>NZ_JABGCI010000009.1 GCF_019799905.1 Trujillonella endophytica | reverse complement strand
GAGGCGCCGGTCATCGTCAGCAGCGGGAACGCCGCGGCGGCGATGGCGAGCGTGGGGAGTGCGAGTGCCTTGCGCATGAGGTTCTCCTCGAACATCGGGTGTGCACCGCCGCCGGGAGGCGAGGGCAGTCCGGGGCGGGCTGTTGCCGACACCGGTGGGTCCGGTCACCGCAGGAACGCGGTGACCGCCTTTCGGGCCCGGGGAAGCAGCCCTGTGAGGACGTCGCGTCCCCCGGCGCGCGACCGGAGTCGGTTGCCGTCCACACACGTCCTTCGCCGCTGGTCCCCGGATCGGTTCACACCGAATCCGAGATGACTCGATCGTGTACTAGTTCGTTGTGCGCGACTAAACCGTCGGACCGGCGGCTACGGCCCCGTCCACTCCGCGCGCGCACCCTGGGTGGCCCGGACGGAAACCGGAGAGGGGTCCCCGCGCGAATGCTCGTCATGGACGGTCTTCGACTCAGCAGCACGGCCACCGCACGACGGGTGCTGTCGGCACTCGCCCTCGCGGTCACGGCCTCCGTTGTCCTGCTGGGGATCGGCGTCCCGGCCGCGTCGGCGCACGACGCACTGGTCTCCGCGACGCCCGCCGACGGGACCTCCTCGGACACGGCGCCGACGGAGCTGTCGCTCGAGTTCAGCGGCGCCGTCCAGGAGCTGGGCGCCGAGGTGGCGGTGACCGGACCGGACGGCGACGCCGCGACGCAGGGCGACCCCGAGGTGGTCGACGCGACGCTGACCCAGCCCCTGACGCCCGACCTGCCGGCCGGGACGTACTCGGTCGTGTGGCGGGTGACCTCCGCCGACGGGCACCCGATCTCCGGGACGACCACCTTCACCGTGGTCGGCGACGCCGGTGCGGCCGCGGCGCCGGTCCAGGAGGCGTCCGCCGCCCAGCCGGCGGGCTCGTCGTCGTCCGGCCCGGTCATCGGGGTCGGTGCCGCCGTGGTGCTCCTGCTCGCCCTGGCCCTGGCGGCCCGGCAGCTGCGCGGCCGTCGGTGACCGCGCTCCTCCCCCGGCCCGCGCCCGCCGTCGGGGAGACGACGCCGGCGCGGCGGTCGACCGCTGGCCTGGGCATCGCCGCCGGGCTGGGGCTGGGCGCCGTCCTCGTCCTCGCGCTCGTGGTGGGCGGAGGCGCCCCGACCAGGACGACGCCCGGGCTGACCGGGCCCGGCGCGCTCGTGGACTGGGGTCTGCCCGTCGCCACGCTGGCGGTGCGCATCGCCGCGCTGGGCACCATCGGCACGCTGCTGTTCGCCGCCGTCCTGCTCCCCGGACGGGTGTTGCCGGACGCGTCGCGCCGCGCCGTGCGTGCCGCGTCCTGGTGGGCCGGTGCGTGGGCCGCCGCCCTCGTCGTCGAGGCCGTGCTGGCGCTCAGCCGGCTGGTCGGGGTGCCGCCCTGGCAGCTCACCGCCGAGTCCGCCCACGTGTTCCTCACCCAGCTGCCGGCCGGCGACGCCGCGTTCGGCGCGGTCGCCGCGGCCGTCGTCGTCGCCCTCGGCGCCCGGCGCTGCGTCAGCTCCGGGACGGCGGCGCTGCTGCTGACGATCGCCGGCGCCGGGGTGGTCCTGCCGACCGTGCTGACGGGTCACTCCGCCGCGGCCGAGGACCACCTGCTGACGACGACGACCCTCGCCGTGCACGTCGTGACGGCCTGCCTGTGGGTGGGCGGGCTGCTGGCCGTCCTCGTGCACGGCCGCGACGCCGAGGTGCTGCCCCGCGTGGCCGGCCGGTTCAGCGCGGTGGCGCTGGGCTGCGCGGCCGCGGTCGGGGCGTCGGGGCTGCTGGCCGCCTGGCTGGTGCTCGACGACGGCCCCGGTCTGCTCGGCGGGCTCGGCTCGGGCTACGGCCTCCTCCTGGTCGGCAAGACGATCGCCCTGGCGGCGCTGCTCGCCTTCGGCTGGCAGCACCGCCGCCGCACGCTCCCGGCGCTGGCCGAGGGCCGGCCCGGTGGCTTCCGCCGGTTCGCGGTCGTCGAGGGCGGCGTCATGCTCGCGACCGTCGCGCTCGCCGTGGCGCTGGCCGCCTCCCCGCCGCCGGCCGCGGCGACGTCGACCGGGGACGCCCCGGTGGCGACGAGCGGACCGGTTCAGCCCGGCGCCCCGGACGCGGGGTCCACCCCGCCGCCCGGCCACGACCACGGCAACCTGGTCGTCCCGGTGCTGGTCGACCCGACCGGCTTCACCGTCACCGTGCCCGTCCGGGCCGGCGCCGCCGTCACGGTGCACAACCCGACCGACACCGACGTCACCGTCACCGCCGACGACGGCTCCTTCGACGCCGTCATCCCGTCGGGGAGCCTGACCTCGTTCCCCGCGCCGGAGACGCCGGGCAGCTACCCGTTCACGAGCGGGCACGCGCCGAGCTTCACCGGCGTGCTGGTCGTCGAGTGACGCCGGTCAGCTGACCGGCGCCCCGGCCAGGCCGGCGACCAGGCCGACGAGAGCGCAGACGCCGAGGGTGCGCAGGACCGACCAGCGCAGCCGGAAGAGCAGCACCGCGGCCAGGACGGCGATGCCCACGGCCAGCCACCGGACCGAGCCCGGGTCGGGCAGCTCGAGGCCGACCGGGCCCCACGTGCGTCGGGAGCTCTCGCCGAACAGCGTGTGCACCGCGAAGTAGACGCCCAGGTTCGCGATGACCCCCACGACGGCCGCGGTGATGCCGGTCAGCGCCGCCGACAGCGACCGGTTGCCGCGCAGCCGCTCCATGTACGGCGCGCCCAGCAGCACGAACAGGAAGCTGGGCACGAACGTCACCCAGGTGACCAGGAACGACGCGAGGACGGCGGCCACCCAGGGGTCCAGCGTCCCGGGATCGCGGTAGGCGCCGAGGAAGGCGACGAACTGCACGACCATGATCAACGGCCCGGGCGTGGTCTCGGCCAGGGCCAGGCCGCGGACCATCTCCCCCGGCGCGAGCCAGCCGTACACCGAGACGGCCTGCTGGGCGACGAACGCGAGCACGGCGTAGGCGCCGCCGAAGGTCACCACCGCGGTCCCGGCGAAGAACAGCCCCTGCTCGGTGAGGACGCTGCCGCCGCCGAGCAGCAGGGCGACCGCCGCGACCGGCGCTCCCCACACGACCAGCCCGACGAGCAGCACCCGCAGCGTGCGACGGCCGGACGGCGCCTCGGTGTGCAGCACGTTGTCGGAGACGACCGGGGGCGGCCCGGCATCGGCGGTGTCGGCGGCCTTGTCCGGCAACACGTCCGGCCGCAACCGGCCGAGGACCCACCCGGCGACTCCCGCCAGCCCCACGACCACCGGGAACGGCACCCCGAACAGCGCCAGGGCGAGGAAGGACGCGACCGCGAGGGCCACCAGTGCCGTGCCGTCCAGCGCCTTCCTCGCCACCCGGATCACGGCCTGCACGACGATGGCGACCACGGCCGGGGCGAGCCCGGCGAACAGCGCGAGGACGGCGGTCGTCGTCCCGAAGGCCACGTAGACCGCCGACAGGGCGAGCAGGGCGACGACGCCCGGCAGCACGAAAAGGCCGCCGGCCACGAGCCCGCCGCGGGTGCCGTGCAGCAGCCAGCCGACGTAGGTGGCCAGCTGCTGGGCCTCCGGGCCGGGCAGCAGCATGCAGTAGTTCATCGCGTGCAGGAACCGGCGCTGGCCGATCCACCGCTTCTCGTCGACGAGCGTGCGCTGCATGACCGCGATCTGCCCGGCCGGGCCGCCGAAGGTCTGCAGCGAGATGAGGAACCAGGCCCGCACCGCGGTGCGGAAGGGGATGACCGGTGCGGGGACGGCGTGCTCGGTCAACGTCTCCCCTGGTCCGGACGGCCGCGGCGCAGTCGCGGCCGCCCGGGGAGCGTAGGCACTCGAGGTGAACAGCAGGATCCGGCCCGTCGTACCCGTCGGGCACAGTGGCGTCGTGCCCTTCACCGCGACCCTCGTGCGCTGGCCCGGTGCGGGCAGTTGGGTCTTCGCGCCGGTGCCGGAGGAGCACGCGCCGGAGACGGCCGGCGCCTTCGGCCGGGTCCCCGTGACCGCGACCGTGGACGGACGGACCTGGTCGACCAGCGTCTGGCGCGACCGCCGTGCGGGTTGGCTGCTGCCCGTACCGGCACGGATCCGGGGGCGCAGGGACGACGGCGACGCCGTCACGGTCCACGTCGAGGTGGACCACAGCCGACTCTGACGGGTCGGGTCAGGGCAGGGCCGGACCAGGGAGCGGAGCTCGGAACCTGGCCCGGTGCCCGCCCGGGGAGTCCCCCTCCACCCGGTCAGGCGCGGCTCGTCGTCCTCCACGGAGGCCGTCCACCGATGGTGCGCGCCCGCCGCCCGGCTCGCATCTCGAGCCGGGCGGTCGGGCGGATCAGGCCGGGACGGCTCCGGAGAAGACGGCCGGGAAGCGGTACCCGTCGACGTCCACGGAGACCGTGACCGCGTCGAGCCGGTCCGCCGGGACGGCGAACGAGTAGACGGCGGTGGCGGTCTGCCCCGGCGCGAGCGTGCCGGCGAAGTCGACCGTCTCCCGGTCGTACAGCGGGGTGGCCTGCGCCGCCGGGTCGCCGTAGGTGGCCTGCACGACGACGGCGTCCAGGACCAGCGGCGCGCCGGAGCCGTTGACCAGCTCGAGGCGCAGGACCGTCTGCGGCTGCCCGGCGAGGGCACCGGGCCCGTCGCCGGAGCTCACCTGCTGCCGCGCCTCGACCACGCGCACCGACGCGCCGTCGGACCACTGCGCGGGCGCCGCGAAGTCCGCGGGCCCGACGGCGACCGTGCGGGCGGACCCGTCCACGCCCTCGCGGGCGACCACCGGCGCGGCCGGCAGCTGGGTGGACGGCGCCGGGGGCTCGGTGGCCGTCGGCTCCTCCTCCGTCGGCTCCTCCTCCGCCGGCTCGTCCCCGGCGGGGTCGGCCGCCGCGGGGGCCTCGGACGTCGAGGTCGCCGCGGGCGTGGCCGGCGCGGCGCCGGTGTCCCCGTCGTCGTCCCCGCCGCGGGTGAGGACCACGGCGAGGACGACGGCGGCGACGATCGCCAGCGCGGGGAGCACCCGGCGCAGCAGCAGGTCGCGGCGGCTGCCGCCGGGAGCGTCGGGGCGGGTCACGCGACGGGCCGTGCGGAGAAGGCGGTCACGCGCACCGGGACGGCGGCGGTCGCGCTGCCCGACAGGTAGGCCGAGACCCCCACGGCCCCGGGCCCCTGCAGGGCCGCGGTGGCGTCGGTGCGGGTCAGGGTCCAGGTCGAGGGCTCGGTCGTCCCGGTCCAGGCCCGCGCGTCGACGGTCGTGGTGCCCGAGCCGGACACCCGCACCCGCAGGTTCAGCGGCGTGCCGGGGGTGTACCCGCCGGGCAGCGTCACCTCGGCGCCGACCAGGGCCTCGCTGCCGCCGCTCCACCGCACGACGCCCAGCCGGACGCTGCCGTCGGCGAGGAACCGCGCCCGCACGTCGTACTCGTTGCCCGCGCCGGTCCGCCGGCCGGCGAGGTAGAGGCTCAGCCCGCCGCCGGTCGGGGCGGCGCCGAGCGACACCGTGGCGGTGACGTCGGCACCGGGCTGGGAGACCGCACCCAGGTAGGAGCCGGTGTTGTTGCCCGCCCCGACCGTCAGGGTGGCCGTGCCCGGCGCGACCGACTGGCGGGTGGCACCGGCCGACGCCGTCCACGCCCCGCCGAGGTCGGCGGTGCCGAGTCCCCCGGTGGTGGTGCGCTGGAAGGTGTCGGTCGCGAACGCGCTGCCCGCCGGCGGCGGCGGCGGCGGCGCGGTGACGGTCACCTGCCGGGTCGTGCTCGCGGTCGCGCCCCGGTCGTCGGTCACCGTGAGGGTCACCGTGTAGGTGCCCGCCGCGGCGTAGGCGTGCGTCGCCGTGGCGCCCGAACCGGCCGCCGTCCCGTCGCCCCAGGTCCAGGCGTGGGAGGCGATCGAGCCGTCGGCGTCGGCCGAGGCCGAGCCGTCCACCGAGGCGGTGAGCCCGGTGGTGGTCGCGGTGAACGACGCGCTGGGCGCCGCGTTGGCCGCCGGGGCCACGGTCACCGACCGGGTGGTCGTCGCCGTGGCGCCGCCGTTGTCGGTGACGGTCAGCGTGACCGTGTACGTGCCGGCGGCGGCGTAGGTGTGGGTCGCCGTGGCGCCGGAGCCCGCCGCGGTGCCGTCGCCCCAGTTCCAGGAGTACCCGGTCAGGGTGCCGTCGGCGTCGGCGGACGCCGAGGCGTCGACCGACACCCCCAGCTGCGCTGCCGTCGCGGTGAACGACGCCGCCGGCGGCTGGTTGACCGGCGCGCCGGTCGCCGCCGCGTGGTGGGCGGCGACCTGGGAGGCGGACAGCGCGGTCCGGTAGACGGCCACCTCGTCGATCGCCCCGGCCAGGTTCGGGCTCGCGGGGGCGTCGGGGGCGCCGGTCAGCGTTCCGCTGCCGACCAGCCAGTGTGCCGGTCCGGTCCGCGGGTTGGCGGCGGTGAGCGCCGCGTTCCGCGCGGCGGGCGCGCCGTCGACGTAGAGGACGGTGCCCTCCGGGCCGACGGTGGCGACCAGGTGGTGCCACTGGCCGTCGTTGACGACCTGCGGGCTGCGCACGGTGGTGTAGCGGGTCACCCGGTCGGCGCCGCGGGCGGTGAGCCCGAAGGACGCGCGGCCACCGGCGTCGACGTACAGCGCGCGGTCGGTGTTGGCGACGTCGGCCGCCGTCAGCTGCTCGCCGTACTGGACGACGACACCACCGGCGGTGGACGTCGTCCGCACCCAGGCCTCGACCGAGAAGCCGCTGGACGGCTCGGTCACCAGAGCGGCGGTGTGGGCGCGCCCGGTCGCGGTGCCGTTGGCGGTGATCGCCGCGTCACCGGCGACCGCACCGGCGGTCCCCCGCGTGATGCCGGCCGACTCGGTCAGGTTCGTCGTGCCGATCGCGTCGTACCCGGTGGTGCCGGTGGTCTCGCCGAGCCGCCACCAGGACGACGGGGCGTCGGCGAACACCTGGGTCACGTACGGGCTCGTCGTCGCCGACACGGTCACGGTGTTGCTCTGCGCGCTGCTCACCGAGTTGCCGAACGGGTCGCGGGCGACGACGCGGTAGCTGGCCGAGCTCCCGGCCGCGCGGCCGGTGTCGGTCCACGACATGAGCGTGCCGTTCCACCACTGTGCCGTGGCGGTGACCGTGTGCACCGGCGTCGTGCCGCTGCCGCGGTAGACGTCGTAGGTCAGCGTCTCGTTGTCCATGTCCCACGACTGGCGCCACACGACCTTGACCGAGCCGCCGCCCACCGCGGTGGCGTTGGGCCGCATCGCGGCCGCGGACAGCTCCGGCCCGCGCCGGTCGGGGGCGATCGAGGAGTCGGCGAAGCGCACCAGGCTCTGCTGGGCGACGCCGTTGACGGTGGTGAACTCGCCGCCCATGACGACGTACTGGCCGGCGCCGGTCAGCGCCCACGGGCCCTGGGCCTGACCGGTGTACGTGCCGGCGTTGAGGGTGGGCCACCAGTTGAGGACGGTGGGGTGCGGCCGGCCCTCCCAGCTGCCGTAGCGGGGCAGCTCGGTCGTCGCCTTCAGCGTGCCGGTGGCGTTGATGGTCATCGCGATGCCGCGCTTCCAGACCCGGGGGTTCAGGTCGGGGAAGCTCCCGGACGTCTCGCAGTCGTGCGCGTGGCCGACGGCGTAGACGACGCCGCCGGTGGTGTACGTGTCGTACGGGTCGCCGTGGCAGTCGTTCATCCACACGAGCGCGAGGGTGGTCGGGTTCAGCGCGACCGTGCCCTCGATGTTGCCGACCTGGAACCCGTAGGTGTTGGCGTAGGCGTTCACGCCGTCGGTGCGCAGGCTGTAGACGCCGCCGTTGTCGCCCTCGTTGGTGATGCCGTAGTCCCAGGTGCGGACGTCACCGCCGGCGGTGTTCACCGAGGCCAGCGCGATGGCGGGGACGCCGCTGATCTGCGCGAACTGGCCGCCGAGCAGGATCCGGCTGCCGTCGGGGTTGAGCACGATGCCGCGGACGGTGTTGTTGGCCGTCGGCGCCCAGGGGGTCAGGGCGCCGTTGGTGGTGCTGAAGGCGGCCAGCCTGGTGCGGGTCTGACCGCCGGCGGAGGTGAAGCTGCCGCCGGCGTAGACGGTGTTCGCGGTGGCGGCCAGGGAGTAGACGGCGCCGTTGGTGGTCGGGGCGAAGCCGGGGACGAGCGCACCGGTGGCGGTGCTGAAGGCCGCGATGTGGCCGCGGGCGACGCCGTCCACGGTGGTGAAGTCGCCGCCGACGTAGATGCGGGAGCCGTCCGGCGACACGGTGATCGTGCGGCCCTGGCCGTTGAGCGTGTGGTTGAAGCTCGTCACGAGGGCGCCCGTGGTCAGGTCGAACGCGAGCAGGTTCGCGCGCGGCGTCTGCTGGGTGCCGGGCGCGGCACCGGCCGGGCGGGCCTGCGTGAAGCTGCCGGTCGCGTAGACGGTGTTGCCGACCGTGACCATCGACCAGACCACGCCGTTGACCTGCACGGTGGGCAGGGCGTCGGCGCTGACCGTCTTCGGCGTCCCGGCCGTGGGGGCGGTGTCGGCGACGGCCGTCGTCGGCAGGACCAGTCCGCCGGCGAGGAGCCCGAGGGCCAGCGCGCCGCCGAGAGCCGCGGAGGCGGCCCGTCGCCGGGGCCGGGCGTGCGGGGCGTGGACTGATCTCATGTGCAGGGACTCCGTGCGTCGGCAGACAGGTGGTGGTGCACGGCCGTCGTCCCGTCGGTGTCGGCGGAGGTCTCCGCCGGTCGACGACGGGGTGGACGGCGCCTGCACCATCGACGCAGGGTGATCGGCTGTCAACGACATCCGCGGCATCCTGGCCTTTTTCACCCGGGCGAGCGGGCTGGATCGTCACGTTCCGTCACTCCGGGATCCGATGGGCATCGCCTGACCGGGTGAGGGTCCACCACGGTCCGCCGCCCTGGCGCGCTCGTCGTCCCCCTGCGATGCGGACGGACGGGTATCGTTCGCCCGCGCCCCGTCCGTCGCCTCCTCTCCTCGGCGACGCGCCCGGACGAGAGGCAGCGGGCTCACGTGGTCGTCCGATGGGGGTCGAGAGGTGTCGTTGGCGGAGGACGGCCCGACGGCTCGCTCGTCCGTCGGCCACGTGCACGACGGGCTCCTGTTCGACGACGCCACCCAGCTCACCGACGTCGCGGGGCGGTTCCTGACCGAGGGGCTCGCGGCCGGGGAGGCAGCCGTGGTGGCGACCGGCGCCTGGGCGGCGGGCCTGCTCCGCGAGGCCCTCGGCGACGACCCGCGGCTGCACCTGGTGGACCGGGCCGACGTCTACCGGGCCCGCACGCCGGCCGCCATCACCGCCGTCCGCCAGCTGACCGACCGGTACGTCGCCGAGGGCGTCACCCGGGTGCGCGTGGTCGGCGAGCTGGACTTCGGGAGCACCGAGCAGGACCGGGTCGAGTGGCAGCGCTACGAGGCCGTGGTCAACCACGCGCTGGCCCCCTGGCCGCTGTGGGGTCTGTGCGTCTTCGACACCCAGCGGCTGCCCGAGCCGGTGCTCGAGTGCGCCCGGCGGACCCACTCGACCCTCGTCACCGGCGGCAGCCGGTCCCCCAATCCGGACTTCCTCGATCCGGTGACCTACCTCCGCGGGCTCGGCGCGCCCCACGAGGCACTGGAGGAGGAGCCGCCCCGGATCGCCGTCCGCGGTGTCACGGACTTCATCGGCCTGCGCCACGCGGTGGCCGGCGAGCTGGCGACGACGCACGGCCCGCGCGACGTCCTCGAGGACTTCACCCTCGCCGTCGACGAGATGACCTCCAACGCGGTGCGGCACGGCGGGCCCCCGGTCGACCTGTTCCTCTGGTCCTCCGCCGAGAAGGTCGTCTGCCGCATCACCGACCGGGGACGCGGTATCGACGACCCGTTCGCCGGCTACGGACCTGCGCACGGCGAGGACCTCTCGCGCGGCGGGATGGGGCTGTGGCTCGCCCGCCAGCTCTGCGACCACGTCGACGTCACGCGGACCGACTCCAGCACCTCGGTGCGGCTGATCGCCCACCTGCGCTGACCGTGGCGCACAGCGACGAGAGGACCGTGGACGACGCCGCGCGGGCGCTGCGGGACCGGGACCAGGCCCGGTCCGCCCTGCTGGACCTGGCGATCGCCGCGGCCGGCATCGGCACCTTCGAGTGGGACCTGGTCACGGGGCGGCTGTCCTGGGACGTGCGCCTCGACGAGCTGTTCGGCTTCGCCGAGGGCGCGTTCGAGCAGACCATCGAGGCCTTCATGGCGCGACTGCACCCCGACGACGCGCCGGCGGTCGGCCGGCTGCTCCAGGAGGCGATCGACTCCGGCGGCGACTACGAGGCCGAGTACCGCGTCGTGGCGCCCCAGGCGCCGGTCCGCTGGGTCGCCGCCCGCGGCCGCGTGCTGCGCGGCGAGTCCGGCTCCGCCGTGCGGCTGCTGGGCGCGGCCTGGGACGTCTCGGCCCGCCGCCAGGCGCAGGACCGCCTCGCCCAGATCCTCGAGACGATGGCGGTCGGCTTCGCCGCCATGGACGGCGACTGGGTGCTGACGCACGTCAACGCGGAGGCCGAGCGGATCACCGGCCACGCCCGCGCCGACCTGCTCGGGCGGACGGTGTGGGACGCCTTCCCGGCCACCGTCGGCTCCGAGTTCGAGGAGCACTACCGGGGTGCCGTGCGCACCAGGCGGCCGGTCACGTTCGAGTCGTACTACCCCGCGCCCCTCGACGTCTGGGTGGAGGTCCGCGCCGTCCCCACACCCGAGGGCCTGTCGCTCTACTTCCTGGACATCAACGGCCGCCGCCGGGCGCAGCAAACCGCCGACCTCGCCGCGGCACGGGAACGGCTGCTCAGCAGCATCACCGAGGAGCTCGCCGCCACCCTCGACGCGGACGAGGCGGTCACCCGGCTGACCCGGCTGATCGTCCCGGCGGTCGCCGACTGGTGCATCGTCACGCTCGTCGACGACGGCTCCGACGCCGTCAGCCGTCGCGGCCTGCGCAACGTCACCGCATGGCACGCCGATCCGGACCTGCGACCGGTCGCCGACGCCTACGCGCAGACCAGGCTCTCGGCGCTCACCGACGACGCCCTCGTGGTCGACGCCCTGCGCAGCGGGCAGCCGCAGGTCCTGGCCAGCGGGGCCACCGCGACCGCCGCCGCGATGATCCACCCGGGTCCGGTGCGCGACCTCCTCGTCCGGCTCGCGCCGGAGTCGATCGCCGTCCTGCCGCTGCCGGGGCGCGACGGACCGGTCGGCCTGCTCACCCTCGCCCACGGCGCCGAACGCGGGCCCCTCACCCCCGAGGACCTCACCACGGCCCGCCACGTGGCCGCCCGCGCCGGGCTGGTGCTCGACAACGCCCGCCTGTTCCGCCAGCAGCGGGAGGTGGCCGAGGGGCTGCAGCGCTCCCTGCTCACGCCCCCGCCGGAACCGGACCACCTGCAGATCGTCGTCCGCTACGTGCCCGCGGCCCGTGCCGCCGAGGTCGGCGGCGACTGGTACGACGCCTTCCTGCAGCCCGCCGGCGCCACCGTGCTCGTGATCGGCGACGTCATCGGCCACGACATCGCCGCGGCCGCGGCCATGGGCCAGATCCGGTCGATCGTGCGCACCATCGGCGCGGAGGACGGCGCCGCGCCCGCGGAGATCCTCACGCGGGCCGACCGGGTCATGGAGACGCTGCAGACCGGTACCGCCGCGACCGCCGTCGTCGCCCGCCTCGAGCAGACCGACGACGAGCGCAGCCGCCGGGTCACCCGGCTGCGCTGGGCCAACGCCGGCCACCCGCCGCCGATGGCCATCCACCCCGACGGCACGGTCCTGCCGTTGGTCACCGTCCCCGCCGACCGGCTGCTCGGCGTCACGCCGGACACCGTCCGACGGGAGTCCGAGGTCCTGCTGGAGCGCGGCGCCGTCGTGCTGCTCTACACCGACGGGCTGGTCGAACGCCGCGACCAGGACCTCGACGCCGGACTGGCCCGGCTCCAGCACGAGCTCGAGGCGCTGGCCGGGCAGGACCTCGACCGGCTGTGCGACGAGCTCCTCGAGCGGATGCTGCCCGACAGCCCCACGGACGACGTCGCTCTCGTCGCCGTGCGGCTGCACCCGCAGGACCGGCCCCGGCCACCGGAGGCCGGCCCCACCCGCGTCCCGCCGAACGTGCCGGACGACCCCGCCCTCGCGTAGGTGGAGCCGAGCGCCGATCGGGGGCGACGGACGAGTCGGCCTGTACGCCGGGGAACGTGGGGGGGATCCGACGATGTCGACAAACGTCGGATATCCCCTCAAGGTCCCCGTCACCGTCCACGACCGTCGTCGATCTCGCCCCTCAGCCCACGCCTGGCTGACAGCCGTTCACCCGTTCCCGCGGGAACGTCCTGACGACGTTTCCGAAGTGACCGGGAGGTTGCCGTGGGCTTGCTGCAGGAGGCGCTGCTGCCGTCGACGTTGGTGATCGCGATCGATTCAGGCAGGTCAGCCATCGGGTCTGGCTGAGTACCGGTGCGGCCGGTGAAGTGGAGGTCACCGATCGGCGCCGGACGTGAGCACGTCCAACTCGTCCTGCAGGTCCGCCCCGAGGAGCGACAGGTCGGCCGCGCACTCGGGATCGGCCTGCACCGTCACGGTGAGGGTGCCGGCGTAGGAGAGCGCGAGGAAGGAGACGGTGATGTTGCCGGCTTCGCCGACCGACACGGGGACGATGCTCGTGACCGGGGCTCCGGCGTAGGTGAGCGGCCCGACGGGACCGGCCACGTTGCTGACCACGGTGTGGAACCGTCGCTGGCGCCGCAGGTACGAGCGGTAGGCGCCGCACGCGGCCAGCCACCGGAAGACCGGTCCCATCGACGCGATCAGCGACGTGCCCGCCGCGGAGCCGCGCGCGCTGCGTACTTCCGCGGAGATCCGGGCGAGCCGGACGGCCGGCTCGCCGTCCGTCCGCAGCCCGACCACCAGCGGCGCCACGCGATTCCCCGACCCGGCCACGCGGACCGGTTCGTGGGCCGCGACCATGATCGCCACCCGGAGGGTGTCGACGGCCTCGCTGCGCTGCTGCAGCAACGTGCGCAGGGCGCCGGTGACCGCGCACAGCAGTGCGTCGTTGATCGTGCCGCCGTGCGCATGGGCTGCCGACCGCAGCCGCTCCCGGTCGGCCCGCGCGACGAGGAAGCGCCGCCGCGGCCCGGTCGGCGCCGTCAGCGAGCACGGCGCGGCACGCGGTGGCCGCAGCCCGCCGCTGGTTGCCCCCGACGTGAGCACGGCTTGCCACGCACGAGGCAGCCGGGAGCAGCCTGCGATCCGGGACCGGAGGGCGTCGGCGGTCAACCGGCGTCGGGACGGTAGGACTCCGGGGGACGTCGGCACCGCCGGCGCCGGCCCCGGGTCGACGAGGTGGCCGAGGACGGCGAGTCCGCCCACGCCGTCGGCGAGCGCGTGGTGCAGCAGGAGGACGAGGCCGAGCCGCCCGTCGGAGAGGCCGGTGACGAACACGGCCCGCCACAACGGCCGGTCCGCCGGAAGGGGCGTCGTGGCGAGGGTCGCCGCGAGCTCGAGCAGTGCGGCGTCGTCTCCCGGCGTGGGGCACCCCTCGTGCTGCACGAGCCGGGGCGCGTCGCCGCCCGGGGCGTGGACCCACACCGGGCGTCCGCATCCCACGGGCACCGGCACGAGGAGCTGATGCAGCCGCGGCACTGCCAGCGACCGCTCGACGAGGAGCCGCTCGGCGGCGCCCACCTGGACGCCGGTCCGGGGTGGAGCACGAGCACCGCACCCAGGTGCTGGGGCACTCCTCCCCGGGCGTCCATGGCCCGCATCGCCAGGTCGGCCGGGTCGACCCTCTCGATCCTCGGCGGCGCCTGCATCCCCCCACGATGCGGCCGCCGGGGCGTGACCGGCGACGGACCAAGGGACCGCCGCTCACCGTCCGAGGTCCTGGCGTGGCGCCCGGGAGTCAGGCGGCAGCAGGCGTCTGGCTCCGGCGGATGCGTCGCGGGCTCGCGACGAGGACGTCGTCCCGCCGCGTCGGCATCCGGGGCACGAGCACCTCGCGGTACACCGCCTCGTAGCCGGCGACCATCGACGCGGCGTCGAAGTGGCTCTCGACGTGTGCCCGGCACGCTCGCGGCGACAGGTCCCGGGCGGCCGTGATGGCCGCGGGGAGGTCCCTGGGGTCGTCGCACAGGAGGCCGGTGACCCCGTCGACCACCACCTCGGGCACTGCCCCCCGCCGCAGGGCGACCACCGGGGTCCCGCAGGCCATGGCCTCGATCATGACCATCCCGAACGGCTCCTCCCAGAGGATCGGGAACACCAGCGCGGTGGCCCGCCCGAGCAGGTCCCGCTTCTGGGCGGCGTCGGCGGGACCGAAGATCGTCACGTCGGGGCCGAGGCGGGGCTCGACGAACGCGCGGAAGTACTCCAGCTCGACCGGTTCGGAGCACTTGCCGGCGATCACGAGGGGCAGCCCGGCGCCCCGGGCTGCGTCGATGGCCAGGTGCACGCCCTTGTCCGGGTGGAGCCGACCGAGGAAGAGCACCATCTCGTCCTTGTCGGCGCGGAACGGGAAGCTGGTCACATCGACGGCGTTGTGCACGGTCCCGCGCCAGGCGAGGTCGGGCGCGGCGCGGCGTTGCGCCGCCGAGATGGCGACCAGGGAGATGGTGTCGCCGAGCTGGCGGTAGTACTCCCCCGGCTCGTCGGCCACCGGGCCGTGCATGGTGACGACCGTCGGCACGGCCCGGCCGCGGGCCAGCAGCGGCCCGGCCAGCGTGTGGTCGTGCACGAGGTCGACGTCCAGCGAGGCGAGGATCCTGGCAACCGCCGCGGTGTGCAGGACCTCGGGCAGTGGTTCACCGAGTCGGCCGCTGGGCGGCTCGAGGTAGGTGGGCACGAACCGGCCGGCCTTCGTCCCCGGCATGCCCGCGCCGATGAGGGTGACCTCGTGACCGCGCCCGACCAGGCCGTCGACCAGGTCCGCGCACATGTTCTCCACCCCGCCGTAGCCCTGTGGCGGCACGGTGAACCACGGCGGCGCGATCATCGCGATGCGGAGGGGGCGGGGACTGGTCATGAGGTCCTGTCTGTCGACGGGGACGTGCCGGAGGGGACGACGGCGGGACGAGCCGCCCGGACCAGCTCGAAGCGGGGAGGCAGATCCTGGGTCTGCACCACCCCGCCGGCCACGGTGACCGTCACGCGGGCACCGGCCAGCGAGACCCGCTCGAGGGCCAGGTCGCCCAGCTCGGGAGGGAGTTCGGGGGCGAGCCAGACCCGGGAGTCGGGCACCGCCGGGTCGAAGCGGAGCAGGGTCCGCAGGAGGAGCAGCGGGCTGGCTGCCGCCCAGGCCTGCGGGGAGCACGACGTCGGATAGGGGATGGGCGTGTCGAACTCGGTGCGGTCGAAGCCGCAGAACAGCTCGGGGAGACGGCCGCCGAAGTGGGTGGAGGCCTCGATCAGGCCGCCGGCGATCCGCTGGGCGTGCTCGACGAAGCCGTACCGCATGAGCCCGGCGGCGATCAGTGCGTTGTCATGCGGCCAGACCGAGCCGTTGTGGTAGCTCATCGGGTTGTAGGCCGCCATCGACGAGGCCAGCGTCCGGACCCCCCAGCCGGTGAACATCTCCGGTGACAGCAGGTGTTCTGCGACCGCGGCCGCCTTGTCCTCGTCGATGATCCCGGTCCACAGGCAGTGCCCCATGTTGGACGCCAGGCTGTCGATCGGCCGCTTGTCCCGGTCCAGGCCGAGGGCGAACCACCCCCGGTCCGGCAGCCAGAAGTCGCGGTTGAAGGCCGTCCGCAGGGAAGCCGCGCGCTCCGCCCACCGCTGGGCCGTGGGGTCGTCGCCGGCCTGCCGGGCCAGCTGCGCCCGGGCGATGTACGCCGCGTAGGCGTAGCCCTGCACCTCGGCCAGTGCGATCGGGGTGTCGGCGATCCGCCCGTCGGCCGACGTCACCCCGTCGAAGGAGTCCTTCCAGCCCTGGTTGCGCAGGCCGCGGTCGGTCGCGCGCTCGTACTCGACGTAGCCGTCGCCGTCCCGGTCGCCGTAGGTCTCGGCCCACTCCAGCGCCCGGTCGGCCGCGGGGAGCAGCTCGGCCACGTCGGCGGGATCGGCGCCCCACGAGGCGGCCTCGCCCAGCAGCATGACGAACAGCGGGCTGGCGTCGATGCTGCCGTAGTAGACGGTCCCGCCGGCCAGGGAGTGCGCGGAGTCCGAGCCGAAGCGCATCTCGTGCAGGATCTTCCCGGGCTCCTGGTCGCTGCGCGGCTCGATCTCCGTGCCCTGGAAACGGGCGAGCGTGCGCAGCGTGCCCAGTGCCAGGGTGGGGTCGACGAGCAACGCCATCCACGCGGTGAGCAGTGAGTCGCGCCCGAACACGGTCATGAACCACGGCGCCCCGGCGGCGACGGCGACCCGGTCCGGGTGCTCGGGATCGAAGATGCGCAGCGCGCCCAGGTCCTCCTCCGTACGCTCGAGCAGCGCGGCGAGGCCCCCGTGCGCGGTGTGCACCACCGGATTGGCCAGCCGCCACTCGCGCAGTCGCTGCGAGGGGATGGTCCGTTCGACCGGCTCGCCGGAGGCGTACCGGGAGGGCACCTCCACGCCGTCCACGGACGGCTGCACCTGCAGGGTGCCGGACCACTCGCCCCGGGCCGGGACGACGACGTCCACCGTCAGGGTGCCGTCCGCGTTCGCCGTCCACCCTTCGGCGTGCACGCGACAGCCCCGGGCGTCACCACGCCAGGTCCGGGTGAACCGCAGACCGTCTGCCCCGGCGTCCACGCGGTGCTCGCCGCGGGGCCGGACCCGGCTCTCCTTCACCTCGAACAGATCGGCGAAGTCGGCGCTGACGGCGACCGAGAGCGTGCACGCCGCGGGCTCGGCGGCGAGGTTGCGCAGGACGAGGTCCTCCCGCATCCCGTCGCCGACGTACCGGTGGCGCAGGACCAGCAGGGTGCTGTCCGCCCGCCCCGCCCGGGGGCGCGCCCGGGCGACGAAGGTCGTGGCGAAGGGCTCGGACTCCATCGTGGCCAACGGCTCCGGCGCCGCGTCGTCCACGAGGAGCAGCCACTGGGACAACAGCCGGGTGTCGCGGAAGAACAACCCGTGCGGTTGTTCCGGGTGGATGTCGCCCGTCCGGCCGCAGACGCAGAAACCTGCGCCCTCGACCAAGGTGACGGTCCCCCCGGGGGAACCCAGCGACGGTGGCTCACCGGCGAAGGTCCAGCCGACCGGCATGCGTCAGCCCCTGCCGCGGACGACGGGAGGCGCGGAGGCGGGGGTTCGGCGGGGGCCGGGAACCGGGGGCGCCGTGGCGCGAACAGATGGTCCGGACGGATGTGGTGCGGTGACCATGGCGGTCGTCCCCTCTGGCACGGGCACCGAGGCGCATCGTGCTGCCGAGGACGGCGTCGACTTGGTCGTCGACGTGCGGGGTGTCCTCGGTGACCGGAGTGTGACACACCGCAGCAGGGCGCGGACTCTGAGCGGACCGACGCCCACCTCCGACCATGAAAGTGGAGGTCAGAGATGGCGACGGACGAGTCGACCTGTACGCCGGGGAATGTGGAGGGGTGATTTGCAGTCGTCGACGAATGTCGAATAAGACCTCTGACCTGCGATTATGCCTCTGGTTGCGATTGACCAGCGATGGCCGATCTTTACTGAGTTGCGGACTCTGTGCGGACTAACGCCCCCGCGCTCGGGCGAGTCGTCGCCCCCGGAAGCACGGCTGAAGTCCTCTCCGCTGAAGTCTTGCCACTGTCCCTAAGGGCGGCCTTTGGGACACCCGCCGATGTCGGCGTCCGGCGCCGGCTCGGCTGCACCGTGGGAGGCTCTCCGGTTGCTCGGCTCGGTTGCGTCTCCGCACGGACGCCGAGCTGGGCCCCAGAAGCCGGCGCGGTCCACACTAGGACGCTGGGACGCCCTACGGCAGCCCGGTCAGCCGAGGGTTACGTCGCGCGGACGCAACAGCGTTGCCAGTTCCACTCTATTGGCGCGTACGCAATCTGGTGCAAAACAAGTAATGGTACTTGATGCTGGGATCCGTCAAGACCCGGCCAAGTGCAGCGCCGCGCGCCGGTAGGAGACCAATGGATCTTGGTGTCCGTTAGCCTCCACATGTGGCCCAACCCCCCCACGTCTCCCGGGACAACGCCCTCGAGGCGATGCGCAGGTTCGACCAGATGGGTCGCGCTCAGACACTCGCTCACTATGCAGCCTTTCACTTCGACGAAGCCGATCACTATTTTGCTCGAGGCCCCGATGGCGATCTCTACGACTCCAAGCTGATCCTTGCCATGGCCGAGGAGGTTCGCACGGGCCAAGTCCCCGAGAACAACTACTCGGGCGGTGCGCCGACCGCGGGGAGATTGCGAAGCTTGGGGTTCACGGTTACCACCCGACCTCATTGGGGCGAGGCGGAGCTCATACTGTTATGCGGAAGCATGGCTTCACAGGGATGGCGCAGGCTCAAGCCAGAGGAACCGGAAACGGCCGAGCTTTCCTTCCTGCTCCGATCCTTGTCGCAACACCCGGAAGAGTTGCGAGGCCTCTATTTTTATTGCCCTGAGCATGTTGCGGCGAAATCCCGGGAGCTAATGGCCCACCTTCACGGGCACGGTCAACCTCATCAGACCATGGAAAGGGACCTCGTCCTCGCTTTTAGGTATGATTACGACGGCCGGTTAGCCCGTCGGGCTGCTGACCTTAGAGCGGAGCTGAGTCCACCGAATGAGACAACGCCTATTCCTGATGTGGATGAAGACACTGCAGCTGACGAGGGTCGCGCCCTCGAGCGCACGCAACTGCGATACGAGCGGGACCCAAGACTGCGGCGGCGGAAGATTGAGGAGGTCCTGAAGGCCGGCGGGGCCATCGCTTGCGAAGTTTGCGGTTTTCGCTTCGAAAGAAGCTACGGAGATCGTGGCCGCGATTACATCGAGGTTCACCACCGCACCCCGCTGCACGTGAGCGGGAGAACCAAAACAGGGTTGACGGACCTAGCGATGCTCTGTTCGAACTGTCATCGCATGATTCACCGCCGGGCCCCGTGGCTGACAGTGGAGGAACTGCAAGAGCTCTTCAGCACTCAACGAGCCGCGCGCGGAAGGCCCTAAATGGGCCGCTCAGGGCGACGTGACGCCGGCTCGCCCGAAGGGCGGCTTTAGGGACACTCGCGGACTGTCCCCGAGTGGCGGCTGGCCCTGGAAACCTCAACACGCGCCGCCTGCCAGACGGAAGGCGGCCCCACGTCCATTGGCGACCAGGTCCCTCGTCGGAATTATCGGGGGAAGCTAGCCCGAACAGAAGGATGTCAAGGCAACGCCTCGTCTCCACCGACTGACCGACTACGGGCCGCCGTCGCTCTGTGCTATCCCGTCCGCTTGTCGCTGTGCTCCGGACAGAACGCCGTCACCGCTGCGCCTTCGAAGCCGCCGGCCTCGTACGCCGGGATGCCTCCGTTCAGCAGCACGCCGACCACATCCTCGTAGGAGGCGCCGTTGTCGTACCGTCCGCACAGCGCCTCAGCCAGCTGGACAGCCACATCCCCGTCCATGTACGTCGGAATGAAGCCCCGACCCTCCAGGAAGTTGACGAACACCTGTCGCGTCATCTCCTGCGACAGGGTCGGCGTCGCCGATGGCGTCGTGGACGGGCTTCGCGTGGGCCTGGCCGATGATGTCGACGCCGCGCTGCTCGACGACGCCGCCGTGGTCGCGGCAGCGTCATCGCCGCTGTCGTCCCCGCCGCAACCGGTCAGCGTGACGGCAGCGGCGGCGGTCGCCAGGATGGTCAGTGCGCGTCTCATGGTCTCCCCGTGGGTCGTGCGGTGGATGGCAGTCGACCACAGGTGCGGGATCGACTCGGTTAGGCGCAGGCGGCTGCTGGTCGGTTCGGTACCGGCGCGAACTGCACCGTGCCGATCGGGCTGTGGGAAAGGCGGCCGCCATTCTCAGGTTGCGACGACGGTGACCTCGGACTGCATTTGCCCGCGGTACACGACGACGAGCGGCAGCGGCCGCGCTCGTACCGGGAGCGCTTTGGCGGACAGGATCAGGTGGCCTTCCTTGTCCTGCCTTCGGCAGAGGGCGTTGCGCCTGCGGGGACTGAGGCGACCAACGGGATCGTCGTTGAGCAGCCGGCCCGTCACCTCGGTGGCAGGCATGGCCGGGGACGGTGTCCGCCGAGGCCTTGTGGACGCCATGTCGGTGTACCTAGGGGCGGCCTATGGGACATCCGGGTCGCGTCTAGCCGCCAATGCTTGGCCTACAGTTGGAAGAAAGTGACAGTCCAGACGCAGCGACTTCTGGACCATTCCGTGATGACCCGATCAGAGGTTTTCCCAGCCGTTCGTCGAACAGAAGTCGTGCGCCGCTGCAAGGTCAGCAGGAGTCGAGGAGCTGTAGACCCCGATGATCGCCTCCTCGGCTGCAACATCGGCGTCCGAGCTCACGCACCGGCGATCCACGTTTGGGCCGCTATCGAAAATCTTGTCGAGGTCATCCGGCTGCAGCGGTGCACCCGCGCAGGCGCTGAAATTGTGCCCTTCGGCGCTGGCGATGTGCAGCCAGAAGCTGCCACCGTTGACGCTGACCAGGCACATTGCCCGTTCAGCGGTGGATGCATCGAACGCGACGGTTGCCGGGGCTGGCACCGGAGGTGGGGTCGCGGCGGTCTGGGACGTCGACGGGATGTTCGCCGAAGCGGTTGCCGCTCTTGCAGGATTCGTTGCCGAGGTCGTGGGGTCGGCGGTCGAACTCGAACCGCTTGAGCACCCTGCGACTCCCAGGCCAACTGCTGCGACTGCAGCCAAAGCGCGCGTGGACATAGCGGCTCCTCGGCGCGTGATGCGTGGCGCGAGACGTTACACCGAGTGGCCGCCCACGGGTGGGGAACGGCCCACATCTCGCTAAGCCAAGAGCCGGTCGCGCGCTCCGTAGTGGGCCGCTCAGAGCGACGTGCGGTCGGCTCGCATAAGGGACGGCCTCAAGTCCACTCCGGGTGGCATCGGACTGACTGGTGGCGTGCCGGTCTTCGCCTTCCGGTTGTGTCCCGGCGAAGTCATCACTTCGCTGGTCGTCGCTCGAGACGACGATGACTCGGTCGTCTGGCGGGCGGAGCTTGAGGACGGCACCGCTGGCGTCAGTGCCCTGACGTGGGGCGACGCGTCCCGCTACTCGACCTCGGGAGCAACCCCGAGTGCCTCCCCGCCAGCGAAGACCTGTACGTCGATGCCGAAGGTGACGGTGGGCGGTCACTGGGACGGTGGCTGTTCTCCCTGCAGGACCTTCGGGACGGGCAGCTCTTGCTTGGCTACGACGACCTCCGGTACATGGACCGGTCGGCTCTGGACAGTAGGAAGCCGATCGACTGCTGACCGGCGCGCCGTGTCAGGGCTGTCTCTTAGTGGGCCGCTCAGGGCGCACGCTGAAGGCGGCGCGGCTTCGCGGACGAACGACCCGCGAAGTGCGCCTTCTACTGAGGGGCCCGACCAGGCTGCCTACTGCGATCAGGTGCGGGGCTGGGTAAATCCGGTCCACTGCGTCCCGTCGAACCAGCGCACCATCGAAGTGTCCGCCTGGTCCGGGTACCACCCTGCCGGCGGAAGCTGGGGCATCGGCATCGGCATCGGCATCGGCATCGGGGCGGGTGCCGGCTGGGCGTACTGCTGCTGGGCGGCAGCGGCAGCCTGCTGCTGAGCCATCTGACGCATCAGCTGCGTCTGCTTCTTCGCTTCACGCTTCGCTGCCTGCGTGTAGGCCGCGGTGCGCTCCTTGTCGGAGCGGAAGTCGACAGCCCCCATGGTGCTGACCGACATCAACTTGCGGGTGAGTCCCATTGAGTGCGCCTCTCAAGTCTTCCTGGGCCTGGCGGGCCCACGCCGTCGCAAGAAGCTATACCGCCTGGTACCCAATCGGCGTGACCCTCGCTTCGCGTCTCCTCCTGTCGAGTGGCCGGCATCCTCAGTCGTGGTTTAGACCAGCGCCCGAGTGCTCGTGGCCGTCATCGACCGCCCGAACAGCAGCCGTCCCATCATGGGCCGCTCAGGGCCAGGCCGGCTCCGCTCGAGGGCGGCTTCGGGCCCCCCGGGCTCAACCTTCGACGCCTCGCAGGATGGGGTCAGTTGGCGAACTGATGGCAGTTCGCCTTGATACGACACGACCTCGGTCCGATGCATGTCGGCGCCAGACCTCATTGACCGATGAAGGAAACCGAAGCATGAAGCGTTGGGCCCTGACTGCTGCCACTCTCCTAACGCTTGCTGGCTGCACTTTGTCATCTTTCTCGGAGCCGGTGTTGCCGCCAGGAGTGACACAGGAGGACATCGACGCTCTCGGCAACCTTGTATGCACGTCCATCGCTTCAGGCTCGTCGATTGCGAGCGTCAACAGCGTGTGGACGAGCGCCGGGATATCCGAATCAGATGCGGAGGAGTTGACCCGGGGCGCCGTCGCCGACTACTGCCCGGAGTACGACGACCGCCTCGACTGAAGTCATCACAGACTGGCGTGGCACTGCACACTGTGCCGTCCGCGCAACCCGCTGATGCGGAGGGTGTGGCCTCCGCGCGCCAGCGCTGGCAGCAACTTCCAGCCCCGAGCCGTCGCCTGCCTTACAGCCGCAGGGATCGTGCATCGCGGATAACTCGGGAAAGGCTCCAACCGCTCCAAGCCATCGTCGGTGCAGCGTGGTGTCCCCTGGTGGGCCGCTCAGGGCGACTGCTTTCAGCTCGCGCGCGGAAACCTCGGGGTCAGAAGCGTCGTGCGCCTCTACTCTTGATCGTCCCCCGGGTGAAACCGCCCCATCCGCCGCGCGGGAGCGCCGTAGGGCCAAGCGCCCGGCGATGACTGTTGGTCTACCAACGGGAGAGGCTCCAGGATGGTGGTCTTGGAAGCCCGGGGGACCCTGCTGGGTGTCCCAGAGTGGGCCGCTACGGAGCAAGCAGTCGAGACGCCTGCGCCGCTGACTGCTCGGGGGACCAAGAGTCGCCCAGGTCGTCTACGAAGTCGAGTTGAACCTCCGCCCACCCGAGGGCGCTGGCGACGGACTCTCGGACCTCGTGCTCCACTTGCTCGGGCGTCGGGGCCTCGGTTGAGAAGGGCCCGCGGGGCGCGTCGATGACGGCCACCCACCGGTCCCGCTCGTTGGGCAAGACCTCGACGACGGCTCGATGCACGAACTGATCGTCCCCGACCTGCGGTCGAAGAGCGTGGGTGTCCCGTAGTGGGCCGCGTTAAGGACGCCCGGGGACCTGCGCGCCCCAGGCCGCTACAGCAGTTGATTGCGATGGCAGCCAGACAGGCCGAGGGCGGCGTGCGGGACCCAGCTCGGGTCGGCGGCTAGCGTCCCTTGCCGTGGAACTCGAGACCGAAGGCCTCGCTTTGCGGTACGAGTACCGCGACGACGATGAGACAGGCGTCCTTACGGTCCACGTGCGCTTTGGTGGCTTCGCGGGACACTCCCGCGCTTGGTTCAGCGACGGTGACCTGCTGCAGTTCGCCGACCGGCTACTCACCTATCCCCTCGGCGATGAGCGATTCCAGATCTCAGGCGGGTACCAGAACGACGACGGCAGGACCGAGGAGCACGTCGGACTCACCGTCCGCGCTGTCGGATATCGAGGGCGCGTCGGCATGCTCGTGCATCTAGCAACGCCACCCGACCACGCCGATGTCGAACACGGGGCGCCCCTCGGCGAGGTTCGACTGGAGCTCACTACGTCATACGAGGCGCTACGGCGATTCGCTCAAGAGATCAGGCGTCTCGTCGAAGGCAAACTTGAGGCGGCAGACCTCAATCCCCACTGACCCGGCCACTGGCGCCCAGTCCCTTAGTGGGCCGCTTAGCGACCGAAAGTGGGAAACGTCGTTGATCGGGCTCGCAAGGGCGTGCAGACTCGCTTGCCTTGAGGACGTCCGCGGAGTCGGCCAACTGGATCCGCAGTGTTGCGGGTTCAAATCCCGTCGGCGCCACCTGCTGGGGCCGTAGCTCAACCAGGTAGAGCGGCAACGCCCCGGTCAGCTCAGCTAGCCGGGGCGTTGTGATGCGTCCTCGCGCGAGTCGCCCTAAGTGGGCCGCTTAGAGACATCCTAGGAGCCAGGCCCGCCCCGGCGAGAGATGATCAGGCGTACGGCTCGTAGTGCGTGACCTGGCCCCAGCGTCGCCATCCCGGGAGGGGCAAGAATGGGAGCAGGCAGCCCACGAGCCCGGTCTGATGGACGACTTGCCCGTCGGCCAGGGTGATGTCGACTCGCGAGCGTGCCGGCGCGACGGTCTCGGTCACGCGTCCGGCGATGACGGCGAGCGCCACGTCCTCGATGAACTGCACATCTTGAGCTGTGCGATCGAGTTCCCACCGCGGGTTCTCTCTTGCGGCGTGGAGGATCAGCCCGTCGCCCCACTCCATCCACGTCACCTGGAGTGACTTGGGATTGAGCGGAACGAGGTGCCACGTCGCATCATGCTCGGCGTCGTGCCACTGCTCCCGCTCAAGGGTGGCGACTCCTTGGGTCGCCATGCGGAGTTGATCCTCAAGCCTGAGCAGAAGGGGCCCGACCTCGTCGCTCGGGTTTCGCGGCGCGGGATCTGTCACCCGGTCATCCTGCCCGAGCCGAGCTCACAGCCAGCGACTGAACCGGACGTGGTCACCCGGTGTCTCATAGTGGGCCGCTCAGGCGAGTCCCCCGCCAACTGGCGGGACTGCCCTTTGACTCGATCGCTGCGTGCTCGACTTCGATGAAGCCGAGGCATGGCACCTCGCCGGCGAAGGCGCGCCGCTCGAGGCGAACCCGGTCGACGTCGTTGGCAAAGAGCATCTTGTTGCTTCGGGGCCGAGCGATCAGCGGTCTATGCCGTCGACGAAACCCCCTCCACCACGCACTGCTCGACCCACCTCGCCAGCAAACTCAGGACGGCGAGCCGCTCGAGAGCCTCCTGCTCGGCCATCTCGTCGATCGAGTGGGTCGCCGGATTGCGAATGAGCATCTGCACGCCTGGCGCGAAAAAGCGCAAGCCGTCATTCATGTTCTTGACGTCCTGATTCGCTGTTGGATCACCGGGCCAGCGCAGCCGAGCCTTGCCGGGCTCGGGTGCCTTCTCCGAGAAGGTCTGCTGCCATAGTGGTGTATCGGCTACGTCGTAGCGCCCAGCCCGCGCCTTAACTTGAGCGATGAGCGACTCGGCGGCCGCGGAGATGGCCTGG
Source organism: Trujillonella endophytica (assembly GCF_019799905.1). Lineage (GTDB taxonomy): Bacteria > Actinomycetota > Actinomycetes > Mycobacteriales > Geodermatophilaceae > Trujillonella > Trujillonella endophyticus_A. The sequence continues at coordinate 161,036 of NZ_JABGCI010000009.1, read as the reverse complement.
CGGAAGTGCCCATCGACCCACAGAGGTCGGGCGGCTCCCCATATCAACGGGTGCATCGACGCCGCGCCGATGGTCGGCGGTGCCTCTGCCTCCGCGCGGCGGATTTTGGTGTCGAGCCGGCCCAGGATCGAATCGCAGGCGCTCAGTACGTTGTCCGGCTCCAGCAGCGGCTTGGGCTCGGTGATGGTCGACCACGCGGCGATCGGATCGATTGGCCCCGCGCCAGCCACCATGATGTAGGTATTGGTTAGCCCAACGGCTTCGGTGGCACGGCCTGCCGCCCGAGCGACTCGCGACCGCCGCTTGGCGATCTCCTCATCGCTTGCGCCTTCGCGAGGGACCACGGGCGGCGCAATGCCGCGGGCAACGTGGACGCCGAAGGGGACGTGCAACTCCAGCAAGTCCTCGAGGGCATCGCGAAACGCCTGTACTGCCTCAGCGAGGCCCTTTAAGTAGTCGGGGTTCCGTGCGGCGTCCATGCGGCGGAGGCTAGGTGGCGCCTACGACATCAGGAGGGGCTCGCGACGGTGAGTGACGGCCAAGTGCCGTCAGGGAGTGTGGCCTTGAACCCCTCGCCAGGGCCGGCGGCGTCCCAGCCGGTGGGGTCCCCGCCAAGGGCTTGGGCTCGGGCCACGAGGTCCGGCAGAAGTTCGACTAGTTGATCGAGCTTGCTCAGGACGGCCGTCCCGTGTCGCTGATCGCCGCCGGTCCGCCTGACTCGGTCCGCAGCATCCTTATCGGTCACGACCGCCTGGCAGTACGGAATGGCCTGACTTAGGGCGTCGATGTCATGGAGGTCGTTGGGCTGCCAGACCCTTGCCCCGTTACGGAAGAGAGCAGTCTTCATGTCCACGGCCAATCGCATCGAGGGTATGCGGTCTGAGAAGGCCATCAGCTTCGGCCTACCTGAGCCTGGCCGCTCAGAGTCAGAACCCAAGGCACGTTCGAGATCGAGCCGATACTCCGCCAGCAATTCGTTGAACAGGTCCAAGTACTCGTGGCACAGCTCACGAGCGGTCACGCGGACACGTAGTTCTTCAGCGTGCACCGGGTCGTCTCGCAGCATGCCGACCAGAAGCTTCTCCCAGGCGAGTCGGCTCGCATGACCCTCCTCGGTGGCCTCGGGCCGGTAGCCGTTGGCTCGCAAGGCCTCGACCTCGTCATCGGCGGGCCCAGCAATGAGCATCGTCTCCGCCAACTGAGACATCTCCCGGCGCAGCTTGCCGACCCCAGGCAGGGATGCTTCGGTGGTCTCCAGACCGGTGGCTTTGTCCATGACCCGCATGAAGCCCTGCCGACCGGTAAAGGCCCAGCTCACTCCAAGACCAAGGGCCTCCGGCGCGGTAGGCCGGAAGGCAGGCCGACCGAAGGTCTCGTGCATGGCGTTCAGCATCTGATGGCGAATGAGTACCTGGCCGCCGCGCAGGGTGCGGAAGAACGAGATGGACGCCATGACTCGGGCAAGGTCTTGACGCTGCTTGGGCTTCCTGATGCTCGACGTCTCGATGTAGTGCGTCCGCGAGAGCGGGAAGGCGACACCCGCAGCGGCAGCTTCCAGCAGGACGTCGAGCACCGTTGAGTCCCCGGGCGCCCGAGGCTTGCCCTGCACGACGCTGGCCAGCCGAACCCACACCCACTGGTCCAAGTAGACCGATGGGCGGCTGGTGTGAAGATCACCGAGGGGCACAGAGCCGAGGCTAAGTCGGCCTACTGACACCCTCACCTAGGTTTCGTTGAGCCACCGCGAGTGAAGCGTCGACCGTCCCTTAGCGGCTCTCCTGTGGGTCAGCTCACCCCGTGCGGAAGCGGCTACGGGGAGTCGGCCCTCCTGATTCATAGCCGGGCTTACGGTGTGCACATGGGTCCTGGCCGACGCGTTTCACGAAGCCCGTCGTTCGCCGAGTCCCTTGCATGTCCCGCGATGCATGCAACAGGAGGACCGCCGGACCCCATCTTGAATCTCGCCTCGGTCGCGGAGTTCACGGACACCGCCGGGGTCCTCTGGCGTCGGCGCGGCAGGGACAACGTCGACGAGAAGCGGCTCCGGAAGCTCCTGCTGGACCCAGCCGTACGGGTACTTCACGACTACCTCGGGGACGTCACCGAGGTGCCGGCCCACGAGCGACAAGCCTTTTGGGCGACGGCGCAGGAGTCGATGGCCAAGGACCCTCACTCCGACTTCGTCGGGTCGGAGTTCAAGAACGATGCCTTCGAGCACCTACTCGTAGTTCACGAGCACTGCTAGAGCGCAGGTCCCGGGCCCTCCCCAGTGTCCTTAAGCGGCCCATCTAGGGACACGCGCTGTTGAGGTAATGGAAAGGCCCCGACGAGGGTTACCACCCGAGGCCGAGGCATCACGAGGCGGGCATTTCGGAAGCGGGCGCAGGCCCGTCCCTCTAGTTGGCGGTCAAGATGCCCAACTGGGATGATTCGCCCGCTGGAGCGGGCCGTGTCACCTTGACGCTTATCGGCTTGGCTGTGGAACCGTCTGGACGGCTACAGGCTTGGCGTTGGCGATCAGCACGACGGTGTGGTTGCTCTCACGGCCGAGGAGGCGGTCGGCTTCAAGCGTGCTCTTAGCGGCGTCCACCTGCCGGCGCGTCACCTTGATCCTGCGCTTCGTCGCCATCCTCACCTGCCTCCTCCCGACGAACCAGTTCGTACGTGACCTCGTCCGTTGCACCAATGACGTCGGAGACTACGACCTCTTCGACGATCTCGGGCTCTTCGCCAGCCTCCTCGGCTGCCTCGATCTGAGCAACGGTAGCGCCTAGTTCTAGCTGCGTCATCCGGTCGAGCAGCTCCCTCACCCGAGGGTTGGGGTTCCCCATGGCGACCATCCCCAGCAGGATCGCCTGACCCTGTGCTGCCTCTTTCTCGTCACCTCGGCACAGCGCGGCGGCCCGGTCGAGCTGCTTGCGGTCGGCCTCCTCCTGCCACTGCTCCCTTGCATCGGCGGCATCCCGGCGAGCCTGGGCCAGCTCGGTGTCCTTCTGGTCAAGCTCGGTCTTTTTCTGCTTGCGTTCGCTCCGGAGCCGCCAGGCACCGCCGATCCAGCCCCCGATGGCCGTCAGCGCCGGGATGATGATCTGCGCCCACAGCTCCACGAGGCTGAGGCTACGGATCGGATCGGACCGTTAAGCCGGCGAGCGGCCGGCCGACTGTCCGGCGAGGCGTTCAGATGCCACATCGCGCGTCCCTGAAGCCACCTTCTGGGACACCCCTGCAGTCCGGCGCCTCGGGACTGCCGAGCCCTCGTCGACGGCCTCGACGTCTAGGAGCAGGAGGTCTTCGCCAGCGTTCTTGGTCTCGGCCCTGAGCCCCCGTGGGGCGACCGCGCGGCGGAAGCGGCGGCGTCCTCCCAGACAGTCGCGAGGCAGCACTCGCCGAGCACGGTCTGCGGAGCGCTCAGGCGCCTGAACACGAGACAGGTCGCGGAACATTCGACGCCGCAACAACAATCGGCGCATACCAACAATGTCCGGGGATGGACTAGAGAACGGCACGCATGCTACCAATAGGGGGTAGCTCGGGCCCCGCTTCGCGGGGCCATTTGGCATTTCTGGGGGTGACGTGTTGGTCATTGTTGGGTGGCGTTGATAAATGCGCGGCGGGATGAAGGTCTACACCGGCGCACCGGTCGCTGCCCGCCATTACGTCGAGGCCGGCCGGGGCCGGGCGGATGACTACTACCTGACCGAGGGGACCGGGATCGCCCGCCGCTACACCGCCGGTGCCGAAGGAGTCCGTGAGTTGGCTCCGCTGTCCGGCGACGCCTACGAGACATGGGTGGCCGGCTCCAACCCGGCCAGCGGGGAGCCTCGGGGCCGGCTGCGCACCGATGACCGCGCGGTGCGGTTCGTCGAGGTCGTCGTCAACGGCCCGAAGTCGTGGTCGCTGGCCGCAGCACTGCATCCAGACATCGCCGCCGCCTACGACGCGGCCCAGGACCGCGCGGTCGAGCAGATCCTGGGCTGGCTGTCCGAGCACGCCACCACCCGGGTCGGACCCCGCGGAGGACAGCTGCAGGTACCGGTGGCGAGGCTGGAGGCCGCGGCGGTCCGGCACCACACCTCCCGCGCCGGGGATCCGCACCGGCATGTGCACCTACAGCTGCTCGCTCGGGTCTTCGCTGCCGGCAAGTGGCGCGGGCTGGACACCGTCGCCATCCGGGACTCGCTGGCGGCGATCAACGGGATCGGGCATGGCGCGATGCTCACCGACCCCCAGCTGCGGGCGGCATGGGCGGCCCACGGGTTCACTCCGGACGGCACTGGAGAACTGCGGCAGCTCGCTCCTTATGTGGGTCTGATGAGCGCGCGGGCGGCACAGATCGCTGCGAACACGGCCCGCTACGAACGCGCATGGACCCAGACGCATCCCGGCGAACGCGCCGGGCCGGCGCTGCGCCGAGCCTGGGAAGCGCGGGCCTGGGCCGACGGCCGCCCCGATAAGGTCCACCCTCGCCCAGGGGAGGTACTGGAGGACCGCTGGCGGGCCGAGCTCGCCGACCTCGGGTACCGCGACCCCACGGGGCGCGTCGCGCTGGCCCCGACGCCGGTCGGGGCGCTGGACCGCGACGCCGCCGCCGAGCGGGTACTGACCCGGCTGGCGGCCGACCGCTCGGCGTGGAACGCCGCCGACATCCGCGGCGAGGTCGAGCAGCTGCTCGCCGCCGACGGCATCGTCGCCGAGGCAGCCGTGCGCCTCGAGCTGGCCGAGGACCTCACCGCCCGCGCTCTGGACCGGTGCGTGCCGCTGCTCGAGCGTGACCTGGTGCCCGAGCACATCCGGGCCTGGACCTCCCGCCCGGTGCTGGAGGTCGAGGCCAACCTCACCGCCCGGTTCACCGCTCGCGCCGGGGCTTTACGAGAGCCACCGCCCGAGCCGGAGCCGCTGCCCGCGTGGCTAGCCAGCGGGCTCGATGACGGTCAAGCCGCCGCGGTCACCCTGCTGACCGGCGACCGGCAGCTCACGGTGCTTGAGGGCGCGGCCGGAGCCGGCAAGACCACCACCCTGGCTGCCACCCGCGCCGTCCTGCAGCTGCAGGACCGCGGGCTGGTCGTGGTCACCCCGACGCTGAAGGCCGCAAAGGTCGCCCGCACCGAGACCGGCGCATCCGCCGGATCGGCGGCGTGGCTGGCCTACCAGTACGGCTGGCGCTGGACCGAATCCGGAGCCTGGACCCGCCTAGCCGACGGGGAGGTCGACCCGCGCACCGGCCATGAGTACACCGGCCCGGACCTGGCCTGGTTACGGCCGGGCGATCTGCTGGTCATCGATGAGGCCGGCATGCTGGACCAGGACACCGCCCGGGCGCTGCTGGTCATCGCCGACGAATGCCAGGCGCGCGTGGCGCTGCTCGGAGACCGCCACCAACTCGCCGCGGTCGGCCGGGGCGGCGTGCTGGACCTCGCCGCCAAAGCGGCCGACAGGGTCGACTCCGGGGCGTGTCTGAATCTGGAGTCGGTGCACCGCTTCACCCGCACCGACGCCGCCGGCGCGACGGTCCGAGACGACGAGTACGCCGCGCTGTCGCTGGCGATGCGGCGCAGCCACGACCCGGGCGCGGTGTTCGACGCGCTCCTCGCGCGCGGCCAAGTTCGGCTACACCGCGATGCCGAGGCGCTGGAGACTGCGCTCGCCGGCATCGCCGCCGACAGCCTGGCCGCCGAGGTTGCGCTGGTAGCCAACACCCTCGAGCAGGTCAACGCCCTCAGCGCCGCCGTCCGGGCCCGGCTGATTACCGCCAGCCGCGTCGACGACACCGACGTCGTGACCACCCGAACCGGACAGCGGATCGGCGCCGGCGACCGGATCGCCACCCGCCGCAACGATCGAGTCCTGGACGTGGCCAACCGCGACACCTGGACCGTCACCGCCGTCGACCGCCACGGGGGCCTGCACGTGACCCCGGACACCGCCGGCAGGGGTGACGTCCCAGCCGGTGTTGTCACCCCGGCAGGACCCGATGTCCGGGTCCTGCCGTCCGACTACGTCACCGACTACGTCGAGTTGGCCTACGCCACCACCGTGCACGGCGTCCAAGGCGCCACCGTCACCGCCGCGCATCTGGTCCTCGGCGAGTTCACCGGCGCCGCCGCGGCCTACGTCGGGATGACCCGCGGCCGCACCGCCAACACCGCACACCTCATCGCCACCGACCCCGACCAGGCACGTGAGCAGTGGATCGCGGCCTTCGGCCGCGACCGCGCCGACCTCGGCCCCCGTCACGCCACCGGACTTGCCGCCCGGGAGGCCGACCGCTACGCCCCCACCCGGCCGCCCACCCCGGCACCTGGCATCCCCCGGCCCGACTACGAACGCCGCGGACCCTCCCTGGCCCCGCGGAGTGCTGCGCGAGGCATCGGCCGATGAGGCGACGCGTCCAGCCGGCGTGCCGGCCTCCGATCTAACCCGCGGGCTGCAACTGGAGGATTTCTGCACGAACTGGCTGTGGGCTGTCGCCACCAGCTCCCGATCGGCGCCTTCTCCCGGTGACGGAGCACCCCGACCAGACCGGAGTCAGCCATGACCGACCACCCCGCCAATCGCGAGCCCGAACTGCTCACCATCACCGAAGCCGCCGAACTCCTCCGAGCCCCCGTCGCCACCCTCCGGTACTGGCGCCACCTCGGCACCGGCCCGCGCAGCTTCCGCCTCGGCCGCCGCGTCCTCTACCGCTCCGACGACCTCCGTCGCTGGATCGACGCTCAGCACGAAGCTCAGGCTCTCCGTCGCTGATCGGTCGCCGGCGGCATCGACGTCACCTTCGCCAACTTGTGAGACGAGCACTGGAGATCTCGTCGGTGGAGCCGGCTCTGTCCCAACGACCTACTGGAGAAGTGGCGGAGAAAGCACGGTGCTGAGGCAGGGCCGCGGATGTCCACAGGTGCTTGCGTCCTCCACAGATCTCATCCGTCGCCGCTCAACCACCTCATCACGCGCTAAGTCGACGAGACCGAGGTGGGCGCCACTGAGCCCCACTCCTGATCACGCGAGGGGCAGGCATGCCGAACATCGCCCGCAGACCAGACGGCTCCTACCGGCCGCGCTTCCGTGATGCCGCCGGCAAGGAGCACGCCCGCCACTTCAAGCGGAAGGTCGACGCCCAGCGCTGGCTCGACGAGATGACCGCGTCGATGGTCACCGGGCAGTACGTCGACCCGGCTGCGGGCCGGCTGACGGTCCGCGACTACGCGGAGGAGTGGCGGGCCGCGCAGGTACATCGGGCCACCACCGCCGCGCACGTCGAGACGATGCTGCGCCGGCACGTCTACCCGAGTCTTGGTGACAAACGCCTGTCGACGGTCCTGCCCAGCGATGTCCAGGCCCTCGTCAAGCGCCTGTCGCTCGATCTGGCGCCGTCCACCGTGGGCGTCGTCCACCGCATCCTCGCCGGCATCTTCAAGGCCGCCGTCCGCGACCGCAGGATCGCCGCGTCGCCGTGTGAGGGGACCAAGCTTCCCAAGGTCCACCGACCGCGCGTCGTACCGCTGAGCCTCGAGGCCGTTGAGGCCCTCACCGACGCGATGCCGGACCGCTACCAGGCCCTGGTCACCTTGGCCGCCGGCACCGGTCTCCGGCAGGGCGAGGCCTTCGGCCTGACGGTCGATCGAGTCGACTTCCTCCGCCGCCAGCTCACGGTTGACCGGCAGCTGGTCACGATGCCCGACCGTGCGCCGTACTTGACGCCGCCGAAGACGGCCGCCTCGGTCCGGGTGGTCCCCCTCCCCCAGGTCGTCGTCGTCGCGCTGGCCGCCCACCTCGCCACCTGGCCGACCGACGGGTTCCTCTTCACGACGGAACTCGGCGAGCCGATTCGCCGGACGGCGTTCTCCGATCGCGTCTGGCGGCCGGCGGTCAAGCGGGCCGGCCTCAGTGGCGTGACGATGCACGCCCTCCGGCACTTCTACGCGAGCCTGCTGATCCGGCACGGGGAGTCGGTGAAGACCGTCCAGGCCCGGCTGGGACATGCCAACGCCGCCGAGACGCTCGACACCTACAGCCATCTGTGGCCCGACTCGGACGACCGGACACGGGCCGCGGTGGACGCCGTCCTCGGCCGGGGTGCGAATCGAGTTGCGGACTCTGTGCGGACTGACGCCCACCTCCAACCGTAAAAGTGCTGGTCAGAGGCGGGCGACGGACGAGTCGGCCTGTACGCCGGGTTCTGTCCCCGGGTGCCTCACGGCCTCCCGATGAGCGGCCATCCATCTAGGCCTGCCGTTGCCGGCAGGCTCGAGCGGTCCACCCGCAGGCTCGGGCGGGCAGCCCTCGAACGCCTGCGCAGGACGGTGGCCTGGTCGCCCAGTCCGCCGTCCCTCTCGACCTTGCTCCGGGTGGGGTTTACCGAGCCACACCGGTCACCCGGTGTGCGGTGGTCTCTTACACCGCCGTTTCACCCTTACCGGCCACGCCTCCGGAGAGGCGCCGCCGGCGGTCTGTTCTCTGTGGCACTGTCCCGCGGGTCACCCCGGGTCGCTGTTGGCGACCACCCTGCCCTGTGGAGCCCGGACGTTCCTCGGCGACGGGGTCTCCCCCGCCGACGCGACCGCCCAGCCGACTCGTCCGTCGTGCCGACAGTCTAGTGATCGCCGTCCTCGCCAGGTGGCCGCGGACCCCGCGGCGCATGGCGCGGACGGCGACGACGGCGCGCGGACGGCGATCACCGCGACCACGAGCCGACCGGCACCGGGCCCGAGATCAGCCCGCGTACAGGGCGAACCCGGCGGTCCGCTGTCCGTCGGGGCCGGCGGGCGTGACCATCTCGACCTGCCGCCGGGCCTGCTCCTCGACCGGGTCGTCGGACAGCGCCGCCAGGTAGCGGCGGTGCTCGGTCAGCGAGGCGACCGCCGGCTCCACCCCGTCGGTGACGTCGACGGTGTGGCTCACGCCCGTCGGCGTGCTCACGGCGATCCAGCGGACGCCTCGCCACGGCTCCGGATCGGCCAGCTCGGGGAAGATCCACTCGTTGGCCGCGTCGCCGACGGCGTCGACCGCGCAGCGGCCCAGCGCCCGGTGGTCCGCGCTGTTCCAGTACGCCGGTGCCACCCCCGGCGGCGTCCACGTCTCGCCCCAGTGCATCGTCACCACGAGCTCCGGGCGGTGCCGCCGGATCGCTGCGGCCAGCGCGCGGCGCAGGTCCAGCCCCTCGACGAGCCGGCCGTCGGGGTGGCCCAGGAACTCGACGACGGAGACCCCGACGGCCGCGGCCGCCCGGCGCTGCTCATCCTCACGGACCGGCCCGGCGACCTCCGGCGGACACCCCGCGATGCCGGCCTCGCCACTGGTCGCCAGCACGTAGCGGACGTCCCTGCCGGCCGCCGTCCAGACGGCGACGGCGGCGGCGCAGCCGTACTCGACGTCGTCCGGGTGGGCCACGATCACCAGGGCCCGCTCCCAGTCGTCGGGGAGCGGCTCGGGGTGCGCGTCGGTCATGGAACCGGATCCTGCGCCGGGTCAGCGCCCGCGCGCCACCCGCAGGGCGACACCGATCATCGGCACCTGCAACGGCAGCCGCAGGGCGGCGACGGTGATCGGCAGCGGCTCGCGCGGCACCACCCGGAAGGTGTGCAGGTGCGCCGGGAGGAAGCCCACCAGCAGCCCGACCGCCGCCCAGCCCCCCGCCCGCCGGGTGGCCGGGGCAGCCATGAGCGCGGCCGTGCCGATCTCCGCCACCCCGCTGGCCAGCACCCACCTGCGGGCGTCGCCGAGCTCCGGCGGTACCAGCCACTCGTAGGTGCGCGGCCGCACCAGGTGGATCACGCCCGATCCGCCGAGTGCGGCCACCAGCACCTTCGCCCTGCGCGGGAGTCCCATGGGGCCAACCGTAGGGTGCACCGTCGTGTCCGCTCCCGACCTGCTGATCATCGCCGGCGTCGCCCTCGTCGCAGGCGTGATGAACAGCATCGCCGGCGGCGGGTCGCTGATCCTCTTCCCGGTCCTGGTCGCCCTCGGGCTGGGCACGGTCGCCGCCAACGTCACGAACTCGATCGCCCAGTGGCCCGGGTACATCGGCGGTGTCCTCGGCTTCCGCGGCCAGTACCGGGGTCAAGGCCGTCGTCTCGTCCGGTTCGGGATCACCGCGCTGCTCGGCGGGACGACGGGCTGCGTGCTGCTGCTCACGACGCCCAGCGCGGCGTTCGACCTCGTCGTCCCCGTGCTCGTGCTGCTGGCCGCCTCGCTGCTGGCGGTGCAGCCGCTGCTCACCCGCCGCATCGCCCTGACCGCGGACGGCGGCCCGCGCCCCGACCCGCGCTGGCTGTACGTCGCCCTGTTCCTCGCCACCGTCTACGGCGGCTACTTCGGCGGGGCGCTGGGCGTCATCCTCGTCGGCGTCCTCGGCGTCGGCCTGCACGACCTCAAGCTGGCCAACGCGCTGAAGTCGGCCCTGTCGACCGTCACCGCGACGGTCACCCTCGTCGTCTTCGGCATCTGGGGGCCGGTCGACTGGACGGCCGTGGCCGTGGCCGCACCGGCCTCGCTGCTCGGCGGGTTCCTCGGCGCGCGCGTGGCCCGCCGGATCCCGGTCACGCCGCTCCGGGTCTCCATCGTCGTCTTCGCGGTGGCGGTGGCGATCTACCTGTTCCTCCGCGCCTGACCCCTCCACCGCCGCCCCGTCCCCGCGGACGAGCCCCGTCCCGGGCCGACGCCGACCGGATCGTCATTCGCCGCCGCGGCCGGGCTCCCCGATCGCGACCATCGCCTCGACCGCCTTGCGGGCGCGCGCGGCGGTCTCGGGGTCGACGTCGATGACACCCGTGCCCGTCCGCAGCGTGTGCAGCAGCTTGGCCGGCGTGATCATCTTCATGTAACGGCAGGCGGCCCTGTCGTTCATCGGGATGAACTCCGTGCCGCTGTTCAGGGACCGCAGCTGGTGCAGGATGCCGACCTCGGTGGCGACCAGAACCTGACCGGCGGTGGTGTTCTTCGCGGCGTCGGCCATGCCACCGGTGGAGAGCACGCGGGTCCGGTCGGCCGGGAGGTCGCCGTGGCTGACGAGGTCCAGCACCGAGGTGGTGCAGCCGCACTCGGGGTGCACGAGGATCTCGGCGTCCGGGTGGGCGGCGACCTTGGAGCGGACGTCGGAGGGGCTGATGCCGGCGTGCACGTGGCACTCCCCCGCCCAGACGTGGATGTCCTGCCGCCCCGTCACCCGCTTGACGTGCGCGCCCAGGAACTGGTCGGGGCAGAACAGGATCTCCCGGTCGGCGGGGATGGACCGGATGACGTCGGCCGCGTTGGACGACGTGCAGCAGATGTCGGTCTCGGCCTTCACCGCCGCGGTGGTGTTGACGTAGCTGACGACGACGGCCCCGGGGTGCTCGGCCTTCCACTCGCGCAGCTGCTCGGCGGTGATGCTGTCGGCCAGCGAGCAGCCCGCGTCGAGGTCGGGGAGCAGCACGGTCTTGTCCGGCGACAGGATCTTCGCCGTCTCGGCCATGAAGTGGACCCCGCAGAACACGATCTCGCGGGCGTCGGTCTGCGCGGCGACCCGCGACAGGTACAGCGAGTCCCCGGTGTGGTGGGCGACGTCCTGGATCTCGGGCACCTGGTAGTTGTGCGCGAGGATGACCGCGTTCCGCTCGTCGGCGAGCCGGCGGACCTCGGCGGCCCAGCTCTCGTACTCGGCGGGCGACAGGGTCCGCTCGTCGCCGGTCACGGCAGGGGTGGCGGGCGCGATGGTCGAGGTCACACGGTCTCCAGGGGTCGGGCGGGGGCCACATGATCCCCCGGTCGGCGCAAGTCGTCCGCGACCGGGGCATCCGGTGCAACGCCGGGACGGTGGTGCTGCTTCCCCTCCTCGGCGCCGGACGTCGTGGACCAGGTGCAGCACCCGCCGGCCCTGCACGACGGCGACCGGGTCCTCCAGCAGCACCTCCGGGGCCCCGCCGCTGCCGGAGTACGGCTCTCCGGAGCCCAGGACGACCGGCACCAGGGCGGACCCACCCTGCTCCGACCGGCGACCGGCGCTCAACTCATCCGTTGAGGACTAGGGCAGGTGCGAGACGTCGTTGACCAGGCGGACCGAGTGCCGGCCGTCGGTGGACCAGGCGACCGTCGACAGCGACGCCGCCCCGAGGAACAGCCGGTGGACGACGGCGTCGTCGACGTCGAGGCCCGCGGCCAGCAGCAGCTTGATCGGCGTCACGTGGCTGACCACGAGCACCGTGCGGCCGCGGTGCTCCTTGAGCAGCCGGGCGCGGGCGCGGCCGACCCGGCGGCTCACGTCGGCGATCGACTCCCCGCCCGGCGCGGGGACGTCGATCTCGGTGAACAGCCGCCGCGCGGCCAGGGGGTGCTTCGTGCGGGCCTCGTCGGCGGTGAGCCCCTCGAGGTCGCCGAAGTCCATCTCGACCAGGTCGTCGTCGAACAGCACCGGCAGGCCCAGGCGGGCGGCGACGATCTCGGCCGTCTCGCGGGTGCGGCGCAACGGCGAGGCGACGACGACGTCGACCCCCAGCGCCGCGGCCCGCTCCGCCGCCGCCTCGGCCTCCGCGCGGCCCACCGCGGACAGCGGCAGGTCGTTGCGGCCGCTGAACCGCCGCTCGGGGGTGTGCTCGGTCTGCCCGTGCCGCAGCAGGTGCGTGACCGTGGTGACGGCCGGCTCGCGCTCGGCGGGGGCGGGCTGGACGTCGTCCTCGGTGGTGGCGGCCTCGGCGGCGAGGTCGCGGTGCACCGGCTTGCCGTCCATCGCGCTGTTGGCCAGCGCGTCGGCGGCGGAGTTCTGCGCGCGCGGGATCCAGGTGTAGCGGACCCGGCCGAGCTGCCGGGCGATCTGCTGGGCCTGCAGCGCGAGCTTCTGCATGTCCGGGTGCTTGACCTTCCAGCGGCCCGACATCTGCTCGACGACCAGCTTGGAGTCCATCCGGACCTCGACCTCGGCGGCCGACGCCGCGCCGCCGGTGAGGTCCAGGACCGCCTGCAGGCCGGCCACCAGGCCGCCGTACTCGGCGACGTTGTTGGTGGCCCGCCCGACGCTGGCCGCCCGCTCGGCGAGCACCTGTCCGGTGGCGGCGTCACGGACCAGCGCGCCGTAGCCCGCCGGCCCCGGGTTGCCCCGCGACCCGCCGTCCGCCTCGACGACGAAGCGGGCCGTCACAGTCCTGACTCGGCGGTGCGCACCAGGATCCGGTTGCAGTTCTCGCACCGCACGACCTCGTGCGGGTCGGCGTTGCGGACGGCGGCCAGCTCGCGGCCGTTGAGCTCGATCCGGCAGCCCTGGCAGGCGCGGGCCTGCAGCAGCGCGGCGCCGGTCGTGCCGGTCTGCGCGCGGATGCGGTCGTAGAGCGCCAGCAGCGCTGCGGGGATGCCGCCCGCCGCGGAGAGTCGCGCCGCCTCGTGCTTCGTCGTCCCCTCGGCGATGTCGGCGAGGGCGTCGTCGCGCAGCTGCTCGGCCCGCTCCAGGGCCTCGCGGGCGGCGGCGTGCGCCTCCTGCGCCTGCGCGAGCGTCTTCTCGGCCGTCTCGACCTGCTCCATGAGCTCGAGCTCCTGGTCCTCCAGGTCGGACTGGCGGCGCTTGAGCGACTGCAGCTCGTGCTGGAGGTCGGTCATCTGCTTGGCCGAGACGCTGCCGCCGTCCAGCAGCTTCTGGTCCTTGGCCGCGCGTGCCCGCACGGTCTCGACGTCGGCCTCCATCCGGGCCACCTCGCGCTGCAGGTCGCGCGCCTCGGTCTCGGCACGGACGACGGCGCCGGCCGCGGCCCGCTCCGCCTCCGCCGCGGCCTCGACGGCCGCCGCCTCGGGCAGGGTGCGACGCCGGTGCGCGAGCTGAGTGAGCGCGACGTCCTCGGCGGCGAGAGCCAGCAGTTTCTGCTGGTCGAAGTGGTCGGCCTTCACCGGCTCAACCTACCGGTGCCCCGACCCCCCGCTGCGCCACGTGCGCCGTCCACGGATCGGTCCGCTGCCGGGCGACGGTCACCTCGACGCGGCCGCCCAGGTCCTCGGCGAGCACCCGCGCGGCCACCGGCAGCCAGGGCCACTCGGTCGCCCAGTGCGCGACGTCGACCAGCGCGGGCCCGGCCACCTCACCGGCCTCGGAGGTGGGGTGGTGCTTCAGGTCGCTGGTGAGCAGGACGTCGGCGCCCGCCGCCGCGGCCGCGGACAGCAGCGAACCGCCGCTGCCGCCGCACACCGCGACGGTCGTGACGGTGCGCTCGGGGTCGCCGGCCACCCGCACGCCGCCCTCCGTCGCGGGCAGCGCCGCGGCCGCCCGCTCGGCGAACACCCGCAGGGGCACCGGCTCGGCGAGCCGGCCGATGCGCCCCAGCCCGGCCCGCGGGTCGGTGCCGGCCGGCTGCAGGGGCACGGCGCCGACCAGGCCCAGGACCCCGGCCAGCGCGTCGTTGACCCCGGTGCCCGGCGCCCGGTCGGCGTTGGTGTGCGCGACGAACAGGCCGGCGCGGGCGCGGACCAGCCGGTGCACCAGGCGGCCCTTGGGGTCGTCGGCGGGCACTCCGTGCACCCCGCTGAGGAACAGGGGGTGGTGGGTGACGAGCAGGCCCGCGCCGGCGGCGACCACCTCGTCGACGACGGAGGCGACCGGGTCGACGGCGAACACGACGCGCTCGACCGGGTCGTCGCGGTCGCCGCACACCAGCCCGACGGCGTCCCAGTCCTCGGCCAGCGCGGGGTCGTAGCGGGCCTCGAGCGCGGCGACGACCTCCCCCAGGGTGACGGTCACGGCGGGAACCTAGCCGAGCCCGCCGGGCACTCCCGTGGCCCCCGTGATCGCCGGCCTCGCGGCGGAGCCGCCACACCGACGTCGTGCCGCGGGGCCGGCGACCTCGGCGCGGGGACGGCGATCACCGGACCGGGCGCTCCATCACCACCCGGCGGCCGTGCCGCGCCAGCGCCGCCTCCGCCCGCACGACGGCGGCGAGCTCCGGGCCGACGTCGCCGGTCTCGCGCCACCCGTGCCGGGCGTACCAGGGCGCGTTCCACGGCACGTCGGCGTAGGTGGTCAGCGTGACGCGCCGGGACCCGGCCGCCTCGGCCTCCGCCACGGTCGCCGCCAGGAGAGCGGCGCCCAGGCCGCGTCGACCGGCCGCGGGGTGCACCGAGAGCTGATCGAGGTGCACGTCGCCGTCCAGCCGTCCGAGGACGGCGAAGCCCTGCGCCGGCCGGCCGGCCACGAGCACCCGCCACGCCCGCGCCCGCTCCTCCGCGCTCGCCGGCGCCGGCAGGTCGGTGATCCCCAGCGGGACGAAGAGCGTGTCGGCGGCGGCCTCGATCGCCGGCAGCGCCGTGAGGTCGTCCGCGTCCGCGGGCCGGACCGCGCCGTCGTCCACCGCCGCAGCGTGCCCGCCGGCCGCCACCCCCGCCACGGGTTCACGGCGTCCTCCCTCACCGCAGCGCGTCCTCCCGCACCGCCCACCGTGCGGGAGGTCGCGCCGCGATCAGGTGACCTGATCCCGGCGGTTCCCCTCGGACGCCGATGGGCAGCTCCCGACCGTGGCGGAGCGGGCGTTGCGGGCACCGGCGTGGCTGGAGGAGCTGGTGCGCACCTCTCCCCCGCCCGTGCCGTGGCCCGACGTCGTCCGCTTCGCGGTGACGGTGCCCATGCCGCTGGCGGTCGCGGTGGTGGTGGCCGGCGGCATCGAGCCCGGACCCGAGCTCGGCGCCGGGGTGTTCGGCACCACCGGGGCGCTGGCCGCCTGCCTCGCGCCGATGGGCGGACCGCTGCGCGACCGGGTGCGCCGCACCCTGGCGGCCACCGGGTTCGGGGCGATCGGGCTGCTCGTCGGGCAGTACGCGAGCGGCGAGGGCTGGCTGCCCGTCGTCCTCATCGCCCTGGTGTCCGCGGCCGCCGCACTCATCAGCGGGATCAACGCCGCGCTGTCGCTGGGAGCGCTGCAGCTGCTGATCTACACCGCGCTGGCCTCGGGGCTGGTCACGCCGCTGTCGACCGCGGCGGAGATCGGCTTCTTCTTCGCCGGCGCCGGGTGGGCCGCGCTCACCACGCTCGTGCAGGCCGCCACCGAGCGCGGTGATCCCGACCGCGCCGCCGTCGCCGCCGTCTTCACCAGCACCGGCGAGCTGCTGGCCGCGGCAGGCAGCGAGGACGCCGACGACGCCCGCCGCCGGCTGACCGCCGCGCTCAACGCCGCCTACGACCGCGTCATCCGCAGCCGCAGCTCGACCGCGGGCCGCTCCCGGCAGCTGTCCGAGCTGGCCGGCGTGCTCAACGCCGCCGCACCCCTGGTCGAGGGCACCGTGGCCACGGTCCGCGGCCGGGTGGCGGCCGACCCGC
This sequence comes from Trujillonella endophytica, assembly GCF_019799905.1. Classification (GTDB taxonomy): domain Bacteria; phylum Actinomycetota; class Actinomycetes; order Mycobacteriales; family Geodermatophilaceae; genus Trujillonella; species Trujillonella endophyticus_A. Next base: position 144,781 of record NZ_JABGCI010000009.1, on the reverse strand, counting down.
ACGACGTCACGGCCGTGCACGCGCTGGCCGCGGCGGTGACCGGCGCGCGGGACCTGCCCGCCGAGCGCCCCTCGCCCCTGGAGGACGGACCACCGACCCGGCGGGCGGTCCGGCACGGGCTGCGGCTGGCCTGGAACGTCGTCGGCGACCCGGAGGAGCGGGCCGGCGCCGCCGTGGAGCTCCCGGAGCCGGACTGGCGCACCCGCCTGCACGACGTCGGCGACCGCACCCTGGCCAGCCCCGACAGCCGCGCGTTCGCCGTCCGCCTGGCGCTGTGCATGACGATCGCCGAGATCGCGCGGCAGCTGCTGCCGCTGGAGCGTCCCTACTGGGTGCTGCTCACCGTCGCCATCGTGCTCAAGCCCGACTTCGGCTCGGTGTTCACCCGGGCGGTCCAGCGCGGCGCCGGCACGCTGCTCGGCGTCCTCATCGGCTCGGTCCTGCTGGCGGTGCTGCCCCGCAACGGCTGGGTGCTGGTCGCGATGGCCGTGGCGGCCGGGCTGCTGCCCTGGGCCCGGGGTGCCAACTTCGGCCTGTTCTCGGTGTTCCAGACCCCGGTGATCATCCTGCTGCTGGACCTGGCGCTCTCCGGCGACCCGGGGCTGATCGGCGCGCGGATGGTCGACACCCTCGTCGGCTGCCTGATCGTCCTCGTCGTCGGCTACGCGCTCTGGCCGCAGACCTGGCGCGCCCCCCTGGACGACGCCCTGCGGGACGCCACCACGGCGCTGGAGGCCTACGTCGAGGCGGCGTTCACCGCCGACCCGGCCGAGACCCGCCGCGCCCGCCGGCGCACCTACCGGGCGCTCACCGAGGTGCAGGCCCAGCTGCAGCGGCGACTGGCCGAGCCGCCGCCGATCAGCACCCGCGCGGCGGCCTGGTGGCCGGTCATCGTCCAGCTGGAGCGCACCACGGACGCGGTCACCGAGGCGGTCATCGCCATCCGCACCGGCGAGCCGGTACCCCACCCCGCGCAGGTCACCGTCCTGCGCCGGGCGATCCGGCAGCTGGAGGACGACGTCCGCACGCACCGCGCCCCGGACGACGCCGAGATCCTCGCCGACGGCGTGCTCGCCCCCGTCGCCCGGGAGGTGGACGCCGCCCGGCGCCTGGTGCGCGACGCCGCCCCCGACCGGTCTCACTGAGCGCCCGGTTGCCGGGTGCCGCCCGCGGGCCTGGGATGGGGCCGTGCCCCTGCCGCCCGGCGTCGACGCGCCCGTCCCCGGCCCGCCCGGACCGCCGCCCCCAGGCTCGCGCACCGTCCGCACGGACGACGGCGTGGACCTGCACGTGGAGTTCGACGGGCTGGCCGGGGGCGGTGGGGCGGGCGGGGACGCGGCGCCGGTCACCGTCGTCTTCTCGCACGGGTTCACCGCCAGGTTGGCCGAGTTCGACGTCCACCGCCCGGCGCTGCGCGACCGGGTGCGCCTGGTCTTCTGGGACCACCGCGGTCACGGCCGGTCGGGCTGGACCCGGCTGACCGCGGCCACCATCGACCGCACCGGCCGCGACCTCGGTCAGGTCCTCGACGCCGTCGTGCCGGAGGGGCCGGTCGTCCTCGCCGGGCACTCCATGGGCGGCATGAGCATCATGGCGCTGGCCCGGCAGCGGCCCGAGCTGTTCGGCACCCGGGTGGTCGGCGCCTTCCTGATCGCCACCTCGTCCGGCGGGCTGGTCAGCTCCGGGGTGCTCGGCCGGTGGGTCACCGCGGTCCGGAAGCTGCACCTGCTCGGCCTGTGGCTGCGCGGCCTCCAGCTGATCGCCCCGCTGCTCGAGCGGTTCCGCCGCCGCGGCACGCGGGTCGGCCGCTGGTTCACCCGCCGCTACCTGTTCGGCCGGCACGACGCCGACCGGGCCGACGTCCGTGTGGTGCAGGACCTGCTGGAGGAGACGCCGACCACGGTGACCCTGGCGTTCTGGGCGACGTTCCTCGACCACGACGAGGTCGCCGCGCTCCCGGTCCTGGGCCGGGTGCCCACGACCGTCGTCGCCGCCACGGACGACCGGCTGACCCCGGTGGACCACGGCCGCCGGCTCGCCGAGCTCCTCGGGGACGACGCCGAGCTCGTCGTCGTCCCGGGGGCCGGGCACAGCGTCAACCTCACCCGCACCGCCGTGGTCGACGGCGCCCTCTCCGACCTCCTCGACCGGGTCGACGACCGGTTGCGCGCGCCCCGCGCGGGGTGACGCGTACCACACCCGGATCCGCCGGAACCCGGACCCACGCGGCTCGTTGCTCCGATTGCGAGAGCCGGGACGACGCGGTTGGCTCGCCGCACACCCGACGACGTGTGACGCGCCCCACCCCGGAAGAGGCGAGGGGCGGCAAGGAGGAAACCGTGGACCGCATGAGCCCGACGGACGCCGGTTTCTACTTCGCGGAGAGCGAGAACACCCCACTCCACGTGGGCTCGGTCGCCGTGTTCGAGGGCCCGGCGCCCACCTACGGCGAGGTCATCCGGCTGCTGCTGAGCAAGCTCCCGCTGGTGCCGCGGTACCGCCAGCGCGTGCGCCCGGTGCCCCTCCAGCTGGGCCGGCCGCTGTGGGTCGACGACCCCCACTTCCAGATCCTGTACCACGTGCGGCACACCGCGGTGCCGAGCCCGGGGACCGACGAGCAGCTGCGCAACCTCGCCGGCCGGGTGCTCGGCCAGCGCCTGGACCTCGCCAAGCCGCTGTGGGAGCTGTGGCTGGTCGAGGGCCTGGAGAACGGCCGCTGGGCGATCATCTCCAAGGTCCACCACTGCATGATCGACGGCGTCGCCGGCACCGACCTGATGCAGCTGATGTTCGACATCACGCCGGACGCCAAGCACACCGATCCGCAGGACTGGACGCCGCAGCGCTCCCCCTCCAGCGCCGAGGTGGTCGCGGGCGCCGTGCAGGACGCGCTCAGCCAGCCGCTGCGCCAGCTCGCCACCGGCGGGGGCGGCATCGGCGAGGCGGCCAGGACGGTGCTCGGCACCGGCCGGTCCCTGGTCAAGACCCTGCCCACGGTGGCCCGCCAGCTGACCACCCCGATCGCCCGCTCGCTGTCGGGTCCCATCGGCCCGCACCGGCGCTGGGCCTGGACCGAGGCCGAGTTCGACGAGCTCAAGCCCATCCGGACCGCGCTCGGCGGCACCGTGAACGACGTCGTCCTCGCGGCCATCACCACCGGCTTCCGGGACCTGCTGGAGCGCCGCGGCTCGCTGCGTGACGGCCTGGTGGTCCGGTCGATGGTCCCGGTGTCGATGCGGCAGGAGAACGAGCGCGGCAAGCTCGACAACCGCATCTCCGCGGTCTTCGTCGACCTGCCGGTCGCCGAGCCCGACCCCGTCGCCCGGCTGGAGTCCGTGCGCCGGCAGATGGACGAGTACAAGAAGATGATGGAGCTGGTCGACGCCCGGTCGATCATCGCGATGGGCGACTTCGTGGCGCCCACGCTGCTCTCGCTCGGCGTGCGGGCGGCCCTGGGCGCCAGCCAGTTCTACTCGCAGGCGGTCACGACGAACGTGCCCGGCCCGCGGGTCCCGCTCTACGTGCTGGGTCGGCGGATGAACTCGGCGCACGCGTACGTGCCCATCGCCGGCGGCACCCGGGTGTCGATCGGGATCTTCAGCTACCTCAACACGATGACGTTCGGGATCAACGCCGACTTCGACGGGTTCCCGGACGTCGACGTGCTGTCGGCGGGCATCCGGCGCGGCATCGACGAGCTGAAGGTCGCGGCCGGCACCGCGGAGCCCGCGGCCGCGCCGGCCGCCCCGGCGGCGGCGGAGCGGCCGGCGCCGAAGCGGAAGAAGGCCGCCGCGCGATGACGGACCCGTGTGGCGGCCCGGCAGGCGGGTAGCGGACCCCCCGTGGCTGACACCGGGGTTGCCCAGACCGACCTGACCGTGGCCGTCACCGGCCCGACCGGCACGTTCGGCTCGGGGCTGGTGCCGCTCCTGCAGGACGACGAGCGGATCGCGCGGATCGTGGGCATCGCCCGCCGTCCGTTCGACCCGGCGGAGCGCGGCTGGACGAAGATGGAGTACCGGCGGGGCGACGTCCGGGATCCCGATGCGCTGGCCGAGGCCTTCGCCGGGGTCGACGTCGTCGTCCACCTGGCGTTCCTGATCACCGGCAACGCGTCGCGGGAGACCACCCGGGCGATCAACGTCGACGGCACGCTGAACGTCTTCCGCGCCGCGGCGGCCGCCGGCGCGCGGCGGTTCGTCTACGCCTCGTCCGTCGCCGCGTACGGGTTCCACCCCGACACCCCCGAGCTGGTCGACGAGGAGTGGCCGGTGCGCCCCGCGGCGCGGCTGTTCTACGCGCAGGAGAAGGCCGAGCTCGAGGACCTGCTGACCACCCAGGCGGTCGGCGCGCCGGACATGGCGCTGTACATGCTGCGGCCGCCGGTGGTCGTCGGGCCGAACGTCGTCGGCGGCAAGGACGTGCTGCCCGGCCCGCTCGCGCCGCTGGGCCGGGCGCTGTTCAGCCGCCCCCGGCGGCTGCCGGTGCCGGTCCCGATGGCCGTCCCGGCGCTGCCGCTGCAGCTGATCCACGAGGAGGACGTCGGCCGCGCGCTGCAGCTGTGCGTGGTGGCCGCCGGTCCGCCCGGTGCCTACAACATCGCCGGCGACGGCGTGCTGACCGCCGCCGACGTCGCCCGGGAGTTCGGCGCCATCCCGCTGCCCCTGCCGGCCGCGCCCGCCCAGTTCGCCGCCCGCGCCGTCGCCCGGCTGCCCTTCCTGCTGCCGGCCGCCGAGTGGGTGGAGGCGGCCAGCCGGCCGGTGATCATGGACACCGCCAAGGCCCGGGAGCAGCTGGGCTGGGAGCCGCGGTTCACCGGCCTCGAGGCGCTGCGCGACACGCTGCGTCCCCGCTGAGTCCCTGCTGGGCCCCCGCTGCGGCGTCAGGCGGACGGGTCGACCAGCACCTTCAGCGCCCGCCGCGTGCCGGCGCGGAGCTGCTCCATCACCCCGGGCAGCTGCTCGAGGGCGATGACGTCGCTGACCAGCAGCTCCGCGCCGAGCTGTCCGGCCTCGAACGCCCGGGCGCTGGCGACGAACTCGTCGACCGTGTAGCTCAGCGGGAAGACCAGGGTCGCCTCCTTGAAGCTGCACAGCGCCGGGACGACGGTCTCGCCGCCCATGCACATGCCCATCGACACGACCGTGCCGCCCCGGCCGACCAGCTCGACGGCGCGGGCGACCATGCCCTCCTTGCCGACGCACTCGGCGACGACGTCCGCCGGGCCGCCCAGCGCCGGCTCCAGCTCCGCCGGGTCGTCGTCGGCGGAGCTGTGGAAGGCGTCGGCTCCCACGGCGAGGGCGACGTCCCGCCGGTGCGCGGACCGCGAGGCGACGACGACCCGGCCGGCCCCCAGCTGCCGCGCCCAGTGCACCGCCGACAGCGCCATGGACCCGGCACCGAGCACCAGGACCCGGTCGCCGGCCCGCAGCCGGCCCATCCGCAGCGCGTGCAGCCCGCAGGCCATCGGCTCGACCAGCGCGCCGTCGGCCGGGCTCAGCGACCGCGGCAGCGGGATCGCCCCGTCGGCAGGGACGACGGCCAGCTCGGCGAATCCTGCTCCCCCGCCGCGCGGCGCGGCACAGGTGAGCGCGTACCCCGACGCGCAGCCGGGGCAGCCGCCGCAGCCGGTGACCGGCAGGCAGGCGACCAGCTCGCCGATCCGCGCCCGGTCCACCTCGCGGCCGACGTCGACCACCTCACCGGCGAACTCGTGCCCGAACGGACCGGGCCCGTACGTGATCAGGGACTCCGAGGTCATCGCGACGTCGGTGCCGCAGATCCCCGCCCGCCCGACGCGCACGAGCACGTCCCCGGGCCCCGGCTCGGGATCGGGGAGCCGCTCGATCCGGATCGGCTGCCCGGGGCGGTCGAAGACGGCGGCGCGCACGGAACCTCCAGGAGGAGCGGGATCGGCGGGACGCCGGTCACCCCACCACGCGACCCGGCGCGCCGGGAAGGGAGCGGTCGACCTGCGACCCGGTCCGCCGTGTGCGTAGATCGGTCCGGCGAGCCGGCAACGGGGCCGCTCCCGAGGTCGATGGGAACCCCTCATGTCTGCCGGTCGCGTCGGACGATCGAAGCGCGGCCGCACCGCCGCCGTCCTCTCCGCGTGCGCGGCCCTGCTCGCCACCTCGGCGTGCACGTCCACGTCGGACGAGGGGCCGGAGGACGACGACGGCGCCGCCCCGAGCAGCAGCGGCGCGAGCGACAGCGCCGGCCCGCGGCTCGCCTCCGCGATCACCGGCGTCGAGGCGACGGTGGCCCCGGTCGCCGTCGGCGGCCAGGAGTGGAAGCGGGTCACGGGGACCGTGTCCGGCGTCGTCGACCCGGCCGAGGACGTCGCCGGGCTCGCCAAACTGCCGAAGGACGCCGAGGGGCGGTATGCCTACACCGCCTCGTTCGAGGTCGTCACCCCGGGCACGGCCGCCGAGGACGGCGTGGTGCTCGTCGAGGCCGAGAACCGCGGGCTGCCGCTGTTCCTCTTCTCGCTGCAGCCGGTCCGGCCCTCACCCGCGGACCTCGGCGACGGGGCGCTCGCGGCCGCCGGGCTGTCCTACGCCCGCGTGCAGTGGCAGACCGGGATCGCCGCGGGCGTGCCGCCCACCGCCCAGGGCGTCGGCGAGGTCATCGTCCGCGACTTCGGCCGACTGCTGGAGGGCGCGACCCCCCGCCCGGCGGGCGCCGGCGACATCCCGGTCTTCGGCGGGTCGGTCCTCGCGGGCGTGAGCCAGGCGGCGTGGTTCGTCGACACCTTCGTCGCGGAGGGGTTCAACGTCGCCGGTCCCGAGGGCGGCGGGGTGTACGACGCCGCCCTCGCCGTCGACGGCACCGGCAACTGGCTGGCCATCAACCAGCTCGCCGACGGGGCTCCGCAGACGCCCTACGCCCTCCCCGATGCCGAGCCGCTGACCTACGACGAGCTGCTGACCCGGCCCGACAGCGACCCGCTCTTCGTCGACGTGGCGGCCTACACCGACTACTACCGGCTGCGCGCCAGCGTCACCGCGCAGGAGGACCTCCCGGAGGGCGTCGTCCGCTACGACTGGCCGGCTCCGCACGCCTCGACCATCGCCGGCCCCGCGCTGGTGTTCGGCGCCCGCAACCCCGACGGCTCCGGCGGTTTCGGCTGCAACGGCACGGTGCAGGTGCCGCTGAACCCGATCAGCTCCGCTCCCTACACGCGCACGCTCACCGCCGCACTGGCCGCCGTCGTGGCGGACGGAGGCGACCTCGGCGACCTGCCGGAGCCGCTGCTGTTCGACCTGCAGCCGGCACCGCCCAGCGACCCGGGCTCGTTCAACGGGCTGACCGGCGTCGAGCTCGCGGTCCCCGCCGTCGACGGGGACACGCTGCACCCGGTCGGCGGCGTGCGGTTCCCGGACGCCGAGGTCCCGCTCGGGCGTCCGACCCCGGTCTCGCTGCCCCCGGTCGTGGTCGCGGGGATCTCCGACATCTGCGGCAACTTCGGCGGCTGGGAGCCGTTCGGCGCGGCCGAGCTCGCCGCCCGCTACGGCGACGTCGAGGGCTACCTGGCCGAGTACGCCGCGGCGCTCGACGCGCAGATCGAGGCGGGGTACCTGGCCGAGGTCGAGCGCGAGGGCATGCTCGCCGCCGCCCGCACGGCCTACACCGCCGCCGGGTAGGGGCCGGGGGCGGCCTCGCCTCCGCGGTTGCAGCGCGCCGCTCGTCCCCGGAGACGGACTGCGCCCCTCACCCCTCCGGCGGTGCCGGCGGCGCTGGCGGCGGCGGTGCCACCACTGCGCTTCGCCGCCGCAGCAGTCGGACCGGTACCACCACCGCCCCGCCGACCGCCCCGGCGACCACCACCCAGGGCAGCAGGACGCCGAGGACGACGACGACCGCGCTCCCGAACCGGACCAGGGCATCCCAGCCGGTACCGAGCCCGTCGAGGAAGCCGTCCGATCCGCCGGCCGGCGCGTCGTCCGACGAGTCCAGGTGCACGGCGAGCGTCGACAGCTCCACCTGGTTGGCCAGAAACGCCCGCTGGGACTGCAGCGACTCCAACTGCTCCTGCCGCCCGGAGAGGGCTCCCTCCGCGGCCAGCAGCGCCTCGGTCGTCCCCGCGCCGTCCATCAGCGTCTGCAGCCGTGACACCGAGGTCTGGAGCGCCGAGATGCGCGCATCCAGGTCGACCGCTGTGCCGGTCACGTCGGAGCGGGACACCGACACGCTCTCGACGTCGCCGAGGTCCTCGAGGTCGGCCAGCAGACCGGTCAGCGCGGACGCCGGCACCCGCACCACGAGGTCGGCGACGGAGCCTTCGTCCCCGTCCTCCCCGGACGCCGCCTGCTCGGTGCGCTCCTCGACCCGGCCGCTGGCGGACTCCACCAGCTCGCTGACCTGCTGGGCACTCTCGGCCGGGTCCTCGACGGTCACCGAGGCGGTGGCGGTCGTGACCACCTGCCGGTCGGGGTCGCTGTCGTCGGAACCGACCGGCGCGCCCTCCGGATCGCCCGGGGCGGCGGGTCCGGGAACGGCAGCACCCCCGCCGGCTCCGCTCCCCCCGCCGGCCGAGTCCGTGCCGGACTCGCCCGTGCAGCTGACGAGCACCGCCGCGGTCAGCGTCACGGCTGCCATGCTCAGGAAGCGCCTCACGGGCGGACCGTAGGCCCGCGATCTTGCTGCCGGACAGCGTCGATGCCCAATCGTGACGGCGGACGGCGCGGCCCGAGCTCGTGAGCCGCTCAGGGCAACGGGCGCCTGTGCGCCCGCCCCGCGGTCTGCGACGTCGGACGACTGACGAGGGCGGAGACAGCGCGCCGTCAGCCGCGCGACACCGGCTCGCCGTCCCCGGCGTCGGCGAGCAGGCCGGTGTCGCGCATCCAGTCGAGCACCAGGCGCGCCGTCTCCTCGGGCACCTGCAGCTGCGGCACGTGGCCGACGTCGGCGAGCTCGACGTAGCGCCAGTCGGGGTGCCGCTCGGCGATGTCCCGGGCCGCGGCGACGTTCACCAGCCGGTCGCGGTCGCCGTGCACCAGCAGCACCGGCCCCGTGATCGAGGCCATCGCCTCGCGGAAGCGGCGGGGGTCGGCCAGCACCCACAGCAGCGAGCGCGCCGCGGTCAGGAACGCCTTGTCCATGCCGGCGACGTCCCGCCGCTCCTCCAGCAGGGTCACCGACCGGTCGATGACCTCGGCCGGCACGGCGTCGGGGTCGACGCCGCACAGCTCGAGCAGCTCGCGCACCCGCGCCAGCGGCGTGGTCCGCACCCGCCGCAGCCACAGCACCCGCTCGGCCAGGAACGGGACGGCGTAGACGGCGAACTGCAGCGCGACGACCGGGTCGAGCGCCCGCCGCGGTCCGGGCACCGCCGGGTCGAGCAGGACCGTGCCGCACACCCGTTGCGGCGACCGCGCCGACTCGAAGAGCGAGATCATCCCGCCCATGGAGTTGCCCACCAGCACGGCCGGGCCCTCCACGACCTCCCGCAGGAAGCGGTCGAGCACCAGCACGTTGGCCGGCACGCTGGCCCGCCGCGTGCCCGGCTCGCTGCGGCCGAAGCCGGGCAGGTCCAGGGCGAGGACGCGGGCGTGCGGGGTGAGCAGCGGGGCCAGCAGGTCCCAGTTGAGGTGCGAGCCGCCGAGCCCGTGCACCAGCACGATCGCCGGGCCGTCCTGCGCACCGCCGAAGTCCACGTAGTGCACCGGGCCGTCCAGCTCCACGGTCAGCGAGCGTCCGGGGACCTGTCTCTCGTCCACGGCGACCACGGTGGCACGGCGGCGGCCGCCCTGCCCGCCCGGGGGCGATGAGGCTCGTGAGACCGCTGGGACGCCACTGTGTCCGAGGCCACACCGGCCTGCCGAGGACACGGGTGGGTCTCGGCGGGTGTCGCGGCGGCCCCGCAGTGGTAACCGGCAGGTGACCAGCGTCGGTCGACGAGGAGGAAATCCGTGGCACGACAGCCCAGCGGCGGCCCCGCGCTCCCGCTCTACCTGAGCGAGCCGGGCCGCGCCGTGGCCGACTACGGCCTGTACCTGGCCGCGCGGCCCCTCCTCTCGGCGCTCCCCCACGGCGACGGCCACCCCGTCCTCGTCCTCCCGGGCCTGCTGGCCGACGACGCCTCCACCCGCACGCTGCGGGCGACGCTGCGCCGCCTGGACTACCGGGTGCACGGCTGGCGCCTGGGCCGCAACATCGGGCCGACGCCGACCTGCGTCGGCGGACTGCGCCGCCGCCTGGACGACCTCGCCGACCGCTACGGCCGCCCCGTCAGCCTGATCGGCTGGAGCCTGGGCGGGATCTTCGCCCGCGAGCTGGCCCGCGCCACCCCCGACTCGGTCCGCCAGGTGATCACCATGGGCAGCCCGTTCCGGCTGACGTGCGAGTCCCAGACCCGCGCCGCCAAGGTGTTCAACCGGTTCTCCCACCTGCACGTGGACACGGTGTCGTTCCCGCTCCAGGGCGAGTGCGAGCCGCTGCCGGTACCGGCGACGTCGATCTACTCCCACGCCGACGGCATCGTGCACTGGCAGACGTGCCTGGAGACCCCGGGCCCGCGCGCGGAGAACATCGCCGTCCACGCCAGCCACCTCGGCCTGGGCCACCACCCCGCCGTCGTCTACGCGGTGGCCGACCGGCTCGCGCAGCCGGACGGCACGTGGCAGCCCTTCCGCGCGCCGACGGTGCTCCGCCCGGTCTTCCCGCGCCCGGACGTGCCCGTCCCGACCTCTCCCCTGGCCGCCACCGCCGCGTAACTCCTCCGGCCCCGGTGCAGGGGCCCGCCGCGAGCTCGCGAGCGGTGGGGGGGCACCGGGGTCCTTCACTTCAGGTAGATCTCCTGCACGATCGAGGCGACGTGCCGGCCCTCGCCGTCGTGGGCGGACCCGAGGGCGACCCCGCGGCCGAACGCCGTGGACAGCGGCCGCGAGGTCAGCACGAACCAGTCGTCGGCGCGCAGGGGTCGGTGGAACCACATCGTGTGGTTGACGCTCGTCGTCGCCACGGTCCCCGGGCCGCCCTCGCCGTCCGGCCCGCCGGCGTGCAGACCGGCCGCCGTGATCGCCACCGTGGGCACCGCCATGTCGGAGACCAGGGTCAGCACGGCCGCGTGCCAGACGGCGTCGCCGGGCAGCGGCCCGGCGGCCCGGTACCAGGCCTCGACGTCGGTGGAGAGGGTGCCGTTGGCGCTGCCGGTCGCGTCGACGAACTCGATGCCGAAGCCGCCGTCGCGGTGCACTGCCAGTTCCCCGGACCCGACCGCGCCGGCCGGGAAGCGCAGGGACGCCGGCACGGAGAACTCCGGCCCGGCGTCGCGGGCCCGCTGGAACGACGCCTCCAGCGTCACCACGACCCGGTCGCCCTGCCGGCCGACCACGCGGCGGCTGGTGAGCGCGCGGCCGTCCTTGACCCGGTCGACGACGAGGACGATCGGCTCGCCCGCCCGCCCGCGCTGCGGGAACTCCCCGTGCAGGTGGTGCACCGCGTAGTCGTCGGGGACCGTCGCGTCGGCCGACAGCAGCGCCTGCACCAGCAGGGCGCCGCCGAAGAGGGTCTGCCGGGCCAGCGGCGAGGCGCCCGAGACGCCGAACCGGTCATCGCCGAGTGGCTCCACCGCCAGCGCAGCCACGACCGCGGACCCAGCCTGGACCACCGCATCCACCTCGCACGTCGACGTCGGAGCACTCCGGCGCCGGCACCGGGCGGTGCGGGCGGGTCCGGGGTGGGCGCGGCCGGGATCGAACCGGCGACCGCTCGCTTGTAAGGCGAGAGCTCTCCCGCTGAGCTACGCGCCCCGCGCGGACAGGGTAGGTGGCGCGCCGCGCGGGACGGCGGCAGGGCCGGACGGAGATCACACGACCGGGGGCCTCGGGTCCCTCCTCCGGCCGGCCCCGGCCGGCAGCCGGGCCTTCCACCGCCGGTACCGGCGGCGCGCGAGGCTCACCAGGCTGGCGTCGGAGACCGCGGCCTCGAGCGTGCCCAGCCGGTCCTCCAGCCGCCGGACGACGTGGTCCACCCGTGTCGCGATCTCCGCCTGGGTGGCTCCGAGCTCGGCCAGCCTCGCCAGGACCTCGTCGTGCCGGCTCCCGGCGTCGCCGCGGGTGTCCCGGAAGAGGTTGTGCAGGTGGTCGATCTCCGTCTGCACGTACCCCGTGAGGTAGAGCAGGCCGCCGGCGCCGTGCTGCCGGACGTAGGCGCGCAGGGCCTCCTCCCGCACCCGCAGGTCGGCGGCCCGGTGCTCCTGCGCCGCGGCGATGACGCTGTTGGCGAGAGTGCCCTCGGCCTCCCGGCGCTGGTGCCAGAACGCCAGCGGCTCGCCGTCGAGGAAGCCGACGCGGTGCTCGGACTGCGCGAGCCGGAGGTTGAACTCCCAGTCCCCGACGACGGGCAGGTCCTCCCGGAACGGGCCGATCTCGTCGTGCACGGCGCGCCGGTAGAGCAGCGAGATCGGCACGGCGCGGTTGGTGCGCAGCAGCTCGGCCAGGCTGAAGGAGTGGACGTCCGGGGCGAAGACCTCCCGGCCCACCTCCTCGATGCGCCCGTCCTCGATGCGCTCCCAGACGATCTCGGTCCGGGTCGCGACCCCGATGTCGTTCCCGGCCCGCAGGTGCGCGACGGTGCGGGCGAGGAACTCCGGGTGCCAGGTGTCGTCGTCGTCGTGGACGGCGAGGAACTCCGACGAACTGGCCCGGACACCCTGGTTGGAGGCCGCCTCCATCCCCCGGGACGTGGCGTTGTGCAGGACGGTGACCCGGCCGGCGAGGTCGCCGCACCCGCCGACGACGTCGTCGACGACGGCGGGGTCCCCGCCGTCGTCGACGACGACCACGTGCCAGTCCGCGAAGGTCTGGGCGCACACGTCGGCCAGCGCGCGGCGCAGCAGCAGCGGGCGGTCCCGCGTCCGCATGACGACGGCGACCGCCGGCACGCCGCCGGTCCCGGCCCCGCTCATCCCGTCCTCCTGCATCCCGGCCGGCGGATCAGGCCAGCGCGGCGACGGCGTCCTTCCAGCCGGTCTGCTGGCGGGCGTCACCGGGCTGGTTGACCTCGGCGAAGCGGACGACGCCCTCGGCGTCGACGAGGAAGGTGCCACGCAGGGCCATGCCGGCCTTCTCGTTGAACACGCCGTAGGCCTGCGCGGTGGTGCCGTGCGGCCAGAAGTCCGACAGCAGCGGGAAGGGCAGGCCCTGCTGCTCCTTGAACGCCTTGAGGCTGAAGACGGGGTCGGTGCTGATGGCCACGACCTGGACGCCCGCATCGGTGTAGGCGCCGAGCTCGTCGCGCAGCTGGCACAGCTCACCGGTGCAGATGCCGGAGAAGGCGAACGGGTAGAAGACCACCAGCACGGGCTTCCCGCGCAGCTCGGCGAGGGAGACGACCTGCTTGTCCTGGTCGGGGAGGCTGAACTCGGGCGCGCGGTCACCGACGGAGAGGCTCATGCCCCTGATCGTGCCGTAGCCCCGGTGACGTGCTGGAACGGCCCCCTCGCAGGGCTTCCACGGTGGGGGCGAGGGGGTCCTGCGTCAGCGGCGGCTGCGGGCGGCCTTCGGCGTGACCAGGCGGATGCCCGACCACTCCTTGGCCGCGGAGATGCTGCTGGTCTGCTGCAGGCCGGCCGTGGGGGCCACCTCGGTGACGTCCCCCGGCTCGACGTGCCCGGGCCGGCCCGACTTGGGGACCAGCAGCCACACGACGCCCTCGTCGGCGAGCGAGGTCAGGGCGTCGGTGAGGGCGTCGAACAGGTCGCCGTCGTCCTCCCGCCACCAGAGCACGACCACGTCGGCGACCTCGTCGGTGTCCTCGTCGACCATCTCGCTGCCCGAGATCTCGACGATGGAGTCGCGCAGGTCCTCGTCGGCGTCCTCGTCCCAGCCGAGCTCCTGCACGACCATGCCCGGCTTGATGCCCAGCCGGGCCGCCATGCCGGCGCTGCCCGAGTCGACGCTCATCCCTGCTGATCCTCCATGGGTGTGGTGGCACTCCGATCGCCGGCGAGGTGGCGCCCGGTCCCCGGGCCGGTGGGCGACACCGGGATGTGGGGAGCGGGCCGCGCGCCGACGGCGGGCGCGACGACCGGAGGCCCCGGGACGGACACGACCGGCGGGAAGGTCACCCGCTGCCTGGTCATGTCACCCCTGTCGTCCTGCGGTCGGCCGTGGACCCGGGTGTTCGGGCCACGTGGGCGGAAGCGTAGGGCATGCCAGGTCAAGCGCAAGGTCAGGCGCAGGCGCTCCGCGGGGCTCCGCTCGCGACACGGCACGCGGCACCGCGACGTCCCGACAGGTGGGCGCGTGCGTGACGGGGAACGGCGATCGGCGGGAGGATGGGTCCATGAGCGCACCGCAGCAGTCGGGCGGCGACCCCGCCCGCGATGCAGGTACCCCTGGCAGCGCCCGCGCGGTCATCACCGACGGGCTCCCCAGTCAGCTGGTCGACACCGACCCCGACGAGACCCAGGAGTGGCTGGAATCGCTCGACGCCGTCGTCGACCACGCCGGCCGCGGCCGGGCCCGCTACCTGATGCTCCGCATGCTGGAGCGGAGCCGGGCGCAGCAGGTCGGTGTGCCGGCGCTGCGCAGCACCGACTACATCAACACGATCCCGCCGGAGCGCGAGCCGTGGTTCCCCGGCGACGAGCACGTGGAGCGGCGCATCCGCGCCTACATCCGCTGGAACGCCGCGATCATGGTGCACCGCGCGCAGCGGCCCGGGATCGGCGTCGGCGGGCACATCTCCTCCTACGCCTCCTCGGCCTCGCTCTACGAGGTCGGCTTCAACCACTTCTTCCGCGGCAAGGACCACCCCGGCGGTGGCGACCAGATCTGGTTCCAGGGCCACGCCTCCCCCGGCATCTACGCCCGCGCCTTCCTCGAGGGCAGGCTGAGCGAGCAGCAGCTCGACGGCTTCCGCCAGGAGGTCAGCCACCCCGGCGGCGGGCTGTCGTCCTACCCGCACCCGCGGCTGATGCCCGACTTCTGGGAGTTCCCCAGCGTCTCCATGGGCCTCGGCCCCATGAACGCCGTCTACCAGGCGCGGTTCAACCGCTACCTGCACGCCCGCGGCGTCAAGGACACCTCCGACCAGCACGTCTGGGCGTTCCTCGGCGACGGCGAGATGGACGAGCCCGAGTCGCTCGGCGTCATCGGCCTGGCCGCCCGCGAGGAGCTGGACAACCTCACCTTCGTCGTCAACTGCAACCTGCAGCGCCTCGACGGCCCGGTCCGCGGCAACGGCAAGGTCATCCAGGAGCTCGAGTCGTTCTTCCGCGGCGCCGGCTGGAACGTCGTCAAGGTCATCTGGGGCCGGGAGTGGGACCCGCTGCTGGCCGCCGACCGCGACGGCGCGCTGGTCAACCTGATGAACCAGACCCCCGACGGCGACTACCAGACCTACAAGGCCGAGGACGGCGCCTTCGTCCGCGAGCACTTCTTCGGCCGCGACCCGCGCACCCGCAAGCTCGTGGAGAACATGAGCGACAAGCAGGTCTGGGACCTCTCCCGCGGCGGGCACGACTACCGCAAGGTCTACGCCGCCTTCAAGGCCGCGGTGGAGCACAAGGGCCAGCCCACGGTCATCCTCGCCAAGACCATCAAGGGCTGGACGCTGGGCAGCCACTTCGAGGGCCGCAACTCCACCCACCAGATGAAGAAGCTGACGGCGGAGGACCTGGCCGGCTTCCGCGACCGCCTCTACCTGCCGATCCCGGACGAGGCGCTGGACAAGACCCTGCCGCCCTACTACAAGCCCGATCCGGACTCCGACGAGATGCAGTACATGCTCGAGCGTCGGCGGGCCCTGGGCGGCGCGGTACCGCGGCGCCGGTCGGAGTTCAAGACGCTCAAGGCGCCCGACGACAAGGCCCTCGACGTGCTGCGCCGCGGCTCCGGCAAGCAGGAGGTCGCCACGACGATGGCGTTCGTCCGGCTGCTCAAGGAGCTGCTCAAGGACTCCGAGCTGGGCCCGCGGTTCGTGCCGATCATCCCGGACGAGGCCCGCACGTTCGGCCTGGACTCGTTGTTCTCGTCGCACAAGATCTACAACCCGGCCGGGCAGCGGTACACCTCGGTCGACCGCGAGCTGATGCTGGCCTACAAGGAGTCCGAGCAGGGCGTGATCCTGCACGAGGGCATCAACGAGGCCGGCTCCACCGCGTCGTTCACCGCCGTCGGCACGTCGTACGCCACGCACGGCGAGCCGATGATCCCGATCTACATCTTCTACTCGATGTTCGGGTTCCAGCGGACCGGCGACAGCTTCTGGGCCGCGGCCGACCAGATGGCCCGCGGCTTCGTGCTGGGCGCCACCGCCGGGCGGACGACGCTCAACGGCGAGGGCCTGCAGCACGAGGACGGCCACTCGCTGCTGCTGGCGCAGACCAACCCGGCGGTCGTGTCCTACGACCCGGCCTTCTCCTACGAGGTCGCGCACATCACCAGGGACGCGCTGCAGCGCATGTACGGCGAGGACCCGGGCGCGCCGCTGGGCGGGCACCGGTCGCCGGACGTCATGTACTACCTGACCGTCTACAACGAGCCGTTCGTGCAGCCGGCCGAGCCCGAGGGCCTCGACGTCCAGGGGCTGCTGGCCGGCATGTACCGCTACGCCCCCGGCAGCGGGGAGGGGCCGCAGGCGCAGGTGCTGGCCTCCGGCGTCGCCGTGCCGTGGGCGCTGCGGGCGCAGGAGCTGCTCGCGCAGGACTGGGGCGTGTCGGCCGACGTCTGGTCGGTGACCTCCTGGAACGAGCTGCGCCGCCAGGCCGACGAGTGCGAGGAGTGGAACCTCCTGCACCCCGGCGAGGAGGTCCGGGTCCCCTACGTGACCCAGCAGCTGCAGGACGCGGCCGGCCCGGTCGTGGCGGTCTCGGACTGGATGCGGGCGGTCCCCGACCTGATCGCGCCCTACGTCCCCGGCGGGATGGCCACCCTCGGCACGGACGGGTTCGGTCTCTCCGACACCCGGCCGGCGCTGCGGCGGCACTTCCACGTGGACGCCGAGTCGATCGTCGTCCGCACGTTGGCCTCGCTGGCCAAGCGCGGTGAGGTGGACGGCGACGTCGTCCGCCAGGCGGTGGAGAAGTACCAGGTCCGCGACGTGCGGGCCGCCCCCGCCGAGGAGCGCAGCGACCCCAGTCCCGCTACGTGACGGAGTGCGAGAGCGCAGGTCTCCTGCGCTCTCGCACTCCGCTCAGGGGGCCAGCGCGCGCAGGGCCATCGCGGCGTAGAGCGCGGCGCCCGCGGGCAGCGGCGCCTCGTCGAACACCGCCAGGTTCGAGTGGTTCGGCGGCGCCTCGTCCGGGTCGACGCCGGCCGGACGGGCCCCGATCCACGCCATCGCCCCGGGCACCCGCTCCAGCACGTAGGAGAAGTCCTCGGCGCCCATGAGCGGCTCGGCCATCGGCGGCACCGCGTCGGGCCCGAGGAGGTCGGCGGCCGTCGCGGCCACCCGCGCGGCCACGCCGGGGTCGTTGGCGGTCACCGGGTACCCGGGCTCGTGCACGAACTCGGCGGGCATGTCGTGGGCGGCGGCCACCAGCTCCGCGATCCGCCGCACCGAGTCGACGACGTCTGTGCGCCGCCCGGCCGACAGCGTGCGGATGGTCCCCTCCATGAACGCGCTGTCGGGGATGACGTTGTTCGTCGAGCCCGCGGCGATGTGCGCGACCGTGACGACGGCGGGGTCGGTCACGGGCACGCGGCGGGTGACCATCGACTGCAGCGCCAGCACGATCTCGGCGGCCACCGGGATGGGGTCGGCCGCCCGGGCCGGCTCGGAGGCGTGGCCGCCACGGCCGTGCAGCGTGAGCCGCCACTGGTCGGCCGCGGCCATGATCGGCCCGGGCCGCACGTGCACGGTGCCGCTGGGCAGCGTCGAGGAGGAGTGCAGCGCGAACGCCCCGGCCACCGGCGCACCCGGGACGGCGTCCAGCAGGCCCTCCTCGAGCATGTACCTCGCCCCGTGGAAGCCCTCCTCCCCCGGCTGGACCATGAACACGACCTGGCCGGCGATCTCGTCGCGCCGCTCGGCCAGCAGCCGCGCCGCACCGACCAGCATCGCCACGTGCGTGTCGTGCCCGCAGGCGTGCATCACGCCGGGCACCTCCGAGGCGAACGGCAGCCCGGTGTCCTCCTGCACCGGCAGCGCGTCCATGTCCCCGCGCAGCAGGAACGTGGGACCGGGCCGGGCACCGCGCAGGACGCCGACGACCGAGGTGGTGCTCCGTCCGGGGGTCAGCTCGATCGGCAGCCCGGAGAGGGCCTCCAGGACCGTCGCCTGCGTCCGCGGCAGGTGCAGACCCATCTCGGGGTGGCGGTGCAGGCGGCGGCGCAGGTCGATCGTGCGGTCGGCGTCGGCGGTGGCGGCGGCGAGGAGCTCGGCGGGGGTGGACACGGCCGTCACTCTGCCCAAGCCGGGCGGCCGGCGGCGAGCCGCCAGACGACGGCGGGGCCGCCCTCTCCCCCGACGACGCCGGGCTCCTCCCCCACCCCGATCCGCAGACCCTCGGGCGCCGGACCGGAGCCCAGCCACAGCCGCGCGTCCGGGCGGCCGAGGTCCACCCAGCCGGCGGCCGCGGGCACGACCTCGTGCCGGGCCGGTGCCGCCGGTGCCGCGGTGCGCAGGTAGCACTGCAGCACCCGCGCGCCGTCGTCCCCCGCGACCTCGTCGTGCTCCAGCCCCGCCCCCGCCCGCAGGACGGCGACGTCACCGGCCCCGAGCTCTGCGCCGTCGCCCCACCGGTGCCGCAGCGACCCGGCCAGCACGACGGCGACGACGTCGACCGCGCGGTGCTCGTGCAGCCCGTACGAGCCGCCCGGGCCCAGCCGGTCGTCGGCCACCCGCAGCAGCGGCCCGAGCGAGCCGTCGGCGTTCTCCACCAGCACCCTCGACTCCAGCGTGCTCACGCGGCCTCATCCCGCGGGGCGAGGGCGGCGGGACCCCCCGGCAGTCCGCCCAGCACCAGGGCCAGACCGAGCGACCACGCGGTGCCCAGCGCCCATCCGCCCAGGACGTCGGACAGGAAGTGCACGCCTAGCCACATGCGGGTCAGCCCGACCAGCACGACGAGCGCGACGCCGAGGCCCACGCCGGCCCGCCGGGCGCCCGGAGCCAGGCGCGGCCACGCCAGCACCAGGCCGACGACCACGAGCGTGGCGATGCCCGACGAGTGCCCGCTCGGGTAGCTCAGGCTGCCGTACTCCAGCCCCCCGCCCTCGAACGCCGGCCGCGCCCGGCCCGCGACCTCCTTGAGCCCTGCGGTCAGCGGGCCGATGAGCAGGACGGCGGGGACCACCCAGGCCAGCGGCCGCCACCTCCGCTGCAGCACCAGCCAGACCACCACCGGCGCGAACACCGCGGCGCGGAACCAGGTCACCCCCGGCGCCGTCAGCACCTCGAGCAGCCCGTCCAGGGCGGCCGACCGGTCGTCGCCGGCGTAGAGCGCGCGGCTGACCGCCGCGTCGAACCGGATCTGCGGATCGAGGTCGGCGAGGACACCGATGCCCAGGGCG
Source organism: Trujillonella endophytica (assembly GCF_019799905.1). Taxonomy (GTDB): domain Bacteria; phylum Actinomycetota; class Actinomycetes; order Mycobacteriales; family Geodermatophilaceae; genus Trujillonella; species Trujillonella endophyticus_A. The sequence continues at coordinate 125,315 of NZ_JABGCI010000009.1, read as the reverse complement.
ACCACCACGACGACCCCGGCGACGACGACGCCGAGCACCCGGCGGGAGGTCCGCGCGGGAGCGCCGGGCAGGAGCGACTGCACCGCCCCACTCTCCCCGACCGCCCGCCCCGTGACACGCTGGCCGGCGTGGACGACCGCGCCGCAGCGCCCCGGCCCTCGGCCGGCACCCTGCGCCGCCTCGAGCGCGCGTCCGGCGCCATCGCCACCCAGGCCGTCGCCCGGATGGACGAGCAGCTGTCCTGGTTCCGCACGATGCCGGCCGACCAGCGGTCCTGGGTGATGCTGGTGGCCCAGGCGGGCATCGCGTCGCTCGTCGAGTGGTGCCGCAACCCCGACCGGCCGCCGCGGCTGACCGGCGAGGTGTTCGGGGCGGCCCCGCGGGAGCTGGTGCGCGCGGTGCCGCTCAAGCAGACCGTGGACCTGGTGAAGGTGGTCGTCGAGGTCCTCGAGGACCACGTCCGGGAGGTGGCCGAGCCCGGCGACGCGGACTCCCTGCGGGTGGCGGTGCTGCTGTTCAGCCGCGAGGTCGCCTTCGCCACCGCGCACGTGTACGCGACCTTCGCCGAGGACCGGGGCGCCTGGGACGCCCGGCTGGAGGCGCTCGTGGTCGACGCGCTGGTCCGCGGCGAGCGCTCCGAGGAGCTGCCCGGCCGCGCCGCGGCACTCGGCTGGGCCGTGACCACGCCGGTCACCGTGCTGGTCGGCGCCGCCCCCTCCGACCGGGACGCGCACGCGGCGGCGCGCCGGGCGGCCCGCTCGATGCGCAGCGAGGCGCTGGTCGGGGTGCACGCCGAGCAGCTCGTCGTCGTCCTGGGCGGGGCGGAGGACCTCGACGCGGTCGCCGACCGGGTCGCCGAGGAGTTCGGGCCCGGACCGGTCGTGGTCGGGCCGGTGGTCGAGGGGCTGGCGCGGGCACCGGAGTCCGCCGCCGCGGCGCTCGCGGGGCTGCGGGCGGCGCCGGCGTGGCCGGGCGCCCCGCGGCCGGTCCCCGCCGACGCCCTGCTGCCCGAGCGCGCCCTGGACGGCGACCCCCTGGCCCGGCTGGCGCTCGAGGAGCGCGTCGCGCTGCCGCTGCAGGCCGCCGGCGGCGAGGTGCTCGAGACCGTCGGCGCGGTGCTCGCCAGCGGCGGCAACCTCGAGGCCAGCGCGCGGACGCTGTTCGTCCACCCCAACACCGTCCGCTACCGGCTCAAGCGGGCCGCCGAGCTCACCGGCTTCTGGGCGACCGACCCGCGTGGGGGCTGGACGCTGCAGGTGGCCCTCGCCCTCTCCCGGCTGGGCGGCGAGCGTTCGCTCTGGCACTGAGCGGGGGTCAGTGTGGTCCCCACCACGTCGAGGCGCCTCCTGAGGCCTGTCGGCACGGCGTCTTTGGAGGGTTCCTCCAAAGAGCGGTGGTGTGGTTTCGTGCCGCTCCCCATCCGTGGGAGGCGCCGTCGCCTGGCACGGTGGACGACGTGCTGGCCGTCCTCGCCCCCGGACAGGGCGCGCAGAAACCCGGGATGCTCACCGACTGGCTGGAGCTGCCCGGCGCGGAGTCGTTCTTCCGCTGGGCCGGCGCCATCGCCGACGCCGACCTCCTCACCCTCGGCACCACCGGGGACGCCGAGGCGATCAAGGACACCGCGGTCACCCAGCCGCTGGTCGTCGCGATGAGCCTGTTCGTCGCCCGGGAGCTCGGCGGCCTGCCCGGGCCGGTGCAGCACACGCCGCAGGGCGGGCGGGACGTCGTCATCGCCGGGCACAGCGTCGGCGAGCTGACCGCCGCGGCCCTGGCCGGGGTGCTGAGCGTCGAGGCCGCGATCGCGCTGACCGCCGTCCGCGGGCGGGCGATGGCCGCCGCGTGCGCGCTGACCCCGACCGGCATGTCCGCCGTCCTGGGCGGGGACCCCGGCGAGCTGGCCGCCGCCCTGGAGCGGCACGGCCTGGTCGCGGCGAACCTCAACGGCGGCGGGCAGACCGTCGTCGCCGGGCCGCTCGAGGGGCTGGCCGCGCTCAAGGACGCGCCGCCGGCGAAGGCGCGCGTGCTGCCGCTGTCGGTGGCCGGCGCGTTCCACACCGAGTACATGGCGCCGGCCCGGGAGCAGCTGGAGGGCCTCGTCGGCGGGCTGCGCCCGGCGGAGCCGAGCCGGCTGCTGCTGAGCAACGCCGACGGCGCGGCGGTCGGCAGCGGCGCGGAGGCGCTCTCCCGCTTGGTCAGCCAGGTCACCAGCCCCGTCCGCTTCGACGCCTGCCTGGCGACCATCCGCGACCTGGGTGTCACCGCGGTGATCGAGCTGCCGCCGGCCGGGGCGCTGGCCGGCCTGGCCAAGCGGGAGTGGAAGGGCGCCGGCATCGAGGTGCTGGCGGTCTCCGGCCCCGGCGACCTGGACCGGGCCCGCGAGCTGATCGAGGCCGAGCGCGGGCGCGCCGAGGCCCAGTACTCCCCCGACTGGCGGGTCGTCGTCGCCCCCGCCCGGGGCACGGTGGCACCGGCGGAGATCGCCGAGGGCACGCACGTGCCGGCCGGCGCCCCGCTGGGCTGCATCCGCGGCCGCCGCGAGGAGGTCGGGGTGTCGGCGGCCTACGCCGGCGTCCTGGCCGAGTGGCTGGTGCACGAGGGCGACCTCGTCGGCGCCGGTGACCCGATCGCCCGTCTCTACCCGGAGGTCACGCCGTGACTGCGATCCAGCTCAAGACGGGTGCACCCGGTGCGCGCATCCTCGGCTTCGGCGACTACCGGCCGCGGCGGCGCGTCACCAACGACGAGCTGTCCCAGGTGATGGACACCAACGACGAGTGGATCCAGAGCCGCGTCGGCATCGCCGAGCGCCGGTGGGCCTCCGACGACGAGACGCTCGTCGAGATGGCCACCGCGGCCGGCGGCAAGGCCCTGGCCGCCAGCGGCCTGGCGCCCGACGAGGTCGACATGGTCGTCCTGGCCACCGCGAGCCTGGAGTACCCGATCCCCGGCATCGGTCCGCAGGTCGCCCACCGGCTGGGCATCCCCCGCCCCGGGGCGTTCGACCTCAACGCCGGCTGCGCGGGCTTCTGCTACTCGCTGGAGATGGCGAGCAACGCCGTCCGCGCCGGCACCGCACGCAACGTGCTGGTCGTGGGGGCCGAGCGGCTCAGCGACGTGACCGACCAGACCGACCGCGCGACCGCGGTGATCTTCGCCGACGGCGCCGGCGCCGTGGTGGTCGGCGCGTCCGACGAGCCGGGCATCGGGCCGGTGGCCTGGGGCAGCGACGGCGACCAGTACTCCGCGATCGAGATGGTCGCCGGCAACGGCGGCAAGATGATCATGGCCGGCCAGGCCGTGTACCGGTGGGCGACGACGAAGCTCACCGCCGCGCTGGAGGAGGCGATGGCCGCGGCCGGCGTCGGGCCCGAGGACATCGACGTGTTCGCCCCCCACCAGGCGAACCTCCGCATCATCGAGTCGATGCACAAGCGGCTCGGCTTCCCCGAGCGCACCGTCGTCGCCCGCGACATCGTCACGACGGGCAACACCTCGGCCGCCTCGATCCCGCTGGCCCTGTCGGCCCTGCTGGAGTCCGGCCAGGCGAAGAGCGGCGACCTGGCCCTGGTGCTCGGCTACGGCGCCGGCCTCACCTTCGCCGGCCAGGTGCTGCGGCTCCCGTGAACGGGGCCGCCCTGAGCACACCACCCCCCCAGACCCCCGGACACCCCGGGCCGGCGCCGGCCACACCGCGCGCCGACGCACGAACGAGAGAGAGGACCTCAGCGTGAGCGAGGACATCCAGGCTGGTCTTGCCGAGATCCTGGAGGAGGTCGCCGGGGTCGCCCCCGCCGACGCCACCCCCGAGAAGTCGTTCACCGAGGACCTCGACGTCGACTCGCTGTCGATGGTCGAGATCGCCACGGAGGTCGAGAACAAGTTCGGCGTCGCGATCCCCGACGACGAGCTCGCCAACATCAAGACCGTCGGCGACGCGATCACCTACATCACGAACAACCGCGGCTGAGCCGGTCCCCCGGCCGCCCGATCCCGCACGCTCCCAGGAAGGACCCGTCATGAGCACGAACGACGACGTCGTCGTCACCGGCCTCGGTGCCACCACGCCGCTCGGTGGCGACGTCACCAGCACCTGGGAGGCGCTGCTGGCCGGGCGGTCCGGGGTCAGCCGGATCACCGACGACTGGATCGCGGAGTTCCCCGCGCAGCTCGTCGCCCGCCTGGCCGCCGACCCGGCCGAGCAGATCGACCGGGTCCGGGCCCGCCGGCTCGACCGCAGCCAGCAGGTCGCCGTGGTCGCCGCCGACGAGGCCTGGCGCTCCTCGGGCGCCGGGGACGCCGGGGTGGACCCCGAGCGCATCGCCGTCGTCTTCGGCACCGGGATCGGCGGGGCGCTCACCCTGCTCGGCCAGGACGACGTCCTGGAGGAGAAGGGGCCCAAGCGGGTCTCCCCGTTCACCATCCCGATGCTCATGCCCAACGGCCCGGCCGCCGCGGTCGGCCTGGCCGTGGGCGCCAAGGGCGGGGTGCACGCCCCGGTCAGCGCCTGCGCGTCCGGCGCCGAGGCGATCCGCTGGGGTCTGGACCTCCTCCGCTTCGACCGGGCCGACGTCGTCCTCGTGGGGGGCGCCGAGGCCTGCGTGCACCCGCTGCCCATGGCCGGCTTCGCCGCGATGCGGGCGATGTCCACCCGCAACGACGAGCCCGAGCGCGCCTCGCGTCCGTTCGACAAGGGCCGGGACGGCTTCGTCCTCGGCGAGGGCGCGGCCGCGCTGGTGCTCGAGCGCGGGGATGCCGCCCGGGCCCGCGGCGCCACGATCCACGCCCGGCTCGCCGGGGCGGGCGCCACGGCCGACGGCTACGACCTCGTCGCCCCGCACCCCGAGGGCGAGGGCGCCGGCCGGGCGATCCGCGCCGCGCTGCGCGACGCCGGCCTCACGCCGGCCGACATCGGGCACGTCAACGCGCACGCCACCTCCACCCCGGTCGGCGACACCGCCGAGGCCGCGGCCATCCGCGGGGCCCTCGGCGAGCACGTGCTCGTCACCGCCACCAAGAGCCAGACCGGCCACCTGCTCGGTGCCGCCGGGGCCCTGGAGTCGGTGTTCACCATCCTCGCGCTGCGCGAGCAGATCGTGCCCGCGACCGCCAACCTCGACGACCCGGACGACGACGCGGCCGTCCAGGCCCTCGACATCGTGCGCCGCGAACCGCGGCGCGCCCAGCTCACCGCCGCCGTCAACGACTCCTTCGGCTTCGGCGGCCACAACATCGCGCTGGTGTTCACCACCGCCTGATGAAGGACCCCGTCCTCCTCACCCCTCGCGAGCTCGGGGCGAGCCTCGGGACGGGGCCGCGAACCGCACGAACGAAGCCTCTTGGGGGGACCCCGTGACGACGCTCACCGCCGCACCCATCCTGCCCACCCCCGACCCGCGCGACCCCGAGGACCGGCTCCAGCGGTTCTTCGACCCGGGCTCCATGAGCCTCCTGGCCGGCCGCGATCCCTCCGGGGCGATGGCCGCTCGGGGGACGGTCGAGGGCACCCCGGCCATCGCGTTCTGCACCGACGCCACCGTGATGGGCGGGGCGATGGGGCTCGACGGCTGCCGGCACATCGTCGACGCCATCGACACCGCGCTCCGCGAACGGGTGCCGGTCGTGGGCATCTGGCACTCCGGCGGCGCCCGGCTGGCCGAGGGCGTCACCGCGCTGCACGCCGTCGGCGAGGTGTTCGCCGCCATGGTGCGGGCGTCGGGGCGCGTGCCGCAGGTCTCCGTGGTGCTCGGCCCGGCGGCCGGTGGCGCCGCGTACGGGCCGGCGCTCACCGACCTGGTGATCATGGGCCCGGCCGGCCGGGTGTTCGTGACCGGACCGGACGTCGTCCGCTCGGTCACCGGCGAGGACGTCGACCAGGAGACCCTCGGCGGCCCCGACACGCACGGCCGGCGCAGCGGCGTCGTCCACGTGGTCACCGACACCGAGCCGGCCGCGCTGGCCACCGCTCGCCGCGCCGTCGACCTGTTCGCCGCGCAGGGCACGTTCGCCGGCGTCGAGGACGAGCCGGACGTCGACCTCGGGGCGCTGCTGCCGGAGCAGCGGCAACGCGCCTACGACGTCAAGCCCCTGGTCTCGACGGTCCTGGACGAGCCGGGCCTGGAGCTGCACCCGCGGTGGGCGCCGAACGTCGTCACGGTGCTCGGCCGGCTGGGCGGGCGGACCGTCGGCGTGATCGCCAACAACCCGCTCCGCCTCGGTGGCTGCCTGGACTCCGCGTCGGCGGAGAAGGCCGCCCGCTTCGTGCGGATGTGCGACGCCTTCGGGGTGCCGCTGGTCGTGCTGGTCGACGTCCCCGGGTACCTGCCGGGCGTCGGGCAGGAGTGGGACGGCGTGGTGCGCCGCGGCGCGAAGCTGCTGCACGCCTTCGCCGAGGCGGTGGTGCCCCGGGTGACGCTGGTGACCCGCAAGTCCTACGGCGGCGCCTACATCGCCATGAACTCCCGCTCGCTGGGTGCGACGGCCGTCTTCGCGTGGCCCGGCGCCGAGGTCGCCGTCATGGGCGCCAAGGCCGCCGTCGGCATCCTGCACCGCAAGAAGCTGGCCGCCGTCCCGCCCGCGGAGCGCGAGGCGCTGCACGCGCAGCTGGCCGAGGAGCACGAGCGGATCGCCGGCGGGGTGAACCGGGCGCTGGAGATCGGCGTGGTGGATGAGGTCGTGGAGCCCGCGCACACGCGTCGCCGGCTGGTCCGCGCGCTGGCCGACGCCCGGCCGGGCCGTGGCGCCCACGGCAACATCCCGCTGTAGCTCCGGCGCGCTGCTGCCGGACGGCGGCGCACGTGATCGCGAGAGCCGCCGTGTGGCCGCCGCAGCCGCGGCGCACGGCGGCTTCCGCGACCGGGACGCGGGTGTCGCGATCATGATCGGCCGGCGCGTCGGCCCGTGGTGGATGGGGACGGCGGCGACCTGACAGCCACACACGCCGGCGCCCGGCACCGAGTGGGTGCCGGGCGCCGGCGTCATGACCGTCCGGGCGCCGCTTCCCCGACGACGCCCGGACGATCTGCCCTCAGGCTACGACGGCAGGCGGATGACCTCACGCCGTCGCGACCGGATCGAGACCTGTCAGACGACCTGGTGCAGCCAGGTGATGGGGCTGCCGTCGCCGGCGTGCCGGTAGACCTCGAGGTCGGCGTCCCAGGCCGCGCCGAGCAGCTGGTCGACACCGTGGCGGAAGGCCTCCGCCGAGGTCGCCGTCGCGGCGAGGTGGCGCAGCTGCTGCTCGGAGACGATGAGGTCGCCGTTCGCGCTCGTCGGCGCGCGGAAGACCCCGTGCCCGGGCACGTAGGACATGCGCTCGCCGTCGTTGCCGTGGCTCGCTTCCTCGGTCACCTCGAAGCGCAGCATCGGCCACGCGCGCAGCGCAGCGACCAGCTTGGCGCCCGTCCCGGGAGAACCGGACCAGGCCACCTCGGCACGGTAGGAACCGTGCGCCGCGGGCTGGTCGGCCCACGACAGGGACACCGGCGCGCCGATGACGCGCTCGAGCGCCCACTCGACGTGCTGGCACAACGCCTTCGGGCACGCGTGCACGAAGACGACACCCTGGGTAGACCGTCGCTGCACGGGGTACCTCCATCGACTCGATTGGTCTCGTCTTCCCCAACGGACCATCGATTCGGTGACAGGCTGTGTTCGCGTGCGACAACTCAGGGCTGCGGTCACCAGTGTGCACGACAGTCCCCCGGTCGCGCCAGTGGGGATGCGGCGGATGGGTCACATGTGACTGTTCGTGACCGGTCACGCCACTCGTCGCAGGTCAGCGGCCATAGCACGTCCGCGGCGGGGTCGTCCACCTGCTCCGTCCTGCGTGCGTGCGGGCCACACTGCTCTGCCTACGGCGCGTCGCACCGCCGACACGCCGCGTGGTCCTGGCCCGCCCGGTGGTGACGCTCAGTGATCGACGTGGGTCTCCGCTGCTGCCCAGGCGGTCCTGCGCACCCACCCGGTCCCCGCCGGCGGCCTTGGCCCGGTACATGGCCTGGTCGGCGCGCAGCAGGACCTCGTGGTCGTCGTCCCCGGCCCGGACCGGCGTCAGGCCCACGCTCGCCGTGACCCCCACGGTGCGTCCCACCCGGGCGACACCCTCGCGAATGCGCTCGGCGAGCGACGTCGCGTCCCCGGGCTCGGTCACCGCGGCCAGGACGGCGAACTCGTCACCGCCGAGCCGGGCGACCGTGTCGGTCTCGCGCACGGCCGCCCCGAGGGCCGTGGTGACCGCACGGAGCACGGCGTCGCCGGCCGCGTGGCCGTCGCGGTCGTTCACCCCCTTGAACCCGTCCAGGTCGACGAGGCAGACGACCGTCCGCCCCGGCTCGGCGGCGATCGCGGTGTGCAGTCGGTCGAGGAACGCCCGCCGGTTCAGGCAGCCGGTCAGCGGATCGGTGGCGGCGAGGGTCTCGTACGTCCGGAGCAGCAGCGTCTGACGGTCGTGGGACTCCCACGCGTTCGCCGAGGCCAGCGCGCACAGCAGCGTGAAGCTCGCCATGACGACGGCGACGAAGAGCCCCGCGGTCCGCGGCTCCGGCAGCACGTCGACGACGAGGTAGGCGACGACCATGAACCCGCCCATCCCCACCACCCCGGCGGGCTGGAAGGCGGCGGACATGAAGCCGAGGGTCAGGAAGAGCAGGCAGAACAGGGGACTGTCGGCCCCGCCGTCCACGCGCGTGCCGAGGACGACGAGCACCGTGGTCCCCGCGCTCCACCCGTAGAACAGCAGCGGCCCGCGGGCGTCGCGCATCATCGCGGGCAGCGGCAGCAGGAACAGCAGCGGGGCGCCGAGGATCGCCAGGCCGGCGGCCCCCAGGAGCACCGGGTGCAGGCGCCCCGCGGTCGGGGTGAGGACGGCGTAGCCCAGCGCCGCGACACCGCCCACCTCGGTCAGCAGTACGCCCAGGCGCACGTGGTGGACCCAGTAGGCGACCCGGGCGTCGTCCTCCGCCAGGGGGCGGTAGAGCGCCCGCCGCAGGGCAGGCCCCAGCCGCAGCCGGGCGCGCGGGGCATCGTCGGCGGCCCGTCGCCGCCGTCCCCCGCCGGGAGGAGTCACCCCATCCACGTCGGCGTGGGCGCGCGCCACCTTGACGCCCGTCTGCCCCCTCCGGGCGAGAGAGCCACGCCACGCCTGCCGCGGGGGTCGGCCGGGTACCTGCCCGCCATGGCACGAGGCGGGGACACCACGACGACGCACGGCATGGCCGACGCCGGCCGGACGGAGGTCGGCGGCATGGTGCTGGGCGCCTGGGACGCGTTCATCGCCCAGGCCGAGGCGGTCGACCTCGACCGACCGACCCGGCTGCCCGGCTGGCGGGCCCACGAGGTGTGCGTGCACCTGGGCTGCTGGGACGACCACACCGCCCTGGCCGACCTGATCGCCTCGGCGCGGGCCGGGGGCGCGGGCCGGCCGCCGGACGTCGACGGCACGAACGCCCGGGTGACCGCGGCCCACAGCGACGCCCCGCGCGAGGAGGTGCTCGCCGCGCTCCACCGCAACCGGGAGGCGACGGCGCGCTACCTCGCCGAGGAGCCGGTGGAGCTGGACACGGCGCCGACGGTGGCCACGGTGGGCACCCTGCCGCTGCTGTCGGTCGTCCTGGGTCAGGCCTACGAGCTCGCCGTGCACGGGCTGGACCTGGTGCCCCTGGGCGCTCCTCCGGTGCCCGACGACGTCCTGCAGGCCGGCCTGGCGGCGCTGGCGGACGTGACCGGTGCGCTGGCGTCGTCCTGCGAGATCACCGGCGGGGTCACGCTGACCACGCCGGAGGGCGGCTGGGCCTTCGCCGCCGGCGACAGCGGCTGGACGGTGCGCCGGGTGGACGCCGGCGACTCGCCACCCGGCGCGGCCGTCGAGGCGCCGGCCGGCCTGCTGCTCGAGGCCGCCTCGGGGCGGGTCAACCCGGTGACCGCGCTCGCCCGCCGCCGGCTGCGGGTCCACGACGTCGGCGGGCTGATGCGGCTGGCGCCGATCGTCTCCGTCGCCCCGGGCATACCCGGCGGTCCCATCCTGGCCCTGGCCGCCCGCACCCTCGGTGGGGCGGGCGGCCTGCTGGGCCGGCTGCGCGGCCGCGGCTGACCGTCCGGAGCGGCCCGGTCCCGGGTCCCGCCCCGAGCTCGAGGAGGGTGGGGAGGACGGGGTCCCTCCTCTAGCAGGCGCCGCCCAGGGAGATGCCGATCGCGGACAGCCACGGCACCGGGTTGACCCGGCTGGCGTAGAGGCCGCCCTGGTGCACCTCGAAGTGCAGGTGCGGGCCGGTCGACTGGCCGCGGTTGCCCACCTCGGCGATCCGCTCACCGGCGGAGACGACGTCCCCGGCGGAGACGAAGAACTGGTTCACGTGCCCGTAGAGCGTGATGGAGCCGTCCGGGTGCTGGACGTAGACGGCGAGCCCGAAGCCACTGGCCGGGCCGGCCTGGAGGACGACGCCGCCCACCGGGGCGTAGACCGGCGTGCCGATCGGCGCGGCGATGTCGACGCCCTGGTGCATGGCGCCCCAGCGGGTGCCGTAGCAGGAGGTGACCCGCCCGGTCGTCGGCGCGGCCGCCCCCGCGGCGAGCGACCGGGTGTCGGGCTGGACGGCCGCGGTGATCTGCGCGGCGTACGCGGCCTCGGCGTCGGCCACGCCCTGGAGCCGGAGCAGCTGGAGCTGGGCCGTGTACAGCCGCGCGTCGAGCTCGGCCCGGCGGGCGCTCACCGCGTCGAACTCGGCCTGGGCGGTGGCCCGCTGCTGCTCCACCGCGGCGGCCGTCTCCTCCGCCGTCCGGCGGGCCTGGTCCCGCTCGGCCACGGTGGCCCGTGCCGCCGCCTCCGCCCGGGCGACGTCGAGCTCGACGTCCTCGTGCTCCTGGAGGACGTCGGCGCGCTGGTCGCCGAGCACCTCCATGGTCGCTGCGCGCTGCAACAGCTCCTCCGGGCTCTCCGAGCCCAGCAGGACCGCCGCGCCGCCGTAGACGTCCCCGGCGCTCATGTAGGCCTCGCGGCCGACGTCGGCCACCTCCTGCTGGGCCTCGGCCACGGCGGCCTGCGCGAAGGCCAGCCAGGCAGCCGCCTCGGCGGCGGCCGTCTCGGCCGCGGCCAGGTCGGCGCGGGCGACGAGCGCAGCATCGGCCGCGGCCTCGGCCTCCACCGTCATCCGCTGCAGCTGCTCCTCGGCGGCGGCCACCTCGGCGGAGACGGCGGCGACCTCGGCGGCGACGGCCTCCTCGGTGGCTCGCGCACCGGCGAGGTCGTCACCGGGCGCCGCGGCAGCCGGTACGACCGGTGCGGCGATCAGGCACCCGGCCGCGGCCCCGGCGAGCAGGGCGGTACGGAGCCGGCGTGAGCGGGGGGACGGGTCGTGCAGGCGGTGCAGGGTCGCCAACGCGGCGGCTCTCCGTTTCTCCGGTCCACCGGGTCGGCGGGACGTCGTCCCACCCGCGCGCCGCTGCCCCCGTGGGCACGCGCGACCCCGGGACGGCAGGTCCCGGCCGCCCCTGCTGGCGGCGGGGGCGGTGCGGCGGGGCCCGCCGGGGTCCCCGTGGGTTGGGGAGCATGGCCCGGCAGAGCCGCGGGGGACCCTACCCGTGATCCGGAGTGCAGGTCACGGCGAGGTAACGGCACCGGCGCGCCTCCTTGCTTCTCGCACCGGTGTGAGCTGCACATCGGGCGGCGACCAGGTCCCCGGGGTGACCTTCGGCACGTTGCCGGCACCGGTCCTCGTGCCCGACCTCGACCGACCGGAGCCGGGAGCGGGGAGCCGCGCCTCCGCGCCGACGCCCGCCGCTCCCGTGGCAGGCTGTCGATGCGGCCGGCCCGGTGCCGGACGCACGGGGCGGTAGCTCAGCTGGTCAGAGCATGGGACTCATAATCCCTGGGTCGTGGGTTCGAGCCCCACCCGCCCCACCGGATCGACGTCCGGGTCCGATGATGCGCTCGACCTACAGGGATGCCCGCACCGCCGCCGGGGCGGGTCCGCCGCTGGCCGTCGTCTCAGCTGCTGGAGCGGGGCCTGGTGGTCGAGCAGGACATGGCCACGCTCGCCGACTCCCTCGGCACCACGTACGTCCGCCGGCGACCGGAGCCCGGGATGCGGGGTCCCGGCTGACCGTGGGCGTGCCCACGATCCCCGGGCCCGCGGAGGCGGACCCCGGTCAGCGGGTGCGGTCGGCGACCATCCGCTCGGTGACGCGACGGATGCGGCCGGTCTGCCGCGACAGGGTCATGTCCAGCAGCCGGTCGATGGGTGGCACCTCGCCGAGACGGGCCACGCCCATCCAGCGCGGCACCGCCACCGTCCGCGACCAGTAGGAGGTGAGGCTCCGCGCGACCTGCTCGGCCACCCGCTCGGGCCGGATCCCCGGCGAGAGGCGGCCCTCGGCGTCGGCGTCCGAGGTCGGCGCCGCGCCCCGGCCGCGCACGAGCCACTCCGTCGAGACCGGACCCGGGGTGACGGAGTGGACGCGCACGCCGCGCGCGGTGACCTCCCGCCGCAGCCCCTTCACGAACCCGTGCGCGCCGGCCTTGGTCGCCGAGTAGATCGTCAGCGGCGGGACCTGCGCGAGGGCCGCGGACGAGGCCGTCACCAGGATGTCGGCCCGGCCACGCTCGGCGGCCGAGGTGAACAGGTGCGGGAGGGCGAGCCGGGCCAGGTCGACGACGCCGGTGAGGTTGGTGGCGACCATGGCCTCGACCGCGTCCTGCGGGGTGTCCTCGACGAGCGCGGCGTAGCCGAGCGCCGCGTTGAGGACGACGGCGTCCAGCCGGCCGTGCTCGGCGACCACGCGCTCCACCAGTGCGGTGCGCTCGGTCGCGGACGACACGTCCGCCGGGATCCCGGTGGCACCGGGGACGCCCGCCAGAGCCTCGGCCAGCCGGTCGGCGTCCCGGGCGCAGGCGACCACCCGCGCCCCTCCCCCGGCGAGGCGGTGGACCACCGCGCGGCCGATTCCGGCGCTGCCGCCGGTGACGAGGACGACGCGGTCCCTGAGATCGCTCACCCCGCGGTTGTGCCCCGACCCCGTCGGGCACAACCCTGTCGTGCCTCATGAGAAGACCGCGGTGCACAGCCACCGCGCCGTCCCGCCCACCCACGTCGACGCCAACCGGCTGTGGGTCGACTCCCGGCTCCGGGCGCTGGTGCAGCGCCGCGTCGAGGCCCCCGTGCTGCGCCGCCTCGGCGGCGACGTCGCCGGCGGCCGAGCGCTCGAGCTTGGGACCGGCCGCCGCGGCACGGGACTTCGCCTGGCCCTGGAGCTGTTCGGCGCCGGCCACGCCGAGGGGGTGGAGCTCTCCCCCGCGACCGTCCTCGCCTGCCGCCGGGCGGTCGCGGACCTCGGCGGCCGGGTGGAGGTGAGCGTCGGCGACGCCACCGCCCTCCCCGTCGACGACGCGTCCTGCGACGCCGTCTTCGGCTACCACGTGCTCCACCACGCCGACGCGTGGCGGGACGCCGTCCGCGAGGCGGCGCGGGTGCTGCGCCCGGGCGGGCGGTTCTACTCCTGCGAGATGACCGCGCGGATCGTCGACAGCCGGCCGCTGCGCGCGGTCTCGTTCCACCCCGCGGACGGCGACCGGCCGACCCCCGAGACCCTCGCCGACGCCTGCCGGGACGCCGGGCTGACCGTCGTCGGCCAGGAGGACCGCCTCGCCGGCTGCTGGACGGCGCTCGTCGCGACCAAGCCGTGACGAGCGCCGTGACCGCGCGGGACGGGACGGCGCACCCGATGCCCACCGTCCGCGCGGCGCTGGCACTGCTGGCGCGGCACTGGCGCCCCGCCTACCTCGCCGCCGTCGCGGCCACCCTGGTCAACACGGTGCCCGACGTGGGGCGGCAGCTGCTGGTGTGGGACGACCCGTCGGTCGCCGCCGCCGTCCTCGTCGACGTCGTGGGCTTCCTGACCGCCGTCATCGCGCAGCTGTGGGTCACCGGGGCCGTCGCAGGGCTGCCCGGCGACGGCCGGCTCCGGCCCGCCGGTGCCCTCCGCCGCGGCACCGACCTCGCCTGGACCGCCGTGCGCAGGGCGCCCGGGACGGTGGCCGCCGGCGCCGTGCTCGGCGGGGCCGTGTCCGCGCTGGTCACCCTCCCCGCGTCGATCGCCGCGCTCGGGCTGCCGCAGGTGCTGGGGCCGCTGGACGCGCCGTCGGCGGGCGCGTTCGCCGTCGCCGCCGTCAGCGACGTGGTGGCGAGCGCCCTCACGCTGCCCTTCCTCGCCCTCGTCCTGGTCCTGGCCGCCGGCCGGAGCGGGTTGAGGGCTGCCGGGGCCGGGCAGTAGGTGGCCATGGCCGGGGAGTGGGACGTCACGCGCAAGAGCATCGGGACGCTGTCGATCTGGATCGGGACCGCGGCGCTGTTCGCCCCCCGCACGCTGCCCCGGTGGCTCGGGCTGGACGAGGCCGCGACCCGCACCGACGTGGCCCTGCCGCTCCTGGTGCGGCTGGGCGCGGCGCGCAACATCGCGATGGGTGCCGCGCTGCTGGTCACGCCCGCACCGCAGGCCCGCCGGACGACGGAGGTCACCCTCCTGCTCACCGCGCTCGACGCCGCGGCCGTGCTCATAGCGCGTCGGGGTGGGGACGTGAAGGACCGCAGCGCCGTGCTGTCCCTGGCCGTCCTCGCCACGTCCGCCGCCGGGGCGGTGCGCTGGCACCGGAGCTGATCGCCGCTCGTCCACGGGCGTGCTCCGGGCCCACGATGTCGGTGTCCGCGGCGAGGATGCACGCATGACCGCCTTCTTCCTCCCGCGTGCGGCCGACGACGAGCAGGCCGAACGGCTGTACGAGGCTCTGGCGGAGTTCGCCGGCTGCGAGCCTGCCCCGCCGGGACAGCGCGTCCGGGCCATCGACTTCACCCACGACGGCGCGCGGTGGACCGCGGCGGTCGGTGAGGAGCTGCGCGGCGAGCGGACGACGCAGCGGTTGCGCCGCGGCGAGCTGATCGAGCGCACGGAGGTGCTCACCTCCCCGACCCGGGTGCTGGCCGTCTACCCCGGGACCCCGCACGTCGTCGTCACCGATGCCCAGCCCATCACCGGCGTCGTATCGGAGTGGGCCAACCCCTTCACCGCCACCCCGGACCGGGTCACCCTCTTCGACCGGGGCTGAACGGCACGCAGGGTGACGACGTGGGCGCGCTCGTGCGCGGCGCGCACGGACGACGGCCGGGCGTCGCCGGACCGGCGTCCGACCGATGCCTGCCGGTCACCTGCGGCGGTCACGATGCGGCGACTCGTCAGCGACGCAGGGGGATGCGGCATGGGGACGACGGGCGACCGCGTCGCACCGGTGATCGGTGCCGGCGCCTTGGCGCTGGGGGTGGCCGCGGCGCTGGCGGCGATCGGAAGCGTCGACGCACCCGTCGTGTACCCGGGGGCCGTCCACGCGGGGGCCGTCCACGCGGGGGCCGTGGCCCCGCTCACGGCCGCCGCCGGCAGCACGACCGAGACCTCCTCCACCTCCCGCGGTCCGGGCGGGGGTCCACTCCTGGTCCCGACCATCGGCGTCCTCCCCGGGCTCGACCCGGCGCCTCCGGCACCGTCGTCCTCGCTGCCTCCACCCCCCGACGAGCTCCCGGTGATCGACCCACCGGCGTCCGCGCCCCCGGACGAGGCCGACTCCCTCCCCGCGCCGGTCGTTGAGCAGCCGCCTGC
Source organism: Trujillonella endophytica (assembly GCF_019799905.1). Lineage (GTDB taxonomy): Bacteria > Actinomycetota > Actinomycetes > Mycobacteriales > Geodermatophilaceae > Trujillonella > Trujillonella endophyticus_A. Next base: position 109,676 of record NZ_JABGCI010000009.1, on the reverse strand, counting down.
ACCTCCGCCGACGACGGCGCCGGCCCAGCCGGAGCCCCCTCCACCCAGCACCCCACCCGTGCCGGCGTCGCCTCCCACCGCGGCTGCCCTGGGATCCCCCGCCGAGGAGCAGCCGCCCACCGCGGACGTAGCGCCCGCAGCGGAGCCCCCTCCGGCCACGGAGGTGCCGCCCGCCGAGGAGGTGCCCCCAGCCGAGGAGGTGCCGTCCGCCACGGAGGTGCCACCCGCCGAGGAGGTGCCCCCCGCCACGGAAGTGCCACCCGCCGAGGAGGTGCCCCCAGCCACGGAGGCGCCACCCGCCACGGAGCAGCCCCCCGCCGAGGAGCAACCCCCCGCCGAGGAGCAGCCGCCCGCCGAGGAGCAGCCGCCCGCCGAGGAGGTGCCCCCAGCCGAGGAGGCGCCACCCGCCACGGAGCAGCCCCCCGCCGAGGAGGTGCCGCCCGCCACGGAGGTGCCGCCCGCGACGGAGCAGCCCCTCGCTGGGGACGAACCGCCGCCGGACGAGCTCTCGTGCGACGAGCAGCCCACCGAGCCGGGCGCGGCCACACCCGACGACGCCACCGCCACCGGCCCGGAGCCGGTCCCCTGCACCGATCCGGATCTCGACGTCCCCGCGGACGGCGGCGAGACCCCGACCCCCGCGGCCGACGAGAGCGGGGCGCCACCGGCCGTCGAGGACCCGGCCCCGGTGGCCTGAAGCCGGTCAGCCGGGCGCGACCCCGAGCCCGGGCGCCGCTCCGCCGAGACCGGCGTCCCGGGCGCGGACCACCGCCTCCGCGCGGCTGGTGACCTGCAGCGTCGCGAACAAGGCCGAGACGACGTTGCGCACCGTCTTGTCCGACAGGTACAGCCGCCCCGCGATCTCGCGTCCGTCATGCCCCTCGCCATCAGCTCCAGGACCTCGCGCTCGCGCTCGGTGAGGTCGGGGAAGGCGGCCAGCGCGTCGCCCTCCGGGCCCGGCCGCGCCAGCGCCCCGGACACCCCGCGGCCGAGGACGGTCCGCCGTCGGCGACGGCCTCGATCGCCCGGGCGATCTGTGCCCGCGAGGACCCCTTGACGAGGTAGCCGCACGCGCCCGCCCGCAGCGCCGCCGCCACGGCGTCCTGGTTCTCCACCATCGTCAGCACGAGTACGGCGGTGCCGGGCAGTGCCTCGGTGATCCGCGCCGTCACCTCCAGCCCGTTCCCGCGCGGGAGGGTGCAGGTGCATGAGGACGACGTCGGGCCGGTCCCGTCGGGCGCACGCCCCGTCCTCCGCCGAGGATGGGGCGTGCCCATCGACGTCTCCACCGTCCACGCCGCCCCGCCCGACCGGGTGCACGCCGTCCTCACCGAGGAGTCGTTCCTGCGGGAGACGACCGCCGCGCTCGGCGCGCAGGCGCAGGAGGTCACCGCCGACGACACCCGCACCCGGGTGCGGATGCTCGCTCCCACGGCCGGCATCCCCGCGGTCTTCGCCCGGTTCGTCCCCCGCGAGCTGGCCGTGACCGACACCCGCACGTGGCGCCGGGACGGCGACGGGTGGTCCTGCGACCTGGAGGTGCGCGCCGAGGTGTTCGGGCGGTCGGTGGAGGTCACCGGCGAACGGCGGCTCGCGGCCGGCGACGGCGGCACACGCTCGGTGGTCACCGCCGAAGCCCGGGTGGACGCGCCCCTGGTCGGCCGTCAGGCGGAGGGAGCGGTACGTCAGCTCGTGGAGGTGGTGCTGCGCCGGGAGGGCGAGCTCCTCGACGCGCGGCTCACCGGGGGGTGACCCGCCCCGGGGCGACGACCGTTGCCGTCGCCCCGGGGTCGGGACCCGGGTCCCGGGTCAGCCCACGGGGACCGTGCAGTAGATGGTCCCGGAGTCGCCGAACGTCTTGGCGACCCAGACCTGGTTCACGGTCTCCGGGAAGTCCGAGCAGGTCGTGTCGTCGGCGAAGAACTCGTCCTCGGTCAGGTCCTCGTCGTGCACGCCGATGACCCGGACCTCGGCCGCGGAGTCGTCGCAGTCGACCTCCTCGACCTCGTCCGAGCTCGCCTGCCGGAGGCAGTCGCCCTCCTCGAAGTCCGGGCCGGCGAAGACGACGAAGTACGCCAGGGCGGCGGCGACCAGCGCCGCGACCACGAGGAGCGGGATCAGCCACTTCGGCGGGCCGGACCTCGCCGGCGGGCCACCGATCGGGCTGGCCCCCTGCTGCGGGTACTGGGCACCGCCCTGCGGCGGGTACTGGGCACCGCCCTGCTGCGGGTACTGGGCACCGCCCTGCGGCGGGTACTGGGCACCGCCCTGCGGCCCCGGGTACTGGCCCTGCGGGAACCCACCCGCGGACGGCGGGGTCGCCCCACGAGGCGGCGGGGGCGGCGGCGAGTAGCCGCCCGAGGAGCCGGCGGGCGGCTGGCCCCAGCCGGGAGCACCGCCCCCGGGCTGCTGGTCGGGGCCGTTCGAGCCCGGCGTGGTCATGCGGTACCTCCCGATCGGTGGCGCGGCGCGCGACGGTCCTCCGTGCGCGCCCGGGCTCCGGCCGGTCCCGCCGGCCGTGCCCCGCGCAGCATCCCAGGCCCGGGGGCGGCGGTCGCGACGTCGGTCCCGGCGCGCCGGAGCACGGTCGTCGTCCCCTCCCCTGCCCCGTTCCCGGGGAGCTGCGCCGTCGACCGGGCACGACCGCGATGCCACGACGGTGCACGTCGGTCACCTCCCGGGCGTAACCTCCCGCGCATGACGGCCGACGCCGGAGCCGGGAGCCGCCTCCTCGGTGGCCGATACGCGCTCGCCGAGGTGATCGGGCGCGGCGGCATGGGCGTGGTCTGGCGGGGCACCGACCAGCTGCTGGACCGGCCGGTCGCGGTCAAGGAGATCACCTACTCGGTGCACGTCACCGGCCACGAGCGGGACATCCTGCGCGAGCGCACGCTCCGGGAGGCCCGGAACGCGGCCAGCCTCGACCACCCGCACGTGACGACGGTCTTCGACGTCGTCGAGGAGGACGGCCGGCCCTGGCTGGTCATGGAGCACGTGCCCTCCCGGAGCCTCCAGGAGCTGATCGAGGAGCACGGGACGCTGCCCTGGCAGGCCGTGGCGCGGATCGGGCTCGACGTCCTCTCCGGGCTGGTCGCCGCGCACCAGGCCGGGATCGTGCACCGCGACGTCAAGCCGGGCAACGTCCTGGTCGACGAGGGGGGGCGGGCGTACCTCACCGACTTCGGCATCGCCACGGCCACGGGCGACTCCTCGCTGACGACCACCGGGACGATGATCGGGTCGCCGTCCTACATGTCCCCGGAACGGGCCCACGGCGCCCGGCCCGGCCCGCCCACGGACATGTGGTCGCTGGGCGCGACGCTGTACACGGCGGTGGAGGGGCGGCCCGCGTTCGCCCGGGACGAGCCGATGGCGACGCTGATGGCCGTGGTGTCCGAGCACCCCCCGCCGATGCTGCACGCGGGACCGCTGGAACCGGTGCTGCGTGGCCTGCTCACCAAGGACCCGGCCCTGCGGACGACGCCCGGCCAGGCGCGGTCCCAGCTGCAGGCGGTCCTCTCCGGTGCCCGGCCGGAGAGCGCCTGGCCCCCGCCGGTGCCCCTGGCCGGCGGCGCGCCCACGACCCCGTCGGCCGACTCGGCGGCCGCGGCCCGCGGGGACCGGGTGGAGCGGATCAGCGCCGAGGACCTCAAGGCCCTCGCCGCCGGCTCCGCCGCGCTCCTCGGCTCGGTCGCGCGCGACGCCCGTGACCAGGCCCGGCACCTCGCCGACCGGCGGCGCGAGCGGCGCGCGGAACGGGACCGGACCACCGGCTCCAGCCGGCCTCCCGCGCCGGCTCCTCCCCCTCCTCCGGCGCCCCCGCCGTCCCGCCCGGACCCCGGCGGGGCGCCGCGGCGGTGGCGGTTCAAGCGGCGCTGGGTGGTCGTCCCCGCCGTCGTGTTCGTGCTCGCCTCGCTCGCCGTCGCGGTGGCCCTGGTCGTCCTGGTCCTCACGCTGTTCTGACCGGGCGGGGGTCTGGGAGCTGGGGCAGGCTCGGGCACGTGACGAACCCGGAGCCCCTGCCCCAGCCGCGCGACATCGCCCTCGAGCAGGCGACGCCCGAGCAGGTCGAGGAGCTGGACGCCGCCAGCGAGCCGGAGGCCGCGGCCACCGATCCGGGCGACGCGGCCCCCACGGGCTGAGCCGGGAGCTCAGCCCGCCGCGGCCAGCTGCTCCGGCGTCAGGCGCTCGCGGCCGACGTAGTACAGCGTGGTCCCTGCCGGCACCGCCCGGTCCCACGGCGGGCTGACCTCGAGCTCGCGAGACGGGTCGCGCACGGCCAGCAGGGTCGCGCTGAACCGGCGGCCGAGGTGCATCTGCACGTCTCCCACGGTGGCCAGTGGGCAGCCCGGCGGCACCGTCGTCGAGTAGGTGTTGCCGTGCCCGCCGCTGGTCATGAGGTCGTTGTAGACCTGGGTCAGCCCGGGGTCGGCCGCCTCCTCCGACAGCAGCGAGGGCATGTGCCACTGCACCACCTGCACGTCGGGGCTGACGTAGCGCATGGTCTCCCGCCGGCTGAGGTCGCGGAGCGCGGCGACCAGGTGGATGCCGTGGTTCGCGTGGTCGACGGCGACGGCGATCGCCAGCGTCTCGTTGTCGTCCCGGCCGTCGACGACCGCGGTGCGCGCCCGCGACACGCACGCCCGGGTCATCACATCGGCGCGGGTGAGGTCGCCGCGGACGAAGTCGACGTCGGGCAGGTGCGGCAGCGGGTCCTCGGCCACGTCGTCCCAGGCGCACAGCACCACCCGGGTCCCCCCCTCCGCGGTCAGCTCGGCCACGATCCGCTCCGTCCGTCCCGGCGTGAAGCCGAGCAGCACGATGTGCCCCTCCAGGTCCAGGGCCACCACTCCTCTCGTCCGGCGGCCCCGCGCCGTCTGCAGGGCCGTGGTGAGCTGGGTGAACAGCAGCGTCAGCGTGACGATGCCGCCGACGATGACGTAGCTGCCGACCACGCGCCCCGCGGCCGTCTCCGGGAAGTAGTCGCCGTAGCCGACCGTGGCCGACGTGACGACGAAGTACCACCAGTACGTCCCGGGGTCGGCGATCCCGCTGCCGGCCGGCTCGACCAGGGCCATCGCCGCCCAGCTCGTCAGGAAGACCAGGACGGTCACCGCCAGCGGCAGCCGCCAGCTGGGCAGCCGCAGGCGCACGATCCGGACGAGGCGGGCGAGCAGGAACGTCACCGGACCTCCCGGTGGTCGACGACGGGCCCCGGCAACCTATCCCGACCAGCTCCGACGCGTCGGCGGGCTGGCTGCGGGTACTGCGCGGCGGTGCACAGCCGAGACGTCCTCTCCCACGCCTTCTCCCAGGTCCACGAGACCCTGCAGGGCAGCCTCGACGGCCTGACCGCCGAGCAGCTGGCCGCCCGGGTCGGGCCCGACGCCAACCCGGTCGCCTGGCTGGCGTGGCACCTCCTCCGCGTGCAGGACGACCACGTGACCGACGTCGCCGGCGGCGAGCAGGTGTGGACCGCGCAGGGCTTCGCGCGCCGCTTCGACCTGCCGGTGGACGACGCCGCGATCGGCTACGGCATGTCCACCGAGGAGGTCGGCGCCGTCCGCGTCGAGGACCCCGCCCTGCTGGTCGAGTACTCGGCCGCCGTGCACGCGCGGACGGCGGAGTTCCTCGCCGGGCTGACCGACGCCGACCTCGACCGGGTCGTCGACACCCGGTGGGACCCGCCGGTCACCCTCGGCGTGCGGCTGGTGAGCGTGCTCTCCGACGACCTCCAGCACCTGGGCCAGATCGGCTACGTGCGCGGTCTCCTCGCGTGAGCTGCAGGGCGGAGCGTCGGCCCCTAGCGTCCACGTCGTGACCAGTCCCGACTTCTACGCCGTGGAGGAGCTCCTCGAGCCCGAGGAGATCGCCGTCCGCGACCGGGTGCGCGCCTTCGGCGAGCGCGAGGTCGTGCCGATCGCCAACGAGTACTGGGAGCGGGCGGAGTTCCCCGCCCAGCTGGTGCCGAAGCTGGCGGAGCTGGGCGTCGCCGGCGGCACGATCGAGGGGTACGGCTGCCCCGGCATGAGCGCGGTGTCGGCCGGGCTGGTCGCCGCCGAGCTGGCCCGCGCCGACGGCAGCATCGGCACCTTCAACGGCGTGCACAGCTTCCTGGCCATGCAGTCGATCGCGATGCTGGGCTCGGAGGAGCAGCGGCAGCGCTGGCTGCCGCAGATGGCCCGCATGGAGACGATCGGCGCCTTCGGGCTGACCGAGCCCCGGCACGGCTCGGACGCCGTCGGCCTGGAGACCTCCGCCCGCCGCGACGGCGACGCCTTCGAGCTCGACGGGCAGAAGAAGTGGATCGGCAACGGGTCCATCGCCGACCTCGTGCTCATCTGGGCCCGCGACGAGGACGGCGACGTCGGCGGGTACGTCGTCGAGAAGGGCACGCCCGGCTTCGAGGCGACCGTGATGACGGGGAAGACGGCGCTGCGGGCGGTGTGGCAGGCCGAGATCACGCTGTCCGGCGTCCGGGTGCCGGCGGGGAACAAGCTGGCGGGGTGCCGGTCGTTCAAGGACGTCTCCACGGTCCTGGACCGCACCCGCTACACCGTCGCCTGGCGGGCACTCGGCCTGGCGACCGCCTCGTACGAGCTGGCCCTGGCCCACGCGCAGCAGCGGGAGCAGTTCGGCCAGCCGATCGCCGGCTACCAGCTGGTGCAGGACAAGCTGGCCCGCATGCTCGCCGAGATCACCTCGATGCAGCTGATGTGCTGGCGGCTGTCCAAGCTGGCCGACGCCGACCGGATGACCCCGGCGATGGCGTCGCTGGCGAAGATGAACCACGCGGCCAAGGCCCGGGCGATCGTGGCCGACGCGCGCGACATCCTCGGCGGCGACGGGATCCTGCTCGACCACCACGTGGCCCGCCACCACGCGGACATGGAGGCCGTCTTCACCTTCGAGGGCACCGACTCCGTGCAGGCCCTCATCGTCGGCCGGGAGATCACCGGCCTGTCGGCCATCAGCGGCCGGCGCAACGACCGCCGGTAGGGCGCGGCGGCCGGTCCCTCAGCTGACGGCGCGCAGCAGCGGTGCGGTGTACGGGGCCGGCGCCGGGGCGGGCACGGCGGTGGTCAGCCGGACGCACTCCCGGCACGCCGTGCGGCCGGTTCCCATGCGCTCCCACTCCTGCGAGCCCCAGATCTGCACGATGGCCCCGCAGACGGCCAGCTCGACGACGCCGTCCAGGTCGCGGGCCGGGCGGTCGACCGTCACGGCGTGCCACGGCGTCTCCCCGGACGTCCCGTGCCAGGTCCAGCGATCCGGTCGAGCGAACCCCACGGCATACGGCTGCACGCCGTCCGTGTGCCCTCGGTCACGCGTCCGGAAACGCGTCGCGAAAAGAGAATTGTGCGTCACCGGTGTGGCTCCCCCGTCGTCGGGGAAACACGGGAGCCCGAGCCGAGGGGCCCGCTCCAGCCCAGGAGATGCCATGACCACCGCCCCCGACCGCGACGTCGTCGACCTGCTCAGCGCCGACCATCGCGAGTTCGACCGCCTCTTCCGAGAGCTCGAGGCCCTGCTCGGCCGTACCGGCCCGGAGGACCTCCGGCGCAAGCGGGAGCTGGTGGACGAGGTGACCATCGGCATCGTCGCGCACGCCGTCGCGGAGGAGACCCAGGTGTATCCCCGCGTCGAGGCGGAGGTGGACCGGGACGAGGCCGAGCGCTCGAAGCACGAGCACGGCGTGGCCGAGGAGACGATGAAGCGCCTCGAGCGGATGGACCCCGACGACCCCGGCTTCGACGGCGAGGTCACGACGCTCATCCGGGAGATCCGCGGGCACGTCGAGCACGAGGAGGGCCGGATGTTCGCCGAGCTCCGGCGGACCTTCGCTCCCGACCAGCTGGCTGCGATGGCGCGGGACGTGGAGCGGGTGAAGGCCATCGCGCCGACGCGGGCGCATCCGCTGACGCCCAACGAGGCCGGGGTCCGCACGGTGCTCGGCCCGGTCGCGAGCCTGCTGGACCACCTGCGCGACGCCGTGAGCGGGCGCGGCCGGTCCTCCTGAGGGCGGCACCCCCGGCCCGTACGGCGCTACCGTCGACCCCGCACGTCGTCGAGGGAGGGGGGCCGCCCGGTGGAACCGGTGAGCCTGCTGATCGGAGCCGCCCTGCTGGCGGTCGGGTACGGCGCCGGACTGCTCACGCGCCGCCGTCCGGTGCCCCCGGCGCCGCCGGCTCCCGCGCTGTGCGGCTGCGGCCACCCGCTCAGCCAGCACGACACCGAGACCAACACCTGCTACGCCGAGCTGCGCCGCGACACCCACGACAAGCGCGGCCGCTGGTCGGGGCACGCCTGGGTGCCGTGCACCTGCCGGCGGTACGTGGGCCCGCGGCCCATCGACGAGGTCTTCCTGCCCCGGCTGCTCCCCCCGGGCGAGTGACGCGGCTCCCCGGCCCCGCCCCCTCGGCGGGCTCCGGCGCCCGGGCGCCGGATCGGGGCGCCCCAGCCCGGTCCCGCGCGTAGCGTCCGGCCCGTGAGCGCCGCGGAGTCGATCGGGATGCGGGACGAGCCCCGCCCCCACGACGACGTGGCCGCACTCATCCCCATGCTGCGCCGCGTCATCGGGGCCCGGGTGGACGACGCGGCCACCGCCGACGACCTCGTGCAGGAGACCCTCGTCCGCGTGCTGGCCGCGGCGGCCCGCGTGGAGCCGGGGATGCTCGAGCCCTACGCGATCGTCACGGCCCGGAACGTCGTCGCGTCCCTGTGGCGCGAGCAGGACCGCCACCGGCGCAATCGGCACCGCGTCGTCGACCTGGACCTGCCCGACTCCCCCGACCAGGACCTCCTCGCGAGCGAGGAGCGCACCGCCGTCGCCGAGGCCCTGGCCCGGCTCACCGACCGCGAGCGCGCGACCCTGCTGGCCCACGAGGTGTCCGGGCAGGACACCCGCTCGCTGGCCGCGGAACAGGGATCGACCGCCGGGGCCGTCGCGGCGCAGCTCAACCGCACCCGCGCCCGGCTCCGGGTGGAGTACCTGCTGGTCCGGGAGAACGTCGAGCCGCCCACGGAACGCTGCCGCCCGGTGCTCCTCGCCCTGTCCGGCGGGGACCGCCGTCGCCAGCGGGAGGTCGACGCGGGCCGGCACCTGCTGGAGTGCGACGTCTGCGCGCAGCTCAGCCAGCCGCTGATGGAGCGCGCGCAGCCCCGGGACGACGAGGTGCGGATCCCCATCTCCACCGACGCCGACATCGTGGCCGCCCGCCAGGCCGCCCGGGAGCTCGCGGCGCGGCTGGGCTTCGCCCGGACGGAGCTCACCATCATCGCCACCGCCGTCTCGGAGGTGACCCGCAACATCGTGCGGTTCGCCGGGACGGGCGAGGTGGTCGTGGAGCTGGTGGACCGGCCCCGGCGCGGGGTCCAGGTCACCGCCCGGGACACCGGACCGGGGATCCCGGACGTCGAGAAGGCACTGGCCGACGGATACAGCACGTACAACGGGCTGGGGCTGGGCCTGCCCGGCGCCCGGCGGTTGATGGACGAGTTCGCGGTCGTGTCCGAGATGGGCCGCGGGACCACGGTGACGATGACGAAATGGTGTGGAGAGCGATGACCGAGCACACGGACGAGATGCAGCCCGCGGGCTCCGCCGAGCTGACGAGCACCGCCGAGGACCAGCTCCTCCCCCAGCTCGTCGCCCACCTGCGCGAACACCGCACCAAGCTCCGGCAGGAGTGGGCAGGTCGCATCCAGGACTCCGGGTTGCTGCACGCCATGACGCCGCAGGAGATGGCCGCCGAGACGACGTCGGTCTACGACAACTACGTCGAAGTGCTCGAGACGGGCAGCGTGGAGGCGCTCCAGCGCTACGCCCGCGACCTCTCCGAGCGGATCATCCCGCGCGGGGTGGAGACGCACGAGGTCGTCGGCATCGTGCTGCTGCTCCGCGACGTCCTGGCCCGGTCGCTGTTCGAGAAGTACCAGCGCGACTTCGGCCTGCTCAACCGGGTGCTCGACGCCTACGAGCCGGCGGCCAACCGGATCGCCAACACGGTCGCGGTGTCCTTCGTCGACGAGCGGGAGCGGGTGATCCGGCAGCAGCAGGACTCGATCCGCGAGCTGTCCACTCCGGTCCTGCCCGTCCGCGAGCGGCTGCTCATCCTGCCGATGATCGGCGTGCTCGACAGCGAGCGGGCGCGTCAGCTCACCGAGCAGCTGCTCACCGGGATCCGGACCCACCGCGCGAAGGTCGTCGTCATCGACATCACCGGCGTCCCCGCCGTCGACGAGGCGGTGGCCAACCACCTCGTGCGCACCGTCGACGCGTCCCGGCTCATGGGCGCGAGCGTGATCATCACCGGGTTGTCGCCCGACATCGCGCAGACTCTGGTCACGATCGGCGTCGACCTGAGCAAGATGGACACCATCGGCGACCTGCAGGGCGGCCTCGAGGAGGCCGAGCGACTGCTCGGCTACTCGGTCACCCGCGGAGACGGGACAGGGACGATGTGACCGGACCCAAGCTCGTCTCGATCCTGCGCCAGGGCTCCTGGCTGATCGCCTCGATCCACACCGCGCTCGACGACACCCAGATGCTGATGTTCCAGCACGACCTGATCGACCAGATCGGCCGGTACCGGTCGCGTGGCGTGGTCATCGACGTGGCCGCGCTGGACGTCCTGGACTCCTTCGGCGCCCGCACCCTGCGGACGATCGCGGAGATGGCGCGGCTGCGCGGGGCGGAGACCGTCATCGTCGGCATCCAGCCCGACGTCGCCTTCGCGATGGTCTCCCTCGGCATGGACACCGGCACCGTGCCGACGGCGCTGGACCTGGAGGAGGGCCTGGAGTACCTGGGCCGGCCGGGCGGCGCACGATCGGCGCGCCACGGCAGGGCCGCCGGATGAACGGCCTCGACGCCCTCACCCGCGACTACCGGGTCGCCTTCCTGGGCTACCTGCCGCGCCGGGGCGAGGCCGGGCTCAGCCGCGGGTACGAGCTGGGGCGGGCGGCAGTGACCGGCGGGATCAGCATCCTGGACCTGGCCCGGGTCCACCACGAGGTGCTCCTGGAGGCGCTGCGCGAGACGCCACCGGAGGAGCTGACCGAGGTCGCGACCGCCGCATCGGAGTTCTTCCTGGAGGTGCTCGCCACGTTCGACATGGCGCAGCGGGGGTTCCTCGCCGTGAACGGGACACCCCCGGACGTGCCGAACCCCCGACCGGGGAGCGGGGTCAGGGCTCTCCGGCCGGGGGTTCGGGTCACGCAGCCGGGTGGGTTGCGCGGGTCGAACTGACCCGTGCAGCGCCCCGCACCGAGTGCCGGAGCGCTGCTGGGCTCTGGGTTACCGGAAGGCCCTGGGCAGCTGCTCGACGGTGCCCTCACACCTGACATCGCCGTCGTCGGCCACGATGGCGAACAACGCAGCCGCGTTCACGCCGCAGATGTTGACGGCGACACCGATCGGGATCTGGACAGCGACCTCGTTCTCGTTGAGGACGTCGACGAGGGTGATGTTGATCAGGCCCCCGGTGACGACGGGCTGCGCCTGCGCCGGGCTGGCGAGGGCGAGGCCACCGGTCACGAGGGCGCCGGCGACACCAACGGTGGCGATGCTTCTGCGGAAGTTCATGGGATCTCCTTAGAAGGGCAGGCGACGGGCGCCGCTGCTTGGGGCTACATGGATGAAGACACCCCCGGGCCCGTGTGATGACGAACGGCGGGGGCCCGCCCCCCACCCGCCGCCGATCCGCACGACGATGTGACCTGCATCGCACCCGGCGACGGAATGAACGCGGCGGACGAGCCGAGGAATCAGGCGGTGTGTCCCGCGTCATGCACCGCGTCCCGCGGCGTCCGCGCGGGTAGCCAGGACACGTCGTCCCCTCGGTTCGGAGGCTCCATGGCCGTTCGCCCTGCTCGGAGCGCTGCCCGGCGCCGCGCGACCCTGCTGGCCGCCACCGAGCCGATCCGCGCGCTGGCCAGCGCCGGCGGCCTCGCCGCCACGTTCCCGCTGCTGGCTCTCGCCCCGCGGGGCGACCGGCACCCGGTCCTGGTGCTGCCCGGCCTGCTCGCCTCCGACGTGTCGACCACGACGCTCCGCGCCTGGCTGCGGGCGCTGGGGTACCCGGTCGTCGGCTGGGAGCTCGGCCGCAACCGCGGGCCGACGCCCGAGATCGTCGAGGCGCTGCCCGGCCTCGTGTCGCGGCTGGCCGACCGCCACGGCCAGGCGGTGAGCATCGTCGGGCAGAGCCTGGGCGGCGTCTTCGCCCGCCGGCTCGCCGTGCGGACGCCGGCAGAGGTGCGCTCGGTCGTGACCCTCGGCTCCCCCTTCGCGCTGGTCGGCCGCCGCCCCGACGACAGCCCCGGCGCCCGGGCCTACCGCCGTCTCGCCCCGCTGCACACCAGCCGGCGCCTGTCGCCGGCCGACCCGGCCCGCCCGCTGCCGATGCCCAGCACGTCGGTGTACTCGCGCTGGGACGGCGTCGTGGACTGGCGCTCCTGCCTGCAGCGGACCGGGCCGCACAGCGAGAACGTCGGCGTGCACGCCAGCCACCTCGGGATGGGCCACGACCCGGCGGTGCTGTGGGTCGTGGCCGACCGGCTGGCCCAGCCCGCCGACGACTGGCAGCCGTTCCGGCCCCCGCCCGGGCTCGCCCGGCTGTTCCCGGACGAGCCGTGAGCCCGGCCCCGCTGCCGGGGCCCGCCGCCAGCCTGCGAGCGGTGGGGGGCAGCGGGGTCCCTACCGCTTCCGGGCCTTCAGCACCGCGTCGGCCATGGGCAGGTCCTCGCCCTCGTGTGACCGCCCCAGCCGGGGCCGCGCCTCCGCGACCAGCACCTCCCACTCCCCCGCCGGCAGAGCCGCGGCCAGCTGCTCGCCGGTGGCGAACAGGTCCGGGTCCTGGCCGTGCCGCACGGTGTGCAGGTCGCTCGGGTCGTGCTGCGCCACCAGCAGCGTGCCGCCCGGTGCGACTGCGGCGGCCAGCCGGGCGAGCACGTCGTCCCGCCCACCCGCCGGGACGTGCAGGAAGGCCGACGTCACCAGGTCGAACGCATCCGGCGGCGGGGTCCAGGTCGTGACGTCGGCGTACTGCCACGTCGTCCGATGGGCGAGGAGGGCCTCGGCGGCGGCAGCGGCGGCCCGGCCGAGCGCGGTGCGGGAGAGGTCGACGCCGGTCACCTGCCACCCCCGGCCGGCCAGCCAGATCGCGTCGCCGCCGGTGCCGCAGCCGACGTCGAGCGCGGTGCCCGGCGTCAGGTCGGCGGTCTCGGCGACGAGGACGTCGTTGGGCCGCCCGCTCCACTGGGTGTGGCCGTGCGCGTACCGCTCCTCCCACCACGCCTCGTCGTAGAGGGTCACGCCGCACCTACCCGGGCCCGGGCGTCGACGGCCGTGCGGGTCTCCTCCATCACGAGGTCCATGTTGATCTGCCCGGCAGCCGCGAGGCCCTGGGCCGCGGACACGATGACCTGGGCGCGGACGTCGCCCGCGTTGCCGGCGACCCACACGCCCGGCACCGAGGTGGCGCCGTCCTGGCCGGTGGGCAGCACCTCGCCGAAGACCACGCCGTTCATGCCGACCTCCTCCGGTGCGAGGCCGAGGTCGGCGAGCAGGACCTCCGGCGCCTGCACCCGGGTCTGGGCGACCAGCGCGCGCCTCGGGACGACGGCGCCCCCGGCCAGCCGCACCCCGGTCAGCCGGCCGCCGTCGGTCTCCAGGCCGACGACCTCACCGGCGACGACCTCGATGCCCCGCGCAGCGAGCTGCTCCCACTGCTCCTCGGTGGGCTCCGGCCCGGTGTGCAGGAAGAGGGTCACGTCGGGGGTCCACTGCCGCCACAGCAGCGCACCGTGCGCGCTCATGGCGCTGGTCGACAGGACCCCGACGGGCTGGTCGCGGACCTCCCAGCCGTGGCAGTACGGGCAGTGCAGGACGTCGGTGCCCCAGAGCTCCGCCAGCCCGGGGACGTCGGGCAGCTCGTCGGCCGCACCGGTGGCCACGAGCAGCCGCCGGGCGAGGACGGTGGCGCCGTCGGCGAGCGAGGCCGCGAAGCCGCCGTCCACCCGGCGGACCGTCGTCACCCAGCCCTCGCGGACCTCCGCGCCGTACGCGGTCACCTCGGCGCGGGCCGCGGCCATCAGCTCGGCCGGCGGGGTGCCGTCGCGGGTCAGGAAGTTGTGCACGCCGGCCGCGGGCGCGTTGCGCGGCCGGCCCCCGTCCACCACCAGCACGCTGCGCCGTGCGCGGGCGAGGGCCAGTGCCCCCGACAACCCCGCCGCTCCGCCACCGATCACCAGGACGTCGACTCGTTCGCTCATGCCACGAGGGTGCGCGCGCAGTCGCCGTCTTGACAAACATCTTTGCTGAAGTGGCAAACTATTCCGCATGAGCGACGAGGACGTCCTGGCAGCGGTGGGCCCCCGGCTGCGGGAGCTCCGGGAGAAGAGCGGCGTGACCCTCACCCGGCTGTCCGAGACCACCGGGATCTCCGTGAGCACGCTCTCCCGGCTGGAGTCCGGCCAGCGCCGCCCGACCCTGGAGCTGCTGCTCCCGCTGGCGCGCGCGCACTCCGTGCCGATCGACGAGCTGATCGGCGCGCCGTCCACCCCGGACCCCCGCGTGAACCCCCGGCCCTTCGAGAAGGGCGGCCACACCTTCTGGCCCCTGACCCGCCGGCCGGGCGGGGTGCAGGCCTACAAGCAGGTCATCCCGCCGCGCACGCCGTCCGGCGAGCCGGAGCAGAAGACCCACGAGGGCCACGAGTGGATGTACGTGCTCTCCGGCCGTGTCCGCCTGCTGCTCGGCGAGCACGACCTGGAGCTGCGCGCCGGCGAGGTCGCGGAGTTCGACACCCGCACCCCGCACTGGGTGGGCAACCCGGGCGACGTCCCCGCCGAGATCCTCAACCTCTACGGCCCGCAGGGCGAGCGGATCCACGTCCGCGCCCGCCAGGGCGCCTCCGGCTGACCTGCCCGCGTGCCCGCGCTCCGGCCCGGGTACCGCGGGGGCATGAGTGGCAAGTCGGCGGAGGACTACGCGGCGGACTACACCGATCCGGAGCTGCGCGCCCGGCTCAAGGAGGAGATCAAGGACGGCGACCGCGGCGGCCGGCCCGGCCAGTGGAGCGCGCGGAAGAGCCAGTTGCTCACGCACGAGTACGAGGCCGCCGGCGGGGGCTACCGGCACGAGGGCGAGCGGACCGAGGCGCAGCGGCACCTGCAGCAGTGGACCGAGCAGGAGTGGCACACCGCCGACGGCGACGCCGACGCCCGCGACGGCGACACGACCCACCGCTACCTGCCCGACGCCGCCTGGCAGCTGCTGACCGAGCAGGAGCGCGCCGCGACCGACCTGGCCAAGCAGCAGGGCGACGGGCAGCACGTGCCGAACACCGACGCCGCGCGCGAGGCCCGGGCGGCCGCCGAGCTCCTCGACCTCACCGCACCCGACGCGCGGGAGCGCGTGTCGGGCATGGACCGCGGCACGCTGGACCGCGCGGAGCGCGCTGAGCGCGAGCTGGGCAGGGGCCGCAAGACGGTGCTCGAGGCGATCGAGCGCCGCCGCCGCGAGGTCGGCTGACCGACTGGCGGCCCGGGGGCGTCGCGCGCTGTCGTACGGTCCGGAGGTGAGCACGACCCTGGACCGGGACGGCGTCGCCGCCCGCCTCGCGGCCTTCCCCCGCCGCGCGGCCGACCGGCCCGACCTCAAGCACGCCGCGGTCGCGGTCTGCGTGGTCGAGGAGGACACCGGCCCCGCGCTGCTGATCACCCGCCGGGCCGCGCGGATGCGCAACCACGCCGGCCAGTGGGCGCTGCCCGGCGGGCGGAGGGACGCCGACGAGACCCCCGCCGAGGGCGCGCTGCGCGAGCTCGAGGAGGAGGTCGGGCTGACGCTTCCCCCGTCGTCCGTGCTCGGGCTGCTCGACGACTACGTGACCCGGTCGGGCTACGTGATGACGCCGGTCGTCTGCTGGGCCGGCCCGGTCGGCGAGCTCACCCCGCAGGAGTCGGAGGTGGCCGGCATCCACCGGGTGCCCGTTGCCGAGCTCGACGTCGAGCCCCGGCTGCTGCGGATCCCCGAGTCCGACCAGCCGGTGATCCAGCTGCCGCTGGACGGCGGGTGGGTGCACGCGCCGACCGCGGCCGTGGTGTACCAGTTCTGCCAGGTCGCCTGCCGCGGCCTCGACACCCGGGTCGCGCACCTGGAGGCCCCGGTCTTCGCCTGGCGCTGAGTCAGGCTGGGATCAGGTCACCTGATCATGGCGCGTCCTCCCGCACCGCGGACGGTGAGGGAGGACGCGCTGCGGTGAGGGAGGACGTCACCCGGGCGGCTAGAGCAGCTCGAAGATCGTGGCGTTGGCCTGGCCGCCGCCCTCGCACATCGTCTGCAGTCCGTAGCGGATGCCGTTGTCGCGCATGTGGTGCAGCAGCGTCGTGGCGATGCGGGCGCCCGAACCGCCGAGCGGGTGACCCAGGGCGATCGCGCCACCGTTGGGGTTGAGCGCCTTGGCGTCGGCACCGACGTCGGCCAGCCACGCGAGCGGGACCGGCGCGAACGCCTCGTTGACCTCGAACGCGCCGATCTCGTCGAGCGAGAGGCCGCTGCGGCGCAGCGCCTTCTCCGTCGCCGGGATCGGGGCGGTCAGCATGATCACCGGGTCGGCGCCGGCCAGGACGGCGGTGTGCACCCGCGCGATCGGGGTCAGCCCGAGCTCGCGCGCCTTGTCCCCCGTCGTCATGAGCAGCGCCGCGGACCCGTCGGAGATCTGCGAGGAGTTGCCGGCGGTGATGACGCCGCCCTCGGGCTTGAACACCGTCTTCAGGCCGGCGAGCACCTCGGTCGTCGTCCCCGGGCGGATGCCCTCGTCCTCGCTGACCACCGTGCCGTCGGGCAGCGTCACCGGCGCGATCTGCGCGGTGAACCGGCCGTCGGCCCGGGCGGCCGCCGCCTTGTCGTGCGAGGCCACCGAGAACTCGTCGCACTGCTCGCGGGTGAAGCCCCACTTCTCCGCGATCATCTCGGCGCCCACACCCTGGTTGGGGAAGACGCCGTAGCGCGCCATGAAGCCCTCGCCGAAGGGGTCCTGGTCGATGAGCGCGGCACCCATGGGCACCCTGCTCATCGACTCCACGCCCCCGGCGACGACGACGTCGTACTGGCCGGCCACCAGCCCGGCCGCCGCGAAGTGGATCGACTGCTGCGAGGAGCCGCACTGGCGGTCGATCGTCACGCCGGTGACCGTCTCCGGCCAGCCGGCGGCCAGCGCGGCGGTCCGCCCGATGTCGAAGGTCTGCTCGCCGACCTGGCCGACGCAGCCCCAGATGACGTCCTCGACCACCGCGGGGTCCACGCCGGCGCGCTCGACCAGCGACCGCAGCACGTGCGCCGACAGATCGGCCGGGTGCACGCCCGACAGCCCGCCCTTGCGCCTGCCGACCGGCGTCCGGACGGCCTCGACGATCACTGCGTCACGCATGCTGGTTCTCCCCTTCGAGATGTCGGAAGGGTCACTGTACGGTCGGCCGCGACCCTGTCCGGCGGTCCGCGGAGGCACCGATGAGCGTCCCGACGAGTCCGGACCTGCGGCCGCGGCACGGCCTGCACGACCCCGCGTCCGGCACGCCGGCGCGGACACCGGGATCGGTCCGCCGGACGGCGACCACCGAGATCGTCCGCCCCGGGGGCCCGGGCGGCCCGGTGCACCTGCTGGGTGCGGCGCGTGACCTCGCGACCGCCGCCGACGGGACCGCGACGGTGCTCCGCGAGGCCACGACCACGACCGTGGTCGCCGGCGGCCGGGTCGCGGAGCTGCGCAGCACCCCGGAGCGCGCCGGGACGGCGGAGCTGCTCGACGTGCGCGCCGGGTCCGGGTACCGCACGGTGCTGGACGCGGCGCTGCCGGACGAGCGGGCCGCGCGCTCCCCGCTGTTCCTGCTGCTCGACGACGTCCCGGTGACCTCGCTGATCTCGGGCTACGCGCTGCTCATGGAGGGTTCCGCGCCCGCCGGGCCGGCCGGGTCGCGTGCCGCGGCCGCCCTCGGCTCCTCCGCCGACGTCTGCTCGGGCTGGCGCTCGGACGGCACGATGATGGTGCACATCCGCGCCTCCGGGTCGATCCCGCCGATGAGCGCGCCGGAGGCACCGGACCTGCGGACGGCGGACGCGGAGGGCTGGCACGCCTTCGGTCCGCTGGCCCCGGGGGACATGCGCCGGCACCGCCGCCTGGACGTCGCCGCCGACCCCGCCGACCCGGCCGTGGTCCTGGTCGACGCGATGTTCCGCGACTCGTACACGGCGCTGTCCGGCACCGAGACGGTGCTGCACGAGTACGACGTCTCGGCCCGGGTGGACCGCACGACCGGCACGGTGCTGACCGCCGAGGCGCGGCCGCGCGTGCTGCCCTGGGAGGAGTGCCCGGCCGCCGCGGCCAGCGCCGGCCGGCTGACCGGCACCGCCGTGGCCGACCTGCGCGCGCGGCTGCGGGCGGAGTTCGCCGGCACCAGCACCTGCACGCACCTCACCGACGCGCTGCGCGGGCTGGAGGACGTCGCCGCGCTGGCCGGCGACCTCCCCGGCTGACGACCACCGCGCCCTCGCGCGATCAGTCCGCGGGGGCCGACAGGCGGGCGAGCCGGGCCAGCCGGTCCGGCGGCAGCTGGTGCAGCAGCTCCAGCCGCTGGCACGCCGCGCGGCCGGGCAGCGCGAGGCCCCGCTCCCACGCGCGGACCCGGCGCCCCGTCGTCCCGAGGCGGCGGCCGAGCTCCGCGGCCGACAGGCCCGACGTCGCCCGCAGCGCCTCGAGGACGGCGGGCAGGTCCGTCGCCGCCCAGGCGCGCCGGACGAGGATCGGCGGCACGGGGACGGCACCGGCCCGCAGCACCTCCGCCAGCGGACGCCGGTAGCACCGCGCCAGGGCGCGGGCCGCGGCGAGCCCCGGGCGCCGGCGGCCGTGCTCGTAGCGGCGCAGGGTCCGGACGCTGATGCCCACGTGGTGCGCCGCCTCCTGCTGGCTCATGCCGGCCGCGGTGCGCAGGCGGGCCAGCGCCGGGATGGCGTCCGCCCGGGCGACCGGGGTGGCGCCCCGCTCCAGCAGCTCCGCCGGCGCCAGCCCCAGGACCTCGGCGACCCGCTCGACCCGGTCCTCCGGGACGCGGGTGCGGCCGTTCTCCCAGCGGTGCGCGGTGGTGGAGCCGATGCCGACGGCGAGCGCGAACTCCCGCTGCGTCCACCCGGCGGCCAGGCGCAACGCACCGAGACCGGGCAGGGCCACGCCGTCCCATCGGCCGGCCGGGGTGTCCTCGAGCAGCCGGTCGAGCTGCTCGGACCCGACGCGCAGCACCTTCGACAGCGCCGGGCGGTGTCCGGGGCTGGGGCGGCGGCAGCCGTTCTCCCAGCGCGAGACGCTGGCCGGCGTCACCCCGACCCGGTTGGCCACCTGGGTCATCGTCAGGCCGGCGGCGAGGCGGGCCCGGCACAGCGGCGAGGCGTGCCGCCCGCCGGAGGTGCGCTCGGTGCGCACCCGGTCCTCACCCGCGACCGCCCGGGCGGTCAGGTCGTCCCACCCGAACAGCCGCGCGAGGGCGGCCAGCTGCAGCGGCTGCGGGCGCCGGCCCAGCTCCCAGTTCCGGACGGTGGTGCGCGCGACTCCCAGCCGGCGGGCCAGGTCGCCGTGGGTGAGGCCGTGCGCGGCACGCCACTCCCGGACGTGGGCGGCGAGGGTCGGCGCGTGCGGCACCGGCACGACGGGGGTGGGCGGTGCCCACGGGGAGGCGGTCACGGCAGACCTCGCTCTCGGGAGGGGACGACGACCCCCGACGGGACGGCGACACTCCTCTGCACATGCTTACCGTAGATGTTTCGACAACTATCACATGGGTGTCCCGGAACGGAAGCGGGAGCGGCCGGCGGAGCCTGCTGCGCAGGTCACGAGCCCCCGGGACGGGCCGCGCGGCGGCGGGCGCGGACGGGGCCCGGACTAGTCTGAGGAACACTCCCCGGAAGGAGGCCAGGCGTGTCGTCCACCCCCGCCCCGCAGCCCTCGCCGCGCAAGCGACGCGCGCGGGGCTCCATCAGTGCCGCGGAGATCCTGTCGGGCGCCTACGAGCTGGCGTCCGAGGAGTCGCTCGAGGCGCTGAGCATGCCCCGCCTGGCGCAGCGGCTCGACGTCGGCGTCACCAGCATCTACTGGTACTTCCGCAGCAAGGACGAACTGCTGGACACCCTCGCCGAGCGCGCGATGGCGGAGTTCGACCGGCGCACCGACATCCCCGACGACCTGCCGTGGGACGAGTACCTGCGCACCTACTTCCGGCACCAGCGGCGGATGTTCCGGGAGCACGAGCTGCTGTGCGACCTCATCGTGCTGCGCAGCTCGGGCACCGCCGAGGCCACGCGACTGGCGGCCGAGCGGATCGACCGCGGGCTGCAGGTCCTGGTCCGGGCCGGCTTCCCGCCGGACGAGGCGATGAACGCCTACGCCGCCCTGTCGGTCTTCACCCGCGGCTCCGCGGCGCTGGCCCGCATCGCCGACGACGGCGCGGCCGTGGCCGACGTGGCGGCCGGGCCCTTCGAGGAGGCCCCCCGGCTGCGGGTCCTCCCCCAGCTCGACCGTCCCCATCCGCTCGCGATGACCGGGGACGAGGAGTTCGAGTTCGGGCTGGAGAACACCCTGCGCGGGCTGCGCGTACGCCTGCAGGACCTGCTGGCCGACGAGCCGTGCGCCCAGGCCGCGCGGCAGCGGGACCGCTCGGCGGCAGAGGGCGCACCGGCCGCCCGCTGAGCCGGGGGGCCCCGGGCGAGCCCCGGGGTCCGGCGCCTGGTAGGTGTGTCGGGTGACCGACATCCTGGACGTGCTGACCGTGGAGCGGCTCGACGCCGACGTCTACCGGGGCCACCCGGTGCCCACCCGCATGGCCCGCACCTTCGGCGGCCAGGTGGCCGGTCAGTCGATGATGGCCGCGGTCGCCACCGTCGAGCCGCGGCAGCAGGTGCACTCGCTGCACGGGAACTTCATCCGGCCGGGGCAGCCGCAGGAGCCGACCCTGCTCCTGGTGGACCGGGTGCGCACCGGGCGCGGCTTCAGCACGCGCCGGGTCAGCGCCGTCCAGGAGGGCGAGACGATCTTCACGATGTCGGCGTCCTTCCACGCCGGCGACGACGGCCCCGAGCACCAGGAGGTCGCGCCGCCGGTGCCGCGGCCGGAGGAGGTCCCGCACGACGACTCGCTGGGCGGGCTGTTCGCCGCGGAGTGGCCCAACTGGGACGCCGTCCGCGTGCCCGAGCCCGAGGGCGAGCGGATCGAGGGGCGCCCGCGCCAGCTGCTGTGGGTCCGCTACCGGCACCGGCTGCCCGACGACCCGGCGATCCACGTCGGCGCGCTCACCTACCTCAGCGACATGCACCTGCTCGGGACGTCCAAGTCGCTGCACGCCGACGTCGAGACGCAGTTCGCCTCGCTGGACCACGCGCTGTGGTTCCTGCGGCCGTTCCGCGCCGACGAGTGGCTGCTGTACGACCAGATCTCGCCGTCGGCCGCGCACGGCCGCAGCTACAACCGGGGGCAGATCACCGACCTGCGGGGCCGGCTCGTCGCCACCGTCGTCCAGGAGGGCCTCATGCGCACCCCCCGGACGGGACAGCCCCCGGTGCCGACCGCCTGAGCGGAGGGCACCGGGGGCTGCCCGGGAGTCGTGCGCCCGCGCGCTACACCTCGATGACCACCGCGCCGGACATGCCGCCACCGGCGCACATGGCGGCCACGCCGTAGCCGCCGCCCAGGCGACGCAGGTCGTTGACCAGGGTGGCCAGCATGCGGGCACCCGAGGCCGAGATCGGGTGGCCGAGGCTGCAGCCGCTGCCGTGGATGTTCACCTTGTCCTCGTCGATGCCGAGCAGCTTGCAGGCCGCGACCGGGACCGAGGCGAAGGCCTCGTTGATCTCCCACAGCGCGATGTCGCCCACCGAGAGGCCGGCCTTCTCCAGCACCTTGGGGATGCCGTCGAGGGGCGCCATGCCGGTGCGCCGCGGGTTGGTGCCGGTCGCCGTCCACGCCTTGACCGTGCCCAGCGGCGTCAGCCCCTCGCTCGCGGCCAGCTCGTCGCTGACCAAGGTCAGCGCCGCGGCGGCGTCGTTCACGCCGCTGGCGTTGCCGGCGGTGATCGAGAAGCCCTCGATCTCCGGGTGCAGGACCTTCAGCGAGCCGAGCTTCTCCAGGGTGGTGTCCCGGCGGGGGTGCTCGTCGACGGAGAAGTCGACGTAGCTGCCGTCCTTCTGCAGCGCCTTCATCGACACGATCTCGTCGGCCAGCAGGCCGGCGTCGATGGCCTCGACGGCCCGCTGGTGCGACCGGAAGGCCCAGGCGTCCATCTCCTGACGGGTCAGCCCCGCCTCCTGGGCGGTGTTCCAGCCGACGGTGATGGACATGTCCCGGCTCGGGGCGTCGGGGGCCTCGGGGGCGATCGGCGGGAACCAGGAGTCGACCTGGTCGGCGGTGCCCGGCACGCGGCGGGAGAACCTCGGCGACAGCGAGGAGGTCTGCACGCCCCCGGCCACGATCGCGCGGTCCATGCCGGAGCGGATCTGCGCGGCGGCGATGCCGACCGAGGTCAGGCTGCCGGCGCAGTGCCGGTTCACCGCGACGCCGGGCACGTGGTCCAGCCCGGCGGCGACGGCGGCGTACCGGCCGACGGCGGCACCGCCGTAGAGGGACTCGGCCCACACCAGGTCGTCGACCAGCTGCGGGTCGAGGCCGGCACGCTCGATGCTCGCCGTCAGGACCGTCTGGCTCATCTCCTCGGCCGTGGTGTCGGCGAGGGTGCCCTTGCGGGCGGTCCCGATCGCGGTCCGGACTGCGCTGACGATGACGGCCTCGGGCATGGGTACCTCGATGTACTCGGGTGAGACGGAACAGGTGGTGGGAGCCGGCGACGTCCCGGGGCCCATCTCGCAATGTAGAACGCCTTACGGTACGCAACAAGGAGGCACCTCCGACCGGTCCCGCGTCCCGGTGGCGCCTCCACCTCCGCAGCCGATGCGACGGGAGCCCGACACATGCAGGTCAGCGACCCCGGTGCGCGCGGGGAGCTCCCTCCCGGCGTGCCCACGATGCGCGCCGCCGACCTCGCCGAGATGCCGCCCCCACCCCTGCAGCTGGACGCGGCCGGCCGCCCGGTCGAGCCGCTGCTGGTCGTCGACGCGCGGGAGTTCGCCGCGCTGGCGCCGTCGGTCCGCCGCCGCGCCGTCACCGCCCTGCGCGGCAGCCGGCGCTGCACGGTCGCCGTCGCCTCCGGCACCGAACGGGTCCCCGGGGAGCTGGCCCAGGCCGTGGACCTCGGGCTCACCCCCGCGCGCGGCGCCGCCGACGCCCGGACGATCGCCGTCCCCGACGTCGCCGAGGCCCTCGGCACCCTCACCGAGCGGTTCGCCGCGACGCCACTGGCGGCGCTCAGCTACGTCTGGCTGCTGCGGCAGAGCGCCGGGCTGCCGGTGCCGGCCGCGCTCAGCGCGGAGTCCGCCGCCTACTCCACCCTGCTGGCCGGCCCGGAGTTCGCCCGCTGGCTGGCGGGACGGGGGCCCGCCCGCGAGCCCGACGACCGCACGCACCGGCTGGTGTCGAGGCGGGTGGGCGACGTCCTGCACGTCCGGCTGGACCGGCCGGCGCGGCGCAACGCCGTCGACGCCGCCATGCGCGACGCACTGCTGGCCGCGCTCGCCCCGGCCGAGTGGGACGGCAACCTGCTGGTCGAGGTCACCGGCGCCGGGCCGGCGTTCTCGGCCGGCGGGGACCTCGACGAGTTCGGGTCGGCGCCGGACCCGGCGCGCGCGCACGTCGTCCGGCTGGCGGCCAGCGTCGCCGAGGTGGTGCACCGCATCCGGGACCGCGTGACCGTGCGTCTGCACGGCACCTGCCTGGGTGCCGGCTTCGAGCTGCCCTGCTTCGCCGGCCGGGTGCTGGCCGCGCCGGACACCCGGCTCGGCCTGCCCGAGCTGGCGATGGGGCTGATCCCCGGCGCCGGCGGCACCGTGAGCATCGTGCGCCGGGCCGGCCGCTGGCGGGCGGCCTGGCTGGGGTTGACCGGCTCCCGCGTGGACGCGCCGACCGCGCTCGCCTGGGGGCTCGTCGACGAGGTCCTCCCGGCCGCGCCGGCGGAGGTCCCGGGGGCGGAGCAGCGCGGCACGCCGGCCCGCTGAGGGCTCCCCGCGGACGACGACGGCGGGACCCCGGTTCCCCGGAGCCCCGCCGTCGCGGTGGGGTGCTCGCTTCAGCTCGGCGAGGGCCGCTCCGCCTGCGCCACCCGGCCGGAGCTCGTGCCCGGGGCCTCCGCGAGGGAACCGGCCTCGCCGAGGTGCCGCTCGAACCCGGCCGGGATGACCAGGTCGTCCCGGGACAGCTCGGCGATCGAGGAGTGGCCGAGGCCGATCATCGCCGAGCCCAGCCCGTCGCGGAGCAGGTCGAGCACGTTCTCCACACCGGCCTGGCCGTTGGCCGCGAGGCCCCACAGGTAGGCACGGCCGATCATGACGGCGCGCGCACCGAGGGCGAGGGCCTTGGCGACGTCGGAGCCGCGGCGGATGCCACCGTCGAGCAGCACCTCGACCTGGTCCCCGACGGCGTCGGCGATGGCGGGCAGGGCGCGGATGGAGGCCGGCGTCCCGTCCAGGTTGTTGCCGCCGTGGTTGGACACGGAGATCGCCGTCGCGCCCGCGTCGATGGCGCGCCGGGCGTCGTCCACCCGCATGACGCCCTTGAGCATGAACGGCGCGTCAGGCCACAGCTCGCGCAGCCAGGCGACGTCCTCCCACGTCGGCATCGGCGACTGCATCCACTGGCCGTAGGCCTCGAAGAAGGTCGGCGCCCGGTCGCCCGGGTTCGCCACCATGTTCGGCACCGTGAGGTCCGGGATCGCACCGGTCTTGGCGAAGTCCCACAGCCAGGCCGGCTTGAGGGCGACCTGCGGGGCGTACCGGCGCATCGCCTCGAAGTTGACCTTCTCCGGGATGAAGGGGCTGCCCCAGTCGCGGCCGTAGGAGAACGACCAGTCCAGGGTGGCGATCAGCCCGGCCGCGCCGGCGCGCTTGGCGCGCTCGACCTTGGCGGCCATCACGTCGCGGTCACCGACCCAGTACAGCTGGAAGAAGGTCTTCGGGTTCGCCGCGATGACCTCCTCCATCGGCTTGCTGGCCATCGACGACAGCCCCATCGCCGTGCCGCGCGCGGCGGCCGCGCGGGCGACGGCGACCTCGCCGTCGGGGTTGACCGCCTGGACGCCGGTCGGGCTGATGAGCACCGGCAGGGAGATCTCCTGCCCCATCACCGTGGTGGCCATCTGCTTGCTGTTGGCCAGGCCGGCGGTGTGCGGCGCGAACCCGAGTTCGTCGAACGCCGCCAGGTTGTCGGCGGCGGTCAGTCCCTTCTCCGAGCCCGCCACCAGCGCGCCGTAGACGCCCTTGGGCAGCCGGCGCTTGGCCCGGCGCTGCGCTTCCGCCACGGTCTCGAACCACTTGCCCACAGCAGCACACCCCTCATCGGTCGACCCGGCCCCCATCGGCCGGATGGCACTCAGTGCCACGGTAGAGATGCGGAAGCGTGACGTCCAGCACTCGCCGGTCGCGGGAGCTCCTCCTGGTGGCCGTGGCCCGCGGCGCTTGTCCCTCGACACCGGGTGTCACTAGCGTCCGGAACGACCCGTGACGTCGCGCGAACCCGAGGATGCCGTGCCCGAGTCGAGCGACTGGGCGGCCAGCGGGGTCCTCGCCCTCACCGGCTCCCCCGACGGCCCTCCCCTGCTGCCGCCGGGACGGGCGGCCACGGTGGCCCGCGAACTGACCGCCCGGATCGCGGCGGCCACCGCGGGGACGGCGCACCCCGTGGCGCTCGACGGCGCCCGCCTGCTCGCCGAGCGGGCGGCGCTCACCGGGCACCGGCGGGCAGGCCGGGTGTCGGCCGGGGGCAGCTGCCGCCTGCTGCCGACCCGCGACGGCTGGGCCGCCGTCTCCTGCGCCCGGCCCGGCGACCCGCTGCTGCTCGGGGCCCTGGTCGGGCAGGAGCTCCCCGGCGACCCCTGGCCGGCGATCGAGGCGTGGGTGCGCGCCCACCCCGGGGACGAGCTCGCCGCCCGCGCCGAGCTGCTCGGGGTGGCCGCCGGCCCCGTCCGGTCGCCCGGCCCCCCTCCTCCCCCGTTCCCGTGGCACCCCCCGCGGCCGGTCGAGGGG
The DNA here is from genome assembly GCF_019799905.1 of Trujillonella endophytica. Classification (GTDB taxonomy): domain Bacteria; phylum Actinomycetota; class Actinomycetes; order Mycobacteriales; family Geodermatophilaceae; genus Trujillonella; species Trujillonella endophyticus_A. The sequence goes on along the minus strand of NZ_JABGCI010000009.1, from coordinate 83,509 downwards.
CTGCTCGTCGTCGACTTCAGCGCGCTCTGGGCCGGTCCGCTGGCCGCGTCTCTGCTCGGTCTGGCCGGTGCGCGCGTCGTGAAGGTCGAGGTGCCCGACCGGCTCGACGGCGCCCGGCGGGGGGACCCCGCGTTCTACCGGCTGCTGCACGCCGGGCACCGCTCCGTGCTGCTCGACCCGTCGACGCCGCGCGGACGGGCAGCCATGGGCGCCCTGGTGGCCGCCGCCGACGTCGTGGTCGAGGCCTCCCGGCCGCGCGCACTGGCGGGCTTCGGCCTCGATGCCGACGCGTCCGTCGCGGCCGGCACCACCTGGATCTCGCTGACCGCGGCCGGGCGGGCCTCCGGCCGGATCGGGTTCGGGGACGACGTCGCGGCCGGTGCGGGACTGGTCGCCCGCGACGCCGACGGCGACCCGGTGTTCGTCGGCGACGCCCTCGCCGATCCGCTGACCGGTCTCACCGCCGCGGCGCTGGCGATGACCGCGCCCGCGGACGGGTCGGGCGTGCTCTGGGACGTCGCCATGAGCGACGTCGTCGCGGCCACGCTGGTCCTGGGGACCGGGGAGGGGGCCACCCCGGGCCCCTCGCCGGCGGCCCGCCGCCAGGACGGGCGGTGGGTGCTCGACACGCCCGACGGCGCCGTCCCCGTGGCGCCACCGCAGCCGCGCACGGTCGCGGGCTCCGCGCCCGAGGCGGGGGCGGACACCGCCGCCGTCCTCGCCGAGCTGGGCGTCCCCGTCCCGTGAGCGGGCTGCTGTTCCGGGACGTCGCGCTGCTCGACGGGCGGCGGGCCGACGTGCGGGTGCGCGCCGACCGGGTCGTGGAGGTGGGCCCGGCGCTGGAGCACGCCGCCGAGGAGCTCCTGCCGGGCCGCGGCCGCACGCTCCTGCCGGGGTTGTCCGACGCCCACCTGCACCTGCACGCGATGGCGGCCGCCGCCTCCTCCGTGCCCTGCGGGCCCCACGCGGTGACCGGTCCGGAGGCCCTGCGACGGGCGCTGGCCACGGCGGCCCCGGGGAGCGACGGGTGGATCCGCGGCACCGGCTACGCCGAGACCGTGGCGGGCGACCTGGACGCCGCCGCGCTGGACCGCCTGCACGCCGCGCGGCCGGTACGCGTGCAGCACCGCAGCGGCGCGCTGTGGGTGGTGAACTCGGCCGGCGCGGCGGTCCTGGACCTGGCATCCGCTCTGCACCCCGGCGTCGAACGCGACCCCTCGGGCCGGCCGACCGGCCGGCTGTGGCGGGCCGATGACTGGCTGCGCGACCGCCTGGGCGGGCACCGGCTGCCCGACCTCACCGCCGTCGGCGCGGAGCTCACCCGGCTGGGCATCACGGCGGTCACCGACGCCACCCCCGACCTCGCCCCCGCGGCGGTGGCCGCGCTGGCGGCCGCACGGCGGGACGGCGTCCTCCCCCAGGCCGTCCACCTGCTGGGCGCGCCGCTGTCCGGCGAGCTGCCCGGCGAGCTCACCGCCGGGCCCGTGAAGGTGGTGCTCGCCGACTCGGGCCTGCCGGACCTCGACGCGCTCGTCATGCGCATCGGCGCCGCACACGCCGCGGACCGGGCGGTGGCCGTGCACGTCGTCACCCGGGAGGCCCTGGCCCTGCTCCTGGCCGCGCTCGACCTCACCGGCGTGCGCCGGGGGGACCGCGTCGAGCACGCCGCGCTCGTCCCGGCGGCGGTCGTGGGCGACCTCGCCCGGCGCGGGCTGCGCGTCGTCACCCAGCCCGGGTTCCTCGCCGACCGGGGCGACGACTACCTGCGCGACGTGCCTCCGGCCGAGCACGACGACCTCTACCGCGCCGGCAGCCTGGTCGCGGCCGGCGTGCCGCTGGCGTTGTCCAGCGACGCCCCGCACGGCCCGCTCGACCCGTGGCTCGTCCTCGCCGCGGCGGCCGCCCGCCGGACCCGGGCCGGCGCCGTCGTCGGCGCCGGGGAACGGCTGGCCCCGGCGACCGCGCTCGCGGCCTACCTGGGCTCCCCCGACGACCCCGGCGGGCCGCCGCGCGGGGTGGCCCCCGGGGCCGCGGCCGACCTCGTCCTCCTGGGCGGCGGCCCGGCGGACGTCCTCGACGCCCCCTCCGCCCAGCGGGTGCGGGCCGTCGTCCTCGGTGGCCGGGTCCTCCACCGGGCCTGAACCGGCCTCAGGGAGGCCTGTGTCCGTCGATGCTTCCACATGTATGGTCCGGAACCCGGGTCGCCGACGGCGGCGACCGCGAGAGGAGCGCTCGTGAGCGAGCTCGGTCTGGTCCGGCCGGACATGGCGGCGATCGTGGGGCAGCCGTACGGCGTCGCGGTCTCGTACCCGGTGACCGCGTCGGACATCCGGCGCTGGGCCATCGCGGTCCACTGGCCCGAGCCCCCGCCGGCTCACTACCTGGATCCCGACGCCGAGGCCGAGGGCCGGCTCGTCGCGCCGCTGGACATCAGCGTCTTCGCCTGGGCCGCGGCGCGCTCCGAGCCCAACGGCAGGGAGATCGAGGTCGACCCGAAGTACCGGGCGGTCGGCGCCATGGAGCACAACCTCGGGGTTCAGCCACCGGAGCTGTTGCGCGCGCTGAACGGCGGCCTGTCGGTCGACTACACCGGCGTCCGGATCCGGCCCGGGGACGTGATCCGCTCCTCGACGGTCATCGAGCGGTACCAGGAGAAGGAGAGCCGCCTGGGCACCATGCTCGTCACCGACACCGCCACGACGTGGACCAACCAGGACGGCGAGGAGATCAAGACCGCCCGCATGTCCCTCATCCGCTACTGACACCCCGGGAGCTCCGATGACCGACGTCACCACCCAGGCCCCCGCCGGGGAGTTCGAGGTGGGCGCCACCGTCCCGCCGTTCACCCGCACCGCCGGCTTCCACGCCTGGAACCGCTACGCCGCGGTGAACTACGAGTTCGTCGACATCCACATGGACGACGAGGCCGGCAAGGCCGCGGGCATGCCCGGCGCCTTCGGCATGGGCAACCTGATCTGGGCGTGGATGCACTGCGCCGTGGAGCAGTGGGTCGGCGAGCGCGGCCGGCTCGAGCACCTGGAGTGCCGGTTCAAGTCCCCGGCCCTCAAGGGCGACCGGATCACCATCACGGGCACCGTCACCGGGCGGACGACCGCGGACGACGGCAGCACCGTCCTGGAGCTCGAGCTGTGGTCGGAGAACCAGACCGGCACGAAGACGGCGCCGGGCACCGCGCGGGTGCGACTCGAGGCCTGACCTCCCCCAGGACGCCGAACGGCCCCGGTGCGCGTTGCGCCCGGGGCCGTTCTGATCCGCTCAGCGGATGAGCGTGCCGAGGTCGACGGGCAGCTGGACGCCGGTGATGTGCCGGGCGTCGTCGGAGGCCAGGAAGGCGACCGCGGCCGCGATGTCCTCCGGCTGGGAGATGAAGTCCGGCAGGGTGCCCATGAAGATCGGGCCGAGGGTCGCCGCGTTCTCCTGGATGAGCTGGCTCATGCGCGCCGGCTGCATGCCGGTCTGCACGCCGTGCGGGTGCACGGTGTTGACCCGGATGTTGTACTGCCCCAGCTCGTTGGCCATGGACTTCGCCATCCCGACGACGCCGTGCTTGCTCGCCGCGTAGTGCGCGAGGAACGGCAGGCCGCGCAGGCCGGCCACCGAGCTCGTGATGATGATCGAGCCGCCGGTGCCCTGCTCGATGAGCGTGGGGATGGTCGCCTTCATCGTGTAGAAGGTGCCGGTCAGGTTGACGTCGATGGTCTCCTGCCACTGCTCGACGGGGATCTCCCACGACCAGTTCGCCGGGCAGATGCCCGCGTTGGCCACGACGACGTCGAGCCGGCCGAACTCCGCGACGCCGTCGGCCACCAGCTTCTGCAGGGCCTCGAGGTCGCGGATGTCGGCCTTGCGGGCCAGGATCCGGCGGTCCTGCGCCTCGACCAGCCGGACGGTCTCGGCGAGGTCCTCCTCGGTCGGCCCCGCGTAGTCGGTCGTCTCGGCGGTCACGCAGTTGTCGAGGGCGATGACGTCGGCGCCCTCGGAGGCGAGCCGGACGGCGTGCGCCCGGCCCTGCCCCCGGGCCGCCCCGGTGATGAGCGCGACCTTGCCGGCCAGTCTGTTGGTGGTCATGCGGTTCTCCTGTGGTCGTCGACGGGGCCCGGCCGGGCGGTCCGGTCGGGCGGTGTGGGCACGCGACGCGGTGCCCGACCCCCGCGATGGGGGGCGGGCACCGGGTCGAGGGGTGGGCTCAGCCGCCGACGGCGGCCGACGCGTCCGACTGCGCGAGGACGGTCTCCCGCGAGGCGCCGTCGGCGATCATCGCGCGGTAGCGGACCAGCTTGGCCGGCGCACCGAAGCCGACGGCCCCGACGAGCACGCCCGCGGCGAAGTAGCCGACGACCGTGCCCTTCACCGGGCCGCCCGCGAGGCCGGTGCCGTGCAGCTGGGCGATCTCGTCGGCGAGGTCGGTGCGCCCGAAGGTCTGGATCTTCATCCCGAACTGGTCGGACCAGACGTACGGCACCGCCGGCGCCGGAGGCTCCTCGCCGAGGATGCCGGCTGCGACGACCTGCGTCTGGTCGACCGTCGTCGTCCAGTGCTCGTTGCGGTGGAACCGGCCGCGGGACTCGTCCCACCAGGCGGCGATGTCGCCGACCGCCCACACCCCGCTGGCCCCCCGCACCCGGCCGTCGGCGTCACAGGCGACGCCGTCGGTGGTGTCCAGCCCCGCTCCGTCGAGCCAGCCCACGTCCGGCAGGGAACCGATGCCCACCAGCACCAGGTCGGCGGCCAGCGTCGACCCGTCGGAGAGCTCGACGGTGCGCTCGTCGACGAACCGGGTGATCCGGGTGTCGCAGCGCAGGTCGATGCCCGCCTCGGTGAACAGCCGGCCCGCGAGCGCGCCGACCTGCCGGCCCAGCGCCCGCTCGACCGGGACGGGCAGCGCCTCGAGCACGGTCACCCGCACGCCCTTGGAGTGCGCCGCCCAGGCCACCTCGGCGCCGATGAAGCCGGCGCCGACGATGAGCAGCGACGACAGCGAGTCGAAGGCGCCGCGCAGGGCGATGGCGTCGTCGAGCGTGCGCAGCGTGACCACGCCGGCCGGCTGGCCGGGCAGGGTGCGGGCGGTCACGCCTGTGGCGAGCACGACGGCGTCCCCGGTGATGGAGGTGCCGTCCTCGAGGGCGACCGTGGTGCCGTCGAGGCCGACGGCCCGCTTGCCGAAGACCATGGTGACGTCGAGCGCGGCGAGGGCCTCCTCGTCACGGAAGGTCGCCTTGGCCGGCTCCCACGTGCCGCTCAGGATCTGCTTGGACAGCGGCGGGCGGTCGTAGGGCGCGTGCACCTCGGCGCCGACCAGGGTGATGCGGCCGACGTGGCCGCGGGTCCGCAGCGCCTCGACGGTCCGCAGGCCGCCCAGGCCGGCACCGACCACGACGACGTGCTCCGGGATCTGGGACACGGTGTTCCTCTCCTGCGGGTACGGGACCGAGGGTTCAGCCCGCGACAGCCTTCGGCGCCGGCTTGCGCCAGAAGGTGGCCAGCTGGGCGGCGGCGCCACCGATGCCGAGACCGGCGACGAAGAGGGCCGCGCGGGGGCCCGAGAAGCGGTCGGTGCCCAGGGCGCGGTCCACGCTCCAGCCTCCTGGACCGAGCGCGGCCAGCGCCACCGCGGCGGCCGACAGGTTGGCGACGTACTCCCACCCCTCGGAGGTGATCCAGAAGCCGTTGGGGATGTGCACCGACCGCGCGGCGACGGCGAGGGTGCCGACGACGGCCGAGGCGGCCAGCGGGGTCGCGGCGCCGACGACGAGCGCGGTGCCGGCCCCCACCTCGACGACGGCGCTGGTCCGCGCCTGCAGCATGGGCTGCTTGAAGCCGATCGAGCCGAACCAGCCGGCGGTGCCCTGCAGCGTGCGGCCGTGCTTGACGCCGTGGGCGATCATCGTGCCGCCCACCGCAGTGCGGAGCAGGAACCGGGCGACGCCCGTGCCCGTCTGATCTGTCCGAGCCTTGCGGGCCACCGGACTCTCCCTTCTCGGGTGTCGGCCGACCGGCGGACGGCGCGACCGTGAACTGGATGCGGGGCGGCCGCCCCATCGACCGCGGGACGGCGGCGGAGCCCAGGGGGCCCGCCGCCGGCGCCTCAGTCGGACGCGGGCAGCGGCTGCGCGGTCTTCTGCGCCAGCGGGGTGCCGTTCACGGCGACCGCGTAGTCGCCGGGCTTCACGCAGAGCAGCTCGAGACCCAGGGCCTCGTCCGCGTAGCGCTTGCCCATGAGGACGCCGTTGCCGGCCTCGCCCTCGGCGGTCGCACCGGCGGCCGCGGTCTCCCCCGGCGCCGTCATCGGCGCGCCGCCGCAGGTGACGTCCACGTCGCCCTCCGGCGCCCGGACGACCACCAGGGACGTCGCGTCGACCGCGCTTGTCAGCGTCTGTCCGACCTTGAGCTTCATGCACCCACTCCTCGTTCTGTTGTGTGACGACTGCCCGGCTGGCCCGGGTTCCGTACCGCCGGGCGACGTCCGGGACGCCGGTCCGTGTCCCTGGTCCCAGAGTGTCCCTCAGGGGACGACGAGCCCCACGAGCTTGACGTCGAGGTACTCGTCGATGCCCTCGGCCCCGCCCTCGCGGCCGAGGCCGCTCGACCCGACGCCGCCGAAGGGGGCGGCCGCGGCCGTCGGGTTGATGTCGTTGACGCCGACGATGCCGAAGCGCAGCGCCTCCGAGACGCGCACCGCGCGGCCGAGGTCGTTGGTGTAGACGTACGAGGCCAGCCCGTACTCGGTGTCGTTGGCCCGCTGCACGACCTCGTCCTCGTCGTCGAACGGGATGAGCGCCGCGACCGGGCCGAAGGTCTCCTCGCGGTAGATGACCATCGACTCGTCGACGTCGGCGACCACGGTCGGGGCGAAGAACCGGCCGGCGGCGAGGTCGCCGTCGGCGAGCCGGCCGCCGCCGGAGAGCAGCCGGGCGCCCTTCTGCACCGCGTCGTCGACCTGGCGGGTGACCTTGTCGACGGCCGGCTGGTCGACGAGCGGGCCGATGCCCACGCCCTCGACGGTGCCCGGCCCGACCTTCAGCTTCGCCACCCGCTGGACCAGCGCGTCGGCGAAGGCGTCGACGATGCCGCGCTGCACGAAGATCCGGTTCGGGCTGATGCAGGCCTGGCCGGTGTTGAGGAACTTCACCAGGGCGGCGCCCTTGGCCGCGTGCACCGGGTCGGCGTCGTCGAACACGATCATCGGGGCGTGGCCGCCCAGCTCCATGGAGACGCGCTTCATGGTGGCCGCGGCGCGGGCGGCGAGCGCCTTGCCGACCTCGGTCGAGCCGGTGAACGTCAGCTTGCGCACCACCGGCGAGTCCAGCAGCCGGTCCCCCACCGCCTCGGGGCGGCTCGTGGTGACCAGGTTCGCCACACCGGCCGGGAGCCCCGCCTCGGCGAGGATCTCGAAGACGGCGACGGCGCACAGCGGCGTCTGCTCGGCGGGCTTGAGCACGATCGTGCAGCCGGCGGCGACCGCGGGGGCCACCTTCCGGGTGATCATCGAGATCGGGTAGTTCCAGGGCGTGATGCCCGCGACCACGCCGACCGGCTGGCGCAGCACCGAGAGCCGCTGCTCGGGCCGCGGCGACGGGATGGTGCTGCCGTAGACCCGCTTGGCCTCCTCGGCGAACCAGCTGAGGAAGTCCGCGGCGTAGCGCACCTCGTTGCGGGCGGCCTTGAGCGGCTTGCCCTGCTCCGCGGTCATGAGGGCGGCGAGCTCCTCGGCCCGCTCGGTCATCAGCCGGTGGGCGGTCCAGAGCACCTCGGCGCGCTGGTACGCCGTGGTCCGGCTCCAGGGGCCGAAGGCGGCCTCGGCGGCGGCGATGGCCCGATCGGCCTCGGCCGCGCCGGCGTCCGCGGCGGTGCCGATCACCTGGCCGTTGCTGGGGTCGGTGACCTCGAAGGTGCGCCCGTCGTCGGCGGGCAGCCACTTGCCGTCGATGAAGAGCGTGCCGCCGTCGGCCATGCCACCCGTCCATGTTTTCAAAGACATCACAACGTCAGGCAGCATACGTGCGCCGCTGCCTGCGGTCGAGGGTCCCACTTCGCCTCCCCCCGGGCCTCGCCGCGGGGTCCCGCGGCGCGGCTCCCGGGGTCCGCCGTCAGGAGTCGGTCCGCAGGAGGAGGACGCCGCTGGGGGTCAGGCCGCCGCTGCTGACCACCGCCACGCGGGCGCCGGCCACCTGCCGCTCCCCGCCCTCGTTGCGGAGCTGCGTCACGGCCTCGTGCACCAGGCCCATGCCGTGGGTGCGGCCGTGCGACAGCTGCCCGCCGTGGGTGTTGAGCGGCAGGATGCCGTCCCGGGCGATGTTCTTGCCGCCGTCGAGGAAGTCCTTGGCCTCGCCGACCCCGCAGAAGCCCAGGCCCTCGAGCCACGACAGGCAGTTGAAGGTGAACCCGTCGTAGAGCAGCGCGACGTCGACGTCGTCCTGGCGCAGGTCGGTGCGGGTCCACAGGTGCGCCGCCGGGCCGAAGACCTGCGGCTCGTGGGTGGAGGTGCTCTGGTCCCACTCCATCCGCTCGATGACCTGCGTGCCCACGGCCTCGATGCGCACCGGCGGCTTGGCCAGGTCGCCGACCGCGTCGGCCGCCGACACGACGACCGCGATCGCCCCGTCGACCGGGACGTCGTTGTCGTACAGCCCGAACGGCGAGGTGGTCGGCCGCGCGTTCAGGTAGTCGTCCATCGTCATCGGGTCGCGGTAGACCGCCGCGGGGTTGAGCCCCGCGTTGGCCCGCTGGTTCAGCGCGATCCAGCCGAGGGTCTCCTTGGTGGCCCCGTAGCGGTGCATGTACCGGCCCGCGGTCTGGGCGAGCAGGTGCGCGGCGGAGGTGGCGCCGAAGGGCATGCCCCAGCCCATGTCGCCGCTCATCCGGCCGCCGCCGGGACGGAGGTAACCGGTGCGCATCAGCGTCTCCTGGCTGGACTGCCACAGCGTGCGGAAGCACAGCACGTGGCGGGCCAGGCCGGCGGAGACGGCCGTCATCGCGGCGATGACCGAGCCGCCGGGGCCGAAGGTCTCGGTGCCGCCGTTGTACCAGGAGGGCCGGATCCGCAGCGCCGCCTCGAGGGCGGTCACGCCGCCCTCGCTGAAGCCGCTCTCCACGCCGCCACCGGGGTAGGTGGACAGGCCGTCGATGTCGTCCATCGTGAGGCCCGCGTCGGCCACCGCCTGCCGGCAGGCGTCGAGGGTCAGGCTCAGCGGGTCGACCATCTGCCGCCGGGCGATCTTCGACGCCCCGATGCCGGAGAGGACCGAGTCGTCCTCGAACTTCCGCGTCCCCAGCCGCGGGCGGACCAGGGTGCGGACCTGCTCGACGGTCACCTCGTCCTCGGGCAGCGGCGCGGGCTGCGCCGGCTGCTGGGCAGCGGGCCGGAACAGCGGCAGCCACACGTCGTCGTCCTGCTCGAAGACGACCTCCATCGCCATGCCCAGCTGCAGGCTGTCGGGCTCGGCCTCTACCACCCGCGTCGTGAGCTTGACCCGCGGGTCCTCCTCGAGCGCCACCTGGGCGACCACGTAGGGGTTGGTCAGACCCGGGTACGGATAGTGGTGGTTCACCGTGAGCCCGAAGAGGGTGCCGCGGCCGGAGACCTCGCGCACCGTGAGCTCCTGGCTCCGGCAGGAGGGGCAGATCGGCTTCGGCGGGTGGATCAGGCCGGAGCACGAGGTGCACTCCTGGATGCGCAGCCGGCCGTCGGCACCGGACTTCCAGTAGAACTCGTTCCACGGCAGCACCAGCGGCAGCATCGCCATCGGGTGTCTCTCTTCCTGAGGTCCGTTGGTGGGGAGCAGGCGCCACGGTGCGGACGCCCGGGGTGCGGCGGAGCCGGGGCCCGCCGCGGGGATCAGTCCTCGGCCGGACGGGGCGGCAGGGCGGTGACCTCCGCCGGGTCGGGCACGGTGCCCTTCGGCAGGTTCGCCGTCCCGCCCGGGGAGCCGACACCGGTGAAGAATGCGGCGTTGATGCCGGTGTAGACCGACCACTCGTCGGGCAGGTCGTCCTCGTAGTAGATGGCCTCCACCGGGCAGACCTGGACGCAGGCTCCGCAGTCGACGCACTCCTCGGGCTGGATGAAGGCCATCCGGCCGCCCTCGTAGATGCAGTCGACCGGGCAGGCGTCGACGCAGGAACGGTCGAGGACGTCGACGCAGGGCTCGGCGATCACGTAGGTCATGGAGTGCTCCAACTGGGTCGGACTGGTTCGGGGGTCGTCGTGCCGGTGCCGGGTACGCGGGCTGTGCACCCGCGTCCCCGGCACCGGTCGGCCCCCGCCGGGACGCGGGGGTGTGTCGTCAGGTGGTGAGCGTGCGGTGTCCCTGCGGACGGTGGTGGGCTCGGCGAGCCGCTGCGCGGTCCCGGAGTCGCGCGACGGTCTCGCGCGGGCCCGCTCGCCGGGGGTGGAGCTAGCCGCTCGGTACTGCACGGGGTCGACGACCTGCGTCGGCCCGTGCTGCGCCGCCGCGGCCGGGTCCGGGGGACGACTCCCCCGGACCCGGCGCGCGTCGGACGTGCTCAGCCGAGCTGAGCGCGGTCCCTGCGGACGGTGATGGGCTCGGCGAGACGCTGCTCGTCGACCACGGTCTGCAGCCGGTCGATGGTCTCCTCCAGGCCCGGGCCGAGGCGCTTGCCGGGCGTGAAGGCAGCCGGGAGGAACCGCATGCCGTTGATGACCTGGGTGGTCTCGTAGTGCACGGTCCCATCGGGGTCGCACACGTAGTCCGGCATCCGGTCCAGGACCGCCTTGACCATCGTCTTGAACCCGGCACGGGCGACGTTCGAGCCGATGCACCGGTGGACCCCGAGACCGAAGCTGGCGTGCCGGTTGCCCGTGCGGTCCAGCTTGACCTCGTGCGGGTCCGCGAACACCTGCTCGTCCCGGTTGGCCATGGCCCACGACAGCCACAGCCGGTCGCCCTCGCGGAACTGCACGCCGTCGATCTCGACGTCGTCGGAGACGGTGCGGCCGTCGCCCTGCGCGGGGGTGTAGAAGCGCAGGAACTCCTCGGTCGCGCTGTCGCGCAGGGTCTCCCACTCCCGGTGCAGCCGCTCGCGCTGGTCGGGGTTCTCCCCCAGCCACTCGAGCGAGTGCGCCGTGAGCGCCGTGGTGGTGTCGAAACCACCACCGATGAGCAGCATGGTCACGCCGACGATCTCCAGGTCGTCCTCGGGACCCTCGCCGCCCAGGTCGGCGTTGATGATCGCCTGGAGCAGGCCCGGGCGGGGGTTCGCCCGGGCCTCCTGGATGCTCTGGAACAGCCGCATGCCCATCTGCATGGACAGCTCCTGCACCCGCGGGTAGTCCGGCGAGTGGATGGGCGTGTACACGCTGGCGTGCGAGGGCTCGTTGTAGACGGTCCAGTCCTTCAGCGGCAGCCCGAGCAGGGCCATCGTGAGCACGGCCGGCACGATGTTGGCGAGGTCCTCGACGAAGTCGATCCGGCCGCTCTCGATCTTCTCGTCGATCGCGGCCCGGGTGATCTCGTCCAGGACCGGCTGCCACCGCGCCACCGCCGCCGGCGACAGGTACGGGTTCAGCGCGTTGCGGTAGTACCGCTGCCGCGGCGGATCCATCTCGAGGAAGCCGCCGATCGTGCCCCCTCCCCCGCCTTCGCGCGCGGGGATGTTGATGCCCTTGTAGCCGCGGCGCCGGTTGTGGATGTCGTGGTCGTTGGAGAGCACGTCCGACCGGCGCGCCACGTCGAACAGCTCCTGGTTGCCGTTGACGAACCAGTACCCGCCGTGGGTGTCGTTCCACGCGATGCGCGGACCGGCGTGCAGCCGCTGCGCCCACTCGACGAACTCGGTCCGGTACTCCGGAGCGTGCCGGTCCAGGACGATGCGGCGCCCCTCCTTGCGTGCGCCGTCGTCCTCCCGGTCGTCCACGGGCGGGGTGGTCGTCTCGTCGATGCTCATGTCGGTCCTCCCGTGCGTCCCGCCGTCACTCGGAGAGGACGATGGCCTGCTCGGGACAGGAGCGGGCCGCCTCACGGGCGAGCTCCTCCTGGCCTGCCGGGACGTCCTCGTTGATCGCCCAGGCGTGGCCGTCCTCGTCGCTCAGCGCGAAGAGGTTGGGGGCGGTCATGGCGCACAGGGTGTGGCCCTGGCAGATGTCGGGGTCGACACGGACCTTCATCTGGGTGCTCCTCAGCGTCTCAGACATGGAAGTCGTGGAACTTCAGGTAGGAACCGGCGTCCACCCGCAGCTGGAGCCCGGTGACGTAGCGGGACTCGTCGGAAGCCAGGAACAGCACCGCGTTGCTGATGTCGATCGGCTCGACGTACGGGATCGGCATGGCCTGCTGGGCCGGGAAGGCCAGCAGGGCGTCCTCACGGGTCGGGTTCTCCATGTCCGGCCGGAACGCCTTGTACATCGGCTCGCTGTTGAGCATGTTCGTGTTGCAGTTGGTCGGGTGCACCACGTTGGCGCGGATCATCCGCGGGGCGACGTTGCGTGCGATCTCGTGCATGAACTCCGACAGCTGGATCTTCGCGTAGGTGTAGCCGGTACCGCCCGGGTTCGTGCCGGGCGGGGCGATGCCGCCGGTCATGAACGCCGCGGCCGAGCCGGTGGCGATGATCGACGCACCGTCGGGCAGGTGCGGCAGGGCGGCGTGCACGGCGTTCACGACACCGAGGAAGTTGGTGTCGACGACGTCGGTCCAGGCCTGGAGCGGCGGCTGGCCGCCGAGCGGCATGATGCCGGCGTTGGCGACGACGACGTCGACCTTGCCCAGCTCGGCGATGCCCTGCTCGAGGGCGGCGGCCACCTGGCTGCGCTCCCGCACGTCGGCCTCGACCGTGACGATCCGCCGGTCGTGGGCCTCGACCAGGCGCGCGGTCTCCTTCAGGTCGTCGGGCGAGGAGAGCGCGTACCCGTTCGTCGCGATGTCCTTGCAGATGTCGACCGCGATGATGTCGGCGCCCTCCTCGGCCAGCCGGACGGCGTGGCTGCGGCCCTGACCGCGGGCGGCACCGGTGACGAAGGCGACCTTGCCCTCAACTCTTCCCACTGGGTGTCCTCTCTCGTTCTTCTCGAGCCCGCGGTCAGTCGGCCGCGGGGAAGGCGATGGTCTTGACCTCGAGGAAGTCCTCGAGGCCCTCGTTGCCCCACTCACGGCCGAGGCCGCTCTGCTTGTAGCCACCGAAGGGGGACTGCACGTCGAACCACTGTGCGCCGTTGACCCCGACCGTGCCCGTCCGCAGCCGGCGCGCGACCCGCAGGGCCCGGGCGGGGTCGGCGCTGTAGACGGCGCCGGAGAGGCCGAAGATCGTGTTGTCGGCGATCCGGACCGCGTCGTCCTCGTCGTCGTAGGGCAGCACCACGAGGACCGGGCCGAAGATCTCCTCCTGCGCCACGGTGGACTTGGGGTCCACGTCGGCGATGAGGGTCGGCGGGACGAAGTAGCCCTTCTCGCGGTCCAGCGGCTCGCCGCCGTAGGCGATGCGGCCGCCCTCGTCCCGGGCCGACTGGATGTAGCGCAGGATGCTGTCCCGCTGACGGGCGTTGACCACCGGACCCATGACGGTGCCCGGCTCGGTCGGGTCGCCCCACGGGATGTGCGGCATGACCGCCGCGGCGATCGCGATCGCCTCCTCGTACCGAGAGCGCGGCACCAGCATGCGGGTCAGCTGGGCACAGCCCTGTCCGGCGTGGGCGCAGACGCCACCGGCCATCGTCGGGATGATCGACTGGAAGTCGGCGTCGTCCAGCAGGATCGCGGCGGACTTGCCGCCGAGCTCCAGGGTGACCCGCTTGATCGTCCCCGCGGCCGCGGCCATGACCTTGCGGCCGGTCGCGGTCGAGCCGGTGAGCGTCACCTGGTCGACGTCGGGGTGGGTGGCCAGGATCTCGGCGACGGAGTTGTCGCTGGTGGTGACCACGTTGAGCACGCCGGCCGGGATGTCGGTGTGCTCGGCGACGATGGCGCCGATCGCCAGCGCACTCCACGGGGTGTCCGGGGCGGGCTTGAGCACCACGGTGCAGCCGGCGGCCAGCGCGCCCGCGATCTTGCAGATGTTCAGGTAGAAGGGGTAGTTCCACGGCGTGATCGCGGCGACGACGCCCGCGGCCTCGCGCCGGATGACCCGGTCCACCCGGACGCCCATGACGTCCTTGGTGGGGATCGGGCGCTCGAAGTCGAAGGTCGCCAGCATGTCGATGTAGTGGTCGAAGAAGCCGATCGGGGCCTCGAGCTGGATGCCGCTGGTGAGCATGACCGGCGAGCCGGTCTCGGCGACGACGAGGCCGCGCAGGGTCTCGACCTCCGACCGCAGCGCGTCGCGCAGCTGGGTGAGGCAGCGGCGGCGCAGCTCCACGTCCGTCGACCAGTCGGTGGTGTCGAACGCGCGGCGCGCGGCGCCGATGGCCCGCTCGACGTCGGTGGCGTCGGCGTCGGGGACGGCGCCGATGACCTCCTCGGTCGCCGGGTTGACGTTGTCGAAGGTCCGGCCCGTGCCCGCGGGCACGAGCTCGCCGTCGATCAGCATCCGGTCCACGGGGACTGCCATGTCGGTCTCCTCTGCGGTGCGGTGTCGCGGCGGGGGTGCCGCGACGGGGTGGGGCGGACGGGTCAGACGCTCGCGTCGGCGAGCATCAGTGCACGGTGCTCGGGGAGCAGGAGGTCGGCCAGCACGCGGTGCGGTCCGTCCATCGACCCGAGGTCGACGCCGAGCTCGGCGGCGACCTGCTTGACCACGGCGACGTCCTTGCCGACGAACTCGCCGACGGCCGCGCCGAACGCGGCGATCGAGCCGGAGCGGGCGGCCGCGCCCAGGGCCATGCTGGTGCCGCTGCCGTTGGTGATGCCGCGCAGCACGGCGGCCTCGTCGAGACCCAGCTCGCCGGCGAGGCGGACGGCCTCGGCGATGATCCCGATGTTGGCCGCGAAGACGGCGTTGTTCAGCAGCTTGACCTGCTGGCCGGCGCCGGTGGGGCCCAGGTGCACGACCGGGTCGCCGTAGGCGGACAGGACCGGCCGGGCGCGCTCCAGCCCGGCCTCGGTGGCGCCGGTGTAGAGGGTGACGGCGCCGGCCTCGATGTTGTGCGGCCCGCCGCTGATCGGGGCGTCGACCACCTCGATGTCCCGCGCCGCCCCCCGTTCGGCGATCGCGGTCGCGGTGAGCGGGCTGCCGGTCGTGTGGATCACCAGGAGCGTGCCGGGCTCCATCCGGTCGACCAGGTCGCCGTCGAGGGCGAGCTCGCGGACCTGGGCGTCGCTGTAGAGGCACAGCAGCACCGCCTGCGCGCCGGGGGCGACCTCGGTCACGTCGTCGACCGGCGTCGCGCCCAGGGCGGTGACCGCCTCGCGGGCGGCTGCGGACCGGACGAGCGCGCGGACCTCGTGGCCCGCGCCGACGAGCCGGCCGATCATGGGGCGGCCGATGCGTCCGGCGCCGATGAATCCCAGCTGCATCCGATGCTCCTCGAGGTCCGTCCGTCGGTGGGTCGCGCGGGGCACGGTCATGCCGGGAACCGGAACAGGCGGCGGGCGTTGCCCTCCGCGATCGACCGGGCCTCGGCGTCGGGGACGTCGTCGAGCTGCTCCGCGAGGACCTTGCGGGTGTGCGGCCAGTTCGAGTCCGGGTGCGGGTAGTCGCTGGAGAAGAGGATCTGCTCGACGCCGATGGCGTGGCGCTGCGCGATGCCGGCGTGGTCGGAGGTGAAGCAGCCGTACACGTGGTCGCGGAACAGCTCCGACGGGCGCCGCTCGGCGTCGACGTCGCACCAGAACCGGTGCCGTTCCCAGGAGTAGTCGGTGCGCTCGAGCACGTACGGGATCCAGCCGATGCCCGCCTGGGACAGCACGACGCGCAGCCCGGGGAACCGGTGGAACACCGGGGACATCAGCAGGTCCACGCAGGCCATCACGGAGTTCACGCCGAACAGCGCGATGCTCACGAAGGCGTCGGCGTCCGGTGCCACGCCCTGCGGCGCCCCGCTGGAGACGAAGTGCATGGAGACGGGCAGCTGCGCCTCCTCGCACGCGCGCAGCAGCGGGTCCCAGTGGTCGGAGTGGTACGAGGGCAGGCCGAGCCGGTGCGGGGCCTCCAGCAGGCTCACCGAGCGGGCGCCCAGCGCCGCCGTCCGCTCGACCTCGGCGACGGCCGCCGGCACGTCCCAGAACGGCACGAGGACGAGCGGGATCTGGCGGTCGGGCGCGTAGTCGCACCACTCGTCGAGGACGAAGTCGTTGTAGGCGCGCACGCAGTCGGCGGCGAGCTGCTTGTCACGGGCCCGCGCGAACGTCGTGCCGGCAGTGCCGCCGAACGTGGGGAAGCACATCTGCGCCCACACGCCCTCGGCGTCCATGTCGGCGAGGCGCGCGGCGGGGTCGTAGCACCCCGGCCGCATGTCGCCGAAGCCGACGGGCCCGATCCCGAACTCCCGGGGGTCCTTGCCCGCCACCACGTCGAGACCGAAGTCCGACACCGGCTCGCCCTCGAACACCCAGGTGTCGCGGCCGCCGGCGCCGCGCTCGATCTGCGGCGCAGCCTCCCGGGAGCGCAGCGGCAACCGGTCCAGCCAGACGCGGGCGTGCTCGACGACGTGGTCGTCGACGGAGACGACCCTCGTGTCGTCGGGCAGCATCGTCAAGCCTCTCGGGAGACGGAGGACGAGGGCGCCGGCCGGGCGGACCCGGCCGGCGCCCCCAGCGCGGGAGCGCAGGTCACCGCGGGCAGCCCATGGAGGCCAGGGCGGCGTCGGCGGCCACGAGGACCGTGCCGGGCTCTGCGCCCTCGGCCGTGGCCAGGTCGATGACCAGCCGGGCGTCCTTCTGCAGCAGCGGGCCGGCCATGGCGCCCATGGGACCGAGGACGAAGTCCGGCCCGCGCAGCACGTTGACGGCGAAGCTGTTGCCGCTGCCGTGGCTGAGCACCGTGCTGAGCTGCTCGGGGTCGACCTGCAGCGACCGGGCGAGCGCGTAGGCGCTCTCCAGCACCCCCAGGTTGGCGGTGAGCATCAGGTTGTTGATCAGCTTGGCGCGCTGACCGGCACCGACGGGTCCGAGGTGGACGACCGGGTCGGCGAAGGTCTCGAAGACCGGCCGGACCCGCTCGAGCACCTCGGCGTCACCGCCCACCATCACGAGCAGCCTGCGCGCCTCCGCGGCCGGCCCGCCGCCGCTGACCGGGGCATCGAGGAGCGCGATGCCCTTCGCCTCCGCTTGCTCGGCCAGCCGCCGGACGGTGTCGGGGTGCACGGTGCTGTGGACGACGACGACGCCGCCGGGGGCCATCGCAGAGAGCAACCCGCCTGGTGCGCCGACGAGGGACTCCACGCCGGTGTCGTCGACAGCGCAGACACAGGCGATGTCGACGCGCGCCGCGAGGTCCGCCGGCGACGACGCGTACTCGGCGGCGGTGTCGGCGTAGGCGTCGAGCGCCTCCTGCCTGCGTGCCCAGAGGACCGTGGGAACGCCGTCCTCGACGATCCGCCGGGCCATCGGGCCGCCCTGGCTGCCCAGGCCGATGAAGCCGACCCGGTCCGTCGTCGCGGGCGTGGAACTCGCCTCGCTCACGTGACGGCGCCGGCGATCTTCAGCTGGATGGCCTCCTCGTCGGAGAGCCCGAGCTCGGCCAGTATCTCGTCGGTGTGCTCGGCGAACAGCGGCCCACGCGTGAGCTTCGGGGCCTCCCGGTTGAAGTGCACCGGGTTGGTGATGAGCTTGCGGGGGTTGCCCTCCGCGTCGGTGACGTCGGCGATGTTGCCGGTCGCCAGCAGCTGCGGGTCGTTGCCGACCTCGTAGGTGTTCTGGACGACCGCCCACTGACCCTCCATCGACGTGAAGGCGGGCAGCCACTCGTCCTTGGTCTTCGTGGCGATGATCTCGGCCACGATCTCCGCGGCGACCTTGGAGTTCTCCATGAGCTTCTGCGCCGAGTCGAACCGCTCGTCGGTGGCCAGCTCCGGGTGGCCGATCTTCTCCACGAAGTCCGGCCAGTAGCGGCCCGGCTGCAGCATGACCAGGTTGAGGAACCGGCCGTCCTTGGTCTTGTAGGTGCCGGTCAACGGGTTGCTGATGTTGCCCGCCTTGGGGTCGAACTTGGGGAGCGGACCACCGGCCATCAGCGCGAGGCCGATGTTCATCTGGCCGGCCCAGGCGCCCACGCCGAGCAGGGAGATGTCGACGACCGCGGCCTCGCCGGTCCGCTCACGCGCGAACAGCGCCGCGGAGATGCCGCCGGCGATGGTCATGCCGCCGATGTTGTCGCCGTAGGCGCCACCGGGCTGCTGGATCAGGCCGTCGTAGCCCAGGGGGGTGGCGGTGTCGGCGCCGCCGGAGCGGGACCAGAAGGCCGTGCCGTCGTAGCCGCCCTTCTCCGCCTCCGGACCGGCGTAGCCGAAGGCCGAGCCGACCGCGTAGATGATCTTCGGGTTGATCGCCCGGACGTCCTCGACGTCGATGCCCAGCTTCCGGCGCGCCTCGGGCAGGAAGTTGGTGAGGAAGACGTCACTGCCCTTGATGAGGTCCTCGAGCACCCGCTTGGCCTCGGGCTTCTCCAGGGACAGGCCCAGGCTGCGCTTGCCGCGGTTCGGACCGTCCATGATCGGGGCGAAGCTGTTCTTGCCGGTGACGTCGTGGCCGAGGGCCTTGACCAGGCCGCGCTGGGCGTCACCCTTCTCCGCGTGCTCGATCTTGATGACGTCCGCGCCCCAGTCGGCGAGCACGGCGCCGGCAGAGGGCACGAAGGTGAACTGGGCGACCTCGAGGACCCGGACGCCTTCCATCGGTCTCAACACGCGATGCAACCTCAGCTTCTCGACGGGGGAACCACCCGCACGATGCGGACGGGTGGTCAGGTGAGTCGGGGCGTCGTGACGGGCCCGACGAGGGCTCGCGCGGACGTGCAGGTCACTGAGACCTCCCTCACGCCTGAGTCGAACCGGAGTATATCCATCGAAGTGTCGAACTCAAGGCCCGGATGGGCCCTGGCTCACAGTCGCGGCCGCCCGGCCCCACCGGAGCCGGGCGGCGGATCGACCACGACGAACGGCCGGCCGGACCCGCGGCGCTCCCGGGGTCGGGAGCGCCGCCGGACCGGCCGGCCGGGGGAACGACGGTGCCCCCCTCGGGGCCCGCGCCGCGCGGAACGTGGCGCGGGGAGGGGGGTCCGCCCTCAGACGGACTGCGCGGGCTCGGCCACCAGGGCCACGAGCTCGCGGCGGACCACCTTGCCCGTGGGGGTCGTGGGGAACTCCTCGACGAAGACGACCCGGTCGGGGGTCTTGGAGCCGCGCAGCCGCTCGCGCACCCACTGGCGCAGCTCGTCCTCTCGGAGCTCTGC
The DNA here is from genome assembly GCF_019799905.1 of Trujillonella endophytica. Lineage (GTDB taxonomy): Bacteria > Actinomycetota > Actinomycetes > Mycobacteriales > Geodermatophilaceae > Trujillonella > Trujillonella endophyticus_A. Next base: position 64,210 of record NZ_JABGCI010000009.1, on the reverse strand, counting down.
ACCCGGGCGCAGCAGCACGAAGGCGCCGATGACCTGGCCCCACTCGACGTCCGGCACGCCGGCCACGACGGCCTCGAGGACCGCCGGGTGCCGGCCGAGGACGTCCTCGATCTCGGCCGGGGCGATGTTCTCGCCGCCGCGGATGATCGTGTCGTCGGAACGGCCGCGGACGAAGATGAAGCCGCCGTCGTCGACGTAGCCGCGGTCGCGCGTGGGGAACCAGCCGTCGGACTGCACCTTGCTGCCCTGCTCGAGGTACTCACCGGCGACCTGCGGGCCGCGGACGACGATGTCGCCGACGACGCCCGGGGCGCAGACGTTCCCCTCGTCGTCGTGGACCTCGATCTCCACCGAGGGCAGCGCGCGGCCCACCGAGCCCAGCCGGGCGCGGACGGCGGGGTCGTCGGAGGAGACGGCCTCGCGGTGGTCCTCCGGGCCGAGCACGGCGATCGAGGACGCGGTCTCGGTCAGCCCGTAGGCGTTGACGAAGCCGGTCTCCGGGAACAGCGTCAGCGCCTTCTCGATCACCTCGGCGGCGATCTTGGCACCGCCGTAGGACACCGACCGGAGCGACGAGGGCCCCTGCGCGCCGCGGGTCTCCAGCTCGCCGACGATCCGGGCCAGCATCGTCGGCACGACCATGGCGTGCGTGATGCCCTGCTGCTCGACCACGTCGAGCCACTCGCCCGGGGAGAAGACGTCGAGGTAGACCACCCGCCGCCCGGCGTACAGGTTCGACAGGCAGTTGGCGACGGCGGCGATGTGGTACGGCGGGACGCTGACCAGCGTCGCGTCGCTCTCGTCGACCGAGGCGAACTCCACCGAGCCGAACAGGTAGGCGGTGAGGTTGCTGTGCCGGAGCACCGCGCTCTTCGGAGCCGCCGTGGTGCCGCTGGTCATCAGCAGGACGGCGACGGACTCGGACTCGATCTCGTAGGACTGCAGCGGCGCGGCGTCGACGGCAGGCAGCGAGGCGAACTCCGCGATGCCGATCGTCCGCGCGCCCGGGACGCGCTCGGGGGTGTCGGTGACGACCAGCGGCGCCGTCTGGCGGCTCATGATCTCGGTGAGCTGCTCCTCCCCCAGCCGGTAGTTCAGCGGGAGGAACGGCACGCCGGCGAGCGTCGCGGCGAACAGGGCGACCGGGAAGGCGGCGCCGTTGGGGCCCAGGTAGACCAGCCGGTCGGCGCCGAGCCCGGCCACGTGCGCGGCACCGGCCGTCGCCTTGGCCCGCAGCGTCGTCCCGGTCAGGCCGTCCTCACGGTTGCCGATCAGGACGCGGTCGGGCATCCCGTCGGCGACCATGTCGAGGATCATCGCGAGGTTCATCGGGCGCTCCGGGTGTACGCGGTCGGGCGCGGGTCGGTCGCGGAGCCTGTCACGACCGGCCGCGCTTGACCTGGTTGAAGGGGATGTCGCGGTCGTTGCTCTGCTCGCGGGGCATGCTGAGCAGCCGCTCGCTGATCTGGTTGCGCGCCATCTCGCTGCTGCCGCCGCCGAGGCTGGCACCCTGCCGGCTCAGGTAGCTGACACCGGCCCGTCCGGCGATGCCCTCCTCGGTGCCGACGCCGGCGGCGATCTGCGCCCCGGCGACGTCCATCGCCAGGTCCGTGGAGCGCTGGGCGGCCTCGGCGTGGAACAGCCGCAGCAGGGCCGCGCCGGGCGCGGGGAGCGTGCCGGTCCCGATGGCCCGGCTCACGCGGGCGACCATCTGGTTCTTCACGGTCTCCAGGGCCACCCACTCCCCCACCCGCTCGCGCACGCCCGGCTCGGCCGCCCGGCCGGTCGCCTTCGCCACGGTGAACGGCGACTGGCCCCCCAGGGCCCGTGGCCGGCCGGCGAGGCCGCTGACGAACGGCGACCCGCCGCCGACGGCGTTGCGCTCGTGGAACAGCTGACGCGACGCCACGGCCCACCCGTCGTTCACCTCGCCCACGACGGCGGAGGCGGGCAGCTGCACGTCGGTGAAGAACTCCTCGCAGAACTCGCGGGAGCCGTTGACCATCTTCACCCGGTTCATGTGCAGCCCGGGGGCGACCGTCGGCACGAGGAACATGGTCAGCCCGCGGTGCTTGGGCACGTCCCAGTTCGTCCGCGCCAGGCACAGCCCCCAGTCGGCGGCGTAGGCCGAGGTGCTCCAGGTCTTCTGGCCGTTGAGGATCCAGGTGTCGCCGTCGAGCTCGGCGCGGGTGAGCAGCCCGGCGAGGTCGGAGCCGCCGCTGGGCTCGGAGAGGAACTGGCAGAAGACCTCGTCGCCCCGGATCGCGGCGCTGATCCGCTCGCGCTTCTGCTCCTCGGTGCCCATGTCCAGGATCGTGGCGGCGACGATGCTGAACGTCGGGATGTTCAGCTGCACCGGCATCTCGTAGCCGGCGGTCTCCTCGGTGAAGGCGCGCTGGTGGGCCCGGCTCAGCCCGAGCCCGCCGTACTCCCGCGGGAAGCAGATCCCGGCGAAGCCCCCGGCGTACAGCGTCTTCTGCAGCTCCCGGGCGCGGACCCACTCGTGGTCGTCGTCGCCGAGGACGGGCAGCGGGGCGTTCTCGTCCAGGCGCGGCATGGTGTCGGCGAGCCAGGCGCGTGCCCGGGCGCGGAACGACTCGACGCTCTCCGTCTCGGCAGTCGTCATCGGTGTCAGCCCTTCAGCGGTGCGGGTCGGGGAGGTCAGAGGGAGGAGAGGTCGGCCAGCCGGCGGCGGTGGTCCTCGGGCGTGCCGTACAGGGCCCGGTCCGACGTCGCCCGCCGCAGGTACAGGTGCAGGTCGTGCTCCCAGGTGACGCCGATGCCGCCGTGCAGCTGCACGCAGTCCTGCAGGATCCACTGGGCGCGCTCGGCCACGAAGGACTTCGCGACGCTGACCAGCTCCGCGGCGTCGGGCGAGCCGGCCTGCACGGCCTCGGCCGCGGCCTGCGTGGTCGCGTGGCAGGCCTCCAGCCACGTCCGCATGTCCGCGAAGCGGTGCTTGAGGGCCTGGTAGGAGGCCAGCGGCCGGCCGAAGGAGTAGCGGTCGAAGCCCCACTGCACGGTGAGGGCGAACATCTTGTCCAGCCCCCCGCAGATCTCGGCGCACTGGATGAGCAGGGCGATCTGCAGCTGGCGCTCCAGCACCTCGGCGGTGGTCGCCGGGGTGCCGACGACGGCGCCGGCATCGACGACGACGCTGTCCAGCCGCACCTCGGCGAGGGGGCGGGAGAGGTCCAGCGCCCACTGCGGGGAGACGGCGACGCCTTCGGCCGCGGTGGGCACGAGGAACTGCGCCAGGCCCTCGGGGGTGGTCGCGGTGACCAGCAGGAGGTCCGCCTCGGAGCCGGACTCGACCCGGTCCTTGGTGCCGTCCAGCCGCCAGCCCCCACCGGTCGGCGTCGCCGTCACCCGGGCCGCGTCGGGGCTCCACTGGTCCCCCGGCTCGTAGACCGCCCAGGTGGCGATCTGCTCGCCGGAGGCCAGGGCCTCGATCGTGCCGGTGTGGTCGGGACCGGTGCCGTGCGCGGCGACGAGCCCGGCCAGCACCACGTTGACGGGGAGGAACGGCCCGGGGGCGACCACAGAGCCGAGCTCCTCGGCCAGCAGGGTGAGGTCCCGGACGCCCTCGCCGGACACGCTCCCGCCACCGAGCTCCTCGGGGACGATCGTGGCGGCCCAGCCGAGTTCGGCGCCACGCTGCCAGGAGTCCCGGTCCCACGCGGGCTCCCCCACCTCCAGGCGGCGGAGCCGGTCGAGCGAGTGGTCCTTCTCGAGCAACGACCGGGCCGAGGCCTGGAAGAGCTTCTGGTCAGCCGTGAGCTCGAGCTCCACCGCTTCTCCTGTCACACGTCGGGGGCTGGGGAACGCCGCTGCCGACGGAGGCCGGGGACGCTCCCGACCGGGCCGCGCCGGCGGCTCGTGCGCCTGGACAGACCCCGCGAGCAGACCATGTGTTCGAAAGACTTGTCAATCTATCGAAGCCCTCCGCCTCCGCCGGCCGACGAAGCCGCCGCCATCCGTCGCCGCCGTCCTCGCCGTGCCCCCGCGCCCGAGGCTCCAGGCACCTCTCCTACCGCGGCCCGATCCGCCCCCGTCACCGACCGCACGAGGAGGACGAGCCGGGGACAGGCACGGCGATCCCGGAACGGCACGGGGGACGTGCCGGACCTGCTACGGCGACGGAACAGCGGGGCGGCCTCCGTGTGGGACGGTTCACCACGGGAATTGCTGGGCAGAACGGTTGTCGAACCGTTAGATTGACCGCCGTCGAACTACTGAGCGTGATCGGAGATCCCGGAGGGGACCGCGTCATGACCCGTGAACCCGTCGCTGCGACGGAGGTCTTCAAGGCACTCGGAGACCCCATCCGGTGGAACATCGTGCAGCAGATGGCGCAGCAGGACGAGCTGGCCTGCAGCGTCCTCGAGGACACGCTGCCGGTCTCCAAGCCGACCATCTCCTACCACACCAAGATCCTGACCCAGGCCGGTCTGATCGAGGTCCGCAAGCGTGGCCGCAACTACTTCTACTCGCTGCGCCGCGAGGTGCTGCGGTCGCTGATGGACGAGATGTGGCTGCTCGCGCCGGGCCCGCGCCTGGTGAGCAGCACCAGTGACGAGCTCACCGCGGGCCGCACCGACCGCCCGGCCCTCAAGGCCGCGGTCGGCGACGACACCCCGCGGTCGTCGGCACTCCTGACCTGGTAGACCGCACGTCCCCGGACGGGGCCCGCGCCCTCGGCGCGGGCCCCGTCCGCGCGTTCGGGGCCGGCAGCTGACGTAGGGTCCACCCGCTCCGGACAGTGAGGGGACGAGGGATGGCGACCGATTCCGGCGACGCGGTGCTGGTGACCGAACCGGTGGCGGGCGTCCGCCTGCTCACGCTCAACCGGCCGGGGGTGCGCAACGCGATGACGGCCGAGATGACCGTGGCCTGGGATCGCGCCCTCGACGAGGTGGCGGCCGACCGGGACACCCGCGTCCTCGTCGTCACCGGCGGGGGCAGCTCGTTCTGCTCCGGCGCGGACCTCTCCTGGCTCGACCAGGGCTCCGGCGACGACGTCACCATCGACCGGCTCCGGGACCGGATGCTGCCCTTCTACCGGAGCTGGCTGCGGCCCCGCCAGCTCCCCTTCCCGGTGCTCGCCGCGGTGAACGGCGCCACGGTCGGTGCCGGCGTCTGCCTGGCCCTGGCCTGCGACCTGCGCTTCGCCGCGACCGGCGCCCGGTTCAGCACACCGTTCATCTTCCGGGGCACGCACGGCGGCATGGGCGCCACCTGGCTCCTCCCGGAGGCGATCGGCGTCTCCCGCGCCCGCGAGATGCTGTTCACCGGCCGCGAGGTCGCCGCCTCCGAGGCCCTCGAGTGGGGCCTGGTCACCGAGGTCGCCGACGACGTCCTCCCCCACACGCTCGCCGTCGCCGGCCGGCTCGCCGAGGCCGCGCCGATCGCGGCCCGCCTCACCAAGACGGGGCTGGAGCAGGCCGCCGCGGGGCTGGAGGCGTCGCTGCAGTGGGAGGCCATGGCGCAACCGGTGACCATGACCACCGACGACCTGCACGAGGGGATCGCCGCCTTCCGGCAGAACCGGCCGCCCCGGTTCCTCGGTCGCTGAGCCCCGGTCGCCGAGCCGCGGTCCGTGAGCCGCGGTCGCCGGCCGGCGCCGGTCAGCCGACCGAGCGCAGGTGGCCCCGCCGGGGACGGACGACGACGGCGGCGGCGCGACCGGCCCGGCGCCCCGCTGCCATCAGCAGGGCGCTCGCCCCGGGGAGCGCCTCACCGCGCACCGCGGGCTCGTCGACGGCGGCGAAGAGGCCGGGCACGGGCTCCCCGTCGCCCGCGCACACCCGGCCGGTCGCGCGATCGATCCGCAGCTCGGTCAGCGCGTCGGCCGACCCGCCGAGCCCCGACTCGCGGGCGCACCAGGCACGGACCTCGAGCTCGGGCGTCGCCGCGGGCGCACCGTCGTCGACCACGCTGAGCCGGCGGCGACGCGTCGGCACGGGCGCGCACCGCCGGGCCGCCTGTACGGCCCAGACGGCGGGGCCGACGAAGTCCCAGTGCGCCCGGTCGGTGGCGACGACGACCGAGGAGGCCGAGACGGTGCCGACGGCGGAGGCGTCGTGCCACAGCGACTCGGCCGCACGGCGCAGGGTCCGGGTGAGGCCCGCGGACAGCCGCGGCGTCCACCTGCTCAGCAGGTCCAGCCACCAGTAGCGCGCGCCGGTCGGCGTCCGCATGTCCATGGCTGCGTACCCGACGCCGGTCACCCGGCCGCCCTCGACGACGAGCTCGTGCACGGCCGCCTGCCGGCACACCTCGACCCCGGCCGCCACCGCCTCGGCGCGCAGGGTCGACAGCGGCGGCACGGCCGGCCGGGGACGGGACCGGAACCGGCGCCGTACGCGGATGGAGGCCTCGCTGCGCACGGTCTCGGCGGCCAGTACCACCGGCCGTGCCAGGACGCCGCGGCGGTCCAGGACGAGGACGCGGGCACCGGCCCGCGCCGCCTCGACCGCGGCGGCCGCGCCGCCCACCCCGAAGCCGACGACCACCACGTCGTAGTCACCAGACACCGACATCGGCCAGCCTCCTCGCCAGCGCGCACAGCCACGGGGACCCCGCGGATGTGGGCCGGATCACCCGGCTCACCCGACCGTACGGAGCCTGGTGACACGTGTCAACGGCCACGTGGCAGTTCCTGCCATCTCTACCGCAAGGCCCTCGGTAGCCGGGTCGGGAGTCGCCGGGGACCCGGCCCACCCGCCTGTCAGGTCGTCTCGCCCTGGACCACGGTGAACGTGTCGACCGGGATGGCCGCGGCGGGCTCCGGTGCCCCGCCGATCCGGTGGGCGATGGCCTGGCGGACCGAGGCGACGGAGGTGCGGACGTCGAAGCCGATCGTGCTCAGCCGGGGGGTCACGAGCTGACCCACGCTTCCCCCTCCGACGCCGACGACACCGACGTCCGCCGGGACGGCCGCCCTGAGGGCGAGCGCGGCGAACGTCACGGCGAGGGCGACCTCGTCGTTGGAACAGGCGATCCCGACCGGGCGCCCACGCGTGCGCAGCAGCTCGCACAGTGCCGTCTGCGCGCCGGCCGGCTCGAGGGGCACGCTGATCGTGGACGGCGCCGCGAGGCCGTACTCGGCGCACACGTCGGCGACCACGGCGGCGCGCATCCGCCCGAAGGGGTCGTCGCGCTGGTCCACGAGCAGGGCGAAGGCCAGCGTGGTGTACCCGCGGTCGATCAGGTGCACGGCCTGCCGCCGAGCGATGGCGACGTTGCCCTCGTCGACGCCCCGGACGTGCTGCGACCTCGGCGAGAGGAGGGCGCACCCCTGCGACTCGAGGACGTCGAGCTCGTCGGGTGACAGGCTGCCCAGGTCGACCAGACCGGCGGGCCGGAGCGTCTCCACGACGTGCTGGAGACGGGTGAGGTTGTCCCCCGGGGCGCCTCCGCGGTCGAAGTGCACGACGACGCTGCAGCCCAGGTCGTCCAGGTCGGAGGCGATCGCCTCGATGATGTCCTGGACGTTGGTCAACGTCGTGTTGGGCACGGCCAGGACCACGAGGTCGCTGCGGCCCAGCACGAGCGACCGGCCGGCCGCCGACGGCACGTAGCCCAGTTGCGCGGCCGCCTGCCGGACGCGCTCGACCGTCTCCTCGGAGAAGCGGGTCACCTGGTTGTTGAGGACGTGGCTCACCGTCGACCGCGAGACACCGGCCAGGCGCGCGACGTCGACACTGGTCGCGCCCGGCCGCCGCGGTTGCGGGGGCAGCGCCGCCAGGCCCTCCGACTCGATGGTCACGACTGCTCCCGGCGGACGGGGCTCCCCCGCCCGGGCGCGGCAGCCAGCGGCGGCTCAGCACCGGACGGCCCGGCCGCATCCTGACGCCGTGTGATCCACGTCGTCGATTCGAAGTATTTACGACCTTTTGTCGCTCGTCTACCTTCGGGGGAGCGCGCCTCCGGAGCAGGCGCGCGCACGGGAGACAGCGAGGTGGGCCGGTGCCGGGAACGGTGGTCGTCAGCGCGGCGGCGAGTCGCCCTGGAACGCCGCCGCACGCGCCGTCCACGCCGCGGCACGCCCCGTCCGTGTCGCCGCCCGCATCGCCGTCCAGGCTCCCGTGCCGGTCCCGGGTGGCTCTGGTCCGCCCGCCCCCGGCGGTCCCGGTCCCGGCCGCGTGACCCTCACCACCACCCCCCGCGGCCGCGACACCGGGCCCGATCCCACCCCAGCCGAGGAGACCAGCCCGCCCATGTCCATCCAGAAGATCGCCGTCGTCGGTTGCGGGACGATGGGCGGGGGGATCATCCAGCTCGCGGCCCAGAACGGCTTCGACGTCGTCGGGGTCGAGCCGCAGGAGGAGGGCCTCGTCCGGGCCGACGAGCGCATCCGCGCCGGCCTCCAGGCCACCCTCGACCGCGGCAAGATCACCGCCGAGCAGGCGGAGCAGGCCCGCGGGCTCTACCGCCTGACCACCGACCTCGACGAGATCGCCCAGGCCGACCTCGTGGTGGAGGCGGTCTTCGAGGACGTCGACCTGAAGAACGGCCTGCTGGAGCGGATCGACGCGCTGGTGGGCCCGGACACCCTCATCGCCTCCAACACGTCGACGATCCCGCTGGTCGTCCTCGCGGCGGCGACGAAGCGGCCCGAGCAGGTCATCGGCCTGCACTTCTTCAACCCCGTGCCGGCGATGCGTCTGGTCGAGGTCATCAAGACGCCGATCACCGAGCAGGGGCCGATCGACGCGGTCGTCGACCTGGTCACCGGCTGGGGCAAGAACCCCGTCGTCGTCAACGACGTACCCGGGTTCGTCGGCAACCTGCTGATCGTCCCCTACCTGCTCGACGCCATCCGGGCCTTCGAGCGAGGCGTGGCGCCCATGGACTCGATCGACGCGGTCATCCAGCTGGGGTTCAACCACAAGATGGGCCCGTTCCGCACCAGCGACCTCATCGGGCTGGACATCGTCCACGACATGGCCGCGTCCATGTACGAGGAGTACAAGGACCCGCGCTACCAGCCGCCGACGCTGCTCAAGCAGTACGTGCGGCTGGGCTGGCTCGGCCGCAAGACCGGCCGTGGCTTCTACCGGTACGACGACTGACCGACCTGTCCCCCGCACCCCGCGAGACGAGGAGCCCCGCCATGGCCAAGGCACTCATGGTCGCCTACAGCAGCGCCGTCCCCGGGGAGGACGCGGCGTACGACGAGTGGTACGAGACGACGCACGTCCCCGACGTCCGCGCCGCCATCCCGTCGGTCACCGCTGTGAGCCGGTACAAGCTGGTCGACCTCCAGGGCGGCCGGCAGGCGACCCGCTACCTGGCCGTCTACGAGCTCGGCGACGCCGACGTGGCGACGGCGGCCCGGCAGTTGGGCGAGGCCGGTGCCGCCGGCCGGCTGCGGCGCACCGACACCATGGACACGACCGGCAACCCGCCGGACCTGCAGTGGTTCGTGTCCACCGACGAGTCCGGTTCCTGAGCGACCCGCGATGAGGCAGACGGCCCGGCGGACCGGGGACCACGGGATCGGCCAGATGGTCCACGTCATCCACGTCACCGAGGACGCGCAGGCGCTGCGCGAGTTCTACGAGCGCGTCCTGGGCGGCTTCGTCTACATGGGCGTGGAGGAGCCGAACTACCTCGACTGGGAGGACCGCTACGCCACGCTGCTGATGGTCGGCGACCTCTGCATCGAGACGATGGCCCCGCGGATGCCGGCCGACCCGAGGTTCTCCGTGGCCCGGTTCCACACCAAGTACGGCCGCCACCTGCACTCGGTGGGCTACAAGGTCGACGACCTCGCCGGCCTGCAGCAGCGGCTGCTGGACCAGGGCATCCCGATCAGCAGCCCCGGCGGCGGCAAGCTCACCGAGGTCGACACCGAGGCGGCGTACCTGTTCCCGAGCCCCCGGGCCACCGCTGGGCTGCTGATCGAGCTGACCTCGCACGACATGCAGGACGACCCACGGCTCCTGGACACCTGGTCATCGCTGGAGCGGATGTGGCACACGCACCCGCTCACCATCGAGCGGTTCTCCTCGGTGGTCCTGGGCGTGTCCGACCTCGACGCGGCGGTCGGGACCTACGTCGGCGCCCTCCAGGCGGTCCCCCTCTCCGCGGGCGAGGACCCGGACCTCGAGTCGACCCTCCAGGTCCTCCAGCTCGGCGACTGCCTCCTGGAGATCCACCAGCCGGCGTCCGCGGACTCCGACCTCGGCCGGCACGTCGCCACGTGGGGCAACATGATCTACGGCCTCCGCTTCCTGGTCCGGGATCTCGACTCCGCCGAGCGCTGGCTGAAGCACAACGACGTCCGGACGCGACGGATCCGCGACGACCTCCTCGTGACCGACCCCGAGGACAGCCACGGTGCGCCGCTGTTCTTCGGCACCGCGCACGCGCACGACATCCGACCCGCGACCGGTCCGACGCGGTGATGACGCCCCAGGGCTCGACAGGCAACAGGAGCGATCAGTGAAGAAGCAGGTCAAGGTCACCGGGGACTTCGGTCTCGGTCAGATGGTGCACGTGGTCCACATGGCCGACGACGCACAGAAGCTCCGGGAGTTCTACGAGCGGGTCTTCGGAGGCTTCGTCTACATGGGCGTCGACGAGCCGAACTACCTGCCCGTCGAGGACCGCTACGCGACGCTGCTCATGATCTCGGACCTGTGCATCGAGACCATGGCGCCGGCGATGCCGCCCAACCCGGAACTGCCGGTCGGCAAGTTCTACACGAAGTTCGGCACCCACCTGCACTCGGTGGGCTACAAGGTCGACGACCTCGGCGGCCTCGTGGACCGGCTCGTCGGGAAGGGCATCTACATCGGCCGGCCCGGCGGCGGGAAGGTCGTGAAGGCGACGCCGGACCTCATGTACTGCTACCCGAGCCCGCGCGACACCTTCGGCCTCATGGTCGAGCTGTGCGAGCACGACATGCCCAACGACCCGCGCGACGAGGAGACCTGGTCGTCGCTGCAGCGGATGTGGCTGACCCACCCGCTGACCATCGAGCGCTTCACCTACGTGACGCTGGGTGTCAAGGACCTCGACAAGGCGGTGGAGACCTACGTCGACGAGTTCCAGGCCGTCCCGATCGAGCGCGGCGAGGACCCGGACCTGCAGGCCTCCTACGTGACCATGCAGCTGGGCGACTGCCTGCTGCAGATCGCCCAGCCGCACGACCCCGACTCCGGCCTCGGCCGGCACGTGGCCCAGTGGGGCAACATGATCCACAGCCTCCGGTTCAAGGTGGCCGACCTCGACTCGGCCGAGGCGTGGCTGACCAAGCAGGGCGTGCGCTCGACCCGGGTCCGCGACACCCTGCTGATGACCGACCCCGAGGACTCGTTCAACGCCCCGATCTTCCTGAGCACCGAGGAGATCCACGGCGACCCGTTCGCTTCCTGACCGGCCCGACTGACGGAGGGGGCGGGACCACACGACGTGGTCCCGCCCCCTCGGCGCGCGGCCCCGCCCCGGATGGTGGCGCCCCCTAGCATGATCGCCGTGGAGTCGGATCCGCGGGACGTCGTCGCCCGCTACTGGGACGCACTGTGGGTCCGCTGTGACCTGGCCGCCGTGGACCACCTGTTCAGCGAACCGTACGTCCGGCACTCGGCGGCCGGCACGCGGTCGCTCACGCGCAACCAGCTCAGGGACGAGCTGCGTGCCGCCTGGCGGATCCTGCACGATCCCGAGACGACCGTCGACGACCAGGTCGCCGACGGTGACCGCGTGTGGTCCCGCGCCACCACTCGCGGCGTCACCCTCGACACCGGGGATCCGTCGGTCCTGACGTGGGTGGTCGTACACCGCGTGGCCGACGGCCGGTTGGTGGAGTCCTGGAGCGCGACGCTGCCCGGGGTCGACTGGCGGGGGTGAGGCCCCTCGGCCGAGGCCGCTCAGCCGAGGTCGCGGAGCCGCTCCGTGCGTGCCATGCGCCGGCGCCCGAGGAGGGCGAACAACCCGACGGACAGCAGGACCCCGACGCCCATCCCGGCGAAGGTCGGACGCAGACCGATGGCGTCGGCCAGGATGCCGAGCGGGAGCGCCGCGATGCCGAAGGCGCCGAAGCTCATCATGACCAGACCCTGGATGCGGCCGTGGAAGGCCATGTCCGACATCCCCAGGAGCAGGGACTGGTTGAGCGTCTGGAAGGCGAGTTGCGCCCCGCCGATCACCGCCAGCACGACGACCGCCACCCAGAAGGTCGGCGCGACGGCCAGTGCCGCGATCCCCGCGCCGAAGACCCCGCCCGACACGATGAGGACCCGTAGCTCCCCGCCGCGATGCGTGCGCCGACCGAGGAGCAGTCCGGTGAGCACCGCCCCTGCCGCCGAGGTGGCCGAGAGGATGCCGTAGCCGGCCGAGCCCAGTCCGAACAGGTCCTCGGACACGGTGGGCAGGAAGGCCAGGTAGGGCAGGCCGCACATCACCACGCCGACCCCGCACCAGAGGAGGGCGGACAGGTCGGGACGGCTCCCGACGTAGCGCACGCCGTCGACCAGCTCCCCCAGGGGTGAGCGGGTGGGTGCGGAACCGACCCGCCGGCCGGCCGGCATCGCCGCGGTCAGGACCGCGCCCAGCACGGCGAGTACGGCGCTCACCAGGAAGATGGCCTCGACGCCGAAGCTGACCGACCCGACCACCACCCCGGCCACGGCGGGCCCCACGACCCGGCTGACCTCACCGTTGACGAGGAGGAGCGAGACGGCACCGGGCAGGGAGTCCCGGGGGAGGACCTCGGCCAGGAAGGCCATGCGGGCAGGGTTGAACAGGGCGAAGGCAACGGCCTGCAGGATCCCGGCGCCGACGAGCATCCAGTAGGCGATGACGTCGAAGGCGACTGCGAGGCCGATCCAGGCGCTGGACGCCGCCAACATCACGATCGACGCCTGCAGCACGAGTCGTTTCGGCCACCGGTCGGCGACCACACCGCCCCACGGGGTCGACACGAGCATCGCCACACCGAAGGCGAGGAGCACGCCACCGAGGGCGGCGTTGGAGCCGGTCAGCTCGTACGCCAGCCACCCGCGGGCGACCGTCTGCGCCATCACGCCGAGGAACACGACCGTGGCGTTGAGGTACAGGACGGCGAACGGCCGGATGCGCAGGATCTCCATCGGCCGCAGCGGCACGGACACCGTCGTCGTCCCGCCCGCTCCCGTGGTCTCGGCGGTCATGGTCCCTCGCAGGCTGGTGGGTGGAGGCGGACGTGCGGGGTGCCACTCCAGTGAGCCTTTCGATACAAGTCCTAGCATGGTCGGCAGATGGCGGCCGGGGCTCCGGACGCGCGGGGCGAGGAGGACATGTGGGAACAACCGCCGAGCGACCCGACGAGGCGCTCGACGTCGACCTGCCCGGTACGGACACCGCCATCACCGGACACCGCCAGGGCGCCGCCGACGGCGCCTCGGTGCGGGACATCCGCCGCCGCGTGGCCCGTCACCTCGTCGGCCGCGACCGGGAGCTGGACCTCCTCCTGGCCAGCGTCTCCGCGGGCCGCGACGTGCTGCTCGAGGGCCCGCCCGGCACGTCGAAGTCGACGCTGCTGCGCTCGATCACCACCGAGTGGGGCATCCCCCTGATGTTCGTCGAGGGCAACGCCGACCTCACCCCCACGCGACTGGTGGGCCACCACAGCCCCGCCCGCGTGCTGCGGGAGGACTACACGGCGGACAACTTCGTCGCCGGCCCGCTCGTGGAGGCCATGCGGTCCGGCGGCTTCCTCTACGTCGAGGAGTTCAACCGGGCGCCCGAGGACACGCTCAACACCCTGCTGACCGCCATGGCCGAGCGGCGGATCTCGATCCCCCGGGTCGGCACGGTGGAGGCGCTGGCGTCCTTCCGCGTCGTCGCGTCGATGAACCCCTACGACAACATCGGCACGACCCGCCTGTCGACGTCGGTGTACGACCGGCTGTGCCGGCTGGCGATCGACTATCAGGACGCCGAGGCCGAGCGCGGCATCGTCGGCCGGCGCACCGGCGTGGAGTCGCCGCGGCTGATCGCCGACGCCGTGGCCCTCACCCGCGCCACCCGCGAGCGGGACGACGTGCGCCAGGGCAGCAGCGTGCGGGGCGCCATCGACCTCGCCCTCGTGGCCGCGCAGCTGGCGACCATGCGGGCCGTCCCGCTGCCGGACGAGCCGTCGGTGGCGCCCCCGCGCGGCCTGCCCGAGGAGTACACGGCGGTGGTGCTCGACGCGCTGCACCTGGCGCTGTCGGGCCGGATCTTCCTCGACGAGGCACTGGAGTCGACCCCGGAGACCGTCCTGCGCGAGATCTGGGAGGACCACTTCCTGCTGCAGCCCTCGGCGGCCGACCCCGGTTGAAGGACGATCGCCGCCGACTCCCCCGTCGAGCGGCGCACCGGGGACCGGCGGGAGGGGCCTCGGAGCACCCGGCCGCTGAAGCGCAGGCCCAAGCAGCTGACCGAGCAGCCCTCGCTGTTTACCCCGAGCTCGGGTGGCGGCGGGCTCACGCTGACCGGCGGTGACCGGCGGCGGATGGAGCAGGGGACCACTCCCCCGGGCCGGACCGCCCGCGGGGCCACCGACGAGGAGGGCACGGTCATCGCCCTGGCCGACCTGGCCGCGGCCGACGCCGCCGAGGCCCGGGTGCGGCAGCGGGCGCGGGAGATCGCCCGCCGCCTCGCCGTGGCCCGGCCGCCGCGCGAGCGCCGCCCCCGGCGCGGGGTCGGCGAGCTCACCAGCCTGCCGTGGAGCGGCGGCTCGGACGAGCTCGACCTCGAGCGCACGCTGGACGCCCTCGTCGCCAAGCCCCTGCCCGACGACGACGACGTCATCGTCCGGGAGCGGGTGCGCCGCCGGCGGTCCGTCGTCCTCGTGGTCGACGTCTCCGGGTCGATGCGCGGCGAGCGGATCCGCACCGCCGCCGCGACCGTCGGTGCGCTGGCCGGCGAGTTGGCCCGCGACCGCCTCGCCGTCGTCGCGTTCTGGTCCGACGCCGCGGTGCTCGTCCGGATGGGCGAGCCGGCCGACCCGGCGAAGGTGCTCGACCTGCTCGTGCGGATGCCGGCCCAGGGGCTGACCAACGTGTCGTTCGCGCTGGAGACGGCGGCAGCCCAGCTGGCCGGCGTCCCGGCGCGGGACGGGCGCGTGCTGCTGCTGTCGGACTGCGTGCACAACGCCGGGCCCGACCCGCGGCTGGTGGCCGGGCGCCTGCCGCGGCTGGACGTCCTGCTGGACACCACCGGGGAGGACGACGTCGACCTGGGCCGGGACCTGGCCCGCGCCGGCCGCGGCCGCTGCCGGCTGGTGGCCGGTCACCGCGAGGTCGCGGGCGCCCTCACCTCCGTCTTCGCGCCCTGAGGAGGGGCCGCCGGCGCCGTCGGCTCAGCCGCGGGGTGGCAGCGTCGCGAGCTTGCGGTGGTCCCAGCTGACCAGCTTCTCCGGGGTGATGCGCAGCCAGGCGTGCCGGCCGTCCGGCGCGAAGGTGTCGCTGCCGGTGTACTTCCGCGCGAACGCCCGCTCCACCGGCGGCAGCTCGGGCTGCTCCTCGTCCCCGCGGGGGACGCCGCCGACGGGCTCGGCCCGGCCGGTGATCTCGACGCCCCGCAGCTCGAAGAAGTCCTCGCCGGCGTCGACGACGACGGCCACGCGGGGGTCGCGGGCGAGGTCGGTCCAGCGCTGGCTGCGCACGATGGAGTTCAGCCACAGGGAGGCGCCGTCCCAGACGAACCACAGCGGGGCCACATGCGGCCCGCCGTCCCCGCCGACGGTCGCCACCCGGCAGGTGCGCTCGGCGGCGAGGAAGGCCTCGACCTCCTCGCCGGTCATGGCGATGGCCCGGCCGCGGCGCTGACCGCCGGCCGGGGCGGGGCCGGTCATCGGCCCAGCACCAGGGACATGGCCTCGGCCCGCGTGGCCGGGTTGTCCCGGAAGAGCCCGCGCACCGCCGACGTCGTCGTCACCGCTCCGGGCTTGCGGATGCCGCGCATGCCCATGCACAGGTGCTCGGCCTGGATGACCACCAGCGCCCCCCGCGGCTTGAGCACGTCGTGCAGCGCGTCGGCGATCTGCCGGGTCATCCGCTCCTGCACCTGCGGCCGGCGGGCGTAGACGTCGACGAGCCGGGCGAGCTTGGACAGCCCCGTGACCCGGCCGTCGTCGGAGGGGATGTACGCGATGTGCGCGACGCCGTGGAAGGGGACCAGGTGGTGTTCGCACGTCGAGTACATGGGGATGTCCTTGACCAGGACGAGCTCGTCGTGGTCCTCCTCGAACGTGGTCGCCAGCACCTCGGCCGGGTCCTGCGCCAGGCCGCCGAAGGTCTCCGCGTAGGCCCGGGCCACGCGCGCGGGGGTCTCCCGGAGGCCGGGCCGGTCCGGGTCCTCCCCCACGGCGAGCAGCAGCTCGCGGACGGCGGCCTCCGCGCGGGCGGGGTCGAACGGCGGCCGCAGCCGGCCCCGGGGCACGTCGGTCACGGTCATGGGCGCCTCCTCGGCTTCGCGGCACCGGCGGCCCGGCCGCCGGTGGAGTTCTCGTAAGGCCTACCAGAACGGACCGACGCCGCCGTCGGCTCGCGCACGGCGGGGACGGCGACGCGGACGACGACGGCCCGCCGGGAGCGTGCTCCCGGCGGGCCGTGCGGTCGTGCCGGTCAGGCCGCGGTGGCCCCACCGAGGTAGGCGTGCAGCAGCTCCTCGCCGGCGTCGGCGGCCCGGCCGGACCACGTGACCGTGCCGCGCTGGAGGATGATCGCCTGGTCGGCGAACGCGAGCGCCCGGCTGGCGAACTGCTCGATCATCAGCACGGCGACACCGGCGTCGCGCATCCGCCCGATGCTCTCGAACACCACGTCCACCAGCTTGGGCGCGAGCCCGAGGGACATCTCGTCGGCGATGACGAGCTTGGGCAGGACCATCAGCGCCCGCGCCAGCGAGAGCATCTGCTGCTCACCGCCGGACAGCGTGCCCGCCAGCTGCTTGCGCCGCTGCCCCAGCACGGGGAACAGGTCGAACGCCCGGTTGAGGGACTCTTCCTTGTTGCCGCGCTCGGCCGTCAGCGCCATCCGCAGGTTCTCCAGCACCGTGAGCCCGGGGAACACGCCCCGGCCCTCCGGCATGTGGATCAGACCGGCCCGGCGGATCTTCGTCGGCGACCACTTGGTGATGTCCTTGCCGTCGAAGTGGATCCGCCCGCCACTCGAGGGCACCAGACCCGACACCGCCCGGGCCAGGGTGCTCTTGCCGGCACCGTTGGACCCCAGCACGGCCAGGGTGCCGTTGGCCGGGATCTCGATGCTGAGGTCGAAGAGCGACTGGGCCGCGCCGTAGCGGACGGACAGGTTCTCGACCCGCAGCAGCGGCCCCGACTCCACGGACACGGACTTGCTCGTGGTCACGCCAGCTCCCCCTGCTCGATCTCGGCCTCTGCCCGCTGCACGTCCGGCTTCTCGATCTCCTCGCCCAGGTACGCCGCGCGCACCGCCGGGTCCCGCCGGACCTCCGCCGGCGTGCCGCCGGCGATCTTCACACCGAAGTCGAGCACGTGGACGGCGTCGGACATGCCGAGGACGAGCTCGACGTCGTGCTCGACCATCAGCACCGAGACACCGTGGTCCCGCACGACCGACTTGAGCACCTCGGCGACCTCCTCGGTCTCCCGCACGTCGAGCCCCGAAGAGGGCTCGTCGAGGAGCAGCACCCGCGGCTCCCGGGCGAGCGCCCGGGCGATCTCGAGCAGCCGGGCCGAGCCCAGCGGCAGACCGGCGGCCGGCAGGTGCTGGATGGCGCCGAGCTGGAGGGCGTCGACCAGCTCGTCGACCCGCGCGTCCTCCGCCTTCGGGGCGCTCGCGAAACCGCGGAAGTTGACCAGGTCGGTCCAGATCCGGCTCTTGGCGTTCTTCATCCGGTAGGCGAGCACGAGGTGCTCCCGGACCGTGAGCGACGAGAAGAGCTCGGGGTGCTGGAACGTCCGCGCCAGTCCCCGGGCGGCCCGCTTCTGCGGAGACGTGCCGGTGACGTCCTCGCCGTCCATGAACACCTGCCCGGCCGTCGGCCGGAGCAGGCCCGACAGCACCGCGAAGAGGGTGCTCTTGCCGGCTCCGTTGGGGCCGACCAGCCCGACGATCTGCTGGCTGCCGACCGCCAGGTCGACCTCCTTGTTGGCCACGAGACCGCCGAAGCGGACGGTCACGCCGCGGGCCTCCAGGCGGGGCGCCGCCGTGTCCCGCGCGGCCCCCTCCGTCGCGTGCAGTGCGGTGCTCATGCCTGCCCTCCAGCAGTGATCGTCGCCGCCTCACCGCGCGAGGCAGGAGCGGGCGCGGGGCCGTCCGACGCGCCCGTGGACGGCCCGGACGCGCCCGGGGAACCCGGCGGGACCGACGCCCCGAGGGGGGGCTTGCGCCGGCCGAACAGCTTCATGATGTTGTTGCCGGTCTGGGCGACCACACCCTCCGGGTGCAGGGCGAGCCCCAGGGCGCCGAGGCCGAACAGGATGACGGGCACGTCGGCGTAGTCGCTGCTCACGTAGGTCGAGAAGACCTGCGGCATCACGACGAACAGGCAGCCGGCGATGAGGGCGGCGATGATCGACCGCGACCCCATGGTCACCAGGACCGCGAGCCAGATCAGGCCGACGGCCGGGTTGAACGAGTCGGGCAGCGTGGACTGCGCGTTCATGGCGATGAACCCGCCGCCGACCGCCGCGGTGTAGGTGGCGAGGCCGGAGACCAGCACCTTGGTCTGGACGACGCTGATGCCGAGCGTCTTGGCGCCGTTCTCGCTGAACCGGACGGCGCTCATCGCCAGGCCTGCGGTCGACCGACGCACGTTGACGATGAGGATCGCCAGGACGCAGAAGACGCCGAGTGCCAGGTAGGCGAAGTCGTCGTTGGTGTCGGCGAACGCCGGACGCGGCATCGGCTGACCGGAACCGAAGTTGTAGAAGGGGTTGCGACCGAACACCAGGACCTGGATGAGGGAGCCGAAGGTGAGCGTCACGAGCGCGATGTACAGGTTCCCCAACCGGATGGTGAGCAGCCCCAGGATCACGCCGACCGGGACGATGAACGCGGCGCCGACGAGTACCGCGACCAGCGGGTCCCAGCCCCAGTTGCGGACGAGCTCGGCCGCGAGGACGGCGCCGCCGCCGGCGAACGTGATCTGGCTGAGCCAGACCATGCCGCCCTCACCGGTCACCAGCGTGTAGGACAGCAGCGCGATGCCCAGCGCGATGCCGCCGGCGACCAGACCCGACCAGAACCGGTCGAGCTGCCCGGGGAGCATGAAGACGATGCCCACGATGACCACACCGGCGAGGACGCCGGGGTTGAGGAACCGCCGGTTCGAGCCGCCGGCGACCGCCGAGACGACGGTCGGATCGCCGCCCTGCGTCGCGATCGCCCGGTCCAGCGCACCGCCGGCGACCAGGTCACCGGCCTGGCCGCGCACTGCGTAGAACAGCAGGAAGAGCAGCATGAACGCGAACGGGATGCTGGGCACGACCGCGGCCCCGAACTCGCTCGAGGGGTCGATGTACTTCTGCACCACGTTCGTCGCGACGCCCATGAGCAGCGCGACACCCACCGCGAGCGGGAGGCTGCGCAGCTTCGCGGCCACCACGGCGGCGAAGGCCGCGGACATGAGGAAGGTCATCGACCCGACCGACAGGCCGGCGGTGGGCGCGATGAGGATGCCGGCGAGCCCGGCGAGCATGGCGCTGGCCGCCCAGACCCCCAGGGACACCTTGCCGGGGCTGGTGCCGCTCAGGCTGGTGAGCGCCTCGGAGTCGACCAGCGCGCGGACCTTGAGGCCCACGTTGGTGAACCGCAGCAGGCCGACACCGATGACCAGCACGACGACCAGGCCGATGTAGGTCGTCAGCTGGTCGGCGTTGATGGTCGACCCGAAGACGTCGTACGTCGCCAGCGGGCGCGGGGCCAGGCCCGGCGCCGTGGGATCCGTCGGTTGCTCGAGCCACAGGTTCACCAGCGGTGGGAGCGCCACCGACAGGCCGACCGTGGCCATCAGCTTCACCAGCGTCGACCTCAGCCGGAGGTGCCGGAAGAGCACCGCGTACAGGAACATCCCGAGCGCGGGCGCGAACACCAGGAGCGACACGGCCGCCGCCGGGACGATCGCCCAGTCCTCCTCGACGAGGAGGAAGTAGTAGAAGCGCGCGACGGAGTAGGCCATCGCGGCGAACGCGAGGTTGAAGATCCCGGAGGCGACGTAGGTGATGACCAGCGAGCCGGCCGCTATCGCGTAGATGGACCCGAGGCCCAAGCCGGCGAGGACGTACGAGAGCACATCGACTCCATAGAACCGGGGAGCAACGGTGTGCCGGCATGACCACTGCCCCGCCGACGACACACAGGATGGGGGGAGCGTGGTCGACAGTTCGATGCACGTCAACACCTCTACGCGTGTTGAGTGCGCTGGGTCACATATCGAGACTTGTCATGGTCGGTGGAGATCCATGACCGCGCTGGTCACGACGTCGCATCGGCATGCCGTGACGGATCGGGACTCAGGGAGGTTGGGCGTGGCAACCATCTCCCGCGAGGTCTCGCCGCGATAACGAAGTCGCAGCAACTCCCCGGGGGTAGGCCCTCCTCCCGGTGACTTCCGTCGCCCGGTGAGGCATGGTCTCCCCTGCGATCCTTCGATCGTTCGACAACTGTTGTGATGATGGGAGCTCAGGGGTATGCGCAGAAGAGGTACGGCAGCAGTGGGCATGGTGTGTGCCACCGCCCTCGTGCTGTCGGCGTGCGGTAGCGACGACGAGGAGACCGGCGGCGAGGCTGCCGGCGGTGGCGGTGCGGGCGGGACGGTCAAGGTTGGTCTGCTGACGGCGCTCAGTGGCCCGGGTGCGGCTGCGGCGGCGGGCTCCATCCGTGGCGCCGAGGCGCGGTTCGCCGCCTACGAGGACGCCGGGGAGGGGTGCGCCGGAGACCTCGACTTCGAGCTCGTCGAGGCGGATGACGCCTCGAGCGCCCAGGGCGCGCTGGCCGGCACCCAGAGGCTGGTCCAGCAGGACGACGTCTTCGGCATCATCACGGTGAGCGCGTTCTTCTACGGCGCCTCGCCGTTCCTGACCACGCAGGCCGCCGACGTACCGGTCATCGGCGGCGCGTGGGACGGCGCGCAGGAGTGGGTGGCCGAGGACAACAACCTCTTCAACTCCGGCCCCGTTCCCGACCGCGAGAGCGCCTTCACCACCGCCGGGGAGTACATCGCCGGGCAGGGCGGCACCAAGGTCGCCGGCATCGCCTACGTCAGCCCGAGCTCCCAGTCGGGGCTCGCGCTCGGTCTCGAGTCCGTCGAGGCCGCCGGTCTGGACGTCGGCTACGTGAACAACAGCGTGCCGTTCGGCAGCACCGACGTCGGCCCGCTGGTCCTCGGCATCATCGAGTCCGGCGCCGACTCGCTCTACCTCACCATCAACCCCGACACCGCATTCGCCCTGGTCGCAGGCCTGCGGCAGGCCGGTCACGAGCTCAAGGTGGTCACTGCGCCGACCGGCTACGGGGCCGACCTCCTCGAGTCCGCCCCCGCCGTCCAGGCCGGTCAGGGCGTCAGCTTCTCGACCTCGATCACCCCGATCGAGATGGACACCGAGGGCACCCGGCAGCTGTCGGAGGCGCTCATCGAGCACACCGACAACGAGTCGGGCATCCCCGGCTTCTACGAGAGCCAGGGATGGCTGGGGGTCGACCTGTTCCTCGCCGGTCTGGAGGAGGCCGGCTGCGACGCCTCGCAGGAGGACTACATCTCCGCGCTGCAGCAGGTGACGGACTGGGACGCCAACGGCCTGTACCCGGCCCCCGTCGACCAGACCACCACCGAGTACGAGGAGCAGTGCTCCTACTACGTCATCCTCGAGGGCGAGGAGTTCGTGCCGGTCGAGGGCGCCACGCCGATCTGCGGCGGCCGCATCTGACACCGCTGACGGACGACGGGACCCGCGGGGTCCGGCGCCCGCCCCACCCGGGAGCGGGCACCGGACGCCGGGGAGCCCGTGCCCGACGGCCCGGCCGGTCCACCTCGGACCGGCCGGGCCGTCGCCGTCCGCGCGCGCCGGCCGGCAGCAGCCCCCACCCGGGACCGTGCCGCGGGTCGAGTGGACCTGACGATCCGCTGGGCGCGCATCGCCCGACACCGCCTGCTGGCAGTCTCTGCCACGAGCTGTGGCGCAGGTCACGGAGCCGTAACGATCTTCCTGGGCCACCAGGAAGGGTTCGCGGCACCTAGTGACACGCACCACACCGTGAGGCATGGTGCGCCAGGCGGTCCTGCGATCGTTCGACAACTCTCGTTCTGTGAGGAGCTTTGGGGTATGCGCAGAAGAGGCATGACAGCGGTGGGCATGGCATGCGCGGTGGCCCTCGTGCTGTCGGCATGCGGCAGCGACGACGAGGAGTCCGGCGGTGAGAGCAGCGGCGGCGGCGAGGGTGGGGGCGGGAACACGTCCGGCACGGTCGACGTCGGCCTGCTGACCTCGCTCAGCGGCCCGGGCGCCGCGGCGGCCGCGGGCTCCATCCGCGGCGCCCAGGCGAGGTTCGACGCCTACGACGGCGAGTGCAGTGACCTGGAGTTCAACATCGTCGAGGCCGACGACGCGTCCTCCGCACAGGGGGCCCTGGCCGGCGCCCAGAAGCTCGTCCAGCAGGACGAGGTCTTCGCGATGATCAACGTGAGCGCCTTCTTCTACGGCGCCTCGCCGTTCCTGACGAGCGCGGCCAGCACGGTGCCGGTCTTCGGCGGCGCCTGGGACGGCGCTCAGGAGTGGTCGGCTCCCGACAACAACCTGTTCAACTCGGGCTTCGTCCCGGACTACGACACGGTGTTCAGCGGCGCCGGGGAGTTCCTCGCGGAGCAGGGGGCCACCAAGGTCGCCGGCATCGCGTACGTGAGCCCCAGCTCGCAGGCCGGCCTGGAGAGCGGCTTCGCCTCGATCGAGGCAGCCGGAATGGAGCGCGGCTACGTCAACAACAGCGTCCAGTTCGGCAGCACCGACGTCGGCCCGCTGGTCCTCGGCATCCTCGAGTCCGGTGACGACGCGGTGTACACGACGATCAACTTCGACACGTCCCTGGCCCTGGTGGCCGGGCTCAAGCAGGCAGGCTGGGAGGGGAAGGCCTTCATCTCCCCCACCGGCTACGGCGCCGACCTCCTGGCGTCCGAGCCCGCCGTCGAGATCGGTCAGGGCGTGATCTTCTCCAACGCCTTCGTCCCGGTGGAGAACGACACCCCGGCGACCCAGGAGCTGAGCGCGGCCCTGCAGGCGGCCGGCAACGAGTCCGGCATCCCCGGCTTCTACGAGAGCCAGGGCTGGTTCGGCGCCGACCTGCTCCTGTACGGCCTCGAGCAGAACGGCTGCGAGGCCGACCAGGAGTCGCTCATCTCCACCCTGCAGGAGACCGACGACTGGGACGCCAACGGCCTCTACCCTCGGCCCATCCCGCAGAGCACCACGGAGTACGACGAGCAGTGCTCGTTCTACCTCCGGCTCGAGGGTGACGGCTTCGTGCCGCTGAACGACGGCGAGCCCGTCTGCGGTGAGGCGCTCAGCTGAGCGCTGGACGCCGCTGCGCGCTCCGGTGCCCGCCCGCCGCCTGACGAGCGGGCACCGGACGTCGGGTTCGTCCCACGCGGCCCGGCCGGTCCCCCGGGGACCGGCCGGGCCGCGCGCACGTCCGGGACCGGACGTCACGCCGCTGCGCGTCGACGGTCGCGGGGCGGGCATGGCGGGTCCTCCGGGACGAGGGCGGGCGGACGAGTTCGTGGCAGTTTCTGCCACACGGCAGACCATGCCATATTTCGACGAGCATGGACAGCTCCGGCACGGGCCGGACGACGACGACGAGGTGGGCGACGGCGATGGAGGGACTCCGCGAGCGCAAGCGCGCACACGCGCGGGCCGCGACGGTCGACGCCGCCCTGCGGCTGTTCGCCGAGCACGGCTACGAGAAGGTGACCGTCGCCGACATCTGCGCGGCCGCCGCCATCGCGCCACGGACCTTCTTCCGCTACTTCCCGGCCAAGGCCGACGTCCTCGCGGCGCCGGTCCAGGACCTCGCCGACCGCCTGCTCGAGACGGTCTCGACCGCCCCCGCCGGACTCGACGACACCGAGGTCCTCCGCCGGGCCCTGCGGGAGACCGGGGAGCACATCGTCGCCCACGAGGGCTCGATGAGCGTGCTGTTCCGGCTCGTGCGCAACGCCGAGGAGCTGCGCCTGTCCCCGTGGATGTCGCTCGAGGGCCACGAGCACCGCATCGCCACCACCCTGACCGGCCGGCGCGGCGGGACCGGCGACCCCGACTGGCGCACCCGGCTGGACGTGGCGCGGCTCCTGGCCGCCTTCCGGATCTGGCTGCTCGACTTCGGCGAGCAGCGCTCCCCCGAGCCGCTCGCCCACCTGGACGAGATGCTGGTCCACCGCTGACCGGGAGCGCGGACCTCAGCCGGCGGACGCCGCGGCGCGGCGGGCGATGCACTGCTCCGCGAAGGCGAGCACCCGCAGGTGGTAGGCCCGGGCGGTCCACCCCAGGCTGATGTTGTGGCCGGCCCCGGTCTCGATCGCGGTCTCCACGACCGGCGCGGCGGTGAACACCGCGGCAACCTCCGCGAGGGCCTGCGGCCCGCCGGACCACCACGCCTCGTGCTCGGCCAGCGTGTAGCGCACCGGGACGGCGACGCGCGGCGCGATCCGCGGCAGCTCGGCGCCCCAGTGCTCGGTGTCGTAGCCCTCCGACGCAGGCCCGCCACGGACGGGCAGCGCCCGGCGGGCGCCGGGCGGGTAGCACTCCCGCGGGCCCCAGATCAGCCGGCCCAGGTCGTTACCGCCCAGCCGCCCGTCCCCCGCCGCGGTGGCCTCGTGCACGGCGGGCGACCAGCGCAGCCCCGTACCGGAGAAGTCCAGGCCCAGCAGGTCGCGCCCGCGCTCGTCGGCCGCCATCCGGATCCCGGAGATGCAGCCCATCGAATGCGCCAGCAGGAGCACGCCCGCCCCGCGGTCCCGGTCGCCGAGGACGGCGTCCAGGACGGCGTAGAGCAGGTCGGTGCGCCCGGCCGGCGGCATCGCGGAGGCGCCGTCGTCCGGCACGTACCCGGGCCGGTCCGGTGCGACGACGGTGAAGCCCAGCGCCGGGCCGAGCCGCAGCAGGGAGAGCGACGGCTCGGACGGGTGGTCGAAGTACTCCTTGCCCGACGCCCCGCCGTGCAGGGCGAACACCACCCCACGGGGACGCGGCGCCGCCGCCACGAGCACCGACACGGGGGTGCCGAGGACCTCGGTCTCGACCAGCTCCGGCGCCACCGTGCCGGCCTCCAGCGCGGTCACGCCCGGGACCCGCAGATCCCGGCGAGCACCGCGCCGGCGATGCCGCCCCCACCGAGCACGAGCGCGCGGCGCGTCCCCCCTCCGGTCATGCCCGCGGTCCTCCCGGCGTCGGTCCAGCCCCCGGTCACGCTAGGGCATCGCCTCAGCGGTAGCGGTCGACGAACGTCGCCAGCACCCGGCCGGGCTCGGTGACCACCGCGGTCGAGACCCGCGCGACGAGGTCCTCCAGCTCGGCCGGCGGGAAGTAGCCCGCGTGCTGGTAGACGCGGGCGCGGGTCACGAGGCCGGCGACGTCGAGCTCGGGGTGGAACTGGGTGGCGTAGACGTTGCGCCCGACCCGGAACATCTGCGCCGGGCAGGTCGGCGAGCTCGCCAGCAGCACCGCCGACGGCGGCAGCACCCGGCAGGCCTCCTTGTGGCCGACGAGCGCGTCGAACACCTCCGGCATGCCGGCCAGCACCGGGTCGGCCCGGCCGTCCGCGGTGAGCGTGACCCGGACGCAGGAGACCGGCTCGCCGTACGTCCGGTCCACCACCCCGCCCTGGTGCACCCCCAGCGTGCCGATGCCGTAGCAGGCGCCGAGGAAGGGCTTGTCGGCCGGGACGACCCGGTCCAGCAGCGCGGCCAGCTCCGCCTCCACCCGCCGCTGCACCCCCGACTTCTCCGCGGCCGGGTCGCTGGAGGTGAACGGGCTCCCGCCGACCAGGACCCCCGCGTAGTCGTCGAGGTCCAGGTCCGGCATCGGCGCGGCCTCCAGCCGCACCCGCCGCAGCTGCGACTCCGCCAGGCCGGTGACCCGCAGGAAGGCGGCGTACTCGTCGTCGGCCGCGGCGTCCTCGGCCCGCGTGGCCAGGAGGAGGAAGGGCCGGCGCACGGCAGCGATGCTAGGACCGAGATGCTGGGCAGGTGACGACGGCGAGCCAGACCTCCGCCCCGCCGCGGGGGGCACGCGCGGCCGTCGCGGCGTGCTTCCTCACCAACGCCGTCCTGTACGCCGCGCTCGTGCCGCGGCTGCCGGAGGTGAAGGACCGCCTCGACCTGACCAACGCCTCCCTCGGTGCCGCACTGGCGGCCCTGCCGCTCGGCGCCCTGCTCGCCGCGCTGTCCTCCGCCGCGCTGATCCGGCGCTTCGGCTCGGGCCGGGTGGCGTCGGCGGGGCTCGTGGCGCTCGCCGCCGCCATCTGGGCCGCGGGGGTGGCGCCGTCGTGGGCGCTGCTGGCCGGGGCGCTGCTGGTGGCGGGCGCGCTGGACGCGGTGGTCGACGTCGCGCAGAACGCGCACGGCCTGCGGGTGCAGCGGCGGTACGGGCGGTCGATCCTCAACACGTTCCACGGCGTCTGGAGCATCGGCGCGGTCACCGGGGGCCTGCTGGGGTCGGCGGCGGCCGGGCTCGCCGTCCCGCTCGCGGTGCACCTGGGCGTCACCGCCGTCGTCTTCGCCGGAGTCGCCCTCCTCGCCGGCCGGCACATGCTGCCGGGGCCCGACGACGCCGACCGCGACCCCGCCGCGGACGCCGCCGCGCAGCCGGCCGGCCCGCCGGCACGGCGCGGCCTGGTCCTCGGCGTGGCCGCCCTCGGGGTGCTCGCCGCCTGCGGCGCCTTCGTGGAGGACGCCGGCTCCTCGTGGAGCGCCCTGTACCTGCGCACGGAGCTCGACACCGGGGCCGCGGCGGCCGGACTGGGCTTCGTCACGATGTCGGCGGCGATGACGGTGGGCCGGCTCACCGGCGACCGGGTCGTGGACCGGTTCGGCCAGCGCCGGGTGGCGCGCGCGGGCGGCGCGGTCATCGCCGCCGGCATGGGACTGGCCCTCGCGTTGCCGTCGGTACCGCTGACCCTGGTCGGCTTCGCGCTGGCCGGCCTGGGGGTGGCGACGCTCGTGCCGGCCGTCTACGCCGCCGCCGACGCGGTGCCCGGCCTCCGCCCGGGCACGGGGCTGACGGTGATCAACTGGCTGCTGCGGATCGGCTTCCTCGTCAGCCCACCGCTGGTCGGCCTGCTGGCCGACGCGGCGAGCCTGCGGGTCGCGCTGCTGACGGTCGTCGTCGCCGGACTGGTCACCCTGGTGCTCGGCCGGGTGCTGCGCCGGTCCGTGGCCGGCTGACGGGGAGCGTTCCCGTCGTCTCCTGACCGGCGTCGCGCAGCGCTGATCGGCGGGCCGCTCGCGTACCCTCCCCACCGGTCCCGCGTCCGCACCGGCCTGCGGACGAGGGAGGAGTGCAGGGTGAGCGCATCGGCCGCGGACGGCCCCGTCCCCGCCTGGCTGGCTCCCCTCCTCGGGCCGCTGTCCGACGCGCTGGGCGACGGCGGCGGGCCGGTCACCTGGCACGGCGTGCACCCGGGCACCGGCGAGCCGCTGACCCTGGTCGCCGAGGCGACGCCCGGCCGGCTGACCCTGCGGCTCGACGGCGACGGCGCCCCGGGGGACGGCGACCCGGCCGTGCCCCCCGAGGCCCTCGACGCGCTGTCCGGCAGCCTCGACGTGGCCGAGGCGGCCGGACAGCTGGCCCGGCTCGTCGTCCCCGGGCTCGCCGACTGGGCGACGGTCACGGTGCTCGGGGAGGACGGCGCCCCCGCCCGGTCCGCCGTCGCCCACCGGTCGCCCGGCCTGCTGCCCGACGTCGAGACCTACATCTCCCGGCGGGTGTCGGCGCCGCGCGACCAGGCGTCGCTCACCGCCGCCCTGCGTTCGGGCGAGCCGGTGCAGATCACCGAGGTCGGTACCGACCTCGGGCCCGACGCGCAGCCGGACCCCGCGGTGCGCGCGGCGTGGCGGCGACTGGACCCGACGTCCTCGCTGTTCGTGCCGCTGCAGGCCCGCGGCGCCGCCTTCGGGGTGCTGTCGCTGGTGAACTGCGGCGACCGTCCGCCGCACAGCGGCGCCGAGATCGCCGCGGCCGTGTCCGTGGCCCGCCGCGCGGCGCTGGCCGTGGACAACGCCCGCCTCTACGAACGGCAGCTCCAGGTCGCCGAGACCCTGCAGCACAGCCTGCTCACCCCGCCGCCGCAGCCCGCGGGGCTGGCCATCGCCGTCCGCTACCGGCCGGCGAGCGAGCACGCCCTGGTCGGCGGCGACTGGTACGACGCGTTCGAGCAGCCCGACGGCGCCACGCTGCTGGTGATCGGCGACGTCGCCGGGCACAACGTCGAGGCGGCGTCGGCGATGGCCCAGCTGCGCAGCGCCGTCCGGACGCTCGCCTACGACCGTCCCGACAGCCCCGCCGGCACGCTGGAGCGGGTCGACCGGGTGCTGACCGGCCTGCACGTCGGCACGCTCGCCACCGCGCTGGTCGCCCGGCTCGAGACGCCCGGGACGGACGGCGGCCGCGCGCTGCGCTGGTCCTCGGCCGGGCACCTGCCGCCCCTGCTGCTGCACCCGGACGGGCGCAGCCGCCTGCTCGAGACACCGCCCGAGCGGCTGCTGGGCATCGAGGAGCCGCTCCGGCGCACCGACCACGAGGCGGTCGTCGCCCCCGGCGACACGGTCCTGCTGTGCACCGACGGGCTGGCCGAGGCCGGTCGGATCGGCACCGACGAGGGGCTCGCGCGCATCGCCGAGGCGCTCGTCGACCTCGGCGGGCTGCCCCCGGGCCCGCTGTGCGACCGGCTGCTCTCCCGGCTGGTGCCCGACCGCGCCGAGGACGACGTCGCCGTCCTCGCCGTCCGCTGCCTGCCGGTCGGCGTCGGCCCGTGACCGCACCGGCGCCCCTGGTGACGTTCGACCTGTTCAGCGCGCTGGTGGACTCCCGCTCCGGCGCCGCGGCCACCCTCGGCCGCCTCGCCGCGGAGCGCGGCTGGGCCGCGACCGGGGAGCAGCTCTACGACGCGTGGGACGCCCGCAACAAGGCCTCGCAGCGCAACACGGAGGAGTGGCTGTCGTTCGCCGAGCACAGCCGGCGCGCGCTCGCGGACGCCTATGCCGACCTGGACGTCCCCGGCGACGCCACCGCGGACACCGCGACCCTGCTGGCGTCGGTGGGGAGCTGGCCGCTGTGGCCGGACACCCGGGCGGGCCTGGCCGCGATCGCCCGGGTGTTCCCGGTCGGCGTGCTGTCCAACGTCGACGACGCGCTGTTCGCGCGCACCGCCGTCGCCGCGCTCGTCCCGGACGACGCCGTCCTCACCTCCGAGCGGCTGCGCGCGTACAAGCCCGCCCCCGCGATCTACCGGCGGGCACTCGAGCGCGCCGGGGGCCGGCTGGTGCACGTGGCGACCTCGGCCCGCGACGTCCGCGGGGCCCTGGAGGCCGGCCTGACCGTCGTCCGGCTCCGCCGGACCGGGCACGCCCCGGACCCGGCCGGGCCGCGTCCCCGCTGGGACGCGGACGGGACGGCGGAACTGCTGCCCGCGCTCCGGGAGGCCGCGGCCGGGACGTGAGGTCAGCCGGCGATGCGGCTGCACTCCACGCAGCGGGCGCCGGCGCCGACGCGATGCCAGGCCAGGTCGGCCACGGCCGTGACCAGCTCGCCGCACTCGGCCGAGGCCAGCCCGTCGACCACCGGACGGGACACCGCATGGGCCCGGCCGACCACCCGGTCGGACTCCACGGCGCCGGCCCCCGGTCGTCCCGGCACGGCGGCGGGCGTACCCGCCACGTACAGATCGGCTCCCATGGGCGCACGATGCACCGCCGGGGGAACAGCCGGGTGTCGCCGAGGTGGCGCTCCGGTGGCGCGGCGGCGGACGTCCGGCGTCCCGGCCGGCGAGCCGTGTCCGACACGACGGACCGACACGGCCGGACGACCCTTCCGGCGCCGGGCCCGGCGGAGGACGCTGGAGCCGCACGGGGACGAGCGCTCCCGGAGGTGCGGCGTGACCCCGACCCCGACCCTGACGACTGACCCGGCGGGTGCTCCCGCGCCCGCTCCCGGCCCTGCTGCCCCGCCCGCCGTGGTCGTCGGCAGCGACGGCGGCGCGTGCGCGCTGGAGGCCGTGCGCTGGGCCACCGCGGAGGCCGCCCGGCGGGGGGCGACGCTGCGGATCGTGCACGCCGCGCCGCACCTGCGTGCGGCCTCCCGCGCCGGCACGCCTGACCTGCGGGCGGCCCGGCGGCTGACGGGGACCGCCTACACCCTCGCCCGGCACACCGACCCCGCGGTCGTGACGACCACCGAGGTCGTGCCCGATGCCCCCGTGGCCGCGTTGCTGCGCGCCGCGGAGGAGGCGCAGCTCGTCGTGCTCGGGATCTCGACGACGGGCGCGGTCGACGAGCTGGTCCTGGCCCCGGTCGCCCAGCGGGTGGTCGCCGGGAGCCCGTGCCCGGTCGTCGTCGTCCCGCGGCGCCGGCCGCCGGTCGACCCGGACCGGCCGCTGGTGGCGGTCCTCGGGTTGGGCGAGCCGGACGACGACGAGCCCGTGGCGACGGCAGCGGCGGAGACGGCGGCGCGGCTGGGCCGGCCGCTCACCGTCCTGCACGCCGGGGGCGAGCGGTCCGGCTGGTCGGCCGACCCCGGCGGGTGGGTCGACCGGCACCCCGACGTCGACGCCTCGCACGCGCCGCTGACCGGGATCAGCGGGAGCCGGCTGGTCGCCGTCAGCTGCCCGACCCCGATGCTGCTCCTCACCGCGGGCCACGGCGGGCTCCTGCACCGGCCGCTGGACGGCCTGCACCGCTGGCTGCTGCGGCACTGCACCTCACCGATGCAGCTCGTGCCGCCGGCCTCCCGGCGCGCCGGCCGGTAGCCGCCGGGAGCGCCGGGCCGGACCCCGCCGGGGCCCACGTAACCTCGGCGGGGTGACCAGCGCTACCGCGACCGCGGCTCCGGAGCTGGCCGCGGCGCTGCGCCGGGCCGGCCTGGCCGACGTCGACGACTCGGGCCTGGCCCGTGCCCTCTACTCCTCCGACGGCTCGCTGTACCGGGTCCTGCCGCAGGCCGTGGTCCGTCCCCGCCACCCCGACGAGCTGGTCGGCGCCCTCGAGGTCTGCCGCTCCCTCGGCGTGCCGCTGACCGCGCGCGGTGCGGGCACCTCCATCGCGGGGAACGCGGTGGGCCCGGGCGTCGTCGTCGACACCAGCCGGTACCTGACCCGCGTGCGCTCGATCGACGCGGAGGCGCGCACCGCGACGGTCGACCCGGGCGTCGTGCAGGCCGCGCTGCAGGCGGCGGTCCGGCCGCACGGGCTGCGCTTCGGGCCCGATCCCAGCACGCACAACCGCTGCACCGTCGGCGGGATGATCGGCAACAACGCGTGCGGCTCGCGGGCGCTGGGCTACGGCCGGACGTCGGACAACGTGGTCGGGCTCGACGTCGTCACCGGCGGCGGGGAGCGGCTGACGCTCGGCACCGGCAACGACGTCGTCCCCCCGTCACCGGCGCTGGACCGGCTGCAGGACCTGGTGGCCGGCGACCTCGCGGCGATCCGCACCGAGCTGGGCCGCTTCGGCCGCCAGGTGTCGGGCTACTCGCTGGAGCACCTGCTGCCCGAGCGGGGCTTCGACGTCTCCCGCGCGCTGGTGGGCAGCGAGGGCACGCTCGCGCTGGTGCTCGGCGCGACGGTGCGGCTGGTCGCCGACGCCCCGTTCCGCGGGCTGGTCGTGCTGGGGTACCCCTCGATGGCGGAGGCGGCCGACGCCACCCCGGCCCTGCTCCCCCACGGCCCGACCGCGGTCGAAGGCCTCGACGAGCGGATCGTCCAGCGGCTGCGCGACGTCCCCGCCGCGACCGTGCCCGACCTTCCGCGCGGCGGCGGCTGGCTGGTGGTCGAGCTGACCGGCGACTCGGTCGCCGAGGTCGAGGCGAAGGCCAAGGGGGTCCTCGCCGACGCCGGCGCGCTGGACTCGCTCGTGGTGACCGACGTCGCCGAGGCCGCGGCGATCTGGCGGATCCGGGAGGACGGCGCCGGTCTTGCCGCCCGCACGTCCGACGGGCGCCCGGCGCACGCCGGGTGGGAGGACGCGGCCGTGCCGGTCGAGTCCCTCGGCACCTACCTGCGCGAGTTCGAGGCGCTGCTGGACGAGCACTCCCTCCAGGGGGTCCCGTACGGCCACTTCGGCGACGGCTGCGTGCACGTGCGGATCGACTTCCCCTTCGGCCGCGAGCCCGACCGCGGGCGGGAGGCCTACCGGTCGTTCGTCACCGACGCCGCGGCGCTGGTGGCCCGGCACGGCGGGTCGATCTCCGGCGAGCACGGCGACGGCCGGGCCCGCGGCGAGCTGCTGGCGACCATGTACTCCGGCCGGGTGCTGTCGCTGTTCGAGCGGGTCAAGGCGGTGTTCGACCCCGACGACGTCCTCAACCCCGGCGTGCTCGTGCGGCCGGCTCCGGTGGACGCCGACGTCCGGGTCGCCGCCGCACCCCGGCTGACCACCGGCCTGGCGCTGGCCTACCCGCACGACGGCGGCGACTTCTCCAACGCCGTGCACCGCTGCACCGGCGTCGGCAAGTGCCGGGCCGACCTGTCGGCGTCCGGCGGGGTGATGTGCCCGTCGTTCGTCGCCACGCGCAACGAGAAGGACAGCACCCGCGGCCGCGCCCGGGTGCTGCAGGAGATGGTCGCCCCCGGCGGGCCGGTCACGGACTGGCGCTCGCCCGAGGTGCATGAGGCGCTGGACCTGTGCCTGTCGTGCAAGGGCTGCTCGCGCGACTGCCCCACCGGCGTGGACATGGCCGCCTACAAGTCCGAGGTGCTGCACCAGTCCTACCGCCGCCGGATCCGGCCGCGCAGCCACTACGTCCTGGGCCGGCTCCCCCTCTGGTCCGACCTGGCCGCGCGCACCCCGCGCCTGGCCAACGCGCTCACCTCCTCCCGCCTGGGCGGCCGGCTGGCGAAGTGGACCGCCGGGGTCGACCAGCGGCGCTCGCTGCCGGCGTTCGCGACGCGCACCTTCCGCGCCGACTGGGCGGCCCGCCCGGCCGCCGCCGGGGACGGCCGGCCGGTCGCCCTGTGGGTCGACTCCTTCACCGACCACTTCGCGCCGTCGGTCGCGCACGCCGCGGTCGCGGTGCTGGAGGACGCCGGCTACTCGGTGCAGGTGCCCGGCGCGGACACCTGCTGCGGGCTGACCTGGATCACCACCGGGCAGCTGGACGCCGCGCGCCGGGTCGTCGGCTCGACCGTCGCCGCCCTCGCGCCGCTGGCCGCGGCCGGTGTGCCGATCGTGGGTGTCGAGCCCTCCTGCACCGCTGTGCTGCGTGGCGAGGCCAAGGACCTGGTCCCCGGCGCCGAGGCCGAGGCGGTCGCGGCGGCCACCCGGACGCTCGCCGAGCTGCTGAGCGACACCCCCGGCTGGACGCCGCCGGACCTCACCGGGCTGCCGGTGGTGGCCCAGCCGCACTGCCACCACCACGCGACCATGGGGTGGACGACGGACGAGCGGCTGCTGCGCGACGCCGGTGCGGAGGTGCAGCGGCTCGGCGGCTGCTGCGGGCTGGCCGGCAACTGGGGCGTGGAGAAGGGCCACCACGACGTCTCCGTCGCGATCGCCGAGCACCAGCTGCTGCCGGCGGTGGCGGCCCTGCCCGACGACGGCGTCGTGCTGGCCGACGGCTTCTCCTGCCGCACGCAGCTCGACGACCTCGCCGGCCGCCGCGGGCTGCACCTGGCCGAGCTGCTCGCGCAGCGGCTGACCGACCCGGCGCGACCGGGAGCTGTCGTCCCCCGTCCGTAGCCTGCGCGACATGACCCCTGGACCGGCGATCACCCTCGGCGCCGTGAACGTCGAGGCCGAGGACCCCCGTGCGCTGGCGGGCTTCTGGGCACAGTTGCTCGGTGGCTCGGTGCGAGGCGGGGCCGACGACGACCACGCCTTCCTCGCCCCGCGGGAGCCGGGCGGCCTGGCGATGTTCTTCCAGCTGCGCACCGAGCAGCGTCCCGAGCGCCAGGGCCAGCACCTGGACCTGACGGTGCCGTGGGGCTCCCGCCGCGCGGAGGTCGACCGGGCGGTCGGGCTCGGGGCGACGCACCGGTGGGACGTCCTCGACGAGGTGCCCTGGGTGCAGTGGTCGACCCTGGCCGACCCGGAGGGCAACTTGTTCTGCATCGCGGAGCACCCCCCGGCCGGCTGACCGTCCGGCCGGAGCACCCGGACGCCGGGCGCTCCGCCGGCGGGCGGACCGCGTCGGCCCACGATTCGTCGTCGGGTTCCTCGCCGGTGTCGGCGTCGGGCTCGGCCGAGGTGGCGTGCGGGAGGCGCACCGTCACCACCGTGCGGCCGGGCCGGCCGGCGACGTCCCCGCTGCCCCCGTGGGTGGAGACCACCGCCGCACGATGGCCAACCTCAGGCCGGTGCTGCCGCTCGTCCGCGACCGGGACGCGCAGCCGCGGACGAAGCGCTCGAACGCCCCGGCGCGCAACTCCGCGGGGATGCCCGGGGGCGAGCAGCAGCAGGTCGTCGACGAGGCCGGACATCCACACGGCCTCGGCCTCCACGCGGCGCAGGGAGCGGTCGGCGTCCCCGGGGAGGTCGGTGGTGCGCCGGAGCAGCTCGGGGTGACCGCGGGATGGGGGTCACCGGCGTGCGCAGCTCCTGGCCACCGCGCCGACGACCGCGAGGACGACGGCCGGCGGGACGAGGAAGGCGCAGAGCAGCCGCGCCGAGCGAGAGGCGGCGGGCGGACACGCGGCGCATGCCCCGACGGTCGGCCGTGCGCCTCCCCGTCGCCTGGATGCCGGTGAGGAGCTGCCTGGACGCCCGTCCGGCGACCTGCCGCGCGGCCGGGAAGACTCCGGGGACGAGCGATCGGGGGGCGGCATGGACGTGCGGACGCCGGTGGGCGGGCCGGCCCGGATCGGCCTGACCCGGCAGGAGGCAGAGGCGCGGCGCCGGCGCGGGGAGGGCAACACCGCCACCCGGGGGTCGTCGCGCAGCTACGCCGTCATCCTGCGGACCAACGTCTTCTCGTTCTTCAACGTCATCCTGTTCGTCATCGGCGCCGCGCTGCTGGCCCTCGGCCGGTACAGCGACGCCTTCACCAGCGTCGGGCTGGGCCTGGTCAACGCGGCGATCAGCGCCGTCCAGGAGATCCGGGCCAAGCGCAAGCTCGACCGGCTCCAGCTGCTCAACCAGGGCCGCGTGACGGTGGTCCGCGACGACCGGGACGTCGAGGTGGCGCCCGACGAGGTGGTGCGGGGCGACGTGCTGCACCTGCGGCCGGGCGACCAGGTGGTGGTCGACGGTCCGGTGCTGGACGGCGGCCGGGTCGAGGTCGACGAGTCGCTGCTCACCGGGGAGTCCGAGGCCCTGCTCAAGGGACCCGGCGACGACCTGCTCTCGGGCAGCTTCTGCGTCGGCGGGGAGGGTCACCAGCTCGCCCGGGACGTCGGTGCCGCCAGCTACGCCAGCCGGCTCACCACCGACGTCCGCCGGGTCTCGACCGACAGCACGCCGCTGCAGCGGCGGATCGCGTTCGTCGTCCGGCTGGTGATGGTCCTCGTGGCGCTGATGAGCGTCACGATCCTCGCCCAGGCCGCGCTCGAGGGCTTCTCGCTGGTGCGGGTCGTGCAGACCACCGCCGTGCTGTCCGGGCTGGTGCCCTACGGGCTGTTCTTCCTGGTGGCCGTCGCCTACACCGTCGGGGCGGCGCGTAGTGCGGGGCGCGGCGCGCTCGTGCAGCAGGTCAATGCGGTCGAGTCGGTGAGCAACGTCGACGTGGTGTGCACCGACAAGACCGGCACGCTGACCACCGGCCGGCTGTCGCTGGCCGAGGTCGTGCCGGTGGGTGCGCTGCCGACCGCCCACGTCGAGCGGCTGGTCGGGTCGATGGCCCGGTCCACCGCGGCCGGGAACCTGACCACCACGGCGCTGGCCGCCGCGCTGCCCGGGGAGGAGCTCGCGGTCCGGGACGAGGTCCCGTTCTCCTCCTCGCTGCGCTGGAGCGCGCTGCGCACCGGCGACGGCCTGCTCGTGCTGGGCGCCCCCGACCGGCTGGCCCCGCACCTGTCCGGGGAGCCGCTCACCGAGGCGGTCGCGGCACGGGCCGCGCAGGGACTGCGGGTGCTGGTCGCCGCCCGCGCGGCCGACCCGGACGCCCCGCTGCGCGACGCTGCGGGGCGGCCGCGGCTGCCCGACCTCGAACCGCTGGCCCTCGTGGTGCTGGCCGACGAGCTGCGCCCGGGTGTGCCCGAGACGATCGCGCGGTTCGCCGCCGACGGGACCGACCTCAAGGTGGTCTCCGGCGACGACCCGCGCACCGTCGCCGCCCTGGCCCGGCAGGCCGGCCTGACCGCCGGGGAGCCGGTGAGCGGCGCGGACCTCGACGGCCTGTCCGACGGCGAGTTCGACGCCGTGGTGGCGCGCGCGTCGGTGTTCGGCCGCGTGGCGCCGGAGCAGAAGGAGCGGCTCGTCGCCTCGCTCCGGCGGCAGGGCCGCTACGTCGCGATGATCGGCGACGGGGTGAACGACGCGCGGGCCCTCAAGCGGGCGCAGGTCGGGGTGGCGATGCGCAGCGGCAGCGCCGTCACCCGGGACGTCGCCGACATCGTGCTCACCGACGACGACCTCGCCGCCCTGCTGCCGGCGCAGCACGAGGGCCGCCGGATCATCAGCGGGATCGGCACGTCGATGCAGGTGTTCCTCGCCCGCGTCGGCACGCAGGGGCTGGTGATCGCCGCCGTCACGATGCTCGGGTTGGGCTTCCCGTACTCCCCCGCCAACGTCGGGCTGACCCTGCTGACCGTCGGCCTGCCGACGCTGTTCCTCACCGCGTGGGCGCGCCCGGCACGACCCGATCCGCACCTGCTCACGAACCTGTGGCGGTTCGTCGTCCCGGCGATGGTCCTCACCGCGGCCGCCGGGACCGCCGTCTACGGCTACCACTACACGACGCTGCTCGACGGCTTCCAGAGCTCGCAGGTGCCCGACTTCGTCGTCGACGACTTCGAGCGCTACACCGGGCTGTCCTCCGACGACATCGGCTTCACCGAGGCGGCGGCCACCATCGGGGCGCAGACGGCGCTGTCGACCTTCGTCTCGTACGCGGCCTTCCTGCTGATCCTGTTCCTGAGGCCGCCGACCCGGTTCTTCGCGTCGTGGACCCGGCCGGACGGCGACCGCCGCCCGGCCGTGCTCGTCGCGGCGCTCGTCCTGGCCTTCTCCGGGGGCCTCTTCGTGCCCTGGTTCACCCAGTACTTCGGGCTCACCGACGCCGCGGACCCGGTGTTCCGCACCGTGCTGCCGGCGCTGGTGGTGTGGTTCGTGCTGCTCAGCGCGGCGTACCGCTTCCAGGTCCTGGAGGGGGCCCTGGGGCTCGCCGCCCTGCCACGCGAGGGCGCGCCGCGCTGAGCGGCGCGCCGGGCTGAGCGACGCGCCGGCTCAGCCCCGGACGGCCCGGACCACCCGGCGCACGCCGAGCCAGGCGACCGCCGCGCCGGCGACCCAGGGGCCGGCGACGAGCACCGGGTCCAGTGGCTGGTGCACCGTGTCGGTGCGCTTGACGCCGTAGCGGGAGGAGATCGGGTGCGCCCGGGCCTCGGCGAGCACCCCGGTCTGGGTGATCGGGTTGTCCGGCCGCAGCGTCGCGAGGGAGCGCAGGTGCGCGCCGGTCGCCTCGACCCGGTCCCCGAGGACCAGCAGCAGCCAGTGCGCGAGCCGGGCCTCGCTGTACCGCGCGTAGGCGTGCCGGCGGATCGCCCCGGAGAGGCCGTGCAGCGGCTGGGCGGTGCCGAAGACCGGGGTGATGGCGGCGTGCTCGATCGACCGCTCGCGCGGCTGCTTCTCGGCCTGCTGGTCGGGCACCTCCCAGTGCGCGCCGGAGAGGTCCTCCTGGTACTGCAGCTTGGGCACCGACGGGCGGTCGGCCGGGTCGAGGTCGACGCCCCAGAACGGGATGCGCGCGCGCAGCTGCTCGATCGTCTCCGGCAGCGGCGGCTTCTGCGGGGTGTAGGCCATGGTCGCTCTCCCGTCGCTCAGGCCGCGCCCGGCACGACGAGGGGCTTGATGCACCCGTCGAGCTTGGCGGAGAAGACGTGGTACCCCTCGGCGATGTGCTCGAGCGGGAACCGGTGGGTGACGAGCTCGGACGGCGTGAGGTGCCCGTTGCGCACGTGCTCGAACAGCCGAGGCCACTGCCGCTTCACCGGCGTCTGGTTCATCCGCAGGGTCAGCCCCTTGTTGAGGGCGTCGCCGAACTTGACCATGTTGGGGATCGGGCCGTAGGCGCCGACGACCGAGACGGTGCCCCCCTTGCGCACCGAGTCGATCGCCCAGTTGAGGGCGACGGGCGAGCCGCCCTGGAGCTTGAACTTCACGCCGGTGAGGTGCATCAGGAGGTTGCCGTCGGCCTCGGCGCCGACCGCGTCGATGGCGACGTCGGCACCCAGGTGCCCGGTCGTCCGCTTCATCTCCACGACGATGTCGTCGTACTCGACGAAGTTGTACGTCTCGGCGTGCGCCCAGGTGCGGGCCATCTCGAGGCGGTACTCGAGGTGGTCGACGACGATCACCCGCCCCGCTCCCATGAGCCACGCCGAACGCGCGGCGACCAGGCCGACGATGCCGGCCCCGAAGACGACGACGACGTCGCCCTCGACGATCTCCCCCAGCTGGGCGCCGAAGTACCCGGTGGGGACGGCGTCGGTGAGCAGCACGGCGTCCTCGTCGCTCATCCAGTCGGGGATGCGCACCGGCCCGACGTCGGCGAAGGGCACGCGGACGTACTCGGCCTGGCCGCCGTCGTACCCGCCGGTGGTGTGCGAGTAGCCGTAGATGCCGCCGACGGCCGTGGCGTTGGCGTTCACGTTGTGGCAGTTGGAGTAGAGGCCGCGGGCGCAGAACCAGCACGTGCCGCAGAAGATGTTGAACGGCACCATCACCCGGTCGCCCACCTGCAGGTTCTGCACCGAGGGGCCGACCTGGTCGACGACGCCGATGAACTCGTGGCCGAACGTGTGCCCGATCCGGGTGTCCGGCATGAGCCCGTGGTAGAGGTGCAGGTCGGAGCCGCAGATGGCGGCCAGGGTGACCCGCACGACGGCGTCGTTGGGGTGCTCGATCGCCGGGACGTCCTTCTCCTCCACGCGGAGCTTGTACGGGCCCCGGTACACCATCGCTCGCATGGGTCGGGCGACCTCCTCCTGACCGCGGGCGTGCCGGGGTCGTGGCGCGGACGCCGGCGCTGCTGACCGGCGTGCTCTGACCCTGCGCCGACGGGACACCGGCTGCCACTCGAACGGCGTCAGCCCGCGAGGACCTCCCGGAGGGAGAGCTGGTCGGCGTCCGCCCGGCCGACGCGCCGGGCCTCCTCGCCGGCCGCGTGCAGCAGGCCCGGCCAGCGGGCGGCGTGCCGGTCCATGGCCCGGGAGGAGAGCCTCCGGCCACGGGCGGTCTGCCCGGCACGGGCCTGCTCGGGCGGGACGTCGAGGAGCACGACCCGCACGCTGCGGCCGGCCTCGCGGGCCGCGGCGAGGACGGTGGAGCGCCAGCGCGCACTGGTCCACGGGTCGGTGAGGACGACGACCGGCGCGCTCCCCCCGACGACCCGCAGCACCCGCCACCGGTGGACCACGTGCACCGCCGGGCGCAGCAGGCGGTAGGGCAGGCGTGCCCCGACGGCCGGGAGCCGCGCGGCGACGTCCTCGGAGTCCAGGCCCACCACGTCGGGTCCGGCGTCGGCGAGCCAGCGGCGCAGCAGGGTGGTCTTCCCGCTGCCGGGCAGGCCGCCCACGACGACGAGGACTCCCCCGGTGCGCGACCTGCCGGGGCGCAGCCCGACCGCACCGGGTGTCGTTCCGAGCGTCATGCCGGCTCCCCTCTCCTCCGGGAGCGACGGTCCCCGCCGTTCCTCGGAGCGACCCGGGAGTTCCCTGGGCGGGAGCTGTGGTCTGCGGACGTCCGTGCTCTGCCGGCACCGGTGGGCAGAGCACGGGCACGCCGGCGGGCGGCGTGTGGTCCGCGCCGCCTCCACAGGTGCGCCACGGCCGCGTGCCAGCTCCTGCACAGGCGCGGCACCGAGATTCGGGATCGACGGCTGGACGGTCCGGCCGACAGGAGGACATCGTGCGCAAGAAGCTGATCATCGCCGGCGCCACCGGGGCGCTGACCCTGGCCGGTCTCGGCGTCGCCCTGCCCGCACTGGCCGACGACGACACCCCGGCCGCGGGCGCCTCGTCGGAGGACCGCATCCGGGACGCGCTCGCCGGCCTGGTCGACGACGGCTCGATCACCCAGGAGCAGGCCGACGAGGTCGCCAGCACCCTGGACGACGCCGGCATCGGCAGCCACGGTCCGCGCGGCGGCGGAGGACTCGGCCTGTCGACCGCCGCGGAGACCCTCGGCATGACCGAGGACGAGCTGCGGACCGCACTGGAGGCCGACGACGCCAGCCTGGCGACCGTCGCCGAGGCGCAGGGCGTCGCGGTGGACGAGCTGGTCGCCGCCCTCGTCCAGGCCCAGACCGACCGCATCGAGCAGGCGGTGACCGACGGCGACCTCACCCGGGAGGAGGCCGACGAGCGGCTGGCCGACCTGGAGGAGCGGGTCACCGAGCGGGTGGACAGCACCGACCTCGGCGGCGGGCGCGGTGGGCACGGCCCCCGGGGCGGGGACGGCGACTGACCTCGGCTCGGAGCGGCGCCACCTCCGCGGGGGTGGCGCCGCTCGTGCGTCCGGCGGCGCCGGCGAGGGCCGCCACGTTCGCGAGGACGACGACGCCGATGCCGATCCGCACGGGGACGGCGAGGAACTGCCCCAGCAGGACCATCCCCACGAGTGCGGCCAGGTCCGCCGCGTAGGGCACCGCGGCCGAGAGCACACCGGCGGCCATCGCCGCGAGCAGGGGCGCGCCGGTGAGCCGGCCCTGCCAGGACAGCACCACCAGCACGGGCAGGTGGCCGAGCGCGCACAGCGCCGACGCCACCGCGGGCGCCTGCAGCCCCGGCAGCCCGGCGCCGGCGAGGCGGCTGCGCAGGATGTACGCCGCCCAGCAGCAGCCGGCGAGGGCGCCGGTCGCCAGACCGACGACGTCGCTGGCCGGACCGGGTCGCCGTCCTGCGCCGGCCCGTCCCCGAGCCACGGCTGCGCACCGCGCTGCTCGGCACCGAGCGGCGGTCGGCCGCGCTCGCCGCGGACGACCCGCTGGCCGGCCGCCGGAGCCTGCGGCTGGCGGACCTCGCCGCCGCACCGTCGCCGTCGACGGGCTCACCGGGACGACGACCGAGCACCTGGGGGCGGGCTCCGGCGCGCCCGCCACCCGGACCGTCCGCGGGGTCGACGAGTGGCTCACCGTGATCGCCGCGGGCGAGGCCGTCGGCATCACCACCGAGGCGACGGCGGCACAGCACCGCCGCCCGGGCGTGGTCTACCGCCCGGTGCGCGACGCCGCACCGGTCGAGGTCCACCTGGCCTGGTGGGCGGCCGGTCCCCCGCCGGCGCTCGAGCCGTTCGTCGCGCTCGTACGGGGCCGGCCGGCCGGCTACCGGTGCGGGTTCACGCGCACCTGGGTGATGTTGCGCTTCTGCACGTAGGTCGACTGGTCCTGGCCCGACGCGACCTCGTACACCTCGTCCGGCCCCGCGCGCTTGAACCAGTCGAGGAAGGCGTCGACGACCGCGTCGTCCACCCTGCTCAGGCTCAGGCTGTGGTCCGGGACGTGGATGACCATCTCTCTGTCGCTCACGGCACGAGTGTGTGCGCTGAGGCCGCGCTCCGAACCCCCGAGCGCGGCCTGGGCGCACACGCCGGTCCGACGTCGCTGCTGGATCGCGGACCGTCGACACCCTTGACGTATGACGGTAACGATATATCGTTACTGTCATCCGATATCCCAGGAGGAACACCATGCACCCGATGCACCCCATGCGCGGACGCGACGGCCGGACCCCCGGCTCCCGTCTCCACCACCCCCGCGGCGGCCACCCCGGCCGCGGCGAGGCGTTCGGCCAGCACCGCGGCGGCCCGCACTCCGGCGGGCGGGGACGGCGCCCGCGCGGCGACGTCCGCACCGCGGTCCTGCAGCTGCTCGCCGAGCAGCCGATGCACGGCTACCAGCTCATGCAGGCGATCGCCGAGCGCAGCGGCGGCCGGTGGACGCCCAGCCCGGGCGCCATCTACCCGACCATCAGCCAGCTCGAGGACGAGGGCCTGGTCGTCGTGACGGCCGAGTCCGGCCGCAAGCTGGTCACTCTCACCGAGTCCGGCCGCGCCCACGTCGAGGAGCGCCGCGCGGCCTGGGCCGACCCGTTCGCCGGCACCGACGCCGCCGGTCCCGGTGCGGACCTGCGCGGCCTGCTGGTGCAGCTGCACGAGGCCGCCCGCCAGGTCGGCCGCACCGGCGACGACGCCCAGCTCGCCAAGGCGGCCCAGGTCCTCACCGAGGCCCGCCGCTCCCTCTACCTGCTCCTCGCCGACGCCCCGGAGGCCCCCCGTGACTGACTCCCCCACCGCACCCCTGACCGCCCGCGCGGACGTCGCCACCGCGACGCCCGGGCGCTACGCCAAGCAACTGGCCGCGCACCTGGGCCGGCGCAGCGAGATCCGCGAGGAGGCCGACGGCATCCGCATCGTGCTCGCCGTCGGCGACTGCCTGCTGCGCTCGCACGAGGGCAGCCTCGAGCTACTGGCCACCGCGCCGGGACCCGAGGGGCTCGAGCGCGTCGAGTCCGTCGTCGGTTCGCACCTCGAGCGGTTCGGCCAGCGCAACGAGCTGCAGGTCGTCTGGCAGCGGGGCTGACCAGTCCTCGATGACGTCGAGCCCCTGCTCGCGCATCCGGGCCAGGCTGTCGAGCATCCCCTGCACCGCCTCCGGGCTGTGCGCCTCCCACTCCTCCAGCTCGCCGACGACGCGCAGCGGGGAGCGGGTCCGGTAGGACTCCGTGGGGTTGCCCGGGAACCGCTTGTCGGTGACGTTCGGGTCGTCCTCGAAGGGCCCCAGGGGCTCCACGACGTAGACGTGGCCGCGGTCCCCGCTGCCGGCCAGCGCGGTCGCCAGCTGCGCACCCCAGGCGGCCGTGCTCACCAGCGAGGTGGAGTAGACGTTGTTCGACACCCGGCCCTGCTGGAAGTTGGAGCCGTGGCCGGGGACCAGCTCGTCGCCGGCGGCGAACACGGCCGCCGTCCCGTGGAAGAACGGGCCGGCGACGTGGGCGCACTGCTCGTAGGTCACCGGGACGTGGGCGGTGCTCTCCTCGCCCGTCACCACCGGATCAGCGCGCGGTCGAGGAACGCGGTCACGTCCGCCAGGACCTCCTCGGCGTTGGTCTCGTTGAAGACCTCGTGCTGCGCGCCGGGGTAGATCCGCTCCTCGTGCCGGCCGCCGCCCAGGTGGGCGATGCCGGAGCGGCTGCCCTCCACCGGCACCAGCCGGTCGTCGGCGCCGTGCACCCACAGCAGCGGGAGCTCGCCCAGGTCCGGGCCCGACGCGATCGCCGCCAGCGCCCGCTGCCAGGCCTCGAGCATCGGCCGCTTGAACGGTCCGTGCCAGACCAGCGGGTCGGCCTCGTAGGCCCCCCCCACCGCCGGGTCCCGGGAGAGGGTCGTGCTGTCGAGCGGGTCGTCGGGCAGCTCGGGCAGGGCCAGCAGCGCCTCGGCCGCCGCCCACTCCCCCACGACCGGCCCGGACAGCACCAGCGCGGCCAGGGTGTCGCCGTACCGCTGCGCGTACCGGGCCGCGATCAGCCCGCCCATCGAGTGCCCGATCAGGGCGACGGGCAGGTCCGGGTGCTCCTGACGGGCCCGCTCGTCGACGGCGTGCAGGTCGTCGACGACGGCCTCAACGTCGGTGAACAGCACCCGCTCGCCCTCGCTGCGGCCGTGGCCCATGT
This sequence comes from Trujillonella endophytica, assembly GCF_019799905.1. Lineage (GTDB taxonomy): Bacteria > Actinomycetota > Actinomycetes > Mycobacteriales > Geodermatophilaceae > Trujillonella > Trujillonella endophyticus_A. The sequence continues at coordinate 20,225 of NZ_JABGCI010000009.1, read as the reverse complement.
GGTCGACGGCGTACACGACCGCGCCGCGCTCGACCAGCGCCGCCGCCACGTGCTCGTAGCGGCCGGCGTGCTCGCCGTAGCCGTGCGAGAGGAGCGCGACGTGGCGGGGATCGCCCTCCCCCTCCCACGTGCGGGCGGCCAGCCGCCCGCCCGATCCGTCGAGCGTCCAGTCCCGGGCCCCGGTCATGCGCACCTCCTCGGCGGGCCGCCGGCGCGGCCGCACCGCCATCCTGGCCGAGCCGCGGCCCGGCCGCCTCAGGCCGGGGTGACCCGCAGCGGGATGCTCGCGAAGGCCCGCAGCGTGTTGTTGTGGTGCCGCCGCGGGGGTCCGGCGAGCTCGATCCGCTCCACCCGGGCGGCGAGCGCGGTCATCAGCGCCTCGGCCTCCAGCCGGGCGACGTGCTGGCCGACGCACTGGTGGATGCCGAACCCGAAGCCGACGTGCCCGGACGGGTCCCGGGACAGGTCGAACGCATCCGGGTCGGTCCACCGGCGCGGGTCCCGGTTCGCCGCGGCGAGGAACATGAGGATCTTCCGGCCGTCCGGGACGACGACGCCGCCGACCTCCACGTCCCGGGTCGCCGTCCGGAAGAACGTCTGCACCGGTGACTCCCAGCGCACCGCCTCGTCGAACGCCACCCGCGCCAGCTCCGGCTCCGCACGCAGCCGCTGCCACTGCTCCGGGTGGGTCGCGAACGCGTACAGGACGGCGGAGATGCCGTGCACGGTCGTGTCGACGCCGGCCGTCAGCAGCGACCGCACCACCAGCGGCGCCATCGCCGGCGTGATGTCACCCCGGTCGGCGGCCGCCCAGATCTGCGCGCCGAAGCCGTCGTCGGTGAGCGCCTCGCGCGCGCAGCGCGAGGCCACCCACGCCGAGAGCTCGGCCACCCGCGGCGACCCCTTCGCGACGAGGTCGTTGGGCGGCCCGAAGGCGTTGAACGCGTGGTCGCCGTAGGGCAGCAGGTTCTCCCGCCCCTCGGCAGGCAGGCCGACGGCGTCGGGGAACACCCGCAGGGGGAAGGCCCCCGCGAGGGCGGTCGCCGCGTCGAACGTGCGGCCTCCGGCGAGCACGGCGTCGACCAGCGCCTCGGCGTCGGCGTGCCAGTCCTCGCGCAGCCTCCGCAGCGCGCGCGGGCCGAGCACCGTGGTGAGCACCCGGCGCGGGGCGTCGTGCCGGGGCGGATCGGCCTCCAGCAGCAGGCTCGGCGGCCGCCACGGCTCCTCGTGCCGGAAGTTGGCCAGCCCCACGCCGGCCGCCGAGGAGAAGTCCTGCCAGTCGACCAGTGCCGACCGGACCTCCTCGTAGCGGGCGAGCGCATACGTGTCGTAGCGCGACAGGTAGACCACCGGTCCGGCCGCGCGGAGCTGCTCGTGCAGCGGCAGCGGGTCCTCGAGGACCTCGTGCGAGAACGGGTCGGCGCCGGTGGCGGGCAGCGCGGGGACGGCGGTGGCGGTCACGGGTCGCTCCGGTTCGGGTCGGGCGCTCAGAGGTCGAGCACGAGGCGGTCGTCGAGAGAGCGGGAGACGCAGGGGTACATGCAGTCCCCGGCGGCCCGCTCGCCGTCGTCGAGCAGGGAGTCGCGGTGGTCGGGGCGGCCGGCGAGCACCGTCGTCTCGCAGGTGCCGCAGGTGCCCTGCCGGCAGGAGGAGAGGACGTCGACGCCGGCGGCACCGACCGCGTCCAGCACGCTGACGCCCGGCTCGACGCGGACCGTCGTCCCGGTCCGGGCGAGCTCGACCTCGAACGCCGCGCTCCGTGCGGGGGCGGCGAGCGGGTCGGCCAGGAACCGCTCGGTGCGCAGGCTGTGCGGTGGCCAGCCGGCGCAGGCGCCCTCGATCGCGGCCAGCAGCGGGCCGGGGCCGCAGCAGTAGACGCGGGTGCCGGCATCCGGCTCCCCGAGGAAGCCCGGCAGGTCCAGCAGGCCGCACTCGTCCTGCGGGACCACCTGCACGCGGCCGCCGTACCCGGCGAGCCGGTCGAGGAAGGCCATGGACGCGCGCCGCCGTCCGCCGTAGAGCAGCCGCCAGTCGGCGCCGAGCAGCTGCGCCTGGTGCACCATCGGCAGCAGCGGCGTGATCCCGATGCCGCCGGCGACGAACAGGTAGCGGTCGGCCGGGACCAGCGGGAAGGCGTTCCGCGGCCCGCCGACACCGACCCGGTCGCCGCGGGCCAGGACGTCGTGCACGTACGCCGAGCCACCCCGCCCGGCCGGCTCGCGCAGCACGCCGACGGTGTAGGTGAACGGGTCGAACCGGTCGCCGCAGAGGGAGTACTGGCGGGTCATGCCGTTGCCCAGCACCAGGTCGACGTGCGCGCCGGGCGTCCAGTCCCGGAGCCGGCCGCCGTCCGGCGAGGCCAGGGTCACCGTGGCGACGTCCTCGGCCGCCACCGTCGTGGCCACGACCTCCAGGACGACGGTCGACGGCGTCGCCGCCACCGGGGCCAGGCGCTGCGTGCTCGTCATGGCAGCGAGGGTGCGGTCCGCGTTCCACCCGGGGAACCCGTCTCTCACTCAGCGAGAGAGGAGCTCGCCGCCGGACAGTGTCCGGCCGATCCCCCGCGCCACGGCCTGCAGCAGCGGCACCCGCACGTGCGCCGAGCCGTCGTCCGGGACGACGACGGACAGCGCGGCGACCACCGCTCCCCCGCGAGCGCGCACCGGCACGGCGACCCCGGCGGCGTCCTCGTGCAGGTGGCCCGGCAGCACCGCCGCGCCCTGCCGGCGCGCGTCCGCCAGCAGGGCGCGGAGCCGGTCCGGGGTGGTCACGGTCCGCGCGGTGAACCGCTCCAGCGGCCCGGCGAGCACCTCCTCCTGCAGCTCCCGGGGCGCGTGCGCGAGCAGCACGATCCCGGACGAGGAGGCGTGCAGCGGCAGCCGGCCGGCGATCCGGGTGTAGTTGACGACCGCGCCGGGCGCGGTCAGCCGCTCGACGAAGATGACCTCCGCGCCGTCGAGCACGCCCAGCTGCACCGAGTGGCCGACGACCGCGTGCAGGTCCTCGAGGAACGGCATCGCCGCCTCTCGCAGGCCCAGGGCCGGTGAGGCGCGGGACGCCAGCTCCCACAGCCGCACGCCGACGGCGACCCGCCGGTCCGCCCGCCGGGTCAGCAGGCCCAGGTCGACCAGCGCCGCCACGAGCCGCGACGCCGTCGCCACGTGCAGCCCGGAACGCCGGGCGATCTCGGAGACGGTGAGTGCGGGGGTGTCCGGCGTCAGGGTCTCGAGGATGCGGACGGCCCGCGCGAGGACCGACTCCCCGCCGGTCATCCCCGTCAGACCGTGCGGATGCCGCGGCTGCGGCCGAGGTAGGCGGAGAGGCCGACGGCGACCAGCAGCGCGGCGCCGTTGAACACCGGGCTGGCCCAGGTGTCGGCGCCCGCGAGCGTCAGGCCGCTGACGCTGACCGACACGAACAGCACGCCGATCATCGTGCCGACGACGTTGAAGAAACCGGGACGGACGGCGGTCGCGCCGAGGAAGGCCGCGGCCAGCGCCGGGAAGAGCAGCCCGGTCCCGGGGTCGGCGGTGGCCGAGCCGGCCCGGGCCAGCGACAGCACGCCGCAGAGCCCGGCGATGCCGCCGGCGAGCACGAACGTCGTCCACACCGACCGCTGGACGCGGATGCCGACCAGCGCCGCCGAGCGCGGGTTGGAACCGACCGCGTACAGGCTGCGCCCGAACGGCGTCTGGGTCAGCAGGTACCAGAGCAGCGCGGCGACGACCGCGACGACGTAGACGACCTGCGGGATGCCCAGCAGGGTCGTGGAGCCGAACTCGGCCAGCCGCGGGTCGAGGCCGACGAGGATCGTCTGGCCGCCGGTGTACCACTGGACGAGGCCGCCGAGCAGCGTGGCCATGCCGAGCGTGGTGACGAACGAGTTGAGCCCGAACCGGGTGACCAGCAGACCGTTGACGGCGCCCACGAGCACGCCGACGCCGATGCCCGCGGTCATGGCCAGGCCGAGCGGCAGGTCGTGGAAGCTCATCAGCCCCGCGGTGAGCACCGACGACGCCGCGGCGATCGCCCCCAGCGAGAAGTCGAAGTAGCCGCAGACCAGCGGCAGGATCACCGACAGCGCCAGCAGGGCGACCGTGGCCCGGTCCCCCAGCAGCACGCTCAGGTTCTCCTGGGTCGGGAAGACGTCCGCACTGGCCGGGAGCACCGAGAAGAAGACGGCGACCGCGACGAGGAGCAGGAGCAGGGCGTGCCGCTCGAACAGGCCCCCCGCGCCGCCGTGTGCAGCCGACGTGGGGGTCGGCGGGGGTGCGGTCCGGTCGTCCGGCGCGGCGTCCCCCGCTCCCGGGGAGTGCAGGGGCGGGGTGTCGGTGACGCTCATCGCGGTGCTCCGGAGGGGGCTGGGTGCTCGGCCGGGGCGCCGGCCGAGCTCTGGGTCAGGGCGGTCAGGGAGTCCGGTGTCAGCTGCGCGCCGGTGGCCTCGGCGGTCACCCGGCCGTCCTGCAGCACGACGACCCGGTCGCAGAGGGTGCTCAGCTCGAGCAGGTCGGAGGAGGCGACGAGGACGGCGCAGCCGCCGGCGGCCGCCTCACGGACGGTGCGGTAGATGTCGGCGCGGCTCATGACGTCGACGCCCTGGGTGGGTTCGTCGAGCAGCAGCAGCGTGGGCCGGCGCTGCAGCCACCGGGCCAGCACGACCTTCTGCTGGTTGCCGCCCGACAGTGACGCGAGCGGTGCGTCGGTGGAGGGGGTGCGTACGCCGTACCGGGCGACGAGGTCGGCGGCGTCGGCGCGCTCCCGCCGCCGGTCCATCCCCCACGGGCGCCAGTAGCGACGGAGCACGGGGGCAGTGAGGTTGTCCCGGATCGTCAGCTCGGCGAAGGCGGCCTCCCCGGCGCGGTCCTCGGGGACGAACGCGACGCCGGCGTCCATCCGGGTCCGCACGTCGCCGGTGGTCGACAGCGCGCCCGCGGCGTCGCGGACGGCGACGGTGCCGGACGCCGGGGCGTGCTCGCCGAAGACGGTGCGCAGCAGGGAGCTGCGGCCGGAGCCGACCAGGCCGGCGACGCCGACGACCTCCCCCCGGCGCACCTCCAGGTCGACCCCCCGCAGCGGGCCGCCCTCCAGGTCGCGCACCGCCAGGACGACGTCGCCGTCGGCCGCCGGGGGCTGGACGTCCGGCGGGACCGGGGCGCCGTCCAGCGCGCCCGGCGCCATGCCCCCGACGACCGTGGCGGCGAGCGCCGTCCCGGTCATGTGGCCCACGAGCTCGCGTTCGGTGGGGCGCTGCCCGACGAGCGCGGCGACGGTGCGGCCGTCGCGGAAGACGGTGAAGTCGTCGCAGACGGCCAGCACCTCGGGCATCCGGTGGCTGACCATCAGCACGGTCTGCCCGTTGTCGGCGCGGCGGCGCACGGCATCGAGCAGCACCTGCGACTCGTGCTGGGGCAGGGTCGCCGTCGGCTCGTCCAGCACCAGGACCAGCTGCCCGTCGGCCTCCTGGTCCTGCAGCGCCCGGCAGATCGCGACGAGCGTCCGCTGCGCCGGCCGCAGCGCGGCCACCGGCGTCCGGGGGTCGGCCTCGATCTCGTACGCGGCGAGCAGCTGGGCCACCCGGCGCTGCAGGGCCCCCCACCGGACCCGGCGGGCCGGACCGGTCGGATAGCCCGCGTCGAGGGCGAAGTTCTCGGCGACGGACAGCTCCGGGAACAGGCCGAGGTCCTGGTGCACGAACCGGAGCCCGGCGGCGCGGCCGGCCTTGGCGTCGTAGTGCCCGGCGTCCCACGCGTGCCCGGCGACCTCGATCCGGCCGGCATCGGCGCGGTGCACGCCGGCCAGCACCTTGATGGTGGTGCTCTTGCCGCAGCCGTTGCCGCCCACGAGGGCGTGCACGGTGCCGGGCCGCAGCTCGAGATCGGCCCGGTCGAGGGCCAGCGTCGCGCCGAAGCGCTTGGTCAGCCCCGCGACGCGGAGCACGACGTCGGTCGCCGGGGTCGCGGCGGGATCCGTCGTCAGGGTCATCTGGGTCCTTCCCTGGGCCGGTGGCCGCCCCGCGCGGGGGCGGCCACCGGGTGGTGCCGGGCTGCGGACGGGGTCAGATGCCCCAGGCCTCGCGGTAAGCAGCCTGGTAGTCGACGCCCCCGGTGAACGGCTCGCCGGCCTCGGGCAGGTTGTTCTCGGCGTCGACGACCTGGAAGCCGTCGCCCTGGACCTCGGGCTCCTCGCCGTTGAGCACCCGGATCGCGGTGTCCACCGAGCCCCAGCCGCCCCACTCGATCGGGTAGCCGACGACCGCGTCCAGCCCGCCGTCGCTCCGGATGACGTCGTAGCTCGGGGTCACCGGCAGCGCGGCGATGACATCCAGGTCGGCGCTGCGGCCGGAGGCGACGACAGCCTGGCCGAGGCCGGCGTTCAGCACGCCGCTCACCGGGACGAAGACCGCGTTGACGTCCGCCGCCTGCAGCAGCGCGGTGGAGAACTTCTGCGGGAGCGTGCCGCTGCCGACGTCCTGGTTGGAGTACTCGAGGGTCGAGACGATCTCGCAGCCGTCGCAGGTGGCCATCTCGTCCGCGAAGCCCTGCGCCAGCCACGGCCCCCACAGCGGGTCGGTGAAGACCAGGTGCAGGACCTTCGCCTGGCCGTCGGTGCGGCCGATGACCCAGTCCGCGGCGAGCTTGCCCTGCAGCACGTACATGTCCTGCACCGAGACGCCCTCCAGCTGGAGGCGCTCGCTGGCCCAGAGGGCCTCCCCGCCGACGGCGTCGCAGTCGGCGCCGCCGCCGCCCACGACGGTCACCCCCGCGTCGCGGGCCTCCTGGAACGGCTGCTGGACGGCGGGGCAGTCGATGCCGATCGGGATGATGACGTCGGCGCCGGCGCTGACGGCCTGGCGCACGCAGGTGCCCCAGCCGTTCGGGTTCAGCTGTCCGTCGCAGACGTCGACCGTCCAGCCGACCGCCTCGGCGGCCTCGACCGCGCCGGCGACCGGTGCCGCGCAGCTGGGCACCTGCTCACCGCAGGAGACGACCCACAGCTCGACGTCCTCCGGCGGCGTCGTCGCGGTGGTCGGCGGCATGCCCAGCCGGCCCTCGTAGGCGACGTCGAGCAGCTCCTGCGAGCCGGAGGACACCGACCCGCCGTCCCCGCCGGACGCCGACGACGCCGAGGACGAGTCGGACTCGACCTCCGACGGGGAGCTGCAGGCTGACAGGACGACGGCGGACACGATCGCCGCGACGGCACCGAGGCGGCGACGGCGTGCACTCCGGGGGCGGATGCCGATCGGCGGCTCTGCGGCGGACCGGATGGGGTCCAGGACGTGCTGCGACACGGGCGTCTCCGTTGACTGCGGGTGCCGGTCTCGGTGACCGGCATCACTGGCCGCGAAGTGTGGAGACAGTGATCGGCATCAGGGAACGGCCGATCGCTGATGTGCGGCATCAGCCGTGCTGATGCCCTCCGGTCAGGCGACCGGGTCGGTGGCCTGGTGCGTCGCCCGGCTGACCAGGTCGCGGAAGAACGCGTGCTCGGGGTCCCGGTCGTGCACCGGGTGCCACCACATCGCCTCGACCAGCGGCCCCAGCTCGAACGGCGGGGCGAGCGCGCGGACACCGACGTCCAGGGGCAACAGCTGCACCAGCCGCTCCTGCAGCAGGGCGATCCGGTCGCTGCCGGCCACCAGAGCCGGGACCGTCAGGAAGCTCTCGGTGACCACCTGGACGCGCGGCTCGATGCCGAGCTGGCGCAGCTGTCGCGCGGCGGGCGTGGACGCCGTCGGCCCGTGGTACGTCGCGACCCACGGCAGGGTCTCGAGCAGCTCGACGGTGAGCGCGTCGGCGACCCGGTCGTTGTCCGCGGACACCACCATCACCCACCGGTCGCGGTGCAGGTCGGCGTGCGGCAGGTCGGTGACGAAGCCGTGCGGGATCACGAGCAGGTCGGTGTTGAGCAGGGTCTGGTCGGCGGAGTCCACGGCGCCGGGGGTGTTGTGCGACAGCCGCAGCCGCGCCCCGGGGGCCTCCTCGGCCAGCAGCTGGGCCACCGTGTCCCCCAGGACGGCGGCGCCGTAGTCGCTGATGAGGATGGAGAACTCCCGGGTGGACTCGGCCGGGTCGAACTCCGGCTGCGCGGTGAACACCCGCTCGATCCCGTCGAGGGCCAGCCGCACCCGCGGCTTGAGCTGCGCGGCCAGCGGGCTCAGTCGGTAGCTGTTGCCGACCCGCGACAGCAGCTCGTCGCCGAAGTGGCGGCGCAGCCGGGCCAGGGACGCCGACAGCGCCGGCTGGCTCAGCCCGAGCTGCTGGGCCGCACGGGTGACGCTGCGCTGCTCCAGCAGGGCGTCCAGCGACACCAGCAGGTTGAGGTCCAGGTTGGCCAGGTTCACGACGCTGAGGCTATCGACGGCGTCGATGACGGGCATCACCCTTTCGGTCTTCCCTGATACCTCGGCGCACCGGACCGTGGACGACGTGACCCACACCACCGCCGCTGTGCCGGCCCTCGACCGCAGCGATCCCGAGGGCGCCATCGCCGCTGCGGCGAAGCGCTGCTCCAACTGGGGCCGCTGGGGTGCCGACGACGTCCTCGGCACCCTGAACTTCCTCAGCGAGGACAAGCGGGTCGAGGGCGCCCGGCTGGTCCGCCGGGGGGTCAGCTTCTCGCTGTCGCAGGCCTTCGACATGGACGGCCCGCAGAAGGGCTGGCGCCGCCGCACCAACCCGGTGCACACGATGCTCGACACCGGCACCGACGCCGAGCGCGGCATCCAGGGCTTCCCGCACGGCATCGGCGGCGCCGACGACGTCGTCGCGATGCCGCTGCAGTGCTCGACGCAGTGGGACGGCCTCGGCCACATCTTCGACCACGGCATGGCCTGGAACGGCCGCCGTGCCGGCGACGTCGTCACCAGCCTGGGCGACTCGGTGACCGGCATCGAGACCGCCGCCGCGCACATCGCCGGCCGCGGCGTCCTGCTCGACGTCGGCCGGGTCATCGGGGAGGCCCTCGGCACCGGCGGCGAGCTGCCCGACGGGTTCGCCATCACCGCCGAGCACCTCGAGGCCACCATCGCGGCCCAGGGCGAGAGCGCGCGGGTGGGCCGCGGTGACCTCCTGCTGGTCCGCACCGGTCAACTCACCCGGGCCCGCCGCGGCATCGCCGAGGGCCGCGGCTGGGGCGACTACGCCGGCGGCGCCGCGCCGGGTCTGTCCTTCACCACCGCGGACTGGCTGCACGCCAGCGAGATCGCCGGCATCGCCACCGACACGTGGGGCTTCGAGGTGCGCCCCAACGAGTTCGACGTCGCCTTCCAGCCCCTGCACCAGGTCGCCATCCCCAACATGGGCCTCTTCCTCGGCGAGATGTGGGACCTCGACGCGCTCGCCGCCGACTGCGCCGCCGACGGCCGGTGGGACTTCTTCCTCACCGCCGCCCCCCTGCCCGTGACCGGCGCCGTCGGCGCCCCGGTCAACCCGATCGCCGTCAAGTGACGGACCGGACGAAGGAGTCCCCCGTGCCCGCTGTCAGCACCGTCCTCGTGGTGGGTGCCGGCCTCGCCGGTGCCGGCACCGCGATCCGTCTGGCGGAGGCCGGCGTCGCCGTCGACCTCGTCGAGATCAAGCCGGAGACCACGGCCCTCGGCTCCGGGATCACGCTGCAGGGCAACGCCCTGCGCGAGCTGCGCACCCTCGGCGTCTGGGAGCAGGTGCAGGCCGCGGGCTACGCCTTCGACACCACCGGCATCCGCGCGCCCGATCCCCACGGGACCGTCGTCGCCGAGATCGCCGACGCGAAGACCGGCGGCCCGGACCTGCCCGCGGTGATGGGCATGCCGCGCCCGGAGCTCGCCCGGATCCTCGTCGACCGCGCCACCGAGGTCGGTGTCAAGGTCCGCTTCGGGACGACGCACACCGAGCTGCACCAGGACGCCGCCGGCGTGGACGTGACCTTCTCCGACGGCTCGACCGGCCGCTACGACCTCGTCGTGGCCGCCGACGGCCTGCGCTCCTGGACCCGCCGCGCGCTGGGCATCGAGCTGGACACCACGCCGATCGGGATGGGCATCTGGCGCGCGTTCGGCCCCCGCCCGGCGAGCGTCACCCGCACCGACCTGTACTACGGCGGGCCGTCGTTCATCGCCGGCTACTGCCCCACCGGCGAGGACAGCCTCTACGCCTACATCGTCGAGCCGGCCCAGGACCGCTCCACCCTGACGCCCGCCGAGCAGCTGGCCGTCATGCGGGAGCTCTCGCAGGCCTACCACGGCCCGTGGGACGAGATCCGCGAGACGCTCACCGACCCGAGCCGGGTGAACTACACCTGGTTCGAGACCCACGTGCTGCCCGCGCCGTGGAACCGCGGCCGGGTCGTGCTGATCGGCGACGCCGCGCACACCTGCCCGCCGACCATCGCCCAGGGCGGGGCGCAGGCCCTCGAGGACGCCTACGCGCTGACCGAGCTGCTGCTCGGCCGCGAGGTCCTCGACCAGGACCTCTGGGACGCCTTCACCGAGCGCCGGTTCGAGCGCGCCAAGACCGTCGTCGAGGCGTCCAACCAGCTCGCCCAGTGGCAGCTCGACCACGTGCAGGGCGACATCCCGGGCCTCATGCGCTCGATCGCCGTCCTCACCAGCCAGCCCGCCTGACCCCCCGACCTCCCTGTCGAGATCTGCACACTCGACGCCATCAGCGCCTGATGGTGACGACTGTGCAGATCTCGTCGAGACCGAACGAGGACCTGCCATGACCCAGCGCCTGATCACCCACCTGCGGCACGTCGACCTGGCCGTGCCCGACCTCGCCGCCCAGCGCGAGTTCTTCGGCGGCACGTGGGGCCTGAGCGAGGAGCACACCGACTCCGGCCTCTCCTTCCTCGCCGCCGAGGGCTCCCCCGAGCAGTACGTCGTCCGCCTGCGGGAGTCCGCCGACAAGCGGATCGACCTGATCGCCTTCGGCGCAGGCAGCGCCGCGGACGTCGACACCCTCGCCGCGCAGCTGGCCGCCGACGGCGTCCAGCTGGTCACCGAGCCCGGCACCCTGCAGACCCCCGGCGGCGGCCACGGGTTCCGCTTCTTCGACAACGAGGGCCGCACCGTCGAGGTCAGCTCGGACGTCGCCGTGCGCGAGCACCGCACGGTCGAGGAGGGCGAGTCGATCCCCGTCCGCCTCTCCCACGTCGTTCTCAACTCCGCCGACCCCGAGGCGACGGTCGCCTTCTACGAGCGGCACCTGGGCTTCGCCCTCTCGGACACGCTCATGCACCCGCGGATGGGCCACATGATGTGGTTCCTGCGGACCAACGCCTGGCACCACAGCCTGGCCATCGCCCGCTGCCCGCACCCCTCGCTGCACCACGCCTCGTTCGAGCTGCGCGGCATCGACGAGTACATGCGCGGCACCGGCCGGCTGCTGCGTGCCGGCGTCGAGAAGATCTGGGGCCCGGGCCGGCACCTCGCCGGCAACAACACCTTCAGCTACTTCCTCGACCCGCACGGCAACACCGTCGAGTACACGACCGAGCTGGAGCAGCTGGACGAGGACACCTGGCACCCGCACCTCTACGACTTCACCCGGCCCGAGGTCTCCGACCAGTGGGGCACCGCCAACGCCATGAACGAGTTCGTCGCCTCGCGCTCGTTCAACGACCCGGACAAGGGCCTGTTCGTGGCCCCGCCGGTCTGATGCGGTTCGCCACCTGGGAGTCCGGCGGGGTCGTCTCCGCCGGCGTGGTCTCCGACGCCGGGCTGCACGAGCTCCCCGCGCGCGCGACGGTGCTCGACCTCGTCCGCGCGGGGCTCCCCGCCGCGCTCGAGGCCGGCGCCGCGGCGCTGGAGGGCCCCGCGGTACCCGTCGACTCAGTCCGGCTGCTGCCGCCGCTGGAGGCGCCGACCGTGCGGGACTTCGTCGCGTTCGAGGAGCACGTCGAGGGCGTCCGCAAGAGCATCGACGGCGTCGGCGGGGTGGTTCCGGAGTGGTACCAGGCGCCGACCTTCTACTTCACCAACCCCTACGCGCTGATCGGCGCGCACGACGACGTCGCGGTGCCCCCGGGCTCGCAGCGGTTCGACTTCGAACTCGAGGTCGCCGTCGTCGTCGGGAGGGACGGCGCCTCGCTCACCCCCGAGCAGGCCCACGACCACGTCTTCGGCTACACGGTGCTCAACGACTGGTCCGCCCGCGACCTGCAGGCGCGGGAGATGAAGGTGAACCTCGGCCCGGCCAAGGGCAAGGACTCCGCCACCACCCTGGGCCCGTGGCTGGTCACCGCCGACGAGCTCGAGCCGTACCGGGACGACGACGGCTTCCTGGCCCTGGACATGCGGGTGTCGGTCAACGGCACCGGGATCGGCCAGGACCTGCTCTCCAACATGGGCTGGCCGTTCGAGGAGCTCGTCTCCTACGCCTCCCGCGGCACCGTCGTGCGGGCCGGGGACGTGCTCGGCTCGGGCACCTGCGGCAACGGCGGCTGCCTGGCCGAGCTGTGGGGCGTCCGCGGCGAGGCCGCTCCTCCCCCGCTGCGGCCCGGCGACGTCGTGGAGATGACCGTCGAGGGCATCGGCACCGTCCGCAACCGCGTCGTCGAGGGCGTCGAGCTGCCCCCGGTCCGGCCCGCGCGGCCGCGGTCCCGGGCGCGGAAGCGGCCGGCGTGAGCCTCGCCGGCAGGGTCGTCGTCGTCACCGGGGCGGCCCAGGGGCAGGGTGCGGCCGAGGCGCGGCTGCTCGCCACCGAGGGGGCGACCGTCGTCGCCACCGACGTTCAGGAGCAGCCCGCCGAGCACCTCGGCGGGGCGGCCTACCGCCGGCTCGACGTCACCGACGCCGCCGGCTGGACGGCGCTGGCCGGCGACCTGCGCGCCGAGCACGGCGCCGTCCACGGGCTCGTGGCCAACGCCGGCATCACCTGGCGGGCGCGGGTGACCGAGCTCGACCCGGCCGACCTGGCCCGCGTCGTCGACGTCAACGTCACCGGCACGCTGCTCGGCATCCAGGCGCTCGCCCCGCTGATGACCGCCGGCGGCTCGATCGTCGTCGTCGGGTCGGTCGCCGCGCTCACCGGCCACTTCCCCGCCGCCTACACCGCCTCCAAGTGGGCGCTGCGCGGGCTGGCCAGGACCGCGTGCCTGGAGCTCGGCCCGCGCGGCATCCGGGTCAACACCGTGCACCCCGGCTACGTCGAGACGCCGATGACCGCCTCGGCGGCACCGGCGTTCCGCGACGCCAGCGTCGCCGAGACCCCCCTCGGCCGCACCGGCACCGCCGACGAGGTGGCCCCGCTGGTGGCCTTCCTGCTGTCCGACGGCGCCTCCTTCATCTCCGGCGCGGAGATCCCCGTCGACGGCGGCATGACCGCCCACGGCGGGGTCAAGTCGATCAGCGACGCCGTCCGCGCCGCCTCCTGAACCACCCCCTGGGACCGAGTCCCGTCCGCGAGAGGAACACCGTGTTCGAGTACTTCCCCACCGGGCCCTACACCTGGAACCTCAGCGTCGTCGCGACGCTGAACTCCGGCGGGCTGATCGACGAGGTCGACCGGGCCTGCCGGCCGATCAAGGACGCCGCCAACGCCGGCGAGGACGCCGGGACGCCGGACTTCCTCCGCGCCTGGACGGCGCTGACCGACCAGCTCGTCGCCCAGGCCGAGGACGCCGAGAAGGCCGGCCACACCCGGACCGCCGGGCAGCTGTGGTTCCGCGCCAGCAACTACCTCGCCCAGGCCGAGCGGATGCTGGCGCACTCCGACCCGAACCGGGTCCCCACCTACCGGCGCATGCTCGAGCTCGCACAGAAGGCCTTCGAGCTGCACAGCCCCCGGGTCTCCCGGGTGGAGATCCCCTACGAGGGGACGACGCTGCCGGCCTACTTCTCCCAGGCACCGGCCGCCGACGACGGCCCCGTGCCGGTGGTCGTCCTGGTCAACGGCCTGGACTCCACCAAGGAGCACATGTACGCGTCGAACCACTGGGCGGAGCTGGCCGCCCGCGGCATCTCCTGCCTGATGCTCGACCAGCCCGGCACCGGTGAGGCGCTGCGGCTGCAGGGGCTGACGGCCCGCATCGACACCGAGGTGTGGGCCGGCGCGGCCGTCGACTTCCTGGAGGGCCGCGCCGACGTCGACGCCGCCCGCATCGGCATCGTCGGCTGGTCGCTGGGCGGCTACTACGCCCCGCGCGCCGCGGCCTTCGAGAAGCGCCTGGCCCTGTGCGTGGCCTGGGGCGCCAACCACGACTGGGGCGCGGTGCAGCGCCGCCGCAAGGAGCGCGAGGGCGAGCGCCCGGTGCCCCACTACTGGGAGCACGTCCTGTGGGTGTGGGGGCACGACGGCGACGAGGACGACCTGGACGCCTTCCTCGACTTCGCCGACGGCGTGTGCCTGGACGGCGTCGTCGAGCACATCACCGTGCCGTTCCTGATCGCCCACGGAGCCAACGACCGGCAGATCCCCCTGGAGATGGCCCACCGCTCGTACGACCAGGCGGTCAACTCCCCCAAGCGCGAGCTGCGGGTGTTCACGCCGGAGGAGGGGGCGACCGAGCACATCGGCCTCGACCACCTGCCCTACGTCAGCACGTTCATCGCCGACTGGGTGGCCGACACCTTCACCGAGCTCGCGGCGCGCTGACCCCGGCCACCGTTCGCGGTGCCGGCCCCGCGCGGGGCCGGCATCGGCGGCGATCCCGCGCGGCGCAGCACCTCGGCGTAGAGGTCCTCGTAGTCCTCGGCCATCACCGCCGGCGCGAAGCGGCTCGCGGCGACCGCCGCGCAGGCCGCCGGGTCGAGCTCGTCGAGACGGCCCAGCGCGGCGGCGAAGGCCTCCTCGTCCTCGGCCAGGAAGCCGGTCACGCCGTGCTCGACGAGCGACGGCAGGCAGCCCAGCGGGTGGGCGACCACCGGCGTCCCCGCGGCCAGCGCCTCGCACACCGCCGTCCCCCCGGGCTCGGGCCAGCGGATCGGGAACAGCACCGCCCGCGACCGGCGCAGCAGCTCGTCCTTGTCCGCGCCGGAGACGCTGCCGATCCAGCGGGCCGCGTCGTCGTCGAGCAGCGGGGCGACGTGCTCGAGGAACCAGCGGACGTCGGGGTAGCCGGCCACCGGGCTGGCCGGGTCCGCCAGCGCCGCGTCGAGCGACGCGCGGTCGGGCTGCCCGCCGACCGGCCCGGCGAGCACCAGCGGCACCCCGGCGGCGCGGCAGGCCCGCACCGCCACGTCGGTGCCCTTCGCCTCGCAGATCCGGGACAGCACCAGGACGGCGTCGGAGCGTTCCGTCCGGGGCACCGGCCGTCCGGCCGGGATGGGGACGGCCAGCGGCACCGCACCCAGGGTCTGCCGCCGGAGCGCCTCGGGTCCCCGGGCCACCTGCGAGTCCGAGACGCCGGCGAAGAAGACGCGGCCGCGGCCGTCGAAGCAGGCGTAGAAGTCGGCGTTGCGCCGCAGGTCCCAGTGCAGCGTGTGCAGCACGGGTGGCGCGGCCGGCCCGAGCGCGCCGAGCACGGCCGGGCCGACGACCTCCAGGTGGGTGTGCACCAGGTCGAAGGGGGCGCCGGCCGCCTCCTGCCGGCGGATCTCCTCGACGACGGCGTGCGCGTGGGCGTGCGCGATGCCGGTGACCTCGGGATACGGGGCGGCCAGCCGAGCGAACTGCCCCGTCGGGAAGGCGGCGACGCAGCCGTCCGCGGGCAGCTCGCTGTCCCCGACGGTGGCCAGCACGACCTCGTGGCCCCGGCGGCGCAGCTCGGTGGTCAGCGTCGCGACGACGTTCTCCAGCCCGCCGTAGCCCCGCGGCGGCACCGGCAGCCACGGGCCGGCGTCCATGAGGACCTTCACCGGCCCAGCCCCGGGACGCGCGCACCGCGGTACCCGGGCACCGTGCGCATGGGCGGCCGCTCGCGGACGCCCACCTCCCAGGTCACCGCCTCCAGGGCGGTCCCCGTGCGCACGTACTGCACCAGGGTGTCGTCGGCGACCGCGATGCCGGGGCACCGGGCCAGCGCCGCCTGCAGCACCTGCCCCGCCATCCGGCCCAGCGCGGCGTCGGTCTGGTGGCCGTGCCGGCGGGTGCCGAGGTCCACCTGGGCCAGTGCGTCGATGCCAGCCAGTTCGGCGAGGTCGATGAGCAGGCCCAGCTCGACGCCGTAGTGCGAGACGAAAGGGACTTGCTCCAGGAGCTCCCGCCGACCGGCGTACTCCCCGGACAGCGGCTGCACGAAGCCGGACAGGTGCGGCCACAGGGCGCCCAGCAGCGGGCGGGCGGTCAGCTCGGTGACCCGCCCGCCACCGGTGGGCACCAGGCCCTCGCTGGTCGCCAGCGGCCGGTCGTACAGGCCCTTGACGTAGCCGATCGTCGGGTCCTCCAGCAGCGGACCGAGGAGGCCGACGACGAAGAGCGGGTCGAACGCGACCAGGTCCGAGTCGACGAAGACCAGCAGGTCCCCCGACGTCACGTACAGCGACTTCCACAGCGCCTCCCCCTTGCCCGGGACGTGCCCGCGCTCGGGGAGGACGTCGTCGACGTGCACCACGCGGGCCCCGGCGGCACTCGCGAGCGCCGCCGTCCGGTCGGTGGACCCGCTGTCGACGACGACCACCTCGTCGACCAGCGGGACGGCGTCGACCAGGTCGCGGCGCAGGGCCGTGACGATCTCACCGACCGTCCGCTCCTCGTCCAGCGCGGGCAGCACCACGCTGATCGTGAGGTGCTGACGGTGCTTGAGCTCGAGCAGGCGGTGCGGGTCGTAGTCCAGAGCGCGGAAGGTGCGGCGGTGCAGCCAGCGGGCGACGTCGGTGCGCATCTCGGCCCTCTCGGTCGGGTGCTGTCGTCTCAACCCCGTCGTCACTGGATACCCGCAACCGCGGCGTCCGTCATCTCGTCGGCGCGCGGCCGACCTGCGGCGACGGCACGATGCGGGCATGAGCATCAGGGTCGGGCTGGTCGGTGCGGGCGGGGTCGGGGCCCGCCACGCGCGCGTGCTGGCGAGCTTCGCCGACGTCGAGCTGGCCGGGATCTGGGACGCCGCCCCCGCCACGGCGACCGCGCTCGCGGCCGACGTCGGCACCTCCGTCGCCCCCGACCTGGCCGGGTTGCTCGGCCGGCGGCTCGACGCCGTCTGGCTCTGCGTCCCGCCCTTCGCCCACGGTGACCTGGAGCTGACGGTGGTCCGCGCCGGGCTGCCGTTCTTCGTGGAGAAGCCGCTGGCCGCGGACCTCGCGGGTGCCGAGCGGGTGGCCGCGGCGGTGGCCGCCGCCGGGCTGCCGACGGCCACGGGCTACCACTGGCGGCACCTGGACACGGTCGACCGGGCCCGGGCCGCGCTGGCCGGCCGCACGGTGCGCCTGGTCGACGCGCGGTGGTGGGGCACGACGCCGCCGCCGGCCTGGTGGAGCCGCGCGGACCGCTCCGGCGGGCAGGTCGTCGAGCAGGCCACGCACGTGCTCGACCTGCTGCGGGTGCTGGCCGGCGAGGTCGACGAGGTGGTGGGCGGCGCGGCGCCGTCCACGCGGGAGGGCCGCGACGTCCCCGACGCGACGGCAGCCGTGCTGCGGCTGGCGTCGGGCGCGGTGGGCACGGTCAGCACCTCCTGCGTGCTCCCGGCCCCGACCGCGGCCGGGCTGGAGGTGGTCGCCGACGGGACGTCGGTGCACCTGACCGAGACCGCGCTGCGGGTGCGCACCCGGGACGGCGACGAGGACACCGCCCCCACCGTCGACCCGCGCACCGCCGTCGACCGGGCGTTCGTCGACGTCGTCACGGGCGGGCCGGCGCCGCCGGGCCTGGTGGACGTCGCCGAGGCCCTGGCCACCCACCGCCTGGCCTGGGCGGTCGCCGAGGCCGGGCGCACCGGGACGACGGTCCGGGTGGGTCGGTGACCACGTGCGGACGCTCGTCGTGCCGCGGGCCGGCGTCCTCGAGGTCCAGGAGACGCCCGAGCCGCCGCTGGCCGACGGCCGGTTCCGGGCGGAGACGCTGTACAGCGGGGTGTCGGCGGGCACCGAGCTGACCTGGTACCGCACGCCGCCGCCGACGCCGGGGGGCCGGGAGCTGCGCGACGGGGTCGCCGGCCGGCTGGTCGTCGTGGTCGGCGGCGGGACGATCGGCCTGCTGGTCGGGCTGCTGGCACGGGTGCACGGCGCCGCCGAGGTCGTCGTCGTCGACCCCACCCCCCCAGCGGCGGGCCGCTGCCGCCGGGCTCGGGCTGAGCGCCGTCGACGACACCGCCGACGTCGCCCGCGACCTCAAGACCCGGTGGCGGCACGGCCCGGCCGACCACGGCGCCGACGTCGTGTTCCAGTGCCGGGGGCAGGCCGCCGCACTGGCGACCGCGCTGCGCTGCGCCCGGCCGCAGGCGAGCGTGGTCGACCTCGCCTTCCACACCGGCGGGTCCGCCGACCTCGCGCTCGGCGAGGAGTTCCACCACGACGGGCTGTCGCTGCGGTGCGCCCAGATCGGCCGGGTGCCGCGGGGCCTGGCGCACGTCTGGGACCGCGCCCGGCTCTCGCGGGAGACCCTGCAGCTGCTGGCGGGCTCCGGCGACCTCGTGCGGGCGCACCTGCTCACCGACGTCGTCGACTTCGACGAGGCGCCGGGCCTCTTCGCCGACCTCAGCGAGCGGCGCCGGCACGTGCTCTCGGCCGCCCTGGCGTTCCCGGCCGCCTGAGCCGGACCGTCGGCGTTCCCGGCCGCCTGAGCCGGACCGTCGGCGTTCCCGGCCGCCTGAGCCGGCCGCCGGGAACCGGCGTCAGACCGCCCGGGTCAGGGCGGCCCAGAGCCCGTCGCCGCCGCCTGCGACCAGACCGGCGCCCAGGACCCGGGACCACTCCAGCTCGCCACCGGCCTCGTCCCGCCACGACCAGCAGCGCCGGGTGAGGTGGTGCAGCCGGTACTCCTGGGTGAAGCCGATGGCCCCGTGCACCTGGTGGGCGAGCCGCGCGACGACCTCGACGGCAGCGCCCGCCCGGACCTTGGCGGCCGCCGCGGCGAGGACGACGCCCTCGCCCCGGTCGAGGGCCTGCACGGCGGCGTCGGTCAGCGCGGTGACGGCGGTGACCTCGCCGGCCATCTCGGCCAGCTCCATCTGGATGGCCTGGAACTTCGCCAGCGGCTTGCCGAACTGGTGCCGCTCGCCGGCGTACTGCACGGTCCAGGCCAGCACCTGCTCCAGCGCGGCGGCGATCTGCACCGCGCGGGCCAGGGCGTACCGCGCGCGGAACACCGCGGCCTGCTCGGCGGTCAGGCGCATGCCCGCCGCGGGCGTCGCGTCGAGGGCGATCGTGCCGCGCGGCTCGCCGGCCAGGTTCGCCGCGGGGACGGCGGCCAGGCCGCCGGCATCGACCAGGGCCAGGACGGTGTCCTCGCCCGTGCCCGCCAGCAGCACCAAGTGGGTGGCGACCCCGGCCCAGGCGACGCCGGTCGCCGTCCCGGTGAGCAGGAACCCGCCCCCGTCGGCCGTCGCCGTCACCGCGGGGGCGACCCCGACGCCGGTCGGGGCGTCCCACGTGGGGACCGCCAGACCCGCCGCGGTGAGCGCCGGGCCCGCGACGAGGAGCTGCTCGGCCACCGGCACCGCAGCGGCGCCGGCCGCCAGCGTGCGCACGATCGCGACCACGTCGGGGAGCTCGCCGCCGGAGCCGCCGGCCTCCTCGGCGATGCCGACGCCGGTCAGCCCGGTGTCGACGAGGGCCTTCCAGAGCGCCTCGTCCCACGGCCGCTCGAGCGTGAGCACGGCGGGCTCGTGCGCGGCCAGCAGGTCGCGGACGGTCTCGACCACCAGGTCCTGGTCGGAGGAAGTCATCGCAGGCCCAGCCCTCTCGCCACGATCCCTCTCAGGATCTCGTTGGTGCCCCCGCGCAGCGTGTAGCCGGGCGCGTGCAGCTGGGCCTCGGCCAGGGCCCGGCCCAGCGGGTCGGGTGAGTCCAGCGACGCCGGCACGTCGGTCACGCGCCGGATCTCGTCGATGACGTCGGCCTCGAAGGTGGTGCCGACGTCCTTGACCAGGGCGGCGGGGATGTTGGGCAGCTCACCCCGGTCCAGGGCCGCGGCGATGCGCAGCGACAGCTGCCGCAGCGCGAGGAGCCGGGCCGAGATCCGGCCGAGCGCGGCGAGCTGTGCCGGGTCCTGGGTCGCCGCGGCCCGGCGGCCGAACTCGGCGACGAGCGGGTAGGTGGAGAGGAACCGCTCGGGGCCGGACCGCTCGAAGGCGAGCTCCGCGGTCACCTGGTGCCAGCCCGCGCCCTCCTCCCCCAGCAGCATGTCCCCCGGGACGACGACGTCGTCGAA
>NZ_JABGCI010000088.1 GCF_019799905.1 Trujillonella endophytica | reverse complement strand
TATTTAAAAGAATTGATGAGGAATTAGATGTGTTTTATAAAAAAGGTATGGAAAATAGTAAAATTGATTCTAGGGGGAGAGAGATACTCATTTTAGATAATAATAATTTAGCATATACTGTAAAGGAAAAAAAAAATGAATGGAATATTAAATAAAAATATAATAAGATATTTATAATACTTAATAAAGTATTACTTATGAACCTCATCAGTACATAACGATATATAAAAATAATCAGATAACATCTAATACATGTAGGTATAATGTAGTACATTCAAAGAAAACGTGATGGTTATTAGTTAAATGGTAGTTACGTAATCTTCAATAACAAATACCTAACATAATAACTAACATTACCATATGGAATCCATGTAATCCTGTACCTGAGAAGAATACAGAACCATATACACCATCTGATATAGTGAAAGTAGAATTAGCATACTCAATAAGTTGACATATTACGAATACAAATATTAGTCAGAATGATAATCCTAATCCTAATAAAGCATTTTTACGGTTAGCTTGTAATATAGCATGATGAGCTCATGTTATAGTAGCACCACTAGCTAATAAAATTATAGTATTTAATAATGGTAAGTCTGTTGGACTTATTGCTTCTATACCTCTTGGAGGTCAGCACGCACCTAATTCAATATTTGGTGACATTGCACTATGGAAGTAAGATCAGAAGATAGCCGCGAAGATTAAGATTTCTGATAATACGAATAGTAAGAATCCTAAATTTAAACCTTTTCTAACAGCTATTGTATGGTCTCCTAAGTAAGTACCTTCTGCAATTATATCTCTAAATCAAAGAGTCATTGATCCTAATACTACTATTACACTTAGTAATAATGGATAAAGACTACCAATATAACCGTGCATAGTAAAAGCTAATGTTAAAGCTAAAGACATAAGAGAAAATGATACAAATATTGGTCAAGGTGATGGTTGAACTAAATGGAAAGGAAATAATTGGAATTGATTTCTTATTGCTTTTGTCATTGATTTGTAG
>NZ_JABGCI010000087.1 GCF_019799905.1 Trujillonella endophytica | reverse complement strand
CATGCCATGCGAGGCAATGCATGGCAACTCACGACGCGTGGCATTAGCAAGGCAAGCCAATTCGATGAATTTGATAAATTCTAGTGTGGGAACTCAATTTTGAATCCCCAATGCATTCCAAGCAAGTTCCAAATTTTTTCAAGATTTTTCCATATTTTTTCCCATTTTTCCCATGCACTTCGCATTTTTCGCCGCCAATAAATATTTTTTATTTTAATTCTTTTCGGTAATTTTTTTGTTTGGAAAGTCAATTATGAATCCCCAAGTGATTCCAAGCAAGTTCCACATTTTTCCCTAATTTTTCCCCATTTTTCCCCATTTTTCCCTATTTTCCCCTATTTTTCCCTATTTAATAATTAGTAAAAATTCAAATTAATTATTTCCGGCGCCGGAAAATTCCCAAAACGCGTTATGGCCATCCCATGACTTATTTGGGTTGTTTTTGGCATGGTTCCCCCCCTCGGTTCGTCCTTTTTCCCTTTCTATTTCTTATCTTCCAAATGATGTCTCCTCCTACCACTCCTCCAAATGCACAGAATGCTCTTTAGGGGGGGGAGGTAGGTTGCCAAGGCAGGGCATGCCCAGCGGTGCCCATGCCAAGGCAAGGCATGTCATGTGCTGCACATGCCAACGCTAGCCATGGGATTGCAAGGCCATGTTGGGGCAAGTCGAGGCGTCGCAAGCTAAAGTCGAGGCGAGTCGAGGCGTGGTTAGCCCATGCCGACGCGAGCCGAGACGAGGCGTGCATGATGCTGAGGCGTGCCTAGGCAAGGCGTGCCACGCCAAGGCCAGTGTTGGCTATGCATGCCCATGCCACGGAGAGCCAAGGCAGTGCAAGCCAATGCGGAGGCAAGGCGAGGCGTCGCAAGCCTATGTTAAGGCGAGCTAAGGCGTGGTTAGCCCATGCCGAGGCATGCTGATGAGACCTGGGCGAGCTTGATTCATTGGCGAGCCGACGAAGCATGGCATGCTCTATGCTGAGGAGAGCTGTGGCATGGTGTGTGCCCACAACGAGGCGAGTC
>NZ_JABGCI010000086.1 GCF_019799905.1 Trujillonella endophytica | reverse complement strand
CCTAAATAATCTAATCAACCAAAAAATATTGATATAAATGCATTATCTATATTAGTTATATTAATAATAATAAAAATATACAAACAAACCCCTAAAACCTAGGACACCCTACGGGCATCCTAGGGCGGACTTGAGCCCTATTAGCGCCTACGTAACTTACTAGTATCACCCAGCAAGTATCAAAGTCCACGTAGTTCGACTACCCTAGGATTCTCCTATTGTAATCGATCACATCAATCAAAGGTATTTCAACCTAATTCAAGACTCTAACTTCGAGAGTTTTTTATTTGTTTAAAATCATTTATTTGAAATCATTTCAAATTAGAAGACTTTCTTAAAATCCAAACATTCCAAAACAATTCTTATCTTTAGAATCCAATTCCAATTAAAAATCTTTTTCAAAGATTTTCAAGAAAACAAATCATATGGGAGGAATTTCATTCCAAGGTAAGAAAAATCTTTTAAAACATTTCAAATCTTTTGAAAATCAATTAATAATCAAATCTTTCATAAAATCATATTTATTTCATAAATATTGTATCAAAAAATCTTTTAGGAAATCTCTCGAAGGTTGACATCTCAAATCAAATAAAACACACAAATTTGATAGCAATCTTTACAACAAAGGAAAGTCCTAGGGAAGGTCAAGTGACCTTCCTAGCCTAGGGTCTCTAACTAACCCTAAAGTTAATCTAAAAACCCTAAAATACTAATGCAATGCATGCTGTAATTTAATTAAATTAACCAAACATTCACAAAAATCAATTCTAATCATGCATGAAGATGCTCCTAAATGCACACTAATTAATCTATGTGAACCTAAGCATATTTCTAAGTTGGATTTGGCCTAAAAATAATTTTTAGAAGTGATTTAAAGGCATAAACAAATCCGGACAGATTTGAGCATTAACCTTTAACCACTCTAAAAATCATGAAAATAAAGAATAAAAAATGTGAAAAATGTCCTAGCATGCTCTCTACATGAATATATAAGATAAACTACAAAAATCATACAAAAATGATTATTTCAA
>NZ_JABGCI010000085.1 GCF_019799905.1 Trujillonella endophytica | reverse complement strand
CCCCCTTCCGGAGAGGAAGGAGGGATCCTCATATAATCAGATTAATTTTTATAAATAATAAGATTAATTATTAAAAAATATTTTATATATTGAAATAAAAGGTTTGATCCCGTCCCGGCGTGTTACGCGCGAGAGCAGTACCATTTAGGTAGTGCCCCCCTTTAAATGTGGGCCCCTTACGGGGAGCAAGTCGGCCGCGTGGGTTATAATATATATATATTAATATTAATTATTATTATTATTAATATATTTTGGGTTGAATATTAAATTAAGTACCCCAAAGGGGTGGGACAGTATACGTTTATACTCAATAATATTTCTATAATATTATTATTATATAGCTGTATATATTACTGATGAACAAGAAATATTTAGTATATTAATAAGAGGAGCAGGGTATATACCGAAGATTATTGTAGGAATTAATAAATAATTCATTAAGAAAAGTTCTCGTTTTGTTAAATCTTTAGTTACTTCTAGATATGGTGAGAAATTACCTCCTGTTAATCTATTAGTTAATTTCATTTGATAACATGCACTTAATAGTACTGAACTAGTACAGATTGCAGTAATAATAGGATGACTTTGGAAAGCACCTATAAATGATAAGAATTCACCTAAGAAATTAATTGATAATGGAGTTCCTACATTACAGAAACTAAAGATTACTAAATAAACTCCTAAGATAGGCATTATGCTTGATAAACCTTGATAATAATAGATTAATCTATTATGATAACGATCATATAAAATACCTCCTACTATTATGAATAATGCTGGAGATACAAATCCATGAGCTAAACATAATAATAAACTTCCTTCTATACCAATTAAATTATTTGAAAATACTCCTAATATACATACACCTAAATGACTTATTGAACTATAAGCTATTATTACTTTAAGATCTGTTTGTCTTAAAGTTACTAAACTACTATAAATTATAGTTATTAGAGCTAATACATATACTCCCGGTAAATAATACATAGTACCATCTACAAAATTAGGTAGAAGTAATCTTAATATACCATAGATTGCTA
>NZ_JABGCI010000084.1 GCF_019799905.1 Trujillonella endophytica | reverse complement strand
TATAGACATGGTATGTGAAGCATATAGTGGATATATCATCATCCATTATTTTTTAACTCATAGCTGCTGCCCAATCAAATTTAACTTATTGTCTCCCACCGCATACGTGCACCAAAAATTTTCTCACCCATTTCAAACTACACGTCATTAATTTAAATTTATTCACCTATACTCACATACACACCCATACACACACACTTTCCCTCCCTCCCTCACTCTCCCTCGATTTCTCCCTCTACATTTTATTTTCTTTCTGCCTAAATTTTGAAATTTCTCCCCCACGCGCCAAATTTCTTCCCCCAATATATATACTATATACTTACCCAGAGCTAGGTCCTACAGCTGTCTCTGGGATATTGTAGCCACTGTAAGGTATTACCATCACGTGACGGGAGTCCCTATACCCCTAGTTCATTAGAAAGAGATTCAATAGTCCCCCCCGCATTGCATATATAAAGCCTGAATTTATAGTATTTCGGTTACGGCCATATCTAGCAGAAAGCACCGTTTCCCGTCCGATCAACTGTAGTTAAGCTGCTAAGAGCGAGACCGAGTAGTGTAGTGGGAGACCATACGCGAAACTCTCGTGCTGTAATCTTTTTTTGGTGACAACATAGGTATATTTTTGTATCATTGGATAGCTGAGAGTGGGAAGTATATCATGTCTTCTTTTTACTATATGTTTACTCTTAAAGTTTGTTGGTATGTCTATATAATGGGTTCCCCATACATTATATTGGGTGCGAAAAAAGTGTTTCACGGGATGCGAAGTGTACCCTACTATTGTAACACAAAATATATATAAGCAACCTATCGATATTATGAGCTCAGTGTGTTGGTTGTGGTGTATATGTACATATATCCAACTTTCATTGTATGTTTACTCCCAAAAATGGGATGTCTACTATACTCAAAAATACCATACATTACCTACTATATATTCACTGTCATTTTCAGTTTTTTGTTCTTGTTTTTGTTTTTTTCGCAACCATTCGCAATTGGGGTTACCCGGACATTGCACATTGGAGAGAACTGGTAGTAGTTTCTCACTA
>NZ_JABGCI010000083.1 GCF_019799905.1 Trujillonella endophytica | reverse complement strand
TCTAACAAACATTCCATGTAGCTCTCTTTGAGTTCTTCTAAACTTTGTCCTCCAAGCATCAGTAAATGAAAATAAATTCAAAAACTGGGCTTGAAATAAAAGCCTAGAAAGGAGATTATTTGAATGAGAGTCACAGTTTGTTATAAAATAACGCCCCGGTTACTTCCACAAATAGATCCCCGAGTTTCTTTTGTTTCATACTTGCCATAAGCTAGTAATCCACTAAACCCATCAGTGCTCACTCAATGAACCATTACTGATATCATAAGCGAGACTGTTTAAATGGTCTCAGAGACTAGGTCTCTTACTCCATCTGTACCTTTTGTGTGGTAAACCAGCTAAATCTTTGCCTCGGTTGCCGTAGGCTCGGACCAGCCTTTACAGTTAACCACTAAGCGGTACTGCTTAAGGACCCCCAAAGTTCCCAAAAAAAAGAAATTCGAAACAGTACAAGATTCAAGGCGGAACTACAAGACTAATAAACAGCTTTTAAACTGTTTTTAGACTTGTTTCCATTTCCTTTCTCTTCGCTGCTTTCCCTTTCTCTTATGAAGGTATTTAAGACATCGTTGATTATTACATTGCGTGAAAACAATTTTCAATCAAGAGATTTTATTTTTCATGAACTTATGCGTCGCCCTGCATAGTTCCTTCCCTCGCAGCCATTTTTTCTCATATTGAAACGGTTTTATCCTTATTTGAATTTTATTTTTCTCTTAACTGTTAGAATGCATTAACCTCAACAAAACATAAATATATGCCTTAGGTATAATCATAATGTTTAAAATGTCTCATTTAATCATCATACATTTCAAATTAACTCTTTAGCTGAATTTGAATTCCAGATTATATGGGCCCGAAAAACAAAATTTCCCCGAAAAACAAAAATTCACCGAACAAAATCAAAACAAGGAACAAAATCAAAAAAAATGAAAATCAAAAAAAAAAAAAAAAAAAAAAAAAAAAAAAAAAAAAAAAAAAAAAAAAAAAATTTTTTATTAAAATAAATAAAAATTAAAATTAAAAAAAATATAAATCAATTTTTTTAAAATTTAAAAA
>NZ_JABGCI010000081.1 GCF_019799905.1 Trujillonella endophytica | reverse complement strand
GGGCATCGATGGCATTAGCAAGGCAAGACAAGACGGGTCCACAAAAGCCAATGGCACGCCGCGATATACCAAAGCGCAACAAAAGCCAACGGCATGCCGCGATATAGCGAAGCGCAACCAAAGCCAATGGCATGCCACGCTATAGCGACGTGCAACCAAAGCCAATGGCATGCCACGCTATAGCAACGTGCTCATGTATCCCGCTCCTAATAAATAAATTTTATTTCAACCGCATGAAACAATGTTTTAGAGTGAGTGGGATGCTCCCCAATGCATTCCAAGCATGTTCCTAATTTTTTCATAATTTTCCCATATTTTTTCCCATTTTTCCCGTGCATTTCGTATTTTCCGCTACTAATAAATAATTTTTATTTTAAGTCAATCCGCGAAATTTTTGTCGTGGAAACTCAATGATGAATCCCCATGTCATTCCAAGCAATTCCCACATTTTTCCCTAATTTATTCCCCGGTTTTCCTATTTTCCCCCTATTTTCCCCTATTTTCCCCTATTTAATAATTACTAAAAATTCAAATTAATTATTTCCGGTGCCGGAAAATTCCCGAAACTCGTTATGGCCATTCCATGACTTATTTGGGTTGGTTTTGGCAAGGTTCCCCCCCACGGTTCGTTGTTTTTGCCTTTGTATTTCTTATCTTCCAAATGATGTCTCCTCCTGCCACTCCCCCAAATGCACAGAATGCTCTTTAGGGGGGGAGGTAGGTTGCCAAGGCAGGGCATGCCCAGTGGTGCCCATGCCAAGGCAAGGCATGTCATGTGCTGCACATGCCAAGGCTAGTCGTGGTGTTGCAAGGCCATGTTGGGGCAAGTCGAGGCGTCGCGCAAGCTAATGTCGAGGCGAGTCGAGGCGTGGTCCGCCCATGCCGACGCGAGCCGAGGCGAGGCGTGCGTGATGCTGAGGCGTGCCTAGGCAAGGCGTGCCGCACCAAGGCGAGCGTTGGCTAGGCATGCCCGTGCCATGTCAAGGCATGTCATGTGCTGCTCATGCCAACGCTAGTCGTGGTCTTGCAAGGCCATGTTGGGGCAAGTCGAGGCGTCGTGCAAGCTAATGTCGAGGCG
>NZ_JABGCI010000008.1 GCF_019799905.1 Trujillonella endophytica | reverse complement strand
CACCGCGATCTCAAGGTCGCGGTGAACGGTTACCTGGCCAGGCTCGACCCCGACGGCCCCGAACCCGACCCGACCGAGGAACGCAGCATCCACCTGGTGCAGCACCCCGACGGCAGCTGGACCGTCACCGGCACCCTGGACGCGGTCGGTGGGCAGAAGGTCGCCACCGCGCTGGAGTCGATCTCCGCGGCGAGCCGGTGCGCCGGGGACCTGCGCACCCGCGCCCAACGCAGCGGGGATGCGCTGGTGCAGCTGGCCGATCTCGCGCTGGCCTCCGGCCGGCTGCCGGTGCTGCGCACCGTCAAACCGCACGTGATCGTCACGGTCGGGCTCGCCGACCTCACCGACCCCGCCACCGGACCCGGTGCGGCCGGCACCGGCCTGGGCGCCTCGCTGTCAGCGGCCCGCGCCCGCTGGCAGGCGTGCGACGCCAACGTCACCCGCATCGTGCTCGACCCCGACGGGCTGCCGATCGACGTCGGCCGTGAACAACGCGTCGTCCCGGCGCACATCCGCAAGGCCGTCGAACTCCGCGACACCCACTGCGTGTTCGCCGGCTGCGAGGCCCCCCGCTGGTTCTGCGACGTGCACCACCTCGTCGAGTGGATCTTCGGCGGCCAGACGTCACTGGAGAACTCCGCGCTGCTCTGCGAGCGCCACCACACCAAGGTCCACCACGGCTTCCGGGTCGAACGCGACGACACCACACCACCGGGCCACCGATGGCGCACCTACCGCCCCGACGGCACCCCGATCGTCCTCCACCCACCGCTCGTCACCTGACCACCGCAGCACGCCCACCCCGCGCCGACCCGGCCGCGGGGCACAGGCGCGCCCGGGAACCGCGCGAGCGCCCGCCACGTCTTGTGACCATGCGCTGGCTTCTGCTCCTGGGTGTCGGACTCCTGGCGGCCTGCGGTGGCACCGACGAGTCGGACACGGTGGAAGTTTCCCTGTGGCACTGCGGCGTCGAACCGGTGACGGTCGATGGGCGTCTCTGGGAAGCGGTTCCGGAGATGGTCGACGGCATGGGAGTCGACGCGACCAACCCGCCTGAGGACTGGGTCGGGCGCGGGACCGTTGTCATCACTGACGACCAGATGACCTATACCGACCAAGGTGGAAAGGTCATCGACTTCGTCCCGGACGATGGCAGTCCACTGCCTATCTGCGCCTGAGCAGGGCCGTCCATCGTTCGGCTGGCGCACCTAGTGGGTGCGCACCGTCCTGAGCCGACGCCAGAACCATCGCGGCCGCTGACGCTCCGGACCCATAGTGGGCCGCTCAGGGACACCGCGGCGCCCATTCGTCATGATCCCGGGCCCACGACGACCGGGTCGCTGGAGATGACTGTCAGACGCTGACGAGACAGCTGATCTGCAGGGGCTCGCCGTGGCCGCGTGGAGTCCAGCAGCGGTAGGACTGTGCTGGGTGCCGGCCGTCGGAGTGCGCGCCGAGGTCGCCCTAGGACAGCAACTGCTGCACGGCGCGCTCGGCGTCCCGGATGCAGGCGGGCACCCCGACGCCCTCGTAGGCCGCGCCGGCCACGGCGAGCCCCGGCACCTCCCCCACCGCGGCCCGGACGGCGGCGACCCGGTCCCGGTGCCCGACCAGGTACTGCGGCAGTCCCCCGCCCCAGCGGACGACGCGCGTGGCGACCGGTTCGGGCCGGGACAGCCCCAGCAGGTCGGCGACGTCGGCCACCACGGCGGCGGCCAGGTCGTCGTCGTCGCGCTGCAGCTCGGCCTCGTCGCGGAACCGGCCCACCGACGACCGCACGAGGAGGTGCCCCCCGGCTCCGTCCCCGGGTGCGAGGTGCGGCCACTTGGCCGACGACACGGTGACGCCCTTGACCAGGCGGCCGGTCACCGGCGGCACGAGCAGGCCCGAGCCGGCGGCGACGTCCTGGGCCGGGAAGGCCATCGCGACCACGGCCATCGACGCGTACGGGATGCCCTCCAGCGGCGCGACCGCGCCCGGTGCGAGGTCGGCGAGCAGCCGGGCCGCCTTCGGCGCGGGTGCGGTGACCAGGACGACGTCGGCGGTCAGCGACTCCGGCGCGCCGGCGGGACCGACCGCGAGCTCGAAGCCGTCCGCGGTGCGGGTCAGCCGGTGCGCGGGCGTGTGCAGCCGGACGTCGGCGCGGGCCGCGGCGACCAGCGCCGCGGGCAGCGAGCCGATCCCGTCGGAGACGGTCACGAACACGGGCGCGTCGGCGTCGAAGCGGCTCCGCGCCCCGGCGTCGCGGGCCGCCGTGGCGGCGGCGAGCACCGAGCCGGCGGCCGGCAGGTGCGCGGCCAGCTGCGGCATGGTCGCGGCCAGGGAGAGCTCGTCGGACCGGCCTGCGTAGACGCCCCCGAGCAGCGGCTCGACCAGCCGGTCCACGACCTCGTCGCCGAGCCGCTCCCGCAGCAGGGCGCCGACCGCGACGTCGCCGTCCAGCCGCAACGGCGGCAGGTCGGCCTCCGCGGCGACCCGAGCGACGCCGTCGGGGGTGAGGACGCCGGCCAGGCCGTCGGCCGAGGCGGGGACGCCGAGGACCGTCCCCGCCGGCAGCGGGAAGCGCCCGTCCGGCAGGACCACGGCGGCCTGCGTGGTCGCCGGCCGCACGAGCCGGTCGGCCAGGCCCAGCCGCTCGACCAGCCGCACCGCCTCCGGCACCCGGGCGAGCATCGCCTCGGGCCCGGTGTCGTACCAGTGCCCGGCCAGGTCGATCCGGTGCAGCTTGCCGCCGATCCGGCCGCCCGCCTCGAGGACGACGATCTCGTCGTCCGGCCGCCGGCTGCGCCACTCGAAGGCGGCGGTCAGCCCGGCGATGCCGGCTCCGACGACGACGAGCCGGCGCGGCCGCGCGCTCATCGCGCGGTGAGCTCGTGGACCAGCTCCACCACCCGCGTGAGCATGTCCGGGTCGGTCTCGGGCAGCACGCCGTGACCGAGGTTGAACACGTGGCCGCGCGCGGACCGCCCCTGCGCGACCACCCGGCGCACCTCCCGCTCGACGGTGTCGCGGTCGGAGAGCAGCACGGCCGGGTCGAGGTTGCCCTGCACGGAGCGGGCCGGCCCGATCCGCCGGACCGCCTCGTCCAGCGGCACCCGCCAGTCGACGCCGACGACGTCGGCCCCGGCGTCGCCGATGAGGGCCAGCAGCTCGCCGGTGCCCACGCCGAAGTGGATCCGCGGCACGTCGCGGACGCCGGCCTCGCGGTTGCCCAGGCCGTCGAAGACCGACCGGGAGTGCGGCAGCACCCGCTCGGCGTAGTCGGCGGCCGACAGCACCCCGGCCCACGAGTCGAAGAGCTGCACGGCAGAGGCGCCGGCGTCGATCTGGGTGCGCAGGAACGTCGCGGCCGAGACGGCGAGCTTGTCCAGCAGCCGGCCCCACGCCTCGGGCTCGGCGTACATGAACGCCTTGGTGCGGGCGTGCTCCTTGGAGGGGCCGCCCTCGATCAGGTAGGTCGCGAGCGTGAACGGCGCGCCGGCGAAGCCGATCAGCGGCGTGGCACCCAGCTCGGCGACCAGCCGGCGGACGGCGGTGGCGAGGAACTCCAGCCGCTCGGGCTCGAGGTCGGGCAGCGCGTCGACGTCGGCGACCGAGCGCACCGGCGACGCCACCACCGGGCCGACGCCGGGCTTGATCTCGATGTCGACGCCGGCGACGACCAGCGGCAGCACGATGTCGGAGAACAGGATCGCCGCGTCCACCCCGTGCCGGCGGACCGGCTGCAGGGTGATCTCGGTGACCAGGTCGGGGTCCTGGCAGGCCTCGAGCATCTTCGTGCCGGCCCGCAACGCGCGGTACTCCGGCAGCGAGCGGCCGGCCTGGCGCATGAACCACACCGGGGTCCGGCGGACCGGCAACCCCCGGGCCGCGCGCACGAGATCGGAGTCGGCGGGGCCGGTCACGCCGGCGGGGACGGAGGAGCCGGGAGCACTCTCTGCGCCGGTGGGAAGGGTCACGGACAGCGATCCTCCCAGACGCCCGTGCGGCGCGTCGGCGACGCCGGGCCGGGTGCGGACCTACCCTGCGATCGTGGAGCCACGCAGCCTGGCCGCGCGTCCCGGGGACGGCGCGGGCACCGGGGACGAGCCGCCGGAGGACTTCCGTGCTGCGCTCGACGCCCTGGCCGGCCTGCAGGTGCGCCCGGAGATCGTCGTCGAGCCCATCCCCGCACCCCAGCGCCTCGCGCCGTGGGCGCACGCGCTCGGCGCCGCCGTCGGCGACCCCGAGGCGGCCGACGACGAGGACCCGGAGGAGATCGCCAGCGGCCGGTTCATCGTGCTGCACGACCCCGCGGGGCACGAGGCCTGGCAGGGCACCACGCGCTGCGTCGGCTTCCTCTCGGCGGAGACCGACGAGCACCTGGTCGACGACGCGATGTTCTCCGAGGTCGCGTGGAGCTGGCTGACCGACGCGCTCGCCGACGCCGGCGCCACCTGGCACGCCCTCGGCGGCACCGTCACCCGCACCGCGTCGACCCGCTTCGGCGACCTCGCCGGCCCCGAGCACACCGTCGACGTGGAGATCCGCGCCTCGTGGACCGCCGAGGACACCGACCTCGACCGGCACCTCGCCGCCTGGCTCGAGGTCCTGGGCAACGCGGCCGGTCTCCCGCCGCCCGGCGTGCACCTGCTGGGTCCCACCGGCCCGGCCGGGGGCAGGACTCTCTAACATCGTGGGTCGGACGGTGGGCCCGGCCGCCACACGGCACCTCGCCCCCGCACCCGCGACGGCGGGTACCGGCGCGGCTCCGGCCGGCCGACGACGACACGGGGAAGGAGGTGGACCGGCCCTGAGCACCGAGTCCCTGGACGACGGCACCGCTGCCGCGCCGGACGAGGAGACGACTCCCCCCGCCGTCCCGCTGTTGGCCCCGCGCGACGGTCTCACCCCCGTCATCGAGACGTCCACCGCACTGGTCGAGTACGCCGAGGCGCTGCGCGCCGGCACCGGCCCGGTCGCGGTGGACGCCGAGCGGGCCTCGGGCTACCGCTACGGGCAGCGCGCCTACCTGGTGCAGCTGCGCCGCGAAGGCGCCGGCACCGGCCTGGTCGACCCGATCCCGCTGCCCGACCTCTCGGTGATCCAGGGCGCGATCGCCGATGCGGAGTGGGTGCTGCACGCCGCCAACCAGGACCTGCCCTGCCTCGCCGAGATCGGCCTCGTGCCGGGGCGCCTCTTCGACACCGAGCTCGCCGCGCGCCTGGCCGGGCTCCCCCGGGTCGGCCTCGCGGCCGTCGTCGAGTCCCTGCTGGGGTACTCGCTGGTGAAGGGGCACTCCGCCGCCGACTGGAGCACCCGCCCGCTGCCCGAGGAGTGGCTGGTCTACGCCGCCCTCGACGTCGAGGTGCTCGTCGACCTGCGCGACGCCCTGGCCGGGCTGCTGGAGGAGCAGGGCAAGACGGAGTGGGCGCGGCAGGAGTTCGAGGCGATCCTCGCCGCGGGGCCGCCGGCGCCCAAGGCCGATCCGTGGCGGCGCACCTCCGGGGTGCACGGCCTGCGCAACCGCCGCCAGCTCGGGATGCTCAAGTCGCTGTGGCAGGCCCGCGACGACCTGGCGCGCAAGCGGGACATCGCCCCGGGCCGGGTGCTGCCGGACTCGGCGATGGTCTCCGCCGTGCAGGCCGATCCGCAGACCGAGGGTGCACTGCTGGAGCTGCCGGTCTTCCGCGGGCGGGCGAACCGCCGGCTGGTGTCCACCTGGTTCGGTGCGCTGGCCCGTGGCCGCGGGCTGCCCGAGGACGAGCTGCCGCCGCACAGCCGGACCGGTGAGGGCCCGCCCCCGGTCAACCGGTGGGCCGACCGCGACCCGGCGGCCGCGACCCGGCTGCAGGTGGCCCGCGCCGGGCTCGCCGAGCTGTCGGCCAAGCACGACGTCCCGGTGGAGAACCTGCTCTCCCCCGACCTCGTGCGCCGGCTGGCGTGGAGCCCGCCCGAGCCCCGTGACTCCGCCACCGTGGCCGACGCGCTGCGCGCCGGCGGGGCCCGCGAGTGGCAGGTCGAGCTGACCCGGGACCTGCTCACCGAGGCGGTCACCCGGGCCTGACGGCCCCCGACGTCGTCAGGCCCGGGTGACGGCCTCCGGCACGGTCACAGCCTCTGGGCGAGCCTGTGGTAGGCGGCGCTCCAGCGCAGCTCCTTGGCGAGGCTGCGCCGGGTGGTGTCGGCGTCGATGAGCACCAGCTCGGTGCCGAACAGCTCCGCCAGGTCGGTGAGCTCCTCGGCCCCGAGCGCGGTCGACAGCACCGTGTGGTGCGGTCCGCCCGCGGTCAGCCAGCCCTCGGTCGCCGTCGCGAAGTCCGGCCGGGGCTCCCACACCGCACGGGCGACCGGCAGGTTGGGCAGCGGCTCGGTGGGCCCGACGACGTCGATCTCGTTGGCCACCCAGCGGAAGCGGTCACCGAGGTCGCACCAGCCGACCACCACGCCCCCGCCCGGGGCCGCGTCGAAGACGAGCCGGGCCGGGTCCTCCCGGCCGCCGATCGACAGCGGGTGCACCTCGATCCGCGGCCGCCCGTCGGCGATCGTCGGGCAGACCTCGAGCATGTGCGCGCCGAGGATCCGCGGGGTGTCGGTGAGGTCGTAGGTGTAGTCCTCCATGAAGGAGGTGCCACCGGGCAGGCCGCGCGCGGCGACCTTGAGGGTGTGCAGCAGGACGGCGGTCTTCCAGTCGCCCTCGCCGCCGAAGCCGTAGCCGTCGGCCATCAGCCGCTGCACGGCCAGGCCGGGGAGCTGGCGCAGGCCGCCGAGGTCCTCGAAGTTGGTCGTGAAGGCGCCGAAGCCGCCGTCGGTGAGGAAGGTGCGCAGGGCCGCCTCGACGCGGGCCTGGTACCGGACGGCCTCGTGCTTGGGCCCGCCCGGCCGCGCGTCGGGCTCGAACTCGTAGAGGTCGCCGTACTCGGCCACGAGCGCGTCGACCGCGTGGTCCCCCACCGCGTCGACGACCGCGACGAGGTCGTTGACGCCCCAGGTGTTGACGGAGACGCCGAAGCGGATCTGCGCCTCGACCTTGTCCCCCTCGGTGACGGCGACCTCGCGCATGTTGTCGCCGAACCGGGCGACCCTCAGGTCCCGCAGCGCGGAAGCGGCGGCGGCCGCGCGCGCCCAGGAGCCGATCCGGGCCCGCACCCGCGGGTTCTCGACGTGACCGGCCACCGTCGTCCGCGGCACCCGCAGCCGGGTCAGGATGAACCCGTACTCCCGGTCGCCGTGGGCGGCCTGGTTGAGGTTCATGAAGTCCATGTCGATCGTCGCCCACGGCAGGGCGGCGTCGGCCTGGGTGTGCAGGTGCAGCAGCGGCTTGCGCAGGGCGTCGAGGCCGGCGATCCACATCTTCGCGGGGCTGAAGGTGTGCATCCAGGTGATGACGCCCAGGCAGCGGGGGTCCTCGTTGGCCTCGCCCATGATCCGGCGGATCGCGGCGGGGTCGGTCAGCACCGGCTTCCAGACGACGCGGACGGGCACCTCCCCGGCCCGCTCGAGCGCGTCGGCCACCCGCCGGGACTGCTCGGCGACCTGCTGCAGCGTCTCCTCGCCGTACAGGCCCTGGCTGCCGGTGAGGAACCAGACCTCGGTGCCGGCGAACGGGTCCTGGGCGTCAGGGGCGGTGCTGGCGTCGGTGCTCACGGTCTCCGTCATTCGTCAGGCCCTCACTGTCCGTAGACGTTCTGGTAGCGGGTCCAGCAGGCGTCGACGTCCGCCGCCCGCATGGGGATCGGCTCGCCGAGCTGGCGGGCGAGGTGCACGGTCCGGGCGACGTCCTCGGTCATGACCGCGGCCTTGACCGCGGCGCGCGCCGACGCGCCGATCGTGAACACGCCGTGGTTCTGCATGAGGACGGCCGGCGAGCGGGAGCCCGACAGCGTCGCGACCACGGCGCGGCCGATGGAGTCGTCACCGATGAGCGCGAACTGCCCGACCGGGATCGGCCCGCCGAACTCGTCGGCCATCGCGGTGAGCACGCAGGGGATCTCCTCGCCGCGCGCGGCCCAGGCGGTGGCGTAGGGGCTGTGCGTGTGCACCTGGCCCTTGACCTCGGGCATGTTCCGGTAGACGTAGGCGTGGGCGTCGGTGTCGCTGCTGGGCTTCATCAGGCCGTCGACCGGGTTGCCGTCGAGGTCGCAGACCGTGATGCCCTGCCAGGTCAGCTCGTCGTAGCTCACGCCGCTGCCCTTGATGACGAACAGGTCCTCACCGGGGACCCGCTCGGACACGTTGCCCGACGTCCAGGTCACCAGCTCGCTGCGCACCAGCTCGGCGTGCAGGGCGGCGACGCGCTCGCGCTGGGGCCGGTGGGTTCCCCGTTCGGTGCGGGTCTCGGTGGCGGTCATACCGGCTGCTCCTCGGGGCGTGCGGCGGGCGGGATCTCGGCGTCGGCGTACGGGGACGGGGTGGTCACCAGCGGGGACTCACAGGCTCGTCACGGCGGCCCGCTCGACCGCGAGCCCGGAGACGTAGCGCTGCACGAAGGCGTCGAAGCCGGCGACGTCGTCCGGCTCGGGCTCGGTGGTGCGCAGCGTGGCGCCGGCGAAGACCACGTCGTCCAGGTAGTCGGCGAGGCTCTGCCCCGGCGAGCGGCCGGTGGCGAAGGCGGCCAGGACGGCGATCCCCCAGGCGCCGCCCTCCGCGGCGACGTCCCCCACGGACACCGGCGTGTCGATCGCGGCGGCCAGGAAACGCTGCGCGACGCCCTCGGTCCGGAACAGGCCGCCGTGAGCGAACATCCGGTCGAGTCGCACGCCCTCGGTCTTCTGCAGGACGTCCATGCCGATCCGGAGCGTGGCGAGGGACGCGAACAGGTGCGTCCGCATGAAGGTGGCGAGGTCGAACCTGCTGCCCGGGGACCGGACGAACAGCGGCCGCCCCTCCTCGAAGCCGGTGATCGGCTCGCCGGAGAGGTAGTTGTAGGCCAGCAGCCCGCCGCAGTCCGGGGCGCCACCGAGTGCGGCGCGGAAGAGGACCTCGAAGACCGCCGACGGGTCCGCGTCCGCACCCAGCGCCCGGGCGAACTCGGTGAACAGACCGACCCAGGCGTCGATCTCGCTGGCCCCGTTGTTGCAGTGCACCATCGCGACCGGGTCACCGGCCGGCGTGGTCACGAGGTCGACCTCGCGGTGCATCCCGGTGAGGTCGCGTTCGAGCACGACCATGGCGAAGATGCTCGTCCCGGCGGAGACGTTGCCGGTGCGCGGGGCGACCGAGTTGGTGGCGACCATCCCCGTGCCCGCGTCACCCTCGGGCGGGCAGAGGGGGGTGCCGGCGCGCAGCCGCCGCCCCGTCGGGTCGAGCAGTGCGGCCCCGGCCGCGGTGAGCTCGCCGGCCGGCCGGCCGGCGACGGCGATCCGGGGCAGCAGGTCGGCGAGACCCAGCTCGACCCCGGCCTCGGCAGCCAGCCGGTCGAACCGGTCGAGCATCGGCGCCGACCAGCCGCCGGTGCCGGCGTCGATCGGGAACATGCCGCTGGCGTCACCGATGCCCAGGACCTTCTCGCCGGTGAGCTGCCAGTGCACGTAGCCGGCCAGGGTCGTCAGGTGCTCGAGCCGGCCGACGTGCTCCTCACCGTCGAGGATCGCCTGGTACAGGTGCGCGACGCTCCACCGGTGCGGGATGTTCACGCCGAACTCCGCGCTCAGCCGCTCGGCCGACGGGCCCGTGTCGGTGTTCCGCCAGGTGCGGAACGGCGTGAGCAGCTCCCCATCGGCGTCGAAGGCCAGGTAGCCGTGCATCATCGCCGACACGCCGAGCGCGCCGACTCCCTCGAGCTCCACCCCGTGGCGCCGGTGCACGTCCTCCGCCAGCGCCGCGACGCTGGCCTGCACCCCCGCCCAGACGGCCTCCAGCGAGTACGTCCAGCGCCGGTCGACGAACTGGTTGTCCCAGTCGGAGCTGCCGACCGCGAGCGGTGCGTGGTCGGGGCCGACGAGCACCGCCTTGATCCGGGTCGAGCCCAGCTCGATCCCGAGGGCCGTGCGACCTGCGCCGATCACCGCGCCGGCATCGGTGGTCATCGTCGGTCCCCCTCTCGCCACGCCACGGTGGACCCGGTGTCGGCGGTCCCCTCGGTGTCCGGCATCAGTTCCTCCTCGGCCCGGCGGCATCCGAACGGCGACCGGACGGCCGCGCCACCGCGGGATGTTAGCGCTAACAGCACGGCCGTCAGAAGGCGGCAGGCGCACGCCGGACCGCCGGCGGACCGGTGCTCGAGCGGACGAGCAGGGTCGGCGGGACGGGCTCGGGGTGCAGCTCCTCGCCGCGCAGACGGGCGAGGACGGTCCCCACTGCACGGCGGCCCAGCTCGGCGAAGTCCTGCCGGACCGTGGTCAGCGGCGGGGTGAGGTACGGCGCCTCGGGCAGGTCGTCGAAGCCCACGACGCTGATGTCGCGGGGTGCGTCCAGCCCCTCCTCGTGGAACGCGGCGAGCAGCCCCAGGGCCATCTGGTCGTTGGCGAGGAACACCGCGGTGATGTCCTCACCTCCGCGGACACGAGCGGCCAGGTCGCGCCCGACGGCGTACCCGGAGGACGGCGTCCAGTCGCCGGCGAGGTGCTGCGGGACCGGGGCACCGGCCGCACGCAGCTCGGCCTGCCAGCCGATGACGCGGTCGCGGGCCTCCTTGGAGTCCGGTGGCCCGGTGACGTGGTGCACGGTCCGGTGCCCGAGGTCGAGCAGGTGGCGGGTGGCCAGCCGGGCGCCGGCGATCTGGTCCACACCGACCGCCGGCTCCTCCACGGCACCTCCGCTCTGCACCGTCACCAGCGGCACCGGGGCGCGCACCAGGTGCAGCGCCTCGGCGGCGGCGTCGTACGTCGCCTGCGCCAGCACGGCGTCGACCGACTGGCCGACGAACCGGTCCACCGCCTGGCGCACGGCGTCCGCCGTCGCATCGTCCAGGATGGCGACGCTGAGCGAGTAGCCGGCCGCCCGGGCTGCCTGCTCCAGGCCCACGAGCGTCTGCGCCGGTCCGTACTGGTTGATGTTGACCGTGATGAAGCCGAGGGTCCGCGTCGACCCGGTCACGAGCGCGCGCGCCGCCGTGTTGGGCCGGTACCCCAGCTCGCGGATGGCCTGCTCGACGCGCTCCCGGGTGTGCGGGGCGACGTTCGGGTGCCCGTTGACCACCCGGGACACGGTCTGGTGGGAGACCCCCGCCCGCGCGGCGACGTCCGACATGACCAGCGCGCGGGGTGCTGCGTCCGGCTGCACCGTCTGCTCTCCATCCACGTCGACGAGACCGGAGACCGGCTCCGCTGTCAGCTTCTGGCGGTGGTGGCTCCGCGGCGGGCCGCGGAGCCACCACCGGTACTCAGCGGGAGGACCCGGCGCGCCGCTTGTTGTACACGTCGAACGCGACGGCCAGCAGCAGGACCAGGCCCTTGACCACGGACTGGATCGACTGGTCGACACCCATGAGCTGCATGCCGTTGCTCATCACGGCCATGATCAGGCCGCCGACCATCGCCCCGACGACCGTGCCGACGCCGCCGGTCACGGCGGCGCCACCGATGAAGGCGGCGGCGATGGCGTCGAGCTCGAACATGTTGCCGGCACTGGGTTGGGCGCCGTTGGACCGGGCGGAGAACACGATCCCGGCGATCGCGGCGAGGAAGCCCATGTTGACGAAGATCCAGAAGTTGACCGCACGGACCTTCACGCCCGAGAGCGTCGCGGCGGCCAGGTTGCCGCCGATGGCGTAGACCTGACGGCCGAAGACCGTGCGCTTGGTGATCACGCCGTAGGCCAGGATCAGGACCGCCAGGATGATCAGGACGATCGGCAGGCCGCGGGCGTGGGCCAGCTGCCAGGCGAAGGCCATGACCACGGCACCGACGAGCACGATCTTGGCGACGAAGAGCGGGAAGGACTCGACCGGCTGCTGGTACTTGATCCGGGCGGTGCGCGTGCGCCAGTTGCTCACCGCGTAGCCGGCGACCGCAACGGCGCCGATCAGCAGGGTGAACGCGTCGTAGCCGTTGCCGCCGAGCAGCCCGTTGAGGAAGCCGCTGGCGATCTTCCCGTACTCGCGCGGGAAGGGGGACAGCGAGACGTTGCCCAGGACCTGCAGGGTGAGGCCGCGGAACAACAGCATGCCGGCGAGGGTGACGATGAAGGCCGGGATGCCGACGTAGGCCACCCAGAACCCGTGCCAGGCACCGATCACCAGGCCCACGCCGATCGCGGCGAGCGCGCCGACCCACCACGGCATGCCCTCGCGGATCACCAGGACCGCGGAGACCGCTCCGGTGAGCGCCACCACCGACCCCACCGACAGGTCGATGTGCCCGGCGATGATCACGATGACCATGCCGATGGCCAGGATGAGGATGTAGGAGTACTGCAGGACGATGTTGGTGACGTTGCCCGGCGACAGCGAGGTGCCGTCGGTCAGGACCGCGAAGAGTGCGACGATGACCACGAACGCGACGTAGATGCCGCTCTGCCGCAGGTTGCTCGTGATGAGCGTGCGGACGTCGCTGGTCCCGGTCCGCAGGGCGACGGCGGGCGCGACGTCCTTGGGCTCGGTCGCCGACGTGGCCTCGGGCTCCGACGACGGGGGCACGGTCCTGGTCATGCCGCGACCTCCTTCTCCTTGGTCATGAGCTGCATCAGTTTCTCCTGGGTGGCCTGTGCGATCGGGACCTGTCCGGTGATCCGGCCCGCCGACAGGGTGTAGATGCGGTCGCAGATGCCGAGCAGCTCGGGCAGCTCGGACGAGATGACCAGCACCGCCTTACCGGCGGCGACCAGCCGGTTGATGATCGTGTAGATCTCGTACTTCGCGCCGACGTCGATGCCCCGGGTCGGCTCGTCGAGGATCAGCACCTCGGGGTCGGTGTACAGCCACTTGGACAGCACGACCTTCTGCTGGTTGCCCCCCGAGAGCTTGCCGACGACGGAGAGGACGCTCGGCGCCTTGATGTTCATGTCGCGCCGGTAGCCCTCGGCGACCTTCACCTCCTCGTTGCCGTTGACGAAGCCGTTGCTGGCGAGCTTGCCCAGCGCCGCGGCGGAGACGTTGCGGCGGATGTCCTCGATGAGGTTGAGGCCGTAGTGCTTGCGGTCCTCGGTCGCGTACGCGATCCCCGCCTCGATCGCGTCGGCCACGTTGCGCGGGCGGATCTCCTTGCCGTGCAGGAACATCCGGCCGGAGATGTTGCGGCCGTAGGCCCGCCCGAACACGCTCATCGCCAGCTCGGTGCGCCCGGCTCCCATGAGGCCGGCGATGCCGACGACCTCCCCGGCGCGGACGGTGAGGCTGGCGCCGTCGACGACCTTGCGGTCCTGGGTCGGGTGCCAGACCGTCCAGTCCTCGACCCGCAGCACCTCCTCGCCGGGGTGGGACTCCCGATCGGGGTAGTAGCTCTCCAGGTCGCGGCCGACCATGCCGCGGATGATGCGGTCCTGGGTGACCTCGCCGGCGTGCAGGCTCAGGGTCTCCACCGTCCGGCCGTCCCGGATGACGGTGACGTTGTCCGCGACGGCGGTGATCTCGTTGAGCTTGTGCGAGATCATGATGCAGGTGATGCCGCGGTCGCGGAGCCGGCGCAGCAGGTCCAGCAGGTGCGCCGAGTCGGTGTCGTTGAGCGCCGCGGTGGGCTCGTCGAGGATCAGCAGGCGCACGTCCTTGGACAGCGCCTTGGCGATCTCGACCAGCTGCTGCTTGCCCACGCCCAGCTGCCCCACCGGGGTGACCGGGTTCTCGTCGAGACCGACCGAGCGCAGCAGCTCGCCGGCCTCTGCGTTGGCCCGGTTCCAGTCGATGAGGCGGCCGCGTCCGCGCCGCTCGTTGCCCAGGAAGATGTTCTCGGCGATCGACAGGTACGGGACCAGGGCGAGCTCCTGGTGGATGATCACGATGCCCACGTGCTCGCTGTCGCGGATGCCGTTGAAGGTGACCGGCTGCCCGTCGAAGACGATCTCGCCCTCGTAGCTGCCCGTCGGGTACACGCCGGAGAGGACCTTCATCAGCGTGGACTTGCCGGCACCGTTCTCGCCGCAGATCGCGTGGATCTCGCCGCGGCGGACCGCCAGGGTGACGTTCTCCAGCGCCTTGACGCCGGGGAAGGTCTTGGTGATGGAACGCATCTGCAGGATGTGGTCGTCCATGGGACCTCGTCGTCCTGTCGTCGGCGCGGGAGGGGCGCCGCATGGGGTGGAGGGAGTGTGCGCCTCCCGTGGTCGGCGCACCGATCGGGACGGAGCGGAGGTGGGGCCGGCCGGGCCCGGCAGCCGTGCTACCGGGCCCGGTCGGGGTCTGTCGGCGGAGGTCAGTCCGCCTGGCCGGCGGCGACCTCTTCCGCCGTCCAGTACTCGGTGTCGATCAGCTCCGCCTGGATGTCGTCTTCGAAGACGGTCACCACCGGGAGCAGGTAGGACGGGACGACCTTGACGCCGTTGTCGTACGTCTCGGTGTCGTTGGCCTCGGGCTCGTTGCCCTCGGCGAAGGCCTGGGCGGCGATGACGGCCTGCTCGGCCAGCAGTCGGGTGTCCTTGAAGATCGTGGAGCTCTGGACACCGTCCTGGATCAGCTTCACCGAGGCGATCTCGGCGTCCTGGCCGGTCACGATCGGCATCGGGTTGGGGGCGTCGATCGTCGGCCCGTAGCCGGCGTTCTCCAGCGCGGTGATGATGCCGCGGGAGATGCCGTCGTAGGGCGAGAGGACGCCGTCGATCCGGGTGCCGTCGTTGTAGGTGGAGGTCAGCAGGTCCTCCATCCGGCGCTGGGCAGTCTCCTGCTCCCACCGGAGGATGGCGACCTGCTCGATGTCGGTCTGACCCGACTTGACGACGAGCGTGCCGTCGTCGATCAGCGGCTGCAGGACGGACATGGCGCCGTCGAAGAAGAAGAAGGCGTTGTTGTCGTCCAGCGAGCCGGCGAACAGCTCGATGTTGAACGGGCCGGTCGCCGTGCCCGGGGAGCCGTCCTCGTTCTGCAGCCCGAGCCCGCGCAGCAGCGCGCTGGCCTGCGCGACGCCGACCTCGAAGTTGTCGAAGGTGACGTAGAAGTCGACGTTCTCGCTGTCGCGGATCAGCCGGTCGTAGGAGATGACGGGGATGTCGTTCGCCGCCGCGTTCTCCAGCTGACCCGCCAGCGCGGTGCCGTCGATCGCCGCGATGATGAGGATGTCGGCACCCTCGGTGATCATCTGGTCGATCTGCTGGGACTGCGTGGGGATGTCGTTGTTGGCGTACTGCAGGTCGACCTCGTAGCCCTCGGCCTCGAGCTGCTCCTGCACGTTGTCTCCGTCGGCGATCCACCGCTCCGACGTCTGCGTCGGCATCGAGACGCCGATGGTGAGGTCGTCGGAGTCGCCGCCACCGGCACCTCCGCTGCCGCCCGCACCCTCGCCGCCACACGCTGCCAGGGTCAGCGCCAGGCTGGCGCCGAGGGCTGTGAAGCCGAGCCTTCTACCCACGTGATCTCCTCCTCGAGATGTCTGCGCGCTCGACCGGCCGCAGGCTCGCCATCGCACGAGCAGGGCAAGTGTGAGCGCTAACACCGGGCCCGCGTCAAGCCCGCGGCCACATCTCGCAGTCACGGTCTCGTAACGTCCCCGACACCCGGGCGTCGACGGCACCCGCTCTCCCCCTCGCCGGGGAAACGCGCCTCCCTGCGCTCGACCCGCCGGTTACCGGCGGGTAACTTGAGCGGCACCACCCGGCCCCCCGGGGAGGTCCCGAACTGCTGCGGAGGTCCTGTGTCATCTCGAGAGCGGCGGCCACGCTCGCTGCGTGAGGTCGTCTTTGTCGACGGCGTGCGCACCCCCTTCGGCAAGGCCGGCCCGAAGGGCATCTACGCCGAGACGCGCGCCGACGACCTCGTCGTCCGCGTCATCCGCGAGCTCCTCCGGCGCAACCCGTCGCTGCCGGCCGAGCGCGTCGACGAGGTGGCCATCGCCGCCACCACCCAGACCGGCGACCAGGGCCTGACCCTGGGCCGCACCGCGGCGCTGCTGGCCGGCCTGCCGAAGTCCGTGCCCGGCTACTCCATCGACCGCATGTGCGCCGGCGCGATGACCGCCGTGACCACCACCGCCAGCGGCATCGCCTTCGGCGCCTACGACGTCGCCATCGCCGGGGGCGTCGAGCACATGGGCCGCCACCCCATGGGCGAGGGCGTGGACCCCAACCCGCGGATCGTCAGCGAGAAGCTGGTCGACCCCTCCGCGCTGGTCATGGGCTCCACCGCGGAGAACCTGCACGACCGGTTCCCGCACCTGACCAAGGAGCGCGCCGACGCCTTCGCGCTGGCCAGCCAGCAGAAGTACGCCAAGGCCGTCGCCAACGGGCAGATCGGCCCCGAGCTGGTGCCGATGGCGACGCGCTCGCAGGCGAACGGCTGGGGCCTCGCCACCGT
The DNA here is from genome assembly GCF_019799905.1 of Trujillonella endophytica. Lineage (GTDB taxonomy): Bacteria > Actinomycetota > Actinomycetes > Mycobacteriales > Geodermatophilaceae > Trujillonella > Trujillonella endophyticus_A. The sequence goes on along the minus strand of NZ_JABGCI010000008.1, from coordinate 181,773 downwards.
CGACGAGCCGCCGCGGCCGGGCACCACCCTCGAGCAGCTGGGCGGCCTGAAGACGCCGTTCCGCCCGCACGGCCACGTCACCGCCGGCAATGCCGCGGGCCTCAACGACGGCGCCACCGGCTGCCTGCTGGCCGCCGAGGAGGTCGCGCAGGAGCTCGGCCTGCCGATCGGCATGCGGTTGGTCGGCTACGGCTTCGTCGGCGTCGAGCCCGAGGTCATGGGCATCGGTCCGGTGCCCTCGACCGAGCGCGCGCTGGCCCGCACGGGTCTGGCCATCGACGACATCGGCCTGTTCGAGCTGAACGAGGCCTTCGCCATCCAGGTGCTGGCCTTCCTCGACCACTTCGGCATCGCCGACGACGACGAGCGGGTCAACCCCTGGGGCGGCGCGATCGCCGTCGGCCACCCGCTGGCCTCCTCCGGCGTCCGGCTGATGACGCAGCTGTCCCGGCAGTTCGCCGAACGCCCCGACGTCCGCTACGGCCTCACCGCCATGTGCGTGGGCCTGGGCATGGGCGCCACCGTGATCTGGGAGAACCCCAACTGGGAGGGCGACAAGTGACCGCCGTGTTCGAGAACGAGGTCGTCACCGAGGCCAAGGTCCGGTTCCTGACCCATCCGGGCCTGGCCGGGGAGATCGCGCTGATCACCCTGGACAACGGCCACGACCACACCCGCCCCTCGACCTTCGGCCCGGGCGGGCTCGCGTCGCTGGACGCCGCCCTGGACGAGGTCGCGGCCCACACCCCGGCACCGGCGGCCGTCGCCGTCACCGGCAAGCCGTTCATCTTCGCCGTGGGCGCGGACCTCTCCGGCGTCCCGTCGGTCACCGACGAGGCGGCAGCACGGGAGATCGCCGAGACCGGCCACCGGGTGTTCCGGCGGCTCAAGGACTCGGCGATCCCGACGTTCGCCTTCGTCAACGGCGTGGCGCTGGGCGGCGGCCTGGAGCTGGCGCTGCACTGCCACTACCGGACGATCAGCGGCGGCGCGGCCGTCGCCTTCCCCGAGGCCTTCCTCGGGCTGGTCCCCGGCTGGGGCGGCACGCAGCTCCTGCCGAACCTCATCGGCATCGACCCGGCCGTCACGGTCGTCGTCGAGAACGCCCTCGCGCAGAACAAGATGACCCCGGGGCCGAAGGCCGCCCAGCTGGGCATCGCCGACGCGCTGTTCGAGCCGGCCGACTTCCTCGAGCGCTCGCTCGAGTGGGCCGTGGGCGTGCTCGACGGGTCGGTGACCGTGCAGCGGCCGGAGGTCGACCGGTCGGCCTGGGACGCCGCCATCGAGCGGGCCCGGGCGATCGTCGCCGGCCGCACCCGGAACGCCTCCCCCGGCGCCGTCCGCTCGGTCGACCTGCTCGACCTGGCGCGCAACGGCGTGGACGGCGAGGCGTTCACCGCCGGCACCGCCGCCGAGGACGACGCGCTCACCGAGCTGCTGATGAGCGACCCGCTGCGGGCCTCGCTCTACTCGTTCGACCTGGTCAACAAGCGGGCGAAGCGGCCGGCGGGTGCGCCGGACAAGTCGCTGGCCCGCAAGGTCACCAAGGTCGGCGTCGTGGGCGCCGGGCTCATGGCCTCGCAGCTGGCGATGCTCTTCGTCCGCCAGCTGACGGTGCCGGTGGTGCTCACCGACATCGACCAGGCCCGCGTCGACAAGGGCGTGGCCTACGTGCACGGCGAGCTGGACGAGCTGGCCCAGCGCGGCCGGCTCGACCAGGACAAGCTCAACCAGCTCAAGGGCCTGGTCACCGGCTCGCTGTCCAAGGACGTCTTCGCCGACGCCGACCTGGTCATCGAGGCGGTGTTCGAGGAGATGTCGGTCAAGCAGCAGGTGTTCGCCGAGCTCGAGGCGATCGTCTCGCCCGAGTGCGTGCTCGCGACCAACACCTCGGCCCTGTCGGTGACCGAGATGGCCTCGAAGCTCGAGCACCCGCAGCGCGTCGTCGGCCTGCACTTCTTCAACCCGGTCGCCGTCCTGCCGCTGCTGGAGGTCGTGCGCGCCGAGCAGACCGACGACGCCGCGCTGGCCACCGCCTTCGCCGTGGGCAGGTCGCTGAGGAAGAGCTGCGTGCTCGTCGCCGACGCCCCGGCCTTCGTGGTCAACCGGCTGCTCACCCGCTTCCTCGGCGAGATCACCGCCGCGGTCGCCGACGGCACCCCGGTGGCCGTCGCCGACCGCGCGCTGGACCCGCTGGGCCTGCCGATGACGCCGTTCGAGCTGCTCACGCTCGTCGGCCCGCCGGTGGCGCTGCACGTGGCCGAGCGCATGCACGAGGCGTACCCCGACCGGTTCTCGGTCGGCGAGGGTCTGCGGAAGATGGTCGAGCTGGGCAAGTCGTCGGTCTACAGCGAGCCGGGCGTCGTCGACCCCGACCTCGCGGGCATCGACGCCGGGGGGTCGCCGTCCACCGAGGAGCAGGTCCGCGCGCGGGCCGAGGAGGCACTGGCGCAGGAGATCCGGCTGATGCTGGACGAGGGCGTCGTCCAGGCGGTGCAGGACATCGACCTGTGCATGATCCTCGGCGCCGGGTGGCCGTTCTGGCTGGGCGGCATCTCCGCCCACCTGGACCGCACCGGCGTCTCGGAGAGGGTGACCGGCTCGCGGTTCCTGCCGAGGGGCGTCGCCAGCCTCCCGGCCTGAGCCGGCGGCACACGGCCCGACGGCCCGGCCCCCTCAGCGTCGAGGGGGCCGGGCCGTCGTCGTGTCCGCCCGGTGTGCACGTCTCCACGTCATCCGCCCCCGGTCGCGTGGACAGGTGCACACTCCGGGCAAGCGGCAGGTGGAGCGAGGGACGCGGCGGTCAGCGGAACTTGTGCGTGAGGCTGTCGATCGTCCGCTGCACCGAGGCGATCTTGACGTGCGACAGCCCGCCCCGGGCACCGGCGAGCATCATCGCCTCGTGCGCGGCGCGCAGGGTGTCCCACACCGCGTCGGCCTCGCCCTCCAGCGTCGTCCCGAGAGCGCCGACCTCGTAGCGCAGGCCCGAGCCGGCGATGACCTCGATCGCGGCCTCGACGTGCGCGTGCGGGTCCTGCGGCGTACCCGGCGGTGAGGGCGCCACCTGGATCTCGGCGATCACCCACTCCCCCGTCGGCTCCGTCACTGCTGGGCGCCGTCCAGCGGCTCGGAGACCCGGGAGTCGCTGCGGTCGGCGAGCACGGCCGCCCACTCGACGACCCGGCGGGCGACGTCCTGCTCGGTGAGGCCGGCGTCGGCCAGCACCTGGCCGCGGCTGCCGTGGTCGAAGAACTGCTGCGGCAGACCGAGCGTGCGCACCGGCACGTCGCACTGGCGGTCCTGCAGCGCCTGGGTGAGCGTCGTGCCGACGCCTCCGGCCCGGCCGCCGTCCTCCACCGTGACGACCAACCGGTACCCGGCCGCCAGGGCCGTCAGCTCGTCGGAGACGGGCAGCACCCACCGCGGGTCGACGACGGTCACGTCGACCCCGTGGTCGGCGGCGCGCTCGGCGACGGCCAGGCACATCGGCACCATCGCCCCGACCGCGACCAGCAGCACGTCGCGCCGCTCGCCGCGGCGCAGCACGTCGACCGGCCCACGGCGCTCCAGGGACGGGATGTCCGGCGGCAGCGACCCCTTCGGGAAACGGACGACGGTCGGCCCGTCGGTCACCGCCATCGACTCGCGCAACGCCTCGCGCAGCGTCGCCTCGTCCCGGGGCGCGGCCAGCCGGAGACCCGGCACGACCGACAGGATCGACATGTCCCACATGCCGTTGTGCGAGGCACCGTCGGTACCGGTGACCCCCGCCCGGTCCAGGACCACGGTGACCGGCTGGCGGTGCAGCGCGACGTCCATCAGGAGCTGGTCGAAGGCGCGGTTGAGGAAGGTCGCGTAGACCGCGACGACGGGATGCAGCCCGGCCATCGCCAGGCCCGCCGCCGAGGTCAGCGCGTGCTGCTCCGCGATGCCCACGTCGAAGGTCCGCTCCGGGAAGCGCTCGGCAAAGGGCGCCAGCCCGGTGGGGTGCAGCATCGCGGCGGTGATGGCGACGACGTCGGGTCGCTCGCCCCCGATGCGGACCAGCTCGTCGGCGAACGCGTCGGTCCAGTCCAGGCCGGTCTTGCGGGCGCTGGCCCCGCTGTCGGGGTCGAAGATCCCGGTGGCGTGCCAGGCGTCGACCTGGTCGGTCTGCGCCGGCGCGTAACCGAAGCCCTTGGTGGTGACGGCGTGCACGATGACGGGCCCGCCGAAGGACCGGGCCCGGCGCAGCGCCGACTCCAGGACCTCCACGTCGTGCCCGTCGACCGGACCGACGTACTTCAGCCCGAGGTCCTCGAACATCCCCTGCGGGGCCAGGACGTCCTTGAGGCCCTTCTTGATGGCGTGCAGCGCGTCGTAGAGCGCCGAGCCCAGCACCGGCGCCCGGTTCAGCGCGTGCCGGACCTGGAGCAGCGCCTGCTCGTAGCCCGGGCGCAGCCGCAGGGTGGCCAGCGCGTCGGCGACGCCGCCGATGGTCGGCGAGTAGGAGCGGCCGTTGTCGTTGACGACGATGACGACCGCCCGGTCCCGGGCCGCGGCGATGTTGTTCAACGCCTCCCAGGACATGCCGCCGGTGAGCGCGCCGTCCCCGACGACGGCCACGACCGGGCGCGGGTCACCACGGACGGCGAAGGCCTTGGCCAGGCCGTCGGCGTAGGACAGCGCCGTGGAGGCGTGGCTGTTCTCCACCCAGTCGTGCTCGCTCTCGGCGCGGCTCGGATAGCCCGACAGGCCCCCCCGCTGCCGCAGCCGCTCGAAGTCCTCGACCCGGCCGGTCAGCATCTTGTGCACGTAGGACTGGTGGCCGGTGTCGAAGACGATCGGCTCGCGCGGGGAGTCGAAGACCCGGTGCAGGGCGATGGTCAGCTCGACCGCGCCGAGGTTCGGGCCCAGGTGCCCGCCCGTACGGGCCACGCTGGTCACCAGGGCGTCGCGGATCTCCGCGGCCAGCGTGGGGAGCTGGTCGGCGGCCAGGGCTCGCAGGTCGGCGGGACCGCGGAGGGAGCGCAGGAGCGACACGAGGTGGTCAGCGTCCTCTCGGTCGGCGGCAGGGGCAGGGGCAGGGCAACGCGGACGCCGCCGGTCAACTGTATCCGCGTATGTCGGGTACTTCCGGTCGAGCGAGACCATCGGATGCGGGTCACACCCCCGCCGGGCGCCGTTCCTTACAGCCGCGGTACCCACCGCTCGCCGCGCAGCGCACCGGCGACGGCCGACACCCCGCGCGAGGCCGCGGCCAGGCGGGCGCCCTCCCGCTCGTAGGCGGTCATCGCCGCCTCCATCGCGTCCGGCGGCAGCTGGTCGGCGAGCTCCACGCGAACGGTCCGCCACCCGGTCCGGGCGGCCTCCAGCCCCGCGGCCACGTGGTCACGCGCGAAGCGGGCGAGCAGCACCGGGTACCGCCGCAGCACCTCGTGCGCGCGGTAGTCGGGCGGCACGAGGTCGAACAGCCAGGCGACCGCCGTCTGCTCCCAGTCCGGAGCGCCCGGCGGTCGCACGGCGTCGGGCCACCCCGGCGGCGTCGCGTCCACCACCCCAGTCTGCCCCATCGGTCGAACGCCTGTTCGACCGACACGGCCCGTCACCAGCCCGGCGCGGGCCGCTCCCCCTCAGGACGACGGGCGCTTGAGCCAGAACTGCTCGAAGCCCCACGTGCCGGCGCCGCTGGAGTGGTAGCTCACGAGCTCCCACCCCTCGGCGCCGAGCCGGTTGAGGACCGAACTGGTGTCCCCCGCCTGCCGTTCGAGGGCGCCGTTGGGGAGCTTGACGCTCACCCCTGCCCGATGTGACTGCGCGTCGTTGGCCGTGATGACCGAGGCGTACTCCCAGGAGGTCACCCGACGACCGTAGCCGGAACCGCCTCCGGCGCGGCAGCGGCCGTCTCAGACGCCGGCGCCCGCGGGCTCCAGCAGGGCGACGCACTCGACGTGCGCGGTCATCGGGAAGGCGTCGAACGCGCGCAGCGCGGTGAGCCGCCAGCCCTCCGCGGTGAACACGGCCACGTCGCGGGCGAGCGCGGCCGGGTCGCAGGCGACGTAGACGACCGCCCGGGCGCCCGAACCGGCGAGGACGCCGCTCACGGCCCGGCCCGCGCCGGCCCGCGGCGGGTCGAGGACGACGACGGACGGCGGGCTCGCGAGCTGCTCGAGCAGTTCCGTGAGGCCGTCGGCGTCCACCTCGCCCTGCCAGACCTCGGCCTGGGGCGAACCGGCGAGGTTGGCCTCCGCGGCGGCGCAGGCGTCGGCGCCGGCCTCCACGCAGACCACGCGCCCCTCCGCGCCGACCGCGGGGGCCAGGGCGCCACCGAACAGCCCGGCGCCGGCGTAGAGGTCCAGGACCGTCTCCCCCGGCTCGGCGCGGGCGTAGCCGGAGACGGCCGACACCAGCGCGTCGGCCGCGGCGGGGTGCACCTGCCAGAAGCCGGTGCCCTCGACCTCCCAGTCCCGTCCGCCGGCCGACCGCGCGGCGCGGGCGGCCGGCTCCTCGGGCAGGCCGCCCCCGGGCCGCAGCACGCGGGACGACGTCGGCACCCCGCGCCGGTCCAGCCGCGTCGTGGTGACGGCCCCGGCGGAGTCGACCGCCACGTCCACCGCCCCGGCGCCGGGCCAGCGACGCTGCAGCACCGCGGCGGCGGCCGGCTCCAGGGTGATCGGGCAGTCGTCGAGCAGGACGAGGTCGTGCGAGCGGTGCCGGCGCAGCCCCGGCGCACCGCTGCGGTCGACGGCGAAGCGGGCCCGCGTGCGCCAGCGCAGCGGACCGCCGGGCAGCTCCTCGACCGCGAGCCCGGCGACCACCGGGTCGTCGGCCAGGCCGGCCAGCCGGCCGAGCTGCTCGCGCACGACGTCGGCCTTGAGCCGGTGCTGCTCCCCCGGGGCGACGTGCTGCCAGTCGCAGCCGCCGCAGCGGCCGGGGCCGCTGTAGGGGCACGGCCGCTCGACCCGGTGCTCCGACGCCGCGAGGACCTCGACGGCGTCGGCCCGGCAGAAGCCCGGGTGGCGGTCCTCGGTGACCTCGACGACGACCCGCTCCCCCGGCAGCGCGTGCCGGACGAAGACGACGCGACCCTCGTGCCGGGCCACGCAGTGCCCGCCGTGCGCCACCGGCCCGACCTCGACCTCGAAGCGGCGGCCGGTCCAGCCGAGCCCGCGGTCCGGCCGCTCCGCACGGGGGGTGCGTCCCGGCGGACGGCGGCGGCGCTCAGCCATAGGGCGTGGCGTCGGCGTCGTCGGTGATGCCGCGCCGCAGGTCCCCAGGGGCGGGACCGCCGTGGCGGCTGTCGTCGTCCCGGCCGACCGAGCTCTCCAGCTGCCAGGGCACGGTGGTGATCATGACGCCGGGCTGGAACTGGAGGCGGGCGCGCAGCCGCAGGGCGCTCTGGTTGTGCAGCAGGTTCTCCCACCAGTGCCCCACCACGTACTGGGGCACGAAGACGACGACCAGCTCACGGGGGCTGTTCCGGCGGATCGCCTTGACGTAGTCGACCACCGGCCGGGTGATCTCCCGGTACGGGGACTCGAGGACGGTGAGCGGCACCGGGATGTCGTAGCGCTCCCAGTCCGCCTGGAGCCCGCGGAGGTCGGCGTCGTCGACGTTGACCGTGAGCGCGGTCAGGGCGTCGGGACGGGTGGCGCGGGCGAACGCCAGGGCCCGCAGCGTCGGCTTGTGCACCTTCGAGACGAGCACGATGGCGTGCACCTTGCTCGGCAGCATCCGGGAGTCGGTGTCGGGCACGAGCTGCGCGGACACGTGCGAGTAGTGCCGGTTGATCGCCCGCATCAGGACGAACAGGATCGGCATCGCCACGATGACCAGCCAGGCGCCGTGGGTGAACTTGGTGATCACGATGATGACGAGGACGACGGTCGTCAGTGTCCCGCCGACGGTGTTGATGAGCTGCGAGCGGCGCATCCGCCGGCGCGCGGCCGGGTCCCGCTCGAGCCCCATCTCCCGGTTCCAGTGCCGCACCATGCCCCACTGGCCGATGGTGAAGCTGGTGAAGACGCCGATGATGTAGAGCTGGATCAGCCGGGTGACGTCGGCGTCGAAGGCGACGATCAGCAGGACCGCGAACCCGGCCAGCAGCAGGATGCCGTTGCTGAACACGAGCTTGTCGCCGCGGGTGTGCAGCTGGCGCGGCAGGAAGCGGTCCTGCGCGAGCACCGAGCCCAGGAGCGGGAAGCCGTTGAAGGCGGTGTTGGCCGCCAGGATGAGCACGAGCGCGGTCGCCGCCTGGATGAAGAAGAACCCCACGGAGGTGTCGCCGCCGAAGGTCGCCGCGGCGATCTGCGCGATCACCGTGCGCTGCGGCTCGCTGTCGCAGTCCGCGAAGCCCTCGAGGTCGCAGGGGTGCTCGACGTACTTGACGTCGGCCAGTAGGGCCAGTGCGGTCACCCCGGCGAACATGGTGGCGGCGATGCCGCCCATGAGGGCCAGGGTGGTGGCGGCGTTCCTGCTCTTCGGGGGCCGGAACGCGGGGACGCCGTTGGCGATGGCCTCCACCCCGGTCAGGGCGGTGCAGCCGGAGGCGAAGGCACGGAGCGCGAAGAAGACCAGCGCCAGGCCGCCGAGCTGCTCGTAGGAGGGTTCGGGGGTGACCGTGTACTGCGCCGTCTCGGCGACCAGGCCCCCGTCGGTGGCGAACCAGCGGACCAGTCCGGTGACGATCATGACCGCGATGCCGCTGATGAAGAGGTAGGTCGGCGCGGCGAACGCCCGGCCGGACTCCCGCAGGCCGCGCAGGTTCGCCGCGGCCAGCAGCGCGACGAGGCCGACGGCGATGAGGACACGGTGCTCGTCCAGGCTCGGGAACGCCGAGATGATGTTGTCGGTGCCCGCCGACACCGACACGGCGACCGTGAGCACGTAGTCCACCAGCAGGGCGCTGGCCACCGTGAGCCCGGCGAACTGCCCGTGGTTCTTCATCGCGACCTCGTAGTCGCCGCCGCCCGAGGGGTAGGCGCGCACCACCTGGCGGTAGCTGAGGACCACCGTGATCAACAGCACGACGACGCAGACCGCCAGCCAGGGCGCCAGGTACAGGAAGGCGGTGCCGGCCAGCGTCAGGACGATGAGGATCTCCTGGGTCGCGTAGGCCACCGAGGAGAGCGGGTCGCTGGCGAAGATCGGGAGTGCGTACCGCTTGGGCAGCAGCGACTCGCCCAACCGGTCGCTGCGCACAGGGCGGCCGAGGACCAGTCGTTTCGGGAGTTGTCCGAGGTCGGACAGCGTTGGCACGGCGGCGATGGTACGGACGCCGGGTGGCGGCGCGCGGCGTCCCGGCCGCATCCCCGCCCGTGAGAGGGACCTCCCCCGGCGACCCGTCCGGCGGCGCCGGACGGGTGTAGCTTCGCGCGCGGTGCCGACGGCTGTTCGTCCGCCGGCAGGGACCCCCGGATGAGGAGCGACACGTGCACGTGGTCGTCATGGGCTGCGGCCGCGTCGGCTCGGCCATCGCGCGGCGGCTGGAGGACGTCGGTCACAGCGTCGCGGTCATCGACCAGGACCCGGAGGCCTTCCGGCGGCTCGGCCCGGACTTCGCCGGCCGGCAGATCACCGGGCTCGGGTTCGACCGGCAGACGCTCCTGGACGCCGGCATCGACTCCGCCGGCGCCTTCGCCGCGGTCAGCAGCGGCGACAACTCCAACATCATCAGCGCCCGGGTGGCCCGCGAGACCTTCGGCGTCCAGCACGTCGTCGCCCGCATCTACGACTCCAAGCGGGCGGAGGTCTACGAGCGGATGGGCATCCCCAGCGTCGCGACCGTGCCGTGGACGGTGAACCGCCTGCTGCGCGAACTGCTCTCCGTCAAGGTCAACGAGCTCTGGCGCGAGCCGACCGGCCAGGTGCTGATGCTGCGGGTCACCGTCACCGACGTCTGGGTGGGGCACAAGCTGCCCGAACTCGAGAAGGCCACCGGCGGGCGGGCGGCCTGGCTGGTCCGGTTCGGCGAGGCCCAGCTGGCCACGCAGACGACCGTCCTGCAGGACGGCGACCAGGTGGTCCTCGCCGCCACCGACGCCATCACCGCGCGCGTGCACCAGGTCGTCGAGCAGGGTCCCGAGGGAGGGCAGAGCTGATGCGGGTCGCCATCGTGGGCGCCGGCGCCGTCGGCCGCTCGATCGCCGGGGAGCTGCTGAGCAACGGGCACACCGTCATGCTCATCGAGAAGGACCCGAAGAAGGTGCGCACCCGCGCCGTCCCCGGGGCGGAGTGGATCCAGGCCGACGCGTGCGAGGTGTCCTCGCTCGAGGAGGCCCAGCTGGCCACGTGCGACGTGGTCGTCGCGGCCACCGGTGACGACAAGGCCAACCTCGTCGTGTCGCTGCTGGCCAAGACCGAGTTCGCGGTCAACCGCGTCGTCGCCCGGGTCAAGGACCCGCGCAACGAGTGGCTCTACACCGAGGCGTGGGGGGTCGACGTCGCCGTCTCGACCCCGCGGGTGCTGGCGGCGCTGGTCGAGGAGGCCGTCACCGTCGGCGACGTCGTGCGGCTGATGACCTTCCGCAAGGGCGCGGCCAACCTCGTGGAGATCACCCTCGCCGAGGACACGCCCTGGGTCGGCCGGCCGCTGCGCGAGGTGCCGCTGCCCCGCGAGACGGTGCTGACCGCCGTCCTGCGCGGGGACCGGGTGATCACGCCCACCCCGGACGAGCCGCTCGAAGCAGGGGACGAGCTGCTGTTCGTCACCCACGCCGACGTCGAGGACCAGCTGCAGGAGGTCCTCTCCGCCGCCCCGTGAAGGACCCACCTGCAGCACCCCACCAGGAGAGCCGACAGGTGGGACGTCAGGCCGCGGCCGGCGGTTGCGTCGGGGCGCGGTGGCGGTGCAGCCGGGCGACCACCCACAGCGTCACGGCGAGCTCGACGACGGTCACCGGGATGCCCAGCACCAGGGAGACGACGCCGAGCGCCGTGGCGTCGCCGTCCTCGCTCTGCAGGTACAGCGGGCCGGTGATCGCCGCCCGCACGAGGAAGACCACGCCCCACAGCACGGTCAGCCAGCCGTAGGCGCGCACCAGCCGCCGGTCGTCGCGCCAGTGGCACTCCGCCTCCGGGTCCGCCGCGCGCGCCCCGGTGTCCGGGTCCCGCTCGCCGGGGCGCAGCGCCGCCGACGCACGGTGCAGCCGGCCGCGCATGCCGGCCGGGTGGGCCGAGTGGCCGGCCATCGCGCCGAGGTGGCTCGGGGCGAGGAACTCCGCGATCACCCCGACCAGTGGCCACCGCACGAGCACCGAGCCGAGCAGCACCAGCCCGATGGCGGCGTTGCGGATGATGCCGATGACGTAGAAGTCGCGGGCCTGACCGGAGTAGGCGGCGATCGCCACGGCGATGCCGACGGCGAAGAGCCCGCTGAACGCCTGCTGGACGCTCTCCCGCCGGACCAGGCGCAGCAGGAACACGAGCAGCGCGGTGCCCAGCGCGCTCCAGATGCCGACGCGCAGGCCACCGAGGGAGTTCGCGACGATGAACGCGATCGTCGGCAGCGACGCGTCGACCATGCCGCGCCAGCCCCCGAGCTGGTCGAGGACGAGGTGCCGGTCGAAGACGGTCCGGTCCCCGCCGTCGGCGTCGCCGGCACCCTGCTCCCCCGTCGCCCCCTCGACGGGGCGGTCGCTCCCGGCCTCAGCCGTCACCCGACGCCCAGCTCGTACCAGGGGTTGTAGATGACCTCGCGACCCTCGAACGAGCCGAAGCGGCCACGGGCGGTCAGCGTGCGCCCGGGCTCGATGCCGGCGATGCGCCGGCGCCCCAGCCAGACCAGCGTGACCGAGCCGGAGCCGTCGAACAGCTCCGCCTCCAGGGTGGGCACGGTCTCCCGCGGCGTGTAGACCACCGACCTCAGGCGACCGGTCACGGTGACGACCCGGCCCTTCTGGCAGGCGCTCACGGCCTCGCAGCCGGAGCTGACCACGCCGTCGCGCAGCTGCTCCGCGTCGCGGGTGTGGTCGTCGGTGGTCAGCCGCTGCAGGGTCCGGCTGAACCAGCCGGCCGGCCGGGTCTCTGTCACGGTCCCAGCGTAGCTCCGCGCGAGCCGCCACCGCGGCTGGTCCGCAGCCACTCCCGCACGACGCCCCACGCGGACCCGGCCGGGTCGATGAGCACCATGTGGTCGCCCGGCACCAGCCGGACCTCGACCCGCTCCCCCGCCCGCTCCGCCGCCTGCGCGTAGCGCTCGCTCTGCTCGGGCGGGACGACGTCGTCCCCGGTGCCGTGCACGCACAGGACGGCGGCCCCCGTGGGCACGAGCCGGACCGGGCTGGCCAGGGCGTGCTGCTCGTCCGTCGGCGCCCCGCCGAAGAACTCCCGCACCGCCCCGCGCCCCAGCCCCTGGTCGTCGGCGCGCTCGAGGTCGAGCACCCCCGCCTGCAGCACCGCGGCGGTGACGCGGACCCGCGGGCCGGCGCCCGGGGCGCCGGCCGGCAGCAGCGCGCGCCCCGCGGCCCAGGCGGCCAGGTGCCCGCCCGCGGAGTGGCCGACCACGGTGACGTCCCCGAGGTCCAGCCGGGCCGCGTCGTCCAGGCCGGGGAGCGCGTCGAGGGCGGCGGCGACGTCCTCGACCGTCCGGGGCCAGCCGCCGTCCGCGCCGACCCGGCGGTACTCCACGGCCACGGTCGCGAAGCCGGCCGCGGCGAGGTCGGCGGCCAGCGGGCGGGCCAGCTCGACGCCGTACGCGGCGCGCCAGAAGCCGCCGTGCAGGACCACGACGACGGGCGCCGGGCTCGCACCCTCCGGCAGCGTCAGCTCGAGGAACTGGTCGCGGTGCGGCCCGTAGGCCACGGTCGTGCTCACGCCGTCGGCGGCGGGGCGGCCGGGCCGGCGGCGGCCTGCTTGCGGGCGGCCTGCTGCGCCGCGACCTGCGCCGCGGCCTGCGGCGGCAGGGTCAGCGGCAGCTGCTCGCGCACCGGCATCGGCTCGGCGCCGCGGACGACGACGATGCTGCGGAACACGTCCTCCAGCGGCGCGGCCGCCTCGGCGCTCTCCGCGGCGGGGCCGCTGATCATGCCGCGCAGGAACCAGCGCGGGCCGTCGACGCCGAGGAAGCGGGTGGCCCGTCGCACCGGGGCGGGCGGCTCCTGCCCCGGCTGGGCCGGCTGCGCCAGGCGCACGTGCCCGGCGAGCTCGGGGCCGAAGGGGCCGTCGACCTCCCTGAGCGAACCGCCCTGGCCGGAGGCGCTGCGGGCGAGGTCGGCGCGGACGTCGTCCCAGATGCCCGCTGCACGCGGCGCCGCGAACGCCGCGACCTGCAGCAGCGAGTCGCCGTAGCGCAGCGTGGCGCCGATGACCTTCTGCTGCTGGTTGACGTCCACCCGCAGCTCCATGCCGCTGCGGGCGGGGAGCCGGAGCGAGCCGAGGTCGATGCGGACCACGCCGTCGTCGGGCGCGTCGCTCTCGTCGAAGGGCCCGCTGGTCTCCTGGACCTCGCGCTCCCGGACCTGCGGCTCGGGCGGGACGCCCTTCTCCCGCAGGCTCCGGTCGATGCGGTTGCGCCGGCGTCCGAGCGGCATGTCAGACCTCCCCGCCCACGCCGGTCGAGCCGTGGCCACCCGCACCGCGCTCGCTGCCGGGCAGCTCCTCCACCGGCACGAAGCGCGCGCGGACGACCGGCTGCACCACCAGCTGGGCGACCCGGTCGCCGCGCCGCAGCGTCAGCGGCGTCGTCGGGTCCAGGTTCACCAGGTTCACCTTGATCTCCCCCCGGTAGCCGGCGTCGATGGTCCCCGGCGCGTTCACCAGGCTCAGGCCGAGGCGGTGGGCGAGGCCGGACCGCGGGTGCACGAACCCGGCGTACCCCTCCGGGATCGCCACGGCCACCCCGGTGCCGACGAGGGCCCGCTGCAGGGGCGCCAGCTCCACGTCCTCGGCCACGGACAGGTCGGCACCGGCGTCACCGGCGCGCGCGTAGCGCGGGACCGCCGCCTCCGGGCCGGCCAGCCGCACCGGCACCTCCACCTCGGCGGGGCCGGGCGGGACCGGGGGATGCAGCACGACGGCGACCCTATCGGCGGAGGTCGTCACGGACCCGGCGGGCCAACGTCTCGGTCGCCTTGCGGTTGCCCCGCGCGCCGAGCGTGGCACCCAGCAGGAGAGGCGCCGCGGACGGGGCGTTGCGGGCCATCCGGCGGCCCAGCCGGCGGCGCAGGGCCCGGTAGGCCACGCTGCCGAGCACCGAGCCCGTCCCGGTCCCGCCGGACCGGTCGACGGCGTGCTGGGCCGACCAGCTGGCCAGGTAGGCCGCGGCCCGTTCCCGCACGTCACCGTGCGGGGCGCGGCCGTACAGCTCGTGGAGCTCCCCGAGCAGCACGATCTCCACCGCGGCGGTCAGCACCGTCTCGGCGGCGAGCTCCAGGGGCAGCGCGATCATCGACGGCGGCGCGAACCAGTGCGCGGCCGCGAGCCCACCGGTGGCCGCGCCGACGCCGGCGGTCAGCCGGCCGGCCCGAGCGACCAGCGCGTCGGCGATCTCCTCGTCCGACGCGCCGGGGTGGGCGGCCCGCAACCGGGCGGCGTCGCGGATCGGCAGCCGCGGGACGGCGGCGGCGAGCAGGTCGCCCAGCAGCGCGCCGGACGGCCGGTCGGCCTCGCCGGCGGTCCGCTGGCCCCGGACGGCGGACCGGCCCAGGCCGGCACCGACCGCCGCGGCGACCGCGCCCACGACGTCGCGCAGCGTGCTCCCGGCGACTCGGGCCCCCGCGCCACCGGTCGAGGCGCCGGCCGTCGCCTCGCGGGCCGGCTCACGCAGCAGCCCGGCCACCGCCTCGGCGAGCAGCCGGGCGGCGCGAGCCGCCCCGCTCTCGGTCTCGGGCGCGCCGGACGACGAAGAGCCGGCGACCGGCCGCGGTGGCGGCACCTCGCGCTCCGGCCCGGTGCGGAACTGCTCGGTCATCGGTCCCCCTCGGTCACGAGCGCAGCGGTTCACCGTCCGGCCCCGTCCAGAGGCTCGCCCCGAGCGTGCGAGGGACGAGGAGGACGGGGTCCTCCATCAGGCGCAGTCCCGGCAGAGCAGCTGCTCGCCGCGGGTCGACGCGAGCCGGGTGCGGTGCTGCACCAGGAAGCAGCGGGAGCAGGTGAACTCGTCCTCCTGCTTGGGCAGCACGCGCACGGTGAGCTCCTCGTTGCTCAGGTCCGCGCCGGGCAGCTCGAGGTTCTCGTTGAAGTCCGTCTCGTCCACGTCGACGGACGAGGACTGAGCCTCCGCGCGTCGCGCCTTGAGCTCCTCGAGCGAGTCCTCGCCGAGCTCGTCCGCCTCGTTGCGGCGCGGGGCGTCGTAGTCGGTGGCCATGGTGTGCCCCTCCTCCGGGGTGCGTCGGGCTCTCGCCCGCCTCGTCGACGGCGGCGCTGGGCGCCACCGTCCTGGTCGGTCGCACGTGGCGACCGCATGGTCGGTCCGTGTGTCCGTCGCCGGGCCACCCCGTCCCGGCTCGAGAGCCGCGCGGGGGACCGGCAGGCCCCCCAACGCCGTGCGGCCCCGGTTTGTGCCCGGCTGCCGCCGACCGACACATCCGCGCCGGATCGGGCCGGGGGGCCACGGAGCGCCAGAGGTTACCCTGCGGCGGTGTCGACTCCCGTGGGTGCTGATCCGGACGTCGTCGGCCCGTACCTCGCGGCCGCGCTGGGGGACCAGCGCTGGCAGCAGGTCACCGTCGAGCTGATCGCCGCCGGCATGTCCAACCTCACGTACGTGGTCACGCCCGAGGGCGGCTCCGCGGACGACGCGGTCATCCTCCGCCGGCCGCCCACCGGTGCCGTGCTCGCCACCGCGCACGACATGGCGCGGGAGCACCGGGTCATCTCCGCACTCGGGAGCACCGCCGTCCCGGTGCCGCGGACGCTGCACCTGTGCACCGACACCGCGGTGCTGGGGGCGCCCTTCTACGTCATGGAGAAGGTGGCGGGCGTGCACGTCGTCGATTCGCTGCCGCCCGGCTACGCCGACGAGCCCGCCCAGCGCCGGGCGATCGGCGACGGGCTGGTCGACGTCCTCGCCGACCTGCACGCGGTCGACCCGGCCACGGTCGGGCTGGCCGACTTCGGCCGTCCGGAGGGCTTCACCGCCCGTCAGGTGCGGCGCTGGGCCAAGCAGTGGGACGCCACCCGCGACCGGGACCGGCCGGACATGGACGCCCTGGCCGCCCGGCTCGCCGAGACCGTGCCGGCCACCCAGCGCTCGGGCGTCGTGCACGGCGACTACCGGCTGGACAACTGCCTGCTCGACCCGGACACCCCCGGCCGCATCCGCGCGGTCCTGGACTGGGAGATGTCGACGCTCGGCGACCCGCTGACCGACATCGGCATGCTCTTCGTCTACTGGCCCGAGGCGGGCGAGGACCCGCCGGCGGTGCAGAGCGCGGTGACCGCCCTGCCCGGGTTCCCCACCCGGCGGGACATCGCCGAGCGCTACGCGCAGCGCAGCGGCATGGACCTCGGCGACGTGTCCTGGTACGTCGGCTTCGCCTACTTCAAGTTCGCGGCCATCGTGGCCGGCATCGTCGCGCGCTCGGCCGCCGGCGCCATGGCCGGCAAGGACACCACCGGGTACGCCGAGCGCATCGGCGGCTGCGTGGAGCGGGGACGCGCCGCGCTGGACGACGGTGCGATCTAGTCGCCCCGACCGCCCATAGACTCCCGCGTCGTGGGACTGGAGAACCGGTGAGCACGACCGCCGAACGTCCGGCGGTCCGGCCGCGCAGCGGCCGCCGCCCCCTCCCCCCACTGATCTTCCTGCTGGTGCTGGCCATCGCCGCGCTCGGCGTCTGGTGGAAGGTGTTCGGCGACGCCGCCGCCGACGAGGAGCGGCAGGACGCCGCCTGCGCCGCGGCCTCCACCGCTCCCCCGCAGCTGAACCCGGCCGACGTGCGCCTGCGGGTGTTCAACGCCACCGACACCGCCGGCCTCGCCCAGCAGGTCGCCGCGGACCTGCAGTCCCGCGGGTTCGT
The DNA here is from genome assembly GCF_019799905.1 of Trujillonella endophytica. Taxonomy (GTDB): domain Bacteria; phylum Actinomycetota; class Actinomycetes; order Mycobacteriales; family Geodermatophilaceae; genus Trujillonella; species Trujillonella endophyticus_A. The sequence continues at coordinate 164,836 of NZ_JABGCI010000008.1, read as the reverse complement.
GGTGGAGGACGTCGACAACGACCCCACCGACCGCGAGGTCACCGGCACCGGCGAGATCCGCCACGGCTACGAGGGCGCCGGGGCCGCGTCCTACGTGGCGGTCTACCTGCCCGGGGCCAGCGACTACATCGACACCCGGGCGACCGGTCTCGTGGACCTCGTGATCGGACCGGAGTTCACCGCGCTGCGCACCCCGGAGGAGGTCGCCGCTCTGCTCGACCCGGCCTCCAGCGCCGCGGCGGAGTGCGGCACCGCCGCCTGAGTGCGAGGACCGCGTCCTCCTCATCCCCCGCGAGCTCGGACGAGCCTCTGGACGGGGCCGGATCAGGAGTGCAGGCGGCTGAGCAGGTCGACGAAGGGCGCGGCCACCGACGGCGCCACCGCGATCGCCAGGGGGTCGGCGAAGGGCCGGCCGGGCAGGCCCGTGACCACCGCCCCCGCCTCGGCGGCCACCAGCGCCCCGGCCGCGTGGTCCCAGGGCTTGAGCCCCTCCTCGTAGTAGGCGTCGACGCGGCCCGCCGCGACCGTGCACAGGTCCAGCGCCGAGGAGCCGTGCCGGCGGATGTCGCGCACCAGCGGCAGCAGCTCCGCGACGACCCGGCCCTGGACGCGGCGCTGCTCGACGCGGTACCCGAACCCGGTGAGCACGAGGGTCTGCTCCAGCGACACCGGGCTGCCGACCGACAGCCGTACCGGCTCCGGCTCCGCCGGGGAGGTCAGGTGCGCGCCGCCGCCCGCCGTCGCCGTGTACCGCTCCCCCGTCAGCACGTTCTGGACGACGCCGGCCACGACGTGCCCGTCCACCTCCGCCGCGATCGACACCGAGAACGCGGGGAGCCCGTACAGCAGGTTCACGGTGCCGTCGACGGGGTCCACGACCCAGCGGACCCCGGAGGAGCCGGTCCGCGACGCCCCCTCCTCGCCCAGGACGCCGTCGCCGGGCCGGGCGCCGAGCAACCGGCCGGTGATCAGCTCCTCGGCCGCCCGGTCGACGGCGGTGACCACGTCGGTCGGGCTGGACTTGGTGTCGACCTCCGCCGCCACACCCGCCCGCTCCCGGGCGATCAGCGCCGCGGCCTCCCCGGCGGCGGCGACGGCGAGGTCGAGCAGGGCGGCGGGCGACGGGGTGGCGGGCACCCGCCGATCCTCCTGCACCGGGTCGCCCCCTCGCAGGGGCCCGCTGTGCGCGTACGAGCTGCGGGGGGCGAGGAGGTCCTCCACTACTGTGCCCACGTGCGGGGCTTCGGCGTGGACATCGGCGGCAGCGGCATCAAGGGCTGCGTGGTCGATCTCGACCGCGGCGCCCTCCTCGGCGAGCGCGTGCGCATCCCCACCCCGCAGCCCTCCCTGCCCGATCCGGTGTGCGAGACCGTCGCCGAGATCGTCTCCGCCTTCGGCTGGACCGAGCGGATCGGCGTCACCTTCCCCGGCGTCCTGAAGAAGGGCGTGGCGCACACGGCGGCGAACGTGGACAAGAGCTGGCTGGGCACCAACCTCGCCGCCGGCGTCGAGCAGCGGATCCCCGGCACCGTGCAGACGCTCAACGACGCCGACGCCGCCGGGATCGCCGAGATGCGCTACGGGGCCGGCCGCGGGCACGACGGCGTCGTCCTGATGCTGACGTTCGGCACCGGCATCGGCAGCGCCCTGTTCACCGACGGCGTCCTCGTGCCCAACACCGAGTTCGGGCACATCCAGGTCGACGGCGAGGACGGCGAGGAACGCGCCTCCGCGTCGGCCCGTGAGCGCGAGGAGCTCAGCTACCCGGAGTGGGCCCGGCGGGTCGACCGCTACCTCGACGTCCTGGAGGCCGGCGTGTGGCCGGACCTGATCATCGTGGGCGGCGGGGTGAGCAAGAAGGCCGAGAAGTGGGTGCCGCTGCTGTCGACCCGCACCCCGGTCGTACCGGCACAGCTGCTCAACGACGCCGGGATCGTCGGCGCGGCGCTCGCCGCCGCCGAGGGGATCGGCCAGTGAGGGCAGGACGACGGGGCCCGGCTCACCCGAGCCGGTGACGGCCCCGGGAGGGTGGACGACCCCTCCGGGCGAGGCCAGCACGACGAACGCGGTGGAACAGGGCGAAAGCGTCGTTACAATGGTGGAGCCCCGCCCCCGTCGCTCCCAGCCGAGAGGCTTCCCCCAGCCGCGCGTCGGTCAAACGCCGCGCAGGGCCGCGGGGTACCAGCTCGCGCTCACCGACGCGGATCGAGGCCGCTGCCCGAGGACCGATCGGTTCCCCGGGGAACGGGACCCAGCACGGGAAGGAACCCTGAGTGCCCGCCGAAACGCCCGCACCGGACACCGCCACCACGAGCGCCAGTCGCTCGAGGGTGGCCGCCGGGAAGGCCGCCCCCGCGGCGGCTCGCAAGAAGGCCCCGGCGAAGAGCCCCGCCAAGAGCAGCCGCACCAAGCCGAGCATCGCGCCGTCGCCCGGCAGCGGTGAGGGCGGCGCCGTGCTGACCGCCGTCGCGACCGGGGACTCCGCGGTCGCCGTCGTCGAGGGCGGTGAGGGCCTCAAGCTCGACGAGACCGTCGTCGCCGGCCCGGACGGCGTCGCCGTCGCCGAGGCCGAGCCCGCCGCCGAGGAGACCGCCGAGGGCGGCGACTTCGAGTGGGACGACGAGGAGGAGTCCGAGGCGCTGCGGCAGGCCCGCAAGGACGCCGAGATGACCGCCTCGGCGGACTCGGTCCGGGCCTATCTCAAGCAGATCGGCAAGGTTGCCCTGCTCAACGCCGAGGAGGAGGTCGACCTCGCCAAGCGGATCGAGGCCGGGCTCTACGCGGCCGAGCGGCTGCGCCAGGTCGAGGAGGAGGGCCAGAAGCTCTCCCCCCAGATGCGCCGCGACCTCAACTGGATCGTCCGCGACGGCGAGCGTGCCAAGAACCACCTGCTGGAGGCCAACCTCCGCCTCGTCGTCTCCCTCGCCAAGCGCTACACCGGTCGCGGCATGGCGTTCCTGGACCTCATCCAGGAGGGCAACCTCGGCCTGATCCGCGCCGTCGAGAAGTTCGACTACACCAAGGGCTACAAGTTCTCGACCTACGCGACGTGGTGGATCCGCCAGGCCATCACCCGCGCCATGGCCGACCAGGCCCGCACCATCCGCATCCCGGTGCACATGGTCGAGGTCATCAACAAGCTCGGCCGCATCCAGCGCGAGCTGCTCCAGGACCTCGGCCGCGAGCCGACGCCGGAGGAGCTGGCCAAGGAGATGGACATCACCCCGGACAAGGTGCTGGAGATCCAGCAGTACGCCCGGGAGCCCATCAGCCTCGACCAGACCATCGGCGACGAGGGCGACAGCCAGCTCGGTGACTTCATCGAGGACTCCGAGGCCGTGGTGGCGGTCGATGCGGTGAGCTTCACGCTCATGCAGGACCAGCTGACCAGCGTCCTGCAGACCCTGTCCGAGCGGGAGGCCGGCGTCGTCCGGCTGCGGTTCGGCCTCACCGACGGCCAGCCGCGCACGCTGGACGAGATCGGCCAGGTCTACGGCGTGACCCGCGAGCGGATCCGCCAGATCGAGTCCAAGACCATGTCGAAGCTGCGGCACCCCAGCCGCTCGCAGGTCCTGCGCGACTACCTGGACTGAGGGAGGACCTCCCTGCCCCCCGCCACTCGCACACTCGCGGCGGGACCCCGCAGGGAGGCCGCACGACACGCACGACACGCACGGCGGCCTCGGGCCTCCTCAGGGAGGGCCGGGGCCGTCGTCGCGCCAGGGGTGACGGGAGTGTTGCGTCGGGTGGGGCGACTGTTGCGGCGAGGTCACGATCTCACCCCGTGGTACCGGTCGGGCCGTGTACGACCACGCCTGTCGGGTATCCGGCGTAGCGTTGGGGATGCACGAGAACGACAGCAGCGGACCCACCAGCCGGACGAGCCCGGTGCACGGAACCACGACAGACCGACCTACGACAGTTCAGCACCACCCAGGATGAGTCCCTGCTGGACCCCACCGGCACCACCGGTCGCGGGTGCCCCGTCTCACGGCGGGTCCCGAGACCGACGCGCCGCTCCGGGGAACACGGGGAGCCATCCTGGCGCTGTGCAGGAGGCCGATCCGCAATCGCGGGTCCGTGCGGCAGAGAGCGAGTGATGAGCCAGATGACCCAGACGCTGACGACGACGATCCCCGCCGACGACCTCGTCGTCCCCTTCCACTGTGACCGCTGCGGTGCGCTGGCCAAGGTGCGGGTCGTCCTCCCGAGTGGCAGCGACCTCGTGTTCTGCGGACACCACGCCCGCGAGTACGAGGGCAAGCTGCGCGACATCGCCGCCGACATCATCGAGACCGACGGCGAGTAGCACCGCCCCAGCACACCGAGGCGCTATCGTCGCGCGCAGCGATGATGCCCTCACCCGACGCCGCCGCCGGTGTCCCCCGATCGCGTGAAGCGAGCGGGGGCCCGGCGGCTCCGTCGTTCCCGGGTATCCCCGGTCGACGGCCACCCGAGGAACACCCCACATGCCGCAGCACCCCGTGACCTCCGACGAGACCGCCCGGCTGGGCGAGGCCGTCCCTGCCGCTCCGGGGCCGGTCCGGTCCGGATCGGCGCAGCCTGCCGAGGCGTCCCCCGTCGAGCCGCGTCCCGACCCGGTGGTCCCGGCCGGGATGCCGGTCGAGGCCGGACCGTCCGACCAGGCCCCGGCCGACCAGGGCCCGGCCGACGAGCGCCCGTCCGATCAGGGCCTGTCCGACGAGACCCGGCCCGTGCCCCGCGACCGCGGGCCCGTGCCCGGGGACCGGACGCCGCCGCCTCCGCCCGCCGTCGCCCCAGCCGAGCCGGCCACCGCGCCCGCCGTCGCGGAGGACCGCACGCCGGACACCACGCCGGACACCTCGCCGGGCACCACGCCGGACACCTCGTGGGACCACACCGCCGACATCCGCTTCGCGCCGGGACAGGCGCCCGGTCAGCCGGCCACCGGGCAGCCGCCGGCACCGCAGGCCGCCGTGGTCGCGGGGCCCGGCTCCCCCGCCGCGCTGGGCACCACCGACGCCGACTCCACCCCGCTCGATTCCACCGCCACGCTCGACTCCCCCGGACCCGACTCCACCGCCACGTTCGCTCCCGTGCCGGCCGCGCCGGTGCCCGGCCCCGGCGGCCCCGGCGGTCCTGGCTCCCCCGGCGGTCCGGGCGGGCCCGACGGGTCCGGCTCGCCCGAGGCCTCCCGTGGCCCGTGGTGGCGGCGCCCGGCCGTCCTGGCGCCCGTGGCCGCGGTCGCCGTGCTGGGCGGCGCGTACGGCATCGACGTCCTCGTCGCCGGGGACGACGTCCCGCGGAACACCGTGGTGGCCGGCGTGGACGTCGGAGGCCTCTCCCCGGCCGAGGCGGCCGACGCGCTCGAGGAGCAGCTCGCCGGGCGCATCGCCGCCGAGCACACGCTGCAGGCCGGAGACGTGACCGCCACCTTCCTGCCCGGCGAGGCCGGCGTCGGCCTGGACGTCGACGCCACCGTCGACGCCGCCTCCGGCCAGCCGCTGAACCCCTGGGAGCGGCTGACCAGCTTCTTCACCGAGCGCGAGGTCGACCCGGTCCTCCGTGGGGAGGAGGCGCTCGCCGCGCGGGTGGACGCCCTCGCCAACGAGGTCGACCTCGTGCCGGTCGACGCCGGCATCGCGATCGACGGGACCACCGCCACCGTGACCCCGCCGGTCGTCGGCCGCGAGCTGGACCGGGACGGCGCGGTCGAGGCCATCTCCGCCGCGCTCCTCACCGGGGACGCCGCCGAGCCGATCGAGCTGCCCGTCGAGGAGACGCCGGTCCGCGTGACCGCCGAGGAGGCGCAGCGGGTCGTCGACGAGGTCGTCACCCCGGGTCTGGCCGCGCCGGTCGAGGTCAGCAGCTCCGACGGCAGCGCCTCGGTCGAGGTGTCCGTCGAGGCGATCGCCGCCTCGCTCACGTTCACCCCGCAGGACGACGGCCGGCTGGACGTCGGCATCGACCCGGCGCGGCTGGCCGAGGCGATGGGCGACGACCTCACCGCCTTCGGCACGCCGGCGCAGGACGCCCGCTTCGAGGTCGCCGGCGGCGCGGTGCAGGTCGTCCCGTCCGTCGACGGCACCGGCATCGACCCCGCGGCGCTGGCTCCGCGGCTGGTCGACGTCCTCGCCTCACCGGCGCCGCGCACGGTGACCGCCGAGCTCGGCCCGGTACCGGCCGAGCTCACCACCGAGGAGGCGCAGGCCCTCGGCATCCGCGAGGAGATCAGCACCTTCACGACCTCGACGCCCAACAGCTCCAGCGGCACCAACATCCGCGTCGTCGCCGAGGAGGTCGACGGCGCCGTCGTACTGCCGGGCGAGACCTTCAGCCTGAACACCTACACCGGCCCGCGGGGCACCGCGCAGGGCTACGTGCCGGCCAACGTCATCAGCGGCGGCCAGCTGTCCACCGCCGTCGGCGGCGGCATCAGCCAGTTCGCGACGACGATGTTCAACGCCGTCTTCTTCGCCGGCCTCGAGGACGTCTACCACAAGCCGCACACCTTCTACATCAGCCGCTACCCCGCCGGCCGGGAGGCGACGGTCTACGAGGGCCAGATCGACCTGCAGTGGCGCAACGACAGCGACACCGGGGTCTTCGTCGACACCTCGTGGGCGCCCAGCGCCGGCGGTGGCGGGTCCATCACGGTGACCTTCTACGGCACCCGGCGCTACGAGATCGAGGCCGTCGAGGGCCCGCGGACGAACTACCGCGAGCCGGGGTCGCTGGAGAAGCCGGACGACGGGTCCTGCATCCCCCAGACCGGGGTCCGCGGCTTCGACGTCACCGTCACCCGCATCTTCCGCGACCTGCAGACCCGCGAGGAGATCCGCCGGGAGACGTTCAGCACGTCCTACTCGGCCGAGGACAACGTCCGCTGCGTCCCCGTCGCGCCGCCGGCCGACCCGGCGGCACCCCCGCCGGCTCCCGGCCCCGCGCCGGCGCCGGGCCCCGCGGGACGGCGTCCGGGCGGACGCCGAGCAGGCTGACGCGGGTGTCGGCCGGCCGTCCGAGCCGGCCGACACCCCTGGCCGTACCGCTCCCGATCACCGCTGCGTGCACACTGGTCGGATGAGCGCCGTGCTGCCCGGGGGCTCCCCGGCCCGCGCCGGCGAGCCGCTCGACACCCCGCCGGCCGACGAGCCGTCGGGTGGCAGCACCGCGTCCGGCACGGGACGGCCACGCACCCGCGCGCGGTGGACGACGCCCATCCGGATCCCCTTCCAGGTGCTGGGTCGCACCCTCGCCAAGGCCTGGAAGGACCGGATCCTCGGGCTGTCGGGTGAGGCGGCGTTCTGGCAGGTGCTCTCGATCCCGCCGCTGCTGATCGGACTGCTCGGCTCGCTGGGCTACCTCGGCGACTGGATCGGTGGGGACGCCGTCGCCCGCATCGAGGAGCAGCTGGTCGACGCCTCGGCCAACGCCCTGACCGCCGACGTCGTCGACGACCTGGTCCGGCCCACCCTGGCCGACATCCTCGGGTCCGGCCGGCTCGACGTGGTCAGCCTCGGCTTCCTGCTGACGCTGTGGGCGGGGTCCTCGGCCACGGCGACGTTCATGAACACGATCGTGATCGCGTACAACCAGCGCGACGTGCGCGGTCCGATCGCGACGCGGCTCATGGCCCTGTGGCTGTTCGTCGTCGGGCTGCTGCTGGCCGTGCTCACCCTGCCGCTGCTGGTGCTGGGACCGGGCCTGCTCGTCGACCTCTTCCCGCAGGACTGGCAGGGGACGGCGACCGTCCTGGTCAACGCCGTCTACGGCCCGGTGGTGCTGATCGGCCTGGTCCTGGGGCTGACGAGCTTCTACCACGTGATCCTGCCCCGCCGGCTCCCGTGGCGGCGGCACCTGCCCGGGACGCTGCTGGCGATGACGTTCTTCTGGATCGCCGCGACGATCCTGCGCGTCTACATCGCCGACATCCTGGTCGCGGCCCTGCCCTACGGGGCGCTGGCCACCCCGATCGCCGTCCTGCTGTTCTGCTTCTTCTTCGGCATGGCGATCCTGCTCGGCGCCGAGCTCAACGCGACGATCCAGGCCCGGTGGCCGGCCCCGCTGCGGCGGCACGAGAAGCGCCGGCAGCAGCGCCGGGCCGACATGCTCGAGCGCGCCCGCGCCCTCGACGAGACCTGACCGCGGCGCTCAGTCCTTCTTGAGCTGCTGGTAGATCTCCTTGCACGCCGGGCAGACCGGGCTGCCGGGCTTGGGGGTCTTCGTGACCGGGAAGACCTCGCCGCACAGCGCCTCGACCATGGTGCCCATGACCGCACTCTCGGCGATCTTGTTCTTGCGCACGTAGTGGAAGACCTCGTTGGCGCTGCCTGTGTCGCCCTCGCGGACGTCGGGCTTCTCGAGGATGTCGGTGCTGCTCACGAGGTGCTCTCCCTGACTGGGGACGGGGCTCGGGGTCGGGCTCATCCGGAGGACCGGACACCGGCGTCCATGATGACAGGGTGACCGCACCGCTCCCCTCCCCTCCCGTTCGGCTCTCCTCCGAGGTCGCCGACGCCCTCGCTTCCGGCGGCGCCGTCGTCGCCCTGGAGAGCACGCTGCTCGCCCACGGCCTCCCCCGGCCGGACAACCGGGCCGCGGCCGACGACGTGGAGGCGGCCGTCCGGGCCGGTGGTGCGGTGCCGGCGACGATCGCCGTGCTGGACGGCGTCCCGCACGTGGGCCTGACCCCCGAGCAGGTCGACCGCGTGTGCACCGACCCCGACCTGGCCAAGCTGGGCGTCCGTGACCTGCCGGTGGCCGCGGCGCTCGGGCTGTCCGGCGCCACCACCGTGTCCAGCACCGCGCTGCTGGCCGAGCGGGCCGGCATCGGGCTGTTCGCCACCGGCGGCCTGGGCGGGGTCCACCGGCAGTCGGTCGACACCTTCGACGAGTCCGCCGACCTCACCGCCCTGTCGCGGACCTCGCTGGCGGTGGTCTGCGCGGGCGTGAAGTCGATCCTCGACGTCCCGGCCACCCTCGAGCGGCTGGAGAGCCTCTCGGTGACCGTGATCGGCTACCGCACCCGCAGCTTCCCCGGCTTCTACGTCGCCGACTCCGGCTCGACGCTGGACTGGTCGGTCGAGGACCCCGGGCAGGCCGCCGCCGTCCTGGCCGCCCGGCGGCGACTGGCGCCGGGCGCGGTCGTCGTGGCCAACCCGCTGCCCGTCGACGAGCAGCTCGACCCCGAGCTGCACGACCGCGTGATCACCGACGCGCTCGCCGCCGCCGGGGACGCCGGGGTGCGCGGCAAGGACGTGACGCCGTTCGTCCTCGACCACCTGCACCGCGCCAGCGACGGGGCCACCCTCGCGGTCAACGTCCGCCTGGTCCTCCGCAACGCGGAGCTCGCCGGCCGGATCGCCGCGGCGCTGGCCGCGCTGCCGGCCTGACCGCCGTGCGGCCGGTCGTCGTCGTCGGCGACGCCGCCACCGACGTCGTCGTCGTCCTCTCGGGCGAGCCGGCCCCCGGCTCGGACCGGCCCGCCGCCATCCGCACACGCGGGGGCGGCGCCGGGGCCAACGTCGCGGTGCACCTGGGCCGGCTGGGCGTGCCGGTGACCTTCGCCGGCTGCGTCGGCACGGACGTCGCCGGCACCGCCCTGCTGACCGAGCTCGCCGCGGCGGGGGTCTCGGTCGCGGTCCGGTCCGTCCCCGGGGGCGTCACCGGCACGATCGTCAGCCTCGTGGAGCCCGGGGGCCAGCGCAGCATGCTGGCCGACCGCGGCGCCAACCTGGAGCTGGCACCGGCCGACGTGCCTCCACCGGCCGCCGGGGCGCACCTGCACCTGTCGGGGTACACGCTGCTCGACCCGCGACCCCGGGCGGCGGGGCTGGCCGCCCTCGCCGCCGCGGCCGCCGCCGGGGCGACGACGTCGCTCGACCCCGCCTCCACCGGCCCGCTGGCCGGCTACGGGGTCGAGCGCTGGCTCGCCGACACCGCGGGCGTGACCGTGCTGCTGCCCAACGCCGACGAGGCTCGGCTGCTCACCGGCTGCGCCGACGCCGCCGACGCCGCCCGGGCGCTCGCCCGCCGGCACCCGGCGGTCGCCGTCACCCTGGGCGCGGAGGGGGCGCTGTGGTGCGCCGGGGACCGGCTCGTGCACCGGCCGGCGCCGCCGACGGCCGTGCTCGACACCACCGGCGCCGGCGACGCCTTCACCGCCGGGCTGCTGGCGGAGTGGCTGCGCGATCCGGACGCCGCCCCCGACGTCCTGCTGGACGGCGGCATGGCCCTCGCCGCCGACGTGGTGCGGCGGCCGGGCGCCCGGTGATCTCGGTCCGGGTCAACCGTGACGCTATCGTGACCTGGGATGTGGCAAGGACACCCTAAGTTCGGTTAGGCAACCCTGACCGTCCTCGCTCGATGACCCGGCCGCGTTCCGCGCCGGTCTGCGAGGCGCGGGACATCCGGCGCTCCGCGCCCACCTGACCGGAAGGACACCATGCGCCGCGCTTCGCGACTGGCCGCGCTCACCACCACCGCACTCCTCGTCGGGGGCCTCGCCGCATGTGGCGACGACTCGTCCGACGAGGGCTCCGGCGGCGGCGAGACCTTCACCGTCGAGCACGCCTTCGGCACCACCACGATCGAGGGCGAACCCGAGCGCGTCGCCACCGTCGCCTGGGCCAACCACGAGGTGCCCCTCGCGCTCGGGGTCGTCCCCGTCGGCATGGCCGCGGCCAACTTCGGCGACGACGACGGCGACGGCCTGCTGCCCTGGGTCAGCGAGCGGCTCGAGGAGCTGGACGCCGAGACGCCGGTCCTCTTCGACGAGACCGACGGCATCGACTTCGAGGCGGTCGCCGACACCGAGCCCGACGTCATCCTCGCCGGCTACTCCGGGCTGACCCAGGAGGACTACGACACGCTGAGCGAGATCGCGCCGGTCGTGGCCTTCCCCGAGGGCCCGTGGGCGACGCCGTGGCGCGAGATGATCGAGATCAACTCCGCCGGCATGGGCATGGCCGACGAGGGCGAGGAGCTCATCGCGAGCCTCGAGCAGGAGATCGACGACACCGTCGCCGAGTTCCCGCAGCTGTCCGGCCGGTCGACGATGTTCCTGACCCACGTCGACACGACCGACCTCAGCGAGGTCAGCTACTACACGCCGTTCGACACGCGCAGCGCCTTCTTCGAGGACCTCGGCCTGGCGACCCCGCCGAGCGTCGCGTCGGCCACCACGGACCCCGAGCAGTTCTCCGGCACGATCAGCGCCGAGCGGATCGACACGCTGGACGACGTCGAGATCATCGTGACCTACGGCGACCAGGAGCTCGTGGACGCGCTGAACGCCGACCCGCTGCTGTCGCAGATGCCCGCCGTGGCCAACGGCGCGATCGTGCTGCTCCCGGACACCCCGCTGGGCACCGCCGCGAACCCGACGCCGCTGGCGATCTCGTGGGTGCTCGAGGACTACGTGACCATGCTGGCCGACGCCGCCGACAAGGCCGGCGCCCCGGCCGCATGATCCCCGCTCCGTGACCTCGCTCGACTCCGCAGCGACCCCGGGCTCCGCCATCGCGCGGCGCCCGGGGTCGGTGCGCTTCTTGTGGCTGCTGGTCGTCGTCGCGGTCCTGGCCCTGCTGGTGTCCGCCTCGGTCGCGATCGGCTCCCGCGGCGTCGGCTGGTCCGACATCCTCGCCGCCCTCGGTGGGTCCTCGGACACCATCGAGGAGGCGGCCGTCACCAAGCGGATCCCCCGGACCGTCCTCGCCGTCCTCGTCGGCGCGGCGCTGGGGCTCGCCGGCGCGGTGATGCAGGGCGTGACCCGCAACCCGCTGGCCGACCCCGGCGTCCTCGGCATCAACATGGGCGCCTCGCTGGCCGTCGTCGCGGGCCTGGCCTGGTTCGGCCTGTTCACGGCGACCAGCATCATCGTCACCGCGATCTTCGGTGCGGCCGTCGCCGCGGTCTTCGTCTACGCCGTCGGCTCGCTCGGCCGCGGCGGCCCGACGCCGCTCAAGCTGGCGCTGGCCGGAGCGGCCACCTCGGCGGCGCTGACCTCGTTCATCACCGCGATCGCCCTCCCCCGCGGCGACATCGCGGCCAACGTGCAGTCGTTCCAGGTCGGCGGGGTCGGCGGGGCCACCTTCGACACCATCACCCCGGTGCTGCCGTTCCTCGCCGTCGGCCTGGCCATCAGCCTGCTCTCGGCGCGCAGCCTCAACTCCCTGGCCCTGGGCGACGAGCTCGCGGCGGGCCTCGGCGAGCGCGTCGCCCTCGCCCGCGGCGTCGCGGCGCTCGGGTCGGTGCTGCTCTGCGGCGCGGCCACCGCGGTCGCCGGCCCCATCTGGTTCGTCGGGCTGATCGTCCCGCACCTGTGCCGGCTGCTGGTCGGCGTGGACCACCGGTGGCTGCTGCCGTTCTCGGCCCTGACCGGTGCCGGCCTGCTCGTGGCCTCCGACGTCATCGGCCGGATCGTCGCGCGCCCGTCCGAGCTCGACGTCGGCATCGTCACCGCGCTGGTCGGCGCCCCGTTCCTCATCGCGATCGTCCGCCGGCAGAAGGTGCGTGAGCTGTGACCGCCGTCGCCGCGCCCCCGGAGGCCACCGTCGACGCGGTGGCCCGCACCCGGGTCCGCCGCTCGGCCCGCCGGCGCCTGGTGATCGCCGTGCTCGCGGTGCTGGTCGTCGTCACCTCCGCCGTCACCCTCATGGTCGGGCGCACGTTCTACCCGCCCGGCGACGTCCTCGACGTGGTCCTCGGCGAGCAGGTGCCGGGCGCCACGTTCACGGTCGGCCGCCTCCGGCTCCCCCGCGCCGTCCTGGCGGTCGTGGCCGGGCTGAGCTTCGGCCTGGCCGGCGTCACGTTCCAGACGATGCTCCGCAACCCGCTGGCCAGCCCCGACGTCATCGGGATCACGTCCGGCGCCAGCGCCGCGGCCGTGTTCGGCATCGTGATCCTGTCGCTGGGGGGCACGGCCGTGTCGACCCTGGCCGTCGCCGCGGCGCTGGGCGTGGCCGTCACGATCTACCTGCTCGCCTTCCAGAACGGCGTCGCCGGGACCCGGCTCATCCTCATCGGCATCGGCATCGGCGCGATGCTCAACAGCGTCGTCTCCTACGTGCTGACCAAGGCCGGGGCCTGGGACTACCAGGAGGCCCTGCGCTGGCTGACCGGCAGCCTGAACGGCACCACCTGGACGTCGGTGGCGCCGGCCCTGGTGGCCCTCCTCGTGCTCGCCCCCGTGCTGCTGGGACAGACGAAGAACCTGTCCGCCCTCCAGCTGGGCGACGACACCGCGTCGGCGCTCGGCGTCCGCGTCGAGCGGACCCGGCTGATCGCCATCGTGACCGCCGTCGGCGTCATCGCCTTCGCCACCGCTGCGTGCGGCCCGATCGCCTTCGTCTCGTTCCTCGCCGGGCCGATCGCGGCGCGCATCGTGGGGCCGAACGGGTCGCTGCTGGTGCCGGCCGCCCTGGTCGGGGCGCTTCTGGTGCTGGTCGCGGACCTCGTCGGCCAGTTCGCCCTCGGGACGCGCTACCCGGTCGGCGTCATCACCGGGGTGCTCGGGGCGCCGTACCTGATCTACCTGATCATCCGCACCAACCGGGCCGGAGGCTCCTTGTGACCGACCCTGCCGTCCTGGCGGCTCCGCCGCACTCGAGCGAACGAGGGACACCGTGACCGCCACGCACTCGCTGACCGCCGAGGAGCTCACGCTCGCCTACGGGGAGCGCACCGTCATCGAGGGGCTCGACCTCGTCGTCCCCGCCGGCGCGATCACCGCGATCGTGGGCGCGAACGCGTGCGGCAAGTCGACCCTGCTGCGGTCGATGTCCCGCCTGCTGTCGCCGCGGGTCGGCAGGGTGCTGCTCGACGGCAAGGCGGTGCACCGGACGCCGGCCAAGGAGCTGGCCCGCACCCTCGGCCTGCTGCCGCAGTCGCCGATCGCCCCGGAGGGGATCACGGTCGCCGACCTGGTCGGCCGCGGCCGGCACCCGCACCAGGGGGTCTTCTCCCGGTGGAGCCGGGAGGACGACGCCGCGGTGGCCGCCGCCCTGGAGGCGACGCAGACGACGACCCTGGCCGAACGCGCCGTGGACGAGCTCTCCGGCGGTCAGCGGCAGCGGGTGTGGATCGCGATGGCGCTGGCCCAGCAGACCGACGTGCTGCTGCTGGACGAGCCGACCACGTTCCTCGACGTCGCCCACCAGGTGGAGGTGCTGGACCTGCTGACCGACCTCAACCGGACGCGCGGGACGACGATCGTGATGGTGCTGCACGACCTGAACCTGGCCGCGCGCTACGCCGACCACCTGGTCGCGCTGGCGGGCGGGCGGATCCACGCCGCCGGCAGCCCGAGCGAGGTGCTCACCGAGGACTGCGTGCGGGCCGTGTTCGGCCTGGACAGCCGGGTCGTCGAGGACCCGACGTCCGGTGCGCCGCTGATGCTGCCGCTGGGCCGCCACCACGTGACGGCCCCCGCCGGGGTCTCGCCGCGCGGCTGACGGCCGCGCTCGGCGGGGCTCAGTGCTCGATGACCCGCCCGGGCTCGATGGCCGGCCGCGTCCTCGCCGGGTCGTCGAGGATCCGGTCCGGCTGGGACGGGCGGTAGCGGTTGGGGTCCAGCTTCTTCTTCGGCGGGGCGTCGTTGGCCATGACGACGGCGATCCACGGCAGCACCGTGCCGAGCACCGCGAAGCAGATGGCCAGCCACAGGGTCTGGTAGAACGCCGCGGCCAGCACGACGCTCACGAGGCGCACCACCATGGTGAGGACGTAGCGGCGCTTCCGCGCGGCGTGCTGCTCGGCGAGGCTCGGCGCGGCTTCCGTGATGAGGACCGGCTCTGCTCGCCGGGATCGTGCGGACTGCTGGCTGGAGGCCACGGGTGCCCTTCCCTGGACCGGCCGGGGGTGGTGGCGAGGAGTCGGCGAGCGGTCCGTCGGCCCCGGAGCCCCGGCTCCTGACGCCCATCGTGCCACCGGATCGCGCCCCATGCAGACGCCTCGACCGGCCCCCTCCGGCCCCGGTTCAGGACGCGGCGGCGGCCTTGGCGGCCTGCTTCTTCTCCTGCTTGGTGCGGCGCACCTCGGCCAGGGACTCCGGCCCGGTGATGTCGGCGACCGACCGGTGGGCGCCCTCCTCGCCGTACTCGCCGGCGGCCTCCCGCCAGCCGGCCGGCGTGACCCCGTACCGCTTGCCGAGCAGCGCGACGAAGATCTCCGCCTTCTGCGCGCCGAAGCCCGGCAGCTCCCCCACCCGCCGCAGCAGCGCGCGGCCGTCGGGCGCGTCGGCCCACAGCGCATCGGCCCGGCCGTCGTAGCGCTCGACGAGCAGCCGGCACACCGCCTGTGCGCGCGCGGCCATCGACCCCGGGTACCGGTGGACGGCGGGTGGCCCCTGGAACCAGGCCGCCATCTGCTCCGGGTCGGCGTCGGCGATCGCCGCCGCGGACAGCGTCTCCACGCCCATCCGGTCGGCGAGCAGCCGCGGGCCGGCGAAGGCACGCTCCATCGGGAACTGCTGGTCGAACAGCATCCCCAGCAGCAGGGCCAGCGGGTCGCGGCCGAGCAGCTCGTCGGCGCGCGGGTCCTGGGTGAGCGTCAGAGTCGGCACGACGGAGATCGTGCCGTAGAGCCGTCCCGGGACGATCGGCGGCGGTCAGGCGCGCACGGACGCCCAATCGGACGGGGCGCGGCCGGCGTACCGGTGCTCAGCTCCCGCGGCGGTCCCGTGCGGCCAGGGCGGCGGCCCCGGCGCGGCGGTCCAGTCGCGCCTGCCAGATCACGGCGGCGGTCACCGCGAGCCCGGCGCCGACGACGAGGGCGACCATCGGCAGCGCTCCGTCGTCGGGCGCGAGCAGGCCCCGGTCGTCGTCCTGCCACGGCCACAGCGCCCGCAACGACCCCGCCATGAGGCCGGTCATGAGCGCCAAGGTCAGCGCGTGGTGCCGTTGGAGGGCCACCTGCAGCGCCTTGACGAACAGGCCGAGCCCCAGCACCGCCCCCAGGGCGAAGGCGCCGACGTAGGCCAGGTCCCTGTCGTTGACCGCGGCCAGGGTGGGCTCGTAGAGGCCGACCGTGAGCAGGAGGAACGAGCCCGACACCCCGGGCAGGACCAGCGCACAGATGGCCACCGCCGCGGCCAGGACGACGACTGCCAGCGGCGGGTCCACGTCCGCCCCCGGGGGCAGGCCGGTGAGCAGGAACGCCGCGGCGGCGCCCACGAGCATGACGGCGACGTCCCGCGGCGCCCAGCGGCCGACCATCCGCGCCGGCACGACGATCGAGGCGAGCACCAGCCCGAAGAAGACCGCGCGGGCCCCGACGGGGTGGTCCTCGATGACCGGCTCCAGCAGCCGGGCGGCGACCAGGACGGCGACGACCATCCCGACGAGCACCGGGACGATCGTCGTCCAGTGCGCCCGCGCCAGCTCGTCCCGGGCCGACGTCCGCCGGCCGGTGACCGCCAGCCGGAGAGCGGTCACGACGTGGCCGGCACCGTCGATCAACCGTTCGTAGATCCCGAGGACGAGAGCGACGGTGCCCCCGCTCACGCCGGGGACGACCTCGGCGACGCCCATCGCCATGCCCCGCAGGACGTGACCGGGGGCAGCCGCCAGACGCGACTCGGGGATGGCTGGTGCGGTACTGCCGGACTCCTCTGGACGCACCAGGCGGAGGCTACCGCCAGGCGGCGGACCAGCCGGTCCCGGCGCGCGCGTCCCGGGTCGGGGCCGGATCGGGGGACCCGGGCGGTCTGCCGCATGCGCCGGCACCGCGACCGGAACGCCGACGGGCGCTGCTCCGTTGACGTACCAGGGCGACCCCGCCCGCCATCCGCGCACCTCGTCGAAGAGAGACATGAGCACCGGTCACATATCCCAGGCCGCGCACCTCCTCCCCCACGGGAAGGGGGTGCGCGGCCGGTGACGGAGGTCCTCTCCCTGCTCGTGGGTGTGCTCGTGGTGCTGGGCATCACGGTGGTCACCGGGTACTTCGTGGCCCAGGAGTTCGCCTACATGGCGGTCGACCGCTCCGCGCTGGCCGCCCGCGCCGCCACCGGTGACGCCGCGGCCGAGCGCGCCCTGGGCGTCACCCGGCGCACCTCCTTCATGCTGTCGGGCGCGCAGCTCGGCATCACCGTCACCGGACTGCTGGTCGGCTACGTCGCCGAGCCGCTGATCGGGGAGTCACTGGGCGCGCTGCTGGGCGACGTCGGCATCCCGACCGCAGTCGGCGTCGGCATCGGCGCGGTGCTGGCGCTGCTGTTCTCCACGGTCGTGCAGATGCTGTTCGGCGAGCTGTTCCCGAAGAACCTGGCCATCGCCCGGCCCGAGCCGGTCGCCCGCTGGCTGGCCACGTCCACCGTCGCCTACCTCAAGGTCTTCGGCTGGCTCATCTGGGTCTTCGACCAGTCGTCGAACCTGCTGCTGCGGGCGCTGAAGATCGAGCCGGTGCACGACGTCGAGCACGCGGCCACCGTCCGCGACCTCGAGCACATCGTCGAGGAGTCCCGGGAGAGTGGGGACCTGCCCGCGGAGCTGTCGATGATGCTCGACCGCATCCTCGACTTCCCCGACCGCGACGTCGAGCACGCGATGATCCCGCGCCCCCGGGTGGGCACGGTCGCCGACACCGAGACCATCGGCCACCTGCGCGGGCTGATGGCGACCGGCCACTCCCGGTACCCGGTGCTGGAGGCCGGGACGGGCGACGTCCTCGGTGTGGTCCACCTGGCCGACGTGCTGACCACTCGCGAGCCGGACACCGCGCCGGTGACCGCGATCGCGCGCGAGTGCCTGGTCGTCTCCACGTTCACCTCGCTGCCCGACACGCTGCGTCGGCTGGACGAGTCGGACAACCAGCTCGCCTGCGTGATCGACGAGTACGGCGGGTTCGCCGGCGTCATCACGCTGGAGGACCTCGCCGAGGAGCTGGTCGGGGAGATCACCGACGAGCACGACGACGACGTCGACCCGGCCTACGTGCCGGTCGAGGGGGACGGCATCTGGGAGATGGCCGGCGACGTGCACGTCGACGAGGTGGAGCGGTCGCTCGGCGTCGACCTGCCCCGCGGGCCCTACGAGACGATCGCCGGTCTGATCATCGCCGCGTGCGGCTCGTTGCCCGAGCCCGGGACGGCGCTGACCGTCGACCTGCCGCCCGATCCCGGCGACCTCGTGCACGACGACGAGCCCGTCGTGCGCCGGCTGCACGTGCAGGTCCTCGCCGTCGAGCGGCACGTGCCGTCCCGCGTCCGCCTGGAGCTCCCGGACCGCACGGGGGACACCGCCGAGCGGGACCCCGGCGCCGGAGCTGCCGCCGTCCCCACGTCCGAGGAGCGCACCCGATGAGCGACAGCCCCTGGGTGGTCGTCCTCGCCACCGTGGTCATCGTCGCCCTGAGCGCGTTCTTCGTGGCCGTGGAGTTCGCCGCGCTGGCTGCCAAGCGGCACCGTCTGGAGGAGGCCGCGCCCACCAGCCGATCCGCGCGTGCGGCGCTGCGCAACTCCTCGGAGCTGACCCTGCTGCTGGCCGGTTCGCAGCTGGGCATCACCGCGGCCACGCTGGCCCTGGGGGCGATCAGCAAGCCCGCCGTGCACCACTGGCTCACGCCGCTGTTCGAGACCTGGGGTCTGCCGCTCCTCGCCGCCGACGTCGTCGGGTTCGTCCTGGCCCTGATGGTCGTGACCTTCATCCACCTGGTGGTCGGCGAGATGGCCCCGAAGTCCTGGGCGATCGCCCACCCGGAGCGCTCGGCCACCCTGCTCTCGTTGCCCATGCGGGCCTTCATGGCGCTGTTCCGGCCGCTGCTGCGGGCGCTGAACGCCGCCGCCAACGCCCTGGTCCGCAGGGTCGGGGTGGAGCCGTCCGACGAGCTCGCGGTCGGGCACAGCCCCGACGCGCTGCGCCACCTTGTGGAGCACTCGGCGAACGTCGGCGCGCTGGACGCCCGGTTCTCCGCGCAGATCTCCGGCGCGCTGGAGCTCGAGCGGCTCACCGTGCGGGAGCTGCTGGGGACGGGCTCCCGCCCGACCGGTGTCCGCGCCGCCGCGACCGTCGGCGAGGTGCGGGAGATCACCCACCGCTCCGGGCACCTGCGGATCCTGCTCGGCGCGGCCGACGGCGAGGAGATCACCGGCGTGGTGCACGTGCGGGACACCCTCACCGAGCCGGACGAGTCGCCCGCGGCGCCCTTCGCCCGCCCGGTCTTCGCCCTCGCCGCCGACACCACGGTGCACACGGCGCTCAAGGCGATGCGCGAGACGCGCAACCACCTGGCGGTCGTGACCGAGGGCACCGGCGAGGGGGCTCCGGTCATCGGCGTCGTCACGCTGTCCGACGTCCTGCGCCGGCTGTTCCCCCGGACGACGACCGCCACGGCCTGACCGGCGTCGGCCCGGAGGCCCGATCGGCTGCGGCCCGGTCGGCGTGGCGCCCGCACCGGCGGGTAGCCATCCGCCATGAGCAACCAGGACAAGATCAGCAACAAGATCGACGAGCTGGCCGGCAAGGGCAAGGAGGCCGCCGGCCGGGCCACCGACGACCCCGACCTGGAGGCCGAGGGCAAGCGCGACCAGGCCAAGAGCAACCTCAAGCAGGCCGGCGAGAAGATCAAGGACGCCTTCAAGTAGTCCCTGCCGGAGCGCCCCGGGCGCCCGGGAGCCGGTGCAGGCCCGGAACGGCGGGCGGACCGGGTCGACTCGCCGGCCCCGTCCGTCGCCGCCGGTCCCCGACCGCCGTGGACGCCGACCCCACCAGCGAGGATGGGCCGGTGCGCGCGGTCGTGAGCAGGGTCGCCACAGCGGCAGTGACGGTGGACGGTGCCGTGGTCGGCGAGATCGGCCGGGGGCTGCTGGCGCTGGTCGGAGTGGGCCGGGACGACGACGTCGCGGCTGCTCGCGCCCTGGCCCGCAAGGTGCACGAGCTGCGGGTCTTCCCCTCCGACGACGGGGCGGTGTCGGCCGCGGACCTCGGCCTGCCCGTCCTCGTCGTCAGCCAGTTCACGCTCTACGCCGACACGAGGAAGGGCCGCCGTCCCTCCTGGGCCGACGCGGCGCCGGGCGAGGTCGCCGAACCGCTGGTCGACGAGGTGGTGGCCGAGCTGCGCCGGCGGGGCGCCGGGGTGGCCACCGGCGTCTTCGGCGCGCGGATGGCCGTCTCGTCGGTCAACGACGGGCCGATGACCCTCCTGCTCGAGGTCTGAGTTCCACCGCGGTAGTTCGACCCGCGCCACGGCGGGTAGGGACGGGTGACGCAACACACGTCCTGTGGATTGGCTGTGAACGGCCGAGTTGTGGAACACCGGGCCCCGTCGCGGCCGTTGGACAGGGCGTACCACACGGACGAGAAGAGCGAGGGCCGCCGGCCGGCACCGGGACCCTCACATCGATTCCCGGTCGCCCCGCCGCGAAAGACGCCCGGCGGAGGCATCCGAACCAGAGGCAAGGACGAAGACACATCGTGACGCTGCTGCAGTCTTCCCCCGACGACGCCCTCGAGGTCCGCTCGCCCCGCCGCGAGCCCGACACCAGCGGCCTGGTGTCCACCGACCTCGTGCGCGTCTACCTGAACACCATCGGCAAGACCGCGCTGCTCACCGCCGAGCAGGAGGTCGAGCTGGCCAAGCGCATCGAGGCGGGCCTGTACGCCGAGCGCCTGCTGGTCGAGCGGCGGCTGACGCCCTCGCTGCAGCGCGACTACAAGGCGCTGGCCACCGACGGCAAGGCCGCCAAGCGGCACCTGCTCGAGGCCAACCTGCGGCTCGTGGTCTCGGTGGCCAAGCGCTACACCGGCCACGGCATGACGTTCCTGGACCTCATCCAGGAGGGGAACGTCGGCCTGATCCGCGCGGTCGAGAAGTTCGACTACACCAAGGGCTTCAAGTTCTCGACCTACGCGACGTGGTGGATCCGCCAGGCGATCACCCGCGCCATGGCCGACTCCGGCCGCACCATCCGGCTGCCCGTCCACCTGGCCGAGCAGGTCAACAAGGTGGTGCGCACCCGGCGCCGGATCCACCAGGAGCTGGAGCGCGAGCCCACCGCCGAGGAGCTGGGTCTCGAGCTGGACATGACGCCCGAGCGGATCACCGAGCTGCTCGAGTACAGCCGCGACCTGGTCAGCCTGGACCAGACCGTCGGCGCCGACGAGGAGTCCCGGCTCGGTGACTTCATCGAGGACGCCGACGCCGCCGTCGCCGAGGACGCCGTCGCCTTCCAGATGATGAAGGGCGACGTCCGGACCGTGCTGCAGACCCTCGAGGAGCGCGAGCGCGACGTCGTCATCCTCCGGTTCGGCCTCGACGGCGGCCAGCCCCGCACGCTGGAGCAGATCGGCAAGCAGTTCGGGCTGTCCCGCGAGCGGGTCCGCCAGATCGAGCGCGAGACGATGGCCAAGCTGCGCGACCCGCAGCGCGCCGACGCCCTGCGCGACTACCTGGCCTGAGCGACCCACCCCCCCCCGTCCTCCTCCGCCCCCCGCGAACTCGGGGCGAGCCGCTGGACGGGGCCCGACGGGAGCCCGTCACCCTGACTGGGTGACGGGCTCCCGTCGTCACACCCCGGGGCTGCGCATCTTGCGGGGGCCGGGGTCGACGCGGGCGGTCGGCTGCCCCACCGAGGCCGTCGCGCCGGCGATCACCAGCGAGCGGCCGCCGTGCCACGGATCGGCCGGGCCGACGATCACCGGGTCCAGGGTCAGCGACAGCACCTCGGGCAGGTCGTCGGCCATCCGTGCGATGCGCAGGAGCACCTGCTCCAGCGCGCCGACGTCGACCGGCTCCGAGCCGCGCCAGCCGCTGAGCAGCGGCCAGGCGCGCGGCGCCCGCACCAGCTCGGCGGCGTCGAGGTCGGTCAGCGGCAGCGTCCGGTAGGCGCGGTCCCCGAGCAGGTCCGTGGCCACTCCCCCGACGCCGAAGCTCACCAGCGCGCCGAACGACGGGTCGTCGACGATCTCCACGACCGTCGCCACGCCCGGCGCGGCCATCTCCTGGACGATCACCGGGTCGCTGGCCGGGATGGCCGAGAACGCCGCGCGGACGGCGGCGGCGTCCGCGAGGTCCATGCGGACCCCGCCGAGGTCGGTGCGGTGCCGCAGCCACGGCGCGGTCGACTTGAGCACCACCGGGTAGCCGATCGCGTCGGCCGCGGCCACGGCCTCGTCCTCGCTGGTGGCCGTGTGCGTCCGCAGGACCGGGAGCCCGTACGCGCCCAGCAGCGCGATGAGCTCGTCGTCGGTGAGGACGCGGCCCCCGGGGACCTCGGCCAGCACCGACTGCACGAGGGCGCGGGCGGCCGACTCGTCGACGTCGGCGAGCTCGGGCAGCTCACCCACCGGCCGGCGGCGCCAGCGCGCGTACTCGGCGACCTTGGCCAGCGCGATCACCGCGCGCTCCGGTGTCGAGTAGGACGGCACCGAACCCCGCGCCGGCGCGCCGTCCTCCCCGGGGACGGTCAGCTCCGGCGGGATGCCCTCGGTCGACAGGAAGGTCGCCACGACCGGCTTCGGGGAGGTGCGGGCGACCTCGAGGAGCGCGCGGCCGAACTGCTCCACCTGCTGGGCCAGGGGCGGCAGGAACACCGCGACGACGGCGTCCACCCCGTCGTCGTCGATCGCCCGCCGCAGCGCCGCGCCGAACGCGTCGGGCCCGGCGGTGGTGCCCACGTCGACCGGCGCGTCGTGCGCCAGCAGCAGGCCCTCCTCGAGGACGGCGTCGGCGACCAGCACGCCCAGCGCGGTCGAGTTGCCGACGATGGCCACCCGGTCCCCGGCCGGCAGCGGCTGGTGGGCCAGCAGCGTGCCGACGTCGAACAGCTGGGCCAGCGTCTCCACGCGGATGACGCCGGCGGAGGAGAACAGCGCCGCCACCGACTCCTCGGGCACCGCGACCGACGTCCCGGCCAGGCCCGCGGTCATCCGGACGTGCCGGCCGCTCTTCACCGCCACCACGGGCTTGGTGCGGCCGACCGAGCGGGCGAGCCGGGCGAACTTCCGCGGGTTCCCGAAGCTCTCCAGGTGCAGCAGCACGACCTCGGTGCCGGGGTCGGTGGCCCAGAACTGCAGCAGGTCGTTGCCGCTGACGTCGGCGCGGTTGCCGGCCGAGACGAAGCTGGACAACCCGATGTTGCGGGCCCGCGCCCGCTCGAGCAGGGCGACGCCCAGGGCACCGGACTGGGCGAAGAAGCCGACCCGGCCGCGAGCGGGCACCTGCGGGGCGAGGCTGGCGTTGAGCCGCACCGCCGGGTCGGTGCTCACGATGCCCAGGCAGTTGGGGCCGACCACCCGCATGCCCGACGCGCGGGCGGCGGTGACGAGTGCCCGCTCGCGGGCCCGCCCCTCCTCCCCCGACTCGCCGAAGCCGCCGGAGATGACGACCAGGCCGTGCACCCGCTTGCGCCGGGCGGCCTCGACCACGCCGGCGACCTCCTCGGCGGGGACGGCGACCAGGGCGAGGTCCACGTCGCCGGGGATGTCCTCGAGGCCGGCGTAGGCGGGCACTCCGCGCACGTGCCGCGCGCCGGGGTTGACCGGGTAGATCGGCCCGTCGAAGCCGTACTCGAGCAGGTGCCGCAGGACGGCGTTGCCGATCTTGCCGACGTCGTTGCTGGCGCCGACCACGGCGACCGACGACGGGGCGAGCAGCCGGGCGATGGAGCGCGACTCGCTGCGCTGCTCACGCTCGGACGCCACGGCCAGCGCGGCCGCGGTCGGCGCGATGGGGAAGGCGAGGTGGACGACGCCCTCCTCGTAGGTGCGGGTCGGCTTGTAGCCGGCGTCGAGGAAGACCCGCACCATCCGGTTGTTCTGGGCCAGCACCTCGGCGACGAACCGCTTGATGCCGCGCTCGAGCGCGGCGGCGGCCAGGTGCTCGAGCAGGACCGAGCCCAGCCCGCGGCCCTGGTGGGCGTCCTCGATGAGGAAGGCGACCTCGGCGTCGTCGGTGTCGGGATAGCGGTCGTAGCGGCCGACGCCGATCAGCTGGTCGCCGAGCAGCAGCACGAACGCCACGCGGTTGTCGTGGTCGACGTGGGTGAACCGGCGCAGGTCCCGCTCGCTCAACCGCTTCATCGGCCCGAAGAACCGGTAGTAGCGGGTCTGGTCGGAGCTGCGCTCCATGAGGCCGACCAGGCCGTCGGCGTCGTCCGGGCAGATCGGGCGCAGGTGCACGGTGCCGCCGTCGGCGGCCACGATGTCGGCCTCCCAGTGCGCCGGCGGCTTGGGGTCGACGGGTTCTTCCGATGTCATAGCAGCCTCCGGCCGCCCAGCAAGGTCCCGCCGCGAGCTCGCGAGTGGTGGGCAGCTGGGTGGTCCTCAATCACGGGGGTCGTCCGGGTCCAGACCGAAGTAGGGGTAGGAGGCGCGCCGCGTCCGCAGGATCGCCCGGTCCACGCGGGACTCGGTGAACGGGTCCCAGTGCGCGAAGCCGGTGTAGCCGCCCTCGGTCATGTGCGTCGGGGGCCGGGCCCGCAGCCCGCGGCGGGCGACGTCCTCCCGCCAGGACTCCGGGATCTCGGTCGCCGGGTCCAGCCGGTCGCCGCTCGCCTCGGCGATGAGGTGCGTCCAGGCCCGCGGCACGCACCGCACCAGGCCGTAGCCGCCGCCACCGAGGGCGATCCAGCGGCCGTCGCACAGCTGGTGCGCGAGGTCGTGCAGGGCGCGGTAGGTGGCCCGCTGCCCGTCGACGGTGAGGGCCAGGTCGGCCATCGGGTCCTCGTGGTGGGCGTCGCAGCCGCACTGGGTGACGAGGATCTGCGGGTCGAACGCCTTCAGTGCGCCGGGGACCACGGCGGAGAAGGCGCGCAGCCAGCCGGAGTCGTCGGTGCCGTTCGGGAGGGCCAGGTTCACCGCGCTGCCCAGCGCCTTGTCCGGGTCCCCGGTCTCCTCCGGGAAACCGGTGCCGGGGTAGAGCGTGAGCGGCGTCTGGTGGACGCTGACCGTCAGCACCCGCGGGTCGTCGTAGAACGCGGTCTGGACGCCGTCGCCGTGGTGGACGTCGATGTCGACGTAGGCGATCCGCTCGTAGCCCTGGCCGAGCAGCCACGCGATGGCGACGGCGGCGTCGTTGAACACGCAGAAGCCCGCGGCGCGGTCGCGCATGGCGTGGTGCAGGCCGCCCGAGATGTTCACCGCGTGCTGCGCGGCGCCGTCGTGGACCAGGCGCGCCGCCTCCACGCTGCCCCCGGTGATGAGCGCGGCGGCGTCGTACATCCCCGGGAAGATCGGGTTGTCGTCGGTGCCCAGGCCGTGTCCCACGCCCGGGTCCTCCGGCGCGCGGCGGACGGCCTCCAGGTAGGCCGGGTCGTGCACCAGGGTCAGCAGCTCCTCGTCGGCCGGGGTCGGCCGCACCACCGTGATCCGGTCGCCGGACAGGACGCCGAGGCTGTCGGCCAGCCGCATCGTCAGGTCCAGCCGCACCGGGTGCATCGGGTGCTCCCCGCCCATGGTGTAGCCGAGCAGGGCGTCGTCCCAGACGACGGCGACCGAGTCGCTCACGTGCCCTCCTCGCCGGTCCTCGTCGGGCAGCGCCCCGGGGCCGGTGCGTCCTCGCCTGAGCTCGCGGGCTCGTCCACGTGCCCTCCTCGCCGGTCGGACCGGCCGCGCGCCCGCCGTCGGGCCCGGTTCCGGGAGCCCCGACGCTACCGCCGGGAATCGCCGGCGGCGTGGTGCCGTTGACCTGCTCCGGCGGGTCTGTGGAGTCGCCGCCCGCCCGTACGATGGGCGGTGACACGGAGGAGAGTTGTGAACGATCTGATCGACACCACGGAGATGTACCTCCGCACGGTCTTCGAGCTCGAGGAAGAGGGCGTCGTCCCCCTCCGGGCCCGCATCGCCGAGCGCCTGCACCAGAGCGGCCCCACGGTCAGCCAGACGGTGGCCCGGATGGAGCGCGACGGACTGCTCACCGTGGAGGGCGACCGGCACCTGCAGCTCTCGGAGGAGGGCCGCCGCCTGGCCACCGCCGTCATGCGCAAGCACCGCCTGGCCGAGTGCCTCCTGGTGGACGTCATCGGGCTGGAGTACGCCGACGTGCACGAGGAGGCGTGCCGCTGGGAGCACGTCATGAGCGAGGCCGTCGAGAAGAAGCTGCTGGCCCTGCTCGGCAACCCCACCGTCTCTCCCTTCGGCAACCCGATCCCCGGCCTGGACGAGCTGGGCGGTGAGTCGCCCGCGGCGCCGATCGGCGGGGAGACCTCCGCGGTCCTCGACGCGCTCACCCTGCTGTCCACCACCGCGACCCCGCAGGGCCGGCGGGTGGAGATCCGCCGGATCAGCGAGCAGCTGCAGGAGGACACCGACCTCATCCGCTCGCTCGCCGAGCAGGGCCTGCGCCCCGGCGCGACGGTCACCGCCCGGGCCGAGCGGGACTCGGTGAGCGTCGACGGCGAGCTCCTGCCCGCCGGCGTCGCCCAGCACGTGTTCGTCAACGCGGTCGACGAGGAACTCACGCCCGCCCAGGCCGCCCCGCTCCTCTGACGAAGGACCCTCTCGCCCCGCGTCACTCGCGAGCTCGCGACGGGCCTCGGCGAGGGGGCCGGGCGCGGGAGCGGTCACTACGGTGACCCGGGTGAGCCAGCCCGCCGCGTCCGAGCCCGCCGCCGCCGACACCGCCGCCGCCACCCCCGCCGCTCCGGCCGGGGGTCCCTTTGCGAGCCTGGCCGACTTCGTGGCCCTGCCCCGGGTCACCGGGCTGGCGCTGTCCCCCGATGCCCGCCGGCTCGCCGTCTCGGTGCAGACGCTCGACCCGGAGCGGAAGAAGTGGGTGTCGGCCCTGTGGGAGGTCGACCCGGCCGGTGAGCGCGCGCCCCGGCGGCTGACCCGCAGCGCCCCGGGCGAGTCGGCGCCGGTCTTCGCGCCCGACGGGTCGCTGCTGTTCACCTCGGCGCGGCCCGACCCCGCCGCCGGGCCCGACGCCGGCGACCCCCGGCCCTCCCTGTGGAGCCTCCCGGCCGACGGCGGCGAGGCCCGCCCCGTGGTGCAGCACCCGGGCGGCATCGGCGGCGTGACGGTGGCCGCCGGCAGCGGCGACGTGGTCGTCGTGGCCTCGGCCACGCCCGGCGCCGCGGACGCCGAGCAGGAGGCCGAGCGGCGCAAGGCCCGCAAGGACGCCGGGGTCTCCGCGGTGCTGCACGAGCACTACCCGGTGCGCTACTGGGACAGCGACCTGGGTCCGGACACCCCGCACCTGTTCTGGGCCGGGCAGCTGCCCGCCGAGGACCCCTCCGCGGCCCCTCCCGAGGCCCTGCCCCTGCGCGACCTCACCCCGGACGCCCGGCCGCCCGCCGGTGGCGGGGAGGACCCGGCCCTCTCCCCCGACGGCAGCCGGCTGGTCCTTGCCGAGTCCGTGCCCGACGGCCCGGCCGGGCAGCGCAACCGGGTGGCGCTCCTGGACACCGCGACCGGTGAGTCGCGCGCCCTGGTCGACGACCCGCTGGCCGACGTCCACGCCGCGCGCTTCTCCCCCGACGGCGCTGCCGTGGTGTGCGTGCGGGAGGCCCTGTCCAGCTACACCGAGCCGCCGGACTACACGCTCCTGCACGTGGACGTGGCCACCGGGCGGATCCGCGACCTCACCCCCGGCTTCGACCGGTGGCCCAGCGCGCCGCAGTTCAGCGCGGACGGGACCGCCGTGTACTTCCTCGCCGACGACGACGGCCGGCACGCGCTGTTCCGGGTGCCGGTGGACGGCGGGGAGCCCGTGCGGCTCACCGCCGACGGCGCGTACAGCGACCTGCGGGTGGCCCGCGACGGCAGCGCCCTCTTCGCGCTGCGCTCGGCCTACGACGAGCCGCCGACGCCGGTGCGGCTGGACCCGGAGGCGCCGCTGCAGCAGCCCGCCGGTCTGCCCTCGCCCGGCGCGCTCGGGCCGCTGCCCGGCACCCTGCACGAGGTCTCGGCGACCGCCGCCGACGGCACCCGCGTCCAGTCCTGGCTGGTGCTGCCCGACGGGGCCTCCGCCGACTCCCTCGCCCCGCTGCTGCTGTGGGTGCACGGCGGTCCGCTGATGAGCTGGAACTCCTGGTCCTGGCGCTGGTGCCCGTGGGTGATGGCCGCCCGCGGCTACGCCGTCCTGCTGCCCAACCCGGCGCTGTCGCAGGGCTTCGGCCAGGAGTTCGTCCGCCGCGGCTGGGGCACCTGGGGCGAGGCCCCGTACACCGACCTCATGGCCGCCGTCGACGCCGCACTGGAGCGCCCGGACCTCGACGCCGAGCGCACCGCGGCGATGGGCGGGTCGTTCGGCGGCTACATGGCGAACTGGATCGCCACGCAGACCGACCGGTTCCGGGCCATCGTCACGCACGCGAGCCTGTGGAACCTCGACTCGTTCCTCGGCACCACCGACGCGGCCTACTTCTGGGAGAAGGAGTGGGGCGACCCGCTCGGCGACCCCCGCCGCTACGAGCAGAACTCGCCGCACCGGTTCGCCGACGCGATCCGGACGCCGGTGCTGGTCATCCACGGCGACCGCGACTACCGCGTGCCCATCGGCGAGGCGCTGCAGCTCTGGTACGGCCTGCAGAAGCGCGGCGTGCCCTCGAAGTTCCTGTACTTCCCCGACGAGAACCACTGGGTGCTGACGCCCGGCAACTCCACCGTCTGGTACGAGACCGTGCTCAGCTTCCTGGCCGAGCACGTGCTGGACCAGGAGTGGCAGCGCCCGGAGCTCCTCTGACGCTCATCCCGTCACCCGGCCGCCCTGCCGACCACGTCGGCGATCAGCCCGCGGAGCTCGGCCGGTGGCAGCGCGGTGGCCAACCCCGCCGCGAGGAGACGGGCGAGCCGGTAGCCGGGCCGGCTGCTCAGTGCCCGCTCCAGGGCGACGTTGGCCATGGCGCCGTCGCCGCGCAGCCACGCACTGACCGCCAGCAGCGTGGCGGGCGCGGCGTCCAACGGGGCCGGTGCACGCCGGGTGCACTCGGTCCACAGCGTCTCCGCCGCCGCGGCGTCCTCCCCCAGCGTCAGAGCCAGTGCGCGGTCGCGCACCTCGCGGTCGGTCAGCGCCCACACCACCGCGGCCACCTCGGCGTCCGGGAGCCGGACCGTCCGGCCGGAACGGCAGCACCGCAGGGCCCGTGCGATGAGCTCCTCGGGCGGCTCGCGCCCGGCCGCCCCCTCGATGCCGCGCCGCCACACCGCTTCCGCGCACACCTCGGCCGCCGGCCCCCGGGCCGGGGCGATCCGCGCGCGCAGGGCGGCACGGTCCGGCTCGACGACGGCCCCGGCCGCGATCGCGGCGACGGTCACCGGCGAGATCCCGCCCGGCAGCGGCGTGCCGGCACCCGGCGCGCAGCACGCGTGCGGGCAGTCGTAGGACCACCACCGGCCCGCGCGCGCCAGCACCGTGTCGCGCACCGGGACGCCCCGCGCCGCGTACGCGACCACCAGGTCGTGGACGAGGCCGCGGTGCGGGAGGCCCGCTCCCGCCTCCCCCGCCCACGGGCGGTCGGGCTCGTCCGGCGCCTCGGAGACCACCACGACGAGGACCGCCACCGGGTCGGCGGAGGCGACACGGCACGCGAGGTCCTCGGCGCTCGCCGCCGAGGCGGGTCCGGGCGGCAGGTCGGCGCGCGCCGTGAGCCCGATCCGGCCACCGGCGCGGAGGGCGATCACGACCACGGACTCGTGGGGCCGGAAGCCCAGCAGTCCGGGGAGCGCGGCGACGACCTCGCCGGGATCGGAGATGCGCAGGGGTTCGTCCATGCGCCGACCGTGGCCCGGCCGCGCCCGCTCCCGGGCCCTCCCGGCCCGGTTGTGGAGAGCCAGGCAGGCTGTGGAGGAGCGCGGGCGCGGATCGCCTAGCGCGAGGAGCGCAGACGCCCCTCCGCCTCCCGGAGCACCCGGGGAGCGAGCCGGCGGTGGACGGCCGACAGCGGCACCCACACGGCCCGCCCCACGCGGCGGTCGTAGTGCACGAAGGTCCCGAGCGACACCCGCCCGTCCGCGGCGCGGACGAGCAGGTTCGCCGTCAGGAACCAGGAACCGGCCTCCAGCCGCACCCAGTCCTCACCGCGGTCGCCGATCCGCCAGCCCGCCACGGTGGCGGGCGACCGCCCCCGGGAGAGCCGGAGGTGGAGCAGCACGCGCCAGATGAACCGCTCGGCGACGTCGGGGACGTCCCCGAACATGGCCCGCGCCCACTGTTCGGGTGCCGCGTCGACGTCGGTGGCGCGGGAGAACTGGTCGGCGTAGTCGATGTCGGTGAACGAGCTCAGCGCGAGAACGGACGCGGGCACGTCACCGTTTCCCACGGCACCCTCTGTGGATCCGAGGACCATCTCGGCACTCCCTCCGGATATACGGTTACGTACATCCCGAGGCTAGCCCCCGGTCGTACGGTTCCGTATATAGAAGGGGGGCAACCGTGCCGGCGATGCGCACACCGCGCGACAAGTGGGTCGAGGAGGGGCTGCGGGCGCTGGCGGCTGGCGGGCCGGACGCCGTCCGCGTCGAGGCCCTGGCCAAGCGGCTCGGCGTGACGAAGGGCGGGTTCTACGGGGCGTTCGCCGACCGCGACGCACTGCTCGACGCGATGCTCGACGCCTGGGAGCGGGAGAGCACCGACGAGGTGCTCGAGCTCGTCGAGGCCGAGGGCGGCGACCCGAAGACCAGGATCCAGCGCGCGGGCGTGCTCACGTTCTCCGACGACCGCCTGCTGCCCATCGACCTCGCGGTCCGGGACTGGGCACGCCGGGACGAGGCGGTCGCCGCGCGCCTGCGCCGGGTGGACAACCGGCGCATGGCGCTGCTGCGGGAGATGATCGGGTCCTTCTGCACCGACCCCGACGAGGTCGAGGCCCGCAGCCTGCTCGCCTTCTGCGTCGCGATCGGCGAGCACTTCCTCGTCGCCGACCACGACGGCCGCACCCGCGCCCAGGTCGTGGCCCGCGCCGCCGACCTCCTGCTCGACCGGTCCCCGGCCGATGCGCGCGGCGGAGGTCGCAGCGCCGCGGACCAGGGCTGAGCCCCCCCGGCGGCTCAGACCTCGTACTGGACGGCCGTGCGCGCGGCCAGGATCGGCGTCACGTGCTCGGCGATGACCTGCAGGTGCACCGGGTCCTCCGCGTACCGGCGCCACGCCTCGGCGTCGGGGAAGTCGGCGACCAGCGCGGCGTGCGCGTTACCCGCGCGCAGCCCCGCGTCGGGGCCGACGGCGAAGGACGTCATCCCGCCGACCGTCTCCGGCAGGCGGCGCAGCTCGGCGAGCGTGGCGGCCCGCCGCTCCTCGTCGGCGTCGTCGGACCAGGTGAACACGACCACGTGGCGCAGCATGCGGGTCAGCCTGTCAGTCCCGGTCAGGGGTCCGCACCCGACCGGGCGATCAAGGGCCCGGACGGCGGGTCGTTAGAGTCCCGGTCATGGGACGGCCGCTGCGCATCGCACTGCTGTCCTACCGCAGCAAGCCGCACAGCGGCGGCCAGGGGATCTACGTCCGCGCACTGTCCCGCGAGCTGACGGAGCTGGGCCACGACGTCCGGGTGCTCAGCGGCCAGCCGTATCCGGAGCTGGACGCCGGCGTGCCGCTGGTCCAGGTGCCCAGCCTCGACCTCTACCGGGAGCCCGATCCCTTCCGGATCGTCCGCCCGTCGGAGATCCGCGACTGGGTCGACGTCGCCGAGTGGGCGACCATGGCCGTCGCCGGCTTCCCCGAGCCGCTGACGTTCAGCCTTCGGGCCGCCCGGCTGCTCCTGGCCCGCCGCGACGAGTCCGGCCTCCCGCCCTTCGACGTCGTCCACGACAACCAGAGCCTGGGCTACGGCCTCCTCCGGCTGGTCAGGGCCGGGGTGCCGACGGTCGCCACCGTGCACCACCCCGTCGCGATCGACCGCGAGCTGGAGCTGGCCGCGGCGCCGTCGGCGTACCGGCGGCTGACGCTGCGCCGCTGGTACGCCTTCACCCGCATGCAGGCCCGGGTGGCGCCGCGGCTGGACGCCGTCACCACCGTCTCGGAGAACTCGCGCGCCGACATCGGCACCCACCTGCACGTGCCCTCGGAGCAGATCCAGGTCATCCCGGTCGGCATCGACCCCGACTCCTTCGCGCCCCCTCCGCCGGGTCAGCCCCGCGACCCCCGGTCGATCGTGGTGGTGACCAGCGCCGACGTGCCCCTCAAGGGCCTGGTGCACCTGCTCGAGGCCGTCGCCAAGCTGCGCACCGAGCGGCCGGTGCACCTGACCGTCGTCGGCAGCGCACGCCCCGGTGGGCCGGCGCAGACGGCGCTGGAGCGACTGGCCCTGCACGACGCCGTCACCTTCACCGGTCCGCTGCCCGAGGCCGACCTCGTCCGCCTGCTGCAGCAGGCCGCCGTCGTGGCCATCCCGTCGCTGTACGAGGGCTTCTCCCTCCCGGCGATCGAGGCGATGGCCTGCGGCACCCCGCTGGTCACCACCGACGCCGGCGCGCTGCCCGAGGTGGTCGGCACGCAGGCGGGCCTGCGGGTCAAGGCCGGCGACGTGGGCGAGCTGACCGCCGCCCTCGAGCTCGTACTGGACTCCCCCGGCCTCCAGGAGCAGCTGGGCCGGGCCGGGCGGCGCCGCGTGCTCGCCTCCTACACCTGGCGATCCGCGGCCGAGCGGACCGCCGACTGGTACGCCGAGGTGCTCGACCGGAAGAGGGCCGACCAGTGAGGACGCGTACGTGCTGACCGTCGACTACGACCTCCTCGACCTGCGCCCGGGGATGACCCTCCTCGACCTGGGTTGCGGCGAGGGCCGGCATGCCTTCGAGGCCTACCGGCGTGGAGCGCGGGTGGTCGCCCTCGACTGGGGTGTGGACGAGACCCGGACCACGCTGAAGTGGCTGACCGCGATCGGCGAGGCCGGCGAGGCTCCGGCCGGGGCGGCCGCGACGTCCGTCCGCGGCGACCTGCTGGCGCTCCCGGTGCCCGACGCCAGCGTCGACCGGGTCATCGCCGCGGAGGTGCTCGAGCACATCCCCGACGACGCCGCGGCGATGGCCGAGATCGCCCGGGTGCTCAAGCCCGGCGGGCGCGTCGCCGTCAGCGTGCCGCGGTGGCTCCCGGAGCGGATCTGCTGGGCACTGTCGGACTCCTACCACGCCAACGAGGGCGGCCACATCCGCATCTACCGCGGCGACGACCTGCGCGCCCGGCTCGCGGCGGTGGGCCTGGAGCCCGGCCGCGAGCACCACGCCCACTCGCTGCACGCGCCGTTCTGGTGGCTCAGGTGCGCCACGGGGGTGGAGCGCGACAACGCCGCCGTCCGCGCCTACCACCGGCTGCTCGTCTGGGACCTCACCCGGCGGCCGTGGCCGACCCGGTTCGCGGAGAAGCTGCTCGATCCGGTCATCGGCAAGAGCCTGGTGGTCTACGCGGACAAGCCCGCCGTCGCCGGTGCGCCCGCCGCGCGCCGCTGGTCGGCGACCTCGGGCCGCCTGGACCGGGAGCGGGCCGCTGCGCGCTGACCCGGGGCACCTGCCGGAGCTGCCGGGGGTGCTCTCGGGCGCGCAGGTCCGCCAGACGGTCGGCTGGATCGCCGGCCAGCAGGACGCCGACGGCGCGCTCCCCTGGTTCCGCGGCGGCCAGCTGGACCCGTGGGACTCCGTCGAGGCGGCGATGGCCCTCGACGTCGGCGGCCGGCACGACCGCTCCGCGGCCGCCTACCGCTGGCTGGCCCGGCGGCAGCGGGCCGACGGCTCCTGGTCGGCCGAGTACCGCGCCGGGTCCGAGACGTCGCCCGGGGTGGAGAGCAACCACGCCGGCTACCTCGCGGTCGGCCTCTGGCACCGCTGGCTGATCACCGGCGACGAGTCCCTGGTGACCGAGCTGTGGCCGGTCGTGCGCCGGGGACTCGACCTGGTCACCCGCATGCAGCTGCCCGGCGGCGCGATCGGCTGGGCGCTGCGCCCGGACGGCACCCCGGACGGGACGGCGCTGCTCACGGGCAACGCCAGCCTGTTCCAGTCGCTGCGCTGCGGGGTGGCCCTCGCGGCCCTGCAGGGTGATCCGCAGCCGGACTGGGAGCTGGCCGCCGTCGACCTCGGCACCGCCCTCCGCACCCGGCCCGACGCCTTCGCCGACCGGTCCCGGTACTCGATGGACTGGTACTACCCCGTGCTCGGCGGCGCGCTCACCGGCCGGGCCGCGCACGACCGGCTGGCCGAGAGCTGGGAGACCTTCGTCGTCCCCGGGCTCGGCATCCGGTGCGTCTCCGACCGTCCGTGGGTGACCGGGGCCGAGACCTGCGAGCTCGCCCTCGCCCTGACCGCCGCGGGCCGGCCGGACGACGCGCTGGAGCAGGTGGCCGCCATGCAGCACCTGCGCGACGACGACGGCGCCTACTGGACCGGCCTGGTCTTCGCCGACGGCAAGCGGTGGCCGATCGAGCGCACCACCTGGACCGCGGCCGCCGTCGTCCTCGCCGCGGACGCGCTCTGCGGGGCGACCGGCGCCTCGGGCTTGTTCGCCGACCCCGCCGCCCTGCCGCCGGTGGGCGCCGACGAGGAGTTCGAGCCCAAGGCTGGGTGAGGACCCCGCCCCCCTCAGACTCTCGAGATCCGCGCGGGACCCTGCAGGAGGCGTCCGGTCGTCCATCCGACACGATGGGCTCATGATCGCCACCCCGGACGTCACGGTCGTCGTCATGAGCCGCGACCGCCGGGAGGACCTCCTGGCGTCCCTGCCGCGCCACGAGGCGCCGGTCGTGTTCGTCGACAACGCCTCGACCGACGGTTCGGTGGACGCCGTCCGCGCGGCCCACCCGGACGTGACGGTGCTGCCGCTGGACCGCAACGTCGGCGCACGGGCCCGGACGATCGGCACCGAGCGCGCCGGCACCCCGTTCGTCGCCTTCGCCGACGACGACTCCTGGTGGGCCCCCGGCGACCTGGCCCGGGCCGCGGAGATCATGCGCGCCCACCCCCGGCTCGCGGTCCTGAACGCGCGGATCCTCGTCGGCCCCGAGGAGCGGCTCGACCCGGTCTGCGCGGAGATGGCCGACAGCCCGCTGGGCACCGAGCCCGACCTGCCCGGTCCCTCGCTGCTGGGCTTCGTCGCGTGCGGGGCGATGGTGCGCACCGAGGCGTTCCTCGCCGTCGGCGGGTTCGACCGCGTCGTGCGCTTCCCGGGCGAGGAGGAGCGGCTCAGCCTCGACCTGGCGGGCGCCGGCTGGGGCCTGGCCTACGTCGACGAGGTGACCGTGCACCACCACCCGTCGTCGCGCCGGTCCGACCCGGCCACCCGCCGCACGGCGATCTGGCGGTCCCGGGTGCTGACGGCGGTGATGCGACTGCCGGTGGGCGACGTCGTCCGGGTGGGCGTCGCCGCGCTGCGCGCCGGTGACGTCGGACGGCGGGGGCTGGGCCGGGCGCTGCGGGACCTGCCGCAGGCGCTGCGGAGCCGACGGCGGGCGCCCGACGCCGTGCTGGCCCAGCGGCGGACCCTGGAGGGCCGGCGTTGAGGGGCACCGTCGACCGGCCGGCCCCCCGACCTGCGGCCGAGCCGCGTCCCGACCCGCGCGTGGCCGTCGTCGTCATCACCCACGAGCGGCGCGCGGAGCTGCTGGTGGCGCTCGAGCGGCTGCTCGCGCTGCCCGAGCAGCCGCACGTCGTGGTGGTGGACAACGGATCGACCGACGGCACCGCCGACGCCGTCCGCGAGCGGTTCCCGCAGGTGGACCTGGTCGCGAGCCCGGAGAACCTCGGCGCGATCGGCCGCAACGTCGGCGTCGCCCGGCTCGACACCCCCTACGTCGCCTTCTGCGACGACGACACCTGGTGGGAGCCCGGGTCGCTGCGCACCGCCGCCGACGTCCTCACCGCCCACCCCCGGCTGGCCGTGGTGACCGCCCGCATCGTGGTCGAGCCCGGCGGCCGCGAGGACCCGATCGTGCCGGAGCTGCGCGACTCCCCCGTGCGCGGCGCCGACTGGCTGCCCGGCCCGGCGCTGGGCTCGTTCCTGGCCGGGGCGTCGGTGCTGCGGCGGGAGGCGTTCGTCGAGGTCGGTGGCTTCTCCGAGCGGCTGTGGCTGGGCGGCGAGGAGGAGCTCATGGCCGGTGACCTGGCCGCCGCCGGCTGGGAGCTGTGCTACCTGCCGGCGCTCACCGTGCACCACCAGGCGTCCCGGGTGCGCGACGCGCACCGGCGCCGCCGCGACGGCATCCGCAACACCCTCTGGACGACGTGGCTGCGCCGCCCGCTGTGGCCGGCGCTGCGCCGCACCGCGCACCTGGTCCGCACCCTGCCGCGGGACCGGGTGACCGCGGAGGGCCTGCTGGCCGCCGTCCGCGGGGCGCCGTGGGTGCTGCGCGAGCGGCGGGTGCTGCCGCCGCACGCCGAGGCGCGCTTCGCCGCCCTCGACGCCGCCCAGCGCCGGTCGACGGCCCGCCGCTACGTCAGCTGAGGCTCCGGCGAGATCTGCACACTCGTCGGCATCAGCGGCTGATGGTGACGAGTGTGCAGATCTCGCCGGGGAACTGGGGCCTCAGCGGGCGCAGGTGATGCAGGTGCGCGCCGCGGGGCGGGCGGCCAGGCGCTCGGCGCCGATGTCGCCCCCGCAGGTCTCGCAGACGCCGTAGGAGCCCTCCGCCCGGCGGGCCAGCGCCGCCTCGGCGTCGCTCAGCCGACGGCGGGCCGCCTCCAGCAACGCGGCCACCTGCTGCCGCTCGAAGGCGATGGTGGCGCCCTCGGGATCGTGCTCGTCGTCGGCGTTCGACGCCTGGGAGGCGGCGACGACGGCGTCGAACTCGCCGGTCAGCGAGGCGATCGACGCCCGCGCCGCGTCCCGCTCGGCGACGAGCGGGTCGACCGTCATCGCAGCCGGCGCAGCAGCCGCAGCGAGCCGGTGCCGGGCAGCTCCTCGAAGTCCGCGGAGGCGACCACCCGCTGGTAGACGCCGAACGGCGCCTGACCGCCCTCGGCCGGGTCCGGGAAGACGTCGTGGATGGCCAGCGTGCCGCCGACGGCGAGCTTGGCGACCCAGGCGTCCTGGTCGCGGCGGGCGGACTCCTCGGTGTGGCTGCCGTCGAGGAACAGCAGGGCGAGGGGCGTCGTCCACAGCGGGGCCAGGACCTCCGACCGGGTGACGACGGCGACCACGACGTCCTCGGCGCCGGCCTCGGCGATCTGCCGGCGGAACCGCGGCAGGGTGTCGATCAGCCCGACGTGCGGGTCGACCAGCGCCGGGTCGTGGTACTCCCAGCCCGGCTGGTGCTCCTCGGACCCGCGGTGGTGGTCGACGGTGACGACCTGCCGGCCGGTCTCCCGGGCCGCCGCGGCGAGGTACAGCGCCGACTTGCCCATCCAGCTGCCCACCTCCAGCAGCGGGCCGGGCACCGGCACGGCTCGGGCGGCCTCGTAGAGGGCGCGCCCCTCGTCGGCGGGCATGAAGCCCTCGGCGGCCTCGGCGGCCGCCAGCAAGCCGGCGTGGCCGCCCTGCGGGGTCCCGCCGCGAGCCGGCGAGTGGTGGGGGGCAGGGGGTCCTTGCTGGGGCCGGCCGGCGCTCAACGGGCGAACCGCGATCGCAGCGCGGCCAGCCCGGTGGCGGGCGACCCCTTCTCCGGCATGGACACCGTCTCCGTTCCCGAGGCCGTGGCGAAGAACGCCCCGACCGCCGTGGTCACCGGCACCGCCAGCACGAGGGCGATGCCGCCGACCAGCGTACGGATCACCTCCTCGGCCAGCAGTGAGCTGGTCAGCGTGATGCCGGCCGGCCGCGAGTAGAGCTCGAACAGCAGCAGGAGCGGGAGTGCGGCACCGGCGTAGGCGAAGACGACCGTGTACACGGTGGACGCGATGTGGTCGCGGCCGATGGCCATACCCCGGCGGTACAGCCCCCGCCAGCCCATCGCCGGGTCGACCTCGTGCAGCTGCCAGATCGCCGATGCCTGGGTGATCGTCACGTCGTTGAGGACGCCCAGTCCGGCCACCACCACGCCGGCGATGACCAGCCCGGAGAAGTCCAGTCCGGGGTCGTAGCCCTGCAGCGTCACGGTCTCCTCGGTGGTCAGGCCGGTCAGCCGGGCCGTGGCCACCGCGATGGCGCCCAGCACGGTGACCAGCGCCAGCCCGAACAGGGTGCCGACCAACGCCGTCGTCGTCCGCGCGGAGAGCCCGTGGGCGAGGTAGAGGACGGCGAACATGATCGCCGACGAGCCGACCAGGGTGACCAGCGTCGGCGACTCCCCGGCGAGGATGCCGGGCAGCATGAACTGCAGCAGGACGACGAACGCGAACACCAGCCCCAGCAGCGCCGCCAGGCCCCGCAGCCGCGCGACCGCGCCGACCACCACCGCGAAGAGGACGGCCAGGAGCACCATCGGCGTCGTCCGCTCGTAGTCGGAGAACGCGAAGATCCCGCCACCCTCGGCGCCGCCGTCCCGGGAGAGCACCAGGACGTCGTCGACCTCGATGCCCGAGGCGTAGACCTCCGCGGGGAGCTCGAGCTGCTGGTACTCCCCGGCGTCGTCGCCCTCCAGCACCTCCACCACCACCGAGGCGCAGGTCAGCTGCTGCACGGCGCCGTCGCTGCCCGGCAGTGAGCAGTCGAAGGGATCCACCGACACGACGCGGCCGTCGGCATAGGTGGTGCCGGCCGGCAACTGGATCTCCGCGGCCTGCTGCGCGCGGCTCGGCCCCCCGGAGGGCCACAGCACGATCAGGCCGACGATCGTGGCCAGACCGACGGGCACCAGCAGGAACAGCATGAGCCGGACCGCCCGCCGGCGGCGGGCGAGCACCTCGGGCGCGGGGGGCGGCGCATCCGGGTCGACCCCGTGGGAGTGGCCGGCGTGGTCGTGCGAGTGGCTGGACGGCACCGGGTCAGGGTAAGGACCCCGTCCGCCCACCCCTCGCAAGCTCGCGGCGGTACCCGGACGGGGCCGAGACGGTCAGTGCTCCGTGACCGTGAAGCGGTGCCACAGCCCCGACAGCTGCAGCGGACGGGAGACGACGGACCGGGGGCGGACGAGCACCATCTCCACGCCGCGCGGGATCGTCATCTTCTGCAGCTGCACGAGCACGGCCATGCCGGCGGAGTTCATGAACGTCACGCCGCCGAGCAGGAGCTGGACGCGGCGCAGGGTGGGCACCTCGAGCAGCACGTCGGTGAGGGCACGGACCAGGGGCCGGCGGGCCGCCTCGGTGAGTTCTCCGGTGAGGGTGAGCGTGCAGACGTCGCCGTCCCGGTGCTCCTCGACGTCCAGGACCTCGGCACCGGCGGGCGCTGCTGCGCTGGGGGTCTCCTCCACGTCCACCTCATGCCCCGTTCCTACCGGTCCGGAACCTGCTCCGGCCAGTCCAACCCGTCCCGCGTCTCCGGCGGAACAAATCCCGCGGAGAGATGTTTACACCAATGCTCGACCGAGGTAATCTTCAGTCGCCACTAGAGGTTCCACCTCGGGCAGCGAACACAGAACACCGAACCACCAGGAGGTTGACCAGCCATGATGCTGACCGCCTACGACCCGTTCGCCGCCACGTCCGCCGCCTTCCGTGCGCTGGACCAGCTGACCGGCCGCGCGGGCTCGACGACCGCCCGTCCCCTGTCCGGCATGCCGATGGACGCCTATCGCGTCGGGGACAACTTCGTCGCCCACTTCGACCTGCCGGGCGTCGACCCGGGGTCGATCGACCTGTCGATCGAGGGCACCACCCTCACCGTGAGCGCCGAGCGCTCGGTACCGCAGATCGAGGGCGCGGAGTGGGCGCTCGCCGAGCGGCCGTTCGGCGCGTACACCCGCCAGCTGGTGCTCGGCCGCAGCCTGGACACCGACCGGCTCGAGGCGCACTACCACGACGGCGTGCTGACGGTGAGCATCCCGGTGGCCGAGAAGGCCAAGGCCCGCAAGATCACCGTGACCCGCGCGGACACCCCCGTGGCCGTCGAGGGGCGCACCATCCAGGGCGAGCAGGGCGAGGCCCAGCAGAAGTCCGTCGAGGCCTGATCGGCACCGACGTCGTCGGCCGACGCCGGCGACGACCGCGACAGGGGGCCGGACCGCGAGGTCCGGCCCTCCGTCGTTCGCGAGGGGAGGAGGCGCGGTGAGCGCACGGCAGGACGGCGCGGGTGGGGCGGCGCCCGGGGATCCGCTGCGCCGGCTCGACGACCCCGACTTCCCCGCACTGACGATGAGCCAGGCCGCCGACCTCCTCGGCGTGCAGGCGGCGTTCCTGCGCAGCCTCGACGGCTCCGGCCTCCTGGAGCCGCACCGCTCCCCCGGCGGCCACCGCCGCTACTCCCGCGCCCAGCTCGCCCTGGCCGCCCGCCTGCGGAGCCTGCTGGACGACGGCCACACGCTCGCCTCGGCGGAGGTCATCCTCTCGCTCCAGGACGAACTCGCCGACGCCCGCGCCGACACCGCACGCCTCCAGGGGACGGTCGACAGGATGCAGGCCGAGCGCCGGTCCGCCGACTGACAAGACATACCCAACGGGGGTATGGTTACGGCATGGACGACGGCACGCCGCACGCTGCGCACGGGTACATCTCCCGCAAGGACGACTACCTCAAGCGCCTGCGCCGCATCGAGGGCCAGGCCCGCGGCCTGCAGCGGATGGTCGAGGACGAGAAGTACTGCATCGACATCCTCACCCAGGTCTCGGCCATGACCAGCGCGCTCCAGTCGGTGGCGCTGGGGCTGCTCGAGGAGCACATGTCGCACTGCGTCGTCGCGGCCGCGCAGGCCGGCGGCGCCGAGGCCGAGGAGAAGGTCCGCGAGGCCTCGGCCGCCATCGCCCGTCTCGTCCGCAGCTGAGCCACCCCACGCCCCCCTCGGAGGAACCGTCATGAGCACGAGCACCTACACCGTCACCGGCATGACCTGCGGCCACTGCGTCTCCGCGGTGTCCGAGGAGGTCGGCGGCCTGCCCGGCGTCACCGAGGTCGAGGTCGACCTGCCCACCGGAGCCGTCACCGTCACCAGCGACGCCCCCCTCGACGAGGCCGCCGTGGCCGCCGCCGTCGAGGAGGCCGGGTACGCGCTGGCCGAGCGCTGACCGGACGATGAACACGCCCACCAAGGTCGCCGCCTTCGCCCTCGGGCTGACCGCCGTCTTCGGCGCCAGCCTGGGCGTCGGCGCGGCGGTCGGCCCGGTGGACGCCGAGCCGGCC
This sequence comes from Trujillonella endophytica, assembly GCF_019799905.1. Classification (GTDB taxonomy): domain Bacteria; phylum Actinomycetota; class Actinomycetes; order Mycobacteriales; family Geodermatophilaceae; genus Trujillonella; species Trujillonella endophyticus_A. The sequence goes on along the minus strand of NZ_JABGCI010000008.1, from coordinate 123,844 downwards.
GCCGCCGAGCACGCCGACGGCGGGCGGACGGGCGGCGGGCACGGGGACGACGCGGCCCACGACGGCGCGAGCCCCGGCCCGGCAGCCGCGGCGGATCCGGGCGTCGGCGGGCTGACCGGCAGCGAGTCCGGTCACACGCTGGACCTGCTGACCGACGTCCTCCCCGACGGGCCCGGGACCACCCTGGCCTTCCGGGTGCTCGGTCCCGACGGCGCGCCGGTCACGGCCTTCGACGTCGAGCACGAGGAGGACCTGCACCTCGTCGCCGTCCGCCGCGACCTCAGCGGTTACCAGCACGTGCACCCCGATCTCGGGGCCGACGGCACGTGGACCGTCACCCTCGACCTCACCCCCGGCACCTGGCGGGTCGTCGCCGACACCACGCCGTCGGCGCTGGGCGAGGGGCTCGTCCTCGGCGCCGACCTCTCGGTGCCCGGCGACTTCGCGCCGCAGGAGCTGCCACCACCGGCCGCCACCGCGGAGGTCGACGGGTACACCGTCGCCCTGACCGGACACCTCACCGCCGGGGAGGAGAGCGAGCTGACGCTGAGCGTCAGCCGCGACGGCGTCCCGGTCACCGACCTGCAGCCCCACCTCGGCGCCTACGGCCACCTCGTGGTGCTGCGCGCCGGCGACCTCGCCTACCTGCACGTGCACCCGGTCGAGGCGCCCGGTGCCGCGCCCGGGCCGGACGTCGTCTTCGCCACCACTCCCCCCGCTGCCGGCACGCACCGGCTGTTCCTCGACTTCCGGCACGGGGACGTCGTCCGGACGGCGGCGTTCACCGTGACCGTGGAGGCCTCCCATGACTGAGCCGGCCCCGACCCAGGTCGAGCTGCTGATCGGCGGCATGACGTGCGCGGCCTGCGCCGCCCGCGTGGAGAAGAAGCTCAACCGGATGGACGGCGTGACCGCCACCGTGAACTACGCGACCGAGAAGGCGCGGGTCACCGTGGCCGGGGACGTCACCCCCGACGACCTCATCGCCACGGTCGAGGGGACCGGCTACACCGCCCACCTACCTCGGCCCCGTCGAGAGGCTCGCCCCGAGCTCGCGAGGGGTGAGGAGGACGGGGTCATTCAACCCGACCGGCCGCTGCGCACCCGCCTGCTGGTGTCGGTCGTGCTCAGCGTGCCGGTGGTCGCGATGGCAATGGTCCCCGCCCTGCAGGTCGAGTACTGGCAGTGGCTGTCGCTGACGCTGGCCGCGCCGGTCGTGGTCTGGGGCGGCCTGCCGTTCCACCGCGCCGCGTGGACCAACCTGCGGCACGGCGCCGCGACCATGGACACGCTGGTCTCCCTCGGCACGCTGGCCGCCTTCGCGTGGTCGCTGTACGCGCTGTTCTGGGGCACCGCCGGGACCCCCGGGATGACCCACCCGTTCTCGTTCACCGTCGAGCGCACCGACGGCAGCGCGAACATCTACCTCGAGGCCGCGGCCGGGGTGACCGCGTTCCTGCTCGCCGGGCGCTACGCCGAGGCCCGCTCCAAGCGGCGGTCCGGCGCGGCCCTGCGCGCCCTGCTGGAGCTGGGCGCCAAGGAGGTCTCGGTCCTCCGCGGCGGCACCGAACACCGCGTCCCGGCGGCCCAGCTGGCCGTCGGCGACCTGTTCGTCGTCCGCCCCGGGGAGAAGCTCGCCGCCGACGGCGTGGTGACCGAGGGCTCCTCGGCCGTCGACGCCTCGATGCTCACCGGCGAGCCGGTGCCGGTCGAGGTGGCGGTCGGCGACGCGGTGACCGGCGGCACCGTCAACGCGGGCGGGCGGCTCGTCGTCCGGGCGAGCCGGGTCGGCGCGGAGACCCAGCTCGCGCAGATGGCCCGGCTCGTCGAGGACGCGCAGAACGGCAAGGCCGACGTGCAGCGGCTGGCCGACCGGGTGTCGGCGGTGTTCGTGCCGGTCGTGCTGGCGCTCGCCGCCGCCACGCTGGGGTTCTGGATCGGCGCGGGCGCGGGGCTGCCCGCCGCGTTCACCGCGGCCGTCGCCGTCCTGATCATCGCCTGCCCGTGCGCGCTCGGGCTGGCCACGCCGACCGCGCTGATGGTCGGCACCGGGCGGGGGGCGCAGCTGGGCATCCTGGTCAAGGGCCCGGAGGTGCTGGAGTCCACCCGCCGCGTCGACACCGTCGTGCTGGACAAGACCGGCACGGTCACCACCGGCCGGATGGCGCTGCACGACGTCGTCCCGGCCGCCGGGGAGGACGCCACGGAGGTGCTGCGGGTCGCCGGGGCACTGGAGGCGGCGTCGGAGCACCCGATCGCGCAGGCCGTCGCCCGGGCCGCAGTCGAGCGGTCCGGCCCGCTGCCCGCGGTGGCGGCGTTCGGCAACGTCGAGGGCCTCGGCGTCACCGGGACGGTGGCGGGGCACGCCGTCGTCGTCGGCCGGCCGAGGCTGCTGGCCGAGGCGTCGGTTCCGCTCCCCGCCGACCTGGACGCCGCCCGGGTGGCCGCCGAGTCCGCGGGACGCACGGCGGTGGCCGTCGCCTGGGACGGCGCGGCGCGCGGGCTGCTCGTCGTCGCCGACACCGTGAAGCCGACCTCGGCCGCCGCCGTCCGGCAGCTGCGCGATCTCGGGCTGCGGCCGGTGCTGCTCACCGGCGACAACGAGCGCGCCGCCCGGGCGGTCGCCGCGGAGGTGGGCATCGACGAGGTGGTCGCCGAGGTGCTGCCGGCCGACAAGGTCGACGTCGTCCGGCGGCTCCAGGCCGAGGGCCGGGTCGTGGCCATGGTCGGGGACGGCGTGAACGACGCCGCCGCGCTGGCCCAGGCCGACCTCGGGCTGGCGATGGGCACCGGCACCGACGTCGCGATCGAGGCCAGCGACCTGACGCTGGTGCGCGGCGACCTGCGGGCCGCCGCCGACGCGATCCGGCTGGCCCGCCGCACCCTGGCCGTCATCAAGGGCAACCTGTTCTGGGCCTTCGCCTACAACGTCGCCGCGATCCCCCTGGCCGTGGCCGGCCTGCTCAACCCGATGATCGCCGGCGCGGCGATGGCGTTCAGCTCGGTGTTCGTGGTGACCAACAGCCTGCGGCTGCGCGGCTTCGCGCCGCTGGCGGCGAACCGGGACGCCGCCCCGCCGCTGCCGGAGGGCCGCCCCGCGGACCCCGCCTACGCTCGGTCGGCATGAGCTCGATGGCACGCGCGTGGACCCTCGCCGACCTCCCGTCGCAGGCCGGCCGCACCGCGGTCGTCACCGGCGCGAACAGCGGGCTGGGGCTGGAGACCGCCCGAGCCCTGGCCGCCGCGGGGGCGCACGTCGTCCTCGCCGTGCGGGACGTCGCCCGGGGGGAGACGGCCGCCGCCGGCCTGCCGGGCTCGACCGAGGTCCGCCCGCTCGACCTGGCCGACCTCGACTCGGTGCGGGCGTTCGCCACCGGCTGGAGCGGGCCGCTGGACGTGCTGGTCAACAACGCCGGCGTCATGTGGGTGCCGGCCGGCGAGACCATCGACGGCTTCGAGATCCACCTCGGCACCAACCACCTCGGCCCGTTCGCGCTGACCAACCTCCTGCTGCCGCACGTGACCGACCGCGTCGTGACCGTCTCCTCGGCGACCCACCGGATGGGCGCGATCGACCTCGACGACCTGCACTGGCGCACCCGGCCCTACTCCCCCACCGCGGCGTACTCCGCGTCGAAGCTGGCCAACCTGCTGTTCACCCTCGAGCTGCAGCGGCGGCTGGCCGCGGCCGGCTCGCGGGTCCGGGCCCTGGCCGCGCACCCCGGCTACGCGGCGACCAACCTGCAGAGCCACACCGGCAGCCGCCCGTGGAACGCCGTGATGGCCGTGGCCAACCGGGTGGTCGCGACCAGCGCCGCCGACGGCGCCCTGCCGACGCTGTTCGCCGCGACGGCCGACCTCCCCGGCGGCGGCTACGCCGGGCCCAGCCGCCTGGGCGAGACCCGGGGCGCGCCGACGCTGGTCGGGCGCACCCCCACCGCCAGCGACCCGGAGCTGGCCGCACGGCTGTGGGAGGCCTCGGCCGGGCTCACCGGCGTCGACTTCCCCGCCACCCTCCCCGTCTGAGGGCGGCCTCTCGCCCGCGGAGGTCGACTAGGCGACGGCGGGGAGCAGCAGCAGGGCCGTCGGGACGGCGAGGAGCAGCCCGGCGGCGGTCAGGACGGCGGCACGGGCGGGAGCCGGCAGTGGCGCCGGGGGCTCCAGCAGCCGGCGCACCCGGGCGGTGACGGCGCTGCCCCCGGCCGCGAGCGCTCCCGACGGCACGCCGTCCCCACCGCCGTGCGCTCCCGCCGCGACGATGGCCCGGGCCAGCGTCCGCCGCGGGTCGGGGCCCGGGACCGCGGCCAGCGCGACGTCGTCGGCCCGCATCTCCACCAGCGTCCGCACCGCGGCGTGCGCACGGGCCGCGGCCGGCAGCACCGGCAGCGCCGCCTCCCACGCCAGGAACGGCAGCAGGTAGAGGTGGTGGTGCTCGCGCAGGTGCGCCCGCTCGTGGGCGACGACGCCGGCCAGCTGGGCCTCGTCGAGCTCGGCGACCATCCCCGACGAGAGCACGAGCAGCGGCCGGGCCCCGGGGATGCAGAACGCCACCGGGGCCGGGGTGTCGAGCAGCCGGGCGTCGGGCACGGCCGCGGCCGGGCGGACGACGACCTCCAGCAGCTCGCGGTGCCGGCGGCGGGTGCGGGCGGTGCGCACCCACGAGAGGGCCAGCACGCCCAGGAGCTCGACGGCCAGGACGCCGGCGAGGGTGAGGGTGACCCAGTGGTCGCCGCGGACGCGCCCGGCCGCCGGTTCGCCGGTCAGCACGTGCCAGCCCGCCTCCGGGAGCGAGTGCCCCCACGGGGCGAGCCCGTGCACGAGCAGCGCACCGATGATCGACAGGCCACCGGCCAGCCCGACCGCCTGCCAGCAGACCAGGGCGGCCAGCGGGTCCCGGCCGGGCCAGCGGGCCCGGCCGAGCAGCGCGGGCAGCGGCCACGCCAGCAGAGCAGCCAGGACCGCCAGCGCGGCCGCGGTCGCGGGCAGCACGTCAGGCCGAGGAGGCGTCCGTGCCGTCGAGCAGCCGGCGCAGCAAGGCGGCCTCCTCGGCGTCGACGCTGCCGACGAAGCGGGCGAGCACCGCCTGCCGGTCGGCGGCCTGACCCAGCACCTCGTGCATCAGCTCGGCCGAGTGCTGCTCGCGGGTCGCCGTGGGCCGGAACCGGCGCGGGCGCGCCTCGTCGTGCGCGACGAAGCCCTTCTGCTCCAGCCGGCCGAGCACCGTGTGCACGGTGGTCAGCGCGAGACCGCGGTCGGCGAGGGCGTCGCGCAGGTCCGTGGCCGCCAGCGGCCCGGCGGCGGACCACAGGTGGTCCATCACCACACGCTCCAGCTCGCCCAGCGAGGCCATCGGCTCCTCCTGTCCGGCGTGTCACACGCCGTTCTTCTACGGATCGTAGAAATCTGTCTTCTACGGGGCGTAGAAAGAGTACGTCGGATCGGACGACACGAGGAGACCCCGGTGGACGTGCTCGGGCTGGACACCCTGGACGTGGCCCGCTGGCAGTTCGGGATCACGACCGTCTACCACTTCCTGATGGTCCCGCTGACCATCGGCCTGGGCGTCCTGGTCGCGGTCATGCACACCATGTGGGTGCGCACCGACAAGCCCGAGTGGCTGCGGATGACCCGGTTCTGGGGCCGCATCTACCTGATCAACTTCGCGCTCGGCGTGGCCACCGGCCTGGTGCAGGAGTTCCAGTTCGGCCTGGCCTGGAGCGAGTACTCGCGCTTCGTCGGCGACGTCTTCGGCTCGCTGCTGGCCCTCGAGGCGCTGCTGGCCTTCTTCCTCGAGTCGACCTTCCTCGGCCTGTGGATCTTCGGCTGGGGCCGGATCCCGAAGAAGCTGCACCTCGCCGCCCTGTGGGCCGCGGTGATCGGCTCCATCGTCAGCGCCTACTTCATCATCGCCGCCAACTCCTGGATGCAGCACCCGGTCGGCGTCGAGGTGGGCGAGGACGGCCGGCCGGTCCAGGTCGACTTCCTCGCCGTCCTGACCAACAACACCGCGCTGGCCGCCTTCAGCCACGCGATCGTCGCCGCGCTCATGGTCGCCGGCGCGCTGCTGGTCGGCATCGGCCTGTGGCACCTGCGCAAGCGCACGCTGGCCGAGCAGCCGACGACCGACGTCGATCACGCCGTGTGGCGCCGGTCGGTGCGGCTGGGCGGGTTCGTGTCGCTGGCCGCGTTCGTGCTCGTCGCCGTCACCGGTGACTGGCAGGGCAAGCTGATGTACCAGCAGCAGCCGCTGAAGATGAGCTCGGCCGAGGCGCTGTGCGAGACCGAGGCGCCCGCGCCCTTCTCGATCTTCGCCTTCGGCAAGCTGGGGTCCAACGAGTGCGACGACGTCCACTCCTGGACCGTGCCCGGGCTGCTCTCCTTCCTCGCCCACAGCGACTTCTCCACGGCCGTCCCCGGCGTGAACGAGCTGCAGGAGGAGTACGCCGCGGTCTACGGCGAGACCTATCCCGACGACCCGTCGTTCGGCGACCGCGCCGGCGGGGAGATCGACTACTCGCCGCTGCTCGCGGTCACCTACTGGAGCTTCCGGCTCATGATCGGCATGGGCGCCGTCTCGGCCGCGGTCGCCGCCTACGCGCTGTGGGCGACGCGGAGGGGCCGGGTGCCGACCTCGAAGATCGGCGTGTACGGCGCGCTGCTGGCCGTCGCCGCGCCGTTCGTGGCGAACGCGACCGGCTGGATCTTCACCGAGATGGGCCGCCAGCCCTTCGTCGTCTACCCGAACCCCGACGTGCCGGTGGGCGAGCAGGTGTACTTCTTCACCGCCCAGGCCGTCTCGCCCGGGATCACCACCGGCGAGGTGTGGACCTCGCTCATCGGGCTGACCGTCGTCTACGGCGCGCTCGCGGTGGTCGAGCTGTGGCTGATCACCCGCTTCGTCCGCCGCGGCGTGACGACCGGCGACGGCGCACCGGTGCCGGGCACACCGCCGGAGGGCACGCCGGACGACGACGTGTCCGGCGGGTCGGGCGGCGACCGGCGCCGCGACGACGACGTCCTCTCCTTCGCGTACTGACCTCCCCACCCGAGAGAGACCGACCATGGACCTGCAGACCCTCTGGTTCGCCGCGGTGGCGGTGCTCTGGACCGGCTTCCTCCTGCTCGAGGGCTTCGACTTCGGGGTGGCCGCGCTGCTGCCGGTGCTCGGCCGCCGCACGGCCGACCGGCACGTCATGCTCCGCACCATCGGCCCGCTGTGGGACGGCAACGAGGTCTGGCTGATCACCGCCGTCGGCGCCGTCTTCGCCGCCTTCCCCGGCTGGTACGCCACCTGGCTGCCGGCGCTGTACCTGCCGTTCGTGCTGGTGCTGTTCGGCCTGATCATCCGGGCGGTCGCCTTCGAGTGGCGGCACTCCCACCACACCGAGGCCTGGGACGCGACGTGGACCCGCGTCATCACCGCGGGCTCGCTGGTCGCCGCCCTCGGCATCGGTGCCGCGCTCGGCGCCACCACGCTGGGCCTGCCGATCGACGCCGACGGCAACCGTGTTGGCGGTCCCCTCGCCGGGCTCGGCTGGCCGGCGCTGCTCGGCGGGGTCTCGGTGCTGGCGTTCTCCCTGGTGCACGGCGCGGTGTTCCTGGCGCTGAAGACCGACGGGCCGATCCGGGCCGCCGCGCACGCCTTCGCGCTGCGCTGGGCGCCGGTCGCGGCACTGCCGCTGCTCGCCTGGGCCGGCATCGTGCACCTGCGGTACGGCACGGCGGTCACGGCGGTGCTGTGGCTGGTCGCCGCGCTGTCGGTCGTCCTCGCCTGGGCGCGGCTGCGGGTGGACCGCGAGGGGCAGGCCTTCGCCGCCTGGGGCGCGATGCTGGTGGCCGCGGCCGCCACGATCTTCGGCGCCGCCTACCCCGTCGTCGTCCCCTCGACGGTCGACACCGCGTTCGACGTCACCGTCGCCGACGCCTCGGTCAGCGACTACACCCTCACGGTGATGACCTGGGCCGCGGGGATCGGGCTGCCGGTCGTGCTCTGCTACCAGGCCTGGACGTACTGGGTGTTCCGCCGGCGGCTGACCGCCGAGCCGCAGCACACCGAGGAGCAGGTGGCGGCATGAGGCAGCGGCGCGCGGGCGGTCCCCTGGCCGCGCTCGAGGGGGTGCCGGGCCTGCGCGGCACGCTGGTCCGCTCGGCCCTGGCGGCGCTCGGGCAGACGGCGGGGCTGGTGCTGCTGGCCGCGGGCCTGGCGCACGCCGTCGCCCGTGCCGCGGGGTACGCCGAGGGCCCCGTCCTCCCGCCGCTCGCGCTGGCCGCCGGCGGCGCGGTGCTGCGGGCGGTCGCCGGCGCGGTCGGCGAGCTGCTGGCGGCCCGCGACGCCCGCCGGGCCGAGCAGGTGCTGCGCGAGCGGCTGCTGACCCGGCTGGCCGGCTCCCCCGCCGCCGTCGAGGCCGCGGGCGGCGCCGGACCGGCCGCGGTCCTCGCGACCACCCGGCTGGCCGACCTCGCGCCGGGCCTCACCAGCTACCTGCCGGCGCTGGCCCAGACGCTGGTCGTGCCCCCGGCGCTGCTGGTCGTGCTCGCCGCGACCGACCTGCTCTCCGCGGTGCTCGTGGCGGTCACGCTGCCGCTGGTGCCGCTGTTCATGGTCCTCGTCGGCCTCACCACCCGGGACGGGACGACGGCCTCGGCCCGGGCGCTGGACCGCATCGCCGCGCACGTCGCCGAGCTCGTGCGCGGGCTGCCGGTGCTCGTCGGGCTGGGCCGCGCCGCCGAGCAGGTCGCGGCGCTGGCCGAGCTGGGCGAGGCGGCCCGGCGACGGACGCTGGCCACCCTGCGTCTGGCCTTCCTCTCCTCGCTCGTGCTCGAGCTGATCGCCACCCTCTCGGTCGCGCTGGTGGCGGTGACGGCCGGCCTGCGCCTGGTCGACGGCGAGCTGCCGCTCGCGACCGCCCTGATCGCCCTGCTGCTCGCCCCCGAGGCCTTCGCCCCGCTGCGGGCCCTGGGCTCGGCGCACCACGCCAACGAGGCCGCCACCCTCGCCGCTGGCGAGGCGCGCGCCGTGCTCGCCGCGGACGACGGGAAGGCCGCCGTACTCGCCGCCGCCGGTCCCGACGGCGACCCGCGGGGCGCCGACGTCGCCGTCCGCGGCCTCACCGTCCGCCACCCCGGCCGCGGCGTGCCCGCGCTGCCGCCGGTGGACCTGGACGTGCGTCCCGGCGAGCTGGTCGCGCTGCGCGGCCGGAGCGGCTCGGGCAAGTCCACGCTGCTGGCCGCGCTCGCCGGCGTGCTGCCGCCGTCCGCTGCGGTCGGCGGCACGGTCGGCGGCGTGCCCGCGGGTGCGGTGGCCTGGGTGCCGCAGCACCCGCGCACCACCGGCGCGACGGTCGCCGACGAGCTGCGCCGGCACGCGGGCGGCGAGGCGGGGGTGGACGAGCTCGTCGCCGAGGCGTTCGTCGTCGAGGCGCTGGCCCGCGTCGGCGGCGCGCAGCTGGCCGGCCGCCCCTGCGAGACCCTCTCGCCGGGCGAGCTGCAGCGGGTCGCGCTGGCCCGCGCGCTGGTGCGGGTGCGCCGCGGCGCCCGGCTGCTGCTGCTCGACGAGCCGACCGCGCACCTGGACGCGGCCGCCACCGCCCGCGTCGCCGCCGTCCTCGCGGCGCTGCGCGGCACGGTCACCGTCGTCCTGGTCACCCACGACCCGGTCCTCGCCGCACTGGCCGACCGGACCGTGGACCTGCCCTCCCCCGGCCCGGCGCCTGCCCCGGCCGCCGCCCTCCCCCCGGCGAGATCTGCACACTCGACGGCATCAGCCCCTGATGGCGGCGAGTGTGCAGATCTCGTCGAGACATCGGGCGGGGTGCGGGGGCACGGCTGGCCGCGGCGGGCGCTCGTCCGGGCCGTGCTGGCCGGCACCGCGTCGGCCGGCGCGGGCGTCGCGCTGACCGCGGTGTCGGGCTACCTGATCGTCCGGGCGGCCGGGATGCCCCAGATCCTGACGCTGATGGTCGCCATCGTCGGCGTCCGGTTCTTCGGCATCGGCCGGTCGCTGCTGCGCTGGCTGGAGCGGATGGCCGCCCACGACGCGGCGCTGCGGCAGGCCGCCGACCTCCGGGTCCGGGTCTGGCGCGCGCTGGCCGCGCAGGGCATCGCCGCCGAGCGGACGCCGGGCAGCGCGCTGGCCCGCGTGGTCGGCGACGTCGGCCTGGTGCAGGACCTCTCGGTGCGGGTGCTGCCCCCGGCGCTGGTCGCCGGCACGGTCACCGCCGGCACCGTCGGCGCCCTGGCGCTGATCCATCCGGCCACCGCTGCCACGACCGCAGCGGTGCTGGTGATGACGGTCGTGGGCGTCCTCGTCGCGCACCGGCGGCTCGACGCCGGCGCCGCCCGGGCCGAGGGCGGGCTCCGCGTGGCGGCGCTCCGCGAGGCGACGACGGTGCTGGCCGGCGCCCCCGACCTGCGGGCGCACGGGCTGGCGCCGCGCACCGCCGCGGGCCTGGCCGCCGCCGGCCGCAGCCGGAGCCGGGCGTCGGCCGCCGCGAGCCGCGCCGCCGCACTGGGCACCGCGCTGATCGGCCTGGGCACCGGCGCCGCCGCGGTCCTCGCCGGCGGCACGGCCGCCTCCGCCGGGCTCGCCGGTCCGACCGTCGCCGTCCTCGCGCTGGCTCCGCTGGCGCTGGCCGAGCCGCTGGGCGGGCTGGTGACCGCGCTGCAGCGCCGCGGCGCGCTGGCCGACGCGCACGCCCGGCTGGACGCCGTCCTGACCGCTCCCGTGCCGGCCGACCCGACCGAGCCCCGCCCCGCGCCCGCGCCGGTGCGCGGGCTGGCCGTGGAGTCGCTGCGGGCGGGCTGGCCCGGCGGCCCCGACGTGCTGCACGGCCAGGACGCCGCAGCCGCCGCAGCCGCCGACGGCGGATGGCTCGTCGTGCGCGGTCCGTCGGGCTCGGGCAAGTCGACGCTGCTCGCGGTGCTGATGGCCGCGCTGCGGCCCCGCGAAGGTCGTTATGAGCTCGGTGGGGTCGACACCGCGGACCTCGCCGGCGACGACGTCCGCTCGCGGCTGGCCTGGCTGCCGCAGGAGGCCCACGTCTTCTCCTCGACCATCTGCGCCAACCTCGCCCTCGCCGCTCCGCGCGGGGAGCTGACCGGCCCGGCCGGCGAAGCGCGGATGCGGGCGGCGCTGACCGCCGCCGGCCTCGGCGGCCTGCTCGGCACGCTCCCCGACGGCCTGGACACCCCGGTCGGCGCCGGCGGCACCGCGCTGTCCGGCGGCGAGCGCCGGCGGCTGGCCGCGGCGCGGGCGCTGCTGGCCGACCGCGACGTCGTCCTGCTCGACGAGCCGACCGCCCACCTGGACCCGCCGACCGCCACGGCGCTGGTCGGCGACCTGCGGGCGGCGCTGGCCGGCCGGGTCGTGGTGTGCGTGACCCACGACGACGCGCTGGTCCACCCCGGTGACCGGGTCGTCGACCTCGGTGCGGTGGTGGCCGCCGCTACCTGACGAAGCCGGAGCGGTAGGCCAGCACCACGGCCTGGGTGCGGTCGCGGGCGCCGGTCTTGGCGAGGACGGCGGCGACGTGGCTGCGCACCGTCTCCACGCCGACCACGAGTTCCGCGGCGATCTCGGCGTTGCTCCGGCCGCCGGCCATCAGGCGCAGCACCTCGCCCTCCCGTGCGGTCAGCCGGGCCAGCTCGGGCATCGCGGCCGCGCCGGCGCCCCGGACGTGCCGGCGGGCGAGCTCGCGGACCGCGTCGGGGAACAGCAGCGACTCCCCGCGGGCGACCGTCCGGATGCCGTGCAGCACCTCCTCCGGCGTGGAGCGCTTGAGCAGGAACCCGTCGGCGCCGGCGGCCAGGGCGTCGAAGACGTGGTCGTCGTTGGCGAAGGTGGTGAGCACCAGGACCCGCGCCGACGAACCGGCGCGGACCAGCGCCCGGGTCGCCTCGATCCCGTCGACGCGGGGCATCCGGACGTCCATGAGGACGACGTCGGGCGCGGTCCGCCCCACCAGGTCCAGCACCTCGGACCCGTCGCCGGCCTGACCCACGACCTCGAGGTCGGGCTCCGCGGCGACGACCGCGGCGAGGCCGCTGCGGATGAGCGGCTCGTCGTCGACGAGCGCAACCCGGAGGACGGTCACCGGGCGACCCCGCGGGCGTGCACCGGCAGCCGCACGAGGAGTTCCCACCGGCCGTCGGCGTCCGGTCCGGCGGACACGGTGCCGCGCAGGTCCCGCGCCCGCTCGCGCAGCCCGGTCAGGCCCCGGCCGCCGCCGGACGCGTCGGGGGCCGAGCCCGCCGCCCCGTTGACCAGCCGCAGCTCGAGGTCGTCGCGGGCCGCCACCTCCAGCCGGCAGGCAGCGCCCGGCGCGTGCCGGAGCACGTTGGTCAGCCCCTCCTGCACGATCCGGTAGGCCTCCCGCGACACGACGGCCGGCAGCCCGTCCACGGGGCCCGTCACCCGCACGTCCACGCGGGCTCCGGCGCCGCTGGCGGTGGCGACGAGCTCGTCGAGGTCCCGCAGGTCCGGCACGGGAGTCACCTCGACCGGGCCGCCGGACTCCTCCCGGATCAGCCCGAGCACGTGGTCGAGGTCCACCAGCGCCCGGCGGGCGGCGTCCTCGGTGGCCCGGAGCGCCGCCTCGGCCGCCACCGGGTCCCGGGTGATGAGCCGGCGGGCGGCGCCGGCCTGCACCGTGACCAGGCTCAGCGAGTGGCCCACGCTGTCGTGCAGTTCCCGCGCCAGTCGGTCGCGGCCGGCGAGCAGCGACACCGACGCCTCGGCCGCGGCGAGCCGCTCGGCCGTGGAGTCGAACAGGAGCCGAGGAGCGACGGCGGCCAGCCCGCGCCCCAGGAGGTCCCCGCCGACGACCGCGGCCAGGACCAGGCCGACGGCGAGGCCGGCGCGGACGGCGCGGTCGTCGGGAAGCGCTGCCTCGCCGAAGAGCCCGCCGGCGTCGGTCGTGGAGACCAGCAGCACGGCCGTGGGCAGCCCGATGACGACGAGGGCGCCGGCCAGCCCGCCGGCCAGCACGTGCATCCCGAGCAGGAGGGCCGTGCGGGCGCGCTGCCCCGCCGTCGTCGACGGGCCGGGGCGCTCGTCGAGCCGGCCGGTGAGCAGCGCGCCGACCGCCACGCCCTCGATCGAGCGCGTCGCGGACAGCACGCCCACGGCCCCCACCGGCGCCGCGACGACGAGGGCGGCGAGCACGACGCCCAGGGCCACCGGCAGGTCCGAGGTGAGGAGGACCTCCACCGGCCAGGCCAGCACGACGGCGACCGCGAGCGCGATGGCCCCGCCCAGGAGGAGGTACAGCCAGCGGTGCAGCGACCCGCGCACCGCCGCGGGAGGAACGCGCACCACGACGTCATCCTGGCAGGCCACCGCGGTCATGCGCGGACGTCGAGCGGGGCCGCGCCCTGGCCGCACGACGGGCAGGTCCCCCGGCGCCGCCAGGCGTACGCGGCCACTGCTGCGGCCAGCGCCAGGCCCCACGGCAGCGTCGGGAAGACGACGAGGAAGGACGCCCCGACCCAGTCGCCGGAGAACAGCCCGCTCACGCCCATCGCCACCATCGCCGGGCTGGCCGCCAGCAGTACGACGGCCACGAGACCGCCGGCCACCACGGGGAGCAGCCGCGGGACGGGCCGGCCGCGCACGACCGGGACCCAGGACGGCCAGATCTCGCCCCACGGCCGGATGAGCCCGATGGTGAGCACGGCGCCACCCAGCGCCGCGGCACCGAGCGCCAGCCCGAACAGCCGCAGCGCCGGGTCGGTGCCGTCGGGCAGGCCCACCGGCCAGGGCGTCAGCCACGTCATCCGCAGGAGGGCGTAGGGCAGCGGCCCGGCGGCGGCGACCAGGGTGGCGATCCGGCCCCACCGCGCGACGGCCTCCGGCCGGGTCCACGTGGCGCCCGGACGGCCGCAGGCGGAGCAGGAACCGCTGGTCGCCCGGCGGACGAGGACACCCAGCCCGGCGAAGAGCACCGCGCCGGCGAGCAGCAGCGCGAGGTGGCCCCGGGGCGGGAGCTCGGCGGCCAGTGGGCCGCGCAGGTCCTCGGCCAGCCGGCCGACGGTGCCGGGCTCCAGCAGCCCGCTGACCCCACCCGCGACGGCGAGCAGGACGACGCCCGCCAGCCAGGGCCGCGCCCGCCGGCTGCGCAGCGCGCCGACCGTGAACACGACGACGAAGGTCGCGGGCGCGACGATCGCGCACAGGTAGCCCAGCAGTACGAGCGCCCGCATGTCCGCCGCCAGCGCACCGAGCCCACCGGCGACGGCGAAGGCGGCGACGGCCGTGCCGGTCGACGGACGGTGCAGCGCCGCGGCGAGCGTCGCGGCGAGGCCGCAGCCGGCGAGCGCCAGCACGAGCCAGGCGGTGGTGGTGGGCGGGAGCGCGGTGAGCAGGCCCGAGCCGGCGTTCCCGTCGCCGCCCTCCAGCCCCGGCCGTGAGCCGGGGGCCAGCAGCCAGCACGCGGCCACCAGCAGGTGCAGGACGCTCCACGCGGCGGCGGCCAGGAGGACCCGGCGGGACACACCGGTCGCCGGGACCGGACGGACGTCGGGTGGGGACGTGGGAGCGGGCACGGGGACCTCCGGGGCGGGAGCGCCCGGGACGACCCCGGGCGGACGTCGTCCAGCCTCACGACGCCCGTGCCCGCGCTGCTCCCCCGCGCGGGGGATCCCGCTCCGCCGCGCGGGTGGGTCCCGGGTGGGCCGGCGGTGCGGGATCCCGGGCGCTGGACGCGTCGGCCGCGGAACCCGCCCAGCGGAGGCCGGCCTGGACGGGGTCCCCCCTCAGGCCGCGGTGACCCCAGGCCGCTCGCGGACCACCTCGAACCCGGGGAACTCCGGCAGCGCCGGGTCGACGACGACCGGCACCCCCGGCGAGGCGCCGAGCACGTGGCGGTCGGCCACGGTCGGCCGGACCTCCGGCGCGAGCTGGGCCACCATCCGCGCGTACAGCTCGGGGCGGATGCGGATCTCGCGGGGTGCCGGGGCGCCCGTCGCATACGCGACGGCGACGAGGTCCCCGGCGATGTCCGGCCGGAGCCAGTGGACGCTGCTCATGGCTACCCTCCTGAGAGCTCCTCCCCCATCAGGACAACGCCGGGAGGAGCCTGGTCGTGCCTGTACCCGGATGAGCCACGCTCCCACCGGGTTGTGACACTTCCGTGACGCCGGCCACACGTTCGGGCGACTGCTGGGACGGGGCGGGCGCGAACACGAAGGCCGCCGAGGTGACCGCGCGGTCGCCGTTGCCCTCGTCGTGCAGCGTCAGCTGGACGCCGATGCGGCCGCTGCCGTCGCGGCCGGTCGACGCGGCGCCGTCGACCCGGAACGGGCCGACCTTGCCGCGGGCCAGGTGCATGACCGTCTTGCTGGTCACCTGCAGCCGGTCGGTGCCGGCGGCCCCGGCGGCCAGCTCCACCGCCGCTGCCTCGAGGATCACGTGCTGCGGGCCGATGTGCAGCGCCGCGTCGGGCGAGGCCAGCTCGGCGGTGAGCTCGCCCAGGACCCAGTGGCCGTCGTCCCGCCGGCTCCCGCCGAAGACCTGCCACAGCGGGGGGAGGTCCGGCGAGTCCTCGATGTGGTCGACCGGGTCGTCGTCGAACCTGCCGAGCCCGGGGGGCACGTCGCCGATCGAGGCGCCCTGCGACTCGATGAGGGCGATCACCCGCGCGGGGTCGTCGGCGTCGACGATCCTCGTCCGGGAGAAGCCCATCCGGCGTCCCTCGTGCAGGCTCACCCCGTCGGTCACCAGCACCCGCCGCACGTCGCGGGCGTCGTCCAGGATCTGCAGCGAGTGGATCACCGGGTTGGGGACCGCCTCGAGGTCCGAGCGGGCGATGCCGCCGGGGGCGCAGATCGACAGCGGCGCGGCCATGATCCCGCCGGCGGCGTTGCGCATGTCGGACCGCAGCGCGACCGACGGGTCCTCGATGTTGCTGTTCATCGAGGAGAACTGCGCCCCGATGTAGCGGTAGCTGAGCAACCCGCCCCAGCGCCGGCGCAGCTCGTCCCAGTACTCCTCCGGCGGTACCTCGCGGATGTCGCGCATCGCAGCCCACTCCTCGCCCATGGCGGAGCGTCGCTGCGCCGCCGTGGGCTACAGGCCTAGAGCACGGCGGCCGATCCGTCCAGGTCAGGACGGGAACCAGGTCAGGACGGGAACCGGGTCGGGACGGGAACCGGGTCAGGACGCCGGGACGTCGACCGGGATCTCGGGGCCCAGCGTCGCCCCCTGCTGCAGGGGCAGGTCGTCTCCGGACCAGAAGCTGCCCGGGTCGTACCAGTTGCGCGGCCGGTCGGCGGGGAGCAGCCGCATCGCGGTGTACGTGGTGGCCACGAGCTCGGCGCAGAACACCGTCTCGGCGGCGGTGCCGCGGCGCAGCCGGCCGTTCACCCAGCCGCTGACCAGGCCGCGCGTGGTCGGGAAGGGGCGGCCGTCGAAGCGGGCGACGGTGCGCAGGACGGCGTCCTCCATCTCCGGCGTCACCCCGCCGTCGTCGGCCGGGCCGACGAGCTGCCGCAGCCACGCGGACTGGCCGTAGCGCCGCCGCCACGTGGTCACGGCGTCGGCCAGGTCGTGCAGCTGGACGCCGCGCTGGTGCTGGCCGGTCCACACGTCGGGCAGCGAGCGGCCGAGCTCGGCGTGCCACAGCAGCGGCGGCAGGTCCTCCAGCACGACGGCCATGCCCACGTGGTTGACCGGCGCGTTGGTGACGGCACGGATGGCGCGGTCGGCGATCGAGGCACCGCGGAACACCCAGACGTCGCCGGTGCGGGTGAGCTCGACGGCCTCGCTGAGCGGGAGCGCACGGGGCGGGGGCACGCGGCTACGTTAGGCGACCGTGCGCCCTCGCAAGCAGGTCAGAAGGCCCGTACTGAAGCTGCTCGGCCTGGCCGGCGTCGCCGGCGTCGCCGCGACCGGGGCCGTGCTGGCCCGCAACGAGCGCCAGCGCCGGGCCTACACGCCCGACGACGTCCGGAGCCGGCTGCACGAACGGCACGCCGCGCTGGCCGCCGTTCCGGATCCGGAACCCGAGCCGGGGCCGGGGGCCCCCGCCCGCGGCCCCCGCGCCCTGCTCCGCCGGCTCACCCGGCGCCGGGCGGCAGCGCCGGACCCTCGTCCTTGAGCGCGACGCCCGAGGCGCCCAGCTCCCGGGCCGCGGTCAGCAGGGCCGCGAGGGTCCCGGCCGCCTGGTCGTGGGTCAGGCCGTGCGGCGGGCGGACGTTGGACACGCAGTTCCGCTCGGCGTCCACCCGCCCCGGCCGCGGGTCCCAGGTCAGGTAGGCACCCAGCGAGTCGGCCGCCGACAGGCCCGGCCGCTCGCCCACGAGCACGACGACCGCCCGCACCCCGAGGGCGGCGCCGATCGCGTCCCCCAGCGCCACCCGCGCCTGGTGCGCCACCACCAGCGGCGCGACCGACCAGCCCGGCAGCCGGTCCAGCAGCGCGGTCGCCAGACCCGGTCCGTGCTCGTGCACCGCGCGCGGGGAGAGCCCGTCGGCGAGGACGACGGCCAGGTCGGCCCCGCACCGGGGCAGCGGCGTGTCCTCCGCGAGCCGCCGGCCGAGGTCGGGGCGCTGCAGATAGGTGGCCCGGTCGGGGGCGGCCGACCGCACCTCGAGCACCTCCCGGCCGGGCAGCGCGGCGCGCAGGAGTGCCGGATCGAGCGGCGCGTGGACGGCGTCCCGGGCGGCGGCGTGCGCGGCGCGGAACTCCAGCTCCCGCACCGTCGGCAGCGCGTCCCCGGCCCGGCCGAGGGCGACGCGCGCCCGGGTCAGCGACCGCAGGGCCGCCCACGGGTCCGGCGAGAGCTCGGCGGTCACGGGCCCGCCGCCGCCAGGAGGGCGCGGGCGGCCGGGGCGTCGGCCGGCAGCGCGCGCACACCGCCGTCGTCGCCCAGCAGGCCCATCCGCGCCAGCCAGGCCTCGAACTCCGGTGCGGGGCGCAGCCCGAGCACCTGCCGGGCGGAGAGCACGTCGGTGAACGACAGCGACTGGTAGTGGAGCATCACGTCGTCGGCGCCCGGGACGGCGATCACGAACGAGCAGCCCGCCGCCCCCAGCAGCAGGGTCAGGGTGTCGGTGTCGTCGCCGTCGACCTCGGCGTGGTTGGTGTAGCAGACGTCCACGCCCATCGGCAGGCCGAGCAGCTTGCCGCAGAAGTGGTCCTCCAGCCCGGCGCGCAGCACCTGCTTGCCGTCGTAGAGGTACTCCGGGCCGATGAAGCCGACCACGGTGTTGACCAGCAGCGGGCCGAAGTGGCGGGCGACCCCGTAGGCGCGGGCCTCCAGCGTCTGCTGGTCCACGGGCCGGCCGCCCACCCCGAGGTGCGCGCCGGCCGAGAGCGCCGACCCCTGCCCCGTCTCGAAGTACATGACGTCGTCGCCCACCGTGCCGCGGCCCAGCGCCAGCGCGCCGGCGCGCGCCTCGGCGAGCAGGTCGAGCGTCACGCCGAACGAGCGGTTCGCCTCCTGGGTGCCGGCGACGGACTGGAAGACCAGGTCGACCGGGGCCCCGGCCTCCAGCGCCCGGAGCGTGGTGGTCACGTGCGCCAGCACGCAGGACTGGGTGGGGATCTCGTAGCGCCGGATCACCGCGTCCAGCAGCTCGAGCAGCTCTCCGGTGCGGGCCGGGGAGTCGGTGGCCGGGTTGATCCCGATCACGGCGTCCCCGCACCCGTGCAGCAGCCCGTCGAGCACCGAGGCGGTGACGCCGAGCGGGTCGTCGGTGGGGTGGTTGGGCTGCAGCCGCGTCGCCAGCCGGCCGGGCAGGCCGAGCGTGCTGCGCAGCCCGGTCACCACCCGGGTCCGCCGGGCGACGGCGACCAGGTCGGTGGTGCGCATCAGCTTGGACACCGCGGCGACCATCTCGGGCGTCAGCCCAGGGGCCAGTGCGCCGATCGACGCCTCGTCGCCCGCTGCCGTCCAGGCGAGCAGCCGGTCGCGGAACTCCCCCACCGTCAGCGAGGCGACCGGGGCGAAGGCGGCACGGTCGTGGGTGTCGAGCACCAGCCGGGTGACGTCGTCCTCGTCGTAGCCGACCACCTGTTCCTCCAGGAACGTGGCCAGCGGGAGGTCGGCGAGCACCGTCTGCGCCGCGACGCGCTCGGCGGCCGACTCCGCGGCACAACCGGCGAGCACGTCGCCGGACCGGGGCGGGGACGCCTTGGCCATCAGCTCGACCAGCGACGGGAACTCGTGGGTGTGCCCCGCCAGCGTCGCCCGGCGGGACGTCACCGCAGCTCGTCCTCGGCTGCGGCCAGGGCGGCGAACTCCTCCTCCGGCGCCGCCGCCACCAGGTGGTGCCGGCTGTAGAGCGCGAAGTAGGCCAGGAACAGCGCGTAGGCGCCCAGGGTCAGCACGGCCGCCAGCGGGTCGACCAGGAACGTCGCGACGACCGCGAGCGCGGCCAGCACCAGGGCGACACCGGTCGTCGCCGTCCCGCCGGGGGTGCGGTACGGCCGCTCCAGTTCCGGCTCCCGACGGCGCAGCACGATGTGGCTGACCATCATCAGGACGTAGGACACCGTGGCGCCGAAGACCGCCATGTTGAGCAGCACCGCCCCCTGCCCGGTCAGGGTGAGCAGGAACCCGATCACCCCGGGCACGACCAGCGCCAGGACGGGCGCCTTGCGGCTGTTGGTCACCGACAGCGCCCGCGGGAGGTAGCCGGCGCGGGAGAGCGCGAAGGTCTGCCGGCTGTAGGCGTAGACGATGGAGAAGAAGCTCGCGACCAGCCCGGCCAGCCCCATGTAGTTGACGACGGTCTGCAGCGTCCCCTCCTCGAGACCGTCCACCGGCGGGTTCGCGCTCTCCGAGATCAGCTGCGCACCGCCGGCGCCGGTCGTGAACACGAGCATGAGGATCGCCAGCACCGCCAGCACCCCCATCGCCGCCACGATGCCGCGGGGCATCGATCGAGCCGGGTCCCTGGCCTCCTCGGCGGCCAGCGGCACGCACTCCACGGCGAGGAAGAACCAGATCGCGAACGGGAACGCCGCCCAGATGCCCATGATCCCGAACGGGAGGAGGTCCGAGGCCCCGGTGGCGTCGGTGGGCGCGATGTCGGTGAGGTTGGCGGCGTCGAAGCCCGGGATCGCGCCGAGCAGGAAGAGGACCAGGCCGACGACGGCGACCGCGGCGATCGCGAGCATGACCCGGAGGGCCTCCCCGACGCCCAGCAGGTGGATCCCGATGAACAGGCCGTAGACGGCGAGGTAGATCCACCAGCCGTCGGTGATGCCGAACAGCCCCAGGGACTCGACGTAGCCGCCGATGAAGGTGGCGATCGCGGCCGGCGCGATCGCGTACTCGATGAGGACGGCGACACCGGTGGCGTACCCGCCCCAGGGCCCGAGCGCCCGCCGGGCGAAGGTGTACCCGCCGCCCGCGGTCGGCAGCGCGGCCCCCAGCTCGGCCAGTCCGAACACCATGGCCGTGTACATCACGCCCATCAGGACCGTGGCGACGAGCAGCCCGCCGAAGCCGCCCTCGGCCAGCCCGAAGTTCCACCCGGCGTAGTCGCCCGAGATGACCGCCGCGACGCCGAGCCCGGCGAGCAGCACCCAGCCCGCCGTCCCGGTCCGGAGCTGGCGCCGCCCCAGGTAGCCGTCGGGGACCGGCTCCGACGAACTCCCCGGTGCGCCGGGCGGGGCCGACGCCGGCGCCGGGAGCTGCGGTTCTGCGGTCACGATGGCCTCCCGGTGGCTGCCGGCCACGACCTGCGGCCGGTGTCGAGCGTCAGCGTCCTCAGGTCGCGTTTCCCGGGGGTTGCCGCCGCGAGACGTTTCCCCTCGGGGAGCACGCAGGGAGCAGCCTGGCCCTCGCCGCGTCCACCGGTCAACGCCGGCCGGCGGTACCGGAACACGCTCATCCCACCCTGCGGCGCACCAGCCGGCGTACGTCGTAAACTGACGGCCGGTCCAAGGGTGGGCCACCCTCTGGACCCCGTTCCCTCTCAGGAGCCGCACGACCGTGGTGGACACCTTCGGGGAGACGCCCGTCGCCGATGACACCGACCTCCTCGCCCTCCTCGCGGGCGCGGGGGACCTCAACGCCTTCCTCGGCGACGTCGTCCGCCTCGCCGCCCGCCAGACGCCCAGCGCACAGGCCTGCGGGCTGACCCTCGCCCGCCACTCCGGCGGCGTCACCGTCGCCTGCACCAGCGAGCTCGCCGAGCGCGCCGACGAGCGGCAGTACGAGGTCGACGACGGCCCCTGCCTGCAGTCGATGCGCGAGGGCGTCGTCGTCCGCGTGGCCGACATGGCCGACGACGACCGCTGGGGCCCCTACCCCCGGCTGGCCGCGCAGGTGGGCGTCCGCTCCTCGCTGTCGATCCCGCTGGTCGTCGAGGAGCGCAGCCGTGGCGCGCTCAACTTCTACTCGACCTCGCCCGGCTCCTTCACCGAGGTCGACGAGGAGGTGGCCACCCGCTGGGCGGCCCAGGCCACCGGCGCACTGGCCGTGGCGCTGCGGATCGCCGACGGGAACGACCGCGCCCAGCAGCTGCTGGGCGGTCTGGACACCCGGACCACGATCGGCCAGGCGGTCGGCCTGGTCATGGCGCAGGAGCGCTGCACCGCCGAGGAGGCCTTCCGGCTGCTGACGCTCGCGTCCCAGCGCCGCAACGTGAAGCTGCGGGAGGTGGCCGCGGGCGTGGTCGAGACGTTCGAGGCCGGACTCCCCGAGGGCGGCGCCCGCCGCTGGTGAGCGGTCAGAAGCTGCGCCAGCGACCGTCCGTGGCGTTGCCCGCCGGCTGCGACTCGAAGACGTTGCCCTCCGACGGCGGCCGCTCGTCGTCCGACGCCAGCGCGAAGGCCTTGAACAGCGGACCCACCAGCGCGTCGTACACCGGGGGGAGCAGCCGGAACCCCGCGACGATCACCGGGTTGAACAGGCCCGCGTGCACGATCCGGCGCGGCCGGTCCAGCAGCGCGACGACCTTCCGCGCGACGCGGTCGGCCGAGTAGACCGGCGCCGGCGGCCGGCCGGAACGGCCGGCGTACGTGGCGCCCTGGGAGTAGATCGGCGTGTTGACGCCGCCGGGGGCGACGGCGGACACGTGCACGCCCGGGGCGTCGCGGACCTCCTGCTGCAGCGTGCGGACCAGCCCGAGCTGGCCCCACTTGGCCGCGGCGTAGCTGCCCATCAGCGGCGCGGTGATCTCGCCCAGCAGGGAGCTGACGACGACGAGGTGGCCGGCCCCCTGGCCGCGGAAGACCGGCAGCACGGCGCGGGCGAGGTTGGCGGTGCCGTGCAGCGCGGTGTCGACGACGGCCTCGTACACCGCCCGCGGCACGTCCTCGATGCGCCCGTAGGCCATCACCTGGGCCGAGTGCACGGCGACGTCGAGCCGGCCGAACCGCGCGACCGCCGTCTCGACCGCGTTCTGCACGGCGTCGGCGTCGGTGACGTCGGCCGGGCACACGAGCACCTCGCGGGCGCCGGCCTCCCGCGCCTCGCGGGCGGTCTCCTCCAGGGACTCGCGGCCGCGGGCCACCAGCAGCAGCGCACTCCCCTGCCGCGCGAAGCGGAGGACGGTGGCCCGGCCGATCCCGCTGGAGGCGCCGGTGACGAGGACGGAGGGGGACGCGGACTGCTCCGCGGGGCGGGTCATGGGTCGTGCCCTACCCGGTCGCGTCGTCCCCATTCGACGACCCGCCCGGCAGCCGGCCGAGCAGCCAGCCGGGCCCTGCGACCGCCGTGCCGGCCGGCAGCCGGGCGCGCAGCCCCCGGTCGGCGGTGACCACCAGCAGCGGCCCCTCGGCCGCTCCTGCCTCCGCGACGAGGGCGTCGTCACCGCTCCCGGGTGCCCGCACCAGCCGCACGCCGGGCGGCTCGGCGACGTCCCGCGCCGCGCCCTCGACGACGGCCACCAGCCCGGTGCAGGTCATCGGGCCGCCGTCCGGGCCGGGGACCTCCTGTCCCGGCAGCGCCGCCAGGCGGGCGAGCAGCCGGGCCGTCGCCCCGGCCCGGTCGCGCCACCAGCCGTCGGGACGCGAGCCGACCACGTTGGCGACGTCGACCAGCAGGACCGTCACCGCGCTCCCCCGTTCCCTCCCGCCCCTCCTGTCGGGGTCCGGCCCTACCCTGCCGGGCGTGGAGAGGGTGGACTACGTGGACACGTTCATCGCCGTGGCCGAGGACTGCCCGGCCGAGGCGGGCACGGTGCCGCCGGAGACGGCGCGGCCCTCGGTCGCCGCGCTGTCGTACGCGCTGCTCGACGGCCGGCCGTACGAGCTCACCTCGGCCGACGTGCTGTTCACGGTGTACGCCGACCGGGCCGGCATCCCCGCCGGCGAGCGCCCCGCGGCCCGCGAGGCCTTCTTCGCCAAGGACCAGGCCTGCCTGCGGGCCTCTCCGCTGGGGAAGCGGTACGGCTGGGGCCTGCACGCCGACGCCGAGGGCCGCCTCGCGCTGGTCGGCCGGGAGACCCCCGAGTACGCCGAGCTCGCCGCCGGGCGGGTCCCCGGCAGTGCCACCCCGGTGACCGTGGTGCGCGCGATGCGCAGCAGCCGGGCCCGCTGACCACCTCCCCCTGCGGGCGGTCCGCTCCTACAGTCCGGGGGCATGTGCCGGAACATCCGCCCGCTGTCGAACTTCGCACCCCCGGCGACGGAGGAGGAGGTCCAGGCAGCGGCGCTGCAGTACGTCCGCAAGATCAGCGGGACGACGAAGCCCGCGCGGGTCAACGCCGAGGCGTTCGACCGGGCCGTCGCCGAGGTGACCGCCGCCTCCGCCCGGCTGTTGGAGTCCCTGGTCAGCACCGCCCCGCCCAAGGACCGCGAGGTCGAGGCGGCGAAGGCGAAGGCCCGGTCCGTGGCCCGCTTCGGCGGCTGACCCCGTGATCGATTGCGCGCAATCGGCATGACGGGGCATCCCGAGGGGTAGGCGGAGGGCTCCCCCTTTCTCTTGGAGTCCCCCATGGCGCGCAACACCGTCTCCCGTTCCCTGCACGACGTCGGCCTGGCTGCCTGGTTCGGCGGCACGCTGGCCAACGCGGTCGCCCTGAACGCCGCAGCCGCCGAGGCCGGCGGGAACACCGGCGCCGTCGCCAACGCCGGCTGGAACCGCTGGACCCCCGTGAACGCCGCCGCGATCGGCGCGCACCTGGTCGGCGCCGTGGGCCAGCTGTCGGCCAACAGCGGCCGCGTCGCCCAGCAGCAGGGCGTCGCCGGCATGTCGCTGATCAAGACCGTGCTCACCGCCGCCGCGCTGGGCGTCACCGCCTACAGCCGCGGCCTCGGCAAGATCGTCGACAGCGGCGGCAACCCCTCGGCCAAGTCCGGCACCAAGCCGAACCGGCGCACCCGGGGCGACGTCGCCGTCGCCCAGGAGCAGCTGGACCGTCTGCAGTGGGTGATCCCGGCCCTGACCGGTGCCCTCGTGGTGGTCAGTTCCTACGCCGGCGAGCAGCAGCGGCCCAGCGAGGTCCTGCGCGGTACCACCGCCGCCCACTGAGCCGACGGCCGCTCCACCACGCCGCGACCACGGGGGAGGAACTCCGATGACGCAGAGCACGCCCACGACCCAGGGCACCGGCACCCGGGACGTCAGGTTCGAGGGCAACACCGTCGCCCAGCCGCACGGCGACGGCCCCGGGGCGACCCGCTGCCCGGACTGCACCGACGGCCTCGGCAAGCCCCGCGAGGTGAAGCCCGGCTCGTTCCGCGACAAGCTCCAGCACAACCGGCCGGTCTACTTCGCCTGGCGGATCGGCGTCTTCATCGTCGGGCTGCTGTTCGTGCTGCTCGGCGTCGCGCTGACGGCGCTGCCGGGGCCGCTGACCATCCCGCCGGTCCTGCTGGGCCTGTGGGTGTGGTCGACGGAGTTCGACTGGGCGCGCCGGCTGTTCGCGACCTTCCGCCGCAAGGCCGTCGCGACGTGGAAGCACGCCAAGCAGCACCCGGTCAGCTCGATCGCGGTCACCGTCGGTGGCCTGGTCCTGGCCGGCGTCGCGTTCTGGGCGGTCGGCCACTTCGAGCTGGTCGACCGGGCCAAGGACGCGCTCGGCATCGGCAGCTGATCCCGGGCGGAGTGCGGGGAGTTCCCCGCACTCCGCTCAGGGCGTCGTCAGGACCCGAGGTCCGTCGTCGGTCACCGCGACGGTGTGCTCGACGTGGGCCGCGCGCCGGCCGTCGGCGGTGACCACCGCCCAGCCGTCCTTCTTGTGCTTGTAGCGCTCCTCGCCGGCCAGCAGCATCGGCTCGATGGCCAGCGTGCTGCCGGCCTCCAGCCGGATGCGGTCCAGCCCGGGCATGGGCCGGTTGGGCACGAACGGCGGCTCGTGCATGGCACGGCCGATGCCGTGCCCGCCGTGGTCGGGGAGGTGGGCGAGGCCGTACCG
Organism: Trujillonella endophytica; assembly: GCF_019799905.1. GTDB lineage: Bacteria > Actinomycetota > Actinomycetes > Mycobacteriales > Geodermatophilaceae > Trujillonella > Trujillonella endophyticus_A. The sequence continues at coordinate 98,533 of NZ_JABGCI010000008.1, read as the reverse complement.
TCGCGCGACCGTGTCGATCGCCGTCGCCACGTCCTGCAGGGTCGCGCCCGGCACCGAGGCGGCGATGCCGGCGGCGAGCGCCTCCTCGGTGGCCGTCACCAGCCGGGCGTCGTCCTCGCTCGTCGCCTGCCCCACGAGCAGCGTGATCGCGGCGTCGCCGTTCCAGCCGTCCACGATCGCGCCGCAGTCGATGCTCAGCACGTCGCCCTCGTGCAGCCGCCGGCCGCTGGGCCGGCCGTGCACGACCACCTCGTTCGGCGACAGGCACAGCGCGCCGTTGTACGCCGTCGGCGCCCAGGCCGGCTTGTACCCGAGGAAGGACGACGTCGCCCCGGCCTCGCGGATGCAGGTCTGCGCCAGGTCGTCGAGGTCGCGCAGCTTCACGCCCGGGACGGCCGCGGCCCGCACCGCGGCGAGGGTCTCGGCGACCACCCGCCCGGCGTCCCGCATGGCGTCGAGCTCGAGGGCCGTGCGGCTGGGCAGGGTCGTCGTCTCCACCCCCTCACGGTACGAGGGGCTCGCCGGTCACCCGCGGGGGATCAGCCGGCGCAGCGCGTCGGCGGGGACCGAGCTGTCGTAGCCGCCGCGCGGGGCCCCGAGGCCGAATGCCGCGCCCACGGCGGGGGCGACGTCGATGGTGCGCACCGCGAGGCTCGACACCGCTCCCCGGGACAGGCGGGGATGGCCGCCGGACACCAGGAAGGGGATCGGCTCGGTGGCCGGGTGCCCGTGGTTGCCGGGGATGGGGTTGGACAGCGGCGTCGGGTCGGTGAAGCGCCAGCCTGCCCGGCAGTAGGCGACCAGGTCCCCCGCCTCCGGCCCGAGCCGGAGGTCGCGGGGAGCGTGCACCGAGGCGACGCCCGGATGCGCCGCGACCAGCCGGCGCACCTCGGCCACCCCGGCCTGCCGGGACGCCGCGGGGCCGGTCCAGTACAGGAGGTCCGCGCCGCCGTTCTGCGCGATCTGGATCGAGCTCCGCAGGTCCGGCCGCGTCCGCAGGATCGCGTCCACGGAGATCAGGTCGGTGGGCAGCGACCAGTCCATCGAGTGGTCGGCGAGGACGACGAGGGCCGTCCGCTCCCACCGGCCGGTGACGCGCAGGTGGTCGACCAGCCGGCCGATCTGCAGGTCGGTCGAGGCCAGCGCGGCCGTCCGGGCCAGCCGGAGCGTGGTGCCGGTCAGGTCGCTGTGCCCCACCCGGTCGACGTCGCCGAGGTTGGTGAACACGAACTCGGGGTCGAACCGGTCGACCATCGCCAGCATCGCGTCCATGGTCGCGGCGTCCGGCGCGTGCTCGGTGACCGGCAGCAGCGGGAAGGGCTCCCACCGGTGGTCGGCCCGCTCACCGAAGATGCCGTACAGGTACGCCTTCGACAGCACGGTGCCGGTGCTGTGCCCGGCCGAGCGGAGCCGCTCGATCACCGTGGGGAAGCGCAGGTCGGTGGGCCGGTCGAGGTCGCGGACCGTCGCCTCGGCGCGGTCGTAGACCGAGTTGGCCGGGACGCCGGACCGGTCCGGGCGCACCCCGGTCATCATCATCACGTGGTTGGGGATGGTCTCCATGACCGGCAGCGAGCGTGCCGCGGGGAACCAGGTGCCCTCGGTCCTGAGCCGGTGCAGCCGCGGCGTCAGCACGGGGTCGATCTCCTCCGGGCGCATCCCGTCGGTGACGACGACGTAGACCCGTAGCCCGCCCGGCGCAGCCTGCGCCGGCCGGCTGCCGACCGCCGTGGAGAGGACGACGGCCGCACCACTGGCCGCGGTCAGCCGCAGGAAGGAACGCCGGTCCAGCGCCGGCCGCTGCCCGGTCACGACAGCCGCCCGGCGGCCGGGCTGAGCCGGTTGGAGCCGGCCGCCACCTGCCAGGACGACGACCAGACCGCGCCGGAGGTGCGGCTGGTCCGGTCGAGGAGCACGAACCAGTCCATCTGGATCGCCGCGGGGGTCACCTCCAGCACGGAGTAGCCGTGCGAGTCGAAGTCCAGGTACTTCACGTGCGGGTTCGCCCCCCTGATGGCGGTCTCCACGCCGAGCGACGCCGTCCGGGGTGGCACGCCGAGGATGTCGTCGAGGTTGTCGCTGGTGACCGAGGTGCAGACCAGCTCGGTGCCCAGGCTGTCGCCGGTGACCGGGTAGGTGAGCGGGTCCGACGGGAGCTCGGCGGCCCAGCCGGAGTGGATGTCGCCGGTCAGGAAGACGGCGTCCCGGATGCCACCGTCGCGCAGCCGGGCCAGCACCCGCGCGCGCTCGGCCGGATAGCCGTCCCACTGGTCGACGTTGTACGGCAGGCCCCCGACCTGGTCGGGGAGGTCGACCCCCAGCAGGCCTTCCACGCCCTGCAGCACACGGGTGTCGAGGGTGCTCGGGAACTGCACCGGCGCGATCATCACGGGGTTGCCGACCAGCTTCCACTGCACCGAGGGATCGGCCAGGCCCTCCAGCAGGAAGGCCATCTGGTCCGGCCCGGTGAGGGTGCGTCCGGGGTCGCCGAGCGCCGGGTCCACCGGCGAGGCGACCTGCTGGTCGCGGTAGGTGCGCAGGTCCAGCATCGACAGGTTCGCCAGGCGGCCGCAGCGCAGCCGCCGGTACAGCCGCCCGCCGGCCTCGTAGCGCACCGGCATCCACTCGGCGTAGGCGCGCTGGGACGCCGCCCGCCGCGACGTCCACTGGCCCTCGGCGCCCGGCGTGTGGTTCTCCGCGCCGCCGGACCACGCGTCGTTGGCCGACTCGTGGTCGTCCCAGGTGACCACCCACGGGGCGACCGCGTGCAGGGCCTGGAGGTCCGGGTCGGACTTGTACTGGGCGTGCCGGCGCCGGTGGTCGGCGAGCGTGACCATCTCGCGCGGCGGGTCGTGCGGGCGGACGACGACGTCGCGGGCCTGGTACTCCCCCGGCGCGTACTCGTACAGGTAGTCACCGAGGTGCAGCACGAGGTCGAGGTCGGTGCGGGCCGCCAGGCTGCGGTAGGCGCCGAACCAGCCGGCCTGCAGGTTGGCGCAGGAGACCACGGCCATCCGCAGCCGCGGCACCGCTGCGTCGTCCGCGGGCGCCGTCCGGGTGCGGCCGACCGGCGAGACCACGCCCTGGCAGCGGAAGCGGTACCAGTAGGTGCGGGCCGGGGTGAGGCCGGTCGCGTCGGCCTTGACGGTGTGGTCCCGGTCGGGCCCGGTGCGCACCGTGCCGCGGCGGGCGATCTGCCGGAAGCGGTCGTCGGTGGCGACCTCCCACTCGACGGAGACCACCGGGCCGGTCCCCGAGCCCGGCGTGGCCGCGGACGTCGGGGTGACCCGGGTCCACAGCAGGACGGCGGTGGGCAGCGGGTCGCCGGACGCGACACCGTGGCTGAAGGCCGGCCGGCCGGGGGCGGCCGAGGCAGCGGTCGGGGCGGACGTCCCGAGGACGGCCGCCCCGGTCAGGGCGCCGCCCACCTGGAGGGCGCGACGCCGGGAGACGGCGGGCAGTGGAGGGGTCACGCCTCATCTATGGCTCGGCGCGGCGTCCGGTCACGCGGATCTGCCGGTGTTCACCGACCGTTCAGCCGCGGCCGACGTCCCGGGGGTCCGGCGTTCGGAACGGCGAGTCGGTCGGGGCGACGTCCGGCGTCCCGGGCTCTCCCTCGGCGCGATCGGGGTCCTCCCCCTCGATGCCGAACCCCTGGGCCGGCGGCGGGGCGCCGTTGCCGGCGTCGGCGGCCGGGATCCCGTCGTCGGCGGACTGGGGGAGGTTCGGCTCGAGCGGCGATGACATCGACATGGTCGGCCGCTACCCCCGAGCCGGGCACCCGTTCGGGCGACCAGGTGACGAAGAGGTGAACAGCGGGCATACAGCGTCTCCTGGCTCGGCCTGTGGCAGGCGACGGGGGCGGCGGAGGAGAGGAGTGCGCGATGGCGACGACCCACCCGGCACGCGGGGTCCACGACGGGGACGCCGACGGCCGTGACGAGACCCGGGCCGAGCGGATCGACCGCGAGCTCATGGAGCTGCTCAACGAGCTGCGCGTCGCGCTGCCCGGCGTGCAGTTCCTCTTCGCCTTCCTGCTCGTCGTGCCCTTCCAGCAGGGCGGAGCACGGATGACGGACTTCCAGCGCGACGTGTACTTCGTGACGCTGGTGTGTGCCGTGGTCGCCACGGCCCTGCTGATCGCCCCCGCGGCGCAGCACCGGGCGCTGTTCCGGCAGCACGACAAGGAGGACCTGCTGCGCCGGAGCAACCGCCACGCCTTCCTGGGGCTGAGCGTGCTGGCCCTGGCGCTGGTGTCGGCCGTCCTGCTGGTGACCGACGTGCTCTTCAGCCTGACGCAGGCGATCGCCGCCGCGGCCGTGGTCGCCGTCCTGCTGGGGTGGCTGTGGATGGGCAGCCCGATGGCGCAGCGCGCCCGGGGTCCACGCACCGACTGACCGCCGCCGGCCCGTTGGCGGTGTCAGCGACCTGCCGACGTCTCCGCGAGCGCGACGCAGATCGTGTCGACGACGTCGTCCGGGTCCTCGTGCTCCCAGAACCGCAGCACCCGCCACCCGAGGCCGGTGAGCAGCGCGTCCACCCGCCGGTCGCGGGCCACGTTCGCGGCGAGCTTCGCCGACCACCACGCCGCGTTGGCGTGCGGCAGGTGGCCACACGTCGGGCAGCCGTGCCAGAAGCACCCGTCGAGGAAGACGACCAGTCGGCGTCCCTTCCAGACGAGGTCACCGCGGCTGCGGGTCTCGGGGCAGGGCCGTACGTCGACCCGGTAGCGCGCCCCACGGGCGTGCAGCCGACGGCGCACCGCCAGTTCGTGCGCGGTGTCCCGGCGCGGCTGCCGCCGGAACCTGCGAGCCACCACCTCCGACGACGCCGGCGGCGCGGGACCCGGGTCGAGGACGTCGTCCACCTGGACGACCGTAGGCACGGGGGCGGACGTTCCGCGGCCGCGAGTGGGAGCTCGCCTACCCTCCCTCCGTGGCGACGACGGAGGTGGCGACGGCGTCGCGAGCGCGCCCCTCCCCCGCCGGCCCGCGCCAGGCCCGGCTCGCGGAGCTGCTCCCGCCGCTGCTGGTCGTCGCGCTCGGCGCCGTCCTCCTGGCGGCGGGGCACGGCCTGTGGTTCGACGAGCTCTTCACCGCCGAGGTCGCCCGCCTCCCGCTCGGCGAGATCCTGTCCGCGATCGCCTCCGGAGAGGGGACGACGAGCTACCTCGCCGGCGTCCCGCCCTCGTACAACGCCCCCTACTACCTCGTCGTCCACGCGTGGATGTCGCTGCCCGGGCTTGGGGGCGACGCGTCCCTGCGCGTCTTCTCCCTGCTCGCCACGGCCGGGGGCATCGCGCTGGTCACCCGGGCCGTCGCCCGCCTGACGACCCGCGCCACCGGCGTCCTCGCGGGGCTCACCCTGGCCGCGAACCCGCTGGTGCTCGAGCAGGCGGTCGAGGCCCGCAGCTACGGCCTCGCGGTCCTGGCCACCGGGGGGGCGCTGCTGGGCCTGGTCCGCTGGCTGCAGGAGCCGCCGCGCGGGCTGGTGCTGTTCGGGCTCGCCGGCGCCGGCATGGGGCTGGCCCACTGGTACGCGGTCACCGTGCTCGCCGCGTTCGTGGTCGCGGCCCTGCTGCTGCGCGGCCGGGCGGCTCTGCGGGTGGCCGCCGTCGGGACGTTCGCCGCCCTGCCGGCCGTCGGCCTCGTCGGGGTCAACCTGCTCAACGGCACGGGGAGCCGCAACGCCGAGCACCTGCGCGACACCGGCGGCACGCTGGCCGACCTCGCGGTCGAGGCGTGGTCGGGAGGCCGTACCCCGCTGCTGTACCTCTCGGTGGCGCTCGCGGTGCTGGGCGCGGTGCGGGCCCGCGGGGTCCGCGTCGTGGCCGCCTGCTGGCTGCTCGTCCCGCTGGCACTGCTCCTCCTCGCCGAGCTGGTCCGGCCCGTCTACCTCCCCCGCTACCTGCTCGCCGGACTGCTCGGACTCGGCGTGCTCGCCGCGGCCGGCGCGCTCGCGGTGCCCCGCGGCGCGCGGGCGGCGGTCGGCGCGCTCCTCGTGGGCTTCTCGCTGCTGGCGAGCGCGCCGCTGGCCGACCGCGGACCGCGGGAGCAGGCCGACCGGCTGGTCCCGGCCGTCGCGCGGATGCAGCGGCCCGGCGAGCCGGTCGTGGCCGCCGACCAGCGCTCCGCCACGGGGCTGGACCACTACGTCCGCACGCTCGAACCCCGGCTCCGGCCGGACGTCGTCCTGCCGCCCGACGACGCCCCACCCGACGCCGACCGCGTCTGGCTGATCCGCCGCGTGCTCCCCGACGGCTACGAGTCCTCCGACGACGTGGAGATCCTCACCGCCGCCGGGTTGTCCATGTCCCGCGAGTGGTCCTTCCCGGGCAGCAAGACCGACCTGGTGCTGCAGCTGTGGACCCGGTGACGCACCGCGACCGATGAGTCCGCGCTGCGCGCGACGTCTCCCTGTCGTACCCGCGGGGCGTCCCGCCGGGACGGACCCGGAGGTGGGCTCGTGGCGGTGGACGTCCCCGATGCCACCCCGGTCCCCAGCGCACCCCCGGGGTCCGGACACCTGCCCGAGCCGGCGGTCGACGTCCGGGGCCTGGTCGTGGTGGTCGGTGGGACCCGCGCGCTGGACGGGGTCGACCTCCGCGTCCCTGCCGGCTGCGTGCACGGCGTGGTCGGCGCCGCCGGGTCGGGCAAGACGACGCTGATCCGCGTCCTCGCCACGCTGCTGCACCCGGACGGCGGATCGGCGCGGGTGCTCGGCTGCGACGTCGTGGCCGAGGCCGATGCCGTCCGCGACCGCGTCGGCCGCACCGGGCGGTCGGCCGGCTTCGCCGAGCAGCTGAGCGGCGGGGGCAATCTCGTCCAGCTCGCCCGGCTGCTCGGCTACTCCCGGGCCGCGGCGCTGCAGCGCACCGACCAGCTGCTCGCCGGGTTCGGGCTCACCGCGGCGGCCGGCCGGCCACTCGGGACCTACTCGCCCGCCATGCGCCGCCGCCTCGACCTCGCCGCCAGCATCGTCGTCCGGCCCGAGCTGGTGCTGCTCGACGAACCGACGACGGATCTGGACCCCCACTGCCGCGCCGAGGTCGCGGCGGTGCTGCGCGCCCTGGTCCGCGCCGGGACGACGGTGCTGCTCACCACCCGGGACCTCGACGAGGCCGGCCGGCTCGCGGACCGCCTCTCCGTCCTGGCCGCCGGTCGCATCGTCGCCGAGGGGACGGCGAGCGAGATCGGCGCCCGGGCAGCCCTGCCTCAGTGACGGCGGTGCCGCACGGCCCAGCCCAGTGACCGCACGGACTGGCCCAGCCGGGCCCGGGACGTCCACGCGGAGTCGCCCACGGCCCGGCGCTCCCGGGAGACGGGCACGCTGGTGAGCGGCCGGCCGGCCAGGCCCACCGCCAGCACGATGCTGGGCGCGGACGCGCTCAGCACGGCCTCGCGCACCCGCGGCCCGATCGCCAGGAACGCCCCGGCATCCGGCGGCACGCCCGTGAGCCGGGTCGCGAGCAGGCGGTGCACGCTCCCGGTCAGCCGCCGCAGCGGAGACGTGTAGACCCCGCGCCGGCCGGCGAAGACCGCCTCGACGTCGCCGGCCGACAGCCGGTCGAGCAGCACGGGGACCGCCTCCGGCGGGTCCTGCAGATCGGCGTCCAGGCAGACCCACGCGTCGGCGTCGGGCTCGGCGGCCAGGCCGGCGTACAGCGCCCGGTGCTGGCCGACGTTCGCCGTCAGCACCGTGGCGGCGATCCGCGGATCGCGCGCGGCCAGGTCGCCGGCGACCCGCGCGCTGCAGTCAGGCGACCCGTCGACGACGAACCTCAGCCGCCAGCTGCGCCCGTCCAGCGCCGCGGCCAGGCGGGCGGCGAGGGCCTCCAGCGTCTCGGCGTTGCGGTACACCGGGACGACGACGGCGACCCGCGGGCCCGTCACGCCGTCCCGCCCTCGGCCGCCCACGTGCGGGCCAGGCCCTCCTCCAGGGTCACCGTCGGGCGCCAGCCCAGCAGCTCGGCCGCCGCGCCGGGGTCGCACACCCAGTCGGCGGTGTCCCACGACCGGCCGGGATGCGCCCCGGGGGCGGTGGCGATCGGGCGGCCGGTGGCCCGGACGGCTGCGGCCACCAGCTCCTCGGTGCTGGTCTGCACCCCCGTGCCGATGTTGAGCACCTGCCCGGGCGGCAGCGTCGCGGTGGTGGCCGCGCGCACGCAGGCGTCGACCACGTCGCCCACCCACACCCAGTCGCGCCGGCTGACCGCCCCGGGCAGCGGCACCGTGCCGCCGTCGCGGGCGGCGGCGAGCACGACGGGGACCAGGCGGGTCGGGTGGTCGCCGGGGCCGTAGACCTGGAACGCCCGGAGCACCGCCGCGCGCACGCCGCGCTCGGCGGCGGTGGCCTGCAGCAGCAGCGAGCCGGCGGCCTTCGTCGCGCCGAAGAACCCCCGCGGCTCCAGCGGCGCGTCCTCGGCCAGCGGCCGTGGTCCGGCCGCGTACTCCGTCGAGGACCCGAGCCGGACGACGACCCGGCAGCGGTCGGGCAGCGCGTCGACCAGCCAGGGGCTGGTGTTGACCGCCACCGTGGCGGCACGGTCGGCCGCCGTCGCCTTCGCCCGCCCCGCGGCCAGCGAGAAGACGACGTCGGGGTCGGCGGACCGGACGGCGGCGGCGCCCGCGACGGGGTCGGCGAGATCGACCGAGGACCGGGTCAGCGCGACGACGTCCCAGCCGTCGTGCTCCAGCCGCCGCACGAGGTGCCGGCCGACGAAGCCCCCCGCGCCGGTGACCAGCGCCCTCACCGGCGGCCGGCCCTCACGCCGGGGTGGCGAGGGCGGCCGCGGCGGGGGCCGGGGAGGCGCCGGGGCCCTGGACCGCGACGACGAACTCCGCGCGGCGGGTGGCGGCGGTCGCGGCGTCGGCGGCGCGCAGCCGGTCCAGGCCCGCGAGCAGCCGCGGGACCTCGACGAACGGGTCCCGGCCGGCCATGTCGGCGGTGAACGACCGGCGCAGGAAGGTGAAGTCGGTGCCCAGCCGGACCAGCTCCGCGGCCAGCAGCGCGCTGGGCACGGGCGAGCCGCCCTCGAGCAGGGTCAGGCCGCCGACCCCGAAGGGCTGCGCGACCTCGGCGCGGACGGCGTCGACCGTGCCGTCGACCAGCGGCCGGAACAGCTCGGTGCTCCGGCGGTCGATCCGCAGGTCGTTGAGGCCGACGTAGATGCGTGACAGCGGCCGGCGGGCCAGCGCCGCGGCCCGGTCGACGGCGTCCTGCGTCTCGACGAGGATCCCGAGCCCGCAGCGGCCGGCCACCAGGTCGAGGGTCCGGTCGACCTCCTCGGTGCCGCGCACCATCGGCAGGAAGAGCTCGTCGGCACCGGCGGCCAGCGCGTCCTCGACCTCGCCCGCCGTCCAGGGCCCGTAGCCGTTGATCCGGCAGAGCAGCCGCCCGTCGGTGGCCGCGCGCATCCGGGCCAGGTCCTCGACCGTGTCGGCGTTGATCTGGGTGCCCTCACCCCGCTGCCGGCGGGCCTTGCCGCGGCGCTCCCAGTCGACGACGATCCCGGTCGCCCCGGCGGCCAGCACGTCCCTGCCGTAGGAGGGGTCGACGGTGAAGAGGAACAGATCCACGGGAGTGAGCGTAGGCACACCTAACGTCCGGCTGTCGTCCAGGTGGCGTCCAGGTCCGCCGGCGCGTCCTCCGTCCGGACCTCCGGCCCGCTGACCAGCGCGTCGTCCGGCCCCTCGGCCGGGAACGGCAGCGCGGCGCCGCGGACGACGATGCCGACGGCGTCGCCGGCCTCCGGCAGGTCGCGACCCTCGAGCCGGGCGCTCACCGCGCGGCCCGAGGCCAGCTCCAGCCCGACGCGGGCGTCGTGCCCGAAGAAGTCGACGGTGCGCACGAGGGCGGTGGGCAGGTCGGGCGCCGGGGCGGTGAGCCGCAGCTGCTCGGGACGCAGCAGCACGCGGGCCGGGCCGTCGGCGGTCCGCCGCTCCAGCTGGAGCACCCCCACCTCGGAGTGCGCCCGGCCGTCGCGCACGTCGGCGGGGAGGACGACGGCCTCGCCGACGAACGTCGCCACGTCGAGGTCCTGCGGGCTTCGGTAGAGCGTCCGCGGATCGGCCAGCTGGACCAGCCGCCCGCCTCGCAGCACCGCCACCTGGGACGCCGTCGACAGCGCCTCGGCCTGGTCGTGGGTGACGAGGACGGCCGTGGCGCCGGTGGCCGCCAGCGCCTCGGCGACCGCGCGGCGGGTCTCCTCGCGCAGCGAGGCGTCGAGGGAGGAGAAGGGCTCGTCCAGCAGCACCAGGGACGGCTCCGGCGCCAGGGCGCGGGCCAGCGCGACCCTCTGCTGCTGGCCGCCCGAGAGCTGGTGCGGCGAGCGGTCGGCGAGCGCGGCGTCCAGCCCGACGAGCGCGAGCAGCCCGGCCACGCGGCCGCGGTCGCGGCGTTGCCGGCGGGGCAGGCCGAAGGTGACGTTGGCGGCCACGGACAGGTGCGGGAACAGCCCCCCCTCCTGCGGGACGAAGCCGATGCCCCGGCGGCGCGCAGGCACTCCCCGGCCGTCGCCCGCGACCACCCGGCCACCCAGCTCGACGGTGCCCGAGTCGGGGTCGTCGAAGCCCGCGACGATCCGCAGCAGCGTCGTCTTGCCGCACCCGGAGGGGCCGAGCAGCGCGGTCGTCGTCCCGGCCGGCACGTGCAGGTCGATGCCGGTCAGCACGGGGGTGCTGCCGTAGGACTTCGTCACGTCGAAGACGGTCAATGCGCTCATGTCGTGGCACTCATGTCGTCGCGCTCATGTGGTCAGACCTCGTCGGGCGTCGCGGGAGAGCAGCACGGTAGCCGGGGCCGACAGCAGCACCATCACGACCGCGTACGGCGCCGCGGCCCCGTACTCGAGCGCGCTGCTCGCCGACCAGAACGCCGTCGCCAGGGTCGTGGTGCCGGTGGGGGCCAGCAGGAGCGTGGCGGTCAGCTCGGTGACGACGGCGAGGAACACCAGCGCGGCCCCCGCGCCGATGCCCGGCGCGAGCAGCGGCAGCGTCACCCGGCGCAGCCGGTCCGGCGCCGAGGCGCCCAGCGACGCGGCGACGTCGTCGTAGAGCCGGGGTGACTGCTCGACCGCGGCGCGCACGGTCACGATGGCCCGGGGCAGGAACAGGATCGCGTAGGCGGCCAGCAGCACCGGCACCGTCTGGTAGAGCCACGGGAAGGCCCGGATGCTCACGGTGACCAGCGCGAGGGCGATCACGATGCCCGGCACCGCGCTGCCCAGGTACGTGCTCCGCTCCAGGAGCGTCGCGATCGGTCCGCGTCGGCGGACGGCCAGCCAGCCGGTGGGCAACGCCATCGCCGTGGTGACGGCCGCGGCGACGGCGGCCAGGCCCAGCGTGGACCCGGTCGTCGCGAGCAGCTCCGGCACGTCGAGCGAGGTGGAGGCGCCGCGGACCAGCCAGGTGGCGAGGCTGCTCAGGGGCACCGCGACGGCCAGCCCCACCAGGCCGGTGAGGGCGAGCAGCGCCGGCCCGGTCAGCGCGCCGAGCCGGACGGGCCGCACCGGCCGGGCCGCTCCGGCGCCCGTGCGGGCGTACCCGCGCCGGCCGCGCAGCCGGATCTCGGCGACCAGCAGGACCAGGCACAGCAGCACGAGGACGCCGGCCAGCGCGGTCGCGCCGGGGCCGTTGAAGGTCGCCCGGTACTGGTCGTAGATCGCGGTGGTGAAGGTCGGGTACCGCAGCATCGCGAGCGCGCCGAACTCGGCGAGCACGTGCAGTGCGATGAGCAGGCTGCCGCCGAGCACCGCGACCCGCAGCTGAGGCAGCTGCACGCGGCGGAAGACCGCCCAGGTCGACAGGCCCAGTCCCCGGGCGGTCTCCTCCAGCGCGGGGTCCAGCCCGCGGAACGTGGCGACGGCGGGCAGGTAGACGAACGGGAAGTACGACAGCGAGACCACCAGGAGCGCCCCGCCGTAGGTGTCCAGCCCGGGCAGGAGCGAGATCCAGGCGTAGCTGTTGACGAACGCCGGCACGGCCAGCGGCGCGACGAGCAGGACGTGCCACACGCGGCGGCCGGGGACCGCGCAGCGCTCCACCAGCCACGCGGCGCCCACGCCCAGGACCGCGCAGACGACGACGGTGCCGCCGACCAGCCGGACGGTGTTCCACAGCAGCTCGGCGACCCGCTCGCGCAGGACGAGCTCGGTGATGCCGCTCCAGCCCAGGTCGGCGGAGTACCGAACGATGTAGCCCAGCGGCAGCAGCGCCAGCGCGGCCACCGCCGCGGCCAGCAGGACGGTGACCGGCGAGCGCCGCAGCTCCCGCAGGCCCCCGGACGCGCGCCGACGCCGGGGCGCCGGCCGGGCCGGCGCCCCGGGGTCCACGAGCTGCGTCCCCGGGGACGCGGACGGAGCGCTCAGAGCAGACCCACCTCCTGCATGAGCTCCGTGACGCGGTCCTGGTCCAGCGCGCCGGGGTCGACGTCCGGTGCGCCCAGGGTGTCCAGCGGCGGGAGGGCATCGGCAGAGGCGACCCCGGTCCCGACGGCGTACTCCAGGGCGCTGCTCTGCGCGAGCCGCTCCTGGGCGGCCGGGCTGGTCAGGTACTCGACCAGCCGCTGCGCCTCGTCGGGCTGGTCGGAGGAGGCCAGGACGCCGGCGCCGGAGACGCTGAGGAATGCGCCGGGGTCGGTGTTGCGGAAGAAGTGCAGCGCCGCGTCGTCCCCGCGCAGGGCGTTCTCGGCCTGGTCGCGGTACCAGTAGTAGTGGTACATGATCCCGGCGTCGATCTCGCCCTCGTCGGCGGCGGTCATCACCGCGGTGTTGCTCTGGTAGACGTCGGCGTTGCGCTCCAGCCCCTCCAGCCAGGCGCGGGTCTCCTCCTCCCCGCGCAGCGCGAGGACGGCGCTGACGATGGCCTGGAAGTCCGCGCCCCCGGCGGCGATGCCGATGCGCCCCTCCCACTCGGGGTCCGCGAGCTCCATGATCGACGCCGGCAGCTCGGCCTCGGGCAGCTGCTCGGGGTTGTAGACGAGCACCGTCGACCGCGCGGCGAACCCGGTCCAGGTACCCGACGACGGCCGGAACTGCTCGCCCACCTGGTCGAGCGTCGCCTGCTCCAGCGGCGCCAGGAGGCCCTCGCGGTCGAGGATGTCGATCGACGGGCTGTTCTCGGTCAGGAAGACGTCGGCGGGCGACGCCTCGCCCTCCTGCACGATCTGGTTGGCCAGTTCCGCGTCGTTGCCCTCGCGGAACTCGAGCTCGATGCCGGTCTCCTCGGTGAAGTCCTCGAGCATCGCCCGGACCAGGCTCTCGTGCTGGGCGCTGTAGACGGTCAGCGTGTCGCCGTCGGCCTCGGCCGAGCCGCCGCATGCGGCCAGCGCACCGGTCACGGTCAGGGCGGTGAGAACGGCGGCAGTCGCGCGCCCGGGGGTGTTCACGAATCCTCCAGAGGGTGTAGGCGAGGCACACCTAACCACCAGTGTGCCCGACGTGGGCGGCATCACCGGACGACGGTTCGGTACAACGGCCCGGTGACTCCCCCGATGCTGCGCACCGCCCGCTTCGCCGACCTGACCCCGTTCGAGGTCTACGCCCTGTGCCGGCTGCGGGTCGACGTCTTCGTCGTCGAGCAGGAGTGCCCCTACTCCGAGCTGGACGGCCGGGACGTCGAGCCGGCCACCGTGCACCTGTGGGCGGAGGTCGACGGCGAGGTCGCGGCCACCATCCGCGTCCTCGACGACGGCCCCACCCGCGCGATCGGCCGGGTGGCGACCGCGCCGGCCGCCCGCGGGCAGGGGCTGGCCGCGCAGCTCATCGAGGCCGGCATCGCGCTGTGCGAGGGCGCGCCGATCACGCTCGGCGCCCAGGCCCACCTGGAGGGCTGGTACGAGCGGTTCGGCTTCCGGCGCAGCGGCCCCGGCTACGACGAGGACGGCATCCCGCACGTGCCCATGCGCCGCGAGCCGGCCTGACCCGGCTCACCGCTCGGCGATGCGGCGGACCTCGGGCTGGACGCCCTCGCTCTTGGGCACGTTGCTCGACCACACCGGCTCCGGGTGGGTGTCGACGCCGGCCGCGACGTCCTCGGCGGTGCGCAACTTGGCCACCTTGTGCACCAGGACGCCGAAGCCGATCTTGGCGATGACGTCGGCGACGGAGTACGCGACCTGCATCGCGGTGTACCAGGCCGGCGTCACGTCGGCGAAGACCGGCACCGCGTAGACCAGCGGGTAGATGCCGAAGCTGCTCAGCAGGACGATCGTCGCGTTCCGCAGGCTGGTCGCCGCCTCGGTTCCCATCGTCGGCAGCGACGCGCGCACCGCCGCGATGAGCGCGACGTACAGGTAGGCGAAGAAGGCGGTGCTGATCAGACCCCAGACGACCAGCGCGGCGGTGTCGCGGCCCTCCCCCACCACCTGCGCGCCCACGTAGCCGGTGACGATCATCAGGAACGCCGAGGCCATCGCCCCCGCCCGGACGCGGCGGGCCCGCGCCCCGGACAGCGAGCAGACGGCGAGCAGCTCGACGGTCAGCAGCGGCACGGTCACCGACCAGTCGATGTAGCGGGTCCCCTCGGTCGTGCGCGCCTCCTCGGTCGGCACGTACACGCCGTCGGTGAGCCGGAACCCGCTGTCGACGTCGGAGTAGAGGACGGCGTACGCCACCGTCGCCACCGCCGCGAGGCAGATGGCCGCGTACGCCGACGGCCGGTAGCGGGCCGACACCTCGTCCCGGCTCACCCACGAGTAGAGGAGGTAGGCGAGCAGGGCGAAGCCCGCGCCGAGCACGGCGAACTGCACGACGTCGTACAGGCCCGGGGTGAGCGTCTGCAGTTCGGGGGCACGGCTGTCGGCAGGGTCCACGGGTCAGCTCCGGAGGACGGCGGGGGGACACTCCCGCTGTCCCCGCGGGTCCGTGTCCGCACACCCCACGCGGGGCACCATCTCCCGCGTGCACGCCGACTCCCCCGCCGACCTGCTGGGAGCCGCCGCCGACCGGCTCGAGACCCTCGCGGCGCGGGCGACGGCGGGCGACTGGCGCGTCACCGGCCTGCTGGCGACCCGTCCCGAGGTGGTCGCCGTCCGGGCCGACGGGAGCACCGAGCACGTGGCCGAGGCCCGCGCCGGCAGCGGCGCGTGGATCGCCGCCCTCTCCCCCGCGCTCGCCCCGCCGCTGGTCGCCGTCCTCCGCGCCGCCGCCGAGCAGCCCGCCCCGGCCGCCGACCTCGTCGCGCTGGCCCGGGCCCTCCTGACCCGCCTGCCCGGCCCCTCGCCATCCTGCGGGACCGAACCCTGAGGCGACCCTCCGCGGCCTCCGCGGCCTCCGCGGCCTCCGCGGCACGCTCGCCGAGGACGGCCGGGACCGGGTCCTGCGCGCGCTCGTGCTCTGCGTACCAGCGGACGCAGAGCACGAGCGTCGCGGGGGACCGCCCAGCGGGGCGGCGGCGTCAGGCGGCCACGGGCGCCAGGTCCGCCGCGCCGAAGGCGGCGTCGAACCGGTCGCACCAGATCACCACGCTCGTGAAGCCGGTGGCGTCCACGCCCTCGGGGACGACGTAGTTCTGGTCGCCGATGTTGCCCTTGAGCGCGCCGAGGTCGACGGCCGCGTCGTCGAAGGCCGCCTCGGCGCCGTCCGCCGGGTTCTGCGACAGGTAGACGAAGAGCGCGGGACCGTTCGAGGTCTCGAACCCCTCCAGCCGCACGATGACCTGCCCGTCGGGCAGCCGGACCACCCGGGCGGTGCCGACCGTCTCGTGCTCGCGGGAGACGAACGTGCCGGTCGCCAGGTCGACGGGAGCCGGCGGTGCGGACGGCGTCGCGCTGCCCGCCGGGGCGCCGGCCTCGTCCGCCGGCGGCACGGCCGCCGACGGCAGCGCCTCGGACACCTCGTCGTCGATGAACAGCTTGTGCGGCTGGAACCAGACCAGCACGAAGGCGCCCAGGGCGACCACCGCGAGAGCCGCCGCCAGCCAGATCCACGTCCTGCGCCGCATCGCCACGGCGGCGCAATCTAGACGGCCCGGGACCGGCCCGGGGACTTTCGCGCCGCGCCCCGAGGAACGGACGGAGCGTGGCCCTCCGGTCAGCGGGGTAGGGCCCGGCGATGGCTGACGACACGACGACCGGCGGCTTCGCCGAGCGGCTCGGCGCCCGGGTGGAGGACACCGACGACGGCGCGGCGCGGCTGGCCTTCGAGGTCACCGACGAGCACCTCAACGCCGCCGGCACGCTGCACGGCGGCGTCCTCGCCACGCTCGTCGACACCGCCATGGGGCAGGCCGTGCGCACGGTGACCGACGAGGGCGACGTCCCGGCGACGAGCCAGCTGACCGTCACCTACCTGCGGCCGGGCAGGCCGGGTCCGCTCACCGTCAGCGCCTCGGTGCGGACGCGCGGCGAGCACCTCACCGTCTGCGAGGCCGACGTCGAGCAGGAGGGGAAGGCCCTGGCCCACGCGGTGGCGACCTTCGCGCTGCTGCACCACTGACACCCCACGACGCGCCCGCGAGGAGGACGATCGGTCCATGACCACTGCCACCTGGAACGGGACCGTCCTCGCCGAGTCCGACGACATCGTCACCGTCGAGGGCAACGCCTACTTCCCGCGCGAGTCCGTGCGCGAGGAGGTCCTCCGCCCCTCGGCCAAGCACACCACCTGCCCCTGGAAGGGCGAGGCGTCGTACTTCTCGATCGAGGTCGACGGCCAGACCAACGCCGACGCCGCCTGGTACTACCCGGAGCCGAAGCCCGCGGCGGAGGAGATCACCGGCCGCGTGGCGTTCTGGAGGGGCGTCGAGGTCCGCTAGCGGCGGGGGCGGGCGCCGGCGAGGTCGCGGGCGGACGCGGCGTCGTCGGGGTCGAGAGCGCGGGTCCGCTCCTGGCGCTCGATCAGCCGGTGGTAGGCCGTCCACGCCTCGTCGGGGGCGACGTCGAGGGCCGCGGCGATGTCCTCCCACCCCGACCCGCCGCGCAGCGCGGCCCGGATGCCGATCAGCTGGCTGTCGCGTGCCTTGCGGGCGATGACTTCGCCGAGCGCGAGCAGCTCCAGCGCCTCCGGGACGTCGAGCGTGGTGCCCGTGTCGCGGATGGCGCTCCAGTCGTCCGGGTCGTCGTCGGCGACGCGGTTGAGGGTCGTGGCGCCACTGTCCCGCCGGCTCAGGAAGTCCAGGCGGGTGGCGGCGGTGCTGAGGGAGAACTCCCGCTCGAGGACCTCGGGGGTGATGTGCATGGGTTCCACCATGCCCCGGGGGCGGCGCCGCCCGCGAACCGACGGCGGTGCGACCCCGGACACGCGAGGCACCCGGCACCCTGCGCACGCCCTACGCTGCTCGCCGTGCGGAGCGGCCGGGGACCGCTCGGGCACCTGACGAGCACCTGGCGGCTGGTCGTGCGGGAGCTGTCCGGCTTCGGCATCGTCGGCGGCTGCTGCCTCGCCCTCGACCTGGTGCTGTTCCAGCTCCTCTACGCGCAGCTCGGGGTGGGCGCCGTCGCGGCCAAGGCGCTCACGACGCTGGTCACGACCACGGTCGCCTTCGCCGGCCACCGCGTGATCACCTACGGCGGGCGGCCGCGCACCCGACCGGGCCGCGGGTACCTGCTCTTCGCGCTGGTCAACGGGGCGACGCTGCTGCTGGGGCTCTCGATCATCGGATTCGTGCGCCACGGGCTCGGCCAGGAGGACGCACTCGTCCTGCAGGCGGCCAACCTGACCTCGATCGCGGTGGGCACCGCGCTCCGCTTCGTCGTCTACCGCCGGTGGGTGTTCCCCGAGGCGACGACCTCCGGCTGACCTCCGGCTGACCTCCGGCTGACCGCCGGTTCGTCTCCGCACACGGCGGAGGGCCCGCACCCATCGCGGGTGCGGGCCCTCCGGGCGGAGCGGCGGCGTCAGCTGTCGACGCCGACCGCCTCCTTGGCGACGGCGGCCAGGGCGACCTGGGCCGCGCTGATCACGCTCGGCCGCGCCTTGTGCGTCTCCTCGTACCGGATGATCACCCGGATGTCGTGCGGCGACCGCAGCTCCTTGGCGGCCTTGGCGGCGTCCGCCGTACCCAGCGAGTCGAAGCCCTTGATGGGCAGCTCGTCGGCGGTGACGTCGCCGAGCTCCTCGCGGGCGGCCTTCGCCACGTCGGCGGCGTCGCGGTTGCCCTCGCGGCGGGCGATCCGCTCGGCCCGGCGCAGGGCGGCGGCGCGACCCACGGTCAGGGTCTCGCGCACGGCGCCGGTGAGGGAGGTGGCCTTGTTGGCCACCTCGCCGAGCCGGTCCCCGGCCTCCTCGCGCGCCTGGGCAGCGCTGTCGAAGACCTCGTTGACGCGGTTGGCGACGAACCGCACCGGGGCGTTCGCAGCACGCGCTGCGGTGCCGGCGACCCGCTGCAGCGGCGTCGGCATCAGCGCCGCGGGACCGCCGAGGGCCTCCTCGGCCAGGACGACGGTCAGCCACTCGACGGTGGCCTTGTGCGCGGTGATGAGCCCCTCGGCCAGCTGGACGACCTTCGGCAGCTCGGCCGTGGTGGCCAGCACCTTGAGGTAGGTGGCGCGGTCGAGGAGCTGGTGCTCCAGCTGCAGGTCCTGCAGCAGCGCCTCCTCGAGGGGCTCTCCCTGCTCGAAGCCGGCCTTGAGCAGCGCGGAGAGGCGGCCCAGGGCGGGGGTGACCACGTCCGGGACACCGCCCACGGCGCGCAGCTGCTCGGTGATCAGGCGCGTCCGCTCGGCGGCGTTGTCGGCGTTCTGGGTCAGCTCGCGGCGCACGGCGTCGGTACGGGCCTGCGAGACCCGGGTGCGGGCGACCTGCTCCTCGGTCTGCGTGAGCAGCACGAGCGCGCGGAGCTGGTTGATGATCTTGTTGTTGTCGGTCATGAGGGGGACTCCAGACATCGGGGATGACCTGACTCCCTCGTACCTGCCCGCAGACCGGCGCTCGCTAACTCTTGCAAGCACACTGCTAGCAGTGACCCTGGACACGCCGGGCCGACACGTCGACACGGTCAGGACGGCGGCGACCAGTCCCCCGTGATGCCCAGTTCGGCGGCGACCCGGCGCATCTCCGACTCGAACATCGGCTCGGGGTCGGCCAGCGCGAAGCGCAGGTGCCCGAAGACCTCCATGCAGACCATGCCGTAGAGCCGGATCCAGCAGGAGAGGAACACCGACATCACGCCGAGCGGCAGGGCGACGGGCAGCTTCGCGCACCACGCCTCGAGCTGCGCCTGCAGCTCGGGCGCGAGCTCGCCGTCGGCCGGCACCGGGAAGGGCTGCTCCAGGTACACCTGCGCCATGAGGGCCGCGAAGACGCCGCCGAAGCGCCGGCCGGGGCGCTCGGCGGGGCTGTCGTCGGCCCTGGCGGCATCCGCGGGCACGATCCCCTGGGCGGCGCTGCCGAAGAGCAGGCCGAACTCGATGTGGTGGGTCGTCGCCCAGCGGCGGAACGCCCGGGCGGTGGCCAGCAGCTGCGCGCCCGGGCGGGGCGGCGCGACGGCGTCGCGGGCCGCCTCCAGGTGGTCGCACAGCTCGTCGTAGAGATCGGCCACGAGCTGCTCGACGAGGTCCTCGCGGCTGGGGAAGTAGCGGTACAGCGCCGGCGCCGACAGCCCCATCTCCCGCGCGATCGCGCGCAGCGCGAGCCCCTCCGGGCCGGAGGTGACCAGGACCCGGCGGGCGGTCTCGCGGATCTCGCGCAGCGTGTCGGCCCGGGCGCGCTCGCGGCGGGTCCCGACATCGGTGATCGCACCGTCCGCCATCCGGACCCCCTTGACTCGAGTGAACGGTGTATGCAGAGTTATCACCGTTAGCTAACGCCGTTCACCCACTCTACCGCCGCTCCCGGAGGACCCCGTGTTCGAGACCCTCGGCCGAGTGATGTACCGGCGCCGCCGGACCGTCGTCGTCCTCGCCCTGCTCTTCCTCGTCGTCGCCGGCGTGTGGGGCACCGGCGTGTTCGGGAAGCTGACCGGAGCCGGCTTCGAGGACCCCGACAGCGAGAGCTCGCGCGCCGCCGACATGGCGGAGCGGGAGCTGGGCCGGGAGTCCGCCGACGTCGTCGTCCTCTACCGCAGCGACGACCTGACCGTCGACGACCCGGCCTTCCGCGAGGCGGTCGACGACTCCCTGGCCGGGCTGCCGCAGGAGCTGCTCGCGCGCACGACCACCTACTGGAGCGCCGGCGCCGAGCCGCTCGTCAGCGCGGACCGGCAGGCCACCTACGCCGTCCTCCAGTTCGCCGACGGGACCGACGACGAGGCCGCGGTGGCCGCGATCGCCGACGACCTCGACGCGCCGGGGCTGGAGATGCAGCTGGGTGGGAACGCGGTGGTCAACCGGGACATCAACGAGCGCGTCGGCGCCGACATCGCGCGCGCCGAGATGATCTCGCTGCCGGTGCTCGCGGTGCTGCTCGTGGTCATCTTCGGCAGCCTCGCCGCGGCCAGCCTGCCGCTCGTCATCGGCGGCACGGCCATCCTCGGCGCGTTCACCGCCCTGAACGTGGTCAGCGGCTTCACCGACGTCTCGGTGTTCGCCGTCAACGTGGTCACCATCCTCGGCCTCGGACTGGCCATCGACTACGGCCTGTTCGTGGTGAGCCGGTTCCGCGAGGAGATGGCGCGCCAGGCCACGGTCGAGGAGGCGGTGGCCCGGACCATGGCCACGGCGGGCCGCACGGTCGCCGTCTCCGGCGCCACGGTGGCCATCTCGCTCGCCGGGCTGACCATCTTCCCGCAGGTGTTCCTCCGGTCGATGGGCTTCGGCGGGATGAGCGCCGTCCTCGTCGCGATGGTCGCCGCCCTCACCCTGCTGCCGGCCCTGCTCGGGATGCTCGGCCCGCGGGTGGAGGCGCTGTCGGTCCGGCCGTTCCTGCGCCGGGTGTTCCGCCGCCCCGCTCCCCCGGCCCGTGCGGTCGTCGCCGACGAGCACGGCGCCTGGTACCGGATCGCGCGCAGCGTGATGCGCCGGCCGCTCGTCTACGCCGTCGCCGTGATCGCCCTGCTCGTCGTGCTGGCCCTGCCCTTCCTGCGGGTGCAGTTCGGCGCCATCGACGTCCGGGTCCTGCCGGCCGGCACCGAGAGCCGGGTGGTCTCCGAGACCATCGACGCCGACTTCCCCGCCGCGCCGGAGGCGCCGGTGACCGCGATCGTCTCGCTCGCCGACCCGGTCGACTCCGCGGCCGGCGCGGCGGCCCTGGACGACTACCTCGCGGCGGTCGCGGCGGTCCCCGGGGTGGACGGCGCGACCGTCACCGGCGCCGAGGGCAGCACCGCCCGCGTCGCGGTGGCCTACGACGGCGACCCGGTCGACGCCGACGCCCGCGCGCTCGTCGAGGCGGTGCGCGACGTGCCGGCGCCCGACGGCGGCAGCGTGCTGGTCGGCGGGCAGAGCGCCGTGATGACCGACCTGCTCGACAGCCTCGGCTCGCTGCTGCCGTGGATGGCGCTGCTGGTCGTGCTCACCACGCTCGTGCTGCTGTTCCTGGCCTTCGGCTCGGTGGTGCTGCCGGTCAAGGCGGTGCTGATGAACGTGCTGTCGCTGGGCGCCTCGTTCGGGGCGCTGGTGTGGATCTTCCAGGAGGGCAACCTGTCCGGGTTCCTGGACTTCACGCCGACCGGCTTCGTCGAGGCGACCCAGCCGATCCTCGTGCTGGCCATCGTGTTCGGCCTGTCCATGGACTACGAGGTGTTCCTCATGTCCCGGATCCGCGAGCAGTACGACCTCACCGGCGACAACACCACCGCCGTCGCCACGGGGCTGCAGCGCACCGGCGGGATCATCACCAGCGCCGCGCTGCTGCTGGTCGTGGTGATCGGCGCGTTCTCGCTGTCGGGCATCACGTTCATCAAGATGATCGGCGTCGCGATGCTCATCGCCATCGTGGTGGACGCGACCGTGGTCCGGTTGCTGCTCGTGCCGGCCACGATGCGGCTGCTGGGGCGGGCCAACTGGTGGGCGCCGGGGCCGCTGGGCCGGGTCTACGCCCGGTACGGAATCCGCGAGGGCGACGGCGACGGCGGGGCGACCGCCCCGGCGCCGCGGGAGCCCGAGCTCGCCGACGTCCGCTGACCACCGGCCGCGCCGGCGCGGGTCACCGCGCCGGCGCCGCGGGCGGGACGGCGGGCTTGCCGCGGGTCTGCAGGCGGAGCACCGGCTGCGTCAGGGCGAGCAGCTCGGTGCCGCAGGAGACGCAGTAGGCGCCACGCTGGTCGTGGGTGCCGCAGGTGGGGCAGGACACGGGCTCTCCTCGATCCGGGAGTCCGTCGGGACTCGGCCGGCAGACGATGCCACGCGCCGCAACGGAAACGGTCCGCGTGGGACGGGTGGGACGAGTCGTCGACCAACCGTCACGAAGTCTGCGACGTCGACCCGGGCCTGACGGGCGGCCGACTGGCGCCCGTGGGGCGGGTTGGATGCGACCCTTGGGACTGGTGGGGGTGGGAGCTACGTACGAGACGACCGCCACCCGAAAATGGTGAGCTCCCGCCATGCCTCCTTGTCGGAGCGCTCAGGGACCGTCACTCTCTGTGCGAGGTCGGGAGTGCCGACCATGAGCCACGGGGGACCTCGTGACCACTGACCAGTTCTCGAACGCCACGCCGCAGCCCTACGGTGCCCAGCCGCAGCCGCAGCCGTATGCAGCCCAGCCGCCGTACTACGCCCAGCAGGCGCCGACCGTCTACGTGCAGAACGCGCCGACCAACGGCCTCGGTACCGCCGGGTTCGTCACCGGCCTGCTCGGCCTGCTCTTCTGCTGGGTCCCCGCACTGGGCATCGTGCTGGCCCTGCTGGGCGTCATCATGGGTGGCGTCGGCATCTCCTCCGGCAAGAAGAAGGGCGCCCCGACCGGCCTCGCCATCGCCGGCCTGGTGCTGGGCGTCATCGCTCTCGTCCCCGCGATCATCTTCATCAGCGCCGTCGCCTCGGTGGGCGCCTCGCTCTGAGCCACCCACTCGGGGCGCCTCAGCACCCGTCCGGAGCGCCGGAGTCACTGCCGCCAGGCTGGGCTCCGGCGCTTCGTCGTGCGCAGTGCGTCACTCGGTCAGCAGCGCCGCCAGCCGGTCGAGGAGGGGGACCTGGCCCCTCACCAGCTTCTCCCGCGCCTCGGCGAGACCGAACCAGGCGGCGCGGTCGATCTCCGGGAACTCCTGCACACGCCCCGACCGCGGCGGCCACTCGAGCGCGAACGTGTTGCTGGTGCAGGCGTCGGCGTCCAGGTCGCCCTCGGCGGCCCACACCGTCAGCACCTTGCCCGAGGCGCGGAGCTCACCCAGCGGCACCAGCTCCGCCGCCGGCACCGGGCTGCCGAGCTCCTCGGCGAACTCCCGGCGCGCCGCCGCCTCCGGGTCCTCGCCCTCGGCGTACTCGCCCTTGGGGACCGACCACCCGCCGGCGTCCTTGCGCGCCCAGAACGGCCCGCCCATGTGGCCGAGCAGCACCTCGGTCCCGTCGGCGCCCCGCCGGTGCAGCAGCACCCCCGCACTCCGCTTCGGCACGCCCCCACCCTGGCACGGGCTACAGGTGGGCGAGCGCCTCGGGCAGGTCCACCACGTCGACGTACTTGGCGTCGAGGTCGGCCAGGTTGTTGTCGTGCAGCGCCGGCGTCCGGTCGGCGCACGCCTGGCGCACCACCTGCGGGCGGAAACCGGCGTTGAGCGCGTCCATCGCCGTGGCCCGCACGCAGCCGGAGGTGGACACGCCTGCCACCACCACCGTGTCCACCCCGGCCGCGTGCAGCGTCGAGGCCAGCGAGGTGCCGGCGAAGCCGGAGGCGTACTGCTTGACGACGACGACCTCGCCGGCAGCCGGCTCCAGCGCGAGCTCGCCCCAGCCGCCCGGCGCCCCCTCGGCGAAGCAGGCCAGCGCCGGCACCTTGCGCACGAACAGGCCGCCGTCGGCCAGGTCCGGCGCGTAGCGGACGACGGTCCACAGCACCGGCACCCCTCCGGCCCGGGCCGCGGCCACCAGCTGCCCGGTCGCGTCGACGGCCGGGCCCGGCTCGGGCAGCCCGAACGGCCCGTCCGGGTGGGTGTAGGCCCGCACGAGGTCGATGACCAGCAGGGCCGGCCGCGTGCCCCAGCCGACCCGGCCGGAGAAGGCCGTCCCGTGCGGGCCGGCGTCCGGTGACCGGCCGGCGCCCGGTGGCCGGCCGGCGTCCTCGGGCGGGCCGCCCATCAGACCCAGACCGGCCGCTTCGGCGCGGGCAGGCCGGTCTCCTCCTCGCAGCGGGCGAGCAGCTCGTCGATCGGCGGCCCCATGTCGAACACGGGCAGCTCGGCCGGGCGGTCGGCACGCATCTGCTCGCGCAGGGCCCGTGTCGCCTCGGCGTCGAGGCCACCGGACCCTGCCAGCACGACGCCGTAGCGCCGCGCCCCCTCGGCGGTGACCAGGCCGCGCCGGACCTCCAGCTCGACCAGCTCGGGGTCGCGCGCCAGCGGGTCGCCCCAGCCGCCGCCACCCCAGGTGACGAAGTGCAGGACGTCGCCCGGCGCGACCGGCACGTCGTGACACTTGCTGGGCAGCACCTGCCGGGTGCCGTCGGCGCGCTCGAGCCACTTGGTGCCGCGCGCCCCCGGGTGCCCGCCGTTGACGCCCCACGGGTAGGTCAGCCAGCGGTCGTCGTGGATGGCGATGGTGCCCGGCTCGTCGAAGCGGTACGCGACGTCGACGCCGTTGCCGCCGCGGTGCAGGCCGGGACCGCCGGTGTCGGCCACGGTCTCCCACGTCTCGATCCGCAGCGGGTAGTACGACTCGAGGTACTCGCACGGGATGTTGGTGAAGCTCGGCCACAGCGAGTGCCCGTCCGGCCCGTCGCCCAGCGGGCGGCCGGGGATGCCGCCGAAGCCGATCGAGTACAGCTGGAACCACTCCCCCTTCCGCTCGCCCGTGGAGTAGTGGCCCGAGTACATGAAGTGCGGTGAGGAGGAGAAGCCCGCGGCGTTGAGCAGCGCGGGGTTGGTCTGCCCGAGCAGCCCGCCGAACAGGTCGAACACCCGGCCGATGCCGTGGTTGCGGCCGTTGAGCGAGGCCGGGTGCTTCGGCTTCCAGTACGAGCCGTCCGGGATCGTGACGTCCACCAGCGGGTAGAACCCGTCGTTCCACAGGATCTGCGGGTCGGCGACGGTGATCATGTAGATCCCGAAGAACATCCGCGTCAGGTTCTCGTTGATGTAGTAGTTGATCGGCCCGGCCGCCTGCGGCGAGGAGCCGGTGAAGTCCAGGTGCACCTTGTCGCCGGTGCGGGTCAGGGACAGCTTCAGCTCGTAGGGGCCGTTGCCGACGCCGTCGTCGCAGATGTAGTCGGTGAACGAGAGCGTGCGGCCCTCCTCGAACACCATCGACAGCAGCACCTTCATGGCGTCGTAGTTGCGCTGCAGCAGGGAGTCCAGCGCCGAGAGGTAGGTCGCCGTCCCGAACCGCTGGCACATCTCCACCACCCGCCGGGACGCGGTGCGGCAGGCGGCCACCAGGCCGTTGAGGTCGGCGCGGTTCCAGTCCGGCATGCGGACCTGGTTGAGGATGATCCGCAGCGCGTCCTCGTTCAGCTCGCCCTTCCGGTAGAGCTTGAAGGGCGGGATGACCACGCCCTCCTCGTAGATGGTGAGCGCGTCGGTCGGCATCGAGCACGGCGTCTTCCCGCCGACGTCGGACATGTGGCCGAACATCGACGCCCAGCCCACGACCCGGCCCTCGTGGAACACCGGGACGACGACCAGCCAGTCGTTGGCGTGGCTGATCGCCGCGCCGCACGCGTAGGGGTCGCTGGTCAGCAGGACGTCGCCCTCCTCGACGGTGTCGTCGAAGCCCTCGAGGAAGTCGGGGATGGACAGGCCGAACTGGCCGACGACCATCTTCCCGTCGGGGTCGGCGATCAGCGGGAACTCGTCGTGCTGCTCCCGGATGCCCGGGGAGAGCGCGGTGCGGAACAGCACCTCGTCCATCTCGTAGCGGGCGTTGCGCAGCCCGTTCTCGATCAGGTCCAGGGTGACGGGGTCGACGGCGGTCTTCTCGACGTCGCCGGTCGCGGTCTCGATGATCCGTGCCATCGGTCAGCCCTCCTGGGGGGTGATGAGCAGGGAGCCCGACGCGTGCACGGTCGCCGCGTGCCCGGGCAGGACGAGGGTGGTGCTGTCCATCTCGGTGACGATCGCTGGGCCGGGTACCACGTCGCCGGCCCGCAGCCGCGCCCGGTCGTAGACGCCGGCGGGCACGTGCCCGCCGCCGACGTAGACCTGCGCGTCGGCCACCCTCGCGCCGGCCGGGTCGCCGTCGCCCTCGGGCAGCCGGACGGAGGCGACGTCGGGCCGCGGGCCGGTGACCGTGGCCCGGGCGTTGACCAGCTCGTGGTCGACGGTGAGCAGGAACGAGAACAGCCGGTCGTGCTCGGCGTCGAAGGTCGTGCCGAGCCGCTCGAGCGCCGTGTCCGGCTCCGCCAGCCACGCGGCGTCGACCTCGACCGGGATCTCGAAGCCCTGGCCGTGGTACCGGACGTCGACCTGGTAGCCCACGGTCTGGTCGGCGCGGTCCAGCCCCTGGGCGGCCAGCCGCTCGCCGGCGTCGTCGGCGAGCTCGCGCAGCACCTGCACGAGGTCGGCGCCGGTCAGCTCGCCGAAACGGCGCAGCACCGTGCGGGCCGACTCGTCGCGGCGGCTGGTGGTCGCGTCGCCCAGCGCGTTGAGGATGCCGGGGGCGGGCGGCACGATCACCGGCCACGCGCCGGTGAGCACACCGAGCGCGTTGGCGTGCAGCGGACCCGCGCCACCGAACGCGACGAGGGCGAAGTCGCGGGGGTCGAACCCCTGCTGGACCGAGACCAGCCGGACGCCGCCGAGCATGTTCTCGTTGACGATGTCGACGATCCCGGCCGCGGCCGCCTCGACCTCCAGCCCCATCCCCTCCGCGACCTTGGCGACCGCCGCCCGCGCCGCACTCACGTCGAGGCTGATCTCCCCGCCGGCCAGGGACGTCGGCAGGTAGCCCAGCACCACGTTGGCGTCGGTCACCGTCGGCTCCGTGCCGCCCTTGCCGTAGGCCGCCGGCCCGGGGTCGGCGCCGGCCGACTGTGGCCCGACCCGCAGCGCGCGGGTCAGCTCGGGCACGTGGGCGATCGAGCCGCCGCCGGCGCCGACGGTGCGCACGTCGACGCTGGAGGCGCGCACGGTGAGGTCGCCGACCTTCGTCTCCCGGCCGATCCGCGGCCGGAGGCCCTGGACGAGGCCGACGTCGGTGGAGGTGCCGCCCATGTCGAAGGTGAGGACGTCGGAGAAGCCGGCCTGCTCGGCGGCCCAGACCGCCCCGGTGACCCCGCCGGCCGGCCCCGACAGCAGCATGGTGACGGGCGAGCCGACCGCGCTGGGCGCCGACGACAGCCCGCCGTCGCTGCGCAGGATCGCCAGCTCACCCTGGACACCGCCGGCGGCCAGCTGGTCGGCCAGGTTCTGCACGTACCGCTGGACCTGCGGCTGCACGTAGCCGTTGGCCACGGTGGTGAGGGTCCGCTCGTACTCGCGCATCTCCGGCAGCACGTCGGACGACAGCGACACGGGGACGCCGGGCAGCACCTCGGCGGCGATCGCGGCGATCCGCCTCTCGTGCGCCGGGTCGGCGAAGGAGTTGATCAGGCTGACGGCCAGCGCCTGGACGCCGCTGCCGGCCAGGGACTCGAGCTTCGCGCGGACGTCGTCCTCGTCGAGCTCTCGGACGACCGAGCCGTCGCTGGCGATCCGCTCGTCGACCTCGACGGTGTTCTCCAGCGCGGCCAGCGGCTCGGGCTTGGGCCAGATGATCCAGCCGGCCAGGCCGCCGGGCACGAACGACCGGGCGATCTGCAGCACCTGGCGGAACCCGCGGGTGGTGACCAGGCCGACGGTCGCGCCCTTGCCCTCGAGGATCGCGTTGGTCGCGACCGTCGTGCCGTGCAGGACCGAACCGACCTCGGAGAGGTCGATGCCGGCCTCGGTGCAGGCCTTGGCGATGCCGGTGAGGACGCCGACGGACTGGTCCGCGGGGGTCGAGGCGGTCTTGGCCCGCCACGTGCGGCCGCTCCCCTCCTCCACCAGCAGGACGTCGGTGAAGGTCCCGCCGACGTCCACTCCGAGCCGGTAGCTCATGGACCCCTCCTCTTCTCGGTGGTGCTCCGTCGTGGGGTGGTGCGGGTGGTCGTGCTGCGGTCCAGGTGCGGTCGTGCTGCGGTCCAGGTGCGGTCGAGGCGCGGTCGGGGTGCGCCGGTCAGTCGGGCCCGGCCTCCATCGCGCTGGCGGCGGCCGCGCGGACCATCACCACCCGCGCGTTGCGGATGTGCGCGGTCATCACCGCCCGCGCCCACTCGGCGTCGCCGGCACGCATCGCGGCCACGATCTCGACGTGGTGGGCGAGGCTGCGGCACAGCGAGGCGTCGTCGTAGGCGTGGAAGTTGCGCACGACGATCGGCGGGTGGATCACTCCGGCCAGCGCCGCGGCGAGCGCGGGGTGGCCGGCCAGCGCCGCCAGCCGGTCGTGGAAGGCGCGGTTGAGCGGCACCAGCGCGTCGAGGTCCTGCCCCGGCCCGGGCCGGCCGATCGTCTCCATCCGGACGGCGAGGTCCGCCAGCTCGTCGAGGTCGCCCGGCCCGGCGGCCGCGGCGGCCAGCGCGGCCACCTGCGGCTCCAGCAGGGCGCGCAGCTCGAAGACGCCCTCGAGCTCGTCGACGCTCCAGGTGGCCACGCGGGCGCCGCGGTTGGGCACGAGCTGCACCAGGCCCTCGGCGGCGAGGCGCGACAGCGCCTCGCGCACCGGCGTCCGGCTCACGCCCAGCCGCTCGGCGAGCTCCACCTCGCCGAGGCGGGCGCCGGCCGGCAGTTCCCCCCGGAGGATCACGTCGCGCAGGGTGTCCAGCGCCCGCTCGGCGGACGTCAGCGGACGTGTCACGGGCCACACCTCCTCGGCGATTGCATGCAAGGTAGGGCGGATCGCTTCCCAGCGGCAATCCCGCACGCGTAAATTCCGCGTGACTGCATACAAGAGGGGGCCACCATGGGAGACCTGCTGGGAACGCGCCGACCGTCGCAGGCGGCGCGGCTGCGGGAGCTGCTGAGCGCGCCCCGGCCACTGGTCGCCCCGGGTGCGTACGACGCGCTCTCGGCGCGCCTGGTCGAGCAGGCCGGTTTCGACGTCGTCTACATGACCGGCTTCGGGACGACGGCCTCGCTGATCGGCCGCCCCGACGTCGGCCTGCTGACCGGTGCGGAGATGGCCGACAACGCGCGGCGGATCGCCGCCGCCGTCGACGTCCCGGTGATCGCCGACGCCGACACCGGCTACGGCAACGCGATCAACGTCGTCCGCACCGTGCAGCTCTACGAGCAGGCCGGGATCGCCGGCATCCAGCTCGAGGACCAGGTGATGCCCAAGAAGTGCGGGCACATGAGCGGCAAGGCGATCATCGGCGCCGACGAGATGGCGGGGAAGCTGCGCGCCGCCGTCGAGGCCCGCCGCGACCCGGACCTGGTGATCATCGCCCGCACCGACGCGGTCGCCACCCACGGCGTGGACGAGGCGATCAGCCGGGCGCGCGCCTACGCCGAGGCCGGCGCGGACCTGCTGTTCGTCGAGGCGCCCACGTCGGAGGCCGACATCGAGCGGGTAGCCACCGAGCTGCGCGGCGTGGCCCCGCTGCTGTTCAACTGGGCGGAGGGCGGCCGGACGCCGCCGCTGTCGCTGCAGCGGATCGGCGAGCTGGGCTTTTCCCTGGTCATCTACCCGATCGGCACGCTGCTGGCCGCCACCGCCGGGATGCGCGCGCTGCTGGCGTCGCTGGAGGCCGACGGCGTGCCCGCCCTCGACGGGCTGCCGACGTTCGAGGAGTTCACCGGACTGATCGGCCTGCGCGAAGTGCAGGACCTGGAGCAGCGCTTCCGCGGCTGACCGCCCTCAGCGCGGACCGGTGGTGCGGCCGGCGCGGATCCAGCTGGAGCGGACCCGCACGATCGTCGTGGCGCGGGCTCGGGCGCACGCGGCGCAGCGACGGCTCGGGGTGCAGGACGGACAGGACATCGGGGCCTCCCTGGGGATCGGTGCCGCGGACCGTGGCAGCCCCGCGCCGCGCCCCCGGCCGCCGACGCGCCCGGTGCGCCAGACGTCACCGCGCCGACATCCGCCGTTCGCACCGGGCTCGCGGGACGGCGGTGCGCGGGGACCGGGACCGCCGATCGGCACGGGATCGGCACCGTGCGCGGCCTCCGGAACCGCCGTCGGTCAACGGGATGCATCTCACCGCCACGGCCGTCCCCGTCCGTCACATCCGTCCCAGACGCCGCCCGAGCCTGACCGGACCGGTCCGTCCGGACCGGTAGACAGGACGCCATGAGCACCACTCCGGTCCGCCCGGCGCCCGCCGCTGCCGGCGCGCGGCCCGCCGTGGCGATCTCGGCGACGAGCACGCCGGTGCTGTCGTACGCGCTGGCGCACAACCGGGTCCCGGTCGTGTCCCGCCTGGCGCTCACCAACCACGGCGGCGCCGCGCGGGCGGCCACCGTG
This sequence comes from Trujillonella endophytica, assembly GCF_019799905.1. Lineage (GTDB taxonomy): Bacteria > Actinomycetota > Actinomycetes > Mycobacteriales > Geodermatophilaceae > Trujillonella > Trujillonella endophyticus_A. Next base: position 68,089 of record NZ_JABGCI010000008.1, on the reverse strand, counting down.
CGGGTGCGGGTGCTCGACGCCGAGGGCCCCATCGGCGGCGCCGTCGAGCGGCTGGTGGACCTCGACGCCGGCCGGACGACGGTGCTGGGCGACGTCGGCCTGGCCATGGACCCGGCCGTCATGCTGCAGATCGAGGAGCAGCGGCCCGGCTCGATCGAGATCGACGTGCTGGTCGACGGCGTGGACGTCGGCGGCACCGCGCTCCCCGTGCAGGTGCTGGCGGCCAGCCAGTGGCTCGCCGGCCCCGCACCGCTCGCGCTGGAGATGCTGGCCGCGCACGTCCTGCCCCACCACCCCGCGGTCGCCGTCCTGCTCGACGAGGCCGCCGCGCTGCTCGACGAGGGCACCGGCGACTCCTCGGTGCAGGGCTACCAGGCCGGCCCCGAGCGGGTGGACCAGATCGTCGCCGCGCTGGCCGGGGCCATGGCCGCGCGCGCGATCCGCTACAGCGAGCCGCCGGCCAGCTGGGCCGACGTCGGCCAGAAGGTCCGCAACCCCGGCGACGTGCTCGACGGCCGCGTCGGCACCTGCCTGGACACCGTGGTCGTGCTGGCCGCGGCGCTGGAGCAGGCCGGCATCCGGCCGCTGCTGTGGGTGGCCGAGGGGCATTCCTTCCTCGGGTACTGGCGCGAGGAGCGCGGCACGGAGAGCGCCGCCACCACGGACGTCGCGCCCCTGGTCAACCTCGTCGACCTGGGCTACGTCCGGCTCCTGGAGACGACGCTGCTCACCGGCCGGGGCGAGGGGATCCCCGCCCCCGACCTGGACGAGCTGCACCGCGCGGCCTACTCGGCGTGGCTCGCCGGTGGAGCGGGCCCGGGCCGCGACCAGGGCCTCGACCGGGTGGTCGGGGTGACCGACGTCCACCGGGCCCGGCGCGACGGGATCCTGCCGCTGCCCGCGCGCACCCGCGGCACCGACGGCACGGTCCACGTCATCGAGTACCGGCCGGCGGTGCACGGCGCCGCCCCCCGGCCGACGGAACCGGCGCAGCTCGAGAGCGACGGCACCGCGGCCAGCCGGCACGGGCGCCCCGAGGCCCCGCTCCGGGTGCAGCAATGGAAGAACGCCCTGCTCGACCTCTCGCTGCGCAACCGGCTGATCAACTACACCGAGCGCTCGGGCCTGCCGCTGACCGTGCCGGCCGGCTCCCTGGGCACGCTCGAGGACCTGCTCGCCGGCGGCACCGCGGTCACGCTGCTCCCCTCGGACCGGCTGTCGGCCGTCCAGCGGGAGCGCGGCCTGGACAGCGCCCGCGAGCTGCCCGAGGAGCAGCTCGCCGCGACGCTCACCGAGCAGCGCGCCGTGCACACCGACGTCACCGACGGCGGGTACCTCCCCCGGCTGCGCGGGCTGGCCTACAAGGCCAAGACCGTCCGCGAGGAGACCGGAGCCAACAACCTGTACCTGGCCCTGGGCAGCCTCGTCTGGGAGCTCGACGGCCGGCCGCTGCGCTCGCCGCTGGTCCTGGTCCCGGTGGTCCTCACCCCCGCCGCGCGCTCCGGCGGCTACCGGCTCAGCCTCGACGACACGGGCACCAGCACGCCCAACTACTGCCTGCTCGAGAAGCTCCGCCAGGTGCACGGCCTCGTGGTGCCGGGCCTGGCCGAGCCCGACGGCGACAGCGCGGGCATCGCGCTCGACCGCGCCCTGCAGGCCATGCGGCTGGCGCTGGCCGAGGCCGGGCTCCCGCACCGCGTGGAGGCGACCGCCGACCTCGCCGTCCTCCAGTTCGCCAAGTACCGGCTGTGGCGCGACCTCGACGAGCACTGGGCCGACTTCGCCGAGAACCCGCTGGTCGCCCACCTCCTGCACGAGCCGACCGAGGCGTTCCCCGACCCGGCGCCGGACACCGCCGCCGGGCAGGACCTCGACGAGCTCGCCGCCGCCTGCCCGGTCCCCGCCGACGCCTCCCAGCTGCGCGCGATCGCCGAGGCCGGCGCCGGGCGCACGTTCGTGCTGGAGGGCCCGCCGGGGACCGGCAAGTCGCAGACCATCACCAACCTGCTGATCCGGGCGGTGGCCGACGGCAAGAAGGTGCTGTTCGTGGCCGAGAAGCGGGCCGCGCTCGACGTGGTGGCCCGCCGGCTGGACGCCGTGGGCATGGGGCCGTTCGCGCTCGACCTGCACGACAAGGGCAGCAAGGCCGCCGCGGTGCGGGCGCAGGTGAAGGCCGCGCTGGAGCACGCGGTCGCCGTGGACGACCAGGGGCTGGCCGCGGACTCCGAGAACCTGCGCGCCGCCCGCCGCACCCTGGCCCGGTACGCCGAGCGGCTGCACGCGCCCAACGCCGCCGGGCTCTCCTACTACTCGGCGCGGACGGCGCTGCTGGCCGCCGGCGACGACGCCCCGGTGCTGTCCGTGCCCCCCACGGCCGTGGCCGCCGCCCCGGCGGAGGAGCTCACGGCGGTGCGGCAGGCCCTCGCGCTGCTGCCCGACGTCGCCGACCTGGCCCGCCCCTCCCCGCGGCACGCCTGGGCCTTCGTCGACTCCCCGCGGGTGGACCTGCTGAGTGCGCAGCAGGCCGCCGCCGCCGTCGATGCGGCGATCCGGGCGCTGCCCACCGAGGAGCACCTGGCGCGCGCACTGCGCGAGGTGCGCACCCCGGCCGACCTCGACGGGCTGGCCCACCTGCTCGCCGGCCCGACGACCACGCTGGACGTGCTCGACGAGGTGCCCACCGAGCGGTGGACGGCGGCGACCACCTCCGTGCTCGGCGAGGTCGCGGCGTTCGCCACCGGCGTGCACCCCGGCCTGGACGTCGCGACCCCCGAGGCGCTGACCCTCCCGCTCGCCGACCTGTACGTGCAGGCCCAGACCGCCCAGGCAGCCACCTGGCTGGCCCGCCGGCAGGGCCTGGCCGCCGTCCGGGAGCGGCTGACCCCGGTGCTGCGACCGGGCGTCAAGCTGCGGCTGCGGGACGTCGCCGAGCTGACGGCGACCCTGTGGCGGCTGCAGACGGCCGCGGCCACGCTGGCCGCGCGCGCCGCGGTGATCCCGGGGCTGTCGGTGCCGCCGGGCTGGAACCCGATCCTCGAGCCCGACCTGCTCGACGGGCAGGTGGCGTGGCTGCGCCGGTCGGGCGCGCTGGCCGACAGCGCGAGCGGGTTCGCGGTGCAGCTGCGCCGCTACGTCGTCGCCGGCCCCGGCCCGGACCCGGCCGCCGCCGAGGCGGTGGCTCGGCTGCGGGACACCCTGACCACGCTGCTGGCCGTGTGCGACAGCGACGACCGGCGCCTGGCCGCCTGGTGCGCCGACGACGGCCTGGTCTTCCGGTGGACCATGACCCGCCCCGAGCGCGGCGTCGAGCACACCGGCCTCATGTCGCTGCGCCGGTGGGTGTCGTTCCTGGACACCCTGGAGCCGCTGCGCGCGGCCCGCCTGACCGACGCCCGCACGACCCTGGTGCGCGGCGAGCTCTCCGCCGACGACGCGCTGCGCGCCTTCGAGCACGGCGTCGCGCAGGCGTCGGTGGCCGAGCGCCGCGACGCCTCCGGCCTGGACGCCTTCGACGCCGACGTGCACGAGAAGGCGATCGGCCGCTTCGCGGCCGCGTCCCGGTCGGTGCGCCGCCACCTCGCCGCGGCGCTGCCCGCCGAGCTGCTCGCCGCGCGGCCGTTCGACGCGCACTCCGGCGACGGCCGGGTGGGCGCGCTGCAGCGGGAGCTGTCGCGGTCCCGCCGCGGGCTGGGCGTGCGCGGGCTGCTCGAGCAGTACGGCGACCTCGTCACCGCCGTCACGCCGTGCGTACTGGTCAGCCCGGACTCCGTGGCCCGCTTCTTCCCGGCCCGCGCCGGGCTGTTCGACCTGGTGGTCTTCGACGAGGCGTCGCAGATCCGGGTGGCCGACGCGGTCGGCGCGCTCGGTCGCGCCCGCGCCGCCGTCGTCGTCGGCGACAGCCGCCAGATGCCGCCCACGTCGTTCGCCGAGCCCGTCACCGGCGGCGACGACGACCCGGCCGACCTGCTGGGCACCGCGGTGGAGGACGAGGAGTCGATCCTCTCCGAGTGCGTGCAGGCACGGGTGCCCCGGCAGTGGCTGTCGTGGCACTACCGCAGCCAGGACGAGTCGCTCATCGCCTTCAGCAACACCAACTACTACGAGAACCGGCTGTCGTCGTTCCCCGCGCCGACGCACGGCCGGTCCTCCGCCGAGCCCGACGGGCGGGGCATCTCGCTGGTGCGCGTCAACGGGACCTTCCACCGCTCCGGCGCGGGCCGGCTGCTGCGCACCAACCCGATGGAGGCCAAGGCGATCGTCGCGGAGATCCGCCGGCGGTTCGACGCCTGGGACAGCGGGGAGGCCGGAGCCCTGCCCTCGATCGGCGTCGTCACCTTCAACGCCCAGCAGCGCTCCTACATCGAGGCGCTGCTGCGCGACGCCGACGACGACCGGCTGGTCGAGGCCCTGGACCGCACCGACGGCGAGGGCCTGTTCGTCAAGAACCTGGAGAACGTGCAGGGCGACGAGCGCGACGTCGTCTTCTTCTCGACGGCGTTCAGCCCCGACGACCGCGGCGTCCTGCCGCTGAACTTCGGCCCGCTCAACCGGGTCGGCGGGGAGCGGCGCCTCAACGTGGCGGTCACCCGCGCGCGCCGGCAGGTCGTCGTCTTCACGTCGTTCGACCCCGGCCAGCTGCGCGCGGAGCAGACCTCCTCGGTCGGCGTGAAGCACCTGCGTGCCTACCTCGACCTGGCCGCGCTCGGCACCGACGCCCTCCCGCGCGAGGCCCGGCCCGCGAGCACGCTGGACCGGCACCGGGAGGAGGTCGCCGACGCGCTGCGCGGGCGGGGGCTCGAGGTGTCCACCGACGTCGGGCTGTCGGACTTCCGGATCGACCTGTCGGTCAGCGCACCGGACGCGCCCGGCACCCCGGTGATGGCCGTGCTCCTGGACGGGCCGGCCTGGGCCCGCCGGCGCACCGTCGGCGACCGCGACGGGCTGCCCGTCGAGGTGCTGTCGGGGATGCTCGGCTGGCCCGCGGTCGAGCGGGTGTGGCTGCCCGCGTGGCTGCGCGACCGGGATGCCGTGCTCGACCGGCTCGTCGCCGCGGTGGACGCGGCGACGCGCACCCCCCTCGACCCGGCCGTGGCGCCGGCGGCGCTCTCGGCTCCGTCCGCGCCCGCCGCGCCCGCCGCTCCCCCGGCCGTCCCGGTCCCGCCGGTCGGCGCCGCCGAGGTCCCGCCGCAGGCCCCGCAGGTGCCACCGGTGCGCCCGGTGCTGGCCGTGGTCGACGACCGCCCGGCGGCTCCCTCCGCGCCACTGGCGGCCCCCGCTCCCCCGCTCGCCGTGCTCCGGTCGTCGCCGGCCGCGGCCGCCCCGGCGGTGGAGCACGTGCCCGCACCGGCGCGCGCGGACCTGACCGTCGTCGCGCCCGCGCCGAGCACCCGGCCCGAGCCCGGGATCACCGCCGAACCCGAACCCGAACCCGACCCCGACCCCGAACCCCGGCCGGCCCGCCGTCCCGCCGCCCGCACCACCGCCGCTCCCCCGGCCCTCGTCGGCGAGCAGCCGTTCGTCGCCTGGGCGCCCAAGCCCGCCGGGGACCGCAAGGTCCTCGACCAGCTCGCCGACGCCCCGACCGCCCGCGCCGTGCGCCGGGTGCTGGTGGCCGGGGTCAAGGCCGAGGGACCGGTGCACCGCGACCGGCTGACCCGGCTGGCGGCCGGCGCCCACGGGCTCACGCGGGTGACCGAGGCCCGCCGCGACGCGCTGCTCGGCCTGCTGCCGCCCGAACTGCTCGCGGGCGACTTCCTCTGGCCCCAGGGGACCTCGCCCGACACCTACGCGAGTTTCCGGCGCCAGGCCTCCGGCGCCGACCGGCCGCTGGAGCACGTGGCCCCCGAGGAGATCGGCAACGCGATGGCGGCGCTGTGCCGGGCCGGTGCCGGCACGTCGCCGGACGAGCTGTTCCTGCGCACCGCCGAGATGTTCGGCCACCGCCGCCGGACGCCGTCGCTGACCCCGCTCCTCGAGCGCGCCCTGTCCGCCGCGCTCGAGTCCGGCCGGCTCACCCGCGCCGACGACGGCACGCTCGTCGGCCCCGCCGCCACCGGGTGATCCCCCGGACGCTCGTGCTCTGCGTCCCCCGGTACTCAGAGCACGAGCGCCCGGGGAGGCATGTCACCCCGCCCGGTGACGGGCGTCGGCGGGGCGCTCGGCGAGGATGAGCGGGTGAGCTTCTCCGCCGACGTCGACGACGCGGTCTCCCGGCTGGCCGGGGTGGCGCTCCGCACGCCCCTGCAGCGCAACGCCCGCCTGTCCGCCGCGACCGGCGCCGACGTCTGGCTCAAGCGCGAGGACCTGCAGGTCGGCCGCTCCTACAAGGTGCGCGGCGCGTACACGACCATCAGCCGGCTCGACGCGGCCGCCCGCGCCGCCGGCGTCGTGTGCGCCAGCGCGGGCAACCACGGCCAGGGGGTGGCGCACGCCTGTGCCGCGCTGGGGGTGCGCGGGTACGTGTTCGTGCCGGGCACGACGCCGCGGCAGAAGCGCCAGCGGATCACCGCCCTCGGCGAGGGCACGGTCGAGCTGGTCCTGTCCGGTGACACCTACGACGACGCGGCCGCCGCCGCCGCGCGGCACGCCAGCGCCACCGCGGCGACGCTCGTCCCCGCCTTCGACGCGCCGGGCACGATCGCCGGCCAGGCGACCGTCGCCGTGGAGCTCCTCGAGCAGCTGCCCGCGCCGCCGGACGTCGTCGTCCTCCCCGTCGGCGGCGGCGGCCTGCTCGCCGGCGCCGGCACCTGGCTGCGGGAGCACAGCCCGGGCACCCGGCTGGTCGGCGTCGAGCCGGCCGGCGCGGCGAACATGACCGCCGCCCTCGCGGCCGGGGAGCCGGTCGAGCTGGCCGAGATCGACACCTTCGTCGACGGGGCCGCGGTGCGCCGGGCCGGCGACCTGACCTTCCCGATGGTCCGCGACAGCGGCGCCGAGCTGGTCGCCGTCCCCGAGGGACAGATCTGCACCGAGATGCTCGACCTCTACCAGGTCGACGGCGTCATCGCCGAGCCCGCCGGGGCCATGGCGACGGCGGCGCTGACCGGCGGGCAGGTGACCGTGGAGCCGGGGCAGACCGTCGTCTGCCTGCTCTCCGGCGGCAACAACGACGTCAGCCGTTACGCCGAGGTGATCGAGCGGTCGCTGGTGCACCGCGGGCTCAAGCACTACTTCCTCGTCGAGTTCCCCCAGGAGCCGGGCGCGCTGCGCCGCTTCCTCGACGAGGTCCTCGGCCCGGACGACGACATCGTGCTGTTCGAGTACGTCAAGCGGGACAACCGGGAGACCGGCGCCGCGCTGACCGGCATCGAGGTCGGCGGCGCCGCGGACCTGGCGGCGCTGCTGGCCCGCATCGAGACCAGCCCGCTGCGCATCCAGCACCTGGCCCCCGGCACGACCGCCTACCGCTTCCTCGTCTGAGCGGAGTCGCGGCCGAGGCCGAGCACGGTGACGTCGTCGGTGCCCGGCGGGTCGAGCGCGGCGAGGACGGCGTCCAGCACGGCGGAGACGTCCCCGCCGCCCCGGACCGCCGCGGCCTCCAGCGCGGCCAGCCCGACGTCCACGGCCTGACCGCGGCGCTCCACCAGGCCGTCGCTGAACAGCAGCAGCCGCTCGTCGCCGGCCAGCTGCAGGCGCGTCTCGGCGTACCCGGCGTCGTCGACGATGCCGAGGGCCGGTCCGCGGCCGGCGCGCAGGAACCCGGTGGCGGTGGAGAGCACCGGCAGGTGCCCGGCACTCGCGACCGCGACCTCCCCGCCGGCCGGGTCGAGCTCCACGACGACCGCGGTCGCCATCTCCCCCGGCAGGAGTGCCGTGAGCAGCCGGTTCAGCTCCGCGAGCGCCGCCCCGGGCCCGCGGTCGCGCAGCAGCGTCGCGCGCAGGGCGTGCCGCACCTGGGCGGTGACGGCCGCCGCGGACAGCCCGTGCCCCGCGACGTCGCCGAGCACCAACGACACCCGGCCGCTGGGCAGCGGCACCAGGTCGTACCAGTCGCCGCCGACGACGTCGTCCGCGCTGGGCAGGTAGCGGGCCGCCAGGTCCACGCCGGGCACCTCGGGCAAGGAGTCGAGCAGGAGCGTGCGCTGCAGCGCGGCGGCCATCCGGTTCTCCTGCTGGGCGCGGGCCCGCCCGGCGGCGGCGACCTGCTCGCCCAGCGCCCGCGCGGCCGCGACCTCGTGCTCGCGCCAGGGACGGGCGGTGCCGCGGACGATCTCGGTCCACGCCTCGAACGACCGGCGCGGGGACAGCCGGCCGCTGCCGGTGACCTCCTTCTCGTGCGGGTTGCCGCCCCAGGTGACCTCGCGCGGGGTCTCGGGCCGGAACCAGGCGAGGAAGTCCCCGCCGTCCAGGCCGACGGCGAGCACGCCGCTGGCCGTGCCGGCCAGGTCGGCGGCCGCGGGCAGCTCGTGCGGCAGCGCGTCCGTGACCGGCGTCCCCGCCGCCAGCAGCGCCTCCACCAGCGGGCCCACCCGCTCGGCCGGAGGCGTCTCCCCCAACAGGCGCAGCCGCCCGTCCACGCGCACGGCGGCGCCGGCCGCCGGCAGCAGCCCGAGCACCGTGGGCCGCCCTGTGCCGTCGTCCCCGGTGAGGGCGGGCAGCGGCGTGCGGCCGGCCCGGCCCACCGCGGCGACGAGGTCGGCCGAGCGCTGCGCGACGCCGACGACGTCGCCCTGCTCGCCGGCGGTGACCTTCGTGTGCAGAAGCAGCGAGGCGGTGCGGCCGAGGAACTCCGCGGCGACCCGGTCGGGGTAGGAGGGGCGGCGCGGTCCGGCGTAGGAGTGGCAGGCGACGAGCCCCCACAGCCGCCCGCGGTCGATCAGCGACACCGACATCGAGGCGACCACGCCCATGTTGGCCAGGTACTCCAGGTGCACCGGCGAGACGCTGCGCAGCACGGCGCCGGAGAGGTCCAGCGGCCGCCCGGTGCCCGGCACGGTGGCGGGCTCGAGCGGCACGCGGGTGTACCCGGCGTCGGGGATCAGCCGCAGCCAGTTCGTCGCGTACAGCGCGCGGGCCTGCGCGGGGATGTCGGCGGCCGGGAACCACAGGCCGAGGAACGGCTCGAGGTCCGGCCGCCGGTCCTCCGCGACCACCTCGCCGTTCCAGTCGCGGTCGAAGCGGTAGACCATCACCCGGTCGAAGCCGGTGAGCGTCCGGACGTCGCGGGCGAGCACCTCGGTGAGCTGTTCGAGCGTGGCGGTGTCCGACAGCCGCTGCAGCACCGAGGGCAGCCGCCGGTGCCAGGCCGGCCCGGCCTCGGCCGCGCCCGCCAGCGGCTCCCACTCGGTGACCAGCAGCCCGTCGACGCGGTGGGGCACGAGGTCGACGGCGCCGACGGGCAGCCGCACCCGCAGGGGGTCGATGTCGGCGAGGTCGCCGGCGAGCCCGGCGCGCAGCCGCTCGAGGTCCGCGGGCTCCAGCAGGTCGGCCAGGGTGCGCCCGGCCACGGCGGTGCCGAAGACGGCGTCCGCGCCGGCCGACGCGACCACGACGGTCAGGTCGGGCTCGGTGACGGCCAGCAGCGCGCCGTGCGGCTGGATCGCGCCGGGGACGGCGATCGGCTCGTCCGCGCAGCGCAGCAGCGCCTCGGCGAGCGCGCTGTCGGGCGGCGCGCTGTCGGACGGCGCGCTCTCGGGCGGGGTCCTCTCGGCCGGGCTCACCGGTCGACCCTAGGAGCCGACTCCCCCACCGGCGAAGCCGGCCCGTTCCACGATCGGCACGGCCTGGTGCAGCTCCAGCAGCTCCATGACCATCCGGACCGGCCGGTTGTCGGCCGGGCAGACGACCTGCAGCGCGACGCCGACGTCCGCGGCGTGCCGGGCGGTGCGGACCAGCTGGCGGGCGCCCGAGGAGTCGAGGAACGTCGTCTCGGCCAGGTCCACCACCAGCGACTGCGCCCCGGTCGCCAGCACGTCGGCGACGGCGGAGCCGAGCTGGGGGCACGTGGCGATGTCGAGCTCGCCCCGGACGCACAGCGCCGGCTGCCCGTGGACGGTCGCGCGCTGGACCTCGAACAGCACGACCCTCGCCCTCTCGCCGGTCCCGGCCGCGCTGGGAGATCAGCGGCGGCCCACATCCATCGCACACCGTATGCGCCGCCCCGACCGTTGTCGCGGGTGGTTCCCGGCCGGTCCGGGACCACCGCCCTGCGGGGGAGCCGACGTACATTGCGACCAGCGCGCCGTGCGGTGTGCCCCCGTCCGGACCCACGGGACCTGCTCCATCGAGCACCCGGAGGGGCGACGTGGTCGACAAGGACACCCTGTCGTCGGTGCTGAGCGACTTCGCCCGGACGATGATCACCGACTTCCCGATCCAGGCCATCCTCGACCACCTCGTCGTCCGGATCGCCGACGTCGTGCCGGTGACCGGGGCCGGGGTCGCCCTCATCGCGCCGGGTGTGGCGCCCCACCACGTGGCCGCGTCGAACGCGGCGGCGCTGCACTTCGAGCGGTTGCAGAGCGACCTGGGTCAGGGGCCCTGCACGGTCGCCTACGAGACCGGCGAGGCCGTGTCCGTGCCGGACCTCCGGCTGGACGACCGCTTCCCCGACTTCACCGCGGTCGCGTCGCAGGAGGGGGTCCGCGCCGTCTTCGCCTTCCCGCTCCGGCACCGCGCCGGCCGGCTGGGTGCGCTGGACCTCTACCGCGACGCCCCCGGCGTCCTCGACCCGGTCGACATGGCGGCCGCCCAGACGCTCGCCGACGTCGCGGCGGCGTACCTGCTCAACGCCCAGGCCCGCCAGGAGGCGCTGCACGTCTCCGAGCAGTTCCGGGTGGGCGCGCTGCACGACGCCCTGACCGGCCTGCCCAACCGGGTCCTGCTGCAGCAGCGGCTCGAGCACGCCGCCCAGCGCGCCTCCCGGTCGCACAGCGTGGCCGCGGTCCTGTTCGCCGACCTCGACCGGTTCAAGTGGGTCAACGACACCTACGGGCACGCGGTCGGGGACCAGCTGCTGATCGCCGCCGCCTCCCGCCTCTCGGCCGCCGTCCGCCCCGGCGACACCCTGGCCCGGGTCTCCGGGGACGAGTTCGTCGTCCTCTGCGAGGACCTGGCCCACCTCGACGACGTGATCCGGCTGGCCGACCGTGTCGGGGAGGCGTTCGCCGTCCCCTTCGAGGTGGCCGGCAACCGGCTGGGGGTCTCCGTCAGCGTGGGCATCGCCTACGCCGGTCCCGGTGAGGCGGTCACCGACCAGCTGATCACCCACGCCGACCAGGCGATGTACCGGGCCAAGCGCCTCGGTGGCGCGACGCACCAGGTGGTCGACCTGCAGGAGGCCGACGGCGCCGACGACCGCGGGCTCGACCGCGACCTCCGGTCGGCGCTGGCCGCCGGCGGGGTCGAGCTGGCCTACCAGCCCATCGTGGCGACCGCGTCCGGCGCGGTCGTGGGGGTCGAGGCGCTGCTGCGGTGGACGCATCCCCTGTCGGGCGCGGTGCCCGCCGTGACGACCATCGGCATCGCCGAGCACGACGGCCTCGTCACCGGCATCGGCGCCTGGGCGCTGGAGCGCAGCTGCACCGAGCGCGGCCGGTGGCTGGCCGAGCACCCGGGGCTGCCCCTCGACGTGTCGGTCGACGTCTCGGTGCGCCAGCTCATGACCCCCGGCTTCTGCGGCACCGTCGCCGACGTCCTGCAGCGGACCGGGATGGACCCGGCGGCCCTGGTGCTCGAGCTGACCGAGGGGCTGCTCGTCGAGGACGGCGCCCATGCGCTGTCGGTGCTCGCCGACCTCCGGGGCCTGGGCGTGCGACTGGCGCTGGACGACTTCGGCTCGGGCTACAACTCGCTGGCCTACCTGCGCCGCCTCCCCGTCGACATCGTCAAGATCAACCAGGCGTTCGTCGCCGACATCGGCGTCGTGCCGTCGGGCCGGGTGATCGTCGCCGCGGTGACCGACCTCGCGCACGCCCTCGGGCTCAGCGTCACCGCCGAGGGGATCGAGTCGCAGGCGCAGCACGAGGTGGTCGCCGGCCTGGGCTGCGACCACGCCCAGGGGCACCTGTACGGCCGTCCCGTCCCGGCCGCCCAGGTGAGCGCCCTCCTCCGCGCCGGCCTCGCGGCCGGACCCCGGAGGGGAACGGTGGCCCGCGTCAGTCGGTGACCTTCGCCGCCCCCCGCGTGACGGTCACCGGCTCCGCGAGGCGCTGCTCGTCGACGACCTGCTGCAGCCTGGCGACCGTCTCCTCCAGGCCCGGGCCCAGGCGCTTGCCCGGGGTGAAGGTGGCCGGGAGGTGCTTCAGGCCGTTGATGACACCGACGGTGTCGTAGTGGACCGCGCCGGACGGGTCGCAGACGAAGTCCGGCATCCGGTCCAGGACCGCCTTGAGCATGGTCTTGAACGTCGCCCGGGCGACGTTGGACCCGATGCACCGGTGCACCCCGAGTCCGAAGCTGGCGTGCCGGTTGCCCTTGCGGTCCAGCTTGATCTCGTGCGGGTCCTCGAACACCGTGGCGTCGCGGTTGGCCATCGCCCAGGACAGCCACAGCCGGTCGCCCTTCTTGAGCTGGACCCCGTGGATCTCCTCGTCCTTCGCCACGGTCCGGCCGTCGCCGGGGGCCGGGGTGTAGAAGCGCAGGAACTCCTCGGTGGCGCTGTCGCGCAGCTCCTCCCACTCGGCGATCAGCCGGGCACGCTGGTCGGGGTGCTCCGACAGCCACTCCAGCGAGTGCGCCGTCAGCGCCGTCGTCGTGTCGAACCCGCCGCCGATCAGCAGGCCGACCGCACCCATCACGGCCATGTCGTCGGGCTTCGTGCCGCCGATGTCGGCGTTGATGAGGGCGTCGACCAGGCCGGGTCGCGGGTTGGCGCGGATGCCGGCGATGTAGCCGAACGACCGCATGCCCATCTCCTGCTGCTTCTGCTGGACGACGAGGGCCTCCGGCGTCCCGGGCTTGGTGTAGACGGCCGCGTGGATGGGCTCGACGTAGGTCTCGTAGTCGTCCATCGGGAAGCCGAGCATGGCCATCGTCAGCACGGCGGGGACGATGTTGGCCAGGTCGTCGACGAAGTCGATCCGGCCGGTCTCGATGACCTCGTCCAGCGAGGCCCGGGTGATCTCGTCGATCACCGGCTGCCAGCGCGCGACCGCTGCGGGAGAGAGGTAGGGGTTCAGCGCGTTCCGGTAGTGCCGCTGGGCCGGCGGGTCCATGCCGAGGAACATGCCGCCGAGCCGCCCGGGCGGCCCGTACTGCCGCTGGCGGACCTCCAGCGGCGGCGCCGGGATCGAGATGCCCGTGTACCCCTCGCGCTCGCCGTGCGGGTCGTCGTCGTTGGACAGGACGTCGGCCCGCCGGGCGGTGTCGAACAGCTCCTGGTTGCCCGTGACGAACCAGTAGCCGCCGTGGGTGTCGTTCCAGGCGATCGGCTTGCTCGCGTGCAGCTCGTCGGCCCAGCGCTCGAACTCGGTGCGGTACTGGTCGCCGTGCCGGTCGAGCTCGATCCGGAGCGCGCTGCGGTCCCCGGCGGGGCGGACGGTGTCGTCGACGGTCATGCGGGATCTCCCGGTGGTGGGTGGGTCAGGGGGTCGGGCCGCGATCGCTCCGGGACGGCGGCCCGGGGGTCAGCCGGAGAGGCGGGCGGTGTCCCGGCGGACGGTGACCGGCTCGGCGAGGCGCTGCTCGTCGACGACCTGCTGCAGGCGCGCGATCGTCTCCGTGAGCCCGGGGCCGAGGCGCTGGCCCGGGGTGAAGGTCGCCGGCAGGTGCTTCATGCCGTTGATGACGCCGACCGTGTCGTAGTGCACGGCGCCGGCCGGGTCGCAGACGAAGTCCGGCATCCGCTCGAGGACCGCCTCGAGCATCGTCTTGAAGGTGGCCCGGGCGACGTTGGAGCCGATGCAGCGGTGGATGCCGAGGCCGAAGCTGGCGTGCCGGTTGCCCTTGCGGTCCAGCTTCAGCTCGTGGGGGTCCTCGAAGACCGTGGCGTCCCGGTTGGCCATCGCCCAGGACAGCCACAGCCGCTCGCCCTCCCGGAGCTCCACGCCGTGGATCTCCGCGTCCATCGCCACGGTGCGCCCGTCGCCGGGGGCCGGGGTGTAGTAGCGGAGGAACTCCTCGGTGGCGCTGTCGCGCAGCTCGTCCCACTCGGCGATCAGCCGGGCGCGCTGGTCGGGGTGCTCCGACAGCCACTCCAGCGAGTGCGCCGTCAGCGCGGTGGTGGTGTCGAACCCGCCGCCGATGAGCAGCTGGACGGCGCCGAACACGTCGCTGTCCTCGGTCCTCCGGCCGGTGATCTCGGCGTTGATCAGGCCGTCGACCAGACCGGGCCGCGGGGTGGCGCGGATCTCGGCGATGTACTGGTAGGTCCGCATCGCCATGTGGATGCTCTGCTCGATCACCCGGTCCATCTCGGGGGTGCCGGGCTTGGTGTAGACCTGCGCGTGCGTGGGCTCGCAGTAGACCTCCCAGTCCGCCATCGGGAAGCCGAGCATGGCCATGGTGAGGACGGCGGGGACGACGTTGGCCAGGTCGTCGACGAAGTCGATCCGGCCGGTCTCGATCACCTCGTCCAGCGCCGCGCGGGTGATCTCGTCCAGCACGGGTTGCCACCGGGCCACGGCCGCCGGTGAGAGGTAGGCGTTCAGCGCGTTGCGGTAGTGCCGCTGCACCGGCGGGTCCAGCAGCAGGAAGTTGCCGCCCAGCGACCCCGGCGGACCGGACATCGCCTTGCCCTGCTCCGGGCTCATCGCCGGGATGGTGATGCCGACGTAGCCCTTGCGCTCGCCGTGCGGGTCGTTGTCGTTGGACAGCAGGTCGGCCCGCCGCGCGGTGTCGAACAGCTCCTGGTTGCCGGAGACGAACCAGTAGCCGCCGTGGGTGTCGTTCCAGGCGATCGGGGCCCGGGCGTGCAGGTCCTCGGCCAGCTGGACGAAGTCCGTCCGGTACCGGTCACCGTGCCGGTCGAGCTCGATGACCGCCGGCGCTCGCTCCCGGGCCGGTGCGCTGCCCGCCTCGTCGACGCTCACGCGTGCTCCTCCTGTCGCGGCTGCCGGGACCCGGGCGCCAGGGCACCCGTGACCCGCTTCACAGTTCGATGGAAGGGTATCGATCGAAACGTCCGGCGCAACCCCCGCGCGCGGCGAGCCCTGGCCACCGGTGGCGTCGTCGGACAACGGGGCGAGGTCGTGCCCGCGGCCAGTGCCTGGCAGGGTGGCGTCCACGGACCGGCGGAAGGGGCGGTATGGACATCTCGTTCACCGTGACGCTGCCGGTCGACACCGACAGCGTCCCGTTCGTGCGGGGGCTGTGCCGTTCGGCGCTGCAGCACCTCGGCATCCAGGGGGCGGTCGTCGACGAGATCACGCTGGCCCTGACGGAGGCGTGCGCGAACGTCGTGCAGCACAGCGGCGGGCACGCGCGGTACGAGGTGGGCGTCGCGATCGACGACAGGCGGTGCCGGATCACGGTGTGGGACGACGGCGCGGGCGTCGATCCCGAGGCCGCGCCGACCACCCTGGCCGGGCGGGACCGTGCCGACGGCGGGACCGGGCTGCTGCTCATGCAGGCCCTGGTCGACCGGCTGGACTTCCGGCACGACCCCGACGGCCGCCACCGGGTCACGCTCGAGAAGCAGCTCTCCGGGGGCCGCCCTCCGCTGCGTCTGCTCGCCCGGGACTAGCCGGGCGCCGGAGCGCGCTCAGCGAGCGGCGGAGAGGCTGCCGTTCTCCTCGAGCTCCAGCAGTGCGGCGAGCCGGCCGGCGCGTGCCGCGGCGTCGCGGGCGGCCGGGTCGGACCCGTCGGCCCGCTCGCGCAGGCGGGTGACCTGGCGGACGACGATGCGCCGCCACGCCTGGCGCCGGCGCTCGGTGCGGTCGACGATCGGCGACCCCCCGCTCACGGCCACCGCGGTCTCCTCGGATGTCTGCACGCCGTCCTCCTCCGTGGCTCCCCGCCCACCGCGGCGGAACCACCTCGAAGATAGATCAGAATGTTTCGAAAGGTCCAGGGTCCTGCGCCATGAGCAGGCCCATCGCCCGCACGAGCAGGCGCTTCTGGGCGGCGAACTCCTCCGCCCGGCCGGCGCCGTACGCCGGCGGGTTGGTCTTGATCATGAGGTGGCTCATCGCCATGCCGCGCAGGGCGTGGAACAGGACCGGGCCCATGGCCGCCTCGCTGGCCCGCGTGCCGGCGAGCACCTCGCCGCCCAGCCGGTGCAGGTCCGCGTCCACCGACTCGGTGATCCGCTGCATGGTCTCGAGGGTCTGCTCGGACGTGCGCGGGTCGTGGGCGAGCGTCAGGAGCACCTGCATGAAGGCCAGGTACTCCTGGGAGCCGTAGTAGCCGTCGAGCACGGCGAGGTACTCCCCCACCCGCTCCTCGACCGACCCGCCGCGGATCTCCGCCGCGTGCAGCAGCCGGCGCAGGCGGTCGTTGCCCTCCTCGAGCACCGCCAGCATCAGGGCCTCGCGGGTGCCGAAGTGGTGCTGGATGGCACCCCAGGTCACCCCCGCCCGCTCGGCGATGGCGTTCGAGCTGGCCCGGTAGATGCCCCGTTCGAGGATGCACTGGATGGCCGCCTCGACCACGACGCCGCGGGCTGGGCTGGCGGTCACGGTCGCCGAGGGTACGGCCCGGCACCCGCCTGACCGGCGACGGACGCCGGCCGGGAGCCCCCGTCACCGCCCGGTGTCGTCCACGGCACCGGAGTCGATCAGCTTGTCGATCTCCTCCGCCGTGTACCCGGCGCGCTCCAGCACCGACCGCGAGTGCTCCCCCGGCCAGACCGGCCCGTTCCTGAGCACGCCCGGGGTCTCGGACAGGTGGAAGGCCAACCCCGCCGACCGGGTGTGCCCGACGCTGCGGTGCGGGAAGGCCGGGGAGAGCAGCTCGGCCGACCGCGGGTCCTCTCCCGAGAAGAGCCGGTCGGCGAAGTGCAGGTCGGGCACCTCGCACGGGACGCCGGCGCCGTCGAGCGCCGTGAACCACTCCGCCGACGTCCGTCCGGCGAGCACCCCGGTGAGCTGTTCGACCAGGGCGGCGTCGTTGTCCGCACGGGCCGCCCGGCCGGCGAAGCGCGGGTCGGCGGCCAGGTCGGCCCGGCCCAGGGCGCCGCACAGCGCGGTCCACGAGGCGTCGTCGAGCGCGGCCAGGCAGATCCAGTCGTCGGCGGTCCGGTAGAGCCGGTACAGGGCGTGCCAGCCGTACTGCTCGGCGTCGGGCCGCTGCCGGTCGCCGCGGTGGGCGCCGTCGGGGGTGACCCACGCCGTGGAGGTGTGCAGGAGGTGGGCGTAGAGGATCGACGTCCGGACGAACTGCCCCTCGCCGGTGCGCTCCCGGTCCATCAGCGCCTGCATGATGCCCAGCGCCGACAGCAGGCCGTTGCCGGTGTCGCCCAGCGACGTGTTCGACCAGATCGGCCGCCCGCCGTCGTCCAGCCCGCCGTCCAGCCAGGAGGTGCCGCCCAGGGCGGCGCCGGTCTGGTCGTTGCCGGGGTTCTGCTCCCGCGGCCCCTGCTCGTGGCCGATGGTGTGGCAGTAGACGAGCCGCGGGTTGACCTGCCGCAGCGACTCGTGGTCGATGCCCAGCCGCTCGGCCGCGGCGTAGCGCATGTTGTGCTGGACGACGTCGGCCTGCTCGACCAGCCGCCTGAGCACGGCGAGCCCGGCCGGGTCCTTGAGGTCGAGCGCGATCGACTCCTTGTCCCGGTTGCACATCATCGCGATGTGGTTGCTGTACCAGAACTTCTCGGTCAGCGAGTTCACCTTGATCACCCGGGCGCCGAGCTGGGCCAGCACCTGGGTGCCGAAGGGGCCGGCGACGGCGACGCCGAGGTCCAGCACCGTGACCCCCTCGAGCGGGGCCGACAGCGGGCGGCCGGCCGGCACCTCGGGAGCCGGCACCGCCTCCCGCAGCAGCCGGTCGGCCTCGGCGCGCACCTCCTCGGTGTGCTGGCCGCGGGCCGGGGCCGCCGCGGGCACCGCCTGCGGGTGGCGCTGCAGCTGCACGACGCGGCCGACCTGCCGGACGACGCCGTGCTCGGGGTCGGGGACGTCGACCACGCAGCCGTCGTCCACCAGCAGCGGGTCCAGCAGCGCCTCCTCCGGCGAGCGCACCGGCTGCAGCGGGGTGCCGACCTGCGCAGCCAGCCGCACCCACTCGTCGACCGGGTGCCGGCCCATCGCCTCGACCATCTGCTGGTGGAAGTGGAACAGCACGACCATGTCGTGCGGCGAGGGCGTGACCCGGTAGGACGCCTTCTTCGGGCTGGGCACCGACGGCAGCGGCTGCATGCCGGCCTCGTCGGCGTTCAGGACGAACTCCGGCAGCGGCACCCACTGGTGCAGCCACCGGCCGTCGGACCCCTGGAAGAAGCCGCGCGGGGTGCGCGGGTCCATGATCCAGGTGAGGAAGTTCTCCGTCTCCGGCTCGTCCACCTGCACCCAGGACCCGACGGTCGTGAGCATCACCCCGTCCAGCAGGCTGGCGTCGACCCGCTGCCCGCGGCCGGTGACCTGCCGGGCGCGCAGCGCCGCGGTGATCCCGATGGTGGCCGCGTAGAAGGTGCCGAGGTCGACCCACGGCGTGCCGCTGAACAGCGGCCCCTCGCGGTCGGGGCCGACCCACACGCCCTCGGGCGGCTCGACGCCGGGCATGATCCCCGGCCCGCCGGACAGCCGGCTGATCGTGCCGCCGAGGGTGCCGCGGACCTCGTACTGGTGGCCGGTCCGGGCCGCGACCAGCGCGCCGATGCCGGGCCGGTCGGCGTCCGGGCCGTCGGGGCCGTAGCCGGTGATCGAGCAGTACACGAGCCGCGGGTTGAGCGCCGCGAGCGTGTCGGGGTCGATGCCGAGGCGCCGGGTCGTCCCCGGCGAGAAGCTCTCGATGAGGACGTCGGCCTCCCGCGCCAGCGCGAGGAACCGCTCGCGGTCCGGGGCGTCCTTGAGGTCCAGGACGGCGCTGCGCTTGCCGCGGTGCCAGACCCGGTACCCCGACAGGTCGCCGAACGGGTCGCCCCCGGGGCGCTCGATCCGCGTCACCTCGGCCCCGTGGTCGGCGAGGAGCATCCCCGTCATGGGGCCGCTGATGCCCCAGGACAGGTCGAGGACCTTGAGTCCCTCGTGGACGGCCATCGGGGGTACCTCCGGGATGCGGTGGGAGCCGGCTCAGCCGGCGGCGAAGACGACGGCGGTCTTGCCGGACGAGCAGAGGACGTGCCGCGCACCGGCGACCTGGTTGTGGGAGGTGCCGCGGATCTGCCGGACGCCCTCGACCATGCTGTTGATGCCGTGGATGTAGGCCTCGCCGAGCAGGCCGCCGTGGGTGTTCACCGGGCAGCTGCCGCCGAGCTCGATGTGCCCGTCGGCGATGTAGTCCCGGGCCTCGCCCGGACCGCAGAAGCCGAAGGCCTCCAGCTGGAAGAAGACGCTCGGGCTCTGCGCGTCGTAGAGCGTGGCGGTGTCGATGTCGGCCGGCGAGAGCCCGGTCCGCTTCCACAGCTGCTCGGCGACGTACTCCGCCTGCGGGAACCGGGTGGTGTCGGGCAGGTGGTACTGGAACAGCGTGTCGCCGTCCATGACCTGGCCCAGCGCCGTGGCGGCCACGTACGCCGGCGGGTGCGGCAGGTCGCGGGCCCGCGCGGCGCTCGTGAGCACCATCGCGACCCCGCCGTCGCTCTCCTGGCACATGTCGAGCAGCCGCAGGATGGGCTCGACGATCCAGCGCGAGGCCTGGTGGTCGGCGAGCGTGATCGGCCGTTGGTAGAACCACGCGTCCGGGTTGGTCGCCGCGTGCCTGCGCGCCACCACGGAGTAGCGGCCGAAGTCCTCGTTGGTGACGCCGTAGTGGGTCATGTACCGCTGGAACCACAGCGAGTAGATCTTGGCCGGGGTGTCCAGCCCGTAGGGCAGGTACCAGTTCCACTCGGGCGGGACGACGCGGCCGCCGGGCTGGCCGAAGCGCCGGCCCGACCGCTCGTTGAACGCCCGGTAGACCACCACCGTGTCGGCGAGCCCGGACTCGATGGCGGCGACGGCGTGCTGCACGGTCCCGGCCGAGCCGCCCCCGCCGAAGGGGATCCGCGACGACCAGCGCAGGCTCGGGATGCCGACGCTGCGGATGAGGAAGAGCTCGTCGTTGGTGTCGACGCTCATGGTCACCAGGCCGTCGACGTCGGCCGGGCCCAGCCCCGCGTCACGCAGCGCGTTGCGGATCGCCTCCGAGGCCAGCTGCAGCTCGCTGCGCCCGGAGTCCTTGGAGTACTCGGTCTGGCCGACGCCGACCACCGCCGTGCCGTAGCCGCTCACTCCGCCACCTCCACGGGCCGGAACTGCGGCAGCAGGACCCCGCCGACCGTCTCGAAGGTGACCCGCACCGCCAGGCCGACCGTCACGTCGGCCGGGGCGATGCCGGCCAGGTTGGCCACGAACCGCACCCCCTCGGCCAGGTCGACCAGCACGACGATGCGCGGCGAGTCGTCGGGCTCGGTCGGGTGCGCGGAGACGATCCAGCTGTGCACCGTGCCCTCGCCCGAGGCGGCCTCGGTGCGCCACTCCACCGACCCGCAGTGCGGGCACATGGGCGAGGGCGGGTGGTGCAGCCGCTCGCACTGCGCGCAGCGGCGGAGCAGCAGCTGCGACCGGGTGACGCCCTCCCAGAAGAAGGCGTCGTCGCGGACGGGGGACGGCGGGACGACGGAGGCAGCCACCGGACCTACGAGAGGTTCCAGATCCGCATGGCGTTGCCCGAGAGCATCAGCTCCCGCTCGGCCTGCGGCACGCCGGCGAACTGGTGCTCGACGACCGCGCGCGAGTTCGGCCAGCTGGTCACCGGGTGCGGGAAGTCGGTGGACCACATGAGGTTCTCGACCCCGATGTAGTCGCGCATCCGCTCGAGGCCGAGCTTCTCGTCGATGAACGTGAAGGACATGTTCCGGCGCATGTACTCGCTCGGCAGCAGCGTCGTGCCGGGGTACTCGTACCCCTGCCGGGTGACCATGTCGTCGACCATCTCCATGTACCAGGCCACCCAGGCGATCCCGGGCTCGACGAAGACGAGCTTGAGGTCGGGGTAGCGCTCGAGCAGGCCGGTCATGGTCCACATGCCGAAGGCCTCCGCCGTCATCAGCGGGGTCATCGAGACCATGATCCCCTTCTGCGGCGTGGGGTCGCGGTCGGCGAGCTCGCTCAGCGTCGTCTTGAGCCCGATGTGCAGCGCGATCGGCAGCCCGGTCTCCTGGATCAGCGAGAGCAGCGGCGCGTAGCGGTCGGAGTAGTAGTCCGACTGTCCCAGCTCGCTCGGGAACACCGGCAGCTGGAGGGACTTGGCGCCCATGGCGACGACCCGCTCGACCTCCGACATGGCCAGCTCGATGTCGTGGATCGGCACCTGGTAGCTCATCACCAGCCGCTTGGGGTCGACGTCGGCGAAGGCGTGGATGCAGTCGTTGAAGGCGCGCAGGGCCGGGCCGACGCCGCCGTCCCTGACGTTGCTGAGGTAGCGGAAGGCGCTGACCTCGCTGTAGAGGAGCTCGACGTCGACGCCGTCGACGTCCATGTCCTTCAGCCGCTCCACCGGGTCGGAGTAGCTGGGGCGGGAGAAGGCGGAGTTGGCGGTGGTCGCCTTGTCCTTCTTCTTCTCCATCTTCGCGCCGGCCGCGTTCGCCGCGCCGGCGCCGGTCATCATCCGGCGCTCGTGCGCCCCGGCCGCCTCGTCGTACCCCTCGTGGTACCTCGCGGGGAGGAAGGACTTGATCTGGTCGTGCGTCACGCGCACGTGCGAGTCGGCTGAGATGAGTCGCTCGGTCATGGTGGGTCTCCTCGTCGCCGGGCACCGGACTGCACCGACGTCTCCTCGGGAGGACTCGCCGGGACTCCGCTCCCCCACGTCGGGGCCGACCGTCCCGGCGTCCGGAGCACCGGCGCCGATCCCATAGTAGCCACTATGGGATCGCGTGGCGAGACCCACGCCACATCGGACGGCGCTGCGCGGGTGCCCGCCCCGGTCGAGCCGGGGCGGGCACCCGCGGGCTCAGAGCGGCATCCAGACGTTCTTCGTCTGCAGGAACTCCCGGATGCCCCAGATCCCGCCCTGCCGGCCGTAGCCCGAGCGCTTGTTGCCGCCGAACGGCGCCCCGACCGGCAGGTCGACGAAGCCGTTGACCCACACCGTGCCGGCCTCGAGGTCGCGCGACACCCGGTGCGCCCGGCGCAGGTCGTTGGTCTCGACGTGCGCGGCCAGGCCGTACTCGGAGTCGTTGGCGATGGCCACCGCCTCCTCCTCGGTCTCGAACCGCATGAACGCGGTGACGGGGCCGAAGACCTCCTCCCGCGCGATCTCGGCGGAGTTGTCGACGTCGGCGAAGATGGTCGGCGCCAGGAAGTAGCCCTCGGCCAGGTCGCCCCCGAGCCGCTCGCCCCCGGTGACCAGCCGGCCGGTCCCCGCCTGCTTCGCACGGTCGACGAAGCCGAGGATCCGGTCCGCGTGGCCCTGGCTGATGACCGGGCCGACGAAGGTGCCCGGGTCGAACGGGTCACCCATCGGCACCTGCTTCGCCATGGCCGCCGACATCTCCACCAGCTGGTCGTAGACGGGCGCCTCCACCAGCACCCGACTGCCGGCGATGCACGCCTGGCCGGTGCCGAGCAGGGTGCGCCGCGCCGCCTGCTGGAGGTCGGCGTCGGCGAACACGATCCGGGCCGACTTGCCCCCGAGCTCGAAGGCGGTGGGCGTCAGGTTCGGCGCCGACGCGGAGATGATCCGGCTCGCCGTGCCGCCGCTGCCGGTGAAGCAGATCTTGTTCACGTCGCGGTGGCTGGTCAGGGCCGTCCCCGCCACCGCCCCGCCGGGGACGACGTTGATCACGCCGGGCGGGAAGCCCACCTCGAGCGCGAGCTCGGCCAGCGCCAGGCAGGTGTAGGGCGCCATCTCCGGGGGCTTGATGACGACGGTGTTGCCGGCCGCGAGCGCCGGGCCCAGCCACTGGCCGAAGGAGACGAACGGCCCGTTCCACGGCACGATCACCGCGACCACGCCGTAGGGCTCGTCGAGGGTGTAGTCGAACGCCGGGCCGGGGAACGTCGGGACGACCTCGCCGCCCCCGATCTTGTCCGCCCACCCGCCGTTGTACTCGAACAGCTCGGCGACCCAGTTGGCGAAGTAGGGCGTGAACGAGAACGGGAAGGCGTTCTCCACGGTGATCACGTGCCGCAGCCGCTCGTTGTCGCGGACCGCGGCCGCGAAGCGCAGCATCAGCCGGCGGCGCTCGTTCCCGGGCATCCGCTTCCACGCGGGGAGGGCGGCGCGGGCCGCCGCCACCGCGGCGTCGACCTCCTGCTCGCCGGCGAGGGGCACGGCGTGGGTCACCTCGCCCGTGGCGGCGTAGCGGTGCTCGTACACCTCGCCGTCGTGCTCCGTGACCTTCTCGGCTCCGATGAGGAACCCGGGCTCGGGGAGGACGGCGCGGTCGACGGCTGCGGGGGGCATGAGGTCTCCGGATCACGAGGCTGGGTCGAGTCCGCCTGAGCGGTATCAGGGCAATGATAGAGGTCAAGGGGCGCCCGGCGGAGAGCCCGGGCGCCCGCCCCACTGCTCCGGCCCGGCGGCATTGACCGTGACGCCCGTCACCGTCTAGCGTGCTGAACGCCGTTCAGTCATCCCTCCCGAGGAGAAGCGTGACCAGCACCGACCCCACCTACGCAGCACTGGCCGCACGCCTCCAGGAGCTCGAGGACATCCGCGAGATCAACGAGGTGTTCTACGAGTTCCACCACGCGTGCACCGGAGGTTTCAACGGCCTGCAGGCCGGGCGCATGGAGGCGCTGGACTGCCTGACCGACGACGCGACCATCGAGGTGGCGATGCTGCACGAGCCCGGGAAGGGCCCCCGCGGCCGCGAGGCGGTCACCGAGTACTGGCACTACTTCTACGGGGACGAGGGCCCCCTGCCCTACGTCTTCCAGACCAGCGTCGCGGAGAAGGTCGTCGTCTCCTGCGACACCGCCGTCCAGTACTCGAACATGCTCGGCATGTTCTGGCACCGCGACAACGAGCCGGTGATCAGCCTGTCGAAGCGGGTCAACGACTTCGTCCGCACCGAGAAGGGCTGGCGGATCAGCAAGACGACGATCGAGGGCGGCTTCTCGGCCCCGCTCGAGGAGTTCCGCGGCAAGCTCAACCCGCTGCCGCCGCTGGAGCCGCGGACGCCCTGGACCTACGAGGGGTGAGGGCCCTCCTGCTCCCCGCCACTCGCGCGCTCGCGGCGGGCCCCAGCAGGAGGGCCGGTCCCAGGACCCGGCGCCGGCGCGGTGTCGTCGGCCGCGCTCGGGCCGGCCGGGGCGCCGGCCCCGCGCGGCCGCCGGCCGACCGGCCCGATGGTCGGTAGCGCCACCAGCAGGGCGAGGACGGCGAGGCCGCAGCAGATCCAGAACGCCGTCCGGTAGCCGGCGACGAGCGCGTCGGCCAGCTCGTCCCCCGCGGCCGGCGCCCCGCCCAGCTCCCCGGTGGTCACCGCCGCGGCGACCGACACCAGCGCGGCGATGCCCAGCGCGGCCCCGATGGACTGCAGCGTGTTGAGCACCCCGGAGGAGATGCCGACGTCCCTCGACTCGACCCCGTGCACCGCCACGAGGGTCAGGGGCAGGAAGGTCAGTCCCGCGCCGGCCGCGGTGAAGACCATGAACGGCAGCAGCCCGGTGAGGTACTCGGTCGAGGTGCCGACGTGTGCGAGCCCGGCCAGGCCGATCGCCGAGCTGGTGGTGCCCAGGGCGACGAGCGCGCGACCGCCCAGCCGGCCCATCAGCCGGGCCCAGACGAGGGGGAGGAACGTGTTGGCGAGGGTGGCCGGCAGGTAGATCAGGCCGGCCTGCAGGGGGCTGTAGCCGAGGACCCGCTGCACGTACTGGGCCATGAACAGGAAGCTGACCCCCTGGTAGGCCGTGACCAGCAGGGTGGTGGCGTACGCCCCGGCGCGGGACCGGTCGCCGAACAGGCGCAGCGGCAGCAGCGGCGCCCGCGCGAGCCGCTCCCGGATCACGAACCCGGTCAGCAGGACGACGGCGCCGGCGGCGGGCACCCACGTGGACGCTGCCGTCCACCCGCCGCGTGCGGCCTCGGACAGCGCGAACGCCAGCGCCCCGAGGCCCAGCGTGCCGGTGACCGCCCCGGTGAGGTCCAGCCGCGAGCGGTGTCGCGCGGTCTCGGCGACCAGCCGCGGCGCCAGGAGGCAGACGAGCAGGCCCAGCGGCAGGTTGAGCAGCGCCGTGGCGCGCCAGCTCAGCTCGGTGAGCGCGCCACCGGCCACCAGGCCGACCGCGGCCCCGGCGCTGGCCGCGCCGGCGTAGACGCCGAGGGCCCGGCTGCGCATCGACCCCTCGGCGTACCGGTCGGTGATCAGCGCCAGCGCGCTGGGCGCGGCGAGGGCGGCCCCGACCCCCTGCACCGCGCGCGCGGCGAAGAGGGCGGCCGGCCCGGCGGCCAGGGCCGTCGCCAGCGACGCCGCGGTGAACACGGCGACGCCGGCGAGCAGGACCCGGCGCCGGCCCAGCAGGTCCCCCGCCCGGCCGCCGAGCAGCAGCAGCCCGCCGAAGGGCAGCGAGTAGCTGGTGACGACCCACTGCAGGGATTCCTCGGCCAGCCGCAGGTCGCGCTGCACGCTCGGCAGCGCCACGTTCATGCTCGAGAGGGTCATCGAGACCAGCAGCATGACCAGGCTCAGGACGAACGCGGCCGCCCCGAGCGGTGGCGCGCCGGGCCGTCGGCGAGCGGTCACCCCGCCATCATGGCGGGGCGCCCCGCCATCATGGCGGGGCGCCCCGCCGGTCCGGCGGGGCGCCGGGTCACTCCAGGATCGACAGGGCGCGCTCCGGGCAGGCCGCCACGGCCTCGCGCGCCGCGCCCTCGACCTCCGCCGGGACGTCGCCGTCGACGAGGACGACCACGTAGCCCTCGTCGTCGAGACCGAAGACCTGCGGGGCCGCGGCGTTGCACAGGGTGTGCCCGGCGCACTGCGAGTTGTCCGCTGTCACGCGCACGTGGGAGACCTCCTACTGGGACGGGCCGGCGGCGGCCGGCTCGCTCGACGGGCTCACCCGCGGGCCCGGTGCGAACCGGACGGGGAAGCTGGTGGGGGCGTAGACGTTGCCCGCGTCGGAGAACCGCGGGACCTCGTCGACGGTGAGCTCGAAGTCCGGCAGCCGGTCCAGGACCCGGTCGATCATGACCTGGAACATCGACCGGGCGAGGTTGGAGCCCAGGCACCGGTGCAGGCCGACGCCGAAGGCCATGTGCCGGTTGGGGGTGCGCTCGAGGTCGACGGTGTGCGGGTCGGGGAACTCGGCCGGGTCGTAGTTGGCCCCGGCCCACATGAGCATCACCCGCTCCCCCGCCTTCATCTGCTGGCCGTGGAACTCGGCGTCCCGGGAGAGCGTGCGGGCCAGGCCCTGGGTGGGCGTGCCGACGCGGAGGAACTCCTCGGTGGCCGGCTTGAGCAGATCGCGCCGGTCGATCAGCGCCTGCCGCAGGGCCGGGTCGCGGGCGAGACGCTCCAGGGTGTTGCCGGTGAGGCCGCTGGTGGTGTCCATGCCGCCGAGCAGCACCAGGAACACGTAGCGGACCTGCTCGACGAAGCCGATCGTCTCGCCGTTGACCTGGCAGGTGACGATGGCGGTGAGGACGTCGTTCGGCTTGTCCTCCAGCGCGGCCCGCGCCTCGAGCGCCTTTGCGACCTCGCCGAACAGCGCCATCTGGGCCTCGCCGGCCTGGGCTCGCTCGCCGTGGATGATCGTGTGGATCCAGGCGACGAACTCCGGCCACCGGTCCTCGTCCATGCCCAGCAGGCGCAGGGAGAGCTTGGCGGGCAGCGGCGTGGTCAGCTGCTGCACGAGGTCGCCCTCGCCGGCCTCGATGAACTCGTCGATGAACTCGTCGGCCATCTGCCGGATCGAGGGCTCCATGTTCGCCACCGTCTTGGGCGACAGCAGACCGAGCACCGGCTTGCGGTACTGCTGGGTCTCCGGCGGGTCGATCTCGATGGGGATGGGACCGGTGCCCGGCGCGAGCGCCTCCTGCCCGTCCTTGGGCAGCCCGGTCCCGGGGGAGGAGAGGAAGAGGTCGTCGTCCTTGGTGGCCTCGAACACCGGCTCGTAGCCGGTGAGCATCCAGAAGCCGCCGTTCTTCAGCGACCAGGCGAGCGGCGCCCTCTGCAGCAACTCGTCGTAGATGGCGTAGTTCCTCTGGCTGAACTCCTCGCCGTGCACGTCCAGGTCGATGACCGGCCGCGGCGGGGCACCCTCCTCGAGGGGGCGCACGGTGACCGGGCAGATGCCGGCGGTGTCCGACGTCGTCATGGCGTCCGTTCCTCCCAGGAGCTCGGCCGGGCTGTCGCCTCGTCGGCGCAACCCGCAAACATCGCAATGATAGTGGTCGGAGGAGCTGCACGGCGCCGCACCCGCGGCGACGCGTTCACCCGCCCGGCGGACGGACGACGGCGCGGTCGCCCTCCTGCCAGAGCCCGTGGGCGGTGCGCGTGGTGATCCGCCAGCCCGCCGGGGTGCGCACCAGCTCGTCGGCGTACCAGGCCCCGGTCCGGTAGATCAGCGACGGGCGCCCGGCCCGGCGCAGCGTCGCCACCACCTGGCAGCGGGTGCGTGCCGTGTCCCCGTCGACCACGACGTCGTGGCCGCCGATCAGGTGCTGGGTGGCGTCGACGTGCGCGTGCGAGTCGCGCATCCGCCGCACCATCTCCTCGACGCCCTCGACCCGGAAGGCGCCGTAGTCGGCACGGAGGTCCGCGGCGAAGACCTCGCGCAGCCCCTCCCAGTCCCGGGTGTCCAGCGCCCACGCGTACCGGTTGAGGGTGCCCATGACGGCGAGGACGTCGGCCGCGTCCCCGCCGGAGTCCCCGCTCACCCGATCGGCCGGCTGCGCGGCAGGCCGAGCCGCCGCTCGGCGACGATCTCCCGCTGCACCTCGCTGGTGCCGCCGTAGATCGTGCTCACGGGGGCCTTGCGCAGCGCCCACTCGACCGCGCCGTGCAGCGGCCCGGCGTCGCCGGCGAGCACGGCCTGCTCGCCGAGCAGGTCGGTGAGGACGGCGACGCGCCGCTGCTCGGCCTCGCTGGACCACAGCTTCTGCATCGAGCCCTCGATGCCGGGCATCCCCCCGGTCGAGGCGATCCAGCGGACCTTGAGGCCCAGCAGGCGCGAGACCTCGTCGTCGATGGCCAGGCGGGCCAGCCGCTCGGCGACCGTCGGGTCCTCGAGCAGCGGGGCGCCGTCGGGCCCCGGGGCATCCCGCGCCCACGCCGCCACCTGCTCCACCAGCGTCGGGCCGCCGGGCGCCGTGGCGGTCCCCCGCTCGTGCACCAGGGCCACGCGCATGACTCCCCAGCCGCCGTCGACGTCCCCGATCCGCATCCGGTCGGGCACGCGCACGTCGGAGTAGAAGGTCGCGTTGGTCCGCTGCCCGCCGAGCGTGTGCACCGGCTGCACCTCGACACCGGGGGCGTCGAGCCGGGCCAGGAGCAGGGTCAGCCCCTTGTGCTTGGCGACCTCGGTGTTCGTGCGGGTCAGCAGGAACACGTGGGTGGCCATGTGCGCGGTGCTGGTGAACATCTTGGACCCGTTGACGACCCACTCGTCGCCGTCGCGGACCGCCCGCATCCGCGCCGCCGCCACGTCCGACCCCGCGCTGGGCTCGGTGTAGCCCAGCACGATGACCACCTCGCCGCGCAGCGCGGGCGGGATGATCTCCTGCTTGGCCTCCTCGGTGGCCACGTGCAGGATCGTCCGGGCCACCATCTCGGTGGTGACCCAGCCGTCCATCCGCAGTCCGCGGGCGCCGATCTCCTGGAAGACGGCCAGCGCGTAGCCGGGGTCGACGTCGCTGCCGCCGTACTCCGCCGGCCAGCCCGCGCCCAGCAGCCCCTGCTGCCCGAGCAGCGCGTGCAGCTGCGGGTTGTGGTGGGTGCCGGTCGCGTGCTCCAGCTCCACCCACTCCGGGCGGACGTGCTCGTCGGCCCACTCGTGCGCGGCCTTGCGGAACTCGGCGAGGGAGTCGTGCTCGGTGAAGTCCATCAGACGACTGCCTCCTCGAGGACCGGCGGGCCCGCCGGCGGGAACAGGTCGGCGGCCAGCGCCCGCAGCTCGTGCCGGGGGGCGCCCAGTGCGAGCTGCCAGGCCTTGGCCCGGCGGAAGTACAGCTGGACGTCGTACTCGAGCGTGTAGCCGTACCCGCCGTGGAAGTGCAGGCTCGCCGCGCTCGTCGAGAACGCCGTCTCGCCGGCGAACAGCAGCGCCATCCGGGCCAGGGCGGCCGCCCGCGGCGAGCCGGAGTCCCGGGCCCACGCCGCCTCGTGCACCAGCAGCTCCACGCCGTCCCCGGCGGTGGCCTCGTCGGCCAGCCGGTGCTGCACGGTCTGGAACCAGGCGATCGGGACGCCGAAGGCGTGCCGCTCCTTGACGTACTCCACGCCCAGCCGCAGCGCCTCCTGGCGCACGCCGTCGAGCGCGGCGGCGGTGAGGACCCGCCACAGGGAGAGGGCGTCCTCGTACACCCGGCGCGCCTCGGCGCCGGTCGCCAGGACCCGCCGGCCGGACCACCCCGCCGTCGTGACCTCCGCCAGCGCGGCGGAGCCGAGGTTGGGCAGCAGCGGAGCCGCCTGCCCCGCCGGTCGCGAGAGCGCGACCAGCTCCTCGCCGTCGAGGGCGACCACGACGTCGGCGACCGCCGCGCCCGGCACCGGCCCGGCCGAGCCGCTGCGCAGCGGCCGCAGGGCGAGCACCGGGAGCACGCGCCCCTCCCCCACGCCGGCCAGCAGCTCCCCGCCGGCGTCGGTGCGGGAGAGGGCGTCGGCCGCCGCGAGCACCTCGACCAGCGGCACCGGCGCGACCCGGCGGCCCGCCTCCGTCACGACCACCACCAGGTCGGCGGTGCTCGCCCCGCCGCCGCCGAGTTCCTCGGGGACGCCCATCGTGGGCGCGCCCGACCCGACGAGCACCCGCCACAGGGCCTCGTCGTGCCCGCCCGCCTCGGCGGCGCGGACCCGCTCGGGGGTCGCCTCCTTGGCGAAGAGCTCGGCGAAGACCTCTTTGAGCGAGCGCTGGTCCTCGGTGAGCGAGAGGTCCACCTCAGGCCACCGTGGCCGGCTGGTTCTCCACGCTGAGGGCGGCGTCCGCGTCGTCGGACTCCCGGACGACGGAGTCCGGGGCGCCGGCCGCCGCGAAGCGGTAGACGGTCACGTCCTCGTCGGGGATCTCCTCGAACACGATCCGCAGCGGCATCCCGACGTACAGGTCGGCCGGGTCGATGCCGACGGTGTTGCCGATGACGATGCAGCCGCGCGGCTCCTCGGCCAGCTTGGCCAGGACGACTGCGTAGGGCACCTCCTCGTTGAAGGCGCCGGGCCCGCGGTGGACGACGCTGAAGCTCCAGACGGTCGCGTCCCGGCTGACCGGCGTCCACGTCTGGGCCTCGTTCAGGCAGGAGCGGCACGCGGGGAAGGGCACCCAGTTGTAGTGGCCGCAGTTGTCGCACTTCGGCACGCGGAACTCACCGGCGGCGAGGCCCTCCCAGAAGGTCGTGTTGGCCGGCTCGATCTGCGGCAGGGGCTTGCGGTAGGTCATCGTGTCTCTCCTCGGGGTCAGCGCTGGCGGGGGCGGTGGGGCTCAGTCGGCGGCCATGACGAGCACACCGGCCATGCCGTGCACCGCCCAGCCCTGCTGGAGGGAGACGCCGATCCTCGCGTTCGGCACCTGCCGCTCGCCGCACTCGCCGCGCAGCTGGCGGACGACCTCGATCGTGTGCATGCCGGCCGGGTCACCGGCGTGGCTGTTGGAGAGCAGGCCGCCGTCGGTGTTGGTCGGCATCGAGCCACCGAGCCGGCAGTGGCCCTCCTTGACGTACTCGGCGCCCTCGCCGAGCTTGCAGAAGCCCATCTCCTCGAGGTCGCGGATCGTGGTGATGGTGAAGCAGTCGTAGAGCCCGGCGACGTCGATCTCGTCGCGGCCGATGCCGGAGATCTCGAAGGCGCGGTTCGCCGCACGGCGCACCGCCTTGCCCTCCTCGGGGAACCAGGGGTCGTTGATCGTGGTGTAGAAGTCGGTGTAGGTGGACTCCGCCCCGCCGAGCACCCAGACGGGCTTGCTCCTGGCCGACCTCGCCCGCTCCGCCGAGGTCATCACGATCGCGTAGCCGCCGTCGTTGTCCAGCGAGCAGTCGAGCAGGTTCAGCGGCTCGCAGATGGGCCGGGAGTCCAGCACGTCCTCGACGGTGATCTCGCCCTTGCGGCCCATGATCGAGTTCGGGTTGAGCGTCGCGTGGTACCGGGTGAAGACGGCGACCTCGGCCAGGTCGGCGTGGGTCGCGCCGAACTCGTGCATGTAGCGCTGCGCCCAGAGTGCGTACCACGTCGTCATGTAGGCGCCGGCCTGGTAGAAGCTCCAGTCCGGCACCCGGGGCGCCTTGTCGGCGGCGGCGGTGCCGCGCGGGCCGACCAGCGAGCCGGCCTTGCCGTAGAAGAGGACGACGACCTCGCACATGCCGTTCTCGATCGCCAGCGCCGCCTTGGCCAGCGCCCCGGACGCGCCGCCGGTCTCCATCAGGCCCAACGGGCGCTCACCGAGCTGCGCGGCCCAGAACTGGGTCGCGGTCGTGCCCGGCAGGTGGTCGGACATGCTCAGCGGGATGATCCCGTCGACCTCCTCGACCGGGATGCCGGCGTCGTCGCACGCGCCCTTGATGGCCTCCAGCTGCAGGGAGAACGACGTGCGGTCGGGCAGCTTGCCCTGCTTGGTCGTGTAGACGCCGGCGATGGCCGCCTGCCTGGGTCGCGCCACGGGTTTCCACCTCTCGCTGCCCGCCGACGTCGGCGGGACGGATGAGACACTTGCTACCCGTTGTGTATCGCACGTATCGTCCGCCGGGCAAGGGCCCGGACCCACGGAGCGGCCGCGGCCCGGCACCAGGACCGGGGAGGCGGCATGGCCTTCGGGCTGTCGGAGGACCAGGAGCTGTTCCGGACGACGTGCCGGCGGGCACTGCAGGAACGGGCGCCGGTCGAGCGGGTGCGCGAGCTGGTCGAGGACCCCGCCGGGTTCGACCGGGCCACGTGGACGGCCGGGGCGGAGCTGGGCTGGACCGCGATGTTCGTCCCCGAGGAGCACGGCGGCGGCAGCGTCTCCGGCGAGGCGCTGGTGGACGCCGCGATCGTGGCCGAGGAGTTCGGCCGGCTGGTCCACCCCGGCCCGGCGCTGGTGACCAACGTGGTCGCGGCCGGCCTGGCGCGGGCGGCGTCCCCGGAGCTGGCCGAGCGGGTGCTGCCCGGCATCGCCGCCGGCGACGTCGTCGCCACCTGGGCGCTGGCCGGGCCGGACGATCCGCTGCCCTCCGGTGACCTGCCGGTCCGGGCCACGGCCGACGGCGCCGGGTACGTCCTCGACGGCGTGGCCTCCTACGTCCCGGACGCCGCGGTCGCCGACGTCGTCCTGGTCAGCGCCACCACGCCCGACGGCCCGGCGCAGTTCCTCCTCCCCCGCGACACCCCCGGCGTCGAGGTCGAGCCGCTGGAGACCCTCGACCTGGCCCGGCGCCTGGCCACCGTGCGGTTCACCGGCGTGCGGGCCGGCGCCGGCACCCTCGTCGGCGCGGCCGGCGGCGCGGCGGCCGACATCGAGCACCAGCTCCGGGTGGCCCTCGTGCTGCAGTGCGCCGAGACCACCGGCGCGACCGCCCGGGGCCTGGAGATGACCGTCCAGTACGCCAAGGACCGGGTGGCGTTCGGCCGGCCGATCGGCTCCTACCAGGCGCTCAAGCACCGGATGGCCGACCACCGGATGTGGCTGGAGGGCTCCGCGGCGATCACCGGGCACGCGGCCCGGGCCGTGCAGCTGGACCGGCCCGACGCCGCCATCGCCCCGCGGGTGGCCAAGGCGCACGTCGGCCGCCGCAGCACCGTCACCCTGCACGACTGCGTCCAGCTGCACGGCGGGATCGGCATGACCTGGGAGTACGACCTGCACCTGTACTTCCGGCGGGCCATCAGCAACGAGGTGCTCTACGGCGGCCCGGAGCTGCACCAGCGGGCCCTGGTCGACATCGCGGAGCGGAACGGCATCGCAGAGGGGACGGCGGCGTGACCGAGCAGGTCGAGGTGCCCCGGCAGGAGGCGCCCGAGCAGGAGACCGTCGCGGAGTTCCGGGCGCGGGCCCGCGCCTGGCTGGCCGCGCACGTGCCGCGCGAGGTGGCCGGCGAGCCGTTCCTGCAGTGGGACGACGAGGGCGTCGCCCGTGACCGCGTGATCCAGCGGGCCCTCTGGGACGGCGGCATCGCCGGGGTGCACCTGCCGCGCGAGTACGGCGGGCTCGGGCTGTCGGCCGCCCACCAGGAGGCGTTCCGCGAGGAGGCCGCCGAGTACCGGATGCCCGAGGACTTCGGCAACGCCTTCAACGTGGTCGTCCCGACGCTGCTGGCCCACGGCAGCGAGGAGCTCAAGCGCCGGCACGTCCCGGCGATCCTGCGCGGCGAGCACATCTGGTGCCAGTTCCTGTCCGAGCCCAGCGGCGGCTCCGACCTGGCGGGGCTGCTCACCCGGGCCGAGCCGACGGTGGGCGGCTTCGTGCTCAACGGCGCCAAGATCTGGACGACGGGCGGCAACTACTCCGACTGGGCCATCTGCCTGGCCCGCACCAACCCGGACGTGCCCAAGCACGCGGGGCTGACCATGTTCGTCGTCGACATGCGGTCCCCCGGCATCACCGTCGCGCCGGTGCGGCTGCTCGACGGCACCGCCGACTTCTGCCAGGAGCACATCGACGACGTCTTCGTGCCCGAGGGCAACGTGGTGGGCGAGGTGGACGACGGCTGGCGGGTGGCCACCACGCTGATGGTGAACGAGCGCAGCGCGATCGGCCGCGGGTGGTCCCTCGGCGGGCAGCGCGGCCAGCAGGCGGACACCGGGATCGGCCTGGACGCCGACCTGCTGGACCTCGCCCGGGAGCTGGGCCGCGACCGGGACCCGGGCGTGCGCGGCCTCATCGGCGAGCGGTGGGTGCTCGAGGCCGTCATGGCCGCGACCACGAAGCGGGTCGGCGCCGCGCTCGCCGCCGGAGACCTCCCCGGACCGGCGGCGGCGATCCTCAAGGCCATGGCCGGGGCCGTCGGGCCCCGCCGGGGCGAGATCGACCTCGCGGTGGCCGGCGCCCGGGCCGCGGCGTGGCCGGCCGGGAGCGGGGAGCGGTGGGGGTTCCACCGGCTGTCCAGCCACGGCATCGGCGGCGGGACGACGGAGATGCAGCGCAACGCCATCGCCGAGCGCCTGCTGGGTCTCCCCCGCGAGCCGAGCGACGACCGCGTCGTCCCGTTCCGGCAGCTGCGGCAGAACACGCGCCCTGCATGACCACCGAGGTCGGGGCAGGCGCGCCGGGCACCGTGCCGCCGACCGCGCCCTCCCCGTCCGGGACCGACCCGGACACCCGCGACCGGATCCTGCGGGCGGGGATGGCCTGCGTCGCCCGGTACGGCCGCGCGAAGACGACGATGCAGGACGTCGCGGCCGCCGCGGGCCTGTCGCGGGCGACGCTGTACCGCCACTTCGCCGACCGGGGCGCGCTGTTCCAGGGCATCCGCGAGTTCGAGCGGGAGCGCGACCTGGTCCTGATCGGCGAGCGGGCCGCGCGCACCCGCACCCTCCCCGAGGCGGTCGCGGTGATCGCCGAGGTGCTCGCGGCGACGGGCACCCGCTACCGCATGGGTGAGCACCTCGCCGCCGGGGACGAGAGCCTGGCCCGGTTCCTGGCGCTGCGGCTGGGCCGCGAGCGGGAGCGGGTCGCCTCGCTGGTCCGGCCCTACGTCGAGCGCGCCGCCACCGCCGGGGAGCTGCGCCGGGGGGTCACGGCCGTCGAGGCCGAGGAGTGGATCGCCCTCGCCCTGGTCCAGGCCGGCTCGCTGACCGGGTTGCGGGGTGTCGACGTGCACGACCCGGCGGCGGTCGGCCGGTGGCTGGCCCGGATGACCTGCTCCGGGGTCTGCGCCTAGCCCCCCTGCCCGTCGACCCCCTGCCCGTCGACCCCCTGCCCGTCGACCCCCTGCCCGTCGACCCCCTGCCCGTCGACCCGCTGCCCGTCGTCCCCGGTGGACGTCCGGCCCCCGTCGCGCCGCAGGCGCGGCCGCCCGGATGGGCGACCGCGCCTGCGCGTCGAGGGACTGCCGGGCCTACTCGTCGAGCCGGATCACTCGTCCAACCAGGCCTCGTCGAGCCGCACGGAGCCCGCGCCGTAGATGACGACGCCCTGCAGGGAGTTGCTCAGGACGTCCTCGGCGGTCGCGCTCCAGATGATGAAGGGGTACAGCGCGGCGACCCGCTCCTCCACGATCTGGTACTGCTCCCGGCGCTCGGCCTCGTCGGTGGAGGTCCGTGCCGCGTCGAGGGCGGCGTCGATCTCCGGGTCGGCGATCTTGGAGAAGTTGAGGAACGACGTCGAGTACAGCCCGGAGTACAGCTGCGGCTCGGGGTCGACGAACTGCAGGCCGGCGATGCTCGCCTGGAACTGCCCGCCGGTCAGCGCGCCCGTCGCGCCGGCGAAGTCGCGGTTGTCGATCTCCATCGTGACGTTCTCGAAGGAGGCCAGCTGCGACTGCATCGACTGGGCCACGGCCAGGGCCTCGGTGGTCGGGAACGTGACCATGGTGAACTCGACCGGCTTGCCCTCCGCGGCCAGCTCGTCGAAGAGCTCCTGTGCCCGCTCGGGGTCCGAGCCCTCCAGGTACTCGCCGGTGTAGAACGGCGACTCCTCGTTGAACAGCGAGGTCGCGACCGTGCCCTCGCCCTGGTAGACCGCCGACTGCACCGCGTCGAGGTCGATGGCCTTGTAGACCGCCTCGCGCGCCCGCGGGTCGTCGAAGGGCGCGACCCGGGTCTGGAAGACGACGGTGCTGCCGCCGTTCGGCCGGTTGAGGGCCGCCGCCTCGATGTCGGCGTCCTCCGCGCGGGCGCTGATGACCGGGCTGTTGTTGAGCATCGCGTCGGCCTGGCCGCTCTGCAGGGCCGCGAACCGCTGCTGCGCGTCGTTGGCCGCCGTGAGGGTCAGCCCGTCGAGGTAGGGCTTCGGCGCGTCCCAGTAGGCGTCGTTCTTGACCAGCTCCATGGCCCCGCCGCGGGTCCAGTTGTCCAGGACGAACGGACCGGCGCCGATGGGCTCGGCGTCGAAGGCGGCCTGTCCGCCCTGCAGCGCCGCTGGCGACCCGATCCAGTTCAGCGCGCTGGTGGTGATCGTCTGGGCGAAGGCCAGCGTGGGCGTGCTGAGCGTGAACTCCAGCGTCCGCGGGTCGATCACCGTGGTCGTCTTGATGTTGATCGCGACCGCGATGACCGGCGCCCGCAGGGTGATGTCCCGGGCGCGGTCCCAGTTGAACCGAACGGCCTCGGCGTCCAGCGGACTGCCGTCGGAGAAGGTCAGCCCCTCCTGCAGGACCAGGCGGTAGGTGGTGCCGCCGTCGGTCGTCTCCACGCTCTCGGCCATCGACGGACTGACGTCACCGGTGGTCTGGTCGCTGGTCAGCAGGGCGCCGAACAGCGAGTTGCCGACCAGCGAGTTCGTCGTCAGGTTCGCGCCGAGGTAGGCCGGGTCCAGGGTCCGCGGCTCGCTGACCATGGCGACGCTGGCGGTGCCGCCGGCGACCGGCTCGCCGGAGCCGCCGCCGGAGCCACCGGAGCCACCGGAGCCGCCGTCGTCGTCCCCGCCGCCGCAGGCGCTGAGCGCCAGGGCGGCGGCGACCATCAGGGAGAGTGCGTGGTGCCGTCTGCGGAGCATCGATGTCCTCATCTGTCCGGAGGGATGGGTGTGGAGGCGGTCCGCGGCGCGCGCACTGCGGCGTCCGGCTGGCACGCCTGGTCCGATTGAGCGGGCGTTCAGTGGAGTGTGCTCGACCGCTGGTGAGCAGCGCCACATCTAACTTATACAAGATAGTAACTATCGGATAACGGCCTTCTGGCACCACGGCGCGCCTCGACGGCGGACCGCCGTCCCCCGGTGGTCCACCGGCCGCGCGGTCGGGAGGCCGGGGTCAGTCCGCCGCGGTCCGGTCGAAGCGAGCGCGCAGCGAGTCACCGATCTGGTTGAGCGCGAAGACGGTCAGGAAGACGACCAGCGCCGGGATCAGGGTCAGGTGCGGCGAGTCGGACAGCGAGTCCTTGCCCTCGGAGATCATCCCGCCCCAGCTCGGGGTGGGCGCGGGGATGCCCAGACCCAGGAAGCTCAGGGAGCCCTCCGCGACGATCAGCGACGCGATCACCAGCGGCAGGTACGAGGCCACGGTCGGCAGCACGTTGGGCAGGATCTCCCGCCGCATGATCCGGGGGCTGGTCGCGCCCATGTTGCGCGCGGCCCGCACGAACTCCCGCGACCGCCAGGCGATGGTGTTGGCGCGGGAGAGTCGGACGAACGACGGGATGACCAGGATGGTCAGCCCCACGCACAGGGTGAACAGGCTGGGCTTCGTGACCGCGGAGATCGACAGCAGCAGGATCAGCGGCGGGAACGCCAGCAGCGCGTCGGTGACGTAGGTGATGACCGCGTCGACCCACCGCCCGAAGTAGCCGGCGAGCAGGCCGAGGAACGTCCCGATGACGAAGGCCAGGACGCCGGCGACGAGGCCGATCACCAGGGAGACGCGGCCGCCGTAGAGGATCCGGGACAGGATCGACCGGCCGAAGTTGTCGGTGCCGAGGAGCAGGTCGAACGGGCCGAAGCCCGGTGACAGGCGGGGATCGCCCGCCGCGATGTCGAAGTCGCTCACCGGCAGCAGCGGGACCAGGGCCGCCAGCGCGACGACCAGGCCCAGCCACAGGTAGGACAGGCCCACCGAGAAGGAGCGGCGCTGCCGGACGACGGGGACGACCGGCTCGCTGGGCACCGACTCGGCCAGTGCCCCGCCGGTCTGGTCGAGGATGTCGATCTGGGTCACGCCCGGGCCTCCTTGCGGACGCGGGGGTCGAGCAGGCCGTAGCCCACGTCGACCGCGGTGTTGAGCGCCACGTAGATGACGGCGATGAAGGCCACGACGCCCTGGACCACGATCACGTCCCGCGAGGTGATCGAGTTGACGACGAGGGAGCCCAGCCCCGGCAGGGAGAACAGCGTCTCCACGATCACCGTGCCACCGAGCAGCCGGCCGGTGCTGATGGCCAGCAGGGTGATCAGGGAGAACGACGACGGGCGCAGCGCGTGCCGCAGCATCACGAAGCGCGGCGACATGCCCTTGGCGCGGGCGGCCGCGATGTAGTCCTCCCGCAGCGTGCTGACCAGGTCGGTCCGCAGCAGTCGCTGGAACGCCGCGATCTCGGGCAGCGCGATGGCGATGGCGGGCAGCAGCGCGCTCTCCAGGTTGGGTCCCAGCCCCTCGGAGATGTCGTTCCAGCCCGAGACCGGGAACAGGTCCAGCTGCAGGGCCAGGAAGTACACGAGGATCGGCGCGGCCACGAAGGCCGGGATCGACAGCGAGGCCGAGGCGATCGCGCTGGTGAACCGGTCGACCAGGCTGCCCGGGCGCGCCGCGGCCGCGATGGCGAGCGGCACGGAGATGCCGAGCGCGATGACCTGCGCCAGCAGCGCCAGCTCGAGGGTGACCGGCAGGCGGTCCCAGATCATCTCCGTCACCGGGAGGTCGGTGAGCAGCGAGGTCCCGAGATCACCCTGCAGCGCGTTGCCCAGCCAGTCGAAGTACTGCGTCCAGACCGGCCGGTCCAGGCCCAGCTCCCGGACCAGCGCCGCCTCCGACTCGGGCGTCGCGGCCGGGCCCAGGATGATCGTGGCGACCGACCCGGGGGCCAGGCTCAGCAACGCCACGACCATGAAGGTCACGAGCAGCACCACGAGCAGGCTGCGCGCCACCTTGCGGAGCGTGCCGAAGAGGGTCACGCAGTGCTCCTGTCCGGTCGAGGGGGCCGGGCGGTCGCCCGGGCCGTGGTGTCGGCGCTGGTCGGCCCGGGGATCCGGGCCTGGGGGTCGTGCGGCTCAGCCGGCGGCCACGGGGACGGCCGGCACCGCGGCGCCCCCGCTGGCCACCGGGACGTCGGGCACCGGCAACGGGTGGTGGCAGGCGGCGAACTGCCCCTGCCGGATCTCCCGGACCTGCGGCTCCTCGGTGGCGCACTGCTCGTCCGCCCGGGGGCAGCGGGTGCGGAACCGGCAGCCCGACGGCGGGGAGAGCGGGGAGGGCAGGTCGCCCTCGAGGGCCGGACCGGAGAAGCCGTCCACGGTGTCGGGCTGCGGAACGGAGTCCAGCAGGGCCCGGGTGTAGGGGTGGGCGGGGTGCGCGTACACGGACTCGGGCTCGCCGTACTCACAGACCTTGCCCAGGTACATGACCATCACGCGGTCGCTGACCGTGCGGACGACGCTGAGGTCGTGGGCGATGAAGACGACGGTCAGCCCGAGGTCGCGCTTGAGGTCCTCGACCAGGTTGAGGATCTGCGCCTGGACGGAGACGTCGAGCGCCGACACCGGCTCGTCGCAGATCAGCAGCTGCGGCTCCACGGCCAGGGCGCGGGCGATGGCGACGCGCTGGGCCTGGCCGCCCGAGAGCCGGCGGGCCCGCAGGTCGCGGAAGCGCTCGTCGGCCAGCCCGACCGCGGCCAGCACCCGGCCGGCGGCCTCCTCCTGCGCCTTCTTGGACGCGCCGGCCACCGCGAGCCCCTCGACGACGAGCTCGCGCACCGGCCGTCGCGGGTTCAGCGACCCGATCGGGTCCTGGAAGATCATCTGCATCTCGCGGCGCAGCGCCCGCATGTCGCGGTCGCCGAGCTGCTCGATGGCGCGGTCCCGGAAGCGGATCCGCCCCGAGGTGATCGTGTCGAGGCGGAGGACCGCGCGCCCCGTCGTCGACTTGCCGCAGCCGGACTCGCCGACGATGCCCAGCGTCTCCCCGGGGAGGACGTCGAAGCTGACCTTCGACACCGCCTGGACGACGCCCGCCGACGTCCGGTACTCGACGACGAGGTCCTCGACGCTCAGCAGCGCCTCCTCCCCCCGCAGGTGCGCCGCTCCGCTACCGGCCACGGTGGGCACCCCCCGTCTCGACCAGCGCGGTGGACCCGACCGGGTGCAGGCAGGCGATCCGGTGGTCGGTCCCGACCGACTCCATGGGCGGCTGGTCCGCCGCGCAGGCGTCCGTGGCGGCGAGGCAGCGCAGGTGGAAGCGGCACCCCTTCGGCGGCGCCGTCGGGTCGGGGAGGCTGCCCTCGATGACACGCAGGCGGGAGTGGCGCGCCTGGGTCAGCGTCGGCGTGGCGTCGAGGAGCGCGTGCGTGTAGCGGTGCCGGGGGTCGGCGAACACCTCACGCGTCGAGCCGGTCTCGGCCAGCCGGCCCGCGTACATGACCGCGACCCGGTCGGTGCGGCCGGCGACGACGGACAGGTCGTGGCTGATCAGCATCATCGCCATGCCGCGGCTGGTCTGCACCCGGCGCAGCAGGTCGAGGATCTGCCGCTGGATGGTCACGTCGAGCGCCGTCGTCGGCTCGTCGGCGATGAGCAGGTCCGGCTCGCAGGCCAGGGCGATCGCCAGCATGACGCGCTGGCGCATGCCCCCGGACATCTGGTGCGGGTAGTTGCCCAGCCGCTTCTCGGGGTCGGGGACGCCGACCTCGTCGAGCAGGCGGACCGCGCGGGTGCGCGCCTCCGAGCGGCTGATCCCGAGGTGCCGGCGCATGCCCTCGGTGAGCTGCCGCTCGACGCGGACGACGGGGTTGAGGGAGCGGCCCGGGTCCTGGAAGACCATGCCGATCTGCTTGCCCCAGAGGTCGCGCTGCTCCTTGACCGGCATGGTCATCAGGTCCCGGCCCTTGAACAGGATCGACCCCGACCGTGCGGCGCGCGCCGGGAGCAGGCCCATGATCGCGCGGGCGAGCATGGACTTGCCCGAGCCCGACTCGCCCACCACGCCGAGCGCCTGGCCGGGGTGGATCGAGAGCGAGACGTCGTCCACCGCACGGACCGCGCCCCGCGCGGTGCCGATGTGCATGTGGAGGTGGGAGACCTCGAGCAGCGGCTCGGTCATCGGACGGGTTCCTCCGTGTCGCCGTTCGGTGGGTCGCCATGCGCCGGGCCCGGTCCGGACCGGGCAGCTCGAGGCGGGCAGCGCTGCACGGGTCACCCGGGCGGCTGCGACCTGGATCACAGCATTGAACACACCTTCAGCCATGTCAACGGCTAAAGGCGTAATGATTGAACAGTGTGATCTCGCGGGGCCCGGCACCGGGTCTCGGGACACCGGACGGGCTCCGGCCGCGCGCTCAGCGGCTCGGCGGGCTCTCCCGGCCGGCGGCGAAGGCGTCCCGGACGAACGCCCGGAAGGACGCGTCGTCGATGACGACGGTCGTCCCGAGGAGGGCCGGGTCCATGGTGTGGTGGGCGGTCACGAGGCCGGACAGCAGCCGGGCGAGGACCAGCGGGTCCCCGGCCCGGACGGCGCCCTCCCGCTGGCCGCGCTCGATGGTGCGCACGAGGTCGGCGAGGGCCTCGTCCCGCCGCTCGGCGAAGTCGCCGAAGACCTGCGGGAACTCCTCCGCCCCACCGGGGGCCACCATCCGGGCGGAGAGCTGACCGAAGCCGGGGTGCTGCCGGTGGTAGCCGATGACGGTGTCGACCCAGTCGACCAGGGCCTCGAGCGCCGGGACGTCGCGCTCGGCGCTGAGCCGCATCAGCTCCCGGAGACGACGTCCGCGACGGCGGAGCACCTCGGCGAGCAGCTCCTCCTTGCTGGCGAAGAACAGGTACAGGGCCCCGACCGAGAACCCGCACCGCTGCGCGACCTGCTGCAGGCTGGTGCTGCGGTAGCCCCGGGCGCCGAAGAGCTCCTCGGCGGTGTCGAGGACCTGCTCGCTGCTGACCTCGATGCGCTGGCGCCGCCGCACCGGCCGGTCGCCGGCCCCGGTGGCGCCGTCCGGCAGGGGCGTGGCCATGGCCGTCAGGATGGCACGGCGGATCTCAGCCCCCGGCCAGGGCGCGGACCCCCTCGACGCTCACCTTGAGCGAGCCCGTGCGCGGCAGCCGGTCGACCACCCGGATGCGCGCGGGGACGCTGTAGGCGGGGAGCCGGTCGCGGACGAACTGCTTCAGCTCCTCCTCCGTGGGCGGCTGCGCGCCGGCGACGAGCTCGACCGCGGCGAAGGGCACCTCCCCCAGCCGCTCGTCCGGCGCGCCGACGACGCCGGCGTCCTGCACGGCGGGGTGCTCGACCAGCGTCGAGATGACCGTCTCGGGCAGCACCTTGAACCCGCCGCGGTTGATGGCGCCGTCGGCCCGGCCGTGGAGGTAGAAGAAGCCGTCCTCGTCCCGGGAGGCGATGTCGTTGGTCCGGATCCAGTCGTCGCCGACCAGGGCCACCCGCGCCTCGAGGATCCCCTGCTCCCCGGGCGGCAGCTCCTCCCCCGTGGCCGGGTCGACGATGCGCACCTCGGCGCCGGGCCAGGGCCTGCCCGAGCTCGCCCGCTTGGCCGCGCCGTACTCGCGGTAGAGGTCCGGCGTCCAGGTGAGGACGCCACCGGCGAACTCGGTGGCGCCGTAGGACCACAGCACCGCGACGCCGTACTCCTCCTCGAAGCGCTGCTTGAGCTCCGGCTCCAGCGGACCGGCGCCGCCCATGTAGACCTGCACCGACGCGAGGTCCTCCTTGGGCACGTGGGCGCCGAGGATCATGCGGATCACCGCCGGCGGGCCGCCCAGGGCCCGCAGCCGGAACCGCTTCACCACGTCGACGAGCCCCTCGACCGTGAACTTCTCCAGCAGCACGGTGCGGCCGCCGGCGTACGGGACGGCGATCAGGCTGCAGACGCCGCTGATCCCGCCGAACGGGGCGAACACCACCGACGGCGTGGGATCGCCGGGCCGCCGGGTCACCAGCGCGCTCTTCGCGGCGTGCTCGAGCACGGGCATCCGGATGGAGATCCGCTTCGGCGGGCCGGTGGTGCCACTGGTCAGCACCTGGACCGAGGGCTCGGGGGGCGCCTCGGCGAACGGCCCGGGGCCGGGGGTCGCCAGCCCGTCGACCAGCGTCACGCGGTCGCCGTCCAGGGAGAGCGCGATGCCGACGGTCCCGCAGCGGCCGGCGGCCTCGACCACCGGCGCCGTCCAGTCCTCGCGGTCGGCGACGAGGACCGCCGGCCGCAGCCGGTCGACGTCGCGGGCCATCCCCTCCGGGGACTGGAACGCGTAGACGAGGGCGAAGGACCGGGCGGCGCCGACCAGCCCGATCATCGCGGCGGCGTGCGGCACCCGGTTGCGGACGACGAGCGCCACCGGCGCGTCCTCCGCGACCCCGGCGGCGCGGGCGAGCTCCTCGATCCGGCCGCTGATGCCGACCAGGTCCTCGCCGGTGTACCAGGTCCCCTCGAACTCGATGACCGGGTCGCTGCCGTAGGCCGCGAGCCGCTCGCGGATCAGGGTGCTGAAGTCGGTGGTGGTGCTGCTGCCCACGGGGGACCTCCTCGTCGCCTCGAGGGGCAATCTAACCAATGATGGTGAAGATGGGCAGTGCTCGATCCGGGCCCGCGGGCGCCGCCACTAGGCTGGCCGGGTGGGTGAGCCCTCCTCGGCAGCAGGCCCTCCGGGACCGGGGGCCGGCGACGCG
Organism: Trujillonella endophytica; assembly: GCF_019799905.1. Taxonomy (GTDB): domain Bacteria; phylum Actinomycetota; class Actinomycetes; order Mycobacteriales; family Geodermatophilaceae; genus Trujillonella; species Trujillonella endophyticus_A. The sequence goes on along the minus strand of NZ_JABGCI010000008.1, from coordinate 24,529 downwards.
CTGCCCACGACCGCCTACACGGTGCTCGGCATCCTCGCGACGCTCGACGAGGAGCTGACCGCCGCGGAGATCAAGAAGCGCTGCGACTACACCCTGCGCTGGTTCTACTGGTCCCCCGCCGTCAGCCACATCCGCCGCGAGCTGTTCCGGCTCCGCGACCTGGGCCTGGTCACCGAGCGCGAGGTCCGCCTGGGCCGGGTCCGCCGCAGCATCGTGTACCGCACCACCGGCCCGGGCGAGGAGCTCGTCCGGCGCTGGGCCGCGGCGCCGGCGGCCGACGAGCCGGTGGTACTGAAGGACCCGGCGCTGCTGCGGGTCTACTTCGGGCACTTCACCGAGCCGCACGAGCTCGTGGGCACGCTCGACCGCCGGCTCGCGCAGCTGGAGGAGCAGATCGCCGACCTCGTGTGGAGCCGGCGGCGGATGCACGAGCTGGGCCTCGACGCCGAGCCCGAGCTGCACTCCCGCCTGGCGCTGGGCGAGTACCTCCTGCGCGCCGCGCACTTCGAGCACGGCAACGTCCGTCAGCTGCGCGACCGGATCGCCGACGTCGACCCGGGGCGCGCGGGGCTGGAGGTCACCCGCCCGCGGGGCGAGCTGCGCCGCCGGGTCGCGGGAACCGGCGAACGGGACGACCACCGCCCGCAGTCCGGACCCTGAGCCGGGCACCCTCTGGCGCCGCGCCGTCATCAGTACAAAGATGACACCCGCACGGACGACGGAGGGAGCGGGCCGATGGACCGGCGACTCGTGGAGACGGCGGTGGCCGGCCTCTCGGCCATGTTCGAGGGCGACGGCGCGGCCCTCCGGCTGACGGCGGTCGACGAGGACGGCGGCGCGGTCGGGCTCTCGCTCCACCTCGACGACGTCTCCTGCGCCGACTGCGTGCTGCCGCCCGACCGCCTGCGCGACGTCGTCGAGGCGACGCTGCGGCGGGAGGTCCCCGGGGTGTCCCGCATCGCTCTCCACGACCCCCGGGCGGCTCCCGCTCCCCCACCGGGTCCGGCGGCGGCCGCGGCAGAGCTGACCGTGCTCGACCCGACCGGCGAGGTCCCCGCCGGCGACCCCGACCCCGGGCCGGAGGCCGGCCCGCTGGCCGGGCGCCGCGTCGGCTTCCGCGTCGACGTCCTCTGGCCGGCCTGGGACGTCACGGTCGAGGAGTGGACCCGCGAGCTCGAGGCCGCCGGTGCCGTCGTCACCCGGTGGCGCCGGCAGCAGGGGCTCAAGGGTGCCGAGGGCGAGCGTGCGCAGGCGGAGTACGAGGCGTTCGTCGGCGGGGTCGACGTCCTCGTCTCCGGGCTGGGCAACTGCGGCAGCTGCACCTCCTGGAGCGTGCTCGACGGCCTCACCGGCCTCGCCGCCGGCCTGCCCACCGTGGTCGCGGTGACCGCGAACTTCGAGGTCCTGGCCCGCGCGCTGGCCACCGACCAGGGCCGGCCGGGGCTGCGGCTGGTGGTGCTGCCGTTCGCGGCGAACAACCTCGGCGACGACGAGGTGCGGGCAGCCGCGCGGGAGCTCTACCCGGCGCTGCTGGCGACGCTCGGTGCGACGACGGGCGTGCCGGTGGGCGCCGCGTGACCGCGGCGACCCGCCTCCGGGCGCCGGCCGGTCACGAGGACTTCGACGCCTTCGCCCGCGAGCGGGGGTGGAGCGACGGGCTGCCGCTCGTGCCGCCGACCGAGGAGCGCGTGGCCGCCCACCTCTCCGCCGGGGGCTTCGACGGCACGGAGGTGATCGCGGCGCTGCCGCCGTCGCACGCCCCGGTGACCGCGGAGAAGCTGGCCGTCAACGCCGTGATGGCCGGCGCCCCGGCCGCCGCGATGCCGCTGCTCGCCGCAGCGGTCGCCGCCGTCGCCGACCCGGCCTTCGAGCTGCACGGGCTGAACACGACCACGGGTTCGGTGGTGCCCGCACTGCTGGTCAACGGGCCGATCCGGCACTCGCTCGGCATCCCGTTCGGCGCCGGCTGCCTCGGCGGCGCGGACGGGAACGCGGCCTCGATCGGCCGGGCGCTGCGGCTGGTCATGCGCAACGTGGCCGGGCAGCGGATCGGGCTGACCTCCCAGAGCACCTTCGGCCAGCCCGGCCGGGTCTGCGGCGTCGTCTTCGCCGAGTGGGAGGAGCGCTCCCCCTGGGCGCCGCTGGCCGAACGGCGCGGCGTCCCGGGGAACGCGGTCACGACGTTCGGCTCGATGGGCACCGCCAACGTCATCAACCTCGCCGCCACCGACGCCGACGTCCTGCTGCACCACCTCGGCCGCGCGCTGGCCCACACCGGCGCCAACGGCTACATCGCCCAGCTGGCCTTCGCCGAGGTCCTGGTGGCGATCAACCCCGTGTGGGCGGAGATCATCGGCCGCCGCCATCCCGACGTCGACGAGGTCGCCCGCATCCTGTGGTCGTACGCCTCCGTGCCGCTCGAGGAGTTCACCGAGCAGCACCAGGCGCTCTTCAGGGAGTACGGCCAGGTCGACGAGCGGGGCCGGGTGCCGCTGGCCCGCCGCTGGGAGGACGTGCTGGTCGTGGTCGCCGGGGGGCTCGGCGGGCTGCACGCGGCGGCGCTGCACAGCTGGGGGACGACGCGCACGCAGACCCGGCCGGTCGCGTGAGCGGCGGCGGCTTCGACCTCACCGGGCGCACCGCCCTGGTGACGGGCGCCGGGCGCAGCGTCGGCGAGGGCATCGCCCGCGAGCTCGCCGCGGCGGGCGCGCGGGTGGCGGTCAACGACCTGCACGCCGAGCGGGCCGAGTCGGTGGCCGGCGCGATCGGCGACGCCGGCGGCCGGGCGGTCGCCGCGCCGTTCGACGTCACCGACGCCGCGGCCCTGGCCGACGGGCTGGCCCGGATCGACCGTGAGCTCGGGCCGGTCGACATCCTGGTGAACAACGCCGGCGTGCCGGAGGGGCAGCGGACGATCCCCTTCGTCGACAGCGCCGAGAACGACTGGCTGCGCCAGATCGAGCTCAACATGCTCGCCTCGATGCGCGTCGTGCACGCCGTGCTGCCGGGGCAGCTCGAGCGGGGCTGGGGCCGGATCGTGCAGATCTCGTCCGGGGCGTCGTCGCGCGGGCTGGCGATCGGCGTGAGCGCGTACGGCGCGGCCAAGAGCGGCATCGAGGGCCTGGTCCGGCACGTCGCCACCGAGGTCGGCCCCTCGGGCGTCACGGTCAACGCCCTGGCGCTCGGGCTGATGGAGAACGTCGGGCAGCGCGCCTCGGGCCACCTGGAGTCGCTGATCGCCGAGGTGCCGGTGCGGCGGCTGGGCCTGCCGGCGGAGGTCGGCGGCGCGGCGGTGTGGCTCTGCAGCAGCTACGGGGCCTTCGTCACCGGCCAGGTCATCCACCTCAACGGCGGCAGCCTCAACGGCCGCTGACCGGGTCCAGCCCCAGTTCCCGGCGGGCCTGCTCCCGGCGGGGCGGCAGGTACGCGCTCGGCCACGGGCCCTCGGCCGGCTGGTGGTCGCGCAGCAGCTCGCGGGCGGCGACGAACTGGTGCACCTCGGCGGGCCCGTCGGTGAGGGCGAGGATCTCGCCGCTGTGCAGGATGCCCATGAGGGGCATCTCGGCGCTCACGCCGAGGGCGCCGTGCAGGTGTACCGCCCGCCGGGCGACGTCGTGCAGGACCTGCCCGGTGAGGAACTTGATGGTGGAGATGTCCTTGCGGACCCGCTGGTAGTCCCCGAACGCGTCGATCTGCCAGGCGGTGTACATCACCAGGAGGCGGAACTGCTGCACCTGCGCGTAGGAGTCGGCGAGCATCATCTGCACGGCCTGCTTCCGCGCGAGGAGCTCACCCTGGGTGTGCCGGGAGAGCGCGCGTTCGGCCATCATGTCCAGCGCCTTCTGCGCCTGGCCCACCGCCCGCATGGCGTGGTGGACGCGGCCACCGCCGAGACGGGTCTGCGAGACGCCGAACGCGTCGCCCTCGGCGCCGAGCATCGCGTCGGCCGGGACCCGGACGTCGCGGTACTCGATCAGGGCGTGCGTGCCCTCGTCCTCGCCCCACAGGGCGCTGTCGAACTCGATGTCGATCCCGGGCGTCCCGCGCGGCACGAGGAACATCGACATCCGCCGCTTCAGCGGCGCGTCCGGGTCGGTGACCGCCATGACGATGAGGAACTCCGCCCAGCGGGCGTTGGACGAGTAGTACTTCGTGCCGGTGATCACCCAGTCGTCGCCGTCGCGCACGGCCCGGGTGGTGAACTCGCCCGGGTCCGAGCCGCCCTGGGGTTCGGTCATCGAGAAGCAGGAGACGATGTCCCCGGCGAGCAGCGGCTGGAGGTAGCGCCGCTTCTGCTCCTCGGTCCCGTAGTGGGCGAGGATCTCCGCGTTGCCGGTGTCCGGCGCCGCCGTGCCGAAGATCCGCGGGGCCCAGCGGTACTGGCCGAGGATCTCGTTGAGCAGCGCCAGCCTCACCTGCCCGTACCCCTGGCCACCGAGCTCGGGCCGGAGGTGGCACGCCCACAGGCCCTCATCGCGCACCGCCTGCTTGAGCGGGTCGACGATCGCCCGCTGCTGGTCGGTGACCGGCTTGTAGAGGTCGTGCGGCCAGACCAGGTCCAGCCGCGACACCTCGGTCCGGCAGAACTCGCGGGCCCAGTCCAGCTTCTCCTGGAACTCCGGCTCGGTGGAGAAGTCCCACGCCATCGGTCGCTCCTCTCGTGTCGGTCGGCACTGCAGCGGCGGTCCCCGGCGCGGGACCCAGAGGGGCGTGCCTCAGTTCTCGTCGGAGACGACCCCGAGGTAGGTGCCGTACGCGGCCATCGGCCGGCCGGCGTGGGTGTAGCGCGCCAGCAGCCGGCTGCGGGGACCGACCTCGGCGTCGGCCGGCTGCAGGTCGAAGCGGACGTGCACCGACCGCGACTCCGCGGGGTCGGTGAGCTCGATGGTCATCGCGACCGTGCCCCGCTCCTCGTCCGGCACGACGTCGGTGATCCGGTGCCGGGAGGTGATCTCGAGGAACGTCTGCGGGCCGGCCAGCTCGACGGTGACGGGCGCGCACAGCTCCCCCGGCCGCGGTGGCACGCACAGGGTGGTGGCCATTCGGTGCTCTCCTGTCGTCGTCCGGTCAGAGCCCGGCCGGGCGGGTGCCGATGACGCCGGTCCCGGCCAGCCGGGCCAGCTCTCCGGCGTCCAGCCCCAGCTCACCGCCGAGGACCTCGTCGTTGTGCTGCCCGAGGGTCGGGGCCGCCGCGGGGATCCACGGCCCGGGCAGGCCGGCGAACCGGAACGGCATGGCCGTCGTCGCGAAGGTGCCCAGCACCGGGTGGTCGACCTGCTCCCAGAACCCGCGCGCCGTCAGCTGGGGGTCGGCGACCAGGTCGGCCGGCGCGGCGACGCGCGCCGCGGCGATCCCGGCCGACCGCAGGCAGGCCTCGGCGTCGGCGACGTCGCGGTCCGCCGTCCACGCCCGCAGCGTCCCGTCCAGCTCCTCCGCGGCGGCGCGCCGGCCGGCCTCGGTGGCGAGGTCGGGACGCGCGGCCAGGTCGGCGCGGCCCAGGACGCCGGTCAGCCGCGTCCAGGCCCCGTCGTCGAGCACGGCGACGGCGACCCACTCGTCGTCGCCGGCGCACCGGTAGACCCCCTGGGGAGCCGCGCCGGGACCGCGGTTGCCGTCGCGGCGCGGCTCGGCGCCGACCTGGGCCTCGAGGAACGCCTCCGCGGCGACGGTGAGGGCCGTCTCGACCATCGTCGACTCGACCTGCATGCCCGAGCCGGTGGCGTCGCGGACCTCGAGCGCGACGATCGCGGCGAACGCGGCGTGCAGGCCGGCGAGGGGGTCGCAGACCCCGCGCGGGATCAGCGGCAGCCCGTCGGGCCGGCCCGTCATCCACGCCATGCCGCTGGCCTGCTCCATGGTCTGGGCGAAGCCGACGCGGTCGCGCCACGGACCGTCCAGCCCGAAGGCCGGCATCCGGACGACGACCACGCGGGGGTTGGCCGCGCGGATGTCGTCGTACTCCAGACCGAGGTTGCCCATGACCCGGGGCGAGAAGTTCTCCATGACCAGGTCGGCGCCGGCGATGAGCCGCAGTGCCAGCTCGCGGGCCTCGAGCCGGCTCAGCTCGAGGGTCACACCGCGCTTGCCGCTGTTCGAGGCCTGGAACAGGTGCCCGGTCTCCCACCACAGGTCCTCGCTGGCCGGGCGGGCACCGGAGAACCGCATCCCGTCGGGACGCTGCAGGCCCTCGAGCTTGACGACGTCGGCGCCGAGCGCGGCCAGGGTGTGCGTGCCGGCCGGCCCAGCCCAGAACGCGGTCAGGTCGACGACGCGCAGGCCCGCCAGCGGCCGCTCCCCCGCATCGCCGTCGACGGCCGGGCGGTCCCGCGCCGGCCAGGCCACGTCGTCGGCGTGCGCGGCGGGCACGGGACCCGGCGGCACCGTGGCGAAGGCCGCGCTGCGGTAGGGCACCCGCGGCTGGAGCAGGCCCTCGGTGTTCTCGACGAACACCCCTCGCTCGCGGAAGTGGTCGATGCCGGCGACGGTCGCGGGGGTGCCGATCGGCGCCACGGGGATCCGCAGCGCGCCGGCGAACGCGACGATCTCCTCGGTGGTGCGGCTCGCCGCCCACTCCTCGACGATCGCGAGGAACTCGTGCCGCCGCTGTACCCGGGAGGCGAAGGACGCCAGCGCGGGGTCGCCGATCAGCTCGGGGCGGCCGATCAGCACGAGGAAGTCGGCGAACTGCTGCGCGGTGACGGTGCAGAAGCCGACCAGCCCGTCGGCCGTCGGCACGATGCTCGGCAGCTCCATCATCCGCGGCGCCGGGGCGAGGTCGGGCCCGAGCAGTTGGGCCTGCACGGCGCCCAGCCCGCCCATGGTGACGACCATGGCCTCGAACGCGGACACGTCGACGGTGTCGCCGGTCCCGGTGCGGCGGGCGCGGCGCAGGGCGGCCGCCCCGGCGACCGCCCCGTAGACGCCGGCGACCCACTCGCCGATCCGCCCGCCGGCCTGGAGCGGCTCCTCCCCCGGCCACCCGCGGGTGCCGATGGAGCCGCACATCGCCTGCAGCACGAACTCGTTCACCGGGAGGTCCGCGTACGGCCCGGTCAGGCCGAAGGCGGTGAGCGAGACGACGGTCGTCGCCGGGTGCCGGCGGAGTCCGGTGTCGGGGAGGAGCCCCTGGTGCGCCCCGTCGGTGATCACCAGGTCGACGTCGGCGAGCAGCTCCGCCGTCCCGGGGCCGGCGGGGACGGATCGCTTGCCGGCGGCCAGGAACCCGAACAGCGCACCGTGCCCGCCCTCGGGCACCGGCCGGCCGGAGGCGCTCCACCGGCGCAGCGGCGAACCGCCGTCGGGCTCGACGGCGACGACGTCGGCGCCCGCGTCGACGAAGAGCTTCCCGCAGTAGGCCGCGGGGACCCCGGCGGAGAACTCGACGACGCGGACGCCGGCCAGCGGTGTGGGCAGCGGGTCGCTCACTTCCCGGCGGCGGCCTTCGCGGCCGCCTCCGCGGCGGCCTTCGCGGCCTGGCCCACCTGGGTCATCCGGCCCCACGCCTCGAGGTCGCGCTCGCTGGCCTCGCGGCCGACCCGGGTGACGACGTCGACGTCGGTGGCCTGGCTGCGCAGGTAGCCGGCGGTCGCCTGCTCCCGCGGGACGTACCGGAACGGGTCGAAGGAGTACGCCTTCATCGCGTTCAGGTGCGTGATCTTGTCGATCTGCTCGTCCGGGAGAAAGCCCATCGTCTCCATGACGTCCTCGGGGGCGAACGGCCAGTTCGTGTCCGAGTGCGGGTAGTCCGACTCCCAGCAGAGGGCGTCCTCGTTGAACCAGTCGAGCAGCCGCACGCCGATCTTGTCGCTGATGAAGCACGTGTAGAAGTGCCTGCGGAACACGTCGGCCGGGCCGGAGTAGCCGGGCGGGAACTCGTGCTTGGTCCACCCGGAGTGCCGGTTGTGCACGTGCTCGGCCCGCCACAGGAAGTACGGGATCCAGCCGACGTCGCCCTCGGTCAGGGAGAACTTCAGGTCCGGGAAGTCCTTGTAGAACCCGGCCCACAGCAGCTCCACCAGCGTGAACATGCTCATCATCGACGAGGCCGCCATGCCGACGCTGGGCGGCGCGTCGCTGGACAGCATCGGCGTGCGCGACGAGGAGCCGACGTGGGTGCACAGCACCACGTCGTTCTCCGACGCCGCCTGGAACAGCGGGTACCAGTAGTCGGTGTGGATGCTGGCCATGTTCAGCGCCTGCGGGTTCTCCGAGAAGGTGACCGCGTGGCAGCCCTTGTCGGCCAGCCGCTTGACCTCCTTGGCGGCCTCCTCGACGTCGAACAGCGGGAGGATGCCGCAGGGGATGAAGCGGCCGGGGTAGGCGCCGCACCACTCGTCGACGTGCCAGTCGTTGTAGGCCTTGATCATCACCAGGTTGAGGTCGCGGTCGGGGCCCTGGTTGAGCACCTGGCCGGAGAAGCCGGTCCAGTTCGGGAAGTTGAGGCCGGCGAGCTGCCCGCCGGCGTTCATGTCGCGCACGCGCTCGTCGACGTTGAAGCAGCCCGGGCGCATCTCGTCGTAGCGCAGGACGTCGACGTTGAACATCTCCCGCGGCTTGCCGGCGACGGCGTTGAGCCCGAGGTTGCGGCCCCGCAGGTCGCCGTAGAACCACTGCTGGGTGCCGTCCTCCTGGACGACGACCCGCGGCGCGCGGTCCTTGTACGCGGCCGGCACGTGGGCGTCGAACATGTCCGCGGGCTCGGAGATGTGGTCGTCGACGCTGATGAGGATCAGATCGTCCTTGTTCACGGTGAGCTCTCCTCGGGGGGTGCGGGGGCGAAGTAGGGCAGGGTCGGGGCCTCGGTGCCGGGGGGGCCGACGGACTCGAAGCGGACGGCCACCGGCATGCCGGCGGTGATGTCCTCGGGGGCGACGCCGACGAGGTTCGTGAGCACCTGGAAGCCCTCGGCGACGTCGACGATCGCCGGTGCGTAGGGCACGGCGAAGGCCGGTGTCGCGGGGCGGTGCACGACCGTCCAGCTGTAGACGGTGCCGCGACCGGAGCTGACCTCCCACGCGAGGTCGCCGGAGAGACAGTCCCGGCAGGTCTCGACCGGCGGGAAGGTCACGGCGGCGCAGTTCCGGCAGCGCTGGTAGCGGAGCTCGCCGGCGGCGCACCCCGCCCAGAACGGCGCGCCGGCCCCGGAGGGCGCCGCGTGCGGCAGCGGGCCCGACTGCGGCTCGAGCAGGGTCATGACGTCTCCGTCCCGAGCAGGACGACGGTGGTGAACAGCGCGCCGGCACCGCCGCCGCTGCACAGGGCGACTCGGGCGCCGGGCACCTGGCAGGGTCCGGCCTCGCCGCGCAGCTGCTGCACGCCGCGGACCACCCGCTGGAACATCTGCGGCGCGGCGCCGGCGTGGCTGAAGGCCATCGTGCCGCCGTCGGTGGTGACCGGGGTGCGCCCGGTGAGCTCGATGTGGCCGTCCTCGACGTAGGGGCCGCCCTCGCCGGGGCCGCAGAACCCGAAGGCCTCCAGCTGACGGATGACCTCGAAGGAGAACGGGTCGTAGAGCTCGAGGACGTCGACGTCGGCCCGGTCCAGGCCCGCCTGCGCGAACGCGCGCCCGACCGCCTGCTCGCCGATCCGCCCGAGCACCGGCCCGCCGCGCCGCCCGGCGAGGTCCCACGCCGGCGGGTGCCGGTAGCTCGGGCCGAAGTGGTCGGACCCGGACCCGAGGACGTGCACCGGGGTGCTCGCGGTGTCGGCCGCCCGGTCGACGGCCGCGACCACGAGCGCGCACCCGCCCTCGCTGGTCATCGAGCAGTCGAGGAGGTGGAACGGGTCGGCGACCATGCGGGAGGACAGCACGTCGCCCGGGGTGATCGGCCCGCGCCCGGCGTAGACCGCGCCCGGGGTGTTCGACCCGTTGGTGCGGATGGTCGCCGCGACCCGCGCCAGCTGTTCGGGGGTGGTGCCGTACGTGATCATGTGCCGGCGGGCGACGAGCGCGAACTCCGCGGCCGTGAACAGGCCGAAGGGCGCGACGAACTCGTTCTCCGGCCGGGTCCACGGGGCGGTGGCCGAGCGGTCGACGTAGGCGCCGGCCTCCGCGGCGACGACGACGACCACGTCGGCCTCCCCCGCCTCGACGGCGTGCACGGCCTCGGTGATCGCCTGGATGCCGAACTGCCGGCCCAGCCAGGCCGGCCCCAGCCGGAGGTCGTAGAGGAGCGACGAGGCGGTCGCGTCGCCGGTGACGCCGTCGACGTCGTCGAGGGTCAGGCCGGCGTCGGCCAGGGCGGCCAGGGCCGCCGAGACGGCGAGCCCGCGCGACGTCGCACCCTCCAGGCGGCGGGCCTGGGCGGTGTTGGCGACGCCGACGATCGCGGCCCGGCGCGCGGTCACCGGCGCCTCGGCCGGCCGGTCGGGAGCCGCACAGGGACCCCCCGTCCACGAGTGACCCAGCTCTCTGCCGGACGGGACTATTAGACCCACGACGGCAGCGCAGGTCAACCCCGCCGCCGCCTCGCAGCGTGCTCAGCGGCCCGGCATGCGCACCCTCCGGCGCGTCGGGGACGTCAAACTATTAGTCGACCGCGCGGGAGGTCGCTGCGCGCGGTCCCGTCAGCTGATGCCGATCGAGATCACCGGCGCCGCGTCGGGTCGCAGCCAGCGCAGCAGGGCGACCAGCGAGGTGCGGTCGACCGCGACGCAGCCGGCCGTGGCCGCGCCGTTCGCCACGTGCAGGAAGAACGCCGACCCGGCACCGGGCACGCCCGGGCGGTTGTAGTCGAGGACGACCGCGTGGTCGTACACCGCCCCCATCGCCGCCAGGTTCTCCGAGACCCGCTCGTCGAACGGGCACGTCCCCGGCCGGCACTGCGCGTACTCGTTGTAGCGGGGGCTCGCGGTGTCGCTGATCCACCAGTCGTCGCCGTCGACGAACCGGTAGGGCAGCCCGGTGCCGGGGTTGCCCAGCCGGCCGAAGGTCTCGGTCGTGGTCCAGGTGCCCTGCGGCGTCCGGGTCGACCCCTCGCTGGCCACGCCGATGCCGGCCGAGCCGAGCCGGGCCGACGTCGTCAGCACCTGCGCCCACGTGCCCCCGCGGAGCTCCCACGCGGTGAGCGTGCCGGTCGTGGCGCCCGGCGCCGCGGTGACCGTGATCGCCTGCGTGCCGCGCGGGGTCACGCCCAGCGGCAGCACGCCGCCGCCGGCGCGGGGGGCGCCGGTGACGACCGCGCCGCCGCCCGGGGTCCAGGTGATGGAGCCGTACTGGAAGTCCTGCGCCCGGCCGCCGGGGATCGAGTACTCGTCGGAGAGCGGGAAGCCCAGTGCGCTGTTCTCCCAGCCGACCTGGCCCCAGCGCTCGCGGATGGCGCCGTAGACGGCGTGTGCGCCGGTCCGGGCCGACCAGTAGATCGAGCCGCCCTCGAAGTGGTTGAACCGGCCCTGGCGGTTGGGCGTCGCCTCCTCGTCGGAGACGGGGAAGCCGAGCACCGAGTTCTCCGAGCCCATGGCGTCGTACCGCGCCACGATCGCGCCGTACACCGCGCGCGCCCCGGCGCCCGGGGTCCACAGGATGACCCCGCCCTCGAACCGGTTGAACCGGCCGCGCCCGTTCGCCGTGGTCATCTCGTCGGTGGTGGGGAACCGGAGCAGGGAGTTCTCCCAGCCGAGCGCGCCGTATCGGGCGGCGATGGAGCCGTAGACGGCGTGCGCGCCGGTCGTGGGCGTCCAGAGGACGACGCCGCCCTGGAAGCCGTTGCCCCGACCACGGCCGTTCGGGGTGGCGAACTCGTCGGTGGTCGGGAAGCGCAGCAGCGAGGTCTCCCGGCCGACGGCGTCGTAGTCGGCCCAGATCGCGCCGTGCACCGAGTGCGCGCCCGTGGCCGGCGACCAGTAGATCGCCCCGTTCTGGAACAGCGACCGGCGACCGCCGACGGCGTCGTGCTCGTCGGTGACCGGGTAGCCGTGCACGCCCGCCGGACCGCCGGAGGCGCGGTAGCGCTCGAGGATGGCGCCGCCGACGTCGTGGCTGCCGGTGGCCGGCGAGCTGAACACCTGCGCGGTGGCCGTCGGCAGCCCCGTGCCGAGCAGCACCACCGCGAGCACGGCGACCAGCAGGGCGCGGACCCGCCGCAGGCGACGCCGGGTGGGCAGGGTCGGGCCGGGGTCGCCGTTCACGGGCGGACCGTACGGCGGGACGGACCGGTCCGGTCGGACCCGCCGGAACCGGTGTGACGGGCGGTGCCGGTGGGCCCGGTGGGCCTCTCGGTGCCGTCCGCCGACCCGGCCGGCTCAGTCCGCCGAGCGCAGCAGGGCGTCGGCGATCCGCTCCCCGATCATGATGCAGGTGAGGTTGGTCGGGGAGCTGACCTGCAGCGGCATCAGCGACGCGTCGGCGATCCGCAGCCCGCGGACCCCGAAGACCCGGCCGTCGGTGTCGGTGACGACGTCGGGTCCGGGCGCCGCGCCCATCCGCGCCGTGCCCACCGGGTGGAAGCCGCTGCCGCACGTGGCCTGCGCGTGGGCCAGCAGCGCGTCGTCGTCGTCGATGACCGCGGCCAGCACCGGCGAGACCTCCTTGACCAGCGGGCCCAGGTGCTCGCCCTGCAGGGCGGCGTAGGCGACCCGCGCGCCGGCGACGACGTCGGCCTGGTCCTGCGGGTGCGTGAGGAACCGCATGTCGATGCGCGGCTGGGCCCGGGGGTCCCGGCCGGCGAGGGTGACCTCGCCGCGCGAGTGCGGGCGGCCCAGCGCCGCGGAGATCGCGATGACCGGGTCCGACGACGGGTCCCCGTAGAAGGAGCCGAGCGCCTGCGGGCTGTAGAGCGCGAGCAGGGCGAAGACCCACGGCTCGGCGTCGCTGCGGCAGTAGAAGGCGAAGTAGTTGTCCGGGTCCTGCTCGATGCCCGGCTGGGCGAGCGCGGTGACGAAGACGCCGGTGTGGTCCTGCAGGTTGCGGCCGACGGCGGGCGCGTCGAGGACGACGGGGATGTCCAGCCCCCGGAGGGCGTCGGCCGGGCCGATGCCGGAGCGGAGCAGGATCGGTGGCGTGGCGACGGCGCCGGCGGCGAGCGTCACGCGGCCGCCCTCGATGCGCTCGGTCCCCTCGGTGCCCAGGCACTCGACGCCCACGACCCGGTCGCCGTCGAGCAGCAGCCGGTCGACGAGCACCCCGGAGCGGATCGTGAGGTTGGGCCGCGACCGGGCGGGCTCCAGGTAGGCCGAGGCGGTCGACCACCGGACGCCGTCGCGGACGTTGTGCGCGGTGGGACCGGCGCCGACCACGCGGTGGTCGTTGTGGTCCTCGGTGACCGGGTGCCCGGTGGCCGCCATCTCCTCGGCGAACGCCCGGGTGATCGGCTGCCAGGTCTCGCGCGGCTGCCGGCGGATCGGGATCGGCCCGTCGGTGCCGTGGACGGCGGGGTCACCGGCGGGGTCGGACTCCAGCCGCCGGAAGTAGGGCAGGCACGCCTCGAGGCTCCAGTCGGGGAGGCCTGCCTGCACCCACCGGTCGAGGTCGCCGGCGGTCGGGCGCATCGCGACGGCCGCGTTGACCTGGGTCGATCCACCCAGGGTCTTGCCGCGGGGGTAGGGCAGCACCCGCTCGCCGGTCATCGTCGCCGACCAGTCCCAGTCGTGACCGGTGAAGGTGACGAACGGGTCGCGCAGCACCTCCGGCAGCGCCGCCGTCGACCCGAAGTCCGAGCCCGCCTCCAGCAGCAGCACCGAGCGGGTGCCGTCCTCGCTCAGCCGCGCGGCGACGACCGCCCCTCCGGCACCCGAACCCACCACGATCTCGTCGAAGACCACGCCACAACCCCTCGCCGCTGAGAGTCAATCTTTGTTAGTACAGCGTCCCCGGGTGGAACCCAGGACGCAAGGGGCGGCGTGCCTCGGGCGCGTGTCCCGGAGCGCGCCTCAGGAGTGGGTGGAGCGGCGCCGGCGGATCCGCCAGCCGTCGGGCGTGCGGACCAGCTCGTCTGTGTAGCGCCCGGTGACGACGGCCGGCCCGTCGGGCAGCTCGAGGTCGTTGCGCTTGGCCGCCGTGCTGGTGGCGGTGTCCCCCGAGACGGTCACCTCGACGTCGACGACCCGGTGCCGGGTGCCGGCGACGTCCGCGTGCGAGCTCCGCATGTACTCGACGAGGGCCGGGAGACCGGAGATCGGTCCGCGGTCCCCGTACCGCGCCGTGACGTCGGCGGTGAAGACCTCGGCGAGCCGCTCGAACTCGCGCCGGTCCAGCGCGTCGGCGTAGGTCGCGTACAGGGCGGCCACGGCCCGCGAGTCCGCGTCGGTGCGCGGCGGGGCCGCGCGGGCGGCGACCCGGGCGAGCACCCGCTCCCCCACCTCGGCCAGCCGGTCGGTCACCTCGGCGACCGACCGCCCGCGGACGCCCAGCGACAGCCAGGTGACGCCGATGGCGGCCAGCTGGTGCACGCGCTCGAGGTAGCGGTCGGTCTCGATCAGCGGGTCGGCGTCGGTCACCATGTACATCACGTCGGCGGGACCCAGCCGGCCGAGCTGTTCCCGCTCCTCCTGCAGCTCCCGGATCCACGTCGCCAGCTGGTCGGTGGTCTCCAGCTGCGCCGTCCTCCGTCGCTGCACCTGCGCGGAGTCCGTCGGCACCGGCGCCCACCCCTGGGCCAGCTGCGCGACGCGCCGCCGGGTCAGCCGGGAGTTGCCGCCGATCCAGATCGGCGGCTGCGGACACGCGACGGGGGTCGGCCGGCTCACCGTGCCGGCCGCCGTGAAGGAGCGCCCGGCGTAGTCGACCGGCTGCCCCGTCCAGGCCAGCCGCAGGACCTCCATCGCCTCGTCGAACAGGGCGTTGCGCTCGGCGAAGTCGACCCCGAGCGCGGCGAACTCGCCCTCGAGGTAGCCGGTGCCCACGCCGAGGGTCAGCCGCCCGCCGGAGAGCCGGTCGAGGGTGGCCGCCGTCTTCGCCAGCCGGAACGGGTTCTGGTACGGCACGACCGCCAGGAACGTCAGCAGCCGCAGGCCCGCGGTGGCGGTGGCCGCGACGGTGAGCGCGAGGAACGGGTCGACCGAGTCGTGCCCGGCGCCGTCGCGCCACGACTGCGGGGTCGCCGGGTGCTCGGGGTAGGCGATGCCGGCGAAGCCGGCCTCCTCCGCCGCCGCCGCGACCGCGCCCACGCCCTCGGCGGTGAGGAGCTCCTCCGGCGGGTCGAGCATCACCGTCGGGTAGGTCAGGGAGAAGTGCACCGGGCCTCCTCGGCGCGCGTCGGGCGGGGGCTCAGGTGAGGGGCTCCCACTTCGGCTCGCGCTTCTCCACGAACGCCAGCGGCCCCTCGTTCTGGTCCGGGTGGCCCCAGACGCCGATCAGGTGGTGGGCGCCGACCCGGCAGGCGTCGGTGAGGCCGAGCTCCAGGGCGCCCCACAGCGCCTTCTTGGTGGCGGCCATGGCGACCGGGGAGTTGCGGGCCACCTTCTCGGCCAGCTCCTGGGCGGCCTCGCGCAGCCGCTCCGGCGGGTCGACCACCTCGCTGCAGAGCCCGAGCTCGTAGGCGCGCTGGGCGCTCATCCGCTCGTGCCGGCCGACCAGGGCCATCCGCATGACGGCCTCGAAGGGGATCTTCTTGGCCAGCCCGATCGCCTCGATCGCGGTGACCTGCCCGACGCTGACGTGCGGGTCGAGGAAGGTGGCGGTCGAGGCGGCGAGAACGATGTCGGCGTCGGCCACGAAGTGCAGACCGCCGCCGGCCGCCGTCCCGTTGACCGCCGCGATGACGGGCTTGGCGACGTTCTGGTGCCACGAGGTGAAGTGCAGGTCGAAGTCCACGAGGTCCTCGCGGTAGCGCTCCATGCCCACGCCGTCGCCGGCGATCTCGGCGAGGTCCGCGCCGGTCTGGAACGCCCGGCCGTTGCCGGTGTTCACGATGACCCGGACCGAGGGGTCCCGGTCGAGCTCCAGCCAGGCGTCGGCGAGCTCGTCGCGCATCGCGTTGTTCATGGCGTTGAGCTGCTCGGGCCGGTCGAAGACCAGCCAGCCGACGTGCCCCTCGCGGCGGATCTCGAGGGTCTCGTACGAGGTCATGGTGGGCCCTTCGCTTGTCGGGGGTCGTCAGTCGACCTGGGTCTCGAGGATGTCGGCCAGCGCCGCCACCTGGTCGCCCGGCGTGCCGAGCAGCTGCGCGCCGGCGCGCGCCCGCTTGAAGTACAGGTGCGCATCGTGCTCCCAGGTGAAGCCGATGCCGCCGTGCAGCTGGATGTTCTGCGCGGAGATGAACGTGTACGCGTCGGTGGCCAGCAGCGCCGCGACCCGGCTGTCGCGCGACAGGTCCGCGCCGGTGGAGCGGGCGGCCGCCTGGACGGCGGAGCGGGCCGACTCGATCTGCACGAGGGCGTCGGCCAGGCGCTGCTTGATCGCCTGGAAGGAGCCGATCGGACGGGCGAACTGGATCCGCTGCGAGGCGTAGGCGACCACCATGTCCAGGCAGCGCTGGGCGCCGCCGACCTGCTCGGCGGCCAGCAGCAGCCGCGAGACGTCGGACGCGGCGGCGACGGCCGGTCCCGCCTCCCCGCCCAGCCGCCGTGCGGGGACGCCGTCCAGCGTCAGGCGGGCCATCCGGCGGGTGAGGTCGAGCGTGACCAGCGGCGTGGGGGTGAGGCCCTCGGCTCCCCCGTCGACGGCGAACACGCCGAGCTCGCCGTCCGCCGTCCGGGCCACGACCAGCAGCAGGCCGGCGCTCGCCCCGTCGACCACGAGGTCCTTGCCGCCGGTCAGCCGCCAGTGGTCCCCCTCCGGTTCCGCCCGGCAGGCCACCGCGGCCGGCGACCACCGGCCGTCGGCCTCGGCCAGCGCGACGGTCGCGGTCAGCTCGCCCGACGCGATCGCCGGTCCGTAGCGGGCCGGCGCCTCGTCGTCGCCCAGCGAGACGAGCAGCGGCACGGCGAGGGCGGCGGTCGCGAACAGCGGGCCCGGCAGCAGCGCCCGCCCGGCCTCCTCGAACGCGACGACCGCCTCCACCGGCGTCAGCCCACCGCCGCCGGACGCCTCGGGGAGCAGCAGGCCGGGCAGTTCGAGCTGGCCGGCCAGCACC
Source organism: Trujillonella endophytica (assembly GCF_019799905.1). Taxonomy (GTDB): domain Bacteria; phylum Actinomycetota; class Actinomycetes; order Mycobacteriales; family Geodermatophilaceae; genus Trujillonella; species Trujillonella endophyticus_A. The sequence goes on along the minus strand of NZ_JABGCI010000008.1, from coordinate 7,520 downwards.
TCCCAGGCGCGGGCGGCCCCGTCGTCGGCGTCGCCCCCGTCGGCGAACAGCGCCGCCCGCACCTGCTCCGAGCCGCTCAGGGTGGCCAGCGCACCGCGGATGCTCGCGCCGAACTCGGCGAGCTCCTCGAGCGAGGTCTGGGAAGTCTGGGTCATCGGGTCCTGTCGGTCCTGTCCGGTGTCGTCCGTGCCGGTGCTCAGACGGCGCCGTCGTCGTGGAGGCGGGCGATGCCGGCCGGGTCGTAGCCCAGCTCGGCGAGGATCGCGTCGGTGTGCTGGCCGAGGCCGGGGACCGCCCCGGCCGGCGTGGACCAGCTCGAGGAGACCGGCGGGGCCAGCGGCGTCCACACCGGGCCGGCGGGCGCCGGCACCTGCAGCCAGCGGTCCCGGGCCGTCAGCTGCGGGTGGTCGACGACCTCCGCGAGGCTGCGCACGATCGCGCAGCCCAGGCCCGCCCCGTGCAGCAACGCGACGGCGGCGTCGGCGTCCAGGGTGCCGAGGACCTCCCGGACGAGCGCGTCGATCTCCGGCCGGTGGGCCACCCGCGCGGGGTTGGTGGCGTAGCGGGAGTCGCCGGCCAGCTCGGGGCGGCGGAGGACGGCGGTGGCGAGCTTCCGCCACTCCCGGTCGTTCTGGACGCTGAGCGCGACCAGCCGGCCGTCGGCGGTCGGGTAGGCGTCGTAGGGCGAGATCGCCGGGTGGCTCATCCCCTGGGTCAGTTCCGGCTCCGCACCGTGCTTGCGCACCGTCAGCGGATAGCCCATCCAGTCGGCGACGGCGTCCAGCATCGACACCTCCAGCGCCGCGCCCTCGCCGGCGCGCCCCCGCTGCACGAGGGCGGCCAGGACCGAGGAGCAGGCGAACATGCCCGCGGCGATGTCGGCGACCGCGAGACCGGGCTTCACCGGCTGCTCGAGGCTGCCGGTCACCGTGGCGATCGCGGCCTCGGCCTGGAGCAGCAGGTCGTAGGCCTTGCGGTCGTCGTAGGGGCCGCCGGTGCCGTAGCCGGAGATCTCGCAGACGACGAGCGCGGGTCGGCCGGCCAGCAGCGTGGCGCCGTCCAGGCCGAGCCGGGGGGCGGCGCCGGGGACGAGGTTGTGCACGAAGACGTCGGCGAGGTCCAGCAGCCTCCCCAGCACGTCGGCGCCGCCGGGGGCCTTCACGTCGAGGGTGAGCGACTCCTTGTTGCGGTTGACCCACGCGAAGTGGGCGCCGGTGCCGTTGGCGGCGGTGTCGAAGTGCCGCGCGAAGTCCCCGCCGTCCGGACGCTCCACCTTGACCACCCGCGCGCCCATGTCGGCCAGCTGACGGGTCGCGTAGGGAGCCGAGACGGCCTGCTCCAGGGAGACGACCGTGACCCCGTCGAGCGGAGCGCCCGTCACGACCGGTCGAAGTGCGCGACGGCCGCCTCGAGGGTGCCGTCCAGCGTCGTCGCCCCGCCCATCGGTGCGGGGAGCACCACGGGGCCGTGCTCGCGGCTGGGCAGCAGCACGGTGGCCGTGACGGGGGCGGTGACCTCGCCGCGCTGGCTGGTGACGGCCAGCTCCAGGTCGACGGCGGGGTGGACGCCGTGCGCGTCCTCGGCGAGGTGCTTGCCGACGACGGTGCCGGTGATCCACTGCGCGTCGCCGACGTAGTTGAACTTCCGGAACTCCACCCGCAGCTTCCACAGCCAGGCGTCGTCGCCCATCCAGTCGGTCAGGGCGTGGATGGCCCAGACCTCGCGCATGCGGCCGTAGTCGTACGTGGTCGGGTTGCCCGCCTTGCGGGCGTACTCCGGGTCCCAGTGCACGCGCTGCATCGCGTCGGGCACGCCCTGGGCGTCGCGGTGGTAGAAGCGCGGCACCCGCTGCCGGTTCTGGTACCCCAGCCGCAGCGGGGCGACGCCGTACATCCCCATGCCCATGCCGACGTGCCAGCAGATCATGTCGGTGACGGTGAGCGGCCCCTTCACCATCGGGAGCAGCTGCTCGCCCTCCTCGACGTCCTCGAACCAGCGCGGCTCGGCGCCGCGCGGGCCCTCGGCGGCGTAGGCGGCGTCGACCTCGGCGAGCTGCTCGTCGGTCCAGGTGGCCGGCTCCACGGCGTCGTTCTTGCCGCGCTTGCGTGCCTCCGACCGCTCGGTGCGGATCATCAGCCGGTACTGCCCGGCCAGCGGCGTGCCGTCGGCGTCGGCGAAGACGTTGGCGTTCCACTCGTGGACGGCGCGGCCGCTGAAGTCGCTGGCCTTGTCCAGGACGCCGACCAGCGCGTTGCGCCGGCGCACGGCGGTGTCGGCGCGCAGCGGCGCCCACCACTCGCGCTGGCTGGCCGAGTAGAAGGCGTGCACACCGCGCAGCGGGTCGCCCTTGAGCTCGCCCTGCCGCGCCCGCTCGGCCTCGGTCAGGACGTCCTCGCCGACGATGCTGTCCCCGCCCACCATCGGCGGCGGGGCGATCGGGCCGCCCCAGCGGGAGGCAGCCGCGTACGCCGGGTCGGCCCACAGCGGGTTGTCGTCGCCGTAGGACCAGGCCACCGTGCGGAACGCGTCGGTGCCGGGCCGCAGGTAGTGCGGCGCCACCGGGTTGGCCTGGGCGATGCCGATGCGCTCGCGCAGCCGCGCGATGCCCTCGTCGGTGATGCCGCCACCGCTGGTGCCCTGCTCGGTCTTCTCCGCCGTGGGTGGCATGACGCCCTTCCAGTAGCTCGCCGTACGTTGCTATCTTATACAAGAAAGCGGGACGGGCGTCGAGAGGCGGCACATGGTGGCGACGAGCCCGGACGGCACGACCCCTGGGCCGACGACCGCCGGCCCCGCGGCCCCCGACCCCGCGGCCCCCGGCCCCGCGACCCCCGACCCCGCGACCCCCGACCCCGCGACCCCCGACCCCGCGACCCCCGACCCCGCAACCCCCGACCCCGCGACCCCCGGCCCCGCGACCCCCGGCCCCGCGACCTCCGCCCCCGCGACCCCCGGCTACACGACCCTCACCGTCGGACGGCGCGGACCCGTCGGCTGGCTGGAGTTCGACCGGCCCCAGGTCGGCAACGCCATGGACCCGGTGATGATGGCCGAGCTGCCGGTCGCCTGGCGGGAGCTCGACGCCGACCCCGCCGTCCGGTGCATCGTGGTGACCGGCCGCGGCAGGGCGTTCCAGACCGGCCTGGACGTCGTCTCCCTCTCGCGCGACCGGGCGGGCCTGCGCGAGCAGAGCCGGCGCACCCGCGACGCCGACCTGGCGCTGACCGGCTGGCACCTCGGTGTGGAGACCCCGGTGGTGGTCGCGGTCAACGGCATCTGCGCCGGCGGAGGGCTGCACTTCGTCGTCGACGCCGACGTCGCCATCGCCTCGACCGCCGCCTCGTTCACCGATCCGCACGTCAGTGTCGGGCAGGCCAGCAACTGGGAGGCCGTCGGCATGGTCCGCCGCATGCCGGCCGCGATCGCCGCGCGCCTGGCCCTGCTCGGCGCGCACGAGCGGATGGACGCCGAGAGCGCCCGGCGGTACGGGCTGGTCAGCCAGGTCGTCGCCCCCGACGAGCTCGTGGCCACCGCCCAGGAGCTGGCCGAGCGCATCGCCGAGGCCGACCCCGCCGCCACCCGCGCACGCAAGCGCGCCCTCTGGCGCAGCGAGGACCTGGGACTCACCGCCGCACGATCGGCCGCCTCAGGGGCGGCCCGCACCGTCGCCGAACCGGAGGTCCCCCGTGACTGAACCGACCCTCGCCGAGCTCGCCGGCCGCGACACCCCGCCGGAGGCCGCCGCCGAGGCGGCCCGCCGGTGGGTCGCCGAGGCCCTCCCCGCCGCCTGGCGCGAGGCGGCCGAGCGCGGTGGGCCCCGTGCCGTGCGCGGCGTCCGCACGCCCGACGACTACCGCGACTGGTACCCGGCCTTCGGGCACTCGGGGCTGGTGGCGCCGACCTGGGCCGTCGAGCACGGCGGGCTGGGCTGGAGCCGCGCGACCGCAGCGGCCGCCGAGGCGGTCCTGCGGCCGTACCACCTGCCGCGGCTGAACCCGCTGGGGCTGAACCTGGCCGCGCCGGCGCTGTTCGCCCACGGCACCGCGGAGCAGCAGCGCCGGTTCCTGCCGCCGATCGTGCGGGCCGAGGAGCTGTGGTGCCAGCTGTTCAGCGAGCCGGGGTCGGGCAGCGACCTCGCGTCCCTGGCCACCCGCGCCGAGCGCGACGGCGACGACTGGGTCGTCACCGGCCAGAAGGTGTGGACGACGTGGGCCGACCAGGCGCACTTCGGCGTCCTGCTGGCCCGCACCGACCCCGACGTCGCCAAGCACGCGGGCCTCACCTACTTCTTCCTGCCGATGCGCCAGCCCGCCGTCGTGGTGAAGCCCCTGCCGCACATCGGCGGGGAGACCGAGTTCTTCGAGACGTTCATCGACGGTGCCCGGATGCCCGACGACCACCGCGTCGGCGACGTGGGGGCCGGGTGGAAGGTCGCGCAGGCGACGCTGAGCGGCGAGCGGCAGATGGTCACCGGCGCCGGGTCGGCGGGCGTCGAGCGGATCGGCGGCACCGGCACCACCCACCTGGTGCGGCTGGCCCGGCAGCGCACGGCCGAGGGCCGGCCCGGCGGCTGGGACGACCCGTCGATGCGCGAGCGGATCGTGCGGCTGTGGTGCGAGGACCAGGCCCGCAGCTGGACCAACCTGCGGATCCGGGCCACGGTCGCCGAGGGGCGCACCCTCGGGCCGGAGAGCTCCATCGGCAAGGTGCACGGCACCGACCTCAACCAGCGGATCCAGTCGCTCGCCGCGGAACTGCTCGGCTCGGGGGGCATCGCCTGGGAGGGCACCGCCGGGTCGCCGCAGGAGTTCTGGGACAGCGCGCCGGCGGAGGTGCGCGGCATGCTCCGCAGCCGGGCGAACACGATCGAGGGCGGGACGACGGAGGTCAACAAGAACGTCATCGCCGAGCGGGTGCTCGGGCTGCCCAAGGAGCCCGACCCCTACAAGGGCCGCCCGTGGCGGGAGCTGCCGCGCAGCTGAGGTCTCCTCCCCCCGGGGGAGAGGGCCGCTCACCGACGGGTGGTCGCACCCACGGCCGCGGCTAGAGTTGTAAAGAAGGCAACGTTGGGAGAGACCGTGAGACAGCTGCGCCAGCCGAGGCTCGCCGAGATCGTCGCCGCGAGCCTGCGCGACGACATCCTGAGCGGCAAGCTCAAGGAGGGCGACAGCCTCCCCCGCCAGGAGCAGCTGTTCACGCAGTTCCGGGTGAGCCTGCCCGCCGTCCGGGAGGCCATGCGCATCCTGGAGACCGAGGGCCTCATCTCGGTGCGCCGCGGCAACGTCGGTGGCGCCGTCGTGCACCTGCCGACCAGCCAGCGCATCGCCCGGATGATCAGCATGGTGCTGCAGGTCCGCGACACCACGCTGGGCGACGTCAGCGGTGCGCTGCTGCACCTCGAGCCCGCGTGCGCGGCGCTGTGCGCGGCCCGCCCCGACCGGGCCGAGACCGTCGTGCCGAAGCTGCGCGAGGTCATCGAGGCTCAGCAGGCCGCGTTCGACGACCCGTCGCAGTACCCGGCACTCGCCCGCCGGTTCCACGAGACGCTGGTGAGCCAGTGCGGCAACGAGACGATGATCGTGATCATCGGCTCGCTGGAGACCGTCTGGACGGCGCACGAGTCGACCGCCTGGGCCGAGGTCTCGGTCCCCGACGGCGAGCTCGACGAGTCCGCGCCGATGGCCCGCAAGTCCCGCCGGGCCGCGCTGCGCGACCACGAGAAGCTGCTGGCCGCCATCGAGGCCGGCGACGTCGACCGTGCGGTCGCCCTCGCCTCGGCCCACCTCGCGGCCGCCCGTGCGACCAGCCCCAACCTCACCCGGGGCGTGAGCACCAGCGTCCTGGACGACGCGGAGATGGGGCTGGGCAGCGAGCGCGGGTCGTCCGACCTCGCCACCGCCACCGACGTCTGAGCCGTCCGGCTCGTCTGGGTCCTGGCGCCGCATCAATCGCAACGGGCCGGCGCCCTCGACCGACGTCCACGAGGCGGCCTGGATCGAGCCCCGGCTCAGCGGCCGGTGGGCCACCGTCGGCAACACGGTGCCGAGGGGGTTCGAGGCCTACGCGCGGGTCCTGCACGGTGTCGAGGACCAGCAGGACGGCGTCCGGCTGCGCTGGGCGGAGATCGCTGCGGAGACCGGCCGGACCGTGCACCCGCTCGTGCAGTGGCACGCGCTCGTCGGGAGCGCCGATCACGTGAGCTTCCGGGGAGCGCAGTGGGACCGCGGGCGTCCCGAGAGGGGCAACCTGCCTCCTCCTGATCTCGCGGCCGCGCTGCGCGTCCTCGCCCTGCACACGGCCACTCCGGACGACTGCCGGTTCGGCGTGTGGGAGGGCTGGGGCTGGATCGGCGAGGCCCCCGCCGGTTGCCGGGTGGACCTCCCGCACCGCGAGTACCTGCTGCTGCGGGGGCCGCTGCAGTCGACACTCGGCATCGGTGACGAGCCCGTACCGGGTTGGTTCCGGCCGCAGTCGCCGAACCTCACGTGGCCGCAGGACCGGGCGTGGTGCATGGCCACCGAGATCGACTACGACTCGACGGTGGTCGGCGGCAGCGCCGAGCTGATCGAGGCCCTCCTCGCCTCCCCCGACCTCGAGGGATGGCGCGTCCGACCGGAGGACTCGCTGGCCTTCGACGCCGACCTCGTCAACGAGGCGCCGCAGGAGGCCCCTGCCGCGACCGTCGACCCCCGCGACCTCGACGAGCTCCGCCGCCGGGTCGTCCTGCCCGTCGTGCAGTGCCTCGTGCGACCCCCCACGAACTCGACGAGGTCGTCGTCGACATCGTGCTGGAGACACCCCCGCCGCACTGGATGCCGCGGATCGCCCTCGGCGACGGACGACCCGGCGCCTTCGGGGTCATCTCCGATGTGCCCGAGCCGAGGCTGCCCGCTCCTCCGAGGCACCACCGGGAGGACGACCGTGAGGAGGAGTGGCTCAGCGTCCGGATTTGGGCCCGCGGTGAGTGCATCGAGGCGGTGCGGTGGTTGCTCGCCCTCCCGGAGTCACAGGACCCGGAGTGGCTGGCCGCCGACCTGTACGACCACCTGCAGGACGAGCTGGCCGAGACCCGGTTCGCCTGGGGCGAGCTCCGGGAGGGCGCGTACCGGCTCCCGGGGCCGAGCGTCGACCGCGGCCCCGACGCACCCTGAGGGCACGCCGGCGTCCACGCCGTGGACGGCGGGCGCAGTCGCGGCCGTCCACGCCGGTCGCGGCAGGATCGCCGGACGACACGTCGACATGGGGACGTGTCCACGTGTCGTCTCATCGGCTCGTGGTCAGAAGGGCGGTGGGTCGTCGTCCGGCGGCGGTGCCTCCCATGGCTCATCACTCGAGGTGTGCGGTTCGGGCGGGGGTGGTGGCTCGGGTGGTGGTCGCAGGCCGGGTGGTCGGGTGGTGCGGGTGACGCCGGAGGGCGTGGTCACCGTCAGCACGCCGTCGTCGCTCATCTGGAAGTGCCAGCCGCGGGCGAAGGTCTTGAGGCGGTGGTGGCTGCGGCACAGGCAGCACAGGTTGGCGCA
>NZ_JABGCI010000079.1 GCF_019799905.1 Trujillonella endophytica | reverse complement strand
GATTAAGAGTCAAATCTGGAAATTCTTACTCTCCATAGCATAAGCTCTCTAATTAATACCAAACGTTGGAATTAATTAGTGAGACCCCTGCCATTGGAAAGAGGATTGAAAAACCTAGTGAAATGAAGTATTTCAATGACTTAGTTCACTTTAGGATGAGGCCTATTAAGTTATTTGTGAAGAATTCCTTGAATCTGCCATGGTTCGGAGTTCAAGTCGCGAATTGCTTTAAAGTGATACCAAATGTTAGAATCACTGAATGAGACCTATGCCATTTGAAAGAGGACTAAAAATCCTTGTGAAATAGAGTATTATCACATTTTAAAAGGTTGTTTTAATATAGGAAAGATTGGTCCCAAAACAGTAGCTGAATTCTGAAATTTCTGTTGAAAAATGGAAATTGATTCTTTCTTTGAATTTTATTTTGAGTTATTATTTATTCCACCTTTGTAGGTTGATAGTGATTAATCTACTGAGCTTATTAAAGTGTTAATAGCATGGTAGGAATTGTGAGAATAATTTCTCAAATTAAATTCTTTATATTTAAAACCCTATTAGTGTCTTTTAGGAGTTTTATTTATATTGAAGAAAGGAACTAGTTTTTATCATATGGGATATGATGATATTCTTTTAATGCGATTAAAAGGATTTGATTATTATTATAGGATAATAATAATAATGGGATTATTATTGTTATAGGATAATAATAAAGGACATGACTTTAATTAATTATATGCCATTTGCCATCATTACCTTTGCTTTTGTAGCTTTTGTTTATTATGCATTGTGAATGTATAATTGTTAAAGGATGATTATGGACTAAAGACCAATTAAAATGAGTTGTGATTGGCCGCATGTGATGTGATAGCTTTATTTGAATGGGTTGTATTTAAATTTGTTTAAATCAGGTGATGTAATTATTTGGGGCTTGCATGCCTCTTTCCCTCTCTCTACATCTGTAATCCCCTTCTCCTTAATCCCTTTCTTTTTATTATATTGTAATTCAAAGAAGATTATGGAGGACTCAAGGAACCTGGTGGAGTCATGTTCGAGAGGAAAGCAAGGACTTTGGAAGGACTTGGC
>NZ_JABGCI010000078.1 GCF_019799905.1 Trujillonella endophytica | reverse complement strand
TAGTTCCCTATCCACGATTCTGCTATTTACTGAAATAATTTTACTGGAATATAGGAGGAATCCCCTGGATGGATAGAAATATAAAGAGTAAGTACGATTTTGAACGCTTTGCTTATGTACAAAGTAACAAAGATTCTAATTGGATTAATATCAGGGGATCCTTTTTCAGTCATTCATTGAATGATAAATCACTACAAGTGACGGAGATACACGATTTAAATAACGGAAGATCCAATATTTTAAAATTGTATCTAGAATGACTGGAAAAGTGGAAACAAGACCAGATATAATTTGATCGTTATGAGCAAATCCAAAATCTTTGTAGACAGAGCCAAGCATTAGTTCCCAACCATGGGGCGAATGGAATCCGATACATAAATCTGTTAATAAAAGAATAGAAAAAGCTTTTATTGTGTCGCTTAAGTTATATAGGAATTCCTGAACCCAAGAGTTAAGAATAACAAGTTCTTCATTACCCAGAATAGAATAACCACTTAGAATAACGAAAGAGATTATATTTGTCGAGAAGTGCAAAATCGTATGGATACGATCCTCATTGTGCATCTTGATCAATTGGATCGTTTCTTTGTGAATTCCTATACTAAGCTTTTGTAGACGTGTCTCCGGATATTCCTTGATCATTTCGTCCAACAGGAAGAGTTCCTCTAATTCTATGAATTTTTCTAGAATACTCTTTTCTTGAATATCATTCAAAAAAGTTTCGGATTGCCTAGTATTCCACCAATTAGTAACCCAAAATTCCAGACTTTTATTAAATGAGAGAGAGATCCACCAGGGCAAAAATACTATAGATGCAAGATATAGAAGTGGAGTGAATGCTTTCTTTTTTGCCATTTTTTTCATCTGTGAATTGCCACTTCATTCGTCGATTTTATGCGATCTAATATTTCTATCAAGCATGAGTTCTATTACAAGGTATCGAGCCTATGAATCTATTCCCTGTTTTTTATTTGTGATTCAGTGGGTAGTCCTTGAATATATAAAGAATACAGAAATAGAATAAGAGTCCACTTTGAATTCGAATGAAGAAATAGTAAAAATTTTTGTTTCCAGATATCTCAATTGGTCAAATTCGAAGCAATTGCCTCCT
>NZ_JABGCI010000077.1 GCF_019799905.1 Trujillonella endophytica | reverse complement strand
TATTAGGACATATTGGTGAACTTCATGTTGAAGTACCATTTATCGCTTTAGGACAATACGCTACTGCTTTCTACTTCGCTTACTTTATTATTGTTGTTCCTTTCATCTCAACATTAGAGAATATCTTATTCTTTACAGGTAGACCTCAGTAGGTTTCTTCCCCGGCCCCCTTTATGGGAGGGGCGGGGAGGAATCCACCCCTAAAGGGGTAGGAATACATCACCCCCCACCAATGGAGGGTAGGTGTATATCTATCTCTACCTTTAATAGTTATTAAAAGAATCAAAAATAGAAATTATTCTCTAAGGGGATTTGTTCCTTCGAATTTTGTCGAGGATACTATCCCCTTTGATTACCCCCAGAGGTAGGAAAATTCTTCACATTTTTTTGTTAAGGTCATCCCCTCTGAGGTAAGAGGATCCTTCAGATATTTGGAGAACTCAAAGAGTTAAACCTTGGCTCATCACATGTATAGCACAAGGAGGATAAATTCTATTTTTGATAAGATAGCACGCAATGGAATATATTATATTTATTAATAGAATAGCTCTCTCATTTGTAATCCCTCTACAAAGCCGAAGACTGTTGTATTCATTTGTAGGGGATACTGCAGGTAAAATGTGAATCTTCTATTATTTGATTTCTGTGATGTATCATCACTTATTCCTTATTTTTATAATTTAGGTGTCTTGTCCCTGCCGGCCCTTGCCCGGTGGGGGCAAGCCCCCCCCTTTTTGGGGGGGGAGGGCTAGAAGGTAATTAATGACTTTACTAGTTCCATCCTTTAGGACCTAAAATCTTCCATTTAGGGTCCCACCCCCTTCGGGGCCGGACCTAGGGTTTTACCCTTGGTCCCAGAGCGTAGCCCAGGGAACTGGGTGTTTAACCTGGTTCCCAATAAATAATTTCTCAGGGCCTACCTTTTTTAAAGGTGGGCCCTCCCCCGAAGGGGAAGGGCCTCGCCAAGGGCTTGTCCCGCTATTTAATAATTACAAAAGTGTGGCAACAAATTAATTTATAAGTACGAATATGGAAAATAGATTTGAAATGTGTATGGTAGAATTAAAGGGACCATCATAGAGTACAAGGCTATTATCTGACAGGTAACGTAAATAGAG
>NZ_JABGCI010000076.1 GCF_019799905.1 Trujillonella endophytica | reverse complement strand
CCACAAAATATACAGATTCCGAAATCAATACTGTAATTAAGCAATCGTTTCTTTCGAATATCGGTTTCCAATTTCCAATCGACAACGGGTAAATCTATAGGACATACACGAACACATACTTCACAAGCAATGCATTTATCAAATTCAAAGTGGATTCGACCGCGGAAACGCTCCGATGTGATCAATTTTTCATAAGGATATTGAATAGTTACAGGGAAACGATTTGTGTGGGATAAGGTAATCATGAAACCTTGACCAATGTACCTTGCAGCTCGTACTGTTTGTTGACCATAATTCATGAACCCAGTTACCATAGAGAACATATCGTGAATATCTATGAATAATTTTCATATTTGTTTCTTTCTCTTGTTTAAGTTTAAGACAAGTCGTGAATATAGAATAGCACATTTACAGTGAAAGGAGTTGGGAAGAAGTTGTTAATAATAAATTACCTAGAGAAATAGGTAAAAGAAATTTCCATCCAAGATTTAATAATTGGTCCATTCTCAGCCTAGGTAAAGTCCATCTTGTTGTGATAGGAATGAACAAGAACAAATAAGTTTTAGCTAATGTAATAAAGATACCAATTGTCGTTCCAAAGACTCCACCCACTTTATTTATTTCAAAAAGTTCAGGAACGAATATGTACGGAATAGAGAGATTCCAGCCGCCCAAGTAAAGAACTGTTACAAAAAATGAAGAAACTAGTAGATTTAGATAGGAAGCAACGTAAAATAAACCAAATTTGATACCTGAATATTCGGTTTGATAACCTGCTACTAATTCTTCTTCTGCTTCTGGTAAATCAAAAGGCAATCTCTCACATTCTGCTAGGGAAGAAATTAGAAAAATGATAAACCCTATAGGTTGACGCCACAAATTCCACCCCCAAAAACCATATTTTGACTGCGCCTCAACTATATCAACTGTACTCGAACTGTTAGATAATCATAGTCGGTGATAACATCACTGTTTCCATCGCTATTACAGAACCGTACATGAGATTTTCACCTCATACGGCTCCTCGAGGACCACAAATAAATCTAAGGACCAGGTTGGTATTATTTATCTTGATATGTTTGTAGGATAGATAGAGTCAAAATCGATTGAAAGGTCCCGAATTAGACCAACGGAATTCGG
>NZ_JABGCI010000075.1 GCF_019799905.1 Trujillonella endophytica | reverse complement strand
GCAAGGCATGTCATGGCATGGACAAGCAAGGCAGTGGCAAGCCAAGGCAGTGGCAAGCCAAGGCAGTGGCAAGGCACGGCAGTGGCGTGCTTAGGCACGACGGTAGGCATTTGCAATGTGGCCGTGTGGCAGTGCGGCGATGCGCAATGCAATGCATGGGCAAGGCAGTGGCAAGGCAATGCAAGGCACGGCAATGGGCAGTCAAGGCACGGCCAACACATGTCACGACTAAGATTAACGCCCAGTCCCGAATCGAGGCTGCGGCTCTCACACCAACGCCCACGCCCAAGGCAAGCCGAGGCCTATGCCAACCACTGCTCGTGCGCCATGTCCAAGGCAAGCCCCTTTGTGCCAACGCATTCCCCGCACTCACCCAAGCCGCCATTTAATCCCCTTATTACTCCCACGGAACTTTATTTCGTACTGTATTATTTCTTGGTTCTTTGTTTGTTATGATGCCGTGTTGAGCGTCGTTCTTTGTTTGTTTGTTCGTTACGATACGCATCGGATGCACGTTCCCCGCCCGCCTTATTCCCCCCACAAAAACTTTATTGCCTTTCTTCCTCTTCCGTTGTTTTGCATTTTAATCTCCATTTTTTTTTTAATATATATTTTTTATTTTGTTTCTTAGTTGAAGAAGTTTATTTAGATTGAATTCACTTATTTTATTTATATTTTAGTTATTTTATTTATAATTATTATCATTTATTCGTTTATTAATTATTTTTTATTTTGTTTCTTAGTTTAAGAAATTTATTTAGATTGAATTCACTTATTTTATTTATATTTTAGTTATTGGATTTATAATTATTTTCATTTATTCATTTATTTATTTATTATTTATTATTTTTTTTATTAGTTGAGGAAATTTATTTAGATTGAATTCACTTATTTTATTTATATTTTAGTTATTTTATTTATAATTATTTTCATTTATATATTTGTTTATTTATTTATTTTACTATCTCATTTCATTAATTATTTAATTAATTTCATTTATTCATTAATTATATTTATATTTTAGGTATTTTGTTTATAATTATATTTATTTATATATTTTACTAACCCATTTAATTAATTATTTAATTATTTAAAATTATTAATTTATTAATTATTTTTTATGTTATTTTTACTTGGTTGATGC
>NZ_JABGCI010000074.1 GCF_019799905.1 Trujillonella endophytica | reverse complement strand
AATACCCTAGTTGGCCGAAACCAACACTTAGTTATTGAATTGACAGTTTTTAAAAAAAACCGGTATACTTTAATAAGGCAGAGTTTTACTTCCGCTTTATCAAAGAATACATCCATATAGCCCTCTTTGAATTCCCCTGGTATGATGTCCGATAAACACTCGGTGTAGAACACACAGAGGTTTATCATAACCAACCATGGAGGAGGTTGTAGCTTGTAAGTCACAATCCGAAGACCGGCTACCTACAAACACAGACCCCCAAATAAGTTTTAAATAAACACTTGCCATCGGCTAGTAGTCCACTCAATCCTTCAGCGCTCAAACACAAAATCGTTAGATATCTGGTTTGAGACTGTTCAGGTTTTCTCCGAGGAGATCACCCATGTTGTTAGAGCGTAAACAGCAATTGTGGACTTGCGTTCACAATTAAACCGTCTCCACTTAACAACGAGGCCATAAAAACTTAAACTACTCTGATAACTATTGTCATCGTTTTGTTATAAGTTACATGTTTTCACATAACTTACCAACATACTTGTTTCTGTCGTGTGTGCGTTTATGCGTTATATTTTTGTTCGGGATGCGACTTTTTAATTTTCTCAGTTTACAATCTTTTTCAAAGATATGTGCGTAAAGTTGGGCTTTCAAAATTCTCTGCCATACACTTTCCTGTACGAATTTCGGGTTTCAAAATAAAAAGGAGACATTTCGAGACATTTCGAGACATTTTCGGATTTATACTTCCGAGATTTTGCAAAAACTACCTATATTTGTTAGACACCCATACCTCAAATTTTCGGAATAGCATTAATTATAGCCTAGAAACCCATTATGCTCTTTAGTTTTTCTGAAAATGACGTATTCTTGGAGATTTACAAATTCTCCCAAACTTTGTATGACAACCATTTAAACAAATGACGTACATCTTCAAGTTGGCTCATTTTACATCTATTCCGTCTACTTCCGTTTCATTTACTATCTTATTTATCTATTTCATATTTTTTTTATTCAATTTTGCAATTATTTGCATTTTTATTACTTCAGCTAACTTTCTAAAACATATAACCTTGAAATCACATACACCTCCCCGGTTCAATCCTCGCCACAGTCAAAAATTATTGTTAACATTAATCATACCTATACTAAC
>NZ_JABGCI010000073.1 GCF_019799905.1 Trujillonella endophytica | reverse complement strand
TAGTAGATTGTGTCTCACGTATATACCTTTAATAATTCATAAATAAAAATAAATAAATAAAAAAAAAAAGAGCATGTTTATTATATCCAAATTTGGGGGCACTAATAATTTTAGTTCATCATGGGTAGGGACACTATTGCTGACATAATAACCTCGATACGAAATGCTGACATGAATAGAAAAGGGACAGTTCGAATAGCATCTACTAACATCACCGAAAACATTGTTAAAATACTTTTACGAGAAGGTTTTATCGAAAACGTGAGGAAACATCGGGAAAGCAATAAATATTTTTTGGTTTTAACCCTCCAACATAGAAGGAATAGGAAAGGACCATATAGAACTATTTTAAATTTAAAACGGATCAGTCGACCTGGTCTACGAATCTATTCTAACTATCAACGAATTCCTAGAATTTTAGGTGGGATGGGGATTGTAATTCTTTCTACTTCTCGAGGTATAATGACAGACCGAGAGGCTCGACTAGAAGGAATCGGCGGAGAAATTTTGTGTTATATATGGTAATCCTTCTGATATCCGAATTAGATCTGAAACTTCCTATTTGTGAAAAAAAAAAAAGAGAAAGGACGGGTTGTCTAATATCACTCCTCCTCCATTAGTTGATACTTCAAGGGGGTTTTACCTGGAATGAAAGAACAAAAATGGGTTCATGAAGGTTTAATTACTGAATCACTTCCCAATGGTATGTTCCGGGTTCGTTTAGATAATGAAGATCTGATTCTAGGTTATGTTTCAGGAAGGATCCGACGTAGTTTTATACGGATACTACCAGGAGATAGAGTCAAAATTGAAGTAAGTCGTTATGATTCAACCAGAGGACGTATAATTTATAGACTACGCAACAAGGATTCGAATGATTAGGCAGTTTTTTCAACTTCAACATTCCTTTCATGGGGATACAATTCGAAGTTCAAAATTTCAAGAAACTTATTTTCTTCCAAGAAATAGATTCGGAATTCAGTTAAGGTAAGGAATGACAAATATGAAAATAAGGGCCTCTGTTCGTAAAATTTGTGAAAAATGTCGACTGATCCGTAGGCGGGGCCGAATTATAGTAATTTGTTCCAACCCGAGACATAAACAAAGACAAGGATAATCTTTCTAAAAGGGACTCTCTAAAGGACCCGATG
>NZ_JABGCI010000072.1 GCF_019799905.1 Trujillonella endophytica | reverse complement strand
CTGGAAATATTGGTTCAAACCCTTCGCTACTGGGTGAAAGATGCCTCTTCTTTGCATTTATTACGATTCTTTTTCTACGAGTATTATAATTGGAATAGTCTTATTACTCCAAAGAAATCCATTTCTATTTTTTCAAAAAGGAATCAAAGATTATTCTTGTTCCTATATAATTCTCATGTATGTGAATACGAATCCATCTTCCTTTTTTTCCGTAACCAATCTTCTTATTTACGATCAACATCTTCTGGAGCTCTTCTTGAGCGAATATATTTCTATGGAAAAATAAAACATCTTGTAGAAGTCTTTGTTAATGATTTTCAGGCCATCCTATGGTTGTTCAAGGATCCTTTCATGCATTATGTTAGGTATCAAGGAAAATCAATTCTGGCTTCAAAAGGGACACCTACTCTGATGAATAAATGGAAATATTACCTTGTCAATTTCTGGCAATGTCATTTTTACGTGTGGTCTCAACCAGGAAGGGTCTATATAAACCAATTATCCAATCATTCCCTTTACTTTCTGGGCTATATTTCGAGTGTGGGACTAAATCCTTCAGTGGTACGGAGTCAAATGCTAGAAAATTCATTTATAATAGATAATGCTATTAAGAAGTTCGATATCATAGTTCCAATTATTCCTATAATTGGATCATTGGCTAAAGCGAAATTTTGTAACGTATTAGGGCATCCCATTAGTAAGCCGGCCCGGGCCGATTCATCAGATTCTGATATTATCGACCGATTTGTGCGTATATGTAGAAATCTTTCTCATTATCACAGTGGATCCTCAAAAAAAAAGAGTTTGTATCGAATAAAGTATATACTTCGACTTTCTTGTGCTAGAACTTTGGCTCGTAAACACAAAAGTACTGTACGTGCTTTTTTGAAAAGATTAGGTTCGGGATTATTGGAAGAATTCCTTATGGAGGAAGAACAAGTTCTTTCTTTGATCTTCCCAAGAGCTTCTTCTACTTCGCGCAGGTTATATAGAGGGCGGATTTGGTATTTGGATATTGTTTGTATCAATGATCTGGCCAATCATGAATGATTGGTTATGAGATCATATAAATTAATAAATTAAATGGAAATTGTTCCTGAAGAGATAGCAAAAAAAATTAATTCATTTCTATTCTGAAATGTTCATGCAGTAAG
>NZ_JABGCI010000071.1 GCF_019799905.1 Trujillonella endophytica | reverse complement strand
TGGCCGAAGGAATCCGGGTCGTCGATGCCGACACCCACATGACCGAGCGGCACGACCTGTTCACCGAGCGGGCGCCGAAGGGCTACGAGGACCGGGTGCCGCACGTCGAGGTGGTCGACGGGGTGGACACGTGGGTGATCGAGGGGAAGACGTTCGGCCGGGCCGGCTCGGGCGGGACGATCGACCGGGAGGGCAAGAAGCACCCGTGGCGGGATTCGCAGGGCGGCTCGTGGACCATCAACGACGGGCACCCCGCGGCGTGGGACCCGAAGACGCGGCTGGCGTTCATGGACGAGATCGGCGTCGAGGCGCAGGTCGTGTTCCCGAACTCGATCGGCCTGGGTGGGCAGAACCTGGTCAACTCGGTCTCCGACCCGACGCTGCTGCGGCTGTGCGTGGAGCTCTACAACGACGCGATGGCCGAGGTGCAGGCCGAGTCGGGCAACCGGCTGCTGCCGATGCCGATCATGCCGGCGTGGGACGTCGACGGCTGTGTGCGCGAGGCCCAGCGCTGCGCGGCGCTGGGCATGCGCGGGGTGAACATGACCGCCCACCCGCAGGACTCCGGGTCCCCGGACCTCGGTGACCCGGCGTGGGACCGCTTCTGGGAGGTCTGTGCCGACCTCGACCTGCCGGTGCACTTCCACATCGGGGCGAGCCAGACGTCGCTGTCGTTCTTCGGCACCACGTACTGGCCCAGCCAGGACGACTACGTGAAGCCGGCCATCGGCGGGGCGTCGCTGTTCCTCAACAACTCCCAGGTGCTGCTCAACAGCGCCTACTCCGGGATGTTCGACCGGCACCCGAAGCTCAAGATGGTGTCGGTGGAGAGCGGCATCGGGTGGGTGCCGTTCATGCTCGAGGCGATGGACTACGAGCTCGAGGAGAACGCGCCGGAGTACTTCGACAAGCTGCAGAAGCGGCCCTCGGAGTACTTCCGCGACCACTGGTACGCCACGTTCTGGTTCGAGAACGGGCGCGGCGACCTCCAGCACCTGATCGACCAGGTCGGCGAGGGCAACGTCATGTTCGAGACCGACTTCCCGCACCCCACCTCGCTGCACCCCAGCCCGCTGGAGCTGGTGAGCGAGAAGATCAGCACGCTGCGCCCCGACACCCAGCGCAAGGTCATGGGCGGCAACGCCGCGGAGCTCTACCG
>NZ_JABGCI010000007.1 GCF_019799905.1 Trujillonella endophytica | reverse complement strand
GCGGCAAGGTCGTCACCTCCCGCTGGCTGGACCCCAGCCACGGCGGCCTGGACCTCGGCTTCCCGCAGAACGTCTGAGGTTCCCGACCGGGGGTTCCCGAGAGCCGGACCTCGCCGGCCCCGAGGTCCCGGTCATGCACCACGGGGCTGATCCCGTCCGGGTCCGCTCCGACGTCCGAGCACCGGACAACAGCGACGGGCGCCGCCAGGCACCCAGAGATCAAGGAGGCACACATGGGCCAACTGGCCGAAGGTCTGCGGGTGGTCGACGCCGACTCGCACATGACGGAGCGGCACGATCTGTTCACCTCGCGGGCGCCGAAGGGCTACGAGGACCGGGTCCCGCACGTGGAGCGCGTCGACGGCCTGGACATGTGGGTCATCGAGGGGAACACGTTCGGCCGGGCCGGCTCGGGCGGCACGATCGACCGGGACGGCAACAAGCACCCGTTCACCAGTTCCATGGGTGGGAACTGGAACATCGACGACGGGCACGCCGCGGCGTGGGACCCGCAAGCGCGGCTGGCGTTGATGGACGAGGTCGGCATCGACGCCCAGGTCGTCTACCCCAACGCGATCGGGCTGGGCGGGCAGAACTTCGTCAACACGGTCAAGGACCCGACGCTGCTGCGGCTGTGCGTGGAGCTCTACAACGATGCGATGGCCGAGATCCAGGCGGAGTCGGGCAACCGGCTGCTGCCGATGCCGGTCATGCCGGCGTGGGACATCGAGGGATGCGTGCGCGAGGCACAGCGCTGCGCGGCGCTGGGCATGCGCGGGGTGAACATGACCGCTCACCCGCAGGACGCCGGCTCGGCCGACCTCGGCGACGCCGCGTGGGACCCGTTCTGGGAGGTGTGCGCCGGGATGCAGCTGCCGGTGCACTTCCACATCGGCGCCAGCCAGAGCGCGCTGGCCTACTACGGCACCACCTTTTGGCCCAGCCAGGACGACTACGTGAAGCCGGCGATCGGTGGCGCCTCGTTGTTCCTGAACAACTCTCAGGTGCTGCTCAACAGCGCCTACTCCGGGATGTTCGACCGGCACCCCGGGCTGAAGATGGTCTCCGTCGAGAGCGGCATCGGCTGGGTGCCGTTCATGCTCGAGGCGATGGACTACGAGCTCGAGGAGAACGCGCCCGAGTACTTCGACAAGCTGCAGAAGCGGCCCTCGGAGTACTTCACCGACCACTGGTACGCCACGTTCTGGTTCGAGAAGGGCCGCGGCGACCTGCAGCATCTGATCGACACGGTCGGTCAGGGCAACGTCATGTTCGAGACGGACTTCCCGCACCCGACGTCCCTGCACCCCAATCCCGTCGACCTGGTGCGGGAGCGGGTGAGCGAGCTGCGCCCCGAGACGCAGCTCGCGGTCATGGGCGGCAACGCGGCGGAGCTGTACCGGCTCTGGTAGTCCGTGGAGCGGACTCCCGTCCCGAGACGCATCCCCGCGCAGGCCGGGGAGTCTCGGGACGGGCGATCCGTGCCTCGCCGCACGTCCCTGCCGCGAAGTCCATCCAAGTCCATCGAAGAGGAAGTGCTGTGAGCACGCACACCCCGGCACGCACTGAGATCTACGTCGGCGGCCGCTGGATCCGCCCAGATGCGGACGCGGCGATCGACCTGGTCGATCCCACCACCGAAGAAGTGTTCACCCGGGCTCCGCTCGGCGACGACGCCGCCGTCGACGCCGCGGTCGACGCGGCGCGGGTGGCGTTCGATTCCGGGCCCTGGCCGCGCATGACGCGCAAGGAGCGGCTGGACGTGCTGCTCGCGATGGGCCAGTTCCTCGCGCAGCGAGCGGACGAGTACGGCGACCAGCTGGTGCGGGAGACGGGCATGCTCCTCGTCGGTGCGCGCGCCAACCTCCAGTCGGTGGCCTGGAACGCCAGCTATCTCTCCAGCGTGTACGAGAACTACCCCTGGGAGGAGTCCCGGACCGGGATGAGCGGCGTCAACACCCTCCTGGTGCGGGAGCCGATCGGTGTGGTCGCGGCCCTCGTGCCCTGGAACGCGCCGTTCTCCCTGGCCGCCAGCAAGCTGGTGCCCGCGCTGCTGGCCGGCTGCACGATGGTCCTCAAGGCGTCCCCGTTCAACGCGGTCAGCATGCTGGCCTTCGGCGACGCCGCCGAGCACGCCGGCCTCCCGGCGGGTGTGCTCAGCGTGTTCGCCGCGGAAGCCGGCCCGTCCAGTCGGCTGGTCGAGCACCCCGACGTCGACAAGATCTCGTTCACGGGCAGCGACGCCACGGGAGCGCTCATCGCCGCCGCGGTCGCCCCGCAGTTCAAGCGGCTGACGCTCGAGCTCGGTGGGAAGTCGGCCGGCGTCGTGCTGCCGGACGCGCCACTCGACCGGCTTCGCCTCGCCGTGCCGCCGGCCTTCACCCTGAACAACGGGGAGGCCTGCGCGGCCATGACCCGCCTGGTGGCCCCGCGGGACCGCGTCGACGAGATCGTGTCGGCGGTGGCCGAGGAGGTGTCGCAGCTGGTGGTCGGCGACCCGCGCGACCCGGCGGTGGACATCGGTCCGCTGGTGGGTGCCGCGCACTACCGGCGTGTGCTCGACTACATCAGCTCGGCGGTGGACGACGGTGGCCAGGTCGTCTGCGGAGGCGGGCGTCCCGACCACCTGGACCGTGGCTACTACGTCAGTCCGACGATCATCACCGGGGTCAGCCCGACCGCGACGGTCGCCCAGGAGGAGATCTTCGGGCCGGTGCTGACGGTGCTGGCCTACGACGACGTCGACGAGGCCGTCGCCATCGCCAACGGCACGCGCTACGGACTCTCCTCGGCCGTTTTCGGGGCTCAGGAGCAGGAAGTTCGGGCCGTGGGACACCGGCTGCGCGCCGGCATGGTGCACTACAACAACGGCTTCTCGGCCGACATGGCCATTCCCTTCGGCGGCGTCAAGGCCTCCGGGGTGGGCCGCGAGTTCGGGCCCGAGGGCATCGACCCCTACGTCGACATCAAGGCCATCTACCTGGACGGGCAGCCCCTGACGCGGCGCCGCTGAGCCCGACCGGGCACACGCTCTCGGTGTCCCGCCACGAGCATCAAACGTCGATCAGCGGCGACACGCCTTTGGCCTGCGACCTGGACCGCGGTGGCCGACCGCACCAATCGTGGGCCACTCCGCCAGTGAGCGGAACGGTTCGCGTGTCCGGTCGTCCTGACCCACACAGAAGGAGAGCGAGTGCCATGGGCAAGCTTGAGGGCAAGGTCGCGTTCATCACCGGAGCCGCGCGCGGGCAGGGACGCAGTCATGCCGTCCGGCTCGCGCAGGAGGGCGCCGACATCATCGCCGTCGACCTGTGCGCGCAGATCGACTCGGTGCCGTACGCGTTGGCGATCCGGGAGGACCTGGACCAGACGGTCCGCGAGGTCGAGGCGCTCGACCGGCGGATCGTCGCGAGCGTGGCCGACGTGCGGGACCTGGCGGCGCTCGAGCGCGCCGTCGCCGACGGTGTGGCCCAGCTCGGCCGTCTGGACATCGTCCTGGCCAACGCGGGGATCGCGCCGTTCGGCCGCAGCGACGACATCGTGCGTGCGTTCCAGGACGTCATCGACGTCAACCTCAACGGGACGTGGAACACGCTGCGCGCGACGACGCAGGTCATCGTCGACCAGGGTGAGGGCGGCGCCGTGGTGCTGACCAGCTCCACGGCGGGCCTCAAGGGCGTCGGCGGGAACTCGCCCGGCGGGCAGGCGTACACCGCCGCCAAGCACGGGATCGTCGGTCTGATGCGCACCTTCGCCAACACGCTGGCCCCCCACATGATCCGGGTGAACACGGTGCACCCGACCGGGGTGAACACCCCCATGGCCATGAACCAGTTCATGCCGCAGTGGCTGAAGGAGGACCCGGGCATCACCGGTGCCATGGGCAACCTCCTGCCGGTGCAGATCGTCGAGGCGAGCGACATCAGCAACGCGATCGCCTGGCTGGTCAGCGACGAGGCGCGCTACGTGACGGGCGTGGCCCTGCCGGTCGACGCCGGGTTCGCCGCCCGGTGACGTCCCGGTGGGGGCCGGGTACCCCACCCGGGAGCGGGTGGTCAGAGGTCGACGACCTCGTTGTCGCCAGAGTCAATCCGCTGACCGGTGGCCCTCGTCGCCGACTACCTGATGACGGCGTCGTCGGCGGTGCAGCTCACGCTCACCGGCACGCTGGCCGGGATGGGCCTGGGGCAGTTCGTCGTCGGCGCCGCGGTCGCCCCGCTGGTCGGGGTGCTCGGAAACGCCGCCCTGGCGACGGGGATCTCCGTCGTCCAGAACGTCGTGGGGCGCGGGCTTGCCCGGGGGCGACTCGGTCTCTGCCGACGACGACCGAAGAGCAGGAGCCGATGACGACGACCCGCCCCAACGTGCTGTGGATCGGCACGCACGACATCAACCCGCACCTGGGCTGTTACTCCGGCGTGTATCCGGGCGCGGAGTACGCCGTGACGCCGAATCTCGACCGGCTGGCGGCCGGGGGAGCCCGCTACGACCACGCGTTCGCCTCCTCGCCGGTGTGTGGGCCCTCGCGGTCGGCGATCCACACGGGCTGTCATCCGACGGCTATCGGGACGATGCACATGCGGACCAAGGCGGTGCCACCGCCGGAGGTGAAGCTCCTTCCGGAGTACTTCCGGGCGGCGGGCTACTACACCTCCAACAACTGGTTCACCGACTACCAGGTGCAGACGCCGCGCACCGCCTGGGACGACTGCAGCGGCACGGCTCACTGGCGCAACCGGCCCGATCCGGGGATGCCGTTCTTCGCGTCGTTCCAGGGCATGGTGACCCACGAGTCGACGATGTACTTCGACGACGAGACCTTCGCGGAGATGACGTCCCAGGTGCGGCCGGAGGAGCGGCACGACCCGGCGGAAGCGCCGCTGCCGCCGTACTACCCGGACACCGAGGTGTTCCGGACGGCGTGGGCCCGCCACGCGGACACCATCACGGAGATGGACCACTGGGTCGGCGAGATCCTCGCCGAGCTGGAGGCCGACGGGCTCGCTGACAACACCATCGTGGTGTTCTGGAGCGAGCACGGCCTGGGGATGCCGCGCGCCAAGCGGTGGCCGCACGAGAGTGGCCTGCGCGAGCCGCTGATCATCCGCTGGCCGGGTGTGATCACGCCGGGGGAACAGCGACGAGAACTGGTGCACCTGCTCGACCTCGCGCCCACCGTGCTGGAGGTCTGCGGGCTACCTGTTCCGGAGCACATGCACGGGAAGCCGTTCCTGGACCGGGACGGCGGCTTCCAGGCACCCAACGAGTACGCCTTCGGCGGCCGGGACCGCATGGACGAGCAGGAGGACACCTGCCGGACCGTCCGGGACATGCGCTACCGGTACATCCGCAACCTGCACCCCGACCGCTCGCCCATGCAGCACCACGAGTACGCCGACCACTTCCCCACCTGGAAGGAGTTCCGCGTGCTGCTGAAGCAGGAGGCTACGCAGGTGGGCTCCGGCCAGGCGCCGGACCGGCTGACCCCCCTGCAGCGGACGCTCGTGGCACCGAGCAAGCCGGCCGAGGAGCTGTACGACCTGCGAACGGATCCGCACGAGACCGTCAACCTCGCCGGAGACCCGGCGCACGCCGAGGCCCTGGAGCGGCTCCGCGCCGCGCTGGACGAGTGGACGGAGCGCTACGGCGACCTGGGGCTGACGCCGGAGGCAGAGCTGCTCGAGCAGTGGCGCCCCGGCGGCCGTCAGCGGGCCACCGAGGCTCCCGAGGTCACTGTGCGGGACGGCCGGCTGGAGTCCAGTTGCGCCACCGAGGGCGCTTCCATCGGCTGGACGACCGACCCCCCGGCCCATGACCCCAAGCCCTTCGTCGAGGACATGCTGGGCACCCCTGAGGACGACGGCCGCTACTGGCGGCTGTACACCGGTCCCGTGGAGCCGGCGGCGGGCACCGTCTGGTTCCGGGCGTGGCGCCTCGGGTACGCGCCCAGCCACGACGTCGGGCTGGCGGCCGGCTGACCTCTCCTCCCGGCTCGGTGCAGTCGGTGCGACCCGATGCGCGAGCTGGCCTCCGTCGCCCTTGAGCGGCGGGCCCGAGGCCGTCGCAGTCCGTGACCAGCGCCCTCGCGCCGGCCGCCGCACCAGGTCACTCGTCCCGGCCGACTAGGGTCCCCCCATCCGGCGGCCGGGCATGCGTGAGCCGGCGAGAGCGCACAGGATGAGGTCGTCGACGTGTCCGAGGGTGCTGGGGCCGAGGTGCCGACTGCGACGGGGGCTCGGGCGCGCCAGCGAGAGCAGACCCGGAGCCGCCTGGTCGACGCCGCGAGGGAGGTCTTCGCGGACACGCCCTTCGCCGACGTACGGGTCGGGGACATCTCGGCCAGGGCCGGCGTCTCCCACGGGCTCTTCTATCACTACTTCCCGTCCAAGCAGGACGTTCTCCGTGAGGTGGCTGCGCAGGTCTACCAGGAGCTGATCGAGAGCCTCGACGTCGTCCTGGAGCGCGGTGGCACCACGCCCCTGATCGACCGCATGGACGTCGCCCTCCGTCGCGCGCTGGAGCGCCACCGGCGCGAGGCCCGCCTGATCGCCGTGATCGAGGAGGTGTCCCGCTACGACGAGGACGTCGCCGCGATCCGGGAGACCGTTCAGCGCAAGGAGACGGCGCGGATCGTCACCCTGATCCGCGACCTGCAGCGCCTCGGCAGGGCGGACCCCGGCCTCGACGCGGAGGTGGCTGCCGCCGCCCTGCAGGCGATGGTGTGGGAGCTGGGCAAGCGCTGGTTCGTCCTCGAGGACATCGAGTTGGACTTCGACCACGCCGTCGCGCAGTTGGCCCGGATCGCGCGCAACGCCCTGGGCCTGACGGCCGGGACCCCGGAGGACTCGCTCCTTCGGTGAGGCTCGCTCACCGACCTGCAGCGTGAGACAGCGCATCAGCTGCCCCGGCGGGTCCACTCCGCAGCCGGCGGGCATCCGCTGCCCTGAGTCCCCCCGGCAGACCCCACGGCAAGTCGTTGACACCAAAGTCATTGACTTGTGAGTCAACCAGTGTGATGCTCGCCTCACCACAATCGGAGCTCGGTACGGCGGGGCAGCGGCCACTGGACCCGCCGGTCTATCCGGGTCGACGATCGCGCACCCCGGTTGACTGATCGGTCGCAGGGCGTCCCGCGGAGCCGTGGCAGTGAGGGAGACCTCACCGCGGCGGGCACCGCGTGAGGCCTGCGCGCCGTCGACCGGAACAGCCCTTCCCTGCCCGCACGGCGGCTCTCGGTGGCCCTCGCCTGCCCGTGGCAGCTCGCACTCTCGTCCGGCTCCGACCCGGAGCGGACGTACCAGACAGCACGCCCGACCGATGGAAGGAGCCGACGGTATGGCAGACAAGCGCTACCGCGTCGCACAGTGGGGGACCGGCCACACCGGGATGCACTCGCTGCGGACGGTCATCGAGCACCCCGACTACGACCTCGTCGCCGCCCGCGTCTACACCGACGCCAAGGTCGGCCGGGACGCCGGCGAGCTGTGCGGTCTGGCACCGGTCGGCGTGGCCACCACGACCAGCCTCAACGAGGTCCTGGCGGCCGGTCCGGACTGCGTCCTCTACATGCCGCTGCTGCACCACCACTCGATCGACGACATGGCGCGGATCCTCGCGTCCGGCTCGAACATCGTCACCACCGTCACCGGCTTCGTGCACCCGCCGACCATGGACCCCGAGATCCGCAAGACGCTCGAGTCGGCCTGCGAGAAGGGCAACACCTCGATCTACGGCACGGGTTCCTGCCCGGGCTTCATCACCGAGGTCGTCCCGCTCGCGCTGCTCGCCATCCAGCGCAAGCTGGACCGGCTGTCGATCCGCCAGTTCGCCGACCTGTCCACCCGGAAGTCGCCGGAGTTCCTCAGCGAGATCTTCGGCATCGACCCGGCAACGGCCGACCTCGACGACGGCGCCCGCCGATCCGAGCTCGCCGACGGCGCAGCCCTGCGGCAGGTCGCGGACTCGCTCAACGTCCCGATCGACGACATGACCGCCACGTCGGAGTACGCGGTGGCCACCGAGGACGTCGAGATCGCCGTCATGACGATCAAGGAGGGGACAATCGGGGCCTGGCGCCAGCAGGTCGTGGGTTACCACGAGGGCCGGCCGCTGCTGGAGTACTCGCGGACCAAGTACGTGGTGAAGCAGCTGTCGCCGGACTGGCAGGTCAAGGACACCAGCTGGCATCTCTCCGTCCAGGGCGACTGCCCGATGGAGGTCGACCTGGCCTGGGCGACGCAGGACTACGGCGTGTTCTCGCCAGGGATCAACAGCAACGTCCCGGTCAACGCCGTCGCCGCCGTTTGCGACGCACGGCCGGGTTTCCTCACCACCGCTGAGCTCCGGATCGTGCCGAACTACGGCAGCTGACCCGCCGCCCGGACGTCCCGCTCCACCGCCCGCACCACGGACCCACCCGCCAACGACGACGAGGAAGCGGACCACCGTGTCGAAGCGACTCGAGTTCCCGGTGTTCGACGCCGACAACCACTTCTGCGAGACCACCGACGCCTTCACCAAGTACCTCCC
Organism: Trujillonella endophytica; assembly: GCF_019799905.1. Taxonomy (GTDB): domain Bacteria; phylum Actinomycetota; class Actinomycetes; order Mycobacteriales; family Geodermatophilaceae; genus Trujillonella; species Trujillonella endophyticus_A. The sequence continues at coordinate 196,355 of NZ_JABGCI010000007.1, read as the reverse complement.
CGCGGAGTACGCGGGCCTGGTCAAGTACGTGCAGATCAACGGTCGCACCAAGATCGCAATCCGCAACGTGATCAGTGAGTACATCCCGAACCCGACGTTCAACAAGGTCGGGCCGCCCGGGGCGCAGGAACTGGAGTTCCGCGCCAAGAACCCCTCGTCCAAGCACGTCCCTGTGGGCGTCGGGAGCTTCGGGATGACCACCGACGAGGAGCGCAGGCAGAACAAGGCCCTGCCACCCAAGTACATCGAGTCGCCCCCTGCGTTCTTCAACCCGGCGGAGCGCCTGGAGCTGATGGACCAGCTCTGCATTGACCGGGCGATGATGTGGCCGACGCTGGCCAGCCTGCTGGAGGAGCGCCTGGCCGACGACCCCGACGCCAAGATCATGGGCGCCAACCTCGCCAAGCTCATGGGGATCGACCCGGTCCAGAGCGCCCTCGCCGCCTGACCGAGGACTCGTCCTCCTCACCCCCTCGCACGCCGGGCTCGGCAGGGCGACCGGGCCGGGCGCCGTCCGGCAGGCAGCGGGACCGTGCCGGCCGGCGCCTCTCCACCCGATCCCACCCACAGCTGCGGCGACGATGCCGCGGAGAGACGGGCGCGTCCCATGACGGAGTACCGGTACATCACCACCGAGTCGATCGACGAAGGCGCGATCGTCCGGATCATGCTCGACCGGCCGCGGCGGAAGAACGCGCAGAACCGCGGGCTGCTCGTCGAACTCGACGAGGCGTTCGCGGCCACTGAGGCCGACGACCGGGTGCGCGTGGTCATCCTCGGCGCCCACGGCTCGATGTTCTCCTCCGGCCACGACATGGGCTCCGCCGACAGCCGCGCCGAGTGGGTGCCGGGGGAGACCCAGCACCCGACGACGCGGATCAACGGTGCGACCCGGACGGGCGTGGAGCGGCTGTACCTCCAGGAGTGGCACTACTTCTTCCAGAACACCAGACGCTGGCGCGACCTGCGCAAGATCACCATCGCGCAGGTGCACGGGCAGGTGATCTCGGCCGGCCTGATGCTGATGTGGGCCTGCGACCTCATCGTCGCGGCGGAGGACACCCGCTTCTCCGACGTCGTGGGCACCCGCCTGGGCATGTGCGGGATGGAGTACTTCGGCCACCCCTGGGAGTTCGGCCCGCGCAAGACCAAGGAGCTCATGCTCACCGGCGACGCGATCGACGCCGCCGAGGCCCACCGGCTGGGCATGGTCAGCAAGGTCGTCCCCGCCGACGAGCTGGCCGACCGCACCCTCGACCTCGCCCGGCGCATCGCCGCAGTCCCCACCATCGCCGCCCTCCTGGTCAAGGAGTCGGTGAACCAGACCGTCGACAACATGGGCTTTCACAACGCATTGAACGCCTGCTTCACCCTCCACGAGCTCAACCACGCGCACTGGGCCACCGTCCACGACGACGGGTTCCCGACCGCACGGCCGGAGGACGGCGTCGTCGACTGGCGTGCCGCCCCGGCCGCCCCTCCCGGTGTCCCCGTGTCGTCCCCACCCGGCCGCTGAGCCCGGTCCCCGTTCCGTAGGAGGAGTCATGACCGCCACCGACAGCCCCGCGGCCGACGCCGACCGCGCCGCTTACCGCGACCGGTTCCGCGTCGAGCTGGACCGGCACAGCCCCCGGTACCGGACCGAGTTCGAGCAGCTCGCCGACGACTTCCACGCCCGGGTGCCCATCGCCTGGAACGACACCCACGGCGGCCACTGGTTCGTCAGCGGCAACAAGGAGCTGTTCGACCTCACCCGCCGCGGTGCGGAGGTGCTGTCTAACGACGACGACCCCAACGGCGAGCGCCGCGGCTATGTCGGCATCTCCATCCCCCCGCCGTCGCTCGAGGTGCGACAGCGGATGGGCGGCGGGGGCATGTTCCTGGCGCTGGACCCTCCGGTGCAGCGGTACTACCGCAACGCGCTCAACCCCTACCTCTCGCCGGCCGCGGTGGCCCGGTGGCAACCGGTGATCGACGAGATCACCCGCGCCGCGATCGACGAGGTGATCGAGACCGGCCGGATCGACTTCGTCGACGACCTGGCCAACATCGTGCCCGCCGTCCTCACCATGGCGATGCTCGGCTTCCCCCTCGCAGACTGGGTCGTCTACTGCGAGGCCGTGCACGCCTCGGTCTACACCCCGCCGGACTCCCCGGACATCCAGCGGATCCGCGAGCTCGGCATGCGCATGGGCGCCCGCCAGCACGAGGCCATCCGCGAGATCCGCGCCAACCCCCGCCCGGGGCTGGTGGACGCTCTCGTCCACGCCGATCTCGGCGGCGGCCGGACTCCCACGGATGCGGAGGTGCTCGGCGCGGTGATGCTGCTCATCGGCGGCGGCTTCGACACCACCACCGCGCTGACGGCCCACGCGCTGGAGTGGCTGTCGGAGAACCCCGACCAGCGCGAGCGCCTCGACCGCGAGTGGGACGACCTGCGGGACAGCGCGACCGAGGAGTTCCTCCGCATCTACACCCCTGCACAGGGCGACGGCCGCACTGTCGCCGCCGACGTGGAGATCGACGGCGTCCAGTTCCGCGAGGGCGAGCGGCTGTGGCTGTCCTGGGCGATGGCCAACCGGGACGCCACCGTGTTCGAGGACCCGCACGAGATCAAGCTGGACCGCAGGAACAACCGGCACGCGAGCTTCGGCCTGGGCCACCACCGCTGCATCGGCTCCAACGTCGCCCGGGCCGTGTTCAAGACGATGCTCCGGGCAGTCCTGGACCGCATGCCGGACTTCGTCTGCGACCCGGCCGGTGCCGTGCACTACGACACCACCGGCGTCATCAACGGCATGAAGCACCTACCGGCCACCTTCACCCCCGGGACGCGCCTGGGTCCGGGTCTCGAGGACACGATCGCTCGGCTGCAGCGGATCGTCGACGAGCAGCAGCTCGCCCAGCCCGTCACCGTGCGCCGCGACCGCGCGCGGATCGCGGACTGAAGGCCCGAGTCCCGTGCGGCGCGACATCGTCAAGACCGGCCGGTACGGCATCGGCACGCAGGTCCACACCGTGCACGTGGGCCGCGACGCCGGGGAGCTGACCCGGTTCTACGAGGACGTCTTCGACGCCGTGGTCTACCTCGGCGCGGATGAGCCGTTCTACAGCCCCTACGAGGACCGGTACGCCACCCTCGCCGTGATCAGCGACTTCTGCATCGAGTCGATGGCGCCCAAGGAGCCGGTCGATCCCCGGATGCCCGTCGGCAGGTTCTTCCTGAAGTACGGCTCGCACCTGCACTCGGTCGGCTACACGGTCGACGACCTCGTGGGCCTGGGCAACGACCTCATCGCCCAGGGAGTGCGGATCGCCAAGCCCGGTGGCGGCTTTCTCGAGGGGGTCGACGCCGACGTCCACTACGTCTACCCCCACCCGCGGGACACCGCCGGTCTGATGGTCGAGCTGTGCGCGACGGACATGCGCGGCGACCCCAGGCTGCTCGACGACTGGAGCTCGGAGCTTGAGCGCTGGTCCTCGTCGCCGCTCGGGATCACGCGGCTGGCCCACCAGACCGTCGGCGTCCGGGACCTCGAGGTGTCGGGGGCCCGCTTCGAGGAGCTCTTCGGCGCCGTGCCGGTGGCCGAGGGGGAGTCGGGCACCGAGGGAGCCCGGTACCGGGTGCTGCACCTCGGGGACGGGCTCCTGCGTCTGGCCCAGCCGACGGTCCCAGGCACGCCGCTCGCCGACCACGTCGAGAGGTTCGGCGACATGATCCACTCCGTCACCTTCCGGGTGCGCGACCTCGACTCCGCGGAGCGCTGGCTCGCCGAGAAGAAGGTGGGGACGACGCGGCTGAGCGAGTCACTGCTGGTCACGGACCCGGCGGACACCCTCGGTGCCCCTTACTGCTTCACCGTCGAGGACCTCCCCGGCGACCCCTTCGTCCCCTGACCCCGGCCCCGACGGGTTCGCCGCCGCCCCCATCCCTTCACCGCCCGTGGTGCCCCCGACACGTCACCGCCCCCGAGAGAGGAACGAGAATGCAGCTGGACGACATGATCATGATCAGCATCGACGACCACATGATCGAGCCGCCGGACATGTACAAGAACCACGTCCCGGCCAAGTGGGCCGACCGGGCACCCAAGGTGGTGCGCAACGCCCAGGGCGTCGACGAGTGGGTCTTCGGCGGGCAGGCGACGGCGACGCCCTTCGGGATGGCCGCGACGGTCGGCTGGCCCAAGGAGGAGTGGGGGTTCAACCCCGGCGCCTACACGGAGCTGCGGCCCGGCTGCTTTGACGTCGACCAGCGGGTCCGGGACATGGACGTCAACGGCACTCTGGCCCAGCTGAACTTCCCGACCATGGCCGGCTTCAACGCGCGGACCTTCCACGAGGCCGGTGACAAGGAGATGGCCCTGGTCATGCTCCGGGCCTACAACGACTGGGCGATCGACGAGTGGGCGGGGTCCCACCCGGGCCGGTTCATCCCCCAGGGCATCGTCCCGATGTGGGACGTCGACCTGTGCGTCGAGGAGGTCCAGCGGCTGGGGAGGAAGGGCTGCCGGTCGATCAGCTTCCTCGAGCTCCCGCACGTGCAGGGCTTCCCCAGCTTCCTGTCCGGCCACTGGGACCCGATGCTGAAGGCCATCTGCGACGCCAACATGGTGCTCTCGCTGCACATCGGCGGCGGGTTCGAGGCGATCAAGCGGGCGCCGGAGGCGCCGGTCGACCACCTGATGGTGCTGGCCACGCAGATCAGCGCGATCACCGCGCAGGACCTGCTGTTCGGCCCCACCCTGAGGGCTTTCCCCGACCTCAGGGTGGCCCTGTCGGAAGGCGGCATCGGCTGGGTTCCGTTCTACCTCGACCGGATCGACCGGCACTACACCAACCAGTCCTGGCTGCACGGTGGCGACGACTTCGGCGGCAAGCTGCCCTCGGAGGTGTTCCGCGAGCACTTCCTGGTCTGCTACATCACCGACCCCTCAGGCCTGGAACTGCGCCACCGGATCGGCATCGATCACATCGCCTGGGAGTGCGACTACCCGCACACCGACACCACCTGGCCGGAGTCGCCGGAGTTCGCCTGGCGGGAGTTCCAGGAGACCGGGTGCAGCGATGAGGACATCCACAAGATCACCTGGCAGAACGCCTGCCGGTTCTTCGACTGGGACCCCTTCGCCCACACCTCCCGCGAGCAGGCGACCGTCGGCGCGCTGCGGTCCCGGGCCCGCGACGTCGACGTCACGCGCATGTCCAAGGACGAGTGGCGGCGCCGCAACGAGGCCGCCGGCATCGGCGTCTTCTCCTCCTGACGGAGGGCACTTCCACGGGTCCGGGCGGTTCCGGCCTGCGCCGCCCGGACCTGGCGCTCCGCACGAGTCCCTGCAGCCGCAGGCCTTCGACAGATGTCCGAAACGATGGGAGTCCGCAACGATGCGTACACGATCTCTGACCGCTCTGGGCATGGCGTGTGCCGTGGCCCTCGCCATGTCGGCGTGCGGTAGTGACGACGAGGAAACCGGCGGTGGCGGTGGCGGTGGCGGTGGCGGCGGCGGGGGCGGGACCGGCGCCGGCGGCACGGTGAAGGTCGGTCTCCTGACCGCGCTCAGCGGTCCCGGGGCCGCGGCCGCGGCCGGCTCGATCCGCGGGGCCGAGGCCCGGTTCGCTGCCTACGAGGAGGACGGCGAGGGCTGCGCGGGGGATCTCGACTTCGAGATCGTCGAGGCCGACGACGCCTCCAGTACCGCGGGCGCGCTCGCCGGGGCCCAGAAGCTGGTGCAGCAGGACGACGTGTTCGGCATCCTCACCATCAGCGCGTTCTTCTACGGCGCATCGCCCTTTCTGACCACCCAGGCCAGCACCGTGCCGGTCATCGGCGGCGCCTGGGACGGCGCGACGGAGTGGGAGGGGGAGGACAACAACCTCTTCAACTCCGGTCCCGTGGCCGACCGGGAGAACGTCTACTCCACCGGCGGCGAGTACCTCGCCAGCCAGGGCGGCACCAAGGTCGCCGGCATCGCGTACGTCAGCCCGAGCTCCCAGGCGGGCCTGAGGCTGGGCCTGGAGTCGGCCGAGGCGGCAGGCCTGGAGGTCGGGTACGTCAACGACAGCGTGCCCTTCGGCAGCACCGATGTCGGTCCCCTCGTCCTGGGGATCATCGAGTCCGGCGCCGACGCGCTCTACCTGACGATCAACCCGGACACGGCCTTCGCGCTCGTCGCCGGGCTGCGGCAGGCCGACTACGACATGAAGGTCATCATCGCGCCGACCGGGTACGGCGCCGACCTCCTCGAGTCCGCGCCCGCGGTCGAGGCCGGCCAGGGCGTCTCCTTCAGCACCTCGATCACCCCGATCGAGATGGACACCGAGGCCACCCAGCGGCTGCAGCAGGCGCTCATCGACCACACGGACAACGAGTCCGGCATCCCCGGCTTCTACGAGAGCCAGGGCTGGTTGAGCGCTGACCTGTTCCTCCACGGCTTTGAGGAGGCCGGATGCGATGCCACCCAGGAGGAGTACATCTCCACGTTGCAGGAGGCCACCGACTGGGACGCCGGCGGGCTGTACCCGAACCCGATCGACCAGACCAACACCGCGTACGACGAACAGTGCACCTTCTACGTCGTCCTCGAGGGGGAGGGCTTCGTGCCCGTCGACGGTGCCACGCCGATCTGCGGTGGCCGGATCGACGGCAGTTGACCGCCGGCTGACGCCGCATCCCGATCCGGCGCCGCTGCCCGACCCCCGTCGCAGGGGCGGGCAGCGCGCCGGCCCCATCCCTGCGCCACCGGCGCCCTGCTGCCGGTCGGCGTCGACCACAGGAGGAACTAATGACCGCGAACAGGCTGACCGGCAGGGTCGCCCTCATCACCGGAGCCGCGCGGGGCCAGGGCCGGGCGGAGGCCGTGCGGCTCGCCTCCGAGGGCGCCGACATCATCGCCCTGGACAACTGCGTCACCGCCGAGACCACCGACTACGCCGGGCCGACCGACGAGGACCTGGTCGAGACGGTCCGCCTCGTCGAGGCGCAGGACCGGCGGATCTTGGCCCGCACGGCCGACATCCGCGACCTCGAGGCCCTGCAGGCGCTGGTCAAGGACGGCGTCGCGGAGTTCGGCCGGCTCGACGTCGTGGTGGCCAACGCGGGCATCTGCGCGGGCAACTGGTCGTGGGAGATCCCGGTCGAGCAGTGGCAGGAGACGATCGACGTCAACCTGACCGGCACCTTCTACACGATGAAGGCGACCATCCCGACGCTCATCGAGCAGGGCACCGGCGGCTCGATCGTCATCACCAGCTCGGTGGCCGGCCTGCGGGGGCACCCGTTCCTCGCCCACTACGCGGCCAGCAAGCACGGCGTCGTGGGCATGGCCAAGTCGATGGCCGTCGAACTCGGGCAGTACGACATCCGGGTCAACACCGTCCACCCGCACGGGGTCCTGACCGGCATGCGGGCCGCACGGATGCACGACCTGATCGTGGAGAACGCCTCCACCCTGGGGCCCATCTTCATGGGCACGCTGCCTGACCCGGTGTCCCAGCCGGAGGACATCGCGGGGGTGGTCGCCTTCCTGGCCTCCGACGACTCCCGCCACATGACCGGTGTCCAGCTGCCCGTGGACCTGGGCACGCTGCTGCGCTGACCCGAGGTCGACTCAGAGAGGACGTCAGACCATGGACTTCAGCACGGTGCAACTGACTGGCGAGCAGCAGCACTTCAAGCAGGAGGTGACAGCTCTCCTCGGCGAGATCGTGACCGAGGACGTGCGCGAGCACGAGCGCCGCACCGGAGACGGCTTCAACGAGGATGTGCACCTCGCACTGGGCAGACGTGGACTGCTGTTCCCGGAGTGGCCGGTCGAGGAGGGCGGGGCGGCACTGGACCGCATCTGCCAGCGCCTGCTCGACCTCGAGATCGCCCGGCACCGCGTCCCCATGGTCACGCACAGCACCACCCGGCTGGTCTGGGCAGGTGTCTCGCTCTCGGCGCGGCCTGAGCTCGTCGCCGAGCTGAAGCCGGAGGTCGCCGCCGGGCGGGTGCGGTTCTGCCTCGGCTACAGCGACCCGGAAGGCGGTTCCGACATCGCCAACGCGCACCTGCGGGCCGTTCGCGACGGCGACGAATGGGTGCTCAACGGCGCCAAGCTGTGGACCACCGGCGCGCACAACTGCCAGTACACGTTCCTGATCACCCGGACCGACCCCGAGGCGCCCAAGCACAGGGGCCTGACGATGTTCCTCGTGCCACTGGACTCCCCAGGGCTCGACATCCAGGCCATCCGCACGTATGGCGGGGAGCGCACCAACGCCGTCTACTACTCCGACGTCCACGTCTCCGACCAGTACCGGCTCGGCGAGGTCGACGGGGGCTGGGCGGTCCTCCGAGGTCCGTTGGACGCGGAGCACGGCAGCGGCCGACCGGACGACGGCCTGGCCGACGTCAGCATGAGCGTCAGCTGGACCCGCCACCTCGAGGCCGCGATCGACGCGGCAGCCCGCTGGGCGAAGCGGACCACCCGTCCCGACGGGTCACTCGTCGCCGACGACCCCGCGTTCCTCGACCGGCTGGGTGCCCTGCTCGTGGAGACCGAGGCCAGCCGCGTGACCCCAGGACTGATGGGCCGCGTCAAGGGGTCGCTGTCCTACATCGCCGGCATCGCGGAGCTCATCGATCTCGTCGGAACGGAAGCGCTGTTGGCCCATGGCGCCGAGGGAGCGCTGGACGACGGTGTCATCGAGGAGGCACACCGCTTCGCGCAGGGGACGGCGACGTACGGCGGGACCACCGAGGTCTTCAAGAACATGATCGCCCAGCACGTCCTCGGCCTCCCGCGGCTGAGTCTGCCGGGCAGCAAGTCCTACGTCCGATGAGGACGCGGCAAACGGGCGCGCTCGTCGACCCGGTCGAGGTCTTCCAGGCGCTCAGCCATCCTGTCCGGCACTGCATGCTGAGGCGGCTCCCTCCGCACGGGGAGGTGCCCAGGCAGGCGCTCGTGGACCTGCTGGCTGAGAGTCCGAGCAGCATCACTCGCCACATCAGAGTCCTCACGCGGGCTCGCCTCGTGAGTGCTCGTAGCGTCGCGGGACCAGCTACTACTGGCTCCGACACGGACGGCGTCCTGCCACTCAATCCGCATGGCGGGCAGCTCTCACACGGACGCCCACGGCATGGGACTCGTCGTCGAGGCCGTCACACAGCTCCGAGGTCACGCCGGTGATCGTCAGGTGAAGGAAGCTCGGACGGCGATGGAGCGGCGGCGGCCTGACGCCCCCCGGTGTGCTCCTGCTGACCGTGGACTCATGACCGTCGAGGCGGAGCGGACGGCACGACCTCGCAACAGGTCTGCCGTCTCGAAATGCGAGAGCGCGAAGAGCACGACTATCGAGGAGCGCAACATGAAGGTCGGATTCATCGGGGTGGGCAGCATGGGCTCACCCATGGCGCAGCGGATCCAGTCCGAAGGGCATGATCTCGTGCTCTGGGCGCGCCGCGAGGCCTCCTTGGCGCCGTTCGCGGGGACCAACGCCACGGTCGTCGCCAGTCCGGCTGAGATGGGCACGATGGTCGACTGCGTCGGCATCTGCGTCTTCGACGCCGACGGCGTGGCCGACGTGCTCTTCGGCGCCGGCGGCCTGGCGGAGACCCTGCGGCCCGGCGCCGTGGTCATGGTGCACAGCACGGTGTCACCGGGCGAGGTGCAGGCCCTCGCCGAGCGGGCCGACACCCACGGCCTGCGACTGCTGGACGCGCCGGTCAGTGGCGGCGAACCGAAGGCGTCGACCGGGAGGCTCACCGTCATGGTCGGCGGAGAGCCGGACACCCTCCGTGACGTCGCCTCCGTGCTCGCCACTTTCTCCGACCACGTCGTCCACCTCGGACCCATTGGGGCTGGATCGAAAGCCAAGCTCGTCAACAACACGTTGTTCTCGGCGCAGGTCGTGCTGACCGATTACGCGATGGCCGCCGGCACATCCATGGGCATCGATGCGGACGGTCTCAAGGAGGTCCTGCTGCGGAGCAGCTCAGCCTGCATCGGGTCCGCGATGCGGCTGCGCGCCGGCTCGCTCGCTGCGCTCATGAACACCCCGGGGGACGCGCCTCTCGTCAAGGACGTCCGGCTCACCCGGCAGGTGCTCGGAGACGCGCCAGGCAGGGAACTGGTCGACGTCGCCGAAAGGTTCGTCGAGGCCATGACAGCAGCCAGGGCTGACTCCGAGGGCTGATGCGGACCGTCGTCGCTCGACGTCAGGGGCGTGGTCGAGGGAATAGCTCGAGTTCACCGCTGACCGCTGAGGTAGAGCTGTCGGGACGTCCTCGACTGCATAGACGCGGCCGCAGGCCCCGGGGGACCGTGGATACCGAGGACAACAGCTGCGGCGCCTCCAAACTCGCGCCGGCGGCCGCCGCCGCCAACGGGGCGGAGTCAGTCGACCTGCACGCCAGGAGACGGGGGGTACCGGCCGGCTCCGGCAGTGGCCGCCCTGGTCCGCCGTGCGCCCAGGAGGGCGCAGCGATCCGGAGCTGCGCATCCTCGCGTTTCGCAATGGCTCACCCTCGCGTTCAGTTGCGCATACTCAGACGGGGCGGTACCAGCGACATCGGCCGTACCCCCGCTCTGACTGGGGGTAAGAGGTTCGTGACGGGCCCGGGGATGGCATTGGGCATCGGGCCGTGCTTCTCGGACGGGCAGCACACCGCGTGCACCCTTATGCACTCAATACTGCCGTCGGCAGCCAGGTCGTACCGACTCGTGCCAGCAGTCGGCAGGCGGTTCGACCTGCTCAGTCACCGACAGCCAGCCACGGTCAATCACCACAAGATCAACCGCAGGATCCCTGCCGCAAGCCGTTGTAGCGCCGGGGAGGGGCTGTTAGCGATTGGCCAGCTCCAGGAGGACGTCGCCGTGGCAAGGCTGATCCAGCGGGCACCAGCATGCGAGGTCGTGGCCACGGAGCAGTCGCCGTGCCTCGTCGGCGTAGTCGCCCGTCGCCCACTGTCGAAACCACTTGATTGCGGTTGTCGTGTCCGGGCAGCGCACTACCCGCATGCCATCGGGGTGGGTGCCCGGAGCTCTGCTCGTCGGGACCGGCCAGGTGTCGTCGTGGTCGGCCGCCAGCCACATGTACGTCTCGCCGACGCGGAACGGGTTGCCCCAGCGGGTGGGACGAGCCACGACCACTGCGCCGACTGGCTTGCGCCAGCCCCGGGCTCGGCTCAGCCGGATCCTGGCTGGCAGCTTGCGGCTCTGTAGGAGGAAGTCCGCGCCCGCGAGTTCGCCCGCAGACGGCGCTGATTGCCGGCGCAATGGGCGATGAGGGGCGGTCGCCCGGTGGGCCGTCGGCTCCTCAGCGTTGATGGCCATCCCGTCACCGCTCCCTCCAGTTGGCTGTCCCTCGCGGGCCCAGCCGCTGACAGAGCGTGCTTAGCGCAGGGGTGTGACCGTTCTGCAGTTCTACTGGAGGAGAACTCGAGGACGTCGCCGCCTCCTGAGTGGCCTCCCCGGCGCTCGCGTGGACTTCCAGGGAGCGAGTCTCAGAGCCGTGCCCTGGCGACTGCGACGAACTTACGACGATCAATCAACCGCAACTCCCGTCGCCAGCCAATCCCACCCAACGTGGACAAATCACGCCAACGCGTTCTCGCAGGCATCATGCGTCTCGCGACCGTCGTCGCGCCCCGCCGTGCGCGGTGGCCGAACCGTCCCATTGGTAAGCGCTAGGCGCGGGAGGCGCGACGATTCGGGTCCTCACGCCATCGATCCAGCCAGAGCAGGAGGGAAGCTGGAGGAGGGAGTGGAGAACTGCGACGTAGTACGGGCTGCTGGAGCAGCACCTATTCGCCCCCGGCGACCTTGACTGGGACCAGGGGTTCGACCGCGACAATGACGGCGTAGGCCGCGGGTAGCGCAGGAGCCACCGGCCCTTCGTCAGCAGAGGATCGAAGCCCTACGGTCGGCCCTCCTGCGCGCGGGCTGAGGCTCACCGTTGTCGCCGAGTCAAGCGATGTCGTCAACCACTTCTATCGGCACAACACCGCGGACGGCTACCGTCGCCGCGTCAGTTCCGAGCCCCAATGAATCTGGGGCGGGACACTGAGCCCAGGTTTTCCGAGGGTAGGTGCCGTCTTCGGGGTCGGATCTGGCCTCTCGAGGTGCGGTGCACGTGAGGGGCTACAGCTCGCGGTCCGAGCCGCAGGACCTGACGAAGAAGGGAGTGACCCGTGCCGGCCATCGAGCGTCCAGACACGGCCCGCATAGCGTGGGAGTCCGACGGGCCGGAGGACGCTCCTGCCGTCCTGCTGGTCATGGGGCTCGCCTACCCGGCTGCGATGTGGTTCCGGCTGATGCCCGCGCTGGCCGAGGGCTACCGGGTCATCCGCGTCGACAACCGGGGGGCCGGCCGCACCGGTGACGTTTCTGGGGCGCCGTACACGGTCGAGACCATGGCGGCAGACTGCCTGGCCGTGCTGGCTGCGGCGGGTGTGGACATCGCCCACATCGTCGGTATCTCGATGGGCGGCCTGATCGCCCAGGAGATCGCGCTCACCGCCCCGGAACGGGTCCGCTCGCTGTGTCTGATCGCCACACACCCGGGCCTCGCGCACGCCGTCATGAACCCCCAGGCGATGGCGATGCTGACGCGGCGCGGGCAGATGACGCCTGAGGAGGCGGCGGAGGCCTCGATCCCCTTCAACTACGCGCCCGGGACACCGCGCGAGCGCATCGAGGAGGACTGGGCGGTGCGGTTCCCGCTCGCCGCCACGAACGAGGGCTACCTGGCACAGGTGGTCGGGTCATCGCGATGGAACGGCTACGACCGCATCGAGGGCATCACCGCACCGACGCTGGTCGTACACGGGGAGCTGGATGCGCTCGTCCCGCCGGAGAACGGCCGGCTCATCGCCGACCGCGTCCCCGGCGCCGAGCTCGTGATCATCCCGAACGCGAACCACGTGCTGATGACCGACCAGCCCGAGCGCGTGTCGAAGGTGCTCGTCGAATGGCTGGACCGGAACCGGTGATGGGTCACATCCGCTGCGCCGAGGGGGAGCTGCCATCTGCCGTGCGAGCTGCCAGCCAGCGGGTGGTTGGCTGCCGCGCACGTCCGTGGCCGTCCACGGGCTTGTGGGCATGAACGGGTGCAGATCCGCGTCGGCAGCGCGGCGGATGCCGCGGCATCCGATGGCGCACTGACGCCGGCTCGAACGAGCGAGGAACGCGTAGCGAGCGCGGAGTGCCCGTTCCCCTTCCGGTCGTTGAGTCACTCGAGCGTGCGCTGGCCGGAGGTCGGTCCCCGGCGGCTGAAGCTGGCGGTCAAAGCAGCCGTGACGGTCACGATTGCGTCCGGGTTCGACTGGCTGTCGCTGCGTTCGCCGCGTCAGTCGCGTGCCCGACGGATCAACGCTTGCGCTTCTCCCTGGCGCGTCCACCGCGGGGGCGCTTCTTCTTCGGCCGCGAACCCTTGGCAGTGGGGCCGAACATCGCGGTCAGACTCTGGAGAGGCAACGCTGCGACCTCTGCATCTCGTTCAGGCGTCCGCGGCTCAGGGTCACCTCGGTATCGAGAGCCGAACATTGACCCGTCAGGCCGATACAACACCAGCAGCGCCCGACTTGCTGCGGTTTGATATTGCTTTGCGTCCACGTAATGCGACAGATGGTCGACGCTTGCCCCGCCGGGAATGGCAGCAAGAGTGAGCAGCCAGGACCCCCATGCGCCGGCGCCATGTGTCGTCAAGGTGCGCTCACGCTGCCCGCCGCGTGCTCGGTGACACTGCTGCCGAAGTTGGCTCCCGATACGTCGTTGGGCGGCTCCGCTCAGGCCGACTAGGTCGGCGCCGAAGCGCAACCAACCCGGCGACTTTATGGACTCACTCGCGGAAAGGTATTGCTCAACCCACGGCTCCTCGCGGCGAGTCGGCTTCGGAGCGCGTATCCGTGAGAGCCCCTCCATGCCATAGAACCAAGCGTCGAGCGGGTCGGTCAGCGTCCCGACCCGGACACGGGGTTGGTCATTGTAGCGACGCCTTCGCGCGGCCTTTGGTGGCCGTTGGAGTGGAAGTTGTGCCGCGATGTCCTGAGGGTCTGGCTCTAAGTACATCCCACCGTTCAGGAACCACATGAAGAGATCCAGCTCATCGGCGCCACTCACCATCGTCGCTAACTTGCGTTCACGACGACGACGCAGATACTCCAGGAACTGTGCGCCGCAATCTGTCGTCCGGCTTAAGACGGTGAGGTCATGAAGGCTCACGATCCACGGGACGTCCGGCGTGTCGATGATTCCCTTGAGCGCCAGTTCGTTCATGGACAACGACAGCGGACCCATGTCGTCGAGCATGACGATGATGGAATGGATCTCCTTGATGGGTGCGAGATTGATCCATTCGTGTTCGTTGAGCCAGACTCCTTGGTTGTTGCGGAGCAGACCAGCCAAGCGATCGGCCTGGTCGTTCCCCTCGCGCAGCGTCTTCTCTAGGTCGGAGGCGAGTCGCTTCGCGTTGCCTCCGCGAGCCTTGTCGGTGATCGAGCCGGCCTTCACCTCAACGCATATGGCGACGCCGTCGTGGACGAAGAGCAGGTCCGACTCGTACTCCCGACGTTCGGGGTCGTTGGGGCCCATGTCCCGTGTCAGCTTGTCCGCATCCTCTAGGACCGTTGGACCAAGGAACTTCTGCCCCTTCCACTGCGGTCTGATTCCCCTCATCAGCGTGCTCAGGAGAGTCGCGGCCCTTGATTCCGAATAGGCCGCCCGGCGTCGGACGTACTTTTCCCATGCCTTCATCGCGGCCCCGCCCGTCTGAGCGCCTGCGATGAGACCCCGCTCGATGTCGCGTCTCAGCTCGTCCTCTCCGAGAAACCCATTGAGGATCAAGTACTCGTCAGCGTCGGAGATGCAGCCCCATGGCGCGGGACGGTCCCCTCGCACGAACGACGTGATGAGGCTGTCCTCCCCAACGGCCGGTCGAGCGATGCTGAAGAAGTCCAAGATCGCCTTTGTCGTTGTCGAGTCGACCTTCGCCAGCTCCGCGACATCTGCGGTGGTCACCGCGCCGAAGCGCCGGCACTCACTCACCATCAAGTTCAGGTCGCGCAAGAACGCTCTGGCATCCACTGCATCGGCGCTGACCCCGGACTGCACTATGTCGCCGATACGGTCACGAGCTCCGAACAGCCGTTGATTTAGCAGACCTACGGAGGCGGCGCGAACAGCACGAATCTCGTCGAGATTGAATCCGAGCGCGTCCTTAACGATGGTTCGAATGCTCACGTCCCCGAACAACCCGGTGTTGAGTTCCGCCGCAACGGACTCATATTGGCGGCCACGAACGGACAGCTCGTAGGCGGGGAATTCCCCGGCCATCACGCCCAAGGGCTGCGGCAGGCGTCGGCCCTGAAGAAGCGCGCGTGTGCACGCCGAGTCGACTATGTCGGCTGCCAAGCGCATTGCCTCGCCGATGTCCGGTTGCCCCGAGTTTCCGCCGCTCAGCGGCGTGCGGGGAAGCCCCATGTCGAGGAAGGCGAGGGCGACAAGGTCCTGAGCGGCCTGGGAGGTCTCGATGCGAGTCTCGCTCTCCCGAACTTCTGAAAAGTCCCAGGGCCCGGCCGTCAGACGTAGAAACGCCAGAGCGTCGAACGAGTCGTGCCCACGAAGGCACTCGGCTAGGTCTCTTCGAGAGGACTCGATGTTCGCCTGGAGGACAGCTAGGACGTCGTCGACGCTGGATGCAGCCTCAGCAACCTGCTGGAAGTAGTCCGAGGCGCGGCCCAGGCTGCCTGCTGCACCTGTGCCTATGAACTGCAATCGGGGTTGGCCCTTCACACCATGAGTTTCTCGGGCACGACCGACAAAACCGCTTGTCCACAGGCCGGGGTGCGTCCACAGATAGGTGCCGTCCCCACCTTCGACCCTCGACTCGCTGCTAGATGAGATGCCTGCGGTGTGCCACAGGGCGCGGCCGAGACGTCGACGAATCAGGACCAAGGATGGCCAAGCCACGGCGGCGACAGGCGGGCGAGGGCGGGATCAGCGAGTACGAGACGAAGGCCGGCCGACGCTTTCTGATCAAGTTCACCGTCCACCGAGAGGACGGGAGCAAGCGTGTCGTCCTCAAGCGTGGATTCTTGACCCGCAAGGACGCCGCGGCGGCGCTGCGGGCAGAGATCCGCAAGGCCGAGGTTGGGGAGTGGGTCGAGCCCTTTAAGCAGCGCCTCGACGCCTACCTCGAGGTATGGCTGCAAGGTCAGCGGCTGAGCCCGTCGACGCTCGCCTCCTACCGCAAGAACATCCGGCTGCACGTCGACCCTTACCTCGGGGCGACCCCGGTGGCCCGACTGACCGGGGCGGCGGTCGATGCCTGGATGCGGCAGCTGGAGACCTCCGGCCGGGCGGACGGGACCGGGGGACTGTCCGCCCGGACGGTGCGCTACATCTTCACGATCCTGCGTTCTGCGCTCTCCGATGCCGTCCGGCACGGCGGCCTCGCCGTGAATCCCACCGACCGTTCCACGCCGCCCAGCCCCTCCGAGGCGCGCCCTCCGGAGATGCAGGCATGGACCGCGGCCGAGCTGAACCGGTTCCTTTCCTGGGCGGAGGGGCAGGACCCCGACCTCGCCATGGGATGGCGTCTGCTCGCCGCCACCGGCATGCGCCGAGGCGAGGCCCTCGCGCTCCGCTGGCGGGATGTCGACCTCGACGCCGCCCGGCTCCAAATCCGTCGCAGCGTCGGCGTGGTCAAAGCCAAGGGCGCCGGCCAGGAGCTGGTCGAGGGCCCGACGAAGACCGGTCAATCCCGGGTGGTCGACCTCGACGCCGACACCGTGGCGGCACTGGAGGAGTACCGGAGCCTGCGCGGCAGGATCTCGCCGGACCTCGTGCGGCACACCGCCCTTGTCCTGGGCGCCCTGGACAGCGGCTACCGCCACCCCGAGCGCTACTCGAGGACGTTCGCCGCCCAGGTGCAGCGGGCTCGCAAGTCCCTAGGCGCGGAACAGTTGCCGCGGATCCGGCTGCACGACCTCCGGCACACCCACGCCACGCTCTTGCTCGCCGCTGGGGAGCCGGTAAAGGTCGTCTCGGAGCGGCTGGGACACGCCAACGCGACCATCACGCTCACCGTCTACCAGCACGTCCACCCCGGCATGGGCCGGCAGGCCGCGGACCGCTTCGCCGCGCTCCTGCGCGGCTGACCAGACGCGCGAAGTATCAAACGGGTATCACGAGGCGTCGTTGACCTTGAAACAAAGCCGCCCCGGGCCTCTGACCTGGAGAGATCCCGGGGCGGTGCTGTGTCCGAGGGGGGACTTGAACCCCCACGCCCGATAAAGGGCACTAGCACCTCAAGCTAGCGCGTCTGCCATTCCGCCACCCGGACGAGTGCGGGACCAGACTACAAGACCGTCATCCGGCCCCGACGCACCCCCGCCGCGGCCGGGACGGCGGATCCGGGCGCTCCGACGCGGGCCTGGCGCATACGCTCGCCGGATGGAGAACGCGCCGCTGGTCCGCGCCCAGGCCGAGGTCGCCGAGCTGCTCAGCGACCTGATCCGGATCGACACGACCAACACCGGCGACACCGCCACCGGCAAGGGCGAGCGGGTGGCCGCCGAGTGGGTCGCCGCCAAGCTCGACGAGGTCGGGATCGGCTCGGAGATCTACGAGTCCGAGCGCGGTCGGGCCAGCCTCGTCGCCCGGATCCCCGGCACCGACCCGAGTCGCCCGCCGCTGCTGGTGCACGGCCACCTCGACGTCGTCCCCGCGGATCCGGCCGAGTGGAGCGTGCACCCGTTCTCCGGTGAGGAGCGCGACGGCTACATCTGGGGCCGCGGCGCCGTCGACATGAAGGACATGGACGCGATGGTGCTCGCGCTGGTCCGCGACTGGGCCCGGACCGGCGTCCGGCCGGAGCGCGACATCGTGCTGGCCTACCTCGCCGACGAGGAGGCCGGCGGCACCCTCGGCGCCCGCTGGATCGTCGACGAGCACCCCGACCTGTTCGCCGACTGCACCGAGGCGATCAGCGAGGTCGGTGGCTTCAGCATCACCGTCCGCGACGACCTGCGCCTCTACCTGGTCCAGACCGCCGAGAAGGGGCTGGCCTGGATGCGGCTGACCGCGACCGGCCGCCCCGGCCACGGGTCCTTCGTGCACGACGACAACGCCGTCACCCGGCTGTGCGAGGCGGTCGCCCGGATCGGCTCCACCCGGCTGCCCACCGTGCTCACCCCGCCGATGCGCGCCTTCCTGGACGCGGTCAGCGACGCGTACGGCGTCGAGATCGACCCCGACGAGCCCGAGGAGGCCCTCGCCCGGCTCGGCAGCATCAGCCGGATGATCGGCGCCGCCCTGCGCAACACCGCCAACCCCACGATGCTCGACGCCGGCTACAAGGCCAACGTCATCCCGGGGACGGCGAGCGCCACCGTCGACGGCCGCTTCCTGCACGGCCAGCAGGAGGAGTTCGAGCGCCAGCTGGCGGGCCTGATCGGCGAGGGGATCCAGCGCGAGTGGATCGTGCACGACCAGGCCGTGGAGACGACGTTCGACGGCCCGGTCGTCGACGCGATGGTCGCCGCGCTGAAGAGCGAGGACGACGGCGCCCGCCCGGTGCCGTTCACGATGAGCGGCGGCACCGACGCCAAGAGCTTCGAGCGCCTGGGCATCCGCTGCTTCGGCTTCTCCCCGCTGCGGCTGCCGCCGGACCTCGACTTCGCCGCCCTGTTCCACGGCATCGACGAGCGGGTGCCGGTGGAGTCGCTGCAGTTCGGCATCCGGGTGCTGGACCGGTTCCTGCGCTCGGCCTGACGGGTGGTGTGATGCGCGGGTGACCGACAGCACCCCCGCCCCCGGATCCGTCGCCCTCATCACCGGAGGGACCGGCGGCTTCGGCCGCGCCCTCGCCACCAAACTGCGCGAGCGCGAGGTGACCGCCGTCCTCGCCGACCTCGACAGCGAGCGCAACCGGCAGGTCGCCGCCGACCTCGGCTGCCCCTTCGTCGTCCTCGACGTCACCGACCGCGCCGCGAACGAGGCCGTCGTCGCGCAGGTCGAGGCCGAGCACGGCCGGCTGGACGCCGCGTACCTCAACGCCGGCATATCGGCGGCCAAGAGCGACGACGCCCTCGACATGGACGAGTTCATGCGCGTCGTGCACATCGACCTCTTCGGCGTCGTCTACGGCGTCGAGGCCACGCGCCCGGCGATCCGGCGCGCCGGCGGGGGAGCGATCGTGGTGACGGCGTCCCTGGCCGGGCTCTCGCCGATGGCCACCGACCCCGGCTACAGCGTGGCCAAGGGCGGCGCGATCGCCTTCGTCCGCTCCATGGCGCCGCGGCTGGCCCGCGAGGGGACGACGATCTCGGCGATCTGCCCCGGCTTCGCCGACACCGCGATCATCGACCGCATCCGGCACGAGTTCACCGCCGCCGGCTTCCCGGTGCTGACCGCCGAGGAGGTCGCCGACGCGATGATCGCGGCCTGGGCCGAGGGCGAGCCCGGCGCCGCCTACGTCGTGCAGCCGGGGGTGGGCACCGTGAACTACCGGTTCAAGGGCGTTCCCGCCGCGCGGACGGCGGCCGGCGAGCCCGCCGCCGTCCCGGAGGCGCTGCGCCCCAAGGACATGCGCTAGCTAGCGCGCGTCGCGGCAGCGGAAGAGCACCGCCGGGGGCACGTTCCACGGCGACATCCGCACGCGGACGTCGGCGAACCGGCGGCGCAGCTCGC
Organism: Trujillonella endophytica; assembly: GCF_019799905.1. GTDB lineage: Bacteria > Actinomycetota > Actinomycetes > Mycobacteriales > Geodermatophilaceae > Trujillonella > Trujillonella endophyticus_A. The sequence continues at coordinate 176,682 of NZ_JABGCI010000007.1, read as the reverse complement.
CCAGGATCAGCGGCGAGTACTGGATGACCAGCACCGCGCCGCCGGGCGCCACGATCCGCGGGAGCACGTCGAGGATGCGCCGGCGCAGGTCCGGCGCGAACGACGTGTAGGGGAGCGCGGAGACCACGATGTCGGCCTGCCGGCCCTCGAGGTGCTCGTCGAGGTTCTCGGCGGAGTCGCAGACCACGTGCAGCCGCGGGTCGCGGTACCGGCCGGCCAGCAGCTCGGCGAGCTTGGCGTCGATCTCCACGGCGATCAGCTCCGCCTCGGGGCCGAGCCGGGCGAGCAGCTCGCCGGTCTGGACGCCGGTGCCCGCGCCGAGCTCGACGACGAGCTTGGCGTTCGGCACGTCGCCGAGGTCGAGCATGTCCCGCACCGCCCAGCGGGACGTCGGCAGGATGGCGCCGACCTGCCGCGGGTTGGCGATGAACGCGCGCAGGAACTTGAGTCGGTCGTCGAGGTGCTGGTTCACGGGGTCCTCCCGGGCCGGGGTCCGGGCGGTCCGCCCGCCGAAGACCCTGGCACGACACCCCGGCCCCTGCCAGCGGGGACCGCGCTCAGATGTGCGGGCCGGGCAGGTAGGACAGGCGCGAGCGGCGGCGCAGGATGACCTTGCGCGTGCCGTCGGCGTGCAGCTGCAACCGGGCGAGCTCCCAGCCGCCGGTGTCCGCCTGCAGGCTCAGCATGGTCGCCGCCGCGGACCGGGACGTGCCCGGCGGGATCCGCAGCGGCGCGAACTCGTAGTCCCCGGCCGCCTCCATCCGCCCGATTGTGCACGCCGTTCCCCGGCTCGTCACCCGCCGGACACCCGGTGGACCGGCCGGCGCCGGCGACGGCAGGATGGACGACGACCCGGCAGAGCATCCCAGCGAGGAGGACGACGTGAGCGAGCCCGGTACCGCCAGCGGCGCGACGGACGCCGACCGCGCCGAGCAGGAGGCCCTGCTGCAGCCCCCGGCCCCGGCCACCGCGGCCGAGGCCGCTCCGGTGGGTGACGGCGTCCCGGAGGCCGACGCCCTCGAGCAGCAGCTGGCCGCCCGGCCCGGGGAGACCGGCCGGCCGACCAGCATCGGGGACCTCGAGGCGAACGAGGCCGACGTCCTCGAGCAGGAGGCGATCGTGCCGGTGGACGAGGACGACGTCCGCGACTGACCGGCGGCGGACGCCGCGCATCCCGCATCCGGGTGACGGCGTGCCCGGACGGCGCCCGGAGCGGGCATGCTCCCGCCGTGGCCCCGTGGATCGTCGTCTCGCTCGCCGTCGCCGTACTCGCGCCACTGGGGGCCTTCCTCCTCAGCGGCCGCCGCTTCTGGGCGACCGTCGGCACCGAGACGCCGGCCGGGCTGCTGGAGCGGCACGGCCTCGAGGCGGGCGACACCCTGGAGGTCCAGCGCGCCATGGCCCGCGGTCGGCGCGCCGACGACGCCCGGCTGCGGCCGGCGGTCGCGGACTGGGCGCAGCAGAGCCTCGACGCCGCCTCCGGGCAGGAGCGCCTGCACCCGCGGCGACGGCTGCTCGCGACCGGCCTGACCGTGCTCGGCGGGGTGGCGCTCGTGCTCGCCGTCGTCCTGGGCCTCACCGACGGCGGCGCGGGCGGGGGCTTCTGGCTGGTCGTCGTCCTGTCGGTCGGCCTCCTGCTCAACCTCGTCCTGCTGCCGCGGCTGCTGCGACGCAACCTGCGCCGCGCGGTGGCCGGGAACGCCTGACGCCTTCCGCTCCGAGGTGCGATTTGGTTAGGCTGCCCTAACTCGATCGCCCGGAGGCTCCGCATGTCCGCTCCGCACGGCCCCACCGCCGCGTCCGGCCCCGCCGCGGTGGCCCTCTCCGCCGTCCCCGCCGAGCGCGCCCGCACGGTGGCCGCCCGCACCGCGGCCGCCCTCTGCGTCGCCGGGCGGGAACCGGCCCGGCCCCTGGCGCACGCCACCACGGGCGCGGGGCAGGTGCTGCTGCTGGTGCCCGCCGGCGGGGAGGCCGCCACGGCGGTCGACGCCAGCCCCCACCGGGACATGAGCGGGCTGCTCATGGTCAGCGACCGCGCCCCCGTGCCGCTGCGGGACCCGGTCCGCGCCCAGGTCTGGCTGTCGGGGTGGCTGACGCCGGTGCGCGAGGGGGACCTGCGCGCGGCCGCACTCCAGTTCGCCGAGGTGCGCCCCGCCGGTGCCCTGCTCGACGTCGGCGCCGGCACCACGCTGCTGCGGCTGGACCTCGCCGAGGTGGTGCTGCGCGAGGGGGAGCGGTGCACCGAGGTCGGCCCGGCCGACTTCGCCGCCGCCGGCCCCGACCCCCTGCTGCCGGTCGAGGCCCGGATGCTCACCCACGTCGACCGCTGCCACCCCGAGGTGCTCCGCGCGCTCGCCCGCCTGCTGCCCGAGGGGACGGTCGGCCGGGACGACGTCGTCCGCCCGCTCGCGCTGGACCGGTTCGGCTACCGGTTGCGGGTCGAGCGGGCGAGCGGGCACACCGACGTCCGGGTGCCCTTCCCGCGGCCGCTGACCTGCGCCGGCCAGCTGCACGCGGCCACCCAGCACCTGCTGCGCGCCGCGGGGGAGCCGGGCGCGGCCCGGACCCGTCGGGCATAGGAAGCGATCCCCACGTCCCGGGGCGCAGGACGTGGGGAGAGCTCCCGGTGCCTCGACGGTGCCTCGCCGCGGGTGCGGGTCAGGCGTCGCCCAGGGTCTCGGCGAGCAGGCGGGCCAGGCGGGTGCGCCGCGGCCGGACGTCGACCTCGCGTACCGCCCGGGCCAGCGCCGCGCCGGAGGCGTGCACGATCGACAGGTGCGACTGCGCGCGGGTGAGCGCGGTGTAGACCAGCGGCCGCGACAGCATCCCGCCGGCCTCCGGCGGCAGCACGACGACGACGCCCGGCCACTCCGAGCCCTGCGCGCGGTGCACGGTGATCGCCCAGCCGTGCCGCAGGTCCGACAGCGCGTTCGTGGGCACCGTGACCGGCCCCGAGGCGAAGGCGACGTCGAGCGACCCGTCCCCGGTGCCGGTGACCACCCCGGTCTCGCCGTTGGCGAAGCCGATGGGCTCGAGGTCGAGGTGGTTGGCGGTCGCCACGACCCGGTCGCCGACGTCGAAGCCCCAGACCGTGCCGTCGCCGGGGTTGAGCTCGGCCTTGAGCGCCTTGTTCAGCTCGATGGTGCCGGCCGGTCCGCGGTGCACCGGCGTCACCACCTGCACGGTGGCCGGGTCGATCTTCAGCGCCCGGGGGATCGAGTCGGTGACCAGCTGCACCACCCGCCGGGCGGCCTCGGCGCTGCCGGTGGCCGGGACGACGACGACCTCGCGGTCGGGGGAGTCCACCCGCGGGAGCTCCCCGCCGCGCACGGCGTTGGCCAGCCGCGCGATCGCCCCGCCCTCGGCCTGCCGGTAGAGCGTGGTCAGCTCGGTCACCGGCACGACGCCCGAGTCGATCAGGTCCCCGAGCACGTGGCCCGGGCCGATCGAGGGCAGCTGTGCCGGGTCGCCGACCAGCACCAGGTGGGTGCCGTCGGGGCAGGCCTCCAGCAGCGCGGCGGTCAGCTCGACGTCGAGCATCGACGCCTCGTCGACCACGACGACGTCGGCGTCCAGCGGCCACTCCTCGTTGCGGGCGAAGCCGCCGGTCATGCCCTGCGCGCCCAGCAGCCGGTGCACCGTGACCGCGGGGTGGTCGGTGAGCTCCTCCAGCCGCTTGGCGGCGCGGCCGGTCGGCGCGGCCAGCGCGACCTCCTTGCCCTTGGCCATGAGCAGCGTGACGACGGCGGCCACCGTGCGGCTCTTGCCCGTGCCGGGGCCGCCGGTGAGCAGCGAGACGCCGGCCGACAGCACCTGCGCGACGGACTGCTTCTGCGCCTCGTCGAGCCCCTTGGCCACCGACCGGACGGCGGCCGGGTCGGCGATCCGCTCCGCGGTGGCCATCAGCCGCGCGACGTTCTCGGCGACGGCCTCCTCGGCCATGCCGTAGCGGGCCAGCGACAGCATCCGCAGCGCCGGGTCCGGCTCGGGCGGCTCCTCGTCCGAGTCCTCGTCCCACTCCGGCTCGGGCGGCTCGTGGTCGAGCACCTCGCCGGAGTCGACGGCGGCGGTGATCGCGGCCACCGGGTCGGCGATGCCCTCGGCCCGCAGCGCCGCCACCACGAGGTCGACCGGCAGCACGGTGTGCCCGTCGCGGGTCGCCGTCCGGAGGGTGAGCGCGACGATGGCCCGGCCGCGGCGGGTGTCCTGCCGGTCGGCGCCGGGCAGCAGGGCGATGGCCAGCCGGTCGGCGTCGGCCAGCCCCACGCCGGTCAGCCCGAGCAGCGCCCACGGGTCGTCGCGCAGCCGGCGGGCGGCGTCGGGACCCAGGGCGTCGGCGGTGCCGGCGGCGAGCTTGGCCTCCAGCCCGGCGCTGACCAGCAGCGCGACGACGTCGTAGGTCGGCTGAGCGGACAGGAAGCTGGAGAACAGCCGCTCGGCGCGCTGCTTGCCGACCCGCGGCAGCTTCAGCAGGCGCTCGGCGGTGACGTCGTCGGCGGAGGTGATGCCCGCGGCGGGGAGCTCGGCCGCCGTCCGCTTGCCCAGCCCGGGCCAGAGCCCGGCGGCGCAGAAGGCGGTGAAGACGCGGTCACCCGCGACCGGGGCGCTCACCGTCGCTCCGGATAGGCGAAGTGCGGCGCGGAGACGTCCTCGAGGGCCGTGCGGATCGCGGCCGGCAGCCGCACGCCGTCGGCGTCCAGGGACGCCTGGAGCTGCGCGGCGGTACGGGCGCCGACGACCGGCGCGACGACGCCGGGGCGGTCGCGCACCCAGGCCAGGGCCACGGCCAGCGGGGTGGTGCCCAGGCCCTCGGCGGCGGTGATCACGGCCTCGACGATCCGGTCCGACGTCGCCGAGCGCAGCCCGTCGATGAACCCCTGCCACTGCGGGGAGGCGCCGCGCGACTCGGTCGGGGTGCTGTGCCGGTACTTGCCGGTGAGCAGCCCGCGGCCCAGCGGTGACCAGGCCAGCACGCCCAGCCCCAGCGCCTCCGCCGCCGGCACGACCTCGCGCTCGACGCCGCGCTGCAGCAGCGAGTACTCCACCTGCGTGCTGACCAGTGGCACCCGGCCGGGCCAGGCCCGCTGCCAGGTCGCGGCCTGGGCGGTCTGCCAGCCGGAGAAGTTGCTGACCCCCACGTAGCGGGTGCGCCCGGAGGTGACCGCGGTGTCGCAGGCGGCCAGCGTCTCCTCGATGGGGGTGTGCTCGTCCCAGGCGTGCAGCTGCCACAGGTCGACGTGGTCCAGTCCCAGCCGGTCCAGCGAGGCGTCGAGCGCGGCGAGCAGGTGACCGCGGGAGGCGCCGCGGCCCATGGGCCCCGGCCCGGTGCGGCCGACCGCCTTCGTCGCGACCAGGATCTCCGTGCGCGGGACGACGTCGGACAGCAGCCGGCCCAGCGTCCGCTCGCTCTCGCCGTCGCAGTAGACGTCGGCGGTGTCGACCAGCGTGCCGCCGGCGTCGACGAAGGCCGTGAGCTGCATGGCGGCCTCGTCCTCGTCGGTGTCCCGGCCCCACGTCATGGTGCCCAGCCCGAGCCGCGAGACGACCAGCCCGCTGCGTCCGAGCGCCCGTTGTTCCACGAGGGGCCAACCTACCGGCGCGACCCGGCGACGAGCCGGGGCGCGCGGGCGGGTGGGGACGGCGCGCCGGGCGGGCGGCAGCCGGGGACCGGGCGCGGCGCCGCCTAGGGTGGCGTCCCGTGCCTGTGGAGTCGCTCGAGCCCAGCAACCGACACAGCAACCGTTCCCCAGCGACTCCGACGGCCGGGGACTGAGCGCGATGGGCTGGTTCGAGGCCGTCGTCCTGGGCCTGGTGCAGGGGCTCACGGAGTTCCTCCCGATCTCCTCCAGCGCGCACCTGCGCGTGGTGGGGGAGGCCTTCGGCTGGGACGACCCGGGCGCGGCGTTCACCGCGATCATCCAGATCGGCACCGAGCTGGCCGTGCTGCTCTACTTCCGCAAGGACATCTGGCGGATCATCCGGCAGTGGGTGCTGTCGCTGGGCCGCAGGGACCTGCGCAGCGACCCCGACGCCCGCATGGGCTGGCTGATCATCATCGGCAGCATCCCGATCGTCGTCCTCGGCCTGCTCTTCCAGGACGACATCGAGACCACGCTGCGCGACCTGCGGATCGTCGCCATCTCGCTCGTGCTCTTCTCGCTGATCCTGTTCTGGGCCGACCGGGTGGGCCGCAAGCAGCGCGAGCTGACCGACCTCACCGTCCGGTCGGGCCTCACCTTCGGCTTCGCGCAGGCCATGGCGCTGGTGCCCGGCGTCTCCCGTTCCGGCGGCACCATCACCGCGGGGCTGTTCCTCGGCTTCACCCGGGCGGCCGCGGCCCGCTACTCGTTCCTGCTGGCCATCCCGGCGGTGCTCGGGTCCGGCGGCTTCCAGACCTACGAGGCGCTGTCGGGGGACACCGAGGGGGCGCCGATCTCCTGGGGTCCCACGATCCTGGCGACGGTCGTCGGGTTCGCCGTCGGGTTCCTCGTCATCGCCTGGCTGCTGCGCTACCTCGACCGGGGCAGCTTCACACCGTTCGTCGTCTACCGGGTCGTGCTGGGGCTGCTCCTGCTCGCCCTCGTCGGCGCCGGCGTCCTCGACCCCCTGCCGGCCGAGACGACGCCCTAGCTCAGTACGCCCAGCGCCGACCAGCACATACGCTCGGCCCCGTGACCACCGTCATCCTGCTGCGGCACGGCCGGACGACGGCCAACACCGGCGGCGTCCTCGCCGGCTGGACCCCGGGCGTGCAGCTCGACGAGACCGGTCAGGCGCAGGTGGCCGCGGTCGCGCAGCGGCTGGCCCCGGTGCCGCTCGCCGCGGTGGTCGCCAGCCCCCTGGAGCGCTGCCAGGCGACAGCCGCGGCCCTCCTCGGCGGCCGCGACGTGGCCCTGCAGACCGACGACCGCCTCGGCGAGGCCCGCTACGGCGACTGGACCGGCCGCGCGATCAAGGAACTGGTCAAGGAGCCGCTGTGGAAGGTCGTGCAGGCCCACCCGTCGGCCGCGGTCTTCCCCGGCCCCGAGGGTGAGGGGCTGGCCCAGACCCAGGCCCGTGCCGTCGCCGCCGTCCGCGACTGGAACGCCCGCCTCGGCCCCGACGCCGTCTGGCTGGCCTGCTCGCACGGCGACGTGATCAAGGCCGTCCTCGCCGACGCGCTCGGCCTCCACCTGGACCAGTTCCAGCGGATCGTCGTCGACCCCGCCTCGATCTCGGTGGTCAGCTACACCGAGACCCGGCCGTTCGTGCTGCGGGTCAACGACTCCGGTGGCGACGTCGGCGCGCTGATCCCGCCGCCACCCAGGAAGGGACGGCGGCGCCGCAAGGCCGACTCCGACGCGGTCGTGGGCGGCGGCGCCGGGGCGACCGTCTGACCCCGGGCTCTGACCTCGGCGTCCTGCGGCGCCTCCGTCCGGCGCCCGCGTAACCTGGGCGCGTGCCGCGCCAGGTCCACCTCTTCGAGCGCCCGTCCCGGTTCGTGGCGGGCACGGTCGGCCAGCCCGGTGACCGCACGTTCTACCTGCAGGCCTCCGACGACGCCGGCCGGGTGGTGAGCGTCGCGCTGGAGAAGAGCCAGGTCCAGGTCCTCGCCGACCGGATGTCCGAGCTGCTCGACGAGGTCGCCTCGCGCCCGGGTGCGGTCGTCCCGCCCGACGCCGACGTCGACGACCTGGACCCGCTGACCGCGCCGGTGGACGAGGAGTTCCGCGTCGCCGCCATGGGGCTGGCCTGGGACGCGCAGACGCAGGCCGTCGTCGTCGAGGCCGTGGCCGCCGGCGAGGAGCCGGTGGAGGAGGACGCGATCCTCTCCGACAGCGACGAGGGCCCCGACGCGCTGCGGGTCACGATGACCCCCGGTGCCGCGCGCGCCTTCGTGGCCCGCGCCCGGCGCGTCGTCGCCGCCGGCCGGCCCTCGTGCCCGCTGTGCTCCCTGCCGCTGGACCCCACCGGGCACGTCTGCCCCCGGCAGAACGGCTACCGGCGCTGAGCCCCCGGCCCGCGACGAGCGCCCGGTGAGCGAGCAGTCCGCCGGCGCCGACCCGGACCTGCGCGCACCCGACGGCACCGACGAGGCCCGGGTCCTGCTCGTGGAGGGGGAGATCGACGTCGAGGGCCGGATGCTCGACGCCTCGAACGTCACCCTCTTCGGCACGATCCGCACCGGCAGCCTGGCCGCCGAGTGCGTGTACAAGCCGGTGGCGGGGGAGCGGCCGCTGTGGGACTTCCCCGACGGCACGCTCGCCGGCCGCGAGGTCGCCGCCGCGCTGGTCTCCGAGGCCACCGGGTGGGACGTCGTCCCGCCGACGGTGCTGCGCGACGGGCCGTTCGGCCCCGGCATGGTCCAGCTCTGGATCGACGGCGACGAGGAGGTCGACCTCGCCGCGTTCGTCCGCACCGACCACCCGGGGCTGCGCCGGATGGCGGTCTTCGACGCCGTCGTGAACAACGCCGACCGCAAGGGCGGGCACATCATCCCGACGGCCGCGGGGCACGTGTACGGCGTCGACCACGGCATCTGCTTCTCCCCGGACCCCAAGCTGCGCACCCTGCTGTGGCGCTGGGCCGGCAAGCCGCTGCCGGTGGCCGCCCTCGAGGTGCTCGAGCGGCTGGCCGACGACCTGCGCGGCGACCTCGGCGAGCAGCTGCACGACCACCTCACCCGCCGCGAGGTCCGGGCCACCCAGCAGCGGGTCGCCGAGCTGCTGCGCACGCAGCTGCACCCGGAGCCCAGCGGCGAGTGGCCCGCGCTGCCCTGGCCGCCCTTCTGAGTCGAGCGGGTGCGCCCCCGCCGCACTCCGGGCCCCGGAACGCGGCGCCGGCGCACGCACCGGTGCTCAGGCGGCGCGGACGGCGATCCCCGGGTAGTCCACGACCAGCCCCGCGGCGTCGTACGTGAGCACCGCGGTGAACGCGCCGCCCTCCGAGGTGTAGTCGAAGCTCCGGTCCCCGCGGCTGCGGTACGTCTGGTCCAGGCGGCGCACCGACAGGTCCAGTGCCTGCACGTACACCGCGGGCGCCGCGACCCGCTCACCGGCCAGGAGCGCGAGGCGGTGGACGGGGAGGGTGTTGGTGCACGCCGACGCCTCCAGGTCGACGTCGACGAGCCCGTCGAGGTGGGGAGCCGCGACGCCGTCGACCGTCCAGTGCCCCTCGCCGTCCGACCGGAGCACGGTGGTCCGCCGGCCACCGAGCGTGTCCGAGCTGACGTGCGCCTCGCGGGTGCGCCACCCGTCGTCGACGACGATGTCGTAGTGGACGGCGTAGGGCTGCCCGTCCTCGACGGCGGAGGTGTGTCCCCGCAGCCGCCCCGGCGTCGGGTAGACGACCTCGAACCCGTCGACGGCGTCGACGAAGCGCCAGGCGGCGAACGGAGGCAGGCCGGCGTGGTCCACGGCGGTCAGCGTGCCGCAGACGCCCTCGGACGCCTAGGTTCGGCAACCGTGCCGCACCGCTCGCGCCTGGCGATCCTGCTGCTCGACCTGCCGCCGGAGCACCACGCCGCGGGGTCGGCGTCCTGGGCGGGGGCGACCGCCCGGACGGCGACGCCCGACCCCGACGACGCCGACTGGGCCTCGCCGGGCTCCTTCGCCGACGGGTTCCACGTCGAGCTCCAGCGCACGGGGGAGGGGACGCCGCCCCGCTGGCACGTCGACGTCGAGACCGACGACATCCCGGCCGAGGTCGCCCGGCTGGAGGCCCTCGGCGCCCGCCGGCACCGGGACATGGGCAGCTCCTGGCGGATGGCCGACCCGGCCGGGCTGGTGTTCTGCGTCGCCGGCATCCGGACCGGGGACGAGTTCGAGCGGCACGCGACGGTCCGGCCGTGAGCACCACACGGGTCACGGCGCACGTCGCCGCCCCCCGCGAGGCGGTCTACCGGGCGGTCAGCGACCCCGCGGTCATCGCCCGATGGCGGTTCCCCGACGGCATGACCAGCGTGGTCGAGGAGCTCGACGGCGGGGCCTTCCGGGTCACCCTCACCTACGACGCCCCCGACGCCCGGGGCAAGACCACGGCGCACAGCGACAGCTACCGCGCCCGCTTCGCCCGGCTGGTGCCCGGCGAGCTGGTCGTGGAGGTCGACGAGTTCGAGACCGACGACCCGGCACTGGCCGGCGCGATGACCACGACCGTGCGGCTCCGGGACGCCGGGACCGGGACCGAGGTGACCGCCGTCCACGAGGGCGTCCCCGCGGGTGTCCCGCCCGAGCAGAACGAGGAGGGCTGGCGGATGGCGCTGGCCCGGCTCGCCGCGCTGCTCGAGGGCTGACCCGGCCGGGCCGTCGCCCGGGGACGACCCGGCGGGCGGGCCGGCACCCGCCTCTACGCTCGTGCCGTGCTCTCCTGGCCCGCCCCCCTCCTGCCGATCCTCCCGGGCACCGGCCCCGGGCTGAAGCTGCACGACACCGCGCGCGGTGAGGTGGTGGCCACCAGTCCCGACCGGGTCGCCCGCATGTACGTCTGCGGGATCACCCCCTACGACGCCACGCACCTGGGGCACGCGGCCACCTACCTGGCCTTCGACCTGGTCAACCGCGCCTGGCGGGACGCCGGGCACGCCGTCCACTACGTGCAGAACGTGACCGACATCGACGACCCGCTGCTGGAGCGTGCCGAGCGCGACGGCGAGGACTGGGTCGTGCTCGCCATGCGGGAGACGGCGCTGTTCCGGGAGGACATGGCGGCCCTGCGGGTGCTGCCGCCGGACGACTACGTCGGCGCGGTGGAGTCGATCCCGCGGATCGTGGCGCACATCGAGTCGCTGCTGGACGAGGGCCTGGCCTACGCCCTGGACGACGGCACCGGCGACGTCTACCACGACGTCGCCCAGGCCCCCGGGTTCGGCGGGGAGTCCCGCTACGACGAGGCGACCATGCTGGGCTTCTTCGCCGAGCGCGGCGGCGACCCCGACCGGGCCGGCAAGCGCAACCGCCTCGACCCGCTGCTGTGGCGCGGGCAGCGCCCCGGGGAGCCCTCGTGGACCGGTCCCCGCGGCACCGTCGGCCGCCCCGGCTGGCACATCGAGTGCGCGACGATCGCGCTGGACACCATCGGCATGGGCTTCGACGTGCAGGGCGGCGGCAGCGACCTGGTCTTCCCGCACCACGAGTACTCCGCCGTCCACGCCGAGGCCCTGACCGCCACCAAGCCGTTCGCCCGGGCCTACGTGCACGCGGCGATGATCGGCCTGGACGGCGAGAAGATGAGCAAGAGCCGCGGGAACCTGGTGTTCGTCTCCAAGCTGCGCGGCGAGGGCGTGGACCCCATGGCGATCCGGCTGGCGCTGCTGTCGGGCCACTACCGGACCGACCGCGCCTGGACGCCGCAGCTGCTCACCGACGCCGAGGAGCGGCTGGCCACCTGGCGGCGGGCCGTCGCGCTGTCCGCCGGGGTGGCGGCGGCGCCGGTGCTGACCGGGCTCCGCGAGCGGCTCTCCGACGACCTCGACACCCCGGGCGCCCTCGCCGTCGTCGACGAGTGGGCGGTCCGCACGCTGGCGGCGGGCGACCACCCGGCGCTGGAGGCCGAGGCCCCGGCGATCGTCGCCGACGCGGTCGACGCCCTCCTGGGGATCGCGCTGGACCCGGGCGCCGGGGGGTCGGCGCTGCACCAGGGAGCCGAGGGCCCCGCGGCACGGGAGCGCTGATGCGCGGCTTCCGGCTCACCGACCGCGCCACCCGGGAGCGCGAGGAGGAGCGCCTGGCGACCGCCGCCTCGCGCTCCGCCGCGTCCCGGGGCCGGGTGCGGCCCGAGCCGGAGGACGCGCTGCGCACCGCGTTCGAGCGGGACCGCGACCGCATCCTGCACGCCAAGTCGTTCCGCCGGCTCAAGCACAAGACGCAGGTCTTCCTGAACCCCGACGGCGACCACTTCGTCACCCGGCTGACCCACACGCTGCAGGTCGACCAGGTGGCGCGGGCGCTGGCCCGGGCGCTCGGGCTCAACGAGACGCTGGCCGAGGCGATCGCGCTGGGCCACGACCTGGGCCACTCGCCGTTCGGGCACATCGGCGAGGACGCCCTGGAGCCCTACGTGCCCGGCGGCTGGCACCACGCCGCCCAGGGCATCCGCATCGTCGAGGTGCTCGAGGACCTCAACCTCACCTGGGAGGTCCGGGACGGCATCCGCGCGCACAGCTGGAAGATCACGCCGCCGCCGGCCACCCGCGAGGCCGAGTGCGTGCGCTACGCCGACCGGATCGGGTACCTCTCCCACGACGCCCTCGACGCCGTGCGCGCCGGCGTGCTCCGCCCCGGCGACCTGCCGGCCCGGGCCCGTGCCGTGTTCGGCGAGCCGGGCAGCGCCATGGTCGGCGCGATGATCGACGCCGTCGTCGCCGGGTCCCTGGCCGACGGCGCCCGGGTCGTCATGGCCCCGGACCCGCTGGAGGCGATGCAGGAGCTCCGCGCGTTCATGTTCGAGCGGGTCTACTCCTCGGAGACAGCCGCGGGTCAGAAGCAGCTCGCCGTCGACGTCATCCGCCGGCTGGTCGACCACCACCTGGCCCACCCCGAGCTCATCCCGGCCACCTACCGCGACGCCGGGGCCGACCTCACCACGCAGGTCGTCGACCACGTCTCCGGCATGACCGACCGGTTCGCCCTCACCACCCACGACCGGCTGTTCGACGGCGACGCCACCGCCCGGATGCGGCCGCTCCTGCCCGGCTGAGGACTACCGGCCGCCGCTGACGAAGGCCAGCCCCCTGGCCACCCACGCGATCAATGCGGCGTCGTCGGCGTGGCCCTCCGGGGCGACGAGCACGAAGGCGTCCAGCGGCTGGCCGCCCAGCACCATCGGCGTCACGTGCGGCTCGGCGAGGGCCGCGGGCGCGGCGTCCGCGCCGACCCGCACCATGAGCGCGTCGCCGGCGACCCCGCAGCACATCCGGCTGGCCACCATGAACGACAAGCCGCCACCGACCATCCGCTTCTCCACGACGTCGTCCCGGTCGGCCAGCAGCCGGCGGACCCGCTCGGCGGTCTCGGGGGACCAGGGCACGGCTCAGCCCTCCACGGCACCGATGTGCACGGTGCCGTCGGGGTCCACCCGCCAGCCGGGGTTGTGCGCGACCTCCCAGCGGATGCCGGCGGGGTCGGCGAAGTACGCGTGGAAGCCCCCGAAGGCGGCCTCCTGGGGCTCCTTCAGCGGCCGGGCGCCGGCCGCGACCGCGTCGGCGAACACCTCGCGGACGGCGCCGGGGCCCTCGACGTTGTGCGCGAGGGTGAACCCCCCGCCGGGGACGACGGCCTCCGCCGGCACCTCCATGTCGGCGGCCAGGTCGGCGGCGCCGAACAGGCCGAGCAGCAACCCCCGGCCGATCTGGAGGAAGACGATCTCACCCGGCACGTCGAGCGCCGGTGCCCAGCCCAGCCCCTCGACGTAGAAGCGGCGGGCGGCGTCCAGGTCGGGGACGGCGACGGTCAGCAGGTCCAGGCGCGGCTCCATGCCCCCACCCTGCCCGACCACACCGACGAGATCTGCACACTCGTCGCCATCAGGCCCTGATGGCGACGAGTGTGCAGATCTCGGCGGGGGGTTCGGCTCGTCGGGGGGTTCGGCTAGTTCGGGGAGGAGCCCCGCCGGCGCAGATACCTCTCGAACTCGCGGGCGATGGAGTCGCCGTTGGCCTGGGAGAGGTCGACCTCGGTGGCCCGCTCCTCCAGGGAGCGCACGTACTCGACCACCTCGTCGTCCTCCTGCGCCATCTCGTCGACAGTCTTCACCCACTCCTCGGCCTGCGCGGGCAGGGCGCCGAGCGGCACGGTCAGCTCGAGCACCTCCTCGACCCGCTGCAGCAGCGCGACGGTCGCCCGCGGCGAGGGCGGCTGGGAGACGTAGTGCGGCACGGCGGCCCAGAAGCTGATCGCCGGCAGCCCGGCCTGCACGCAGGCGTCCTGGAAGACGCCGAGGATGCCGGTGGGCCCCTCGTAGCGGGAGGTCTCCAGACCCCACCTCTCGGCGGACTCGGCGTCGTAGGCCGAACCGGTCACCGGCACCGGCCGGGTGTGCGGGGTGTCGGCCAGCAGCGCGCCGAGGCCGACGACGGTGCGCGCGTCCAGCTCCTGGCACAGCTCGATGAGCTCGTCGCAGAAGCTGCGCCACCGCATGTTGGGCTCGATGCCCCGGATGAGGACGACGTCGCGCTCGGCACCCGGGGGGCGGGCGACCGAGACGCGCGTCGTCGGCCACTCGATCCGGCGGCTCACCCCGCCGACGAGGGAGACGGTCGGCCGGTTGACCTGGAAGTCGTAGTAGTCCTCGGGATCCAGCGCGGCCAGCGGGGCGGCGTCCCAGATGAGCTCGAGGTGCTCCAGCGCACCGGTCGCCGCGTCGCCGGCGTCGTTCCAGCCCTCGAAGGCCACCACCACCACGGGGTCGGTGAGCTGGGGCAGGTCCTCGGACGGGGACTTCGGGTCGATCACCCCTGGAAGCCTACGTCGGTCCGGCCGCGCCGCCCTGCCTGCGCGGGCCCGTGCGCGCGGCGATCGCCCGACCCGGGGACCCCCGTCCGGGGAGCGGGGCCGGAGAGGGCGCGCGGGCGGGAACGGAAGGGAGCCGGTTGCCGTGGGATGAGACCATCGACGTCGTGTCTCAGACCCCGGACCTCCGCCCGGACGCCACGGCGGAACTGACCGCCCTCCTGCGCGAGCGGATCCTGGTGCTCGACGGCGCCATGGGCACCGCCATCCAGCGGGACCGCCCCGACGAGGCCGGCTACCGCGGCGAGCGCTTCGCCGACTGGCCCAGCGACCTGCAGGGCAACAACGACCTGCTCAGCCTCACCCAGCCGGGCATCATCGCCGGCATCCACCGCGAGTACCTCGACGCGGGTGCCGACGTCATCGAGACCAACACCTTCAACGCCAACGCGGTCTCGCTGCGCGACTACGACATGTCCGACCTGGCCTACGAGCTGAACCTGGCCTCGGCCCGGCTGGCCCGCGCGGAGGCCGACGCCGCGACCGCCCGCACGCCGGACAAGCCCCGGTTCGTCGCCGGCGCGCTCGGCCCGGCGAGCCGGACCGCCTCCATCTCGCCGGACGTCAACGACCCCGGCGCCCGCAACGTCAGCTTCGACGAGCTCGCCGAGGCCTACCTGACCCAGGCGAACGGCCTGGTCGACGGCGGCGCGGACGTGCTGCTCGTCGAGACGATCTTCGACACGCTGAACGCCAAGGCCGCGATCTACGCCCTGGAGACGCTGTTCGAGGAGCGCGGCCGCCGGTGGCCGGTCATGATCTCCGGCACCATCACCGACGCCTCCGGGCGGACGCTGTCCGGGCAGGTCACCGAGGCGTTCTGGTACTCGGTGCGGCACGTGCGGCCGCTGGCGGTGGGCCTCAACTGCGCGCTCGGCGGCAAGGAGCTGCGCCCCTACCAGGCCGAGCTGTCGCGGCTGGCCGACACCTTCGTCTCCTGCTATCCCAACGCCGGCCTGCCCAACGCCTTCGGCGAGTACGACGAGGCGCCCGCCGACACCGCCGCGATCCTGGCCGAGTTCGCCGCCAGCGGGCTGGTGAACATCGTCGGCGGCTGCTGCGGCACCACCCCGGCGCACATCGCCGCGCTGGCGACGGCCGTGGCGGGGGCGGCCCCCCGCACCCCGGTGGAGAGCCGGCCGGCGCTGCGGCTGTCGGGCCTGGAGCCGCTGACCGTCGACGCGGACTCGCTGTTCGTCAACGTCGGGGAGCGCACCAACATCACCGGCTCGGCCCGCTTCCGCCGGCTGATCCGCGACGGCGACTACGGCGCGGCGCTCGCCGTCGCCCGTCAGCAGGTCGAGGCCGGCGCTCAGGTCATCGACGTCAACATGGACGAGGGGATGATCGACGGCGTCGCGGCCATGGACCGCTTCCTCAAGCTGGTCGCCGCCGAGCCCGACATCTGCCGCGTCCCGGTGATGGTCGACTCCTCCAAGTGGGAGGTCATCGAGGCCGGCCTCAAGTGCGTGCAGGGCAAGTCGATCGTCAACTCCATCTCGCTGAAGAACGGCGAGGAGGAGTTCGTCCGCCAGGCGCGGCTGTGCCGCAAGCACGGCGCGGCCGTCGTCGTCATGGCCTTCGACGAGCAGGGGCAGGCCGACGACCTGGAGCGGCGCAAGGAGATCTGCCGGCGGGCCTACGACGTCCTCGTCGACCAGGTGGGCTTCCCCGCCGAGGACGTCATCTTCGACCCGAACGTCTTCGCCGTGGCCACCGGCATCGAGGAGCACGCCAACTACGGCGTGGACTTCATCGAGGCCACCCGCTGGATCAAGCAGAACCTGCCCGGCGCGCTGGTCTCCGGCGGCGTCTCCAACGTGTCGTTCTCCTTCCGCGGCAACAACCCCGTCCGCGAGGCCATCCACGCCGTCTTCCTGTTCCACGCGATCGCCGCGGGCATGGACATGGGGATCGTCAACGCCGGCGCGCTCGAGGTCTACGACGAGGTCCCCGAGCTGCTGCGCGAGCGGATCGAGGACGTCGTCCTCAACCGGCGCCCGGACGCCGCGGAACGGCTGCTGGAGATCGCCGGCGACTTCGCCGGCACCGGGGAGGCCGCGGAGGTCGCCACCGAGGAGTGGCGCTCGCTGCCGGTGGGCGAGCGGATCACCCACGCGCTGGTGAAGGGCATCGACGAGTTCGTCGAGGCCGACACCGAGGAGCTGCGCGCGGAGATCAGCGCGCGCGGCGGCCGGCCGATCGAGGTCATCGAGGGTCCGCTGATGAGCGGCATGAACGTCGTCGGCGACCTGTTCGGCGCCGGCAAGATGTTCCTGCCGCAGGTGGTCAAGTCCGCGCGGGTGATGAAGAAGGCCGTCGCCTACCTGATCCCCTACATCGAGGCGGAGAAGCAGCCCGGCGACGCCGAGCGCACCATCGGCAAGGTCGTCATGGCCACCGTGAAGGGCGACGTCCACGACATCGGCAAGAACATCGTCGGGGTCGTCCTGCAGTGCAACAACTACGACGTCGTCGACCTGGGCGTGATGGTGCCGGGGCAGAAGATCCTGGACGCCGCCAAGGCCGAGGGCGCCGACGTCATCGGGCTGTCCGGCCTGATCACGCCGTCGCTGGACGAGATGGTCAACCTCGCCACGGAGATGGAGCGGCAGGGTTTCGACATCCCGCTGCTCATCGGCGGCGCGACGACGTCGCGGGCGCACACGGCCGTGAAGGTGGCACCGGCCTACCACGGCCCGGTGATCTGGGTGAAGGACGCCTCGCGCTCCGTGCCCGTGGTCGCCGCCCTGCTGTCGGACGAGCAGCGGCCGGGTCTGCTGGCCGGCATCGAGACCGACTACGAGCAGCTGCGCCAGCGGCACGCCGCCCGGCAGGACACCCGCACGCTGCTGCCGCTGGAGGCCGCCCGGGCGGCCGCGCCGCCGATCGACTGGAGCTCCTACACGCCGCCGCGGCCGCGGATGCTGCTCCAGCAGGCCAAGGACGTCTGCAGCGGCCCCGACTGCGACCACCGCCACGACGTGGCCACCCAGTTCGTGAGGTCGTTCACCGACTACCCGCTGGACGAGCTGCGCTCCTACATCGACTGGCAGCCGTTCTTCAACGCCTGGGAGATGCGCGGCCGGTTCCCCGACATCCTGAACAACCCCACCACCGGCGAGGCGGCCCGGCGGCTGTACGACGACGCCCAGGGGATGCTCGACCGGGTCGTGGGGGAGCGGTGGCTGCGGGCCAGCGGGGTCTTCGGCCTGTTCCCGGCCAACCGCGTCGGCGGTGAGGACATCGAGGTCTACACCGACGAGACCCGCCGCGCCGTCCGCACCACGCTGCACCAGCTCCGCCAGCAGACCGAGGGCCGCGACGGCTCGGCGCGCAAGTCCCTGGCCGACTTCGTCGCGCCGGCGGATACCGGCCTGCGCGACTACGTCGGCGCCTTCGCGGTGACCGCCGGCCTCGGGTCGGCCGAGCGGGTCGCGGCGTTCAAGGCCGAGAACGACGACTACAGCGCGATCCTGCTCGAGTCCCTGGCCGACCGGCTGGCCGAGGCCTTCGCCGAGCGGCTGCACGAGCGGGTGCGCCGCGAGTTCTGGGGCTACGCCGCCGACGAGCACCTCGGCAGCGACGAGCTGATCGCCGAGAAGTACCGCGGCATCCGCCCCGCACCCGGCTACCCGGCCTGCCCCGAGCACACCGAGAAGCAGACGATCTGGGAGCTGCTCGACGTCGAGGCCGCCACCGGCATCACGCTCACCGAGAGCATGGCCATGTGGCCGGGCGCGGCCGTCAGCGGGCTGTACTTCTCCCACCCGGAGTCGCGGTACTTCGTGCTCGGCCGGGTCGCCCGCGACCAGGTCGAGGACTACGCCCGGCGCAAGGGCTGGACGCGCGCGCAGGCCGAGAAGTGGCTCTCGCCGAACCTGGGGTACCGCACCGACGACGAGTGAGGCCTCAGCCCAGGACGGCCACCTCGCGGCCCCGGGAGACGACGGTGCGGGGCCGCAGCAGGGCGCCGACGTCGACGGTCGCGTCGCCGTCGACGAGCAGCAGGTCGGCCTGCAGGCCGACGGCCAGGCGCCCGGTCCGGCCGCCGAGCCCGCAGGCGAGCGCGGCGCGACCGGTCGCGGCGGCGAGCGCCGTCGCGACGGGCAGGCCGCACCCCACCAGCTCGACCACGGCATGGGGCAGCACGCCGTGCGGCTTGCTCGGGCCGACGCCGGCGTCGGTGCCGGCGAGGAGCGCCACCCCGGCCTCGTGCAGGCCGCCGACCGTGCCCAGGTGGCGGTCGTAGTCGATGCCGACCGCCGCCATCCGCGCGCGGACGTGCGGCGGCGGATCCATCCCCGGGAGCCGGCCGAGCGTCGGGCAGACCGGCGTCCCGTCCACGGCCAGTCGGGCGACGAGCTCCGGCGGTGTCCGGACGCCTCCCGCCGTCAGGCAGCTGCCGTGCTCGATCCCGTCGACGCCGGCCGCGATGCAGCGCTCGACGGCGACCAGCGGGTGGGCGTGCCCGGTCACCGGCAGGCCGTGCCGGTGCGCCTCGTCCACCACCGCCCGCAGCTCCGCGGGCTCGAACTGGCACGCCAGCGGATCGGTGCCGGGCGTCAGCAGGCCCCCGCTGACCATGATCTTCACGACCCCCGCTCCGCGGTCGACGCGCTCGCGGACGGCGGCGCGCAGCGCCTCCTCGCCGCGGGCCGCGCCGCCCATCGACCAGCAGTGGCCGCCGGGGGAGGTGAGCGGGGGCCCGGCCCCGACGACGGTCGGGCCCGTGGACCGGTCGCGG
The DNA here is from genome assembly GCF_019799905.1 of Trujillonella endophytica. Taxonomy (GTDB): domain Bacteria; phylum Actinomycetota; class Actinomycetes; order Mycobacteriales; family Geodermatophilaceae; genus Trujillonella; species Trujillonella endophyticus_A. The sequence continues at coordinate 157,449 of NZ_JABGCI010000007.1, read as the reverse complement.
TGCCGGTCGAGCACCGCGAAGGAGTGGTCACCGAGGTCGCGGACCGCGGTCACGCCGGCGGCCAGGTGTCCCGCCAGTGCCGCCTCGATGCCCGCGTCGAGGTCGTCGGCGGACCGGTCGGGGATCGTGTCCAGGGCACGCGGACCGGCGTCGGCGCACAGGTGCACGTGGGTGTCGACCAGCCCCGGCAGCAGGGTGCTCCCCGGGAGGGAGTGGACCCGCACCCCCGCGGGCGCGGGGGCGGAGGCCGGTCCGACGCCGACGATCCGGTCGCCCTCCACGAGGACGAGGACGCCGTCCGGGCGGACGCGCTCGCCGTCGAAGGCGTGGTCTGCCCGGTATCCGCGCATCGCCGGCTCCCGTGGGTGGTCGGTCGGTGCGGGGGACCGTACTGCCGCGCGGACGGTCGCGGAGGCGCCCCGGCCCTCAGCGGGGCCGGGGCTGGACCAGCTGGCAGACGGTGACGTGCGCGAAGACCCCGTCGTCGTCGCTGAGGACGGCGGTCGAGACGCCGCGCCCCAGCCCCGCGTCGAACTCCGTCCGCCCGGTGATGGCCACCCACTCGCCGCGCTGCTGCCGCAGCACGTGGGCGCTCACGTCCGGGTTGATCGTCGTCGCGGTGCCGGGGGACATCGAGACGTTGACGTTGTTGGCGTAGTCGAAGGCCAGGGCCATCCGCGCGGTGGGGCGCACCGGCTCGCCGGCGACCACGGGCACCTCGAGCCGCACCCACACGCCCTTCTCCGCACCGTCGCCGGCCGGGGCGTGCCGCATGTCCACGCCTCGGATGAACCCGGCCTGGGACACCGACGTCTCGCGCAGGCTCACCGCCTCGTACGGCGGGACCAGCGGCGCGGTCGTCGCCGGCGCGGCGCCGGTCGGCAGGTCGTCGCGCCCGGTCAGGTCGGCGTCGCGCAGCCGCAGCGCCGAGGCCCGGGCGTGCAGGACGCCGTCGACGAGCAGGTGCAGGTCGACCAGCTGGATCTTCTTGCCCTGCCGGACGACGGCGGACTCGACGGTCAGCGGCCGGCCCAGCGGCAGGGGACGCATCAGGTCCGCGGTGAGCCGGGCGAGCGTCATGGGGACCAGCGTCGGCACCCCGTCGAGGACGTGGCCGAGGAGGGCGAGCGCGGACCCGCCGTTGGCGTCGCCGGGATCCCAGGCCCCCTGCGACAGCTCGGTGGCGACGAAGGCGTCCCCGTCGGGCACGAAGAGGGCGCCGGACTCCATGCCGCCCACCGTCTCACGGCCGGGTCGTGGGCTCCGGAGGGAGGCCGGGAGCGGGGGGGTCAGCCGCCGGTGGATCCCGTCGAGCCGGCGCCGGAGAGCAGCAGCCGGGCCACGCCCTCGGCCCGGTCCAGGGCCTCGTCCAGGGTCGCGCGGCCGGTGACCAGCGCGGTCACCGAGTTCATCAGCACGGCCTCGAGGCCGCGGCTGACGTGCGGCACGGCCTCGGGCGCGAGGCCGTCCAGCATCTGCTCCATGACGGCGGTGCTCCGGGTGCCCATCTCCGCGACCTTCTCGACGACGTCGGGGTCGGCCGAGGTCTGCATCAGCACCATCAGGGCGCCCATGTTCGGGTTGCGGTGGAACGCCCGCAGGGCCCGCCGCAGGTAGGCCGACACGAGGCCGGCGGTGTCGGCGTCCCGCGCGCGGCTGACCGAGGCCATCCGCGCCATCAGCGGTTGCTGCCACTCCGCGAGCGCCGCGGCCATCAGCTGCTCCCGGGAGCGGAAGTACTTGTAGGCGGTGCCCAGCGCGACGCCGGAGCGCTCCGCGACCTCGCGCATCTGCAGGCCGTGCGGACCCACCTCGGTGACGATCTCGACGACCGTCTCGATCAGCCGGTCCCGGCGGGCCAGCTGCCGCGGGGTCATGGACTCCCGCCGCAGCGCGGCTGGGGCCTCGACGCCGGTCACAGCGGAACGGTAACCGGCGCCGCTCGGGAGGAGCGCCGGCGTGCCACCGGGGGGACCCGACCGGGTGAGCCGGAGGGGCGTCCGCGGCGCCTTGACAGTCCTAGAACGGTGTTCCAAAGTGAGGCCGTCCCGGGGCCCGCGCCCGGTCCTCCCGCCGTCCCCAGGAATCCGAGGGAACCCATGCCCGGCCCGACCGACCTCCCGGTCATCGACACGCTGATCGGCTTCCCGACCGAGGGATCCGCGCAGTACGACTTCATCCGCCGGCAGACCAAGGACGCCGCCTCGCAGGCGTCGCACATGCCGGCCGAGTACATGTTCACGGACGTCCCGGCCGACCTGCCGACGTCGGACCCCGTGGCGATCACGCTGACCGAGATGGACCGCTTCGGCATCGAGAAGGGCATGGTCCACGTCAACGGCGAGGCCGCGGAGCGGGCGATCCGGCAGCACCCGGACCGGTTCCTCCCCGCCGGTGTGGTGACCGACCCCAACGACGTCATGGGGACCGTCCGCGCCCTGCGCCGGCAGCACGAGGAGTTCGGCATCCGGGCGACGACGGTCTTCCCGGCCGGCACGTTCCCGCAGGTGGCCATCGACGCCCCGCAGATGTACCCCGTCTACGCCACGTGCGTGGAGCTCGGCATCCCGATCTTCGTGTGCGCGGGGGTCCCCGGACCCCGCGTGCCCTACGAGGTGCAGGAGGTCGGCCGGATCGACCGGGTCATGTTCGACTTCCCCGACCTGGTCTTCGTGACCCGCCACGGCTGCGAGCCGTGGGAGGAGCTGGCCGTCAAGCTCATGCTCAAGTGGCCGAACCTGTACTACTCGACCTCGGCCTTCGCACCGAGGTACTACCCGAAGGCGATCGTCGACTACGCCAACAGCCGCGGCGCGGACAAGGTCCTCTACGCCGGCTACTTCCCGGCGGGCATGTCGCTGGAGCGCATCTTCCGGGACATGCCCTCCGTGCCCTTCCGCGACGAGGTCTGGCCGAAGTTCCTCTACGGCAACGCCGCCCGCGTCCTCGGCCTGGACGGCTGAGCCGGTGGGGATCGCCCTGCTCGAGGAGCACGTCGACCTGGCCGCGGCGGTCGCCGGCGTCGCCGCCCGGTGGGCACCGGTCGCGCGGACGCGGGCCGCGCTGGCGGAGCTGGGCGCCGGCGCGCGGCCGGAGGGCTGGGCGCAGCTGCGCGACCAGGGCCTCCTGTCGCTGCACCTGCCCGAGGCGGCCGGCGGTGACGGCGCGGGCCTGGTGGAGCTGGCCGTCGTCCTGGAGGCCGCCGGGCGCGCCCTCGTGCCGGGACCGCTGCTGCCGACGCTGCTGGCCGGCGCCCTGGTCGCGCGGCACGGGACGGCGGCCCACGCCGCGGTCCTCGAGGCCCTCGCCGGCGGCGCGACCGGCTGCCTGGCGCTGCGTCCGGCCGGCCTGCGGGCGCGGGAGGCCGGCGGCGGCTGGGTCGTCTCCGGCGAGAGCGAGCCGGTGCTCGGCGCGCTCGCCGCCGACGTCGTCGTCCTCGCGGCGCAGACGCCCGGGGGAGCGGTGTGGCTGGTCCTCGACGCGGAGCGGGCGGGGCAGCTGGTCCGGCGGCCGGCCGAGGGCGTCGACGTCACCCGCGACGTCGGCCGCCTCGAGGCCGCGGACCTGCACGTGCCCGCCGACGCCGTCCTCGACGTCGACGCCGACCGGGTGCGGACCCTCGCCGAGCTGCTGTTCAGCGCGGAGGCCGCGGGCCTGACCCGGTGGTGCCAGGAGACCGGCCTGGCCTACGTGGGGGTGCGCGAGCAGTTCGGGCGTCCCGTCGGCTCCTTCCAGGCGATCAAGCACAAGTGCGCCCGCCTGTTCACCCGGACCGAGCTGATGGCCGCCGCCGTGTGGGACGCCGCCGCGGCCGCGGACGAGGGGCCCGAGCAGTTCGCCGTCGCCGCCGCCGCGGCCGCGGAGACCTGCCTCCCGGACGCCGTCGACGTCGCCCTGGACACCGTCACGCTGCTGGGCGGGATCGGCTACACGTGGGAGCACGACGTCCACCTCTACTGGCGCCGGGCGATGAGCCTCGCCGCCCTGCTGGGCCCCCGGGCGACCGGCGCCCTGCGGCTCGGCGAGCTGGCGCTGGCCACCCCGCGCGCGGCGACCGTCGAGCTGGACGACGAGCCGGCCGGGCTGCGCGAGCGGGTGGCCGCCGACCTGGCCCGCGCCGCTGCCCTGCCGGAGCCGGAGCGGCGCCGGGCGCTGGCCGACGCGGGCCTGGTCGCCCCGCAGTACCCGCCGCCGCACGGACTCGGGATCGACGCGGTGGGACAGGTCGTCGTCGCGCAGGAGTTCCAGCGGGCCGGCCTGGAGCAGCCGTCGACCGTCATCGGTGAGTGGGCGCTGCCCACGGTCCTGGCGCACGGCACCGACGAGCAGCGGGAGCGCTGGGTCGGCCCGACCCTCCGCGGTGAGCTGGTCTGGTGCCAGCTGTTCAGCGAGCCCGGCGCGGGCTCGGACCTGGCGTCGCTGGCCACGCGGGCGGTGCCGGTCGAGGGGGGCTGGCGGCTGGACGGGCAGAAGGTGTGGACGTCCAAGGCGGCGCAGGCCGACGTCGGCATCTGCCTGGCCCGCACCGACCCGGAGGCGCCCCGGCACAAGGGGCTCAGCTACTTCGTCGTCGACATGCGCGCCCCCGGGGTGGACGTGCGGCCGCTGCGCGAGGCCAACGGCGAGTACCTGTTCAACGAGGTGTTCCTGGACGGCGTCCTCGTGCCGCCGGACGCGCTCATCGGTGCGCCGGGGGAGGGGTGGCGGCTGGCCCGCACCACGCTGGGCAACGAGCGCGTCTCCATCGCCACCGGCCGGTCGGGCGGCGGGGGGGTCGGGGACCTGACCGCGCACGCCGCCGCGGCGCTCGCCGGCGGCGCGGACCGCGACAGCGTGCTCCGGGACCTCGCCGCACTCACCGCGCGGTCCGCCGCGCTGGAGGCCCTGGGGCGCCGCTCGCTGCTGCGCCGGCTCGCCGGGCAGCAGCCGGGCGGAGAGGCCAGCGTGCTCAAGGTCGGCTCGGCCGAGCACCACGCCACGGTCACCCGCACGGTGCTCGGCTGGCACGGGGCCGGGGCCGCGGTGCTCGGCACCGACGGCGGGTCCGCCGCCATGGCCCACCTGTCCACGCCGAAGCTGCTGCTCGGCGGTGGCACGGTGGAGATCCAGCTCAACGTCATCGCCGAGCACGTGCTGGGCCTGCCGCGCGGCTGACCCGCGGGGTTGCCCTAACTGAAACATCGTTCTATGTTCGTGACGTCGACGCGCGCCCCCGGCGGTCGCGCAGACGGTCCCCGACGCCGACTCCGAGGGAGATGCGCGAGCTCATGACCGAACTGCCGTTCCGGTTCTTCGACTGCGACAACCACTACTACGAGGCGCTCGACGCGTTCACCCGCCACATCGAGCCGCAGTACCGCAAGCGCGCGATGCAGTGGGTCGAGGTCAACGGCAAGACCCGGCTGCTGGTGGGGGAGAAGGTCAACAAGTTCATCCCCAACCCGACGTTCGACCCGGTCGCCGCGCCCGGCGTGATGGACGAGTACTTCCGCGGCCGCAACCCCAAGGGCGCCGACACCAGCAAGCTGTTCGGCGAGCTGGAGCCGATCCGCCCCGAGTACCGGGACCGCGACGCGCGCCTGGCGCTGATGGACCGCCAGGGCATGGAGGCGTGCATCATGCTGCCCACGCTCGGGGTCGGCATGGAGCAGGCCCTGTGCCACGACCTGCCCGCGGCCGCCGCCGCCTTCCGCGCCTTCAACCGCTGGATGGAGGAGGACTGGGGCTTCGCGTACCGGAATCGGATCTTCGCCGCGCCCTACATCTCGCTGTCCGACCCCGAGAACGCCGTCCGCGAGCTGCAGTGGGCGCTGGACCACGACGCCCGCTTCGTGGTCATGGTCGGCGGCCCGGTGAACACGGTCCTCGGCCTCAAGGCGCCGGGCGACCGCATGTTCGACGGCTTCTGGCAGCTGGCCAACGACTCCGGGATCACCGTGATCTACCACGGCGGCGACACCGTCTACACGAGGTACCTGGGCGACTGGGGCGAGAACGACTTCGCCGAGGCCTTCCGCGCCAACGCCTTCCGCAGCCTGCACTCGGCCAGCTACATGCAGGACACCATCGCCAGCCACCTGGCCCTCGGCCTGTTCTCCCGGTTCCCGAACCTGCGCATCGCCGCCATCGAGACCGGCTCGTCGTGGGTCTTCCACCTGTTCGAGAAGCTCACCAAGGCCTGGGGCCAGGTGCCGCACCTGTTCCCGGAGGACCCGCGGGAGACCTTCCGGCGGCACGTCTGGGTGGCCCCGTTCTACGAGGACGAGCTGAAGAGCCTGCTCCAGCTGCTGGGCGCCGACCACATCCTCATGGGCTCGGACTACCCACACGTGGAGGGCCTGGCCGACCCGGCGTCCTACATCAAGGACCTGGAGAACTTCGACTACACGATGGCCGACGCCGAGAAGGTCATGAAGGACAACGGCTGGTTCCTCGCGACCCGTCGCCCGGTCTGAGCGAGGCCACCGAGGGGGGACGGCGCCGCGGCGCCGTCCCCCCTCGTCGTGTCCGTGCCCGCCCGGTCAGGCGGACCCGGCGCGCTGCTCCTCCTCGAGGCGCACCTTGAGCAGCTTGCCGGTGTCGCTGTACGGGAGCGCCGCACGGAACTCCACCGCGGCCGGCACCTTGAAGGCCGCCAGCGCCTGCCCGCACCACTCGCGCACGGCGGCCTCGGTGAGATCCGAGCCGGCCCGCGGGACGACGAAGGCCTTGGGCACCTGCCCGAGGTCGGGGTGGTCCACGCCGATCACCGCTGCGTCGTCGACGTCGGGGTGCTCGACGAGGCGGTTCTCGATCTCGATCGGGTAGACGTTCTCGCCGCCGCGGATGATGAGGTCCCGCCGGCGGCTCTCGAGGAACAGCAGCCCACCGGACACGCGCCCGAAGTCGCCGGTGCGGTACCAGCGGTCGTCGTCGAAGGCGGCCGCGGTGGCGGCGGGGTCGTTCCAGTAGCCGAGGAACATCGACGGGCTGCGCAGGTGGATCTCGCCGACCTCGTGCTCGGCCGCGACCGACCCGTCCTCGCGCCGCACCTCGATCTCGACCGTCGCCTGCGCGGGCCCCACCGACTCGGGCACCTCCAGGAACTGGGCGTTGCCGATGCGGGCGCCCAGCCCGACCGACTCGCTCATCCCGTAGCCGTTGCCCAGCACCACCCGGGGGAAGCGGTCGTGCAGCGCCCGCACCAGCTCCGGGGCGAACGCGGACCCGCCGGTCGAGGCGGCCGTGATGGAGCCCAGGTCGTAGCGGTCGACGTCGGGGTGCCGCAGCAGCCGCCAGAACTGCGTGGGGACGCCGGAGAGGTAGGTCGCCCGGTGCTCCTGGGCGAGCTCCATGAGCACGACCGGGTCCCAGCGGCCGGGCTCGGGGAACACCAGCTTGGTCGGCGACGCCGCGGCGGTCACCAGGACCGACACCATCCCCGAGACGTGGAACAGGGGGCCGGTGACGATCGCGCACTGCTGCGCCGGGGCGGGCGGCGCACCGGGGGCGGGGGCCGGCGCCGCGGCCCGCGCCATCGCGCCGGCCAGCAGGCCGACCAGGGCGAAGTTGACGATGTTGCGGTGCGACAGCGTCGCGCCCTTCGGCCGGCCCGTCGTGCCGCTGGTGAACAGGATGACCGCCGGGTCGTCCTCCGCGATCTCGACCGGGGCCGGCCGCCGGCCGGAGAGCTGCTGCGCGTCGGCGTGCAGCTCGTGCAGCCGCACCACGGGCACGCCGTCGGGCACGGAGGCGGGGTCCAGGCGGGCCAGGCGCCGCTCGTCGCCGACCACCAGCACCGGTGAGGTCAGGGCGATGCCGTGCGCGAGCTCCGGCGCGGTCCACCACCCGTTGAGGCTGGTGACGACGGCGCCGAGGGTGACCACGGCCCACATGAGCACCGCGTACTCGGCGTGGTTGGCGGCGACGATGGCCACCCGGTCGCCCGCCCGCAGGCCGTACCGCTCCTGCAGCAGCGTGGCGGTGGCGTCGACGTCCTCGATCGCCTCCCGGTAGGTCCACTGCCGGCCCGTCGGCACCGAGAACAGGAACGGCAGGTCCAGCGCGGCCTCGGGCTTGTCCTCCAGCAGCGCGCGCAGCGTCCGCGGCCGGTGCAGGAAGACGGTGTGCGGCCGGCCGAGGACGTCCTCCGTGCCCAGCTCGAAGCGGGCCCCCGGACCCAGCAGGGCCTCGCGGGCGGCCGGGGGCAGGGTCGCCGCACCCTCCCAGCGCAGGCGGGCGGGGACGGTCCGGATCGCCTCGACCACGGGGAGGGCTCCTTCTTCGTGTCGCTGGGCGACGGCGGGCTCAGGCACGCCCGGCCGGCCCGTCGGGTGCGGTCCACGCCGAGACCAGGGAGGCCCACCGGGAGGAGATGGTCTGCCGGACGGCGGCGTCGCCGGGCGCGTCCGCAGCGGGGGAGGAACCGGCCGGGTCGCTCCCCACGGCGGGGAGGAGGGCCTGCAGGTCCTGCTCCCCGAGCCCGAGGGCGCTCAGGGCCGCCGCGTCCCGCTCGGTGTCGAGGACGTCGGGGAGGTCGGCGCGGGCCAAGAGGACGGCCAGGTCCTCCTCGCCGTCCTCCAGGAGCAGGTTGCACAGGCTCGAGCGGGACAGCCTCACCGCGGTCCTCCTCCCGTGGGACGTCCATCCGACGCACGAGGCGGTGATCCCATCATTGCTATGATTGTGCCTCACAGACGGCGACGTGGACAGGAGGCCCCGTGTCCGCTGACGACCGGACCGCGGTGACGGTGGCGGTGCGCGACCGGGTCGCGGAGGTGACGCTGGTCGACGTCGGCCGCCGCAACAGCTGCAACCCCGTGCTGGTGCAGCAGCTGGCCCGGATCTGCGCCGACCTGCGGCGCGATCGGTCGGTGCACGTCGTCGTCCTGCGCGCCGAGGGGCCGGTCTTCTCCGCCGGCGGGGACGTCGACTCCCTGCTGGAGCCCTCGGGTGACCCGGCCGCCGTCTACGACGGCTTCACCGCGCTGGCGTCGCTGCCGGTCCCGGTGGTCGCCGCGGTGCACGCGCCGGTCATCGGCGCCGGGGTGAACTTCCTGCTGGCCTGCGACGCGGTCGTCGCCGCGCGCAGCGTCACCTTCGACATCCGGTTCCTGGACGTGGGCATCCACCCCGGCGGAGGCTTCCTGACGCGGATGCAGGAGCGGATCGGCCGGCAGGGGACGGCCGCGCTGATCCTCTTCGGGGACGTGGTGACCGCCGAGGAGGCGCAGCACTGCGGCCTGGTCTGGCGGAGCGTGGCCGACGACGAGCTCGGCGCGGTCGTCGGAGGGCTCGCGGCGAGGGTCGCCGGCCGGGACCGGGAACTGCTCCGCCGCACCAAGGCCACGCTCGGCCTGGGGCCGGCGCTGTCCGTCGGCCGGATGGCGGCCGAGGTCGAGCAGGTCGCGCAGGACTGGTCGCAGCGCCAGCCGGCCTACCTGGCCGGCGTCGAGCGGCTGCGCGAGCGGGTCCGCCGCCGGGGCTGAGCTCAGCCGGCGGTCCACTCCGCGAGGACCTCGGCGGTGTGCTCGCCCGGCCCGGGCAGCCGGCCGGTCCCCCGGTCGGGGGGCGACCCGACGGTCCGGGGCGCCGGGGCCGGCACGGTGACCTGCCGCCCGTCGGGTGCCCGCAGCGTGCGCAGGGCGCCGCGCGCCCGCAGGTGGGGGTCGCGGGCGAGGTCGTCGGCGTCGTTGACCGCCGCGACCGGCAGCCGCGCGGCGGCCGCCTCGCGCAGCACGTCGTCCCGGTCCGACCGGCCCACCCAGGCGCGGACGGCGCCCTCCAGGGCCGGCCCGGAGGCGTCGGGGGCGCCGGCCAGCCCGGCGAGCGCCCGGCGCTGCCGCTCGGTGGACACGCTCGTGGCGATCCAGCGGCCGTCGGCGGTGGCGAAGACCCCGCGCAGCGTCGCGCCGGCCAGACGGCTGCCGAGCCGGCCCGGTGCCGGCCGCCCCTCGGCGACGCCGGTGAGGACCGTCCCGGAGACGTGCAGCACCGCGTCGACCGGGTTGACGTCCAGGACGCGCCCGCCGCCGGCGTGCAGGGCCGCCAGCACCCCGAAGGCGCCGGCCCAGGCCATGACCGAGTCACCCAGCAGGGCCGAGGGCAGCACCGGCGGTCCCGCGGGGTCGCCGGTGACGTGGGTGAGCCCCGCGAAGGCCTCCGCCAGGGTGCCGTTGCCCGGCCGGTCGGCGTACGGGCCGTCGGCCCCGTAGCCGCTGACGTGCGCGACGACGAGCGCGGGGTTGGCCGCCAGCAGCGCCGCCGGGTCCAGCCCGCGCCCGGCCAGCCGCTGCGCCGGCTCGTTGACCACGACGACGTCCGCGGCGGCGACCAGCGCGGTCAGGACCGGCCCACCGGCCCGGGCGTCCGGGTCGAGCACCAGGGACCGCTTGCCGCGGGCGGTCAGCGGCCAGAAGGCCGAGGAGCGGAAGGCGTGCCCGCCGGGCGGCTCCAGCAGGACGACGTCGGCGCCGTGGTCGGCCAGCAGCGCACCCAGCAGCGGTGCGGCGTACAGCGTCGAGGCGTCCAGCACGCGGAGGCCGGCCAGCGGTCCCGGTAGGTCCATCGCGGTGCTCCTCGGTCGTGGTCCGGTCGGCCGCCGACGCTAGCTACCGTGGTCGGGATGCGTACGCCCGAGATCAGCCCCCTGCCCGCGCCGGCCCGGAACGAGCTGCAGGCGGTGCTGTTCGACATGGACGGCACGCTGGTGGAGACCGAGGAGTACTGGGGCGAGGCGCTGTCGTCCCTCGCCGCCCGCCTCGGTGGCGAGCTCAGCGCCGCCGGGCGGGCGGCGACGGTGGGCACGAGCATGCGCACCGCGCTCGGCGTCCTCTACGCCGACCTGGGACTGCCCTCCGACGAGCCCCGGCTGCTCGCCGACGCCCGCTGGATCGAGGACCGCGTCGCCGTGCTCATGGCCGCGGGCGTGCACTGGCGCCCGGGCGCGCGCGAGCTGCTCGCCGCGGTGCATGCCGCGGGGATCCCGGCGGCGCTGGTGACGACGACGTCGCGGCGGCTGGCCGACCTCGTCCTGGCGTCGATGGGCCGGGCGTTCCCGGGCCGGGACCCCTTCGACGTGACGGTCTGCGGGGACGAGGTGCCGGCGCGCAAGCCCGATCCGGCGCCCTACCTGCAGGCGGCGGCCGCGCTCGGGGTGGACGTGCGCTGCTGCGTGGTCGTCGAGGACTCGGTCGTCGGGGTGACGGCGGGGCTCGCGGCGGGCGCCGCGGTCCTCGGGGTGCCGGCCATGCAGACGATCGAGCCGGCGCCGGGCCTGGTGCTGCGCGAGACGCTCGCCGGCCTCAGCCCGGCGGAGCTGGCCGCCCTGCTGACCGGTTCGGGCCCCGCGGCGGCCGACTGCTGCGGCTGAGGTCAGGAGCCGGGCAGCGGCAGGTAGACGCTCAGCTGCTCGAAGGGCTCGCCCGGCTGGTAGACGTCGTTGAACAGCGCCGAGCCGGCCTCGGTGAGCCGGACGTCGGAGCCCAGCCACACCTGCCCGCCCTCGGGCGCGGGTCCGGGTTCCACCCGCAGGGTCACCAGGGGGACGCGGTCGGCGTCGGCCCGGGCGTAGGGGTCCTCGATGGAGAGCTCCGCCTGGTCCCCGCGGACCGTGATCAGCGGTGCGGCGACCCGCACGAACAGCATCCCGGCGTGCCCGCGGAACCGGACGTCGCCGCGGAAGGCCCAGACGTGGTCGGGGTCGGCGCCGGCGCCCGGGGTCGCGCCGTCGGCGGCGGTCTCCAGGGCGGGGAACAGGATGGTGTCCTCGCCGAGCGGGAGGGCGCCGTCGTGGATGGAGCCCTGACCGTCGGGCATGCGGCGCACGTAGGCGATGAAGGACCGCTTGATGCCCCACAGCAGCCCGAACGGGATCTCCCCGGTCGTCCCGTCGGTCGGCTGCTCGCTCATGGGCGTGATCCTGTCACCCCGGCACCCGGGGGAGCCGGGCGCTCAGCCGAAGGGGTTGCCCACCAGCCAGCTGTCGAGCAGGTCGCGGTCGCCGAAGACCTCGGCGCCGGCGTCCTCGACGCGTCGCCGCCCGTAGACGACCAGCAGCAGATCCGTCAGCGGAGCGCGGACCGCGACGGCGGACTTCTCGTGCGCCCGGCGCCACGTGGGGACGGCGCCGGTCAGGTCGACCACCCACTCGGCGTCGAGCCCGGCGGGGGTGTCGGTGGCGTGCAGGTGGACGGTGCGGCCCGGCCCCAGCAGCGCGCGCCGCTCCGGGAAGAGCTCGAGCATCTGCGGCAGCGAGGCGAGCTCCAGCCACTCGTCCAGCGCGTCGACCGCGACCTCGGGGTCGAGCTCGTACGGCAGGCCGGCCGCGAGCGTGGCGTCGGCCCGGTGCACGACGGTCTCGTGCGCGAAGCGGCGGGCGAAGAAGCCGGCGCCGCCGGGCCCGAGCGGCGTCCAGAGCGGCGCGTCGGGGCCGGCCTCCCGGAGCGCCGCGGCCAGGGCCGCGGAACCCGCGGTCAGCTGGACGTCCAGCTCGGCGGGGGTCTGCTCGGCGTCCCGGACGACGTCGCGGAAGGAGCGGTCGTCCGGGGGCTCCGGCGCGCGGGTGGCCACGAGGTCGGCGGCCCAGCGCTGCCCGCCGGCCAGGTGCCGGACGAGCGCGCCGATGGTCCAGCCCGGACAGGTGGGGACCGGGGTGGCGGGGTCGGCCTGCCGGACGACGTCGCGGAGGAGCTCGGTCTGGTCGGTGAGGACAGCGGTCAGCCGCTCGTGGTCCAGGCTCACGGTCGTGCAGCCTCGCACGGGGACGGACACGGACCCAGGAGGTCGGCGAACGCCTCGCGGCCGCGGTCGGTCACGGTCAACGCCCGCTCGAGGCCGGGGACCGGTGCCAGGCAGGCCGAGGTCACGGCGCGGCCGAGGAGCGCGGCACCGAGGCGGCCGCCCAGGTGGGAGCGGCGTTCGGTCCAGTCCAGGCACGCCCGGACGAGGGGGCGCCGGGAGGCCGCGCCGAGGCATCCGGGGCAGACCTCGGCGAACCAGGCCCGTCCGGCGTCCGTCACGCCCGGGCCCGCCGCGTCGGTCAGCAGGCCCCGGTCCACGAGCGCGCCGAACACCGCGACGCCCAGTTCCCCGGCGAGGTGGTCGTAGCAGGTGCGGGCCGCCGCCGGCCGGGCGCCGGCCCGCGCCGTCCGCAGCGACGTGGGGCGGGCCCGCTCGCCGGCGACCGCCCCGAGCTCCTCGAGGACCGTGGCGACGTCGGGACCGGCCAGGCTGAGGTAGCGGGAACGCCCCTGCCGCCGCTCGGTCAGCACCCCGGCGGCGACGAGGGCGCTCAGGTGGGCGCTGGCGGTCGCGCGAGCGACCCCGGCGTGCCGGGTCAGCTCGCCCGCGGTCCAGGCGCGCCCGTCGAGCAGGGCCAGGCACATCGCCGCCCGGCTGGGTTCGGCGAGCAGGCCGGCGAAGCGGGCGAGCGACTCGGCGGTCACGGGCATGCCGGCATCCTCGTCCAGCCCAGCCCAGCCCGGCCCAGCCCAGCCCGGCCCGGCCCGGCCCAGCCCAGCCCGAGCCGGCCCGGCAACGGTTCGGCCCCCGGCGAACCGTTCCCCGGGCAGGCTCGAGGCGTGGATCTCCTCGGCTCCGACGTCCTGGAGGACGAGCGATACCTCGTCCCTGCCGTTCCGCACGGCGCCGGCGGGCTCGCCTGGCTGCGCGCCTCCGTGCCGCGCTTCTGCGACGGACCCCCCCACGCCCGGCGGCGGGCCCTGGTCGACGCGCTGCTGGCGGGGCTTGAGGTCGGGCCCGCGACGGGCGGGGAGCCGACCGCCGTGCTGCTCCGCGCGCTCGGCCTGCCGGCGCGCTGCGCGCCCGACGTCGCGCTGGTGGCCGCGGCGTACCAGCCGCACGCCCCGCAGAGCGCGGACGCCGATGCCGCCGCGGACCGGCTGGTCGCGCGCTGCGGCCGGCGTGACGAGGAGACCGCCGCCCGCATCTGCGTCCTCGTGCAGGCGCACGGCGCGCTGGGCGCGCTGGCGACCGCGCGGCGGGACGGCGCGACCGGCCCGCCGGTCCCGACGACGCGGCGGGTGGCGCCGAGCGGGCGGACCGTCGAGGTCGACCTCACCGGGGCGCCGTTCGGCCGCGGCCGCCACGCCTGCCCCGGGCGGGCGCTCACCGAGGTGCTGGCGCCGTGACCGGTCGGCACGCCGCCGCTTTCCGGGCGCTGCACGCCGGCCCCGACCCCCTGCTCCTGCCGAACGCGTGGGACGTGGCCTCCGCGCTCGCCCTGGTCGCGGCCGGGTTCCCCGCGGTCGGCACGACCAGCCTGGGGCTGGCGGCGGCCGCCGGCCGGCCGGACGCCACCCGGGAGGTCCGCGACGAGACCGTGCGGTTGGCGCACCTGCTCGCGGCCCTGCCGGTGCCGGTCACCGTCGACCTGGAGGACGGCTTCTCGGACGACCCCTCGGCCGTCGCGGACCTGGTCGCCCGGCTGCCCGTGGCCGGGGTGAACCTGGAGGACAGCACCGGGCGCCGCCTGGTGGACCCGGCCGTGCACGCGGCCAAGGTGGCGGTGGGCAAGCGTCGCTGCCCGGACGTCTTCGTCAACGCGCGGGTGGACACCGTCTGGCTGGGGGAGCAGGCCGGCACGGAGGCGACCGTGGCGCGCGCGGCGCGGTACGCCGACAGCGGCGCCGACGGCGTCTTCGTCCCCGGGCGCCTCACCGAGCAGCAGATCGCGGCCGTCACCTCCGCCGTCCCGGTGCCGGTGAACGTGCTCGCCACGGCGGAGCACACCCTGCCGCGGCTGGCCGAGCTCGGGGTGCGCCGGGTCAGCACGGGGTCGCTGCTGTTCCGGGCGGCGCTGGACGAGGCCGTGACCGTCGCCCGGCAGCTGCTCGCGGGGCGGCCGGCCCGGTCGCCCACGGCCTACGGCACGGTCGACGCCCGCACGCGGGAGCACCACTGGGCCGGCCGGTCCCTCACGGGCCCCGGCGCGGCGCCCGTGCCGGGCGACTGAGCGGGGAGCTCGAACCGGTCTGTTCGGGCCGGCCTGTTCGGGCCGGCCTGTTCGGACCGGTCTGGTCGAACCCGGGCGTCAGTCGCGCTCGACCACGGGCAGGGTGGCCCAGCCGGCCGCGGCTGCGGCCTCGGCCGGGAACGGCGGGGGAGTGCCACCGAACGAGGGGCACAGGGCCTGGTGGTCGCACCAGTCGCAGAGCCGGGTGCGGTTGGGCCGGAAGTCCTGCGTGGCCACCGCCCGCTCGATCGCCGACCAGATCGCCCGCAGGGTGCGCTCGAAGCGGACCAGCTCGCCCTCGTCGGGGGCGTAGGTCAGCGCGTCGCCCCCGGCGAGGTAGAGCAGCTTGAGCTGGCTGGCGACGACGCCCCGGGTGCGCCACAGCACCAGGGCGTAGAACTTCATCTGGAACAGCGCCTTGGCCTCGAACGCCTCGCGCGGCATGGAGCCGGTCTTGTAGTCGACGACCCGCAACGCCCCGCTCGGCGCGACGTCGAGCCGGTCGACGAATCCGCGCAGCAGCAGCCCGTCGGGCAGGGTCACCTCGACCAGCTGCTCGCGCCCCTCCGGCTGGATGCGGGTCGGGTCCTCCAGCGTGAAGTAGGACTCGACGAGCTTCCCGGCCGAGGCGAGCCACTGCTCCAGCGACGGGGCCTGCTCGCCGGACTCCGCGGCCTCGAACAGCTCGGTGATCGCCGGGTCGGCCGAGAGCTCCTCCCAGGCCGGCGTCAGGAGCTGCTGGGCGGCCTCGGGCGTCCGCTCGCGGGCGGGCAGGTCGTAGAGCTTCTCGAGGATGCTGTGCACCAGCGTGCCGCGCACGGCGGCCAGGCTCTTGCGCTCGGGCAGGCGGTCGATGGTGCGGAAGCGGTAGAGCAGCGGGCAGGTCTTGAAGTCGGCCGCGCGGCTGGGCGACAGCGAGGGGCGACGGGGTGCCGTGGCGGGCGGCTCGTCGGGGCCACCGGGCACGTCACGGACCGGCGCCTCGAGGGAGGCGGGGGAGACCGGGTCGGGGTGGAGCGCCGTCATGGGGACGAGGCTAGGTCGGCCCACCGACAGTTCCGAGTGCCCGCGCCGGGCCCGTGCCGACTCCGCACCCCGGTCGGGCCGCTCCGTACGCTCGTCGCCCGTGGACCCGCAGCAGGAAGAGCCCCTCGACGCCGTGCCGGACCCCGTCCCCGAGGCCGAGCCCGGTACGGCTCCCCGCGACGTCCCTCCCGCAGGGCTCGGGGGTGGTGAGGGGCAGGAGGGTCCTCCGACCGTGCCCGGGGCGTTCGAGGTCGGCGACCGCGTCCAGCTCACCGACCCCAAGGGCCGGCACCACACCGTCGTCCTCGAGGCGGGCAAGCAGTTCCACACCCACCGCGGCGCGATCGAGCACGACCACCTGATCGGCTCTCCCGAGGGATCGGTCGTCCACTCCACCGCGAACACCGGCTACCTGGCCCTGCGCCCGCTGCTGGCCGACTTCGTGCTCTCCATGCCGCGCGGCGCCCAGGTGATCTACCCCAAGGACGCCGCGCAGATCGTCGGCTTCGGTGACGTCGGCCCGGGCATGCGGGTGCTCGAGGCCGGTGCGGGCTCCGGCGCCCTCACCTGCTCCCTGCTGCGCGCGGTCGGCAGCGGGGGGTCGGTCACCAGCTACGAACGGCGCGAGGACTTCGCCGACGTCGCCCGCGGCAACGTCGGCGCCTTCTTCGGCGAGGTGCCCGGCAACTGGGACCTCCGGCTGGGCGACCTGGCCGACCACCCCGCGGACGAGGTGGTCGACCGCGTCGTCCTCGACATGCTCGAGCCCTGGGCGGTGCTCCCCACGGTCGCCGCGGCGCTGCGGCCCGGCGGCGTGCTCGTCGGCTACGTGGCCACGGTCACGCAGCTGTCCACGTACGTCGAGGCGCTGCGCGCGCAGGCCGCGTGGACCGAGCCGTACGCGTGGGAGTCGCTGATCCGGCCGTGGCACGCGGTGGGTCTCGCCGTCCGTCCGGAGCACCGGATGGTCGCCCACACGGCCTTCCTGGTGACCGCGCGCCGGCTCGCCGAGGGGGCCGTCGCCCCCATCCGTCAGCGCCGCGCGCAGAAGCACTGACGGGGCCGGGCGCGTCCTCCGGGGCGTCGCCGCGAGCCACCGGCGCCGTCGTCCTCCGCGTGTATAGATTTGCGTCCTGGCTCCCCCGATGTGCGGAGGTGCGCGATGGGTCCGGGTGTTGGTAGTGGTCCCGACGAGTTCCGAGCGCGGCGCGAACGTGACGTGACCGCGCTGCTCAGCCAGATCTCCTACCTCGAGGAGGAGATCGCTCTCCTGCGCCGCAAGGTGGCCGACAGCCCTCGGACGGTGCGGGCGCTGGAGGAGCGGATCGCCGAGGCGGAGGGCCGCGCGGCCTTCCTCTCCGAGCGCAACGACAAGCTCTCCGGCACGCTGCGCGAGGCGCGCGACCAGCTGGTGGCGCTCAAGGAGGAGGTCGAGCGCCTCGGTCAGCCGCCGTCGGGCTACGGCGTGTTCCTGAGCGGGCACGAGGACGGCAGCGTCGACGTCTTCACCGGCGGCCGGAAGCTGCGCGTCTCGGTGTCCCCGTCGGTCGAGGTCGAGGGCCTGCAGCGGGGCCAGGAGGTCATGCTCAACGAGGCGATGAACGTCGTCGAGGCGCTCGGCTTCGAGCGCGGCGGCGACCTCGTCATGCTCAAGGAGCTGCTCGAGCCCGTCGAGGGCGAGGCCCGCCGTGCCCTCGTCATCGGGCACACCGACGAGGAGCGGGTCGTCTTCCTCGCCGACTCGCTGACCGACCAGCCGCTGCGCAGCGGTGACTCGCTGCTGCTGGAGTCCCGGTCGGGCTACGTCTACGAGAAGATCCCCAAGAGCGAGGTCGAGGAGCTCGTCCTCGAAGAGGTCCCCGACATCGACTACTCCGACATCGGTGGGCTGTCGCGGCAGATCGAGCAGATCCGCGACGCCGTCGAGCTGCCGTTCCTGCACGCGGACCTGTTCCGCGAGTTCGAGCTGCGCCCGCCCAAGGGCATCCTGCTGTACGGCCCGCCCGGCTGCGGCAAGACGCTGATCGCCAAGGCGGTGGCCAACTCGCTGGCCAAGAAGGTCGCCGCGGCGAAGGGGGAGGAGGGCTCGAACTCCGGGCGCTCCTACTTCCTCAACATCAAGGGCCCGGAGCTGCTCAACAAGTACGTCGGCGAGACCGAGCGGCACATCCGGCTGGTGTTCCAGCGGGCTCGGGAGAAGGCCAGCGAGGGCACGCCGGTCATCGTCTTCTTCGACGAGATGGACTCGATCTTCCGGACCCGCGGGTCGGGGGTGTCCTCCGACGTGGAGAGCACGATCGTCCCGCAGCTGCTCAGCGAGATCGACGGCGTCGAGGGCCTGGAGAACGTCATCGTCATCGGCGCCTCCAACCGCGAGGACATGATCGACCCGGCGATCCTGCGGCCCGGCCGCCTCGACGTGAAGATCAAGATCGAGCGGCCCGACGCCGAGGCGGCGCGCGACATCTTCAGCAAGTACCTGACGACGACGCTCCCGCTGAGCCCCGACGACCTGGCCGAGCACGGCGGCAGCCGCGAGGCGACGATCGCCGGGATGATCCAGCGCACCGTCGAGCGGATGTACACCGAGAGCGAGGAGAACCGCTTCCTCGAGGTGACCTACGCCAACGGTGACAAGGAGGTCCTGTACTTCAAGGACTTCAACTCCGGGGCGATGCTGCAGAACATCGTCGACCGCGCCAAGAAGATGGCCATCAAGGAGCGGCTGGAGACCGGCGCCGGCGGCCTGCGGGTCGGCCACCTCATGCAGGCCTGCCTCGACGAGTTCAAGGAGAACGAGGACCTGCCCAACACCACCAACCCCGACGACTGGGCGCGGATCTCGGGCAAGAAGGGCGAGCGGATCGTGTACATCCGCACGCTCATCAGCGGCAAGGGCAGCGAGTCCGGTCGCGCGATCGACACGGCCACCAACACCGGTCAGTACCTGTAGCACCGCTCGCCGCGGCGCCGGCGCCCCGAGGGCGCGGGTGCCGCGGCCTGCGGCGCCGGGGGAGGGAGCGCTCGCCATGGGTGCTGCCGCCCGCCGCCGCACCACCGGGACGGCGGGGCGGGTCGTCGTCGCGCTGGCCGGGGTGGCCCTGCTCGCCGGCTGCACGAGCACGGTGGCCGGCGACGCGCTGCCGGCAGACCTCGGCGCGGCCAAGCCCACCGTTCCCGCCGCCGGCCCGGGCGGCGCCGATCCGGCCGCCCCGCCGGTCGTCGGCACCTGTCACCGGTTCGACGAGGGGCAGGAGCACACGCCCCTGGACCCGCCCGATCCCGTCTCCTGCGGCGACGAGCACCACGCGGAGACCGCGGTGGTCGGCGACACCGGCCTCGGCGAGGACGACGAGTGGCCGTCGGAGGACGAGCTGTACGACGACGGCGCGCTGGGCGACGCGTTCAGCCAGTTGTGCAGCCTCGACGACGTCGTCGCCCATCTCGGTGGGGACGACCAGGACGACCCCTACGCCTTCTACGCCGCCTTCCTGCCCGCCGAGGACCAGTGGGAGGCCGGCGCACGGTGGATGCGCTGCGACGTCTTCTACGGCTACAGCAGCCCGGAGCCGGCGCCGGGCGTGATGGCCGGCGCGCTGACCGGTCCGGACGCCGCGGCCTACCGGGTGTGCTTCGCCGGATCGGCCACCGACCACCGCGTCGTCCCCTGCTCCGAGCCGCACGGGGCCGAGCCGACGGGCTACGCGCTGGCCGACCTCCCGGCCGACGCGCCCTATCCGGACGAGCCGACGCGGCAGAACGCCGCCGCCAGCTGCACCGACGCGGTGGGGGAGTACGTCGGCGGGCCGCCACCGTTCGGCTACGCCGTCGCCGTGTGGGTGGACAGCCCGGAGGACTGGGAGGGCGGCGGCGACCCGCGGTGCGTGCTCGTGCCCGCGGGCGGCGGGACCACCACCGGCAGCGTCCGTCCCTGAGCCCCGCCGCTCGCGGCCTCCGCGGGCCGGTCGCTGCCGCGGCCTAGGGTTGGTGCATGAGCGTTCGGCGGGTCATGGGCACCGAGGTCGAGTACGGCATCTCGGTGCCCGGGCAGCCGACGGCGAACCCGACGACGCTGTCGAGCCAGGTGGTCAACGCCTGGTCGGTGGCCGAGGCGCCGACGCCGCGCCGGGCGCGCTGGGACTTCGAGGAGGAGTCGCCGCTGCGCGACGCCCGCGGCTTCGACCTGTCCCCGGCGCAGGCGCTGGACCACAACGACCTGGACGAGGACGCCGGGATGGCCAACGTCATCCTGACCAACGGCGCCCGGCTCTACGTCGACCACGCCCACCCGGAGTACTCGACGCCGGAGGTCACCAACCCCCGCGACATCGTGCTGTGGGACAAGGCGGGGGAGCGGGTCATGGCCGAGGCCGCCCGGCGGGCCGCCCGGGTCCCGGGGACCCAGCCGATCCAGCTCTACAAGAACAACACCGACGGCAAGGGCGCCTCCTACGGGTCGCACGAGAACTACCTGATGGACCGCCGGACGCCGTTCGTCGACATCATCCGCGGGCTCATCCCGTTCTTCGTCACCCGCCAGGTCTTCGCCGGCTCGGGCCGGGTCGGCCTGGGCACCGAGGGGCGCACCCAGGGCTTCCAGCTCTCCCAGCGGGCCGACTTCTTCGAGGTCGAGGTGGGCCTGGAGACGACGCTCAAGCGGCCGATCATCAACACCCGCGACGAGCCGCACGCCAACCCCGACGAGTACCGCCGGCTGCACGTGATCATCGGCGACGCCAACCTCGCCGAGCTGTCGACGTACCTGAAGGTGGGGACGACGTCGCTGGTGCTGGCGCTGATCGAGGCGCGGGCGCTCACCCGGGACCTGACGATGGAGGAGCCGGTCGCGGCGCTCCAGGCGATCAGCCACGACCCCTCGCTGAGCTACAAGGTGCGGCTGCGCAGCGGCCAGCAGATGACGGCGCTCGAGGTCCAGGAGGCCTACCTCGAGCAGGCCCAGCGCTTCGTCGACCAGCGCGGGGAGGGCGACGAGCAGACCGCCGACGTGCTGCGCCGCTGGGCCGAGGTGCTCGAGGTGCTGGCCGACGACCCGCTGAGGCTGGCCGACCGGCTGGACTGGCCGGCCAAGCTGCGGCTGCTCGAGGGCTACCGCGCCCGGGACGGCCTGGCCTGGGGTGACTCCCGGCTGAAGCTGGTCGACCTGCAGTACAGCGACGTCCGGCCGGAGAAGGGCCTGTACCACCGGCTGGTCGCCCGCGGCTCGATGCAGCGGCTGCTGACCGACGAGGAGGTGACCCGGGCGATGCTCACCCCGCCGTCGGACACCCGGGCCTTCTTCCGCGGCGAGTGCCTGCGCCGGTACCCGGCCCAGATCGCCGCGGCGTCGTGGGACTCGGTCGTGTTCGACCTCGGCCGGGAGAACCTGGTGCGCATCCCCACGATGGAGCCGCTGCGGGGCACGCGCGACCACGTCGGGGCGCTGTTCGAGTCGACGTCGACCGCCCAGGAGCTGGTCGACACCATCACGGGGAGCTGAGCTCGTCCGACCCTCGGATGTCACACCCGGCGGGTAGCGTTCTCCTCAACAGGCAGTTCTCGTTCAGGAGGTCGGCATGGCCACGAGGGACACCGGCGGGCAGCAGAAGGCCACGCGGTCGCGCGAGGAGACCGACGAGGTCGAGGCGTCGGTCGACACCGACGTCGCCGAGCGCCAGAAGGAACTGACGGAAGACGTCGACTCCATCCTCGACGAGATCGACGAGGTGCTCGAGGAGAATGCCGAGGAGTTCGTGCGTTCGTACGTACAAAAGGGAGGGGAGTGAACAAGATCATCTTCGATCTGAAGACCCCCTGTGGAGACGAAGTTCTGTCGTGACTGTCGGGCGCATCGGCCGGTGGCCGACTTCAGCCGGAACCGGCGATCGAGGGACGGCCTCGCTTTCTACTGTCGAAGTCACCTGGCGGAACGGTCCGCACGGAGCCGCGAGGCCCGCAGAGTCCAGCCGCGCACGCACCGGCTGACCCCACCCGGCACCGTGGTGCCGGAAGGGCACAAGTGGTGTCCTGACTGCGACGCGGTCAAGCCGTTCGAGCAGTTTCCGCGTTCTTCGGCGGCCGCCAGCGGTCGTGCGTCCTACTGTCTGCCCTGCCACAACATGCGGGGGAAGGCGTCGCGAGAGAAGGTCGGCGGCTCGCGGACCTACCACCTCACCCGGCGTTACGGGATCTCGGCCGAAGAGTTCGACGTCATGTTCGCCGGGCAGAGCGGACTGTGTGCGGTGTGCATGTCCGCGCCAGCGGAGCACGTCGATCACGACCACGAGACCGGCCGGGTCCGGCAGCTGCTCTGTTTCAACTGCAACGGTGGCCTGGGCCAGTTCAAGGACGACCCGACGGTCCTGCGGGCCGCCGCGACGTACGTCGAGCGGCACCGGGACGGGCGCGCCACAGCGACGGAAGAGCGGGCCACCCACCGGTCGCCGCCCCCGCGGTCGCGCCGGTCGGTCGCCCCGACAGAACTCCGCCTCCGCGCCGCCGGATGCCCCACGGACGCGACGGTGCGCGCGCGGGTGGCGGCGCTGGTCGCTTCGCTGGACCGGCCGGCCGCCGGCTGACCCGGCGCCCCCGGTCCACCGCGGGGAGGCCGCGCCGGACGCGGACAGCCGCCGTCCGACCGCGCCGGTAGGGTCGGTTCCGCGCGCCGATCGGTGCGCGGACCAGCGATCGCTGCCCCTCGTCGAGGGTGCGGAGAGGTGGACGGGTTGAGCCAGTGGCCGACCGATCGGACGGGGTTCCCGGCCGCGTACCTGGACCGCGTGGGCTCCTCCTTCACCGACTTCCTCGGGGCCACGGCGCCCGACCTGCTGCCCGGCCGCCGGCCGCTGCCGCAGCTCCCCGCCGGTGACCTCGCCCCGCACGGGACGACGATCGTCGCCGTCACCTACGCCGGCGGCGTCCTCATGGGCGGCGACCGTCGCGCCACGATGGGCAACCTCATCTCCAGCCGCGACATCGAGAAGGTGTACCCGGCCGACTCGTGGTCGGTGATCGGCATCGCCGGCGCCGCGGGGATCGCCATCGAGATGGTCCGGCTGTACCAGGTGGAGCTCGAGCACTACGAGAAGATCGAGGGCCTGACTCTCTCCCTCGACGGCAAGGCCAACCGGCTGGCCGGCATGATCCGGGGCAACCTCGGCGCCGCGATGCAGGGGCTCGCCGTCGTCCCGCTGTTCGCCGGTTTCGACCTCGACGCCGCCCCCGGCGCCACCCCGGGCCGCATCTTCAGCTACGACGTCACCGGCGGGAACTACGAGGAGCGCGGCTACGCGGCCGTCGGCTCCGGCTCGCTGTTCGCCAAGAGCTCGCTCAAGAAGACCTGGCGCGCCGACCTCTCTGCCGACGCCGCCACGCGCACCGTCGTCGAGGCGCTGTACGACGCCGCCGACGACGACTCGGCCACCGGCGGCCCTGACCCGGTGCGGCGGCTCTACCCGATCGTCTACCGGGTCGACGCCGAGGGTGCGGTCCGGCTGACCGACGACGAGGTCGCCGCCGTCGCCGACACGATCATCACCGAGCGGTCCGCCGGGAACTCGGGACAGGGGGCCTGACGCCATGACCATGCCCTACTACGCCTCGGCCGAGCAGGTCATGCGCGACCGCTCGGAGTACGCCCGCAAGGGCATCTCCCGCGGTCGCAGCGTCGCCGTCCTCACCTACGCCGACGGCGTCCTGTTCATCGCCGAGAACCCGAGCGCGACCCTGCACAAGGTCAGCGAGCTCTACGACCGGATCGGCTTCGCCGCGGTCGGGCGGTACTCGGAGTTCGAGAGCCTGCGGGTGGCCGGCGTCCGGCTGGCCGACGTCCGCGGCTACTCCTACAACCGGCGCGACGTCACCGGCCGCGTCATCGCCAACGCCTACGCGCAGACCCTGGGCACCGTCTTCACCGAGCAGATGAAGCCCTTCGAGGTGGAGCTCTGCGTGGCCGAGGTGGGCAAGGACGCCGCCACCGACCAGCTCTACCGGCTCACCTTCGACGGCTCCATCGTCGACGAGGACGACTTCGTGGTCATGGGCGGCCAGGCCGATGCCGTCACCGGCCACCTCCGCGAGCACTTCACCCCGGGCATGGGGTTGGCGGAGGCGCTGATGGTCGGCGTCCGCGCCCTGTCCGCGGTCAGCCCGGCCATGGCCAACGGTGGGGACGCCCAGCTGCTCGCCGCCGCGCAGCTGGAGGTCGCCGTCCTCGACCGGCGGCGGCCCAAGCGGGCGTTCCGCCGCGTCGTGGGCGCGGCGCTGCACACGCTGCTCGGCGACGAGGGCGGCGAGACCGCCGCCGAGGGCGCCACCGCCGCGCACGCCCCCAGCACCCCGGCCCCGGGCACCCCGCCGGGCCTCGGCGACCCCGCGGCACCCGACACGGCCGGCGGCGCCGACGGCAGCGGCGAGGGCGGCGGTCCGCAGCCCGGACCGGGCGACGGCGAGGGCGGCAACCCGTCGGACACCGGCGCGGCCTGAGCGTTCCGGCCGGTCCCGCGCGCCACCCCGCGGCGGGACCGGCCGATGTCGCATCCGGCGCCTAGTCTCGGGACGTGGACCGACGGATCTTCGGGATCGAGACCGAGTACGGCGTCACGTGCACCTTCCGCGGCCAGCGGCGGCTGTCCCCGGACGAGGTCGCCCGCTACCTGTTCCGCCGCGTGGTGTCCTGGGGCCGCAGCTCCAACGTCTTCCTCCGCAACGGCTCGCGGCTCTACCTCGACGTCGGCAGCCACCCCGAGTACGCCACCGCCGAGTGCGACGACCTCGCCGAGCTCGTCGTCCACGACAAGGCCGGCGAGCGCATCCTCGAGGGCCTCCTGGTCGACGCGGAGCAGCGGCTGGCCGAGGAGGGCGTCACCGGCGACATCTACCTGTTCAAGAACAACACCGACTCCGCCGGCAACAGCTACGGCTGCCACGAGAACTACCTGGTCGGCCGGCACGGCGAGTTCAGCCGCCTCGCCGACGTCCTGATCCCGTTCCTGGTCAGCCGGCAGATCGTCGTCGGCGCGGGCAAGGTGCTGCAGACCCCGCGCGGGGCGATCTACTGCGTCAGCCAGCGGGCCGAGCACATCTGGGAGGGCGTCTCCAGCGCGACCACCCGCTCGCGGCCGATCATCAACACCCGGGACGAGCCGCACGCCGACGCCGAGCGCTACCGGCGGCTGCACGTCATCGTCGGCGACTCGAACATGAACGAGACGACGACGCTGCTCAAGGTGGCCTCCACCGACCTCGTGCTGCGGATGATCGAGGCCGGCGTGCCCATCCGCGACATGGCGCTGGAGAACCCGATCCGCGCCATCCGCGAGATCAGCCACGACATGACCGGCCGCCGCAAGGTCCGGCTGGCCAACGGCCGCGAGATGTCGGCGCTGGAGATCCAGGGCGAGTACCACGCCCGCGCCACCGAGTTCGTCGACCGCGAGGGCTTCGGCCCGGTGCACCGGCAGATGCTCGAGCTGTGGGGCCGGGTGCTCAAGGCCGTCGACAGCGGCGACCTGTCGCTCATCGAGCGCGAGATCGACTGGGCCACGAAGTTCCAGCTCATCGAGCGCTACCGCGCCAAGCACGACATGCCCCTGTCGCACCCGCGGGTCGCCCAGCTGGACCTCGCCTACCACGACATCAGCCGCAAGCGCGGCCTGTACTACCTGCTGGAGCGCAACGGCCAGGTCGACCGGGTGGCCCACGAGCCGCGCGTCTTCGAGGCCAAGAACGTGCCCCCGCAGACCACCCGCGCCCGGCTGCGCGGCGAGTTCATCCGCAAGGCGCAGGAGAAGCGGCGCGACTTCACCGTCGACTGGGTCCACCTCAAGCTCAACGACCAGGCGCAGCGGACCGTGCTGTGCAAGGACCCGTTCAAGTCCGTCGACGACCGGGTGGACAAGCTCATCGCCTCGATGTGAGGACGCCGGCCCGCCGTCCTCAGGCCGGGTCGGCCACGGTCGCCCCGGCCGGGGCCTCCGGCATCTCCGCGGCGCGAGGGCCGTCGTCGGCAGCGCCCGCCCCGTCCTCGGGGGCGGGCGGCAGCGGGACCTGCAGCGCGGCGTAGCGGCCCGCGGCCGCGGCGGCCAGGAAGTAGGGGCGTTCCTGGTCGTAGCCGCGGCCCATGGTCGACAGCGGGACGGGGGACAGGCCCAGCGCGTCCTCGAGGCCGTCGACGTCCATCCAGACGACGGGGTTGCGCTCGGGCTGCCCGGCGAGGTCCTCCTCGACCTGCCGGCCGAGCTCCGAGCCGAGCCCGCGGGGCGCCACCAGCGTCACGCCGCCGAGCGCCACCCGCCCGAACGCGGTGAGCGAGTGGTGCGAGACCCCCCGGTGCCGTGGGCGCGGGTCGGCGTCGGAGATCCGCAGGGCACCCACCGCCAGCCCACCGAGGACCGCCACCGCGTTGCACGCCTCGCCGGCGGCCACCCCGGAGAAGCCCCAGGGGGTGCCGGTGCCCAGGTTGCCGGGGCCCTGGCTGACGATCGCCACGTCGGCGCCGAGCACGTGCCGGGCGGCCAGCAGCCCGGTGTGCACGGTGACGGCCTCGAGGTCGCCGCCGAAGGCCTGGCCCACGGTGACCACGCCGGCCAGCGACGCCCGCAGCGCCGACAGCGTCCGGGAGAACCCGGCCACCAGCGCCCCGCCGTCGGACATCACGTAGGCGACCTTGAGGTCCGGGTCGGTGGCGAGGATCCCGATGAGCACGGCGGGCAGCGCGGAGTGCAGGTCGGCGACGACGACGGGCATGCCGTCGATGTCGTCGGCCGCGGCGATCGCCGCGTGGTGCTCGGTGTCCTGCTCGTCGACGCCCTGCACGCTGACCTGCAGCGGCGTGTAGCGCGCCTTCACCAGGTGCCCGGCGCCCGTCGGGTCCGGTGGCAGCCGGTCGGGGACGGCGACGACGAGCGCGTACCCGCCGGTGCCGAGCTTCTGCGCCCACGCCGTCGTGTTGAGCAGGACGTCGTCGCCCACCTCGGGGCGGCCCACGATCGACGGGTGCGCCAGCGAGCGGACGGCGCCGTCGCCGGGCACCTCGACGGTCAGCTCCACGGCGTCGCGCCACGAGCGGCCGACGGCGGTCACGGTGCCGCGCCGCCAGCGGATCCGGCCGGCGGTCGTCTGGTCGTCCCCCACGGGAGGGAGGCTAGTCAGGGGAGCGCACGCCCGCCGACCGTGCCTCCCGTGACTGACTAGCCTGGGCCCGTGGCGGCGAAGCGGGCGGAACGACTGGTCAACCTGGTCATCGCCCTCCTCGGCACCCGGGGCTACGTCAGCGCGGCCCGCATCCGGGCCACCGTGCCCGGCTACGAGGCCGACGACGGCACCGAGCGGGCCGACGAGGCCTTCAAGCGGATGTTCGAGCGGGACAAGGCCGACCTGCGGGAGATGGGCGTCCCGCTGGAGACCGGCCGGACCAGCGCCTTCGACACCGAGGACGGCTACCGCATCGCGCGCGCCGACTACGAGCTGCCCGAGCTCACGCTCACCGGCGAGGAGGCCGCGGCGGTCGGCCTGGCGCTGCGGCTGTGGGAGTCCGCGCAGTTGGCCGGCGCCGCGCAGAGCGCCCTGGTCAAGCTCAAGGCCGCCGGCGTGGACGTCGACCCCGGCCGCGCGCTGCCGCTGCGCCCGCGGCTGGACTCCGACGAACCGGCCTTCGAACCCTGCTACGCCGCCGCGCGCGACCGCCGGCTGGTCGAGTTCGACTACCGCCGTCCCGACGAGGGCACCCCGGCCCGGCGTCGCGTGCAGCCGTGGGGCGTGGTGGCCTGGCACGGCCGCTGGTACCTCGTCGGCCACGACCTGGACCGGCAGGCGCCACGGGTCTTCCGGCTCTCCCGCGTCGCCGGGGCACCGCGGGTCACCGGCCCCGAGAACGCGTTCGAGCCGCCGGCGGACCTCGACCTCGCCGCCCTCGTCGCCCGCCAGGACGGGGGAGAGGAGCAGCTCGTCGTCGTGCGCGCCCGCCCGGGGGCGGCCGTGGGGCTGCGCCGCACCGCCGTCCCCCTGGGCCCCGCCGACGACGGCACCGACCGGCTCGAGCTGCGCACCACCGAGCCCTGGCGGCTGGCCGGCGAGCTCGCCGCCTACGGCGCCGACGTCCTCGTCGAGGCACCGCAGGCCGTGCGCGACGCGGTCGTCCAGCGGCTGACCCGGCTGGCGGCGATGGGGGAGAGCGCATGACGGCGCCCGGCACCACGGAGCGGATGACCCGGCTGCTGTCGCTCATCCCGTACCTGACCGCGCGCCCGGACGGCGTGCCCCTGGCCGAGGCCGCGCGGGACTTCGGCGTCCCCGAACGGCAGGTGAGGCGCGACCTCGAGCTGCTGTGGATGTGCGGGCTGCCCGGCTATGGCCCCGGCGACCTCATCGACCTGTCGTTCGAGGGCGACCGGGTGCGGGTCACCTTCACCGCCGGCATGGTCCGGCCCCTGCGGCTGACCACCGACGAGGCCGTGGCGCTCGTCGTCGCGCTCCGCGCGCTGCTCGAGTCGCCCGGCCTCGCCGAGCGGGAGGCGGTCAGCCGCGCCCTGGCCAAGATCTCCGCCGTCGCCGGCCATGCGGGGGAGCGCACCTCACCGGTCGCGCTGTCGGTCGACGCCCGCGAGCAGTCCCTCGCCGTCGTCCGGGACGGGCTGGAGCGGCGGCGGGCGCTGCACCTGCACTACTACGTGCCCACGCGGGACGAGCGGACCGAGCGCACGGTCGACCCCATGCGGCTGCTGCTGGTCGACGGGCACACCTACCTCGAGGCCTGGTGCCGCCGCGCGGAGGGCGTGCGGCTGTTCCGCCTCGACCGGGTGGACGACGCCGCGGTGCTCGACGAGCCGGCCGCCCCGCCGCCGGAGGCGCACGAGCGCGACCTGGAGGGTGGCGTGTACACCCCCGGGCGCGACGCGCAGCTGGTCCGGCTGCGGTTGGCCGGCAGTGCCCGCTGGGTCGCCGAGTACTACCCGGTCGAGGAGGTGCGCGAGGTCGACGACCCGCCCGGTGGCCTCGCCGTCGCCGTGCGCACCGCCGATCTCGCCTGGGCCCGCCGGCTGGTCGCCTCCCTCGGCGGGGGCGCGGTCGTCGACGAGCCCGCCGAGCTCGCCGCGGCGGTCGCCGCCGACGCGCGCGCCGCGCTCGCCCGGTACGCCGCCGACGGCTGAGGCCGCTCCCGGCTAGGGTCGCCTCGTGCTGGTCGTCTGGATCGCCGTCCCGGTGCTGTGCCTGGTCGTGCTCGCCTTCCTCGTGTACGGCGTCCTGGGCGCGCTGCAGCGGCTGGGCCGGGAGGCGCAGGCGCTGGAGCGCGACGTGGCACCGCTGCTCGCGCAGGCCCAGGCGGTGCAGGCCCGGGCGGCCGCTCCGTCGGGTGAACGGCCGGCGAACGCTCTCCGACTGCCGGGTCCCGGCCGTTCCCCGGCGTAGCATCCGAACCAGCCCCACGACGTTCTTGGAGGACGCATGAGTCTCGGCCCGCTGGAGATCGGTCTGATCCTGCTCGCGATCCTGCTGCTGTTCGGGTACAAGAAGCTCCCCGATGCCTCGCGCTCCTTCGGTCGTTCGCTGCGCATCTTCAAGGGCGAGATGAAGGGCATGAAGGACGACGACAAGCCCGCCGACATGCGCGGCAAGGAGCCGGCGCAGACCTCGGCACCCCTGCGTGGCGAGATCGTGACGCCGTCGGCCCCCGCGACCGACGCCGCCGCCGCGCACGCCGCCCAGCTCGAGGCCGAGGCGCGCGCCGCCGAGGCCCAGGCCGCCGCGCTGCGCGCCCGGGCCGCCCAGGCCGCCGGCCCGGCCGACGCCACGCGCTGACCCCCGCACGTACCCGGTGAGCGAGACCGCGGCCCCCGGCCGTGCCCGCAGGCGGCGCCGTCCGCCGCGGGACGCCGCGGCGACCATGTCGCTCATCGCGCACCTCACCGAGCTGCGCAACCGCGTCGGCAAGGCGCTGCTGGCCCTGCTCGTCGCGGCCGGCTTCTGCTTCTGGTGGTACGAGCACGGCCTCGGCGAGTTCATCCGGGCGCCGTACTGCGGCCTGGACCCCGACCTGCGCTACGGCGACTCGGACACCGGCTGCGGCCTGCTGATCACCGACGTGTTCGGCGGCGTCTTCATCCGGCTCAAGGTGAGCCTGCTGGCCGGCGCCGTGATCTCGGCTCCCGTGTGGCTCTACCAGGTGTGGGCGTTCATCACCCCGGGCCTGAAGGGCAAGGAGAAGCGGTACGGCCTCACGTTCGTCGCCGCCTCCACGCTCCTGTTCGCCCTCGGCGCCGTGCTCGCCTACATCTCCCTGTCGGCCGGGCTGAAGCTGCTGCTGAGCCTCGCCGGCGACGGCGTCGTCGTCGCCCTGACCGCGCAGGACTACATCGGCTTCGTGCTGTCCCTGCTGGTCGCCTTCGGCGCGAGCTTCGAGGTGCCGCTGTTCGCCGTCGGCCTCAACGCCGTGGGCGTCCTGAGCCACGCGGTCCTGAGCAAGAGCCGGCGCTGGATCTTCTTCCTGACCATCGTCTTCGCCGCCTTCGTCACCCCGACCCAGGACCCGTTCACGATGCTCCTGATGGCCGGGCCGATGATCGTGCTGTTCGAGATCGCCATCCAGATCGCCCGCGTCGTGGACAAGCGGCGGGCCAAGCGCGCCGCGGCCGAGGGCTTCCACGACCTCGACGACGACGAGGCGTCCCCGCTGGACGCGACCCCCTCGTCGCTGGAGACCCGCCCGTCGGCGCTGGACGACGAGCCGGTCGCCGGTCCCGCCGCCCCGACCACCCGCTGACCCGCCCGTGCCCACCGGGCCGCACGCGGTCGTCCTCGTCAGCCCGGCCGCCGGCCGCGGGCGCGCCCGCGCCGTCGCCGGCGGCGTCCTGGACGCGCTGCGGACCGCGGGCGTGACCCCGCACGTCCTGCCCGCCACCACCCGCGAGGACGCCGAGCGCCAGGCCGCCGCAGCGGTCGCCGACGGCACCGACGCAGTGGTCGCGGTCGGCGGGGACGGCGCCGCGCACGCCGGGCTGCAGGCCGTCGCCGGGACGGCGACCCCGCTGGCCGTCGTCCCCGCCGGCACCGGCAACGACCTCGCGCTCGCCCTCGGCGTGCCCGGCGACCCGGCCGCGGCCGCCCGCGCCGTGGCCGAGGACCTGCACGCCGGCGCCGCCGCGACGGTCGACGCCGGCCGCACGGGGGAGCGGTGGTGGTCCACGGTCCTGTGCTGCGGCTTCGACTCGGCCGTCACCGACCGCGCCAACCGGCTGCGCTGGCCCCGCGGTCCGCGGCGCTACGACGTCGCGATCCTCGCCGAGCTCGCCCGGCTGCGGCCCCGGGAGCTGGTGCTCACCCTCGACGGCGAGCGGACCACGCTGCCGGTCACGCTGGTCGCCGTCGGCAACACCGCCTGGTACGGCGGCGGCATGCGGGTCTGCCCGGCGGCCGACCCCACGGACGGGCGGTTCGACGTCACCGTGGTCGGGCCGGTGAGCCGCCGCGAGCTGGTCCGCACCCGGCCCCGGCTGACCGCCGGGACCCACGTCGAGCACCCGGCGGTGTCGGTGCACCGGGCCGCCCGCGTGCAGCTGGCGCTCGGGCCGGCGGAGACCGCGCTCAGCACGTACGCCGACGGCGAGCTGGTCGCCGCGCTGCCGGCGGTGGCCGAGTGCGTCCCGGGCGCGCTGCGCGTGCTCGGCACCGGCCGGGCCTGACCGACCTCTCCGGGGCTCCCCGGCCCCTGGCGCAGTCGCTCCGGCAGTCGACCGTTATGCCCAACACCGTCGCCGCCGGAGGCGGCCGCCGCGTACCGCGGCGCGGGAGGAGCAGCGACGGGGGACGGGGCACCTCCCCGGCCTGAGCGGAGGACGCGGAGCGCCTACCGTGGGGGCATGTCCAGCCCCGCTGAGCGGTACGCGGCTGCCCGGCGGCGGAGCGCGCACCCCGCCCTGGCCGACTTCACGGTCGAGCTCGGCTTCACCCTCGACCCGTTCCAGGTCGAGGCCTGCGAGGCGCTCGACGAGGGCGCCGGCGTGCTCGTGTGCGCGCCGACCGGCGCCGGCAAGACCGTGGTGGGGGAGTTCGCCGTCCACAAGGCGCTCACCGAGGGGCGCAAGGCGTTCTACACGACGCCGATCAAGGCGCTGTCCAACCAGAAGTACGCCGACCTGGTGCAGCGCTACGGCGCCGACCGGGTCGGGCTGTTGACCGGCGACAACGCCGTCAACGGCGACGCGCCCGTGGTCGTGATGACCACCGAGGTGCTGCGCAACATGCTCTACGCCGAGTCCCCGGCGCTGACCGGGCTCGGCTACGTGGTGATGGACGAGGTGCACTACCTCGCCGACCGGTTCCGCGGCGCGGTCTGGGAGGAGGTGATCATCCACCTCCCGCAGTCGGTGACCCTCGTGTCCCTGTCGGCGACGGTGAGCAACGCCGAGGAGTTCGCCGACTGGCTGGTCACCGTGCGCGGCCACACCCGGGTCGTGGTCAGCGAGGTGCGGCCGATCCCGCTGTGGCAGCACATGCTCGTGGGCAACCGCGTGTTCGACCTGTTCTCGCTGCGCCCGGCCGCCCACGCCGCCGAGCAGGGCGAGGAGCCGCGGCAGCTGTCGACCCGGGAGCGGGGCGCGTCGGTCGTCGACCCCGAGCTGGTCCGCTACGTCCGGGAGCAGGAGCGCCGACTGGACACCTGGGGCGGCGGGGGAGGGGGCAACCGCCGCCGGGAGGGCTTCGACTCCCGCCCCCGGCACCGGCCGCCGGCCCGCCCGGACGTGATCGAGCGGCTGGACCGCGCGGGGCTGCTGCCCGCGATCACGTTCGTGTTCAGCCGCAACGGCTGCGACGCCGCCGTCGACCAGTGCCTGCGGTCCGGACTGCGGCTCACCGACGAGGCCGAGCGCGCCGAGATCGCCGCGATCATCGACGAGCGCACCGGCTCGCTCCCCGAGCAGGACCTGCACGTCCTCGGCTTCTGGGAGTGGCGCGAGGGGCTGCTGGCGGGCCTGGCCGCCCACCACGCCGGCCTGGTGCCCGCGTTCAAGGAGACGGTCGAGGAGTGCTTCGTCCGGGGTCTGGTCAAGGCCGTGTTCGCCACCGAGACCCTGGCCCTGGGCATCAACATGCCGGCGCGGACCGTCGTCCTCGAGCGGCTGGTCAAGTGGAACGGCGAGGCCCACGTCGACGTGACGCCGGGGGAGTACACCCAGCTGACCGGGCGCGCCGGACGCCGCGGCATCGACGTGGAGGGGCACGCGGTCGTCATCTGGGCGCCGGGCCTGGACCCCTCCGTCGTCGCCGGGCTGGCCAGCACCCGCACCTACCCGCTGAAGTCCTCCTTCCGGCCGAGCTACAACATGGCCGTCAACCTGGTGGGCAGCTTCGGCCGGGCCCGCGCCCGCGAGCTGCTGGCGTCGTCGTTCGCGCAGTTCCAGGCCGACCGCTCGGTGGTCGGCCTGGCCCGGTCGGCGGCCCGGCACGAGCGGGAGGCCGAGCGGTTCGCCGCCGAGATGTCCACCGAGGGCGGGGACGTCGGCGAGTACGTCCGGCTGCGCCGGCAGATCTCCGACCGGGAGAAGGAGCTGTCCCGCGACTCCCAGGCCAAGCGCCGGCTCGAGGCCGCCGAGGCCCTGGCGGCGCTGCGGCCCGGCGACGTCATCCGGGTGCCGTCGGGACGGCGGCAGGGGCTCGCCGTCGTCCTGGACACCGGCGTGCCCGACGCCGGGCTGAGCGGCGACGGCGAGCCGCGCCCGCTGGTGGTCACCGAGGACAAGTGGGCCGGCCGGCTCGGCGCGATCGACTTCCCGACGCCGGTCACCGCGCTGGCCCACGTGCGCGTGCCGCGCAACTTCAACCACCGCAGCCCGCACGCCCGCCGCGACCTCGCCGCCACGCTGCGCAACGCCCGGGTGGAGCACGACCTGGGGTCGCGCCGGGTGAAGAACCGGTCGGCCGCCGCCGACGACCCGGTGCTGCACGACCTGCGCCGGGCGCTCCGGGCCCACCCGGTGCACTCCCTGCCCGACCGGGAGGAGCGCGTGCGCGCCGCCGACCGGTGGCTGCGCGCGGTCTCCGAGGCCGAGGCGCTGCACCGGCGCATGGCCGAGCGCACCGGCTCGCTGACCCGGCAGTTCGACCGCACCTGCGACGTGCTCGAGGAGCTCGGCTACCTGGTGCCGGAGGTCGCGCCGCTGCGGCCGGCCGACCCCGGCGACGTGCCGGCCGTCGACGGCCGGGGCGACGACGTGCCGGTCGTGACGCCGGAGGGGCGCCGGCTGTCGCGGATCTGGTCGGAGGCGGACCTGCTCGTCGCCGAGTGCCTGCGCGCCGGCGTCTGGCGCGGGCTGACGCCCGCCGAGCTGGCCGCCGTCGTCTCCACCGTGGTGTTCGAGGCGCGACGGGACACCCCGAGCCAGCCGGCCGTCCCCGCGGGCAAGGTCTCCGCCGCGATCGGCGAGATGCGCCGGATCCGCGCCCGGCTGCTCGACGTCGAGGTCGACCACGGCGTGCCCCGGACCCGCGACCTGGACCTCGGCTTCGCCTGGGCGGCGTACCGCTGGGCCGACGGGCAGGACCTCGACCGGGTGCTGGCCGGGGCCGAGCAGGCCGGTACCGAGCTGTCCGGCGGTGACTTCGTCCGCTGGGCGCGACAGCTCCTCGACCTGCTCGACCAGCTCGGCAAGGGCGCCGACGACGACGTGGCGGCGACGGCACGGGCCGCGGTGACCCGCGTCCGCCGCGGAGTGGTGGCGGTGGCCGTCAGCGGGTGACCTGCGCGCGGTGGGCCGGTCCCTGGCCCTTCGGTGGGGCACAATGCCACCCGCCCCCGTCCGCGGGGGTGGGGAGCAGCGCCAGACACCGTCCGACCGGGAGCGACGATGACCAACCCACCGCAGGGTGGCAACCAGCCGGGGCAGTACGGGCAGCCGGGCCAGCAGCACGGGCAGCCCCAGTACGGCCAGCCGGCGCCCGGTGGGTACGGCGGTCAGCAGGGTGGCCAGCCGCAGTACGGCCAGCCCGGCTACGGGCAGCAGCCGGGTCAGCCCTCCTACGGCCAGCCGGGTCAGCAGTACGGCCAGCCGCAGTACGGCCAGCCCCCGCAGCAGCCGGGCCAGCAGTACGGGCAGCCGCAGTACGGCCAGCCCGGACAGCAGTACGGGCAGCCCCAGTACGGCCAGCCCGGCTACGGGCAGCCGGGGCAGCAGTACGGCCAGCCGAGGAAGAAGTCGAGGACGGGCCTGATCGCCGGGCTCGTCGTCCTGGCGCTGGTGCTGGTCGCCGGCGCCATCGTGCTGGCGCGGTTCGTCCTCAACACGACGGTCCTCGAGGCCGGCGCGGTCCAGTCCGACGTCAGCCGGCAGTACGGCGAGCAGTTCTCCACGACGATCAGCGACCTCAGCTGCCCCGACGACATGGAGGTCGAGGTCGGCGCCACCTACGAGTGCACGGGCACCGAGGACGGCGAGGGCGAGGTGGCGATCACCATCGAGATCACCGACGAGGACGGCGCGTACACCTGGGCCCCGTCCACCGAGTGACGCGAGCGTCCGGCTGATCGGCCGGCCGGCGCGCTAGTCCAGCGCGTCGGCCGGCCAGCCCAGCGCCGCGCCCAGCCGGCGCAGCGACGACCCGATCCCGTGGGACTCGGCCAGCGCCGCGAGCCCCTCCGGGTCCGCCGGGCGGCGGGGCAGGTCGCCGTCCACGGCCGGCAGGTCGATGTCCTTGGCCACGGCGACGACGACGGGCGCCGCGTCCAGGTACTCCGCGCCGGCGTGCAGCCGCTTGAGGACCGCGGCCGTCAGCGGTGCCGCCGGGACGACGGTGCGCGCGGCGGCCGCCCGGATCCCGGCGAGGTCGCCGAACTCCGTGATCAGCGCGGCCGCGGTCTTGGCACCGATGCCGGAGACCCCGGGCAGGCCGTCGCTGGGGTCGCCCCGCAGGACGGCGAAGTCGGCGTAGGCCCGGCCCGGGATGCCGTACTTGGCGGCGACCGCCGCCTCGTCGACGACCTCGATGTCGTTGATGCCGCGGTTGGTGTAGAGGATCCGCACCCCGCGGGCGTCGTCGACGAGCTGGAACAGGTCCCGGTCGCCGGTGACGACGTCGACCGGCCCGTGGGCCCGGGTGGCCAGGGTGCCGATGACGTCGTCGGCCTCGTAGCCGGGCGCGCCGACCCGGGCCAGGCCGGCCGCGGTCAGGACCTCGACGAGCACCGGCACCTGCGGACCCAGCTCGTCGGGGGTCTCCTCGCCGCCGTCGGGGGAGAGGCGGTGGGCCTTGTACGAGGGCAGCGCCTCGACGCGGAAGGCCGGCCGCCAGTCGTCGTCCCAGCAGGCCACCCAGCGGTCCGGCCCGTGCGCGGTGATGAGCCGCGCCGTCATGTCCAGGAAGCCGCGGACGGCGTTGACCGGGCGGCCGTCCGGCGAGGTGACGCTCGTCGGCACGCCGTAGAAGGCCCGGAAGTACAGGCTCGCGGCGTCCAGCAGCATCGTCGTCACGATCGGGGACCGTAGCGGGCCGGCGGTCCGCACCGTATCTCGGTCGTGCCCCACGGATACTCTCGGCTCGTGACGGCGGACACGGGCCCCCTGGTGACCATCGAGCGCGTGCACGCGGCACGGGACGTGGCCGGGGAGGTGGGCCTGGACCTGCTCGTGGTGACGCCGGGCTCGGACCTGCGCTATCTCAGCGGCTACGACGCCCACGCCATGGAACGGCTGACCGCGCTGGCGG
This sequence comes from Trujillonella endophytica, assembly GCF_019799905.1. GTDB lineage: Bacteria > Actinomycetota > Actinomycetes > Mycobacteriales > Geodermatophilaceae > Trujillonella > Trujillonella endophyticus_A. The sequence goes on along the minus strand of NZ_JABGCI010000007.1, from coordinate 120,779 downwards.
TGCCGCGGCGCGGGGAGCCGTTCCTCGTCGTCCCGCGGCTCGAGGCGCCCATGGTCGACGCCAGCCCGGCCGGTGGGCTCGGGCTCGAGGTGCTCGCCTGGGATGAGACCGACGACGCCTTCGCGCTGCTCGCGCGCGCGGCCACCGCCCGGCTCGGGTCCGCGCCGGCCCGCATCGGCGTCGGGGCGCGCACGTGGGCCGAGCACGCGCTGGGCGTCCAGGGCGCGCTGCCCGGTTCCGCGCTGGAGCTGGCCACCCCCGTCCTGGACCGGCTGCGGATGGTGAAGACCCCCGCCGAGATCGAGGAGCTCGTCGTCGCCGGCGCCGCCATCGACCGGGTGCACGCCCGGATGGCCGACTTCCTCCGGGTGGGCCGCACCGAGGCCGAGGTCGGCGCCGACATCGCCGCGGCGATCCTCGCGGAGGGCCACGTCGGTGTGGACTTCACGATCGTCGGCTCCGGGCCGAACGGCGCCAGCCCGCACCACGAGCTCTCCGGCCGCGTGGTGGAGGCCGGGGACCTCGTCGTCGTCGACATCGGCGGGGAACTGCCGTCCGGGTATCGCTCCGACTGCACACGCACCTACGTCGTCGGGGGCGAGCCCGACGCCGAGACGGCCGAGTGGTACGGCGTCCTGCAGGAGGCGCAGCAGGCCGCCTGCGCCGCGGTCCGCCCGGGCACCACAGCCGAGGAGGTCGACGCGGTCGCCCGCCGGGTGATCACCGAGGCCGGCTGGGGCGAGCACTTCATCCACCGCACCGGCCACGGCATCGGGCTGGACACCCACGAGGCGCCCTACATCGTGGCCGGCAACGAGCTGCCGCTGGTGCCGGGGATGGCCTTCTCCGTCGAGCCGGGCATCTACCTCGCCGGGCGGTGCGGCGCCCGCATCGAGGACATCGTCGTCTGCACCGTCGACGGCGTCCGCTCGGTCAACTCCGGTTCCCGTGGGCTCGTCCGCCTCCCCGGCTGAGGCCGGCCCGGCCGACGTCGACCGGGCGCTGATGGCCGCGCTCGCCCGCGACGGCCGCGCCAGCTACACGGAGCTGGCCGAGCAGGTGGGGCTGTCGGTCTCCGCGGTGCACCAGCGGGTGCGCCGGCTGGAGCAGCGGGGGCTGATCACCGGGTACCGCGCCTGCCTCGACGCGGCCGGCCTCGGCCTGGGACTGACCGCCTTCGTGGCGATCACGCCGACCGACGTCGAGCGGGCCGAGGAGGCCCCGGCGAAGCTGGCACACCTCGCGGCGATCGAGGCGTGCCACTCGATCGCCGGAGCGGAGAGCTACCTGCTCAAGGTCCGGGTGGCCTCCACCCAGGCGCTGGAGGACCTGCTGCGCGACATCCGCTCCCTGGCCGGCGTGAGCACCCGGACGACGGTCGTGCTGTCCACCGTCTTCGAGGACCGCCCACCGGTCTGACCCGGCCGTGTCCCGCTGGACACCTGCTCGAACGTGTGTTCGCATGGGCGGGTGCGCTGGGATGCCCAACGGCTCGACCTCGAGGAGCCGACGACGCTGCCCGGCATGCCGTCGATCCGGGGCCTCATGCGCAGCGTCGAGGTGCCCGAGTTCCCCGGCCTGACGTTCCACGAGGTGCGGGCACGGTCGGCGCTGAACGCCGTCCCGGCCGGCTCCGGCATGCCGTTCGGCCACACGATCAACCCGTACCGGGGATGCAGCCATCAGTGCGTCTACTGCTTCGCCCGCGGCACCCACCAGTGGCTGGAGCTGGACACCGGCCGGGACTTCGACACGCAGATCGTCGTCAAGACCAACCTCGTCGACGTCCTGCGCCGCGAGCTGGCCCGCCCGTCGTGGCGGCGGGAGCACGTCGCCCTGGGCACCAACACCGACCCCTACCAGCGCGCGGAGGGTCGCTACCGGCTGATGCCCGGGGTGATCGGCGCGCTCGCCGCGTCCGGCACCCCGTTCTCCATCCTGACCAAGGGCACGCTGCTGCGCCGCGACGTGCCGCTGCTGGCCACGGCGGCGCGCGACGTGCCGGTCGGCCTGGGCGTCTCGATGGCGATCTGGGACGAGGAGCTGCACGCCGCGCTGGAGCCCGGCGCGCCCTCGCCCCGGGCCCGGCTGGACCTCGTCCGGGCGATCGCCGACGCCGGCCTGCCGTGCGGGGTGTTCCTCGCGCCGGTCATCCCCGGGCTCACCGACCGGCTCGCCGACCTCGATGCCGCGCTCGGCGCCATCGCCGCGGCCGGGGCCACCGGGGTGACCGTGGTCCCGCTGCACCTGCGGCCCGGCGCCCGGGAGTGGTTCACGGCCTGGCTGGCCCGCGAGCACCCGCAGCTGGTGCCGCGGTACCGGCAGCTCTACGGCCGGGGCGCGTACGTGCCGGCCGAGTACCGGCGGTGGCTGTCGGACCGGGTGGCCCCGCTCCTGGCCGCGCACGGACTGGGCCGGCAGGCCGGGGGAGAGGCGCGCGGCACCGGCGTCCCGGGGGACGACGAGGCGACCTTCCCCGCGGGCAGCCTGCCCGAGCGGCGCGAGGACCCCGCGGCCGGACTGCCGGGCGCTGCGCCCCGGCCGCCGCGTCGGGCGGCCGACGAGATCCCCGAGCAGCTGACCCTGCTCTGAGCGCGCGGCCGGGAGTCCGCCAGGGATCTGCGCGTGCTCGTGCTCTGCGTCCCCCGTACGCAGAGCACGGGCGTCCGGAGGAGCGCGCGGGAACCGGCTCAGCCCGCCCGGCGTGCCTCGCGCGCGACGGCACGCTCCGCGCGGACCACGCCGCGGGTGCTCACCGGCGGCGCCCCGGCGGCCAGGGCCAGCCGCCGGTAGGAGTCGTAGGAGAGCTCCCGGTACGCCTCGGCCAGCGCCGCGGCCCGGTCCCGGCGCCGCGGACCGGCCGTGGCCCGCAGGTGGTGCCCCGTCCCGACGGCGTGCTTGGTGAAGGTCACCTGCAGCGCCTGGTTGGACAGCCGGCCGCCGATCCGCGAGTCCAGACCCGGTCCGCGGCGCAGCGCCGGAAGCACCCAGGGGCTGGCGGCCAGGGCGGGGAAGCGCCCGCGCACGGTCTCCCACGCGTGCCAGGCGGTCGTCGCGCCCGGCACCGCCCACTCGCCGTCGTCGGTCCGCACGACCAGGCGGCCGGCCGAGGGGTGCACCTGGTCGCGGCGCAGGGATCGGAACTGCCCCACCGCTGCCGGCCACCCGAGCGCCAGCGCGCACCACGTGACGGCGCGCAGGTGCTCGGGGTCCTCGCTGCGGATCTCGGTGAGCGGCCGCAGGTCCAGCGTCGGCGGGTCGGGCTCCGGCGTCCGCGGCACCGGCAGTGCGACGCCGCCGTACCGGGCCACCTTGCTGTACAGCGTGACCGTCGCCGGGCGCCAGCCACGGGCGACCGCCACCGGCTCCAGCCCGTCCTCGGCGAGGTCGTCGGGGCCCAGCCCCAGCTCCAGGGCGGCGTCGACCAGCCGCCGCCACTGCGGTTCGTAGCCCTCGGGCGCCGTCAACCGGCGCCACGCCCGCTCCGGGGGCGGCGCCGGCATCTCGGGCAGGGGGAGCTGCCACTCACGTGCCATGACGGAACACTACCGTTATCCCGAACAAACTTGCGACTTCTTGTCGTCGGCACTCGCCGTTGACAACTCCGGCGCCTCCGGCGCCGATGCACCGATGGGGGGAACCGCGGTTCGGCGGCGGGCGCGCTGGGGACCATGGGCCGGTGCGGACCCTGGGTGTCGAGGAGGAACTGCTCGTCGTCGATCCGGCCGGAGTGCCCGTCCCGCTCGGACCGGAGGCCCTCGAGGCCGCCGCCCGGTGGGGAGAGGCGGAGACGGCCGCGGAGCACGACCGGGCGACCCGCGGGGACGACGGCGGAGCGGGCGAGGGGGACGACCCGGTCGGCCACCTCGTCCCCGAGCTCAAGGCCCAGCAGATCGAGCTGGGCACCCGTGTCTGTCACAGCCTCGAGGAGGTCACCGGCGAGCTGCGGCACTGGCGCGGGAGGGCGGACGCCGCAGCGCAGGCCGTGGGCGCCCGTGTCGCCGCCCTGGCCAGCTCCCCGGTGCGGGTGGAGCCGGTGACGACGCCGGGGGAGCGGTACGCCGACATGGCCGAGACCTTCGGCCTGACCGCGCTCGAGCAGCTGACCTGCGGGTGCCACGTGCACGTCTCGGTGGACGACGCCGAGGAGGGCGTGGCCGTCCTCAACCGCATCCGGGTGTGGCTGCCCGTGCTCACGGCCCTGACCAGCAACTCGCCGTTCTGGCTGGGCCGCGACAGCGGCTACGCGAGCTTCCGGTCGCAGTCGTGGAACCGGTGGCCCTCCTCCGGGCCGACCGAGCTCTTCGCCGGTGCCGCCGACTACGCCCGGGTGGTGGCCGACCTGGTGGCGACACGCACGATCGTCGACACCGGGATGGTCTACTTCGACGCCCGGCTGTCCGAGCACTGGCCCACCGTCGAGATCCGCATCGCCGACGTGGCCCTGCACGTCGAGGACGCCGTCACCCACGCCGGCCTCGTCCGCGGACTGGTGGAGACCGCGGCACGGGAGTGGCGCGACGGGGTGCCGGCGCCGGACGTCCGCAGCGAGGTGATCCGCGTCGCCGGCTGGCGGGCGGCCCGCTCCGGCCTCGGCGGGGAGCTGGTGTCCCCGCAGGAGGGACGCCCCGCGCCGGCTGCCGACGTCGTGGCCGCGCTGCTGGAGCACGTGCGCCCGGCGCTGGCCGACACCGGGGACGAGGAGCGGGTCTCCGCCGGCGTGGCCACGATCCTCGCCCGCGGCACCGGCGCCGACCAGCAGCGGCGGGTGCACCGCGGGACCGGCGACCTCACCGCCGTCGTCCGGGACGCGGTCGGGGCCACGACAGCGGACTGACCGGTCCCAGGCGGCCTCCAGGCGGCCCGGTTAGGGTCCGCGCATGGAGAGCGCACGCTGGCGCGACGTCGTCCGGTCCGACCTGTACGGTCCGCGGCCCGATCGACGGGACCGGCCCTACCGCTTCGTCATCCGGCTCACCCTGGTGGTCTTCCGGCTCCTGCGGTTCCGCTTCGACGTCCGCGGTGCCGAGCACGTGCCCACGCACGGCGGCGCCATCATCTGCAGCAACCACGTGAGCTACCTGGACTTCACCTTCCTCGGGCTGGGCGCGCTGGACTCCCGCCGCCTGGTCCGGTTCATGGCCAAGGCGTCGGTGTTCGGGCACTGGTTCGCCGGGCCCTTCATGCGGGCCATGCAGCACATCCCGGTCGACCGGCGCGCCGGAGCCGCCGCCTTCGAGGCCGCGGTCCGTGCGCTCAAGGACGGCCAGGTGGTCGGCGTCTTCCCCGAGGCGACCATCAGCAGCAGCTTCACCGTCAAGGACCTCAAGGCCGGCGCCGCCCGGATGGCGATCGACGCGGGCGTGCCGATCATCCCCGCCGCGGTCTGGGGTGGGCAGCGGATCACCACCAAGCACCACAAGCCGCAGCTGCGGCGGGGCGTGGCCGTCACCGTCCTGCTGGGGGAGCCGATCGTGCCGGCGCCCGGCGAGGAGATGGCCGCCCTGCTGGCGCGCACCCGGACGGCGATGGAGGAGCTGCTGGACCGCGCGCAGCGGGAGTACCCGCAGCGGCCGGCGGGCCCGGACGACCTGTGGTGGCAGCCGGCCCACCTCGGCGGCACCGCGCCCACGCCGGAGGAGGCCAAGCTGCTCGACGTCGCCGACTACACGGGCACCCGCAAGAGGGCGAAGCGGCCGCACCCCCTCGCTCGGCTGCGCGGGCTCGTCCGCCGCCGCTGACGCCTCCGTGAGGCTGCTGCTGACCGACGTCACCGTCGGCGACCGCCCGGGCCGCGCGGTGTCCGTGGTCGACGGCCGCATCGCCTGGGTGGGTCCGGCCGGCGACGCGCCGGCCGGCTCCCGCACGGTCGCGGGGGAGGGGGCCCTGCTCACGCCCGCCTTCGTCGACGCGCACGTGCACGCGACCGCCACCGGCCTGGCGCTCACCGGCCTCGACCTCCACGGGAGGTCGAGCCTCGCCGCCGCCCTGGCGGCCGTGGCCGAGCACGTGCGGCGCGCCCCGGACGGCGTCGTGCTGGGCACGGGCTGGGACGAGACCGGGTGGCCCGAGGACCGCGCCCTGACCCGCCATGACCTGGACGCGGTCGCCGGGGACCGGCCGATCTACCTGGCGCGCGTCGACGTCCACTCGGCGACCGTGTCGACCGCGCTGCTGGACCACGTGCCCGGCATCGCCGACCTGCCCGGCTTCGGCGCGGACGGCCGGCTGCGGCTGGAGGCCCACCACGCGGCCCGCCAGGCGGCCTACGGCGCGGTGACGGCCCCCCAGCGACGGGCGGCCCAGCAGGCGACGCTGGCGGCCGCGGCTGCTCTGGGCATCGGCAGCCTGCACGAGATGGCCGGGCCGGAGGTGTCGAGTGCGGCCGACCTGGCCGGCCTGCTGGAGCTCGCCCGCGAGGCGCCGGGACCGCGCGTGCTGGGTTACTGGGGAGAGCTGTCCGAGCGCGGCGGGCTGGACCTGGTGGGCGAGCTGAGCCTGGTCGGCGCCGGTGGCGACCTGTTCTGCGACGGCGCGCTCGGGTCGCACACCGCGGCGCTCGGCCGGCCCTACGCCGACCGACCGGAGACCGCCGGCGCCCTGCGGTTCGAGACGGCCTCGCTGGTCGAGCACGTGCGCGCCTGCACCACGGCCGGCGTGCAGGCCGGCTTCCACTGCATCGGCGATGCCGCAGTCGGCCAGGTGCTCGAGGCGATCGGCGTGGTCGTCGACGAGCTCGGCGCCACCGCCGTCCGGGCCTGCCGCCACCGCCTCGAGCACGTCGAGATGGTCGGGCCGGGAGTCGTGGAGCGGATGCGGGCCTGGGACGTCGTCGCCAGCGTCCAGCCGGCCTTCGACGCCGCCTGGGGCGGTGCGGAGGGGATGTACGCCGAGCGGCTGGGCACCGACCGGGCGCTGGCCTGCAACCCGTTCGCCGACCTCGCCGACGCCGGCGTCGTCCTGGCACTGGGCAGCGACGCGCCGGTGACACCGATGGACCCCTGGGGCGGCGTGCACGCGGCGGTCGACCACCGGACCCCGGCCTCCGGGCTGCGCCCCTTCGACGCCTTCGACGCCGCGACCCACGGTGGCTGGTACGCGGTCCGCGGCGAGCACGCCGGTGGGCCGCTGGCCGTCGGCGCCCCGGCCGACCTGGCGCTCTGGGCGACCGACGCGACGCTGTCCCAGCTGCTCGCCGACCGTGCGCAGCCCGCCTGTCGCGAGCTGGTCGTGGCGGGCGAGCCGGTCGGAACGGTCCAGGGCCGGTAACGATCGCGTCACGGTCCGGCACAGCCGGGTCGCGGTGACGGACGGACCCGAGCAGGCTTCCTACAGTCGCTGCAGTTCCGTTCCGGAGGCACCGGTGGTGTCCCTCCCGCACGGCGCGCACCCTCCCGGTCGCGCGGGTCTCCCGGACCCGCGAGCAGCCGGGCCGGCGGAGGGGACGCGCCGGACGGGGGAGGACCCGCACCGGCTCCCCGGCGGGGACCGGCACGGCCCGCACGACCCGGACAACGTCCCGACGACCGCAGCCCGCGGCTGATCGGGCCGGCCCCGGGGGTGCGCCGCCGCATCGCCGTCCCGCCGGCGCACGCCGGGACGGCGGCCCGCCGAACGGCCCGGGCGCCCGGCCCCGATCAAGGGAACCGGTCGCCGGGCGCGGAGTGGGATGCTGGCCGGGGACCGGGGCGCTCCGCGACGGTCCCGGCCGGCGTCCGCGCCGGCGCCCCACCGCCCGGGATCCGGGCACCAGCACCCCGGGAGGCGAGCGTGTCGGCAGCGACGACCGACACCCTGGCGGCGCCTCCGGAGCCGGGCGAGCCGATCGCCGCCCGCTCCCGTCGTCGCCTGCCGTGGCGCACCGCGCTGGCCGCTGCCGGTGGCCTCGCGCTGCTGCTCGCATTCCCCGGCTACTCGCTGCCCTCCCTCGCCGTCCTCGGGCCGCTGGCCCTGGCGCTGGCCGTCCGCGGGGAGCGCGCCCGGTCCGGCGCCTGGCTGGGCTTCGTGCTGGGCCTGGCGTTCCTCGTGCCGCTGCTGTCGTGGACCGGCGTCTACGTCGGCGCGTTCCCGTGGCTGGCGCTGGCCGTCTGGCAGGCGACCTACTTCGCGCTGCTCGGCGCGGCGACGGCGGCGACCTCGCGCCTTCCCTTCTGGCCGCTGTGGACGGCGGCGCTGTGGGTGGCCGACGAGGCGCTGCGCGGCCGCTGGTTCCTCGGCGGCTTCCCCTGGGGCCGCCTGGGCCTCAGCCAGACCGACGGGCCGTTCCTGTCGCTGGCCGCGTACGGCGGGGTGCCGCTGGTCAGCTTCGCCGTCGCCCTCACCGGCGCGCTGCTCGCCGCCGCACTGATCGCGCTGGGCCGCGCCTGGCGGGCCTCCGGTGCCGATGCCCCGGCGGGGGAGCGGTCCGCGGCGCTGCGCGCCGGCGCCGTCGCCGTCGTGGCGGTGCTCGCCGTCCCGCTCGTCGGGGCGCTGGCCTGGCTGCCGCTGCCCGGCCGGTCGCTCGCCGAGGGCGGTCCGACCCGGGTCGTGGCGGTCATCCAGGGCAACGTGCCGCGCGCCGGCCTGGACTTCAACGCCCAGCGGCGGGCGGTGCTCGACAACCACGTGCAGCAGACCCTCGAGCTGGCGGCCGCCGTCGAGCGCGGCGAGGAGCAGCAGCCGGACCTGGTGATCTGGCCGGAGAACAGCTCCGACATCGACCCGTACACCAACGACGACGCCGGCCGTGCCATCGACCGGGCGGCGCAGGCCATCGACGCGCCGATCCTCGTCGGGGCCGTCGTCGACGGGCCGGGGCGGTACCTCAGCAACACCGGCATCGTGTGGGACCCCGAGACCGGCCCGGGGCAGACCTACGTCAAGCGCCATCCGGTGCCCCTGGCCGAGTACGTGCCCGCCCGCTCGTTCTTCCGCTTCTTCACCGACAAGGTCGACCTGGTTCGCCGCGACTTCCGCGCCGGCGACGAGGTCGGCGTCCTGCACATGGCAGGGGCCCGGATCGGCGACGTCATCTGCTTCGAGGTCGTCTACGACGGTCTGGTGCACGACACCGTCGAGGCCGGCGCCGGCATGCTCGTCGTCCAGACCAACAACGCCACCTTCGGCTTCACCGACGAGAGCGAGCAGCAGCTGGCCGCCAGCCGGCTGCGCGCGGTGGAGTACGGCCGCACGGTCGTCGTCGCGGCCACGAGTGGCATCTCCGCGGTCATCGCGCCCGACGGGTCCGTCGTGCGCCGGTCCCAGCTGTTCACCCCGGCGACGTTCGTGGAGGACATCGCCCAGCGGGACGACACGACCGTGGCCGAGCGCGTCGGCGCCGGCCCCGAGTGGGTGCTGACGGCGCTGGGGGTCGGCGCCCTCGTGTCGGTGGCCGGGCCGGGTCTGCTCGCGCGTCGGCGGGCCCGCCGGGCGCGCGCCGCCTGAGGTCAGGAGCAAGACGGCCGCCCCGAGCGTTGCACCTCCTGTGGGCCCTGCCGGGGCCCGCACCGAGGAGGGAGTGCCGTGGGTCGTCGTGTGCGCACCACGGCCGGCGTGCTGGCGCTGGTCGAGGTCGTCGTCTTCGTGCTCGTCGCCAACTGGATCGGCCTGGGCTGGACGATCCTGGCGACGCTCGCGACCAGCACGCTGGGCCTGGTCCTGCTCGGCCGGCAGGGCACCCGTGCCCTCACCGAGCTGCGGGCACGGGCGCAGGAGCGGCGTCCCCCCGGCCGTGCGCTGGGCGACGCCGGGCTGGTCGCCGCGGGCGGGCTGCTCATGCTGCTGCCCGGGTTCCTCGGCGACCTCGTCGGGCTGCTCTGCCTGCTGCCGCCCACCCGGCCGCTGATGCGGGGCCTGCTGGGGCGGCTGCTCGCCTCCCGGTTGCCGGCGCACCTGCGCGGCCCCGTGCGGGTCCGCAGCGCGCGCACGGAGGGCGTCCCGGGACCGGCGCCGCACCCGGGGCGGCCGCTGGTCATCGAGGGCGAGGTGCTGCGGGACGACCCGCAGCGCTGACCGATCCGGCCCGGAACGCCGAACGGCCCCGGTGGGGGACTCCCACCGGGGCCGTTCTACGAGCTGGTCGCGCTCAGCTGGCGCGGGTACGGCGACCGCGGAGCACCTCGAGGCGCTCGGCGAGCACCTCCTCCAGGTCCTCCACGGAGCGACGCTCGAGGAGCATGTCCCAGTGGGTCCGCGGGGGCTTGACCTTCTTGGGGGCCGGCTCCGCGCCGCCCACGAGCTTGGCCGCAGCGCCGTCGAACTTGCACTCCCAGGTCTCGGGGACCTCGGCGTCGTCGGCGAAGGGCACCGAGAACAGGTGTCCCGAGGCACACTTGTACTCGACGTACTGACGCTCGATCGGTGCGGTGTTCCGCTCGGTCTCGTAGCTCACGCTGCCCAGTCGGCTACCCCTAAGGGAACGCTCGCCCATGGCACACCGTCCTCTCGTGCTGATGGTGTCTCGGTCACGACCCGATCCGTCGCATGGGCACATACCCACAGGACGGGGGGATCGAAAGGACCAACGGCAGAACTCTTGGCAAGATTCCGCTTCGTCGGCCCGTAATCATCGCATGGGGTGGTGTTCCGGTCTCCACCGCCCCCCGTAAGGGTGGGTCAGGAGAGCGCGAGCTGCCCCGGGCCGGCCGCCGTGGGACCGAGCTGCCCCAGGACGTGGTGCCGGCGGCAGAGCACCTGGTAGTGGACGTCGGTCGCCGCGGACGCCGTCGACGAGGGCTCGTCGGGCGCCGGCGTGGGCGCGGTGTCGGCCACCACGACGGTGGCGCCGTGCCGGACGATCGCCCCGTCGACGACCCGGGCGTTGAGCAGCCCGGGCAGGCCGCACCAGCAGAGCACCTCGACCTGGATGCGCTGGACGTCGTCGGCGACCTCCAGCAGCCGCTGGGTCCCGGGGAACAGGCGGGTGCGGAAGTCGGTGGTCAGGCCGAAGGCCCAGACGTCGACGTGCGACTCGTCCACGAGCTCGGCCAGCTGGTCGACCTGGGCGGGCGTGAGGAACTGGGCCTCGTCGACGATCAGGTAGTCCACGCGCCGGCCCCCGGCCCAGTGGCTGCGCACCAGCAGCCGCAGGTCGGTGGTGGCCTCCACCTCCACCGCCTCACGGGTGAGGCCCACCCGCGAGCTGATCCGCGGTCGCCCGGAGCGGTCCCCCTGGGTGAGCAGCAGCCCCGAGCGGCCCTGGCGGGCCTGGTTGTGGTCCACCTGCAGGGCCAGCGTGGACTTGCCGCAGTCCATCGGCCCGTGGAAGAACCGCAGGTGCGCCGGGGCGGGGTGGCTGCGGCGGTTGCCGGCGGCCGGCACCGTCGTCGGCACGGTGGCCGGCCGCTGCCGGCGGCGCGGGTCGGGGTCGGGCACGGTCATGGCGACCGCGTCGTCGGGCGGGCTCACGGGACGTCGACCGGGACGACGCCTCCCGGGAACGCCGCGACCGCCGTCGTGGGCCGGGTGGGGTCGACGAAGGCCGGCCGGTCCGGTTCGGCGGCCCGCAGCGGCACGAGCCCGCGGGTGATCGCCGCGGCGATGCGGTAGCGGGCGCGGTTGGCGTCCCCGACCCGCCCCATGCGCAGGTCGTCGAGGACGACGGGCGGCCCGACGTGCACCCGCAGCGCAGGCCGCCGGACGACGGCGCGGGCCAGGGTGCGCAGCTTGCCCCAGTCGTTGCCGTACTGGAGCACCTCGTGGGCACCCCACTGGCTGACCGGGATCACCGGGACGCCCATGCCCAGCGCCATCCGGGCCATGCCGGTCCGGCCGCGCTCGGGCCAGCCGTCGGCCGCGAGGCCGACGCGGCCCTCCGGGTAGGCGACGACGTGCCCGCCGTGGACGAGCGCGACCTCGGTGACGCGGACGGCGTGCCGCGCGAGCTCGGTGCCCCGTTCCACGCGGATGGCGCCCGTCCGCTCCAGCGCGGGCCCGGCGACGGGTGCGGCGATGATCCCGCCGGTGGCCATGATCCGCGGCGTCACCCCGATCCGGTGCAGGGCGACGGCGATGACGAACGGGTCGAAGTCGCCGATGTGGTTGGCGGCCAGCAGCAGCGGCCCGCGGCGCAGGTCCTCGGGGATGCTCCCGGTCACCTCGACCCGGCCGAAGAGGCCCACGAGCCAGGAGAACCGGCGCAGCACGAAGCGCCAGAACCACCACGGAGGCGCCGCCGCGATCGCCAGTTCGCGGGCGAACCACTCGGGGTCGTCGGGCTTCACGACCGCCTGCAGGTGGTCGGGCAGCGGCGGCGTCCGCGGCCGCCAGTCCCGCAGGCTCACCGGGGGACCCACTGCCCGCGCCGTTCGAGCACGCCCCGCAGCATGGCCGGCCGGTCGGTCATGATCCCGTCGACCCCCAGGTCCAGCATGGCGTCGGCCTCCTCCTCGGTGTCGACGGTCCACACGTGGACCTGCAGGCCCCGCTCGTGCGCCGTGGCGATGAAACGCTCGTCGACCAGCGCGCGGCCGCCCAGGCGCAGCGGGACCTGGGCACAGCCCGCGTCGATGCGGACCAGCCCGGCGGCGCGCGGCGAGTAGGAGGACAACCGGAGCGCCGCCACCCCGCGGGGCCCCAGGGAGGTGCACACCGCCGGGCCGAACAGGCGGCGGGCGGCGGCCAGCCGGGCGTCGGAGAACGAGCCGAGGCAGATCCGGTCAGTCATCCGCATCCGGCGGACCAGCCGCACGAGCGGGGCAAGCACGCCGGCGGCCTTGATGTCGAGGTTGAACCGGACGTCGGGCCAGGCGTCCAGCAGGTCCTCCAGCCGCAGCACGGGGTGGCGTCCGCCGATGAGCGCGTCCGCGACCTCCGACCACGGCAGCTGGTCGATGCGGCCGCTGCGGTCGGTGACCCGGTCCAGGGTGGCGTCGTGGAACACCACCGGGACGCCGTCGGCCGTCACCTGGACGTCGGTCTCCAGGTACCGGTACCCCAGGTCCACGCAGGCCTGGAAGGCCGGCATGGTGTTCTCCACGTGCTCGATCGCCCCGCCCCGGTGCGCCATGGCCAGCGGGGTCGGCGCGTCGAGGAACGCGTAGCGGGCCGAGCGCACGGTCGACACGCTAGTGCGGCACGACGACGCACTGGTCAGGCCCTCGTCAGGGAGCCGTGGTGCGCTCGCTCCGTGCCGCCCCGGGAGTGTCGGGCGTGTCCCCGCAACCTGTCGGTCCCGCCGTCTACGGTCCACCTCGTGGCAGAGCAGCAGGCATCCACCGTCGTCCTCGACGGGGAGGTCCGGGAATCGGACGGGCACCGGGGGAGCGGGCACGAGCGGCGCTGTGGGTGGTGCCGCCGGGTGCTGCCGCAGCAGAGCTCGGTCGGCCGGCCGCGGCTGTACTGCGGCCAGGCGTGCCGCCAGCGGGCCTACGAGCAGCGGAACGCCACGGCGAAGGCCGGTCTGGCCGGCGACGTCGTCCTGGTGACACGGGCCGAGCTCGACGGCCTGCAGGACCGGCTGTACCAGCTCCGCTGTGCGCTCGAGGACGTGCAGACCCTGCTCAGCGAACGCCCGACCAAGGCGGAGCTCGAGCGCTCGCTGGCCGAGCTGCTGCGGTCGACCGGCCGCCTCGACCGGCTCTGGGTCAACGAGCGCTCCTGAGCCGGCCGGTCCGGGCCGATCAGTCCGGGTCCTGGTTGTCCTCGCCCTCCTCGACCTCGCGCTCCGGGTCGGTGTAGTTCGGTCCGGGGCCTGGGCCCTGGTTGACCTCCTCGTCAGAGGTCCCGTCCCGCTGGTCGGTCCCCGCGGCGTCGCAGGCGGTCAGCGTGGCGCCACCACCGAACAACGCGAAGGCGGTCAGGACGGCGGCGACTGGTCGGCGGAGGTGCATGCTCCGAGCCTATTGAGGTCGTCCGCAGACCGCCCGTCGGACCCTCCCGGACATCCGTCAATGCGTCACTGTGACGTAACCGGGGTGGTGTCCCTGGGTGGCGGGGAAGCGGGGTCCGTGTCGTCGAGGACGGGCGCCGGCGTCCGACGGGCCCCGGACCCTCGGGCCTCAAGGGACGGAGCCGGCCCGCAAGATCATCTTGAACGTGTCGAGATGATCACCAGGGGAGTCGGCGACGGGACGAGACCGGGCGAAGGGACACCTCGGCTGCATCAGCGGGATCGAGCCGGTCGGCCGGTCGGCCGGTCAGCGGGGCCGGCCGGTCAGCGGGAGTCGGCCGGGCCGGCGGAGGTGCGACGCCCGACAGGCCGCTGGCACCGATCGACAGATGTGTTCGGGGGGACCGCTGCCGATCGCCGCGCGCTGGGTCGGGATCTCGCCATGGCCGGCTCGACATCACACCGACCGACGCCGGTCCGGTGCGCACCGACGAACGGAACCCGGGATGGTCGACACCGCCGTCCGGACCGATCAGCCCCTCCTGAGCGCTGGATCCCGACCGCCGATAATGCACATTATGTCAACTGACCTGGCGGAGGAGCCCCTCTCGGGGTTCACGCCGGCGCGGTCGGCATCTCCCAGGGTGCCACCGGCAGCACCTGCCCCGTCTCGAGCAGCGACTTGAGGTTCGCCAGCACGGCCGGCCACCCCAGCGAGATCTCCCGCAGGGCCGTCGCGTCGGCGAGCCTCTCGTGCGTCACCGTCAGCCGGACGATGTCCTCGTGCGGCTCGACGAGGAACGTGACCCTCGACGCCGTCGCCGGCGGCTCGTCCGGTTCGCCGAACGTCATGACCAGTCGCCTGGGCGGCTCGACGTCCAGGACCCGGCCGCCGGCGTCGGCGACCTCCGACCCGTCCGTCCGCCGGTGCTCCCAGACGGATCCCGGCTGCCAGTCCGACACGTTGGCGTGGCCCCAGTAGCTCGCCGTCAGGTCGGCGTCGGTCAGGGCGCGCCACACCTCCTCGGCGGTCGCGCGGATGTAGGTGACGTAGACGTAGGTCGGGATCGTGTCGACCTGCTGTTCGGACATGGCGTACTCCTCTGCCTTCTCCTTGATGTCGCGGATGGCGCGCAGTCGGGGCCGGTCGAAGGCGGAGATCCAGCGCTGCTCGATCTCGTGGATCGGCCCCGGGTCGAGGTGGTGCAGGCGTTCGCGGCCCCGACGGACGACGGACACCAGGCCCGCCCGCTGGAGCAGGTCCAGGTGCTGGGTGGCGGACTGACGGGCCATCGAGAGCTCGGCGCAGAGCTCGCCCAGCGTCTGGCCGTTCCGCTGCTTGAGGCGGTCCAGCAGCAGTCGGCGGGTCGGGTCCGCCAGTGCCTTGAAGACCGCGTCCAGGTCGTCGGCTCCCCCGGTCACTCCACCATCATGCAGGTAGATGCCTGCCTATGGCAAGCCGCCGAGTTTTCATCCGCGCCAGGGGCCTCAGACGTCGCACCCGAACCCGAGGAGAACCGTGCCCAGGGCCTGCGCATCGGCGACTCGGACCTCGGGATCGTCGCGGAGGCCGACAGCCCCGCGGACGCCGGTCGCTGCTGCTCGGCATCGAGGTACCCGACGTCAACGCCGCCCTCGCCCGGGTCGAGGAACTCGACGGCACCGCCGCCGGCCCGCCCAGCGACATGCCGTGGGGCCAGAGCGTCGCCCACGTGCGGGACCCGGACGGCAACGCGGTGAACCTGACGGCATCGATCCGAGCGGACGCTCCGAGCCGTACCGTCTGCTCGTGGGCGAGAGCGGGACGCGGGGCATCCTCTCCCCCGGCGCCATCCCCGAGGTCTTCCGGGTCGACCGGCTGGAGCCCTCGGCCGACCTCGCCGACCTCGTGGCGGTGCACTGGCGGGTGGCCTGGGACCTGCCCGCCGGCCAGGTGCACGAGTCGCTGGTCCTCTCCTTCCCCGCGGTGAACGTGTCGTTCGAGCCCGACGGTGCCTGGGTCACCGGCCCGGTGTCGGGCACCTATCACCGCCGGCTCACCGGCCGCGTCGCCGTCCCCGCCGTCCGGTTCCGGCCGGCGGCCTTCCGGTCGCTCGTCGATCGGTCGCTCGCGTCCCTGCGCGACCGGGTCGTCCCGGCCGGCGAGCTCCTGCCCCTGGACCGGGCCGTCCTCGAGGGCATCCGTGCGGCACCCGACCTCGCCACCGCCCATCCCCTCGTCGAGGACTGGCTGCGCGGCCTCCCCCGGACCCGCACCGCCGAGCAGGCCGAGCTCGACGCCGCCGTCGACCTGGTGGAGCGCGACCGCACGCTCACCCGTGTCGACCAGCTCGCCGACCGCTGCGGCCGCTCCGTACGCTGGCTGCAACGGGCCTTCGCCGACGCGGTGGGCCTGCCGGTCAAGCAGGTGATCCGCATGGCGCGGCTGCGCGAGGTCGCCGAGCGGGCCCTCACCGGGGACGTCGACTGGGCCGCCGTCGCCGCCGACCTCGGGTACACCGACCAGGCGCACCTGGTCCGGGACTTCACCGCCGCCGTCGGCACGCCACCCGCCCGGTACGCGCGCACGGTGCGCTGACGCTGTCGCATTTCTCCAAGACCGCCCGCGTCGCCGCTCGCAGCATGGGGGCATGACTCCCCCGACGACGCTGCCCGCCCTGCACCCCCGCCTCGCCGACGCCGCCCGCGCGGCCGCCGCCGTCGCCCGCGGCGCGGCCGGGACGCCGTTGGGCTCCCCCACCCCGACCGCCGACTGGGACCTGCGCGCGCTGGTCGACCACTGGGTGCTGTACACCGGGTACGGCCTCGAGCACCGTGCCCGCCGCGCCGACCTGCCCGAGGAGCTGGTCGCGCGCGACTTCGCCGCCGAACCCGACTGGCCGCAGCGCTACGCCGAGCAGCTCGACCGCGCCGTGGCCGCCTGGCGGGACCCGGCCGCGTGGCAGGGCGACGTCGACTTCGGCGGCGGGTCCACCATGCCCGCCGAGGAGATCGCGAAGATGAACCTGGCCGAGCTGGTGCTGCACGGCTGGGACGTCGCCGCGGCCACCGGCCAGACCCTCGAGGTCGACGACGAGACTGCCCGCGCCGTGCTCGCCGTCGTGGAGCAGTACGCCGAGATGTTCCGCGAGTACGCCGGCTTCGCCGACCCCCTCCCGGTGGACGACGGCATGCCCCCGCTCGAGCGCGCGCTGCGGCTCTCGGGCCGCGATCCGCGCTGGCGCCCCTGACGCCGGCTCAGCGGCCGGAGGCGGCCACCCGCAGGCCGAGCGCGACCAGCACCGTGCCGCCGACCGCATCCAGCCGGCGCCGGATCCGCGGCCGCCGGAACCACTCCCCCGCCCGCGCGACGCCGGCGGCGAGCCCGAGGTACAGGCCGATCTCGACTGTCACCTGCAGCGTCGCGAGCACCACGGTCGCGGTGAACGGTGAACCCGACGCCGGGACGAACTGCGGGTAGAACGCCACCATGAAGACGGCGAGCTTCGGGTTGGCCAGCTGGACGACGACGCCCTCGCCGAACGCCGTCCACCAGCCGCGGCGCGTCCCCTCCCCCGGCGCTGCCGTGTCGGCTGGCGGGACGCCGGTCCGCCGCTCGCGCCACACCCCCAGCAGGGCCCGCCCGCCCAGGTACAGCAGCACGCCCGCGCCCGCGACGCGCAGCACCAGGTAGGCGACCTCCGAGGCGGCGACCAGCGCAGCCAGGCCGGCGCCGGCCAGCAGGGCCCAGAAGAGCAGTCCGGCCTCCACGCCCAGCACCGTGGGCACCGCTCCACGCAGGCCCCGCAGCGCGGCCCGCCGGACGACCAGCGCCATGGCCGGCCCCGGCGACGCCGCGATGAGCAGCACCGCGACGAGGAAGGCGGGCAGCGTGCCGACGAGGTCCACGCCGGCAGCGTGTCGCGCGGACCGTGCCGCGTCGATCGACTATCCGCTCAGCGCGTCGAACGGCCCCTGGACGAGGAAGGTGCAGCCCGGTCCCTGCAGGTTGGTGAACAGGTCGCGCCCGTCGGGCGAGAAGACCGGTCCGCAGAACTCGGTGCCGTCACCGGCCGCGTCGCAGCGGGCCAGCGGGTACACCGCGCCTCCGTCGGTGGCGCCCATGAGGTGGACGACGCCGGCCCCGTCCTCGGCGATGATCACGCCGCCGTGCGGGGAGACGGTGATGTTGTCCGGCCCGTCGGGCGCGACGTCGGGCTCCGTCGCGACGCCGAAGCGCAGCCGCAGCGTGAGGGTGCCGGCCACCGGGTCGAGGAACCACACCTGGCCGTCGTGCTCGGCGGGGCTGCCGTCGTCGGCCCGGGCGAAGGACGACACGACGTACGCACCGCCGTCGCCCCACCAGGCGCCCTCCAGCTTGCGGGCCCGGGTGATCCGGTCGTCGGGCAGCTGGCGGCGCACCGAGGTGGTCGTGGCGTCGCGGTCGGGCACGGGCTCCCACGCGACGCGGTAGGTGGTGCCGGGCTCGGTCGCGACGGAGAGGTCGGGCACGTGCTGCCCGTCCTCCGTCGAGGCCCGCAGCGCCTCCAGCACCCCGGCGTCGGGCGCCAGGGCCCGCAGCGAGCCGCGGCCCAGCGGCCGGGCGGCGGACGGGGCGACCCAGCGGTACAGGGACCCGTTGGGGTCGACGGCGTCCTCGGTGAGGTACAGGACGTCGGCGTCCGGGTCGACCGCCACGGCCTCGTGGCTGAACCTCCCGAGCGCCGCGACCGGCCGGGGGTCGCGGTTGGCCGAGGGGTCGTGCGGGTCGACCTCGAAGACGTAGCCGTGCGGCCGGCCGAGCACCTCCTCGGTCTCCTCGCAGGTCAGCCACGTCTCCCACGGCGTTCGGCCGCCCGCGCAGTTGTTGCGCGTACCGGCGAGGCTCACCGCGTGCCCGAGGACGTCGCCGCCCGCGCCGACGACGAGCGTCGTCGTCCCGCCGTGCGCGGACCGGTCGTACACGAGCCCCTCGACGTGCGGCACGGGATGGGGCTCGTCGCCGCCGATCTCGTGGTTGAGCACCAGCACGGTGCCCGGCCCGCCGGTGCGGGCGAAGGCGGCGGCGCCGTCGGGGTCGGACGGCGCCGGCTCGCCGGAGTCGAGCCGGGTCGCCCCCTCCCGGGCCAGCACCCGGTAGCGGAAGCCCTCGGGCAGCGACAGCAGCCCCTGCGGATCGTCGACGAGCGGCCCGTAGCCGGGCGCCGGCGGCACCGCTCCCCCGCTGGAGGCCGCGGAGCCCGTGGCCCCGACCGAGCCGCGCGAGGAGCCGCAGCCGACGAGCAGGACCCCGGCGGTGGCGCCCGCGAGGAGGAAGGAGCGCCGGCCCACCCGCGGGCCTCCGGCGTCGATCGACCGGGACACGCCACCTCCGAACGCCCGCGCACTCCTGGCACGCCGCTCCCCCAGGGTAACCGCGGCCGGTGTGCAGACCGGCCGGCTCCCCGCCTCGTGGCTCCGTCTCCCCGGACGCCCTTCGGGCGCGGAATTGTTGGGGATAACGGTCGCATGTCCTCCCAGCGTGCCCCCGGGTTCGTCTGTCACGCTGGGCTGCGACCGACAGCAGCGCCCGCAGCCCCGGAGGGAGAACCGACCGTGGAGGTCCTCGGCCGGTTCTGGGCCCGCGTCACCACCCCCGTGGCCGAACTCCCCACCGAGTGGGTGCTCGCCGCGGCGGTGGCCGCGCTCGTCGTCGTCCTCTCCCCCGCCCTCTGGCGGCCGACGCGCGGCGTGGTGACGATCGCCCACGAGGGTGCCCACGGCCTGGTCGCCCTCGCCGCGGGCCGGCGGCTGTCCGGCATCCGGCTGCACTCGGACACCTCGGGGCTGACCGTCTCGGCCGGCCGCCCCACCGGGCCGGGGATGGTGCTCACCTGCGCCGCCGGCTACATCGGGCCGGGTCTGTTCGGCCTGGGCGCGGCGGCCCTCCTGGCCGCCGGGCACGCGGTCGGGATGCTGTGGGCGCTGCTCGGGCTGCTGGCGCTGCTGCTGGTGCAGATCCGCAACTGGTACGGGCTGTGGTCGGTCCTCGCCACCGGCGCCGTGGTGTTCGCGGCGACCTGGTGGCTGCCCCCGACGGGGCAGACCGTCTTCGCGGCGGCCCTCACCTGGTTCCTGCTGCTGGCCGCGCCCAAGGCCGTCGTCGAGCTGCAGCGCGTCCGTCGCCGGCGGGGCGCGCGGGACTCCGACGCCGACCAGCTCGCCCGTCTCACCGGGCTGCCCGCGCTGCTGTGGGTCGGCGTCCTGCTCGCCGTGGACCTCGGCTGCCTGGCCCTCGGCGGCTGGTGGCTGGTGGCCTGAGGGAACGGCCCCCTTCCCCGGGGCCCGCCCCCGAGCGTGCGGAGGGCGGGGTGGAAGGGGGCCCTCCGTCAGCCGCGGGCGCGCCGCCGCGGCGCGGCGCCGTGCGGCTGGCGCACCGGGGCGACCTCCGGGGCCGGCGGGATGTCGAGGGTGACGTCGCCGTCCCCGACGGTGATCCGCCGCCCGTGGTGGTGGACGTCGAGCGGCTCTCCCTCGACCAGCCGGTAGGTGGCCTGCCGGGTGCCGATCTCCACCTCGAGGATGCGGCCCTGGTAGACGACGCGGAACCGCAGCCGGGTCAGCCGGGGAGGCAGCCGCGGCGCGAACAGCAGCCGCCCGTCGTGGTCGCGCATGCCGCCGAACCCGGCGACCGCGACGGTCCACCCGCCGGCCATGGACGCGATGTGCAGGCCGTGACCGGAGTTGCCGTGCAGGTTCTGGACGTCGGTGAGCGTGGCCTCGGCCCAGTAGTCGTAGGCGAGCTCCAGGTGCCCGGTCTCGGCCGCCACGACCGCCTGCTGCGCCGCCGACAGGGAGGAGTCCCGCACCGTGCGCGCCTCGTAGTAGGCGAAGTCGGCGGCCTTCTCCTCCTGGGTGAAGGCGTCGCCCCGCAGGTGCAGCGCCATCACCAGGTCGGCCTGCTTGATGACCTGCTTGCGGTAGATCTCGAAGTACGGGTAGTGCAGCAGCAGCGGGTAGCAGGAGGCCGGGGTGCCCTCGAAGTCCCACTCCTCGTGGTGGGTGAAGGCGTCGGACTGCATGTGCACGCCGAGGCGGGAGTCGAACGGGACGCGCATGAGTCGGGCGGCCCGCTCCCAGAGCTCGACCTCGTCCTCGGTGACCTCGAGGCGGCCGGCGACGTCGGGCTGCCGGGCCACCGCCTTGGCCGCCTCGCGCAGGTTCCGCTGCGCCATGAGGTTGGTGTAGACGTTGTTGTCCACCACCGCGGTGTACTCGTCGGGGCCGGTGACCCCGTCGATGCGGAAGCCGTCCTCGCTGTCGAAGTGCCCGAGGGAGGCCCACAGCCGGGCCGTCTCGATCAGCAGCTCGACCCCGAAGTCGCGGTCGAACTCCTCGTCCTCGGTGGCGTGCCAGTACCGGACGACGGCGTCGGCGATGTCGGCGTTGATGTGGAAGGCCGCCGTGCCGGCCGGCCAGTAGCCGGAGGTCTCCTCGCCGCGGATGGTCCGCCACGGGAAGGCCGCCCCGCGCCGGCCGAGCTCCTGGGCCCGCGCCCGGGCCATGTCGAGGGTGGAGTGCCGCCAGCGCAGCGCGTCGCGGGCGGCGTGCGGGGCGGTGTAGGTGAGCACCGGGAGCACGTAGGTCTCGGTGTCCCAGAACGTGTGCCCGTCGTAGCCGGGGCCGGTGAGGCCCTTGGCGGGGATGGGCTGCCGCTCGGCGCGCAGGCCGGCCTGCAGGACGTGGAACATCCCGACCCGGACCGCCTGCTGCAGCTCGTCGTCGCCCTCCACCTCGACGTCGGCCTGCGCCCAGTACTCGTCGAGCACCTGCCGCTGCTCGCGCACCAGCCGCTCGAACCCGGCCAGCTTCGCCGTCGCCAGGGAGCCCTCCACCTGGTCGCGCAGCGCCGGCGCCGACCGCCGGGAGGACCAGCCGTAGGCCAGGTACTTGACCAGCTTGAGCCCCCGGCCCTGCGGGAGGCGGGCGGCCAGCGTGAAGCGCGCGAGGTCCTCCCCCGCCTCCATGTCCTCCGTGGCGGTGTCGGGGACCTCGACCACGTGGTCCATGCCGGCGGCCATCCGCAACCCGCTGCGCGAGGTGCGGTGCACGAGCACCGCACGGTGACCGCGACCGACGGCGAGCTCGCTGACCAGCGGCCGGCGCAGCGCGGCCGCGGCGCGCGGGTCGTCGGCCTCCGTGCCGCTGTCGACCGGCTCGTTGGCCAGCAGGTCGGACTGCAGGGCGACGTACAGGTCGCCGCGGCCGTCGTTGCACTCGACCGTGTACTCCATCGCGGCGATGGAGCGGCGGGTCAGCGACACCAGCCGGGTGCTGGTGACCGTGACGACGCGGCCGGCCGGCGACCGCCACTCGGTCACGCGGCGCAGCACGCCGCGGCGCAGGTCGAGGGTCCGGCGGTGCTCGACCACCTGGCCGTAGTCCAGGTCCAGCGGGGTGTCGCCGACCAGCAGCCGGATCAGCTTGCCGTCGGTGACGTTGACGACCGTCTGGCCCTGCTCGGGGAAGCCGTAGCCGGCCTCGGCGTAGGGCAGCGGCCGCTCCTCGAAGAAGCCGTTGAGGTACGTGCCGGGGACGACGACGGGCTCGCCCTCCTCGAACGACCCCCGCATCCCGATGTGCCCGTTCGCCAGCGCGAACACCGACTCGTGCGCCCCCAGCGACCCGTGGTCCAGACCGATCTCGGTCAGCGCCCACGGCTCGATGGGGAAGGTGGCCCGGCCCTCGGTCACGTCTGCCCCTCCGTCGTCGTCTCCGTGCCCAGCAGCTCGGCCAGGTCCTCGACGACGACGTCGGCGCCGTTGTGCTCGAGCGCGTCGGCCTGGCCGACACGGTCCACTCCCACGACGTACCCGAACTGCCCGGCCCGGCCCGCGGCGACCCCGGCCAGCGCGTCCTCGAAGACGACCGCCTGCGCCGGCGCGACACCCAGCGCCCGCGCGCCGGCGAGGAAGGTGTCCGGCGCCGGCTTGCCGCGCAGCCCCTCGGCTGCGGCGACCACGCCGTCGATCCGCGCGTCGATCAGGTGCCCGAAGCCGCCGGCGGTCACGACCTGCTCGCCGTTGGCCGACGCGGTGACCACCGCCGTGGCCAGGCCGGCCGCCCGCGCCGCCTCGAGGAACCGGATCGACCCCGGGTAGACCTCCACGCCGTGCTCGTCGAGCTCGCGCAGCAACCGCGCGTTCTTGCGCTGCCCGATGCCGTGCACGGTCTCGGCGTCGGGCCCGTCGTCCGGCGAGCCGTCGGGCAGCGTGATGCCCCGGCTGCGGAGGAAGTCGCGGACGCCGTCGGCCCGCTGCTTGCCGTCGACGAAGCGGTTGTACTCGTCCTGGGTGAACCCGGGCGCCTCCGGGTCGCGGGCGCGGAGGAACTCGTCGAAGGTCCGCTTCCACGCTGCCATGTGGACCGTCGCGGTCCTCGTGAGGACGCCGTCCATGTCGAAGAGACAGGCGGTGATGCCGTCCGGGAGTCCGAGCACGCTGCGACGCTACCGGCGCCGCCGGGCGGGTGACGGGTCGAGAGGAGTGGCGTGCACGACCACGACACCCTGCCTAGGGTCGCTCCCATCCCGCCCGCCACCTGCGAGGAGCTCGCCGTGCCCGACCGTGCCGTCCCGCCCAGCCCCTACGACTTCCTGCCGCCCGTGCCCTCGTTCGAGGTGACGAGCACCGACGTCCGCGACGGCGAGGCGCTGGCCGAGCCGTTCGTGAGCGGCGTGCTGGGCGCCGGGGGCGAGGACCGGTCGCCGCAGCTGTCGTGGTCGGGGTTCCCCGAGGAGACGCGCGGCTTCGCCGTCACCGTGTTCGACCCCGACGCCCCCACCGTCAGCGGCTTCTGGCACTGGGTGGTGACCGCCGTCCCCGCCTCGGTCACCTCGCTGCCCTCGGGCGCCGGCAGCCAGGACGGCGCCGGCCTGCCCGAGGGGGCGCTCCAGCTGCGCAACGACGCCGGCTTCGCCGGGTACGTCGGGGCCGCTCCCCCGGCGGGCCACGGTCCGCACCGCTACTTCGTCGTGGTGCACGCCCTGGACACCGACGACATGGGCGTGCCCGCCGACGCCTCGCCGGCCTTCCACGGGTTCAACCTGTTCGGCCACACCCTGGCGCGGGCCACGCTCGTCGTGACCTACGAGCAGTAGGAGCGGAGGCCCCGACGGGTCAGGACGGGCGGTCGGCGACGCCGGTGGTGCCCACCCAGGCGAAGCCGACCCGCTCGTAGACCCGGGCGACGTCGTCGTCGCCGGCGGTGAGGAACACCAGGTCGGCGGTCTCGCTCGCGTGCTCGGCCAGGGCCGAGGTCAGCCCCGCGCCGAGCCCGCGGCCGCGCAGTCGCGGGAGCGTGGCCACCCCGGTGATCTCGCTGACCTCCTTGCCGTCGACGTCGAGCGGGTGGTGCGAGCCGACGGCCACCGGCTCGCCGTCCTCGACGGCGACCATCATCACGGTGCGGCCGGTGGCGATGCGCTCGCGCAGCACGTCCGTGCGGGGGCCGGCCTCGACGCGCTCCTCCACCGCCGTGGCGCCACCGAGCACGGCGGCGGGCGTGGCGAAGGCCAGCTCGGCGAGGCGCTGGTAGCGCGGCAGCTGCGGGTCGTCCCCGCCCACGAGGTAGAGCCGGACGCCGTGGGGCAGCAGCAGCTCCACGGGGTCGTCGAGGACCAGCAGCGGCAGGTACTCGACGGTGAGCCCGGCCCCGCGCGCGGCGGCGGCCGTCCCCCCGGAGCGCTCCCAGATCCACTCCAGCGCGACGGGCAGGTCCGCGGCCTCCTGCAGGGCGATCGCCGCGCGGACGCCGTCGACGGTCACCGCTCCCCCGCCGGGCCGCGGGCGCGCGGGGTAGGGCCAGGAGGGCCCGACGATCGGGACGTCGAACCCGCCCACGGTCTCGATCCGCCCGTCCGGCAGCGGGGCGAGGGCGTGGTACTGCTCGATGCAGTCGAGCAGCCCGGAGGTCGGCACGCGGCCGACACTAGACGCCGGGGGGCGTGGCGGCGCCGGTCCGCACCCGTCAGGGCGCGGGCACACCCCGGTCGGGTGACCCCGGCGCGTGGGCGTCGGGCGGGCGGACGGCACGATGAGCGGTGTGACGGCAGGAACGCGCACCTTCTCGCCCTACGCGGTGTTCGACCGCGCGTCGTGGCGGGCGCTGGCCGCCGGGTCTGCGCTCCCGCTCGACGAGAGGGAGCTGTCGTCGCTCAAGAGCCTCGGCGACCGGATCGACCTCGACGAGGTGGCCACCGTCTACCTGCCGCTCGCCGGGCTGCTGAACCTGCACGTGGAGGCCAAGCGCGGGCTGTGGGCGGCGCGCAACCGGTTCCTGGGCGACACCAGCGCCAAGGTGCCCTACGTCATCGCGGTCGCCGGCAGCGTCGCCGTCGGCAAGAGCACCACCGCCCGGCTGGTGCAGACGCTGCTCGCCGCCGGTCCGGGCTCGCCGCGGGTCGACCTGGTCACCACCGACGGCTTCCTGCTGCCCAACTCCGAGCTCGAGGCGCGCGGCCTGCTGGGCCGCAAGGGCTTCCCCGAGAGCTACGACCGGCGCGCGCTGATCCGGTTCCTCGCCGAGGTGAAGAGCGGCCGAGGGCGGGTGAGCGCGCCGCTGTACTCCCACCACTCCTACGACGTCGTGCCCGGCGTCACCCAGGACGTCGACCGCCCCGACATCCTCGTCCTCGAGGGGCTGAACGTGCTGCAGGCCGGTCGCCGCGCCGACGGCCGGGCGCCGGAGGTCTTCCTCTCCGACTTCTTCGACTTCTCCGTCTACGTCGACGCCGCCGAGGGCGACATCCAGCAGTGGTACATCGAGCGCTTCCTCGCCCTGCGCCGCACCGCGTTCGCCGACACCGGGGCCTACTTCCACCGCTTCGCCGACCTCAGCGACGAGCAGGCCCGGCAGACCGCCCTGGAGATCTGGCGGTCGGTCAACGTGCCGAACCTGCGGGAGAACATCGTGCCGACGCGCTTGCGGGCGCGGGCGGTGCTGCAGAAGGCCGCCGACCACTCGGTGCGCCGGGTGCTCCTGCGCAAGATCTGACGCCTTCGTCGTCGCCCCCTCCTCCGTGGTCGGCACCGGTGGCCGCTTCGCGGCGGCGGTGTTGGGGATAACGGTCGACCAGCGGGCCGGGGCATGGTCCGCCGTGTCGCCGGCGGCGCGCCATGGCAGGTGTCGACGACCCGAAGGGATGAGTCCGTGCGCGGCGTCCCTGACTTCCGACGTGACGGCGAGCACACTCGACAGTGTTCGGTCACTGATCGAACACGGACCGTGAACACCGGCCCGTCGAGGCCGCTGACCGGGAGTGCTCACCATGTGCCATCACGTATCGCCCTGCCCCGACGCCACCAGCGACGCCCGTGACCTCGCCGCGGTGGTGAGCAGCCACCCCGAGCAGGGGTGGAGTCTGCTCTGCAACGGCGTCGTCCTGTTCGACGACGACGGCGAGCTGCTGCCCGACGGCCGGGCCGTCGCCCACCACCGCGACTTCGTACCGGTGCTCGCCGGCGCGTGAGGTGAGGGGGCCGCGGTCGGTCGGCCGGCCGCGGCCCCGACGTCAGGCCTGGCCGGCGCCGACCACGTCCGCGGTGGTGCCCATGTCGTCCGGCGCACCCTCGTCCCGGCGTGGCACCCGGCCGACCGGCGCGGTCGCCGGCTCCGGCTCGGCGAAGGCCTCCGGCGACGGGCAGGAGCAGACCAGGTTGCGGTCGCCGTAGGCCTGGTCGATCCGCCGCACGGGGCTGAGATAGCCACGCCCGACGAGACCCGGGACCGGGTACACCGCCGTCGAGCGCGGATAGGGCCGGCCCCACTCCCCCGCGACCATCGCGAGCGTGTGGGGGGCGTTGCGCAGCGGGTTGTCGTCCCGGTCGTACTCGCCCGAGGCCACCTTCTGGATCTCCGCGCGGATGCAGACCATCGCCTCGACGAAGCGGTCGAGCTCGTCCTTGCTCTCGCTCTCGGTCGGCTCGACCATCAGCGTGCCGGCGACCGGGAAGCTCATCGTCGGGGCGTGGAAGCCGAAGTCGACCAGCCGCTTGGCGATGTCGTCGTTGGTGACGCCGGTGGCCTTGGTGAGCGGCCGGATGTCGAGGATGCACTCGTGGGCGACCAGCCCGTCGCGGCCGGCGTAGAGCACCGGGAAGTGCTCCCGGAGCCGGGCGGCGAGGTAGTTGGCGCCCAGGATGGCGTGCTCGGTGGCCCGCTGGAGCCCGTCGGGCCCCATGAGCCGCAGGTACGCCCAGGAGATGGGCAGGATGCCCGCGGACCCCCAGGGCGCCGCGGAGATCGTCGGCCCCTGGCCGCCGGTGTCGGCCAGCGGGTGCCCGGGCAGGAACGGCACCAGGTGCTCGCGGACGCCGATCGGGCCCACGCCCGGGCCGCCGCCGCCGTGCGGGATGCAGAAGGTCTTGTGCAGGTTGAGGTGGCTGACGTCGGAGCCGAAGCGACCCGGCCGGGCCAGGCCCACCATCGCGTTGAGGTTGGCGCCGTCGACGTAGACCTGGCCGCCGGCGTCGTGCACCGCGGCGCAGATGTCGCGCACCTCGGTCTCGAACACCCCGTGGGTCGACGGGTAGGTGATCATGATCGCGGCCAGCCGGTCGGCGTGCTGGTCGACCTTGGCCCGGAGGTCGGCGAGGTCGACGTTGCCGGCCTCGTCGCAGGCCACGACGACGACGCGCATGCCGGCCATGACCGCGCTGGCGGCGTTGGTGCCGTGCGCGGAGCTGGGGATCAGGCAGACGTCGCGGTGCTCCTCGCCGCGGGCGCGGTGGTAGCCGCGGATGGCCATGAGCCCGGCGAACTCGCCCTGCGAGCCGGCGTTGGGCTGGACGCTGACCGCGGCGTAGCCGGTGATCTCGGCGAGGCCGGTGCACAGCTCGTCGATGAGCTGCCGGTAGCCGCGGGTCTGCTCGGCCGGGGCGAAGGGGTGGATGCCGGCGAACTCCGGCCAGGTGACCGCGGCCATCTCGACGGCCGAGTTGAGCTTCATCGTGCACGAGCCCAGCGGGATCATCGTGCGGTCCAGCGCGAGGTCCTTGTCCGACAGCGACCGCAGGTAGCGCATCAGCGCCGTCTCCGAGCGGTGCGCGGAGAAGACCGGGTGGGTGAGGTAGGGCGTGCGGCGGCGGAGGTCGGCCGGGAGGGCGTCGGCGCCGTCGTCGTCCAGGGCCGCCTCGTCGGCCGCGACCCCGAAGGCCTCGGCCACCAGCCGCAGGACCTCCGGCGTCGTCGTCTCGTCGCAGGCGACGGCGACGGTGTCGGCGTCGACCAGGCGCAGGTTGACCCGGCGGTCCGCGGCGGCACGGACGACGTCCGCGGCCCGGCCGGGGACCGCGACGGTCACCGTGTCGAAGAAGTCGGCGTGGACCACCTCGAGCCCGCCGGCGCGCACCCAGCCGGCGAGGGCGACGGCGCTGCGGTGCACTCGGGCGGCGATCGCGGCCAGGCCCTCGGGGCCGTGGTAGACGGCGTAGGCGCCGGCCATGACAGCGAGCAGCACCTGGGCGGTGCAGATGTTGCTGGTCGCCTTCTCCCGGCGGATGTGCTGCTCGCGGGTCTGCAGCGCGAGCCGGTAGGCGACGTCGCCGTCGGCGTCCACGGAGACGCCGACCAGCCGGCCGGGCAGCTGCCGGGCCAGGCCCTCGCGCACCGAGAGGTAGCCGGCGTGCGGGCCGCCGAAGCCGAGCGGGACGCCGAAGCGCTGGGTGCTGCCGCAGGCGACGTCGGCGCCCCACTCCCCCGGCGCCTCGAGCAGCGTCAGGGCGAGCAGGTCGGCGGCGACGACGACGGCGGCCCCGGCCTCGTGCGCCGCGGCGGCCAGCGCGCGGTGGTCGCGGACCGCGCCGCTGGCGCCGGGGAAGGACAGCAGCACGCCGAAGGCGCCCGCCTCGGGCAGGTCGGTGGGCCAGCCGGCGGACAGGTCGGCGACGTGCAGGCCGATGCCGAGCGGCTCGGCGCGGGTCTGCAGCACCGCCAGGGTCTGCGGGAGCGTGTCGGCGTCCACCACGAAGACGGCGTCGGCCTTCGCCCGGCCCGCCCGGCGGACCAGGGTCATCGCCTCCGCGGCGGCCGTGGCCTCGTCGAGCATCGAGGCGCCCGCGACCGGCAGCCCGGTGAGGTCGGCGACCATCGTCTGGAAGTTCAGCAGCGCCTCGAGCCGACCCTGGCTGATCTCGGGCTGGTACGGCGTGTAGGCGGTGTACCAGGCGGGGTTCTCCAGGATGACCCGCTGGATGACCGCCGGGGTCACCGTGCCGGAGTAGCCGAGGCCGATCATCGAGGTGAACACCTCGTTCGCGGCGGCCCGCTCGCGCAGCGCGGCGAGGACGGCGGACTCGTCGGCGGCCGCGGGGAGGTCCAGCGGACGGCGGTCGCGCACGGCCTCGGGCACGGTCGCGTCGACCAGTGACTGCAGCGAGTCGTACCCGACGGCCGCGAGCATCTCGGCGGTCTCGCCGGGCCGCGGGCCGATGTGCCGGGCGGCGAACGAGCCGGCCGGGCTCAGCGACCGCAGGGAGGGAAGGGGGCTCGGTGAGGGGCTGGGAGCAGCGTCCGCCATTGTCACGACGCTACCAGCGCCCGGACGTCGTCCTCCCCCACCGTGGGAGGACCTCCCTCACCGCGGACGGTGCGGGAGGACGCGCCGGGATCAGGTCCCCTGATCCCGGCGAGCGGGTGGACCGCTCAGCCGGCGGCGCGGCGACGGCGGCGCATCGCCAGCTCGTCGTCGGCGGAGTTCACCGGGGCGCCGTCGACCCGCTCGGCCGGGAGCTCGGCCAGCTCGCCGGACAGCTCGCGGAGCGCGCCGGAGACCGCGATGCCGAAGACGCCCTGCCCGCCGGCGAGCAGGTCGACGACCTCCTCGGCGGAGGTGCACTCGTAGACGGTGGCGCCGTCGGAGAAGAGCGTGACGTTGGCGAGGTCCTTGATGCCGCGGTTGCGCAGGTGGTCCACGGCCTTGCGGATGTTCTGCAGCGAGACGCCGGTGTCCAGCAGCCGCTTGACGACCTTCAGCACCAGGATGTCGCGGAAGGAGTAGAGCCGCTGGGTGCCCGAGCCGGTGGCGCTGCGCACCGACGGGGCGACGAGCCCGGTGCGGGCCCAGTAGTCCAGCTGGCGGTAGGTGATGCCCGCGGCCGAGCACGCGGTCGGGCCGCGGTAGCCGACCAGGTCGGTGTCCACCTCGTCGTACGAGGGCGCGCCGACTGCGGCGTCGCTGAAGAGCTGACCCTGGGAGCCGTTGCTCTGGTCGCTCACGTCGGCGTCCCTCCTCCGTGTCGCGCCCCCGGTCGGGGCGGCGACCCCGGCACTGACCCCACTGACCTCAGGTGTCACACCGGTGTTGTTCGTGCAACGTAAGCCGGGCCCTGGGGCGGGTCAACTGAGCGGGACGGCGTGTCGCCGCGCTTGACCCGAAGGGAGGGTATCGACGCCTCAGCGGCGGCACTCAAGCCGTCGTGTGACTGGCGTGACGGGAGCGACGACTGAGTCGCACGTGGTCCCATCCGCCACCCGTGGCCCGGTCCGGACGCCCGCGCCGAGCGCGGGGGCGTGAGGGGGTCCTCCCTCAGCCGCCGGAGCCGGAGCCCGCCCCGAAGTCCTCCGGTGAGATCTGGTCGAGGAACTCGCGGAACTTCTCGACCTCGTCCTCCTGCTCGTCGGGGATCTCGATGCCGACCTCGTCGAGCAGCGCCTCGGCGCCGTAGATGGGTGCACCGGTACGGACCGCAAGGGCCACCGCGTCCGAGGGGCGGGCGCTGACCACCCGGTCCTCGCCCAGGACGAGCTCGGCGATGTAGATGCCGTCGCGCATCTCGGTGATGTTGACGGCCTCCAGCGTGGCGCCGAGCGCGCGCACGACGTCTCGGAGCAGGTCGTGCGTCATCGGCCGCGCCGGCCGCACACCCTGCTGCTCGAAGGCGATCGCGGCGGCCTCGACCGCACCGATCCAGATCGGGAGGTACCGCTCGCCCTGCGTCTCCTTGAGCAGCAGGATCGGCTGGTTGCCGGGCAGCTCGACCCGGACCCCGACGACACGCAGTTCCTGCACGGAGACTCCTCGACTGCGACGGTACGGCTGGACGCCGGCCCCGGGCGGCGGTGATCGGGGCGGCGTGGTCCGGCGCGCTCCCCCGGGATTCCGGTGCCGTCCACCGTACGCCCGACCTAGGAGCGCAGGAGGTCCCGGAGTCGCGCCTCCAGCAGCGCGCCGTGCAGCTGCGCGGAGAGCCCCGCCAGCTCGCGCAGCTTCTCCGTCGCGCGGGCGCGGGCGTCCTCCGAGCGAGCCCGCAGGACGGGCGTCACCAGCTGCTCGACCAGCCCGGCCTCCCGCTCGGCACCCGTGCGGTAGACCCGCAGGTGCCGCGGCTCCAGGCCGTGCCGGGCCAGCGCCGCCGCCGCCCGCGCCACCGGCAGGTCCGTGGCCGGGTAGCTGCCGTCGGCGTCGGTGGTGAGCAGGCCGAACTGCACGCAGTCGGCCAGCTGGTCCAGGTCCATGCCGGCGGCCTCGGCGAACTGCTCCGGGCTGAGCGCGCCCTCGGTCAGCCCCGCGTCGGCCACGGCCTCGGCCGCCTCGGCGGCCTGCCCCCCGCCGCCGGGCAGGGGCAGGCCGCGGTCCAGCGCCGCCAGGTGCTCCTTGATGACCCGCAGCGGCAGGTACTGGTCGCGCTGGGCGGCCAGGACGTACCGCAGCCGGGCCACGTCGGCCGAGGAGAACTTCCGGTACCCCGACGCGGTCCGCTCGGGGTGGACCAGGTCCTCGGACTCGAGGTAACGGATCTTGCTGATCGTCACGTCGGGGAAGTGGTCGCGGAGGACGCTCAGCACCTCCCCGATCGTCAGCCGGGGGGTGTGCTCGTCGGCGCCGTCCCCGGACGCGCGCTGGCGCGCTCCGGGCACCGGGGTCAGCGGGCGGCGGGCTCGCCGGTGCGCGGGCCGGTGAGGTAGACCAAGCGGAACTTGCCGATCTGCACCTCGTCCCCGCCCGCCAGGGTGGCGACGTCGACCGGCTCGCGGTTGACGTAGGTGCCGTTGAGGCTGCCGACGTCGTGCACGGAGAAGCCGCCGCCCTCGCGGTGGAACTCGACGTGCCGGCGGCTGACCGTGACGTCGTCGAGGAAGATGTCGCTGTCGGGGTGGCGACCGGCGGTCGTCACGTCCTGGTCGAGCAGGAAGCGGCTGCCGGCGTTGGGGCCACGCTTGACGACCAGCAGGGCCGACCCCGCCGGGAGCGACTCGACCGCGCCGGCGTGCTGGTCGGCGGCGCTGTCGACGACGACCTCGGCGACCTCGCCGGAGTCCTCCCCGCCGACCTTCGGGATGACGCTGGTCGACTCACCGATCCGCTCGGGTGCCAGGGCCGAGCCGCACTGCGCGCAGAAGCGACTGCCCTCGGGGTTGTTGTGTCCACAACGAGTGCAGTGCACGTCTGTCTCCTCCGGTGCAGGGGGCACCGCCGCGGTCCTGGGGAGTGTGGCCGCGGGCGGCCGGCTTACGACGGACCGGACAGTCCGTCGCGGTCGGCCGCCGTGCAGGGCACGGCGGGCCGTTGGTCATGGAACCAGCGGTCGACCCGAGGGTCAACCGCGGCTCCAGGGTCGCGACCGCGGCCCCCGGGAGACCCGGGATGCGGTCGTGCGGACGAGCATAGTGAGCCGCCGAGCGGACCGGCGCAGGCTCCCGCGCTCGGCGGGGCGCGCTCCGTCGCTGGTCGGGCGCGCGGTCGCCGACCGCGGGGTGGGTCAGCTCCCGTCGACCAGCGCCTGGTATGCGTCGGCGTCGAGCAGGGCGGCGGTCGGGTCCCCCGGAGCCGCGTCGACGCGCAGGTCGACGAGCCAG
Source organism: Trujillonella endophytica (assembly GCF_019799905.1). GTDB lineage: Bacteria > Actinomycetota > Actinomycetes > Mycobacteriales > Geodermatophilaceae > Trujillonella > Trujillonella endophyticus_A. Next base: position 88,159 of record NZ_JABGCI010000007.1, on the reverse strand, counting down.
CCCGCGCCGTAGGGGTCGGCGTTGATCGTCTCCGGGGTGGCGTCGAGGGCGTCGTTCACGGCCACGACGACGCCGGCGACCGGCGCGTAGACGTCGGAGACGGACTTGGTCGACTCGACCTCACCCATCGGGTCACCGGCGGCGAGCTCCGCGCCCAGGTCGGGCAGCTGCACGAACACGATGTCGCCCAGCGCGTCCTGCGCGTGGTCGGTGATCCCCACACGGACGACGGTCGCCCCCTCGTCGCCGTCCCGCACGAGGGTCCACTCGTGCTGGTCGGTGTAGCGGCGGTCGGCGGGGACGGTCATGCGGCTCTTCTCCGTGAGGTCGCGTTGCGCGGCCACCCTCCAGGGGCCCGCGCCGCGCGACGCGTGGCATGGGGAGGAGGGTGGTCCTTCATTCGTCGGGCTCAGCGTATTGAGGGGTCTCCAGCGGTCGCAACGCGTCGACCAGCACCCGGTCGGACTGCGTGATCACCACGGTGCCGCCCCGGCGGCTGACGCTGTCCACGACGCCGCCGGGGATGTTCATCGCCGTCTCGAGGTCCTGCGGGGAGCCGATGACGACGACCTCGTAGGGGCTGGTGATCGGCTCGCCGTCGATGCGCAGGCTGCCCGGCCGGCCGGTGACCGCGGAGCTCACGCCGATGCGCACGCCGTCGACCTGCATCGTCTCCGCGCCGGCGCCGCGCAGCTCCTGGATGGCGCTGAGCAGATCGGCCACCCGGACCTCGCTCTCCGGGTCGCGGATCGTCATCTGCAGCCCGGGGCCCTCGGCGGCGACCGTGCCGTTGAGGATCGCGAGGGCGTCGGCACGCTGCCGGGCCTCCTCGAGCGCGGCGTCGGCGCTGCTGTCGGTGTCGTTGAGCTCCCGCAGCGCCACCCGCTGGTCGGCGAGCTGACCGCGCAGCCGCTCCTCCTCGGCCTCCAGCTCGTCGAGGATGCGGACCAGGTCCTCCTCCCGGGCCCCGGTGAGGGCCTGGTCGGTGTCGGTCACCCGGACCTGGACGGCGAAGGCGAAGCCCAGCAGCAGCGTCAGGACGCCGATCAGCGCGGCGGCGACCGGGTCGCGACGGCGGCGCGGCTTCGGGGACGCATCCCCCGCGGGTGCCACCGGCTCCGCGGTCGCTGGCGCCTCGGCTGCCGGGGCCTCCCCCACGGGCGGCTCCTCGACGGGCTCCTGGACGGCCTCCGGGACGGCCTCCTCGACGGCACGGTCGTCCGGCGCGGGGTCGGGCGTCCCGGCGGGACGCGGGTCGCCGCTCATGCCCGGAACACGTGCCGGCGGATGGCCGCGGCGTTGCCGAAGATCCGGATGCCGAGCACGACCACGACCGCCGTGGACAGCTGGGCGCCGACGCCCAGCTGGTCGCCGAGGAAGACGATCAGCGCCGCGACGACGACGTTGGACACGAACGAGATGACGAACACCTTGGCGTCGAAGACGCCGTCGAGGCGGGCGCGCGCGCCCCCGAACACCGCGTCGAGGGCCGCGACCACCGCGATCGGCAGGTACGGCTGCAGCCACAGCGGCACGGTCGGGTCGAAGAACAGACCGAGCACCACGCCGACGGCCAGCCCGAGGACGGGGATCACGGCTCGGCCTCCGGGGTCGGGACAGCGGTACCACCGGAGCCGGCGGTACCGGGATCGGCCGGCGTCCCTCCGCCCGGGGCCGGGGCACCGCCACCCTCGGCGGGCGTCCCACCGCCCGGGGCCGGGGCACCGCCGCCCTCGGCCGGGGCACCCTCGCCCCCGGCCGGGGCACCGTCGGCCGGGCCGGCCGCCGGAGCGCCGTCGGGGACCGGTGTCGCCGCGCGCAGCTCGCGGGTCCGCCCCGCGGGGAGCGACAGCGAGTCCCGCTCGCCGAAGTCGAAGCGCAGGCCGAAGGAGTCCGCCGTGCCGGCCAGGGCGATGACCTCCGGCACGGTCAGGAACTGCGAGCGCAGGGTGTCGGGGTCCCCGATGGCGCTGATCTCGTAGGGGTTGGTGACGGGGCGGAAGTCGACGAGCACCGCCTCGCCGGCGAACCGGATGGCGGTGGACGGGCTCAGCCGCTGGTCGTTGATGCTGACGGCCTCGGCCCCGGCCGCCCACAGGGCGTTCACGACGACCTGGATGTCGTCGTCGCGGATGCGGGCGCGGGGGTCGGTCTCGGGGTCTCCGCCGACGGGGTCGTCGTCGGTGTCGGCCTCGGCGTCGGCCAGGGTCACCAGCAGCCCCGGGCCGGTGACGGGCACGGCCCCGGCCATCTCCTCGGCGTCCTCCAGCGCGCGCAGCGCCTGCTGTCCCTCGCCGGAGGCGGCCAGCGCCGCCTCGCGCGCGGTGGCGACGTCGACGCGGGCCTGCTCGAGCTCGGCGATCAGCCCGTCGGTGACGTCCTGCGCCTCGCCGATGTCGTCGACCAGGGCGGCGCGGATCTCCTGGCGCCCCTCCGCGCCGGCGGCGGTCAGGTGGTAGGTCACCGCGGCGAGCAGCCCGGCGGCGGCCATGACCAGGGCGACGGCCAGCCGGCGCCCCGCGCGACGGGCCGGCCCCGGCGGGGGCCGGCCCTCGCGGGCCCGGGCAGCCTGGGTGTAGGCGGGGTCGAGGGTCTCGGCGAGCACCTGGTCCAGCAGGGACGCGCCCGCCGAGCGCAGCCCGCCGCCCCCGGGGGCGGCGCTCACGGGCGCACCCGGGCGGCGGCCCGCCGCTCGGCCGCGACGAGGCCGAGGACCTGGACGACGTAGAGCACGCCGGCGAGGACGTAGAGCACCCCGCCCCAGATGGTGAGCGCCCAGGCGATCGGCTGGCAGACCGCCGCGAGCGTGCCGTCGCCGTCGGCGAGCAGGAGCCCGGGGAAGGCGTAGAGCAGGATGAAGGTGGCGGCCTTGCCCAGGTAGTGCACCTGCAGCGGCGGGTAGCCGTGGCGACGCAGCACCAGCAGCATGACGCCGAGGACGAGCTCCCGGCCGACGAGCACCGCGACCACCCAGAGCGGGACGACGTCGCGGATCACGAAGGCGACGAGCGTGGCGACGATGTAGAGCCGGTCGGCCGCCGGGTCGAGCAGCGCGCCGAGCCGGCTGTACTGCCCGAGCGCGCGGGCGAGGGCGCCGTCGGCCCAGTCGGTGACGCCGGAGAGCATGAGGACGGCGACCGCCCAGCCGTCGGCCTCGGGCCCGAGCAGCAGCCACAGGAACAGCGGGACGCCGAGCAGCCGCAGCACCGACAGCGCGTTGGGCAGGGTCCAGACCCGCTCGGGCAGCTCGTTGCGGTCGGTCACCCGCTCGGCGGCGGGGACCGGCGAGGGCACGGGCGGGGGCACGGGCGAGGGCACGGGCGAGGGCACGGGCGAGGGCGACCCGTGCGACGACGTCACCGATCCTCCCGACAGCCCGCAGCTGGACACCCGCCCCGAGGCTAGTGTCCCCCGCCACCGGGTCGGCGGGCGGCGCCCACGCCGCCCTCCCCTTGCTCCGGCGACGTGCCGTGGGAACGGGACGGTCCGTCGGCCCCCTCCAGGGACCCGCGGCGCGCGGAGCGCGTCGCGGGCAGGAGGGGGTCCTTCATCAGGCTGGGACCGCCACCAGCGAGGCGGGGGCGGGCTCGTAGCCCAGCGGCGCGCGGGTGAACGAGCCCGTGCCGTGCGAGACCGACCGCAGCGCGCCGGCGTAGCCGAGCAGCTCGACCTCGGGCACCTCGGCGCGCACCGTCGTCCGGTCCCGGTCGGGGTCGGCCTCGGTGCCGGTGACCCGCGCGCGGCGGGCGGAGAGGTCGCTCATCACCGGCCCGACGTACTCGCCCGGCACCACGACGGCGACCTGGCACCAGGGCTCGAGCACCCGGGTACCGGCCGCGGCGGCCGCCTCGCGCAGTGCCAGCGCGCCGGCGGACTGGAAGGCCGCGTCGGAGGAGTCCACCGAGTGGGCCTTGCCGTCGACGAGGGTGACGGAGACGTCGACCAACGGCCGGTCGCCGGTCACGCCGCGGGCGGCCTGGGTGCGGACGCCCTTCTCCACGCTGCCGTGGAACTGGCCGGGCACGGTGCCACCGACGATCCGCTGGGCGAAGAGGATGCCGGAGCCGGGCGGGGCGGGCTCGGCCTCCACCACCACGACCGCGTACTGGCCGTGGCCGCCGGACTGCTTCACCAGGCGGCCGGTGACCCGGGCGGGGCCGGCGAGGGTCTCCACGAGCGGCACCCGGACCGGCGTGGTCGTCACGGCGACGCCGTGCCGGATCCGCAGCCGGTCGAGCAGCACCTCGGCGTGCCCCTCCCCCACGCACCACAGCAGCAGCTGGCCGGTGTCGGGCCGGCGGTCGACCCGCACGGTCGGGTCCTCGGCGGCGAGCCGGGACAGCGCGTTGGCCAGCCGGTCCTCGTCGGCGCGGGAGGCGGCCTCGACGGCGACGGGGTGCTGCGGCACCGGCAGTTCCCACGGCGTCATCAGGTACGGGTCGTCGCAGGCCGACAGGGTGTCGCCGGTCTCGGCCGACGTCAGCCGGGCGACCGCGCAGACGTCCCCGGCCGGGCAGGCGGCGACCGGGCGCAGGGACGTGCCCAGCGGCGAGGACAGCACGCCGATCCGCTCGTCGACGTCGTGGTCGGGGTGGCCCCGGTCGGCTCCGCCGTGCCCGGAGACGTGCACCGCGGTGTCGGGGCGCAGGGTGCCGGAGAAGACGCGCACCAGCGACACCCGGCCGACGTAGGGGTCGGTCGTCGTCTTGACCACCTCGGCGACCAGCGGGCCGTCGGGGTCGCAGGCGATCGCCGGCGCCGGGCGGCCGTCGGGCCGGGTGACCGGCGGGCAGCCGTGCTCCCGCGGGCAGGGGAAGGCCGCGACGAGGAGGTCGAGCAGCTCCGGGACGCCGACGCCGGTCAGCGGGGCGACGCACAGCACGGGGTGGAAGTGCCCGCGGGCGACGGCGGTCTCCAGGTCGGCGACCAGGTCGGCGACGACGAGCTCCTCGCCGGCGAGGTACCGGTCCATGAGCGTCTCGTCCTCGCTCTCGCCGATCACCGCCTCGATGAGCTCGGCGCGCAGCCGGTCGGCCTCGGCGACGCCGGCCGCCTCCGGGTGCGGCTCGAGCAGGGAGACCAGCCCGCGGACGCCGCCGTCGGGGCCGCGCTGCACCAGGTGCAGCGGGAACACCCCCTCCCCCAGCATCGTCTGGCAGGCGCGCACGGTGTCGTCGACGTCGGCGCGGGACCGGTCCAGCTGGGTCAGGACGACGGCGCGCGGGAGGCCGACCGCGGCGCACTCCTCCCACAGCTGCACGGTGGCGGCGTCGACACCGCCGGCGGCCGAGACCACGAACAGGGCGGCGTCGGCGGCGCGCAGGCCGGCCCGCAGCTCGCCGACGAAGTCCGGCGAGCCGGGGGTGTCGAGCAGGGTGATGCGGTGGCCGGCGTGTTCGACGGTGGCCACGCCGAGGCCGACCGAGCGCTGCTGGCGGACCTCCACCTCCTCGCTGTCCAGGCAGGTCGTGCCGTCCTCGACCCGGCCGGGCCGCGGCAGCGCGCCGGCCCCCACCAGCAGCGCCTCGGCGAGGGTCGTCTTGCCCGCCCCGGCGTGGCCGACCAGGGCGACGTTGCGCACCCGCTCGGCGGCTCGCGGTTCCGGCGCCGGGGCGACGTCCTTGGCCATCCCGGGGCCTCAGGCGTGCTCGTGGACGACGGTGGTGTTGCCGGCCGGGAAGAACAGGCCCGTGTGCCCGTCCGGTTCCCACTCCACCCGGTAGGGCGGCCCGCCGCCGGGCTCGGAGCACTCGAGCACGCGGCCGGTGCGCGGCGGCTCCCCGGTGTGCGTGGAACGGACGACGATCCGGTCTCCGACATGTGCTTCCACGGTGACCTCCGCGACGGCTGCGCTCAGGATGTGGTGTGGCTCACACCCTGCCCGTGGGGTCGGGGACGATCAACCCCCTTCGACCTCCCGCGTGCGGACCACTCGCGCCGGGCCGGCCGGGGTAGGGGGCGGTGCATGCCCACCGACGACGTCGCACGCGAGGCCGACTCCCCCGAGCGGGAGGGTCTGGCGCGGCGGCTGGACAAGCCCATGGGAGTGCTGGGCCTGGTGTTCGTCCTGGTCGTGCTCGGTCAGGTCCTGGCACGGGAGCCGTGGCTGGTCGCGATCCTGACGGTGGTCGGCTGGCTGTGCTGGGCGGTGTTCGTGGCCGAGTTCGCGCTCCGGGCGGTGCGGGCGCGGGACCGGCGCCGGTTCTGGGCGCGGAACTGGTGGCAGCTGGTGTTCCTGGCCGTGCCGTTCCTGCGGTTCGCCCGCGCCCTGCCCCTGCTCCGGGCGGCCCGCCTGGGCGGCGTCCTCTCGGCCGCCGTCCGCGGGTCCCGGTCCGCCGGGCGGCTCCTGTCGAGCCGCATCGGCTGGCTGGCCGCGGTGACCGGGGTGGTCGTGCTGGCCGCGAGCCAGCTGCTCTACGTCAGCGGCGACCACGACCGCTACTCCGCCGCCCTGCACGACGCCGCCCTGGCGACCGTGACCGGCCAGCCGCTCACCGCCGGCTCCGGTTTCGCCCGTGTGCTGGAGGTCGTGCTGGCGGTGTACTCGGTGGCGGTGTTCGCCACGCTGGCCGGCGCCCTCGGCGCCTACTTCCTGCACGATCGCCGGCCCGAGGGCCCGCCTGCGCGTCCGTCCGGCGAGGTCTGAGACGCCGTCGCGGCGAGCCGGCGTCAGGAGGCCTGTGCGACCTCGTGCCCGTGCGCCTCGGCGGCGTTGGCATCCCGATCCGCAACCACCCGGCCACCGGGACGGCGTCGCCGAGACCGAGGGTCGTGAGGGTCACCGCGGACAGGTGGACGGCGTCGAGGAGGTCGTCCCGACCCCCGGGAGGAGCCGATGTCGTAGGAGAAGGCGTCCGGCAGGTGCGGCCGGTAGACCAGCGCCCACCCCAGCACGACGAGCGCCACCCACGTGAGGACCACCAGCAGCATCCCCGTCCGCCCGGGCCCGCCGGCGACGCCGCCGGCCGATCCCTCAGACCGCGGCCACGAGCCCCCGGCCGAGCCGGCCGCGGCCGCCCGGATGCCAGATGGAGTGGAACACGTCCCGGAGCACGAGGAACACGGGGACACCGCCGACGGCGGTCACGAACCACTGCACGACCTCCGACACCGGTCCAGGCTGCCAGGCCTCCCCGAACGCCGGACGGCCCCGGCGGGGTGTCCCACCGGGGCCGTCCGTCGACCCCTCCAGGGTCCCGTGCCGCGCGGAGCGTGGCGCGGGAGGAGGGGGTCCTCCGTCAGTCGACGACGCGCGGGCCGTTGTCGCCGTCGCGGACCGGCAGCCCGATCGCCTTGATCTCCAGGTACTCCTCGAAGCCCCAGTGCCCGTTGCGCCGGCCCAGACCGCTCTGCTTGTAGCCGCCGAGCGGGGTCCTGAGGCCGAAGTACGAGCCGCCGTTGACGACCATCGTGCCGGCGCGCATCTGCAGCGCGACCGCCAGCGCCCGGTCCTCGTCGGCGCTGGCCACCTCGCCCGACAGCCCGTAGATGGTGTCGTTGGAGATGGCGATCGCCTCCTCCTCGGTGTCGTACGGGGTCACCGTGAGGACGGGGCCGAAGATCTCCTCCTGGCCGATCCGCGACCTGGGGTCGACGTCGGCGAGCACCGTGGGCTGCGTGAAGTAGCCGGGCAGCCCGTCGGGGGCCTTGCCGCCGGTGACCAGCCGGGCGCCGGAGTCGATGCCGTCCTGGATGAGGGCGAGCACCTTCTGCTGCTGGGTCCGGCTGATCTGCGCGCCCTGGATGTTCTTCATGTCCCAGGGGTCGCCGTACGGCATCATCTCCATGGCGCCCTTGAGGATCGCGATGCCCTCCTCGTACCGCGAGCGCGGCAGCAGGATGCGGCTGGCGAGGGTGCAGCTCTGGCCGGAGTTGAAGCAGGCGGTGCCGGCGGCCACGGGCAGGACCGCCATGAGATCGGCGTCGTCCAGCGCGATCAGGCTGGACTTGCCGCCGAGCTCGAGCATCACCTTCTTCACCGTCGAGGCACCGGCGGCCAGGATCGACCGGCCCACCGCGGTGGAGCCGGTGAAGGTGACCATGTCGACGTCGGGGTGGGCCGCGAGCGCGCCGCCGACCTCGTTCGACTCGCCGACGACGACGTTGAAGATGCCCGGCGGGATGTCGGTCTTCTCGGCCACGATCCGGCCGAGCTCGGTGCCCATCCACGGGGTGAGCTGCGCGGGCTTGAGCACGACGGCGTTGCCGGCCATGAGCGGCGGCACGGACTCGGCGATGTTCAGGTACAGGGGCGTGTTCCACGGCGTGATGGCCGCGACGACGCCGATGGGGTCGTACTGCAGGATCCGCCGGGACGTCGCGCCCATCGCCGTGTCGGTGCCGATGTCGCGCAGGTACTCGAAGGTGCGCCCGAACTCCGCCCAGTGCGCCGACTCCTCGACCGGGTGCGCGATCTGGATGCCGTGGGTGCCCAGCAGCGGGGTGCCGGTCTCGGTGACGACGATGCGCCGCAGCCGCTCCTGCTCCTCCTTCAGCGCCTCGTGCAGCTGCATCAGGCAGTGGTGGCGGAACTCGACGTCGCGCTTCCAGTTCGTCTGCTCGAACGCCCGGCGGGCGGCCCTGACGGCGCGGTCGACGTCGTCCGGGGTCCCGTCGGTGCACCGGCCGGCGACCTCGCCGAGGGCGGGGTTCTCCACGTCGAAGAACCGACCGCTGGACGAGTGCTGCAGCTCCCCGTCGATGAGGATCCGGTCGTCCCCGGCCAGTACGCCGGTCTCGCTCTGCACCGCTGTCATCAACTTGCTCCCACGGGTCGGAACGCCTGCGCTGCCGCGCCGCGCCGGAGGTCCCGGGCCGCGATCCGTCGACAGTTCGGCAAGTCTGTAACAGTGGTCACACCGTGACAAGGGTCGGCGTCCGCGCCGGTCCGGTGCCCCCGCCACGGGTCCGCCGGCGCACCGGCCCGGGTCTCAGCGCTGCCGGCCGAGCGCGGCGAGCTCGCGCTCCACCGCCTCCTCGTGCGCCTGCTCGTCCTCCCGGGCACGGCGCGGGCTCCAGCGCCCGGCCATCACGAAGACGAACGGGAGGAACACCACCTGCCCGGCGATGCACACCCACCACCAGGTCTGCCACTGCCCGGGGTTGTCGTCGGCGGCCGCCGCGACGTCGGGCCCGTTCTCGGCCAGGTACGCCAGCTGGTCCTCGGTGAACACGGTCGGCGCGGCCTGCAGGTCGGCGCCGTACTGCGCGGCGGACTGCAGGGCGTCCTGGTCGGCCTCGCCCAGGGCGACGAGCCGCTGCAGCGCGGTGCCGGAGTCGACGCCGAGCCCGTCCTGGATCTGCTGGAGGGCCGCGCCGATCGCCGCCCCGTCGGTCGGGTCGTCCTGCAGCGTCGCGAGCGTGTCGGGCTCGATGGCCTGCGCGGTCACGACCTCCTCCGCGACGCCCGCGATCCCCTCCACCTCGTCGGCGTCGGCGCCCTGGATCGTGGCGACCTGACCCAGCAGCGTCGCGAGGGAGTCGGCGTCGGTCGGGTCGGCCTGCACGGCCTCGACGAGGTCCTGGTCGATCCCGGTGATGATGGCGAACTCCTCGGGGTGCTCCGCCTGCATCTCCTGGATGGGCTCGGCCTCGTCGACGAGGATCGAGGTGGCGGGGACGACGAGGGTGAAGATCGCCAGCGAGACCGTCACCACGAGGCGCAGGATCCAGCCCCAGATGGCCAGCCCGGTCGCCGTGGCCGCGGGGTTGTGCCGCTCGACGGTCTCGGTGAAGCTCGCCATCCACGCGACGTAGGCCATGCCGCCGCCGGTCGCGGACAGGATGAAGTAGAAGGCGATCGTGTGGTAGCTCTGCTGCTCGGTCGCGGACAGGGCGAACAGCACGGAGCCGATCAGCCCGATCAGCGCGCCGAGGATCATGAAGGGCTTGCGGACGCGGAACCGGTCGGTGAGCACACCGGTCACGACCAGCGCGATCGCGTTGGCGATCCAGTACCAGTTCGCCAGGGAGTTGGCGCGGGCCTCGGAGTAGCCGTAGACGGTCGCGAAGTACACGACGGTGAAGCCGACGAGGATGTAGTACAGCAACAGGAACACGCTGATGGCGAAGGCCGAGCCGATCACGTCGAAGCGCAGCATCTGCCGCCAGTGGCCGCGCAGCGCCGCCTCCGGGTCGATGCCGGCGGCCCGCGCCTCGACCAGCGCGCGGTCGCGCATGCTGACCATCAGCTGGTCGCGCAGCGCCGGTGACAGCTCCCGCAGCCCGACGAACGCGATGACGAAGACCACCAGCCCGGCGATCCCGCAGACGTAGAACTGGAACCGCCAGTCCGGGTGGCTGTCGAGGGTGTTGCTGGACACCATGGTCACGACGAGGCTGCCCAGGACCGGTCCGAGGGTCCAGAAGCCCATCGCCACGCCCCGGCCGACCTGCGGCGAGAAGTCGCGGATCAGCGCCGGCGTCGCCACGAGCACGACGCCCTCGACGAAGCTCAGCAGGGCGAACAGCACCGTGAACAGCGTCTTGTCCTGCGCGTGCGGCAGGCCGACCAGGGTCAGCAGACCGGTGGCGAGCAGTCCGTAGACGACCAGGTTGGCCCGGCCCCAGCGGTCGGCCAGACCCGCGAACAGCGAGGCGAACGCGCCGACCAGGTTCCCGATGACGGAGACGAAGACGTAGCCGGTGAACGAGAAGTCGAAGTCCCGGATGATCTGGGTCGCCACCGAGCCGCCGACGTAGAGCTCGTAGTACAGGATCACCGTGGCCAGCACGGTGATGCCGAGGTAGATCGAGCGCGGGCCGTTCTCGGGGTAGTGCGCCAGCTGGCGACGCCAGATCCCGGCCGGTGCCGGGGATGCGGGTGCCGGGTCGCCGTCGCCGCGCGGCGGCGCCGTCGTGGAGCTCATCGTCGTCCTCTCGCACCGGGCCGGGGGTGTGATGCCGACCACGCCGGACGAGACCATAGGGTCCGGATCGCGGCCTGGGAAGCGCGGCGCGGAAGCGCGGCCGGCGGTCGGAGCCGGACCGTGCGACCGGACCCCGGGACGCCGCGGGGCGCCGCCCCGGGGTGTCCCGGGAGCGGCCCCCACGGGCCGGGTGAGGCCGGCGCGTCAGCTGTGGACGTCTTCCACGTCCTCGCCGGCGACGACGTCGGCGATCCAGTCGATCAACCGGGTGCCGCCGACCTCGACCTCGTACAGCTCGTCGGTGGCCGTGGTGACGTGGGTGGTCCCGGGGCTGACCCACACGGCGAGGTCGACGCCGGCGGCCTCGATCTGCGCGGTGTTGGTGTCGATCAGCTCCACGAGGGGCGTGTCGGCGAAGCCGATGAGGTCGGCGAAGGTGCGCTGCACCTGGTCCTCGGTGGTGTTGATCGTCGCCTGCCGGACGTCGGGGGCGTGCTCGTCGGTCTGGATGAACAGGCCGGGCAGGGACCAGGCCGACGGCGGGTCACCCGCGGTCTCGGGCCAGTCCGGCAGGCCCGCGGCGATCCCCCAGAGGCCGCCGACCACGCTCGTGATGGCCTCGTCGCCGGGGTAGGCGCCGGACGCGTCGGCGATCACCGTCACCTGGGCGTCGGGCAGCTCGTCGGCGACCAGGCCGCCGTAGAGCGGGGCGCCGGCCGAGCCGGCGCTCTGCCCGAGGACGACGACCTGCTCGGCGTCGGGGAACTCCTCGACCATGGTCTCCAGCGCTGCAGAGGCGTTGGTCCGGCCCACGTGCTGGACGACGACGCCGCCGCCGTAGTCGTGGGTGGCGGTGCCCAGGTGCAGGTCGCCGGTGCAGTAGGGCACGTAGACGACGCTGGCCCCGGCGAGCGGGTTCTCGGGGTTCTCCAGGTCGAGGATGCCGGCGACCCCGTCGTCCCCGCCCGGTCCGTCCGGGGAGTCGCCGGAGAGGTCGGGCTTGAAGGTCGCGGACTCCCCGGGCGCGCAGGTCTCCGCGCTGAAGCAGGCGCCGCCGCCCTCGAGGAAGAAGACCACCCGGTCGGCGTCGCCGCGGTGGAGGTAGTAGTGGTACTCCGACCCGTCGCTGCACTGGCACTCGGCGGGAGCGGTCACCTGCTCCCAGGTGACCTCCTCGGGCTGCTCGGCGGCGGTCGAGTCCGTCGCCGCCGTCGTCGCGGCACCGTCCCCGGAGCCCCCGGAGTCGTCGGCGTCGTCGGAGCAGGCCGCCAGTGCGGTGAAGGTGAACACGGCAACAACAGGGGGCAACAGGCGGCGGAACATGGCCGGACTGTAGCGACACCGGACCGGCTTCGAACGGCAGGCCTGTGACGTGGCCCACGCGCGGCCCGGACGCCGTCCCGCCGTGCCCGACCGAGCGACCCGCCGGACCGGTTTCCTAGCCTGGGCGGCATGCATCGAGCAGCCGTCCGGCGTTCCCGCACGAGCGGTGTCGTCGCTGTTCCCGGCGCGGGGCCGGCGTGACCGCGCCCGCCGACGGCGCCCGCGAGGTCCGCGCGGAGGACGCGTTCGACGCCGGCGCGGTGGCCGCCTGGCTCGCCGCGCACGCCGACGCCGACCGCGCGGGGGTCGACCTGTCCGCCGTCCCGGAGGTCCGCCAGTTCTCCGGCGGGGTGTCGAACCTGACCTACCTGCTGCGCTACCCCGACGGGGAGCTGATCCTGCGGCGGCCACCGCGGGGCACCCACTCCCGGGGCGCGCACGACGTGGCCCGCGAGCACCGGGTCCAGACCGCGCTCGGCCGGGTGCTCCCCGCCGTCCCCCGCACGGTGGCGCTGTGCGAGGACACCGCCGTCGTCGGCACGCCGTTCCACGTCATGCGTCGGATCGCCGGCCCGATCCCGCGCAAGGAGCTGCCGCCCGGCGTGCAGCTGGACCGGGCGCAGGTCACCGCCCTGTGCCGCAACGTCGTCGACCTGCTCGTCGACCTGCACTCGGTCGACCCGGCGGACGCCGGCCTGGCCGACCTGGACAAGGGGCCGGGCTACGTCCGGCGCCAGGTGGAGGGGTGGACCGAGCGCTACCGCCGGGCGCGCACCTGGAACGTCGGCAGCTTCGAGGGGGTGATGCGCTGGCTGGCCGAGAACCAGCCCGAGGACCGGCCGCACGTGCTGGTGCACAACGACTTCCGCTTCGACAACGTCGTCCTCGACCCGGCCGACCCGACCCGGCCGGCCGGCCTGCTCGACTGGGAACTGGCCACGGTCGGCGACCCGCTGATGGACCTCGCGAGCTCGCTGGGCTACTGGGTGCAGGCCGACGACGGCCGGCTGATGCAGGCGTTCCGCCGCCAGCCCACCCACCTGCCCGGGATGATGACCCGCGAGCAGGTGGTCGCCCACTACGGCGAGCGCACCGGGCAGCGGGTCACCCACGGCGAGTGGGCCTGGTACGAGGTGTTCGGCCTGTTCCGCGTCGCCGTCATCGCCCAGCAGGTGTACGCCCGCTACCTGGCACGGCAGACGACCAACCGGCAGTTCCGGCTCTTCGGCGTCGCGGTCGTCGCGCTCGAGCTGCGCTGCCGCCGGATCATCGCCCGGACCCGGCGGTTGGCCCCCGAGCGCGCCGCCGGACCGGTCGGCGGCGCGTCCCGGCCCGCCGGTCCCTAGAAGAGGTCCTCGCGCTGGAGGAGGAACGCCGGCCACCGCCCGGCCGGCGCCTCCACGGTGGAGGTGGCGACGACGAGCGGGCCCTCGGTGCGGATCTCGGGGTCGAGCAGCAGGTCGCTCCACGGGCGTCCGCTCGCGCGGGTGGAGCCGGAGGTCACCGTCTCCTCCAGGGTCGAGGCCAGCGTCCGGGCCAGGGACTCCGAGTCGGTCGAGTAGGCCAGCACCACGCGGCCGCCGTCGTCCCAGGCGAACCCGATGCCCGCGGCCGCGTACTGCAGGTCGCTGTCCCCGGGGCGGTGGGTGAGCTGGGCCGCGAGCGCACCCTCCGCGTCCAGCGCCCCGGCGACGGCGGCGAGGTCCCCGTCGTCGGCGAGACTCGCCCCGCCCCGGAACGCCTCGACGAGCGCGGCCATGCCGTCGTCGTCCCTGGCGTGGAGGAGCGTGGCGTCGTCGGGCAGGCCGAGCCGGCCGGCGCTGCCGATGGGTGAGAGGGAGGTGGGCCGCTCGAGGTCGCTCTCGGAGTCCTCCCTCCAGCGCAGGACCGGCACCCCGTCGACGTCGACCTCCTCGACCTCGTCGGCCACCGTGCCGGAGCGCGTCGCCTCGCCGATGTCGTCGGGGTCGAAGTCCCCGCGCGCCGCGGAGAGGACCTGCGGTGCGAGGCCCGCGGACACGTCCGCGGCGACCTGCTGCGGTGCGAACCCGAAGTCCTCCGTGGTCGGCCTGCTGGCGACGTGGGCCAGGTCCAGGAGGTCGCTGGCCCGGGTCAGGCCCCCGTCGCCGGAGGTCAGGGACGACAGGTAGCCGAGGACCTCGTCGGCCGTGGCCGCGTCGCCCGGCACCTCGATCCCGTAGGCCTCCGCCGCGGCGTGCCACCGGGTGACCGACACGATCCCCAGCTCGTCGCGGTCCATCGGCGGGAGGAGGGCGAGCATCACGCTGATCGAGTCCCCGGCCGGCCCGCCGCCGGCCGGCTGCTCTCCCCCGGCCGGCGAGCCGGTCCCCGGGACGCCGGAGGTGCACGCCGAGACGAGCAGGACCGCTCCGGCGAGGACGCCGCGGAGGGACGGGCGGACACGGCGGCGGGCTCGCATGGCGCGGCATCATGCACCGAGCCGGCTCCCCGCGGTGGCGTGCTCTCCGCGCGGGCTCCGGACGGGCGGAGCGGGGACATGACGATCCGATGACGCGCTGTTTGGCCCGGTCAGTGAGCAGGTACCGCTGTGCCCATGATCGGTTTCCTCGTCGCAGGCCTCGTCATCGGCGCTCTGGCACGTCTCATCAAGCCCGGCCGGCAGCACCTCAGCATCCTGGCCACCCTGCTGCTCGGCCTCGTCGGCTCCGTGATCGGTGGCACCATCGCCAACCTGCTGGGCACCGGTGACATCTGGGAGCTCAACGTGCTCGGGTTCGTCGTCGCCGTGATCGCCTCGTTCCTGCTCATCGGCGTCGCCGAGGGCATCGCCGGCTCCCGCTCCCGCGCGGTGCGCTGACCGACCGCTCCTCCCCCACCGCCGGCGGCCGGACCCCTCGAGGGGTCCGGCCGCCGGCGTGTCCGGGACCGGTCGGGCGCCGCGGTCACCGGCCGCGCACCCCCGGCTCGGTCGGACGGCCCGGCGTCCTGCGCCGGGGACCCCGGGACGACGACGGGCCCGGCTGCACCTGGAGCACCCGCCACAGACCCGTGCGGCGCAGCATGTCCGCCGTCCGGCGGTCCGCTCCGCGCAGGACCAGCCCCCCACCACGCGCGCGGCAGGCGCGGTGCGCCCACAGGAAGCTGGCCAACGCGGGGCTGGCGAGGGAGGCGACCCCGCCCAGGTCGACGACGATCCGCCGCGCCCCGCCCAGCAGCGCCTCGTGCAGCAGCCACCGGGCATCGGCCAGCCCGTCGGCGAGCAGCGCCTCGTCGAGCGCGACGACGACCTCGTCCTCGGCTGCGGCCGTGTTCCGGGCGGGTGCGGGTCGGCTCATCGGGGATCGGCCTCTCGGATCGGCGGGCGTCTCGACTCCCCCGTCAGCCTGCCGACCTCCCATTGCGGTTCCCGGGGCGAGCGCTTTGCGATCGCGTGACGATGCGCCGGCGGCCGCAGAGCACGGGCGGGCGGGTGGCAGGATGGACGGGCGTGTCCCCGCGCCTGCTCGTCGTCGAGGACGACGACCACATCCGGACCGCGCTGCGTTGGGCCCTCGAGGACGAGGGATACGCCGTCGACGAGGCGGTGGACGGCGAGCAGGCCTGCGCCTCGGTGGACGCGGACCCGCCCGACGTCATGGTGCTGGACCTGATGCTGGGCCGGATGGACGGCTACAGCGTCGTCCGCCACGTCCGGCGGGCCCACGACCTCCCGATCATCGTGGTCAGCGCCCGGGCCGACACCCACGACATCGTCGCGGCGCTCGAGGCCGGCGCGGACGACTACGTGACCAAGCCGTTCGCGGTCAAGGAGATCACCGCGCGCCTGCGGGCCC
Organism: Trujillonella endophytica; assembly: GCF_019799905.1. Classification (GTDB taxonomy): domain Bacteria; phylum Actinomycetota; class Actinomycetes; order Mycobacteriales; family Geodermatophilaceae; genus Trujillonella; species Trujillonella endophyticus_A. Next base: position 72,153 of record NZ_JABGCI010000007.1, on the reverse strand, counting down.
TCCGCCGCCGGGCCGCAGGTGCGTTGGCGGCGGACGCCGACCGGCCCCGCGAGGTGGTGCTCGACCGCTCCCTGCCCGAGCCCCTGGTCCTCCGGCCCGCGGGTGGCACGGTCTCGCGCGGGAAGCGCCAGGTGCCGCTCACCGTCACCGAGTTCCGGCTCCTGTGCGAGCTCGCCGCGGTGCCCGGACGCGTGCTCAGCCGCCAGGAGCTGCTCGAGCGGGTGTGGCAGCACGGGTTCTTCGGCGACGAGCGCATCGTCGACGTCCACATCCGCCGGTTGCGCACCAAGGTGGAGCTCGACCCGGGCTCGCCGTGCCTGGTCGTCACGGTCCGGGGGCTGGGATACCGGCTGGACCCGCAGTGAGGCTCCGGGCCCGGCGGCCCTCCGGTCTGCGCGCCCGCGTCGCCGCCGCCTTCGGCGTCGGGGCGCTGCTCGTCTCCGTCGTCCTCGCCGGGACGACGTTCCTGCTGGCCCGCGGCTACCTGCTGGACCAGCGGGAGACCGCCGCCACCAGCGCGGCGTTCCTCGACGCGGACTTCCTGCGCAGCCGGCTGGCGACCGCCGGCACCCAGGTGGACGACGCCCTGGCGGAGCTCCCGACCGACGGCGGGGACGTCGTGGTGCGCAGCGGGGACTCCTGGTACTCGACGAGCCTCGACGTGGGCGCACGCGACGTGCCCGCGGCGCTGCGCGACCTGGTCGGGTCCGGCTCGGCCGGCCGTGAACGCGTCGACTCCCCCGCCGGGCCGCGGCTGGTCGTCGGCGTCCCGGTGGCAGGCGCGGACCTCGACGTCTACGAGATCGCGCCGCTGGGTGAGCTGCAGTCGGTGCTGCGCACCCTGGGGTGGGTGCTGGCCGCCGCGGCGCTCGGGGCGACCGCGGCCGGTGCCGGGGTCGGGCTGTGGGCCAGCCGGCGGGTGGTGCAGCCCCTGGACCAGGTGGCCGGCGCGGCCACCCGCATCGCCGCCGGCGAGCTCACCACCCGGCTTCCGGCCACCGACGACCCCGGCCTCGTCGCCATCGTCGGCAGCTTCAACGCGATGGTCGACGCGCTCGCCGCACGCATCGAGCGGGACGCGCGCTTCGTCGGCGACGTCAGCCACGAGCTGCGCAGCCCGCTCACCAGCCTCACCACCGCCGTCGAGGTCATGGGCGGGCGCCGTGACGCGCTGGACCACCGGTCCCGTCAGGCGCTGGACCTGGTCGAGCAGCAGCTCGCGCGGTTCCGGGCCACGCTCGACGACCTCCTCCAGCTGGCCCGGCTGGACGACGACCCGGTCGGGGGCGACCGCGAGCCGGTCGTCCTCGGCGGGCTGGTCCGCGAGGTGCTCGCGGCCGGCGGCCGGCCGGCGGACCTGCTGGAGGCCGACCCGGACGAGCACACCGTCGTCCGCGGGGACAAGGCCTGGCTCGAGCGGGCCGTCTCCAACCTGCTGGAGAACGCCGACCGGCACGCCGGCGGGCCCTGCTGCGTCCGGGTGGCGCGCCGGGCGGGGGCCGTCGTCCTCACCGTCGACGACGCCGGGCCCGGCATCCCGCCGGAGGACCGCGAGCGGGTCTTCGAGCGGTTCGCCCGCGGCCCCCGCGCGGCCCGCGGATCGCTGCCGGGAGCAGGGCTGGGCCTCGCCATCGTCGCCGACGTCGCGACCCGGCACGGCGGCGGCGCGTGGTGCGCGAGCAGTCCCTGCGGCGGCGCGCGGCTGAGCGTGTCCCTGCCGGCGGGGCAGCCGTGAGGCGCGCCGCGGCGGGTGTGCTCGCGCTGGGGCTCGCCGTCGTCACCGGCTGCGGCCTCCCCGGCGCCGGGGAGGCCGAGCCCATCCCCGCCTCCGACGTCCCCTACGGACTGCTGTCCCCGTCGGACGCGCCGCCGGCGCCGACGTCCCCTCCCGCCGAGGACGGCGGCGCGCGGGTCTACCTGCTCGGGCCCGACGACGTCCTGACCCCCAGCGACCGCGACGTGACCGGCTCCGGCCTGCGCGACCGTCTCGGGGAGCTGCTGGACCAGCTCGCGGCCGGGCCGACGGCGGCGGAGCGCGCCGACGCGCTGACCACGGTGCTGGCGCCCGGCGTCGTGCTCGCGGTGACGGCCGTCGACGGGAGCACGGTGACCATCGACCTGACCGGTCCCGGCGAGGCCCCGGCCGGTCAGGAGAGCCGGCTGGCGGTGGGGCAGATCGTGCTCACGGCGACGACCCTGCCGGGCGTCGGCGCGGTCCTGCTCACCCAGGACGGGGAGCCCCTGGAGGCGCCGCTGCCCACGGGCGAGCTGACGACCGATGCGCTCACCGCGGCCGACTACGCGCAGCTGCTCGTCGCCCCGCCGTCCTGACACGCCCACTGTGTGACGACCCCGTGAAGAGTCCCGGCTGCGGGCCCGACGGGGCGCCCGGCGGTGTCAGGGTGGACGCATGAGCAACGTCGCGATGACCGAGGTCGTACACGTCCGTCGAGGTGCCGTGCGGGTGACCGGGGACCTCACCGCCCAGGGCGCCGACCTGCTCCGGGGCACCGTGGAGAGCCTCGTCCGCGGCGGTCACCGCCGGGTGCTCGTCGACCTGCGGGAACTGCGGTCGACCGACGCCGCCGGCGCGCGGGTGCTCCGCGACGTGGAGCGGGCGCTGGCCGCCGACGGCGCCTCCCTGCTGCTGCTGCAGCGGCCCGGAGCCCCGGTGGAGGACCTGCCGGCGCCGCGCCGGGCGGTCGCCGGCAGCCGGGCCGCACGACGGGACAGGGGACCGGAGCCGGTCCCCTCCTGACCGGCGCTCGACACCCGTGGCGCACCGGTTCCCGGTCCCGGTCGCCGCCGGGCGGCCGCTCAGCTGGTCGCGTACCCGCCGTTGACGGGGATGGTCTGCCCGGTGACCCAGGAGGCGTCGTGCCCGACGAGCCAGCCCACCGCGGCCGCGACGTCGCCGGCCTGCCCGAGCCGCGGGACGGCGTAGGCCCGCAGCTGCTTCAGCGCCATGTCGGAGCCCTCGTCGATGCCGGCGTTGTTCTGGGTGGCCAGCGAGATGGTGTTGCAGGTGACGCCCTGGCGGCCCACCTCCTTGGCCAGCGAGCGCATCAGCGCCGGCCCGGCGCCCTTGGACGCCGCGTAGGTCGCGATCAGCTTGTCGCCGACGCGGGCGGACTCCGAGCTGATCGTGATCACCCGCCCCCACCCCCGGTCGACCATGCCCGGCAGCGCGACGTACGTGCAGTTCATCGGCCCGTAGACGTTCAGGTCGACGAACGCCTTCCAGGTGGCCGGGTCCTCGTCGACGAACTTCTTCATGCTGATCCCGGTCACGGGGATGCCGGCGTTGTTGACGAGGACGTCGATCGGCCCGAAGAGCCCGAACGTCTCGGTCACCGCGGCCAGGTCGGTCACGTCGGCCACGACCGGCTCGGCCTCCCCGCCGGCGGCGCGGATCTCCTCGACCACCCGCTCGGCACGGTCGGCGAAGAGGTCGTTGACCCCGACCCTCGCCCCCCGGGCGGCCAGCACCCGGGCGATCTGGGCCCCCACGTTCTGCCCCGCGCCAGTGATCAGTGCCGTGCGTCCGCTCAGGTCGCCCACCGCGTCGTCTCCTCTGCTCCACGTGCACCCCGGCCTCGCCGGGCAGGACGGGGGGACCGTACGTCCTGGGCAGCGCCGGTCCCCCGGTCCGGTCCCGCTGACGGCCGGCCGAGGGGCCCGACGGCGCGCTCCCGGCGGGCGGAGCCGCACCGCCGTCCGCCCGGTGCATCACCGGACGCCACGCGACACGGGGCTCGACCGCGGGGCCGCCTCGCCGCTCCGCGTGCCGCGCCGGCGCCGGCGCCGGTGAACTGATGGCGACGGGTCACCGGCGTCCGTGCGGCCCGTGCGTCAGCGGGTGGCCCGCCGGAGGTCGTACAGCCGGCGCCACTCGTGCTTGGAGCGGATCTCGGTGTCGACGTCGGGGCTCAGCGCGCGCAGGGCGCCGACCGTGGCGTCCTCCCTGGCGATGTGCCGGAACGGGTCGAGACCGAAGAACCGGGTGGTGTTCTGCCACAGGATCTGGTGCATCTCGTCGTCGGGGACGCCGGCACCGGCCATCTCGGCGTGCACGAACTCCGGCGCGTTCGGCCAGATCGAGTCCGAGTGGGGGTAGTCGCACTCCCAGGCGATGACGTCGACGCCGATGTCGTGGCGGACCTTCAGCGCCGTCGGGTCCGTGACGTAGCAGGCCAGCGAGTGGTCCTTGAAGACCTCGCTCGGCAGCTTCCCGCCGAAGTCGTGACCGAGCCAGCGCTGGTTGACGTAGTGCCGGTCGCAGCGGTCCAGGTAGAACGGGATCCAGCCGATGCCGGCCTCCGACCAGGCGACCTTCAGGTCCGGGTACTTCGTCATCGCCCCGCCCCAGAGCAGGTCCTGGGCGGCGAAGGTGGACACCTGGGTGGCCAGGATGATCATGTTGTCGATCGGTGCGTCGGGTGCGCCCTTGATCGCCCCGAAGCCCTGGCCGATGTGCAGGCACATCACCACCTGGAGCTCCGACAGCCGCTGGAAGAACGGCCCCCAGTACTCCAGGTCGTGGTAGCTGGGCAGGCCCTGGATGTGCGGCAGTTCCGGCATGGTCACGGCCCGGACGCCCTTGGCCGCGACCCGCTCGACCTCCTCCACCAGGGCGACCGGGTCCCAGACCGGGAGGATGGCGCACGGGATCATCCGGCCCGGGTACGCCGCGCACCACTCGTCGACGTGCCAGTCGTTGTACGCCTTGAGCATGACCAGCGAGAGGTCCTTGTCCTTGGCCTCCTGGAAGTACCGGGCACTGAAGCCGGCGAAGGACGGGAAGCACATCGAGGCCAGGATCCCGTTGCGGTTCATGTCCTCGACCCGCGCGTGGATGTCATAGGCACCCGGGCGCATCTCGGCGAACGTCGCGGGGTTCAGGCCCCACTCCTCGTTCGGCCACCCCACCACGGCGTTCAGCCCGATGGTCCCCATGGAGTTCCCCTGGAACCACCACTTCTCGTAGCCGTTCTCGTCGACGATCGACTTCGGCGCCTGGTCGCGCCACCGCTCCGGGACGTGGTTGGCGAACATGTCCGGCGGCTCGACGACGTGGTCGTCGATGCTGATCATGATCATGTCCTCGACGTTCATGGGCCGGCCTCTCTGCCGTGCGCGCCCTGCCGGCGCTCCGGAACGGGGTGGAGCAGCCGATGTAATCGGCTGACGACATGACGGTAGGACGAGTCGCCGAAGCAAGTCAACAGCTGACTACATGTATGCCCTAGGGTGATGCGGCAGGCGACGAGAGGGGCGGTGCGACCGGTGGACGACGAGGCGATCCCCCCCGCGGGGCCACGGCGCCGGGACGCGGCGGCGACCCGCGAGGCCCTGCTCTCCGCCGCTCGGGCCCTCATCGCCCGCGACGGCGTAGGGCACGTCAGCACCCGCGACGTCGCCGCGGCGGCCGGCGCGAACCAGGCCCTGGTGTACCGCTACTTCGGCTCCAAGGAGGCCCTCCTCGTCGAGGCCCTCCAGCCGACCGAGCCGGACCGGACCATCGCCGAGACCCCGCTCGCCGACCTCCCCCACACGCTGCTGCGGCGGGCCCTGGACCCCGACGCCCCCGCTGACGTCCGTGCGAGCAGCATGTCCACGTTGGTCGCGGGCGCCGGCACGGAGCTCGTGCGCACCATCGCGCGCGACCGCATCCACGCCGGGTTCACCACCCAGCTGGCCGGTCGGCTCGACGGGGACGACGCCGAGCTGCGCGCCGAGCTGGTCGCCGCCCTCCTCACCGGCATCTCGTCGCTGCGCGGCCAGATCGGCACCCGGGCCATCGCCGGCGCCGACCTCGACGCACTGGCCACCTACGTCGACCGGATGGTGGCGCCGCTGATCACGCCCGCCGGATCGGACACCGCCGCGTCGTAGTGCTCACGCTCGGCCCGCGGGCACACCCGGAGGGGGCGCACGAGGAGTGACACGGGCTGTCGCGCGGACAGGCGCACTGTCAGGATCGCGCGGTGAGCGGAAGCGGTGGAACGCCGGTCGATCGCACCGTCGCAGCGTGGGCCGCATCGCATCCGTCCCTCGCCCGTCTGGCGCAGGAGCTCGGCGCCCCCTCGCCCGGCGAGCAGGCGCTGCTCGTGGCGCTGGACGAGTGGCATCTCGTCGAGATGGCCGAGGACCAGCCCGACCTCGTCGTCGCGGCGCTGGTCGAGGCCGACCGGACCGGGTCCTACGCCGTCCTCGACGCGGTCCTCGGCGCCTTGAGCCACCTCGACGTGACGGCTCCGCTGATGTCGACACTGGCCGCTCGCGACGAGGCGCTGACCATGCGCTGCCTCCCCCTCCTGGTCGGCCCACGAGGCTGCTGGGGCCACCTCGGCGCCCTCACGACCGTGCGGGTGCTCGCCGCGGAGTGGGCGAGCCCCTCCGCGGCCGCCGATCTCCGGTGGTCGGACCTGCACGCGTTCTGGTCATGGCCGCCCGACGAGCTGTGGCAGCTCCTGATGGTCGCCGACGACCGACTCCCGAGCCCCCGCGAGGACCTGCGCGGGCTGTGGGAGGCACTGTTCGAGCGGGCACCGGACCAGGCCTTCCGGCCGAACCCGACGGGAGCACAGGACGCCGAGGTCCTCGCTCTCGTCCACGCCCACGTCCAGGCGTTCGCCGAGCAGGTGCGTGCGGTGGCCGCTGTGGGCTCCGACGTCACGGCGTGGACGACGTGGATCGGGCAGCACCAACCGTGGTGCGGCGAGCCCTCGTGCTGCCGACCGTCGCGGTTCGAGGCGGAGCTCATGCGTCGGGGCTTCTGGATCCGGGTCGGTCGCACGCCCCGCACGTGAACCGGCTCTCGAGCCGTCACCGGGTGCCGGGCCGGCTCCGCCCGCTGTAGCTTCGCCGCTCGTGACCGCTCCGCAGCCCGCGGACCCTGCGCGGCCGTCGGGCCCGTCGCGCATCCCGCCGTGGGTCGACGGAGCTCTCCGCCGGCCGGACGCCTGGACCATCGACGGGAGGCCGCCGCCTCCGATGGACTGGCTGCTCCTGCCGAGCGTGGACGCCGTGGTCGTGGCCGCCGCCGACGTCCTGGGCGCCTCGGGCGCCGACGGCCGGCCCGCGGACGCCGGCGCGGACGCGGTCGACGAGGCGCTGGACCGCATCGTGACCCCCACGGCGATGACGCCGTGGGCCGCTGGCGACGAGGTCGAGCAGGCCGTGCGGTCGCGGCTGACGGGCTGGTCCTCGGGCGCCGCCGCGCTGGGCACGATCGCCGCGCCACCGGTCCCGGAGGAGCTGCACGCGCTGCTGTGGTCCACCGCTTCCCTCGTGAGCGGGGCGGCGGCCCGGATCCGGCGTACGGATGCCAGCGGGGGCGGGCTCACCTGGGCCCTGGAGCGGGCCGGCGCCGGGTTCCCGGGGACAGCCGCCGCCTGGGACGTGCGGCGGGTACGGGAGCGGGCGTGGCGCCCGCTGCGCCACCGGCTCTCCGCCACCTACGGCGGCGGCACCGGCCAGCTGCTCCGGGCCGAGGACGCGGCGTCGCGCGAGCGCTGGGGCGCCGGTGTGGCTCACTTCGACCTGCCGATCCCGCTCGAACTCGCGCGGCGCGTGCAGGCCCTCGTCGACCGCTCCCAGCGCCATGACCTCGACCCCGACGGCCCCGACCTCGCCGAACAGGAGGCCTTCCACCGCGAGCACGTCACGGTCCTGGCCCACCTGGGCGCCGCGCTCGGCCCGGCGTACGACATCGAGGACCGCGTCGCTCCCCCGTTCCGCCCACCCGTCCCGGACGCGCTGGCGGCGACGGTGGACGCGATCGTCGTCGCCGCGGCCGATGTGGTGGCCGGCAGCACGGCAGCCCTGCCCGGCGCGACCGAGCAGGACGTCGCGGCCGTCGACGCGGCCCTGGCGACCGTGCTCGAACCCGCACCCGGCCTGCCGTGGTCCGGAGAGCCTGTCGTCGCGCGGCTGGTCGGCGCCCGGTTGTCCGCGTGGTTCGCGGCGGCACCGCTCGCCGTCGGCCCCCCTGCCGACGACCTCGCCGACCCCCGGGACCAGCTCTGGTGGACCGCCGGGCTCCTCGCCGTGGCCGGTCGCCACTCGGAGGGCCTCGGTTCCGTCCTCGACGGGCTCGCCGGCGACCTGCAGCCCCCGCTGGACGCGTGGAACGACGAACTGGTCGCCGTCCGCACCGACCGGCCGGTCCGGTACCAGCTGCGCACGGGCCTCAGCACCGAGCACCTCCACTGGTGGCACGACGGCATCCTGCTGTGGGCCGACGACGACGCCGCACGGGCACGGTGGGAGTACGCGGTCCACGCCTGGGAGCTCCCCATCCCCGGAGATCTCGCCGGCCGGATCCAGGTGCTCATGGACCGCTTCGGTGAGCACCGCGTGCCCGACATCGAGTCGGGGGTCTATGAGTTCACCGCGGATGTGCTCGCTGCCTTCAGCGGCGACTACCGGCAGCTCGCCGCGGAGCTGCGCCGCGCGCTCGGACCCGCGTACCGGGTGCTCGAGGGAGCACCGTCGTTCGGCGGCCGGCTGCCGCAGCCACCCCCGCTGCCGTCGCCTCCCACGTCGGGCGGACGTGCTCCAGCACCGTGAGTGGCCGCACGGAGAACCCGGTCCCGGGCGGCACCCGACGGCGCCCGGGCCGCGGACAGGTCAGCCGGCCGGTCGCCACCGCCGTCGACCGGGAGCTCGCGGAGGCGGTGGCTCTCCGTCGCTCGACGCGAAGGTGCCGATGGTCCACTGCAGCACGCAGCGGGTTCCGTCCGGTGTGCGCTGCGCCGCATCGGGAGGCAGCTGTGCTGTGTCGACCTCGTCCACCTGGACGCTGCGCACGTGCAGGTGGTGCGGCGTGGGTGTCCGGACCGTCCAGCTCCGCGGCCCGTGTGTCTCGAACTGCGCCCCCGGCCCCATCCCGGCGCGCAGCTGACTCTCGGCCCAGCGGGCCACCCGCCCGGGATCGTCCGGTGATGCCTGCCAGCTGATCTCCCCGTGCCCACCCGGCGCGTACGTGCGCTCGGATCCCAGCGGGAGCAGCGAGGGCGGCCAGTGGTTCCCGAGCGCGCTCGCGGACGGGCGGGCACCGAGGCGCAACGAGCTCAGCACCATGTCGAACACCGGCGCGTACCGGGCGGAGGTCGTCGTCGGTGTGGTCGCGGTGGCGGTGAACCCCGTGCCCGGCGTGGCCAGGTAGACCTGCTGCTGGGTCACCCGTACGCCGTCGGGCGGGCTCCAGGAGAACCGGCGCAGCAACGCGGTGCCGCCGGCCAGCGGCAGCTCGACGAGGGCGATCTCCTCGAACTGCGGGAACTCCCGGCGCAGGAGTTCGCCCTGGACGGCGGCGTACCGCTCGGTCGTCGTCGAGGGGTCCAATGGCTCACAGGAGACGATGACGTTCGCCTGACCGTCCGGCGCCAGCAGCGTGAGCTGTTCCTTGACGAACCACCCGTCGGGGACCGGCACCGCGAGCCGGCTCACGGTCCACTGCGCTGCGGTCGGCGCCCGGCCGGCGCCGGCGGGTGCAGCGAGGCGGACCGGCGACGCGTCCGCGGCGGGGCGCGTCTCGTCCTCCACGACCTCGTAGGCCGAGCCGAGCACCCGGCGCAGCTCCGCGACGAGGTGCGCACGATCGGCCGGCTCCCCAGCGCCGTTCCCCGCCGCACCGGTGTCGCGGCCGGGGACGGCGTGGGTCCCGTGGTGATCCGCGAGCTCCTGGAGCCGCCCGGCGAGCCGAGCCGGGATCGGCAGGTCCCAGTGGCCGACCGCGTGCTGCCACCGCCACTGCGCCGCCTCGTCGTCGGCCCACGACACGACAGGTGAGCCGGGGCCGGATCCGATGTGCAGCCGACACCTGACCGGCTGCTGGACACGGACGGCCACCAGGTCCTCGTCCCAGGCGGCCAGCGGGGGCACGAGATCGGCCGCCAGCTCGTCGATGACACGGGCCAGCCCGCCTGACCTGCGCGCGACGAGGACGACGAGCGCCGCGGTCGCCCACAGGAGGTCTCCTGGGTCGGTGATGGCACCGGGCACGGTCGCCAGGGCGCGCACGCGGGCGCGGTCCGACCACTCGGAGAGGCGGGACCGCACCTGCTCGGCCACATCGACGCGGCCGGCCCACGGCAGGTGCGGCCCCGGGTCGAGCACGGCCGCGAGCGCTGTGTCGACGGCTGCCACGGCCGGGTCCGCGGTGCCCGGCCGGCTCAGCGCGCTGACCTCGGAGGTCCCGGCCAGCACGTCCGCTGCGGCGACCAGGACGGCGTCCACGGTCGCCGGCAACGCGGCGGGGAGCGGTGCCGGGGACGGCGCGAGCACGCGGTCCTCGATGGCGTAGGCCGACCCGAGGACCTGTCCGAGCTCGGCCAGCACCGCGGTGTGCTCGCGGTGGAAGTCCAGTCGCTCGGCCGGAGTCATCGGCCGGTGCTCGGTGCCGACGTGGGGGTGGTCGAGGTCGTAGCGGTCGACGAGCGCCTGGACCCGTCTCGCGAGCGCGAGGGGAACGGGCAGGTCGAAGTGGTCCACGGGGTGGTCCCAGCGGTCGCGGGCCGCAGCGTCCGCCGCCCACAGGAGGTGCCCCGACCCGCCGTCGTAGCCGGTCGTCAACCGATACCGCAGCGGGCGTCGCACCGGCACCGCCACCGCCAGCGGGTTGGGCATCACGGGCGGATCCCCGAGGGCGGCGCCGGCCCGGTCCAGTACCGAGGCCAGGCCACTCTCGTCAGCGGCCGAATCCCGGGACCGAGCCGCCGCCTCGGCGAGGAGAGCTGCGGTGGCCCACAGCAGCCCGGGCAGGTCGCCGGGCGCCGCCGGCGCGGGACCGACCCCGGCGTCCGCTGCACCGCGGAACCAGCCGGTCAGACGCTCGCGGACGACGGCCTCGACCTCCGGCGTCGTCCCCGAGCCGGAGGGACCGGGCCGGAGCATCCGGTGCAGGGACCTCTCCACGGCTGCCACGTCGGGCGACCGCGGATCGGGTGCTCCCTCGTCCGGCGTCCCGGCCCGCACGTCGGCCGCCGCGACGACCAGGGCGTCGACGCTCGGCAGGAGCCGCCACGCGAGGGGGATGGGTGTGGGACCCGTCGGCGGCGGGAGCGGACCCTCCCCGCCCTCCGCGGGTGGCGGAGGAGGCGCGGGCGGCGGCGCCGCCACAGGCTGCGGAGCGGGCCAGGCGACCGACAACCCGGGCGTCCCGCCCACCTGCTGGGGGACCTCTGGCCGGCGGACCTCGACCAGATCGAGGAGTGCCTCGACGTCGCCCAGGACGTCCTCGCGCGACAGCGGGACGTCGACGACCAGGGTGAAGCCGTCCCCGGCGGCCACGCCCGTGACCACCGTGGTCAGCAGCCGCCCGCTCATCATGGGCTGCCAGTCGAAGCGCCGGATCCGGGCCTGCGCCAGCCCGCGGATGCGGACCCGCCGGTCGGCGTGCTCCCGCAGGTCCCGGCGGAACGGTCCCTGAGCCGGCACGTGATCGGTCCACGCGTCGACGTCCCGGGCACCTTGCGGGAGCGGAGCGAGCCGTGCGGTGGCCAGCACCGACGGTGTCGTGATCTGCGCTTCCTCGGCCGTCGTCCAGCCGGGCAGCACTGCCCACCGGAGCGTCCCGCCATCGCCTGATGCGACAGAGGCGAGCGGGAGCGCCACCCGAGCGAGTGTCTCCTCGCGGTCGGGCGGCGCCGAACCCACGACGACCACCCCGCCTGCCCCGGCTTCCGCTGCGAGACTGAACCCGGTGACACGGCCACCCGCCGGCTGGGTGAACAGGTCGAGGACGGCGTCCTGCCCGCCCAGGTGCTGCCAGCTCGCGGTCACCGGTCGGCTGGCGAACGGCGGCAGCAACCGGCCGTGGAGCATGCGCAGTCGGCTCAGCAGCGGTGTGCGCGGCGGCGCGTCCGGCAGCGAGTCCGCCGGCATGCCGGCCGCGGTGACACGCAGCCGTGCCTCGTCCAGGAATGCCCAGCCGCCGCCGGGGGTGGTCGCCGTCCGCAACGGCGCATCGGCGTGCAACAACGTCGCCACCGACCACTGCGACGGCGACACGGAGATCCTGGCCGACCAGGTCTGCAGTCCGGACAGCCCGCGCTCGAGTGCGACATCACTGAGGGGTCCCGGGTGCTCGAGCACCGGGCGGTCGGCAGACCAGGCGCCGATCGACGGCAGGGGCGGTGGCGTCTCCCCGCGGATGGCGAGCGCAGGAAAGGGTGGTGGGGCGGGGCGTCCGCCCGGACTCGGAGCGGGGGGAAGCCCTGCCATAGCGCGGCAAGGTAGCAGTGGTCGCGGTCAGGAGGGGCGACCGCGAGGACCGAAGAGCTCGACGACTGTGTCGCCACAGCAAGGAGCAATGCCCCCGGCAGCGTCACCGGGTCCTCCCCGGCACGCGGCCGACGCCGATCGACGGGGTCACGGCGTGCGGGAGGACCGGCTGCGGGAGGACCGGCTGCGGGAGGACCGGCTTCGGATCCCGGTGAGCTTCAGCCGGTCGGTCCGGTCGGTCCGGTCGCCGATCCCGTCGCCGTCGTCGGCGGACAGCGCCCCGGTGAGCGACCAGAGGTCGTAGCTGTACAGGGTCGCGGGGAAGTCACCGACGGTCGACCGGGTGAGGACGACCTCGAGCTCGTCCCCGGCGGGGAGGCTGCCGTCGACCGTCCGCACCAGGCCCGGGTTGTGGTTGCGCGGGAAGCCGGTCGTCCCGGGGGTGATCCGGTTCTCCACCCGCCACGCCCCGGCGCCCGTCCGCAGTCCCCGGGCGGAGATGCTGTCGACCTCCACCCGCTCGCTGATGATCACGGGCTGGCTCATCGGCCGCGGACCGGCCTCCCGGACCATGTAGAAGCGGTCGCGCGCCCGGTCGTAGGCGACGTCGAAGTTGTGCAGGACCTCCCCGCCCAGGCCGGCGCGGGGAACCGGCCGCGGCGGGTCGACGACCGGGTGGTCCATGTCCCCGAGCACCAGGTCCCGGCGGAAGCCCGCGGTCCTCGCCGTCCCGTCGGTGTAGAAGAGCAGGACCTCGCCCCTCGCGGCGTCGAGCGTGACAGCGGAGGGCTGGCCGACGCCCCAGGTGTCCTCGGCGCCCGCCGGGAGGCCGACGATCGGCTCCGGGTACTTCACCCACTCCCCGTCCAGGCTCGTCGCGAAGGCCACGCCGATCTGGTTGTTGGTGTTGTGCCGGTCGGTGCCCAGGTAGAACAGCGCGTACCGGTACGTCGTGCCGGCCCACCGGAAGGTGCCGGCCACGACGCTGGGATCGCAGATGTGGTGGCTGTCCCATCCGGACGCCGACGGGGCGACCACGGGGCGGCCGGCCTGCGGGGTGCCGGCGTCCGAGCGGCTGACCCAGATGCTGTCCCGGATGTCGCCGGGGGCACTGCTGTGGCAGGAGAAGTAGTACGTGTCCGGCCCGTCGGACACCGCGGACGGCGCGTAGGCGTAGGTGCGCGGCTCCCCCGGCGTGTAGGCGAGCCGGGCCCCGCCCGACCAGTCCAGCGTGGCCTGGGCCCGCGGCGGCTCGACCGCGAGGAGGAGCCCCACCACGGTCAGGCAGACCAGCACGAGACGAGCACGGCTCGTCGCCAGGCGCAGGACCACGGCTCCTGCCTCTCTGGCACCTGACGGCGGCCGGGGGAAGCGGTGGGGGCCCCGAGCATGTCGGACGGCGACCGGCGGCGCCATGGCGAGGGAGGCCGTCGGGCGCGGGGACGGCGTGGGCGACGCCTCCGACACCGACGGCGAGCTGATCGACGCCGGTCTCGACCCAGGAGCGGCGCCCACCGAGGAGGCGGCCGTGCACGTCCTCCCCTGCGGCCGCTCGACGGCTCCCAGGACGACCGGTCCTGAGGCCCCCGGACACCCTCGTCCGGGCGCGCCCGCGGTCGGCCAGCAGGGCGAGCCCGGCGACGACGGGCCAGGGGCGCGACACGGCGCCCTCGCCTCAGCGAGCGGGTCCACGTCCGTCCGCAGGCCCTCAGGGTGACGCCCATGGTGGTCGAACCACCTGAGAGCGCCTCAGGGGCCGTTCCGGAGTCCTCCGGAACGGCCCCTGAGGTGCTCTGTCGGGCTGACGGGATGTGAACCTGCGACCCCTCCACCCCCGTCAGGGCAGGGCGGTGCCGGCCCGTGTCGGCTGGTACCGGCCCCTCCATCCCCGGCGGTCACCCTGCGGTGCGACGCTCGGTGGTCGCCGCCCCGGACCACCGGATACCGGCCGATCCGCGCCCATGGCGCGTCCACACGAGCAGGCACCGTGGTGCCGGCGAGCACGGGACGCAGCCCTTCTCAGAGCCTCCGTGCAGCGCGGAACGCGGTCGCATAGAGGCCACTGCCGGTCAGCGTGGACCGGCCACGGATGTCCCCCATCGTCGGCCCGTCCGCGCCCTTGCGGCTCGACACGAAGCGCGGCGCCCCGGAGGAGTCGACACCGAGGAACACCCCGACGTGGTCGATCAGCGTGCCGTCGTCCGTGCTGGCGTCGAAGAAGACCAGGTCGCCCGGCTGCAGAGGGGCGGTGCTCGAGGATCGGCGTCCGGTGTCCGGGACGACCATGACACCGGGCGCGGACTGCGCCATCTGGACGGCGCGCCGGGGCAGTGCGACGCCGTCGGGCTGCAGGGTCACCGGGATGCCGCCGCGGAAGCCGAACACCATCCGCACGTAGCCCGAGCAGTCGAGGGCGCCGTACTGGCCTGCCTCCGGCTGGTCCGTCGCGGAGCCGTAGGTCCACGCGCGGCCGAGGAAGTCGTTGAAGTCCGAGCCCTCCTCGCGGGTCCCGTCGGGGAGGAGCGGGCCGTAGGACGCGTCCCCCGCGATGCGCAGCCCCGCCCCGTCCGTCCGGTCGACCGCTCCGGTCGTGTACTGCCGCGCGTACTCGAGCAGGTCGTCGCTCCGGTCCTCGAGACGGGCGGCGAGCCACGCGTGGTCGACCGTGCCGGTGAAGGGGGCGGCCAGCAGGCGGACCCACACGGTCGTGGTGACCGTCGCCGTCGTCGTCGACTCGGTGAAGGCCCGCGACGGTCCGCGGAGAGCGACGGTCCGAGCCCCGACGGTGAACGTGGCCACGACTCCCAGGTCGTCGCGCACGACCACCCGGTCGGGTGCGGTCAGGCGCTCCTCGCGGAGCGGTCCGCCCGTCGCGGGCATGCTGCTCGCTGGCTGTGCCGGGCTGACGTCGTCGGCCTGAGCGGCGCCCCGCACCCACCCGGTGTCGGCCCCGACGCCCAGCACCGTGCTCGTGACCAGGGCCGCCAGCACCCCGCTCCCGCACCGGTACCACCGGCGACCGCCACTTCCCCGCACACCCACCGTCCCCTCCCGGGACCGGGGCAGACGCGCCCGGTCATCTGACCCAGTCGCGGCTGGATCGGACGTCCCGGGGCAGGGGTTGACAGGCGAGGAGGGGGAGGTCACCCGAACGGGGGCGGCGCTCCCCTCGCGGGGGAAGGCTCGGGCCCGCGCTCACCGACCGCGCCGGCGCCGGCCCTCCGCAGGCGTCACTCGCCCAGGACGTCGGTGAGGACCTCGACCACCCGGCGACGCCCCGAGGCGCTGTCGCGCAGCTCCGCGGCGAGCTCCAGGTGCACGAAGGTGGCGCCGACGCCGCGCGCGTGCGCCCCCTGCACGTTGCGGGTGCCGGCGAGGGCGGCGCAGTCCTCACCGTCGTAGAGGCACGCCTCGACCCCGGCGTCCTCGAACGCCGCTGCCAGCTGACGCACCAGCGGATCCGGTGCGGCCTCAGTGCTGGAGAGCACGACCGAGGACGAGCCGCGGTGCCGCGACTCGTCGAAGCCGTGCACCTGCACGACGACGGTCCCGGGCCCCACCACGGCTCGGTCCACGGCGGCGAAGGCACTCGCCGGTTCGTGGGCCACGTCCGCCGCACCCTCCCCGGCGGTGCGGTGCGCTCCGGCGACCAGCAGGACGTCCGCGCCCGAGGCAGTGAACAGCTCGACGCCGAGGTCCTCGGTGTGCCGATCGGACCGGGGATGCGGCACCTCCACCACGAGAGCCGCCGGGGCACCGGTTCCTTGCCGGACCGCGTAGGCCCCGAGCCCTCGGGCCCCTTCCTCCGGGTCCTCGATCACCACCGACACCGGTCGGCCGTCCGCGTCCACGCTCTCGACCAGGACCGTCCCCACCGGGAGCTGCGCGTCGTCGGCTCCGCCGAGGACGGCCAGAACGCCGCCCGCGAGCATGTGCGCGACCAGGGGATCAGGCGATCGGTAGTCCGGGGACCCGCGGCCTGGGCCGGCGTCGACGACGCGCTCGAGCAGGACATCCAGCCGCTCCGATGGGGCTTCCTCCGCTGCGCAGGCGCCGAGCGCGAGGGTCGAGGCCATGCCCCCCGCCACTGCCCGCGCAGCCCACTGCGAGCCTAGCGACCGAGTGCGGTACTGCCGCGTTTCCCTGCTGTTCACCTGTGCGTCACCGATTCGTCACATCTTCCCAGGGTAGCCCTCTCCGCGTGGGAATCGATTCCGTCAGCTGGGCCGAGGCGCTCGTGCGGGGAGGAGTGGCTCTGCTGGTCTTCGCCATCCTGTTCCTGGCCGCACGGCAGCGGTGGAAGGAGCGTGACGGGGAGGATGCGCAAGCTGACAGCGGCCTGGACTGAGCAGCACGTACCGGTCGCTCTGGCACTCGTCGTCACCACGCTCGCGGGGGCCGTCGCGGCGCTGGAACCGGTACCCGAGTCCCTCGTCGCCGTCGGCGCGGTGGTCCTCACGGCCATGGGCGCCCTCTTCCTCGACGCCTTCGGCGGCATCGTCCTCGGAGTGGCCGTGTCCGCGGCCGTCGTCCTCCAGCAGCGCCTCACCGGCACCTGGACGGCAGATTCCTTCGCGACGTCACTCGCTCTCGTGCTCGGGCTGGTGACGGTCGGCTGGTTGACCGGGATGGTGTCCGCGGGCATCCACGCGCGCCGGCGGGGCGACGGGGACGAGGCCGTGTCGCTGACGCCCGCGTACGGGTCGCTGGGCCTGTTGACCCGGGACGTCGCCTTCCTGCGCCTCGAGGAGGAGGTCTCCCGCGCCCGGCGGCACGACCGGCCGCTAACCGTCGCCGTCCTGAAGGTGGCGGTCACGGATCCGAGCCTGGATCCCGCCGCGAGGGAGGCCGCGCTCCGGGCCGTCGCCCGCCTGGTCGAGAGCCAGTTGCGCGACACCGACGTCCCCTTCGCCCTCGAGTCCGACGAGGTCGGGGCGATCCTGCCCGAGACCGGCGTGGCCGCCGCCTGGGAGGTGCTCGGTCCCGTCATCGACGCAGCCACCCGCGCCGCGTTCACCGTCCGCGAACAGGACGAGCGGCGCAGCTTGGTCGACTGCGCCGAGATCCACGTGGGCCTGTCCTCGCTGGGACCGGGCGCCGGCCCTGCCGACGCACTGGTCACGGATGCCCAGCGAGCGGCCCGAGCGGAGGAGACGGAGACGGACGTCGAGCCGGCGGCTCCCCCCGGGGCGTCCCGGTGACCGCGGGGGTGGCCAGCCTGCTGTTCCTGGTCGCCGTCGCGCTCGTCCTCATCGTGTACTGGCGGCTGTCGGTGTCCGGGCATCGCGCGCGGCTGGACCACCTCGACGTCCGGGTGCACGTGAACGGGATCCGGGGGAAGTCCACGGTGACCCGCCTGGTCGCAGGGGTCCTCCGCGAGGGCGGCTTCGTCACCGTCGCGAAGACCACTGGCAGCGCGGCCCGGGTGATCGAGCGGCGCGGGCAGGAGACCCCCATCTTCCGGCGTGGAGCGGCGACGATCAACGAGCAGATCGACATCGTCGCCCGGCACGTGAGCCCGGAGGTCGAGGCGCTCGTCATCGAGTGCATGGCCGTGCGCCCGCTCTACCAGCAGTACTCGCAGGACTACATCGTCCGATCGGACATCACCGTGATCACCAACGTGCGGGAGGACCACCAGGAGGAGATGGGAGAGACGCTCGAGCAGATCGCCGACTCCCTGGCACTCACCATCCCCCGCAACGGGATCCTCATCACCGCCGAGGACCGGCCGCACCTGCGCGACCGACTCCGGGACCGCGCCGAGGACCGCGGGAGCCGGCTGATGTACGCCGACCCACGCGGGGTCGACGACGAGGACATGCGGGGCTTCGACTACCTGCAGTTCAAGGAGAACGTCGCCATCGGCCTCACCGTGGCGCGTCTCCTCGGCATCGGCCGACAGGTCGCGCTGAGGGGGATGTGGAAGTCGGTACCCGACATCGGGGTCGTGCGCCTCCGGTGGTACGACGTGCTGGACAAGCGCATCCTCTGGGTCCCGCTGTTCGCGGCCAACGACCGCGAGAGCGTCGTCCTCACCTTCGAGACCCTCCAGGCGCAGTTCCCGCCGGACGCGCCGGTCGTCGGCATCCTGAACAACCGCCGCGACCGAGGACGTCGGGCCGAGCTGTTCGCGCAGATGGTGCCGACCGACCTCTCCTCCTACCTCGATCACGTCATCACGTTCGGCGCCTACGAGGAGCAGGTGAGCCGCACCATCGTCGATCTCGGATATCCGCGGGAGCGGGTGCACCTGCTCGGTGAAACCGTCCAGCCCGGCCTCGACCAGATCCTCTCCACCATCGCCGGCCTGATCGACGGACCCGAGGGCGTCCTCGTCGGCATGGTGAACATCCACACCGACCAGGCCGAACTGCTCATCGAGTACTTCGAGCACCTGCAGGGGACCGAGCACCGCAGCGAGCTCGACGAGTCACGTGACCCCGCACGCATGCCCGCCGGCACGAGTCGCGTCCGCCGCGCGCGCGGTCACCTCGGCCGGTCCTCGCCCGATCGGGACGGATCGGCCGCCGGCGGCGCGCACCGGCCGCGCGGGACCGCCGATGCATGAGTACTTCTTCCGGCCGGAGGTCGTCCGGGTCGCCCTCGTGGTCGGCGTCGTCATCAGCATGCTGTTCTACGAGCGGGTGCAGCTCACCACGGGGGGCGCCATCGTCCCGCCGTATCTGGCCCTGCACCTGCCCGCCCCGCTCTTCATCGCGACGACCGTCGTGGCCGCATTCGCGACCTATGTGGTCGTGCACGTCCTCCTGGCCCGGCGGGTGATCCTCTACGGCCGGCGGAAGTTCGAGGTCGAGGTGCTGGTGGGTCTCGCCATCGTGATGGTGCTGACCCTGGCATCCGGCAGTCTGTCCGAGGTGGACCCGGTCCTCGTGGGACTTGCGGGGATCGGTTTCCTCATCCCCGGGATCCTGGCGCACGACATGGCACGCCAGCGCCCGGTCAAGACCATCGTCGCGGTCCTGGGCACCACGGCGATCCTCGGCCTCTTCATCTTCGTGTACGGGTCGCTGCTCGACATCGCGGCGCTCGATCCGGGCGAGACGGTGGGCGGTCTCATCTCCGTGACCGGCTTCCCACGGGAACTCGTGGTCGTCGCCGCGGCCGCGAGCGTGGGCATCGGCATGGTCGTGTTCTCGCGACTGGGGTTGCGCTCGGGGGGCTTCATCTCCGGGGCCTACATCGCCCTGGTGGCACCTCGCTGGCTGGACCTCGTCTTCGCCGTGGTCGTCGCCGTCGCCACGTGGTTCGTCGTGGTGCACCTGCTGATGCCGCGGTTGCTGCTCTTCGGACGCCGCAAGCTCAGCACCATGGTCCTGGTCGGAGCCATCCTCGGCTGGGCCGCGGAGCTCGTGGTCGTGGCACTGACCGACGGGGACTACGTGCCCTGGCGCGGTCTCACCATCATCACGCTGATGGTGCCGGCGCTGCTGGCCAACGACGCCCAGCGCCAGGGATGGGAGAAGACGGCGTGGGGAGCGACCCTGACCTCGCTGGGCACGTTCGGGATCATGAACGTCCTCGCAGGTGGGCTCGTCGCCACCGGACTACTCACCGCCTGACGCGCTCACCGCAGCCAGCGGCCAGCGTGCGACCAGTCTGAAGCGCCCGTCTCGGGCGGCTTCCGCGTGGACCGAGCCACTCTGGGCGACGACGGCACCGCCGACGATGCGGATGGTGGCGGGACCCGCTTCCTGTGCCCCGCAGGCGGTCTCGGCGAACCGGGACACGATCCGCGCCAGCTCCCCTGTCGGCACCCGGCTGTCGTCCGCGTCGAGCGTCAAGGTGACGTCTCGCCCGCGCCCCTGCGGCCCTCCGGCCTCCCCGTCACCGTCGACCGGCGGGTCCAGGCGGATGACGATCTCAGCTCCCTCGCGGCTGTGGTGCAGCGCCGTCACCATGACGTGGGACAGGGACCGCTCCAAGCCGACGCCGTCGCACGGCACCGGGAGGGCGACGTCGGGCTCCTCGAGCCGCAGGGCAGACGTACCCGTGGTGGCCCGAGCGCTGCGCAGACAACGCCGCGCCACGGCTCGCAGGTCCACCGGCCCCTGGTGGCGCTCGGGGCGAGCAGCGGCGGACTGACCCAACGCCTCCTGGAGCCGGCGGGACAGAGACGTGACTGGCTCGAGCCGGGACCGGGTCAGCGCCGCGAACCGAAGCAGGCGAGGCTCCTCCTGCTCCTCCGCGAGCGAGACGAGACTGTGGACGGCGTCGGTGAGAGGGGGGATGCGGCCGGTCATCTCAGCGGCCAGCTGCCGCACCCCCGTGTCCAGGTCCTGACCGATGCGCTTCTCCAGGTGGTCGGTCGCCAGCGCGCTCAGGTCCTCCAACAGGGACATGCGCTCCTCGGGCCACGGGCGTGGCCGGCTGTCCACGACGCACAGGGTCCCGAGTACGTGACCCCGTCCCGTCCGCAGAGGCACCCCGGCGTAGGCCCCGATCTCACCTCGTCTGACGGTTTCCATGTCCCGCACGAGGAGGTCCGCTCGGCCGTCCTCGATGACCAGGGACTCCTGGGTGGCCACGGCGAACTGGCACAGGGAGTCCCCCAGCGTCGTGCTCCGCGACGTGTTCGTCGGATCATCGAGCCGGACCATGCCGGGGAGGTGCTGCGCTTCGTCGGTCACCAGGGTCACGAAGGCCCGGGGGGAGCCGATGAGGGCCGCAGCCAGCCGCGCGAGGCGGTCCAGCGTGGGATCCCCGTCGCCAGCGAGCAGTCCGGTGGCCTGGAGGCTCCCCAGTCGCTCAGCGTCCGCGAGCGCGGGTAGCGCGTCCTCGACGGCCGCGCCCGGTGCAGTGGTCACCCTGTGCTCCCCCTCGTCCTGCCAGTCGTCACTCAGATGTTCGAGACGGACCCCCACACCGGATTGGTCACCAGGCGCGCGCGGAGCACCGTCGTCAGA
The DNA here is from genome assembly GCF_019799905.1 of Trujillonella endophytica. Lineage (GTDB taxonomy): Bacteria > Actinomycetota > Actinomycetes > Mycobacteriales > Geodermatophilaceae > Trujillonella > Trujillonella endophyticus_A. The sequence goes on along the minus strand of NZ_JABGCI010000007.1, from coordinate 50,995 downwards.
TGTGCCCGCTGGGCGCCTCGGTGGACGGCCGCCTCAGCGAGCAGCCGGGAATGCCACGGGGTCATCGCCTGCGCCAGGGTCACGGGCCAGCGTCACGGTCGGCCTGCCGCGCCCGTCGAGCACGGAGTACCGCCGCCCGGACTCCCCTCGGTCGGCCCAGCTGACGAGCATCATGTCGTCGAACGACACCTGGGCACTGAACTGGGCGTCGTCCGTGGGGGGCAGCCGGACAGCCGGCTGGACGGCGACGATCCCGTCCGGCACCGTCGCATCCAGGCGGATCTGCCGGCAGGTGTCCCCATCGGCCCCTTCGGGGATCGTCACGCTCGTGCCGGAGGTGCTCCCTCCGGTCCTGCTGTCGTACCAGCGCAACTCGAGGGTCGCTCCGGCTGAGGCGTCCCGGACGTCCACCACGACGGTGACGTCGGTCCCCGGAGCCACGAGTTGACGGTGCCCGGGCGCCGCCAGGACGTCCTCGGTGCTGGCGGGGCTTCGGGCGAGGCGAACCCCGACCTCTCCGGAGCATGCCGCTGCAGACGTCAACTCGCCCCCTGGGCCGAGGACCCAGCCGTGTGCTCCCTCGGTCTCCGGGTCCGTGTCCAGGTCCTCGAAGGACCCGCTCCACAGCAGGTCCTCCCCCACTCGTGCGGCGGCGTCCTGGGGCCACCAGCCGGCTGCCAGCCGGACCACCGCGTCGACGTCCGCGGCATACTCGACTTCTTCGGCCTCCGGAGCCGTCCCCGCTGTGAAGACCGCGCCCGGGGCCCGCAGTGCGGCTCCCCCACCAGGTATCAGCCCCGCGGCTCTCCGGGCGGCCGCATCAGCCAGGGGCCCGGTGGTCGGACGGGGCACGTAGTCCTCGAGGAACACCGGGTCGACCGTCGTGAGGACCGGCTGCCCGGCACGGGTGTCCACCCGCAGCACGTACGAGAGGAAGGTCGGCCACACGGTCTGGTCGAACAGGAGATTGCCCAACGACTCGGCGACCAGTCCGGCGCCGGCGGACGCAACGCCTCCGACCACGTGCGGATGCCCGTTGACGACGAGGGCGGCGCCCGCAGCGGACGCGATGGCTGTCAGCTCCTGGACGCGCTCGCTCTGCCGGGTCTCGTACTCAGCGCCACCATGGATCATCACCACGACCATGTCGGCGCCCGCGCGCGCGGAGAGGACGGCGGCTCCCAGACGGTCGGTCGTGCACCGCGCAGCGCCGCCCTGGTCCTCCCCGGCCACGTTGGCGATGGCCTCGTCGGAGCCGCTGACAGTGGTGCAGCCGAGGAAGGCAACGCGCTGGCCCTTGCGTTCCACGACGGCCGGCGCCCACGCCTCGTCGACCGTACGGCCGGCTCCGAAGTGGACGAGGCCGGCTCGGTCGAGGCTGGCGAGCGTGGAGTCGAGGCCGGCGCCCAAGGCGTCGTAGACGTGGTTGTTCGCCAGCGAGACGACGTCGACGCCGGTGTCCACCAACGCCTGGGCCGCGGCAGGAGCGCTCGCGAGGATCAGGTCCTTCGTCGGGTTGAAGAGCGGTGGCCGGGGTGTCCCGGTCGCCGTCCAGGGCTGCTCCACCAGAGCGGTCTCGAGGTTCACGACCGTCAGGTCCCCGTCCTCCAGCAGCGGGCGGACCTCCGAGAGCAGGGCCGCGTGGTCGCCGGCCGTCGCGCCTTCGCGGAGGAGGCCGTCGCTGCGATCGCCGTCCTCGTCCGGGTCGTAGAACCTCCTGCCGAACATCACGTCCCCCCCGAACCGGAGGGAGAGGGTCGCCTCTGCGCGGGCGGTCAGCCGGAACTCCACGGGGGTGCCGGGGGTGACCGCCTGGGTCCTCGGCAGGTGATCGTCCGCCGCGATCGTGAGGAGCTGCGGTCCCCCGGACAGCTCCGTCCGGAGGATCCCGGAATCGTCCGTCGAGACGGTCTGGTCACCGACCCGGACCTCCGCATCGCGCAGCGGCTCGCCCGTCTCGTCCACGAGTCGAGCAACGAGACCGGGGGCACCCTGCTCGTCGCCGACGACACTGCGTTCCGACCGGGTGAGCGCCACGGTCGAAGCCGCGATGACCATCAGAACGGCGGCCAGGGGCCACCCCCACCGACGCATGCACCCTCCTCCGGAATCGCGGCAACTCGAACGGACTCCGAGGCTCCTGCTCGAGGCAGGGCTCTACCCGCCATCGGTGTCGGGACACGTCAGTGGCGTACGAAGCGCCGGGCCGCGTCGCAGCGGAACGCAGGCTCTCGGCGCGCTCTCGTTCGCGGGTCAGAGGCCCATGCCCCGAGCTGCGGGTTCGCCGGCCGTGGACGCCACATGGCTCAGGGGCCGCCCCCGGTTCCCCGGAGACGGCCCCTGAGCTCGCTCACGCGTGTCGGGCTGACAGGATGTGAACCTGCGACCCCTTGACCCCCAGGCGATGGCAGCGGGTTCAAAGAAGTCCCTCGGCGTCCATCTTCGCAGCTCAGGCGGGATATAAGAGGGTCATCGCGGACGACCCCTCGCCAGGCAACAACAGGCGTTCTCGCCGTGGGCGAGGGCGGGTGGTCGGGGACGTTCGGCACCGTGCCGGCGGTCCTCTTGAGGCGCCTGAGGTGTTCGCCGTCGTTCGGTCCGATTCGCCGCCGTCGCGGTGCGCTGGCCGCACCTGTTGCTGCACCACTCCCCCGCGCGCCGTGCGGCCCGACGTCATCCGCTGACGATCAGCAGGACACCCGTCATCGACAGGGAGGCGCCGATCCACTGAGACCGACGCAGGCGCTCGTGCAGCAACACCCGCGCGAGAGCGACCGTGACCACGGGGTAGACGCTGGCGAGCACCGCGGTCAACGACAACAGCGACCGCGCACTCGCCACGGTGAAGGCCAGGTTGGCCCCGGTGTCGAGCAGCCCCACCATCGCTGCAGCCGGTAGGCATCGCGCCGGCGCGGACACTCGGCTGAAGATCAGCGCGCAGACGAGGACTGCGACGCTCATGGCTCTACTGGCGGCCACTCCGGTCAACGCGTCGATGGCGCCGGCGCGCTGCAGTGCGACGAGCTGGGCTCCGGCGAACAGCGCGGCCGCCACCGCCAGGACGACGCTGAGTCGGTGGTCCAGCGGCGGCTCGACCGCCACCTGTCCAGTCACCAACACGATTCCAGCCAACGCCAGCACGATGCCCGACGCAGCCGCCACCCCAGGCTGTTCACCACCGAAGACCCCCGCCAGCACGGGGACCGCGGCAGAGGCGGCCACCAGCGGAGCGACCACGCTCATCGTCCCGACCGCAAGCGCTCGGTAGAAGCAGGTGACGCTCCCCAGCGAGAGCACCCCGGCCACCACGCCCCAGCCAACCGCTCCTGCGGCGATGTGTCCTCGCGTGACCATGACCAGGAGCAGCGCTGCAAGGCCCGCACCCTGACTGCAGACGACCACCACCAGCAGCGGCAGCCGCCGACTCAGCCGGCCTCCAGTGAAGTCGGCCGTTCCCCACAGCACCCCGGCGGACAACGCCAGAAGTAGGCCAGTCACCACCAGGACACCGTGCGCGACCGATCCGGCAACGAGAAGACGCCCGCGGTGCTAGTACCGCAACCACTAGTCGCACAGTGCCGGGAGCCAATCGAGGCAACGACAGGACTGCTCGGAACCGCCACCTCCGAATCTTCAATGACCTCTCGCCCGGCGCTTGTCCCCACCTTCACCGCAGTCGGCCGCTCGTGAAGCAAGGCGCCGGCTCCAATGTGAGACCGACTGGATTCGTGCAAGAACGCGTTGAGGGTTTTTTGTCCGCGTTGAGTGGGATCGGCTGGCTATGAGAGCGCAGCTCGCTTCACGTGTCACGACTCAACCAACGTTGACTGCGGAGTGGACGCTCCGGGCCAGGGGCCGAACGAAGCGGGCAGTCCCAATCGACGACATCGCCGCAGGACTACATGGTTGTCAAGCCACTCGCGATGATGTCGACTGCCCTCGCGTCTCCATCGACAAGGGGGCCCACGGCGCCTCGCCTGATGCGCGATCCCGCTGTCGGCAGCCAGGAGTGGCTGTCCGGTGTCCGGTCAGGGAGTGGGCACCGTGGTGGCCGAGCCGGCGGTGTGGCGCGCGACGCGGCCGCCACCGGCCCGCTTGGCGCTGTACATCGCGCTGTCGGCCCGGGCCAGGAGCTCGTCGGCGTTCACCGGCGAGTCAGACGGGTCCAGCGCGGAGACGCCGACACTGGCCCGGACGGGCAGGCTCGCGCCGGCGACCACGAACGGCGTCCACAGTGCCGCGCTGATCCGGGCGGTGCCGTCGGCGGGATCCCCGCCGTCCTCCAGAAGCACGGCGAACTCGTCCCCACCGAGCCGGGCGACGGTGTCACCGCCTCGCAGAGCACCGGTCAACCGCTCGGCGACCCGGACCAACAAGTCGTCGCCGGCGGCGTGCCCCAGGGTGTCGTTGATCAATTTGAAGCCGTCGAGGTCGATGTAGACCAAGGACACCGGGCGCAGGTCGCGGGCGTGCAGTGCCAGCGCGTGGTCCAGCCGGTCGATGAACAGGGCACGGTTGGCCAGCCCGGTGAGGGGGTCCCGGAAGGCCAGGTGGCGCAGCTCGGCTTCGCGTGAGGCGAGGCTGGCGGCGAGGCGGACGTTCTCCTGCACGGTCATGTACTGCCGGGCCATCACCATGGCGATGACGAGTGCGACGACGAGCTCCTCACCCCGCCCCAGCCGCGCGCCGGTCATCGCCTGCACGAGGGCGGCGCCGAGTGCTACCACCACGGGTACGTAGGGCAGCAGCGACGTCACCGTGACACTGCCCGAGCCGCGAGGGTCCTCCCCCGCGTCGTTCTCGACAGATCCGTGCCGAGCCAGCCCGGCGACCGCGATCAGGACGAAGGCCACCGTCCAGCCGACATCCGCCGTTCCGCCGTCGTAGGCACTGGTCGCCGCGAGGTAGGTGAAGGCACTGTCGGCCACCGCCAACGCCGTCACGCCCATGGCCACCAGGTTCAGCGGTCGGCGGTCTCCAGGCGTGCGGATGATCAGCAGGACGGCCAGCACCACCAGGATGATGTCGCTGACCGGATAGGCGGCGAGCAACAGGCGGGGGCCGACCTCGTGGCCGGTGTCGTTGCGGAGCACCGCACCCAACGCGGTCTGCCACCCCACCAGCCCGACCGCCCCGGTCGTCATCACCGCGTCGAAGGTGCGCTGCCAGCGCCCAGTCCGCCCGCCGCTCGCGGGGTGAACGACGAGCGCCACGACGGCCAGGACGGAGAACCCCAGGAAGCCCACGTCAGCGAGAGACGGGAACGGCTCGGACCCTTGCGCGGCCAGCACGGTCCAATAGGCCTGCCCGGCCGCCCACGACGCACACGCAGCAGACAGCGACGCCCACGCGAGCCGGAGCCGCCCACCAGCGCCCGACCGCGCGAAGCCGAAGGTGGTCACCGCGGCGATCGCCGCCGCGGACAGCTGCGTGACATCCGACGCCAGCGTTGCCGCCGCGCCGGGCAGCACCATGGTGGCCAGCACACCGAGCGAACAAGCCGCCACAACAGCCACCGCCGACCGCGGCCACGCCAGGTACGACCGGATCATCCGACTCTCCACGTCCTCGATGCCACAACACCCCTGACGTCGGCATCCCGACACCGCGACTGCATCCCCACACGGGATGAGAGCCCGTCACCGGACTCAATCGAGGGACCGCAGCTGCGCGGCGATATGGCTGTGCTCGTCCCTCTGTCCGGACAACGAGGCTGAACAGCTCCGTGAGCCAGGTCGCCGCCCGCAGCCGCCCCCGCACCGCGGCGACGCGCAGCAGCATCCCGGCCTGAATGAGGTGGCCTGCACCGGGCGGCCGCTGCCTTCCTGCGATCTGATCTTGCTGATGCTGACTGTCGTTCGCTAGTCGATGGACGTGCAGGTCATCCCGATGACCAATGACCGATGACCGACAACAAGACGACTGCACGTGGCGCTCGCTGGCCGTATCCAATGCGTCTTCGAGTGCTCGCGTGGGCTGCCGCACAACCTCGGACTCGCCGGTTGCCACGTCATCCGGAGGACAGCGGCTTGGTAGAGGTTGGCTCGTTCGTCGGCCGCCACACCTGAGACCGGCTTCAGCACGAGTCAACCGAAGAGGTGGCAGTCCCCCCAACTGTGACCCCGGCGGATCCGAGTGCCGGCGTCGGCAGACGGCGGCCGACAGGTTCGGGCGGGAGCTTGGATGGCTGAGTGGCGCTAGGTCTCGGGCAGCGTTGCCAACTGCTGAGGGTGTCGCCCCTGCGCGACACCGCTTCTGCTCTGACGCCCACCGTCTGAGCTCATCCGCGCAGCGTCTGCTGGCGGGACCGCTCGCGTCGTTGATGCATCTGCCGGTTGAGCAGCTCAGCGATATTCAGCCCACCCGACCAGCCCACGACGACCTCGAGAGGCGGCAACAGGCGAGCCGAGGTAGTCAGCCCGCTGGAGCTCTCGGCTTCCACGAGGACGGCTGCGCAGAGGCCGACAGGGACCAAAGCCCCGGTAGCACCCGCCTCAGACGGCCGATAAGCAGTCCATGACGAAAAAGATCGACGAACGAAGCCGCCCTGAGGTCGCTCCCAGCGGCGTCGATGCTCGAGAGACCGAGAAAACGTCGTCGGTGCATCCGTCAGTTCAGCGCACGTACGACGATGCCATGTCGAAGATCGAGGCCCTCCATCAAGGCTGGCTGAACAAGGTAGCGGCTATGGATGACGAATGGAGTGCGCGCCTGGCATCCATCGGTGTTGAGGTCCAGCTCGGCAGCGACCTGTCGAGCACCGGCTCGTCAGCGTCCTCCGGAACGGTCCCAGCCGCCGGCCCTGGGGAGTGCGCGCTACCCCTCCCAGTGGCGGCATAGGGCACATTGGACCGCCTAGCGTTCGGTTGACTCGACCAGCCCGGGGTGGCGTGGCGATCTGCGCGGCGGCGGTCGGTCTTGGGCTGGCGCGTCCATTCTGCGACATCCTGAGGACCGACTTGGAGGACGGATGGCCGACTACACCGCGACCGCGATCGCCGAGGGGGACCACTGGGTCATCGACGTGACCGGCGTCGGCACCACGACGGCCGGCAGCGTCAACGATCTCGAGGACATGGAGGTCGATCTGGTCATCGCGATCACCCACTCCGCCCGCGAGGATGTGCATGTCGAGGTGCGCATCGTCTGACCCCGCCATCTGCACGTGGACCGCCGCGGGACAGTCCGCGAAGGTGGCCTCAGGGACACGTCAGAGGCAACGCACTGACCGTCCAGCAGCGGTAGGCCTGTTCCGGTGGTTGAGCGTCACCGGCGCCACTGACAAGGCGGCGCCGGGAGCGGTCACCCCGATGCCCGCGAGCGACAGCGCGCTGACCTGTTCGCGGAAGGTCCGGGATGCCTGGCCGGCGGCGGCCACCGGCGACCCGAGGGGGTAGAGGTTGAAGGCGCCCGTGGCCGTGCTTCGGCGCAGCACGGTGACTGTTCGGCGTCGCCGCTTGTCGCCTCCTCGAGGCGTGCCGCGGGCCGGCGATGTGGTCGCGGCGCTGCGGCTGATCGACAACCTCGACGGCGAGATGCGTGACCGGGTGGCCGCGGTGCGCCCCGGTCGCGCCGACCATGCGCACGTATCGCTGCTGATGACCGCCCCGACAGCGGATGTGTCCCGCGCCATGTCCGTGAGCGGGGCCGGTCAGGAACTCAGGGGTGGTCCCAGGGGAGCGGATCCGAGGATGGTGGTGCCGCTCCCGGCCTCCATCTGCGCGGAGAGGATCCGGAACCGAAACGGATGCGACAGGATGGGTGCTCCAGCCCGACACGAGCGTGTCGCCGAGGGTGCCCACCATGCCCGAAACCTATCCCGTCGAGACTCCATCGACCGTTGAATCCCTGCCGGCCTACGGGCACGCCGCACAGCTACGACGCCCGGACGAAGCCCTTCGACTCATATCGCCGTGGCGCAGTCGGCCTGCTACCGCTACAACCCGGTGACGTCGTCCTCGACGTCGGCTGCGGAACCGGGCGGAGCTTCCGATGGCTCGTCGACCGCGTCGGTCCCACCGGCACGGTGGTCGGTGTAGATCCCGCCGAGGAGATGCTCGCTCTCGCCCAGCGAAGAGCCACCACCCACGGCTGGAACAACGTGGTGCTCATCCACTCGCCGGTGGCGCAGGCCGTGTTGCCGATGGCCCACCACACCCTGTTCTGCGCCGTACACGACGTCCTGCAGTCCGCCCCTGCCCTCGACCACGTCCTCGAGCACGTGCAGCACGGCGGCACGGTGGCCGCGGCCGGCGCCATGGGCCCCACGATGGAAATTGGCCCTCAACGCATGCGTAGCGGCAATGCATTCGGCCCTACGTCCCATCCTTCTCTGGGTTCGGACAGCCCTGGGCGCTACTCACGGATCGCGTCCCCGACCTGGTCGTGAAGGAGATCGCTATGGGCGCGGGCTACCTGGGATCAGGGTCGCTGAAGGCCGGCCGGTCCTGACCTGGACCGATGCCGAGCACCATCGATGCCGACGATGAGACGGCCGGTGCCATCCTGCGAGGGGGCAGTCACGGTCCACACCAGCCAGAACCCAATCCGACTCCGGCCGCACACGTCATCGGCTGCCATCGCGCGGCGAGCGCCACCGCCACGAAGCCCACGGTCGGCACTCATCCCGGCACATGGTCTGCCACGTACGGCGACGGGATGGACCCAGTCACCACGTCCTGAGCACGGACGCACGGAGGGTCCACACCCCAACGATCGGGGCGTGGACCCTCCGGGTTCCTGTGGGGATCAGGCGTCGACGCCCACGGCCTCCTTGGCGAGTGAGGCGAGCTGGGTCTGCGCGGCGCTGACCAGGTTCGCGCGGCTCTTGTGGGTCTCCTCGTAGCGGATGATCACGCGGATGTCGTGTGACTCCTTGAGGCCCTTGATGGCCTTCAGGGCGTCGCCCACGGCGAGCTGGTCGTAGTTCTTGATCGGCAGCTCGTCGGCGGAGACGTCGCCGAGCTCCTCGCGGGCGGACCGGGCGGCCTCGGCGGCGTCCTTGTTGCCGTCGCGGCGGGCGATCTGCTCGGCGCGACGCAGCGAGGCGCGGCGGCCGGCGGTGAGCGTCTCGCGAACGGCCTCGGTGAGGTACTGCGCCCGGTCGGTCACGGCGGAGAACCGGTCGGAGGTCCCCTCACCGGCATGCTTGACGGTCTCGACGGCGTTGTTGACCGTGTTCGCCCAGAAGCGGACCGGGGCGTTGACCGTGCGGGCCACACCGCCGGCGACCTTCTGGACCGGGGTCGCGACGAGCGCCGCCGGGCCACCGAGGGCCTCCTCGGCGAGGACCACGGTCAGCCACTCGACGGTCGCCTCGTGGGCGCGGACGAGCTTCTCGGCCAGCTGGCGCACCTGGGTCTCCCCGGCCTGCTCGGCGAGGACCTTGACGTAGACGGCGCGGTCGAGCAGCTGGTGCTCCAGCGACAGGTCGCTCAGCAGCGCCTCCTCGAAGGGAGCCGCCTGCTCGAAGGTGGTCTTCAGCGTCGCAGACAGCCGGCCCAGGGTCGGGGTCACCACGTCCGGAACACCGCCGAGGCCACGGAGGGCCTCGGTGATCTCCAACGTGCGCGCCGCGGCGTTGTCGGCGTTCTGCGTCAGCTCGCTGCGGACGGCGTCGGTCCGGGCCTGCGAGATGCGAGTACGGGCAACCTGCTCCTCGGTCTTGGTGAGGAGCACGAGGGCGCGAAGCTGGTTAACGATCTTGTTGTTGTTGGCCATGTGCTGACTATGCACCCAAATCGCTCAGCGCTAACTATTGCAAGCGGATTGCTAGCGGTGAGCCTGGTCACGCGCCCAGCTGTCGTGGTCTGCATCCTGCGCTGATCCGGTGTCCCAGCCGGAGGACATCGCGGCGGTGGTCGCCTTCCTGGCCTCCGACGACTCCCGCCACATGACCGGTGTCCAGCTGCCCGTGTTCTCGCTGGTGTGGTCATGTTCGCCACCGCGCCGCCAGCGGTGGCCGCTCCCAAGCCGAACGACCACAACTGCTCCGGCACCGTCGTCAGTTCGCTGGCTGGGCCCGAGTTCGGGCCGCTGGTCGCGGGCTTCGCTCAAGCCCAACTGGTCGACGACTTCGGGTTCGCCAACTGCGAACAGCCACCTCGCAGCAATCCTTGATCGGTCCCGAACTCCGCACGCCGTCGGCCAATGGCCGGCCCGCACACTGCCAGGGAGCCCTGATGGCCTTCGCTGAGGTTCGCCGAGCTCGGAAGGGCCTGTCGAGCACGGGGTTCGCGACCTCTTCAAACAATCGCGAACGAGCCCGGACCAAGCTCGACCTAGGTCAACTGCAACCAGAACTGCAACCGAGAAGCCGTGACGACACCGCCACTCTCGGGCGTTCTGTCGACCGTCGACGCCCGCTCCGCGGGAGCCGCAAGTGCCAGCGCAAGTCGTCGAACGGGCAAGTTGTCTTGCACCGCTGCGCGGCTGCATCGGAGCGACGCACCTCCCTCCCGGCGACGGATGTGCGCGCGGAGGAGAAGACGGCGCGGTCCGCTACCGTGCGGAAGTGTCCGATCCGACCCTCCTGGACCTGTTGACTCTTGAGCAGACCGGTCCGGACCGGTTCCGGTCTGCGGCCGGTCCTACCGTCGAGTTCCCGCACCTGTACGGCGGCCGGGTCGCCGCCCAGGCCCTGGTGGCGGCCGGTCGCACCGTGCCCACGGGCTGGCTCCCGCACTCCCTGCACGCGTACTTCCTGCGTGCGGGCCGCTCCGACGTGCCGACCGAGTTCCAGGTGATCCGCGATCGCGACGGACGGTCCTACGCCGCCCGCCGGGTCGAGGCCCGTCAGGACGGCGAGCTCCTCTTCCAGATGCTGACCTCGCTGGGTTCCGACACCTCGAGCGGCCCTGACTGGCAGCCTCCGACCGCGTACGATCCGGCTTCGCCAACGGGTCTCGAGGTGTCCGAGACCCGGCACCTGCCCTCGGTCGAGACCCGGGTCGCCGCCTTCCACGACCAGTGGGGCATGCCGACGCACCTCTGGCACCGGCTCACGATCCCGTTCCCCGACGACCCGTTGCTGCACCTGGCCGGCCTGACCTACGTCTCGGACTCCTACAACGGCTTCGGTAGTGGCCCGGGCCAGCCGGCCTCCGGCGTCGGAGCGAGCCTGGACCACGCGATGTGGTTCCGGCGACCGGTACGGCTGGACCACTGGTTCTACGTCGCCTTCGAAGCCACGTCGGTCGGCAGTGGCCGCGGCCTCTACCGGGGGACGCTCTGGCAGGACGAAGCCGTCGTCGCCGACCTCGGCCAAGAGATCGTCTACCGCCACCCCCGGGTGTAGACCCGGGGCGGCGCTACTCCGAGAACTCGAACATGAGGCCGTGGTTGTCCGCCGCGGCGATGGCCAGGGCATCGGGCGCGTCGCCCGGCTGCAGCCGGACGTCACGACTGGTCAGGTAGGCCTCCGTCTGGCCGAGGTCGCGGACCGAGAACACCGTCGATCGGATGCCGTCGCCGTAGCGGTCGAGGTGCTGCTGGATCACGCCATCTCCGGTCGGCGTGATCAGCTCGACGACGATGTCGCCGATGTGCAGACCGACCGCCTCAGCGGAAACCGCCGGTCGCGCGGCCTCGTACGCCCGGCTGCCGCTGAGGAAGCCGGCGAAGTACCCGAGCGCGGCGTCCAGATCGCGAACCGCGACGGTGCACCGCTTGAGTCCAGTGGTGCCGAGCGGGTGCTCGTCGCGCCAGTAGGCGAGCGGCCTGATCGGCTCGTCGTAGGGGACCGGCGGCGGCACCGCGTGGAAGCTCTGGTCGTAGCACTCGAGAGAGACGCCGAAGCTGTCGCCGGCATAGGTGTGGAAGGCCGCGCCCAGCTCCCGCACGATCCGCATCCCCCGGGCCCGCACCGCAACGCGGGCCTCCTCGACGTCGGGGACGACGAACTCCGCGCCGACGTAGTGCGCGCCGTACCTGGAATGCAGCAGCAGCTGGTGCGGCACCCAGAACTGGAAGATCACGCCGCCGAGCGTCATCAGGCACCCGTGCCAGTCCGGACCCGGCATGTCGATCAAGAACTGCGCACCGAGGACGTCGCGGTAGTGCCCGATGGCCCCGTCGAAGTCCTCGACCATCGCATTGATGTGGTTCATGTGCTCAGGTGCGATCGACGGCGACAACAAGTCTCCCGATGACGTGCTCGAGGGCGGTCACCCGACACTACGGCCTCGTCGGGCCGTGAGGAGAAGCGGACCGACAGCGCTGGTCTCGGTCGGCGAGTCCCGTTCTCGGACGACCACCCCGCGTTCCGAGCCGAACTGGTGGTGCGGCAACTGCCAACTCCTTTTCCAGCGCCCCGAGGATTCCAACGACCCACTGCCGATCCCCGGACTACGCCAACGCCTCGAAAGCAGTCCCGAGGCATCGCTAACGCGCTGACGGGCACCTAAGCCCACAGCGTCAGCCCCTCATCCGCGGGCGACAGGTCCACAAGATCAATGTCTGACACACCTCTTGCACCTGCGGTACGAAGAGGCGCCCCGTCGCCGAGGCGGGGTGCTCGCGGGCGTCACCGGCGAGGCTCGACCTCTTGCTGCCCGCCGTGTTCTGCCGTGGCCTCTGCAGTGTTTGCCCGCCGGTGACGTCCGTCGGGATTCGGGCGGTTGACGCTTGATAGGAGCGTGGGGCCGCGGCGGCCCGCAGGTGCATGCGCTGCGCCCCGATCCCGGCGATCCGCGAGCTCGCTCGACGCGGAAGGAGCCTGAGTGCTCGCCGGAATCGACACCCACAAAGACACCCTCGCCGTCGCCGTCATCGATGACGGCGGGCGACCGGTGGTGGTTACCGAGGTGGCCAACACCGAGGCCGGCTTCACCACCCTCGAGCAGCTGCTCACCGAGCACGCGGTGACTCGGGTCGGCATCGAGGGCTCGGGCAACTACGGCCGTGGTGCGGCCGTGCACCTGGTTCTCACCGGCCCCGCCGAGGTGGTCGAGGTCCCGCCCAGCCTCACCAGCCGGGAGCGCTCCGGCCGGCCCGGGCAAGGCAAGACCGACCCGGTCGATGCGGTCGCGATCGCTCGGATCACCGCCCGGGAGCCGGAACTCCCGCCGGTGCGGCTAGCGGTCGGGCAGGCCGCTGACCTGCGGGCGCTGGCCGACTACCGCGCGCAGCTCGTCGCCGAACGCACCGCCCTGGCCAACCGCACGCACTCCGAGCTGCACGGCCTGCTGCCCGGCTATCAGGCCCACATCCCGCGGCTGACCGCGCCTACCTTCATCGCCCAGGCCACCGACCTGCTCGCCGCCCAGACCAGCGTGCGGGCAGCGCTGACCCGCCGCCGGCTTACCCGCCTGGCCGAGCTCACGGTGGAGATCCGCGAGGTCGCCGACCTGATCTCCGCCGCGGTGGCCCAGATCGACACCGGGCTGACCGAGCTCTACGGCCTGGGCTCGATCGGCGCCGCCACCGTCCTCGGCGAGGTCGCCGACGTGCGCCGTTACCGCTCCCGGCACGCCTTCGCCGCCGCCAACGGCACCGCTCCCCTGCCGGCCTCCTCCGGGCGCACCAGTCGGCATCGGCTCAACCGCTCGGGCAACCGCACCCTGAACCGCGTGCTCTACACCATGGCGATCACCCAGATCCGCGCCGACACCGAGGGCCGCGCCTACTACCTGCGCAAACGCGCCGAGGGAAAGACCGGACGCGAAGCTCTCCGCTGCCTGAAACGACGCCTCTCCGACGTCGTCTACAAGACCCTGCACGACGATCTGGCCGCCGGACGAGCACCGAGCGCGGTAGGACGGTGAGTGCGGCAGCGGCAAACGGGACGCGTCAATACGGCCGAAGCCAGCTGCGCGACAGGCTCTCAGTCCCTGACCTGCTCTTCGCTGCGGCCAGTCCACCGCACCCACCGCCAGCCGGAACGCTACCGCCGGGCACTTGCACATAGGAGCTCACCGCCGGACCTGCGTGTTTCCGCTCTGCGAGCGAGGAGCGAGGAGCGAGGAGCGAGGCCGCGTCAGCCGTCGAGCCCGTTGAAGTCGTTGTGACGGGTTCCGGTCGTCCGTCCTCGCGAGGAACGACGACCTGATCGAGCTGACGAGCGCCGTCGCGCCCTACGACGCCGGCGGCACCTTCACGCCTGACGTCGCGGTTCTCGAGATCGCCGCAGCAGCGCTCGGAGTGGCCGGCCCCGCCGGCCCGCCGCAAACCAACTCGGCTCCCACTGCCGGAGGTCATCCGCCGGACCGCGGCTGAGATCGACCTCGACCTCGTCGATCCGTCGTCCGCACCGGCGTGATGCCGACGAGGCGGCCGGCACTCGACGCAGCTACTGGAGAAGCGCACGAGGCCGCTCGCAGAAGCGCGACGCATCTGCACTTCCTGCTCACCGCTGACCATTCGTCGAGCCTGCGGTACTGGAGAAGGCCAGGAGCCTCCTCCCCCACCCTCGGACGACCGGCGAGCACCGACAGCCCGCCGATGACGAGGCGGTGGGTGACGACGTGACGAACGGACAGCAGGGCAGCGAGACCCCGAACGCCGGACGACTCCTCCTGACTCCGGGGGAAGCCGCCCAGGTCCTCGCCGTCGGACGCACGACCCTCTACGCGCTGATGAAGGAGGGCCATCTGCGGCCGGTCCACATCGGACGGAGCTGCCGCCTCTCCCGTGCCGAGCTCGAGCGCTACGTCCGCGAGTTGGAGGCGCCGCCGCCTCCCGCACCGCGTCCCCAGCGGCGGGCCCGCCGGACACCGGCGGACCAGGGCGGACTGTTCGAGGTCGTCCACACCCCACCCGACGTTGCTTGACTTTGTGGACGAGCGGTCGTTGACGTGATGGAAGGCCCGACACTCACCGGGGTGGAGTGCCATGACGGAGCCGGCCGGTGAGCCCGTCCCGGTCGAGGAGCTCGTCATCGGCGAAGCGACGCGGCAACAGCGAGGGGTCGACGCCGCGCCGCCGTCCGGACGGCCGTTGGCGATCAACCTCCGCGTCACCGATGAGGCCGGCCGGGCCAGCCGGCACACGGTCTACGGAGACACCCCGCAGGACGCTCGCGACAAGGCTGCTGAGATCCGGAAGCGGCTCGAGGGTGGACTCCCGGCCAGGGACCGTAGAGACACCGTCGCCGCATTCACGCAGCACTGGATCGAGACGACCCTGCCGGCGTCGGAGCGCAAGCAGAACACCAAGGTCATGTACGCCGGTGTCGCGCGCACGCACATCCTCAGCGGCTCCCTCGCCGACGTGACCCTGGACAGGCTGCGGCCGTCGCACGTCGAGGGCTGGGTCGTCGGCGGCGTGCCGCTCAAGGTCGTGTCCGAGATCCTCGGTCATTCCTCGATCGCCATCACCGGCGACATCTACGGCCACGTCGCCCGACGTCTCCCGCGAGGCCATGACGATGCTCGGCGACGCGCTCGACGGCTGAACACCGCACCGGTTCGCACCCGTTCGCGACCGTCCGCCGTCACCCTCCGCAACCCCTGGCCCTCATGGACTCCGGGCGCGAGCAGCGGACACGAGGCACGGCTGAGCCAACTTAGGGTCGGCTAATGGTGGTCAAAAAGGTGGTCAACCCGCCCGAGAAAGCATCAGGGGCCGTTCCGGATCTCTCCGGACACGGCCCCTGATCTGCGCTTTTGTACGTCGGGCTGACAGGATTTGAACCTGCGACCCCTTGACCCCCAGTCAAGTGCGCTACCAAGCTGCGCTACAGCCCGAGCGCCGGGCGGCTTCCGCCGCCCGATCGCTGCCAGAGCAGGTTACCGCACCGGCCGCCCGGCCCAGCGCCGGGTCAGCCGCCGACCGGTGCCTCGCGCAGCATCCCGACGGCGAGCACCTCGCGCAGCCGGGCGGCGAACGCCGGGGCGTCCACCGGCTCGCCGAAGCCGGTGTCGAGGAAGCTGCCGTGGTCGCCGGGGAAGACGACCGCGGGCGTGCCGAGCGCCTCGGCCACGGCCTCGCCGCCGCGGTGCGCCAGCTGTCCTGCCGAGTTCGCCCCCACGGCCGGGACGATCCGCGTCGACGCCCGCCGCAGCGCGTCGAGGTCGTGCTCGTACGGGGTGCTCGTGCCCATGTTCTGGCCCAGCAGGACGTCGTCCCGGGAGCCGTCGTCCTCCGCCGGGAAGCCGAAGGCCGCCGGGTCGGCGGGGTGCTCGGCCCAGTCGGCGGGGATCGGGCCGGAGTGCATGACGAGCCGGACGAACTCCGCCATGCCGGCGCCGTAGCCGGCGCGCTGGTAGGTGGCGGAGACGTGGGCGCAGGCGGCCAGGGCCTCGGCGCGGTCCGGGAGCAGGGACACCACCGGCGGCTCGTGGGCCACCAGGGTCCGGACCAGCTCGGGGCGCCGCGCCACCAGCACCAGGGCGTTGACCGCTCCCCCGCTGCTCGCCACGGCGTCGACCGGGCCCCCGCCCACGGCCTCGATGACCCGGGCCAGGTCGTCGGCGTGCTCCTCGGGCGTGGTCTCGGACGCGCCGTCGCTGCGCCGGCTGCGCTCGGCCCCTCGCGGGTCGTAGGTGACGACGGTGCGGTCGGGGAACAGGCCGGCCAGCGTGCCGAAGCCCGACGCCGCCATCGGCGAGCCGAAGACGAAAAGCGGTGGCTCGGACGACGTCCCGTCCCCCGGCCGGACGTCGTAGGCGAGCACGGCGCCAGGGACCTCGAGGGTGTGCGTCTGCGGTGCGGTCATGACTGCCTCCCGGGCGGGTCGGTGGATGGAGTCTCCTCCTCGACCCGCCCCGGCGGCGGAACTCATCGTCAGCTGCGGACGCCCTTGCGGCGCTCGCTCTCCCGGCCCTCGCGGACCTTCACCGAGATCTCGATGGGCGTCCCGTCGAAGCCCCACCGCTCACGCAGCTTCCGCTCCAGGAACCGCCGGTAGCCGGCCTCGAGGAAGCCGGTGGAGAACACGACGAACCGCGGCGGCCGGACGTCGGCCTGCGTCACGTACTTGATCTTCGGCGCCCGGCCGCCGCGGGCCGGCGGCGGGGTCTCCTGCACCAGCGTGCGGATGTACTGGTTGAGCTCCGCCGTCGGGATCCGGCTCTCCCACGAGGCCAGCGCGGCGCGCAGGTGGTCGGCGAGCTTGCCCACGCCGCGGCCGCCCTTGGCCGAGATGTTGACCCGGCTGGCCCACTTGATGCGCGCGAGGTCGCGCTCGACCTCCCGCTCCAGCTGCATGTGCCGGTCCTCGTCGAGCAGGTCCCACTTGTTGATCGCGATGACCAGCGCGCGGCCGGCCTCGATGACCTGCGTGATCACCCGCTGGTCCTGCTCGCTGATCACCTCGTCGGCGGCCAGCAGGACGACGGCCACCTCCGCGGCCTGGATGGCGGCCTCGGTGCGCAGGCTGGCGTAGTACTCCATGCCGCTGGCGGTGTTCACCTTGCGGCGCAGCCCGGCGGTGTCGACGAACCGCCACTCCTCGCCGCCCAGGGTGATGATCGAGTCGACCGGGTCGACGGTCGTGCCCGCCACCGAGTCGACGACCGACCGCTCCTCCTTGGCCAGCCGGTTGAGCAGGCTGGACTTGCCGACGTTGGGCCGGCCGACCAGCGCCACCCGGCGCGGGCCGCCCTCCTCGAGGCTCTCGCGCGGCGCCTCGGGCAGCGCGTCGAGGATCAGGTCGAGCAGGTCACCGGCGCCACGCCCGTGCAGGGCGCTGATCGGCTGCGGCTCCCCCAGGCCGAGCGACCACAGTTCCGAGGCGCCGGCCTCGCTGCGCTCGTCGTCGACCTTGTTGGCCACGAGGATCACCGGGCGGTCGCTGCGGCGCAGGATCCGGGCGGCGGCCAGGTCGGTGTCGGTCGCGCCGACCTGGCTGTCGACGACGAGCACGATGACGTCGGCGGTCTTCATGGCGAACTCGGCCTGGCGGCTGATCGAGGCGCCCAGCCCCTCGGCCTTGGGGTCCCAGCCGCCGGTGTCGGTGACGGTGAAGCGCCTGCCGTTCCACAGCGCCTCGTAGGAGATGCGGTCGCGGGTCACGCCCGGCACGTCCTGGACGACGGCGGCGCGGCGGCCGAGCACGCGGTTGACCAGGGTCGACTTGCCGACGTTGGGCCGGCCGACGACCGCGACGACCGGCAACGGGACGCCGGTCCCCTCCTCGCTCATCGGGTCGCTCCCACGGAGGCCTGCGCCAGCTCGACGACCCGGTCGACGACCTGGTCGCGGTCGATGTCGGTGCTGTCGACGACCACCGCGTCGGCCGCCGGCCGCAGCGGGCTGTCCTCGCGGCTGCTGTCGTAGGTGTCCCGGCGGCGCAGGTCGGCGGCGATCGCGGCGATCTCCGCGGCGTCGGTCACCCCCAGCTGCCCGGCCCGCCGCTGCGCGCGGGCCTCCGGGGCGGCGGTCAGGTAGACCTTGCAGGTCGCGCCGGGGAGGACGACGGTGCCGATGTCGCGGCCCTCGACGACGACGGCGTCGGCCGCCGCGACGAGCTCGCGCTGCTGGTCCACCAGCTGCCGGCGCACGGCCGGGACCGCCGACACCGCGGACACCGCGCGGGTGACCTCGGCGCCGCGGATGCGCACGGCGACGTCGACGCCGTCCACCTGGACGAGCTCGGTGTCGGCCGCCGTCCCCACCTCGATGCGCGCGCCGGCGACGACGCCGGCCACCGCCTCGGCGTCCTCGGGGTCGACACCCGCGTCGAGCACGGCGACCGTGGCCGCGCGGTACATGGCGCCGGTGTCGAGGTAGGCCGCGCCGAGGCGGGCCGCGACCGCCCGGGCGACGCTGGACTTGCCGGTGCCCGACGGCCCGTCGAGGGTCACCTGCCCCCGGAAGCCGGACTCCCCGTAGCCGGTCACCGGGCTCTCGCTCCGCACAGTGGTGTCCGCTCGTCCCTCGCTCACTGTGCGATGTCCCGTCGCAGCGCGACCGCGCCCCGCAGGTACACGTGCGCGATCTCCGACCGCGGCACGTCGGTCTCCACGTGCGCCATGAGCCGCAGCACCCGAGGCAGGGCGTGCGGGACGTCGATCTCGCTGGCGCACATCAGCGGCACGTCACCGAGCCCGAGCTCGCGGGCGGCCAGCGCGGGGAACTCGGACACCAGGTCGGGGGTCGCGGTGAACAGGATGCTGATCAGCTGCTCGGAGTCGAGCCCGTTGCGCTCGATCACGGTGCTCACCAGCTCGCGCGTCGCCGCCAGCACCTCGTCCCGGTCATCGGCGTCGACCTGCGTCGCGCCCCGGATGGCTCGGACGGCCATGCACACTCCTCATCGGTCCCACGGGCTCCCGCACGAGGGCGCCTTGTCGAGTCTAGTTGGAGGACCTCGCTGCCCCCCACGCCTCGCAAGCTCGGCGCGGGCCCCTGCAGCGAGGCCGTTCCAGGCCGTTGCCTAGAGGCCGACGAGCTCGTTGAGCTGACCGACCTCGGCGCGGGTCAGCCGGCGGATCGAGCCGGTGCGCATGCGCTCCAGCTTCACCGGGCCGATCGCGGTGCGGGTCAGCCGCGACACCGGCAGCCCGACGTGCGCCAGCAGCCGCCGGACGATGTGCTTGCGCCCCTCGTGCAGCACCACCTCGACGACCGACTGCCCGGCGTGGGTGTCGACGACCTGGAACCCGTCGACCCGCACCGGCCCGTCCTCGAGCTCGACGCCCTGCCGCAGCCGCTTGTACATGTCGCGCGGCACCGAGCCCGACACCTGGGCCAGGTAGGTCTTCTTCACCTCGTAGGAGGGGTGGGCCAGCCGGTGGGCCAGCTCGCCGTCGTTGGTGACCAGCAGCAGACCCTCGGTGTCCTGGTCCAGCCGGCCGACGTGCACGAGGCCGGGCGCGAGGTCGCCGACCATGTCGCCGACGGTCGGCCGGTTGCGGTCGTCGCTCATCGCGGTGATCACCCCGGCGGGCTTGTTCAGCGCGTAGGTCACCCGGTCGTCGCGCAGCTCCAGCCGGACGCCGTCGACGGCGATGTGGTCGGTGCGCGGGTCGACCCGCATGCCCTGCACCTGCACGACCGCGCCGTTCACCATGATCCGGCCCTCGTCGATCATGTCCTCGCAGATCCGGCGGGAGCCGACGCCGGCGCGGGCCAGCACCTTCTGCAGCCGTTCCCCCTCGCGGTCGGCGTCCTCGGGCGCGGGTCCGCGGTCGGCCGGGTGCGCTGGGGCGAGGTCCATCTCCTCCGACCAGCCCTCGCCGCCCCGGGTGGTGGACGGCTCGTCGGGGAGGTGGTCGGGGGTCTCGTCGGTCGGCGCGGCGTTCATCGCCGTCCAGTCTCCCACCGTCGAGCCCGACGGCGTCCCGCGCGTACGAGTCACCCCCTCCGGGTGGGCGCCGCGCGCTGCGCCGCCCGGGGGGGCTGGTGTCCACGCCCGGTGACCGCGTCCCTCCGCCCCGGTGGTCGGCTGGATCTACGTCATCCGCGCCGCTCTCGACTTCGCGGACGGGGTCGACGTCGTCGCCGTCGTCGTCGCCGTCCTGACCTCGGTGGACCTGGCCGCGTTCGTCGCCGTCGCGGTGCCTCGCGTGGCGCTGGCGGACCGGCGACCGCTGAGGTCGCGCGGGTCACGGACCGCGGCTCGGGCCACGCGCCGCGTACGGGATGATCACCCGCATGCGGATGGAGCAGGTCATGGGGCTGGTGCTCGTGGTCATGGGCGTCGCCCTGGTGCTGCTCTCCCGGCGGCTGGTGTGGGAGCACTCCCCCGACAACCCCGCGGCCCGCGAGCGCCTGGGCGCCGGGGGTGTCTGGTCGGACCGCGCCCGGGCCTTCCACCTGTGGCGGGGCCGCATCGGTGGAGGGGTCTTCGTCGTCCTCGGCCTGCTGCTCGTCACCGGGGTGCTGTTCGGCGACTGATCGCCGTCCGCGCGCCGGCGCCGCCGACGTCGCCGCGGACGCCGAGGTCGGCGACCGTGGGGCGAGGACGGCGATCACCCGCCACGCGGGGACGGCGTCAGTGGGCGTCGGGGTGGTCGACGAGGAAGGACGCCGTCTCCGGCAGCAGCGGCCCGAGGTCGGGCAGGTCGGCCAGGCTCGCGAGACCCAGCCGCTCGAGGAACAGCGGCGTGGTGCCGTACAGCCCGCCGCCGGAGTCGGGGTCGCTGCCCACCTCGTGCACCAGGCCGCGGGTGAGCAGGGTGCGCATGACGCCGTCGACGCCGACCCCGCGGATGCCGGCGATCCGCGCCCGCGTGACCGGCTGGCGGTAGGCGATGACGGCGAGGGTCTCCAGCGCCGCCTGGGTGAGCCGGCTGCCCCGCCCGTGGCCGAGGTAGCGCTCGATGACCTCCGCGTGCTCGTCGCGGGTGTAGAGCCGCCAGCCCTCCCCCACCCGGCGCAGCGTGATGCCGGCGCCGCGGCGGTCGTAGTCCTCGGCGAGCTCGGCCAGCGCCTCCCGGGCGCGCGACACCGGGCAGCGCAGGGACGCCGCCAGGGTCTCCTCGTCGACGGGGCTGTCCAGGACGAACAGCAGGGCCTCCAGCCCGCCGCGCAGGGCCGCCGGGTCGAGGTCGACCTCCGGCTCCGGCTCGGGCTCCTCCTCCGGCAGCGGCTCCGGCACCCCGGGGAGGGGCAGGACCGCCTCCTCGACCGGCAGCGGCGCGGGCGCGTCGTCGGCCGGCGGGCGCTCGGCGACGCGGGCGGCGAGCTCGGCGGCGACCGCGTCCCAGACGGCGGGGTCCTCGCTCCCCTCGGCCGCCTCCCGGGTGGCGGCCAGCTCGGCGGCCAGCGCGTCCCAGGAGATGGGCAGGGGCTGGTCCTCCTCGCTCACCGGTCCTCCCCGTCCACGGTCCGCTCGTCCCCCTCGTCGTCCCCGGCGCCCTCGTCGTCCGCCGGGCCGGGCAGCGGGCCGCCGGTCCAGCGCACGTGCAGCTCCCCGAGCGGGGTGAGCTGGTCGAAG
The DNA here is from genome assembly GCF_019799905.1 of Trujillonella endophytica. Classification (GTDB taxonomy): domain Bacteria; phylum Actinomycetota; class Actinomycetes; order Mycobacteriales; family Geodermatophilaceae; genus Trujillonella; species Trujillonella endophyticus_A. The sequence goes on along the minus strand of NZ_JABGCI010000007.1, from coordinate 29,175 downwards.
GCGACCCGCTGCTGACGGTAGAGCTCCAGCAGGGCCAGGAACCGGGCGACCACCTCGAGGGTGTGCTCGCAGTCGGAGGTCAGGGCGCGGAAGCTCACGGTGCCGGCCTCGGCCAGCCGGGACCGCACGAGGAGCAGCTGCTCGGCCATGCTGACCGCCGCGGCGTGCAGGTGGGTGACGCTGACCGTCGGCGGCAGCTTGGGCGTCAGCGCGCGGGCGGCCAGGGCGGCGAACTGTTCGGGGGTGGTGCCGAGGAGCACCTCGGGCACCTGCTCGGCGAAGCGCGGGTCCGGCCCGGCGTCCCGGCCGTACCGGAGGACGGCGCCGGCCTCGCGTTCCCGCAGGAACGCGGCGGCCTCCTTGTAGGCGCGGTACTGCAGCAGGCGCGCGAAGAGCAGGTCGCGGGCCTCGAGCAGCTCGAGGTCGTCCTCGTCCTCCACCTCGGCGGCCGGCAGGAGCCGGGCCGCCTTGAGGTCGAGCAGGGTGGCGGCGACGACGAGGAACTCGCTGGCCTGGTCGAGGTCCAGCTCGTCGCCCAGCGCCCGCAGGTGGGCGATGAACTCGTCGGTGACCTGGGAGAGCGCGATCTCGGTGACGTCGAGCTTGTGCTTGCCGATCAGCTGCAGCAGGAGGTCGAAGGGCCCCTCGAAGTTGGTCAGCCGGACGGTGAACCGCGCCGGCGCAGCGGCCTCCGGCGTCCCCTCCACGCTGGCGAGCGTAGGGGTCAGCGACCCCGGAGGCGGCGGACGAGCACCGAGTCCTCGCCGGACTCGGCGAGGTCGGCCAGCAGGACCGAGATGGCCTCGCGCACGATCCGGCCGCGGTCGGCGGCCACCCCGTGCTGGCCGCGCAGCGTCAGCCGGGCGCTCTCCAGCGCCAGCAGCTCCTCGGCGGAGATGTAGACGGTGATCTTCTCGTCGTGCTTGGTCCGGTCGGGCCGGACGGCCTTGCCGCGGGTCCGCGGGGGCTGCGGCGCCATGGTCGGCGCCGGCGCCGGAGCGGTCCGGAAGGCGGCGAGCGGGTCGGCCTCGGCACCGGCCGGGACGAGGGTCAGCCCGGGCATGGCCTCCTCGACGCCGGGCACCGAGGCGGTGCGCCGCGGCTGCGCGGACGAGCCGCGCAGCGCCGGCGAGGTGGTGGTGGCCGCGACGCTGGGCAGCTCGGTGACCTCGGGCGCGGGCGGGGTGTCGGTGCGCCGGAACAGCTCCGACGCGCCCGGCAGCACGGGACGACGGGTCACAGTGCGATGACCTCCTTCGCCAGGTCACGGAAGGCGGCAGCACCGGACGACGTCGGCGCCCACGTGGTGATCGGCTGACCGGCCACGGTGGTCTCGGGGAAGCGCACCGTGCGGTGGATGACGGTCTGGAACACGGTGTCGCCGAAGGCCTCGACGACCCGGCTGAACACCTCGCGGCAGTGCACCGTGCGGGTGTCGTACATCGTCGCGAGGATCCCCGAGATCTCCAGGTCGGGGTTCAGCCGCTCCTTGACCTTCTCGATCGTGTCGACCAGCAGCGCGACGCCGCGCAGCGAGAAGAACTCGCACTCCAGCGGGATGATCACGCCCTGCGCCGCGGTGAGCGCGTTGACCGTCAGCAGGCCGAGGCTGGGCTGGCAGTCGATGAGGATGTAGTCGTACTCGTCGCGGACGTCGGCCAGCACGCGCAGCAGGGTCTGCTCGCGGGCGACCTCGCTGACCAGCTGCACCTCGGCGGCCGACAGGTCGATGTTGCTCGGCACCAGGTCCAGGCCCGGGATGTCGGTCGGCACCCGGACGTCGGCCAGGGTGGTGCGCCGCTCCATGAGGGCGTTGTAGATGGTGCGGTCCATGTTCTGGGCCGGCACGCCCAGGCCCACCGACAGCGCGCCCTGCGGGTCCAGGTCGATGAGCAGGACCTTGCGGCCCTGCTCGACCAGGGCCGCGCCCAGGTTGATGGTCGACGTCGTCTTGCCGACGCCGCCCTTCTGGTTGCACATCGCGATGACGTTGGCCGGACCGTGCTGGGTCAGCGGCTTCGGCTCGGGCAGCGGCCGCTGCCGCGCGCGGGCGGGGTCCTGCTTCGAGGCCGTGCCGCCCATCTCGGGCTCGGTGTCGCGCGGACGCGTGACGGCAGGGGCCGCATCCCCTCGGATCGCCATGGTCGGTGTCGCCTCCAGCTCGGGCCCGGTCCGGCGCGGCGCGCAGGATGCGGTCTTCCCCACCGCTCGGGTCGACATGACGGTAGGGAATCTGCAGGCAATCGCCCAGGAGGCACGCCGGAGGCGTGTCCGGCATGGCTACCTCTGCCAACACTCCCGCAACATCAAGCCGAGACCCTGGGCAGCTCTCGCCGGAGAACCAGTCGCACCGCTGTCAGGTGAGGGCCCGCGGGTGACTGGTCGCGTACACCTCGCGGAGGCGGTCCACGGTGACCAGCGTGTAGACCTGGGTGGTCGTCACCGAGGCGTGCCCGAGCAGCTCCTGCACCACGCGGACGTCGGCGCCGCCGTCGAGCAGGTGGGTGGCGAAGCTGTGCCGCAGCGTGTGCGGGGAGACCTCCGCCGTGAGGCCCGCGCGCTCGGCGGCCGCCCGCAGGATCGACCAGGCGCTCTGCCGGGACAGCGGGCCGCCCCGGGCGTTGAGGAACAGCGCCCCCGCGCGGCCGCGCGATTGCGAGGGCGGGCGAGTCACAGCGGCCAGAGCCGGGCGGCCGCGGACGAGGTAGTCCTCGACGGCGCGCAGCGCGTAGCTGCCCACCGGCACGATCCGCTGCTTGCCGCCCTTGCCGGCCAGCCGGACGACGGACTGCCCGCGGTCCAGGTCGTCGACGGTCAGCCCGACGGCCTCGGAGATGCGCGCGCCCGTGCCGTACAGCAGCTCCAGCAGCGCCCGGTCCCGCAGGCCCCGGGGCCCCTCCAGCGCGCCGGCGCCCTCGATCAGCGCGACCACCGACTCCACCGGCAGGGCCTTGGGCAGCCGCCGGGCCGGGGCGGGCGGGCGGACCTCGGCGGCGACGTCGTCGGTCACCAGCCCGTCGAGCGCGGCGAACCGGTGCAGCCCGCGGACGGCGACCACGGCCCGGGCGGCGGAGGTGGCCGACAGGGGCGGGTGCTCGTCGTCCCCGCGGCGCAGCGCGGTGAGGAACGCGGCGACGTCGGACTCGGCGACCTCGCCCAGCCCCCGGACGCCGGCCGCCCCGAGGAACTCGGTGTAGCGGCGCAGGTCGCGGCGGTAGGACGAGATCGTGTTGGCGGCCAGACCACGCTCGACCGTGAGGTGGTCGAGGTAGCCGGTGACGACGCGCTCGACGGCGGGTCCGGTGGCCGCGCCCGCGCTCAGCGTGCTGGTCAGACGAGCACCTCCTCCAGGCCCACGGCGGTCAGACCGTGGGCCTCGGCGACCTCGGGCAGGACCACCTGCCCGGCCGCCACGTTGACGCCGTGCGCCAGCGCCCGGTCGGCCCGCACCGCCGCCGTCGTCCCCTCGTCGGCCAGCTTCATGACGTAGGGCAGCGTGACGTTGGTCAGTGCGTGGGTCGAGGTGTTGGGCACCGCGCCCGGCATGTTCGCCACGCAGTAGAACACCGAGCCGTGCACGCGGTAGGTCGGCGCGTCGTGTGTCGTGGGACGTGTTCCCTCGAAGCAGCCGCCCTGGTCGACGGCGATGTCCACGAGCACCGAGCCGGGCTTCATGCGGGCGACGACACCGTCGCTGACCAGCTTGGGCGCCCGCGCGCCGGGCACCAGGACGGCGCCGATGACGAGGTCGGCATCCAGCACCGCCCGCTCCACCTCGTAGGCGTTCGAGGTCACGGTCTGCAGGTGGCCCTGGTAGATGCGGTCGGCGGCGCGCAGCTTGTCGACGTCCCGATCCATCACGATCACCTCGGCCTGCATCCCGAGGGCGATGGCCACGGCGTTCATCCCGGAGACCCCGGCCCCCAGGACGACGACCTTGGCGGCGTAGACCCCGGGCGCGCCGCCGAGGAGCACCCCGCGACCGCCGTGCGCCCGCTCGAGCGCGTGCGCGCCCACCTGCGGCGCCATCCGGCCGGCGACCTCCGACATGGGCGCCAGCAGCGGCAGGGCGCCGTCGGCGGTCTGCACCGTCTCGTACGCGATCGCCGTGGTGCCGGAGGCGACCAGCGCCTCGGTGCACTCCCGGGAGGCGGCCAGGTGGAGGTAGGTGAACAGCGTCTGCCCCGACCGCAGCCGCCCGTACTCCTCGGCGACCGGTTCCTTGACCTTGAGCAGCAGGTCGGCGTCGGCCCAGACGTCGTCGGCCCCGGTGAGGATCCGCGCGCCGGCGGCGGCCATGTCCTCGTCGGGGATGGAGGAGCCCTCCCCCGCCCCGCGCTCGACGAGCACCGTGTGCCCGGCCCGGGTCAGCTCGTGCACCCCGGCGGGGGTCAGGGCGACCCGGTACTCGTGGTTCTTGACCTCTCGCGGCACGCCGACGTGCATGGGAGCTCCTCGGTCCGGCCCGGTCCCGAGGTCGTCGGGGTCGCGGCCTGGTCGCGGCGCCCCGGTCGGGAGCGCTCGGCGCGGAGTCTAGGAGCGGCCGGCGCCGGCGGCCGGGCACGCGCGTTCGGGCTGCCGGGCGGCTCCCCCTGGCCGAGTATTGCCCGGGGCGCGTCCCGCGCCCGGACCCGGGAGGACCCGCCGATGCGCCTCTACGCCCAGCGACCCGACATCCGGCTGCGCCAGGTGCTGGCCGACGTCGGCATGCTGGCGTGGGCCGTGCTGTGGGTGCTCGTCGCGCGGACGGTGCACGGGGCGGTGCTGGCGCTGGCCGAGCCGGGCCGGGCGGTCGAGGACCTCGGCGCCTCGGTCGCCGACAGCATGGGCTCGGCCGCCGAGGTCGCCGAGGACGTGCCGGTCGTCGGTGACGAGCTGTCCGCCCCCTTCGACGCGCTCGGCTCGGCCGGGGACTCGGTGAGCGGGGCCGGTCAGTCGGCCCAGGACGCCGTCGACACGCTCGCGTTCTGGCTCGCCGTCGTCCTGGTGCTGCTGCCGGTGGGCTGGATGCTGCTGCGCTGGCTGCCGTGGCGGCTGGCCTGGTCGCGGGAGGCGACGGCGGTCTCCCGGCTGCTGGACTCCCGGACGCCGGACCTCGAACTGCTGGCCACCCGCGCCGTCGCCACCGCCCCCCTCCCCCGGCTCGCCGCGCTGCCCGCGGGCACCGGCGCGGCCTGGCGGGCCGGCGACCCGGCCGCGACGCGCACCCTGGCCGGCCTGGAGGCCGCGCGGCTGGGCCTGCGCCTGCCGGCCCCCGAGGGTGCCGGGTCGGGGGCGACCGCGCCGCCCGGGTGAGCCGCCGGCGCAGGGAACTGCCGGCTCGGCTCAACAGCGGGACACCGCCCGCCGATGGTCCCTGAGGTCCCGAGCGGAGCGGGGCGGCCCCTCGCAGGGGCCGCCGCGCGGCCCCGTCCAGAGGCTCGTCCCGAGCGTGCGAGGGATGAGGGGGACGGGGTCCTTACTGGAGGTGGGCATGGGACAGGCGGGACGTCGGCCGGGCCGGCGCAGGAGCCGGCCCGCGGGACGACGCGCGCCCCGGCGCAGGAACTCCTTCGCCACCGGCGCCGGCACGCTGGCCGCGGTGCTCGCGGTCGGCCTCGTGACGCTCGGCGCGCCGGCGACGGAGCTGGCCGCCCAGGTGACCGCCTCCTGGTCGCCGTTCCGCACGGCCGGGACGCCGATCGGCCAGCTGCCCCCGGTGCCGCCGGTCCCGCAGGCGGTGGAACGGACCGGCTTCGACGTCCCCGAGCCCCAGGTCCGGGTCCCCGGCGTCGCGGTGCCGGTCCCCCGCGACCTCGACGTCGAGATCGTGCCGCCGACCGTGCCGCGCGGCGTCATCCCGGAGTTCACCCCGCCTCCGGCCCCGTGCGGCGGGTACAGCAGCCCGCGCCGCATCGTCCCCACCGTCGTCCCCGGCCTGGGCAGCGCGACGCTGAGCTGGATGGCCGACAGCGACAACGCCGTCGTCCGCGGCTACCGCGTGCAGGCGGTGAGCCAGCAGCTGGTGACCGGACTGCAGCCCGCGCCGCCGCAGCAGCTGGTCGGCCAGCGCGAGGACTGCGGCGAGGTCAGCACGACGATGACCGGCCTGACCTCCGGCGGCACCTACGTCTTCTGGCTGGAGGAGCAGGTCTGGGACGAGACCGCCCAGGTCGTGCAGTTCGTCCAGGTCGGCAGCACGGCCCCCGTCGACATCCCCTGACCCCCGTCGACGAGATCTGCACAGTCGTCGGCATCAGCCCGTGATGGCGACGACTGTGCAGATCTCGTCGAGCAGGAGCGGGGCGCGCGTCAGGTGGCGTCGACCGGGCGCAGCTCCACGCCACCGGCGCGGTACCGGTCCGCGGCGAGCAGCCCGATGACCGCGGCCGGGTTGCGGATCCCCCCGGCGAACACCCGCCGCACGGCCTCGGCCAGCGGCACCCGCTCGATCGTCATGTCGAGCTCCTCGTGCTCGACGAGGAACCCCTCGGGGCGGTCCACCTCGCTCAGCTCCTCGGCGAGGTAGATCAGCACCTGCTCGTCGCAGAAGCCGGGGCTGCTGAAGTACGTCGCCAGCAGCGACCACCGCTGCGCGGCGAGCAGCACCTCCTCGGCCAGCTCGCGCTTCGCCGTCTCCAGCGGCGGCTCGCCGTCGGCGTCGCGCAGGCCCGCCGGCAGCTCCCACAGGTAGCCGCCGACGGGGTGCCGGTACTGCCGCAGCAGGACGACGTCCCCCGCCTCGTCGAGCGCGACGACGGCGACCGCGCCCGGGTGCCGGACCACCTCGCGGACGCTGTCCCCGCCACCCGGCATGGCCACCGTGTCCCGGACCAGGGTGATCACCCGGCCGTCGTACACGGTCTCGCTCGAGAGCAGCCGGTAGTCGCCGTCGGCGGCGGGCTCGGTCATGTCAGATGCCGACCTTCTCGGACTCCTCGAACGCGACCGGCAGCCGCGCGGACTCCTGGAAGTCGACGGCGGCCTGCACGAACGCGGCGAACAGCGGGTGCGGGCGCGTCGGGCGGCTCTTCAGCTCCGGGTGCGCCTGCGTGCCGACGAAGAAGGGGTGCGACTCCCGCGGCAGCTCGGCGAACTCCACCAGCAGCCCGTCCGGCGAGGTGCCGGAGAAGACCATCCCGGCCTCGGACAGCCGGTCGCGGTAGGCGTTGGCCACCTCGTAGCGGTGCCGGTGCCGCTCGGTGATCTCGGTGCTGCCGTAGGCCGCGGCGACGACCGAGCCCTTCTGCAGCGCAGCCGGGTAGCTGCCCAGGCGCATCGTGCCGCCCATGTCGCGGTCCCCGGCGATGACGTCGACCTGGCTGGCCATGGTGGCGATGACCGCGTCGGGGGTCTCCGGGTCGAACTCCGCGGAGTTGGCCTCCGGCAGGCCGGCGACGTCGCGGGCGTACTCGATGACCATGCACTGCAGGCCCAGGCACAGCCCCAGGGTCGGGATGCCGTTGACCCGGGTGTGCCGGATGGCGCCGAGCTTGCCCTCGATGCCGCGGACGCCGAACCCGCCGGGGATGCAGACGCCGTCCACGCCGGCCAGCGCCTTCTCCGCGCCCTCCGGGGTCTCGCAGTCGTCCGAGGGGACCCAGCGCAGCTTCACCCGGCTGCGGTGGGCGAACCCGCCCGCCCGCAGCGCCTCGCTCACCGACAGGTAGGCGTCGGGCAGGTCGATGTACTTGCCGACGAGCGCGATCTCCACGGTCTGCTTGGGCGCGTGCACCCGGTCGAGCAGGTCGCCCCAGACCGTCCAGTCGACGTCGCGGAAGGGCAGCCCGAGGCGGCGGACGACGTAGGCGTCCAGGCCCTCGCGGTGCAGCACCTTGGGGATGTCGTAGATCGAGGGCGCGTCGGGGCAGGAGATGACGCCCTCGGCGTCGACGTCGCACATCAGGCTGATCTTGCGCTTCAGCCCCTCGTTGATGTCCCGGTCGGAGCGACACACGAGCGCGTCGGGCTGGATGCCGATGCTGCGCAGCGCGGCGACGGAGTGCTGCGTCGGCTTGGTCTTCAGCTCGCCGGACGGCGCGATGAAGGGGATCAGCGAGATGTGCAGGAAGAAGCAGTTGTCCCGGCCGATCTCGTGCCGGACCTGGCGGGCCGCCTCGAGGAAGGGCAGCGACTCGATGTCGCCGACGGTGCCGCCGATCTCGGTGATGACGACGTCGACCCGGTCGCCGTCCTCGCCCCAGCTCTCGGCGCCGGCCATGATCCGCGACTTGATCTCGTTGGTGATGTGCGGGATGACCTGCACGGTGTCGCCCAGGTACTCCCCGCGCCGCTCCTTGGCGATCACATCCGAGTAGACCTGGCCGGTCGTGACGTTGGCCCGGCCGGAGAGGTCGATGTCGAGGAACCGCTCGTAGTGACCGACGTCGAGGTCGGTCTCGGCGCCGTCCTCGGTGACGAACACCTCGCCGTGCTGGAACGGGTTCATCGTCCCGGGATCGACGTTCAGGTAGGGGTCCAGCTTCTGCATCGTGACCCGCAGGCCACGGCTGGAGAGGAGGGCGCCCAACGAACTCGCGGTCAGTCCCTTGCCGAGGGAGGACACGACGCCGCCGGTGACGAAGACGAACTTCGTCGGCTGCGAGTTGTGGAGGAGGCTCCGGGACGCGGACTGATCAAGCGTTCGACCCACGGGAGACCACCGTAACAGCTCCGGCGGCGTCGTCCCCGTCGGAGTCGGTGGTGCCGTCGGCCACGTCGGCCGGCCCGTCTCCGGTGCGCGACGGCCCGCCGGCCAGCCACACCAGGAGCGGGACCAGCAGCGTCGCGGCGGTGCCGGGGACGGCGACGCCGGAGTCGTTCACCGCCGCGCCGATGGCCAGGCTGAGCGCCGCGGAGACCAGCGCGGCCCGCACCACGGCGGCGTCGGCCGGGACCAGCCGCGCCCGCCCCGCCGCGGTCGCGGGGGCGCCGCCGCCGCGGGTGTTGCGCAGCAGCCCGCCGGGCCGGACCAGCCACGCCGCGGCGACCAGCGCCACCGGCAGCATCCAGGCCAGCGGGCTGCGCATCAGGATGTCGAGGTTGGCGTCGGCCTTGCGGGTGACGACCGTCCACGCCTCCCCGGTGAGCACCTGCTCGACGAACCGCCCCAGGTGCGTGCGGTCCTCGGGAGCACGCAGCCAGTCCAGGACGGCGACCGTGCCGACGGCGAGCACCGCCAGGCCGAGGACGGCGGCGAGCCGGACGACGGTGACGCGGGTGCGGGTGAGCAGCATCGCCAGCAGCATGAAGCCCGGCAGAGCGGCGAGGACCCCGCCGAAGTCCCGGCCCAGCGGCGGCGCCCCCACCACCCCGACGACGACCAGCCCGGCCCCGAGCACGGTCAGCCAGGTGACCGCCCGCGCGCGGTCCGGCCGGGCCCGGCGGCCGGCCGCGGTCGCCAGGCCGGCGGTGACCAGCAGCGCCGAGACCGACACCAGCCCGAAGCTGAGGTTGCCGTAGCCGGTGAACCGCCCCGCCACGATCGGGTCGTAGCCCAGCGGTGCGACCAGCTCCAGGTTCGATCCGGTGAGGACGTCGCCCAGCAGCGTGGCGAGGGTGATCGCGACGACGGCGGCGCCCTGGCCCAGCCGCCGCCGGCGCCACGGACCGAGGACCGCGACCGCCAGCACCACCGCGTCGGCGGCGAGCACGGCCCCGGTGAGGGCGAGCAGCGGCGTCCCCGAGCGCTCCCAGGGCACGAGCCCGCCCAGGTAGGTCGCCACCGGGAGCGCGGCCGCGGCCAGCGCGAACAGCCGCAGGGCGCCGAGCGGAGCGGTGGCCGCCCGCAGCCCGGCCAGCCGTCCGTGCCCGGCGGCCGGTCGCGGCCGGAGGCCGAGCACCGCGGCACCGGCGGCGACCACCAGCGCGGACACGGTGACCAGGGACCAGAAGAAGAAGCTGGTGGAGCGGTGGTGGGTGGTCGCGGCCGTGTTCGCGCGGACCAGCGTGGCCACCGCCTCGGCCAGCGCCGGCCGCTCCCCCGAGGCACGCATCGGCTGCCCGTTGAACGATGCCGGGGACTCCACCCCGAGGGCCCGCAGCGCGGTCGGCGCGACGTCGATCAGCTGCGCGTAGGGCGCCCGGCCCGTGCTGGCCGACGTCAGCCACCCCGTGCCGAAGCCGGGTCCGGAGGCCATCCCGACGTGCAGCTGAGGGCGGCCGTCGTTGACCTCGGAGATGCCCTGCACCAGCAGCAGCGTCTCCCCCGGCAGCGCCTCGGTGGCGGCCCGCACCCGGCCGACGGCCTCGTCGATCCGGGCCAGTGCGGCCGCGCGCGGACGGGGGTCGGTGCCGTCGTCGGTGCGGTCGACGCCGGGACGGCCGGCGGCGAGCAGGGCGTCCAGCGACACCAGCGACAGCTCGCACCCGGCGGTCAGCAGCGTCTCCAGGCCGCCCGGCTCGGTGGGGAGGACCTCGGTGCGGGTCAGCTCCACCCCGGGGACGGCGACCGCCAGCGCCGGCGCGCGGCCGACGACCGTGGCGCAGCCGACGGCCTGCCCCAGCGCGCCCGGTTCGGCGCCGAACCGGGCGGTGCCCTCGTCGTCGGCGGTCCGCTGCACGGTGGCCAGCGGGTCCTCCAGGCCGTCGGTGACCAGCCGCTCCTGCAGCCCGCAGTAGGTGAGCGAGGTGTCGAGCACCGGCTCCTCGTCGGCCGGCGGCGCGGTGGGGGCGGCGGGGTCGGCCGGGTCCTCCGGGATGGGCACGGTGGGCAGGGGCACCGGCGGCAGGCCGTCGTCCGGGCCGGGGACGCGTACCCGGTTGCCCGCGCCGATCGTGGCCCAGCCGTCGAGGACGCAGGTGGTGGCGCGCGCCGCCCGCACGGACATGGCGCCGATGGTCGACTCCCCCGCCAGCGCCCACAGCTGCGGCGTCTCCTCGGGGGTGACGTCGGCCCAGGTCAGCCCCGGGACCCCGACGACCACCACCCGGTCGGCCCGGACGCCCTCCTCCGCCGGGGCCGCGGCCGCGGGACCCGGCACCCCGAGCAGCAGGGCGACCAGCGACAGCAGGACGGTCAGCGCCCGCCCGCTCACGGGACGCCGCCCGGTGGTCCGAGCAGCTCGCGGTAGACGGCGACCACGGTGCGGGCGGTGGCCGCCTCGTCCGGCCAGGTCTCCGCCTGCCGCCGGCCGGCCTCGGTCAGCGCCCGGGCGCGGGCCGGGTCACCCAGCACGCCGGCGACCGCCGCGGCGAGGGCGGCGGCGTCGCCCACGGGCACCAGCTCGGCGGCGTCGCCGAGCAGGCCGGGCAGCCCGCCGGTGCGCGTCGCCACCAGCGGGGTCCCGGCGCGCAGCGCCTCCTGCGCGGTCAGCGACCGCGCCTCCCACCGCGAGGGCAGCACGCACAGGTCGGCCGCGGCGAGCAGGTCGGCCACGTCGTCGCGGCGGCCCAGCAGCACCACGGGCAGCCGCTCGGCGGTGATCCGGTCCTGCAGCTCCTGCTGCAGCGGCCCGTCGCCGGCCACGGCGACCAACGGCCCGCCGTCGTGGCGCCACGCGCGGGCGGCGTCGAGGAGGACGTCGTACCCCTTCTGCGGGTGCAACCGGCCGACCGCCACGACCAGCGGCCTCCCCGCGGGGACACCGAGCCCGGCACGGACCTCCTCGCGGCTGACGGTGGCCGGCGGCAGGGCGGGGGCGCTGACCGGCGCGGTACGGACGTCGGGGGCGCCCAGCCGGCGGGCGTTGTCGGCGAGGTCGTCGGAGGCGGCCAGGACGACGTCCGCCCCCCGCACGGTGGCCCGTTCCGCGGCGGCCAGGACCCGACGCTTCAGGCCGCCGCCCTCGGGCAGGGCGTTGTGCAGGGTGACGACCAGCGGCCGGCGGGCGGCGCCGGGGACGCGCAGCGCCGCGGCGGCGACCAGGCCGGCCCGCAGGCCGTGGGCGTGCACCAGGTCGGCACCGGCGAGGGCGCGGCGCAGCTGGAGGACGGCCCGGGCGTCGGCGGCCGGGGCGAGGCCGGCGCTGATGCCGACGGGGACGAACTCCGCGCCCGCGCGCCGGAACCCGAAGAGCTCCTCGGTCGCCGCGGCGCCGCAGACGAGGACGCCGGCGCCGGCGGCCCGGACGGCGGGGAGGACGGCGCGCACGTGGGTGCCGACCCCGCCGGTGCTCGTGGCGAGGACCTCGGCGACCCGCCGGCCGGCCAGCGGCCGGCCCGCGGCCGCCTGCTCCTCGACTGCCCTGTCCCGGGTCACCTGGCGCCTCCCGACGGCTCGCTGGGCACGGGGTCCGGCGCCCGCAGCGCCCGGACGGCGGCGGTGAGCGGCCTCCGCGCGGTGCCCATGATGACGGCCCCGGCGATCCCGACCACCACCGTCGCGACCACGGCGCCCGCCCCCAGCGCCCCGAGCGGACCGGTGCCCGGCACCGGGTCGGCGTCCAGCAGCCGCGCCACGGAGAGCCCGCCGGCGGCGGCCAGGGCGGCCGCCACGACCGCCACCCCTCCGGTGCGCAGCACCCCGGACAGGGCCTCGGCGCCGGCGACCCGGGCGACGACGACCAGCAGCGCGACACCGGCCACGGTGACCCCGATCGTGTGCCCGGCGCCCAGCGCCAGGCCCCGGTCGGCCGGGTCCAGGGCTCCGGCGAGGACCACGTCGGCGACGACGGCGAGCGTCCAGCCGCCGACGACGCACACGGTGGGGGCCTTCCACAGCCCCTGGGCGTAGAGGGCGCGGGTGAGGAAGGCGACCAGGCCGTAGCCGACCAGGCCGGGGGCGAAGGCGATGATCGTGTCCCGCAGGGCGGACACCGTGGCGGCGTCCTCCTGCAGCAGGAAGACGCGGGCGATCGGGCCGGCCGCGCCGATCAGGACGGCCGCGGCGACCGCGCAGGCGACCGTGCCCAGCGCCGTCGCGGGCGCCAGCGCCCGGGCGAAGCCGGCGCGGTCGCCGCGCTCGGCCCGCTCCGCCAGGCCCGGGTACGCCGAGGTCGCCAGCGGCACCGCGAGCGCGGCCCACGGCACGAGGAACAGGGTGAGCCCGGCGGTGTAGACGACCTGCGTGCCGTCGGGGGCGCCGGAGTTGGCCAGCCGGATCGCCACGGCGGCGACGAGCTGCTGACCGGCCAGGGTGAGGACGCCGGCCAGCGCCAGCCGGGCCACCCGCGGGGCGACGCCGACCGGGAAGCGCAGCGTCGGGCGCAGGCCCAGCCGCAGCCGGCGCACGGGCAGGAGCAGGCACAGCGAGAGCGCGGCCACGCCCAGCGTCGTCCCGACGGCCAGCACGAGCTCGGCCGGCCGGTCCAGGTCGCCGACGTCGCGGCCGCCGTCGATGCCGGCGAACAGGAGGTACGCCCCCGCCACGACGACGCTGGACAGCAGCGGCGCCAGCGCCGGCCCGGCGAAGCGGCGGTGGGCCTGCAGCACGCCGGCCAGCACGATCCCGATCCCGTACAGGACGACCTGGGGGGCGAAGACGACGAGGAAGCGGGCGGCCAGGTCGACCTCCTCCGCCGGCCCGCCGCCGAGGAGCAGCCGGGCGATCGGGCCGGCCAGCAGCCCGACCAGCACGGCCAGCGGCGTGAGGACCAGCAGGGTCCAGCCGATCAGCGCGGAGGCGGTGCGGCGCACCTGGTCCCGGTCGCCGGCGGCGATCCCGCCGGCGAGCATCGGCACGACCAGGCTGGCCAGCGCCCCGCCGGCGACCACCTCGAAGACGATGTTGGGGACGGTGTTGGCCGCGGTGTAGGTGTCCCCCGTGCTGTCGGCGCCGACGGCGTTGGTGAAGACGAGGGTCCGGCCGAAGCCGGCCAGCCGCGCCAGGACGGTGAGCGCGGCGATGAGCGCGGCCGCGCCGGCGACACCGCGGGCGACATGCCGCCCCGTCACCGGTGGCCCCGGCGGGACCGCACCAGCCCGGTCGCGGCGGTCCTGCGTGAGCTCCCGAGCCCGGTCACGTCGGTCCTGCGTGACCTCCCGAGCCCGGTCACGTCGGCAGGCGGCCGAGCCGGTCCAGCTCCCGCAGGCCGGGGGTCGCCTCGATGACCCGGGTGAAGCTGACGTTCTCGCTGGTCAGCGTGAGCCCGACGACGACGCCCAGCAGCGCCGTCCGCGCCCGGCGGGAGGGCAGCGCCGCCAGCCGCAGGCCCAGCAGGGCCCCGGCGGCGTTGGCGCCGCTGTCGCCGAGCATGACCCGCTCCCCGAGGTCGGCGGGCAGCACGGCGAGCGTGGCGCCGAGCGGGCCGGCGGTCAGGCCGCCGGCCGGGCCGCGCAGGGTGGCGGCGGCGAGCAGGGCGGTGACCTTGCCGGCGCGGCCGGGGCGCAGGTCGAGCAGGTTGAGCAGGTTCGCGGTGCCGGCCACGAGTCCCGTGGTCAGGACGCCGTCGGCCAGCGCCGCGGCGACCGGTGCGCCGGGCCTGCGGGTCAGCAGCGCGGCGGCCGCGGCCGCGGCGCCGATGCCGGCGACCTTGACCGCGCCGGCCGAGACCCGGCCGGCGCGCAGCGCCGCGAGATGGCCGGCCAGCCCCTTGTCGCGGGCCTGCTCGGGGCGGGCGCCGGCGAGGTCGTCGTAGCCGCCGACCACGCTCGACACGGTGCCCACCAGGGCCGCCGCGGCAGCCGTCCCGGGCGGGGCGCCGAGCGCGGCCGTCGCGGTCGCCGCCACGGCGAGCGCGGGACCGCCCAGCAGCGTCACGGGGCGGCCGGCGTAGTTGGTGCGCTGCCACGGCGCGCCTGCGGACCGGGCCGACAGCGCGGCGGCCGCGGCCAGCCCGGCCCGCGCGGCCGCGGCACCGCCGAGCGCGAGGAGCAGGCGGCGCGGCGCGCCGGCTCGCCGCGCGCTCACGAGGTCGCGGTGGGCACCGGCGGCACGGGCTGGGTGTCCTCGCCGGTGCCGTACTTGCCGGAGGTGCCCTCGCCCTCCTGACTCAGGGCCAGCACGCTGCTGATCCGGCCGGCCGCGGTGTCGACGTTGTCCACCGTCGAGACCAGCGCGGAGACCTCGGGGTCGGCGCGGAGGACACCGACGAGGCCGGTGTCACCGGCGGAGGCGGCGTCCCCGGCCACCACGGCACCGGAGCCGGAGCCGTCCAGGGCGGTGACCAGCTCGACCAGGGTGCCCAGCCGGCTCTCCGCGTCGTCGCCGTCGACCGCACCCCGCGTCAGCACGATCACGTGGTCGGCCGGCTGGACCGACGGCGACTCCTGGGTCAGCACCTCGAGGGCGGACAGGCCGGCCAGCACGGAGGACAGCTGGGCGGAGTCCGGCGCGGGGACGACGCCCGGCGGGTTCACCAGGACCTGGGCGAGCACGGAACCGACCAGCTCGCCGGTGTCGTCGGTCGGGGGCAGCGTCACCCCGGTCGGCCGGCCGGAGCCGGTGACGTAGTTCTGGAGCTCGGTCTCCTTGGCGGGATCGGCGAAGGCGTCGGTCAGCCGGATCGTGCCGGTGAGCGTGCCCCCGGCCTGCCCGACCAGGAGCTCGACGGCCTCGGCCGCGTCGTCGTCCACCTCGTCGCCGAGGACGACCAGGACCACGCTGCGGTCGGTCAGGGTGTCCTGCACCAGCGTCGGGCCCACCGCCTCCTCGAACAGGTCACCGGTCTCCAGCCGCTCCTGCAGCGCCTGGGTGTTGTCCTCGAGGTTGCGCTTGTCCTCCTGCAGGCCGGTCACCTGGTCCTCGAGGTCGTCGAGGACCTGACCGTTGAGCGCGGTCGTGCCGATGACGATGCCCAGGGCGATGGCGAGGAAGACCGCAACGAGCGAGACGATGTGGTACCGGAAGTCGATCACGAGAGGAGGTTCTCCAGCCAGAACATGAAGCCGTCCCACTTGTCGACCAGCAGGTCGAAGTAGATCTGCCCGGCCGTGGAGGCGGCCAGGGCCGCGCCGATGGACACCAGGGCGGCCAGGACGAGGACGACGAGGGTGAGGGTCGAGATGCGGCTGCGGTAGAGCCGGCTGACGCCCTTCGCGTCGACCAGCTTGCCGCCCAGCCGCAGGCGGGTGAGGAAGGTCGAGGCCATGCCGCCGCGGCCCTTGTCCAGGAACTCGACCAGCGTGGCGTGGGTGCCGACGGCGACGATGAGCGTGGCGCCCTTCTCGTCGGCCAGCAGCATGGCGATGTCCTCGCTGGTCGCCGACGCCGGGAAGGTGATCGCCTCGACGCCCAGCTCCTGCACGCGGGCCAGCCCCGGGGCGCGGCCGTCGGCGTAGGCGTGGACGACCACCTCGGCGCCGCACCGCAGCACGTCGTCGCTCACCGAGTCCATGTCGCCGATGATCATGTCCGGCGCGTGGCCGGCCTCGATGAGCGCGTCGGCGCCGCCGTCGACGCCGATGAGCACGGGCCGGTAGTCGCGGATGTAGGACCGCAGCGCCTGCAGGTCCTCCTTGTAGTCGTACCCGCGGACGACGATCAGGACGTGCCGCCCGTCGATCTCGGTCCGGACGTCGGGCACGCCGACGCCGTCGAGCAGGAGCGCGCGCTCCCGCTTCATGTACTCCATCGTGTTGGCCGCGAAGGCCTCGAGCTGGGTCGACAGCCCCGCCCTGGCCTCGTTCATCGCCTCGGCGATGGTCTCCGGCGTCTGCAGCGTGCCCGTGGCGACCGCGGTGCCGTCGGCCAGGTACAGCGTGTCGCCGTCGAGGCGGACCTCGAGCCCCTCCTTGAGGGCGGCGAACACCTGCTTGCCCACGCCGTCCAGCAGCGGGATGCCGGCCTCGGCGATGATCCCCGGGCCCAGGTTGGGATAGCGCCCGGAGATGCTCGGCGCGGCGTTGACCACGGCGGCGACCTTGCAGGCGACGAGGGAGTCGGCGCTCACGCGGTCGATGTCGACGTGGTCGATCACCGCGATGTCGCCGGGGCGCAGCCGCTTGGTGAGGTTCTTGGTGCGGCGGTCGAGCCGGGCAGTGCCGGGAACGCCTGACACCTGCTCCTGGCCCCGGCCCCGTCGCAAGGTGCCGATGCGCATGGGGCGATGCTGCCACGCAGCCCGACGGGCACCTCCCTCCGACGCGCAACTGGCATGATCCGGTCACGCAGAGTGTCCGACACCACCCTGCCGCGACACGCAGGGGCCGGGTGCTCCGACCGCCGCGCCGGGCGGTGCAGGACCGCTGTCTAGCGTTGCCGCTGTGACTCATGGGGCGCCCGCACTGATCCACCCGGCCCACCTGGACGACGACGCCGAGGTCGCCGCCCCCGCGGACGAGCAGGTCAGCGCCTCGCCGTCCGCTGCGGAGCCCGCGCCGGCCACGGAGCCCGCTGCGGGGGTCGCGCCTCCTGCGGTTGCGGCGTCGGCAGCGGAGCCCGGTCGCGAGGTCGCGACCACTGCCGCGGCGGCGCCGGTCGTCGCTCCCGACGAGGCGGAGGAGCCCCCCACCCGGGGACGGCGGGGCCGGCGCGGGCTGCGCGGACCGGGCCTGCGCGAGCGGCGCCGTCAGCAGACCCGCACGCGGATCGTCGACGCCGCGTCGGAGTTGTTCGCCGAGCGCGGCTTCGACGCCGTCAGCGTCGTGGAGATCGCGCAGCGGGCCGGTGTGGTGGAGAAGACGGTGTTCAACCACTTCCCCGTCAAGGAGGGCCTGGTCTTCGAGGCCGACCCGCCGGTGCGGGCCGCGCTGCTGGACGCCGTCCGCCGCCGGCCCGCCGGCGAGTCGGTCACCGCGGCGGCGGGCAGCTTCGTCGTCGCCGCCATGAGCGGTCTGGGGTCGGAGGAGGCGGCGGCCGGGGTGGCCGAGATGGCCGTCGTCATCCGGGGCAGCCGCACGCTGCAGGTGCGCGAGCGGGAGATCCTCGGCGAGCTGACCACGGCGCTGGCCGGACTGATCGCGGAGGAGACCGCGGCCGAGCCGGGCGCGCTGGAGCCGTGGCTGGCCGCGCACTCCGTGCTGGGGCTGTACGCGGGGCTGCTGGAGCTGGCGCGCGACCGCGTGCTGGCCGGGGTCACCGGTCCGGCGCTGTGCGCCGAGCTGCTCGCGCGGGGCGAGCGGGGCCTGGGCCTCCTGCAGTTCGGCCTCGCCGGCTACGCCAAGCGGCGGTAGTCCGAGGCCCAGCCGGGGGGTCGTGTGCCACGGAGCCCGGGGCCGGCCCCAGGCCGGGTCAGTCCGGCAGCTGCAGCGCGCGGGTCAGCTGCCGGGACCGGTCGCCGGGGATGGCGTCGTCGCGGGTGAACAGCGCGACGGCGACCATGTACTCGGCGTCGCCGGCCCAGCCGCGACCCTCGTCGACGATGCGACGGATGTGGTCGGCGACCTTCGGCTCGGCGCTGTACGGGCCGTAGTCCAGCCCCATGGCCAGGAAGTTGACCACCCGGTAGCCGAGGTCGGCGGCTGTGCCCAGCGTCGTGACCGGGTCGGAGTAGCTCGGCACGGCGAGGACCACGTTGTCGAAGCCGGCCTTGAGCAGGGCGAGGGACAGGTCGTTGCCGTAGAAGCCGCCCCACAGCTCGGGCATGAGGATGTGGCGGTCGGGCGCGGGGATGTACGGCGGGTTGGAGATGACCGTCCGCGCCGGCGAGTGGCCGGAGGAGTCCGCCCCGTCGAAGAAGTCGCCGAGCTCCACGGTGTAGCGGTCGGCGACGCCACGCTGGGCGATGTTGGCGCGGGCGCGCTCGACCGAGGGCGCGCTGATGTCGAAGCTGCGCACCCGCAGCCCCGGCAGACCCGCCACCACGTCGGCGATGGCGGTGGCGTCACCGGTGCCGAGCTCCAGCACCCCGTCGCGCTCCCAGCCGAGCTGCTCGCGGTAGTGCTGCAGCAGCACGCACACGCTGAACCCGTAGTGCGCCGACTCGTCGGCGGAGGAGAAGCAGCTCACCGCACGGCCCCGGCGAGCGGGGCGGACGGTGCCCGGTGGTCTTCGCTGACCTGGATTCGGTTGCGCACGACCGTCCGCTACCCGCGCCGACCCCGGATCACTCCTCCGTCCTCCGGATCGGTGGCAGGAAGTGTCAGTTGCGGCTCGCCGCCGCCACGGCCAGCAGCTCGCGGGCGTGCGCCTGACCCGTGTCGCTGTCGGCCAGCCCGGACAGCATCCGCGCCAGCTCCCGCACCCGGTCCTCCGCGTCCACCGCACGGATGTCCGTGGCGGTGACGCCCGCGCCGGTGTCCGGTGACTTGTCGACGACGAGATGCGTGTCGGCGAACGCCGCCACCTGGGCCAGGTGCGTGACGACGACGACCTGGTGGTCGCGGGCCAGCCGGGCCAGCCGCCGGCCGATCTCGCCAGCGGCCTGACCGCCGACCCCGGCGTCGACCTCGTCGAACACCATGACGGGCACGGGGTCGGCGCCGGCGAAGACCACCTCGATGGCGAGCATGACCCGCGACAGCTCGCCGCCGGAGGCGCCCTTGTGCACCGGCCGCGGCGGGGCGCCGGGGTGCGCGGCCATGAGCAGGGCCACCTCGTCGGCGCCCTCCGGACCGGGCTCGCCGGGGTGGCTGTCGATCGAGAAGGAGACCTGGGCGCTCTTCATCGCCAGGCCGGCGAGCTCCCGGCCGACCTCCGCGGCGAACCCGTCGGCGGCCGCGCGCCGGCCCTCCGAGACCGCGCGGCCGAGCTCGTCGACCTCGGCGCGTGCGGCGTCGCGTTCGGCGGTGAGCGCCTCGAGGGCCTCGTCGGAGACGTCGAGCTGGTCCAGCCGGCCGCGGGCGTCGTCGGCCCAGGCGAGGACGCCGGTCACGCCCTCACCGGGGTCGGCGTACTTGCGGACCAGTGCGGTGAGGGCGGCGCGGCGGTCGAGCACCTCGGCGAGCCGCGCCGGGTCGGCGTCGAGGTCGGCGACGTAGCCGGCGAGCTGGCCGGCCACGTCGGACACCACGGCGACGGCGTCGGCGAGGTCCTGGGCCAGCAGGACCAGCGCGGGGTCGCCGGACGAGGCCAGGGCCCGCTCGGCGATGGCGAGCGCGGCGGTGGCGTCCTGGGGCAGCTCCCCTCCCCCACCGAGGTCGCCGGTGACGTCGCCGGCGAGGGCAAGCCGGGCCTCGTCGGCCGCCGCCCGCAGCGCGTCGGCGTCCCCCAGGCGGCGGGCCAGCGCGTCGAGCTCGTCGTCCTCGCCCGGCTGGGGGGCGACCGCGTCGATCTCGTCCAGGCCGTGCCGGAGCACGTCCGCGGCCTGGGCGAGCTCGCGGGCCTGGCCCTGGCGGCGTTCGAGGTCGGCAGCGAGCTCCCGCCAGCGGGCGTAGGCGAGGCGGTAGCGGTCCAGCAGGGCCAGGTGGTCGGGGCCGGCGTAGCGGTCCAGCGCGCGCCGCTGCTCGGCGGGGCGGGACAGCCGCAGCTGGTCGCTCTGCCCGTGCACGGCCAGGAGTCCCTCGGAGAGCTCGGCCACGACTCCGACGGGCACGCTGCGCCCGCCGAGGTGGGCGCGGGACCGGCCCTCGGCGCTGACGGTGCGGGCCAGGATGAGGCTGCCGTCGTCGTCGGGGTCGGCGCCGGCCTCGGCCACCCGCTCCCACACCGGGGAGTCGGCGGGCAGCTCCAGCCGGCCCTCGACGCCGGCCCGGCCGTTGGCCCGGACGCGGCCGGGGTCGGCGCGGCCGCCGAAGAGCAGGGTGAGGCCGGTGACCACCATGGTCTTGCCGGCGCCGGTCTCACCGGTGACCACGGTCAGGCCGGGTCCGAGCTCGAGGGTGACGTCGTCGATGGCGCCGAGGCCGCGGATGCGGAACTCGGTGAGGCGGCCCCGCCGGACCCCCGCCGCGGGCGGGGTCGGCGCGGCCGGAGCGCCGGCCGGTGCGGCACCGGCCGCCCGCTCACGCGTCGTCGTCCGCGGCACCGGTCACCTCCTGTCGACCGTCGGACGCCGTGACGACGTCGCGGGCCAGCACGTTGCGCCCGGCCGCCGGCGCCTCGCGCCCGGGGCCGTGCGGCCGGACGTCGCGGAAGCCGCGGACCGGCAGCCCGAACTTGGCGACCAGCCGGTCGCCGAAGCTGGTCGGGTGCACGCGGGCGATCCGCACCGGTCGCGCGGCCCGGCGCACCTCGACCCGGCCGCCGTCGGGCACGTCGAGCGTGCGGCGACCGTCGGCCGAGACCCGGGCTCGGTTGCCGTCGGGCGGGACGGCCACGGTGAGCACCGAGTCGGGGCTGGTCACCAGCGGGCGGGCGAACAGTGCGTGGGCGTTGGTCGGCACCAGGAGCAGCGCCTCGACGTCGGGCCAGACCACCGGACCGCCGGCGGAGAACGCGTAGGCGGTGGAGCCCGTGGGCGTGGCGAACAGGACGCCGTCGCAGCCGAAGCTGGTCAGCGGACGGCCGTCGACGCCGAGGACGACGTCGAGCACCCGGGAGCGCTCGGCCTTCTCCACCGAGATCTCGTTGAGCGCCCACGTGCCGCCGACGACAGACCCGGACGCGTCGAGGACGTCGACCTCGATCGCGAGGCGCTTCTCGACCGAGTACTCGCACCGCTCGATGGCGGCGAGGGTCTCCTCGACGGCCTCGGGCTCGGTCTCGGCGAGGAAGCCCACGCGGCCCAGGTTGACGCCCATGAGGGCGGCGTTGCTGTACCGGGCGAGCTCGGCCGCGCGCAGGAACGTGCCGTCACCGCCGAAGACCATGACGATCTCCGCGCCGCGGGCGGCCTCGGCGTCGACGGGCACCACCTCGGCGCCGTCGATGTCCAGGTCCGGCGCCTCGTCGACGAGCACCCGGACGGTGATGCCGGCGCGGGTCAGCCGGTCCGCCGAGCTCCGGGCCAGGTCCACGATGTCGCGCCGGCCGGTGTGCACGGCCAGGAGCACGTGCCGGGCCCCGCCGGAGCCCCACGTGGCCGCGATGCCTTCCGTCACGTCCCCTCCCTCTCCCGCTGTCGGCCGTCCCGCTGTGCTGATGCCGTTCCCCGTCCTGCCGGTCCGTCTGTCACCGGGGCCCCTCGTCGACGGCCCGCCGGACGTCGTCCTCTCCCGCCGGGCCTGCGTCGCGGCGCAGGTGCAGGAAGAACTCGACGTTGCCCGCAGGTCCCGGCAGCGGGCTCGCGACCACCCCTGCGGTGCCCCAGCCCAGGTCGGCCGCGCTCCGGGCGACGTCCAGGACGGCTGCCTGGCGGTGCGCCGGGTCGCGGACGACCCCGCCGGCACCGAGCCGCTCGCGGCCGACCTCGAACTGCGGCTTGACCATGGGCAGCAGGTCGGCGTCGTCGGTGGCGCAGGCGACCAGTGCGGGCAGCACGATGCGCAGCGAGATGAACGACAGGTCGGCCACCACGACGCCGACCGGGCCGCCGATCTGCTCGGGGGTCAGGTTCCGGACGTTCGTGCGCTCGTGGACGTGCACCCGGTCGTCGGTGCGCAGCGACCAGGCGAGCTCTCCGTAGCCGACGTCGACGGCGACCACCTCCGCTGCGCCGCGACGGAGCAGCACCTCGGTGAAGCCGCCAGTGGAGGCGCCGGCGTCCAGCACGCGCCGGCCCGCGACGTCCACGCCGAGACCGTCGAGGGCCCCGATGAGCTTGTGGGCGCCCCGGGAGACCCAGCGCGGCTCGTCCGGGTCGGTGCGGACGACGACCGGCGTCCCGGCCTCCACGCCGGTCGCGGGCTTGGTCGCCGCCCGTCCGGCGACCGCGACGCGGCCCTCGGCGATGAGGGCGACGGCGTCCTCGCGGGAGCGGGCCAGTCCCCGCCGCACGAGCTCTGCGTCGAGCCGGCTGCGGCGTGCCATCAGAGCTGGTCGATCGTGCGCAGTTCGCGCTCGAGCCGGGCGTGCTCGGCCTCGAAGACGTCGACGTGCTCGGCGACGGGCCGCTCGTGCAGGCCGCCGAGCCGCGCCGTCCCAGCCGTCCCCGGGGCCTCGTCGGCGATCCGCGGGGGCCCGGCCGGCGGGGCGGGCACGGGCCGCGCGGCCGGGCCACCGGGCGGCCCGGGCACGGGACGTGGGCGGCTGGACTCGGACATCTCGGCCGCCTCTCGAGGTCGTCGGGGCGGGCGGTGTGCGCGACCGCCCGGCGGATGTGGTGGGGTCGGGTCCCCCGGACGCGAGGTTACCGGCCGGGGGCGACGGGCACGGCCGCGTCAGCCGCTGAGGGCGGGCGCCGGCACGGCCGGTCGCGACGACCACGACGACGAGGAGGTCCGCCCGCGTGGCGACGATCGAGCAGTGCATGACCGCGCTCCAGGGGATCCTCGGCGACCTCGTCGCGAAGCCGGCGGCCCAGGGCCTGGACCGCTCGCTGTCCTGCCGGCTGCCCGACCTCGGCCAGGTGCTGCGGGGGCGGCTGGCCGGCGGCTCGGTGCGCGACCTGCAGGCCGCGGACGACGCCCCGGGCGGACCCAAGGCCGACATCCGGCTGACGATGAGCAGCGACGACCTCGTCGCGCTGACCAGCGGGCAGCTGTCCTTCGGCCCGGCGTGGGCGTCGGGTCGCGTGAAGCTCGAGGCCGGCCTGCGCGACATGCTGCGGCTGCG
The DNA here is from genome assembly GCF_019799905.1 of Trujillonella endophytica. Lineage (GTDB taxonomy): Bacteria > Actinomycetota > Actinomycetes > Mycobacteriales > Geodermatophilaceae > Trujillonella > Trujillonella endophyticus_A. The sequence goes on along the minus strand of NZ_JABGCI010000007.1, from coordinate 5,846 downwards.
ATCCCTGCTCTGAGCCGCGGGGCCGCTGCGCGCAGCCGCTCACGGGCGCAGGTCGTCGGCGAGACCCCACCGGCGCAACGCCTCGCGCGCTGACTCGTCGGCCGGCTCGACCAGCGGCGGAACCGCCTCCTCCGGGTGAGCGGCCCAGTGGGCCACGCACAGCGCCCGGAGGCCGTCCAGGCCGTCGCCGGACCGGGCGCCGTCGGGGAGAGCCCCCGGGGGCGGTGGCTGCCCCTCCGCGTCGCTGCCGAGGACCAGGCCCCCGCCGGGGCGGGAGCGCGCCCACCAGGTGCCGCACCGCCACCGCTCCCCGTCGGTCACCACCACGGGGTGCGGGCTCAGCAGTCCGGCGCAGTCGTGCGCCAGGAGGTCGGGGCGGCGGTCGGGGGCAGCAGCCAGCAGCGTGGCCGGGACCGTGACGCCGGTGAGGACGAGCAGGCTCGCCGCGCCCGCGCGGCGGGCCCCCTCGATGTCGGTGTCCAGCCGGTCACCGACCACCAGCGGCGTGCGCGCCCCGGTCCGCCGGACGCACTCGGCGTGCATCGCCGGATCGGGCTTGCCGGTGACCAGCGGCTCCTGGCCGGTCACGTCGACGACCACGCCGACCATCGCACCGTTGCCGGGCAGCGGGCCGCGCGGCGAGGGGATCGTCGCGTCGGCGTTGGTCGCGACGTGACGCGCGCCCGCCCGCACCGCCACGACGGCCTCGGCGAGCTGGGTCCAGCCGACCTCACGGCCGTACCCCTGCACGACCGCGACCGGTCCGTCCTCGGCCCGGTCCACCACGGTCAGTCCCGCCGCGCGCAGCGCCACCGCGACACCCGGCCCGCCGACCGGCAGCACCCGCGCGCCGCTCCCGTACCGCTGGGCGACCACGGTGGCTGCGGCCTGCGAGCTGGTGATGACGTCTCCCGCGTCGGCCGGCACGCCGAGCTCTGTGAGGTGGTCGGCGACCTCCTGCGGGGTGCGGGAGGCGTTGTTGGTGACGAAGCCCAGGTGCATGTCGGCGGCCCGCGCAGCGGCCAGCGCCTCGGGGACCCCCGGCACCGCGTCCGGCCCCACGTAGACGACTCCGTCGAGGTCCAGCAGGGCCACGTCGTGCACGGACGTCGGTGGCCGGGGACAGCCCGCGGCCAAGGGGATCCCGGCGGGGGCGTTCATCGGGCGCCCCGGATGCGGCGGGCGCGGACACCGCGCAACTCGCGCGCGTAGTGCTCGAGGTCGGGCCGCAGCGCCACGGCCAGTGCGAGGTGCTCGGCGGCCAGCTCGAGCTCGCCGGCCCGGCTGGCGGACAGCCCGAGGCCGAAGTGGGCGTAGTCGTCGGCGGGGTTCATGGCGATGAGCCGGCCGAAGGCGTCGATCGCCTCGCCGTAGCGGCGGGCGTCGTGCTGGGCGCGGGCCAGTGCCTCCAACAGGCTGCGCGACCCCGGCTCCGCCTCCACCGCCCGGGTGAGCAGAGTGGCCGCAGCCGCGGGGTCGCCGCTGCTGAGCAGCTGCAGGCCACGCTGGTACCACTCGTAGACGCCGCCATCGGGCGTCCCCGTCTCCGTCACCGCGGCATCCTCCCGTCCGGGCGGGTACCGCCGCCCACGCTGCCCCGTGCTGCCCGCCCGGGCGCCGACGACGCCCGCGGCAGACCTCAGTGGGCCGCTCCTACGATCACCGTTGTGCCGTCGTCCCCGTCCAGGTCCCTGCCCGAGGGCGCGGCGGGTCTGGACGTGCGGCCCTTCCGGGCGCTGACCTACCGGCGGCACGACCCCGAGCAGTTGGCCCGGGTGAGCTCGCCAGCCTACGACCTGGTGACCGCCGCGGCCCGGCACCGGCTGGCCGCCGCCGACCCGCACAACGTCGTCCGGCTGATCCTGCCGGAGCCGACGGGCGCCGAGGACGCGGGCGGAGCGGCCGCCGACCGGCCGGGCCTGGTCATGGCGCACGCGGCGCGGACCCTCCGCCAGTGGGAGGTCGACGGGGTCCTGCAGCGGGACGCACGGCCGGCGCTGTGGGTCTACGAGCTCCGCCCAACCGACGGCGCGGCGGCGACGGTGGGCTGGCTGGGTGCGGTCGCGCTCCCCCCGGCCGGCTCGCGCGCGGTCCTGCCACACGAGGACACGTTCCCGGCGGCCGTCGAGGGCCGGCGCGCCCTGCTGGCGGCGACGGAGACCGACCTGGAGCCGATCGTGCTGGCCCACGACCCCGACCCGGAGGTGACCGCCCTGACGTCGGCCGCGCGGACCGACGCTCCGGACTTGCACCTCGTCGACGCGGACGGCGTCGGGCACCACCTGTGGCGGGTGACCGACCCGGCGCTGCTGGAGGCCGTCGGCGCCGCTCTGGCGCGCACCGAGGCGGTCATCGCCGACGGCCACCACCGGTTCGCCGCGGCCCAGGCGCACGCCCGGGACGACGCAGGCACCACGGAACGGGCCGCCGTGCTGGCGCTGGTCACGCCCATGGGCCCCGGTGGGCTCCGGGTGGAGCCGATCCACCGGGTGCTCCCCGGACTCGACCTCGCCACTGCCGGCGCCCTGGCCGCGCGGGGATTCCGCGTGACCGAACTGGACGTGGCCGGGCGGGGATCGCTGGTCGAGGCGGTGCAGAACTGGCAGCTCGACCCGGTGGAGTCGGGCTTCCTCGTCACCGACGGCGTCGGCCTGCTGCACCTGGACGCACCGCGCGACGTGGTGCGGGCCGCCGTCCCGGCAGAGGGGCCGCCGGCCTTGCAGCGGCTGGACGTCGTCCTCGCCCATCACGGCCTGTTCCAGCGACTGTGGGGCCGCGGTGACGGGACCGAGGAGGTCCTCGTCGCGCACGACCTCGAACAGGCGCTGCACGCGGCCGCGGAACGGGCGGGTGTCGCCGTGCTCCTGCGCGCGCCCTCCCCGGCGGACGTCGCCGACGTCGCGCGGGCAGGCGCCCGGATGCCGCGCAAGTCGACGCTCTTCGTGCCCAAGCCCCGCACCGGCCTGGTGTTCCGCCCGCACGACGACTGAGGGCCTCACGCCGACACGCTGGCTGAGCCGGCGGACGTCCGGGTGACCTTGCGCCCGCGCCGGCAGTTCACCTCGACCACGGACGCCGTGCCGGACGGCGTTCGCCAGAACCGGCGTTGCAGGGCGCCCTCGACCTCGACGACGTCGCCGGGCTCCCACGCAGCCACCCGCCGCTGCAGCGCCCGGTCGAAGGTCACGCACTGCAGCACGTCGAGCGTCTGACCGCGGGACTGGGGCTCGGGTCGGCGAACCTTCAGGCGGAAGGACACCACCGTGTCGCCACTGGGCAGTTCGCGGTGCTCGGCGGGGGCGGCCATCCGCCCCCGCAGCACCACGTCGTTCCGGTCGATCACTGCGACGCTCATGGGAGGACCCTGCCGCCGGATCGGGGCGGCTGGGGCGGATGCCGGGCGCCTGTGGACGCCGACCGTCGGTGTGGACGGCCGGCGCCGGAACGTCGGTGGTCGCTGCTCAGCCCGAGGTCGTCGCCTCCGGTCCGGTGTCGTCCGCCTCGGCCGCCGCGTCGGCGGCTCCCGCGTCGTCAGCCGCATCGTCGGTCTCCGCGAGGAGCTCGGCGACCTCGGCCTCGATCTCGGCCTCGGACACCCCGGGGAGGTCCAGGAGGTCGTCCTCGTCCTCGTCGTCCTCGTCGTCCTCGTCCGAGGTGTCCGTCTCGTCGTCGTCGTCCGAGGTGTCCGGCTCGTCGTCGGCCCGGGCGTCCGCCTCGACGACCGCCGAATCGTCCGCCTGGACCTCGTCTGCAGCCTCGGCCTCCGGGACCTCCTCCTCACCGAAGGCGACGTCCTCGTCCTCGTCCGGCTGGGCTGCCGCGACCGCCTCCTGCCACTCCTCGGCGTCCCGGCGTCCGGATGCGGCGAGGAGGTCCGCGTAGGCGCCGGCCAGTCGCAGGACGGTCTCGTCGGTCAGGTCGAGGTCCGCCACGCGCGGTCGCCCACCGAGGGCGTCCTCCACGACCAGCAACGCCGCGGGCAGCTCACCCAGGTCGGCGCGGGCGCCCGCCTCGACCAGCCGCAACTCGACGACCTCGTCCGTGTCGGGGTCCTCGGCGAGCGCCTCCCGGACCAGCCGGAGCGCGACGTCCGCCCGGCCGAGCGCCCGCTCGCAGTCGGCGAGGACGGCGCGATAGCCCTCGTCGCCGCTCATCCGACGGTAGGCGCGCAGCTCACGGGCTGCCTCGGCGTAGTCACCGGCGTGGTAGGCGGCGACGCCGACGGCCTCTCGCACGGCGGCGATGCGAGACGCACGGTCCCGGGCTGCGCGGGCATGCGCCAGCGCGGTCTCGGGATCCTCGTCGACCAGCGTGCCGGCCACGACGAGGTGGGCAGCCACCCGTTGCGCGTTGCGGGCCTCGAGACCTCGCAGACTGCCCCGGACCGCAGGGTCGAGATCGCGCGGGTCGGCCCACTCCGGGATCTCCGGCCCCGACGGCACCGGCGGCGTCCGCTCGGTGTCACGGCCGCGAACACCCCGATCGGTGTCACGTCCCCGCGGCGTACGGGGCGGGTGCCCCCGGCCTCCCGCCGGCCCGCGGTCGCGCCGCTCGCTGCCGCTGCCGCTGCGCTCCTTGGCCGGACGACGGTCCTGCCAGTCCCCAGCAGCGCCCGCACCTCGCTCGGGCGCCGGACGGCGGTCACGCCACTCACCACCGCCACCTCGCTCGGGCGCCGGACGGCGGTCACGCCACTCACCACCGCCACCGCGCTCGGGTGCAGGACGGCGGTCACGCCACTCACCACCGCCACCCCGCTCCGAGGCCGGTCGCCCCGGTCGCGAGTCGCTCCGACCCGCACCACGATCGGGCGCCGGACGGCGGTCACGCCACTCACCACCGCCACCCCGCTCCGAGGCCGGTCGCCCCGGTCGCGAGTCGCTCCGACCCGCACCACGATCGGGCGCCGGACGGCGGTCACGCCACTCACCACCGCCACCGGCACCTCTCTCGGCAGCCGGACGGCGCTCACGCCAGTCACCGCTTCCACCGGCACCGCGTCCGGCGACGGGACGACGCTCGCCCCAGCCACCGCCGGACCCACCCGCGTCACGGCGCGGACGCTCCTGACGTTGAGCTCCGTTCGAGCCGCCCCAGGGACGGCCCTCGCGGTCGCCGGCACCACCCGGGCCACCACGGCGGGCCCCGGACGCTCCGGCGCCGCCCGTCCCCGGGCGACCACGACCGCCACCGGCAGGCGCGTCCCGACGCCACTCCGAGCGCTCCCCGCTGGGGCCCCCACGGCCCGACTGACCACCGTCCTGCCGGTCACGCCACCCAGGACGATCGCCACCGCCTGCCGCAGGGGGCCGCCCCTGCCCGGCCATGCGGTCCCCGCCGCGTGCACCCCCCGTGGGGCGCCCGCCCGACGGAGAACGGTCACGCCAGGTGGAACCTGCCGAGCGCTGTGGGGTCCCGCCCTCGCGCCCGGGACGGTCGGTCCGCTGCGGTCGTTCCTCCAACTGCCGACGCGCGCCCGTGGAACCCTGTCCCTGCGCACCACCCTGCGACCGCCCGGCGCCACCGGAACGCTCCCCGGACGGCCGACCGCCGGTCTGGCGCTGCTGCCCGCCGGATGCCGCGCCGTCACGGCGCGGCCGGCCGGCACCTCCGGCCCGGCCGTCGCGTCCGCCGCCGTCTCGTCGGGGTCCTGTCATGGTGGGATCGATACCTCAATGCTCGTGAGCGCACACTGCGACGTGCGGCGAATGGTCGTGGCGTGCTTCGGACAACGCAGAAACGGGGGCCGGAGCCAATGGCTCCGACCCCCGTTCTGGAATGGTTGTCCGGCGGTGTCCTACTCTCCCACCCCGTCTCCAGGGCAGTACCATCGGCGCTGAGAGGCT
>NZ_JABGCI010000070.1 GCF_019799905.1 Trujillonella endophytica | reverse complement strand
GTTAAGCCCAAAGATTCCCTGAGTAAGAACCATTGGATCATCACTTATTCAATGAATAGATATAATATAATGACTAAAAATCCAAAGAAACATTTGTCCTTTGGTCAAAATAAGTATAAATAGGAGTTTGAAAGAAGAAAAATTTTTCGATTTATAACTTCTAACTCTTTGAAAATTTTTTGGAGTCCGGCCGCGGGGTCTGAATATTAAGTATGAATCATAGTTCAAATATTTCGTGATCTATTTCATATATTCCGTGTTCCAGATACTAGAATAAATATCCGACGAGGTAAAACCCATCTCTATCAAGATGACAGACCCATTCTCTGTACTATCAATAGGATCAATTATAACAAGTCACACACTCATATTCCGGAAATACAGAAACAAATAAATTCCGCGGTCGAACTACCAAAGCTAGAAATCCGAGCCCTAAATGATTCACTTTGTATTGAAAAGCTAGGACTTCGTGGTTCTTGTGAATCTAATTCATTGAAATTCCGTCCAGTAAAACAGAAGAATTATAAATCTCCAAAATAATAGATAGGAATATCGCAAAGAGAGCCATTGCGACACCCATCAAAGGAGTAGTTCCCCATCCAGGAGCTACTTTACCATATTCCGAATTCAATGGTTTCAAGAAATCCCCTACAATAGTTCGTCTTGGACCAGATCTGGAACTACCCTCAACGGTTTGTGTAGCCATAAATCTTATTGTATTAATTGAGATCTGTTGACTTTGTATACTATTCTGTTATAAATAAACGATCTTATCATAGATCTATTGTGGTCTTGAAATTATATAATAATGGAAACAGCAACCCTAGTCGCCATCTCTCTATCTGGTTTACTTGTAAGTTTTACTGGGTACGCCTTATATACCGCTTTTGGGCAACCCTCTCAACAACTAAGAGATCCATTCGAGGAACACGGGGACTAATTGAAGTAATGAGCCTCCCAATATTGGGAGGCTCATTACTTCAATTGAGATAATGAAAAATCATTTCATCTTTTTAGTTGGAACTTTAGGCGGTTCTCGAAAAAAGATAGCGAAAAAAATTATCCCTAGAGTCGAGACTAAGAGGAATGTATAAACCAATGCTTCCATAGATTCAATTGTGGTTTACAATTATAGCTTCCATACCTGTTTATTTGGGATCATCTCCCGGATA
>NZ_JABGCI010000066.1 GCF_019799905.1 Trujillonella endophytica | reverse complement strand
ACCAAGATGTATAAAGACTTGCGGCGACAATTTTGGTGGAAAGGCATAAAGGCGGACGTGGCTAAATTTGTGGAGTCATGCTACACATGTCAAAGAGTAAAGGCGGAACACCAGAAACCACCAGGATTGCTCCAACCTTTGGAAATACCTGTGTGGAAATGGGAGCATTTATCCATGGACTTTATCACTGACTTGCCAAGATCAAAGAAAATGCACGACGCTATATGGGTAGTAGTAGACCGATTGACGAAATCCGCCCACTTTATCGGCTATAGTATGAAATATTCGGTAGAAAAGTTGGGAAAGCTATATGTTGAAAACATTGTTCGTTTTCACGGCATTCCAGTCTCAATCGTGTCTGACAGAGATTCTCGATTCAGATCTGGCCTATGGAAAAGCTTGCAAAAAGCTTTCGGCACAGAAATCAAGATGAGTACGACAGCACATCCACAAACTGACGGACAAACGGAGCGAGTAAATCAAGTTCTCGAAGACATGCTGCGAGCTTGTGTTTTAGACTTCGGTGAATCATGGGAGGATTCTCTACCGTTGGTAGAATTCTCATACAACAATAGTTATCATGCAAGCATCGGGATGGCTCCTTATGAAGCTCTGTATGGCAGACCGTGTAGATCACCAACTTGTTGGGGAGAAGTGGGCGAGAGATCCTTCTGGAAATCAGAGTTTGAGAAAAAGAAGCCTAAATTGGGTCCTGAAATTATTCGGGAAACCTCGGAGAAAATTGAAATAATTCGAGAACGACTGCAAGCTGCTCAAGACAGACAAAAATATTATGCAGACAAAGGGAGGCGGCCGATGGAATACAACGTTGGAGATGAAGTTCTTTTGAAAATATCACCCGTGCGAAGTCTGGTTCGACACAAGAAGAAAGGAAAACTATCGCCACGATACGTAGGCCCATTTCCCATCACAGCAAAGATAGGAACAGTAGCTTATCGGTTAAAGCTGCCTACGGAACTTGCCGGAATTCACAACGTATTTCATGTATCTATGCTGAAGAAATATGTTCGTGATCCGTCGCACATCATTGACCACAGTGATCTCAAGGTAGATAAAAGTGCCAAATATGTTGAAAAACCATTCAAAATATTAGATCGCGAGGTGAAAAAGATTCGCACGAAGGAGATTCCATTAGTAAAAGTACAATGGAATCAACATGATGAAGGAGAAGCTTCTTGGGAGT
>NZ_JABGCI010000064.1 GCF_019799905.1 Trujillonella endophytica | reverse complement strand
CGTGTCCCGACGACTCGACTTCCCGGTGTTCGACGCCGACAACCACTTCTACGAGACCACCGACGCCTTCACCAAGTACCTCCCCGAGGAGTACGCGGGGCTGGTCAAGTACGTCCAGGTCAACGGCCGCACCAAGATCGCGCTCAAGAACACGATCAGCGAGTACATCCCGAACCCGACCTTCAACAAGGTCGCGCCTCCCGGGGCCCTGGAGCTGGAGTTCCGCGCCAAGAACCCCTCCTCGAAGCACAAGCCGGTGGCCAACAAGACCAGCTTCGGCGAGGTCACCAACGAGGAGCGCAAGACGATCGAGGGCATGCCGCCCAAGTACATCGAGTCGCCGCCGTCCTTCTTCAACCCGGCCGACCGGCTGCCCGTCCTCGACGAGCTGGGCCTGGACCGCGCGGTCATGTGGCCGACGCTGGCGAGCCTCCTGGAGGAGCGGCTGGCCGACGACCCCGACGCCACCCACGTGATGGTGCACGCGCTCAACCAGTGGATGCTCGAGCACTGGACGTTCAACTACGAGAACCGGATCTTCCCGACCCCGGTCATCACCCTGCCGATCCTGGACAAGGCGCTGGCCGAGCTCGACTACGTCCTGGACAACGGCGCCAAGGCCATCCTGATCCGGCCGGCTCCCGTGCCCGGCTACAACGGCCGCCGCCGCTCCTTCGCCCTGCCCGAGTACGACCCGTTCTGGGCGCGCGTCCAGGAGGCCGGGATCGTCGTGGGCATGCACTCCTCCGACGACGGGCAGGAGCGCTACCTCAACGAGTGGGAGGGCAGCGGGGGCGAGCACATGCCGTTCAAGAAGAAGTCGGCCTTCCACGCCCTGGTGTCCGCCGAGTACCGCGGCATCAAGGACACGGTGACCTCGATCGTCGGTCACGGCCTGGCCACCCGGTTCCCCGACATCCGGTTCATGCCGGTGGAGAACGGCAGCTCCTGGCTCAAGCCTCTCCTCGGCACGATGGAGAAGGTCTACGGCCGCAACCCGGGCGCCTTCGACGAGGACCCGACCGTCGCGCTCCGTCGCTCGATCGTGCTGCACCCCTTCTTCGAGGAGGACGTCGTCGGCGTCATCAAGATGATGGGTGTCGACAACGTCGTCTTCGGCTCGGACTACCCGCACCCCGAGGGCCTGCACGACCCGGTCGAGTACATGAACGAGCTCGAGGGCCTGTCCACCGAGGACCAGGCCAAGGTCATGGGCGGCAACCTGAACAAGCTCTTCGGCTTCGCGGCCGACGACAAGGTCATCGCCGCCTGAAC
>NZ_JABGCI010000063.1 GCF_019799905.1 Trujillonella endophytica | reverse complement strand
ATTTTTATGCACAATAATTATGGCAAATATCACATGCATATATTTTATGCACAACAATTCATCACATGCATTTTCTTATGCATAATTATTTTTCACATGCATATATTTTTATGCACAATAATTCATCACATGCATTTTCTAATGCATAATTATTTTTCACATGCATATATTTTTATGCACAATAATTAACATGCACCGTATACACTATGATTTTCAATAGCAACATGTTAATAATCTTTATTACTATCTCATACTTGATTTCAAAATAATCAAGATAATCTCCTCTCATTTCATCACAGATTTTTATTTATGAAAAATTTCCACAAAAATCAACCTAAGTGATATGTACATCCTTAGGGTTTTAATTTAAGTCCACAATATCCACTTTTTCCACCGATGTCTCAACAAATTAGTTTAGGTACCTTTAATTGTACAAAAACTCCAATTCAATAATTTCACAAAATACCATTAACATCTATATATATATATTAATATATATGTGTATATATATATATACCATGTAATGGTTACTCAAATGAAAATAAATCCATTTTCTTGTCAATGTAATACATAAACTCAAATTACTTCAAAGAAAAGTATTTTCTTGTGCTAAAATAATATTTTAACATCTTAAAGCAAAAGCTGGAAATATATAAATTTTCTCAACCCAGTAATAGTATTTGAATTTTTAAAAATTCATTACTTCGAATTAAAATGTGAAATTTTCCAGATATAAACTAGATTCACGTATGAACATCCCCACAAATTTTCATAATTTTAGGATAAGTGGAGCATCCTCCAATTTTAAATCCAAATCAGAACATAAAACAGTGCGATTACCCGTTGTATAACAATCACTTCTAAAATCAAAGAAAAATAGTAGATTGCAATATTTCTTCATAAAAATTTTATTGAAGATAAATCTAGGAGTTATGAGATCATTCCAACAAACTATGCTCAAAAATAATTTTTCTACATTTAATTAGAATTTATATACCAAAACAGGTATGAATTGAAATAAATCAATATATATAAACTTCAATCTTTCAACCTCAAACCAAATTCATTTTACATGAATTTATCAAATAAGATTTCTACTTCTAAAGAAAACAAGAAATCCTTATTTTCTTTCAAACTCCCCATGAAATATGTAAGGTTGTAGAACCTTACCTTGATTGTGAGTATTGGACTTCAAGAATTCCTTACTCCTTGCAAACTCAAGATACTTCTCACTCTCTTTTCTTTCTCTTTTTCTTTCTTTCTTCTCTACTACTTGTGTACTCATTA
>NZ_JABGCI010000006.1 GCF_019799905.1 Trujillonella endophytica | reverse complement strand
GTCGCTGTGGCTGGACGTGAAGATCGTCCTGCGGACCGTCTCGGCGATGCTCCGCGGCACCGGCGGCTGACGCACCCGTCGGCGCGGCGCAGGACTCAGGACGACGGCCGACCCGACGCCGCCCGTCGGGGCGCCTCCGCGACCTCGACGGTGTGCGCGTCCGCCGTCCGCCGGAGGGCCCACGAGGCGGGCAGGACCAGGCGCGGCGCCACACCGATGAGGACCGCGAGCAGGACCGCGACGCCGGCCAGCCCCTCGCCCGTCTCCTCGACGAAGGTCGCCGCCATCGCGAGCCGGCCGGCGTCGCCCGTCCAGGCGCTCGCGGCCGTGGAGACCGCCGACAGGCCGACGGACGCCACCGCATAGGCGCCGAGCCAGGTCAGGACCCGGCGCCGGTCACGGCGCTCGGCGCGGCTGACGAAGGCGAGCGCGGCCAGCACGACGCCGGCCACCACGACGCTGAGGACCACCGCGACGGCCGGGCTCGACGCGGACGCCAGCGCCTCCATCGCCTCCACGTGCACGGTCCCACCGGCCTTGACCGCGCCGATCACCGCCGTCACCGCGGCGACGGACAGCCACCAGCCGCGGCGTCCCGGGATGCGGGCGGCGCCGGCGAGCGCGGCGAGCGCCGCCACGACGAAGAAGGCAGCCACGGTCATCCGCGGCACCGAGTACGGGGCGTCCATCGAGAGCACCCGGGACACGGATCCGGTCGCGCCGGTGAGGCGGAGGACGTAGCCGACCGTCTCGAGGGCCACCACGGAGGCGGCGAGGCCGAGGCCGATCGGTGGCAACGGGATCCGGCGGCGGATGCCCGCGACGGGCCGGGCGGCGGATGCGCCGGCGCGGGTGCCGCGGCGAGGGGCCGGCTCCGGCTCGACCCCGGTGTCCGGCGACCGCCCATCGGCCATCCGGATGCCCCGGCCCAACACGATCCCGACGGCGAGGGCCGCCAGCAGCCACACGACCAGTCCCCCGAGCACCCACGTCCACCACACGGCCCTGTCATCGGCAGCGGCCGGCCACTACGTGACCGCGTCGTCACACGAAGGGGTGGCAGGAGGGCGTCCGCGACCGACGCCGCGAGCAGGGGGTTTGACCGGGGAGGCGTCCGGGAACGCTCATGATCCGCGCCCGGACAGGTGCGGCGCCGCCGTCGCCTCGACAGCCCGGGAGGGCGAATGACCTGGCTGTGGATCCTCGGTGTTGCCTGGCCGGTGCTCGCGTCCGTCGCAGCAGTCGTGATCGGCCGGTATGTCCGACTGGCCGACGCCCACCTGGCCGGCGGAGCCGAGATGCCGGCCAGACCGCGGCGCCCGAGCGCTACCCGGCACGGGCGGCGTCAGCCCGCGTCATGGCATGTGGGCGCATCCCGACCCTGCGTGTCGCCGGCCGAGCACCGCCCCACGTCAGGGGCGCGCGGAGGGATCTGACGCCGGCCGCACGGGTGCGACTCAGAAACCGGGACGCACCACTCCACAGCGGCATGCGTAGAGGCCGCTGCTGCTGAAGGGATCGTCGGTCGCCCAGCGGAAACGGTGCCAGTGCCCGCCCAGTAGGACACGGCTCCACCAGGCGCGGTCGTGCTCGGACCGCTCCTCGGACAGGCCCCCCAGGCGCTTCATCGTGGACACGACCGGAAGTGTGGGGCACTTCCCCCTCCAGGGGGAAGTCACGTGCTACGGATCACCGACAGTGACCGCTGGAGCCGGGGGGAGGCAGCGTGCCGAGGTAGTCGTGCAGCGTCGGCTCCCAGTCCCGGGGGCGGAAGCCACTGGCAGTGAGCTTTCCGAGGTCCAGCAAGCTGTTGAGCGGCCGAGGTGCCGCGTCGGGTCTGCCGACGAAGTACTCGGCGGTGCTCACCCGGCGGACGGCCGACCGGGGACGACCGCGCGACGCGAAGACGATCTCGGCGACGTCGGCCCAGGTGCTGGGCGGGCCGTCGCAGGTCACGTTGTAGGTCCCGTACGGCGCGCCGGTGTCGACCAGGTGCGCCACCGCGGCGGCCAGGTCGTCGGCGAAGGTGAGCCGCCCGACCTGGTCGGCCACGACGGCGGGCTGGACCCTGCGGTCGGCGAGCGAGGCCATGGTGCGGACGAAGTTCTGTCCCTCGCCCACCACCCAGCTGGTGCGCAGGACGTAGTGCCGGTCGACGGCCGAAGCCGCGCGGTCGCCGTCGGCCTTGCTCCGGGCGTAGACGCTCAGCGGCGACGTCGGCAGGTCCTCCGGCATCGGCCCGGGGTGGGTGCCGTCGAAGACGTACTCGGTGGAGAAGTGGACGAGGGTCGCGCCGGCGCGGCCGGCGACCTCGGCGAGGTTGCGGACGGCGTCCACGTTCGCCGCGCGGACCGCGGCGAGGTTGGCGGGGTCCTGCGCGGCGTCGACCTGCGTGTAGGCGGCGGCGTTGAGCAGCAGGCCGACACCGGACCAGTCGTGGTGGCGGACGGCGTGCGCGTCGGAGACGTCCAGGGTCGCGCGGTCGAGCGCCTCGGCGCCCGGGAACCGACGGGTCAGCGCCCGGCCGACCTGCCCGCCGGCACCGAGGACGACGACCCGCGTGCCGGTCACTGACCGCGGGCCGAGTACGCCGCCTCGACCTGGTCCTTGAGGGGACGCCACCAGGCCTCGTTCGCCCGGTACCAGTCGACGGTCGCGGCGAGCCCCTCGCGGAAGTTCGTGTACCGCGGGCGCCAGCCCAGCTCGTCGCGCAGCTTGCCGGCGTCGATGGCGTACCGCAGGTCGTGGCCCGCACGGTCGGTCACGTGGTCGTAGGCGTCCGCGGGCTGGCCGAGCAACTCGAGCACCAGGGACAGGACGTCGCGGTTGTTCACCTCGCCGTCCGCGCCGATCAGGTACGTCTCCCCCGCCCGGCCCTTCTCCAGGATCAGGTGGACGGCGGCGTTGTGGTCCTCGACGTGGATCCAGTCGCGGACGTTCTCCCCGGCTCCGTAGAGCTTGGGGCGCCTTCCGGTGAGCACGTTGGTGATCTGCCGGGGGATGAACTTCTCCACGTGCTGGAACGGCCCGTAGTTGTTGGAGCAGTTCGAGATGGTGGCGTGCACGCCGAATGAGCGCACCCACGCCCGGACGAGCAGGTCGGAGGCCGCCTTGGTCGAGGAGTAGGGGCTCGACGGGTTGTAGGGGGTCTCCGGCGTGAACTTCGCCGGGTCGTCGAGCTCCAGGTCGCCGTAGACCTCGTCGGTGGAGATGTGGTGCAGCCGCACCCCGTGCCGCCGGACGGCCTCCAGCAGCGTGTAGGTCCCGATCACGTTGGTGTCCAGGAACGGGCGCGGGTTCGCCAGCGAGTTGTCGTTGTGGCTCTCCGCGGCGAAGTGCACGACCGCGTCGGCCTCGCCGACCAGCTGGTCGACCAGTTCCCCGTCGCTGACCGACCCCCGCACGAACCGGATCCGGTCCCGCACCTCCGCCAGCGACGCCTCGTTGCCCGCATAGGTGAGCGCGTCCAGCACGGTGACGTCGTGCTCGGGGTGCTCCCGGACGGTCTGGTGCACGAAGTTGGCGCCGATGAAGCCGGCACCGCCGGTCACGAGCAGACGCATGCGGTCAGCCTGCCATGCGGGGCACCGACCTGCGGGGACGCCGACGGCAGGCCTCCCCCGTCGGGGTGGGGCCGGCCTGCGCGGCCGGGTCGTGCGCGACCTCGAGGGTGCGGGCGTCGGCCTCCCGGCGCAGTGGCCAGGCCTCCGGCAGCACGAGGCGGGGAGCGACGCCGACGAGGACGGCGACGAGGAAGGCGACACCGGTCAGCGCTTCGCCGGACTCCTCGAGGAAGGTCGAAGTGATCGCGAGCTGCCCGGGGACGACCGCGGAGACGGCCGACAGCCCGACCGACGCGACCGCGTAGGCGGCCAGGCAGGACAGCACCCGGCGGCGGTCGCGGCGCTCCGCGCGCGTGAGGAAGGCGAGGGTGGCGAGCACGGCGCCCGCGGACGCGACGCTCAGCGCGACCGCCCTGGCTCCGCCGACCGAGGTGGCCAGCCCGCGCATCGCCTCGGCGTGCACGGTGCTGCCGGCCTTCACGACGGCGATGCCGCCGGCGACAAGGCCGACCGACAGCCACCAGGCCCGGCGACCGGGGATGCGGGACGCCGCGGTGAGCGCGGCGACGGCGGCGATCGCGAACATCGCGGCCACGAACAGCCGCGGCGCGGAGAAGGGGGCGTCCATCGACAGCGCGCGGGCGGTTTCGCCGCCGGCACCGGTCAGGCGGACTGCGTAGCCGACCGCCTCCAGGGCGACGGCGGTGCCGGCGAGGGCCACGCCGATCGGCGGTAGCGGGATGCGCCGGCGGTCCGGGACCAGCGCGGGGACCGGAGCCGGGTCGCCGCCGGTCCCGGCGGTGCGCCTGCCGGGCAGGCGGATCCCGCGACCCATGACGACGGCGACGAGGGACGCGGGCAGCACCCGGCCGACCGGGCCGACGGGGATCCAGAACCACGTGAGACGCACATGGGCAGCCTGCGGGTCCGCCATGGCCGGGCGGTCGCACCGGAGAGGTGCCTGGGCCGCATGCGGCCATCGGGCTGTGACGGGTGGATGAGCGTGGAGGGACGGCCGGGGCCCACAGCAGGGAGTGGGGTGTCTCCGGTGCATCGGCAGTCCGCGCGCCGGTCGGTATGCGCTCGGGCGCAGTCCCCCACCCCTGCGTCGTGACCGGCCGGTCCGGTCAGCGCCCCTGCTGTGTCGTCTGTGACGGGCGTGGCGCCGGGCGTTCGAACTCCCGGAAGTCGGCCGGGCGTTCAGCAGGAAATGCCCAGGCTTTCGACTCAAGCCACCAACATCCGCCGCATAGAAATGCCGCATGTACCTGTTCGTGTTCGTCGGCCTGGCCTGGCTGCTCACCGCGCCGGTCATGGCGGTGCTCATCGGGAAGACCATCTCCGCGGCCGACCGGAGGGCGCGTCCGGCGTCGCGCTTCGCCGCGCTCGAGGCGGAGCTCGGAGGCGGACGCCGGTCCGTCGCCGGCCCGCGGTGAAGGTCCGGCGCGGGCCCTCCCTCGCAGGGGTGAGCGATGCGGCCGCGACCACGGAGATCAGGAACCGGGAGCCCTACCGTCCGCTCGTGCGCCTCCTCTTCGTCTGCACCGGCAACCTGTGCCGCTCTCCCGTGGCCGAGCGCCTCGTGCTCGCCCGGGCCACGCGCTCCCTGGCGGACAGCCCGGAGCTGTCCCACGTCGAGGTGCTGAGCGCGGGCGTCCACGCCACCGACGGCGAGCGGATGGACCCGCACAGCGCGCAGGCCCTCACCACACTGGGCGGCGACCCCGGCGACTTCGCCTCGCAGCGCCTCACTGCCGAGCTGACCCGTGCGGCCGACCTCGTGCTGACGATGACCCGCGGGCACCGCCAGGCGGTGCTCGGCCTGAACCCGCGCGGACTGCGGCGCACGTTCACACTGGCCGAGGCCGCCGACCTGGCGCAGCTGGCCGACCTGTCCGGCCTGAACCTGATGCCGATCGACGCGCGGACGCGGGAGCTCGGCCTCCGGCTGGACGCCGCGCGGGCCCGCCGCCAGTCGAGCGGCGCCGACGACATCGCCGACCCGGTCGGCCAGCGTGCCGCCGTCCACGCCGAGATCGCGGAGCGTATCGACCTGGCGATCCGCCCGCTGGCGGACGTCCTCTTCACCAGCGTCCGCGGCCGGCTGGCAGCGCCGATCCCTGCCTAGGCCGCGTCGCCCTCGGCGTCCGTCGGCCTGTGCAGGGCGACGATGCGGGCCAGCAGGCGGATGAGGGAGTCGGCGATCGCCGCGCCGACCTCCTCGTGCACCTCCACGGGGAGCCCGATCGGATCCCGGACGTCGTCACCGGGACCCGCCTGGCGCCGTGGGCGCGCACCGTTCATCTCCCGCACCAGAGCCCGCGCCCGCTCGGCGAGACCGTCGCCGGGCACGTCGACGTCGGCCAGGAGCTCGACCAGGTCGGCGGCCTCCCGCAGGGTGAACGTGCGGGAGAGCGCGCGCGGGGCGAGCTCGAGCACCCGGCGACGGTGCGCGCGGGTCATGGTGAGTGTGAGGTCGGCGTCGATGGCCATGTCCTCGATGAGCTGCTGCGCGACGAAGCCGGCCGGGTCGCCGCCGTAGCCCTCCAGGACCAGCGCGCTGTCCGGGTGCATGGGCGAACCGACGACCGCGCCGACGCCCGCGCTGGTCAGCCGGACCAGGTGCGCGTCCCCACCGAGCCGGTCGTCGAGGTAGGCCCGGCCGAGCCGCTCGGCGAGCGCGGACCGGCAGATGTTGCCCGTGCAGACCACGAGCACGGTGAAGGCCGGCGCGGGCGACCAGTGACGGGACATCGGCACATTGTGCGGGTGGAGAGACCGCCTGACCGGCGAGAAGTGCTCAGTACGCCCCGCTGCCCTTCAGCACTGCGCCGACCGTCTTCCAGAGGATCATGAAGTCGAAGGCCAGGGACCAGTTCTCGACATAACGGACGTCGATGCGCACCGAGTCGTCCCACGACAGGTCCGAGCGGCCGCTGACCTGCCAGAGGCCGGTCAGTCCGGGCTTCACCAGGAAGCGGCGGTGCATGTCGTACCCGTACTTCTCGACCTCGCGCCGCAGCGGCGGCCGCGGGCCCACGAGGCTCATGTCGCCCTTGACCACGTTGATCAGCTGCGGCAGCTCGTCGATCGAGTAGCGGCGGAGCACCCGGCCGACCCGGGTGACCCGGGGGTCGGCCTTCTTCTTGAAGAGCACGGCGTTGCCGTCGCTGTCGTCTGCCAGGTCGTCGACCAGCCGGTCGGCGTCGACGACCATGCTGCGGAACTTGAGCATCGAGAAGGTGTGGCCGTTGCGGCCGACCCGCTCCTGGCGGAAGAACACCGGACCACGGCTGGTCGCCGCCACGGCCAGGGCGACACCGAGCAGCAGCGGGGAGAGGAAGAGCAGGCCGAGGGTCGCGCTGGTGCGGTCGAAGGCCTCCTTGGTCAGCCGCCGTACGCCCTTCAGCTCCGGACGCTCCATGTGCAGCAGGGGCAGTCCGCAGACCGGCCGGATCCGCACCCGGGGCCCGACGATCTCGGTGACGGCGGGGGCCAGCAGCAGCTCGGCGTCGGTGTCCTCGAGCTCCCAGCCGAGGCGGCGCAGGGCCGGCCCGTCGAGCTCGGGGCACGGGAGGAGGGCGACGGTGTCGACCTCGAAGGCCTTGACCACGTCGGCCACCTGGCTCAGGTCGCCCAGGACGGGCAGCCCGCGGAAGGCGTCCTTCCGCTCGTCCTGCTGTCCGGCCGGGAGGCAACAGCCGATGACCTTGTAGCCGTGGAAGGCCTCGCGGTCGAGCTGCTCGTCCAGGGCCCTGACACCGCCGCGGTGGCCGACGAGGATGGTGGTCTGCATCTGCCGGCCGACCCGGCGGGCACGGTGGAGCGCCTGGCGCTGGGCGTACCGGGCGCCGAGGCTCAGCACGGTGGCCAGCGGCAGCGCGAGGACGACGAAGCCGCGGGCGACGTCGAGCCGGAACGCCCAGGAGACGGTCCCCACCGCGGCGAGCAGCATCATCGCGGAGACGAAGACCCGGCGGAACTCCTCGGGGCCGACCCAGAGGAACCGCTGCTCGTAGGCGCGGCCGACGAGCATCGCCAGTACCCACACGACGGGCAGCAGCACCGCCAGCGCGAAGGGTCCATGCGCCGTGGATGCCTCGGCCGACCCGAAGCGGACGAGGTAGCCGACGGAGCCGGCGATGCCGGCGAGGACCGCGTCGACGGCGATCAGGCGCCGGACGTAGGCACCGCGCCAGGCACGGCGGGCGGCCGTCCCCTCCCCGCGGAGGCGTGGAGCGAGGAAGCCCCAGCCGCGGGCAGGGAGGGCCTCGGGTTGACGGACGACTCCGTCACGCGTGACAGGCATGGACGAGACGCACCCCCGTGCGGACACTCAGTCCGCACCGTTGCGGAGGTGGGACCGACCCTGCGAACCCCGATCGGAAGGACCGGTCACGGGACGGTAACGGCCCCGGTCAGTTCCCGCATAGGGACCAAAGGCCGGGACCTTCGTCACAATTCGCCACGCATTCGCGACGAGGCGCAGGTCAACCGGCGCGTCGACCCAGGGCGCGATAGGTCCAGCCGGCCTCGGTCCATGCCGTGCGCGAGAGCGCGTTCCGGCCGTCCAGCACCCGCTTCTGCGCCACGACTCCGCCGAAGGCCACGGGGTCGAGCTCTCGGTACTGCTTCCACTCGGTCAGCACGAGGACGGCATCGGCTCGCTCGGCGGCCTCCTCCGCCGTCTCGGCGTAGTCCAGCTGCGGCCACTGTCTGCGGCTGTTCTGGAGGGCAGCGGGATCCGTCACCCGCACCACGGCCCCCTGCAACTGCAGCTGCGCGGCGACGTTGAGCGCCGGGGAGTCGCGGATGTCGTCGGAGTCGGGCTTGAACGCCGCCCCGAGCACGGCCACCCGCTTGCCGAGCAGGGAGCCGTCGCACACCTCGCGTGCCAGCTCGACCATGCGGATGCGGCGGCGCATGTTGATGTTGTCGACCTCGCGCAGGAAGGTCAGCGCCTGGTCGGCGCCGAGCTCGCCGGCCCGGGCCATGAACGCGCGGATGTCCTTGGGCAGGCAACCGCCGCCGAAGCCGAGACCGGCGTTGAGGAACTTGCGGCCGATCCGGTCGTCGTAGCCGATGGCGTCGGCCAGCTGCTTCACGTCGGCGCCGGTCGCCTCGCACAGCTCCGCCATGGCGTTGATGAAGCTGATCTTCGTGGCGAGGAAGCTGTTGGCCGCCGTCTTCACCATCTCCGCGGTGGCGTAGTCGGTCGTGACCTTCGGCGTCCCGCGCTCGACGATCGGGGCGTAGACCTCGTCGAGCATGCGCTCGGCCACCTCGCCGTCGCCGTCGGCCGGCAATCCGTAAACGAGGCGGTCGGGGTGCAGCGTGTCCTGGACCGCGAAGCCCTCGCGGAGGAACTCGGGGTTCCAGGCGAGCAGGGCGCCCGGCACCTTCTCCCCCACCGTCTCGGCCAATCGTGCCGCGGTGCCGACGGGCACGGTCGACTTGCCGGCCACCAGGTCACCGGGCTGCAGCACCTGGAGGAGCGACTCGGTCGCCGCCTCGACGTAGCGGAGATCGGCCGCGTACTCCCCGCGCTTCTGCGGCGTGCCGACGCAGACGAAGTGGACCTGTGCGCCGGCAGCCTCGGACATGTCGGTCGTGAACTGCAGCCGGCCCGTGCGGAGGTTGCGCCCGAGGAGTTCTTCGAAGCCGGGCTCGTAGAAGGGCGCGCGGGCGTCGCGCAGGGTGGCGATCTTCGGCTCGTCGACGTCGATGCCGACGACGTCATGGCCCAGTTCCACCATGGACGCCGCGTGCACAGCGCCGAGGTACCCGCAGCCGATGACCGAGATCCGCATCGTGTCCCCACCCGTGAGCGACCAGTAGTGGGGAACCGTACGGGGGCGGCTCCGAGCCAGGCCAGTTGCGTCATGCCGCCTCCCGCCGATGGGTGAGGGCCGGCGGGGCGGGACGGACGCCCCCGAAGCGGCAGGCACGCGTGTCCAGCCGTGGCTGGGCCCCCGGTGTCGTGCGGCCCCCGCGCACAGGCCGGGACCGCAGGCATGGTGAACTGCTGCCCAACTCCCCGTGCACATCGAGGTCTGAGGAGCACGACGGGGCGTCCTCCGCTCGGCGCAAGGGAGCCGGGGGCACCGAGTCGACCGACCGCTCACCGAGGAGCGCGCATGACCTGGCTGTGGCTGGTCCTCGCCGGCTGGCTGCCCCTCTCGGCCGCCGCGGCACTGCTGGTGGGTCGCGGCGTGCGGCTCGCCGACCAGCGTGGCCGCGTCGAGGCCGGCCGCAGCTCCTCCGCCTCGCTCGGCGGGCCGGCGCGGATCGGCCGGTGACGCAGGCACGCACCCGGCCTACGTGACCCACCGCAGCCTCACCCCGCAGGGGGGCGGCGGGTTACTCGCGTTCCTCTTCCCCCCTAACCTCGGGCGGAAGCCTGCCGGACGGGGGACGACATGAGCACGGACGAGCCGCGGCGCGCGCCGACGGAGCCGATCGAGCTCATGAGCGACGGCGAGGCGGACGAGCCGGAGAGCGCGCCCGCACATCCGCGCGGCCTTCGCCGTGCACTGACCGGCGTGGGTGTCCTCGCCCTGGTCCTCGCCCTCCTCATCGGCGGGGGCGTCTGGTTCCTGGCCGACCGGTACGCGGGGAACATCGACCGGGTCGCCGACGTCTTCGACGACCTCGAGGAGGACTCGCGCCCCGCCGCGCCCACGCCCGAGCAGCCGGCCGCCGAGGACCCCGTCACCTTCCTGCTGGTGGGGACGGACACCCGCGAGGCGAGCGACGCGGGCGTCGCGGAGGGCGGCCGCTCCGACGCGATCATGATCGCCCGCTTCAGCGGCGACCGGGAGCACGCCCAGCTCGTCTCAATCCCCCGCGACTCGTGGGTGGACATCCCCGGTCGCGGCAAGAACAAGATCAACGCGGCCTACGCCTTCGGTGGGCCGACGCTGCTGATCCAGACCGTGGAGCAGCTGACCGGCGTACGGATCGACCACTACGTGGCGATCGACTTCCAGGGGATCATCCAGGTCACCGACGACCTGGGCGGGGTCGACGTCGTGGTGGCCGAGGAGACCAGCAACGGGCCCTACACGTTCCCCGCCGGCGTGAACCACCTCGACGGCGACATGGCCCGCTGGTACCTCGGTCAGCGATACGGACTCGAGGGCGGCGACTTCGACCGCGTGCGCCGCCAGCAGCAGTTCCTCGAGGCGATGTTCACCAAGCTCTTCAGCAGCGACACGTTCACCGACCCGGGCCGGCTCGACTCCGCCCTGCGCGCGGTCACCGGTGCGGTCGCGATCGACGACACGCTGAGCAACACCGATCTGCTGTCCCTGGCGTACTCGCTGCGGGGCCTCCGCCCCGAGAACGTCGAGTCCTTCACCGCGCCGGTGCTGGGTACCGGACGCGAGGGCGCCGCGAGCGTCGTCTACCTCGACGCCGTCACGTGCGAGCGCATGTGGACCTACCTGCGCAGCGACTCGCTCGCCGCCAACGCCGCCGAGTTCGACGACGAGGCGCTCCCCGACGTGCCCCGCTGACTGCTGCGGGCGGCGACGGGCCCCTGACCAGGACTGGCCAAGGGCCCGTCGCCGCTGAGGCGAGTCAGTGGGCGTCAGCGGACGTTGACGAACTCCATGCTGCTGACCGGCTCACCGAAGGGGCCCTCCTCGCCCACGGTCGTCGCGTCGAACAGGCAGAACTGCACGTAGGCCCGGCCGCGCTGCAGCGCGCCGTAGCCGTACTCCTCCCGCTCGACCGTGAAGCGACCGACGTGCGTCTTGCCGTCGCACCGGAGGTCGGCCACCGCTGCATGCGTCTGCGACCAGGCCGTCGCGCGCCCCTCGTAGCCGGATCCCTCGACGGCCAGGGCGGGGTTGGCGCTGCCGTTCGCCGACTGCTTGACGCTGACCCACAGGGCGAGCTCCTCGGGGCCGCCGGTGCAGCTGTAGCGCACCTGGACGACGGCCGTCTCGGAGTCCACGAGCTGCACGGTGCCGACGATGTCGGCCGAGGACGTCCCGGGCCTGTCCGCCAGGGCCGGTGATGCCGTGGCGATCGAGCCGAACAGCAGGCCGGCGGCGGCCAGGGGGGCGAGCGTCTTCCGGCTGGACGAGCGCGGCGGAGGCTACAAGCGGGCGGTGGCGGCGGTAACCACTTCTCGCGCGGGGCGGACGGCGAACCCCGGGGGACTTGCAGGCGCCTCAGGTCCCGGAACACCTCACGCGCGTCGCCTCCCGCGCTTCCGTCCGGCCACGGCGCTCGGCTCCGGTTTGGGTGCGGCCGTCGCGTAGCTGTAGCCGTACCCGTATCCGTAGGCCACGGCCTGCTCGACCTTGGGCGGCACGATGTTGAGGATCACGCCCAGCGTCTTGGCGCCCACGCCCTCCAGGCGCGCCGCGGCCTGCTGCAACTGCTCCCGACGGGTCGAGCCGTACCGGAGCGACAACAGGACGCCGTCCATGTAGACGGCCAGGCCGGTGGAGTCGGCAACGGGCAGGAGCGGCGGGGCGTCCACCAGGACGAAGTCGTTCTTCCCACGCAGTTCCTCGAGGAGGGAGAGCATGTGGCTGGACGAGAGGAGCTCTCCCGGGTTCGGCGGAGTGGGACCGGAGGCGATCACGTTGAGGTCTCGCTCCCCGTAGCGCTGGATGACGTCGTCCAGGTCCGCAGTGCCGGCCAGGATGTTGGTGAGGCCGGTTCCGCCCACCATCCCCAGGTATCGGGTCACCTTGGGTCGGCGGACGTCCGCCTCCACGATCGTCACCGTCCGGCCGGCGTCCGCGAGTGCGAGACCCAGGTTGACGACCGTCGTGGTCTTGCCCTCCGAGGGGAGTGCACTGGTGACCATGATGACCTTCGGAGGGTCGTCCACGTTGAGGAACTGCAGGTTCGTGCGCAGCTGCCGGTAGTCCTCGGCCACACGTGACGCGCCGCCGCGCTCGATGGTGTGCTGCTTGTCCAGCTGGTCGTCGCGCAGGATGACGCCGATGACCGGGGCGCCCGCCAGCTCCGACGCCTCGTCAGCCTCGGTCACCGTTCGGTCCATCCAGGACCGGACGATCGCCAACGCCGCTCCAAGGAGCAGGCCGGCGAGCATGCCGAGCAGGAGGTCACGGGTGGTGTTGGGGGAGCTCGGGACGCTGGGGACCTCAGGGCGGTCGGTCACGGTGACCTTGACCGGTGAGGGATCGCCGTCCTCCGGGGTCTCCAGCTCGGCGACGAAGGCAGGAAACTCCTCATCGAGGGCGGCGGCGACCTGCTGGGCGCGCTGGGGGCTCGCATCGGTGACGGTCACGTCGATGAGGACAGTCTCCGTCTGCGCGGTCGCACTGATCATTTCGCTGACCTCTCCTGCGGAAAAGTCGTCCCCCAAGCGGTCGACGATCCGGGTGGCCACCTCCTCTCCCGCGACCAACTGGGCGTACGAGGTCACGCGCTCCAGAGAGAACTGGCTTCCCTGGAGCGCGTCGAGGGGGTTCGTCGACTGGGTCGCCGCGACGAAGAACTGCGTGTACGCCGTGTACAGCGGCGTCTGAGCCAGACTGGCCGCCAACGCGGCAGCGCCGCCGATGATTGCCGCGAGCACTGGAAGCCACCACCGCACGCGGAGGGCGGCGAGCACCTGCCGGAAATCCATGTGTCCCCGTCCGTGAGTCCCAGCGCCGCCAACGAAGAGCAGTCCCGGCGCCCGGCTGATGACAATCATTCCGTTGGTCGTCGATGCGCGGGGCGCGATCTGGACGCCTATGTTTTCAGACCCGTAGCGTGCCCGCGCGATCTGGCCATCCGTGCCGGAGGGCGTGTCCGCCACTAATGCGGGTTCATCGACCGGAAGGCGGCGCAGGGATGGACGGGAGCGTCTCGCTGGTGCTCATCGCAACGGACGATGTCAGCCACTTGCACGAGACGCTGTCCAGCGTGGCGATGCAGACGCACGCGGTCGCCGAGGTGATCCTCGTGTTGGGCGCTGACCCCACTAGACCGCCCGACGGCCGCGGGTTGTCGCTGACGACCGTCGTTGCGGATGCCGACGGAGTGGCGTCCGCGTTGAACGCCGGACTCCAGGAGGCACAAAACGACCATGTCCTGTTCGTGGCGTCGGGTGACCGGCTGACGCCGATAGCCATCGCGGCCGCCCTCAAGCGAGCAAAGCAACAACCAGACGCTGGCTTCGTGCATGGTGCGCACCGGTTCGTGAGCCATTACGGTGTGGCGCTCGGTCCGCGCCGCCACGCGGAACTGGGCAGGGATGCATACGCCGGCCTCCTCGGGGGCCGCGTCATCGACGTCCACGCCACCGTGCTCTACAGAACCGATCTGCTGAGGCGCGTCGGGGGGTTCCGCGAAGAGTTCCAGTCATGTCCGGACTACGACGCGCAGCTACGCCTGGCCCGAGCCCATCCTGTGGCGGAGTACCTCACGGAGACGGCGCTGAGCCGAGACGAGGACCGGACCGCGAAGGAGCTTCGAGTCCGCCTCGAGCATCTGCAGCGCGTTCATCGCGCGCATCGGCCAGACGCTCGCGACCCGGAGGTATGGCAGGAAGCCTGGCGGCGTGGCGTGCAAGCATTACGGGACCGGTTCGCGCAGGAAGTCCTGACCGCAGCGAAGTCCGCCGGGAACCTCCGGATCCGTTCGGTCCTGACAGCGGCGCAGCTCTCGCCGCGCTTTGTGCTGGGCGAGGGGGCTGCGAGGGCCCTGAGGAGGGGCGCCGAGGCCCTTCCTGGTCCGGTGGGCGACGCCGTCGCACGTCGACGTCCGGACCTCAGGGCCCTGAGGCGTGGCCGCGTCCGGCTCGGCGACCTCGAGCGGACGGAGCCGATCAGCCGAGATTTCGGTTTCGACCGGGGCGTCCCGGTAGACCGCTACTACATCGAGAGCTTTCTCGACCGCGTCCGCCATGACATCAGCGGGCGCGTCCTCGAGGTCGGGGAGGCCGCCTACTCGAGGCGCTTCGGCGGAAGCCGCGTCGTCCAGCAGGACATCGTGCACGTGCATGCGGGCAACCCGGCAGCAACGATTATCGGGGACATCAGCCAGCCGGGGACTCTCCCGCCCTCGACCTTCGACTGCATAGTCCTCACTCAGACGCTGCACCTCATCTACGAGTTGCAGGCGGCCGTGCGCGAACTCTTCTCCGCACTCAAGCCGGGCGGAGTACTCCTCCTGACCGTACCGGGCATCAGCCAGATCGACCGCGGTGAGTGGGGAGAGCAGTGGTATTGGGCGCTGACGCCTGCCGCCGTACGCCGCCTGCTGGGGGAGGTCTTCGGGGAGGAAGCCGTCAGCATCACGAGCCACGGCAACGCATATTCGGCGACGACGTTCTTGCAGGGACTAGCACTTGACGAGGTCGACCAGCGGAAGCTGGACGTCGTCGACGAGGCCTACCCCGTCATCGTGACCGCGCACGCTACTCGGTGGACTCAGGAGAGAAGGCCGACCTCGGCGCAATAGACCCAAGATCGGTGGAGCTAGATGGATCCGCGGGCAGCGCTCAAGCCGAGTCGTCAGACGCGAGTAGCCTCCGCACATGCTGAGTCTTCAAGGCGGAACGCCGCCGTCCGTCGAGGGCATAACGGTCGTTGTTGTGAATTTCAGGACTCTGCGACACACGCGCTCCTGCATCACGAGTCTCCGAGCTTTCTATCCGACCATCCCGCTGCTCGTGGTCGACAACGGCTCGGCTGACGAGTCCGTGACGTACCTCCGCGAGTTCGCTGCTCAGGACTCGGCCATGACCCTTGTCGAGAACGAAGCCAACCTTTACCACGGGCCGGCGATGCATCAGGCGATGCAAGCCGCGACAACCGATCATGTCTTCCTCCTCGACTCCGACTGTGAGGTGCGTGTCGGGGGATTTCTAGAGCCCCTCCTCAGACGCTTTCTCGAGGATCCCCTGGTCTACGCCATCGGGAAACGCGGCTGGACCAACTGGCACGGTTACGCGCCCGTAGACCGTCGACAGCCTCACACCGCGTACGTACATCCATTCGCATGCTTGGTGGATCGATTGAAGTACCAACAACTGGCGCCATTTGTGCACCATGGTGCACCACTGTGGCGCAACATGTGGAGCGCACGACGCGCTGGCTTCCTGCTTGAGCACGTACCCATCGAGGACTATCTCGTTCATCACGGAGAGGTGACGGCCAGCGTGCACGGCTATGGATACGACCGCGTCCTCCAGGCACAGATGCGCCTGGATCAACTGGAGAGCCGCGCCTGGGCGCTGGCATGCCGCTTACGGGGTCGCGAACCGAAGGCGCCACCACTGCCGCCCGATCACTTGATCCCTTCCGAGCGGAGCAGCGACTCGACGCGGTGATGTCGGGCACGCCTACCGCCTTCGTCCGGGCAAGCGCGCTCGAACGCCAGGACGGTCACCCCTTCAGATGACGTCCGCGAAGGAACGCTGGGCTCGGTTGAAGTACCTAAGACCACCCACCAACACCGCGGCGGCCGAGGCGGTCGAGACGAGGAGCGGCCAGCCCGGCCACGGAGTCCCGAGTAACGCCCACCGGCCGAGCTCAAGGACACCGACGACCGGGTTGATCGAGTAGACGAGCTCCTGCCAGCCGGACAGCAACGTGGCGGGGTAGGCCACCGGGCTAGCGAAGAGCCACAGCTGCAGGACCGGGGCAACGGCGTGCTGGACGTCGCGGTAGCGCACGTTCAGCGCGGACAGCCACAGCGTCACCCCGAAAGCCGTGCCAGCGAGCATCAAGAACCAGATGGGGAGAACGAGCAGGCGGACGCCGGAGAACACCCGGTAGTACACCGCGACGGCAGCGAACAGCAGCAGCGAGATCCCCAGGTCCACGGCCGGCGGCAACAGTCCGGACGCCGGGGCGGCCATGCGAGGGAAGTAGACCTTGGTCACCAGGCTGGCGTTCGAGACCAACGCACTACTGCCGGTGAGGACAACGCTAGAGAAGTAGGTCCAGGTCAGCATGCCGACGAGGGCGAAGACGGGGTAGGGAACGCCCTCGCTGCTGATGCCTGCGAGCTCGCTGAACACCAGCGTGAACACCGCCACGCTCGCGATCGGTTGGGCGACCACCCACACGACGCCAAGTACGGCCTGCCGGTAGCGGAGCTTGAGATCGCGGAGGGCGAAGTAGCCGATCAGCTCACGCGAGTGCCACAGAGCCGCCCAGGAGCGTTCATCGCCGACACCGCTCGCGGTGTTCTCCCGCCAGGGAGGCGCCGAGTCATCGAGGAGCACAGGCGACACTATCCCGGCTGAACGCCCGGAGGAGCCAACGTCCATCGTGAACGCTCGATGGGGAGGCGCGGGCGCCGCTTGATCACTAGCCTGCATATCGTCGGGTGGCGTCCGCCGCCAGGAGGGACAGCCGCCACTCATGATCAAGCGGGTACTCAGGCGGGCAGGCTCGGAACTCAGCCACCGCAGCCGAAAATTTCAGTCGCGGGTCGTACCCTACCGGCCGATGGGGCAGGGACAGCATCTGCTCGACTCCCAGTACGCGTCGGCCGAGTGGGATTACTTGCGATCCATGGAGGAGGCGCCGCGCTTCGGCATCGTATCTACGTATTGCCGCCTGCTCGCTTCGAACGGCTCTCTGCTCGAGATCGGCTGCGGAGAGGGCTTCCTGCTGGAGCATTTGGATAGGAGTCGCTATCGGCGGTTCACCGGGATCGACATCTCCGCAGTGGCCATCGAGCGGGCACAGGCACTCACGGACGACCGCACCGACTTCGTGCGGGCGGAGGCCGAGACCTTCGTGCCCGACGGGCGGTTTCAGGTCATCATCTTCAACGAGGTGCTGGAGTACTTCGACGAGCCGCTGAAACTGGTCCGTCGGTACGAGCCCTTCCTCGCGCCAGGAGGGCATTTCTTGGCGTCCATGTTCGCCGCGCCCTACACCGCTCGGACCCAACGCATCTGGAAGCAGTTGGAGACCCGGTACGACGTCGCTGCCCGCTGCCGGGTCTCGATTGGCAGGGACTATACGTGGAATATCAAGGTCCTGCGCGTCCCCCCGTCCGCATGAGCGGCGACGCGCCTCGCCAGGAGAGCACGCACAGATGACGGCAATCGACGTCTACCGCGCTGGCCCCACGCCGGGAGATTCACCGCGGATCAGCGTTGTTCTGCCGACCTTCCAACGACGCGACCTGGTACTCGAGGCGGTTAGGTTCCTCGAACGACAAGATTTTGACGAGCCGTTCGAGGTGGTCGTAGCCGTAGACGGTTCCACGGACGGCACGTGGGAAGCCCTCCGCGGCCTGACTCCGACCATCCCGTTCACAGCCGTTCGGCAACCCAACGCGGGCGCCTCTGCCGCCCGCAATCTAGGTGCGCGATACGCCCGAGGAAGCATCCTGCTGTTCCTCGACGACGACATGACAGCTGATCCGGACCTGCTGGCCCAGCACGACCGGTGCCACCTGTCGGGCGCGGACGCGGTCCTCGGGCACATGCCGCTTCACCCAGGGTCAGTCCACACCGCTATCAGCGCCGCCGTCGGCGGCTGGGCGGAGGGGCGCCTTGCGCGCCTCTTGGAGCCCGGGGCCGAATTAACCCTGCACGACATGCTGACCGGGCAGCTATCGGTCTCGGCGAGAGTGTTTGCTTCGCTAGGGGGCTTCGATCTCGCATTCACCAGAGGCGGATCCTTCGGCAACGAGGACGTCGACTTCGGACATCGGCTGCTCGAAGGGGGGTACGACGTCCGCTTCAACCCACGGGCGATAAGCCACCAGCGGTACGTGGTCACCGCCCGCCAGCATCTGCGGCAGTGGCGCCAGGCGGGGCGGGCCGACGTCGTTTTCGCGCGTAAGTACCCCGCGCAGGCGTCGGTCCTCTTCGAGCTCAACGGCATCCGCGGTCGCTTCGCCCGGCTGGTGGCCCGGCCGCTGTCACGGGCTCCGCTGTGGAGCCTTATAACGGCGCCGGTTCGCGCGACCGGCGCCCGCATCGGGGATCGGCCGGGCCGATTCCCCTGGTACGTCTTCATCCACGCTCGGACGCTGGAGTACTGGCGCGGGGTTGCCGAGGCCGGCGGCATACCCAGCCGCCGGCGAGGCGCGGTGCTGCGGGTCCTGAGTTACCACGCCATCACCGACCTCCGGGGCCGCGGCGTGTTGGAGCCCTACGGTGTGCCGCTCGAGCAACTGCGCCGCCAACTAGCAACGCTCCGCGCCCACGGTTGCCATCCCATCACCGTCGCGGAGTTGGTCGCCTTCGCCGAGGGCCGCGGAGGCTTACCGCGACGGGCTGTGCTGTTCACGTTCGACGACGGCTACGACGACCTCCCGGAGGCCATCGCCCTCCTGCATGCCGAGGGCGTGGAGGCCGTGGTGTTCGCCGTGAGCGGTCTGCTCGGAGGCGAGAACGCGTGGGATCGGTTCCACGGCGGTTCGCCACTGCGGTTGCTGGACGCCGACGGACTCCACCGGTTGCGAAACCACGGGGTCGAGATCGGTGGCCACTCGCGCACTCACCCTGTCCTGCCGACACTTTCGGCGGCCGAGGTTGAAGCAGAGATCCAGGGATGCGTCGATGACCTCGACAGTCTGGGCTTGGGTCCGGTTCGCCTCTACGCCTACCCTTACGGGGAGAGCGACAGCCGCGCGAGGGAGACCGCTCGGAGGGCCGGCCTGATTGCCTTTGGGGTCAGACCGGGGGTGATGGATGCCGGCACCGATCACCAGCTGATCCCCCGGCTCGAGATTGTGCGAACCGATGACGGCATCCGGTTCCTTGCCAAGGTTCTATTCGCTCGCGAACTCGGATGGGCCCTGCCTCTCGCCGGGGTTGTACACCTCTTCGTTCGCCGGGTGACAAGCGGCGTCAGTCGGCGGATGAGGCCGAGGCGCGGTCAGTCGGAGTTCGCTGCCGGCGTGGCCTCGGTTCCCTGAGCCGAGCGAAGGCGACGGACGACACCTCGCCCTTCGACCGCCAGTCGACGAGGTACGGCCAGCACGGCGTCGAGCTTAGGGCGGCGATAGGGCCGTAGAGCGCGGGCAAGTGCGGCCTCGACCGCGCGGGGCGGCGGCTCCGGCAACTGGCGGAGATAGTCCTCGAACCAGGTGAGGAAGTACTCGCGGACCTCCTCGTAGCGTCCGTCGCGGGTCACCCAGGCCACGCAGGAGTCACGGTGCTGCCGGTAGTCCAGCCACACGGAGTCGGAGAAGTACACGGGTCGAGCCAGGTAGAGCTTGGATAGGAAGGCCTGGTCCTCATACAGCTGTCGGGCGCCCGTGAACTGGTCCTCGAAGCCCCCGATGGCCTCGACGGCGTCGCGGCGCATCAACAGGTCGGACGGGCACGGCGCGGCGGCCGAGCCGAGCGGGTACATCCGCAGCGAGGTCTCAGGGGGACGGACGACGCGGTTCTGGACGTGCCCTGTCGGCACGAGGACGTCCTCCCCCCCGCTCCACGAACCCCAGTAGCACACGGTGCCGCAGACCATGCCGAGTTCCGGGTGCTCATGCATGATCGCCATCTGCTCAACGAGCTTGCCCGGACGCCAGACGTCGTCGGCGTCTATGAAGGCCACATAGTCACCGCGCGCGGCACGGAGCCCCAGGTTGCGGGTGGGAGCCGCTCCACGGTTGGCGTGTCCAGGGTGTTGCAGCGTCGCCACCGTATCCGGATATCGCGATGCCCAACGATGTGCAATTGCGACGCTGCGGTCGGTCGACCCGTCATCGCACAACAGCACTTGGAGGTCGTCGACCGACTGCGCCAAGACACTGTCGATCGCCTCGTCGAGGAACGCCTCGCCGTTGTAGACCGGCATGATGACCGACACCCGCGGCTTGATCTCAGTCAACACCCGCCTCCCCTGTGATAGGTCCCGAAGCGAGTGAGGGGATGGCATGGATCTCGAACGGCGCGTTGGTCACCAGTATCCGTTCTGGACGGTCGTGTCCCGTTCCCACCAGCGTGAACGTCGTGACGGCTGTCTCGTGGATGAAGTCCTGGTGCATCGTGCCGATCCACAGGCCCACAGTGAACTCCCCGAAGTTGAGCACCGGAGGAACCGAGAGCTCGGCGCAGTAGGAGCCCGCGGCCAACTGGACCGGTCCCTGGTCGCTCAGTGCCTCGTCCAGGACCCGGACCCCATTGGGCGTCGTGACGAACAAGGTAAGATCCAGGCCCGGAACCTCCTCCGCCAGGTCGAACCCCACACGGATGACGAAGGCGTCCTCACGGAAGAGTGCCGCACCCGGTCGCCCGGACGCCGGTGAGACGCCCACGTCCCGAACGGTCACCGGGCCCGAGGCCAACAGAGCCCCGCCCGAGGACGACGACGTGAGCCCAGATGCAAGGTAGTCCCGGACGATGGCTTGCGCTGAGCCGACCTCTCGCACCTGCCCCGCCTCCAACCAGATGCCCCGGCGGCACAGCCGCGTCAGCGTGTCGAGATCGTGGCTGACGAAGACGACCGTGCGCCCCTCCTGCTCCGCCTCTGCCATGCGCCCGATGCACTTCCGCTGGAACTCGGCGTCGCCGACCGCCAGGACCTCGTCAACGACCAATACGTCCGGCTCGAGGTGGGCGGCTACAGCGAATGCCAGCCGCAATTGCATGCCGCTCGAGTACCGCTTGATCGGGGTGTCGAGAAACCTCTCCGTGCCCGCGAAGTTCACAATGTCCTCGAAACGGCGTACGAGGTCACGACGACTCATGCCCAGGACTGCGCCGTTGAGGAAGACATTCTCTCGTCCGGTCAGCTCCGGATGGAAGCCGGTGCCGACCTCGAGGAGTGCGGCGACCCGACCTCGCGTACGGGACACCCCCGCGCTGGGCGACGTGATACCGGCAAGGATCTTGAGGATCGTGCTTTTGCCGGCCCCGTTCCGTCCGACGATGCCCAGCGCTTCGCCGTCAGCGACGGCGAAACTTACGTCTCTCAAGGACCAGAGCTCGTCCGGCGGCTGCACGGTCCGTCGCGCGGCCCGACGGACGGCGCCTGCAAGCGCCTCGCGGGCGTTCAGTCGCTCCCCGAGCACGTAGCGCTTGCTCACCTCCTCGAAGCGAACACGCTCCACTGCTACGGCTCCTCGGTGACCGTCTCGGCGCGCCCGCCGTCACCGGGCAGCGCACGCGGCGGATACAACTGCTCGATAGAGCGGCGGTACTGGGCGGTCGAGTAGCTGTCATGCGACCACTCGAAGGCCCTCGCCCGGACGTCGTCCGCGGAGGACGGGTCCTTCAGCACCGCGACGACGGCGTCCGCGAAGTCCGCGCTGTCGTCCTCGACGGCATAAAAGACCTGCGGTCCCGTCACCCCCTCCGCAGCGACCGAGGTCGCCACGACCGGTAGGCCCCACAGCATGGCAACCAAGCTCTTCAGCTTGACGCCCGCGCCCAGCCGCATGGGAGCAACCACCACGGACGCGCGTCGGTAGTACGGGCTCAGCGAGTCGACGTAGTCAGTGAGGGTCACCTTGGCGGCCGACTCGGCCTGCCGGCGCAGGTGGGCGCTCGGGTTGGCGCCGGCAATGGTCAGCCGCGTATCGGGAACCTCGGAAATCACGCGGGGCCAGATGTCGTTGATCAACCAGTGTGCCGCATCTTCATTCTCCAAGCGGTCCAGTGCCCCCACGAAGAGGACCTCCGGCGGACCGAGGGACCTGACCCCCGGCCCTGATGGCATGTCCTCATCCTCGAGGGGAGGGGATACGACGACGATGCGCGCACGCCCGCGCCGTCGCTTCAGCAGCGCCCGGTCCTTCTCACTGACGACCACTGCGGTGTCCAGGACTCGCAGGAACCGGCGCTCCAACGGCAAGGCCAGCACCAGTTGAACGAGCGCCACCAGCCGCCATCGAGGCGACACTCCGGGCGTGAGGAACATCCGCCGCTGTCCCTGCGACACGACGTCGTGGAACACCCCGACTTGATGTGTCTCCGGCAGAGCACGCCTCAGCCTCGAGGCGAGGGCCAAGGCGTTGAACCATTGCAGCTCGATCCGGTCTGCCTGTCGTAAGGCCGAGAGCACGGCGGGATCGGCGACCAACGCTCTCCAGAAAGGGCGGATGGCGAGGAACGGAGCCACTCGAGACATCACGAAGTAGTAGCCAGCTCGCACAGGACCCTGCGGCTGCTCGGGTGTGACGAGCAGCCGACGATAGGAAGCCTCAGCGTCCCGCTCGAGCGCCAACTCATTCTCGGCATTCCTGGGCGCTACGACGAGCACGGAGTGGGACGCCGCCACCAGGTCGGCGTGCCGGCGATAGAACTCGCCTCCGGCGTGCGGGATGCCACGGCATGGCAGGTAAGGAGCGATGCTCACGATGTTCACGACCGGGGCGCCCGCCTCCGGTTTGGCGAAGCGGTGCGGACACGTCCAGCCGTCAACGCCCGCACACCTCGCATTCGATGCCGTCGCCCCCCGACGGGGTCTCGTTCCGGGCCCCCATGGTCATCGACGCAGTGCGCTGTGTCCATGGTGAGCGCTCGCGCAGTCTGCCCGCCGTAGCTGCGGTCCGCATCGGCAACGACGGAGTAGGAGGAACTGGGGTCCGGGGCAGCGGCGCCTGTCGGCCCCCGGCTCGCGGTCAGGCGCTTCACGCGATCACGCTCGCCCGACAGGTGGCCCTCGGCTCGGGAGAGAACCCGACACGGCGAGTCAAGCGACGCTCCTCAAGGACGTGGACGGGGCGGGCAAGGCAGCGTCTGTCAGAGGATGTCGCGCGACCGTCATGTCTCGGTGCTGCCACTTCTCATCCGTAGCCAATCGATGGAGAAGTTGGTCTCGAGAGGTGAAGGATCCCACCAAGGCCAGAGGGGGACTTGCTGCACTCGCACCGAGAGGACGAGTACAGCGACGCCAAGGAGAGCCTGCCACAAGCTGAGATGAGAAAACCTCCGCTTCGCAGTAACCGTCGGCAGAAGCATTGCAAGCCCGCACCCTGTAGCCACAAGAGCCAGCGCCCACCACCGACGATAGTCCACAGCGACGAGGCTAATGAGGAGCGCCGCGAGACTGAAACCGGCAATCTGGGAGAAGGCTAGCCGCGCATCGGAACGTCCCTGCGTGACCCATACAAGAAGGGCCGAAAGCACGAAGCAGCCACCGAACAACAGTGCACACCAAACGACCGTCGTGGCGGCTGCGGACCGCATTGCAGCGAACCCCTGAGCCATCGTCACTCCCAAGGCGGAGATTGCGTTCTCCTCCTGGTAGTCCACCGCGAGACCCGCTGCGCTTGCCTTCGATACCGTTGCCGCGAGCCGCTCCGCCGATGGTTTTATCGTTGCACTAAGGATAGCGAGAACAAGCGCTGGACCGAGAACAAGACCCGAAGCGGCAACAAGTTGACGCCTCCTCCACCCGAGCCTAGCCAAGGCGAACACCGCGACGGGCCCGGCAAACAGCAGCAGGATTTCCAGGGATGCCGTTGCGAAAGCCAACACTGCACTGATGAACGCAGCCTTGACGATGAGTCTCCAGGTTTCGTTCACTTCACTAAGGCCGACGATCGCAATCAACACCCTGGCCGCAAAGCCCATGGCGTCATACCTTCCGACGTCTCGAAGTATCGGCGAGAAGGTAAAAGGTGAGGCTGTCATCAACGCGACAATGAATAGCTTGTCGTCGGCCCGTTTCACTGGACGAGCCAGTAGGAGGATGAGCGCGATCATGGAGAGGCCGGCTAGAAGAAGAAGCAGTGCCGCCATCCTGGATGCAGTGCTAACGGAAGCCCCTCCCGCTACCCAGGCTAGAATCGTTCCCGGCAGACCTCGCCGGATGAAGTCACCTGAATACGCAACCCAGTAAGCGCTTGCGAGATATGGTTCGACAAGGGGGCCTTGTCTGGCCAGCTCGAATACTGTCGACCCGAAGTCGTCAACCGAGATGGCGATGACTCCGATGGACGTGACGCTCCGCAGCCGCCGAGGCGTCGTCTCCCCAAGCAGGCGGTTGAGCCCGGACAGGAGCGACGTCACGACTAGCAACGTCCCGGTGGAGCGCCGCCTAGGCAAGTTGGAGTCCACCACCGCGTGTCGGCAGGTAGTCCCCGTATCCCACTCGACGACGCAGTCCACCGCGCAGACCAACACCGACCGCAGCGAGGAGCCTCAAGAGGGTCTCCCGCGCACGGGGCGCTTCATCCCGGAGGTCCCGTTCGAGACCGCGTGGACCTCTCGGATCTGGTCGGTCAACCCCGCCGTGCCGCATGACCCGCGCCGATGAGAACGGGGCAGCGCGGCGCAACTAGCCGGACTCCGACAGGCCCAGGACATGAGCAGCACTGGCAGCCCCTCCTAGGCCATCACCGCGATGGTCCTCAACCGCCTCTTGGCGCACCACCTTCCCCAGCAGCTCGCTCACCGGCGATGGATGGCCAACTTCGCCCGAGCTTCCCTATACACGGCATGGCCGCGACGAGTCTCGATTCTTCCGCGGTGCTCAGCCGTGGCTGCCGACCCCCCCTGTCGACCCCGTCCTGCGGGCGCCAGGTGTAGGTCGACTCGGTACTGATTCCCAGACTCCGCGCCACCTTGGCGACCAAACTCCCGGCCTGGACGAAGGTCAAGCGCCTTCCGTCAGAGTCCGGCGGATGACCACGCCTGCCCATGAACCTCCTCCGGGGTCAAGTGGCCGGGGCGGACCAGTTCGCGGTGGAACCCCTGGGCGCTGCAAGCTTCTGCAGTGCCTCGCCTACCCGAGCCGACGGTGTCCGTTGCCCTCTGCACCTACAACGGGGCTCGGTTCCTCGACAGACAGCTGTGCACGATCGCTGAGCAGACCCGTCCACCGACCGAGGTGGTCATCTCCGATGACGGATCCGCGGATGGGACGCTCGCAATCGCAGAGGCGTGGGCCAGCAACGTCCCGTTCCCCGTCAAGATCCTCCGCAACGCGACCCCGCTCCGCCCTACGGCCAACTTTGAGCAGGCTGTTGCCGCCTCCAGCGGTGAGCTGGTGGCGCTCAGCGACCAGGACGACGTCTGGGCCCCCGAACGCCTCGAGCGACTCACGGTCCACTTCATCAACGATCCGCAGCTGACTCTGCTGGGGAGCGAAGCAGACGCCATCGACGAGGACGGGGCTTATCTAGGATTCACCCTGCTCTCGGCCATCCACGTCTCCGAGAGCGAGTGGCGGCAAATCGACGGCGGCGAGGCGTTCGAAGCCCTCCTGAGGCGCAACCTATTCACTGGCGCCACCATGCTGTTCCGGCGAGACCTGCTCGATGTCGCGCGACCCTTCCCGACTGACTGGCTACACGACGAGTGGCTGGCCATCATCGCCGCCGCGACCGGCACGGTCGCTCTGATTCGCGACACTTGCACCGGTTACCGGCAGCACGGCTCGAACCACGCCGGCATCCGCGACCCGAGACCGCTGACGGAGAAGGCTCGCAGAATTCGGGGGCTGTTCTCCCCGCGATCCCACAACAACGCCTGGCTCCTTGGCCGCTCCGAGTCTCTCGTCGCACACCTAACCGCTACTGCGGACCGTGTTCCGGCGGGACGGCTGTCGAAGGCGATGGAGAAGCTGGAGCACGAACGGTTCCGCTCCGCCCTGCCGGCCATGCGGCTCCTGCGGGCGGCGCCAATCCTGCGAGAGCTCCGGACTGGTCGCTACGACAAGTACAACTACGGCCGCAAAGATGCCGTGCGAGACCTCCTGCAGAGCCGCCGGTAGCGGGCTGAACGCTGCGACTCATGGCGGCGACCTGTCCTCGCCTACCGGCTTATGAGCAGAGTCCCTCGATTACGAGCTTCGGATGTTGTCACACCAGCAGCGCAGCGCACTCCGCATCGTCAGCGTGTTGGTCAGCTCGTAAGCGAGCTGACGGACCGATGCAATGGCCGCGTGCCACCGGGCGGAACCAGGTCCGCAGGATCGATCCTGCTGGAAGATCCTGCACGCCATGCAGGGCGAGCCCCCTGTCCTCATTTGTTGAAGTATAGATAGCGCCTATCGCTGCGCGTGGGTCGACGCGAGCACCTTGGTGGCACGGGCTCCAGAACGAGCGGACAGCCCCGATAAGGGCGCCTCTTCGGTTGACCACTACAAGTAGTCGACCCGAGACCAGACGCGTAGCATTCCGAAGATGAAGAGCGTTGTGCGTCGGGCGGTGCTAGCCTACAGCGTCCGCAGCCGACGGAGGAAGGCTGCGGCTATCGTAAAGTTTATGCAACGGGTAGGAGCCAGGTCAGTATTGCTTTGCGGGGCGGTTGGCTCCGGATCACAGCGAAACGAGTCAATCGTCGAGCGCGCCGTCGGTCATCACGCCGACCATGTGACTGCATTCGACGTCGCAAATGTGGGACCGCAGCCGTGGCCATTCATTATTGCGGACGGCCGAGAGATGCCGTTCATCGATCGCGGATTCGACTTGGTCGTAGCAAACGCGGTGATCGAGCACGTCGGCGATCCGAAGGATCAGCGCCGATTCGTCGCCGAGCACATTAGGGTGGCCCGCGACTGGGTGATCACCACCCCCAACCGGTGGTTTCCAGTCGAGTCGCATACTTCAGCGGTATTAAGTCATTGGTCACCTAGGTGGCGAGCTGGGCGCAGCGAGTTCACGAGGCTGCTATCCCGTCGCGAGTTCGCCGCACTATTGCCGACGGGTGCCCGCATATCGGGCCACGCCTGGTCTGCCACTTTCACCGCCTACTCACGCTAAGCGCCCACCCCTTGCAATGCCCCTTGAACCGATCCGAATGGGACGAGGCTCCGCGCGTTGGCCGGGTGACGCATCCGCAGCCCCCGTCTGCATGCTGTCCAGCGAGCACGTAAGGATTCAGGAATCGCCACAGCCTCGCTGGCTGTCGTCGCAGGTGCCACGGACGGGACTGCCTTGCGAGCCAGTACGACCGCCACCGCCCCTTCCACCAATAGTCCCAGCCCCTGATATGGCCGACCGTAGCGCTCAATTGGCGGATATCGGAAGCGTCACCACGAATGTCGTAGCTGCACCTAGCGATCATTGCTGGTGGCCGTCCACCTTATCAACGAATTAGAGAGTGGCTCCACCTCAAGGGCGTGAATGTGGTGCTAGTCGAGGAGGGTGCAAGGCCCCCAGCCCTTAATCCGACCGGCCGTCGACTCCACGGCGGCCTTCGGGCGACGGGGATCCTTCGGTGCCAGCGCAAGCATCGTAAGGCCAAGCAACATCCAAGTCACCGGCTGAAATAGAGCATTGCTGAACAGGTTGTTTATTAACACCAACAGCAACATTTGGCCCGCCGGAATCGCCGACCCCCGGAGAGCGAACAATACCAGAAACAGGATCAAAGGGACAGCAAGGTATGCACCGTCCACCCACAAGCCGAGCACCCAGTTGCTGGCGACATCATTGCCCGATTCGGCCTTAAGATAGAGGGCGCCAGACACCCCCACTCGACCTGCAGCACTGAGTCCGTGCCCGAACGGCGCTGCGGTCTCAGCAAGCTGGAGCAGCGACTCAGTCTGCAGGATGCGGGCCCGGCCTGAGATGTCGTCCTCGCTAGCCGTAGCGGATGTCAGCGTCTCCACGCGGCGAGCGAGATCCTCACGTAGCACTGGGCTCGCAGCCAGCCCAAGCAGGGTCGCCACAAGCAGCGTGACCACCGCTGCCCGCCGACCTTTACGGGTCTCCGTACGCCGCTGCCTCGAGAACAATTGAGCGATAACAGTGGCGACGATCGCGAGGGCTAAGGCCACCCAGGCGGCTCGGGCGAACGACAGTGCCACTGCAGCGATATTGATAACAAACGCCGCGACACGCAGCTTTGGTGATACCTCTAGGTGCCAGGACAGAAGCACGCCTACTGCGGCCATGAGCCCCAACCAGTCTGGCTCCGGCCAGATACCTAGCGGCCGGCCGATGGTGCTGATATCCGAGTGCCAGGTGTCGATTGGCACGACGCCAACCACCTGCAGCAGCCCGATCAGGCTCCCGATCGTGATGACGACTAGGGCAGCGCGCATCATCGCGTCAACATCGCGGGGTTGCGCGCGTAACGCAATGAGCGCACCTCCTCCAGCAAGCGCCGCGAGCTGCAATGCAAGGGTCGCAGAGTTGACGAGGTCGCCATGGAGAACGGTTGTCATCAGGAGGACGACCGCGCCGGCGAGTGACAGCACCCTAGGCCACTGTCGTGAGTCGGACGACCTGGTGAACACCAGCCACAGGAGGACGGCGGCCGACCACACGTGCACGCTGCCCACCTGGACGGCGATCAGCGCGCCGGAGCCCCCTACAAGCTGGGCGCAGAGTTGGCGTCGCGACTTGCTGACGGCGAACAGGACCAACGCCAGTGCGAGCGCGGCATAGATCGCGGCGGACTGCGGGGTCAGGATGAAGCCCACGAGCAGGCAGTGTGCCAGTCGACTAGCGACTCAGCCGCGGCGCCGCGGCAAGGAGTTCCACCGTGGCCTCCTCCACGGAGATGGCGCCTGCCCCACAAGCAGCTGTGGCAAGGTGGCTGGCCACTCAAGCCCGGTCCTCGCCGAAGCGGTGGCGTTGCGCTCACGCCCGCAAGGGATGGGCAACGTCGCGAACCTCGAGACCGGAAGACCCCAGACTCCCCATGTCGGTGCACAGCACACAAGATCCGTGGACTCGCTGAACCTGCTGGATTTGTAAGAGTGACCGCGTATCGCCCACACCGCATACGCACGCGACATCGATCGATGTGGGAGCGGTCCGCACCCCTGCGAGGTGTGCGAGCCTGTCGTGGTGACTGGGGTGGACGAGCCGGTGATCGCTCCCATAAGTGCCGTGATCTCGACTTTGAATCGCCCGGAACCCCTGTCGCGATGCCTCGAAGCGCTGCTGGCCGGCAGTCGTCTTCCGGCTCAGATCGTCGTGGTGGATCAAGGAGATCCGGCCGCCACCGCGGCGATCCTCGAAAGTCACCGCAGGACCGGCGTCGAGTTGGTCCACGTGACCCAATCACGAAGAGGCCTGTCAGCGAGCCAGAACGCCGGGGTCCGCCGCGCCTCGTGTCACGTTGTATCAGTCATTGACGACGACTGCGTGCCGGACAGGCACTGGGTCGCGGTCGCCGCGTCTGCACACGACAGGACGCACGGGCCCCTTCTCCTCGGCGGACGAGTGCTCCCCCTCCCATCCGTGGGCGACCGGACGATTCCTCTAGCGCTACGCGAGTCAATCGAGCCCCGTCAGTTGCAGGCGGATGCTATGCCGTGGGATCTCGGCACAGGTGGCAACTTCTCCGTGACTCGAGCGGCTTACTTGTTGGTCGGAGGCAACGATGAACGCTTGGGGACCGGAAGTCCTGGGCGAGCGGGCAATGACATCGACCTCTTTCGGCGACTCATGCGGATTGGCGTCGAGGCACGTTTCGAGCCGGCCCTTTTGGTCCTGCACGAGCGGGCTACTCCTGCCGAGTTCCGAGGCCGCTCATGGACGTACGGTTTCGGGGTGGGTGCGTGCATCGCCCTATGGCTCGGAGATGGAGACTGGTGGGCGGCCCGGGCACTTGTCGAGTGGACGAAGATGCGGCTCCGGCTCTTGCAGTCAGCCTTACGGGAGCGACGGTCCATCAGCGATGAGATCCGCGTCCTGCTTGGTACCACCCACGGCCTCTGGTACGGCGGGCGGTTGGCTGCCGCCTCGACCGCGCGGGACGCCATGCTCCACGGACGCCGAGAGCGAAGGGGGCTTCTGCCGCGGCTCCTACGGTCTGCCAGGCACCCTGTCGTGAACGTTGCCGGACTCTTTGAGCGTAGCTCTCTCCGGTATCGGCTACCCGGCAGCCGCTCAGCCCGTATGAGTCGGCTGCTGAAGATCGGGCTGGGCGATTTGGACCGCGTACTGGTCCTCGGTCATCCAGGCTGGGTGCAGCGGATCTGGCCCGAAGCGCAGCTTGACGTAGTGGGCGGAGCTCCCGAGCAGTCGACGATCACCGTCGTCTCGAAGGCGCTGGGTTCTGGCAGCCTGCCTCGGCGCTGGAGCCGCGTCGTCATCACCGAGCTCAACCCGGGGGCTGAGCGTGTCAGTGCAGCCGTCGACGCCTGCACTCCTCAGGGGATCGTCGCCATCCCGCTCGGTGTGGGAACGCTCCCACCTCTTCCACCCCGAGCCACGGTGGAGCAGGTGCTGCACGCACGTCACCTGCGCTTGGTCTTGGCACGGGTGCTGTCGTGAGCATCGTTCTGCTCTACCACCGGGTCTCGGTGCCTGTGGACGACGCGTTCGACCTCGCCGTCCATCCCGATCGCTTCGCCGCCCACGTCGAGTACCTCACCAAGCTCGGTGGCACCGCCCCTTTGCAGGACCTCGTCGAGTCCCGTGTCGCCCGTGGCATCGCGGTGACCTTTGACGACGGCTACGCCGACAACGCAACTGTGGCTGCACCACTGTTGGCTGAGGCCGGTCTGCCGGCCACCTGGTTCATCACCACAGCGACCCTCGGCCACCGACGCTTTTGGTGGGACCGGCTGTGCCGCGCCTTGCTGAGCTCGCCCATACCCGATTCGATCGACGTCGCCGTGGGCGGCCGGTCTCTCTGGTTGGACCTCCGTACACCCGATGCTCGTCGCGCAGCTCTAGCTTTCCTGCACCGCCGCCTACTGCCCCTTCCCCCGGAGCGCATCGAGTCCACTCTCGCTGACGTCCTGGACGCCCTCGGGACCCCACCCTCGGGGCACGACGACATCACCATGTCGATTGAGCAGCTGCGCCAACTTGCCTCGCTCCCGTCGCAGGAGGTTGGTGCGCACACGCGGACGCACGCCCACCTGGCGACGCAGTCCGCGGACCGCCAACGGGACGAGATCACTGGTTCGGTGCGGGACCTGGAGCGCCTCCTCCATCAACCGGTCACCAGCTTCGCGTTCCCCTTTGGAGGGCCGGGGACGGTAGGCCCACTGGCGCCACGGCTGGTGGCCGACTCAGGCTGCCAGGTCGCGTGCACGACGCTCCCCGGACGTGTCGGTCGGCGAACCGACCGTTATCACGTCCCCCGGCTAACCGTCCTCGACTGGGAAGTCGAGGAATTTGCCGCGCGAGTGAGCGCGGCGCTGGGCCGGTGACACCCTCACCGGACTGCCCTTCGCTCCGCGGACGGTATCGTTGAGCGAGAGCGGCCATCGGCACAGGCCGAATGATGAGAGGCGCCGCTTCCGACCGGGGAGTGTGCTGACTGCGGGACGCGGCCAGCCGCGAGAAATTGCAACCGCGAGCCTGCGGACCACATCGGCGGGTGCGGATGCGCTGCCGCCGACGATCGCCTCCCCCCACCTTGACAACAAAGTGAACTGAGATGTCTCACTTAAAGCCTGGCCCTCTTCGCCGTTGTCTGGTACATCCGAGTTGCTTGACAACCTACGGCGACGGCACTGCCTCCAGTGCGGCTACCGGAATCGGTTTGTAGCACTCACGGAGTATTCCGCTGAGGAGATCACAGCGGCGAAATCAAGCGAGGACGAATGAATCCTTGACACCCCCACCGCCAAGCCCGCGTTTGGTGATCGACTGGCGCCGCCGGTTGCCTTCATTCTCCACTCATGCACCACTCCACGGCCCACGCCGATTCAGCACACCATCCCGAAGCCCAGCTAAGACCGCCTTCCTCGTCATCGTACTCCTCTCTGATCCGATCACCTTCCTGACAACTGAGTCGAGGAGAAGCCGCATCTGATCAGGATACTTTGACGGCGGAAGACGG
Source organism: Trujillonella endophytica (assembly GCF_019799905.1). Taxonomy (GTDB): domain Bacteria; phylum Actinomycetota; class Actinomycetes; order Mycobacteriales; family Geodermatophilaceae; genus Trujillonella; species Trujillonella endophyticus_A. The sequence continues at coordinate 211,157 of NZ_JABGCI010000006.1, read as the reverse complement.
ACGTCCCGCATGGTAAGCAGTGCATTGCGCGTCAAATAATAGTGACGAACATTACTATCGTGCCGATAGAGCCTCTTGCGACCCTCTCTCGACAGTGCCGGGGCATCCCCCAACTCGTGCAACATTAAAACGTGCGGCGTGACAACGAGTCGGAATCCTAGACTCCCCGCCCGCAGACCCCACTCTTTGTCGACGTGGTCAATGAAGTAGTCCTCACGAAAGAGCCCAACCTTTTCGAAAGCCCAGGCGAAAATGAAAGCGCCAGAGCCCAGAAGGAAGGCAGCTGGCACGACATCATCGGCCAAGTTGGTCTGGCGAATCCTGTTCCCACGCCAGGTATAAGCGAGATCCTGTCCGGTTCGCGACTCCACTATCCGAGGGCCGATGCCAATAGTGTCCACGTCCTTCTGGTGCTGCGCCTCAAGCTCTGATCGCAGCGCATCAACCTTGCTGCCTTCAAGCTCGCTGTCATCGTCGAGGAAGAGAATATAGTCTGCGCCAGCACCAAGCGCAGCCGTCACACCGACGTTCTGCGCAGCGGCAATCCCAACATTGGCGCCGGACCATGTGTACTCCACGTTTTCGTCCCGACATGTTCGCCGAAGCGTGGCCGCATGGGCCGGATCATCCGTATTGTCTATGACCAACAGCTTGAAGAGATGAGCCGAGATCCCGCGAAGGGTCGCTGTTAGGCGACTCGGCTCCGTGAAATAGGTGACAAGAACCCCCACCGTGAGCTGCTCGGCCATCACATGACTCCCTAAAACTTGCGCGCCGGTTAGTCATCTGAGCTGCTATCCTTCTCGCCACCCGCCCAGCAAGGCCGAAGGCGCGCATTGCTAAGAGCGACGGATTTGCGAATCCATCCTCAAGGTCATAGCACGCTTTAAGTACACGCCTTGGAAGATCGCCACCAACGTCTCGGACGTCGCCACCACAGTCGCGGCACCAGCGGCACCAGCGTGCGGAATGAGAACGAGCATCATAGGGACGCCAACAACGGCGCCGAGGATAGCGCTCAAGGCAACCGCGCGCTGTTCCCCCAGTGTCAGCAGGCATGCCATCCCGACACTCCGGGAGATGACAGACATGGTAATGGATATGCCAAGCGGCGCAGTTATCGTCCACCCGACATCGACCGCACCCCCTGACAGGACATTCGCAGCCAGGGGTCCGGCTAGCGCCACAAAGAGGCCCAAGCAAATCCCCACGCCGATAGAGAGTTGGACGGCTAGCTTGATTCGTCGCCTCAAGTCCGTGGTGCTATGAGCACCCCCAGGTACCCAGCTTTGTAGCCACTGATTCACCGGTGTGAAGGACATCAAGGTGAACCGACCAATGCGATCGGCCAAGGCGTAGGGCACAACCCCGCGCGGGACGAGCGTCGCGAGCAACAAGGTCGGAAGGGTCATGTACGTAGATGCAGTCACGACTGTCAGCCCGGCGTAAGCCTGTTTTCGAGACTGGCGTAAAGCATCCCGAAATCCCCAGAGCGACCGCTCGATTCCCGGTCCCATGCACACCGCCACCCGCGCTGACCACGAAACAGCGACAACTACGCCCGCTAATTGGAGAGTTGCGAACAGCAACACGCTTCCAGTCCATGCCAACACCAAGATCCCGAGAATCGTTCCGGCTGCCCTCGTCAAAGTGTCGAACAGGAATAGCCTGAGAGGGTCGCCGGCCCCAATGAAGAACCATGTCATCCCCAGACCCGCGAGTGAGCTACTCATGGCGGCCAGCACTGCTACAGCAGGCTGGTCTGGAGACGTCAGGGCGGCAACAAATGCCACGGACACCCCAATCGGGATGGCCAGCAGTGAACGGGCTATCAGGGAGTTGCGAACGATCACCTGTCGCTCAACCGGAGACGCCAAGGCCACCATCGTCGGTCCATTGAAGCCCCAGCCGAGCGCGAGGAGAAGGCTTGCGATACTGCCCGCCGCTTGCCCTACGGCTACCGCCCCCCAAGCGTCCGGAGTCGCAAAATAGATGACGGCCGGCACAACGGCGAGGCCGATGATGGCGTTGGTGAGAACGGTAGCGGAGTAGCCACCAAGGTGTGCGAAAGCTCGACGCACGGCGGTCTTTAGCCCCCCAGTAGTCATCGAGCCGATGAAGGCCACGGGTCACGGTCGACATCAGGCATGACGAGCACCAAGACGACGGATGCTCAGCCCGCCGCGCAGACTACAAGACGGCAGGCAGCGGCTGCCGTGGCGAGGGCGCAGTCGCTCCTGCGGCCTCGAGTGCGGCGCTCGGCCCACATCTTTCACGACCCGGACGACTCGGGGAACGTGGGTATTCCGGTAGCGAGTGGCCGTGAGAATCGCATGTAGGTGTGACGGTTCGCTGGAGATCACTCGGGTCGCTTCCGATTCCGCGGGCCGGTCGGTTCCTGAGTCGTCGGGTCGAGGAGCCGATGGATCAGCCGGTAGCGCGTTGTGGTCGCGCAGTGAGTCCGGTCGGTGCCCCGAGGTGGTCAGAGCAGGGGGGGCGAAAGGCACAGCAGTGGCTTAGAGACTCACTCCGCCGGTCGGCTCGGTCGGCTTGGTCGGCTTGGTCGGCGATGCCTACAACAACGCGCTGATTGGGAGCTGATCGGCCTGATGAAAACCGGATGCTCCGGCACCGCCCTCCACCCTGGGCCCTGCAGGACGGTCTCGGGCCTCGAGTACGCCACCGTCGACTGGGTCGACTGTTAGAGCGATCGACGCCTGCATCGCAGCCTCGGATTGATCATGGCCTCGGAGTCGTCGTGACCATAACGACCGCGATGGTGGACCCAGACCGCGCCGTCGGTGCAGCGGTCGTGGCGCTGTGCGTCGACACTTGCTCGGCGGCCGCGGTGGCGCACTGCACGTGCTACCACTTCTACCCCGCTTGGGCGGCTGGGACCACGATGAGGCCGTCCTCATCATCGTGGCATCCACTCTCCGGCGCGACGGATTCGCCGTGGATCTCTAAGCGCCTATGCGCTATGCCGCAATCAGCACCGCTGGCACTCCTGCTCTGGAGACTCAAGGATCGAGGCATCGCACGCGTGACGCTGCGCGTCGTCCTTGTCTCAAGATCGGGATAGCACTCATGTCAATTGATACGGTCCTCCGGATAGGGGTCTACGGCGACCAAAGCACGCGTTCCCTCCGGCGCTGGCCTCCGTAGACTGTGCCGGTTCGCGTCCCTCTCCGGCAGCCCACTTCGAGCTCACGTGCTTGCCCGGACGCGTTCCTCGGGGCACCGCAGGGCCGATGGAAGAGGAACGGAGTGAGGTCAGTGATAGGGCGCCGACATGGCCGGGTCGTGACGGCGCCGGGTCGAGGTCCAGCGGTGGCGATCATCGGAACTCGGGGCTACCCCAGCTACTACGGAGGCTTCGAGACGCTCGTCCGAACGCTGGCGCCCTACCTGGTGGAGCACGGCTGGGAAGTCACCGTCTACGGCAGGGCGGGCGCCACCAAGCCCGATGATCCCCACCGCCATCCTGGCGTCCGCACGGTGGACACGGCCGGCCGGGAGAGCAAGTCCCTGAGCACACTGTCCTACGGCCTCACGTCCAGCCTGCACGCCGCGACGCGTCGGCCTGACGTTGCGCTGGTCCTGAACGTGGCGAACGGCTACTGGCTGCCCGCGCTGCGGGCTCGCGGCGTCCCGACCGTGCTGAACGTGGACGGGATCGAGTGGCAGCGGCAGAAGTGGGGCACGGTCGCCAAGGCGGTGTTCCGAGGCGGTGCGCATATGAGCGGCCGCTTGGCCGATGTGCTTGTGTACGACGCCCAGGCCATCCGCCACCACTGGGAGCGCGCGTTCGGGCGGAGCGGAGTGGTCATCGAGTACGGCGGCGAATCACCCGGTGATCTGCCAGTGCCCGAAGGGCTAACGCACCGAGGCTATGCACTGATGGTGGCACGCTTCGTTCCCGAAAACACCGTTCCGGAGTTCCTACAGGCCGCCGCCGAGCTGGGTGAGACCACCGACGTCGTCCTGGTCGGCAGCTCTGGCTACGGCGGACCTCTGGACCAGCAGGCCGCCGCACTGGCGGCTGATAATCCCCGCGTCCGTTGGCTCGGCCACGTCAGCGATGATCGCGAACTCTTCTCGCTCTGGCAGCACGCGGGGGCCTACTTCCACGGACAAAGCGTCGGAGGCACGAACCCCGCTCTGGTACAAGCTATGGCGTGTGGGGCCCCCATCGTCGCGCGCGACACCGTCTACAACCGCGAGGTGCTGGACGACGCAGGAACCTTCGTTGAGCCGACGGTGCAGTCGATCCGAGAAGGCGTATTCCGCGTCCTGTCCACCCCGGGCCTTCAGGACCGACTGTCGGCACAGGCACTGACCCGCGCCCAGTCGCACTACACCTGGGAACGCATCTGTCGGCTGTACGAGGAGACCCTGCGGCAGTCCGTCCGCAACCGGCAGCTGGATGAAGACGATGACGCGATCTCGCACCGCTAGATGGGGGCGCGGACGAGCGCGTGACGGGAGCGTGGGCGCTCCGTCAGGGGAGCTTCGACTTGATGAAATCGTCACACCGAGCCAGCATGTTCACGTCCGGGTCCTGCCGGAGCTGCGAACGGAACAGGTCAACCGGCACACCCAGTTCAGTCCGTCTGAGGCGCTCTTCTTCGGCACCAACTTCGACCTCGTCGACGTGGAGATCCCAGCGGGAATGCGACGGACAAACCTGCTCGCTGCGGTAGCGCGGATCCTCCGGTCGGATGTCGCCGTGCTCGAGTTGCCCGAGCCGCTGTGGGCCCGCTTCCTACCGAGAACCATCTGCCTCGCGGTCGCGTGGACGCTGTCCGGACTCGCGCGGGGCCACTGGCGACGCGCTCGCACCTATGCCATCGAGAACAACGACCCGATTAACGCCCTACTCGGGTCGACCCGCCTGGGACGCGTTCCGGCGAAGATGCTCCGGATGGCGTTCGGAACGCTCGTCTTCCTGCTGTACGAACGCATCGCCTATGGCAGCGACCAGTCGGCCAACAGTTACTGCTCCCTCGCGTTAGTGCGGCGGCTTGACTCCAAGGTCTTCCCTGAGCTCCCCGCCCGGCCGCGAGGGGTGCCCGTCGCGGCACCGGCGCCCAAGACGGTCGTATTCGTGGGGCAACTGGCGCCGCGAAAGGGACTGGGGATCTTGCTGCCGGCGTGGGAACTGGTCGAAGAGCGATCCGAGGGCGCCCGCTTGCACGTGATCGGCAGCGGTCCACTCGAGATGGAGATGCGGATGTGGGCCGCGAAACGGCCGCAGACGCGGTACTTCCACGGACATCTCGCGCAGCGCGAAGTCCTACAGGTGCTGCCGAACTGCACCGTACTGACCGCACCGTCGATCCGCTGGAAGCGCTGGAGGGAGCAAATCGGCCTGCCCATCAAAGAAGCGTTGATGTCGGGACTCACGGTGGTGACGACGACGGAGACAGGCTTGGCCCCCTGGCTGCGCACCCAAGGTCATCATGTGCTGACCGCTCCCCCGTCGGCCGACACGTTGGCGGACGCCCTTCTCACGGCGCTGGAACACCCGCTCCCGCGCGAGAATGTCATCGCCTCACTTCCTCCGGTCTCGGCTCGCCTCAAGGCCGACCTGTGGCTGCACGCGGAGACAGCTTGACAGAGAAGGACGTGCACCTCCCTGATGTGGCGGCCGTCGTCGTGCACCACCGGAGCTACGACACCCTGCCGGTGACGGTTCAAGGCCTCGTCGGGCAGGGAGTGGCGGCGGAGCGGGTCGTCGTCATCGATAACAGCGAGGAGCCCGCTCAGCGGTTCCGGCTAGAGATCGGACTCCCGCCGGGCGTCCACGTCCAGTATGTCGCCAACCGCGGCTACGGCGCCGGGGTCAACGCCGGACTGGATCTCCTCCGATCGCGAGGAGGTGACGTCCGGTACGTCCTCGTCTCTTCCCACGAGTCCCGCGCCGACGTCGGTGCCGTCAGCCGTCTGCGACAAGCCCTGGAGGACGATCCGACTGCGGCCGTGGCCGGCCCTACCCTCGTCACCGGCGAGGACAGCGATCTCCGGACGTGGTCCGAGGGTGGCTATCTGGCACGGGTCACCCACCGCCCCCAACACCACGGATACCGAGAAGGGGTCACCCCGCGTCCGGATCAGCCCCCGGTGCACCGGCAGTGGCTGGACGGTGCCTTCCTGCTGTACCGCCGAAGCGACCTTGATCGCTACCGCTTCTCGGAGGACTACTTCCTGTACATGGAGGAGACCGACCTACACCTGCGCCTCGGCCGAGCTGGCCGAACGGCCGTGTGGGTTCCTAGCGCCGTCGTCTGGCAGTCGTCGCACGGGGTGCCCGGTTTCTGGTACGCCCGCAACCTGCGGTTGCTCTACGCCCGTAACGACCGCGCATGGCGGCGGGGCCTCGTGGCCCGCGGGCTGGCGCTGCGGCGCCTTGCCGGCGCCATCGCCCGAGGCCGAGCGCGTGCAGATGCAGGCCCTCTGCTGAAGGGGAGCACTGTTCGACTGCCACAGCCTTATGCACGGGCCTCGCGTCACCCGCGAACAGCTGTGGTGAACCCACTGGCTGCAGCTCTGCACCACTACCAGTCCGAGATTCTCACGGTGCTCGGAGACAACGCCGTCGAGACATCGCTGTCGGCCATCCCGGAGCCCTCCACCGGGGAAGGGAGCCGTATCACCTGGCTGCTCCGATACATCGCCGCCCTGGCTCGGGCCGGCGCCGACACACGCCGCTCAGGCGGCCAACTTCTCGTCGTGTGGCCGGCGCTCGGCTATCTCGACCTCATCCTGCTACGGGCAGTCGCGGGCCGTCGTGGCTCCCTCGTGATCCACGACCCCGTCCCGCTCGTGAAGGCCGTCGGCTACGGAAGACTTGCTCGGCGCATCGCTGTGCGGCTGGGCGCCGGGGTGCAGGTGATCGTCCACAGTGAGACGGCTAGGCGCGCGCTCGACCCTGCACTCCCAGACGAGCTCATTTCTATTCTCCCCCATCCCATCTTGCCGCCGCGCAGGAGGTGGGCCGCTGAGCCCAGCCGTTCACGGCCTGTCATCCGCGTACTCGGGCAGTACAAGGCCGACCGCGACCTCGAGGCCCTATCCGTGGTCGCGGAGCGATTCGCGAGCTCAGCCGTCCTCGAGATCCACGGACGGGGCTGGCCCCAGGTCGACGGCTGGTCCGTGCAGCCCTACTTCGTCTCGGAGTCCGAGATGGACAACCTCGTCTCGTCTAGCGACGCCGTCCTCATCCCCTACGGTCGCTTCTTCCAAAGCGGGATCGCCATTCGCTGCCTGGAGCACGGAACCCCCGTGGTGGGGCCGGCGGGGTCGAGTCTCGAGGACCTATACGGCGCCGAGTCACCACTTCTCGTCCACCACCGCGACGATTGGCCCCGGGCAGTGACTCATGCCGTCAGTAGCGGGCGTGAGCAGGCCACCGCCGCAGCTCGCCAGTGGCGAACCCAGGTTGAGGTCGCCTGGGCGCATTGGAAAGAGCGCTGATGACGCGCCCGGACTCACCGACCGAGGGCCACGCCCACTGCCCGGCGCGCGCGCCGTAGACCTGCTGACGCTTGAGCCCGAGCCGCGTGGAGACGCGGTCGCCGGTACACGTCTAGGCGATGGGAGAGCGCCGTCCGGACACCGGCGTCTTGCTCACCGACCTCGTCGAGGTACTGCTCCAACCACTCGAGGTAGGCCCGTTCGGCCGCGTTCGGCCCATACGAGTCGAACACGCCCGCCGCTTCGGCACGCCGACAGGAACTGTCGGGATGAAGGCGGTAGACCGACGTGCAGTCACCGCTGACGAAGACAGGATGGGAATGAAGGACTCGAGCGAGCCACATGGTGTCCTCGTAGAGCTCGACGCCCTCGTCGAAACCACCGACGGCCTCGCAAACGTCTCGGCGAATCATCACGCTGCAGTTCGCTGCGTGCGTGTCCTCGTCGCGCAGCAGGAGGCGCAGCAGGGCCGGCGGCTCGTAGAGCTGGTTGGGAGGGACGCCCAGCGGAGACGCATAGTCCTCCCCCGGGCCGACCGCAACGCCGGGGCTGTGCCAGTACAGGTGCTTGCCGTAGACCATTCCCGCGCGGGGATGAGCATCTAGCAGTGCCACCTGCTGCTCCAGCTTGAACGGCAGGTAGATGTCATCGGCATCCAGAAAGGACACGTACGGGGCCATGGCCGTGCGGAGGGCCAGGTTTCGTGCAGCGCTTCGACCGTGATTCCGACGATCCTGGTGCTGGAGCAAGGAGATGCGGGGGTCGGCCGTCGCGAGCCGTAGGACGATCTCGGCCGTTTCGTCCGTCGAGCCGTCATCTACGACCAACATCTCCCAGTCCTCGAAGGACTGATGGACAACACTCCGGATGGCCTCTGCCACGAACGGTGCGCCGTCGAGGACAGCGGTGACCACGGACACCCGCGGAGAGCTCGACACTGCAACAGCATAGTGACGCTGCGCTGAGCCCCCCGGGCCCTTATCGCGCCCCGCTAGCTGCACTGCCCGGACAGGTTGGTCAAGCGAGTGATGGGCGGGCGGCATTCGGTGGCGGTGTGGGGCCGGTGATGGTTGTACTCGTGCAGCCAGGCCGGCAGTGCCTTCCGGCGGGCTGATTCGCTGAGGAACAGCCGTCGGAAGGCCCAGCCGTCGGCCATCGTGCGGTGGAAGCGTTCGATCTTGCCGAAGCTCCTATGGCCGTCAAGTCGTCCGCGGGAGGGCGGCTGCTGGTGTGCTGAGCAGTCGGTAGACCTCCCGGGCGATGTGTCGCTTGAGGCAGCGGATGATCTCCTTCGTCGTCTTGCCCTCCGCTTGTCGTTTCGCCACGTAGGCGCGGGTGCGGGGATCCCAGGCCATGCGAGTGACGGCGAGGATGTAGAGGGCGTAGTTGGCCTGGCGGTCGCCGCCGCGGTTGAGCCGGTGGCGTCTGGTCTTGCCGGAAGAGGCCGGCAACGGGGCCACGCCACAGAGGTGAGCGAAGGCCGACTCGCTCCGCATCCGCTCGGGCTGGTCGCCCACGGCCACCAGGAGCGCCGCGCAGGTCAGCGGGCCCAGTCCCTTGACCGCCAGCAGCTGGGGCGCGGCCTGCTGCACGAGGCGGCTCAGCTGGGCGTCGAGATCGTGGATCTCTTCGGTCAGCTGCTGGTGCCTTCGGGCGAGGCTGCGCAGAGCGTGCTTTGTCACGAGCAGGTGCGTGTCCGGAGTGGCGCCGGTGCGCCAGCGGCTGGCGATGCGGACGAGTTCGGCAAGGGTGTGCGCGCGCAGCTGCTCGCGCAGCTCCGCCGGCGCGGTGACCAGCAGGGCGCGCAACTGGTTGGCCGCCTGAGAGCGGGCCTTCTGCGCGCTGCGCCGGACCACCTGGAGCGAGCGGATCATCTCCACGTCCCCTTCGCCGGCCTTCGGCTGGGCGGTCGCGGTGCCGGCGAGCACGGCGCGGGCCGCGGCTTCGGCGTCGAGCGGGTCGTTCTTGCCCTGCCGGTGGCGGGTGCCCCGGTCGGGACGGTTGACCTCGACCAGGCGGTGGCCGTGCTCGCGCAGCTGGCGCACCAGGCCGGCGCCCCAGCTGCCGGTTCCCTCGATGCCGAAGGCCTCGATGCGACCGAACCTCCGCGCCCAGGTCTCGAGCTGCCGGTATCCCTGCGGGGTGGTCGGGATCGTTGTGGTGCCGAGGTTCCGTCCGAGCTGATCCAGCGCGACGGCGACATGGATGTCGTCATGGGTGTCGACGCCGACGGTGACGATCTGCTCCAGCGGTGCAACCGTGGACTCTGTCATCTGCTGCTCCTTCAGGCGGCGGTGATGCAGCGCCGGGTGAGGGCAGCGGACAGAACTGCGATGGGACCTCTGGCCAGGCTCCTATCAGGTCACCCCGCTCTCGCCCGGCGCTGGCGACAAGCGTGCTTCTCCGGGCGGTCGACAGTTCGGCAACAAGGCACCCGCTGGGCCGGTTGGTCTACGGGTCAGGCCGCCCGGAGAGACACGCCGCCACCCTCGCAGTTGGTCTGCGGGCGGTAGGGCCGGGTCCGTTTGGGTCTGACGCCGAGGTCGACGCAGGTGTCGCGCCAGGCGTGGGAGCGGTAGGCCGAGCCGTTGTCAGACAGGACCCGCTCGACGGTGATGCCGCGGTCGGCGAACCAGGCCACGGCGTTGCGCAGCACGCCGATGGCGGTGGTGGCGGTCTCGTCGTCGTGGATCTCGGCGTAGGCGACCCGGCTGTAGTCGTCGAGCACGGTGTGCACGAACGCCGTGCCGATCTTGGGGTTGTAGTGGGCGTTGCGCGGCTCACCGGGCGTCGCGGCCCGGTTCTTGTCGCCTGGGCGCGGCCGACGTAGCGCCAGCCGCCGCCGTCGGGGATGTTGCCCAGCTTCTTCACATCGACGTGGATCAGCTCGCCGGGCCGGTCGCGTTCGTAGCGGCGGATCGGCTCTCCGGTGGCCCGGTCGACGTGGGAGAGCCGGTTGAGCCGGCACCGGCGCAGCACCGCGTGCGCGGCCGAGGGGGCGACTCCGACCCGGTCGGCGATCGCCACCGGGCCCAGCCGCTGCTTCCACCGCAGGTGCACGATTCGGCGCACCACCGGCGCCGGCGTCCGCCGCGGGCTGGAGTGCGGCCTCGAGCTGCGATCGACCATGCCGGCCGGCCCCTCGGTCCGGTAGCGGTCGGCCCACCGTTTGGCGGTTGGCCAGGCGACGTTGAACACCGCCGCGGCATAGGAGATCGACCAACCGTCCTCGACCACGGCGCGTGCAAGCCGCAGACGGTGGCGTGGAGTCAGGGCGGCAATAGCGTGGGACAGGAGGACCTCCGGAGCTCGTGGAATGGGTGCCTTCAGCAGCTCCACTCCACGTCCGGAGGTCCTCCCCGAACAAGATCAATCAGATCGTGTCGTCACACGTCCTCGACCAACGTCTGCGGTCAGTACAGCTAGCCGTGGACGACCGTTAGTCGTCGTCCGAGGTGACCGACGGGTCCCGGCTGATCTGACGTAGCTGCTCCTGCACCAGTGGGAGCATGCGGTCGGCCATGCGCTGGTGGCCAGCATCGCTGAGATGCACGCCGTCCTCTGCCGCGAAGGCTTCGCCGCCTTCCGCGAACCAGGCTTCGCGATAGGGATCAACGAAGGCGATGCCCGCCTGCTGCGTTGCAGCGAGGACCCCCTGCCGATTTGTCCTCATGGCGGGTGGAGGTTGCGCGTCGAACGTGGCTGGCCCCACAACCAGCATGTAGGAATCCGCGTCGACGTCCCATACAGCAAGGTATGCCGCGTAGGCCGCATCCTCCACAGCCTGCAAGCCCGCTGAGTCGCTTGCTCCGCCTACGAAGATGACCAAGTCGTACCCGGATGGCGCGGTCCCCGCCCTCTGCCCGAAGGTGGTCCCTGCCTCCCCTGGCTCGGTGTAGCCACTGCCGTCCCCCGCCGCAGCATCGACGGTCACGTCGTACCCGTCCGCTCTCAATTGGCTCTCGACCAGGCGCGGCCAACTGAGGGGCTCACTACCGGACTCCGTGGACGCCGCCGCCAACTCGTCACCGATGACCAGGGCCTGCAGGGGCAGCGGTGGAGCAGTCGTTGCGGGTGTGGGTATGGGTGTCGAGCGGCTCGGGCTCACCGTGACGGGCTGCCCCGTGTCGTCCACCAGTCCACGGTTTAACGCGAGAGGGAACAGAAGCACGATCGTCGCGACCCCGACCGCCATGACGACCCACGCCCATGTGGGAGCTCCCGGGAGCCCGCGCCTCACGATGGGCAGGATACGGGACATCGGAGCATCACCTGGCCAGCACCTTGATGTGGCGTTCGCGGGGCCAACGTGTCGCCATGAATGGGTTTCAGGCCAGGAGGCACCTCGCTCCTTTCGCCTGGGCCAGGCCGAGCGCTAGGAACGGTTCGGTGCTGCCGACCTTCAGGGTCTCGACGGGCAGAGGCGAACCTCGAGGCCAGCACTGCTACCGCACGTCGTGCCGCGGGCCGGCAGTGTCCGAGTCGGCGAACGCAACCCTCAGGCGCTCCGGCCGTCGTCCGCCACTCCGTCGACCTGGACGACCACAGCCGCGATGTTGTCCCGGCCCCCGTTCTCCGCTGCCTCGGTGACCATCTGCTGGGCGACGACCTCCGGAGGCTGACCGCTGCCGAGCATCTCGGCCAGACGCTCGTCGGTCACCTCGTTCGAGAGACCGTCGGAACACACGAGGAAGCGCTGGCCGACGTCCAGGCGCAGCATCGTCACATCGGCATCTCCGGCGCCGCCGACACCCAGCGCCCGGGTGACGATGTTGCGCTGCGGATGCGTGGCGGCGTTCTCCGGCGCCACGTGCCCGCTCTCCACGAGCACCTGCACCAGCGAGTGGTCCACGGTCACCTGCCCCCACGAGGTCGGCGTCCAGGCGTACACGCGCGAGTCGCCGATGTGGAACACGGCCCAGCACAGCTCGCCGGCGTCCTCCACCAGGGCGATCCCGGCCACCGTCGTTCCGGCGCCGACCATGGACGGGTCGGCCTCACCGAGCGCACGGATGCTGTCGTCGGCCCGTTGCACGGCGTCCTGCAACAGCTCCACCGTCAGTGCCGGCCGGCCGATCGTCGCCGAGAGGCAGTCCACGGCCTTCTGCGCCGCCTCGGCCCCCGCGGCGTGACCGCCCATACCGTCGGCTACGGCGAACACCGGAGGCACGGCGAGGAACCGGTCCTGGTTCTCCTCGCGCTGCCCGATGTGGGTGGCACTCCCCCACGACAGCTGCACCTGCGGCATCGGTCTCCCGTCTCGACGCGGCCTCACTGCGCACGTCCTCCCCGTGGGCCGGTGAGCCTATTGGCCGCGACAGGCATGCGCCGACCCGGCCGTCGCGACACGGGGTATCCGCTGCCCGCTGCGGCAACCCAGACGGTTCTGATGACCCTGTGCACATGCCGCCGAGCACGCGGTCGATCCCTGCCATCTCGGCCGGCCGCCGGCGGAACGTCTGCCGAGAGGGCTGCTACCAGGCCTGCGGCGGCGCGGGCGGCAGGTACGGAGCCGGCACGGGTGTGGGCGGAGGAACGGGCGCCATGCCCAACCGTCGGCGGACCGACTGCACCAGACCCGACGGGAGGGCGGCGGCGACCACCGGGGCCAGCAGACCCGTCACCGCGCCCCACAACGCGAGGACGAAAGCGGCGAGGAACGGGTTGAACGTCGCTGTGGCGCCGGCCTCCGCGCCGAATCCGCCGCCGCTCGCCGACGACTCCGCGGCGATGCGCAGCAGCAGGGCAGCGGCCAGCGCCACGAGACCCAGTGCCGCGGCGAACCGCAGGCCCTCGAGCCTCGCCCCCAGCATCGTGTGCTGGCGCAGGACCACCAGGACCGCCACGGTGAGCATCACGACGAAGAGCACCACCGGTGCCAGCCAGAAGGCGCCGTGCTCGTCGGTGAAGGTCAGCAGGCTCACCGACTCACTGTTGCTCTGGCTGGTCGTGAGCTCACTGGCGAACCCGCCCTCGCCGGTCAGCGGCACACCCGCCGCCCACAGGACGGCGGCCAGCATCCCGTTGACGAAGCTCAGCACCGAGGCGCCGAGGAACTGCACGAGACCCTCGTCGCCGCCGATGTCGACCAGCCCCCAGACCACGAAGATCGCGGCCGCCAGTGCGCCGGCCGCGAACACCGCCACGGCCCCCATCAGCGCGGGGAACACCCGCGGGCGGAAGCGGCCGAGCAGCGGGGCAGACGGCCGGAGCAGCGCCACCAGGCCCGTCGCCGCCACGGCGAACAGCAGGGCACCGGAGAGCGAGGACCCCACGCCGACCCCCAGCTCACCCTCGAACTCGATGAGGTCCCGGAGTTCGCTGTCCCCGAACGGGTCCGGCGTGTAGCGCGACAGCAGGGAGAGCGGCAGGAAGAACGCCATGAACAGCAGGGCAGTGCGCCCCATCTGGAAGAGCACGTCGCGGCCCCGGGCGACGCCGCGCCTGCGCAGCCGCCGCGCGAACGTGACGCCCAGGACGAGCAGGCCGACGAGCGTGATCGTCAACGGCAGGATCCCGACGCTGACCGAGGCCCCGCCGGACTCACCGAAGGACTCGGCCTGGGCCTCCACGAACGCGTCGCCGCCGACGGCGAGGCACACTCCGCCGAGGACGAGCACGAGCGTCTCGCCGAAGCCCAGCTCTCCACCGGCGATCATCAGCATGCCGACCAGGGAGACGCCGAGCATCGCCAGCACCGCGAGGGCGGCCGACCTGGCCGCTCCCAGCCAGTCGCCGGTGAAGAACGCCTCCAGCGCGCCCCAGCCCGGCGGCGGGGCGCCCTGGCCGCCGTGGGGAACGGCGCCGTAGGCAGGCCCGTAGGGACTCGTGCCATGGGGGGCTGTGCCGTGGTCTGCCGTGCCGTACGGCCCGCCGGCATGGCCGGCAACAGCCGCGGGCTGCTGCTGGGTGCCCGGCGGGAACGGCGGCCGGCCAACGGCCGCGGGGTGAGGCTGCGCGTACGGCAGCCACCCGGGCGGGGCGTACCCCTGGTTCGACTGGTGGGCGGGGGCCTGCGGGGCCACCGGCATCGCGGCCAGGCCGCATCGCGCGCACCGGCCGGATCCGTAGGGCAGCCCGGTGCCGCAGTTCCCGCAGAGACCCTGCGTCATCGTCGTCCGTCCCCTGCCGTCCCCATGCGCCGTTCCGTCGCCCTGTTGGCGCGTGTGTCGACGGTAGGCAGCGCGCAGGTCCCCCCGGGGCAGCGTCGGCCGTGTCGTCGTCCGTACCGGAACGGTGGCGTCCCAGCCGCTCCGCCCGTCACTCCGGTCGCTCGCGGCGAACGGGTCAGGCGTCCAGGGCCGATCGGATCAGCGGCTCCATCCGGTCGGCGAGGTAGGCGTCCGCGGCCGCGGTGAGGTGCATGCCGTCGGGCCCCAGGAGTCCGGGGGCGTCGCTGAGCCAGCCGTCGGCGAGCGGGTCGATGAACACGGCCCCTGCGGTCTGCGCCGCGCTGCGGAGGACGTCCCGGTTGTTGCGGACGCCGGCCGGCGCGGCGCCGGCCGGCCAGGCCGGTCCGACGACGACCAGTTCGGCGCTCGGTGCGCGCTCGGCGAGTGCGCCGATGGCGACCCCCGCAGCGAGGTTGACCTCGTCGGCGATGCCCGCGGCGTCGAAGCGGCTACCGAAGAGGACAACGACGTCGACACCGTCGAGGTCGGCCACCTCGAGGAGCTCGGGGAAGGTCGCGTCCGACTCGGCCTCGGTGGTGACGTAGCCGGCGTTCCCCGTCGTGGCGACCGTCAGCTCGACTCCTCGCAGGCGCTCCTCGACCACGGCGGGCCAGCCGACGCTGCCGGCCGAGAACCCGCCCGTGTCGACGTCCCCGATCACCAGGACCTCGGCAGCGTCGACGTCAGCCGGCGTGGACGTCCGTGCCGGGGTCGCCGTTGCAGGGGCGGACTCATCGGTGGCGGGCGAGCCGCCGGTCCCCGTCGCCCTCGACGACGAATCCGATTCGGGCGGCTCACGATCCAGCGCGAAGGGCAGCATGACGATGATCGCCACCAGGCTCACCGCCATCGTGGCCCAAGCCCACCAGGGCGGCTCGTTCCACCAGTGATCCCCCCGTGCCACGACCTGAAGCTACCGCCGTCCGGACGAGGCGAACGAGCGGCGGAGGACCTGTGAGTCGACATCGCCGGCCGGCGACCCCATCGCCGAAGCATCTCGTGAACGACTACTGAACTTCTCCTCGGAGATCATCGCGAGGTCTCCGCTCCTGCACCCGGTCTGCAACACTTGCCACCATGACGGCTCGGACACCGAGCGTCGACGGGGGAACGGCGCAGTGGCACGACACATCGACGGCCCTTCGGGCCGGCCAACTCACCACCCCGTTGCGGCACCGCCGCTGGACGGTCAGGTGGCCGGCCGTGCGCCGACCTGCCCCCGGACGACGGACCGGCTGGGCGCCCACGGGCGTGGGAGGTCACCGGCCTCCCACGTGGCGCCGCCCCAGGGTGCAGCCGCTCGCCTCCGACGAGGTGGTCCAGCGCGCGACCTCGACGTCGATGACCCCCGGTGGGGGCCGTTCCGCTCGGCTGGGCGCTGCAGTGGGCGTCTGCCGACACGTGTTCAGGCACCGCCACTTCGCGCTGCCCGGACGTCGCTGGGTCTGCATCGACTGCGGTCTCGCGACCAGGCACTTCGACCTGGCGGATCGGCTGGACCACCGCCAGCCCAACCCCTACATGACCGTGGCTCTCCGGGGATGGAACACCCGCTGATCGGCCGGCATCCGCGGGTGACGCGGGGGCTCGACCCACAGGGCGGTCGCGATGTCCCTGGGACTGTCTCAGCCGGCCACGCTGGGCCTGCCGGCGAGACACGGATGCGAGTGCCCCCTACCTCGCGAGGTCAGGAGCGGATCAGGCCGTCCGGGTCCAGGCCGACGACGACGGCCGCGCCCGCGGCCACGAGCCACATCCCGAGCGAGACCAGGGTCCGCACCCGTGTCGCGCGCTGCTGAACCCGTTCCTGCCCCATCGCCAGCCCCCTCTGCCGCCAGGAGGCGGAGGTTAGCGACACCGCGCCTCCTCGCCCAGCGGGTTGGGACCCGTGGGACGAGTGAGGTCCGTCGTCTCCGTCCCTTCATCCGCCGCCGGGGCCCATGACGTCGACGCGGCCCCCGCCCGGTCAACATCCTGCGGCAGGTGTCGGTACGGCCGGTCGGCGACGAGGGAACGAGGTCGCGGTGACCGTGAGGTGGTTCGCCGTGGTCGCCGTCTGCCTCCTCGCGCTCGCGGCATGCGGGGGCGGCGGCGACGCCCAGGACGACGCAGGCACAGGCATGGTCGCGGGCGCGTCCGGCGGGCCCGTCCGCAGCCGAGCCGTCACCGCCCACCTCCAGCTCGAGCACCGCACCGGGCGGCACCGGCCTGATGAGCTTCGCGACCCCCAGCGGGAACATCGCCTGTTACGTGGACGACGTCCCCCACAGCACCTCGGTGCGCAGCGGCTCGTTGCAGTGTGACGTCGCCGAGTCCGGGGTGACCTGCCGGGACACCTCGACCGGTCGCGGGATCTCCGTCGTCCGGGCGAGCCACCGCTTGTCCTGAGCCGGCGGCGTCACCCCAACGCCCATGCCGAGCCGACGCCTCAGGGGTGCGACGGCTCCAGGGTGCGCGGGGCGCAGGCGTTCTGCAGCTGCTCCACCGTCAACGTCGGGAAGGTCCGGCTGCAGAAGGCGAGCACCTCCTCGCGGCTGCTGAAGCCGGCGTCGGCGAGCGTGATCCAGTACGGACGCCCGTAGCCGTCGGTCGACCGGCGGCCGAAGTCGGTGCTGTGCAGCACGAACAGGTGGGCCGTGTCCCCGACCTCCTGCTCGAGGCGCTCGTACTCGGCCAGGATGTCGGTGCCGTAGAAGACGTGACCGCCGCTCTCCGTCGTCTGCAGCGGGTCGTTCGTACCGACGCTCTTCGACGCCAGCTGCGCGACCCACCGGCCGTCCAGCTGCACCGTGG
Source organism: Trujillonella endophytica (assembly GCF_019799905.1). Taxonomy (GTDB): domain Bacteria; phylum Actinomycetota; class Actinomycetes; order Mycobacteriales; family Geodermatophilaceae; genus Trujillonella; species Trujillonella endophyticus_A. The sequence continues at coordinate 193,716 of NZ_JABGCI010000006.1, read as the reverse complement.
AGCGCCCCTGCGCGGCCAGGGCGTCCAGCATCGACACCGCCTCGGCCTCGGGGTCCGGGGGCGGCGTCGGGGGCGTGGTGTCCGTCGACGGCGTGGTGTCCGTCGACGGCGTGGTGTCCGTCGACGGCGTCTCGTCCGTCGTGCCGGCCCCGTCCTCGTCGGTCGCGTCGTCCGCGGGCGACGGCACGGTCCCCCCGCGCCCGCCCAGGGCACCGTCGGCGGCGGTGGACGGGTCGTCGCCGGGCTGCAGGAAGCCGAACCAGGCGACCGCCCCGGCGCCCAGCACGAGGCAGGCGACGAGCACGCCGACGAGGATGCCCAGCCCCGCACCCCCGCGGCGGGGCGGTGCGGGAGCCGGGTCCTGCGGCTGCTCCCAGCGGACACTCCCGCCCGGGGACGCCGCGACCTGCGCCGGCACAGCGGTCGGAGCGGCGGCGAACTGTGGTGTCGGCAGGGTCCAGCCCTGCGCGGCCGGGGCGGGGTGCGGGTACCCGGGCGGAACCGCCGGGACGGGCCCGGAGGCCGGTGCGGACGCCGGCCAGCCGGACGCGGGGGCCGACCAGACCGGAGCCGGGACGACGGTCGGCGAGGCAGAGCCGGGCCCGCCGACGGCCTCGGGCACAGTGGTCTCCGTGCTCTCCCGCGGAGGAACCACCCACGGCCGGCCCGTCGCCGGACCGGCCGCGTTCTCGTCGTCGCGTGCCACGCTGTCCCCCGCCGTCCGATGAGCCCGGCCCGACCCCCGTTGCAGGCCGCTGCCGTTCCGGTGCGCGCAGAGAGTAGTCGCCGGAACGGCGGGGATGGGTGTACCCGACACGCCGGCGGGGACCGGTGTCGTGGCGCGGCCCGCCGGCCAGGCGCGCCGCGTCGGCTCGCGGTCACGCTGGGCGTCCTCCTGTTGCTGGCCCTCAGCGCGTGCGGCGGATCCGGGCTCCGCCCCGTCACCGCCGACCCGTCGGCCAGCACACCGGGGGCGTCGTCGGCGACCTCCACCCCGCCCGCGACCAGCGCCGCACCCGATCCGGCGGCGGAGGCCGCGGCGGCCCGGGAGGCCCAGGTGGACACGGTGCTGGCCGGCATGGACCGGCGCCGGCAGGTCGCGCAGCTGTTCGTCGTCGGCGTGCCCGCCACCGACCCCGCTGCCGCCGGGGCGGCGCTGATCCGCGACGCGGGTGTCGGCGGGGTGTTCCTGCGCGGCCGCAGCGACGTCGCCGCGGCCGACCTCGCCGCCGTCACCTCCGCGTGGACCGGCCTGGCCCCCGGCATCCGGCCGTGGGTCGCCGTCGACCAGGAGGGCGGCGCGGTGCAGACCCTCTCCGGCACCGGCTTCGGCGAGCTGCCCCGGGCCGTGGACCAGGGCGCCCTCCCGCCCGACCAGCTCGCGCAGCTCGCCGACGGCCTCGGCAGCTCCCTGGCCTCGGCCGGGATCAACCTCGACCTCGCGCCGGTCGTCGACGTCGTCCCCGCCGGCACCGAGCGCCGCAACGCGCCGATCGGCGCCTACGGCCGGCAGTACGGGGCCACCGCGGCCGCCGTCGTCCCGGCCGCCGGCGCGGTCGTCGACGGCCTGGCCGCCCACGGGGTCATCTCGACCGTGAAGCACTTCCCCGGCCTGGGCCGCGTGCAGGGCAACACCGACGACAGCGCCGGGGTCACCGACACCGTCACCACCCGCGACGACGAGCAGGTCGCCGCGTTCGGCGCCCTCGCCACGTCGCCGGCCGCGCCGTTCGTCATGACGAGCTCGGCGACCTACGCGCTGATCGACGCGTCCGCGCCGGCCGCCTTCTCCCGCGTCGTCGTCACCGACGTGCTGCGCGGCCAGCTCGGGTTCAGGGGCGTCGTCATCTCCGACGACCTGGGCGCCGCCCAGGCGGTGCAGGACGTCCGGCCGGGCGACCGGGCCGTCCGCTTCCTCGCCGCGGGCGGCACGCTGGTGCTCACGGTCACCCCGGCGGTGCTGCCGGCGATGATCGACGCCGTACTGGCCCGCGCCGAGGCCGACCCGGCCTTCGCCGCGCAGGTCGACTCCGCCGTCCACACCGCGCTGCACGCCAAGGCCGCGCACGGCCTGCTCGGCTGAGTCGTCGGGAGCGGAGGCGTCGGCGGCGGAGGCGTCCGAAGCGGAGGCGTCGGGAGCCGAGGCGTCAGAACCCGTACGGGTCGTTCGACGCGTCGATCCAGACGAACAGGAAGAGGACGAACAGCACCAGGCCGAGGATGCCGAGCACCAGACCGGCGATCGCCAGGCCGGTGTTGCCGCCGACGCGCCTCAGCTGGCCCATGCCGAGCGAGCTGAAGAGGACGCCGAGAGCCGCGAGGACCACCCCGAGGACCGGCACCCAGCACAGCAGGAAGCCCAGCAGGCCGGTGACGAAGCCGGCGACCCCCTGGCCCGTGCCGGGCGGAGAGCCGCCTGGCGGGTAGCCGGGGTGGCCCGGGTACCCGTAGGGCTGGCCCGCGTAGGGCTGGGCGCCGTACGGCTGACCCGCGTGGGGCTGGCCGGGGTACTGCCCCGGATGCGGTGCGGCGCCGTACGGCTGGGCGGCGTACTGCCCGTACTCCTGCCCGGTGTACTGCTGTCCGGTGTACTGCTGCGCGCCGGACTGCGGGTCGGCATACGGCTGCGCTCCGTACGGCTGGGCCCCGTGGTCCTGGGACCCGTAGGCGCTGTACGGCGATGCCCCGTACTGCTGGTCCCCGGTCGACGGGGTGCCGTACTGCTGGTCGGGAGGCGGCGGAGCCGGCTCCGACTGCTGCTCCGGCCGGCTGTTCCGCTCGTCGTCCATGGTCCCCGCTCCGCTGTTCCGCGACGTCGTCCGTCCCGTCCGATGGTGCCACCCGGCCCCGGCCGGTCGCCGGAACAGCGCGCCGACGGTCAGCGGCGACTCCTCCGGCGCCACCGCACGAGCGCGACCACGACGGCGGCCAGCAGCACGAGACCCGTCCCCCAGCCGACCGCCTCCCCGGCGGCCGCCGACGCACCGAACCAGTCCGCGACCGCGTACCCGACGGCGTAGCCGAGGACGACGACGAGCAGCGCCGGGGCGGCGAACACGAGGACCCCCACGCCCACCCCTCCCGTCGACGAACGGTCCGTCCCATTCGTCGCCATGCGCTTCCCCGGATGCGCGGGGACGGGACCGGCCCAGGGGCGTGGGCCGGTGCGGCCGGGCCGAGATCCACCGTGGGCGGACCATCGGTCGCACTGGTCACGGGGGAGCCCGTCGTCGCCGGTCGCGGGAGGGCGACGACGTAGCAGCCACCCCGGACCGGAACAGGGTCGGAGGGACCAGGAGGTGGCCGTCAGCCCGGGGCGGGCCCCAGGAGCACGGGGGCGAGGACCGCGCCGAGCCGGGTGGCGTACGCCTCCGACAGGTGCAGCCCGTCGGCGAACACCGGCGCCGTCCCCACGAACGACGGGCAGCGCTCCTGCGCGTCGCAGAACCACGGCCGGGTGTCGACGTAGGTGGCCTGCAGCGCAGCCCCGCGGAACCGTTCGACGGCCGCGCGCTCGGCGTCGAGGAAGGCGTCGAGCTCCTCCGGCGGCGAGCTGATGCAGTCCTGCGGCCCGTTGAAGCGGGTGGCGCAGGTCTGGAGGTTCTCCCCGTCGGGCGGCGACGAGAGCACCACCACCCGCACGGGCTGCGTGTCGAGCGCGGTGAGCATGTCGGTGACGCCGGCCTGCCACTCCGCGAGCGCCGCCTCGCCCTCGGCCTCCGATGCCAGTCGGCGCACGGAGTTGCCCGCGGAGGCGACGATCACGAGCTCCGGCTGGCTCCGCCGGACCTCCCCCACCGCCCACTCCTGGTGCCTCCTGCAGCCTTCGGTGAACCCGTCGATCTCGGTCGCCGCACGGATCCGCACCGCGACCTGGGGGCACTGACCGAACGTGAGGCTCTGGACGTTCCAGCCGGCCGGCTCCAGCGCCTCGCGGATGCCCGGCATCCAGCTGATGGCCATGGAGTCGCCCAGCAGCACCGCGGTCCGGTCAGCGGCGGGGTCGCCGTACAGGCAGTCCTCGACGCGGTCCGAACCGACGTTCAGGCAGTCGTCCTGCGTCCACTCCGGCGCCCAGGCGTCCTCACCCAGGGAGTCAAGGCCGGGCGTGAGCTCCGGCCACTCCGATGCGCTCAGGGACGCCGCGATCTCCCGGGTCAGGACCGACGCCGGCGACACCGTCGGCGCGGCGGCGACGCCGTCGGCCACCGCGGGCGGCGTCTGCGCGCCCGCGTCCCGGTCCCCCGGCCAGCCGGCGAGCTGGCCGACGACGAGGACGGCGGCGAGCGCACCCGCGACCGAGGCCGCCGTCCAGGCGCCGATCCGCCACACCCGGGGCGCCGTCGACCTCGGGGCGCCGGGCCGCAGCCAGGACGAGCGCCGGATCGGCTGCTCCACGAGGTGGTAGCTGGCCGCGCTCGCCACCGCGGTGATCCCGAGGACCAGCGCGTAGTAGGTGGCGTCCGGCGGCATCAGCACCGCCAGGACGACGATCACCGGGAAGTGCCACAGGTACAGCGAGTACGACAGCGCCCCGACGTAGCGGGCGGCCCGGTTGGTCAGCGGGGCCAGGTGGGTCTCGCCGCCCGTCCCCGCGGCGATCACCAGGGCGGTGCTCAGCACGGGGAGCAGCGCACCGGGCGCGGGGAACGGCGTCCCGGAGTCGATGACGAACGCGCTCGCACCGATGCCGGCGAGCCCGATCCAGCCCAGCAGCGGGCGCAGCCGCGCCGGGATCCGCCCGACGGCTGGCGCGGCGATGGCCACCAGCGCCCCCACCCCCAGCTCCCAGGCGCGGGAGGAGGTGGAGAAGTAGGCCCAGGCCGGCTCGGTGGCCGTCTCGTGCAGCGCCCACGCGTAGCTGGCCGCCACGATCAGCACCATCGTGGCCGCGATCGACTTCAGGCCCTTGACCCGGTGGCGCCGCCGCCACCCGGCCGACGCCAGGATCACCGCCATCACCACGGGCCAGACGACGTAGAACTGCTCCTCGACCGCGAGCGACCAGAAGTGCCGCAGCGGCGACACCGGCCCCTCGGCCTGCAGGTAGTCCGTGCCGTCGAGGGCGAAGTGCCAGTTGCCGGCGAAGAAGAACGACCACACGGCGTCGTCCAGGGTGTCCCGCGCCCGGCTGCCGAAGAAGACGACGTTCGCCGCGATCACCGTGACGGCCAGCACGAGCACCGACGCCGGCAGGATCCGGCGGATGCGCCGCCGGTAGAAGTCGGCGAAGGAGATCCGGCCCACGGTGCGGTGCTCCCGCAGCAGCAGGCCGGTGATCAGGAACCCGGAGATCACGAAGAAGACGTCGACGCCGACGAAGCCGCCGACCGGCCGGCCGAACAGGTGGTCGGCGATCACCAGGAGGACGGCGACCGCCCGCAGGCCCTCGATGTCGCCCCGCACGTGCGAGCCGCCGTCGCGTGGCAGGTCGGGGGCGAGCGGCTCGTCCTCCGGCAGATCGGCCGGACGGGACGCGAGAGTGCCAGTCGCCATCGGCGAGGAACCCCCGTGTCCAGTCGACGTCGAAGCAGCGTGACCTCGAACGATACGCATCTGTAATGCGCGCCACCTCGCCCTGAAGGGTGGTTCCGCCCCTGCCTCGCGGCCGGACGGCGGCGCACGCCCCATTAGTCTCCACGGGGCCATGGGCCGCAGCTGGGCGGTCCCGGCGAGGAAGGTGGTGGGTGTGCCCACAGCCCTGATCACCGGTGTCACGGGCCAGGACGGCCTGTACCTGAGTGAGTTGTTGCTGGCGAAGGGCTACGAGGTCTACGGCCTCGTCCGCGGGCAGAACAACCCCAAGGCCCAGGTCGCCCGCCAGATCCCCGGGCTGCGCCTGCTCTACGGCGACCTCACCGACCTCTCCAGCCTGATGCGCGCGGTCCAGTCCGCCCAGCCGGACGAGATCTACAACCTCGGGGCCATCTCCTACGTCGCCTACTCGTGGGAGAACGCCCGGCTGACCTCGGACGTCACGGGCATGGGCGTGCTGAACATGCTCGAGGCGACCCGGCTCTACTGCGCCGACGACCCCGGCCGGGTCCGCTTCTACCAGGCCTCAAGCTCGGAGATGTTCGGCAAGGTCCGCGAGGTCCCGCAGCGGGAGACGACGCTGCTGTGGCCGCGGTCGCCGTACGGCGTGGCCAAGGTCTACGGCCACTACATGACGATCAACTACCGCGAGTCCTACGGGATGCACGCGTCGTCCGGGATCCTGTTCAACCACGAGTCGCCGCGCCGCGGGCCGGAGTTCGTGACCCGCAAGGTGACCCGCGCCGTGGCGCGCATCGTGCTCGGCCTGCAGGACGGGCTCCGGCTGGGCAACCTCGACGCCCGCCGCGACTGGGGCTTCGCCGGCGACTACGTCGAGGCGATGTGGTTGATGCTCCAGCAGGACGAGGCCGACGACTACGTGATCAGCACCGGCGAGACACACTCCATCCGGGACCTGCTCGACGTCGCCTTCGCGCACGCCGGGATCGACGACTGGACGCCGTACGTCACGCTGGACCCCCAGCTGCTGCGGCCGGCGGAGGTGGACCTGCTCATCGGGGACTCCACCAAGGCGCGCGAGCAGCTGGGCTGGGAGCCGAAGGTCGGCTTCGAGGAGATGATCAGGATGATGGTCGACGCCGACCTCGCGGAGCAGCGCCCGCTGGGATCCTGAGGTGCGTGCCGCGCTGGTGACCGGCGTGACCGGTCAGGACGGCGGCTACCTGGCCGAGCAGCTCGCCGCCGCCGGGTACGCCGTCCACGGCGTCGTCCACGGCGATCCCGCCGACGCACTCGAGCTGCCCCACCTGGCCGCCCTCGGCGACCGGCTCACCCTGCACCGGGCCGACCTGCGCGACCTGGCCGCGGTCGCCGGCGTGGTCGACGCCGTCGAGCCGGGTGTGTTCGTCAACCTGGGCGGGCTCTCCAGCGTCGCGGCGTCGTGGGAGGACCCGGTCGGCACGTTCGACACCAACGCCCGCCCGGTGATCGGGGTGCTGGAGCACCTGCGCACCCGGGCCGAGCGCGGCGCACCGGCCACCCGGTTCGTGCAGGCCTCCAGCGGCGAGGTCTTCGCGGGCAGCGGGGACGCCGGGCCGGTCACCGAGACCTCGCCGGTCAGCCCGGTGAACCCCTACGGCGCCGCGAAGGCCGTCAGCCACCAGGTCGTGGGCATCTACCGGTCCCGCGGGCTGCACTGCAGCTCGCTCATCCTGTTCAACCACGAGTCGCCGCGGCGTCCGCACCGCTTCGTCACCCGCCGCATCACCGCCGGCGTCGCCGCGATCGCCACCGGCCGGGCGCAGGGCCTGACTCTGGGCAACCTGGCCGTGCACCGCGACTGGGGCTGGGCGCCGGACTACGCCCGCGCGATGCTCCTGGCCGCGGAGGCCGACGAGCCCGGCGACTACGTCGTCGCCACCGGGGCGCCGCACAGCCTCTCCGACCTGGTCGGCACTGCCTTCGCCCGGGTCGGCATCGAGGACTGGGAGCGTTACGTCAGCTCCGACACCGCGCTCCTGCGCCCCGCGGACACCGCCGTGCTGGTCGGCGACGCCACCCGGCTGCGGGAGCGCCTGGGCTGGGCGCCCACGGTCGACTTCCGCGGCATGGTCGAGGCGATGGTGGACGCCGACCTCGCGGCCCTGGGCGCCTGACAGCCGCTCCGTGCGGCTGTGCCGTTCGCCCTCGCACAGGACCGCGGCGATCGCCTCGCGCCGGCGGGACGGCGGTGCCCGGGCTCAGCCCCGGCCGTGGCGACGGTCAGCGACGGCGCAGCCGCAGCTTCGCGAGCAGGGGACCCCGGTACCGAGGACACGTGCAGAGGGCGCAGTCGGAGCCGGCGCGGTAGTGCTCGTGCGCCGCCTTGCCATGGCCGCACGTGCACGGCTTGGCCACGGGCCCGTGGGTTGAGGGACCTGCTCTGGCCACCACACGCAGGACCTTGCGATTCTGTGACGCGCTGTCAGGGCGCGGCCCCCCGAGAGGCTCGACCATCGACGCCCTCCACTTCCCGGCCAACTGCACTGGCGAGCTGGGCCGTCCCGCTCGGGACTGCTCGGGTGAGGACGAGCGTACCGCTACTTACGCTGCGATGGTCCGTGGAGACTCTCCGTGCTCGCGGCGAGGCGGACCACCGATCACGGGACCGGCGCCTCGAGCGTCGTCTAGCGCCTGAGCCTCTCGACGACCAGGGCAGCCAGCATCCGCGCCCCCTGGCGCCAGGTGTGGCGGCGGGCCCCGCCGTCCGGCCGGGGGGCATCGGAGCTGGGCACCTCGGTGATGCACATCCCCGCCCTGGCCATGCGGGCGTTGATGATCGCGTCGATCTCGAAGCCGTCCCCCCAGGACTGTCGCCCTCGCCGATGCTGGCACGGGTCCAGCTCCAGCGCCGGTAGACAGCGGGCCCAGAAGGCGTTGTAGCCGTACCAGAGGTCGGTGTACCAGGTGCCGTAGAGCGCGTACGCGGCCCAGTTGAGCCAGCGGCCGTCCATGCCTCCCGTCCGGGGGACGTCGCCGTGTCCGTTCCGGGGGAACCGTGTCCCCTTGGCGAAGTCGGCGCCGCCGGTGAGCGCGGTCACGAGGCGCGGGATGTCCTGGGGGTCGGCCGAGCCGTCCGGATCGAGCATGACGACGATGTCCCCGGTCGCATAGGCGAACCCGCAGCACAGGGCGTTGCCCCTCCCCTTCCGGTCCTGTCGGACGATCCGCACATCGGGACGCAGGTAGCGGGCGACCTGCGACGTGTCGTCGAGGCTCCCCCCGTCGACGACGATCACCTCGTGCAGGTCCGGTGGCAGGCGAGCGAACAGGCGGGGCAGGTTCATGGCCTCGTTGTAGGCCGGGACGACGACGGTGACCCGAGGCTCTCCCGGCCTCCCGCCGCGAGCAGGCGACGGGCGGGGGACGGCGGCCAGCTCCCCGCGAACCGTGGTCCGGCCGTTCCTGGTCTTCATCTCCGACTCCCGTGCTGGCGTGCGGCCACCGGAGACCCCATCGGGCCTCCGCGACCGGATGTCGGGCCGTGGTCCTGCCGGTGGTGGCATCCGAGCGATGCCGCACCGGTGTGCGGGCCGCGGCGGCCTGTCGTCCGTGTGTGTGCGCGTGGTCCTGCCCGCCCGCCGCTGGATGGCGAGTGCACGGCGGGCGGGGGATGCCTCCCCGCGTCGGGGGTCGGGTTCGGCCGTGGCGGACGCCTCACGAGGCGCATGGGTCCAGTCCTCCGCAGAAGGGGTGGCGCGCTCCATCCGAGCGCGCGCGACACCGGGGTCCGTCAAATCAGGGACAGGTGCGGTGAGCGCGGGTGACCCCGGCCCACTCATCACCCGTGGGCACCGGCGGCCGACCCGGCGTCGCCGGCGTCAGTCGGGCCGGGAGCCTGGCTCGTGAGTGCGACCGACGGGCTGCGCAGCCTCTCCGGACACGACGACGCAGCGTCCTGCGAGGAGGATGGTCGAGGACCACGTGAGGGTGGCCGCCGAGCTGCCGACGGGAACATTGCCGCCGGCGGCCGTACCGGAGGAGCACGTCCCTCCGGCCGAGTACCCGCCCGGGGGGACCGGTGCCGTCGGTGGGGTGGAACCGTGCAACGGCTCGCCGTCCAGCGTCGCGCGCCACGACGAGCCGTCGCCCCCGGAGGCCCCCGCCCGGCGCGAGTGGTGGTACGTGTCCGGATCACCCGCGGACCCACCGGCGACCGCCGGGTCGTGGGGCCACCGGTCGGTCGGGACCGGAGCGATCTGGTGTGTCGGCGGAAGGCCGGGGTCAGGGGATCCGACGGCCCCTGGTGGGCGGGTCGCCGCGGAACCCGCCGATGCGGGAGCCGATGTCGGCGACCCCGACGGCCCCGTGGCGGAGCTCGCGGGGCCGAGGTCCGCGGCGCGAGAGTCGACCGGGACCGCCGCGCTGCCGGCCACGACCACGGCTGCATGGGCAGGGACCGCGAGGATGGTCAGCGGACCCCGTTCGAGGACGGCAGGAGCGGGCTGACCACCCACCGGCGTGCCCGGAGCGGGATCCCGGGGCGGGACGACGGCAACGGACCTCGCCCCTGCCCCGGAGCCCGCCGTCCGGTCCGGGTCGCTCGGTCGAGCACCGGGCGCCTCGCTGCCGTCCCCGCCCGTGGGCAGAGGTCGCGGCGCGGCCGCCGACGACGGCACTGCGGGGATCGGGCTGAGCGTGGGACCGGGCGCTGACTGATCGGGCGGCGAACCGGGAGCCGTGTCCGGCGTGGTCGTGGCCTCGTCGACCTCCGCAGGTGGCGCCGCCCCCGCGGGCTGCCCGGCCTCCGTGGGCGGCCCAGCCGCCGGTGGACCGGCGTGCGCCGGTGGCCCGGCTTCCGCTGGCGGTCCCGCCTCCGCAGGTGGTCCGACCTCGTCAGGCGGCCCAGCCGCCGGTGGCCCGGCGTGCGCCGGTGGCCCGGCCTCCACAGGCGGCCCGGCATGCGCCGGTGGTCCGGCCTCCGCGAGCGGTCCCGCCTCCGCAGGTGGCCCGACCTCGTCAGGCGGCCCAGCCGCCGGTGGCCCGGCATGCGCCGGTGGCCCGGCCTCCGCGGGCGGTCCGGCCTCCGCGGGCGGTCCGGCCTCCGCAGGCGGTCCGGCATGCGCGGGCGGTCCAGCGGTAACAGGCGGTCCGGCATGCGCTGGCGGCCCCGCCTCCGCGGGTGGTCCGGGATTCGCTGGCGGTCCCGCCTCCGCAGGCGGCCCAGCCGCCGGCCCCCCGGCGTGCGCCGGTGGCCCCGCGTGCGCCGGTGGCCCCGCGTGCGCCGGTGGTCCGGCCTCCGCAGGCGGCCCGGCATGCGCCGGCGGTCCGGCCTCCACGGTCGGCCCGGCATGCGCAGGCGGTCCAGCAGGGCCAGGCGGCCCGGCATGCGCCGGTGGGCCCACGTGCGCAGGCGGGCCGGCGGTGTCGGGCTGCTCGAACAGTGTGGGCCGCGCAACGGGTGCCGGGGACGGCTCCGGGAGGATCGGGGGCACGTGTGCGGGTGGCCCGCCCGGATCCGGCGGTCCGGCCTGCTCCGGCGGTCCGGCCTGTGCTGAGGGTGCGGGGAGCGCTGGGGGCGCGGCCTGCGCGGGCGGCCCACCAGGGACGGGCCGGCCGACCGGTCCGGGCACTTCGGGCGCTGAGGCCTCCACCGGCTCCGGAGCACCCGGGGGCACCTGTGCGGGCGGCCCGACCGGTGCACTCCCGAAGTCCGACGGCGACTCCGGGATCGCTCCCGCCTCCGCCGGCGGCCGATGCGAACCCGCCTGGGCACTGTCAGGGGCGTCTTCCGGCACGCCGACCAGGCCATGGATCGTGCCCGGCGCCTCCCCTTCCGAGGGCAGGGCCGCGGACGGCACCGTCGCGTCAGCCATGGCTGTGCCCGTGAGGACTGCCACCAGCGCCCAAGCGCTCGCGAGGAGGAGGAGGAGGAGCAAGGGTCCCCGAGTCCAGCGAGGGTGGCCGCGGTGCGACGAGGCGACCCGGCTGCCCCGCCCTAGGTCGCACGGCTCCTCGCCACCGCCTTCCGTCACCACTGTCTCGGCCGTCCCCCCACACACACGGGCTCGGCGGTGAGGAGCTCATGCAACCCTGCCGTGACCCAGATCACATTGTCCTCATGGGGGCAAGGGGGTCAACAGGTTGCGCCACGGTCACGTCGAGCGGCTCGATGCCCGCGCCCGAGGGCCGCCCGACCGCCGCGACCGCCGCGACCGGAGATGGTCGAGCCGATCATGGGCAACCTCTGGACTTGCGGAGGGTCGTATCCGGGACTCGGTCCCCCACGCCCCATCCACGACACAGTCGCTCAACTCAACACGCACGAACTCCTGTCCTCCGGCGGCTCGCCTGCCTTCGGGTGGGACTTCGTGCGGACCGCTCAGTTGCGTCAACATTCCGCGGGTGCGCGTTGACCCGTCGGGCGAGAGGGTCGCCAGAGCCCAACGGCGAGCAATGGCGAAACCGGCCCCGTCCAGCGCCGACGAGGACCTCGCCATGCCCCCGGAGAAGCTCGGCATCGACCACCCCACTGGGCCGGCTCCGATCCGCCCCCGCGTGAGCGTGGTGGTCCCGACCTACAACGGAGCCAAGAACCTGCCGCACGTCTTCGCGCTCCTCCCACCGGACGTCCACGAGGTGATCCTCGTGGAGGTCCGGAGCGTTGACGGCACGATCGAGGTCCCCCCGCGCTGCGGCGGGACGTGCGCGTCGTCCGGCAGAACCGGCGCGGCAAGGGCAACGCCCTGGCCTGCGGCTTCGCCCGGGTCACGGGGGACATCGTGGTCATGCTCGAAGCCGACGGCTCGGCCGACCCCCGGGAGATCCCCTCGTTCGTCAGCGCGCTCGCCGCGGGACCCGACTTCGCCAAGGGCAGCCGCTTCGCCGACGAGGGTCAGCGCCGACATCACCCGCACCGGCGCCTGGGGCAACGGCTAGCTCAACCGCATCGCCAACCTGCTGTTCGGCACCGCCTACTCCGACCTGTGCTACGGCCACAACGCCTTCTGGGCCGACTGTCTACCGGCCCTCGAACTGACCGCTGACGGACCGGCGGCGAAGACCAGGCCGTGGGGCGACGGCTTCGAGATCGAGACGTTGATGGACACCCGCGTAGCGAAGGCCGGGTTGCGGATCACCGAGGTGGGCAGCTGCGAGCGTCTCCTGACCGCTCGTCCACTCGGCCGCCCCGCACCATCGGTCAGCCGACCGGGTGGCGCACTGCCTCGGCCACCCGCAGTCGGCGGTTGCTCCGGCCCAGGAGGGTCCCCTGGGCGAGGGTCACCGCCAGCCGCCCGCTCGACGAGCTCCAGGTATGACCGCCGCAGCTCCGCCTCGCCCCGCCGACCCGGCCGACGGCTCGGCGGGACGTCCGCCCACTGCCCCTTGACACAGTCCGTCGGCCGACAGCGCCAGCTTCTTGAGGTCCGGACAGTAGCTGGGCGAGCACTTCGGCTCGAGTACGGAGATCAAGGGTCTTGCGGGGTCGGCCATTCAGCTGGTCGGCGATGGCGGCCACAGCCGTGGCGTCGTGCATGGACAGATCGCTGCCCTTGTGCAGGTACTGGCGCAGCAGGCTGGTTGGGCTTCACCGGCGTCGTCATCTCCGACGACCTCGACGCGGCGCAGGTAAAGCAGGACATCTTGCCAGCGAGCGGCCACCTGGTCCTGACTGCCGGCTGCACCCTCGTGCGCACGGTCACAGCCGCGGTACTGCCGGCGATGATCGACCCCGTCCTCACCCTCGCCAAGCAGGACGCGGCCTTCGCCGAGCGGGTAGACGCGGCGGTGCGCACCGCGCTTCTGGCCAAGGCCGCCCGCGGGCTGCTGGGCTGATCCGGCGAGGGCGTGGCGCAGCGGTCGGCTAGCGCTGTTCGCTCGCGTCGACGTTCTGCGAGCTGGTGGCGTGGATGTCGTACCACTCGCCGTATGACGGTTTTTTGGCATCGATCGCACGGACCTTTGCGACGATCGCCTCGACCTCCTCTTTCGAACACCAGGCACCGGGCGTGCGGTCCGGGAGGGGCCCGGACGAGCCGATCCCGAACCACCACCGGCCGTCGAGGAGGGAGCCGCGGGCGAGCCCGCGCGAGCGCTCCAGGACGTGCGCGACCTTGGCGCTGCCTACTCGGGACTTGAACTCCTGCAGCCTCGTGCTCACCGGGCAGAAGCTCATCTGATGGATCAGCTTGAAGCGGTCGTACCCCAGCTCGGACATGCGCTGGAGCAGCGGGCCCCGCGAGAGCTCGACCGACAGGAACTCGGGGCGTCCCTCCGGCTGGATCGCGTCGACGCACAGATGGTCGTTGCCCTCGATGTCGATCTTGCAGTACCTCGGCACGCCGTGTTCTGCGAGCAACTCGTCGAACGGCCGCACGAGAACGCGGACTTCGTGATGGCGACTGCCATTCCGGCTGGCGACCGCCCGATCGAAGGAACTCCACTCCAGATGGTCATCGCAGACCCAGAAGGGCGCGTCGCCGGCCGACTCCCCGACCCCGACACAGACGATGGTGAGTCGACCCTGGGCGATCTCACTTGCGAACCGCACGCTCGCCCGCTCCACGAGAGCCGGATTCGCCTCCACGGCGACCACCCGAAGCTTTTGGCTCAGGTAGTACGCGGTGTCCCGCGCGTCATGCATGCCGACGTCGAAGGCGAGGTCGCGCGTGACCGGCATGACCCGCGAACCTAGCGGCGGGCGCGCGGGTCCACAACGGTCGGCGCCACGGGCCCAGCTGGACCAGTCAGACCTCCACCGACCAGCAGACACGAGCCTCCGGGCTCCCCAGTGCTCGCGAACTGCGCTGGACGCCGAGGCACGACCTCGATGACACGGCGCACAGCGCCTGGGCCGCACGGAGCGGAACCAGAGCCGTTACAGGCACCCCGCAACCGCCACCACTGGCCCTGTGCACGCCCCGCCTCCCCCACACAGCCCATTCGACGATCATGACGCCCAGGTGGACCCATGATGAGCGGATGCGGTCAGCAGCGTCTCGTCCGGTGATGAGAACGCTCGCCCCCACCCTTGCTCTTGGGACCGTCTTCCTGCTGGACGCTGTCGCTGCGACGCAGACCTGGCCGATCCCCGTGATCGGCATCCTGGACGAGCCTGCCCACCTGCTCACGGCATGGCTCGTGCTGGCCTCCGTTCCCTTCCTCGCCGGGCGGACCCGTCGGTGGGTCCTGCTGGGCGCGGTCGCCATCGACCTCGACCACATACCGCTCTACGCCGGGCTCGACGTGGTCGCCTCCCCCGGAGGACGACCTGTCACCCACTCCTTCCTCACCGTGGGGGGTCTCGTCGCCCTCGGCCTCGTGGTGGCTCGGTGGCGGGCCGCGGCGTGTGGACTGGCCTTCGGCGTGCTGCTGCACCTGGCGAGGGACGTGGTGAGCGGTCCGGGGGTCCCGGTCCTGTGGCCGTTCGACCACGGAGCCCTGGTCCTGCCGTATGCCGTATTCGCCCTCGCCTCAGCCGTCGCCGCCATCGCGGCGACCCTCCGTAGCCTCTCTCCACCCGACATGGCCCGCTGCAACCCGTAGACACGGGACGACCGGAGCCTGTCTGGCCAGGGGCTTTGGACCCGCCATTCCGTTGACGGTGCGGCATGAACGACTGGGTTGAATGACGGACGTCCAGTCACCCATAGTGATGCCGGACGGCGTGTTCACAACAACACCCCGACATCGTCGGTGAACCCCGCGTTGCAGGGCGGTGAACTCTGGACACAGGACCCACCCGAACGTATGAAGAGCTAGCCATGAACGAAGGCGCTTCGCCAGCGGGGGGCAAGCCAACAGACGAAACGGCGCGCGAACTCGTAAAACGGGTACGCAATGACCTGCAGGGCTGTACTGGTCGCCGTGGCCCCGTAGCGAGCAATGGCGAAACCGGACCCGTCTTCACAGCACGGCTGAGAGGACCGTTGTCATGCGACCAGCTAAGAGTCCGGTGGGTTGTACCCCGACGCCTCGGGAGACCCTGACGCCACGGGTCACCGTCGTGATCCCCACACTCAACGAAGCCAAGAACCTGCCGCACGTCTTCGGGCGTCTGCCCGCGGACATCCACCAGGTGATCGTGGTGGACGGACGGAGCATCGACCAGACCGTCGAGGTCGCTCGAGCTCTCCGGCCGGACGTCGAAGTGGTGCTGCAGAACCGCCGCGGCAAGGGCAACGCGGTGGCATGCGGCTTCGCGGCGGTCACCGGGGACGTCGTCGTCATGCTCGATGCCGATGGTTCGGCGGACCCACAGGAGATCCCCCGGTACGTGGCGGCACTGCTCGCCGGCGCCGACTTCGCGAAGGGCACCCGCTTCGTCGCGGGCGGGGGCAGCACCGACATCACGCGCACACGCGCCTGGGGCAACCGATGGCTCAACCGGGCGGTCAACCTGCTGTACGGCACCGCCTACACCGACCTGTGCTACGGCTACAACGCCTTCTGGTCGGACTGCCTCCCCGCTCTCGACCTGAACGCATGCGATCGCGGGAAGGTCCGCAAGTTGTGGGGTGACGGGTTCGAGATCGAGACCATCATCAACACACGGGCCGCGAAGGCCCGGTTGGTCATCGCCGAGGTCCCGAGCTTCGAGTTCGCCAGACTCCATGGAGTCAGCAACCTGAACACGTGGCGCGACGGGGGACGGGTCCTCTGGGCCCTTGCCGTCGAGCGGGTCAACGGCAAGGGGCGGGCGCTCGAGAAGCCGCCGGCCCAGCGCTCGCCGATGCCTCGTAGCCGGATCACCGGTGTGCGGGTCATGACGGCCGAACGCCGCCGACGGTCCGGTAGCGGTCGGGTCCCTGTGAGCGCCGAGGAAGCGACACCCCTCAGCGCCTGAGGAAGAGCCAGCGGAACGACGGCTGGGCCGGGGGATGTCCCCGGCCCAGCCGTGTCCGGTACACCTAGGCCGGCGTCCACACCCGGACGTAGTCGACTCGGACGGCACCGGCGTCCCCGAGCACAGGGGTCCGGCGGCTGCTCGCCCCGATGTTGAGGATGAGGTGCTGACCGTCGCCGTTGTCGTCGGTGGGATGTGACCGCACGAGGACGCCGTCCCAGTACACGTCAGTTCGGTCCGCCAGGCGGTGGGCTGAGTAGACGTGGTAGGCGTTGTTCCAGTCACCTGCCGGCGCTCCGAAGTTGTGCGCGCCGGACGGCGAGTGGTAGTTGACGGTGAGCTGCCCGCCGAGACCTTCGGCGATGTCGTGCTCACCGGCGTGGGGCCACGGTCTGCCGGCGATCCACCAGGCGGGGAAGTTGTAAACCGACTCGACGCCGTCCTCCCCGGGAAAGTACACCCGGGCCTCGGCCACGGCCCCCACCGGCACTTCGAACCCGTTGTTGCCCGCGGTGTTGACGGACGCTCCGGTGACGGTGCCGTTCTCGTCGGTCAGCCGCAGGACGAGTTCGCCGTTGGCCACGGAGACGTTCCGGGCGTAGGTGGGGACGTTGTTCTGCGCGCCGCCTTCGACGTACCAGTTGTCGTCCCACTTCGTCAGATCGAGCCTGCTGCCGGTGAAGTCGTCGCCGAACACCTGCGCCCACGAGCCGGGGACACCCAACGGTGCGGTGCCCGATGACGTAGGGCTCGACGTAGGGCTCGACGTAGGGCTCGACGTAGGGCTCGACGTAGGGCTCGACGTAGGGCTCGACGTAGGGCTCGACGTAGGGCTCGACGTAGGGCTCGACGTAGGGCTCGACGTGGGGCTCGACGTGGGGCTCGACGTGGGGGCCAACGCAGTGCCGTTGGCCACGGTGAACGTGGACGGAGGGGTGTCCGTCGTCCCGTTGGCGTTCATGGCGCGAGCGATGATCGTGTGAGGCCCATCCGCGACGGTCGTCGTGTTCCAGGCCTCGTCCCAGGTGCAGCAGCTGTTGTCCTCGGCGACCTTCACACCGTCCACGAGGTACTCCACCCGTGCCGCGTCGCTGCTGGTGGCGTCGAGCCGTAGGCCAGTGCCGCTGACCGTCTGCCCCGCGGCAGGAGAGGTCAGCAAGACGCTGGGACCGGTCGCGGATGCCGCGGGTTCGGTGACGGTCACAGTCATGTCGTCCGACACCGACCGTGCCGAGTCCGCTCCGGTCAGCCGGAGCACGTAGGAGCCGGCCCTGTCGAAGGTGGCCGTGGTGTCCACAGCCGAGGCGTCGGCGAAGGTCACCACGCCGGAACCGGACACCATCGACCACGATGCCGTGAGGGACGCCGGCAGATCCGGCTGGCCGCCGGAGGTGACAGCGCCGTCCAGGGCGGCCGCGTTCGGCCGCTGCACGGCGAGGTCGGCTCCCGCCGACACGGTGAGCGCTCCGTCGGCCGGCGTAGCCTGCTCATACGTGACCGTGAGCTTGGGCCGCCGCTTCAGATCCTCGGACCTGCCCGATCCCGAGCCGGTGTAGTCGTCCGACGCCGTGTACGTCGCAGCCGCGGTGGTGGTCGTCAACGCGAATCGGACGGTGCCGTCACCGGTGACCTTCCCCGCCGGTAGCGGGAGTCCGTAATAACCAGAGCCGCCGGGCAACGACCGACGGGCCAGGACGGTCGTCCCCAGGCTCGGGCGGCTGTTCCAGGTGACCGCGCTCTCGGACCATGCGGCCAGGGCGTCCACGGCCTGGACCGTGGCCGGCTGCGAGGTGCTGCGCCGGAACAGGTCGAGGGTGGCCCCGGCGACGACCGCCCCGGATGGCAGGCCGGACACCACGCACTCGATGAGCGTGATCTTCTGACTGCTCCCGCCGCGGGCATGCGCGTCGATGGAGGTGCCGCCGTTGACCGTCGGCCGGGCAGCGTCCACGTAGGTGACGTTGCTACAGCCGGAGGCCAGCGTGTCCGCGCGCGCCGCACTGCGGGTCGCGAGCACGGCCGAGGTCGTGGCCAGGACAGCGGCCAGGAGGATGGTGACGATCACCCGAGCGGTTCTGGGGATGCCCAACAGTGGGTTCCTTCCATGGAGTGAGTGCGCGCCGGAGGAGACCCGGCCGACGTACCGCCTCGCTCCCACGCCGCACGACGGCTGGGCAGCTTCCGTACCGCCCGCGAGTCGATCAGCCTGTAGACGTCACGGACGGCTGATTGGCCGGTCGTCGAGGTCACCGACAGCAATCGCTAGGCTCCGCATCGTGACGCGGGTCCACCATATAGCGCTCCGGGGAACGATTACCCGATGTGACACAGATCTCCCACCGCGTCGCCGACGGGGCGCAGAACGGCGAGAGAGCCACACGAGCGTCATCGGCGGGTGACGCCTCGGCCTCGTGCACCCGCTCGCGGGGACCTACCGCCCGGCCCCCGCGGAACAGACCACGAGGAGGCGCACGCCCGACCACAGGGCCGTCCCCGTCCTCGAGGGACGACACCCGTCGTCCGCCCGGGGAAGTCCCGACGTCAGTGATCCCGCGGTGCGGCGCGCCCCGAGCGCATGAGTGTGCGCACAGCAGTTCTGAACGGTCCCGCGAAGGCGCTGCATCCGCAGAGCGCGCTGTCGGACCCCTTTCGATGGTGCTCGTACGCGGTCTTCTTATGACCGCACGCGCACGTTCTCCCATGGACCTCGGGGGCGTGCGGAGCTGCGGGCGTCACCGCCACCTCGGGTTCGACGACAGCCGGACCGGCTCGACGCGCCACTGCCTTCGTCACAGCCTCCCTCCTTGCCTCGGAGGTCGAGGCGCTGCCTCCACCCGACGTGAAACGGCTTCGGGCGCTTCACTGATCCCCTTGTGTTGAGTCGTGCAGGCCGCGTGGGTGATCCCTGACCCAGTACCTGATGCCGCTCCCTCCGTGACGCCATGCAGCGCGTCGACTCCACTCGGAGCCGACCAGACGTACGCCCTTGCCGTCACGGGTGGCGCGGAGACCGCCGGCGGACCGCGAGCGGCGCCCGCTACTGACTCAGCCGACGTGCCGAGGCGCCGTCCGGCGAGTTGAGACGCACAGGTGTCTCGACCTGGTCACAGCCGCTCCCACACGGCCGCCATCGCGGAACGGGCCACGTGCGCCGGCGGTCGTGTCGCATCGAGGACCACGAAGGCCGGGTCGTCGCGAGCCATCTCGAGGTAGGCCTGCCGACGCCGCTCGAGGACCTCGACGGTGTGCTCGCCCTTCCGGGCGAACATCACGTCTCCCGGCGCGTCCAGGACCACGACGACATCGGGCGGCGGCGACAGTTGCAGCAGCAACCACGGCACGACGCGGGCGACGAGGCTCGCCCCCAGGGCACCCGGCAGGAGCACGTCGTGCGCCGAGCGGTCGAGGACGACCAGCCTCCCCAGGTGACGATGCCAACGGATGCTGGTGGTACCGACGAGGACCCGCATGAGCCGCTGGACGGGGCGGCCCCCCGGCAGCCGGTGGACGACCCGATCCCAGCGGCCCTGCCGCCACACGCCCAGGTGCACGGCCCGCGACGAACCGGGGAAGGACGTCCGAACCGCCCGCGCCACGGTGGACTTCCCGGCTCCGTCCGGCCCGATGAACGCCACGATCCGACCCCCCGGATGCTCACGCAAGGGGAGATCGAGGCTGCGGAGCACCCGGTTGACGAGTGACCTGCTGACCGCCCGGGCGGGATCCCGGCGCCGCCATCGTCGTCGCAGCGCCCTCGCCTCCCGCACGAAGGCCGCATCGTCCATCTGCTGGACGAGGGCGATGACCCCGGCCGACGCACCGGCTCGCGTGCAGGTGTTCAGGGTCCGCGGCGCGGGGTGCTCGAGCGGAGCGCGGAGAGACGCCTCCTGCGCCGACGCCCGACGCTCCGGCGCCAGCCGCCCCTTGTCCAGGACGAGGTGGAGGAGGAGCAGCCAGGCTTCGTCCTCGGGGCAGAGGCGCCAGACGAGGCCCGATCGTCGCCGGTCTTCGAGGCACTGACGGGCCAGGCCGGTTCGGAGTTCCTGGTAGGGGCCGAAGGTGACGTCCGTGACGACGTCCACCTCCAGCCACTCCGCCCGTGCCACGTCGTAGGAGAAGTAGAAGCGGTGACTGCCGTGCCCGCGAACCCCGAGACGACGCAACCCCGCCTCGGCGAGCGCACCGTCGAGGCGGTCGAGCGCCGCCGGGTCCACCAGGAGGTCGACGTCGCCGCTGGGGAGCGCGAGGTCGTCCGCGCCGCGCAGGAGAGCCCACCGGATGCCGTGGGCGTCGAGCGCTCGGAAGGCAGCGCGGAGGACCGGGTGGATCTCCGGCTCCGCGACCGGGTGCGGACCCGGTGCGCCTGCGGCTCCACCGGGAGAGCTCCCGTCCATAGGCACCTCTCGTCCGCGGCCCCGGAGGAAGATATCCGAACGTCGCCGTGCGCAGCGGCGTCCCGGCGACGGTTCCGGTCAGGCCGCATTCGCCCCCGCGGCGCATCCCAGGAGGGAGACTGCAACGCCTTTCCCGATCGGGTGGCGCCAGACATGATCGGCCACCCGGACCGGTGTTCGCCGGTCCACCGAAGGTCCCGTCGGGAGCCGGGCGCGGGGCCGGTGATCCGGCCTCGCCGGCGATCCGCGGGGAGCCGTCACGAGGGCAGGAGTCGGATGAGTTCTCCTCCGGCAGGCGCGTCGCCCACCGACCGAGACCCCCGAGGGGACGCCGCGGTCGCGGTCGTGATCCCCTGCTTCAGCGAGCTGCGCTGGCGACACCTCGCTGCGGCCGTCGAATCCGTGCTGGCCCAGACCGCGCCGCCGGCGGAGGTCGTGATCGTGGTCGACCACAACGACACGTTGCTGGAGCGGGCCACGCGACAGTGGCCCGAGGCGCGGGTCATGGTGAACCGCTTCTCCCCAGGAGCCTCGGGCGCCCGCAACACCGGGGCCTTCAGCGTGACGTCAGAGATCATTGCGTTCCTCGACGACGACACGGTGGCGGACGCCGAATGGCTGCGGCGCCTCACCGCGCACTTGGACGACCCGACCGTCGTGGGCGTCGGAGGAGGCGTGAGTCCGGCATGGGAGGGCCGGCGTCCCTCCTGGTTCCCGGACGTCTTCTCCTGGGTCGTCGGCGCACATGCCCCCGCCGCTGCGGAGTCGGTGACGGAGGTGCGGAACGTGTGGGGCGAGAACATGGCAGTACGTCGCGAGCGCTTCCTGGCCGTGGGCGGTTTCCGACCGGACTTCGGGAAGGTGGGCCACCACAGCAGTCCCGAGGACACCGACCTGTGCATCCGCATGGCCGCGGCAGGCGGTCGGTGGTTGCTGGTCCCGTCGGCGAGGGTCCACCATCACGTACCTGCCGACCGAACCACGTTCCGGTACTTCCTCCGCCGGTCGTTCTTCGAGGGCGAGGGCAAGGCTGCCCTGAGGTCCATGTCGCCGCCAGGCTCCCTGGCGGTCGAGCGGGCGTACGTCGGGAAGGAACTGCCCAGAGCATTCCTGGCCGGCTTCACGAGGCCGCTGCAGCGGGACCGCTCCGGCGCCGCCGCCCGATCGGCCTCCATCGCCGCGGGGGCTGCGGCAGCCGCTGCCGGCTACGCCTGGGGATCCGTCACGGAAGCTGTCCGCAGCGCGACGAGCCGTCGCCGCCTCCCCGGGAGCGGATCGTGAAGCCGACGGTCCTGTCCCCTGCCATGCCCGCCGTCGGCCCCGCGGAGGAGCACAGCAGGTGGGTCGGGCAGCTGGACCTCTCGGGCACCCGCCAGGGAGGGCTGGTCCTGCAGGCCTCGGACGGCTTCGACCGAGCCCGGCTGCTGGTCACGTCCGGACACACGCCTCTGGGCTTCGTCGAGGTGGCGGTGACCGGGGGAAGCGTGTCCTCCGACGACCTGACCAGCGCGCTGTCGGAGGCAGGACTGTCTGCGCCGGGACACCAGCAGCCCGGCGCAGCGGCCGGCCCGGTCAGCGTGGTCCTCTGCACCCGGGACCGTCCTGGACCGCTCCGTGACGCTCTGCGCTCCCTTCTCGCCGTCACCCACCCGGCGTTCGAGGTCGTGGTCGTGGACAACGCGCCGACGACCCCGGCGACGCGGGAGGTGGTGGCGGCGTTGTCTGACGAGCGGGCACGGGTGGTCACCGAGCCTCGTCCCGGGCTGGCGCGCGCCCGCAACCGGGGGCTGATCGAGGCGCGGCACGACGTCGTCGCCTTCACGGACGACGACGTCGTGGTCGACCAGGCCTGGCTGCAGGGCCTCCTGCAAGGCTTCGGCCGATCCGACCGGGTGGCCTGCGTGTGCGGCATGGTGCCCTCCGGCGAGCTCCGGACGTTCACCCAGGCGTACTTCGACCAGCGCGTGACCTGGGCCCGTAGCTGCACCCCGCGCGTCTACGACATCGCCGACCCGCCCGCGGACGCGCCGCTGTTCCCCTTCCAGGTCGGCCGATACGGCACGGGCGCTAACTTCGCCCTGCGGCGCGAGGTCGCGTTCGCCCTGGGCGGCTTCGACGAGGCGCTCGGCGTGGGGTCGCCCACCCGAGGCGGCGAGGACATCGACATGTTCGTCCGGGTTCTGCTGGCCGGCCACCAGCTGGCGTACGAGCCCGCCGCCATCGTCTGGCACCGTCACCGCGCGGACATGGAGGCCCTGCGGGAACAGATCGCGGGCTACGGCGTGGGGCTCGGTGCCTGGATAGCCAAGCTGCTCGTCGACCACCGCACCGCTCCCATGGTCCTGGCGCGCGCAGTCGGCGGACTCGCCCACGCCAGGCGCATGACCCGGGTCGAGCTCGCGCAACGGAGCACCGACACGGCTCCGGAGCACCTCGCCGCTCGGGAGCTGGTCTCGGCTCTGACCGGGCCCTACCACTACCTCCGGGCCCGCAGGACGGGGGCGAGGAAGGCCCCTCTCCTGAGCGCCCAGAGCCGGGACGCGGCCGACGGCATGGCGGCCGCCCCCGGCTCAGCGGAGTAGTCGAGGGAAGACCTCGACCGCACGTCGCCAGAGCGCGTAGTCCCGGTCCGTCAGGACGGTCTCGGCGACATGGGAGACAGCAGCCGCCCCCTGACTCGGTTCGAGTCGGGGTGCCAGCCCAGCCACGATCCTGGCCCAGCTGGCGAGGACCAGCGAGGGGACCAGGGCCTCGTCGAGATGCAGGACCGCGGCGTACGCGCGCAGGTGTCCGGCAGCCCAGCAGGCAGGACCGCGGAAGGCATCGTCGAACGCGGCCACCTCCGCGGGGATCGACGTTGCGGAGGACTGGCACTCCTTGACGTACTGCAGGAAGAAGACGAGGTCGAGGCAGGGGAAGCCCTCGGGCTCGAAACGCTCCCAGTCGATGGCCACCATCCGCCCGGCCTGCAGCAGGAGGTTGGGGTGGCCGAGGTCGCCGTGCTCCAGCACGAGGGGCAGTTCGGCGTCCTCCAAGGGCCGCAGCAGGGCCAGGGTCTCCGTCACCAGCTCGGTGACCTCGGGAACAGGGACCACCTCGGCGAGCCGTTCGAGGGGGGACCGGACCAGTCGGTGGAAGGACTTCTCCGTGACACCACGACGGTCGCCGTCCGCGAGCCGGTGGACGAGCGCCGTCCCGCACCGGAGGACGAGCTCGGTGGAGCGGCGGACGAAGGCGGGGTCGACGGGCGTGCCGTCCACCCCGGACTGCAGGAGGTACGGTCGTCGCCCGGCGGGGACGTGGTCGAGGACCCTCGGTGAGATCGGACTCCCGGCTCCCGCGCCACCGTGCACCATCCGCAGCGCCCGGGCCTCCGTGTCGATGCCCCCGACGTCCCATGGCCGGCGGGGCAGTTTTGCGACGGCCAGGATGCGCGCCTGCCCCGGACCGACGTAGAGCGCAAGAACGTGGCGTGACGCTTCGAACCACGGTGTCACCAGCAGCGTCGAGCAGGAGCCGGTCGGGGAGGATCCTCCGCCGATCAGCGCCGGGTCGACCGGGATTGCGGGGACCACCGGCGGCGGTTCCTCGCCGACGACCGGCGACCGGGCCACGACGGTCATGTCCTTCACGGCCAGTTCCATCGACCCCAGGCGGTTCAGGGCGCGCCCGATGAGGGACTTGAGCAGGCCGAGACGGACCCCCTGGTGACGGCGGAGCATGACCTCCACCGCCACGGGGTCGTCGACGGACACCACGTAGGCGCAGCGCCGGATATCGGGGGCGTGCCAGAACGCCCGGACCTGTGTCAGTCCCAGCCGCAGGAGACGCCTGCGCAGGAGTCGCCGCGCTACCGGGGTGCCGGTGTGAGGGAGGCCGGCCCCCCGGGTCAGCCGGAGGAGCAGCCACCCGCCCGGCCGGACGGCGGCGAGGCCCGCCGCCAACGAGCGCCGATCCACCGAGGTCACCACCACGACGTCTGCCGGGTTCTCCGCCGAGGGATTCGGCACCACGCGCATGCCGGCGAGTGCCAGGACGTCCGTCTCGTCCGACAGAGGCGGCGGGCCGACGTACCCCACCTGCCATTCCCCTGCGGGGAGCAGGAAGCGCCAGTCCCCCGACCGCCAGGCTCGCAGCGGTAGCTGCTCCGGCGACCCGGCCGGTTCACCCACGCCCGCTGCCCCACCCGCTCGGCGAGCCGGCGACGAGCCACCGCGTCGCCAGGTGATTCGCTGCCTCCGGGAAGACCTCGTCCAGGCGCAGGTGCCGACGTACCACCGCGATGAGCATCAGCCACGCGAGCATGCTGAAGCCGAGGCACGCCCACAGCGGGGGGTCGCTGAGATGGCTCACCGCGACCAGGACGGCTAGAAGGGCCGCGATGGTCAGCAGGACCACGCCATGGCCTCGCTGCACCATCCCGATCCCACCGCCGAAGCCGAGCCCTGACTGCTTTGCGAGGTTGTGGAGGGCGACCGTGGCCAGCACCGCGCCCGCTGCCCCGACGGCCCCGAAGGACCCCACGAGCAGATAGGTGACGGGGACCATGAACACCAGCGTCACGACGTTGGCGAGGAGTATCCACCGGGTGCGCCCGAGGATCTGCACGGTCAGACCGTTGAAGCCGAACACGGCGTTCAGATAACAGGCCAGCGACAGGACGGTGAGGACGGCGGCGGAGGACTCGTAGCGTTCTCCGAGGGTGACGACCGTGAACTGACGGGCGAACGCGGAGGTCATCGCGAGGACCGGGAAGGTCAGCAGGGCGACCCAGATGGCGTTGCTCCAGTACAGGTCCCGAACCGCGGACAACGCGCCCCTCGCGAACAACCGAGCAGCCGAGGGGGTGAACAACGTGCTGAAGGTGAACAGGACCCCCAGGTTCAACATCGCGAAGGGCATCCCGGCCCGGAACACGGCGACCTCGGTCTCCCCGGCCTCGGCCCCGAGGACGATCGCCGGGAAGTCCAGGGTCGCGCTCGCCACGAAGCTGCCGAGCAGCACGGGCCCGCAGAAGACCGCCACCTCGCGCACCGGGACCCGGAGCGTTCGCCACGAGAAGTGCCCGAGCAGGTCCAGCTCGCGGAACAAGCGACGCAACAGCACGAGGAAGAGCACCAGCGTCACCGCTCCGACGACGACGAACCCCACCGCCAGGAACACGGCCCCACCGTCGGAGACGATCATCAACACCACGACCAGCAGCCTGGCCAACGGCTGCAGCAGGTAGCGGCGCAGGAACACGGTCCACGGCCTGGAGAAGACCGCGAACATGTCCACGACGATGGCGTCCAGAGCCTGGATCGGCGCCAGGGCGAGGAGGATCAGGAGGAGGTCGACCGCCAGGGGTGACGGGGCGAGATCGGTGATGCTGGAACGGAGGAGGAACCCACCGACCACGGCACACGTCCCGACCCCCACCAGGACCAGGCCCTCGAGGAGGATCAGTCCGAACAGCCGTCCATGGTCGTCCTCCTCGTCGTACTTGGAGAGGAACCTCGCGCTGGCCCGGTCGAGGCCGAGCGGGACCAGAGCCTCGAGGAGGATGACGGCCGACAGCGCCCACGCGACCGCGCCGTAGTCGTCCTTCGACAGGTAGCGCACGATGCCGACCTGGACCACGAGGTTGACCACCTGCGAGAAGCCGTAGCCGACCAGCATCCCGCTCGACCCGCGGAGGCTCGCCGCGGTGCCGATCGACCTGCCTCGGCTGTGCGGGTCCGTGTCGGCCTCGAGCGGGGTCTCCTGCCCCGTCACCCGGCACTCCCGGAGGGGGGACCGCTGCGCCCCATGGATCCCCCCACCGAGGCATCGCAGCGGGAGCGCATCTGCGGATTATCGAGCATCGTGCCCCTACAGTGGCGGTCCCCGTCGTCCTGGAACGTTCGGAGTCGCGTGAGTACTGGGCCGTTCGTCGTGGTCAGCCCGGCGCCTCGTGGTGAGTGGCTACGACTGGTGCACGCGAGTCCCGACAGCATGGCCTTCCACCTCCCCGGTTGGGTGGATGCCGTCTGCGCGAGGACCGGTTGGCGAGACGCGAGTCGGCTCTACCGGCTCGACGACGGACGCACACTCCTGCTCCCGCTGGTCGAGAGGGGCGCGCTGGGCCTCACCCAGCTGGCCTCGTTGCCGTACGGATGGGGCTTCGGCGGTGTCGTCGCCGAGTCGCCGGTAACCGGGCGAGACGTCTCCGTCGTCGCCACGGACGTCGCCAGCCTGGGAGCGGTCCGGATGTCGGTGCGGCCGAACCCCCTGGTCGAGGCGCCGTGGCCGCGTGACCTCCGCCGGCGGACGCTGGCGATCTCGCGCACCGCTCACGTGCTGGACCTCCGGGGCGGATTCCAGCAGGTCTGGAGCAACCGCTTCACCGGCTCGGCACGGACAGCGGTCCGGAAGGCCGAGCGCCAGGGCATCGAGGTCGAGTCGGGTTCGACCGACCGCCTCGTCCACGTGTTCAACGACCTGTACGAGCGATCCATCGAGCGGTGGAACGACGGGCGGCTCGCCCGGTGGCGGGCGCGTCGGCAGGAGGGACTGGAGAAGTTCCTCGCTGTCGTCGCCCATGCCGGCCCGCAGGTCCGCATCTGGGTGGCCTGGCACGGCAGTCGCCCCGCCGCAGCCATCATCACGTTGACCGGGGGCGCGGCGACCAACTACTGGCGCGGCGCCATGGTCGAGGAGCTCGCGGGACCGACGCGCGCGAACTACCTGCTGCACCGCATGGCCATCGAGGAGGCCTGCCACATGGGTTGCCGGACCTACCACATGGGGGAGACAGGTACATCTGCGTCGCTCGCCCAGTTCAAGAGCCGATTCGGGGCGCGGCCGGCGCCGTACGAGGAGATCCGCGTCGAACGCCTCCCGCTCACCGAGGCGGAGGCGCTGACGATGCGGCTGAGGGGAGCCGCCGAGCGACCCATCCGGGCTCTCACCTCCAGGCGCCGCTCGTGAAGGCCCCCCGGCTCAGCGCCCCGGGCCTGAGGACGCTCGTCACCCGCCACCGCCGAGCGCCTGTTCAGCGCGACTTCCGCCCGCTGGCGGTCTGCGTGGTGGACCTGGAGTCCTTGCCTCCGGCGCTCCCCGCGGTGCTGGACTCCTACGGGGCCGCCTGGATCCTGGGGCGGCTGCACGGCCGTCCGCTGGGGGAGATCACGGTGAGCACGCCCGAGGCCGGAGGTGTCCTGCGGGCGGCGGTCAGCCAAGCGCTGCACGAGCGATGGGCGGGCACGATCACCGAACACCTGGCACGCCATGACGCCACGTCCGGGGACGACGGAGCACGACATGCCGTCGCGGGCTGGGAGTCCTGCCTCAAGGTACGCACGGCCCCAGGCCCATCGGTCAGCGTCGTCGTGCCGACCTACCGTCGACCGGAGCGCGTACTGCGGTGCGTCGAGTCGATCCTGGCAACCGGCCATCACGACCTCGAGGTCATCGTCGTCGACAACGCGCCCGGCGACGGCCGCACCGAGGCGGCGTTGTCCCAGCGCTTCGGGACGACGGCGCGGGTCCGCTACCTCGCCGAGCCCGTCCCGGGGGCCTCCCGGGCTCGGAACCGCGGAGTCGCCGGCGCTGGGGGAGAGCTCGTCGCCTTCGTCGACGACGACGTCATCGTGGACCGCTTCTGGCTGGCCGCACTGGGGGACGCCCTGGAGCGGTGCCCGGGCGTCGACTGCGTGACCGGCCTGGTGATCCCCGAATCGCTCGACTCCCCGGTGCAGCTGTGGTTCGAGCAGTTCGGCGGCTTCAACCGCGGCTACCTCAGCCGCGTCTTCGACCTGGACGAGAACCGCGGAGACACTCTTCTGTACCCGTACACGGCAGGCGCACTGGGCGGCCTGGGGAACTCGATGTTCCGGCGAAGCGCTCTCGATCCGCTCGCGGCCTTCGAGACCACCCTCGGCCCTGGGACCCCGGCCTACGGAGCGGAGGACCAGGATGCCTTCGTCGCGCTCCTCCGCCGCGGCGGCAAGATCCTGTACGAGCCCTCGGCGGTCGTGCGCCACGAGCACCGGGACAGCTATGAGGACCTGCGATGGCAAGTCTTCACCTATGGGGCGGGCATGGTCGCCGGACTCGTGCACTGGGCCACACACGACCCGGTCGTCGCCCGGCAGCTGGTGTCCCGGGTCCTCCGCGCGCTGCCGACCATCCTCCGTGGGGGCAACCGGTCCATCGCCCTCCAAGCGGCCACCGAGGACTGCCCGCCCGTACTGCGCCGGCTGGAGAGGCTGGGACACCTCTACGGCCCGGTCGCCTACGCGCGCGCGGTCAGGCGACGGCGACAGATCGACAGGGCTCCGGCCGAGCCCGTGACGCTCGGATGACGAGGCCCCCCGGAACGGTCGTCGTCATCTCCCCGCACCTCGACGACGCCGTCCTGTCCGCCTGGGTGGTGCTCCGGTCGAGCGCGCCGGCTCGCGTCATCTCGTGTTTCGCCGGGGTGCCCCCCGGCAGTGCGGCCGGCAGCTGGGACGCGGCGACCGGCGGGGACACCGGCCCGGCGTCGATGGCACGGCGGCGGGCGGAGGACGTGCGCGCGCTCAGGCGGACCGCGACGGAGGTGGTCCACCTCGATCTCCTGGACTCGCAGTACCGCACGCCTTCCGACTCGGAGGGCCTGGTCGACACCCTCGTCACGTTGCTCGGCCCGCATCTGGAGGACGCCCGGGAGGTGTGGCTGCCGGCCGCGGTGGGCGGTCACGAGGACCACGAGCTGACCACCCGCGCGTCCCTCATCGCCACGGGTGGCCGGCCGTGTCGTCGCTTCCTCTACGCCGACCTGCCCTACGCCGGCCAGCCGGCCTGGCCGGCCACGGTGACGGGGGGCGTCCGGAACGCAGCCGTCCACCTCCTGAGCTTGGCGACCGGGACCCCCACGCCGTCGTCGGTGTGGAGGGCTGCACTCACGGCGGTGCCGGACGGGTGGGCGGACGTGGTGCGCGTCCACAAGCTGACGGCACCTCAGCGGCGCCAGAAGTGGCGCGCGGTCCGTGAGTACCGCAGCCAGCTCCGAGCCCTGCGGTGCGGCCGCCGCAACGTCCTCCGGAGGCGCCGCGTCTTCGCCTACGAGGTCTACTGGCCGCTCCATGCGTGAGGTTGCGCCCAGACGGCGGGATCCCGGCGACCGCAGGCCCGTGCGCCGCGCGTCCTGCGCAGGCGGGCGCGAACGGCCTCAGCGGGGCCGATTGCCTTGCTAGGGTGACCGGACTCTCGGGCGGGGGCGGCCGGAGAGCCCAAGGGCAGCTGGGGGACTCGGTCACCGGAGGGACGTCGCCTTCGTGAGTGTCGTCGAGCTCCCCGAGGGCGGGCGTCACCGACCGGCGCACGCCAGGAGGTCGGTCGCACCGCGTTCCACGCGGGCACTCCGTCTGACTCTCGGGGTGCTGAGCCTGGTGAGCCTGGTCGCGGGCTCGCTGGCGTTCACGCTGGGGGCCGACGAGCTCCGCGCCGTCGGACTGCTGGTCTTCTGCATCGTGGGGGTCGGTTCCGCACCCTGGCAACTCGTCGCGGAGCTCCGTGGCTACGAGCGCTTGACCCTCACTTTCGTCACAGGCACAGCGGTGACGATCCTCGTGCCGACACTGCTCCCCAAGTTCGCGTCCCCCCCTTCCTCACTGGCGTTCGTCGCCATCGCCGCCCTGGTCGTTCCCCTCCACCTCCTCGGCCTCTCCCAACTCCGGGACGAGGTGCGCGCGGACGCCCATCCGGCCTGGCCGTCGTCGTGGCTGCCCCTGACCCGCACGTCACGTGAGGCGCGCGGCGTCATCCGGCGAGGCCTGCCGGCCTTGGCCATCGCCGTCAGCGGCGCCGCGCTCTGCCTCGTGGCCGCCGTGGGACACCGGCACCTGGAGCCGGGCGCCTTCGGCTTCCTCCCCCACATCGGCCCCATCTGGTACTTGGGCCTCGCGCTGGTCCTCGTGGCCCTGCTCATGGACGTCAGCGTGGAGTACGGCCGCGCCGTCCCAGCCTTCCTGCTCGTGCTCGTGCTGACCCTGACCCCGGCGCTGGTGTACGACGGTCCGCGGTCCCAGGTGGCCGCCAAGCACATCGAGTTCATCCAGCGGATCCAGGAGTCCGGGAGCCTGGAGTCGACATTGCCCGTGTACCGGGCCTACGCCGGCTTCTTCGACGGGATGGCCTGGCTCTGCGACGTCACCGGGATCTCAGACCTCGTCCAGCTCGCCGCCCTGTGGCCGGTCCTCCTCGGCCTCTTCCGCGTCGCAGTCCTCCGCTATCTGGCGGGACGCTTCCTCACCTCGTCGCGACAGTGCTGGACGGCGGTGACCCTGGCCGTCCTCGCCGACGCCATCAACGGGGACTACTTCTCGCCACAGTCCCTCGGCTTCGTCCTCGGGATGGCGACGATCGCGGTGGCGATGACCCGGACGCCCGAGGTGCCCAGGCTGCCGGTCGTCCTCCTCGGAGGCTGCGCCCTCGCCGTGTCCCACCAGCTCAGCCCGTACATCGTGGGGGGCGTCCTCGTCGTTCTCGCGTCCACCCGGGCACTGGGTCCGTGGTGGATCCCGGCACTCGTCCTGGTCCCTTCCGTGCTCTGGTCCGCCGTCCACTGGGACGCGGTGTCGGGCTACCTGTCCGTCGACGCGTTGGGACGACTGAGCAACTTCGAGCCCCCGGAGACGGTGAACGCGCCGACGCTCGAGCGGTTGCCCGTGGTGCAGCAGACGGTGTGGGCCACGGTCCTGGGCATCGGAGTCCTGGGGGCCCTGGCCTTGATCTCCTTGATCCGGCAGCGCCGGGACCGGCGTCAATGGGGGCTGGCCCTGTGCCCCGGGGTGGGCCTGGTCATCGTGGCCGTACAGCCCTACGGCCAGGAGGGTGTGTTCCGCGCCGCGCTCTTCGGCATCCCCTGGTTGGCCATCATGGCCGCCACTGCGGTGGACGGCAGGCCGGCTCTCCTCCGTCTCACGTCCGTGGCCACGACCGCCTGCCTGACCGTGACGTTCCTCGTGGCGTCGTTCGGGCTCGACGGGCTCAACGTCATGCGGCCGTCCGACTACACCGCGGTGCAACGATTCTGGGAGGAGGGCGGGAGGAACCCTCCAGTCCCGTACTACCTGCTCCTCCTCAACCCCGGTGACCAACCGACCTCGCCAGAGTTCATCGGGGACCGGCACACGATCTGGAGTCGTCCCGAGATCGAACAGCCCGTCCAGGAGATGAGGTCACAGGATCCGGAGCTGGAGGTCGCGAGCCTGACCTCTGCCCTGGTCCGGTACACCGGCGACGACTCCCCCAGCGCCGAGCTGTACGCCCTCTGGTCCCCGGTCGGCGCCAACTACGGGCAGGCCTACGGGGTGCGTTCCCTGCAACAGTCGGTGGCGCTCCGCGACGCCTTCGCGTCCTCGCCGTACTGGTCGGTGGACTTCCGCGAGGACGGGACCTACCTCTTCCGATTCCAGCGGGTGGCGTTCGGGAGCGCGACCAGTAGGTGACGGACGGCGGGTTCCCGCGGATGGCCACGCCGCTAGGAGAGAGCCACCGGGACGCCACCCTCCCAGATCGCGATCTCTGCGATGACCATGCTCGCCGGCAGGTCCGATGTCTCGACGCCTTCGGCGAGGGACATCTGCAAGCTCAGGAACTGCGGCTGCCCGAAGGGCCAGGTGCGGCCACGTTCCCAGGCCTCCTGGCGGGTCAGGGTGAGGCGCGGTCGCCGATCGACGTAGAACTGCACGACGTCGTCGTCGAAGTAGACGCCGTACCGGTGGAACTCCTCGTCCCGAGGCGTGCTCAACACCGTGTCGCCCCCATCGACGTCCTCCCCGTAGGGGACGTCGCTCCGCAGGTCGGTGGTGCGGGGGAAGTGCATCCGGTGACGCACGGCAGAGGCATCACCGCGAACCCCGCCCATCACCTCCAAGACCCCGCACGCGGGCCACCCCACCTCGGAGACGTTCGCGCCCACCAGGCTGAAGGTAGGCCGGATCCCGTCGCCGGCGGGAACGCGGAGGACCGCCTCGACGTACGAACCAGAAGGGGCCACGAAGCGGTCCACCGTGGTCAGTCGGGCGCTGGAGTACTCCGCTCCCGTGCCGTCAGGACCGGTTCCGGCGTCCCTCCGCGCGGTGAGGATGAGAGATCCCTGCCCGTCCAGCGCGGCATTCGTCGGACGGCCGGTGAATACCTGCACCTCGTCGCTGCCGCGACCGGTATCCCCGACCTCGTAGCCCCAGAGGCCGTCGTCGGGCACCCGTCCCCCCGGACCGTCGAACGTCATGCGGGTGACCGGCGCAGCCCTCCCCGGCAGGACGGTCGGGCGCGGCAACTCCACCGCCCGGACACTGACCGCGGTGATCTGCCAGTGCAGCCGGCCCTCCGTGGGCAGTTCGATGTACAGCGCCGTGTCGTCGTCTGCGCCCCGACCGGCGACGAAGGTCCGCTCGAGGAGGTGCCAGGCGTCGTCCGTGAAGCTGCGGTACCGGGTCTCCTCCGTCGGCCGATGGGCGAAGGCGCCGTTGGCGAGCAGGATCCCCCCGCTCCGCCCGGAGGCCGTGACGTCCCGGACGTAGGCCCGCATCCGGTAGACGTGCCCGGCCTCGAAGAAGTCCTCGGGGTCCCGGAGCCCGACGAGGACCCTGCACCACTCCCGCGTGCCGCCGGGATGACGGAGGTCGACCGCCGTCGACACGCCCTGCGGACCCTGGTCAACGGCGACCCGGTCGAAGGCGAGACGACCGTCGTCGCACGCTGCCCGCCAGTCCGACAGGTGGACCTCGACTGCGGGATTCAGCACCGCTTCGTCCTGGCCTCGTGCGCTGATCGTCGACAGCGGCACGATGCACAGCAGGACCGCGCCGACGTACACGAGAGCCGGCGTCCGGCGCTGTCCCCTGTGGACACCCATGCACCCTCCACGCTCGCGCGATCGTCCGTCGCTGACGGGACCGCCCTCGGGCGAGGCACGGTGACGCGCCATGGGCGGCCGACGCTACACGCCGGCCCCCGCCCCTGACAGGGCCGAGACGCCGGTTCGCCGCGTCACGTCCTGACCCCTCCCCAAGCCCAGTGCCCGCGCGCACAATGCGCCTCCACGGCCCTCCCCCAGGGCAGCGTGGAAGCCGCACCCCGCCCTGGGGCGACTGGTGCCGGCCATCGGTGTCTCGGGAGGAGGCTGGTGTGGGCGAAGACTCCGGACCGTCCGGGGCGGCTGGCACGCTCGCGGCTACCGGTGACGAGCGGTCGAGTCCGGGATCGTCGCACCGCCGGCCGCTAGCAGGTGGACGTCGGCGTCAGGGGCGACTGCTCGCTGCGGCAACGGCCACGGTGTTCGTAGCCGGGCTCCTGACGAGCCGGTTCGTCACCGACGGAGCCGCGGACGTCGGTCCGGTCGGTCCTGACGGTTCCTGGTCGCTGGCATGGGGAGACGAATTCGACGGCGGCCTCCTCGAACCGGGCAAGTGGCAGCCCAACCGATACGGCTCCGCCGCGGGCGACGCGCCGTTCAACCCCGATGACGAGGCCGCCTGGTTCTCCCCCGAGAGCGTCCGGGTCCGGGACGGCCTCTTGTCCGTGACGGTGGAGGCCGAGGAGGCAACGCTGGCGGGACGGACTTATCCCTACCGCTCCGGCGTGGTGCAGGCGGTGCAACCGGAGTACGCGGTGACAGCGGGCACGTACGTCGAGGCGCGTGTGCGGGTGCCGCAGTGTGACGGCTGCTGGCCGGCGTTCTGGCTCGTTCCCGCGGACAGGTGGCCGCCCGAGATCGACATCTTCGAGTACTTCGGCTCGGAGTCCGACCGCAGACCCATGTTCAACTATCACGCCGAGGACGACGGCGAGGACGACGCGGGATGGGGTCCGGCGTCCTACGGCGAGTACGACAGCGACTACCGCGAGGACTTCCACGTCTATGGACTGCTCTGGCAGGACGGGCGGGCGATCCCGTACCTCGACGGCACGGCCTATCCGGAGGTCGCGGCGCACGAGGTGACGTCCCTGCCGATGATGTTGATCCTCAACCTCTCCGTCCAAGAGGGGCACCGCCCCGCGGTCGGCTCGACGTTGCTGGTGGACTGGGTCCGGGTGTGGCGACCGACGGCCGACACGTCAGGCGGATGACGGTGTGTGCGTCTCAGCTCACCCGTCGAGACCCATTGCCCCGAACCGATCCTCGCTGAGGCGTCGACTGGTCACGGAACGCATCTTCCCCGCCGTTCAGGAATCGCTCGCGACCAGCGCCATTGGCGTCATGGCTCACACCCCTTACCTTGAGGCGCTCGTCGTGGCGTGTGCCATGGAACGGCACTCCCGGCCTGGTGAGGATGGGATAAGCCATGCGTCTGGCAACGAGGCTCGTAGTGACCGTGGCAATGGCCCTCCTGACCGGGCTCGGCACGGTCGTGACCCCCGCCCCCGCCCTCGCCGCCGAGGGCGACATCGGTCATCCCGGCGCGGCGTTCAACGGCTCGGTCAACGTGCCCACCTCGGACAAACCGCAGAGCAAGCTCTGGTACGCCGACGGCCTGTGGTGGGCCGCCATGTTCGACACGACCTCGAGGACCTGGCGCATCTTCCGGCTCGACCGGGCCACTGAGACCTGGACCAACACCGGCGTCCTCGTCGACGACCGCCCCAACACCCTCGCCGACACCCTCTGGGACGGCACCCACCTGTACATCGCCTCGCACGTGGTCACGATCTCCAGCGACACCACCGCGAAGCCGTCGGTGGCCAACAGCCCCGCCCGCTTCCTGCGGTACAGCTACGACAGCGCCACGAAGTCCTTCGCCCTCGACGCCGGTTTCCCCGCGACCATCACGACCCAGTCCAGCGAGTCGATGACGATCGACAAGGACTCCACGGGCAGGATCTGGGCCACGTGGACCCAGGTCAGCGGCAGCTCGGCGACCGGTTTCACGAGCGCCGTGTACGTCAACGCCACCGCGGGGAGCGACAGCTCCTGGGGGACACCCTTCGTCATGCCCACCGCGGGCGCGCAGCCGGCGCCTGACGACCTGTCCGCGGTCGTCGCATTCGGGCGGAACAGGATCGGCATCCTGTGGAGCAACCAGATCGACGACACCGTCTACTGGGCCGTCCACAACGACGGCGGCGCGGTCGGCGACTGGCGTGTCTCGCCGGCCATCCGCGGCAATCGCCAGGCCGATGACCACCTGAACCTCAAGGCCGTCCAGGCCGACGCCGCCGGACGTGTGTTCGCGGTGGTCAAGACGGGCGCGGACGACATAGCGGGTGCTCCGCCTGCGGAGTCCTTGATCCGACTCCTGGTCTTCAAGCCTGGCACCGGCGCGTGGACGTCGTCCGACTTCGGCACCCTGGCCGACTGCCACACCCGACCCCAGGTCGTTCTCGACGAGCAGCAGTCCACTGTCCATGTCGTCGCCACCGCGCCGACGGGCCCTGGGTGCGCGTACTCCGGGGCGCCGGGCACGATCTACCAGAAGTCCGCCCCGATGGACGACCCTGTGTTCGCCCCCGGACGCGGCACGCCGATCATCCGGGACGCCGCCTCCGACAGCATGAACGACGCCACGACGACGAAGCAGTCGGTCAACGGCGCCAGCGGTCTGGTGGTCCTGGCCGCCAACACCGCCACGAGGCGCTACTGGCACGCCGATCTGGCGCTCGGAGGCGGCACCCCGCCCCCACCCGCGCCGGCGCCCGCCCCCACCGCGAGCTTCACCGCCTCGCCGACGAGCGGCGTCGCTCCCCTGGTCGTCCAGTTCACCGACACGTCGACCGCCGCGCCGACGTCCTGGACCTGGGACTTCGGCGACGGGGCGACCGCGACCACCCAGAATCCCGCGCACACCTACGCCGCCGCCGGCAATTACACCGTGACCTTGCGTGCGACCAACGCGTCCGCGACCAGCCCACCCGCGACCCAGACCGTCTCGGTTTCCACGGCACCCCCGCCCCCCGCCGGGGTCAGCGTCGGAGCGGTCACCACGGCGCTGAGCACGACGGCGCTCAGCGCGGTGACCATCCCCGTACCCGCGGGCACGGTGGACGGGGACGTCCTGCTTGCGCAGTTCACCGCTGACAACTCGCCCGCGGTGACCGCGCCCGCCGGGTGGTCCAGCGTCCTGCCGTCGTCCTACATCGGCATGGGCGGCGGCGCGCGTGTCTTCGCCTACTACCACGTCGTCGGGTCCGCAGTCGCGGAGCCGCCGTCCTACACGTGGCAGCTGTCGAGCCCGCAGAAATGGAACGCAGGCATGGCGGGGTTCCACGGGGTGAGCCCGACTGACCCCTTCGACACCGCTGCCGTTGTCGCCTCGGACAGCACTTACTCCGCGTCGAGACTCACTGTGCCGGGGCTGACCACGGTGACGCCCGGCGCCCTCCTCGTCGGCGGGGTGGGCCTGGACCGCGCCATGGCGGCAGTGGCACAGCCGATCGGCTGGACCGAAGCCTTCGAGTCGGCGGGAGCCCAGCTGTCGGAGATGGCGGATCAGAGTCGCCCCACTGCAGGCACTACGGGAGCCCAGACCTGGACCTTCTCGACCACCGCTGCCTCGGCGGGGTGGATGCGGGCGCTCCGCCCTGCGTGATCCAGGGCCCCTACGGACTGGCACTCCTAGCGGGGCCCGACATGGTGCTCGAGTCAGCCTGGGGCTCGGCGAGCTGATCGAACGACCCCAACACGTCGACTCCCGCATCTACATGGCGTTGATCAAGTCGTGCAGTGCCGACCGACTGCCCTCCTCGCATCACCTCGAATCCGTGCAGCGCTGCGCTGGCCGATCCAGCCGAGCGCCACGTGGATGTTCAGTCGAGGGACACTGGAGAGCCCACTCGGCGCTTCGCGAATCTCCTGCGCTCGTGTCAGCCCGGTCTACTGGGTGAGCGACGAGGCGTGTGCCTGCTCGGCCGCGCGGGCCGCCATCCGCTCGCGCTGCGGGACGACGGTGTACTTCGGGTCCCGCGCGCTGGCCATCCCGGCGTCGAACACCCCGAACCGGGTGAGCGCCGAACCCGCCGCGAGCAGCACCCCGGAGGCGACCGCACCCGCGCGGTGGCGTCCGGACACCACGGTCAGCGCCGCCCCTGCGACCGTGCAGGCCTTCGCGAGCCGCAGCAGCAGCCCCGCCCGGTCCTCGTGGTACGGCTCGCTGACGATGCCGTGCCCGTTCTCGACCCGGTGCATCACGACGAGCTCGATCGCCGCGCCGGCCACGGCCATCTTCCGCGACGGCCCGGCCTCCTCGACCGGCGTGAACGCCATCGTGATCCCGCCGCCGGCCGCCATCGCGGAGCCGCCGAACAGGTAGGGCAGCTCGGTGTGCGGGGCGTGCCACGACGGGACGGCGGTGTTGGCCAGCAGCACCCCGGTGTAGGTGGCCAGCGGCCCGCCGAAGACCGCCGACACGAGCCCGGCGAACCGCTTCAGCCCCGGGAACCAGCCCAGCAGCTCGAGTGCCGCCGCCCCCCCGGCCGCCGCGCCGAACGGCGAGAGGATGTAGGTGCCCACCGACAGCGGCGAGGTCGGCTTGAACACCCGGAGCATGTGCAGGAACCGCGCCGGCCGGCCCAGGTCGTGGATCAGGTACACGACCGAGAGGACCGCTCCCCCGCCCGCGGTCAGCCGGCTGGCCCGCGCCAGCGCCGGCCGCCCGGTGACGTCGGCCAGCGCCCCGAGGATCGACGACGAGCCCGCCGCGCCCCCGAGGAACAGGTACAGCGGCACGTCGGGGGTCTTCCACACCGGCGGCTTGATGATCGGCCGCCCGTAGTAGGAGGTGAACTCGACGTCGTCGACCATGGCGACCTCGCCGCGGCCGCCTCGCCGTCCGCCCCGGCGCTTCTTCTTGCGGGTCTCTGCTGGCGGGCCGTCGGCCCGCCGCCAGCCGCCGCCCCGCGTCGCGATCCCCTCCGTCACCGCGGCCTCCTCGAGCCGAGGACGGCGCTTGCCGCCACGCCCACGATCATCAGCGCCGCCTTGCCCGCGGCCTTCCACATCGCCGGCAGGTCCCGGGTGGTGACGATCGGGTCCGGCGGGAGGCCGTAGACCTCTGGCTCGTCGAGCAGCAGGAAGAACGCGCCGTTGCCGCCGACGCCGTCGTCCTCGTCGCGGCCGTAGAGCCGCGCGGTCTCCACGCCCTGGCTCTGGAGGGTGGCCAGCCGGGCGTCGGCCCGGGCCTGCAGCTCGTCCAGGTCCCCGAACTGGATCGACTGCGTCGGGCAGGCGGTCGCACAGGCCGGCATCAGCCCGTCGGTCAGCCGGTCGTAGCACATCGTGCACTTGAAGACCCGGCCGTCGTCCTCGCGGCGGTCGATCACGCCGTACGGGCAGGCCGGCACGCAGTAGCCGCAGCCGTTGCAGATGTCGCCCTGGACGACGACCGTGCCGAACTCGGTGCGGAACAGCGCCCCGGTCGGGCAGACGTCGAGGCAGCCGGCGTGCGTGCAGTGCTTGCAGACGTCGGAGCTCATCAGCCACCGCACCTGCTTGTCGGTGCCGCTCTGCCCGGTCTGCGGGTCGAACTCGCTGAGCGCCTCGGCGTTGAGCACGCTCGCCTGCATGTGCGCCTGGCTGCCGGCGTCCCCGGAGACCGCCGGTGAGGGACCGCTGCCCTGCCGGTCGTCGCCGGGCCGGCCGAAGGTCGGCATCGGCAGGTCGACGGTGCGCACCTGCTCGATGAAGGCCACGTGCCGCCAGCTGTTGGCGCCCAGCTGACCGGTGTTGTCGTAGGACATCCCCGACAGGCCCATGGTGTCGCGGGTGCCGTGCGAGTCGTCCATCGGGAGCGTGTTCCACTCCTTGCAGGCGACCTCGCAGGCCTTGCAGCCGATGCACACCGAGGTGTCGGTGAAGAACCCGACCCGCTCGGGGTGGCCCGCCTCGTAGCCGGCGTCGCCCTGGACGTCGGGCAGCGGGCCGAACAGCCGGTTGTTCGGGTCCTTGCCGGTGAAGGCCGGGCTCGCCGAGCTGATCGAGGTCATGCCGGCCTCCCTCCCGGGGTCTGGGACCTGCTCCGAGCGCTGTCGTGCTCTGCGTCCCCTGGTACCCACAGCACGAAGGGCCGCGGGGCCGATGTTGTCTCCGGATGCTTGTGCTCTGCATCCCCTGGTACGCAGAGCACAAGCGTGCGGGGACCGATGGTGGTCCGGGCCGCCGGGCTCACGACCCGGTCTCCGTGTGGCCGCTGGAGGCCTCGACCGGAGCGCGGCCGTTGACCCCGACCCGGCCCGAGGCCACCCCGGCGCGGCGCCGGTAGTCCTCCACGAACTCCAGCAGCTCCTGCCCGCGCGGACGGCGGCCCGGGACGATGTCGGCGGTGCTGACCTTGTCCTCCTGGATGTGGGTGTTCGCGTCGAGCACGATGCCCAGCAGGTCGTTGGCCGAGTCGCCGGTCGACAGTCCGCTGTAGGACCAGTGGTACGGCATGCCGATCTGGTGCACGACCTGCCCGTCGCGCAGCTTGATCGGCCGGATCCGCTCGGTGACCAGCACCTTCGCCTCGATCGCCGTCCGCGCGCTGACCAGCGTGGCGAAGTCGCCGTGGGTCAGCCCGCGCAGCGCGGCCAGCTCCGGGCTGACCTCCACGAAGAACTCCGGCTGCAGCTCGGACAGGTAGGGCAGCGTGCGGCTCATCCCGCCGGCGGTGTGGTGCTCGGTCAGCCGGTAGGTGGTCACCTGGAACGGGAAGATCTCGGAGCGCGAGGGGTTCTCGCGGTTCCACGGCCCCTCGATGCGCTCCACCGTCGGGCTCGCCTGCTGCTTGTAGAAGGCGTTCTCGACGACGGACTCCACCGGCTCGTAGTGCGTCGGCAGCGGCCCGTCGACCAGGCCGGCCGGCGCGTACAGCCACGCCTTGCCGTCGCCCTGCATGACGAACGGGTCGTTGCCGGCCAGCGCGTCCTGCGCCTTGGCACCGTCGGGCGGCACGTAGTCCGGGCGCTTGGTCTTCTCGAAGTCCGGCACGTCGGCGCCGGTCCACTCCCCGGCCGCCTCGTCCCAGTACACGTACTTCTTGCGCTCGCTCCACGGCTTGCCGTCGGGGTCGGCCGAGGCGCGGTTGTAGAGCATCCGGCGGTTGAGCGGCCACGCCCAGCCCCACTCGGAGGCGACGGCGCCCTGCTCCTTCGCCGGCTTGCGCCGGGCGGCCTGGTTGACCCCGTCGGCGTAGACGCCGGTGTAGATCCAGCAGCCGCCGCTGGTGGAGCCGTCGTCCTTCATGTCGATGTAGGTCGACAGCGGTGCGCCGTCCGGGCCGGTGCCGTTGATCTCGCGCAGCACGGCCTCGGCGTCGGGGTCCTGGGTCTCCCCGTGCAGGGGGTAGTCCCAGGTCATGTGCAGCAGCGCCTGGTCGCGGGGGTCGGTCGAGTCCTTCAGGCGCTCCCGCAGGATCCGGCCCAGGTGGTAGTAGAACCACAGGTCGCTGCGCGCGTCGCCCGGCGGCTCGACCGCCTTCTCCCGCCACTGCAGCATCCGCTGCGTCTGGGTGAAGGTGCCCTCCTTCTCCACGTGCGAGGCACACGGCATGAAGAAGACCTCGGTGCCGATCGTCTCCGGGGCCAGCTCCCCGGTCTCGACCTCCGGGGACTCCTGCCAGAACGTCGCCGACTCGATCATCTGCAGGTCGCGGACGACGAGCCAGTCCAGGTTGGCCAGACCGAAGCGGTTCATCCGGCCGTTGGGGTGCCCGACCGTGGGGTTCTCCCCGACGAGGAAGTAGCCCGACACCTTCCCCTGGATCATGTCGGTGATCGTCCGGTAGGAGCTGTGGTCACCGTTGATCTTGGGGATCCAGTCGAACCGGAAGTCGTTCTCCGGCTGTGCCGCGTCGCCGAACCATGCCTTGAGCAGGCTGACCGTGTAGGCACGCTTGTTGCCCCAGAACCCGGCCTTGCCGGCCGCGTCGGCGACGTACTCGTCCAGCGTCTGGTGCTGCATGGCGTGCGGCATCGGCAGGTAGCCGGGCAGCAGGTTGAACAGCGTCGGGACGTCGGTCGAGCCCTGGATGCTCGCGTGCCCGCGCAGCGCCATGATCCCGCCGCCGGGACGGCCGATGTTGCCCAGCAGGGTCTGCAGGATCGAGGCCGTCCGGATGTACTGAGCGCCGACGCTGTGCTGCGTCCAGCCGACCGAGTACACCCACGCCGTCGTCCGCTCGCGGTTGCTGTTCTCGGTGACCCAGCGGGCGACCTGCTCGAACACCTCCGGCTCGATGCCGCACACCTCGGCGACCATCTCCGGGGTGTAGCGGGCGAAGTGCCGCTTGAGGATCTGGAACACCGTCCGCGGGTGCTGCAGCGTGTCGTCCCGCTTGGGCTTGGCCGGGATCGGCGGGCCGCCGCTGCCGGCGGCCTGGGCGCGGTCGGCGTCCTTCACGTCGGGGTGCTGCTCGGAGCTGTCCTGCTCGGCGGCCCCGGCCGGGTCGTCGGAGCCCGAGTGCGGCGGCTCCTCCGGCTCGTACTGCCAGCTCGCCTCGTCGTAGTGGTTGGTCTCGGCGTCGAAGCCGGAGAACAGCCCGTCGAGCTCCTCGGTGTCGACGAACTCCTCACCGACCAGCGCCGCGGCGTTGGTGTAGGCGACGACGTAGTCGCGGAAGTAGAGGTCGTTGTCGAGGACGTACCGGATCAGCCCGCCGAGGAAGGCGATGTCGGTGCCGATGCGCAGCGGCACGTGCAGGTCGGCGACCGCGCTGGTCCGGGTGAACCGCGGGTCGATGTGCACGATCTTCGCGCCGCGCGCCTTGGCCTCCATCACCCACTGGAAGCCCACCGGGTGACACTCGGCCATGTTCGAACCCTCGATGACGATGCAGTCGGAGTTCGCCAGGTCCTCCAGGAAGTTCGTGGCACCGCCACGACCGAACGAGGCACCCAGACCGGGCACCGTGGAGGAGTGCTATATGCGCGCCTGGTTCTCGATCTGGATCGCGCCCAGGGCGCTGTAGAGCTTCTTCATGAGGTAGTTCTCCTCGTTGTCGAGGGTCGCCCCTCCGAGGCTCGCTATCCCCATGGTCCTGTTGACGCGGTGCCGGTTGTCCGGCGGACCGTCCTCGTCCTGCCAGCCCTTGCGCCGGGCCTCCAGCACGCGGTCGGCGATCATCTCCATCGCCGTGTCGAGCTCCAGGTCCTCCCACTCCGTCCCGTACGGACGGCGGTAGCGGACCTTCGTGACCCGGCTCGGGCTGGTCACCAGCTGCTTGCTCGCGCTGCCCTTGGGGCAGAGCCGGCCGCGGTTGACCGGCGAGTCCGGGTCGCCCTCGATCTGGGTGATCCGGCCGTCCTCGACGTAGACCTTCTGCGCGCAGCCGACGGCGCAGAACGGGCAGACGCTCTTCGCGACGCGGTCGGCCGTCGCCGTGCGGCTGACCACCGCCTCGGTCGCTCTGCTGCGCGCGGCCTTGCCCCGCCCCAGGGGGTCGGAGCCGGTGAGCTGCCGGAACACCGGCCAGGCGTCGAGCCAGGTCTTCACCCCGTCGATGCTGCCACCGCGCGCGCGATCCGGCTGCTCGAGATGCCGCGGCACCGAACGGCTCCGTGCCGTCCGGTGTCGCAGCGCCACACGGACGGGTCAGCGCACGTGCATGAACTCGTTGTGGCTCAGGACGAGGCCCTCCGGTCCCTGGGCCGTCGGATCGGTCAGGCAGAACTGCACATAGCCGTCTCCCCTCGCCAGGCCGGCCTGGCCGGGACGCCCAGGCCACGCCTCCACCTGGTCGACCCGGAAGGTCGCGACACGCTGACGCCCGTCGCAGACGACGGGGTTGCGGTGGCTGTCACTCCAGGCTGCGGAGATCCCGCTGCTGCCCTCCTCGGCGAGGCGCGGGTCGGCCGAGCGGTCCGCGGTCTGCTTGACCGAGATCCACAGCGCCGCGTCCTCGGCGCACCGGTAGCGGACCTTCACCTCTGCGACGGTCGGGTCGCTCGGATCGATCCGGACGACGCCGATCACGTCGGCCTCGTAGGCGGGCCTCGGTGCGGCGGCAGCGGGGGCGGCCAGGGTCAGGACGGACGTCGCGGCGATGGCGGTGCCGGCGACGAAGGAGCGCAGACGCACGGGAGGTCTCCTCGGGGCGCGGGATGCGGACAGCGGCGCAACCTGCCAGAGACGTCCCGACCCGACCAGCGGTTCGGACG
This sequence comes from Trujillonella endophytica, assembly GCF_019799905.1. Lineage (GTDB taxonomy): Bacteria > Actinomycetota > Actinomycetes > Mycobacteriales > Geodermatophilaceae > Trujillonella > Trujillonella endophyticus_A. The sequence continues at coordinate 149,922 of NZ_JABGCI010000006.1, read as the reverse complement.
CGGCGCTCAGCAGCGCAGGTCCCCGGGACACGGCGCCGCGGCGGTTACCGTTCGGGCATGGTGACGGCGGCGCGGATCGCGCTGGCCCTCTACCTGCTGGCCGGTGCCTCGATCACCCTCGGGCCGACCCCGGACCGGCTGTTCGACCGGGGGCAGCAGGCGGTCGGCGAGGTGGCCGCCGGCGCGCTCTCCGGCGAGGCCATCGAGGCCGGCGCCAACATCGCGCTCTTCGTCCCCCTCGCGTTCCTGCTCTGCCAGTCGTTCCCCGCCGTGCGGCGGTGGTGGCTGTGGGGCCTCTGCTCGGCCGCCTCCGCCGGGATCGAGCTGTACCAGTACCTGTTCCCCGGCCGGGACGCGTCGGTCCGCGACCTCGTCATGAACTCCCTCGGCGCGGCGCTGGGGGTGGCGCTGAGCTGGGCGCTGGACCGGACGCTCCTCCGGCGGAGCGGCACCCGCCGGGGGGTGTGACCCCGACGACGGGGGTCCGCTCGTCGCGGAACCAGGGGAAACCCCGATGATCTCGTCGGTGCCGCGGAGGACACTGATCGCGTGGTCGAACCGGTGCTGCGCTTCCTGGGGCACTCGACGGTGCGCGTCGAGCTGGCCGGCCGCACCGTGCTCACCGACCCGGTGCTGACCTCCCGGGTCGGGCCGCTGCGGCGGGTGGTCCCGCTGCCCGACCCCGCCGCCTGGGCCGGCGTCGACCTGGTCGTGCTCAGCCACCTGCACGGCGACCACCTGCACCTGCCCTCCCTGCGGCTGCTCGGCAGCGGCGTCCGGATCGTCGCGCCGCGCGGCGCCGGCGCCTGGCTGCGGGCCCGTGGGTTCCCCGACGTCGCCGAGCTCGCGCCCGGGGAGTCGCTGACCGACGGCGAGCTGCGCGTCACCGCCGTCCCGGCCGAGCACAGCGCGTACCGGTGGGGCCCCCGGCTCACGCACGGCCCCGACGCCCCGGCCCTGGGGCACCTGCTGGAGGGCGCCGGCCGCAGCGTCTACGTCTCCGGCGACACCGACCTGTTCGACGGGATGCACGTCCTGGGCGAGCGCGGGGTCGACGTGGCCCTGCTGCCGGTGTGGGGCTGGGGCCCCTCGCTGGGCCCGGGTCACCTGGACCCGGTACGGGCGGCCGAGGCCGTGGCGCGGGTCCGGCCACGGGTCGCCGTCCCCGTGCACTGGGGCACCCTCGCCCTGCGCGGCAGCACCGTCGTCCCCCGGATGCGCCGACTGCTCACCGAGCCGCCCCGCACGTTCGCCGACGCGGTCACCGCCCGCGGCCTGGACACCCGCGTCGTGCTGACCGAGCCCGGCGGGACCGTCCTGCTCCCCGCCCGCGACGCCGCATGAGCGCCGACCTGCTGGCCTCCAGCTGGACCGACGCCTCCTCGATCGGGTACCCGGTCGTGTTCGGCGGGGTGCTGCTGGGCTCGGTCGTGCCGGTCGTGCCCACCGGGGCGGTGGTCGGCGCCGCGGCGGCGGTGGCCACGAGCACCCAGGGGCTGGACCTCCTGCTGGTGCTCGTGCTCGCCACGCTCGCCGCCTGGACCGGCGACGTCATCACCTTCGCCGTCTGCCGGTTCGGCGGTCCCGCCGCCGTCCGCTGGGTGGCGCGCGGCCAGCACGCCGACCGGATCGCCGAGGTCCGTGAGCAGTTCCGCGAGCACGGCTGGCAGATCATCGTGGCCGGCCGGCTGCTCCCGGCCGGGCGGATCCCGGTCCTGCTCGCCGCCGGCGCCCTGGCCTACCCGTGGCGGCGGCTGCTGCCGGCGAGCCTGCTCGCCGCGCTGCTGTGGGCCGGGGCCTACGCCCTGCTCGGCGTGGTCAGCGGCGGCGTCTTCGACTCCCCGCTGCTGGCCACCCTCATCGCCACGCTGCTGGTCCTGCTGGTCGGGGCGGTGCTCAACCTGGTGGGCGCCGCCCGGCGCCGGGCCGCGCGGCGCGAGCCACCGGTCGACGTCGGGCCGCCCGCCCCGCGCGCACCCGTCGAGCCCGAGCCGGCGCCCTGCGGGTCCGCGCGCGAGAACGCCGGCCCGGCATGACCCGGCCCCCCGAGCGCGGCCGGGTGCTGCAGCGCGGCCGCACCCCGGCCCGCGTGCTGCTCACCTGGCTGGCCGCCACCGTCGCGCTGGTGCAGCTGGACTCGTGGCTGGACCGCTTCGACCTCGGCTCCTGGTGGCAGCCGCCACTGGTCGCGCTGCTGGTCGGGCTGCTCACCGGGGTGGTCTGGCCGCTGGTGATGCGCGTCGCGCTGCCGATCGCCTTCCTCACCCTCGGCCTGGGCAGCTTCCTGCTGCTGGGGCTGGCGGTGCTCGGGGTATCCTTCCTCGTCCCCGGCGTCGTCGTCGAGGGCGTGCGCACCGGGGTGCTGGTCGTCGTCGGCATGGCCGCGGTCACCGGGCTGGTCAGCAGCGCGCTGGCCGTCGACGAGGACGAGCTGTTCTTCCGGCGGGCCCGGCGCCGGGCCCGGCGGGCGGGGGACGCCGCAGAGCAGCCACCCGGCGTGCTGTTCCTGCAGATCGACGCGCTGTCGTACGGGACCGCGACCCGCGCCGTGCGCGACGGGTCGATGCCCAACGTCGCCGCGCTGCTGCGGTCGGGCAGCCACGCGATGACCTCCTGGCACACCGACTGGAGCTCGCAGACCGGCGCGGCCGTCAGCGGCATCCTGCACGGCAGCAACCACGACGTGTTCGGGTTCCGCTGGTACGAGAAGGACCGCGACCGCCTGGTCCGCGTCTCCCATCCCGAGGACGCCGCCCTGGTCGAGAGCCGGCTCTCCGACGGCCGCGGCCTGCTCGCCGGCGACGGCGCCGGTCGCGGCAACCTCTTCACCGGCGACGCCCCGCACGTCAGCCTCACGATGAGCTCGCTGGCGCACGTCGTCCGGCCCGGCAGCCGCCGGGCGCGCCAGCTGGAGCGCGTCGGCTCGGGGTACTACGCCTACTTCGCCAACCCGGTGAACGCGCTGCGCACGATCGCGGTGTCGGTCGTGGACATCGGCCGCGAGCTGGTCGCCGCCGCCCGCGAGCGCCGCGACGACGTCCGCCCGCGGGTCTCCCGGGGCGGGCTGTGGCCGCTCATGCGGCCGGGCACGACGGTGATCAGCCGCGACGTCGTCGTCTTCGCGCTGCTGGAGGACATGCTGGCCGGGCGGGCCGTGGCCTACGCCGACTTCCTCGGCTACGACGAGGCGGGCCACCACGCGGGGCTCGAGCGCGCCGACACCCTCGCGGTGCTGCGCACCATCGACCAGCAGATCGGCCGGCTGCACCGGGCCGCCGCGCTGGCACCGCGGGAGTACCACCTGGTCTGCCACTCCGACCACGGCCTGACCCAGGGCGAGGCGTTCGCGGACCGGTTCGGGGAGACCGTCGAGGCGCTGGTCGGGCGGCTGTGCGGCGCCGATCCCGACCCGCGGACCAGGTGCAGCGGCCCGGCGACCAGCCGCGATCCCGCCGACGGCGGCTGGCAGATCGGCGCCGCGCTGGCCGAGGGAGCCGGTCCCGTGGCCCGCCGGCTGCGCGCCCGGGTCCAGGCCGGCGGGGACCCGCACGACCACGAACTGCCCATCGGCCGGGAGGGAGCCGTGCCGCGGGTCGCTCCCGGCGTGGTCGTCACGGTCTCCGGCCACACGGCGTCGATCTCCTTCGCCGACCTGCCCGGCCGGGTGCCGCTGGAGGAGATCGAGCGGCACTGGCCCGACCTGCTGCCCGGGCTGGTCGACCACGCCGGCATCGGGTTCGTGCTGGTGCAGTCCGAGGAACAGGGGCCGGTCGTGATGGGCCGGGACGGCGTGCACCGGCTGGCCACCGGCGAGGTGATCGGCAGCGACCCCCTGGCCCCGTACGGCGAGCACGCCGCCGCGCTGGTCGCCCGGGTCTCGACGTTCCCGCACTGCCCCGACGTCGTCGTGAACAGCGCCTGGGACCCGGAGACCGACGAGGCCTCGCCGTTCGAGCCGCACGTCGGCTCGCACGGCGGCCTGGGCGGGCCGCAGCAGCGCGGGTTCCTGGTGTACCCGCGGTCGTTCGCCCGGCCCGGGGAGGTGGTCGGCGCCGAGCAGCTGCACCGGGTGTTCCGCGGCTGGCTCACCGACCTGGGCCACCCGGAGCCCACCGGGGAGGGCGCGACCGTCGGCCCGAACAGCCGCACCGCCCGCGCCCGCGTCGCCCTCGACGGCGCCGGCGAGCGGTCGGTGACCAGCCGGTGAACAGCGCCTGGACCTACTGGCGGGCTGCCGGGGGACCGCCGAGAGTGAGCCGATGAGACCCGACGCGCGCGCCTGGTTCGACAGCCGGACCACGTCGGCCCCCTCGCTGGCGGCGATCGACGCCCCTGCCCTGCTGCGTGCCAAGCGCCGCGGGGGGCACCGGATCAGCGTCGTCCTCCCCGCGCGGGACGAGGAGGCCACCGTCGGCCGCCTGGTCGCCGACATCGTCGAGCGCTGGATGCGCCGGGTGCCGCTGGTCGACGAACTCCTCGTCGTCGACTCCGACTCGACCGACGCCACGGCCGCGGTGGCCCGGGCCGCCGGCGCCGATGTCGTGGCCGCCGCAGACCTGCTGCCCGCCCACGGCAACCGCTCCGGCAAGGGCGAGGCGCTGTGGAAGTCGCTGGCCGCCACGACCGGGGACCTCGTCGTCTTCCACGACTCCGACCTGCTCGGCGACGTCTCCCACTACGTGCCCGCGCTGCTGGCCCCGCTGCTCACCGACCCGGCGGTCGGGTACGTCAAGGGCTGCTACACCCGGCCGCTGAGCGTCGACGGCGTGACCAGTCCCGCCGGGGGCGGCCGGGTGACCGAGCTGACCGCGCGGCCGCTGCTCAACGCCTGGTGGCCCGAGCTCGCCGGCGTCATCCAGCCGCTGGCCGGCGAGTACGCCGGCCGCCGGGAGTACCTCGAGCAGGTGCCGTTCTCCTCCGGCTACGGCATCGAGATCGGGCTGCTGCTGGACCTGCTCGACCTGATCGGGCTCTCCGGGCTGGCGCAGGTCGACCTGGGCGTGCGCCGGCACACCTCCCAGAGCCAGGACGCGCTGAGCCGGATGGCCGGTCAGGTGGTCTCGGCGGTGCTGGCGCGCGCCGGCCAGGGGGGCGCCGTCAGCGGCCTGCTCACCCAGTTCGAGCACGACGGACACGGGTTCGTGCCGCGCAGCAGCCCCGTCGCCGTCGACGAGCGGCCGCCCATGGCGACCATCCCGGAGTACCGCGCGCTCCGCTCCGCCTCCGGCTGACGGCCCCTGCAGCGGGGTCCTCCCTCAGGCCAGGGGGGTGTCCTGCAGGTTGGCCGCGAGGTCGCCCGGGGTGTCGAAGATGGCCACGGCGCCGGCGTCGGTGAGCTCGTCGTCCCCGAAACCGCCGGAGCGCACCACCAGCGCGGGCATCCCGGCGTTGTCGGCGGCCTTGACGTCCCAGACGGAGTCGCCGACCAGCACGGCCGCCGCGTCCGCGGGGGCACCGAGCTTCTCCAGCGCGACCTCCAGCAGCTCCGGCGCGGGCTTGGTCTCCTCGACGTCGTCGCTGGTCGTCCAGGCGTCGGCGATCTCGCGGGCGTCGAGCAGGTCGAGGGACAGGTCCACGTGGTGCGGCTTGCCCGAGCTGGCCAGGACCACCCGGTGCCCGCGCTCCTTCAGCGCCAGGAGCAGGTCCCGGGCGCCGGGCAGCACCGCGATCTCCCGCATGAGCGGGTCGGCCTCCTCGACCCACCGCTCACGGGCCTCCTCGCCGATCCGCTCCTCGAGCTCGTCCCCGCCGATGGCCGCCACGAGCTGGTCACCGCCCATGCCGATGAGCCGGTGGATCCGCCAGATCGGGAACGTCTCGCCCAGCGAGCGGAAGGCCCGGTACCAGGCCAGCGCGTGCTGGTAGTTGCTGTCGACGAGAGTGCCGTCGACGTCGAGGACGGCGATCGCGGATGAGGCCATGGGCGCACCTCTGCCCGCCGGGCCGCCCCGGCAACCTCCGGCCCCTGCAGGGGCCCGCCGCGAGCTCGCGAGCGGTGGGGGGAAGGGGGTCCTTCGGCTATGCCTGGTGGACGAGCAGGCCGCGCACCGTCTCGCCGGCCGCCTGGTCGCGGTACCCCTGCGTCAGCTCGTCGAGGGAGTAGCGCCGGGTGACCAGCCGGTCGAGCTCCAGCCGGCCCTCCTCGTGCATCCGCAGCAGCCGCGGGATGTCGGTGAACGGGTTGCAGTTGCCGAACAGCGTCCCCTGCACGCGCTGCTGGAACGCCGTCGTCACCTGGCCGTTGAGCGTGACCATGCCGTCGGACGGGCGGTCGGCCAGAGCCGTGAGCACGAGGGTGCCGCCCTTGCCCACGCAGCGGCTGGCCGCGGCGTGCACGTCGGCGGACATCTTCCCGACCGTCACCACGACGACGTCGGCGCCGGTGCCGCGGGAGAGCTCGCGCGCGAGCCCGGCCGCCTCCTTCGCGTCGGCGACGGTGTGCGTGGCGCCGACCGTCTCCGCGAAGCCCCGCTTCATCTCGACCGGGTCGACGCCGATCACGTGCAGCGCCCCGGCGTGCGCGGCGCCCTGGACGGCGTTGACGCCCACCCCGCCCAGGCCGATGACGACGACCGTGTCACCGGGGCGGACCCCGCCGGCGTACACCGACGAGCCCCAGCCCGTGGGCACGCTGCACGCCAGCAGGGCCGCGGTGTCCAGCGGCACGTGCGGCTCGATCCGCACGCAGGAGAACTCGTGGAGCACGGTGTGCCGGGCGAACGCGCCGACCATGCAGAACCCGCCGAGCTCGCGGCCGTCGTCCAGCCGGAAGGGCAGCGTGCCGGTGGGCAGCCGGCCGGTGGCGATCGTGGCGCCGGCGTCGCAGATGCTCGACCGACCGGTGGCGCAGTAGCGGCAGTGCCCGCAGGCGGGCAGGAAGCTGGTGACGACGTGGTCGCCCGGCGCCACCCGGGTGACCCCGGGCCCGACCGCCCGGACGACGGCCGAGCCCTCGTGCCCGCCGACGATGGGGAACTGACCGCCCGGGTTGGCGTGCCGCAGGTGCTCGTCGGAGTGGCACAGCCCGGCGTAGGCCATCTCCACCAGCACCTCGCCCGGCCCGGGGTCCACGACCTCCAGGTCGACGACCTGGTAGTCGGTCCCGGGCTCGAACAGCACCGCTCCTGTGGTCCTCACCGGGGCACCGGCTCCCTTCGCACCTGCGACGACGTCCGGCCCAGCTTCCCCGGACGGCGGAGCACGCCGTCCACCGGGTTCCGGACGCCGCGCCCCGCAACCGGCGGACCGCCGCCGACGGGGGGACGATGGTGGCGTGTCCGCACCTCACCGCAGCGCACCCCCGGCCTCCCCCGGCGGCGAGCCCGAGCCGGCCGCCTGCCCCGGCTGCGGGGCGGTGATGGCGCCCGCACCCGGCCGGACGGGGACCGACGGCGCGGCCGCGGCGTGCCGGCGGCTGTTCGAGGAGACGACACGGGGGATCCGCGAGGAGGCCGCGACGGACCCGCGCGCCGCGGCCACCGTGGCGCTCGCCGACACCGCCTACGCCGCGCAGCACCCCGACCCGGCCGACCCCGGCGCGGTGCACGGCGTGCTCGACACGCTCGTGCGCCGGCTGGGTGACGACCCCAATCCGGACCCTGCACCGCAGCGCCCCCGGGTCTGGCAGATGACACCGGCGGACATCGCGGCCGACCTCGACGTGGTCGGGCTCGAGGCGCTCGTCGAGACGTGGGCGCGGACCGTCGCCGAGGACTGGAGCCGGGCGGCCCGTTCGTGAGACGTGGCAAGCTCGTCACTCACGGTCGTTAGACTGTGAGCGATGAGTGAGGGGAGCGACCGCCGGGCGCGGAAGAAGGCAGCCACGCGGGCCCTGGTCCTGGCGACGGCGCAACGGCTGTTCGACGAACGTGGCTTCGAGGCGGTGACGATCGCCGACATCGCCGATACGGCCGACGTCGCCGTCCAGACGGTCTTCAACCACTTCCCCACCAAGGAAGACCTGTTCTTCACCGGCCGCACGCCGTGGGTGGACTCGCCGGCCGAGGCGGTGCGCCGCCGGCCTGTGGGCACGGAGCCCCTGGCCGCCCTCCGGCCGGCCATCGTCGCCGAGGCCGAGCGGCACATCGCCGCGCTCACCGACCCGGCGCACCGCCGGATGGTGACCACGATGGCCGCGTCCCCGGCGCTGCAGGCCTACGAGCGCGAGCTCGTCGACCAGGCGCGGGCCCGGCTGGACGCCGCACTGGTCGAGGCGTGGTCGGACGCCGACGGGGGTCCCCGGCCGCGGGACGTCGACCTCACGGCAGCCCTGGTGGCCGGGACCTGGGTGGCCGCGGTGCGCACCGTGGTAGCCGAGAGCCGGGAGCCGCTGCCCGAGCCCGATCAGGTGCCGGAACGGGCGTCCGCCGCCGCCTCGCTCATCGACCAGGTGCTGGGCAACCTCGAGGTGGCCCTGGACGGCGACAGGCTGCTCGGGGCCGGCTGAGCCCCGAGGTCACACGGAGGCGGTCTCGGGCTCCGAGCCGACCAGCGGCATGAGGACGTCGGTCACCAGCCGGTCCAGGCGCTCGGCCGGGATCGCGCCGTCACCGGCGCTGGTGAACCGCTGCCAGAGGAACGCCTCCAGGACCGAACGCAGCAGCGCGAGGCGGGCCTCGGGCACGGCCTCGCCGCGGGCGGCGGCACGCTCCCCGATCACCGCGACCGACGCCGCGAGGGGCCGGACGAGCGCGGCGTCCAGGCCGGCGCGCAGCTCCTCGTCGTGCCGGGCCGCGCCGACGAGGCTGGCCGCGGCGCACTCCTCACGGGACAGCGGCCGGCGCCACCGGTCGACCAGGGTGACGACGTCGCCCCGCAGCGAGCCGGTGTCCTCGGGCTGGTCGACCAGCCGGAAGCGGCTGACCGCGTGCCGGGCCAGCGCGGACATCGTGGGCCAGCGGCGGTAGATGCCCGCCTTGCCGGCGCGGGCGCGAGCCGCGACACGATCGCTGTTGAGCCGGCCCCAGCCCTCCTCGGCCAGGATGTCGACCGCGACGGACAGCAGCTGCTCGGACAACTCCGCGCTCAACGGCCTGCCGGGGGTCCCGCTCACACCGTGCTCCCGTCCGTGGTCGTCCGCACCGCGACATCCTGTCGGGACATTGGATCCACCACAAGGACGGTGCCCGTCCATGATCAATACCGCGATGTGACCGTCGTCACGCCCCCGCGGCGCTCTGCACCGGCACGCGCAGCATGCCGTCAGCCGCGTCCGCCCGGCCGGGGTCGGTCAGCTCGGCCCACTGCCGCTCCCAGTCCTCGCCGGCCGCGCTCGGCCCGGCCGCGGTGCGCAGGGCCGCGGGGTCGAGCAGTGCGGTGTCGGCGTCCGCCATGCGGCCCAGGCCGGCATCCCGCAGGGTCCGGTCGGCCTCCTCGTCGGTGACCTCGCCCAGAGCGAGCACCACCCGGCTCAGGTCGTCGGCATCGACGACGCGCACCTCGGGGCGCTGCTCGGCGCCCCCCACCACCTCGACGATCACGGCTACCTCCTGATCACACGTGCCAGGGGAACGGCGAGAAGTCCGGGTCGCGCTTCTCCAGGAACGCGTCCCGCCCCTCCACGGCCTCCTCGGCCATGTAGGCCAGCCGGGTCGTCTCCCCGGCGAACAGCTGCTGACCGACCAGTCCGTCGTCGATCAGGTTGAACGAGTACTTGAGCATCCGCTGCGCGGTCGGGCTCTTGGCCACGATCCGCCGTCCCCAGTCCAGAGCGGTCCGCTCCAGCTCGGCGTGCGGCACCACGCGGTTGACCATGCCCATCGCGTGCGCGTCGGCGGCGGTGTACTCCTCGCCCAGGAAGAAGATCTCGCGAGCGAACTTCTGCCCGACCTGACGGGCGAGGTAGGCCGAGCCGAAGCCGCCGTCGAAGCTGCCGACGTCGGCGTCGGTCTGCTTGAAGCGGGCATGCTCCGCGCTGGCCAGGGTGAGGTCGCTGACGACGTGCAGGCTGTGCCCGCCGCCGGCCGCCCAGCCGGGGACGACGCAGACGACGACCTTCGGCATGAACCGGATGAGCCGCTGCGCCTCCAGGACGTGCAGCCGACCCGAGCTCCGCCCCTTGTCGTGTTCGTACCCGTAGCGGCCGCGCACCCGCTGGTCACCGCCGGAGCAGAAGGCCCAGCCGCCGTCCTTGGGGCTCGGGCCGTTGCCGGTGAGCAGGACGCAGCCGACGTCGGTCGCGAGCCGGGCGTCCTCGAGTGCGGTGATCAGCTCGTCGACCGTCTGCGGCCGGAACGCGTTGCGCACCTCGGGCCGGTCGAAGGCGATGCGGACGACGCCGGCGTCCACGGCCCGGTGGTAGGTGATGTCGGCGAAGTCGAAGCCCTCGACCGGCCGCCACGCGGTCGCGTCGAAGATCTCCGAGACGTCCTCGCGCGCGCTCATGCCCGGCACGGTATCCCCGGGGCCCGCCCGGCCGGAGGCCGGTCCGGCAGTGGCACGGTCACCCGCCGACGAGGCCGCCGACGACGTCGGTCACGCCACCGACCACCTCGCCCGCGCCCTGGGTCACGCCGCCGACCGGGTCCCCGCCGGTCACCCCGCCCACGACCGAGCCGGCCCCGTCGGTCACGCCGCCGACCACCTCGCCGGCCCCCTGGGGAACTCCTCCGACGGGGCCCGGCAGGACGGGCGGGGCGGCAGGGGCGGCGGGAGCCGCGGGCGGAGCCGGGGCGACGGTCCCCGGAGCGGGCCGTGCGGGGCCCGACCCCGGAGCGGGAGCCGCGCCGGGCGCGGGGGCCGGGGCTCCGCCGTGAGCGGAGACGGACCCGGGAGCGGCGCCAGGTGCCGGAGCGGCGGGCGCCGGCGCCCCGGGCAGCGCGCCCGCGGTGCCGGCCCGCGACAGGTCCAGGACGGGGAGGAAGCCCTGCGGCCGACTACCGGCGACGCCGGTGCCCTGCGCCTGCGACGCCGAGGAGCTGGAGGAGGTGGTGGCCATGGTGAACGGCCAGCCGTCGAGGCCGGGGGCGCCGAACAGCGGCGAGAGGCGGCCGAAGCCCTCGGGGGCGGCGACGTCGACGCCCCCTCCGGCCGCGCCGCTGCCGTCCGGTTCCTGGGCGGTCGCGGCGGCGTCGGCGGCCTCGGCCCCGTACGGCCCGGTCAGCGCGAGCACCGGCGCGGCGACCAGCCCGGCCACCGCTGCAGTCATGAGCACCCGCCAGGTGCGACGCTCGGCCGCCTGACCCGCTTCGTCGACCGCCGGCAGTGCGGAGGCACGGACGGCGGTACCTGCGGACCCGGTGCGCCCGGCCTCGCCGGACGCGTCATGACGGCTGCTCACGGGCGCCCCCTTACCCGTGACCGACCGTGTCACACATCACTGTCACATCCATTCGTGAAGAGCGATGCCGCAGGTCAGGGCCGCAGACCGCCGGCGAGACCCCCGACAACACCCGCTCCGGCCGGCGGAGCCACGTCCTCGACCACCTGCGGCACGACAGGGAGCACCACCCGCTCGACCACCTGGGGGACCACCGGCGGCAGCACCTCCTCCACCACCTGCGGGACCACGGGCGGGACCACCGGTCGCGGCGGAGTCGCGGGGGCGACGCGGGTGAGGGCACCGGCGCCGGGACCACCGGCAGCGGGGACGGCGACGGCAGGGACCCGGAGCCGGGGACGCGGGCGGTGCCGACGCGGGCGGTGCCGACGCGGGCGGTGCCGACGCGGGCGGGGCGGACGCCGCCGGTGGAGCCGCGCCGGGAGGACCCACCGCCTCCCTCCCTGCCGCCGTCCCCGCTGCCGCCGTCCCTACCGCCGCCGTCCCTGCCGCCGCCGTCCCTGCCGCCGCCGGCCCAGGGGCGTGAGCACCCGCCAGGCCAGCCGCTCGACCTGCTCCCGGGCGACCGCCGCGCCGAGGGCCGCCGGGATCCACTGTCGGTGCCGACGGTCCCGAGGCATGGGCCACTCCGGGGAAGGCGAGGAACGGCGTCCCCTCACGTCAGGGACGCCGCCACCCTCCGGCAGCTCGAGCCCGGGGAACTCCCCAGCTGGCGCGTAGCGTCCGGCGGGTGGCCGACCGCTCGGTGCTGCGCGTCGGCACGCTCAACCTGGCCTCCGGACGTGGTCCCTCCGGCACCGTCCTCGCGGCCGACCGGATCGCCGCCGCACTGGCCGGCCTGGACGTCGACGTGCTCGCCGTCCAGGAGACCGACGCCGGGCAACCCCGCTCCGGCGGGACCGACCAGCCGGCGCTCGTCGCGGACGCGCTGGGCGCGGCCGACTGGCGCGCGGCGGCCACCGTCGCCGGGACACCGAGTCCCGTGCGGAGCTGGGCGCCCGTCGACCCGCTGCTGCTCCGCGGGCCCGGCGAGCCCGTGCCGGGGCCGGTCTACGGCGTCGCGCTGGTCAGCCGACGGCCGGTGCTCGAGTGGTCGGTCCTGCCCCTCGGCGGCGGGCGGGGCCGGCTGCCGGTGCGGGCGCCGGACCCGCGCTCGGGACGGCCGCGCTGGTGGTGGATCCCCGACGAGCCCCGCGTCGCCGTCGCCGCCCGGCTGGACGGCGTGACCGTCGTCTGCACGCACCTGTCCTTCGCACCGCCGACCGCCCTGCGCCAGCTCCGGGCGCTGCGCCGGTGGGCCGCGGAGCTGCCCGGACCGGTCGTGCTCGCCGGCGACCTCAACCTGCCCGGCGGCCTGCCGGCGCGGCTGCTGCGCGGCGTCCCGCTGGTGCGGGAGGCCACCTTCCCCGCCGCGGCTCCGCGGGTGCAGCTGGACCACCTCGTGGCGCTGGGCGCCGAGCCCGCCGGGCCCGGGAGCGCGGGAGCCCTGGCGGTCGGCGACCACCGCGCCCTCGTCGCCCCGGTGTACGGAGGAGGGTGAGGACCCCCTCGCCCCCAACCCTCGTTCCGCTCGGGTCGGGCCCCTGCGAGGGGGCCGAGCACGACGCCGACCGATCTCCTCCGGGCAGGTCAGAGCAACGGCAGGAGCCGCGGCAGCGAGGCCGCCAGCCCGGGGTGCAGCGGCACGCGCTCCAGCTCGGCCAGCGGGATCCAGCCGACGGCCGTGCTCTCGCCGTCGAGCCGCAGGTCCGCGGGGTCGATCGCGCGGGCGGGCGTCGCCAGCACGGTCGTGTAGGCCCAGCCACCGTGGTCGTCGACCGAGCGGGCCCCGAGGACGACGTCGCCCTCCCCCAGCCCCAACTCCTCGCGCACCTCGCGCAGCGCGCCGTGCTCGGGCTGCTCGTCCACGTGCAGCGCGCCCCCGGGCGTGCCCCAGGTGCCGCCGTGGTGCGACCACTCGGCGCGGTGCTGCAGCAGGAACTCGGGCCCGGCCGCGCCGTGCCGGTGCACGAGCAGCCCCGCGGCGCCGACCCTCCCCCAGTGGCGGTGGCCCAGGGCGCAGGTGGTCCAGCCGTCGGTCGGGGAGAACACGACCCCAGTGAACCGCACGGCGGGGACGCGGCGGCGGCGCTGGCAGGATCGGCCGGGTGACCACCGTCCAGCTGCGCCGCTACCGCCTCGAGCCCGGCCGCATGGCCGACTTCACCGCCTGGTTCCCGACGGTCGTGCCCGTCCGTGCGCAGTTCGGCTTCCGGGTGGTGTTCGCCTACGCCGACCCCGCCCTCGACACGTTCACCTGGGCTGTGGCGCACGACGGCGACGAGGCGGCCTTCACCGCCGCCGTGCAGGCCTACGACGCGTCGCCGGAGAAGGCCGCCGCCTTCGAGACCTTCCCGCGCGTCGTCACCGAGCAGGTCAACGGCTTCGTCGACGACGTCCTCGCCGGGCGCGAGGGCTGAGGTGCGCGTCGCCGTCTTCACCGGGTCGCAGAGCGGACCGGAGTCGCACCGGGCCGCCGCCGCGGCACTGGCCGCCGACCTGGCGCGCGCCGGCGTGGGCGTCGTCTACGGCGGCGGGCACGTCGGGCTGATGGGGGTCGTCGCCGACGCCGCGTTGGCCGCCGGCGGCGAGGTGGTCGGGGTCATCCCGCAGCACCTGGTCGACGACGAACTCGCCCACCCCGGGCTGCCCCGCCTGGAGGTCGTCTCCTCGATGCACGAGCGCAAGGCGCGGATGGCGGAGCTGTCCGACGCCTTCGTGGCGCTGCCCGGCGCCGCCGGCACGCTCGAGGAGCTGTTCGAGGCCTGGACCTGGGGGATGCTCGGCCTGCACGCCAAGCCCACGGTGCTGGTCGACGTCGACGGGTTCTGGCAGCCGCTGCTGGCCCAGCTGCGCCGCATGGCCGACGACGGCTACCTCGACCGGCGCCGCCTGGACGCGCTGGGCGTGGTGACCGACGCCGCCGGCCTGCTGGCGTTCGTCGAGGGCTACGAGCACCCGCCCCGGAAGTGGACGGGGACCCGCACCTGAGGTCCCCTCCGGGCCCACTCCGTACTCCTGCCCCGGGCGACTCCGCACAGTTGCCCCGCGCCGTGACGTAACCCCCTCGCAAAGCCGCGGTGGTCCACTGGGGGGATGACGGCCGAGGTGGTGCGGGACTCCCGCGTGGTGCACGGGCACCGGCGGGCCTTCCTGCGCGCCGGCAGCGGCCCGCCGATCCTGCTCGTGCACGGCATCGGCAACAACGCGCAGACCTGGGCGAGCGTCGTCGGCCCGCTCGCCGAGAACCACACCGTCATCGCGCCGGACCTGCTCGGCCACGGCGACTCCGACAAGCCCCGCGGCGACTACTCCATCGCCGGCTACGCGAACGGGATGCGCGACCTGCTCTCGGTGCTCGACATCGAGCAGGTCACCGTCGTCGGGCACTCGCTCGGCGGCGGGGTGGCCCTGCAGTTCGCCTACCAGTTCCCCGAGCGCTGCCAGCGCCTCGTGCTCGTCGGCAGCGGCGGACTGGGGTCGGAGCTGTCGGCGACGCTGCGGGCCGCCACCCTGCCCGGCGCCGAACTGGTGCTGACCGCGCTCGCCGGCGCCTCCGGCGTCCTCCGCACGGCGCTGCGCGGCGTGGAGGAGCTCGGCCGCCTGGCCGGCTGGAAGCAGGCCCACGACCTGGCCGAGGCCGGGGAGGCGCTGCTCGGGCTGCGTGACATCGAGGCGCGCCGGGCGTTCCTGCGGACGCTGCGCAGCAGCGTCGACGCCCGCGGCCAGACGGTGAGCGCGCTCGACCGGCTCTACCTGGCCAACGCGATCCCGATGCTCGTCATCTGGGGCAGCCGGGACCCGATCGTGCCGATCAGCCACGCCGACGCCGTCCGGGAGCTGGTGCCCACGGCGCGGGTCGAGGTGTTCGACGGCGCCGGGCACTGGCCGCACGTCGACGACCCGGAGCGCTTCTGCCGGGTGCTGGCGGAGTTCCTCCGGGACACCGAGCCGGCGGCGCACGACCGGGACAGCTGGCGGGCCCTGCTCGCCGAGGACTGACCTCGACGAGATCTGCACAGTCGTCGCCATCAGCCGCTGATACCGACGAGTGTGCAGATCTCGGCGCGAGTACCCAGCGCCCGGCGCCGCGGGCACCTAACGTCCCCCGGGTGGAGGACTGGGACGTCGTGGTCGTCGGCGGCGGCCCGGCGGGGGCGTCCGCCGCTCTCGCCGCGCGGCGGACCGGGGCCTCGGTGCTGGTGCTGGACCGGGCCGACTTCCCCCGCGACAAGGTCTGCGGCGACGGGATCGCCGCGGAGGCCCTCGACGTCCTGGCCGTGCTGGGCGCCGACCCGGCGGAGCTGGTGGCCGGGTACCCCGCGGTCCCACGGCTGTCGCTGCGGGCCCCGCGCGGCGCCGTCGTCGAGCGGGACACGCACCGGCCGTCGTACGTCGTCCCCCGCGAGGTCCTCGACGCCCGCATCCTGGCCGCGGCGCTGCACGCGGGCGCGACGTTCCGCCGGCACCGGGTCCGCTCGGTCGCCACCGCCGACGACGGCGTGGTGGTCGACGACGCCGTCCGCGCGGGCGTGCTCGTCGGGGCGGACGGCGCGGAGTCCGTCGTCCGCCGGGCGCTGGGCCTGCCCCGCACCCCCGACGACCGGATCGCCGTCGCCATCCGCGGCTACGCCCCGGAACCACCGCTGCGCCCGGGCACCCAGGTCCTGGTGACGACGGAGCAGCGCTGGCCGGCCTACGCCTGGTCGTTCCCGCTCGGCGACGGGCGGGCCAACGTCGGCTACGGGGAGCTGGTCTCCGGCGGGGCGAGCCGTGCGGAGCTGGTCGCCGGGCTGGAGCGGCTGCTGCCCGGTGTGGCGCCCGACCGGCTGCGCGCGCACCGGCTGCCGCTGTCGACCGGCCGGGCCCGCCAGCCCGACGGCCGGGTGCTGCTGACCGGCGACGCGGCGTCGCTGATCAACCCCCTGACCGGCGAGGGGATCTTCTACGCGGTCCTGTCCGGCGCGCTGGCCGGGGCGGCGGCGACCGCCGGCCCCGCGGCGGGGGCGGTGTACCGGCGCGCCCTGGGCCGCCGGCTGGGCGGGCACCTGCGCGCGACGTCGGCGGCCTCCCAGCTGTCCCGGTGGCCGCTGCTGATGGACGCCGCGGTCCGCGGGGCCGCCGCCGACCAGCGGGTGTTCGACGACGTGGTGGCCCTCGGCCTGGCCGACGGCCGGCTCACCGCGCGCACGCTGGCCGCCGCGGTCCGCCACCTGCGCTGAACCGGCCCCGCGGGGCCTCGCTCAGACGGCAGCGCCAGGAGCTCGCCGTCCGGCAGGGGCAGGGGCGTCGCGCGCACCGACTGCAGCAGCGCGTCCGCCCGCTCGGCGGCCACCTGCGGCGAGCAGCCGGGCAGCAGGACCGCGAGCTCGTCCCCGCCCAGCCGGCTCGGGACGGCGTCGCCGGCGCGGACGTTGCGGCTGACCAGCCGGGCCAGGTGCACGAGCGCGTCGTCGCCCACCGGGTGGCCGTGGCGGTCGTCGATCTGCTTGAAGGAGTCGGCGTCGAGCAGGACCAGGGCGGTGCCCTCGCGGTGCGGGGCCCGGTCCAGCGCGTGTCGAGGGCCTCCTCGAAGACCCGGCGGTTGGGCAGGCCGGTGAGGGCGTCGACGGTCGCCTGCTGCTGCAGCGCGGCGACCAGCCGGTCCTGCGCCACCGCGCCGCGGTCCAGCATCACCGCCGTCACCACGAGCACGGCGCCGAAGAAGACGACGTCGATGAGCGGCTCGGGCGTGGGCAGCAGGAGCAGGAGGCTGACGGCGTCCCGTTCCGAGACGAGGTCGGCTCACCCGTGGGGGAGTGCGGTCGCCGCGTCCGGATGTGTTCCGGTGGGGGCGGCCCGCTGGCATGGTGTCGCGGTCGCCGGGAGGTACCCGCCGACGCTGGAGGGACGTCTGATGGTCGACGCGAGCTGGTTGCCCGACCCGAGCGGCACGCACGAGCTGCGCTACTGGAACGGCACCGCCTGGACCGAGCACGTCTCGGACCAGGGGACGACGGGGGTCGACGCCCCGACCCGGGAGCTGCCGCTGCCCGGGGAGGCGCCGCCGCCTCCTCCCCCGCCGCCCGGCGACGCGAACGTCCAGTACTACGGCTCCGCCGACGCCGGGTACGCACCCCCGGACCAGACCCAGCCGGCGTACGGCGCGACCGCGCAGGGCACCGGCCAACCGGCGCAGCCGTACGGCCAGCCCTCCTCCGGGCAGCCGCAGCCGTACGGGCAGGAGCAGCCCCCCGGGCAGCCGGCGCCCGCCGCCGGCAAGCCGAGCTGGAAGGACCGGCTCAAGCAGGTCGCCGACCAGGGCAAGGCGGTCGCCGAGCAGGGCAAGGCCAAGCTCGCCGAGCAGTCGGCCAAGCGGACCGAGCAGTGGGCCAACGACCCGAGCACGCTGTGGTTCGGGGAGAGCAAGGGCGGGGCCACGGGCGCGGCCGGCGTCGCCAAGGCGCGGTACCGGATCACCAAGGACCGCATCTGGATCGAGAGCGGCCTGCTCGGCACGCGGACCGAGAGCGTGCCGCTGTGGGCGGTCCGCGACATGGACGTCCGCCAGGCCGTGTGGCAGCGCGGCAAGGACGTCGGCGACCTCGTGCTCGGTCTCGACGACCCCGCGTACGGCGTCTCGCAGGACACGTTCAACCTCAGCGGCACCCTCGAGGCGGGGACGACGACCAGCGGTCAGGTCGTCCTCGACAACATCGAGAGCCCGCACCAGGTCTACGACCTGCTGGCGCCGCTGGTCAGCGAGGCCCGGCAGAAGAAGACGATGGAGCGGCAGTCCCAGTACGTGCACCACATGAACCCGGGTGCGGCATACGGCGCACCGCAGCCGCCGGCCCCGGCGCCCGCACCGGCAGCTCCGGCCGCGCCCGACCTCGTCGACCAGCTCCGGCGGCTGGGTGAGCTCCGTGACGCCGGGATCCTCACCGAGGAGGAGTTCGCCGCGCAGAAGGCCAAGCTGCTCGGCTGACGGCCCGGCCCCCGACGGCCCGGTCCGCACGCCGGATCGGGCCGTCGGCGGTGCAGCGCCTCAGACGGGGTGGACGGCCCGCCGGCGCAGGGTGTCCACGAGGCCCTCGGTCAGGCCGGCGTCGCGGAGCGGCTGCAGCGGGTCGCCGTGCCGCTCGCGCAGCGTGGCGAGCATGGTCTCCATCGCGATCCCGGAGAACCTCTCCTCCTTGGCCGACTCGGTCATCGCGTCGGCGATGCCGTGCTCGCTGAGGACCCGCCTCAGCACCGGGCGCAGCCGCTTCCGGATGGCCTCGCTGTTGTCCCCGGTCAGCGCGTAGTCGGCGACGATGGCGTCGTCCTCCGCACCGAGGGCGAGCAGGAACGCCGCGGCGAGGACGCCGGTGCGGTCCTTGCCGGCGGAACAGTGGAACGCGGTGGCCCGCGGCGTCAGCGCCAGGATGGCCAGCGAGGTCACGATCTTGTCGGCCGCCGTCGCGTAGATGTCGGCGTAGAGCCCGCCCATGGCGACCGGGTCCCGGGGGTCGACCCGTGCGCCGGGACCGCGGACGCCGAGGGCGGTCATCAGCGACAGGTGGTGGTAGGCCACCGGCAGGTCGGCCAGGACGCCGCGGCCGGTGTTGCGCACCTCCGCGGACGTGCGCAGGTCGATCACCGCCCCCAGGCCCCCGGCGATGAGCGCCTCGGCGTCCTCGCGGGGGATCAGGGACAGGTCGTCGGCGCGGATCGCGACCCCCGTGCGGACCATGCCGCCGGCGGCCGGGATGCCTCCGAGGTCACGGAGGTTGGCCGGGGCCGACAGGGTCAGGTGCTCGCTCATGCGGTGTCCTCCTCGACGGCTGGGGGCGCCGCGTCACGTGGTCCGCGGCCGCACCGGCTGCCGCAGGACGGTCCTCAGCTTGCTGGGCTGGGCCCTCCGCGGGTCACCGAGGTAGATCTCGTGGTGCCGCCCGTTGAACTCCAGCTCGCGTGCCGGCATGTACTCCTCGTGCAGCCGTCGCAGCGTGGGCGCCTCGTCGTCGTAGGGGCCGACGTGGAGGACCTGCACCGACGTCCCCTCTTCGTAGTCGGCGAGGCGCAGGAGCGGTAGGGCGGGGAGGTCCTTCTTCGCGGCGGTGGTCACCCGCGCCTGCTCGACCAGCTCCGCGGGGATCCAGGGCGGCTGCATGATCAGCATCGTCCAGTGCCACTCGTCCTTGGCGCGGCGGGTGAAGAACGAGGGGTCGTCGGCCGACCACAGCCCCTCGAGCGGGGCGACCACGTGGTCCCTGCCCAGCTCCCGCTTCGCCGCGAACTTGATGGCGTAGGAGACCGAGTACAGCGCCTCGACCGCCTCGCGGTAGGCGCTGGCGGTGTTCGGGTCGCCCTCGCCGTCGACCATCAGGAAGGACATCCGCGGGACGTCCACCACCGAGAAGGCCCTGCTCGACGGCGCGTACAGCTCCCTGAACTCCTTGCGGAGGTCGGTCTTCTCCATGCTCGGACCCGTTCGCACGTGTGTTCCGCGGCGGAGGGCGTGGGATTCGAACCCACGATGGGTGTGACCCCATAGCGGTTTTCAAGACCGCCGCCATCGGCCTCTAGGCGAGCCCTCCCGGTGGGTGGAGGTTATCGCCCGTTCCCCGACTGCCCACCGGTCATGCGTCCACGCCCTCTCCCGGCGTGGCCGGGAGGGGCGTGGGCGGATCGGTCCTCGAGGTCAGGCCTCGCCCCGCTCGGCGCCGAGCTCGTCGGTGGCCTGGTCGAGGTACACGTACCAGTCCCCCACCGTGGCGACCAGCTCGCCGGTGAGGAGCTCCGCCGGACGGTCCGTGGGATCCCCGCTGTCCGGCTGGACCCCACCGATCTGCTCGCCGGTCTCGCGGTCGAGGACGACGAGGCCGGCGCTGACGACGACGAGGTTGCCGTCGTCGTCGAAGCCGCGCACCAACTGCCCGCCGACGACCGACGGCAGCGGGACGACCCATGCGTCGCCACCGAGAGCCGTCAGCTGCCGGCCGGGGTCGACCACGTACCCCCGCGCCCCGTCGTCGCTGACGGCCGCGTCCGAGATCGAGTGCCCGACGACCGTCGTCGGTCCGCCCAGTACGGTTCCGGTGGCGAGGTCGATCAGCGCCGCCTCGTAGACGCTGCCACTGCCGACGGTCGACGTGCTGCGCACCCCCAGGATGCTGCCGCCCCGGACGTCCAGCACCTGCCACCAGACGTCCTCGCGCTCGCCGGCTCCGGGGCTCCGCCAGATCTCCCGGCCGGTGGCGCGGTCGATGCCGGTGAGCCAGGCCTCGTAGGAGTCCTGGTCCTCCGCGACCAGGACGCCGGAGCTGTGCCACCTCGGCTTCCCGGTGCCCGTGTAGGTCCAGACGACCTCACCGGTCGCCAGGTCGACGCCCGTGGCTCGCGGGCTGTCGTCGTCGTTCGCCTCGGGGACGAAGACCGCGATGTCCTCGGGGGCGGGCTCCCCCGTGACGATGGGGCCGAGGTCACCGGACATGGCGTCGTACATCACCTGGCCCGGTGCCTCGATCTCCCAGAGCAGCTCACCGGTGTCGGCGTCGAAGCCGGCGGCGCGGGGCCCTTCGCCGCCCTCCTGGAGACCACTGGCCGGCCAGGACGCGGTGTAGGAGGCCACCACGACCGGGTCGCCGTCCACGGTGCCCAGGGTGAAGCCGTTCGGGCCCACCTCGTCGGTGCCCTCGGGCACGGGGAGGGGCCGCGACCACACGGTCTCGCCGGTGGCGGCGTCGATGGCGGCCAGGCCGCGCCCGGTCGGGGACGAGTCGCTCGTGTGGCCGGTGGCGACGACGAGCGTCTCACCGACGACCACCGGGTCGCCGGAGACGGTCAGGTCTGAGGTCCACGAGGTGCGCGCCTGCGCTACGGGGGTCGACGGCTCGGACGGCGCGAACGCGCCGCTGCCGGCGCCGCGGTCGGTGCCGCCGCCCCCGCAGGCGGTCAGCAGCACGACGGACGCCGACCCGAGTGCGACGGCGCCGAGCGACCGGCGGGAGGTCGGGGAAGAGGTCATGCCTCCTGCCTCGGTCTCCCGGGGCGAGGGCTGAAGCCCCTGCCCCTCGGGAGGGTGACCGGCGTGGGACCGTCACCCGGTCAGCAGCATGCCGCCGTTCACGTCGATGACCTGACCGTTGATCCACGCGCCCCGGTCGGAGAACAGCAGCGCGGCCAGCCCGGCCACGTCGTCGGGCTCGCCGAGCCGCGGGCTCCACGTCTGCACCAGGGCGGCGGCGAAGAACTCCTCGGACAGCTGGGCCCGCGCGTTGTCGGTGAGCACGACGCCGTAGCTGAGCGCGTTGCAGCGGATGCCCTGCTTGCCCCAGGTGGCCGCGACGTGCCGGGTGAGCGTCTCCACGCCGGCCTTGGCCGCCTGGTAGGCGATCCGCGTGGTGCCGGCCGAGCGGGCGGCGTTGGACGACGTGTTGACGATCGAGCCACCCCCGCCTTCCAGCATCAGCGGGATCGCCGTCCGGCAGGCGTGCGCGTAGGCGAGCAGGTGCGAGCGCAGCTGCAGGTCCCACGTCTCCGGCGGGGTGGAGACGACGTCGCCGTCGTGCCGGTGCGCCGCCGGGTTGCCGGCCACGTTGTGCAGGCCGTCGATGCGGCCGAACCGCTCGACCGCCGCCTCGACCAGCGCGGTCGTGCTCGACGGGTCGCCCATGTCGAAGGCGACGGCGACCGCCTCGCCGCCGTCCCCGCGGATGGCCGCCGCGACCTCCTCCGCCCGGGCGTCGTCGACGTCGCCCACCACCACGCGGGCGCCGGAGGCGCCGAGCAGCCGGGCCGTCGCGCGCCCGGTCCCCCCGCCGCCGCCCGCGACGACCACGACCTTGCCGACGAGCCCGTCCATGCAGACCTCTTTCCTGGTAAAGATCCACCAGCAGCGCATCGGACGCGACCTGCGGTGTCAAGGGAGGCGTCGTGGACGGACGGAGTCGCCGGCTCACCGGCCGGGTCGCGGTCGTGACGGGCGCCGGGCAGGGCGCCGGCCGCGGGTGCGCGCTCGCGCTGGCCGCAGAGGGCGCCGCCGTCGTCTGCGTCGGCCGCACCGCCGGCACGCTCGAGGCGGTGGCCGCCGAGATCGGCGCGGCCGGCGGGACGGCGCACGTCACGCCGGCCGACGTCACCGACCGGGCGTCGCGGCTGGCCGTCGTCGCTGGCGCCGTGGCGCTGTTCGGCCGGCTCGACGTCCTGGTCAACGCCGCGCAGGCGCCGGAGATGCGCGCGGCCGACCTGCTCGACGTCACCGACGAGGAGATCGCCGAGCTGTGGGCGTCCGGACCGGTCGCGACGCTCGCCCTGATGCGGGCCTGCCACCCGCACATGAAGGCCGCCGGCGGGGGCTCGATCGTCAACTTCGCCAGCGGGGCGCTCCGCCGTCCGGCGCACTACGGCGTCTACGCCGGCGTCAAGGCGGCGATCGAGACCATCGGGGCCGCCGCGGCCGTCGAGTGGGGGGCGGACAACATCCGGACCAACACGGTCGTCCCGATCGTCGACTCGCCCGCGATGGACCGCGACCTGGACCCCGAGCAACGCGAGCGCTACCGCGCGGGGATCCCGCTGGGCCGGATCGGCCGGCCGGAGGAGGACATCGGCCGGGCCGTCGCCTTCCTGGCCGGGGACGACGCCGCCTACCTCAGCGGCAACACCCTCCGCCTGGACGGAGGCTCCTGGAATGCCCGCTGACGCTCCGGCATGCTCTCCCCACCGCCCGCACGACCGGCAGGAGAGCCCGTGCCCACCCCCTACGCCAGCGTCGGTGGCGTCGACGCCGACCTGTCGCAGCACGCCTCCGACGTCCGCCGCGGCCGCCTCGGTCTCGTGCCGACGGCGGAGGGTGTGGCCTTCTCCCTCGACGTCGACGCGAGTGGCGCACTGCTCGGTGTGACCTCCCCCGAGGGCGGCGAGCCGACGGCGGTCCCCGGCTTCTGGGCGGGCGCGGTCACCACCGTCGTCTGCCGGGACCTGCTCCCCGACCCCGAGGACTTCTGGCGCTCCCGCCTCGTCGCCGACGTGGCCGGCACCGACGGCGCCGACGGCGCCGAGCCGGTGCGGCTGGTCACCGGCCTCGTCGACCTCGCGCACGCCGGCCCCGGCGCCTACCGGCGGGGCCGCGCCACCCGCGTGCGGCTGGCTCTGACCGCCGAGCGCGTGCGGACCGGCGGGGACGACGGCCGGCCCGCGCTCTCCTGCCCGCCCGAGCAGGCCACCGCCGAGGTGACCGGCGTCGTCCGGGCGGCCGGCCGGCGGACGTCCGGACGGACCGGTCACCCCTTCACCGTGCTCACGGTCGAGACCGCCGCCGGGCTGGCCCTCGACGTCTGCGCCGCCCCCGAGGTCCTCGCCGACCTCCCGGCGGCGGGCAGCACGGTCACCGCGGCCGGCCGGCTGACCGCCGTCTTCGCCGGGGCCATCGGCGAGCTCGCCCCGGAGCTGTCCCCCGACGTCGAGCCGCCCCTGGTCGTCAGCGCCCGGCCGGCGGTGGTGCCCCGGGCGCCCGTGCCGCTGTACGTGCCGGGGGACCTCCCGGACTGGCCGGCCACGACGCCCCTGCTCGAGCTCGCCACCACCCCGCAGGTGCTCGCGCCGCTGGTGCACACGGCCGGCGCCACCGACGCCGGCGTGATCGCGTGCTGCGTCGACTGGGACGGGCGCTGGCAGCTGCGCCGTTTCCCGCCGGGCGCGGTGGTGCCGGACGCGGTCGTCGACCTCGCGGGTCCGCCCCACCAGTGCGTCGTCCACCGGGGCGGGGTGGCCGTCGTCGTCGGCCGGGAACTCCTCGTCCTCGACGCCGCGCTGCGGCTGCACCACCGGGCCGCCTTCCCCGAGGCGGCACTGCACGTGGTCGCGTCGCCGTCGACGGTGCACGTGCTGGCGACCGAGGCGGCCGGGCCGGCCGACGCGCCCGACGACCCCGGCCGGCGGGCGGCGGCGCAGGGCGCGACCGTGCACCGCTACCGGCTGCACCGGCTCGAGCTGGGGCGGCTGGGCGACCCCACCACGAACCCGTGGCAGAAGACCGACCTGCCGGTGAGCGGCGTCTACGCACCCATGCCGACCGAGGTACCGGGATGGGTCGAGCCGACGCCGGCCGACACCCGCGGCGAGGGCTTCTGGTTCGCCGTCCCCGGCCGCGACGCCTGGGATCGCCCGGCCCAGCACCACCTCACCGTCACCGCCGAGGGTTCGCTGGCCCTGCAGACCGAGACCACCGGGCCACCCTGGACCACCGCCCGCCTCCGGCACGGCGAGCTCCTGCTCACCGGGGACTCCGCCGGTCCGGCGGTGGACGGGGTCCGGGCGCCCCGACCCGGACCGGTCGCCTCCCGCCTGCTGGCCGCTCCCACACCGGACGGCGTGCCGGCCGCGGTCGCCACGCGCCTCGACGGGCAGGGCACGGTCCTCGCCGAGCTGCGCTCCGACACCTGGACGCAGGTCGCCGCCGCCCCCGGCAGCGTGCTGGTCACCTCGGCGACCGACGCGCGCACCGGTGCCCGCTGGTACGGCCTGTCCGGCCACGAGCACCCGGGGGTCCTCGGCATGGTGACGGGCGAGCGGGTCCTGCGCCCGGTGCTGCAGGCCCGCGAGCCGTTCGCGCTGGTGTCCGTCGCCGACGACGCGGCGGTGCTGACGGCGTCGACGCCGGGCACGCCGGTGCTCGACCTGCGCGACGGCCGGCTGGTGCCCGCCGGTCGGCCGACCGCCGCCCAGCGCCCACTGAGCAGCCTCGTCCAGGTGGGGACGGCGTGGTGAGCGAGCCGCAGTGGACCAGCAGCCGGCTCCGTGCCCGGGTCCCCGACGGCTGGTCGGTGCAGGAGTCCTGGACGCTGGTGGCCGCCGACGGGCAGGCGAACGTCGTCGTCTCCCGGGAGCCGCTGCCGCCGGGGATCGGCGCGGAGCAGTACGCCCAGGGCCGGGGCGACCGGCTCGGCACCGAGTTCCCGCAGTACCAGCAGCACGTCCTCACGGCGCTGCCGCTGACCTCGGGGCCCGGCTACGCGCGGCTGTTCTCGTGGGCTCCGCCCGGCGGCGCCCGGATCGTCCAGGTGCAGGTCTACGCGACCGCGCCGGGCACCGGCTTCACCGCGACCGCCACGGCACCCGCGGCGTCGTTCCAGTCCCTCGCCGAGGTGCTCGACGGCGTCGTCCGGTCCCTGGAGTTCGATCCCGCGCCGCGCCCCGACCCTGCACCGGTCCCCGCCGCGCCGCTCCCCGACCCCGAGCCCGCGACCGGTCCGGCGCCTGCCACACCGCCGGCGACCGGGGGCTCGACCTCGCTGACGGTGCTGGCGCAGCTGCCGCCCCGTCCCCCGGCGCCGCCGCCGTCCTAGCGATCCCGGCCGCACCCTGCGGGCGGATCCCCGACGGGGCCGGCGGGATCGCGCCCGCAGAGTCGGGAGTCCGCCCGCAGAGACGACAGCGGCCGCCGTCCCCGAGGAGGGGACGGCGGCCGTTGTGCGGGAGGGTGCTGTTACTCGGCGGTGCGGCGACGCCTGCCGGCGACGACGAGGCCGCCACCGATGGCGAGCGCGGCCAGGCCGCCGATCGCCGGGACGGCGATGTCGGCGCCGGTGTAGGCGAGGCCGCCCGAGCCGGTGCCGGTCGCGCCGCCGCCGACGGTGATCGACTGCGTCAGGTAGTACGGGTTGCCGTTGGCGTCGACACCCGCCGCCACCAGCGTGTGCGAGCCGGCCGCGAGACCTGCCGGCAGCTTGCCGGTGAAGGTGAAGGCGCCGTGCTCGTCGGCCACGGCGGTGCCCAGCACGGTCGGGCTCGAGTAGACGAGGACCGTGACGGTGGAGAAGGGCGCGTAGCCGGTGCCCGAGACGGTGATGGTCTGACCCGCGGTGACCGAGCCGGCCGAGAAGCCGGTGCCGGCGAGCGGCCCGTTGGAGGCGGGGACGGTGGCCGGGGCCGGGATCGCGCCGGTCATGACGAACGGCGAGCCCTCACCTGCGTTGCCCTGATTGTCGACGGCGAAGACGACGACGCTGTAGTCCACGCCGATCTGCACACCGGTCACCACGCAGCTGAAGACGTCGGCCGCGGTCTCGCAGACCTCGCCGCCGCTCTCGCCGGCGCCCATCCCGACGACGTAGCCGGCGATCGGGAAGGTCCCGGCAACGGTCGGCGCGGCCCAGGTGACGGTGACCGCGGTCGCGGTGGTGGTCACCTTGACGTCGGTGGGGGCCCCGCTGACGGCGTACGGCGTGACGGACACCGGGTCGCTCGCGGCGCCCGCGCCGGCGGCCGCGCTCACGGCGCGGACCTCGACCGAGTAGGTCGTCCCGTTGGTGAGCCCGGAGATGGTGCCGACCCGCAGGTCGGCGCCGTCCCAGACGGGGGCCGTGTCGAGCGGCTTCCAGTCGCCCCCCACGCGGTACTGGTAGGTCACCGCGGAGGTGTCCAGCTCGTCCAGCTCCGGCGGCCAGACCTGGACGATCGCGGAGCCGTCGCCGGCCTCGACCTCCTGGATGTCGGGCGCGCTCGGGAGGGCGAGCGGCGGACAGGCGACCCACTCGTAGCTGGCCGACGCGACGCCGGCGTTGGGGCTCACGACGACGTCGACGACGGGGAGGGTCTCGAAGTCGGGCCACATCGTGTACCCGCCGCCGCCGCCGGCACCGGTCGAGCCGTCCGACGCCCCGGCGCCGCCACCGCCGCTGGCCGAGCCGCCGCCGCCGCCACCGCCGCCGGGAGCACCGGCGCCACCGGCGATCGCGGTGGCATCCGACCCGACGACGCCGTCGACCACGTCCTGCCCGAGCTCGCCGCCCAGGCCCGGGTCGTTCTCGTAGCCGCCGTAGCCGCCGTAGTAGGTGCCGTCGGTGAAGTCGTCGCCGTCGCCGTCGTCGACGGGGTCGCCGCCGAAGCTGTCGGTGCCGCCCGCGGCACCGACGCCCGCGCCGCCACCGCCCGCGGCCACGGCGATCACGGAACCGTCCCACTTGAGCGCCATGGCGTCGCCGCCGTCACCGGCGCCGGTCCCGCCGGCGCCGCCGGAGATGAGGGCCTGGTCGAACGCGTACGGCGCGCCCGCCTCGACAGCCATCGTGACGGTGAGCGTGTCGCCGTCGCCGCCGGCGAAGTCGGCGGAGTCGCCGCCTGCGGCACCGCTCAGGACGAACTCGACGCCGCACGTGTCGGCGGGGACGAGACCGGTGGTGGCGCCCGTGAGCTCAGCGGCGGAGGCGACGCCGCCGAGGCTCAGGACTGCCGAGGACATGGCGATCGCGCTGACGGCCGCGAGGCCGAGCGTCCGCCGAGTTGGTGCCGCGAGGTTCACGCAGGACTCCCGAGGGTGGACCCGGTTCGCGCCGGGCTCGCTTGCCCGGGAGACCGGGCGTTGGGGAGAAGGGACCACGCCGGCAGGAGCCGCGGACGCGCCGCCACGCACGCCGAACGCGTGGGGCATCCCGTGACCGAACCGTGATGTCGTGGAGTGAATCCGCAGGTCAGCGGAGCGCGCATGCAGCCGGAAACCGACGAACCGCTCCTCGCCACTTGGCGGAATCAGTTCGGGGCGATCCCGATCCGGTACTCCACTCCGGCCCTCGGACGCAGCAGCGGCCGCCGCCCCACGGAGGGACGACGGCCGCTGACCGGAGTGCGGACTACTCGGCCGCGCGCTTGCGCCGGCCGGCGAGGACCAGCCCGACGCCGACGGCGAGGGCCGCGAGGCCACCGATCGCCGGGATGGCGACCGAGGCGCCGGTGTACGCCAGTCCGCCCGAGGAACCGCCCGAGGAACCGCGGGGGGCCGCGGCCGGGGCCGCCGCCGGAGTGGCGGCCGGGGTGGCGGTCGGCGTGGCGGTCGGCGTGGCGGCGCCGCCGGTGACCGTGATGGGCAGGGTCAGGAACCGCGGGTCACCCGCGGCGTCGACGCCGGAGGCGACCAGGGTGTGCGAGCCGGAGACGAGCCCGGCCGGCAGCACGACCTCGAGCTCCCAGTGACCGTTCACGTCAGCGGTCGTGTGCCCGAGCACCTGCGGGGCCGAGTAGACGACCACCGTGACCGTCGAGCCCGGCAGGTAGCCGTCGCCGGACAGCGTCACGGAGGAGCCGGCCTGCACCGAGCCGGTGCCGCCGTCCGGACGCGAGATCGTGCCGTCGGAGGCGGGCACCGTCGCGGGGACCGACGGGGACGCCGGGGCGCCCACCGGGACGACGACCGAGTCGGCGCCGTAGTGGCCCCGGTCGTCGACCGAGGTCACGACCACGCTGTAGGAGAAGCCGACCTCGGTGTCCAGGCCGATCAGGCAGGAGAAGACGTCCGTCGTCTGGCAGACGTTCTCGCGCCCCTCGTACCCGTTGCCGGAGTAGACGAGGTCCACCTCGTAGTGGTCGACGCCGTACGTGCCGGGGTCGGCGACGGGGTCCCAGGTCACCAGCACCGAGGCGACCCCCGGGGTGGCGGTCACCGCGGTGGGCTGCGTGGCTGCGACGAACGGGTGGGCCGTGACGGCCTCGCTGGGCTCGCCCTCGACGCCGTCGGCGTTCAGGGCGCGGACCTGGATCGGGTACGCCTGCCCGTTGGTCAGCCCGGTCACCGGGAAGGACTGGCGCTGGTACGCCTCGTCCCAGGTCGGGACGACGTCCTGCCAGGAGCCGTTGCCGACCCGGTACTGGTAGGAGTCGGGGTCCCCGGTGGTCTCGCCGTCGCGCCAGGTCTGGGCGAAGCGCACGAGCGTCCCGCTGTCGCCGTCCTCGACGGTCACGTCGTCGGGCGCGCCCGGCGCGGGCTCGAGGGCGACGTCCTGGCACGGCAGGACGACGGCCTCGACCAGCCCGGTGCCGAGCCGCCCGCTGACGGCGACGGAGAGCTCGGCGCCCGCGGGGAGGAAGCCGCTCGTGCCGCCACCGGCACCGCCGGGGCCGTCGGCGCCGACCCCGTCGCCGCCCGCGGCCGTGAGGGTCAGGCCGCCCGGGCCGGTGACCTGCGTGCTGCCGCCACCCCCGCCGAACCCGGCCCCGGAGCCGGCCTCGCCGGGCGTGGCCCCCGAGCCGCCGTCCCCACCGGCCTCGGGGGTGCCGGGCGCGCCGATCTGGCCGACGTCGACGGAGTAGGTCCCCGCGGTGGCGGCGGTCGTGCCGGTCACCTCGTCGGCGGAGGTGCCCTCGTCGCCGGCGCCGTCGCTGCTGGACCCGCCCTGGCCGCCGATGACCGCCCAGGAGATGCCGCAGTAGCCGGCCGGGACCTCGAAGCTGCCGTCGATCAGCGTGTAGCCGTCGTCGGCGCGACCGGGGTCGGTGGAGAAGGAGAGATCCGGCAGGGGTGCCGGAGCGGCCTGGGCGATGCCGCCCAGGACGAGGACGGTGCTGGACGCGGCGATGGCGCTGGCGGCTGCGAGGCCGAGCGCGCGCCGGGTCACGGGCGCGAGGTGCACGGGGAACTCCCGGATGTCGGCCCGGTACGCGCCGGGCTCGCTCGCCCGGTGTGCCGGGCGCGGCGAGACAAGACCACGCAGCCCTCGGCCGGCGGGAGGCGTTCTCGCGCCGAGAGTCGACGAACCGGGCGGCGTCGGTATGGCGAGATCCGCCTGATTCCACCCGGATCGGGGCCACTCCTCGCCCACCCGCACCACAGCGCGGACCCTCGGCACCCGGTGTCCGCCGGCGGACACGACAGCGGCCGCCGCCCTCGAGGAGGGACGACGGCCGCTGACGGTCGTCGGCGTCCGCTCAGCGCACGTGGACGCCGGAGATCGTGCGCGCGATGACCAGCCGCTGGATCTCCGACGTGCCCTCGAAGATGGTGTAGATCTTCGCGTCGCGCGCCATCCGCTCGACCGGGTACTCGCGGGTGTAGCCGTTGCCCCCGAGGATCTGCATCGCCTTCTCGGTGACCCGCACGGCGGCCTCGCCCGCGACGAGCTTGGACATCGACCCCTCGGCGGCGGTGAACTGCTTGCCGACGCGGGCCATCCACGCTGCGCGCCACACCAGCAGCCGGGCGGCGTCGATCGACGTCTTCATGTCGGCGAGCATGAAGGCGATCGCCTGGTTCTCGACGATCGGCCGGCCGAACTGCTCCCGCGTCTTGGCGTATTCGAGGGCGTAGTCGTAGGCGGCCCGGGCGACGCCGACGGCCTGAGCCCCGACGGCGGGCCGGGTGCGCTCGAAGGTGGCCATCGACGGCTGGGTGCGGCCGCTCCTCGCGCCCTCGCGGGCGCGGGCCAGCCGCTCCTCGAGCTTCTCCCGGCCGCCCAGCAGGCAGCCGGCGGGGACGCGGCAGCCGTCGAGGACGACCTCGGCGGTGTGCGAGGCGCGGATGCCGTGCTTGAGGAACTTCTGCCCCTGGCTGATGCCCGGAGTGCCCGGCGGGACGACGAAGCTGGCGTGTCCCCGGGCCTTGAGCTCGGGGTCGACGACGGCGTTGACCACGTGGATGTCGGCGATGCCGCCGTTGGTGGCCCAGGTCTTGGTGCCGGTCAGCACCCACTCGTCGGTCTTCTCGTCGTAGACCGCGCGGGTGCGCATCGCGCCGACGTCGGACCCGGCGTCGGGCTCCGACGAGCAGAACGCGGCCACCTTCGGCTCGGACTCGGTGCCGAACATGGCCGGGATCCACTCGCCGACCTGCTCGTCGGTGCCGTTGGCCCGCACCGACGCCGCGGCCAGGGTGGTGCCGACGATGGCCAGGCCGATGCCGGCGTCACCCCAGAAGAGCTCCTCCATGGTGATCGGGATGCCGAGGCCGGTCTCGTCGAACCACTGGGTGGCGAAGAAGTCCAGCGAGTAGAGCCCGATCTTCGCGGCCTCCTGGAGCACCGGCCACGGGAAGTCCTCCCGCTCGTCGTACTCGTGGGCGGCCGGGCGCACGACGTCCTCGGCGAACTGGTGCACCCACTTCTGCAGCTCGACCTGGTCCTCGGTGAGCTCGAACGACACGGCCATCGGGGCGACTCCTCTTGTCGGTGGATCAGAGCGGGCGGACGACGCCGACCAGGTGGTCGGCGCCGCTCTTCACGTTGCGCACCGCGAGGTCCCACCCGCTGCCGCGCGGGGCGGTGGCGAGCGTGACGGTCGAGGGCAGGAACAGCGGCTTGCGGAAGCCGACGTCCACGGTCGCTGCGTCGGGCAGCCGGCCGGTCAGCGCCGCGAGGGCCCGGGCCTTCACCCACATCCCGTGCGCGATCGCCCGCTTGTACCCGAAGGCCTTCGCGGTGAGCCCGCTCAGGTGGATGGGGTTCACGTCGCCGGACACCGTGGCGTAGCGGCGGCCGGCGTCGTCGGGTACCCGCCAGGTGATCGTCCCGGGCGCCAGGTCGGCCGCGTCGACCTCGACGTCGGCCTCCGGGGCGCCCTCGGGTGCCGACGCGCCGCGGGCGAGGTAGGTCGACCGGCCGCGCCAGACCTCGGCGCCGCCGGCCGAGACCGAGGCGCACAGGTCGACGGTCGCGCCGCTGCGGTGCCGGGCGAAGCGCTCGGCCCAGACCTCGAGGTCCAGCGACTCCCCCGGCCCGATCGCACGCAGCTGCTCGATCCGGTTCCGGACGTGCACCAGCCCGGGCAGGGCCAGCGGGAACCCGCGGTCGGCCATCAGCGCGACCTGCAGCGGGAAGGTGAGCACGTGCGGGTACGTCACCGGCAGCGTGTCGGCGAGCGGGAACCGGCAGACCCGCGCGTAGGCGGCTACCTCGGCCGGGTCCACGGCGACGCCCCGCCGGGCCAGCCGCGCGTCGGGGAGGTCCCCGCCCCGCCCGCGCGCGGTCAGTGCCGCCCTGGCGAACAGCGCCGCCATCGACGGCGGCGCGTCGAGCACGGTGGTGCCCATCACGCCCCCAGGAACGACTGGCCGCAGACCCGCACGACCTGGCCGTTGACGCCCGCGCTGCCGCGCTGGGAGAGCCAGGCGATCGTCTCGGCGACGTCGACCGGCAGCCCGCCCTGCTGCAGGGAGTTGATCCGCGAGCCGACCTCCCGGGTGCCGAACGGCATCTTGGCGGTCATCTCGGTGACGATGAAGCCCGGCGCGACGGCGTTGATGGTCGCCCCGCGCTCGGCGAACGTCGGTGCCCAGACGCGGACCATGCCGATGATCCCGGCCTTGCTCGCCGCGTAGTTGGTCTGGCCGCGGTTGCCGGCGATGCCCGACTGCGAGCTCACGCAGACGATGCGGGCATCGGGGCGCAGCAGGCCGTCGGCGGCCAGCAGCGCCTCGGTGATGTCCAGCTGGGCCTGCAGGTTCACCGCCATCACGGAGTTCCAGCGGGCGGCGTCCATGTTGACCAGCAGCTTGTCGCGGGTGATCCCGGCGTTGTGGACGACGACGTCGACGCCGCCGTGCCGCTCGCGCAGGTGCTCGACCAGCCGCGCCGGGGCGTCGGCGGCGGTGATGTCGAGCTGGAACGCCGTCCCGCCGATCTCGTTGGCGACCCCGGCCAGCGACTCGCCCGCGGCCGGGACGTCGACGGCGACCACGTGCGCGCCGTCGCGCGCCATGACGCGGGCGATCGCCGCGCCGATGCCGCGCGCGGCACCGGTGACGACGGCGACCCTGCCGGCGAGCGGCCTCTCGTCGTCCTCACCGGCGGGCACGCCGGCCGCGGAGAGGGTCAGCACCTGGCCGTCGACGTAGGCCGAGCGGCCGGAGAGGAAGAACCGCACCGGGGAGGCGAGCGCCGCCTCGGCGCCCTCGGGGACGAGGACGAGGTTCGCCGTCGACCCGTTCAGCAGCTCCTTGCCGATGGAGCGGACCAGCCCGTCGAGGGCCTGCCGGGCCGCCGCCGTGGCCGGGGAGCCGGTCGCCGCTGGCGGGTCGGCGAGGATCAGCACGCGGCCCGACGGCCGCAGCCGCTTGACCGCCGGGGCGAGGAAGTCGTGCGCGGCGGCCAGCTGGCCGGGGCCGGTGATGCCGGTCCCGTCGAGCAGGACGGCGGCCGGCTTCTCGCCGTCCGGGTCCACCGCCGGGAGCACGGAGACGTCGGCGCCCGCCAGCACCCTGGCGAGGGCGTCGCGCAGCCGGCCGTCGCCCGCCGTGCCGATGACGGCCGGGCCGGGGAGCAGGGGCCCACCGGGCTCGTACCGGCGCAGCACGGCCGGGCGGGGCAGGCCGAGCTGCTTGGTGATCGTCGTGCCGACGCCGGAGTTCGCGAAGTTCGTGTACCAGTCAGCCACAGGTGGGGGTCCTTCCGGAGGACGCGCGACGTGGCACTCCCACGCCGCGCAGGAGCCACGTTGCACGTGGAACGTGGGGAGGGATCAGGACTCGAGGATCGCGACGACGCCCTGGCCGCCGGCGGCGCAGATGGAGATCAGCCCGCGCCTGCCCGGGCCCGCCTCGTGCAGCATCTTCGCGAGCATCGCGACGATCCGCCCACCGGTGGCGGCGAACGGGTGGCCGGCCGCGAGCGACGAGCCGTTGACGTTGAGCTTCGACCGGTCGATCGATCCCAGGGGCGCGTCCAGGCCCAGCCGCTCCTTGCAGAAGCTCGGGTCCTCCCAGGCCTTCATCGTGGCGAGCACGGTGGAGGCGAACGCCTCGTGGATCTCGTAGAAGTCGAAGTCCTGCAGCGTGAGGCCCTGCCGCGCCAGCATCACCGGCACCGCGTAGGCCGGGGCCATGAGCAGCCCCTCGCCGCCGTGCACGTAGTCGACCGCGGCCGTCTGCGCGTCGACGAGGTGGGCCAGCACCGGCAGGCCACGCTCGGCGGCCCACTCGTCGGAGGCCAGCAGCACGGCCGAGGCGCCGTCGGTGAGCGGCGTGGAGTTGCCCGCCGTCATCGTGGCGTCCGGCCCCTCGCCGAAGACCGGCTTCAGGGTGGCCAGCTTCTCCATCGAGGAGTCCGGACGCAGGTTCTGGTCGCGGGTCAGCCCGAGGTACGGGGTGACCAGGTCGTCGAAGAACCCGCGGTCGTAGGCGGCGGCGAGGTTCTGGTGCGAGCGGACGGTCAGCTCGTCCTGCTCCTCCCGGCCGATCTCCCACTCCTTCGCGGTGATCGCGGCGTGGTCACCCATCGCCAGTCCGGTGCGCGGCTCGGCGTTGCGCGGGATCTCCGGCGCCAGCTGGCCGGGGCGCAGGCCGCGCAGGGCCTTGAGCCGGTCGCCGAGGGTCTTCGCGGAGTTGAGCTGGATCAGCACCCGGCGCAGGTCCTCGTTCACGGCGAGCGGCGCGTCGGAGGTGGTGTCGGTGCCGCCGGCGATGCCCGACTCGATCTGCCCGAGGGCGATCTTGTTCGCCACCAGGACGGCGGCCTCCAGCCCGGTGCCACAGGCCTGCTGGACGTCGTAGGCCGGCGTGGCCGCCGACAGCCGCGAGCCCAGCACCGCCTCGCGGGTCAGGTTGAAGTCGCGCGCGTGCTTGAGGACGGCGCCCGCGACGACCTCGCCGACCTGCTCGCCCTGCAGCCCGAAGCGCGCGACGAGCCCGTCGAGGGTCGCGGTGAGCATGTCCTGGTTGGACGCCTGCGCGTAGGCCGAGTTGGACCGGGCGAACGGGATCCGGTTGCCGCCGATGACGGCGGCGCGGCGACCGGGGACGGGGCGGGTGGTGGCCATGGGGACCTCCGGGGTCGGGGTGGTCTCTCTCGCATTGCTAGGTACCGAGAGTACCCAGTACCTTGGGTTACATGAAAGCCGAGGCGGTGAGACGCACGTCGCAGGACAAGGTGACCCGCGTCGAGCGCCGCGAGTCGGAGCCGGTGGTCCCCCGGCGGGATCGCCGCCATTCGAGGTGGGACGAGCACCGGCGGGCCCGCCGCGAGCAGCTGGTTGCCTCCACCATCACCGCCGTCGCCCGGCACGGCGCGGGGGTCGGCATGGACGAGATCGCCGCCGAGGCCGGCACCAGCAAGACCGTCGTCTACCGGCACTTCGCCGACCGCGGCGAGCTGTACGTCGCCGTCTGCGAGCGGGTGGCCGAACAGCTGACCGCCCGGCTGGCCGAGGCGATGGCCAGCAGCGCCGACCCGCGGGCGCGGGTCGGCGCCGCCGTCGAGACCTACCTGGCGTTCCTCGAGGCCGATCCGGAGCTGTACCGCTTCGTCGTGCGGCACCCCTTGCTGGACCGCCCGGTGGATGCCGATCCGATCAGCTCCCTGTCCGACCTCGTCGGCGACCGGGCGGCCGCCCTGGTGGCCGCCGCGCTGGTCGAGGCCGGGCGCGACCCGGCACCGGCGGGGCCGTGGGGCCACGGCCTGGTGGGCCTGGTCCGCGCGGCCGCCGACTGGTGGCTGCGGGCCGAGCGACCCGTTCTGCGGGCGGATCTCGCCGCCCACCTCACCGAACTCGCCTGGGCCGGCCTCGCCGGCGTGCTCCCCGGCACAGACCCCGCCCGCTCCCCCGAGGAGGAACAGTGACCCAGTCCCTGCCCCGCAGCGTCGACCCGCAGCACCTGCAGGAGGTCCTGGACGGACGCTGGGCGCACGTGCGGCACGCCGCCCGCGAGCAGCTCGGCGGCACGGAGTACGCGCCGGTCTACGGCGAGTCCATGCAGGAGGCGCGCGAGCGGATCACCCGGCTGGCCGCCGACCTGGCCGCCACCGGCCGGGTCGGGCTCGGGTTCCCCAAGGAGTACGGCGGCGAGTCCGACTCCGGCGGGTCGGTGACCTCGATCGAGATGCTGGCCTTCGGCGACCTGTCGCTGATGGTCAAGGCCGGCGTCCAGTGGGGCCTGTTCGGCGGTGCCGTGCAGCTGCTCGGCACGCGGCGGCACCACGACGCGTACCTGCGCGACATCATGAGCTTCGACCTGCCCGGCTGCTTCGCGATGACCGAGACCGGCCACGGCTCCGACGTCCAGCAGCTGCGCACCACCTGCACGTACGACCCCGGATCGCAGACCTTCGACCTGCACACCCCGCACCAGGCCGCCCGCAAGGACTACATCGGCAACACGGCGAAGGACGGCCGCATGGCGGTCGTCTTCGCGCAGCTGGTGTCGCGGGGCGAGAGCCACGGGGTGCACGCGTGGCTGGTCCCGATCCGCGACGCCGAGGGCAACCCCTGCCCCGGCGTGACCATCGGCGACGACGGGCCGAAGGCCGGCCTGCTCGGTGTCGACAACGGGCGGCTGAGCTTCGACCACGTCACGGTCCCGCGCGCCATGCTGCTGGACCGGTACGGGCAGGTCGCCGAGGACGGCACGTACACCAGCTCGATCGAGAACGAGACGCGCCGCTTCTTCACGATGCTGGGCACGCTGGTGCGCGGCCGGGTGAGCGTCGGTGGATCGGCGGGCTCGGCCACCAAGATGGCGCTGGACATCGCCGTCCGGTACGGCGAGGTGCGCCGCCAGTTCGCCGCCCCCGGCCGGGACCGCGAGATCGTCATCAACGACTACCTGGTCCACCAGCGCAAGCTGCTGCCGGCGCTGGCCACCTCCTACGCGCTGCACTTCGCGCAGGAGGAGCTGGTCGGCACGATGCACGACGTGCAGACCGCGGTGCACGACCACGGCCAGGAGATCGACGAGGCCGCCCAGCGGGAGCTGGAGTCGCGGGCCGCGGGGCTCAAGGTGGCCAACACCTGGCACGCCACCCGGACCATCCAGATGTGCCGCGAGGCCTGCGGCGGCGCGGGCTACCTGGCGGAGAACCGGCTGCCCCAGCTCAAGGCCGACACCGACGTCTTCAGCACCTTCGAGGGCGACAACACCGTCCTGCTGCAGCTGGTGGCCAAGGGCCTGCTGACCGGCTACCGCGACGCCTTCGGCTCGCTGGACGGCTGGGGCAAGGTCTCGTTCTTCGCCGACATGGTGCGCGAGACCGTGCTGGAGCGGACGGCGGCCCGCAGCCTCATCGCCCGGCTGGTGGACGCCGTCCCCGGCCGGGACGAGGAGGTGCCCCTGCTGGACCGCGGCTGGCAGCTGAAGATGTTCGAGTTCCGCGAGAAGCACACGCTCGAGGGCGCCATCCGGCGGCTGCGCAGGAACGCCGACACCGAGGGCATGGAGCCCTTCGACATGTTCAACGACGTGCAGGACCACGTGCTGCGCACCGCGCAGACCCACATCGACCGGGTCGTGCTCGAGGCGTTCGTGGCCGGCGTCGAGCGGGCCACCGACCCGGACGCGCAGGCGCTGCTGTCGGCGGTGTGCGACCTGTACGCGCTGTCGACCATCGAGGCGGACAAGGGCTGGTTCCTCGAGCACGGCCAGCTCACCCCGGCCCGGTCGAAGGCGCTCACGGGCGCGGTGAACCAGCTGCTCAAGGAGCTGCGGCCGCACCTGGTCACGCTGGTCGACGCGTTCGCGATCCCGCACGAGTGGAAGAACGCCGCGATCCTCGAGGAGGAGGCCGACCGGCAGGAGGCCATGGCCGCGCGGGACGCCGAGCTGCGCGCCACGCCCGGCGCGAGCACCCCGGCCGACACGGCCCCCGGCGACACCGCCACCTCGGTCGACGTCCCGCCGGGCCAGTAGTCGGAGGACCTCGTCCCTCGCCACGACACGCTCCGCGCGCCGCGGGTCCCTGGGACGACGCCGTGCCAGGGACCTGCGGGGCCGGGGAGACTCCCGGGTCGTGAGCACCCTCGCTGCCGCAGCGGAGACCCTGCGCGTGCCGGAGGCCGTCGACCTGGTGGCGATCGTCATCGGCGCGCTGACCGGGGGCCTGCTCGCCGCCCGTGAGGGGTTCGCCGTCTCCGGGGTGCTCCTGCTCGCCGTCACCGGGGGGCTCGGCGGCGGGCTGATCCGCGACGTGCTCCTGGCCCAGGGCCCACCGGTCGCGCTGACGAACGACGCCTACCTGCCCACCGTGGCGATCACGGCGATGGTCACCTTCTACTTCTCCGGCTGGCTGTCCCGCCTGACCGGGCTGCTCGTCGTCCTGGACGCGGTCACCCTGGGCTTCTTCACCGTGATCGGCGCGCAGAAGGCCCAGCTCGCCGGGCTGCCCAGCGCCTCGGTGGTGTTCATCGGCACGCTGACCGCGGTCGGCGGCGCGGTCCTGCGCGACGTCCTGCTCGCCCAACGGGCCGACATCGTGCAACCGGGCCCGTACAACGCCGTCGCGGCCCTGATCGGCGCCGCGGCGCTCACGGTCCTGGCCGGGCCGGCCGGGCTGCCGCCGCTGCCCGTGGCCGCCCTCGTGATCGTGCTCGTGGCGGCGCTGCGGGTGCTCTCGGTGTGGCGCGGCTGGGAGGCGCCGGTCGCCGTCGACCTCCCGCACCGGGCGCGCACGCACCTGGGCCGCATCCGCTGGCGGCGGCGGGGCGACGCACCGGACGGCGGGGGCGGCGGGGCTCGGTGAGGATGGGGCACATGCCCGACCGCGCGCACGACGTCGTCGTCTACGGGGCCTCCGGCTTCGTGGGCGAGCTGCTGGCCGCCTACCTCGCCGCCGCTGCCCCGCCCGGCCTGCGGATCGCCCTCGCCGGCCGCTCGCGGGACCGGCTGGCCGCCGTCCGCTCCCGGCTGCCGGAGGCGGCGCGCGACTGGGCGCTGGTGCAGGCCGACTCCACCGACCCCGCGGCGGTCACCGCGCTCGCCGAGGGCACGCGCGTGCTGGCCACGACGGTCGGGCCCTATGCCCGCTACGGCCTGCCGGTGGTCGAGGCCTGCGCCCGCGCCGGCACGCACTACGCCGACCTGACCGGTGAGGTGCTGTTCCACCGCGACGCCATCGACCGCGCCGACCCCCCGGCCCGGGAGACCGGCGCCCGCATCGTGCACTCCTGCGGCTACGACTCCATCCCCTCGGACCTGTCGGTGTACCTGCTCGCCGGGCGGGCGCGGGCCGACGGCGCGGGCGGCCTGACCGACGTCCGGCTGGTGGCGACCGCCAAGGGCGGGTTCAGCGGCGGCACCATCGACTCGATGCGCGCGCAGTTCGAGGCGATGGGCTCCGACCGCGCGCTGCGCCGGGTGCTCGGCGACCCGTTCGCCCTGAGCCCCGACCGCGCCGCCGAGCCCGCCACCCGCCAGCCCGCGGACGCCGCTCCCCCGGCGCGCGACCGCGACGGCCGCTGGACCGCCCCCTTCGTCATGGCCGCGTACAACACCCGGGTCGTGCGGCGCAGCAACGCCCTGCAGGACTGGGCCTACGGCCACGGGCTGCGCTACGGCGAGGTGATGGGCACCGGCGGCGGCGTGACGGGCGGCGCCACGGCGGTCGGCGTGACCGCGGGGCTGGCCGGCCTGTTCGGCGCCATGTCCTTCGGGCCGACCCGGACGCTGCTGGACAGGGTGCTGCCCGCGCCGGGCACCGGCCCCGACGAGACCGCCCGGGAGCGCGGCTGGTTCCGGATGACCGTCGAGGCGAGCACGGAGTCCGGCCGCCGCTACCGGGCGATCGCCGCCGGGAAGGGCGACCCGGGCTACAAGGCGACGGCGGTGATGCTGGGCGAGAGCGCGCTGGCGCTCGCCCTGGACAGCGACCGGCTGCCCGGCCGCGCCGGCTGCCTCACCCCGGCCAGCGCCTTCGGCGACGTGCTGGTCGACCGCCTCCGCGCCGCCGGCCACACGTACGAGGTGGACGCGATCTAGTCGAGCCGCAGCGCCAGCAGGGCGACGTCGTCCTCGGCGTCGGGCAGGAAGAGCCGGTCGAGCACCCGGTCGCACAGCTGGTCCAGCGGCAGGTCGGCGGCCTCGCGGAGCGCGGTGACGAGCTGGGCGGTGCCGGTGTCCAGGTCGCGGTCCCGGCGCTCGATGAGGCCGTCGGTGTAGAGGAGGACCGCGCTCCCGGCGGGGAGGACGACGGACAGGTCGGTGCGGGCGGTGTCCGCGTCGACGCCGAGGAGCATCTCCCCGGGCGCGTCCAGCACCAGCACCTCGCCGTCGGGCGCGATCACCAGCGGCGGCGGGTGCCCGGCGTCGGACCAGCGCAGCAGGACCGCGCCCGGGGGGAGGCCCTCCGGGTGCTCCAGCCGGGCCACCAGCGCCGTCGCCATGACGTCGGGCGTGAGCCCGGCCATCGCGCGGTCCAGCCGGGTGAGCACCTCCGCCGGTGACGCCCCGCTGGCGTGGCTGATGCCCCGCAGCAGGCCGCGGACCTGCCCCATCGCCGCGGCGGCGTGCCGGTCGTGGCCCACGACGTCGCCGATCGCCAGCACCGTCGTCCCGTCCTCCTGGCGGAACGCGTCGTACCAGTCGCCACCGATCTCGGCACCGGCCGCGGCGGGCACGTAGCGCACGACGATCCGGCAGCCGGCCACCTCCGGCGGGGCGGTCAGCATGCTGTGCTGCAGCGCGTCGGCGAGGTCCCGCTGCTGGGCGAACAGCCGCGCCGAGTGCAGCGCGAGACCCGCGCGGCGTCCGACCTCCACGGCCGCCTCGACCTCCGCCTGCGTGTGCGGGCCGCGCTCGGGGCCGTTGAACAGGCCCAGGGCGCCGATGGTCCGGCCCCGGGCGACCAGCGGGACGACGACGCCGCCCTCCATGCCCAGCCGCTCCAGCGCCTCACGGGCCGCCTCGTCGGGCAGGGCGCGGCGGATCCGGTCGGCGTCGATGTGCGGCAGCACCAGCGGGCGACCGGTGCGGGCGACGATGCGCGCGGTCGCCTCGTCGGTCATCACCGCGACCATCGCGTGCACGTACTCGGCCAGCTGACCGGCGCGGGCCGGATCGCGGTGGGCCGAGGCCAGCTCCTCCATGCGGCCCTGCTCGTCGGTGACGACCAGCCAGCACCAGTCGCCGAGCATCGGCACGACCAGCGAGGCCAGCTGGTTCACCTGCCGCGAGATGTCGAGGTCGCCGGAGAGGACACGGCCCACGTCGGCCAGCAGCTGCAGCCGCTGGTTGGCCGCGTCCCGCTCCGCGTCGGCACGCAGCCGGGACACGCTCAGCGCGATCTGCGCGGTGAGAGCGTCGAGCAGCTCCACGTCGGCGGCGGTGAACACGTGCGGGGTGTCCCACACGACGACGTAGCTCCCGAGCAGCCGCCCCTCGACCCGCAGCGGCAACGCCGCGAGCG
Source organism: Trujillonella endophytica (assembly GCF_019799905.1). GTDB lineage: Bacteria > Actinomycetota > Actinomycetes > Mycobacteriales > Geodermatophilaceae > Trujillonella > Trujillonella endophyticus_A. The sequence goes on along the minus strand of NZ_JABGCI010000006.1, from coordinate 108,771 downwards.
CCCGCGTGCCGAGGACGTCGTTGATCTCGGCCAGCCGCGGGAACCGGGCCTCGGCCTCGCCGCGGTCGGCGAACAGCAGCCGCTCGCCGGTCCGGGCGACGTGCCCCGTGGGCAGGTCCTCGTCGGAGGGGAGGACGACGCCCTCGGAGGGCAGCAGGACGTCGGCCTCGCTGGCCACCGCGTCCACGATCCGCCGGGTCAGGTGCAGCCGGAGCGCGCCGTCGCCCTCCCGGACGGTCAGCCCGCTGGCCGACGCACCCAGCACGGTGGCCCCGCGCAGGGCGACCTCGGCCAGCTCGCCGATCGCCGCGACGTTGGCCATCTGGGCGGCGACCTCGGCGATGGCGGCGGCCCGCTGCACGGCGGCCATCCGCCGCTCGGACTCCGCGCGGGCGTCGGTGACGTCGAGGATCGTGCCGATCATCCGGACCCGCTCGCCGCGGACGTCGTGCACCACCCGGCCGCGCGACACCGTCCAGCGCACCGAGCCGTCGGTGTGCAGCGCCCGCGACTCGAGGGCGTACTCGCCCGAGCCGGCGTCCGCCCGCTCCATCGCCTCCAGGACCGCCTCGCGGTCGTCGGGGTAGACGCGCGAGAGCATCACCGCGTCCAGGTCGCCGTCGGCCAGGGCGCTGTCCAGCCCGAACACCGCCGCGCACCGCTCGTCCCAGGACACCGCCCCCGTGCGCAGGTCCCGCTCCCAGATGCCGATCCCGCTGGCCTCCAGGGCCACGCTCAGCCGCGCGGCCGAGGTGCCGATCGTCGAGTGGGCGGCGGACAGCTCCAGCTCGGCCACCACGGAGGCGGCGAGCTGCTCGAGCAGGGCGCCGTCGTCCGCGGTCCAGCGGCGGGGCGACTCGTCGTAGACCGCGAGGACCCCGACGACCAGTCCGGAGGCCGACACCAGCGGGGCGCCGAGGTAGGCGGCCACCTGCCCACTGGTGACGGCGGGCAGGTCGGCCATCCGCGGATCGGCCGCCGCGTCGGTGACCACGAGCGCCCGGGCCGCGCGGATCGTGATCGCGGACAGCGCCCCGGTCAGCAGCGCCGGCCCACCCACGACACCGGGCGGCAGTCCGTGCCCGCCCACCACGGTGTCCCGGTCGGTGTACAGCGTGACCTTGGCGTGGCCGGCGCGCAGCAGCCGGGCGGCCAGTCCGGAGAGCCGGTCGAACGCCGCCGGGCCGGGGACCTCCACGAAGAGCCGGCGGGCAGCGGCCACGCGGTGCGGGTCCGACAGCGGGTCGGGGGCCGGGAGGGGTGCCGGCTCGGCCACGGCTCCTCCTCGGTCCGCCGCCGCGGCCGCCCGGCCGCGTGTCGCACCATGCTGGCACGCCGGTCCGGAACGGGAACGTCCGACGCGCGCCCGTCGTCCTCCCCCGGCCGGGTGACCGGCGGGGCGGTTCCGTCAACCAGGCAGCCGCCCGGACCGATGCCAGCGACATGACGGCGTCCCTGGTCCACAGCTCCGTGCTGCCCGACTGCCGTCCGCTGCTCGCCGACCCCGACGACCTCACGCTGGTGTTCCAGCCGATCGTCGACCTGGCCGCCGTCCGCGTCGTCGGCTACGCGGCCCACTCCCGCTTCCCGGGGACGGCCTCGCCCGAGGTCTGGTACGCCGCCGCGCACGACGCCGGGGTGGGCGCCGAGCTCGAGGCGCTGGCCGTCCACAAGGCGCTGGCCGCCCGCGCCGGCCTGCCGCCGGACACCTCCCTCACCGTGGCCGTGAGCGCGCACCTGCTCGGCAGCGCGCCCGTCCGGGCCGCGCTGCGCTCGGTCGGCGACCTGCGGGCGGTCGTCGTGCAGCTGACCGGGCACGCGGTGGTGGACGACGCCGACGCGCTGTGCCGGGAGGTCGACGCGCTGCGCGCCCGCGGTGCGCTCATCGCCCTGGACGCCGCCGGGACCAGGTCCGCGGGGCCCGGGACCCTGACCAGGGTGCGCCCGGAGCTGGTCGTGCTCGGTCGCGCGCTGGTCGGCGACGGCGACGGCGACGGCGACCCCGCCCGCCCGGAACCGGCCGAGACGGTCGGGGACTGCGCCCGCCGGATCGGCGCCCGGCTGGTGGCCGAGGGGATCGAGACGCCCGCCCAGCTCGCCGCCGCCCACCGGCTGGGCACCCGGCTCGCGCAGGGCTGGCTGCTGGGCCGCCCGGCACCCGGCCCCCGCCCGCTGGCGCCGGAGACCGAGCGCCTCCTCCGCGCGCACGCCGCCCGCGCCCGGCGGAGCCAGACCGTGGCCGGCCTCGTCCGCCCGGTCCGCCAGGTCGCCGTCGGCACCGCCGTCCCGGGCATCCCGCCCGTCGTGCTGGTCGGGGACGACGAGCAGCCCCTCGGCCTGCGCCTGGCCGACCGCCGCATGGGCGCGGTCCGCACCGCGCCGGCCTCGCTGCGGGTCACCCCCGACGCCGACGTCCGGCAGACCCTGCGGCGCGCCCTCATCCGCCCCCCGGCGCAGCGCTACGACCCGGTCGTCTGCACCGACGCCACGGGCGCCGTCGTCGGCCTGCTGCGCCTGGACGACCTCGCCGCCGCGGCCTCCGCCGCCCGCTAGGCCGAGGCGTCGGTCAGCAGCGCCCGCTCGTCGTCGGTGAGCACCAGGTCGAGCATCGGCAGCAGGTCGGCCAGCTGCTCGACCGAGCGGCCGCTGGCGATGGGCGCGGTCACCGTCGGCCGGTCGGCCAGCCAGCGCAGGGCCACCGCGGCCGGCGCCACGCCGCGCGCGTCGGCCACCTGCCGCAGCGCGGCGAGCACGCGGTCCCCGCGCTCCCCGATGTAGGGGGCGACCATCTTCTCGCGCACGGAGTCGACCCGCTGGCCCGCCCGGTACTTCCCGGTCAGGAACCCGGCGGCCAGGCCGAAGTAGGGGAAGCACGCAAGGTCGGAGGCCGCGACGGCGTCGCGCAGGTCGTCCTCGTAGACCGCGCGGTCCATGAGGTTGTACAGCGGCTGGAGCGCCACGTAGGGGGCCGCGCCCAGCCGCTTCGCGGTGTCCATGGCCTCGGCGAGCCGGGGCGCGGAGTAGTTCGAGGCCGCCAGGTACCGGACCTTGCCCGCCTGCACCAGCTCGTCCAGCGCCCGCAGCGTCTCCTCCAGCGGCGTGGTGTCGTCGTCGTAGTGCGCGTAGTAGAGGTCGATCCGGTCGGTCTGCAGGCGACGCAGCGACTGCTCGGCCGACTTCCGGATCTCGACGGCCGACAGCGGGTGCTCCTTGCCCTTGGCGGGCGAGGCCTTGGTCGCCACGACGACGGCGTCGCGGTTCCCCCGCCGGGCCAGCCAGCTGCCGAGCACCTCCTCGGAGCTCACGGTGCGCCCGTACATCTCCGCGGTGTCGACCATCGGCCGCTGCGTGCTGGGCACCGCGTCGACGAAACGGTCGAGCAGGGCGTGCGACGTCGGCTCGTCCGCCGTCCACCCGAAGACGTTCGCACCGAGGCACAGATCGCTGACGACGAGGTCGGTCCGGGGCAGCTGGGGCACCTCCTCACCGTAGGCGGGAGGGGCGCTCGTCGCCGTGGGACGGCTGTGACCTGCGGGAGCCGCACCACCCCCACACTGGCGGGACTCCGGGCAGACGTGGCAGCGTGCCCCCCGGTCCGCCTCCGGGACAGGGGACGGACCGATTCGTCCGCCGGGCGCCGAACACCCGGTGCCGGCCCACAACATCCGAGAGGACCCCCGTGAACAAGGCTGAACTCGTCTCCGCGATCGCCAAGCGCGCCGACGTCCCGTCCTCCACCGTCGACTCGGTGCTCGCCGGGCTCCAGGAGGAGCTGGTCGACGCCATCACCCGCGGCGACAAGGTCACCATCTCCGGCCTGCTGTCCGTGGAGCGCTCGCAGCGCTCGGCCCGGACCGGCCGCAACCCGCAGACCGGCGAGTCGATCGAGATCCCGGCCGCCAACACCGTGAAGGTCTCCGCCGGCTCGAACCTGAAGAAGGCCGCCAGCAACGTCCCGGTCTGATGTGAGGACCCCCGTGCCCCCCCCACCGCTCGCAGGCTCGCGGCGGGCCCCTGCACGGGGGCCGGAACTGCGGAGTCCCCCCTCACCCGGCACGGTGAGGGGGGACTCGCTGCCCCGAGGGAGGACGTCGCGTGACGGAACTGAGGGTGGACACCGATCCCGCCGAGGTGGGCTTCGACCCGTCCCGGCTGGCCCGCCTGGACCACCGGCTGGCGCGCTTCGTCGACGACGGACGGCTGCCCGGCTTCCTGGTGACCGTCGCCCGCCACGGCCGGCTGGTGCACGTCGGCCGGTACGGGCAGCGGGACGTCGAGCGGGGGCTGCCGGTCGAGCCGGACACCCGCTGGCGCATCTACTCGATGACCAAGCCGATCACCTCGGTGGCGGCGATGTCGCTGTACGAGGAGGGCGCCTTCCAGCTCACCGACCCGATCAGCCATTGGTTGCCGGAGTTCGCCGACACCCGCGTGTACGTGGCCGGCTCCGCGGCGAAGCCGGTCACCGCCCCGCTCATGGAGCCCATCCGGGTGCACCACCTGCTGGCCCACACCTCGGGCCTGACCTACGGCTTCCACGAGGCCCACCCGGTCGACGCGATGTACCGCGCCCTCGAGCACGGCTTCGGCACACCGCCCGGCGCCGACTCCGCCGAGGTCTGCCGGCAGTGGGCGTCCCTCCCGCTGGTGTTCCAGCCCGGCAGCGAGTGGAACTACGGGGTCTCCACCGACGTCCTCGGCCGGCTGGTCGAGGTGCTGACCGGCAAGCCGCTCGACGAGGTGTTCGCCGAGCGGGTCTTCGGCCCCCTGGGCATGACCGACACCTCGTTCGGCCTGCGGGAGGACGACGACCCCGACTCGCTGGCCAAGCTCTACGGCGCCGTCCCGGGGATCCCCGAGGGGCCCGAGACCACCTACGCCCCGCTGGACGCCGCCGGCGCGGCCGCGCTGTCGAAGCCGGCGTTCCTCTCCGGCGGCGGCGGCCTGGTCTCCACCGCGGGCGACTACCTGCGCTTCGTCGAGTGCCTGCGCCGCGGCGGCGCGCACGACGGCGGCCGGGTGCTGGGCACGCGGACGCTTGCCCACATGGTCCGCAACCACCTGCCCGGCGACCAGGACCTCGAGAGCTTCGGCCGGCCGCTGTACGCCGAGACGCCGCTGCGCGGGGTCGGCTTCGGGCTGGGCTTCTCGATGGTGCTGGACCCGGTCCGCTACGGCGTCGTCGCCAACGTCGGCGACTACGGCTGGGGCGGCGCGGCGTCCACCGCGTTCTACGTCGACCCGGTCGACGACCTGACGGTCACCTTCTACACGCAGCTGCTGCCCTCGAGCACGCTGCCGGTCCGCGCCCACCTGCGCTCCCTGGTGCACCAGGCGCTGGTCTGAGGCGGAGGAGATCCGTCGGCGTCACGCCCACGGATCTCCTCCGCGAGCGCTAGAGGTAGCGGCGGTAGACGACGGTCGCGACCATCGCCGGCTTGCTCCCGCCCTCGATCTCGATGGTCACGTCGATGTTGACCGTGATGCCGCCGTCGAACGGCGTGGCCGCGGCCAGCGTCGCGCCGGCCCGCACCCGGGCACCCACCGGCACCGGCGAGGGGAAGCGCACCTTCTCGGTGCCGTAGTTGACGCCCATCCGGAAGCCCTGCATGTCCACGATCTCGGGCAGCAGGCCGGGGACCAGCGACAGCGTGAGGTAGCCGTGCGCGATGGGCCCGCCGAACGGGCTCTCCTTCGCCGCCCGCTCCGGGTCGACGTGGATCCACTGGTGGTCGCCGGTCGCCTCGGCGAACTGGTTGACCTGCTCCTGCGTGATCGTCACCCAGTCGCTGTAGCCCATGTGCTGGCCGACGAGGCCCTGCACGCCCTCGATGCCCTCGACGGTGGTCTGCGCCATCTGCCCTGTCCCCTTCGACGTGGTCTGGTTGGCTGACTCCACCACATCCGTCGGGGCGAGGGGGGAACGGGTTGCTGCGGATCGGCGCACTCGACGTGGCGGAGGGCTCCCTGGTGGTGATGGCGATCGTCAACCGCACCCCGGACTCCTTCTACGACCGCGGCGCCACCTACGAGCTGGCCAGGGCCGTCGAGCGGGTGGACCAGGTCGTCACCGAGGGCGCGGACATGGTGGACGTCGGCGGGGTCAAGGCCGCGCCCGGCGAGGAGGTGGACGCCGCGGAGGAGATCCGCCGGACCGTCGACCTGGTCGCCGCCATCCGCGCCGCGCACCCGACGCTGCCGATCTCCATCGACACGTGGCGGGCCGAGGTCGCCCGCGAGGTGCTGGCGGCCGGGGCCGACGTCGTCAACGACGCCTGGGGCGGGGTCGACCCGGAGCTGGCCGTCGTCGCCGCCGAGGCCGGCGCCGGGATCGTGTGCACGCACGCGGGCGGGCTGCCGCCGCGCACCCGGCCGCACCGGGTCGCCTACGACGACGTCGTCGCCGACATCGTCACGCGGACGACGGCGCTGGCCGAGGCCGCGGTGGCCGCCGGGGTCGACCGCGAGCGGGTGCTCATCGACCCCGGGCACGACTTCGGCAAGAACACGCGGCACTCGCTGGAGGCCACCCGCCGGCTGGGCGAGCTCGTCGACACCGGCTGGCCGGTGCTGGTCGCGCTGTCCAACAAGGACTTCGTCGGGGAGACCCTCGACGTCGTCCTGGACCAGCGGCTGACCGGCACCCTGGCCACGACGGCGGTCAGCGCGTGGCTGGGCGCCCGGGTGTTCCGGGCGCACGACGTCGCGCCCACCCGGCAGACGCTGGACATGGTCGCGTCCATCCGCGGCGACCGGCCGCCGGCCCGCACCGTCCGCGGCCTCGCCTGAGGGGGTCCTCCCGCACCGCAGCGCGTCCTCGCGCACCGCCTGCGGTCAGGGAGGACCCCGCACGATCAGGTCACCTGATCCCGGCACGTGAGGCCGTCGCTAGGTTGCCGGGCATGTCCGCCACCGGGTTCCTCACCGCCGACGAGCTCAACGCCCTGCTGCCCGGGACCCTCCCCGGGCTCCTGGGCATCGTGGTCGACACCCACGAGCGCGGCCGGCTGACCAGCCACCTCGACATCCGCCCGGAGCTGCTGGCCCCCAACGGCTACCTGCACGCCGGCACCGTGGTCACCCTCGCCGACACCAGTTGCGGCCTCCCGACCCGGGCGCTGCTGCCCGAGGGGTCGACCGGCTTCACCACGATCGAGCTCAAGAGCAACCACCTGGCCACGGCCCGCGAGGGCCGGCTGACCTGCGTGGCCACCAACGCGCACGCCGGACGGACGACGCAGGTCTGGGACGCCGTGGTCGCCGCCGGGGACCGGACGCTGGCGCTGTTCCGCTGCACCCAGTCGGTCCTCTGGCCCCGCTGACCGGCCCGATGTGACCGGCCGGTAACCCCGGCATGCCGCGGGTGGCACCCAGGTGTGAGACTGGCGCCACACCTGAAACGAGGAGGACCCCGTGGCGCTGGCCAGCCCGTATCCCGACGTCGAGATCCCGGACCTGTCCGTGCCGCAGTTCGTCCTGCAGGCCGGCCGGGAGCGGCCCGACGCGCCCGCTCTGATCGACGGCCTCAAGGGCGACACCATCACCCACGGTCAGCTCGCCGCCTACATCGACCGGGTGGCGGCCAACCTGCACGCCCGCGGGCTGCGCAAGGGCGACGTCGTCGCCGTCTTCTGCCCGAACACCCCGTGGTTCCCGGTCGTGTTCCACGGCATCGCCGCCGCGGGCTGCGTGATGTCGCCGATCAACTCCCTCTACACGCCGGAGGAGATCGCCTTCCAGCTGAAGGACTCCGGCGCGAAGATCTTGATCACCATCTCGCTGTTCATGGACCGCGCCGGCGCCGCGGTGGAGAAGTCCCCGGTCGACGAGGTGATCGTCCTCGACGGCATGGAGGGCCACGCCGGGATGCTCGACCTGCTCGGCGGCGAGGCGCCGTCGGTGCAGGTGGACATCGACCCCGCCGAGGACCTGGTGGCCCTGCCGTACTCGAGCGGCACCACGGGCCTGCCCAAGGGCGTCATGCTCACCCACCGCAACCTGGTGGCCAACGTCGCCCAGTGCCGCCCGCTGATCGCGCTGGGCGAGGACGAGCGGATCATCGCGGTCCTGCCGTTCTTCCACATCTACGGCCTGACCGTGCTGATGAACCAGGGCCTGGCCTGGGGCGGCGCCGTCGTCACCCTGCCCCGGTTCGACCTCGAGGACTTCCTGCGCACGATCCAGGACCAGAAGATCACCCGGGCCTTCGTGGCCCCGCCCATCCTGCTCGCGCTGGCCAAGCACCCGCTGGTCGACCAGTACGACCTGTCGTCGCTGACCTCGATCCTGTCCGGCGCGGCGCCGCTGGACGAGAGCCTGGCCCTGGCGGCGCAGGACCGGCTGCGCAAGGGCGCGCCCGACGGCGTGACCGTCGCCCAGGGCTACGGGATGACCGAGCTCTCGCCCGTCTCGCACACCACCCCGGACCTCGGCCAGGAGCCGCCGGGCATCGACAGCGAGGTGCCGAAGGGCTCGGTGGGCTACGCCATCCCGAACACCGAGTGCCGGCTGATCGACCCGGCCACCGGTGAGGACGCCGCCCCCGGCGAGAGCGGTGAGCTGTGGGTGCGCGGGCCGCAGGTGATGAAGGGCTACCTCAACAACGAGAAGGCCACCGCCGAGACCCTCGACGCCGAGGGGTGGCTGCACACCGGTGACGTCGCGATCGTCGACGAGGCCGGCCGCTACACCGTGGTCGACCGCGTCAAGGAGCTGATCAAGTACAAGGGCTACCAGGTGGCCCCGGCCGAGCTGGAGGCCGTGCTGATCGGGCACCCGGAGATCGCCGACGCGGCGGTCATCGGGGTGAAGGACGCCGAGAGCGGCGAGGAGCTGCCCAAGGCGTTCGTCGTCCGGGCGCCCGGCTCCGGGCTCACCGAGGACGCGGTCATGGCGTTCATGACCGAGCGGGTGGCGCCCCACAAGAAGATCCGGTTCGTGGAGTTCATCGAGCAGGTGCCGAAGTCGGCGGCCGGCAAGATCCTGCGCAAGGACCTCAAGGCCCGCGCCTGACGTGGTGGAGGCCGGGAGCGCGGGGATCCCGCGTTCCCGGCCTCCGGCGGTTCAGAGGGCCTCGATGCTCCACTCCGGGCCGTCGCCCACGACGTGCAGGTAGACGTCGGGCGGGAGCGGCGCGGTGAGCTGGGCGGGCGCGCCGTTGGCGACCAGCGCCCCCAGGTACTCGCCGCGGTTGTCGTACGCGAAGACGCCGAAGGAGGACGAGCCGTCCCCGGTGATGCGGACGGTGCCGGGCCGGCCCACGTAGTGCAGCACCGAGTCCTCGCCGCCGGAGACGACCTCACCCTCGGCGAACGCGGGCGCGGCGATCAGCGGCATGACGTGCACGACCCAGTCGGTGTCGGTGGTGACCTGGAGTCCCGTGAACGGGTGGCGGGGGCGGGCGAGGTTGAGCACACCCGTGCCGCTGTAGCTGCCCGCCGCGTCCACCAGGGGCATCGCGAACGAGGACCCGGTGGTGGCCAGCACGGTGAAGCGCGCGCTGGTCGGGCCGCTGACGACGTCCGCGATCATCGGGGACTCGCCCAGGACGAGCGGCACGAACTCGGTCCCGGAGCCCTCGATCAGGATCTCGGGTGCGGCCCCGAGCAGTGGCGTCCAGGTGATCGAGCCGTACTCGAAGTCGCTCTGCCGGCCGCCGGGGACGCTGTACTCGTCGGTCACCGGGTGGCCCAGCAGCGAGCCCTCCCAGCCCATGCGGGCCCACAGGTCGCGGACGGCCCCGACGACGACGTGTGCGCCGGTGTCCGCGGACCAGGAGATGGTGCCGCCCTGGAAGTGGCTGGACGCGCCGCCGGGCAGGGCGTTCTCGCTCGAGACGGGGTAGCCGAGCGGGCCGTTCTCCCAGCCGGTCTCCGCCCAGCGCGCCGCGATGTACCCGCGGACCGCGTGCGCGCCGGTCGTCGGGCTCCAGTAGACGGCCCCGCCCTGGAAGAGCTGGTAGGCGCCTCGTCGCAGCGCGATCTCGTCGGTGACCGGGAACCCGAGGTAGGACGATCCCCAGCCCATGGCGGCCCACCGCTCGTGGATGGCGCCGCGGACCAGGTGCGCCCCGGTCGCCGCCGACCAGTACATCGACCCGCGCTCGAAGTGCTGGGTGACCCCGCCCGGGATCGCGAACTCGTCGGTCGTGGGGAAGCCGAGCGTGCTGTTCTCCCAGCCGATCTCGGCCCAGTGGTGCCGGATGCCGCCACGGATCTCGTGCGCGCCGGTGGCGGGCGACCAGTAGATCGAGCCGTGCTGGAAGTGGTTGAACCGGCCGAACCGCTGCGGGGTGGGCAGCTCGTCGGTGACCGGGTACCCCAGCCGGCCCTGCGGACCCTTGAGGTGGCGGTACTCGTCGAGGATGGCGCCGGCGACGGAGTGGGTGCCGGTGTCCGGCGAGGAGAACGTGTCCGCGACCGCGACCGGTGCGGCCCCGATCAGGAGCACGCTGCCGACGACGCCCGCGGCCACCGCCGCGGCCACCCGGCGGCCGGAGACCAGGGAACGGAGCCTGCCCGGCACGTTCGACGACCTGGGCATCAGACGACGTCGATCGTCCACGGGCCGTCCGCCTCGACCTCGAGATAGACGTCCTGCGGCAGGCTCCACGACCCGCTGGTGGGAGCGATCGCGTTCGAGAGGAGCTTCAGGTACCGGCCCGAGTTGGTGTAGGCGGTCACGCCGAAGTAGCCACTGCCGCTCCCGGTGATGCGGACGGTCCCCGGCGTACCCACGTAGTGCAGCACCGTGTTCCCGCTGCCGTTCATGGGCTGGTACCTGCCGAAGGCCGGGGCCCAGGCCAGCGGCATGAGGCGCATGGACCAGGACGTGTCGGCGTCCACCTGGAAGCCGGTCACCGGGGAGGTCACCGACCACCCGACATTGAGCCCGACGGTGCCGCTGTAGGTCCCCACGTCGTTCGCCAGGAGACCCGCCCACTCGTCGTTCGCGTCGCGCGCCTCCACCCCGAAGTAGTGGCTCGTCGGCCCGCTGGTGATCGCCGCCAACATGGGTGCCCGTCCCACGTTCAGGTTCACGTACTGGCTCCCCCAGCCGGACACCGTGACGTCGGGAGCGGCGCCCAGTTGCGGCGTCCAGGTGATGGAGCCGTGCTGGAAGTCGGTGCGCCGTCCGCCGGGGACGCTGTACTCGCTCGACGTCGGGTGCCCGAGCGGCGAGGCCTCCCAGCCCATGCCGGCCCACAGGTCCCGGATCGCGCCGACGACGACGTGCGCCCCCGTGGTCGGGTGCCAGGAGATGGTCCCGCCCTGGAAGTGGGTGAGCGCGCCCCCGGTGCCCAGCGGGATCTCGCTGGTCACGGGGTAGCCGAGCGGGCCGTTCTCGTACCCCCACTGGCCCCAGCGGGCGGCGATCGCCCCGCGCACCGCCTGCGCCCCCGTGGTCGGGCTCCAGTAGACGGCACCGCCCTGGAAGAGGCCGAACGCGCCCCGGCGGAGCGGGATCTCGTCGGACACCGGGAGGCCGAGGTAGCCCTGCTCGAAGCCGAGCGCGCCCCACCGTTCCCGGATGGCGCCGACGACCGAGTGCGCACCGGTCGGGGCCGACCAGTAGACCGAGCCGCCCCAGAAGTTCTGGGCGACGCCGCCGTGGCCGACCGGGAACTCGTCGGTCACGGGGAAGCCGAGGACACCGTTCTCCCAGCCGCGCGACGCCCAGTGACCGCGGATGGCGCCGAAGAGCTCGTGGGCGCCGCTGCCCGGCGCCCAGTAGATGGACCCGCGCTCGAAGTGGTTGAACCGGCCGCCGTGCCGCGGGGTGGGCAGCTCGTCGGTGACCGGGTACCCGAGCTTGCCCGCCGGCCCGCCCAGCACGCGGTACTGGTCGAGGATCGCGCCACCGACGGAGTGCGTGCCGGTGGACGGCGAGGAGAAGGTGTCCGCCGCGGCGTCGGGGGCCGGGCCCACCACGAGCACGCCGCTGAGGACGCCGACGGCCAGGGCGGCGGCCACCCGCCGGGCCCGGAGGACGGATCGGACACGACTCAGCACGGACGACCCCCGGGTCTGCGGCAGCAACAGCGGGGCGAACCGTATGGCCGACGGCACCGCCGAGACCGCCGCGACGCGGAAGCGGTGGGTCCGTCGGGAGCCGATGGACGGGTGTGACGAACGGGGTCGTGAGCCGGCCTCGCCGGTGGTACCCGGCTCCCCCCGGGACTCAGCCGCGCACGAGCTCCACCGTCCGCAGGTACCGCTCGTCTCCGAGGCGGAGCGCCCAGCGGGCCCGCAGGGAGGCGCCCTGCACGAGGGCCACCCGCTCGGCGGGGTCCGCGGAGTCGAGGAACCACGGGAGCACGGCATGCGCCGGACCCGCGTCCGGAGCGAAACGCCGCCGGCAGACCAGCGGCGAGGCGCGCCAGCTGTGCTCGTGGACCGGGAGGTCGGTCGCCCGCTCGTCCAGCACGTCGGCCAGCGCGGTGGTGGCCATCGCCAGCAGCGGGGCACCGGCGCTGATGTCGTGGGCGAACGCCGGCAGCGCCTCACGGGCAGCGGTGGCGGCCGCGAAGACGGCGTCGTCGGCCACGCGGCCGGCCGTGCTGCGCACGCCGCCGAGCACCAGGCGGGCGAGGTCGACCACCGCGCCCTGCCGCTGCCGGTCGCACGGCGCGTCGAGCGCGATGCCGATGAGCGCGTCGGCCAGCGTGCGCGCGCCGGTGCGCAGGGCCCGCAGCTCGATCGGGCAGACATCGGCCGGGAACGGCGTCCGCAGCGGCCGGACGCCGGTGTCGCACCGCGGCGCCGGGAAGGCGGCCGGGACGGCGGCCGGGAGATCGGCCACCACGTTCGGGGCGGGAACGGGGCGGGCGGTCAGCGAGGTCGTCATGGCGCAGACGGTCGCGCCCGGCGCTGGCGAACCGCTTGCAACCGCCTTGCACCGCGGCCCCGTCCCGGGGCTGGTGCCGGGCCTGCGAGGCGTGAGGAGGACGGGGTCCTTCTAGGGTCGGGGCATGCGAGCGGTCACCCTGAGCGGATCCGGCGGCCCCGAGGTCATGGGCTGGGGCGAGGTCCCCGACCCGGTGTGCGGGCCGGGCGAGGTCGTCGTCGACGTCGTCGCCACCGCCGTCAACCGCGCCGACCTGCTGCAGCGGCAGGGCTTCTACCCGCCGCCGCCCGGCGCCAGCGACGTCCTGGGCCTGGAGTGCAGCGGGATCGTCAGCGAGGTCGGCGAGGGCGTGACCGGCTGGCGGGTGGGCGACGAGGTCTGCGCCCTGCTGGCCGGCGGCGGCTACGCCGAGCGGGTCGCCGTCCCGGCCGGGCAGCTGCTCCCCCGCCCGTCCGGCGTGGAGCTGGCCACGGCGGCGGCGCTCCCCGAGGTCGTGTGCACGGTCTGGTCGAACGTGTTCATGCTGGCCGGGCTGCGCCGGGGCGACAGCTTCCTCGTCCACGGCGGCTCCAGCGGCATCGGCACGATGGCCATCCAGCTCGCCGCCCGCGCCGGCGCCCGCGTGTTCACCACCGCCGGCACCGCGGCCAAGCTCGAGGTCTGCCGCGAGCTCGGGGCGGAGGTGACGGTCAACTACCGCGACGAGGACTTCGTCGAGCGGGTCCGCGAGGAGACCGACGGCGCCGGGGTGGACGTCGTCCTGGACAACATGGGGGCCAAGTACCTGGCACGGAACGTCGACGCGCTGGCCATCGGCGGGCGGCTGGTCTGCATCGGCATGCAGGGCGGCACCAAGGCCGAGCTGGACCTCGGGAAGCTCATGCGCAAGCGCGGGGCGGTGCACGCCACCACGCTGCGGTCCCGGCCGTCGGCCGGGCCCGGCGGCAAGGCGGAGATCGTCACCGCGGTGCTCCACGACGTCTGGCCCGACGTCGAGCGGGGCGTGGTCCGGCCGATCGTCGACCGGCGGCTGCCGATGTCCCGCGCGGCCGAGGCGCACCAGGTCGTGGAGGCCAGCGCGCACGTCGGCAAGGTGCTGTTGCTGGCCGGGGACTGAGATCAGCCCCTGGCCTGTCGGCGGCCCCCTCGCAGGGGCCCGCCGCGAGCCAGCGAGCGGTGGGGGCGAGGGGGTCCTCCATCAGCGCGGCCGGAGGGCAGCGACCGCGTCGATGACGTAGCCGACCTCTTCTGCGGTGTTGTAGTGCATCAGCCCCAGGCCGACCGCCCCGCCGGCCTCGCTCGCGCCGAAGGCGTCGAACAGCTCGCGGGCGTAGCGGTCGCCGTCCCAGGCACAGATGCCCCGCCGGGCGAGGTCGGCCGTCACCTGCCGCGGGCGCATGCCGTCGACGGTGAACGACAGCACCGGCGTCGGGTCCGCCGCGGCACCCAGGACCTGGACGTGCCGCATCGCCCGCAGCGCCTGGTCCAGCCAGTCGAACAGCTGCCCCTCGTACGCGGCGACGGCCGTCATGGACTGGCGCAGCCGCTCCCGCCGGCTGCCCGCGGCCTCCCCGCACAGGTCGGCGAGGTGGTCGACGGCGGCGGTGACGCCCGCGTACAGCTGGTAGGGCTGGGCGCCGATCTCGAACCGGTCCGGCACCCGGTCCGGGGCCGGCAGCAGCTTGTCCGGTCGCAGCCCGGCGAGCAGCTCCGGGTCGGCCACCACGGCGGCGACATGCGGACCGCACCACTTGTAGGCGGAGACGGTGAGCATGTCGGCCCCCAGCGCCAGGCGGTCGACGGGGTGGTGGGCCGCGGCGTGGACCGCGTCGACGAAGACCAGCGCCCCCACCCCCCGCGCGCGGGCGGCGATGGCGGCCACGTCCGGGCGCGTGCCGATGGCGCTGCTGGCGGCGGTGACCGCGACCAGCCGGGTCCGTGGGCCGAGCAGCTCGTCGTACTGCCAGGCCGGCAGCTCGCCGGTCTCGATGTCCACCTCGGCCCAGCGGACCGTCACCCCGCGCCGCTCGGCGGCCTGGATCCAGGGGCGGATGTTGGCGTCGTGGTCCAGCCGGCTGACGACGATCTCGTCGCCCGGCCGCCACGTGTGGGCCAGCGCGCCGGCCATCACGTAGGTGAGCGCGGTGGCACTGGCCCCGAGGACGACGCCCGCGGGCACGCCGCCGGTCAGGTCGGCCATGGCGGCCCGCGCACCGGTCACCAGGCCCTCGGCCCGCGCCGAGGCCGGGAACACCCCGCCCCGGGGGGACACCGGTACCCGCAGGGCCTGGGTGATGGCGTGCACCACGTCCTCGGGGACCAGCGTGCCCATGGGCCCCTCGGCGTGCACCAGCCCGTCGGACAGGCCCGGGAACCGGCCACGGACGCGGGCGATGTCCAGCCTCGCCTCGCCCACCCCCATGGGCAGCGACCCTAGCCGCACCCGGGCGCGGGGACCGGCCCTCCCGGCCGGGCGGAACGGCCCCCGGGCGAGGCAGGATGGAGGCATGACCATCCCCGGGAACGGAAGTGAGCGTCCGCAGCAGGTCGTCGTCGTCGGACCGGACGGGCAGCCCGTGGGCGCCATGCCCCTCGCCGGTGGTGAGGACGGCGGCGGGGCCGCCGGCCTGGGCGACATGGTCGAGCAGCCTGCCAAGGTCATGCGGATCGGCACGATGATCAAGCAGCTGCTCGAGGAGGTCCGGGCCGCTCCCCTGGACGACGCGAGCCGGCAGCGTCTGCGCGACATCCACGCGTCGTCCATCCGCGAGCTCGAGCAGGGGCTGGCGCCGGAGCTGCGGGACGAGCTGGAGCGGATCACGCTGCCGTTCGCCGAGGACGAGACGCCGTCGGACGCCGAGCTGCGCATCGCCCAGGCCCAGCTGGTCGGCTGGCTCGAGGGCGTGTTCCACGGCATCCAGACGGCGCTGTTCGCCCAGCAGATGGCCGCCCGCGCGCAACTGGAGGAGATGCGTCGTCGCGCGCTGCCCGGCGGTGCCGGGGCCGGCGCCCCGCAGCAGCCGGACTTCCGTCCCGGCGGAGGCCAGTACCTCTGACACCGTCGTCCCCGGACGACACCGCGACCATGATCGCGGCCGCCGCGTTCCTGCTCCCGACCTCGCGGTCCGCCGTGGGGACGGCGACCACGACGCGAGGATCGTGATCATCGCCGGTCGACAGCGCTGGCTGCGAGACGACGACGGCGCCGCCTCCCGAGGGAGACGGCGCCGTCGGCGTTCCTCGGCCCCGCTGCCGCGGCCCATCGCGAGCGTGCGAGTGGTGAGGGCAGCGGGGTCCTCGCTCAGACCGCGAAGCGGGCGACCGCCTGCTGCAGCTGACCGCTCATGCGGGCCAGCTCGGCCGCGGCCTGCTGGGCGTCCTCGACGCGGGAGTTGGTCTCCTGCGTGCCCGCCGCCAGCCCGGAGATCGCGTTGGCGATGGACTGCGAGCCGCTGGCCGCTTCGGCGACGTTCCGGTTCATCTCGTTGGTCGTCGCGGTCTGCTCCTCGACCGCCGCGGCGATCGTGGCCTGGAAGTCGTTGATCTCGCCGATGACCGTGCTGATCCGACCGATCGCGTCGACGGCGCCGGCGGTGTCGGCCTGGATGGCCTCGACCCGCCGCGAGATGTCCTCGGTGGCCCGCGCGGTCTCCTGCGCCAGCTCCTTGACCTCCGACGCCACGACGGCGAAGCCCTTGCCCGCCTCACCGGCCCGGGCGGCCTCGATGGTGGCGTTGAGCGCCAGCAGGTTGGTCTGCTCGGCGATCCCGTTGATGAGCTTCACGACGGTGGCGATCTCCTGCGAGGAGTCGCCCAGCTTGCCGACCGTGCGCGTGGTGTTCTCCGCGACGGTGACCGCCTGGCCGGCGACCCGCGCCGCCTGCGTGGCGTTCGTGGCGATCTCGCGGATCGCCGACTCCATCTGGGAGGAGCCCGCCGCCACCGTGTCGACGCTCGAGGCGACCTCCCCGGCGGAGGTCACCACGGCATCGGCCTGACCGGCCGCCGTCCGTGCGTTGTCCGCGATCGCCGCCGAGGCGGTGTCGAGCTGGCGCGAGGCGTCGGCCAGCTGGTGGGCCGACTGCCCGACCAGGGTCAGCACGGAGCCGAGCGCGTCCAGGGTGTGGTCGAGGGACTCGGCGACCTCGCCGAGCTCGCCGCCGCCGGTCCGGCCGGCGCGCACCCGCAGGTCCCCGCCGGCGACCTGGGCCAGCACCTCGCGGATCCGCTGCACCGGGCCGGTCACGCTGCGCGCCACCAGCAGGGCCAGACCGACGGCGATGACGAGGCCGGCGACGATGATCAGCACGGTCACGGTCCGCGCCGAGGTGTAGGCGTCGTGCGCCTCCTCGGTCACCTGGACGGCGTTCGCGGCTGCCGCGGCGGTCGCCGTGACCAGCGACTCCTCGATGATCGTCTCGTTCTGCTCGAGCTCCTGGACCAGCTGGCCCAGGCGGGCGGGGGGCGTGCTGCCCGACGCCTGCTGGAGCTCGGCGAGGGTGCCGAGGTAGGCGTCGACCGCCGTCCGGAACGCCGCGAAGGCCTCCTGGGCCTCGGCCGACAGCGGCATGCCCGCGACGGCCTCGGTGTCGGCCGCGAGCTCCTCGGCGGCCGCGGCGCGACCCTGCGCGGAGCGGGCGAGGCTCTCCGCCGGCAGCGTCGGGATGGCGGCGCGAGCGGTGAAGGCCGCCATCTCCCACCAGTCGGCCTGCAGCTGGCGGAGCCCGTCCAGCGGCTCGGCGCCCCGGGAGTAGACCTCGGCGGCCTTGGCGTCCAGGGCGGACATCCGGCTGATGCCGAAGGCCCCGACCCCGAGGGTGGTCACGGCGACGACGAGGACGGCGCCCAGCACGCGGCTGCGCAACCCCCAGCCACCGGACCGCTCCGTGCCCCGAGCGTCGAGCGACTGGACGACGTCCATGTCCCGGCTCCCCTGCTGCTCCTCCACGGCACATCCGTGGCTCACCGGCAGGAGTCTCGGCAGCGACTCCCGGGGCTCAAGCGGAGCGGCGTGTGGTGCCGGAGTGACTAGAGGGCGGCCAGGAAGGCGGCCACCCCGTCCTCCTCGTTCGTACCGGTCACGTCCGTGGCGACGGAGAGCAGGTCGGGGTGGGCGTGGGCCATCGCGACCGCCCGCCCGCCGGCGGCCCGCACCCACTCGAAGGCGGCGATGTCGTTGGGCATGTCCCCGAAGACGACGACCTCGCCCGCGTCGACCCCGTGCTGCGCGGCGACCTTCGCCAGGCCGCTGGCCTTGGTCACCCCGGGCGCGGAGATCTCGGCCAGCGCGTCGGCCGAGGAGTTGGTCACCGTGGCCCGGTCCCCCGCGATCCGCTCCACGAGGGACATGAAGTCGTCGCGGGGCAGCGACTCGTGCCGTGCCAGGAGCTTGGCCACCGGGACGGCGACCATCTCGTCGAGGGTCGCGACGGCCACACCGGGGGCGTCGGCGTCCCAGCGGGGCTGGTAGATCGGCTCGTGCCGGAACTCCAGCCCGTACTCGACGGCGAACCAGGTGTCGGGCTGCACGCGCCGCAGCTCCGCCGTCACCTCCTGGAGCACCTCGGGGCCGAGCGCGTCCTCGTCGAGGACCGTGAAGCTCTCCAGGTCCAGCAGGACGGCGCCGTTGCAGCACACCGCGGTGCCGTGCCGGAGCTGCTCGCGGATGCGGACCATCCACCGCGGCGGCCGGCCGGTGGCCAGCACGACGGGCACGCCGTCGGCCCGCCACCGCTCCAGCTCGGCCACCGTCTCGGGACTGACCGTGTCGTTCCCGCGCAGCAGCGTGCCGTCCATGTCGCTGGCGATGAGCCGCGGACGCCAGTCAGACACCGGCCACACCCCTCCCCCGCCGGGACCCCTGGAAGACGGCCTCCAGGTACCGGGCGACGCCGTCGACCTCGTGCCCGCTGGTGCGCGCCTGCGCCGCCGCGCGCACGGCGGGGTGGGCGTTGGCGACGGCGACCGAGCGGCCACCGGCCTCGGTGACGGCGGTGATCATCGGCAGGTCGTTGGGCATGTCCCCGAACACGAGGACGTCGCCCATGCCGACGCCGTAGCGCTCCAGGGCGATCGCCAGGCCCGTGGCCTTGGTGACCCCGGGCGGCAGGACCTCGATGAACCCGAGGCCGGCGTGGGTCACCTCGGCGTCGACCGGGTCCACGACCGAGCGGGCGCGGGCCAGCAGCTCGTCCTGGGGTATCGACGCGGACCGCAGGAACACCTTGAGCACGGCCCCCGGCGGCAGCACCTGGTGGCGGGGCAGCAGGTGCGCCGGCTCGGGGTAGGGCCAGTCGAAACCGTGCTGCACGCGCAGCTGGGTGTGCACCTCGCCCTGCTCCGCCGCGTCCTCCACGGCGAGCACGAGGTCGCCGGCGACCTCCTCGATCCGCTCGATGACCGCCACCGCCCGGTCGCGGGGCAGCCCGACGGTGCGCAGCACCTCGTCCCGCTCGAGGTCGACGACGAAGCCGCCCTGGGCGAGCACCGCGATGCCGCGGCCGTCGAGCGCGGCGCGCACGCTCTCCAGCAGCCGCGGTCCCCGGCCGGTCACGCCGACCACCGGGACCCCGGCGTCCCAGCAGGCCTCCAGCGCCGCGCGCGTGCGGGGACTGACCTGCGAGTCGGAGTCGAGCAGCGTGCCGTCGAGGTCGGTGGCGACCAGCTTCGGCCGCCACGGCCCGACGTCCCCGAGCTCGACGACCTCGTCGTACCCCGCCAGGACGCCGTGCGCCCGCGCAGGACCCGGGGGCCCCGCGGTCACGGCTCCACCCTCGGTGCAGCGCATCTCGCGAGGCCGGTCACGGCACCGGCACCGGGCCGGCGAGCGACATCCCCGGGGTGAGCACCTCGTGCCCGCCCAGCCAGGGCCGCAGGGCGGCGGGGACGTGCACCGAGCCGTCGGCGCGCTGGTGCACCTCGAGCAGGCAGGCGATCGTGCGGGCGATGGCGCACAGGGTTCCGTTGAGCGTCGCCGCGACCTGCGGCCTGCCCTCGGCGTCGCGGTGGCGGATGGCCAGCCGGCGCGCCTGGAAGGTGGTGCAGTCCGACGTGCTGGTCAGCTCCCGGTAGGTGCCCTGGCTGGGGAACCACGCCTCGATGTCGTACTTGCGGGCGGCGCTGGTGCCGAGGTCCCCCGCGGCGATGTCGACGACCCGGTAGGGCAGCTCGAGGGCCTGGAGGAACTCCTCCTCCCACGCGAGCAGACGCAGGTGCTCGGCCGCGGCCTCCTCGGGCCGGCAGAAGCTGAACATCTCGACCTTGTCGAACCAGTGCACGCGGATGATGCCGCGGGTGTCCTTGCCGTACGAGCCGGCCTCGCGGCGGAAGCAGGACGACCAGCCGGCGTAGCGGCGCGGCCCGGCGGAGAGGTCGAGCACCTCGTTGCCGTGCATGCCGGCGAGCGCGACCTCGGAGGTGCCGACCAGGTACAGGTCGTCGCGCTCGACGCGGTAGACCTCCTCGTCGTGCTCGCCGAGGAAGCCGGTGCCCTCCATCGCCTCGGGCCGGACCAGCGCCGGGGCGACGACGGGGATGAACCCGGCGGCCACCGCGCGGCTGATCGCCAGCTGGGCGAGCGCGAACTCCAGCAGCGCGCCGGGGCCGGTGAGGAAGTAGAAGCGGGCGCCGGAGACCTTCGCCCCGCGCTCCATGTCGATGGCGCCGAGGGCCTCGCCGATCTCCAGGTGGTCGCGCACCTCGAAGTCGTAGGCCGGCACCTCGCCGACGGTGCGCAGGGTGACCGCGTCGTCCTCCCCGCCGGGCGGGACGTCGTCGTGGACGACGTTGGCGATCCTCAGGTGCGCCTCGCGGAGTGCGGCGTCGGTCGACCGCTGCAGCTCCTCGGCCTCCTTGACCTGCGCGGCGAGGGCCTTCGCCCGCTCGAGCACGGCGGGCCGCTCCTCGGGGCTGGCCTTCCTGACCGCCTGCGAGGCCGACTTCTGCTCGCCCCGCAGGTCGTCGGCGCGCTTGACCGCCTCCCGGCGGGCGGCGTCGGCCGCGAGCAGGTCGTCGACGCGGGACTCGTCGGCTCCCCGCGCGCGCTGACTGGCACGGACGACGTCGGGGTGCTCGCGCACGAGTCGCAGGTCGATCACGAGGCCGAGGGTAACGAGAGCCGCAGGCGGGGAACCGCCGACGCGACCAGCCCCCGCGCTCGGGGCACTCGGGAACGCGCCGCCCTGGGACACTGGGCCCATGCGGTTCCTGCAGCGGCCCTCGCACGACCTCACCTACGCCGACGTCTTCATGGTGCCCAACCACTCCACCGTGGGCTCCCGGCTCGAGGTCGACCTGACCACGCCGGACCGGGTGGGCACGACCATCCCCGTCGTCGTGGCGAACATGACCGCCATCTCCGGCCGGCGGATGGCCGAGACGGTCGCCCGCCGCGGTGGGGTGGCCGTGATCCCGCAGGACATCCCGGTCGACGTCGTCGCCGAGGTCATCTCCTGGGTCAAGGCCCGCCACCCGGTCTACGACACCCCGATCACGCTCGCCCCGACCTCGACGGTCGGGGAGGCGCTGTCGTTGCTGACCAAGCGCGCGCACGGGATCGTCGTGGTGGTCGAGGACGGCGCCCCGGTCGGCGTCGTCACCGACGGGGCCTGCCGGGGCGTGGACCGCTTCACCCAGCTGTCGGAGGTCATGGCCTCCGACCCGCTGACCATCCAGGCCGGCACCGACCTGCCCAAGGTCTTCGACGTCCTCTCCGGGGAGCGGGTCAGCGCCGCACCGGTGGTCGAGGGCGACCGGCTGGTCGGCGTCATCACCCGCAAGGGCGCGCTGCGCTCGGCGCTCTACCAGCCGGCGGTCGGCCCGGACGGCTCCCTGCTCACCTCGGCCGCCGTCGGCATCAACGGCGACGTCGCCGGCAAGGCGGGCGCGCTGCTGGCCGCCGGCGTGGACGTGCTCGTCGTCGACACCGCACACGGGCACCAGGAGAAGGCCGTCGAGGCGGTGCGCGCGGTCCGGTCGGTGGCCGGGTCGGTGCCGGTGGTGGCCGGCAACGTGGTCACCGCCGACGGCACCCGGGACCTGGTCGAGGCCGGTGCCGACGTCGTCAAGGTCGGCGTCGGACCCGGCGCCATGTGCACGACGCGGATGATGACCGGCGTCGGCCGGCCTCAGTTCTCCGCCGTCGAGGAGTGCGCGGCCGCCGCCCGCGCCCTGGGCAAGCACGTCTGGGCCGACGGCGGCGTGCGCCATCCGCGCGACGTCGCGCTGGCCCTGGCCGCCGGCGCGGCCAACGTGATGGTCGGCTCCTGGTTCGCCGGCACCTACGAGAGCGCCGGCGACATCCACGACGACGGCTCCGGCCGGCTCTACAAGGAGTCGTTCGGCATGGCGTCGGCGCGGGCGGTCAAGGCCCGGACGTCGTCCCAGAGCGGCTTCGAGCGCGCCCGCGCCGGGCTCTTCGAGGAGGGCATCAGCTCCTCGCGGATGTACCTGGACCCCGCCCGGCCGGGGGTCGAGGACCTGGTCGACCAGATCGTCGCCGGGGTGCGGTCCTCCTGCACCTACGCCGGGGCGCGCACCGTCGACGAGCTGCACGAGCGCGCCGTCCTGGGGGTGCAGAGCGCTGCCGGCTACGAGGAGGGCCGGCCGCTGCCCACCTCGTGGTGACGGCGGCGTGAAGGCGCTGCCGCGCGAGCAGTTCGAGGAGCTGGTGGCCGACGCCCTCGACGAGGTGCCGGAGGGCCTGCTGGCGCTGATGGACAACGTCGTCGTCCTCGTCGAGGACCGGAACCCCGACGAGCCGGACCTGCTGGGCCTCTACGAGGGCTTCGCGCTCACCGAACGCGGTTGGCACTACGGCGGCGAGCTGCCGGACCGGATCATGATCTACCGCGAGGCGATCTGCGACATCTGCGAGACCGAGGACGACGTGGTCGAGGAGGTCATGATCACCGTCGTCCACGAGATCGCCCACCACTTCGGCATCGACGAGGAGCGGCTCCACGAGCTCGGCTGGGGCTGAGGACCCCCGATCCCTCGACGAGATCTGCACACTCGTCGGCATCAGCGGCTGATGGTGACGACTGTGCAGATCTCGTCGAGCGGGCCCGCGTACCGTGATCGCCGTGGCCGAGGTCGAGGGCGGTGGGCTGCCGATCAAGATGCTGCACGACCGGGTACTGGTCTCGCTGCGCCGTGAGGACGGCGAGCGGCGCTCCACCGGCGGCATCCTGATCCCCGCCACCGCGCAGGTCGCCAAGCGCCTGGTGTGGGGCGAGGCCCGCGGGGTCGGCGGCAGCGTCCGCCAGGTGAAGGTCGGCGACCAGGTGCTGTTCTCCCCCGAGGACCAGCACGAGGTCGAGGTGCACGGCGAGGAGCTGGTGATCCTGCGCGAGCGCGACGTGCACGCCGTCGCCGCCGAGCGGATCGAGGAGTCCACCGGCCTCTACCTCTGAGCCGGGTCCTGCCCGTCACCTCCGAGAGGCCTCACTCGGTCCGGGCGTGCCGCCCGACGATCTCCGTCATCTCGGTGAGGAACCGGGCGACGACGGCGAGCTCCTCCTCGGTGTAGGCGCCCATCGCCTCGACCATGTCGCGGGACAGCCCGCCGAAGTGCTCCGCGCCGGCGGCCATGGCCTCCTCGGACATCTCCAGCGTGACGCGCCGGCGGTCCGCCGGATCGCGGACCCGGCGCACGTGGCCGACCCGCTCCAGCCGGTCCACCAGCGCCGTCACCGACGCCGACCGGAGCTCCACCGCCGACCCCAGCCCGCCGGCGGACAGTGCCTCCCCGCGCCGGGCCGCGTCCATGATCGCCACGAGCGCGCGGACGTCGGTGCGGTTGAGCCCGTGGGCGAGCGCGAACCGCTGGCTGACCGCGTCGAGCTCGACGTTCAGCCGGCGCAGCATCAGCGCCACCTCGCGGCGCACTGCCGTCGCGTCGTCGTCCATCCCACCGCCTCTCCTCTGCCGCTGCATCCGGGCCGGCCTAATCTCTCGAACGTCGAGATTATCGTCGTTCGAAGGAAATCCTCATGCCGCGCAGGACCTCCGTCGCCCGCTGGCTGCTGCCGGCCCTCGTCGTAGTCGCATGGCTCGCCCTCTCCGCCCCTCTCGGCTCCCTCGGCGGGAGGCTCGGCGACGTCCAGACCAACGACTCCGCCGCCTTCCTGCCCGACAGCGCCGAGTCCACCCGGGTCGCCGAGCTGCTGCGGGAGTTCGACACCGAGCGCTCCCTGCCGGTGATCCTGCTGTGGGAGAGCGACGACGGCCCGCTCGACCCCGCCGCCCTCGCCGGGATCGAGGCCCGGGTCGACGACGCGATCGACGTCGCCGAGGAGGCCGGCGCCCTCGTCGGCGCGGCGTCGCCGCTCCTCCCCTCCGGCGACGGCGAGGCGGCCCAGGCCGTCCTCCCGTTCAGCCCCGACCTGGGCGAGGCCCTCGCCGTGGTGGTCGACGACCTGCGCGCGCTCCCCGCCGTGGCCGGGACGACGGAGCACGTCACCGGCCCCGGCGCCCTGTTCAACGACTTCGCCGCGGGCTTCTCTGGCATCGACGGGCTGCTCCTGCTCGCGGCGTTCGGCGTCGTCCTGGTCATCCTGCTCGTCGTCTACCGCAGCCCGCTGCTGCCGCTGCTGGTCATCCTGACCGCGGGGCTGGCGCTGGTCACCGCGCTCGCGGTGGCGTACCTGCTGGCGGAGCGGGGCTGGATCGAGGTCAACGGGCAGAGCCAGGGCATCGCCTCGATCCTCGTCGTCGGCGCGGCCACCGACTACGGCCTCCTGCTCGTGGCCCGCTACCGGGAGGAGCTGCGCCGGGAGGAGTCCCCGCTCGCCGCCATGAGGGTCGCCCTGCGGCAGTCGTGGGAGCCGATCGCCGCCTCCGCCGCGACCGTCGTCCTCGGCGTGCTCTGCCTGCTCTTCTCCGACCTGGGCAGCAACCGCGGACTGGGCCCGATCTCCGCGGTCGGCATCGCCCTGGCCATGGTCGCCGCGCTGACCTTCCTGCCCGCGGTGCTGGTGTTGCTCGGCCGGGCGGCGTTCTGGCCGTTCCGCCCGCGGTACGGCACCGAGCACACGCACGGGCGCGGCTGGGAGCGGGTGGCCGGCGCCGTCGGCCGGCGTCCGGGCCGGGCCCTGCTGGGCAGCGTCGGACTGCTCGTCGTCCTCGCGGCCTTCGTGCCCACCTTCGACGCCGAGGGGATCCCGCTGTCGGAGGCCGTGCGCGGCGGGTCGCCGTCCGGCGAGGGCCAGGTCGCGCTCGCCCGGCACTACGACGCCGGCGCGGCCACCCCGGCCACGATCGTCACCCCGGCCGACGGCTGGCAGGAGGTGGCCGAGGCGGCCGGCGGGGTGGACGGCGTCGCGGGCGTCGAACCCTTTCCCGGACAGCCGGGTGGGCCGCCGGACGCGGCCGCCGCGCCGGTGGAGGTCGACGGGCTGGTCCGGCTCGACGCCACCCTCGCCGACGCCCCGGACAGCACCCGGGCGCAGGAGACCGTCGCCGACCTGCGGGCGGCGGTCGGCCGGGTGGACGGCGAGGCGCTGGTCGGCGGCCCCACGGCGCAGGACCTCGACACCCAGGACACCGCCGCGCGCGACCTGGCGGTCATCGTGCCGCTGGTGCTGCTGGTCATCACCGTCGTGCTGGCGCTGCTGCTGCGGGCACTGGTGGCGCCGCTCCTGCTGGTCGCCACGGTCGCGCTGAGCGTGCTGGCCACCGTCGGCGTCGCGGCGCTGGTGTTCGACCCGCTGTTCGGCTTCCCCAGCAGCGACCCGCAGGTGCTGCTCATCGGCTTCGTGTTCCTGGTGGCCCTGGGGATCGACTACAACATCTTCCTCATGACCCGGGCCCGGGAGGAGTCGCTCCGGCACGGGACGCGCGACGGCGTCCTCCGCGCGCTCGCCGTCACCGGCGGGGTGATCACCAGCGCCGGGCTGGTCCTGGCCGCCACGTTCGGCGCGCTGACCGTGCTGCCGCTGGTGATCCTCATCCAGCTGGGCTTCCTGGTCGGCTTCGGCGTCCTGCTGGACACCTTCGTCGTCCGCACGCTGATGGTGCCGGCGGCGGTCCGGCTGATCGGCGACCGCGTCTGGTGGCCCGGCGCGCTCTCGCGCCCGTCCTGAGGTCAGAGCCGGCCGGCGCGCACCCTCGCCAGCCACTCGCCGGCCTCGGTGAACGCCGCGTTCGTGGCCTCGTCGGACACCGGCCGGTTCTCCCGGTCGTCGGCGCGCGGGTAGGAGCCGAGGAAGCGGACGTCGTCGCACACCCGGTGCAGGGCGGCCAGCGCCTCGCCGACCCGCGCCTCGGCGACGTGACCCTCGCAGTCGAGGGAGAACGAGTAGACCCAGCGCCGCTCGCGGGTGGGCCGGGACTCGATCCGGGTCAGGCTGATCCCCCGCGCGGCGAACTCCCGCAGCACCTCCAGCAGCGCGCCGGTCCGGTCCGCCACGACCGCCACCAGCGAGGTCTTGTCGTTGCCGGTGGGCTCGGGCAGCGGACCGGGCCGCGTGACCACCACGAAGCGGGTCACCGCGCCGTGGTGGTCGGCGATGTCCTCGGCGAGCGCGGTCAGCCCGTAGCGCTGTGCGGCGATGGGGGCGCACACGGCGGCGTCGTAGCGGCCGGCCGCGACCGCCTCTGCGGCGCCGGAGGTGGAGGTCTCCGACTGCGGCGCGAGCCCGGGCAGGGAGTCGGCCAGCCAGCGGGCGGTCTGCGCCAGCGCGTGCGGGTGGCTGGCCACGGAGCGGACGTCGGCGAGCGTGGTCCCAGGGCGGACGGCGAGGACGAAGGTGGGCTCGAGGAAGACCTCGCGGGTGATGAGCAGCGGGGCGCCTTCGGCCAGGCCGTCCATCGTGGCCGGCACCGAGCCCTCGATGCTGTTCTCGAAGGGCACCAGGGCGGCGTCGACCTCCCCGGCGCGGACGGCCGCGAGCGCGGCGGCCACGGTGGGGCGGGGCGACCGGGGGGCCGCGTCCCCCACTGCCCTGCTCAGCGCCGCTTCGGCGAAGGTACCCTCGGGGCCCAGGTAGGCGAACGTCGTCGGAGACGTGCTGGTGGGCTGCGTACCGCTCGGTACGGAGTCGAGTGGCGTCGCGGGCATCCGACGAGGGTAGTGCGGGCGGGGTGGACGGGACGTCCACCCCGGGGGAACCGCCTCGCCGCCGCCGGCTGCAGCGGTCGGCCCGCCAGCGCTCGAGTGGAGGGATGCGTGACTCCCGGCACCATCCGCGTCACTGAGCGTGATCTCCTTGCTGCGCTGTGGCGTCTCCTGGCCGCCAGCGACCGCGCCGACCCCCCGACGTTCGCCCGCGAGCACGACGACGCGGCGGCCCTCCTCGCCGCCACGAACGACCCCGCGTGGGTCGCCTGGCGGCACGCGTTCGACGCCCGCCGCGCCCTGATCGACGCCGACGTCGACTCCGCGACGGCAGCCGTGAGCGCGGCCCGGACGGCGCTGGGCGGCTGCCCACCCACGGCGCTGACCGCCCTCACGCTCGCCTACCTGGCCCACGTGGAGGCAACCGCCGACCACGTCGACGCGGCGATGCTGCTCGCCGTCGACGCCAGCCTGCTGGCGGAGGCCTCGGGCGGGACCGGCACCGGTGGGACGGGGCCCGGCCGCGCCTCCCACCAGGCCCACCTGTGGCTGTCGCTGACGCTGGGCGCCCTCGACCTCGAGGAGCTGGCGGTCGCGCAGGCCCACCAGGGGTCCCGCATCGCCGCCGCCCTCCCGGACCTGGCCGACCGGTGGGAGCTGCTCCTGCTCTGCGCGCAGCAGCACGTGGAGCTGGCGCAGACGCAGTGCCGGCGCGGACAGGACCAGCGCGCCGGGGAGCTGGCCGCGGTCGCGCTCGACTGCGCCACCACGGCCCGCGGGCTCCCCCACGAGCCCGAGCCGGCCGACGCCGACCTGCTCGACGTCGTCCAGGCCTGGGCGATGGCCTGCGCCGGCGACCGGGAGGGCGCACTCGGCCCCCTGCGCCGGGCGCACCGGCGGGTGCACCGGGACGGCGGGATCTGGCTGCGCGGCTACACCGACCTCGTGCTGGCCCGGCTGCTGACCCGGCTCTCCCAGGACCTCGCGGGCGGCGGGTATGCCGAGGAGGCGACCGACCTGCTGGTCGACGCGGCCGGGGCCTTCGCCGCGACCGGCGACCGGCGCCGCTACCGGCAGTGCCTGCTCGAGCTGGGTCAGGCCACGGCCGCCCAGGGCCGGCCGGCGGAGGCACTGCACTGGCTGGAGGCCTACCGGGGGGAGGCCGGCCGGGCGCACGCGCGCAGCCGGGAGCTGTGGGGCGAGATGTTCGTCCGCCGCAGCCGCCTGCGCGAGGCCGAGCGGCAGGCCGCCGTCCTGCGCACGTACGCGCTGGAGGACCCCCTCACCGGGCTCGGCAACCGGCGCAGCGCCGAGCGCCGGCTGGGCAGCATGCCGCTGGGCGACGCGCCGCTGTCGCTGGCGGTCGTCGACGTCGACCGCTTCAAGGAGGTCAACGACGACACCTCGCACTCGCACGGCGACGAGGTGCTGCGGCGGGTGGCCGACCTGCTGCGGGAGCACTGCCGCACGGGCGACGAGGTGTACCGGTGGGCCGGCGACGAGTTCCTGGTCGTCCTGCCCGAGGCCACCGAGAACCAGGCGCTGATGGCGATGGAGCGCCTGCGGGCCGCGGTCGCCTCCGCCGACTGGGGCGACCTCCAGCTGCCCGAGCCGGTGACCGTCAGCATCGGCGTGGCCACCGCGCCCACCCGCGACCCCGAGCAGGCCGCGGTGCCCTCGGGGTGGCGGTCGCTGTTCGACACCGCCGACCTGCACCTCTTCAGCGCCAAGCGGGGCGGACGCAACCGGGTGCGGGCACCCGGCGCCGGCGGCGGGGACAGCACATGACCGTCTCCCCGCGGTGGGACTCCTGTGACGAAACGGACGACGCTCTGCTCCCCGTGCGGCGCGCCCCCGGAACGATGCGTGACAGCCGGGACGACGCCGTGCACAGTGCGCTCGTGCCACCGGGAGCCCTGCATCACCGGGTGACCGCTGCCCTCTCCGACTGGCGGCTCGACGACGCCGAGGAGCTGCTCGCCGACGTCGAGGGCGACCCCTCGCCGTACGCGGCGCCCGTGACCCCGCTCGAGGGGGCCGACCCCATCGCCGTCGCGAGCCTGGGCCGCGCCTGGGCCGACACGCTGCGCGCCGAGCTGCTCGTCCGCCGGCTGCGGATGGCCGGCTTCACCCTGGTCGGCGACCCGGTCGAGGCGCCGCCCGGGGAGCAGGCCGCCGCGCCCCTGGACCTGCACGCCGGCCTGGCCGGGCTGCTCGACGGGCCGGGCGGCGACCGGGACGCGCAGGCCTCGCGCGCCGCGCTGGCGATCGCGCTCGTCCGCTCGGCGAAGGCCGCCTTCGACGCGACGGACGACGACCTGCAGCGCGCCGCCGGGCTGGCCCGGCACGCGCGCATCGAACTGCTCTCGCGCCGGATCGACGCCGCCATGGACGAGGCGGTCGAGGCGGCCAGCCTCCTGGACCCCGCGCTCCCGCCGTCGGCCCTGCTGGTCGACACGCTCGCCACGCTGGCCGGCGTCCTGGCCGACCTGGAGCTCATGCCGCTCGCCCTGGACTACCAGCGCCGGGCGCACGAGACCGCGCTGGCCGCGGCGGCGGCCCCCGGCTGCCTGACCCCGGAGGACGGCGACGCCGACGTGCTCGTAGCCCGCGCCGCGACCCGGCTCGGCGAGCTGTGCGCCGAGCTCGGCGAGGGCCTGCTCGACGACGGCGTGCCGGAGTCGGCGGGGCCGCACTTCGCCGAGGCCCGCCGGCTCGCCGAGGACGCGCTCGCCCTGCTGCCGCCCGAGGCCCCCGACGCCGTCGTCACCGCGCAGGTCGTGCACGGCTGGGCACTGGTGGGACTCGGCGAGCACGCCGCGGCCGCGGGCCCGCTGCGCGCCGCCGTCCGGATCACCAGCGCGACCGGCGACCGCGCGCTGCTGGCCGCCGCCCTGCTGGCACTGGGTCGCGCGCTGCGCCGCCAGGGCGACGGCCGCGGCGCCGACGACCAGCTGGCCAAGGCGCTGGCGCTGTCCACCGAGCACGGCCTGCCCCGGCTGCGCCGGGCGGCCCTGCGGGAGCTGTGCACCCTGCACGCCGAGCTGGACGACGCCGGGCGGGCGCTGCCCTACCTGCAGGCCTACCTCGCCGACGAGCTCGACCGCGTCGACGAGCGGCGCACCCGCTGGGTGGAGCTGTTCGGCCGGCGCAAGAGCCTGCTGGAGACCGAACGGGCCGCCGGGCAGCTGCGCCGGCAGGCCTACGAGGACCCGCTCACGCACCTGCCCAACCGCCGGT
This sequence comes from Trujillonella endophytica, assembly GCF_019799905.1. GTDB lineage: Bacteria > Actinomycetota > Actinomycetes > Mycobacteriales > Geodermatophilaceae > Trujillonella > Trujillonella endophyticus_A. Next base: position 78,629 of record NZ_JABGCI010000006.1, on the reverse strand, counting down.
ACGCCGAGGCGCGCCTCGACGGGCTGATCTCGGCGGGCACGACCCCGGCGCTCGCGGTGGTCGACGTGGACCGGTTCAAGTCGATCAACGACGCGATCGGCCACCCCGGCGGCGACGCCGTCCTCCGGATCGTCTCCGACCTGCTCATCGACGGCTGCCGCGACACCGACGAGGTCTGCCGCTGGGCCGGAGACGAGTTCGTCGTCCTGCTGCCCGAGACCACCGCCGAGCAGGCCGAGCGGGCGCTCGAGCGCATCCGCCGGGCGGTGGCCTCGTACGACTGGTCGACGGTCGGCCTCACCCGCCCGGTCACCATCAGCGTGGGCATCGCGTCGGCGACCCGCGGCGACGACCGGCGCACGCTCTTCGCCGCCGCCGACGGCGTGCTCTACGACGCCAAGCGCAGCGGCCGCGACCGGGTCGTCAGCCTGTCCGCGGTCACCCAGCGGGCCGGCCTCCCCCTCGACGGGGCGTCCACCCCGCCCGCGGCGACCGTCCCGCCGCCCGGGGACGAGCCCGCCCCCGTCGTCGCGGCCCCGGGGGTCTCCGGCGGGTTCGCGCCGCTGCTGCTCGAGCCCAGCGCGGCCGACGTCCCGCTGTCCGCGCCGCACGCCGCGGAGCCCACCGTCCCGCTGCCCCCGGAGTCCGCGCCGGTCGCCGGGCGGACCGCCGAGCCCGACGTCGTCTGGGCGCCCGGGCGCAGCACCGAGCAGCTCCTCGCCCTCGTCCGCGAGGCACGCCTCGCCTCTCCCGACCGGCCCGTGGTCGTCGTGCGGGCCACCGCCGAGACCCTGGTGGCGCTGGTCGGCGAGTTCGGCGCGGACGCGACGGTCGACGCCGCCGCGATGTCGGCCGCCGTGGGCCCGCTGCCCGAGCCGGTGGGGCAGGTCGTCGTCCTCTCGGCCGGGGGCGGCGACGCGACGGTGGCGGCCGAGGCCGCCTTCGCCGCCCGCGTCGCCGGGACGGGCGTCGCCCGGGTCGCCGACCTCGGCGGCAGCCGGATGCACAGCGGCCTGCCCGACCCGTCGGTGCTCGCCGACGCCGACTGCCTGGTGGTCGTCGCCGGTCTCGACGCCTCCCTGGCCGGCCTGGTGGCCGCGACCACCGACGTGCCGGTCGTGGCGGTGCCCACCTCCACCGGCCAGCCCGGGTCGTTCGGCGGCTTCGGCGCGCTGCTCACCATGCTCAACTCCTCCACGCCCGGCGTCGTGGTGAGCAACATCGACAACGGCCACGCCGCCGGTGTCTTCGCCGCGCGGATCGCCCGGAGGTCGCGGAAGCGGTGACGTCGCGGTGCCCCGGGCCCGCCACCGGTCACGACACCGCGACTCCCGGCCGCTCCAGCGCCCGTCCCACCAGCGGGACGGCGGCCAGGAAGACGACCGCGACCGCGAGCGCGCCGCCGGCCGCCCACGCGGCGAAGACCAGCAGCGACGCCAGCTCGATGCCGAGGCCGGCCACCGACGTCAGCGTCGCCCGGTAGCGGCCGGTGATCCGTTCCTGCAGCCGCGCCTCGGCCACCACGAGGACGGCGAGGTAGAGGCCGTAGGCGACCGCGAGGGCGGCCACCGCGGCCGGCTCGGCCCAGACCGACGCGGCGGCGAGGAGCCCCGCGGCCCCGGCGAGCATCCCCAGCAGCGCGGCGCTCGGCAGACGTGCGGCGCGCCCGCCCAGCGCCGCGCCCACCGCTCCGGTCAGGGACGCCGCGAGCACGACCACCGGCACCGCGGTCGCCGCCACGCCCCAGTCCCCGGCCATGACGGGCAGGTACTCCTCGATCGCGTCGAGCCCGCCCAGCACCGCGACGGCGACGACCACCAGCCGCAGCCCCGGCCGGCGTAGGGCCACGGCCACCGCGCGGCGCAGCGGCACGGCGTCGTCCTCCTCGCCGTCGTCACCCCCGCCCGCCGGTGGCGCGGCAGGGAAGCGCAGCGCCAGCACGGCGGTGGCCAGGCAGAGCGCCACGCTCACCCAGCCGACCAGCTCGTAGCCGCCGGCCGCGAACAGCACGGTCGCCAGGCCGGCGGTCGGCACCTGCACGAGCAGCTCGGCCGCCGTCGTCCAGCCGTGGACGCGGGCGAAGGCCCCCGACGCCCCGCGCGCCGCGAGACCGTCGTACAGCACCGCCTCCACGGTGCCGGAGACGAGCGCGCCGGCCACCCCCCACACGACGAAGCCCGCCGCGAAGGACCCGGCCGTGGGCACCGCCGTCCACAGCGTGAAAGCGGCGGCCTCGAGCACACCGGACAGCACGAGTGCACCGCGCCGCGACCAGCGGTCGGCGAGCACGCCGGCGGGCACCTCGGCGAGGAAGCCGGTGATCGACCACAGCGCGAGCAGCCCCGACACCTCGGCCTGCGACAGCCCCGTGTCGAGGAACAGCAGGGCGTACAGCGGGTACAGCGGAGCCAGCCCGGCCAGCGCGGTCCAGCCCACGGCGAGGCGGGCGAGCGGCCGGGCGGCGGCCGGCAGCGGGGCCGGCCGGGAGCGGGAGGGGCGTCAACGGAAGGGCACGACCGGACGCTAGCGCCGACGTGTGACCGGGCGCACCCCGATTTCCGGTTCCGGGTCGGCTAGGGTCCACGACGAGAAGGGGAGTAGCCCCCCGACCGCTGGTCGACATGCTGGCGCCGCCGCGAGGTGGTGCCCGGTCAGCGGGCCCACGTTCGCGTGGGTGGGCGAGACCTTCGACCGGGCAGTGGAGTGCGCGCTGCCGGTCGGAGGCTGCCCGTGCCCCCGCCCGGCCGTGCCGAGCGGAAGCGAGATCTCGTGCTGGTGTTGTCGGTCGTGGCGACCGCGTTCGTCCTGGTCCTGCCCGTGGAGCTGCCGGACAAGACGCTGTTCGCCAGTCTCGTGCTGGCCACCCGGTTCGCGCCGCTGCCGGTCTTCGTCGGCGTGGGCGCGGCCTTCGGCCTGCAGGTGGCGATCGCCGTCACGGCCGGCTCGCTGCTCACGCTGCTGCCGGAGGCGCTGGTCAGCGGCGTGGTCGCCGTCCTCTTCCTCGTGGGCGCGATCATCCTGTGGCGCAGCGCGACCAGCGGTCCCGAGGACGACGGGGTGGACGCCGACGCCGGGGACGGGACCTCGTTCCTGCGGGCGGCGGCGATCTCGTTCGGCGTCCTGTTCGCCGCCGAGTGGGGCGACCTGTCGCAGCTGGCGACCGCGGGGCTCGCGGCCCGCTACGAGGCGCCGCTGTCGGTGTTCCTCGGCTCGTGGGCCGCGCTGCTCGTGGTCTCCGGCCTCGCCGTGTTCCTCGGGAGGAAGCTCGCCGACCGCCTCCCGATCGCCCTCATCCGTCGCGTGGCGGCGGGCCTGTTCGTGGTGTTCGCCGTGTTCGCGGCGGTGGAGACGGTGCGGTCGCTGACCGGCTGAACCACCACCCGACGGGGGGAGCTCCTCCCGCAGCCCTCAAGCACGGACCGCCGGACGCCGTAGCCGACACATGGGCACCGGATGCCGGAGGGGGGTCGCCGTGGCGAGGACAGCTGGGCCGTTCGCCGTCCTGGACCCGCAGGGCGACCGCGACCTCGACGGCGTCGTCCGGGTCGCCGCAGCACTGACCGGCCTCTCCTGCGCCACCGTGAACCTGTTCGACGGCACGGTCCAGCGCCAGCTGTCCCCGCACGGCTTCCGCGGCGCCGTCAGCCCCCTCACGGACTCGCTGTGCGCCGCCCTGCACGGCGGGGGAGCCGCGGTCGCCGTGGTCGACGACCTCGGGGCGGTGGACCGGTTCGCCGGCAACCCCTGGGTCGACGGCCGGCTCGGCCGGGTGCGCGCCTACGCCAGCGCCCCGCTGCTCCTCGACGCGGCGGTGATCGGCAGCCTCTGCGTGTTCGACGAGCGGCCGCACGACTTCACCTCCGCGGAGGTGGGCCGGCTGACCGACCTGGCCGACGTCCTCGTCGCCCTCCTCGAGCGCCGACGGCAGGCCGGCGAGCTGGCGGAGCTGGCCACCGCCAGCGAGCTGGCTCGTCACGAGGTGGAGCGGGCGCACGCCGAGCTGGCCGCCTCCACCGCCTTCACCGCCGCGCTGCTCGAGGCGCTGCCGGTCGGCATCGTGGCCGCCGACGCCGCCGGCCACGTCAACCTGTTCAACCGGGTCAGCCGCGCATGGCACGGCATCGACGCCGACCCGCGGGTGCCGATGCGCCAGGTCCCGGACATGTTCTCCCTCGTGACCCCCAGCGGCCGCCCGCTCGAGCTCGCCGAGGTCCCGCTGTTCCGCGTGCTCGCCGAGGGCAGGATCACCGGCGTCCCCGTCGCCATCGCCGACCCCGGCGGCCGGCTGCGCCAGGTGGAGGTGTCCGGGGAACCCGTGCACGCCGCCGACGGCAGCCTGCTCGGCGCCGTCGTCGCCATGGCCGACGTGACCGAGCGCCGGGCCCTGGAGGAGGAGCTCCGCACCGCCGCCCTGCACGACCCCCTGACCGGCCTGCCGAACCGCACCCTGCTCGTCGACCGGCTCGCGGCGCTGCTGGCCGGGGCCGGGCGCGACACCGCGCCGTTCGCGGTCCTCTACTGCGACCTCGACGGCTTCAAGCCGGTCAACGACGCCGCCGGGCACGCCGCCGGCGACCTCGTCCTGCGCAAGGCCGCCCGCCGGCTGCGCGCCGCCGTCCGCCCGGGTGACACCGTCGCCCGCGTCGGTGGCGACGAGTTCGTCCTGCTGTGCCCGGGGCTGCACGACGAGCTCGCCGCCCAGGACGTGGCCGACCGCGTCACCGCCTCGTTCGCCGAACCCCTCGTCCTCCGTGGAGTCGGCTACGACGTCGGCGTCAGCGTCGGCGTGGTGCTGTGCGACGGCGCGGACTCCCCCGCGACGGCGCTGGCCCGTGCCGATGTCGCGATGTACCGCGTCAAGGCCGAACACCGGAGGGCGCGGGCCGGGCGCTGAGCGTCCACCCGTTCGGGGGACCGCCCGCTCCAGAGCCCCCTCCGGGCGGCCGTTGTCCTGGGTGTCCCCCTCCCGCCGCCCGAACAGAGGACGACGTGACCGCCACCCTGCGACCGCTCACCGCCCGGTCCGAGGTGCAGCGCACCGCGCTGCGCGAGATCGGCGTCGGCGTGGCGCCCGAGCAGGCCGAGCTCCGGGCCGTGCTGCGGCTCGCGGCGACGGTGACCGGTGCCGAGCACGCCGCGCTGAACCTGCTGGACGACGACCAGCAGGTGACCCTCCTCGGCGTCCGCGCGGAGCCCCGGCGGGTGCCCCTGGTGGAGTCGCTGTGCGCCCGCACGTCGGTCCGCCCCGGCGTCTTCTGGGGCGCCGACCTCAGCGCCGACCCCGACTACGCCGGCAACCCCTTCGTCGACGGCCGGATCGGGCGGCTGCGCTTCTACGCGAGCGCGCCCATGCGCACGGCCGACGGCGACGTCATCGGCACGATCTGCGCCTGGGACGAGGACGTCCGGCAGCTCTCGCCCGAGCAGGTGGACCGGCTGGCCGACCTCGCCGAGGTCGCGCTCGCCCTGGTCGACCGGCACCGTGCCGCGCGCGAGGCGACCGCACTGGCCGCGGCCGCGGACGACGCCCGCGCCCGGGCGGAGCAGGAGCGGGCCGTCGCGGAGGCGGCCTCGGCCGAGCTGCGCCGCGCCCGCGCCTTCGACCGGGCCCTGTTCGACGCCCTGTCGGTGGGCGTCGTGGTGTCCGACGCCGACGGGATGCCCACGCGCGTCAACCGGATCGTGGCCGGGTGGGCCGGCGAGCGCTGGGACGGCGGCCGGCTCGTCGACACGCAGTTGCTGGAGGACCTGTACCTGGCCGACGGCGTCACCCCCGTGGACCCGGCGCACGCCCCCCTGGTCCGCGTCGTCCGTGGCGAGCACGTGCGCGACGTCGAACTCGTGGCCGGGCCGCCCGGGGGCCCGCGCCGGGTGACCCTCACGACGGCCGAGCCGATCCACGCCGAGGACGGCACGGTCGCCGGCGGCGTCATCACGATCCGGGACATCACCGAGCAGCGGGCCCTGGAGGCCCGGCTGCGCGAGGCCGCGCTGCACGACCCGCTGACCGACCTCCCCAACCGGGCCCTCGTCCTCGACCGGCTCGGCCAGGCCCTGCGCGCGCAACGCCGGGACCACCGGCCCGCCGTGGTCGTCTACTGCGACCTGGACGGCTTCAAGCAGATCAACGACACCCAGGGCCACGCCGCCGGCGACGAGGCGCTGCTGCGCACCGCCGAGGCGCTGCGCTCCGTGGTCCGGCCGGGCGACACCGTCGGCCGGATCGGCGGGGACGAGTTCGTCGTCGTGTGCTCGGGCATCGGGACCGCCGCGGACGCCGACGACCTGGTGGCGCGCATCGAGGCCGCCCTCACCACCGGGCATCCCGCGCTCCGGGCCAGCTGCGGCACCGCGCTGTCCCGCCCCACCGACACCGCGGAGTCGCTGCTGCGCCGCGCCGACGAGGCGATGTACGCGGTCAAGCGCGCTCGCCGCTGAGCCCCCGCGTCAGCAGGGGCGCCGAGTCGGCGAGGAACTCCTCGAACGACCGCGCCGGCCGCCCCGTCACGGCGCCGACCGCGTCGGTCACGACCGCGAAGCTGCCGGCCCGCACGCGCTCGAACGTCAGCGCGAAGATGTCCCGCTCGAAGCCCTCGGTGCCGGCCACGGCGTCGTCGATCGACGTCTCCCGGTACGTCACCGGGCGCCCGACGGCACGGGACAGCAGGTCCGCGGTGCGCGGCAGCGACAGGGCCTCCGGCCCGGTGATCTCGTACACGCGCCCGGCGTGCTCGCCGCCGAGCAGCGCCCGGTCGGCCACCGCCGCGATGTCCCGGGCGTCGATCCACGCCAGGCGGCCGCCACCGTCGGCGAACGGGAGCTCCCCCGCCCCGGCGATCTGGTCGAGGTAGAACCGCGGGTCGGTGAACACCTGCATGAACCAGCTCGGCCGCAGGACCGTCCACGAGCGACCACCGGCGTGGACCGCCCGCTCGACCCGCACGGCCCACCCGTCGGGCCCGACGGACTCCGCGTCCTGCTCGGACAGCAGGACGACGTGCGCGCGGGGCGGTGTCGCGTCCAGCAGCGAGCGGACGAGCTCCGGGGCGTCCGCGCGGTCCGGCCGGACCACGTACACCGCGTCGACGCCGGCCGTGGCCTCGGGCCACCCGGACGGGCGGTCCCACGAGAAGTCGGTGGGCCGGACGCCGTCCAGGACGACGGTCGACGGGTCGCTGGTGCCGCCGAGCACCTCGACACCCCGGGCGACGAGCAGCTCGGCCAGCGGGACGCCGGTCTTGCCACGCACGCCGGTCACCAGAACACGAGTCATGACACGCTCCTCCAGATACTTGAGTGACTGAAGTTCTGGCGCCAGCCAAGCACAGGACACCTGAGTGCATCAAGTAATCTTCCGCGGTGACCGAGACGGCTGACACGCTGGACCAGCAGCTGTGGGACTTCGTGTACGCGTACGACGCGGCCTACGACCGCGCGGCGCGGGAGGTCGGGCTGAGCGCCGCCCAGGCCTGCCTGCTCGACGCCCTGACCGGCGGCCCCCGCTCGATGGGGCAACTCGCGACCGAGCTCCTGTGCGACGCGTCGAACGTCACCCAGCTCGCCGCCCGGCTGGAGGCGCGCGGACTGGTGACCCGCGGAGCCGACCCGGCCGACCGGCGGGTCAAGCGGATGTCGATCACCCCGGCGGGCCGCCGCGTCCACCGCACGGTCCGGGAGGCCTTCGACTTCCCCAACGACCGGCTGGCGCGCCTCTCGGGACCGGAGCGACGGCAGCTCTCCGAGCTGATGTCGAAGCTGCTGGCGCCCGGCTGACGGCGGAGTGCCGGGGCCGCCGTCGCGTCTCGCTTGACCCTGACGCGACGTCAGGCTGTGCACTCGTCGCCGTCAGGGAGGAGGGACCCGTGAACGTGGGAGAGGTCGCGGCGCTGGCCGGCGTCACGGTGCGCACGCTGCACCACTACGACCGGATCGGGCTGCTGTCGCCGTCCGGGCGCACGACGTCGGGCTACCGGCAGTACTCGGCCGCCGACCTGGACCGGCTGCACCAGGTGCTGGTCTACCGCGAGCTCGGGTTCCCCCTCGAGGAGGTCGCGCCCCTGCTGCAGGCGGACGACCCGGCCGAGCACCTGCGCCGGCAGCACCGGCTGCTGCGGGACCGGCTGGAGCGCACGCAGGCGATGGTCGCGGCCGTCGAGAAGGAGATGGAGGCACGAGCGATGGGGATCCCCCTCACCCCCGAGGAGCGGTTCGAGGTGTTCGGCGAGCACGACCCGGCGCAGTACGAGGCCGAGGTCGAGGAGCGCTGGGGCGACACCGACGCCTACGCGCAGTCCGGGCGGCGGACCGCGGCCCACACCAAGGAGGACTGGCTCCGGATCAAGGCAGAGGGCGAGGACCTGATGCGGCGGATGGCCGACGCCCTGCGGGCCGGCGTCGCGGCCGACTCGGCACAGGCGATGGACCTCGCCGAGGAGCACCGGCAGCAGATCACGGGCAACTTCTACGACTGCCCGCCGGAGATGCACGCGGGCCTGGGCCGGATGTACGTGGAGGACGAGCGGTTCACCGCCACCTACGAGCAGGTGGCGCCGGGCCTCGCGCAGTGGGTCAGCACCGCCGTCCAGGCCAACGCCGCCCGCCAGGCCGGCTGAGGTCCTCGGCGTGTGCGCTGGGGCCGCGTTCCGGCACCCGGGACGCGGCCTCAGCGCACACCGTCCGCGCCTCAGGGGCGGATGAGCAGCTCGCCGTGCAGCATGCCGAGCCAGCCGTCGTCAGCCGCGGCCCAGCGCAGCCACGCCGCGGCGACGTCCTCCAGCTCGTCGCGCGTCGCCAGGCCGTGGTCCTGCGCCTGCTCGGCGAACGCGGACGCCGTCGCCCGGCCGGCCCAGGAGGTCCCCCACCACTCGCGCTCGGCGGGGGTGGCGTAGCACCAGGACGACGTGGTGGTGGTGAGGTCGCGCAGCCCCGCCGCGTGCGCCCACGACAGCAGGCGGCGGCCGGCGTCGGGCTCGGCGTCGTTGGCCCGGGCGACGCGGGAGTAGAGGTCCAGCCAGCGCTCCAGGCCGTCGTCCAGGGGGAACCACGTCGTGGCGGCGTAGTCGACGTCGCGCACGGCGACCACACCGCCGGGCCGGCACACCCGCGCCATCTCCCGCAGCGCGGCGACCGGGTCGGTCAGGTGCTGGAGCACCTGGTGGGCGTGGACGACGTCGAACGAGTCGTCCGCCGCCTCGAGCGCGTAGGTGTCGCCCACCGCGAACGTGACGGCGACGCCCTCCCGCTCAGCCAGCGCCCGCGCCTCGTCGAGCGGGGCCGGCGAGAGGTCGAGGCCGACCACCCGGCCCGGGGCGACCCGGCGGGCGAGGTCGACGGTGATCGTGCCGGGCCCGCACCCGACGTCGAGCAGGTCCAGCCCCGGGCGCAGGTGCGGCAGGAGGTAGCCGGCGGAGTTCTCGGCGGTCCGCCAGCGGTGCGACTGCAGGACCGGCTCGGCGTGCCCGTGGGTGTAGGTGTCCATGAGCGGATCATGGACCTAGCAGTCCACACAGTGGAACAGCCTTCCCACTTGTTGGGACGACGAGATCTGCACAGTGGTCGCCATCAGCGGCTGATGGCGACGAGTGTGCAGAACTCGTCGAGGGTGGCGCGGGCGGCGAGCGGAGCGGAGCTACTCGGCGAGGACGGCCTCGGCGACGGCGACGGCCCGAGCCCGGTCGGCCGGCACGAGCCCGAAGCGGGTGCGCCGGTCGAGCAGGTCGGCCACGGTCCGGGCACCCTCGGCCCGCACCGCGAAGCGCAGCTCCCCCACCGTCTCCGCCCGCCCCTCGACGACCGGCTCGCTCCCCAGCGCCGCGACCGCCGGCGCCTCCGTGCCGTACCGCGCCACCAGCCGCCCGGGGGCGGCCACCCGGGCCAGCGCCGGGCGCGGCGCGGCGCCCAGCAGCGGCAGCCGCGCGGTGACCGACCTCCGGGCGCCGCGACCCAGCCGCGACACCACCGCGTCGACCGTCTCCTGCGCCATCGCCCGGTAGGTGGTCAGCTTCCCGCCGACCACGGTCAGGACCGCGCCGTCCTCCGACAGCAGGTGCTTGCGGGACAGGTCGGCGGTGGCGTCGCCGGGGCCGGTGCCCGCCGACGCCGGCAGCACCAGCGGCCGCAGCCCGGCGTAGGAGCCGACGACGTCGTCGCGGCCCAGTGGCTCGGCGAGCACCCGGTTCACCGTCTCGAGCAGCTGGGCCACCTCGGCGTCCGAGGGCACCGGGTCCGCGTCGGGCACCGGGCCGGCCACCGGCTCGTCGGTCAGCCCGAGGTAGACCAGCCCGCCGGGCTGCGGCAGGGCGAACACGTAGCGGGAGCGCGAGCCGGGCAGCGGCACGGTGAGCGCGGCCGTCGGCGAACCCAGCCGGTCGGCGCGCACGACGAGGTGCGACCCGCGCGACGGCACCAGCCGGATGCCGGGGGCCAGCCGCTGCGCCCACACCCCGGCCGCGTTGACGACCATCCCGGCGCGCACGGTGAACTCCGCCCCGTCGGACGGCGCCACGGTGACGACGCCGCCGTCCACCGCCGTCACCGCCGCACCGGGGACCACCCGCGCCCCGAGCGCGGCCGCCGTCCGGGCGAGGGCCACGACGAGCCGGGCGTCGTCGGCCAGCTGCCCGTCCCAGAAGACGACGCCGCCCCGGCCCGGCCGCACCGCGGGCGTCGCGCGCGCGACCTCCGCGGCGGACACCCGCCGGGTCCCCGGCAGCGACCCCCGGCCGCCCGGCACCGAGATCCGCACCGCGTCGCCCAGCCGCCCGCCGGCCTCGGCGAGCGCGGTCACGTCCCGCCCGGCGACGTCGGGCACGAGGAAGGGCAGCGGCCGGACCAGGTGCGGCGCGGTGGCGCCCATGAGGACGGCGCGCTCGCGGGCGGACTCCCGCGCCAGGCCGATCTCCCCGTGCGCGAGGTAGCGCAGCCCGCCGTGCACCAGCTTCGACGACCATCGGCTGGTGCCCGAGGCGAGGTCGGCTCGCTCGAGCAACGCCACCGTCAGCCCCCGGGCCGCGGCGTCCAGGGCCACGCCCGCGCCGGTCACGCCCCCGCCGACGACGACCACGTCGACCGACCCGCCGGCGAGGAACTCCAGGTCAGCGGCCCGCCGGGCGGCGGTCAGCGCGCCGGGGACGAGCACGTCGCGGAGCACCGGCAGACTGTAGCCGTGCCCGAGCAGCCGGAACTGACGATCCAGGGATGGGGCCCGGGGGGCTCCCGCGTGGCCACGGTCGCCGAGGGAGCCGGGGAGGAGGACGAGGGCTCGCTGGAGCTCTCCCCCGACCCGGACCTGGCCGGTGCGCTGCCCCGTGCGGCGCGCCGGCACCTCTCCCGGGAGCTCGGCTGGACCCCGCGGTCGACGCCCCCGGTCCGGGTCGGCGACATCCGGCTGGCGCCCAGCCGGCTGCCCGAGGACGCCCGGGCCGCGATGGCCGCGCTCCTCGGCGAGGAGAACGTGGCCACCGACGAGCAGTCGCGGCTGCGGCGCACCGGCGGGAAGAGCTACCTGGACCTGCTCCGCCGGCGGGAGGGCGACGCCTCCGACGCCCCCGACGCCGTGCTCAGCCCCGCCGACACCGCCGGGACCGCGGCCCTGCTGGCGTTGTGCGCCGAGCGCGGCGTCGTCGTCGTCCCCTTCGGCGGCGGGACCAGCGTGGTCGGCGGGCTGTCCGGCATGGACCCCGACGACCGGCCGGCCGTGGCGCTCGACCTGCGGCGGATGTCGGGCATCCACGACCTCGACGTCCCCTCCTCGCTGGTCACCGTCGGCCCCGGCATGCGCGGGCCGGCGCTCGAGGAGGCGCTCGCCCCCGAGGGGCTGACCCTCGGCCACCTGCCGCAGAGCTGGGAGTTCGCCACGCTCGGCGGCTACGCGGCCACCCGCTCCGCCGGCCAGGCCTCGACCGGGGTGGGCCGCTTCGACGACCTGGTCGCCGGGCTCACCCTGGCCACGCCGACCGGGGTGCTCGAGCTGGGCCACCCGCCGGCGTCGGCCGCCGGCCCCGACCTGCTCGGGCTGGCGCTGGGCTCCGAGGGGGCCCTGGGCGTCATCACCCAGCTCCGGCTGCGGGTGCGCCCGAAGCCGCGGACGACGGTCTACGAGGGGTGGTCGTTCCGCAGCTGGGCCGCCGGCCTCGCCGGGCTGCAGCGCCTGGCCCGGCACGACCTGCTGCCCGACGTCGTCCGGCTGTCCGACCCCGACGAGACCCGGGCCAACCTGCTCATGGCCGGTGGGCCCGGCGCCCGCGCCCTGCGCGGGGTGCTCAGGGCGCGCGGGCACGGCGGGGGCTGCCTGCTCGTCGTCGGCTGGGAGGGCCTGCCGACGCTGGTCCGCGCCCGGAGGCGGACGGCGGCCTCGGTGCTGCGCGAGGGCGGCGCCGTCCGGGCCGGCCGGCGGGTCGGCGAGTCCTGGCGCAAGCACCGGTTCGAGGCGCCCTACCTGCGCGACCGGCTGATGGACTCCGGGCTGCTGGTCGAGACCCTGGAGACCGCGGCCACCTGGTCGGCGCTGCCCGTGGTCTACGACGCCGTCCGCCGGGCGCTCGGTCGGTCACTGACCCGGGCCGGCCGCCGTCCGCTCGTGATCAGCCACGTCTCCCACGGCTACCCGACCGGGGCCTCGCTGTACGTCACCGTGCTCGCCGACCGGGACGACGACCTGCCGATCCAGCAGTGGCTGGCCGCCAAGCGGGAGGCCACCGACGCGCTGCTGGCCGCCGGCGGCACCCTCACCCACCACCACGCCGTCGGCGCCGACCACCGGCCCTGGCTGGAGCGGGAGATCGGGCCGCTCGGCGTCGAGGTGCTGCGGGCGGTCAAGCAGCGGCTGGACCCGGCCGGCATCTGCAACCCCGGCGTCCTCCTGCCGGACTAGGACGGCCCGCCGCCGCAGTGACCTGGGCAGCCGCTCAGCGGGCACGGATCGCGTGGCCGTGCGAGAAGACGTCGTCCGGGTCCACCGCCCGCTTGACCGCCAGCAGCCGCTCGGCGTCGGCGGGCTCGTACGCGGCGAGCACCTCCCCTGCGCCGGGGACGTCGCCGAGGAAGTTGAGCACGCAGCCCGGCGCGGCCCACGGACGCAGCGCCTCGAGCACGCCCCGGCCCACCTGCGGGACCACGTCGACGAGCTCGGGCGCCATCGGCCCGATCACCAGCACCGACCACGCGCCGGCCCGGCCGGCCACGGCGTTCGGGACGTCGGCCGGCCGGGACAGCGCCCCGCCCAGCTGGCGGATCTCGGCCATGACCAGCGGCACGGGCGCCTCGGGCGCGACCCCGGCGAGGAAGGCGTCGACCGCCTCCTCCGTCAGCTCGGCGAGCAGCATCCCCTTCTCCCACATGGGCATCGGGTCGCGCGGGTCCATGTGGACCGCGTCCATCTCGGTGGTCAGCAGCGGGGTGATCGCGCCCAGCACGATGCGGCCGCTGGACTCCATCGGCGCGACCAGCCGCTCGCCCTCGGCCAGGTCGTCCCCGCAGTAGGCGTACCGCAGGTGGACGACGGTCTGCCCCTGCAGCGGCGGCGGGAGCTCGGGCAGCGGCGGCAGGCGGAGGACGGCGACCGAGCTCGCGGCGGTCTCGGGCAGCGTCGGCGCCCACTCGCGGTACGCGTGCAGCACGGCCGCGGCGTCCTCGGCGGCGAAGAAGATCCCGCCGCCGACGATGGAGCGGACGTCGACCAGCTCGATCTCGATGGCGGTGACGACGCCGAACGAGCCCTTGCCGCCTCGCACGGCCCAGAACAGCTCCGGATCGGTGGTCGCGTCGACGCGGCGGAGCACGCCGTCCGCGGTGACGATCTCGACGGCCCGCACGTGGTCGGCGGCGAAGCCGAACCGGCGGCCCAGCGGCCCCATGCCGCCGCCGAGGGTGTAGCCGACGACGCCGACGTCGGAGGAGGAACCGCACAGCCCGGTCAGCCCGTGCTCGGCGGCGGCCTCGAGGACGGCGGACCAGCGCACCCCGGCCTGGACGCGGGCGGTGCGCCGCCGCGGGTCGACGACCACGCCCTGCATCCGGCGGGTGGTGACCAGCACCGCGCCCGCGGCGTTGCGGACCGGCCCGTGACCGGTCGCCTGGACGGCGACCGGCAGCCCGTGGGCCACGGCGAACTGCACGGCGGCGGCGACGTCGGCCGCGCAGGTCGCGCCGACGGCGACGGCTGGCGTGTGCTGGACGGCGACGTTCCACGTGGCCACCTCGGCGGCCAGGCCGTCGTCGCCGGCCGCGTAGACGGGGCCGTGCACGCCGCGGCGGAGCTCGTCGACGTCCCTGGCGGGGAAGCGTGGCACGAGCAGGTCGAGCGCGGCGTCGTCGAGCAGGCTGCTGGACCGGGGGACGGGCGTCATGGGGGGCTCCGGGCGGTCGGCGCGGGGGGGGTTCGGACCCCACCGACCCTGGCGGGGACCTCTTGACCGCCACTTGGAGCGGCCTTGCAGTCGCCCGCCCGGGCGACGCCGCGCAGGTGAGACTCCCGTTCCGGCCGCCGCTCCGGCAGACTCCATCGTCGTGCACTACCGCGTCCTCGGGCCCCTCGAGGTCACGGATCCCGAGGGCCGTCTGCTGGACGTGGGCGGCGCGAAGCCCCGCGCCCTGCTGACCCTCCTGCTCTCCGAGCCGGGCCGGGCCGTGGGCCTCGACCGGATCATCGCGACGCTGTGGGGCGACGAGCCGCCGCCCACGGTCACCGGCACCCTGCAGGCCTACGTCTCCCACCTGCGCCGCGTGCTGGAGCCCGACCGCGGCCCGCGCCGGCCGCCGGCCGTGCTGCTCACCCGCCCACCCGGTTACCTGCTGCAGGTCGGCCCGGAGGAGCTCGACAGCCTGCGCTTCGCCCAGCTGCTGGAGGAGGGCGACCGCGCCGTCGCCGCGGGCGAGCCGGATCGGGGGGTCGCCCTGCTCGACCAGGCCCTGGCGCTGTGGCGCGGCGAGCCCCTGGCCGAGCTCGGGGACCAGCCCGCCGCGGCCACCGACCGGCTCCGGCTGACCGAGCTGCACGTGCGGGCCCGCGAGCGGCGCTGCGACGCCCTGCTGGCCGCCGGCCGCCCGGAGGCCGCCGTCCCCGACCTCCAACGGCTGGTCGCCGAGCACCCGCTGCGCGAGCGCCTCTGGGCCCGGCTGGTCACGGCGCTGTACGCCGCGGACCGGCAGGCCGACGCCCTGGACGCGCTGCGCCGCTGCGCCGAGCTGCTGCGCGACGAGCTGGGCATCGACCCCGGTCCCGAGCTGCGCGACCTCGAGCAGGCAGTGCTGCGGCAGGACCCGAAGCTGACCGAGCGGGTGCCCCGGCCCCGGCTGGCCACGCTCCCCGCGCCCGCACCCGCCGCGGCGGCGCCCGCCCCGCCCGCGGAGTCCCTCGTCGGCCGGGAGATCGAGCTGGCCCAGCTGCGGGTCGCCCTGGACATGGCCGCCCGCGGCCGGCCCGCCGTGGTCGTCGTCGGGGGCGAGGCCGGCATCGGCAAGACGCGGCTGGCGGAGGCGACCACGGAGGTGGCGCGCGCCGCGGGCTGGGCGGTGGCCTGGAGCCGCTGCGCCGACGACGCCGGGGCGCCGGCCCTGTGGCCGTGGACGCAGGTGCTGGAGGCGCTCGGCCAGGAGCGGCTCACGCCGACCGCCGAGGACGACGCCGACGACGCCCGGTTCCAGTTGTTCGAGGAGCTGTGCCGCCGGCTCTCGGCGGTCGCCTCCTCCCGTCCGTTGCTCGTCGTCCTGGACGACGTGCAGGGCGCCGACACCACCTCCGTGCAGCTGCTCTCGCTGGTGGCCCGCCACCTGCCGCGGCTGCCGCTGCTCCTGCTGGTCACGGTGCGCGACGTCGGCGAGGAGCTGCCGGCCCCGGTGGCCGACTGCCTGGCCCGCCTCGGCCGCGAGCCGGCGGCCAGCCGGCTGCGGCTGGAGGGGCTGGACGCCGCGGAGGTCGCCGCCCTGCTGGCCGCGCGGCTGGGGCCCGACCCCGACCCCGCGCTGGCCACGGCGGTGCACGACCGGACGGCCGGCAACCCGTTCTTCGTCGTCGAGCTGACCCGCTGGATGACCGGCCCGCAGGAGCCGGGCCGGGCCGCGGTGCCGCCGTCGGTCGGCGCGGTGCTGCGCAGCCGGCTCGCCCGGCTGGCGGCCCGGACCAGGGCGGTGCTGGACCTGGCAGCCCTCGCCGGCCGCGAGGTGACCCTCGACCTGCTGGAGGGGGCCGGCATCCCGGCCGAGGAGGCACTGCCCGCCCTGGAGTCGGCGACGGCGCTCGGCCTCGTCGTTCCCGGGGCCGCGCCGTGGAGCTGGCGCTTCACCCACGCGCTGGTGCAGGAGGTGCTGGTTGCCGAGCTCGGCGTGCTCGCGCGGGCCCGGCTGCACGCGCGGCTGGGCACGGCGCTGGAGCAGCGGCGCGCCGGGGGAGCCGGCGAGGACACGCTCCTGGAGCGGCTCGCGCACCACTTCGTCGAGGCCGTGCCGGTCGCCGGGACGGGCCCGGCCCGGCGGTACGCGGTGGCTGCCGCCGAGGCCGCCCGCGACCGGCTGGCCCACGGCGAGGCGGCCGCGCACACCCGCCGGGCCCTGCAGCTCATCGACCCGGCCGAGCCCGGCGCCGCCCGCACCCGGCACGACCTGCTGACCGCCCTCGGGGACGACCTGCTGCGCAGCGGCTCGCGGACCGAGGCCCGGGAGGTGCTCGGCGAGGCGATCACGGTCGCCCGGGAGCTGGGCGACCGGCGGTGCGTGCTCGAGGCCGCGTCGGTGTGGGGCTCGCCCACGCTGTGGAACTGGCGCCCGCACGGCGTCGTCGACCACGGGATGGTCGCGCTGCTCGAGGACCTGCTGGAGCACCGGGACGAGATCGCGCCAGAGGCCACCGATCCCGAGCGCGACCGGCTCACCGCCCGGCTGCTGGGCACCCTGGGCGTGGAGCTCGCGTTCAGCGAGGACCTGCAGCGCGGGCCCCGGTACGCCGAGCGCGCGGTGGAGCTGGCCCGCGGCGTGGGCGACCCGGAGCTGCTGGGCCGGGTGCTGAACAACTTCTCCCTCGCCGTCTGGGGGCGACCGGGCGCGGCCGAGCAGCGGCTCGCGGCCACCGACGAGGCCCTCGCGCTCGCCGGACGCGGCCTGCCGCGGCGCACCGAGTTCTTCGCCCGGCTGCACCGGGCGGCGATCCGGCTGCACCTCGCCGACGGGCGCGGCTTCGAGCAGGACCTCGACGCCGCCCGCCGGCTGTCGGTCTCGCTGGCGGGCCCGGAGGTGCGCCCGCACGTGCTCTGGCAGCAGGCGGGTGCGGCGTGGCTGCGCGGCGACGCGGCCCGCGCCGAGGAGCTGACGACCGAGGCCTACGAGGTCTACCGCCGGGTCACCCCGCACGCCCGGCACGCCTTCGCCGCCCACCAGTTCGCACTGCGCCGCGGCGACGCGCGGCTGCCCGAGGCGGTCGACCTGCTGGTGGAGACCGGCGACGAGGGCAACCCGCTGCTGCAGCTCATGGCCGTGCTCGCCGCCGCGGAGTCCGGCGACCTGGCCGAGGCCCGCCGGCTGCGCCGCCGCTGGGGCCGCACGCAGGTGCGGGACTGGGCCAGCGACGTCGCGCTCCTGCTCGAGGCCGAGACGGCGCTCCTGCTCGGCGACGAGCCGGAGGTCGAGATGGCGGTCGTGCAGCTGCTGCCCTTCCGCGGCCGGCAGGCGGTGCTGGGCACGCCCGCGCTGACCCTCGGCGCCTACGACGAGCTGCTCGGCCGGGTGGCCGAGCAGCAGGGCGACACCGTGGCCGCGCGGGAGTGGTGGCAGGGCGCCCGCCGGCAGGGCCGGGCGGTCGGGTCGCCGCACCAGGTGGCCCTCGCCGAGGCGCACCTGGCGCGGGTGCCGGAGTCCGCGGCGCGCCGTCCGTCCCGGCGCCGGCCGCCGGCCGCCACCGCCTGACGTGGCCTAGAGGGTCGTCGCCCGGCCGCCGTCGACGGGGATGACGGCGCCGGTCACGTACGCACCGGCCCGGCTGCACAGGTAGACGACGACGCCGGCCATGTCGTCGGGCCGGCCGATCCGCTTCAGCGGCGCCGACGCCGCGATCTCGTCGCCGAACGCCTCGAGGGTGGCCGCCATCATCTTCGACTCGAACGGCCCGGGCGCCACCGCGTTGACGGTGATCGCGCGCGGGCCCAGCTCCTTGGCCAGCACCCGCGTCAGGTGGTGCACACCGGCCTTGCTCGCCGAGTAGGAGTACGTCGGCAGGGCCGGCGCGTGCAGCCCGTCGATGCTGCCGACGTTGACCACGCGCGCCGGGTCGTCCGGGGTGGCCGCGGCCTCGAGCAGCGGGAGGAAGGCGCGGGTGAGGAAGAACGGCGCCTTGAGGTTGAGGTCGAGCACCTTGTCCCACGCCGACGCCGGGAACTCCTCGAACGGCGCGCCCCAGGTAGCACCGGCGTTGTTGACCAGCACGTGCAGCCGCTCCTCGCGCCGGCCGACCTCCTCGGCCAGCCGCCGGCACTCGGCCTCGGTGGAGACGTCGGCCGGGACCGAGACGACCCGCCCGTACTGCGCCAGCTCGGCGGCGGCCGCCTCGCCGGCGTCGGCCTTGCGGGAGCTGATGTACACCGACGCCCCGGCCTGGAGCAGCCCGCGGGCCATCATCAGGCCGATGCCGCGGGTGCCGCCGGTGACGACGGCGACCTTCCCGGTCAGGTCGAACAGGTCCACGCGCCGCACCTCCGGATCGGGCGGGGGACGGCGGTGTCCCCCGGGCGGACGACGCTACCGAGCGCCCTCCTCGGCGGTTGTGCCAGCCTCGGCGGATGACCGCTCCCGTCGGCGTGACCAGCGAGGTCGGCCCCCTGCGCACCGTGCTGCTGCACCGGCCCGGGGCCGAGCTGCGCCGGCTCACCCCGCGCAACAACGACGAGCTGCTGTTCGACGGGGTGCCGTGGGTGGCGCGGGCGCAGGAGGAGCACGACGCGTTCGCCGCGGAGCTCACCGCGCGCGGGGTGGAGGTGCTCTACGTCGACCGGCTGCTGGCCGAGGTGCTGGCGGTGCCCGCGGCCCGCGCCGAGCTGGTCGACGCCGCGGTCGACGACCCGCGGCTGGGCGCGACGCTGCGCCGGACCGCCGCCGAGCACCTGTCCGGCCTGTCCCCGGCCGAGCTCGCGGCGACGCTCATCGCCGGCCTGGCGCACGACGAGCTCCCCGGCGCGCGAGGCCTGGGCTGGCACCTCATGGGGCGGGTGGGAGGACAGGGCGCGTTCGTCGTCCCGCCGCTGCCCAACCTGCTGTTCACCCGCGACTCGTCGGTGTGGGTGGGCGACCAGGTGGCGGTCACCTCGCTGGCGATGCCGGCCCGGGGGCGGGAGACGACGATCACCGGCGCCCTGTACGCCCACCACCCGCGCTTCCGCGGCGTCGAGCGGCTCTACGACCCCTCGCTGGAGCACCTGGAGGGCGGCGACGTCCTGCTGTTGGCGCCGGGCGTGGTCGCGGTCGGCGTCGGCGAGCGGACGACGGCCGGCGGCGCCGAGCGGCTGGCGCGGCGGGTGTTCGCCCGCGGCCTCGCCCACACCGTGCTCGTCGTCCCCATCGCCCAGCAGCGGGCGACGATGCACCTGGACACCATCGCCACCATGGTCGACGTCGACGCCATGGTCATGTACCCGGCGGTGGCCGACTCGCTGGTCGCCTGGACGGTCACGGCGGACGAGCCTCCGGACGACGCCGACGCCACCGACCTCGTCGTCCGCGGGCCCGAGCCCTTCCTCGGCGCGGCCGCCCGGGCGATGGGCATCGACCGGCTGCGGGTGATCGACACCGGCCTGGACCCGGTCACCGCCGAGCGCGAGCAGTGGGACGACGGCAACAACACCCTGGCACTGGCGCCGCGGCTGGCCGTGGCCTACGAGCGCAACACGGTCACCAACGCCGCGCTGGAGGCCGCGGGCGTCGAGGTGGTGCGGATCGCCGGCGCGGAGCTGGGCAGCGGCCGCGGCGGGCCGCGGTGCATGTCGTGCCCCGTGGCGCGCGACGCCGTCCCCGGCTGACGGGCCGGCATCGCGGGCCCCGTTCGGGACCACTCCGTCACGGTCCGTGTCGACACGCAGCAGTCGGGACCGGCTGCGTGACCTCTGCCTCGGTCACTCGTGAGCAGCACGCCCACCGCTGCCGACCCCTCGGGGGAACCGTGTCCCGTACGTCCCGTCTGCTGCTCGCTCCCGCGGCAGCGCTCGTGCTGCTCGCGTTCTCCCCGGGCGCGGCGTCCGCCGCCCCCCTGCCGGACCCGCTCGGTCCGCTGCGGGACGCCGCGGAGTCCCTCCCGGATGCCCTGACCGGCGCCCTGCCGGGTGCGGGGACGGCGCCACAGACGCCGGCGCAGGGAGGAGGAGGGGCCGACCCCGCGGCGGCCGTCCCCGACGCGCTGGAGGACGCTGCGGGCACGCTGACCGGCGCCCGGCCCGGCGGACTGCCCGGCGGACTGCCCGGCGGACCGCCCGGTGGTCCGCCCGGGAACGCCGCCGGTGGGGACGGCGCAGGCTGGACCGGCAGCGGCGACCCGGCGCCCGGTTCCGGGGACCCGGCCGGTGCAGCCCTGGAGGACGAGCCGGCTCCCCACCCGATCGCCGGACTCTGCGACCAGGTCCGCGACGGGTTGCTGGGGATCAGCCCCCAGCTGGCGGCCGGGTTCGACCAGCTGTGCGAGGCGGCGGAGGCCGACCCGACCGAGGCCCTCCAGGATCTGCTGGAGCAGCTGCTCGCCGCACTGCCGACGGGCCTCGGGGAGGGCTGCCGGTCGCTGCTGGACCTGATCGACCAGGGTGGTGCGGCCCTCGGCGTCGACCCGGCGCCCCTGCGCGGGCTGGTCGAGCAGCTGTGCGCCCTGATCCCGGGCGAGCAGCCCGACCCCGTGCCGGCCCCCGTCGCTCAGCCGCAGCACCCCACGCTCCACCCGGTGGCGCAGCCGCAGCAGCACCCGCAGCACGCGGTCGTCCCGGTGGCGAGCAGCGGCGGCACCGGCAGTGGCCAGCTGGCCTACACCGGCGTCGACCCCAAGCCGTACCTGGCCGGCGGCGTCGTCGCCCTGGGCCTCGGCGCCGGTCTGGTGCGCCTCGGCCGGCGCCGCGCCTGACGCCGGGGCACACCCCTCAGGACGCTCGTGCGCTGCCCACCCGGGTGGGCAGCGCACGAGCGCGTCCGGGACCCCCTACCGCAGCGCCAGCACCACGCCGGCGGCGAGCCCACCCAGCACGGCCAGCCGCACCAGCCACCGGCCCAGGGTGAGCAGGCCGCCGGGCAGCGGCCGGCGATACGTCCGCCCGGGCGGCGGTGCGCCCAGCACGGGGACGAGCCAGCGCAGCGTGGTCGTGGCGTTCTCCCGCTCCGACGCGACCGTCGAGGTGCACAGGCCCAGGAGCAGCCACACCCCGTAGATCAGCAGGAACGGCAGCAGGATGATGCCGATCACCGCGCTGACCGGGTCGTCGCCGAGCGTCCAGGAACCCGTGTCGCCGCCGCCGTCGTGGCCGGCGCTCGACCGGCCGGTCAGCCGGTGGAGCCGGTCGCCGTGCCAGAGGTGCAGGCCGCGGCCGCTGCGTGACGCGGCCGCGCTGTGGAACTCCCCCGGCCACCCCTCGGCGATCACCCGCTCGGCGGAGAACAGCGGCGTCCGCACGATCTGCAGCCGACCGCCGACCATTCGCAGGACCACGCGCCGCCGACCGATCCCCAGCGGGGTGAACCGCCGCACCCACCGCAGCGGCGGGGACACCGCGTCCGGTCCGTCGTGGGGCGGGAGAGCCTCACGGAGACGCCGCTCCAGCAGGCGCTGTGCCCGGGGTGAGAGCTCCTGCTGCTGCGTCATCATCGACCGGCGATGGCGGCCAGGCGCAGCCGACCGTGCTGGGCGGCGTACCCCGCTGCCTGCACGTAGTAGCTCGCGCCGGGGAGCGTGTCGATGGTCAGGGCTGCCAGCGTGGTGGCCGAGGGGGTGCCGAACCCGTCGTCGTCCACGCACTCGACCCCGACCAGCTCGTCGCCGTCTCGGACGTAGGCGGCCAGCACCGTGTTGAAGCTGCTCCCCGCGGGACTGATCGTCACCGGGCCGCCGGTTCCGGTGAACCGGAACCAGACCGTGTGGCCCGGGTCGGGGTCGTACTCCAGGCAGGACATGGGCGCTTCGGCCGGCACGGCCGCGCCGCGGGTCTGCGCATTGACCGGACGCCCGTCCGGGGTGAGGACCGTCGCGGCCTCGGGACCGTCGTTCGCCGGCGCCGGACCGCCGGGCTGGGGGCCCGAGGGAGTGCTGGACCGGTTGACCGCGGTCTGGAGGGTGCCCTCGCAGCCGGTGACGGAGAAGGTGCCGAAGCCGTCGGCGGTGACCGTCCCGTCCCAGCGGAAGAACTCGGTCGAGATCCGGTCCCGGCCGCCCTGGAACACCAGAGCGGTCCGGGTCTGCCCGGTCTTCTGCGCCGCCAGGTCGACCACGGCCGCGACCGTCGGGGGGTCGGGCTCGCCCTCGGGGACCGGGACCACCAGCTGCACGGTGCCCCGGAACGGCGCAGGAGCCCCGCTCCAGTCCCAGCTGTCGAAGCCGACGGCGAGGACGTCCCCCGTGCTGCCGTCGACCACGGCGAGGACCGCCTCCACCGCGGTGCCGTGCGTCTCGGCGACCAGGACGAGCTGCTCGCCGTTGCCGTTGGCGCTGGTGCACTGCGCCGTCACCGCTGCGGGGGGCCGCTCCACGTAGGTGTCCGGCTGGCTCGCGAAGACCACCGCCGTGCTCGCGGCACCCGCGCACCCGGTGAGCCCGAAGCTCCACTCCTGCTCGCCGACCGTGACGTCGACCGATCCCCCGGTCACCCGCATCGGCTGGCGCGTGACGACCACCCGGGAGCTCCGGTTGCCGTCGCCCTCCCTGGTGGTCACGGTCGACGTCGGGCCATCCGCCACGAGGGTGAGGCGGTAGGAGGCCCGGCCGATCTCCTCCGCCGGTCCTTCCCCGTCCCCGGGCTCGGCCAGGGTGAGGCTGCCGGCCAGCACCGATCCGTCCCACTCGACGGTGCGGTCCCCGGCGTCGTACGCGAAGACCTCCCCGTCGCGGAGGAGGGTCAGGTCGCTGTCCGCCATCCGGACGTCCTCCCACCGGGCGCCGAAGACCGCCTGCACACCGTCGGCCTCCCCGAGGCATTCGGGCAGGCCGACGGTGTGCGTCGTCTCGCGCGCCGGCGGCGCCGCCGCGGCGGGGGCGGCGGGCAGCAGGGCCACCACGACGGCCGCCGGGAGGACGGCGGCCGTCGGCCACCAGGGCCGGTGGCGCCGGACGGCCGCACCCGGGTGCAGGCGCGGAAGTGCTCTCAGCATGTTCGGGCTCCCCACCGTCCCGGCCGACACGTGGCCACCGCTGCCCGCTCGGACATCGGTCCGGCGGTGCATCGGCGGGGATGGTGGGGTACGCCCGAGCCCTCCGTCGAGAGGTTCCGGCGCGGGGCCGGGGCTCCCGCGGCGGCGCGGTCAGCGCAGGGTGATCTGCCGGGAGATGAGGCCGGCGCGGGCGCGGCGCTCGTCGGCCGTCAGCGGGTCGGTCACCGTCAGCGCCTGCTCCAGCCGTGACTGGAAGTCGGTCGCGGCGTCGGTCCAGTCGTCGGCCAGCGTGTCGGCCGGCAGGTCCCACACCGGGACGACGAGGCCGTGCGCGCGGAACGCCCCGGCGTAGCGCGTGCCGTCGCCGAGCAGGATCTGCTCCGACGCCGAGAGCCGGGCCAGCGCGTCGAGCAGCTGCTCCTCGGGCTCCGGCCGGACCCACCGCAGGTGCGCCCGCTCGCCGCTGGGCCGGACCCAGTAGGCCGCGCCCAGCCCGGGCAGCCGGACCGTGGGCAGCACCGCCTGGTTGGCCTGCTCCAGCCCGGCCTTCGCGGCCGGCGAGGGGTCGGCGCCCTCGAGCCAGAAGGCGAAGTCCTCGTGCACGGTGACCTCGAGCGGGGCGGTGAGGTCGAGCAGGTCCTGCAGGCGCGGCCCGGCCGAGCCGGCGGCGCCGATGGGGCCCGGGTCGACCGGCGCGCCCTTCGGGGCCTCCAGCGCGGCGGCCAGCGCGGTCCCGAGGTCCTGGCTGACGTCGTCGGAGGACGCCGGGAGCTGCGCGCCCAGCAGGATCTCGCCGTTGGCGCGCACCAGGGCGGGCGCCCCGCCGGGCAGCACGCTGGCCAGGGTCACCTCGCGGCCGTCCGCCGTCTTCAGCGGGGCCGTCGCGGCCGGCACCAGCTCGCGCAGCGCCACCCAGTCCGGCTCTCCCGGCAGGCCCTCGAACGGGCGGGCGACCGGCGGGGCGTAGCCGGAGCCGTGGCAGTGCTTGTAGCGGCGGCCGGAACCGCACGGGCAGGGAGCCTTGGGGTTCGCGCCCCCCTCGGCGGCGGGAGCGGAACCGGGCTTGCGGCGGGTCGCGGAGCGGGCCATGGGTCCAGCGTAAGGACCCCCCTGCCCCCGACCGCTCGCCCGCTCGCGGCGGGCCCCTGGGCGGGGGCCGTCCTTAAGCTCCAGAGGTGATCAGCTCGGCCCCGTCCCTGGACCTCGGCGACCCCGCCGTCGTCGCCGACCCCTACCCCGCGTTCGCCCGGGCCCGCGCGGAGGCGACGGTGCAGTGGCACGAGGGCCTGGGGTTGTGGCTGGCGTTCACCCACGCCGAGGCCGGCGCCGTCCTGCGCGACCGGCGGCTGGGGCGGATCTGGCGCGACCGGGAGCCCGCCGAGCGGTTCGGGTCGTTCAACCTCATCCACCGCAACGCCATCCTGGAGATGGAGCCGCCGGACCACACCCGCCTGCGCCGGCTGATCAGCACCGCCTTCGCCCGCGGCCACGTCGAGCGGCTCCGCCCGTGGGTGCAGGAGCTGGCCCGCGACCTCGTCGACGCGCTCGTCGAGCGCTCCGCCGGCACCGAGCCGGTCGACGTCCTGTCGGGCATGGCCGAGGAGCTGCCGGTCGCGGTCATCGCCGAGCTGCTCGGAGTGCCCCCGGCCGACCGGCCACTGCTGCGGCCGTGGTCCAACGCGATCGTGAAGATGTACGAGTACGGCCGGACGGCGGCCGTCGAGGAGGCCGCCGAGCGCGCCGCCGCCGAGTTCGTCGGCTACCTGCGCGAGCTGGCCGCCCAGCGCCGTCGGGCGCCCGGGGAGGACCTGCTGTCCCACCTGGTGTCGGTCCGCGACGCCGACGGCGACCGGCTCACCGAGGACGAGCTGGTGACCACCTGCATCCTGCTGCTCAACGCCGGCCACGAGGCGACCGTGAACGTCTCCGGCAACGGCCTGCTGGCGCTCCTGCAGCACGCCGACCAGCTGGCCCGGCTGCGCGCGGACCCCGGCCTGCTGCCCACGGCGGTCGAGGAGCTCATGCGCTACGACTCCCCGCTCCAGCTGTTCGAGCGCACCGCCACCGAGGAGGTCGAGATCGGCGGGGTGACCGTCGCGCGGGGGCAGAAGATCGCCGCCCTGCTCGGCAGCGCCAACCGCGACCCCGCCGTCTTCGCCGATCCGGACGGCCTGGACGTCGGCCGCAGCCCCAACCCGCAGATCTCCTTCGGCGCCGGCGTGCACTTCTGCATCGGGGCGCCGCTGGCCCGGGTGGAGCTGCAGGCCGCGTTCGGCGCGCTGCTGGCGCGCACCTCGCGGCTGGAGCTGGGCCGCCCGGCCCGCCGCCGGCCGGAGTTCGTCATCCGCGGGCTCGCCGACCTGCCCGTCGTCCTCACGCCCTGACCGGGCCGTTGCCGAACCGACACCCAGCCGTACTGGGGCGACCCACCCCCGCCGATGCGTCTACCCAGTAGGAGCACGGGAGACGGAGGGCGCGTGGCACGGGACAGGGACGACGGGTTCACCCGGTTCGTCGTCGACTGCGGCCCCCGGCTGCTGCGCACCGCGGTCCTGCTGACCGGCGACCGGCACTCCGGCGAGGACCTGGTGCAGACCGCGCTGGCCCGCGCCTACGGGAGGTGGTCCACCGTCCGCGCCGCCGACGACCCCCTCGCGTACGTGCGGCGGGTCATGGTGAACGCCCACCTGAGCTGGCTGCGCCGGCTGACCAGCACCGAGCAGGTGGTGGAGACCGTGCCCGACCGGGAGGACGGCGCCGACCTGCAGGCCCTGCACGCCCAGGCCGACGAGCTCCGGACGGCGCTGCTGCGCCTCCCGCCGCGGATGCGCACCGCCGTCGTCCTCCGCTACTCCGACGACCTCAGCGAGGAGGAGACCGCGCGGCTCATGTCCTGCTCCCGCAGCACGGTGAACAACCACGTCACCCGCGGACTGGCCTCGCTGCGCACCCTGCTCGCCGCCGACCGGGACCGGCCCACCCCCGACCCGGCCACCCCCTCGAGGAGGCCCGCGTGACCGCGGAACACGACCTCTCCGCCCGGCTGACGGCCCTGGCCGACGACCTCACCTGGCTGGACCCGACGGTCTCCCCGGAGGCCGTGGTCGCCCGGCACCGGCGGCAGCGGCGCACCCGCGCCGGCCTGGTCGCCGCCGTCGCCGCGGTGGTGGCGCTCGTGGTGGCCGTGCCGACGGCGATCGGCTCCCTGTCCGCGGACCCCGGCGAGGCCGCCGGCCCGGGCGTGCGGACGACGGCACCGGTGACCACCGGCGCCGACGGGGAGGCCGAGGCAGAGGCGCGGGCCGCGGCGGAGTCGGCGGCCGCCGAGGCCCGGCAGGAGCAGGCGGGCGCGGAGGTGGCCCAGCAGCAGGCCGAGGCAGCGGCGGCCCACGCGGCCGCGCAGGAGGCGGCCCAGCCCGAGCTCGACGCGTTCGTCACCGCCCTCGGCGGCCCGGTGTCGCTGTCCTCCCCCGCCGGCTGGGACCAGTGGCTGCCCGGCAGCAAGCCCTATCCGGGAGCCTCCACCCAGGAGGACGTCGCGACCTGCCCGCAGCTGTCGGACCGGCTGGGCGCGGAGTTCGGCATGCGCTTCAGCTACTGGACGGGCACGCTGCCGAACCCGGGCGGCTGCACCTGGGTGCCCGTGCCGCTCAGCTACGACGGACCTCACGACTACGCCTACTCCTTCCGCGTCACCTTCGAGGGGGGCACCTCGGTCGAGCACGTGCGCGGGCAGGCGGTCATGGGCGGCGGTCAGCAGGACCACCCGGGCGGGATCCCCTGCCCGTCCGCCGACGTCCCCGGGGGCGCGGCGCTGATGCGCTGCGGCGCGATGGACGACCGCTACGACGCCGACTGGACCCTCGTCCTGCCCGACGCCCGCGGGGCCGGGGTGTGGACCCTCTCCGCGGCCGCCCAGACCGCAACCGGGCGGTCCTCCGCCGAGGCGCTCGGCGTGCTGGTGCGGGAGGTCTCGGCCGTCTACGGCTGACCGGCCACCGGGGGTGGGCGGAGGGCGGGCGGGGCTTCCGGCACGAGGCGGCCCCGCCGTCCGGCGCACACTGGGCACGAGGTCCCGTGCCGCCGTCCGGCCGGGGCACCGGCGACCAGGAGCGCGCGTGGAGCGGGAGAGGTACCGCGGCTTCGCCGACCTCGTGCGCGACCACGGCCCCCCGCTGCTGCGCACCGCCGTCCTGCTCACCGGCGACCGGGCCTCGGCGGAGGACCTCGTGCTCGCCGCGCTGACCCGGGCCCGCAGCCGGTGGCCGGCCGTCCGGTCGTCCCACGACCCGCGGGCCGTCGTCCGGCAACTGCTGGTGCGCACCCACCTGAGCCGGCGGCGACGGCTGTTCGGCACGGAGCAGGTGGTGGAGGGCGTCCCCGCACGGGCCGTCGGCCACGACCACCGCGAGACCGCGCACGCGCGGGCCCACGCGCTCCGGTCGGCACTGCTGGACCTGGCCCCCCGGACGCGCACCGCCCTCGTGCTGCGCCTCGTCGAGGACCTGGACGTCGCGGAGACGGCCCGGCTCGTGCGCTCGACGCCGGGCACCGTCGCCGAGGAGGTCGACTCCGCCCTGGCCGTACTGCGCCCGCTCGTGTCCCCGGCCGGCGTCGGGGACGCCCCCGGCACCGACGTCGAGCGCCTGCGCGCCGGGCTGCACGCCCTCGCCGACGAGCTGACCTGGCTCGACCCGACCGTGCCGGCGGCGGAGGTGGTGACCCGGTCCCGCCGGCAGCGGCGGACCCGGGCCGCGTACGCCGGCGCGGCGCTGGCCACCGCGGCGCTGCTGATCGGCGTGCCGGCCGCCCTGGGTCCCGCGCCCGCCGGGGACGCCGGCACGGGGGCCGGTACGGGACCGTCGGCGGAGGTCCCCACCCCCGAGGAGGCGGCCGCGGCGGCCGCGGCGGTCCGGGCCCAGCTCGACGACGCGGTCGCGCGGCTCGGCGCGCCGCTGCGCCTGACCTCCCCGGCCGAGTGGGACCAGTGGCTGCCCCGGGGTCGGCCTCCCCAGGGGACGACCGGCCAGGAGGACGAGGGCACCTGTCCCCCACTGTCCGACGAGCTCGCCGCGTCCCTCGACGCGCCGATCGGCTACTGGACCGGCGCGCTCCCGCGGGGCCCGGTCGGCTGCACGTGGGTGCCGTCACCGGCGCCGCTGTCGGAGGGCGGTCCGTACGACTACGCCTACGTGCTCAGCGTCGGGTTCGTCGAGGACGGGGACGGGACGTCGATCGAGCGGCTGCGCAGCGCCTTCGCCCCGGGCGGCCCCCGGTCCGGCACCCCGTGCCCGGCGCTGGAGGTGCCCGGTGGGGGCGAGCTCATCGGCTGCCCCGAGGACGACGGGCGCGACGACGCCCACCTGGTGCTCGCCGTCCCCGACGTCCGCGGCGAGGGGGTCTGGGTGCTGTCGGCGAGGGTGCAGCCGCACACCGGGCGCTCGTCGGCCGAGGCGCTGGCCGTGCTGGTCGAGGCGGTGCGGCCGGCGTACGGCTGACCCGTACCCACGGGTAGAAGGTGAGGGCCGTCACTGGCACGATCTGGCCATGCGTGGCCTGATGCAGGACTACCCCCTCACCATCGACGCGATCTTCCGGCACGTCGAGCAGCACTACGGCGACGGGACGATCACCACCGGCAGCCCGACCGGACCGGTGCGCTCCACGTACGCCGAGTGGGCGGTGCGCACCCGCAAGCTCGCCGGCGTGCTCGACACGCTCGGCATCAGCGCCGACGGCCGGGTGGGCACGTTCGGCTGGAACAGCCAGCGGCACCTGGAGCTCTACTTCGCCGCGCCGTCCGCCGGCCGGGTGCTGCACACCCTGAACATCCGGCTGTTCCCCGAGCAGCTCACGTACATCGCCAACCACGCCGAGGACGAGGTCGTCTTCGTCGACCGCACCGTGCTGCCGCTGTTCTGGAAGCTGGTGGACTCGATGACGACGGTCCGGCACGTGGTCGTCATGGACGACGGCGGCGACAACGAGATCCCCGACGACCCGCGGGTGCTCGACTACGAGACGCTGCTGGCCGAGGCCGACGCGATCGACTTCCACGTCGCGGACGAGAACTCCGCCGCCTCGATGTGCTACACGTCGGGCACCACGGGGAACCCGAAGGGTGTCGTCTACTCGCACCGCTCGACGTTCCTGCACACGATGGCGGTCATCGCGCCCAACGTCTTCGGGCTCAGCGTGCGCGACGTCGCCATGCCGGTCGTGCCGATGTTCCACGCCAACGCCTGGGGCATCGCCCAGGCCGCTCCGGCCGCCGGCGCCTCGCTGGTGATGCCCGGCCCGATGATGCAGCCCGAGGCCCTGGCCCAGCTGATCGTCGAGGAGGGCGTCACCTTCACCGCCGGCGTCCCGACCATCTGGCAGGGCGTGCTCCCCCACCTGGCCGGCAAGGAGCACAAGCTGCGGGAGATCGGCTGCGGCGGCTCCGCGGTGCCGAAGGCGCTCAGCGAGGCCTACCGCGAGCAGGTCGGCCTGCCGATCCTGCAGGCCTGGGGCATGACCGAGACCCACCCGGTCGCCTCCTCGGCGATGCTCCCGCTGGCCTACCTGGACGCCGACGACGAGACGAAGGCCGCCCGGCGGGCCCGGGCCGGCACGCCGCTGTTCGGCGTCGAGGCGCGGATCGTCGACGCCGACACCCTCGAGCCGCAGGCGTGGGACGACACGGCCACCGGTGAGCTGCAGGTCCGCGGGCCCTGGTGCGCGCAGGACTACTACAACCCCGACGCCGGGGTCACGCTCACCACCGAGGACGGCTGGATGAAGACCGGCGACGTCGCGGCCATGGACCAGTACGGGTCGATCCGGATCGCCGACCGCACCAAGGACCTCATCAAGTCCGGCGGCGAGTGGATCAGCTCGGTCGACCTGGAGAACGCGATCATGAGCCACCCGAAGGTGAAGGAGGCCGCGGTCGTCGGCATCCCGCACCCGAAGTGGGACGAGCGGCCGCTGGCCTGCGTCGTCCTCAAGGAGGGCGAGACGGCGACCGAGGAGGAGATCCTCGACCACATCGAGCCGCTGGTGGCCAAGTGGTGGATGCCCGACGCGGTGGAGTTCATCGACGAGGTGCCCAAGACCAGCGTCGGCAAGTTCTCCAAGAAGGACCTGCGCTCGAAGTTCGCGGAGTACACCCTGCCGACCGCAACTAGCTGAGCGCGACGCCCCGGACGACCAGGGTGAGGCCGACGCACAGCACCAGTGCGGCGGTGAGCACGGGCACGGCGACCGCGACCCGGGCGAGCACCCGAGACATCTGCATCCGCGCCGACCGACGTTCGAGGCGACCGCGCATCCGGACCAGCAGCAGCCCGACGGCAGTCAGGGTGGCGGCCATCCCCAGCCCGTAGACGAACACGAGGAGGACGCCGAAGACGGTACGCCCGAGTCCGATCGAGGCGATCAGCACGATCAGCGCGGACGGACTCGGGACCAGACCCCCGGCCACCCCCATCCCGATCAGCCCCGCTCGGCCGGGGGCCACGGCATGGATGTGTCCGCCCGTCCCGTGGCTGTGCCCACCCGCCCACCAGTTGCCATGGCCGTGGGAGTGCTCGGGGCCATGGGAGTGGCCGTGGGCGTGCTCGGGGCCATGGGAGTGGCCGTGGGAGTGGTCGTGGCCGTGGGAGTGCCCGTGGTCGTGGTCGTGCGCGTCACCGGGGCCGTGCTGATGGTGCTCGTGGTGGTGGCCGGGAACCTGCTCGCGCACCAGCGCTCGGCGCCCGGTCACCGCTGCAGCCAGCGCCGGCTCCGGTAGGGCCTCGGCGAGCGGCACCTGCCCCGCCCGGGCGGCCCGCCACCTCGGTAGCGCACCGCGGAGCATGAAGGCACCGATGCCCGCGACGAGCAGTCCGCTGACCACCCCGAGCCAGCGGATGACCTGGTCGCCGGCCAGCGTGCTGGAGACCGAGAGGGCCAGGCCCAGCGCCAGCACGCCCATCGTGTGGGTCACGGTCACGGTGGCGCCGACGACGAACGCGTCCCGGCTGCGTCCCCGGCGTCCGGCCAGGTAGGCGGCCATGACGCTCTTGCCGTGCCCCGGGAGCAGCGCGTGCCCTGCCCCGAGCACTGCGGCGAGCAGGATCGCGAGGGTGCCGACCACGGGGGTGAGCTCGCGGTCGCCGACGATCCCCGCCAGCCACCGGTCCAGGCTCGCCATCGCGGAGCTGAAGGGATCGCCGGAGGACGGGGCGACGGGCGTTCCGCTGCCGGTGTTCTGCCCGGGCTCGACGGCGACCGTGAACGATCGGACGTCGAGGGGGGAGGACAGCAGGTCGTCGGGATACCGCCGCAGCCCATCGGTGATGCTCTCCGTGGGCACCGGCGCCTCGATCAACCGGATGCCGTCGCCGTCCGCGGTGACCTCCCTCCACCCCACCCGGCCGGCGAGGTAGTCGTCGGAGAACGAGACCTCCGAGGCACTCGCCAGTTCGGCGTCCGCAGCCAGTCGGCAGGTGAGTCGCAGCGTCGGCAGCCCGCCCATACCGGGCACGGTCCGCATCTCGCTGTCGTCGACCTGCCAGTCGACCGGGGCGCCGTCGACCGCGAGAGACACGGCCCCGGCCAGCTCGGCGCACTCGGCGGACGCCGCGCCGGCGAGCTGGTCGGAGCTCGGTGACCCGTCAGGAGCGATGCCCGCGAGGGCCTGCGCGGTCGGGATCTCCGCCCGGTCCACGACGGCGGTGACCTCGACACCGCCGGGGCTCAGGTGGACGTGGGCGTAGTGGTTGACGGTGAAGTTGCCCAGCGGGTGAGCCTGGGCCACACCGGGCACCGCTGCCCAGAGGAGTCCCGCGCAGGCCAGGACGGCCAGCGCCCGCAGCACTCTCACGGGGCTCCGCCGAGATCGTCGAGAAGCGCCTCTGCACGCGGACCGTGCAGAGGCGAGAAGTAGGGGTTGGCGTCCAGCGCTTCCGCCAGCGTGGCGCGGGCCTGGTCCCGCTGACCCAGGGCCGCCTCGATCACGCCGCGGTGGTACAGGTGCATCGGATCGCGCCCGCCCAGCGCTGTGGCCGCCCGCGCGTGCGGAAGCGCCTCGGCGTTCCGTCCTGCGCTGTGCAACGCCCAGGCCAGAGCGTCGTGCGCGTCGATGTTCTGCCGACCGGCGAACTCCGCCTCAGCGGCGGCGACCGCGGCCGCAGGATCCCCGTGGTCGGCCTCGAAGAGCGCGACTCCCAGGTCGTCGGACACCCCCGCGGCGGCGAAGACCTGCCGGATGGCGCCGACCACGGCGAACTGCTCGCGCGCCTCCTCCGCGCGGCCCAGCGAGAGCAGGTACTCCCCGAACTCGACCAGGTACTCCGCCAGTGGGCGCGCCTCGACGACCGCGCGGTAGCCGCGTACTGCCGCCTCTACGTCGCCGTGCGCAGCGGCGACCCGAGCCTGACCGACCAGCAGGGTCGGCTCCCCCGGCGTGACCCGCAGTCCGGCCGCGAACTGCCGCTCTGCTTCCTCCAGGTCCCCGGTGGAGAACGCCAGGGCACCCAGGTAGGTCCGGCAGTAGGCCTCTGCACTGTCGCTGCCGGCGACCTCCAGCGCCTGTTCCAGCGCCGACCGGGCACCGACGACGTCCCCGTGCAGCTCCGCGTCGTACGAGGCGCGAGTGAACGAGGCGATCCCGGGTCGCAGCTCGAGCATGCGGTTCAGCGCCTCGGTGGCCCCGGGATGGTCGCCGAGCTGGGTCCGGGCGTCGACCAGCACTCCCCAACCGGCGGCGCCGAACGGGTTGATCTCCACCGCTCGCGCCCCGAGCTCGGCCGCGGCCCGGAAGTCGTGGCGGGCGTTGGCCAGCGCGCCGAGCCCGGTCAGGGCGGCGTCGTTGCCGTCCGGTCGGAGCGCGAGCGACTGGCCGAGCGCGCCCTCGGCCAGGCCGTAGTAGGACGGATCCGCGGTGATCCGCGCCTTCTCCAGGTACGCCGACCCGAGTCGCGCCCACGTCGACCAGTCGCCGGGCACGTCGGCCAGCCGGTCCTGGGCGGCCTGGATCTCGGCGGCGAGCGGGTCGGCCACCGCGACCGGAGGCGTACCCGCGGCCGGGTCGCCGGCCGCATCGCGCCACCCGGCGTTGAGCGCGGCGCCCGCGGCCACGAGCAGCACGAGCCCCGAGACGAACGCGACCAGCGCGGTCCGCCTGGTCACGGTCGCCCGTCCGGTGCGCGGTCGGCCGACAGGGTCGGGCGCGCCGCGCGGGCATGGCAGGTCAATCCCGGTCCTCCCTGGCAGCCGAGGACCGTGGGGTGCGGTGAACACCGCACCCCACGGTCCTCAGGCCGGTCCAGCGGTGCAGGGGGTCACGCCTCCGCGGCCGTCCGCGGCTCCACCACGTTCCGCCCGCGGAACAGCGACACCCCGCCGGCGGTCAGCAGCAGCAGCGCCGCCGAGCCGGTGACGGCGGGGAGCAGGGTGCCCTCGGTCCACCCCGAGCCCCCACCCGTACCCGCAGGGGCGACGGCGGCGTCGTCGGCGGTCCCGCCCCCTCGGTTGACCGCCCCGGTGTTCGGCCCTGCCACGTAGGGGAAGGCCGAGCTGAAGGCGTTGTCGTTGACCGGGACCCCGTCGCCGTTCTGCAGGGCGTCGAACGCGGCCTGCCGGTCAGCCGGGACGTTCCCGACGTCGTAGATGCCCTCCAGCGCGAGGAGCTCGATGTCCACGACGTCGTCGGCGAGGCGACGGCCGTTCGGGAAGCCCTGGATGTCGCCACCGATGACGCCGAGCCGGCTCGCCTCGGTCAGTGGCTGCATGTCCAGGCCCGTGGGACCGCAGATGGCCATGTTGAGCCGCAGCATCTCCGAAGGCTGGAACGTCGCCGCGCCGGCGTTGAGCGCCTGTGAGTTCAGGTCCACGTCGATCGGGTTGGGGGTGGCGGGGTCGCCGTCGACGTCGACCACGCCGTTGGAGACCACGCCGGTCAGGAAGACCTCGAGGAGGTCGTACCGCGGTCCCGCCGGAGCGGGGACCCCGTAGATGGCCTCGATGAGGTCCGGCACCTCGGGAGCCAGCACCCGACCGACGACAGCGCCGTCAGCGACCGTGGCGTCCTGATCCGGGCTGATGGCGTTGAAGGCGTCCTTCAGGCCGGTGGGGACGACGACCTCGTTCACCAGCGGCTGGCCCAGGCGCGAGACCTGGGTCGTGCCCGGACCGGCCGCGGTGCCGTCGGCGTTGCGCAGGGTCGGCCGGGTCGTGGTGCTCCAGACCCCGATCACCGGGTTGGCCACCGCGTCGTGGTGGATCGCCACGTGGGCCTTCGGCACCTCGAGCACGATGCTGTTGACGTTGTAGCCGGCCAGGGTGTCCTGGCCGGTCTCCGACAGGTCACCGCCGTAGAGGAGGTCGAAGATCCGCAGGTCGAGGAAGAACGGGTCCTCGGTCTGCGTGGCGAGCGTCCGACCGCCGCCGTGGACACCGGTGATCGCCGGGTCGCGCAGGTTGTCGACGTAGTCCTGCGCCGACCCCATGCTGGCCGGCCCCACGTAGGAGGGTGCCACCGGCCCCTCGGCGATCGGGTGACCGTAGGAGTGCCCCCCGTCGGTGCTCACGTCGAGGGTGAAGCTCTGCCGGAACAGCAGGTTCTCGTCGTCCAGCGAGGTGACGGGGCCGTTGTTGTAGAGGAACGTCGCGGTCCCGCGCTGGTCGTGCGTCGTGAAGCGCCACCGGTAGACGAGGTCGGCGAAGGCGTCGCCGTCGTTGTCGATGTTGACCAGGTACTCGGCGTCCTCCGCCCAGGGGTAGAAGTTCGGCCCCCCATTGGGTTCCTCGAACGGGATCCAGTTGGCTATGAGGACCACGTTGTCCGGGTCCTCGGGACTCGAGAACGCGTAGACGTCCGTGTTGTCGACAGCCGGGTCGGCCGCGATGAGCGGTGCCTCCCGGTGACTGGACGCGCCGGCGACGCTCGGCAGGAGCCCGATCACCGCCGAGCCGGCGAGGAGACTGCCGGCCCCGAGCAAGGCGGTGGCCCGGCTGCGCCGGTGCCGGAGGAGCCGTCGTGGATTCATGGTGCGCGTCCCTTCCTCGATCACCCGGCGAGCGATCCCGACGTGAGGTCACAGCCAGTGAGGAAGGTCCCGGCTCCCGGGGAGCCCGGATGGGCGTACGGACCTCGCTGTCCTGCTGCGACGCGGGCCAGACAAGCAGCGCCCGGTCACTCGTACGGGGGACGACCGCGGAAATCCTCGACGGAACGGCCTGTCGGTCGCGGTGTGTCATGGATCACACAGCAACGACACATGATCGACTGCCAGTTCATGGCGCGCAGTGCAGTCGTGCCGGGAACCCGGCGTCGCATGGCCGTGGCCGGCGGCACCGCCGGCACCGGGATCAGCGCACGAAGGGGGGTTGGCCGGTCTCGCTCACCATGGGCCGCCCGGCGGCCTCCCACTCGCCCATCCCGCCGGCGACGTTGACCGCGTCGTAGCCGTTCTGGTTCAGCCACACGGCGACCCGCGCGGAGCGACCACCGCCCCGGCACACCACGTAGAGGGGGTCGGCCTCGGGCAGGTCGTCGAGGCGACCGGGGACCTGTCCCATGGGGATGTGGGTGGCGCCCTCGACGTGGCCGTGCACCCACTCGTCGTCCTCCCTCACGTCGAGGAGGACGGCGTCGGCGGGGAGCTCGGCGGCGGACACGGTCGGGACCTGCTGCGGCATCACGCCGTCCATCGTCCCACCCCGGCGGGGCGCGCCCCGGCTGGGAGGATGGCGGCGATGACCGCCCCCAGCAGCGCACCGGTCCGCCCGCCGGCGTGGTCGCTGCCCCGATCCGCCATCTGGCTGTGGGCGACGCAGGGCCTGCTGGGCACGCTCTTCTGGGGCGCCGTCCTCGCCGCCGCGCTGCTGTTCGTGCCCACCGACGACGCGCCGCTGTCGGCGCTGCCCTGGGCGGGTCCGGCAGCGCTGGGCCTCTACGCGGTGGTGTCGATCGTCCTGCAGCCGGTGATCCGCCACCGCGTGCACCGCTGGGAGGTCACCGGGGAGGCCGTCTACGCGCTGACCGGCTGGCTGACCCGGACCTGGACGCTGGTGCCGATCGCCCGCATCCAGACCGTCGACGTCACCCGCGGGGTGCTCCAGCAGCTCTACGGGCTGGCGTCGGTGGCCGTGCTGACCGCCTCCTCGCGCGGCACCGTCCAGGTGCCGCACCTGCCGCAGGGGGTCGCCGAGCAGGTGGCCGCGGACCTCGCCCGCCGCGCGGAGCAGGTCCGCGACGAGGCGACGTGATCGTCGAGGGCGGGTCGCCTCCCCGGCGGACGTCGCCGCTGATCGTGCTGGTACACACCGTCACGTTCCGCCAGGCACGGCAGGTCATCGGCATCGCCCTGCCGATCGGGGCCGCGATCGGCTTCGACGGCGGGACGACGGCGGTGGTGCTCCTCGCCGTCGCCGTCACGCTGGCCTCGCTGGCCTTCGCCGCCGTCTCGTGGTGGCGCTTCACCTACCGCGACGAGCCGGCCGCCGTGGTGGTCACCCGGGGGCTGCTGGCCCGCTCGACGCGCACGGTGCCCCGGGACCGGATCCGCGGCGTCGAGGTCGAGACCCCGCTGCTGCACCGGCTGCTCGGGCTCGTGCGGGTGCGCATCGACGCGGCGGCCGGCTCGGCGACCGGCCAGGAGGAGGAGGTCGTCCTCGACGGCGTCCGCCGGACCGAGGGCGAGCGCCTGCGCGCCGGGCTGCTCGTCCGCCGTCCCGCCGGTCCGGCCGACGACGTCCCGCCCGGAGCCGGACCGGCGGAGCGGCCGGTCGAGGAGCCGCCGGCCGAAGAGGTGCTGGCGCGCTTCGACCGCCGCTGGCTCCTCTACGCGCCCCTGGTCGGCAGCTATCTCGCCGTCCCCGTGGCGGCCCTCGGCGCGCTGATGCGGCTGGTCGACGAGCTGCCGGGCAGGTTCCGCCCGGAGTTCGACGGCCCCGACGTGGCCGGCCCGGCGGCCGTGGCCGGCGCGGTCGTCGTCGCCCTGGCCCTGCTCGCCGTCGGAGCGGTGGTGGGCGCGGCGGTGGTCAACTGGGGCTTCCGTCTGGTCCGGCGCGGCGGCTCGCTGGTCGCCGACCGCGGCCTGCTGACCCGGCGGCAC
Organism: Trujillonella endophytica; assembly: GCF_019799905.1. GTDB lineage: Bacteria > Actinomycetota > Actinomycetes > Mycobacteriales > Geodermatophilaceae > Trujillonella > Trujillonella endophyticus_A. The sequence continues at coordinate 41,238 of NZ_JABGCI010000006.1, read as the reverse complement.
ACCGAGCTGGAGGTCGACCGGATCCGCGGTGTCACGGTCACCGCCGGGCTCGGCATGCGGTGGGTCCGCGCCGCCCGGGTCAGCGCCCTGGTCACCGGACTGGGCGCCGCGCAGCGCCGGGGCCAGCTGCTCCCCCTCGGCCCGCAGGACCTGGCCGAGGAGCTCGCCGGCCGGCTGGTCGAGGACCCCGGTCCCCTGCGGCGGCACCCCCCGGCCGCGCGCCGGCGGCGGCTCCTGCGGGCGGTCGCGCCCGGACTGGTCGTGGCCGGGGCCGGCGCGGTGGCCACGTCGCTGTCGGCGGGCTGGTGGCCGCTGCTGGTGACCGGCGGCGCGCTGGCCGCCCTCGGGGTGCCGGTGGGCCTCGGCCGTTACGCCGCCCTCGGGCACGCAGCGGGGCCGCGCTCGTTCGCCGTCCGGAGCGGGTGGCTGGTGCGGGAGCGGGCCGTGCTCCAGCGGCGGGCGGTCGTCGGCTGGCAGGTCCGGCAGTCACCGTTCCAGCGGCGGGCCGGGGTGGCCACGGTCGTCGCCTGCGTGGGCGCGGGCAGCGGGGGCTACGCGGCGGTGGACGTCGCCGCCGACGACGTCGTCCCGTTCACGCGGGCGGCGTCCGGGAGCTGGGCCGACGCCATTCGATAGGGCACATCAGAGTTCACCGGACGCCGGGCGTGACGATCACCGCGCCGGGTAGCGAGGCCGCGATGCGCATCGAGACGGAACGGTTCTGCCCGCTACGGGGCCGCGTTCCTGCCCAGTCCCGCCCGGCCGGCCAGCGCGGCCGCCTCGACACGGGTGGAGACGCCCAGCGACCTCAGCAGCGAGGCGACCAGCCGCTTGGCCGTGCGCTCGGAGACGTGCAGCGTCGTCGCGATGTCCACGGTGGGCGTCCCGTCCGCGACCAGGCGCCACAGCCGCCGCTCGTCCGCCGTCAGCCGGTCGGCCACGCCCTGGTCCCCGGTCGGCGTGGAGGAGTCCAGCAGCTGACGCAGCAGGTCCTCGGGCAGCACCGACCAGCCGTCGAGCACGGCCAGCAGCGGGCGGACCAGCCGCTCCGGGTCGGCCGTCTTCGGCAGGAAGCCCACCGCCCCGGCGCGCAGCGCCTCGAGCGCGGCGTCGGCCTCGGCCAGCCCGGACAGGGCCACGACCCGCACCATCGGGTCGGCCCGGCGGATGGCGGCGATGGCCCGCGTGCCGCCCGGCGGCGGCATGTGCAGGTCGACGACGGCGACGTCCGCGTGGTGCCGGCGGACCAGCGCCGCGGCCGCGGAGGCGTCCTCCGTCGTCCCCACCACCCTGACCCGCCCCTCGCTCAGCCCGGGCAGCAGCAGCGCCAGGCCGCGGCTGAACAGGGGGTGGTCGTCCACCAGGACGACGTCCAGTTCGGCCCGACGTCCAGAAACGGCGTCATCCACCCGGTGTCTCTCCTGCGCGGTCGTACGGCGGCCGGCGGGGCTGACCGGGCCGCAACACCGGAGGTGCCCATGACCGTCATCGCCAACCCCCCGACGACCCCCACGCGCGTCCGCCTCGTCACGGACCTCGGCCGCGTCCTCCGCACCCACCTCACCCGCCGCCGCCGTCCGCCCGTGACCGAGGAGGCACCCGACCCGCGCGAGGCCCTGCTGCGCGCGATGTGCCACGACATGCGCAGCCCGCTGGCCTGCCTGGAGGCCGCGCTGACCTCGCTGGACGCGGCCGGGGGCGGCCACGGCGAGGTGCTGGACCTCGCCCGCGCCCAGACCGCGCACCTGTCCTCGATGCTGCGCACCGCCGACGCCACCGGCGGAGCCCAGCGGCGCGGGCCGGCGCCGCGGCGGCTGGTCGACGTGGTGCGCGCCGCGATCGCCGCCTCGGGGCTCCCCGAGACGCAGCTGACCACGCGGATGACCGGCTGCGCGGCCGACGTCACCGTGGCCGACGCCCGCGTGCAGCGGATCCTCACCAACCTGCTGGAGAACGCCCACCGCCACGGCCGCGGCGAGGCCGTCCTCCTGGCGGTGACGTGCCGGCCCGGCTGGGTCGACCTCGCGCTCACCCAGGCCGGCGTGCCCGCCGACCGGGTCGTCGGTCACCTGCGGACGACGACCCCGCCGGTGGATCTCACCGGGCTGGGGCTGTGGTCGGTGCAGCGGCAGGCGAAGGAGCTGGGCGGCCGGGTCCTCGCCGACGACCGGGGCGACGCGCTGACCCTCACCATCCAGCTCCCCGACCGCTGAGACGGAGTCGCTCGAGCGACTCCACGGGAGGTTGGCCTCGGAGGGCCAGCGGACGGCACGGGCGGGCCACCCGGCGTGGGCAGATCACTGTCGTCACCGCAACGGCGGCGGACGCGACACAGTGAGGGAGAGCCCGATGTTCACGCACACCCACGCCCTGCAGTACGAGGCCAAGCCCGACGGCCCCGACCCGGACTTCGCCCGCAAGATGCAGGAGGTCCTGGGCGGTCAGTGGGGCGAGATGACGGTCGCCACCCAGTACCTGCTGCAGGGCTGGAACTGCCGGCTCCCCGGCAAGTACAAGGACCTGCTGCTCGCCGTGGGCACCGAGGAGCTCGCCCACGTCGAGATGATCGTGACGATGATCGACCGGCTGCTGGACCACATCCCGCTGAAGCCCGACGCCGCGGACCGCACCAAGGAGGCGGCTGCCGGCTACGGCCAGCACAACCCGCAGCACCCGATCGCCAACGGCGCCGGCGCCTCCTACATGGACAGCATGGGCAACCCCTGGACCGGCGCGTACGTGACCGCCAGCGGCAACCTGATGGCCGACTTCCAGTACAACGTGACCGCCGAGATGCAGGGCCGGCTGCAGGTGGCCCGGCTCTACAACATGACCGACGACCCGGGCGTCAAGGACATGCTCCGCTTCCTCATCACCCGGGACCACTACCACCAGCAGATGTGGCTGGCCGCCATCGAGCAGCTCAAGGAGGACGGGCTCGAGGGCATCCCGGTGCCGGAGGCCTTCCCGATCGAGGAGGAGGTCGGCGACCTGGGCTACACGTTCATCGACGCCTCCGACGGCCCCGAGGCGGCCTCGGGCAAGTGGGCGTCCGGCCCGTCGATCGACGGCCGCGCCGAGTTCGCCGCCCGGCCCATCGAGGCCACCGCCGACGCCCCGATCCTGCCCCCGGGCGACCCGCGGCTGTACCCGACGCCGCAGCAGCCCGGCCAGTCCACGCTGCAGAAGATGAAGGACATGCTCAAGTGAGCGTCTGACCTCTCGCTCCACCCGCGCCGTCGCCACGCCGGTGGCCGGTCCCCGTGACCGGCCGCCGGCGGGGCGGGGCGCCAGCCCCGATAGGAGGTCCCGACCGTGATCCGCTCCGTCCCCGCCCTGCTCCTCTCGCTCGTCTACGCCGCCGCGCTCGCGGTCGCCGTGACCGACCCGGGCCAGCATGCCGTCGCCGGCCTGCTCGTCCTCGGTGGGCTCACCGCCCGCTGGGCCCTGCGCCACCGCCGGGCCACCGCCGTGACCGCTCGCCGCCTCACCGTGGTCCCGGAGGTCGTGTCCGCTGCGGCGGGCATCGACGCCGTCCCGGCCGCCGCCCGGGCCGCCTGACGCGCACGAGGCGCGCGCCCCGCAGGGGGACGCGCGCCTCGCCGGCCCCGTCCAGAGGCTCGCCCCGAGCGGAGCGAGGGGTGAGGAGGACGGGGTCCTTCTTCAGTGCTCGACGGCCTTCTCGGCCCCGATCCCGGTCAGCGCCCGCACCTCGAGCTCGGCGTACTTGTCGGTGTCGGGCTCCTCCTTGGAGAGCACGGTGCCCAGCCAGCCGAGGAAGAACGACAGCGGGATCGAGATGATCCCCGGGTTCTTCAACGGGAACCAGGAGAAGTCGACGTCCGGGAAGAGCGCCGTCGGATCACCCGACACCACCGGGGAGAACAGGATCAGCCCGACGCAGGCGATCAGCCCGCCGTAGATCGACCACAGCGCGCCCTGGGTGGTGAACCGCTTCCAGAACAGCGTGTACAGGATCGTCGGCAGGTTCGCCGACGCCGCGACGGCGAAGGCCAGCGCCACCAGGAAGGCGATGTTGAGCCCGGCCTGCAGCGCGAGGATCCCCAGCCCGATGGAGATCGCCCCGATCACGACTGACGTGATGCGGGCGACCCGCACCTCGCCGTTGGGCGGCACGTCTCCCTTCTTGATCACCGACGCGTAGACGTCGTGGGCGAAGGACGCCGACGCGGTGATCGTCAGCCCCGCGACGACGGCGAGGATCGTGGCGAACGCCACGCCGGCGATGATGCCGAGCAGGACGGTCCCGCCCAGCTCGAACGCCAGCAGCGGCGCGGCGGAGTTGACCGCACCCGGGGCCGCGGAGATCTCGTCGGCACCCACCAGGGCGCCCGCGCCGTAGCCGATCACCAGGCTGAACAGGTAGAAGATGCCGATCAGCCAGATGGCCCACACGACCGACTTCCGGGCGTCCTTCGCCGTCGGCACCGTGTAGAAGCGCATCAGCACGTGCGGCAGGCCCGCCGTGCCGAGCACCAGCGCGAGGCCGAGCGAGACGAAGTCCAGCTGCGAGGTCGCCGTCGCGCCGTACTGCGCGCCGGGCGCGAGGACGTCGACCGGGGCCGTCTGCGCCTGGGCCGTCTCCTCCGCGCCGCCGAGCAGCGAGGACAGGTTGAACCCGTACTTGCCGAGCACCCACACGGTCATCACGAGCGCGCCGGCGATGAGCAGCGACGCCTTGATGATCTGCACGTAGGTGGTGCCGCGCATGCCGCCCACCAGCACGTAGATGATCATCAGCGCGCCGACCAGGATCACGACGAGCGCCTGGGCGGCCTCGCCGGTGACCCCGAGGAGCAGCGTGACCAACCCGCCGGCGCCGCTCATCTGCGCCACCAGGTAGAACAGGCACACCGCCAGCGTGGAGATGGCCGCCGCCATGCGCACCGGCCGCTGCCGCATCCGGAAGGCCAGGACGTCGGCCATCGTGAAGCGGGCGGTGTTGCGGAGCAGCTCGGCGACCAGCAGCAGGGCGACGAGCCAGGCGACCAGGAAGCCGATCGAGTACAGGAAGCCGTCGTAGCCGTAGAGCGCGATCGCCCCGGCGATGCCGAGGAACGAGGCGGCGGACAGGTAGTCGCCGGCGATCGCCAGGCCGTTCTGCGTGCCGCTGATGTTGCGCCCGGCGGCGTAGTAGTCGGCGGCGGTCTTGTTGTTGCGGCTGGCGCGGAAGGTGATCACCAGCGTGACGAGCACGAAGGCGCCGAAGATCGCGATGTTGATCGCCGGCTCGCCGATCGTCGAGTCGGCGGCCGTGACGTCGAGGCCGAGGGTGTCAGGCACGGGTGGCCCCCTGGGTGGTGTCCTCGCCGGCGGCCGGCTTCTCGCGGGCGTACTCGTGCTGCTCGAGCCTGTTGCGCATCTCGTCGGAGATCGGGTCGGTGTTGCGCCCGGCGTGCCGTACGTAGAGCTGGGTGATGAGGAACGTCGTCACGAACTGCGCCAGGCCCAGCAGGATGCCGACGTTGACGTCGCCGAAGACCTTCTTCGCCATGAAGTCGTCGGCGTAGGTCGAGAGGAGGACGTAGAGCAGGTACCAGACGAAGAACGCCACCGTCATGGGGAACGCGAAGCGGCGGAAACGGCGGCGCAGCTCCGTGAACTCGGGGGAGTCCTGCGCCTGCCGGTACTCCTCGGGCGTGAGCATCCGGCGTTCCTCGGGTGGGGTCACGGTGCGCCTCCAGCGGTGGGAGATTGTTGTGATGGCAGTCACCCTAAGAAGGCCCGGTGCGCCCGTCACCTGATGAGACCGATCTGCCGCAGAGACGTCCGACGGGTGCGATCGGCCTCGGACGTGGCACGGCGACAGCACTGGTCCGCGGCCGGCGCCGGACTCACCTCCCGGGCAGGGGCTCCCCGCACCCGGGACAGAGGTCGGGACGCGGCTCGCCGTCGGCCAGCCGCCCGCAGGCCGGGCAGACCCGGTCCAGCCAGCACGCCGGGTCCCCGGCCGGTTCGTCGTCCGGTTCGTCCGGTTCCTCGTCGGCGTCCCGCACGGCCCCAGCATGGCGATCCCCGTCGCTCACGGCACGGTGCCGCCCCGGCTGGGATGCTCGGACCGTGCCCTCACCTCGCAGACTGACCGCCGTCGCCCTCCTCGCCGCCCCCGTGGCGTGGGTGACCCGCGCGGCCTGGGGCCTGCCCGTCGCCGTCGGCGCCAGCCGGCGCGCGCTGCGGCCGCACGTCGCCGGCTCCCCCCAGTTCTCCGAGGGCCGCTTCCGGAACACGCTGGAGACCGCGTCGCTGCCCAGCCCGGCGGACCGCCGCGCGCTGCTGCGCCAGGTGCGGGACGGCCGGTTCAACGGCCTGCCCGCCGGACCGGTGCCGCTGGCGCCGTCCCGGCTCCCGGCCGAGGCCGCCGAGCTGGCCGTCACCTGGTTCGGCCACTCCAGCGCGCTGCTGGAGGTCGACGGCCGGCGGGTGCTGGTCGACCCGGTGTGGGGGCGGCGCGTCTCGCCGTCCCCCCTCGTCGGGCCCGTGCGGCTGCACCCGGCACCCACGCCGCTGGCGGACCTGCCGGAGGTCGACGCCGTCCTGATCAGCCACGACCACTACGACCACCTCGACCTGCCGACCGTGCGCGAGCTGCTGGCACGGCAGCGCGCCCCGTTCGTCGTCCCGCTGGGGATCGGCGCGCACCTGCGCCGCTGGGGCGTGCCCGAGGACCGGATCGTCGAGCTGGACTGGGACGGCGAGGTGCAGGTCGCCGGCCTGACGCTGACGTGCACCGAGGCGCGGCACTTCTCCGGACGCTTCCTCACCCGCGACACGACGCTGTGGTCGTCGTGGGTCGTCGCCGGACCGCGGCACCGGGTCTTCTTCGGTGGCGACACCGGCTACACCCCCGCGTTCGCCGCGATCGGCGCCCGGCTCGGCCCGTTCGACCTCACCCTGCTGCCGGTGGGGGCCTACAACGACGCGTGGAAGGCCATCCACATGACCCCCGAGGAGGCGGTGCGCGCGCACGGCGACCTCGGCGGCGGGCTGCTCGTGCCGGTCCACTGGGCCACGTTCAACCTGGGCTTCCACGGGTGGGCCGAGCCGATCCAGCGGCTGGCCGCGGCCGCCGGGCGCTCGGGGGTCGCGATCGCCGTCCCGCGGCCGGGCGAGCGGGTCGACGCGCTCACGCCGCCCCCCGCGGTCGACTGGTGGACGGCGGTCGGCTCACGGGCCGACGAGCCCGAGAGCGGCAACGACGCCGGGACGACGACGACCGCGGCCGCGCGGGCCGCTGCCTGGCTGCCGGGACGTCGCACGACCCACTGACCAGGCGATACGAGCCGGTACCAGTTCCATTGCGCCCAACAAATCGTGGGTGAACAGAACGGCTGCCGACTCAACTCCGCAGCGGGTCGACCGGGTCGTCACGGCGCTGGCGGGCATCGGCTCGCCCGTCGAGAGCATCAACGAGACGCAGCAGTTCATCGGCGGGGTGCTGACCGAGCAGTCCGCCGTCACGAGGGAGCTGCTGGCCTGATGGAGTGCGACAGCGCAGGTCCACTGCGCTGTCGCACTCCATCAGCGCAGGAGCTTGGACATCCGGCGGTCGGCGAGTGGCTTGCCGCCGGTCTGGCACGTCGGGCAGTACTGCAGCGACGTGTCGGCGAAGCTGACCTCGCGGACGGTGTCGCCGCAGACCGGGCACGGCAGGCCGGTGCGGGCGTGCACCTGCAGGCCCGAGCGCTTCTCGCCCTTCATCGTCGCCGCCTCCTGCCCGAGCTGGCGGTCGAGGGCGTCGGTGAGCTCGGCGCGCATCGCCTCGTAGAGCCGGATCACCTCGTCGTCGGAGAGCTTGTCGGCCATCTTGAACGGCGACAGCCGGGCGGCGTGCAGGATCTCGTCGGAGTAGGCGTTGCCGATCCCCGAGAGCAGCGTCTGGTCGGTGAGCGCGCCCTTGAGCTGTCCGCTGCGGGACGCGAGCAGCGCGGCGAACTGCTCGCGGTCCACCGCCAGCGCGTCGGGGCCGAGCCGGTCGATGCCCGGCACCTCGGCGGGGGACCGGACGACGTAGACCGCGAGGCCCTTGCGGGTGCCCTGCTCGGTGAGGTCGAAGCCGGGGGCGGGCGGGCCGGAATCCCATGGCGCGAGGTGCACGCGCAGCGCCAAGGGCCCCTTGCCCGGCTTGGGTGGCGCGGGGGGCAGGCCGGTGCGCCAGTGCAGCCAGCCGGCCCGCGCCAGGTGGACGACGAGGTGCACGCCGGAGACGTCGAGGTCGAGGAACTTGCCGTGCCGGGCCACGCCGGTGATCTCCAGCCCGCCCAGCGCCGACAGCGGCGGGTCGAACGTCTTGATCGCCTGGACGGCGGCCAGGTCGGCACGCGTCAGGACGTGGCCGACGGCGTTCTCCCGCAGGAACGCCGCCAGCGCCTCCACCTCGGGCAACTCGGGCACCCGGTCACTATCCCCGCCGACCGCCGTCCACGACTCCCGGATCCCCGCCCGGCGTCGCCACTTCGGCGGATCGGGTGACGTCGCCGGTCGATTCCGGACGATGCCGGGGGGATCCCGACGGCGACGTCCGGAACCAGCCGGCAGAGTGCGCCGACGTCAGTCGGAGAGGCCGGGGCGGCCGGGGAGGTCGACCACCGCGCCCGTGGCACGGGCCGCCGCGGCCACGGCCTGCGCCACGGCCGTGGTGACCGCAGGGTCGAAGACGCTCGGGATGATGTAGTTGGCGTTGAGCTGGTCGTCGCGGACGAGCGCCGCGAGCGCCTCGGCGGCGGCCAGCAGCATCGGGGTGTCGATCTCGGTGGCCCGCGCGTCGAGCAGTCCCCGGAAGACGCCGGGGAACGCCAGCACGTTGTTGATCTGGTTGGGCAGGTCCGACCGGCCGGAGGCGACGACGGCGGCGTACTGCCGGGCGCGGACCGGGTCGACCTCGGGCGTCGGGTTGGCCATGGGGAAGACGACGGCCCCGGGCGCCATCCGGGCGAGCTCCTCGACGGGCAGCACGTTCCCGGCGCTCACCCCGATGAAGACGTCGGCGGCCTCCAGCGCGTCGGGCAGCTCGCCGCGCACGCAGCCGGCGTTCGTCCGCGCGGCCAGCTCCCGCTTCGCCGGCGTCAGGCGTTCGTCGTCGGGGCAGAGGATGCCCTCGCGGTCCCAGACCAGGACGTTCGTCGCGCCCGCGGCCAGCAGCAGGTTCACGATCGCCGTCCCGGCCGCGCCGCCGCCGGCGACGACCACCTTCACGTCGGCCAGCTGCTTGTCCACGACCCGCAGCGCGTTGGTCAGGGCGGCCAGCGCGCAGATCGCCGTCCCGTGCTGGTCGTCGTGGAAGACGGGGATGTCCAGGCGCTCCCGCAGCCGCCGCTCGATCTCGAAGCAGCGCGGGGCGGAGATGTCCTCGAGGTTGATGCCGCCGAAGCCGGGGGCGATCAGCTCGACGGCGCGCACGATCTCGTCGACGTCCTGGGTGTCGAGGCAGATCGGCCAGGCGTCGATGTCGGCGAACCGCTTGAACAGCACCGCCTTGCCCTCCATGACCGGCAGCGCGGCGCCGGGGCCGATGTCGCCGAGGCCGAGCACCGCGGACCCGTCGGTGACGACGGCGACCGTGTTGCCCTTGATGGTCAGCCGGCGGACGTCCTCGGGGTGGTCGGCCAGCGCCAGGCAGACCCGGGCCACGCCGGGCGTGTACGCCATCGAGAGGTCGTCGCGGGTCTTCAGCGGCACCTTGGAGGCCACCTCGAGCTTGCCGCCCAGGTGCAGCAGGAAGGTGCGGTCGCTGACCTTGCGCACCTCCACCCCCGGGACCGCGCCGATCGCCTCGACCATCTCCTGCGAGTGCGTCGCGTCGGCGGCCGAGCAGGTCACGTCGACCGTCAGGTGGTCGGTGCGCGACTCGACCACGTCGATCGCGGTGACCGCCCCGCCCGCGGTGCCGACCGCGGTCGCGATCCGGCCGATGCTGGCCGGGTCGACGTCGGCGATCAACCGGACGGTCACGGAGTAGGACGCCGAGGTGACCGGGCCGCGCGCCGGCGGCGGCGCCGGCGCTCCCCGGTCGGTCGGGTCGACGGCTGCGGTGTGCTCGGTGTCGGTGCTCATGGCGCCCTCGATGGTCCCACCGTGACCGGGGCCACCGATGCCCGCACCTCACCCCGGGGACGCCGGCTCCAGCACCAGCTCCAGTCCGCCGTCGGCGGCCACGCCCACCCGGGCGGCGTCGTCGAGCAGCGGCCGGCCGGCCAGGACGGCCACCGCCCGCTCCGGTCCGGCGGGGAAGGCGACGACGACCACCCGCGCCGGTACGGGACCCGCGCGCAGCGACCACGGGGTGCCGCGCGGGCAGACCAGCACGTCGCCCGGCGCGGTGGCCCGGGCCTCGTCGTCCCCGACGTCGGCCACGGGGCTGCCGTCGAGCACGACGAGGACGACGTCGGCGCGCCGGGCGCGGCAGCGGGGCAGCGAACCGCCCGCCGGCAGCGGGACGACGACGGCGCCGGGCGGGCCGGGGAGGTCGAGGGGCTCCATGGACCGGCACGGTCCCCGCGCGCGCTGGTGGAGCGCTGGTGAGCGGCCGACGAGCGCTCCACCAGAGCCGCACCAGGCGGGCGCCCCACCGTCTGCGGCGACCGAGACGCGACCACCTGGAGTCCGACCCGCCATGACCACCACCTCCCCGCTGCCGGCCCGGCCCGGCACCGCCCCCACCGCCGCCCGGCCTGCGCCGTGGCGGGAGATCGGCGTCTTCCTCGGCACCGTCGCCGTGCTGCTCACCGGGACGACGGTCTTCGCCGCGAGCCGGGACGCCGACGTGCAGCACGTCGACCAGGCCGCGCCGCTGGTGCAGGCGGTGCTGTTCGGCCAGGCGCTGATCCCGCTGGTCGCCGCGCTCGTGGCCCGGCTCGTCGCCACCGGGTCGCTGCGCCGCCCCGGATGGGGCTTCTCCCGCACCCCGCTGCGCATCCTCGGCCGGGCGTGGCTGTGGGCCCTGGTCACGGCGCTGTCCGGTGGCGCCCTGGTGTGGCTCACCGGGGCCGGCGCCCTCGACACCGACGGCCTCGACGCGATGGTGCCGCTGGGCCTGACCGTGCTCGTCGCGCCGTACGTGCTGCTCGCACTCGCCGAGGACGTCGGCTGGCGGGGGCTGCTCGTGACCCGGCTCGCCGAGGTCGCCGGCCCGCGCACCGTCGTCCTGGTCAGCGGGCTGGCCTGGGCGGCCTTCCACGCGCCGCTCATCGTCTTCCTCGGCGGCACCCCCGACGGCGTGCCGGTGGCGTGGGCCCTGCTGTGCTTCTCGGTCGGCACCGTGGCGTTCGGCGCCGTGCTGGCGAGCATGCAGCTGCGCTGGGGGATCTGGCCGGGCGTCCTCGCCCACGCGGTGGTCAACGCCGCGCTCTACCACGTGCTCGACCCGCTGACCCGCGACACCGGCTCGACCGGCTGGTTCGCCACCGAGAGCGGCCTGTTCGCGGCGCTGGCCATGGTCGTCGCCGCGGTCTCCTGGTGCCGGTCCGCCCCGCTCCGGCGGCGCAGCGGATCCGGGGGGACGGAGGCGGCCTGAGGCCCCCGTCGCGGCGCAGGGGCGCCGCGGAACCGAACCGGTCGCCTACTCTCCGCAGCCGTGGAGCTGCGGGTACAGGTGCTCGGGCCGACCCGCGTCACCCGCGACGGCGCCGACCTCGACCTCGGCGGGCGCAAGCCCGCCGAGGTCCTGGCGCTCCTGGCGGCCGCGGAGGGGCGCACCGTCGCCGCCGACGTCCTGGCCGACCGGCTCTGGCGGGGGCATCCGCCGGCCTCGGCGACGACGACGCTCCAGGGGCACATCGCCCGGCTGCGGCGGCTGCTGGACCCCGGCCGCGGCGCGCGCGAGGCGACCGTGCTGGTCACCCGCGGCGCCGGCTACGCGCTGGTGCTGCCGCGCCCCGCCGTGGACGCGCACGCCTTCGCCGACGAGGTGTCCGCCGCGGGGGCCGCGGGCGACGCCGAGGCCGCGCGGCAGCTCCCCGCGACGCTGGCCCGCTGGCAGGGCGGCCCCTACGCCGACGTGGCCGACGTCCCCGAGGTCGCCCCGATCGCCACCCGGCTCGAGGAGCTGCGGCTGGCCGCCCTGGAGCGGCTGGCGGAGGCGCGGCTCGCGCTGGGCACCGGCGCCGAGCTGGTCGCCGACCTCTCCGCCGCGGCCGCCGCCGACCCGCTGCGCGAGCACACCGCGGCGCTGCTGGCCAGGGCGCTCTACCGCGGCGGGCGGCAGGCCGAGGCGTTGGAGGTGCTGCGGCGCACGCGGGAGCACATCGCCGACGAGCTGGGGCTGGACCCCTCCCCCGAGGTGCGCGACCTCGAGGCCGCGCTGCTGCGCCAGGACGCGGCCCTCGACGCACCGCCCGCCGCCGCGCCGCCCCCGGCCGGGCGGGACGCCGGCGCCGTCCGGGCCCCGGCACCGGCTCCCGGCGACGGCTTCGTCGGCCGTCCCGCCGAGCTGGACGCCCTGGCCGCGGCCTGGGCGGCGGCCGGGGCGGGCCGGGGCACCGCCGTCGTCGTCACCGGGGAGCCGGGCATCGGCAAGACCCGCCTGGTCGAGGCCTTCGCCGCCCGGGCCGGCGCGGCGGTCCGCTGGGGGCGGTGCGCCGAGATCGGCGGCGCGCCGCCGTACTGGCCGTGGCAGCAGGTCCTCGGCGGGCTGCCCGAGGGGGCCGGCGGCAGCGACCCGGGCGCCCGGTTCGCCCTCGGCCTGGACACCGCCCGGCGGCTGCGGGCCGGAGCCGCCGAGGCGCCGCTGCTCGTCGTCCTCGACGACCTCCAGTGGGCCGACGCCGACTCCCTGCACGTGCTGGAGGTGGTCCTCTCCCAGCTGCACGGCAGCCGGCTGCTGCTCGCCCTGACCTGCCGCGAGGAGGCCGTCGGCGCCGCGGGGCTCCCCCGGGTGCTCGGCGCCGCCGCCCGCCTGCCCGGTGCCCGGCGGCTGCGGCTGGGTGGCCTGGCGACCGGGGAGGTGGCCGCGCTGGCCGCGGAGCTGGCCGGGACCGCGCTGGACGAGGACGACGCGCGGGTGCTCGCCGAACGCTCCGGCGGCAACCCGTTCTTCGTCACCGAGCTGGCCGCGGTCGGCGCGCGCGAGGGCGGCGCGGTCCCGGCCGGGGTGCGCGACGTCGTCCGGCTGCGCCTGGAGGACCTGCCGGCACCGGTCCGCGACGTGCTCGCCGTGGCCGCGGTCGCCGGCCGGGACGTGTCGGTGGCGGTGCTCTGGGCGGCGCTGGGCGAGGGTCCCGCCGCGGACCCGGTCGGGGACGCGCTGACCGCGGGCCTGCTCGTGGAACCGGCGCCCGGGCGGGTGCGGATCGCCCACGACCTGGTCCGCGAGGTGCTGCTGGCCGACCTCGGCCCGGCGGCCCGTGCCGCGCTGCACGGCCGGGTGGCCGACGCGCTGGCGGCCGCCCCGGCCGCGGCCACCGCTGCGGCCGCGATCGCCGTCCACCGCAGCGAGGCCGCCGCGGGCCGGCCCGACCCCGCCGCGGCGCTCGCGTGCCTGCGGGCCGCCCGCGAGGCGATCGACCGCGCCGGTGTCGAGGAGGCCGCGGCGCTCGCCGAGCGCGGGCTTGCCCACGTGCCGGCCGGCGAGGTCGCCACGGCGACCGACCTCCACCTGGTCCGCGGCGCCGCGCTGCGGCTGCTCGGCCTGATCGAGGAGAGCGGCGCCGCGCTGTCGGCCGCTGCCGGGCTGGCCCGGGCGGCCGGCGACGACGGGCGGCTGGTGCGGGCGGCCGTCGTCTCCGCCGGGGGCGGGATCGGCGGCTACTGGGCCTCGTTCGGGGCGCTGCACGCCGCCGACGAGGCACTCCTGGAGGAGGCGACCGGGCGCACGGACGCCGTTCCCCCGCCGGTGGCGGCCGCCGTGCTGGCCGCGGCGGGCGTGCGCCGGGCGAGCACCGGGCGCTCCGGCGGGCCGGAGCTCGCCGCTCGGGCGCTGGCGGCGGCCGGCGACGACCGCGGCGCCCGGGCCCGCGCCCGGGCGGCGGAGTTCGTGGCGCACTGGACCCCGGCGCACGCGCCCGGCCGGGTCGACCTGGCGCGCACGATGCTGCGGGAGAGCGCCGGGGACCCCGTCGCGGAGGCCACCGCCCTGCACCTGCTGCGTTGCGCGCTCACCGAGACCACACAGGCCGGCGAGGCCGCCGCCGTCTCGCGGCGCTTCACCGACCTCGCCGAGCGGCGCGGGGACGGCGACCTGCTCCAGCTCGACGCCTGGTGGCACGCCGGCACGGCCCTGGCCCGCGGCGAGACCGACGAGGCACGGCGGCTGGCCGACGACGCCGTGCGCGACGCCCCCACCACGTCGCCGGCCGCCGCCGACGTCACCCGGATGTCCCGGCAGACCATCGAGGGCATCGCCGCCTGGCTCGAGCACCGGCTGCCCGCCGTCGTCCCCGAGGTCGTGGACCTCGCCGCGACCGTCGACCCCGACTGGCTCGGGGTGCTGGCCCAGGCGCACGCCCAGGCCGGCCGGCGCGACGCCGCCCTCGCCGCCGCCGACCGGATGCTCACCACCCCCGGCGGGGGCACCCGGGAGCCGGTGAAGACGATCCTGCTCACCGACGTCTACCTGGAGCTGGCCGACGCCGGGCGGGCGGCGAGCGTGCTGCCGGCGCTGCGCGGCTACGGCGACACCGTCGTCGTGCTCTGGCCCGGCACCACCGTGCTCGGACCCAGCGCGCTCTACCACGGGGGCGCGCTCGCCCTCACCGGGGACCGGGGCGCCCGCGCCGAGCTCGAGCGGGCGGGTGAGATCTGCGAGCTGTTCGGCTTCGCGCCGTTCGCCGCCCGGGCGCAGCGGCTGCTCGACACCTACTGCTGACGCCCGCGCAGGGGCGGCGGGGCCAGGGGTCCGGCTGGGTCGGCGGCGCGCGCCCACGCCACGAGCCCGGCGACGTCGACGCCGTGCGGCGGCTCCGCGGCGAACGGCGCCAGGTTCCGCGCGGCCCGGTCCAGCAGCGTGGCCGCGCCGCGGGGGTTGCCACGGGCCGCGTGGGTGACGCCGACGGCGAGCTGGGCCAGCCCCCGCCACAGCTCCCGCTCCGGGCCGGGAGCGGCCTTCCAGGCGTCCTCCAGCACCTCGTGGGCGTGGAACGGCAGGCCGTCGTCGAGCAGCCGCTGCGCCTCGGCCAGCGCCTCGGCCGGGGCGCGCTCGACCCCCTCGGGCATCCGCTCGACGCCCTCGGCGCCGTACGGGAGCGGCCGGCCGAGCTGGTCCCGCGGCCGCGGCCCGCGGTCGTTCCCGGCAGGTTCCCGCGCTCCGGAGGCATCCACGAGGGGATCGTCCCGCGAAGACCGGGAGGCGCGGACGCCGGCAGGGGTTGTCCTGTCGGTGCCTGCGTGGAGGATGAACGACGAGGACGGCCGGCAGGACGGTCGCCCCCGCACCGACCCGCGGTCGCTCCGGCGACCGGTCCGGACCTGGAGGGGGTGGGCCGAGTGGCCCCCGTGACCGATCAGCACAGCCGCGCGACCGATCAGCACAGCCGCGCGCTCGACCTCGACACCGCGTTCGCCGCGGTGGCCGACGGCGCGCTCCGCGACGGGCCCACCGGCGCCGTCGGCCTGGAGCTGGAGGCGCATCTCGTCGACCTCGACCGGCCGGCCGCGCGCGTGCCGTGGGGCCGGGTCTGCGGTGCCCTGGCCGCGGTGCCACCGCTGCCCGGCGGCAGCCGGCTCACCTGCGAGCCGGGCGGGCAGGTGGAGCTCTCCGGCCCACCGCTGCCCGACGTCGCCGCCGCGGTGGCCGCGCTGCGCGCCGACCGCACCGTGCTGGCCGCCGCCCTGGGCGCCGACCGGCTCGGGCTCGCCCCGGTGGGCACCGACCCGCTGCGGCCGCCGCAGCGGGTCAACCCCGCCACCCGCTACGCGGCCATGGAGCAGCACTTCACCGCCGCGGGCTGCGCCGCGGCCGGCACGGCGATGATGACGTCGACGGCGTCGCTGCAGGTGAACCTGGAGGCCGGCCCGGCCGCGGGCTGGGGCGACCGCGTGGCGCTGGCCCACCGGCTCGGCCCGGTGCTGGTCGCCGTCTCGGCGTGCTCCCCGCTGGTCGGCGGGCGGCCCACCGGCTGGCGGTCGACGCGGCAGCAGGTGTGGGGCGACCTCGACCAGGCCCGCTGCGGCCCCGTGCTGCGCGGCGACGACCCCGCCGGCGAGTGGGCGGCCTACGCGCTGGCCGCCCCGGTGATGCTGGTCCGCGACGAGGCGTACGCCGAGCCGGTCCGCGGGCGGGTGCCGTTCTCCGACTGGGTGACCGGCGCGGTGCCGCTGGGCGGACGACGCCCCACCGCCGCCGACCTCGACTACCACCTGACCACGCTCTTCCCCCCGGTGCGGCCGCGGGGCTGGCTGGAGATCCGCTACCTCGACGCCGCCCCCGAGCCGTGGTGGCCGGCGCTCGCCGCGGTCACCACCGTGCTGCTGGACGACCCGGTCGCCGCCGGCCGCGCGGCGGAGGCGAGCGCGGCCACCGCCGGGGCCTGGGACACCGCTGCCCGCGACGGGCTGGCCGACCCGGCCCTGCACGCCGCCGCACGCGGCTGCCTGGCCGCCGCCGTGGACGCCGTCCCCGCCGCGCTCCGGCGCGAGGTGGAGGCGCTGGCCGAGCTCGTCGAGCGCGGTGCCGACCCGGGCACCGCGCTGCTCGACGCCCTGCACGCCGGCGGCCCCGCCGCCGCCCTGCTGTCCGCCACCGGGACAGCTCCCCCGGAGACCCCCACCTCCGGGACCCACACCTCCGAGACCCACACCTCCGAGACCCCCGCCACCGAGACCCCCGCCACCGAGACCACGGAGGCACCGTGACCGACGTCCGCGAGGTCCTGGCCCGCGACCTGACCGCCGCCCGCGAGCGCACCCTGCGGCTCACCGACCACGACGAGCCCGAGCTGCTCCGCCAGCACACCCCGCTGCTGTCTCCGCTGGTGTGGGACCTCGCGCACATCGGCCAGCAGGAGGACCTCTGGCTGCTGCGCCGCGGTGACGCCGCCCGGCCGGGCCTGCTGCCGCCCGACGTCGAGGCGCTGTACGACGCGTTCACGCAGCCGCGCGCCGTCCGGGCGCAGCTGCCGCTGCTGCCGCCGGTCGAGGCCCGCGCCTACTGCGCGGAGGTGCGCGGCCGGGTGCTGGACCGGGTCGACCGGCTCGGCTCCGCGGGAGACGCGGCCGGCGAGTCCTTCGCCGTCGCCATGGTCGTCAGCCACGAGCAGCAGCACGACGAGACGATGCTGCAGGCCCTGGCCCTGCGCGCCGGCCCGCCGCTGCTCGGCACGGGCGCCCCGCTGCCCCCGGGTCGGCCCGGGGTCGCGGGCACCTCGGTGCTGGTGCCCGGCGGCGAGTTCGTGCTCGGCGTCGACGCCGCCGACGAGCCGTTCAGCCTGGACAACGAGCGGCCGGCGCACGTCGTCGACGTCCCGGCGTTCCGCATCGGCCGGGTGCCGGTGACCAACGCCGAGTACGCGGCCTTCGTCGCCGACGGCGGCTACGCCGACGACCGCTGGTGGTCCGGCCGCGGCCGGGCGCACCGCGACGAGGCCGGTCTCACCGCGCCGATGTACTGGGGCGCCGGAGGCGCAGCCGGCACCCGCACCCGCTTCGGCGTCGTGGAGGAGCTGCCCGGTGACGAACCGGTCCAGCACGTCACGTACTTCGAGGCCGAGGCGTACGCGGCGTGGGCGGGGGCGCGGCTGCCGACCGAGGTCGAGTGGGAGAAGGCCGCGGTGTGGGACCCGGCGCTGCGCCGTCGCCGGCGCTTCCCGTGGGGGGACGCCGAGCCGACCGCCGCGCTGGCCAACCTGGACGGGCTCGCCCTGCGCCCCGCCCGCGTCGGCGCCTACCCCGCCGGGGCGTCGGCGTACGGCGCGGAGCAGCTGATGGGCGACGTCTGGGAGTGGACGTCGTCGGACTTCACCCCCTGGCCGGGCTTCCGGCCGATGCTCTACGCCGACTACTCCGCGCCGTTCTTCGGCGGCGACCACAAGGTGCTCCGCGGCGGCTCGTGGGCCGTCGGCTCCTCGATCCTGCGGCCGAGCTTCCGCAACTGGGACCACCCGATCCGCCGGCAGGTCTTCAGCGGGTTCCGGCTCGCCTGGTCCGTCGACGAGCCGGGCGCCTGACCGTGTGCCGTCACCTCGGCTGGCTGGGCCGGCCCCGCACGCTCTCGTCCCTGGTGCTCGAGCCGCCGTCGTCCCTGCTGGTGCAGTCGTGGGCGCCGCGCCGGCAGCGGTACGGCACGGTCAACGCCGACGGCTGGGGCGTGGGCTTCTACGCACCCGACCGGGCGGAGCCGGCCCGCTGGCGGTCGGCCCGGCCGCTGTGGGGCGACCCGTCCTTCGCCTCCGTGGCACCCGTGCTGCGGTCGGGGTGCGTGGTGGCCGCCGTCCGCTCGGCGACGGTCGGCATGCCGCTGGAGGAGAGCGCCGCCGCGCCCTTCACCGACGGTCGCGCCCTGCTCTCGCACAACGGCCGCGTCGACCGGGCGGTGCTGCCGCCGGTGCGCGACGCGGAGTCCACCGTCGACAGCGCGCTGCTGGCCGCGCTCGTCTTCGACCGGGGCCTGGACGCCCTGGCCGCCACCGTCGCCGAGGTCGGCGCGGCCGACCCCGCGGCCCGGCTGAACCTGCTCGCCGCCGACGGCACGCGGCTGCTCGCCACCACCTGGGGCGACACCCTGTCGGTCCTGGTCACCGACCAGGGCACCGCCCTGGCCAGCGAGCCCTGGGACGACGACCCCGCCTGGCGCGACGTCCCCGACCACCACCTCGTCGAGGTCACGCCCGACGGCCTCACCCTCACCCCGATCGGAGAACTCCCCGCATGACGGTCTCGCTGACCAGCCACCTCGCCCCCGACGCCGCCCGCGCCGCCCTGCGCGCCGACGCGCTGGCCGGGCTGACGGCGGCACCGAAGTCGCTGCCCCCGCGGTGGTTCTACGACGAGCGCGGCAGCGAGCTGTTCGACGAGATCACCCGGCTGCCCGAGTACTACCCGACCCGCGCCGAGCGGGTGGTGCTCGACGCCCGGGCCGGGGAGATCGCCGCCGTCTCGGGCGCGGACGTGCTGGTGGAGCTGGGCAGCGGGACCTCGGAGAAGACCCGGCTGCTGCTGTCGGCGCTGCGCGACGCCGGCACGCTGCGCCGCTTCGTGCCCTTCGACGTCGATCCGTCGGTCCTCGAGGCGGCGGGTGCGGCGATCACCGCGGAGTACCCGGGCGTGGCCGTCGACGCGGTGGTGGGCGACTTCACCGAGCACCTGGACCGGCTGCCGCGCGAGGGACGGCGGCTGGTGGCCTTCCTGGGATCGACGATCGGCAACCTCGAGCCCGCGCCGCGCGCGGCCTTCCTCGGCGAGCTGGCCGCCACCCTCGCCCCCGGCGACTCGTTCCTGCTCGGCACCGACCTGGTGAAGGACCCCGCCCGGCTGGTGCCCGCCTACGACGACGCCGCGGGCGTGACGGCGGAGTTCAACCGCAACGTGCTGTCGGTGCTCAACCGCGAGCTGGGCGCCGGCTTCGACCCGGCGACGTTCGAGCACGTCGCGCTCTGGGACGCCGAGGCGGAGTGGATCGAGATGCGGCTGCGCTCGATCGTCGAGCAGGTGGTCGCCGTGCCCGAGCTCGACCTGCAGGTCGCCTTCGCCGCCGGCGAGGAGATGCGCACCGAGGTCTCGGCCAAGTTCCGCCCGGAGCGGGTCGAGGCCGAGCTCGCCGCGGCCGGCCTGCGGCTCACGCACTGGTGGACCGACCCGGACGGCGACTTCGGCGTCTCCCTCTCCGTCCCCGCCTGAGGAAGGCCTTCCCGGACACCCCCCCTCGTGGGTGCTCGTGCTCTGCGTACACGGGGACGCAGAGCACGAAGGCGTCCCCACCCGTCGACCGGCAGAGCTCGTGCTCTGCGTACAGGGGGACGCAGAGCACGACAGCGCGGGAAGACCTGGGTGGCCCCGCTGCATCCGCGCGCGGAGACGGCCCGGAAGGAGGGGTGACAAGGCAGTCACCCCCTCCCGGAAGGCCAGTCCCATGACCCGGACCCGTTCCCTCGGTCTCGCCGCCGGCGCCACCGGCGCCGTCAGCGCACTGCTCGTCCTCGGCGCCTCCCCCGCCGTCGCGGCGGACACCGCGACCGTCTCGGTCCTGCACGCCGTGCCGAACACCCCCGTCGACGTGTACGCCAACGGCGAGCGGCTGATCGACGACTTCCAGCCCGGCACGCTGACCGACCCGCTGGAGCTCCCCGCCGGCGACTACGACCTGGCGATCTTCCCGGCCGACGCCCCGGACGGCTCCGGCACCCCGCTGCTGTCGGCGAACGGCGTGGCGGTCCCCGCGGGGGCCAACGCGACCGTCGTCGCCCACCTCACCGCCGAGGGCCAGCCGGCACTCACGCCGTTCGTCAACGACACCTCCGCCGTCGCGGCCGGCGAGGGCCGGGTGACCGTGCGGCACACCGCCGCGGCTCCTGCGGTCGACGTGCGCGCCGGCGGCCAGGTCGTCGTCCCCGGGCTGACCAACCCGAACGAGGCCTCGCTGACCGTCCCGGCGGGCACCGTCTCCGCCGACGTCGTGGTGGCCGGTACCGGCACCGTGGCGATCGGCCCGGCCGACCTGACCCTGCAGGAGGGCGCCACCACGATCGTCTACGCGTGGGGCTCGGCGGAGGCCGGCTACGAGCTCGCCGTCCAGACCGTGGCCGCAGGGCACTCCGCTCCCTCCGGCGTCCCCGGCGGCACCGGCGGCCTGGTCGAGGACGACGGCTTCCCGGCGCCGCTGGCAGCGCTGTCGCTGGCCGGGCTCGCCCTCGCCGGGATCTCCGCCCGCCGGCTGGCCACCAGCCGCTCCTGAGGGACCTGGACCGGAGGAGATCCGAGATGAGACGCGCGGCCGCCGGTGCGGCCCTGGGGCTCGCCGTGGCGATCGGCGTGCCGGTCACCTGGCAGCTGACCCAGGAGCCGGCATCGGCGGGCGCGCCGGTCGAGCGGGTCCTCTCCGTGTCCACCCCGTCGGCGCCGGCGGAACCCCCGCCGTCGGCGCCGGCGGTCCCCGGGCGACCGCCCCTCGTGGTGACCCGCGACGCCGCCCCGACCGGCGTCGTCCCCGCTCCCGCCCCCGTCCGGCTCGCCGTCCCGGCGCTCGGCGTGGACGCCCCCGTCGACGCGACGGGGATCTCCGCCGACGGGCAGATGGCGCTGCCCGACGACGTGTCCCGGGTCGGCTGGTACCGCTTCGGGCCCGTCCCCGGTGCCCCGGGGTCGGCCGTGCTGGCCGGCCACGTCGACGACGCCGAGCAGGGCCTCGGTGCGCTCGCCCCGCTGCGGGACGCCGACGTGGGGGACGAGGTGCTCGTCACCGACGGGACCGGTGCCGCCACGCGCTGGCGGGTCGTCAGCCGGCAGCTCATCTCCAAGCAGGAGCTGCCGCTGGCCGAGCTCTTCGCCCGGGACGGCGACCCCCGGCTGGTCGTGGTGACCTGCGGCGGACCGTTCCTGCCCGAGTACCGCAGCTACCGGGACAACGTCGTCGTGGTCGCGGAGCCCGCACCGTGACCGGGCTGCTCGACCGTCCGGCGGCCCCGCCCCGCCCCACGACCCCGACGCGGGCAACTAGGGTCGAGTTCGTGGCAAACGACGTCCTCCCGCTGCGGGGTCTGACCCCGGAGCCGGACGACGCCGAGATCGGCCGGCGCTTCGCCACGGGCGACGACCAGGCCCTGGCGCTGGCCTATCAGCGCTGGTCGGGCCAGGTGCACGGCATGGCGGTGCGCGCCTTCGGGCCGGGGCCGGACGCCGAGGACGTCACCCAGCAGGTGTTCGTCTCCGCCTGGACCGGCCGCGCCGGCTACCGCCCGGAGTCCGGGCCGCTGCCGGCCTGGCTGGTCGGCGTCTGCCGGCACAAGATCGCCGACACCTGGGCCAAGCGCGACCGCCAGCGCCGGCTCGCCGAGGCCGCGGCGTCCGACGCCGAGACCCGCCCCGCCCCGGCCGCGCAGCCGCTGGACGCCGCCGTCGCCGACCGCGTCCTGCTGCTCGACGAACTGGACCGCATCGACCAGCCCCAGCGCGGCATCATCGAGCTGGCCTTCTTCGAGGACCTCACCCACGTCCAGATCGCGGCCCGCACGGGCCTGCCGCTGGGCACGGTGAAGAGCCACATCAGGCGCACACTGGAGCGCCTGCGCAGCCGCTTGGAGGTGGACGGTGCCGCAGCACTGCACGCCTGACGACCTGGCGCTGGCCGCCCTCGGTGAGCCCCTGGCCGCCCACGACGCCGGGCACCTGGCCGGCTGCGCCGCCTGCACGGCCGAGGTGACGAGCCTGCGCCGCAGCGTCGAGGTCCTCGCCGTCCCCGAGTTCGCCGCTCCCGGCGCCCCGGTCGCCCCGCCGGCGCACGTCTGGGCGGCGATCGCGGCCGCCACCGGCGTCGGCGCCGAGTCGGCGGTCCCGGCCGCCGGGCCCGTCCCCCAGCCGCCCGCCGCCGTCCGCCCCGAGCCGCCCGCCGACCCCGAGCCGCTCGCCGAGGTACGCCCGCTGCGGCCCCGGCGGTCCCGGCTGCTGCTCGCGGCCGCGGCCTCCCTGGTCGTCGGCGCCGGCATCGGTGCCGGCGCGGTCACCCTCGGCGACGGGGACGACGAGGACGACGCCTTCGTCGCCCTGGCCGCCACGGACCTGGACCCCCTCGGCGAGAACGAGGCCTCCGGCCAGGCCGAGGTCGTCGAGCGCCCCGACGGTTCGCGCGTGCTCCGCCTGGAGCTGGACGCCGACGCGCCGCAGGAGGGCTACCTCGAGGTGTGGCTCATCGACACGGCGGTCGAGGGCATGGTCTCGGTCGGCGTCGTCAGCGCGGGCACCGAGGAGCTCGAGCTCCCGGCAGACCTCGACATCGGCGACTACCCGGTCGTCGACGTCTCCGTCGAGACGCTGGACGGCGACCCCACGCACTCGGGGGTCTCCATCGCCCGCGGCCAGCTGGAGGCCTGAGGACGGCTCCGCGTCGCGACGCCTAGCGTGGCGGCGTGAGCACCGGCGGCCTCCCCCACGAGCCCGGCCCCCCAGGGGTCCTCCCCCACGACGACCTCGGCGCCGTGTGGCGCGCCGCCCGGCCCCGCCCGGCCGGGCGGCACCTGGACACCGCGGCGTGCAGCAGGCAGAGCAACCGCGTGCTCGAGGCCGCCGCCCACCACGCCCGGCACGAGGCCGAGCTGGGCGGCTACGTCGCCGAGGCGGCCGCGCAGGACCTGCTCCAGCAGGGCCGCTCGGTGCTCGCCGGCCTGGTCGGGATGGCCGCGGCCGACCTGGCGTTCGTCGAGTCGGCGCAGGCCGCGCTCGCCACCCTGCTGGCCGGGTGGCGGCTGCCCGCGGGCAGCCGGGTCGCGATCCTGCCCGGCGAGTACGCGCCGAACACCGCGATGCTCCACGCGGCCGGGCTCACCCCCGTGCCGCTGCCGGTGGACGGCGTCGGGCGGGTCGTGCCGGAGGAGCTGGAGCGGTTGCTGACCGCCGATCCGCCGGCGGCGGTGCACCTCACCCACGTGCCCAGCCACCGCGGCGTCGTCAACCCGGCCCGCGAGGTCGCCGCGCTGTGCCGCGCCACCGGGGTGCCGCTGGTGCTCGACGCCGCCCAGTCCCTCGGCCAGGTCGACGTCGACCTCGGCGCCGACGCCGTCTACGGCACCTCGCGCAAGTGGCTGGCCGGGCCGCGCGGGGTCGGCTTCCTGTGCGTCCGGCCGGCGCTGGCGGCCCGGCTGACCCCCGTCCTGACCCCGGTGGCCGACCTGCCGCCGATGCGGGCCTTCGAGTCCGGCGAGGCACACGTCGCCGGGCGGGTGGGCCTGGTCCTGGCGGTCGGCGAGCACCTCGCCGCCGGGCCGGACCGGGTGCGCGAGCGGCTGGCCGCCCTCGGCCGGGCCGGCCGGGAGGTCCTGGACGGGGTGGCCGGCTGGCGGGTGGTCGAGCCGGTGGACGAGCCGACGGCGACCACCACCCTGGCCCCGCCCGAGGGCGCCGACGTCGTCGCCACCCGGGCCCGACTGCTGGCCGAGCAGGGCATCGTCACCACCGCGATCGGGACCGAGCGGGCGCCGGGTGAGATGACCGGGCCGGTGCTGCGGGTCTCGCCGCACGTCGACGCCACCCTCGACGACCTGGAGGCGCTTGCCGCCGCGTTGTAGAACGGGGTTTCGCATGTGGTGCCGATCACCCTAGGGTCGCTCGCGGCAGCTGCCGGTTCCCCGACGACGAGGAGCACGACCCCATGACGGCGTTCGACACCATGACCGCACGCGAGGTCACCGCGGGGCTGCGGTTCCCCGAGGGGCCGGCCGCGGTCGGGGACGGGTCGGTGGTCGTCCCGGAGATCGAGGGCGGCACGCTCGCACGTGTCTGGCCGGACGGCCGGCGGGAGGTCGTCGCCGACTGCGGCGGCAGCCCCAACGGCGTCGCGTTCGGGCCCGACGGCGCCCTGTACGTGTGCAACAGCGGCGGGTTCACGTTCACCGCCGGGGACGGGATCCGCTTCCCCAGCGCGATCGGGGAGGACAACCAGGGCGGTTCGGTGCAGCGGGTCGATCTCGCCACCGGTCGCGTCGAGACCGTGTTCCGGGAGTCCGAGGGCACGCGCCTCGGCGCGCTCAACGACATCGTCTTCGCCGCGGACGGGTCCTGCTACGTCGTGGACACGTCGAACAGCTGCGTCCACCACGC
Source organism: Trujillonella endophytica (assembly GCF_019799905.1). Taxonomy (GTDB): domain Bacteria; phylum Actinomycetota; class Actinomycetes; order Mycobacteriales; family Geodermatophilaceae; genus Trujillonella; species Trujillonella endophyticus_A. The sequence continues at coordinate 16,548 of NZ_JABGCI010000006.1, read as the reverse complement.
CGACCCCGTCGCGGGCACGATCCGGGTCGCCACGCGCGAGGCGCAGCTGCCCAACGGCGCCGGGCTCTCGCCGGACGGCACGCGCCTGTACGTGTCCGAGACCTACTCCGGCCGGGTGCTGGTCTTCGACGTCCGCGCGCCGGGCGTGCTCGACGGGCCGCGCCAGCTGCTCGTGGACGGGACCGGGCACGGCTGGGACGGGCTGGCCGTCGACGGCGCCGGCAACGTCTGCGTCGCGAACCTCAGGCTGTCGGGGATCACGGTGATCAGCCCCGACGGCGACGTCCTGGACGCGTTCGTCACCCCGGTGCCCGACCCGTACGTCACCAACGTGGCCTTCGACGGCGACACGGCCTACGTCTCCTCCGGCGGGCGCGGCGTGCTCTATGCGGTCGACTGGCCCTGGCCTGGCCTGCGGCTCAACTTCCAGCCCTGACCCCGCCCGACCGTCCCTCGAGGCATCGGATCCCATGCCCCCGTCCCGGCGTCCCGGACACCGGCACGGGATCCCATGCCTCGCCAGGGCGGCCGCTCAGAGGGGGGCCTGGAGGCGCGCGGAGACGCGGCGGTGGACGGCGAGCTGCTCGTCCACGCCCGCGTGCACCGGGACGCCGTCCTCCACCACGAACCGCCCGCCGACGACGGTGTGCCGCGCCGCCACCGGACCGCACCGCAGCCACGCCTCGACCGGGTCCGACAGCGCGCCGGCGAAGGCGACGCCGTCCAGCGGCCACACCACGAGGTCACCGCACGCGCCGACCGACAGCTCACCGATCTCGCCCGCCCGCCCCAGGCACGCCGCGCCGCCGCGGGTGGCGACCTCGAGGGCGTCCCGGGCGGAGAAGGAGCCCGCGCCGTGCCGGAGCTTGCCCTGCAGCATCGCCGTCCGGGCCTCCAGCCACAGGGACGCCGAGTCCGCCGACGACGACCCGTCCACCCCGAGCCCCACCGGCGCCCCGGCGGCACGCAGCTCGGAGACGGGCGCCAGCCCCGAGCCCAGGATCATGTTGGACGACGGGCAGTGCGCCGCCCCGACCCGCGCCGCGCCCAGCCGGCCCACCTCGTCCGGCGACGGCCAGACCACGTGCGCCAGCCACACCCGGTCGCCCATCCAGCCGACGTCGGTCAGGTAGTCGACCGGGCGGCGGCCGAAGGTCTCCAGGCAGAAGGCGTCCTCGTCCTGCGTCTCGCACAGGTGGGTGTGCAGCCGGACGTCGAGGGCCTCGGCCAGCTCCGCCGTGCGCCGCATGAGCGAGGTCGAGACGCTGAACGGCGAGCACGGCGCGAGCGCGATGCGGGTGAGCGCCGTCGGCGACCGGTCGTGGTGCAGCCCGACGAGTCGACTCGAGTCCTCCAAGATCTCGTCGTCGTCCTGGACGACCGAGTCCGGGGGCAGGCCGCCGTCCTTGACCGACAGCGACATCGAGCCGCGGGTGAAGTGCGAGCGCATGCCCAGGTCCCGCGCCGCCGCGACCTCCGCCGAGACGAGGTCGCCGCCGCCGCGCGGGTGCACGTACAGGTGGTCGGTGGAGGTGGTGCAGCCCGACAGCGCCAGCTCGGTCAGCCCGACGTAGGCCGACACGTACGCCGCCTCCTCGTCCAGCCGCGCCCACAGCGGGTACAGCGTGACCAGCCAGTCGAACAGCCCGCCGGTGAGCGCGGGGGCGTAGGCGCGGGTCAGGTTCTGGTACAGGTGGTGGTGGGTGTTGACCAGCCCCGGCGTCACCAGGCAGCCGCGCGCGTCGACGGTGCGGACGGCGGACGGCGGGGCGTCGGCCGGGCCGCCGACGGCGCTCACCACGCCGCCGGTGACCGCCACCCAGCCGCCGGGGATCTCGCGGCGGGCGTCGTCCACGGTGGCCAGCAGCTCGGCGTCGTGCACCAGCAGGTCGGCAGGGGTGTCCACGCGGCGATCCTGCCCACGCCGTGTGACGGAGGCGAGTCGCGGGGCGATCGCACGCAACCTCCTCGTGACACCCCGGAGCTAACGTGGCCGTTCTCCGGCCCGGACGGTCCCGTTCCGTCCGGTCGGGTCGGCACACCGGACGAGGAGCGACGATGCGATTCCTGCAGCCCACGACGTGGGCCGAGGCGCTGGAGGCGAAGGCTGCCGACCCCGATGCCGTCGCGGTCGCCGGCGGCACCGACGTCATGGTCGCGGTGAACTTCGGCCGGCTGCGCCCGGCCACCCTGCTCGACCTCACCCGGGTGCCCGAGCTCCAGGAGTGGGGCACCGAGGACGGCGGGGTGCGCCTGGGCGCCGGCGTCCCCTACGCCCGCGTCATCACCGAGCTCGGCGACCGCCTGCCCGGCCTTGCCATGGCCGCCCGCACGATCGGCTCGCCGCAGATCCGCAACCGCGGCACCGTCGGCGGCAACCTGGCCACCGCCTCCCCCGCCGGCGACGCCCACCCGGCGCTGCTGGCCGCCGACGCCGAGGTGGAGGTCGCCTCCACCCGGGGCACCCGCCGCATCCCGGTGACCGACTTCTACACCGGGGTGAAGCGCTCCGCGCTGGCCGCCGACGAGCTGATCGCCGCCGTCCGGATCACCCCGCCGAGCGGCCCGCAGCAGTACAGCAAGATCGGCACCCGCAACGCGATGGTCATCGCGGTCGCCGCCTTCGGGCTGGCCCTGCACCCCGACCGCGGCGCCGTCGGCACGGGTATCGGCTCGGCCGCCCCGACCCCGCGCCGGGCGACCGACGCGGAGGAGTTCCTGGCCGGCGAGCTGACCAGTGCCGGTCTGTGGGAGTCCCGCCGCGAGCTGCCGGCGGCCACCGCGACACGCTTCGGCGAGCTGGTCGCCACCGCGGCCTCCCCCATCGACGACGTCCGCGGCACCGCCGCCTACCGCGTCCACTCGCTCTCTGTCATGGCCCGCCGCACGCTGACGTGGGCCTGGTCCGACTACCGCACCGCCGACTCCCGCACCACGACGGAGGCCTGACCATGCGCCTGACCTGCACCGTCAACGGCACCACCCAGCAGGTGGACGACGTCTGGGAGGGGGAGAGCCTGCTCTACGTCCTGCGCGAGCGGATGGGCCTGCCCGGCTCGAAGAACGCCTGCGAGCAGGGCGAGTGCGGCTCCTGCACCGTCTACCTCGACGGCACGCCCGTCTGCGCCTGCCTGGTCGCGGCCGGCCAGGCCGAGGGGCGGGAGATCGGCACCGTCGAGGGGATGGCCGCCGAGGAGGCGCTGCACCCCGTCCAGCAGGCGTTCCTCGACGCCGGCGCCGTCCAGTGCGGCTTCTGCACGCCGGGCCTGCTCGTCGCCACCGACGACCTGGTCACCCGCTCCCTGGCGTCCGGCGGCCCGCCCGGGGACGCCGAGATCCGCGAGGCCCTGGCCGGCAACCTCTGCCGCTGCACCGGCTACGAGAAGATCCTCGACGCCGTCCGGCTGGCCGCCCGGCGCATGGCCGCCGACGCACACGGGGCCCAGCAGTGAGCGCGCCGGCCCGCACCCCCGCCGGTCCCCGCGAGCACCTGACCGGCGCCGGCAGCGGCGGGGTCGGGGACGACGCCCAGCGCCCCGACGGCACGCTCAAGGTGCGGGGGGAGTTCGCGTACGGCAGCGACCTCTGGATGGAGGACATGCTCTGGGGCGTCACGCTGCGCAGCCCCCACCCGTACGCCCGCATCCGCTCGGTCGACGTCGGCCCGGCGCTCGCCGTCCCCGGCGTGGAGGCGGTGCTGACCTCCGACGACGTCCCCGGCGAGAAGGTCTACGGCCTCGAGCTGGCCGACCAGCCGGTGCTGGCGTTCGACGTCGTCCGCTACCAGGGCGAGCCGGTGGCGCTGGTCGCCGCCGACCACCCGGAGACCGCGCGGCTGGCGGCCTCGCGGATCGTCGTCGACTACGAGGTGCTGGACCCGGTCACCGACGCGCGCACCGCGCTGGGCCACCCCGACTGGAACCAGGTGCACGACGGCTCGGCGGAGGTCACCGAGCTGAGCCGGGAGAGCGCGCACCTGCACCCCGAGGGCAACCTGGTCCGCCACCTCAAGGTCCGCCGCGGCGACCCGTCGCCGACCGCCGAGGTCGTGGTGGTCGGCGAGTACGAGGTCGGCATGCAGGACCAGGCGTTCCTCGGCCCGGAGTCCGGGCTGGCGGTGCCGGCCGAGGACGGCGGCGTGGAGCTGTACGTGGCCACCCAGTGGCTGCACGTCGACCAGCGGCAGATCTGTGCCGCGCTGGGCCTGCCGCCGGAGCGGGTGCGGCTGACGCTGGCCGGCGTCGGCGGCGCGTTCGGCGGCCGCGAGGACCTGTCGATGCACGTGCACGCCTGCCTGCTGGCGCTGCGCACCGGCAAGCCGGTGAAGATGTCCTACAACCGCGAGGAGTCGTTCTTCGGGCACGTGCACCGGCACCCGGCGACGATGCGCTACGAGCACGGTGCCACCCGCGACGGCCGGCTGGTCTACGTGAAGGCGCAGATCTACTTCGACGGCGGCGCCTACGCCTCCAGCACGCCGGCGGTCGTCGGCAACGGCGGCACGATGGGCATCGGCCCGTACGTCGTCCCGAACGTGCACGTCGACTGCTACGGCGCGTACACCAACAACCCGCCGTGCGGCGCCATGCGCGGCTTCGGCTCGGTGCAGACGGCGTTCGCCTACGAGTCGCAGATGGACGCGCTCGCCGCCCAGCTGGGCATGGACGGCGTCGAGCTGCGCTGCCGCAACGCCATGGAGCAGGGCTCGACCACGCCCACCGGACAGGTCGTGGACAGCCCGGCGCCGGTCGTCGAGCTGCTGCGCCGGCTGGAGGCCATGCCGCTGCCGCAGACCCCCGCGGCGCTGGACCTCCGCGACATGCCGGGCGGGGTCTCCAACACCACCCACGGCGAGGGCGTGCGCCGCGGGGTCGGGTACGCGGTCGCGTACAAGAACGTCGCCTTCTCGGAGGGCTTCGACGACTACTCCACGGCCCGGGTCCGCCTCGAGGTGGTGGGCGGCGAGCCGACCGTCACGGTGCACACGGCGGCGGCGGAGGTCGGTCAGGGGCTGGTGACCGTCGAGCAGCAGATCGCCCGGACCGAGCTCGGCGTCGACCGGGTCGTCGTCCACCCCAAGGACACCGGCGTCGGCTCGGCCGGCTCCACCTCGGCGTCCCGGCAGACCTACGTCACCGGCGGTGCGGTCAAGGCCGCGTGCGAGGCGGTGCGCGGGCGGGTGCTGGAGCGGGCCGCGGGTCTCACCGGGCGCCCCGTCGGCGAGCTGCGGCTGTTCGACGGCGCCGTGGTGGCCGACGGCGTGGAGCTGCCGCTGGCCGAGGTGCTCGGCGACGAGGTGGTCGAGGAGACCCTGGAGTGGCGTCACCGCCCCACCGAGGCGATCGACCCCGAGACCGGGCAGGGGTTCGCGCACGTCCAGTACGCCTTCTCCGCCCACCGGGCCGTCGTGGACGTGGACACCGAGCTCGGCCTGGTCAAGGTGGTCGAGATGGCGTGCACCCAGGACGTCGGCAAGGCCATCAACCCGCAGGCCGTCGTCGGCCAGATCCAGGGCGGGACGGCGCAGGGGCTCGGGCTCGCGGTGATGGAGGAGATCCTCATCCGGGACGGGCGGGTGCAGAACCCCTCGTTCACCGACTACCTGATCCCGACGATCCTCGACATGCCGCCGATGCGGATCGAGGTGCTGGAGTACGCCGACCCGCACGCGCCGTACGGCCTGCGCGGGGTCGGGGAGGCGCCGAACATCTCCTCGGGCCCGGCGGTGCTCGCCGCGATCCGGGCCGCGACCGGCCTGCCGCTGACCCGCGTCCCCGTCCGCCCGGAGCACATCACCGGGGTCTGAGGGGCCTGACTCAGTCCAGCGGCTCGTCGTCGACCTGCCACTCGTACCCCTCGACGTCCGGTCCCGCGGAGGTGACGTCCAGGCCGTAGCCGACCCCGGTGTCGTCCTCCTCGAGCTCGCAGCGGATCGACTCCCCCGCGGGCACCGGCAGGTCGTCGTCGCAGGTCACCGTGACGCCGACGCCCTCCTGGTCCTCGATCTGCTGCTCGACCGTCGCGGCCACCTCCGCGGCCGGGACCGTGTCCACCCCGGGCGGCGGGTCGGACCCGGTCTCGTCGTCGTCCCGCCGGACGAGGACGACGACGAGGACGGCGACCGCGGCCAGCAGGAGCACCGCGCCGGCGGAGACCAGCGCCCACGCCCAGGTGGGCGCGCCGGCGCGGGACCGCGACACCGGCACCGGCACCGGCGCGGGGGCCGGCTCCCGGCGCGGCGGCGGGGACGGCGCGGGCGGCGGAGGGGGCGGAGCGGACGGCGTCGCCGTCAGCGCGTCGCGGACGGCGGCGGCGAACTCCCCGCAGGAGCGGTGGCGCTGGTCCCGGTCCTTGGCCAGGCTGCGCGCCAGGACCTCGCTGAGCCGGGGCGGCAGGTCCGGGCGCAGCGACCGCACGTCGGGCGGCGGCTCGCTCACCACCGCCCACATCAGCGCCATCGCGTCGTCGGAGGTGAACACGCGCTGGCCGGTCAGCAGCTCGAACAGCACCGCGGCGAGGGAGTAGACGTCGGTGCGCGGGTCCAGCGGCCCGCCGGAGACCTGTTCGGGGGAGGCGTAGGCGAACGAGGCCACGACCTGGCCGGTCTGCGTCAGCTGCGCGGAGCCCTCCATGCCCCGCGCGATCCCGAAGTCGGCGAGCAGGACCCGCTCGGTGCCGTCGGGCTGCGGGCTGAGCAGCACGTTGGCCGGCTTGACGTCGCGGTGCAGCAGGCCGCGGGAGTGGGCGTGGTCCAGGGCCGCGGCGACGGCGCTGACGATCCGCAGCGCCTCCGCGGGCGGGGCCGCCCCGGCGCGCTGCAGCCGGGACGCCAGGTCCTCGCCCGGCACGTACTGCATGCTCATCCAGAGCCGGTCGCCGTCCTCCCCCCGGTCGATGACGTCGACGACGTTGGGGTGGCTGAGGCGGCACACCATCTCGGCCTCGCGGGAGAAGCGGGCCCGCTGGTCGGCGGTGCGCGCCAGTTCCGGGTGCATGACCTTCAGCGCGACGTCCCGCGGCAGGTTGGGGTGGCGGGCCAGCCAGACCGAGCCCATGCCGCCCGCACCGAGCTGCCGCACGAGCTCGTGCCCGCCGACGCGCGAGCCCGCCCGCAGCTCCACCGGCCCCCCGCTCGCCCCCGTCGTCGGTCAGGACGGCCGGAGACTAGCCCGCGCCCAGCCGGCGATGCTCCAGCGCCGCGCGGCCGGCCTCCGTCGGCCGGCCCCACAGCCGCAGGCGCGCCATGCCGCCGTCGGGGAACACGTCCAGCCGCACCGCGGTCACGGCGGCAGCGCCGGGACCGGGCTCCGGCAGCACGAAACGGTGCCGGGTGTCGGGCTGCAGGGCCGTGCGCGGCAGCAGCTCCACCCGGTCCCCGCCGGCGGTGGTGCCGGTGAGCGCGGCCGCGCCGGGGGCGTTGCCGAGGAAGTACGACGTGTCGAGCTCGGCGAGGGTCACCCGGCCCTCGCAGGCCAGGGCGACGTCGACCCAGTCGTTGCCCTGGTCGCGGCGGCGGGCGGTCTCCCAGCCCTCGCCCATCGACCGGGCGAAGCCGCGGCCGATCAGCTGGTGCGGGGTGCCGTAGAACGCGTTGCTCACCGCGGTGACCAGGCCACCGTTCTCCAGGGCCGCGAGGTCGACCGGCCCGGCGTCGAGCAGCCGTGGATCGGGGACGACGGTGCCGTGCACCCGCAGCCGCGCCACCCCGCCGTCGGGGTGGATGGTCAGCCGCACGTGGGTCACCCGCGGCGCCGGGCCGACCGGGAACGCGTTGGCGGTCCCCCCGGCCAGTGGCGAGAGCGGCAGCAGCGGGAACCAGTCCGCGGCCTCGAGCTCCCCGGCCGCGGGGTGGCCCTCGACCGACGCGCCCTCCACCGAGGCCTGCGGCGGGAAGTTGCCGAGGAAGAACGCGGTGTCGATGACCACACCCGAGACGACGCCGGGCATCCCCAGCCGCACGATCGCCCAGTCGCTGCCGGGCTCCCGGCGCCGGCGGGTCTCCCAGCCGTCGTACTCCTTGCCGCGGTGCCCGAACTCGACACGCGCCTGCGCCGGCCCGGGGACGATCAGGTTCTCCTTCGCCGCGAAGAACTCGTCGTTGGCGCGGATGACGGCCCCGCCGACCGCGCGGCTCGCCAGGTCGGGCAGGGAGAACGGGTCGGCGGTCACCCGGCCATCCTGCCCCGCGTCAACAGCCGGCCGAGCGGGGCGCCGTCGGCCTCCTGCCCGCGCAGCCAGGTCCGCCGCACGACCCCGCTGAGCTCGCGCCCCGCGTAGGGCGTCACGGGGTTGCGGTGCAGCAGGCGGTCGACCGTCCAGCGCTCGTCGGGCGCGAAGGCCACCAGGTCGGCGTCCTTGCCGACGGCGATCGCGCCCTTGCCGGGCAGACCCGCCTGGCGCGCCGGCGCCGCGGACATCCACCGCACGACGTCGGTCAGCGGCACCCCGCGCGCCCGGGCGCCGCTCCACACCGCGGGCAGCGCCACCTGCAGCGAGGCGATCCCGCCCCACGCCAGGCCGAAGTCGCCGACGTCCAGCCGCTTGAGCTCCGGCGTGCACGGCGAGTGGTCGCTGACCACCATGTCGATGAGGGGCTGGCCGCCGTCGCCGTCGGCCAGCGCGGCCCACAGCGCCTCCCGGTGCCACGCCTCGCGGATCGGCGGGCAGCACTTGTAGGCGGTGTCGCCGTCGGGCACGTCCTCGGCGGCGAAGGTCAGGTAGTGCGGGCAGGTCTCCACCGTGATCCGCACGCCCTCGGCCCGCGCGGCGCGCAGCAGCGGCAGCGCGTCGGCATCGGCCAGGTGGACGACGTGGGTGCGCGCGCCGGTGTCGCGGGTGGCCGCGACCAGCCGGCCGATCGCGGTCTCCTCCGCGGCGGTCGGCCGGGAGGCGAGGAAGGCCGCGTAGCTGGCACCGGCCGGCTCGGGCGCGGCGGCGATGACGTCGGCGTCCTCGGCGTGCGCGATGAGCAGGGCGTCGAGACCGGCCAGCTCGGTCAGCGCGGCGCGCAGCCCGGCGTCGTCCAGGGGCGGGAACTCGGGGACGCCGGAGTCGAGGAGGAAGCACTTGAAGCCGACGACGCCCGCCTCGTGCAGCGGCCGCAGCTGGTCGACGTTGCCGGGGACGGCGCCGCCCCAGAAGGCGACGTCGACCGCCACCTGCCCCTCCGCCACCTCCCGTTTCACGTGCAACGCCTCGAGCGTCGTCGTGGCCGGCACCGAGTTCAGCGGCATGTCCACGATCGTGGTGACGCCACCGGCCGCCGCGGCCCGCGTCGCGGTCGCGAAGCCCTCCCACTCCGTGCGGCCGGGCTCGTTGACGTGCACGTGGCTGTCGACGAGCCCGGGGATCAGCACCTCGTCGTCGGCGAGGGTGACCGCGCCGGCGGGGACGTCGGCGTAGTCGGTGACCGCGGTGACGACGCCGTCCGCGGTGTGCACCGCCGCCGCCCGCTCGCCGTCGGGGAGCACGACCCGCCGGGCCCGCACGACCAGCTCCCCGCCCTGCGACCGTGAGTTCGCGAGCTCGCTCACGCCACCTCCTCGTCCGCGCCGCCCAGGGCCGCCAGCTCCCGGACCACGCGGTGCAGCTCGGTGCCCCACGCGGTGGCCGACCAGCCGTCGTCCAGCGGCAGCCGGACCGCATCCTGCCCCGTGGCGACGGGCAGCCGCACGCCCAGCGACACGGTGGCCGCGTAGGCGCGCGGGGCGACCGGGGGCAGCCAGCCGGGCGCGCCGGGGCCGAGCGACACCGTGGTGTGCAGCAGCGGCCGGCCGGCCCGTTCCACCCGGGTGGTGCCGGTCCAGCGGCCGGGCTCCTCCCCGGCCCGGCCCAGCAGCACCTGCTCCGTGGCGTGCAGGGTCGCGCGGTCGGCGAGCTCGGCGGTCAGCTCGGCGCGGTGGTGCGCGCGGGCGGCGACCACCGTGGGCTCCGGCGCGAGGACGAGCTCCCCGGCGACGGTCGCGTGCACCCGCTGGACCGAGGGCGCGTCGTCCTGCCGCGCGGGCAGCGCGACGGCGGCCGCGACCGAGTGCACGCTCAGCCGGGCACCCTCCTCGACCACGAGGCGGATCTCCGCGTCGTCCCCGCCGAGCGGGCCGAAGGCGGTCGCGACGAGGTGCACCGACGTCGGCCCCGTCCGGCGGACGGCGAGCTGGCCACTGGCGCGCACCACCGGCAGCACGGTGCGCCCGCCGGGGCCGCGCCGGGCGACCACCTCGACCCGCGTGATCACGCCGACTGCAGCGCGACCCGCGCCCGCACCTGCTCGCGCACCCACTCGGCCACCTCGGCCGCCGTCGGGTCCTCGCGCAGCGAGATCAGCAGCGTCGGCTTGTCCCCGCGGACTGCCGCCGAGTCCCGGCGCATGACGTCGAGGTCGGCACCCACCATCGGCGCGAGGTCGGTCTTGTTCACCACGAGCAGGTCGCTGGCGGTGACGCCCGGACCGCCCTTGCGCGGCACCTTGTCCCCGCCGGCCACGTCGACGACGAACACCTGCACGTCGACCAGCCCGTAGCTGAAGCTCGCGGTCAGGTTGTCGCCGCCGGACTCGACGAACACCAGCTCCAGCCCGGGGTGGCGGGCCTCGAGCAGTTCGACGGCGTCGAGGTTGGCGGTGATGTCGTCGCGGATCGCGGTGTGCGGGCAGCAGCCGGTCTGCACCGCCTCGATCCGGTCGTCGGGGAGGACGGCGTTGCGGCGCAGGAAGTCGGCGTCCTCGGTCGTGTAGATGTCGTTGGTGACGACGGCGAGGTCGTACTCCGCGCCGAGGGTGCGGCACAGCGCCGCGGCCAGCGCGGTCTTGCCCGAGCCCACGGGCCCGCCGAGGCCGACGCGCAGCGGACCGGGTCCGCCCCCCGGGGGATGCCGGTGTCCGCTCTCGTACGGGTCGACGTAGTCGGTGAGGTTGTGGTCAGGCGGCACGGGGTCCTCCATCGGTGCTCATGAGGCGAAGAAGCGGTCGTTGCGGGCGGCGTGCACCTCGGCGAGGAGGTCGAGGAGCGGATCGGTGTCGGCGGGCAGCTCCGCGGGCGAGTTCGTCGCGCGCGACGCGCTCCGCTCGGCGACGGCGTCCACCTCCGGGGAGAGCCGCGCGGTCACGGCGGCGACGGTCAGCGGGTCCATGGCGAGCAGCCGCTGCGCCGCGGTGGCCGGGCCGCTGATCGACAGGTAGGCCGCGGCCGCGGCGGCATCGCGGGGGCTCAGCCCGCCGGCCGCCGCGGCGACGCCGAGCGCGACCGGGTGGTGCGGCGCGGCGGGCAGCGCGTCCCATCCCGGCGACGGCCAGGCCCGCCGGCCGACCCGCACCAGCCCCCGCCCCTGCTGCCGGGACGCCGCCCGCAGCGCCGGCGACGGCGTCCGCGCGTCGGCCTCCGCGTCGAGCGCGACCAGGTCGGCGCCGGCGCAGGCGGCGGCCGCCAGCCCGGCGGCCACCGCGCCCGCCGTCTGCAGGCGACGCAGCAGGAAGGTGCTCAGCGACCGCGGGTCGGTGACGGACCCGGCCGCGATGGCCTGCTCGACCCCGCCGGAGTGGGCGTGCCCACCGGCCGGCAGCCGTGAGTCGGCGAGCGTGAGGAGCGCTGAGGACATGAGGGAGGCGCCCCCTAGAACAGGAAGTACCGCTGCGCCATCGGCAGCTCGCGGACCGGCTCGGGCTCCCACACCTCGCCGTCCACGGTCACCGTGAAGGTGTCCGGGTCGACGCGGATCTCCGGCAGCGCGGTGTTCTCCGGCATGTCCGCCTTGGTCAGCCGGCTGGTGTCGGTGACCGCGGCCAGCCGCCGGTTGACCGCCAGCCGGTCGGCCAGCCCCGCGTCGATCGCCGCAGGGGCGACGAAGTGCAGCGACGTCCGCGCCGGCACCTTCCCGTAGGCGCCGAACATCGGCCGCGGGAGCACCGGCTGGGGCGTGGGGATCGACGCGTTCGCGTCGCCCATCTGCGCCCAGGCGATCATCCCGCCCTTGAGGACGGCGTGCGGGCGGACGCCGAACAGCCCCGGGTCCCACAGCACGAGGTCGGCGAGCTTGCCCGGCTCGACCGAGCCGACCTCGCCGTCGATCCCGTGCGCCACCGCGGGGCAGATCGTGTACTTGGCGACGTACCGCCGCGCCCGCAGGTTGTCCGCCGCGCCGTCGCCGGCCAGGGAGCCGCGCTTGCGCTTCATCACGTGCGCGGTCTGCCAGGTGCGCATCACCACCTCGCCGACCCGCCCCATCGCCTGGGCGTCGGAGCCGATCATCGAGATGGCGCCGATGTCGTGCAGCAGGTCCTCGGCGGCGATCGTCGTCGGCCGGATCCGGCTCTCGGCGAACGCCAGGTCCTCGGGCACCGAGCTGTCCAGGTGGTGGCAGACCATGAGCATGTCGAGGTGCTCGTCGAGGGTGTTCACGGTGTGCGGCCGCGTCGGGTTCGTGCTGCTGGGGAGCACGTTCGGGTGCCCGGCGACGGTGATGATGTCCGGCGCGTGCCCGCCCCCGGCCCCCTCGGTGTGGTACGCGTGGATGCTCCGGCCGGCGATCGCGGCGAGGGTGTCCTCGACGAAGCCGGCCTCGTTGAGGGTGTCCGAGTGCAGGGCCACGGGGACGCCGTGCTCGCCCGCGACGGTCAGCGCCGCGTCGATGGCCGCCGGCGTCGAGCCCCAGTCCTCGTGCAGCTTGAACCCGCTCGCGCCCGCGCGCAGCTGCTCCACCAGCGAGGCCCGCGAGACGGTGTTGCCCTTGCCCAGCAGCGCCACGTTGACCGGGAACGGGTCCATCGCCTCCAGCATCCGGGCCAGGTACCAGTCGCCCGGGGTGATGGTGGTGGCCTTGGAGCCCTCGGCCGGACCGGTCCCGCCGCCGATGAGCGTGGTGACGCCGGAGCCCAGCGCCGTCGGCACGATCTGCGGGCAGATGAAGTGCACGTGGCAGTCGATGCCGCCGGCGGTGAGGATCCGGCCGTTGCCGGCCAGCACCTCGGTGCCAGGGCCGATGACCAGGTCGGGGTGGACGCCGTCCATCGTGTCGGGGTTGCCGGCCTTGCCCAGCGCGACGATCCGCCCGTCGCGGATGCCGACGTCGGCCTTGACGATCCCCCAGTGGTCCAGGACGACGGCGCCGGTGATGACGAGGTCGGGAGCACCCTCGGCGCGGGTGGCGCGGCCCTGACCCATCGACTCGCGGATCACCTTGCCGCCGCCGAACACCGCCTCCTCGCCGGCCCGGCCGGGGCCGCCGCAGCGGTCCTCCTCGACCTCGATCAGCAGGTCGGTGTCGGCCAGCCGGATGCGGTCGCCGGTCGTCGGGCCGTAGAGCTGCGCGTACCGCTCGCGGGACAGCCGCACCATCAGCCGAGCCCTCCCTCGCTGGTCAGGCCCGGGACGAGGCGCGCTCCCGCGAGGGGCACGAGCGTCACCGTGCGGGTGATGCCGGGCTCGAAGCGGACGGCGGTGCCAGCGGCGACGTCCAGCCGCTGACCGTGCGCGACCGCGCGGTCGAACTCCAGGGCGGCGTTGGTCTGCGCGAAGTGGAAGTGCGAGCCCACCTGCACCGGACGGTCACCGGTGTTGGTCACCTCGAGCTCGGTCCGCGGCGCCCCGGGCAGGGTCTCGATCGTCCCCTCCGCCGGGATCACCTCTCCCGGGATCACGGGATCGGGTGGTGGACGGTCACCAGCTTCGTCCCGTCCGGGAAGGTCGCCTCCACCTGCACCTCCTCCAGCAGCTCGGGGACGCCGTCCATCACGTCGTCCCGGGTCAGCACCGTGCGGCCGGACTGCATGAGCTCGGCGACCAGCACGCCGTCGCGGGCCCCCTCGAGCACGTGGTCGGTGATGATCGCCGTCGCCTCCGGCAGGTTGAGCCGCAGGCCGCGGGCGCGGCGGCGGCGGGCCAGCTCGGCGGCGTAGGAGAGCAGCAGTCGTTCCTGCTCGTGCGGCGACAGGTGCACGCGGGGGACCTCCGGAGGTGGGCGGAGCCCGGACGCTAACCCCGCCTCGTGACAGCCGTGTTGCGGGGTTCATCCCGCCGGGCGGCTTGCGCGCCGGAGGCATCCACTTCTATGGTTCATTACATGAGTAGTGAACCCAGGGACCGCCGGGTCCCGGGACGCGCCGGACGTCGCAGGTGAACGAGGACGCCGGCCCGATCTTCCGCCAGGTCGCCGAGCTGATCGAGACGGCGATCGTGGACGGCTCCCTGCCCGAGGAGAGCCAGGCGCCCTCGACCAACGAGCTGGCCGCCTTCCACCGCATCAACCCCGCCACCGCAGCCAAGGGCCTGAACCAGCTGGTGGCCGACGGGGTCCTCTACAAGAGACGAGGAGTCGGGATGTTCGCCGCCACCGGTGCCCGCGAGCAGGTGCTGAAGCGCCGGCGCAGCGAGTTCGCCGCCCAGTACGTCCGCCCCCTGATGACCGAGGCCCGGAAACTCGGCATCTCGCCCCAGGAGCTCACGTCGATGATCGACGGCTGGGAGGACCGTCGATGACCGCCATCGCGACGGTGCGGGACGTGACCATGCGCTTCCGCGGTCACACCGCCCTCGACGGCGTCACGACCGCCTTTCGAGCGGGACACCATCACCGGCCTCCTCGGCCGCAACGGCGCCGGGAAGACCACCCTCCTGCAGCTGCTCACCGGCCACCGGGAGCCCACCAGCGGCCCGGTGGAGGTGTTCGGCCGGTCCCCCTTCGAGGACGACGTCACCCTCGCCGGCATCTGCTTCGTCAAGGAGGGTCAGCGCTACCCCGACGCCTTCCGCGTCCGCGACGCGATCTCGGCGGCCTCCTGGCTGTTCCCGCACTGGGACGCCGACCTCGCAGAGGGGCTCCTCGACGACTTCGAGCTGCCGCGCAGGCGGGCGATCAAGAGCCTGTCCCGCGGGATGAACTCCGCCGTCGGGATCGTCATCGGCCTAGCCTCGCGGGCGCCCCTCACGCTCTTCGACGAGCCGTACCTGGGCCTGGACGCCGTCGCCCGGCAGCTCTTCTACGACCGACTGCTGGCCGACTACGCCACTCACCCGCGCACCGTCGTCCTCTCCACGCACCTCATCGAGGAGATCAGCGACCTGCTGGAGCACGTCGTCCTCATCGACCGGGGTCGCGTACTGCTGGACGACACCGCCGAGAGGCTGCGCGGGGACGCCCTCACGGTCTCCGGCCCCCGGAGCGCCGTGGAGGCGTTCGGCCGCGGCCGGGAGGTGCTGCACGCCGAGACGCTCGGCGGAGCGGCGCGGGCGATCGTCCGGATCGACGGCCCCGCGGACGAGGCCGCGGCCCTCGATGCGGGTCTCGCGGCCGAGCCCACACCGCTCCAGCGGCTCGTCGTCGAGCTGGCGCGCTCCTCCCGGGCCGCCGAGCCCGCCCCCGCCCTACTCGAGGAGGTCCCCCGATGAGCCGCCTGCTCGCCGCCGCCCGCCTGCACCTGGTCAACCCGCTGGTGATGATCGGCATCCCCTGGCTGGTCGCCGGCATCGCGTTCGCCATCAACCTCGCGCTGTACGCCCTCACCGACGCCGGCCAGCAGGAGAACTCCATCACCGGAGGCATCTCCTCGCTGTACATCACCGTCCTGGTCGTCTTCGTACAGGCGGTCACGCAGCTGCTGCCGTTCGCGATGGGCCTGAGCCTGTCCCGGCGCATCTTCTACCTCGGGACGGCGCTCGTGGCCGTCGCCCAGTCGCTCTACTACGGCGTGGCCCTCGCCCTGCTCACCGCCGTCGAAGGGGCCACCGGCGGGTGGGGCGTCGACCTCGCCTTCTGGGGGCCCGCCGGGATGGACGTCGACAACTTCCCGCTGCAGGTGATCGTGTCCGGCGGCCCGATGCTGATCGCCACATTCGCCGGCGTCGGCATCGGCGTGGTGATGAAGCGCTGGGGCCAGCTGGGCATGTGGAGCCTGATCGTGGGCCTCGTGCTCCTGTTCGGGGGCCTCGCCGTGCTCGTCACGTGGCTCGAGGCGTGGGGCGACCTGGGGACGTGGCTCTCCGACCGCTCCACCGCCACCCTGACGGCCGGCCTACCGGCACTGCTGGCACTGGTCCTGGCCGGCCTCAGCTGGGCAGGCATCCGGCGGACGGTCCCGTAGCCCGGGCTCCGCTGGTCAACCGCCAACCGCCCCTGTTCCGTCACGTGACGGGATGGGGGCGGTCCCCGTTGGTCGTCACCAGCCGGGAGGAAGGGTCGCCTCCACGCACCCAGGGACGACGCCCGCTCCCCGCGCGCTCCGCCCCGGGCCACCGGGGGGGCGTCGGCACCCCGGTCGAGGCCCGCGCACGGCGCGCGCCCTACGACGCCATACGCGCGACCTCCGCCGGCCGCCTGCCGTACGCACGGGGCGGGACCGTCGAACACCGCGACGGAGCCGGTCCGCGTGCAGCGTGTGCGCCGGCGCCGCAGTCGGTGCGGTGGAACGCGGCGTGGGCGCACACGCCGCGCGCGTATCGACGCAGGGAATGCAGAAAGGGCCCCAGCCTGGTGGCTGGGGCCCTTTCTGGGAATGGTTGTCCGGCGGTGTCCTACTCTCCCACCCCGTCTCCAGGGCAGTACCATCGGCGCTGAGAGGCT
>NZ_JABGCI010000060.1 GCF_019799905.1 Trujillonella endophytica | reverse complement strand
TATAGATAATAAAAAGATATATAAATGAGTAATATGTTGTATGAATATTAATTAAATTATATTTTAAAATTATTAAATTATAATAAGAGATTATTGTTCGTTTAATCACTCCAAAAAGGCGGGTAAAGAAACTGCTTCAATTTTAATTGGCATTGCTGAATGAGCAATACCGCAAAGTTCTGAACACATTCCGTAGAATACACCTTCTCTTTGGATTATAGCTGAAACTTGGTTAAGACGTCCTGGGGCTGCATCTACTTTTAACCCTAGACTAGGTACGGCAAAATCATGAATTACATCTGCAGATGTAACTATGAATCTGATGTGAGTATCTATAGGACATACAATAGATGTATCTGTATCTAACATTCTTAATTGTCCATCTTCTAACATGTCTTCAGGTATTAGATATGATTCGAATTCCACTGTTTCTCCACTTTCATTAATAAAATCACTGTATTCGTATTTTCAGTATCATTGAAGACCTATAGCTTTAATTGTCATTGCTGGTGAGATTACTTCATCACATAAATATAGTAATATGAAACTTGGGAATGCTATTACTAATAATACTAATGCTGGTAATATTGTTCAGATAATTTCAATTGTTTGACCATGTTTAATATATTTATACGCTATTGGATTTTTTGAGAATGTACGAACACTTGTGTATAGTATTCAAGATACTAAACCTAAAGTTAATACTAGATAGAACATTATATTATCATGTAATTCTAAGATTCCTTCTTGGTTAGGTGTAGCACTATTTTGAAAGTAGACTCCTCAGGGAGTTGGAACATCATTCATTATACTCATGAATTGAAGTGTAAGGATATTTAATAACATTGGTGGTTTTTTTTTTTGTTTAAGAATATATCCTCGAGTGTAAATAAGTGTTAGTATTTTATTTACTTAGACATAGTTTTGATTTATTTTTATAGGATAGATCCTTATGCATTTAGTTACTTAATATTTGTAACTTAGATTTAACCTTTTACGGGAAAAGGTTTAGGTTCAACTGGATTCGAACCAGTATTTTAACGTTATCAACATTACATTCTAACCCTTGAATTATGAACCTTATTATACTCACGTACATTTTTTTTTATTTTAGGTATTGCCTCTATATAGTAGCTTATACATCTATAAAAATTGTGGAGATCATTTTTTTTTTAATTAATTTTAATATTTACCTATGAACTTTTATGACTCGAACCTTCAACTGCTCTCCCTTAAAAGTTAATCTATTTTTATTATTACCTTATTTTTTATTACTTATTATTTAATTCTTTATTTGAACTA
>NZ_JABGCI010000059.1 GCF_019799905.1 Trujillonella endophytica | reverse complement strand
ATAGGGGGCAAGAAAGCTCTATGGAAAAACGGTGGTTCAATTCGATATTGTCTAATGAGGGGCTAGAATACAGGTGTGGGTTAAGTAAATCAATGGACAGTCTTGGTCCTATTGAAAATACCAGTGGAAGTGAAGACCCGATTATAACTGATACGGATCAAAAAATTCCTCGTTGGAGTAATAGTGACAGTTCCAGTAATGTTGATCATTTATTTGGTGTCAGGGACATTCAGAATTTCATCTCTGATGACACTTTTTTAGTTAGGGATAGTAATGGGGACAGTTATTCCATATATTTTGATATTGAAAATCGGATTTTTGAGATTGACAATGATCATTCTTTTCTGAGTGAAGTAGAAAGTTCTTTTTATAGTTATCGGAATTCTAGTTATCTGAATAATGGATCTAAGAGTGACGATCCCTACTATGATCGTTACATGTATGATACTAAATATAGTTGGAATAATCACATTCATAGTTGTATTGACAGTTATCTTCGTTCTCAAATCCATATTGATAGTTACATTTTAAGTGGTAGTGACAATTACAGTGACAGTTACATTTCTAGTTACATTTGTGGTGAAAGTGGAAATAGTAGTGAAAGCGAGAATTCCAGTATAAGAACTAGCACGAACGGTAGTGATTTAACTAAAAGTTCTAATGATCTCGATGTAACTCAAAAATACAGGCATTTGTGGGTTCAATGCGAAAATTGTTATGGATTAAATTATAAGAAATTTTTTAAGTCAAAAATGAATATTTGTGAACAATGTGGATATCATTTGAAAATGAGTAGTTCAGATAGAATCGAACTTTCGATTGATCCAGGTACTTGGGATCCTCTGGATGAAGACATGGTTTCTCTGGATCCTATTGAATTTCATTCGGAGGAGGAACCTTATAAAGATCGTATTGATTCTTATCAAAAAAAGACAGGATTAACTGAGGCTGTTCAAACAGGCACAGGTCAACTAAACGGTATTCCCATAGCAATTGGGGTTATGGATTTTCAGTTTATGGGGGGTAGTATGGGATCTGTAGTAGGCGAGAAAATCACCCGTTTGATCGAATATGCTACCAATAAATTTCTACCTCTTATTCTAGTGTGTGCTTCCGGAGGAGCACGCATGCAAGAAGGAAGTTTGAGCTTGATGCAAATGGCTAAAATATCTTCCGCTTTATATGATTATCAATCAAATAAAAAGTTATTCTATGTATCAATCCTTACATCTCCTACTACTGGTGGGGTGACAGCTAGTTTTGGTATGTTGGGGGATATCATTATTGCGGAAACCAATGCTTATGTTGCAT
>NZ_JABGCI010000058.1 GCF_019799905.1 Trujillonella endophytica | reverse complement strand
AATAATAAAATGCAAAATGGTTTTGCATCTGATAATCTACATTGCCTAAACACTAGAGAGTGTAATAAGCCTTGTCTTACGAAGACTAGTATACAATACTATGGTGATTGGCTTTAGTGCAAGTGGGAGATTGTTAGAAGTATGCCCTAAAACCAATCCTAAAGGGTATATCAAGTTTCATATTATCAATATATGGAAGGTATAACTTATCTAATATGTTCTAACATATATGATAAGGTCCATGAATAAATGATAAGAGAGATATGCATCTCAAGGTGTTGAGATAGAGAGACTGATATTTCTCATATACATCTATTCTAAAAGAGTTCCTACTCAAAGGTTTATTAAAGTGGATATTTAATTAACCGTATGAAGAGTAGCACAGATTTAAACCAACTCATATGGAGGATAGGTAGTCTTTCCTATCAGTGTAGTGACACTTAGGTTAATCTGTGGGTGCATATTAGAGAATATGTACACTGAACATGATCTACAAAGAGTATTCCTATGGTAGTTCTGTCAAAGGAATATTCTAGTGTTATGTCCATTTATTTGGTAGTCCTTAGACCTGAGACACCATAGCTGTCTTATGCATAGGTTGCTAGAGTTTGATAGTATCTTGTACAGCCTTATCCATAAGGTTGTAATCGGTGCTTATTGGCTCTAATGAGTTATGCATGAAGATGGATGAGTGTGCAATAAGGGATCATCACTCTCAGTTATATGAGAGAGAATGTCAGGATAAGTTCACAAAGATAATTCTCAAAGGGAACCTCTGGCCAGAGTGATAGGTAAACAGTGAAAAGAGTTTCACTGCGATTACCTTATTGAGATTATATTTTGTGGGACAGATATCAAGTTGTTAAGATAGGGTTTGACTAAAACCATACCTATTATCTTAACTGTGACATTAGGGGATGAAGGATTAAATAACATGAAGGGTTCACATAGTTCTGCTATTCACCTAAACCTAGGGTATGTCATGATATGTTGCTAGATGTCACTCATGACCAGTGAAAGCCTATTGATAAAGTGTTATCAATGAGGGCAAAATTGGAATCGTTCCAATTGAACCTTAAAATAGAAAGTTTCTATTTTTGGGAGACATAGAGATGTCCCTGTCACTGCTAGGTTAGGGTGAACCCAAAGGGTCACACACAATAGAGAGTAAGTGAGTTCCTTAAGCTTGTGGGAGGGGAATCCTATCATTGAGTTTGTTTGATTTTAATTATTAAAAGTTAATTGATTAAAAGTCAAAACTAACCGAGAATAGGATTACTCTATTCAAGGATGTTTAGTCATGCTAGCACTAGTAACCAAACATCCCTTATGA
>NZ_JABGCI010000056.1 GCF_019799905.1 Trujillonella endophytica | reverse complement strand
GCTCCACTACCCCATAACTAAAATAAGGAACGAAAAGATGGCGCCGGAACGAAGTGGGACCAAAACTGCAGCCCTACCCCAGCTCGAAGAGGGGTAAACCTGCACTTGCAAGTTTTCCTCCTCTCCGAGTGGAGGAAAACCTGCACTTGCAGCTTTTCCGCCGTTTGAAGCGGCGGTAAAACTGCATTTGCAGCTTTTCCGCCGTTCTAAGCGGCGGTAAAGCTGCAATTTCCAGTTTTCCTCCTCTCCGAGAGGAGGAAAACCAGCACTTGCAGCTTTTCCGCCGTTTTGAGCGGCGGTAAAGCTGCATCTGCAGCTTTTCCTCCACTTTGAGCGTAGGGAACCCCGCACGTTTTCATTTTCTTTCGCCTCTACGTTTGGGTTGAATCCGCCCTAGGCTCCATGTGAAAGATGCATTATTTTAAATTCCGTTCGATGCGCGGATTAATTTATTGAGATTAATTAGCTAATTTAAGTCTTTGTTTAGATTAATTATCAGTTAAAAATTACGAAAGTTACTCAATGTATTGTCAGTATTTAACTCCGCTGCATGGGGGATAAAGATAATAAAACGTATTTCGCCTCCATTCAACTCAATCGTCCCAAAAATCGTATATAAACATAATCGCTGGACGAAATTAACTTTTCAAGATTGAATAGAAATTGATTTTCAATATAAGCTTATATTTAATTCCAATCTTTCGAATCACGATTCTCTTACATCATTCGTATCTCACCAGCATTTCGAGAATATGGCGTGAACACTTTTCTAATAATAGTTTTCACAATATTGTTATTATTTGTGGAACCGAAAACCGCTGCATAAAATCTACATCGATCCCAATCCTCCCATATATGCGTAAATGGAGGATGGGGATTTGTCCGGGAAAAACAAACAACTAAACTGAAGACCGAAGTTTTAGCATAAGTTTTCTGTGTTTTCAAAGGGGAAAAGAAGGATCGAGTGATCGAAATCTTCAAAAACGGGATTCCTCTTTAAGCGCACAATGGGGCCCACCCGTCGGACCGATCTCATTTCGTGTTTCGCAGAAAGAAATCCGAACTCATTAAACCGAACGTCCTATTATTTCACCGACTGTCCCGAGATTCACTCTAACCGAAATGATTCCCGTTAATTGGAGTAAAATACGGGATCGGCCCGATTCAACGGCGTCCTGTATGTGTATTCCATTCGGATGAGCCAGTTGTTGCGTCGCACCAAGATGATGCGTGCACGGTGTGGAAAAAGAAAATTCGAATGGTTTCGCGCTCCACTACCCCATAACTAAAATAAGGAACGAAAAGATGGCGCCGGAACGAAGTGGGACCAAAACTGCAG
>NZ_JABGCI010000055.1 GCF_019799905.1 Trujillonella endophytica | reverse complement strand
TGATGAACAAAAAAATGAAGATATCTATTCAATTCATTCAACTTCTTTCCTAGAAAGACAGGAAAAAGAAAGGAAATAAGGAAAAGTTTATGTCTCAACGAATCGCACGTAGAGATATTGATAACACACATAGAGTTAATGGTATTTCATAACTAATCGATTGAGCAGCAGCTCGTAAACCACCTAAAAAGGAATATTTATTATTTGATCCATATCCTGACATAAGAAGTCCAATGGGAGCAATACTTGAAATGGCGATCCATAAAAAAACACCGATATTGAGATCGGCTAGAACAAGGTGATAGCCAAAAGGAATTACTGAATAACTTAGTAGAATTGATATGACTGCTATGGATGGTCCGATACTGAATAAATGAGTATCTCCTCTAGATGGAAGAAGATTCTCTTTGAAAAGTAGTTTTGTCCCATCTGCTAGAGCTTGAAGAATTCCCAAAGGGCCGGCGTATTCAGGTCCAATACGTTGTTGTATCCCTGCGGATATTTCTCTTTCTAACCACACAATTACTAGTACACCTATTGTGATTCCGAATACAAGAGTCAAAATAGGGATAAGCATCCATATGATCCCATAGACCTCTTTTAAGGATTCCAATCTGGAAAAAGAATTGATATCTTGTACTTCTGTTGTATCAATTATCATTTCAACGATCAACTTCTCCCATAATGATATCTATACTACCTAGTATCGTCATAATATCAGCCAATTTCATTCTTTTAACTAACTGAGGAAGAATTTGCAAATTGATAAAACCCGGTGGGCGAATTTTCCATCTCCAAGGAAAAACACTTTGATCTCCTATCAGAAAAATTCCCAATTCTCCCTTTGGGGCTTCGACTCTCACATAAAGTTCTTGTTTCGACAATTCAAAAGTAGGAGAAGGTTTTTTACTAATGAATCGATATTCAAAATCATTCCATTCGGGATCCCTTACTCTATCAAAGCATCGGATTTCTAAATTCTCATAGGGCCCTCCCGGAATTCCTTCCAGAGCCTGTTGAATAATTTTTATAGATTCCGTCATTTCATTGATTCGTATTAAATAACGAGCTAATGAATCTCCTTCTTTTTGCCATTGGACTTCCCAATCAAATTCGTCGTAACACTCATAATGATCAACTTTACGAAGATCCCATTGTATTCCGGAAGCTCGTAGCATTGGTCCTGATAAACCCCAATTTATTGCTTCCTCTCCACCAATAATGCCTACTCCCTCAACTCGCTCTAAAAAAATAGGATTTCTCATAATAAGTTTTTGATATTCAGCAACCCCTGTTAAAAAATAATCGCAGAAATCTAAACATTTATCTATCCAGCCATGAGGTAGAT
>NZ_JABGCI010000054.1 GCF_019799905.1 Trujillonella endophytica | reverse complement strand
GATTAAGTACGTCACTAATTGGATTTAGTGCAAGTGGGAGATTGTTAGAGATATGCCCTAAACCAATTGTTATGTTGAGTTTAAAGGGCTTTGTATTTCATTATTAAATCATGTATTAACATTATTGATTTATAATATGGCTATTTTATCATGCAAACTAGTGTTTAATTACTGTTCATGATAAAGTCCCTGGATAGAATGATAGAGAGTAGTATCTCAAAGTGTTGAGATTGAGAGACTTACAACTCTCAAGTACATCTATCCTAAATCAGTTCCTGATCATAGGTTTATATATGTGGACGATTATAAACCGTTAAGATTAGCTCAGGTTATACTAGCTCCATGGGAGGATGGTGAGTCTCGAACCATTTGTGTAGAGACACTATAGTAAACCTGGGGGTGCTTGTTAGAGAACAAGTACACTGAACGTGACCAATGTGAGTACAGCTTATGGGATTCTATTTGTATGTCAAAAGCTGCTCATGTGTATAGTCACAATTATGTAATCCTTAGACTTGAGACACCACATGTTATCTTATGCATAGGCTGCTAGGGTTTGATAGTATCTCGTACACTCTTAATGACAAGGGTGTAATCGGTACTCATTGGCACTAGTGGATTATGTATGAAGATAGGTGAGTGTGCGATAGAGGATCACCACCCTTAATCAGAGAGGGCGAATGTCTTAGTTAATTCACAAATATAATATCTCAGTGAAGTCTTTGGCCAAAGCAGAAGGTTACCAAGAAATGAGTTTCTAGGGTATACCTAATTGAGATTATGATTTGGTGAATTTGTAACACATGACTTAGTTAGGGTTTGACTTGAATCCATGCCTAATTAACTACAGTCGAGACATTGTTTGGTGAAGGATTATCTATTACACGAAGGGTTCATTTATGCAGGAATATTCACCCATACCTAGGGTACGTCGTGATATGTTGCTAGACGTCACTCATGACTAGTGAAGGCCTAATGATAAGAGTTATCATTGAGGGCAAAATTGGAATTGTTCCAATCGAACCTATAAATAGAAAGTTTCTATTTTGGGAGACATCGAGATGTCCCCTGCCGCTACTAGGTTGGGATGAACCCAATGGGTCACACACAATAAGCTTAAGTGATCTTCTTGATTGAGTGAGAGGAGTTATCCTAGTTAAGTATATGCCTATCCTTAATTATTAAAGGTTAATAATTAAACAAGGATGAGGATACTCTAAACAAGGATAAGGATACAGTTATCCTAATTATGAATAAGTCTATCCTTAATTATTAAATGTTAATAATTAACAAGGATAAGGATATTCTAAATAAGGATAAGGATATACAATGTGGGGTTTGGTCATGCTAGCACTAGTAACCAAACACCCCATTAA
>NZ_JABGCI010000005.1 GCF_019799905.1 Trujillonella endophytica | reverse complement strand
TGCGCCAACCTGTGCTGCCTGTGCCGCAGCCACCACCGCCTCAAGACCTTCGCCCGCGGCTGGCACTTCCACATGAGCGACGACGGCGTGCTGACGGTGACCACGCCCTCCGGCATCACCCGCACCACCCGACCACCCGGCCTGCGACCACCGCGAGATGACGGACCGGCTCCGGCCGGGCCGCCCGAGACCGGTTCGCCCGAGACCGGTCCGCCCGGCGACGGCAGCGAACGGGGCACCCCCGACAGCGGCGACGGAACAGCAGCCGTGCGGCGCCCACCGGGCATCCTCGAACTGATCGAGCGGGCGGGGACACCGAAGCCGCGCGGTCCTGCCGCGCGCGCCGTGCCCGCCGCGCCCGACGCACCCGGCGACCGCGCCGCAGCCGACGACGACCCGCCGCCGTTCTGACGCGCCGTGATCCCGACCGCGGTGACGAGTCGCCGTGCCGACACGTCTCCCTGCCGACACGTCGCCGTGCCGACACGTCTCCATGTCGACGGGTGGAGAGGTCGACGTGCCGGCAGCGCTCGCCGGCCTCAGCGGGCGAGGGAGCGGAACAGGTCCACCAGCCGATCGGCGTGGGCGTCGAAGGTGTGCCGCTCGCGGACGGCCAGCGCGGCGTCGGCTCCTGAGCGGGTGCGCACCTCCTCGGTCACCTGGTCCGCGACGTCGTCGGCCGAGCGGTAGAGCAGGCCGGTGCTCTCGGCACGCAGCACCCGCTCCACCGAGACCAGCGACCCCGGGTTCGCCTGCTGGAGCAGCGGCAGGCCCGCGGCGAGGCAGACCGGGAGCCGGGCAGGGGAGTTGAGGTCGTCCCAGGTGGCCAGTCGGAGGTCTCCGCCGTTCGCACTGCCGAAGCGGTGCAGCCAGCCGGCGTCGTACCGGGACAGCTCCCGCACCCACTCGTCGGCCCCGATCGGCGGGTGCAGGTGCACGAAGCCCGGGGCCTGCGCCAGCGCCTCGTCCAGCCAGCCCTGCCACGAGCCCGTCGCCCCGGGCGCACGGAGCTGCCCGTAGAGGTGGGTGTGCACGCGCCGGCGAGCCAGCTCCAGCACCCAGTCGAGGTCCAGGCCCGACGGTCGCCCGACGACGACCGCGTGCGGCTCCCCGTCCGCGTCCGAGAGCTTCGGCGACAGCGGGGCGTCGAGCCACTCACCCAGCGGCAGGTCGCCGTCGAGGACGCCCAGCCGCGCCGTGTCCACCCGGCCGGCCAGGGCGAGGGCGAACCAGTCCCGCTCCTCCGCCGAGCAGAACAGGCACGCGTCGGCGGTGGTCACCAGGTCGGCCAGCACCGGCCACTCCCCGCGGACGATGCTCCGCTGCGGCGCCTCCTTGAACGACAGGACGAACGGCAGGTCCGGGAACGCCGCCCGGACGGCGTGCGCCAGCGGCACCGACCGCCAGTTGAGCTGCGCCCACACCACGTCGGGCGCCAGCTCCCGGACCGCCCGCCGCCAGGCCGCGGCCGGATCGGCGAGCGCGGCCGGGTCGACGACGCCCAGGTCGGCGACGTGCCCGAACGGCAGCGGACCCACGGTGGAGTCGCCGAGGCCGGTCGCCGTCCAGAGCCCGGTCAGGGAGTGACCACGTTCGGCCAGCGCCAGGACCCGCTCGGGGTTGAACGCCAGCTCGCCGACGAGGAGCACCCGCAGGCCCTCGGTGGCCGGCTCGTACGTGCGGGAGCGGAACCGGGCGTAGCGCGCCACCTCGTCGACGTCCGCCCCGTCCGTCGAGGAGAACCGCAGCGGCCGCGCCACCCCGTAGCGGGCGCGGAAGACGTTCAGCCCGCCGTCGAACGCGCTCCGGATCGCCCGGGACCGCTGGCCGGGGTGCCGGGTCCACGAGCAGGTGACCCGGCCGGTGTGGGCCACCGCGCCGCCGGCGTCCACCCGCCGCCACAGCAATCGGTCGAGGTCGTCGGTCTCCAGCTCGTCGCGCTCGGTCCAGCGGTCGCCGGTGCGCCGGTGCGCGACCTGCACCAGCTGGTCGTACGGCGTCCCGGCGGGCGCGGCGAGCTCCGACCGCGCGCGGACGACGCCCGGGTCCGCGAGGCAGCCCAGCAGCGCCCCGAGGTGGCCGGGCGTCCACACGTCGTCGGCGGGGAGGTAGGCGACGACCGGGGCGGTCGTGGCGTCCAGGCCGGCGTTGAGCGCCGCGCCGAGCCCGCGGTTGCCCTCGAGCCGGACCAGCCGGATCCGGGGGTCGCCCGCCGCGGCGACGACGGAGGCGACGGTGCCGGGATCGGGTGAGCCGTCGTCGACGACCACGGCCTCCCAGTCGCCGGCGGTCTGCGCCCGCAGCGACTCCAGCGCCCGCGGCAGGAAGACGCTCCCGGGGGAGAGGGCGGAGTCGTACACGGGCACCAGGACGGCGACCCCGGGGCTCTCGGGCACGCGCCCACCCTTCACGCCGCGACGGACTCCCGCACCTGGCCGCAGACCCGCGCGTAGACCTCGGCCACCCGCGCGGCCAGCCGCGGCCACGCGTAGTCGCCGGCGCGCTCCCGCGCCCCGGCGGCCAGCCGCGCCCGCAACTCGGGGTCGCCCACCACCCGGTCCAGCGCGGCCGCCAGCGCCGGGCGGTCCAGCGGCGGCACGAGCAGCCCCGTCACGCCGTCGTCCACCACCGTCGGGATCCCGCCGACGTCGCTGGCCACCACCGGCAGCCCTGCCGCCATCGCCTCGGTGAGCACCGAGCCCATCTCCTCGTACGCCGAGGGCAGCACCAGCACGTCGAGCGATGCCAGCACCCCCGGTACGGCGTCGTGCGCCACGAACCCGCGCAGCGTGATCCGCCCGCGCGCCGGACTCGCCGCGGCCGCGCGCTCCACCAGCGCCCGATCCGGACCGTCGCCGACCACGACCAGTTCCGCCCGCTCCCGCATGAGCCCGAAGGCCTCGACGAGCACGTCGGGGCGCTTCTGCGGCGCCAGCCGGCCGACGTAGCCGATCCGGGGCCGGTCGACCGCGGCGAGCACGTCGGCGGCTCCGGGGGTGCCGGCACGCCCGGCGAACAGGGCGGGGTCGAAGCCGGACGGGACCGTGTGCACCCGCTCGGCCGGGACGCCGTCGGCGCGTACCGCCGCGGCCGTCCGCTCGGTGAGGACCACCACCGCGTCGGCCCGCCGCAGCGTGCGCCGCTCCACCCACCCGCCGACCGCCCGCAGCAGCCGGGCCCGGGGCGAGCCGCCGCTCAGCGTGTGCCCCACGCTGCAGTGCAGCGTCACCACCAGCGGGCAGCGGTGCCGGCGCGCGGCCAGCCGCGCCAGGGGCAGGGTGGCCAGGTCCTCGCCCTGGTGGGCGTGGACGACGTCGACCGGCCCGGACCGCCGCCCGAGGACGACGGGCAGCGCCGCCAGCGCCCACAGCTGGCGCAGCCGGGCGATGGGCAGCCCGGTGCGGTGCACGACCGCGGAGCTGCCCAGCCTGGTGGCGCCGGCCGGGGCGGCCAGCCGCGAGGTGACCACCGTCTGCCGGTGCCCCTGGGCGTCGAGGCAGCGGGTCAGCGTCGCGGTGTGGTTCTGCATGCCCCCGATGGGGTCGAAGCGGGCGGCCCGCCCGTCCAGCGCGCCGGGCCGCCCGCCGGTCTCCGGCTCGAAGACGCTGCACAGGCGAAGGACGTGCGGGGCCGTGTCGATGGAACGGCCGACGGGACGGCCGACGGGACGGGACACGCGGACCTCCAACGCTGGCGGGGGTGCGTAGTGCACCACGAGATCGTGTGCCGTGCTGAGGTTGGGCCGTCCGCGCGCGGGGCAGGACCGCCGCCGTGCTGCCGCCGCTCGCCGATCCCGCCGTCCGCCGGGTGCTGCTCGTCCGGATGCGCGTGGGCCTCGGCGACCTGCTGTGCTCCCTGCCGTCGCTGCGCTGGCTGCGCACCGCCCGGCCCGATCTGCACGTCGCGCTGACCACCTGGCCGCGGATGGCGCCGGTGGTCGAGCGGCTCGGCTCGCTGGACGGCCGGCCCCTGGTGGACGAGCTGCTGCCGTTCCCGGGTGCCGAGGGCATCCCCGACGGCCCGGTCGACCCGGACGGGTGGGCGGCGTTCACCGCCGCGGGGCGCACCTTCGACCTCGCCCTGCAGGACTACGGCGACCGGCCCGCCGCCAACGAGGTCACCGCCGCCCTCGGTGCCCGGCTGACCGGCGGCTTCGCGCCCACCGGCTGGGCCGTGCCGCCCGGGTCGGAGGCGCTGCACCTGCGCTACCCCCTGGACCTGCACGAGGCGCAGCGGCACGTGCGGCTGTTCGAGCACCTCGGCCTGCCGCCCGGCGGTCCGGTCGACATGGGCTTCGACCTGCGGCCGGCCGACGAGCAGGAGCACGCCGCCACGCTCGCCCGGCACGCGCTCGTCCCGGGCGGCTACGCGGTGCTGCACCCCGGGGCCTCCGCCGCGACCCGCCAGTGGCCCGTCGCCCGGTACGCGGAGGTGGGCGACGCGCTGGCGCGCGACGGGCTGACCGTGGTGGTGACCGGCGTCCCCGACGAGCGGGAGATCGCCGCGCGCGTGGTCGCCGCGATGCGGGCGCCGGCGGTGGACCTGACCGGGGCGACGACGCTCGGCGGCCTGGCCGCGCTGCTGCGCGACGCCGCGGTGCTCGTGGGCAACGACACCGGGTCGGCGCACCTGGCCGCCGCGGTCGGCGGTCGCAGCGTCACGGTGTTCCTCCCCGGCGACCCCGTCCGGTGGGCCCACCCCGGCCCGCGGCACCGGGCGGTCGTCGCCGACGTCCCCTGCGCGCCGTGCCCGCACCTGGTCTGCCCGATCGACTTCCGCTGCGCGGCGTCGGTCCGCCCCGAGGCCGTGCTCGCCGCCGCCCGCGAGCTGGCCGCCGGACGGGCCGCGTGAGCCCGCGGATCACCCTGGTCAGCGACACGGAGACGTGGGGCGGGGCGGACGTCCACCTGACCGCCCTGCTGCGCCGGCTGCCGGCGCTGGGCTGGTCGGTGCGGCTGGTCTGCGCCGAGCCGCTGGCCGCGCGCTACACCGGGCACGACCCGCTCGTGGTCCCGCTGGCCCGGCACACCGCCGAGGCGCCCGAGCTGCGCGCGGCGGTCGCGGCGACGGAGCCGTACGTCGTCCTGGTCAACCTGGTCGACCCGGGGTCGAACGCCGCCGCCGTCACCGCCGCGCAGTCCGTGGCGCCGACGGTCGGCGTCCTGCACCTCGTCGGCGACACCGGCACCGGGGCGCGACGCGAGGAACTGGTCGCCCTGTACGCGGGCTTCGCGCTCCTGCTCACCCCGGCGACGGAGATCCGCGACCAGATCGTCGCCGACCTGCGGGTGCCGGCGGGCCGCGTGCACGTCGTCCCCAACGGCGTCGACGTCCCCGCCACCGCCTCCGGCCCGGCCGGCAACCCGGTGCCCCGGGTGGGCACGTTCGGCCGGCTGACCGGGCAGAAGGGCTTCGACCTGCTGCTGACGGCGGTCCGGCAGCTGGTCGGCGCGGGCGTCGAGCTGGAGGTGGTCATCGGGGGGGCCGGCCGCGACGAGGCGGCGCTGCGGGCGGCCGCCGCCGGCCTGCCGGTCACGTTCACGGGCTTCGTGGAGGACGCCTACGCGTTCCTCCGCGGGCTCGACCTCTTCGTCCTCTCGTCGCGGCGGGAGGCGCTGCCGCTCGTGCTGCTCGAGGCGATGGCGGCCGGCCTGCCCTGTGTCACGACCGCCGTCGGGGACGTGCGGACCGCCGTGGGCGACGACGCCGTCGTCGTCCCGGTGGAGGACGCCGGCGCGCTGGCCACGGCCGTGCGCGACCTGCTCGCCGACCCCGGCCGCCGCGCCGCGCTCGGCCCGCGGGCGCGGCTGCGCGCCGTCCGCGACTTCGACGCCGCCCTCATGGCCCGCCGGTTCTCCGCCGTCCTGGCCACGGTGGTCGGCACGCCCTCCTGACCGCGGGGCCGGCGGCCCGTCCACCGGCAGGGCTACCGGCCGAGGTGGGCCCGGATCGCCGCGACGACCATCCGGTGGTCCTCGACCTGGGGGAGGCCGGAGACGACGACCACCCCGACCGCCCCGACGGAGCGCACGAGGACGGGGAAGGCGCCGCCGTGGGCGGCGTACCGCTGCGGGTCCAGGCCGGTGCCCTCCTCGAACGTGCTGCCGCGCTCCCGGAACTGCTGGCCGACGTAGAGGCTGCTGTGCCCGAACCGCTCGACCACCCGGGTCTTGCGCTCGATCCAGTGGGCGTTGTCCGGGGTCGCGCCGGTGAGCGCGGCGGAGAACAGCCGGAAACCGCTGCGGCTGATCTCGACGGCGATCGGCGCGGAGGCCCGGCGGCCGGCGGCCACGAGCGCGGCGCCGAGGTCCCACGCGTCGTCATGGGTGAAGGAGGGGAACTGCAGCTCCGCCTCCTCGGCGGCGAGCTCGGCGAGCGGGGGGAAGGCGTCGGTCATGGGGCCAGCCTGCCCCCGGGGCGGTCCGCCGGCGCCCGCGGGACGGGATCTCAGCAGCAGTCGGGGTCGAGCACCCGCACCAGGGCGCCGAGCGACTCGCGGCGCGCCCGGTACCAGACGTTCATGCCGCGGCGCTCGCCCTGGACCAGGCCGGCCCTGCGCAGTTGACCGAGGTGGTGGCTGACCGTCGCCTCGCTCAGCCCGAGGACCGGCGCGAGGTCGCAGGTGCACACCTCGTCGCGGGTCAGCAGCAGCGACATCAGGCGCAGCCGCGCCGGGTCGGCCAGCGCCTTGAGCCGCAGGGCCACCTCGATCGCCGCGTCCTCGGTCATCGCCGCGGAGGCGACCGGCGCGCAGCAGACCGGCGCGGTGGTGTCGAGCACGGGCAGGGCCTTCGGCATGCGACCAGTCTGCGCCACCTCCTTGACGTATGTCAAAGAGGTGGGCACAGTGGACGGCGCACCTCTTCGACATACGTCTCACAACCGGAGGTCCCCGTGTCCCGCATCCAGCTCGCCCTCGACGTCGACGACCTCGAGCAGGCCGTCGGCTTCTACACGCGGCTGCTCGGCGTCGAGCCGGCCAAGCGCCGTCCCGGCTACGCCAACTTCGCCGTCGCCGAGCCGCCGCTCAAGCTCGTGCTCCTGGAGAACCCGGGCCGCGGGGGATCCCTCAACCACCTCGGCATCGAGCTCGGCTCCAGCGACGAGGTGCACGCCGAGATCGACCGGCTGACCGGCGCGGGGCTGCTCGCCGACCCGGAGATGAACACCACCTGCTGCTACGCCACCCAGGACAAGGCGTGGGTGACCGGCCCCGGCGGTGAGCGCTGGGAGGTCTACACCGTCCTCGCCGACAGCGAGACCTTCGGCGAGCCGCCGGCCGCGGGGGAGTCCGGCACGTGCTGCGGCCAGGAGGCGCCGGCGACCCAGGACGCCGCCACCTGCTGCGCGCCGACGGCCACGGCTGCGGGCTGACCTCGTCGGGGCCCGCCAGGCCGTTGGTGTAGCGGCGACGTTCTCGGGCAGGGTGTGCCCATGGACACGTCCGCCATCGACATCACCGCGACGCCGGAGTGGCGGGCCCTCGCCGAGCACCACGCGCAGCTCCGTGACCGGCACCTGCGGGACCTCTTCGCCGAGGACCCGGAGCGCGCCCGCCGCCTCACCCGCCGCGTCGCGGACCTGGTCGTGGACCACTCCAAGCACCGGGTCACCGACGAGACGCTCCGGCTGCTGGTCGCGCTGGCCGAGCGCGCGGGCCTGCGGGAGCGGATCGACGCGATGTTCCGCGGCGAGCACATCAACGTGACCGAGGACCGCGCCGTCCTGCACGTCGCGCTCCGGGCCCCGGCCGCCACGGAGCTCGTCGTCGACGGCCAGGACGTGACCGCCGACGTGCACGCGGTGCTGGACCGCATGGCCGAGTTCGCCGGGCGGGTGCGCTCGGGGGAGTGGAAGGGGCACACCGGCAAGCCGATCCGCGCCGTCGTCAACATCGGCATCGGCGGCTCCGACCTCGGCCCGGCCATGGCCTACACCGCGCTGCGCGCCTTCTCCGACCGCGGCCTCACCGCCCGGTTCGTCTCCAACATCGACCCCACCGACTTCGCCGAGGCCACCCGCGACCTCGACCCCGCCGAGACGCTCTTCGTGGTCTCGTCGAAGACCTTCACCACCCTGGAGACGCTCACCAACGCCTCCGTCGCACGCGACTGGCTGCTGCAGGGCCTGGGCTCGGGCGGCGGCGCCGACGACAGTGCCGTGGCCAAGCACTTCGTCGCGGTCTCCACCAACACCGAG
Organism: Trujillonella endophytica; assembly: GCF_019799905.1. Classification (GTDB taxonomy): domain Bacteria; phylum Actinomycetota; class Actinomycetes; order Mycobacteriales; family Geodermatophilaceae; genus Trujillonella; species Trujillonella endophyticus_A. The sequence continues at coordinate 376,201 of NZ_JABGCI010000005.1, read as the reverse complement.
GCCGTCCGCGAGTTCGGCATCGACCCGGACAACATGTTCGGGTTCTGGGACTGGGTCGGCGGCCGGTACTCGTTCATGTCGGCCATCGGGCTGTCGCTCATGGTCGCCATCGGTCCCGAGGCCTACCGCGAGATGCTGGCCGGCGCGAGCGCCGTGGACGAGCACGTCCGCACCGCCCCGCTCGCGGAGAACCTGCCGGTCCTGCAGGGGCTGATCAACGTCTGGTACACGGACTTCTTCGGCGCGCAGACCCACGCCGTGCTGCCCTACAGCCAGTACCTGTCGCGGCTGCCGGCCTACCTGCAGCAGCTCACGATGGAGAGCAACGGCAAGTCGGTCCGGTGGGACGGCGAGGCGGTGACGACGGCGACCGGCGAGGTCTACTGGGGTGAGCCCGGGACCAACGGCCAGCACGCGTTCCACCAGCTGCTGCACCAGGGGACGTCGCTCGTGCCGGCGGACTTCATCGGCTTCGGGCAGCCCAATCACGACATCGGCGAGATGCACGACCTGCTGATGGCCAACATGTTCGCCCAGTCCGCGGCGCTCGCCTTCGGCCGGACCGCCGAGCAGGTGGCCGCCGACGGGACGGACCCCGCCGTCGTCCCGCACAAGGTGATGCCCGGCAACCGGCCCAGCACCACGATCCTGGCGCCGCAGCTGACGCCGTCCACCCTCGGCCAGCTGGTCGCCTTCTACGAGCACACCGTCCTCGCCGAGGGCGTGATCTGGCAGATCGACTCGTTCGACCAGTGGGGCGTGGAGCTGGGCAAGGTGATGGCCCGCGAGCTCGCCCCCGCGCTGACCAGCGAGGAGGCGCCGGAGCTCGAGCAGGATGCCTCCACCGCCGAGCTGGTGCGCACCTACCGCCGGCTGCGGGGCCGCGCCGGCTGACCGGCCCGGGCTCCGCGAGTCGACATGTCGTCCAGACGTCATGACGTATCGTCGACGCGGTGCGCATCGGAGTCCTCACCGGCGGCGGTGACTGCCCGGGCCTGAACGCCGTCCTCCGCTCGGTGGTCCGGACCGCGGCGACCCAGTACGGCAGCCAGGTCATCGGCTTTCGGGACGGCTGGCGCGGGCTGCTCGAGGACCGCAGCACCCCGCTGGACGTCTCCGCCGTCGACGGCCTGCTCACCCGCGGCGGGACGACGCTGGGCTCGGCCCGGGTCGCGCCGGAGAAGCTGCACGCCGGCCTGGACGACATGCGCCGGACGCTCGACCAGCACGGGATCGACGTGCTGGTCCCGATCGGCGGCGAGGGCACGCTGACCGCGGCGCACCTGCTGTCGGAGGCCGGCGTCCCCGTGGTCGGCGTCCCCAAGACCATCGACAACGACATCGACTGCACCGACCTCACCTTCGGCTTCGACACCGCGGTCAGCATCGCCACCGACCTCATCGACCGGCTGCACACCACCGCGGAGTCCCACCAGCGGGTGCTGCTGGTCGAGGTGATGGGCCGGCACGCCGGGTGGATCGCGGTGCACGCCGGGCTGGCCGCCGGGGCCCACCTGACGCTCGTGCCGGAGCAGCCCTTCGACGTCGACGAGGTCGTCGCGCTGGTCACCGAGCGGTTCGCCCGCGGCGACTCCCACGTCATCGGCGTCGTCGCGGAGGGCGCCCAGCCCCTGCCCGGGCAGATGGCCTTCCGCGAGGGCGGCCTCGACGAGTTCGGCCACCGCCGGTTCACCGGGGTCACCCAGCAGCTGGGGGAGGAGCTGGAGCGCCGGACCGGCAAGGAGGTGCGGGCCACGGTCCTCGGACACGTCCAGCGGGGCGGCACGCCGACCTCCTTCGACCGCGTGCTGGCCACCCGCTTCGGGCTGCACGCCGCCGTCGCCGCGCACGAGGGGCACACCGGCCAGATGGTCGCCCTGCACGGCACCGAGATCGCGCTGGTGCCGCTGGCCTCCGCCGTCGCCCGGCTCAAGACGGTCAGCCCGCGCCGGCTGGCCGAGCTGCGTGCCTTCACCGGCTGAGCCGCCGCCGCGTCCGCGGCGCACACTCGGAGGCATGGGCACCGGGACGTTGAGCCGGGGCGACTTCGCAGCGACCGTGGAGCGCCCGGGCATCGTCCTGGTCGACTTCCGCGCCGCCTCGTCCGGATCCAGCCGCGCCTTCGCCGCCGTGTTCGACGCCGCCGGCGCGCGGCACCCCGACCTGGTCTTCGCCGCCGTCGACACCGAGGCCGAGGCCGAGCTGACCGCCGAGGTGGGGGTCCGCACCGCGCCCACCCTCATGGTGTTCCGGGACGGCGTGCTGGTCTTCGCCGAGCCGGGCTGGCTCCCCGGCGACTCGCTCGACGTGCTCATCGCCACGGTCCGCGAGCTGGACATGGCCGCCGTCCGCGAGACCTATCCCGCGCCGCCGCAGGGCCGCTGACGGCCGGGCGGCGCGGGCGGGCGATCAGGCGGACCATCGGATGTCGTGACGCGCTCCGCCCCCGACTCCCGCACTGCTCCGGACGACGAGGGGTTCGAGCCCGATCCGCGCCGCTGGCAGGCGCTCTGGGTGACCCTGGTCGCCGGCTTCATGAGCCTGCTCGACGTCAGCATCGTCTCGGTGGCGCTGCCCTCGATGCAGGAGGGACTGGGGGCCTCGCCGGCCGCCGTCCAGTGGGTGGTCTCCGGCTACGCGCTGACCTTCGGACTGATGCTCGTGCCCGCCGGCCGGCTGGGTGACGCCTATGGCCGGCGGCGGCTGTTCCTGGTCGGGCTGGCCGGGTTCGTGCTGGCCAGCGCGGCGGCCGGCGCGGCACCCACCGTCGAGTGGCTGGTCGCCGCGCGGCTGGTGCAGGGCCTGGCCGCGGGGTGCCTGGCGCCGCAGAACTCGGCGCTGATCCAGCAGCTGTTCCGCGGCGCCGAGCGGGGCCGGGCCTTCGGCCTGTTCGGCGCCACCATCGGCGTCTCGACGGCGGCCGGGCCGGTCGTCGGCGGGCTGATCCTCGCCCTCGCCGGCGACGCCAGCGGGTGGCGGTGGGTCTTCTACGTCAACGTGCCGATCGGCGCGCTGGCCTTCGTGCTGGCGCTGCGGCTGCTGCCGCGGGCCGGGTCGGGCGACCGCGGGCACATCGACCTCGTCGGGGTCGCACTCCTGGGCGGCGGGGCGCTGGCGCTGCTGTTCCCCCTGGTGCAGGCGGAGGCCGGCGGGCTGTCGTCGCTGTGGTGGCTGTTCCCGGTGGGCGCGGCGCTGCTGGGGACCTTCGTGTGGTGGGAGCAGCGCGTCGTCCGCTCCGGCGGCCAGCCGGTGTTCGACCCGCGGCTGGTCACCCGCACCCGCGGCTACTCCGCCGGCGCGGCGCTGGGCACCGTCTACTTCCTCGGGTTCAGCGGCATCTGGCTGGTGCTGGCGCTGTTCTTCCAGACGGGCCTGGACTACACCCCGCTGCAGTCGGGCCTGTCGGTGACGCCCTTCGCGCTGGGCTCGGCGTGCACCGCGGTGGTGGCCGGGCGGCTGGTCGAGCGGTACGGGCGGACGCTCACCGTGATCGGCCTCGCCGGTGTCGCGGTCGGGCTGGCCGCGACGGCCGTCGTCGTGCTGCTCGTTCCGGCGCAGTGGGCCGGCTGGGCGGTCGCGCCGACGCTGCTGCTGGGCGGCATCGGCGGCGGCTTCGTCATCTCGCCCAACATCACGATGACCCTGCGCAACGTCCCGGTGGAGATGGCGGGCGCAGCCGGCGGTGGCCTGCAGACGGCGCAGCGCTTCGGCGCCTCGATCGGCACGGCTGCGCTGCCCGGCCTCTTCTACGTCGTCCTCTCCTCGGCCGACGGCGACTACTCGGTGGCCGCGGCCGCCGGGCTGGCCGTCGCGCTGGTCACCACGCTCGCCGCACTGGTCCTCGCCGTCCTCGACCGGCGGCGGGACCGGCGCGACGACGCGCGCGACCGGGCGGAGGAGGCCGCCGGGGCCGCGGACGACGAGTACGTCGCGCACGGCGCCACCGTCTGGCACGGCTGAGTTCCCCCGGGACCGGGCGGGAGGCCGTCGCGGCGGCCGTACGGTAGGGATGTCGGCATGCCGCTGTTCTCGTTCGAGGGGCGCGCGCCCCAGGTCCACCCCGACGCCTTCGTGGCCCCCACCGCGACCCTGGTCGGCGACGTCGTCGTCGAGGCCGGGGCCTCCATCTGGTACGGGGCGGTGCTGCGTGCCGACTTCGGTCAGATCATCGTGCGCGCCGGCGCCAACGTGCAGGACGGCTCGGTGCTGCACGGCGGCGAGCCGACGATCATCGGGCCAGGGGCCAGCGTGGCGCACGGCTGCGTGGTGCACGGCGCGCAGATCGGCGAGGGCTCGCTGATCGGCAACAACTCCACCGTCCAGGACGGCGCCCGCATCGGGAACCACACCCTCATCGGCGCGGGCAGCCTGGTGGCGCCGGGCGCGGAGATCCCCGACGAGGTGGTGGCGCTGGGCTCCCCGGCGAAGGTGCGTGGGCCGCTGACCGAGGGCACCCGGCACTGGGTGACCAACAACGGCGGCGAGTACCAGCGGCTCGCCCGGCGGCACGCCGCCGGCATCGAACAGGTGGGGTGACACCCCACCGCTCCCAGGTGTGGGGGCGGCGTGGGGGTGCTGTGGGTGGGGTGGGCCGACGACCGCCGACAGGCTCGGTGCCATGACAGAGACCCGCTCCACCACCCAGACCGGCCCCGCCCTCACCGACGTGCACGACATGGTCGTGGTGCACCGCGTCTTCCGCCGCGAGCTCGGCCTCGCGCCGCGGCTGGTGCGCGCCGTGCCCGCCGGCGACACCGCGCGCGCCGCCGTCCTCACCGCCCACCTGCGGCTGTGCCTGGACGGGCTGCACCTGCACCACACCGGCGAGGACGCCGTCCTGTGGCCGAAGCTCCTCGAGCGCACCGCCCCGGACGCCGACCTCGTGCACCGCATGGAGGCCCAGCACGAGCAGGTGCACGGCTGCCTCGACCGGCTCCGTGCTGCACTCGACCGGTGGGAGGCCGAGGCCCGCCCCGCCGTGACCGAGGAGGTCGCCGCCGGCATCGAGGCGCTGTCCGCGGTGGTGCTGGCGCACCTGGCCGAGGAGGAGCGGGAGATCCTGCCGCTCGCGGCCCGGCACCTCACCGAGGCCGAGTGGGAGGCCGTCGGCCAGCACGGCATGGCCCACATGCAGCGCTCCCAGCTGCCGATCATGTTCGGCATGGTGCTCGAGGAGTGCAGCCCGGAGGAGCGGACCCGCATGCTCGGCGTCCTCCCGGCTCCGCTGCGGCTGCTCGCCCGGACGCTGTTCGCGTGGCAGTACCGCCGCTACGTCGCCCGCGTGCGGGGCTGATCGGGGGCGCTGATCCGGGCGACGAGCGCCGGGACGTCGGCCGGCCGCAGCGCCCGCCCCCGGCGCCACGCGGCCTCGAACGCCGCCTCGCCGAGCGCGGACCGGACGACCGGCAGCGTTCCGCGCGCCGCCTCCAGGTCGGGCGGGAACGAGACCGCCACCGAGCCGGCCGCGGCGGTGGCCGACCCCGCGGCGAACAGCTCGGCCGCCAGCTCGTACCGGCCGAGCTGCGCGGCGCACACCGCCAGCGACGGCAGCGTGTAGGCGAGGGTCCAGGCGGTGCCGACGGCGGCCGCGAGCTCCGCGGCCTCGGTCAGCCGGTCCAGCGCGACGTCGACCTCCCCGGTGGCCAGGGCGAGGCTGGCCTGCATGTTGAGGACGACGGCGACGGAGAACGGGGCGCCGAGCGCGCGGGACGCCGTCTCGGCCTCGGCCAGCGTCGCCGCGGCGGCGGGCACCTCCCCGGCGCGGAACAGCAGCTGCGCCCGCGCGGTGGCCGTGTGCGCGTCGGTCCACTCGTGCCCGATCCGCCGCGCCAGCGGCGCCACCTGCTCCAGCAGAGCCGCCGCGGAGTCCAGCTCGCCGGCGAAGACGGCGGCCATGGCGCCCAGCACCAGGGCGTGCGCCCGCCGGTCGTCGACCCCGGCGAGGCGGCCTGCCTCGGCCGCCACCGCCGCCTCGCGGCCGGTGCCGGGGACGTCGCCGCTGGCGTAGCGCAGCCCCGCCAGCGCCAGGTGCAGGGCGGCGCGGGCGCCGGCGTCGAGCTCCCCGGCGGCACGGGCGATCCGCTCCAGCCAGCCCAGGCCCTCCACCGCGTTGCCGCGCAGCGCCCAGTACAGCCAGGTGTCGGCACCGAGCTCCGCGGCGTCCGCGGCGCGCCCGGTCTCGACCAGCCGCGCCAGCGCGGCGGCGAGGTTCCCGTGCTCGGCCTCCAGGGTGTCCAACCACGCCGCCTGGTCGGCGCCGAGCAGGCCCCGGCGGGCACCGGTGGCGAGCGCGAGGACGGCGTCGGCGGCCCGGTCGGCCACCGGGCCGGCCTCGCCCGCCTCGGCCAGGCGGGCCGCGGCGTACTGCCGGACCGGCTCGAGCAGGCGGTACCGGGGGCCCGGTCCGGGCAGCGGGACGACCAGCGACTGCTCCACCAGCCCGGCCAGCACCGGGACGACGTCGCCGTCCCCGCCGGCGACCTCCTGCACGGCAGCCAGCGAGAACCCGCCGCGGAACACCGACAGCCGGCGCAGCAGCACCTGCTCGTCGGCGGTGAGCAGGGCGGAGCTCCAGTCGAGGGTCGCCCGCACCGTGCGCTGGCGTTCCGGGAGGTCGCGCGACCCGGGGGAGCCGAGGGTGGTGTCGAGCCGGGCCAGCAGCGCGTCGGGGGCGAGGTAGCGGGCGTGCGCGGCGGCCAGCTCGAGGGCGAGCGGGAGCCCGTCGAGCCGCCGGCAGATGGCGGCGACGGCGGGCGCCGTCGCGTCGGTGAGCGTCACCGGGCGGCCCGTGGCGCCGGCGCGGTCGAGGAAGAGCTGGACGGCGGGGGAGGCGGCCGCGGCGGGGAGGTCGGGACCGGCGGGGACCGGCAGCGGGCCCAGCGGCCGCTCGAGCTCGGCGCGCACCCGCAGCGCGGCGCGGCTGGTCGCCAGCACGACGAGCCCGGGGCAGCGGGCCAGCAGCGCGGCGACGTCGGTCGCGGCGTCGAGCAGGTGCTCGAGGTTGTCCAGCACGACGAGCAGCCGGCGGCCGCCCAGCACCGTGGCCAGCGTGTCGAGCGGAGGGCCGGGCGGCTGCTGCCCGCCGACCGCCCGGGCGAGGGTGGGGAGCACGAGGGCGGCGTCGCGGACGGGGGCCAGCTCGACCCACACCACGCCGTCCGGGAAGTCGGCGGTCAGACTCCGCGCCACCGCGAGGGCGAGGCTGGTCTTGCCCACCCCGCCGGGCCCGGTGAGCGTGAGCAGCCGCGTCGTCCCGTCGCGGAGCAGCGCGGCGACGTCGGCGCGGTCGGTCTCCCGGCCCACCAGGGGCGCCGGGGGCACGGGGAGGGTGGGGGGTGCCGTGGCTGCGGGCGGTCCGTCGTCGGCCGGCCGCGCCGCCCCGGCCAGCTCGGCGCGGCCGGCCTCGTCGAGGCCCAGGGCGTCGGCCAGCGCGCGCACGGTGTGCGGATAGGGACGGCGGCGCTCCCCGCGTTCGAGCGCACCGATCGCCTTCGCGGTCACGCCGGCGCGCTCGGCGAGCTCGTCCTGCGTGAGGGACGCGGCCTCCCGCAGCCGGCGCAGCTGTTCGGCGAAGGTCCCCGGTGCGCCCACGGCCGCAGAAGCTAGTCGCTGACGAGCACGACCAGGAGGGTCCGCGGCCCGTGCACGCCCTCGACCCGCTGCAGCTCGATGTCGCTGGTGGCCGACGGGCCGCTGATCATCGTGAGCGGCCGGAGCGGGTCCAGCCGGGCCAGGCCCTCGGGGACCCCGCCGACCACCTGGTCGGCCGTGACCACGCAGACCAGGCAGTCGGGCAGCAGCGACAGCGCCCGCCGCCCGCAGGCCGGTGAGGCGTCGAGCACGAGCGTGCCGGTCTCGGCCACGGCGACGGTGACGCCGGTGAGCGTGGCGGCGAAGGCGGTGAGGTCGACGGCGGGGCGGCCGTCGTCCTCGACCGCGCCGTCCGGGCGCCATGCCGCCGGTACGCCGGGGGCGACGACCACGTCGCCGGGCACCGACGAGAGGGCAGCCGCGACGGTCGCGCCGACCGCGTCGGGGGCGCAGCGCAGGACGGACGCCCGGTAGTCCTCCAGCCGGTCGGTGAGGACGTCGAGCAGCTCGGGCAGGGGCCGGTCGTCGGTGGTGCGGTAGTCGCGGCGGACCTCGACCGCCGGCAGCTCGGCGCCCAGCGCGCTGCGGATCCGGCCCAGGACCTCGTCGCGGGCGCTCATGCTCCGTGCTCCGGCCGAGCTCGCGAGCTCGCTCGGCTGTGCTCCCGCGCCCAGGCCTGGGTGAAGGTCTCCCGCGGCGGGGTGGGGAGGTCGCGGGTGCGGGTCCAGGCGCTCGCCGGTGGCGGCAGCGCGGCGGGCAGCGTGGGCCGGCCGCGGGCGAGGAAGCGGCCGAGGCCGGCGGCGCGCTGGGCCAGCCGCCACAGGCGGGGGTGTGACATGGCGCGGGCCAGGCCACGGAAGGCGAGCGCCTCCGCGCCCGGGCGCTCCTGGGCCTCCACGTGCTCGGCGCGCAGGTGCACGAGGATCGACGGGATGTCGATGGCGACCGGGCAGACGTCGTAGCAGGCGCCGCAGAGGGTGGAGGCGAAGGGAAGAGATGCGGAGTTGCCCGCAGTTCCGCCCGAGAGCCCGGTCAGCTGCGGCGAGAGCACCGCGCCGATGGGGCCGGGGTACACCGAGCCGTAGGCGTGGCCGCCGGTGCGCTCGTAGACCGGGCAGACGTTGAGGCAGGCCGAGCAGCGGATGCAGTGCAGCGCCTCGCGGCCGACCTCGTCGGCCAGCACCGCCGTCCGCCCGTTGTCCAGCAGGACCAGGTGGAACTCCTGCGGGCCGTCGCCGGGGGTGACCCCGGCCCACAGCGAGGTGTAGGGGTTCATCCGCTCGCCGGTGGAGGAGCGGGGCAGCAGCTGCAGGAAGACCTCGAGGTCGCGCCAGGTCGGCACCAGCTTCTCGATGCCCATGACGGTGATGAGCGTCTGCGGGAGCGTGAGACACATCCGGCCGTTGCCCTCGCTCTCGACGACGGCCAGCGTGCCGGTCTCCGCGACGGCGAAGTTGGCGCCGCTGACCGCGACCCGGGCGCGGAGGAACCGCTCGCGCAGGTGCTCGCGGGCGGCCATCGCCAGCCGGCGCGGGTCGTCGGTGAGCTCGGGGTCGACGCCCGGGATGGTGCAGGCGAAGATCTCGCGGATCTCGGCCCGGTTCTTGTGGATCGCCGGCACGAGGATGTGGGACGGCTTGTCGTCGCCGAGCTGCACGATCAGCTCGGCCAGGTCGGTCTCCAGCGCGGCGATGCCGGCGGCCTCCAGCGCCTCGTTGAGGCCGATCTCCTGGGTGGCCATCGACTTGACCTTGACGACCTCGTCCGCGCCGGTGGCCTGCACCAGCTCGGTGACGATGCGGTTGGCCTCGGCGGCGTCGCGGGCCCAGTGCACGGTGCCGCCGCGGGCGGTGACCTGGCGCTCGAGCTCCTCGAGGTGCTCGTCGAGCCGGGCCATGGTGGCCGCCTTGATCGCCCGGCCGGCCTCCCGGAGCTCCGCCCAGTCGGGCACCTCGGCGACGACGCCGGCCCGCTTGCCGCGGATCGTCGTCGTCGCGTGGCCGAGGTTGGCGCGCAGCTGGCCGTCGCGCAGGGCGTCGCGGGCGGCGTCGGGGAACGGCCGGTCGCCGCGCAGGTTGCCCACGCCTGCCGGGGCGGTGGGGATGCCGAGGAAGACGGCGGTCATCGGGGGATCGCCGGTGTCGTCGACTGGTGCGGGGTCACGGCGTCGGTCGGGGTGGCGGGGTGGGTGGACTGCTCGGTGCTGGCCAGGATCTCGGCGAGGTGCACGGTGCGGGTGCCCGACCGCAGGCGGGAGAGCCCACCGCCGATGTGCATGAGGCAGGAGGCGTCGCCGGCGGTGCAGATCTCGGCGTGCGTGGAGAGGACGTTCGCCATCTTGTCGGTCAGCATCGCCGTCGAGGTGTCGGCGTTCTTCACCGCGAAGGTGCCGCCGAAGCCGCAGCAGGACTCCGCGCCCGGCAGCTCCACGAGCTCCAGGCCGCGGACCGCCCGCAGCAGCTGCAGCGGCCGGTCGCCGACCCGCAGCAGCCGCAGCGAGTGGCAGGTCGGGTGGTAGGTGACCCGGTGCGGGTAGTAGGCGCCGACGTCGGTCACGCCGAGCACGTCGACGAGGAACTGGGAGAGCTCGTAGGTGCGCCCGGCGAGCGCCTCCGCCTCGTCGGCGAGGCCGTGCTCGCCGGCCCGCCGCGCGACCATCGCCTGCTGGTGGTGGATCGAGGCCACGCACGAGCCGGACGGCGCGACGACCGCCTCCGCGCCGGCGAAGGCCCGCACGTGGTTGGCGACGATCGGCACGGCCTCGCGCCGGTAGCCGGTGTTGACGTGCATCTGCCCGCAGCAGGACTGCCCGGGCGGGACGACGACCTCGTGGCCGAGCCGCTCCAGCAGCGCCGCGGTCGCGTGCGCGACCTGCGGCACGATCGTGTCCACCAGGCAGGTGGCGAACAGCGCGACCTTCATGCGGACGCCCCCCGGTCGGAGCCCGGATGCCGGCGGGCCATGGTCGACTCCCGGGCGATGAGCACCGGCTCGAACACCGGCTGCTGGTGCACGTGCCCGGGGCGGCCCTCGTCGAGCAGCAGCTCCGCGGCGCGGCGGCCCAGGTCGGCCCGCGGTTTGCTCACCGAGGTCAGCGGGACGGCGGCCGCGGCGGCGAACTCGATGTCGTCGTAGCCGACGATCGCGAACTCGTCGGGCACCCGGACGCCGTGCCGGACCATCTCCTGCAGCACGCCCAGCGCGATGAGGTCGTTGGCGCACACGGCGGCGGTGGGCCGGCGGGCCGCGGGGATGCCGATCACCCGGGCGGCGGCCTCCCGGCCCCCGGCGACGGTGAGGTCGGCGGGGGACAGGACGGTCAGCTCGGCGTCGTCCATGCCCGCCCGCCGGGCGGCGTCGACCGCGGCGGTCACCCCGGCGTGCCGCTCCTGCACCTGCGGCAGGGCGGGGTGGGACGAGCCGGCGGACCCGCCGATGAAGGCGATCCGCCGGTGGCCGCGCTCGAGCAGGTGCTCGGCCGCCAGCCGCCCGCCGAGGACGTCGTCGGTGGCGACGGCGCACTGGTCGGCGGTCGGCGCACGGCGGTCCACGAGGACGACGGGCACACCCCGCTCGCGCAGTGCGGCGATGTCGTCGCTCAGCTCGGCGGTCGGGGTGATGAGCACGCCCTGGACACGCTGCTCGGCGAGCGCGGCGAGGTGCGCCTTCTCGCGGGCCGGGCGGTCGTCGGTGTTGCACAGGATCAGCGACAGGCCGGCCGCGTCGACGACCTCCTCGACGCCGCGGGCGACGTCGGTGAAGAAGGGGTTGGCGATGTCGAGGACGACCAGGCCGACCGAACGGCTGGAGCCGGCGCGCAGCTGGCGGGCGGACTCGTTGCGCACGAAGCCCAGCTCGGCGATCGCGTCGAGGACCCGGGTGCGGGTGGTGGCGCTGACCAGCTCGGGCCGGTTGAGCACGTTGCTGACCGTGCCCACGGACACGCCGGCGCGCCCGGCGACGTCCCGGATGCTGCTGGTCACGGGCGACCTCCCGGCGAGGAGATGAATCGTCTCAAACCCGGCGGCGCGCGGGCTTTGACACCGTAGCAGCTCCGTGCGTGTGCTGCGTCACAGCGCGGTATGAATCGATTCAGAGCCGCCCGCACCCCTTGGGAGCATCCCGTGGACGACCTCCGCGGCCGGGCCCTCGCCGCCCTGGCCGAGCAGACCATCGAGCTGCCCTCCTGGGCGTTCGGCAACTCCGGCACCCGCTTCAAGGTCTTCGGCCAGCCGGGCGTGGCGCGGGACCCGTTCGAGAAGCTCGAGGACGCCGCGCAGGTGCACCGGTACACCGGCGTCGCACCGCGGGTCTCGCTGCACGTCCCGTGGGACCTGGTCGACGACTTCGGCAAGCTCGCCGCGCACGCCGCCGACCTCGGCGTCTCCATCGGGGCGATCAACTCGAACCTGTTCCAGGACGACGACTACCGCCTCGGCTCGCTCACCCACCCCGACGAGGCGGTGCGGCGCAAGGCCATCGCCCACCACGCCCGGTGCGTCGACGTCATGCGCGCCACCGGCTCGACCGACCTGAAGCTGTGGCTGCCCGACGGCACCAACCACGCCGGCCAGGACGACCTGCGCGGCCGGCAGGACCGGCTGGCCGACTCCCTCCAGCAGGTCTACGCGATGCTCGACCCCGGGCACCGGCTGCTGATCGAGTACAAGTTCTACGAGCCGTACTTCTACGCGATGGACATCCCCGACTGGGGCACCTCGCTGCTGCACTGCCTGGCCCTCGGCGACCAGGCCACCGTCGTCCTCGACACCGGCCACCACGCGCCCGGCACCAACATCGAGTTCATCGTCATGCAGCTGCTGCGGGTGGGCCGGCTCGGCGCCTTCGACTTCAACTCGCGCTACTACGGCGACGACGACCTCATCGTCGGCTCGGCCGACCCGTTCCAGCTGTTCCGGATCATGAACGAGATCGTCGAGGCCGACGCCCTCCGGCCGGAGTCGGGGGTCAACTTCATGCTCGACCAGTGCCACAACATCGAGCCGAAGATCCCCGGCCAGATCCGCTCGGTGATGAACGTCCAGGAGGCGACGGCGAAGGCGCTGCTGGTCGACCGCGAGGCGCTGCACGCCGCGCAGCGCTCCGGTGACGTGCTGGCCGCGCACGGCGCACTGACCGACGCCTTCAGCACCGGCGTCCGCCCCCTGCTCGCCGAGCTGCGCGAGTCGCGCGGCCTGGACGCCGACCCGTACGCCGCCTACGCCCGCTCCGGTCACCAGGAGCGGATCGCCCACGAGCGCGTCGGCGGCCAGCAGGCCGGCTGGGGCGCCTGACGGAGGACCTGAGCAAGGACCCACTGCCCCCCACCACTCGCAGGCTCGCGGCGGGCCCCTGCAGGGGGCCGCGGGCGAAGGGCCGAGCTCGGCCCGCACCAGATCCGGGTCAACGGGATCAACCCCGACGGCGTCGTCCGCGGCTCGGGCATCTTCGCCGGCGGCTGGGGCGCCTCCCGCGCCGCGGTCTACGGGGTGAAGGAGGAGGACCTGGGCGAGTTCTACGCCCAGCGCACCCTGCTCAAGCGCGAGGTGCTGCCCGACCACGTCGCCGACGCCGTCTTCGCCCTCACCGGCGGGGACCTCACCCGGACCACCGGCCTGCACGTGCCGGTCGACTCGGGCGTCGCCGCCGCCTTCCTCCGGTGACGGGAGCCCCCCGCGCGCGGACGTCCCGCCGGTGACCGGGACCTGCCGGGTCGCCGCCGTCGACCTGGGGGCCTCCAGTGGCCGGGTGATGGTGGCGGAGGTGGGCGCCGGGCGGGTGGAGCTGACCGAGGTGCACCGGTTCCCCAACCGGCCGGTGCGCGTCGGCGGCACCCTGCACTGGGACGTGCTCGGCCTGTACGCCGGGGTCCTCGACGGGCTGCGCGCCGCCGGGCGGCTCGGGCCGCTCGACGCGATCGGCATCGACAGCTGGGCCGTGGACTTCGGCCTGCTGGACGACGACGGCGCGCTGCTCGGCAACCCCGTGCACTACCGCGACGCCCGGCACGAGACGGCGGTGGCCGACGTGCACGCCGTCGTCGGTGCCGAGGAGCTGTACCGGGTCACCGGCCTGCAGCACCTCCCCTTCAACACCGTGTTCCAGCTCGCCGCGCTCCGCGGGACCGCGCGGTTCGGAGCGGCCCGGCGGCTGCTGCTGGTCCCGGACCTGCTCGCGCACTGGCTGACCGGCGCGGTCGGCGCGGAGGTCACCAACGCCTCGACCACCGGACTGCTGGACGCCACCACCCGGGAGTGGGCGGAGGACCTGGTCGACCGGCTGGGCCTGCCGTGGGGGCTGTTGCCCCCGATCCGGCAGCCGGGGGAGCGGCTGGGCGAGCTGACCGCCGAGGTGCGCGCCGGGACCGGCCTGGGCGCGGTGCCGGTGATCGCCGTCGGGTCGCACGACACCGCGTCGGCGGTCGTCGGCGTGCCGGCCGCCTCCGACCGCTTCGCCTACGTCTCGTGCGGCACCTGGTCGCTGGTCGGCGTGGAGCTCGACGCCCCGGTGCTCGGCGAGGAGAGCCGGGCGGCCGGCTTCACCAACGAGCTCGGTGTCGACGGCACCGTCCGGTACCTGCGCAACGTCATGGGCCTGTGGCTGCTGCAGGAGTCGCTGCGCACCTGGGCCGCGGCGGGGCTGCCCGCCGACCTGGCCGAGCTGCTCGCCGCCGCCGCGCGGGTGCCGGCGTTCACCGCCGTCGTCGATCCCGACGACCCGCGCTTCCTGCCGCCGGGCGACATGCCGGCCCGGATCGCCGAGGTCTGCCGCGGGACCGGGCAGACCCCGCCGCAGAGCCAGGCCGAGACGGTGCGCTGCATCCTCGACAGCCTGGCGCTGGCCTACCGGCGGACCGTGCGCCGCGCCGCGGAGCTGAGCGGGCGGGAGGTCGACGTCGTCCACCTGGTCGGCGGGGGAGCGCGCAACACCCTGCTGTGCCGGCTCACCGCGGACGTCTGCGGCGTGCCGGTGCTCGCCGGCCCGGTCGAGGCCGCCGCGCTGGGCAACGCGCTGGTGCAGGCCCGGGCACTCGGCGGGGTCGACGGCGGGCTGGCCGAGCTGCGGTCGCTGCTGCGTGCGACGCAGGAGGTGGTGGAGTACCGGCCGGCGGCCGGCGCCTCCGCGGCCTGGGACGCCGCCGAGGCCCGCGCCTCCGGCTGAGCGTGCGGCGGACCGGACCGGGCCGGCGCCTCGAGCCCGCAGCAGCAGGACGGTCCCGTCCGCCGGGTGCCGTCCGCCGGTATCCGTGCGGAATGGCCAGGCGATCGTGGAACACGTCCCAGAACAGCTCGGCAATCGTGGAACACGTCTCATGATGCATTCCGGTGTCGTGAACACCGGGCGAAGGAATGGAGCACCTCGGCGATTCCCTCGAGTGCGCGCATCGTGGAGCCGTCGTACTGGCGACACGCAATTGCCCGCACAGAGAGGTGGCCGTCCATGAGCACCATCACCGTCCTGCGCCGGAACATCAGGGCCGCGACCCGACGCCGCTCCATCGACCGCTCGCTCGCCCACCTGCACCCGGCCGTGCGCGACGAGGTGCTGACCCGCGAGGAGACCGAGGTCAGGTAGCCGCTGTGACCGGCCGACCCGACCCCTCGCGTCAGGACGAGGCGGGGCCGCTCGCCTCGGCAGGTCCCGGTCCCTCGGCGCGCGGGTCGACCGCGGGGCCGGCGAACTGCGCGGCGTGCAGGCGGGCGTACGCGCCGCCGCGGGTCAGCAGCTGGTCGTGGGACCCCTGCTCGACGATCGCGCCGTCCTCCATCACGAGGATGAGGTCGGCGTCGCGGATCGTGGACAGCCGGTGGGCGATGACGAAGCTGGTCCGGTCCTGTCGCAGCGCGGTCATGGCCCGTTGCACCAGCACCTCGGTGCGGGTGTCCACCGAGCTGGTCGCCTCGTCGAGGATCAGCACGGAAGGACGGGCCAGGAACGCCCGGGCGATGGTGATCAGCTGCTTCTGGCCGACGCTCAGCGCGCCGCCGTCGTCACCGATGACCGTGTCGTAGCCCCCCGGCAGCGTGTGCACGAAGTGGTCGACCAGCGCGGCACGGGCCGCGGCCCGGACGTCGTCCTCGGAGGCGTCGGGTCGCCCGTAGGCGATGTTGTCGCGGATCGTGCCGGAGAACAGCCAGGTGTCCTGGAGGACCATGCCCAGCCTGGAGCGCAGCTCGGCCCGGCTCAGGGTGGCGATGTCGACGCCGTCGAGGGTGATGCGGCCGGCGTCGAGCTCGTAGAAGCGTTCGATCAGGTTCACCAGGGTCGTCTTGCCGGCGCCCGTGGGGCCCACGATGGCGACCGTCTGCCCGGGCTCGGCGACGAGCGAGAGGTCCCGGATGAGCGGCTCGCCGGGCTCGTAGCCGAAGGCGACCGAGGAGAACTCGAGCCGGCCCACGGTCGGCCGGGACGACGGCGGACCCGGCGGCTCGGCCGACTCCTCCTCGGCGTCGAGGAGCTCGAACACCCGCTCGGCGCTGGCCACCCCGGACTGCGCGACCGCGGCGATGGAGCCGAGCTGGCTCAGCGGCTGCGTGTACTGCCGCGAGTACTGGATGAACGCCTGCAGGTCGCCCAGGGACAGGGACCCGCCCAGCATGAGCAGCCCGCCCACGACGGCGATGCCCACGTAGACGAGGTTGCCCAGGAACATCGTCGCCGGCATGAGCACGCCGCTGACGAACTGGGCGCCGAAGCCGGCGCGGTACAGCCGCTCGTTCTCCTCGGTGAACCGGGCCGCCACCTCCTCCTGCCGGCCGAAGACCGTGACCAGGGCGTGGCCGGTGAAGGCCTCCTCGATCTGCCCGTTCAGCGCGCCGGTGCGCTTCCACTGCTCGCGGAACAGCGGCTGGGACCGCCGGGCCACCGCGCGGGCGACGAGCAGGCTGAGCGGCACGGCCACCAGCGCCACGGCCGCGAGCACCGGCGAGATCACGAACATGATGCCGACGATGCCGACGACGGTGAGCACGGAGGTGACGGCCTGGTTCAGGGTCTGCTGGAGCGCCTGGGAGACGTTGTCGATGTCGTTGGTCACGCGGCTGAGCAGCTCGCCGCGGGGCGTCCGGTCGAAGTACCGCAGCGGCAGCCGGTGGATCTTCGCCTCCGCGTCGGCGCGGAGCCGCGAGACGGTCCGCTGCGTGACCGCGTTGAGCAGGAAGGCCTGGGCGAGGGACAGCAGCGCGGCCCCGACGTACAGGGCCAGCACGAGCAGCAGGACCCGGGCCAGGGCACCGGTGTCGATCCCGTCCCCGGGCGTGAAGTCCAGGGGGCGGAGCAGGTCGGCCGCGGTGTCCTCTCCCCGGGCCTCGAGGGAGTCGATCGCCTCCTCCTGCGTGAGCCCGCGGGGCAGGTCCCGGGAGAGGACCCCGGCGAAGACGATGTCGGTGGCCCGGCCGAGCACCTTGGGCCCCGCGACCATGAGCACGACGCCGGTCACCGCCAGCAGGAGCACCAGGCCGACGGCCAGCCGCTCCGGCCGCAGGCGGCCCAGCAGCCGGCGGGCCGACGGCACGAAGGCGGCGGCCTTCTCGGCGGGCGCCCCGCCCCCGAACGGCCCGCCACCGGGGCGGGCGCCGCCCGCGGGTCCGCCGGCGGGACGGACGGGGACCGCGCCCGCGGAGGGCCGGGGCGCGCTCACGCGAGCTGCTCCTCGGGGAGGGCCTGGCTGGCCACGATCTCGGCGTACTCGGGGCACGACCCGAGCAGTTCGGCGTGCGTGCCCTGACCGACCACGGCGCCGTCCTCGAGGACCACGATCAGGTCGGCGTCGACGATCGTGGCGACCCGCTGCGCGACCACGATCACCGTGGCCTCGGCCACCTCGCGGGCCAGCGCCGCGCGCAGCCGGGCGTCGGTCGCGGTGTCCAGCGCCGAGAAGGCGTCGTCGAACAGGTACACCTGCGGGCGCGCCACCAGGGCCCGGGCGATGCCGAGACGCTGGCGCTGCCCCCCGGACAGGTTGGTGCCGCCCTGCGTCACCGGTGCGTCCAGCCGCTCGGGCAGCGCCCGCACGAAGTCGGCAGCCTGCGCGATCTCCAGGGCCGCCCACAGGTCGTCGTCCGAGGCGGCGGGCCGGCCGTAGCGCAGGTTGGTCGCGATCGTCCCGCTGAAGAGGAACGCCTTCTGCTCGACCAGCCCGACCCGGTTCCACAGGTGGGACGGGGCCAGGTCGCGGACGTCGACGCCGTCCACCAGCACCGCGCCCGCGGTCACGTCCACCAGCCGCGGGACCAGGGTGATCAGGGTCGTCTTGCCGGCGCCGGTGCTGCCGACGACGGCCGTCGTCCGGCCGGGACGGGCGGTGAAGCCCACGTCCCGCAGCACGGGCCGCTCCGCGCCCGGGTAGGTGAAGGTGGCACCCCGCAGCTCGACCGTGCCGGTCGGCGCGGCCGGGGACACGGGGTCGGCCGGAGGGACGACGGACGGCTCGGTCGACAGGACCTCGCCGATGCGGCCCGCCGACACGGCCGCGCGGGGGAGCATCAGCGCCAGCAGGGACGCGAGCATCACCGCCGTGAGGATCTGCACCAGGTAGCTCAGGAACGCGATGAGGGAGCCCACCTCGAGCTCCCCGTCCTGCACCCGGCTCGCGCCGAACCACACCACGGCGACGCTGGAGACGTTGAGCACCAGCGTGACCGCGGGGAAGATGCTCGCGAAGAGCCGCCCGGTCCGCATCGCCGACTCGGTCACCTCGGCGTTCGCCCGGGCGAAGCGCGCCGACTCCTGCGGCTCGCGGACGAAGGCCCGGATGACCCGGATCCCCGTCAGCTGCTCGCGGAGCACCCGGTTGACCGTGTCGATCCGCGCCTGGAGCAGCTGGAAGTGCGGTCCCATCCGGGAGGTCACCAGCAGGACGGCGACGAGCATCACCGGGACCGCCACGGCGATGACCCATGCCAGCCCGGGATCCTCGCGGACGGCGAAGACGACGCCGCCGACGGCCAGGATGGGCGTCGGCACGAGCATCGTGCACGCCATCAGGACCAGCATCTGGACCTGCTGGACGTCGTTGGTCGTCCGCGTGATGAGCGAGGGTGCGCCGAAGACGGCGACCTCGCGGCTGGAGAAGGCGCCGACGCGGCGGAAGAGCGCGAGCCGGACGTCGCGCCCGAGCAGCATCGCCGTCCGGGCGCCGTAGTACGCCGCCGCGATCGCGGCCGCGATCTGCACGACCGTGACGCCGAGCATCCAGCCGCCCAGTCGCAGGATCTCGCCGATGTCCCCGTCGGCGACGCCGTCGTCGATGATGTCGGCGTTGAGGCTGGGCAGGTAGAGGGACGCGACGGCCTGGATGGCCTGGAAGACGACGACCGCGGCCAGGAGGCCGGCGGACGGGCGCAGGAACCGCCGGAGCAGGCGGACGAGCACGTCAGGACCCGCCGTCCGGGCCGGTGAGCACACCGTGCGCGACGAGCCGGACCAGGTCGTCGGCCGAGAGAGCCGCGAACTCGCCCGCGACGTGGGGGAGCGACGTGGCCACGGCGACGAGGAGGAGGTACGGCCCCACCGTGTCGACGGGTACGGCCAACCGGCCGGCATCGGGCGCCAGCAGGTCCCGGAGGGGCTCGAGCCAGCGGCGGTCCCCGCGCCGCAGGTCGATCTCGGGACGCGGCTCGCGGACCGCGGACAGGATGCCGACGACCCCACGGAGGCGCTCCTGCAGCAGACGGAGGACCACCCGCAGCTTCTCCTCGACCGGCAGCGACCGGGGGACCGCCGCCAGTACCTCGGAGAAGCGCTGGGGCTCGAAGTACCGCTCGACGGCGGCCTCGATGAGCGCCTCCTTGGTACCGAACGCGCGGAAGACCGTCCCCTCGGCGACCCCGCAGGCATCGGCGATCTGCCGGGTGGAGACGTCGCGTCCATGGGCCTGGACGAGCGGGATGACGCGGTCGAGCAGAGCGGCGCGGCGCTCCGCGGGAGCGAGGCGGGCGGCCCGGGGGCGGCCCGTCGTCGTCGGTGTCACGCTGCCACACTAATGAGTACCTGCTCATTATTGGGAGCGCTCGCGGTGCCCGCAGCGTCGCGCCTGCTCGACGGTGCGTCTTCCGGCCTTTGGTACTCGGCACCCGCGGCGCCTCGACGTGCGCGACGGTCATCCGGTCCTCGTTGATGCCGACCCCTCAGCACAGGAGATGCCCATGCCCCCGACCGGACGGCTGCGCCTCGGCGAGCAGTGCAGGGTCGTCGTCGACAACGACTGGGCGGGTGATCCCGACGGACTGGTCGCGCTGGCCCACCACCTGCTCTCGCCGACCAACCGCGTGGTGGCGGTGACCAGCTCGCTGCTGAACCCGATGTTCGGGGAGCTGGGGTCCACCGCGCAGCGGGGCGCGGTGATGGCGCAGGAGCTCGTCGACCTGGTCGGGGGCCCGCAGCGCCCGCGCGTGCACGTCGGGGCCGAGCTGCCGTTCGAGCCCGGGGGCGCGCGGTCGGCGGCGTCCGCGGCCATCGTCGCCGAGGCGCGGCGGGACGACGACCTGCCGCTGTACCTGGTCTGCGCGGGTCCGCTGACCAACGTCCCCGCGGCGCTGGAGGAGGCGCCCGAGATCGCCGGGCGGCTGACCCTGGTCTGGGTCGGCGGGGCGCTGGCGGACGCGTTCGAGTACAACCGCGACACCGACGCCGCCGCCGCGGAGTTCGTGTTCGGTCTGCGCGCGCTGCCCGTCCGGCAGTTCCCCTTGGAGACCTACCGGCGCTGCGCCTACTCGGCCGCCGAGCTGGAGCACGACCTCGCCGGCAGTGGCCGGCTCGGGGCGTGGCTGTGGACCCGCTTCGTGGAGCTCCCGCTGCCGGAGTGGATCCGGCTCGGCGGGGTGTGGCCGCTCGGCGACAGCCCGCCGGTGCTCCTCACGGCGCTGGACGAGGAGTCCAGCACCTCCACCGTGACGACGGCAGCGCAGGAGGGGACCGGCGAGCGGCGGGTCTACACCGACGTCGACACCCGTCTGCTGTTCGACGACATGCTGGCCGAGCTCCGCCTGCACGAGGCCCGTACCCCGTGACGGATCGGCAGCGTCACTGCGCCCGCGCCACCACCGGTCCGGGGAGGAGGAGCTCCGGGGCCCGGAGCACCTCGTCGAGGGTCCGCAGTGCCGCCCCGGTCGCGCCGGCGGCCGGATGGGCACCGGCCGCCTCGATCCGGGGACGGCGCCACCGCGCCGAGAGGACCCGCCGGGCGAGCTGCTCCTCCAGCGCGGGCGCGAGCCGGTCGGCGAGGGCGGCGAGGTGGCCGCCCAGGACCACCGTCGGCAGGTCGAGCACGTTGAGGACGCCGGCCAGGGCCACGCCCAGCGCGCCGGCGGCGGAGTCGAGGGCGCCGCGGGCCGCGGCTTCCCCGGCGGCGGCGCGGGCGGCGAGCTCGGCGGGTGGGGTCTCCGGCGGCAGGCCGGCGGCGGCGAGCATCGCGTACCGCCCGGCGTAGCGCTCGAGGCAGCCGGTGGAGCCGCACGGGCACGCGGGGCCGGCGGGGTCCACGCACACGTGGCCGACCTCGCCGGCCCAGCCGGCGCTGCCGGCCATCACCCGCCCGTCGAGCACGGCGGCGCCGCCGATGCCGATCTGCCCGGAGAGGTAGAGGAAGTCGCGGTGGGCCCCGGGGCGGCCGGGCGCGGAGTCGGCGACCGTGCGGGCGGCGAGGTCGGCCTCGTTGCCCAGGGCAGGTCGGAGCCCGGGCGGCAGGGAGCCGGCGAGCAGGTCGGCGGGGGAGAGGTCCGACCAGCCGAGGTTGGGCGCCCGCAGCAGGACCCCGCGGTCGACGTCCACGATGCCGGGGAGCGCCAGCCCCGCCCCGACCACCCGCACGTCGCGCGGGAGGCCGGCGAGGACCTCGGCGGCCAGCCCGCCCAGGTGGCCGAGCGTCGACGCGGGGTCGCTGCCCACCCAGTCGCCCTCGACGAGTCGTTCGGCGACGACCCGGCCGCGCAGGTCCACGACCCGCGCGGCGAGGACCCCGGCGTCGGCCTGCAGGCCCAGGGCGGTCACCCGCGCTCCCGGCAGCAGCGGCGTGGCCGGCCGGCCCCGCGCGGGGCCGGCGGTGCGCTCGGCCTCGTCGACCAGCCCGGCGGACACGAGGTCGTCGGCGAGGCGGGACGCCGTGGACCGGGTCATCCCGGTCCGGACGGCGACGTCGGCCCGCGACACCGGTTCGCCCGCGCCGCACACGGTGCGCAGGACCAGGCCGAGGTTGCTGGTGCGGAGGGTCGCCTGCCGGGCCGCGGCGGGTGGCGGCACGGCGCGTCCCTCGATCATCACGGGTCGAGGCTAGCGGCGACGCTGGTTAAGTCCTACGGTGCAACAAAAGGCCCACCCGAGAGGACGACGTCGCATGAGCACGCTGCAGCCCACCCGCGAGGACAAGTTCACCTTCGGTCTCTGGACGGTCGGCTGGCAGGCCCGCGACCCGTTCGGCGACGCGACCCGCGCGCCCGTGGACCCGGTCGAGACGGTGCACCGGCTGGCCGAGCTGGGCGCCTACGGCGTGACCTTCCACGACGACGACCTGGTCCCGTTCGGCAGCGACGCCACCGAGCGCGAGCGGTACATCAAGCGGTTCCGCGCGGCCCTGGAGGAGACCGGCCTGGTCACGCCCATGGTGACCACCAACCTGTTCACCCACCCGGTGTTCAAGGAGGGCGCGCTCACGGCCAACGACCGCGACGTGCGCCGGTACGCCCTGCGCAAGGTCATGCGCAACATGGACCTCGCCGCCGAGCTGGGTGCCGAGACCTACGTGCTGTGGGGCGGGCGCGAGGGCAGCGAGGTCGACGTCGCCAAGGACCTGAAGGCGGCGCTGGACCGCTACCGGGAGGGCATCGACACCCTCGCGCAGTACTCGGTCGACCGGGGCTACGGCCTGCGCCTCGCGCTGGAGCCCAAGCCGAACGAGCCGCGCGGCGACATCTTCCTGCCGACCGTCGGTCACGCGCTGGGCTTCATCTCCACCCTCGAGCACGCCGACCTGGTCGGGCTCAACCCCGAGGTCGGACACGAGCAGATGTCGAACCTGAACTTCACGCACGGCATCGCCCAGGCGCTGTGGCAGGGCAAGCTCTTCCACATCGACCTGAACGGGCAGCACGGGCCGAAGTTCGACCAGGACCTGGTCTTCGGCCACGGCGACCTGCTCTCCGCCTTCGCGACCGTCGACCTGCTGGAGAACGGCTTCCCCTCCGGCGGTCCGCGCTACGACGGCCCCCGGCACTTCGACTACAAGCCGCTGCGCACCGAGGACATGGACGGCGTCTGGCACTCGGCCGCGGCCAACATGCACACCTACCTGCTGCTCAAGGAGCGCGCGCAGGCCTTCCGCGCCGACCCCGAGGTGGTCGAGGCGCTCGCGGCCGCGCGCGTGCCCGGGCTGGCGGAGCCCACCCTCGGCGAGGGGGAGACGATCGAGCAGCTGCTCGCCGACGGCTCGGCGTTCGAGGACTTCGACGTCGAGGCCGCGGCCGCCCGCGGCGCCGGCGCGGTGCGGCTGTCGCAGCTGGCCGTCGAGCACTGCCTCGGCGCCCGCTGAGCCGGGGCCCGGCGTGACGTTGGTGGCGGGAGTCGACACCTCGACCCAGGCCTGCAAGGTGGTGGTGCGCGACGCCGCGAGCGGCCGGCTGGTCCGCGCGGGCCGCGCCCCGCACCCCGACGGCACCGAGGTCGACCCCGCAGCCTGGGCGGTCGCGCTGGAGGTCGCCGTCGCCGAGGCCGGCGGGCTGGACGACGTCGCCGCGGTGGCCGTGGGCGGTCAGCAGCACGGCATGGTCTGCCTGGACGACGACGGCGAGGTGGTGCGGCCGGCCCTGCTGTGGAACGACACCCGGTCCGCCGGCGCGGCCCGGGACCTCGTCGAGGAGCTCGGCGGCGGCGAGGCCGGCCGGCGGGCGTGGGCCGACGCGGTCGGGGTCGTGCCGGTCGCCTCCTTCACCGTCACCAAGCTGCGGTGGCTGGCCGAGCACGAGCCGGCGAGCGCCGAGCGGACGGCCGCGGTCTGCCTGCCGCACGACTGGCTGACGTGGCGGATGGCGGGCTCGCCGGGGCTCGGGGCCCTGGTCACCGACCGCGGCGACGCCAGCGGCACCGGCTACTGGTCCGCGGCGACGGGGGAGTACCGCCCGGACCTGCTGGAGCGGGCCTTCGGCCGCACGCCCGTCGTCCCGCGGGTGCTCGGGCCGGCCGGGTCCGCCGGCACGATGCCGGGCGGGGCGCTGCTCGGCCCGGGCACCGGCGACAACGCGGCGGCCGCCCTGGGCCTGGCGGCGGAGCCCGGTGACGTCGTGGTCTCCATCGGCACGTCCGGCGTCGTCTCCATGGTGTCGACGGCGCCGGTCGCCGACCCCAGCGGCACGGTCGCCGGGTTCGCCGACGCCACCGGCAACTTCCTGCCGCTCATCGCGACGCTGAACGCCGCCCGGGTGCTCGACGCCACCGCGCGCCTGCTCGGCGTCGACCACGACGGGCTCTCCCGGCTGGCGTTGTCGGCGCCGGCCGGTGCGGGCGGGCTCGTGCTCGTGCCGTACCTGGAGGGCGAGCGCACGCCCGACCGGCCGACCTCGACCGGCGCGCTGCACGGCCTGACGCTGACCACCGCCGAGCCGGCGCACCTGGCGCGGGCCGCGGTCGAGGGCCTGCTGTGCGGGCTGGCCGACGGGCTGGACGCCGTCGCCGCCGGTGGCACCGCCGTCCGCCGGGTGTTCCTCGTCGGTGGCGGTGCGCGGTCGGCGGCGGTGCAGGCGCTGGCGCCCGCCGTCCTCGGTGTGCCGGTCCTCGTCCCGCCGCCGGGGGAGTACGTCGCCGACGGGGCGGCCCGCCAGGCGGCCTGGGTGCTGGCCGGAGGGGACGCCCCCGACTGGCCGCGCCCCGGCACCGAGGTCCGGGAGGCCGACCCGGTCCCGGCCGTCCGCGCGCGGTACGCCGAGGTGCGGGAGATGACCGCCGAGCGCGTCTGACGGCCCGTTCCCTCGACGAGATCTGCACAGTCGTCACCATCGGGCGCTGATGGTGACGACTGTGCAGATCTCGCCCCGGCGGGCCGTCAGCCGAGGGGGGTGATGCCCCAGGTGCCGGTGACCGACTCGGCGGGCTGCAGCCGGATCACGGCCTCGCCGGTCGCGAAGGCGTTGGGCGGGCAGGTCATCGGCTCCACCGCCAGGCCGCGGCGGCGCCGGTCCCCGGCGATCATGTCGCCGGTGTAGAGCTGCAGGTAGCCGTAGGCGTCGTCCAGCCAGACCGCGGCGCCGGTTCCGTCCGGGCCGGTGAGGCGCACCCGGGCCAGGCCGTCGGCGTCCCGCTCGAGGTCGGTGTAGGCCACGTCCAGCGCGAGGTCCCCGATCGGCCGGCCCGCGCGCAGGTCGGCCGCGGTGCCGTCGACGGGCGACCGGCCGGTGGGCAGGCCGCGGTCGTCGGCGTCGAGCCGGGTCGCCCCGGGCGCGACGAGCGTGCACTCGTCGAGCCGGCGGCCCGGGCCGGCCGACAGGTAGGGGTGGTGGCCCTCGCCGTAGGGCAGCGGGACGTCGCCCTCGTTGGTCGCCGTCGTCGTCACCCGCAGGCCCGCGTCGCCGAGCGCGTAGTCGACCCGCAGCCGCAGGACGAACGGGTAGCCGGGCTGCGGGTGCAGCAGGTACTCGAGCGTCAGGGCGGCCTCGCCGCGGGAGACGACGGTCCACGGCACGAAGCGGACCAGCCCGTGGATCGCCGTCGACCGGGCCGGCTCGGTGAGGGCCAGCTGGTGCTCGGCGCCGTCCCAGGTCCAGCGGCCGTCGGCGATCCGGTTCGGCCACGGGGCCAGCAGGTGGCCCCGGCCGTCCTCGGCCGTCTCGGCGAGGTCGTAGCCGTCGAGCACGTCGCGGCCCTGGTGGCGGTAGGAACGCAGCCCCCCGCCGACCTCGACGACGGTCACCTCGGCGCCGCCGGAGGTGAGGACGAACTGTTCGCCGGTGGGGCGGATCGGCACGCGGGCTCCTGTGAGCGGGAGAGGGGGACGGCGGCCAGTCTGCCGGGACCGGTGTCCACTCCCGGACGGGCGGTGCAGGGCGGGTCGGGCGGTCCGCGACCGGCCACGCTGCGCCGGGGCCCGGCCCCACCGCCTGGCTCCCGGCCGCCGGGCAACGGCAGCATGACCGGCATGACCGCCCCGGACGAGTTCAGCGAGCCCTACGTCGACGCGGAGGAGGAGCGGTCGGCCCCGGTCCGCCACCACTACGTGCACGGCGGGTTCCGCGGCACCGGGACCCGGTTCTCCCTCTACCTGCCCCCGGCCGAGCAGTACGAGGGGCGCTTCTTCCAGCACGTCACGCCGGTGCCGCTCAGCGAGCACCTCGCGCAGACGGCGGTCGGCGAGCAGGACCGGATCGGCTTCGCGATCTCCAGCGGGGCGTACTTCGTCGAGACGAACGGCGGAGGGGAGGGCGGCCGGCCGGGGTCGGCGGCCGACCCGACGATCGCCGCCTACCGGGCGAACGCCGCCGCGGCGCAGTACTCGCGGGTGGTGGCCGCGCGGCTGTACGGCGACCACCGGCCGTACGGCTACGCCTTCGGCGGCAGCGGTGGCGCGTTCCGCACCATCGGCGGAGCGGAGAACACCACGGGGGTCTGGGACGGCTTCGTGCCCTTCGTCATCGGGTCGCCGGTGGCCATCCCCAACGTGTTCACCGTCCGCATGCACGCCCAGCGGGTGCTGCGGCGCAGCTTCGACCGGATCGTCGACGCCCTCGAGCCGGGCGGCAGCGGCGACCCGTCCGCCGGCCTGGACGCCGAGGAGCGGGCGGCGCTGGCCGAGGTGACCCGGATGGGGTTCCCGCCGCGGTCGTGGTTCGGGCACCGCACGATGGGGATCCACGCGTTCGAGGCGCTGTACCCCGGTCTGCTGATGGCCGACGCGGCCTACTTCACGGACTTCTGGACCGAGCCCGGGTACGAGGGCGCGGACCCGGCCTCCTCGGTCCACCGGGACCGCGTCGACCACCCCTGCGAGGTCGTCGCGGTGGTCGACGGCGGTGCGGCGGAGCGCCTCGGGTTGCCCGTCGAGCGCGATCACGGCGGCAACGTCGACACCGCGTGGGCGGGGAGCGCGGAGGCGGCGTCGGTGCCGGTCGCGGTCCGCCTGTCGTCGGTCCCGGCGGAGGACGGGACGGTCGCCGAGCTCGTCGTGGACTCCGGCGCCGCCGCCGGTGCCGTCGTCGGGCCGGTGCGCGTGGCCGGCGACGTCGTCGTCCTCCCCGCGGGCACCGGGGGGCGGCTGGCCGGGCTCCGCGCCGGCGACGCCGTGCGGGTGGACGACAGCCGCCTGCTGGCCGCCCAGACCTACCACCGGCACCAGGACCCCGGCCCCGACTTCCCGGTGTGGGACCAGTTCCGCGCACCGGACGGGACCCCGCGGTACCCCCAGCGACCGCTGCTGCTGGGGCCGCTGTTCACCCAGGCCGCCTCCGGGACGCTGCCGACCGGCCGGTTCGCGGGGAAGATGATCGTCGTCGCCTGCCTGCTCGACCGCGAGGCGTTCCCCTGGCAGGCCGACTGGTACCGCGGCAAGGTGCGCGAGCACCTCGGCGACGGCGCCGACGACGCCTTCCGGCTCTGGTTCGTCGACAACGCCCTGCACAACGACGACGAGGAGCAGGAGGACCCGACCCACACGGTCAGCTACCTCGGGGTCCTGCACCGGGCGCTGCGCGATCTCGCGGCCTGGGTGGAGCGCGGTGAGTCCCCGCCCGCCGGCACGGAGTACGAGGTCGCCGACGGGCAGGTCGTCGTGCCGGCGACGGCGGGGGAGCGGCACGGGGTGCAGCCGGTCGTCACCCTCACCGCCGACGGGAGCTCGCGGGCCGAGGTCGCCGTCGGGCAGGACGTCGTCCTGCGGGCCGTGGCCGAGGCCCCCGAGGGAGGGGACGACGTCGTCGCCGTGGAGTGGGACCTCGAGGGTCGCGGCGAGTTCGTCGCCGACGACACCGCCGCGCCGGGGAGCCGGGTCGTCGTCGAGCGCCGGTACGCCTTCCCGGCGCCGGGCACCCACTTCGTGACGGTCCGCGTCACGGCGCAGCCCGCAGGAGACGCCGGGACCGCCTACGCGCGCATCCGCGACCTCGCCCGGGTCCGCGTCGTCGTCGGCTGACCCCGACCGCCATCCGTGTGGTCCGGGAGCCGGACCCCACCCAGAGGAGCACCACGTGCGCCGCACTCCCTTCACCCGTGGCTGGGAGACCCGCCCCGCTGCCTCCTTCTTCTCCGAGATGGTCGGCGCCGCCCAGCCGTGGCAGCCGGTCACCCTCCCGCACGACGCCACCCTCGCCCAGCCGCGGGACGCCGCCCACGGTCCCGCGTCGGGCTACTTCCCCGGCGGTGTGTACGAGTACCGGGCGACGCTGCACGCGCCGGAGGAGTACCGGCAGCAGCGGGTGGCGCTGGAGTTCGAGGGCGTCTACCGCTCCGCGGCCGTGTACGTGAACGGCGGCCGGTCTACAGCGACGCCGAGGAGGTGGAGCTGCTGCTGGACGGGCGCCCGCTGGGCACCGCCCCGGCAGGCGAGGTCAACCGCTTCCGGGCGGAGTTCACCGTCCCCTACGCGCCCGGTGAGCTCACCGCCGTCGCGCGCACCGGCGGCGTGGAGACCGGCCGCTGCACCCTGCGGTCGGCGACCGGACCGGTCGCCCTGTCCGCCGTCGCCGACCGGAGCCAGATCCGTGCCGAGGACGCCGACCTCGCCTTCGTGGCGATCTCGCTGGCCGACGCGGCCGGCACCGTGCTGCTCGGGGCCGAGCGGGAGGTGCGCGTCGCCGTGGAGGGGCCCGCGGTGCTCCAGGGCCTGGGCAGCGCCGCGCCCTCCACCGCCGAGTCCTACCTGGATGACGTGCACACCACCGCCGACGGGCGGGCGCTCGCCGTCGTCCGCCCGACCGGCCCCGGCGAGGTCACGGTGACCGTCACGGCGGACGGACTCGAGCCGACCGTGGTGCGGCTCCGAGTCGGCTGAGCGGAACCGGCCGTCGGGTGGCGTCGAGCTCTCGGACGCGCCGCCCCTTGAGCGCCGAAGTCATCTGTCTTAGAGTGGGGCCGTGGACCCGAGGCGGACGGAGTCCGAGGCCGCACGCCGTGCCGGCGCCGAGGTGGTCGCGGGACCCCTGGAGGCCGGGATGGACGTCGAGGGTGGGCGGCGTCGTCGTCCGTCGCACGGCCTCGCCCCCATGGTGGTCGAGCGGGCGCGTGCCCTGGCGCCTCCGCGGACGGCTCCCTCGGATCTCGACGACGCCTGGGGGGACTCGGGGGCGGTGCCGTACGCGCTGAGCGCGATGGCGCACCCCGTCCGGCACCGGCTGCTCCGGCTGCTGGCCGAGCGGGGCGAGCTGGGCGTCGCCGTGCTCCGGCGGGAGCTGTCCCTGTCCAAGCCCGCGGTCGCCTACCACACGAAGCTCCTGCTCAGCGCCGACCTGATCGACGTCCGCAGGCAGGGGCGGAGCATCCTCTTCACGCTCAGGCACCCGGCCGTCGCAGCGTTGTGGTGCGAGCTCGAACTGCTCGCCCGTCCCCCTCGCACGGACGACGGCGCCGCCGCCCCGGGGGTCTGACCCCGGAGCAGCGGCGCCGTCGCCGGGCGGCTCAGCGGATGGTGACGCCCGCGTCGACCTTCATCTGGGTGCCCGTCACGTACCGGGCGTCGTCGGACACGAGGTGCAGGACGGCGTTGCTGACGTCGCGCGCCTCGACCATCGGGACGGGGAGCGCGTTCTCGTACAGCGAGCCGAGGTCCGCCCGGGTCTCGCTGAGCAGCCCGAACAGCGACATCGGCGCCATGCCGGTGGCGACCCCGGTCGGGTGCACGGTGTTGACCCGGATGCTGTGCACCGCGAGCTCGTTGGCCAGCGCCAGGCTCATGCCCACGAGACCGTGCTTCGACGCGGTGTACGGCGTCGTCAGGGGGCTGCCCTTGATGCCCGCGGCGGAGCTGATGTTCACCAGGCTCCCGCCACCGGCCGCGATGAGGTGCGGGATCGCGGCCACGCACGTGTTCCACGCACCGATGAGGTTGGTGTCCAGGACGACGCGCCAGTCCTCCGGGGTCGTGGTGTCCCAGGTGCCGGCGGTGATGACTCCGGCGTTGGCCACGGACGCGTCGAGGCCGCCGAGCTCGGCGACCCCCTCGTCGACCGCGGCCTGCATCGCGGCGGCGTCGCGCACGTCGGCGACCTTCGGGACGGCGCGGCGCCCGAGTTCGCGGACCAGCCGCGCCGTCTCGGCGAGGTCGTCCTCGCTGCTCAGCGGGTACTCCAGCTGCGGCAGCGGCCCGCACACGTCGACCAGGACGACGTCCGCACCCTCCTCCGCCAGCCGCAGGGCGTGGCTGCGGCCCATCCCTCGGGCGGCCCCGGTGACCAGGACCCGCTTACCGGCAACTCGATCGGTCATGGCGTTGCTCTTCTCTGGGGTCGCGGTCAGCGGACGGTGAAGCCGGCGTCGAGCGGCCAGGCGATCCCGGTGATGAACTTGGCCTCGTCCGAGACGAGGAAGGCCACCGCGTTGGCGATGTCCTCGGGCTGGAGCATCTCGATGGGCAGGGCGTTCTGCATGCCGGCGATCATGTTGTCGCCGCTGGCGGCCGCCTGCTCGAACTGCCTGGCCATCGCCTCGTTCATGGTCATGCCGCTCATGACGCCGGTCGGGTGGATGGTGTTGACCCGGATCCACTCCTTCGCCAGGTGGCCGGCGAGAGACTGGGCCAGGCCGACGAGGCCCCGCTTGGACGCCATGTAGGCCAGTCCGCTGGCCTGGTCGGAGGGCGACGACTTGATGCCGGCGCTGGAGCTCGTGATCACGATCGACCCGCCGCGGCCGGCCTCCCGCATGGCGGGGAGCGCGACCCGGATGGCGTGGTAGACGCCGGTGAGGTTGGTGTCGATGACGTCGTTCCACTCGGCGAGCAGGTCCTCCTCGTCGCCGAGCCGGATGATGCCGGCGTTGGCGATCACGATGTCGACCCGGCCGAACTCGGCGAGGCCCTCGTCGAACGCGGCCTTGAGGCCGGCGTAGTCGCGGACGTCGGCCTTGCGGGCGACGATCCGCCGGTCCTCCTTCTCGACCAGCGCCACGGTCTCGGCCAGGTCGGCCTCGCTGGCGTTGGGGTAGGTCATCGTCGGGATGTCCGCGCAGATGTCCACGGCGATGATGTCGCAGCCCTCGCGGGCCAGACGGACGGCGTGCGCGCGGCCCTGGCCGCGGGCGGCTCCGGTGATGAAGGCGACCTTGCCGGTGAGCTGGCCCTCGAGTCCGGGCATGGGGTGTGCTCCTCTCCGAGCGGCGCGGTGCCGCGTCGGTACGGGGTGGTGGGGAGGGTCGGTGCCAGGAGGTGCCGGCGCCGGTCAGCGGTCGGCGAGCATCTGGCCGAGGAGGTCGTCCTCGACGGCCTTGGCCAGGGCCGCGCCCTTGGCCTCGCCGGCGTAGGCGGTGAACTGCCGGACGATCTCGTCCATCTCCGGCCGGGTGATGTCGCCGGAGTGCAGGGCCGAACCGGCGTGGCTGAGGATCGGCATCGGCGCCTCGGAGACCCCGACGCACGGCACGGTGATGAAGCGCCGGTCCCGCCGGGTCAGGCCGGGCCGCTGCCACAGGTGACCGAAGACGAAGTTCAGGATCCCCGCCTGCTGGTAGGGGGTGTTGCGGGCCGGGGCGGGCACCAGGTTGACGTCGCGGAACTCCTGCTCGCCGCGCTGGAGGCGCGCCTCCCAGTCGTTCGGCCCGAGCGTGTCGTTGCTGAGCAGTGGCCACTCGGGGACCTCCTCGCCGCGCTCCTGCCGGATCCGGGTCCACTGCTCCTTGATGGTCATCTCCACCCGGGAGGCCTTGGGCCAGCCGCAGTAGACGGCGAAGTGCAGGACGAACTCGAGCAGCTCCTCCAGTGTCATGTCGCCGCTGTTCTGCGCCGCGTAGAAGTGCTCGTCCATCGCCCGCTGGTCGGTGTCGAAGCCGACGCACACCAGCGTCACCCAGCGCCGCTCGCGGCGGCTGAGCTCCGGGCCCGACCACAGCTCACCGAACAGGTGGTCCCGGCGGGCCTGCTCGCCGGGGTCCGCCGCCGTGGGCGGGTCGACCGTCATGACCTCGCGGTAGACGTCGTCGGTCGTGAGAGTCATGGGTGCGCCTCTTCCGGTGTGATGCCGATTACTCGGCTTGAACATAAGGCAGCTGTCTTCACGCTGTCCAGCATGGTTCGATCGCGTCCATGACGGGAGTGGCGGTGTCCACGCAGGAGCAGCTCGTACGCGTGGGGGAGCGGTTGTTCGCCCAGCACGGCCTCGACGGGGTCTCACTGCGCCAGATCGGGGTGGCGGCGGGCAACGCCAACAACTCCGCGGTGCAGTACCACTTCGGGTCCAAGGACCAGCTGGTGCGGGCGATCTACGAGTACCGGCTACCGCGGCTGCACGGCCGCCGGGCGCTGCTCATCGAGCAGGCGGCCGACGGCGACCTGCGGGCGTGGGTCGAGTGCCAGGCCCGCGCACTGCTCGAGCAGAGCGAGCTGGAGGACAGTCACTACGCGGGCTTCCTGGCCGTGGTGCACCACTACGGCCGCTCGGACGTCTTCGAGCCGATCCCCGAGCCGTACGCCAGCAGCTCCCGGGCCTACTTCGACCACCTGCGCTCGCTGCTGACCCACCTCCCCGAGCCGCTCCGCAGTCCGCGGGTGTCACGGGCGATGAGCCTGGTCGTGCACACGGCGGCCGACCGGGAGCGGGCCCGGGCCGCGGGCGCGCCCGTGCTGCCCTTCGCTCTGGAGCTGGAGAGCCTCGTCGACGGCCTGGTCGGTTTCCTCGAGGCGCCGGCGTCGGCGCGCAGCCTCGCCGCCCTCGAGGACGTCGCCGCCGCCGGGGTGTCCTGGCCGCTGGGCGTGTGAGGCGGAGATCGGGCGCCGGGGGTTGCCCCGGCGCCCGATCTCCGACAGTCAGCCGCCCAGGGTGATGCGGGTGTTCTTCACCTGGGAGAACTCGTGCAGGCCCTCGATGCCGCCGAGCCGGCCGTACCCGCTCTCCTTGTAGCCGCCGTAGGGGCCGCTGGGCTGGATGTCGCTGAAGGCGTTGATCCAGACCGAGCCGGACTCGAGCCGGCCGGCCACCCGGTGCGCACGCTCGAAGTCGGAGGTGTGCGCGTAGGCGACCAGTCCGAAGTCGGAGTCGTTGGCGATCGCCACGGCCTCGTCCTCGGTGTCGAACGGCATGACCGAGACCACCGGCCCGAAGGTCTCGATCCGGGCCAGGGGGCTGCTGTTGGGGACGTCGGCGAAGACGGTCGGCTCGATGTAGTAGCCGTCGGCCAGGTCGCCGCCGAGGCGGTTGCCCCCGGTCAGCAGCCGGCCCGTCCCCGACCGCACCGCCTCGTCGATCGTGCCGGTGATGCGGTCGGCCGCGGCCGCGCTCACCACCGGGCCCATCATCATCGAGGGGTCGAAGGGGTCGCCGATCGGCACGTGGGCCACGGCGGCGACCAGGCGCTCCTGGAACTCCGGGTAGATGCTGCGCTCGACGAGGATGCGGCTGCCGCAGGCGCAGCTCTGGCCGGACTGGGTGAGCGGGCCCATGAACGCGGCGATCATCACCGCGCGGTCCAGGTCGGCGTCGGCGAAGACGACGTTGGCCGACTTCCCGCCGAGCTCGAACGACAGCGGCTTGAGCGTCTCGGCGGCGGCGATCGCGATCTTCTTCGCCGTCGCCCCGCTCCCGGTGAAGTGCAGCTTGCCGATGCCCCGGTGCCGGACGAGCGCGTCGCCGGCCTCCGGTCCGCCGGGGACGACGTTCACCAGGCCCGGCGGCAGGCCCACCTCGCGGCAGATCTCACCGAAGCGCAGCGGCGCCAGCGGAGCCAGCTCCGGCGGCTTGATGACGACGGCGTTGCCGGCCGCGAGCGCCGGCGCCACCGCCATGGCGATCCCGACGAGGGGCCCGTTCCACGGGACGATGACGCCGATGACCCCGTAGGGCTCGCGGGTGATCATGTTGACGTCGTGCGACCCCATGACCGGGGCGGTCTGGCCGGTGACCTTGTCCACCCAGCCGGCGTAGTAGTCGAAGAACCGGGACAGCAGCCCCACCTGGCCGGGCGCCATCATGATCGGCACGGCGTAGTCGTGGACGTTGAGCCGGGCCAGGTTCTCGGTGTCGGCGTCGATCGCCCGCGCCAGGGCGATCAGCAGGTCGCGCCGCCGGTCGACCGGCAGGGCTGCCCACTCGCGCTGGGCCGCGGCGGCGCTGCGCACGGCCCGGTCGACCTCCTCCGCCCCTGCCATCGGGATGGTGGCGTTCACCTGCCCGGTCCCGGGGAAGACGTGGTCGAACGTCCCACCGGACGCCTCGGCCAGCCGCTCGTCGCCGATGAGCAGAGCGGGCGCGGTGTCGATCGTGGGTGTCGCTGTCATGAACCCGGATCCCTTCGTCAGATCGAAGCTGTGCCACCTGTCACAGTCGTGGCTAGAGTAAGACATCTGCCTTTGGATCCGGAAGGGCGCAGGACGTCTACACCCAGCGGCGACACCTGGAGGAACGGCCATGCGCAGCGACGAGGCACAGCGGGAGCCCGCCCCGTCCGACGCGTCGGACCCGCGGCGCCGCATCCACCTCGACCGGCACGGCCCGGTCTACCGGACGGACTTCGTCCGGCTGTCCGACGAGCTGCACGCCGGCAAGCCGATCGCCTGGAACGACACGCACGGCGGCTACTGGGTCGTCAGTGGCAACCAGGAGCTCATGGACGTCGCCCGGCGGGCCGACGTGCTGCCCAACCCGGCCGGGACCGTGCACTACGAGACCATCGGCATGGACAACGGCATGCGCCACCAGCCGGCGACCTCTCCCCCCGGCCGCCGGCTGGGTCCCGGGCTGGACGAGACGATCGGGGAGCTCCAGCGCCTGGTCGACGAGCAGTGGCTGGCCGAGCCGGTCACCGCCCGCCGGGAGCGCGCCCGGCTGGACGGCTGACGCGCGTCAGCGGGTGAGCACAGTGTCCCGGTAGGGCGACAGCACGACGGGTCCCATCAGGCCGGTCCGCTGCCGGTCGGGGGTCGAGTAGTTGCTGTTCCCGCTCTCCCGTACTCGGCCGAGACCGACCCGGCCGCGCGGGAGGAGATGGACCAGGAGATCGGCCGGATCGCGGTGGAGGAGGCCTACTTCGCGCCGATCCTCTACGTCGGCGCGCTCTGGGCCACCACCGACTGCATCGAGTACCTGCCCGAGGGCTCGCCGATCCCCTCGCCGCGGAGGTTCGGCATCGTCGGGTGACGGACCCGGGAGGTCCCGGCCGGCGGCCCCGGCACCGCCGGCCGGGACCTCCCGCCTCCGTGAGAGGCGGCCGGGACGCGACGTCGTCCACCCGGTCAGCGGCCGGGCGTCAGACCCCGAGCTCCCGGGCGATCAGCATGAGCTGCACCTCGGTGGTGCCCTCGCCCACCTCGAGGATCTTGGAGTCGCGGTAGTGCCGGGAGACCAGGTACTCGTTCATGAAGCCGTAGCCGCCGTGGATCTGCGTCGCGTCCCGGGCGTTGTCCATGGCGGCCTCGCCGGCGACGAGCTTGGCGACCGCCGCCTCCTTCTTGAACGGCAGTCCCGCGAGCATCTTGGCCGCGGCGTCGTAGTAGGCGGCGCGCGCGGTCATGGCCCGCGCCTCCATGCGGGCGAGCTTGAACGAGATCGCCTGGTTCTGCGCGATCGGCCGACCGAAGGCCTGCCGGTCCCGGGCGTAGCGGACGCTCTCGTCGACACATCCCTGCGCGGCGCCGACGGAGAGGGCGGCGATGGCGATGCGGCCCTCGTCGAGGATGCTCAGGAAGTTCGCGTAGCCGCGTCCCTGCTCGCCGAGCAGGTTCTCCTCGGGCACGCGCACGTCGTCGAAGGACAGGGGGTGGGTGTCGCTGGCGTGCCAGCCGACCTTGTCGTACGCCGGCTCCGCCGTGAAGCCGGGCGTCGGGACCGGCACGAGGATCGAGCTGATCTCCTTGCGGCCTCCGGGCCGCTCTCCCGTCACCGCGGTCACGGTGACCAGCCGGGTGATGTCCGTGCCGGAGTTCGTGATGAACGCCTTGGTGCCGTTGATGCGCCAGTGGGCGTCCTCGAGCACGGCAGTGGTACGGGTGCCCCCGGCGTCGCTGCCGGCGCCGGGCTCGGTGAGCCCGAAGGCACCCAGGGCCTGCCCGCTGGTCAGCTGCGGCAGCCACTCCTGCTTCTGCTCCTCGGTGCCGAACCGGTAGACCGGCATCGCGCCGAGCGAGCAGCCGGCCTCCAGGGTGATGGCCACGCTCTGATCGACCCGGGCCAGCTCCTCGAGCGCCAGGCAGAGGGCGAAGTAGTCCCCGCCCATGCCGCCGTACTCCTCCGGGAAGGGCAGCCCGAACAGACCCATGTCGGCCATGCCGCGGACGACCTCGTACGGGAAGGTCTTGTCCCGGTCGTGCTGGTAGGAGGCCGGCGCGACGACCTCACGGGCGAACTCCTCGACCGTCCTGCGCAGCTGGACCTGCTCATCGGTCAGACGGGTGTCGAGCATGGGGACTCCTGGCGGTGGGTGCGGCTGGTGGGTCGGGTCGGGGGCTGCGGGCGTGGCGGGGAGCGGTCGCCCGAGCGGGCTCAGGCCGTCGCTTCGATCGGCACGTCCGCGTCGTGGGCGTCGACGGGGTGGATGACGGCGAGCTCCTGGTCGACGCGCACCTGGTCGCCGGCCCGGACGAGGAGCTCGACGGTCCCGGCGGTGGGTGCGGTCAGCGAGTGCTCCATCTTCATCGCCTCGACCGCCACCAGCGGCGTGCCGGCCTCCACCAGGGCGCCGTCGGTGACGTGGACGGCGACGACGGATCCCGGCATGGGACTGCGCACGGCCGCGTCCGCCGAGGCGGCCTCGGCGTGCAGCGGCGCGGGGGGCAGTTCGGTCAGCACCACGGTCGTGCCGTCGACGTGCACCCAGGTGTGCGAGCCCGCGGTCACGACCCGGGCCCTGACGCCCGTGCCGTCGACGGTCACCAGCCACTCGTCGGGTAGTTCATCGGCGCGGACGTCGTGCGCCGTGCCGTCGCCGACCTCGAGCCGGTGCCCTCCGGTGAGCGTGATGCGGAGTCGCTCGCCGTCGGGACCGGACACGTCCCAGTGCACGGGGGCCGGCGATCCGGAGAGGCGCCAGCCGTCGGGGACGTCCCACGGATCGGCCGTTCCCGCGGCGGGGTGCAGTGCCGCGAGGCGGGTGAGCGCGAAGGCGGCGTACGCGGCGACCGGCACCGTGCGGTCGACCAGGTCGTCCAGGTCCCGTTCGACGAGGCCGGTGTCCAGCGCACCGGCGCGCACGTCGGGATGCCGGAGCAGGCGACGCAGGAACCGGGTGTTGGTGCCGACGCCGAGCACGACCGTGTCGGCGAGCGCCTGGTCCAGGCGGGACAGCGCGGTGGCACGGTTGGGGGCCGAGGCGATGACCTTGGCGAGCATCGGGTCGTACGTCGTCCCGACCGGCGCTCCCGGCCGCAGGCTGCTGTCGGTGCGCACCCCCTCGCCCGACGGCTCGCGCAGGACCAGGGTCGTGCCGCCGGTGGGCAGGAACCCGCGGGCGGGGTCCTCGGCGTAGATGCGGGCCTCGACGGCGTGCCCGTCGAGGCGGACGTCGTCCTGGGTGAAGGACAACCGCTCCCCGGCGGCGACCCGCAGCTGCTGCTCCACCAGGTCGACGCCGGTGACGAGCTCGGTGACGGGGTGCTCGACCTGCAGGCGGGTGTTCATCTCCATGAAGAACGGCTCGTCCGGGGAGTCGCCGGGGACGATGAACTCCACGGTGCCGACGCCGGTGTAGTCGACGGCGCGGGCGACCTCGACCGCGAGCGCCCCGTACCTCTCCCGCTGGGCGGGAGTGAGCAGTGGGGAGGGGGCCTCCTCGATGATCTTCTGGTGCCGGCGCTGGAGGCTGCACTCGCGCTCGCCCAGGTGCAGGACGGTGCCGTGGGTGTCGGCCAGGACCTGCACCTCGATGTGCCGCGGCCGGAGGACGAAACGCTCGAGGAACAGCGTGTCGTCCCCGAAGCTGCTCGCGGCCTCGCGGCGGGCCGAGCTGAGGGCGTCGCGCAGCGCCGAGGGCTCCTGCACCAGGCGCATGCCCTTGCCGCCGCCCCCCGCCGAGGGCTTGACCAGGACGGGGTAGCCGACCTCGTCCGCCGCGGCGACCAGGTCGTCGTCGGTCATGGCGAGGTCGGTGCGGCCGGGGACGACGGGCACGCCGGCGGCCGTCACGGTCTGCTTCGCGCGGATCTTGTCGCCCATGACCTCGACCGCCGAGGCGGGCGGACCGACGAAGACCAGACCGGCATCGGCGCAGGCGCGGGCGAAGCGGGTGTTCTCGGAGAGGAAGCCGTAGCCGGGGTGGACGGCCTGGGCGCCGGTCAGCTCCGCGGCCTCGAGCAGCCGGGGGATCGACAGGTAGCTCTCGGTTGCCGGCGCGGGGCCGAGGCGGACGGCGACGTCGGCCTCGCGTACGTGGCGGGCGTCGGCGTCGGCGTCGGAGTGGACGGCGACCGAGCGGATGCCCATCGCGCGCAGCGTCCGGATGACGCGGACGGCGATCTCGCCGCGGTTGGCGACGAGCACGGTGTCGAACATCGCGGTCCTCACATCCGGAAGACGCCGTAGCCGACGTCCTCCAGGGGTGCGTTGGCGCAGGCGGACAGGGCCAGACCGAGCACGGTGCGGGTCTGCGCGGGGTCGATCACGCCGTCGTCCCACAGCCGGGCGGTGGCGTGGTAGGGGTGGCCCTGGCTCTCGTACTGCTCCCGAATCGGGGCCTTGAAGGCCTCCTCCTCGGCGGCCGGCCAGTCCTGGCCGCGGGCCTCGAACCCCTCCCGGCGAATGGTGGCCAGCACGCTCGCGGCCTGCTCCCCGCCCATGACCGAGATGCGGGCGTTGGGCCAGGTGAACAGGAACCGGGGCGAGTAGGCGCGGCCGCACATCGAGTAGTTCCCGGCGCCGAAGGACCCGCCGATCACGACGGTCAGCTTCGGCACCCGGGCGCAGGCCACCGCGGTGACCATCTTGGCGCCGTGCTTGGCGATGCCGGCGGCCTCGTAGTCCCGGCCGACCATGAACCCGGTGATGTTCTGCAGGAACAGCAGCGGGATCGAGCGGCGGTCGCACAGCTCGATGAAGTGGGCGCCCTTGAGCGCGGACTCCCCGAACAGCACCCCGTTGTTCGCGATGATGCCGACCGGGTGACCGTGCAACCGGGCGAAGCCGGTGACCAGCGTCGGGCCGTACAGCGGCTTGAACTCGGCGAACCGGCTGCCGTCGACCAGCCGCGCGATCACCTCCCGCACGTCGTAGGGGGTGCGGGGGTCGACCGGCACCACCTCGTAGATCGACTCCGGCCGGTGCTGCGGCTCCTCGACGGGTTCGACGTTCCACGGCCGCGGGCTGCGCGGGCCCAGCGTGCCCACGATCTGGCGCAGGATCCGCAGGGCGTGCGCGTCGTCGTCGGCCAGGTGGTCGGTCACCCCCGACACCCGCGAGTGCAGGTCCCCGCCGCCCAGGTCCTCGGCGGTCACGACCTCCCCGGTCGCGGCGCGCACCAGTGGCGGGCCGCCGAGGAAGATCGTGCCCTGCTCGCGGACGATCACGCACTCGTCGCTCATCGCCGGCACGTACGCCCCGCCGGCGGTGCACGACCCGAGCACCGCGGCCAGCTGCGGGATCCCGGCCTTGGACATGGTGGCCTGGTTGAAGAAGATCCGGCCGAAGTGCTCCCGGTCGGGGAACACCTCCTCCTGCAGGGGCAGGAACGCCCCACCGGAGTCGACCAGGTACAGACACGGCAGCCGGTTGTGCAGCGCCACCTCCTGCGCGCGCAGGTGCTTCTTCACCGTCATCGGGTAGTAGGTGCCGCCCTTGACCGTGGCGTCGTTGGCCACCACCACGCACTCACGCCCGGCCACCCGCCCCACCCCGGTCACGATCCCCGCACCAGGTGCGTCACCGCCGTACATGCCGTGCGCGGCCAGCGGCGACAGCTCCAGGAACCGGCTGCCCGGATCCAGCAGGGCATCCACCCGCTCCCGGGGCAGCAGCTTGCCCCGGCCGACGTGCCGCGCCCGCGCCCGCTCACCCCCACCCTCGGCGGCCCGCGCCAGCTGCACCCGCAGATCCGTGGCGAGCTCGGCGTGCGCGGCGGCGTTGCGGGCGGCGGCCGAGCCGCTGTCGGATCGACCGTCCACGCGCGATGTCAGGACGACTCCCGGCACGATCACTCACCTGGCTTCCGTCTGTGGTCAGCCGCTGCTGACCTCTCGTCTCGAACCGCCGCCCCGGGGACCGGACGGGGCCGGCCGACGGCCGCCTGCCGCGCTGACGCGCCCAGGCCACCTGCGCGCCGACGCCCCGGACCGGCCACCCCGGGGGGCGGCCGGTCCAGGGCCCGGGCGCTGCGGTGGTTCAGCCGTCGATGCGCTCACCGCAGGCCGGCGAGGCGTCCTCGACCGGCACGAACTCCTCGCCCTCCAGTGTGACGAAGTACTGGCAGACCTGCTCGATCTCCGCGGTGGTGTAGTCGATGGGGTTCGGGTAGAGGCCTCCGGCGTCCCACGTGGCGTCCTCGTCGAGCGCCGCGAGGAAGTCGGTCTGCGAGGCGTCGCAGCCGGCCAGCTCCAGCCCGTGGAGGAGGAGATCGGCGTTGAACCACCCGGACGCCATCGCGTAGGCGGGGATCCCGGACTCGATGCCCTGGTCCCTCACCGCGGAGGCCAGGCGCTCGGTCGCCTCGTTCTCCAACGCCGCGGGCGCGTACCCGACCGAGAAGCTGACTCCCTGCGCGGCGGCGACGGCCGGCTCCGACTCGAGGAGGTCGTTGCCGTAACCGGTGGCGGCCACGATGCCCTTGAGCTCCACGTCGGCCTGGCGCAGGCCCTCGACGACCGCGAGCGCCGTGTCGAAGGTGATCGGCAGGTACAGGACGTCGGCGCCGGAGTCCCGGATGCCGAGCACGATCGCGCCGACGTCAGCGGTGCCGAAGGGGACCTCGGTGTTGGTGTAGCCCACCTCCAGCCCGGCCGCCTCGGCCGACTCGGCGGCCGACTCGAGCGCTGCCTGGGAGGCCTGGACCGGGAAGGACGCGCCGGCGAACTTCGTTCCCCCGATCGCGGCGAAGTACTCGCCCAGCTGGCCGAAGACGTGGGTGGGGTCGGGCACGGCCTGGGACTGGAACAGGTTGTTGCCCGGCTCACGCCACCCCGGGTTCTGGTCGGTGGCGTCGCCCAGGACCGGGACCTCCGGTGCCTGCGTGGTCAGGAACTGGATCCCGCCGAAGGTGAAGGGGCTGGTCGACAGGATCGCGTAGACGTCCTCCTGCTGCACCAGTCGCTGCGTGGCGGCGAGAGCGCCCGCGGGGTTGGACGTGTCGTCGGCCTCGACCACCTCGAACTCGACGTCGGCGCACTCGCCGCCCTCCTCCGCGTAGGCGGCGAGACGGGCCTCGACCCCGGTCCGGGCGTTGGTGCCGTAGGTCGCCGCCGCCGGCCCGCTCAGCGGGGTGAGGATGCCGACCTTCACGGTCTGGGAGCCGCCGCCCCCGCCGCCACCGCCGCCGGTCGCCTCGCTCTCCGTGCCGCCCTCCTCGTCGTCGCTGCCGCAGGCGGTCAGGGTCATCAGCAGGGCGCAGGTCAGGCCGAGCGCCCTCCGGGTCGTCGTCCTCATGGGCAGCCATCTCCTCGGCGCAGCGGGATGCGAACCAGGTGGTCCACATCGGAGGTACGGGGGTCACACCACGTGCAGGCGTCGACGTCGCGGTCCCGAGGGCTCGGTCCGCAGGAGCTGGACCCACGGCCCGGGCCGGTTCGGCGCTTGACAGCCGACGGTGACCGTACCTAACTTCTGACGTCGAAATCAATAGTTGCCGGCTGGCAGGATCGTGGGCTCCGGGACGTCGGCGAGGCCTGCGGACCCCCGGGTCCACCACGGGCGATCCGCCGGTCCCGAGGGCCGGCCGGACCGCGGGACGGAGGTAGTGGTGCCGACGAGGGCGTGCGTCCCCGACCACTCCATCGGCGACGCCGGGCGGACCGCCGCGGCCGGGCCGACGGCGTGACCACCGACCGCGAGGAGCTCGAGCTCCTGCGTTCCACCGCCCGCGGCGTCCTGGCGAAGGACGGTGTGCTGGCGCACCTGGGGCAGCTCGGGCTGCTCGGCCTGCTCACCCCGGAGTCGCACGGCGGCAGCGGGTGGAACGTGGTCGAGGCCGTCGCCGTCGCCACCGAGGCCGGCCGGGCGCTGACGCCGCTGCCGGTGGCGGGCAACCTCGTCGCCGCCGCGGCCCTCGCCGGCTCACCCGATGAGGAGGACCTGGCCGCCCAGCTCGTGGAGGGCACGGCCACCGCGGCGTTCGTCGAGCGGCCGGGCGCGACGTCCGGTGCCGGGGGCTGGCAGGTCTCGGGCACCTACGCCGTGCCCGGGACGGAGTCGCCCCGGGTGCTGGTGCTGGCGTCCCCGGACGCGCCGCTGGTCGCCCTGGACCCGGCCGACCTCGCGTCCCGGCGCCAGGTCGACGCCCTCGACAGCAGTCGCGGCACCGTGCTCCTCTCCGCCCAGGACGTCCCGGCGCGGGCGCTGCCGGACGCCGACCGCGACGCGCTCGCCGACGCCGCGGTCCTGCTGGTGTGCGCGGACACGCTGGGCGCCCTCGCGGTCACCGTCGAGCGGGTCACCCGCCACCTGTCGGAGCGGACCGCCTTCGGACAGCCGCTGGCCGCCTTCCAGGCGCTGCAGCACCGCCTCGTCGACCTCGAGGTGCTCGTCGTCACGGCCGAGGCGCTGGTGTCCGCGGCCGCGGCGGCGCTGGCCGACGGCGCTCCGCACGCGGCCGCGCTCGTCCGCGCCGCGCACACCTTCCTCAGCGAGCGCGCCCCCGTCGCGCTCGACGACTGCGTCCAGCTCTCCGGCGGGCTCGGCGTCACCTGGGAGTGGCCGGTGCACCACGCCGTCCGCCGGGCCGTCGTCAACGCCGCCGTCCGCACGCCGGCGGCACCGTCGGCCGACGAGATGCGGGCAGCGCTCGAGGGGGAGCGGCCCGCCATCGCCGGGACCGAGGAGGTCCGCCGGCACGTCCGGTCCGTGATCGCGGGCAGCGACCCGCCCCCGGCCCGTGAGGGGCACCGGGCACCGACCACGCCCGAGCAGGAGGCACGCCTGCGCGCCTGGTACCGCACCCTCTACGACACCGGCCTGCTCGGCGGCTGGTGGCCCGAGGAGTGGGGCGGCAGCCCCGGCTTCCGCCCGGTGCACCAGCTCGTCGTCACCGAGGAGCTCATCCGGGCCCGTGCCCCCCGCGCCATCGACCAGGTGCAGCTGGCGAGCCACGTCCTCCTGGAGTTCGGTACGCCGGAGCAGAAGCAGCGGTACCTGCCGCGGATCCGCAGCGTCGAGGACATCTGGTGTCAGCTGTTCAGCGAGCCCGACGCCGGCAGCGACCTGGCCGGCGTGCGCGCCCGCGCGGAGCGGCGCGACGACGGCTCGTGGGTGCTCACGGGCCAGAAGACCTGGACCACGGACGGGCACTGGGCCCAGAACGGGCTCGCGCTCGTCCGGACGTCAGCGGAGCCGAAGCGGCACGCCGGCCTGACGGTGTTCATCGTGCCCATGGACGCCCCGGGCGTCGAGGTCCGGCCGATCCGGATGAACAGCGACGCCGTCGACATCAACGAGACCTTCCTCGACGGCGTCGTCCTCGGGCCCGAGCACGTCCTCGGTGAGGTGGGGCAGGGGTGGGCCATCGCCATGTCCGGCCTGGAGGTCGAGCGGGTCAACGTCGGCGCCAACGTCGTGCTCCTGGAGCAGCTGCTGTCGGACGTGGTCGCCGTCGCCCGGGAGCTCCGGTCCGACGGCGTGCCGCTGGCCGAGGACGCCGTCGTGCGCAGCGACATCGCCCGCCTGCTGGCCCGGTTCGAGGGGGCACGCGCCTTCGTCTCGAGCCACGTCGAGCGGGTGCTCGCCGGTCGGGAGGGCGAGTCGGAGGGGCCGATCGCCAAGCTGCTCTACACCGAGGCCTACAACGAGATCGCCCGGTACGGCACGCAGCTGGTGGCGACGTACGGGCCGGCCGAGGACGCCGGCGCCGGAGCGGCCGCCCGGCTGCAGGACGCCTGGCTGTGGTCGCGCGTCCAGACGATCTCCGGTGGCAGCTCCGAGGTGATGCGCAACATCCTCGCCAAGCGGCGGCTGCGGCTGCCCGCCGGCCGATGAGCGCGCACCGTCCGACGGGGAGCGGGGGAGCGCGCCCGTGAGGGGGGA
The DNA here is from genome assembly GCF_019799905.1 of Trujillonella endophytica. Classification (GTDB taxonomy): domain Bacteria; phylum Actinomycetota; class Actinomycetes; order Mycobacteriales; family Geodermatophilaceae; genus Trujillonella; species Trujillonella endophyticus_A. The sequence continues at coordinate 332,351 of NZ_JABGCI010000005.1, read as the reverse complement.
CCCGGACCGGGCCCTGGTGCTGGCCGACGTCGTGCAGCTGCATGCGGAGTACGCACGGCTCATCGACGCCCGGGACCTGCCCGCGTGGAGCCGGCTGTTCACCGAGGACGGGGAGCTGGTCCACGCGGCCGGCACCGTCACGGGCCGCGACGCGCTGGTCCGCTTCGCCGAGGACTCGCCGGTCGGCGCGCACCTGCCGGGCCTCCCGGCCGTGGAGCCGCAGCCGGACGGCACCGTGCTGGCGGTCGCTCCCTTCGTCTTCGTGAACGCCGGGACCCGCACCGTCGTCGCCGGTACCTACCGCGACCACCTCGTGTGCGGCGACCGTGGGTTGCGGTTCTCCCGGCGGGAGATCGAGGCCCGCGGCCGGCTCGAGCTCGACGAACCCGGGGGGACCGACCGATGAAGATCGCCGTGCTGCTGAGGCCCGTGCCCGATCCCCGGGCGGCCGGCGAGCTCGCCCGGTCCTACGAGGACGCCGGCGCCGACGTCCTCGTGACGGGGGAGTCCTACGGATTCGACGCCGTGAGCTGGCTGGGGTACCTGGCGGCGGTGACCGAGCGGGTCGAGCTCGCCGCGCACATCGTGTCCATCTACTCGCGGACACCCGCGATGACCGCCATGACCGCGGCCGGCCTGGACCACCTCAGCGGTGGCCGGTTCATCCTCGGCCTCGGCGCCAGCGGCCCGCAGGTCGTCGAGGGCTGGCACGCCGTCCCCTACGACGCCCCCATCGCCCGCACCCGTGAGGTCGTCGAGATCTGCCGGAGGGTGCTGCGCCGCGAGAAGCTGCAGCACGACGGGCCCCGCTACCAGATCCCGCTGCCGGCCGACCGCGGCACCGGGGCCGGCAAGCCGCTCAAGCTGATGGACCGCCCGCGACGGCCGCGGGTCCCGGTCCACCTCGCCGCGCTGGGCCCGGCCAACGTCGAGATGGCCGCCGAGCTCGCGGAGGGCTGGGTGCCCTACCTCTACGTCCCCGAGCTCGCCGACCGGGTGTGGGGCGAGCCGCTGACCCGGGGCCTCGCCAAGCGGGACCCGGGGCTCGGGACGCTCGACGTCACCGCCGCGGTGCCGATGGCGATCGGGGACGACGTCACGCACCTGCGCGACCGCGACCGTGCCCACCTGGCCCTCTACGTGGGGGGCATGGGCCCGCGGGGGAAGAACTTCTACACCACGATCGCGCAGCGCTACGGCTTCGAGCAGGAGGCCGCGGAGGTGCAGGACCTCTACCTGGCGGGCCGCCAGGAGGAGGCCGCCGCGCGACTGCCCGACGCGCTGATGGAGGGCACGTCGCTCATCGGGGACGAGGGCTACGTCCGTGACCGGCTCGCGGCGCACCGGGCGTCCGGCGTGACGATCCTCCAGGTGGAGCCCGTCGGTGCCGATCCGCTGGCCGACATCCGCCGCCTGCGCGCGCTGATCGACCAGGCCTGACCTCCGCGAAGGGGGAGCGCGGACGGTGCCGGGCCCGCACGCGTCAGGGCGTGTACCGGCCCCAGTCGTAGGGCACCAGCGCGTGGAAGGGCGCGGCGAGCAGGGGCTCGGCGCCCGACCGGCTCCAGCGGCTCTCCAGCACCGGCCGCAGCCGCTCGCCCACGGCCGGCGGATCCTCGTCGAGGAAGCAGTAGCTGATCTGCAGACCGGTGTTGTCCCGTGTGGTGTACGGCGGCTCCATGGGGTCCGCCCCGCCCCACCACACCCCGCCGACCCCGTCGACGTCGACCAGCTCCGCGGGCGACGGGCCGCCGCGCTCGACGAGCAGGTAGACGCCGGTCGACGGCCACCACGGGAGGACGTCGGCGCCCACCTTGATCCGCGGGGCCGCCGCCGCGCCGTCGAGGTGGAACACGCTCCGCTCGACCGTCGGGGTGAGGTAGGGAGTCCGGCCCGCCTCGGCCATCGCCAGGTTCAGCTCGTTGAAGTCCGACAGCGCGGAGCGGTCGGTCCACAGGTAGGTCATGACGTGGTCCACCGCGTCGTAGCGCTCGTGGCCGATGCCCCGGGCGGCGCGGCAGGCCGGGGTGGAGACCAGCCGGAAGGACGCGCGCAGCGCCGCGAGCCGGTGCTGCTCGGGCCGGTGGTCCAGCGAGTGCCACGTCAGGTACTCCGCGTCCCGGCCCTCCGGGTGCCGGGACGACATCGACACGTACACCGTGGTGACGTCGGTACGCCCGGTGGCCAGCATCCGGGGGACGTCGTCCGACGGCGTTCCCGGGAGGAGGTCGTCGACAGAGGCCATGCGCGGATCCTGATGCAGTCTCAAGCGCTTGACAACTGCTACGTTCCGATCCTGACATCGACGTCGACAGGGGGTCGCCGTGCTCGACGGTGAGAAGGTCCTGGTCACCGGAGCGACGGGGAAGATCGCCTTCCCCATCGCCCGTGCGCTCGCGGAGCGGAACGAGGTCTGGGGTGCTGCGCGGCTGCGCGGCGAGGGGGACGAGCAGCGGCTGGAGGAGGCGGGGATCCGCCCGCTCCGCTTCGACTTCTCGAGCGACGACGTCGGGACGCTGCCCGACGACTTCTCCTACGTCTTCCACGCCGCCGTCGACCCGGGCAACGACGGGTGGCCGGCCGCCGTGCGGACGAACGCGCACAACTCAGGGGACCTGCTGCACCACTGCCGCGGCGCCAAGGGGTTCGTGTACTGCTCCAGCGGCTCGGTCTACGGCTATCCGGGGCAGCGCCCGCTCACCGAGGACGACGGCCCCGGTGTGCCGCTGCGCGCGAACTACAGCTTCTCCAAGATCGCCGCCGAGTCGGTCTGCACCTGGATCTCCACGCACTTCGGGATCCCGCTGACCATCATCCGCATCTGCTCGACGTACGGGCCGCTGGGCGGGTCGCCCGTCGACCGCCTCGAGGCCGTGCTCGCCGGCCGGCCGGTCCGCCTGCACCCCGACGCGCCGAACAACTACAACCCGATCTACGAGGACGACTACGTCGACCTGGGCATCCGTGCCATGGAGGTGGCCGCCTCGCCGCCCGTCCTCGTCAACTGGGCCGGCAGCGAGACGGTCAGCATCGAGGAGTACTGCCGCTACCTGGGCGAGCTGGTCGGGCGCGAACCCGTCTTCGAGTACACGCCGGAGGCGCACACCCCGCTGTGGCCCGACGTGACCCACATGCACGAGGTGCTGGGCCGGACGAAGCTGCCGTGGCGCGAGGGGTTCCGTCGCATGGTGAAGGCGGTCCACCCGGAGCTGAAGCTCACGGACGAGCGGTGAACCTGGTCGGCACGCCGTCGGACCAGGACGGGGCGATCCTCGCCACCGGGGACTCCGGTGTGTCCACGGCCTTCGTCTCCATGGGTGCGCGGCACCCGGACGGCGCCGACGCCGACTACCTCGCCTGGCACAGCCTGGACCACCGCCCCGAGCAGCAACGCCTCGCGCAGCTGCGGACGTCGCTCCGGCTGGTGTCGACCCCGGAGTGCCGCGCGGCGCGGGCGCCCGCGACCGGGGAGCTCGATGCGGTCGACCACGTGATGACGTACTGGTTCACCGACGACTCGGGCCTCGACGGGTTCCGGCGGTTGTCGGCCGCCCTGCGCGCCGCCGGGCGCACGCCGTTCGTGGTGCCACCGGTCGAGCGTGGCGTCTACGAGGTCCGGGACCGGTTCGCCGACGCGGGCATCAGGGCGGGCGCGGACGTCCTCCCCTGGTGGCCGGCGGCCGGCGTCTACCTGCTCGCGGAGGCGGCGACCACGGAGGTGGCCCCGCTCGTGGAGGTCCCCGGCGTGGCCGGGGTGTGGTCCGCCGTCGCCGGGCCCGTCGGCGACGACTCCACCGCACCGGCCGGCCAGCAGCTCACGTGGTGCTTCCTGGACGACGACCCCGTCGCCACCGCCGCCCGCCTGCGGCCGGTCGTCGAGGAGCGGTCGCGTGCGGCGGGGCGCGCGGCGCTGCTGGCGGCACCCTTCCAGCTCGTCGTGCCGCACGCCTGGGACCGGCACCTGCCGTGAGGCGGCACGGCTCCGGACCTCGAGGGGCGCTAGGCCCCGGCCGCACCGGCGGCCCGCCCGCCGTCGCCGTGGGATCCGTCGCCGTGGGATCCGTAGCCGTCGACCGGCTCCGGCCGCCCCACCAGACGCTGGAGCAGCCGGCGGAGGACGGCGCGCTCGTCGTCGTCGAGCACGGCCAGCAGTTCGGCCTCCCCCTGGACGGCGGCGGAGACGCTCGCCGCGGCCAGCCGCCTGCCCTCCTCGGTCAGGTAGCTGCGCAGGATCCGCCCGTGCGAGGGGTCGGGGCGCCGCTCCACCAGCCCGCGGCGCTCGAGGATCTCCAGGGCGAGGGAGCTCGCCTGGGGACTGATGAGGGACGACCGCGCCAGCTCCGCGCCCGACAGTCCCGGGTGCTCGGCCAGCCGGTTCAGCAGGCCCACCTGCGCCGCCGTCACGCCGTGGGAGCGCACCGCTGCGTCCACCCACCGGCGACCGTGACGGTGCGCCCGGATGAGCAGCCAGAGCACGTTGTCGCTGGTGTCCATCCGCCGATTCTCGGCCACGGGCCGAACGCGACGTCCCTCCGCACGCCACCCGGGGGCGGCGCCGGGACGTCCTGAGCAGCAGCCGCCGGGTCACCGGCGGTGCACCGGCGGCAGGCACGCCGCCGGGCACGGCTCCGGACGCACCGTGCGTCCGGTCCACGGGAAAGGGGAGCGTCATGGTGGACAAGGTCTTCACCGATATCAGCGCGGTGGTGGGGGAGTACTCCGGGCTCGCTCGCAAGGTGCTCGAGTACAGCCTGGCGGTGAAGCGACTCGTCGACGCGGCGAAGCAGCCCGGCTTCGGCGCCGACGACTGGGCGCCGCTGACGGAGATGATCGCCGTGGACGACTTCGAACGGGTCGGCAACTTCAAGGAGGTCATGCGGTGGCCGCAGTACGTGGAGTTCATGACGAAGTGGGCGAGCAGCGCGCAGTGGGAGGGCTCCTTCAAGCGGGTCACCGAGCACGACGGCGTCGTCTTCCTCGAGCTCGAGGAGCGCATCGGCAGCGGTGAGACCGCGAGCGCGGTGAACTCCGTCTCGGTGTACGAGTTCGACGAGGCCGGCAAGATCCGGCACCTCGACATCTACCTGCAGATGCCCATGCCGGGAGGAGCGATGCCCGCGGCCTACGAGTGAGGTCGACCGTCGCACGGCCGGCGGCGGAGCTGCCGCTCCCGCCGTCGCGTCCGGCCGATCAGCCCGGAGGAGCGGTCCGGGGGCGGGACAGTGCCGAGACCGCCGCGCGGTGCTCTGCGGTCTCCACCAGCCGGACGTGCCAGTCCACCTCGGCGTCGGCGCACGACGCCAGGTCCTGCGTCGACGCCCTGGCCACGTTGTCCTTCACCGCGCGCAGCGCCAGCGGGGACGTGTCCGCGAGCGTGCGCGCCAGGGCCAACCCGCGGGCGCGGAGATCTCCGTCGGGCACGACCTCGGTGACCAGCCCCACGTCGCGGGCGTCCCGCGCCGTCAGCGACGCCGAGGTGAGCAGCAGCGCCATGGCGCGGGCCGGTCCGACGAGCCGGGTCAGCAGCCAGGTGCAGCCGAAGTCGCCGGCCAGGCCGGCCCGGGTGAAGCCGGTGCGGAGCACCGCGGACTCCGCCGTCCAGCGCAGGTCGCAGGCGAGCGCGAGCGCCAGCCCAGCGCCGACAGCCGGACCGTTGACCAGGGCGAGCGTGGGCTTGGCGAACTGCGCGAGCCGGACGGTGGTGGCCCGCTGGGCCGCCGCCTGCCGGGTGCGTCGCGCCTCGACGTCGTCCCGCGGGCCGAAGATGCTCTCGCCGCGGGCCATCACCTTCACGTCGCCGCCGGCGCAGAAGCCGTCGCCGGCTCCGGTCACGACGACGACGCGGACCCGGTCGTCGTCCTCGGCCGACGCGAGCACGGCGCCGAGGGCGTCCAGCAGGGTGATCGAGTACGCGTTCCGGGCGGCGGGCCGGTTGAGCGTGACCGTGAGGACGCCGCGGTCGAGGGCAGCGAGCAGCTCGTCGGTGCCGGTGGTCAGGTCCTGCGGGCCGTCGGCCACGGCTGCGTCCTCTCGTCCGGTCGACGGCGACGGGGGGCGACGTCGACATCGACGTCAGGTTAGAGTTCGCCGATCAGCAGGGTCAACGACGAGGGGAGCTCCATGCCGGACGGGTCCGCGAGCGAGCAGCCGGCCCCACTCACCGGCATCACCGTCGTCTCCTTCGAGCAGGCGGTGTCGGCGCCGTACTGCACGCGGCTGCTCGGTGACCTGGGCGCCCGCGTCATCAAGGTGGAGCGGCCGGGCAGCGGCGACTTCGCCCGCGGCTACGACGACGTGGCCGCCGGCCTGGGCACGCACTTCGTGTGGCTGAACCGGAACAAGGAGTCCCTCGGCCTCGACGTGAAGGAGCCGGTCGCGCGGGCGGCCCTGGACCGGCTGCTCGACCGCGCGGACGTCGTCGTCCAGAACCTCGCGCCGGGCGCGGCCCGACGGCTCGGCCTCGATGCCGCGAGCCTGGTGGCCGGCCGCCCGAGCTTGATCGCCCTGGACCTGTCCGGCTACGGCACGGGGGGTCCGCTGGACCACCGGCGCGCCTACGACCTGCTCGTCCAGGCCGAGGCGGGTGGGTGCGCCACCACCGGCGAGCCGGGCCGCCCGGCGAAGCCGGGTCCGCCGGTGGCCGACGTCGGCAGCGGCCTGGAGGCGGCCGTCGCCATCCTCGCCGCGCTGGTCCGCCGCGGGGCCACCGGGCGCGGCGCGGCGATCGAGGTGAGCATGTTCGACACGGTGACCGACTTCCTCGGGTTCGCGCTGCTGCACGCCCGCTACTCCGGTCAGGAGCGACCACCGATCGGGATGAGCTCCCCGGTGGTCGCCCCGTACGGGGCCTACCGGACCCGGGACGGCCGGGTCGCGATGCTCGGCACGACGAACGACGCGGAGTGGCAGCGACTGGCCGTGCAGATCATCGAGCGGCCGGACCTGGCCGCCGATCCCACGCTGGCCTCGAACGCGCAGCGCTGCGAGCAGCGGGAGCGGATCGACGCGGCGATCGCGGACTGGGCGCGCGAGGTGGACCTGGCCGAGGTGCTGCGCCGGGCAGATGCGGCCGGCATCGGCAACGCCGTCTACAACGAGGTGCTCGACGTGGTCGAGCACCCGCAGCTGACCGCCCGGAACCGGTGGCGGGAGGTCGGCAGCCCGGTGGGGCCGGTCGCCTCCCTGCTGCCGCCGTGGACCAGCGACGCGTGGACGACGCCGCTGCGGCCCGTGCCCGCGGTGGGGGAGCACACCCGGGAGATCCTCACCGAGCTCGATCTGCCGGCCGACGACGTGGCGGCCCTGGCCGGCGGCGTCGGGGACCCCACGCCGACGACGTCCTGAGCACACGACGTCCTGAGCACACGACGTCCTGAGCACACGACGTCCTGAGAACCCGATGACGAGAGGGAGCGCCGTGCAGATCGCCGGAGTCGAGCCGATCCCCGCCGAGGTGCGGCAGCGCTACGTCGACGAGGGTCTCTGGGGCGGGCAGGGGCTGCGCGACGGCCTCGAGGCCGCCGCGTCCCGCGATCCGCAGCGGGTGGCGGTGGGCGACGGGACGACCACGTGGACCTACGCGGAACTCGTCGCGGTGGTCGAGCGGGCGGTCGGCTGCCTGCGGGGGCACGGCTGCGGGCCCGGGACGGCGGTCCTCGTCATCGCTCCGCTGAGCGCCCCTGCCGTCGCCGTCTACCACGCGGTCCTGCGCTGCGGCGGGATCGCCGTGATGGTCGACCGGCGGTCGGGCCGGGCCGACGTCGTCAACGCCGTGGAGGCGACCGGAGCGGAACTGGTGGTGGCCACCCCCGACTCGGCACAGCGGCTCGGCGTCGGCGAGCTCGACGTCCCGACCATCTCCTTCGAGCACATCCTGGAGTGCACGACCCCGTCGACCGGCTGGGAGGAGCGCGACCCGGCGCTCCCGGCCGCGATCGTGTTCACCTCGGGGACGACGAGCCGGCCCAAGGGCGTCGTCCACAGCCTCGACACCCTCCGCGCCGGCGCGCGCAACCTGGCCGACATCGTGGAGCTGACCGAGCGCGACACCGCGTTCCTCTCCACCCCGCTGGCGAGCATCACCGGGCTGGTGCAGACCCACCTCACCACCGACCGCGGCGCCGGCCTGCTCCTGGAGGACCGCTTCGACGCCCCCGCGTCGCTCGCCCGCGTGCGCGCGGAGGGGGTCACCGTCCTGGGCGGCGCGCCGGTGATCATCGAGGAGCTGTTCAAGCAGGCCGAGGCGGAGGGCCTCCAGGAGCTGCCGCTGCGGACGATGGCGCTGGGCGGCGCGATGATCCCGCGGGACGTCCTCGAACTCGCCGTCGACCGGTACGGCATCCGGCCGGTGCGCGCCTACGGGTCGTCCGAGGTCCCGGTCTCGACCGGCACGCTGCCCTCCGACGAGGGCGAGGGACGCATCGCCGACGACGGCGCCTGCGCGCGGGGCACCGAGGTGCGCATCCTCGGCGAGCAGCCCGGTGAGCTGCTGCTGCGCGGGCCGATGCGGATGCTCGGCTACCTCGACGAGGGCGACAACGCCGAGGCCTTCACCGCCGGCGGCTGGTACCGCACCGGCGACCTCGGGCGCTTCGAGGACGGCCGGCTGACCGTCACCGGCCGGCTGAAGGAGATCGTCTCCCGGAAGGGTCTGAAGATCTCCCTGACCGAGATCGACGACGTCGCCCGCCGCCTGCCCGGCGCCGAGGAGGTCGCCGCGTTCGGCGTGCCCGACGACGAGACGGGGGAGCGGCTGGCCCTCGCCGTCGTCGCCCGCGATCCGGACGCGGTGACCTTCGAGGGCGTCACCGGGTGGCTGCTGGACGCCGGCCTGGCCAAGTGGAAGCTGCCCGAGCAGGTCGTGGTCTGGGACGGGCCGCTGCCCCGGACCGAGAGCGGCAAGGTGCAGCGGCGGATGCTGGCCGACGGCACCACCGGGCGCCGCATGCACCTCGCCGCCCGGCTGCGCTGAGCTCAGCCGCCCAGTGCCTCCGGCGGGCGCTCCTGCAGCCGCCCCTGGTGGTCCATGAAGCGCACCGTGCGGCTGCGGAACAGCCAACGGCCGTCGACCCGGGCGACCTCGTCGTCGTAGATGGTCAGCCGGCGCTCGGCGCCGTCCGCGGGCAGGAACACCAGCTGCGAGCGCGCCGTCGCGCCGACGGCCGACGGCGTGACCAGGCTGCGCCCGGTGAGGTGCTGTCCCTTCGGGGCGGTCTCGAACATCCGCCGTAGCTTCTCGCCGGTGAACACGCGACCGTAGGTGCGGAACTCGGCACCCTCGGCGAACAGGGCGAGGGCGGCGTCGACGTCGTCGACGTCCAGCGTCAGCACGTAGGCCGACAGCAGGTCCTCGATCTCCTGCCGGTCCTCGGCGCTCAGCCGACCGCCGTCAGCCACGGGACCGCGCCCGCATCGCCGCCAGGTTCTGCTGGAAGGCCGGCTCGTCGAAGGACGCGGTCTCCGCCGCGAGCACGTCGTCGAGGGCGGCCTCGATCCGTGCCACCAGCGGCTGGTTCAGCGCCCGACGGGTCTCGCGCAGTGACTGCGGCGGCAGGCCCGCCAGCCTGGCGGCGAGCTTCCGCGCCTGCGGGACCACCTCGTCCTGGGGGACGACGCGGTTGGCCAGGCCGTGGTCCAGAGCCTGCTGGGCGCTCATCCGGCCGCCGAGCAGCAGCCACTCCTTGGTCCGCTGGAGGCCCATGTTGAGCGGCCACGTCAGGATGCCGCCGTCACCGGCCACCAGGCCGAGGGCGACGTGCGGGTCGGCGAAGTAGGCGTCCTCGGCCATGACGACCAGGTCGGCCAGCGAGGCCAGGCTGCAGCCGAGCCCGACCGCGGGGCCGTTCACCGCGGCGACCACGGGGTGCGGGAAGGAGACCATCGCGCGGACGAGGTCGCCGCCCTCGGCGATGACCCGCTTGCGCAGCATCCCGTCGTCGGACAGGCGCTGCAGGAACGCGAGGTCACCGCCGGCGGAGAACGCGGTGCCCGCCCCGGTGAGGACCACGGCGCGCAGCCCCGGCTGCTCGGCCAGCTGGGCCCACACCTCGGTGACGGCGCGGTGCAGCTCCTCGTCGGCGGCGTTGAGGGCGGCCGGGCGGTTCAGCGTGACGACCGCGACGCCGTCCTCGCCGGGTGCCTGGATCAGCACGGTGTCGCTCGACGTCACGGGGGCTCCAGGGGCTCGAAATGTTGGTCGACGTCGACTTTAGCCGACGGACCCCTCCGCCCCCACCCCTCGCGGGCTCGCCGCGCGCCCCTGCAGAGGGGCCGCGCGCGACGTCCTTCAGGCCGCGCCCGCGGCCTTGCGTACCTTGCGCGGGCGGTTCTCCTTGAGGCCCAGGGAGTTGGCCCACAGCAGGGTCAGCTGCTCGACCGCCGTGTCCAGGTCGAGGTCACGCCGACCGAAGAAGAGCGTCTCGGCGAAGCGGGCGACCATGCCGCCCAGGGCCTGTGCCGCGTACCGCGTGTCGATCCGCGGGTCGGCCAGCCCCTCGGACTGCAGGCGGGCGATCGCGGCCTCCAGGCGGGCCGCCAGCTGGTCGTCGCGCTCGGTGCGGACCCGGCGGACGTCCTCGTCGTAGCGGCTGACCTCCTCGATGACCCGCATGATCGCGGCCTCGTCCTGGTAGGCCGTGAGGTAGGAGCGGTTGGCGCCGCGGATCCGGTCGATGGGCCCGGTGGCCTGCTCCTCGGAGGAGGCGGCGTCGTCCACGGCCAGCAGCCGGACCTCGACCTCGGCGGCGATCTCCCGGAACAGCGACTCCTTGGAGTCGAAGTAGTGGTAGAAGGACCCGTGGCTGACCTCGGCCTCGGCGGCGATGTCCGAGATGCGGGCCTGGAGGAACCCGTCGCGCTCGAACACCCGCTTACCGGCCTGGATGAGGCGTGCTCGCGTGCGCCGGCCCTTGGCGGAGCGGGGCTCGGACTCCATCGACGACACCTTCCCTTGCAGCACGCGCCGGGCGCGGCCGCACCGGCTCTGCGACCCCTCGTGATCGCCGGTCAGCATAGGGGAGGGGGTCGCTGCGCCCCGGCCGTGAGCCGGCGGCCTCCCCTCGAGGGGTGAGGGTCCGGCGCAGCCGGGCCGCCCCGCCGCTCGACGGTGAGGCGGCCCCCGGCGATGCTGTTCGCCGGTCGGCGCCGTGGGGCTACTCGACGAGTTCGCCGCAGACCGGGGAGCCGTCCGGCTCGGGGACGAAGTTCTCGCCCTCCAGGGTCACGACGTAGAAGCAGTTGCCGGGACCGTTGCCGCTGGCGATGTCCCCGACCTGCGCGAAGTCGATCGCCGCGCCGAGCAGGCCGCCGCCGTCGAAGGTGTCGTCCTCACGGAGCGTGTCCATGTACTCCTGCTGCGAGGCGTCGCAGCCGGCCAACTCCAGACCGTGGAGGAACAGGTCGGTGGCCAGCCAGGCCATCCCCTGGGAGAACGACGGGATCCCCGACTCCGAGCCCGCGAACTCACGGAGGGCCTCCGACTGGAACTGCGTCGCCTCCGTGTCCAGCTCCGTCGGCGCCCAGACGTTCTGGAAGCTGACTCCCTGCGCCGCCTGGACCGCCGGCCCGGACGCCAGCAGGTCCGCGCCGTACCCGCTGACCAGCACGATCGACTTCATCTCCACGCCGGCCTGCTTCAGGCCGGCGACGATGGCGAAACCCGTGTCCGGGTTGACCGGCAGGAACAGCACGTCCGCACCCGACTCCTGGATGCCGAGCACGATGGTCCCGACGTCGGTGCTGCCGGGCGGCACGGTCGTGTTGAGGTAGCCGCGCTCGAGCCCGAGGCTCTCCGCCCCCGCGACGGCCGCCTCGGCCGCGCCCGCCGAGGACGGGGAGTCGACGCTCACGGCCGCGATCCTGGTCCCGCCGACCGACTGGAAGTACTCACCGTGGGTGGTGGCGACCTTCTCGTAGTCGATGGTGCCGATGGCGCTGAAGAGGTTGCGGAAGTCCGCGTCCTGCCACTGCGCCCCACCGTCGATGCTCACCCCCACGAAAGGCGTGTCGGCCTGGGCGCCGGCGAAGTCCCCTGCTCCGAAGAACCTCGCGCTGACAGGCAGGACGGCGTAGACCTCCTCCTGCTGCACCAGCATCTGCGCAGCCGCGAGGGCACCCTGCGGGCTGGACGTGTCGTCGGCCATCACGACCTCGAAGTCGGCGTCCGAGCACTCCCGCCCCTCCTCGGCGTAGGCGGCCAGGCGCGCCTCCGCGCCTTCCTGGACCCCGCCGAAGCTCACGGCCGCCGGGCCGCTCAGAGACGTCAGGAAGCCCAGCTCGATCGGTCCGCCGCCGCCAGCGCCCTCGCCCCCGCCGCCGCCGCCGTCGTCCTCGTCGTCACTGCCGCACGCGGACAGCACGAGCGCGGCGGTGCACGCCAGCGCCAGGGCCACACGACTCCTCGAACGCATTCGACGTCCTCTCCTCGACGTTGGGTACCCGGAACGGAGCGGGGGAGCGGGGTCAGGCGCCCGCGGCCCCGTCGGTGAGGGTGAACAGCTCCGGGACGACGCGCTCGGTCCGCGCCTGCCGGCCGATCGCCGCCACGAGGTCGGCCGACGACCCGGCCACCTGGTCCAGCGCCAGACCGCGCTGGTGCACGCGGTTCAGGGAGTACTCCCAGGTGAAGCTGATCGCGCCGGTCACCTGGATCGCGGTCTGCGCGACGGCGTGGAAGACCCGCCCGGCCATCGCCTTGACCGCGCGGGCGAGCTGCGGGTCGACCGGCTCACCGGCGGAGCGCGCCACGGCGATGTCGAACAGGCACGCGAGCTGGTGACGTTCCGTCGCGGCCCACGCGAGCAGGTGCTGCATCGCCTGGTAGCTGCTCAGCGTCCGGCCGAACTGCTGCCGCTGCCGGGCGTAGCCGGCGGCGTCCTCCAGGAGCCGGTCGGTCAGGCCGAGCAGTTCCGCCGCGGCGCCGAGCTGCGTGCGGACGGCGATCCCCTCGCGGAGCGCCTCCGCCTCGGCCTCCGGGACGAGGGGGCGCAGGCCGGCGCTGTCCAGGTCCAGCACCGTCAGGTAGTCGTCGGCCACCGGCTCGGGCGGCGTCCGCCGCGCGGCCACCGGGTCCTCGACCGAGACCAGACCGGTGCCGGGACGGTCCACGACGACGCGGTCACCCGGCCCCATGCCCGGCACCGCCACCAGGGAGGCGCGGCCGAGCGGGACGCCGAACAGCGGGGGACCGCCGTCCGCGGGGAGGCGCTCGTCCCGGAAGCCGGCCAGCGCCAGCAGACCGAGGGCCGGCGTGGTGACGCAGCACGACCCCTGGGCCTCGAGGAACGCGTAAGCGGGCCGCAGGTCGTCGGCTCCGTCGGCGTACACGTCGGTGAAGCCGAATGCGTCCAGCGCGCCGGCACCGGAGTGGCGGCCCAGGATGGCGGCGGCGGCGTCCCGGAAGCCCACGTACTCGGCCGGGCGCAGCGAGGCGTCAGCCATCGTGCAGCCCCAGGATGTGCCGGGCCACGGTGATCAGCTGCATCTGCTGGCTGCCTCCGTAGATCGTGACGATGCGCGAGAAGAGGTACTCCTGCTGCTGCAGCACCTCCTCCGGCGAGTCGCCGGGCAGCGCGATGCGCATGCCGTCGACCTCCCGGAGCAGGTCGTACAGCGACTGCTCGGTGCGCGTCATGAGCAGCTTGTTGAACGCCGCCTCCGGTCCCAGCTCCGTGCCGTCGGCAGCGCGGCTCAGCAGCCGGGCCGCGGCGGCGCGGACGCCGGCGAGCTGCAGGACGACGGACCCCAGTTGCCGGTCGGAGTCCGCACCCATCAGCTCCGTGCCGGAGGTCAGCCACTGCCGGAAGGCGCAGTGGCGCAGCCAGGACAGCGTCCCGCGCTCCCGGGCGAGCAGGTACAGGGCGACGTTCCAGCCGCGGCCGACCTCGCCGACGAGCTGGGCGGCCGGGACGCGGACGTCGGTGAAGTGCACCTGCGCCAGCTCGTCGGTGCCGTTGGCCTGCCGGATCGGGCGGACCTCCACGCCGGGGGAGGAGAGGTCGATCGCGATCATGGTGAGCCCGCGGTGCCGCTCCTCCGCACTGCCGGTGCGCACGAGCGCGAGGCACCAGTGCGCCCACTTCGACCACGTGGTCCAGATCTTCGCGCCGTTGACCACGAAGTCGTCGCCGTCGCGCACCGCACGGGTGCGCAGCGACGCGAGGTCGGAGCCCGCCTCGGGCTCGGAGAAGCCCTGCGACCAGGACCGGGAGCCGTCGAGGAAGGACGGGACCACGGCCTCCACGAACTCGGGTGCCGCGAAGCGCACCAGCGTGGGCGCGATGATCTCGAGGTGCTCGAAGACGGTCGGGCCGGACCAGCCGGCACGGAACAGCTCCTCGGTCACCACGGAGCGGTGCAGGATCGATCCGCCCAGCCCGCCGGCCTCCTCCGGCCAGCCGGCGAGGCCCCAACCGTGCTCGCACAGCAGCCGCCGCAGGGCGCGGGCGTTGTCCACCCGGACGTCGTAGTCGCTGTGCCCGTCCAGGAGCGGGGCCACGTCGGCCGCCGACTCCGTCAACCAGTCGCGGAAGCGGGCGGCGAAATCGGCCAGGTCCCCGTCCTGCAGGAGGTCCACAGGTCCTCGTGCGCCCACGCAGTCCTCCGTCCTGAGACCTTCAATCGATATTGACGTCAGTGTAGGATTCGGGTGGCCGTTGCGACAAGCACCGATCCCGAGCACCCGGCACGGACGACCTGCTGTACCGGGATGCCGGCGGGCTGCGTCGGCGGTCCTGGGACGCCGTGCGGGAGCGCGACGTGGCGCGCACCCGACCGGCGGGCGCGGGCGAGGCGACGAGAGTGGAGGCGCGGTGGCCGGCGAACCGATCGCTGAGGGACTGTTCACCTGGCCCAGCGAGCAGCCCCGGCTCATCGGGGGGCGGTGCGGCGAGTGCGATGCCGTCAGCTTCCCCCGGCGGCACGGCTGCCCCCGGTGCGGCGCGGTCGCGGTCACCGAGGAGCTGCTCGGGCGCGAGGGGACCCTGTGGACCTGGACGTCCCAGGGCTTCGCCCCGAAGGAGCCGTTCAACGGCACCGTGACGGTCGGGGTGGAGCACCTGCCCTGGTTCGTCGGGCTGGTCGAGATCCCCGGCCAGCTCCGGCTCGAGGCCCTGCTGGTCGGCGTGACGGCCGAGACCATCGAGATCGGCATGCCCATGCACCTGGTGGTGGTGCCCTGGCGCGTGGACGACGAGGGCCGCGAGATCGTCACCTTCGCGTTCGCGCCGGGAACGGCCGAGCAGGCCGTCCATGACAGTGAAGGGGTGGGAGCAGGTGCCTGACGTCGCGATCATCGGGGTGGGTCTGCACCCCTTCGGCCGGTATCCCGGCAAGTCCGCGCTGACCATGGGCGCCGAGGCCGCCCGGCTGGCGCTCGCCGACGCCGGCCTGACCTGGCCCGACGTCGACTTCGCCGTCGGCGGCAGCTTCGAGGTCGACCAGCCCGACGCGGTGGTGGCCGAGATCGGCATGACGGGGCTGCCGTTCACCAACGTCTACAACGGGTGCGCGACCGCGGGCAGCGCCCTGTCCCTGGCGGCCCAGCAGATCCGGCTGGGCGAGCACCGGATCGGCCTGGTGCTCGGCCTGGACAAGCACGAGGGCGGGGCGTTCACCGCCGACCCGACGTCCTACGCGTGTCCCGCGTGGTACGGGGAGATGGGTCTGTTCCTGACGACGAAGTTCTTCGGGATGAAGATCAACCGGTACATGCACGAGCACGGCATCACCCAGCAGACGCTGGCCCGGGTCGCCGCCAAGGCGTATGCCAACGGTGCCATCAACCCGTCGGCCTTCCGGCGCAAGGCGCTGAGCGAGGAGGAGATCCTCGGCTCTCGGATGCTGAACCACCCGCTCACCCACTACATGTTCTGCTCGCCGGACGAGGGCGCGGCCGCCGTGGTCGTCTGCGACGCCGCCATCGCCCGCCAGTACACCGACACCCCGGTCTACCTCCGCAGCGTGGTGACCCGCACCCGGCGGTACGGCGCGTTCGAGGTGCACACGCCGTCGGCTGCGCTCGAGCACGTGCCGGCGCCCACGGTCGAGGCGGCCCTTGCGGCCTACGAGGCGGCCGGCATCGGGCCGGACGACGTCCAGATCGCCCAGCTGCAGGACACCGACGCCGGTAACGAGGTCATGCACATGGCCGAGGTGGGCCTGTGCGCCGACGGGGAGCAGAACGAGCTGATCGCCGCGGGAGCCACGACGATCACCGGTTCCCTGCCGGTGAACACCGACGGAGGGCTGATCGCCAACGGCGAGCCCGTGGGTGCCTCCGGCCTGCGGCAGGTGCACGAGCTCGTCACGCAGATGCGGGGGCGGGCCGGCGACCGGCAGGTCCCGACCACGCCCCGGGTCGGGTTGGCCCAGCTCTACGGCGCTCCCGGCGTGGCCGCGGTCTCGATCCTGACGACCTGAGAGCGGCCCGGCGTCCCGTCCGCCGTCTTGACGTCGCCTCCGCCCGTCCCTATTTTCGACGTCGAAGTCAGCAATGGGGCCGGAGGCCCGGCGGCGGGTCGTCGGCGGAGCCCGTGGGGCCCTGACCGGACGCCGTCGGCGCCCCGGGCACCAGGCCCGACCCCGCACAGCAGGTGCGGTTCGCCACCGACCAGGAGGTCCGGAGCATGGACGCCGAGCACGACTCGCCGACGGACGACCAGGTCCGGGTCGGCCGCACGGGACTGGGGCTGGACCCCAACCGGACGGGCCTGTGGGCCGGCTTCCTCGACGACCTGCCGGCCGCCGAGGCCGTGCAGATGGTCCGCGACTTCGAGGCCGCCGGGGTCGGCACCCTCTTCCTGCCGGAGTTCCGCGGCGCGGACCCCTTCGTCCGTTCGGCGCTGTACCTGTCGGCGACGACCACCCTGCGGGTGGCGCTGGGGGTGGCGACCATCTACGCCCGTGACCCCGAGGCCATGGTGGCCGCCTCGGCGACCCTCGAGGACGCCTTCCCGGGCCGTTTCGTCCTCGGCATGGGGGTCAGCCACCGTGCTCTGGTCGAGGCGCGGGGACACGTCTTCGGGCCACCCCTGAAGACCATGCGCGACTACCTCGCGGCCATGGACGCGACGTCGAAGGGCCGCAAGCTGCCGCCCCGCATCCTGGCCGCGCTCGGACCCAAGATGACCGAGCTGGCCGCCGAGGCCGCCGACGGGGTGCACACCTACTTCTGCCCGGTGGAGCACACCGCGCGCTCGCGCGAGCTGCTCGGCCCCGATCGCTGGCTGGCGCCCGCGCTGATGGTCCCGGTGGCGCCGGAGGGAGGCGAGGAGCTGCGCGCCTACATGCGCTTCTGCCTCGGCCTGCCCAACTACACCAGCAACCTGGAGCGCTTCGGCTACACCGAGGAGGACTTCCGGACGGCGAGCGACCGTCTGGTCGACGCCCTCGTCGCCCCCGGGGACGCGACGGGGCTGAGCCGGCGCATCGACGCCCACCTCGACGCCGGGGCCGACCTCGTCGTGCTGCAGCTCGTCCCGCCGCCCGCGGCCCAGGTCGTCCGCGACCGGGTGGTGGGCGGGCTGCTGGATGCCGCTCCCCCCGCGGGGCAGGCCGACTGACGTGTGCCGGCGACCCGTCGGGGTGCGGCTCCGGGGCGGCCACCTCGCGCCCGCGGACGCGATCGGCGGCGTCCCACGACGAGACGACGGAAGGGGAGCGGGATGAGCGAGGGACCGGCGGGGCCGCGGATCGTGCAGCGCGGCCTGTGGTTCGACGAGTTCGAGGTCGGCGCGGTGTACGAGCACCGGCCCGGGCGGACGGTGACCGAGACGGACAACGTGCTGTTCACGACGTTGACGATGAACACGCAGGCCCTGCACCTGGACGCGGCCGCGAGCGAGAAGCAGCCGCCGTTCAACCAGCGGCTGGTCAACTCCATGTTCACGTTGTCCACGCTGGTCGGCCTGTCGGTCGCGCAGCTCACCCAGGGCACCATCGTGGCCAACCTCGGCTTCTCCGAGGTGGCCTTCCCCAAGCCGGTCTTCCACGGGGACACCCTGTACGCCGAGACGCTGGTGACCGCGAAGCGGCTGTCGGCGAGCCGTCCGGGGGAGGGGGTCGTCTCGTTGCGGCACACCGCCCGCAACCAGCACGGCGACGTGGTGGCGGTCGCCGTCCGCCAGACCCTGGTCCGGACGGAGCCGCAGTGAGCTGGCAGCCCGGACCCGCGTGGCTGTTCTGCCCCGCCGACCGTCCGGACAGGTGGGCGAAGGCCGCGGCGGTGGCCGACGTCGTGATCGTCGACCTCGAGGACGCCGTCGCGCCGGGGGCCAAGGCGGCCGCCCGCGACGCCGTGCGCGCCGGCGACCTCGACCCCGACCGCACCGTCCTGCGGATCAACGCCGCCGGGACGGCCGACCACGACGCCGACCTCGCGCTGCTGGCCGACTCCCCGCTGCGCCGGGTGATGCTGGCCAAGGCCGAGGACCCGGCCGGACTCGCCGCCCTCCACGGACGCGAGGTCCTCGTGCTGGTGGAGTCGCCCCTGGGCTTCGAGCGGGTCGGCGAGCTCGCCGCGGCCCCGAACGTCGTCGGCGTCATGTGGGGGGCCGACGACCTCGTCGCCGGGCTCGGCGGCATGACCAGCCGGCACGCCGACGGCTCCTACCGGGACGTCGCCCGTCACGCCCGGAGTCGGGCCCTGCTGGGCGCGAAGGCGCACGGCCGGCTCGCGATCGACGCGGTCCACATGGACATCGCGGACACCGCGGGGCTGCGCGCCGAGTGCGACGACGCGGTCGCGGTCGGGTTCGACGCGACCGTGGCCATCCACCCGAGTCAGGTCGAGGTCATCCGCCACGCCTACCGGCCCTCCGAGGACCGGGTCGCCTGGGCGGGCCGGCTGCTCCAGGCGGTCGGGGACGACCGCGGGGTCACCACCTTCGAGGGCCGCATGGTGGACGGACCGATCTTCCGCCAGGCCGAGCGCGTCCTGCGCCTGGCCGGCCGATGACTGCCGACGCCATGCCGACGGGAACCCGTCCGACGGGGCGACAGCCCGGCTCAGGCGGCCGTCGAGCGCCGTTCGCCCTCGATGGCCACCAGGATGTCCTCCACCATGGCGACCGCGTCCTCGTGGCCGACCGCGATGTCGAACTCCCGTTCCATGACCAGGAAGCGGGAGACGCTGGACATCAGGAGGACCAGCGCGCCCGGCGACACGGGCGGTGGTTGCTGCCCGTGGCGGTCCAGCACCTCGGTCACCGCGTCCAGCTGCAGGCGCCGGAAGCGCAGGGCCGATCGGGTGATCTCGCTGCGCATCGCCTTCCGGTGGTTGGCGAGCGCGATGAACTCCAGGGTCAGGGCCGTGCTGGACCGGTCGTGGATGGCCTCCCACAGCGACCACAGCGGCTGGTCCGACGCCAGTGCCTCCTGCTGCAACTGGAAGCTCCGCTCCGAACCCCTCCGGAACAGGGCCACGAAGAGGTCGTCCATCGTGCCGAAGTAGTAGTAGACGAGCGCGGCGTTGAGTCCGGCCGCTGCAGCCACCCGTCGGGAACTCGCCGCGGCGTAGCCCTCCTCGGCCAGGATCTTCTCCGCCGCGTCGAGCAGCGCGGCGGGGCTCCCCTCGTCGACGGGGACAGGTCTGCCCGAACTCACGAGGTGCAGCCTCCGTCGATCGATGCGGGCAGTGATCACTCACGCCTCCGAGCCCACAGCATCGCCCGCCGCGAGCAGTGCAGCAAGGAGCGGACCAGGCATCTCGGACCCCTGGATGCCCGCACACCGCGGCAACAGCGCGCAACTGGGGCCCGTCCCTTGACAGTGGTCGACGTCCAGTGCCTAGGATCACATAATCAGTCGATTAAGAGCGCGCTCCGTCGACGGAGCCGGCATCCCGCCCGCCCGTCCCGCGCCGACGTGACTTCAGTTGGGGGTGCGGTGTCGCGAACGGATGCCGGGTGCGGTGGCACCCGGTCGGCTGCCCGACCCACCGGCGTGCGCCGGTGAGCCAGAACGGGCAGGCGCTGACCAGGACCCAGGTCACGATCCGCCTCGGGCGGCGCACGGTGACGGGGGAGCACCACCCCGGCACGACCATCCTCGAGACGGCGCGGACGCTGGGCCTGACCCCGCCGTCGTCCTGCGAGGCCGGCAACTGCGCCACGTGCATGGCGCGGCTCGTAGAGGGCTCGGCACCGATGCGCAGCAACGACGTGCTCGAGCAGGACGAGCTCGACGAGGGCTGGGTCCTGACGTGCCAGGCGGTCCCGACCGGCCCCTCCGTGTCCGTGGTCTACGAGTGAGGAACCCCGACGTGACCGAGACCGGCGTGCGCCTGGCGCCCGTCCCGGCCGACCAGTGGGACGAGGAGTCCCGGGCGATGCTCCGCGGGCACGTCAAGACGGCCGAGAAGTTCCTCTCCGGTGAGCCGGACGCCCCGCGGCTGCCCAACGTGCTGGGCATCTTCGGGCACCAGCTCAGCCTCGGCAGTGCCTGGCTGCACTACAACGGGGTGCTCCTGCAGGACGTCTCCCTCGAGCCGCGACTCCGGGAACTGCTCATCCTGCGCGTGGCCTGGCTGAGCCGGTCGAGATACGAGTGGGTGCAGCACGCGCGCCTCGGCCAGCAGGCCGGTCTCACCTACGCGCAGGTCGAGGCGGTCAGGCGGGGTGCCGACGACCCCGTGTGGACGCCGCTCGAGCGCCACCTGCTCGCTGCCACCGACCAGCTGCTCGACGTCCACCGGGTCGACGACGCCACGTGGAGTGCGCTCCGGGACGAACTCGACAACGGGCAGCTGCTCGAGGTCCTGTTCATCGTGGGGTCCTACCTCTGCCTCTCGCTGGTCTTCAACAGCGTCGGC
Source organism: Trujillonella endophytica (assembly GCF_019799905.1). Classification (GTDB taxonomy): domain Bacteria; phylum Actinomycetota; class Actinomycetes; order Mycobacteriales; family Geodermatophilaceae; genus Trujillonella; species Trujillonella endophyticus_A. The sequence continues at coordinate 311,545 of NZ_JABGCI010000005.1, read as the reverse complement.
CTCGAGCTCGACGCGGACATGGACCCCTCCGCGGCGCCCGACCTGCCCGAGACCGGGGGGTGACCGTCCGGCCGACGGACGCCTCCGGCGTCCTCCCACCCCACGACGACGGGCCAGCCACGGGACGTGGCGAACCCGGCCAGGCCACGGGTCCCTGATCCGCCCGGCCTCTGTTCCACCACCTGCACCAACACACGCCCAACCCGAGGAGCACACGATGGCACGTTGGCCCAAGCCGGCTGAGGGCAGCTGGACGAAGCACTTCGACCTGGACACCGCGCCCATCTCCTACGAGGACTCGACCTCGCCCGAGTTCTACGAGCTCGAGCGCGACGCGATCTTCAAGAAGGCCTGGCTGAACGTCGGACGGGTGGAGCAGCTGCCGCGCAAGGGCAGCTACTTCACCAAGGAGATCCAGGTCACCAACAACTCGATCATCATCGTGCGCAGCGGTGAGGGCGACAGCGAGGTGCGCGCGTTCCACAACGTGTGCCGGCACCGTGGCAACAAGCTGGTCTGGGACGACAACCCCCGCGACGAGACCGCCGGCAACTGTCGTCAGTTCACCTGCAAGTACCACGCCTGGCGGTACAACCTGGACGGCTCGCTGAACTACGTCCAGCAGGAGGGCGAGTTCTTCGACCTGGACAAGAAGGACTTCGGTCTGGCGCCGGTGCACTGCGAGGTGTGGGCCGGGTTCATCTTCATCAACCTGGCCGAGGAGCCGGAGCAGTCCCTGGTGGACTTCCTGGGGCCCATGGTCACCAACCTCGAGGGCTACCCCTTCGACAAGCTCACCGAGCGGTACTACTACCGGGCGGAGGTCGGCGCCAACTGGAAGCTCTACATGGACGCCTTCGCCGAGTTCTACCACGCGCCGATCCTGCACGCGGGACAGACGACCAAGGCGTTCGCGTCCGCTGCTGCGGAGGCCGGCTTCGAGGCGCCGCACTACCAGGTCGACGGGCCGCACCGTCTGGTCAGCACCGCCGGCGTCGTCGCTTCCGGGATGCCCCCCGAGATGCGCCGGCCGATGGAGGACGCCACGCGCAGCGGCCTCTTCGGGCCGTGGGACAAGCCCGAGATCGAGTGGGTGGACCCTCCGGGTCTCAACCCCGCCAAGTGCGACCCGTGGGGCCTGGACTCGTTCCAGATCTTCCCGCACATGGTGCTGCTGGTCTGGGGTGGCGGCTGGTACCTCACGTACCACTACTGGCCGACCGCGCACAACAAGCACATCTTCGAGGCGAACGTCTACTTCGTCCCGCCGAAGAACGCCCGGGAGCGCATCGCGCATGAGATGGCCGCGGTGACCTTCAAGGAGTACGGACTGCAGGACGCGAACACCCTCGAGGCGACGCAGATCTCGCTGGAGTCGCAGGCCGTCAAGACGTTCGCGCTCAACGACCAGGAGGTCCTGGTCCGCCACCTGCACAAGGTCGTGGCCGACAAGGTCGAGGAGTACGTGCAGCAGTCCCGGGTGAAGGTCGACGCTCCGTGACCTTCGCCACACCGTCCGCCCGGCGTTCGGCCCGATGACCGAGCGCTACGTCCTGCGGGCCCAGCGCTGGGTCGACGTCGACGCGGGTGAGGTCCGGTCGCCGGCGGTGGTCGTGGTGGAGGGGAACCGCATCGTCGCGGTCGACCCCGAGACCCCGCCCACCGCCGCGACCGAGATCGACCTGGGTGACGTCACCCTGCTCCCTGGCCTGATGGACATGGAGGTGAACCTGCTCATCGGTGGTCCGGAGACCCCCACCGGTCTGCCCACCCCCATGCACGGGGTGCAGGACGACCCGGTGTACCGGACGCTGCGGGGCACGCTGAACGCGCGGACGACGTTGATGGCCGGCTTCACCACGGTGCGCAACCTCGGCCTGATGGTGAAGACCGGTGGCTACCTGCTCGACGTCTCGCTGAACCGGGCCATCGAGCAGGGGTGGGTCGAGGGGCCGCGGATCGTCTGCGCGGGTCACGCCATCGCGCCCACGGGCGGCCACCTGGAGCCGACGATGTTCCAGAAGCTGGCGCCGCAGATCATGCCGCTGAGCGTCGAGGAGGGCATCGCCAACGGTGTGCCCGAGGTGCGCAAGGCGGTGCGGTACCAGATGAAGTACGGCGCGGGCCTCATCAAGATCTCCGCGTCCGGCGGGATCATGTCGCACAGCACCGCGGCCGGAGCGCAGCAGTACTCCGACGAGGAGCTGGTGGCGATCGTGGACGAGGCGCACCGGGCCGGGCTCAAGGTCGCCGCGCACGCGCACGGCGACGCCGCGATCCGGGCGTGCATCCGCGCCGGGGTCGACTGCATCGAGCACGGCTCGCTGGCCAGCGACGACACGATCCAGATGATGGTCGACCACGGGACGTTCCTGGTGCCGACGAGCTACCTCTCCGAGGGGCTCGACGTCTCCAAGGCGCACCCGGCCCTGCAGGCGAAGGCCGCGGAGATCTTCCCGATCGCCCGGCGGACCCTCAGCAAGGCCATCGCCGCGGGGGTCCGGATCGCGTGCGGGACCGACGCGCCGGCCATCCCGCACGGTGCCAACGCCAAGGAGCTCTGGGCTCTCGTCGACCGCGGGATGACCCCGATGCAGGCCATCCGGGCGGCGACGGTGACCAGCGCCGAGCTCATCGGCGTGGAGGACCGGGGCCGGCTGGCCCCGGGTCTGCTCGCGGACGTCATCGCGGTGGCCGGGGACCCGTCGGCGGACATCTCGGCGTTGAACGATGTCCGGTTCGTGATGAAGGACGGCCGCATCCACCGCAACGACTGATCCGGTCGCACAGCACCGGGCCGGCCGAGGACGCCTCGGGCGGCCCGGTGCCGGCCACCCACCGGCGCCACCGACACGAGCAGGAGGACGTCAGATGCCCAAGGGGATCCTCTACGTCGAGACCCGGCCCAGCTCCGCCGAGGACGCGGCCGACTACCACCGGTGGTACGAGACGCACCTCGGGGAGGTCCTCGCCGTCGACGGCGTCGTCTCCGCCCGCCGGTTCGCCCCGTTCGACGAGAGCGGGCCGTTCGTCGCCATCTACGAGATCGAGGCCGACGACCTGCAGGCCGTGCAGGCGGCGCTCAGCGCCGGCGCCCGGTCCGGCGCGCAGTCCACCCCTGTCGGTCTGTCGTTCGACCCGCCGCCCGTCAGCACCCTGCTCCGCGAGATCGCCAGCCGCCAGCGCTGACCGCCCGACCGGGACGAGCCGTCCCGGGAGGTGGCCGGTGGCGCAGCCCAGGAGGACACATGTACGTGCAGGAACGCCTGTTCATCGACGGAGCGTGGAGCGCCCCGGCCGACGGTGGCGTCCTCGAGGTCGTCTCGCCGCACAGCGAGGAGGTCGTCGCCCGGGTGGCGACGGCCGGGCCGGCGGACGTCGACCGTGCGGTGGCGGCCGCGCGGCGTGCCGTGGACGAGAGCGCGTGGTCGCGCAGCGATCCCCAGGAGCGGATCGCGGTGGTACGCCGTCTCGCCGAGGTCTACGAGGCCCGGATCGACGAGATGGCCACGCTGATCACCGCCGAGATGGGTGCTCCGGCTCGGTGGGCGGGGAGGTCGCACACCCGGTTGCCCTGGGCGATGATGCGGGCCTTCGCCGACATCGCGGCCGACTACCCCTGGGAGGAGCCGCGGCCGGGCGTGTACGGCAAGGACGTGACGATCCGCCGCGAGCCGGTCGGCGTCGTCGCCGCGATCGTCCCGTGGAACCTCCCGCAGTTCCTCATCGTGACGAAACTCGTCCCTGCCCTCCTTGCCGGCTGCGCGGTCGTCCTGAAGCCGGCCCCGGAGACGCCGCTCGACGCGAACCTGATGGCCGAGATCTGCGCGGACGCCGGGCTGCCGCCCGGGGTCCTCAACGTGGTGCACGGCGGCGCCGACGTCGGCGCCGCGCTCGTCGCGCACCCGGGGGTCGACAAGGTCTCCTTCACCGGCTCCACCGCGGCCGGCCGCGAGGTCGGCGCCGTCTGCGGTCGCGGCCTGAAGCGCTTCAGCCTCGAGCTCGGCGGCAAGTCGGCGGGGATCGCCCTCGACGACGCCGACCCGGCGGCATTCGCCGAGGCGCAGCGGGTCGCCGGCCTGATGAACAGCGGCCAGGTCTGCACGGCCCTGACGCGCCTGGTGGTGCCGGAGCGGCGGCAGGGCGAGTTCGTCGACGCCCTCGCCGCGATGTTCGACTCCGTCACGGTGGGCGACCCGACCGATCCGGCCACCGAGCTCGGACCCCTCGTCTCCCAGCGCCAGCAGCACCGCGTCCAGGACTACATCTCGGTCGGCGAGGCAGAGGGCGCGCACCTCGTCGTCGGCGGCAGCACGCCGCCCGACGGCCTGGACCGCGGCTGGTACGTCCGCCCCACCCTGTTCGCGGGGGTCGACAACGGGATGCGCATCGCCCGTGAGGAGATCTTCGGGCCGGTCATCACGGTCATCCCCGCACGGGACGACGAGGACGCCATCCGCATCGCGAACGACTCGGACTACGGACTGTCCGGATCGGTGTGGACGGGCGACCCCGGTCGCGGCATGGCCGTCGCCCGGCGCGTGCGGAGCGGGACGTTCGGGGTCAACCAGCAGTACCCGATGGACCCCGCCGCGCCGTTCGGCGGGCTCAAGCAGAGCGGCGTCGGCAAGGAACTCGGCCGGGAGGGGATCGACGGCTTCGTCGAGGTCCGCTCCATCGCCGCGGTCTGAGCCGACGTCGCGTCGGTTCCCCTCCCAAGGAAAGAAGCGTATTCAGCCGTGGACGAGTTCGCCCGGACCGCCTCCGGGATACCGCTCCAGCCCTCCTACGGGCCCGAGGACCGGAAGGGAAACGAGCCGCCGGCACCGGGCACGTTCCCCTTCACGCGGGGGAACTTCCCCACCGGCTACCGCGGCCGGCTGTGGACCTTCCGGCAGTACTCCGGCTTCGGCACCGCCGAGGAGTCCAACCAGCGGTACCGCTACCTGCTCGGACAGGGTGGCACCGGACTGTCCGTGGCGCTGGACCTGCCGACCCAGTGCGGCTACGACTCCGACGACCCGGAGGTCTCCGAGGAGGTCGGGCGGGTCGGGGTGGCCATCGACACGCTGGCCGACGCCGAGGTGCTGTTCGACGGCATCCCGCTCGACCAGATCAGCACCAGCTTCACGATCAACGGGACCGCGGCGATCCTGCTGGCGTTCTACGTCGCCGCGGCCGAGCGCTCGGGCGTGCCCCGGGCGAAGCTGACGGGCACCGTGCAGAACGACATCCTCAAGGAGTACGCGTCGCGCGGCACCTGGATCTGGCCGCCCGAGCCCTCGCTGCGCCTGATCGCCGACACCATCGAGTTCTGCGCCGCCGAGGTCCCGCGGTTCAACGCCATCTCCGTGGCCGGCGCCCACTTCCGCGACGCCGGGGCCAACGCCGTGCAGGAGATGGCCTTCACCCTCGCCGACGGCGTCACGTACTGCGACACCGTCCTGGCGCGCGGACGGATGACCATCGACCAGTTCGCACCGCAGATCTCGTTCTTCTTCTACACCCACGGGGACTTCTTCGAGGAGGTCGCCAAGTACCGGGCCGGCCGCAGGCGGTGGGCGACCATCGTGAAGGAGCGGTACGGGGCCTCGGCGGACAAGGCCGCGATGTTCCGGTTCGGGTGCGTGGCCGGCGGCGCCTCCCTCTACGGGCCGCAGGCGCAGAACAACATCGTCCGCGTTGCCTACGAGGCGATGGCGTCGGTCCTCGGCGGTGTGCAGTCGATGTTCACCGCCGCCTGGGACGAGCCCTTCGCCCTGCCCAGCGAGGAGTCGGCCACCCTCGCCCTGCGGACCCAGCAGATCCTCGCCCACGAGACCGGGGTCGCCCGGGTCGCCGACCCGCTGGGCGGGTCCTACTTCGTCGAGGCGCTCACCGACGCCACCGAGGCCAGGATCGTGGAGATCATGGACGACCTCGAGCGGCACGGGGGCATGGTCCGGGCCATCGAGGACGGCTACCTGCAGGGGATGATCGCCGACGAGGCGTACAAGGTGCACCAGCAGATCGAGTCCGGCGAGTTGCCGGTCGTCGGCGTGAACCGGTTCGTGTCCGACGAGCCGGCGCCCGAGGTCGCGACGTACGAGCTCGACGCGGAGGGACGTGCGCTGCAGCTCAAGCGGCTGGCGCGCGTCAAGGCCGAGCGGAGCCCCGCCGACGTGCAGAGCACCCTCGCGGCGCTCAAGCAGGCCGCTGAGGGCGACGTCAACCTCATGGGTCCCCTGATCGACTGCGCCAACGCCTACTGCACGGTCGGCGAGATGGTCGCCGCCCTCAAGGCGGTCTGGGGCGAGTTCCAGCAGCCGGTGGTGTTCTGATGCCCGCACGCATCCTGGTCGCCAAGCCCGGCCTCGACGGTCACGACCGCGGGGCCAAGATCGTGGCCCGCGCCCTGCGCGACGCCGGGTTCGAGGTGATCTTCACCGGCATCCGCCAGCGGATCGAGGACATCGTCTCGATCGCGCTGCAGGAGGACGTCGACGTCGTCGGGCTGAGCATCCTCTCCGGAGCGCACATCGCCCTGAGCGCGCGCACCGTCGAGGGCCTGCGCGCCGCGGACGCCGGCGACATCGCGGTCATCGTCGGCGGGACCATCCCCGCGGCCGACGTCCCCAAGCTGCGCGAGCTGGGCGTGGCTGCCGTCTTCCCCACCGGCACGTCCCTGGAGACCCTCGTGGCCGAGGTGCGCGCGCTGACCGCCACGCAGGCACCCGTGCAGTGAGTGCCGGACCGCTCGCCGGCATCCGTGTGCTCGAGGTCGGGCACATCCTCGCCGGCCCCTACGCGACGATGCTGCTGGCCGACCTCGGTGCCGAGGTCACCAAGATCGAGCCGCCGACCGGGGACCTGTCCCGGCAGGTGACGCCCGCCTACTTCGCCAGCATCAACCGCGGGAAGCGCAGCATCGTCCTGCGGCTGGACGAGCCGGAGGACCGGGCGCGCCTGCACGAGCTCGTGGCCGAGTCGCACGCGCTGCTGGTCAACCTGAAGCCGTCGGTGATCCGCCGGCTCGGCCTGACCTACGACGCGTTGCGCGAGCACAACGAGCGCATCGTCTGTGTGGCGCTCACCGGGTACGGCCTCGACGGCGGGGACGATCCCGCCTTCGACTACGTGATCCAGGCGCTGACCGGCGTGGCCGCGCTGACCGGCGACCCGGACGACCCCCCGACCCTGCCGGGCTACTCCGCGGCCGACAACTCCGCCGGCCTGGCCGCCGCCCTGGGCCTGCTCGCCCAGATCGTGTCGGGCCGTGGCGGGCAGGTCGAGGTCACGCTGCGGGACGTGATGCTCTCCCAGCTGAACTACAAGGCGTCGGCCTACCTGAACGACGGCGTCAGGCCCGGGCGGCTGCCGTCGGGGGCGCACTCGTTCTACGTCCCCGCGCAGCTGTTCCCGACGGCCGAGGGCCACCTGGCGTTGTTCGTGACCCACGACCGCTTCTGGGCGGCCTTCGCCGGCGAGGCCGGCATCGAGGGGTTCACCTCGATGGCCGAGCGCGCCGCCCGCCGGGAGGAGGTCGTCGCCGCGGTGACCGCGGCGCTGTCCGCCGACACGGCGGTCGGCTGGGAGGAGCGGCTGCGGCCGCTGGGTGTCCCGGCGGCCGCCGTGCGGTCCCTGCCCGAGGCCCTGGACGCGACCCCGGAGATGGTGGTCGAGGCCGGGGGCTTCCGCCTCGTGGGCAGTCCCATCCGGATCGCCGGCCACGAGCCCTCCTACGGACCGCCGCCAGGGCTCGGGGAGCACGGCGCCGTGCCGGTGCCCTCGTAGCGCCGGTGCCACGGGACAGAGGGGACGCCGGGGCCATGAGCCCGACCCACACGCCGCCCGGGGGCCCGGCCGCCGAGCGCACCGTGCTGGTCTTCGAGGACCAGGAGTTCTCCGCCGCGCGCCTGCACGCCCTGGCCGGTGGGCTCGCCGGGACGCTGGCGGCGCGCGGGGTGCGGCCGGGGGACCGGGTCGCACTCATGTCGTCGAACCGGCCCGAGTTCGTGGTCGCGGTGCTCGCGATCTGGCGACTGGGCGCTGCGGTCGTGCTCCTCAGCCCGGCGTGGCGACGGGGCGAGACCGAGCACGCCCTGCGGATCACCGCGCCGCAGCACGCGGTCGGTGACCACCCGGTCCTGGCCGAGCTCCTGCCGATGGTGTCCCTCGACGACCCGATCACACCGGACGCCGACGGCCCGGTTGGAGCCCCCGACCCGGCGGCGGACGCCGTGCTCGTGTTCAGCTCGGGGACCACCGGCATGCCCAAGGCGGTGCGGCACACCCACGCCACCCTGCGGGCGGCCGTCGTCCACTGGCGCGACGCGCTGGGGCTCACCGCGGACGACCGGATGCAGGTGGCCACGCCGCCGTCGCACATCCTCGGGCTGCTCAACATCGTCACCGCGCTCGACACCGGGGCGTGGCTGCGACTGCACCGCCGCTTCGACCTCGACCGGGTGCTGGGGTCGATCGAGAGCGACCGCATCACCATCGAGATGGCGGTCGCTCCGATCGCGCTGGCGATGGCGGACCACCCCGGGCTGGAGCGCTACGACCTGTCCTCGCTGCGCTTCATCATGTGGGGCGCCACCCCGGTGACGCCCAGCGTCGCCGAGACCGTCACCCGGCGCACCGGGGTGGGCTGGGTGCCGGCGTACGGGGCCTCCGAGCTCCCCGTCATCGCCTGCAACCCGCTGATCGGTGCCCGGCTCGACAGCGCCGGCCGTGCGGTCCCGGGGGTCGAGCTGCGGGTGGTCTCACTGGAGACCGGCGTCCCGCTGCCGTCGGGGGAGGTGGGGGAGATCCAGGCCCGCGCCCCGTCGCTGATGGTCGGGTACCTCCCGGCCGAGGCCACCGCCGACGCGTTCTGCGACGGCTGGTACCGGACCGGGGACGTCGGCACCGTCGACGCCGGGGGCTGGGTCCGGCTCACCGACCGGTCCAAGGAGATGATCAAGGTGCGGGGGTTCCAGGTCGCTCCGGCGGAGGTGGAGGCCGTGCTGCACGGGCACCCGGCGGTGACCGACTGCGCCGTCTTCGGTGTCCCCGACCCGGTGGACGGAGAGGCGGTGGTGGCTGCGGTGTCGGTCGGGAGGCCCGTCGACGCGGGGGAGCTGCTCGACCTCGTGGGGGAGCGCCTGGCCTCCTACAAGCGCCCCAGGCGGGTGGAGTTCGTCAGCGAGATCCCGCGCCTGCCGTCGGGCAAGGTGCTCCGTCGCGTCCTGAGGGAACGCGTGTGGACGCAGGGCTGAACGCCGGACCGGACCGTGAGCGCGACGCGTCCACCGTTCCGGCGACCGATCGCGCCGCCGTCCTGGAGCTGCTCGGCGCGGCGCGGGGCGGTGGTCGCCGGGCGACCGGGCGGCTGCTGTCGCTCGCGGAGGGGCCGCAGCGACGGGTCCTGCTGGAGGCGATCGACTCCGCGCCGATCCGCGTGGTCGGGGTGACCGGTCCGCCGGGCGCGGGCAAGTCCACGACCATCGCGGCGCTCGTCGGGGCCTATCGCGAGCGCGGGCTCCGCGTCGCTGTGCTCGCCGTCGACCCCTCGTCCCCGTACAGCGGGGGAGCGATCCTGGGGGACCGGATCCGGATGGCGCAGCACGTGTCCGATCCGGACGTGCTCATCCGGTCCCTGGCCACCCGCGGGCACCTGGGTGGACTGGCGGCGGCGGTCCCGGCCGCGGTGCGGGTGCTGGCCGCGCTGGACTACGACGTGGTGCTGCTGGAGAGCGTGGGCGTCGGTCAGTCCGAGGTCGAGATCGCCGCCGTCGCCGATCCCACGGTCGTCATCCTGAACCCGGGGGCGGGCGACGCGGTCCAGGCCGCCAAGGCCGGCCTGCTTGAGGTCGCCGACCTGCTGGTGGTCAACAAGGCCGACCGGGAGGGCGCGGAGCAGACCGTCCGCGACCTGCGCGTGGAGACCGGCCTCACGGTGCTCACCCTCGTGGCGTCCCGTGGCGAGGGGCTGCCCGCCCTGGTCGATGCCATCGAGGCCCATCACCGCGCAGACGATCCGGAGCGCCGCAGGGCGCGCGCCCGCGTGCAGGTCCTGTCGCTGGCCCAGACCCTGCTCCGGGACCACCCGGACCTCGACGGCCTCGTGGCCGAGGTCGGCGACGGCGGCTGCGACGTCTACGGCGCGGCGCGGCGGCTCCTGGCCCTGCCGGCCGAGTGACGACAGCGAACCGGGCACCGGCGGACCCTGTGGGGGTCCTCCGGTGCCCGGTGGGCGGGGGCGCAGCTGCGGCGCCCCCCGTGAGTCAGGCGACGACGGGCTCGATGATCAGGTCGAGGTAGGCGGCGCCGGTGTCCGGGACCCGCGGCTGGCGCCACAGCTCGATCGGGAAGGACACCATGACCAGCGACTGCATCAGGTACAGCAGGTTGCGCTCCGGCTCGGACAGTTCGTCGAGCGGGGTGTCGCCGAGGTAGGTCAGGGCGTTCTCCAGCCGAGGGAAGGCCGCGTCGTAGAACGCCTGCATCTGCTCCATCGTGGAGGCGAGGCGCTTGTCGTAACGCTGCGGCTCGGTCGGGAGGATCCAGTCCGCGTAGGGCTCCAGGTCGGCGAACTCTGCGGGCAGTGCCATACCGATGCTCCTCCAGGTTCTCCCGGGCGGACGAGTGCCGGCCGGGGGGTTCACGGCGAGGAGCGGGTCCTGCCAGCCGCCACGTGACCCGTCCCTCGGACGCGGTGCTGCTGGTGGAGCGGACGGGCCCGTGTCCCAGCCGGGAACGGTGTTCAATCAAGTGCCTAAGACCCTGGCACGCCGGGTTCGGGAGCGTCAACGTCACAGGGGCAGAAACTTGATTCCGGCGTCGAAAAAGATATCTTCTCCGTACTGCTCCCGACCGTGGAGTCGGGCACGTGCGGGCCCTGCCGGGCGCGATGCACCTCCCGTCCTGGGTGCGACCGCGATGGCGAGGGGCGTCGGCAGCCGTCGGAGGGGTGGGGAAGTCGTGGAGTTCGACCTGACCGAGGACCAGGAGCTCATCCGTAAGTCGGTGGCTGCGCTGGTCCGCCGCTTCGACGACCACTACTGGGCCGAGAAGGACCGGGACCACGAGTTCCCGACCGAGTACTACGACGCGATCGCCGCCGGCGGGTGGCTCGGGCTGACCATCCCCGAGGCCTACGGCGGGCACGGGCTCGGCATCACCGAGGCCTCCCTGCTGCTGGAGCAGGTCGCGCGGTCCGGCGGGGGCATGAACGCCGCCAGCGCCATCCACATGTCGATCTTCGGCATGCACCCGGTGGTGGTGCACGGCTCGGAGGAGCTCAAGGCGCGGACGCTGCCACGGATCGCCACCGGTGACCTGCACGTCTGCTTCGGGGTCACCGAGCCCGGCGCCGGTCTGGACACCACCCGCATCACGACGTTCGCCCGGCGGGACGGCGACAGCTACGTCGTCAACGGTCGCAAGGTCTGGATCTCGAAGGCCATGGAGTCGGAGAAGATCCTCCTCCTGACCCGGACGACGAAGCTCGAGGACGTCTCCCGCAAGACGGACGGCATGACGCTGTTCATGACCGACCTCGACCGCGCGCACGTCGACGTCCGGCCCATCCGCAAGATGGGCCGCAACGCCGTCACCTCGAACGAGCTCTTCATCGACGACCTGCGCATCCCCGTCGAGGACCGGGTCGGCGAGGAGGGCAAGGGCTTCACCTACATCCTGGACGGGCTCAACCCCGAGCGGATGCTCATCGCCGCCGAGGCCCTGGGCATCGGCCGGGTGGCCCTGGACCGGGCCGTCGCCTACGGGAACGAGCGGGAGGTCTTCGGCCGGCCGATCGGCATGAACCAGGGCATCCAGTTCCCGCTCGCCGACTCGCTGGCGCGACTGGACGCCGCCGAGCTGGTGTTGCGCAAAGCGACCTGGCTCTACGACAACGGCCGCCCGTGCGGCCGGGAGGCGAACACCGCCAAGTACCTCTGCGCGGACGCCGGCTTCACCGCCGCCGACCGCGCGCTGCAGACCCACGGCGGGATGGGCTACGCCGAGGAGTACAACGTCGCGCGGTACTTCCGCGAGGCGCGGCTCATGAAGATCGCCCCGATCAGCCAGGAGATGATCCTGAACTACCTCGGCTCGCACGTGCTGGGACTGCCGCGCAGCTACTGACGCCATCGAGCACCACCCGCCGATGCCGGTCCCGGTCGTCGACGGTCGCACCCACGGACGAGGGAGAGGGCGGAGAACATGCGGGAAGCGGTCATCGTCGAGGCGGTGCGCACGCCGGTGGGCAGGCGCCGGGGCGGGCTGGCCGGTGTCCACCCCGCCGACCTGTCCGGTCTGGTGCTCAACGAGCTCCTGCGCCGGGCCGGCGTCGGGCCGGAGGTCGTCGACGACGTCGTCTGGGGCTGTGTGTCCCAGGTCGGCGACCAGTCGAGCAACATCGGCCGGTACTCCGTCCTGGCCGCCGGCTGGCCGGAGGAGATCCCCGGCACCACGGTCAACCGGGCGTGCGGGTCGTCGCAGCAGTCCCTGGACTTCGCCGCCCAGGCGGTGATGTCGGGGCAGCAGGACGTCGTCGTCGCCGGCGGCGTCGAGGTGATGAGCCGGGTACCGCTGGGTGCCGCCCGGGCCGACGGGCAGCCCTACGGACCGGCGGCCATCGACCGTTACGACGGCTTCTCGTTCAACCAGGGCGTGTCCGCGGAGCGCATCGCGGAGAAGTGGGGCTTCTCGCGGGAGCGGCTGGACGAGTTCTCCGCGGACTCGCACGCGCGCGCTGCGGCGGCCCAGGATGCCGGCGCCTTCGAGGCGCAGATCCTCCCGGTGCCGACCGGCGACGCGACGGTCACCGCGGACGAGGGCATCCGGCGTGGCACCTCGGTCGACAGCCTCGCCGGCCTCAAGCCGGCCTTCGCCGACGACGGGGTGATCCACGCGGGCAACTCCTCGCAGATCTCCGACGGCGCGGCGGCGCTGCTGGTGACCACCCCGGAGCGCGCAGAGGAGCTCGGGCTCACGCCGCTCGTCCGCTACCGCGCCGGTGCGGTGACCGGGTCCGACCCGGTCCTGATGCTGACCGGTCCCATCCCGGCGACGGCGAAGGTGCTGCGCAAGGCGGGGTTGGACATCTCCGAGATAGGGGTCTTCGAGGTCAACGAGGCCTTCGCCCCCATCCCGCTCGCGTGGCTCGCCGAGACGGGAGCCGATCCGGCCCGGGTCAACCCGCTCGGTGGCGCGATCGCCCTGGGGCACCCCCTGGGCGCCTCGGGTGCGGTCCTGATGACGCGCATGATCCACCACATGCGCGACCACGGGGTCCGGTACGGCCTGCAGACGATGTGCGAGGGCGGCGGCACCGCGAACGCGACCGTGGTCGAGCTCGCCTCCTAGGTGCCGGACGCCGGGGCCGGTCGGTCGGTGGGACGCCACCGCCCGGCCCCGGCGCCGGTCGTCACTTCTTCTTCATGACCTCGTCGGCCTTGCGCCAGTGCTCGTCCGACACCCACGTACCGGCGAAGGCCTGGATCGCGTCCTCGGCCGTGGCGCCCGGGGCGGTGATGCGCTTGATCTCGCCCGCGGAACGGTTGGCGATCGACCGCGCCAGGGCCCGCCAGCCGGCCTCGAACGAGGCGCGTGGCAGCACGGCGTCGACCAGGCCGAGCCGCTGGGCCTCGACGGGGTCCAGTACGGTGCCGGTCCCCGCGAGCATCAGGGCGCGGCCGCGCCCGACCAGTGCGGCCAGCCGCTCCGCGCCGCCCCAGGCGGGCATGATGGCCAGGGTCACCTGGGTGAAGCCGATGCGGATGTCGTCGGCGGCGACCCGGATGTCGGCGGCGACGGCGACCTCGGCCCCCCCGCCCAGCGTGTGACCGTTGAGCGCCGCGATGACCGGGGCCGGGAAGGCCGCGAGACGGTCGCAGATCCGGCGCATGCGCCAGGCCATCGCCGCGGCGTCCTCCTCCGTCCGGATCGACGCGAGTTCCTTGAGGTCACCGCCGGAGACGAAGGCCTTGTCGCCCGCGCCGCGGATGACCAGCGCGAGCGCACCCGCCGCTGCGTCGAGCGCTTCCTCCAGCTCGCCCATGGTCGACGGCGCGATGGCGTTGCGCGCGTGCGGGCGGTCGATGGTGATGACCGCGAGTCCCTCGTCGAGTTCCAGGTCGACCATGGCTCTCCGTCCAGGTGGAAGTGACGTCCCCAGCGGCGGGCGACGTGAGCGGTCCCCCCCGGACTGATCGCCGTCGCGGTGGGCTGCCGAACTCCGTCCGATCTCCCGGCCGGCGGCGGACCGGGCATCCGGCCCGGAGGTGCCGAGGGTGGCGTCCGTGTGTTGACGGACACAATAGCGGCAGGTATTAATCAGTCGCCTAAGCCCTCCAGCGGCCCGCGCCGGGCAGCCCTTCGAAGAGGTGTCATGCAGACCCAGAACGGCACGCTAGGAGTCCAGCCCCGCGACCTGTCGCCGCGGATCGGGACCGCGATCGAGACCGACGTCGACACGCTGCTCAGCGGCGTCCTCGCGCAGGACATCCGGGCTCTGCTCGAGCAGCGCGGCGTGGTGGTCTTCCCCCGCATCGCCCTGACCGACGAGCAGCAGGTGGCCTTCACCCGCACCCTCGGACGGATCGTCGACGAGGGCGAGGGGAACATCTACAAGGTCACGATGGACCCGCTGGAGAACCCGGCGGCCGAGTACCTCAAGGGCGCGTTCTTCTGGCACATCGACGGCACCATGTCCGACATGCCGATCCTGGCGTCGATCCTGAGTGCCCGGCGGCTGTCCCCGGTCGGTGGGAACACGCTCTTCGCCAACACCTACGCGGCGTACGACGACCTCCCCGCCGCCGACCAGCAGGCGCTCGAGGAACTGCGGGTCGTGCACATGTTCGAGGTGGCGCAGCGCTACGTCGATCCCGAGCCGACCTTCGACACGCTGCGGGCGTGGCAGCGCTTCGAGCCCAGGGTCCTGCCGCTGGTGTGGAAGCACCGCTCCGGCCGCAAGTCGCTGGTCCTGGGCTCGACCGCGTCCCACGTGGAGGGCATGGACCTGCGCGAGGGGTGGGCGCTGCTGAGCCGCCTGCGCGACCACGCCACCCAGGACCGGTTCGTCTACCGGCACGAGTGGAGCGTCGGCGACATGGTCATCTGGGACAACACCGGCACGATGCACAAGGCCGAGGCCTACCCGGCCGACAGCGGCCGCATGATGCACCGGACCAAGCTCGAGGGCGAGGAGCCCTTCGCCTGACGGGGCGGTGTGCGACGCGGTGATCGCGCCCGACGCGTCCCGCCGGGGCCGCACGCGTGCGCCCGAGGAGTGCCGAGCGTGTCCCACCTGGCAGGGCTCGGGCTGCAGCACCGCATGCCCGAGGACGTCGAGAGACAAGGACAATCAGTGACCACCAGAGTTGCCATCGTCTCCGGTGCCGCGGCAGGCATCGGCGCGGCATGCGCGAAGCGACTGGCCCAGGACGGCGTCGCGGTCGGCGCCCTGGACCTGGACGCCGAGCGCTGCGCGGACACCGTGAAGGCCATCGAGGCGGCTGGCGGCCGGGCGGTGGCCCTGGGCGCCGACATCTCCCGGCGCGACCAGGTGCAGGCCGCTCTCGCCACGGTCCGCGAGGCGCTGGGCCCCGTGACGATCCTGGTGAACAACGCGGGCGTCACCGACTTCACGCCGTTCGAGCAGACGACCGACGAGCTGTGGGACTTCGTCTACGCCGTGAACGTCAAGGGCACGTTCGTCGTGACGCAGGAGGTGCTCCCGGACATGAAGGCGGCCGGCTGGGGCCGGATCGTCAACATCTCCTCCTCCTCGGCACAGACGGGCACCCCGAACATGGCCGCGTACTCCTCGTCGAAGGGCGCCATCGTCACCCTGACGCGGTCGTTGGCGCAGGAGCTCGGTCCGCACGGGATCACGGTCAACAACATCCCGCCCGGATCCGTGATGGGGACGATCATGGCCGACGCGAACAGTGCACGCTTCAACGTCCCGCTCGACGTCCTCGCGAAGTCGATCCCGGTGCGGCGCGTCGGTGAGCCCGACGACATCGCCAACGCCTGCGCGTGGCTCTGCCAGGACGGGTCCGGCTACGTCACGGGACAGACGATCGGGGTCAACGGCGGTCGGGTCGTCTCGTGACCGGGACGATCGCAGGAGGTCCCCCGTGCCGGCATACATGATCTTCTTCCGCGAGGGTCCGGTTCGGGATGCCGCCGAGCTGGCCGAGTACCAGCGGCTGAACCGCGAGCACGGGGGTCCCGCCTCGATGGAGCCCCTCGTCGTCTACGGCAGCATGGAGGCCCTGGAGGGCCCGGCGCCGGACGGCGTCGTCCTGCTCCGGTTCCCCACGGTCGAGGACGCTCGGGCCTGGTACGACAGCCCTGGGTACCAGGAGGCGCTCCCGCACCGGCTCAGGGCAGCGGACTACCGGGCCCTGATCGTCGAGGGTCTCTAGCGGCGCGACGGCCGGCCGCAGGCCCGCCGGTACCGGTCGCGGCGGGCGCTTGGGGCACTCCGACGTGGACGTCGCCGGCCGGTCGTCTCCCGGGTCTCCGGAACGCGCCGCCCCGGGGGTCCCCACCAGCCGGCCGATACTGACTTCGACGTCGACTATTGTTGGGAGCTGCGTCGTCTGTGACACTTCGTCCCACCCCGGGGGGACGGATGGCCCCGGCTGTGTCACGCGACCGGTCCCCGACGCCGTGGACGAGGAGCCGATGAGCAGCCTCGATCGAGAGGTCGCCTCGAGCACCGGTGCCTGGGGGGGCGGCCACGCCGGCCGGCCCTGACCGCGGCCGGCGCCGGGCCGGCGCCGGAAGCGGCGACGGTGAACCAGAGGAGGAGTCAGCATGAGCGGATCCACCGGCGGCCAGCGGGTCGCCGTCGTCACGGGCGCGGCCCGCGGGATCGGCGCCGCGACGGCGCAGCGGCTGGCGGCCGACGGGTACGCCGTCGCCGTCCTGGACCTGGACGAGGCGGCCACGAAGGGCGCGGTCGAGGCGATCGAGGCCGCCGGCGGGCGAGCGCTCGGGGTCGGCGCCGACGTGGGCGACGCCGAGCAGGTGCAGGCCGCCGTCGACCGGATCGCCGCCGAGCTCGGCCCGCCGGTCGTCCTCGTCAACAACGCCGGCGTCACCCGCGACAACCTGCTGTTCAAGATGACCGACACCGACTGGGACACCGTCATGGCGGTGCACCTGCGCGGCTCGTTCCTGATGACCCGCGCGGCGCAGAAGCACATGATCGACGCCACGTGGGGGCGGATCGTCAACCTGTCGTCCACGGCGGCGCTGGGCAACCGCGGCCAGGCGAACTACTCCGCGGCCAAGGCGGGCCTGCAGGGCTTCACCAAGACGCTCGCCATCGAACTGGGCAAGTTCGGCGTGACCGCCAACGTGGTCGCGCCCGGCCTCGTCGAGTCCGACATGACCCGGGCCACCGCGGAGCGCCTCGGGCGGCAGTGGGACGACTACGCCGCCGAGCGGGCCCAGGGCATCCCGGTGGGCCGGGTCGGCCAGGTCGCCGACATCGCCCACGCGGTGTCGTTCTTCGCCAGCGAGGGCGCCGGATTCGTGTCCGGCCAGGTCCTCTACGTGGCCGGCGGCCCCCGCGGGTGAGCCGTCCGGGCACCCGGTGGACGCACTTCCCTCTCTCGACGAACCGCGACCGCGACAGAACTGGAGCCGACGGATGACCGACGTCACCGAGATCGACCCCTTCACCGACAAGGCGACGGCCCTCGATCCCTACGCCTACTACGACTCTCTGGTCCGCGAGCACCCGGTGTACATGGACACCCGGTACGGCTGCGCCATCGTCTCCGGGTTCGAAGAGGCGCTCACCGTCTTCCGGGACCACGAGACCTTCTCGTCGGCCAACGTGGTCACGGGGCCGATGTCCCCGTTCCCCGCCGACGTCGAGGTGTCGGGCGACGACATCAGCGACCTCGTCGAGCAGTACCGCGGCCAGATGGCGCAGGGGGACCAGATCGTCACCTTCGACCCGCCCAGGCACACGGCGCACCGGGCGCTGCTGATGGGGCTGATCACGCCGAAGCGCCTGCAGGAGAACGAGGAGTTCATCCACCGCCTGACCGATCGCCAGCTCGACGTCGTCCTGGCCCGCGGCGGCTGCGAGTACATCGACGACTACGCCCAGCCCTACACCCTGCTGATCATCGCCGACCTGCTCGGTGTGCCCGAGTCCGACCACGCCAAGCTGCTCTCCATCATGGGGATGGGGGGCTCGTTGGGCGGCGGGGAGCCCCAGGACAAGTCCCTGCACCGTTCCCTGTCGCCGCTGTACGACTACTTCGTCGAGCGGATCGAGGAGCGCCGGCGCGAGCCCCGGGCGGACGTGCTGACCGGCATGGCCCAGTCGACGTTCCCCGACGGCACGGTCCCGGAGCCGCTCGAGGTCGCGCGCATCGCGTCCAACCTGTTCGCCGCGGGCCAGGAGACCACCGTGCGCCTGCTGGGCACGGCCCTGCAGATCATCGGCGACGACCCGGAGCTGCAGCAGGCGCTGCGCGCCGACCGCGCGCTGATCCCGCGGTTCCTCGAGGAGACGCTGCGGACCCAGGGACCGGTCAAGGGCGTCTTCCGGCTGGTCCGGAAGTCGACCACGCTCGGCGGCGTGGACCTGCCCGCCGGCAGCCGGGTCCTCGTGATGCACGGGGCGGCCAACCGGGACCCGCGCCAGTTCGAGAACCCGATGGAGTTCCACACCGAGCGGGCCAACGTGCGGCGGCACGTGGCGTTCGGCCACGGCGTGCACACCTGCCCGGGGGCGCCCCTGGCGCGCTCCGAGGTGCGCATCTCGATCGAGCGGCTGTTCGACCGGACCACGGACGTCGCCATCTCCGAGGAGCACCACGGCCCGGCGGGTGCCCGCCGATACCAGTACATGCCGACCTTCATGTTCCGCGGCCTGATGAACCTGCACCTCGAGTTCACCCGGTGACGACGACCGAGGAGTGGAGTTGAGCCTGGACATCCGCGTGAACCGCGACCTCTGCATGGGGTCCGGTCAGTGCAGCATCTACGCGCCGCAGACCTTCGCCCAGGACGAGTCGACGATCGCGTACGTCCTCGATCCCGACGGTGGCTCGGAGGAGGAGGTCCGGGACGCGATCTCGGCCTGCCCCACCGGGGCGCTCAGCATCGCGGGCGACGCCGAGGAGTGACGGGAGCCGGTGCGGTCCGAGGCCCTACCCGGGCCCGGACCGCACCGGCTGGTCACGTCCCGGCCGACCCCTGCGCCGCCGGCCCGTCCGGCCGCGCAGCGCCCAGTGCGGCGACCACCTGCGGCAGCTCGGCGGTCGTGCGGATGCCGGGACCTGCGGCATGCACCGCGGCGACGGCGTTGACGGCCCGGTGGGCGGTGAAGCCGGGGGAGTACTCGGCCATCCGCTCGAGGGGGACGGCGAACTCGAGGCGGACGTCGAGCGGCGTGTCCCCGGCCACCTGCACCCGCCAGCCGGTCGCCTGCAGCTCCCAGTCCGCGTCGATCTCGGGAGTGCACACCCACGTCGGCCGGAACCGGATCCGCTCGACCCCGTCGCGCATCCCGGACACGGTGGTGCGCTGACCGGCGACCGTGCCGGCGCGCAGGGTGCCGGCGGCGATCTCCACGTCCCGCGTCGCGACGGCCAGCTCGCCGGCGGCCTCGACGGTGTCCAGCGGCAGGCCCAGTGCCTCGGCGGTGGCGCGCAGCGAGGGGCCGAACGCCTGGGCGAGGTGCGCGGACCGACTGGTCCCCAGCTCGTCCGGCCGCTTGCCGAACCCCATGACGTCGAACAGGAGTGCGGGGGAGTCGCGCCGGGAGAGGTCGGCGTACTCGTCGATGGACAGGTGGTCCAGGCGGCGGACGAGGGAGGTCAGGACCAGCGGGAACGCCTCGGTGATGAAGCCGGGGCTGCTGCCGGTGCTGTGGATGGAGGTCCCCCCGGTCGCGCAGGCCTCCTCGACGCGGGCCCGCACGTCCGCGTCGAGGCTCGCCGGGTGGTGGAACTCCCCGCGGGTCGTCACGACGTCCGTGCCGGCGGCGAGCAGCCGGCAGACCTCGTCGAAGTCGCAGCGCAGGGGCATGTAGAGCGCCACGTCCGCCCGCAGGCCGACGACGGCATCGGCATCGCCGGTCGCCCGTACCCCCGTGGTGGCGCCGGTGCCCGCGAGCGTGCCGGCGTCCTGGCCCACCTTGCCCGGGTCGGTGACGTACACCCCCGCGAGCTCGAGTCCGGGGTGCTCGAGGACGGCGCGCAACGACCGCGAGCCGATGTTGCCCGTCGCCCACTGGACGACGCGGATCGGGCCGGAGCTCCTCGTGGCGTTCATGTCTCTCCTCGCCAGGGGCGGTGATCGGGTGGGGGTGGCGCCGACGTCCGGCACATGGGGTCCGAGCATGTCGCAGACCCGGCGAGGACCGCCCGGTGACCACACCATCCTGTCGCCATCGCGGCCCCGGCGAGGACCGGGCCCCGACTTGGCGGTCCGCGAGCAGTTCCGGGCACCGGACGGGACCCCGCGGTACCCCCAGCGGCCGCGTGCGCCAGCACCTCGGCCCCGCGGCGTGGGTGGAGTGCGGCGGGTCCCGCCCGTCGGCACGGAGTGCGAGGTCACCGACGGGTAGGTCGTCGTTCCGCCGGCGGCGGGCCGCAGGCCGAGGTCGCCGTCGGGAAGGTCGTCGCCGACGACACCGCCGCACCAGGGAGCCAGGTCGTCGTCGAGCGCCGGCACGCCTTCCCGCCGCCGGGCACCCACTTCGTGACGGTCCGCGCCACGGCGCAGCCCGCAGGAGAGGCCGGGACCGCCTACGCGCGCATCCGCGACCTGGCGCGGGTCCGCGTCGTCGTCAGCTGACCTGCTCGACGATCGCGCCGGCCTCCGGCCGCCCCGGGTTCCCGCCTTCGGTCGTCCCGTCTCCGGTGTGACTGATGGGCGCGAGCAGCATCCCCGCGATGGCGTCCGCGAGGAGATCCCCGACCGCGTGCCACCGCGGAGGCTGCCGCTGCTGCTCTGCGCGCGCCTCGACGTCCGCACACGCGGTGGAGACCATGTCCACGACCAGGCGGACGCGTGCGGCGACGACCTGCCGGTCCAGGTGGCTCAACCGCGACTCGACCGAGCCGACGATGACCGTCGCCGCCGGTGCGTGCTCGGCGGCCTGTCGCATCAGCGCCGCCGTGGCCGGGTCGTGCAGCGCCTGGGCGAGGAAGCGCGCGCGCGAGGTCGGCCGGGGGAGACCGGCGAGGACCGAGGTCGTGGGCAGCACGAGGCTGCGGACGTCGCCGAGCAGTGAGTCCGAGCGGCCGAACATGGCGCGGCGCGGTTCCTCGAGCGCGTGCAGGTGCCGCTCGATGAGCGCGCTGAGCAGCCCCTCGCGTCCGCCGAAGTAGTAGCGGACCGCCGAGTGATTGGTGTTGCCGGCGGCGTCGGCGACCCTCCGATCGGACACCTGGGCGATCCCCGTCGTGGCGAAGCACCGCTCCGCCGCGTCGAGCAGAGCGGTACGTGCGTCCTCGGACGGCGGCATGGCGATCCTCCTCGTGCTCGGTGGGTGTGACCGACATCAAGTGTGGCGCGCCCAATCTATACGCCACGTGACTTACGGTGGGTCTCGCGCACCGGCTCCGTCGTGGTGCCACCACGACCGGGGGAGATCCACATGCAGTCCACGCCCACCGTGACCGCCGTCGCCGGTGGTCCGCCGGAGGAGAACCGGAAGACGCGGATCGCTCGCTACGTCTTCCTCTTCCTGGTGCCCTTCGTCATGGTGACGATGATGTTCGCGACGTACGTCGGGACGATGCACTCGCCCGAACCGCGCGAGCTGCCGGTCGCCGTCGCGGGCACCGGAGCGGGAGCCGAGGACGCCGTCCGGACGCTGGCCGCCGCAGGCGAGGACGCGCTGGAGGTGCGCGTCGTCCCCTCCGCGGACGACGCGGTGGCGCTGATCCGCGACCGGGAGGTCGTCGGGGCCCTCGTCCTCCCGGCCGGCGGCTCGACGACCGCGACCGTCTACACGGCCTCGGCTGCCGGCCCGTCGGCGGCGGCCACGGCGCAGGGACTCCTGGCGCCGGTCGCCCTCGCCGAGGACTGGACCATCGAGGCACGCGACGTGGCGCCGCTGCCCGACGGCGATTCGTCCGGCACCGCCGTCCTGTTCGGTGCGATGGGCATGATGCTGGCCGGGTACGTCCCGCTCAGCCTGTTGCTGATCGCGTTGCCCCACCTGCTCTCGGTGCGGCGCTTTCTCCCGGTGGCCGTCGGCTGGTCCGCCGTGTGCGGCACGGTCATCTGGTTGCTCCTCGGTCCGGTGGTGGGTGCCGTGGGCGGTCACTACCTCGAGTTCCTCGGTGTCGGGATGCTGGCGATCTGTGCCGTCGGGCTGACCCAGCTGCTGTTCACCAAGTTGCTGGGCCCCCTGGCGGTCCTCCTGGGGATGCTGCTCTACGTCGTCTTCGGCATGCCGGCGTCGAACCTCGCGCTGTCCGTCGACGTCATGCCCGGCTTCTTCGGGTTCCTGCACGGCGTGCTGCCCCTGCCGGCGGCTGGTGAGGCGCTCAGGTCGCTCCTGTACTTCGACGGGGACGGTCTCGGCGGTCACCTGCTGGTCCTGGTCTGCTGGGCGGTCGTCGCGCTCGTGCTCGGCCTGCTCGTCGAGCGTCGCAGCGGTGGCGCCATCCCGGGTGCCCCGGTCGTCGACGACCCCGACGCGCCGCTGCCGGCACTCGCCGGTGGGCCGCCGCGCTCGCTGCGGTTCCGCTACGCGGCGGTTGCGGGCTTCCCGCTGGCCATCCTCGTGCTCGTGGTGGGCGTCATGAGCTTCGCCATGCACCAGCCGGAGGTCCGTGACCTGCCCGTCGTCGTGGTCGGACCCGCGGCCGAGCAGGTGGCCGCAGGGCTCGCTGCCGACCTGGACGGCGTGCTCGACGTGGAGGTCGGCTCGTCCCTGGAGGCGGAGCGGGAGCGGATGCTCGACCAGGAGGTCGTCGCCGTGTACGCGCTCCCCGACGCCCCGGGCGCCGACGCCACGCTCTTCTCCGCCTCGGCTGCGGGCGCCAGCCAGCAGACCGCCGTGCAGGCGATCTTCCAGCAGGTGGCGGCGGGCAGTCAGATGTCGCTGACGCTGGCCGACGTCGCACCGCTCACCGACACCGACACGATGGGCAGCAACAGCCTCTACGTCGGCATGTCCTGGATCATGGCCGGCTTCCTGATGCTCGCCGTGCTCCGCGGCGGGGCGCCGGAGGTCCGCCGGCTGCGACAGTTCCTGCCGCTGCTCGGGGGCTGGGCCGTCGGCATGGCGATCTGGTTGTGGTTCCTCTTCGACGTGATCATCGGTGCGGTCAACGGCCACGCGCTGGCGATGATCGGGTTCGGCGCCGTGACCATCTTCGCCGTCTCGGCCGTGACCGGCGCGTTCACCCGCACCCTCGGCCTGGCGGCGATCATCCCGGTCCTGGTGGTGGTCATGCTCGCCGGCGTGCCCGCCTCCGGCGGAGGGCTGTCGGTGTACATGGTCCCCGGCTTCTTCCGCGACCTGCAGGACCTGCTGCCGCTCCCCGCGGCCGTGGACACCGCCCGGTCGCTGGTCTACTTCGGCGGCGACGGGGTCGGCCGCAACCTCCTGGTCATCGTGGTCTGGGGGCTGCTCGGGATCGGGCTGAACCTGCTCGTCGACCGGTGGCAGGCGCGGAGGGACGGGGCGGCCGCCGTGGCCGTCGCCGGGCGGGACGACGAGGAACGCTCGGCGCTGGCCGGCGCACGGAACTGAGTTCCTCCCGTCGGCCGGGCAGGATCTCGCTGCCCGGCGGACGGCAGGGGAGGGCCGCCGAGGTCTCTACTGCTCCGCAATGACGCCGGATCGGTCCACCGGGACGACAACCGGCGCGCCGTCGCGGCCGAGGCTGACAGCAGTCCCGGTCCTGCTGTCGGGAGGCCCCGCTGTGTCTGCTCTCGCTCGATGGTGTCCGCGACGCGGGTGATGCTGGTCGACGACCAGGAGATGATCCGCGCCGGGCTGCGCACCATCCTCGGCGCCCACCCCGGGATCGAGGTGGTGGCCGAGGCCGGCGACGGGCTGGGCGTGCTGCGGCAACTGGAGACCGTGCTGCCGGACGTGCTGCTCACGGACATCCGGATGCCGGGCATCGACGGCGTCGAGGCGACCTGGCGGATCCGGCTGACCCGGCCGGCGGAGATCCTGCGGATCCTCGTGCTCGCCACCTTCGACCAGGACGAGAACGTGCTGGCGGCGCTCCGTGCCGGTGCCGACGGGTTCCTCAGCAAGGGCGCCGGCCCCCGGGAGCTGACCGACGCGGTCCTGCAGGTGGCCTCGGCGGCCGGCCGCTGTCCCCAGGCGCGGTCAGCGCGGTCGTCGACCACGTGGTCGACCAGCGGGGTGATCCCGGTGGATCCCGTGCTCGCCGCGCGATCCACGGAGCTGACGCCGCGCGAGAGGGAGGTGTCGAGGCCGTCGTCTCCGGCCTGGACGACGCCGAGATCGCCGAGCGCTTCTCGGTCTCGCCGTTCACGGTCGAGACCCAAGCGAACCGGGCGATGGCCACGCTGGGCGCTCGGGACCGGGCACAGCTGGTCACCCTGGCGATCCGTGCCGGAGTCACGCCGCGGTAGCCGCGCCCTCAGCCGGTGCCAGCGGTCTCGGCTCTCGAGAGCCCGGGCACGATCTCACGCCCCGCCGGGTCGCCTGGTTCCAGCGCGCCCTGGCCGCCCGGGGCGTTCGCGACATCCGTGATCCGCGTTGGTGGGCGACCCTGGCAACCGGTGGCCAACTGGATATGCTCGGCAGCCACGCCCCAGACGGAGGATGATCATGAGCGAGGCTGAACCGCAGCACGTGCCGGGACGGGCGAACATCGGCGTCGTCGGGCTGGCGGTGATGGGCGCGAACCTGGCCCGCAACCTCGCCGGGCGCGAGGGCAACACCGTGGCGGTGTGGAACCGGTCCCCGGAGCGGACCCGCGCGCTGGTCGAGCAGTTCCCCGAGACGGGGTTCGTGGCGGCGGACTCGGCCGACGAGTTCGTCGCCTCACTGGCCCGGCCGCGGACGGCGATCATCATGGTGCAGGCCGGCCCGGGCACGGACGCGGTGATCGAGCAGCTGGCGGCGCGGTTCGAGCCCGGCGACATCATCGTCGACGGCGGCAACGCCGACTTCCGCGACACCATCCGCCGAGAGCGCGAGCTGCGGGAGCGCGGCCTCGACTTCGTCGGGGCGGGGATCTCCGGCGGCGAGGAGGGCGCACTGCGCGGCCCGTCGATCATGCCCGGCGGATCGGCCGAGGCGTACCGGACGCTGGGGCCGATCCTCGAGTCGATCGCCGCCGTCGTCGACGGTCGTCCGTGCGTCACCCACGTCGGCACCGACGGCGCCGGGCACTTCGTGAAGATGGTGCACAACGGCATCGAGTACGCCGACATGCAGCTGATCGCCGAGGCCTACGACCTGCTGCGGCGGGTCGGCCGGCTCGACGTGCCGGCCATCGCCGACGTGTTCGCCGAGTGGAACACCGGCGACCTCGAGTCCTACCTGATCGAGATCACCGCCGAGGTGCTCCGGCAGACCGACGCGCGCACCGGCGGCCCGCTGGTCGACGTGATCGTGGACCAGGCCGGCTCCAAGGGCACGGGCGTGTGGACGGTGCAGACCGCCGTCGGGCTGGGGGTGCCGGTGTCGGGCATCGGCGAGGCGGTGTTCGCCCGGGCGGTGTCCAGCAAGCCCGTACAGCGGGCCGCGGTGCGGCAGACGGTGCAGCAGCGCCCGCCGGTGCAGGAGGCCTACGACGGCTTCGCCGACGACGTCCGTGCCGCCCTGTACGCCTCCAAGGTGGTGGCCTACGCCCAGGGCTTCGACACCCTCGTCGCCGGGGCCGACCAGTACGGCTGGACCATCGACCTGGGGGAGGTCGCCACCATCTGGCGCGGCGGCTGCATCATCCGCGCCCGCTTCCTGAACCGGATCGTCGAGGCCTACCGGCGTCAGCCGGACCTGGCGACCCTGCTGGCCGACGCCTACTTCGCCGAGGCCGTCGCCGCCGGCGAGGCCGCCTGGCGGCGCATCGTGTCCACCGCGGCACTGTCGGGCGTCCCGGTGCCCGGTTTCGCCTCCGCCCTGGCCTACTACGACTCCCTGGCCTCCGAGCGGCTGCCGGCCGCCCTCATCCAGGGCCAGCGGGACTTCTTCGGCGCGCACACCTACCGGCGTACCGACGCCGACGGCGTCTTCCACACCCTCTGGTCCGGCGACCGCAGCGAGATCGCCACGGTTCCCTCCACCCACTGATCCGGCTCGGGGCGACGGCCGGCCGACGTCAGGGGAGGAGCACCGCGTCCCGATGGGGGAGAGGACGGCCGGGCCGTTCAGCTGCGAGGCGGTGCCGTGGAACCGCGGAGCACGAACTCGGTGGACAACGGTGTCGCGTCGGCGTCGTCCCCGTTCTCGAGCACCGCGACGAGGCGACGAGCTGCCTCGTGTCCCAGGGAGCCGAGCGGTGTGCGGATCACCGTGAGAGGCGGTGACGTGAAGGCTGCACCGAAGATGTCCTCGAACGCGATCAAGCTCAGTTCGGACGGGACCCCGACACCGGATTCCTGGCACGCCACGAGGAGATCGGTCGCCATGAGGCCGTTGAAGACCAGTGCCACCGACGCCCCGGTCGCCTCGATCGCCCGGAGTGCGACAGCCCCGGCCCCCGGCGCCTGGACCGGGCGCTTGACCTTGGTGACGGTCATCCCGCGGGCGTCGGCCTCCGACTCCAGCACGCTCCCTCGATGCCGGCTCATCCACGACGTCGGTGGACCCGCGAGGTAGGCCAGCGAGCGGTGCCCCAGTTCCCCGAGGTGGTCGAGTGCGGCGCTGATGCCCGGCACCAGGTCGGGAACCACTCCGGGGACGCCCCGCACCTTGCGGTTCACCACGAACAGCGGCTTGCGCTCGGCGAGCGTGCAGATCTGCGCGTTGCTGAGTCCGGTCGAGGCGAGGATCAGCCCGTCGACGGAGTTGAGGAGCCGCTGCGCGGTCTCGTTCTCCAGGTCACCCGACTCGACGGACTCGGCGAGGATGAGGTTGTACCCGTGGCTCGACGCGGCCCGTCCGACACTGCGGACCAGGTCCAGGTAGACGGGGTTCGTCATCTCGGCCAGGAGCAGTCCGACGGTGTGCGTCCGGCCGGTCGGCAGTGCACGCGCCATGGGGTTGAGGCGGTAGCCGACCGCATCGGCGACCTCCCGGATGCGCTTCTCCGTCGTGGCGCTGAGACGTCCGGGCATGTTGAGCGCCCGCGAGACCGTCGAGGGGCTCACCCCGCTCAGCCGGGCGACGTCGTAGATGGTCACCGGCGGCTGTCCGCGGCCGGAGGGTGTCCTGGCGACCTGCCGCTTCTCCGCCACCCCAGTCCGTTCCGGCCGCCTCTACGACCTAGTGCATCGGGCCGGCCTGCGGAGGTGACCTCCGTGGACGACCGGCCGCTCCCGGCGATCCGTCGCCTCGGGACGCAGGACGACCGGGGCGTGCATCCGGTTGACAGCGTAACGGTGTCTCGCGTGATGCGACGCGTGCGTTCCGGTGAGTACGCCGATCGGGTCACGGACGCGCCGGGAGGCGTGGCTGGACGCCTGGACGGGAAGGCGGCAAGAAGTGGCAACCGGTTTCCACCTCATCGGACGCCCACGACCATGGTCGACAAGCGCGTCCCTGCACGCCGATCCTGGCGGGGGTGGACCACCGCCCGGATGATGCGGGCCAGTCGGGGGCAGGGAGCGATGACGGCATACACCGAGGAGTACCGCGGCCTGGTGGCGCAGCTCAGCGGCGGCGAGGTGACCGAGGCGTTCCGCCGGGAGGTCGCCGCGCTGGTCGGCGAGGGCGGACTGATCTCCGAGCCGGCCCAGCTGCGCACGTACGAGTGCGACGGGCTGACCGGCTACCGGGTCACTCCGGCGCTCGTGGTGCTGCCGGCGACGACGGAGGAGGTCGCGGCCGTCGTCCGGCTGTGCGCGCGGGACCGGATCCCCTTCGTCGCCCGCGGCGCGGGCACCGGCCTGTCCGGCGGGGCGTTGCCCGTGGCCGACGGCATCGTCATCGGCCTCGCGCGCATGCGCGCCGTCCTGTCGGTGGACGTGGCCGACCAGCGGGCCGTGGTCCAGCCGGGGGTCACCAACGCCGGGATCTCGGCTGCGGTGGCACGGCACGACCTGTACTTCGCCCCGGACCCCTCCAGCCAGGTCGTGTGCACGATCGGCGGCAACGTGGCGGAGAACTCCGGTGGGGCGCACTGCCTCAAGTACGGCTTCACCACCAACCACGTGCTGGCGCTGACCTTCGTCACCCCGGACGGCGACGTGGTCACCCTGGGCGGGGACGCCCCCGACCAGGTCGGTCCCGACCTGCGGGCGGTCGTCCTCGGCTCCGAGGGCACGCTCGGCATCGTCACGGAGGTCACCGTGCGGCTGCTGCGCCGTCCCGAGGTGGTGCGCACCCTCGTCGCCGACTTCCCCCACCCGGAGGCGGCGGGGAACGCCGTCAGCGACATCGTCGCCGCCGGCATCGTCCCCGCCGCCGTCGAGATGCTCGACGAGCTGGCGATCGAGGCCTGCGAGAAGGCCGTGCAGGCCGGCTACACGCTGGGCTGCCCGGCCGCACTCGTCGTCGAGCTGGACGGGGTCGCCGCCGAGGTGGACGAGGAGTTCGCCCAGGTCCAGGAGATCTGCCGCCGCAACGGGACGACGAACCTCCGGGTCGCCGACGACGCGCAGGAGCGCGCACGCATCTGGAAGGGCCGCAAGGCCGCCTTCGCGGCGATGGGCCGGATCAGCCCGGACTACTTCGTCCAGGACGGCGTGATCCCGCGGACGAAGCTCGGCAGCACGCTGACCCGGATCCGGCAGATGTCGGACGAGGCCGGCCTGCGCGTGGCCAACGTGTTCCACGCGGGGGACGGCAACCTGCACCCGCTGGTGCTCTACAACGGCGCGGTCGACGGGGAGGCCGAGCGGGCCGAGCACCTGGCCACCGCCATCGTCGAGCTGTGCGTGGAGCAGGGCGGGTCGATCACGGGCGAGCACGGCGTGGGCAGTGACAAGGCCTGCTCGATGACGGCGATGTTCGGTCCCGACGACCTGACGGTCATGGCACGGGTGCGCGCCGCCTTCGACCCGCAGGGCATCTGCAACCCGGGCAAGGTGCTCCCCACGCCGCGGCTGTGCGGCGAGCGCCCGGGCCCGTACCGGCCGCACCCGCTGGAGGCAGCGGGCGTCATCGAGCGGATGTGAGGAGCACGTGACGCAGACCGACGACACGGCCGTCGTCGAGCGGCCGGCCACCGTCGCCGAGGCGGCCGAGCTGCTCCGCGGCACCGATGGACCGCTGCTCTTCCGCGGCGCGGGCACGAAGCAGAGGTGGGCCGGACGACCGGTGGACCCCGCCGTGGTGGTCGACACCACCGGGCTCTCCGGGGTGCTCTCCCACGAGCCGGCGGACATGACCGTCGCCGTGGGCGCCGGCATGCCCCTCGCCGACCTCCAGGCCCTGCTCGCCGAGAACGGGCAGTGGCTGGCGCTCGACCCCGCCACCGGGGCCGCAGGCGCCACCGTGGGCGGGCTGCTGGCCACGGGCGACTCGGGTCCGCGCCGGCTCCGCTACGGCGCGCTGCGCGACCTCGTCATCGGGGTCACGCTCGTGCTGCCGGACGGGATCGTCGCCCGCGGCGGGGGACGGGTCATCAAGAACGTCGCCGGCTACGACCTGCCCAAGCTGCTGTACGGGTCGCTGGGCACCCTGGGGCTCGTCGCGGAGGTGGTCCTGCGACTCCACCCGGTCCCCCAGGCGAGCGCCACCGCGACCGTGGCCGTGCCGGTCGACCGGGCCACCGAGCTCGCCCTCCGGCTGCGCGCCTCCGCGCTGGAGCCGGCCGCCGTGGACTGGACCGACGCCGACGGCGGCACGCTCGCCGTCCGCTTCGAGGGCACCCCGGCCGGCGTCGAGGGCAGGCGCGTGGCGGTGCTGGACCTCCTCGGTGCGGGCGCCGGCTGGTCCACCGGCGAGGACGAGGACGTCGTCTGGTCCCGGCTCGCCGACGCGGAGCGTTCCGTGGGGGAGGGGACCACCGTGGCCGCCGCGGGCACGCGGCCCAGCGTCACCACCGACGTGGCGCGGGCGCTGGAGCAGGCGGGCGCTGCCGCCGGGGTCCGGACCGGCCTGACCTCCCGGCCGGCGCTGGGCCTGCACACCGCCCGGTTCGACGGGAGCCCGGAGGCGGTGGGGCCCGCCGTCGCCGCCTGGCGGGAACGGGTGCTCGCGCTGGGCGGCAGCGTGCTGCTGCGCGACCGCCCCGCCGCGGTCGACGCCGAGGTCGACCCCCTCGGCCCGCCCCCGTCGTCGGTCGGGCTGCTGCGCTCGCTCGCCCGCCGGCTCGACCCCTCGGGGCGCTGCGCACCCGGCCGTCTCGGCTCGTGGCTGCCCGCCCCGGCTACCGGAGAGGACCTCGCGAGGTCATGACCGCCACCGACCCCACCGCCGCAGACCCCGGCACGCAGGCCGACCTGCGGCTGCACGTCGACGCCCTCGCCGAGGCCGGGCGCGGCGCCGGCGTCTTCGACGACCACCACCCGCCGTCGGACGAGCTCATCTCCGACTGCGTCCACTGCGGTTTCTGCCTCCCCACCTGCCCCACCTACGCGCTGTGGGGGGAGGAGATGGACTCCCCACGCGGCCGCATCTACCTGATGAAGCTGGGCAAGGAGGGCGCCGTCGAGATGGACGACACCTACGCCCAGCACTTCGACGCCTGCCTGGGCTGCATGGCCTGCGTCACCGCCTGCCCGTCCGGTGTCCAGTACGACCAGCTGATCGAGGCGGTCCGACCGCAGCTGGAGCGCAACCACCGGCGCGGGCTGCTGGACCGGCTGTTCCGCGGGCTGATCTTCTCGCTCTTCCCGTACCCGAGCCGGCTGCGGGTCGCGGCGGTGCTCGGGGAGCTGTACCGGCGCCTCGGCCTGCGCAGCCTGGCGCACCGCACCGGGGCGGTCCGGCTGCTGCCCCGGCGGCTGCAGGCGGTGGAGGCCCTCATGCCACCGGCGAAGCTGCGGCACCTCGCCACCCGGACGCCGGCCGTCACCCCGGCCGTCGGGACGATGCGGCGGCGCGTCGGCTTCCTCACCGGCTGCGTGCAGCGGGTCTTCTTCGCCGACGTCAACCAGGCCACGGTGCGGGTGCTGACCGCGGAGGGCTGCGAGGTGGTCGCCCCGCCGACGCAGCGCTGCTGCGGCGCCCTGAGCGAGCACGCCGGCCGGGAGCCCGAGGCGCTGGACCGGGCGCGGGCGCTCATCGACGCGTTCGCCGAGGTCGAGGTGGACACGATCGTGGCGAACGTGGCCGGCTGCGGCTCCACGCTCAAGGAGTACGGCCGGATGCTGCGCGACGACGCGGTCTACGCCGAGCGGGCCGCGGCCTTCTCCGCCAAGGTGCGCGACGTCTCCGAGCTGCTCGCCGAGCTGGGCCCGGTCGCACCGCGGCACCCCATCGAGGCGCGCGTGGCATACCACGACGCCTGCCACCTCGGGCACGCCCAGGGTGTGCGCAGCCAGCCCCGCGAGGTCCTGGGGACCATCCCCGGCCTCCAGGTCACCGACATCCCCGAGGCGGAGATCTGCTGCGGCTCCGCGGGCATCTACAACCTCGTGAACCCCGAGCCGGCCGAGGAGCTGGGCCGGCGGAAGGTCGAGCACGTCCTCTCGGTCGCGCCCGACGCCCTGGCGACCGCCAACCCCGGCTGCCTGCTGCAGATCCGCCGGTACTGGCCCGGTGACCTGCCGATGTTCCACCCGGTCGAGCTGCTGGACGCCTCGATCCGCGGGGTGGACCCGGTGACTGCGCGCGGCGGCCGCGGCCGGCCGAGCCTGGACGCGCGGACCGCCGAGCCCGGCACCTTCTGAACCCGACCGACGACACAGAGACGGATGTGGCAAGCGTGAGCGACGCAACGACGACCGGTGGCCTGCAGGTCGACCCCGAGCTGCGGGACTTCGTGGCCGGCGAGCTCCTGCCCGGCCTGGAGCTGGAGCCGGAGTGGTTCTGGTCGACGGTGGCCGATCTGCACGGCCGGTTCGCCCCCCAGGTCGAGGAGGCGCTCCGCCGCCGCGACGAGCTGCAGGAGCGGATCGACGCCTGGCACCGGGAGCACGGCGCCGGCGACGTCGAGGCGCTGGAGGCGTTCCTCACCGACATCGGCTACCTCTTGCCGCTGGAGGAGCCCACGGTCCGGGTCAGCCGCGTGGACCGCGAGATCGCCGAGGTGCCCGGTCCGCAGCTGGTCGTCCCGGCGACCGTGCCGCGCTACGCGCTGAACGCGGCCAACGCCCGGTGGGGCTCGCTGTTCGACGCCCTCTACGGCACGGACGCCCTGCCGCAGGAGCACGAGCTCGCCCCCGGCTACGACGAGCGCCGGGGAGCGCAGGTCATCGCCGAGGCCGACCGGCTGCTCGACCGCTTCTTCCCCCTCGCCGAGGGCAGCCACGCCGACGCCACCGCCTACCGGGTGCCCTCCGCGGGGGAGCTCGCCGTCGACACCGCGAGCGGCACCACCGGCCTGGCCGACCCGGCGCAGTTCGCGGGCTCCCGGCCCGGGGACGGCGACCGGGCGGCGGCCGTGCTCCTGCGGCGCAACGGGCTGCACCTGGAGCTGACCGTCGACCCGTCCACGCGGGTGGGATCCCAGCACCACGCGGGGGTCTCCGACGTGGTGCTGGAGTCCGCCGTGAGCACCATCGTCGACCTCGAGGACTCGGTCGCCACCGTCGACGGACCGGACAAGGTGGGCGCCTACCGCACCTGGCTGGGTCTGCGCACGGGTGAGCTGACCGCGACCTTCGGCAAGGAGGGGCGGACCGTCACCCGCACCCTCAACGGCGACCGGACCTACGTCGGCCCGGACGGCGCAGAACTGACGCTGCCGGGCAGGTCGCTGCTGCTGGTCCGCAACGTCGGCCACCACATGCGCCTGGACGCCGTCCGCACCGCCGACGGTCAGCCGCTGCTGGAGGAGGTCCTCGACGCCCTGGTCTCCGCGGCGGCCGCGCTGTACGACCTCCGCGGCCTGTCCCGTCACTCGAACACCCGGGCCGGCAGCGTCTACATCGTCAAGCCGAAGATGCACGGCCCCGACGAGGTGTCACTGTCGGTGGAGCTGCTCGCCGCCGTGGAGCAGGCGCTCGGGCTGGAGCCGACCACCCTCAAGATCGGCATCATGGACGAGGAGAAGCGCACCTCGGTCAACCTCGAGGCCTGCATCGCCCGCGCCGCCGACCGGGTCATCTTCGTCAACACCGGCTTCCTCGACCGGACCGGCGACGAGATCCACACCGACTTCGAGGCCGGCCCCGTCGTCCCCAAGGGCGCCCAGCGCAGCGCGGCCTGGCTGACCACCTACGAGGACCGCAACGTCGACGTGGCGCTGCGTGCCGGCTTCGCCGGGCAGGCGCAGATCGGCAAGGGCATGTGGGCCAAGCCCGCCGCCATGCGCGAGATGCTCGACACCAAGGGCGGTCACCCCCGCGCCGGGGCCAACACCGCCTGGGTGCCCTCGCCGACCGCGGCCACCCTGCACGCGTTGCACTACCTGGAGACCGACGTGCTCGCCGTCCAGGAGGAGATCCGGCAGCGGCCCCTCGCCGACCGCCGCGGCCTGCTGGTGCCGCCCGTCCTCCCCGGCGCCGACGCGCTGTCGGCCGAGGAGATCCGGCACGAGCTGGAGACCAACGCCCAGTCGATCCTCGGGTACGTCGTCCGGTGGGTGGGCCTGGGCATCGGCTGCTCCACCGTGCCGGACCTCGAGGGCGTCGGCCTCATGGAGGACCGCGCCACCCTGCGGATCTCCAGCCAGCAGATCGCGAACTGGCTGCACCACGGGCTGGTGGACGAGACGCAGACGCGGGACACCTTCGCCCGGATGGCCGCGGTGGTGGACGAGCAGAACGCCGGCGAGCCCGGCTACCAGCCGATGAGCGCCGATCTGGACGGCAGCCCGTCGTTCCAGGCCGCCCTGGACCTGGTCTTCTCCGGCCGGCGCGAGCCCAACGGCTACACCGAGCCGGCCCTGACCCGGTGGCGGCAGCGGGCCAAGGCCGCCGACGGCAGCGGCGGCGGTGCTGCCGAGCCCCACACCCGGGACGCCGTCCTCGCCGACCAGGCCCCCAGCCCGGCCTCCTGAACCCGCTCCCGAGACCTCACAGACCTGGAGGGACCGTCGTGTCCATCGACCTGCAGACCGCCCGCACCGTGATCGAGGCCGCCCGGGCCGCCGGCCGGGACGGGGGCTTCAAGCCGCTGACCGTCGTCGTCCTCGACGCCGGGGGCCACGTGGTGGCCGCCGAGCGCGAGGACGGCTCGTCGAACAAGCGCTTCGAGATCGCCTTCGGCAAGGCCCACGGGGCGCTCGCGCTCGGCATGGGCTCGCGGTCGCTGATGGCCCGTGCCGAGCAGCAGGCCTACTTCATCGCCGCGGCGACCGCGGCGATCGGTGGCTCGCTGGTGCCGGTCCCGGGCGGCGTGCTCGTCCGGGACGGCGGCGGTGCGCTGCTGGGCGCCGTCGGCATCTCCGGCGACACCTCGGACAACGACGAGGCCGCCGCCGTGGCGGGCATCGAGGCCGCCGGTCTCACCGCCCAGCCGGACTGAGGAAGGACCCCCGTGCCCCCCGCCACTCGCACGCTCGCGGCGGGCACGGGGCCATCCCACCTCAGGAACGACCCGCGCTCACCTCTCGCTGTTGCTGTCCTGCCCGTTCAGCTCACCGGCGAGCTTGAGCAGGGCCGAGTGGTCCAGGTCCCCGTCACCCCGGGCGACCAGAGCGCGCACCAGCTGGGTGACCGCCGCCGTGAGCGGGAGCGACAGCCCGGACTCGGCCGCGCTGCTCTGCACGATGCCCAGGTCCTTGGCGTGCAGCGCGAGGCGGAACCCGGGCGCGAAGGCGCCGTCGAGGAAGGCCGTGCGCTTCCGCTCGAGGACGGTGCTGCCGGCCAGGCCGCCGCCGATGACCGCGAGCGCGGACTCCAGGTCCGCCCCCTGGGCGCGCAGGAAGACGATGGCCTCCGCCACCATCTGGATGTTCCCCGCGACGATCAGCTGGTTCGCGGCCTTGACGACCTGCCCGGAGCCCAGCGGGCCGACGTGCACGATGGTCTTCCCCATCACCTCGAACAGCGGACGCGCCCGCTCCACGTCGGCCTCGGCCCCGCCGACCATGATCGACAGGATCCCGTCGATCGCGCCGGCCTCGCCGCCGCTCACCGGCGCGTCGAGCATGGCGACGGTCCCCGGCAGCGCGGTGGCGCGGATGTCGCGAGTCGCGACGGGATCGATCGTGCTCATGTCGATCAGCAGCGACCCCTCCCGCAGGGAGGGGGCGATCGTGGTGACGGTCGAGCGCACGTCGGGGGTGTCGGGCAGCATCGTGATGACGACGTCGGCGTCGCGCACTGCCGAGGCCGCGTCGTCGGTCACGGTCAGGCCCGCCTCGGTGGCCCGCGCGCGCCCGCGCTCGGAACGCACGACGCCCGTGACGTCGTGGCCGGCGGAGGCCAGGTTGC
Source organism: Trujillonella endophytica (assembly GCF_019799905.1). GTDB lineage: Bacteria > Actinomycetota > Actinomycetes > Mycobacteriales > Geodermatophilaceae > Trujillonella > Trujillonella endophyticus_A. Next base: position 275,986 of record NZ_JABGCI010000005.1, on the reverse strand, counting down.
GGGCCATGGGCAGACCCATGATGCCCAGGCCGATGAACGTGATCGAGCTCAAGGCTCGGCTCCTCTCCCGCGCCGGTTGCCCGGGGGCGCGGGTCGCGGTGGACGGGCCGCCCGGACGACGGCCCGGGAGATGGCAACCGGTTGTCAGTTACGCTAGCTCGGCGCGCCGGGACGCACCAGGTGCGCGCCCGCAGGAGGCGGAGAGCATGAGCAGCGGCTACAGCGGCGTCCTCGTGACGCGCACGAGCGACCCCTCCGGGGCGGCCGGCACGATCGTCCTGGTCAACTCCCTGGCCACCACCTCGGCGATGTGGGACGACGTCGTCCCGGTGCTCGCGCAGCGGTTCGACGTGGTGCGCTTCGACCAGCGCGACCGCGGCGGACCGGCGGCACACGAGCCGTTCACCCTGGACGACCTCGTCGACGACGTGTTCGCGGTGCTGGACGAGGTCGGCGCCGAGCGGGCCCACGTCGCCGGCATCTCGCTCGGTGGTCTCGTCGCCCTGCGGGCCGCCTCCCGGCGCCCCGCCCGCGTCGCCACCCTCGTGGCGATGTGCTGCGCGGCCAGCTTCTCCCGGGAGACCTGGGTCGAGCGCTCTCGGCTGGTCCGGGAGCAGGGCGTCTCCCCGATCGTGCCCGCGGTCCTGGACCGCTGGTTCGCCCAGGAGTTCCAGCAGCGTCGGCCGGAGGTGGTGGCGCGCTACCGGGACATGCTCACCGGCACGGACGCGACCGGCTATGCGCTCGCCGGGGACGTCCTGGCGGCGGCCGACGTCACCGGCGACCTGGGCTCGATCACGGTGCCCACGCTCGTCGTCAGCGGTGAGGCGGACACGGCCAACCCGGTCGCCGACCAGGAGCTGATCGCCCGCGGCGTGCCCGGGGCCCGGCACGAGGTCGTTCGGGGGGCCGGGCACCTGGCTCCGGTCGCCGAGCCGGAGCTGGTCGCACGGCTGATCTCCGACCACGCGGCCGCCCACCTCGCCTGACCAGGGGAGGGGCAGCCGCGGCGCCGCGGTGGACCCCGGAGCACGAACCCGGTGGCCCGCGGTGATGGCTGGCGTCGGCGACCGCGCGGATCCGCCTCTCGGTCGGCGCGCTCAGACACCCCCGAGTGGTCGTACGCCGCCCCCTCCACGGCCGGCCCACGCGTCGGTTCAGGGATGGCCGACTGATCTGGCACCCGGTTGCGGGTGCTCCGTCGTGGGGATCCTGCCGACCGGGGGTCACCCGCGCGGCCGTGAGTGCCCGACCCGCTCGTCGACTTGAGCCGTCCCAAGCAACCGGTTGCCGTGCATCGCGGCAAAAACTGGCAACCGGGTGCCACTGTGTGTGGCCTGGGCCATAGTCGGGCCTCGACATCCCCGTCCGCGTCTCGGCGCGCGCGGGGTCCCGAGCAGGAGGAGTCCCCCGCTGATGGAAGCTGGCCAGGGGCCACGCGAGATCCGCACCGTCCTCTCGACGGCGTTGTTCCAGCCCGACGAGATCGAGCAGCTGCGCCGTGCCTTCGAGCCGGCGGAGTTCCTGCAGGTCCGGTGGGACGACAACGAGGGCATCGCGCGTGCGTTGGAGACGGCGGACGTGGCCGTCCACTGGACAGACCTCGACGACCGTCATCTGCAGGCGCCCAACCTGCGCTGGATCCACTGTGACCACGCGGGCCTCACCCGGTCGGCGCGGCCGGAGGTGTTCGAGAAGGGGCTCCTCGTCACCGGGTCGGCGGGGCGCTCGGCCCCCGCCCTCGCGCAGCACGCCTTCTACTTCGCCCTGGCGCTGACCTACGACGTCAAGGGCCTGCTCGAGGTGCAGGCGTCGCACCAGTGGCGCGCCCCCGCCGGCTACGAGAACCGCCTGGCGTTGTGGGGCAAGACCCTCGGCATCGTCGGCTTCGGCAAGACGGGGGAGGAGATGGCGCTGCTCGGCAAGGCGTTCGGCATGCGGGTCATCGCCTACCGCCGGCGGGCCGGCGAGGACGCCCCTGCGGTCGACCGGCTGCTCGCCGCGGATGCCGGTGACTCCATCGATCCGCTGATCGAGGAGTCAGACGTGATCATGCTCGCCGCCCACCTGAGCGACGAGACGTACCACCTCTTCTCGAGCGACCAGTTCGCGCGGATGAAGTCGAGCGCCTACATCATCAACCTGGCCCGCGGCGGGCTCATCGACACGGACGCGCTCGTCGAGGCACTCCGCTCAGGCGCCATCGCCGGTGCCGGCCTGGACGTCACCGAACCAGAGCCGCTCCCGTCGGACTCGCCGCTGTGGGACGAGCCCAACGTCCTCATCACCCCGCACATGACGCCCCGCATCCCCGAGCGCACCCAGCGCTCGATCGACGTCATCGTCGAGAACATCCGGCGCTACCGCGCCGGCGAGCCCCTGCTCAACGCGATCACCCCCCGAGACATCTTCACGCCCCGATAGCGGCATGGCGGCGCCGGAGCGCGGCGGCACGTCGCGGCACGGACCGTCGAAGGCACAGGCACGGACCATCCGAATCAGAGGAGATCTGATGTCCGCATTCACTCCACGCCGACTGCGCGTCGGCGTCCCCGCCGTGGCGGCGCTGCTCGCGCTGTCGGCCTGCGGCGGCGGGGGCTCGTCCCCCAACTCCGACTCGGACTCCCCGGGACAGGGCGGGGCGGACAGCGTCGCCCTGACCGTCCAGGCCGCGCCCAACTCCCTCGACCCGGCTCAGCTCAACGACGGCCAGCAGCGCTACGTCTGGGGGGCCCTCTTCGACACGCTGCTGTACCTGGGCGAGGACGGCGTGCCTCAGCCCAACGCGGCCGAGGCGTACGAGTACTCCGAGGACGCCCTCGCCCTGACGCTGGACCTGCGCGACGGCATGACGTTCAGCGACGGCGACCCGGTGACGGCCGAGGCCGTCCGGGCCACGCTCGAACGCACCCGGACCACCGCGGGCCCGCAGCAGGGCAACCTCGGCGCGGTCGAGTCCATCGAGGCGCCGGACGAGGACACGGTCGTGCTGCGGCTGAGCCGGCCGGACCCGAATCTGCTCGTCGCGCTGTCCTACGGAGCCGGGGTGATCGGGGATCCCGACACCATCGACGAGCCGAGCACGGCGCTCGACCCGGTGGGGTCCGGCGCCTACACCCTCGACCGCGGCGCCACGGTCGACGGCACGACCTACGTGCTCCAGCGTCGTGACGATCACTGGAACGTGGACCTGTACCCGTTCCGGACGGTGACCGTGCGCGTCATCGCCGACCGGACCGCCGCATACAACGCCCTGGCCTCCGGCGAGGTGGACGCCGGCACCGTGGACGCGGCTCAGGCCGAGCAGGCAGAGCGCGCCGGGCTGGACATCGTCCGCGTCGAGGGGCAGACCGTCGGCGCGCTGATCCTCACCGACCGCGCCGGGGAGGTGGCGGAGCCGCTGAAGGACGTCCGGGTCCGCCAGGCGATCAACATGGCCTTCGATCGCCAGGGGATGGTGGACGCGCTCCTCAACGGGCTCGGGTCGCCGAGCAACCAGATCTTCAGCCCGGCGGCGGCTGCCTACAACGAGGACCTGGCAGACGAGTACGAGTACGACCCCGAGGGAGCGCGCGAGCTGCTCGCGGAGGCGGGGTACGCCGACGGGTTCACCCTCTCGGTGCCGGCCAACCTGACGGTGACGCCGTTCCAGCCCACCATCGCGCAGCTGCTCGGCGACATCGGCATCACCGTCGAGTGGCAGCCCGTGACCCCGCAGCAGGACGTGCAGACGACCGAGTGGCCGATGTACTTCAACCTCGGTGGGGCCGCCCCGCCGGCGCGCACCGTGGCCCTGTACTTCCTCCCCAACGGGTCCCACAACCCGTTCGGGTACCAGGACCCCGAGATCGACGCTCTCATCGCCGAGGTGGCCACGGAGGCCGATCCCGAGCGCGCCGCGGAGCTCTACCGGGAGATCAACACCATCGCCGTCGAGGATGCGCTCTTCGCGCCGCTCTTCACGCTGACCGGGTCGTTCGCCACCAGTGAGGGCTTCGCGTTCCGCGGTTCGGCGGTCACGCCCTTCGACATCCGGGACTTCACGGTCGCCTAGGACGCGACACCACCGGCCGTCCCCCTGCCGGGTCGCGTGGCGTGCTCACCCGCACGTCACGCGCCCCGGCCGATGCACTGACATCACCAGAGAGGCAGCACATGCCCGACCAGGCCGGCTCCACCCAGCGCGACCTCCCGGCAGGGAGCCGCTGGCGCGAGCCGTTCACCGTGCTCCAGACCAACCTGCAGGAGATCGACGCCGACTTCGACGTGTCGGCCGCCGTCGACGTGGTCGAGGACTACGGCGCGGACACCTGGATGCTGAACGCCGGCGGGATCTCGTCCTTCTACCCGACCGACCTGCCGTTCCAGACCCGCAGTCCCCTCCTGGGGGCCCGGCCCTCCGGCGACCTCTTCGGCGACGCGGTGGCGGCCGCCAAGCGCAAGGGCTTCAAGGTGATCGCCCGGTTCGACATGTCCAAGGTGTCGGCACGGATCGCGCGGGAGCACCCGGAGTGGCTCTATCGCAACCCCGAGGGCGAGCCGCAGGTCTACAACACGCTCTTCAGCACCTGTCCGTCGGCGGAGTACTACCAGGAGCGGACCCTCGACGTCCTCGACGAGGTGCTCGACCGGTACGACGTCGACGGGCTGTTCTTCAACTGGTTCAACTTCAACGAGCGCGACTACGACGAGGTCAACCACCCGCCGTGCCACTGCGCCTCCTGCCAGGCCGGCTTCGGCGAGTTCAGCGGGGGCAAGCAGCTCCCGGCCGTCATGCTCGGTGAGAACTTCGGGCTGTGGCGGCAGTACACCGCTCTCACGCTCGCCCGGCTGACCGCGAAGATCGTCGACCACGTGGCGGCGCGCGAGCGGGACATCGGCGTCCTGCTCCGGCGCGGGTCCCCGATCGTGTACCTCGAGGGCAACAACGCCTACCGCGCCATGCCGGGCAAGGACTTCTGGCCGCACGCCCCTGCCGAGGCGGTGAGCGCGCACGTGTCCGCCCAGCCCGACTCGGCCGCGATGGTCAACTGCGTCGCGTTCATCGACGCCACGTACCGGATGGGCAACGAGGAGCCCGAGCACTTCGCGCAGTACCTCGTGCAGACCATCGCGCGCGGCGGCAATCCGTCGGCGTTCTACTTCGGCGCGCCCGGGCGGCTGCCGATGCAGCGGGCCCTGTCCCGGGGCGGGGACGTGATGCGGTTCCGGCGCGACCACATCGACCTGTACCGGGGCCTGCAGCCTGCCGCCGAGATCGCCGTGGTCCGGCCGGACTTCGGCTCGGCGACCGGGGGCACCTTCTGGGAGGTCCAGGACGAGTTCCGCGGGGTCTACGAGACGCTGCTCGAGCAGCACGTTCCCTTCGACGTCATCCCCGTCGCGGATCTCGCCGCGGTCGCGGGGCGCGGCGCGCTCGACCGGTACCGGCTCGTCGTGCTGCCCGACGTCGGGGTGCTCGGCCGGGGCGCCTCCGCGCTGGACGCCTATGTCTCCCGCGGCGGGAAGCTGCTGATCACCGGCACCTCGGGGGTCAGTCGCGACGGCGACATGGAGCTCGCGTGCAGTCCGGCGATCCGCCCGCTGGGTGCAGCTCTGGCCGGCAACGACCTCTGGTCGACCTACGTGACCGATGCCGACCAGCCGCGGATCGCGGAGTACCACTACGAGGGCCCGGTCCTGCCGGTCATGGGGCGCTACCAGCGGTTCGTGTGGCGACCGGACGCCACCAAGGTCGGTAGCCTGCTGCCCCGGGCTCCGCACGCGCCTCCGGAGCTCGCCTACGGCCACACCGCCAGCGACGACCCCGACTTCGTGCGCGGCCGCCACGGCAGCGGCGAGGTCGTGCTCATGCCCTGGACGGTGGGTCGCAGCTACCGGGAGTACGGCAAGACCGACGTCCGGGACCACCTCGGCGGCGTGGTGCGCTCCCTGGTCGACCCGGCGGTCACCGCGGACCTCTCCGACCGTGTCGAGGTGATCGTGGGGGAGAGCGACGGCCGCACGGTCGTGCACCTGCTGAACCACTCCGGGGTGCGCCGCCGGTCCTACGGGGCGCACATCCCCATCGGTGGCGGCTCGCTGAGACTCGCCGGCCGCGGTGCGGACGACGTCCGGGCCGACGCCCTCGTGGCCGGTGCGTCGCTAGAGACCCGGGTGGACGGCGACGACCTGGTGGTGGAACTGCCCGCCCTGGGGCTGTTCGAGGTCGTCGCGGTCACGACGGCCGGCTGACCGGGCGGCACACGATGCGCATCGTGATCTGTCCCGATGCCTTCAAGGGCACCCTGACCAGCACGGAGGTGTGCGCGGCCGTCGCCGAGGGGTGGACCGACCTCCGTCCCGGGGACGAGCTCGTCCTCGTCCCCCTCGCCGACGGCGGCGAGGGCACGCTGGACGCGGTGCACGCGGCCACGCCCGGGTCGGTGCTGCGCGAGGTCGGACCGGTGGCCGGACCCGACGGCCGTCCGGTCGACGGCCGGTGGCTGCGGTTGCCCGACGGCGCGGCGGTGGTGGAGCTGGCGCTGACCAGCGGTCTGCCCCTGCTCGACCGGCCCGATCCGCTGGGTGCGACGACCCGCGGGCTGGGGCAGGTGATGCGGGAGGCGGCGCGGGCGGGAGCCCGGGAGATCGTCGTCGGCCTCGGGGGCTCGGCGTCGACCGACGGTGGCGTCGGCGCGCTCGCCGGTGCCGGTGCGATCGTCCACCGCGACGGCGGTGCCGACGACGGCGACGGCGGGGGATCGCTCCTCTCGATCCGCGGCATCGACACCGGTCCGCTCCGTGCGTTCCCGCCGGTCCGCGTGCTCGTCGACGTGCAGAGTCCGCTCTGCGGGCCGACCGGCGCCGCCTGGACCTTCGGCCCGCAGAAGGGGGCGACCCCGGAGCAGTGCGCACTCCTCGACGAGGGGCTGCAGCACCTCGCCCGTCTGCTCGGCGGGGATCCGACGCAACCCGGGTGCGGTGCCGCCGGCGGCACCGGCTACGGCCTCGCCCGCGGGTTCGGCGCGACCCTTGAGCCGGGCGCCGCCTCGATCCTGCGCCTCGCGGGGCTGGAGTCCGCGCTCGCGGACGCCGACCTGGTGATCACGGGGGAGGGGCGGTTCGACTCCCAGTCCAGCCTCGGCAAGCTCGTGCACGCGGTCCTGAGGGCAGCCGCCGACGCCGGCGTGCCCGCGCGGGTGATCGCCGGGCGGGTGGACGCCGATCCCGGGGTGCCGGCCGTCGCGCTGACCGCGATCGCCGGGTCGGACGAGGAGGCCATGCGCCGGCCGGCCCACCACGTGCGCGCCGCGGCCCGGGAACTCGCTGCGGCGGTCGGCGCCACGGATTCGGCGCGTCCCTAGGCGGTGCGCGGGCCGCTCCGGGGCGTCGCCCCCAGCGGCCTGCGCTCCGGGCCGACCTCCGACCCGCTCGGTGCTGTGCACCACCACGTACGGCTGGTCGGTCAGCTCGACGGCGAGTCGAAGGCCGGCCGTTCCCCGGGACATGCGGCAGCGGCGCCTCGCGGTCTGATCAATCGGTGCGTGCGGTGCTGGCTCCCTGGAGGAACTCGGGGAGGATCTCGACACCCCAGCCCGGCGCGTCGCCCAAGCTCACGTAGCCGTCCACGACCGTCGGTAGTGGGCCGTAGATCCCGTCGAAGTACGGGATCGTCTCGATGCTCCACTCCTGGAACGCCGTTGCCGAGGGTTGGGACGCGGCGAGGTGGAGGGAGAAGACCTGCAGCAGGCTCTGGTTGGCGCAGTGCGGAGTCGTGATGACGCCGGCTGCCTCGGCCATCTGCGCGATCTTCCTCATCCGGGCCATACCGCCGACGTAGCCCACGTCGGGCTGGACGATGTCCACCGCCCGGCTCTCGACCATGCGGTGGAACTGCGGGAGTGCGTTGTCCTGCTCGCCTCCCGCGACGGGGATGTCGAGCCGGCGGGCCACTTCGGCGGTCGACTCCAGGTCCTGGTACGGGCAGGGTTCCTCGAAGTGCCCGAACTCGAGGTCCTCGAGGATCCTGCCCATGCGGATGGCTTCGGGGACCGAGTAGCCGCCGTTGGCGTCCGCGTGCAGCGCCACATCTGGTCCGAGCGCGTCGCGGACGGTCCTGACCAGTTGCTGCGATCGCCCGGGCCGGACATCCACGTCCCGTCCCATCACGTCGGCGATCCGGACCTTGAACGCGCGGAAGCCGTGGCTCTCCGTCAGCGCGATCAGCCTGTCCGCTTCCTCCTCCGGGCTCGTCGTGCGGCTCATGGAGGATCCGTAGACGGGCAGTGTCGTGCGGACGGCACCGCCCAGGAGCTGGTAGACGGGGCGTCCCGTGACCTTGCCCAGGAGGTCGTACACCGCGGTGTCGATCCCGCACAGGGCGCGCCAGAGGAAGGTGCCGTAGTTCTTGTGGTTCCGGCGGGTGAACTCGTCGACGAGTGCTTCCCAGTTCCACGGGTCACGCCCGATGAAGAAGGGCGCGACGTGGGAGTGGAGGAGTTGGACCGTGGTGTCGGCCAGGTAGGGAGACGTCTGCCCCCATCCCTCGGCCCCGTCGTCGGTCCGCACACGGACCACGGCGAGCAACGGCCCCCGGCTGAAGGTCTCGATGCTGGAGATTCTCACCGTTGCTCCTAGTGCCTCGGCTCGGTGACGGCTGCTCTCGCCATCCGTCCGTCGTCCTCGCCGCCCGCCGGTGCCGCGGTGCTGTGCACCACCACGTAGGGCTGGTCGGACAGCGTCTCGCCGAGCCCTGGGACGAGGACCGGCTGCTCGCCGTCGGCCTGCACCTCGGCGAAGTAGAGGAGGGGGAACGTCGTCGCGGTGTAGTCGGCCGGGACGACGGCCTCGAAGGAGCCACCGACGCGGGTCATCTCGACGCTCTGCACGTCCTCGGCCTGGTTCAGGTGCCGGTAGCGCAGCACGGCACGGGACACCGGCGCGTCCGGGTGCAGCCGGACCGTGAACGGCTCTGCGCGGGTGAACCGGTCCGCGGCCTCGAACCGGCAGGGAACGGCCGTCCGGTTGTCGCGCCGCGCGGGGGTGCGCGCCGCGGCGACCGGCTCCACCGCCCGGGCCCGCTGGAGCTCCAGGCGCAGCAGGTGCAGGTCCTCCAGCATGGCCATGAGGCGGTCCTTCCACGACCCGCGCTCCGAGGCGCCGACGCCGAAGGCGAGGTCGTCCTGGTACACGCCGGCGACGAGGCCGGGGATCTCGCCGTAGGCCCGGTGGGCCCCTTCGAGCAGGCGCGCGGCCTCCTCCAGGTGCGCCACGTCCCGGGTCCGGGCGAAGAAGGCGTACTCCACCGCGGCGCGGAACTTGCCGGCGAAGAACGTGGCCAGGCGCTGGAGCACCTGCAGGTCGATCAGGGCCCGCTGGGTCTGCGGGTCGGCGGGGTCGGCCACCGCGGCCGCCCGCTCGGCCGCGGCCGCCCCGTCCGCCGACATCGTCTCCAGCCAGGCCGCCACCTCCAGGGGCGTGTACCTGGCCGTGAGCGTGCCCTCCAGGGCGTCGTCGCAGTACTCGCCGACCGGGTAGAAGAGCGTCGGGTCGAACGGGCTGACGCCCTCCCACGTCCTCGGCTCCGCGGTGTCGTACGCGTAGTGCGTCGACTGCCGGAAGAAGGACACCGCCAGGTCGGTGTACACCTCCGGCCAGTAGTGGTTGTTGGCGCCGCTGACCCCGTGCACCACGGTGACCAGGGGCAGGACCCGGCTCAGGGAGGCCAGGGCCGCCTCCACGTCGCCCGCCGCCTCGCCGTGGTCGGCGCGCAGGAGCCGGCGCCACACCTCCGGGTCGGTCTGCGGGTCGTAGAGGAGCCGCCCCCACAGCAGGTAGGTGTACCGGTACTTGCGCCAGTCGTCGACGCCGAGGCGGAGGTCGTCGCGGACGTAGGGATCGCGCCGGCCGGGCTCGCCCGTCCCGCGCCGGCCCTTGAAGTACAGCGGCTCGCAGAAGTCCACGCCGCGCGAGCCGCCCAGCGTCGCGAACCGCCCGAACCCGCTCGCGGTCGCGGGGTCACCCCACAGCAGCAGCTTCTGCGTTCCCGGCCACATGCGGAACATGACGTCGATCGACCGGTCCTCGGCGAGGAAGTCCGCGTACCCGTAGCGGGTGAACCTCCGCGAGCCGTCGGTGACCCCGGTCATCCTCCGGTTCATGCCGGGCCAGCTCAGCGGCTTCAGCTCGTTGGGGCGGATGGACGTCTGGTGGTAGGGCAGGCCCATGTGCTCGGCCCAGTACTTGCCCGAGATGACCGGCCGGATGTTGGGCTTGGCGACGCTGTCCAGCAGCGCCTGGTCGACGCCCTTGGCGTGCATGTCGACCTCGATGGGCCGGCCGACCCGGGAGATCGCCTCGAAGACGACGTCCCAGAACCGCTCGTGCCCCTCCTCGTGGATGCCGCCCTCGTGGTGGACCCGGAACGTCACGCCGTCGATCTCGGGGATGCGCTCGAGCAGCAGACCGAGCGCGGCGGCGGAGTACTCGGCGTGCGACTCCGGGCCGATGCCGAGGATCGGGTACCAGTGGGGGGAGTCGTACCCGTAGTCGTACGCGTGGTTCCACAGCCCGAGCTGGAAGCTCATCCCGCGACGCTTCGTCTCCTGGGCGATGTACGCCAGCGCCTCGAGGTTCCGGTCCCGTTCGGCGTCGCTCACGCCCTGGGCCCGCACGCTCCAGCCCGGTACGCCGAGCAGGAACGGGTAGGCGAAGCAGAGGTAGTTGTCGGTCGCGGTGCGGCTCTCGAACCCGGTTCCGTAGTTGTACTGCATGCCGAGGGCGAGGTGGAACCGGTTGAACCGCTGGAGCGCGAGGTGGTCGAGGTAGCCGGTCCAGAAGTCCCGGTCGTGGAACCACGGCGAGTCCTCGTGGACGCTGGAGAAGGCGCGCTGGACGCCGCGGACGGGGACGTGCGGGCGCTGGACCTCGACGTCGCCGGCCGGGAACGCGGACGGGCCGCCCGCGGCGAGCCGCTCGGCGATCTCCGTGAGGGCGTACGTGAAGCCGCGGTCGTCGGTCGCGGTGACGGCGATCTGCCGGCCGTTCCCCGCCCCCGCGTCCACCGACATCGCATAGGACTCCGCCTCCGGGGGGCAGTCCGACCGGCCCTCCGAGCGGCGGACGTCCTCGGCTGTCCGGAGAGTGATGGCGATGCCGTCGGGGAGATCGGCCGGCGCAGGGCCGTCCGGGTCGACCTGCAGTTCCATCGCCTGGGCGGCCGCGGCCTCCCGCAGCTTCCCCAGCGCCCAGGCGACGGGCGGGCGCGCCACGACGCCCGGTGACGCGGACAGCCGAACTGTCGGACCGTGCATGTGGGTCTCACCTCTCGAGGCCGGGGATCGCGCAGGCGCACCCCGGGGCTGCATCGACCGTCTGCTCCAGCAACCGGGTCGAGGCCCGCCGGATCGTCCGCGGCGGTGCACGGAACCTACGGAGACGCCGACGCGCGGGTCAATCCGAGCTGGCATCCGGTTGCCACATGCCGACCTGCGGTGGCCGGTGACGATGGTCACAGTTGGGTGACGCCGGCGGCAACTGTTGGCAACCGGTCCAGCCAGCGGTCCGGGGGCTGTTTCCTGGATCACACCCGGTGGACGACACGCGCCCCACGGGCGTTCGCCGCTGCACGAGCTCACCCGGCATCACGAAGGAGTGGTCCATGCGCACTCGATCCACGCGTCAACGGCGGGCGTCGCGACGCCTCGTCGGCGTCCTAGGGGTCGCGGCGGTCCTCTCGACCGCGGCCTGCTCCGGCGGCTCGGACTCCGACTCGGACTCCGGCGGTGGCGGGCAGACGGGCGCGCGTGACGCGACTCTGACCGTCGGCGTGCAGAGCGCACCCGCGTCGCTCGATCCCGCGCAGCTCAACGAGGGGCAGCAGGGCTACGTCTGGAACCAGGGGATCTTCGACACCCTGCTGTTCCTGGACAACGACCTCCAGCTGCAGCCGAACGCCGCGGAGAGCTACGAGTACTCCGAGGACCTGAAGACGCTGACGCTCAGGCTCCGTGAGGGGATGACCTTCAGCAACGGCGACCCGGTGGACGCCGAGGCGGTGCGGGCGACGCTGGAGCGCGCCCGGACGACGGCCGGCCCCGTGCAGACGAAGTTCGAGTCCGTCGCCTCCATCGAGGCACCGGACGACCGCACCGTGGTGGTCACCCTCAGCGCCCCCGACGCCGGGTTCCTGTACAACATGGCCGGCTCCGCCGGTGTGATCGCCGCGCCCAGCACGTTCGACGACCCCGAGATCGCCCTCGACCCGGTCGGCTCGGGTCCGTACACATTGAGTGACGAGACGGCGCCGGGCTCGACCTACGTGCTCGAGCGGCGCGAGGACTACTGGAACGTCGAGGAGTACCCGTTCCAGCAGGTCACCGTGCGGGTCATCCAGGACCCGACCGCCACCCTGAACGCCGTGCAGGCCGGTGAGCTCAACGCGGCCACCATCCAGGCCAACCAGGTCCAGCAGGTGGAGGCGGCGGGCTTCGACGTCTCCGACCCGATCCCCACGGCCGTCGGCACCATCCTGCTCCTGGACCGCGAGGGCACGATCCAGCCGGCCCTGGCCGACGTCCGGGTGCGTCAGGCGATCAACATGGCGTTCGACCGCGAGGGCTTCGTCCAGGCCCTGCTGCAGGGTGCCGGCGAGCCGACCAGCCAGTTCGTCAACCCGGCCAACGACCTCTACGTCGACGACCTCGCGGACGAGTACCCCTTCGACCCCGAAGCCGCGCGTGAGCTGATGGAGGAGGCCGGTTACGCCGACGGCTTCTCGATGAGCATGCCCAGCACCCCCATCACCCAGCGCATCGAGCCGCTCGTGTCCCAGGCTCTCGGCGACATCGGGATCGACGTGACCTGGGAGCCGCAGCCGCCGTCGAACAGCGCCTCGTCGATGCGGTCGCGCCAGTACCCGGCGGCCTTCTGGTTCGCGGGTCTGAACGTGACCGAGCTCGAGGCAGACGACCGCTTCGGCACGGACGCGTTCTTCAACCCCTTCAACGTCCCGGAGCCGGAAGCCCAGGAGCTGATCGACCAGGCGGCCGCCGAGACGGATGCGGACGCCCGGCGTGACCTCTACCAGCAGGCCGGTCAGATCACCGTCGAGGAAGCCTGGTACGCGCCGATCATCTACACGTCGGTGTTCTACGCCACCAAGGACGGCGTCGAGTACCTGAGCGAGGGTGCCCCGCTGCCGAGCGTGCGCAGGTTCGGCGTCACGGGGTGACGCGACCACCGGGGACCTGACCCGGTGGGACCGGACGACCGCGAGGTCCCGGCCGGCTGCACGACGCCGGCCGGGACCTCGCTCGTCCGGCGACCGGCACGCTCCGCGGTCCGGGCAGGAACCCCTCGACGCCCGCTGCCGGTGCCCCGGCGGACCAGACAGAGAGACCAGGACGATGGACCACCAGCACCCTGCCGGCACACCCGAGGAGCGCGCCCGCGACCTGCTCGCGCGCATGACGGTCGGGGAGAAGGCCCAGCAGCTGGTGGGCGTGCTCCCGCACGCGCTCCTCGGCGCGGACGGGCTGGACGAGGCCGCGCTCGGCCGGAACCTGGCCGACGGCATCGGGCACGTCTCCGGTGCCGCGCTGACGGCCGCCTCGGCCGGTGACATCGCCCGGCTCAACAACGTCATCCAGGCGTACCTCGTCCAGCGGACCCGGCTGGGCATCCCCGCCCTGCTGCACAACGAAGCCCTCAACGGGGTGGTCGCGAGGGGCTTCACCGTCTTCCCGACCAGCATCGGCCTGGCCGCCACCTGGAACCCGGCGCTGGTCGGGGAGATGGCCGCCCTCCTGCGCCGTCAGTTGCGCGCCGTCGGGATCCGCCAGGCCCTGGCCCCGGTGCTGGACGTCGCCCGCGACGCCCGGTGGGGGAGGGTGCACGAGACCTACGGTGAGGAGGTCGCCCTCGTCAGTGCCATGGGCGTCGCCTTCGTCGAGGGCATGCAGGGCGGGGACCTCCGGGACGGCGTGATCGCCACGGCCAAGCACTTCCTCGGCTACGCGATGACCGAGGCCGGGCAGAACCTCGCCGCGACCCACTTCGGGCCCAGGGAGCTCTACGACGTCTACGCCGCCCCGTTCGAGGCGGCGATCCGGCTGGCCGGCATGCGCAGCGTCATGAACAGCTACTCGGAGATCGACGGCGAGCCGGTCGCCACCTCCGCCGCCGTGCTGGACGGGATGCTGCGCGGCCGGCTCGGCTTCGAGGGCTCGGTGGTCTCCGACTACCGCACCATCCAGTACCTGGTGGAGCGACAGCGCGTCGCGGAGTCGCCGGAGGAGGCGGCCGCGTTCGCCCTGGCGGCAGGGCTGGACGTCGAGCTGCCCAGCGCCTACGGATACGGGCCGGCGCTCGCCCGCGTCGTGGAGGCCGGCGGGATCGACGAGGCGCTGCTCGACCGGGCCGCGCTACGGGTGCTGGTGCACAAGTTCGAACTCGGGTTGTTCGAGGACCCGTTCGTCCCCGAGGAGCCGATCGAGCTGGCCCGCCTGGCGGACGAGGGCTCGGAGCTCTCCGGCAGCCTGGCGGAGCAGTCGGTCACGCTGCTCAAGAACGACGGCGCCGTCCTGCCCTTCGACCGCGGCATCCGGCGGATCGCCGTGATCGGGCCGCACGCGGACTCGGCGCTGGTGAACTTCCCGAACTACACGTATCCGGCAACGCTGGAGATGATGCGCGGCCTGGCGACCGGTGAGGCCCGCATGGTCGGCATGGAGGGCGTCCTCGGCGAGATGTCCGAGGAGAAGCGCAGAGCCGCCGTCGCCCGCATGGAGGCGATGCAGAAGCTCGACGTGGAGCAGTTCGTGCGCGACGACCACGGAGCCGTCGGGCTGGCCGGTGCGCTGCGGGCCGTCCTGCCGGATGCAGAGGTCTCCGCGGTCGCGGGCGTGGGGCTGATCGACCCCGTCCCGACCGACCTCGCTGCCGCGCTGGCGGCCGCCTCGGCAGCCGACGTCGTCGTCCTGGCGCTGGGCGGCCGGTCAGGGGCCTTCGCCGGCCGGATGACGGAGGGGGAGGGAACGGACTCCGCCGACATCGACCTGCCGGCCGGTCAGGTCGCCCTGGCCCGCGCCGTGGCCGAACTCGGCAAGCCGACGGCGGCGGTCCTCTTCATGGGACGCCCGTACGGCATCGCCGCCGTCGACGCGGTGGTGCCGGGCATCGTCACCGCCTACTACCCCGGCCCCGGGGGGCCGGCGGCCCTCGCCGGCGTCCTGTTCGGCCTGGCCACGCCGGGCGGCAAGCTGCCCTTCACCCTGCCCCGACACTCCGGTCAGGTGCCCGTCTACCAGGCCCACAAGCGGGGCAGCGGGGACCGCCGGGAGCCCGCGGACATGTGGCAGGGCTACGCGGACATGCCCATGACACCGCTCTACCCCTTCGGTCACGGGCTCAGCTACACGACGTTCGAGTACGGCGCGGTGACGCCCGACGCGGCCGAGGTCGCCCCGGACGGCGAGGTCGCACTCCGCGGCCGCGTCCGCAACACCGGGTCTCTCGCCGGAGCCGAGGTGGTGCAGGTCTACGCGAGCCAGCCGGTGCGCGGCCTGACCCGTCCGGTCCAGTTGCTCGTGGGCTTCGCCCGGGTCGACCTCGCGCCGGGGGACGAGGCGGAGGTCGAGGTCGTGCTGCCGGTCGATCAGCTCGGCTTCACCGGGGTCGACGGCCGGTTCGTCGTGTCACCGGGTGACGTGGCCGTGCACGTCGGGTCCTCGTCGGCCGATCTCCGTGCGCACACCTCGTTCACCATCACCGGCAGCGCGCCGGAGCCCGTGCGATGCCGCACCTACCTCCCGCGCGTCTCGGTGCGCCTGATCCGCTGACCCCGTCGGTCGGGTCGCCCGGTCGCTCTCCCGGCTCAGGAGCCCGGGCGCACGGCATGAGAGACGGCTCGGGGACCGCGTCCGTGGAATCCGTCCGCTCGCGGCCGTCATCTGCGAGGCCGCCACCCCCGTCGGTCGGGTGGTCCGGGGTGAGACGCCCGCGGCCTCGAGCCGACGCCACGGCCTGCCGTTCAGGACCGCCCGGCTGCCCGACGCGGATCGGGACCCGTACATCTGGTCGAGGAATGCGGCGCCCCCTATGGTGACTGGCGCCACTCGGACGACGGCAACTGCTGGCAACCGGTCGGAACCCGAGAGCACGCCTGCTTGTGTCGTCCCAGCCCGACGGAGACGTGCGCCGAAGTGTGTCGGCAGACACGTGGCGGCACGACCGAGACGGTCCCCCGATCCCGCCGGGCATCACGAAGGAGCGACCCATGCAGGCTGGACAAAGGAACCGGGCGACCATCCGCCCAGGGCGGGCCCGACGCCCCGTCCGCGCGTGCCGGAGGCCCCGGTCGTGATCGCTTACGTGGTACGGCGCCTGCTGACCGGCCTGGTGCTGGCGGTCCTGGTCACCTTCATCACCTTCCTGCTGCTCAGTCCCTCCTTCGACTCCGTGGTGCAGAACCGGCTCGGCCAGGTCGTCAACCCGGATGCGGCGGCCGCGCTCAAGTCGGACCTGGGGCTGGACCGGCCGCTCCTCGTCCAGTACCTGGACTGGCTCGGCGGCGTCTTCCGGGGTGACTTCGGGACGTCGTACTTCACGAGCCAGGAGGTGCAGGTCGCGATCATGGACCGGCTGGCGGTCACGCTCTCGCTCGTCCTGGTCTCCCTCTTCCTGTCGGCGGTCGTCAGCGTCCTGCTGGGCGTGGTCGCGGCCTACCGGGGCGGGGTGATCGACCGCATCGCTCAGTCGGTGTCGCTGCTCGGTCACCTGATCCCCTCCCTGCTGGTCGCGATCGTGTTCGTCTACGTGTTCGCGGTGCAGCTGCAGTGGCTGCCGGCGACGGGGTACACGCCCTTGTCGGAGGACCCGGTCAAGTGGCTGAAGAGCATCACCATCCCGGTGATCGCGCTGACCATCGGTGGGGCCGCGAACCTGATGGCGCAGGTGCGCGGAGCGATGATCGACGAACTCAACAAGGACTACGTCCGGACGCTGCGGACCCGCGGCATCAGCACCCGGTCGATCGTGCTGAAGCACGTCCTGCGCAATGCGGCCGGTCCGGCGCTGACCGTGCTGTCCCTGGAGTTCCTCACGATGCTCGGCGGCGCGCTGATCATCGAGAACGTGTTCGCGCTGCCGGGATTCGGGGCCTTCGCGTTCGCTGCGTCCCTGCAGGCGGACATCCCCGTCATCATGGGGGTCACGGCGTTCGCCGTCATGCTGGTGGTGGTCGTCAACCTGATCACCGATCTGCTCAACGGCTTCCTCAACCCGAAGGCGAGGGTCCTGTGACCGAGCTGGAGGTCGTCGACACGGAGGTCGTGTCGAAGGACGAGAAGACGCCGCGGATCGGACGCCGGTCACCGTGGCGCAGGCTGCTGCGCGACCCCCAGGCGGTCATCACCGGGGGGATCATCCTCGCGTTCGTCGTGCTGGGGCTGCTCGCCGACGTCATCCCGTCGTACGGCCCGAACGAGGCCTCGCTGCAGGCCTACAACGCCGACGTCGGAACAGAGGGCTATCCGCTGGGCGCCGACGCCAGCGGACGGGACATCCTGTCGCGGCTGCTGCACTCGATCAACACGAGCATGGTCGCGGGCCTGATCGGCTCGAGCGTGGCGCTGGTCATCGGCGTCACCTTCGGCCTGATCGGCGGGTACCTCGGGCCCCGGGTGCGGGGCACGACCGAGTGGATCTTCGCCCTGATCCAGACCTTCCCCGGCCTGCTCCTGCTGATCATCCTCACGCCCATCACCAAGGGTGACTTCCGCGCGACCATGTTGATCTTCGGGGTGCTGCTGGCGCCGGGCATCTACCGGATCGTCCGGAACCAGGTGCTCGGGGTGAAGAACGAGCTCTACGTCGACGCCGCCCGCGTCTCGGGGCTGACGAACCGGCGCATCATGAGCCGGCACATCCTGCTGTCCGTGCGTGGCCCGGTGATCATCGCCGCGGCCTTCATGTTCGGGACGGCGATCGCACTCCAGTCCGGCCTGGCCTTCCTCGGTGTCGGGTCCGCCGGCGTGCCGAGCTTCGGCGCGATGATCTCCGAGGGGTTCACGAACCTCTACTCGGAGCCCACACAGTTCCTGTGGCCGAGTCTCGCGCTGGGCCTCCTGACGGCCGCGTTGGTCCTGCTGGGCAACTCCCTGCGTGACGCCTTCCAGGGGGCCCGGCCGAAGGCGGCCAAGATCGCCCCGCCGAAGGTCCTCCGGGAGGACGGCACCGTTCCCTCCGCGGCAGCGGCCCCGGCCGAGAGCCCGGGGCTGCTGGTCGTCGAGGACCTGGCGATCGCCTACCCGACCCCGTCGGGGGAGCTGCGCACGGTCGTCGACGGGGTCTCGTTGCGGCTCGACGCGGGGGAGACGCTCGGTGTGGTGGGCGAATCGGGATCCGGCAAGACCCAGACCGCGTTCGCGGTGCTCGGTGTCCTCCCCCCGGAGGCCGTGGTCACGCGTGGGTCGATCCGTCTCGAGGGCCGGGAGCTCCTGGGGTTGAGCGAGGGGGAACTGCGTACGTTGCGCGGCCGGTCCATCGCCTACGTGCCGCAGGAGCCGATGTCCAACCTGAACCCGACGTTCACCATCGGCGCCCAGCTGGTCGAGGGCCTCCGTTCCTCGGGGTCGATGTCCAAGCAGGAAGCGCGCGAACGGGTCCTCGCGTTGCTGGGCCGCGTCGGCATCCCCGACCCCGAGCGGACGTTCCGCTCCTATCCGCACCAGATCTCCGGCGGCATGGCGCAGCGCGTGCTGATCGCCGGCGCGGTGGCCAGCCGTCCGAAGGTCCTCATCGCCGACGAGCCCACCACCGCTCTCGACGTGACGGTGCAGGCCGAGATCCTGGACCTGCTCCGGGACCTGCAGGCCGAGCTCGGCATGGCCGTGCTGCTGGTCACCCACAACTTCGGGGTGGTGGCCGACATCTGCGGCCGCATCGCGGTCATGAAGCAGGGCGAGGTCGTGGAGAGCGGCCCCACGACCGAGCTCTTCTCCGACCCGCAGCACCCCTACACCCGGATGCTGCTGGGTGCCATCCTCGACGAGGAGACGGTCCGGACCGACGGCCCCGTGGCCGCGCCGGTGCCGCTCGGGACGGACGCGCGATGACCGCACCACTGCTCGACGTCAAGGACCTGCGGGTCTCCTTCCCCGGCCGGGGTTTCCGCGCCAAGCCCGTCGAGGTGCTGCACGGCGTCTCCCTCTCGATCGCTCCGGGCGAGGCCCTGGGCGTGGTGGGGGAGTCGGGCTCGGGCAAGACCACGATCGGGCGGGCCGTCCTCGGGCTGGTGAAGCCCAGCGGCGGGTCGATGACCTTCGCCGGGCGCGACATCACCGCCGCGTCCGCCAAGGAGCGGCGGGCGCTGGCCCGCGACATCCAGGTCGTGTTCCAGGACCCGTACACGTCGCTGAACCCGGCGATGGAGATCGGCGACATCCTCAGCGAGCCGCTCGTCATCCAGGGCGCCACGCCGAAGGACGCCCGCACGCGGGTGCGGACGCTGCTGGACCAGGTCGGTCTGCCCTCCGACGCGGTGCACCGGCTGCCGCGGGAGTTCAGCGGCGGCCAGCGCCAGCGGGTCGCGATCGCCCGGGCGCTCGCGCCGGAGCCCAAGCTGATCGTCTGCGACGAGCCCGTCTCCGCCCTCGACCTCTCGACGCAGGCCCGGGTGCTCGACCTGTTCATCGACATCCAACGCCGGACCGGCGTCGCGTTCATGTTCATCTCGCACGACCTGGCCGTCGTGCGGCACGTCAGCCACCGCGTGGGCGTGCTGTACCGCGGCGACATGGTGGAGACCGGACCGGCCGACAAGGTGACATCGGCCCCCGACCACCCCTACACGCAGAAGCTGCTGCTGGCCGCCCCGGTCTCCGACCCGGTGGCGCAGCGGCAGCGTCGGGAGGAGCGGCAGCGCCGGGCCCAGGAGGCCCGGGAGCAGGTGCTGCCCGCCGGCGTGGCCTGACCGTGGCCGACCGGCCGATCCTGCCCGGCTTCCACCCCGACCCGTCGATCTGCCGGGTGGGCGAGGACTTCTACCTGGTCACCTCCAGTTTCGAGTACTTCCCCGGGGTGCCGCTGTTCTCCAGCCGCGACCTGGTTCACTGGGAACAGCTCGGGAACGTGCTCGACCGGCCGGAGCAGTTGACCGTCCGCACCGGACAGGCGGGCGCCGACGGCGGCATCTACGCGCCGACGATCCGCCACCACGGCGGGCGGTTCTGGATGACGACGACCGACATCGCCCAGATCGCCCGAGGGCACGTCATCGTGCACGCCGACGACCCGGCCGGGCCGTGGAGCACGCCGGTGTACACCGCCGGCACGCTCGGGGTGGATCCCGATCTCGCCTGGGACGACGACGGGACCTGCTACATCACCTGGTCGGACCCCTTCGGCGGGATCGCGCAGGCGACGGTGGATCCGCTGACCGGCCGGCTGCTCTCGGAGCCGCGCCCACTCTGGGAGGGCACCGGCCTCGCCCATCCCGAGGGCCCGCACCTGTACCGGCGTGGGTCCTGGTGGTACCTCCTCGTCGCCGAGGGCGGCACCGGCCCGGGGCACTGCGTGTCCGTGGCCCGCTCTGCGTCGCCGACCGGCCCGTTCGACAGCTGCCCGGCCAACCCGGTCCTCTCCCACCGCAGCACCGGGCATCCCGTGCAGAGCACCGGGCACGCGGACCTGGTCGAGCTGGCCGACGGGAGCTGGGCGATGGTGCACCTGGGGGTGCGCCCACGCGGCAGCTTCCCGAAGTACCACGTCAACGGCCGGGAGACCTTCCTCGCCGGCGTGGACTGGGCCGACGACTGGCCCGTGGCCGTCGAGGACCGCTTCGACGTCCCGCCGGCGGACACCGCCTTCGTCGACGAGTTCCCGCGTCCGGGCCTGCACCCGCGGTGGATCGCCCCGGGGGTGGACCCCCGCAGCTTCGCGCAACCGGCCGAGGGCGGTGGGGTCCGGCTGCTGCCCGGGCGGGCCCCCGAGGCCCGGGAGGCGGAGCGGTTGCTCGCCGTCCGCACCCGAGACGCCGAGTGGACCGCCACCGCGACGGTTCCGACCGGCGACGTCGCGCTCGTGGTGCGGCTCGACGACGCGCATTGGGTCGGCCTCGAGCGCACCGGCGAGGACGTGTCGGTCCGCATGGTCGTCGGACCACTGGACCAGGTCCTGGCGCGGCCCGCGGGTGCGGGGACCGGTGCCACCCTCTCCGTGCGCGCGGTGGGCACCGACGGCCAGCCGGGCTTCCGGAAGGGCCCCGACCGGCTCGAGCTCGGGGTCGTCGAGGACGGCGCGCTGCGCGTGCTCGCCTCGGTGGACGGCCGGTACCTCTCCACCGAGGTGGCCGGGGGGTTCACCGGCCGGGTCGTCGGCGTCGAGGCGCTGGGCGGGGAGGCGGTGCTCACCCGCTTCGCCTACGCCGGGTCGGTCGCCGACCCGGCGTAGGCGAGAGGCGGGTCAGCGGCTGTCGGTCTCCTGGTAGTCGAACCAGTCGAAGGCGGCGTCGCCACCGACGGCGTAGAGGCCGAGGACGCGGCCCACGAACCCGCCGGTGACCTCCGTGGAGAGGTGGCGGCCGTCCAGCTCCGCGAGGACCTGGAAGTCGCCGGCGCCGTCCTCGAGACCGAGCAGGACGGTGTCGGGGCCGTGGAAGCCCTTCGCCGTCTCCACCCGCAGGACCACCGGCCCGTCGGGGAGGGGTGCCGAACCGAACTCCGTGCGGAACGGGCCGCTGCGACCGCTCGCGACGACCCGGTCGCCCACGACCGCGACGCGGTGGTGCGACAGATCGTCGTGGTAGAGGGTCAGGCCGGCCTCGGCGGCGCTGCCGCGGTCGACCAGGGTCCGGGCGCGGCACAGGTGGTGCTGCTGGCGGCGGCCGAGCAGGACCGGGTACTCGGACTCGAGGGTCGCCTCCGTGCCGTGCAGGGTCAGCCACCCCGGCCGGGCGGTGGTCGAGGCGAACTCGGCGGGGGAGCGGCGCACGGCGATCCACCGCGGACCCGGCTCCGGGTCGTCGAAGTCGTCCCGTCCGGTCCACTCCACGGGGTCCGGGTCGCCCGGCGGGCGCGTGGGGACCTCCAGCTCCAGCGGGGCGATCACCGGCCAGCCGTCGACCCACTCGACGGGGGCGAGGAAGGTCTCCCGGCCGAGGACGTGGAAGGCGGGCGAGATGCCGCGGGGGCGCACGCCGAGGACGACCAGCCACCAGGACCCGTCGGGGGCCTCGACGAGGTCGCCGTGGCCGACGTTCTGGATCGGCCGGCCGGTGCCGCGGTGCGTGAGGACCGGGTTGTCCGGGCAGCCCTCCCACGGTCCGGTGGGGGAGGGGCCGCGGGCGATGGAGACGGCGTGCCCGTGCCGGGTGCCGCCCTCGGCCAGCAGCAGGTACCAGGTGCCGTCCTTCTCGAAGGCGTGCGGCGCCTCGGGGTACTGGCCGCCGGTGCCCGACCAGGTGTGCTCGGGCTCGGACAGGATCTCCCCGGTGGTGTCGTCGATCCTGAACCGCTCGACGTGGTCGAAGACGGCGACGTGGACCCAGCAGGTGCCGTCGGCGTCCCAGGCGAGGTCCGGGTCGCCGCCGTCGTGGTGGATCCGCACCGGGTCGCTCCACGGCCCGGCCGGGTCCTCGGCGGTCACGAAGAACGTCTCCCCGCCGGTGGTGAGCACGTTCTGCACGATGACGAAGAAGCGCCCGTCGTGGTGGCGGATGGTCGGGGCGTAGACGCCCATCGACGCCCACCCCTGCGTGGCGCCCAGGTCGAGCTGCGACGGGCGGTCGAGGACGTGGCCGATCTGGTGCCAGTCGACGAGGTTCCTCGAGCGGAAGACCGGGATGCCCGGGAACCAGGTGAACGTCGAGGTGGCGAGGAAGTACTCGTCGCCGACGCGGCACACGCTGGGGTCGGGGTAGAAGCCGGGCAGGACGGGGTTGCGGTAGCCCTCGGGCGAGGTCATGGAGGCCCTTGTCGTCGATGTCGGTGGTCAGTGCTGGGGGAGCGGCTGCCGCGGGGACATGCCGGCGGCCCGGTAGATCGCGTCGATCGCGCGCATGGTCGCCGTCGCCTCGCGGGCGTCCGTGACGACCGGGGCGCCGTCCACCACGGCGTCGCGGAAGGCCTCGAGCATGTACGAGTAGGTGGTGCGCTCCTCGGGGCCCTCGGTCTCCGTGCCCGCGTCGGTGGTGAGGACCAGCTCGCCGTACAGATACGGGTGGTAGGGCATCCGGACGGCGAGCGTGCCCGCCGTCCCGGTGACGCGCAGGTCGGCGCCCCAGTCGGCCCCCTCCGACATGCTGGCCACCACCCGCCCGGCGACGGCGCCGGCGAACACCAGCTCGGCGGTCATCGCGGCGTCGACACCCTCGACGTCGATCGCCTGCGCGGCGCGCACCTCCGGCTCGCCGAACAGGTGGCGCAGCAGGGTCACGGGGTAGACGCCCAGGTCCATGAGCGCCCCGCCGCCGAGCGGCAGCTGCCAGCGGATGTCGCCCGCGCGGTCGGCGTGCGGGGTCACGAACGTCGCCTCCGCCGTCCGGACCTCGCCGAGGACACCGGAGCGGACGATGCCGGCCATGCGCGCCCACCGCGGGGAGAAGCGCGAGTGCAGAGCCTCCATGACGACGAGCCCGCTGCCCTCGGCGAGGTCGGCGATCTCCGCTGCCTCGTCGGCGTTGGCGGTGAACGGCTTCTCGCACAGCACGTGCTTGCCCGCGGCGATCGCGCGGCGGGTCCAGTGCCCGTGCAGGGCGGCCGGGGTGGGGACGTACACGGCGTCGACGGCCGGGTCCTCGACGACGGCGTCGTAGTCCTCGAGCACCCGGGGGATCCCGTGCTCGGCGGCGTACTCCGCGGCCCGGCCGGCGTCGCGCGCGGCGATGGCCACCACCTCGACCCCGTCCAGTCCGGCGGCGGGGTCGAGCAGGCCGCCCTTGACGATCTTCGCGGCACCCAGGACGCCGATCGAGACGGTCACTGCTCGAGCTCCGGCACGAGGGCACTGAAGAAGGCGCGGATGGCCGCCGGGATGTCGACCGACTCGCGGTCGAGGAGCCACTGGGCCTGGAGCCCGTGGTGGAGGGACACGGTCATGGTCGCGAGGGTCTCCGGGTCGGTCGAGGACCGCAGCTGCCCGCGGTCGGCGAGCGCGGCGAAAGCCCGGCGGTAGTAGTCCCGGGCGAGCCGCGAGCGGTCGGCGTAGTAGGGGTGCGCCGGGTGCTCCGGCGAGCTGGCCTCGGCCGACAGCGTGCAGTGCAGCTCCACGAGACCAGGGCGCTGCTCGTCGTCGGCCAGCACCGCGAGCATCCCCCGGAGGGCCTCGAGCGGGTGGTCGCCCGGATCGAGGGCCTGCGCGGAGCGCAGGTACTCCGTGCTCTCGTCGACGCGCATCTTGAGGACCGCCCCGAGCAGCTCCTCCTTGCTCGCGTAGTGGTGCAGCAGCCCCGTGTGGCTGATGCCCGCGCGCCGGGCGATGTCCTTCATCGTCGCCCCGCGGAAGCCCGTCTCCCCGAAGGCCTCGACGCACGCCTCGACGATCCGGCGGCGCACGTCCGCGGTCTTCGCGTACGGCCCGCGGGTGGTCGCCCCGGTCATGTGGACTCGCTCTCGACGAAATTAGTAACGACCTTCGAGATTCATGTTAGCGTGACCCGGACCACGAAAGCGAGCCCGCCCGTGGTCGACCTCTCCGACAGTCAGCACCGAGGACGTGACATGACGCGACTCCGGCCCGGGTTCCTCTGGGGCGCCGCCACGGCGCCGCACCAGATCGAGGGCAACAACGTCAACAGCGACTGGTGGGCCCGCGAGGGGCTCATGCCGGGCATGGAGCGCAGCGGCGACGCGGTCGACAGCTACCACCGCTACGCCGAGGACATGCGGCTGCTCGCCGAGGCAGGACTGAACGCCTACCGCTTCGGCATCGAGTGGGCCCGCATCGAGCCGGTCCCCGGGGCCTTCTCGCGGGCGGAGCTCGCGCACTACCGCCGGATGATCGACACGGCGCTGCAGCTGGGGCTCACCCCCGTGGTCACCCTCAACCACTTCACCCTGCCGCGGTGGTTCGCCGAGGAAGGCGGCTGGCTGGGGGAGCAGGCCGTCGACCGCTTCACGGCCTACGTCCGGGAGGCGACGACGATCCTCGGCGACGTCCCGTGGGTCGCCACCCTCAACGAGCCGAACATGCTGGCGATGATGATCACGGCGATGCGCGCCTTCATGTCCGGCGAGATGTCGGACTGGCAGAGCCCGACCGTCGAGGGAGAGACCCCGGAGGACGCCGAGCCGCAGGGGACCCGGCGGCCGTCGGTCCTCCCGCCCCCCGATCCCGAGATCGGCCGGAAGCTGGCCGAGGTGCACGCGGCCGCCCGCGAGATCGTCCGCGAGCGCACCGACGCCGGCGTCGGCTGGACGGTCGCCAACGGCGCCTACTACGCGCTCCCGGGCGGTGAGGAGAAGCTCGAGGAGCTGCGGTACGTCCGGGAGGACCTCTACCTGGAGGCCGCCCGGGGCGACGACTTCATCGGCGTGCAGTCCTACTCCAGCCAGGGCGTGGACGAGAACGGGCTGGTCCCGCACCCGCCGCACCCGGACAACACCCTGGTCGGCACCGCCTACCGCCCCGACTCACTGGAGACGGCGGTCCGGCACACCTGGGAGGTCACCGGCGGCGTGCCCGTCATCGTCACCGAGAACGGCATCGCCACCGGGGACGACGAGCGCCGGATCGCCTACACCGGCGAGGCGCTGCGCGGGCTGTTCGCCGCCATGGACGACGGCATCGACGTCCGCGGCTACCTCCACTGGACGGCGCTGGACAACTACGAGTGGGGCCACTGGGAGCCGACCTTCGGGCTCATCGCCGTGGACCGGGAGACCTTCGAGCGGAAGCCCAAGCCGAGTCTCGCGTGGCTCGGCGACGTCGCCCGCCGCGGCGGCCTGTCCGGACGCGTGACGTGACCATCGACGTCACCGGCGTGCCCTGTGACGCGACCGGCTTCTCCGCCCCGGGCCGGTTGCCCATGCGGGCGCTCCGGCGCGAGCCGGAGACCCCGCTGGACGGCGCGTGGGAGTTCCAGCTGCTGCCCGCGCCGGCGGCCCCGCTCGGGGACGTCTGGAGGACCGTCCTCGTGCCGAGCCTCTGGACGATGACCGAGGACGCCGACCGGCCGCACTACACGAACGTGCCGATGCCGTTCGACGAGGTGCCGCCGCAGGTCCCGGCCGACAACCCCACCGGCGTGTACCGGCGGACGGTCGAGCTGGCCCCGGTGGCGGGCCGTCGAACCGTGCTGCACGTCGGCGCCGCGGAGGGCCTGCTGCGGGTGTTCGTCAACGGCCGTCCGGTCGGGGTCAGCACCGACTCCCACCTGGCGGCCGAGTTCGACGTCACCGACGCCGTGGTGCCGGGGGCCAACACGATCGTGCTCGTCGTCGCCAAGTGGTCGGCCGTCAGCTACCTGGAGGACCAGGACCACTGGTGGCACGGGGGGCTGGCCCGCTCGGTGTTCCTGTACACCGTGCCGGAGGTCCGGCTGGCCGACGTCGTCGCCGTCGCGGACTACGACGCCGATGCGGGCCGGGGCTCCCTGCGGCTGACCGTCGAGACCGAGGGGCTGGCCCACCGGACCGAGAACGACCTCTCGGTGGAGGTGGAGTTCCTCGGGCGGACCGAGACGCTGCCGGTGTCGCCGCGGATGGCCGCGCCGACCCTGCCCAGGCCGACGCGGGCGCGGGCCGCCCGCCCCGAGCCGATGCTGCCGCCGGACTTCATGGACCTGCTCAGCCTGAACGCGGCGCAGGCGCCGATCCCGCCGGAGCTGCGCGCCATCCCCGGGATGCTCGGGCGCGGGATGAAGTTGCATGCGGACCCGGCGGGCCGGGCGTCGTTCGCGTTCGAGGACCTCGATGTCGTGCCCTGGTCGGCCGAGCGGCCGCGGCTGACCGACGTCGCCGTCCGGCTGGTGTCCGCCGAGGGCGCGACCGTGGACGAGACCCGGCTGCGGGTCGGCTTCCGGCGGGTGGAGATCGTCGGCCGGGACCTGCTGGTCAACGGCCGACGCGTGCTCGTCCAGGGCGTCAACCGGCACGACGTCGACCCGCGCACCGGGCGGGTCATCAGCCGCGAGCGGCTGCTCGCGGAGCTGTCGTTGCTCAAGCGGTGCAACGTCAACGCGATCCGGACCGCCCACTACCCGAACGACCCGGCGTTCCTCGACCTGTGCGACGAGATCGGCTTCTACGTCGTCGACGAGGCCGACGTCGAGGGGCACGCCTTCGCCTCGACGATCGCCGACGACCCCCGGTACCTGACGCCGATCGTCGAGCGGATCGCGCGGATGGTGCTGCGCGACCGCAACCACGCCTGTGTGATCGCCTGGTCGCTGGGCAACGAGACCGGCCACGGGGCGGCCCACGACGCGGCCGCCGCGTGGATCCGGCGCGTGGACCCGGCGAGGCCGGTGCACTACGAGGCCGCCGTGGCGACCGACTGGTACGGGGGGCATGCCGCCACCGACGTCGTCGCCCCGATGTACCCCTCCTTCGAGGCGCTGGCCGCCTACTCGGCCGACCCCCGCGCCGACCGGCCGCTGATCACCTGCGAGTACGCGTACTCGCAGGGCAACTCCACCGGCGGCCTGGCCGAGTACTGGGAGCTGTTCGAGACCATGCCCGGGCTCCAGGGCGGCTTCATCTGGGAGTTCACCGAGCACGCGCTCGATCCCGACGGTGACGGCCGGTACCGCTACGGCGGCGACTTCGGCGACGAGCCCCACAACGGGCCGACGCTGCTCAACGGCATCGCCTTCGCCGACCTGACCCCGAAGCCGGCGCTGTACGAGGCGCGCGGGATCTTCAGTCCCGTCCGGATCGTCTCCGGGGCCGAGGAGGCCCTGGCCGGCCGGCTCCGGCTGCGCAACCGGCAGACCTTCGCCGACCTGGGCGCCCACGACCTGACCCTGCGCGTCGAGACGCGGACGGGACCGGCCGGGGAGACCGGCGTACCCACGCCGGACGTCGCCGCCGGGAGCGAGGCCGAGATCGAGCTCCCCGCGTCGATCCGGGACCTGCTGGCCTCCGGATCGCCCCTGGCCCTCACGCTGAGCGTCCGCACGCGGGAGGACGCGGTGTGGGCGCCGGCGGGGACGGTCCTGGCCGAGCACCAGGTGGTCCTGCCGGCGCGACCGGAGCCGCTGCCGTCCGCAGCGACGACGGCGCCGCCGGTCGACGCCTCCGGAGCGCTGCAGCACCCGCTGCTGCGCCGGGCGCCGCAGCTGTCGCTGTGGCGCGCGCTGACCGACAACGACGGCTCGTTCTCGCTCGACCAGTGCTTCGTCCGCAGCGGCTTCTTCCGGCTGACCCCGGAGGACGTCACCTCCGAGGAGACGCCCGGCGGCCTGGTGGTGGTCACCCGGTACGCCACCGCCTGGGGGGACGAGGTCCTCCACCGGCGCACCGTCCGCGGTGTCGAGGACGGCGACGGTGACCTCGACGTCGTCCTCGCCGAGCAGGTGACCCTCCCCCAGGGAACGACGGACGGGCTGCGGGTGGGCATGGAGTTCGAGCTCGCCGACGGCTTCGAGCAGGCCGGATGGGTCGGCCTCGGGCCGTGGGAGAACTACCCCGACCGCTGCGCCTCGGCGCTGCTCGGCGCCTGGTCGAGCCCCATCGACGATCTCGCCGTCCCCTACGTCCTCCCGCAGGAGAACGGCACCCGCGGCGGGGTCACCGAGCTGCGGCTCACCGGACCGGCCGGAGCGGTCCGGGCGACCTCGCCGACGCCGCTGCACATGAACGTGAGCCGGTGGTCGACCGAGCAGCTGGAGGACGCCGCGCACTGGTGGGAGCTCCCGGAGAGCAGCACCACGATCGTCCACCTCGACGTCGCCCACCGCGGCGTCGGCACCGCCCTGCTCGGCCCCGACACCCGCAGGCCGTACCGCCTCCCGACCCGTGAGTACGCCTGGGAATGGCGCCTCACGCTTCCCGGCCCCCGCTGACCCACCCGAGGAGAGACGTGCTCAAGCCCCGCCCCACCCCCACCCGCGAGCTGGTCAACCTGGACGGCCTGTGGCGCTTCGGCGTCGCCGGCCGGGTGCAGGACGAGCCGTGGACCGGCCGCCTGGACACCCCGCTCGAGGCGGCCGTCCCGGCGAGCTACAACGACCTGTTCACCGACCGGGCCATCCGCGACCACGTGGGCTGGGTCTGGTACCAGCGCACGGTCCGCGTGCCGCGCGGCTGGACCGGCGAGCGGGTGCTGCTGCGGTTCGACGCGGCGACCCACGAGGGCCGCGTCTACGTCGACGACCGGCTGGTGGCCGAGCACGTCGGCGGCTACACGCCGTTCGAGGCCGACATCACCGACGCCGTCCGCGCCGGAGAGGAGTTCCGGCTGACCGTCGGCGTGAACAACGAGCTGACCAACATCACCATCCCTCCGGGCTCCATCACGGTCGCCCAGGACGGGACGCGCAAGCAGACCTACCACCACGACTTCTACAACTACGCCGGTCTCGCCCGCTCGGTGTGGCTGTACAGCCGTCCGGCCACGCACGTCGAGGACGTCACGGTCGTCACCGGGGTCGACGGTGCCGCCGGCACGGTCGACTACGCCGTCCGCACCAGCGCCCCGGCCGACGTGCGGGTGCGTGCGCTGGACGCCACGGGCGCCGAGGTGGCGACGGCGACCGGCGCCGAGGGCACGCTCCGGATCGACGAGGTCCACCTGTGGCAGCCCGGCGCGGCCTACCTGTACGACCTCGTCGTCGAGGTGGTCGACGGCGACACGGTGCTCGACAGCTACACCGAGCCCTTCGGCGTGCGCACCGTCGAGGTGCGCGGAACCCAGTTCCTCATCAACGGCGAGCCGTTCTACTTCACCGGCTTCGGCAAGCACGAGGACACCCCGGTGCGCGGCAAGGGCCACGACGACGCCTACCTGGTCCACGACTTCCAGCTGATGGAGTGGATCGGCGCCAACTCCTTCCGCACGTCGCACTACCCGTACGCCGAGGAGGTGCTGGAGTTCGCCGACCGGCACGGCGTCGTCGTCATCGACGAGACGGCGGCCGTCGGCCTGAACCTCGCCGTCCAGGGCGGGCTGAGCGGCAAGGGCGCGTCGCCGACGTTCTCCCCGGAGACGTACAACGACCAGACGCAGGCCGCGCACGCCCAGCACCTCCGGGAGCTGATCGCGCGGGACAAGAACCACCCGAGCGTCGTCATGTGGTGCATCAGCAACGAGCCGTCCTCCAGCGAGGAGGGCGCCCGCGAGTACTTCGAACCGCTGGTCGAGCTGACCCGGGAGCTGGACCCGACCCGGCCGCTGACCTCCACCGTGTGGCTCCTCCCCAACGCCGAGACCGATCTGATCGCGGACCTGTTCGACGTCATCTCCCTCAACCGGTACTACGGCTGGTACATCGCGATCGGCGACCTCGAGACCGCCGAGGACTACCTGGAGCGGGATCTCCGGGGATGGGCCGCGAAGTACGACAAGCCGATCTTCATGGGGGAGTACGGCGCGGACACCATCTCCGGGCTGCACTCGCTGTGGGACATCCCGTGGACCGAGGAGTACCAGCAGGACTACCTCGACATGAACCACCGGGTGTTCGACCGGGTCGAGGCCTTCGTCGGGGAGCACGTGTGGAACTTCGCCGACTTCCAGACCACGCGGGCCATCCACCGGGTCGACGGCAACAAGAAGGGCGTGTTCAGCCGCGACCGTCGGCCCAAGGCGGCCGCGCACGCGCTGCGCCGCCGCTGGCTGGGTCTGGGCAACCGCAAGCCGGGTACGCAGGGGTGACCACTCCCGCCGGCGGGGACCCGGTCGTGCCGGTGGCCGGGAGTTCCCCGCAGATCACCGCCGGCCCGGCCGCCCCGCCGGCGGGACCCCGGCAGCCGGCCGGGCTGTCCCGCACCCGCCTGCTGCTGCTGGTGCTGGCCAACTTCGGCTCGTCGATGGCGCTGCTCGGGCCGATGGCCTACTCGCTGGCCGTGCGCGTCCAGCAGCTGGCCCCCGGGCAGGCCGAGGTGCTGGGGTTCGTGCTCGGCGGCGGGTCGGTCGTCTCCCTGCTCGCCGCCCCGGTGATCGGGACGCTCAGCGACCGCACCCGCTCCCGGCTGGGCCGGCGCCGTCCCTGGTTGCTGGCCGGCACCGCGCTCGGCCTCGCCGGCCTCGCGACCATGGCCGTGGCGGACGGCCTGGCTGTGCTCACGGCGGGGTGGGCGATGACGAGCCTCGGCTGGGCGACGGCGGGCGGCGCCCTGAACAACATGCTGGCCGACCACCTCCTGCCGCAGCAGCGCGGCAAGCTCGCCGGCTACACCGGGTTCACCGTCCAGCTCGCAGCGGTGGTCGGCGTGCTCCTCGCCGGTGCGGTCGCGCTCGACAGCCCGCTGCTGTTCCTCCTGCCCGGGCTCACGGGCGCGGTGCTCGTGGTGCCGTTCCTGCTGCTCTCGCGCGAGGAGGACTCCCGCGGTCTCCACGTGCCCGGCGCCCTCACCCCCGGCGGGCTGCTGCGCTCCTTCGGGTTCAGCCCCCGCGCCCATCCCGACTTCGCGTGGAACTGGCTCGGCCGCTTCGCGGTCTTCCTCGGCGTCTCGATGACCACGACCTTCAGCACGTACCTCTACGCCGAGCGGCTCGGCGTGGGCCTCGAGGAGGTGGCGGGGTTCGTCGCGGTGACCGCGTCGGTGGGCATCGCCGGCAGTTTCGTGGGGTCCTTGGGCGCGGGCTGGCTCTCCGACCGCCTGGGCCGCCGTCGGCCGTTCGTCGTCGGCGCCACGGTGCTCCTGGCCGCCGGCTCGGTCGTGACCGCCTTCGCCCACTCCTTCGGCGCCCTGGTGACGGGCGCCGGGCTCACGGCCACGGCCATCGCCGTGTTCGCCGCGGCCAACCAGGCCATCGTGCTCGACATCCTCCCCGAACGGGAGACCGCTGCCGGAAAGTACATGGCGATCTTCACCTTCAGCCAGCGGATCCCGAGCAGCCTCGCGCCGTTCCTCTCGCCGGTCGTCGTCTCGATCGGCGCCACGGCCGGCGAGGCCAACTACACGCTGCTCTACCTCGTGGCCGCGGTGCTGGCGGTGGCCGGTGGTCTCGTCATCGGCCTGCGGGTGCGCGGCGTGCGCTAGTGCCGCCCTGACGTGACGTCGCCGCCCACCGGACGACGACGCGGGTGGAGGACGACTAGCGGACGTCTCAGGGCGAGGTGCGAGGCCTCGGCCTGGTGAGGATGACGCTGCCCTCGGCGATGCCGCCGTCGGTGAGGACGTCGGCGCGCAGCCCGCCGCGGTGGATGAGCGGTCGCAGCAGGCCGGGCCCGTGGAGCCGTTCCAGATGAGCGCAGGGTTCGGCGAGACGCAGGCCGCGGCAGTGGACGTCGCCGATCGTGAAGTCGCGGCCGACGAGCGCGTTGACGTCGATGCCGCGGGTGAGGACGTTGCGCCGGGTGCTGCCGAAGTCGATGGCGGCATCGCGCGTCGTGAGGTCCTCGAGCACCTCGGCGGCG
Organism: Trujillonella endophytica; assembly: GCF_019799905.1. Classification (GTDB taxonomy): domain Bacteria; phylum Actinomycetota; class Actinomycetes; order Mycobacteriales; family Geodermatophilaceae; genus Trujillonella; species Trujillonella endophyticus_A. Next base: position 243,483 of record NZ_JABGCI010000005.1, on the reverse strand, counting down.
ATCAGGGTCAGCTCGTAGCCGGGCTTGCGCGTGCCGCGGGGGCTGAAGGTGCCGGAGCCGTCGGCGTAGCGGTCGCCCTCCAGGCCACGGCCGGGGAGCGCGCGAGCCCGCGGGACGAGCTGCATGGGCGCGCCGGCGCGAGGTGCGACAGCGAGCAGCTCGACGACGCCCCTCAGCTCGCGGCCCTCCTGCGTCGCGGGCAGCACGGGGTCCAGCGATGCGACGGCGTAGGCGCTGCTGATCTCGAGATCTGCTGTGGCGCGGCCGAGCAGTGCCGGGTCCTGCGGGCTGAGGACGACGCCGGGCGGTGTGCCGAACGCCAGCACCGCGACCTGACGCTCCGGCCCGTCGGCCAGGGGGCTGTCGTTGCGGTCGACGATGGCGATCCACCAGCCGGCCCACTGGAACGAGCGGGGGTCGGCGATGGGGACCAGACCGGAGCCGTGGCCGGCGAGCCAGCTCTTGTACGCGCCGAGAGCGTGGGAGATCGGTGCGTCACCCGAGGCCGGCAGCTCGGGGAGCGGGACTTCGGTGACCGACGACAGGCAGGCGGCGAGGCCGCGGGCGAGGGGGCTGCCGGGTCCGTCGGGCAGGGCGGTGTCGATCACATCGGCTCCGGAGTGGTGATGGGCGGCAGGACGGGGCCTGAGGACGTCCCGGTCGGCGTGGTCCGGCGACCGCCGCGTTGCGCGCCGGCACCGGCGACGACGACGAGGAGGATGCCGACGAGCTGCACCGGTGACGGCTGCTGGGACAGCACGAGCAGTCCGAGCAGCAGTCCCATCGCCGGCTCGAGGGCCATGAGCGTGCCGAAGGCGGTGTGCGTCATCCGGCGCAGGGCGAGCATCTCGAGCGCGTACGGCAGCACCGGGAGGAGGAGCGCGAGTCCCGCGGCCGCCAGCACCACCTGGACGCTGAGATCCCCGGCAGCCTGCGGCACCCCCACGACGGCTGCCGTCGCGGCGGCGATCGGCACGGTCATCGACAGGGCCGTGAGGCCGGCGAAGCGATCCCCGACGTGTTGCGTCAGCACGATGTACCCCGCCCAGCCGACTGCGGCGACCGCCGCGATGCCGACACCGACGAGGTCGACGCTGCCCTCCCACGGTTCGGTCAGACCCACGACACCCACCAGGGCCAGGCACGGCCAGACCAGGACGCGAGCGTCGTGGCTGCGCACCGCCGCGACGGTCAGGGGCCCCAGGAACTCGATGGCGACGGCGGTACCGAGCGGGATGCGGTCCAGCGCCGCGAGGAAGCAGATCGTGGTGAGTCCGCTGACGACGCCCAGACCGAGCAGTGCGGGCAGGTCGGCACGCCGGACCGACCGCAGCGGCGGGCGAGCCAGCACCAGGAACACCAGCGCGCCGGCAGTCAGACGCAGCCACGCCGTTCCCGCCGCGCCCACGGTGTCGATCAGGTCCACCGACAGCGCCGACCCGAGCTGCACCGACAGCATCGCGCTGATCGCCAACGACCACGGCGGAACCGTGCCGGCCGCCGACCGCCAGGAGGTCACGGGCGGCCCAGCAGTCGGCGGGCGACCCGCACGTCGGGTCCGAGCCGGCGCAGGTGCCCGACCAGGTCGTCGGCGGCGGCGCCGAGCGCGTCGTCGGTGAGGGGCGCGAGGGCGTCGAGGACGAAGAGCGCGGCGGTCGTGTCGTCGGTCAGCTGGGTGCGCCTGGCCTGTCGCCAGTTCCAGCGGCGGCAGGTGACGCCGGCGTCGTCGCACCAGACGACCTCGCCGACCTCGGGGTGCTCCACGACCGGCTCGCCGCCCGACCTCGTGTCGAACGACTCCTGACCGGTGGCGCGGACCAGTCGGGGCGGTCCGGTGTAGCGGTCGAGGTCCTCGCCACCGAACGGGACCTGGTGCACCACGGACATCGCGTTGTAGACGTCGGTGAGCCGGTTCACCCGGGGCAGCCCGTCCCCGGCACGGCGCATCAGCGCCTCGAGACTGTTGCGGGTGCGCTGCGGCTTGGCGCCGAACGCCCGGTACGCCTCGCGCCAGGCCGCGACGTGCGGCAGGTCCTCCACCGGCCGGTCCGCCAGCGACTGCCGCGCGCTCGCCTCCGCCCGCTGCAGCAGCTCCTCGGTGCCGGCGTCACTCGGGCCGGGCTCGATGCCCTCGACCGCCACCAGCAGCACGCGGTAGTCCGGTCGCAGCGCGAAGACGGCCTCGTCGACGTCGGCATGCGCCAGCAGGGCCGGCAGGTCACGCATGGGTGGTCCTCCCTCGCGGTGTCGTGCCGACGGCGGGCTCGGAGACCGACAGCGAGAAGTGGGCCGGCGAGCTGCCGGCGTTGGCGTACGCGTGCGGCACGTCGCCCGGGAACGACAGCGCGTCCCCGGTCTCGAGCCTGACCACCTGCTCGGCGACCTCGACGACGACGGCCCCCTGCAGGACGTGCAACAGCTCGTGGGTCCCGGCCACGTGGGCGTCGCTGGCATGGCGCTCACCGGGGCCGAGACTCCAGTCCCACAGCTCGACGACGTCGGGCGGCACGGTGCTCGCGACGAGGACCGCGCGTCCGCCCGCCTCGCCCGACCACAGCACGGGCCCCGTGCCGCTGCGGGTCAGCTTCACCGCGGTCGGCCCGGGGGACTCGACCAGCGCCGACAGGCCGACGCCGAGGGCGTCGCTCAGCTTGAGGAGGACGGCGATGCTCGGATTGGCGCCGCCCTGCTCGATGTTGACCAGCATGCGTCGGCTGACCCCGGAGACGGCGGCCAGCTGGTCCAGCGTCCACTGGCGAGCCCGGCGCTCCTGCTTGACCCGCTCCCCGATGACCCGGCTGAGGGGTGCCGTCCCGTCCATGCGGTGCACCATAGTGCATCAGGGAGTGCACTCTCAGGGCGGCCCCCGGGGCCGCGCGTCGGCTACCGAGCCGAGGACGCCGCGGTGAGCCGGGCGACCGCGTCGACCAGTACGGGGAGCCGCGCCCGCAGCTGGGCGAAGCCGGCGACCTGCTCGGCGTCGGCCGCGACCGGTGGCGGCTCGTCCACCGCGGGGACGAGGGCGGCGGGCGCGTCCTCGAGGCGGGACACGTGGCCGAGCGCGAACAACCCCAGGGCCGCGGCGCCGAGCGCGCCGCCCTCGGCGTCGGCACCGACCGTCATCGGCCGGCCGAGGGCGGCGGCGACGGAGGTCCGCCACAGCGGGGCGCGGAACGCCCCGCCGGTGGCGCGCACGCGGGTCACCGGCTCGACCCGGTCGAGGGCGTCGGCGACGCTCGCCAGCTGCAGGCAGACCCCCTCCACGGCCGCGCGCACGAGGTGGGCGCGGGTGTGCCCGCGGCGCAGACCCAGGTAGGCGCCGGGGAGCTCCGGGTCCCAGAGAGGCGCGCGCTCGGCGACCAGGTAGGGGACCATGAGCAGCCCGTCGCAGCCGGGCGGGGCCTCGGCGGCCAGCGCCAGGAGCGCCTCGTCGCTGCCGTCCGCGGACCCCACGAGGTCCGGGGCCAGGGCCGCGGAGGCCCACCGGACCACGGAGGCCCCGTTGCTGATCGCCCCGCCCACGACCCAGTGCTCGGGGGTCAACGCGTAGCAGAACAGCTGACCGCCGGGGTCCGTGCGCGGCCGGTCGACGACCATCCGCACGGCGCCGCTGGTGCCGAGGTTCAGGCCGGCGGTGCCCGGGGCCATCGCCCCGGTACCCAGGTTGCCCAGCGGTCCGTCGGCGGCGCCGGCCACGACCGGCGTGCCCGGGCGGAGGCCGGTGCGGGTGGCCAGCGTGGGGGAGGAGCTGAGGATGGCGGTGGTGGGCAGGACCTCCGCGAGCTGGCTGCGGTCCACCGCGGCGAGCTCCAGCGCGCCCGGGTGCCAGTCCCGCGCGGCGAGGTCGAGCAGCCCGGTGGCCGACGCGGAGGAGAGCTCGGTGACCAGGAGGCCGGTGAGGGCGAGGAGCACGTACTCCTTCAGCCCGACCCACCAGCGGGCCCGTGCGCAGGTGCGTGGGTCGGAGGCGGCGAACCACATCAGCTTCGTCAGCGGCGACATCGGGTGCACCGGGGTACCGGTCGCCCGCTGCAGGACCGTCGCCTCGCCGGAGGCGCGCAGCTCGCGGGCCTGCGCGACGGAGCGTGAGTCGGCCCAGGTGAGCAGGGGCGTCAGGGGGCGGTGCCCGGCGTCGAGGGCGAGGAGGCCGTGCATCGCGGTGCCCACCGACACCGCGGTGACGGGTGCGCCCTGGGTCGCCGCCACGCACTCCCGGAGTGCCTCGAGGGTCGCGGCCACGACGACGTCGGGATCCTGGACCTGCCAGCCGGGCCGGGGCTCGGCCAGCGGGTACTCCCGCAGGGCCGTGTGCCGCCACGGCGTACCGGGCGAGAAGGCCGCCGCCTTGACGGCCGTGGTGCCCACGTCGAGGCCGATGACGACGTCCCCGGGTGGCGGACCCCCGGGAGCCGGCGCGCTCACCGGCGGCCCAGCATCCCGAGGGCCGTGGTCCGGACCGCGCCGACCAGCTCGGCGTCGTCGGCCAGGGCCGGGTCGAGGGCGGCCAGCACACGCGGGATGGCGGTCGCGAGGTCGCCGTCGGCCAGCCGGGTCAGCTCCTCGGCCCGCACGTCGCGCACCGCGGGGCCGGCCCCACGCAGGTGGGCCACCCACGCGGCGAGCACGGCGACCGCGGGCCCGGGCAGCCGCCCGGCGGCCCGCTCCAGGCGCAGCACCGGCAGCAGCCGGACGGGCAGCTTCTGCGAGCCGTCCGTGGCGATCTGGGCGAGTGCGTGCCGGATCCGCGGGTTGGCGAACCGGTCGAGCAGCGCCGCGGAGTAGCGCGCCGCCTCGTGGGGACCGACGGCGAGGTGCGGCGTGCAGAGGGCCCACCACGCCCGGAGGAGGTCGGCGCAGTGCGCGTCGGCGACGGCCTCGGCGACCGTCGCGCAGCCGCGCACGCCCCCGACGTAGGCCAGCAGGGAGTGGCCGCCGTTGAGCAGCCAGAGCTTGCGCTGCTCGAACGGCGTGACGTCGTCGGTGAGGACGGCGCCGGCGCGCTCCCAGGCCGGCCGGCCGCCGGGGAAGTCGCCGGCCACGACCCACTCGCTGAACGGCTCGGTGACCACGGGCGCGCGGTCGTCGGTCCCGGTGCCCTCCAGCACCGTCCGGCGGTCGGCGTCCGTGGGTTCGGGCGTGATGCGGTCGACCATCGTGGTGGCGGTCGCGACCTGCGCGCCGATCCACTCCGCCAGGGCCGGGTCGACCGCGGCGGCGCAGCCCAGGACGACCTCGGCGAGGGCGGCGCCGTTGTCGGGCAGGTTGTCGCAGGGCACGAGGGTCAGGGGACCGGCGTCGGCGGCGCGGCGCGCCAGCAGGCCGGCGGTGATCCGGGCCGGGACCGAGGTCACCGGGGCCCGGGGGTCGGCGCGCAGGGCGGCGAGGTCCCGGGCCACCTGCGGGGAGTCGACGTCCAGGCCCCCGGTCGGCCGGCGGTGGTAGCCGGCCTCGGTGACGGTCGTGGTCAGGACCCGCACGGCGGGGGAGGCGAGGAGGTCGAGCCAGGCGTCGGAGTCGGCGGCGGCGTGCGCCCGGGACACCGACCGGACGACGTCGAACCGGTCGCCCTCGGAGCTCCGGGTGACCAGCGTGTACAGGCCCTCCTGCGCGGTCAGTGCCTCGGCGAGGTCGGGCCGGCGGCCGGTGAAGGCGGCGATGCCCCAGGCGTCGCCGTCGTCGGCGGCGCGGTCGGTGTACCAGGCCTGGTGCGCGCGGAAGAAGCTGCCCAGCCCGAGGTGCACCGCCCGCACCGGCGGCGCCGCGCCGGGGCCGCGGCGCAGCGGTGTCCCGCTCACAGCTTGAAGACCTCACGCGGCCGGCGGTCGACGAGGTCGACGGCGATCTCCCGGGCCTCGTCCTCGTCCAGCACGTGCTCGGCGACGAGGCGGGCCAGGTAGCCGCTGTCCAGCCGCCGGGACATGTCGTGGCGGGCGGGGATGGAGCAGAAGGCGCGGGTGTCGTCGATGAAGCCCGACGTCCGCCGGAACCCCGCGGACTCCGTCACCGCGCCGCGGAACCGGCGGACGGCGTCCGGGGCGTCCAGGAACCACCACGGCGCACCGACGTACACGGCCGGGTAGAAGCCGGCGAGCGGGCCCAGCTCCCGGGAGAACACCGTCTCGTCCAGGGTGAACAGCACCAGGTGCAGCGACGGGTGGGTCCCGAACCGCTCGAGCAGCGGGCGCAGCGCGTCGGTGTACTCGACCCGCAGCGGGATGTCGTGGCCGGTGTCGGGGCCGTACACCTGGGAGGTCGGGCGGTGGTGGTTGCGCCGCACGCCGGGGTGGATGGTCATCACCAGCCCGTCGTCGCAGGACATCCGGGCCATCTCCAGCAGCATGTGCCGGCGCAGGGCCACGCACTCGCCGGGCGACGCCGTCCCGGCCAGCGCGGCGCGGTGGACCCGGTCCGCCTCGCCCGGCGGCAGCGGCGCGGTGCCGACGTCCTCGTGGCTGTGGTCGGCGGAGGTGGCGCCGTGCGCGCGGAAGTGGGCCCGGCGCGCCTCCATGGCGGCCACCCAGCCCGCGTAGCTCCCGGTGTCCACGCCGCTGACCTCGCCCAGCCGGGCGACCGCGTCGGCCCAGCCGGGGGCCGCCGCCTCGAGGTAGCGGTCGGGCCGGAAGGTCGGGACCACCCGGCCCGGGAAGGCCGGGTCGGCGGCGAGCGCGGCGTGTGCCGACAGGTCGTCGCACGGGTCGTCCGTCGTCGCCAGCACCTCGATGCCGAACCGCTCGAACAGCGCCCGAGGCCGGTAGGCGTCCTTGGCCAGCCGCTCGGCCACCTGGTCGTAGATCGCATCGGCCGTCGCGGCGGACGGGCGGACGGCGACGTCGAAGACCTCGGCGAGCTCGGACTCCAGCCAGTACCGCGTGGGCGTCCCCGCCAGCACCGGCCAGTGCTCGCACAGCCGGCGCCACACCCGCCGCGACCCGGCCTCGGGGAGGGGACCCCGGCCGACGCCGAGGTCGGACAGGGGGACGCTGCTGGCGTGCAGCAGTCGCGTGACGTAGTGGTCCGGCGTCACGAACAGGCTCGCCGGGTCCGCGAACGGGACGTCGTCGGCGAGGATGCGGGGGTCCACGTGCCCGTGCGGCGAGAGGATCGGCAGCTCACGCACCTCGCCGTAGAGCCGGCGCGCGATCGCCCGCACGCCGGGCTCCGCGGGGAGGAGCCGGTCGGGATGCCGGTCGAGCGCGGGAGGGGCGGACATGGTGCCAATGCTCTGGACCGTGTTCCTGACCGGGAACGGGTTGCCACCAGTTGCCGCCGGGCTCCCGCCCGCCGCTGGAGATGGACGCCGTTGGTTGCCCACGTCACACACGCCGCGCAAGGTGGCGGCATGACGCAGGTGTCGCACCCCCGGTTCCGCGCGTCCGCCCGCGTCACGACGGTCGGCGGGACGGACCAGCTCCTGGACGACGACGGGGTGGCCGACTTCGTCGCCGGCTGCCTCGCCGCCGAGGACCTCGACGGGCGCAGCGTCTGCGTGGTGATCCCCGACGCCACCCGCAGCTGCCCGCTGCCGATGCTCCTGTCGGCGGTGCACGGGGCCCTCGTCGGGAGGGTCAGCCGGCTCACCGTGCTCGTGGCACTGGGCACCCACGCGGCCATGACCGAGGCCCAGCTGGCCCGGCACCTCGGCTACCCCGCGGGGGACCTCGCCGCCCGCTATCCCGGGACGACGCTCCTGAACCACGAGTGGGCCGACCCGGACACGTTCGTCTCCCTGGGGGTCATCCCCGCGGAGCGGGTGGCGGAGCTGTCCGAGGGACGCCTGCGCGAGAGCGTCGACGTCCGGCTCAACCGGGCCGTCGTCGAGCACGAAATCGCCCTCGTCGTCGGCCCGGTGTTCCCGCACGAGGTCGTCGGCTTCTCCGGCGGCAACAAGTACTTCTTCCCCGGGGTCGCCGGCCAGGAGATCATCGACCTGTCGCACTGGCTCGGGGCCCTGATCAGCAGCGCCGACATCATCGGCACCCGCGGGACGACCCCCGTGCGGGCGCTCATCGACGAGGCCGCCGCCCTGATCCCGGCCCGGCGCCTCGCGCTGTGCGTGGTCGTGCAGTCCGGCAGCGGGGCACTGCACGCGGCGGCGTTCGGCGACCCGCAGGCCGCCTGGTCCGCCGCCGCCGACGTCTCGGCCACGACGCACGTGCGCTACCTCGACGCACCGGTCCGCCGGGTGCTCTCGGTGATCCCGGAGAAGTACGACGACATGTGGACGGCGGCCAAGGGCTTCTACAAGGTCGAGCCGGTGGTCGCCGACGGCGGGGAGGTCGTCATCTACGCCCCGCACATCACCGAGATCTCGGCCATGCACCCCGAGATCGAGGAGATCGGCTACCACTGCCGGGACTACTTCGTGCAGCAGTGGGACCGCTTCGCGCACCTGCACTGGGGCGTGCTGGCGCACTCCACCCACCTCCGCGGCGCCGGCACCTACGACGTCGCGACCGGCGTCGAGCGGCCGCGCGTGCGGGTGACGCTGGCGACCGGCATCCCCGAGGACGTCGTGCGCCGGGCGAACCTGGGGTACCTCGACCCCGCGGCCGTCGACCTGGCCGCCGCCGTGGACGACGAGGAGACCCTGCTGGTGCCCGAGGCCGGCGAGGTCCTGTTCCGGCTGGCCCGCCCGTGACGCCGTCGGCGGAGCTGCGGCGGCTCGAGGAGCAGCTGGCCCGGCTGCCCCTCCGCGCCGTCGCGTGCAGCGGTGGGGTCGACAGCCTGACGCTGGCGACCGTGGCCCACCGTGCCGACGCCTCCGGGACCGTCGTCGTGCACAGCGTCACCCCGGCCGTGCCGGCGGCGGCCACGGCCCGGGTGCTGCAGGCGGCCGCCGCCGAGGGATGGGACCTGCGCACCGTCCGGTCGGGCGAGTTCGACGACCCCGCCTACCTGAGCAACCCGCGGAACCGCTGCTACGTCTGCAAGTCCCACCTGTACGACGCGATGACCTCGCTGGTGTCCGCGGCCGGGAGCACCCGCACGCTGCTGTCCGGCGCCAACACCGACGACCTCGGCGAGTACCGGCCGGGGCTCATCGCCGCTGCCGAGCGGGGGGTGCGGCACCCCTACGTCGAGGCCGGGATCGGCAAGGCCGGCGTCCGGGCGATCGCCGGCGGGCTCGGTCTGGACTGCGCGGACCTGCCCGCCTCGCCGTGCCTGGCGAGCCGGCTCTACGTCGGCACGGAGGTGACGCCCACCCGGCTGCGGGCCGTCGAGGTCGGGGAGGCCCTGGTCACCCGGCACACCGGCATCCGCGTGGTCCGCTGCCGGGTGCGGGACGACGAGGTGCGGATCGAGGTGGGTGACACGGACCGGCACCGTGTCGACGCGGTCGTGGTGCGCGCGGTCCTGTCGGGCATGCGCACGGTCGATCCGTCGGTGCGGACCGCCCGGCTCGACGAGGAGCCCTACCGGCCCGGCCGCGCCTTCGAGCTGACGCCGGTCGCGCGGTGACCGATCCCGGGCGGGGGTACGCCGACCTCGGCTTCGCCCGCGTGGACACCGACCGGGCCGCGCGCACCGGCGACCCGGAGGTCGTGTACGGGGCGGGCAAGACGACGGAGGAGGTCCTGGGGATCGTCGCCACGCTCCGGGAGTCCTCGCCGGACCGCCCGGCGCTGGTCACCCGGGCCACGCCCGCCACGGTCGCCGCGCTCCGGGAGCGCTGGCCCGAGGCGACCGTCGACCGGACGACGGTCGCGGTCGGTGCCCTGCCCCCTGCGCGGGGCAGCGTCGCCGTCGTCACGGCGGGGACCTCCGACGAGCCGGTCGCCGCCGAGGCCGCGCTCACCCTCCGGGCCTCCGGCGCCGGCGTCGTCCGGGTCACCGACGTCGGGGTGGCCGGCCTGCACCGCGTCCTGGACGCCCGGCCGGTGCTCGCCGCGGCCGACGCGGTCGTCGTCGTCGCCGGGATGGAGGGGGCGCTGCCCAGCGTCGTCGGCGGTCTGGTCGGCACGCCCGTCGTCGCGGTGCCGACCAGCGTCGGGTACGGCGCCAGCTTCTCGGGGCTCGCCGCGCTGCTCGGGATGCTGAACTCCTGCGCGCCGGGCGTCGTCGTCTGCAACATCGACAACGGCTTCGGCGCCGGCGTCCACGCCGCCCGGATCGCGCGGGCGCTGGCGGACGCCCGGGACGGCCGGGCGTGAGCCGGGTCGGCTGGCTGGACCTGTCGAACGGCGTCTCCGGCGACATGCTGCTCGGGGCGGTCGTGGACGCGGGGGTCCCCCTGGAGGACCTGCGTGCGGCGCTCGCGCCCCTCGGCCTCCCGGTGTCCCTGCGCGCCGAGGAGGTGCGCCGGGGCGGCCTGCGGGCGACGCGGGTGCACGTCGACGCACCGGAGGCGGGCCAGCCGCACCGCACGTGGGCCGACGTCCGGGTGCTGCTGGACCGGCTGCCCGAACCGCTCCGGAGCCCGGCCGCGGCGGTGTTCGCCGCGCTGGCGCGCGCCGAGGGCACGGTGCACGGCGTCCCGGCCGACGACGTCCACTTCCACGAGGTGGGCGCGCTGGACGCCGTCGCGGACGTGGTCGGCGTGTGCGCGGGGATCGCCGCGCTGGGCCTCGACCGGCTCGTCGTCTCGCCGATCGCGCTCGGCGGCGGGCACGCCGACACCGCGCACGGGCGGATCCCCGTCCCCGGGCCCGCCGTCCTCGCCCTGCTGGCCGCGGCCTCGGCACCGGCGTCGGGCGGGCCGGACGACGAGGAGCTCGCCACCCCCACCGGGGTGGCCCTCGCCACCACCCTGGCCGACGGGTACGGACCGATGCCGGCGATGAGCCCGGAGCGCACCGGGATCGGTGCCGGTGGCCGTGACCCGGCACACCGGCCCAACGCCGTGCGCCTGGTGCTGGGCCGCGCCGGGGTGCCGGCGGGCCGGGAGGAGGTCCTCCTGCTGGAGGCCAACGTCGACGACCTCGACCCCCGGGTGTGGCCCGCGGTCCTCGACGCGCTGCTCGCCGCCGGGGCCCGGGACGCCTGGCTGACCCCGGTGCTGATGAAGAAGGGCCGCCCGGCGTACGTCGTCGCGGCCCTCGCGGACCCGGGGACGGCGCCCGCCGTCCGGGGGGTCCTGTTCCGCGAGACCACCACGCTGGGGATCCGGGAGACGCCCGCCGCGCGGCACATCCTGGCGCGGACCTTCGCCACCGTGCACGTCGACGGCCACCCGGTCGCGGTCAAGCTGGGTCTGGCGCCCGACGGCCGGGTGCTCAACGCCATGCCCGAGTGGGAGGACGTCGCCCGCGCGGCGGCCGCCCTCGGCCGCCCCGTGAAGCAGGTGCTGGCCCGCGCCCTGGGCCTCGCCGAGCAGCTCGCCCCCGCCGACGGCGCGGGACCCGTCCAGGAGGAGACAGCCGATGACCACGCCTGACGCCGAGCCCATCGCCCCGGCCGACGCCGCCGCGCTCACCAGCGGTGCCTCGTTCTGGACGACGGCGGACGTCGCCGGGGTGCCCTCGTTCTGGTTGACCGACGGCCCGCACGGGATCCGCAAGCAGGTCGGCTCCCCGGACCACCTGGGTCTCGGCGCGAGCGAGCCGGCGACGTGCTTCCCGCCGGCGGTGGGCCTGGCGCAGTCGTGGGATCCGGAGTTGGCCGGAGAGGTCGGCGCGGCGCTCGGGCGGGAGGCGCAGGCCCTGGGCGTCGGCGTGCTGCTGGGGCCGGGCGTGAACCTCAAGCGCGATCCCCGCGGCGGGCGGAACTTCGAGTACTGGTCGGAGGACCCGGTGCTGACCGGGACGATGGCCGCCGCCTGGGTGCGCGGTGTGCAGGGCGAGGGCGTCGGGACGTCGCTGAAGCACTTCGCCGGCAACGAGGCCGAGCACGACCGGATGCGGGCCAGCTCCGACGTCGACGAGCGGCCGCTGCGCGAGGTCTACCTGCGGGCCTTCCAGCGCGTGGTCGAGGAGGCGCGGCCGTGGACGGTCATGTGCTCCTACAACCGGGTCAACGGGGTGTACGCCGCGGAGGACGGCTGGCTGCTCACCGACGTCCTCCGCGGCGAGTGGGGGTTCCGGGGCGCGGTCGTCAGCGACTGGGGCGCGGTGTCCGACCGGGTCGCGGCCGTCGCGGCGGGCCTGGACCTGCAGATGCCTGGCCCGGACCCCGACGGCGACGCCGGTCTGGTGACCGCGATCGCCGACGGCCGCCTCGACGCCACGGCACTGCAGCGCGGTGCCCGCACGGTGGCCGAGCTCGCCGCGAAGGTGGCCGCCTCCCGCCGCCCGGACACCGCCGTCGACGTCGACGCCCACCACGAGCTGGCCCGCCGGGCGGCCGCCCGCTGCGTGGTGCTGCTCGCGAACGACCCCGTGGACGGCGTCCCCGTGCTGCCCCTGGCCGCCGACGCGGCGGTGGCGGTGATCGGCGAGTTCGCCGAGGTGCCGCGCTACCAGGGCGGGGGCAGCTCGCACGTCACCGTGACGCGCCTCGACGTGCCGCTGGAGCAGTTGCGGGCCCGCCGCGGGGACGTGTCGTTCGCCCGGGGGTTCACCACCGACGGGTCCGGTGACGCCGACGCGCTGCGCGCCGAGGCCGTGGCGACGGCCCGATCCGCGCAGGTCGCCGTCCTCTTCGTCGGGCTGGCTGCGGGGCAGGAGTCCGAGGGCTTCGACCGCGAGTCCATCGAGCTCCCGGCCGACCAGCTCCGGCTCGTCCGCGAGGTGGCGGCGGTGCAGCCCCGGACGGTGCTCGTGCTCTCGCACGGAGGCGTGGTGCGGCTGGCGCCGGTGGTCGACCTCGTGCCGGCGATCGTCGACGGCGCGCTGCTGGGCCAGGGCGGGGGAGCGGCGCTGGCCGACGTGCTGGTCGGCGCGGTCGGCCCCTCGGGGAAGCTCGCCGAGACGGTGCCGCAGCGCCTGCAGGACGTGCCCGCGTACCTGGACTTCCCGGGGGAGTTCTCCCGCCACCGGTACAGCGAGGGGCTGCACGTCGGCCACCGCTGGTACGACGCCCGGGACGTCGACGTGACCTTCCCCTTCGGCCACGGGCTGTCGTACACGACCTTCGACGTCACCGGCCTCGAGCTGACCGCCGGCGACGAGGGCGTCACGGCCACGGTCGGCGTCACGAACACCGGGGACCGGCCCGGCCGGGAGGTCGTGCAGTTCTACGTGGGCGTGCCCGCTTCCACGGTGCAGCGGCCCCTGCGCGAGCTCAAGGGCTTCGCCGGCGTGACGCTGCCGCCCGGCGAGAGCCGCCGCGTCTCGGCCGTGCTCCGCCGCGCCGATCTCGCCTACTGGCACCCGCGGCTGCAGCAGTGGGTGGTCGAGGACGGCGAGTACGAGGTGCACGCCGGCGTCTCCAGCCGTGACCTGCGCGCCGCGGCGCTCGTCGCCGTGCGTGGCGACGAGGTCCGCCTGCCGGTCTCGGACGAGACGACGCTCGGCGAGCTCATGGCCGAACCCGAGGCCGCCGCCGCGATCGCCCCGATGCTCGGCGCCTTCGGGGGCGGCGAGTCCGGCGCGGCTCTCGGCACGGACATGGTGCGGATGATGGCGTCGATACCGCTGGGCCGGCTCAAGGCGTTCGGTGCCGGCGGCGCAGCGCCCGGAGACGGCGGGTCCTGAGCAGTCAGCTCCCCGCGTCGCCGTCCGCCGCGACCGTCACGGGCGGGCTCCGCCGCCGGCTGCGGCGGCCGGTCGAGCCGCGGACGACGAGGCGCACCGGCAGCACGGCCGACAGGCTGGTGCCGCGCTGCCCGCTGGCGACCAGCGTCAGCAGGTGGCGGGTCGCCGTGGCGCCCTCGGTGTAGAGCGGCGCCGCGACCGTGGTCAGCCCGGGTGTGATCAGGTCGGCCACCGGGATGTTGTCGAAGCCCACGACGCTGACGTCCCGGGGGACCCGGATGCCGCGGGCGGTGAGGCCCCGGATGAGACCGATGGCGAGCTGGTCGTTGTACGCGATCACCGCGGTCGGGTACCGGGCGCCGAACTCCTCCGCCGCGCGGACGCCACCGGCCACGTCCGGCGAGAAGGGCCCCAGGCGTCGGGCCCGCAGGCTCGCGGCCGTCGCCGCCTCCAGCAGCGAGCGCCAGCGCATGCCGTCGGCCCAGGACGCCTCGGGGCCGGACAGGTAGGTGATGGAGCGGTGCCCCAGCTCGGCCAGGTGCTCCACCGCCAGCCGGATGCCGCGGCCGTTGTCCGGGACGACCGACGGCACGTCGACGATGGTGCGGTTCAGGACGATCAGCGGTTTCTGCTTCGACAGCATCCGGATCGCCGAGTCCGACAGGCGCGTGCCGGCGAGCAGGACCCCGTCGACGGAGGAGAGCGTGCGCTCCAGGGTGGCCCGCTCGTGCCGCTCGGACTCCTGGGCGTCGATGAGGAGCAACGTGTACCCCGCCGCGGTGGCCGCCGCCTGCGCGCCGTGGATGACCTCGGCGTAGAAGGGGTTGGCGACGTCGGACACGACCAGCGCGAGCAGCCGCGTCCGCGACGTCTGCTGGGCGCGGGCGAGGGGGCTGGTGCGGTAGCCCAGCTCGTCCGCGACGCGCCGGATACGGGCGGCCGTCTCCGAGTTGACGCGCCCCGGCCGGGAGAAGGCGCGGGAGACCGTCGACGGGGCCACGTCCGCCACCCGGGCGACGTCGTAGATCGTGACGGGGTGCCGGGCCGACTCCCCGCGGGCGTCCGTCATGCGCGGCAGCTCGCGTCCGGAGGCCCCGGACGGGTGCGGCGACCGCTGGACATGAGGCGATGCTAGGCGCGGGTCGCCCTGCTGCGGGCCGGGCACCGGCGCCGCGACCCCACCGGAGGAGGCGGCGGACGAGCCGCGGCAGTGTCGTTAAGTCAGGTCTCTTGATTGTGACTCACATCATCAGTACGTTCCGAATGTCTGAAGGCGCCTGTCTTAACAGCGTCGGTTCTCGACTCGATGAAGCGGTGAGAGAGATGCACAGCAGAGGCATGGCAGCAGTGGGCATGGCGTGCGCCGTGGCCCTCGTGCTGTCCGCGTGCGGCAGTGACGACGAGGAGGCCGGTGGCGGCGGAGGCGGCGGGGGCGGCGGTGGGGGAGACGGCGCCGGCGGCACCGTCCAGGTGGGGCTGCTGACCTCGCTGAGCGGTCCGGGTGCGGCCGCGGCAGCGGACTCCATCCGCGGCGCCGAGGCGCGATTCGCCGCCTACGAGGACGCGGGGGAGGGGTGTGCCGGTGACCTGGACTTCGAGATCGTCGAGGCCGACGACACCACCAACGCCGCAGGCGCGCTGGCGAGCGCGCAGAAGCTGGTCCAGCAGGACGAGGTCTTCGCGATGCTCAACGTCAGCGCGTTCTTCTACGGCGCCGCGCCGTTCATGACCACCCAGGGCGCCACCACGCCGGTCTTCGGCGGCGCCTGGGACGGTGCCCCCGAGTGGAGCGCCACCGATGACAACCTGTTCAACTCCGGCACCGTGCCGGACTACGACACCGTCTACACCCAGGCCGGCGAGTTCTTCGCCAGCCAGGGCGCGACCAGGGTCGCCGGCATCTCCGTGGTCAGCCCCAGCTCGCAGGCGGGCCTGGAGATCGGCATGCAGTCGATGGAGGCGGCCGGCCTCGAGCGCGCCTACGTCAACAACAGCGTGCCCTTCGGCAGCACCGACGTCGGCGCGATCGTGCTCGGCATCATCGAGTCCGAGGCCGACGCGGTCTACACGACGCTGAACTTCGACACGTCGCTGGCCATCATCGGCGGGCTCAAGCAGGCCAACTACCCGGTCAAGATCTTCCTGTCCCCGACCGGCTACGGCGCCGACCTGCTGGAGTCCGAGCCGGCCGTCCAGGCCGGCCAGGGCGTCACCTTCTCCTCGTCGTTCACCCCCGTGGAGCTCGACACCCCGGCCACCCAGGAGCTCAGCCGGGCGCTGACCGAGTACAGCGACAACGAGTCCGGCATCCCCGGGTTCTACGAGAGCCAGGGCTGGTTCGGCGCCGACCTGTTCCTCCACGGCCTGGAGCAGGCCGGCTGCGACGCCACGCAGGAGGAGCTGATCTCGACCCTGCAGGAGACCGACGACTGGGACGCCAACGGGCTCTACCCGAACCCGATCCCGCAGAGCACCACCGAGTACGACGAGCAGTGCTCCTTCTACGTGGTGCTCGAGGGCGACGCGTTCGTGCCCGTCGAGGGAGCCGACCCGTTCTGCGGCGGGCCCGTCGACGGCTGACCCGCAGCCCTGGACCCTGGCGCCCGCTCTCCCACCGGCGGGCGCCGGGGTCCAGGACCCGGACGGCGCGGAGCCGTCGCAGACCCATCGATCAGCGCCCGCCGATGAGCGGGCACTCCAGGAGGTCCCCATGGCACGACTCGAGGGCACCGTCGCCTTCATCACCGGCATCGGCCGCGGCCAGGGCCGCAGCCACGCGCTGCGCCTGGCCTCGGAGGGCGCCGACATCATCGGCGTGGACATCTGCGCCGACCTCGCCTCGGTGGCCTATTCCATGTCCACGAGGGCGGACCTCGACGAGACCGTCCGACTCGTCGAGGGCCTCGACCGGCGGATCGTGGCCCGCGTGGCCGACGTCCGGGACCGCGTGGCGCTGCAGGCGGTCGTCGACGAGGGCGTGGCCGAGCTCGGCCGGCTGGACTTCGTCGTCGCCAACGCCGGCATCAGCCCCGGCCTGTTCCGGCTGACCACGCCGGAGGAGGACCAGCAGGCCTGGGACGAGGGCCTCGGCGTCAACCTGACCGGCGTCTGGAACACCACCCAGGTGGCGATCCCGCACCTGGTCGCCGCTGGCCGCGGCGGGGCGATCGTGCTCACCGGGTCGACGGCCGGGCTGCGCGGCATGGGTGGCGGGGTCTACGGCGTCGCCAAGCACGGTGTCGTCGGCATCATGCGCGGCCTGGCCAACGACCTCGCCGAGCACAGCATCCGCGTGAACGTCGTCCACCCGACCGCCGTGAACACCCTGATGGCGACCAACGAGGCGATGCAGGGCTTCCTCGCCACCCAGGTGGACAAGGGCGTGCACATGCGCAACGCCCTGCCGGTCGACATGCTCGAGCCGTCCGACATCAGCAACGCCGTCGCGTTCCTCTGCTCCGACGAGGGCCGGTACATCACCGGCACGAACCTCCCCGTCGACGCCGGCTTCGTGAACCGGATCGGCTGACCTCCCCGCGTCGCCGCGCCCGGCGGTCCAGCGCGCGGCGCCCGGTCACCGGCCCTGGCGGGCGCGGTAGCGGGCGGCGCGCTCGGCCGCGGCGTCCCGCCGGCGCTGGGCGGCGCCGACCTCGCGGACCGCCGACGCGCGGTCGCGGCCGGCTTGGGCGCTGCCGACCGGGTACCCGGCCTTGCCGACCCGGTTCTCGACCGTCTCGGTCATGTACGCCAGCGAGAAGGCCATGCCGAGGATGACGCCGATCAGCGACATGCCCAGTCGCAGGCCCAGGGGGCCGGGGACGAAGGCCACGATGAGCGCGACGGGGACGGTGAGCTGCACCAGGGTCCGGGCGGCGTGCCGCAGCACCCAGGTGCGGGTGGTGACGTCGTGCAGCACCCAGCTGCGGTGCCGGGTGGGCAGCCCGGCACCGAAGGCGTAGAGCAGCCAGCGGACGGGGTCGGGCCGCACGACCGGCTCGGCCGGCACCGGCGCTTCGGCGGGCCTGGTCATGCGGGCGCCGCCCCGGTGGGTGCCGGCCGGGTGAGCGCCGCCTGTGCCGCGGCGTTCACCCGGGTCAGCGCCTGCTGCAGCGCGAGCAGCTCCTCGAGCGGCAGCCCGAGGTGGGCGACGATCCCCTCGGGGATGCGCTCGGCCCGCTCGCGGAGGGCGCGGCCGGTGTCGGTGAGCGCGATGGCGAGGTTGCGCTCGTCGCGGGCGTCGCGGCCGCGGCGGACGTAGCCGGCCGCCTCGAGCCGCTTGACCAGCGGCGAGAGGGTGCCGGGGTCCAGCTGCAGCAGCCGGCTGAGGTCCTTGAGTGCCAGCGGGCCGTGCTGCCAGAGCGCCAGCATCACGAGGTACTGCGGGTGGGTCAGGCCCATGGGCTCCAGCCACGGCCGGTAGACCGAGACGACGGTGCGCGCGGCGACCGACAGGGCGAAGCAGACCTGGCGCTCGAGCGCGAGGGGATCGGCGAGGAGCTCGTCGACGTCCTGGGGGACGGCGTCCCGGGTGGTGGTCACAGGTCAAAGATACGCCAACGGTTGGTGCACCAAGCGTCGTGGGCGGGGTGATCCTGCTCTCCCGCAAGCGTCGGAGGGGGAGTCGATACTCACCCGGTGATCCCCGCCCTCTCCGCCGTCGTCCTGCCCGACCGGCACCCCGTCTCCTGCTTCCTCGACGACGTGCGGGCGGCCGAGGCCGCCGGCGTCGGCACGGTCTGGACCTACGACCACCTGAGGTGGCCGCGCTCGCGGACAACCCCTGGTACGGCGCCGTGCCGCTGCTGGCGGCGGCCGCCGGGGTCACCGACCGGGTGCGGCTGGGGACGCTGATCGCCTCGCCGAACTTCCGCCACCCGGTGCCGTTCGCCAAGGAGCTGGTGACGCTCGACCAGCTCACCGGCGGCCGGCTCGAGCTGGGGGTCGGGGTGGGCACCGAGGGCCTGGACGCCCGGGTGCTGGGAGAGCCGCCGCTGCCCCGTGCGGAGCGCACCGACCGGTTCGCCGAGTGGCTGTCGCTGCTCGACACGCTGCTGCGGCAGCCGGTCACCACGGTGCACGGCGAGCGGTACTCCGCGGTGGAGGCCGCCTCCGTCCCGGGCTGCGTGCAGCAGCCGCGCGTGCCCTTCACGGTCGCGGCGGCGGGCCCCCGGGCGCTGCGGCTGGCGGCCAGGTACGGCTCGGGCTGGGTGACCTACGGGCCGTTCGGCGCCGACGTGCCCGCGGAGGAGTGGTTGACCGCCGTCGCCGAGCAGAGCGCCCGGCTGACCGAGACCCTCGCCGAGGAGGGCCGCGAGGCGTCGGCGCTGCGCCGCGTCGTCCTCGCCGGGCTGGAGTTCACCTGGCCGTATGAGAGCGCCGAGCGGTACCGGGACACCCTGGGCCGCCTGACCGAGGCCGGCATCGACGAGATCGCGATCCACTGGCCCCGGCCCGACGACGGCCGCGGCGTCCCGGCGGCCGCGCTGCCGATGGTGCTGGAGGTCCACGGCCGCTGAGCGTCAGCACCCGTGATGGGAGGCGGTGGCCGTGCCCGGAGCAAGCCCTCGGGGAAGGCGGCGGCGGTCCTGCGGGGTGCTCCTCGGAGTCTGTGGGACAGGTGGTCAGTGGGAAGCGGCGCCGGGGACGGCGCCGAGCACCTGGTCCAGCAGTGCGTCCGCGTCCTCGACGGCGTGCCCGCGCCAGGCCACGTGCTGGTCGGGGCGGACCAGCACGAGGTCGGCGCCGAGCAGGTCGCGCAGGGCCGGCGTGCCGGCCAGGTCCAGGACGGTCAGCGGGACGCCCCGGCGGGCCGCCCGGTCGGAGAGCTCCCCGGGGTCGCCCGCCGGGTCCAGCCGGAGCAGCGTGAACCCCTCGCCGAGGCGGTCGAAGAGGGAGTCGCCCTCGCCGAGCCAGGCGTGCGGCAGCCGCGCGCCGGGGTGGGCGGACGGGGTGAAGGTGGCCAGGGTGGGCTCGGGTACCGGGAGCCCGTCCGGGACGACGACGGGGGAGTCGGGGTAGTCGTAGCCGAGCACCAGGCCGAGGCTGTGGAACTCGGGGTCCTTGACCTGCAGCGCCTCGGCCAGCGCGGCCCGCAGCTCCCAGCCGGTCGGACCGTCGTCGTCGAGGTCGGCCCCGGCGAAGGCGGGGGCGAGGAAGGCCTCCTGGCTGCCGGCGGCCTCGATGGTCCGCCGGGCGACGGGACGGCGCTCGGGCTCGTAGCTGTCCAGCAGCGACGCCGGCGCCCAGCCCCCCACGACGGCGGCGAGCTTCCAGCCGATGTTCACCGCGTCGCCCACGCAGGTGTTGAACCCGTGGCCGCCCCACGGCGGGTTGAGGTGTGCGGCGTCGCCGACGAGGAACACCCGCTGCCCGCGGAAGCGGTCCACCAGCAGCAGCCGGGCCTGCCAGGGGTCGGTCGCGAGGACGTGGACGTCGATGTCCCTGCCGTCGGGGTCGCGGCCGACCATCGCCCGGACGAGCGCGACCGGGTCGGCGTCCTCGGCGACGGTGTCGACGCCCTGCACGATCGCCCACCAGGTGCCGTCGAGGTCCAGCCGGCCCATCAGCCCGCCGCGCTCGGTGCCGATCACCCAGTAGTGCACGCCCAGCGCGCACAGCGGCCGCTCCTCCAGCGCGCGGGAGCGGAAGGTGACGCTGAGGTTGGACAGCGCGCCCGAGGCCCCGTCGTAGCGGGCGCCGATGGCCCGGCGGGAGATGCCGGCGCTGCCGTCGCAGCCGAGGTACCAGTCGGCGTGCACCTGGGTCGTCGTCCCGTCCGGGCCCTCGATGGTGGCGAGGACCTCGTCCGGGCCGTCGGTGACGGCGGTGACGCGCCAGCCGATCCGGAGGGTGACGCCCGGGGTCTCGGCCGCGGCCTCCCGCAGCAGCTGCTCGACGCCGGGCTGCGGCGCCTGCTGGCCGGACTCGGCGGCGATCTCGCGCGGCGTCGTCCAGAGGCCGAAGGCCTGCGGGAAGCGGGTGATCTCGTGGCCGAACAGGCCGGTCACGAAGACGACGTCCTGGGCGTGCGCCACCGGCAGCGGCGCGGCGGCGCGCAGCCGGTCGGCCAGGCCCCAGCGGCGCAGGTGCTCCATCGTGCGGACGCTGGTCGTCTTGGCGCGCGGGCGCAGCGGGTCCAGGGCGGTGCGCGGCTCGACGACGAGCACTTCGATCCCGCGGCGGCCCAGCTCGATCGCGGCGGCCAGGCCGCTGGGGCCGCCGCCGGCGATCAGGACCGGGACGCGGGGTGGGACGTGCGCATCGGACACGGAGGTGCTCCTGTCAGAGTGCCGGGAACGCGTCGGGACCCGGGGGAGTTCAGCCGGCGCGCAGCCGGTCGCGGAGGAAGGCGACGGTGAGGTCGAGGGCGTCCGCGGCCGCGTCGGGCCCGGCCGCGCCGAGCCACATGTGGTCGGCGCCCTCGTAGGTGTGCAGCTCGACGTCGGCGCCGGCTGCCCGCAGGGCCTCGGCCAGCCGCTCGCTCTGCACGCAGGGGAACAACCGGTCGGCCCGGCCGTGCAGCAGCAGGACCGGCGGGGCGGCCGCCGTCACGTGGCGCAGCGGGCTGGCCTGTGCGGCGGCCTCGGGTACGTCCCGCGCGGCCGCACCCAGCAACAGCGCCTCGCGGGTGGTCGCGTCCGCCGGGTCGGCGCCGGTGTCGGACGCGACGGCGGAGACGTCGCTGGGCGCGTACCAGGCGGCGACGGCGACGACGGCGCTGGACGGGCCGGTCACGCCGACGTCCCCCTCGAGCCCCGCGTCGCCCGCGGTCAGGCCGAGCAGCTCGGCGAGATGCCCGCCGGCCGACTCGCCCCACGCGGCGACGCGCCCGGGGTCCACGCCGAGCTCGCCGGCCCGGCCGCGCAGCCAGCGGACGGCGGCCTTGGCGTCGTGCAGCTGCGCCGGCCACACCGCCTCGCCGGACAGGCGGTAGTCGACGCTGGCGACGGCGATCCCGGCCTGCGCGACGCGCTCGAACGGCGTCGGGGACTGCCCGGCGAAGGCCGGACCGGGGGCGTGCCGGCTGCCCGTCCGCCAGCCGCCGCCGTGCAGGAAGACCACCACGGGAGCCGGGGCGTCCCCGTGCGGGAGGTACAGGTCGAGCTCCAGCGGCCGGCTGCCGGGGAGCGTGGCGTACGGCACGCCGGTCAGCACGCGGATGCCGCCGGGCCCCGGGCGGGCGGCCGGCAGCGGGGCGGTGTGGGCCGGCGGGGGGAGGGGCAGGGCGGGACCGGACACGGCGGGGCTCCTCGGACGTGCGGCGGGCGCGGTCCCGAGGCGGGCCCGCGCCCGGCGGTTGGTTGGTGAGGTCGGCTCGTCAGGCGATGACCCGGGCAGAACTCCGCGCGCCGGTCCGCTCCTCGCTCGTTCCCCCGCAGCGATGCTCGCGGCCCGGTCGTCACGCGTCGGGCCACTCGAAGTCGCGCATGTGCTCATCATCCGGGCCGCCTCCTCGATCTCGTACGCGTGCGCGAAGCCGGCCGGCACGCAGCCGCCGTCGCCCTGCTCGAGCAGCTGCGAGGTCTTGGCGCCCCCGCGGCGCCTGGGTAGCACAGCCGCACCTTGCCCCGGCCCTGCGCCGGGCCGATCAGGTACTCGAAGCTCAGCCGGGGCAGCGAGCGCGGCGCCGGCCGCGATGGGCGACGATCACGGCGTGGCGGCGACCGGCGAGCGAGCGGACAGCCGCTTCCCCCGCCGGGTCTACGACGTCGGAGACGAGCCCGACGCCCGCGCCAGCCTGGCGAACGAGCGGACGTTCCTCGCCTGGATCCGCACCGGCCTCGCGCTGGCGGCCAGCGGCGTCGCGCTGGAGGCGCTGGACCTCGACGTCCGGCCCGGCCTCCGGCTGACCGCCGCCCTGCTGCTCGTCGCGCTGAGTGCGGTGGCTCCGGTCCTGGCCTGGTTCCGCTGGGCGGCGGTGGAGCGGGCGCTCCGGCTCCGCCGCCCGCTGCCGGCGTCGCCGC
Source organism: Trujillonella endophytica (assembly GCF_019799905.1). Classification (GTDB taxonomy): domain Bacteria; phylum Actinomycetota; class Actinomycetes; order Mycobacteriales; family Geodermatophilaceae; genus Trujillonella; species Trujillonella endophyticus_A. Next base: position 220,949 of record NZ_JABGCI010000005.1, on the reverse strand, counting down.
TGGGCCCCCTCGTCGCGCTGGGGGCGGCCGTCGCGGCGGTCCTCGTGCTCGTCGGCCTGCTGACCGCGTGACGGAGCTCCCGCCAGGGGCGCAGGCGGAGCGGACGGCGCTGGCCTGGCGCCGGACGGCCCTCGGTGTCGCAGCCGGGGCGCTCGTGACCGGCCGGCTCGCCGCCCCTGCCGCCGGGGCCCTGGCCTACGTCCTCGTGGCGGCCGGCGCGGTCGTCGCCGTCCTCCTGTCGTGGACGGCGACCCGGAGGTACCGGGCGGCTCGCCGGGCGCTGGCCTCCTCCCCGGGGCAGGACGGGCCGGGGGTCGGGCTCCCGACCGCGCTGCTGGCGGGACTGGCCGCACTCACCGGCCTGCTGGCGGGGCTGTACGTCATGACGACCGGCTGACCGGCCCGCTCACGGCCGGAGGAACGGCCGTCGTGACCCCTCGATCTGTCGGTCGGTTCCATGTCGATGCGCCGGTTCGCCACCGACCTGGGCGGGGGCCTGCCGCCCGCGATGCTCGGCGAGCTCATGGCCGCCTCGGCCCGGGCGGCGTGACCGGCGGGGGACCCGGCGGACGCTCCGGGTCCCCTCCGCCGGCGTCCCCTCCCGGTCTCTCTGCCCCCGTCCGGCGGCAGCGAGACGAATTCGTCCGTGATACTGCCGCCCCCCGGGAGTGCGGGGTAGCGTCCCGGAGATGACGGCCCCCCGTCGGCTCGGATCGTCCGTCGGTGCGCCCACCCGGCGCTCCGGGGTGGGCCGCGGGGTCGTGGAGCCGGCATGACGCTGGTCCGGCCGACGGGCGACTGGGACGGCACGCGCCTCGCCCACGAGGGGTTCGTCTTCGCCAGCGACCAGGAGGTCGTGCGCCGGGTCGTGCCCTTCGTCCTCGAGGGCTTCTCCCGCGGCGAGCCGGTGCTGGTCGTCGCCGGGGAGCGGGTGCGCACGCTCCTCGCCGCCCACCTGGGCGCGGACCTCGGCCGGCTCGCCGTGTTCGCCGCCGCGGACACCTGGTGGCGGGGCGGCCACCGCACGTTGCAGGCCTACGAGCAGCAGTTGCGCGAGCTGCACGCCGAGGCGCCGAGTTGGCGGCTGGCCGCCGAGCCGGTGTGGGCCGGGCGTGCGGACGGGCGGGTGTGGAGCCGCTTCGAGGCGATGGTCAACCGCACCTTCGCCGCCCTGCCCTTCTACAGCCTGTGCCTGCACGACCGCCGGCGGCTGCCGCCCGAGGTCCTGGCGACGGTGGCGCGCACCCATCCGCTCAGCTGGGGCGACGGCGGGCCGGTGCCGTCGGCGGAGTACGAGGCGGACCCGGCGGCCTTCCTCCGGTCGGTGCAGCCGGCGTGGACCGAGCGGCCGACGGACGCGGACGTCCACGTGGTCACCTCCCCGTGGGAGGCGCGCCGGCTCATGTGCGCGGCGGTGCCGGACGACCGCCGGGCGCGCCTCGGCGAGGTCGTCCTGGCCGGCCACGAGCTGGTCCTCAACGCGCTGTCCGTCGCGGCCTTCGCCGAGCTGGCGATGTGGCTGGACGGCGACACGTTCGTCGTCGAGGTCTTCGACACCGGACCGGGGCTCCCCGACGAGACGCAGGGGTACGTGCCCCCCGACTCCGAGGACGGCCCGCACGGGATGTGGCTGGCGTGGAGCATGGCCGACGACGTCGCGGTCCGGACGGGGCCGTCCGGCACCGCGATCCGCCTGTTCTTCGGTCCCTGACGACCGGAGGGGATCCGGAGGCGTTCCGCCTCCGGATCTCCTCCGCTCAGACCCGTTGGGCGTCGACCTCGACCTCACCCGGGAGGACGACGACCTCCGTGCCGTCCGCCTGCGTGGTGGCGACCGGGGCGGCGCCCGGCAGGTCGTCCTCGGACCCGACCGCCTCGCCGCGGGCGATCATGCCGGCGGTGTCGGACAGCGGGATCTCCCTCAGCACCAGCGCCAGCACGAGCGCGACCGCGAGGAACGGCAGCAGGTAGCCGAAGACCGGGGCGAGGGCGTCGGCGTAGCCGTCGACGATCGCCCCACGCAGCGGCTCACCGGCCCGCTCGACGGCGGCGGGGGTGAGCGTGTCCGGCGAGGTGATGCCGGCCGCGGCGGCCTGCTCGGCGTTGCCGCCGACCGCGCCGGTGAGGTTCTCGGCCAGCCGGCTGGTGAACAGCGTGCCGAACACCGCGACGCCGAGGGTGGCGCCGACCTCGCGGCAGTAGTTGTTCGTGGCCGTCGCCGAGCCGATGTCGTCCGCCGAGACGCTGTTCTGGGCGGCGAGGACGAGGTCTGCATGTGCAGCGACTGTAAGAATGCAGCGGCTGCACCAGGATGGCGTCGTGACGTCGCTCCCACCTCGGCTCCGTGACGAGGCCGCCGACCGCGCCGCTGTGGCGACGTCGGGCATGGGGTAGGCAGGACCCGGCAGGAACGCGAGCCCCGCTCGGGGCGACGAGGGGGTGGGCCGGTGGACCGGGAGCAGTGGAGCCGTGTCGTGGAGGCCGCGACGCGCGCGCCGTCGATCCACAACACGCAGCCCTGGTCGTTCACGGTGACGGGGGACCGTCTCGACGTGCGCACCGATCCCTCGCGGGCACTGCACGCGCTGGACCGCTCGGGCCGGCAGCGGGTGATCAGCTGCGGGGTGGCGGTGGAGTTCGCCCTGGTCGCGCTGCGGGCCGCCGGGTCCGAGGTGGCGGTGGAGCTGCAGCCGGACCCGGCGGACGGCGACCTGATGGCGACGTTGACGGTGACCGGCCCACGCGAGGTGAGCGAGGCCGACCGCGCGCTGGGGGCGGCCATCGCCAGCCGGCACACCGAGCGGGCGCCGTTCCAGCCGCAGGCCGTGCCGGCCGAGGTGGTCGACGACCTGCAGCGCGCCGCCGGCACCTTCTCGGTGTGGCTCGAGCCGATCACCGAGTCCGACGAGGAGGTCGCCACCGCGTTCCTGCTCGCCCGGGCCGAGGAGCTGGAGCAGGGCGAGCCGGAGTACGTCGCCGAACTGCAGCAGTGGCTGCGCACCGACCCGGCCGCGGTCGACGGGATCCCGGTGGCCGCGGTGCCCGAGGAGGACCCGGCCACCCGCCCGTCGAACTGGCTGGTCCGCGACTTCGTCGTCGGCTCGCGGCCGGCCGACCGGTCGCCGTTCCACAACCCCGAGGACCCCGACGCCCCGCCACCGGCGGTCGAGCGGCCGGCGGTCGTGCTGATGGGCACCGACAACGACGACGCCGTGGCCTGGCTGACCGCCGGCCGGGCGCTGGGCCAGGTGCTGCTGCGGGCCACCGTCGCCGGTCTCGCCGCCTCCCCGCTGACCCAGGCGCTGGACTGGCCGGCGACCCGCGCGCAGCTGCGCAGCCGGCTGTCGCTGGTCGGGCACGCGCAGATGCTGCTGCGGCTGGGCTATCCGAGCAGCGACCGCACGCCGTCGACCAACCGCCGTCCGGTCGCCGAGGTGCTCACCTTCGCGGGCTGAGCGCGGCCGTCAGGTCAGCGGGTCCCGGCCGTCGAGCGTGCCGGTGGTGGACAGGACGGCGAGGCGGGCGAACAGCTCCTCGGCGTACCAGCCCTCCCGGGCCGTGCGCTCGACGACGGCGGCGTGCGGGGCCCGGTCGTAGGCGAAGGCGTTGAGGGCGGCACCGGAGTCCCAGACGCTGAAGGTGCCCTGCAGCCCGAGCGGCGCCTCGCCGATGCCCAGGGCCATGCGCAGCCCGGGGGAGCGGTGCAGGTCCGCCGAGACCGGGGGGACGGCGGACCAGAAGCGCACCGCCTTGCGCGTCACCAGCCGGGCGCGGGTGACCGCCGCGACCGGGCCCTCCCAGCGGGACGGCGTCGGCCGGCCGAACGGCTCGCGCCGGGACCAGAGGCCGCGCGCGGTGAGCGGCCGGAGCCGGGCCGACCACTCCTCGTCGGCGAAGCCCCGCCAGCCGGCGACGACCGGCCCTCCCTCCGCTGCGTCGGCGGCCGCCTCGTCGTCCCACACCGCGAGCAGGCCCCAGCGGTGCGGGTCGGCGTCGCGGACCGTGAAGGTGCGCCCGCTGCCGGTGCCGAGGAGCTTGGCGAACCGCAGCCCCGATGTCCGGCGCAGCCGGAGGCGGTCGGCGGCCATGTGCCCGACCGCCCGTGGGACGCCCGCGCCGGACACACCCCACAGGTGCAGGGTGACCAGCGGGGTGGCGGGGTGGTCGGGCACGCCGTCGATCCTCCCCGAATCGGTCAGGAGGGCGGCGGGTCGTCGTCGTCCGGGTGACCGTGGACCTGCGACCCGCTTCGTGCTGCGCCGCGACCGCGGGAGCGAAGGCGCGACCATCGTGGGACCTGCATCGCGGGTGTTCCCCGCGCCTCGCCGGTCCTGCAGCGCCCGCGAGGCGCGAGGAACACCGGCAATGCGCGGGACGCGTCGTCGGGAGGCCGGGGAGCCCGGGCGGGCGTAGCGTTCCGGTACACGTTCGACCCCCGGGACGGGTCCTCATGGCACTGCTGCGCAGAACGGTCGCCCTCCCCGGTGCGCTGGCGGGTGGGGCACTCGGTGTGGCCCGGGCCGTGGCCGCCGGGGCGACGATGGCCGCCGTCCCGGCCGTGGGCTCCGTCGGGTTGCTGACCGGCCCGGCCCGCGTGACCACCCGGCTGACCCGCGCCGCAGCGGACGCCGCCGGCGCCACGGTCGGCCTCGCCCGGGACGCCGCCGTCCCCGTCGTCCGCGCCGTCGGCACGGTGGTCACCGGCGCCGACCCGATCCCGGACGGGCACGTCCGCGGCGTCGGCGAGACCGCCCGCAGCCTGTTCCAGCCGCCGCTGGCCCGCCGGACCCGCCGGATCTGGGCCGACCACGGGCACGCGCAGGTCGAGCTGGCCGCGCCGTCGGTCGAGGAGGCGCCCGAGGTCCGCTCCGCCCTGCGCCGGCACCTGGAGCGGCTGGACGGCGTGCAGTGGGCCGCCGTCAACGACGTCGTCGGCCGCGTGCTGGTCTCCTTCGACGACCGCCGGGTGTCGGTCGAGGACGTCGTCGGCGCCGTCGCCGCCGTCGAGCAGGCCCGCGGCGGCGCGCGCGTCTTCCCCGACGCCCCCGACCACCCCGCCGACCTCGAGCCGCTGCTCGCCGCCGCCGCCACGGTCGCGGTCGACACCGCGGCGGTCGGCATCGCCCTGCTCGGCAAGGCGCTGCCGGTCCCGGCGCTGACCCGGCACGCCACCCTCGTCCTCGCGCTGCTGGAGTCCCAGCCCCGCGTCCGCGCCGCCCTCACCGACCGGATCGGCCGCGTCGGCGCCGACCTCGCGCTGACGGGGACCGGAGCGCTGCTGCACGCGCTGGCCCAGAGCCCGGTCGTGCCCGCGATCAACGCCACCCAGGCGGCGCAGGAGGCGCTCGCCGTGCGCGCGAGGCGGCAGGTGTGGCGCGCCCGCGAGCCGGAGCTGTGCCGCCCCGAGCCGGAGGACGACGCGCAGGCGCCGATCGCCCCGCCCGGCCCGCGGCCCCGCCCGCTGCCCCGCGGACCGGTCGAGACCTACCGCGACCGGCTCGCCCCCACCACGCTCGTCGGCGCCCTGGGTCTCCTCCCGCTCACCCGCAGCCCGGGCCGCTCGGCCGACATGATCAAGGCGCTGACCCCCAAGGCGGCGACCTCCGGTCGGGAGTCCTTCGCCAACACCATCGACCTGCTGCTGTGCCGCCGCGGCGTGCTGCCCATGGACGCCTCCGCCTACCGCCGGCTCGACCGGGTCGACGTCGCCGTCCTCGACCCCGGCGCGCTGTGCACCGGTCCGCCCGTGGTGGTCGAGGCGAGCGCCGAGGCGCAGGGGTGGGACGACGCCGCCGTCTGGACCGCCGCCACCCGCACCCTGCGCCGCCTCGGCGAGCCCCGCCTCGGCCGGCACGTCGTCTCCGTCGGCGGACGCCGGGTCGGCCGGGTCACCGTCGCCCGCGAGCTCGACCCGCACGCCGAGGCCATGATCGACGCCGCGTCCACCGCCGGCCTGCGCGTCGTCCTCCCCGAGGACCCGGGCACAGCCGAGATCGCCCAGTCCGCGCACGAGGTCGCGCCGGCCGGCGAGCCGCTGCTGGACACCGTCCGCCGGCTCCAGGACGACGGCGCGGTGGTGCTCCTCGTGTCGGCCACCGACGGTCCGGCGCTGCAGGCCGCCGACGTCGCCGTCGCCCCGGTGCGGGAGGGGCGGGCCCCGGCGTGGGGCGCGGACCTGGTGACCGGTCCGGGCCTCGCCGACGCCTGCCGCATCGTGTCCGCCTGCCGCGACGCCCGGGCGCTGAGCCGCCGCGCGACGGAGACGGCGATCTCGGGCAACGTGCTGGGCGGGCTCCTGGCGTCGGTCGGCGGGCGGCGCACCGGCCAGCGGCGGGCCACCACCCCGGGCAAGTCGGCGACGCTGTGGACGATGACCGACGGCGGCGTCACCGCGGTGCGGTCCGCGCGCCGGCCGGCTCCGCCGCCCACCGTGCACACCCCCTGGCACGCGCTCGACGGCGACGAGGTGCTGCGCCGGCTGGCCGGCACGGAGTTCGCGGCGGACGGCCGGCCCTCCCGGGTACGCGCGCTCGCCGGCCGCGTCGCCGCCGTCCCCGTCGTCCGGACGCCGCTGCGGTACGGGCGCACCGTCGTCGCCGAGCTGGCCGACCCGCTCACCCCGGTGCTGGCCACCGGCGCCGCCGCGACGGCGGTCCTCGGCGAGGCCACCGACGCGATCCTGGTCGGCAGCGTCACCGTCGGGAACGCGCTGCTGTCGGGCCTGCAGCGGCTGCGTGCCGAGACCGCGCTCGAGTCGCTGCTGCTGGAGCAGGACGTCTGCGCGCGCCGGGAGACCGACGGCGGCGCCGAGGAGGTGCCCGGCAGCGCGCTGCGCCCGGGGGACGTCGTCCTCGTCGAGCCCGGTGACGTCGTCGCGGCCGACGCCCGGCTGCTGGCGGCCGAGGACCTCGAGGTCGACGAGTCCAACCTGACCGGCGAGTCGCTGGCGGTGACCAAGTCCGTCGACCCGACGCCGGGGGCCGACGTCGCCGACCGCACCGGGATGCTCTTCGACGGCACCACCGTGGTCGCCGGCCACGGCCGTGCCGTCGTCGTCGCCGTCGGGGCCGCCACGCAGGCCGGCCGGGCGGCGCGCGCGGCCGGGGGAGCGGCGCCCCCCGCCGGGGTGCAGGCGCGGCTCGGCGAGCTCACCCGCTCGGTGCTGCCCTGGACGCTGGCCGGCGGCGGCGTGGTCACCGGGCTGTCGGTGCTCTGGGGCCGGCCGCTGCGCGAGTCGGTGTCCGCGGGGCTGGCCATCGCCGTCGCCGCGGTGCCCGAGGGGCTGCCTCTGGTGGCCACGGTCGCGCAGCAGGCGGCGGCCCGCCGGCTCTCCGGCCGGGGCGCGGTGGTGCGCAGCGCCCGGGTGCTCGAGGCCCTGGGCCGCGTCGACACCGTCTGCTTCGACAAGACCGGCACGCTGACGGAGAACCGGCTGCGGCTGGTGCGGGTGGTCGGGCTGGACGGGGCGGCCGACGACGACGTCCTGCGGCTGGCCGCCGGCGCCGTCCCGCCCGGGGAGGAGGAGGCGCACGAGACCGACCGCGCGGTGGCCGAGGGCGCTGCCGAGCGACAGCTGGCCCCCGACGGCGACCCCGACGCCGCGCTGCCCTTCGCCGGCGGCCGCGGGTTCTCCGCCGCCGTCCGCGAGGGCCGGCTGGTCGTGAAGGGCGCCCCCGAGGTGGTGCTGCGCCGCTGCGGGGGATGCGAGGGCGTGCGCGAGCGGGTCGAGGAGCTGGCCGGTGAGGGCCTGCGGGTGCTGCTCGTCGCCGACCGCGCGGTCGACGGCGTCCCCGACGACCTGGCCGAGGCGGCCCGCGACCTCACCGTGCGCGGCCTGGTCGGGCTGGCCGACACCGTGCGCGAGTCCAGCGCCGCCGCGGTCGCGCAGCTGCGCGCGGCCGGCGTCCGGGTGCTGGTCGCCACCGGCGACCACCCCGAGACGGCGGCGGCGATCGCGGAGCAGGCCGGCGTGCCGGACGCCCACCGGGTGGTCACGGGCGCCCAGCTGGCCAAGGCGTCGGACGAGGAGCGCCGGCGGCTGGTCCGCGAGTCGGCCGTGTTCGCCCGGCTCTCGCCGGAGCAGAAGGTCACGCTGGTCTCCGCCCTGCGCGGCGCCGGTGCCACCCTCGCGATGACCGGCGACGGGGTGAACGACGCCGCGGCGATCCGGCTCGCCGACGTCGGGGTCGGCGTGGCCGGCGCCGAGTCGCCGGCTGCGCGCACCGCCGCGGACCTGGTCCTCACCGACGCCGACCTCACCCGGCTGGTCGACGCCATCGCCGAGGGCCGGGCGATGTGGGGGCGGGTGCGCGAGGCGGTGTCGGTGCTGGTGGGCGGCAACGCCGGGGAGATCGCCTTCACCGTCCTGGGGACGGCGATCGGCGGCCGCTCGCCGCTGGGCACCCGTCAGCTGCTGCTGGTCAACCTGCTCACCGACATGTTCCCGGCGCTGGCGGTCGCCGTCGCCGCACCCCGCCGGGCCACCGAGGAGGGCGAGGGACCCCTGGCCGGGCACCCGCTCGCGGCCGTGCTCGCCGCCGGCCCGCACCGCGGGTTCACCGAGCAGGTCCGCCGGGCGGTGCTGCTCCGCGGCGCGGCGACCACGGTCGGCGCGACGGGGGCGTGGGCCGTCGGACGGGTCACGGGGTTCCGCGGCCGCGCCGGCACGATGGGGCTCGCGGCCCTCATCACCACCCAGCTCGGGCAGACGGCGTGGTCGGGCCGGCGCAGCCCGCTGGTGCTGGCCACCACCGCCGGCTCGCTCGCCGTCCTCGTGACCGTCGTCCAGACGCCCGGGCTCAGCCAGTTCTTCGGCTGCACCCCCCTGGACCCGTTCGCCTGGGGCGCGGTCCTGGCCTCGGCGGCCGCCGGGACGGCGACCGCCGAGCTGGTGCCGAGGTGGGTGCCCGCGCTGCGGACCGGCCACGGACCGGCTTAGAGCGGGTCGACCGAGTCGGCCTGCATGCCGCGCTGGCCCCGGCTGGCCTCGAACTCGACCCGCTGCCCCTCCTGGAGCTCGCGGTAGCCGCCGCGGTCCGGGATGGCGGAGAAGTGCACGAAGACGTCGTCCCCGCCGTCGTCGGGGGTGATGAAGCCGAACCCCTTCTCCGGGTTGAACCAGTTCACGGTGCCCTGACCGCGACCACCGCTCCCGCCGCCGCCCGAGGGGCGCCGCGCCGGGCGCTCGTCACGGCCACGGGCCGGCCGGTCCGAGCCGCCGCGGTCGAAGCCGCCGCGCTCCGGACGCCCGCCCCGGCCACCCCCGCCGCCTCCGCCGACGACGCGCACGCCCTCGGCCTGCATGCCGCGCTGGCCGCGGACCGCGTCGAACTCGACGCGCTGGCCCTCCTCGAGCTCCCGGTATCCGTCGGAGTCGATGGCCGAGAAGTGCACGAACACGTCCTCCCCGCCGTCGTCCGGCTGGATGAAGCCGAAGCCCTTCTCGGCGTTGAAGCGGGCCACGGTGCCCTGCGTCCGCCCGCCGCCGCCGCCGGAGCTCCGGCCGCCGGACTCGGGGCGCCCACCGCGCTCGGGGCGCCCACCGCGCTCGGGCCGGCCGTCCCGGCCGCCACCGCCGCCGATGACGCGCACGCCCTCGGCCTGCATGCCGCGCTGGCCGCGGACGGCGTCGTACTCGACGCGCTGGCCCTCCTCGAGCTCGCGGTAGCCGTCGGAGTCGATGGCCGAGAAGTGCACGAACACGTCGTCGCTGCCGTCGTCGGGCTCGATGAACCCGAAGCCCTTCTCGGCGTTGAAGCGGGCCACGGTGCCCTGCGCGCGGCCACCGGTGCCGCCTCCGGCCCCGCGGGCACCCCGGTCCCGGCGGTCGTCCCGGCGGTCGCCGCGGTCGGCCGCGGGTCGGCCTCCGCCACCGCCCAGCGAGCGGACGCGGTCGGCCTGCAACCCGCGCTGGCCCTGGCTCGCCTCGTACTCCACCCGCTCGCCCTCGTCGAGGCTGCGGAACCCGCCCGACTCCTCGATGGCCGAGAAGTGGACGAACACGTCGTCCCCACCGTCCTCGGGTGCGATGAACCCGAAGCCCTTCTCGGCGTTGAACCACGTGACCGTGCCGTGCGGCATCTGCGCTCCTGCTCTCCGACGTACCTACCCGGTGCATACCCCGGCTCCAGCCGGGTCCACCCGGACACGACGGTGCCAGGTCCGTGCAAATCCGTCGACGGCGGGCCCGGATCAGCCCGCCGGGCGGGTGCGGACGAGGTTCATGGCGACCATCGACAGCACCACGGCGCCCCCGCCCGTCACCAGTTCGATGCGGGTGCGCAGCAGCCCCCGGTCGGGCTTGCTCCGGGACACCCGGGCCTCCTCGACGGTGGTGCGCAGGGTCAGCTCGTCGCCGGGTCGGACCGGCGCCCGCCAGCGCAGCTCGTCGATCCCCGGTGAGCCGAGGCTCGACACCGGCGACAGGTACTCGTCGGCGTACAGCCGCATCATCAGCGCGCAGGTGTGCCAGCCGCTGGCGATCAGCCCGCCGAACGGGCCGGCCGCCGCGGCCTCGGCGTCGACGTGGAACGGCTGCGGGTCGAACCGGCGCCCGAAGTCGACGACGTCGGCCTCCTCGACCCGGATCGGGCCGTACTCGCCCGTCGTCCCCACCGCGTAGTCCTCGAACCAGCGCTCGCTCACGGGTGCCGACGCTAGCGGCAGGCGGCGGCCGGGGAGACTCGGCGCGTGCCGCCGACCAAGCCGCTGCCGGACGTGCTCGCGCCCGGCCTCGACGTGCTGTTCTGCGGGATCAACCCGTCGCTGACCTCGGCGGCGGTCGGGCACCACTTCGCCCGGCCCGGCAACCGCTTCTGGCCGGCGATCCACCTGGCGGGGCTCACGCCGCGCCGGCTCACCCCGGACGAGGACCGTGACCTGCCGCGGTACGGGCTGGGGTCGACCAACATCGTCGACCGGCCGACCCGCGCCGCCGCCGAGCTCACGACCGACGAGCTCCGGGCCGGGCTCGCCGCGCTGGCGGACCTCGTCGCCGAGTACCGGCCGCGGGTTCTCGCGGTGCTGGGCGTGACCGCCTGGCGGCTGGCGACCGGCCGCCCACGGGCGGCGCTGGGCCGCCAGCCCGAGCCGCTCGGCGGGGCCGACACCTGGGTGGTGCCCAACCCCAGCGGGCTCAACGCCCACCACCAGCTGCCCGACCTCGCCCGCTGGTACGGGCAGCTGCGTCCGCCTGTCTGAGCGGACTCAGACGATGCGCCGGGCGCTGTTGTAACCGGGCATCGAGTCGACCGGGGCCACCTTCACGGGCTGGCCGTAGGTCGAGGCGTGCACCATCTGGCCGTTGCCGATGTAGATGCCCACGTGGCTGATCGGGCTGTAGAAGAACACCAGGTCGCCGGGCTGCAGCTGGGCCCGCGAGACCGGCACGCCCATCGCGGCCTGCATGCGGCTGGAGTGCGGCAGCCGGATGCCCGCGGCCGCGTAGGCGTACTGCGTCAGGCCCGAGCAGTCGAAGGAGTTCGGACCGGCGGCGGCCCACACATAGGGGTCGCCCCGCTGCGCCATCGCCGTGTCGACGGCGACCTGGGTGGCCGGCCCGCTCGCCGGCGCGGCGACGACGGCCGGAGGCGCCGCCGGGGCGGGCCGGGGCGCGGCCGGGGCGGGCCGAGGGGCCGGAGCCGGGCGTGGGGCGGGCGCCGGGGCGGCAGCGGGTGGCTGCTCGGCGGCGGCCGGGCCCTGATCGGGAGCGGCCTGGGCGGTACCGGCCTGGTCAGAGGCGGCCTGCTCGGCCGCCACGCGCGCCGCCTGCTCGGCTGCGGCCTGATCTGCGGCGGCCTGATCTGCGGCGGCCTGGGCCGCTGCCTGTGCCGCGGCCTCGGCTGCCGCCTGCTCGGCCGCGGCTCGTTCCGCGGCGAGGCGGGCCGCCTCCTCCTCGGCGAACAGCCGGTCGTAGTCGGCCCGGAAGCGGGCGACCTGCTCGTCGAGGGTGGCCTGCTGCTCGGTGACCTGGTCCAGCAGCGCCTGGGCCTGGGTCTCGGCCTGGTCCGCGGCGGCCCGGGCGGCGTCGGCGTCCGCGTCGGCCCGGGTGGCGTCCCCGAGGAGGCCGTTGCTGTGGTCGGCGATCGTCTGCAGCGTGCTGACCCGGTCGAGCAGGTCGTCGGGGGACTCGGCCGTCAGCATCGTCTGCAGGGAGCTGAGCCGGTCGCCCGTCCAGGCGCCCCGGGCGACGGCGGCGACCCGGTCCTGCGCGGTGGCCAGGGAGGCGTCGGCGGCCTCGACGGCGGCGGTCGCCGCGGCGGCGTGCGCCTGGGCCTGGGCCAGCAGCTCGCGCGCCTCGTTGAACTGCTCGGTCACGACCTCCAGCTCGTGGCCCCGGGCGGCGAGGAGCTCGGCCGCCTCCTGCGAGGTCGCCGGGCTCCCTGGAGTCGGGTCGCCGGGCGCCGCGACCGCGGGCAGTGGCCCGAGCGCGAGACCACCGGCGGCGGCGAGGACCAGGAGGGTGCGGGTGCCGGGGAGCCGGCGGCGGGCGGGGACGGGGGAGCTCGCCATGTGCGGCGGGGAGGTCCTCTCGTGCACGGCCGCCCCGGGGACCAGGCAGGGACCGGCGTGCGCGCGCGATGGGCACACTCGACCGACGTCGGTGTCGGGTCGGGTCCTCCGCCGGCGGCGCGCTGGCCGGCGGGGCGGCATCCGGTGCAGCTGCCACCGGGTGGTGACGGGGAGCCGTCCGGACCCGGCCCACGCTAGGTCCGTGACCTGACCGTGACAATCGTCCCGGCGAAGGTCCTGCTCAGGGCCTCGGGCCTCCGGACGGGCCGGGCGTGTCGCCCCGCCCGGGGTCCCGGGCGCCCCCGGGACCCCCGGCGCCGGCCGTCAGCCGCGGGCCGCGCCGATCGCCTCGGCCAGCCGCCGCACGCCCTCGTCGATCACGTCGGCGGTGACCCCGGAGTAGGCGAGCCGGAAGGCGTTCTGGCCACCCTCGAGCAGGAAGTCGGTGCCCGGCACGATCGTCACGCCCCGCGCGGTCGCCTCGCGGACGATCGCGGCCACGTCGTGCCCCTCGTCCTCGGGCAGGCTGACCCACAGGAAGTAGCCGCCCTCGGGACGGCGGAAGGTCGCCTGCGGCAGGTGCCGGCGCAGCGCCTCGTCCAGGACGCCGACCCGCTCGGCCAGCGCCGTCTTCACCCGCTCCAGCGCCGCGGGGAACCGGTCGCCGCTCACGTACCGGAAGACCGTGCCCTGGGCGACCATGTTCGGCGCGATGTAGGTGTTGGTGGCCCGCACGCGGATCCGGTCGATGACCGCCGGCGGTCCGACCAGGTAGCCCACGCGGATGCCCGGGCACACCGTCTTGGAGAACGAGCAGGCGTAGACGACCTGCCGGCTGTCGGCGCCGCCGTCCAGTTCCAGCATCCGGGGCAGCGGCTCGCCGGTGAACCGGACGTCGACGTACGGGTCGTCCTCGAAGAGCAGGAAGTCGTACTCCCGGGCCAGCTCCAGCAGCCGCTGCCGCTTGGGCAGCGACAGGGTGTAGCCGGCGGGGTTCTGGAAGTTCGGGATCACGTGCGCCAGCGCCGGGCGCAGCCCGCCGGCCAGGAGCGACTCGACCTCGTCGACGTCGATGCCGTCCTCCTGCAGCGTCACCAGGTGCACCTCGCCGCCGCGCTCGCGCAGGCCGAGCAGCGTGCGGTCGTAGGTGGGCCGCTCGGTGATCACCGCGGTGCCGGGCTTGACGTACTCGTCGAAGAGGAACGCGTCGGCCTGCATCGAGCCGTTGGTGACCAGGACGTGGTCCTCGGGGACGCCGTGCTTCTCGGCGATCCACCGGCGCAGCGGCACGTAGCCGATCGCCGTCCCGTAGCCGGTGACGCCCGCCGGGTCCTGCTCGAAGGCGGCGACCGCGGCCTGCTTGAGGCCGTCGACGTCGACGATGTCGGTCGAGGGGGCGCCCCGGGCGAAGGAGATCGCCGCGGGCGGCGTGGGGCGCTGCGTCTGGCCGGTGTCGGAGTCGGTCACGCCCTCGATCCTGCCGTGCCCACCGCGGCCGCGTCGTCCGGGTTCCGGGCAGCGGGCCGGGGGAGGCGGGACCCGAGTAGCACACCGGCGACGACCAGGGCCCCGCAGGCCAGCTCGACCGGCGGCGTCGCCTCGCCGAACAGCAGCCACGCCGACGACGTCCCGACCACCGGGACGAGCATCGAGAACGGCGCGACGACGCCGGAGGGGTGCCGGCTCATGAGCGCCGTCCAGATGCCCGAGCCGACGAGGGTCCCGACGACGACGGTGAACGCCAGGCCGGCGAGTGCGAGCACCCCCTCCCGGCTGCCCAGGCCGGTGAACGAGGCGCCGATGCGGGCCGGCCCCTCGACGACCAGCGAGGCCGCGAGCATCGGCAGCGGCGGGACGACGGTGACCCAGAGCGTGAGGCGGAACGGGCGGGTCGGCCGGGCCTGCCGGTTGCAGAGGTTGCCCAGCGCCCAGCCCAGGCCGCCGCACAGGGTGAGGACGACGGGCAGCAGCGTCGCCCCGCCGTCCAGCCCGGCCCGGTGCACCGCGATGCCACCGAGCCCGGCGACGGCGATCGCGATCCCGGCCAGCTGCCGGCCGCTCAGCCGCTCGTGCAGCAGCAGCCCGGCGAGCACGACGGTGAACGGCGCCGACGACTGCAGCACCAGCGAGGCGAGGCCGGTGGGCATGCCGGCGTCCATCGCCGCGTAGAGGAAGACGAACTGGAGGACCCCGAAGCCGAAGCCGTAGCCCAGCAGCCAGCGCAGCGGCACGTCCGGGCGGGGGACGAGCAGCAGCGTCGGGACGGCGATCAGCGCGAACCGCAGGAACACCAGGAAGAACGGCGGGAAGTGCTCCAGCGACAGGTGGATGGCCGGGAAGTTGAGGCCCCACACGACCGCGACGAGCAGGGCCAGGAGTCGGTCGCGGGTCGGCATGGGCCCGAGCATGCGGGTGGCAACCGTGCAGGACCAGCCAATGATTGTAACGTGTCCCTGTAGTGTCACTGCATGGACGTGCGGGCGCTGGAGACGTTGCGGGCGGTACGGACGCAGGGCGGGGTGAGCGCGGCGGCCACGGTGCTGCACCTCACTCCCTCGGCGGTCTCCCAGCAGCTGGCGGCGCTGACCCGGGACGCCGGCGTGCCGCTGACCGAGCGGATCGGCCGCGGCCTGCGGCTGACCCCGGCCGGGGAGGCGCTGGCCGACGCCGCGGTCGACGTGGCCGTGGCCGTGGAGCGGGCGCGGGCGGCGTGCGCGGTCTTCCTCGACCGGCCGGAGGGGACCGTGCGCGTGTCGGCGTTCCAGAGCGGCGCCCGGTTGCTGCTCCCCGGGCTGCTGACCCGGGTGGCCGCCCTCGACGGCATCGACCTCGAGTGCTCCGACGAGGACGTCGCCCAGGACGAGTTCCCCGCCCTGACCGACCGGGTGGACGTCGTGGTCGCCCACCGGCCGGACGGCGGCGCCGGCTGGCCGGGCGAGGGGGCGCGGCTGCGCGTCGTCCCGCTGCTGCGCGAGCCGCTGGACGTCGCCGTCCCCGCGGACCACCCCCTCGCCGGGCGGGGATCGGTGCGGCCGGGCGACCTCGTGGACGAGGAGTGGATCGCCGTCCGTCAGGGCTTCCCGGTGGCGCGGGTGCTCGAGGCGGTCGCCGCCGCGGCCGGGGCGCCGCCGCGGATCGCCCACCGGATCAACGACTTCTCCGTGGTGGAGGCGCTGGTCGCCGCCGGGCACGGGGTCTCCCTCGTCCCGCGGCACACCGGTGGCACGCACCCCGGCGTCCGGCTCGTGGCGCTGGCGGGGGTGCGTGCGGGGCGGCGCGTGGAGGCGCTGCTGCGGCCCGACGTCGCCGAGCGGCTCGTGGTGCGGCGGGTGCTCGACGAGCTGGTCGCCGAGGCGGCCGAGGTGTCCGGGCCCGCGCCGGTCAGGTGAGCGGGAGGACGACGGCTGAGACCCCGTCGGCCCCCCTTCTCAGCCGGCTCTCGGTGCGCTCCGATGGGCTGCGACGCATCCCGCCCGCCGCTCGAGGAGGTCGCCATGTCCGCTCCCACCGCCCCCGTCCCGCCCGTCGTCGCCCCCGAGGTCGGGCCGGCCGGCAGGGCGCCGTCCTCCGGCCTGCACGTCGTGGTCGGCGCCGGAGGTGCGGTCGGCCGGCCCCTGGTCGCCGCGCTGGCCGCGGCGGGGCTGCGGGTGCGGGCGGTGACCCGGGACGGGCGCGACGTCGGGACCGCCGGCGTGGAGCGGACGGCGGCCGACGCCGCGGACCCGGCGGCGCTGACCGCGGCCTGCGCCGGCGCCGCGGTCGTGCACCACTGCGTGCTCCCGGACCTGCTCCGCTGGGTGCCCGACCTCCCGGTGCTCACCGACGCGCTGGTGTCCGCCGCGGCGGCGGCCGGGGCACGCCTGGTCTACGCCGACGACACGTGGATGTACGGCCTGGTCACGGCCCGATGACCGAGGACACCCCGTGGCGCCCGGTGAGCGGCCACGGCGTGCTCCGCGCCTGGATCGCCGAGCGGCTGCTGGCCGAGGCCGCCCGCGGCCGGGTCCGCGTCAGCATCGTGCGCGCGGGAGAGCTGTACGGGCCCGGCGTCCGCTCCCTGCTGGCCGGCAACCTCTTCGGCTGCGCGCTCAGGGGGTGGCCGGTGCACCTCGTGGGCAACCCCGACCTGCCCCTGACGCCGACGTACGTCGGCGACTTCGCCGCGACGCTGGCCGCGGCCGGCCGGTGGGACGACGCCGACGCCGCGGTCTGGCACGTGCCGCACCCCGCGCCGACGACGGGACGGGAGCTGGCCGCGGAGGCGTGCGCCCAGGCCGGGACCCGGCTGCGGCTGCTGGCCCACGGGACCGGCCGGGTGCGGGCGCTGGGCCGCCTCTCCGCCGTCGCACGGGTCGGGGCGGAGATGGTCTACCAGTTCGAGCAGCCGTTCGTGGTCGACGGCGAGCGGGCTGCCCGGCGGCTCGAGGTGCGGCCGACCCCGTACGCCGAGGGGGTCGCCGCCGCGCTGGCGGCACGGCGCCGGGGTTGACCGCTCCTATAAGTTGACGCTTATATGAGGACGTGCACGCGCTCGACGTCCTCGGGGACCCGGTCCGGCGCCGGGTGCTCGAGCTGCTCGCCGAGGGGGAGCAGAGCGCGGGCGCGGTCACGGCGGTCGTCCGGGAGGAGTTCGGCATCTCCCAGCCGGCCGTCTCCCAGCACCTGCGGGTGCTGCGGGAGAACGGCTTCGCCACGGTGCGCGCCGAGGGCGCGCGCCGGCTCTACGCGGTCGACCCCACCCGCCTGCGCGAGGTCGACCAGTGGCTGAACCGCTTCCGCCGGTTCTGGGAGCAGCGCCTCGACGCGCTGGGCACCGAGCTGGCCCGCGGGGCGCGGGCGCGCCGCACGACATCTCCGCCGCCTGCCGGAGACCCGCAGGCCGATCCCCAGGAGGACACGTGAAGGACCTGATCGACGAGCTCGGCGCCGCCACCTGCTCGGTGGCCCGGCGCGCCGGCGGCCCCGGCGAGGCCGACGGCGAGCTGGTGTCCGTCGCCGTCCGGCGGACCTACCCGCACGCCGCGGACGACGTCTGGGACGCCGTCACCGACCCCGAGCGGCTGGCCCGCTGGTTCGCGCCCGTCAGCGGCGACCTCCGACCCGGCGGGTCGTTCCAGGTGGAGGGCAACGCCGGGGGAGAGATCCTGGCCTGCGAGCCGCCGCGGCTGCTCCGGGTGAGCTGGGGCGCGCCGGAGAGCCAGGTGACCGTCCGGCTGACGGCCGACGGCGAGGCGACCACGCTGGAGCTCGAGCACACCGTGCCCGTCGCCTTCGCCGGCAGCGGCGCGGGCGCGCTGTTCGTCGGCCCGGGGTGGGACGTCGCCGTCCTCGGCCTGGCGCTGCACCTGGGCGGGGACGTCGTCGGGGACCCGGTCGCCTGGGAGGGGACGCCGGAGGTGGCGCGCTACAACGCGGCGACGATCGACGCCTGGGCGGAGACGGTCACCGCGAGCGGCACGGCGACCGCCGCCGAGGTCGCCGGCGGGGTGGCCGCGGCCCGGGCCCAGTTCGCGCCGGAACCGGCCTGACCCCACCGCGGGGCAGGATGGCGGCGTGCCGCGCCTCTTCGTCGTCCACCACACGCCGTCGCCCGCCCTGCAGGCGGTGCTGGAGGCCGTGCGGGAGGGCGTCGCGATGGTCGACGACGTCGAGCTGACCGTCCGCCCGGCGCTGTCGGCCGGCGCCGCCGACCTGCTCGCCGCCGACGGGGTCCTGCTCGGGACGCCGGCGAACATCGGCTACATGTCGGGGGCGCTCAAGCACTTCTTCGACACCGTCTACTACCCGTGCCTCGACGCGACCGTCGGCCTGCCGTACGGCGTGTACGTGCACGGCAACGACGACACCGCCGGCGCACTCACCAGCATCACCAGGGTGACCGGGGCGCTGCGCTGGAAGCAGGTCGCCGCGCCGCTCAGCCTCACCGGCGCTCCCGGACCGGCCGATCTCGAGGCGGTCCGGGAGCTCGCGGCGACGGTCGCGGTCAGCCTGTAGCGGGCACGCGCTCGACGAGCTGGCGCAGGCGGACCGCGTCGGCGGCGAGGCCGCGGCGCAGCATCCCCGCGAGCAGCGGCCGCAGCAGGCGCCGGGCACCCGTCGGGGTCACCGACAACCGGAGCTCGACCCGGCTGCCCCCGCCCGGCCGCGGGGTGACCGCGCGGCTGCCACTGGCGGGGACGCCGCTCGTCGTCCGCCAGGAGAACCGGCGGCCGGGCTCGACCTCGGTGACCACGCCGGTGTTGCGCCAGGTGCTCCCGGCCGTCCTGAGCTGCTCGGCGGTGGTCGTACCGGGCCGTACGCGACCCAGCGTGCTCGGCGCCATGGTCACCACCCCGGCCCGCCAGTCCGGATCGCGGGAGTAGTCGGCGACGACTCGCCAGACGTCGTCCACCGGCCGGTCGACGTCGACGCTCGCGGACAGCTCGATCGCGCTCACCGGGCCACCCCGGGTGCCGGCGCGGCCAGGGCCGCGAGCATCGCCGGCGTGTCCAGGTAGGCCTCGAACCGGGTGACCCGGCCGCCGGCGAGCGTGAACACGTGCACCTCGGCGAGGTCGAACCGCACCCCGGTCGCCCGCACCACCCCGCGGGTCCGGCCGACCTGGACCACGTGCCCGGCGGCGTCGGCGATCAGCCGTTCGGTCTCCGGGTGCGAGTCCAGGTGGGCGACCAGCGTGGTGAGGAAGTGCCCGAGGCCGGCGTGCCCCGCGTGGGTGCCGCCCCAGGGCAGCGCCGGGGACTGGACGACCGTCCCGTCCTCGGCGAACAGCGCCATGATCCGCGCGACGTCGGCGCGCGCGAACGCGTCGTAGACCTCCCGCACCAGCGCCAGGTCCTGCTCGGTCTGCTCCATCGGTGCTCCTCCTCGTCGTGTCGGGAGACCAGGCTGGCGCGGGGACCGGTGCGCCGGCGTGGACGTCCCTGCGGTCGGGGTGGACGTCCCTGCGCTCAGCGGGCCGCCGCGCGGAGGGCCGCGGGGGTCGTGCCGAGTGCCCGGCGGGTGTGCCGGGTCAGGTGGCTCGCGTCGGCGAAGCCGCAGCGGGCGGCGACGGCGGCCACCGGCAGCTCGGTGCGGGTCAGCAGCTCCCGGGCCCGGGCCACCCGCCGGCCGAGCACGTAGCGGTGCGGGCTGGCGCCGGTGGCGGCGCGGAAGAGCCGGCTGAAGTGGAATTCGCTCACGTGTGCCAGCGCGGCCAGCTCCGCGACCGTCAGCTGCTCGCCCAGGTGGTCCTCCACGTGCCGGACCACCCGGGCCAGCTGCGCGGGGGACAGGCCTGCCCGCGGCCGGACGACGGGCGGCGCGACCGTGTGGTCGCGGGCCAGCGCCGTGACCAGGGCGAGGCCGAACGACTCCAGCGCGAGGCGGCCCGGTTCCGTGCGGTCGGCTAGGCCGGCGTGCAGCAGGGCCGCGAGCGGGGCGACGGCGGGGGAGCGGGCCCCGACGACGGGCCGCAGCTCGGCAGGGCGCCCGGTGCCGGCCAGCACCTCGGCGAGCAGGTCCGGGGAGACGGCGACCACGAGCGAGGTGACCTGCTGCGGGTCGTCGTCGCGGGCACGCACGGCGAAGGGCACCCCGGCCGGGACGACGGCGACGTCCCCGGGGAGTCCGGGGGTGGAGTGCACGACGTCGCCGAGGGTCTCGACCAGGCGGTACGGGCGGCCGACGTTGACGTAGACGCGGTGCTCCGCCGCCGGGCCGAGCACCCGCTCCTCGAGCGGTCCGGCGACCGGGAGCACGGCGAGGCCCGGGCGGAGGGCGAGCGGATCCGGGTCCGGGGTCACCGCGCCTCCTCCGGTCGGGGTCGGCGGGATGATCCGCCCCTCCGGGCCGCGGCGTCGACGGGGATGCGCGCGCGGGGAACGGGACGAGCCCCGCCCACCTGCCCTCCCCCGAGGCGGTGAGCGGGGCTCGTTCCCCCGTGCTCGTCGCCGCCGGTCCCCCGAGGCCCGGCGACAGGGACGACTCTGCCGACCGGACCGCACGATCCCCGCAGCCGAGCCGCGAGGTTCCCGCGAGGAGCGGAGGCCCGGGACGCACTCTGCGGGCCGCCACCCCGGCCGGGGCCCGAGGCGGTGCCGACGTCGGACGGGATCCGCAGCTCCTCGATCGACCCGGTCGGGATCCAGCCGGAGGAGGAGACTGGGACCGACAGCGAGGGGGTTCCGTGGCCGAGGTCGTCGTCTTCCACTCCGTGCACGGGCTGACGCCCGGCGTGCACGGGTTCGCCGGAGCGCTGCGGGACGCCGGGCACACCGTCCACGCGCCGGATCTCTTCGAGGGCCGGGTGTTCCCGGACCTGGGGGACGGCGTCGCGCACGCGCAGGACGTCGGGTTCGACACGGTCGTCGAGCGGGGACGACGCGCGGTCGACGACCTGCCCGCCGACTGCGTGTACGCCGGCTTCTCCCTCGGCGTCCTGCCCGCCCAGGCGCTGGCCCAGACCCGGCCCGGCGCCCGCGGCGCGCTGCTGTACTCCGGCTGCGTCCCGGCGACCGCCTTCGCCGACCGGTGGCCGGGCGGCGTCCCGGTCCAGGTGCACGGCATGGTCGACGACGAGATCTTCGCCCGCGAGGGCGACCTGGACGCCGCCCGTGCGCTCGTGGCCTGCACCGACGAGGCGGAGCTGTTCCTGTACCAGGGGCGCGGGCACCTGTTCGCCGACCCCGGCCTGCCCACCTACGACGCGTCGGCGGCCGCGCTGCTCACCGCGCGCACGCTGCGCTTCCTCGACCGGGTGGGGCGGGAGCGGGCGCTCAGTAGTGGATGACGCCGCGGCTGCCGCCGCCGACGGCGATCGACTCCCCGGTGATGCCGGCGCTGCGCGGTGAGGCGAGGAAGGCGACGACGTCGGCGACCTCCGCGGCCGTCACCAGCCGCCCGATGCTCGTGCCCGCCGCCATCCGCCGGGCCGCCTCCGCCTCGTCGACGCCCTCGCGTGCCGCGCGGTCGGCGACCACCGAGGCCGTCCGCTCGGTGACCGTGGTGCCGGGGTGGACGCAGGTCACCGTGATGCCCGACGGGCCCAGCTCGTCGGCGAGGTTGGCCGTCATCGCGGCCACGGCGACGTTGCGCACCGATCCGACCAGCGAGCCGGTGCGCCGGGCGTTGAGCCCGCTGACGTTGACGATCCGGCCCCAGCCGGCCGCCGCCATGTGCGGTGCCACGGCCCGCGCGCAGCGGAGGTAGCCCAGCACCTTGGTCTCCAGCTCGACC
Organism: Trujillonella endophytica; assembly: GCF_019799905.1. Classification (GTDB taxonomy): domain Bacteria; phylum Actinomycetota; class Actinomycetes; order Mycobacteriales; family Geodermatophilaceae; genus Trujillonella; species Trujillonella endophyticus_A. The sequence continues at coordinate 199,226 of NZ_JABGCI010000005.1, read as the reverse complement.
CGGACGTCGTCGTCGCCGAGCTCGGCGAGGGGCGGGGCGGGGCCGGCCGAGGCCGGCCGGGCCGCGGAGTTGACCAGGACGTCGACCCCGCCGAACTCGGTGACCACCCGGTCGACCATCGCGCGGACGGCGGTGTCGTCGGTGGTGTCGGCCGACAGCGGCAGCACCGGGCCGCCGTGCCGGGCGACCCGGTCGGCGGCGCCGGCCAGCCCGCCGGCGTCGCGGGCCACCAGCGCCACCGCAGCGCCCTCGGCGGCGAGCGCCTCGGCGACGGCCAGGCCGATGCCACGGCTCGCGCCGGTCACGATCGCCCGCCGGCCGCTCAGTCCCAGGTCCACGCGGCCATCCTGCCGGGTCGACGAGGGTGAGGCTGGGGGCATGGCAGCCGGGCAGCGCCCGCGGGGTGGTGGTCGCCCCGGACGCGGTCACGGGCTCGCCGACCGCCGCCGGGGCCGCCGCTGCGCTGGCCCGCGGGCTGCGCCGCGGGAGCCCGGACGCCGAGGTCGCCGAGCACCCGGTCGCCGACGGCGGCGAGGGCACCGTCGACCTCGTGCTGCGGCACGGCTTCGCGCCGGTCGCGGCGCGCGTCCCCGGCCCGCTCGGCGCGCCGGTCGAGCCGCACCTCGCCGTCCGCGGCGACACCGCCGTGGTCGCGATGGCGACCGCGGCCGGGCCGGGCCGGCTGCCCGGCCTCCCGGACGACGCCACCGCCCGGGCCGCCTCGACGGCCGGCGTGGGGGAGCTGCTCGCGGCCGCGCTCCCTGCTGGGCGCACGGATCGTGCCGGGCACCGCCTTCCTGCTCGAGCTCACCGGCTTCCCGGACGCGGCGCACGGCGCCGACCTCGTCGTGGTGGGGGAGGGGCGGCTGGACGCGCAGAGCCTCCGCGGCAAGGGACCGCTCGGGCTCGCGGCGACCCCGACCCCGCGCGCAGCATGCTGCGGGCGGGCGAGCTGCTCGAGGTCGTCGGCCGGCGGATCGCAGCCGACCTGCTCAGTGGCCGCTGAGCCAGGCCGGCTCCGACGGCACGGCCCCGTGCGGCCAGGGTGGGCAGCCCGGCGGGCCGACGACGGTGAGCGGGCCGCCGTCCGCCGGGAGCTCGACGAGGTACGGCTCGGGGTCCGGGTCGTCGCCGCCCCGCTCCGGACAGCGGCCGGCCGCGAGCAGGCGGGCCGCGGTGCGGGCCAGCGCGAGCTCGGCCGTCCAGGTGCCGCCCTCGGTCCGCCGGCGGGTCAGCCCGCGCAGGGCGGCGGCCGCCGCGAGGTGGCCGGTGGCGTGGTCGAGCACCTGCGCGGGCAGGACACCGGGGGCGATGTCACCCGAAGGCGTGGCGTCCCCGCAGGCGACCGCGATGCCGGTGGCCGCCTGCACGAGCGAGTCGAAGCCGCGCCGCCGTCCCCAGGGACCGTCCGTGCCCCACGCCGAGAGCCGGACCACCACGAGGTGCGGGTGCCGCACCGCGAGCTCCGCCGGGTCCAGCCCGAACGCCTCCAGCGCGCCGGGGCGATACCCCAGGAGGACGACGTCGGCGCCGGCCAGCAGCTCCTCGGCGGTCGCCCGGCCGCCGCGGGAGGCGAGGTCCACCACCGCGGTGCGCTGGCCGGAGCCGGTGTCGGCCAGCGTGCCGGGGTCCTCGGGCAGCCGCGGGCTCTCCAGCCGGAGGACGTCGGCCCCGTGCGCGGCCAACGTGCGGGCAGCCACCGGCCCGGCGATCACCCGGGTGAGGGCGAGCACCCGCGGCCGGCCGGCGTCCCGGACCGGCGCCTCGCCCACCCGGTCCAGCGAGAGCATCGGCAGGCCGGCGACCGCCCGGCCCGGCGGCGACGCGGCCCAGGCCTCCGCGGACCGGACGGCGGCCGCGGCGCCCCCGGCGGCCACCACCGCCTCCTCCAGGTCGAGCGCGGTCATCCCGGCCGCAGCGGTGTCCGGCTCCCGCTCGCCGAGCACGGCCAGCACGGCGGCCCGGTGGTGCGGGTAGTTGGCGTGCAGCCGCACCCAGCCGTCGGCCGCGCGCCAGAACCGCGACATCGGGGCGAAGCCGGGCCCGACCGGCCGGCCGGCGCGGCGCACGAACCGCTCGCTGCGCACCGCCAGCCCGACGTGCCGCGCGTCGAGCTCCAGGGGACCCGAGCCGCCGGCCGGCTCCCGCGCGGCGAGCAGCTGGGTGGCGACGGCGGCCAGCGACAGCTCCTCCGCCGCGAGCGGTCCGGCCAGCCCGGTGGTCCCGCGGACGGTCACCGGCGGGAGCGGCCCGCCGCCCAGCGCCGTCCACGTCTCCTGGAGCAGGCGGTTCACGCCGACTCCCGCGCCGGTGGGCCGGCGAAGGCGCGCCGGTAGGCCAGGGGCGTCGTCCCGAGCTTCCCGAAGTGGTGCCGCAGCACCGCGCCGGTGCCCCAGCCGACCTCCGCGGCGATCGCGTCGACCGGCAGGCTGGTGGTCTCGAGCAGCTCCTGGGCCCGCTGCAGCCGCATCCGGGCGACCCACGCCGCGGGGGTGGCGCCGCAGGCCTCGGTGAACCGGCGGGCGAGCGTGCGCGGGGAGACCAGCGCCTGCCGGGCCAGCCGCTCCACGGAGAGGTCCTCGTCCAGGCGGGCCATCGCCCACTCCTGCAGCGCGGCCACGTCGTCGTCGGCGGCGCGGCGCAGCGGGGTGGCCACGTACTGCGCCTGCCCGCCGTCCCGGTGCGGCGGCACCACCATCCGACGGGCGATCCGCGCCGCGACCGTCGCGCCGTACGCCTGCCGGACGAGGTGGAGGCAGGCGTCGATCCCGGCGGCGGTGCCCGCGCTGGTCACGACGGCGCCGTCGTCGACGTAGAGGACGTCGGGGTCCACCCGCGCCCGCGGGTACCGCTCGGCCAGTTCCCCGGCGTTCATCCAGTGGGCGGTGCACGGGCGGTCGTCGAGCAGCCCGGCCTCCCCGAGCACGAACGCGCCGCTGCAGATGGACAGCACCCGGGCGCCGCGCTCGACGGTCTCGCGCAGCAGCCGGACGACGGCGTCGCCGGCCGCCGGTCCGAGCAGCCGGGCCGGGACGGCGACCAGGTCGGCCCCGGCCGCGCGGTCGAGCCCGTGGGCGACGTCGAGCGAGAAGCCCATCGACGTGGACACGGTGCCGGGGTGCTCGGTGACGACGGTGAAGTCGAACGCCGGGACGCCGTCCCCGGTGCGGTCGATGCCGAAGACCTCGCACACGACGCCCAGCTCGAACGGCGCGACCCCCGGCAGTGCGACCGCGGCGACCGAGCGCAGGGGGTACCGGCTCACGGGACCACCGGCCCGGCGAGGAGCGCCGTCGCCGCGGCGCGGTCGCCGGAGACGGTCAGCCGGTCGTCGTCGAGGGTGGTGCGACGCCACAGCAGCAGGGCGAGTGCGTCCTCGGGGCCGGCGACCTCCGCGACCGGCGCCGGCCCGAGGTCCCAGCTGCCCGCAGGGGCGGTGAGCCGCAGGCCCCCGGTCGGCGGCGCCATCCGCCCGAGGGCCACCTGGCGCGGTTGCATGGTGTCGACCACCTCGGCGACGCAGTCGGCGGCGACGGCGGGGTCGACGGCGGCGGCCACCCCGACCGCGGCGGCCAGGTCGAGCCGGTGGACGAAGGTCTCGTGCAGCTGCCGGCGGCGCCACTCCGCGACGGTGCCGGGCCCGCTGAGGGTGACGCACGCCTGGTCCGGGTCGGCCAGGGCCGCGCGCAGCTCGCCGGCGGCGGCGCGGTAGTCCCCGGCCGCGGTGGACCGGAACACCGGCCGCATGTCGGGCAGCTCGCCGGCGGCGTCGGAGCGGGTGGCCAGCGCGGCCCAGCGGTGGATGGCGGCCAGGTGCCGGACGAGGACGCCGGTGGTCCAGGAGCCGCAGGCCGGCACCGGGAGGTCGGCGGGTGCGTCGTCGGCGAGCGCGGCGAAGGCGTCCTGCTCGGTGGTGAGCGCGGCCAGGTGGTCGAGCAGGGGCGGTCGGGCGGTGTCCACACCGGCAGCATGCCGAGCCGGCGACCGGCCGCACAGTGGCGGATGCGCCGCCGTCCGTCGATTTCCTGCCATCCGGACCTGGGGCGCACCAACCGCTGAGCGCCCTCAGGAGGCCCTGCGGGCGGTGACGACGTGCGCGGTGAGGTCCCCGCGGACGGGACCCTCGCCGAGCAGCGCGGTCATCCGCTCGGCCACGGCGTCGGTGAGCCCGCCCAGCGAGCCGTGCAGCTCCAGGGCGAACCGCAGCGGGGTGCCCAGGCAGAAGCCCTCGGCCAGCGACCGGGCCGAGGGCGCCTCGCCGGTCAGCGTGACGGTCGTCAGCTCCTCGACGGCCAGGCCGCCGGCGGCGACGTCCGCGGCGATGGCCTCGGGGTCGGCGTAGCCGTGCGGGACGCGCTCGATGAACTGCGGCGTCTGGTCGGGCAGCACCTCGCCCAGCGCCGTCACCAGGGCCGCGGGGAACGCCGAGCGCCCGACGACGTCCCATGCGGTGAACAGCAGCGTGCCGCCCGGGGTCAGGACCCGCGCCGCCTCGGCGAACGCGGCCCGCTTGTCCTCGACGAACATCACGCCGAACGAGCAGACGACGAGGTCCACCGACGCGTCGGGGACGCCCAGGTCGGCGGCGTCGGCGGCGCGCCACTCGACCTCCGGCACGCGCTCGGACCCGCGGGCCACCATGCCCGGATTGAGGTCGGTGGCCAGGACCGCCGCGTCGGGCAGCGCCGCGCGCAGCCGGCGGGTGACCACCCCGGTCCCGGCCGCGACCTCGAGCACGCGGGCGGGGCGCAGAGCGGCCGCCCGGGTGGCCAGCTCCGCCGCGAACGGCTCGAACAGCGCGGGGCCGAGCAGCTGGTCGTAGACAGCGGGCATCGAGTCCAGCCAGGTGGTCGTGGAGGTCGTGCGGTCGGGGGACATGGGGGCAGCGTGGCCCTGTCCGGGCCCGCCCACCAGGGGCGGCCGGCGGGCCGCCGTGGTGCGGGCCGCCACCCGGCGGCGTCGCGCTGCCGGAGCTAGGGTCGGCTCTCGGCGTCGGTCCAGGTCAGGCCCCCGGGGGGAGTCGCGATCGCATGAACCTCGAGAAGGTGGTCTTCGGGTTCTTCGTGCTGCTCGCCGCGACCCTGAACTTCGGGTTCTTCATCGGCGACATCGACGACCCGGCCGTCCACAACAAGTGGGAGCTGTACGCCGCGGTCGTCGTCAACCTCGTGGCCACGGTGCTGAAGTTCGGCGACCGCACGCAGATCGGCGCGGTGCACCTCGCCACGAGCCTGGTGGCCGACCTGCAGCTGATCTCGGCGACCGTCGTCTACGTGTACGCCAACCACGTCAGCGAAGCAGGCCTCGACGCCGAGGCCACCTCCAGCATCGTGTCCCTCTCCGGCGGAGCGCTGCTGGCCAACGTGGTCTCCCTGGTGCTCCTGGTCGTCGAGACCGTGTCGTTCCAGCGACGCTGACGGCGGCCGGCGTGGGCGGGGTGCTACGGGCGTTCTGGCGGCTCTTCGCCGGGTCGCCGTCGAGCCAGCGGACCCCGCCGCAGCGGCGGATGTACCGCCGGCACCCGGTGGTGGTGCGGGCCACGGAGTCCGGCGCGGTGTTCGTCGTCCTGCGCCGGCTCCGGGCGCCCCTGATCACGCTGATCCTGGTCTTCACGGTCAGCGTGGTGGGGCTGAGCCTGGTGCCCGGGCAGGACACCGAGGGCCGGCCGGCCCGGATGAGCGTCTTCGACGCCTTCTACTTCATGAGCTACACGGCGACCACGATCGGCTTCGGCGAGCTGCCGAACGAGTTCAGCTACGCCCAGCGGATGTGGGTCACCGGGGCGATCTACCTGACCGTCATCGGCTGGGCCTACGCCATCGGCGCCGTCCTCACCCTGCTGCAGGACCGCGCCTTCCGGCGGGCGCTCACCACCGGGCACGTGACCCGCAAGGTGGCACGACTGCGCGAGCCCTTCCTGCTCATGGCCGGGTACGGGCAGACCGGCGAGAAGCTGGGGGAGGCCTTCGACGCCCTGGGACGCCGGTTCACCGTCGTCGACCGCGACGAGGCCCGCATCGACGTCCTGGAGCTGAACACCTCGCACGCGGACGTCCCCGGGCTGGTCGGCGACGCCCGCGACCTGCACGCCCTCGTGGTCGCCGGCCTCGACCACCCGTGGTGCGAGGGCGTGGTGGCGCTGACCAACGACGACCAGGCCAACCTGGCCGTCACGATGAGCGCGGCGCTGCTGCGCCCGGAACTGCCGGTGGTGGCCCGGACGACCTCGGCGGTGGTGGCCGAGCGGATGCGCGCCTTCGGCTCGCCGACGGTCATCAACCCGTTCGACCGGTTCGGTGACCGGCTGCGGCTGGCGCTGCGCGCGCCGTCGTCCTACCAGCTGACGACGTGGCTGGAGAGCGGACCGGGCGCGGAGCTCCCGGAGCGGCGGCAGCCGCCGGCGCCGGGCCGGTGGGTGGTGGCCGGCTATGGCACCTTCGGCCGGCACTTCGCCGGCGACCTGCGCGCCGAGGGGCTGGAGGTGGCGACGATCGACCCGCGGGCGGTCGAGGGGGAGCAGGACCCGACCGTGGTGGGGGACGCCTCCGACCCCGACGTCCTCGTCGAGGCCGGGCTGGTCGGTGCGGTCGGCTTCGTGGCCGGCAGCGACGACGACATCACCAACATGTCGCTGGTCGCCGAGGCCCGCCGGGTCGCTCCGGGCATGTTCATCGCCGCGCGGCAGAACTCACCGACGAGCGCCCCGCTGTTCGCTGCGCTGGAGGTCGACGCGCTGCTGGTGCCGACGACGGTGGTGGCGAACGAGGCGTACGCGCAGCTGTCGACCCCGCTGCTCTGGCGGTTCGTCCGCGGGATGCTCCAGCGGGACGACGCGTGGGCCGCGCGGGTCACGGCACGGCTCGTGGAGCAGTGCGGCCGGCACCTGGACCCGCTGTGGAAGGTGCGGCTGGACGAGTCCGAGGCGCCGTCCCTGACCCGCTGGCTGGCGGAGGGGCGGCTGACGCTCGGGGACCTGCTGCGGAGCCCGGTGGACCGGGACCGGCCGCTGGCCGCGGTGACGCTGGTCGTGCGGCAGGGGGACGAGCACCTGCTCGCGCCCGACGACGACGTCGTCCTGCGGCCCGGCGACGAGCTGCTGTTCGCCGGCCGGCCCGGGGTGCGCCGCGCACTGGAGGCGACGCTGCTCGACGACGCGGTCCCGGAGTACCTGGTCGAGGGGCGGCGGGTGGCCTCGGGTTGGTTGTGGCGGAAGCTCAGCAGGCAGGTGCCCGCCGCGGACTGACGGACGCCTCCACGGGGTCGCCGTCCCGTGGCGCTCGGTCACCGCCGCCGCTCCGTCGCGGCCGGTCGGCCGTTCGGGGTGTGACGGTCACCTGATCGGGGGACATCTCCGAGGTGAGCGTCGAGGGGGAACGTCGGCTCCTCGGGGGTCGGTACGAGTTGCGGGACCGGATCGCGACCGGAGGCATGGGCGAGGTCTGGCGGGCGCTGGACACCGTCCTGCAGCGGAACGTCGCGGTGAAGGTGCTGCGCAGCGAGTACGCCGACGACCCCACCTTCGTCGAGCGCTTCCGTGCGGAGGCGCGCCACGCCGCGGCGCTCAGCCACCCCAACATCGCGGCCGTCCTCGACTACGGGGAGACCGCGCCCGAGGAAGCCGGCGAGCACCTCGCCTACCTCGTCATGGAGCTCGTCGACGGGGCCCCGCTGTCGGCGAGGCTCTCCGCGGGCGGGGCCATGGAGCCGCAGGCGGCGCTCTCGGTCCTCCGGCAGACCGCTGCCGGCCTCGCCGAGGCGCACCGCCGCGGCATGGTGCACCGGGACGTCAAGCCGGCCAACATCCTCGTGCGCCCCGACGGAGCGGTGAAGCTGACCGACTTCGGCATCGCGCGCTCCGCCGACAGCGTCGCGCTGACCGGGACGGGCCAGGTCATCGGCACCCCGCAGTACATGTCGCCCGAGCAGGCGAAGGGCGAGGCGGCCACCCCCGCCAGCGACGTGTACGCCCTGGGCCTGGTCGGCTACGAGTCCCTGACCGGGCACGCGGCGTTCGGAGGCACCAACCCGGTGACCATCGCGCTGCAGCACGTCGTCGCGGACCCGCAGCCGCTGCCGGCCGAGCTGCCCGCGGAGGTCCGGGGCCTGATCGACTCGGCGCTCGCCAAGGACCCGGGCCAGCGCATCCCCGACGGTGGCGCCTTCCTGGAGGCGATGCAGGAGACGCTGGGCCGCGACTACGAGACCGACGGCGCCCACCGCACCCGACCGGTGCGAGCCCTGGTCGGGGCCGGTGCGGGCGCCGCCACCCGCGCCGGTGACGTCCGCTCGCCGACTCTCGCGGCGCCGCCGGCCCGGCGGCGCGCGCTGACGGTGTTCCTGCCGCTCCTGGTGCTCCTGCTGACCGCCGGCACCCTGGTGTTCGTCCTGGGCGGGGCCGGCGGTAGGGAGGAGCCGGTGGCCGAGGCGCCGTCGGTGGCCGCGGACCCGGGCATCCTGCTGGCCGAGGCCGACCACGTGGGCCGGCAGTACGAGGACGTCGCGGGTGAGCTCGGTTCCCTGGGGCTCGTCGTCGTCCGGGTGGACCAGGTGACCGCGTCGCATCCCGCCGGCACGGTGCTGGCCGTCGGTCCGGCCGGCACCCGGCTGGACGAGGGCGACGAGGTGCGGGTGACCGTCGCGGTGGCGCCCGCGGAGGAGGACCTCTCCGACGCGCCGGACACGCCGGCCGGGGCCCCGCTGCCCCTCGGCGTCGGGACGACCGTCGGCGAGGACGACCCGGCGCCGGCACCCGGCACCGCGACCGCCGAGACGCCGGCCGCCGGCACCCCGGATGCGCAGACCCCCGGAACGGCCCCCGGCCCGCCGGTCGAGGAGGAGCCGGCCACGACGCCGAACCCGGACGGTGTCCCCACGGACACCGAGCAGCCCGCTCCGCCCGCCGACCCGGCCCCCTCCGAGCCGGCCGCGTCCGACCCGGCCACGGATCCGACCACGCCGACGGAGCCCACGGAGACCGAGTCCTCGGAGACGGAGCCCACGGAGACCGAGCCGGGTCCGCCGGTGACGACGCAGCCGACGGAGCCGACCGGACCGACCGGCGGCGGGACGACGGAGCCCCCGGCGACCGACACGGGGACGGCGGACACTGCCAGCAGCGCCCCGGCGGGCACCGCCGCCGGCTGACCAGGGAGGAGCGCCACATGAGCGCGGAGTACAGCGGCTCCGGCCTCCAGCCGGACATGCAACCGCGCCTGGACGAGTTCCTCATGGCCCGCCTCGCCGAGGACAAGCGGGTGGCGGCGCAGGCCGGGGACCGGTGGCCGGTTGGCGGACTGGACGAGCAGGTGCCGGCCGGCGTGCGCGAGCACGTCGCCCGGCACGACCCGCAGGCGGTGCTGGCCGACTGCGCCGCCCGCTGGCGGCTGGTGCTGGCGTGCCGGGAGCTGCGACCGGACCAGGCGTTCGTGGGCTCGCGGCAGACCGGGATGGCGGACTTCCCGGTGCCGCCGGTCGACGCGCGCCAGTTGGCCGCGCTCACCCTGGCCCTGCTCGCGCTGCCCTACGCCGACCACCCCGACTACCGACCGGAGTGGCGCCCCTGACCTCGTCGGACCCCGCCCTCAGAGCCGGAGTGGATCGGGTGGGGTTGCCTCGTCGAGCCAGGGTGGTTCGGGTTCGGGGTCGTGGTGCCAGCCGGGTGGTCGGGTGGTGCGGGTGACGCCGGACGGGGTGCGGACGATCAGCCGGCCGTCGGGCAGCAGGGTGAAGGTCCAGCCCCGGGCGAAGGTCTTGATGCGGTGGTGGCGGCGGCACAAGCAGCACAGGTTCCAGCAGTCGGTGGGTCCGCCGTCGGCGTGAGCGGTGCCGTGGTCGAGATCGCAGTTGCCGGGCCGGCGGCGGCAGCCGGGCATGCGGCAGTACCGGTCGCGGGTGGTGACGAGGCGGCGCTGCGCGGCGGTCGGCCGGTAGGCCCGGGTCGGTGGCGGCGGCCGCAGTCCCGGCCCGTCGACCGAGCCGCTGGTCGTGCCGGTCAGCTGTCGGCGGCGGATGTGGCGGGTGATGTGGCGGCCGGCGCCGGCGGCGCGGGCGAGTTCGGCGCGGGTCGCCACGGCGATCGTCTGGCCGGTGGCCGGGTCGTCCAGGGCGATGGTGATCGATCCGCCGGCCGGGGCGGGGCCGAGGTCGAGCACGTCCAGGTCGGCGAGGACCTCGCGGCACTGGGCGGCGGTGATGACCTGCCCGTCGAGCTCGGCGGGTGGGGCGTCGGCCGGGCCGTCCGGGCGCAGCGCGGGCAGTGCGGCGTGGATGGTCAGCTGCGCGGTGACCGGTGGTCGGCCGGCATCCCAGGGGCGCAGCAGCAGGTCCAGCGCCGCGGTCGCCCGGAGCAGCCCGATCGGGCGGGGATCGCCGTCGGCGCGCAGCCAGCGGGCGTACTGCCGGCGGCGTCCCGAGCGGCGTGCACCTGGTGCAGCGGGCCCTCGATGACCAGCCGGCCCAGGCCGTCGGCGGTGCGCTCGACGTGCACGTCGGCGACCCGCTCGGCCTCCTTGCGGCGACGGTCCCGGGCTTCGGCGTCGAGGCGGTACAGGTGGTAGCGGGTGCGGTCGGCCAGGCGCGCCGGCGACAGTCGGCGGCGCCGGGCAGCACCCGCGCCTGCACGCCGCGCGCGACCGCGGCGTCGACGTCACCGAGCAGGTCCAGCAGGATCCGCGCCTTGCGGACCGTCAGCCGCCCGGCGTAGAGCTCCGACCACACCGGCGCGAGCTTTCGTGGTGAGCAGCAGCGCTGCCACTGCCAGCTCCGACGCCTCGGCCTCCGAGCAGCCCCGGATGACGGCCAGCTCGGTGACGAAGTCGTCGGAGACGTCGGCCAGCGCCACCGGGCGCAGCGCGCGTGCGTCCACCCCCGGGCCGCCCCGGGCGCCGAAGTCCCGGTCCCGTTCCACCCGCCGCCGGCGGGCCAGCTCGGCGATCGCGGCGGCCTGGTGAGCGTGCTCCCGCGCCATCCGCGCATCGGTCGACCAGATGTCGGCCACCACGTCGAGGTCGGTCAGGCCCGAGGACACGACCTCGCCGGGCACGACAGGGGCCTCCTCGCCGCGCACCCGCGGCGGCACCACCCCGACCTCCATGACAAGCACGCTGATCAGGGGGTCCGACAGTTCTCGCAGGTCAGCGCCTCCGCCGTGACGGGGCGTGCACCACATGGCCGACTCGCCGTTCGGCGACAGTCCCCGTCAGCGGCGGGAGTCAGCCGCCCCTGGCGGGGCACCCGACGGCTCTGCATCCTCGGCCTCGGCACCCCTGACCTCGCCGGACCCCGCCCTCGGAGCCGGAGCGGGGGCGGTCAGCGGAAGGGCACGATGCTCTTGGTGATCTGCGCGGTGGCGACCAGGACGCCGGAGACCTCGGCCGTCGCGGTGAGGAACGCCGTCGAGCGGCCGCGCCGTTCGAGGTACCCGATCGCCTCCACCTGGCTGCCGCCGAACGCCGGCGCCACCAGTTGCAGGGAGACCGCGTGCGAGACCGCGTGCTCGTCGGTGTCCAGGGCGGGCACCAGCGCCAGGTAGGCCGCCAGCTCCAGCACCGCGGTGAGCGCCGCGGCGTGCATGGCCCCGCCACCGCTCTCGGCGAGGCCAGTCACCGGGACGACGACGCCGGCCGCCGGGTCCTCGGGCCGCAGCGGACGCGCGCCCAGCGCCTCCACCAGCGGCACGGCGAGGGCCAGCCGGCTGCGGTCGACGGTCTGCACGGCGTCCATCGCAGCCTCCCGACGAGTGGTGGTGGCGGACGCGGCCCAGCGTGGCGCCGCCGGGTGTCGGTGAGGAGTCGGCGGCCCCAACACGCGGCGTCGGCTCGGTGCCCCGCGGCGGTCGCGCCGGCGGTGATGGTGCCCCGCGGCGGTCGCGCCGGCGGCCGTGGGCCGGCGGCGGGAGGTCAGCGGCGGGGGAGGGTCAGCGCGGTGGCGAGCGAGGCCGCGACGACGGCGGTGCTCACCGCGAACGCCACCTGGTACGAGGCGACGTCGGTGAGCCACCCCGCGGCCAGCGGCCCGACGATCGCGCCCAGGTCGGCCGACATCTGGAACACCGCGACCACCCGGCCACCCCGGGCCGGGCTGACGTCGCCCACCAGCGCCGCGGGCACGCTGGCCAGCAGCGAGGCGGCCAGCCCGTAGACGGCCATGGAGAGCAGGAACACCCAGGTCACCGGCGGCAGCACCAGCAGCGCCATCGCGGCCGTGCCCAGCGCCGAGCCCAGCACCAGGGCGGGACGTCGTCCCCACGTGTCGGCCAGCCGGCCGGACCGCAGCAGCCCCAGCGCCTGCGCCGCCGAACCCGCGAGCAAGCCGGCGCCCGCCCAGGCGGCACCGCGGCCGAGCTCCTCGGTGACGTACAGCGGCACGAGCGAGTTGCGGACGCCGAACAGCACCCAGCCGATGCCGAGGTTGGCGACCAGCGCGGCGATGTAGAGCCGTGAGCGCAGGGCCGCGCCGAGCGGCACGGGCCCCCGGTCGAGGTCCGTCGACGCGCCGGCCGCCTCGACGCCGGGTGCACCCGCGGGTGGGCGCAGCAGCACCAGCGTCACCGCGCCGGCCACCAGCAGCGTCCCGGCGTACAGCAGGAAGGGCAGGCGGGGGGAGAGCTCGGTGAGCACACCCCCGAAGGCCGGCCCGGCGATGCCGCCGAGGATGAACCCGCCCTGGTAGGTGGCGGCGGCCCGCCCGCGGTGCGTCGGCGGCGCCACCCGCAGCAGCAGCGCCAGGGCGGAGACGGTGAACATGGCGCTGCCGATGCCGCCGATCGCGCGCAGCGCGAGGAAGACCGGGAACGAGCCGGCCAGCCCGGCCAGCCCGGTGGTGACCGCGACGACGACCAGGCCGGTCGCCAGCACGGTCCGCTCGCCGAAGCGCTCGACCAGCGTCCCCCCGGAGAAGGCGGAGACGAACCGGAAGAAGGCGAACGCGCTCACCGCCAGGCCGACGGCGGTGGTGCCGACGCCGAAGTCCCGGGCGAACAGCGGGATCGCCGGCGCGACGATGCCGAAACCGAGCGCCACCGCGAACGCCACGACGGCCAGGACGCGCACCTCGCGGGGCATCGCGACGCGCGCCGATGCCTCGGATGCCTCGCCCCCGGACCCCTCGCCGCCGGACCCCTCGCCGCCGGACCCCTCGCCCCCGGACCCCTCGCCCCCGGACCCCTCGCCCCCGGACCCCTCGCCCCCGGTCCGCTCGTCCCCGGGTCGCCGCACGAGGGCCGATGCTCGCACGCGCGGCCGGGGCCGGCGCAGGCCGGCCCGGATCAGCGGGTGGGCAGCCGGACGACGTCGGCCAGGACCCCGCCGCCGTCGTCGAGCCGCCGCGCCGCGGGGCTGTCGTAGACGACCAGCAGCGCGCCGTCGGAGCCGAGCAGGCCGATCCCCTCCGCGTGGTCGTCCCCGTCGCCGTAGGGCAGTTCGACCTCACGGGTCAGCTGCTCGCCGCGGACGACCTGAACGCCCTCGGCCCCGGCGGCGCCGTGCCACCGGTACACCCGCACCGGGCCGTCGAGGTCCATGGTGGGGCCGGCGAGCACCAGCAGGTCCTCGCCCTGCGGGCACAGGTCGCGCACGCCCAGGCCGTCGAGCCGCAGCACGTGCTTGCGGTAGCGGCGGCCGTCGGCGAAGGGGCGCAGCACCAGCCGGCGCGGGTCGTCGGGGTCGGTCTCCGGACGGAGATCCAGCACGACTGCCCAGCCGCGCAGCACCGGGCCGCGCAGGCCGAGGTACACCCGGTCCCCGACGACGGCGATCCCCTCGACGTCCAGCCCGTTGTCCTTGCCCGGGATCGGCAGGAAGGGGGCCAGGTGCTCGTCGTCGGCCAGGAGGTCGCGCAGGTCCGGCCCGTGCGTGCCGAAGACGGCGGGCACCGCCCCGCCGTCCCCCTCCGGCACGGGGGTCGGGAGGCCGCCGACCTCTGCCAGGGGCAGCCGCACGAGCACCTGCCGGTTGGCCTGGCCGGTCACCTTCGCCAGCCGGCGCAGCGCCTTCTCGCCCTCGTGCCGCTCCTTGATCCGGCGCCGCCGCAGGCTGTGCGACCCCACCGCCCAGAGGAACGGCCCGGAGCGGGCCAGGCCCTCGATGTCGGCCTCCTCGGCGACGTCCTCCCCGGGGAGCTCCACGAGGTCGCCCAGCCGGAACGTCGTCTCCCCGCCGTACTCGTGCGGATCGGCCGGGTCGTCGGCCACCAGCCGCTCGATGGTCGCGGTCTCGTCGCCGGCCACCCACAGCACGGGGCCGTCGCTGCGGACGGCGGAGAGGTTGGTGTGGGTCTGCGCCTCCTGCGAGACGGGGGAGAAGACCAGCCGGACGGTCCGCTCGAGGCTCACAGCCAGCCGCGGCGCGCGCCCAGCTGGCGGACCGCCGCGTCCAGCTGCCCCGCCACCGCCCGGACGTCGGTGTCGGCGTGCGACAACCGCAGCCGCCCCGTGGCGTCGCGCCCCTCGGTCAGCAGCCCGCCGCGCCGGTCCACCTCGAGCACCACCTCCACGCCCGAGGCGTCGGCCAGGAACGTCACCTCCAGCTCGTTGACCCGGCCCCGCAGCGAGGCGGGCGGGGTGAACTCGACCTCCTGGTGGAAGGGGAGCTCGCTGCCGGGGATGCGGCCCTTCTCGACGTCGGCCCCGCGGAACCGGAAGTCCAGCTGCTCCAGCGCCTGGAGCACGGTGCGCTGCACCGGCAGCGGGTGCACGGTGACCGGGTCGAGGTCGGCGGCGTCCACGGCACCGGGGATGTCCACCCGGGTCCGCAGACCCACCCGCATGCCGCGCAGGTGCCACCCGTCGAGGCTGGTGATCGGGCACTGCCAGGGCACGGGGAAGGAGAAGCGGGCGGTGCGCTGCTCACCCGGCTCGAGCGTCGACCGCCCGGCCACGACGGTGGTCCCGAAGACGGCGTTCTCGTGCCACGAGCTGTCGCCGCTCTCCACCTCGACGGTGGCCTCGAGCGCGACGCGCACCTCGGCGATCTCCTGCGCGACCTCGCCACCCGTGACGTGCACGGTGCCGGTCACCGTGCCGCCGGGGGTGGTGTCGGGGCTGTCCAGCACCGTCTCGACGTCTGCGCCACCTGCGCCGAAGCGCGCCATCACGTTCCGGAAGGCCACCTGCTGCTCCTCGGGGATCGGGGTCGACGCGACAGCCTGGCACCCCTGCCTGCGCCGTCGGCGGGCGGGGCGGACGGGCTCCGCGGGTGTCCCACGGCCCCTCGCTGGGCACCTGTCCCCGGGGCGGACCAGCCACGCCCGCCCGGTGGGAGGCACCCGATGAGCGAGCCCGACCGCACCGCCCGGCCCGGCAGCGAGACCCCGGTGCACGAGGCCGTGGGCGCCACGCCGGAGGAGTGAGCCGACGGACGGCGTGCGGACGGCGACCCGCCGCGAGGTGCTCGCGGCGGCCGGTGCCCTGGGCCTGGCCGGGCTGGCCTCCGCCTGCGGTGGGGACCCGTCGACCGGCAGGACCGGAGGGGGAGACGACACCGCGGCGCGCCTGTCGGCCCGGCCCGGCGACCCTGGGGCGGACCCGCCGGTGCCCATCCCGACCTCACCGGGCACCCATGCGCTCGGGCTCGCGCCGGAGCGGGACACGGTGCTGCACGTCCCCCCCGGCCTGGGGCCGGCCCCGGCGCTGGTCCTGTCGCTGCACGGTGCCAACGGGGACGCGCAGGGCGGGCTGGCCCCGCTGCTGGGCCTGGCCGACGAGCGCGGACTGCTGCTCCTGGCCCCGGCCTCCCGCGGACGGACCTGGGACGCGATCCGCGGCGGCCACGGGCCCGACGTCGAGGTGATCGACCGTGCCCTGTCGTCGGTGTTCGCGGCCTTCGCCGTGGATCCCGGCCGCCTCGCCGTCGCGGGGTTCTCCGACGGCGCGTCCTACGCCCTCGGCCTCGGGCTGGCCAACGGGGACCTCTTCGGCCGGGTGATCGCCTTCTCACCCGGTTTCGTGCCATCGGCACCGCCGCAGGGGAGGCCGGCCGTCTTCGTGGCGCACGGCACCGGCGACGACGTCCTGCCCATCGACGCGACCAGCCGCGAGATCGTCCCCGCGCTCCGGGACGACGGGTACGACGTCACCTACCGGGAGTTCGACGGACCGCACGTCGTCCCGCCCGAGGTCGCCCGCGAGGCCGTCGACTGGCTGGGTGGGCCGTGAGTGGTTGACTGCTCGTTGAGCGCTTGACGACCGTCGGCGCCGACCGGATCCGGGAGGACCGCCGTGCACGTCGGGATCGACAGCTTCGTCGCGGCGGTGACCGACCCGGCCACCGGCCGGCAGATCGGCCCCGAGGAGCGGCTCGCGGACCTGCTGGAGGAGATCGAGACCGCCGACCGCGTCGGGCTGTACTCCTTCGGGATCGGCGAGCACCACCGGCCCGAGTACTACGACTCGGCTCCGCCGGTGATCCTCGCCGCCGCCGCGGCCCGCACGGAGCGGATCCGGCTGGGCAGCGCGGTCGCCGTCCTGAGCGCCGCCGACCCGGTCCGGGTGTTCCAGCAGTTCGCCACCCTGGACCTCATCTCGAAGGGGCGCATCGACCTGGTGGTCGGCCGCGGCTCGTTCACCGAGGCCTTCCCGCTGTTCGGGCTCTCCCTCGGTGACTACGACGAGCTGTTCGAGGAGAAGCTCGACCTGCTCCTGCGCATCCGCGAGTCCGAGCACGTGACGTGGTCCGGCCGGCACCGCCCGCCGCTGACCGGCCAGGGCGTCTACCCGCGGCCGGTGCAGGACCCGCTGCCGATCTGGGTCGGCGTCGGCGGGACGCCCGAGTCGTTCGTCCGCGCCGGGCTGCTCGGCCTGCCGCTCATGATCGCGATCATCGGCGGCGAGCCCCGCCAGTTCGCCCCGCTGGTCGACCTCTACCGCCGCGCCGGCGCGCAGGCCGGGCACCCGCCGGAGCGGCTGCGCGTCGGGCTGCACGTGTTCGGGTTCGTCGCCGAGAGCACGCGGGCAGCGGCCGACACGATCTACCCGGGCTGGCACGAGATGTTCACCAAGGTCTCGGCCGAGCGCGGGTTCGCCCCGCCGACCCGCCGCCAGTTCGACGCCACCAGCGGACCGGACGGCGCGTTCTTCATGGGCGACCCCGAGACGGTGGCCACCAAGCTCCGCCGGGTCTCCGAGCAGCTCGGCGGCGTCGAGCGGGTGTCGATCCAGATGACCAACCCGCGGCTGGCACACGCCGACCTGCTGCGGGGCATCGAGCTGCTCGGCACCGAGGTCGCCCCCCGCGTCGCCGGGGGCTGAGCCCGCGGACGACGGCGGGGCGGCCTCCGGGAGGCGGCCTCAGCCGCCGTACGGCCGGGTGATGATCTCGAGCCAGTGACCGTCGGGGTCGGCCCAGTAGACGCCGCGTCCGCCGTCGGCGGTGTTGATCTCGCCCGGCCGGCGCCGGCCAGGGTCGGCCCAGAACGGCAGACCCCGCGCACGGATGCGGCCCAGGATCGCGTCGAAGTCCTCCTCGCCGACGAGGAACGCGTAGTGACGCGGGGAGACGGTCTCCTCCTCCATGAAGTCGAGGGAGACGCCGTTGTCGAGCTCCACGACCGCGAACGGGCCGAACGTCGTGGGGGCCGGCCGGCCGAGGACCTCCGCGAGGAACGCCGCGGAGCGTCGCTTGTCCCTGGCAGCGACGATCGTGTGGTTCAGCTGGACGGGCATGCCGGTGCTCCTCTCCACGGGGGTGGTGGGGAGAGCACAGCACGGCCGGGCGGTCGCCGGGGGCCCAGGTGCCTGCGCCGACGACCCGCCCGGCCGCGGGCGGACGGGGAGTCTGCCTCGCGCGCGGCGTGTCCGGTAACGGTTCGGGCACCCGCTCCCCGGTGACTTGCCCCGCCTGGGCCCGGACCGGGATCGTCCCGGTACCGGGCACCGATGACGACGCCCGGGCCCCGCGGGTGGATCGGGGGTGGCCGTGGAGTGGTTGGCCCTCACGGGCATGGGTTTCCTGGCCGCCACGGTGTTGGTGGTCGCCATGGGCCGCAGGACGACGGCGCGCTGGGAGCGGGAGTCGCTGGCGCGCCGGCCCCGGCGTCCTCCCGAGCCGGGGGACGTCCGGGCGGAGCCCGGCCGCGTCCGCGCCCTGCTCGCGCGGACGAGGGCCGGGGTCGTGGACGGCGCCGCGTCGCTCGGTCCGCCGCTGCGGGCGGCGGCCGCCGCGCTGGGCTCGGCCGGACACCGGGCGCGGGCCCATCTCCCCGCGGTGCCGCGTCGGCCGACGGGGGAGGGCGTGGCCCGGCGACCACGGAGCAGCCGGCGGCCGGCGCGGCCGGCTCGGGTCCGGCAGGTGGGCCGGCGCGCGGCCGGGCTGGTCCGGCGCCGGGGCCGCGGCTCCTCAGCCGCCGGCGAGCAGGGCGCGGACGGCGTCGACCGTGTCGGCCTCGGCTGACGTCTTGTCCGGCCGGTAGCGGAGGACCCGGGCGAAGCGCAGCGCGACGCCGCCCCGGTAGCGGCTGCTGCGCTGCGCGCCGTCGACGGCGACCTCGACCACGAGCTCCGGGCGCAGCCGTAACCCCCAGGGCTCCTCGCCCTCGGCGTGCTGCGGGAAGGTCGCCGTCTGCCAGGCCAGCAGCTCGTCGGTCATGCCCTTGAAGGTCTTGCCGACCATGACCGGCGCGCCGCCGCCGGGGTCGCGGGCGGCGAGGTGGATGTTCGACAGCGAGCCGGTCCGCCGCCCGTATCCCCACTCCGCGCCGATGACGACGAGGTCGAGGGTGTGCACCGGCTTCACCTTCTGCCAGGACCGCCCGCGCCGGCCGGCGGCGTAGGGCGCGTCCAGTGCCTTGACGACGACGCCCTCGTGCCCGGCCGCCAGCGCCGCGTCGAGCACGGCGGCGGCCTGCTCGGGGGTGGGGGAGCGGACCCCGGGCATCCGCAGCGGGGCGTGCTCCTCGGCGGCCAGCAGCCCGGCCAGCGCGTCGAGCCGGACCGACAGCGGCTCGTCGAGCAGGTCGCGCCCGTCGAGGTGCAGGACGTCGAACAGGAACGGCGACAGCAGGACCGCGGCGTCCTCGTCGCTCCCCGGCCCGTCGCTGCCGAAGCGGCTCATCGTGTCCTGGAACGCGCGCGGACGGCCGTCGTCGTCCAGGGCGAGGGTCTCCCCGTCGAGGACGGCGGTGGAGCACGGCAGCGCCCGGATGCGCTCGACCAGCTCGGGCACGCCGTCGGTCACCTCGCGCAGCGTGCGCGTCCAGACCCGGACGTCGTCGCCGTCGCGGTGTACCTGGATCCGCGCGCCGTCCAGCTTGTGCTCGACGGTCACGTCGCTGCCGAGGTCGGCGAGCGCGGCCTCCAGCGACGAGCCGGGGCTGGCCAGCATCGGCCGCACCGGCCGGCCGACCCGGAGCGTCTCGGCCTCCAGTGCCGGGGCGCCGCCGGCCAGGGCGGTCGCCGCGGTCGCGGGCACGCTGCCGGCGAGCATCGCCGCCCGCCGGACGGTGGCGGCGGGCACCTCCGCCGCCGCCGCGACCGCGTCGAGCAGCACCCCCTCGAGCGCGCCCTGGCGCAGCTCGCCGGTCAGCAGCCGGAGCAGGAAGCGCTGCTCCTCCGCCGTGGCCGCGCCCAGCAGCCCGGCGAGCACGGCGTCCCGGCGGGCGACGGAGCCCGCGCCCTGGGTGCCGGCCAGCTCGGTCAGCGCGGCGTCGACCGCGCCCACGGTGAGGCCCGGCTCCGCGGCGGCGGCGTGCGCGGTCCGGGTGAGCGTCCGCCAGCCCAGACCCAGCCGCCCCTGCCGGGGCTCGCCGGCCAGCCAGGCGGCGACCGGCGCCACCTCGTCGGGGTCGCACGCCCGCAGCAGCTGCGCGATCGCCGCGGTCTTGGCCGTGCGGGAGCGGGTGGCCGCGACCGCGGCGGACGCGGCGACGACCTCGGCGAACAGCACGCCGTCATCGTCGCAGCGGGCACCGACCGGCGCCCGGCCCGGTGGGCCTAGCGCGCGGCGACCGCCCCGGCCCGCTCGTGCGCGGCGACGAAGTCCCGCAGCACGGGGTAGATCCCGGTGGCCCAGCCCGAGCCGCTGAAGACGCCGTAGTGGCCGACCCCGGGCTGCAGGTGGTGCTTCCTGCGGTCCGCCGGGATGCCGGTGCACAGGTCGTGCGCGGCGCGGGTCTGGCCGGGGGTGCACATCTCGTCCTTGCCGCCCTCGACCGTGAGCAGCGCCGTCCGGGTGATCGCGGCGGGGTCCACCGGCCGGCCCCGGTACGTGTAGCGGCCGGTGGCCAGGTGCTGGTCCATGAAGACGCGCGCCAGGGTCTCCAGGTAGAACTCCGCCGGCACGTCCATGACCGCGCCGTACTCGTCGTAGAAGGCCCGGGTACGCTCCGCGGACTCCGCGTCGCCGTCGACCAGCGCCCGGTAGAGACCGAGGTGGGCCCTCAGGTGCCGCCTGGGGTCCAGGGACATGAACGCCGTCAGCTGGGTGACGCCGGGGTACACCCGCCGGCCGGCGCCGGGGTGGGGGGCCGGCACGGTCTGGACGACCCAGCGCTCGAAGGACGACACCGACCGGCGGCTCGCCATCTCGTTCACCGGGCCGGGGTTGACCCGGGTGTCCACCGGGCCGGCCATCAGCGTCAGCGTGGGGGGCTGCACGGGGTCGTCGTCGGCGGCGAGGAGCGCCACCGCCGCGAGCACCGGGACGGCGGGCTGGCAGACGGCGACGACGTGGGTGTCCGGGCCCAGGTGCCGCAGCGCCTGCAGGACGTGGTCGACGTACTCGTCGAGGCCGAACGGCCCGTGCTCCACCGGGATGTCGCGGGCGTTCTCCCAGTCCAGCGCGTAGACGTCGTGGTCGGCGAGCAGCGTCCGCACCGTGGGCCGCAGGAGCGTGGTGAAGTGGCCGGACATCGGCCCGACCAGCAGCACGCGCGGCTGGCCGGTCACCGCCGGCCGGTCGAAGTGCCGGAGCGTCGCGAACGGGGTGCGCAGCGCCGCCCGCGGCACCACCTGCACGGTGCGGCCGCCGACGACGACCTCGTCGATGCCCCACTCGGGCCGGGAGTGCGTGGGCGCGGCGTGCGCGAGGATCTCGCAGGCGGCACGGACGCGGCGCAGGGGTGGCCGGCCGGGCACGGGCGCCGGCAGCGCCCCGAGGGCCCGCGCGGTGAGCCGGGACGCCCTCCGGAGGGGGCTGCTCGCCCGTCGGTGCAGCTCGTAGGCCTGGTACAGCATCGCGTCGGTCCGTCCTCGGTGTCGCTGGTGGGTGTGATCCCGATTACTACTCGACGGTAACCGGCGGACGCGGGCGGCGCGCGGCAACGAGAGAGCGTCGTGATCAGGTGTCCTCCGCGTACGGCGGCGCGCTGTCGGCCACGACGGCACCCCGCTCGCCGATCGGCTGCTCCGGCCCGACCGTCGAGTCCCGCACCGTCTCCCGCTCGGTCTCGGCGTTGACGGCCGCGCCCACGATGACGAGGAAGACGGTCAGCCAGAGCCAGAACATGCTGATCGCGACCCCGGCCAGCGAGCCGTAGGTGGACTCGTAGTTGCCCAGGCTCTGCACGTAGGCCAGGAGCAGCATCGACGAGCCGAGCCACAGCAGGGTCGCGATGCCCGCTCCGGGACTGATCCACCGCCAGCGGGCGTCGCGCCGGTCGGGCGCGTACCGGTAGAGGAGCGCCAGGGCGCCGGCCATGACCGCCGCGAGGGCCGGCCAGGCGAGCACCCGCGCCGCCGCCCGCACCGCGTCCGGCGCCGCGTCCACGGCGCGCGACGCGAGCCCGGCGACCGCGATCACCGCGCCCAGCAGCAGCGCCACGGCGAGCACGAGGAGCAGGCCGATCCCGCTGCGCCGCAGGAAGCCCCGCGTCTCGGTCTCGCGGTAGGCCAGCGTGAGCGCGTCGACGAGGTAGGTGGCGGCGGTGGTCGCCGTCCACAGGGCGACGACGAGGCCGCTGATGCCGCGCCAGGTCAGCACCTGGCCCGAGGCCGTCGTGATGGTCGTGAGCTGGTCGGCGACCACCGGCTCGAGCTGGTCGGGGAGCGAGTCGGCCAGGTCCGACAGCTGCGCCAGGGCCTGCTCGGGCGTGTTCAGCGCGCCGTACACCGACAGGGCCGTCACCAGCACCGGCGCGACCGACAGGATCGCGAAGAACGAGATGCCGGCGCTGGCCACCTGGAGCCGGTCGCTCAGCACGTGCCGCACGGCCCGGCGCAGCACCCGGCGCCAGCCGGCGGCCCGGATGCGGTGCGGCGCCGACGCGTCCTGGTCCGATCCGGTCCCGGCCGGTGCGCGGCCGTCGTCCTCGGAGGGCCGCTCCCTGCCTCGAGCCATGCCGCCTGGGTTCCCCGCCGGCGCGCGGACACGCGCGCCGGCGGCTCGTCAGATCGCCGCGGTGCGGGCGGGCTGGTGCACGTACAGGCCCGGGGCGGGGCCCAGCGCGGGGCGGTGGTCGGTCCCCGCGGTCCGCGGGGCGGGGCGCTCGTCCCCGGAGCGCTCCAGCACCCACTGGGCCCACGGCTCCCACCAGCTGCCGGACCGCCGCTCGGCGCCCGCCCGCCAGGTGTCGGCGTCGCGGGCCTCGGGGCCGGTCAGGTAGCTGGCCTTGGGGTTGCCCGGCGGGTTGACCAGGCTGGCGATGTGGCCGGCGTTGCTGAGCACGAAGGTGCTCGGGCCCGACAGCAGCTGGGTGGTCCGGAAGCACGCGCTCCACGGGGTGAGGTGGTCGTTGAGGGCACCGGTCACGAAGACCGGGACGTCGACGGCGGACAGGTCGACCGGGGTGCCGAGGACGGTCGTCCGTCCCGGCTCGGCGAGGGTGTTGTGCTGGAACATCTCCAGGAACTGGGCATGCAGCGCGGCCGGCAGGTTCGTCCCGTCGGCGTTCCAGGCCAGGATGTCGAAGGCGGGCAGCTCCCGGCCCGAGAGCCACTGGTCGACGACGTAGTTGAAGATCAGGTCGTCGGGGCGCATCCACGAGAACATCGCGCCGAGCCGCGCGGCCGGCAGTACGCCCTGCTTGCGCGAGGTGCGCGACGCCATCGACAGCAGGGCGGGCGCCGAGAAGGCGCCGAGCGGGGCGGGGCTGGAGAAGTCGAGCATCGTCACGGCGTAGCCGGCGCTGTGCACCCGGCGGTCGCCCAGGGCGGCCAGGTGGCTGAGCACCGTCGACATGATGATGCCGCCGGCACAGAAGCCCATCGTGTTCACGTCGGGGGACCCGGAGACCTCGCGGGCGACGTCGATCGCCGACAGCGCGGCGCCGGCGTAGGTGTCCAGGTCCCAGTGCGCCTGGTCCTTCGCGGGGTTGCGCCAGCTGACCATGAACACGGTGATCCCCTGGCTCACCGCGTGCTCGACGAAGCTCCGCCCCTTGCCCAGGTCGAGGAAGTAGTAGCGGCCGATCGGCGGCGGGACGACGACGAGCGGCCGTTCGCGCACCTGCGGCGTGCTGGGCGCGTACTGGATCAGCTCGAAGGCCTCCTCCCGGTGCACGACGGCCCCGGGGGTGACGGCGAGGTCCCCGCCCACCGTGAAGGCCCGGCGGTCGACCTGGGTGGGCAGCCCGCCGTTGCGCAGGACGTCCCGGCACATGGCCGAGAAGCCGCGCACCACGCTCCGGCCGCCGGTCTCCAGGGCCCGCTTGAGCGCCGCGGGGTTGCCGATCAGGGTGTTCGTCGGGGCCAGGGCGGCGATCAGGGCGGTGGCGACGAAGCGCGCCTCCTCGACCTCCCGCCAGTCGGCGCCGGTGGCCGCGTAGTCGTCGACCAGCCGGTGGGCCGACTCGGCGGTCGTCAGGTACAGCTGCGCCCAGCGGCGGTAGACCGGGTTGCCCGACCAGGCCGGATCGGCGAACCGCTTGTCCTTCGGCGAGGGGGCGACCTCGGCGTTCCCGCGCAGGATCCGGCCCGTCGTCCGCGCGACGTGGGCCGCCTCCCGGGCGACCGACCGCGGCTGGGCCAGCGCCGACACCACACCGCGGCCGAGGCCCCGGCGCGGTGCGGGTGCGGGTGTGCGGGGGACCGCGGCGGCGGCGCGTCGCCGGGGGACCGCCTCGGGGGTGGGGGTCGGGGTCGGGGTCGGGGTCGGCAGGGTGGGCAGGTCGGTCGTCATGAGCGCTCCTCGGGCTGTGCCGGGTGAGCGCCGTCCCTGCTGACGCCCTGGCACCAGCCTCCGGCAGCCGGCCGCCGGGACCCAAGGACCCCGGTCACGCGCAGCGGCCGCATGTATCACAGCCACCGAGGTCCCTCGTGCTCTTGTCCTACCCGCCGGTACGTGCCCCTACGAGCCGTCCCACCAGCGCGACCGCGCCGGAGAGGTCGAGCAGCGCGCCCTCGGCGAGCGCGGCGGCGTGCTCGCCGGCGGGCAGCGCGGCCTCGGTGGCGGACACGTAGCGCTGCCCGTCCATCGGGTCCATCCGCAGGGGGTCGTAGCCCACCAGCCGGGCGGCCGCCTGCACCGCGCCCAGCAGGACGGCGGCCTCGCGGACCCGGCCTGTGGCGGTGATCGCGCCCACGGCGGTGAGCAGGCCGGCCAGGGTGCCGGTCGCGTCGCCCTCGCGGTGGGTGAGCTCCACCATCTGCCACAGCGCGGCCAGCGCCTCGTCGGCCCGGCCGTGGTCGGTGAGCACCTTGGCGCGGATCCACAGCACCGAGGAGTGCGCCCAGGAGTGACCGAGGTCGACGGCCAGCTGCTCGGCCCGCGCGAGGTGGCCCAGCGCCCCCTCGGCGTCCCCGGCCACCCGCGCGAACTGGCCGAGGGTCATCGCGATCTCGGCCTGCACCCACTCGATGCCCGACGCCTCCGCCAGTTCCACCCCGCGGGCGATGTCGCGGCCGGTGGCGCCGTCGGGGTCGGCCTGTCCGAGCAGCGCGCCGACGAACGCCCGGAGCACCAGGGCCAGCGCCAGCACGCCGTCGGGCTCGTCGCCCGCCGCGGAGACGATCTCGTTGGTGCGCGCCCAGATCGAGCCGACGTCGCCGGCGAGGTAGGCCAGCAGGGCGTCACCCAGCAGCGCGCCGCTGCGCACGTGCGCCGGGGCCCCGGGGGTGGCCTCCAGCGCGGCGGCCAGCCAGCGGCGGCCCTCCTGCACGTGCCCGCGCCGGTACCACCACCAGGCCACCGCCGACCCGATGCGCAGCGCCACCTCGCCCTGCCCGGTGGCCAGCGCGTGCGTCAGCGCGGCGCGCAGGCCGGGCTGCTCGGCGTCCAGCCGGCGGGCGCTCGCCGTCCACTCCGCGCGGCGCAGCGTCGGCTCGAGCTCCTCGGTCAGGGCGACGACGAAAGACGCGTGCCGGTCGCGGAACCGCCGGTCCTCCTCGGGCGACAGGCCCTGCTCGGCGTACTGCCGCAGCGTCTCCAGCATCCGGTAGCGCCCGGTCCCGTGGTCCAGCTCCACGAGGGACTTGGCGACCAGCACCCGCAGCAGGGGCAGCGTGGCGCCGTCGACCTCCGGGGCGGCGACCGCGGCGACGGCGTCCGGGCCGAAGGTGCCGGGCAGCACCGACGCCGCACGGAAGACCGCCAGCTCGGCCGGGCCGAGCATGTCCACGCTCCACTGCACGGTGGCCGCGAGGGTCCGCTGGTGCGGGGCGGCGGTCCGCCGGCCGCCGGACAGCAGCGCGAAGCGGTCGTCGACGCGGGCGGCGACCTCGGCCAGCGGCAGCGTGGTCAGGCAGGCGGCGGCCAGCTCCACGGCGAGGGGGAGGCCGTCGAGGGCGGCGCACAGCTCGCACACCTGGCGCAGCTCCTCGGCCGACGGGCTGGCCAGGTGGGGGGCGGCGAGCCGCGCACGGTCGAGGAAGAGCCGCTCGGCGTCGCTGCCCGGGACCCCGGCCGGCATCGGCCCGCAGGGGACCACCGCCTCGCCGGGCACCCCGAGCGGTTCGCGGGAGGTGGCGAGCACCTGGAGGTCGGCGCAGCGGGAGAGGACCGTCTCGCAGAGCCCGGCGGCCGCCTCGACGACGTGCTCGCAGTTGTCCAGCACGAGCAGCAGGGGCCGGCCCTGGACGGCGGTGGCCACCGCGCCCACCGGGTCCCCGGCGGTCAGGCTCACGCCCAGCACCGTGGCGACCTCGGCGGCGACCAGCTCCGGGTCCTCGACCCCCGCCAGCTCGACCAGCGCGGCCGGGGGCGCATCCGCCGGCCGCCGGCGCGCGGCCTCCAGCGCGAGCCGGGACTTGCCGCTGCCCCCGGGCCCGACGAGCGTGACCAGCCGCCGGCCGGCCAGGGCCTCGGCCAGGACCGCGAGCTCCTGGTCCCGGCCGACGAACGCGGTCAGCGGCACCGGCAGCGGGGCCATGGGTGATGCCGCGGGGACGGCGGGCGCGGCGGCGGGCGCGGGCGCGGGCGGCGCGGCGGCGCGCTCCGGCGCGGCGAGCGCCGGGTCCTGCCGCAGGACCCGCGCGTACAGGTCCTGGAGGGCCCGCCCGGGGTCCACGCCGAGTTCGTCGGCCAGCAGCGTGCGCCCCTCGGCGTAGGTCTCCAGCGCCTCCGCCTGCCGGCCCGAGCGGTAGAGCGCCAGCATCAGCGAGGCCCGCAGCCCCTCCCGCAGCGGCTTGGCCCGGACCAGCTCCCGCAGGTCGTCGACGATCTCGGCGTGCCGGCCCAGCCGCAGGTCCAGTTCCGCGGCGAGCTCGCGGGCGTCGAGGCGGAGCTCCTCGAGCCGCTCGGACTCCTCGACGGCGAAGGCGGCCGAGACGTCCGCGTAGGCCGGTCCGCGCCACAGCGCGAGCCCCTCGGTCACCGCGGCCCGGGCACCGGCGACGTCGTCGCGGGCGACGAGCTCGCGGGCGGTCCGCAGCAGCCGCACGAACCGGACGGCGTCGACGTCCTCGGGGTCGGCGGCCAGCACGTACCCGGGGTCTCGGGTGAGCAGCAGCGTCCAGCCGCCGGGCGCGGTCCCGGGCTCGAGTTCGCGCCGGAGACGGGAGATCAGCGCCTGCAGCGTGCCCGACGCCGAGGCAGGCGGCTCCCCGCTCCACACCCGGTCGGCCAGCACGTCGACCGGCACGCTGCGCCCGACGTCGACCAGCAGGGCGGCCAGGGTCGCCCGGTGCCGGGCGGTCTGGCCGGGGAGGAGACGGTCGCCGCGCCGGATCTCGACGGGACCCAGGACCCGGAAGGAGGTGGTGCTCATCGGCGGGGAGCGTAGGGCTCGCGGAACGATTTCGGGTCCCACCTGGCGCGCAAGCCTCCGGCAAGGCCCGGGCAAGGGGGCCCGCAGAGGCTCGGGTGCGTCCCCGCCGCACCACCGAGGAGTGCCCGTGCCCCCCGTCCTGTCCCCGGTCCTCCCGCCCGATCTCACCGCCCGGCTGCGCGACCGGCTGTCCCCGGGCGCGGCGGTCGTCGACGGCTCCCTCGTCCGGGTCGCCGGCCCCGACGACGTCGTCGCCGTCCTGCGCCTGGCGGGCCGGCACGGCGTCGCCGTCCGCGAGGGGACGGCGCCGGCGGAGGAGTCGCGCGCCCTCGTCGTCGACACCACCGCCCTCGCCGGGACGACGGTCTCGCCGTCGGGCTGGGCCCGGGTCGGGGCGGGCGCGCGGTGGCCGCAGGTGCTCGACGCCGCGGCGCCCGGGGGCCTGGTCGCGGTCACCGGCGCGTCGATGGCCGACCGGGTCGCGGACTCGGTGACCGGCGGCGGCGTCGGCCCCGTCGCCCGGACGTACGGGCTCGCGTCGGACCGGGTGCGCGCGGTCGAGCTCGTCACCGGTGACGGGGTGCTGCGGCGGGTCACCCCCACCGAGGAACCCGAGCTGTTCTGGGGCGTCCGGGGCGGCGGACCCGGGCTCGGCGTGGTGACCGCCGTGGAGCTGGACCTGCTCGCGGGCGCGCCCGTGGGCACCGCGCTGCTGCGCTTCCCCGGGGCGGCGGCCGGCGCGGTCCTGGGCCTGTGGCGGGAGTGGGCGCCGGCGCTGCCGCCGCATGCCGGCACGTCCCTGGTGCTGTCCCGGCCGCCGGCCGGTCCGCCCGGCGTGTCGGTGTCGGTGACCTGGACCGGCGAGCCGGAGGACGGCGCCGAGGTGCTCGCCCCGCTGCGTGCCGGCGTGCGCCCCCAGGCGGAGGCCGTCGGGTCGCGGGCACTGGGGGACCTGCGGCCGGCGCCGGTCGGACCGCCGTCGGGCCGGGAGTCCTCGCTGCTGCTGGACCGGCTGCCCGCCGACGGCGTCGAGGGACTGCTGCGGGCGCTGGGCGGGGGGCTGCCCCGGTGGGTGGAGGTCCGGTTGCTCGGTGGCGCGGTCGGCTGGCCGCCCGCGGTGCCCAGCGCCGTCGGCTCCCGTGACGCGGCACTGGGCGTGCGCGTGGTGGGCGGCGCGGGTGCCGAGGAGCGGGCCGCCACGCGGGCGTGCGCCGACGAGCTGGCCGCCGTCCTCGGCACGGCGACCGGCGGGCGGGCGCCGGCGCACGGGTGGACCTCAGCGACCGACGTCCTGGCCCGGGACCACGCACCGGCGGTGCGGGCGCGGCTGACCGCGCTGGCCGCCGCCACCGACCCGCACCGGATCCTGGAGGGCGCCGCCCGCCGCTGAGGGCCGCGGTTACCGTCGGGGCATGGCGAGCAGCGGCGCGGACGAACCGGTGGACCAGGGCGTGCGCGCCTCCGACGCCGAGCGGCACGCGGTCGTCGAGCGCCTGGAGGCGGCGGCCGCGGAGGGGCGCCTCGACCCGGACGAGCTGCGCACCCGCACCGAGGCCGCCTACGCGGCGCGGACGCTGACCGAGCTCGCCGCTCTCACCGAGGACCTGCCGCGGGTCGGGGGGACGCCGGTGCAGCGGGTCGGGACGTCGCCCACCGCAGCTGCGGAGCCGGTCCCGGAGACCGCGCCGGCGGTGGTCGCCGTCTTCGGCGGCGCCGAGCGGCGGGGACGGCGTCGTCCGGCCCGGCGCGAGTCCGCCCTGGCCGTCTTCGGCGGCGTCGTCCTGGACTACCGCGAGGCAGCCCCCTTCCCGGAGGTGCTCCAGCTCCGCGCGACCGCGGTCTTCGGCGGCATCGACGTCGTGGTGCCCGAGGGCACCACCGTGGACATGAGCGGCTTCGCCCTGTTCGGCGGCCGCAGCACGAAGGTCGCCGGTGCGGCGGGCGGGCCGGGCGCCCCGGTGGTCCGGCTGCGCGCCGTGGCCGTCTTCGGCGGCATCAGCGTGCGGAGCGAGCCCCAGCGGCCCGCCTGACCGCGGGGCGTCAGGGCAGCGCGACGCCGTCCAGGTAGTGCCAGCGCCCGCCCTCGCGGACGAAGCGGCTCTCCTCGTGCTGGGCGCCCTGCCGGCGCCGCTGCCGGCCGCCGCCGACGTACGAGGCGCGGAACTCCACCGTGCCCTCCGTCGCGAGCATCGAGCCGCCGGCCGTGGCCAGCACCTCCAGGCCGGTCCAGCGCACCTCGGGGTCGAGGTCCAGGGACGCGGGCCGGGTCTCCGGGTGCCAGGTGGCCAGCAGGTACGCCGGGTCGCCGACGGCGAAGGCGCTGTAGCGCGAGCGCATCAGCTGCTCGGCGGTCGCCGCGGACGCCGACCCGTCGTGCAGCCGGCCGCAGCACTCCGCGTAGGTCAGGCCGGTGCCGCACGGGCAGCGTCGGGGAGCCACCCCACCAGTCTCCCCGGCGGCCGGCCAGGGGATCCCCCCACCCGGGAACCCGGGTCGGGTCCGGGCGTTCCCCGATGGGCACGGGCCCGGCGGCGGGACAGGCTCGTCCCATGACCACGACAGTCCCGCCCACCGCCCCCGCCGACCACCCGGCGACCACCGCCTCCACCACCCTGCGGCGCAGCCGCACCGACACGATGCTCGGCGGTGTCTGCCGCGGGCTGGCCGAGTCCACCGGCGTCGACGTCGTGCTGTGGCGCGTCGGCTTCCTGGCCCTCGCCCTCACCGGCGCCGGCTTCCTGCTCTACCTGCTGCTGTGGGTGGTGCTCCCGGCCGCACCGCTGCCGGCCGGCGCCCGCCCGGCTCCGCTCGACCCGGTCGTCGAGCGGCTGCACACCGGCCTGAACGGCGCCCTCTCGGGGAAGCGGCGCGGCTGATCAGCCGCGCGCGGCGACCTGCCGCACGGTCTGGACGACGTAGACGACCGACAGCACGAAGAACAGCCCGCCGAGCACGGCGCGCACCTGGTCGTCGTCCAGGCCGGAGCGGCGGGCGACGGGTGCGGCCACCGCGTCGGCGACCTTCGCGCGCCAGCCCTGCAGACCGGCCTTGCCGAACGAGATGGGGTCCATGGGCCTGCACTACCCGCGGCGGGTCCGCGTACCCGCCGCGGGCCCGGCCCGCGCGCTAGCGTCCGCCGCACCGCCGGCGACCGCCGGTGGTCGCTGCCCCAGGAGGCGCGCCATGTCCGTCCCGTCCCCGCTGACCGACGGCCGGCTGTTCCTCACCGACGGCGGCCTGGAGACCGACCTGCTGTTCCTGCAGGGGGTCGACCTCCCGGAGTTCGCCGCGTTCCCGCTCCTGGAGACCGAGGAGGGGACGGCGCGGCTGGTCCGGTACTACGAGGGCTACCTCGCCATCGCCCGCGAGGCCGGCACCGGCTTCGTGCTGGAGACGCCCACGTGGCGGGCCAGCTCGGGATGGGGGGAGCGCCTCGGGTACGACGCAGCGGGGCTGGACCGGGTGAACCGGCTCGCTGTCGCGCTCGTCGCCGGCCTGCGTGACCGGTGGGCGACCCCCGACCTGCCCGTGCTCGTCAGCGGGGACCTCGGGCCCCAGGCCGACGCCTACGCCCCCGCGACGGTGCTGACCGCCGACGAGGCGCAGGCGTACCACGCGCCGCAGATCGCGACGTTCGCCGCGGCCGGCGTCGACCTCGTGACCGCGCTGACGATCGGCTACACCGACGAGGCGATCGGGATCGTGCGGGCGGCCGTCGCGGCCGGGGTGCCCGCCGTCGTCTCCTTCACGGTCGAGACCGACGGGCGGCTGCCCAGCGGACAGGCGCTCGGCGAGGCGGTGACCGCGCTGGACGAGGCGACCGACGGCGCCGCGACCCACCTGATGGTCAACTGCGCGCACCCGACCCACTTCGCCGGCGTGCTGGAGCCGCGGGCCGCGTGGACCGCCCGCATCCGGGGTGTCCGCGCCAACGCCTCGACCCGCAGCCACGCCGAGCTCGACGAGGCCGAGACGCTCGACGACGGCGATCCGGACGACCTGGGCCGCCGGTACGCGGACCTCGCCACGGTCCTCCCGCGGCTCGCGGTCGTGGGGGGCTGCTGCGGCACCGACACCCGCCACGTCCGCGCGATCGCGCGGGCGGTGCCCGCGGCGGCCTGATCCCGCCGGTTCCGGATCCCACGGACCTCGGGGCGGGGCGTCACCTCCGGCGGGCCGGGACGTTGTACGGGGGGACATGCCCCCGGCTCCATCGGAGTAGCCCGTGCGCCGCGTGATCGTCTCCGTCCTCGCCGCCCTCGCGGTCGTCCTCGGGCTCGCCGCCCCCGCCTCGGCGACCCCGCGGCTGCCGCAGCCGCTGGACTACGTCGCCCTGGGCGACTCCTACAGCGCCGCGTCCGGCGTCCTGCCGCCGGACCCGACCGCGGCACCGCAGTGCCTGCGGTCCACGCGCAACTACCCGCACGTCCTCGCCGCGCAGCTCGGCGCCCGGCTCACCGACGTCACGTGCGGCGGCGCCGACACCACGCACTTCGCCACCGCGCAGTACCCGGGTGTGCCGCCGCAGCTGCAGGCGCTGAGCGCCGAGACCGACCTGGTCACCATGACGATCGGCGGCAACGACAGCAGCGTCTTCATCAACTCGATCCTGCAGTGCGGGGCGGCTGCCCTGACCAGCCTCGGCCAGGGCAGCCCCTGCCGGGACCGGTACGGCTCCTCGTTCGAGGACACCGTCCGCAACGTCACCGCTCCCGCGCTGGTGGAGGCGCTCCGGGCGGTCCGCGCGGCCGCGCCGCACGCCCGCGTGGTCATCCTCGGCTACCCGTGGATCCTGCCGGCCTCGGGCGGCTGCTACCCGCTCATGCCGGTGGCCACCGGCGACGTCCCCTACCTGCGCAGCCTGCAGGCGACGCTGAACACGGCCGTCCAGCAGGCGGCCCGGCAGGCCGGCGCGACCTTCGTCGACCTGTCCGGCGTCTCCGAGGGCCACGACGCCTGCCAGCCGATCGGCGTGCGGTGGGTCGAGCCGGTGCTGGTGGGCACCAACCCGGTGATCGTGCACCCGAACGCGCTGGGCGAGCAGGCCATGGCCGCCCAGGTGATCAACCAGCTCCGGCGGCGCTGACCCACCCGCACCACCCGCCCGTGGCGGCCGTCCGTTCGCCGGACGCCCGCCACGCCGCGTTCGGCGGTCGTCCCGCGGACGACACGTCGGTGAAACAGCCCGCTGCTTGCATCGGGGCTCGCACCGACGTACGCCCGGAGGAACCATGACCAGCCGACTGACCGAGCTCGAGCGCGAGGCCCGCATGGGCGCCCTCGGCACGGTGACCAGCGACCGCGAGGTGCGCCGGATCAGCCTCGCCGACCTCCCCGCCCGCCGGGCCGAGGTGGCCGACGAGCTGTGGGCCGCGGCGACCGACATCGGCTTCTTCCAGGTCGTCGACCACGGCATCGCCCCGGAGGAGGTCGACGCCGCCTTCGCCGCGGCCGAGGCGTTCTTCGCGCTGCCGGCCGAGGTCAAGGCGCGGCGCCCGCTGGACAAGGCGCTCAACTCCGGGTGGGAGTCCAAGTCGCAGGTGCGGCCCTCGATCGGCACCCCCGACGAGAAGGAGTCCTTCCAGCTGACCCGCCCGCACATGGCCGGGCGCTGGCCCACCGACGAGGAGCTGGCCGGGTTCCGGGAGACGATGCTGGCCTTCGAGGCGCGCTGCTGGCAGGTCGCCATGGACGTGCTCTCCTGCTTCGCGCTGCGGCTGGGCTTCGACCCGGACTTCTTCGCCCGGGCGCACGACCCCGCCGCGCCCGGCTACCAGAGCACGCTGCGGCTGCTGCACTACTTCGCGGTCTCGCCGGAGGCCGCCGCGCGGACCGACCTGTGGCGGGCCGGCGCGCACACCGACTTCGACTGCCTGACCCTGCTCTTCCAGCGGGCGGGGCAGGGCGGCCTGCAGGTGCTGCCCGGCGCGGAGGCCGAGGGGCAGGCGTGGACGCCGGTCGAGCCCTCCGACGACGCGATCACCTGCAACATCGGCGACATGCTCACGCGCTGGAGCGACGACGTCCTGCCGTCGAACTTCCACCGCGTGCAGGCGCCCGGCCCCGGCGACGACCTCGGCCCGCGCTACAGCATCGCCTTCTTCGCCCAGGCCAACCGCGACGTCGTCATCTCCAGCCCCGGTGGCACGTACCCGCCGATCTCCGCGGCCGACTTCATCCTCGAGCGGATCCGCGCGAACTACGGGCGGTGACGCTCCGGGCGGCAGGGTGCCGCCCCGTCGACGCCGGTGCCGCGCTGCAGCGCGGCACCGGCCACCACACCGCGGCGCCGACCGGCCGCGGCCGGGGCCGCAGCCGGGCCGCTCAGCCCGGGAGCGGCCGGCACCGCCAGCCGGCACCGGCGCGCAGGTACTGCAGCCGGCGGCTGGCGGTCCGCGCCGAGGCGGCCCAGAAGGTCAGCTCGATCGGCCGCAGCCGGTAGCCGACCCACGAGTCGGCCGGCCCGTCGAGGGCGGCGCGGAAGCCGGCCCACCGGCCGACCCGCTCGGCCAGCGGGAGCGCGGCGAGCTCCTCGGTGTTGAGCCAGGCCAGCTGCCGCAGGTACTCCGGCCGGGCCGCCCACGCCGCGGCCGCGGCTGCCTCGTCGTCCGGGACGACGTCGCCGCGGACCAGCAGCTGCCTGCCGTGGTCCG
The DNA here is from genome assembly GCF_019799905.1 of Trujillonella endophytica. Classification (GTDB taxonomy): domain Bacteria; phylum Actinomycetota; class Actinomycetes; order Mycobacteriales; family Geodermatophilaceae; genus Trujillonella; species Trujillonella endophyticus_A. The sequence goes on along the minus strand of NZ_JABGCI010000005.1, from coordinate 165,504 downwards.
GCCACAGGACGACGATGCTCGCCCGGGGGACGGCGGCCAGCTCGGCCACCTTCCGGCTGGCCCGCGCGGTGTGGAAGGCGAAGCCGGACTCGTCGAAGGCGCTGAGCAGCACGGTCCGGGCGTCCGGGTAGCCGTCCTCGCCGATCGTCGACAGCGTGACCCGGGGGCGCTCGGGGTCGTCGTCTGCCGGCAACCAGGCGCGGGCGAGGACGAAGGGATCCGCCGGGGGAGGGGCGTCGGCGTGGACGGCCGGCGCAGGGTCGCCCGCCGTCACCGGATCGCGCCCTTGGTGGGGCCGTCGTAGTCCGGGTTGAGCTTGCCGGGGTTGAGCAGGCCGTGCGGGTCGGTCTCCCGGGCCGTCGCGATCGTGCGGCCGAGCTCGAAGTCGACGTTCCACTGGTGCGGGTCGTGTACGCCGACACCCAGCTCGTCCAGCGCCCGGATGCCGGCGCGCACCTGCTCGGGGCTGCGGTAGACGCCGGCGAGCATCCCGATCGGCACGGTGTGCCCTGCCTCGACGTGCAGCTGGCCGCCCTCGTAGACGGCGTGCACCTCGTCGATCCGCTCGATCAGGGCGTCGCCGGAGACCTCGACGTGGAACCAGACCCCCGGCTGGGACTTCTGCAGCCACTCGATGGGGTGGTTGTAGCTGAGCATGCTCAGCGAGAGCACCACCTGCGCGCCGGAGCGGACGTCCTCGACCCGCCCGCCGGCCCCCTCGATCAGGGCCGTCGCCGCCGTCACGGTCCGCTCGTCGGCGATCATCCGCAGGCTGGCGCGGCCCGCCGGGAAGGCGGGGTCCGGCGGCAGGGTGGCGGTGACCTCCGGGGTGTCGGCCGACACCAGCCGGGGGAGCGGCTCCAGCCGGCCGAGCTCGCGCAGCACCGACTGGGCGCCGGGGAAGTCCGGGAAGCTCGCGTACAGCCCGCGCCACTCCTGCAGCGGCTCCAGCCGCACGGTGGCCCGGGCGATCACGCCGGCGGTGCCGTAGTTGTGCACGAAGCGCTGCGCCTCGTCGCCCTCGACGTGCACGAGGTCGGGGGAGCCGGTCGCGTGGACGACGTCCAGGGCGAGCACGTAGCCCATGTCGTTGGAGCCGTGCGCGATGGTCCCGGTGCCGCCGGAACCGCCCCCGAGGAAGCCGCCCAGCGACGACTGCGCGGTCGAGGGGTACATCCACAACTGCTGCCCGGTCTCCGCGGCCGCCCGCTCGAGCGCGACCATCGGCGCCCCGGCCTCGGCGGTGATCCAGCCGTCGCCGACCTCGACGACCGCCCGGGCGCGGGTCGTGTCGAGCACCAGGCCACCGGCCATGGGGATCGCCTGCCCGTAGTTGCCGGTGCCCTTGCCGCGCGGGGTCACCGGGACGCCGTGGCGCACCGCGGCCGCGACGACCCGGCCGACGTCCTCGGCCGTCGTCGGCCAGGCGACCAGGTCCGCGACGCCCAGCGGCAGCAGCTCGGTGATGATCGGGCTCATCCGGGCACCGTCCACCGAGGCCCGTTCCCGGGCGCGCAGGTCGCTGGTGACGTTCCGGGCGCCCAGGAGGGCCACGAGCTCCTGCTCCAGCGCGGACAGGGCGGCGGGGGAGGGGGGCCGGGTGAGGGAGACGGTCACCCGGTAAGTGGAGCCGCCCGCGGTTACGTCCGTGTCACCTCCGTGGGACACGTTCGGCACGGGCCCGTGCTCCGATCGCCGGCGTGAGCTTCTTCTCCGACGTGGAACGCGACCTCGTCGTCGACGCCCGCACCGAGCTGGCCGACGGCGTGGTCGCCCTGGACCTGGTCTCGCACAACGGCCGCGACCTGCCCGCCTGGACGCCGGGCTCGCACATCGACGTGGTGCTGCGTCCGGGCAGCGGTGGACAGGGGCTCGAGCGGCAGTACTCGCTGTGCGGTGACCGGGCCGACCGGTCGCGGTGGCGGATCGCCGTCCTGCGCGAGGCCGACGGCGGTGGCGGCTCGGTGGCGCTGCACGACGACGTCCGGGTCGGCCGGACCCTGCGGGTGCGGGGGCCGCGCAACCACTTCGCCTTCGAGGTCACCCCGGGCACGCGCTACCGGTTCGTCGCCGGCGGCATCGGGATCACCCCGCTGCGCGCGATGGTCGCCGAGGCGCAGGCGGCCGGGGCGGACTGGACGCTGCACTTCGCCGGCCGGTCGCGGACCACGATGGCCTTCGCCGCCGAGCTGCAGGCGGTGCACCCCGAGCGGGTGCGGGTGCTCGCCGCCGACGAGGGGGCGCGCCTGGACGTCGCGGCCCTGCTCGGCCCCCCGCGCACCGACACCGCCGTCTACGTCTGCGGCCCGGCTCGGCTCATCGACGCGGTCACCGCCGCGATGGCCGACTGGCCGCCGCAGGCGCTGCACGCCGAGCGCTTCGAGGCCAAGGAGTTCGGCGAGCCGGTGTGGCCCGACCCGTTCGAGGTGGAGCTGGCGCTGTCGGGCACCACCGTCACCGTGGCGCCGGGGGAGTCGGTGCTGGAGGCGGTGACCGCGGCCGGCGCCGTCGTCCTCTCGTCCTGCCGGACCGGTACCTGCGGCACCTGCGAGACGCCGGTCCTGGAGGGCGAGGTGGAGCACCGCGACTCGGTGCTCACGCCCGGGGAGCAGGCCGACAGCGCCGTGATGATGGTCTGCGTCTCCCGCGCCGCCGGGCCGAGGCTGGTGCTGGACCTGTGACCCTGCTGCTGCAGAACGTCGTCGACCTCGACGGCCGGCGGGTCGACGTCCGGATCGAGGGCCCGCGGGTCGCCGCGGTCGCCGCGGTGCTCCCGCCGGGTCCGGGGGACGACGTCCTCGACCTGACCGGCTCGCTCCTGCTGCCGGCGCCGGCCGAGCCGCACGCCCACCTGGACAAGGCGCTCACCAGTCACCGGGTGCCCAACCGCACCGGCGACCTGGCGGGCGCGATCGAGGCGATCCGGCTGGTCGCCGCCGGCTTCACGCACGAGGACCTCGTGGACCGGGCCACCCGCGCCGCCTCCGAGTACCTGGCGAACGGGACGACGGCGATCCGCACCCACGCCGACGTCGGCGTGCACGCCGGCACGCGGCACCTGCGCGCGCTGCTGCAGGTGCGGGACGCGCTGGCCGGTCTGGTGCACGTGCAGGTGGTGGCGCTGGTCTCGGCGCCCTTCTCCGCGGCGGAGGCCGAGGCGGCGCCGCGGCTGCTGGCGGAGGCCATCGACCTGGGCGCGGACGTCGTCGGCGGGGCGCCGCACCTGTGGGCCGACCGGGACGCCGGGCAGGCGCTGTCGTTCGACGCCGCCCTGCGCGCCGGCCTGCCGCTGGACCTGCACACCGACGAGACGCTGGACCCCTCGGCGCAGGGCCTGCTCGACCTCGCCCGGCGGGTGACCGCGACGGGCTTCGACCGGGGCACGACCGCGAGCCACTGCGTGAGCCTGGGTGTACACCCGCTGGACGTCGCCCGGGAGACGGCGCGCGCGGTCGCCCGCGCCGGCATCGGCGTCGTCGCCCTCCCGCAGACCAACCTGTTCCTGCAGGGCCGGGACGTCGCGGTGGCGCCGCCGCGCGGGCTCACCGCCGTCCGCGCGCTGCTCGACGCCGGGGCGACCGTCGGCGCCGGCGGGGACAACCTGCGCGACCCGTTCAACCCGATGGGCCGCGCCGACGCCTGCGAGGCCGCCTCGCTGCTCGTCACGGCCGGCCACCTGTCGACGCGCGACGCCTGGCTGGCGGTCAGCGCCGGCGCGCGGCGGTGCATGGGCCTGCCCGTGCCGGCCGTCGCCGAGGGGGCGGTCGCCGAGTTCGTCGCGATCGCGGCGGAGAGCCTGGACGCCGCGGTGGCCGGTGCCGGGACGAGCCGGGTCGTGGTCTCCGGCGACCGGGTGCTGGCGACCACGCAGGTGCACCGGTCGGTCCTGCCGGCGGCTCCCGGAGTCCCGCTCCCGGGCGCCGTGTCCAGGTCGTGATGCGGCGCGAGCGGCGTTCACCGCCGGAACACACCCACGAAACAGGCGGCACGGAGGGTGAGGACCGTCCCGCCCGCCGACCGGTCCCGCCGGTCCCGCACCTCCGGAGCTGCCCGTGAGCGCACCTGCCCGGAGCAGGCCTCCCACCGCCCGCACCGACACGCGCGTCCTGCGCTTCCGCGACGTGGCGAAGACGTTCCCCGACGGCACGGTCGCGCTCGAGGGCGTCGACCTCGACATCCGCCGCGGCGAGTTCGTGACCGTGGTCGGCCCGTCCGGCTGCGGCAAGAGCACCCTGCTGCGGATCGCCTCGGACCTCTCCCCGGCGACGTCGGGCGCGGTCGAGGTGGACGCCGAGCGGATCGGCTACGTCTTCCAGGACGCGACCCTCCTGCCCTGGCGGTCGGTGCTCAAGAACGTGCAACTGCTCGGGGAGCTGCACGGCATGGGCAAGCAGTCGCTGAACCAGGCCTCGCGCGACGCGATCGACCTGGTCGGGCTGACCGGCCACGAGAAGAAGCTGCCGCGGGAGCTCTCCGGCGGCATGCGGATGCGCGCCTCGCTGGCCCGCTCGCTCACGCTGGACCCCGACCTGTTCCTCTTCGACGAGCCGTTCGGGGCGCTGGACGAGATCACCCGGGAGCGGCTGAACGACGAGCTGCTGAGCATGTTCCGGGCCAAGCGCTTCGGGGCGCTGTTCATCACGCACTCGGTGAGCGAGGCGGTCTACATGTCCACCCGCGTCCTGGTGATGAGCGGCCGGCCGGGCCACATCGTCGCCTCCTTCGACGTCCCGTTCGGCACGGACCGGACGCCGGAGCTCCGGTTCACCCCCGAGTTCGCGGCGCTGGCCGGCGAGGTCTCGCACGCGCTGCGGGAGGGCCACTCATGACATCGACCCGGACAGACCGTCCGACCACCGGCAAGGACACCGTCGAGGACACCGTCGAGGACACCGTCGAGGGGGACGCCGTGACCGACGTCGTGGCAGGGACCGAGCCGGCGACCGTTGGGGTCGTCGCCGCCGAGGGCGAGCTGGTGGCCACCGGCACCGCGCCGCTGGTCCGCCGGAAGCGCCGCCGCGGCGGGAAGCTGCTGGACGTCCTCGCGCCGCTCGCCGTCCTCGGCGCCCTCATCGGGCTCTGGTACGCCATCACCTACCTGGTGCTCGAGCCGGGCAAGCGGTTCCTGATGCCGGCGCCGCAGGACGTCATCACCGAGGCGTTCCTCGACGGCCCGACGATGGAGAAGATCGGCGAGGCGCTGGGCAACACCGTCTCGGTGACGTTCGCCGGGCTCACGATCGCCATCGTGATCGGCATGGCCTGGGCGGTCGTGATGAGCCAGGCCCGGGTCGCCGAGCGCTCGCTGTTCCCCTACGCGGTCGCGCTGCAGTGCATCCCGATCCTCGCGCTGGTGCCGCTCATCGGCTTCTGGTTCGGCTACGACTTCACCGCGCGCGTCATCGTGTGCGTGCTGATCGCGCTGTTCCCGATCGTGTCGAACACCCTGTTCGGCCTGCAGTCGGTGGACCGGGGCCAGCACGAGCTGTTCGACCTGCACGGGGCGAGCCGGCTCACCCGCCTGGTGAAGCTGCAGTTCCCGGCCGCGATGCCCGCCATCTTCGCCGGCTTCCGCATCTCGGCGGGGCTGTCGGTGGTCGGCGCGATCGTCGGCGACGTCTTCTTCCGGCAGGGCGAGGCGGGGCTGGGCAGCCTGCTGGACAACTTCCGCTCGCGACTCCAGGGACCGGAGCTGTTCGCCACGATCATCGTCACCGCCCTGCTCGGCTTCGCCACGTTCCTCGTCTTCGGCTGGCTCGGGAAGCTCGCCGTCGGCCGCTGGTACGACACCAGCCGCGACGCCGCATAGCCCCCCGCCCCGATCCTGGCGCCGCCCGTCCGCGGGGCTCACCCCACCTGTACGGCGCCCCGGCTTCGGGGACGCCGTTCCACCCCACCCCTGAAGGAGATCCGTTGCGCAGGACCCGCACCTCGATCGGCCTCGCCGCTGCTGCGAGCCTCGCCCTCGTCCTCTCCGCCTGCGGCGACGACGACAGCTCGTCGGAGGCCGCCGGGCCCAGCGGTGAGGTCGGCAGCACCGACCTGGCCGCGGCCGGCTGCCCCGACACGGTCGTCATCCAGACCGACTGGAACCCGGAGGCCGAGCACGGCGGCATCTACCAGCTGTTCGGCGACGACGTCTCCATCGACTCCGACGCCAAGTCGGTGCGCGGCACGCTCGTCGACAGCGACGGCGACAGCACCGGGGTGCTGGTCGAGGTCCGCGCCGGCGGGCCGGCGATCGGCTTCCAGGCCGTCAGCGCGCAGATGTACTCCGATGACGACATCACCCTGGGCTACGTCGACACCGACGAGGCCATCCAGCTGTCGGACTCCGAGGCGACGGTGGGCGTGCTCGCCCAGCTGGAGAAGTCGCCGCAGATGATCATGTGGGACCCCGAGACGTACCCCGACGTCGACGAGATCGCCGACCTCGCCGCCACCGAAGCCACGGTGCGGTACTTCGAGGGCTCGGCCTACATGGACTACCTCGTGGGCGCCGGCATCCTCCGCGAGGAGCAGCTCGACGGCAGCTACGACGGCAGCCCCGCGGCGTTCGTCGCGTCCGACGGCGCGGACGCGCAGCAGGGGTACGCCAGCGCCGAGCCCTACATCTACGAGAACGAGGTCGACGCCTGGGGCAAGCCGGTCGAGTACCAGCTCGTCCACGACGCCGGCTTCCAGGTCTACGCCTCCTCGCTGTCGGTCCGCGCCGACCAGCTGGAGGGTCTCTCCGGCTGCCTGACCGAGCTGGTGCCGCTGATGCAGCAGGCCGACGTCGACTACCTCGAGGACCCGTCCGGGGCCAACGAGCTGATCCTGCAGCTGGTGGAGGAGTACGACACGGGCTGGCAGTACAGCCAGGGCGTCGCCGACTACTCGGCGGAGACCATGGCCGAGCTGGGGATCTCCGGGAACGGGGACGACGAGACCCACGGCAACTTCGACATGGAGCGGCTGCAGACGCTGATCGAGCAGACGACGCCGATCTTCACCGAGCAGGGGACGCCGCCCGCCGAGGGACTCACCCCCGAGGACGTCGCCACCAACGAGTTCATCGACATGTCGATCGGGGCCGGGACCGGAGCCTGACCCGTCGCACTCCCAGACCGCGCCGGCGGCCCGCCTCGGGCCGCCGGCGCGGTCGCGTCGTGGGGGGGTGCCGATTGCCGGTCGGGAGGTCGCCCGGAACGATGGGGTCCGGCTCCCGCAGGGCGTCGACGTCCGGCTGGAGCCGGGCGGACACCCGATGCAGAACGAGAAGGACGGCGTGACACCGACGAACGACGGTCCAGCGGCCGCGGACGGCGAGCGCTGGGCGCCCGGTCAGCACTTCGGCCTCCCGGTTCCCGCCGATGCCGGTGCGCTGCTGTCGGACGGTCCGGGTTTCCTCACCCGGGCGTTCCGGGCCTCCGGCGCCCTGTCCGGCGGCAACAGCGTCAGCCGCATCGTCGGATCGCAGGAGTTCGAGGGGGGCGGCACCGGCAGGAAGCTGCTGCTGACGGTGGCGTACGACGAGCCCGCAGCGGACCTGCCGGAGGAGCTGTTCGTCAAGTTCTCGCGCAACTTCGACAACGAGCTGTGGGACAGCGGTCGCTCCCAGATGGTCTCGGAGGTGAGCTTCGCGATCCTGTCCCGGTCGCCGGACTTCCCCGTCCCGGTGCCGGCCATGCTGTTCGCCGACGTCGACCCGGAGTCCCACACCGGGCTGATCGTCACCGAGTGCATCCCGTTCGGCCGCGACGGCGTGGAGCCGCACCACCCCAAGTGCCTGGACTACGTCGTCCCGGACCAGGTGGGCCACTACACGGCCATCCTGCGGGGCCTGGCGAGGCTGTCGGGAGCCCACCGGGCCGGCCGGCTGTCGCCCGAGTTCGACAGGCAGTTCCCGTACGACCGCGAGCGGGCCCTGCGCAGCCACGGGCGCCAGGTGCCGGAGGCCAAGATCGTGCAGTGGGCCACCCGGTTGTTCGCGTTCGTCGACCGCTACCCGCAGCTGTTCCCGGACGACGTGCGTACGCCGGAGCTCCGCGACCGGTTCCTGCAGGACATCCCGGACGTGCTCGCGGCGGGTGAGCGGATCGACGCGGTGCTGCACGGGAACCCGGACTTCATCGCCTTCGCGCACTGGAACGCCAACATCGACAACTGCTGGTTCCGGCCGGGCCTTGACGGCGAGCTGGAGTGCGGCTTCCTGGACTGGGCCAACGCCGGGCAGCTCAGCGTCGCCCAGTCCATCAGCGGCGCGATCAGCGGCGCGGAACCGTTCATCTGGAACGACCACCTCGACGAGCTGCTGGCCGTGTTCATCGAGGAGTACGCGGCCGGCGGCGGCCCACGGCTGGACCTCGGCGAGCTGCGGCTGCACATCCTGCTGATGGCGGCTTCCGGCCTGGCCCACTCCATGGGGGCGCCCGTCGCCGTCCCGCGCGAGGTCGAGGACATCGACGCGGTGGAGAGCTACCGGGACAGCCGCTTCGCCAGGCACGAGAACGCCCGGATCCAGCTGCACATGGCGACGAAGCTGCTCAACCTGTGGCGGACCCGGGAGCTGGGGGACGTGGTCCGCGCGCTCTGACCCGAGGTCGCCGGCTCGCCGATCGCCCGCGACGCCGTCACGAATCGGTGACGGAGTCACCCTCGGCGTCGGCCGGGTGCGTCTTGGATGCATGCAGCGGCGGCGGGGGGACGGGTGAGTCGGGACGACGGCTCGTTCGAGACGTTCGTGCGGGAGCGTTCGACCGCGCTGCTGCGGACGGCGTACCTGCTGACCGGCGACCGCGGGCACGCCGAGGACCTCCTGCAGACCGCGCTGATCAAGACCTACCGGCACTGGGGGCGGGTCACCAACCGGGAGGACCCGAGCGCCTTCGTCCGGCGGGTCCTGGTGACGACGTACGCGGGCTGGCGGCGGCGGCTGCGGGTCCGCGAGTTCGCCTCCGAGACGCCGCTGCTCAGCGGGACCTCCGAGCCCCGCTTCGACACGGGCGACCGGCAGGCCATGGCCGCCGCCCTCGCCCAGCTGCCGCCCCGCATGCGCGCCGTCCTGGTGCTCCGCTACTGGGAGGACCTCTCCGAGGCCGGCACCGCCGAGGCGCTCGGCTGCTCGGTCAACACGGTCAAGACCCACGCCGCCCGCGGCCTGGCGCGGCTGCGTGGGCTGCTCGCCGAGCCGGCGGGGGACCGGGCCACCGACCCCGCCGGCTCCGGAAGGGAACGCTGAGATGGACCGCGGCACCGGAGATCTCGAGGCGCTACTGCGCGGCGGCCTGGCAGACCGGGCGGAGGATGTCCCGGCCGCGCCGGGCGACCTGTACGAGCGGGTGCTCGCCGGGCATCGCTCCCGGCGGAGGCGCTCGGCCGCGCTGGCGGGGGTCGTCGCCGCGGTCGTCGCGGCCGCCGTGGTGGTGCCGTTCGTCCTGGACGGTCGCGCCCCGGACCGCACGGCGGCGCCCGCCCCAGCAGCCTGCATCGACACCGCCGACGCCACGCGGGACAGCATCGAGGGGACGCCGGTGTGGGTCAGGTTCTGCCCGGGGGACGAGGGGTACACCGCACCCGCCGAGGCGCCGTCCGACGCGCTGACCACGCACCTGGACCTGCTCGCCGGCCTGGACGAGCTGGACGAGGTGTACGCAGGTGGCCCTCCTCCGGGGTACCCGTGCGGTGAGCTCTCGGGCGGCCGCACCTACGAGGTCCAGATCGGCTTCGCCGACGGCGGTGTCGCGACGCTCGTCGGGGACACCGATCCGGGATGCACCGGACGGCTGGGGGACGGCCGGTTGGTCCGCGGTCCCGACACGGTCGGCGTGTACGGGTTGGTGATGACGGCGTTCGGTCGTCAGTACGCCGACGGGTTCGCCTCCTCTCCGAGCACCGAGCCGCTCGTCTGCCCCGCGGATCCGCGCGACCCCGACAGCGTCGACGTCGACGGTGCGTCGGCCTCGCTCGACACCGGCTACCTCCTCGGTGAGCGCTCGCCGATGGTCATGCCGCTGACGGCGGTGCGCGGGATCGTCTGCACCTGGCCGTTCGGGGCCGAGGACGGCGAGCCCGCCGTTCGCGAACTGACACCCGAGGAGGCCGAGCGGGTCCGGATCGGGCTGCACGCGGTCCCCGGGGGCACGGCGGACTGTGGCCGCTTCGCCAGCCCGGAGCCGACCCGCGCCGCCGTCGTGGAGGACCGGACCGGCACCCGCCGGGCGGTCACGATCCTCGGCTCGGAGTGCTCGGCCGTCATCCGCAGCGATGCAGGCCCGTATGGACTGGGGAACGGCGTCGGGTTCGCCTGGCTGGACCGCTGAGGACGGGGAGTGGCCCGAGTACCCGTAGCTGCTGTCGAGGGCCCTCGGTCGATGAGAACCGGCGGGCGAGGGCGTCCTCCGCTCGTAGGCGCGGCCGGACGAGCCGCCGCGACGACCCCTGCTGCTTCCGACGAAGCAGCCAGGACGGTCCTGGCACCAGTCCCGAGAGGTCGCGCATCCGGCTACCCACTCCTGCGGCGGCGAGGCGTGATCAACGGCCCGCGGTTCGTCAGCCATCGCCTGCGAGCGGGTTCCGCCATCGGCCGCGACAACACCGCCTTCGTTGCAGTTCCGCATCGCCCGTCTCCTGCCTCAGGGCGCGCGGGCGGGTGCGGTAGTACTCCGTGCACCCACGACTGCGGAGGTCCGATGTCTCGTCGCCGCGGCCGTAGCCATCTCCCGGCACTCTCCGCTTGTGTGATCGCGTGGGTGTCGGCGTGCTCCGGGGGTGAGCGCGACAGGGCCGAGCCGGCCGGCTCTCCGCCATCACGAGGATTCGAGGCGACCTTCGACGTCGAGTCGCCGATCGAGCTGGTCGCGGGGGACGGCCAGGTGTGGATCCGGACCCGCGAAGACGAGGACGAGGACGGCGGTGCGTCGCTGTTCAGGATCGACCACACCGGTCGGACCACCGACGTCGTCAGCCTGCCTGGTCACTCGCACCGCATGGCGCCGTACCGGGACGGGGTGGTGGTCGTCCACATGGTCTGCACCAGCAGTGAGGAGCCGGTCGTGAGGGTCCTCCTCCTGGACGGCGAAGGAGCGACGGTCGCCGCGGAGGACTTCGCGCGCGGACGGGGGAGTTTCGACTGCGGTGACTCCGCGAGGGACTCCGTCGGCTTGATCGGCGTCCACGACGACGTCGTCTGGATGGCCGACTCGGACAAGAGGCTGATCGGTCATGACCTGGAGTCCGGGCGCACGACTGCCCGGGGCGAGCTCCCGAGCGGGGTGGCGTGCGTGCTGGCCGATGGGCTCTACACCGTCATGCCGCTCGACGAGCAGTTCCCCCGCGACGATCTCAGCGACGAACCGTACGAGTCCGCCGTCCATCGGTTGGTCGATGAGGTCTGGACGCCGCTACCGGACACCCGGCGGGTCTTCCCCGTGTACCCCTTGGTGCGGCCGGAATGCGTCGGTGGAGCTCTCCGCCTCGGCCCGGCGGACGCCCCAGCCCCGGCGTGGTCCCCCGCCACCGGCTGGGTGGACCGTGAGCCCTACCTCGAGCCGCCGGACGTGGCGGTGCCTCCCGAGGCCGTCACCTTCAGCCAGGCAGGCCAGTTGTTCGCTCTCGAGAGCGACGGCGTGATCCGCCGGGTGTTCGCCGGCCCTGACGCGCCGATGCGCGTGGAGACGCTCGATGTTCCGGCGGACGTCTTCTTCCAGCGTCACGGCCCGGTGCCCCTGCTGCTCTTCGACAAGAACACGACCGTCATCGCAGGGTGCGTCCAGCAACCCGACGCACGGCCCGCTGCTCGGTGCTACATCAGCTCGGCATAGGAACCGCTGCAGCCATCGGTGGTGGGTCCGGATCCCACCCGCTCTCGTCGGCGTCCATCCAGGACCTCGGACGGTCGATCCATCGGACGGTCCCCGCGAGGGGAATCCACCCCGCCTGCCCGCTGTCGGTCCGTCAGCGGTGTCCCGGCGAACGCGCCGTCAGGTCCCCTGCCGTCTGCTCGGAGGATGTGACCGTGACCACCTCCGACCAGACGCAGCGCAACAAGGACACCGTGCAGTCCTTCTACGACCTCATGTTCAACCAGTGCCGTCCGGCCGAGGCCCTGGAGCGCTTTGCAGGGGACACCTACACCCAGCACAACCCGCACGTCGGGGACGGCAAGAGCGCCTTCGTCGAGTACTTCGAGCGGATGGCCCGCGACCACCCGGGCAAGCAGGTGCGGTTCGTCCGCGTGATCGCCGAGGGCGACCACGTCGTCCTGCACTGCCACCAGACCTGGCCCGGCGACCACGACCACGCCGGCATCGACATCTTCCGCCTCGACCCGGACGGCAAGGTCGTCGAGCACTGGGATGTCCTGCAGGTCATCCCCGACCGCTCCGCCAACGACAACGGGATGTTCTGATGACCGAGCCCGGAGGGCTGCGTCGTCTGTGCTGCTGGACGGCTCGACGCGTCCCACAGGCCGCCTCCAGGGACAGGGCGACCGGCGCAGTCAGAAGGCGTCGCCGGTCCGCCAGCTCATCTCCTGCAGCGTGAGCGTGTTGCCGTCCGGGTCGGCGAACCCGGCGTACTTCACCCCGCCGCCGACGTCCTGGACGTCGCCGACGTCTATCCCGCGTCCGATCAGGTCGGCCCGGGCCGCCTCGATGTCCTGGACGACGAGGTGCAGGCCCTTGACCGAGCCGGGTGGGGACTCCTCGTAGGCGGGGAGCCCGGTGCCGACGCTGATCGAGCAGGCCGAACCCGGCGGGGTCAGCTGGACCACCCGCACCCCCGGCGCCGGGCTGACGTCGACGTCCGCCTCGAACCCGAGTCCGACGTAGAACGCCTTGGCGCGGTCCACGTCGGTGACCGGGACCGGTACCAGTTCGAGCTTCATGTCCATCAGGCGCTCCTCGTCGTCGGTGTACCGGAGAGAGGACACCACGGCGGCGGGAAACTCATCGCCCGGCACCGTCCACCTGCCCGACCAGCCGGGCCAGCCGCTCGTGCACCTCGTCGACGACGGTGCCGGCATCGGGGTCGGTCAGCCGCGGACCGTCGGCTGCCAGCCGGCCGCCCACCCACACCTGGTGCAGGTTCCGCAGCGAACAGGCGAGCACGTACGTGCCGTGGGCGTCCCAGACCGGGCCGGTGTCGGGATCGCGGGGGTCGACGACGAGGAAGTCGGCGTACCGCCCGACCCGCAGCGTGCCCACCCGGTCGTCGATGCCCAGCACCTCCGCCGAACCCCGGGTGTGCATGTCGAGCACGTCGCGGACCGGCAGCGCCGAGGGGTCGTGGGAGGTGGCCCGAACCAGCGCCAGCGCCGTCCGCATGTTGCCGAACGGGTCGCTCACGTCGGTGCACGACTGGTCGTCCAGGCCGATGCCCACCCGCATGCCGAGCTCGCGGATCCGCGGGATCTGCGCGACGCCCGACGCCAGCCGGCCGTTGCTCATCGGCTGCCAGCTCATCCCGCAGCCGGCCGTGGCGGCGGCCCGGATGATCTCGTCGGTGGTCTGGATGAAGTGGCCGAACACCAGGTCCGGGCCCAGCGCGCCGGCGTCGGCGTACCAGGCGAACTTCGACCGCTGCAGCTCCACGTCGTGCGGCGTCTCGAGGAAGTGCGGCTGGTTGAGCACCCCGTGCCGGCGCATCGCGGCCACCTCGACGTCGGCCGCGGCGGGGTCGTCGGCCCACTGCACGGTGCCGCTGATCGCCAGGCCCAGGTGCAGCGCCGGGTCGGCGTCCCCGGCGGCGTCGACCACCTCGTCGAGCTGGGCCAGCGCGTCGGCGGGGGAGACCCCGCCCTGCCCCAGCATCACGCTGTGCACGTGCCGCAGCCCGGCGTCGGCCTTGGCCCGCAGCTGCGCGTGCGTGAACGCGGTGTCGGGCAGCGCGGCCTCGTAGCGCGCGTCGCCCGCCGTGAACGGCAGGCCCGCGGACGTGAAGTCGTAGGCGCTGGTGATGCCGTTGCGGAGGAAGTCCTGCGCGCCGTGCCGGGTCAGCCAGTAGACGTCGTCGGCGTCGGCCGCGTCGGTGTACCGGGTCATCGCCTGGATCCACCCGTACAGCGACTGGTCCATGCCCAGCCCGCGCGAGGCGGAGGTGAACAGGTGGCTGTGCGAGGAGACGAAGCCGGGCCCGATCAGCTTCCCGGCCGCCTCGAGGACCTGGCCGGCCTCCGCCGGCACGTCCGCGGGCGGATCACCCGGCTCGATCGCCGCGATCCGGCCGCCGTCGTCCACCGTGAACCAGCCGCGGAAGGGGTCGGGCCGGTCGGGGTCCATGGTCAGCAGGACGGCGTCGCGCACGAGGAGACGGATCACGCCCGCGACCCTGACCGGCTCAGGTTGCCGTGCCGTGACGCGCAGGTTCCCGGCCGGTTCGGTCGGCCAGCAGCCGGCGCAGCCAGCCGGACACCTCGCCCTCCGGCACGGTCACCAGCTCCCCGTCGCGGACGACGACACGGCCACCCACCACGACGTGCCGCGGACGCCGCCCCGGCCGCGCCCACAGCAGCCCCGCCACCGGCTCGGCCACCCCGGCGTCGGCCACCCCGGTGACGTCCCAGCACACGATGTCGGCCCACGCGCCCACCGCGAGCCGGCCGAGGTCGGCGCGCCCCAGCCCGTCGGCCGAGCCGCGGGTCGCCCACGCCAGCACCTCGCGCGCCGCGACCGGCCGCCCGGCCAGCGGCGCGACCTGCATCGCCAGCCGGGCGTCGGCCAGCAGGTGGCCCGCGTCGTTGGACCCGCCGCCGCTGGTGCCCAGGCCCACCGGGATACCGGCGTCGGCGAGCGCGGCGGCCGGCGCCACGCCCCAGCCCATCGGCAGGTCACAGCCCGGCGCGTGCGTGGCCGTGACGCCGGTGGCCCCCAGCCGCGCGACCTCCGCGTCGGTCACCCCGCAGAGGTGCGCCAGCGTCACGTCGCCGGCCAGCCAGCCCCACTCGTCGAGCAGGTCCAGCGGCCGCCGCCCGTAGCGCTGGGCGGCGATGTCGACGTCGACCTGCTCGTTGGCCTGCGTGCGGCGGCGCAGCCCGTGCCGGGCGGCCACCTCGGCGAGCAGGGCGAAGGTCTCCGGCCGGTCGCTGTGCACCCCGGCCGGGCCGACGGCGACCTGCAGCACGCCGTCGTCGGTGACCCCGCCGCGCGGCACGAGCGCGTCGGCGACGGCCGCGGCGGAGGCGGCGGCGTCCTGCGGGTCGTCCCCGGCGCTGCCGCGCACGAACGCCAGCCGGGCGCCGAGCCGATGGGCCGCGCCCGCCGTGGCCCGGGCGATCGCCACGCCGCCGTCGCCGGCCGCGCGGGGCCAGGTCAGGTGGTGGTCGGCCACGGTGGTGACGCCGCACAGCAGCGCCTCGGCCAGCCCCGCGGACGACGCCGCGGCCGCGAGCTCGTCGTCCACCCCGGCCGCTGCGTAGGCGGCGGCCATCGTGGGCAGCCACCGCGCCATCGGCACGCCCCGGGTGCCGGGCAGGGTGCGGAACGCCGTCTGCAGCAGGTGGTGGTGGGCGTTGACCAGGCCCGGGGTGACGACGCACCCGGAGGCGTCGAGCGACTCGCCGCCCGGCGGGGCCGCCGGGCCGACCCCGGCCACCCGGCCGTCGTCCCCGCAGACCACGTCGGCGCCGGCCTGCTCCTCCCCGGTACCGGTCCAGACCACGAGGGCATCGCGCACGGTCAGCACGGGCCGACCGTCGCAGCCCGGTGTTCCGGCCAGGTGACGCGGCGGCCGGCGCGCGACATCCCCCGGCAACGCGGCGTCCCTAGCGTGCCGGCCGTGCCCGCCCGCCTGCTCACCGAGCTCTCCGCCCCCGCGATCGACGCGGCCCTCGGCCCCGACAGCGTGCTCGTGCTGCCCACCGGCGCGATCGAGCAGCACGGACCGCACCTGCCGGTGGCCACCGACCTGGTGATCGCGCAGGCGATGGCCGAGCGGGCGGTGCAGCGCTTCGGCGACGAGCTCGACCTGTGGCTGCTGCCGCCACTGGCGTACACGAAGTCCAACGAGCACGCCTGGTCCTCGGGCACCTTCTGGCTGTCGGCGGCCACCCTCACCGCGGTGCTGGCCGACCTGGGCCGCAGCGTCGCCCGCACGCCCGCGCGCCGGCTGGCCTTCCTCAACGGGCACGGCGGCAACTCGGCGCTGCTCCAGGTCGCCGCCCGCGACATCCGGCTGGAGACCGGGCTGCGCACCTTCGTGCTGCACCCGCGGCCGCCGGCCGACCAGGGCGGGCAGAGCCCGGCGGGGGAGCTGGGCATGGGCGTGCACGGCGGTCTGGACGAGACGGCGCTGATGCTGCACCTGCGCCCGGACCTGGTGGACATGGCGCGGGCGGACCGCTGGGTGCCCGAGCACCTGGACGCCTACCGGCACGTCCGGTTCGGCGGCTCGGTGTCGTTCGGCTGGTCGTCGGACGACTTCGGCCCGGCCGGGGTCATCGGCGACGCGACGGGTGCGACGGCGGAGTACGGCGCACGGCGGGCCGAGGGCATGGTCGGCTACCTCGGGGAGGCGCTCGCGGAGGTGGCCCGCTTCGACCCGGCACCGCCGTACGCGGGCTGACCGGCGGCCCGCGGGCGCCTGCGGACGGACGGCTTCGTCACATCAGACGCCCCCCCTCGTCCCGCCGACCACAGGAGACACGGAGAGCACTCTCGCCGTCACCGGTGGGCAACGTCACCGTGGCACGCTGGGTCCGTGACCGTCGCAGCAGAACCGGGCGTCCCCGACGACCCGCGCATCGCCGCGCCCGGTCCCCGGGACGCCGAGCCACCGCGCACAGCCGAGCACGCCCGCCTCGCAGAGTCCGGCAGCATGTCCGCGCCCTGGCGGACGTGGGGCCCCTACCTGGCCGGCCGGCAGTGGGGGACCGTCCGCGAGGACTACTCCGAGGACGGCGACGCGTGGGCCTCGTTCCCGTTCGACCACGCCCATGCCCGCGCCTACCGCTGGGGCGAGGACGGGCTGGGGGGCATCTGCGACCGCTTCGGCTTCCTCAACTTCTCGGTCGCGATGTGGAACGGCAGGGACCCGATCCTCAAGGAGCGGTTGTTCGGCCTCACCAACGAGGAGGGCAACCACGGCGAGGACGCCAAGGAGTACTGGTGGGCCCTCGACGGCACCCCCACGCACTCCTGGATGCAGTGGCTCTACCGCTATCCGCAGGCCGAGTACCCCTACGCCCAGCTGCGCGAGGAGAACGCCCGCCGCAGCCGGCTCGAGCGCGAGTTCGAGCTCGCCGACACCGGCGTCCTCGACGAGGACCGCTTCTTCGACGTCCAGGTCACCTACGCCAAGGCCGGCCCCGAGGACGTCTGCATCGTCGTCTCCGCCACCAACCACGGCCCCGAGGCCGCGCCGCTGCACCTGCTGCCGCAGGTGTGGTTCCGCAACACCTGGTCGTGGGGCGGCGACAAGCGCCAGGGCGTGATCAGCCAGCTGCTCGCGCCCACCCTGACGGTGTCGGGGCTGGAGGCGGTGGAGGCCGAGCACGGCTACCTGGGCCGCTACGTGCTCGCGGCCGAGGGCGCGCCCACCGTCCTGCACTGCGACAACGAGACCAACGCCGTCGCCCTGTTCGACGCGCCCCGGAACACCACGAAGCACCCCAAGGACGGCATCGGCCGCCGGGTGGTCGACGGCGACCGCAAGGCGGTCAACCCCGCTGGAACCGGCACCAAGGCCGCGTTCTGGTACCAGTGGGACGCCGTCGCCCCGGGGGAGACGGTCACCGTCCGCCTGCGGTTGCGGCAGGGCGACCCCGACGAGCAGGTCTTCGGCGAGGAGTTCGACGCCGTGCTGGCGACCCGGCGGGCCGAGGCCGACGAGTTCTACGGCACGGTCATCCACCAGGGCCTGGCCGACGAGGACCGGCACGTCGCCCGCCGCGCCTACGCCGGGCTGCTGTGGACCAAGCAGCTGTACCGCTTCGACGTCTCCCAGTGGCTGGACGGCGACCCGGAGTCCCCGGCGCCGGAGTCGCGGCGCACGCGCGGCCGGCGCAACTCCGGCTGGCGGCACCTGGCCCTCGCCGACGTCATCTCGATGCCCGACGAGTGGGAGTACCCGTGGTTCGCCGCATGGGACACGGCCTTCCACTGCATCCCGCTCGCGCACGTGGACCCGGACTTCGCCAAGGAGCAGCTGGTCCTCATGTGCCGGGAGTGGGCCATGCACCCCAACGGCCAGCTGCCCGCCTACGAGTGGGCCTTCGGTGACGTCAACCCGCCGGTGCACGCCTGGGCGGCCTGGCACGTCTACCGGATCGACGGCTACCGCGACCGGCAGTTCCTCATCCGGGTCTTCACCAAGCTGCTGCTGAACTTCTCCTGGTGGGTCAACCGCAAGGACTCCACCGGGTCCGGCCTGTTCGAGGGCGGCTTCCTCGGCATGGACAACATCGCGCTGTTCGACCGCTCGGCGCCGCTGCCCCCGGGCTACCGGCTGGAGCAGTCCGACGCGACCAGCTGGATGGCGTTCTACTGCCAGCAGATGTTCAAGATCGCCCTGGAGCTGTCCCGGTTCGACCAGGCCTGGGACTCGACCGCGACGAAGTTCCTCGAGCACTTCCTGTCGATCGCGCAGGCGATGAACAACTTCGGCACGCACGAAGAGTCGCTCTGGAACGAGGAGGACGGCTTCTTCTACGACGTCCTCGTCTCTCCCGACGGCACCGCCGAGCCGCTCAGGGTGCGCTCGATGGTCGGGCTGCTGCCGATCCTGGGCGCCACCGAGGTGCCCTCCTGGATCCAGTCCGAGTGCCCCGACGTCGCCAACCAGCTCCGCTGGCTGCAGCGGCGCCGCCCGGAGCTGGTCGGCCCGCTGCGCAGCCGGTCGGCGCCCGAGGGCCGCAAGATGATCCTGTCGCTGGTCGACCGGGAGCGGCTGGAGCGCATCCTGCGCCGGATGTTCGACACCGAGGAGTTCCTCTCCCCGTACGGCATCCGCTCGCTGTCGAAGGCGACCGGGCAGGTGGTGGCCCAGGTCGGCGGCCGCGACGTCTCCATCGAGTACGAGCCGGGGGAGTCGCGGACCAAGCTCTTCGGCGGCAACTCCAACTGGCGCGGCCCGGTCTGGTTCCCGGTCAACGTGCTGCTGGCCGACAAGCTGCGCACGCTGGGCCGCTTCTACGGCGACTCCTTCACCATCGAGATCCCCACCCGGTCGGGCAACCACTGCACGCTGGTCGAGGCCGCCGACCTGATCGACGGCAGCCTCACCGGGCTGTTCCGGCCGGTCGACGGCAAGCGACCCGCCGACGGCAAGCGGATCGAGGCCAGCGACTCGGCCCTGTGGCGGGAGCACCCGACGTTCAGCGAGTTCTTCGACGGCGACACCGGCGAGGGCCTGGGCGCCTCCCACCAGACCGGGTGGACGGCGCTCGTCGCCCACCTGCTCAACCCGCGACTGCCTCCCGACCCGCGCTTCGGCTGACGTACCCGCTCAGGTGTACGGCGTGCCGGGAGAGCGACCCACTCGGCATGATCGCCGGCGTGCGCTGGTCCAGCTCCGCCGACGGTCCCCTCGAGCGCGCGTCCCTGCGCGGGCTGCTGCGCCGGTACGAGCGGCTGGACCTCTCGGCCGGGGACGACGAGGGCGCGGACGACGAGCGCGCGGCGGAGCTCGCCCGCATCGCGGTGGAGGTGCTGCGCCGGGACCCCGGTGACCGGGGCATGTGGTTCGACCTCGGCCTGCTCGCCAAGTGGCGTCGCGACTGGCCGACCGCCCAGGAGCACAACACCCGGTCGCTGGAGCTCGTCCCGGAGGACCGCCGGGAGGAGGAGCTGGCGGCCTGGAACCTCGGCATCGCCGCCACCGCCCGGCGCGACTGGGCCACCGCCCGCCGGGCCTGGACGGCCTTCGGCATCCCGGTCCCCGGCCAGGGGGACGAACCGATCGAGGGCGACCTCGGGCCGGCGCTGGTCCGGCTGAACCCGCCGATGCGCTACGTCGGCCAGCAGCTCCTCGAGGTGGACGGCCGGGTGCGCGAGGGCGAGGTCGTGTGGGGACATCGCCTGGACCCGGCGCGCATCCGCATCGCCAGCGTGCCCCTGCCCGAGTCCGGCCACCGCTTCGGTGACGTCGTCCTCCACGACGGGGAGCCCCAGGGCACCCGGCGGTCCGGTGGCACCGAGTACCCGGTGTTCGACGAGATCGAGATCTGGGAGCGCTCGCCGGTCCCCACGCTCAGCGTGCTCGTCCACGGCACGGACGACGACGTGGCCGAACTCCGGCACGACCTCGACCTGTCCGGCTTCGCCGTGGAGGACTGGACCACCGAGGTGAGCCAGCTCTGCCGCGCCTGCTCGGACGGCGTCGTCGACGACCACGACCACCGGCCCGATGCCCCGGCCGACGCAGGACGCAGGCTCGGCCTGGCCGGCGACCCGGAGGAGGCGCTCAGGATCGTCCACGCCTGGCTCGACCGGGGGACCGGCCGCGAGAGCGACGACGTCGTCCTCGAGCTGGAGTAGGTCAGGGCCGGGCGGCCGCCACGACCTCGGTCAGCGTCGCGTCGTCACGGGCCACCCAGGCGCGGCCGTCGTCGCCCAGCACGATCGGCCGCTGGATCAGCTCCGGGTTCTCGGCGAGCACCCGGATCCAGGCGCCGGCGTCCCGCGGGGCGTCCCGGAGCCCGAGCTCCTTGGCTCGCGGCTCGGCCATCCGCGTGACGTCCCAGGGCTGCAGCCCGAGCGCGGCGAGGGCGGCGCGCAGCTCGTCCTCGGTCGGCGGCTCGTCGAGGTAGCGGCGCAACCGGTACTCGACGCCGGCCTCGTCCAGCTGCGTCTTCGCGGTGCGGCACTTGGAGCACGAGGGGTTGAACCAGACCTCCACGCCTCGACCCTAGGTGGCGGGCGCTACCCCCCCGGGGCCCGGGATAGGGTCGGCGCACGAGCCGACGAGGTCCTCCAGGGACGACGAGGGGAGCCACGTGGTGGAGCGGGAGTCCGGGACCATCGAGGACGACGCGCCGGTCGCGCCGCCGATCCCGTCGTTCGCGTCGCTGCGCGGGCCGCAGCGCCGGTCGGCTGTCGACCACCTGTTCGCGCCGGCGGAGCCGGGGACCGAGCGGGGGACCGACGTGCCGGAGGAGCCGCGGGACGAGGCCCCGGCCCGGTCGACGACCGCCGCGCCCCGGCCCGCCGAGTGGGGCGACCTGCTCGCGCTCGGCACCCGGCTGGGGGCCTGCGCCGTCCGCCTCGTCGCCGGTGGCCTCACGGAGCTGCGCACGCGCCTGCGCGGCTGAGCTCCTCCGGCGCGGCACGCGCCCCGCGAACGACAGAGGGGCCACGGCGCAGTGCGCCGTGGCCCCTCCGTGCGTCAGTCGGTCAGACGGCGCGGACGTTCTCCGCCTGCGGGCCCTTCTGGCCCTGCGTGACGTCGAACTCGACCTGCTGGCCCTCGTCGAGGGACTTGTAGCCGCTGCCGCTGATGGCGGAGTAGTGGCAGAAGACGTCGGCGCCGCCGCCGTCCTGGGCGATGAAGCCGAAGCCCTTCTCCGCGTTGAACCACTTCACAGTTCCGGTGGCCATGCTGTTCTCATTCCGTGCTGGAGGTGTCCGGCCCGGTAGAGCACCGGGCTGGGGTCGCCGCACCGACCGGCAGGACCGAGAGGAACGTCAGGCAGAGACGACTGCGGACGTCCGAGAACGAAGCAGAGGTACAACAGCGACCGTTGTCCACTGTAGTCGATCAACCGCCCCGGGTCGATGCCGGGCCGCCGGCGATCCTCCGGAGGAGGTGGAGCTCACCAGCGCAGCGGGTGGGTCTGGCGCGACTGGGCGGTCCGGCAGGACCGGCAGTTGCCCCAGGAGGCGATGGCCAGCGGGGTGGTGGGGCCCCCGCACTCGGGGCACTCCACCGCCTCGGCGCCCTGGGCGCGTGCCTGCGCGATCTGCTGGGCGCGCTCCTCGTGTCGGGCCTGGTCGCCCCGGCAGGGGCAGCCGAGCTGGGCGTCGGCGCAGAGTCCACGGTGATTGGAGATGGGAGCCCCCTTCGGGTTCGTCTTCGACGCTACCCCGGCAGACGCCGCGGTCGGCCTGCCTGGCACGGCGTTGCCCGGATCGTGTCCGGCCGCAGCGGCCGGCTCGCGGCCGGTGCGACGCCGGTCAGCGGCCGCGGCGTCCCACGTGCAGGACCATGCCGTCGGCGGCGGCGGTGACCGTCAGGTCGCCACGCCGGAAGCGCGTGCGGGCCGGGTTGTTGGGGTCGGGGGAGACGTCCGTCGGCTCGTCCAGGCAGCGCTGCACGTCGGCGTCGGAGATCTCCATCCCGGCCGCGGCCTCACGGGCACCGCGGGTCATCCGCAGGCCGTCGTCGGTGTCCGGGGAGCCGCCGGCCGACTCGCGGGGGGCGGTCCGGCCCGGACCGGACAGCTCGGCGGTGACGTCGTGGAGCTCCTCGTCGGGGCCGGCGGGGGTCGACGGCGGTGCGAGGAAGGTCAGTCGAGGTGCGTTCATGCGCTCGTCCCAACGAGGGGGGCGGGCCTCGCGGCCGCCGCGGTGGTGGTGCCGATCCGGCGCCATGGGCCGGCCCGGACGCGGATCGCGCTCCGGCCGGCAGACGGGGGTGCGGGCCCCGATCGGGCTCCGCCACCGATCACGCTACGCCCCGATCCGCCGAGCGACGCCGCGGAGGGCGGCAGGTCCCCCGTCCGGGGTGGGGCGCCCGGCGTCGGTGTCGGTGCCCTCGGCGAGACTGCGGCGGTGCACCGCGTCCTGCTCCGGCGGCTCGAGGGGGGTGCCGTCGAGGCCCGGGACCGGACCGACGACGACGCGGCGACCGAGGTCACCCGGCTCCCGGCGGACGAACTGGCGCGCCACGTCGCCGCGCGGGAACGCACCGGCGTCCGCTGGGTCTGGGACGACACCACCCGCTGGTACCCGGCGCTGCTGGCCGCCGGGGTGCGGGTCGAGCGCTGCACCGACCTGCGGCTGAGCCATGTCGTCCTGCGCCGGTCGCCCTTCGTCGACCAGGCGCTGCTCACCGGCGCCGACACCCCCGGCTGGGACGCCCTCGCCCCGGCCGGGCCGGGGGAGGCCGCGCTGTTCCCGCTGGACGATCCCGCGGACGCCCTCGACCCGGCCGCCGAGGACGACCGGCAGCGGGCGGCCGTGGCCGCCTCCCCGCAGGCCGGCCGGCTGGCGCTCCTGCTCGCCGCCGAGTCCTCCGGCGCCCTCGTCGCCGCCGAGATGACCGCGACCGGGCTGCCCTGGCGGGCCGACGTCCACGAGCGGCTGCTCACCGACCTGCTCGGCCCCCGCCCCGCACCGGGGCTGCGGCCGGCGGAACTGGAGCGGCTGGCGGGCGAGGTCCGCGCCGCGCTCGCGGCCCCCGACCTCAACCCCGACTCACCCGGAGAGGTGCTGCGTGCCCTGCAGGCCGCGGGCCTGCCGGTGAGCGACACCCGCTCCTGGACGCTCGAGCGGCTGGAGCACCCCGTCGTCCCGCCGCTGCTGGAGTACAAGCGGCTGGCGCGGCTGCTGTCGGCCAACGGCTGGGCCTGGCTGGACGCGTGGGCCCGCGACGGCCGCTTCCGGCCGACCTTCCTCCCGGGCGGCGTCGTCACCGGCCGCTGGGCCTCCTCCGGCGGCGGGGCCCTGTCGGTGCCCACGGTCGTCCGCCCGGCGGCCGTGGCCGACGACGGCCGGCGGCTGGTGGTCGCCGACGTCGCCCAGCTGGAGCCCCGGGTCCTCGCCGGCATGAGCCGGGACGCCGCGATGGCCGAGGCGGCCCGGGCGGCCGACCTGTACGAGGGCATGGTCGCCGGCGGCGCGGTGGCCACCCGGGCCGAGGCCAAGCTCGGCATCCTCGGCGCGATGTACGGCGGCACCCGCGGGGAGAGCGGGCGCATGCTGCCCCGGCTGGCCCGCCGCTACCCCCGCGCCATCGGCCTGGTCGAGGAGGCGGCCCGGGCGGGGGAGCGGGGCGAGGTCGTGCACACGCTGCTCGGCCGCGGGTCGCCGTCGCCGACCGGTGCCTGGGCGCAGCGCCCGCTCGACCTCGGCGAGGCGCCGGAGGAGACCGGGCCGCGCGCGGACCGGGACCGCGAGCGCCGTGCCTGGGGGCGGTTCACCCGCAACTTCGTCGTCCAGGGCACCGGCGCCGAGTGGGCGCTGTGCTGGCTGGCCGACCTCCGCAACCGGCTCTGGCGCCTGGGGGAGGGGCCGCTGGACCAGCGGCCGCACCTGGTCTTCTTCCTGCACGACGAGGTCGTCGTGCACACCCCGGAGGCGCTGGCCCCGGCCGTCGTGGACGAGGTGCGCCGGGCGGCGGTCTCCGCGGGCCGGCTGCTGTTCGGGGAGTTCCCCGTGGACTTCCCGCTGGACGTGGCCGTCGTCCGCTCCTGGGCCGACGCGGGCTGAGACGACGGGACCCCCGCAGCCGGTGGCTGCGGGGGTCCCGGACTGCTCAGTGCTGCGTCAGGCCTGCTCGTCCAGCGCGGCGGCGACGCGGCGGTGCGCGTCCCAGATCTCCTTGGGCAGGTCGTGGAACAGCGAGAGGTGCTGCTCGCGGTGCGCCATCTCCTGCTGCCAGCGGTGCGTGTCGATCGACAGGACCGTGTCGAGGTCGCCCTCGTCCAGCTCCATGCCCTCGAGCTGCAGCTCCTCCTTGAGCGGTACGACGCCCACCGGCGTCTGCCGGCCGGTGACCTCGCCGTTGCGCAGCTGCATGAGCCACAGCAGCGGACGGAGGTTGTCCCGGTACCCCGGCCACAGGAAGCGGCCGTCCTCGCCGCGCTGGAACCAGTTCACGTGCGCGAAGATCGGCTGGTCCTTCGCGGCGCCGATGATCTTCAGCCAGTGCGCGGCGTACGCGCCCTCGGAGTAGGCCATGAAGGGCCGCATCGACATCGGGTCGTAGCGCAGGACGCCCTCGGTGCCCTCGGCGGCGAAGGTCGCCTCCGCGCCCAGGGTGAGGCCGTCGTAGACGCCCTCGGCGAGGTCGGTGATCGCCCGGATCAGCGGCTCGCGGTCGCGGGTGCGCCCGCCGAAGATGATCGCGTCGACCGGCACGCCCCTCGGGTTCTCGTAGTCCGGCGCGATGTTGGGGATGTTGGCCAGCGTGGTGGTGAAGCGGCTGTTCGGGTGCGCCCAGGGGGCGTCCTTCTCCTCCTCGGAGCGCTCCGAGATCAGCTCGCCCTTCCAGTCGCGCCAGCCGGTGACGTCGGCGGGCGGGTTCTTGCTCTTGCCCTCCCACCAGACGTCCTGCGTCTGCTCGTTGTAGGCGACGTTGGTGAAGATCGTCCCGGTGCCCTCGGCGATCGCCTCGACGGCGGTGGGGTTGGTGACCTCGTTGGTGTCCTTGGCGACGCCGAAGGCCCCGTACTCGGGGTTGATCGCGTAGACGCGGCCGTCCTCGGGGTCCACCCACAGCCAGGCGATGTCGTCGCCGTAGAAGTGCACCTGGTAGCGGTCACCGAGGGCGTCGGGCGCCAGGATCATGGCCAGGTTCGTCTTGCCCGACGCGCTCGGCATGCCACCGCAGATGTGGTACGTGCGGCCGGTCTGCTTGTCGGTGATGCCGAGCAGCAGGAACTGCTCGGCGAGGAACTTGCCCGAGGCCCATCCGTCGTAGGTCGCCTGGCGCAGGCCGTGGGCGATCTTGCCCAGCAGCGCGTTGCCGCCGTAGGACGAGCCGTAGTGCAGGATCGTGCGCTCGTCGGCGACCGTCACGAAGTAGCGCTGGTCGTCGGCGGTGCCCTGGCCCAGGTCGTCCAGGTCGCCGGTGACGTGCACGCCGCGGACGAAGCTGTCCTGGTCCTCCAGGTCGTTGACGTACTGGACGCCGACGCGGGCCATGCGGTTCATGTGCAGCACGACCGTGCGGGTGTCGGTGAGCTCGACGCCGGTCGCGTAGGACTCCAGCGGCGACCCGGGCGGCGCCATGACGTAGGGGACGACGTACATCGTCTTGCCCGCGGACTTGCCGGCCATCCGCTCCTCGAGCATCGGCCGCATCTCCGACGCCGGGCGCCAGTTGTTGTACTCGCCCTTGTCGTCGGGGTTGTTCGTCGCGACGACGGTGCGCTCCTCGGAGCGCGCGGTGTCCTTCGGGTGACTGCGGGAGTAGTAGCGGCCCTTCCCGGCCGGCAGCAGCTCGCCGGCCTCCAGCGACTCCTGGATCAGCCGGGCGTCGTCGGAGGCGTTGACGACCTCCACCCGGGCTGCACCGGTGTGCTCGGCCCACTGGCGGACGAAGTCGCGGACGCGACTGTTCGTCACTCCTGCTTCGTCGAGCACGGCGTCAATGGCTGCCACGACTGCACCTCTCCCTCGCGGAACACGTCACCATCGCGCCACCCGACGTGCGCGCTGCGGCCCGCTGGGTCGGCAACTTACCGATCCTGTGCCGATCGGATGACGGCAGTGGGTCTTGTCACACGTTCCGGGCCGCGCCGGCCCCGCGCACGTGCGTGAGGAGCGCCTCCAGCCCAGGCACCTGGTAACGCCAGAAGGTCTCGACGAGCGCCCGGGCCTCGTCCCGGTCGCCGGCCGTCCGGAGCAGGTGCGCCAGCGCCCGGCGGGTGTTGTCGAAGACAACCTCGAGGACCCGCCGGGAGACCGCCGACGGCGGGCCGCCGAGGGACGCTTCCGCGTGCTCCACCAGGCGCCGGACGAAGGCCTCCGGGTACCCGGCGAGCGGGGTGCCCTCGGCGCGGTCGAGGAGGACGACGACGGCCAGGCGCTGGTCGAGCCAGAACTCCAGCAGTTCGTCGGCGGCCGCGGTCCGCCGGGCCGGCCCCTCGGCCAGCGCCGCGATGCGGGTGTCGAGGAGCTCGTCGTGCCGGGCGGCCAGGCCGGGCGGGACGACGGCCGCGAAGAGGGCCTCCTTGTCGGCGACGTACCGGTAGAGGTTGGCCGGTGCGGTCCCCGCCTCGGCGGCGATCGCGGCCATCGACGTCCCCGGGTACCCGCGGTCGGCGAAGCAGCGGAGGGCGGCCGCCTCGATGCGCGCCCGGACCTCCGGCTTGAGGACCTGTGCCATCAGGCCGGCCGCGCCAGCCAGGCGGTGTCGGGCCGGACGCCGGCCCACGGCGCGGCGGCCTCCAGCTCGTGGGCCAGGGCGAGCAGACGGCGGTCGGCGCCCGGGGCGGCCGCGGCGTGGATGCCGACGGGCAGCCCGTCGTGCCGGCCGAGGGGGAGCGACATGGCCGGGCACCCTGCCACGTTGTGCACGGGGGTGTAGCCGACGGCCTCCTCGGTGCGCCGGACGAGGGTCTCCCGGCCGGCGGCGGGGGAGAGGTGGCCGACCGGCCACGACACCCGGGCGAGGGTGGGGCTGAGCACCACGTCGCAGCGCTCGAACACGCGCAGGTAGGCCCGGGCGGCGGCGGTGAACGCGCGCTCGGTCGCGGCGGAGTGCTCCGGCGTCAGGGTCGCGGCCCACTCCGCGAGCTCGAGCGTGAACGGCTCGAGCTCCTCGGGGCCCGGGGGGCGACCCAGGGCGCCGGCCGCCATCTGCGCGACCTCGGCCATCGTCTGCGCCGCGGCGGTGAAGAACCCGTCCCGGAGCGCGGCGCCGTCCACGCCGGGGATGCCGACCTCCTCGACGGTGTGGCCGAGCGAGGCGCACAGCCCCGCGGCCCGCTCGAGCTCGCGCCGCACGGCCGGCTCCGGCTCGGCGCCCAGCAGCGTCGGGACCAGCACGCCGATGCGCAGCCGGGCCGCGTCCGGCCCCTCGACGAGGCCGACGGGCGGGTGGACGGCGTCCGGTCCCGTGCGTTCGGTGGCGGCCAGCAGGTGCGCGCTGTCGCGCACGGTGCGGCTCATGCAGTGCTCCACGACCAGGGCCGGGAGGCCGGGGACGTCGGGGCCGGCCGGCGCGCAGCGGCCGCGCGAGGGCAGGAACCCGAGGATCCCGGTGAGCGACGCCGGGACGCGCAGCGAGCCGCCGCCGTCGTTGCCGTGGGCCATCGGCACCACCCCGGCGGAGACGAGCGCGGCGGACCCGCCGGACGAGCCGCCCGCGGACAGGCCGGCGCGCCACGGGTTCGCGGTGACGCCGCGCAGCGCGGACTCGGTGCTGCCGAGGAGTCCGAACTCCGAGCTGGTGGTCGAGAACAGGACGTCGAGCCCCGCCTCCTGCAGCCGCGCCGCGTACGGGGAGAGCCCGGGAGGCGGGTTGTCCCGCAGCAGCCGGGAGCCCATCGTCCACGGCAGGCCCGGCCAGGCCAGGAGCTCCTTGACCGCGAACGGGACGCCGGCGAGCGGACCCGCCGGCGCCGGCCGGTCCGGCGCCCGCGGGGCGCGGTCGGCGACGGCGTTCAGCCCGGGCAGCGCGTCCGCCAGGGCGAGGGCGGTCTCGGCCAGGTCACCGGCGCACACCTCGCCGGTGCGCACCAGCCGGGCCATCTCGACGGCGTCCCAGGACAGGTAGTCGGTGGTGTCGATCAGCATGCGACGAACAGTGAATGGTCCATTCGCTTTTGTCCAGGGGGACGTGCGCGGCCGAGATCCGTGGCACACGAGACGACGTCCCGGGTGCTGGACACGCCGGGCGGGGCGACGGGATCGCCCGGACCGGATTGTCACGACTCGATAACGCGTCTACCGTGGCCGCGTCCGTCCGGTCATCACGTCCCCGTCCGGGGAGCCCGGTGGACGCCGCCGAGTCGCCCTCAGGGCGAGCCGGGGACCCACCGCAGTACTGGGGTGAATCGTCGTTCCGGTCCGTCCGGGCGAGTAGGGCTGCTTCCCGCCCGAACCCGTCAGCTAACTCGGTAGGCGGCTGACGGAAGAACGGAGAGCCGCCGGATGGCGCGCTTGTGTCCCCCCGCACGACCCCGCTCCGCCCGGCCCGCCCGGAGCCGGGTGCGCCCGCGCAGTTGAGGACCCGCGGCCGTCGGTAGCCGACGTCGCCCCCGGGTGCACCACCGTCGAGCCCCCTCGACCGGCCTCCCCGCCGTCCCGGTGCGTCCGCAGGGCCCGGCACCCGCCGCTCCTCGCTGTCCCGCACGTCCCCGCAGCCGCGCCGCGCGCTGCGCCCGCACCCCCGGAGCACCCGTACCCCATGCAGCACCGTCCTGCCCCGCAGCACCGCTCCGTCCCCGCCCGCAGTCCCCGCGGCGGCGACGCGCGGACCGCGGCCCTCACCATGCCGCTCGCGCTGCCGGGCGGGGCCGCACCGGCCGCCCGCCGGTCGCCGGCGGCCCTCCGCCGCCGCCCCGGCGTCTATCTCGGCGTCGCCGCCGCGGGCGCCGTGCTGGTCAACCTCCTGATCGGCGTCGACCCCGCCGCGCAGGCCGAGGCCGAGGTCGCGGAGTCCGTCAGCGTCGCCCAGGCACTGGGCCTCACCGCGCAGGACTCACGGGTGGCCGCCGAGCCGGACCTGCAGCCGCTGTCCGAGCTCGCCGCCGGCCGCGGCAGCCGGGACGCCGCGGAGGCCGCGGCGCAGCAGGCGCAGGCCGCCGCCGACCAGGCCGTGCTCGAACAGCAGCGCCTCGCGGCCGAGGCCGCGGCAGCCGCCCAGGCACAGGCCGAGGCCGCCGCGGCCGCCGCCCGGGCCGCCGAGGAGGCTGCCGCGGCTGCCGCTGCCGCGGAGGCGGCGGAGGCCGCCCAGGCACAGGCCGCGGCCCCCGCGCCGCGTCCGGCCGCCGCCCCCGCGCCGCGTCCGGCCGCCGCCCCCGCGCCGCGTCCGGCCGCCGCCCCCGCGCCCCGTCCGGCTGCGGCGGCCGCCGGCACGGCGGCCGGCGTCGTCGCGCGGATCACCAACAACGCCGGTCCGGTGTCCTCGCGCGTCCAGGCCGCAGCGAACGCCGTCGTCAGCAACGTGCCGGGCGCGGGCTCCATCTCCCTGGGCGGCACCCGGCCCAGCGCCGCCGACCCCGCCGGCCACCCGTCGGGCAACGCGCTGGACTACATGGTGATGTCCAACGCCTCGCTCGGGGACGCGATCGTGGCCTACCACGTCGCGCACTGGAACGAGCTCGGCGTGGACTACCTCATCTGGGAGCAGCGCATCCTGCAGTCGCCGGGTGGGTCCTGGTCGACGATGTCCGACCGGGGCGGCGTCACGGCCAACCACTTCGACCACGTGCACGTCAACTACGACTGAGCTCCACCGCCGGGGACCGGCCCGACCGCGTGCCGCGGTCGGGCCGGTGGCGTCTCAGTGCCGCTTGTCGGTGGTGATGCGCTCCATCTGCGAGGTGGTGTCCGCCTTCGCCTTGCGGTCGATGCGCTTCTCCTTGATGGACTTGCCGGCCTTCTTCGTCATCGAGTGGCGCGGGGACTTGTCGGCCATGGGTTGCTCCCTGGTGGTGAGCCGGAACGGCTCCGTGGACGGACCGGACGTGCAGCGGCGCCGGACTCAGCCGGCGGCGGGGGTGTCCCCGGTGCTCCGGAGCTCGGAGAGGACGGTGGCGGGCGCTCCGCAGTTGGCGCGGTCGGTGGCCGCGGCGAACGCGCGGTCGGCGTCCTCCGCCGAGCTCTCCGGGGGCACGACGAGCAGGTCGACCCGCGCGCGGTGGTCGTCGCCGCTGAGATTCAGCAGCTGCGGGTCCAGCGTGCGGAACCAGCCGAGGCGGATGGTGCGGTCGTCGGCGCGCAGGCGCCGGGTCGCCGGCTCCCAGCTGCCGGGGCTGTAGGCGACCCTCCGGACGACGATCCCGCGGCGGTGCAGCTCCGTCACCAGCGGGGGCAGCTCCGCGGCGAGGTCGAGCGACCGTGGCCACCAGGCGCCGTCCAGCGTGGTGCGGGCCGCCGCTGGGTCGATCAGCGCGAGGCGCACGTCGCCGTCGGAGGGGGGAGGAGCGCTCGCCGTGGTGGCCCCCGCCGGGCGGGGGACCCGGGTGGTGGTCATCGGAGGGCGCCGACGGGTCGATCGGACGTCTGGATCGTGGTGAGTCCCATCGAGGGGACCGCCGATCTCCCTCCGGGAGCGGAGGGGCTGGGCGCCGAGCTGGCGCCACCGTCCAACCTACGCGCAGCCGCCCCCCTCCGGGGGCGGCCGGCGCACGCGGTCAGCCCCGGCGGGACCGGCCCCGGGGACCGCCCTGCCGGCCCCCGAGGGCGCGGCCGGCGGCCCGACCGGCGACCCGCCGCCCGCCCGCGGTGGGACGGCGATCGGGCTCGCTGCCGCCGCGGCCGGCAGGGCTGCTGCACGGCCGGCAGGTGGTGAACCGCGGGGCGACCGCGCGACCGCACTCCCGGCACGAGGCCGTGCGGACCGACGAGATGGCGCCGGGCAGCAGCACGGAGATGCTCTCGGCGCACTCCTCCTCGACCCAGGCCGCGTCGTCGCTGGTCAGCCCGGCGACGCCGGGGAAGCGGCGGAGCAGCGTCTGGGCGTCGCGGGCGGCCGCCGCGGCCTGCTCGAAGTCCTCGACCGTGCCGTCCCGGGGCACGTCCGGCAGCACGGCCTCCGGCTGCACCGGCAGGCCGACGGCGTGCTCGAGGGCGGCGCGGGCCAGCGTCAACCACCGGGTGCGGCGCGGCGGGTCGTAGTCGATGGCCAGGTTGACCAGGCGCCAGACGGTGTCCAGGTCGCCGGCCACGCCGAGCGGTCCGCGCAGCAGGGGGAGGAGCGCCTGCACCCGCATGACCATGGTGCCGACGTCGTCGGCGGTCATGGCCTCGTCACGGGTGGCGACCTTCGCCCACGCCATCCAGCGGGTCAGGGCCTCGGGGAGGTCCACGGCCTCGAACGCGCCCAGGTCCTCCAGCTCCGGCCGCAGCCGGGGCGCGCGCTTGGGCAGGTCGCTCATGGCGTCGCCGCGGGCGACCGCGGCACCGGCGGCCAGCAGCCCCTGGTCGGGCCGCAGCCCGGTCACCCCGGTCAGCACGCCCACCTGGCCGTGTCCGGTGAGGCCGTAGCGCCCGGCCCGGCCGGCGATCTGGGCGGTCTCCCAGGACCGGAGCGGCCGGACGCGCTCGCCGTCGAACTTGGTGGTCTCGGCGAACAGCACCGTCGTCGCCGGCACGTTGATGCCGTGGCCGATCACGTCGGTGGTCACCAGGACGTCGAACTCGCCGGTGGTGAACTGCTCGATGACCTCGCGGCGCGTCGCCGGGGGCAGGGCCCCGTAGAGGACGCCGACCCTGCCGGGGCGGTGCACGTGCAGCGCGGCGGCGACGGCGTAGACGTTCTTGCGGGAGAAGGCGACGACGAGCGTCTGCGGGCGGACCGTCTCGGGCCGCACCGGCGCCTTGAGGACGTCCAGCCGCGACAGCCGCTTGTGGTTGACGACCGTCACGTGCTCGGCGTCGGAGACCAGCGGCTTGAGCAGCAGGTAGGCCTCGGCGGCGGAGATGAGGTGCATCTCGCGGTACTCGCCGGTGAGCAGCAGGCGCGCCCAGTGGTGGCCGCGCTCGGGGTCGGCCACCCAGTGGGACTCGTCGAGGACGAGCAGCTCGCCGCGCATCGGCGCCTTCTCGACCGTGCAGCACACGATCGGCGCACCCGGGTCGATCTGCTCCTCGCCGGTGGACAGGCCGACCGTGCCGGCGGGCAGCGTGGCCGAGAGCTTGGCGTAGGCCTCGTGAGCCAGCTGGCGCAGCGGCGCGGCGTACACGCCGGACCCGTTGGCGGCCAGCGCCTGGAGGGACTCGTAGGTCTTGCCGGAGTTGGTGGGACCGAGGTGGAAGACGACCTCGGCCGGCCGCACCGTGCGGACGGGCAGCGAGGGTGCCGCCCCCTCCACCCAGCTCTGCTGCGCCTGCCGCTCCTGGCGCGCGGCGGCGCGGGAGCTGTCACGGGTGTCTGGACCGCGGTCCTGGGACTCGCGGGCGGAACGGTCCCGGCGACGGGCGGTGTCGGACTGGGGAGAGGTCACGGGCAGGCAGGGTCCTTCGCGGGAGCGGATGTCGGGTGCACGAGGGCGTGGAGATCGACGCCCTCCGATGGGCGGACCTCCACGAGCTCAACACCGAACGGATCCGGTCCATGCCCGTGCGCTACCAGACTAGGCCCCGCGTCCAGCACGTCCCTGCCGTCGGCCTCCCCGGCGGCGGCGGGAACGGGTCAGGAGCGGCAGATGCACCCGCGCGGAGCGGTGCCCGCGGTGGTCGCGGCGGCGGTCGCGCGGCAGAACCGCAGGCTGATCGGGTCGTGGTCGTCGACGGCGTGCGGGCAGGCGGGGCAGCCCGCGGTCTCGCTGCCGGACGCGTCGAGCCCGGGAGCGGCGACGGCCGCGCCGCCGGCGACGTAGGAGGTGGGGAACGCGCTCTGGGCCATGGTGTCGACGCCCTGACTCCGCCGGAACCGGCGGGATGGTCGATCGTCGGATCCGGCGCCACGTCGAGCGTGGCGCACGAGGAGGATCGACACCGACCACGCTACGCCTGCGCCGCCGGTACGGTCCCTCGCGGGAACCGGCCAGGAATTCCCCGGCGGCGGCTGTCGATCCCGGCCCCGGTCGCGTGTCGGAGAGGTGGAGGCCCGATCCGCGGGCCCGGCACCCGGAGGACCTGATGGCCCAGTACACGATCCTGATCTACGAGGACGAGAACGCCTACGCGACCGCCTCGCCCGAGCTCATGGACGAGGTGATCCAGGAGCACGACGCCTTCACGGCCGCCGTCCCGGGGCTCGGCGCGACGGTGCTCGGGGGCTCCGCCCTGGAACCCAGCGGGACGGCGACGAGCGTGCGCGGGGGAGAGGTCACCGACGGGCCCTTCGTCGAGACCAAGGAGGCGCTGGGGGGCTACTACCTCATCGAGGCGCCCGACCTCGACACGGCGCTGGCGGTCGCGAAGCTGTGCCCGGCCCGGTTCGGCGGCGTCGAGGTCCGGCCGGTCATCGCCTTCGACTGACGGACCGCCGCACCCGATGAGCGACGACGCCGCGGACGTCGAGGCCGCGGTCGCCGACGCGCACCGTCGCGAGTGGGCCCTCGTGCTCGCCGCGACGGTGCGCGTCACCCGCGACCTGGACACCGCGGAGGACTGCACGCAGGAGGCGTTCGCCGCCGCCCTCGCCGACTGGCGGGTGCGCGGCGTGCCCGACCGGCCCGGCGCCTGGCTGACGACGACGGCGAGGCGCCGCGCGCTCAACGTGCTGCGCTCGCGCGGCGTGGAGCACCGGCACCTGCCCCTGCTGGTCGAGGACGCCGCGGTCCCGGGGCCGGAGGAGCTGGCGACCGACGTCGACGGCGCACCCATCCCCGACGACCGGCTGCGGCTGGTCGCCACCTGCTGCCACCCGGCCCTGGACCGCCCGGCGCAGGTGGCCCTCACGCTGCGGCTGGTGTGCGGCCTGTCCACGGCCCAGGTGGCCCGCGCGTTCCTCGTCGCGGAGGCGACGATGGCCGCGCGCATCACCCGTGCCAAGAAGAAGATCGCGCTGGCCCGCATCCCCTACCGGGTCCCGCCCGCGGCGGAGCTGCCCGAGCGGGTCGACGCCGTGCTCGCGGTCGTGCACCTGCTGTTCACCACGGGGCACACGGTGCCCGCGGGGGAGGAGCTGGTCCGCCGCGACCTCGTCGAGCGCTCCGTCGACCTCGCCCGGATGCTGCGCCGGCTGCTGCCCCGCGACCCGGCCGTCGCCGGGCTGCTCGCGCTCGTCGTCCTCACCGACGCCCGCCGCGAGACCCGGACCGGGCCGGGCGGCCGGCTCCTGCTGCTCGAGCAGCAGGACCGGGCCCGGTGGGACCGCGCGGCCATCGCCGAGGGCACCACGCTGGTCCGGGAGGCGCTGCGCGCGCGGCCGCCGTCCCGGTATGCGCTGCAGGCGGCGATCGCCGCCGTCCACGCCGAGGCGCCGACGTGGGAGGACACCGACTGGACCGAGATCGTCGCCCTGTATGGCGTGCTCACCCAGCTGTGGCCCTCGCCCGTCGTGGCCCTCAACCGCGCGGTCGCCGTCGGCTTCGCCGCCGGGCCGGCGGCCGGCCTCGCCGAGCTGGACGCGCTCGCGGGCGAACCGCAGCTGGCCGGTTACGGCTACCTGCCGGCGGCGCGCGCGGACATGCTCCGCCGGCTGGGCCGGGACGACGAGGCGCGGCTGGCCTACGGCGAGGCGCTGCTGCTCACGGAGAACACGGTCGAGCGGGACTTCCTGGCCGGCCGGCTGCGCGACCTGGGCGCCCCGTGACCCGGGACCCGGGGGCGGGCTCCGGCGCGGGCCGGAGGAGAATGGACCGATCATGGTTGAGGGGGGGCGGGAACGGGGTACCTCTCAACCACCGGCCCCGGCGTGGCCGTTCAGTCCCCGCGCCGGGGCCGTGACATGTCCGGACCCGGCTGCGGAGCCGGCTGCGAGGTCGGCTGCCAGGTCGGCGCGGTGTCCGGTCGCGCGGTCCGGACCGGCTGCGGAGGGCGGGGGATGACGGACGCGCTGTCGGCCGGGCTGCTGCCCGACGGCCTCGCCACCACCACCCTGCTCCTGCTGCTGGTCGCCGCGTTCGCGGCCGGCTGGATCGACGCCGTCGTCGGCGGCGGGGGCCTGCTGCAGCTGCCGGCGCTGCTGCTCGTGCCGGGTCTGAGCCCGGTGCAGGCGCTGGCCACGAACAAGCTCTCGTCGGTGTTCGGCACCACCACCAGCGCGGTCACCTACGCCCGCCGGGTGCACCCGGACCTGCGCACCGCGCTGCCCATGGCCGCGACCGCGCTGGTCGCCAGCGCGGGCGGCGCCTCGGTGGCCGCCCTGCTGCCGGCGTCGGTGTTCAAGCCGGTGATCGTGGTGGCGTTGGTCGGCATCGGCGCGTTCACCCTGCTCCGGCCGTCGCTGGGCGAGACCACCGCACTACGGCACGCCGGCCGCCGGCACCACGGCATC
The DNA here is from genome assembly GCF_019799905.1 of Trujillonella endophytica. Lineage (GTDB taxonomy): Bacteria > Actinomycetota > Actinomycetes > Mycobacteriales > Geodermatophilaceae > Trujillonella > Trujillonella endophyticus_A. The sequence continues at coordinate 129,807 of NZ_JABGCI010000005.1, read as the reverse complement.
GCCGTGGGCATCGGCGCGGCCATCGGCTTCTACGACGGCATCCTGGGGCCGGGCACCGGGTCGTTCCTGGTGTTCGCGATGGTGTCGCTGCTGGGCTACGACTTCCTCAACGCCAGCGCCAAGGCCAAGATCGTCAACGTCGCCACCAACGTGGGGGCGCTGGCGGTGTTCGCGTCGACCGGCTCGGTCTTCTGGGGCCTGGGTCTGATCATGGGTGTGGCCAACGTGCTGGGTGGCTACCTGGGCTCCCGGACGGCGACCGCGCGGGGCAGCCGCTTCATCCGGATCGCCTTCCTGGTCGTCGTCACCGCGCTGATCGTCCGGGTCGGCGCGGACGTCTGGACCGAGAACCTGCGCCCGCTGTTCGACTGAGCGCCGCGCTCAGGCGAGCGGCTCCCCGCGGATCCAGTCCAGGACGAGCTCCGGCTCGGTGTAGGGCTCCCCGGGGACGGCCTTCTCCGGGAAGTCGAAGACCGCCAGCATCGTCTGCATCGGGTAGTCCGGCGTGACGTGCACCGTGCGGACGACGTCGCCGTCGACGAGGAGGTCCGCGCCGTCGGGGCGCCAGTCGACGGCGTAGGTGTGGAACTCCGCGACGTCCAGGTCCAGCCGCGGCGCGGCGAAGTCCTCGACCATCCGCGGGTCGCGGAAGGGGTGGGTGCCCATGCCGACGGCGGCGCTCGGCCCCCCGCCCGGCCCGGAGCCCAGCGCGTCGCCGAAGACCTCCATCACGCACAGCTCGGCGCAGCGCTCGGGGCGGTCCTCCAGGCCGACGAGCCACCACGCGGCCATCGACCGCGGGGTCAGCGTCGCCCGCGCGCGCATCTCCAGGCGGCCGTAGCGGGGGGTCCAGCCCCAGTGCGCCGGCTGCTCCTCGCGGACGACGGCCCCCGGCCGCACCGGCTGCTGGCCGACGGTGCTGCCCACCGGCCCGGAGAAGACGCCGGACTGGACTCCCGACACCCGCAGGGGCGAGTGGTCGTCCGGGCACCAGAGCGGGTGGTCCTCCGGGAGGTACAGCCGCAGGCAGGAGCCGGCGACCTCGTAGGCCGCGGCCGACGCCGCCCGCGAGCTCCACTGCGGCAGGTAGTGCGGGACCCAGGTGGCGGGGTCGAGGTCCGCGCCGTCGAAGGAGTCCGTGAAGGGGAGCGCATCGGTCATGGGGGTCCGTTCCCGTGGGGGGTTCGCGGCAGCCGCCATCGTGGTGGTCGGCCCCGTGGCGCGGCAACGTCCCCGGGTGGCCCACGATGGGGCCGCCGCCGGGCGCGGACAGCGCCCGCAGTCGAGAGGAGCCCCGGGTGGACGACGGTCGCGACGACGTGGTGCTGGTGGAACGGCGGGACGGCGTGCTGGTGATCACGCTGAACCGGCCGGAGGCGAGGAACGCCCTCGACGCCCGGGTCGCGCGTGCCGTGGCCGCGGCCGCCGACGAACTGGACGCGTCGGACGACCTGCGGGTCGGCGTGCTCACCGGCGCGGGCGGCGCGTTCTCCGCCGGCATGGACCTCAAGGCGTTCCTCCGTGGCGAGCGGCCGACGATCGAGGGCCGGGGCCTGTGCGGGATCACGAAGACGCCGCCGCGCAAGCCGCTCATCGGCGCCGTCGAGGGCTGGGCGCTGGCGGGCGGCTTCGAGCTGCTGCTCGCCTGCGACCTGGTCGTCGCCGCGGGCACCGCCCGCCTCGGCGTCCCCGAGGTCACCCGCTCGCTGGTCGCGATCGGCGGCGCGGCGCTGGGGCTGCCGCGGCGCATCCCGCACGCGCTGGCCATGGAGCTGCTGCTCACCGGGCAGCCGGTGACCGCGGCGCGGGCGGCCGAGATGGGCCTGGTCAACCGGGTCACCCCCGAGGGCGGGGCCCTGGCGGGCGCGCTCGAGCTGGCCGCGACGATCGCCGCCAACGGACCGCTGGCGGTGGCCGCCACCAAGGCGGTCGCCCGCGGCACCCCCGACTGGCGGTGGGACGAGGGCTGGGAGCGGCAGGCGGAGCTCACCGACGCCGTGTTCGACAGCGACGACGCCCGTGAGGGCTCGGCCGCCTTCGCGGAGAAGCGGCCGCCGGCCTGGCGCGGCCGCTGATTCCGCGGTCCCGGCCGGACCCAGGCCGTGATCGCGGCCCACGAGAGCGGTTCCATGGCGCAGTGACCGCGTTCAAGCTCCTGCTCCCGGACTCGCTGCCGCTGGCCCCGGACGTGCCCGACGGCGTGACGGCGGTGACCTACGCCGCGGGGGCGCCCGTGCCCGAGGAGCACCGGGACGCCGAGGCGCTCGTGGTGTGGGGGAACCGCTCGGCGGACCTGGCGGCCGTGGCCGGGCGGATGCCCCGGCTGCGGTGGGTGCAGTCGCTCGCGGCCGGGCCGGACGCCGTGCTGGCGGCCGGCTTCCCCGACGACGTCGTCGTCACCTCGGGGGCCGGGTTGCACAGCGCCACGGTGACCGAGCACGCGCTGGCGCTGGTCCTCGCGCTGGTGCGCCGGCTGCCGGCGGCCGCGCGGGCGCAGGCCGAGCACCGATGGGCCCGGGAGATCGGGGGCCTGCAGCCGCTGCACCCCGAGGGTGCGGTCACGACCCTGCTCGACGCGCGGGTGCTGATCTGGGGGTTCGGCGCGATCGGCTCCACCCTGGCGCCGCTGGTGCGGGCGCTGGGCGCCACGGTGCGGGGCGTGGCCCGCAGCGCGGGGGAGCGGGCCGGGTTCCCCGTCGTCGCCGAGGACGACCTGGAGGCGGAGCTGCGGCGCACCGACGTCCTGGTGATGGTGCTGCCGGCCACGGACGCGACCCGGCACGCGCTGGACGCCCGGCGGCTGGCCGCCCTGCCGGCCCACGCGCACGTGGTCAACGTCGGCCGCGGGTCGACCGTGGACGAGTCCGCGCTGGTCGACGCCCTCGCGGCGGGGCGCCTCGCGGGGGCCGCGCTGGACGTCACGGGGACCGAGCCGCTACCGCCGGACTCCCCACTGTGGGACGCGCCGGGGCTGGTGCTCACGCCGCACGCCGCGGGCGGGCGGCCGGTCGGCGCCGACGCGCTGGTCTCGGCGAACCTCGCGGCGCTGCTGGCCGGCGGGGAGCTGCGCAACGTCGTCGCGCGCTGAGGGCGCCTCGCGGCGCCGGGAGGGTCAGGCGGTGAGCTCGCGGCGCTGCAGGCGGAGGCGACGACGCTCGCGCTCGGACAGGCCGCCCCAGATGCCGAAGCGCTCGTCGTTGGCGAGGGCGAACTCCAGGCACTCGGCCCGGACGGTGCAGCCGGTGCAGACGCGCTTGGCCTCGCGGGTCGAGCCGCCCTTCTCGGGGAAGAAGGCCTCGGGGTCGGTCTCGGCGCACAGGGCGTCCAGCCGCCACGGCTCGTCACCGGCGTCGGCGTCGGTCCACGTGGCCGAGGGGAGGTCCTCCGCCATGAGGGACGGAGCCGCCTCGGTGGCGTGGGTCTCGTAGGTCGGCGCGTAGGTCCAGGCGGACGTGGCGTCGTCGGCGTAGCCGTCGGTGATCAGGCTCAGGTGGCTGCGGGAGAAGGAAGGCACGGGAAGCTCCTCGGACGGGGTGGGCGGCGGCGGCTCCGGCTGTGACGGAGGGGTACGCCTTGGCTGCTGTCGGTGACGTTACGGATCCGAGACCCACCCCGGCACCCCGGAACCCGACGAAACGGCCCCGTCCGTTTGGCGGAACCTGCACCTCCCTCGGGGAGGCCCAGGTCAGGGCGTGGCGAGCGGGCCCGTCCCGTGCCGCAACCCCTCCAGGACGCGGCGGAACGGCCGTGACGGGGGCTCGGGCGCGGGCTCGCGCACGCCGGCGAGCCGCTCCACCTCCTGCAGGAGCGCGGCGCGGTGGCGCTCCAGCTGGTCCACCTCGGCCAGCAGCCCGGCGCGGCGGGCCGCGGCCGTCCGGTCCAGCTCGTCACGCACGGCGGCCGCCTCCTCGTCGGCGCGTCGCCGCAGCTCGCGGCCGGTGGCGAGCATGCCGACCACCTCCGCCCGGGCCCGCAGCAGGGTCGCCGCGGCGTCCTGGGCTGCTTCCTCGCGCACCCGCCCGGCGTGCTCGACGGCCCGCTGCTCGACGCGGCGCGCCTCCTCCCGGACCGCGGCGGCCTCCGCCGTGGCCTCCCGGCGGGTCGTCTCCGCCTCGGCGAGCACGCGGCCGGCCTCGTCGGTCACCACGGTCGCCGCGGTGGTGGCCTCGGCGACCAGCCGGCGGGCGCCCGCCTGGGCGGCGGTGACCGTCTCGTCGGCCCGCGCCAGCAGCTGCTGCGCCTCGGCCGTCGCCGTCGCGAGCTCGGCCCGGGCGTCGGCCCGGATGCCGTCGGCCTCGTCGGCCGCGGCGGCCAGCATCGAGCCGATCCGGCCGGACACCTGGAGCAGCTCCCCGCCGGCGGGCGAGTGGGTGAGCAGTCGCCGGGCGTCGTCCAGCTCGGCCCGGGTGCGGACCTGCCGCGTCAGGAGGTGCTCGCGCTCGCGCTCGGCGATGGCCAGCTCCTCCTCGGCCCACCGCACGTAGGTGTCGACCTGGAAGCGGTCGTAGCCGGCCACGGCGCGGCCGAACAGCGGCGCTGCCCGGAAGAGCGTGGACAGGTCGCCGGAGACGTTCGGGCGCCCGGCGTGCGGTGCCTCGTCCCCCTGGCGCGACCAGGTGCCCACCGGGCGCTCCGTGCCGTCGACTTCGAGCTCGAGGCTCATCGGTGTTCCCCTCGCAGTTGGTGCCGGAGTCCGGAAGTTACGTCGCGGGAAGAGGGTGCAACCGGGTTCCGGTACGGGCATCACCCCGCAGGGGCAGGGCCGTCGCCTCGTCCGGTGCGCGGCCTCTCGGGACGGTCGCGGTGGGTGACTCGCCCGGAGGGGTGACGTCCGGTCCCGGGAGAGCCCGGACGGCGCCGACGTCGTGCACCCTCGGCCCATGGCAGTCGTCTCGTTCTCGGCGGATCCGGGGGACATGACCGTGCCGTTCCTGGCGGGCTGGGAGCTCGTCGCGGTCTCGCTGGTGCTGGTGGTGGTCCTCGTCGCGGCCGTCTCCGTGATCAGTGCCGCGCGGGCGGGCCGGAGCGGTCGCGCGGAGTGGCAGGCGTGGCTGGACGGTCGCTCGGTGCGCGCGGACGACCCGTCTCCGGAGCCCGGCGACCGGTCGGCCGAGCCCGCCCACTGAGCGACCGGGGCCGCTTCCCGCCGCCGCCTCCGGCTGCTGGAGCCGCTTCCCGCCGCCGCCTCCGGCTGCTGGACTGGGCCGATGGCGACGTACGTCGTGAACCCCGCCGGTCTCGCCCACGCCCGCGCGCTCATCGAGAAGCGCCGGTACGTGCTGCGCAGCGAGTGGGGCCGGGTCCAGCCCGGTGCCGAGGAGCAGAACCGCTACCTGGCGAGGCACACGTGGGAGGAGTACGGCGCCTGGCACCTCGCGCTGACCGACGGGGCGAACGAGGGGACGAAGGCGCGGTACGGCTTCGTCTACGGCGACTTCCGGCGCGTGCACCGGATGGGGATCATCGCCTGCCACTACCGGGCAGCGGAGTGGGGCCACAAGGAGATCGAGCTGGCGGCGCACGAGCTGCTGCAGCTCCTCGACGCCACCAGCGCCTGAGCGGTGCCGGACGGGCCGGCGGCCCCGGGGGAGAGGTCCCCCGGGGCCGCCGGTCGTGCGTGTCCCGCCCCGTCGGCGGGCGCGGTCAGGCCGCGTGCGCGGCAGTGCTCCCGCCCGTTCGCGAGGTGCCACCGGTACGCCGGGCGGCGCGGACGGCCAGCAGGATCGCGGCGAGCAGGAGCAGCAGCCCCAGCACCAGCGCGACGATCGGCAGGATCGTGCCGACCAGGTCCAGCAGGTTCGAGTCGTCGCCCACGTCGCTGCCGCGCTCGTCGATCGAGTCGTCCGTGGAGTAGACGTCGATCGTCGCGAAGGGGACGTCGACCACCGTCACGCCGAGGTCGAGCGAGCCGCTGATCTCCTGGGTGCTGCCGCCGGCGACGGTGGCGCCGATCGCCTGGTCGGCGTCGACGAACGTCGTCGTCCTCGAGTTCCAGGCGATCGGGATCTCGGCGGGCAGCGACGGCAGCACCGCCGGCAGGGCGGCCAGCAGCTGCGGGTCGACGAGGCCCGTGAGGCCCGGGGCGAGCGCCTCCAGCTGGGCCTTGGGCAGCGAGGTCGGCAGGCCCAGGGCCGCCGGGTCGGCGAGCTCGCCGTCGGCGACCGACTCGTACCGGTACACGTCGCGTCCGCCCAGGGTCTCCTCGCCCTCGAAGGTCACGGGCGCGGCCTGCAGCGTGTAGTGGTCCCAGTACTCGTACGCGCCTTCCTCGGTCGAGGGGTCGACCGGGAGCGTGAAGACCAGCGCCTCCGCGGAGGTCACGTCGTCGGCGCCGTCCGGCGCCGGGAGGGCCTCGGCGGTGCCGCGGTCGACGTTGAAGCGAGCCTCGGTCACCGCGGGTTCCCCACCGCCGATGCTCCGCTCGTCGGTGCGGAGCACGATCTCGGTGTCGCCGTCGACCGACTCGGCCTGCACGCGGCGGCTGGCCTCGATCGGGACGTCCTCGAGGAGCACCTCGGTCGCCTCGCCCGAGAGCACGCCCGGGTTGATCCCGTCGTAGGTGCCGTCGAAGCGAAGGGTGACGTCGAGGTCCTCGGGGAGGTCGGTGGCGCTCGGGACGACGACGAATCGGACGACCGCGGCGGCGACGATCAGGAGCACGCCGACCACGGCCAGGAGGATGGAGGTGCGGGTCGATCTCACTGCGGGGGACTCCGGAGCTCAGTGGTTGCAGACACCAAGAGTGTGCGTGCCGACGTGGGCGTTCTCGGCACCGGGGTGTGCCCGTCCGCGCCCTCTCCGTGACGTCCGCTGCCGGATCCGGGCCTGCTGATGACGGCACGTGCCGGCGCTGACACGTTGCGCAGGCGCATGCCGGAAGGTCTTCCTGCTCACCAGACGTCTGCGGCAGAAGTTGCCCATGGGGCGCGAGAGCTTTGGCGGATGACCGCATCCGCGCCTCTGGTGGGCGCCCGCTGATCTGCGATTTCTTACGGCCCCCACCACCGAGGAGGCCAACCATGTACCGCTCCACGCTCGTGTCCTCGCTGCTGACGGCGGCCGTGCTGCTCACGGCCTGCGGCGGCGACGACGGCGCCGACTCCGGCACGGCGGCCGACGACCGCCCCACGAGTTCGGCCGGCTCCACCGCCCCGGCCGCTCCGGAACCGGCCGGGTCCGCCGACGACACGGTCGACGAGGCCGCGGACGAGGCGGACCCGGCGGCCGGCGACTCGAGCGGCGGTGGGGGCAGCACGAGCAGCCGCACGCCGGCTCCTCCGGCACCGGGGACGCCGGCACCGGGGACGCCGGCACCGGGGACGCCGGCACCGGGGACGCCGGCACCGGGGACGCCGGCACCGGACGGCCCCGAGGTGTCCGACCCCGACGGGACCGGCCCGTTGCCGCCGGAGGTCATCCCCACCCAGGGCGCGCAGGTGTGGGCGGTGTACCTGGCCACCGGTTCACCGATCGACGAGTGGCAGGCCCACGCGCTGGGGGAGACCGAGGCCTACCTGACCGGCATCTACGGGTACGCCGGTTCGGGCATCGGGTCGGTCGCCTGCGACCTGGGCGCCGTGGAGTCGCTGGGCTTCGAGCCCGACGACAACCGGCTGGCCGTGTACTTCGCCACCGCCGAGGACGCCCAGACCTTCGTCGCCGTCTACGACCGCGAGGACGTCGGCTCGGCCAGGGTCACCACCTCCTGCCGGGACTGAGCCGTGTAGGTGGACCGGGAACCGTTCACGCCGCGGCGGAACGGGTACCGCCCTCCCACGGGGTGCCTCACTCCGGGGCGGTCGCCCTGGACGAGGCCGCAGGAACACGAGCACCACGGGGGCGACGCGTTGCACCGGCAGCACACGGGCGGGGCCGCCGGGGCACCTCCCCCGCACGACGGGACGTCGGCGCACGACGCCCTGTTCTACGACTCCGTGGACCAGGTGACCGCGGTCGCCGCCCCCTGGTTGCTCGAGGGCCTCGCCGACGGCGACGCCGCGGTCGTCGCCGTCGCCGCGGAGACGGCGGCGCCGCTGCGCGAGGTGCTCGGCGACGACCCGAGGGTCGTCGTGGTCGAGCGGCACGAGCTCTACCGGCACCGGACGCCGGCGGCGATCACCGCGTTCCGCCGGTTCGCCGCCGAGCACGCCCGGCCGGGTCGGCGGGTGCGGGTGCTCGGCGAGGTCGACTTCGGCGGCACGGCCGCGGACCACCGGGAGTGGCAGGCCTACGAGGCGGTCATCAACGTCGCCTTCACCGGGTGGCCGCTGTGGGGGCTGTGCGTGTTCGGCTCCCGCCTGCCCGAGCCGGTGCTGGCCGCGGCTCGCGCCACCCACCCGCACCTGCGCACCGCCACGGGGCGGACGGTGAACCCCGACTTCGTCGACCCCGCCACCTACCTGCGCGAGCTGCCGGTGTCCGACGAGCAGCTGGAGTCGACCCCGCCGCTGCTGGCCGACGACGACATCACCGACTACGCCGGCCTCCGCCACGCCGTCCGCGACCGGCTGTCCGACGTGGACGGGCCCGCCGACGTCCTCGAGGACTTCCTCATGGCCGTCGACGAGATGGCGTCCAACGCCGTCCGGCACGGTGGCGCGCCGGCCGGCCTCCGCCTGTGGAGCGGGCCGGGGCGGCTGGTGTGCACCATCCGCGACGCCGGGCGCGGGTGGGACGACCCGTTCGCCGGCTACGGCCCGGCGCACGGCGAGGACCTGTCGCACGGGGGCATGGGGCTGTGGCTGGCCCGTCAGCTGTGCGACCACGTGGCCATCCGGCGTGCGGGGGACGGCGTGAGCGTCCGCCTGACCACCCTCCTGCCCTGACCCTGTCGGCCCGGACCTCACCTGCCCTGGCCCCGCCGGCCCTGACCCCGCCGGCCCTGACCCCGCCGGCCCGGACCTCACCTGCCCTGGCCCCGCCTGCCCTGACCCCGCCGGCCCGGACCTCACCTGCCCTGACCCCGCCGGCCCGGACCTCACCTGCCCTGACCCCGCCGGCCCGGACCTCACCTGCCCTGACCCCGCCGGCCCGGACCTCACCTGCCCTGACCCCGCCGGCCCGCGCGAATCGGCAGGCCGGCGACGCCGGTGGTTCGACGGGAACCCCGCGCGGCCGCGTCGGTGCGGTCAGTAGGGCGGTGGGTCCTCGTCGCAGGTCGGGAGGCCGGCCGGGGGTGCCGGTCGGTGGGTGATCACGCGTGGGGTGGTGAGGGGCAGGTGGGGTGGGTCGTTGCCGGGACATCGGCGGCGGGATGCGGTGGCGGCGCGTTGTCGGCGGTGGGGCCGGCTGCAGCGCGTGACGCCGCTGGGGGTGGTGACGGTGAGGGTGCCGTCGGGTCCCATGGCGTAGGTCCAGCTGCGGGCGAACGTCTTGAGCCGGTGGTGTCTGCGGCACAGGCAGCACAGGTTCTCGCAGCTGGTCTCGCCGCCGGCGGCGTGCGGGACGACGTGGTCGCCGTCGGACCAGGCGGCCTTCGCGGCGCAGCCGGGGTGGCGGCAGGTGCGGTCGCGGGTGTGGATGTAGCGGACCTGGATGGCCGAGGGCTGGTAGCGGTGGACCGCAGCGGGCACGCCGAGCACCGGACAGCCACAGTCCCCGATCGGGCCGTCGGCAGTGGGGCCGCCGTCGGTGGCGTGGGCGGTGTCGGTCCGGTGGTCGGGGCAGCCGCGGCGGGCGGCGGTGCGCAGTTCGGTGTCGGTGGCCACGGCCAGCAGCCCGCCGGCCTGGTCGGTGAAGGCGTACCGCAGGCTGCCGCCGGCCGGTGGCTGCAGGCCGCCGGGGCACAGGGCGTCGAGGTCGGTCAGCAACCGGCGGACGTGGGCGGCGGTGATCGGCTCCCCGTCGACCTCCGCGGTCGGCGCGGACACCGTCCCCGGCGGAGCTGACACGGCGGGCAGCGGGGCGCCGTCGGCGAGGAACCGGTCGGGGGTCAGCGCGGACAGCGGCACGTCGACGGTGATCGCGGCGGTGACCGAGGCGGTGTCGTCGTCCCAGGGCTGGAGCACCAGGTCGGCCAGCGCCCCGGTGCGCAGCACCCCCAGCAGCCGATCGTCCCCGGCTTCCTTGGCCGCCCACGCCACCTGGCTCACCCGGGCCCGGCACGCGGCGGCCAACTCGGTCGGCATCCGCGCGACCAGCTCGCTGACCCCATCGCCTGCCGGGCGGACGGTCACGTCGCAGCCCCGTTCGGCGTCGGCGCGGCGGAGGTCGGCGGCGGCGGCGTCGCGGGCGGCCAGCTCCCGGCGCACCGCGGCCTTCAGCTGCCGGATCGACAGCTCTCCGGCGTCGGGCAGCACCGCGGCCTCGACCTCGGCGACCACCACCGGCGTCACCTCGCGGGCCTTCCAGCCCAGCTCGTCGGCGATCGCCCGGGCCCGGGGCCAGTCCAGGCCCCCGGCGTCCAGCGCGGCCAGGGTGGCCGGCAGCTTCTCCCACAACGCGGCGCACTGGTCGGTCAGCACCGTGGCCGCGGTCCGCGAGCAGTTCAGCACCAACGCCAGCTCGTCGGCGAAGAACTCACTCACCCCCTCCGGCGCCCCCGCCCCGGCCCCCTCACCGGCATCGGCCGCGGCACCGGGCCGGCCGGGTTGCCGGTCGGCCGCCGCCGGGCGGGCCGCGGCCAGCTCCATCACCGCCTGCACCCGCAACCCGGCCAGCATCGACTCCGCCGCCGCGATCTGCCGCAGCAGCGCCGCGTTCTCCGCCGCGCTCCGCCCGCGGGGCAGCATCTCGGGCAGGGTCTCCGGCTCCCGGACCGGATCCGGCTCAGCCGGCTCCCACTCCCACTCCGACGGCGGGTCGGAGACGGGCATGACGGTCACCCCGACCGCATATCGCCGCTCCCTCGCCATGACCGCACGCTAGGCGAGAGGTACGACAGTTCCGGGCCGCTGACCAGCGCCGACGGTGCGGCGGCCGGGAGGGGTTGCTCCGCGGCCCACCGGCCCGGCCAGCCGAGCCGTCCGGCCGGCCGAACCAGCGGGCTCAGGCCGGTTCGGGCACGCCGCCCGGGTCGCCACCCGGGTCGTCCGGGGTGGCCTCGATCGGAGGCGGCGGCAGCGGCTCCGGGGCGTCGGGCAGCAGCTCGCCCGGGTCGTCGGGCACCGGCTGGTCGGGATCGAGCTCCGGCTCGGGCTCGGGGATGGGAGACACCATCGGGCGAGTCAACCAGCGCGCCGCGCCCCGCGCGACGCCTCGCAGGGTGCACGGGCCCGCGCGGAGCTAGCATGGGGTGCAGCACCGTCCACGACGTGGACACCGCCCGGCCGGCGACGGATCGCCGGATGCGGGTGGGGGCGCCGGCCAGCGAACGGCGGCCCGGTCTCCGATCGGCAGCGAGCCGCCGGACTCCGGGCATCGGTCTCGCGCCGGACCTGCGGCCGGTGCCGTCGGGGCCACGCCGTGGCTCCGCGCGATGTCGCTCGCCGGACGGTGCTCGGCGTCCCGCCGGGGGACCGCGCCCGGCATTCCAGAGGAGAAGTACTTGGCTCGACCAGGCCAGCGCCCGAAGGGCACTCGCCGTACCGCCCCGCGGACACAGCGACGCGAGCGCGCCGACGTCATCTCGGTGCTCGCCCGCACCGTCCGCGAGGTCGAGGCGGCCGCCCAGCGCGGCCAGGTCACGGCCTCGACGCGCACCAAGTTCCAGGTCGTCGCGCTGCTCCTGCGCGAGGAGCGGGCCCGGGTGCGGGCGGACGACGGCAGCAGCGAGAGCCGCCGGACCGAGCAGCTCAAGCGCCTCGACGGCATCGCCACCATCCTGGCCACGACCGCGGTCCGCGACGCCGGCCTCCTGGCGCTGCTCGCCGACGACGCCGTCGTCACGGACGCCGCCCGCGCGCTGAAGCGCGAGCTGCAGCGCGCCGCGGGGATCGAGGCGGACCCCGAGCCCGAGCCGCCGGCGCGACCGGCGACCGCGCCCGCCTTCTCGTCGGAGAACCGGGTGGTGCCGCAGTCGGTCGTCTCCCGGCAGCTGGCGAACCCGTTCCTCGCCCCCGACTACTCCGCCGTGCCGCCGCCCGTCGCCCGCCCGCGCCGCCTCGCCGGGTGGGAGCTGCTCGGCCCGCTGCTGAGCTCCTTCGAGCGGGCCGGCAGCGGCGACCCGGCGTGCATGGAGCTCCCGCCGCCGACCTCGCGCTTCGCGCCGGGCGGGGTCGAGCTCATGCCGCACCAGGCGCGACTGGTCGCCGCGGCCGCCGACGGGCACCGGACCTTCCTGCTCGCCGACGAGCCCGGACTCGGCAAGACGGCGCAGTCGCTGTTGGCGGCGGAGGCGGCCGGTGCCTATCCGCTGCTGGTCGTCGTCCCGAACGTCGTCAAGACCAACTGGGCACGCGAGGCGGGGCTGTGGACGCCGCACCGCCCGGCGACGGTCATCCACGGCAACGGCGACACCATCGACGGCTTCGCCGACATCGTCGTCGTCAACTACGAGGTGCTCGACCGCCACGTGGGCTGGCTGGGCGACTTCGGGTTCCGCGGCATGGTCGTGGACGAGGCGCACTTCATCAAGAACCGGACGTCGCAGCGGTCGCAGAACGTGCTGGCGCTGTCGGAGCGCATCCGGACCCGGGTGCCGCGGCCGCTGCTGATGGCGCTGACCGGCACGCCGCTGATCAACGACATCGAGGACTTCCGGGCCATCTGGCAGTTCCTCGGCTGGATCGACGAGTCCAAGCCCCTCGGCGGGCTCATGGAGGCCCTCGAGGACACCGGCCTGACGCCCGCCGACCCGGGCTTCTACCCGGCGGCCCGCCGGTGCGTCATCGACCTCGGGATCGTCCGCCGCCGCAAGGTCGAGGTCGCCGCCGACATCCCGGCCCGGCGCATCGCCGACCTGCCCGTCGAGCTCGACGGCGCCGCCGGCCGGTCGATCCGGGCGGCCGAGCGCGACCTCGCCCGCCGGATGGTCAAGCGGTACGAGAGCGCGCTGGCGGCCCGGACGTCGGCCACGGACGTCGTCGGCATCGACGCCGAGCTCGTCCGCCGGGTGGCCCGGTGGGAGCAGAAGGAGGCGAACGCGTCGACGACCGGCGAGAACGTCTTCACGATGATGCGGCGCATCGGCCAGGCGAAGGCCGGCCTCGCCGCCGACTACGCGGCCCAGCTCGCCCGCAGCGCCGGCAAGGTCGTCTTCTTCGCCAAGCACGTCGACGTCATGGACGCCGCGGAGGAGCTGTTCGACAAGCAGGGGATCCGCTACTCCTCGATCCGCGGTGACCAGACGTCGTCGGCCCGCACGAAGCAGGTCGACGCCTTCGTCAACGACCCGGACGTCGCCATCGCCGTCTGCTCGCTGACCGCCGCGGGCGTGGGGATCAACCTGCAAGTCGCCTCCGACGTGGTGCTGGCAGAGCTCTCCTGGACCGACGCGGAGCAGACCCAGGCCATCGACCGCAGCCACCGCATCGGCCAGACCGAGCCGGTCACCGCGTGGCGGATCATCGCCGCGCAGACCATCGACGCCCGGATCGCCGAGCTGATCGACAGCAAGGCGGGCCTCGCCGCCCGGGCGCTCGACGGCTCGGACGAGGAGGTCTCCTCCTCGACCGACGTCCAGCACGAGGCGCTGGTGGCCCTGTTGACGGACGCGCTGACGGCCGAGTCGGGCCCGGGCGCGGGCGCGCGGACCGGTTCCTGACCCATGGGCGTGCAGGCGCCGTCGTACGTCGCCCTCGGCGACTCGATCTCGATCGACGACTACGCGGGCGGCCCCGGTCGTGGTGGCGCGAGCCTGCTGTTCCGCAACCGCGACGACGACTTCCCCGCATGGCGCGGGCGCGACCTGCTCAGCTCCGACCCCGCGGCGGCGTTCTCCCTGCTGGCGACGGACGGGGCGACGACCCGCACGCTGGCGCAGGCGCAACTGCCCCGGCTCCGGACGCTGCCCCGGTCGCCCACGCTGGTGACGCTCACCATCGGCGGCAACGACCTGCTGTCGGCGTACGGCGACACGGCGGCGGCTCGCGCGGTCATCGGCTCGGTCGGGACGGCGGTCGACGCGGCACTGGGGGAGATCGCCGGTCTCCTGGCGCCGGGCGGCCGGGTCGTCGTCGGCACCGTCTACGACCCCAGCGACGGCACCGGTGACGCCGGCCGGCTGGGGCTGCCCCCCTGGCCGGACGCGGTCGTGGTCATCGACGAGCTGAACGAGGCCCTCCGTGGCGCCGCGGCGCGCAACGGTGCCGCCGTCGCCGAGATCGCCGGGGTGTTCCTCGGGCACGGGCTCCGCGTCGGCGACCCGACGCAGCGCGAGCCGCGGCCACGGGAGCGGGACCTGTGGTTCTGCGACCTGATCGAGCCGAACGCGTGGGGCGCCGACGGCGTGCGGGCGGCGTTCTGGGCGGCCCTACGCGCCTGACCGGTCGGACGCGGGGCCACTCATGACCGGGCCGGCGGCGAGGCGAGGGCCGGCCAGCAGCAGCCCGGACGCGGCCAGGGGGATCAGCCACTGCGGCGGCATGGGCGCGACGACGGCGTCGACGACGGTCCAGGTCCCCAGCGTCCAGGCGATGAACGACGGCGGTGTGATGCCCCGGGCGTCCAGCCACAGCACCGTCAGGCCGACCACGACGAGGGGCACTCCGAAGCTGTTCACGCTCAGCCAGTACGCGGCCATGGCGGGGCTCATGTCGGCGAGGTCGGCTCCCCGCAACTCGCCGCTGAACCACGCCCCGGCATGTCGCGCGGCGCCCTCGACCGTCAGGGCGCCGGCGGTGTGCGCCGCGCCGTAGAGCACGAGCAGCCGACCGGCCCAGGTGGTCGCCCGAGCTCCCCGATCGAGGCGGACGGTCGCGGGGCGGTGCCGGTGCCGCCACGCCCGTAGCACCCTCCGCGTCGCTGCCGGGGGCACGAACCGGTGGTCGAGCGGCTTCGACGCGTTCATGGACTTCCTCCCGATGCGCTGCGTGCTCCGACAGGGACGAGCACTCCTGATCGGCCGGAGCCCCCGCCGCTGCTCACCGGCCGCCGCGGCGCACGAGGCCGCTCTCGTAGGCCCGGATGACGATGTGCACCCGGTCCCGCAGGCCGAGCTTGGCCAGGATCCGGCCGACGTGGGTCTTGACCGTCGGTTCGGCGAGGTACAGCCGCGCGGCGATCTCGGCGTTGGTGGCCCCGGCGGCGATCTCGACCATGACGGCCCGCTCCCGCTCGGTCAGCGCGGCCAGCGCGTCGTCCGCACCGGGGCCGGCCGGCAGGTCCGCGGCCACGTGCTCGAGCAGGCGCCGGGTGGTCGACGGCGCGATCACCGCGTCGCCGGCGTGCACCGTCCGGATCGCGGCGAGCACGTCCTCGGCCGGCGCGTCCTTGAGGAGGAAGCCGCCGGCACCGGCCTTCAGCGCGGCGAAGGCGTGCTCGTCGAGGTCGAAGGTGGTGAGCACCAGCACACGCGGACCCCCGGGGTGCCGGCGGAGCAGCTCCCGGGTGGCGGCCACCCCGTCGAGCCGGGGCATCCGGACGTCCATCAGGACGACGTCGCAGGCCGTCCCCGCGACGACGTCCAGGGCCTGCGCGCCGTCGCCCGCCTCGCCGACCACGCGCATGTCGTCCTGCGCGTCGACGATCATGGCCAGGCCGGTGCGGATCATCGCCTGGTCGTCGACGAGGACGACGCGGATGACGGGTCCGCTCACGGCCGCTCACCCCGCACGGCGCCGGCCCCGGCCACCGGGATCTCGCCCAGGACGGCGAAGCCTCCCGACTCGGCCGGTCCCACGGTCAGCCGGCCACCGACCAGGTGCAGCCGCTCCTGCATCCCGGTGAGACCGCGCCCGCCGGCGGGCAGGACGTCCGTGGCCCGGGGCGGCGAGCCCCGGTCGGTCACCTGCAGCCGCAGGCCCCGCGGGCTCCAGGTCAGCACCACCTCCGCCTCGACGTCCGGGCCGGCGTGCTTGACGACGTTGGTGAGCGCCTCCTGCACGAGCCGGTAGGCCGCCAGGTGCGCGGCGCGGTCCATCGGCCGGGGCTCGCCCTCGATCCGGAGGCCGACCGGCTGGCCCGAGGCGCGGATCCGCTGCACGAGGTCGGGCAGGTCGTCGAGGGTGGGCTGCGGGTCCGTGCTGCCCGGCGAGCCCGCCCCGTCGAGCACCCCCAGCAGGGAGCGCATGTCCGTCAGCGCCGTCCGGCCGGTCTCGGCGATCGCGCCCAGCGCGCTCGCCGCGGCGGCGGGGTCCTTGGCCGCGACGTACCGCCCACCCTCGGCCTGGCGCACCATGACCGTGACCGAGTGCGCGACGACGTCGTGCAGCTCGCGGGCGATCCGGGCCCGCTCCTCGGCGGCGGCCTGGCGGTCCCGCTGCTCGCGGTCGGCCTCGGCCCGCCGGGCCCGCTCCGCCAGGGCGGCGAGCTGGTCGGCCCGGACGCGTCGGAACCGGCCCAGCGCCCAGGCGGCGACCACCGCCCCGAGCGCCGCGGCGGCCAGCAGCAGCAGCTCGCCCGAGCCGTCGGCGCCGAGGGCCGTCGTCGGCCCCGGGTCGGTCGCCACCCGGACGGTCACCAGCAGCGCGCCGAGGAGGCCGACGGCCAGCGAGAGCGACGGCCACCGGTGCCGGCCGTACGCGCTCACCGAGTACGCCCCCAGGAGGTAGGCGAGGCTCGACGGCAGCAGGACGGCGGGGTAGGAGGTGCCGGGCTCGCCGGCGTCGGCGAGGAACGGGGCCACGGCCAGCCCCAGCTCCGCCGCCGCGAGCACCAGGAACGCGGGGACCGGTGCGCGCCGTCGGAACGCCACCGCGACGTGCAGCGTGCCGAGCAGGGCCCACACCGCGACCGCCGGCCCTCCGTCCAGGCGGGCGTCGCGGACCATGGCGAGCGAGACCGGCCCGAGCACGCCGGCGAGGACGACGGCGAGCAGCGCGTCGCTCAGCTCCGGCCGGCGACGGGCCCAGGCGTCCACCCGCTCCAGGCCGGCGCCCCGCTCGCTCCGCACGGAGGGAGCCTAGGCAGCGCGCGGGCGGAGCAGATCCGACCGCGGTATCCCCGGCCTCATCCCGCCGTTTCGGACGGCCGATGCCGCGGACCGATGTGGCCGCCGGGGACGGAGGGCCAGCGTCTGGGGGCATGACATCGAACCCCGCACCGGACCGCACCCTCCGCTCCGCACCCCGCGGGCCCTCGCCCTCGGACCCGCCGCGGGCGCCGCGGGCCCCCCGCATCGTCGTCGTCGGCGGTGGCTTCGTCGGGCTCACCCTCGCGCGCCGGCTCGAGCGGCGGCTGCGCCGCGGCGAGGCGGAGGTCGTGCTCGTCGACGCCTCGCCGTCGATGACCTACCAGCCGTTCCTCGCCGAGGTCGCCGGCGGCCGGATCGAGGCCCGCCACGTGGCCGTGCCGCTGCGGACGACGCTGCGCGGGACCCGCGTCGTCACCGGCCGGGCGACCGCGGTGAACCCCGACCGGCGGCGCCTGCACCTCACGCTGCCCGACGGCACCGGCACGGTCCTGGACTACGACGAGCTCGTGCTCGCCCCCGGCTCGGTCAGCCGGATGCAGCCCGTGCCCGGACTGGCCGAGCACGCCGTCGGCTTCACCACGCTCGCCGACGCCGTCCGGCTGCGCGACGCGGTCCTCACCCGCCTGGCGCTGGCCGCCGACTACGCGGACGCCGAGCGGCGCCGGGCCGCGCTGACCTTCGTCGTGGTCGGCGGCGGGTACACCGGCGTGGAGGCGGTGGCCGAGCTGCAGGACCTCGCCCGCGCGACCGCCCGCCGGTACCCCGGCCTCGACGTGGCCGAGCTGCGCGTCGAGCTCGTGGAGGCCGAGGGCGAGGTCATGCCCGAGCTGCCGCCGGCGCTCGGGGCGTACACGCGTGCCCGCCTGGCCGACAGCGGCATCACCGTCCGGCTGCGCACGCAGGTCACCTCGATGGTCGGCGGCGTCGTGGAGCTCTCCGACGGCGAGCGCTTCCGCGCCGACACGGTCGTCTGGGCCGCCGGCGTCCGCGGCAACCCGCTGCTGGCGCGGACCGGCCTGCCCGTCGACCCCCGGGGCAGGCTGCGCACCCGGGCGACGCTGCAGGTGGACGGCGCCGAGCACCTGTGGGCCGCCGGGGACGGGGCCGCGGTGCCCGACCTCGCGGCAGCCCGCCGGCCGGACGACGGCGCGCCGATGTGCGGCGCGACGGCCCAGCACGCGGTGCGGCAGGCCAGGGTCCTGGCCCGGAACCTCGTCGCCACGCTGCGCGGCGGCGGGCTGGTCGAGTACCGGCACCGGGACGCCGGGTCGGTGGCCGGCCTCGGGTCGCACCGGGGGGTGGCCCGCATCTACGGGGTGCGGCTGCGTGGCCTGCCCGCCTGGCTGCTGCACCGCGTGTACCACCTGGCGATGATGCCGACCTGGGGCCGCAGGGAGCGCATCGCCCTGGACTGGGCGGCGGCCCTGCTCGGCCGCCGCGACCTGACCGCGCCGGACCTGGTCCGGGGCGGGCTGCCGACGGCGTCGCGCCCCGACGTCCGGTCCGAGGTGCCGGCGTGAGCGTCCCGGTGCGCCTGGGTCGGCGCCCGGTGGCTCAGCGGCGAGAGGCTCAGCGGCGGGTGGGTCAGCGCCGGGTGGTGAGGACGGCGATCTCGTGCGCCGACTCGACGGTCGGCGCACCGGCGAACGCGCGCTGGAGCGCACGCTCCTGCCGCAGGTGCGCGCGCCGGGCGCGGGCGCGGGCCAGGGAGATGCGGACGTGGGTCATGGTGGTGTCCTCTCGGATCAGCCGGCCACCGCGGCCGGCACGGGGGTGGGGGAGGCGCTGATCGGGCTGCTCACGGTCAGGACCCCCGCGTCGCACTCGACGGTGGCGCAGGGGAGGAGCCGGCGGACCAGGCCGAGCACGGCGGCGTTGTCCGGCTGCACCGTGGCGGTCAGCCGACGCACCCCCGACCGGGCGGCGAGCTCCGAGGCGTCGCGCAGCAGCTGCCGGCCGAGCCCGACGCCCTGCCAGCCGTCCTCCACGACGACGGCGAACTCCGCCGTCCCGGGGTCGTCGGGGGAGCGGTCGTACCGGGCGACCCCGACCACCTCGTCGCCGACGACGGCCACGACGGCCTCGCGCAGCTCGTGGTCGACGGAGACCAGGCGGCGGACGGCGGCCATCGGCAGCCGGTCGACCGGCGCGTGGAAGCGCCGGTACCGGGTCTCTGGCGAGAGCCGCGGCCACAGGCGCAGGAAGCGCAGCAGGTCGTCGGGCCGCACGGGTCGGGTCGCCACCACCAGGTCCACGGGAGCCTCCTGAGTTCGTCAAGTGAACTCTGGACCCGGAGTGGTCGGTTCGTCAAGTGAACTCAGCATGCTTATCCTGGGGCCGTGAGCGAGCTGCTGCTGGACCGGTCCCGCTGCTCGGTGGCCGGCACCCTGGCCGTCGTCGGCGAGAAGTGGAGCCTGCTGGTGCTCCGGGAGGCCTTCCTGGGTGTGCGCCGGTTCGCCGACTTCCACCGGATCCTGGGCGCCCCGCGGGCCGTGCTGACCGACCGGCTGGCCCGCCTCGTGGCCGAGGGGATCCTGCGGCGCGTGCCGTACCAGGACGACGGGGAGCGGCAGCGGCACGAGTACCGGCTGACCCGCAAGGGCGTCGACCTCTACCCGACGCTGGTGGCCCTCATGGAGTGGGGGGACCGCTACCTCGCCGAGGACGGCGACGTGCCGATGGAGCTGCGGCACCGGGACTGCGGCGCGCCGGTGCACCTCACCCTCACCTGCGAGGCGGGGCACACCCTGGACAGCGCGCGCGACGTGCGCCCGGTCTCCGGCGGCAGCTGACCGCGCGCCGGGCGGCGGGGGAGATCAGGCCCTGTCCCAGGGGCATCCCCGATGTGCCGGACCCCGTCCGGCCAGCAGCGTGGGGGTATGCACCGCTGGCTGACCCGGGACGACGCCGCGTTCCAGTTCGTCCGCTTCGCCCTGGTCGGCGGATCGGCGAACGTCGTCCACGCCGGCGTCTTCCTGCTCCTGGCCGGGCTGGGGGACCAGGCGGCCAACCTCGCCGGCGTCGGAGCGTCCACCGCGCTGGCCAACGAGCTGCACCGGCGCCTGACCTTCCGGGCCGGCGACCGGGTCGGCTGGGCGACGGCGCAGTGGGCGGGCGGCGGGCTGGCCGTCTGTGGGCTCGCGGCGTCCGCGTCGGCGCTGGCCGCGCTGGAGGCCTGGGCCCGCTCGCCGGGGCCGCTGGTGTCGGTGGCGGCGGTGTGCGCGGTCAGCGGGGCGGTGGGGCTGGCCAGGTTCGTCGTCCTCCGGTGGGTCCTCGCCGGACGCCCGCCGGACGGGTCACCCGCCGTCGTGCCGCCCGGGGCGCCATCGCGCGTGCCGGGTCCGCGTCTCACCCTGCCGGACGAGCTCGAGCCGCGGGCGGGGACCCTCGCTGCGGCCGGTCTGCGGCGGCCGGCTGCCGGCCGCGAAGGGCTTCGGCCAGGTGACGCCGGGGCCGCTGTACCCCTGGTCGGCCGCGGCGTGCAGGGTCCACTGCGGGTCGTAGAGGTGCGGGCGGCCGAGCGCACAGAGGTCCGCGCGGCCGGCGAGCAGGATCGAGTTGACGTCGTCGTAGCTGGAGATCGCGCCCACGGCGATCACCGCGACGCCGTACTCGCGGCCGATCTCGTTGCGGATGCGGTCGGCGTACGGGGTCTGGTAGCTGCGGCCGAACGCCGGCCGCTCGTCCTTGACGACCTGGCCGGTGGACACGTCGATGGCCGCGGCGCCGTGCTCGGCGAAGGCGCGCGCCACCTCGACGGCCTCGTCGACGTCGGTGCCGCCCTCGTACCAGTCGGTCGCGGAGATGCGCACCGTCATCGGCCGGTCCGCGGGCCACACCGCGCGGACGGCGTCGAACACCTCGAGCGGGAACCGGAGCCGGTTCTCCAGGGAGCCGCCGTAGCGGTCGGTGCGGTGGTTGGACAGCCGGGAGATGAACGAGGACAGCAGGTAGCCGTGCGCGCAGTGCAGCTCCAGGACGTCGAACCCGGCCCGGGCCGCGGCCTCGGCGTTGTGCACGAACTCGTCCCGGATGCCGGCCAGCTCCGCCTCGGTGAGCTCCCGCGGCACCGGGTTGGCGGGGGAGTAGGGGACCGGTGAGGGGGCGACGACCTCCCAGCCGCCCTCGGGCAGCGGGTCGTCGATGCCCTCCCACATGAGCTTGGTCGAGCCCTTGCGGCCGGAGTGCCCGAGCTGGACGCCGATCCTCGCGTCGGTCGCCCCGTGCACGAAGTCGACGACGCGGGTCCAGGCCGCCTCCTGGTCGGGCGTGTAGAGGCCGCTGCACCCGGGGGTGATCCGGCCCTCCGGTGACGTGCAGACCATCTCGGTCATGACCAGCGCCGCCCCGCCCAGGGCCTTGCTGCCCAGGTGCACCAGGTGGAAGTCGGTGGGCAGCCCGTCCTCGGCCGAGTACATGTCCATCGCCGAGACGATGATCCGGTTCTTCAGCTCCAGGGAGCCGAGGCGGAAGGAGTGGAACATCGGCGGCCGTGGCTCCACCGGCTCGGGCTGGGACGCGGCGAACCACCGGTCGATGCCGGCCACGAACTCGGGGTCGCGCAGCCGCAGGTTCTCGTGGGTGACCCGGCGGCTGCGCGTGACGATGTTGAAGGCGAACTGCTCCGGTGGCTGGTGCACGTAGTGCCCGATGTCCTCGAACCACTCGAGGCTGGCCTGGGCCGCGCGCTGGGTGGAGAGGACGACCGGACGCCGCTCGGCCTCGTACGCGGTCAGCGCGGCGTCCAGGTCGGGGTGCTCGTGCAGGCACGCCGCGAGCGCCAGCGCGTCCTCCATCGCCAGCTTCGTGCCCGACCCGATCGAGAAGTGCGCGGTGTGCGCGGCGTCGCCGATCAGCACGAGGTTGCCGTGCCGCCAGGTCTCGTTGCGCAGGGACAGGAAGTTCAGCCACTTGGAGTTGTTGGCCACGACCCGGTGGCCGCCGAGGACGTCGGCGAACAGGTGCTCGACGAGCTCGATCGACTTGGTGTCGCTCTCGCCCGGCGGGAGGTCCAGCACGGCGATCTCGCCGAACGCGCGCTGCCACACGTCGTCGTGCATCTCGACGATGAACGTGCTCCCGGTGCGGTCGTACGGGTAGCCGTGGATCTGCATGACCCCGTGCGGGGTGTCCTCGACGTAGAACTTGAACGCCTCGAAGACCAGGTCGGTGCCGAGCCACATGTACTTGCTGTGCCGCGTCTCCAGCGTCGGGCGGAAGACGTCGGCGTAGGTGTCCCGGACCTGCGACCGGGCGCCGTCGCCGGCGAGGACGAGGTCGTACTCGGCGCGCAGCCGGTCGGGGTGCGGCGCCTGCGTCCGGAAGTGCACGGTCACGCCGAGGTCGGCGCACCGGCGCTGCAGGATGCCCAGCAGCTCCTTGCGGCTCATGGCGGCGAAGCCGTGCCCGCCGGAGGTGGTCGTCGTCCCGCGGTAGTGGACGTCGATGTCGTCCCAGCGGGCGAAGTGCCGTTCCATCTCGGCGAAGACGACGGGGTCGGCGTGCTCGATGCCGCCGAGGGTCTCGTCGGAGAAGACGACGCCGAAGCCGAAGGTGTCGTCCGGGGCGTTGCGTTCCCAGACGGTCACGTCGTGGGACGGGTCGAGCTGCTTGACCAGGGCGGAGAAGTACAGCCCCCCGGGGCCCCCGCCGACGACTGCGATGCGCATGGCCCGTCCTCCAGCTCCGGTGGACCGTGACGCCGAGGGTATGCCGCTCTTGCGACGGGCGTCAACAGAACGAGAGGAGACGGCGGGGTGACGGGTGTCGTCCGGCCACGAGATGCTCGGCCGGTCCACCGCAGCCCCCAGGGAAGGGACCCCCATGTCGATCCTCGCCACCCTGGCCGACGCGCTGTCCCGTGGCGCCGTGGAGGTCGTCGACCTCACCGCGCCGCTGTCGGCCGAGACGCCGGTCATCCAGCTGCCCCCGCAGTTCGCCCAGACCGGGACGTTCCGGCTGGAGGAGCTGAGCCGGTACGACGACCGCGGCCCGGCCTGGTACTGGAACGACTTCCGCACCGGCGAGCACACCGGCACCCACTTCGACGCCCCGAACCACTGGGTGACCGGCCGGGACGGCGAGGACGTCGCCTCGGTGCCGGCCGCCCGGCTCGTCGCCCCGGCCGTGGTGCTGGACTTCTCGGCGCAGGCCGCCGCCGACCCCGACTTCCTGCTCGAGGTCGAGCACGTGCGGGAGTGGGAGTCGGCGCACGGGCCGCTGCCGGCCGGCGGCTGGCTGCTCTACCGAACCGGCTGGGACGCCCGCGCCGACTCCCAGGAGCGGTTCCTCAACGCCGACGACACCGGCCCGCACACGCCGGGGATCTCGCCGTCCTGCGCCCGCTGGCTCGCCGAGGAGGCGCCGGTGACCGGGCTGGGCGTGGAGACCGTGGGCACCGACGCGGGGGCCGCGCACTCCTTCGACCCGCCGTTCCCGTGTCACGCGGCGCTCATGGGCAGCGGGAAGTACGGGCTGACCCAGCTGCAGAACCTGGCGCAGCTGCCGCCGACCGGCGCCCTGCTGGTCGCCGGCCCGCTGCCGATCGTGGGCGGATCCGGCTCCCCGTCGCGCGTGCTGGCCCTGGTCGAGCGCGGATGACCGTCGCGGACGTCGTCGGCGCGGCGCTCGTCGGCAGCGGGATCGACACCGCCTTCGGGGTGGTCGGGTCGGGCAACTTCGCCGTCACCAACGCGATGGTGGCGGCCGGCGCCCGCTACGTGGCCGCCCGGCACGAGGGCGGCGCGGCGACGATGGCCGACGCGTACGCGCGGATGACCGCCGGCCCGGCCGCCGTCACCCTGCACCAGGGCTGCGGCCTGACCAACGCCCTGACCGGCATCACCGAGGCGGCCAAGAGCCGGACGCCGCTGGTCGTCCTGGCCGCGGAGGCGACCGCGCCACGCTCGAACTTCGCCGTCGACCAGGCGGCCCTCGCCGCGGCGGTCGGCGCGGTCCCGCTGCGGGTCACCTCGGCGGCCGGGGCGGCGGAGCAGGCGGCCGCGGCGGTGCGCACCGCGGTGGGGGAGCGGCGGGTGGTCGTGCTGAACCTGCCGCTGGAGGTGCAGGCCCTGGAGGCCGCGGCGGGGGAGGCGGCCGGGCCTCCGCTGCTCCCCCCGGCGGTCGAGGCCGACCCGGACGACGTCCGGCGGCTCGCCGACGCCCTGCGGACCGCGCGCCGTCCGGTGTTCGTCGCCGGCCGCGGCGCCCGGGGCGCGGGGTGCCGGGCCGCCCTCGAGGCCCTCGCCGAGGCGTGCGGGGCCCTGCTCGCGACCTCCGCGGTGGCCCGGGGGCTGTTCGCCGGGGACCCGTGGTCGCTCGACGTCGCCGGCGGGTTCTCCTCGCCGTTGGCCGCGGAGCTCATCCGCGGCGCGGACCTGGTCGTGGGCTGGGGCTGCGCCCTCAACATGTGGACGATGCGCCACGGCCGGCTGATCGCCGAGGGCGCCGGCGTGGTGCAGGTCGACCTCGACGCGGACGCCCTGGGCGCCCACCGGGACCTCACGCTCGGCGTCGTCGGCGACGTGCGCGCCACGGCGGAGGCGGTGACCGCGGCCCTGCGCGGCGGAGCCGCACCCGGCTACCGGACGGCGGAGGTCGCCGCGGCGCTGCGCGAGCGCGGGCGCTGGCGGGACGTTCCGTTCGCGCCCCTCGGCGGCGCCGAGCGGATCGACCCGCGGAGCCTGACCATCGCGCTCGACGACCTGCTGCCCGCCGAGCGCGTCGTGGCGGTCGACTCCGGCAACTTCATGGGTTACCCGAGCGCGTTCCTCGACGTCCCGGACGAGTTCGGCTTCTGCTTCACCCAGGCCTTCCAGTCGGTCGGGCTCGGCCTGTCCACCGCGATCGGCGCCGCGCTGGCCCGCCCCGACCGGCTGCCGGTGGCCGCGCTCGGTGACGGCGGCGCGCTGATGGGCGCCTCGGAGCTGGAGACGGTCGTGCGGCTGGGGCTGCCCATGGTGGTCGTCGTCTACGACGACGAGGCGTACGGCGCCGAGGTGCACCACTTCGGCCCGGACGGGCTGCCGCTGGACACCGTGCGGTTCCCGGCCACGGACCTGGCCGCCATCGCCCGCGGGTACGGCTTCGAGGCCCTCACCGTGCGCGGCGTCGGGGACCTGGCGCCGGTCGCCGGCTGGCTCGACGGCCCCCGCTCCGCACCCCTGTTCCTCGACGCGAAGGTCGCCGCCGACGAGCCCGCGTGGTGGCTGGAGGAGGCCTTCCGCGGGCACTGAGCCGCGGCGTCGAGGCGGCTCAGCGGAGGCGGTAGCGCTGCAGCTTGCCGGTGCTGGTCCGGGGCAGCTCCTCGACGAACTCGATGATCCGCGGCCGCTTGTAGGGGGCGATCGCCTGCCGGACGAAGTCCTGCAGCTCCTCGGCGGTCACCTCGCGGGTGCGCTCGGGGACGAGGACGACGAAGGCCTTCACGACCATCCCGCGCTCGGCGTCCGGGGCGCCCACGACCGCGCAGTCGAGGACGTCGGGGTGGCCCAGCAGCGCCTGCTCCACCTCGGGCCCGGCGATGTTGTAGCCGGCGGAGACGATCATGTCGTCGGTCCGTGCCTGGTGGACGAAGTACCCGTCGGAGTCACGCAGGTAGGTGTCGCCGGTGTAGTTCCAGCCGTGCCGGACGTAGACCTCCTGCCGGTCCCCGTGGAGGTACCGGCAGCCGGTGGGCCCGCGGACGGCCAGGTGCCCCGGGGTCCCGTCGGGCACCGGCCGGCCGTCGTCGTCGAGGACGGCGGCCGTGTAGCCGGGCACGGGGAGGCCGGTGGTGCCGGGACGGATGTCGTCGTCGGCGGCCGCGATGAAGATGTGCAGCATCTCGGTCGCGCCGATCCCGTCGATGATCCGGACGCCGGTCGCCTCGTGGACGTCGCGCCAGACCGACTCCGGCAGCGGCTCGCCGGCCGACACCGCGCGGCGCAGGCCGGCCAGCCGGGAGGCGTGCCCGGAGGCGAGGATCGCCTTGAAGGCGGTCGGCGCGGTGAACAGCACCGTGACGCCGTGGTCGGCCACGGCGTCGGCGAGCTGGTCGGGCGCCGCCCGCTCCAGCAGCAGCACGCTCGCGCCCACGCGCAGCGGGAAGACCACGAGACCGCCGAGGCCGAACGTGAAGCCGATCGGCGGGGAGCCGGTGAAGACGTCGTCGGCCCGGGGCCGCAGCACGTGCGCGGAGAACGTGTCGGCGATGGCGAGGACGTCCCGGTGGAAGTGCATGGTCGCCTTGGGCCGGCCGGTGGTCCCGGAGGTGAAGGCGAGCAGGGCGACGTCGTCGGCCGCGGTGCCGACGTCGTCGAAGCCGTCCGGCTGCTCGGCCGCCCGCACGCAGAGGTCCCCGGGGGCGGTCGACCCGAAGGGCACCGTGGTCAGGTCCGGGATCTCGGCGCGCTCCAGGTCCTCGAGCAGCCGCGAGTCGCACAGCGCGATGCTCGGCCGGCACATCCCGGCCATGGTGGCCAGCTCGCCGGCCCGCAGCAGCGGCATCGTGGTGACGGCGACGCCACCGGCCTTCAGGACCGCGAACCAGCACGCCACCAGCCAGGGTTCGTTGAACCCGCGCAGCAGCACCCGGTTGCCGGGCACCAGCCCGAGCTCGTCGACGAGGACGCGCGCGATGCGGTCCGCGTGCCCCCGCAGCTCGCCGTAGGTCCAGGTGGTGCCGTCCGGCGACCGCAGGCAGGGCCGGTCGGCGCCGAGCCGTTCGATCGTCCCGGTCAGCAGCTCGGTGGCGCAGTTGAGCCGGTCGACGTGGGCGAGGGGGCCGAGGTCCAGTTCCGGCCACTGCTCGAGCGGCGGCAGGTTGTCCCGGCAGAAGGTGTCCCGGTGGGCCGAGGGGCTCAGCGCGGGACGACCGGGGGCGGCGGGGAGCTGCGTCATCGAGGTACCCCTCCCGAGGGGCCGGGGTGCGGCGGACCCGGACTGGAGCGAGGCTATGGCGGCTCACTAACGAGAGTCAACAGAACGCGATATGCGGCAGGGAGTGCCGCGGCCGTCGTTATCGTGTGCCGGTGACCGTCGTCGAGCAGGCAGGGGTCGAGGAGCCAGGGGTCGAGGAGCCAGGAGTCGAGGCGGCAGCCGGCCCCGTGGGCGCGCTGCAGCCCCGGCAGCTCATCGTCACCCTGTACGGCCTGTACGCCCGCGAGCACGGCAGCTGGCTGTCCATCGCCGCCGTCGTCCGGCTGATGGCCGCGCTGGGCGTCGAGGAGCCGGCGGTCCGCTCGTCGATCTCCCGCCTCAAGCGGCGCGGTCTGCTCGACGCCCGGCGGGTCGACGGCGTCGCGGGGTACGCGCTGACCGAGCTCGCCCAGGAGATCCTGGCCGACGGCGACGCGCGGATCTTCGGCCGGCGCCGGGCGGAGGAGGCCGACGGCTGGCTGCTCGTCGTCTTCTCGGTGCCGGAGTCCGAGCGGGACAAGCGGCACCAGCTGCGGTCGCAGCTGACCCGGCTGGGCTTCGGCACGGTCGCCCCCGGCGTGTGGGTGGCCCCGGGGCACCTGGCCGATGAGGCCGCCGAGGTGCTCGGCCGCCGGGGACTGGCCGGGTACGTCGAGTTCTTCCGCGGCGCGCACCTGGCGCTGGGGGAGATCCGCGACAACGTGGCCCGGTGGTGGGACCTGGACCACCTGCACGACCGCTACGCCGAGTTCCTCGACCGCCAGGAGGCCGTGCGCTCGCGGGTCGGGACAGGAGGAGGCCCCGAGCCGGAGCAGGCGTTCGCCGACTACGTCCGGCTGCTCACCGACTGGCGGCGGCTGCCCTACGCCGACCCGGGGCTGCCGCTGGACCTGCTGCCGGCCGACTGGAACGGGGCGCGCGCCGCGGACCTGTTCGTCGAGCTGCGCAGCCGGCTGGACGCGCCGGCCCACGAGCACGCCCGGCGGCTGATCGACCCCTGACCGGGGCCGGCCCGGCGGTCTCAGGCGGGGAGGGCCGCGAAGCCCTGCACCTCCACGAGGGCCTCGACGTCCCAGAGCCGGGCGACGCCGAGCCCGGCCATGGCCGGGTAGTCGGTGCCCACCAGCCGGCGCCACACGCGACCGATCTCCCGGGCGTGCGCCCGGTAGTCGGCGAGGTCGACGGCGTAGACCGTCAGCGACGCCAGGTGCCGGGGCTCGCCGCCGGCCGCGCGCAGGGCGGTGAGCAGGTTCCCCAGCGCCTGCTCGAACTGCGCCACGACGCCGTCGCCGACGATCCGGCCCCCGGCGTCGAGGGCGGTCTGCCCGGCCAGGAACACGATGCGCGCGGAGGTCGCGACCACCGCGTGCGAGAAGCCGGTCGGCGGGGCCAGCTCCGGCGGGTTGACCCGCTCCAGCTCGGTCACGACTGCACCGCCCCGCCGTCGACGTTGAGCCCCTGACCGGTGATGGCCGCGCTGCGCACGCACATCAGCACCGCGTCTGCGACCTCCTCCGGGTCGATCAGCCGCCCGATCGGCTGCTGCCGGGCCAGGGTCTCCCGCGCCTCGTCCTCGGACCGGCCGGTGGTGGCGCTGATCGTCGCGACCGTGCCGGCGGTCATCGGGGTGTCCACGTAGGCCGGGCAGACGGCGTTCACCGTGACGCCCTTCCCGGCGACCTCCGCGGCGGCGGACCGGACCAGGCCGAGCAGGCCGTGCTTGCTCGCGGTGTACGCGCTGACGTACGGGTCGCCGCGTTTGGCGGCGATCGAGGCGACGGCGACCACGCGCCCCCACCGCTGCTCCACCATGCCCGGCAGCGCCCGGCGCAGCAGCCGGAACGGCGCGGTGAGGTTGAGGTCGAGCATGCGGGCCCAGTCCTCGTCGCTGGTCCGCGCCAGCGGGGCGGAGACCCCGGCGCCGGCGTTGAGCACGAGCACCTCGACCGGGCCGCCCCACTCCCGCTCCACCCGGGAGACGACGGTCTCCGCCGCGGTGGGATCGGTGAGGTCGGCCGGGACGACCAGCGAGGGGCCGGGGAGCCGGGCGGCGAGCGCGGAGAGGTCGCCGGTGCTGCGGGCCGTGAGCGCGACGAGGTGCCCCTCGGCGGAGAGCCGGTGGGCGACGGCGGCGCCGATCCCCCGTCCCGCGCCCGTGACCAGGCAGCGGCGGTCGGGCACGTGGTCGAGCCTGCCACTCCCCGTTGACGCCCGTCAACATGCCGACATACTCGGAGGAGCCCGGTGGCGGGCCGCGCCGGGGGCCCGGCAGGGGCCCCGGGACGTCGACCAGGAGGGTGCGCGCAGATGAAGCCCGAGGAGTTCACCGACATCCGGTACGAGGTGGAGGAGGACAACCACGCGGTCATCACGATCGACCGGCAGGACCGGATGAACTCGTTCCGCGGGCGCACCGTCGACGAGCTGATCTCGGCGTTCAAGCACGCCTGGTCCGACCGCCGCGTCGCCGCGGTCATCCTCACCGCCGCCGGCGAGCGGGCGTTCTGCACGGGCGGCGACGTCAAGGAGCGGGCCGAGACCGGCGGGTACGGCGAGACCGAGTGGGGCACCTTCGAGATCGAGCGGCTGCACCGGATCATGCGCGACATCCCCAAGCCGGTCATCGCGGCCGTCAACGGCATCGCGATCGGCGGGGGCCACGTGCTGCACGTGCTGTGCGACCTGACCGTCGCCGCGGAGAACGCCACGTTCGCCCAGTCCGGGCCACGGGTGGGGTCGTTCGACGCCGGCTTCGGCTCGGCGTACCTGGCCCGGGTCGTGGGGGAGAAGCGGGCGCGGCAGATCTGGTTCCTGCTCGACCGCTACGACGCGGTCACCGCCGAGCGGTGGGGCCTGGTGAACGAGGTGGTGCCCAAGGAGGACCTGCTCGAGACCGCCCGCGGCTGGGCCCGCAAGATCGGCTCGTACTCGCCGACGGCGATCCGCTTCCTCAAGCACTCGTTCAACGCCGACACCGACCACCTGAGCGGCATCTCGCACCTGGCCTTCGACGGCCTGGCCCAGTACTCCACCAGCGAGGAGGCGATGGAGGGGGCGCGCGCGTTCGCCGAGAAGCGGCCGCCGGACTTCTCGCCCTACCGCTGACCGGCCGCCGTCGCGCTGCCGCTCCCGCGCCCTCGTACGCCATGCTGGTGCCCTCCGGCCTGTCCGGGCGGACCCACCGAGGGAAGGAGATCCCGTGCAGGTGACGGTGACCGACGCTGCCGAGCAGCACCGCTACGAGGCGCGCGTCGACGGGGAGCTGGCGGCGATCGCGGAGTACATCCGGACGGCGGAGCTGGTCGTCTTCACCCACACCGAGGTGCTGGCCGGCCACGAGGGCCGCGGCATCTCCTCCGACCTCGTCCGCCAGGCACTGGACGACGTGCGCGGGCAGGGGATGAAGGTGCTGCCGCTGTGCCCGTTCGTGGCCTCGTACATGGGCCGGCACGCCGACACCTACGGCGACCTGGAGTACCGCTCCCGGACCACGCTCACCGACGCGACCGCCTGAGCCGGCCGCCGTGGCCTCCCGGTCGACGCTCGTGGCGGTCGCCTCGACCCAGCTGGCCGCCCAGGTGGCTGGGCACCTCGTCGCCCTGCGGCGCCGCCGGCACTTCGACGTCCCGTTCCTCACCGGGAGCCCGGACCACCTCGTCCGGGACTGGCTGTGGTTCGGCACCGCCTACAGCGCGCCGCCGTACCTGGTCGGGCCGCAGGCCTGGGCGGTCGCCCGGCTGCTCCGCGGGCCGGACGAGCGCGCGACGTGGGTCCTGCGGTGGCTGGGCACCGGGCTCACCGTCGGCTACCTGAGCGAGCGGCTGGCGCGGGAGCGGGTCCGTCCTTCGGGCTTCGACCCGCTGGAGACGCCGATCGTCGCGGCCGGGTGGGGCGGCGCGATCGCGCTGGCCGTGCTGACCCGCCGCTGACCGACGGGCCGTCAGCCCGCCGGATCGAAGACGGCGTCGTCCCACGCGGCGCCGGTCCACGGGGCGCGGCTGTACTCGAGGTGGAGCCGCCCGGGCCGGGCGTCGACGAGCTCGGCGAACACCGTGCCGTACACCTGGCCGTCCCGCTCGTGCCGGACGACCAGCGCCGAGGGGTCGTCAGCCGGCGGGTGCTCGCCCACCAGCCCGCGCCAGCCGTCGGGGAAGGACGCCTCGGCGAACGCCGCCCGCCAGCGGCCGGCCTTGCTGTCCTCGGGTCCGCCGGAGGTCAGCACGACCGTGCCCTGCGCGTGCTCCGTCGCGGTGAGCCGGTCGCCGTCGAACTCCCAGCTGGTCAGCCGGTCCGGCGTCGCCAGCACGAGCAGGAAGCCGGCCATCCCGGCCACCTGGACGTGCTCGGTCCAGCCGGCCCCGTGGACGGCGCCCAGGAGCGGCAGCACCCCGCGGCTCGGCGCCCCGGGCGCGGCCGGCCGCTCGTGGTACCGGTTCAGGACCAGGCACGTCACGCCGGTGCCGACGTCGGTCGCGCACCACGTGCCCCCGGCGACGGAGTCGCGCCCGCCGACGACGTCCGGCGAGTCCGGCCAGAACCGGCCGGGGACCTCGAAGGCGCGGGTGGTCAGCTCGTCGCGGACGGCGAGGACCTGCACCGGCCGGTCGGGGGACCGGCGCACCACCACCGTGCACACGCCCGCATCCTCCCGTACCCCCCCTCAGGCGCGGGCGATGGCGTCGAGCACCTTCAGGCGGGCCGCCCGGCGCGCCGGGAAGACGGCGGCCAGCACGCCGATGACGGCGGCGACGAGCAGGAACACCAGCATCCGCGGCGCCGGCACGGCGAGCTCGCTGATGCCCTGGTCGGCCAGCGACCGGCTGAGCGCGACCCCGAACAGCGTCCCGAGGACGATCCCCAGCACGGCGCCGTAGAGGGAGATGACGACGGCCTCGAGCCGGATCATGCGGCGCAGCTGGCTGCGGCTGAGCCCGACCGCCCGCAGCAGCCCCACCTCCCGGGTCCGTTCGATGACCGACATGGCCAGCGTGTTCACGATGCCCAGCGCGGCGATGACCACCGACAGCACGAGCATGGCGTTGATGAGCAGCAGCAGCTGGTCGATCTGGCCCTTCTGCTCGTCCTGGAACTCCGTCCGGTCCTTGAGGTCGACGACGGGGTAGGCGCTGAGCACGTCCTCCAGCGCCGGCCGGACGTCGGCCGCCGCCACGCCGTCGGCGAGGTCCACGTACAGGTACCGGTCCAGGGCGGGCGCGCCGGTGTCGGTGAGGGTGTCGAGGGACACGACGGTGGAACCGACGACCTGGTTGGCCTCGAACACGCCGCTCACGACGAGGTCGAGCTGCCGGCCGTCGATGGTGAGCACCTCGACCGGGTCGCCGACGGCCCAGCCCCGGGACTCGGCGGTCGCCTCGTCGACGACGAGGCCGCCCCCGAGGTCGTCGGCCGAGCCGCTCGCGAAGGTCAGCTCGATGCTCCGGTCGAGCCCGGCGGGGTCCACGGCGGTCAGGAAGGTCGTCTCGCCGTCCAGCTGGGCCTGTCCCCAGCGCATCGGCATGACCGCGTCCACCCCGTCGACGTCGGCGAGCTGCGTCTCGACGTCGGGGCTGAACGGCGCGCCGACGGCACTGGAGACGACGAACTCCGCCCGCACGGAGCCGGCGATCAGCGCGTCGATGCTCTTGTTCGTCGACGCCCCGATGACGCTGAACGCGCTCACCAGGGCCAGCCCGATCATGAGCGCGGACGCGGTGGCGGCGGTGCGGCGGGGGTTGCGGACGGCGTTCTCCTGCGCGAGGCGGCCGGTCGTGCCGTAGAGGCGCGGGAGCACCGCCCCGACGCTGCGCAGGAAGGGCCGGGCGAGCACCGGGCTCAGCGCCGTGGCGCCCAGGATCAGCGCGAGGGCACCGAGCCCGACCAGGGACGCCCCGGTGCCGCCGTCCTCGGCGAGCGTGCCGCCGACCAGGGCCAGCACTCCGACGACGGCCAGCACGGTGCCGACCACGGTGCGCCGGCGCAGGCCGCGCTGCTCGCTGACCACGTCGTCGCGCATCGCCGCGACCGGCGGCGTCCGCGCGGCCCGGCGCGCCGGCACGTACGCGGCCACGAGCGTCACCAGGACGCCGATGGCGAAGCCCCACAGGACCGTGTCGGTGGCGAGCACCAGGCTGCCGTCCAGCGTGAGGCCGAACGAGCCGAACAGCGCCCGCAGCCCGGCGGCGACGCCGTAGCCGGCGGCCAGCCCGAGGACCGAGCCGACGACGCCCATGACCAGCGCCTCGGCCAGGACCGAGCGGGTCACCTGCGCGCGGGAGGCGCCGAGGGCCCGCAGCAGGGCCAGTTCCCGGGTCCGCTGGGCGACCAGCATCGAGAAGGTGTTGAGGATGATGAACGTGCCGACGAACAGGGCGATGCCCGCGAAGACCAGCAGGAAGACGTTGATGAACTGCAGCGCCTCGGAGAAGTCCGCGGCGAACTCGTCGGCCTGCTCGGTCGCCGTCCGCACCTCGTAGTCGGAGCCGACCGCCGCGGCCACCCGGTCGGCGAGCTCGTCGGCGTCGACGCCGTCGGCGGCCGCGACGGCGATGCCGGTGAACTGGCCGGGGGCGGTCAGCAGCTCCTGGGCGGTCGCCGTGTCGAAGGCGGTCAGCGTCGCCCCGGCCAGCCCACCCTCGTCGCCGAACCGGAAGGTGCCGACGAGCTCGGCCTCGATCCGCGGCCCCGGGGTCAGCACGGTGATGGTGTCGCCGACCCGGTGGCCGGTCTCCTCCGCCGTGTTGGTGTCGATCATGACCTCGCCGGGGCCGGTGGCGGCCCGCCCCTCGACGAGGGTGGTCGGGGACAGGGACTCCTCGGTGTCCCAGCTGACGCCCAGGCCCGGGGCCCCGCCGGTGTCGACCACCTCGCCGCCGGCGTCGAGGACGTAGACCCCCTCGGCCTGGACGCTGCCCTCGACCGCCGCGACCCCGTCGACGGCGGCGATCTCGTCGACCAGCGTGGCCGGCACGTAGGAGGCGGGGCCGGGGGCGCTGCCGTCCAGTCCCTGGTCGAAGGCGGCGGCCCGGCTGACGTTGACGTCGGCGGCGGTGCTGCGGAACAGGTCGTTGAAGGTCCTGCTCAGGGTGTCGGTGAAGATCAGCGTGCCGACGACGAACGCCACGCCGAGCACGATGGCCAGGCCGGACATCGCCAGGCGCAGCTTGTGCGCCATCAGGCTCCGGTACGTGGTGCGCCACACGTCAGCGCGCTCCCGCCGTCTCGCCGGCCGCCGCCGTCTGGGTGGTCTCGTGGTCGAAGGCCCGCATCCGCTCCAGGACGCGGTCGGCGGTCGGGTCGGGCATCTCGTCGACGATCCGCCCGTCGGCCAGGAACAACACGTGGTCGGCGTAGCCGGCGGCCGTCGGGTCGTGCGTGACCATGACGATCGTCTGGCCCATCTCGCGCACCGAGCGACCCAGGAAGCCGAGCACGTCGGCGCCGCTGCGCGAGTCCAGGTTCCCGGTCGGCTCGTCGGCGAAGACGATGTCCGGGCGGCTCGCCAGGGCGCGGGCGCAGGCGACCCGCTGCTGCTGCCCGCCGGAGAGCTCGCTCGGCCGGTGGGCCAGTCGCGGCCGCAGCCCGACCGTGTCGACGACGAGGTCCAGCCACTCGCGGTCGGGCCTGCGGCCCGCGATGTCCATGGGCAGCGTGATGTTCTCGAGCGCGGTCAGGGTCGGCAGCAGGTTGAACGACTGGAACACGAAGCCGACGTGGTCGCGCCGCAGCGTGGTGAGCTCCTTGTCGCCCAGGCTGCTGAGCTCGGTGTCGCCGATGTAGGCATGACCCGAGGTGACCGAGTCCAGCCCGGCCATGCAGTGCATCAGGGTCGACTTGCCGGACCCGGAGGGGCCCATGATCGCCGTGAAGCGCCCGCGGGCGAAGTCCACGTCGACGTCGTCGAGGGCCACCACGCGGGTGTCCCCCTCGCCGAAGACCTTGGTGAGGGAGCGGCCGCGGGCCGCCGGGACGGTGGGGGACTGCGGGTCGGGGGACGGGAGGGAGGTCACGGGAACTCCTGGGGTCGAGGGGACGGCCGGCCGCCTTCGCCGGCGACGGTAGGGAGGGACGCCGGTCGCCGAAAGGGCTTTTCGGTCCGGAGGGCGGCCGAGGGCAGGGCCGGGGTTCACCGTCCGCAGTCGCCCCCGCCGCGCGCGCACCGGCTCGCCCGCCCCGGACGGCGGGCCGCTCCGGGCGCGTCCGGGAGCGCGGACCGGTGGGACGCTGGCCCTCCGGCGGACCTCCTCGCCGGAGCACGTCGCGGGCGAGGTGATCGCCGATGTCCATGCCACCGGACCGCCCGGGGGCGGCGGGCGGCCGGAGCCGCGCGGTCGCCGGCCTCGCCTGCCTCCTGCTGGGCGGGTGCGCCGCTGGGGAGCCGATCGCCGGCGCGCCGGTCCCGGCGAGGACGGCAGCCGACTGGCTGGACACCACGTACACGGTGACCTGCGACGGCATCGTCCCCGACGGCCTGCGCGCGACCGTCGTCGACGGGAGGGCGCGGGTCCCCGCCGACGGCAGCCGGCCGCCGTACTACGACCACTACGACATCCGGGTCACGGCCACGGCCGGCGGGGACCTGGACGGCGACGACGTCCCCGACACCGTCGTCCTGCTGGACTGCTCGCCCCAGCCGTCCAACGGCGTCGTCCAGGAGGTCCTGGCCTTCTCGTCCTCCGGCCGGCTCCTCGGCGCCCTGCCCAGCCCACGCACCCTCGAGGAGGACGCGCTCCTCCCGCCCGTGTACGACCCGGCGGGCCTGAGGGTCGAGGACGGCGAGATCGTGGCGGCGATGGCGGCCTACGCACCGGGGGACTCCCACGCCAGCGGTCCCTCCGTGCCCTTCACCGCGCGCTGGCGCCTCGACGGAAGCCGGGGATTCGTCCGGGTCCGGGCGTCCTGAGCCCGCGTCCGACAGCGGCGCGTCGGAGGGCCCGTGAGGTCCGCTGCCCGAGGGCCGGGCGGGCGGAGCGCCTCAGCCGGAGCCCTCGACCACGCTGCGGGGGTCGACGTCCTCCCCGGCCAGTCCCCGCGCGTGCCGGTGCCGCTCGGAGAAGTCGAGCCACTCCCGGCCGAGCTCCTCACGCCGTGCCCGGTCGGTGTGCTCCCGGAAGAGGGGCAGCGGATCGCGTTCCTCCTCCTGCAGGTGCTCCTCGGTGACCTCGTGGGCCCGCCGCAGCGCGGACCACCAGTCCTCGCCGCCGACCTCGTGCTCCTCGACGGCGCGGACGCCGTCGCGGATCTCGTTGTGGTCATGCACGGCGTGCTCGGCCTCCTCGGCCCCCTCGTCGGCGGCGCGCGCCAACCGGGGGTAGAGGACCGACTCCTCGGCACTGGCGTGGATCTCGAGGAGCTCGCGCAGGGTGGTCCAGGACGCCGTCAGCTCCGCCGCGTCCGTCAGCTGGTCGAGTGCCTCGAACTGGCGGCGCATCGCCCCGTGCTCCAGCTCCACGAGGACGGCGACGTCGGTCTCCGGGCGGTCGTCCGTCGACGGCCCGGCGTCCGCCTCGTCAGCGGCCGGTTCGGGATCCCGCGGTTCCCCGAGCACGAGCGCACCGTCGGCGACCTCGACCGGCCAGGTCTTCACCCCGTCGATGGACGGGCCGTCCACGACGGCGCCGGTGGCGACGTCGAAGGTGGCCATGTGGCACGGGCAGACGACGGTCCGACCGTCGAGCTCGCCCTCGGACAGGGAGCAGCCGGCGTGCGGGCACGTGTCGTCGAAGCCGTGCAGCGCGCCGTCGAGCATCGCGACGGCCACGACCGCGCCGTCGTGCTCCGCGGTCACCATCTCCCCCTCGGCCGGGGGTGCGAGCGGGGGTGGCGCCTCGGAGGTCATGCCCGCCCCCTACCCCCGGGGCGTCCGGCTATCCGATCGGCGGCGCGTCGCCGAGCGCGGCGGTGATCGCCGCCTCGACGTGCAGCCGCGTGGTCGGGAAGACGGGGACGGCGCTGTCGTCGGCGCCGACGAGCAGTTCGATCTCCGTGCAGCCGAGGACGACGCCCTGCGCCCCCGCGTCGACCAGCCGCTCGATGACCTGCCGGTAGGCCTGCCGGGACTCCGCGCGGACGATGCCGAGGCACAGCTCCTCGTAGATGACCCGGTGGACCTCGGCACGATCCGCCGCGTCGGGCACCAGCACGCGCAGGCCGGAGCCGGCGAGCCGGTCCCGGTAGAACGCCTGCTCCATCGTGAAGGCGGTGCCCAGCAGCCCGACCGTGGACAGACCGGCGGCCCGCACCGCGGTGGCGGTCGCGTCGGCCAGGTGCAACAGCGGGATGTCCACCGCCGCCTGCACCTGGTCGGCCACGCGGTGCATCGTGTTGGTGCAGAGCACCAGGAGCTCCGCGCCACCCGCCTGCAGCCGCGCGGCCTCCTCCGCCAGGAGCCCGCCGGCGGCGTCCCAGTCGCCGGCGACCTGGAGCCGCTCGATCTCGGCGAAGTCGACCGAGGCGAGCAGCAGCCGTGCGGAGTGCAGCCCGCCGAGCCGCTCGCGGACCAGCTCGTTGGCGAGCCGGTAGTACTCGGCGGTGGACTCCCAGCTCATCCCGCCGAGCATCCCGACGACGCGCTGCCGGGCCGGCGGGCGCAGCCGCTCCGGATCGGCGGTGGACGGAGCGGGGGGCAGGGCGGTGTGCGACACGTCGACAGACTGCACCGGCGTCCCCGGAGGCGGAACCGGGAGACGCGCGGGGACGCATGAGGCGGCCGGGAGCGGGCACGTGGCGCGGGTCACGGACGGACGGGGAGGGCCGCACCTGAACCGGCGCCGACGGCGGCCGGTCAGCGGGCGAGGAAGTGCACGCCGAGCCAGGCCCAGGCGAGGAGCACCGCCACGCGGCCGGGGGTGGAGCGCATGGCCGCACCCACGGCCTGCGAGGCGGTCGCCGGGACGCCCCTCCGGCGGGCGGAGGCCTCCAGCGCCAGGCCGGACACCAGCAGCACGACCACGACGGTCGCCGACACGGCGGTACCGCTCACGGTCGGTCCGGCCGGGTGCGGGGCCGGGTGACCAGCCAGGCGCCGGCCACCAGCCAGACCACGGTGGCCGCCGCCCGGGCGGGTGGGGCGGCGAGGAGGGGATCGCCGAGGTCGCTGACGGTCGGGAGGTCGTCGTCGAGCAGGGTGACCGCCTCCCACAGCAGGCCGGCCGCCACCCAGCCGAGCCAGGGGAGGCCCCGGCGGCCGACCGGCCGGGCCGCCGCACCGGCGCGGCGGTGCACGCCCACCGCCGCTCCCAGCGCCGCGGTCCCGCCGACGGCCAGCAACGCCCCGGTGGACAGCTCGCCGAACACGACGACGGCGGCCACGCACCCGACGGCGAGCGCGAGCCACGTGAGCCCGGCCACGGAGCGGGAAGACACCACCGGTGCATGCTCGCCCATCCCGTCGACGGCAGGCGGTCGCGTTCGCCGTCCCGGTGGTCCTGGTCCTGTGCGCCTGGAACAACGTCGTCGTGACGAGGCTGCCCGGCCACCCCGGGTCCTACGTCGTGGCGAACGTCGCCGCCACGGTGGCGCTCCTCGCGGCGGCGCGGGCGAGCCGGCTGTCGTGGGCGGACCTGGGGTTGTCCCGGGACCGGCTGGGCGCGGGAACCCGGTGGGGCGCGGTCTGCGTCGCCCTGGTCGCCGCCGGCTACGCGGTCGCCCTCGCCGTCCCGGTACTCCGCCCGCTGCTCACGGACGCGCGGACGGCCGGGCTGGACGGTCCGGCCGTCGCGTACCAGGTCCTGGTCCGCATCCCCCTGGGCACGGTGCTGTGGGAGGAGGTCGCGTTCCGGGGGGTGCTGCTGGCCGCACTCGTCAGGCTGGTCCCGCAGCGGGCGGCCATCGCCCTGTCCGCCGTCGTGTTCGGCATCTGGCACATCCGGCCCACGCTCGGCGCCGTGACGGCCAACGACCTCGCCGGCGGGCCGGTCGCCCAGGCGGCGGCGGTGGCGCTCGGGTGCCTGTTCACCGCGGCCGCCGGGGTGCTGTTCGCCTGGCTCCGGCTGCGCAGCGGGAGTCTCCTCGCGCCGGGGCTGCTGCACCTCGCGACCAACACCCTGGGCACCGTCGCCGCCGCGCTCGCGCACCGCCTCGGCTGAGCGCCGTCCCGGGCGGTCTCACCAGGCGGCTCCGGCCGGCTGCCGGGTCGCCGCG
Organism: Trujillonella endophytica; assembly: GCF_019799905.1. Taxonomy (GTDB): domain Bacteria; phylum Actinomycetota; class Actinomycetes; order Mycobacteriales; family Geodermatophilaceae; genus Trujillonella; species Trujillonella endophyticus_A. The sequence continues at coordinate 90,821 of NZ_JABGCI010000005.1, read as the reverse complement.
TTGAGCCGGTTCCACACGTTGATGGCCGCGATGGAGAGCAGCAGCGACGAGAGCTCCCGCTCGTCGTAGTGGTCGGCGGCGTCGTCCCAGACGGCGTCGGGGACGGGGTCTGGCCGGTCCGCGAGCCGGGTCACGCACTCGGCGAGGGCCAGCGCGGCGCGCTCGGCGTCGCTGAAGTACGGCGACTCCCGCCAGGCCCCGACCCCCCAGATCCGCTGGTCGGTCTCACCGGCCTCCTTGAGCTCCTGCGCGTGCAGATCGACGCACAGGCTGCAGCCGTTGATCTGGCTCACCCGCAGGTGGACCAGCGTGTGCGTCGTCCCGGGGACGGTGCCCGACCGCGACGCCCTGCTCAGCGCCAGCAGCGCCGTCATCGCGTCGGGCAGCACCGTCGTGGGGTGGGTCATCCGAGCCTGCATGGTGTCCTCCTGTCACGTCCGCCCCGGCTGAGCGGTCACATCGATGACGCACCGGACCGAGAGGATGTGACCGTGCAGGACGAGGACTTCTGGGCCGCGCAGTTCGAGGCGCACCGGCCCCGCCTGCGGGCGGTGGCCCACCGGATGCTCGGCTCGTTCGCCGAGGCCGAGGACGCGGTGCAGGAGGCCTGGCTGCGGGTCTCGCGCGCCTCGGGCGACGACGTGGCGAACGTCGGCGGCTGGCTCACCACGATCGTCTCGCGGCAGTGCCTCACCATGCTGCGCTCGCGGGCCGGCCGGCGGGAGGACCCGCTGGACGTGCGGGTGCCCGACCCGGTCGTCGAGTCCGGGGACGGCGTGGACCCGGCCGAGCAGGGCGTGCTCGCCGACTCGGTGGGGATCGCCCTGATGGTCGTGCTGGAGGGGCTCGACCCCGCGGAGCGGCTGGCGTTCGTGCTGCACGACATGTTCGCGGTGCCGTTCGAGGAGATCGCCCCCATGGTGGACCGGACACCGGCCGCGGCCCGTCAGCTGGCCAGCCGGGCCCGGCGGCGGGTCCGGGGGGCGACGCCCGCCGGCCGGCCCGACCGCGCCCGCCAGCGCGCGATCGTCGACGCCTGGCTCGCGGCCGCGCGCGGCGGGGACCTCGCGGCGCTGATCGCGATCCTGCACCCGGACGCGGTGCTGCGCGTGGACACCGGCGGCGCCGGCTCGAAGCTCGTACGGGGCGCGGCCGAGGTCGCCGCACAGGCGACGATGTACCGGGCCGGCGCCCAGCAGGCGCGGTTCGCCGTGGTCGACGGCGGCCCCGGCATCGTGTCCACGCTCGACGGCCGGGTGGTCTCGGTGCTGGCGTTCACGGTCGCGGACGGCCTGGTCGTCGAGATCGACATCCTGGCCGATCCGCAGCGGGTGGCCGCCCTGGATCTCCCGTACTGAGTCGCCGACCGGTGCCGGATGGCGGAGCATCGGGATGCCCCGCCGCCGGAGTCGGGAGCCGTCCGGACGGAGGACCCCCTGCGCGCGCTGACCGTTGTCCCCGGGGTCGCCGGCTCGGTGGCCGTCAGCGACGTCCCGGACCCGGTGCCGGGGCCCGGTGAGCTCCTGGTCGACGGCCTGGCCGTCGGCATCTGCGGAACCGACCGGGAGATCGCCGCAGCCGAGTACGGCACGGCTCCGCCGGGCCGGGAGCAGCTGGTCCTCGGGCACGAGAGCCTGGGGCGGGTCCGCGAGGCCCCGGCCGGCTCCGGGTTCGCGCCGGGGGACCTGGTCGTCGGCGTCGTGCGCCGGCCCGACCCGGTGCCGTGCGGCGCCTGCGCGCACGGGCACTTCGACATGTGCCGCAACGGCCGGTACACCGAGCGCGGGATCAAGGACCTCGACGGGTACGCCGGCGAGACGTGGTGCGTCGAGCCCGCGTACGCGGTCGCGCTGGACGCCTCGCTGGAGTCCGTGGGCATGCTGCTCGAGCCGACGAGCGTCGTCGCCAAGGCGTGGGACCAGATCGAGCGGATCGGCTCCCGCTCGTGGTTCGAGCCCGAGCGGGTGCTCGTGACCGGCGCAGGGCCGATCGGGCTGCTCGCCGCCCTGCTGGGCCGGCAGCGCGGGCTCGACGTCCACGTGCTGGACGTCGTCCGCGAGGGGCTCAAGCCCGACCTCGTCCAGGCGCTCGGGGCGACCTATCACTGCGACGGGTACGCGGCGGCCGTCGCGGCGATCGGGCCGCCCGAGGTCGTCGTCGAGGCCACCGGCGTGCCGTCGCTCGTGCTCGACGCCATGGGGACGACGCAGCACTACGGGATCGTCTGCCTCACCGGGATCTCCGCGGCCGGCCGGACCGTGCGGCTGGACGCCGGGGACCTCAACCGCTCGCTCGTGCTGGAGAACGACGTCGTCGTCGGCTCGGTCAACGCCAACCTCGACCACTACGCGCAGGCGGCCGGGGCTCTGGCCGCCGCCGACCTGCCCTGGCTGGAGCGGCTGGTCACCCGCCGGCTGCCGCTGGACTCCTTCGCCGAGGCGTTCCGGCCGGAGGACGACGACATCAAGGTGGTCCTCGACCTGACCCGCTGACCGGTCACCCCCGGACGAGCACACCCGAACGACCCACGACGACCGACAGGGAGGTGCGGCCATGCCCGGCCGGATCGAGGACTACGGGCTCATCGGGGACCTGCAGACGGCGGCCCTCGTGGGACGGGACGGCTCGATCGACTGGCTGTGCCTGCCTCGCTTCGACTCCGCCGCGTGCTTCGCCGCGCTCCTCGGGGACGAGGCGAACGGCCGGTGGCTGCTCGCGCCGGCCTCCGGCGGGACGTGCACGCGCCGTCGCTACCGCGGGGACTCGCTGGTCCTGGAGACCGAGTGGGAGACCCCCGACGGGACGGTGCGGGTGCTCGACCTGATGCCGCCGCGCGGGGAGGCGGCCGACGTCGTCCGCATCGTCGAGGGCGTGTCCGGCCGGGTGCCGATGCGCACGGAGCTGGTGCTGCGCTTCGACTACGGCCACCTGCTGCCGTGGGTGCGCCGGGTCGACGGCGACCTCGCCGCGGTGGCCGGCCCCGACGCGGTGTGGCTGCGCACCCCCGTGCCGCTGGCGGGCCGCGACCTGGTCACCCGCGGCGAGTTCGCGGTGGCCGCGGGGGAGCGGGTGCCCTTCGTGCTCACCCACGCCGCCTCCCACCTGCCGCGGCCGGTGCCGGTCGACGCGGAGCGGGCGCTGGCGGACACAGAGTCGTTCTGGGCGGAGTGGATGGCCCGGTGCACGTACGAGGGGGAGTGGGGCGACGCCGTCCGCCGGTCGCTGCTCACGCTCAAGGCGCTGACCTACGCCCCGACCGGGGGGATCGTCGCGGCGGCGACCACGTCGCTGCCCGAGCAGCTCGGCGGGTCGCGCAACTGGGACTACCGGTTCTGCTGGCTGCGTGACGCCACCTTCACCCTGCAGTCGCTGCTCGGCACCGGGTACACCGCCGAGGCGCAGGCCTGGCGGGAGTGGCTGCTGCGGGCGGTGGCCGGTGACCCGAAGGACCTGCGGATCATGTACGCCCTGGACGGGTCGCGCCGCATCCCGGAGTACGAGCTGCCGTGGCTGCCCGGTTACGAGGGATCGGCGCCGGTCCGGGTCGGCAACGCCGCGGCGTCCCAGTTCCAGCTCGACGTCTGGGGCGAGGTCCTCGACGGGCTGCACCTGTCCCGGGAGGCCGGGCTGGCGAGCACCGACGACCACTGGGCTCTGCAGACGGCGCTCATGGACTTCCTCGAGGGCGCGTGGGACGAGCCGGACAACAGCCTGTGGGAGGTCCGCGGTCCGCGCCGCCCGTTCGTCCACTCGAAGGTCATGGCGTGGGCGGGGGTGGACCGCGCGGTGCGGGCGGTCGAGCACCACGGCCTGGAGGGCCCGGTCGACCGTTGGCGCGGCCTGCGGCAGCAGATCCACGACGAGGTCTGCGCGAAGGGCTTCGACGCCGACCGCGGGACGTTCACCCAGTTCTACGGCTCGACCGGCCTGGACGCCGCGCTGCTGCTCATCCCGCGGGTCGGCTTCCTCGACTGGGGCGACCCCCGGGTCGCCGGCACGGTGGAGGCGGTCCGGCGCGAGCTCTCCGAGGACGGGTTCCTGCTCCGCTACCGGGTCGACGCCGACGGCCGCGTCGACGGCCTGCCCGGCGACGAGGGCACCTTCCTCATCTGCAGCTTCTGGCTGGTCGAGGCGCTGCACGGGACCGGGCGCACCGCCGAGGCCCGGCAGCTGTTCGAGCGGCTGCTGGGCCTGCGCAGCGACCTCGGGCTGCTGGCGGAGGAGTACGACACCGTCACCGGTCGCCAGCTCGGCAACACGCCGCAGGCGTTCAGCCACGTCGGCCTGGTGAACGCGGCGCGGCACCTGAGCGGCACCTGACCGTCGTGGAGACCCGGGCGCGCGAGGCGGTGGTGCACTCCGTCGAGCACGGGGCCGGCCGCCCCGTGCTGGTCCTGCACGGCGGGGACGTCGACCACCGGGAGACCGAGGCCTGCTTCGAGCCGGCCCTCGGGGGCGTCGCCGGGCTCCGGCGGATCTACCCCGACCTCCCGGGGACGGGCCGCACGCCGGCCCCCGCGTCGATGCACAGTGCGGACGACGTCCTGGAGACGCTGCTCGCGTTCGCCGACGAGGTCTCCGGCGGGATCCCGTACCTGCTCGCCGGGCACTCGGCGGGGGCGTACCTCGCGCAGGGGATGGCCGCGCGGCGCCCGGCGCAGGTCGCCGGCCTGGCGCTCGTCTGCCCGCTGGTGCCGGGAGTGCGCGACGTCCCGGAGCACCGCGTCGTCGCCGGCCCCGGCGGACTCGGCGACGACGTGTTCCGGAGCTACTTCGTCGTCCAGACGGCGGAGATGCTCGACCGGTACGAGCGGTTCGTCGCCCCGGCCGCCGCCCGGGTCGACGAGGCGGCGATGGAGCGGATCGGGGAACGGTGGGAGCTCTCCGCCGGGCCGCCGCCCTACGCGGGTCCGACCCTGGTCGTGGCCGGGCGGCTGGACTCCACCGTCGGGTACGCGGCCGCCGTCGACCTGCTCGACACCCATCCGCGTGCCTCGCTCGCCGTGGTCGACGACGCGGGTCACGCGCTGCCCCACGAACGGCCCGAGGTGCTGCGGGCCCTCCTCGCCGAGTGGCTCACCCGCGTCGAGCGGTCGGGCTGACCCCGAGGCGGGCGCGCCGGGCGGCTCGCCGCGCGAGCTCCCGCGGGACCCGGGGGGCCCGGGCCCGGTGGTGGGCCTCCTCGGCGAGCTGGCGGGCCGCCACGACGGACGCCGGGTCGTCGGCCCCTCCGCGTGCTCGTGGGGTCATGGCCCTGCCTCCCGGATGACGCGCCGTCCTCGCACCCGGCCAGCCTCGCGACCCGGCGGCGGGACGACCATCGGGGAACACCCCCGACCTGCGGCGCGGTGCTGGGGGAGGACCCCGACCCCGGGACCGCGGGAGGTGCCGGGCGTACGCCGGATGGCCGTCGGGTGCACGGTCGGCGTCGGGGGGTTGCCCGACGCCGGGCGGGTCGATGGGATCGGGGGGCCGAGCCCACGACCCCCCGGAGAGCCGCATGACGAGCACCACCGAGCAGCCGACCGCCGTGCACCCGCTCGACGACGAGCAGCTGCGGGCCATCGACGCCTGGTGGCGGGCGGCGAACTACCTGTCGGTGGGGCAGATCTACCTCATGGGCAACCCGCTGCTGCGGGAGCCGCTGCGCCCCGAGCACGTCAAGCCGCGCCTGCTCGGCCACTGGGGCACGACGCCGGGCCTGAACTTCCTCTACGCACACCTCAACCGGGCCATCCGCGCGCGGGACCTGGACATGGTCTACGTGATGGGCCCGGGCCACGGCGGTCCCGGCCCGGTGGCGGCCGCCTGGCTGGAGGGCACCTACAGCGAGGTCTACCCGGAGGTCTCGCAGGACGCGGCGGGGATGGCCCGGCTGTTCACCCAGTTCTCCTTCCCGGGCGGCATCCCCAGCCACGTCGCCCCCGAGACACCGGGCTCCATCCACGAGGGCGGCGAGCTCGGCTACGCCCTGTCGCACGCCTACGGCGCGGCCTTCGACAACCCCGGACTGGTGGTCGCGGCGGTCATCGGGGACGGCGAGGCGGAGACCGGGCCGCTGGCCACCAGCTGGCACTCCAACAAGTTCGCCGACCCGGTCACCGACGGGGCCGTGCTGCCGATCCTCCATCTCAACGGCTACAAGATCGCCAACCCGGCGCTGCTGGCCCGCATCCCGCGCGAGGAGCTGCTCGAGCTCATGCGCGGCTACGGGCACGAGCCGTTCCTCGTCGAGGGCGACGACCCGGCGACGATGCACCAGCGGTTCGCCGCCACCCTCGACCACTGCCTGGACCGGATCGCCGAGATCCAGCGGGCGGCCCGGGAGGACGGCACGACCGAGCGGCCGCGGTGGCCGATGATCGTGCTGGCCTCGCCCAAGGGCTGGACCGGCCCGCACGTCGTCGACGGACTGCAGGTCGAGGGCAGCTGGCGGTCGCACCAGGTGCCCTTCAAGAACGCACGGGAGGACGAGGGGCACCGCGCCGTCCTGGAGGAGTGGCTGCGCAGCTACCGGCCCGAGGAGCTGTTCGACGACTCCGGTGCGCCCGTACCGCTGGTCCGGGACCTGCACCCGGTGGGGACCCGGCGGATGAGCGCCAACCCGCACGCCAACGGCGGTGAGCTGCTCGCCCCGCTGCGGATGCCGGACTTCCGCGACCACGTCGTCGACGTCCCTGCCCCGGGCACCGGCGCCGTCGAGTCGACCCGCGTGCTGGGCGAGTTCCTGCGCGACGTCATGCGGGCGAACGCGACCAACTTCCGGGTGTTCTCGCCGGACGAGAACAACTCCAACCGGCTGGGCGCGGTCCTCGAGGCCACCGACCGCGCCTGGATGGCCGAGCGACTGCCCGGGGACGACCACCTCGCCCCCGGCGGCCGGGTGATGGAGATCCTGTCCGAGCACACCTGCCAGGGTTGGCTGGAGGGCTACCTGCTCACCGGCCGGCACGGGTTCTTCTCCTGCTACGAGGCGTTCGTCCACATCGTCGACTCGATGGTCAACCAGCACGCCAAGTGGCTGAAGACCACCAACGGCATCCCGTGGCGACGGCCGATCGCCTCGCTGAACTACCTGCTCACCTCGCACGTGTGGCGGCAGGACCACAACGGCTTCTCCCACCAGGACCCCGGGTTCATCGACCACGTGGTGAACAAGAAGGCCGACGTCATCCGGGTGTACCTGCCGCCGGACGCGAACACGCTGCTCTCGGTGGCCGACCACTGCCTGCGCAGCCGGCAGTACGTCAACGTGATCGTCGCCGGGAAGCAGCCGGCGCTGCAGTACCTGGACGGCGACGCGGCGGTGGTGCACGCGACCAAGGGCATCGGCATCTGGGAGTGGGCCAGCACCGACGCCGGCGCCGAGCCCGACGTCGTCATGGCCTGCGCCGGCGACGTGCCCACCATGGAGACGCTGGCGGCGGTGGAGATGCTCCGCGGCTGGTTCCCCGACCTGCGCATCCGGGTGGTCAACGTCGTCGACCTCATGCGGCTGCAGGACGAGACCGAGCACCCGCACGGGCTGTCCGCCGCCGAGTTCGACTCGCTGTTCACCCGCGACAAGCCGGTGGTCTTCGCGTACCACGGCTATCCCTGGCTGATCCACCGGCTGACCTACCGGCGCACCAACCACGCGAACGTCCACGTGCGCGGCTACGTCGAGGAGGGCACCACGACCACGCCCTTCGACATCTGCGTGATGAACCGGATCGACCGCTTCAACCTGGCCATCAGCGCCATCGACCGGATCCCGCGGCTGCGCGACACGGCCGCGCACGCCCGGGAGGCCCTGGCGAACCGGCTCATCGAGCACCGGCAGTACGTGCGCACGCACGGCATCGACCCGCCCGAGATCCGCGACTGGCAGTGGTCGCCGGTCGCCGGGCCGGCCACCTCCGGAGCCGACCCGCTGCGGGAGCCGGAGGCGGGGTGAGGGTCCTCGTCGTCAACGCCGGCTCCAGCAGCCTGAAGCTCAGCGTCCTGGACGACGAGGGCGCGGTGGCCGCGGCGACGACCGTCGAGGGCTGGGGCGGCGCCGAGCACCTCGAGCCCCTGACGGAGTTCCTCGCCCGGTGCGGGCCGGTCGGGGTCGTCGGGCACCGGGTGGTCCACGGCGGCCCCCGCCACTCGGCGCCCGCGGTGGTCGACGACGAGCTGGTCACGTACCTCGCCTCGATCAGCCACCTCGCGCCGCTGCACCAGCCGCGCGCTCGCCGGGATCCGGGCCGTCGGTGAGCTCCTGGACGGCGTCCCCGCCGTGGCCTGCTTCGACACGGCCTTCCACGCGACACTGCCGCCGGCCGCCCGGACCTACGCGGTGCCCCGGGCGTGGAACGAGCGGTGGGAGCTGCGCCGCTACGGCTTCCACGGGCTCTCGCACGCCCACGCCGCCCGCCGGGGCGCCGAGCTGGTCGGCGGCCGGGCCGAGGACCTGCGGATCGTCAGCTGCCACCTGGGGGCCGGCGCGTCCCTGGCGGCGGTCCGGAACGGGCGGTCGGTGGACACGACGATGGGGTTCACGCCCCTGGCCGGACTGGTGATGAACACCCGCCCCGGCACGCTGGACCCCGGTCTGCTGCTGTGGCTGCTCGAGCACGGGGGCGTGCCGGTGGCGGAGCTGGCCGACGTCCTGGAGCGCTCCGCCGGGCTGGCCGGCCTGTCCGGCACCTCGGGGGACCTGCGTGCGGTCCTGGCCGGGCGGGACGCCGGCGACGAGGCCTGCGCGCTCGCCCTCGACGTCTACCTGCACCGCCTGGTCCGGGAGGCCGCGGCGATGACGGCGGCGACCGCCGGCCTCGACCTGCTCGTGCTCACCGGCGGGGTGGGGGAGCACGCCTGGCAGGTCCGCGCGGCCCTGGGGGCCGGCCTCGCCCACCTCGGGGTGGGCGTCGACCCCGCGGCGAACCGGGCCGCCACCGGCGACGCCGAGATCAGCGCGCCGGGGGCGGCGGTGCGGACGGTGGTGGTGACGGCCCGGGAGGACCTGGAGATCCGCCGGCAGGTGCTGGCGCTGCTGGGCGCCTGAGTGCGCCTCAGGCGTCCCGCGCGGGGAACTCGGCCCCGGTGATGCGGGCCCGGAAGAACTCGCCCTCGGCCTGCCGGTCGGTGCCCCACCACCAGCCGGCGCGGAGCCGGGAGCCGATCGTCACGCCGGCGAAGGTCTCCTCGGCCTCGATGTCCACGCCGAAGGGGTACCGCCCGAAGGGCTCGCCGCCCGGGTTCCCCCACCGCTCCATGACCACTCCCAGGAGCCGGCCGTCGGGGCCGACGGAGAGCTCGGCGCGCTCCTCGTGCCCGTCGATCCGCCATGTCGCCACCGCGTGGTCGGCGTCCCTGCCTTCGGTCCACGTGGCCCCGCGGAAGGTGGTCGGTGCCAGCGCCGTCTCGCCGGCCAGGCGCCCGGCGGCGCTCCGCGTGACGTCGGGGCCCGTCGCCGACATCACCGGCACCACACCGCCGAGCCGCCAGTCCATCTGCCCCGATCCGGAGCTGTAGCGGTCGAAGCCGGTGACCCGCAGCCCGGCGAACCGCGCGGTGGCCGCCCAGACGAAGCCCCGGGGCGGGGCGAGGACCTGGGTCGCCGTGAAGGGCCGCCAGGACCCCAGGCGGATCTCGCCCTGCATCGTGAGCACCACCGACGGCCAGAGCGGCGTGCCGGGCGCGATGGCGTGGACGAGCCAGCGGCGGGCGGCGGTGGGCAGGCCGCTGACCATGGCGGTGTCGAAGGGCTCGGCCGGCTGCCCGCTCCCGCTGAGCAGCTCCCAGTCGCGGCGGAGCCTGCGGGCCGCGCGCGGGACCGGGGGAGTGGGCATGCGTTCCTCCTCGTCCGGGGCCGTGCGGGTGCACCCCGCACACTGCACAGCATGCCGAGGGTGGACACCGCGAGCAGGAGGACCGGCCTGTGCTGGACCACGATGTCCCTGCTGGTGGTGCTCGTCGTCGGTGGCTGGGTGGGTGGGGTCGGCTTCCTCGCCGACGAGGACGTCGACGTGCTCCGCCCGGTCCCCGCTGCGCTGCTCCGGAACGGTTCGCTGCTCGGTCGCGGTCACGGACGACCCCCACTCCGGCGCTGTGGCGTGGATCACACACGGTACGCACGGCAGTGGTACATGGGCACGGTCGCGGTACGGACTCCGCCTCCGGTGCGGCGTGTCGCCCGGTGGGTCACGGACCGGCGGTCGGCTCCTCCGCGAGCACCTCGGCGGCGTCGCCGACGCCGATCGACCCCGGCTCCTCCACGGTGGCGTACATGCCGAGGATCGCCGCCCCGTTGTCGGGGAGGTGGGCGACCGGGGTCGTGAGGTCCCGGGCCAGCTCACCGCGGTAGCGCACGATGGCCTTGAGGGTGCCGAAGTCCACCTCGCCGCTGTCGGGGGACTCGTTGGTGACGACGCAGCGGGGGACCGGCCCGACCACCCGCACGATCGCCTGGCCCAGCCGGACCCGCCGGCCGGCCCAGGTGTCCTCCTCGTGCACCTCGCACCCGTCCACCTCGACGAGCATCCGGAAGCGCCGGGAGTCCAGCCGCTCGCCGCCCGGGGTCACGCTGCGCAGGTGCTCGACGGTGGCCGAGGAGATCAGCGTGACCGGGTGCACGTCGACCGCGGCGCCGGGGGTGTCGGTGGCGACCAGGTGGACCGGGCGGCCGACGAACTCGCCGAGGGCCGCCGACCACGGGCCCGTCACCAGGCGACCGGCGACGTCCCGGCCGTAGAAGTCGGTGACGACGGGGTCGCCCAGCTCGGTCGTCGTCCCCTCGACCGGCGCACGGCCGGGGATCTGCAGCGACAGGTGCTCCCGCTCGGCGTCGTACTGCGCGGTGATCCGGACCAGCGGCCCGTGCTGCTTGCCGTTGAACAGCCGGTGCCGGGCGTCGACGAGGTGGAACCGCCGGTTGTCCGCCACGCCGTCGCGGGTGAGCGCCAGGCGGGTCGGGGAGTGGAGGGCGGTGCCCTTGACGGGGGTCGTCGAGAGGCGCGAGACGACGGGCATGCGGGTTCCTCCGGTCGGAAGGGGAGGCTCCGAGCGTAGGGACCCGGGTCGCCCGCGGGTGCCGCCGCCCGGATCGCGCGACGGCGTCCCGGCCGGTAGGACAGGCAGGGGGACGCCGCGGGCGCCCCGGCGATCTCCCCTGCGACCGCGAGGACGGCCCGTGACCGCCCCCGAACTGGACACCGACCCGTGGCGGGTCCGTGAGCCGCACGTGGACCTCGAGACCCTCGCCGTGGGGGAGTCCCTCCTCACCCTGTCCAACGGCTACGTCGGCATCCGGGGGACGCTCGACGAGGTCGAGCCCTTCGGTATGCGCGGCACGTACCTCTCCGGCGTGTACGAGACGCACCCGCTGTCCTATCCCGAGGGAGGGTTCGGGCACCCCGAGGAAGGGGAGGCGCTGGTCACCGTCGCCGACGGCACGCCGATGCGCCTGCTGGTCGACGGCATCCCGCTGGACCTGCGGGAGATCCGGCCGGAGCTGCACGAGCGTGCGCTCGACCTGCGGACCGGGACGCTCGACCGGCGCCTGCGCTGGACGACGCCGGCCGGGACGACGGTGGAGGTGACCTCCCGGCGGCTGGTCTCCCTGGCGGAGCGGTCGATCTCCGCCCTGCGGTACGAGGTCCGTGCCCTGGACGGGCCCACCCATCTCGTGGTGCGGTCGGAGCTGGCCGGCGGGGAGATCACGACCACGGGCGTGGAGAACGACGACCCGCGCGTCGCGGAGTGCCTGGACCGCGCCTTCGAGCCGCTGGCCCACACCTGCCGGGCGTCCGGTGGGGCCCTCGCCGCACGGACGCGCCGGTCCGGCATCACGGTCGCCGCCGCGGTCCACCACCTGGTGGACCACCGGGCCGGCGAGGACGCCGGGGACGGGGACGACGGCGCACGGGTCCACACCGACGCCGACGAGCACCGCGTCGTCACCACGGTCGCCGCCGACCTGCGCGCCGGCGGGGCCCTCACGATCACCAAGGTCGTCGCGCACACCTGGTCGCGGGAGTCAGCGGCCGAGTCCCTCGTCGGGGAGGCGTCGGCGGCGGTGGCCTCGGCGCTGGACCTCGGCTGGGAGGGACTGCTCGCCGCCCAGTGCGTCGTCCTCGACGAGCTCTGGGCGACGGCGGACGTGGAGGTCGACGGCGACCCGGAGCTCCAGCAGGCGCTGCGCTACGACGTCTTCCAGCTGTTCTGCTCCGCCGCCTGCATCGTCAACGCCCCCGTCGGGGCCAAGGGCCTGACCGGCATGGGCTACAGCGGCCACACCTTCTGGGACGTCGAGGGGTTCGTGGTGCCCGCCCTGACCCTGCTGCGCCCGGAGGCGGCCGCACGGCTCCTGCGGTGGCGCTCCGGCACGCTCGACTCTGCCCGGGAGCGCGCCCGGACGCTGGGACGGGCGGGTGCGGCGTTCGCCTGGCGCACGATCAGCGGGCCCGAGGTCTCCGCCTACTGGCCCGCGAGCACGGCGGCGATGCACGTCAACGCGGATGTCTCCCGCGCCTTCTGGCTGTACCAGGACGTCACGGGGGAGGACGTCGACACCGTGGGGGGCCTGGCGGTGCTCGTCGAGACGGCGCGGCTGTGGATGTCGCTGGGCCATCGGGACGCGGCCGGTGCCTGGCACCTGTTCGGCATGACGGGGCCGGACGAGTACACCGGCGTCGTCGACGACAACGTGTTCACCAACCTCATGGCCCGGGCCAACCTCCGGCGTGCCGCCGACGCCTGCCGGCGGCGGGAGGCGCGCGCGGCGGAGCTGGGCGTGGACCACGCCGAGACCGCCGCCTGGCGGTCCACCGCCGACGCCGTGTGCGTCCCCTGGGACGAGGGGCTCGGCGTGCACCCCATGAACGCCAACTTCACCGCGTACGAGGAGTGGCCGTTCGAGGACGAGCGGGACTCCTACCCGGTCCAGCAGCACCACCACTACGCCGAGTTCTACCGGCGGCAGGTGCTCAAGCAGGCCGACCTCGTCCAGGCCCTGTGGTGGTGCCGGGACGAGTTCACCGACGAGGAGGTGGCGGGCGACCTGGCCTACTACGAGGCGCGGACCGTGCGGGACTCCTCGCTGTCGGCCGCCGTCCAGGCGGTCGTGTGCGCGCACGCGCAGCACCCCGACCTCGCCCTGCGCTACCTGCGCGAGTGTGCGCTGGTGGACCTGCGCGACGTGAGGGGGGACACCGCGGAGGGGCTGCACCTGGCGTCGGTGGCGGGGGCGTGGCTGGCGTTCGTCGCGGGCCTCGGCGGGTTGCGGGAGGACCGCGAGGAGCTCGAGCTCGCGCCCCTGCTGCCGTCGTCGCTGTCCCGCACCGCCTACCACGTGACCTGGCGCGGCCGCCTCCTGCGCGTCGAGACCACGCGGGAGGGGACCGCCGTCACGCTCGTCCGCGGCGAGGGACCGGTGACCGTCGTCGTGGACGGCACGCCGGTGCGGGTGACGGCCGACACCCCACCCGTGCCGGTGCCGCTCCGGGCGCCGGCCCCGCTGCTCGACGAGCCGAGGCAGCCGGCCGGTCGCGAACCACGCACCTGAGGTGCCCGGGCGAGCGCCGGGGTGCCCGGCCGGCGGCCCTGGTGGGAGCATCCGGGCATGCCCGGCACGCCGCCCCGCCGTCGTCCTGCCCTGCGGTCGCTGACGTCGCGGCGGGGAGCCGGCGGGCCGGAGCGGGCGGGCGCCGGGCGCCCCGCACGGGTCGTGGTGGTGGGCGGTGGCTTCGCCGGCTTCTACGCGCTCAGGTACCTGCAGCGCCACCTCCCCCCGGAGAGCGCGGACCTGCTGCTGGTGACCCCCGAGGACTACCTGCTGTACAGCCCGCTGCTGCCGGAGGTGGCCACCGGCGTCGTCGAGGCCCGGCACATCGCGGTGTCGCTGCGCCGGAAGCTGCGGCGGGTGCGGCTGGTCCTGGGCCGCGTCCGCGACGTCGACCTGGCGGCGCGCACCGTCTCGGTGCAGCGGGGCGGGACGACCCAGGAGCTCGCGTGGGACCACCTGGTCCTGACGCCGGGGTCGATCACCCGCCAGTTCGAGATCCCCGGGGTGCCCGAGCACGCCCGGGGCCTCAAGACGCTGGTGGAGGCCGTCTACCTGCGTGACCACCTCCTCGAGCAGCTGGACCTCGCCGATGCCCAGCCGGACACCGAGGCCGGGCGGGCCGCCCGCGCCGAGATGCTGACGGTGGTCGCCGTCGGCGCCGGCTACACCGGGACGGAGTTCGTCGCCCAGGCCCAGCGGTGGCTGACCCGCATCGAGCGCCGGTGGGACCGCACCCGGGCCCGGGACGTGCGGTGGGTCCTCGTCGACGTCGCACCGGCCGTGCTGCCGGAGCTGGGCCCGCAGCTGGGCGCCCACGCGCTGACCGTCCTCCGGGACCGGGGCGTCGACGTGCGCCTGGAGACCAGCGTCGCCTCGGCCGACGACACCCGCGTCGTGCTGACCGACGGTTCGACGATCCGCACCCGCACCCTCGTCTGGGGCGCCGGGGTCGTGGCGAGTCCCCTCGTCGCGGCGCTGGGGCTGCCGACCCGGCGCGGCCGGCTGGTCACGGACACCGACCTGTCGGTCCCGGGCGTCCCCGGGCTCTGGGCGGCGGGCGATGCCGCCGCCGTGCCGGACCTGGCCGTCGCCCCTGGCGAGGACGGGGCGCTGCCGGACACCCAGCCGACGGCGCAGCACGCGCAGCGGCAGGGCACCGCCGTCGGCCGCAACGTCGCGGCCGCGCTCGGCCACGGCACCCCCCGCCGCTACCGGCACCGGGACCTGGGACTGGTGGCGGACCTCGGCGGCCTGGACGCCGTCGCCCGTCCGCTCGGCATCCGCCTGACCGGTCCCGTGGCCAAGGTCGTCACCCGCGGCTACCACCTGCTGGTGCTGCCCGCGACGGCGAACCGGGTGCGGGTGGCCGCGGACTGGCTGTTCCAGAGCGTCCTCCCGCCCGACGAGACCCAGCTGTCCGTCGTCCGCCAGGAGGACGCCCGGCTGGCCGCGGCCCAGGCCACCGCCATCTACGGCCCCGCGGCCGCGCAGCGGTGAGCCGCAGGACGACGACGTGGACGTAGGCGCCGCCTCCCGGGCGCCGCAGACCCCGGCGCTGCGCATGGGGACCCCGCAGGCGCGGTGGGTGCTCCTCACGACCGTGCTGGGGTCCAGCCTGGCGATGCTCGACGCGACCGTGGTCAACGTGGCGCTGGAACGCATCGGCGCCGACCTGGGCGCCGGGTTCTCCGGCCTGCAGTGGACCGTCAACGCGTACACGCTCACGCTCGCCGCGCTCATCCTGCTGGGCGGGTCGCTGAGCGACCGGTTCGGTCGGCGGCGGGTGTTCGTCGTGGGCGTCTGCTGGTTCGCCGCCGCCTCGCTGCTGTGCGGACTCGCCTGGGACATCGAGACGCTGATCGCGGCACGGGCCCTGCAGGGCGTCGGGGGCGCGCTGCTGACCCCCGGCAGCCTGGCGATCATCTCCGCGTCCTTCGCCGGCGCCGACCGGGCGGCCGCCGTGGGGGCCTGGTCCGGCCTCGGCGGGGTCGCGGGTGCGGTCGGGCCCTTCCTCGGCGGCTGGCTCGTCGAGTGGAACTGGCGGGCGGTGTTCCTCCTCAACCTGCCGCTGGCGCTGCTCGTGGTCCTGGTGGCCGCGCGGCACGTGCCGGAGACCCGGGACCCTGCGGCCGCGCCGCACCTCGACCTGACCGGGACGGTCCTGGTCACGCTGGGCCTGGGGACGCTGACCTACGCGCTGACGGCAGCGGGCGGGGACACCTCCGCGACCACGGTGTGGGCCGTCGCGGGGACCGGGGTCCTCGCGCTGCTGCTGTTCGTCCGGGTGGAGCTCCGCTCGCCGCACCCGCTGGTCCCGCCCGCGTTGTTCCGGAGCCGCCGGTTCACCGCCGCGAACCTCGTGACCCTGCTCGTCTACGCGGCGCTGGGCGTGGTGTTCGTGCTGCTCGTGCTGCACCTGCAGTTGGTGTCCGGGTTCAGCCCGCTGCTGGCGGGCACGGCGCTGCTGCCGGTGACCGCGCTGATGCTCGTGTTCTCCGCGCGCGTCGGCGCGCTGGCCCAGCGGATCGGGCCGCGGCCGCTGCTGACCGCCGGTCCGCTCGTCGCGGCGGGAGGCGTGCTGCTCATGCTCCGGATCGGGCCCGGCGCCTCCTACGTCGCGGACGTCCTGCCGGCGGCGGTCGTCTTCGGCGCCGGGCTGACGTTGCTGGTGGCCCCGCTGACCGCCACGGTGCTGTCCTCGACCGAGGACCGGTTCGCGGGCGTCGCCTCGGGCGTGAACAACGCGGTGGCCCGGGCCGCGGGGCTGCTCGCCGTGGCGGTGGTGCCGGTCGTGGCGGGGCTCGGCGGGGAGGCGTACACCGACCCGGCCGCGTTCGCGGACGGCTTCCGGACGGCCGTCCTCGTCCTCGCCGCGCTGCTCGGGGCCGGCGCGGTGGTCTCCGCGCTCCTCATCGGTCCGCGCGGGACGCCGCCGGACGCCGGAGCCCCTCGGGGACGCCTCCTGGTCGAGGAGTGCATGCACTGCGGGGTCGCCGGCCCGCAGGTCCACCCGCCGCACCGGGCGCCGGTGGCGTGAGCACCCGGCGCACACCCGCACACCGGGCGTCGCTCGGAGAGCCGTTCAGTCCGTCCCGCCGGTCGCGAGGCCGGCGCGTGAGCCCCCGGTCTTGTCGCGGTACATGGCGGCGTCCGCGCCCGCGATCAGCTCGGCCGCCCCGTCGGCGTCGCGGGGGAACAGTGCGGCACCGGAACTGGCGCTGAGGCGGATGGTGGCGTCGGAGAGCGAGAGGGGGCGGTCGAGGGCGGCGTGGAGGTGGTCCCGGACCCGGCGGATCGTCTCCTCGGCCGACGGCTCCCATGCGGGGTCCCCCGGCGATGTGCCGGCCGGGGGGAGCCCGGCGAGGACCAGGAGGAACTCGTCGCCGCCGAGTCGCCCGAGCACGTCACCGGCGCGTACCGCCGACCGGAGGCGCCGCGCCGCCCAGGTCAGCGCCGAGTCCCCGGCGGCGTGGCCGAACCGGTCGTTGATCTCCTTGAACTCGTCCAGGTCCAGCAGGAGGACCGCCACGCTCGTGCCGCTCCGCCGTGCGCGCCGCAGCTCCAGGTGCAGGTGCTCGAGGATGTGGGCCCGGTTGGGCAGGGCGGTGAGCTCGTCGTGGTGGGCGAGGTACGTCGTCCGGCGCTCGCGCTCCACCCGGCTCGTGACGTCGAGCTGGTTGCCGATGTAGTGCGTGATGTCGCCGGCCGCGTCGGTGACCGGGCTGATGTGGAGCTCGTTCCAGAAGGTCGTCCCGTCGCGCCGGTAGTTGAGCAGGACGGTGTGGACGTCGCGCCCGGCCAGGAGCCGGCGGCGGATGGGCTGCACCTGGCTCGGGTCGGTGGCGGGGCCCTGGAGGAAGCGGCAGTTGCGGCCGAGCACCTCGTCCGCGGAGTAGCCCGTGAGGCGCAGGAACGCCGCGTTGGCGTAGACCAACGGGAGCTCCGACCGGGAGGCGTCCGCGATGACGATGCCGTTGCTGGCCGTCCCGATCGCGCGCAGGAGGAGGTCCGGGAGGACCTCCGGGGGCACCCGCACGGCGTCCTGGGGCAGTGCGCTGCCGGCGACCGGCGACGGCGCGCCGGCCGCGCCGGACCTGGCCCGCACCCTCTCCAGGAGCAGCCCCGCCGCATCGAGCACCCGCTGCCGGTCGTAGGTCAGCACGTAGTCCAGCCGGCGGGCCGGGTCGCCCACCGGACCGGTCGCGCGGCCGCGGTCGTCGCCGTCCCCGGCCGCCACGTCCCGGGCGACGAGCGCAGCGGCGAAGTGCGGGCTCACGACCGTGATGACCCACTGCTCGCCGAGCGGGTCGTCGGCCTCCAGGGCCGTGCCGTGGACCCCGGGAGCGGGTTCGTCGGGCATGCCGATGCCGGTGACCGCGGTCAGGGCGGTCACGCTCGCCAGGGACTCGTACCGGCGGCGGGTCGCCGGGGTCATGACCTCCGCGTTCTGGAAGTTCGCCAGGACCACGGTCTGCTCGTCCAGGAGCAGCGCCTGCCGTTCGAGCTGGCGGGTCATCGAGGCGACCAGCGGCACGGTGGCCCGCTGCGCGGCCGAGGTGGCGGTGAGCAGGTCGTACGGCGTGGGGTGGGCACCGGAACGCGGGCTCCGGGCGGCCCGCGTCGGCGGGACGGCCAGCGGAGTCATGCCGGCGGTCGCCAGCGCGCCGGGACGTCCGAACAGCCAGCCCTGACCGAGCCGGGCGCCCATGGCCAGTGCGCGTTCGAGGTGCTGCTCGCTCTCGATCCCCTCGGCGAGGAGGATCGCGCCGGAGCGCTCGGCCTCGGCGCGGACCGCGTTGACCACCGCGGCGGCCTGCAGGGTGGTGTGCCCGCGGGCCAGGGCGAGGTCGAGC
Source organism: Trujillonella endophytica (assembly GCF_019799905.1). Lineage (GTDB taxonomy): Bacteria > Actinomycetota > Actinomycetes > Mycobacteriales > Geodermatophilaceae > Trujillonella > Trujillonella endophyticus_A. Next base: position 72,440 of record NZ_JABGCI010000005.1, on the reverse strand, counting down.
TTGATCACGTCGGGCCGGAGGAACGGCATCAGCGCGAGGCCCCTGGGTTCCGCGCCGGCGTCGTCCAGGGCCACGCCCCAGCCCAGGTCGCGGACGGCCTGGACGCCGCGGACGAGCTCGGCGGCCCGCTCGAGGAGGTCGCGTTCGGTGACCTCGACGACGACCCGCACGTGATCGGCCGCCAGATCGGCCAGCTCCGCGAGTCGCCGCGGGCTCAGCGTCCCCAGCGTGACCGCTTCCACGTTGACGAAGAGCGTGACGGGGCCGCGACTCTGCCCGGCCCCCTGCAACGCCGCCCGGAGGCAGGCCTCGTCGAGTTCCACCAGCGTCCCGGCGGCCCGCGCGGCCGCGAAGAGCGCCTCCGCCGACTCCCGCGGCCCCGGTTCCCCCCGGGACAGGGCCTCCACGGCGACGAGCGTCCCGTCCCGGAGGTCGACGATGGGCTGGTACAGCGATCGGACCGTCCACCGGGGGAACTCGGGGGACGTCACGACCAGCACCCTCCCACGCGCGCCACGGCCCGGCGGGATCCCGACCGCGGCCCGCCCGGTCAGTCCGCCGCGCTGCCGCCGCCCCCGTCCGGCGCGCCGGCTCGGCCCGGAGCCGGACCGTCGTCGCCGTCGGGCCGCGCCCGTGGCGTCTGCCCGTCGACGCGCTCGAGCCGCTGCCGGATCGCCGCGACGTTCAGCGAGAGGTCCTCGAGCGCCTCGACGGCTCGCGTCGCCAGGGCGAACGTCAGGTTCTCGCGCTGCTCCTGCGCGCTGGGCTCACGGTTCCCCCGGGCTGCCGCCGGACGCGTCGCCGCGCCCCACTGCTCCGGGTCTCCCGCGGCACCTCCGAACAGGTCCCGCAGCATCTGCTGCGCCCGCTCGATGAACTCACCCGGGTCGGGCCGGTCGGTCGACATCCGTGCTCCTCTCGTCGAGCGCGTCGCGCGTCGGTCGTGCGACGTCGGTACTGGCGTCGGGCCCGTGGCGCTCGACGGCGGGGTCGACAGGGCGCCCCAGCGTGTACTGCTGTACCCCGCCGTGGGCATCCACTCCCTGGGCGCCGGCCCAGCCGAGACGGGTGAGGCCGGCGGGACGCCGGTCAGTGCATCCGTCCGCCCGGGGTTGACGGGGCGGTGACGCCCGCCGCCCCACCGTCGGGTCCCACGCCGGGGTCGACACAGCCCGCTCGGGAGGAACCGGTCATGCCCAAACGTCTGGTGTTGTGCTGCGACGGCACCTGGAACACGGCCGACCAGGAGCGCAACGGCCGCCCTTGTCCCACCAACGTCACCAAGGTCGCCCTCGGGGTGGACGACCACGACGACCAGGGGGTCGAGCAGCGGGTGTTCTACCAGCAGGGGGTCGGTACGAAGCCGGGAGAACGCCTGCGCGGAGGAGCTCTGGGCGTGGGGCTGTCACGCAACGTCCAGGCGGCCTACCGCTTCCTGGTGGAGAACTACGAGCCGGGCGACGAGCTGTTCGTGTTCGGTTTCAGCCGCGGCGCCTACACGGCCCGGAGCACGGTCGGACTGGTGCACAACTGCGGGGTCCTGAGGCCGTCGTACGCGGGACGCCTCGACGAGGCCTACGCGCTGTACCGCTCGCGCTCCACGCGTCCCCGGGATCTCGAGTCCCAGTTGTTCCGGCGGTCGTACGGCTACCGTGCACGGGTCCGCTTCCTGGGGGTCTGGGACACGGTGGGCTCGCTGGGCATCCCGTCGACGGGGCTGGGGCTGTCGCGGCTGATGAACCACCGGTGGGCGTTCCACGACACGGAGCTGAGCTGCACGGTCGACGCCGCCTTCCAGGCACTGGCCATCGACGAGCGGCGGAGGCCCTTCCAGCCGACGCTCTGGCAGCGTCCGGCGGAGACGCGCGACCAGGTGGTCGAACAGGTGTGGTTCAGCGGCGACCACTGCGACGTCGGCGGAGGACACGAGAGGTCCGAGCTCGCCGACATCGCGCTCCTGTGGATGGTGGACCGCGCGCGTTCGTACGGGCTCGCATTCCGGGACGACGCCTACCGCCGGCCGGTCGATGGCGCGCCGACGGTGTACGACGGCCGGACGTTCCCCGTCGACCCGGATCCCCTGGGCCGCCTGCACGACTCGCGGAGATGGCTCTTCCGCCTGCTGAGGCCCTACGCGCGGCCCATCGGACGGGCGGACGCGGCGTCGGAGTCCGTGGCCTCGAGCGCGGTCCGGCGGCACGAGGAGCGCTCGGTGGACTACGCCCCCCGGGAACTCGTCACCTACCTCGCCGGCACCCCGCGGTCCACGGAGGTCCCCGGGCCCGGACCTTCCCGGGAGGAGCACGCGCTCGCCGGCTGACCGGCACCCGGAGGGGATCACAGCCGAGGGAGCCGGACCACCAGAGGCCCGCGGACGACGCGCCGCTCGCGGCGCTGCGTCGGCAGCGCACCCCCCTGACGACGGTCCAGGGCGCTGGCCCGCCGGCCGGCACGGGGCGGTCGGATCCACGTCATCCGGTCGGGTGAGTCCTCTCACCCCATGTCACGGATGCATGATGTCCTCGTCACGGTTGCGACCATCAACCCATGCAGTCCTCACACTGTGTGACCGATCGGCGTGAGGGGTGGCCGTGGCCGTCGACCGCAGTGCGGCGCTGCTCATCCGGGTCTGGCTCGAGGACGGAGCGGACCATTTCCGCGCCCGCCTGACCGCCGTCGGTCCGGACTCGCCGGCGGAGGACCAGACGATCGCGGTCACGGCGTCCACCGGTGACGTGCTCGAGGCGGTGCGCGGATGGCTCGAGGAGTTCCTCCGTTCCGCCGACGCGCAGGGCTGACGGCGTCCTCGCCGGGCACGCCGGACTCGATTGACAGCCACGCGCCGGCTGCCCACGATCAGGGGACGGTGGCAGCGGTACAGCTCCCGCCGACCGCACCGACGGTGTCCGAGGGGGATGCCCCGTGGCGCTCACACCGACGACCAGGGTGGCTCTGCTCGACGGCTTCGTCGTCTGCCGCGGTGACGGCGGGCAGGGCGAAGTCCGTGACCTCCCTCGGGTGGTGCAGCGACTCGTCGCCCGGCTGAGCCTGTCGCGGTGTCCCGACCGCAGCGCCATCGCCGGCCAGCTCTGGCCCGACGTCCCCGAGGACCGCGCGCACGGCAGCCTCCGATCGGCGGTGTGGCGGCTGCAGAAGGTCGCGCCCGGGATGATCGACGTGTCGGCCGGCTCGCTGGTCCTGGCCGACCACGTCCGTGTCGATGCCCGCGAGCTCGACACGTGGGCGCTCCACGTCCTCGACCCGTGCGTCCACGGTCGCGACCTCGCGGCGCCCGACGACGCGCTGGGCGGAGAACTCCTCCCGGGGTGGCAGGACGACTGGGTCCTGCTCGAACGAGAACGGCTCCGGCAGCTGCGCATGCACGCCCTCGAGGCCCTGACCGACAAGCTCGTCGCCGCCGGCCGCTTCGGCGAGGCGGCGCACGCGGCGCACTCGGCGGTCCGCGCGGAGCCGCTCCGGGAGAGCGCCCATCGAGCCGTGGTCCGCGTGCACGTCGCCGAGGGCAACCTGATCGAGGCGCTCCGCGCGTACGAGTCCTTCCGCACCATGCTCGCCGACGAGCTCGGCATCCCACCGACGGCACAGATGACCCGGCTGATCGCCACCGCGCGCCGTGGGCCCGACGGCCCAGCCGGCCGAACGTGGACCGGCAGGGTCCAACGTCCGTAGACACCGCTCCCGGCGTATCGGGACGATTGCGTCCCGTCACCGTTCTCCTGCCGGCCAACGGGCAGCCGGTAGGGGAGACAGGAGAGGTGCCCCTCGTGGACGCCCGGGTCGCGCGCGTGTCCCTGCTGGACGGCTTCCGGCTGCACCTCGGCGACAGCGAGGGGACGTCGGACGTCCGGGGCGTGCCGCACAACGTCCAGCGGCTGGTCGCCCACCTGGGCCTGTGCCCGCGACGCCCGCGCCGGTCGATCGCCGGGCAGCTGTGGCCCGACGCCGCCGAGAACCGCGCGTCCGCCAACCTCCGCTCGGCCCTGTGGCGGGTCCAGAAGGCCTTCCCCGGCCTGGTGGAGGTGTGCGGGGACGTGATCGCGCTCGCCGACGGTGTGCGCGTCGACGTCCGGGAGCTGGTGGAGTGGACCGCGTCCGTGCTGGACGCGGGGTCCCCGGTGGACGACGTCGTCGTCCCCACCGCGGCGCTCGCCGGCGAGCTCCTGCCGGGGTGGTACGAGGACTGGGTCCTGCTCGAGCGGGAGCGGTTGCGCCAGCTGCGCATCCGGACGCTGGAGGTCCTCTCGGACAGGCTGGCCGGCGTCGGACGGTACGGCGAGGCGGTGCAGGCCGCCTACGCCGCCGTCCGCGAGGAGCCACTCCGGGAGGGCGCCCACCTGGCGGTCGTGCGCGTGCACCTGGCGGAGGGCAACCTCGTCGAGGCGCTCCGCGCCTACGGGTCGTTCCGCGACACGCTCGACCGGGAGCTCGGCGTCCCGCCGTCCCCGACGATGGCGGTGCTGGTGTCCCGCGGGACCTCCCGGCGAGCGGACCCTGACGGGCGGGGATCCGTGACCGTCCGGCGGTTGACGCCACGGTGACGAGGCCGGAGTACGTGTTCGGGGGTGGACACCGACTTCGTCCAGGAGCTCGCCGGGCTGGCGACGGTCGACGTGGAGGTCGCGCTGGCCGAGTCGGCCCGGGCCCGGGACCGGGTCTACTACGACGCCGCCGCGGACGCCGCGGCCGCGGACCTGTACTACGACGAGGTCGCTCCCGACCAGGTCACCGATCTCGTCCGGCGTTCCCACGTGCGGACGCCGAGGTACCGGCCTGCGACGGAGCTCTACCCGTGGGTGGACCTGCAGCCGAACGGTGCGCTCCGGAGCCTGTACACCGGCCAGGAATGGGATCCCGGGCAGCTGATCCACGCCGACCTGGCCATCGCCGAGGCCCGCGCGGACCGGTTCTCCGCCCGGCTGGCGGCCGGCGGAGCGGGAGCCGACGAGGTCGCGGCCGAGGTGGAGGCTGCGCTGCCGTTCAACTGCGAGCACGTGGTGCCGCAGAGCTGGTTCGCCAGGCAGGAGCCGATGCGCGGGGACCTGCACCACCTGTTCGCGTGCGAGTCCCGCTGCAACAGCTTCCGCAGCAACACGCCGTACGCGGAGTTCCCCGACTTCCCCGTGCCGGGATCGCCGGGCACGGTCCTGCAGGTGGTGCGGGGCGTGTGCGGCAAGAGCGAGGGCAACGGGTTCGAGCCGGTGCACGGCAAGGGGCCGGCCGCGCGCGCCGTCTTCTACTTCCTGGTGCGCTACCCCGGACTGGTCGACGTGGGAGAGATGCCGCTGGAGCGGCGGCAGATGCTGCTCAGCTGGCACGAGGAGGAGCCCGTCACCGAGTGGGAGCGACACCGCAACGCCGCGATCTCCGAGCGCCAGGGGAACCGCAACCCGTTCATCGACCGCCCCGCCCTGGCGCGGACCCTGGTGGACCCGGTGGCATCGTCCGCCTGAGCGGTGCGCCGCTCAGGCGGGCGGACCGGCGGGGCCGGGGGAGCCGCCGAAGGGCTCGACGCCCGCGTCCGGCCAGACCTGCCGCACCTCCGGCCGCTGCCGCAGGGCCTCCATCGAGGCCTCCGTGTCCACCGTCCCGCGGATGATCACGGTGCCGCGGTCCCCGGCACCGGCCGCCATGGGCACCGGCTGGAAGTCGGGGTCACGGGTGAACCCCGGCAGCGACGCACCGAGGTCCAGGGCGGCCAGCGGTGCGGTGACCGGCGGTGCGTCGAGCTCGACCATGACCGTCCGCCTCGGACCTGACGCGCACACGGTGCCTCCCGGGATGCGGCGGCGACTCAGTGCATCCTAGGGACGCGGCAGGAGCGCCCGGCCGGCGTCCGCGCACGAGGCGCGGGCGGCCCGGCCGGCACGCCGGCCGGGCCGCCCAGCAGGACTCAGGCCCGCCACTTGTGCCACATGGCGTGGTCGCCGCCGAGGGCGAAGACGTCGATGCGGTTGGGCCCCCACGAGACGGCCGCGGGGTTGCTGTACAGCCCGCCGCCGAGCGGCGCCCAGCCGCGCCAGGCGCCGCCGTCCCACCACTTGTGGTAGAGCTGCCGGTCGTTGCCGACGACGAAGCAGTCCAGTCGGTTGGGCGCCCACGAGGAGACGCCGACGCCGTCGGTGCAGAAGCCGCCGAGGCTCTCCCAGCCGCGCCAGGCGCTGCCGTCCCACCACCGATGCCACATGGCGTGGTCGCCGCCGAGGGCGAAGACGTCGATGCGGTTGGGTCCCCAGGAGACGGCGGCTGGGTTGCTGTAGAGGTTGCCGCCGAGTGCCTCCCAGCCGCGCCAGGCGCCGCCGTCCCACCACTTGTGGTAGAGCTGCCGGTCGTTGCCGACGACGAAGCAGTCCAGTCGGTTGGGCGCCCACGAGGAGACGCCGACGCCGTCGGTGCAGAAGCCGCCGAGGCTCTCCCAGCCCGACCACTGGGCCGGGCGCGAGACCGCGTCGAAGGCGGCCTTGGCGCGCAGGATCCCGGCACCGGAGTGCCGGTCGAAGCCCGCCGGCCCGATGTCCTTGGCCGTGGACTTCATGGCAGCCTGTGCCTGGCCCTGCGTGAGCCCTGGCACCGCCTGCTTCATCAGCGCCACGACACCCGCCGCGATGGGCGTGGCCGCCGACGTGCCGCTGTCGCTGTCGAAGTAGCCCGTGAAGTGGGTGACGGAGCAGAAGTCGGGCTTGTCGGCGTGCAGCGCGGCCGGGCCCTGGCTGCTGTAGCCCACGAACTGCTCGTTGCGGTTGACCGCACCGACGGTGATCACGCGCTGGTGCCCGTTGGCGCCCCAGATGCTCCGTCCGGGCCCGCTGTCGGGTCCGCAGCGCCCGTCCGGGCAGGTGGCCCCGCAGTTCCCCGCGGCGAACAGGACGATGATCCCCTCGTCGATCGCCTCGAGCACCTTCCGCGTGAACGGGTGGTCGGGGTTCCTGGTGTAGTCCGGCGCCCACGACTCCTGGAACATGCCCCAGCTGTTGGTGAGCACGTGCGGCGTCCCGTCGGCACGGTGCCGGTCGATGGCCCACTGGAAGGCCGACAGGGCGTCGGAGAGCGCGTCGCCGTCGGAGATGCGCAGGTCGTAGAGCAGGGTCTTCGGCGCCATCCCGCGGACGTCGGTGCCGCACATCATCCCGTGGTCGCCCCAGCCGGCGGCCGTGGTGCCCCAGCTGGCCACCGGCCAGCCGCCGATCACCCGGTCGAGCTCGGGCCCGGACTCGCCCTGCTTGATCGTGCGGCCGGTCGCGCGGATGCCGCCGTCGACGACCCCGACGACGATCTGGTCGCCGTCGATGCCCCGGCTCCAGATGCCGTCCACGCCCAGGTAGCGGGCGACGTCCGCGATGGTCCCCTTCGCCGTTCCCGGCCCGCAGTCACAGGTGCCGATCGGGCAGGCCGCCATGCTCTCGGTCACGTGCAGGAAGGGGGCCGGCCCGGCGGTGCCCTTCTCCGGCGCCTCGGTCCCGGGCCGGTCGACGGTCACCGTGAAGGGGGCGATCGGGCCGTCGTCCCACGTACGCAGGAAGGCAGGGTGCTGCTCCAGGTCGGCCAACCGCTCGTCGTCGACCGTCGCACGGACGACCACGGTCGCCGTGGCCGCGGCGCCCAGTGCCGCGATCCCGTCGGACTCGGGGCTCCCGCCGCCGCCGGGCGCCATCCGGACCGGCGCGAAGCCCGAGTCCATCTGCACACCGGGCAGGTCGAACGTCCCCACGGCGGACGCGAGAGCAGCCGGGTCGCCCTCCTCCGAGCTGTCCGACGGCAGTCGCAGCTCGACCAGCACGCGTCTGGCCCCCGAGGCCGACGTCCCACTGCCGGGCATCTGCTCGACCATCGGTGCCGCTGAGTCCGCGGCCTGCGCCGTGGCAGCCTGCCCGTTCATCGCGGCGGCGGGCATCTCGGCCTGGTCCTGATCGGTGTTCATCGTCCCTGCCGGCATCTCGCGGTCGTCCATCGCGACGTCCTCCTCGGACGGATCGGGTGTCTGTCCGGTCCACCGTGCTCGGGACCGCGTCACCAGGCCGTCACAGTCCTCTCAGCGGAGGCGGAGACCACCCATCGCGACGAGGGCGTCGGGAACGGTGCCCGTGGCGGTGAACGGCCGGACGAGCCGTACGGGCGTGCCGTTGATCTCCGTGAGGCGGCCGCTCCGGACCTCCTGGTACAGCCGGGTGAGGTCGGCCCGGTCCGCGTCGGTCAGGACGCTCTGACTCCCGTAGTTCATGATCGTGAAGGGTTCGTGCGTCCCGAACACCTCGGCGGGCCACGCCGTCTCCCGCACCAGGGCGAAGAAGTGCCGGAGTCCGAACACGTGGCCGAGTTCGTGGACGAATGTCTCCACCCGTTCCTCCCGGCTCTGGGTGAACAGCTGGGGATAGATCGTCAACTCGTGCCGGCCGGCGTCGGGGAAGAAGGCGCTCGCGAGGACGCACCCGTTCACGGAGCACCGGTCGACCTCGCGGACCGCGATCTCGAAGTCCCATGCGTCGTCGTCTCGCGAGAAGTGGACCGGTGCAGCCGGCCCCCACTGCAGGATGCTCTCCCCGAGCAGGTCGACGATGGCTGCCTCGGCGGCGTCGGGTGCCTCGAAGAAGTTGAGGGACCGCTGCTGGAAACGCCATCGCAGCGTCGTGTGCTCCGCCCACAGCGGTACGAATCCCTGCGAGGCGTCGACGACGATCTCGAGGAGAGACCGCCCGCCGGGGGTCCGCTGGCCACGGGACTCGGTGTCGCAGACAGCTCCGGGGCCGTAGACGTGGACTCGCGGCTCGGCCTCACGCGCAGCCTTCTCCGGGTCCCGCGGTCGGAAGGGGTCGTCCTGTGGCACGGGGGCTCCTCTCCGCGCTGTGCCGGGTGTGCCGGCCGTCGTGCGACCGGCCGTCGTCGACTCTCGGCGGCGACCGTCACGGTGGCGTCACGGCGGCCCGTGCCGGCTCCGTGACGTCGCCTTGCCACCGCTGGGCCCGTCCCTGCGCCCGGACCGATCCCGACCGGATCTCCTCCGGACAGGTCCTCCGGGTCGCCGGGGACCTCACCAGCCGCTGACTCCCCGGCGAGCGACGAACGCTGGCGAACCCGTGGGGGCGCCGGGCGGCACCCGATCAGACCTCGACGGCCGTGCCGCAGATGCCGCAGACCTCGAGCTGCCGCCGTCCCCACCGGGCCAGGGGGATGAAGAAGACGGTGAACTGCTTGACGATTCGCACGCGGTGCCACGTCGTGGTGTTCCCGCAGTTGGGGCAGGTGCGGACCTCCCCGGGCCCCAGGTCCTGTTCCTTGGTGCCGAAGCCGAAGAGGAAGAACACGCCGCCACGCTAGGCGCCGGAGCCGATCTCCGCAGTGCCGGCCGGAGGTCCTATGGGCGGCCCGGGCTCCCCGCGTCCGGCCCCGGCCGCTCCTCGGGGGGGAGCGTGCCCGCGGTCGGGGTCGGGGCCTCCGGGGCCGCCTGCCGCTGCCGGTCCTCGGCGAGATAGCCACCGACGAGCTGCTCGGCGGTCGAGGAGGTGGCGGAGAAGCCGGTGATCGCCGAGACGAAGTGATCTCCGCTGAGGGTGGCGAGTTCGGTGTCCTCGAGGGCACGCACGGTCGCCGTCCGTGGCACGGAGCGGAGCAGCGCGATCTCGCCGAAGGCGTCGCCGGGTCCCAGCCGGCGGATCTCGCGCCCGTCGTCGATCACGGCCACGCGGCCGGACTCGACGACGTAGAACCCGTCACCCGGGTCGCCCTTCCGGAAGACGTCGGTCTGCGCCGGGACGGATGCCCTGCCCAGGCGCTGCGCCAGGCCCTCGATGACCGGGACGGGCAGGAGGCGGAACATGCCGACCCGCCGCAGCAGCACGATCCGGTCCCGCCGCACGCCGATGTCGGCATCGATCGCCCGGAGCGCTGCCCAGCGCACGACGACCGCCACCGGCAGGAGGCAGCCGGCGGCGACGAGGGCGCCGGTGTCGCCCAGCGCGGACAGGATGAACGGGATCGCCAGGGAGCCGAGCGCCAGAGCCAGCGAGAAGACCGCCTCGGTCAGGGCGAGGACGCGCGCCAGCGTCTGATCGGGGACCAGTCGCTGCAGCAGCGTGAACCCGGTGACGTCGACGAGTGCGTTGGCGGCGCCCACGACCACGAACGCGCCGACCGCGACGGCGCTGCCCGTCAGCAGGCCGATGAGGACGATCGGCACACCCCACATCGCGATCCCGGCGCCGAACAGCGTGCCGAGCCTGGCGCTCCCCGCGGCGCCGATCGACGCCATCGCCGCGACGAACCCGCCGATCCCGAACGCCGCCCAGAGGAGCCCGACCCCCGGCCGCCCCAGGTCGGTGACCTCGACGGCGATCACCACCGCCAGCACGGTGAGCGCGCCGCGGACCAGGCACTGCCCGCCGCCCAGCACGATCACGTCCAGCGCCCGGGGACGTCGGCGCAGTTCGCGCAGGCCGTCGACCACGTCGGAGACCACCCCGACCCGGTCGGCCGGACCGTCGGCGGTGGCGGGGCGCGGCGACTCGTACCGCAGCCGGGCAGCCAGCACGCCGGCGATCCCGGCGAGCAGGGCCACGGCGGCGAACGCGGCGGCCGGGTCGTACGCGGCGAGCAGCGCGGCCGCGGCGAGGGGGCCGACGAGCGCGGCGGCGCCGTCGAGGATGGCCCGGACGGCGTTCACCCCGGTGAGCTCGTCCGGCGTGGTGCACAGCGTGGGGAACAGGGCCGCGAGCACCGGCCGGTAGGCGGCATGGCAGACCGTCGAGAGCGTCAGCAGCGTGTAGACCGCTGCGGGCTGGGCGATGGCCGCCGCCGCTCCCGCCGCGGTGAGCGCACGGAGCGCGCACGCCACCACGAGCAGCCGGCGGCGCGAGACCCGGTCGGCCAGCGCGCCCAGCCAGGGGAGCGCAATCGTCGCCGGCAGCACCCGGAGGAACCCGATCAGGCCCACGCCGGCCGCGCCGTTCTGGTCGAAGGCGTAGACCGTCATGGCGGAGAGGAACAGGAACTCGCCGGTCCAGGCCGACAGCGACGACAGCTGCGCGAACCGGAGGTTGCGATTGCCGGTCACCGACGTCCACGCCTCGCGGTAGGACCCCGGCACGGCGCGCACGCTAACAGCGAAGTCGGCCGGGGAACGCCGGGTCGGACGTGGCCTGCCCGGGACGGCGCTCCTGGCTCGCGCGCGCGGCGGGACGGTACGGTGCGCGCTCGACCGGCCGGCCCCCAGGTCCACCCCCGTGACCGCCGGTGGCGGTCTCGACGGTGATCGGTTGGCACCCACATGTCCGTGGATCCCCCAGGTCGGCGACCTCTGCGTCTGCTGGGGGTCTTCGCCCATCCGGACGACGAGACCATCTGCGCCGGCGGCACCCTCGCCAAGTACGCGAGCGCGGGCGCCGAGGTCGGTGTGGTCTCGCTGACCAGAGGCGGAGCCGGTCAGATCAGGGACGCCGCCGTCGCGACCCGGAGCACCCTCGAGGCGGTCCGGGCACGGGAACTCGACGCGGCCGGTGCGGAGCTCGGGCTGACCCGGACGAGATGTCTCGGCCATCCGGACGGCGGCCTCTCCGACCTCGACGGCGACTCGCTCCTGGCCCAGGTGTCCGAGATCGTCACCGAGTTCGAGCCCGACGTGGTGATCACGTTCGGGCCGGACGGGTTCTCGGGCCACCCGGACCACGTGGCCGTGGGGGCAGCGGTCACCGAGGCGTGCTACCGGCTCCGATCGGCCACACCGATCCGGCTCTTCCACTGTCACCTGCCGCGCAGCGGCATGCTGCTGCGCGACCGGCTGGCCGCGTGGGTGGTGGAGCTGACGACCCGCTTCCAGGGCACCAGGGAGTTCGTCCGGGCGCTGTCGGTCTTCTCGCGCGAGACGGCGGCCCTGGGATACGCGGCCGACTTCATCGACGTCGAGTGGTTCCCGGCCGGCTCCTACCTCGTCGAACAGGGCGAGGAGGCCACGGCGATGTACTTCCTCCTGTCCGGTTCCGTGGAGATCCGGCGAGAGGACGCGGACGGTCGCGTGCGCGTGGTCGACCGGTCGGGCCCGGGGGAGTTCATCGGGGAGGAGGGCATCGCCACGGGCCGGCCGCGCAACGCGCACGTGGTGGCCCTGGACGACGTGACGAGCCTGACCTTCCTGGCTGCCGAGTCCTTCTCCGTCGGCGGACGTCAGGACCAGGCGCTGCCGCTGCTGACGAGGACGCTGCCGTCCGGGGACCGGGTCGACGCCCGGGTGAGCACGTGCATCGACGTCTCGGACTTCGTCGGCCACAAGATCCGGGCGACGGCCGCGCACCGGTCCCAGTACCCGATCGACCCGGCGATGTTCCCCGACTCGATCCTCCGGGAGATGTTCGGCGTCGAGTACTTCATCCAGGTCCTGCCGGAACGGGAGCTCGACACGTCGCTCCTCGACGACGACGGCTCAGCCGGCGGAGGCCAGTGACCGCGAGCGGCGGCGGGGGAGCACGTGGGGGAGGCCTCGGCCGACCATGTCGAGGGTCGCGCCGATGCGCACGAGGAACGACGGGTCGGGCGCGGGCGGGAGCGGTGCGGTGATGTCCTCGACCTCGACGTAGAAGGTCTGCACCCGTCCGATGCCCTCGAGGTCCTGGGCGATCTCCCGGACCGCCAGCTCGGCGGCGGTGGCGCCACCGTCGCGGAAGAGGTCGTCGGTGACGAGGAGGTACTCCGGCACGGTGACGGAGTTCTTGAGCAGGCGGTGGACGTAGATCACGTCCATGCCGACGAGCTTCTTCCGGCGCCTGATCGTCTGGGTCGCCACATCGCCGACGTGCGCCACGAACTTCAGCTTCAGGGCGCTGGTCTTCGTGCAGCTCCCGCAGGGACACATGTTGAGCTCGATCAGCCGGCGCTGCGCGTGGAAGGCACGGTGCATGGCGACGGCGGCACGGGTGACGGCGGACAGCGTCGCCGCGCCGTCCAGCCCCTCGGCCTCGCGCGACAGGAAGGCCGCGTCGCCCTCGATCTCGATCAGCTCGAAGTCGCGCGCAGCGTCGACGATCTTGTCGAGCAGGCGTCTCGTGGCCGCCTCCGCGTGCCCCAGCATGCTGCGGTGGAACTGCATGTACTCCGTGTAGCCGCCGATGTCGGCGATCAGGAGCAGCGCACGCCGAGTCGCCATGGCGGGACAGTAGACCCACGCGGGGGGCCGTGGCGGCCATCGTGACGGCGACCTGCTACGGACCGGGCAGCCGGCCGGGGCGCGTGCCGACGCCTGTCCGGCTGCAGTCCGGGTACGGGCATGACATGGCGACGACTCTGGTGAGGCCCCGTTCCGGCAAGCGTCTCGCGGGGGTGTGCGCGGCGCTGGCCGATCGGTTCGGGCTCTCGCGTGCACTGGTCCGGGTGGGCTTCGTGGTCTTCGGCCTCGTCGGCGTGGGCGAGCTGGTCTACATCGGCCTGTGGATCGTCATCCCGAAGGCGCCGTATTGACCTCACCGGCGACCGAGCCGGGGAGGTGCGCGACGGTGCCCGACCGGTACGGCGGGTCGCGCCCGGTGCCCATCCGGGTGACCCTGTGCCGGTGAGGATCCTGGTCACCGGCGCGTCGGGTTTCGTGGGCAGCCGGCTGGCCACCGCGCTCGAGGAGGCCGGCCACGACGTCCGGGCGATGACCCGGCGGCCGGAGGGCTACCGGGGCGCCGGCACGCCGGTGGCGGGTGACGTCGGCGACGAGGCGTCGCTGCGGGCGGCTCTCGAGGGCTGCGAGGTCGCCTACTACCTGGTGCACTCCCTGGGCGACCAGGACTTCCAGCGCAAGGACGCCGACGCGGCGCGCTCCTTCGCCCGGGCCGCCGCCGCCGCCGGCGTCGACCGGATCGTCTACCTCGGCGGCCTGGGGCGGGACGGCGACGACCTGTCGCGGCACCTGCGCAGCCGCCGCGAGGTCGAGCAGCTCCTGGGCGGCACCGGCCTGCCGGTGACCGTGCTGCGCGCGGGGATCGTGGTGGGTCACGGCGGGGTGTCCTGGGAGATGACCCGCCAGCTCGTGGCGCACCTGCCCGCCATGGTCACCCCGCGGTGGGTCAGCACGCGGACCCAGCCGATCGCGGTCGCCGACGTCGTCCGGTACCTGGTCGGCGTCCTCGACGCACCGGAGGCCGTGGGGCGGGTGTTCGAGGTGGGCGGCCCGGAGGTGCTCACCTACCTGCAGATGATGACCCGGGTCGCCGACATCCAGAACCGGCACCTGTTCGTCGTCCCGGTGCCGCTGCTCAGCCCGCAGCTGTCCTCGCGCTGGCTCGCCCTGGTCACCGACGTGGACGTGACCACCGGCCGCTCGCTGATCGACTCGATGACCAACGAGGTGGTCGTCACCGACGACGCCATCCGCTCGGTCGTCCCCTTCGATCCGATGGACTACGACGAGATGGTGCTGACCGCCCTGGTCGAACGGGCGCGGGAACGCCGGCGGCGGGTGGGGGAGCGACGCGGTGGGTGGCTGAGCCGCGGAGCGCGGCGGTGACCCGCCGGCGGGCGCTCCCGGGACTGGGGGCCGCGATCGAGCGGGCGGCCGGGCCGCTGCTGCGGAGCGTGCCGCGGGACCACTGGGAGAGCGACGACGTCTTCCGGCGCCGCCGGCGGGTCACCGGCGCCGTCGCGGTGGCCGGCGCGTCGCTGCTGGGGGCCTCGCTGTCGACGCCGCCCGGCTCACCGCGGTTCTACGGGCTGACCCTCGGGGTGGCCGGCACGTGGGTGGCCGGCGGACTGGCCTCCGGGCCGCTGCACCTGGGCCGGATGTTCGGGCCGGGGGACCGGCTGCGCCGGCCGCTGCTCACGCCGGTCGCCTCGGGGGTCGGCGCCTTCGGGGCCTTCTACGCCGCGGCGCTGGTCGCCCGGCGGATCCCGGTCCTGGAGCGGGCGATCGGCTCGGTCCTCAGCTATGCCGACCAGGGGTCGGCCCCGCTCGTGCTCACCACCACGCTGGCCAACGGCCTGGCGGAGGAGGTGTTCTTCCGCGGCGCGCTCTACGCGGCGGCGGGCGCGGATCGTCCCGTCCTCGTGTCGACCGTGGTCTACGGGTTGGCCACCACCGCGACCCGCAACCCGGCGCTCGTCCTGGCGAGCGTGCCGATGGGCCTGCTCTTCGCGCAGCAGCGCAGGACCACCGGCGGGATCCAGGCGTCCATGCTCACGCACGTGGTGTGGTCGGCCCTGATGCTGCGCTACCTGCCGCCGCTGTTCGTCGACCAGCTCGCGGAGGAGCGGTTGCCGTCGCCCGGCTGACGCCGCCGGTGAGCGGGGCGGCCGGGTCGAGGCCCGGCCGCGCCGCTCCCGGGTCACCTGCGGCGGCGGGCCAGGACGGTCGCCAGCACCACCGCGACGGCGCCCGCGGCGAGCAGCCGCCGGCCGCGGTCGGCGGCGATCACGACCACGGCGGCGCCCGGCCGCACCCGCCGGGTGCCGAGCAGCAGCGCCCCGGCCGGCGAGTCGACGCCGGCACCGGCGACGGCCACCGGACGCGTGGGGGACTCCAGGTGCGCGGTGATCCCCGCCTCGGCCAGGGCCTCGGCCAGGCCGCCCAGGTCCCGCCGGCTCGGCGCCACCCCCGTGCGCGCGGTCGCCGCCTCGCGGACCCGTGCCACGAAGGCGCCGACGTCCTCGGCGACGATCCGCACGTCCGCGCCGTCGGCGTGCACCTGCACGCCCGTCCCGTCCACCTCCAGCGACAGCTCGCCGGACACGTGCAGCGGGCCGCGCGGGTCGGTCATCCCCGGCTGGCGTTCTCGGCGGTCGTGATCCGCAGCGTGCCGTTGAGCCGCCAGACGGCGCGCGGGGCCTCCGGCCCGGTCTCGCGCGGCACCTCGACGATCATGTCGACGAACTCGTAGTTGATCGCGGCGCCCTTGCCGGTCAGGTAGGCCCACATCTCCTTGCCGAGGTCGGCGAAGCTGGTGGTCTCGTGGCTCTTGATGTCCCGCTTGCCGGTTGCGGCGTCGTTGCTGGTCATGCTCATCGGTGCGATCTCCTCGCGCTTCGGGCCGCCGGTGTCCCGGCGGCTTCGGTCGTGCGTCACCTGATGGTCTCTCTTCCGGACCAGTGGCGGCGCGGGATGCGGACAGCGGTCGATCCTCGCGGTGGTGCGCCGGCAGCGGGCGCGGCCGCCGGGTCGCTGGCAGGGTGGTCGGCATGGTGATCGCCGCTCCCGTCGTCGTGGTGACCGGCGCGAACGGGTTGGTGGGCGCCGCCGTGTGCCGGGCGCTCGCCGAGCGGTCGGCGCGGGTGCGCGCCGTCGTCCGCCGCGCCGGGAGCGCGCCCGCGCTCGACGGGGTCACCGAGCACGTCGGCGACTTCGCCGACCAGGGCCTCGCCCGCTCGGTGGTCCGGGGCGCCGACGCGGTCGTCACGACGGTCCACCCGATGGGCTCGCCCCGGGAGGTGCAGCACCGGGTGGGCGCCGAGGGGACGGCGGTCCTCGCCCGCGCTGCGCGGGACGCCGGCGTGGCCCGGCTCGTACACGTCTCCACGGCCGGGGTCTACGACCGCTCGGCCGGCGTCGGGGACGTGGCCGAGGGCGGCGCGCTCCTGCCCGAGGGCAGCGGGGACTACCCCGACACGAAGAACGCCGCCGACGCCGCGCTCGCGCGGATCGGCGGGCTCACGACCGTGCTGGTCCGCCCGCCGGCGATCATCGGCGCCGGCGCCACGTCGGTCTGGAACACGCTGCGCCCGCGGGAGATCCGTGACGGCGAGCGCCGGGCGAACCCGGCGAAGACCTGGGCGTGGGTGCACGTCGACGACCTGGCGGCCCTCATCGCGGACGTCGCCACGGGTGCCGTCGCGACCGCCGACGACCCGGAGCGCGGTCCCGTGGCAGGGAGCACGACCCCGGTCATCGTGGCGGCCGAGGACGCGACGTGGCGGGACTACCTCGGCACGGTGACCGACGCGCTCGGCGTCGAGCCGGAGTGGACCGACGAGCCGGTCTGGACCGGACGGATGCTGAGCTCCCGTGCGCGGGGGTGGGGCTGGGCCCCGCGGGTGACCCTGGCGCAGGCGATGGACGAGCTGCGGCGGGGTCTGTTCCCGCGCGCCTGACCGCGCTTCCGGCGGCGCCCTGAGCCCCGGGCGCGACCTCACCGCGGAGCCACGCGGAAGACCGGCCAGCCGATCTCGGTCCGCCAGGCCGCCGGGTCGGGGGTGTCCCGCGGGCCGACCAGGTAGGTCTCGCGCACCGGGCCGGCAACCGCGAGCGCATTGGCCACCACCCAGCTGCCGAGCTCGCCGTACGTGACGTCGATGTCGTCGTGCTCCGCGACGTGGGTCGTGACGGCCAGCTCCACCGGGGGCAGGGTCACCGGGCGCACCCGGCCGGTGCTCGGGGGTGCGGCCGCCGGCAGGTACACGAGCACGTGCCCGCGGCCGTCCTCGAACAGCGCGTTGTCGTACAGCCCGCCCGGGGCGCCGGCCGGGTCGCCGACGGCGGCGTCGAGCTCGGCCATGGCGCCGGCGTACCAAGCCAGCACGTCGTCGTGCGCCACGTCGTCCTCGACCGCGGCCACCGTGGTGGCCGGCACGGCGCGCAGCGCCACTGTCAGTGGTGCCGGCTCGGGCACGAGCAGCCGGTGCAGGGACGCCACGGCGGCCCGGGTCCGGTCCAGCTCCGCCTCCAGCCGCTGCAGGTGGTCGGCGACCAGGGCGGCCCGCCGGCCGGGGTCGGGGGAGTCCAGGATGCGCCGGACGTCGGGCAGCGGGACGTCGAGCTCTCGCAGGCGGTGGATGACCTGGGCGGTCGGGATCTGGTCGGCGCCGTAATAGCGGTAACCGGTCGCGTCGTCCACCGTCGCCGGCTCCAGCAGGCCCGCGTCGTGGTAGCGGCGCAGGGTTCGCACGCTGAGGTGGGTCATCCGGGAGAACTCGCCGATCGCCAGCACGCGTCCACGGTGCACCCTCCCCCCGGGGGAGGGTCCAGTGCTCGACCCTCCCGCTCCGGGAGGCAGCACCGTCGCGGCATGCCCGCAACCACCAGCATCCCGCCCGACCAGCTGCCCTCGACGATCCGAGACTTCCTCGCCACGCACGCGACCCGCGACACCGACGCCGCGCTCCGCGCCTTCACCCCGGCTGCCGTGGTCGTCGACGACGGCACCACCTACCGGGGGACCGAGGAGGTCCGGCGCTTCCTGTCCAAGGCCGGAGCCGAGTTCAGCTACACCACCACCCTCGTCGGTGCGCGGCGCGTCGACGACACGCACTGGGTCGTCACCCACCGGCTGGAGGGCGACTTCCCCGGGGGCGTCGTCGAGCTCGGGTACCGCTTCGCGATGGACGGCGAGCGCGTCGCCGAGCTCGTCATCGCCCCGCAGACCGAGGCAGACGCGCGATGACCGGCGGCATGCAGGAGACGCGCACCGACGCCGGGTCCACGGTGGTGCTCGTGCACGGGGCCTTCGCCGACGCGTCGAGCTGGAACGGCGTGATCGCCCGGCTGCGGCGAGCCGGCCACCCCGTGGTCGCGGTGGCCAACCCACTGCGCACCCTGCGCGGTGACGCCGGGTTCCTGCGCGACGTCCTGGACGGGATCGACGGACCGGTCGTCGTGGCCGGCCACTCCTACGGCGGAAGCGTGATGAGCGAGGCGGCCGACGGGCACCCGCGGGTGAGGGCGCTGGTGTACGTCGCCAGCTTCCTGCTGGCGGAGGGCGAGAGCACCGGCGAGCTGGCCGGGAGGTACCCGGGCAACGAGCTCGGGCCGGCGCTGCGCCCGGTGGCCGTCCGCGGTCCGGACGGGGGGACCCGCGAGGACCTCTACATCGCGCAGGAGCGGTTCCGGCCGGTCTTCGCAGCGGACGTGCCGGCGGACGTGGCCGAGCTGATGGCCGTCACCCAGCGGCCGGTCCTCGGCGACGCGCTGGCGGAGGAGGCGACGAGGGCGGCCTGGCGGACCGTCCCGTCCTGGACCCTCGTCACCCTCCAGGACCGGGCCGTCCCGGCCGAGGCCCAGCGGTTCATGGCCGAGCGGGCGTCGTCGCACACCGTCGAGGTGGACGCCTCCCACGCCGTGACCGTCTCCCGGCCCGACGTCGTCGCCCGGGTGATCGAGGAGGCCGCCCGCGCGACGACCGGCTGATCCCAGGGAGGATCCCCAGCGGTGCCAGCCGCGCGCCGCTGGGGACGACGAGGAGGCTCTGTGACCGACGACGTGATCGACGGCGTGATCGACGGGGTGATCGCCCGCTGGCACCGGTACCTGGGAGGAGAGCTCCCCGGCGGTCTCGACGACCTGCTCGCCGACGACGTCGTCTTCTACTCGCCGGTGGTCTACACGCCGCAGCGCGGGAAGCCCGTCACGAAGCAGTACCTCGAGGCGGCGTCCCAGACGCTGGCCGGCGGGGCCGGAGGGACCTTCCGGTACACGAAGCAGGTGCTCGCCGGGAACACCGCGGTGCTCGAGTTCGAGACGAGCCTGGAGGGCCGGTACGTCAACGGCGTGGACGTCATCCGGTGCGACGCCGACGGCCGGATCGTCGAGTTCCGCGTGATGCTGCGGCCCCTGCAGGGGATCCAGGCCGTGCACGAGCAGATGGGCCGGCGCCTGGCCGCCGGCGGCTGACGGCGGGAGGTCCCCAGGACGACGAGGGCGCCCCGCGGTCGGCGACCGCAGGGCCGCGCGTCGTGATCAGGCAGCGGCGCCGAGCTGGGCGGCGATGCCCTCCAGGCACCACTGCCAGCCGGTCCGCATGTGCTCGGCCGTCTGCGCGTCCGACAGTCCCTCGACGGTGAGCTCGAGCCGGGTCCCGCCGCCGACCGGCCGGAGCAGCACGGTGCACCGGGAGGTCTCGGCCATGTCCTCGCCCGCGGTGGACACGTCGAGCACGAGGCGCTCCACGGGCTCGAACACCGCGAAGGTCGCCGTCTCGCGCTACGCGTCGCCGTCCGGGCGGGGGCCGAACCGCAGCCGGTACCCACCGCCCTCGCGGGCGTCGACCTCGCAGGAGGACACGCGCCACTCCGGGTCGGGGAGGACCCAGCGCTCCAGCAGGTCGGCGCGGGTGAAGGCGGCCCAGACCCGCTCGGGCGGCGCGGGATAGGTGCGGTCGAGGTCGAACGACAGGAGCGGGGCGGTGGTCACGTGTCCTCCAGGAGGGTGCCGAGGGCGTCCAGCCGGGTCGACCAGAGCGCCTGCTGCTGTGCGGTCCACGTCGCCACCGCGACGAGCGCGTCGTCGCGCAGCCGGCACTCGCGCACGCGGCCGCGCTTGACCGTCGTCACCAGGCCCGCCTCCTCGAGCACCCGGAGGTGCTTGAGGACGGCGGGCAGCGACATCGTCGTCGGCGCCGCGAGGTCGCCGGCGGACGTCGGCCCGCGGGCGAGCCGCTCCACGATGGCCAAGCGGGTCGGATCAGCCAGGGCCGCGAACTGACGGTGAACCACGCGGTTAACTGTTGCCGCACGAGGCAGCTGTGTCAACCCGCCCGCCGGACCTCCTCAGCCGACCACCCACGTGTCCTTGCCGCCGCCGCCCTGCGAGGCGTTGACGACCAGGTCGCCCGCGGTCAGGGCCACCCGGGTGATCCCGCCCGGCAGCACGTCGACCTCGTCGTCGGCGCAGAACACGTACGGCCGGTAGTCCACGTGCCGCGGCACGAGCGCGCCGTCGACGACCGTGGGGTGGGTCGACAGCGCCACCGGTTCCTGGGCGATCCACTCCCCGGGAGCGGCCAGGACGGCGGCGCGGGCGCGCTCGAGCTGTCCGGCGTCCGCCCGCGGGCCGATGAGCACCCCGCGGCCGCCCGAGCCGGACCGCGGCTTGAGCACCAGCTCGGGCAGCCGGTCGACAGCGGCCCGGCACTGCGCCGGGTCCCCGAGGTCGTAGGCCGGCACCGAGCGCACCTGCGGCTCCTCCCCGAGGAAGAAGCGGATCAGGTCCTCGACGTAGGGGTAGGTGCGCTTGTCGTCGGCGACGCCGGTGCCGAAGGCGTTGACCACGGTCACCGTGCCGGCACGGAGGGGCCCCTCGAGCACCTCGCCCAGTTCGTTGAGCCGGCCGTGGTCGTCGGTCAGCCGCTCCTCGCTCGTGCGCCGCCACAGCAGGTCCACCCGGCGCCCGTCCGGCAGCAGCAGGGCCTCGCCCCGGGCCGCCAGGTCCGAGGGCAGCACGACCGGCGCGTCGACCATCGCCCCGAGCTGGTCGATCTCCCACGGGATCCCGCCGCGCGGTCCGTCGCCGAGCACGGCCACGACCGGATCGGGGACGTCGGTGGCCGCGGCGAGCATCCGCCGCATCGCCGAGCGGGCGGCCTCCCGCATCGGCGCCGGGCCCGGCTGCACCCCCAGCCGCGGTGCGACGAGGTCCCGCGCGGCCAGGGCGTAGGCCAGCAAGGTCGGCGTCCGCAGGTTGTCCTCCAGGACGACGAGCTGCCCGTCGGCACCGCGGACGACGTCGGGCCCTGCCATGCCGATCCAGCGCCGCTGCGGCGGCAGGCCCGGGGTCAGGTAGCGGTTGGTCTCGAGCACCGCGGCCGGGACGACGCCGGCGCGGACCGCCTCGCGCGGACCGTGCGCGTCGGCGACGAAGGCCTCGAGCGCGCGCAACCGCTGGCCCAGGCCGGCGGCCAGCCGCTGCCACTCGCTCCGCTGCAGCACCCGCGGCACGGGGTCGACGACGAACGGGTCCACCTTCCCGGACGCCACCGCTCCGTGCACCAGGCCCAGCTCGGCGGCCGCGCGGGCCACGTCCGCGGCGAGGGCGCCCGGGCCGTAGGCGCGGACCGCGGCCAGCGCGGCCGCCGCGTGCTCCCGGTCGCTGCCGTCGGGCAGCACCGCCTCGTCGATGCCGGCCGACAGGACGCCGGTTGCCGGGATGCCGGCCGTGGGGATGCGGGCCGTGGGGGTGCCGGCCGTCCGGTCCGGGCTCACGCGACGGCCGTCGCGCGCGCCGCCGCCGCGTGCTCCGCCGCGGCCAGCGCGGCACGGGCCACCCACCGTGCCTGCTGCGGATCGGTGACGTCGAAGCCGAAGGGCGCGTTGGCCTCCAGCGCGACCATCCGGCCGTCCGGCTCGATGAGCACGTCGACGCCCATCAGCCCGCCGCCGAGGGCCGCGACCATCCGCTGGGCCAGCCGGGCCAGCTCCGGCGGCGCCTCGTACACCCGCGGGTAGACCGTCCCGTGGGTGACCAGCGCGCCGTCGGCCCGGGACTTCTCGTAGACCAGGGACGACGAGGTCGGCGTGGCGAAGATGCGCGCGCACGCGGGTTCGGCGATCCACTCCTGCAGCAGCGCCACCCCGCGCCGGTGGCCGCCGCGCGCCTCGTCGGCCCGCCAGGCGGTCTCGACCTCGTGGGCGGCGTCGAGGTCGCCGACCAGCTCGATGTACCGGGCGCCGTCGCCCAGTGCCGGCTTGAGCACCATCCGCCGTCCGGGCATCGGCCACTCCCGGACGCGGGCCAGGTCCCAGGCGGCGGGCTGCGGCACACCGGCCGCCGCCCACACGGCATGGGTCACGAGCTTGTCGGCGGAGGCGACGAGCGCGCCGACGGGGTTGAGCAGGGGGACGCCGGCCGCCTCGAGCAGGACCGCCAGGGCGAAGGTCGGCGCGTACGCGACCACCTCCTCGACCAGCACGTGCGCGATCGCCAGGTCGTAGCGACCCGGCGGCGGGCCGGTGACCGGCCAGTCGTCCGGTATGCGGGCCAGCCGCTCGACCTCCGCGCCCTGCTCCTCCAGCGCCCGCACCCAGGCAGCCGCGTAGCCGGCCGACTCGTACCAGTCCACGTCGGTGATCACCAGGAGCACGCGCACCTCGTGCCTCTGCCCGCGACCCACCACGTCCACACCAGGCGCTGCCCGCACCCGCCGGCGCCCGGGTGACCGGGCTCGTCACCCGCGGGCGCCGGTGCGGCGCGGGAGGGGCACGCCGTCGCCCTCGGTCCGGGACCTGCGGCCACGACTCGGCGCGGGACTCCCGGCGGTCCGGTCGGCGCGGGCTGGCCGGACGGTTTCGGGGGAACGAGCTCGGGCCGGCGCTGCCGCGGCGGCGGGCTCAGCGTCGCCGGGTGCGCTGCAGCCAGCCGCCGCCGAACAGGGCCAGGAGCACGAGCACGGGCTGGAAGAACAGCCGGACGAGTCTCGCCCGGTCCGTGTCCAGGCCGAAGGCGTCGGTGCCCTCGACGTACTGGGCGACGTTGCCCGGGAAGACCACCACGAAGAAGGCCGCCAGGAGCGCCCCGACGAGCCGCCGCTGCCGCGGGAGCGCGACGAAGGCCGCGCCCAGGACGATCTCGACGACGCCCGAGGCGAGCACTGTCAGGTCCTCGTCGACGGGGAACCAGTCGGGCACCTGGGCCTGGAACTGCTGTCGCTGCGTCGTCAGGTGGAGCACCCCCGCACCCGCCACCGCCGCGCCGAGCAGGACGCGGACGGCGGTGCGGGCGAGCGGAGCCATGGCCGCACGGTAGGCGGCCGTGCCGCCACCGATCCGGGGGGTCCCACGGTCACCCGGTGCGGTCCTGGCCGACACGTACTCGGCGGTCCCGACGCAGTCCTGCGGATCGCGGGGCAGGTCCTCGTCGCCGGTGCTGCGGAACACCGGGTCCTGGCCGACCCGCACCTGCCGCTCGTCGTCCCGGAGCGTGCCCAGGGCCCAGCGACCGAGCAGTACGAGCACGACGAGGTCGCCCAACGTCATGAACTCCCTGGCGACGTCCGCCAGCGCCCGGACCGCCCCGCGTGCGGTCCGGGCAGGTCACAGCAGGGACAGGCCGAGCCGTTCGGACAGCAGATGGAGGGCGGCACGGCCGGCCCGCGAGTTCCCCTTCTCGTCCAGCGGCGGCGACCACGCGCAGACGCCGAACCGCCCGGGGACATCACCCATGACGGCCCCTGCGACGCCGCTCTTGCAGGGGAACCCCAGGTCGTAGGCGAACTGGCCGGCGGCGTCGTACGTGCCGCAGGTCAGCATCAGCGCGTTGACCCGGCGGGCGAGGGGTTCGGAGAGCACCGGCGCGCCGGTCCGCGGGTCGACGCCGTCGTTGGCGAGGAAGCGCGCGGCGCGGGCCAGCGTGCGTGTGGTCACCGTGACGGAGCAGAGCCGGAGGTAGACCTCCACGACCTCGTCGACCGGGTGGTGGATGTTGCCGAACGACTGCATCAGGTGACCCATGGCCCGGTTGACCGAAGCGCTCTCCCGCTCGGCGTCCAGCGCGGTGTCGTTCACCGTCGCCTCCTCGCCGACCAGATCGCCGAGGAGGCCGGCGACAGCGGCGAAGGCGTCGTCCGCGGCATCCATCAGGACGTCGCAGACGAGCAAGGCACCAGCGTTGATGAACGGGTTCCGCGGATGCCCCTTCTCGTGCTCCAGCTGGATCAGCGAGTTGAACGGATCGCCGGACGGCTCACGGCCCACCCGGTCGAACAGCTCCTCACCCACCAGTTGGAGCGCGGCCGTGAGCGTGAAGACCTTCACCACGCTCTGGATGGCGAAGCCGACGTCGGCGTCCCCGGTCACGTGTTCGGTCCCGTCCAGCTCTGCGAGCGCCAGGGCGAAGCGGGCGGACTCGGCCGAGGGGAGCTCCTCGGGCTGCTCCTCGACCTCGCCCTCGTCAGCGAGGTGACGGGAACGGTCGGTGACGTCGGCGAGGACCGCCTCGAGGTCACTGGGCTGATCCGGGGCCGTGGAGGGCGAAGCATGGAGGACACCGACGCCCGCTACCCGTCGGCCCGGCGCGGACACGCCCGTCGTCGAGCGACAGGTCACGCCCGCCGCTCGACCGGATCACCTGTGCCGGTGAGCGTTCGATGACTCCGGCCTTGCGGGCCCGGTTCCGTCCGCCGCCGGGCGGGCCGGGTTCAGAAGTCCGAGGCGAGACGGGCGAGCAGCGTCGGTCCGTCCCAGGTCGGCGGCGGCATGATCCGACGGATGGTCTGCATCGGATGGGTCGGATCCTGTGGGTCGGAGAGCTGGAAGGCGGCCCGGTAGCCCGCCGCCTCGACCCGGGGGAGGGCCTCGGCCGACCAGACGCCGTTGGGGTAGGCCATCGTGTCCACCGGATGGCCGAGCATCTCCGCCAGGTCGGCTCGCGGCTGCTCCACCTGGATCGCCCACTGGTCGCCACTGAGCCGGTCGACCCGCTGGTGGTCGTAGCTGTGCGTACCGATGGTCATGCCGGCCCGGTCCAGGTTCCGCAGCTGGTCGGCCGTCAGCCAGTTCGGCTTCCCGAGCACGACCGTCATGGGGAAGAACGTCCCGGGGAAGCCGAACTCGGTCAGCACCGGGAGCGCCACCGAGTGGTGGGTCTCCGAGCCGTCGTCGAAGGTCAGCAGCACCGGTCGCTCGGGCAGGGGCGCGTCGACCATCAGGTGGTCCAGCAACGCCGTCGTGGTGATCGGCGTCCGGCCGCCGTCGCGCAGCGCCTGCAGCTGGGCACGGAAGACTGCCGGGGGAGTGATGATCGTGCGGGCGTATGCGCTGTCGTCGGGGCGGAACTCCCGCAGCTGGTGGAAGCACAGGACCGGCACCGTGGATCGGGCCAGCACCTCCTGAGCCGTCGCGGGCGTCGGCGGAGCCGTGGTCGTCGGCGCCGGGCTCGGGGCGGAGGGGCGGGGCGATGTCGTCGTCGGTGCTGTCGACCGTGCCGTCGACCGGTCCGTGGTCGGCCCCGAGCACGCCGCCAGCCCGACCGCAGCTGCCGCGGCCAGGAATCCCCGTCGGTGCATCTCCCGAGCCTCCTGGTCCGGCGAGGTCGGAGCAAGTGTCGTCGTAGCCGTCGTAGCCGTCGTAGCCGTCGTAGCCGCCGTAGCCCGGGGCCGACACGGCGCGAGGCGGGGGCCGACCGCTCGCCGGGCACGGAGGGGTCAGGACACGGTCGCAGCGAGGATCAGGTGCGACACGCCGGACGACTCGCGGACGAGGTGGAGATCCCACTCCGGTGGCTTCTGCCCGGACGTCACCGACGACGTTCCGCCTCCACCGGTCCTGTTGCCCAGCACCACCGGCCGGTGGAGGTGCTGGCCGGGTGGGTGAGGTCCATCGCTGCGCTCCCTCTCCGGGGTCGGTGGCAGGACGCAGGTGCAGCGCGGACGGCCGTCCGCGCCGACTGCACCCGTGTTCGACGACGGCGGAGGCCGGGGCCCGGCGGTGCCTGATGCCAGCTCGGTCGCCACCGAGCGCATCCCCCTCACCCGGTGTGTGGTCCGCCAGGCTCTCGGCCACCGGACGCACCGCCCGTTCCCGCAGCTCCTGCGGATACGGAATGCACTGATCGGCCCCGGCGCCACCCTCCTCGAGGACTGGAGCCTCCGGATTCGCCGGGGCGATCCACTGTCCTGGTGGGACGTCTCACAGGGTGCTCTGCGCTTGCTGCCCCTCGCGTAGGGCATCGCAGGGGTGGTTGGTCTACGGCCACAGCCCGTTCGAGGCTGGCTGACCGGGAACGGCTCGACCCCGGGGGGGCGAGGTCGGCACGGAGCGCGCTGCGGATGCCTGCGCAGCGACGTCGCCCGCTACACGACCACCTACCTGAGAGGCCGTACCGATGGCGCAGTCGAAGAGCACGACCCGCAGCGAGACCCTTGAGGTTCCCGTCGACGTCACAGTCGAGGAGGGCGACCGCGGTCTGAAGGGCCCGACCGGTCCGGTTGGCGAGCCCGGCGACAAGGGGCCCAGGGGCCCCGTCGGTTCCGTCGGCGAGCCGGGTGACAAGGGCCAGAAGGGGCCGGTCGGCCCCACCGGCGAGCCCGGCGAGCCCGGCGACAAGGGTGAGCAGGGCCCGACCGGTGCAATCGGCCCCGTCGGCGAGCGCGGTGACACGGGTGAGCAGGGCCCGACCGGTGCAATCGGCCCCGATGGCGAGCGCGGCGAGCAGGGACCGATCGGTCTGCAGGGCCTGCTCGGGCTGCCCGGGGAGACCGGCCCGCAGGGCGAGCAGGGTCTGCCCGGCTCGACCGGCCGTCCTGGCGAGCAGGGTGAGCAGGGCCTGCAGGGCGAGACCGGCCCGCGGGGCCCTGTCGGTGAGCGGGGTGAGCATGGGTCGCAGGGCGAGCAGGGGATGCCGGGCGCCCAGGGCCCGCGCGGTGTGATCGGCGAGACCGGCGAGCAGGGGGAGAAGGGCCTGCCCGGAGTGCAGGGCCTTCCCGGTCTTCAGGGCGAGCCTGGCGTTCCCGGTGTTCGTGGCCTGCAGGGTCCGCAGGGCGAGCAGGGCCCGGCCGGTCCGGTCGGTCCGGTGGGTCTGCCCGGCGTACAGGGCGCGCAGGGGCCCACGGGTCCGGCGTGGCTCCATCAGCCGAGCCCCGCCGAGCTGGCGTCCAAGGTCAAGCAGGCGGCGCTGGATCTCACGCCGCGCACCGTGTTCGATCCGCGGCTGGGCGTGCGCTACCTGGCCACGCTCACCTCGCGGCTGATCAAGCTCCAGGGTGGGCTGTTCCTGCGCGCCATCGTCGACACCGACGCCGCGACCAACAACCAGGCGGCCCCGGGCCTCGACAACGCGCGCTCCAGCGCCTGACCGACGCAGCACTCGTCAGGGGGGCGCCCCGGGCCGTTTCGGACGGCCCGGGGCGCCCTTCGTCATGCGGCGCCCCGTCCGGTGAGCTACGGCCGGAGCGCCCAGCGGCTGGCCGTGCGGGGTGGAGGAGGAGCACGCCATCCACTGCGCCGTCACCGGGCCCCATGCCGGAGGTCGTCGGGGCGTGAGCGGGCCGAGGCCCGCGGCCGCCGGGTCGTAGGGGGCAAGCAGGGACCGGGGTCTCAGTCGTCAGTCCGTTCGGCCCCTTGTACGTCCGTCGATCCAGCGTCGATGGTGGAGTCTCATCACCCAGGCATCGAGGAGCGAGAGTGGCAGAGGTCTGCACGGAGGTCATCGTCGACGGAGGGGTGCTCGTCGGACACGACGGGTCGGAGAGCGCTCAGGAGGCGCTTCTCTGGGCCGCGGGCCTGGCCGGTCGAACGGGCCTGGCTCTGCAGGTGGTCCGCTCCTGGAGCCTGACCACGGCGCCTCGGCCGCGTACGTGGGAGCCCGGCTACGTGCCGCCACTGACCGACTTCGAACGGGCGGTCCGCGACGAACTCGACGGCTGTGTCGCCCGCGCGGGGCTGGACGGGTCAGTGTCGGTCCACACCCATGTGGTGCACGCCCCTGCCGCCGCGTCGCTGATCGCGGCGGCAGAGAACGCCGATGTCCTCGTCGTGGGTGCCCGTGGGCACGGTGGCTTCGCCGGCCTGCTGCTGGGGTCGGTCAGCGACCAGTGCGTACATCACGCGCCCTGCCCGGTCACTGTCGTGCGGCGGGGTACGGCACGGCCGCTGTCAGCGTCAGTTGTCGTCTCTCAGGAGGCGGTGCCGCCGCATTGAGCCGGCGTGCCAGGCCCGGGCAGGGCCCGGGGGAGTCGTGATGACGGGGACCGTCGGCGCACGGCCGTCGGACGGGTAGCTCCTGGTGAACGGCCCTGACGGGCTTCGTGGTGGAACGCATCCCGCTTCTTCGGGATCACGGCGGACGGCGTCCGGACGAAAGCCCAGTTCGCGGAGCGTGGGGGGACGATGACGTGCCATCAGGAGCGTCACCAGGCGGGGCCTCACCGTCCTGCTCACCTGGCGGCAAGGCCAGTCCCGGACGGGGATCTCCATCGGCGCGTCGCCGACCGCGGTGGCCGCCGGCTCGTGCTGCAGGTGCAAGCGAGCTGGGGAACTGGTTGAGTTCCATATTGACGTGATCCAGTTCACACAGAGGGGCCGTCATGACCAGAACCGTCCGGGAGTCGCACGAGAACAGCCGGCCCACGGGCAGCGCATCCGTCGAGCCGTCGACGGACGGACCGGACGGGCTGGACGCCGTCGAGGGTGCCGAGCCCGTCGCGCTGCCCACCCGCCGCGGCGTGCTGCGCGGACTGCTCTCGGTCGTCGCGCAGCCGCGGCCACTCGTCCGCGAGACGGGCCGGCTCGGCCTGGACAGCCTGCGGGTGCTCCGAGGCACGACCGACCTCGCGCCGGCGCCCAAGGACAAGCGCTTCGCCGATCCGGCGTGGTCGCAGAACCCGATCTACCGCCGCCTGGCCCAGGAGTACCTCGCGGTCTCGGGTGCGCTGGGTCGGCTGGTCCAGGACCACGAGGCGAGCGGGGCCGACTGGCGCGAGGTCGAGCAGGCGCGCTTCGTCGTCAACGCCCTCGTCAGCGCGCTCGCGCCCACCAACACGCTGCTCGGCAACCCGGCGGCGATCAAGCGCGCCTTCGACACCGGCGGCCGGAGCCTCGCCCGCGGTCTCCGCAACTGGGCCGGCGACCTCGTGCACAACGGCGGGATGCCGACCCAGGTGGACCGCAGTGCGTTCGCCGTGGGCACCGACCTCGGGGTGACGTCCGGGGCCGTGGTGTTCCGTAACGAGGTGCTGGAGCTCCTGCAGTACTCGCCGTCGACCCCCACCGTGCGCGGCCGGCCGGTCGTGGTCGTGCCTCCGCCGATCGGCCGCTTCTACTTCCTGGACCTCCGGCCCGGTCGGAGCTTCGTCGAGCACGCCGTCGGCCGGGGCCTGCAGGTCTTCATGGTGAGCTGGCGAAACCCGACGAAGGAGCAGGCCGACTGGGACCTGGGGACCTATGCCGGCGCCCTGCTCGAGGGGATCGACGCGGCGCGGGAGATCACCGGGTCCGACGACGTCAGCACGATCGGCTTCTGCGCCGGCGGCATCATCATGACGACGGTGCTCAACCACCTCGCGGCGTCCGCGGACGACCGCGTGCACAGCGCGTCCTACGCGGTCACGTTGCTCGACTTCCACTCCCGGGCGCCGATCGGCGCGTTCTCGGCCCCCCGACTGCTGGACGTCGCCGGCCGGAACTCCCGGCGGAAGGGCGTCATCAGCGCTCGCGAGATGGGCAACGTCTTCACCTGGATGCGGCCGGACGATCTCGTCTTCAACTATGTGGTCAACCAGTGGCTGATGGGTGAGGACCCGCCCGCGTTCGACATCCTCGCCTGGAACGCCGACGGCACGAACCTGCCCGCACGGCTGCACGAGCAGTTTCTCGAGGTCTTCCGTGACAACGTCCTGGTGCGTCCGGGAGGGGTGCGTGTCCTCGGCACGCCGCTGCACCTGAGCCGGATCACGCTGCCGACCTTCGTCACCGGAGCGGTCACCGACCACATCACCCCCTGGGAGGGCTGTTACCGGACGACGAAGCTGCTCTCCGGACCGAGCACCTTCGTGCTCAGCAACGCCGGGCACATCGCGAGCCTGGTCAACCCGCCCGGCAACCCGAAGGCCAGCTACTGGTCCGGAGGGGACCCCGAGGCGGACGCAGTCGGTTGGCGCGCCTCGGCCGAGCAGCATGCCGGCAGCTGGTGGGAGGCCTGGGCGGACTGGGCGGTCGAGCGTTCGGGCGACGAGGGACCGGCACCGGTGTCGCTGGGCTCGGCGACCCACCCCGTGCAGGAGCCGGCACCCGGCTCCTACGTACTGGACCGGGTGCCGGGCTGACCTCCGCCGCCGCGATGGTGACGGCTGCGGGGGAGCGGCGCCCAGGTCGGCTTCCTCGCTGGGGTCCGCACTGCCGGGGGTGGGCCCTCAGCTCACCCTGCTTCGTCGTGGCACGCGCACAGGCAGTCGGAGCAGCAGAAGACGTGCACCCCGACCTCGCACGGAGTCGTCGGGGCGTTCGGTGCGTCGTTCATCCTGGACCTCTGGGCGTCGTCGAGCGGTTGGTGTACGGACTGTGTCGTCCGGGTCACATTCCATGTCGGGGACGCGCCGACACGTGACCCAGACGTGATCCGGACCACGTCGACGCGCGGCGGGCTGGTGGGCCAGGGGGCGGCCCAGCTCGCTCAACTGGATTGGCGCCATCTCCGGCCGTCCCGGGCGATCAGCGACCCGGCCTCGGGTGGGCCCCACGTGGCTGCCTGGTACAGCGGTATGGGCCCCGGGTCGGCCGCCCAGTACTGCATGACCGGGTCGACGATGCGCCAGGAACGGCCGACCTCGTCGGCCCGGATGAACAGAGTGGGATCGCCGATCAGCGCGTCCAGGATGACCCGCTCGTAGGCATCGGGAGATTCCTCCTCGAAGCTCTGGTAGGAGAAGTCCATGGAGGCCTTCTGGACCCGGAAGGCGTGCCCGGGCACCTTCGCGCCGAACCTCAGGCTCAGTCCCTCGTCGGGCTGCACCCGCACGATCAGAGCGTCCGGCTCCAGTCCTTCGGTGGTGCCCGGGAACAAGGGCAGCTGCGGCGGGCGGCGGAACTCCATCGCGACCTCGGTGACCCGTGCGGGCAGCCGCTTGCCGGTGCGGACGTAGACCGGCACGCCGGTCCAGCGCCAGTTCTGGACCTCCAGTCGCATCGCCACGAAGGTCTCGGTCGCGCTCAGCGGGTCGACGCCGGGCTCGTCCCGGTACCCGGGCATGAGGTCCGCGCGAGTGCCACCACGGGTGTACTGGCCGCGAACCGCATTCGCCGCGATCTCCGACTCCTCCTCCAGCGGGTGGATCGCCCGCAGCAGCTTCACCTTCTCGTCGCGGATCGCCTCGGCG
This sequence comes from Trujillonella endophytica, assembly GCF_019799905.1. Lineage (GTDB taxonomy): Bacteria > Actinomycetota > Actinomycetes > Mycobacteriales > Geodermatophilaceae > Trujillonella > Trujillonella endophyticus_A. The sequence continues at coordinate 40,956 of NZ_JABGCI010000005.1, read as the reverse complement.
TGGAACGAGGTCGGGGGTTCCATGAGGAAGAGCGAGAGGACCTGCAGCACGTGGTTCTGGACGATGTCGCGCATCGCGCCGGTGGTCTCGTAGAAACCGCCGCGGTCGCCGACGCCCAGGGTCTCGGCAACGGTGATCTGCACGTTGTCGACCCAGGTCCGGTTCCAGATCGGCTCGAAGATCGAATTGGCGAACCGCAGTGCGAGCAGGTTCTGCACCGTCTCCTTGGCGAGGTAGTGGTCGATCCGGAAGATCTGCTCCTCGGTGAAGGCCGAGGTGAGCTCCGCATAGAGGTCCCGGGCGCTGGCTTCGTCCCACCCGAACGGCTTCTCGATGACCGCGCGGACGAAGGAGTCGCCGTCCGGCACGGACAGCCCCGCCTTGCCGAGGCTCACCGCGATCGGCCCGAAGAGGCGCGGTGGCGTCGAGAAGTAGTAGACCCGGTTGCCGGCGCAGCCGTGCCGTCGATCGCAGTCGGCCATCACCTCAGCCAGCCGCTGATACGTGGCGGGGTCGTCGTAGCCGCCTTGCACGTAGCGGGCGGTCGACGTGAGCTCGTTCCACCGCGGGTGGTCCTCGCCCGAGACGCTGCGCCGGCAGAGGTCTCGGAACTCGTCGTCGGTCATGGGCGTGCGGGCGACGCCGACCAGCGCCACCTCCGCGGGGAGCGCCCCGTAGCCGGCCAGCCGTGCGAGTGCCGGCAGGAGCTTGCGGGCGGTGAGGTCGCCCGAGGCGCCGAAGATCACGAGCACGCACGGCGGAGATCGACGATCCACATCGGCGGTCATGGGGTGGGAGCATGCCGCATCGAGGCGCATCGACGAGACCCGACGACGCCTGTCCCCGCAGCCTGGACCGATCGAAGCTCCGCCTGCGCCGCTCGACGGTGGTCGCCGAGCACGACCACGAGTGTGGCGTCGACCAGGAGCGAGGAGCGGTCGGGCACGAAACGACGAACGCTGCCTCGTCCTCGTGCAGTCTGCGCAGCGGCCCGCCTCCCAGTTCGCCGGGACTCGGCGGCCCTCCCGGTGCGGCGTCCCTGGATCCCGCGTTCTGGCCGACTCCGAATGGCCGCGCCGGAGAAGTCGATCTGTCCCGCTCCGTTGACGGTGGCGGCCGTTGCCGGGAGGCTCCGCGCAAGACCTGTGTCGGGGCCCTCAGCGCGGCGATCGGCCGTCACTCCAGACCCTGGCCCAGTGTGAGGGGTGCCGCGCCGGAGAGGACGCCATGACAGCTACGCAGGAACGTTCGACGAGGTCCGGGGAGAAGCTGCTCGGCAGGGTGGCCTTCGTGACGGGCGGCACCCGCGGGATCGGCGCCGCCATCTGCCGGAGCCTGGCCAAGCAGGGCGCTGACGTCGCAGCCGGATACAGCGCCAATCAGGAACGGGCAGAGATGTTCGCCCAGGACTTCGCCGGCGCCTACCCGGAGAGTCATGTGAGCGTGCACCGGGGAGACATCGCGAACCCGGACGACTGCCGCCGGACGATCGCCGAGGTCATCGAGCAGCACGGCCGGCTGGACATCCTCGTCAACAACGCAGGCACGACCGCGGACCGGACCGTGCTCAAGATGACCGACGACGACTGGCGACGGGTCATCGACGTCAATCTGTCCGGAGCGTTCTACCTCTCCCAGGCCGCGCTGAGGCACATGCTCGAACGCGGCAGCGGGCGCATCGTGATGGTCTCCTCGGTGATCGGCGAGATGGGCGGCATCGGGCAGTCCAACTACTCCTCGGCCAAGGCCGGCCTCCTCGGGTTGACCAAGACGCTGGCCCGGGAGGCCGCGCACCAGGTGCAGCGCGCCGGCCACAGCGACGGGATCGGGGTGACCGTCAACGCCATCACCCCGGGCTACACCGCGACGGAGATGCTCGACAGCGTGCCCGAGAAGGTCTTGGACGGTCTCCGGACGAAGATCCCGGTCGGTCGGCTCGGTGAGCCGGACGAGGTCGCTCGCGTCGTCCACTTCCTCGCCGCGGACGCCTCCGCGTACATCACGGGACAGGTGTGGGGGATCAACGGCGGCCTGGACATGTAGCGGAGACATGGAGGGGGACCTGACCGTCGGTGTGGACCGATCACGAGGGGGCTGCACGGTGTTCAGCCGTATCGCCGTCGTCAACCGGGGTGAGCCTGCGGTCCGCCTCATCCGTGCCGTGCGCGAGCTCGATGCGGAGCACGGGACCTCGACCCGGGTCATCGCACTGCACACCGAGGCCGAGCGCCGGGCCACGTTCGTGCGCGCCGCCGACGAGGCCGTCCTGCTCCGGGAGACCGGGGCGGGGAGCCCGTACCTGGACCACGCGGAGCTGGCCCGCGCTCTGCGCACGAGCCGCGCCGACGCCGCCTGGGTGGGCTGGGGGTTCGTCGCGGAGGACCCGGCCTTCGCCGAGCTGTGCGCCGAGCTCGGTGTGGTGTTCGTCGGGCCGCCGCCGGAGGCCATGCGGCTGCTCGGCGCCAAGATCGAGGCCAAGGTCCTCGCCGAGCAGACCGGTGTGCCGGTGGCGGCGTGGAGCGGCGGCCCCGTGGCCGGCGTCGAGGACGGGCGCCGCCACGCGGACGCGATCGGCTACCCGCTCATCGTCAAGTCCAGGAGCGGTGGCGGCGGGCGGGGGATCCGGATCGTCCGGTCCGCCGCCGAGCTCGAGGACGCGCTCAGCCGTACGCAGGCGGAGGCGGCACGCACCTTCGGCGATCCCGTCGTCTTCATGGAACGCCTGGTCGAGGGTGGCCGACACGTCGAGGTGCAGGTCATCGCCGACCAGCACGGGACGGTGTGGGCACCCGGCGTCCGGGACTGCTCGGTGCAGCGGCGGAACCAGAAGGTCCTCGAGGAGTCCAGCTCGCCGGCCCTGACGCCCGAGCAGGACATGTCGCTGCGCGACTCGGCTGTCGCCCTGGTCAAGGCCGCCGGCTACGTCGGGGCCGGCACCGTCGAGTTCCTGTACCAGCCCGACGAGAAGCTGTTCACCTTCCTCGAGGTCAACACCCGGCTGCAGGTCGAGCACCCCGTGACCGAGGAGACCACCGGCCTCGACATCGTGAAGCTGCAGCTGCACGTCGCTGGAGGCGGCCGCCTGGTCGGTGACCCGCCGGCGGAGTGGGGTCACGCCATCGAGGCGCGGCTCAATGCCGAGGACGCCGAGCAGGGATTCGCCCCCGCCCCCGGCCGGGTGGAGCTCATGCGGCTGCCCACCGGCCCGGGCGTGCGCGTGGACACCGGCATGGGCGTCGGCGATGCGATCCCGCCGCAGTACGACTCGATGATCGCCAAGGTCATCGCGTGGGGGCGGGACCGCCCGGAGGCCCTGGCCCGCCTGCGCGTGGCGCTCCGCGAGACCACCGTGGTGCTGCGAGGGGGGACGACGACCAAGTCGTTCCTGCTGCATCTGCTCGACCGGCCGGAGGTCGTGGCCGGGACGGCGGACACCGGCTGGCTCGACCGCACCGGGATCGGAGGGGCGACCGATGCCACGCCGTTGGCCTTCGTGGCGCTGGCCCAGGTGGCGACAGACGCCTCCGATGCCGAGGAGCGGCGGGAGCGGGCGGCGTTCCTCGCCTCGGCGCGGGGCGGGCGCCCGCGGTCGCGGCACGAGGCGGAGCGCACGCTGGAGCTCGGGTACCGCGGCCAGACCTACCGCCTGACCGTCGCGAAGGTGAGGCAGGACCAGTACCGCGTCGAGCTCGACGGCCGGTACGTGGACGTGGACGTGGACCGGCTCGGCCCCCTCGAGAGCCGCCTGACGATCGGGGGTCAGCGGTTCTCGGTCGTGGCCGTCGAGGCGCCCGGCTCGCACCTGGTCGAGGTCGACGGGGTCTCGCACCGCGTCACGCGGGACGCCGGGGGAGTGGTGCGTGCCCCGGCGCCCTCCGTGGTCGTCGCGCTGCGGGTGCAGCCGGGGCAGGACGTCGAGGCGGGGCAGACGGTCGCCGTCCTCGAGAGCATGAAGATGGAGACGGCCGTCCAGGCCCCGTTCGCCGGCCGCGTCCGCGAGCTGCTGGCCGCGGCCAACTCCCAGGTGGACGCCGGCGCACCGTTGCTCACCCTCGAGCGGGCCGGCGACGACGCCGAGGAGGCGTCCGGGGAGCGGGTGGTCTTCCCGGGGGAGGGTGGACCGGCACGCACCCCACGGGACAGGGCCCTGTCCCTGCTCGCGGCGCTGCAGGCGCTGATCACCGGGTACGACGTCAGCGCCCGGTACGCCCAGCAGTTGATCGCCGAGTACGGCAGCGCCCGCGAGCAGCTCCCCGCGGACGACGCCGAGTTGCTGGACGGCGAGCTCGCCGTCCTCACCACCTTCGCCGACCTCTCGGAGCTGTCCCGGAACCGGCCGGCCAGCGAGGAGGAGGAGGCCGACGCACAGGTCCACAGCCCCCGCGAGCACTTCCACGCCTACCTGCACTCCCTCGACGTCGAGCGCGAGGCGCTCCCGGACAGCTTCCGGAGCCGGCTGTCCCGGGCGCTCCTGCACTACGGGGTCGGGGACCTCGACCCCGGCCCCCGGCTCGAGGAAGCGGTCGAACGCATCTTCCTGGCCCAGCAGCGGGTGGCCGACCAGCTGCCCGCCGTCCTGGCGGTGCTGGACCGCTGGCTGACGGCGGGCGAACCGCCGACCGGCCCGGCACGGGCACCGGTGGCGGAGGTGCTCGACCGGCTCGTGCTCGCGACCCAGCTGCGCTACCCCTCGGTGGGTGACCTCGCCCGCGCCGTCCGGTACCGCTACTTCGAAGAACCCGTGGTCCTGCAGGCCCGGCAGCAGGTCCTCGACGAGGCGCAGCGGCTGCTGGACGATCTCGACGCCGGCGCGCGGGACGAGGACCGCGACAACATGGCCCGGATCGAGGCACTCGTGGCGAGTCCCGAGCCGCTGATCCGGCTGCTGGCGCAGCGCTGGGAGCGGGACACCGCCGAGCCCGATCCTGTCCTGGAGGTCCTCACCCGCCGCTACTACCGCAGCCGCGACCTGCAGGACGTCCGGGCCTTCCTCCTCGACGGCCATTCCGCCGTCTCCGCCGGCTACGAGCTCAACGGCACGCAGTTCCAGTTGATCTCGGTGATGGTGAGGGCGGCAGGTCTGCCGTCGGCCCTCGCGTCCGTCGCCGAACGGATCTCGGACGTCGCCGACCCGTCTCACCTGATCGTCGACCTCTACCTCTCCTGGCCGGAGCGGCCGGCCGACGCCGACACGATGGCGGCGGAACTGCAGCGGGTGATCTCCGACGTCGATGTGCTCAGCACCGTCCGGCGCGTGACGGTGACCGTCTCCACCCCGGACGAGGACGTCGAGACCGTGACCTTCCGGAGGTCACAGGACGGGGCGGACGCCGGGGAGCTGGCGGAGGACCGGATCATCCGGGGACTGCATCCCCTGACCGCGCAGCGGCTCGCCCTGTGGCGGCTGAAGAACTTCGACGGGGAGCGCGTGCCCTCGGCCGAGGACACCTACGTCTTCCACGTCACGGCGAAGGAGAACCCGAACGACGAGCGGTTCATCGCCATGGCCGAGGTCCGGGACGTGACCCCATTCCGGGACGACGCCGGCGGGATCGTCGGGTTCCCGACGGTGGAGCGTCAGCTGACCGCCTGCCTCGACGGCCTGCGCAGGGCGCAGTCCCGGCGGCGGTCGCGTCGGCCGCTGGAGCACAACCGGGTGTTCCTCTACGCCTGGCCGTCGATCGAGGTGCCGCTGTCCCAGGTGGCGGCCTTCGCCCACACGGCCGCGCCGCTGACGGTAGGGGCCGGCATCGAGCAGATCGTGTTGCTGGCCCGGCTGCAGGAGGAGGGCGAGGCGCCCCGCGAGGTGGCGCTGCGGTTCTCCTACCGGCCCGGCACCGGCGTGCAGATGGAGCTGACCGACCGGCCGACCGAGCCCATGCGCCCGCTGGACGACTACACCGAGAAGGTGCTGAGCTCGCGTGCCCGGGGGGCGGTCTACCCGTACGAACTGGCGCCCCTGCTGGCCGGTCCCGGAGGGGCGTTCGTCGAGCACGACCTGGACGGGGACGGCCGACTGGTCCCCGTGGAGCGGCCGGCCGGGCAGAACGGGGCGGGGATCGTCGTCGGTGTGCTGAGCACGCCCACGAAGCGCTATCCCGAAGGCATGACCCGGGTCGCGCTGTTCGGCGACCCGACCAAGCAACTGGGCACCGTCGCCGAGCCCGAGTGCGCCCGCGTGAACGCCGCGCTGGACCTCGCGGAGGAACGCGGCATCCCCGTCGAGTGGTTCGCGCTGTCCTCCGGCGCGCGCATCTCGATGGACAGCGGCACCGAGAACATGGACTGGGTCGCCCGGGCTCTGCGCCGGATCATCGAGTTCACCCAGGGCGGCGGCGAGATCAACGTCGTCGTCGCGGGCATCAACGTGGGGGCGCAGCCGTACTGGAACGCCGAGGCCACGATGTTGATGCACACCAAGGGCATCCTCGTCATGACCCCCGACAGCGCGATGGTGCTGACCGGCAAGCAGTCGCTGGACTACTCCGGTGGCGTCTCGGCCGAGGACAACTTCGGCATCGGTGGCTACGACCGGGTCATGGGCCCCAACGGCCAGGCGCAGTACTGGGCGCCCAATCTGACCGCAGCGGGGGAGCTGCTGATGCGGCACTACGAGCACGCCTACGTCGCGCCCGGTGAGCGCTGGCCGCGGCCCGCCGACACGGATGACCCCGTCGACCGGGACGTCCGCTCCTTCCCGCACCGGCATCCGGCCAGCGAGTTCACCACCGTGGGCGACATCTTCTCCCCGGCCACCAACCCGGAACGGAAGAAGCCCTTCGACATCCGGACGGTCATGCGTGCGGTCACCGACCAGGACCACCCGGTGCTCGAGCGGTGGGCCGGCATGGCCGACGCCGACACCGTCGTGGTGTACGACGCGCACCTGGGGGGACGTCCGGTCTCGATGGTGGGCATCGAGTCGCGGCCGATGCCGCGACGCGGCAGTTTCCCCGCGGACGGTCCGGACCAGTGGACGTCGGGAACCCTGTTTCCGCATTCGTCGAGGAAGACCGCCCGAGCGATCAACGCGGCCAGCGGCAACCGGCCGGTCGTCGTGCTGGCCAACCTGTCCGGCTTCGACGGGTCACCCGAGTCGCTCCGCAAGCTGCAGCTCGAGTACGGCGCCGAGATCGGCCGCGCCATCACGAACTTCGATGGACCGATCGTCTTCTGCGTCGTCTCCCGCTACCACGGCGGGGCCTTCGTCGTCTTCTCCGGCGTCCTCAACGACAACATGCAGGTGCTGGCCGTCGAGGGCTCGTACGCGTCGGTGATCGGTGGCGCTCCCGCGGCCGCCGTGGTGTTCACCCGTGAGGTCGACAAGCGGACAGGTGCCGATCCGCGCGTCCGGGAGCTGGAAGCCGCGATGAACGCGGCCGAGGGCGTCGAGCAGGCACACCTGCGGGTCGAGCTCGCCAGCCTGAGGGCGGCCGTCCGCTCGGAGAAGCTCGGCGAGGTGGCCGCGGACTTCGAGGCGGTCCACGACATCGAACGAGCCCGCCGGGTCGGGTCGGTGCACGACATCATCCCGGCCGCCGAGCTCCGGCCGCGCCTGATCGCCGCCGTCGAGCGGGGGATGGAGCGCGCGCTCCCGAGTCGACCCCGAGGAGAGGCTCGTCGATGAACGCCTTCGTCCTGAACCGGCACGGCCGCCTGGTGTTCCCCTCGAACATCATGCCCGAGCTCGACTTCTCCACCATGCAGACGCTGCAGCAACTGGACAGCGTCGTCCGTCGGGACTTCGAGACCAAGGCGCCGAGCGGCACCGAGATCCTCGAGCGGGTCCGGACCGGCGCCTACGAGACCCGCTACGACCTGATGCGCGACCTCGCACTGAACCTGTTCTGGGCCAACCGCTTCTCCATCACGATGTACGACAAGCGGCCGACCCGCTGGGCCGACGTCCCGCGGACCCGGCCCGACGTCTTCCTGCCCGTCCTCGAGCCGTGGGAGGACGGCGAGGCGAAGGTCACCGGCGTGCACCAGGCCTACCCGCAGCTGCCGGCGAAGTGGAGCGAGGGCTGCGAGGACCGCATCTTCGACATCCTGTTCGACGTCTTCGCCAACCGCCGGCACCACGCGTCCACGTTGCCGGCGATCAAGCCCACCGTCGTGGAGTTCCTCGAGCAGCCGGGCAACCTCACGTTCCGGCTGCCGCGCTACGACCCGGACTTCCCGGTCTACGACTACACCGACATCCTGGACGTCTCCGAGGACGTCCCCGAGCTGGAGGCGCTGCACCGCTGGGCCATGGTCCTGCACAACCAGTACCCCTGGGAGCGGTCGCAGGTGGAGCTGGCCCCGGCCGGCGACCTCCGGGACGACGACTACGTGGTCGCCTTCCACCCGCGGGACAAGGAGGTGCGGGCCTTCCTGCGCCGGCTGCGCGCCGGCGCCGAGCCGCGGCACGTCGGCAGGCCCCGGGAGTCCCGCCCGCCGGTGCGGCCGTATCCGGAACTCGACGTGCGGCAGCGCTTCTCGGTGCAGCCGCGGATCGAGGCACTGGCCGCGGTGCACGGCGACCGGGTGTGCAGCAACGACGACCTGATCCGCAACACGGCCTACAACTGGTCCCCGATGAGCGCCGACGAGATCGTCTCCAAGACCGGCATCGAGCAGCGTGAGTACAGCTCGCTGCCTGTGGAGGAGCTCGCCCTGCAGGCCGCCGAGTCGGCGCTGGACAAGGCGGGGCGGCAGCCGGAGGAGATCGGCGGCGTCCTGGTCTGCACCTGCACCAGTTCCCGCCTCATCCCGTCGCTGGCCACCTACCTCTGCGGGCAGCTCGGGATGCACCAGGTCTACGCCGCCCACGACATCATCGCCGCCTGCGCGGGCATGCCCTACGGCGTCGCCGACGCCGTCCGGATGCTGCAGGAGATCGAGCGGCCGGTCCTGGTCGTCTGTGTCGAGAAGTTCTCCGACAAGATCGGCAACGTGCGGACCTCCCGGATGATCTTCGGGGACGGTGCGGCGGCTCTGGTCGTCGGCCCGGCCGCGGACGGGACCGACGGGGACATCGAGTTCATGAAGACCTACGCCAGCGGCCCGGCCAGCGAGGTGAACTCGATCCTCTGGCCCAACCCCGAGTTCGACAACAACATCACGGTGTTCGGGCCCCAGGTCAAGGCGTTGGCCGGCCGCTACCTGACCCAGATGATCGACGAGCTCGGGAAGCTGCCCGCGCCGGGTGGACGGGACGGGTCGCTGATGGACGCGATCGACCTGATCGTGCCGCACCAGGCGAACAAGACGATGGTCATCCAGCTGGCCGAGCGGGCCGGGCTGACCGCCGACCAGCTCTACTTCAACATCGAGAAGGTGGGTAACACGTCGTCGGCGAGCATCCCGCTGGCGATCCACGACGCCGTCCGCGACGGCGTGATCACCGACCCGGTGCGGGTCTTCGCGCCGGGGTTCGGCGCGGGCGCCGTGGCCGGGTACGCGGTGATGCGGGTCGACCCCGCGGTGGTCGCGGTCCAGCATCCCGGCGAGCGCGGGACAGGCGGAGCTCAGCCGGACATGCCCGCGCAGCCCGAGCGTGCCCCGGCGTCCGAGGAGATGCAGACGGCGTTCGGCTGACCGGGCCACATCCACCGGATGCAGCCATGGCGACTCGCGCGGTGGGCGAGTTGCCCACGCTGTGGTGTCCGAGGGGCGGCACGGCACTTCCGCACACGTCTGCGCCGACCGTGACCCGTCAGCGGTAGCCGTCGGTCAGACCGTCTGCGGGACGCGCAGGTGCGCGAGGACGAGGTCGTACTCCGTCACCTCGGTGACCCGCATCCCTGCGTGTTCCATGAACTCCTGGCGCATGGCCTGGGCCTGCCCCTTCGCGCGACTCATCGTCTGGCGGCTCTCGTACGTGGCCGCGACCGCGCAGCGGCCGGTCCCGTGGTCGAGGAGCAGGCTCACGCTGCAGAAGCCGGGCAGATGCTGGACGCGGGGGACGATGCCCGTGCGGAAGGCGTCCACGACACGGTTCATCTGACCGATCGCACCCTTCGTCCGGATGACGCGCGTTGCCGCACCGTCGCCGGCCTCGCGGATGCGGTGCAGGACGCCGACCTCCCACTCGACCACCGCGGTCTCGTCCTCGACGGCGCGGACCAGTTCGAGCACGGTCCCGCGGATCGGGCGGATGGCGTCCGCGCTGCGATGCATGGCCTCGGCGTCCTCCCACGCCGTGGTGACGATGCACCGGCCGGTGTGGCGGTCGACGAGCATGGACAGACCCACGCCGCCGTCCATCTGCTGCACGGCGGGGAGGACCTTGTCGCGGACGTGTGCGATGCCGTCGTCGACGGCGCTCGGCTCACCGCGGAATGTGGTCGATCGAGCGAACATGCCGGCGCTCCCCCTGGAACGGGCGCGCCCCCGGCGGGCGGCGCCGTCGAGGATGCACTGTCCTCTCCGGGATGGTGCGGTGTGAATGGGTTCTCGTGCCGCGACCGCGCCTCGAGCGGTCCTCCCATCGCTTCACGGACCGTGCCTGCGCCGGCGCGCAGGGCCCGTTGGAGGTTCGTCGTCGGGACACGGAGGGCCTTCATCTCCGGGCCGAGTGCCTACGCTCTCGCCATGGGCAACATCGGCAAGGAAGTACGACGTATCGAGGTTCTGCCCGTGCCCGAGCCGACTCCCGAGCCGGGCGCGCCGGAGCCGACCGAGCCGCAGAGGGAACCCGCCCCGGCCCGGTAGCTGCGGTGGACCCCTACGGTGGCTTCGAGCCACAGGTGGGCCAGATCAGGGCACTGCGCACCTTCCGGATCGGTCCGGACGGTGCCGTGTACCCCCTGTTCTCGAAGGAGCCCTGGCACGACGGCGCCAACACCGCGCGCTGCCTCCGCAAGGACCGGCCGCCGCATCGCAGCCCGGACCCGGACTGCACCTGCGGCTTCTACGCCTACGGCGGTGAGCAGTCGGTCGGTGACCAGCCACGCAGCCGCCACGTCCTCGCGGTGGTCGCCTGTTGGGGCAGGGTCATCGCGGGGACCCGAGGTCTGCGGGCCGAGATCTGCCAGGTCGAGGCACTGTGGCTGTCGGCCGCTGTGCCGGCGGATCTCGTCGCACGGGTCCGCCTGAAGCATCCCTCCGTGGCGGTCCATCACGACCGGTCCGAGATGCTGGCCGAGTACCCGCCGACGGAGCTGGACTGCTACGAGGAGCGGGGGAGGGCGCGCCCAGTCGGAGCCCTGTGGTGGTCGGCCGCGGTCGCGGCGGCCGCGCTGAGCGTGCTCCCTGCCCCCTGGGTGGGGGGAACGCACAGCGCCACGCTGCTGTCCCTGGTCCTGGGTGTGGCCTTCGCGCTGGGAGCGCTGCCCCTCGCCCGGTGGCGCATCGAGGTCGGCAGCCCCCGCCGGCGCCTGCTCTGCCTGGCGACCGCGATGTGGCTCTTCGCCCCCTTCCTCGGTCCCTTCGGTCCGGTGTTCGTGCGGTTGCCCCTCCTGCAGGCCGCTGTGATCGCCGGACTGCAGCACGTGTGCCTGCTGATCGAAGCCCGGCGCATCCCGGCCCACATCGGCTGACCGCGCGGCGCTCGGCCAGGTCAAGCCCAGGGGGTGGTGCGTGACGGCTGCCGCGTGGTGTTCGTGCTGGTCAGATGCTGAGCGCCGGGATGGTCGGCTGCGTGGGCCCCTCCTGGGTGGTCTCGGCGGTGTCACGACCGAACAGCGGCGGCAGCCCTGCGAGCCAGGGACCGTGGAGGTCTACTCGTTGTCCGAGGGGCGACACGCGACGAACTCACACGGCAGTCGCTCCGACCTCGAGGGGCCGGCCGTGATCGATCCATCGCGCCGTGCGCGGAGTCGAGGTTGCAGCTACTCGATCGGCGAGTCACTGGACGGAGCCACAACGCCGAGCTCGAACGGGTTGGGCTACTCGGCTGCAGGGCGCTGCCGACGGCGCGCGATCAGGCAGGACGGCCTCCTCCTTGTGGAGGCGCTGCGGCTACCTCTCGTCTCCTGGCGCGGCGCATGCGCCCAGCAGAGATGGCGCCGACGCACCAAGGGGCCGGCTCTCGCCCCTGCTGGCCGCAGGGAGCCGGTGGAGGTCGTCTCGGAGCCCTCAGCCGGGGTCCGAGGACATGGAGGCGCTCGTCGGTGTGCCCGGCGGGATCCCCTGTCGGTGGCCGCCGAAGGGGGGTGGTGCGATGAGCTCCGAAGGTGTCCGATGTCCTCCTGCGCATCGATGACGCCCGAGGAGTCTCCATGCCGCGTCCGCGTACCACCCTGGTCGCTCTCACCGCGCTGACGGCCGGGGCCCTCGCAGCCGGCGGGCCCGCGAGCGCCGCTCCGGCCGAACCGTCACCGGAGGAGCGGGCGCTCGCGGTCGGGACCGGGGGCGCGGTCGCCACCGTCGATGCCGATGCCACCCGGGTGGGCCTGGAGGTCCTCGCCTCCGGCGGCAACGCCGCGGACGCAGCTGTGGCCGCGGCTGCCGCGCTGGGGGTGACGGAGCCATATTCGGCGGGCATCGGGGGCGGAGGTTTCTTCGTCTACTACGACGCTGCCACCCGAACGGTCACCACGATCGACGGCCGGGAGACTGCGCCCCTCGCGATGGGTGCCGGCGCCTTCCTCGACGAGGCCGGCGACCCGCTGCCGTTTGACGAGGCGGTCCAGAGCGGGTTGTCGGTCGGCACGCCCGGTACGCCCCGTACCTGGGTGACGGCACTGGAGGAGTTCGGCACGTGGTCGCTCTCGGACGCGCTGCAGGGCGGGATCCGGCTGGCCGACGAGGGATTCGTCGTCGACGAGACGTTCCGGCAGCAGACCGCGGACAACGAGGAGAAGTTCCGTCGGTTCGAGGCGACTGCCGAGCTGTTCCTCCCGAACCGGGCCCTGCCCGAGGTGGGGTCCGTCTTCCGCAACCCCGACCTGGCCGAGACCTACCGGCTGCTGGCGGACAAGGGCGTGGACCCCTTCTACAGCGGTGAGCTGGCCGAGGACATCGTGCAGACGGTCCAGGACCCGCCCGAGGCGGCGGGCGCCGAGGAGGTCCGACCCGGGCTGCTCGAGGGCATCGACCTGGCGCTGTACGAGGCCCCGCTACGCGAGCCGACCCGGGTGGAGTACCGGGGGCTCGAGGTCTACGGGATGGCCCCACCGTCGAGCGGTGGCTCGACCGTCGGTGAGGCCCTGAACGTCCTCGAGCAGTTCCCCCTGGGCTCGCTGCCCGAGGTGCCGGTGCTGCACCACTACCTGGAGGCCAGCGCGCTGGCCTTCGCCGACCGCAACGCGTATGTCGGCGATCCGGCGTACAGCCAGGTGCCGCTGGCCGAGCTGCTGTCGGACGACTTCGCCAGGGAGCGGGCCTGCGCCATCGACCCTGACGCGGCACTGGAGAAGCCGACGGCCGCGGGGAACCCGGACGGCGAGTACGGTCTGTGCCCCGCGGAGAGCGAGCCCACGGTGGGGGAGGGCACGGAAGGACCGTCCACCACTCATCTCACCGTCGGCGATGCCGAGGGAAACATCGCCAGCTACACGCTGACCATCGAGCAGACCGGCGGCAGCGGGATCACGGTGCCCGGCCGGGGATTCATCCTCAACAACGAGCTGACCGACTTCACCTTCGCAGTCGCCGATCCCACGCGGCCCGAGCCGAACCTGCCCGCGCCGGGCAAGCGGCCGCGAAGCAGCATGGCGCCGACGATCGTGCTGCACGAGGGTGAACCGGTACTCGCCCTCGGCTCCCCGGGCGGCAGCACGATCATCACGACGGTGCTGCAGACGCTGGTGAACCGCATCGACCGCCACATGAACCTCGCTGAGGCGATCGCCGCCCCCAGGGCCAGCCAGCGGAACACCGCCACGGTGAGCGTGGAACCAGCGTTCATCGACGCGTACGGGCCGGCCCTCGAGGCGCTCGGGCACGAGTTCACCGTCTCGGAGGAGATCGGCGCGGCCACCGGCATCGAGTACCTGCCGGGCGGACTCCTGCTGGCTGCCGCGGAAGCGGAACGGCGCGGCGGCGGGAGCGCGGGTGTCGTGCACGACGTCCTCGGCAGCCCGGAAGCAGCCGGACCGGACGACCCCGGCCTCGCCCCTCCTCTCGGCGACGACTGACCGGGGCGTGGGTGCACGTCGATGACTTGGCGGCCCTGACCGCGGACGTCGCCACGGGCGCCGTACCGGTGAGCCCGAACCGACGGCGGCGGCCAGCGCTGCGCGGGCGTCCACCGTGCGCCGGGATGCCGCTGGCGATGTCGCGGCTGGGGGAGGCGCCGCAGGGATGCCGGCGGCTGCGACGTGCGGCCGGTGCGTCACCGGCCTGCGCGAATGGGACAGGTCCCACTTCGTGGTGTCCGAGGGGCGACTCGCTGCATACGCACACGGCTCGCGCCGTGTCACTGACGGTCGCGCGAGGACGGGGCTCCGGAACGTCCCGGGTAAGGGCTGCCGAGAGACGATCTTTCACGCCAATGCCAGATGTGCACCGGGGACACCCAGCTCCGCCGTCGTCCTACCGATGGCTCCCCGATCGGCGTAGCGAGCTTCTGGCGGATCGACCGTTATGCGTCGCGACTCGGGCATGCGGGAGTGTGCGCCAGCCGGGATCACCGGTCGCCGCTTTCCCGGCGACCGATCCCCACCTCATCTGTCGAGGACGATACGCAGCGTGCCGAAACTCTTGAAGTCCAGCCCGTCGCCCTCGAACCGAGTGATGTGAACTTCGCCCGTGGCCCCGCTGAATGCGCCCGTACCACCGGTGATGGCCCAGTGGGCTTCCTCGAGCAGGTCCGGAGATGTGAGACGGACACGTGCGGTGCCCTGCGCAGTGAGCGAGCCGTTCGCCCCTTCCGTGGTCGAGGTGCAGTGGAGGGTTGCGCTGTCAGCGGTCAGGTCCACCTGGTGGAAGACGCACAACCCGTGGTCGGTCGCTGCACCGAACGTCCCGGTGCTGCTGTTGGTGTAGGCGAGCTGGTCGCCCAGCGCCGGAAGCGAGTCCCCGTTGTGGTCCACGAATGTCTCCTCGATCCGCTCCGACACGAACTCGCCCTCCAGGACGTCGCTGTGGGACGGCCCGGAGCCATCGCCGGTGGCCGAGGCCGCGGACGGCCACAGCGCCAAGCCCGCGATCAGGGATGCCGTACCGGCCAACGCGACGGTGGCATGCTTCCTCATCCTCATGTCGATCTCCTCGGGGTACCCGCACCTTTGTCGGAAGACGCCGAGCGAACGCGTCAGGAGGCTCCCTCTCGGCCGTCGGCGTCGGGCGGGACCCTAAACCGCACGGGTTTGTCTCGGAACCCATGTCGCGGACGCCGGCCAATTGCGCGTCGGCCGCGGGGGGTGTCTCGGCGGTGCATTCCTGCCCGCTCCCGCTCGGTAACGGCGTGTCAGGCGGGTGCGGTTGGCGAGCACCTGCTCCATGAAACCGCCGTCGTGGTGCCGCGAGAGGGACGACGCGCCGGAACGAGGGCCCGCAGCAGGCAGCTGCGGGCCCGTCGCTTCTGTGTCCGAGGGGGGACACAGCACTTCCGCACACGCCTGTCACCCAGCTAAGCAGCTGAGGACGCGGGACGAACCTGCGAGCGGGAAAGGCTTCCCAAGCGCGAGGCCGAACCAACCAGATCCGTACACGGGAGAACATGTGGCACAGGCCTGCTGGGGGCCGCCAGGGGCGGCACCGTCGGGTTGTCCAAGCAGCCCCTCGAAGCACCGGCGCCAGCTGATCGCACCCGCCCCGCCAAGAGCGCGTCCTCGCCTTCCCAGGGATGCGCAGCGCGCGCAGCCATGCAGGGCCTTTCCCATCCTGGCGCGGCCCGTAGGTTTCGATCATGCAACCAACCGAGGCGTCCTCGTTGCACGGTGACCTGAGCCTCGCAGACCTGCTGAGCGTGGCGGGCGTCGCGACGGACGACGTGCTCCTCGTCCGGCATACCTACGGCGCAGACGGCCTCACCGGCCCGCAAGACGCCACGGTCGAGAACGTCCTCACCTATTCCCGAGCCCAGGCGCTCCGGCAGAGCAAGATCCCAAGGGATCCACCTGCCTTGTGGCTCAACTTCATGGCGGATGGCAAGCGGCGGTCCCGCTTCCTCGCGGCGTACGAGAACAGGGGTGAAGTTCTCGCCGAGAGGACCGACGTCCTGCGGTACTTCGATCTCCACTCATCCGACGTTCTCGCGTCGCTTCGGAACCGGCTTGTCATCGAGTGGTCGAACGACACGATCAACTGGGCCAAGGCAGGCGGGAAGGCCGAGCAGATGCCGGTGGTCGAGATCGCCGACCCTGCCCGCGTGCCGTTCCCGGGCTTCGACAACGTCCTCATCACGCACGATGAGCTGTTAGCGCTTGCTGAGGACTCGCGATACGCGGAGTGGAGGACAGCGCTCGCCGCCGTCCAGGGCGTCTACCTCGTCGCAGACACCAGCAGCGGCGAGCTGTACGTCGGGAAGGCGGACGGCACGGAGCGCCTTCTGGGTCGGTGGAGCGCGTACGCCCGCGACGGCCACGGCGGCAACGTCGCGCTTCGCGAACTGGCAGAGGTCGACGTGACTCACCATCGGCACTTCATCTTCAGCATCCTGCGTGTGTTCGGCCCGACTGCGACCACCGCTGAGGTCGACGCGGCAGAGGCTCATTACAAGCGGGCGCTCCTCACCCGGCAGTACGGCCTCAACCGGAACTAGCAGGCGGCACCGCGACCATGGCGGCTACCTTGTCCTGAACCTCCGTGAGAGGCAGAGTGCGTCGAACTGAGCTGTTGGAGGCGGTCCTCCCTCGTCCGCCGGGCCGGCGCAGTGCATGCGCCCGCCCCAGTGCACTCCTCCGTGGACACGTCACGCCCGGGCGTTGGCCGTACGGCGTTCGCCGCCCCTCAGCCCGGCCAGATGCGCCCGCTCTGCCCGCCACAATGCATCGGAGCGACGGCCAGCCGCGGGATCGGGACGGCATCCGGCCCGGTCCGACGGGATGGTGACCGTGCCCGGGTCGCCCGGCACCGTGGCCGACTGTGTATCCGCAGGGATCTGGTTCAGGCCTGGGAGGTGGGCAGCAGCCCACTCCTGAGTGTCCGAGGGGGGACTTGAACTCCCAGATCGGAATACGCATCCAGATACCTCTTGAGGCCCTGAGCTGCGCATTTGGGCGTAGGCCAAGATCGCCTACCGCCACAAAATGCGTCTGAATACCGCTAGATGCGCCCTCGGCGGTATCACCGGGGTATCACGAGCAGGGAATGGGACGTCGGCCACGGCCGACCTAGAGCAGCAGGGGGTGGAGCTGCTCGCGCGTCGATCGGATACTCGAGCGCGCGGCGCTGACCTGCGGCAACGTCAACGACGTCCGCGATACTTACCGTGATACCAAGTGTAGAGCCGCTGATCAGTCGCCCATGCCCCGGTCGTCGATCCACCCGTGCACCTGCACGTCATCGCTTTGGACGCCCAGCGCCGCGAGCAGCGGCAAGCGGGGAATCAGCACTCGCCGGCCCAGTCTGAAGGCGGGCAGCTCGCCGTTCTCGATGGCCCGACTCACCGTGCGCACGTCGACGCTCAAGACCGATGCCGCCTGGGCGACCGTCACGACGGCGGCCTGGCTCGCCCGCAAGTCGTCCAGGTTCACCGGGCCTCCTCCGTTGCATGGGCCTTGCCGGCCTGATGCGGCAGCCGTCATTGACGACGACGGTGGGGGACAGGCCTCCAGGTCTTCTCCAGTAGCCCTTCCGCGACGTAGGCGCGGCTACAGGGGTCCTCCAGTCGGTCCTCCAGATCCGCCGGGACGCTGACGGCCGCCGCTCGCCGGATGCGCCGGCTAATGGTCCTGCCAGCTCCGTTGGCGACTGTGCGCACCCTTGCGGCCCGGGGGGCTCCTCCGGTCGTCCTTCAGGCCTCATCGGAGTCGGTGCTCAAGGGATCCAGCCGTTGCGGATGTGTCGCCGGACGCGCGCTCAGCGCTGGTACTCGAACGATCCGTTGCGCACGTATGGGTGGCGGCGGTAAGTCACGAGGACGGTGTCCAGAGCGTCGGACACGTCGAGCCAATGGCTGCATCCGGATGACCTCGCGGCAGAGAAGCACCGGTGCAGCGACGACGTATCGGCGGCGGTCCGCCGCCCGTCGACCGCCAGAGGGGAGCGTTGCAGGTGACCACATCGGACCTGCCTGCCCGGACCACCACCGTGGCCGGCGCCTTCGACGACATGCTGAGTGTGTCCACCCGGGTGGAACAGGACGGCGCGGTCACCGTGTCGGCCACTGGAGACATTGACGCATACACTGCGCCGCTGCTCCGGTCGGCGTTGGACAGTCAACTGAAACTTGGTCGCCCGCAGCTGGTCATTGACCTGTCGGGTGTGCAGTTCCTCGGCTCGGCCGGCCTGGCCGCTCTCGTGGAAACACAGAAGGGGGCCAACGCTCGCGGCATCCCACTCCAGCTGATCGCCACCACCCGGGCGGTGACCCGCGCCTTGGAGGTGACCGGCCTCATCGAGCTGTTCGCTATCCAGGGCGCTGGGGACTAGCTGGAACGGAGAAGCTCGGGACATTCGAGCTCGTCGAGCGTTCGGCGCTCCGGTGACGACGCTTCACCGATGGGCCTGTCGCACGTTCGCCAGTGTTCGGTTGATCCCCGGAGTGCGCGGTCGCCTGCGCGCCGGTTCCCAGGTCGGCCGGCGAGGGATTGGCCATGGTGCCGCCGCGCTTCTCCTTGCGGCGGCATACAGAGACCGTTCGACTGGACGCTGAAGCTTGCGCGCCGACGCGAGTCAGAAGGTTCTCTGGTGAGCGCCAGTCAGCTGCAGGATCTGCCTCAAGTCTGCGAGCGTGAACAGCAACTCGCGGCACGATCACCGCCGGTGGCTCCCAGCTTCGGGTGCTGGCGCGAGCAGCGTTCGGCGCACCCGCCGGAACTCGTCACCACGAGTTGGGCGCTAGGTCCCATGCATCGGAAAGCCTCTGCCGTCGGAGCGGCCGCAAAAGCGCAGGTCCGCCGGTGCAAGAGGTGTAACCCTTTGCGATCTTGATCGCTGCCTCTGCCGATGAGAACCTCTCTGGTGTCCGGCGACGTCGTGTCACATTGGTGCGGGTGAGCCCGTAGAGGTGTATGGCGCGGGGCCCTCGGGTGCCTTCTGATTGCTGCCGTAGAGCGCGTGGGTCTGTGTCCTGGCAGAGGGCCCTCCGGACACCGCACTGCCGCCGCTGCGGGAGGAGGGGTTCAAGTCCATGCGACCCAAGCTCCTCGCCGGCCCGTCGTAGGGGTCGGCGACAGGTCCTCCTGTGCTGCCAACGTCCGTCCTCGTTCACAGCTGGGCGGCGGCGCTCGCTCCAGTCGTGCTCCTGCCGCGCCTGACCTGGTGGTTCCCCGGGCTGACGCCCGGACGCGCTGACGCGCGCCTGCAACTCACCTGTTCACGGGTCTGTGATGCCTGGCGATCTTGACGAATCGGTGCCGGTGGAGACGACTCTCACCGGTCGACGAGAGGCGTGCGGCGGTGGAGTCCGGTACGGGGGGTCGGCGTCGTCGGTCGGGCAGGTGGTGTGGAGTTCCGAAGTCGCGGCGCGCCTCCGCGGAGCCGGCTCGAGCTGTTGTCGCGAGCGCCGCGGGACGTTGCATGCGTGGGGGGCCGGGGTGGCGGAGCATGCCGGCCTGAGTGACGGGGCCCAGCGGCGCCGTAGCACTGGTCATGGGTGGGGAAGACATGCGGACGACGGCTTTCCGTCCGAGTGTGAGCGGGGACGCCTGGATCGGTAACTCCTGCCCGCCCTGGGCTGGTCGAGTCAGTTCCGTAACGCGACACTGCGCGACATGGCCAGGCGTCCTCTCGGCCCGGACGAACCGCGTGATCGGCGGGTGTCGGCGTTCGAGCGGACTGCCCTATGCCTTGAGGCCTCCGTGGCATAGGACCGCCGGATCGGGCGAGCGAGGAGGGACCGAATTCAGGCGCTCCGCCGCCGTGCGCGTCGCCGTGTGCCGATCGCACAGCGGGTGCTCCCGCCTACTCCTGCGCGAGTCCGGGCGGACCGCGAGGGCTCCTTGCCGAAGCGGGCCAGGCAGGCTGACCTTCTGCCAGACCTCTACGTCAGAAGGACTGGCGAAGTACAGGAGCGTCGAACAGCGGGCCGGCGACGGCTGGCCCGATGACGTTGGTGACGTCAAGGCGGTGGTCACCCACCCGTAGAGGGCGCGCCCGCCGAGCTCGGCGGCCGCGGCGGGCATGGCCGTGTTGACGCCGAGCCGCTCGAAGGCAGCTTCGGCCGCGAGGATGAGCAGCCCGGTGGTCAACCCTCGAGAGCGACTAGTCCACGGACTGCTGGTTGCCTTGTCCTGAGCCCCGGAGGCGCGGAGCCTGGTGTGGTCTCCCCTCCGGGCAGCAGGACCGGTGGCAGCGCCCAAGTTCGCTACCCCGGTCACGCAGCGTTGCCGGCTTCGGCGGCTTGGGACCCGTGCTTGGCCTCGGGCCCAGGACAGCAGCAGCCGGCCGACTGGCAGGGGCCCGTGCGTCAGACGAGCAGGGCGCCGCCGGTGTCGTGCAGCGCGTCTCGCCGGTCGTGTAGCCGTCGGAGCAGGAGGGTGATCGCGTCGATAGCGCACTGATCAGCTAGCGGTGTTGGCGGGCTTGGCGCTCACTGGGCGCGTCTCGAGGGCGGTCGAGGCGCGTCTCTGCATCGTCGTGCCCCCCGGGACCGTTGGCGCGATCCCCCTGAGCTCGGGGCGGCGCCTGCGCAAGAGTCGCCAATGTGCGCTGCAGATCCAGGACGGTGTCGCGCCGGAGGGAGTAGAAGCGACTGTTGCCGCACTTCCGGGCGCTTATCAAGCGAGCCCTCTTGAGGACCTTGATGTGCTGCGTCAGATTGCTCGCCGACTGATCCGAGATCTCCTTCAACCGCTCTCGGGACAACTCCCCGTGCGGGGGGAGCTGTCGTAGCAGCTGACGTCGGACAGGATGACTGAGCGCTTGGAACACCTCGACCAGATCCACCCCGCCGCCTCCTCTCCCATGTACCGGGCATCACGACCGGACGCTCCGCCGGGCCTGGGTTGACTCCGTCCACCGGACTCGACGCGAGTCGGGCCAGGCCGCCCCCTCGACACACCGCCCCCGCGGGCCCCGCGGCGCCGCCACGGGGCCCGTGACGGACCGGCTACTCGAACTTCCGGTTGGCCTCGCGGACCTCCGCGTGGACACGTTCCGCGTGCGCCAGGCTGCTCGCGCCTGGGCTGTAGGTGACCTTGTCGACGACACCGGTGAATGGGAACGAGCGGTGCCGCTCGTACAGCGCCCAGTTCACCGGCGACCGGCGGTCGATGCCGACGTCGATTCCCTCCAGCGGGGCCATGATGTCCAGCGTCGGGAGCGGGTCCGAGGACTTGGCCACCACGACCCCGTCCACGGCCAGCTCGACGGTCCAGAACCGCTGCTCGCCCAGGCCGACGTAGACCTCGACGACCTGGTCGCCCGGCTCCAGCTCCCCGCCGTCGAGCAGCGTCACGTTGCCGTAGGCGTTGTGCGTGAACCACAGCCGCCCGGATTCGACGTAGACGTTGTAGCCGCCACCCTGGTCCCCGTGTGCCACCAGGACCCCCTGGTCCTCGGCCGCCATGGTGATCGGGATCGTGATGGTGAACGCGCGGCCGCGGATGAGCGTCTTGGACCGGTAGGGGTCCAGCGTGTGCTGGTCCCGCCGGATCACGAGCGGGCCCTGCGGCGGGATCATGTCCGGCCCCATCCGGAACTTGGGGAACCCTCCGCCGTCGGGCAGTGGGAACACCCGGTTCTCCCATGCCGCCTGATCCCAGGCGGCGGCCAGCTCCGCGACCTTCTCCGGCTCCTGGGTGGAGAGATCGTGGATCTGCGTGGGGTCCTCGGTGATGTTGAAGAGCTGCCACTCCCGGTCGCTGTACTCGTCGGTCCGGTAGTGGAAGGTGACCGCCTCCCAGCCGTCCCGGATGTAGGAGCGGTGGCCGTTGATCTCCTGGTACTGCTCGCCGTGCACGGTCGGGGCCTTCTCGTCGTAGAGCGTGTCCTTGAAGCTCACGCCGTTCATCGGCTCGGCCGGGTGGCCGTTGCGCTCTGTGGGAGCCGTCCCGCCGATCAGGTCGAGGATGGTGGGCAGCACGTCGGTCACGTGGGTGTACTGCCGCCGGATGCCGCCCTCGCCCTGCAGGCCCTCGGGCCAGGAGACGATGCACGGGACCTGGTGCCCGCCGGCGAACGTCGTGGACTTGTACAGCCGGAACGGCGTGTTGCCCACCATCGCCCAGCCCCACGGGTAGTGGTTGAGCATCTGCGGCCCGCCCAGCAGGTCCTGCCGCGCGAAGTCCCGCTCGGTGACCTCGGTCTTCATCGCGTTCGCGAAGACGCCGGCGACGGTGCGCAGGTACTCCGTCGAGCCGAACTCGCCGCCCTCGCGCGAGGCGCCGTTGTCCGACAGGAACAGGATGATCGTGTTGTCGAGCTGGCCGATGTCCTCGAGGGCGTCGAGGAGGCGGCCGACGTTCTGGTCGATGTTGTCGACCATCCCGGCGTACACCTCCATGTGCCGGGCGAGGTACTTCTGGGTTCGCTCGTCGAAGGCGTCCCACGGTTGCACGTCGTACCAGGGTTCGCGGTTGCGCTCGGGCAGCTCCGTGCCCTCGTCGACGAGGCCGAGTTCCTTCTGCTTGGCGAAGCGCTCCTCGCGGACGACGTCCCACCCGCGGTCGTAGCGGCCCTCGTACTTGGCGATGTCCTCCGGCTTGGCGTGCAGCGGGCCGTGCACGGCCCCGTGCGCGAAGTACAGGAAGAACGGCTTCTCGGGGTTGGCCGACTTCGACTGCCGGATCATCTTGATGCTGCGGTCGGTGATGTCGTCGTTGAAGTAGTACCCCTCGGGGTACTCGTCGATCTCCACGACGCTGTTGTCCTGCTGCAGCCGGTGCGGATGGTGCAGGTTGGTGAAACCGACGGTGTCCGAGAAGCCGTAGTACTGGTCGAAGCCCCGCTGCAGCGGCCACGAGGCCTTCGACCCGCCGTCCATCAGGTCGGCGGTGTTGTTGAGGTGCCACTTGCCGACCATGAACGTCGAGTAGCCGTTGGCCCGCAGCGCCTCGGCGGCCGTCACCACCGTGTCCGACAACTCACCGGCCTGGCCGGGGAACCCGATGTCGCCACCGACCGACGCCAGGCCGGCGCGGTGCGGGTTGACACCCGTCAGCAGCGAGGCGCGCGTGGGCGAGCACAGCGGCGTGACGTGGAAGTTCGTGTACCGGACGCCGCCCTGCGCCAGCCGGTCGAGGTTCGGCGTCTCGATCTCCGAGCCGTAGCACCCCAGGTCCGAGAACCCCAGGTCGTCGCACAGCATGACGACGACGTTCGGTGCTCCCTGCGGAGCCTCTTGCCGCGGTGGCCACCACGGCGTGGACTCGCTGAGCAGTCGCTCGATCCGTCCCTCGAAACCCGGGTAGTACTTGTCCTGCTGCTCGCTCACCGGCTGTCCTCTCCGTTCCGACCTGACTGGGCGTGCTGCGGCGACGGGCGACGACACGGAGTGCGCCCGTCGTCGACTCACGGCATCAGCAGGCCGCCGTTGACGTGCAGGACCTGGCCGTGGATGAAGGAGGCCTCGTCGGAGGCGAAGAAGGCGATGGCCTCCGCGATCTCGTCGGGTGCGGCCATCCGGCCCAGCGGGATGGGGTTGGTGATGGCCTGGGCCGCGTCGGGGACCGGTTGGGCGGCCGCCCGGGCGGCCGCGTCGGGAGCGTTGCCCGAGGTGTCGGTGGGCCCGGGCGCGACGACGTTGACCCGGACGTTCGGCGCGGCCTCAAGCGCGAGGACGCGGGTGAAACCGATCACGCCGGCCTTGCTGGCCGCGTAGGCGGCGAGCCCCGGGATGCCGCGGACCGCAGCGCCCGAGGCGACGTTGATGATCGATCCGCTGCCCTGCTCGCGCATCAGCGTCAGCGCCGCCCGCGAGCAGTAGAAGACCCCGGTGAGGTTGGTGTCGATGACGCCGGCCCACTGCTCGTCGGTGGTCTCGTCGATGGGCGAGAAGGGGAAGACCCCGGCGACGTTGGCGACGATGTCGAGCCGGCCGAACGTGTCCTTGATCGTCTTGAACGCAGCGTCGACCTGCGCACTGTCCCGCTGGTCCAGCGCGACGGGCGTCGCGCGGACGCCGAGCGCGGTGCACTCCGCCACGACCGACTCCAGCGAGTCCTGGTCGAGGTCGGCCACCGCCACGTCGGCGCCGGCCTGGGCGAGGCGGACCGCGGTCGCCTTCCCGATGCCGCGCGCCGCCCCGGTGACCAGGGCCGTCCTGCCTGAGAGATCCATCGGTGTTCCTCCAGCGTCGCATCGTCCGCGGCATGTCCGCGGTACGGGGCCGTTCTCCGTGTATGCGGTCGCCGTTCCGGCGGCGCGCAGGGTGGGTCCCACGCCGGTGCGGGGAGGGTCGATCCCCGAGGGCGGCGCGGTGGGGCGAGGGGTTGGGGGAGCCGGCCGGCGCAGACCGGCCGGCTCCCCGGCGTCGGGTGCCGCTAGCCGGCGGCGACGCAGATCGTGTCGGTGCGCACGGCGGACTGGCCGTAGTACTCCAGACCCTGCAGGGAGTCGTCGTGCACGACCGACCGGGAGGCCCGCGCGTAGATCAAGTCGGGCACCAGCTCGGAGTACTGGGCCGCCACGGTCTCGAAGGCCTCGGCCCGCGCGGTCGGGTCGGCCGCGCTGAGCGCGGCCTCCAGCGCGGCGTCGAGCTCGGGGGCGCTGATCCCGGTGTAGTTGCCCGCCGAGGTGCTGTAAAGCTGGTTGTAGATCTGCACGCTGTCGAGGGGCAGGTTCCCGGGGACCATCTGGAAGGTCCGGTCCGTGGTCTTCGCGATGGCCGCGGGGAAGTCGAGGACCTCGAGCTCGACCTGGACGTTGTCGTACTGGTTCAGCTGCGCCTGGATGGCCTCCGACGCCCGACGGCTCTGCGTGGTGGGGAACGTGGTGAGCGTGAACTCGACCGGGTTGCCCTCCTCGGCGAGCTCGTCGAACAGCCCTTGCGCCGCCTGCTGGTCGTACTCGGGCAGGGTGACGTCCCCGTTCCAGCCCGTGCTGTCGGGGAACACGGTCGTCGGGACCTCGCCCGCACCGGCGTACACGACCTCGTTCAGCGCGGTCAGATCGACGGCGGCGGCCACGGCCTGACGGGCGCGGACGTCGTCGAAGGGCGCGATCCGCGTGTTGAGCCGGTAGACGAGGGAGTCCCCGGCCGGCTGGGAGGTGACCAGCAGACCCTGGGCCTCGGCTTCCTGGTCGAGGGCGGCGTCCCCGTTGAGGCTCCCGTTGGCCCCACCCGAGACGACCGTGGCGATACGCTGCTGCGCATCGGTGTTGGACAGGAGCACCAGCTCGTCTAGGTAGGGCCGCGGCGCGTCGTAGAAGTCCTCGTTGGGGAGCAGCCTCATGGGGCCGTTGCGCTGCCACGACTCGAGCACGAAAGGTCCGGCACCGACGGGGTCGGCGTCGAACGCCTGCGGCCCCTGCGCGAGCGCCTGCGGCTCGGCGATCCAGTTCAGGCTGTTCGCGATCGTCTCCGGGAACGCGCCCAGCTGTCGCGTGAGGGTGAAGTCCAGGGTCAGGCCGTCCGCGTTCATCGACTCGATCAGCGCGGTGAACTGCGCAGCCGGCGACGCGGTGGCGGGGTCGGCGATGTGCTCCCAGGTGTTCTGGACGGCCGCGGCGTCGAACGGTGTCCCGTTGCTGAAGGTCAGGCCGTCGCGCAGCGTCAGCTGCCACGTGGTGCCGCCGTCGCTGGTCTCCAGGCTCTCGGCCAGGCCGTACCCGATCTCGCCGTCCGGGGTCGTGGTGATCAGCTGCCCGAACAGGGAGTTCCCGACCAGCGTGTTCGTCGCCGTCTGGTTCGAGAGGATGGCGGGGTCGAGCGTCCGGGGCTCGGAGTACTGCAGGAGGGTGGCGGTACCGCCCGACTGGCCGTCGCCGCACGCGGCGGCACCGGCCGTCCGGTCCCCGGGCGTGGCCGAGGAGTCGTCGGAGCCGCAGGCGGCCAGCAGGGCCGCGGCGGCGGCCAGGGCGGCCAGCCTCAGCGACGTCGTGGATCTCATCGGGTTCTCTCCTCTGGCGGTGGGAGGCACGTGAGCGCACCCAGCCGCGATCCGTCGGAGGGACGGGGACGCGGGGTGCTGCCGGCCTGCGTTCGGCGGTCCGAGGGGAATCCGGGGCTCGCAGCGGCTGAGGAGCAGTGAACGATGACGCGGGTCACACGGTCCAAGTGAACTTCTTGATCGAGACGATCGACGGCGTCTATGGCGCAGGCCACAGCCGGTGGATGACTCGGGCAGTGGGAATGCTCGTCGAGGCGCCCGGCTCCGCCGATGGACGGGGCCGGGCGCCGGTGGGCGAGGGGTGGGGGAGTGAGGACGCCCCGAGCGCGCCTACTCCACCAGGAAGGCGACGCGCAGCTCGTCGAGGCCGGGCGGAACCTGCTCGCCGGCCTGGACCAGCACGTGGTGAACCGTCCCGGTCCAGGGGAAGGGTGGACGGTACCCGTCGTCGACGGGCAGCCCGCGGTCGAACCCCATCCGCAGCGACGCGCCGCCGTGCTGGAACCCGTGGGGCAGCCCGTGCGACGAGCGCGTCGTGCCCACGACCTGCTCGTCGACCACGGCGTCCAGCGTGAACCCGCCCCCGGGCAGGGGGCGCAGCGCCATGCCCAGCCGGTGCCGGCCGGTGGGCAGCGGACTGTCGGACCGGGCGCGGACCAGGCCACCGGGTGCGGCGACCGACACGGTGAGTGACCCGTCCGCGACGTAGGCCGCGAAGCCACCGGTCCAGTCGCCGAGGGCGAAGAGCACTCCCTCGGCTCCTTCGGCGGGCACGTCGACATCGGCCAGGATCCAGGCACCCTGGCCGAATCGGGGCAGGGCCTCGTCGGAGACGGGGCCGCCCTCAGGAACGAGGACGGCGCGCTGGCCGACCGGATAGAGAGGTCCGCGGATGTGGTCGAGCCGCGCCATCAGGCTGTCGGCCATGGGGAAGACCTTGTTGCGCTCGGCCTCCTCCTGCCACAGAGCCTGCAGCCGACCGAGGACCTCGGGGTGCTCCGCCGCCAGGTCCCGGGACTCGGCGTAGTCGTCCTCGAGGCGGAACAGCGACCAGGTGTCGGTGTCGAAGTCGCGGCTGCCTACCAGCAACCGCTCCTCGTCGACGATGCCGCGAGAGACGTGGTCGGTGGTGGCCTTCCAGCCGTCGGAGATGATCGACCGCGAGCCGACCATCTCGAAGTACTGGGTGGTCAGTGTGTCCGGCGCGGCCGCGTCAGCGAAGGTCCCCAGCATGCTGGTCCCGTCGATACGCTGTTGCGGCACGCCGGCGACCACCTCCGGCGGTGTGATGCCGGCCGCCGCGAGGACGGTGGGGGCCAGGTCGGTGACGTATGTGAGCTGCTCGCGCACCTCCCCAGTGGTCCGGATGCCGGCCGGCCAGTGCACCACCAGGGGCACCCGGGTCCCGCCGAGCCAGGTGTAACGCTTCCACAGGCGGAACGGCGTGTTCCCGGCCCAGGCCCAGCCCCACGAGTACAGCGGGTAGCCGTGGATGCCGCCCCAGTCGTCGAGGTGCTCCAGGTTCTCGCTCAGATCGTCGCCCACCCGGTTGCTGAACCGGTGCTCGTTGATGGTGCCGGTCACGCCGCCCGAGGCCGCGGCACCGTTGTCGGAGGTGACCATGATGATCGTGTCGTCGAGGACGCCCAGGCGCTCGAGGGCGTCGACGAGCCGACCGATCTGGGCGTCGGTGTGGGTCACCATGCCCGCGGCGACCTCTTGCATGCGCGCGTACAGGCGTCGCTCGCCGTCGGTGAGTTCCTCCCAGTCCGGGACCCAGGACGGTCGCTCCGAGAGCGTGGTGTCCGCGGGGATGACCCCGTCTTCCACCTGGCGGGCGAAGACCTCCTCGCGCCAGCGCTCCCAGCCGTGGTCGAAGCGGCCCGCGTACGCGTCGGCCCAGGAGCGTTCGACGTGGTGTGGCGCGTGGAGCGCGCCCGGGGCGAAGTAGAGGAAGAACGGCTTCCCGGGGGCCGACTCCTGCTGGTTGACCACCATGCGGATGGCCTCGTCGGCCATGTCCTCGGTCAGGTGGTAGCCCTCCTCCGGCGTGGCCGGTGGATCGACGTAGGAGTTGTCCCGGATCAGCTCCGGGGCCCAGTGGTTCGCGTCGCCGCGCAGGAAGCCGTAATAGCGCTCGAACCCCAGGCCCAGCGGCCAGCGGTCGAACGGACCGGCGGCAGTGCGCTCCCCACCCGGGGCCAGGTGCCACTTGCCCACGGCCATGGTGCTGTAGCCGTGGTCCCGGAGGATCCGCGGCAGCGTGGCCGCCGAGTCGGGGATGCGCCCGTTGTAGCCCGGGAGGTCCACGGCCACGTCAGCCAGCGACCCGAAGCCCACCGCGTGGTGGTTGCGTCCGGTGAGCAGCGAGGCGCGGGTGGGGGAGCACAGCGCCGTGACGTGGAACCGGTTGTAGCGCAGGCCGCCCTGTGCGAGCCGGTCGATGTTCGGTGTGGCTATGTCTGACCCGTAGCAGCCGAACTGGGCGAAGCCGAGGTCGTCGAAGAGCACGACGACCACGTTGGGGGCGCCTTCCGGCGCTCGGGCAGGGCTGTCGGACACAGGCGGGACCTCCGCGGTGAGGGGACGGTGTCTCCCCTGCGGCATCCGGGCGCCGCGCCGGGGTGCGCGACGTCCGCCTCGCGCAGGCGGCCATCGTGGTGCCCGTGCGGCCGGGTCCGGGCGGGGAGCGGGTCGGCCGAGTCAACGACGCGATGGGGCCCGGGGTCCAACTGAAGCCGTGCATCAGCGCATAGACGTCGTCGATGGAGCCCGGTCAGACGTCGCGCTGTCCAGCGGCCGGCTCAGTCGTGGCTCGTGGTCGCGGCGCGGTCACCTGATGAGGAAGTCGGCGTGCCCTCGGGGGGACGCGCGAAGAAGCGCGTCGCCACGGACCTGAACGCGTTGCCCACGGCGGACAGGTCGTCGGGCCGGTAGACCAAGCCGACGCCGGCACCCTGGGCGGGGGCCATCAGCCGGAAGTCCGCCAGCGGGGTGCCCTCCGGGAGGCTCTCCCGGAAGGCTAGTGCGGCCCCCACCCCGGCCCTGACCATGGCGATCATGGACTCGTAGTGGGAGCTCTCGGCGACGACGGTGATCTCGAGTCCGGCCCGGTGGAACATCCCCTCCATCTGTACCCGCCCGACGCTGTCCGAGCGTGGGGTGATCAGGGGCAGGGCGGCCACCTCGGCGAGGGTCAGTGCTCCGGGTCCGATGCCCGCTGAGATCTCCGGAGGCAGCAGTACGCCCAGGTGCTCGGTGGTGACCTCCTCCACCGCCAGACCGGGTGGGACGTCGACCACGCGGGCGAAGCCGACGTCGCACACGTGCGACTCGATCAGCTCGATCACCCCGCGGTCGGTCTCCGGTGCGTGCAACCGCACCGTGACGCCGGGGTACTGCCGGCGGAACCGGCCCACCGCGGAAGCAGTCGGGATGGTGAAGGTCCGGAACGCGACGACGGTGAGCGTCCCCTGGGTGACACCGCGGAAGGCCGAGGCGGTCGTTCGCACGCTCTCGGCGGCGCGCAGGACGTCACGTGCCCGGACGAGCAGGTCCTCGCCCTCGGTGGTCAGGTAGATGCCGCGAGTCGCCCGATGGAAGAGACGCACCCGGAGCTCGCTCTCGAGGCGCGCGATGGCGTGGGAGACCGACGGTTGCGTCAGGTGCAGAGCGACGGCAGCCGCGGTGAAAGTCCCGTGATCCGCGACGGCGACGAAGCACCGCAGCTGCTGGATCTCCATGCTCCGAACCTATCGACCGGACGGTCGTCCGCTCTCGCCGGACACCGTGCCGTCATAGACGCGATGCATGGACGTCATGCGCAACATCAGTTGGACGGTGTGACCTCCGTCATCGTTGACTGCTGGAGACCACATCAGGGGGCGGTCCGACACCCAGGACCGGCTGAGCCCGTCGTCCGATGCAACGACACGTGGCGACCTCGCCCGACCTCCGGGAGTTCCGCATGTCCTTGTTCGTCCTCAGCAGGTTCCTGCGTGCGGCACTCGTCGTCCTCGCCGTGACCCTGCTGGTCGTCCTTCTCATGAGCCTGTCCCCGGGCTCGGTCGCCGCCGTCATCCTCGGCGAGCAGGCCACGCCCGAGGCCATCGCTGAGCTCGAGCGCGAGATGGGGCTGGACCGCCCGGTGATCGTCCAGTGGTTCTCGTGGCTCGGCGACGCCGTCACCGGTGACCTGGGCACCTCGCCGATCACCTTCCAGGAGGTGTCGACGGCGATCGGCGAGCGGCTACCGGTCACGATCGAGATCGCCGTCCTGGCGCTGCTGATGTCGCTGGCCATGGCGATCCCTCTGGCCACCATCGCCGCTCGCCGGCCGAACTCCGCGACCGACCGCGGGATCAACGGCCTCACGTCCGTGCTCCTGTCGATCCCGGCGTTCGTGGCGGCGCCCGTGTTCGTCTACTTCCTCGCCGTCCAGGCCGATCTCTTCCCCGTGACGGGCTGGGTGCCGATCGAGGACGGCCTGCTCGACAACCTGCACACGGCGTTCCTGCCGGCGCTGTGCGTGGCGCTCATCGAGGTCGCCGGGTTCCAGCGCATCCTGCGGGCGGACCTTGGCACGACGCTGCGCGAGGACTACGTCGAGGCGGCTCGCGCCAAGGGCATGAGCGCCCGGTACGTGCTGTGGCGGCACGCGTTCCGTCCGTCCTCGTTCTCCCTGCTGACCGTGGCGGGCATCAGCCTGGGCCGGCTGATCGGCGGCACGGTCATCGTCGAGGCCTTCTTCTCCCTGCCCGGCCTCGGGCAGCTAGTCGCCGTCGCGATCGGTTCCCGCGACATCATCACCGTGCAAGGAGTGGTGGCTTTCGTGGCTGCGGTCTACGTCGTGCTGAACACCCTGGTCGACCTCGGGTACGGGTTCCTCGACCCCCGCGTCCGGACGGCGGTTGCCCGATGAGCGCCGGTCCAGTCAGCACGGGAAAGGCCGCCGGCGAGCCGGAGAACAGCGAGCCCAGGAGCACCGTTCCGGCAGGCGCCGCGCCGGCGAGCGCCCGTGTGAGCGACGCGGACCAAGCGAGGGTCGCCGGCGGTTCCCTGGCCCAGCAGGTGGCCGCTCCGTCCCTAGCGGGCGGGATGTCGGGGGTCGCTTCACCGGTGGTGCCTCCGCTGCGCAAGCGCCGGAACGTCCTGCTGTGGCTCTCCTTGGGCTGGATGGCCCTGGTCGTCCTCCTGGCCGCACTGGCCCCGGTGCTGCCCCTGGCGGACTACAGCGCGCCCATCGGTTTCCCCCGCGCCGACCCCTCCGGGGAGCTGGACCAGTGGCTGGGCCTGGACAACCAGGGCCGCAGCGTCCTGTCCCGGCTGATCCACGGCGCGCAGGTGTCCCTGCTCCTCGGCCTGCTCGCCGGGGTGATCGCGACCACGATCGGCACCGTGCTGGGCCTGGTCGCGGGCTACTTCCGCGGCAGGGTGGAGACGGCGATCATGTTCCTCACCGACGTGTTGCTGGCCTTCCCGCCGCTGGTGCTCCTGCTCGCCATCTCCTCGATCCTGCGTCCCAGCTTCAACACCCTGCTCCTCGGGTTGACCGTGCTCGTCATCCCGAGCTTCGTCCGGATCTCCCGGGCTCAGACGCTCAACTGGGCGGCGCGTGATTTCGTACTCGCCGCCCGCAACATGGGCTTCGGCCGGGTGCGTATCGCCTTTCGCGAGGTGCTGCCGAACGTCGTGCCCTCGGTCCTGGCGCTGCTGCCCACGATCGTGGCGGCGTTGATCGTGGCCGAGGGGTCGCTGAGCTTCCTGGGCCTCGGCCTGCCGGCGCCGACCCCCAGCTGGGGCGGGATGATCTCCGACGGCAAGGACTTCCTGCGCCTCGACCCGCAGCTGATCCTCATTCCCGCCGTTGCGATCTTCCTGACCATCTTCGCCTTGAACCAGATCGGCGACTACGCGCGTTCCCGTTTCGACCGGACGGTCCAGGACTGACCGTGGAACTCCCGTCGCACGTCACTGCCTTCACCGCCGGTCCCCCCGCGAGGAGCGACTCCATGACCAATTCCCGACCCCGACCCGGCGTGCGCGCCACCCGGGTGTCACGATGACGGCGGCAACGGCGGCCCAGCCGACCTCCCCACTGCTCGAGATCGAGCACCTGCACACCTACATCCCCACGGTCGGCGGAGTGGTCAAGGCCGTCGACGACGTCTCGGTGAGCCTGCCCCGCGGCCAGGCGCTGGGGGTCGTGGGGGAGTCGGGCTCGGGCAAGTCGGTGCTTGCCCGGTCGATCATGGGGCTGCTTCCACCCAAGGTGGTGCGGTCGGGATCGGTCCGCTTCGACGGGGCCGACCTGCTGACCCGGCCGACGAAGGAACTCGAGGGCCTGTGGGGCCGGCGGATCGCGATGATCTTCCAGGATCCGTCGCGGTCACTCAATCCCGTCGTCAAGGTGGAGCGACAGCTGACCGAGGGGATGCGCAAGCACCTCGGTGTCTCGAGGTCCGAGGCCCGTACCCGCGCGGTGCGGCTGCTCAACGAGGTCGGCGTCCCGGACCCCGAGCGGCGGTTGGGGAACTACCCCGGCCAGATGTCCGGGGGCATGCGGCAGCGCGTGATGATCGCGGTCGCGCTCTCGTGCGAGCCCGACCTGTTGATCGCCGACGAGCCGACGACCGCGCTCGACGTGACGATCCAGAGGCAGATCCTGGACCTGCTCGAGCGGCTGCGGCGGACGCACGGCATGTCGCTGCTCCTGATCAGCCACGACCTGGGCGTCGTGGCCGGTCGGACCGACCGGGTCGCTGTCATGTACGCCGGCCAGGTCGTCGAGTCCGGTGCGACCCAGGCGGTCTTCGCCCGGCCGCAGCACCGGTACACCGAACGCCTGCTCCAGGCGACGCCTTCGGTCACCCTGCCGCGGCACAGCCGGCTCGAGGTCATCTCCGGTGGCCTGCCCAGCCCCATCGACCCGCCACAGGGATGCCGGTTCGCCCCCCGATGCGCCCACACGTCCCAGGCCTGCACCGAACCCGGGCAGCGGTGGTACGAGCTGGTCGGCGACGACCACCTGCACGCCTGTGAGCACCCGGCGCCGGCCGTCTCCGGCCGGGTCCCGAACCGAGGAGTGAGTGTCGTTGGCCGGTAGTGGTACAGCGCACCTGAGGCCGCAGGACCAGCGGCTCCTGTCCGTCGAGGACTTGCACGTGCGCTTCAAGACGGCGGGCGGGGTGGTCCAGGCCGTGTCGGGCATCAGCTTCGACGTCGTGCGGGGGGAGACCCTCGGCGTGGTGGGCGAGTCCGGCTGCGGCAAGTCCACCGCCGGCCGAGCGGTGCTGCGTCTCGGTGAGGTGAGCGACGGGAACATCCGCTTCGGGGACACCGACGTCCTGGCCGCCGACCGCAAGCAGATGATCGGCCTCCGCAGCCGCATGCAGATGATCTTCCAGGACCCGGTGGCGTCGCTGAACCCGCGCCGGCCGGTCCGCCAGCTGGTGGTCGAGGGACTGACCGTCACCGGCGCGTCGGCCGACGAGCGCGCCACCCGCGCCCGCAAGGTGATGGACAGCGTCGGACTGGACTACGACCGGTTCGCAGACCGGCTGCCCCGCCAGCTCTCCGGTGGACAGGCCCAGCGGGTGGCCATCGCCCGCGCGCTGGCGGTCGGTCCGGACCTGCTCGTGTGCGACGAGGCGGTGTCGGCGCTGGACGTGTCGGTCCAGGCGCAGGTCATCAACCTCATCGAGGAGCTCAAGGCCGAGTTCGACCTCACCGTCGTCTTCATCGCCCACGACCTCGGCGTGGTCAAGACCATCAGCGACCGGGTGATGGTCATGTACCTCGGCAAGGTGGCCGAGGTCGGGGAGCCCGAAGCCCTCTACGAGACGCCCGCCCACCCCTACACCCGGGCCCTGCTGGACTCCGTGCCGACGCCCGAGGTGGAGGGCGGGTTCGCCGGACCGGCACTGGCCGGGGACATCCCCTCTCCGCTCAGCCCGCCAAGTGGGTGCCGGTTCCGCACTCGCTGCCCACTGGCCCAGGACAAGTGCGCCCAGGAGGAACCACAGCTGCGCCAGGCAACGACCGGGCAGTACTTCGCCTGTCACTTCCCCCTGGTCCCCGCGGCCTGACGACGTGACGACGAGAGCCGTCCCCCGGAGGGCGAGGGCGCGGTGGTGAGTGCTCGCCGCGAGCGTGCCCGTGCCCTCCGCCTGACGCCGCCGCACCGCGGGGACCTCCTGGCCGGGCTGAGCGTTGCGCTGCTGCTGGTCCCCCAGTCGATGGCGTACGCCCAGCTCGCCGGCCTGCCGCCGATCCAAGGGCTCTACGCCGCTGCTGCGGCGCCGATCCTGGCCGCGCTGGTCGGATCGTCGCCGTACCTGCAGACGGGGCCGGTGGCCATGACCAGCCTGCTCACCTTGGGTGCGCTCGCCCCTCTCTCGCCAGAGGGCTCGGCGGAGTTTGTCGCGTACGCCGCGGTGCTCGCTGTCGTCGTCGGCGTGGTGCGGCTCGTTCTCGGACTCCTGCATGCCGGTGCGTTCGCCTACCTGCTCTCCGAGCCGGCGATCAACGGCTTCCTGTTCGGGGGTGCGCTGCTGATCGCGGCGTCCCAGGTGCCGCAGCTGCTTGATGTGGAGTCGACCTCGGCCAACCCGTTGAGCTCGGCCGCCTCGGCTCTGGTCGACCCGTCGGCATGGGGACTGGCAGCGATGGGCCTGGGGCTGGGCACGGTCGTGGTGCTGGTCCTCGCCCGCCGGCTCGGGCCGCTGTTCCCCGCCGTGCCGCTGGTCGCCGCCGCCGGGCTCCTCGTCGGCGGGCTCACCGCGTATCCCGGCGACCTCGTCGGCGACATCCCCACCGGTCTGCCACCGATCCGGCTGGATCTGATGTGGTCGGCACTCCCGCAGTTGATCGTCCCCGGCGCGGTGATCGCGATTGTGGGCTTCGCCGAGCCGGTGGCGATCGCCCGCCGCTTCGCCGCCGAGGACCGGCAGCGGTGGAATCCCAACCTCGAGCTGGTCGGTCAGGGCCTGTCCAACCTGGCCGCCGGCTTCGCCGGGGGGTACCCCACCGGCGGCTCGTTGTCGCGCTCCTCGCTCAACCGGGCCGCGGGTGCGAGGACCCGATGGTCCGGCTTCGTCACCGGGCTGCTCGTCCTGGCCGCCCTGCCGGTCGCCGACGTGCTGTCCACCCTGCCCACAGCGGTGCTGGCCGGCCTGGTGGTCACCGCCGCGCTGCCGTTGCTCGACCCCCGGGTCTTCACCCGGCAGTGGCGTCTGTCGCCCCTGCAGGCCGGCGTCGCGGTTGCCACCTTCCTGGCCACCATGGCGTTCGCCCCGCGGATCGAGCGTGGCGTGCTCGTCGGCGTGGGCCTGGCGATCGCCGTCCACCTGTGGCGTGAGCTGCGCATCGACGTCCAGGCGGATCTCGCCGACGACGGCGCCCTGCACCTGCGGCCGCAGGGGGTCCTGTACTACGCGTCGGCTCCTGCCCTGCAGGACCGGCTGGTCGACCGCGTGGCCAGCCACCCCGGTGCTCGCCGCGTCGTCCTGCACCTGAGCGGGCTCGGCCGGATCGACCTCTCGGGGATGACGACGATCCGCGCCGTGCTCGCCGACATCGGGCTCCCGGTCACGGTCACCGACGTCCCGGAACACGGCCGTCGACTGGTCTCGCGAGTGCTGCCGGCGGCCTGGGCGGCGTGCCCGCCGGACGGCGGCCCGGACGCCGGGGACGGCGATCGCTCGGGACCGTCGGGCGTCGGCGACGGAGTCGCGGGCCCCTCCGGAGTACGACCCGCCCAACCAGGAGGGCCGAGGGCGTGAACGGGGACGGAACCGTGGTGGTGGGTGTCGATGACACACCGACGTCCCTGCGCGCCCTGTCCTACGCTGCGGGAGTCGCCGGGCGACAGGGGAGGCGGCTCGTCGTCGTCCACGTCCGGACCGCGCGGCCCGTCGGCTGGGGCATGGCCGACCTGGCCGGTTCCATCGACACGGAGGTGGAGTTGCGGCGGGCGCAGGTCGCCGGTCTGCGCTCGGAGGCGTACCGGGTGGCCGGTGAGTGCGACATCGACGTGGTGTTCGCGATCCGCGTGGGCGACCCGCTACGAGAACTCGTCGCGGTCGCGGCCGAGCACCGTGCCGACGCCGTCGTCGTCGGCTCGTCGACTCGACGTCATCCGGCCAGGTCCATCGCCGCGCGCCTGGTGCACTACTGCGGCTGGCCCGTGACCGTGGTGCCATGACAGGAGGACGCGGCACCTCTCGCGCCTCAGCACGTCTTGCTGAGCCCAGAGGGATCCCCACCGAACCGAGGACAGGAGTCCAGCCGTGACAGGGACTTCGGCCTGCTGCTCGCCCGCCGGCCGGCCGGACTCTGCATCGCCGGGGCGTCCAGCGGTGGTGCCTCCGACGCAGGTCCCGGTGGCCGGTGTTGTGGTCGGTGGGGAGCGAATGGTGCGTCTGCCCGGAGGGCGGTTTCGCATGGGCACCGAGGACCCGGCGGGGTTCACCGCGGACGGGGAGGGGCCGGTGCGCGAGGTCGAGCTGTCGCCGTTCTCCATCGACCGGTACGCCGTGAGCAACGACGACTTCGCCGCGTTCGTCGTCGCAACCGGCTACGTCACCGAGGCCGAGCGGTACGGCTGGTCCTATGTGTATGTCGGCTTCTTGCCGAGGGAGCTGCGACGGGTCTCCCCACGGCCGGAGGCGACTCCCTGGTGGGCCGGAGTGAACGGTGCGGAATGGCGGCGGCCGGAGGGCCCCGGCAGCGACCTGACCGGCCGTGGGGACCACCCCGTCGTCCACGTGTCCTGGGACGACGCGGTGAGCTACGCGACCTGGGCCGGGAAGCGGCTGCCCACGGAGGCGGAGTGGGAGTACGCCGCCCGGGGCGGGCATGATCAGCGGCGCTATCCGTGGGGCGACGAGCTGACCCCCGGTGGGCGCCACATGACGAACATCTGGCAAGGCCGCTTCCCGATCAAGAACACCGCTGACGACGGCTACGCGGGCACGGCGCCGGTCGACGCGTTCCCGCCCAACGACTTCGGGCTGTTCAACGTGTCGGGAAACGTGTGGGAGTGGTGCGCCGACTGGTGGGGGACCGATCACCCGGCCGGGCTGGTCCGCGACCCGGTCGGGCCGCCGTCGGGACCGGGCAAGGTCATGCGCGGCGGCTCGTACATGTGCCACGACTCGTACTGCAACCGCTATCGGGTGGCCGCCCGGTCGAGCAACGAGCTGGGCAGCGGGGGCGGCAACAACGGGTTCCGTTGCGCCCGCGACGCCGGCTGACCGTCGTGTCGTATCCGCGTCGGTCCCACGCCTCGGGAGGTTCGCTGTGACGCTGTCGGGCACTGGTGTCTGGAGTGCCGGTCTCCGCTTTCGGGAGGGCGGCGCCGAGGTGGCCGCCGAGCTGGAGGAGCTGGGTTACACCTCGGTGTGGCTGCCCGCGCACCACAGCGGGGGCTTCGCGGCCGTGGAGCAGCTGCTGTCGGCGACCACGACGCTGACCGTCGGGACCGGCATCCTCAGTGTCTGGACCTACGGGCCGGAGGAGACGGCCCAGGCCCACGCGGAGCTGACCGACCGCTACGGCCCGAGGTTCCTCCTCGGTCTGGGTGTGAGCCACGAGTCGGTGGTCGAGTCGGCCGGCCGTGACCTGCACTACGGGCGGCCGCTGCAGCGCATGCGCGACTTCCTCGACGGCCTGGACGCCGCGCCCCGGCCGGTGCCGCGGGAGGCGCGCGTGCTTGCCGCCCTGGGTCCCAGGATGCTCGAGCTCTCGGCCCGGCGCGCCGGCGGGGCCCACCCGTACAACGTCACCCCCGAGCACACCGCGCGGGCGCGTGAGGCTCTCGGCCCGGACAAGCTGTTGGCCCCCGAGCAGGCCGTCGTGCTGACGACCGATGCCCACGAGGGGCGCCGGCTGGGACGCGAGTTCCTCGAGCACTACCTGGACAAACCGAACTACACGAACAACCTGCGCCGCCTCGGTTTCGTCGAGGAGGACCTGGCCGGCGGCGGTTCCGACCGACTGATCGACGCGATGGTCGCGTGGGGGGACGAGGAGGCGATCGCGGCCCGCGTCCGGGAGCACCGCGACGCCGGCGCGGACACGGTCTGCATCCAGGTCGTCAACGACGGTATGGCCGGGATGCCGCGGGCAGAGTGGCGTGCACTCGCGCCGGCGCTGAACTCATTGGGCTGAGCCGCGAGGGAGGACCTCGTCGCCGAAGGAGGCCCAGCAGGGAGACGACCGGGCCTCCTGCCTGCCTACGCCGTCGCTGTCCCCGGCAGCGCTGGCTCGATCAGTGGCGCCACCATGCGGTCGACATGGATCGCCAGCTCGTCCAGGTCAGCGCCGGCCATGGCTCGAGTGCCGATCTGGCCGCGCAGCGACGAGATGCCGGTGAGGAGGGCGGCCACCAACTCGGCCCGCAGTTCGGCGTCGTCCCCGTCGAGCCGACCGGCCAGCTGGGTGGTGAAGCCCGCGTGGATGCGGTCCCGCGCGATGGAGCGCACGAGCTCCGTGCCGGCGCCGGCGACCAGCGTGGACATGCTGCTCGCACGGACGTCAGCGGGGGCGTCGGGGTCCAGGGCGCGCCGCAGCAGGGTGCGGGGGAGCTCGGCGAGCGGGGTCTCGGAGATGGTGCTGTCCGGCTCGGTCGGCTGGAGGGCCTCTACCAGGAGTGCCTCCTTGGACCCGAAGTAGCGGTACACCAGCGCCTGGTTCGCGCCCGCCGCTGCCGCGACGTCGCGGGTGCTGACGTCGCTGATGCCGTCGCGGGCGATGAGCTCCCGGGCGGCGGAGAGCAGGGCCTCGCGCGTCGCGGCTGCATCCCGGCGCCGTGGGCCCAGGGGCAGGGGCGCCTCGTCCTCGTCGACCGGAACTGCTGCCTCTGCCGCCATGAGCATCACCCTAGGGCACTTGTGTAGTCAGCTGTTGACTTGGGTCACGGAGGCGGCCTATCGTCAAGTCGTCAGCCGATTACATCGGCAGGACCACCCCGGACCGACGCGTCGGCGCGGCGCGCAGGGCAGCAGAGAGGCCGCCTCATGAACGTCGAGGACATGATCATGATCAGCATCGACGACCACGTCGTCGAGCCGCCGGACATGTTCGCCAACCACGTGCCAGAGAAGTGGCGCGACCAGGCGCCGAAGTCGATCGTCGATGAGAACGGCTTCGAGAAGTGGTGGTTCCAGGGCAACGCCATGGGCACGATCGGGCTGAACGCCGTGGTCGGGTGGCCGAACGAAGAGTGGGGCCTGAACCCGTCGACGTTCGCCGAGATGCGCCCAGGTGCCTATGACATCCACGCGCGGGTCGAGGACATGAACCGCAACGGGATCCTGGCCTCGATGTGCTTCCCGTCCTTCGCCGGCTTCAGTGCCCGGTACTTCCAGGAGGCGAAGGACAAGGACCTCGCCCTGGTCATGCTCAAGGCCTACAACGACTGGCACATCGACGAGTGGTGCACCGCCTACCCGGGCCGCATGATCCCCTGCGCGATCCTGCCGGTGTGGGACCCCCAGGACCTCGTGGAGGAGGTGAAGCGGGTCGCCGCCAAGGGTGTCAAGGCCGTCACGATGCCGGAGCTGCCGCACATCCAGGGCCTGCCCAGCTACCACGACCTGGACTACTGGGGGCCGTTCTTCCAGACGGTCTCCGAGCTCGAGATCGTGATGTGCCTGCACATCGGTCAGGGCTTCGGGGCGATCAACGGCGCGCCGGACGCGCCGATCGACAACATGATCATCCTGGCCACCCAGGTGTGCACGTTCGCCGCCCAGGACCTGCTGTGGGGCGGGGCGATGACCGCGTACCCGGACCTGAAGATCGCCTGGTCGGAGGCCGGCATCGGCTGGATCCCGTTCTACCTGGACCGCTGCGACCGGCACTACACCAACCAGCGCTGGCTCGGTCACGACTTCGGCGGCAAGCTCCCCAGCGACATCTTCCGGGAGCACTCGCTGGCCTGCTACGTCACCGACCCGACGGCGCTGAAGGTCCGCAACGACATCGGCATCGACATCATCGCGTGGGAGTGCGACTACCCGCACTCGGACGCGATCTGGCCCAACGCGCCGGAGTTCGTGCACGCCGAAATGGCCGGTGCCGGCGTCGCCGACGCCGAGATGCACAAGATCCTCTGGGAGAACACCACCCGGTTCTTCGGCCTCGATCCGTTCAAGCACGTCGCGAAGGAGGACGCCACGGTCGGCGCCCTGCGCGCGCTGAGCCCCGACGTGGACACCACCATCCGCTCCAAGCACGAGTGGCGGCGCATGTACGACCTCCGCCAGAAGGCCGCGCAGAACCCCTGAGTGCGGAGGTGTTGCGCCGGTAGTCGACCTCGGGCGGCCCGCCGGCGCAGACCACGTTCACGTGTCCTGGGGCGTCGAGTGGACCAGGCGACCTGTGCAGGAAAGCGGGTCTGCCGAGGCGGCATGGGAGTAGACCGCCCGGGGATCGCGCCCAGGGGGCGCGTCTCCGGACGCTGAGGGCCCGCCGGACTGGCCACACAAGGCCAGCTTCTGGCAGGCGGGGTTTCCCGACCCAGCATTCCGACGAGGACCTGCTGCCGAAGCGCTCATCTAGAGGCTCTGGCTCGCCACGGCCTCGGCGCCCCTGGGCGGAATGCTCGGTTCCGCGGCCCTGGCAGACCCATAGGCCTGAGGCATGACCGTATGAAACTTCTAAATACGTCTCGCGATCCAAAAGGGCAATCCGTAGCGTCGGATGTGTCGTCGAGACACCCTCGGGAGACGGGCCTCGCTGCTCGACAACGGCTCCCTCTCCACGACCGCTAGGAGCTGTTGTGCACGGAGTGATCTCCGCCGACACCCGCAGGCTGGCCCATTGGTTCGACGGAGCCCTCCGCGAGGGGTCCTCGGGCCGTACCGCCCCGGTGACCGACCCGGCGACCGGTCAGGTGACGGGGCAGGTGGACCTGGCGTCG
>NZ_JABGCI010000053.1 GCF_019799905.1 Trujillonella endophytica | reverse complement strand
CTCTCCTCAGAAAATAGGTTCAAAGATGATGCAAAAGTTCTCCCTAAAGTTCTATAGTAGCATACTTATAGAACTAGGGCAAAAAGTGTCAATGGCTGAGATTAAACCATCCTAAACTCATCCAAGGGTTCAAAAGCCTTCTACCAAGAGTCCCATGGCTGAATATCACTTGAATTGTCCCAAAAATCAACCAAAATTGGAAGAAAATAGGTGAGAGAGTCCAAAATAACCAAGAAACATCAAACCAGCTCGGCCACCCTAGTGGCCGTCCACCCTAGGACGGTTGGCCGTCCACCCTTGGACGGCTAGCCGTCCTGGCTAGGACGGTCACCCTAGGGTGAGTCCTGATCTGCTCAATTTCTGACAGTTTCAGCTGTTTTGGACCTCTGCTGCTCATTTTCAGCCCAAATTGGACGAGCCTACAGCCAAAACGACCGTGTTTCGATTCTCTACATTCCTAGAAGGGTTTTGAGTCAAAATGGCTTGACCATGGTCAAGGGTTTTGGTAAAAAGTTAGCCGATTGACCCGATTGTGCTCAAATTGGTCAGTTGACCATGCATACTTTGTAAAATTGATCAATTCGGCTCGAGCCACTTCTATAAACATAGTTTTGAAATGAGATTGATGTTTTGAAAGAGTTTTTTGAAGACATTTGATTTTGGAAAAGCGAATCGACTCACGGTTGATCAGGGGCAGGCCCGGTTTGACCTAATCTTGCCCGTTGGATCGAATCTTGGTGGATTTCATCTCAGCCGTTGAAAACTTGATCAACTCCTCTCACATGCTCTATTCATCCATATAAACTCAATGGACCAAGCCGATTCGAATTTGGAGGTCGTTCGGAAATTATACGAGAGAAAGGACGAAAATGCCCTTCAAGTCGCAAAAACCCTAATTACCTATCGAGCTCTTATCAGAATGCCATGAAAATTTACAGGGATGTTCTAATGCACTTTGAAAACTCAATGCAAAACAAACGGGTTGATTCCAACTCGAAAGTGTGCATGAAATGACGGATTATCCTTTTCCTCCAGAAAAGGATAATTTCGATAATTTGGATAATTTGGTCTCTTCGAGCCCAATTCTCCACTGAATGATCAACTCTTCGAGTCAATCACTCACAAATATCATCATCAAACATGATTAGTCAAAATGGGGTGTCCACAGAAGCCCCTCGTTGGTGTTTTATGGCTTCGCCATGGAATACCAACGAAACAAAAGGACATCCCATCCTCATACTTCGATGATTATGGGAGTCTTAACAATCACAACACATAATTTGAACCTCAATAGCAGCAATGCTAGTTTCATGTGACACTTCTTGCACATAAAACCTTCACATAAAAATATTGACACAAAAATCATCCGCAAGCGCTATTC
>NZ_JABGCI010000052.1 GCF_019799905.1 Trujillonella endophytica | reverse complement strand
ATTGAACTTGAATGAAGGTGTTGTTTAGGGTTAAACTGTTAGATTGCAAATCTAACAGTTTAACCCTAAACAACACCTTCAGGATATACCCTCTGTAGTGGTGAAGGACCACTTCCCAAAAGGAGTGGTCCTTTACCCCTTTATGAAGGGGAAAGATTACTTCTTTTTTTTTTGTGATCTCCTGAGGGGACCCCCTTATAAATAAGTAGGGAGGACTTCCCTCCGGGAGGTCCCCTACTTGAAAAGTGGGGGACCTCCGGCCGGGAGGACTTATAAGTACTCTTACTTAAATACTCAAAGTATTCCTGTGTCCAAAAAACAATAAAAAAGCTATTTTGGTGGAAAGGTAGACACAGTGCTCTTAAGAGGCACCGCGATAAGCGTATTGGTTCAAATCCAATAAATAGCAAATAAAACTCATAAATTTAAGCATAAGAAGCATAAGAGAATAATCTAAATTAAACTCTTTTAGCTTAATGGTAAAGCCTATTACTTCTAATAATAAGATTTTAGTTCGATTCTAAAAAGGAGTTATTATATAATAACTTAAGGAAATTAGCTCAATTGGTTAGAGCATTCGTTTTACACGCGAA
Organism: Trujillonella endophytica; assembly: GCF_019799905.1. Taxonomy (GTDB): domain Bacteria; phylum Actinomycetota; class Actinomycetes; order Mycobacteriales; family Geodermatophilaceae; genus Trujillonella; species Trujillonella endophyticus_A. The sequence continues at coordinate 796 of NZ_JABGCI010000052.1, read as the reverse complement.
AGGTTACTGGATCATACTCAGTATTTCCTATATAATAATCAATATATATCAAATATAAAAAAAAATTTAAATTAATAAAAACACCAAAAGGAGGAGGACCAGCTCCTATATAGCTAGTCCAGGTTATCCTTTCAGGAAGTTTTACCTAAAAGGTGAATATCCATGAGCAAGTCACTCGTCCTTCTGATACCTTATCGGTCAGGGTAAATAAGACCCCCTCAGAGGGATCCCATTTAAAGAAAAATTAAATTCCCGGGTGATAGAATAAACAAAAATAAAATCAAAAATATGAATTATCAATAAAATATGAGAACCAAACGGTTTTAAGATAAATCCCTTTTTCAATCGATAATACTTTGGGATAACTCCGTGAAGGTAAATAAAAAGATAATGTATTATAAATAACTAACCCTTCCTACTTAAAGTGGGAGGTGTACTAAATAATGTACGTATTAATTAATAAAATATTAATTAATAAAAATAACAAAATTCATCAATGAATAATCTAAGTTAATATTAAAAAATAAAATAATAATAAATCCTTCGCCCTGCGGAGGATCAAGGGTAAAACCTTGATCCGAGGGCGGTCAAGGTTAAAACCCTCGATCCTGAAAAAAAAATAAAAGTGTAAAAATGGAGTTATCGGTACTCGAAACCGAATCGAAAGCATGCAACGCTCCTATTCTACCAATTGAACTATAACCCCGATAAGTGCAATAATACGATTTGAACGTATAAACTTAGGACATGAGCCTAGTATGTTAACCAATTACATCATATTGCGATACCTTACCCC
>NZ_JABGCI010000051.1 GCF_019799905.1 Trujillonella endophytica | reverse complement strand
GTCAAAAACAATAATAAGATAAGCTTATCCTTAAATAAATACATATTTATTTATTATTATAAATATTAGAGAGTATTATATTTTGATTATTTAGAGGATATGTTACAATAGTTTTATTTTCGATATATTTCACTATAGTATGTTTATTTACACCAAAGTACTGTGCAGCTGTAATATGACTTGAAAAATAGTCTATTAATTGATTATCTAATGAATAGACAAAGATACCTGAATGAATTTCTTTACCCCTACGTTGAGTTTGATAATAAGTAGTAGCATTATTACTATATGGTAAATATAAATTATAGATAGGATTCATGTTTAATACTTTATTAGCTAAATCATATGGTATTGTATAATTCTTTAAGTATCGTTTACTATTAGTATTATTGGCTAATTCAGTAATAAGTTCTAACCCTATTTTAGTATGATGAAGACCTTTAATTAAAATGTGCAAAGCAATACGAACCATTTGATAATCAACTGATTTACGTGAATACCAAGTTAAAGTGTCTAACTTAGGAAATATTACATAATATAAAAAATCTATATTAGTAGTATCTATTGATTGAACTGATCCAGATCTATTAGATAAAGAAACAAATTCCTTATTTGATTTATTTAAATTTAGTTTAATTATAGGAGGTATAATTGCTGAATTATATCAATTAATATTAATGTAATTAGCTATATTCTGTAAAACTCCAATACTAATATCTTTTTGTGATATATTAAATGCACAAGATATTGTATCATTACGACCTGTTTGTTTACGTATATTAAGACCAAAATGTCCTTCAGCTTCTATTAAACCTAATATATAATTATTATTAATTGCTTTATCATAAGGGATAGCTATATCCGTTTTTATATTTTTATCATTAATTAATTTACTTGCATTATATAAATTAATTTTGTCTTTAGTATTGACATAATTTAGTATTGCTTTTTTTCAACGTAAATAAGCATAATATTTTATAGTTGCTAAAGGATAATCATCTAATATTGGAAATATATTATCAATAATCCAAGGGATATTATTATAGGTTAAAGAGACACTATTATTAGTGTAATTTAAAGTCCCAACACCAAAATAATCGATAATTGCTTGAAGTGCTTGTGCATCATCTTTATGTAAATGAAATCTTAATACAGGATAGACTTGGCCATTTGATCTAGTAATAATACTAATAGAACCATCCCCATCTAAGAATCCTGAGAATCACGCTTTAAATTCTTCTTTTTTTAAATCAACTGATGTTAATCTTGTGGAGGTATTTGTGGATAAAGTACGAACAATAGCCAATTAATTAAATATTGGTTTATTAAATTTTCGATTATAATTTTTATTTAATTTATTTATAGTTAAATTATTTAACTTAGGTTTATAATTTAATAATTTATTAAGGTAAATTTTGCTTAT
>NZ_JABGCI010000050.1 GCF_019799905.1 Trujillonella endophytica | reverse complement strand
GTTCTGCGGGAAGCCGAGGTCCAGGCCGCCGTGGCTGGGGTCCAGCCAGCGGGAGGTGACGACCTTGCCGCGGGTGAAGAAGTGCACGCCCTCGGTGCCGTGGGCGTGGGAGTCGCCGAACAGGGAGTGCTTCCAGCCGCCGAAGGAGTAGTAGGCCATCGGCACCGGGACCGGCACGTTGATGCCGATCATCCCGACCTCGACCTCGTTGCCGAACCGCCGGGCGGCGCCGCCGTCGTTGGTGAAGATCGCCGTCCCGTTGCCGTACTCGTTGGAGTTGACCAGCTGCAGGGCCTGCTCGTAGGTGTCGACCCGCAGCACCGACAGCACCGGCCCGAAGATCTCGTCGGTGTAGACGGTCATGTCGGTCGTGACGTTGTCCAGCAGCGTGGGGCCCAGCCAGAACCCCTCGTCGTCGCCGTCGGGGCGCACCTGGCGGCCGTCGACGACGACCTTCGCGCCCGCGGCCTCGCCGGCGTCGACGTAGGAGGCGACCTTGTCCCGGTGCTCGCGGGTGACCAGCGGGCCCATGTCGCAGCCGCGGCGGCCGTCGCCGGTGCGCAGGGTGGCCGCCCGCTGGGCGATGCGGGCGACCAGGTCGTCGCCGACCCCGCCCACGGCGACCAGCGCGCTGATCGCCATGCACCGCTCCCCCGCCGAGCCGAACCCGGCGTTGATCGCGGCGTCGGCGGCCAGGTCCAGGTCGGCGTCGGGCAGCACCACCATGTGGTTCTTCGCCCCACCCAGGGCCTGCACCCGCTTGCCGGCGCGGGTGCCGTTCTCGTAGACGTAGCGGGCGATCGGCGTCGACCCCACGAAGGACACCGCCTTGACGTCGGGGTGGGTCAGCAGCCGGTCGACGGCGACCTTGTCGCCCTGCACCACGTTGAACACGCCGTCGGGCAGGCCCGCGGACTTCCACAGCTCGGCGATCCACAGCGCCGCCGACGGGTCCTTCTCGCTCGGCTTGAGCACCACCGTGTTGCCCGTGGCGATCGCGATCGGGAAGAACCACATCGGCACCATCGCCGGGAAGTTGAACGGACTGATCACCGCCACCGGCCCCAGGGGCTGACGGACCGAGTGCACATCCACCCCGGTCGAGGCGTTCTCGGTGAACCCGCCCTTCACCAGGTGCGGCACCCCGCAGGCGAACTCCACGACCTCCTGGCCGCGCGACACCTCCCCCAGCGCGTCGGACAGCACCTTGCCGTGCTCGGCGGTGATCAGCTCGGCCAGCTCGCCCTTGCGGGCGTTGAGCAGCTCCCGGAACGCGAACAGCACGGTCGACCGCCTGCTCAGCGAGGTGTCCCGCCAGGCCGGGAACGCCGCGGTCGCGGCCGCCACCGCCGCATCGACCTCCGCGACCGACGCCAGGTCCACCTGCCCCGTCACCTGACCGGTCGCCGGGTCGGTCACCGGGGCGGTACGGCCCGAGG
>NZ_JABGCI010000049.1 GCF_019799905.1 Trujillonella endophytica | reverse complement strand
ACTTTTTAATTAAAGTTGTACAAGAAATCATGGATAGCCTGCCATAAAAGCCTATCCCCAATAAATATCCTTTACGATCTCATAAAGAGTAGTACAACAAAATTAAAAGTATGTTGAAAACGTACCAAAAATACCAATCCATCAAATATATCTGCGTTTAATTCATTGCAAAAATGTAATGTCTTTTATCATTGGCGTAACAATACAGAACATTGTTTCACCAATGAGGGGCTTCTGTCGACACCCCATTTTTGCCTTGATACACTTCTATTCACTCGCTGCCACTTTCAGAAATGAATTTGGAGTACAATCGGTCAAATGACCATTTTGCCCCTGAGGCCCCTATCTCTCCGATTTATTCGATCTTCTCGATCAACGATTTTTCTATGTGATAAATGAAGTTAAACTTCATTATTAACATCTTCTAATGATACTTGACTAGCACGTCAAGTTTCGTTGCAATCAGAGGTCATTTCATAAAGAAATGAACCTATTTGCCCCCCAAGGGCAAAACGGTCATTTAGCGGTAAAATTCCCGAACGAAGTCGGAAATTATCCCGAGAAGTGTCATTAAGCTTAGAATAGCTTATTGAATTCAATTGCGAAGTCAATTCCATGATTCCAACATCCCGAGCGATAGTTGGTTCATAACGGTCAATTTGACCCTTTTCGGGTCAAAACGCAATCGAACAAATCGACCATCGATTTCCCATCAATCGAGGTCAATCAAAGGTCAAAAGTGATTCATAATGAATCTCAATCAGTTCCCCCAAATTTAGTTCGAGAATCGAACGATTTGGTTCGATAGATTTCGAAACGGGATCGATTTGACCTAAAACGGTCCACCGCGGTCAAGCGAACTTGTGGTCAAACCACGGACCACGGTCAAGGTCAACTAACCATGGTTAATATGTCAAATTAACCAGCACTGAAACACGGTCGTTTTGACACTAGTTTCAGTCGAATTGGACAAGTGTGCATTAAGTTGCAACTTAATTAGTGGAAGAGTCCCGAAAAAACACAAAAGGAGGGCCCAGGACAAAGTGACCGTCCAGGGCATGGACGGCCAACCGTCCATGGTGGACGGTCAACCGTCCATGGGCTGGACGGTTGCCTTGTCCTGGAGTCCCCCTAGGACACTTCTCGGGTTGTGGTTCAATCCAACCTCCTCTCTTGGTATTTTTCCGAGATAAAACTCTGAAAATTAACCTACTTAACCCTAATAAGATCGCCTAAGAGCCCTTGGATTAATTCCTCACGGATTAATCTCAAGCGTCGATTCTTAATTTAATTAAGAATAAATGACTACGGCTGCATTATAAAAAGAAAAGAGAGAGAGAGGGTGATGGGTCGAAAACCTAAGTCGCAAGAGGAGAAGGGGCAGCCGCCGAAGCTCAAGAACGCCGCCAAGGAATCCAAGTAAGTTTCCTTTTCCCTTCTTTC
>NZ_JABGCI010000048.1 GCF_019799905.1 Trujillonella endophytica | reverse complement strand
ATAAAGAAATAAAAAAAAAAATAAAAATAAAATAAAAATAAAAAAATAAGTAGATAAACCTTAATGATTCCGATTTTCTTGAAAAGATTAAGTCTGCTTAGAAAGCTTGGTATAGTGTTTTCTATACTATGGGTTGGGTGTTGTTTTTATGCTTGGGTGATTTCTTCAATTATAGAATATGTTTATGTGATGGTTGGGTAGATAACCTCAACTAAATTTTAAACCATCACATATCTGTTTGTTTTCCATCTTTGAACCAAAAGCAATTTTAAGCCCATAAAGTCCTACCTGATCTTAAAAATTGGTATGAGTTGGAAATCGGAAATGATTCGAACATAATTTGATGGCATATATTTTTCTCAGTATTTAACATTCCTATCATGAGACTCATATTTTGTTCTTATCAGCGTTTTTCAAAATGAATTAATATGCGAGATATACTTTGCTTTTGATATACATAAATTCTCCTCGCATAATGAGAGTACATATAATTTCACCTAACTCTGAGCGAATTATTCATGAGTGGATTATCCTGGTGAGATTTGAAGTCAAAACTACAATTCTGATAGAAATTCGAGTGGTGTAAGCTTTACAATTGAAGGTATATTTTGTTGGCTAATTCACACACACACTCTGAATTTTGAATATCATAGCTTGAGTTATCTTTTTGATAGTATTTTGAACTCTGACTGATTTTCTTGTTAAAGTGATGAAAACTCATGACTTTGTCTTTAGTAAAATGTCATAAACTGAGAAATACTATTGATGTATATGAGAAAACTTTTACATGTTTGTGGGCATCATTTCTGCAAACCCTCACGAGACTACAACTCGTCCACTAGGGGTAACCTAGGGGTTTAAAGGCTTATTGCATACGCTAAATGCAATCGCGATTTCCTGCGAAAGTGGCATTTTAATTCCGTTTTTTTTTTTATTTTGCTTTACTCGAGGACTAGCAAAGTTTAAGTTGGGGGGTATGATAAGTGCTAAAATTTTCGAAATTTAAACCCCAAAGTAAGCTTTGTTAAAGCTCTAAAGGCATGTTAATTAGGTTAATTAGGTCATTTTAGTGTTTTTCAGTTATTTTAGAATTGTTGCAATTATCGCATAAGAGTAGCATTTTAGCTTGATTTTATTTTTATCTTTATTTTAGATTAAAGCTGTGTGGAGCAGGTGCGCGTAATTGGTTTGCTGTTGTTTTGCATTGCAGGTAAAAATCAATGTGAAATCAGGGATCACCACTGCATGGACACTTGGCCCAGCCAGGACAGCCTTGAAATTCACCTGATCATTTTCAGCCACCTAATGTATAAATAAAAAAAAATATAAAAAATAATAATAAAAAAATTAATTAATTAATTAAAATAATATAATAATATAATAATATAATAATATAATAATAATAATATAATAATATATACATTAGTGGACATTAGTGGGTGATATATATATATATATATATATAAGATAT
>NZ_JABGCI010000047.1 GCF_019799905.1 Trujillonella endophytica | reverse complement strand
ACGTGTCGAGCGACGAACGCTTTGTTTGTGTTTGGGCAAACAAGGGTGGAAACCCCGTACCCGCACTGGTTTCCGCATCCGAGAATACGAGCAATCGCCCACGGGCCATACGTGCAACACACCGTGATGTGTTTCACATGGAACAGGGGAGTTGCTTCAGTGTCCGCCTCGCACTCCGAAGGGGTGCTCGACGAAATAAAATACCAACCGATCAAAATTCCTTTATGGTACGCAACACAGGAACCGCGACATTGCCCAAGGCATGACGAGCACTTGAGGCAACACTGAAGAGGAATGCAAGAGGGAAGTTCACCGCACTAGCAGGGAGCCTTCCAACCCTCACAAACCAAAAACCACTCACACGCCATCACGTACACTCCGCCACGACACCACTGGACGCACCATGACCCACATGGGCAGTTAAACCCAATAGAGAAAAGGAACATCCAATAGCACCATGCGAGCACCGCTATGCGTGAGAAAAATCGGGGACATGTTGGGGGATGTGGGCAAGGCTTGGCATTGTCCATGCCCTTGCCTTGGCCTTGACATGGGCAACACTTGCACTTGCCCCTCTTGCTTGGGCTTCGGCAACCAACCACCCCCCCTTATAGTACATTATGGAGAGATGTCGAAATGGCACGAGGAGACATCATTTGTTAAGGCAGCAACTAGCAATCAGCAATGCCTTCCTTGGCCGCAACACACGTCGGCCATGGGCTTGCCTTGGCCGTGGATGGGCTTGGCCTCGGCTTGACATGGCCATGCATTGCACCGGCCACGCCTTGACATGGCCATTCATTGGGCGTGGGCAAGACTTGGCAGCACCATTAGCCACGCCTTGGCTTGGCGGTGCATTACTTTGCACTGCCTTGCCGTGGACGTGCCTAGCCTTGCCTTGGCCTCGTGCAACCGACCACCCCCCCTTATAGTACATTACGGACAGATGTTGGAATGGCACGAGGAGACATCATTTGTCAAGGCAGCAAATAGCCTTGCCATCGGCATGGCTTAGCCACACCTTGGCCATGGGCTTGCCTTCGCTGTGCATTGCCTTGCCATGACATGACGTGACATGTGCAACCCACCACCCCCCCTTATAGTACATTATGGAGAGATGTTGGAGTGGCACGAGGAGACATCATTTGTCAAGGTTGCAAGAAGCCTTTAGACATGCCATGGCCAAGCCATGCGTTGGCCACGCCTTAGGCATGGGCAGCACTTGGCCGTGCCTTGCCTTGCATAGCCATGGTGATGTGTTGCCTTGTTCATGCCTTGCCTTGCCTTGCCATGTCTTGGCTATGCCTTGCCATGCCTTGGCTATGCCATGCCACGCCACGCCACGCCCTGCCTTGCCTTGCCTTGCCTTGGCATGCCTTGGCTATGCCATGCCACACCACGCCCTGCCTTGGCATGCCTTGGCTATGCCATGCCACGTCCTGCATTGCCTTGCCATGTCTTGGCTATGCCTTGCCATGCCTTGGCTATGCCATGCCCTGCCTTGCCTTGCCTTGGCATGCCTTGGCTATGCCAC
>NZ_JABGCI010000046.1 GCF_019799905.1 Trujillonella endophytica | reverse complement strand
ATAGTTTAGATCAATTCGGCCTCTAACCAATTCAAAAAAATCAAAATATATTACTCTATTTAAGAGTTCAACAAATTCCAGATTTTCCTAGAATTTTCTAATCAATCAAACACCCTTTAATTCCTTCTAATTTCATAAAATCATGATATAAATTCATCAATTAAGCTAAAAATAAAGTAGAAGAACCTTACCTTGGTTGTGCATATTGAACTTCAAGAATTTCCATACTCCTTGCTAGCTCAAAATACTTCCCACTCTCTCAAAATACTTTTCACTCTCTTTTCTTTCTCTTTCTCTTTCTTTCTTCTCTACTACTTGTGTATTCATTAGCATTTAGAGTGTGGTATTTATAGGGAAAGGATTCATCCTCCATTTACTATTCCATCCACCACTCTTACATGCATCCAACAATCTCAACCCCCATTCTCAAATTCATCTACCACTCTTACAAGCATCTAACATTTTCAACCCCCATTCTCAAATTCATCCACCACTCTTACAAGGATTCAACCTTCACAACCCCCATTCTCAAATTTAACTACTAATCTCATTTATCCACCATTCTAGTTCATCCACCATTCACATTTTAAATATTACCTAAGAGTGAATAAAAATTCACCCTTCTCAATTAATGACCACATGGCATATTTCAAACCCTATTAGAATAATGCCAAGTGTGTATTTAAAATATATACAATATACTAGCAACAAGTATATATATAATTAAAAATATATATATATATACGGTATTAAAATTTTCGGGGTCTCACAATACCTCCCCCTTAACAGGATTTCGTCCCCGAAATCAGCCGTCAGCAGACAGATAAAATACTTCACACATATGTATATATATTTATATACATAAATCAAGGAAATAACAATCATCTGCCAAATCAAATAAATAAATATTATTTATATACATCACAGAGTAAGATTATGTTGAGAAGTAGAAGCAGCAGTTACAGACACCTTTTGTAATCTGTCTAAAATTTCTTGCTGTACTTCTTTAATCTTATCATTATACTTCTCCAACTCTGTAATCTTTGGATCCATTTCTTTAGCATATGAATCCAACATACGCCTTAACTCTCTATTCTCACGTGTCAGTATCCTATTTTTCATTCGATTCTCCTTAAGTAACTGTCGTAGACTCTCAACTTCGTCAATTCTGGCTCGCACTTCTGCTGTCCTAGCTTTCAGACGCAGAGCTATATTTTGTACAGAACTTGTAGTTCTTGAACAAAGTACAAGAGACTCATACAAAGCTTCTATATCAGACCTTTGTGTAAGCATCCCTTCATTTTGAGGAAATACTAAAGGTTGATGTAGTTGAGCATCCAAAGACTCATTCAAATCAGGAATCATGTTAACGGAAGATGGAGATGCCATTGTAAAAACTTAAGAAATCTCAGGAGATTTTTGATGAAAGAATGGTGTAGTTTACGATGCAGAAACGCATTTAAAAGCATTGATATCAGACAGCAAAATCTACTGTTCTCCAACTTTTGAAAAAAAATATCCAACAACTGTATCTGCCG
>NZ_JABGCI010000004.1 GCF_019799905.1 Trujillonella endophytica | reverse complement strand
GGCCACCGACCAGGCCTGATCCGACCGCCGTGCCGCGCGGAGCCCCCTCCGCGCGGCACGGCATCGGCCGGTTCCTGCCGGTCCCCTCTGCACGACGACCACCCCGCACACCCACCACCCCGGAGGACCCGTGACCGAGCGCCGCTCCCGCGCCCCACGCGCCTGGCTCCTCGCCGCGCTCGCCCTGGCGGTCGTCGGCGTCGTCGCCCTCGTCATGGTGTTCACCGGGCAGCAGTCCCCGCCGCAGCCCGACCCCGTGGCCGCGTCCGGCACGACCACGTCGGCGGCGCCCTCGGCCGAGGCCGAGCCCGGCCCGCCACCGTCTCCCGCGCCTTCCGGCACCCCGACACCGGAGGCTGCGTCCGTCGCCGCGCCCGTGTCGGTGTCCGTGCCGTCCATCGACGTCACCAGCGACCTGATGAGCCTGGGCCTCAACGGCGACGGCACCGTGGAGGTGCCCCCGCTCGAGCGGGACGACAAGGCCGGCTGGTACGAGCCCGGGCCCGAGCCGGGCGCCGTCGGGCCCGCCGTGATCCTCGGCCACGTCGACTCCTCCGAGTACGGACCGGGCGTCTTCTTCGACCTGGGTGCGCTGTCGCCCGGCGACCCGATCGAGGTGTCCCGGGCCGACGGCACGGTGGCGGTCTTCGCGGTGGACCGGGTCGAGGTGCACCCCAAGGACGAGTTCCCGACCATCGAGGTCTACGGCAACACCACGAACGCGCAGCTGCGCCTGATCACCTGCGGCGGCGACTTCGACAGCTCGGCCCGCAGCTACGAGGACAACGTCATCGTCTTCGCCACGCTGCAGGAGACGCGCGCCGCGTAGCCGGACCGGGGCGACCACGGGGCGCCCCGGGCCCCGGCACGTGACGGGCGGAGGCGGACACAAGGACGGCGCAAGCGGTCCGGGTCAGGGTCGGGTCCTCCCGAGCCCCCGAGGTCCTGATGCCGCCCGCCGTCCCGCCCGCACGTCCGCCGGCGTCCTCGCCCTCTCCCTGGCGCTGGCCGCCTGCGGGCAGGACGCTCCCGACCCGGGTACCGGCGGCGTGGTGGAGGTCGACGTCGCCCAGGCGGACGGCAGCGCGATCGCCCCCGCCACCGACGTCTCCGTCGCTCCCGACGGGTCCCTGGTGGTGACGCTCGACGAGCTCGACGTCTCCGCCGTCGTCCGGGTCGCCGGCGCCGAGGTGGTCTCCCGCGCGGTGCTCCCCGGCAGTGCCCTCGCCGTCCTCCCGCGGGCGGACGGCTCGATCGCCGTCGTCGCGAGCGAGGACCACGCACCCGGCATCCGGGTCGCGGTCGTGCCGCCGGGTGGCGATCCCGGCGAGGTGGTCCCGGTCGACGCCCGGCGGACCACCCCGGAGCTCGCCCTGGGCCACGAGTTCGGCGACGGCTACGCCGTCCTGGCGCCCGACGGCCGGACCGTGGTGCTCCTCCACGACGACGGCGACCGCCCGGTGCTCACCGCGATCGACCCCGACAGCGGCGAGGTGCGGGGTTCCCGGCCGCTGACCGAGTGGTCCGGGAGCGAGCCCCTCGGCCTGCTGCTCACCGACGGCGGGAGCGGACTGGCCGTCGTCCTCGGCTCCGGTGGACCCGATCCGGCCACGGGCGCCGCGGTCGTCCTGCGGTTGGGCGCCGTCCTGCCCGGCGACCTGCCGGCCGCCCTGCCGCCGCCGCAGGCGCTGCCCGGCGTCGTCCCCCCGGGCGGGGTCGCCCTCGGGGCAGGGGACGCCGTCGCCGCGATCGTCCGGACCCGGCCGTCGGACCCCGCCTCCGACGTCGTGTCGCTGGTCGTCGTGCCCGCCGAGGGGCGCGGCGTCCGGACGGCGGCCGTGCTCCCGTCCGGCCACGAGGAGTTCCCGAACGGCGACTGGGAGGACGTGCTGGTCAGCCCCGACGGAGCCCGGGCATGGGTCGCCGGTGAGGCGGGCGAGGACAGCGACATCGGCCGACCCGTCCTCCTCCCGGTCGACCTCGCCGACGGCACCGTGGGGGAGCCCGAGTACCTGTCGGAGGCGGGCTCCACCGGCTCGATGGCCCTCCTCGGCGACGCGCTGGTGGTGCCGGGCCACACCGCGGTGCGCACGGAGCTCACCCCCACCTCGGTGATCTGGTACCGCCGGACCTGACGAGCCGGAGGGCGCGAGCAGACCGGCCGGGGCGTTCCCGGGGCGTTCCCGGGGCGTTGCGCGGATCCGGAGCAGCGCTGTGCCAGGGTGCCTCCCGTGCCCGCCACAGACGCCGCCCACCGCGGATGACCGCGTTCGCGGTGGCGGCCGCGGGCCTGGTCGGCTTGCTCGCCGGCGTGCTCGTGAACCGGGCCGCCGGTCGCTTCCCCTGGCCGCGCCCGGCGTCGGTCCCGGCGGTCCTCGGCCGCGGACGGCTCGCCCACCGCCCGCCGTTCGTCGAGGCCGGTACGGCGGCCCTGTGCGCGCTCGCCGCGCTGCGCCCGGGCTGGGACCTGCCGGCCTTCGTCGTCCTCGCCGTGGCCGGCGTGCTGCTGGCGGTGATCGACCTGCGCCACCACCTGCTGCCCGACCGCGTGGTCCTGCCCTCGATCGCCGTCGTGGCGACGCTGCTCGCCGTCGCCGCGGCCGCCGAGGGCGCGTGGCCCCCCTTCCTCCGCGCGCTGGCCGGCGCCGCCGCCCTCTTCGCCGGGTTCCTCGTGCTGGCCCTCGTGGCACCGGGCCAGCTGGGCATGGGGGACGTGAAGCTGGCCGCCCTGCTCGGACTCCCGCTGGGCTGGCTCGGCTGGCCCGCGGTGCTCCTCGGCGCCCTGGCGGCCTTCGCCGTCCAGGCCGTCGTCGCCCTCGCGCTGCTGGCCACCGGGCGGGTCACCCTGCGCAGCGCGCTGCCCTTCGGCCCGGCGATGCTGCTCGGCGCCGCCGCGGCCATCGCGGTCGTCGCGCCGGCCGGCTGAGGCGGCCGGTCCGGTTCCGGCTCCCCCCGGTCAGGGGTGAGCGGAGCGTGACGCCGGTCCCGGCGGTGCAGTCGTCCGGGTGACGTCGCCCCTCCATCGAGTGGACATCGCTCAAGGGACGCATCCCGGCACCCGTTGCACTCCTCACAGCCGCAACGGCGGGCCACCCCCGGCCCGTCCTGGCCGGCACCCACTCCCAGGGAGCACCCGTGTTCAACCCCCTCGCCGCGATCGTCAGCCTCTACGCCCTCGCCCAGGACCGCCTGCGCAAGGAGGAGGACGGCGCCACGGCCGTCGAGTACGGCCTGATGGTCGGCCTCATCGCCGTCGCGATCATCACCGTCGTCGGCTTCCTCGGCGACGACCTCGCCGCCCTCTTCCAGCAGGTCGTCGACGCCCTCCCCTGATCCAGCCGCACTCCCCGCCGGCGCGGCGGCCCCGTCCCCCGGGGCCGCCGCGCCGACGCACACAGCACCCCCGAACACCCCCCAGCACCTGAGCGAGAGGAGGCACCGGCGATGCGACGGATCCGTGAGGAGCGCGGCGCCAGCGCGGTCGAGTTCGCGCTGCTGCTGCCGGTCCTCCTGCTGCTCGTCCTCGGCATCGTCGAGTTCGGCCGCGGCTTCCAGGTGTCGGGCACCCTCTCCGCCGCCGCCCGCGAGGGCGTGCGGGTCATGGCGCTGCAGAACGACCCGGCCGCCGCCCGCGCCGCCGCCCGCTCGGCGGCCTCCTCGCTGGACCCGGCGCTCACCAACGCCCAGATCACCATCACGCCCGCCACCTGCCCCACCGGAACGGGGACGACGACCGTGCGGCTCACCATCGCCTACGACCTGCCCCTCATGACCGGGCTCTTCGGCGCCACGGTCGGCCTCACCGGCACGGGGGTCATGCGATGCGGCGGGTGAGCGCCCGGTGGCGCCGCCTCCGCGCCGACGGCGAGCGCGGCGCGGTCGCCGTCCTGGTCTGCGTGCTGCTCGTCCCGCTCGTCGGGTTCGCCGCCGTCGCCGTCGACGTCGGGGCCCTGTACGCCGAGCGCGCCCGCCTCCAGGTGGCCGCCGACGCCGCCGCCCTCGCCGTCGCGCAGGACTGCGCCCGCGGCGCCTGCGGGGACATGCAGGCCACCGCGGACGCGCTCGTCGCCGCCAACGCCGGCGAGGCCACCGCGGCCCCGCCGGTCCTGTCGAGCAACCCGACGAGCGTCACCGTCACCGGCAGCACCCCCACCGAGCACTGGTTCGCCCCGGTGCTCGGGTTCGACGCCACCACGGTCTCCGCCACCGCCACCGTCACCTGGGGCGCCCCCAGCGCCGGGACGGCGCGGCTGCCGCTGACCTTCTCCTGGTGCGAGTTCGCGCAGCAGACCGGCGGCGGGATGCCGTCGGGGACGACGGTGCGCACCATCCGGCTCACCAAGACCTCCGGGACCGTCGACTGCACCGGGCCCTCGCACAACATCGTCCCGGGCGGCTTCGGCTACCTCGTGACCGACCCGGGCCACTGCCGGGCCACCAGCGCGGTCGGCGGCCGGTCGTACTCCTCGACGGGCAACACGCCGTCCTCGGACTGCTCGGCGGCGGACTTCTCGGCCCTCGTCGACCGCACGGTGCTGCTGCCGATCTTCGACGCCTTCGGCGACACCGGCAGCAACGCCTGGTACCACGTCTACGGCTACGCGGCCTTCCGCATCACCGGCTACTTCCTCGGCGGCCAGTTCGGCACCTCGCCGCAGCCCTGCAACGGCAACGACCGGTGCATCTCCGGCTACTTCACCCGCTGGGTGGAGCTGTCCGACGACTTCACGACCTCCCCGACCGCGCCCGACCTGGGCGCGGAGATCCTCCGCCTGATCCGATAGGTGACCCCGTGAGACGACTGCTGGCCGCACTGGCCGCCCTCCTGCTCGCCGCCGTCGGCACGGTGGTGCTCATCGCCTACGTCCGCGGCGCCGACGCCCGCGCCCTCGAGGGCGTCCAGACCGTCGAGGTCCTCGTCGTGGACGAGGGGATCGCGGCCGGGACCCGCGGCGAGGACCTCGCAGACCGCGTCCGCTCCGAGCTCGTCCCCGCGAAGACGGCGGTCGAGGGCCGGGTGACCGACCTCGGCGAGATCCGGGGCCTGGTCGCGTCCGTCGAGCTGCAGCCCGGCGAGCAGCTGCTGGCCGCTCGGTTCGACGACCCGGCGGAGCTGCGCACGCCCGGCACCGTGCCGGTGCCCGAGGGCATGCAGGAGATCAGCGTGCTGCTCGAGCCGCAGCGGGTCGTGGGCGGCCGGCTCGCCGCCGGCGACACCGTCGGCGTCTACCTGTCGCTGGTCTTCCAGGACGGCACCGCGACCACGCACGCGGTGCAGCACCAGGTGCTGGTCACCCGGGTGCAGGGCGCCACGACGGTGGCTGAGGACGGCGAGGCCACCACGGTCGCGGGTGGAGCGCCCGCGACGGCCCTGATGGTCACCGTCGCGGTGGCCGCCCGGGACGCCGGGCAGATCGTCTTCGGCCAGGAGCACGGCACGCTGTGGCTCTCCCTCGAGCCGGAGGGCGCCGACACCAGCGGCGCCCAGGTGCTCACCCAGGGCAACGTCTACGGACAGCAGCCGGTCCGATGAGTCGCGTGGTGCTGGCCGCGGCCGACGCGGACCTGAGCGCACGGGTGCGCGCCGCCGCCGACGGCGACGCGCACGAGCTCCCCGCCGGCCGGCTCCCCGGGGACCCGGCGCGGCTGTTCGAGCAGCTGGTCGACGGCGAACTGCCCGAGGTGCTGGTGATCGGCCCCGAGGCGGCTGCCGCCGAGGTCCTCGGCCTGGCGGCGCGGCTCGACGTCCAGTGCCCCGGGATCAGCGTCGTGCTGGTCGCCGACCCCTCGCCCGAGCTCTGGCAGGCGGCGATGCGGGCCGGCATCCGCGACCTGGTCTCCCCGGCGGCCAACCCGGCCGAGCTGCGGGCGGCCATCGACCGGGCCGCGGACGCCGCCACCGGACGGCGCCGCGTGCTGCGCCCGGTCGAGGACACCGCGCGGTACACCGGCCGCGTGATCACCGTGGCCTCGCCCAAGGGCGGCGTCGGCAAGACGACGGTGGCCACCAACCTGGCCGTCGGGCTGACCGCCGCGGCGCCGCAGTCCACCGTGCTGGTCGACCTCGACGTCCAGTTCGGCGACGTCGCGTACGCCCTCGGCCTCGTCCCCGAGTACACGCTGCCCGACGCCGTCCACGGACCGGCCAGCGAGGACACCATGGTCCTCAAGACCTTCCTCACCCAGCACCCGTCGGGCCTCTACGCCGTCTGCGGCGCCGAGTCGCCGGCGGCCGGGGACCGGGTGACCGCCGACGACGTCAGCCGCCTGCTGGCCGCCCTCGCCCGCGAGTTCCGCTACGTGGTGGTCGACACCGCGCCGGGGCTGTCCGAGCAGACCCTCGCCGCCCTCGACCGCGCCACCGACGTGGTGATGCTCAGCTCCATGGACGTGCCGGGCGTCCGGGGGCTGCGCAAGGAGCTCGACGTCCTGCGCGAGCTGTGCATGATCCCCGCCGGCCGGCACGTGGTCATGAACTTCGCCGACCCGAAGAACGGGCTGTCGGTGCGGGACGTGGAGACGGCGATCGGCACCGGCGTCGACGTGGTGCTGCCGCGTTCGACCGCCGTCCCCGTCTCCACCAACCAGGGCGTGCCGCTGCTGCAGAGCGGCGGGCGCGACCCCATGACCAAGGAGCTGCGCCGCCTGGTCGCCCGCTTCGCCGCCACCCCGATCATGCGCCCGGGCCGGTACCGGGCCCGCCACCGGGCGGCCTCGTGAACCCCGCCGACCTGGACCGGAGGACCTCGTGAACCTCGCCGACCGGCTGTCCGCCGCCGCCCGCGGCCGGCACGCCGACCCCGACCCCGCCGACGCCCCCGCCGTCGTCCCGGTGCTCCCCGGCGTCCCGGCTCCGCGGCCGGCCACGCGGGCACCCGTCGCCGTGCCGCCGCCGGCCGACCCGCTGGACCGGCTCAAGGACCGGGTGGCCACGGCGCTGTTCGAGCGCATGGGCGGCCGGATGAACGACCCCGGCCTGAGCGAGGACCAGCTGCGGGCGCTCGTGCTCGGCGAGCTCGACGAGGTCGTCGAGCAGGAGAAGGTGCCGCTCTCGACCGACGAGCGGGCCCGGCTCACCGCCGAGCTCGCCGACGACGTCCTCGGCTACGGCCCGCTGCAGCGGCTCCTCGACGACGACGCGGTCAGCGAGATCATGGTCAACGGCCCGGAGATGGTCTACGTCGAGCGGGCCGGCAAGCTCACCCGCACCGGCGCCCGATTCGCCTCCGAGGAGCACCTGCGCCGGGTCATCGACCGCATCGTCTCCCGGGTGGGACGGCGCATCGACGAGTCCTCGCCGCTGGTCGACGCGCGTCTCGCCGACGGCTCCCGTGTCAACGCGATCATCCCGCCGCTGGCGTTCAGCGGCTCGACGCTCACGATCCGCAAGTTCGCCAAGGACCCGTTCTCGGTCGAGGACCTGATCGGCTTCGGCACGCTGTCCCCGGAGATGGCCGAGCTCCTGCGGGCGTGCGTCGAGGCCCGGCTCAACGTGATCGTCTCCGGGGGCACCGGCACCGGGAAGACGACGCTGCTCAACGTCCTCTCCTCGTTCATCCCCGAGGACGAGCGCATCGTCACCATCGAGGACGCCGTCGAGCTGCAGCTGCAGCAGGACCACGTCGTGCGGCTCGAGTCCCGGCCGCCCAACATCGAGGGCCGGGGCGCGGTCACCATCCGAGACCTGGTGCGGAACTCGCTGCGCATGCGGCCCGACCGGATCGTCGTGGGGGAGTGCCGCGGCGGGGAGAGCCTCGACATGCTCCAGGCGATGAACACCGGCCACGACGGGTCGCTGTCGACGGTGCACGCCAACTCCCCGCGGGACGCGATCGCCCGCCTGGAGACCCTCGTGCTCATGGCCGGCATGGACCTGCCGCTGCGGGCCATCCGCGAGCAGATCGCCTCTGCCGTGGACGTCGTCGTCCAGCTGACCCGGCTGCGCGACGGCACCCGCCGGGTCACCCACGTGACCGAGGTGCAGGGCATGGAGGGCGAGACGGTGACGCTGCAGGACGCGTTCCTCTTCGACTACGCCGCCGGCGTCGACTCCGCCGGCCGGTTCCTCGGCAAGCCCGTGCCGACCGGCGTGCGGCCCCGCTTCGCCGACCGGTTCGCCGAGTTCGGCATCCCGATCTCGCCACGGGTGTTCGGGCTGCCCGAGCCGGTGCACGCCCGCGGGTGGGCGTCGTGACCCCGGCCCTGCTGGCCGTCGGCCTTCTCGCGGTGGGCGGTGGCCTGGCGCTGCTGGTGGTCGCCGTCGTGCCGGCCGGGCCGCGGCGGGTGCCGCTCTCGCGGCTGGACCCCACGGTGCCCGTCCCCACCTCGACGCTGGCCGGTGCCGGCGCGGCCGCGGGGGTCGTCGTCCAGCGGGCGCTGGTGCGCCGGCAGCGGATGGCGGCCGGGACGGCGGCGCTGGAGCGGGCGGGCATCGCGATGTCGCTGCCCGACCTGGTGCTCCTGACCGGCCTGGCCGCGGTGCTGCTCGGCGCGCTGGGCGCGGTCACCGGGGGAGTGCTGCTCGCCGTCGTCGCGGCGGTCCTCCCGCCGGTCGTCGCCCGGCTGGTGGTCGCCGTGCGGAGCCGCCGGCGGCAGGCCGCGTTCGCCGACCAGCTCGACGACTCGCTGCAGCTCATGGCCAGCAGCCTGCGCGCGGGCCACAGCCTGCTCCGGGCGGTCGACGCGGTCTCCACCCAGGCCGCGGCCCCGACCTCGGAGGAGTTCGCGCGCATCGTCAACGAGACGCGCGTCGGCCGGGACCTCGGCCACGCTCTGGACGACGTCGCCGCCCGCATGGGCAGCGACGACTTCCGCTGGGTCGCCCAGGCGATCGCCATCCACCGGGAGGTCGGCGGCAACCTCGCCGAGGTCCTCGACGTCGTCAGTCACACCATCCGAGAGCGCAACGCGCTCCGCCGCCAGGTCAAGGCGCTGTCGGCCGAGGGCAAGCTCTCGGCGATCGTGCTCATGGCGTTGCCCTTCGGCGTGGGCGGCTTCATCGGCCTCACCAACCCCGACTACCTTGCCGCCTTCACCGAGTCCGCCGCCGGTTACGGGATGCTCGCCGCCATCGTCGTGCTGCTGCTCCTCGGCGCGGTGTGGCTCAAGAAGACCGTGAGCATCCGGTTCTGATGGACGCCCTCCCTTCCCTCGTCCTCGCGGCCGCCCTCGCCGTCGGCCTCGCCGTGCCGATGCTCGGCTGGGCCGTGCTCGTCCGCCCCAGCGCCGCGGCCAACGCCGCGCGGGCCAACCTGGCCCGCGGACTGGGCCCGGACCCCGCGGGCGGCCGCGCGGCCCGGACGCGGGCGCCCCTCGGCGCCCGGCTGGTGCGCGCGCTCACGCCGCGCGGCACGTTCACCCGCATCGACCGGCTCCTCGTCGGCGCGGGCCGGCCCGCCGCCTGGCCCCTCGGCCGGGTCGTGGCCGCCAAGCTGGTGCTCGCCGCGGCCGCCGGCACGCTCGCCGTCCTCGTCGTCGGCGCGAAGCCGCAGCCGCTGTTCGTGGTCGCGATGGCCCTCACCACCGTCGTCTCCTACTTCGTGCCCGAGCTGCTGCTGAGCAGCCGCGGGCAGGAGCGGCGCGACGCGATCGGCCGCGAGCTGGCCGACACCCTCGACCAGATGACCATCGCCGTCGAGGCCGGGCTGGGCTTCGAGTCCGCGCTGGCCCGCGCCGGGCGCAACGGGACGGGGCCCCTGGCCGAGGAGCTCGTCCGGACGCTGCAGGACATCGGCGTCGGGCAGCCGCGCCGGGAGGCCTACCTGGCGCTGGCCGAGCGGACCGGCGTCGACGACCTGCGCCGGTTCATCCGCGCCGTCGTCCAGGCCGACGCCTACGGCGTGTCGATCGCCGACGTGCTCCGCACCCAGGCGCAGGAGATGCGGCTCAAGCGCCGGCAGCGGGCCGAGGAGAAGGCCATGCAGATCCCGGTGAAGGTGATCTTCCCGCTGATCCTGTGCATCCTGCCGACGCTGTTCATCGTCTTGCTCGGCCCGACCGCCGTGGACATGATGACGAACATGTGAGGACGAGATCTGCACACTCGTCGCCGTCAGCGGCTGACGGCGACGAGTGTGCAGATCTCGTCGAGGAGCCGGCCGGCTAGCGGGGCTGGGCCGGGTTGGTCGGGACGCCCTGGGACGGCGGGTTGACCGGCGGGCCGCTGGTCGCCTCGGAGGCCTTGGAGCCGCCGGTGCCCTCGACCGGGTCGTCCGCGGCCGGGGCGGCCGGGTCGCCACCCGAGGGCTGGGCACCGGCCTTCACCGAGGTCAGCCGGTGCTGCATCGCCTGCACCACCTGGATGCGGTTGGCGTGCGCGCGCTCGTAGGCCAGCAACGTCTCGAGACCCGTGGCGTCCAGGGTGCGGATGCGGGAGACCAGGGCCCCCGTCTGGAGGTGGTCGTAGTCCGGGATCGGCAGGTCGTCGTGCTGGGTCATGGCAGCCGCCTACCCCGGGCTCCGCGGGATGACACCGCGTGTGAGGCCGGGGTCGGTGGGTAGGCGGCTGATCACGCAACGAGCCGCTGAGGACACGGCGGCCCGGCACGAACGAGGAGTCGCCCCACCGTCATGGACGTGTCCTTCCTGCAGCCGGTGCTCGACGCGACCGGTCCCTTCGCCACGGTGTGCGCCGATGTCACCCACACGACCGAGAACGCCGACACCGAGCTCGACCTGCGGGTGCGGGCCATCGCCGGCGAGCTGAGCGGGCAGGGCGCGCCCGAGGCCGTGGTCGAGGCCGTCCGGAGCCGCCTGCTGGAGTCCAACGACGGCGGGGACGTCGCCACTCTCCGCGGCCGGGCCCTCGTGGTCGCCGCCGACGGGTCCGTCGTCCTCGACCAGGCCCTCGTCGCGGCACCGCTGCGGCAGGTCGCCGAGTACTCCGCCTCCCCGGACCTCCTGCCCGTGCTGCGCCAGCTGCCCGGGCGTGTGCCGCACGTCGTCGCGATCGTCGACCGCGTCGGCGCCGACATCTCCTTCCTCGGTGCACCCGGCCAGGTCGAGGAGGAGGACACCGTGGAGGGCGACAGCTTCCAGATCCGCAAGTTCTCCGGCGGCGGCTGGGCGCACCACCGCTTCCAGCACAACAGCGAGAACAAGTGGGTCCACAACGCCGACGGGGTCGCCGCGCGGATCACCGCCATGGCCGACCGGCTCTCGCCCCGCTTCGTGCTGGTCGCCGGTGACGTCCGCGCCCGCCAGATACTGACCGACCGCGCGGCCGACGTCTGGTCCGACCTCGTCGTCTCCATGGACGAGGGCGGCCGCGCCGCCGGCGCCGACCGGGAGCCGGTCGAGCGCCGCGCCGCGGAGCTCGTCGCCGAGCACGAGGCGCACGAGGAGGCCCAGAGCGTCGAGAGGATCGCGTCGGCCGGCGCCCACGGCCTCGCCGTGACCGGGACGGCGGCGGTGGTCGAGGCGATGCGCAAGGGCCAGGTGGAGACCCTCGTCCTCGCCGACCGCCCGGACGACGAGCAGCTGCTCGTCGGCGACGCCCCGACCGTCCTCGGGCTCGAGCAGGGCGACATGGACGCCCTGGGTACGCACGGGACCGCCGTCCCGGCCGAGCGCGCGCTGGTCACGGCCGCCGTGGCATCCTCCGCCGCAGTCGTCGTCGTCCCCCGGGCGGCGATGCCGGACGACGTCCCCGTGGCCGCGATCCTGCGCTACACCGACGACTCGACCCCGTCGGCCCACTGACCTGCACGTCCCGAACGAGGAGGAACCCGTGACCGACCCGCACCAGGCAGCCACGTCGCCCGGCACCGACCAGGGCAGCATCGAGCGCCGCGCCGCCATCGCCGAGGTGCTCGGCAAGGAGGTGTGGCCGGCCGACCGCGACGCGCTCGTGGCCAAGGCCCAGGAGAGCGACGCCCCCGACCGCGTGCTGGGCGAGCTGCGGCGGCTGCCTGCTGGGCAGACGTTCGGCAACGTCCAGGAGGTCGCCGAGGCGCTGGGCCTGGGCACCGAGCAGCAGAGGTTCTGAGGAGGACGACGTGGTCACGCAGAAGGAGCCCAGCCCCGAGGCGCTGGCGAACGTCACCGAGGAGAACATCCGTACCCGGTCGCACCTGCTCCCGGAGGAGCAGTCGGCCGGCGCCGCGGACGACGACCCGGGCATGGCCGAGGTGGCGGCCGAGGTGATCCTGGCCGAGTCCGAGGAGCGGACGGTCCACACCGACCCGGACGACGCCCAGGGCGGGCACCGGCAGTCCTCGGACACCGCGGACATGCCCTGAGCGCGGCGCACGAGCACGAGGTCCAGCTCCGCTGGGGCGACGCCGACGCGTACGGGCACGTGAACCACGCCCGTGCGCTCGGGCCGCTGGAGGACGCCCGCCTGGCGATGTCGGCCGGCAGCCCGGGGACGGCGGCCGGCGGGCAGCCCGACATCATCCTGGCGCGGCTCGAGGTCGACTACCTGCGCCAGCTGCGGTACCGGCTGGGGGAGCGGCTGTGCGTGCGCAGCCGGGTGCTCCGGCTGGGCACGAAGTCGCTCACGGTGCGGCAGGAGCTCGAACAGGACGGCGGGGTGGCCCTGCGCGCGGACGCCGTCCTGGTGCTGTTCGACTTCGCCACCGACAGCAGCCGGGCGCTGACCGACGCCGAGCGCGCCTACTGGAGTGGCTTCCAGGCCCCCGCGTGAGGTTCTTCGCGGGGTTCGCGGAGCGGCGGGTCGCCGTCGCCGACGACGTCACCCTCCGGGTGCGGATCGGTGGCGCCGGCCCGCCGGTCGTGCTGCTGCACGGACACCCGCGCACGCACACGATCTGGCACCGGGTGGCGCCACTGCTGGTCGCGGCCGGGCACACCGTCGTCTGCCCCGACCTGCGCGGCTACGGCGGCTCCACCGCGCCGCCGCCGCGGCCGGACCACGCCCAGCAGTCCAAGCGGGCGGTGGCCGCCGACGTCGTCGCCCTGATGCGCGCGCTGGGGCGCGAGCGCTTCGCCGTCGTCGGCCACGACCGGGGCAGCTACGTGGCCCTGCGGCTCGCGCTGGACTCCCCGGAGGCGGTCACCGCCCTCGCCGTCGTCGACTGCATCCCCATCGTCGAGCACCTCGACCGCGCCGATGCGCGGTTCGCCGCCGCCTGGTGGCACTGGTTCTTCTTCGCCCAGCCCGACAAGCCGGAGCGGGCCATCAGCGCCGACCCGGATGCCTGGTACGGCGTCCGGGCGCCCGGCCGGGTCGAGTCGATGGGGGCGGAGAACCACGCCGACCTCCTCGCTGCCATCCGGGACCCGGACACCGTCCGGGCCATGCTCGAGGACTACCGCGCCGGCCTCACCGTCGACCGGGCCGACGAGGAGGCCGACCGCGCCGCCGGCCGCCGGGTCGGCTGCCCGACGCTGGTGCTGTGGTCGGCCCGCGACGACCTCGAGGACCTGCACGGCGACCCCCGGGCCATCTGGGCCGGGTGGACGACCGATCTGCGCGGCGGCGGGCCGCTCGACAGCGGGCACCACGTCGCCGAGGAGGCGCCGGAGGAGCTGGTCGCGGCGCTGGTCCCCTTCCTCCCGACCGGGTGACGACCGCGCCGATCGGGTGAGCGCGGCGCCGGTGTGGGGTAGGTCTCACCCATGCCGAAGACGACGAAGAGCGGGACCGCCAGGCAGAGCGAGCTCCCCAGCACCCTGCAGCGGTCGGACAGGAAGGCGCAGCGGACGTTCGCCAAGGCCTACGACGCGGCGCTGGACTCCTACGACGGCGACGAGGAGCGGGCCAACCGGACGGCGTGGGCGGCGGTCAAGCACACGCACGAGAAGGTCGGCGACCACTGGGCGCCCAAGGAGGGCGGGAAGAAGGGTCCCTCCGACCCGCAGGCGGCCGGCGGTCGCGGCACCGCTCGGCAGACCAAGGGCGGGGTCGACGCCAACGCCACCAAGGAGCACCTGCTCGAGCTGGCGAAGGAGCTGGACGTGTCGGGCCGCTCGAAGATGAAGAAGAAGGACCTGGTCGACGCCATCCAGAAGGCCAACGACAGGGAGACGGCGAAGGCCCGCGGGAAGAAGGCCTCGACGAGCGCAGCCTCGTCGAGCAAGGCCTCGACGAGCAAGGCGGCGACGGGCAAGGCGCCGGGCAGGGCGACCGCCAAGGCGTCCAGCGGCGGCAAGGCGTCGAAGGGGAAGTAGCGCGCGTGTGCCTCAGCCTCCGGGGACCAGCAGCAGCTCCCGCTGCCGGTCCCCGAGGTACGCCACGCCCGACGCGGTGAGGACGACCCCCTCCTCCAGGCCCATGCGCACGCACTGACCGCCCCACTCGGGCACGGGCAGCCGCACGCACAGCTCGAGGGCGAACGCGGTGTCGAGGTGGAGGCGGTGACCGCCGGGACCCGGGACGCCGTCCTGCTCGTCCCACAGGCCGATCGCCGGACCTGCGCCGTGCCCGTGCACGCCGATGGGGTGGGAGTAGACCTCGCCGTCGATCCCCTCGACCGCCGCGGCGGCCCGGGTGGCGGCCAGCACCTCGTCGCCGGTGCGACCGGGCAGCATCTGCTCGGTCGTGACGTCCTGCAGCCGGGTGCCCAGGTCGAAGGCCCGGGCCAGCCCCGCCGGGGCCGCCGTCTCCCCGGAGCGCAGCACGTAGGCCGACCGCTGCAGGTCCCCGTTCAGGCCGAGGCTGGTGGCGCCGACGTCGCAGTGCACCAGATCGCCGGGCAGCACCGGCTCGTCGTAGGGCACCGCCGGGAGGAGCGTCCCGCGCTCGGCGACGGGCGGGACGCCGGCCCGCTGCAGGTCCACCACCGGGTGGAACCACGGCGCCAGGCCGAGGTCGGTGAGCCGCTGGCGCAGCCACCAGGCCAGGTCGGCGGCGGAGGTCTCGCCGACCCGCAGGACGGCGGGGGAGAAGGCCTCGGCGGCCACCGCCTGCAACCGGGCGCCCAGCGCCCGCAGGGCGGCCACCTCCTCGGGCAGCCGGGTCTCCAGCCAGCGGACGGCCAGCGGCTCGGCGGACACCAGCCGCTCCGCCCAGGGGCCCAGCGCCTCCCGGAGCAGCCCGTGGTCGGCGTGCGAGAGCCCGTCTGCGGCGGCCACGGCAGGGGAGACGCCGACCCCGATGGCCCGCGGCGACGCCTGTTCGACGAAGCGGCGCACCGCCGCCCACTGCGACCGCTCGTAGGACTCCCCGGGCACCTCGTCGTCGGACCAGGCGGGGAGGAACTGCCCCACGGGGTAGCGGGAGACCGCCACCGGGGTGACGCCGTCGTCGCTGCGGTGCAGCACGAGGATCGTGCGCCGCCGCGCCGACAGCCAGGTGGCCGGCAGCAGCGTGCGCAGCACCGGGTCCTCGGCGTTCTCGCGCCCGATGACGAGCCACAGGTCGATGCCCGCGTCGTCCATCAGCCCGGGCAGCACGTCCAGCAGCCGCTGGGTCAGCCAGCGGTCCCGGACGTCGGCCTGCTCGCGCAGCGGCAGGGGCACCGTGCGCGTCGGGTCGGCGGCAGCGAGCGTGCTGCCGGGCGAGGGGACGCGGACCACAGCAGACAGGGAAGCAGAGAACGCCGACGTCCGCCCCTCGCCGACGAGCTGCTCCCCTACTCGGGCGACGCCGATGGCGACTCCGCGCCCGGGGTCCGCTCCGCGCTGCGCTGCTCCCCGGACCGCCGTCAGGCGACCTCGGAGGTCTCCCCGTCCGCCGGGGCCACCGGGACGCTGCGCGGGCGCGCGGTCAGCACGGCGGCGACCCGGTCGCGGCCGGCCTGCTTCGCCTCGTACATGGCGGCGTCGGCACTGTCGAGCAGGCGCCACAGCCCGTCGACGGGGTCCTCGCCGTCGGCCGGCCGGGCGATCGCGATGCCGATGGAGGCGGTCACCGTGTGACCGGAGCGGGTCCGGGCACCGGCGACCGCCCGCCGCAGCCGCTCGGCCAGCCGGTTGGCCTCGGCCGGGTCCCCGACCAGGCCGAGCACGGCGAGCTCCTCCCCGCCGAGCCGGGCGAGCACGTCCGCGGGCCGGACGGTGGCGGTGAGCGCGTCCGCGACCGTCCGCAGCACGGCGTCACCCGCGGCGTGCCCGTGCGCGTCGTTGAGCAGCTTGAAGTGGTCCAGGTCCAGCACCATCGCCGCCACCCGCGCACCGTCGCGGCGCGCCTGCCGCCAGATCCGGTCGGCCTGTTCCTCCAGGTGGCGCCGGTTGCCCAGGCCGGTGAGCGGGTCGCGCAGCGAGAGCTGCTGGGTGGACGCGAGGAGTCGCTCGATCCGCCGGCGCAGGACGAACACGCCGGCGGCGGCCAGGTTCAGGACGCCGGCGTTGACGCACACCTGCACGAGGAGGCCCGGCATGTTGTCGTAGCTGCCCCACAGCGCGGCGGCGACGACGACCGGGGTGACGACGAGGTGGGCGGCCAGCATCCAGCCGTCGAGGAACCACGCCGCCACGAAGGCGGCGAAGAGCATCATCAGCGGGGTCGCGTAACGCACCGGGTCGGTGATGGACAGCGCGACGACGAGGTAGACGAGGTCGCCGACCAGGACCAGGCCGAACGTGGTCCACCGGCCGATCCGCCGGCGCACCGCCAGGGCGATCGCGATCCCCGCCAGCACGGCCATGGTCCCGCCGTAGACCCACCGTGCGGTGCCGGGGCGGATGACCCCGTCGACGAGCAGGTTGACCGAGCCCATGGCCGCACCGGCCAGCAGCAGGACGGCCACGGTCAGCGCCGCCACCCGGTTCTCGCCGTCGCGCGCCGGCGGCGGAGCCCCCGGCCCCCCGTCCCCGCGCCCCCGTCGGTTCCTCATCGCTGAAGGATGCCGCACGGGGTGCCGCAGGCGGGGTCCCCCGGGCGCGGGACGTGGCGTCCGGGACTGGGCAGCGGACCGGCGTAGGGGCCAGGCTGAGCGGCGTGACGCACCTGGAAACCGGCTCCGTCGACGTCCGGACCCTCGCCGACCACCCGCTCACCGACGCCGGCACCTCGGCCCTGCGGATGGTCGCCCCGGGCGCGGTCACGGCCGGCCGCTTCGGCCTCGTCGAGTACCGCCTCGCCCCGTACTCCCGCGGCGCGGACCCGCACTACCACCAGACGTTCTCCGAGTCCTTCTACGTCGTCTCCGGGGAACTGACCCTCTACGCCGGGGACCGGTGGCAGCCCTGCCGGGCCGGCGACTTCACCCTGGCCCACGAGCGCGGGGTGCACGGCTTCCGCAACGACTCCGACGAGCCGGCGACCTTCCTCATCCTCTTCACGCCCGGGATCGCCCGCGAGGCGTTCTTCGCCGAGATGGCCGAGCTGCGCCGCAGCGGCCGCGGGCCGTCGGCGGAGGAGATGACGGCGTTCTACGCCCGGCACGACCAGGTGATGGTCGATGTCTGACGCGCCCCGGTCCTCGACCGACCCGGGGGAGCACGACCCCTACGTCCTCAGCGAGGAGGTGACCGTGGTCGTCGTGACGACGGACGACGGCGACCGATACGTCCTCCGGGACACCGCCGAGCACCGCGCGGAGATGGCGGCGGTGTTCGGGCCGGACTCCGAGGAGGCCACCCAGCTCGACGAGTCGGTGCAGCTGACCGACGACCTGCAGGTGCGGCTGGGGATCGGGCTCGTGAGCCTGTGGGACTACACCGGCCACCGCGAGGGACCCGTCGACGACCGGCGCGGCCGCGGACGACGTCCTACGGTCGCAGGTGACGACGCCCCCGGACGGGGGCCGTGAGCCGAGCCCCGGACGGGGCCGCGACCTGGGAGGTCACCGTGGCCGAGGGCCCGTGGTTCTACTGCCTCAAGCACCACACCGTGGAGGACCGCGACGGCTGCGCCGAGCGGCACCGGCTCGGCCCGTACGCGACCCGCGAGGAGGCCGAGCACGCGCTGCAGAAGGTCGCCGAGCGCGAGGAGACCATCCGCCGCGAGGACCGCGCCTGGGAGGGCGAGTGAACCGGTGCGCAGCGCTCCCGGCATGATCGGTCGAGGGCGCCGGACGGTCCGGGGTCGCGAGGAGGCACCGTGACGGACGGACGCGCCGTGGAGGAACTGGTCGTCGGGGTGCTCGGCGGCACCGGACCACAGGGGCGGGGTCTGGCGGTGCGGCTGGCGGCCGCGGGCCAGCGGGTCCTGCTGGGCTCGCGCGACGCCGAGCGCGCGTCGGAGGTGGCCGGCCAGGTCGCCGAGCGCGCGTCGGCGGCCGGCGGGCTCGAGGCGTCGGTGACCGGCGGCGGGAACGCCGACGTGGCCGGTGCGGCGGACCTCGTGATCGTCGCGGTGCCCTTCGGCGGGCACGCCGACACGCTGCGCGAGCTGGCCGAGCCGCTGGCCGGCAAGGTCGTCGTCGACTGCGTGGTGCCCATGGGCTTCGACGAGTTCGGCGCGTACGTGCTCGACGTCCCCGAGGGCAGCGTCACCCAGCAGGCCGCCGCGCTGCTGCCGGACTCGCACGTCGTGGGGGCGTTCCACCACCTGTCCGCCGTCCTCCTGGAGGACCTGTCCCGGCCCACGCTGGACGGCGACGTGATGGTCGTCGGCGACGACCGCCCCTCCACCGACCTGGTGCAGGCGCTCGCCGGCCGGCTCCCGGGCATGCGCGGCGTCTACGCCGGCCGGCTGCGCAACGCCCGCCAGATCGAGGCCCTGACCATCAACCTCGTGTCGGTCAACCGCCGCTACAAGGTGCACGCCGGGGTCCGCGTCACCGACGTCTGACCCGTCGGCGCGCGGAACCCGCCCACCGCCCCCGGCACCCGCGCATTGCGGGTGTTCCTCGCGCTCTGGCGGTCCTGCACCGCCCGCGACGCGCGAGGAACACCGGCAACGTGACGTGTGGCGACGGCGGCTAGATCCAGCCCACGGCCGAGGCGACCACGGTGGCGAGGACGGCGACGGCGAGAGCACCTCCGGTCACGGCCAGCGCGAACGGCGCCGGGTGCTGGTGCCGCCACGGCAGCTCGTACATGTTCCGCCAGGCCAGGTCCGCCGGCGTGAGTGCGTCGCCGACCGCGGTCACGGGTGCGCCGACCACGTCGCCAGCGCGGCCAGGCGTCCGGCGCCCCACCACGCGCCGTCCAGGCGCAGCAGCGGCCGGCGCTCTGCGTCCAGGAGCACGAGCAGGCCGGTCGCGACTCCGCCGCCCCGGATGGAGCCGGGCAGCCACAGCACCGAGGCCACTGCGTCCCGAGGCACGACCCGGGTGGGCCCGATCAGCGCGCGGCGGTGCACCGCCCGATCCGTCGTCCAGACGCAGGGCGCGCAGCCGCCACACGGTCAGCGGCAGGACGACGCACAGGACCAGAGTGCCGACGACGGCCGGCAGCCACCCGCCGTCCCCTCTCCCGACGGCCAGCGAGGCGTTCAGCGCGAGCAGCAGCGTGGTGACGAGGTGCCACGGCGTGCGCATGCTCCGCCCGTGGGTGTGCAGGGACGGGCGGATCCGGACCTGTCCGGTATCGGTGCCCTTCCGGGCAGTCCACCACCGGGTGGGCGGCCGCGACGGCGCGGGAGCGAGGACTACTCGAAGGAGTGCTCGGGGCCGGGGAAGGTGCCGCTGCGGACCTCGTCGGCGTACTCCGTGGCCGCGCGCAGCAGCTCGCTGCGCAGCTCGGCGTACTTCTTGACGAACTTCGGCATCCGGCCGCCGTGGAGCCCCGCCATGTCCGGCCAGACCAGCACCTGGGCGTCGCAGTCGGGCCCGGCGCCGATCCCGATCGTGGGGATGGACAGCTCCTTGGTCACCTGGCCGGCGATCGCGGCCGGGACCATCTCCATGACGACGGCGAAGGCCCCGGCCTCCTGGACGGCGTGGGCGTCGGCCAGCAGCTGCTCGGCGCCGGCGCCGCGGCCCTGCACCCGGAAGCCGCCGAGGGCGTGCTCGCTCTGCGGCGTGAAGCCGATGTGCGCCATCACCGGGATGCCGGCCTGGCTGAGCAGCTCGATCTGCGGCGCGACGCGGACGCCGCCCTCGAGCTTGACCGCCTGCGCGCCGCCCTCCTTCATCAGCCGGACGGCGGTGTCGAAGGCCTGCTGCGGGCCGGACTCGTAGGAGCCGAACGGCATGTCGGCCACGATCAGCGCCCGCTTCGTGGAGCGGGTCACGGACCTGGTCATGAACAGGATGTCGTCGACGGTGACCGGCACCGTGCTGGTCAGTCCCATGACCACGTTGCCGGCGGAGTCACCGACCAGCATCACCGGGATGCCGGCCTCCTCGAACACGGCCGCGGCGTAGGTGTCGTAGGCGGTGAGCATCGCCCACTTCTCGCCGCGCTCCTTGGCCTGCTGCAGGTGGTGGATGCGCACCCGCGCGGTGGAGGTCCCCCCGTACAGCGGCGACTCGCTCATGACTGCTCAGCTCCCTCGACGACGGTCGGCAGGGTCTCCCGCCAGCGGTTGGTGACCGGCAGCCGGCGGTCGCGGCCGAAGGCCTTGAGGCTGATCTTGGTGCCCGGGGCGGACTGGCGGCGCTTGAACTCCGCGGTGTCCACGAGCCGCAGCACGCGCGCCACCACCTCGGGGTCGTGGCCCCGCTCCAGCAGCTCGGCCATGCCGAGGTCGCGGTCGACGTAGTCGGCGACGACGGCGTCCAGCTCCTCGTACGAGGGCAGGGAGTCGGAGTCCTGCTGACCGGGCGCGAGCTCCGCCGACGGCGGCTTGTCGATCGAGTTGCGCGGGACCGGCTCGGTCTCGCCGCACTCGGCGGCGTACGCGTTACGCCAGCGGGCCAGCTCCCACACCAGGGTCTTCGGCACGTCCTTGATCGGCGCGAAGCCACCGGCCGAGTCGCCGTACAGCGTCGAGTAGCCGACGGCGACCTCGCTCTTGTTGCCGGTGGTGAGCAGCAGGTGGCCGTGCTGGTTGGACAGCGCCATCAGCAGGGTGCCGCGCACCCGGGCCTGCAGGTTCTCCGCGGCGACGCCCGAGAGCTCCACCGAGGACTCGTACGCGTCGACCATCGGCGCGATCGGCACCACCGAGTAGTGCAGCCCGGTCCGGCGGGCCAGGTCCTCCGCGTCGGCCAGCGAGTGCTCGCTCGACCACCTCGACGGCAGGCCGACGCCGTACACCCGGTCGGGGCCGAGCGCGTCGACCGCGATGGCCGCCACCAGCGCCGAGTCGATGCCACCGGACAGGCCCAGCACCACCGAGGGCATGCCGTTCTTGTCGATGAAGTCCTTGAGGCCCAGCACCAGCGCCCGCCAGACCTCCTCGCAGTCGCTCAGCGGCTCGGCGACGGTGCCCGGCCGCGCCTCGTACGCCGGCACCGGGTCGGCCGACACCAGGTGCCGGGTGACCGTCATCGGCCCGATCCGGCCCTCGCGGCGCTCGGGGACGGCGGCCGGGTCGATCGCCAGGTCCACGGTCATCAGGTGCTCGACGAACTGCGGGGCGCGGGCGAGCAGCGTGCCGTCGGCCGCGACCGCCATGGAGTCGCCGTCGAAGACCAGCTCGTCCTGCCCGCCGACCTGGTTGCAGTAGACGATCGTCGCCCGCGCCTCGGCGGCGCGGCGCTGCACCAGCGGCAGCCGCGCGTCGTCCTTGGCCCGCTCGTAGGGCGAGGCGTTGGGGGAGAGGACGACGTCGACCCCGGCCTGGCCGGCGACCCCGCAGGGGCCGCCCTCGACCCAGAGGTCCTCGCAGACGGTCAGCGCGACGTCCACCCCGTGCAGCCGGACCACGGGCAGCTCGGTCCCCGGCACGAAGTAGCGGGCCTCGTCGAAGACGCCGTAGTTGGGCAGGTGCCGCTTGTAGTAGCGGACGACGACCTCGCCGCCGTGCAGCAGCGCCGCGGC
Organism: Trujillonella endophytica; assembly: GCF_019799905.1. GTDB lineage: Bacteria > Actinomycetota > Actinomycetes > Mycobacteriales > Geodermatophilaceae > Trujillonella > Trujillonella endophyticus_A. The sequence goes on along the minus strand of NZ_JABGCI010000004.1, from coordinate 380,480 downwards.
GTTGCGCGGGGCGCCGTGCCGGGGATTGGCGTCGGCGGGGCGGTCCTCGTCGGCGGTGGGCGGCTCGTCGACGGCGGCCGGACCGGTGCCCTCGGTGTGGGCGAGGTAGCCGACCACGACGGCCGTGCCGCCGAGGCCCCGCTCGGCCAGCGTCGCCGCCAGCTCCACCAGCGTCCGCTCGCTGGCCCGCGCGAAGGACTCCCGCAGCACGAGGTCCTCGGGCGGGTAGCCGGTCAGCGTCATCTCGGGGAAGACGACGACGTGTGCGTCGGCCTGCGCCGCCCGGGCCGTCCAGTCGGCCACCAGGGCGGCGTTGCCGGCGATGTCGCCGACCCGGGTGTCGACCTGGGCCAGAGCCACTCTGAGCTGCACCTGTTCGGCCACGCGTCCATCCTGGTCCTCCGAGGGGCGCGCTGCCCACGGGGGACGGGCGGATAGCCTGCGGATGTGTCCCCCGCCACGCTGCGCCGGTCGGCCGCCCTGGCGTACGCCGTCATCGGCGTGGTCGCCACCGTGGCGCCGGCGCGGGTCCCGGCCGTCTTCGGTGGCGTCGCGGCCACCCCGGCCGCGCGCAGCGAGGTGCGGGCCGTCTACGCCGGCATCCCGTTCGCCTTCGCCGCTGCGCTGCTGGCCGCTGGGCGGCCGGGCTCCGAGCGCGACTCCGGCGCGCTCGGGCTGGTCCGGGACGCGAGCGCCGGTATGGCCCTTGCCCGGCTGGCCGGCGCTGCCGCCGAGCGGTCACTGCCGGCGTGGCCGACCGGGGCGTTCGCCGTCCTGGAGGCTGCGCTCGCCGTCGCGACGCACCGAGCCGGGCGCCCGCGACCGGCCTGAGGCGGCGCCGGACGTCGACACGCGTGCGTCCCGCCGTGTGCGGGAGCGCCGGACCGGGCAGGCTGTGGGGGAGCGACACACCCCGGAAACGAGCGGACTGGATCATGGCGAGCATGGACCGACAGCAGGAGTTCGTCCTGCGCACCCTCGAGGAACGCGACATCCGCTTCGTGCGGCTGTGGTTCACCGACGTCTCGGGCTACCTCAAGGCCGTCGCTGTCGCCCCGGCGGAGATCGAGGCGGCCTTCGCGGAGGGCATCGGGTTCGACGGCTCGGCGATCGAGGGCTTCGCGCGGGTCTACGAGTCCGACATGCTCGCCAAGCCCGACCCGGGCACGTTCCAGGTCATGCCCTCCCGCGCGGGGAAGCCGAGCGACACCGCGCGGATGTTCTGCGACATCACGCTCCCCGACGGCTCGCCGTCGTGGGCCGACCCGCGCCACGTGCTGCGCCGGGCGCTGGGCAAGGCCGCGGACATGGGGTTCACCTTCTACACCCACCCCGAGGTCGAGTTCTTCCTCCTCGAGGACCTGCCGACCGACGGCCGGCCGCCGAAGCCGGCCGACACCGGCGGCTACTTCGACCTGTCCACGCACAACGTCGCGCACGACTTCCGCCGCGAGGCGGTGTTCGCGCTCGAGGCCATGGGCATCTCGGTGGAGTTCAGCCACCACGAGGTGGCGCCGGGCCAGCAGGAGATCGACCTGCGCTACGCCGATGCCCTGTCGATGGCCGACAACATCATGACGCTGCGGCACGTCGTCCGTGAGGTCGCGCTCGCGCAGGACGTGCACGCCACCTTCATGCCCAAGCCGTTCACCGAGCTGGCCGGCTCGGCGATGCACACCCATCTGTCGCTGTTCGAGGGCGACCGCAACGCCTTCCACGACCCGGCCGACCCGATGAAGCTGTCGGCGACCGGCAAGCAGTTCATCGCCGGGCTGCTCACCCACGCCCGCGAGGTCACCGCGATCACCAACCAGACGGTGAACTCCTACCGGCGGCTGCTGGCCGGCACCGAGGCACCGACCGCGGCGACCTGGGGCCGGGCGAACCGCTCGGCGCTGGTCCGGCTGCCGAGCTACAAGCCGAACAAGGGCCAGTCGGCCCGCGTCGAGGTCCGCTCGCCGGACTCCGCCTGCAACCCGTACCTCACCTTCGCCGTCCTGCTGGCCGCCGGACTCCGCGGGATCGAGAAGGGCTACGAGCTGCCGCCCGAGGCCGAGGACGACGTGTGGTCGCTGACCGACACCGAGCGGCGCGCGGCCGGGTACGAGGACCTGCCGGTCTCCCTCGGTGAGGCCCTGACGGCGATGCAGGGCAGCGAGCTGGTCGCCGAGACCCTCGGCGAGCACGTCTTCCAGTTCTTCCTCCGCAACAAGTGGGAGGAGTTCAACTCCTACCGGCAGAACGTCACGCCGTTCGAGCTCAAGCGGTACCTGCCCGGCCTCTGACCGGGCCCCGCGGCTCCGTGGGTGTCGCGGCCATCTCCCCGAGCGAGGTGGCCGTGGCACCATCGCCGCACTCGGGCTCCGGCCCGCAGCCCAGCGGACGCGGGACGGAGGCGCGGTGGTCGATCGCTCGCCGGTGCGCGTGCTGGCGCGGCGCGACCCGATGCTCGTCGCCGGGGTGCTGCTCATCGCGCTCCAGACGGTCGTGCGAGCGCTGGTCGTCCTCCCCTCGTACTACTGGCAGGACGACTTCATCCACATGGAGGCGGCCGGCCGGCTGGGCCTGTCCCGCGCGTTCGTCGTCAAGGACCACAACGGCCACCTGGAGATGGGGACCAACCTCGTCTACTGGCTGATCGGCCGGGACGCCGGCCCCTCGTTCCTCCCCGCGGCGCTGACCCTGCTCGGGATGCAGGTGGTGGCCTCGGCCCTGCTGCTCGCGGTGCTGCGGCAGCTGTTCGGCCGGTCGCCGTGGGTGCTGGTGCCGTTCGCCGGCTACCTGTTCACGCCGCTGGCGCTCCCGGCCGCGACGTGGTGGGCCGCCGGCCTGGAGGCGATGCCCCTGCAGATCACCATGCTGACTGCCGTCCTCGGACTGGTGCGCGCGCTGCGCACGCACTCCTGGCGGTGGGCCACGGTCTCCGTGGCCGGCTCCGGGACGGGCCTGTTCTTCTGGGAGAAGGCAGCCCTGATCGTGCCCACCCTGCTGGTCGTGGTCGTCCTCGTGGAGTGGGCGGGCCAGCCGCTCGGCCGCAGGCTCCGGCAGCTGTGGGCCTCCTGGCCGTACCTCGTGCCCCACGGCGTCCTCCTGGCCGGGTACCTGGTGGTCTACGCCGCGGTGGTCGACCCCCCCGACGTGCCCCTCCCCGACACGGGGACGCTGGTCTCACGGACCGGCGAGACGGTCTTCCGGATGCTGGTGCCCGGACTCCTCGGGGGCCCCTGGACGGGCGCGGGCGCCGAGAACACCACCTTCCCCGCGGTCGGGACCGGTCTCGCCGTCCTCGCCGCGGCGCTGGCCGCCGGACTGGTCCTGCTCAGCGTGTGGCTGCGGGGGGCCCGGGCGCTGCAGGGCTGGCTCCTCGTCACCGGGTACGTCGCCGTGGACGTCGCCCTGATGGTGCTGGGGCGTGGGGACTACCTCCACCTCATCGCGCGGGACCCCCGGTACGTCACCGACGCCCTGCCCGTCGTCGCGATCGGGGTGTGCGCCGCCTTCAGCGGGCCGCTGCTCACCCGCGCCCGGCACCGCCCGAGCGCCCCCGTGGCCTCGCCGCTGCCCGTCGCGCTGGTGACGGGAGTCCTGGTGGCCGGGTGCCTCCTCTCCAGCTCGTTGCTCGCCCCCGAGCTGCAGCACCGGGAGACCCGGGAGTACGTCGCCGGCGTGCTGCGGGCGGTGGAGGCGGACCCGGACGCGTCGGTCGTCAACAGCCGGCTCCCCGGTTCCGTCGTCATGGCGTCCAGTGCCGACGTGGCGGTGCTGCTCCGGGCCGTCGGCTCCCCCCGGCGTCTCGACGAGCCCGGGACCGACCTGCGGATGTTCGACGGGGAGGGGGACCTCCGGCCGATCACCCTGCTCGAGCCCCAGGTGCAGCCACCCGGCCCCTTCCCGGACTGCGGATGGTCGGCGGGGGCCGAGGAGCAGTGGATCGGGGACGTCGTCGGCGGGGCGCCGGGGCCCGTGGTCCTCCGCCTGGGCTACCTGACCGATCGGCCGACGGCCCTGCACGTGGCGGTCGGCGGCGACGAGCAGGTGCTGACGGTCCCTCCGGGCTACGCGCAGGCGTTCTTCGTGGTCACCGGGCTGGAGGGGCCCGTGACCGCGCGGGTCAGCGGCGTCCCGGAGGGCACGGTGTGCCTGAGCGGCGTGATGGTCGGCACGCCGTGGCCGGCGGCCGCCCCCTGAGCCCGCCGCCCCGGACGGGGACGGCCGGCCGCCGCCGCGGCACTAACCTCGACGGCGTGCCCGACCGCCCCGCCCGCCTGCTCGTCGTCGTCCCGAGCCCGACCGACCCACCGGCCCGGCTGGGGGAGTGGCTGCGTGCGGCCGGTCTGGAGCTGGACGTGCGGTGTGTGCGCGAGGGGGACGAGCTGCCCGCCGACCTCACCGGGCACGACGGGCTGCTGGTGATGGGCGGCCCGCAGTCGTCCCTGGACGACGACGAGACCTCCCCGGAACTGGTCGGCGTCCGGCACCTGCTGGCCCAGGCGCTCGCCGCCGACCTCCCCGCGCTCGGCGTCTGCCTGGGCGCACAGCTGCTGGCGCTGGCCGGGGGCGGGCGGGTGCGGGTGGGGGTCGAGGGCCCCGAGGTGGGCGCGACGCTCGTCGCCAAACGGGACGCCGCCGACGCCGATCCGCTGTTCCGGCCGCTGCCGCTGTCGCCCGACGTCGTCCAGTGGCACCACGACGAGATCTGCGAGCTGCCCCCCGGGGCGGTCCTGCTGGCGAGCAGCCCGATGTACCCCTACCAGGCCTTCCGGGTCGGACGGCACGGCTACGCGCTGCAGTTCCACGTCGAGACGACCCCGGAGATGGTGCGGGCCTGGGCCGACAGCGACGCCGTGGGGGTGGCCGCGTCCCCGTACGACCCCGCGGAGCACGAGGCCCGCGCCGCGGCGGCCGCCGACGACCTCGCCGAGGTGTGGGCGCCGTTCGCCGAGCGCTTCGCCGACCTGGTGCGCAGCGCGCACGGGGCGTCCGCGTGACCACCTCGCGGGAGATCCCGCGGCGGGCCGTCGTCCGGCTGGCCCGGTTCGGCTTCACCGACGGCGAGAGGGCCGCCGAGCTGCTGTCGGACCCGGCGCTCGGGCTGTGGGACCTGGAGCGCAACGAGCCCGCCGACCCCGAGGCCGGCTCGGTGGTCTCCGCGCTGGCCCGCGCCGGCGACCCGGACCTCGCGGTGTTCTCCCTGCGCCGACTCGTCGAGGCCCTCGACCGGCACGACCCCGGCGGCGGCGCCGCTGCGTCGCTGCTGGCCCGGCTGCGCGGCTCGGCCGTGCTGCGCAGCCGCCTGCTGGCGGTGCTCGGCGCGAGCTCCGGGCTCGCGGACCACCTGGCCGCCCACCCGGTCGACTGGACCGAGCTCGACGGCGACGGCGAGGGGCGCGGCGCCAGCCGGCCCACGGCGATGGGGCTGCAGCGGCAGATGCTGGGGGCGGTCGGCGCCGACCCCGACGACCCGCCGTGGGGGGTGCGGCTGGGCAAGGCCGCGCCGGACGCCGGCCCGCAGCGGGTCGCCGCCCTCCGGCTGGCCTACCGCCGGGCCATCCTGTCGCTGGCCGGCCGCGACCTCGGGGACGGGCTGGCCGCCGAGGAGGCCGCGGCCGAGCTGGCCGACATCGCCGCCGCCGTCCTCACCGCGGGCCTGGCGATCGCCGTCGCCGAGCAGCCGGCCACGGCCGCCCCCTGCCGGCTGGCGGTCATCGCGCTCGGCAAGACCGGTGGTCGGGAGCTGAACTACGTCAGCGACGTCGACGTCGTCTTCGTCGCCGAGCCGGTCGACCCCTCCGACCCCGAGGCGCCCGCGTTGAGCAGCGCCACCCGGGTGGCCGCGGCCCTCATGCGGATCTGCCGGGAGGCGGCGTGGGAGGTCGACGCCGCGCTGCGTCCCGAGGGCAAGGCGGGCGCACTGGTCCGCACGCTCAACGGCCACGCCAGCTACTACCGGCAGTGGGCGCACACCTGGGAGTTCCAGGCGCTGCTGAAGATGCGGCCGGTCGCCGGTGACCCGGACCTGGGCCGCGCCTACGTCGACGAGCTGTTCCCGCGGGTCTGGGAGGCGGGTGACCGGCCCGGGTTCGTGGCCGAGGTGCAGGCCATGCGGCGGCGGGTGGAGGCCAACATCCCGGTCGGCCACGCCGCCCGCGAGCTCAAGCTGGGTCGCGGCGGGCTGCGCGACGTGGAGTTCGCCGTCCAGCTCCTGCAGATGGTGCACGGCCGCGCCGACGTCCGGCTGCGCGTCGGCGGCACCCTGCCGGCGCTCATGGCGCTGTCGGCGGGCGGCTACGTCGGCCGCGACGACGCGGCCACGCTGATCGCCTCCTACCGCTTCCTGCGCACCGTGGAGCACCGGCTGCAGCTGCTCCGGCTGCGCCGCACCCACCTGCTGCCCACCGACGAGCAGCAGCTGCGCTGGCTGGCGCGCTCGCTGGGCTACAAGCCCGACCAGCGGGGCGACGCGGTCGCGGTGCTCGACGCCGAGCTGGCGCTGCACACCCGCGAGGTGCGCCGGCTGCACGAGAAGCTCTTCTACCGCCCGCTGCTCTCGGCGGTGGCGAAGGTGCCGGCGGAGGCCGCGCAGCTGGGGTCGAAGGCGGCCGGTGACTGGCTGCGCGCGCTCGGCTTCGCCGACGCGGAGGGGGCGCTGCGGCACATGGGCGCGCTCACCGGCGGCGTCTCCCGATCGGCGTCGATGCAGAAGTACCTCCTCCCGGTGGTCCTGCAGACGCTGGCCGCCTGTCCCGACCCCGACGCGGGGCTGCTGGCCTACCGGCAGGTCAGCGAGGCGCTCGGCGGCAACCAGTGGTTCCTGCGCCTGCTCCGCGACGAGGGGCAGGTGGTCGAGCGGCTGGCCCAGCTGCTCGGCTCCAGCCAGTACGTGGCCGGGCTGCTGACCCGGGCGCCCGAGGCGCTGCGGCTCCTGGCCGACGACGACGAGCTCGAGCCCCGCACCGCCGACGTCCTCACCCGCGCGTGGCGGCAGGCGGCCGGCCGGGCACCGGACCCGGAGGCGGGGATCCGCGTGCTGCGCGGGCTGCGCCGCCAGGAGCTGCTCCGGGTGTCGTCGGCGGATCTGCTGGGCCGGCTGGACGTCGTCCGGGTGGGCCGGGCGCTGACCGACATCGCCGTCGCCACGCTGCAGGTCGGCCTCGACGTCGCCGTCCGAGCCCATGCCACCCAGTCCGGGATCGCCGTCGAGGACATGCCGATGGACCTCGCCGTCATCGGCATGGGGCGGCTGGGCGGGGGCGAGATGGGCTACGGCTCCGACGCCGACGTCCTGTTCGTCCACCGGGCGCGCGAGGGGGCCGACGAGTCGAAGGCGACGGCCGCGGCCAACGCCGTGGCCCACACGCTGCGCCGGCTGCTCGGCGAGCCCGCCCCCGACCCCGCGTTCGAGGTCGACGCCGACCTGCGTCCCGAGGGTCGGCAGGGCGCCCTGGTCCGCAGCCTCGACGCCTTCCGGGAGTACTACGAGCGCTGGGTGTCGGTGTGGGAGGTCCAGGCGTTGCTGCGTGCGGTGCCCGTCGCCGGGGACGACGCCCTCGGGGCGGCGTTCGTGGAGATGGTCGAGCGCATCCGCTACCCGTCCGCCGGGCTGAGCACCGATCAGGTCGCCGAGATCCGCCGCATCAAGGCACGGGTGGAGCGGGAGCGGCTGCCGCGCGGCGCCGACCCGGCCACGCACACCAAGCTCGGCCGCGGGGGGCTCGCCGACGTCGAGTGGACCGTCCAGTTGCTGCAGCTGCAGCACGCCGCCGGGGACGAGCGGCTGCGGACCACCTCCACCGTCGACGGGCTGGCCGAGCTGGTGGCCGCCGGACACCTCGACGCCGGGCAGGGTGAGGCGCTGCGGGCCTCCTGGGAGCTGGCGACGCGGGCCCGGAACGCGGTGTTCCTGGTGCGCGGCCGGCCGAGCGACCAGCTGCCCCGTCCCGGTGTGGAGCTGGCGGGGGTCGCGCGGGCCAGTGGGGCCGGGCCCGACGTCGACCCCGGGCAGTTCCTCGACGAGTACCGGCGGACCACCCGGCACGCCCGGACGGTCGTGGAACAGGTGTTCTACGGGCAGCCCGCCGGCGGGTGACACCGCCGGCGGACCGGGGTGTGCGACGGTGACCGCCCGGGCAGGGGAGGGGGCGTGACACAGGCCCAGGACGACCCGCCCGCCGCGCAGGAGCGGGGCGCGACCATCACGCCCTACCGGGACGGACCGCTGATCGTGCGCGGCGACTTCCGCCTCGTCGACCCCGACGGCGTCGAGATCGACCCGGGCCGGGACACGGTGGCGCTGTGTCGCTGCGGCAAGTCCGGCATCAAGCCGTTCTGCGACGGCACGCACAAGCGGGCGGGGTTCTCCGCCCCGAGCGCGCCCAGCCGGCCGCGGCCGGCCGCCCGCATCGTCCGCGAGGACGACGCGGACGACCCGGCCTGAGCGCTCCGGCGGCGCTCAGCGGCGGTTCTCGAACGCCTGCGCCATCTGCACCTGCTGCTCGAGCACCTCACCCATGCGGGTCTGCACCGCGTCGAGCTGACCGATCACCTCGCCGGTGGCGTGGATGCCGGCCGACACCTGCTCGCTGCTGACCTGGATGCCGGCGATCTGCTCGGACACCTTCTTGGTGGCCGCGGCGGTCTCCCGAGCCAGGTCCTTGACCTCGCTGGCGACGACGGCGAACCCCCGGCCGAGCTCACCGGCCCGCGCGGCCTCGATGGTGGCGTTCAGCGCGAGCAGGTTCGTCTGGTCGGCGATGCCCGAGATGATCTGGATGACGTCGCCGACCGCCGCCGAGGCGGTGCCCAGCGCCGCGACCTCCGCGGTCATCGCCGAGGCCTGGGTGACGGCGCTCTCGGCGACCCGGCCCGCCTCGTCGGCGGCCTCGCGCAGCCGCGAGACGGTCTCCAGCAGCGCCCGGGAGTTCACGGCGTCGGCCTCGGCCCGGCGGAGGATGTCCAGCCGCTGGGAGACCAACTGCTGCACGTTGCGCAGCGCGGAGGCGCGGGACTCGGACAGCTCGATCGTCTCGGTGACGAAGAAGTCCATGGTCCCCACGACGCGGCCGTCGGACAGGATCGGGAAGCAGACGCCGGACTTGACGCCCGCCTTCTGCGCCGCCGGACGGCGCACGCAGTCGGTCACCTCGGCGAGGTCCCGGACGAAGACGAGGTCGCGCTTGCGCCACGCGCGCCCGGAGAGCCCGACGCCCTCGGCGAAGCTGGCGGCGAGGGTGACCCGCCGGAACTCCTCCCCGGCCGAGCCGGACTCGACGCTGAACCGCAGGACGTTCTCCTGCTCGTCCAGGGCCCAGTAGGACCCGTAGGCCCAGCCGAACGCGGTACGGACCGTCTCGAGCGCGGTGCGCAGGGCCGACTGCTCGTCGTGGGCCTCGCCGACCCGGCTGACGACGGTGGTGACGGCCTCCCGGTCGTGCAGCGTCTCCTGCAGCTGCGCGGCGGTGAGCGCGGCGCGCCGGGCGTGCGCGGCGACCCGCCCGATCGCCTTCCACTTCTCCACGCGGCCCCCGAAGAAGGGGAGCTCGCCGCGGGAGTAGTACTCCTGCAGGGCCACCACCCGGCCGTCCTCGACGATGGGCAGCACGCAGCCGGTCCGGGCGCCCGCGGCCACCGCGGTGGCCCAGCGCAGGCAGGTGCGCGTGTCGGTGGCCGGGTCCAGGAGCACCGCGCGCCGCTCGCGCATGGCCTGACCGCCGAGACCGTCGTCGGGGGTCATGACGTCCTCGCGCCGCCAGCGCGCGGCCATCGCGGAGCTGAGGTCACCGTGCTCGGCGACGAGCCGGAAGCCGCCCTCGGCGGGCATCCAGATGCCGCCGTAGGCCAGGCCCAGCGCGCCGACCATCGTGGTCGTCACCGTGACGTGGGCGTCGGTCTCCCCGGTGACGCCCTGGTCCAGGGCCGCGATCACCTGCTCCAGTGCCTCGACGTCGCGGGGCATGGGAACGGGCCCCGCCGTGGCGAGCGGTGCGGGGTCGGTGCGACGCCACATGGGGGTCCTCCGGGAGAGTCGAGAAACGGCGACTCTCCTTTCGGCAGCGGTGGGTCGATCTCCAGTCAGAACGGCTGCGTACCGGTATCGGTCGGTCCCTCCGTCCCGACCTGGTCAGGCGGCGAGCGGCCGCGATCCCCGCAGGGCCGACCCGCCGGTCTCCCAGGCGCCCAGGAGGTACCGCGCCGTCAGGCCGTCCAGGGCCAGCGAGCACGCCGCCCCGAAGAGCACGTCGGCGGTCAGGTGCGGCTCGCCGGCGACGAGCGAGCCGCACATGTCCACGGCGGCGATCTGCTCGTGCACGGCGTCGGCCTCGACGTGCTCGTCGTAGAAGACGGTGGTGCCCGGCCCGTAGCCGAGCCGGCGCAGCCCCGCGGAGTAGCGGCGGCTCGGCTCGGACGACGTCATCTCCACGGCCGTCAGGTGGCCCAGGGCCGCGGCCCGCCAGCGGCGGTGCAGCCCGAACAGGGACATCGTGTTGACCGAGCTGAACGCCGGCGCCGGGGCGTCGTCCCAGAGGGCGCCGTAGCCGTCGTCGAGGTCGAGGTCGCGCAGCAGCCCGGCGAAGAGCTCGCTGTGCATGCGGGCGGGGGTGCCGCCGCCGTACTCGTCGGCCTGGATCTCCACCATCGCGGCCTTGGTGCGGCCGCTGAGCCGGGGCAGGGCGAACGTGTGCGGGTCGCCCTCCTTGAGGTGGTAGACCGAGCGCAGGACCAGGTACTCGCGCCACTGGTCGAGCGAGCCGGAGCGGGCCAGGTACCGGGACAGCGACGGCCCGTCGTCCGCCGCGATCAGCGCGGTGAGCTGCCGGTCGACCGGGTCGCCCGAGACCTCCAGCGGCCCGACGAGCTCCTGCAGCGCAGCGAGGTGCGCCCGCTCGAGGTGCGCCCGGAGCGTGAGGAGGGCCGGGTCCCACTCCCACGCCTCGTCGACGCCGTCGAACCCGCGGTAGTGCAGCTCGTAGCAGGCGGCGAGGGCGAGCTGGAGGTCCTCGTCCAGCAGCGGGTCGGCGCTGTCGGCCGCCGTCCGCTCGGCGAGGGCGACGGTGTCGGGGGACAGCTCGCCCACGAGCAGGTCGTCGCGCAACGCACTGCTCAGGGGGCCCCTGGGCTCGGGAAACTGCATGACGTCGGCCATGCCCAATCGGGTCGCACTCGATGCACAGGGGTCGCGTAGGTCACTCACCCCGGCGAGCAGGCAGAGAGGGGCACCCCTCCCACCGCGCGGGAGTGGTGGCGGTCCGCGTTTCCCCGGGGCGGAACCTCCCGGTGGACTCCTGGACCGACGCCAGGACGTCGCCCTCCCGTCACCCACTGGTGACGGAGGGTTCCGTACCGTCGGAGGTCCCCGGGGACCCACCCGGGGTCCTCGGATCTGGGAGCTCCTCCTGATGCACCGAACCGTCCTCCGCCGGACGAGCGTGGTCGCCGCGGTGACGACCACTCTCACCGCACTCACCGTCGTCGGCGCCACCTCCGGCGCCACTGCCGCCCCGGGACGCCCCACCCCCGCGGGACCGCCGCCGGTCGAGGTCCAGCTGCTGGCCCTCAACGACTTCCACGGCAACCTCGAGGCGCCGGCCGGCTCCAGCGGCCGCATCCAGACGGGGCCGGCCGTCGGTGCCACCCCCGGCCCGACGGTCGACGCCGGTGGAGCGGAGTTCCTGGCCACGCAGCTCGCCCAGCTGGCCGAGGAGCAGAAGAAGCACAACACGATCACCGTCGCCGCCGGCGACCTGATCGGCGCGTCCCCGCTGCTGTCGGCCGCCTTCCACGACGAGCCGACCATCGAGTCGCTCGGCCTCGCCGGCCTGGACTACGCCAGCGTCGGCAACCACGAGTTCGACGAAGGTGCCGCCGAGCTGCTGCGCATCCAGAACGGCGGCTGCCACCCGGTCGACGGCTGCGCCGACGGGACGCCGTACGAGGGCGCGGACTTCCAGTACCTCTCCGCCAACGCCTTCGTCACGGAGACGGGGGAGCCCCTGCTGGCGCCCTACGCGATCCACCGCGTGCAGGGCGTCCAGGTCGGCTTCATCGGGATGACCCTCGAGGGCACCGCGGACATCGTGAGCCAGCAGGGCGTCGCCGGGCTGGACTTCGCCGACGAGGTGGAGACCGCCAACCGGTACACCGCCGAGCTGCAGGCCCAGGGCGTCGAGACCATCGTCGTGCTGCTGCACCAGGGCGGGAACCAGACCGGCGCCGACGCCTGGGACATCAACGGCTGCAACGGCATGACCGGTCCGATCGTCGACATCGCCGCGGGCATGAGCGATGCCATCGACGTCGTCGTCAGCGGGCACACCCACCAGGCCTACAACTGCGAGCTCGACGGCAAGCTGGTCACCAGTGGCAGCTCCTTCGGCCGGCTGGTCACCGACATCGACCTGTCGATCGACCGGCGCACCGGTGACGTGATCACCGCGTCCGCCGAGAACGTGATCGTGACCCGGGACGTCGCTCGCGACGCGCAGCAGACCGCGCTGATCGCCCGGTACCGGGAGGCCCTCGGCCCGATCGCGGGCGAGGTCGTCGGCCAGGTCACCCAGGACCTGACCCGCCTCCAGGAGGCGGTCCCGGCCGGTGCGGAGTCGACGCTGGGCAACGTGATCGCCGACGCCCAGCTGGCCGCCACGGACGACGAGGCGGGCGCGGTGGCCGCGTTCATGAACCCCGGCGGGGTGCGCGCCGACCTGCTCGCCGGTGACGTCACCTACGAGGAGGCGTTCACCGTCCAGCCGTTCGGCAACAACCTGGTCACGCTGGACCTCACCGGCGCGCAGCTGAACTGCCTGCTCGAGCAGCAGTTCCAGGTCAACCGGGTGCTCTACGCCTCGGCGACGGTGTCCTACTCCGTCAGCGCCTCGGGCACGCCCGCGCCGGCCGGGGCCGACCCGTGCACGGGCACCCGGGTGCCGGACTCGAGCGTCGCCATCGACGGCGTGCCCGTGACGGCGACCGGCGTCTACCGCGTCACGGTGAACAACTTCCTCGCCGGCGGCGGGGACGGGTTCTCCGTCCTCACCGGCGGGACGAACGCCGTCACCGGCCCGATCGACCTGGACGCGTTCACCGCCTACCTGACGGCGGCCTCCCCGGTGGCCGCGCCGCTGCTGGACCGGATCGACCCGGTCGCCTGACCGGACCCCACCCCGATGCCACCGGCGGCGGCCTCACCGAGGTCGCCGCCGGTGCGCGTCGGTCGTCATGATGGGGCGGCCGAGCCGGGGAGGGGCAGCCGTGCCGTTCGAGACACCGACCGTGGCGGTGCGCAGCAGCGGGCCCGAGGAGTGGGAGCTGCTGGAGTCGCTGGCCTACCGGGGACGCCGCGACCGCTTCGTCGTCCCCGCCGGGTTCCGCACCGACCTCGCGACCGTGCCGCGCGTGGTCGTGTGGCTCGTGCCGCGCTGGGGGCTGTACACCCGCGCCGCCGTGCTGCACGACTGGTTGTGCACCGAGGGGATCGCCACCGGCGCCGTGACCGCCCGCGACGCCGACGGCCTGTTCCGCCGCGTCATGCGGGAGAGCGGCGTGCCGGTGCTGCGCCGCTGGCTCATGTGGTGCGGGGTGCGCTGGGGGGCACTGACCGACCGGCGACGGCGGCGCGGCTGGCTGCTGAGCGCACCGGGCGTCCTGGCGATCACGCTGCTGGCCGCCCCGCTGGTGCTGCCCCCGGCCCTCGTGATCGTGCCTGCGCTGCTCGTCTTCGGGGTCGCCGAGCGGCTGGTCCCGGAGCCTGCGGGACCGCCGGCCGACGGATCGGGCACGCTCGGGGACGCGGCCGTGCGTCACTAGTTGTGATGAGACAATTACGAAGGGTGCTAGGTTCGTCGCACTGGGACACCTCGTGCGTCGGCACTCATGCCGGCGTCGTCTCCAGCGCTCCGCGAACCCGGCGTCCCGCGCCGGTGAGAGGACGACGGCATGACGTCGGTCCCGAGCCCCTCCCGCTCCGCGTTCGACCGGAGCAGCACCCTCCGCCGCCGGCGTCTCGGAGCGGCATCCGCGACCACCCTGGCCGTGGCCTGCTCCGTCGGCCTGCTGGCCGCGACCGGCGGCACCGCGCAGGCGGCGACGGCGATCCCGCTGGGTACGGCGGAGGACTTCGCCATCCTGGCCGGATCGGGCATCACCAGCGCCGCCGGGCCCACCACGATCACCGGCGACATCGCGACCTACCCGACGACCACGGTCCCCGTCCCGGGGCGTCTGCTGATCACGGGTACCGACCACAGTCTCGACACCGCCGTCGCCTCGGGCGCGAAGGCCGACCTGCTCACCGCCTACGGCGTCGCCGCCGGTCAGCCGTCGACGGAGACGCTGTCGGCCGACCTCGCCGGCCGGACGCTGACCCCGGGCGTCTACACGGCGCCGAGCTCCATGGGGCTCAGCGGTGCGCTCACCCTGGACGCGGCCGGCGACCCCGACGCGGTCTTCGTCTTCCAGGCCGGCACCACCCTCACCACCGGTCCGGGCAGCAGCGTGGTGCTGCTCAACGACGCCCAGGCGTGCAACGTCTACTGGCAGGTCGGCAGCTCGGCCACGCTCGGCACGACCACCACGTTCCGCGGGAACATCCTCGCCGACACCAGCATCACGCTCACTACGGGCGCCACGGTCGAGGGGCGGCTGCTGGCCAGCGACGGCGCGGTGAGCCTGGACACCAACGTGATCACGCGCCCGGGCTGCACCGCGCCGGTCACCGGCACCCCGCCGACCACGGGCACCCCGCCCACCACGACCCCGCCGGGCACCACGCCGGGCACCACGCCGGGCGCTTCGGACCCGGGCGCCGGCACCACACCGGGCGCCGGCTCCACGGGGGTGGCGGGACCCGCGGGCCGGCCGGGGCAGGCCGGGTCCGGCCAGGTCGCCCAGGTGCCGGTCGGATCGGTCGACACCGGCGACGGCAGCGCCGCGCGGGCACCGGAGCCCCGCCCGCTGCCGACCGGCACCCGCCTCCTCCTCGCGACGACCGGGGGCGTGTGACCGCTGGCGGCGCGCTCGCGCCCGGCGCACCCGGGATCCGGTCCCGGATGCGCCGCTGCGCGGCCGCCGTCCTGTTGGGGATCGCCCTCGGGACCGCCGGGTGCGCCACCGACCCGGCGGCCGGACCCGCACCCTCGAGCACGTCGTCGACCACGGCGCCGACGGCGGCGGCCCTGCCCGGCGGCCCCGGCCCGGCGGTGCTGGCGGAGTCGCGGCCGGTTCGCGTGGTGATCCCGGCCATCGGCGTCGACTCGGAGCTGATGGACCTCGGACTGCAGGACGACGGCACGCTCGAGGTCCCGCCGGCCGGCTTCCCGGCCGGCTGGTTCACCGGGGCGCCGACGCCCGGTGAGCTGGGCCCCGCGGTCATCGCCGGGCACGTCGACTGGGGCGGCGCCCCGGGGGTGTTCGCCCGGCTCCCGGACCTGCGCCCCGGCGACGAGATCCGCGTCGTCCGCGAGGACGGCGGCACGGCGCGGTTCCGTGTCCTGCGGGTCGAGCAGGTCGACAAGGACGCCTTCCCCACCGACGCGGTCTACGGCGACCTCGACCACGCGGGGCTGCGGGTCATCACCTGCGGCGGGTCCTTCGACCAGCAGGCGCGCAGCTACGAGGACAACGTCGTCGTCTTCGCCGACCTGGTGGCCGACGCGCCCTGACCGGCGGCGATCCCCGCTCCCGCCTGCCGAGTGGTGGGCCGACCACGGGGTGAGCATGCTGTCCCTGCACGCGGGCAGCGCCGCTGGAGGGGCGTCCGCTGGTACCTGCGGGAGTGGAGCGGCGAGGCCCACTGGGACCGCTACCTCGCCGAGTGCGCCGAGCACGGGCACCCGCCGATGAGCCGGCGGGAGTTCGAGCGGCGCCGCTCCGACGCGCGCGAGCGGCAGGCCGTCGACCGCTGCTGCTGACGACGGTGGCGGCTCCTCGGGAGCCCGCTGCCTCGTGCGACGGGGGTCGTCACGCCCGTCCCGCCGGCCACACCGCTCCCGCCCGCCGCGGCCCGCGGTCAGGACGGCGACCGCGGCTGCCGACTCCAGGGACATCGCCCCGGCCCGGGGCCACCCGGAGGAGACCGCCATGTCGCCGTCGCACCGCCGTCCCGGAACCCCGCCCGCGAGCGCCCGGTGACCCCCGACCGCCGCCGGCGCACCGAGCTGCGGGCCGGCGCCGCCCTGGTGGCCGGCGCCGGCGCCGACCTCGGCTGCGGTGAGGAGCCCGAGGTCCGCGTCCTGCGCGACGGCCGGCTGTGGCTGGCCGACGTCGGCGCTGCCGTCTCGGCGGCCGAGCTCTACCGCGCCGCCCGCGGTGTGCTGGCCGCGCAGCTGGACGCCATGGCCCAGGTCACCGACCAGACGGTCGAGGAGGTCACCTTCGGCTGGCTGGTCAGCCTGCAGATGGACGACGTCCTCGCCGCGCTGGAGGGCGGGGCGCCGGAGGCCGACGCCGCCTGACCCGCCGTCCTCAGGTCCGGACGCGGCTCTCCAGCGCCGCGGCCGCGGCGTCGGCGTCGTCCCGGAAGACCTCCGGCTCGTCCTCGCGCTGCCCCAGCTCGCTCGGCCACCACATGTGCCGGCCGACGTCCAGGTTCAGCGCCGTGACCAGGACCGACCGCACGATGATCGTGTCCAGCAGCACGCCGAGCGCCACGGCGATGCCCAGCTGCGTGAGGAACGTCAGCGGCAGCGTGCCGAGGACGGCGAAGGTGGCGGCCAGCACCAGGCCGGCCGACGTGATCACGCCGCCGGTCGCCGACAGGCCGATGAGCGCAGCCCGCCGGGTGCCGTGGTCGACCGCCTCCTCCCGCACCCGGGTCATCAGGAAGATGTTGTAGTCGATCCCGAGCGCGACCAGGAACACGAACACGAACAGCGGGAACGAGCTGTCGGTCGTGGTCACACCGATCGTCCAGTCGAAGATCAGCGCACTCAGCCCCAGCGCGGCGCCGTAGGACAGCACCACGGTGGCGATGAGGATCAGCGGCGCGACCAGCGCGCGCAGCAGGAGCCCCAGGACCACCAGCACGACCAGCATGATCAGCGGGATGACCACGAGGTTGTCCCGTTGCGAGGCGTTCTGGACGTCGAGGTTGAGGGCGGTGTTCCCGCCGACGAGGGCCTCGCCGTCGCCGACGTCGTCCAGTGCGCTCCGCAGGGACTCGATCGTCCCGGCGGCGGCCTCGCTGTCGAATGCGTCGGTCAGGGTCGCCTCGATGAGGGCGGCGTCGCCCTGGACCCGCGGCTCGGCGGCGTCGGCTATGCCGTCGTCGGCCAGCACGGCCTCGCGGACGTCGGCGGCGGAGTCGGCGGTCGTGACGACGTAGACGGGGTTCCCGGCGACGGCGGGGAAGTGCCGGGCGGCCACCTCGTCGCCCTCGATCGACTCGGGGCTGCCGCGGAACGACTCGGCCTGGGTGAGGCCGTCGGGGTGCAGGTTCAGCACCCCGACGCAGGCGACGAGCAGGAGCGCGCTGGTCACGATCCACGTGGCTCGCGGGCGCGGCTTGATCCAGCGACCCACCCGGGCCCACAGGCCGGTGGCGCTCGGCTCGGCGCTGCCCAGGCTCGGCCTGACGGGCCAGAAGACCCAGCGCCCGCAGATGACCAGCAGCGCGGGCAGCAGGGTCATGAGGACCAGGAGGGTGACGCCGACGCCGATCGCGGCCACCGGGCCGAGGCCGGCGGTCGAGTTCATCTGCGAGGCGACCAGGCACAGCATGCCCAGGATCACCGTGCCGCCGCTGGCGAGCACCGCGGGACCGGCCCGGTGCACGGCCTCGGTCATCGCCTCGTGCCGGTCCGCGTGCAGGCGCAGTTCCTCCCGGTACCGGGCGACGAGGAGGAGGGCGTAGTCGGTCCCGGCGCCGACGATGAGGACGGTGAGGATGCTGGCGCTCTGGGCGTTGACCGTCAGGTCGGCGTAGCGCGCGAACAGGTAGACGACCGCCTGCGCGCAGAAGAGCGAGACCACCGCGCAGAAGATGGGCAGGATCCACAGGATCGGACTGCGGTAAGTGACGAGCAGGATCAGGATGACGACGCCGAGGGCCGCGAACAGCAGCGCGCCGTCGATGCCCTCGAACGCCTCCGACGAGTCGGCCGCGGAGCCCGCCGGGCCGGTGACGTAGGCGTCGAGCCCGTCCGGGCCGTTCGAGGCCTCGGAGCGCATGTCCTCGACGATCGGGCCGATCGCCTCCCAGCCGTCGGGGCCGACGTTGAGCGGCACGATGAGCTGCAGCGCCTCGCCGTCCTCGGACGGGATCGGCCCGGTGATCTCGCCGTCGAGCTCCGCGAGCTGGCGGAACGCCCGGAGGTCCTCGTCGACGGCGTCCGCGTCGGCGTCGGTCAGCCCGCCGGCCCGCTCGTACACGACCACGGCGGGGATCAGGTCGGGGTCCGAGCCCAGCTCCGTCTGCGCCTCGAGCGCCCGCGTCGACTCAGCCTCACCCGGCAGCCACGCCGCGATGTCGTTCTCCTGCTCGTCGGTCAGGCCACCGGCGAGGGGTCCCGAGGCGGCGGCCAGCACGAGCCAGGCGACCAGGATCACCCACTTGAGCCGGCGATGACTGACGCGGGATGCGAACGACCTGCCCATGGGTGTGCCCTCCGACGGCGCCGGCCGGGCGCCGGCGCAGGAACGTGCGGCCCGGACGCTAGCGACGACGGCAGGCGGCTGTCACCGGCTTTACCGGCGCGGCAGACGCCCCTTCCCGTTCCGGTCCCGGGCGGCCTCGCCGGACTGCTCGGCGGGCCCCGGGTCAGTGCGGGGCGGAGCGTCGCGCCTCGGGCGGCAGCGGCGGCAGGTGCGGGGTGGTGAGCTCGCGATAGGCGTCGGTGTGCGCGCGGAGGGCGGAGACGGCGTCGGTGACCTCGTCGGGCAGCCGGCCGGCTGCGGGCTGCACCCGCTCGGCCTGCCGGACGGCGTCCTCGACGTCGGCGAGCATGTCGAGGTACCCGCGGGCCTCGGCCAGGAGGTCGGCCGACCCTGCGGGGGAGGAGGACAGGGCCTGGGTCCGCAGGCACTGCTCGAGGCGGGCGCCCTCGGCGTCCAGCGCCGGCAGGAGGGCCGGCACGTCGCCGAGGTGCGCGCCGGCGGCCTGCGCGGCGGACACCTGACGGCGCAGCTCGCCCCGGGCGCGCATCAGCTGGACCTGCAGCTCGGCGGCCGACCGCCGCTCACCCGGGGGCAGCCGGCGGGCCGCGACGGCCGTGGCGGCCGTGGCCCCGAGCTCCCGTCCTCGTGCGCTCAGCTCCCGTCCGCGGGCGACGACCGGGCTGCGGCGGACGCGGCGCAGCACCAGCCACCCGGCGAGCGCGGCGAGGAGCAGCAGGACGACGAGCACGCCGCCCAGCACCGCCAGCACGGTGGGGTCGAGGGTGGTGAGCCACGACAGCTCGTCGTCGTCCATCGGGCTCCTCGTCTCGGGCGGCGGGCCGGCGTCGGGGACGTCGATGCTAGGTCGCCTGCCTGGGAGGTCCCTGGGAGAGACACCGCGCGGCTGACGCGACACAGCCCCTGCCGGGGGTCCCGGCAGGGGCTGTGTCGCGTGCGGTGGGGCCGGGGACGGCCCCGCGGATCAGATGTCGTAGTACATCGCGAACTCTTGCCGTGTGATTGGTCGTAGGTGACTGGACGCGGACTTCGCTGTTTACCTGGCCTTTTGTGATTGTCCCTGGTGGGGCGATGTTGGCGGTTGACGGATGAGTTGCGGACTTTTTGCGGACTGGCGGGAGCCTCCGGCAGCACACAGACGCCTTGGGCCCGGACGTGGGAGGCGCCCAGTTGCCCGAGAAGCTCCGGTAGTCCTGCAGCCGGCCTACGAGTGGATCCGCCGTCAGGCGGCGGTGCAGGCCAAGACCCACTCGAGGTAGGCGGAGCGGGACCGTCATCTCAGTTGCGGCCGCACGGGCGACGGCGACAGCCGTTCAGGACAGAAGCCAGCGCCTCCTCGCGCGAGACCTGTCGAAGTCGTCCGCGGCGTCGTCGTGCTTGGCGCATTAGCCCGTGCAGCAATGCGGCCAGTCGCAGCGCGTCGGGGCTGGCGTCGCCACCTGAACGCGTCGTTCGACGAGCTGCGTGGGGGAGCGGTCGGACGCCGCGCAGACGAGCTCCCAATCCTGAGGCTGGCAGGTGCCGGGGCACCAGCAGGGAACCGAACTGTGTAGCCATCGGTGATCGGTCCGCGACGCCAGGCGCAGCCGGTGGCGGCGGCCCACGGCCGTCCTCCGGCTGCATATGGGGCCGAGGCTCCTAATCAGCCCGGAACACCCGTCACAACGAGTTCAGTGCTCGATGTGCCTCGCGGCGGCTTGTCCCTCGCGCGCCGTGCGCAAACGCGCAGGTCCGACGGTGCAAGAGGTGTGATGCCTCGTGATCTTGGTGATCTCCAGTGTCGGCTGACGTCGGGCTGACGGTGCATGGCGCCGAGTGTCGGGACGACGGCGCACTCGACGCGGTGTCTCCGGAAGGCGGCTGCGGGCACCGCGAAGTGGTCCTCGGACGGACGGGCGTGGTCGCGCGACGCTTCTAGACGTGCCTTGTCCGAAGAGGCCATTCGGAGGTGCTCCGCCTAACTGCACGTCAAGAGGCAGGGAGGAGATGGCCTGCCGGCTCCATGAGCCGGATCTGGTGCCGAGGATCTTGGCGGTCGTGCATCGGCGCAGCGTCGGACATGGTGAGCGCTTCGCTGGGCCTTCGTTGCACACCGCCGGGCTGCCCGTCAGGTAGCGCGGTGCTCGGCCGCCGGTCACCGTGGTGACCGGAACCGGACGGGGGAACGGCGGTCCGGTGACGCAGCCCCAGCGGTCGAGCAGCGGGCTGCTGGGGCTGCCGGGCGGGCCTCAGATCCCCATGGCGCGCAGATGTGCGCGGATCCGCTCGGCCCGGTCACGGTGCTTGGCGGCTCGGGCGAGCAGTCGCTGGGCGCGCATCCCGGTGGAGACGGCGGCCTGGCTCTCCAGGTTGGTGACGACGTGGTGCAGGTGGTCGAGGCGCCGGCACAGATAGGCACTCTCCAGCTCGGGCGGTGCGTTGGCGCAGGCGCAGGCGCAGGCGCACGCGGCAGGCGCTTGTGGACGGTGTCGGACATCTGGCGGACCACCCTGGCTCAGGACTTCGGCCCGGCCGACTTGACCCCTCGGGTCGACTGCCAGCGGGCCGCGGTGACTGGCGGTTGCCCGTCAGTGGCCGAACAGGCGACCTAGGACCTCCCGGGTTGTCGCCCATCGTTCGGGTCCGACCTCGGCCGCCCACGTCTGCTCGTAGCGGGCCTGCATGTCCCGCAGAGCTGAGATCACCTCGTGTCCGCGGTCGCTGAGGCGCACGACGCGAGCTCGGCGGTCGTCGGGATCGAGAGTGACGTCGACGTACCGTCCGGCCTCCAGCGGTGCCAGGGCCTGGAAGAGGGCCTGCTTGCTCAGTCCGCTCAGTTCGACCATGCGGGCCGGCCGGATCCCATCGTCGGGGATGAAGCCCAACAGGCGATAGTGCCGGGTCCGCAGGCCGGGGAAGCGGCTGGTGCTGAGCTCGTGGAGTCCTTCCCGCAGCTGGTAAAGGGCTCGCTCGAACAGCGCAGGCAGGATCGGGAGGTCCCCGTTGACAGCATTCGTCAAGGTGCTTCACCATTCCCGCCATCATCGTCAAGCAGCTTGACGATGAGCATCCATCGAGATGAGGGCCTGCGCCATGGTCGTCACCGCCTCGGGGGACCTGCCCGGCCGGATGACGCCGGCTGAACTGCAGGACCTCCTGCGCCAGGCCCTCGGGCGCCCTGAACTCGTCGTCGACGACATCGCCCGGACCCCGATTGCACACCGGATCACCGCGCCGGCCACTGGTTCCCTGGACCGCGTGCACGTGACCGCGCACGACAGCGAACCGGCCGCGGTACGGCTGGTGGTCAAGGTCCTGCAGTCGGCGATGCACGGGCTGCCGCCGCACATCCCGCTGGCTGATCGTGAGCGCATCGCTGCCGGCATCCCGTGGCGGCTGGAGGCCGAGGTGTACACCGGCGACACCGGGCAGCGCATGCCTCCCGGAGTGCGGCTGCCCCGGCTCTACGCCGCACTGGAGCGGCCCGACGACCGGATCGACCTCTGGCTCGAAGACGTGGACCCGGCCGAGGAACCGTGGACCACCGCCGACCTCGAACGGGCGGCCACTGGGCTGGGCCGCCTGACCGCGCGCCGGGCCGACCAGCGGTTGGCCACCCTGCCGGCGGGCCTGACCTTTCTCGACCACCTCGTGGACAACATCCGGCACTGGGCGATCCCCGGCCTGCGCAGCGAACAGTTGTGGGCGCATCCCGCCTTCGCCCAGCCGGAGGTCGCCGCGCTCCGTGGGGACCTGCTGGACCTGGCCGAGCAGGTGGACTCGATGCTCGACTCGCTGCACGCCGCCCCGTGGCTGAACACCCACGGTGATCCGACGCCGATGAACGTGCTCCGCCCACGGGAGGACCCCGGGACTCTCGTGCTCATCGACTGGGGCACCACCTCGCCGGGGCCGGTGGGATGGGACCTCGTCCCGCTGGCCTTCGGACCGGCGGAGAACGGCACCGCAGCTCCCGACGACCTTCGCGACCGCCTCGCCGTCGCGGTGCCCGCCTTCGAGGCCGGGTTGGCGCAAGACGGCCTCCCGCAGGAGGCGGGCGAGGTGGCCCAGGTCGTGCGCACCTGCGCGCTTCTGCGCTACCCGTTCACCTCCCTGCCCGGGCGCGAGGCCATGGGCGGTGGGCTCGTGCCCGATGACCTGCCCGGCTACGCCCGCCGCAAGGCGACCTTCGTCCGCGCCGTGCTGGACGTCTGCCGCCCTCCTACGCGGGCGTGGTGAACGCCGCGGCCCGCGGGGTCGTCCGCGGCGGCAGGCGATGTCGGCCGCGCCGCCCGGGGACGGGCGCTCTCGCCTGCACGGCCGGGGCGATCCGCCTCTCCGCTCGAGCGGCCTTGCCACGGCTGCTGGCGCAAGGCCGCAGGTCCCTGTGGCGCCGGCTCGCCGGGGAGGACGGTCGCGCCATGAGCGATCACTTGCAGCACGCTGTCCGTCCGGCCACACGCGGGGACGTCGACCGGTTGAGTCAGACGATGGCGGCTGCCTTCGCCGAGGACCCGTTGTTCTGCCACCTCCTGCCCCCGGGGGTGCGTGCCCGGGACGAGCGCCTCCGCCGAGTCTTCGCCGTTGACGGCGCACGGAGCCTGGCGTACGGCGGCCTGTGGACGACGGTCGACGCGGACGCCGCCGCGGTGTGGTTCCCACCGGGCCACTGGCGGGGGACCTCCCGGGAGGACCTGCGCGAGCTGCCGGCCTGGCTTCGGATCGGCGGGCGGCGGATGCAGTACTTCCAGCAGGTGCGGTCAGCGTTGTACGCCCACCACCGCGAACTACCCCCGCACTGGTACCTGCTCTACATCGGCACGCGCCCCCAGCGACAGGGGCAGGGACTCGGCGACGTGCTGCTGCGGGCCGTCGCGGACCGGTGCGACGCCGATCGCCAGCCTGCGTATCTGGAGGCGACCTGCGAGCGGAGCACAGCCCTCTACCGGCGCCACGGCTTCGCCGAACGCGGGACGCTCGACATGCCCCCCGGCTGCCCACCGATGATCCCCATGTGGCGGGACCCCCGCTGATATCTCCGGCGCCTTGATCGGCCGAGAGCGCGGTGCGGCGCGGACCGCGCGGCCGGCCCGTGTCGGGGGAGCGGTGTCGACGCCTCGATGGAAGTCGGTGGCACCGACTCCGTGGGGCCTGCAGCGTCCGCCACAACGGCTCGCTTGCCCGTGGGCATCGACCAGCGCCACCATGACGCCGCCAGCCGCGTCCCTGGAGGTCCGTCATGGCCGACGACACCCCGATCGTCTACTACAAGCGGGGCTGCCCATTCGCGGCCAGGCTGCGTGCTCAGCTCACCGTCGCCCGGGTCCCTCACCGATCGGTACGTTTTCGCGACGACGAGGAGGGGGCCGGCGCGGTCCGGGCTCATCACGAGAAGGGATTCGAGCTCTCGCCGACCGTGGTCGTCGGGTCCAGTACCTGACCAACCCATCGCTGCGGCAGGTACGCGAGGCAATGGAACGCCGCTAATCCGCAGGACGTGCGCAGAACCGCGAGTCTGGGGGCTGCACAGCTCCGGATGACACCCGCGCCGAGTGCACTGGCTCACGTGTATGCGGAGACCCCTCGATGCCCACCGGCGGAGGCCAGCGCCGACGACAACGTGGAGCACAGTCCACGCAATCGTGGGCGGATGCCTGACGCAGGTGTCCCTTAGCCGCCCTCAGCGACATGTCGTGCTGGCGTCTGGCCCCCGTCGAGCTGACTGGAGAAATACCGGAGAACGTGCGGACGGCTGGCGTCTGTCCGCGTTTGTCCACAGCCCAGCGTTATCCCCAGATTCTGGTGAGGCCCACTGCAACCGTGGTCGCTACTGGTATCGACGCGGCGAGTTGAGCCGCGAACAGGGGTGACCGACATGGCCAGCATCGCCCGCAGACCCGATGGCAGCTACCGGCCGCGCTTCCGCGACGCGACCGGCAAGGAGCACGCCCGCCACTTCAAGCGGAAAGCCGACGCCCAGCGGTGGCTCGACGAGCAGACCGCGGCGCTCGTCAACGGGACGTGGGCGGACCCGAAGACGGCCAAGGTCACGGTCGGGGAGTGGTGTGACACCTGGCTGGCCGGCTACGGCACCCGGCGCTCACGGACAGTGCGCCAGGCCGAGGTGCACCTGGCGCAGATCGAGGCGCACTTCGGCGGACGGCGGCTCGCCGCAATGCGTCCGTCCGACGTCCGCTCCTGGACAGCCAAGCTAAAGAACGACGGCCTCGCGCCGTCCTACGTCTACGCGCTGCACAACCGGCTGTCCCAAGTCATGAGCGATGCCGTGCATGACGGCATCCTCGTCCGTAGCCCGTGCTCGAGGCGGACGTCTCCCGGTGCCGGCAAACCGCGGCCCTTCGTCGCCACCACAGCCCAGGTCTGGGCACTCCACGACGCGGTTCCCCCGCATCTGAGGCCGGCTGTTCTCCTCGGCGCATTCGTGGGACTCCGAACGGCGGAGGCCGTGGGGCTGCGGGTCGCCGACATCGACTTCATGCGCGGCGTGGTCCGCCCGGTCCAGCAGGGATCGGGAGAGGAGCTCAAGACCGAGACGTCGCGCACTCCGTTGCCCATCCCGCAGGAGCTCGCGCTCGAACTGTCAGCGGCCGTGGCGCAATGGGGAGGCGACTACCTGGTCACCGACGGGCTCCGCCGGCAGACGTCCACATGGGCCATCGAGCGGGCGATCCGGGCAGCTCGACGCAAGGTCGACGGCCTGCCGGAGGACTTCCGTTTCCACGATCTCCGGCACTACCTGGCCTCCCTCCTGATCGCCTCCGGTCTCGACGTCAAGGTCGTCCAGCACCGACTCCGGCATGGGAGCGCAAAGACCACGCTCGACACGTACGGCCACCTGTGGCCGGACAGCAACGAGTCCGCACGCGCAGCCGTCGGTGCGGTTCTGGCTGCTCGTGCGGACTCGTTGCGGACTACGGCCGCCAACCAGCGATGAATACGCTGGTCAGCGGCTTGTGAGGGTCAGATGTCGTAGTACATCGCGAACTCGTGCGGGTGCGGGCGGAGGCGGATCGGGTCGATCTCGTTCGCCCGCTTGTAGTCGATCCACGTCTCGATCAGGTCGGGGGTGAAGACACCGCCGTCGATCAGGTAGTCGTGGTCGACCTCGAGCCGGTCGAGGACGGCGTCCAGCGACGCGGGCACCTTGTCGATGCCCAGGGCCTCCTCGGGCGGCAGCTCGTAGAGGTCCTTGTCGACCGGGGCCGGCGGCTCGATCTTGTTCTTCACGCCGTCGAGGCCGGCCATCAGCATCGCCGAGAAGGCGAGGTACGGGTTGGCCGACGGGTCCGGCACGCGGAACTCGATGCGCTTGGCCTTGGGGTTGTCGCCCGAGATCGGGATGCGGCAGCAGGCCGAGCGGTTGCGGGCCGAGTAGACGAGGTTGATCGGGGCCTCGTAGCCGGGCACCAGGCGGTGGTAGCTGTTGACCGTCGGGTTGGTGAAGGCCAGCAGCGACGGGGCGTGGGCCAGCAGGCCGCCGATGTAGTGGCGGGCGGTGTCCGACAGCCCCGCGTAGCCGGTCTCGGCGTGGAAGAGCGGCACGCCGTCCTTCCACAGGCTCTGGTGGCAGTGCATGCCCGAGCCGTTGTCACCGAACAGCGGCTTGGGCATGAAGGTGGCGGTCTTGCCGTGGGCCCAGGCGGTGTTCTTGATGATGTACTTGAACAGCATCAGGCTGTCGGCCGACCGCAGCAGCGTGTCGAACTTGTAGTTGATCTCCGCCTGTCCGCCGGTGCCCACCTCGTGGTGGCCGCGCTCGAGCTCCAGGCCGGCGCGCGCGAGGTTGACCATCATGTCGGCGCGCAGGTCGCTCTGCTGGTCGTAGGGCTCGACCGGGAAGTAGCCGCCCTTCATCCGGGCCTTGTAGCCCAGGTTGGGGCCGGCACCGTTCCCGCCGGTCGGCGAGCCGGTGTTCCAGGAGCCCTCGACCGAGTCGAGGTGGTAATAGGCCTCGTTGATGCCGGTGTCGAACCGCACCGAGTCGAAGACGTAGAACTCGGCCTCGGGGCCGAAGTACGCCGTGTCGGCGATGCCGCTGCTGGCCAGGTAGGCCTCGGCCTTCTTGGCCACGTTCCGCGGGTCGCGGCTGTAGGCCTCGCGCGTGATCGGGTCGTGGATGAAGAAGTTGACGTTCAGCGTCTTGTGCTTGCGGAACGGGTCGAGGAACGCGCTGTTGGCGTCGGGCAGCAGCAGCATGTCGGACTCGTTGATGGCCTGGAAGCCACGGATCGAGGAGCCGTCGAAGCCCAGACCCTCGGAGAACGTGTCCTCGCCGAACGTCGACGCAGGGATGGTGAAGTGCTGCATGACGCCGGGCAGGTCGCAGAAGCGCACGTCGACGAACTCGACGTCGTTGTCGCGGATGTAGGCGGCGACCTCGTCGGGACTGGTGAACATCGATCCTCCGGGAGTGGGCGAACAGCCGGTGGCGAACCTACGAGCGAGGAGTTGCCCCGGGGTGTCTCCGGTGTTTCGGACCGGTAACACCGGCCCCGGCGTGTCGCGTCGGGGTCCGATCTCCTCGCCCGGCAGGGCCGCACCCGCGGGGTCCTACGCTGGCGGTCATGGTCAGGGATGCGCAGCCACCCTCTCAGGAGCGCCGGCGCGGGGCCTCGCTGGGGCTGCCCGCCGACGGCCCGGGATCGCTGGCCGGCTTCGGGGCCCGGGTCCGGGCGTATCTGGTCGACGCGATCGGGGCCGGACTGATCACCGTCGTCGTGGCCGGGCCCGGGCGGGCCTACGTGACGCTGATGGTCTTCGCCGTGCTGACGATCGTCTCGCTGGTGCTCTTCGGGCAGACGCCGGGGATGCGCCTGGTCGGTCTGCGGCTGGCCCACCCGCGGGTCGGCGAGCGGCTGGCGTGGTGGCGGGCCGTCGTCCGCACCGCGTTGCTGTGCGTGCTGGTCCCGGCCCTGGTGGTCGACGCCGACGGCCGCGGCCTGCACGACCGCCTGACCGACACCGCCGTCGTCCTGGACCGGTAGCCGGCAGCTCCGGGATCAGGTCGCCTGACCGTGCCGCGTCCTCCCGCACGGCCCACGGTGAGGGAGGACGCGGACGGCGGGTCGGGCCCCGAGCCGACGAGGGCCCCGCACCCATCCGGGTGCGGGGCCTTCTCGACGTCTCGCCGTCTACCTGCGGCGGACCTGGCGCTGGCTGACCGACATCTGCCGGCCGCCGGGCAGCGGGCCGCCGGGCACCGGCATCTTCGGGCCGCCGAGGGCGCTCATCCGGCGGGCCAGGGCGTTGACCTCGGCGGCGCTGAGGTTGCGGGGCAGCTTCATGACGTGCGCGCTGAGCTTCTTCAGCGGCACCTGGCCCTCGTCGTCGCCGACGGTGATGTCGTAGATCGGGGTGTCGCCGACGACGCGGGCGAGCTTCTTCTTCTCCTGCGCGAGCAGCGGGCGGATCCGGGTGGGCACGCCCTCGGCGACCAGGATGATGCCCGGCCGGCCGAGCACCCGGTGGACCGCGTCGAGCTGCGTGGTGCCGGCGACGCCGGAGGTCACCCGCCAGTCGCCGCGCATGCCCTCGAGCACCCAGGCCGCGGCGCCGGGCTGGCCCTCCACCTGCCGGTACGCCGAGCCCTGCGCCCGCCGGCCGAAGACGATCAGCGCGGCGAGCAGGCCGGACACGACGGCGGGGAAGATCATGATGATCGGGATGCTGAACAGGATCCCGATGAGCTCGACCAGACCGGCGACGACCACGAAGGCGATGAGCATCAGCCAGGGGAGCCTGGGGTCGTTCTTGTAGGTGAGCGAGTACGCCTGCTTCATCATGCGGGCGTTGTTGCGCAGCTTGGCCATCCGGCCGACCTTGGGCTTGCCGTCCTTGCCGAGCTTCGGGGGCTTGGCCGGCTTACCGGTGGGGGTCGTCGTCCCCAGTCCCGAGGCGGTGGCGCCGGCGGGTGCGGCTCCCCGGCCACGACTCCCGGAGCCGGGTGCCCGCCCGGCCTTGCCGGTGGGGGCGGGGGAGTCCGTGGGCTTGCTGCGTGCCATGCCCCCAGGATAGGGCCGCGCCGGGTCCTGCCAGGACGACGACGCCCGGGTTCACCCCTGGCGGGTCAGGCCCCGGGCCTCGACCGCCTGCTGGTACAGCCGGCCGGCGCGGTAGGAGCTGCGCACCAGCGGACCGGCGAGGACGCCCGGGAAGCCGATCCGCTCGGCCTCGGCCTGGAAGCCCACGAACTCGTCGGGCTTCACCCAGCGGACGACGGGGTGGTGTCGCGGCGTCGGGCGCAGGTACTGCGTGATCGTGAGCAGGTCGCAGCCGGCGTCGTGCAGCGCCTGCATCGTCTCGACGACCTCGTGCGGCTCCTCGCCCATGCCCAGGATGAGGTTCGACTTGGTGACCAGGCCGGCCTCGCGGGCGGCGGTGATCACGGCCAGCGAGCGCTCGAAGCGGAAGCCGGGCCGGATCCGCTTGAAGATGCGCGGCACGGTCTCGACGTTGTGCGCCAGCACCTCGGGGCGGGAGGAGAAGACCTCGGCCAGCTGGGCGGGGTCGGCGGTGAAGTCCGGGATCAGCAGCTCGACGCCGCAGCCGGGGACGGCGGCGTGGATCTGGCGCACGGTCTCGGCGTACAGCCAGGCGCCGCCGTCGGGCAGGTCGTCGCGCGCGACCCCGGTGACCGTGGCGTACCGCAGCTGCATCGCCGCGACGCTCTCGGCGACCCGGCGAGGCTCGTCGGTGTCGAGCTCGGCGGGCTTGCCGGTGTCGATCTGGCAGAAGTCGCAGCGCCGGGTGCACTGGTCGCCCCCGATGAGGAAGGTGGCCTCGCGGTCCTCCCAGCACTCGTAGATGTTGGGGCAGCCGGCCTCCTCGCACACCGTGTGCAGGCCCTCGCGGCGGACCAGCGCCTTGAGCTCGGTGTACTCGGGGCCGGTCTTCAGCCGCGTCTTGATCCACTCGGGCTTGCGCTCGATCGGCACCTGGGCGTTGCGGACCTCGAGGCGCAACAGCCTGCGGCCGGCGGGCTCGACCTGGGTGGTGCCTCCGGGAGCCGCCGTCTCGCTCATGACCTCACGGTACGCCCGCGGAACGACACCGCCCCCGCTGCCGGAGCGGCAGCGGGGGCGGTGTGTGCGAGGTCTCGGCGGCGGTCAGGCCTGCCCGGAACCGGCGGGGCCGGCGGTCGGGCCGGGGTCCTCGCTGCCGCCACTGGTGAACGGCTGGGGGTTGTTCTTCGGGTCGACCGGGTCGGTCGGCCCGTCGGAGTCGACCATCTGCGCGTCGCGGATGCCCATGTCGGACTCGGCCGGTGCGGAGTCGCCGGACTCCCACGTCGCGCTGGACACGGTCTTGCCGGAGTCGTTGTTGCTGGGAGAGCTGGGCACGGGGTCCTCTCGGTAGCTCGGGACGGGCCCGTCGCCGGTCGGCGCGGGTGTCCAGGCGTCGGAGTCGTTGCGGCGGCGGAGCACCGCGAACGCCACGGCGCCGACCGCCGCGAACAGCGCCAGCCACGGCCACCGCCGCGGCTCGCGCTCCAGAGGGATACCCCGCCGGGCCCTCGCCGACGCCTTGGCCGACGCCTTGGCCGCCTTCGCCTTGGCCGCCTGCTTGGCGGCCTTCCGCTGCGCCTTCGTCGTGGCCTTCCTCGTGGTCCTGCCGGCGGCTCCGACGAGGTCCTCGCGGCGGGCCTCCAGCTCGCTCAGGGCGTTCTCGACGCCCGCAGTCAGCGAGCCGCGCGCGTTCTCCAGCGCGGGGACGACGGCCTCGCGCGCGGCCACCACACGGGGCAGGACCTCCGCCGCGAGCGTCTTCTGCGCGGCCTCGACGCGCGGCGCCAGGTCGGCTGCTGCCCGGGAGGCCGCCGCGGAGGTGGCGGCGACGGCGCCGGTGAGGGCCGGGCCGGCGCTCGCCCGGGCGGCCTGCACCCGCGGGCTGAGGGCCTCGACCGCGGCGACGAGCCGGGCGTCGGCGGCCTCGCGAGCGGCCTCCACCTTCGGGCCGAGGGTCTTCTGCGCGGCCTCGACGCGCGGGCTGATCGCGTCGCGGGCCGAGCTGACGGCGGGGGCGGCCACGGCCACGGCGGCGGCGACCTTGGGGGCCACGGCGAGCTGGGCGGCACCGAGCGCGGGACCGGCGGCGTCACGGGCGGCCGCGATCCGCGGAGCCAGCTCGTCGGCGGCCGCACGACCGGCCTCGGTCATCGCCGTCCCGATGTGGCTGAACCCCTCCTGGAGCTCGGCTGCGATGACCTGACCTCTGGTCTTCTTGCGGAACACGGGATGTACCTCCACGTAGATCGACTCGCCGCCATCCTGCCCGCATCGTCCGGCGAGCACACCCCGAGGGCTCCCGGTCCGGCGGCGGGAGAGCGGCGCCGGTTAGCGTGCCCGCCGTGCAGCTCCGGATCTTCACCGAACCCCAGCAGGGCGCGACCTACGACGACCTCCTCGCGGTGGCCCGGCGGGCCGAGGAGACCGGCTACGACGCGTTCTTCCGCTCCGACCACTACCTCGCCATGGGCGGCGACGGCCTCCCCGGGCCCACCGACGCGTGGGTGACCCTGGCCGGTCTGGCCCGCGAGACCAGCCGGATCCGGCTCGGCACGCTCATGACGGCCGCCACCTTCCGGCTGCCCGGGCCGCTGGCGATCTCGGTGGCGCAGGTGGACCAGATGAGCGGCGGGCGAGTGGAGCTGGGCATCGGCTCGGGGTGGTTCGAGGCCGAGCACGAGGCCTACGGCATCCCGTTCCCGGAGCTCGGCGAGCGCTTCGACCGGTACGAGGAGCAGCTCGCCGTCGTCACGGGCCTGTGGGCGACGCCACCCGGCGAGACCTTCGACTTCGCCGGCGCGCACTACCGGCTCACCGGGTCCCCGGCGCTGCCCAAGCCGGCGCAGCCGGGCGGCATCCCGGTCCTGGTCGGCGGTCGGGGCGCCCGGCGCACCCCGCGACTGGCGGCCCGGTACGCGCAGGAGTTCAACGTGCCGTTCCTGTCCGCCGCGGAGAACGCGCGGCTGTTCGCGGGGGTCCGGTCGGCCTGCGACGAGGCGGGCCGGGACCCGGGGTCGATGACCTACAGCTCGGCCCTGGTGCTCTGCGTCGGCCGGGACGACGCCGAGCTCGCCCGCCGGGCCGCGGCGATCGGCCGCGAGGTCGACGAGCTGCGCGAGAACGGCGTCGCCGGGACGCCGGCCGAGGCCGTCGACACCCTCGGCCGCTACGCCGAGGCCGGAGCCACCCGCGTCTACCTGCAGGTCCTCGACCTCGCCGACCTCGACCACCTCGACCTGGTGGCCGCCGAGGTGGCACCGCAGCTGGCCTGAGCCACCCGGGGCCGGCGGTCCGGGCACCCGGACCGCCGGCCCGCCCGGGAACCCACAGGGGCCGGCCGTCCCCGGCGGTAGAGTGGAGCGGTGATCGGGCGGTCCCTCCTTCCCCGGCCGCGCTGACCCCCACCTGCGAGGACAGCGCGGCGACCCCTCCTGTGCGAGGGGTCTTTTCATGTCCGCCCCCGTTCGCGCCCCAGCACCCGAGACCGGAGCACCGACGATGAGCCAGACGGCCAGCAGCCCCAGCGGCGCTGCCAGCACCGAGCCGACCGGCGACGGTGTGCCCCCGCACCGGTACACCCCGGCCCTGGCGCAGGAGATCGAGCTCTCGTGGCAGGACCGGTGGGAGGCCGAGGGGACGTTCCACACCCCGAACCCGACCGGGCGGCTGTCCGCGGGCTTCGAGCGGGTCGCCGACCGGCGCAAGTACTTCGCGATGGACATGTTCCCGTACCCCT
The DNA here is from genome assembly GCF_019799905.1 of Trujillonella endophytica. Lineage (GTDB taxonomy): Bacteria > Actinomycetota > Actinomycetes > Mycobacteriales > Geodermatophilaceae > Trujillonella > Trujillonella endophyticus_A. Next base: position 348,137 of record NZ_JABGCI010000004.1, on the reverse strand, counting down.
CGGGCGCCGGCCTGCACGTCGGGCACCCGCTGGGCTACCTGGGCACCGACGTCACCAGCCGGTTCCGCCGGATGGACGGCGACAACGTGCTGCACCCGATGGGCTACGACGCCTTCGGCCTGCCCGCCGAGCAGTTCGCCGTCCAGACCGGGCAGCACCCCAGGATCACGACCGAGGCCAACATCGCCGCGATCCGGGCGCAGCTGCGCCGGCTGGGCGTCGACCACGACGACCGCCGCAGCTTCGCCACGATCGACCCGGGCTACTACAAGTGGACCCAGTGGATCTTCCTGCAGATCTTCGGGTCCTGGTTCGACGTCGACGCCGGGAAGGCCCGGCGGATCGCCGAGCTGGTCGCCGAGCTGGACGCCGGCACCCGCGAGCCCGCGCCGGGCACCAACCCCTCCGAGCGGCCGTGGGCCGAGCTGTCCGAGGAGGAGCGGAAGCGGGTCGCCGACGCGCACCGCCTGGCCTACCTGCACGAGGCGCCGGTCAACTGGTGCCCCGGCCTGGGCACGGTGCTGTCCAACGAGGAGGTCACCCCCGACGGGCGCTCCGAGCGGGGCAACTTCCCGGTGTTCCGGCGTCCGCTGACCCAGTGGATGATGCGGATCACCGCCTACGCGGAGCGGCTGCTGGCCGACCTGGACCGGCTGGACTGGTCGGACTCGCTCAAGCAGATGCAGCGCAACTGGATCGGCCGGTCGACCGGCGCGCGGATCCGCTTCGCGTGTGCGGACCAGTCGATCGAGGTCTTCACCACCCGGCCCGACACCCTGTTCGGCGCCACGTACGTCGTCCTGGCGCCGGAGCACCCGCTGGTCGAGACGCTGACCGCCTCGTCGTGGCCCGACGGCACCGACCCCCGCTGGACCGGTGGCGCGGCGACCCCGGCCGGGGCGGTCCGGGAGTACCAGCGGCAGGCGTCGCGGCGCTCGGAGCTGGACCGGCAGAACGAGGCGCGGGAGAAGACCGGCGTCTGGCTCGGGGTCACCGCCGTCAACCCGGTGAACGGCCGCGAGCTGCCCGTCTTCATCGCCGACTACGTGCTGACCGGCTACGGCACCGGCGCGATCATGGCCGTGCCCGCCGAGGACGCCCGCGACTGGGACTTCGCCGAGGCCTTCGGCCTGCCGCACGTGCGCACCGTGCAGCCGCCGGCCGACTGGGACGGCGGGGCGTGGACCGGCGCCGGGCAGATGATCAACTCGTCGAACGACGAGGTCTCGCTGGACGGCCTGGACAAGGCGACGGCGATCGGGCGGATCACCGACTGGCTGGTGGCGAGGGGACACGGCGAGGCGACGACCACGTACAAGCTGCGCGACTGGCTGTTCAGCCGGCAGCGCTACTGGGGTGAGCCCTTCCCGATCGTGTACGGCGAGGACGGCACCCCGCGCGCCGTGCCGGAGTCGATGCTCCCGGTGCTGCTGCCCGAGGTCGACGACTACTCGCCCAAGACGTTCTCCGACGACGACGCCGACTCCGCGCCCGAGCCGCCGCTGTCGCGGGCCACCGAGTGGACGACGGTCACCCTCGACCTGGGCGACGGCCCGAAGCAGTACCGCCGCGAGACCAACACGATGCCCAACTGGGCCGGCTCGTGCTGGTACTACCTGCGCTACCTGGACCCGGGCGACGACACGCAGATGGTCGACCCCGAGCTGGAGCGGTACTGGATGGGCCCGCGCGAGCCCGGCGACGTCGGGGGCGTGGACCTGTACGTCGGCGGCGTCGAGCACGCGGTGCTGCACCTGCTGTACGCCCGCTTCTGGCACAAGGTGCTGTTCGACCTGGGCTACGTGTCCAGCGAGGAGCCGTTCCGCCGGCTGGTGAACCAGGGCTACATCTCGGCGTACGCCTACACCGACGAGCGCGGCTTCTACGTGCCCGCCGCCGAGGTCGTGGAGTCCGACGGGCAGTTCCTGTACGAGGGCAAGCCGGTCAACCGGGAGTACGGGAAGATCGGCAAGAGCCTGAAGAACATGGTCACGCCCGACGAGATGATCGGCGCGTACGGCGCGGACACCTTCCGGGTGTACGAGATGTCGACCGGTCCCCTGGAGCAGTCGCGGCCGTGGGAGACCAAGGCCGTCGTCGGCTCGCAGCGGCTGCTGCAGCGGATCTGGCGCGTGGTGGTCGACGAGGAGACCGGCGCGGTCCGCGCGTCCGACGACGTCGCGCCCGACGAGGACACCCTGCGCGCGCTGCACCGGGCCATCGCCGGCGTCCGCGACGGCATGGACACGCTGCGCTTCAACATCGCCATCGCCCGGATCACCGAGCTGACCAACGCGCTGACCCAGGCCTACGGCGCCGACCGGCCGGTGCCGCGGTCGGTGGCCGAGCCGCTGGTGCTGCTGGTGGCGCCGCTGGCCCCGCACCTCGCCGAGGAGCTGTGGTCGCGGCTGGGCCACTCCGAGTCGTCGGCGTGGGCGCCCTTCCCGGTCGCCGACGAGCGTTGGCTGGTCGAGGACACCGTGGAGGTCGCCGTCCAGGTCAACGGCAAGGTGCGCGCCCAGGTGACCGTGCCGGCCGACGCGGACGCCACCGCCCTCGAGGCCGCCGCCCGCGCCGACGACAAGATCGTCGCCCACCTCGACGGCAGGACCGTGCGCCGCGTGATCGCCGTCCCGGGCCGGCTGGTCAACTTCGTCGTCGGGTGAGGCGGAGGAGATCCGTGGGCGTCACGCCGGCGGATCTCCTCCGCGACGCGGTCGCCGCGGGCGGTGGAACGCGGCTGGACGGCGACCTGCTGGGATGGACGCCGTCGACCGCGCCCTCGGCTTCGCACCCGCCGGGTCGGTGACGGGGGGTGTGCTCGAGCGACTCCGCTCAGGCCGGGCGGAGGCGGATCAGCTCGTGACGGTCGCCGGGGCGCCGGAGCAGCCGGTGCCACAGCCGTGACGAGGCGGCGCCCAGGGTGAATCTCAGCCCGTACGCCCGACGCAGCGCGGCCAGTGACTGTGGCCAGTCGCCGCGCGGGACGAACTCGCCCGTGCCCTCGACCGCCGGACCGGTCACCCGGCCACGGACGTCGCACGGCGCCACGGTGACCCGCGCGGTGTGCCGGAGCCGTGTGACCTTGCCGGAGTCCGCGCGGGTCCAGACGACGAGCGTGTCGCCGTCCGGCGCGGCCCAGACGGGCGTCGGGACGGCGGCACCCGTCCGGCGGAAGGTGGTGAGGCTGACGTAGGTGCTGACCGGGAGCGGCATCAGGCGGTGGCGGCCGGCTCCAGCGACAGCACGCGGCGCATCGCCGTCTCGACCGGGTCGATCGCCTCGGCGACCGTGATGTCGCGGCCGAGCTCGGCCGACAGGGACGTGGCGCCGGCGTCGACGATCCCGCACGGGATCATGTTCCCGAAGGCGGTCATGTCGGGGTCGCAGTTGAGCGCGAACCCGTGCATGGTCACGCCCCGGGCCACGCGGACGCCGATGGCCGCCACCTTGCGGTCGGGCCCCCGCGCGTCGGCGCGGACCCACACGCCGCTGCGTCCCTCGACCCGCTCGGTGGCCAGGCCGAAGCCGGCGCACACCGCGATGAGGGCCTCCTCGAGCCGGCGGACGTGCGCGACGACGTCCACCGGGTCGGGCAGCGCCACGATCGGGTAGCCGACCAGCTGCCCCGGCCCGTGCCAGGTGATCTTCCCGCCGCGGTCGACGTCGATGACCGGCGTGCCGTCGAAGGGGCGCTCGTGCGGCTCGGTGCGGCGGCCGGCCGTGTACACCGGTGGGTGCTCCAGCAGCAGCATCGTGTCCGGCCCGCGGCCCTCGACCCGGGCGGCGTGCAGCTCGCGCTGGCGGGCCCAGGCCTCCTCGTAGTCGACGACCCCGGCCCGGACCACGCGTAGCTCCGCCACGTCCCCAGCCTAGGCCCGGGCGCCGCGGGCCCGTCGTGGCGCGCTTGACCTCCAGCGCGCTCGAGGTCGCAGGATCGCGGCCATGGCGGGGACGACGGATCCGGTCGCGGTCATCGGCACGGGGGGCATCGGCCGGGCGGTGGCGCTCCGGCTGCTCGACGGCGGGCACGACGTCGTGGTCTGGAACCGGAGCCCCGGCCGGATCGCCGAGCTGGTCGCGCGCGGAGCCCGGCCTGCCGGATCCGTCGCCGAGGCGCTGGCCTGCCCCCTGGCGTTGTTCGCGGTACCCGACCCCGCGGCCGTGGAGGACTGCCTGGCCCGGGTGCCGGGGGACCTGCGCGGCCGGACGGTCGTCGCCCTGTGCACCGCGACGCCGCGCGAGGCGCGCAGCACCGCCGAGCGTGCCGCGGACCTGGGCGCGCGGTACCTGCAGGCGGGGATCCAGGCCCCGGCGGAGCAGATGGGCACCGACGACGCGCTGCTGCTGTTCAGCGGCTCGCCGGAGGCGTTCGAGGACCATCGGGCCGTCCTCGCGTCGCTGGGCAGGGCGCTGTTCGTCGGAGCGGCAGCGGAGGCCGCCCCGGTGTGGGACCTCGCCCTGTTCGGCCTCTGGTACGACGCCCAGCTGGGCGTGCTCCGCGCCCTCCGCGTGGCCGGCGAGGCAGGCGTCGACCTCGACGCGTTCGCGGAGTCCGCGGGGATCCAGCTCGGGTTCGTGGTGTCCGGGCTCCCCGGTACCCTCTCCGAGTTCCGGGCGGGGGAGCACCCGCCGGGTCCCGCCGACCTCCGGCAGCACCTCGACCTCGTGCGCCGCCTGGTCGGGTTCCGGGCCGGAGCGGTGCTCGGCGACGGCGGCCTCGCGGACGTGGTGCGGGTCCTGGAGACCGTCGTCGGGCAGGGCCGCGGGAGCGAGGGCCTGACCGCGATCGCCTGACCGCGATCGCCTGACCGCGATCGCCTGACCTCCGAGGGGGGGCCGGCCGCGACCGCTCACCGGAGGCGGCGGGGCTCGATCCGGGTCTCGACCGCCGTGCCGTCGGGGCCGCGCCCGACCCGGTAGGCGGCCGCGCCGGGGCGGTCGGCGACGGCCTCGACCAGCTCGGTCCCGCGGTAGACCAGCCCCACACCGTCGTCGGTCGCGTGCCCGCCGGGCAGCGTGCCGTCGGCGACCAGGCGCTGGTACAGCGGCCGGCGCTGCGCCTCGGAGTCGTAGTGGACGCTGTTGGACGTCGGGATGAGGGCGAGGCCGTCCGTCACCGGCCGGAGCTGCGGACCGTAGGAGTCGGTGTTGCCGCCGACGTGCCAGCACAGCGAGCCAGCCGAGACCCCGCCGAGCACCACCCCGGCCTCCCACACCTCGCGGAACACCGCGTCGAGGCCGTGCACCCGCCACACCGCGAGCAGGTTGGCCACGCTGCCGCCGCCGACCCAGACGACGTCCTGGGCGAGCAGGTGCGCGCGCACGTCCGGCACCGTGGGCATGGGGAACAGGCTGAGGTGGCTGACCCGGACAGCACTGCCGGCGAAGGCCCCGTAGACGCCGGCGATCCGGACCGGGTCGTCCCCGGTGGCCGTGCCGAGGTAGCACAGCCGCGGCTCGGCGGGGGCGCCCGCGAGCTGGACGGCCAGGTCGAACACCGGTCCCGGAGTCCAGTCGTACGGGCCGCGGCCGCGGCTGTCGAAGCCGATGCTCGTGGCGAGGATCGCCGGGGCGGAGGCGCTCACGCCGAGGGCTCCTGGGGTCGGGGGTCCGGACGCAACGTGCGCAACACGGCCCGCGCGGTACGGGCGCCGCTGGCCATCGCGCCCTGGATCGACGGGGTGTCGCGGTGGTCGCCGCAGACGTAGACGCCCTCGCCGAGGTCGACCGGGCGGCGCAGCTGCAGCGGCGGGAGCGCGGCCGGTTGGGCGCCGGGCACGGTCACCGACGTGAGGTGGGCCAGCTCCGTCGTCGGCACGCCGTGCAGCCGGGCGATCTCCTCGCGCACCTCGGCCTCCGTCGTGGGGACCAGCGTGGAGCTCGCCACCAGGGCGCGGCCGTCGGGGGAGTAGGCCGGCTGCGCGTCGGTGAGGACGACGCTGTTCACCAGCCGCCCCTCCGGGGTGCCGAGCACGATCAGCGGGTCGCGCCAGGGGGACGACGGCAGCACGTGCAGGTGCGTGGTGACCTGCCGGGGGGCGGCCGCGTCGATCCCCGGCAGCAGGCCGGCAGCCGTGTCGGCGTCCGTCGCGACGACGACGGCGTCCGCGCGGATCCGGCCGGATGCGGTCGTGACCTGGCCCGACGCCACCGCGCTCACCCTCAGGTGGAGGTGGAGCCTCGCCGTGCCCGCCCGGTCGGCCAGCTGCTCACCCACGGACTGCATCCCCCGTGCCGGCAGGCCGATGCGGCCGCGGGCGAAGCTGCGCCAGAGCAGGTCCAGGTAGCGGCTGGAGGTCTCCAGCTCCGACTCGAGGAGCACGCCGGCGAGGAACGGGCGGAAGAACCGCTCGAGGGCCTGCTCGCCGACGCCGGCCGCGCGCAGGCGCTCCTCGGCCGACGTCTCCTGCCTGGCCAGCAGCCGGGGGACCGGCGTGTAGCCGGCCGCGGCGGAGTAGGCCGCGACGGCGGCCTTCCGGTACAGCGACCCGATCGGCGTGCGCAGGGTGCCCGGCGCGGTGGTGGGGTGCCGGCGGGGGTCGACGACCCGATGAGCCCGGCCGTCCACCCGCAGCACGGCCCCGGGCCACAACCAGCCCATGTCCAGCGCGGCGACGTCGAGGTCGGCGACCCGCGGATAGCCGGTGTTGAGCACCTGGAAGCCCCGGTCGACGACGAAGCCGTCGACCCGCTCGGTCGCGAGTCGCCCGCCGGCGTGGTCCCCGGCCTCGACGACGTGCACGTCGCAGCCGGCGTCGGCGAGGCGGACGGCGGCCGACAGCCCCGCCAGGCCGGCGCCGACGACCACGACCTCCGCGCGGGCAGGCAGGGACATGCACCGACCGTATGTCGCCACCGGGCGGGCCACCTGCTGGAGAGCGACCACCCGGGCGGGCGATTGCCGCTCCCGGTGGACTCCGGCACAGTCCGGTGCCGGATCCCGGGAGGTGTGGCATGGGTGACCACAGCTGGTCCGACGGACTCGAGGCGCTGACGATCACCTTCGTCCGCGGTCCGGACCCCCGGGAGGCCGCGGAGGTGTTCCGGCTCCAGGAGTCGACCGAGCGGCAGGCGACCTTCGACGAGGCCTGGGACTCGTGGGAGTGGGGGGACGTCGCCGAGTTCCCGGTCATGGTCGGCGAGCGCGACGGCTGGTCCGTGTTCGTCGAGCCCAACGGGTGGGGCGGGGCGCAGGACGGGATCATCGGTCCGCTGTCGCGGGGCGGGACCGCCGTCTCGGTGTTCTGGAACGTCAACTCGGTGATGCAGTTCGTCCTCGCCCGCGACGGCGAGGTCGTCCGGTCCTTCGACCCGCTCAGCCCCGAGTCCGGCCCTGGCCCGTACGGCGACCCGCTCCCGGAGGAGGCCGGCCTGCCGTTCGGCGACGAGGACGCCGGCCCCCGGTACCTCGCCCTCGAACTGCTCGAGCGCGTGACGGGCGTCGAGCTGGACGCCGACTGGCTGGTGGAGAGCCGGTGGCGGACCTCGACCACGGACGCCGCGACGTGGCTCCCCGTGCCTCCCACCGGACCCGACGACGACCTCGACGCCGCCACGGTCACGATCGTGCGGGGTCTCTCGCTCCGGGAGGTGGCGGACGAACTGGCGCTGGAGGAGGGCACACGGCGCCGGCTGACGTTCGCCGACGCCGAGGAACTGCAGGACCCCCGGGTGGCAGCGAACCCCGTGCAGCTCGCCGAGGTCGGCGGATCGGTCGTCGTCGTCGAGCCGAACGGCTTCCTCAGCGCGGACCACGACACCCTGGCGGCCCTGTCCCGCATGGGCGACGCGGTCTCCGTCTTCTGGAACGTCAACGCCCACATGGCGTTCACCGCCGCCCGCACCGGCGCGGTGGTCCGCAGTTTCGACCCGCTGTTCGTCCCCGTCGACGACGAGACCGACGGCGACCGGCTCCCCGAGGAGGAGGGGCTGCCCTTCGGCGGCGAGGACGCCGACCCGCAGGCCCTGGCGCTCGAGCTGGCACGACGGCTGACCGGCGTGCACATCGAGCCCGGCTGGCTGCGCGAGACTGCCCGGGACACCTGGCTGACCGCCGGCGCGGACCGGTCGGCCGGGGCGGTCCTGCGCCTGGCCCGGCCCCTCGAGGACCGTCTGCTCCCGCTGACCGTCCGCGTCGAGGTGGATGGCAGCGAGGTCGCCGCCCTACAGCGGGGGGACACCGCAGTCGTCCCACTCCCCGCGGGTCCGCACACCGTCCGCGCGCGGGCCCGGTGGTCCGGCGGCGAGGACCTCGACGTCGAGGTGGGCGACGACGACGTCGTCCGGGTCCTGGTCGGCTCCCGCGGCGGGGCGATGATGCAGCGGGTGTGACCGCCCGCGCCTGTGGACGACCGCAGCGGGACCGGGCCGGACCGCCCTACGGTGCCGCCCGTGTCGGAGGAGAGCGTCGAGGCCCCACCCGCGGTCCCGGGTTACCGCGTGACGGAACTCCTGGGGAGGGGTGCGTCCGGCGAGGTGTGGCGGGCGGTTCCCCGCCGGGGCGGCGACCCGGTGGCCGTCAAGGTCCTCGTCGCGGGTGATCCCGACCGGCAGGCCCGCGAGGCCGAGCTGCTCGGGGAGCTGGACCACCCGCACCTGGTCCGGCTGGTCGAGGTCGTGCACCAGCCGCGCCGGGGCGGCCGGGCCCGGGTGGCCCTGGTCCTCGAGCTGCTGGCCGGGGGCAGCCTCGCCGCCCTCCTCGCGCGGCGGGGGCGGCTCCGGCCCGGCGAGGTGGTGACGGCCGTCTCGCCCGTGGCGGCCGCCCTCGCGCACGCCCACGCGGCCGGGGTCGTGCACGGGGACCTCTCCCCGGGCAACGTCGTCTTCACCGCCGAGGGCCGTCCCGTCCTCACCGACCTCGGCGTGGCCCGGGTCCTCGGCGAGGAGGCGGCCGGAGAGGTCACACCCGCCTACGTCGACCCGACCGTCGCCCGCGGCGGGGCGCCGGGTCCGGCGTCGGACGTGTTCGGCGTCGCGGCCGCCGCCTTCCACGCCCTGACCGGCGTCGCCCCCTGGAACGCGGCCACCCCGGCGGACACGCTGGCCGTCGCGGCGGCCGGCGAGCTGCCGGACCTGGACCTGCTGGCGCCGGAGGCGCCCGCCGCGCTGCGGGAGGTCATCGCCCGGGGGCTGGCGCCCGATCCGTCCGACCGGCCGACGGCGGCGGAGTTCGCCCTGGACCTGCGGCACGCCTGCCGCCCCGAGCCGGTGCGCCTGCCGGTGGCGGGGGTGCCCGATGCCGAGCTGAGCGTCACCGGCCGCGGGCCGCGCACCGAGCTCACCCACCAGCTGGCGCGCCGCCGGGCGCCGGAGCCGGCAGCCCCGGAGCGACGCCTCCGGCTGCCGCTCGCGGTCCCGCGCGCCCGGCCCACCCGGGTCGCCGGGTCGCTGCTGGCCCTCGCCGTCCTGCTGAGCGGGGCGTACCAGGTGGGAGCGCAGTGGGCGGGGACAGGGGAGGGGGCAGCTGCGCCTCCCGCAGCGGTGCCGACGCCTCCGGAGCGGACGCCGGAGACGGCGCCCGGGGCTCCGCCGGTCCCGCCTGCCGATACGTCGGGAGCGGCGACCGCGGCGCCCGCCCCCGGGACCGACTGGGTCGCCGTGGTGCAGGAGCTGTACGCGCGACGCGCGGAGGCCTTCGCCCGCGCCGACCCGGCCGGGCTCGGTGCGGTCTACCCCGCGGGGAGCGCCCTGCTCGCCGCGGACGAGGCCGCGGTCCGGGCGCTGGCCGACGCCGGACGACGCCTGTCCGGCTTCACCCCGCGCGTCGAGGGGCCCGCCGTGGTCGTCGAGGTGGGCGACCGGGTGCGCGTGGAGGTGCGCGACGGCTGGGACGGCTACGGCGTCGTCCCCGCCGACGACCCGGACGGGCCGGTGCTGCTGCGCGCGCCGGGGCGGGCGATCGCGCCGGTCGTGCTCGAGCTGGTGCCCGGACCGGACGGCTGGCAGATCGCCGGTGCCAGCCGGCCCGGCTGAGCGGGGCCTCAGCCCTTCCCGAGCGCCGCGCGCAGTGCCGACGTGACGTCGGGGTGGCTCCAGGTGAAGCCGGCCGTCTCCAGGGCGGCGGGGACGGCGCGCTGGCCGGCGAGGATGCCGACCGGGGCGAACTCGCCCACCGCCGTCCGCAGGGCGAAGCCGGGGACCGGCAGGACCGTGGGGCGGCGCAAGACCTTGCCCAGGGCCCGGGTGAACTCGGCGTTGGTCACCGGCGCCGGCCCGGTCAGGTTCACCGGGCCGGACACGGGCGCGGTGAGCAGGAAGCGGATGGCGTCGACCTCGTCCTGGAGGCTGATCCACGGCCAGTACTGCTCGCCCGACCCGAGCCGGCCGCCGACGCCCAGCCGGAACAGCGGGGCGAGCCTGCTGAGCAGGCCGCCGCGGCCCAGCACCAGCCCGGTGCGCAGCTTCACGACCCGGACGCCGGCCTGCTCCGCGGGCACCGTCGCGGTCTCCCACTGCTCGCACACGTGGGCCAGGAAGTCCGTGCCGGCCGGGGCGTTCTCGCGGACGACGCGGTCGCCGGTGTCGCCGTACCAGCCCACCGCCGACGCGGACAGCAGCACGCGCGAACGGTCGGGGTCGGCGGCCGCAGCGGTCGCGAGTGCCGTGCTGATGGTCGTCGTCGCGTCGACGCGGCTGCGCAGGATCTCCTGCTTGCGCTTCTCGCTCCACCGCTTGTCGCCCACGCCCGTGCCGGCGAGGTTGACCACGGCGTCGACGTCGGCCAGCAGCGACGGGTCGATCCGCTGGTGCTGCGGGTCCCAGCGGTGCTCGTCGGCCGTCCGCGGGGTGCGGCGGACCAGGCGCAGCACCTGGTGGCCGTCGTCGACCAGTGCGGGGACGAGGGCGGAACCGATCAGACCGGACGAACCGGTGACGGCGATCCTCACGGTGACACCTCCGGGGGAGCGGACAGACGGAGGGGCCCCGGCATGTGCCGGGGCCCCTCTCGGGCCCCGTCCCGAGGCTCACGCCGAGCTTGCGAGGCGTGAGGAGGACGGGGTCCTTGATCAGGCGAGGCCGAGCTCGCCCTCGAACTGGCCGGCCTCGAGCCGCTCCCGCACCGCGGTGAGGAAGCGCGCCGCGTCCGCGCCGTCGACGATCCGGTGGTCGTAGGTCAGCGCCAGGTAGACCATCGAACGGACCGCGATCACCTCACCGAGGTCGGGGTCGGAGACCACGACCGGGCGCTTGACGACCGAGCCCGTGCCGAGGATGGCGACCTGCGGCTGGTTGATGATCGGGGTGTCGAACAGCGCCCCGCGGCTGCCGGTGTTGGTCAGCGTGAAGGTGCCGCCGCCGAGCTCGTCCGGGCTGACCTTGTTGTTGCGGGTCCGGTCGGCGAGGTCGGCGATCTTGCGGGCCAGCCCGCCGATGCTGAGGTCACCGGCGCCGTGGATGACCGGCACCAGCAGGCCCCGGTCGGTGTCCACCGCGATGCCGAGGTTCTCGGCGTCGTGGTAGGTGACCGTGCCGGCCTCCATGTCCACCGACGAGTTCACCGACGGGTAGGACTTCAGCGCCTCGACCGCGGCCTTCGCGAAGAAGGGCAGGAACGACAGCTTCACGCCCTCGCGGGCCTCGAAGTCGCGCTTGGCGCGGTTGCGCAGCGTCGCGATGCGCGTGACGTCGGCCTCGACGACGGTGGTGAGCTGGGCGCTGATCGCCAGCGACTCGACCATCCGCTGGGCGATGACCTTGCGCAGCCGCGGCATCTTCTCCGTGCGGCCACGCAGCGAGGTGTCGGGCTGGGCCGCCGGGGAGGGCGTCGCCGACCGGGCCGCCGGCGCGGCGGACGACGGCGCGGGGGACGACGGCTCCGCCGCGGCGGGTGCGGCCTGCTCGACCGCGGCCAGGACGTCCTGCTTGCGGATGCGGCCGCCGACGCCGGTGCCCTTCACGGTGGACAGGTCGACACCCTGGTCGGCGGCGAGCCGGCGCACGAGCGGGGTGACGTACTGGCCGCCGCCGTCACCGGAGGGAGCCGGTGCCGACGACTGCGCCGACGACGACGGGGCCTGCGGCGCCTGCGGGGCGACCGCCTGGGCCGGGGAGGGCGCGTCGGTGGGGGACGCGGTCGGCAGCGAGCCGCTGGAGCCGTAGTCCCCGCCGGGGATCTCGGAGGCCGGCTGCGCCGTCGAGGTCTGCTCCTCCGGCTCCGGCGCCGCCTGCTGCGGGGCTGCCTGCTGGGGGGCCTCCTGCTGGGGGGTCTCCTGCTGGGGGGTCTCCTGCTGGGGAGCGGCCTGCTGCGGCTGGGCCGCCGGTGCGCCACCCCCGCCCCCGCCGGCCGAGCCGCTGCCGATGACGGCGAGCTCGGCGCCGACCTCGACGGTCTCGTCCTCGTTGACCGAGATGGACAGCAGCGTGCCCGAGACGGGCGCGGGGATCTCGGTGTCGACCTTGTCCGTGGAGACCTCGAGCAGCGGCTCGTCGGCGGACACCTCGTCGCCCACGGCCTTGAGCCAGCGGGTGACGGTGCCCTCGGTGACGCTCTCGCCCAGGGCCGGCATGGTCACCGGGGTGCCCTGGCCACCGGTCTGGCCGTCGCCCTGGCCACCGGTCTGGCCGCCGCCCTGGCCGCCGTCGGCAGAGGCGGGCGCGGGGGCCTCGGCCTGCGCCGGCTCGCTGTCCTGCACGGGGGCGGGCCCGCCGGCGTCGTCGACCTGCTGGTCGGGCGTCGCGGGGGTGCTGTCGGCGTCCTCGGCCGAGGCGGGGGGAGCACTCGCGGCCGCACCGCCGCCGTCGCCGTCCCCACCGATGACCGCGAGCTCGGCACCGACGTCGACCGTCTCGTCCTCGGAGACCAGGATCTTGGTCAGCACGCCGGACGCGGGCGAGGGGATCTCGGTGTCGACCTTGTCGGTCGAGACCTCGAGGAGGGGCTCGTCGGCCTCGACCTGGTCACCCTCCTGCTTGAGCCAGCGAGTGACCGTGCCCTCGGTGACGCTCTCGCCCAGGGCGGGCATGGTGACGGACGTCGGCATCGGTGCGGGGCTCCTTCTGTGGGAACGCTGGGTGGCGCTGCCGGGTGATGGCGGGTGGGAGAGGTGCGGTGGATCAGCCGTGCACGTGCAGCGGCTTGCCGGCCAGCGCCAGGTGCGCCTCGCCGAGGGCCTCGCTCTGGGTCGGGTGCGGGTGGATGAGGCTGGCGACGTCGTCGGCCTCGGCCTCCCAGTTGTAGATGAGCTGCGCCTCGGCGATGAGCTCGCCGACACGGCTGCCCACCATGTGGATGCCCACGACCGGACCGTCGACGGCCTGGATCAGCTTGACCGCGCCCGCCGTCTTCAGGATCTGGCTGCGCCCGTTGCCGCCGAGGTCGTAGGTCAGGGTCTTGATCTCGCCGAACCGCTCCTTGGCCTGCGCCTCGGTGAGCCCGACGGAGGCGACCTCCGGGTCGGAGTAGGTGATCCGCGGGACGCCGGCGTAGTCGATCGGCGCCGGGTTCAGGCCGGCCAGCCGCTCGGCGACGAGGATGCCCTCGCCGAAGCCGACGTGGGCCAGCTGCAGGGTGGGGATGAGGTCGCCGACGGCGGAGATGGTGGGCACGCTGGTGCGGCAGTACTCGTCGACGAGGACGTAGCCGCGCTCCATGGAGACGCCGTTCTCCTCGTAGCCCAGACCCTGGCTGACCGGCCCGCGGCCGACGGCCACGAGCAGCAGCTCGGCCTCGATCTCCTTGCCGTTCTCCAGCGAGACCTTCACGCCGTTCTCGGTGTTCTGGACGCCGGTGAAGCGGCTGCCCAGCTCGAAGGCGATCTTGCGACGGCGGAACGCGCGCTCCAGCAGCTTGGAGGAGGACTCGTCCTCCAGCGGTACGAGGTGCGGCAGTGCCTCGACGATCGTCACGTCGACGCCGAAGGACTTCCAGGCGCTGGCGAACTCGCAGCCGATGACGCCGCCACCGAGGATGACCGCGGACGCCGGCACGCGGTCCAGCTGCAGCGCGTGGTCGCTGGTGATCACGCGGGTGCCGTCGACCTCGAGGCCGGGCAGCGAGCGGGCGTAGGAACCGGTGGCCAGCAGCACGTGCCTGCCCTCGTAGGTCTCGCCGTTCACCGAGACGGCCGTGGGGGAGATCAGCCGGCCCTCGCCCTCGACGTAGGCGATCTTGCGGCTCTTGATGAGCCCCTGCAGGCCCTTGTAGAGCTTGGCGATGACGCCGTCCTTGTAGCTGTTGACGCCGTCCATGTCGATGCCGGCCAGCGAGGTCTTGACGCCGAACTGCTCGCCCTCGCGGGCCAGGTCGGCGACCTCGCCGGCGTGCAGCAGGGCCTTGGTGGGGATGCAGCCGCGGTGCAGGCAGGTGCCGCCGACCTTGTCCCGCTCGATCAGCACGACGGACAGACCGAGCTCTGCTGCGCGCAGCGCCGCGGCGTAGCCACCCGAGCCACCACCGAGGATGACCAGGTCGGCGGGGGAGGTGGGTGCGCTCACGAGTGGCTCCTCGAGTTCCTGCGGCCCCCGGGTCGCTCGGACGGGGGATGGTCGGCTCCCATCCTGCCACTCCGGGAACGGCAGAGCCGGGCGCCCCGTTGGTGTCCCCGGGCGTGGTGCGACACACCCGGGGACCGGTGATTCGGAGGCGGCGCGATGGGGTTGTTCGACCGGCTCCGCGGCAGGCGGGGAGGCGGGTCCGGCGCGCGGGGGGACCGGCGCGGCACGCTGGACCGCGGCTCCGTCCGGGCCGACCTCGGCCACCTCGAGCAGTTCGTCGCCACCCGAGGGGGCGTGGAGGGCTACGTCGAGCCGCGCACCGCCGTCACCGAGACGACGATCCTGCTCGTCGCTGCCGACGGCGAGTGGACCCGCCGGCGCATCGACGGCCCCGAGGTCGCCCGCAGGCTCTCCCGGGACCTCGCCATCCCCGTCTACGACGCGCAGGTCACCGGCTACCCCCAGCGGATGCGCGACTGGTCGAGGGACCACCGTCCCCCCACCACTCGCTGACGCTCGCGGCGGGCCCCTGACGGTGGCCGTTCCAGGGTCCGGCTGTGAGCCGTTCCGTCAGTCGCTCGAGGCGATCAGGTCCTCGATGGTCGCCAGCAGGGTCCGCACCGGGACGCCCGTGCCGCCCTTGGGCGTGTAGCCCCAGGGCCCGCCGGTGTTGTAGCTCGGCCCGGCGATGTCGATGTGCGCCCACGGCAGGCCGGCCGGCACGAACTCGGCCAGGAAGTGCGCCCCGACGAGCATGCCGCCGAGCCGGTCGGCGTTGGCGTTGACGAAGTCCGCGACGGGCGAGTCGATGCCCTTGCGCAGTTCGGGCGGCATCGGCATGGCCCACATGGGCTCGCCGCTGCGCCGGCTGGCCGCCACCACGGCGTCGCGCAGGTCGTCGGTTCCCATGACACCGGCGGTGCGGCTGCCCAGCGCGACGAGCTGGGCGCCGGTCAGCGTGGAGGTCTCCAGCAGCAGGTCGGGGGAGTCCTCGGCGGCGCGGACGATGGCGTCGGCGAGCACGACCCGCCCCTCGGCGTCGGTGTTGGTGATCTCCACCTTCTTGCCGTTGCGGAAGGTGACGACGTCGGCGGGGCGGTAGGCGGTGCCGCTGGGCATGTTCTCGGCGATCGGCACCGTCGCGGTGAGCTCGACCGGCAGGCCCAGCTCGGCGACCAGGCACACGGTGGCGATGGCGGCGGCGGCCCCGGCCATGTCACTGGTCATGTGGTGCATGTTGGCCGCGGGCTTGATGGACAGGCCGCCGCTGTCGAAGGTGATGCCCTTGCCGACCAGGGCGACCTTCTTGCGGGCCTTCTTGCCCTTGTAGGTCAGCCGCAGCAGCCGCGGGCCGCGGGTGGAGCCCCCGCCCACCGCGAGGATGCCGCCGTAGCCGCCGGAGGCCAGTGCCGCCTCGTCGAGGACCTCGACCGACAGCCCGGCCCGCTTGCCGGCGGCCGCGCCGCGGGCGGCGAGCTCCGCCGGGAAGAGGTCGTTGGGTGGGGTGTTGACCAGGTCGCGGGCCAGGGAGATGGCCGCGGCGACCGCGCGGACGCGCGCCAGCGGCGCCTTGGCCTCGCCGGAGTCGGGGACGACGACGGTGTACTCCCGCGGCGGTGTCGGCCGGTCGGCGGGCAGGTCGGAGCGGTAGGCGGTGAACTCGTACGCGCCCAGCAGGGCGCCCTCGCCCACGGCGTGCAGCCGCTCGGCGTCGGGCGTCCCGCCGACGGCGGCGAGCAGGCTGACGACCGCGCCGCGACCGGTGAGCGCGCGGCTGGCCGCACCCGCGGCCCGGCGGACCGCCTCCGGGGAGTACCGCCCGTCCGCGCCCGGGGAGCCCAGGCCGGCGGCCGCGACCACCGGGAACGGGGCCTGACCCAGCGTGGCCACCCGGGTGACCTCGTCCTCGCCGCCCCGCGCGCCGAGGTCGGCGAGCGCGGTCAGCAGGCGGCCGCCGAGCAACCGGTCCACGGCCTCCGCGCCGGGGGTCACGAGCAGCCCGGACGGGCCTCGGCCCACACCGACGACGACGGCGTCCCCGGGGACCTTCTCGAGCGGGCGGTCGGTGGCGGTGATCGACGGCGGCACGCAGGAGAGCTTAGACAGAGGGGCCCGCTGCCCCCGTGCCTCGCACGCTCACCGCGGGGCCCGGCAGGGAGGCCGCGTTAGCGTGCCCCCGTGACCCCCACGACCTCGCCCCTGCACGACCGGCACGTCGCCGCCGGCGCCAAGCTGGCCGACTTCGGGGGCTGGTCGATGCCCATCGAGTACGCCGGCGGCGGTGTCCTCGCCGAGCACGCGGCGGTGCGGGAGGGCGTCGGCCTCTTCGACGTCTCGCACCTGGGCACCGCCACGGTGCGCGGACCGGGGGCCGCGGCGTTCGTCGACTCCTGCCTGACCAACGACCTCGGCCGCATCGGCCCCGGTCAGGCGCAGTACACGCTGTGCTGCGTCCCCGACGGCGAGCCGCAGGCCGGCGGCGTCGTCGACGACCTCATCGTCTACCTGCACGGCGACGACGACGTCCTGCTCGTGCCGAACGCCGCCAACGCCGCCGAGGTGGTGGCCCGGCTGGCCGACGCCGCCCCCGCCGGGATCACGGTCACGGACCGGCACACCGAGGTCGCCGTCCTCGCCGTCCAGGGCCCGCGTTCCCCGCAGGTGCTCTCGCTGCTCGGCCTGCCCGGCGAGCTGGGGTACATGTCGTTCGTGACGGGGACCGGGGGCGGCGACGCCGAGGTGACGGTCTGCCGTACCGGGTACACCGGCGAGCACGGCTACGAGCTGCTGGTGGCCTCGGACCGGGCGGGTGACCTGTGGGACCAGCTGGTGGCCGCAGGTCAGGACGAGGGCCTGCGGCTGTGCGGGCTGGGCGCGCGCGACACCCTGCGCACCGAGATGGGCTACCCGCTGCACGGGCACGAGCTGTCCCGTGACATCACGCCGAACCAGGCGCGCAGCAGCTGGGCGGTCGGCTGGCGCAAGCCGGCGTTCTGGGGCCGCGACGCGCTGCTGGCCGAGCGGGAGGCCGGCCCGGCCCGGCTGCTGTGGGGGCTGCGGGCCGGCGGCCGGGGGATCCCGCGGCCGGGGATGACGGTGCTCGACGCCGCCGGGAAGCGGGTCGGCGAGGTCACCAGCGGCACGTTCTCGCCGTCGCTGCGGACCGGGATCGCCCTCGCCCTCCTCGACACCGGGGCCGGGATCGCCGACGGCGCCGAGCTGGCCGTCGACGTCCGCGGCCGACCGCAGCCGGTGACGGCGGTGCGCCCGCCGTTCGTGGAGTCCCACGTCCGGTGAAGGGCCTCGCTGCCCCCGCCACACGCAAGCGCGCGGCGGGCCCCTGCAGCGGGGCCAGGAGCGTCATCGCTTCGGGTGCGACTCCTTCGTCGGCACGGGCGGGTCGGGCAGCGTGTCGGCCATCGTCGCGTTGCGCTGCCCCATCGGCACGGGCTCGCCCTCGGTGGTGTCGTGCGCCGTCTGGTGCTCGGCCTCGGAGTTGATCTCCGCGCCCAGCAGCACCAGGTAGCAGGTCAGGTACAGCCACAGCATGAGGACGATGACGCCGGCGATGGTGCCGTAGGTCTTGTCGTAGGAACCGAAGTTGCCGACGTAGAAGCTGAAGCCCACGCTGACCAGCGCCCAGATGAGCGTCACGACGACGGCGCCCAGGCTCACCCAGCGCATCCGCGGCGCGTCCCGGTCGGGGGCGACCCGGTAGAGGACGGCCAGCGAGCCGGCGAACACGCCGAGCAGCAGCGTCCAGCGGACCACCTGCGCGAGGACGGTGCCGACGATGCCCAGCGGCAGCGCGTCCAGGATCGCCGGCACGACGGCGACCAGGGTGAACGTGATGAGCACGAAGACGATCGCGCCGAGCGTGAGACCCAGCGCCAGCGCCTTGCGCTTGACGAAGCTGCGCGTCTCCACCTCGTCGTAGGCGAGGTTGATCGCCGTGATCACGTTGCCGGTGCCCCCGGACGCCGACCACAGCGCGCCCAGCACCGAGATGGCGAGGCTGATCGACAGCGCCCCGCCGCTGTTCTGCGTGATCGCGGTGAGCTGCTCGCCGATGAGGTCGGCGGCGCTGTCGGGCAGCTGCGCCGAGAGGTCCTCGACCTGCTGGGCGACGGTCTCCGGGGAGGCCACCAGCCCGTAGATCGAGATGGTGGCGATCAGCGCCGGGAAGATCGCCAGGAACGCGAAGAACGCCACGCCGCCGGCGATGATCGGCATGTTGTCGGCGTTGTGCTCGGCCCACGCCCGCCGGACGATCTGCTTCCACCCGCGCGCGGGGATCTGCGTCGGCTTCTCCGCGTGCATCCCCGGCAGGGTCTCCGGGCTCGGGGACCCTGCCGGGGGGCGCACCGGGTCCGGGGCGGGCTCGCCGCCGTCGGCCCGATCCGCCGCGGCGCGCGCCGCCGCCGCACGCCGGGCCGCCTTATCCTCCACGCGCTCCCGGATGCGGTCGACGGCGCTCTCGCGCGGTCTCGTCCCGGTCATCAGTCGCCCGGCCAGCTTCCGGTCAGCTTCGTGTACCCGCGGGCGCCGGCCCGGTCGACCGCTGCCTTCGTGGCCGCGAAGATCGCCCCCTGCAGCGCCGCGGCGAGAACCACCTCGCGCATCCGGTACTCGCTCTGCAGGGCGCTGGGCGCCTCCTCCTCGTTGGCCGCGAGCTTCCAGATCTGCTTGAAGACCGCTCCGGAGATGGCGCCGGCCATCAGGCCGCTCATCAGGCCGACGGGGCGGTACAGCAGTGCGCTGCGCTTGCTGCCCTTCTTCTCCGTGCCCGCCTCACGCTTGCTCACCTGGTCCTCCTCGCGGCCTTCTTCTTGGCCTTCTTCTGGGCCGCGGCGCTCCTCTTCGCGGCCTTCCGGGCCATCTTCTCGGTCGCGGCGCGCCGCGCGGCCAGCGCCTTCTCCGCGCGCCTGGCCTCCCGCTTCACCTCGCGCCGCGCCTGCCGCTGCGGCTTGGTGCGGCGTCGCCAGACGAGCAGCCCGAGCAGGCCGGCGACGGCGGCGCCGGCACCGATGACCGCGGGCGGGCTCTCGCGGTACGTCTCCACCGCGGTGTCCTTGGCGCGCGCCGCGCCCTCCTTGGCGCGCGCGGGGACGTCGAGCCGCGAGCTGAGCTCGTCGACCGTGCGGCCGAGCTGGGCGCGGGTCTCCTCGATCTCGGCCTTGATGGCGTCGGGATCGGTCGGGTCGGCAGGGCCGGCGGGGCCGGTGGAGGAGGTGCTCATCGGGAGGCCGCCTTCTTGACGGTGGCGATGTCGGCCTTGGTGCTGGCGATCGCCTGGGTGGGGACGGGCGGGCTGCCCTGCTGGACGTCCTTCTTGCCGAGCAGCGCCAGCACACCGGCGACGGCGAACAGGACGACGGCGACGATGAGCGCGGCCAGCCAGGCGGGCAGGAACTCGGCCAGTGCCAGGACGATGGCGCTGATGAGGACGGCGAGGCCGAAGAAGGCGACCAGGCCGGCGCCGCCGAACAGCCCCGCTCCGATGCCGAGGCGCTTGGCCTTCTGGGTCACCTCGGCCTGGGCCAGCCGGGCCTCGTCGCGGACGAGGGTGCTGATCTGCTCGGTGAGCCGGCTGATCAGCTCGCCCGTCGAGGCGTCCTCGGTCGTGGGCGGCGGCGGCGTCGCGCGTGACGCGCCGGTGGGGGAGGGGACGGTCATCGGAGCTCCGGATCAGAGAGGGCGGTCGATGCACCTCCATGCCCCCGGTGTCCCGGCCGTAACCCGGGCGGTGATCACAGACGGGTCGCGACCGCGCTCCGGGCCGGACGCCGGCCGGGCCCGGCCGGTGTCTAGCCTCGCTCCCATGTGGACATGGCGCCTCGAGGACGTGGCCGGGGCAACGGTCGACCCGGCGTCGGTGGGCATCACGCCCCCTCCCTCGGAGAACCAGTCCGACGCCGAGTCGTGGCTCGGCGAGCACTGGCGGGAGCTGCTCGACCGCGGCGTCCACGCCGTCACGCTGTTCGACGGCGAGAAGCGCGCGTACGGCCCGATGGGCCTCGCACCGAACCAGTAGGCCCCCGCGACTCAGCCCCGCATGGTCATGGCCGGGTCGCGCTCCACGACGTCGCCGAGCACCTCGTCGATGCGGGCCAGCACGTCGTCGTCCAGGCGGACCCCGGCGGCGGCGACGTTGTCCCGGACCTGCTCGGGCCGGCTGGCACCGATGATGGCGGCGGCGACGTTCGGGTTCTGCAGCACCCACGCCACGGCCAGCTGGGCCATTGACAGGCCGACGTCGTCGGCGACGGCGCGCAGCCCCTGGACCCGGCCGAGGATCTCGTCGCGGAGGAAGCCGCGCATCGAGCCCCCGACCGACGGGTCGGCGGCGCGGCTGCCCTCCGGCGGCTGCTCGCCGGGTCGGTACTTGCCGGTCAGCACGCCCTGCGCCAGCGGTGACCACACGATCTGGCCGACGCCCTCCCGCTCGCTCGTGGGCACGACCTCGCTCTCGATGACCCGCCAGAGCATCGAGTACTGCGGCTGGTTGCTGATGAGCTGGATGCGGAGCTCGCGGGCCAGGGCGGCGCCGGCGGCGATCTCGTCGGCCCGCCACTCCGAGACGCCGATGTAGAGGACCTTGCCCTGCCGCACCAGGTCGGCGAAGGCCGTCATCGTCTCCTCGAGTGGCACCGACGTGTCGTAGCGGTGGGCCTGGTACAGATCGAGGTAGTCGGTCTGCAGTCGCCGCAGGGAGGCGTGACAGCTCTCGGTGATGTGCTTGCGGGAGAGACCGCGGTCGTTGCGGCCGCGTCCGGTCGGCCAGTAGACCTTGGTGAAGATCTCCAGGCCCTCGCGACGCTGACCGGCCAGCGCCTTGCCGAGGACGGTCTCGGCGCGGGTGGCGGCGTAGACGTCCGCGGTGTCGAAGGTCGTGATGCCGGCGTCGAGTGCGGCCGCGACGCACGCCCGCGCGGCGTCCTCCTCGACCTGGTCGCCGTGGGTGAGCCAGTTGCCGTAGGCGAGCTCGCTGATGGTCAGGCCGGAACGGCCGAGGCGTCGGTACTCCACGCACCGCAACGCTAGGCGAGGTGACCCGACCGAGCGCGCCGAGCTGGCCCCGTCCGGAGGCTCGCCCCGAGCCTGCGAGGGGTGAGGGGACGGGGTCCTTCGTCAGACCTCGGCGCCGACGGCGACCTCGGGCTTGGGGAACCGCCAGCGGCGGATCATCGTGGACCGGCTGATGCCGTACCAGACCAGGCCCTTCATCTTGTGCTTGCCGTCCGGGAAGCGGCTGCGGGCGGTCCGGGAGATCCGGCGGCCGAGCACGACCGAGTCGCCGATGAAGACCAGGAAGTAGGCCATCCAGATGAGCACGGTGTAACCCTGCACCGCAGGGTTGGGGATGAAGTAGCCGACGAGGATCAGCCCCGCGACCGGCAGGAAGAGGGACCCGAGGTTGCGGCGGGCGTCGACGATGTCGCGGACCAGCTTGCGGACCGGGCCACGGTCGCGGGCGGGCAGGTAGGAGTCGTCGCCCATCGCCATGCGCTCGCGCACGCTGTTCCGGCGGGCCGCCTGCTGCTCGCGGAGCCGCTTGGCGGCCTCCTTGCGGCTGGTGGGCGGCGGTGGCGGGGGGCCCGGCCGGCGCGCTGCCGCCTCGTTGCGCCGGGGCGTCGGGCGCCCCTTGCCGGTGGCCTTGACCAGGTCGGCGGTCAGGTCGGCGGACGTGTCGGGCGCGGACTCGGCGCGGTCGCGGCGTCCCGGCAGACGGAGCTTCACGCGATCGAGTCTACGTGGGACCTCGCACGTTCCCCGCCGCTCAGGGCGTCGCGCCGTACAGTGGGAAGAGGACCCGCTGCGGCGGTGTTGGGCTGTTTCGGGACCTGCCGCAACAGGCACCCCTCGAACGTGGGAGGAACACACATGACGGTGCAGGACACCACGGCGACCGGCGTCGTCCTCAGCGAGACGGCGGCGGGCAAGGTCAAGGCGCTGCTCGACCAGGAGGGCCGCGACGACCTGCGGCTGCGTATCGCGGTGCAGCCGGGCGGTTGCTCGGGTCTGCGCTACCAGCTCTTCTTCGACGAGCGCTTCCTCGACGGCGACCAGACGTTCGACTTCGGCGGCGTCGAGGTCATCGTCGACCGGATGAGCGGTCCCTACCTCGGCGGCGCGGTCATCGACTTCGTCGACACCATCGAGAAGCAGGGCTTCACCATCGACAACCCGAACGCCACGGGCTCGTGCGCCTGCGGTGACAGCTTCAGCTGATCCGCACCCGCACGACGACGAAGGCCCGGTCCCCGCGAGGGGGCCGGGCCTCCGTCGTCTCTACAGCTTGACCGGGTAGACCGTCTCGGGGATCTCGGGCTGGATCCGCTGCTCGACGAAGATGCCGTGCCAGACCATGAACACGAGCACCTCCCACACCTGGCGGGCGATGCGCTTGTTCGGCACGTCGGCCTGGCGGAGCCGGTCCAGCAGCCCCAGCACGTGGTCGCGGTCGAGCCACTCGTCGGTCTGGCTGTCGGTGACGATGCCGCGGGCCCAGTCGTGCAGGGGGCCGGCCAGGAAGTCCGCCGTCGGCACCGGGAAGCCCAGCTTGCGCCGGTTCATGATCCGCGGCGGCACGATCCGGGCCATCGCCTGACGCAGCGCGTACTTCGTCGCGTCCCCGCGCCGTGGCACCCGCTGCTCGACCGGGATCGTGCTCGCCAGGGCGAACACCTCGGGGTCCAGGAAGGGCACCCGCAGCTCGAGCGAGTTGGCCATCGTCATCTTGTCCGCCTTGACCAGGATGTCGCCGCGCAGCCAGGTGAACAGGTCCACGTACTGCATGGCGGTGACCTCGTCGTAGCCGGCGGCGCGGGTCTGCCGGTAGAGGTCCTCGGTGACGGCGACGTGCGAGAGGTCCGGGTCGTGGCCGGGCAGCAGCGCGGCCAGCTCGTCGTCGCGCATGTTCCGGGCGTTGCCGTAGTAGCGCTGCTCCAGCGGCATCGAGGCGCGGCGCAGCAGGTCCTGCCCGCGGACGCCCTCCGGCAGCAGGTCCGCGAGGCGGGCCATCGCGCGCCGTCCCGGAGCGGGCAGCTTCGACGCCCAGGCCAGGCTGATCGGCTCGCGGTAGATCGTGTAGCCGCCGAACAGCTCGTCGGCGCCCTCACCGGACAGCACCACCTTGACGTGCTTGCGGGCCTCGCGGGCGACGAAGTACAGCGGCACGAGCGCGGGGTCCGCGACCGGGTCGTCGAGGTACCAGACCACCGTGGGGATGGCCTCGGCGAACTCCTCGGCCGTGATCTCGACCGGCACGTGCCGCACGCCGAGGATCCCCGCGGACTCGGCGGCGATCTCGATCTCCGACTGCTCCTGGCGCTGGAACCCGACCGTGAACGTCATGAGGTCGGGGTTGTAGCGGTGGGCGAGGGCCGCGATGGCCGTGGAGTCGATGCCGCTGGACAGGAACGACCCGACCGTGACGTCGGCGCGCATGTGCTTGGCGACCGACTCGTCCAGGGCCGCGGCGATGCGGTCGTAGAGCTCCTGCTCCCGCCCCGCCGCAACGGGCCGGGGCCTCCACGCCGGGTGGAAGTACCGGCTGGTGCGCAGCTCGCCGTCGACCACGGTGAAGCTCGTGCCGCTCTCGATCCGGCGGATGCCGCGGTGCAGGGTCGCCGGCTCCGGCACGTACTGCAGCGTCAGGTAGTGCTGGAGGGACGCCGGGTCGACCCCGCCCGCGGCAGCACTGCCGCCCAGCATCTGCAGCACGGCCTTCTTCTCCGAGCTGAAGACCAGCCCGCCGTCGGCCAGGCGCGCGGTGAACAGCGGCTTGATGCCGAACGGGTCGCGGGCGCCGAACGCCGTCCGGGTCCGGGTGTCCCAGATGACGAAGGAGAACATCCCCCGGAGCTTGTGGACGACGTCCTGACCCCACAGGTGATAGCCCGCGACGATCGTCTCCGTGTCCCCGTGCGTGGTCAGCTCCGCGCCGGCGGCGGCGAGCTCCTCGCGCAGCTCGACGTAGTTGTAGATCTCCCCGTTGAACAGGATCCGGTAGCGGTCCTGGGCGTAGGGGAGGGGCTGGGGGCTGCCCTCGAGGTCGATGATCGACAGCCGGTTGAAGCCGAGCACGACGTCGGCGTCGGACCAGACCGCGGTGTCGTCGGGGCCGCGGTGGTGCAGGCAGTGCAGCGCACCGCGCACGTCGTCGACGATCGCGTCGCCGACCCGGTCGGCATCGGTGGACAGGTAGGCCAGCAGGCCGCACATGGGCGCAGGTCTCCGGACGTCTCGTGTCCCGGCCGGGCCGGGACGGTGGTCAGACGCGCTCGCCGGCGCGGGTCTTGCGGGTGGCGATGCGTTCGGCGACGAACGACAGGATCGGGATGGTGCCGGCCAGCAGCACGAGGACCGTGCCCTTGAGCGTCCACCGCGCACGGACGGCGAGGTCGCAGGCCGTCAGGAAGAAGATGGCGTACAGCCAGCCGTGCGCGGTGCCGATGACCGCCACCGGCGCGGCCGGGCCGCCGAGGTACTTCACCGGGACGGCGACGAGCACGAGGGCGATCAGCAGGACACCGACCACCCAGGCCATGACGCGGTACCGGCGCAGGGCGGCGGGGACCGCCTGGCCGACCCGGCGGGCGAGGGCGCGCGGCAGCCCGGACGGCGCCACGGTGTGCTCAGCGCGCACCGGGGCCCCGCTGACCGAGTGCCTTCTCGTTGAGCTCGGCCAGGTAGGCGTTGTACGCGGCGAGCTCCGGGTCCCCGGTCGTGTCGATCCGCGGCCGCTGGTACAGCACCAGCGCGTTGCCCGGCTCCTCCTCGTCGGGGTCGCGGTGGAGCTCCTCGCGCACCATGCGCACGTAGAACCACAGCCCCATGAACCCGTAGAGCGGCCACTGCAGCGCGTAGCTCCAGTTCACCGCGCCGCCGCCGTCCTCGGCCTTGGACAGCTGCCAGTACCCCAGGAAGAAGGTGGCCACGAAGAGCGCCGCCACGAGCAGGTGCAGCGCCACCCACTTCGGGGTCAGCAGCCGGGAGAACACCCCTCGACTCTAACCGCCGGCGCCCCGCGCCCGGGCACCTCGTGAGGGCCGTCACGGCCGCGCGGCACCGGACGGCAGGGCTGCCCGGGGCGGCCCGATCGCGGCCGGCCGACCCGCCGGGTCACGACCCGGCGTCGGCCCCGCGGGTCGGGACTCTCCGGTGCTCGGCCGCCCAGCGGGGTCGGATAGTCTCGGCGCAGACTGTGGTCGGTGTCCGACCGCCCGCCGAGCAGGTGGGGGACGACACCGGGGATGCCCGTCCAGGACCCTCCGGACGGCGGACGAGGAGGCAACGAGCAGTGGCTCGAGGCAACAGGCTCGCGCGGGTCGCCGCGCTCGGTCTCCTGGGGGTCCCGGCCCTCTCGGGGTGCACCCCCGACAACGAGTTCTGGCGCTGGGGCTGGCCTGAGGGCATCACCGAGCAGTCCCAGGACATCAAGGAACTGTGGATCTGGTCCACGATCGCCGCGCTGATCGTCGGCATCCTGGTCTGGGCCCTCATCGGCTGGTCCATGGTCAAGCACCGCAAGAAGGGTGACGAGCTGCCGCGGCAGACGGCCTACAACCTGCCGCTGGAGATCGTGTACTCGATCATCCCGTTCCTCATCATCGCCGGCCTCTTCTTCTTCACCGTCGTCGTGCAGAACAGGGTGCAGGACCGCAGCGAGGACCCGGACGTGAACATCACCGTCCAGGCCTTCAAGTGGAACTGGGAGTTCCTCTACGCGGACACCGCGGAGGAGGAGGCCGACCAGGTCAGCACGGTCGGCAACAGCGCGGAGATCCCCGTCCTCGTGCTCCCCACCGGTCGCACGACGCAGTTCTACGTCCGCTCCGCCGACGTCATCCACTCGTTCTGGGTGCCGGAGTTCCTCTTCAAGCTCGACGTGATCCCGGGCAACGAGAACGGCCGGGACAATGTGTTCGAGGTGACGATCGAGGAAGGCCAGGAGGGCGCGTACGTGGGCCGCTGCGCCGAGCTGTGCGGCACCTACCACGCGTACATGAACTTCGAGATCCGCGTCGTCAGCGGCGAGGACTACGACCGCTACCTCGAGCTCCGCGAGGGCGGCGCCACCACGTTCGACGCCCTGGAGGAGGTGGACCCGGAGCTCGGTGGTTCCGCGGTCTCCACCCGGCCCTGGGACCTCGCCGAGGATGCGCAGCAGGTCGATGGCTGACCTCGACCTCGTAGCCCCTGACACGTCCCACGCCACGACGCAGCCGGGAGGACGCTCGTGAAGGTCGAAGCCGCAATCTTCAACATCGTCTCGGTCCTCCTCGTCGTCTTCGCCGTGGTCTACGGCTTCTGGGCGAAGGAGCCGATCGGGACCACCGCCCTCACCCTGTCGGCGGGCCTGACCATCCTGATCGGTGGGTTCTTCTGGTTCATCTCCCGCCGCATCGACGCCCGTCCCGAGGACCGCAAGGACGCGGAGATCGCCGACGGGGCCGGCGAGCTCGGCTTCTTCAGCCCGGCGAGCTACTGGCCGCTGGGGATCGCGCTGTCCGCCGCTCTCACCGCGCTCGGGCTGGCGTTCTTCTACGTGTGGCTGGTCCTCATCGGCCTCGGCGCCGTCCTCTTCACGGTCGGTGGCCTGCTGTTCGAGTACTACGTCGGGCAGAACGCCCACAGCTGACACCCACGCCCCTCGAGGGGCACGACGAGGGCCCCTCCCGCACCTGCGGGAGGGGCCCTCGTCGTCGTGTGGGGGTCGAGGCCGCCGCGAGGGAGCCGACGTACCGCGGCGTGGGCGCGCGCCGCGGGTACGAGCGCCCGTGGAGTTCTTGCCAGCCGGACGGCGCGGCGTCGCGCGGCCGGCAGGTGCACCCAGGGAGCCGAGCGGCCGGGATCGGCTCCTACCCCTCACGCCGGGTCCGAGCACACCGGACGGGCTGCTGGGCGGTGAGCCTCCGGGGTCTGGTCGCGTCGCCTGAGCCCCTTGCCGTCGTCGATCAGCGTCACCGGGTTGCGCCTGACAGGGCGGTGTCACCGGCAGGAGCGCCCAGGGGGCGGAGCGGCCGGGATCGGCTCCTGCCCCTCACGCCGGGTCCGAGGACACCGGACGGGCTGCTGGGCGGTGAGCCTCCCCGGGGTCGGTCGCGCCGCCTGAGCCGCCTGCCGTCGTCGGTCAGCGTCACCGCGTTACGCCCGGCAGGCGTGGCCACCCGTGCCCGGTGCAGTGTGCGCCGGCGCCGCGGAATGGCCGACGCCCTGCGGCCTGAGCGCGCACGCGGTGTCGCCGCAGCCCGTCCGACGGGTGGCCGCCGGACGGCGGTGGTGCCACGGACCGTCCGGCGAACGCGAGAGAGCCCGGTGGACGGGTGTCCACCGGGCCCTCTCGATGAGCTGGAGCGATCAGTCGCGCGGCTCCTGCGGCTTGCCGCCCTCCGAGGGGCGACCGCCCTCGGACGGACGCCCGGACGTCGTCAGGTCGCGGTCCTCGGCGGCGGCCAGGCCCCGGGCCTCCCGACGCTGCTCGAGCTCGACCGCCGTCGGCTCCTCGATCGGCGTGAAGAAGCCCCGGATCGCGCGGCGGGCGCCACCGATCTGGTTCATCTTCTTCGGCACCGGCGCACCGCCGTAGGCGAGCTGACCGTGGCCGTGCGCGTCCACCGGGCCGAGCGGCTGGTGGACCTCGATGAACTCACCGTGCGGCAGCCGCCGGATGACGCCGGTCTCGATGCCGTGCTCGAGCACCTCGCGGTCGTGCTTCTGCAGACCGAGGCAGATGCGGTAGGTGATCACGTAGACCAGCGGCGGCAGGATGACGAGCCCGAGCCGGCCGACCCAGGTCATCGCGTTGAGGCTGAGCTGGAACTTGTCCGCGATGACGTCGTTCCCGCCGGAGATCATCAGCCAGAAGTAGAACGTCACCGCCATGGCACCCAGCGACGTCCGCACCGGCACGTCCCGCGGCCGCTGCAGCAGGTGGTGCGCGGCGGTGTCGCCGGTCAGCTTGCGCTCGATCATCGGGTACAGCGCCAGGAGCGTGAACAGGATCCCCGGGAGGATCAGCGTCGGCCAGAACAGCGCCGGGATGGTGTAGTCGCCGGGCAGGTTGATGTCCCAGGCCGGGAAGAGGCGCGTCGAGCCGTCCAGGAACATGACGTACCAGTCGGGCTGGGAGGCGGCCGAGACCTGTGCCGGGTTGTACGGACCCCAGAGCCAGATCGGGTTGATCTGCACGAGGCCGGCCAGCATCGCGATCACGCCGAACACCACGAAGAAGAGCCCACCGGCCTTGGCCGCGAACGTCGGGAACAGGCGGTTGCCCACGACGTTGTGCTCCGTCCGCCCAGGACCGGGGAACTGGGTGTGCTTCTGCTTGACCAGCATGAGCATGTGCACGGCGATCAGCGCCAGCAGGATCGCGGGGATGAGCAGCACGTGGACGATGTAGAACCGGCCGATGATCAGCTCGCCCGGGAAGTCCCCGCCGAACACCGCGAAGTGAGCCCAGGTCCCGATCACCGGGATGGCCAGGATGATCGCGCTGATGATGCGGAGGCCGGTGCCCGAGAGCAGGTCGTCCGGGAGGGTGTAGCCGGTGGCGCCCTCGAGGATGGCCAGGACCAGCAGACCCACGCCGATCAGCCAGTTCGTCTCCCGCGGCCGGCGGAACGCGCCGGTGAAGAAGATCCGCAGCAGGTGCAGGATGATCGAGGCGACGAACAGCAGCGCGGCCCAGTGGTGGACCTGGCGCATGAACAGGCCGCCCCGGACGTCGAACGACAGGTCCAGCGCCGAGTCGTAGGCGGCGGACATCTCAACACCGCGCAGCGGGGCGTACGAGCCGTTGTAGACGACCTCGCGCATCGAGGCGTCGAAGAAGAACGTCAGGTACGTGCCCGAGAGCAGCAGCACGATGAACGAGTAGAGGGCGATCTCCCCGAGCAGGAACGACCAGTGGTCGGGGAACACCTTGTTCAGGGTGCGGCGGAGGGGACCAGCGACGATCAGCCGGTCGTCGAAGTCGACCGCGGCCTTGCCGAGGCGGGTCGTCGGTGCGCCCGGCGCCGTCGCAGTACGAGCCATCAGATCCGCTCCCGGTTCCAGTACGTGGGACCCACTGCCTCAATGTAGTCGCTGCGTGCGACGAAGTAGCCCTCGTCGTCGAGAGCCAGCGGCAGCTGCGGCAGGGCCCGGGTGGCCGGTCCGAAGATGGGCTTGGCGCCCTGCGTGATGTCGAACTGCGACTGGTGG
Source organism: Trujillonella endophytica (assembly GCF_019799905.1). Classification (GTDB taxonomy): domain Bacteria; phylum Actinomycetota; class Actinomycetes; order Mycobacteriales; family Geodermatophilaceae; genus Trujillonella; species Trujillonella endophyticus_A. The sequence continues at coordinate 318,488 of NZ_JABGCI010000004.1, read as the reverse complement.
CAGGGGCACAGGATCCGGCTGGTCTCCTGCTCGTACAGCGACACCGGGCAGCCGGCGTGGGTGCAGATCTTCGAGTACGCGACGTAGTCGCCGTAGCCGAAGTCCGCCTGGCCCTCGCGGGGCCGGTCGACGGCGACCTGCTCCGGACGCAGCCGGATCAGCATCGTCGCGGCGTCGGACTCCCGGTTGCCCCCGGTGACGGCGGGGAAGACGGTCTCCAGCGAGCCGGGCACCTGGTCGCCGGGGCGGATGGGGGTGCCGTCGTCCCGCAGCAGGCGGACGCCCTGTGCCCACGAGGTGCGGCCCAGGGGGTTGCCGGTGTTGGGGTTCTTGAGCAGGCCACCCAGCGGCATGAGGAGCATCAGGCCCAGGCCGCCGCCCATGAAGGCCAGCGAGCGGGTGATGAGCTTGCGCCGGGCCAGGCCGCTCTTGTGCAGGCCGCTCACGAGGGTGGCGCCCGTGGTGACGCGGTCGAAGTGGGAGCCGTCGTGCTTGTCCTGCACGGCGGTCTCGTGGGGCAGGAGCTTCTTGCTGTAGAGCACCATGCCGACACCGACGAGGGTGAGCGACAGACCCATGAGCAGGCCGAGCAGCGGCGTGAAGAGCGAGCTCCACGTGCCGGCGTCGATGGTCCACTCCCAGTCGGGGAGGAACCAGCCCGACCCGACGTAGACGACCACGAAGGCGAAGGCGGCCAGCCCGGCCAGCATGAAGACGGCGCCGACCTGGCGGACGTACCGGCGCTCCAGCGCGGAGCCGGGCTCCGGGCCCGGGTCGACGTGCAGGACCTGCACCCCGTCGTAGCGGGCACCCAGGCGGTCCAGGTCGTCGCGGCTCATCGCCGCGAGCTGCTCCGGGGTGTAGTCGTCGTCCGGCCCGCCGTGGAGCGGTCCGGGGGTGTCCGCTCCTCCGGCCGAGCCGGGGCGGGTGTCGTGCGTGGTCACGCCTTGGTCCCCATCCAGAAGATCCCGAACATCAGAGCGCTGATCCCGACGACCCAGATGACCAGACCCTCACCGACCGGGCCGATCCGGCCGATGCCGGCGCCGCCCGGGTCCGGCATCTCCGTGACCGTCTGGATGTAGTTGATGATCGAGCGCTTCTCCTCCGGCGTGAGCTGGTTGTCACCGAAGACCGGCATGTTCTCCGGGCCGCTCAGCATCGCCGTGTAGATCTCGAGGTCGTCGGCGTCGTGCAGGGAGGGCGCGTACTTGCCCGAGGAGAGGGCGCCACCCTCGCCGACGAAGTTGTGGCACGAGGCGCAGTTCAGGCGGAACAGCTCACCGCCGAGGGCCAGGTCGCCGTCGCGGAGGTTGCCGCTGGGCACGGCCGGACCACCGCCGTTGGCCTGGATGTAGGTGATCAGCTGGTCGATCTGCTCCTCGCTGAACACGACCGGCTTGTCCGGGCCCTGCTCGGCCTGGCGGACCAGGGGCATGCGGCCGGTGTGGACCTGGAAGTAGACGGCGGCGCCGCCGACCCCGATCAGCGAGGGACCGCGACCGTCGACACCCTCGAGGTTCTCCCCGTGGCAGGTGATGCAGCTGTTCTGGTAGATCTCGCGGCCGGCCTCGTAGTCGGCGTCGCTCGAGGCTCCGGCCTCCTCGGCGTGCGCCGGGGCGATCGTGGAGTACAGGGCGCCGGTGAGCACGAGCGCGGCCATCAGGCCGGCGACGTTGGCGACGCGGCGGCGGGCCTTCGACAGGCGGCGCGACCGCGCGGCCGCGGCCGGGGTGTCCTCGGTGCGGAGGGCGCGCCCGCGACGGGGCACGTCGTCGGGCTGGGCGTCGGACTGCGGGTTCGTGGTGGACACCGGTTCCCTAGCGGATCAGGTAGATCGTGGCGAAGAGCCCGATCCACACGACGTCGACGAAGTGCCAGTAGTAGGAGACCACGATCGCCGAGGTCGCCTGTGCCGGCGTGAAGCGGCCCATGGTGGACCGGATGAGCAGGTAGACGAAGGCGATCAGGCCCCCGATGACGTGCAGCCCGTGGAAGCCGGTCGTGATGTAGAACACCGACCCGTAGGTGCTGTTGTTGATCTTCGTGCCCTCCTCGACCAGGGCCACGTACTCGAACGCCTGCCCCAGGACGAAGACCAGACCCATCAGGAGGGTGATGGTGAACCACCGGCGCAGGCCGTAGACGTTCCCCTGCTCCGCGGCGAACACGCCGAGCTGACAGGTGATCGACGACGCGACCAGGATCGTCGTGAAGACCAGGGCGTACGGCAGGTTGAGCTCGGTGGGCTCGGGAGGCCACCCATCCGTGGCCCGGGCCCTCGCCGTGAAGTACATGGCGAACAGGCCGGCGAAGAACATCAGCTCGCTGGAGAGCCAGACGATCGTGCCGACGCTGACCATGTTCGGTCGGGTCAGGGAGTGCACCCGTGAGGTGTCGAAGGTGCCGCTCGCGACGGGAGCCGTTGTCACGCCGCCCATCATGGCACCGCGTGCCGACTGTTACGACCGTGGGTCGCCGGGTGTGGCGGGCCGTGACCGGGTCGAGATGCTGCTGGTGGCGGACACGCGCCGCAGGACGCGGGCACTAGGCTCCCGGACGTGAGCTCCACCTCGGGGAACGCCGCCCTCCCGGCCACCGTCCTGGTCTACAGCTCCCGGCCGGAGGTGCGCGAGGCCGTCCGCACGGCAGTGGGGCGGCAGCCCGCGGCCGACGTCGGGCCGCTGACCTGGGTCGAGTGCGAGACGGGCGAGGACGTCGTCGGCGCGGTGGACGAGGGCGGGATCGACCTCTGCATCCTGGACGGCGAGGCGCAGCCCACCGGCGGCATGGCGCTCTCCCGGCAGCTGAAGGTCGAGGTCGCGGACTGCCCGGCGCTGTGCCTGCTCATCGCCCGCCAGCCCGACCGCTGGCTGGCGCACTGGTCCCAGGCCGACGCGACGCTGCCGATGCCGCTCGACGCGCTCACCGCGCCCCGCGTCGTCGCGGACGTGCTGCGTTCGCGGGTGGGCGTGCCCGCCGTCCGGTACTAGCGCCGTGGGCACCCCCACCTGGCCGGGTCTGCTCACCCGACTCCTGGCCCGCGAGGACCTGCCCGAGGACGACGCCGCCTGGGCGATGACCGAGATCATGGCCGGCGAGGCCACCCCCGCGCAGATCGCGGCCTTCGCGGTCGCGTTGCGCGCCAAGGGGGAGTCGCCGGCGGAGGTGGCCGGCCTCTCGGCCACCATGGTCGCCCGCGCCACGCCGGTGCGGCTGGCGGTCGACTGCGTCGACATCGTCGGCACGGGCGGCGACGGCGCGCACACGGTCAACATCTCGACCATGGCCTCGGTCGTCACCGCGGCCGCGGGCGTGCCGGTCGCCAAGCACGGCAACCGGGCGGCGTCGTCGTCGTCGGGAGCGGCCGACGTGCTCGAGGCCCTCGGCGTCGTCATCGACCTGCCCGCATCCGCCGTCGCGCGGTGCGTGGAGGAGGCGGGGATCGGCTTCTTCTTCGCGCCGGTCTTCCACCCGGGCCTGCGCTTCGCCGGGGCGCCCCGCCGGGAGATGGGCATCGGGACGGTCTTCAACTTCCTCGGCCCGCTGGCCAACCCGGCGCGGCCGGTCGCCGCCGCCATCGGCTGCGCGGACCCGCGGATGGCGCCCGTGCTGGCGCAGGTGCTCGCCGGGCGCGGAACGCGGGCGCTGGTGTTCCGGGGCGACGACGGCCTCGACGAGCTGACGACCGCGACCACGTCGGCCGTGTGGGTCGTCGGCGGCGGCGAGGTGCGGCCCACGCGGGTCGACCCCGGCGAGCTCGGCATCGCCCGGGCGTCGGTCGACGCGCTCCGCGGCGGCGACCCGGCGTTCAACGCCGACGTCTTCCGCCGGGTGGTCGCGGGGGAGCGGGGTGCCGTGCGGGACGCCGTCCTGCTCAACGCGGCCGCCGCGCTCGCCGCCTTCGAGGGCGTCGGCGGGGACGTCCCCGCCGCGCTGGCCGCGGGCCTGGAGCGGGCCTCGGCCGCCGTGGACGACGGGCGCGCCGCCGCGCTGCTGGACCGCTGGGTCGAGGTCAGCCGGGCCGCGCGCCCCTGACGCCGCGTGCGGCCCCGTCCAGAGGCTCGCGCCGAGCGGAGCGAGGCGTGAGGGGAACGGGGTCCTTCGTCAGTCGGCGGTGTCGAAGCCGATGGCGAAGGCGGCCTCGAGGTCGTGGCGCGAGTAGGACCGGAAGGCGATGTGGGTGTCGGTCTCCAGGACGCCGGGCACCTTGCTGATCCGGCCCGCGATCACCTCGGCGATCTGGTCGAACTCCCGGACCCGGACGACGGCGATCAGGTCGGTGTCGCCGGCGACCGAGTAGACCTCGCTCACGCCCTCCAGGTCGGCCACGGCCTGGGCCACCTCGGGGATGGCATCGGTGGCCGCGTCGATCATGACGATGGCGGTGATCACGCCGGGGATGCTAGCCGGGGCGGCACCCGTCCGCCCGGTCCGCCGGGCGTGGGGGAGACCCGTTCCGGTCGCGCCCGGGTGCCCAGGGACCGGGTGTCGGCGAACGGCTCCCGCTCGCGCCGGCTGGTGTCCACCCGGTCGAGGAAGGCGCTGTAGGAGCCGGTGCCCGGGACGGGGCAGGCGAGGGTGCCGTCGACCTCCACGAGGCGCGTGCCCGGCTTCTCCATCCAGCGCAGCACCAGCTCGGTCTCGTCGACGGTGGCGGCCAGCTCGCCCTCGGGGCCCAGCGGGGTCTCGGCCGTGGCCATCAGTCCGGCCAGGGTGAGCCGCACCGAGGAGCCCCGGGGGGACCCACCGGCGGCGACCAGCCGGCCGCGGCGGACGACGGACAGGTGCCAGCCGCCCGCGCCGTCGGGTCGGGCGATCACCAGCTGCGGCACGGCGGCCAGCGACTCCAGCCGCTGCCGCCGCCGCACGGCGCGCACCAGCACCGCGGTCCGGTCGCGCATCACGGCGGCGTCCTCGAACCGCTCCTCGGCGGCCAGCCGGTCCACTCGCGCGAGCAACGGCGCGACCAGCGCCTCGGGGTCGGCGGCGACCGCGGCCCGCAGGACGGCGGCGATCGCGCCGTACTCCTCGACCGACTGGGCTCCCGTGCACGGTGCGCCGCAGCGGCCCATGCCGGCCAGGGCGCAGGCGTCCCCCAGGACCTTCAGCGAGAGCCGGGACGTGCACTGGCGCAGCGGCAGCGACTCGTGGATGGCGGCGGCCGCGGCGTCGGCCGCCCGCCGGTCGGGGAACGGGCCGAGGAAGACCCCGGCCCCCGGGCGGACGCGGCGGACGATCGACAGCCGCGGGAAGACCTCCTCGGTCAGCCGGATCCACAGCGCCCGTTCCGGGAAGCGGGAGCGACGGTTGTACCGGGGCTTCTGCTCGGCGATCAGCCGCAGCTCGCGGACGGCGGCCTCGAGGTCGTGGGCGCAGGAGATGGTCTCGACCCGCTGGGCGAGGGCCACCATCTCGGTGATCCGGCTGCGCTGCTCGCTGGAGGAGAAGTAGCTGCGCACCCGGCTGCGCAGGTCGTTCGACGTCCCGACGTAGAGGGGCTCGTCCCGCGGACCGCGGAAGACGTACACCCCGGGGCCGCCGGGGACGTCGTCGGCGAGGTGCCGCTTGCGGCGCCGCTCGGGGTCGACCCGCCGGGTGAGGCCGGTCAGCTCCTCGAGCGAGGTGATGCCCAGGGGGCCCAGCCGTTCGAAGAGCCCGTGCAGCACGTCGACCGTGGCGCGCGCGTCGGCCAGCGCGCGGTGGCAGGGGTCGGTGGTGGCGGAGAAGTACGGCGCGAGCGTCGCCAGCTTGCAGTTGGGCACCTCGTCGCGGCTGAGCAGCCGCCGGGCGAGGACGGCGGTGTCCACGGAGGCCGCGGCCGGCCACGGGATGCCGTTCTCCGCGCACGCGGCCTTGAGGAAGCCGATGTCGAACGGGGCGTTGTGGGCGACGAGCACCGCTCCGTGGGCGAACTCCAGGAAGCTCGGGAGCACGGTGCCGATCCGCGGTGCCGCGGTGACCATGGTCGTGGTGATGCCGGTCAGGACGCTGATGTAGGGCGGGATCTCGCGGCCGGGGTCGACCAGCGTCTGGAACTCGCCGAGGACCTCGCCGCCGCGCACCTTCACGGCGCCGATCTCGGTGATCGCGCTGTCGCGCGGGGAGCCCCCGGTGGTCTCCAGGTCGACCACCACGAAGGTGACCTGGGACAGCGGCGTGCCCAGCTCCTCGATCGTGCCCTGGACGTACCGGGGGCCGGGGTCGAAGCGCGGCGCCGGCGCGGGGTGCCCCGCGCCGGGCGCCCCGCCGACCCACCCGGGGATCGGGGCGGTGGGGGGTGGCACGCGGCGGACGGTAGGTCGGGGCACCGACAGTCTCCGGGTCCCACGCCGACGACCCGGCGCGGACGACCGGTCACCGACCGGCTGTCCGCGCCGGGGTCGCGGGTCGCCCGCACGGGGGAACGCGCAGGTGGCTGTGGCGCGTCGCCGTGACGCGGGCCACCATGCACTGTCGGGGACCACGGGGGTCCCGCCCCAGGCAGAGGTGATCGATGCTCCCGCGCTCCCGGTGGCGCGCCCGTCGTCCGTCGGTGCTCCTGACCGCGGTGGTCGCGGCCGCCGTCGTCACCCTCGCCGGGCCGGCCGCGGCGGCCCCGAGCGACCAGCCGGGGGGCACGTCCGGCGTGCTGGACAGCGAGGCGCTCGACGAGCTGCAGCGGCGGGCCGCGGAGGTGCAGGCCGACCTGCTGGCCCGGCAGGGCGAGGTGGTCGCCGCGCAGGAGGCGCTGGCGGCCGCGCGGGACGACGCCGCGGAGGCCGAGGCCGTGGTGGCCGACGTCGAGGGCGAGCTCGCCGGCCACCAGCAGGTCGTGGCCGAGTACGCCTCGGCCGTCTACCGCGACGGTGGGGCGCTGACCCCCCTCACGCTGCTGCTCTCGGGCGCCGAGCCCGGGGAGTTCATCGCGGCGATGGGGTACCTCGACGCGGTCGACGCCCATGCCGCCGAGGTGGTGGCCGCGGCCGAGCAGCAGCGCCGCGCCGCGGTGGCCGAGCGGGACCGCGCCGCGGCGGCGCTCGCGCAGGCCCAGGCCCGCGCCGACCAGGTGGCGGCGGAGGTCCGGGCGCTGGAGGACGCCGCGGCCGCGGTGACCAGCGAGCTGGACGCCGCGCTGGGCGAGGTCGACCGCCAGCTCGCGCAGCTCCAGGCCGAGCAGGTCCGGGTCAACGACCAGACCGCCGGGAACTGGCGTGCCTACCTCGACGAGCTCGTGGCGGCCGGGGTGGCGCCGCCGCCCGCCGCGGAGCTGCTGGACCCGGTCGCCGGGCTGCCCGGCGGGCTGGTCCCGGTGGGCTCGATCGCCGGGGGCGCGCAGCCCGGGGCCGCACAGCTGCCGCGCCAGCCGACGTCGCTGCTCGTGCTGCCGCGCGAGGTGCTCACCGCCGTCACCACGGCGATGGACCAGCTGGGCCTGCCCTACGCGCCGGGCACGGCCGGCCCCGAGTCCTACGACTGCGGGTCGCTGGTGCACTCGGCCTACCGGGCCGCCGGCGTGGAGCTGCCGGCCGACCAGGCCGGCCTGTTCGCGACCACCCGGCCGATCGCCCCGGAGGACGTGCTGCCCGGTGACCTGGTGTTCCTGGGGACGCCGGAAGGTGGTCTCGGGCACGTCGGCCTGGCCCTGGACACCCACTCGATGCTGGCCGCCGACGCGCGTGCCGGTGCGGTCGTCGTCCGCTCGTTGCCGATGGACCAGGTGCTCGTGATCGGGCGGCCCAGCCTCGGTCAGCGCCCGCCGGAGCCGGCGCCCGGACCGGCCGCGGGCGCGCTGGGGGTGGAGTGCGGCAACACGGTGTACCCCCCGAGCTACGACGGCGCCCGGTCGTGGGGCGGCTACCCCAACGGGTTGATCCCCCCGAGCGCGCTGTGCGGGATCGGCGCCGCCGCGCACGCGCTGCGCTGCGACGCGGCGGCCGCCTACCGGGCCATGAGCGCGGCCTTCGCGGCCGCGTTCGGGACGCCGATCTGCATCACCGACTCCTACCGGACCTACGCCGGCCAGGTGCGCCTCTACGGCCAGAAGCCCGCGCTCGCGGCGGTGCCCGGGACCAGCAACCACGGCTGGGGGCTGGCGGTCGACCTCTGCGGCGGCATCGAGCGCTTCGGCACCGCGCAGTACCAGTGGATGATCGCCAACGCCGGCCGGTTCGGCTGGTTGCACCCGACGTGGGCCGACCCCGGCAACGGCCGCGAGGAGCCGTGGCACTGGGAGTACGCCGGCACCTGACCCGGAACTGTCGGTGGGCGTGCCTAGCGTCGCTCCTGACCGACGAGAGGACCGGGAGGAGAGCGGCGATGCTCATCGACTGCGACACCTGCACCGCCCGCGGTACCGGCTGCGCCGACTGCGTGGTCACGGTGCTGCTGGGCGCCCCACCGGGGTGGCAGGGCACGGATCCGGCCGTGGTGCCGATGACCCGCCGGGCGGCCCGCCCGGCTGCGGGGGAACCGGCGGCCGAGACCACCCACGCCGGGGTGGTCGTGGAGCTCGACGAGGTGGAGCGCCGCGCCGTCCGGGCGCTCGCCGAGGGTGGCCTGGTGCCCCCGCTGCGGCACCAGCCGGCGCCGGAGCAGACCCGCGGTGGTCACCGGCACATCGGGTGACGGCGGCTCTGCGTCGCCGCGCCGGTGACCGAGCGGAGTGGCGAGCCTGCGAACCGTGTTGATTCACACAACTGGGGCCACCTGCGTTTGTCACATCTACATCACGTACGTACGGTGTCCGAGTCCGACCGGGTGGTCGTCGCCCGATGCAGGGTGGCCTCGGTCGGGCACCGCCGAGTCACCGAGGTGTCGGCGTCGCCCCCGGGTGACGTCGGTGTCGAGGTGAGCCGGGGACCCACCGCAGCACTGGGGTGAGTTCTCGCGTGCGCCGGTCCGCCGGTGTGCAGAGATAGGGCACGTCTTCCCAGCCCGAACCCGTCAGCTAACTCGGTAGGCGGTTGCTGAGGAAGAACGGAGAGCCGCCGACCGTGGCGACGCCTCGCCCTGCCATGGGGCATGCACGAGAACTGCTCCACCCCGGTCCCGCATCCGGGTCCCGCCGTCCCTCCCGATCCCGCCGGCTCTGCCGCGGAGCGCTCATGGGGACCGCCGCCGCACTCACGATCACCAGCCTGCCGGGCACCGCCGCGGCCGACCCGCAGGCGGCGACCACGCCGGAGCAGGCCGCCCAGCTCCTCGCCAACGCCAGCCACCGCCTGGAGGTCGTCAGCGAGCAGGTGAACGAGGCCCGCGAGGTGCTCGGCCTGCAGCAGCTGGCCGTCGCCGCCGCCCACCAAGAGGTGGCAGCGACCCAGAGCCAGCTGGACTCGCTCGACGGGCAGCTCCGGCAGGTGGCCCGCAGCGCCTACACCGGGGGAGCCGGCGAGAGCCTGGCCACCCTGGACCTGCTGATGACCAGCGACTCGGCCGAGGACTTCGTCAGCAGCCTGACGTTCCTCGACCAGATCACCGGCCACACGACCGGCGTCCTGGACGACGTCTCGGTGGCCGCCGAGGAGGCCGAGCAGGCGGTGTCCGAGGCCGACGCCGCAGAGGCGGCCGCCCAGCAGATGCTGGACGACCTCGACGCCCAGGAGGACCAGCTGCAGTCGGAGATCGCCGACTACCAGCAGCAGTACGGGCGGCTGATCGAGGAGCAGCGGCAGGCAGCACTGGCCGCGCAGGCCGCTCAGGCCGCGCAGGCCGCGCAGGCAGCGCGGGCCGCGCAGGCCGCGTCCGCGCAGCAGGCGCAGGCCGCGCCGACCGGACAGGCCGTCGCGCCCGCCCCGGCCGCGCGTCCGGTGGCCGCCAGCGGTGCCGCGCGGACCGCGGTCGACACGGCCCTGGCCCAGGTCGGCGACGCCTACGTGTGGGGCGCCAGCGGGCCGAACTCCTTCGACTGCTCGGGCCTGACCCAGTACGCCTACGCCGCGGCCGGGGTGAGCCTCCCGCACTCCAGCCGCATGCAGTCGCAGATGGGCAGAGCCGTCACGCGGGCCGAGCTGCAGCCGGGCGACCTGATCTTCTACTACAGCCCGATCAGCCACGTCTCGATGTACATCGGCAACGGCCAGATGGTGCACGCCTCGACGTCCAGCCAGCCGGTGAAGGTGGTCAGCGTCGACTCCATGGGCGGGATCACCGCCATGCGCCGCATCGTCTGAGCGACGCCCGCCCACGGGCGGACCCAGCACGGCACTCGGGCCGGTGACCCCCCAGGGGTCACCGGCCCGAGTCGTCGAGGCCCCGCTGCAAGGGCCCCGCGCCGAGCCCTGCGCCGAGCCCTGCGCCGAGCCCTGCGCCGAGCCCTGCGCGGGGGCCGTGGGCCTGCCGCCACCTACGATCGGCTGGTGTCCGCCCGCCGGGCCGCGCTGCTGGTCGCGGTCGTGCTCGGTGCGGCCTTCGTCCTCGTCGTCGCGCTCCGGACGCCGTGGGACCTGCTGCCCGACCTGCCGGGCGGCCGCACCCCTCCCGACCCCACCGCCGGCCTGCCCGCCGAGGTGGTCGAGCGGGCGGAGTCCTTCGCCGGCGCGCTGCGGCCGGCCTCGCTCACCTCGCTGCTGCTCGGGCTGGCCGTCTCGGCGGTCCTCGGGCTGACACGCCTGGGCGCCCGCCTGGTCCAGGCCGTGGCCCGTCCGCTGGGCGGCGGCTGGGCGTGGCAGGTCCTGCTCGGCACGTTCGCGCTCCTGGTGGTCGGCCGGGTGGTGGCGCTGCCGGTCGCGGCCTACGCCGAGGTGGTGCGCCACCGGTACGGGCTGTCGACCCGGAGCTGGCCGCTGTGGCTGCGCGACGTCGCGGTCTCGCTCGCGATCGACGCCGCCCTGACGGCGCTGGTCCTCCTGGTGCTGGTCTGGCTCGTCCGCCGGGCCCCCCGGACGTGGTGGGCCTGGGCCGCCGGGGCCGCCGCGACGCTCGTCGTCGTCGGGTCGTTCCTCTACCCGGTGGTGATCGAGCCGGCGTTCAACAGCTTCGACCCGCTGCCGGCCGGGCAGCTGCGCACGGACCTGCTGGAGCTGGCCGAGGAGAACGGCACCCCGGTCGACGACGTGCTGGTCTCCGACGCCTCCCGGCGGACGACGTCCCTGAACGCGTACGTCTCCGGCTTCGGCAGCACCCGCCGGATCGTCCTGTACGACACGCTGCTCGACCGGCTGACCGACGACGAGATCGAGTCGATCGTCGCCCACGAGCTCGGGCACGTCGCCACGGACGACGTCCTCACGGGGACCCTCATGGGCGCGCTGGGGGCGGCGGGCGCGGTCGCCGGGCTGGGCTGGTTGCTCAGCTGGACGCCGTTGCTGCGCCGGGCCGGCGCGGAGTCCCCGGGCGATCCGCGCGTGGTCCCGCTCGTGCTGCTGCTGGTGGCCGTCGGCACCCTCGTGGCCACCCCCGTGCAGAACCTCGTCTCGCGCCAGGTCGAGGCCCGCGCGGACCTGTACGCCCTCGACCTGACCGGCGACGCGGAGGCGTTCATCCGGATGCAGGAGCGGCTGGGATCCACCAACCTGTCCGATCCCGACCCGCCGGCCGTGTGGCAGTGGTTCTTCGGGTCGCACCCGACCAAGGCGCAGCGGGTGGCCTTCGCGGAGGACTGGCTGCGGGCGGGACGTCCGTGAGCCGCACCCTCGTCGTCACCAACGACTTCCCACCCCGCCAGGGCGGCATCCAGACCTTCGTCGCGGCCCTGCTGGCCCGCCGCCCCCCGGACTCGCTGGTCGTCCTGGCGTCGCGTTCCCCGGGCTGGGAGGAGTACGACGCGGCGCTGCCGTACCCGGTCCTCCGCCACCCGACCGGCATGCTCCTGCCCACCCGGTCCGCCGCCCGGGTCGCGGTCGACCTCGTCCGCCGGTACGGCTGCGACACGGCGGTGTACGGCGCGGCGGCCCCGCTGGGCCTGCTGGCGCCGGCGCTGCGGTCGGCCGGGGTGGCACACCAGGTCGGCATCACGCACGGGCACGAGACCGGCTGGGTGGCCGTCCCGGGTGGCCGGCAGCTCATGCGCCGCATCGCCACCCACCTCGACCTCCTCACCTACATCAGCGAGTACACCCACGGCCGGCTGGAGCCCCCACTGGGCGGCCGGGCGCGGATGGCGCAGCTCTCCCCGGGGGTGGACGTCGACGCCTTCACGCCGGAGGTCGACGGCGCCGCGGTGCGCCGGCGGCACGGGCTGGGGGAGGACCCGGTCGTCGTCTGCGTCTCGCGGCTGGTGCCGCGCAAGGGGCAGGACGTCCTGGTGGCCGGCTGGCCGCGGGTGCTCGCGCGCCATCCGCGGGCCCGGCTGCTGCTGGTCGGCGGCGGCCCGGACGAGGCGGCCCTGCGGCGCGCGGTGGCGGCCCGGGGGCTGACGGGCTCCGTCGTCCTCACCGGGCCGGTGCCGCCCGGACAGCTGCCCGAGCACTACGCCGCGGGCGACGTGTTCGCGATGCCGTGCCGGACCCGGCACGGCGGCCTGGATGTCGAGGGCCTGGGCATGGTCTACCTCGAGGCGGCCGCCTGCGGCCTGCCCGTGGTGGCCGGCACGTCCGGTGGGGCGCCCGAGGCCGTGCGGGACGGCGTCACGGGCTCCGTGGTGTCCGACCCGCGCTCGCCCGGCGCGGTGGCCGACGCCGTCGCGGCCCTGCTCGACGACCCCGCCCGCGCCCGCGCGATGGGCCGCGCGGGGCGCGCGTGGGTGGAGCAGCGGTGGTCGTGGACGTCGATCGCCGGGACCTTCGCGCGGTTGCTCGAGCCGTGAGGCTCGCGGCGGCCCCTCGCAGGGGCCCGCCGCGAGCTCGCGAGCGGTGGGGGCGAGGAGGTCCTCACCGCGTGTAGAGGCCCTCGACCTCGGCGTCGAACTGCTTCAGGACCACGTTGCGCTTGAGCTTCAGGCTCGGGGTGAGCATCCCGTTGTCCTCGGTGAAGTCCGTGGTCAGCACCGTGTACTTCTTGATCGCCTCGGCCTGCGAGACCGCCTTGTTCGCGTCGGCCACCGCGGCGTCGATCTCGGCACGCACGTCGGGGTCGTCCACCAGGGCGGCGATCTTCGTGTCGGCCGGCTTGCCCTTGGACTCCAGCCACTGGGGCAGGGCCTCCTCGTCGAGGGTGATCAGCGCCCCGATGAAGGGTCGCTGGTCACCGACGACGATGCACTGGCTGATCAGCCGGTGGGCACGGAGCCGGTCCTCGAGGACGGCGGGGGCGACGTTCTTGCCGCCCGCGGTCACCAGGATCTCCTTCTTGCGCCCGGTGATCTTGACGAATCCGTCGGCGTCGATCTCGCCGATGTCGCCGCTGTGGAACCAGCCGTCGGCGTCGATCGCCTCGGCGGTGGCCTGCTCGTTCTTCCAGTAGCCCCGCATCACGACGCCGCCGCGGATGAGGATCTCGCCGTCGTCGGCGATCGCGAAGCCGACGCCGGGCAGCGGCTTGCCCACGGTGCCGATGCGCAGCGCGTCGTCGTGGTTCACCGACGCGGCCGCGGTCGTCTCGGTCAGGCCGTAGCCCTCGAAGACGGTCACCCCGATGCCACGGAAGAAGTGGCCCAGCCGGTCGCCGAGCGGCGCGCCACCGGAGATGGCGCCGAGGCAGCGGCCGCCGAGGGCGGCGCGCAGCTTGCCGTAGACGAGCCTGTCGAACAGCGCGTGCTGCGCCCGCAGGGCCAGCCCGGGGCCGCCGTTCTCCTGGGCGCGCGACCAGTCGATGGCCACCTGGGCGGCCCGGTCGAAGATCTTCCCCTTGCCGTCGCCCTCGGCCTTGGCCTTGGCCTGGTTGAAGACCTTCTCGAAGACCCGGGGGACGGCGAGCACGAAGGTCGGCTTGAACGCCCCGAGGTCCTCGACCAGGTTCTTCACGTCGGGCGTGTGCCCGATGACCGTGCGGGTCTTGACCGCCCCGACCTGCAGGACGCGGGCCAGCACGTGCGCGAGCGGGATGAACAGCAGCAGCGAGCCCTGCACGTTCATGAACCGGTCGAGCAGGCTCATGCCGTTCCCGATCTCGAACAGGAAGTTGCCGTGCGTGAGCTCGCAGCCCTTCGGCCGGCCGGTGGTGCCGCTGGTGTAGATCAGCGTGGCCAGGCTCTCGGCGTTCAGCGTGGCGCGGCGGGCGTCGAGCTCGCTGTCGGGGACCTCGGCGCCCGCGGCGGTCAGGGTGCCCAGGGCGTCGTCCTCGATGACGTACACCGGACCCAGGCCCGGCGCCTGGTCGCGGACGGAGTCGACCGCCGCCGCGTGCTCGCCCTTCTCCACGATCATGGCCGTCGCGCCCGAGTCGGCGAGGATCCACGCGACCTGGTCGGGGCTGGACGTCTCGTAGACCGGGACGACGACGGCGCCGGCGGTCCAGACGGCGAAGTCGACGACCGTCCACTCGTAGCGGGTCTTGGCCTGCAGGGCCACGCGGTCACCGGCCTGGACGCCGGCGGCGATCAGGCCCTTGGCCACGCCGCGCACCTGCTCGCCGAACTCACGCCAGGTCACGTCCTCCCAGCGGCCGGCCCGCTGGATGCGCAGGCCGACCTCCTCGCCGTGTTCGGCGACGTTCTCCGCCAGCATGTCGGGGAGGGCCTCGTCCGGCCCCACCTCGGTCGTCGCCGGGACGCTGAACTCGCGCACGCCTGGTCCTCTCTCCCGCACCGCACCCCGGGCCCCGTCGCCCGGTCGGCCCCGGTGGGGCATCTGGGCTGCAAATCTAGTCGGTGGGAGCTACCGGTGAGTAGCTGAGGCGGGCGTCTGGCCGAGGCAGCGGCCGCCGGAGCGGCTAGCCTGCTCCGCATGGCCGACCAGTCCACCCAGTCGATCGTCGTCGAGGCGCCCGCCGCCGACGTGATGGCGGTCATCGCCGACTTCGACGCCTACCCGACCTGGGTCGCGGCCGCCAAGCGGGTCGAGGTCGTCCAGACCGGCCCCGACGGGCGCGCCAAGCGCGTCCACTTCGTGCTCGACGCCGGTGCCGTCAAGGACGACTACGTCCTCGACTACACCTGGGAGGGCGACCGGCGCGTCTCCTGGACCCTGGTCAAGGGCCAGATGCAGAAGCGCCAGGAGGGCTCCTACACGCTGGTCGAGACCGGCGGGCGCACCGAGGTCACCTACTCGATCACCATCGACCTCTCCATCCCGATGCTCGGCATGATCAAGCGCAAGGCCGAGAAGGTCATCCTCGACACCGCGCTCAAGGAGCTCAAGAAGCGCGTCGAGGGCTGACCCGGCGTGACCACCCTGCTCGTCACCGGCCCCGGCGGGGCCGGTGCCTCGACACTGTCCGCGGCGCTCGCGGTCCGCGCCGCGCGCGGCGGCCGCAGTGCGGTGCTGCTGTCCCGGCGGCCGGCCCCGCTCGGGGCGGTCGACGGGCTCCGGGTCGTCGCCGTCGACCCGCAGGCGGCCTTCGAGGGGCTGTGGGGGTCGATCGGCCCCGCCCTCGCGGCGGCGCTGCCCGAGCTCTCCGTCCCGCCGGCCAGCTCCGTCGTCGCCCCGCCCGGAGCCGCCGACCTCGCCCTGCTGGCCGAGCTGGCGCGGGTCGAGGCCGACGTCGTCGTGGTCGACGCCGGACCGCTGGACGCCGCCCTCGCCCTGCTGTCCCTGCCCGGCGCGCTGACGTGGTGGCTGGGCCAGGTGCTGCCCACCCGGTTGCGCATGCTCGGTGCGGTCCGCACCGCGGCGGTTCGCACCGGCACGGCACGTCCCGGGCCCGTGGACGCCGTGCTGGCGGCGGTGCCGGCGGTCGAGCGGCTGCTGTCCGCCGTGACCCTCACCGACCCCGCCGCCACCGAGGTGCGGCTGGTGGCCGAGACGCGGCGCTCCGCCGTCGACGCCGTCCGGGAGGCGCTGCCCGCCCTGGCGCTGCATGGGCAGCGGGCCACCGTGGTGCACGCGCGCGTGCTGCCCGACGGCGGCGCGGGGGAGTGGTGGGCGGCGCGCACCGCCGAGCAGGACGCCGTCCTCGCCGAGCTGGCCGGGCTCGTCCCGGTGCGCACGGTGCCGGAGCGGCCCTCCGCCCCCCGGGGCGCCGAGGAGCTCGCCGCCCTGCTGGCCGACGACGAGGCGCGGTCGGCGGAGCCGCCGGTGTCGCCGGTGCCGGTCCGGGTGCCCGGTGGCTGGCAGCTCGTCGTCCCGCTGCCGTTCGCCCGCCGCGGTGCGCTCGGGCTGACCCGGTGGGACGACGACCTCGTGGTCACCGTGGGCGGCGCCCGGCGCTCCATCCGGCTGGACGCGCTGCTGCGCCGCTGCGTGGTGACCGGGGGGTCGCTGGCCGACGCCGGCACCGCGGCGGCGCGCCTGGAGATCGCCTTCGCACCTGATCCGCAGCAGTGGCCGGCCGACCTGCTGGCCGCCGAGGGGAGCACCGCATGACGACGGCCGACGACTGGTTCGACCAGGCACGAAGGCTGGTGGCCGGACTGGGGGAGTCGCTCGCCGCCGGCCCCGCACCGGCCGCCGCCGACGGGGACGGCGACACCGACGCCCCCGCCCCGCACGGGAGCGACTGCCGCTGGTGCCCCCTGTGCCAGGCGGTCGCCGTCCTCCGCGGGGAGCGGCCGGAGCTCACCGCCGCGCTCGCCGACGCCCTCACCGCCGCGGCCGCCGCGCTGCGGACGATGGCCGAGCCGCCGCACCCCCCGGCCCCCGCCGCGGAGGACCAGCCCGCCGACCGCCCCGTCGTGCAGCACATCGAGATCGCCTGAGGTGACCGGCACCGCCGTCGGCGTGGACATCGGCGGCACCAAGGTCGCCGGTGGGCTGGTCACCGACGAGGGAGTCGTGCTGCGCACCGCCGGGCGCAGCACCCCCGGCGCGTCGCCGGCCGAGACCGAGGACGCGATCGTCGCCGTCGTCGAGGAGCTCGCTGCTGCCGCCGCCGAGCCGCTGGTCGGGGTCGGGGTCGGCGCCGCGGGCTGGTTCGACCGCACCGGCGACACGGTGCTGTTCAGCCCGCACCTGGCGTGGCGGAACACCTCGCTGCGCCGGGACCTGGCGCGCCGGCTGCAGCTGCCGCTGTGGGTGGGCAACGACGCCGACGCCGCGGCCTGGGCCGAGTACCGCTTCGGTGCCGCACGCGGCGCGGAACTGGCGCTGGTGATCACGCTGGGCACCGGCATCGGGGGCGGCATCGTGCTCGGCGGCCGGCTCCAGCGCGGCGCGCACGGCGTCGCGGGGGAGTGGGGGCACATGCGGGTCGTCCCGGACGGCCGGCTGTGCGCCTGCGGCAACCGCGGCTGCTGGGAGCAGTACGCCAGCGGCACGGCCCTGGCCCAGACCGCGCGGGAGGTCGCCGTCAACTCCCCGGCGGCGGCGGCCCGGCTGCTGGAACGGGTGTCCGGCCGGGCCGACGCCCTCACCGGCGAGGACGTCGCGCAGGCCGCCGCCGCGGGCGACGCCCTGGCCGGTGAGCTGATCGCCGAGGTCGGGCACTGGCTGGGTCAGGGGATCGCCGACCTCTCCGCCGTCCTCGACCCCGACGTCGTCGTCATCGGCGGCGGCGTCAGCGCGCTCGGGGAAGCGGTGCTGGGGCCGGCGCGCGAGCGGCTGCGCCGGGCCCTGCCCGGCCGTGGCTTCCGGCCGGGCCCCGAGGTGGTGGCCGCCGCCCTCGGGCCCCAGGCCGGCCTCGTGGGGGCCGCCGACCTCGTCCGCCTGCCGACCGCAGGCTGATCGGCCCTCCTGCAGGGTCCCGCCGCGAGCGAGCGAGCGGTGGGGGGCAGGAGGGTCCTTCGAGGGGTCCTCTCAGACGACGGCGCCGTCGTCGCCGTCGTCGACCGAGCGCTCGCGCATCCGCGACACCAGCATGAAGACCCCGCCGAAGACGGCGGCGACGCCGAGCACCAGGCCGATGTCGAGGGTGAGCCCGACGGCCCCCGGCGCGATGACGAGCAGCGCGCCCGCCGCGATGAGCAGGCTGGCGTACAGCGAGTTCGGCGAGGGCAGGCCCACGGGCGGCGCCGGTGGGGGCTCGAAGTGCTCGTCGGGGCGGTCGAGCACCGGGACCTCGTGCGGGGTCGGCGGCGGGACGTCGGCCGGTCCGCGGTCGACGACGACACGGCCGTTCTCCGCCTCGAACGCCGCGACGATCCGCGCCCACTCGGCGTCCTCGTCCACGTCACGGCGGACGGGGAGGCGCTCGGGGAGCGGGCCGGGGGACTGGGCGCCCGCGCCCTCGGGGACGTGCTCGTCCCCGTGCTGCGCGACCAGCTCGCGCCCCTCGAGCACGCGCGACCGGTCGACGAAGAGCCGGTCGCTGGGCGGGCTGGGCAGGAACACGGTGCGGGTGTACGGGCCGACGTCGGTCGCCGGTTCCAGGTACGCGGCGATGCCGGCGTCCCGGAGCACGTCGAGCAGGTGCTCGCCGACCCGCGGGTCCACGTCCTGCAGCGGGGACCACAGGGCGGCGTCGAGACCGTTGTCCCGCCGACCGCGCCGCGGGGCCGTCACGCGCCGCCCTCCCGCGCCGGGACGCGCTCGCGGATCCACGCCGCGGACCGCTCGAAGATCATCGGTGCGTCGTTGTCCAGCGTCGCCACGTGGTAGCTGTCCTGGAGCAGGACCTCGGTGGTGTCGCTGCTGGAGACCCCGGCCAGCAGGACGCGGACCGAGGCCGGCTCGACGACGTGGTCGGTCACGCTGCGGAACACCAGCAGCGGCGCGGTGAGGCGGGCGAGGTCCGCACGGGTGGCCGTCCAGAGCCGGCGCAGCCCGAGGACGGCGCGGGTCGGCAGCTTGGCATAGGCCTTCTCGTCGACGCCCGGCTTCTTGACGTCGTTGGCGATCGCCTTCCAGCTCGGCGTCAGCCGCGCCAGCACCGGCAGGAGCTTGGCGTCCAGCCGCTCGGTGAGCAGCGACGGGTTGACCAGGACCAGCGCGGCGACGTCCTCGGGCCGCAGCTCGGCCAGCCGGATCGCCAGCGTGCCGCCCATCGACAGCCCGGCGACCACGACGCGGTCGCACTCGGCGCGCAGCTCGTCGAGGGCGCCGGTGACCGCGTCGACCCAGTCCTGCTCGGTGGAGAGGTTGCAGTCCTGCCAGCGGGTGCCGTGCCCGGGCAGGAGCGGGGCGCGGACGGCGAAGCCCTCGGCCGCCAGGTGCTCACCCCACGGCCGCATGCTGAACGGGGACCCGGTGAAGCCGTGGACCAGCAGGACGCCGGTGCCTCCGCCGGCCGGTCCGCCGGGGAAGGCGAACGGCTCCGCGCCGGGGACGACGGACGACGGCTGGGTCGGGGGCACGGGTCTCCTCGGCGTGCGGGGCGGTGCCTGCCCCGGCTGCGGTCACGGTACGGGGGCGGGCGGATTGTCCATCCGCCGCGCGGCTCCTTAGTCTGACAGTTCCCGAGGGAGGCGTGTTGTTCTACTGGTTCCTCAAGTACGTGGCGATCGGGCCGTTGGCCACGGTCGTGTTCCGCCCGCAGGCCGAGGGGGTTGAGAACGTGCCCCGCACCGGCGCGGCGATCCTGGCGAGCAACCACCTCTCGGCGGCGGACTGGGTCTTCATGCCGATGCAGCTGCGCCGGCGGGTGACCTTCCTCGCCAAGGCGGAGTACTTCACCGGCACGGGCGTGAAGGGCTTCCTGCAGCGCGCCTTCTTCTCCGGTGCCGGCCAGGTGCCGATCGACCGCTCCAGCGCGTCGGCGGCCGAGGACGCCATCCGCACGGGCATCCGCATCCTGCGCGCCGGCAAGCTGCTGGGCATCTACCCGGAGGGCACGCGCTCGCCCGACGGCCGGCTCTTCCGCGGCAAGATCGGTGTGGCGCGGATGGCGCTGGAGACCGGCGTCCCCGTCGTGCCGGTGGCGATGGTCTACGAGAAGCGGGACCTCCCGCTGATCGGCCGGCACCTGCCGAAGGTCACCGTGACGTTCGGCCGCCCGCTGGACTTCTCCCGCTACGAGGGGCTGGCCGGCGACCGCTTCGTCGAGCGGTCGATCACCGACGAGATCATGTACGAGGTCATGACGATGTCGGGCCAGGAGTACGTGGACGTCTACGGCGCCCAGGTGAAGAAGTCGATGGACGCCGGCGTCAGCGCGTCGGAGGCGGTCAGCCGTCTCCAGCCGCCGGCGTCGGAGGCCGCCGACCGCGCGCCGGAGGCCCTCGCCGGCTAGCAGGAGGACCCTCTCGCCCCCCACCGCTCGCGAACTCGCGGCGGGCCCCTGCGAGAGGGCCGGAGACGGGGGTCCTCCGGCTAGGCGTCGAGCAGGCTGGTGAGGAAGCCGCGGAGGAGTGCCACCAGCTCGGCGCGCTCCATCGTCGGCTCGCGCACCCACTGGATGACCAGGTCCTCGGTGAACGCGAACCAGGCCCGCACGAGCTGTCGGCGCCGTGCGTCGTCGGGGAGCTCCAGCGCGGTCAGGGTCAGGTCGACCAGCGCCTCGCGGGTCTCCTCGTAGATCCCGGCCACCCAGGGGTCGCCGGCCGCGGCGCCGCGGACGAACGACAGGTGCGCGTCCCGGTAGGTCTCCACCCAGCCGACGTAGCGCTCCAGCATGCCGGTGGCCTGCTCGTCGGCCGGCAGCCCCGGCCGCGGCGCGAGGTGCTCGAGGAGGACGTCGGCCGCGGCCCGGGTGACCGCGGTGTAGTAATCCCGCTTGCTGGCGAAGTAGTGGAACAGCAGGCTGCGGCTGATCCCGGCCCGCCGGGCCACCTCGTCGATCGTGAGCTCCTGCACCGGCGTGGTGGGCAGCAGCTCCAGGCCGATGGCGACCAGCTGGGCCCGCCGGTCGCCCGCCGACCGGCGCCGGGGCGGCACGGGGGCGTGGGTCACGGCGGGATCCCCGCTCAGGCGACGACCCGGTCGACTGCTGCGGCGAGCAGTCGGCCGAGGGCGTCGACGACCAGCTGCGGCCGCTCCTGCAGCAGCATGTGGCCCGTGCGGGGCTCGACGTGCATCGCCGCGTCGGGCAGGGCCTGCGCCAGCTGGCGGCTGTGCCGCACCGGCGTCAGCTTGTCGCTGCTACCGACCAGGACCTCCACCGGCACGCGGGAGAGCGCGGCCAGCTCGGTGCGCTTGTCGTGCCCGCCGAGGGCCGGGTAGAAGACGGCGAAGGAGCGCACCGTGGAGGCGTGCATGATCTCCGCTCCCTCGCGGACCATCTCGTCGGTCGCGTCGGCGCCGTAGAGCAGCCCGCGGACGATCCTCTGGTGCTGGCGGCTGGACGGCGGGGTCAGCTGCCGCAGCCGCTCGACGACGCGCGCGCCGCCCAGGGCCGCGGTGACCAGCCCGGGGGTGAGTCGGCGGACCACCTTCTCCGCGGGGGTCCGCGGCTCGGGCGCGAGGTCGCCGGCGGAGGTCGACACCAGCAGCGCGCCGCGCACGTGGTCGCCGAACAGCTCCGGCCGGGCCGCGGCCAGGCACATGATCGTCATGCCGCCCATCGAGTGGCCGGCGACGACCACCGGGCCGCGGGGTGCCAGCTGGTCGAGCACGCAGCCCATGTCCAGGCCCAGCCGGTCGATGGTGACCGCGGTCGGGTCGTCGTCCCCCGGTGCCCAGGTGGAGCGCCCGTGGCCGCGCTGGTCGTAGCGGACCAGCCGCAGCCCGCCGGCGGCGATGCGCGGGACGAGGAGGGCCACCGGGTCGTTCCACGAGGCCTGCGACAGCGTCCAGCCGTGGGCCAGGACGAGGGTCACCGGGGCGTCGTCCGAGCCGTCGACCGTGGCGTGCAGCAGGGCGCCGTCGTCGGTGCGGACGGCGGCCGTCCGCCGCTCGCGAGTCCGCGTCAGCTCGTGGGCCGGAGTCACGCCGCCACCTCCGAGGTGCGCTCGGCGGCCGGCGTCCCGACGTAGTTCTCGCGGTCCAGCCGCCGGGTCATCCGCCGGAAGCGGAAGGTGAAGTCCGGCCACAGCGTGGTGTTGTGCCCGTGCCGGTCGAGGTACCAGGAGGCGCAGCCGCCGGCGAGCCAGACGGTGCCCTTCGACCGCGCGGCGATGAGGTCCCGGTAGGCCCGCTGGGCCTCGGGGGTGGTCTCCAGCACGGCCAGGCCCTCGGCGGCCATGGTCTGCAGCGCGTCGTCGACGTAGGCGACCTGGGACTCGATCATGTAGACCATCGACGTGTGGCCGACGCCGACGTTCGGTCCGACCAGCAGGAACAGGTTCGGGAAGCCGGCCACGGTGGTGCTGCGGTTGCTCACCATGCCGCCGGCCCACACCTCGGCCAGCGTGCGCCCCTCGCGGCCGGCGATGCGCTCGGCGATCGGCAGGTCGGTCACGTGGAAGCCGGTGGCGAGCACGATCGTGTCGGTGGGCCGCTCCAGGCCGTCGCGGGTGACCACCGAGTGCGGCCGGATCTCGGCGATGCCGGCGGTCACCAGCTCGGCGTTCGGCGCCGAGACCGCCGGGTAGTAGTCGTTGCTGATCAGGATCCGCTTGCAGCCGATCGTGTAGTCCGGCGTGAGCGCCCTCCGCAGCTGCGGGTCGCGCACCTGGCGCGCCAGGTGCGCCCTCGCCACCCTCCCGACCGGCTTGAGGAGGCGCCGCTGCTTGGCCATGCCGACCACGAGGAACTCGCGGACGACGTAGAGCACGGCGCGGACGAGCTTCTGGAAGCCGGGCAGCCAGCGGTAGAGGCGCTGCACCCACGGCTTCACCGGGTGGTCGGTGCGCGGGACGATCCACGGCGGCGTCCGCTGGTAGACCGCGAGGCTGTCGACCCGCGGCTGGATGGCCGGGACGATCTGGATCGCCGAGGCGCCGGTGCCGATGACGGCGACCCGCTCGCCGGTGAGGTCGTGGTCGCCGTCCCAGCGGGCCGAGTGCATGACGGTGCCGGCGAAGGAGTCCAGGCCCGGGATGTCGGGGTAGGTGGGGTCGGCCAGGGCGCCGGCGGCCGAGATCAGCACGGTGGCGCGGAACTCCCCGGCGGTCGTGGTGACCACCCACTGACCGGCGGCGTCGTCCCAGCGCGCGGCGGTGACCTCGGCGCCGAAGACGCACTTGTCGCGGACGCCGTAGCGGTCGGCGGTCGCCTGCAGGTAGGCCTGGATCTCCGGCTGCTCCGAGTACGACCGCGGCCAGTCCGGGTTCGGCGCGAAGGAGAACGAGTAGAGGTTCGACTGCACGTCGCAGGCCGCGCCCGGGTAGGCGTTGTCGCGCCAGGTGCCCCCGACGTCGTCGGCGCGCTCGAGCAGGACGAGGTCGTCCTCCCCCCTGCGGAGCAGGGAGATGGCCATGCCCAGGCCGGCGAAGCCGGTCCCGATGATGGCCACCCGCACGGTGCGGGGGTGCCCCGCGGGCGCCTCGACGGCCGCCGGCTGGGTCTCGAGCGTGCTGGTCACCGTCTGGCGCTCCCTGCGTGGTCGGTGTCGCGTCGTCGGCTTGCTGAGCAACGGTCAACAAGCTACAACGGCAGTTGAGCAGTGCTCAACACGAGCGCACCGAGCCCCCTGGGAGTCCCCGATGGCGCTTCTGTCCCGCACGCGCACACCCCTGGCGGGCAAGACGGTCCTCATCACCGGCGCGGCCCGGGGGATCGGCGCCGCCCTCGCCCGCAAGGCCGCCGCCCGCGGCGCCCGGGTGGCCCTGGCCGGCCTGGAGCCGGAGCTGCTGGCGCGGGTCGCCGACGAGCTCGGCCCCGAGCACCTGTGGGTCGAGTGCGACGTGACCGACCCCGAGGCGCTGCGGACGGCTGTGCAGCGGGTGGTCGACACCTCCGGCGGGCTGGACGTCGTCGTGGCCAACGCCGGCATCGCGCCGCTGACCACGGTCATGACCAGCTCGGCGCACGCCCTGGCGCGGACCATCGAGGTCAACCTGACCGGCACGATGCTGACCGTGCACGCGGCCCTGCCGGAGATCGTGAAGCGCCGCGGGCACGTGCTGCTGATCAGCTCCGCCGCCGCGTTCACCGTGCTGCCCGGCATGAGCGCCTACTGCGCGTCCAAGGCCGGCGTCGAGCGGTTCGGCGACGTGCTCCGGCTGGAGGTCGCCCACCGCGGGGTCACCGTGGCCAGCGCCCACCCGACCTGGATCGACACCGACATGGTGCGCGACACCGAGGCGGCGCTGCCCACCTTCGCCGAGACGCGCAAGCGGCTCCCCGGCCCGCTGGGCGCCTTCACCTCGGTCGAGGAGTGCGCGCAGGCCCTCCTCGGCAACCTCGAGACCCGCGGTCGGCGGGTCTTCGTGCCGCGGTCGGTCGGCACGATCGCCGCCCTGCGGCAGCTGGTCACCGGCGCGATCGCCGAGAAGGCGATGACGCGGATCGCCGCCACGGCGGTGCCGCAGCTGGAGCGCGACATCGAGGCGCTGCAGGGTCAGGAGTTCGGCCGCTCCTCGGTGGGCGGGGAGCGCCGCCCCGCCTGAGCCTCACCGGGCCGACCCGGCGGGTCGCCCACACACTGTCGAGGTGACTCTGGACCCCACCGGACTGGCGTACGCCGCGGCGGGGGCCGCGACGCTCCTGGCCGCCCTGCTCCCCCGCGCGCTGAGCCGGGCGCCCCTGTCCATGCCGATGGTCTTCGTCGGGATCGGGGTGCTCGCGTTCGCGCTGGTCGACGGCCTGCCCTCGCCGGACCCGATCGAGTACAGCACCGTCACCGTGCACCTCACCGAGGTCGTGGTGATCGTGTCACTGATGGGGGCGGGACTCGCGTTGGACCGCCCGGTCGGCTGGCGGCGGTGGTCCACCACCTGGCGGCTGCTCGCGATCACGATGCCGCTGTCGATCGTCGTCATGGCGCTGCTCGGCGGCTGGATGCTCGGCCTCGGCGCGGCCGCCGCGCTGCTGCTGGCGGCCGCGCTGGCCCCGACCGACCCGGTCCTGGCCAGCGAGGTGCAGGTCGCCGAGCCCACCGAGGACGTGGAGAGCGAGGACGAGGCCCGCTTCGCGCTCACCTCGGAGGCCGGTCTCAACGACGGCCTGGCGTTCCCCTTCACCTACGCCGCCATCGCGGTCGCGGCGTCGGGCCTCGCCCCGGGGGGCTGGCTGGGGGAGTGGCTGCTCGTCGACGTGGTGTGGCGGCTCGTCGCCGGCGTGGGCACGGGGATCGCCGTCGGCTGGGGACTGCGCGCGCTCTTCTTCTCCAAGCCCGCCGAGCGGGTCGGCCTGGCGGAGCGGGCGGAGGGGTTCATCGCCCTGACCGGCATCGCGCTGGCGTACGGCCTGGCCGAGCTGATCGGGGGGTACGGGTTCATCGCCGTGTTCGTCGGAGCGTGCACCGTGCGTGCCGCCGAGCGGGCCCACGGCCGGCACCAGGTGCTGCACGCGTACGTCGAGCAGCTGGAGCGGCTGCTCACCGTCGTCGTCCTCGTGCTGGTCGGCGGTGCGGTCGCGCGCGGCGTGCTGGACGACGTCGGCTGGTCCGAGATCGTGTTCGCCGCGCTCCTGCTGCTCGTGGTCCGGCCGCTCACCGGCTGGCTGGCACAGCTGGGCGGGGACACCGGGCGGTGGGAGCGCAACGCCATCGCCTTCTTCGGGGTGCGCGGCGTCGGCTCGCTCTACTACCTGGCCTACGGCCTGGAGGAGGCCGACATCCCCGGGGCCGAGCAGCTGTGGGCGGTCACGGTCCTGGTCGTGCTCGGCTCGGTCCTCGTGCACGGCATCTCGGCCGGCCCCGCGATGCTCTGGCTGGACCGTCGGCGGGCACGGCGCGCGAAGCAGGTGCACGGCACCGAGGACAAGGCGCCGGTCACCGCCGTCTGAGTCAGCTCGGGATCGCGGCCTGCTCGGCGGCGGCGACCAGCAGCTCGGCGTCCTCGGCGAGGACGAAGCCGTCCTCGACCGCCTGGTCGAGGGACTCCTCCCAGGCCGCGACGAACGCGTCGTGGTCGGGGTAGAGCGCGGTCAGCTCCTCGGTCGTGAAGGGGACCGTCGTGCCGAACAGCCGGCAGAACCGCTGCAGCTGGTCGGGCGCCCCCTCGGGCTGGCCGAGGCCGCGCATCAGGGCGACCGGGGCGTCGACGGCGGGGGTGCGGATGCCGCCGCGGGCGATCCCGCGCTCGTCGACGGCGTACTCCGCGGCGGCCGGGTCGGTGCTCACCGTCTCCAGGCGAGGGGCGCTGGGTGGCGGCGTACCGGTCCGGACCCACTCGTCGAGGGCGGCGACCGCCGCGCGCAGCACGAAGGTCTGCGGTCCGGCATTGACCGGCAGTGCGCAGGTGAGGATGGAGACCGGGTTCGTGCTCGGGGCGCGCATGGCGTCGAACCACGCGACGGCGCCGGCTTCGTCACCGGCGTCGGTGGCCCCCGTGGCCAGGCCGTACATGTCGAAGTGCGCCGTCCCGGCCACCTCCCACAGGCGGTAGGTGTCGCTGTCGTCCTGGCGGGCCTGCAGGGCGGCGGTCTCGGTCTCGGTCTGGAACACCAGCACCGGGACGTCGAGGTCCTCGCGCAGCAGCGTCGGCGTCGGGGCGTCGATCTGCGGCAGCGGGGCCTGGGAGAGCGCCGATCCGGCGCCGAAGCGGCTGTGCACCAGGAAGCCGTCGTAGACGCCGGCCAGCGGGTGGACCGCGTTGAGATAGGTCAGCAGCCGGCCGGCGGACTGCGACTCCCCGGCGGCCAGCACCCGTTCCGGCTCCAGGCCGTCGAGCAGCGTGTCGGCCTCGAACCGGACGGCCTGCCCGGCCTGGGAGTAGATGTCGTAGGAGTAGCTGTCGCCGGGGTGGGCGAGCCCGGCGTAGCGCGCCGGGTCCGCGGTCTGCGTCGCGGTGAGGCCGACCTGCTGGGCCGACACGGCCACGTGCACGTAGCCGCGGCGCATCAGCTCCACGTGGGTGAGCGTGAGCACGGGGGAGGCGTCCACGCCGCCGGAGACGTTGAGCCACTCGACGACCGCGGTGCCGTTGAAGTCGCCGGCGTCGACCGGACGGGTCACCACGACGCGCGAGCCGTACGGCGCCTCGGTCCCGGGCGTGGCGGTCCACTCGCCGTCGCCGGACAGCGGCGTGGGGGAGGTGTAGGCCGTCGCCGTCCCCTGGACCAGGTACTCGACCTGCTCGTAGCCCTGCGCCCCGTAGTCGATCGTCGGGTTGGACGCGAGGGTGAACCCGTCCGGGAGCGCCTCGGAGACGGTGGCCTGGGCGACGGTGGGCGTGCGGCTGGGTGAGGCGCTGGGCGCCGGGGAGCTCTCCTCGGCGGCGTCGGGCTCGCCGTCGCCGGAGTCGGTGCACCCCGCCGCCACCATCGCCAGACAGCCGAGAGCCAGCACCAGACGTCGAGCCACCGCACACCCCTTCGTGCGTTGCACGGCTCGACGCTGAGCCGCGTTCAGCCGAAACGTAGGGGCGGCGTCCGCGCCGGTCAAGGACGCTCCGGAACCCGCGCGTTCCTCAGCTCGTCCAGTGCCCGGCGCGGCCCAGCGCCTCGCGCCAGCGGTCGTGCCGTCCGTCGTCCCGGCGGTCCGGCTCGGGCTCGAAGCGCCGGTCCAGGGCCCAGGTCGCGGCCAGCTCGTCCTGGCCGGCCCACACGCCGGTGCCCAGGCCGGCGAGGAAGGCGGCGCCCAGTGCCGTCGTCTCGGTGACCCGCGGTCGGCGGACCGGCACGCCCAGCTGGTCGGCCTGCAGCTGCAGGAGGAGGTCGTTGGCGCTCGCACCGCCGTCGGCCGACAGCTCCGGCACCGCGAGCCCCACCTCGGACACCATCACGTCGACGACGTCGCGCACCTCGAACGCGATCGCCTCCAGCGTGGCCCGCGCCAGGTGCGCCCGCGTGGTGCCGCGGGTGATGCCGACGATGGCGCCGCGGGCGTGCGGGTCCCAGTGCGGGGCGCCCATGCCGGTCAGCGCCGGCACGAACACCAGGTCGCCCGAGTCGGGCACCGTGCGCGCCAGGCCCTCGATCTCGGCCGCCGAGTCGATGAGCCCCAGCCCGTCGCGCAGCCACTGGACGGCGGCGCCGGTCACGAAGATCGACCCCTCGAGGGCGTAGACCAGGCCGTCGCCGACGTCCCAGGCCACCGTGGTGAGCAGGCCGGCCTCGGAGCGCACCGGCGTCGTCCCGGTGTTGGTCAGCACGAACGAGCCCGTGCCGTACGTGCACTTGGAGTCGCCGGGGGAGTAGCAGGCCTGCCCGAACAGCGCCGCCTGCTGGTCGCCGGCGATGCCGGCGATCGGCAGTTCCAGCCCGAGGAACGCGTCAGGGTCGGTGGTGCCGACGACGCCCGAGCTGGGCACCAGCTCGGGCAGCGCCGAGCGGGGCACGTCGAACAGCTCGCACAGCTCGTCGGACCAGTCGCCGGCGGCGAGGTCGTACAGCAGGGTGCGGCTGGCGTTGCTCGGGTCGGTGACGTGCACGGCGCCACCGGTCAGCCGGGCGATCAGGTAGGAGTCGACGGTGCCCAGGGCGAGCGCGCCACCGCGCACCCCCTCCCACACGCGCGGCTCCTCGGTCGCGATCCAGCAGAACTTGGTGCCGGTGAAGTAGGGGTCCAGCCGCAGACCGGTCAGCTCCGCGACCCGGGGCTCGTGCCCGGCCTCCCGCAGCCGGTCGCAGATCCCGGTCGTGCGCCGGTCCTGCCAGACGATCGCGGGGCGCGGGGAGCGGAGGGTGCGCCGGTCCCAGACGACGGCGGTCTCGCGCTGGTCGGTGATGCCGATGCACGTCGGCCGCCGGTCGGTGCCGGCCAGGGCCTCGCGGCAGGCGGCCACCGTCGCCGTCCAGATGTCCTCGGGCTCGTGCTCCACCCAGCCCGGGCGGGGGAACAGCTGCGCGAACTCGCGGTAGCCGCGGGAGAGGACGCCGCCGTCCTCGCCCACGACCAGCGCCGTCACCCCGGTCGTCCCTGCGTCGATCGCCAGCACGGGCATGAGGGGCAACCTAGCCGGGAGACGACAGCCCCGTGAGCATCGCAGCGGGGAGCGGAGCGGGGTGCGGAGTCGACCCCTGGGCGTCGCGCCCTACCGTGGGTGCCGTGCGGCGCTTCTTCTACGACACCGAGTTCATCGAGGACGGGACGACGATCGACCTGGTCTCGATCGGGGTGGTGGACGAGGCCGGCCGCGAGTTCTACGCGGTGAGCACCGAGTTCGACGACCGCAAGGCCATCCCGTGGGTGCGCCGCAACGTGCTGGACCAGCTGCCGCCGCCCTCGGACAAGGCCTGGCGCAGCCGCCGGCAGATCCGCGACGACCTGCTCGCCTTCCTGACCGGGCCGGGCGAGGAGGTCGAGCTGTGGGCGTGGTTCGCCGCCTACGACCACGTCGCGCTCGCCCAGCTCTGGGGCGCCATGCCCGCGCTGCCCCGGGCGATCCCGCGGCTCACCCGCGAGCTGCGCCAGCGGTGGGACGACGCCGGGCAGCCGCCCCTGCCGCCGAAACCGGCGGGCACGCACGACGCGCTGATCGACGCCCGTTACAACCTCGAGCGCTGGCGGGCGATCGAGGCCGCCGGCCGCTAGGCGGTCGTCCCGGTGGAGCCCACCGGGCAGACTCCGACGGTGACCCGCGCAGGCGAGGACCCCGCCCACGAGGTGCTCCGCGAGGTGACCGCCGCGGCCGCCCGGGAGCACGGGCTGCCGCCGGACCTGCTCGACGGCTACGCGGCCGCGCTCCTGGCCGTGGCACGCAGCGGCAAGGGCATGGCGCGCACGCGGCAGGAGGCGTGCCAGGCGCTCGGCGCCGAGGCGGCGGAGCAGGGGGTCCCCCTGCCCGACCTCGTCGACCTGTACATGACCGCGTCCCGGACGCTCTGGCCCCGCCTCCCCGAGCTCGTCGCCGATGCGGGGCGGCGCCGGCTGACGACACCCGAGGTGGTCCGGATCGGTGAGCTCGTCTGGCAGGCGGCCGACACGGCACTCGCGGCCCTCGCCGCCGGTCACCTGGACCGCCAGCGGCACGTCGTCCGGCGCGAGGAGGCCTTCCGGCGGGAGTTCGTCGACGACCTCCTGAGCGGGCGCGCCGAGATCGGCTCCCTCGTCGACAGGGCCGAGCGCTTCGGCCTGTCGCTCGCGGCACCGCACCTGGTGAGCGTCACGTCGGCCGCGGAGCCGGTGGACTCCGGGATGCCGAGTGCCGGCCTGATCGAGCAGGACGTGCGGCGCGGCCTCGGCGTCGGTGGGGTGCTCGTCGCCGCGGCGCACGGCCGGCTGGTCTGCGTGCTGGCGGCGGATGCGCACCGGGGACCCGAGGCGGATGACGCCGTCGCCCGGGAGCTGGCCGAGATCACCGGCGCGGCTGTGGCGCGTGCCGCACGGAGCCCGCGGTGGCGCACCGGCGTCGGGCGGGCCCATCCGGGCCCGCTCGGCGTCGCCCGCTCCTACCGCGAGGCGATCGACGCGCTGGACGTGGCCCGGCGGCTGGACCTCCCCGATCCGGTCGCGCGGGCCCGCGACCTGCTGGTGTACCGGGTCCTCATGCGGGACGAGCCGGCGATCGCCGACCTGGTGGACACCGTCCTGGGCCCGCTGACCGGCGTGCGCGGGGGAGCGGGACCGCTGCTCGCTGCGCTCGAGGCCTACTTCGCGGCGGGTGGGAACGCGACCGAGGCCGCCCGCCGGCTGCACCTGAGCGTCCGCGCGCTGACCTACCGCCTGCAGCGGGTCCACCGGCTGACCGGGTACCGGGCTTCCGACCCCGCGGCGCGGCTCACCCTGTCGGTGGCGGTGACGGGGGCCCGGCTGCTCGACTGGCCGTCGCGGCCCTCGCACCCGGGCTGACCTCGCACCCGGGCTGACCTCGCACCCGGGCTGACCTCGCACCCGGGCTGACCTCGCACCCGGGCTGACCTCGCACCCGGGCTGACCTCGCACCCGGGCTGACCTCGCACCCGGGCTGACCTCGCCGCCCGTGCTGCTCCGGCCGCGGCGCGTCCACTGCCGGGACCCGGCAGCGGGACGGCGGTCAAGTCGTCCTCCGCCGGCCCCCGCGGGCCCGCCCGCACCGCCCCTAGCGTCGGGCGCATGACCCGGCTCCCGCTCCAAGCGTCCGTTGCAGCCGTTCCCCGCTCCGGCGACGAGGTCGGGGACCTGCCCCAGACCCCGGTGGACGAGCTCGTCGCCGTGGAGATCAGGCGGTCGGGAGGGCGCCCCGTCGTCCATGTGAGCGGCACGCTGGACGACTCCGGCGGTCCGCTGCTCGAGGCCGTCGTGGACCACGTGGGCGCGGTGCACGGCACCCCGGTGCTGGTCGATCTGTCCGCCGTCGCCCTCGCCGACAGCCACGGGATCGCGCCGGCCCTGCGGCGCACCGTGGAGATCGTGGCGGCCTCCGGACCGGTCCGCCGGCTGCTCCACGCCCTCGGGTCCCCGGCGCAGCGCGCGGGAGCCCCCGTTCCCCGGGCCCGCCGGCGCCCGCGGCCGGTCCCGGTGCGGCACACGTGAACGGAGTCGGCCCCGGGGACCGGGAGGGGGGCCTCACGATGCGACCGCGGTCCGGAGCCGTCCCCGGCGCGCAGGACCCGTGGGGGCCGCTGCGCGTCCGTCTCGCCCGGACCGTCGGGCGGGTGTGGCTGGGGGTGGTCGTGGCCTGCGCGGCCCTGGGCGCGCTCGAGGTCGGCGGCGGGCGGCTGTTCGAGCTGGTGCTGGCGAGCGCGGTGGTCCCCGCAGCGGCCGTGGCGATGGTGCACGACGGCTTCCCGGTGCGGGCGGAGACCTGGCGGGCGCTGGGGCTCGCGGCCGTGGGCGGGGTCGTCGGCGTGCACGCCCTGGTGGGGCTCGCGTGGTCCGGAGGAGCCGCACCGGGCCTCACGGCGGCCCTGGTGCTGACCGGTGCGGCACTCGCTGTCGAGTGGCTCTCGCGGGACCGGTCCGGGGGCGCGTCCGACGCCGACCTGCGGGCGGCGGCACGCGGAGCGTCGGACGAGGAGCTGGTCGAGGCGTGGGTCCGGAGCGCAGCGGAGCTGCGGACCCACGCGCACCCCAGGGACCGTGCCGCGGTGGTGCGTCGCCGTGCGGCGCTCCTCGACGAGCTCCTGCACCGCGCCCGGCAGGACGATCGGCCGGGGGCCGTCTCGCTCGGCGGGTTCCCGGACGACCCGCTCGCCGGCGATCGCGACGCCTGACCGGAGGACCGGTCAGCCCCGCGGGACGTCGCGCAGGTGCGCCCAGTCCCCGGGGTGGGCGCGCAGCTGCTCGGCCAGTGGGCGGGCGGGGTGCCCGGTGAGCCGGGGGACGGCGTCGGTGACCGCGGCCATCTCCCCGGCGGCGATGGACGTGTAGCTGGTGATCCAGCCCTCGATCTCCCAGTCCGGGTGCCCGGAGGGGCGCCGGCTGGCCCACGCCTCCTCGACGGTCTCCTCGCGGTAGGCGACCGACACGCCGCTCACCTCGCTCAGCGCCGACGCGGCCTCGGCCAGCGTCAGGGCCTCGGGTCCGGTGACGCCGATCGTCTGCCCGTCGAGGTCGCCGGACCGGTCGAGCAGCACCGCGGCGGCGACGTCGGCGCAGTCGTCGCGGGAGACGAAGCTGGCCGCGCCGGTGCCCGCGGGGCCGGCGATGACCGCCCGCCCGTCGCTCACGGTGGCGAGGAAGGGCACGAAGTCGGCGTACAGCGAGTGCCGCAGCGCCGTCCAGGTCGTGCCGGAGGCGGCGAGGGCCTCCTCGGTGGCCGCGTGGTGCCGGCCCAGCGTGAACACCGCGTCCGGCGCGGCACCCAGGAAGGACGTGTAGACGACGCGCTGCACCCCGGCGCGGGCGGCGGCGGCGACCGCGGTCCGGTGCTGCTGCACCCGGTCCTCGGCCTCCGCGGCCGACACCAGGTAGAGGGTGTGCACGCCGTCCAGCGCGGCGGCGAACCCGTCGCCGTCGGCGTAGCCGCCCGGGTTCTCGGCGACCTCCGAACCCGGCAGGAAGCGCGCCCGGCCCGCGTCGCGGACGACGAGCCGGAGGTCGGCGCCGGCCGTGGAGAGCCGCTCGGCCACCCGCCGGCCCAGCCCGCCCGTCGCTCCGGTCACGGCGATCGTCCGGTTCATGCGGCCGACCCGGCCCCTGCCGGGTACCGCCCCGAGCTCGCGAGGGGTGTAGAGCAGGGGTCCTTCCTCTGCGGCATCATGACGCCGACCAACTCCCGAGCAGCCCGGAACCTTCCCGGAGGCAGCGCATGCGGATCGGCATCCTGACCGGCGGGGGCGACTGCCCCGGGCTCAACGCGGTGATCCGCGCGGTGGTCCGCAAGGGCGTCGAGCAGCACGGCGACGAGGTGCTCGGCTTCCGCGACGGCTGGCGTGGCGTCCTGGACGGCGAGACCGTCCCGCTCGACCGGACGGCCGTCCGGGGACTGCTGCCCCGGGGCGGCACGGTCCTGGGCACCTCGCGGACCAACCCGTTCGCCCTCGAGGGCGGCGCCGAGCGCGTGCGGGCCACCCTCGAGCGCCTGGGCATCGAGGCGCTGGTGCCCATCGGCGGGGAGGACACCCTCGGGGTCGCGGCCCGGCTGGGCGACGCCGGCGTCCAGGTCGTCGGCGTCCCCAAGACGATCGACAACGACCTGGAGGGCACGGACTACACGTTCGGCTTCGACACCGCCGTGGGCGTGGCGATGGAGGCGATCGACCGGCTGCACACCACCGGCGACAGCCACCACCGCACGCTGGTGGTGGAGGTCATGGGCCGGCACGCCGGGTGGATCGCGCTGCACGCCGGGATGGCCGGCGGGGCGACCGTCGTGCTCCTGCCCGAGCGGCCCTTCGACCTCGACGCCGTGGTCGCCCACTGCCTGCGCCGCTTCGAGTCCGGCTACTCGCCGATCCTCGTCGTCTCCGAGGGCGCCCGGCCGGCGGACGGCGGACTGGTCACCTCCACCGGCTCGACCGACGCCTTCGGCCACGTCCGCCTCGGGGGCATCGGGGCCGCTCTGGCCCAGGTGATCGAGGAGCGCACCGGCCGCGAGGCCCGGGCGGTGGTGCTCGGCCACGTGCAGCGCGGGGGCACGCCTTCGCAGTTCGACCGGGTGCTCGCGACGCGCTTCGGCCTGGCCGCCGTCGACGCCGTGCACGACGGCGCGACGGGGGTCATGGTGGCGCTGCGCGGCACGGACATCGTCCGGGTGCCGATCGCCGAGGCCACCGCGCGGCTGAAGCTGGTGCCCCTGGAGAGGTACGCCGAGGCGGAGGTCTTCTTCGGGTGAGGTGCGGCCCCGCCGTACGCTGGGGACGTGAGCCTGACCGAATCTGCTGAGCTGGTCCCCGAGCTGGACCGGTGGCGGGACCTGCCCGCCGCCCAGCAGCCCGAGTGGCCCGACCGCGGTGCCCTCGACACCGTGCTCGGCACCCTCTCGACCGTCCCGCCGATCGTGGCGCCCAGCGAGGTCGACTCGCTGCGGGCGCAGCTGGCCGAGGTGGCCCAGGGCCGGGCGTTCCTCCTGCAGGGCGGCGACTGCGCCGAGACGTTCGACCTCAACACCGAGCCGCACCTGCAGAGCACCACGCGCACGCTTCTGCAGATGGCCGTCGTCCTCACCTACGGCGCCAGCGTGCCGGTGGTCAAGGTCGGCCGGATCGCCGGGCAGTACGCCAAGCCGCGCAGCTCGAACCTCGACGCGCTCGGCCTGCCCTCCTACCGCGGCGACATGGTCAATTCGCTGAACCCGGTGCTGGAGGAGCGGATCCCGGACCCGCACCGGCTGGTCCGCGCCTACGCGAACTCCGCCGCGGCGATGAACATGATCCGGGCCTACGCCCGCGGCGGGCTGGCCGACCTGCACGCCGTCCACGACTGGAACCGCGACTTCGTCGCCACCTCGCCGGCCGGCGTCCGCTACGAGGTCATCGCCCGCGAGATCGACCGCGCCCTGGCGTTCATGAAGGCCTGCGGCATCGACTCCGACGCGCTGCGCGGAGTGGAGCTGTTCAACAGCCACGAGGGCCTGATCCTCGACTACGAGCGCGCGCTCACCCGCGTGCACGAGGGCCGTGCCTACGCGGCCTCGGCGCACTTCGTCTGGATCGGCGAGCGCACCCGGCAGATGGACGGCGCGCACGTGGAGTTCTTCTCCCGGATCGCGAACCCCATCGGCGTCAAGATCGGCCCGACGACGACGCCCGAGCAGGCCGTCGACCTCGTCGAGCGGCTCGACCCCGACGGCATCCCCGGCCGGTTGACCCTGATCAGCCGGATGGGCAACGGGAAGATCCGCGACGTGCTGCCGGCCATCGTGGAGAAGGTCACCGCCAGCGGGCACTCCGTCGTCTGGCAGTGCGACCCGATGCACGGCAACACCCACGAGTCCTCGACGGGCTACAAGACCCGGCACTTCGACCGCGTGGTCGACGAGGTGCTCGGCTTCTTCGACGTGCACCGCTCGCTGGGCACCTGGCCCGGCGGCATCCACGTGGAGCTCACCGGCGAGGACGTCACCGAGTGCCTCGGCGGCGCGATGGAGATCAGCGACGAGGACCTCAACAGCCGGTACGAGACCGCGTGCGACCCGCGGCTGAACACCGGCCAGTCGCTGGAGCTGGCCTTCCTCGTCGCCGAGATGCTGCGCGGCTGACGGGTGGCTGATCCCTCCGACCTGATCGACCTCCGCTCCGACACCGTCACCCGGCCCACGCCGGGCATGCGGCGGGCGATGGCCGAGGCCGAGGTCGGCGACGACGTCTACGGCGAGGACCCGGCGATCCGGGCGCTGGAGGAGCGGTTCGCCGACCTGATGGGCCACGAGGCGGCGCTCTTCGTGCCCTCCGGGACCATGGGCAACCAGATCGGCATGCGGCTGGTCTGCGAGCCGGGCCAGGAGGTCCTCTGTGACGCCGACGCCCACGTCGTCACCTACGAGATGGGCGCGGCCGCCGCCGTCTTCGGCATCTCCACCCGCACCGTGGTCACCGGCGGCCGGCTGGACGCCGCGCAGCTGGTCGAGCAGGTCCGCGGGCGCGACGACTGGCACCTGACCGCCACGGCCGCGATCGCGGTGGAGAACACGCACAACCGCGGCGGCGGGCTGGTGCAGCCGCTGGACCAGCTGGAGCAGCTGTTCGCCTGGTCGCGGGAGCACGACGTCGCCGTCCACCTCGACGGGGCACGGCTGGTCAACGCCTCCGTCGCCTCCGGCATCCCGCTGGCCACGTACGGCCGGCTGGCCGACACCGCGTCGGTGTGCCTGTCCAAGGGCCTGGGCGCGCCCGTCGGCTCGGTGCTCGTGGGGTCCGCGGCGCGGATCGCGGCCGGCCGGTTGTGGCGCAAGCGCCTGGGCGGCGGGATGCGGCAGGCCGGCGTCCTCGCGGCGGCGGGGCTGTACGCGCTCGACCACCACGTCGACCGGCTGGCCGAGGACCACGCGCACGCGCGGCTGCTGGCCGAGCGGCTCGGGGTTGACCCGGCGGGGGTGGAGACCAACATCGTCGTCGTGGACGGCGTCGCCGCGCCGATGGTCGCCGAGGCGGCCAAGGCCCAGGGTGTGCTCGTCTCGCAGGTCGGCCCGCGCCGGCTGCGGCTGGTGACGCACCTGGACGTCGACCGGGCCGGCGTGGAGCGCGCCGCGGCGGTCGTCGGCGAACTGCTCGGGCGCTGACGGCTCCGGGTCCCGCGTGTGGACCCGGAGCCGTCAGGTCACCAGTCGGTGTAGAGCAGGGCGCCGTTGAGGCCGGTTCCGCTGTTGGTCACGACCCCGGGGGTCGCGGCGCCGAGGATCGCAGCGGTGACCGCCTGCGGGCCGGCGTCGACGTGGGACTGCAGGAAGAGTGCCGCGACGCCGGCGACGTGCGGTGCCGCCATCGACGTGCCACTGATGGTCCTCGTCGTGGTGTTCGACGTGGACCAGGCGCTGGTGATCGAGACGCCCGGCGCGAAGACGTCCACCCCGGCGCCGAAGTTGCTGAACGGAGCCCGGGCGTCGCGGCTGTCCGTGGCGCCGACGGTCAAGGCGTCCGCCACCCGCGCGGGGGAGTGGTTCGCTGCGTCCTGCCCGTCGTTGCCCGCTGCCACGGTGAACGTGATGCCGTCGTCGATCGCGCGGTCCACGGCGTCGTCGAGGAGCCCGTCGGTGCCGCCACCCAGACTCATGTTGGCCACTGCGGGCCGGCCGGCGACGTGGTGGTCGACGACGTACTCGATGCCGGCGATGACGGAGGACGTGGTGCCCCGGCCCTGGCAGTCGAGCACCCGCACGGGCACCAGGGTGACGCGCTTGGCCACGCCGTACGTCGTCCCGCCGATGGTCCCCGCCACATGCGTCCCGTGACCGTTGCAGTCCTCGGTGGTCGAGCTGCCGCCCGGGACGGCGTTGTACCCGCTGACGACCCGGCCGCGGAGATCCGAGTGGGTGGAACGGATCCCGGTGTCGATGACGTACGCGGTCACTCCCTGGCCGGTGTTCGTGTAGCCGTACGTCCGGTCGAGCCGCGCTCCGGTCTGGTCGATCCGGTCCAGGCCCCAGGTGGCCCGCGACTGCGTGGTCTCGGTCGCGAGGAGCTCCTGGTCCGCCTGCACCGCCTCGACCCCGGGCAGCCGGTGCAGTTGCGCGGCGGCGTCCTCCGGCAGGGTGACGGCGAAGCCGTTGAGCGCGGCCGTGTACACGTGCCGGATCTCGCCGCCGAGCCGGCGGGAGCGCTCGATCGCGGTATCGGCGGGGGTGCCGGGCGTCACCGTGACGATGTAGGTCGCGAGCGCAGGGCCGGGGGTGCCACCGGGGGCGGCCGCCGCGGAGCCCGCGGTGGCCGCGACCCCGACGGCGGTGAGGAGCGTCGCGGTCAGCGCGGCGAGGGGACGGCGGACGGACATGGGCACTCCTCGAGCGTGCGAGCCCCGGGGCTGGGGCCCCGGAAGCCAACACGACTCGACGGGCTCGGCCGGATTCCCACGCGGACGCGGGGCGGGAGTGGCGCGAGTTGCCGGCCGTCAGCCCGGTGCTCGGCAGGCAGCGGCTCGGGGAGGTGCACCAGCGTGCGCGCCGGTCACCGCGCGGTGCGCGACTCCGCGCCGAGGTCGTCGAGCGACTGGGTCAGCGCCGGTAGCCGCGCGTCGTCGTACAGCTGCGCCTCGGTCACGTGGGCCGCCCGCTGCAGGGTCAGGAGCTCACCCGCCGCGCCGGCGTCCAGCGGCCCGAGCGTGAGGTCGGTCACGGTCCTCCGCGGACGGCGAACGGGCCCGCACCGTGGGGAGGGTGCGGGCCCGTCGATCCGACCGGTCAGTTGGCGCCGGTGGTGGGGTGGTCGATCTGGCCGGCGAGGTAGAGCTGCTCACCGATGGTGTCCATCAGGTGCAGCTGGGTCTCGAGGTAGTCGATGTGCTCCTCCTCGTTGCGGAGGATCTCCTCGAAGAGGTTCTTGGTGACGCGGTCACCGACCTCGTCGCAGTAGGAGGCCGCGGGGCGGAGGCGCTCGACGACCTCGAGCTCGACGGCCATGTCCGCCTCGAACTGCTCGCGGACCGTCTGGCCGATGCGCAGGGCCAGCAGCTTCTGGTAGTTCGGCAGGCCCTCGAGGAAGAGGATGCGCTCGGTGATGCGCTCCGCGTGGATCATCTCCTCGATGGACTCCTTGCGGGTGTACGCGGCGAGCTTGTTGTAGCCCCAGTTCTCCTGCATCTTCGCGTGCAGGAAGTACTGGTTGATCGCGGTCAGCTCACTCGTCAGCTGCTCGTTGAGCAGCTGGATGACGCGGGCGTCGCCTTGCATGGGGGTCCTCCTGGGGTCCGGCTGCGTCGAGGCTAACCGGAGCCGCGGGGGTGCCACCTCTTCAGGTCACCCTTGCCAAGGCGAGGCTCACCTGCACTTTTACCGGGATCAGGCGGCTTCGGCGGCGACCCGGAGACCGTGCAGCGGGTCGACCGCACTGAGCCGGTCGCAGATCCGGTCGAGGCAGCTGCCGCACCCGGTGCCGGCGGAGCAGGCGTCGCCGACCTCCTCCTCCGTGCGCGCACCCGCGGCGATGACGCTCGTCAGCTCGGTCTCGGTGACGGCGTGGCAGATGCACACGTACACGGGGCGCTCCTGGGGCAGGACGGGAAGGCGTCCCTAAGTTAG
Source organism: Trujillonella endophytica (assembly GCF_019799905.1). Classification (GTDB taxonomy): domain Bacteria; phylum Actinomycetota; class Actinomycetes; order Mycobacteriales; family Geodermatophilaceae; genus Trujillonella; species Trujillonella endophyticus_A. The sequence goes on along the minus strand of NZ_JABGCI010000004.1, from coordinate 279,703 downwards.
CCCAGCCTTCCCTGTGTGCCAAGGGTCACGGGCGTGCGGATCGGCACCGGGTCACGCGGCCCGTGCCCGGATGCGTCGAGTGCGACGAACTCGTGGTCGTCGCCGGCAGATGGCCACGAGTCCGTCGCACTCGGCGAGGCGGCAGAGGGCAGGAGCCCGTTCAGGCGGCCGCGTTGCCCTCCGCGTCGTCCTCCGTGCCGGCACCGTCGCGCAGGGAACACAGCAGGGCGATGTCGCGCGCGTGCCCGCCCCACGGTGTGCCGTCGGCCTCGCTGGGGGTCTCGACGACCACGGGGACGCCGGACGTCGACGGGTGGGTCAGCAGCTCGGCGAACGGGGCCGCCCCGATCGAGCCGGCGCCGATCGTCGTGTGCCGGTCCCGCTTGGAGCCGCAGCCGTCGAGGGAGTCGTTGGCGTGCACCAGCCCCAGCCGGCCGGGGCCGACGGCGGCCTCGAGGGCGTCCAGGGTCGCCGTCATCCCGCCGGGCGTGGCCAGGTCGTGCCCGGCCGCCCAGGCGTGGCAGGTGTCGAAGCAGACCCCGACCAGCGGGTGCATGTCGAGCGCGGCGAGGTAGGGGCCGAGGTCCTCGACGGTGGCGGCCAGCGACTTCCCGCCGCCGGCCGTCGGCTCGACGAGCAGCCGCGGTCCGTCGGCGGGCGCGGCGTCCAGCACCGGCAGCAGCCGCTCGTGCAGCTGGCGCAGGGCCTCGTCGTAGCGGTCCTCGCCGACGGCCGAGCCGGCGTGCACGACGACGCCGGCGCACCCCAGCTCGGCGCCGCGGGCGAGGTTGTGCACGATGCTCGCGATCGATGCCTCGACGGTCGCCTCGGTGGGGGAGCCGACGTTCACGAGGAACGGCGTGTGGATGAAGGTCGGCACGCCCCGCTCGGCGCAGCCGGTGGTGAAGGCGGCGTCCTGGGCGGGGTTGCCGGCGGTGAGCTTCCAGCCGCGGGGGTTGCCGACGAAGACCTGCACGGCGCGTGCGCCGGCGGCATCGGTGTAGGGCAGCCCGCCCTTGGCCAGGCCGCCCTTGATCTGGATGTGCGCGCCGACGGGCGGCGCGATCCGGGGTGTGCGCACGTGCTCCCTCAGATGGTGACCAGCAGCCGGATCGTCGTCCCCCAGTCGACGACCGTGCCGCTGCCGGGGTTCTGGAAGCGGACGGTGGAGCCGGCGATGAAGGTGTCCACCTCGACCTCCAGGCCCAGTGCCTCGAGCTGGGCGGTCGCCTCGTCGGCGTCCTCGCCGCGCACGTCGGGCACCGTGACCCGGGGCAGGCCCTCGGACACCTGGATGGTGACCGTGCTGCCGTACTGGGCCTCCACGCCGGCGCCCGGCGTGACCGCCATGACCTCCCCGGCGTCGACGTCCGGGCTGCGGCCGGTGGTGCGCTCGACGACGAAGCCCAGCTGCTCCAGGGTGCCCTGGGCTGCGTCGGCGTCCTGACCGACGACGCCCGGCACCGGCACCGGGGCGGGCCCGCGGCTGACGTAGATGGTCACCGGGGTGTCCCGCGGCAGCTGGGCGCCGGGCTCCGGGGCGAAGCCGGTGACGTGCTCGGCGGGGACCGTCTGGTCGTAGTCCAGCTGCTCGGTGAAGACCAGCGGCAGTCCGGCCTCGGCGATCCGCGCGCGGACCTCCTCGATCGGCAGGGAGACCCAGGCCGGGTCGACGGCGAACCGCTCCGGGCCCTTGGAGACGACCAGGTGCACGTCGGTGCCGCGGATGGCGTCGCCGTCGGCCGGGTCGGCGGAGATGACCTCGCCGGCGGGCACGGTCTCGCTGAAGACCTCCTCGCAGCAGTCGGGGTCCAGCCCCGCCTCCTGCAGCTGGCCGATGGCGGCGTCCTGGTCCAGGCCGACGAGCGGGGGGACCGTCGTCCAGCGGCCGGAGCCGAACCACCAGCCGATCGCGCCGATGGTCACCGCCAGCAGCAGGACGACGGCGACGGCCAGCCGGGCGCGGCGGCGGCGGATGTGGTCGGGCACGCCCGGCCGCGGCCGTGGCGGGGTGGGGCGCGCACCGCCGACGTCGGTCGTCGGGCCGGCGCCCATCCCCGGCATCATGCTGGTCCGCGAGCCGCGGGGGCGGCTGCTGCCGCCGAGCACCTCGGTGCCGTCGCCGGGCGAGCTGGGGTGCCGTGACCGGCTGGGCCGGTTGGTGGGGCGCAGCGTGTCCGGCCCGGCCGAGCTGCGGCCGGTGGGCACGGGCACCCGCGGGATGCCGACGTCGGAGCGGACGTCCTCGAGGTCGGCGAGGAAGGCGCCGGCGTCCAGCGGGCGGACGACGGGGTCGCGGCGCGTGGTGCGGGCGACGAGCTCGTCGACCTGCCAGGCCAGCCCCGGGACCTCCTCCGACGGCGTGGGGACGTCGTGGTGGACGTGCTGGTAGGCGACCGCGAGGGGGGTGTCCCCGCCGTAGGGCGGGTGCCCGGTGAGCATCTCGAACAGCACGACGCCCGCGGCGTAGACGTCGCTGCGGGCGTCGGCCTTGCCGCGCTCGAGCTGCTCGGGGGAGAGGTAGGCGACCGTGCCGATGAGGACGCCGCCGGTGTGGCTGGTCTGCCCGGTGCCGGCGACCGCGCGGGCCAGGCCGAAGTCGGCGACCTTCACCACGCCGTCCAGGCCGATGAGGACGTTCTCCGGCTTGATGTCCCGGTGCACGATGCCGGCCCGGTGGGCGGCGGACAGCCCGGACAGCACCGGCTCCAGGACGGCGAACGCCTCGGCGACGGTCAGCCGGCCGCGGGCCTGCAGCAGGTCGCGCAGGGTGCGCCCGCGCACCAGCTCCATGACGAGGAAGACCAGGCCCTGGTCGCTGCCCTGGTCGCTGACGCTCACCACGTTCGGGTGGCTGAGCATCGCCGCGGCCCGGGCCTCCCGGGTGAACCGCTCGACGAACGACGGGTCGTGCATCAGGTGCTCGGCCATGACCTTGACCGCGACGGTGCGGTCCAGGCGCAGGTCGGTGGCGGCGTAGACGGTGGACATGCCGCCACGGGCCAGCCGCTCCTCGAGGCGGTAGCGCCCCTCGAGGACCAGCCCCACCACGGGGTCGGTCACGGCGGTGTCCACGCGGTCGAGTGTAGGAGCGGGGAGGGCGCCGACGGCCCCTCACGCGCCGGAGCCGGTCCCGGCCGGAGCAGCAGTCCCACCGGCCACGGGAGGGCCGCGGCGCGGTCCTCCCTCACCGCAGCGCGCCCTCCCTCGGGGTCTGCGGTGAGGGAGGACGCGCCACGATCAGGTCACCTGATCCCCGCGATGGCTCAGGAGAGGTCGAGGCCCGGGTACAGCGGGTGGGCGGCGAGCAGCTCGGCGGCCGCGGCGCGGGTCTTGTCGGCCAGTCCCTCGTCCATCGCGTACTTGGCCTTGGACGGGCTGCCGTCGCGCGTCGCGGTCGGCGTCGTGGCCGACAGCACGTCGGTGATCAGCTCGGCGACGCGGTCGAACTCGGCCGCGCCGAAGCCGCGGCTGGTCAGCGCCGGGGTGCCGATCCGGACGCCGGAGGTGTACCAGGCGCCGTTGACGTCGGCCGGGACGGCGTTGCGGTTGGTGACGATGCCGGCGTCGAGCAGCGCGGACTCCGCCTGCCGGCCGGTCAGGCCGAACGAGGTGACGTCGATGAGCACCAGGTGGTTGTCCGTGCCGCCGGTGACCAGCGTCGCCCCCCGGCGGGACAGTCCCTCGGCGAGGGACTTCGCGTTGTCGGCGACCGCACGGGCGTAGCCGGCGAAGTCGGGACGGCGGGCCTCGGCGAAGGCGACGGCCTTGGCGGCCATGACGTGCGGCAGCGGGCCGCCGAGCACCATCGGGCAGCCGCGGTCGACGGCGTCGGCGTACTCCGGCTGGGCGAGCACGAACCCGCCACGCGGACCCCGCAGGGACTTGTGGCTGGTGCTGGTGACGACGTGGGCGTGCGGCACCGGGTCGAAGTCGCCGGTGAACAGCTTCCCGGCGACGAGACCGGCGAAGTGGGCCATGTCGACGACGAGCGTGGCGCCGACCTCGTCGGCGATCTCGCGCATCTTCGCGAAGTCGACCCGGCGCGGGTAGGCGGAGTAGCCCGCCATGAGGATCAGCGGCTTGAACTCCCGTGCCCGGGCGCGGACGGCGTCGTAGTCCAGCAGGCCGGTGGCCGGGTCGGTGCCGTAGGAGGACTGGGCGAACATCTTGCCGCTGATGTTCGGGCGGAAGCCGTGGGTGAGGTGGCCACCGGCGTCCAGGCTCATGCCGAGCATCCGCTGGTCGCCCAGCGCGCGGCGCAGCGTCGTCCAGTCCTCGTCGGTGAGGTCGTTGACGTGCCGGACGCCGGCCCGCTCCAGGGCGGGGGACTCGACGCGGGTGGCGAGCACCGCCCAGAAGGCGACGAGGTTGGCGTCGATGCCCGAGTGCGGCTGGACGTAGGCGTAGGGGGCGCCGAACAGCTCGCGGGCGTGCTCGGCGGCGAGCGCCTCGACGGTGTCGACGTTCTGGCAGCCGGCGTAGAAGCGGTGACCGACCGTGCCTTCGGCGTACTTGTCGCTGAACCAGTTGCCCATGGTCAGCAGCACGGCGGGGCTGGCGTAGTTCTCGCTGGCGATCAGCTTCAGCGAGGCCCGCTGGTCGGCCAGCTCGCTGGTGATCGCGTCGGCGACCCGGGGCTCGACCGAGGAGATGACCTCGAGGGCCGCCTTGTAGGCGGTGCTGGCGGCGGAGGCGTCGAAGGGCGTGGCGTGCGTCATGGCAGGCTCCTGCGTGGCGTCGTCGGAGTGAGTGCCCAGGCGCCCGGCGGGGTTGCTGGGCCGCTCCCCGGTGGTCGGTCCCACCTCGATGCGCCAGTCACGGCCCGCCGTCGATGCTACCGGGGCCCGCCGACGGCCGGGACCACCGTGTTCCCGGGCACGGAGGCCACGTCGTCCAGCCCGCACAGCGTCATCGTGGTCACCAGCTGGGCGGACAGCCCGTCCAGCACCGCTCGGACGCCGTCGGCCCCGCCGGTGGTCAGTCCCCAGATCGCCGGGCGGCCGACGAAGACCGCGCGGGCGCCGAGGGCCAGGGCGCAGACGACGTCGGAGCCGGCCCGGATCCCGCCGTCGACGTAGACCTCGGCCGTGGGGCAGGCGGCCTCGACCACCTCCGGCAGCGCGTGCGCGGTGGCGACGACCGGGTCGGCCTGTCGGCCGCCGTGCGCGGAGACCCACACCGCCGCCGCGCCCGCCTCCACGCAGCGGGCAGCGTCGTCACCGCGCAGCACTCCCTTGACGACGACCGGGAGCCCGGACACCCGGCCGAAGCGCTCGACGTCGGCGAGGGTCCAGACCGGGCTGTCCGCGGCCGGGACCGTCCCGTCGGGGCGGTTGGGCAGCGGGAGGTCGGCGGGGAGGGCGAAGCCGTGCGCCGCCTCCCGCAGCCGCCGGCCGAACACCGGCAGGTCGACGGTGAGCACCAGCGCCCGGTACCCGGCATCCCCGGCGCGGCGGGCGAGGTCGTCGGTGTGGGCGGGGGAGTGCAGCCGGTAGAGCTGGAACCAGCGCGGCCCGGCCGGCCGGGCGGCGGCGACGTCGGCCAGGGAGGTGGTGGCCGACGTCGAGACGGTCATCAGGGCGCCGGCGGCGGCGGCCCCGCGGGCGGTGGCCCGCTCACCGTCGGGGTGGGCCAGGGCCTGGTACGCCCAGGGGGCCACGCCGATCGGGGTGGCCACCTCGGCGCCGAGCAGGGTCGTCCGCAGGCGGACGTCGGAGGCGCCCGTCAGGACCCGCGGACGCAGCCGCCACGAGCGCCACGCCGGCGTCGCCTCGCGCAGGGTGACCTCGCCCTCGGCGCCACCGGCGTAGTAGTCGGCGACCTCCGGGCCGAGGAGTTCCCGGGCCCGTTCCTCCAGCGCGTCGAGGTCGATCAGCTCCGGCCGTGCCGTGCCGTTCCCGACCACCCCGTCGGGCAGGTCGTCGCCGCGGCGGCGCTGGGCCGGGGCGCCGGGGCCACCCAGGGCGCTGCTCGCCACGTGCACCGGGTCCGGGGTGCGGCGGTCCTGGGAGTGCGCCATAGGCTCGCACCCTATGGAGACGCTCACGCCCGCGGAGGTCGCCCAGGTCCTCGGGGTCTCGCCGAACCGCGTCCGCCAGCTCCTGCGCGAGTACAAGCTCATGGCCGTGCCCGGCAGCGGCAACAGCCGCATCCCGGCGGACTTCCTCCAGGACGGCGTGGTGCTCAAGCACCTGCCCGGCCTCCTGACGGTCCTCAGGGACGGCGGCTTCCGCGACGAGGAGGCCTTCGAGTGGCTGTTCCGCGAGGACGACTCCCTGCCGGGGACCCCGGTGCAGGCGCTGCGGGACGACCGGCACACCGAGGTCACCCGCCGCGCCCAGGCCCTGGCGTTCTGACCCAGGTGCATCCGGCGCCGGCGCGCGTGCGGAAGGTCGTGGCGTGGAGCAGCTGACCTACCTCGGCCTGCTCGTCGGCTGCCTGGTGGTCACCGCACCGCTGGAGCTGGTGCTCCGGGTGCGCGTCTACGCCCGCTGGCGGCGCTTCCTGGTCGCCGTGCTGCCGACGTTCGTCGTCTTCGTCGTCTGGGTGCTCCACGCGATCGCGCAGGGCCACTGGGACTACTCGTCCGAGCTGACCCTCGACGTCCGGTTCCCGGGCGGGATGCCGCTCGAGGAGGTGCTGTTCTTCCTCGTCGTCCCGCTGTGCTCGGTGCTGGCCCTGGAGGCGGTGCGGCGGGTGACCGGTTGGGACGCCGGCTACCCCGCCGAGGAGGCCTCGGCGCCCGGGGAGGGCAGGCCGTGAGCTACTCGACCCTGGCAGTGGTCGCCGTCGTCGGCGTCCTCGTCGTCGACCTGTTCGTGTACCGCACGCGCATGGTGACGCGGCGGGTCTTCTGGGTGGCCTACGCGATCGTCATCACGTTCCAGCTGCTGATGAACGGCGTGCTCACCGGCCTGGACGTCGTCACCTACGACGAGGCCGCCATCTGGGGCCCGCGGATCGCCTACGCGCCGGTGGAGGACCTGCTCTTCGGGTTCGCCATGGTCACCCTGACCCTGGCCAGCTGGGCGGCGGTCAACCGGCGGGCGAACACCGCCAGGCGCCGCGGCCTGGACACCCGCACGCGGCGGTCGAGCACCCGGTAGTCCGCGCGCTCGATCTCGGTGAGGATCCCGCCGTAGAGGGCGGTCGCGGCCCGCACGCAGTCGCGCGACTCCGGCGCCAGCAGCGGGGTGCCGGGGGCGGCGTCGTCGTAGCGGCGCCGCACGATCGCGACCATCTCCCGCATCAGCGCGGCGAAGGCCGCGTCGTGGCGCTTCTCGGCCAGCTGCTCCCGGGTCACGCCGTGCGCGGCCATGAGGTCGGCGGGCAGGTAGACGCGGCCGCGGTCGACGTCCTCGGCGACGTCGCGGAGGAAGTTGGTCAGCTGGAACGCCTCGCCCAGGGCGACGGCGTGCGGCGCGGCCTCCTCGCGCAGGACGCCGGGGGCGGTGCCGAGCACCGGCAGGACCTGCAGCCCGATGACCGACGCCGAGCCCCACATGTAGCGGTCGAGGGCGTCCATGTCGGCGTAGCCGGTGACGGTGAGGTCGCTGGTCATCGCGGCGAGGAAGTCCACGAGGTGCTCGACGCCGATCGCGTACCGGCGGTAGGTGTGCACCAGCGCCAGCCGCACCGGGTCGGTCGACCAGCCGGCCTCGAGCTCAGCCAGCACCGAGCGCGACCAGTCACCGAGGTCGGCCTCGGGGTCGGCGCCGGGGTGGTCGACGAGGTCGTCGGCGACGCGCGCCGCGGCGTACAGGGCGTGCACGGCGGGGCGCCGGTCGGCGGTGAGCAGCCGGGTGGCCAGGTGGTAGCTCTTGCCGTGCTCGGCGGCGATGGCCGCGCAGTGCCGGTAGGCGGCGGTGAGCTGGGCCTGCTGCTGCTCGCGGGTGGGCGGCGGCTCGACGAGGGTCATGCGCTGCTGTGTCCGTTCGTGCGCTGTCCGGTGATGCGCTCGGCGGCCAGCCGGCCGCTGATGACGACCATGGGGACGCCGACGCCCGGCTGCACCGACGACCCGGCGAGGACGACGTTCTCCGGCCCCCGCCGCGGCAGGGTCGAGGGCCGGAACGGGCCGGTCTGGGCGAAGGTGTGCGCCAGCGCGAACGGGGTGCCGGCGGCCATGCCCTGCTCGGCCCAGGTGAGCGGGGTGTCCATGTGCTCCACCTCGATCGCCTCGGAGACCCCGGTGAAGCCGCGCGCCTCCAGGGTGGCCAGCAGCTCGTCGCGGTAGCGGGGCGCGAGCGCCGTCCAGTCCAGGTCCGGGTTGCCGCCGCTGCGCGGGTCCAGGTTCGGCGTGGGGGCGACGACGCTGAGCACCTGCCCGCCGTCCGGTGCCAGGGAGCGGTCGGTCACCGACGGCATGCTGATCAGCAGGCTGGGGTCGCTCATCGGCCGGCCGTCGCGGGTGAGCTCGTCGAACACCTGCCGCCAGGACGCGCCGAAGCTGATGGTGTGGTGCGCCTGACCGGCCAGTTCCCGGCGCACGCCCAGGTGCAGGGCGACGCAGCTGGGGGAGTAGGTGGGGCGCCGCGGCCCGGCCAGCCCGGGCACCAGGGTGTGCGGGGCGTCGGTGGTGACGACGACGGCGTCGGCGGGGAGCCGCTCGCCGTCGTCCAGCACCACGCCGGTGACCCGGCGGCCGGAGACGTCCAGCCGGTCGACCGACGTCCCGTACCGGAAGACGACCCCAGCGTCGGCGGCCGCACCGGCCATCGCGTCGGGGACGGCGCCGATGCCGCCCACCGGGTGCCAGACGCCGGCCCCGATGTCGAGCTGCGCGATCACGGCGTAGGCGGCGATCGCGCGGTACGGCGAGACCCCGGCGTAGAGCGCCTGGAAGCTGAACAGCCGGCGCAGCCGGTCGTCGGCGAAGTGCTTCTCCACGTGCCGGGAGAGCCGCCCGAAGCCGCCGCGGCGGGCGAGCTGGAGCAGCTCGGGGCCGAGCAGGTCCAACGGGCCGTCCAGGTTGCGGTCGATGAAGGTGCGCAGCTGCAGCCGGTACAGCTCGGCGAGGTCGGCGAGGTAGCGGCGCAGCGCGACGGCCTCCGCCGGGCCGCAGAGCGCCTCGACCTCCGCGGCGAAGGCGGCGGGGTCGGCGTGCACGTCCAGGTGCGAGCCGTCGGCGAACTGCGCTCGGTAGGAGGTCTCCAGCGGGACCAGCGTCAACCGGTCCTCGAGCTCCTCCCCGACGGCGGCGACGGCATCGGCGACCAGCTCCGGCGCGGTGAACACCGACGGCCCGGTGTCGAGCACGTACCCGCCGTCGGTGACCCGCCCCGCTCGGCCGCCGGGGCCGGGACCGCGCTCGACGACGGTGACCTCGCGCCCGGCGCCGCGCAGCCGCAGCGCCGTCGACAGCCCGGCCAGGCCGGCGCCGACGACGACGACGCGGTCGGTGCGTCCGGGGACGGTGCGCACCTCAGGCGGTGCGGGAGGTCGCGGCGACCGCGAGCGCGTCGAGCGCGGCGCGGGCCTCCTCGGCGATCGGCGCCTCGGCGATGGCGGCCCGGGCCCGGGCGGTCTGCTCGGCGATCCGCTGCTCGACCCGCGCGCGGGCGCCGGTGGTCTCGATGAGCCGGCGCAGGGCGTCGAGCTGGTCGGCGCCGCAGTCGGGGTCGCCGAGGCAGTCGCGCAGCAGCTGTAGGCCCGCCTCGTCCGCCTCGTCCTCGGCGAGCGCGACGAGGAGCGTGCGCTTGCCCTCGCGCAGGTCGTCGTCGGCCGACTTGCCGGTGACCTCGGGGTCGCCGAAGACGCCGAGGACGTCGTCGCGCAGCTGGAACGCCTCGCCCAGCGGCAGCCCGATCGCGGTGTAGACCTCGGCGGCGCGGGGGCCGGCGCCGGCGAGGGCCGCGCCCAGCTGCAGCGGGCGCTGCACGGTGTAGCCGGCGCTCTTGTACCGCGCCACGGTGAGCGCACCCTGGGCACCGGGCAGGCCGCCGGCGGCGCGCAGCAGGTCCAGGTACTGCCCGGCGGTCACCTCGGTGCGCATGGTGTCCCAGACCGACCGGGCGCGGGCCAGGGCGGCGGCGGAGATGCCGGAGCGGCGCAGCAGCTCGTCGGACCAGACCAGGGCGAGGTCGCCGACGAGGATCGCCGCGCCCACGCCGAAGCCGGCGCCGTCGCCGGAGAGGCCGTCGTCGGCGTGCCGGGTGGCGAAGCCGATGTGGGTGGCCGGCCGGCCGCGGCGGGTGAGCGCGCCGTCCATGACGTCGTCGTGGACCAGGGCACTGGCGTGCACGAACTCCAGCGCGGCGACGGCACGCAGCACCGCGGCGTCGTCCTCGGCCGGACCGGAGACGGCCTCGACCGCGCCGCGCCAGCCCCAGTAGGCGAAGGCGGGCCGCAGCCGCTTGCCGCCGTCGGCGACCGCGGAGACCTCGTCGACGACCGGGCCGAGGGAGGGGTCCATGCCGGTGAGGACGGTGCGCTGCTCCTCGAGGAAGCCGGTGAGCGCGCCGGCGACCGCGCTGCGGATGCGCGGGAGGTCGGCGCTCGACAGCGGGGAGCTGCTCAGGGACACGGGCGGGACGAGAGCGGGCTGGCGGCGCTCCGCCCCGGTGATCACCGAATCAGTATCGCCCCACGGGGTCGCGCGCCGCCGGTTCGGGCGGGGGAGCTGGTGCGTGGTCATGCGGGAGCCTCCTCGTGCCGGTACGAGTCGTTCTTCCGGGTGACGTCCACCCCTGGATGCACGCGTCCCCCACCGGGCCCCCCGACGGGCCGCCGTATCCTGCGGAGCCATGACCACGACCGTCCGCGAGCTGCTGGCCCGGGGCGTGCCCACGTGGTCCTTCGAGTTCTTCCCGCCGAAGACGCCCGAGGGCGAGCAGGCGCTGTGGACCGCGCTGCGCGAGCTCGAGCGGCTGCAGCCCTCGTTCGTCTCGGTCACCTACGGCGCCGGGGGCAGCACCCGCGAGGGCACGGTGTCGGTCACCGAGCGGATCGCCACCGAGACGACGATGACGCCGCTGGCCCACCTGACCGCGGTCGACCACAGCATCGCCGAGCTGCGGCACGTGGTGAGCCGGCTGGCGGCGGCGGGCGTGCGCAACCTGCTGGCCCTGCGCGGGGACCCGCCGGGAGCGGACCCGCAGGCCGAGTGGGTCGCCCACCCGGAGGGCCTGTCCTACGCCGCCGAGCTGGTCGGGCTCATCCGGTCGATGGGGGACTTCTCGGTCGGCGTCGCCGCCTTCCCGGAGCGGCACCCGCGGTCGCCGGACTTCGACACCGACGTCGAGATGTTCGTGGCCAAGTGCCGCGCCGGCGCCGACTACGCGATCACCCAGATGTTCTTCCGCACCGAGGACTACCTGCGGCTGCGCGACCGGGTCGCCGCCCGCGGCTGCGAGGTGCCGATCATCGCCGGCGTCATGCCGGTGACCAACGCCCGGCAGATCACGCGGATCGTGCAGCTGTCCGGTCAGGCGTTCCCCGAGGAGCTGGCGTCCCGCTTCACGGAGCTGGACGGCGACCGCCCCGAGGACAAGGCGGCGGTGCGGGCCTACGGCGTCGAGGTGGCGACGGAGATGTGCCGGACCCTGCTCGACGAGGGCGTGCCCGGCATCCACTTCATCACCATGAACCGGTCGACGGCGACGCGTGAGGTGTTCGCCAACCTCAGCCCTGCGGTGGCGCCCGCGGTCAGCTGACCGCGGCCCGCCGGTCGGCGAGGGCCGCCGCCTCGGCCGCGGCCCGGCGCAGCCCCTCCCGCTCGGCGGCGTAACCCCCGAGCACGCCGATGACGGGCAGGTTCGACAGCGCGCGGGCCCCGAGCCGGCCCTTCGGCCGGGCGTCGAGGGCGTCGTCGATGCGCCCGAGCAGGCGCGCCGCGCGCCAGAGGGTGCGCCCGGCGCCGCGCAGCCCGGTCCGCTCGTCGCGGGCGCCCAGGGCTGCCTCGGCGTAGGTGCCGCGGGTCCGCTCGAGCAGCGGCCGGACGCGGTCGGCCGGCAGCTCGCGGTCCAGCAGGACGCGGGCGAGCAGCGACACGCGCTCGGCGGGGTCGTCGATGCCGTGCTCCCCGGCCACGCCGAGGACGACGACCGACTGGGCCGCCGCGCCCACGGTGTTCTGCAGCGGCAGCAGGTCGGCCAGCTTGCCGGCCAGGCGGGGGACGGCGGAGACGCCGGCCGCGAACCGGGAGACGCGGTCGGCCCACCACTGGTCGCGCTCCGCCGGCGGCAGCGCCGGGGGCCGGCCGAGGCGGCGCACCAGCGGGGCGGTCAGCCGGTCGACCCGGCGGAGCACGTCGACGACGGCGGCGTCACTGTTCGGGGGGGCCATGGCGGGCCCCTACCCACGGTCGGTGGCCGGTCATGCGGGCGCCGCCTGGTACGAACCTCGCGTGGAGCTGTGGGAGCTGGTCGCGCGGGAGCGCATCCGGGAGACGCTGGCGCACTACAACTGGTCCGGCGACGCGGGTCGCGCCGAGGCCCTCACCGAGGCCTTCACCGACGACGGCGTCCTGCAGGTCCGCGGCGGCGAGGCCCATCGCGGGCGCGAGGCGATCCGGGACCTCATCGGTGGGGTGGCCGCGCGGGAGAGCGCGGGGCCGGCCGTCCCGAAGCTGGTCCGCCACCTCCTGACCAACACCCGCTTCACCGCGCTGTCGCCGGAGGAGGCGACGGTGGCGTCGTACTTCACCGTGGTCACCGAGATCGGGCTCGACCACGCCGGGCGGTACCGGGACACGCTCGTGCCCGTGGGCGACCGGTGGCTGATCGCGTCCCGCCTGGTGTCCACGGACTGGGTGGCGCCGAACGCCACGATGGCGTCGCCGGCCTCGATCGTCCGCTGAGCCGGCCGGCCGGCGTGCTCGTCGTGGTCTCGGGCCTCCCCGGCACCGGGAAGACGGCGCTCGCGGCCGGGCTCGCCGGGCGGCTGGGCGCCGTGCACCTGTCGGTCGACCCGATCGAGGACGCACTCCTGGCTGCGGGTCTGCCGCGCTCGGAGGAGACGGGGGTGGCGGCGTACGAGGCAGCCCGGGCGGTGGCCGAGCTGAACCTCGCGCTCGGAGCGACCGTCGTGGTGGACGCCGTCAACGACAGCGACCCCGCCCGCCGGACCTGGCGCACCGCGGCCGCCGCCTCGGGGACGGAGCTCGTCTCCGTCCTGCTGGTCCTCGACGACGAGGTGGAGCACCGGCGTCGGCTGACCGGTCGCGTGCGCGGGCTGGCGCACGTACGCGAGCCGTCGTGGGACGACGTGCGGGCCAGGGCGGCGGCGTACGAGCCGTGGCCGGAGGCCTCGTGCCTGCGGGTCGACGCCCGGCGTCCCGTCGACGTCCTGGTCCGCGAGTTCGCGGACCACCTCGCCGGCCGCTGACCGTCCCGGTGCTCGCCCGCGACGCCCCGGGCTGGTGGACTGCACCCGTGGGACCCGCGCCGTGCTGAGCCGTGACGAGTACCTCGCCGCGTGGTCCCGCTGGCACGGCGGCACCGACCCGGCGGCCAGCCGGCTCGTGCGCGGCTGGCTGACCGCGGCCTACACGCTCGCCCGTCCGGTGGCCGGGCTCTCGCCGCTGGTCGCGACGGCGGTCGGGCTGCTCGTCGCCGTCGCCGCGGTCGGCCCCGCGGCGGCCGGCGGGCTGTGGCTGGTCGCCGCCGGCGTCCTCGTCGGCCTCTCCGGACTGCTCGACTCCCTCGACGGCGCACTGGCCATCGCCACCGGCCGGGCCTCGAAGCGCGGCTACGTCCTCGACTCCGCCGTCGACCGGCTCACCGAGGCGGCGTACGCGGCGGCCCTCTGGGTGGCGGGCGCGCCGGGCTGGCTGGCCGCCGTCTTCGGGGCGCTGTGCTGGCTGCCGGACTACCTCCGTGCCCGCGCCGGGCAGGCGGGGGTCGACGAGACCGGGGACATCTCGGTGTGGGAGCGGCCGGCGCGCGTGGCCATGACCGGCATGACCCTCGTCGGTGCCGGAGTGGTCGCGGGAGCGGGGTCCGGCGTGGCCGCGGCGGTGGTCACCACCGGGGCGGCGGTCGGTGCGCTGCTCGGCGTCGTCGCGGTCGCTCAGCTGGGTCGCGCCATCCGGCGGGCGCTGCCCGACTGAGTTCTCCTACTCTGGTCGGGCCCGATCCCGCGCCGCCGGCGCTGGTCTCCCAGCCGAGGAGCGCTCGTGCCCGTCGCCGTCACCGGCTCCATCGCCACCGACCACCTCATGACCTTCCCCGGGAAGTTCACCGAGCAGTTCGTCGAGGGACAGATGGAGAACGTCTCCCTGTCCTTCCTCGTCGACGACCTGGTCCAGCACCGCGGCGGGGCCGGCGCCAACATGGCCTACGGCCTCGGCCTGCTCGGGGTCGGCCCCGTCCTGGTCGGGGCGGTCGGCAACGACTTCGCCGACTACGAGGCCTGGCTGAACCGCCACGGCGTCGACACCGGCAGCGTGCACTGGTCGGAGTTCAAGCACACCGCCCGGTTCGTGTGCACCACCGACCAGGTCAACAACCAGATCGCGTCGTTCTACTCGGGTGCCATGGCCGAGGCCTGCGAGATCGAGCTCGCACCGGTGGCCGCGCGCGTCGGCTCCCTGGACCTGGTCGTCGTCGGCCCCAACGACCCGACGGCGATGGTCCGCCACACCAAGGAGTGCCGGCAGCGCGGCTACGCCTTCGCCGCCGACCCCAGCCAGCAGCTCGCGTGGGCCGACGGCGCCATGATCCGCGAGCTGGTCGCCGGCGCCGAGCTGCTCTTCACCAACGAGTACGAGTCCCACCTGCTGCTGCAGAAGACCGGCTGGACCGACGCCGAGGTGCTCGAGCGCGTGGGCCTGTGGGTGACCACGCGGGCCGCCGAGGGCGTGCTGGTCCGTGCGGCCGGTGCCGACCCGATCGAGGTCAAGGCGGTCCCGGAGACCAAGCCGATCGAGCCCACCGGCGGCGGCGACGCCCTCCGTGCCGGCTTCATCGCCGGCCGCGCGTGGGGCCTGTCGGTGGAGCGCTCCACCCAGCTGGGCTCGGCGGTCGCCACCGAGGCGGTCGAGGTCATCGGCACCCAGGAGTACGAGCTGGTGCGCGAGCCGTTCCTGGCCCGTTTCGCCGAGGCCTTCGGCGAGGACGCCGCCGCCGAGATCGCCGCCCACCTGCCCGCCTGACGTCCCTCGGGCCGCGTCCCGGCCCGGTCCACCGCGGCAGGGTGGGGCGGCGCCGGCCGTCGCCGGTGCCGCCCGAGGGGCGCCGATCGCCGGTGCCGCCTGAGGGCCACCATGATCGCGACCGCCGCCCCGAGGTCGCCGGAGCCGCGGTGCGGCGCGGGCCCGGCGACGACACGGTGACCCTCGCGATCACGACTGCGGCGTGCGCGCCGGCCGCCGCGGGCGCCGCGGACGACGGGGGAGCCGCTCAGCGGTCGCGGACGCGCTTGCCGATGGTCGGGTCCTCCGACCAGGTCCGGTAGGGGATCCGCGGGATCTCGAGCACCTCGCCGATGGTCGACCACTCGTTGCCGCCGAGCCTGGCGAGCGGCCGCAGCTCCTCGATCCGCGGCCGGCCGTCGCGGACGGCACTGCTCCACGCGGTGATGAACTGCACGCGGCCGAACACCACCGTGCTGTCGCCGAGCCGCAGCGTCGAGTGCAGCGTGCACTCGATCGACACCGGTGACTCGGCGACCCGCATCGCGGCCACCCGGTCGCTGGGCTCGAGGTGCACCCCGGTGTGCTCGGCCTCGCTCTGGTCGGGCGGGAAGTCGGTGCCCGTGGCGTTGACCTGTTCGAACAGCGGCTCGGGGGTCAGGTTGACGGTGAAGTCCCCCGTCGCCTCCACGTTGTTCAGCGAGTCCTTGCGGCCCACCGAGGTGAACTGCACGACCGGCGGGTCGACGCACGCCACCGTGTAGAAGGAGTGCGGCGCCAGGTTGTGCACGCCCTCGGCGGACCGGCTGCACACCCACGCGATCGGCCGCGGCACCACCACCGAGTTCAGCACCCGGTAGAACGACCGGATCTCCATGTCCGCGGGGTCGAAGGCGGTCCGGTCGGGGGAGGGGCGCGGGGTCACCGCGTCATCCTCTGCCACCGGCCGCGGAGCAGCGCGACGGGTCGGGTCCGTGGTCGATGAGTCCGGCGTGCGTCCGCCCGGCGCCCGGCTGGTGGAGGTGGTGCCGCCCGGGTCGTCGGTCGGGCTGGTGCTGCTGCCACCGGGCAGCGAGATCCCGATCGCGGTCCGGCGGGGCACGACGGACGCCGGAGCTGCGCACGCGCGCATCCGCGAGGCCGGTGTGGTCCTGGACGACGACGAGGTCCTCCACCTGGAGGGCGCGCGCCCTCAGAGCGTGCGGCCGCGCCAAGTGAGCGTGCCGCGCCGGTGCCCGGCCACCGACCGGGCCAGCAGCAGGTCGAAGGTCAGCAGCGACACCGGGTGGGCCAGCGCGTCGGGCCACACCCGGCTGCCGGTCGCCGCGGCGCTGACCGCCCGCCCGGCCACGCCCGCGGCGTAGCCGACCAGCCCGGCGCGCGATCCGCGCAGCGCGGCGACGGCCGGTACGACGCCGACCGCGCTCAGCACGGCGGCGGCCGCGACGCTCGCCGCCGGGGAGCCACCGACCGCCGCCCACAGCGACTTGGCGTAGCCCGCCGACAGCGCCGTCCACCCGTCGTACATGCGGCACTCGGCCAGCTCCGCGCCTGCCACCGGCACCGCCCGCCCCCCGGCGCGCTTGACCGCCCGGGCCAGCGCGACGTCCTCCAGCACCTCGCCGCGCACCGCGGTGTGCCCGCCGGCCGCCAGGTACGCGGGCACGGTCAGCACCAGGAACTGGCCGTTGGCCGCGGTCAGCGACGGCCGCCGGGACCGCTCGGCCAGCCGCAGCGGCAGCGTCGTCGCCCACAGCCAGGGGGAGAGCGGCTGCACGAGCCGCTCGGCGAGCGTGCCGGTCAGCGGACGTGGCCACGGCGAGACCAGGTCGAGCGCGGAGGCGTCCAGGACGGCGACGGCGCGGGCGATCGCGTCGGGCGCGAGCCGCACGTCGGCGTCGAGGAACACCAGCACCCCGTCGGGGTCGGCGGCCACCTCGGCCACGCCCGTGGCGCAGGCGTGCGGCTTGCCCAGCCAGCCCGCCGGCGGGGGATCGGCCGCGAGCAGGCGCACCCGCGGGTCCTCGACGGCGCGGACCACGCGGGCCGTGCCGTCGGTGGAGCCGTCGTCCACCACGACGACGCGCAGGTCGGGCACGCCGCGCTGGGCCAGGACGGCGGCCAGGCAGTCGCCCACGTGCCGCTCCTCGTCGCGCACGGGCAGCACGACCGTGACCGGGCGCAGCACCGGCGGGTGCACCACCGGCGGACGGCGCAGCAGCCGGACGTTGACCGCGGCGTGCGCCGCCAGGACCACCGCGGCCGCCGACAGCCCGCGGACGGCCCGGCCGCTCACCGGCGGGCCCGCGCGGCCTGCAGCGCGAGTACGGCCAGCACCGGCAGCGCCAGGACGACGCCCCAGGCCGCCGACCCCGGCAGGTCCAGCCAGCCCGCGTGGGCCAGCGCCCCGCCGAGGGTCATCCACGCCAGCGCCACGAGCGGGGCGGCGTCGCCGATCCGGGGGGCAGCGGCGGTCCGCGCCACCAGCACGTCCAGCAGCGCCATCAGCACCAGCCCGGCGAGCAGCCAGCCGGCGAGGTTGGTCAGCGGCACGGTGTCGATGCCCGGCAGGCCGGGGGAGGGGTGCGCCCAGGTCCAGTAGCCGGCCTGCACCATCTGCGGGTCCAGGACGACGTCCCACGCGGCGAAGACCGCGGCGGCCGCGGCCACCCGGGCCGTCCGCCGCCACGCCGGCGGGACCCCGCGGGTGAGCCGCGCCCCGAGCAGCCAGCTCGGCCAGGCCATCATCAGCCAGGCCAGCGGCACCAGGAACGGCACACCGAGCAGGGTCGGACCGAGGTCGTCGCTGTAGGTGTACTCGCCGTAGGGGAACCCGGTGGCCAGGCCGACGGCCTCGAAGGCGATCGCGGCGCCGGCGACCAGGCCGAGCACGCCGAGCCCGGTGCGGGCACCCCGGCTCAGCGCCGCGTGCACCACCGAGAGCGCCGAGCCCAGGAGCACGATCGCCCAGCTGACCGCCGTCCGGGCGCCGCCGTCGGTGAGCGGGTAGGCGATGGCGGTCAGGACCAGGACGCCGGTGAGTACCCACGGCAGGAGCGCGCGCGGCCCGGCCGCGCGGATCCGCTCGGTCGCAGCCGGGGCGCTCACCGGCGCACCCGGCCGGCGAGTCCGGCCAGCGCCCGCCGCCCGCGCGCGACCCGCCCGCGGTCGGCCAGCACCAGTCGCGCCGCCGTCCGTCCCGAGTTGCCCGACACCCCGCCTCCGGGGTGCGTGGAGGCCCCGGCCAGGTACAGGCCGGGCAGGCCGGGGACCCGCTGACCGGCCAGCGCGGGCGTCGGCCGCAGCGAGAACATGCTGGCCAGGCCCATCTCGACGTGCATGACGTTGCCCCGGAGCAGGGACAGCTCGCGCTCCAGCTCGACCGGCGTCTGCACGTACAGCTCGCGCACCGAGTCGGCGAAGCCGGGCGCGTACCGGTCGACGGCCGCGAGCAGCTGCCGGGCGGCGGGGCCGGCGAGGGCGTCCCAGTCCGCGCCGCTGGCCAGCTCGTACGGGTACCACTGCCCCCAGACGGTGACCACGTGCTGCCCGGGTGGGGCGAGTGTGTCGTCCGACGCCGAGAAGCACATCGCCAGCGGCACCGGCTCGCGCGGCAGCCGGCCGGCCGCGAAGTCGCCGTGCGCGGCGGCCAGCTGGGTGCGGTCGGTGCACAGCAGCTGCAGTCCGCCGAGCGCGAGCTCGTCCGGGACGCCGGGATAGGACGGCGGGGCGTCGGTCAGCGCCCGCAGCACCAGGCCGAAGCCGTTGCCCAGGGGCGGCGCGGCGTCGGCCAGCGCCGGGGGAGCGGCGTCCCCGGCGAGGTCACGGGTGGCCAGCACGTGGCACGCGGAGACGACGACCGGCGCGCGCAGCTCCCGCCCGGACGCCGTCCGCACGCCGGCGACCCGGCCGTCCTCGACCAGCAGGCGCTCGGCGGCGTCCCCCAGGGACACCCGGCCGCCGTCGGCCTCCAGGCGGCGGCGCAGCGCCGCCGTCAGCCCGCCGGAGCCGCCCACCGGGTGCCCCGGCGGGACGTCGTGCAGCAGCGCGACCCAGCCGACCATCGCCGCGGTGGCGGGCTCGCTCATCGGCGGTCCGGACTGCGCGCCGAACCAGGCCAGCGCGGCCTTGAGCCGCTCGCTGGTGAACCAGCGGTCCAGCAGCGCGTCGCCCGAGCCGAGGAAGTCGACCGCGAGGTCGCCGCCCGGCGTGCGCGGCCGTCCGTCGCGCGGGGCACCCAGCGGCCAGAACGCCCGGACGAGCCGTCCCGGGCTGGGCGGGCCGGCGAAGGAGGCGACGACGGCGCGGCTGCGGGGCCCCCACTCGGCGACGAACCGGCGGTAGGCCTCGGCGTCGGCCGGCCCGCAGGCGGCCTCGATCGAGGCGCAGGTGGCGTCGAGGTCGACGGAGAACACCAGCGGCCGCCCGCCCGGGCCGGGGTCGCCGGGAACCGGGGCCGGCGCGAACCCCCAGGGATCGCAGTCGACGTAGCGCAGCCCGTGCGCGGTGAGGTCCAGCTCCTCGACGATGCCGCTGTGCCGCACGATCACGTGCGCGCTCGACCCGCGGTCCACCTGTACGCCGGGCCAGCGCTCGACCGTGGACACGGCCCCGCCGAGCACCTGGTCGCGCTCGACGACCTCCACGCGCAGCCCCTCCCGCGCCAGGTAGCAGGCGGCCACCAGGCCGTTGTGGCCGGAGCCGACGACGACGGCGTCCAGAGGGGAGGGGGGACGGGCGGGGGTCACACCTGGTCGTTCGGTCCTGCGGGATGGCGCGGATGCAACGGCAGGCGGGCCCCCAGGATCGCGAAGGGACGGGCGTCGCCGGGGAAGTGGTGACCGCGGGCCAGGTCGACGAAGCCGTCGGCGTGGTACAGCCGGAAGGCCTTGGTGTCGGCGTCGGGGGTGGACAGCAGCGCCACCGGGTTGGCCAGGTCGGCGACCAGCGCGTGCAGCAGCTGGCGGCCCAGGCCCCGGCTCTGGGCGTCGGGGTGGACGTGCAGCTCGCACACCTCGAAGGCTCCGGGCAGCCAGCGCTTCGCCGTCCGCCGGTCCAGGGCGGCGCGGACCTGGTCGTGCCACCACTGCCCGGAGGCGACCTCGTAGCCGTAGCCGAAGCCGGCCAGCCGTTCCCCGCCGGTGTCGGGGTCGGCCAGGAACGCCCCGACGGCGCGGAAGCCGGGCCGCTCGGTGTGCTGGATGGCGTAGCCGTAGCGGCCGGCGACCACCGAGGACGAGTAGCCCATGGCCGCGCCGTAGATGGCCAGCGCCTCGTGCATGTGGTCGCGGATCCACCCGGTCGGCAGCTGGGTCACCCGCGTCGCGGGGGTGGTGCCGGTCATGCGCGTACCGCCTCGGGGAGGGCCGTCTCCGCCGGCCCGGGACCGACCTCGGCGGCGGTGCCCTCGGTGAGCCGGAGGAGCTCGTCGTAGGTGGTGGGGAAGACGGTGTGCGGGTGGCCCGCGGCGGCCCACACCTGCTCGAAGCGGGCCAGTTCGACGTCGACCAGGGTGCCGATCGGGGCGGGGTGGCCGACCGGGGCGACGCCGCCGATGGCCTGGCCGGTGTGCTCGCGGACGAAGTCGGGCCGGGCCACCCGGACCTCGTCCACGCCGAGCAGCCGGGCGACCGCCCCGGTGTCGACGCGGTGGGCGCCGCTGGTCAGCACGAGGAGCGGGGCCCCGCCGACGTCGAAGACCAGGCTGTTGGCGATCGCCCCGACCGGGACCCCCAGCTGCTCGGCGGCCTGCGCGGCCGTGCGGGCGCTGTCGGGGAGCTCGCACACCTCGCCGGTCGCGCCGGCCTCGCGGAGGCGGCGGACGACCTCGGCGACCCGGGGGGAGTCGGCGGCAGGCATGCGGGCGATCCTCCCACCCGCGCCCGGGCGACGGCCGGTGGGGCGACGCGGTGCCGGATCCGCCGGCCGTTGCCCGCCCGGGCGTGGTCGGTCAGCCGCGTGCCCAGCTCTGCAGCGTCTCGCTGCCGGGGCCGGCCAGCGCGTCGAGGCGGACCGGGCGGCGGGTGATCGCCAGGGCGACGGCCTCGACCGGGCCCTCCACCCGGGGGCCGGTGCCGCGGGACCAGTCCGTGTCGGTGGCGACGTACGTCAGCTCGGGCAGGCCGCGGGGCAGGAAGGCCGGCGCGGCCCGCCTGCTGGTCAGGAGGCCCAGGGCGTCGGACCACGGGTCGAGCGGCCGGCCGTGGTCGAGGCCGAGCGGGACGGTGATGTCCAGCCGGTGCACGAGCAGGTCGGTCAGCGGGGCGTGCCAGTCCATCCCCGGCGGGGTGAACCGGCTGCCGGCGTTCTCCCGCAGGTCGGCGGCGAGGGTGGCGGCCGGCAGCCGCGCGCGGTCGTCGGCCAGGAGGTGGTTGGCGCGGTCGAAGGAACCCCGGGCGCGCACCATCGCGCGGAGGAAGCCGGCCCACGAGCCGGTGGGGCCGGCCATGAGGTGGGCGGCCACGTGCCGCACGGTCCAGCCCGCGCACAGGCTCGGGGTGGCCCACTGCTCCTCGGTCAGCGTCGTCAGGAGGTCGGCGAGGGCCCGCCGCTCGGCGGCGATGGTGGCCCAGGCGGTCGTGTCGTCCACGCGGCGATGGTGGCAGGTGGGGACGACGGGCGCGTCCGGCTTGACGCCGGCGGAGGGGTCCGGTGTACTCGACGTGTTCGAACACGCGTTCGAACGGCGTCGCTCCTCGTGCTACCGGGTCCTTCCCCACCCGCCGGCGCGATGTGGGCCGGCGCGACGGGTCGGGAGCGGTGGGGAGTCTGACATGAGCCGGGTGCTGAACGAGGTCGGCGGTCGGATCGGCGAGGAGGTCCAGGTCGAGCGTGGTCCGCTCGGCCCGGTGCAGTTCTGGCGCGGCGGCTCGCGCTACGTCGTCGGCGAGCTGCTCGACTCGTGGGTGGAGACCCCGGCCTGGTGGCAGCGCGCTGCCACGGGGGGTGCCTCGGGCGACCTCGTCGCCCCCCGGGAGGTGTGGCGGCTCGAGGCGGTGCGGGCCGGCCGGTCGCGGATGAGCTTCGCCGGGGTCTACGACCTGTCGTGGGACGCCGCGGACAACCGCTGGTCGCTCGTGCGGGTGCACGACTGATGGGTGCGCTGCGAGCCATGCCGTACGACCGGTCCGCCGACCAGCTGCCCCTGCCCCCGCCGGTGCCGGCCGCCGCCGCGGGGCTGCTCGACCAGGCGCGGCGCGGGCTGGCCGAGGCAGCCGCCGCCACCGACCCGCGGGAGCGCTACGCCACCGCGCACCTGGCCGCACTGCGCGCCGCTGCGGCGGTGCTGGCCGCCCGCACCCGCCCCGAGGGGAGCCGCCGCCGTCCGCGCAGCGCCTGGGTGCTGCTCGGCGAGGTCTGCCCGGAGCTGGGGGAGTGGGCCACCTTCTTCGCCGCCGGCGCCGCCAAGCGGGCCGCGGCCGAGGCCGGGCTGTCGCGCGCGGTGACCGAGCGCGAGGCCGACGACCTGGTCCGCGACGTCGAGGCCTTCCTCGGGGTGGTCGAGACCGCCCTGACGCAGTTCCCGGAGCCGGCTCCCCGGCCCCGGGTGGTCGGCGGCACCACCCACCGCGGGGGCACGGCGCCCCGCGGCGGCACCCGATCCCGTCGGTGAGCGACCCCTTCGTCCACCTGCACGTCGCCTCGGGCTACTCCATGCGATACGGGGCCAACCACCCGGGCGACCTGGTCACCCGCGCCGCCGAGCACGGCATGCACGCCCTGGCCCTGACCGACCGCGACGGTCTGTACGGCGCGGTGAAGTTCGCCCTGGCCTGCCGGGCGGCCGACATCCGGCCGCTGTTCGGGGTCGACCTGGCGGTCAGCTCCGCGGTCGACAGCGCCGTCCCCTCGGCGCTGGCCCGCGCCCTCGGCACCGGGCCGGCGGGGCTGGCGGGGGCACGGCACCGCTCCCGTCGTCCCCTCCCGCCCGACCCGGACGGTCCGGTCGAGGGTGAGCGTCCGGGCCGGAGTGGTCGCCGGTCCCCGGCCCGTGGCGGGGCCAGCGTCGACCCGCGCCTGGCCCGGGTCACCTTCCTGGCCCGGGACGGCGCCGGCTGGCGGTCGCTGTGCCGGCTGACCAGCGCCACCCACCTGCGCGGCACCCGCGGCGAGCCGGTCAGCTCGCTGGCGCTGGCCGCCGAGCACCCGCTCGGGCTGGTCGCGCTGCTGGGGCCGGACTCCCCGGTCGGTCGCGCCCTGGCCGCCGGCCGGGCCGACGTCGCCGCCGCCCGGCTGTCGGCCTGGCGGTCGGTGTTCGGCCCGGGCCAGCTCGCGCTCGAGGTCGTGCACCACCGCGGCCGGGGCGACCGGTCCCGCGCGCAGACGATGCTGCGGTTCGCCGCGGAGACCGGCGTGCCGGTGGTGCTCAGCAACGCCGTCCGGTACGTCGACGGTCTCGACGCCCCCACCGCCGACGTGCTCGACGCCTCCCGCCGGCTCGTCGCCCTCGACCAGCGGCACGTCGACCGGCGCACCGCCGAGGGCTACCTGAAGTCGGGCAAGGAGATGGCCGACATCGCCGAGGAACTCGTGGGCCCCGACCGCGACGCGGCGCTGCGGCTGCTCGAGCGCACCGCCCGGCTGGCCGAGCAGTGCGTGGTCGACATCCGGGAGGACCTGGGCATCGGCACCGTCCGCTATCCCGAGCTCGACGTGGTCACCACCCGCGCCGAGGCCGGGATGGGGCCGGCGCAGGTGCTGCGCGCCCGCTGCGAGGCGGGCCTGGGCCGGCGCGGCATGGCCCCGACCGCGCAGGTGCGGCGGCGGCTGGAGGAGGAGTTCGCCGTCATCGAGCAGCTGGGCTACCCCTCCTACTTCCTCACCGTCGCCGACGTGGTCGACCTCATCAAGAGCTTGAGGGTCCGGGCCGCGGCACGCGGGTCCGGCGCGGGCAGCCTGGTCACCTACCTGCTGGGCATCTCCGACGTCGACCCGCTCCGCTACGGCCTGCTGATGGAGCGCTTCCTCTCCCCGCTGCGCCACCAGCTGCCCGACATCGACATCGACGTGGAGTCCGCCCGGCGGATGGAGGTCTACGACGCGGTCATCGACCGCTTCGGCGCCGAGCGGGTCAGCTGCATCTCGATGATGGACACCTACCGGGTGCGGCACGCCATCCGCGACGTCGGCGCGGCCCTGGGCCTGCCCCCGGCCGAGGTCGACGCCGTCGCCAAGGCCTTCCCGCACATCCGGGCCAACCAGGTGCACGCCGCGCTCAAGGACCTGCCGGAGCTGCGCGCCAGCCGGCTGGGCTCGCGACGGTCCGGCGGCAGTGGTGATCTCGACCTGCTGTTCGACCTCGTCGCCCGGCTCGACGGGCTGCCCCGGCACATCGCGCTGCACCCGTGCGGGGTGCTGCTGTCCGACGCCACGCTGCTCGACCGCACCCCGGTGGAGAACAGCTACCTCGGCTACCCGATGAGCCAGTTCGACAAGGACGACGTCGAGGAGCTCGGGCTGCTCAAGCTCGACCTGCTGGGCATCCGGATGCAGTCGGCGATCGCCCACGCGCTCGACGAGGTGGCCCGGGTCGACGGGGAGACCGTCGACATCGACGCCATCCCGCGCGACGACCCGACGACGTTCGAGCTGATCCGCAGCACCCGCACCCTCGGCATGTTCCAGATCGAGTCCCCGGGGCAGCGGGAGCTGGTCGGCAAGTTCGGCCCGGAGACGTTCGAGGACATCGTCACCGACATCTCGCTGTTCCGGCCCGGGCCGGTGAAGAGCGACATGGTGACGCCGTTCCTCATGGCCCGGAACGGCTGGCGCGAGCCGGTCTACCCGCACCCCGACCTCGCCCCGTTCCTGGAGCAGACCGCGGGGGTGGTCGTCTTCCACGAGCAGGTGCTGCAGATCGTCGCGCAGATGACCGGCTGCGACCTCGCCCAGGCCGACGAGGCCCGCCGGGCGCTGGGGGACCGCGACCTGCACGACGAGGTGCGCACCTGGTTCAAGCCGCGGGCGCTGCAGAACTACCCGGTCGACGTGGTCGAGAAGGTGTGGGAGGTGCTGGTCGCCTTCGGCTCGTTCGGCTTCTGCAAGGCCCACGCCGCGGCGTTCGCGCTGCCCACCTACCAGTCGGCCTGGCTGAAGACCCACCACACGGCGGCCTTCCTCGCCGGGGTGCTCACCCACGACCCGGGCATGTACCCCAAGCGGCTGATCCTCGACGACGCCCGCAACTTCGGCGTCCGGGTGCTGGGCCTGGACGTCAACGCCTCCGGGGCCACCTACCGGGTGGAGCGGGTGGAGCCCGGCGAGCCGGAGGACGACGACACGGGGAGCGGAGCGGTGGCCTGGCGACGCCCGGAGTGGATGCCCCCGTCGGTGCCCGACCCCTCGCGCCACGGCATCCGGCTCTCCCTCGCCGACGTCAAGGGCATCTCCGACGACGAGGTCGCCCGCGTCGTCGCCGGTCAGCCCTACCGCTCGCTCAACGACTTCTGGCAGCGGGCGTCGGTGTCCCGTCCGGTGGTCGAGCGGCTGGTGCTGGCCGGGGGGTTCGACTCCCTCTACGGCTTCGGGGTGCGCGACCGGGAGGCCGGCCGACCCACCCGCAGCCGGTCGGCGGTCACCCGGCGCGACCTCCTGCTGCAGATCAGCGAGCTGGACCGGTGGAGCCGCAGCGGCGCCCGGGCCGGCTCGGTCGGCCAGCTGAGCCTGGACCTGCTCGGTCTCGAGCTGCCCGGGGAGGACGCGGCGGGGGAGGACGGGGGGCCTGCGGGGGACGGGGACGGAGCGACCGCGCTGAGCTGGGCGGCCGGCAGCGGGCTGCCCGAGTTCACGGACGCGGAGCTGGTCCGCGCCGAGCTGGAGGTGCTCGGGCTGGACGCCAGCCGGCACGTCGTGGACTTCTACCGCCGCTTCCTGTCGGCCGTCGGGGCGGTGCCGGCGGGGGAGCTGCTGGGTTGCCGCAGCGGTGCGGAGGTGCTCGTCGCCGGGGTGAAGGTGGCCACCCAGACCCCGCCCATCCGTTCGGGGCGCCGGGTGGTGTTCGTGACGCTGGACGACGGCACCGGCTGCACCGACTCCACCTTCTTCGAGGACGTGCAGGGGCCCTACGCGGCCACGGTGTTCCACTCCTGGCTGCTGGTGATCCGCGGGGTGCTGCGGCGTACCGGGCCGCGCGGGGTGTCGATCCGGGCCACCGGGGCGTGGGAGCTGCCCGCCCTGTACGAGGCGTGGGAGACCGGCGGTCTGGCGGCGGTCGCCGAGCAGATGGCCGCGCCGGGCGCCTACACCGAGCAGGCCATCGCCGGCGCCGCTGCCTCCCACGGCGCGCGGCCGGTGGTGGTCAAGCCGGTGCTGGTCCACCCGACCGGCTTCCGGATGTCGCCCTACGCCGACATCAAGCCCGCCGGGGAGGACGCCGGGACGGCCGCCCGCCGAGCGGCGGCCGCGCCGCGGAAGCTGTGGCACTCCAGCCCCGGCAGCTCCGGACACTGAGCGCCGTCACCCCTGCTCGCCGATCAGCCGCGACATGAGCCGGTGGAACTGCTCGACCTCCGGGCGGCTCCAGCCCGCCGTGAGGTCGGCGAAGACGCGCTCCTGCCACCGGTGGGCGTCGGCCACCAGCCGGGCACCCGCGGGGGTGACCACGACCCGCCGCTGCCGCCGGTCCCCGGCATCCGCCGTGGAGGAGAGCAGACCCCGGCCGACGGCGGCCGCGACGAGGCGGCTGGCCCCGGAGTGGTCCAGCCCGAGCTGCTCGGCGACGTCGCGCACCGAGGCCGGAGCCGGCGCCCGGGCCGAGACGGCCTCCGCGACCATCACGTCGCGGCCCCGCTCCTGGCCGTCGCCGGTGGCGGGCCAGCGCCGCGACCAGTAGCGGACGAACCGGAAGAGCGTCTGGCCCGGACCGGGCGGGTCCGGCTCGGTCACGGACTGGTGCCGGACTCGAGCGCGAGGACCCCCGCCAGCGCCGAGGCCACCTGCAGCGCCTCCTCGGCGGAGGAGTACCGCAGCGCCGCGCAGACCCGGTTCCCCGCGGTGACGAAACAGGTGGCGACGTCCGCCCCGTCCTCGTCCCCGGGCCAGGTCGCGTGCTGCTCGACCACGGTCACCCGCTCGCCGACCGGGTGCCACCTCCGGGCGGTCATCGCGATGCCGGACCGCCCGATCCAGGCCGCGAACTCGTCGGCCGGGATGCGCCCCGCCCCCCGCGGCCCGCTGACGACGAGGGGATCGGTGACGGCCTCGACCGCCGCGCCCGGATCGCCCGAGCTCACCGCGGCGTGCCACCGGCTCACCGCCGGATCGTCCGTCCCCGGCCCATCGTGTGCGGATCGCATACATCACCGTACCGCCAGGATGGGCTCGTGACCCGGGACCTGCGCGTCTGCTTCGTCGGCGACTCCTTCGTGGCCGGCGTCGGCGATCCCGAGCACCTGGGCTGGACCGGCCGGCTGTGCGCCCGCAGCGAGCGCGAGGGCCTGCCCGTGACCCGCTACGTCCTCGGCGTGCGGCGGCAGACCAGTGCGGAGGTCGCCGCCCGGTGGGCAGCCGAGTGCCGGCCCCGCCTGGCGGGCGGGGGATGGGAGTCGCGGGTCGCGCTCTCGACCGGGGTCAACGACACGACGCTGGAGGACGGCGCCCTGCGCCTGGCACCGGAGCTGTCGGCCGGGGCGCTCGACGAGATGCTCGCCGGCGCGGCGGCGGCGGGCTGGCCCGCGTTGGTGGTCGGCCCGCCCGCCGTCGCCGACGCCGGGCAGAACGGGCGGATCGAGGAGCTGGACGAGCGCCTCGCCCGGGTCTGCGCCGGGCGGGCCGTGCCGTACGTCCCGGTCGTGGCGGCCCTGGCCCACGACGAGACCTGGCTGCGCGAGGTCGCCGCCGGCGACGGCGCCCACCCCGGGGCGGCCGGTTACACGGTGCTCGCCGACCTGGTCCGCCCGCACTGGCAGGAGTGGCTCGCCTCCCGGCGATGAGTCCGGGGCCGCCGGGGCGTCCTCACCCCTGACGGAACACTCCGGACGAAGGGATCGACCGCCATGCCCAAGACCGTGATCAGCCTGTGGTTCGACACCGAGGCCGAGGAGGCCGCCCGCTTCTACACCTCCGTCTGGCCCGACGCCGAGATGCTCGGCACCCTCACCTACGGCCCCGAGGACCCGCAGCGGGAGGGGCAGGTCCTGACCGCGAGCTTCCGCCTCGGGGACACCGAGTACATGGCCCTCAACGGCGGCAAGCAGGACTGGGCCTTCAGCGAGGCCATCTCCTTCATGATCATGTGCGCCGACCAGGCCGAGGTCGACCACTACTGGGACCGGCTCACCGACGGCGGCGAGGAGAGCCAGTGCGGCTGGCTCAAGGACCGCTACGGCGTCTCCTGGCAGGTCACCCCCAGCCGCCTCATGGAGCTGCAGGCCGACCCGGACCCCGAGCGCCGCCAGCGGGCGATCCAGGCCATGTTCACGATGCGGAAGATCGTCATCGCCGACCTGGAGCGGGCCGCCGACTCGGTCTCCGCCTGAACCGGGCAGCCGGACGGCGTGCGCGTCACTAGGCTCGGCCGGGTGCCGCCCTCCGCCTCCGCCTCGCCCGCCGCGGAGCAGTTGCCCGCCCGCACCGCCGTCGTCTGGGCGGCGTTGGACCCGCTCGTCGCCGCCGGCACGCCGCTGCGGGTCCTCGACGTCGGCGGCGGCAGTGGCACCCTCGCCGTCCCCCTGGCGCGGCTGGGCCACCAGGTCACGGTGGTCGACCCCAGCGCGGACGCCCTCGCCACGCTGCGCCGCCGCGCCGACAACGCCGGGGTGGGTGACAACGTGCGCGCCGTCCAGGGTGACGGCGACCGGCTGCACGAGCTCCCGCTGGCCACCACCCCCGCCGACTACGACCTGGCGCTGTGCCACGCCGTGCTGGAGGTCGTCGACGACCCCGCGGTGACCCTCCGCGAGGTCGCCGGCGCCGTGCGGCCCGGCGGCACCGTCAGCGTCACCACGGCGAACCGGGCCGGCGCCGTCCTCGCCCGCGCCCTCGGCGGCCACCCGGTCGAGGCCCTCGCCCTGCTCGAGGACCGCGACCCGGCGCCCGGCCGCACCCGGCCGGCCGCGCGGCGGTTCAGCCCGGAGGACCTGCTGGCGCTGGTCCGCGACGCGGGGCTGGAGCCGGGGGAGTGGCGCGGGGTCTCGATCGTGGCGGACCTGCTGGACGCCGCGTCGGGCGCGGACTCCGACGCCGTGCGCCGCCTCGAGCTCCGGCTGGCCGGCACCTCGCCGTACCGCGACGCCGCCGCAGGCCTGCACGTGCTCGCCACCCGCCCGTGACCCAGCCGCCCATGACCCACCCGCCTGTGACCCCGGCCCTCCCTGCCGACCTGGCCGTCCCCGACTACGGACGCTCCACGCTCGCCGACGTCCTGCCCGGCGTCGCCACCGCCCTGGGCGTCCCGGTGCACCGCGGTGACCTCCCTGTCGACCCGCTCGGCCTGACCGCGGCCCTCACCGGAGCCCGCCGCGTCGCCGTCCTCCTCGTCGACGGGCTGGGCGCCGACCTCGTCCGGCAGCACGCCGACATCGCGCCCACGCTCGCGGCCCTGGCCAGCCCGGCCGGCGACCTGTCGGCCCCGTGCCCGAGCACCACGCCGGTCAGCCTCACCACGCTGGGCACCGGACTGCCGCCGGGCAGCCACGGCGTGCTCGGCTTCGTGACCGCGATCCCGGGGGCCGAGGGCACCCTCAACCACACCCAGTGGGCCGACGACCCCGACCCGCGGGTCTGGCAGTCGCAGCGCACCGTCTTCGAGCAGGCCGCCGACGCCGGCGTCGCCGTCACCACGGTCGCGCCCTACCTCTACCGCGGCTCCGGGCTCTCCGACGCCGCCTACCGCGGCTCGGACTACGCCGGCACCGTCAGTGCGGGCGACCTCGCCGCGGGCCTGCTCCAGGCGGTCGCGGCCGGCCCGCGCACCCTCGCCTACGGCTACACGCCGGAGCTGGACCTCACCGGCCACGTCCGCGGCGTCGACTCCCCGGCCTGGCGGGCCCAGCTGTCGCTGGTCGACCGGCTCGTCGAGCAGGTCGTCGCCGGACTCCCGGACGACGCCGCGCTGGTCGTGACCGCGGACCACGGCATGCTCGACGTCCCCGGGCACACCCGGCTCGACCTCGACGAGGAACCCGAGCTGCTCGACGGTGTGCGGCTGCTGGCCGGTGAGCCCCGCGCCCGCTACGTGCACGCCGTCCCCGGTGCCGCGGACGACCTGGTGCAGCGCTGGCGCGAGGCGCTGGGGCACCGCGCGTGGGTGGTCTCGCGCGACGAGGCGTTCGCCAGCGGCGTGTTCGGTCCGGTCGACGACGCCCTCGCCGAGCGGGTCGGCGACGTCGTCGCGCTGGCGCGCGGGACCTGGGCGCTCATCGCCACCCGTCGGGAGCCCGGACCGAGCCGGCTGGCCGCCTACCACGGCTCGCTCACCGGGGTGGAGCTGGCGATCCCGCTCCTGCTCGCCCGCGGCCGCGCCCTGGACTGAGCGCAGCGACCCCCCGAGGAGATCCCATGACCGCGCCGAAGAGCGTCACGTTCGAGACCACCGTGGCCCAGCGGGGCAACAACACCGGCATCGAGGTGCCCGACGAGCTCATCGCGCAGCTCGGTGCCGGGAAGCGGCCGCCGGTGCTGGTCGACCTGGACGGCCACGAGTACCGCACCACCGTCGGCGTCATGGGCGGCACCTGCATGGTCGGCGTGAGCGCCGCGGTCCGGGCAGCCACCGGCCTGGCGGGCGGGGACCCGGTGCGGGTCACCCTGACGGTGGCCGACACGCCCCGCGAGGTCGCCGTCCCGGAGGACCTCGCCGCCGCCCTGGCCGCCGACGAGACCGCCGGGGCCTTCTTCTCGGCGCTGTCCAACAGCCTCCAGCGGTACCACTGCGACAACGTCACCGGCGCGAAGACCCCGGAGACGCGGCAGCGGCGCATCGACAGGGCCGTCGCCCTCTTCCGGGAGGGCAAGCAGCGCTGACGCCGTCAGCCGGCGGTGTGCGGTGCCCGGGCCTCGGCCTGCCCGGAGCCGGAGAGGCTGATGGAGAGCACCTCCCACACCCGGGTGTGGGCGTCGTGGGTGGCCGAGCACGTCAGCCGGGCGGCCTCCACCGACGGGCGCCCCTGCACGACGACCACGGCGTCGCACTCGCCGTCGACCAGGGTGACGGCCCACAGCTCGATGTCCGCGCCGACCGGGGTCAGCCGGGACTGCGCGCGCACCGGGAGGTCGTCCGCGCCGAAGCGGCCGAGCTCGCGGCGCGCCTCGTCCTGGGCCGCCTGCACCGGGGGCGCCAGGCCGGCCCGGCCGCGCAGGTACGCCAGGGCGACCTCGCCCTTGCCGTGCGCCGCCAGGAGCTCCGCGCCGTCGCCGGGCACCTGTCCGTAGTAGAAGCCGTCGGGCAGGACGACGACGTTGGGGGCGAAGCGGTCACCACCGAGGTGACTGCACTCCCACACGTCGGCGCCGGCCTCGAGCAGCCCGCGGGCCAGCGGCCGGCCGCGCAGCGCGCAGCAGGCGTCGTGGCCGCCGTGGCTGCACACCAGGTAGGTGAGCCCGTCGCGGGGCTCGCCGACGCTGCCGTCCCAGGGCGCGTCGGCGACCTCGGCGTCGGAGCCGCGCACCGACCACCAGGCACCCCGCCGTCCCGGCCGGCTGTCGACGTAGGCCCACCGGCCCTCGGCGGTCCCGGCCCGCCCGTCGGGGCGGCGGACGAGCAGCACGCGCACGCCCTCGGCGCGGGCGCGGTGGGCCAGCCGGGCCGCCGCGTCGGGGTCGATGCGGGACTGGAGCAGCGCGTCGCGGCCCCACGGACCGGGCTGCTCGACCAGCACCCACCGCTGCGCCGGCGGGGCGGTGGCGACGACGGAGTCGCCCCGCGCCAGCGCCCGTACCGAGCACCGTGCCTCGTCCAGCTTGCCCACGGGGCGGTCGGCGGGGCGCCGCCCGGGCTCCGTCGCGTCGGAGGGCCCGGGCGAGGTCACGTCCGGGACGGTGCCCGTGTCACCGACCGGTCCCGAGCGCGCCGTCACGGACCCCATCGTGCCCTGCGTGCCGCCCGCCGGGGAGCACCGCATCGGGCACGACCGCGATCGACTCGGTCACCAGGCGGCGGGCGAGGGTGAGCTGGTCGGCGGTGTCCAGGCCGGGCAGGTCGGCGACCTTCAGCTCACCGGTCGCGAGCAGAGCGGCCAGCGCCGGACCGGTCGGCGCCGGGAACTCGTGCCGGCGCCGGCCGCCGACGAGCACGACGCGGCCGTCGGCCGGCTCGCGCAGCTGGCAGCGCAGCCGGCGGCGCAGGGAGAGCACGGTGTCCGGGGTCAGCGCGGCGGCCGCGGTCGCCTGGGCCAGCGGCGGGACGGGCTCGGGGCGCACCTGCGACCAGGTGCGGCCGCGCAGCCGGTCGGCGACCTCGGCCGGGTCGACCCGGTCCAGCCAGTCGCGCAGCCCGGTGAGGACGGCGGCCACGTCGTCGGCGGCGGCCGCCGGGTCGGCCAGGTCGACGCCCAGCGGCAGCGACCGGCGCAGCCGCGGGTCGTCGGCGGCCAGCTCCCGGACGAGGTCCAGCGCGGCCTCGGCCGCCGACCACCGGGTCACCGAGTGCACGCCGACGGTCAGGTGGGCGCTGATCTCGCCCAGTGCGGTCGCCGCGTGCAGGTAGCCGCGGGGCAGGTAGAGGACGTCGCCGGGGCGCAGCACGGCGTCGATGACCGGCTCGCCCTCGGCGGCCGCGGCGATGGCGTCGCGGTGGTCGGTCCACGGCTGGGAGCGCAGCGGGTCGGGGTGCACCGGGGCGTGGATGCGCCAGTGCTTCTCGCCGGCGACCTGCAGCACGAAGACGTCGTGCACGTCGTAGTGGGCGGAGAACCCGCGCGACGACGGCGGGGTCACGTAGGCGTTGACCTGCGTGGGGTGGCCGAGGTCGGCGGCCAGCTGGTCGGCGAACTCGATGAGCGGCGGCCAGAGCCGGTGCAGCCCCTGCAGGACGACGGTGCTGCCCTCGGCGAACAGCCGGAGCACCGCGTCGGGGGAGGCCTGGTCGGCCACCTCGGCGCCCGCTCCGCCGGACGTCGTGAAGCGTTTGGCGTCGACGACGTCGCCGTCCTTGGCGATCCGCAGGAACGGGGTGCGCAGCCCCCGCCGGGACAGCAGCTCGTCGACGGCGGCGAGGTCGAGCAGGTCGGAGAAGTCCCTGCTGGTGTCGCTGCCGGTGTCAGCGGCGCGGGTCAGCAGCGGCCGGCGGGCCCAGTGCTCGTCGGCGAAGACCTGCGGGTCGAGGGAGGTGCACCGGCGCAGGGCCGGCCGGTCGACGACCGGCCGGCCCCGTCCGGCGGGGTCCTGGCTCAGGCGGAGCCGTCCGCACCGCCGTCGGCGCCACCGTCGGCACCGCCGTCGGAGTCCCCGCCCGCGGCACCGCCGTCGGCCGGGCCCTCGGCACCGCTGTCGGCGCCACCGTCTGCGCCACCGTCGGAACCGCCACCCGCGGCGCCGCCGTCGGCCGGGCCCTCGGCACCGCTGCCGGCGCCGCCGTCAGCACCGCCGTCAGCACCGCCGTCGGAACCGCCGCCCGCGGCGCCGCCGTCGGCCGGGCCCTCGGTGCTGGTCATGTCGTCGTCGTCGAGCATGCTGCTCCATTCATCGTGGGCCACCGGATGGTGGGCCGCCGAACCTGCCTTACCTCGACCATCCTGCTCTCACACACCGCCTCCCACCAGCGGGGATCCGGTCCCGAGCCGGCCGGACAACGGCTCGGTCACGACACGCCGCCGACGCGCCGGGGCAGCCGGGAGGGCCGTACTGTCCTCCCGTCGGTCGAACACCAGTTCGAGGGAGGTCTGCGGTGGGCGGGGGTCGGGCGGAGGGGTGCTCCGTGCTGCACGTGGACATGGACGCCTTCTTCGCCAGCGTCGAGGTGCGCCGGCACCCCGAGCTGGCCGGGACGCCGGTGATCGTCGGCGGGCACGGCAACCGGGGGGTGGTCACCTCGGCCACCTACGAGGCGCGCCGCTACGGCGTGCACGCCGCCATGCCCACCGCCCGCGCGCTGCGGCTGTGCCCGACCGCCACGGTCCTGCCGGGGGACCTGGCCCTCTACGCGGAGGTCTCCCGGTCGGTGATGGCGCTGTTCCGGTCGATCACGCCGCTGGTCGAGCCGCTCTCGCTGGACGAGGCCTTCCTCGACGTCTCCGGCGCCGGCCGCCGGCTCGGGGACGCCGCCGCGATCGGGGAGTACATCCGGGCCCGGGTGTTCGACGAGCAGGGCATCACCTGCTCGGTGGGCGTGGCCGGCACCAAGTTCGTCGCCAAGCTGGCCTCCACCCGGGCCAAGCCCGACGGGATGCTGGTGGTCCGCCCGGCCGAGGTCATGGACTTCCTGCACCCGCTGCCGGTGGGGGCGCTGTGGGGGGTGGGCGCCAAGACCGAGGAGGTGCTGCTGCGGCTCGGCCTGCGCACGGTCGGCGACCTGGCGCACGTGCCGGCCCGCACGCTCCAGCGCGCCGTGGGTGCGGCGGCCGGCAGCTCCCTGCACGAGCTGGCCTGGGGACGCGACCCGCGCCGGGTGGTGCCCGACGAGCCGGAGAAGTCAGCCGGTCACGAGGAGACCTTCGGCACCGACGTCGACGACCCCGCCGTCATCCGCCGGGAGCTGCTGCGGCTGGCCGAGCGCACCGCCGGCCGGCTGCGGGAAGGGGGGTGGCTGGCCCGCACGGTGAGCATCAAGGTCCGCTTCGCCGACTTCACCACGATCACCCGCAGCCGCACCCTCGACGTCCCCAGCGACGTCGGTCAGGAGCTCTACGACACCGCCCGCTCGCTGTTCGAGGCCCTCGGGCTGGACCGCGCCAGGATCCGGCTGGTCGGGGTCCGCGCCGAGCGCCTGGTCCAGGCCGGGGCCACGCCGCAGCAGCTCGAGCTTGGCGCCCGCGAGCACGGCCGTCGCGACGCCGAGCTCGCCGCCGACCGCGCGGCCCGGCGGTTCGGTGCCGGAGCGGTGCGCCCGGCGACGCTGCTGCAGCGCACGGGTGGACGGGACACGCCGGGCCGCCGGGAACCCCGGACGCCCCCCGCTCGTCGGATGCCGTGAGGCCACGAGCCCTCCCGGGCCCTCCGGCACGACCTCCGCGCCCGTCGCGGGGGCCGTGACGAGCTCCCGAGGCCCCCTGGGGAGTGATCTCGTGGGGTTCGGCGGCGGGTCGGAGCAGACTCGCCTTTCGCACCCCGCAAACGGCTCGTATCCTCGGTGTCACCGTCGGCGGGAGCCTCCGACGGCCATGGCTCCGCCCACATGGAGGTCTCGGTGCCGCTCTCCGAGCACGAGCAGCGACTGCTGGAGCAGATCGAGCGCGCCCTCGTCGACGACGATCCCAAGTTCGCCTCCTCCGTACGGACCGGCGACCGCCGGCTCAAGGCCCGGCGCAAGCTGCAACTCGGCGCGCTCCTGGTGCTCGTCGGGCTGGCCCTCCTCATCGGTGGGGTGGCCCAGCTGGTCCTCCTGGGGTTCCTGGGCTTCGTCGTGATGTTCGCCGGCGCGGCGCTCGTCGTCCTCAACTACCGCTACGCCACCGGCGCGCCCGAGCAGACGGCCGGCGCCGCTCCGGGCGGGTCCAGCCCCTCCGGCCGCGGCCGCGGTGCCAAGCCCCGGCGTCAGCCGCTGAAGAACCGGCTCGAGGAACGCTTCCGACGCCGCTACGACCAGTAGCCTCGCGCAGGGCTCCCGACAGCCGCCGTCCCCTCGTGGACGGCGGCTGTCGTCGTCTCGCCGGTCCGTTCCGGGCGGTCCGTCCTCAGGCCGCGGCGCGGGGACGGCGGCCGGGTGCCAGCCGGCCGAGGTCCGCCACCAGGGTCGCGGGCACCGACGCCGGCCACAGCAGCGCCCGCAGGCGGGTCCGGGGCTGGGCCGCGGCCAGCAGCCCCCGGCGGGCGGTGCGCAGTTCCAGCGCCAGCTCCGCCGGCGCGGGACCGCTCCCCGGACGGGCGTAGCTGGCCGCCTCCTCCGCCCCGGCCAGCCGTGCCACGGCCTCCCGCGCACCCACACCCCGGCCGCCCGCGGAGCGGTGCGCGCCCCGGCCGGCCGGGGTCGAGCCGGGCAGTACCTCGCCCAGCCGCGCGGCGATCTGGCGGGGCGTCTGCCAGGGGTCCCAGGGCAACCCCAGGTCGCGCGCGGTGGCGGCGAGCTCGTCCCAGGCCGCGGCCGCGCTGCCGGTGGCCAGCCGCCGGCGCCGCTGCAGCGCGCGGACGGCCGCCGGCGCGGCGGCGAGTGCCGCCAGGCCGAGCACCCCGCCGGTCGCGGGCAGGACGGTCCCCAGCCAGTCGACCGAGCCGTCGTCGTCCGCCGTGGCCGTCGTGTCCCGGCTCCCCGCGTCGACGGGGGGCACCACCGGGGCGGGCGCGGGCAGCGGCACGGCGGGCAGGTCGGTGCGCGGGTCGACCTCGAGGTCCGGGGGACGCGGGGCCCACGGCAGCTGCACCGCGCGGTCGCTGTCGATCGGCGTCGGGTCGTAGGGCACCCAGCCCAGGCCGTCGTAGAAGACCTCGACCCACGCGTGCGCGTCGTTGCTGGTGACCAGCCGGCTGCCGTCGGGCTGGACGATGCCGGGCGTGTAGCCGAGCACGACCCGCGCGGGCACCCCCGCCGCGCGGACCATCGCCGCCATCGCGCCGGCGTACTGCTCGCAGTAGCCGCGCCGGTTGCGCAGGAAGTCGGTCAGGTCGTCCCCGCTGGTGCCCGGATCCGTGGCCAGGCTGTACACCCAGCCGTTGTCCGGATCGGTCAGGAAGCCGTAGATGGCGTCCACGGCCTCGGCCGAGGTCCTGGCCCCGCCGGTGACGTCGGCGACGAGCGCGGTGACGGCGGGGGAGAGCGACGTCAGCTCGGCGAACACCGCCTCCGGCGTACCGGGCACCACCCGGCCGGACCCGGCCAGCTGCTCCGGCGTGGGCCTCGGCTCGGCGCCCCGGGTGACGTAGGTGAGTCCGTTGCTCGTGCTCACGTCCTCGCCGAACACCGTGGCCGAGGTGCGGTCGAACGACCACGCGCCGATGTCCGCGATCTCCAGGTCGAGCGGGGCGGAGAGGACCGGGAGGAACCGGTCGTCGTGGTCCACCACCGTCACCCTCGCCTCGACCAGCCGGGGCAGGGTGCCCCCGGGCACCGGGGCCAGCTCGTCGCCGGCGGAGAGCTCCTGCGCGTCGTCCAGGTCGCCCAGGACCCACCCGAGCTCGGGGTCGTAGACGTCCAGGGCGACCGCCCGCAGGTATCCGGGATCGGGCACCGACGCCTCCACCCGCAGCAGGTCGATGGGGTCCTCGCGGGTCAGCTCGCCCTGCAGCGAGGCCGCCGGGTCCAGCGACGTCCCGGTGGAGCCGCCCCCGCCGCCGGACCCGGACCGCCACCGCTCGGCCAGCTCGCCCTCGCCGAGCGTGGGCACGAACGCGCTCAGGACGAGGGCGGCGGCCAGGGCCAGCAGCCCGGTGCGGACGGCGGGGAGGGCGCCGGCCGCCGCACGGGCACCACCGCCGCGCCGTGGCCCCCAGGCCAGCCGCCGGTGCTGGTCGGCCCACAGCAGCAGGAGGAGCCCCGCGGCGGGCAGCGCGACGGCGGCCAGGCCGATGCCGCCGTCGATGGTGCTGACCGGTATGCAGAACACGACCAGCAGGGCCAGCGCGGCCAGCGCCGGCTGCCGGCCGCCCACCGCGACGAGGTCCACGACCACCGCGAGGATCCCCACCATCAGCGCGGCGAGCGCGGACAGACCGGCCAGCGGTTCGGCGGGGGTGAACTGCTCCTGGAGCTGGGCGCTGCCGTCGACGAGGACCGAGCCGAGGTCGGCCACGCTGGCCGACGTCGGTATCCAGCCGAACAGGGCCCGCGCGGGAGCGAAGACCGCGGTGAGCGCGCAGCCGAGGGCGAGGAGCTGGACCAGGGGGACCACCGGCACGCCGAACGCCGCCCAGCGCGGCGACGGCGGCCGGCCCCCGCTGGCCCAGAGCCACAGCGCCGGACCGGCGAGCCGCAGTGCCAGGCCGGAGAGGGCGACCGCGGCCACCGCCGCCAGCACCCCGGGCAGCCAGTCGTCGTCGCTGAACACCGGCGAGAGCGCAGCCGCTCCGAGCGCCGTGGCCACCGCGGCGGCCAGCGTCGTCCCTGCGTCCTGACCGGCGGTGTCCCCGACGGTGGCCCCGACCGCGGCCCCGGTCGACGTCGGCGCGCTCACGCCGGCACCCCGCTGCGGGTCAGCGCGGCCCACACGTCCTCCACCGGCTGCCCGGCCCGGGCGACGGCGACCCGCCAGCCGGCGTCCCGGAGGACCACGACGGCCTCCTCCTGCTGCCGGGCCAGCGCCGCGCGCGCGGCCTCGGTGGGGGAGCGCCGGGACCGTGCGCCGCCGCTCGTGGCGTACCCGCCGACGTCCACCAGCACGGCGAGGTCCGCTCCGGGCCCCGACCGGGCGCGCGCGAGCCGCGCGACGTCGTCCGCCCCGACGGCGCCGAGCAGGGCCACCACGGGGCCGTCCCCACCCACCCGAGCGGCCTGCTCGGCCAGCCCGGTCAGGTCGGCGCAGCGGGAGGGCTGCAGGACGGCGAGGCGGTCGAGGAGCTCCCCGGCGCCGAGGCCCCGGCGGGGGTCGGCAGGAGCGAGCTCGCCGGCGTCGGTGAGGACCCGAAGGGCGGCTCCGCGTCCGGCCAGACCGCTGCCGATGCTGGCGGCCGCCTCGACGAGCCACTCGAGACTGTCGGCCGGCAGCTCGCCGGTCGCCGCGGACGCGCCGTGCGGGGCGATCAGGTGCGCCCGGGCGCGGGTGTCGAGCAGCAGGGTGGCCGAGGAGCGCCACGGCCGTTCCTCCAGCCGGACCATCAGCTCGCCGGTGCGGGCCGTCGCCCGCCAGTGCACCTTCCGCAGGTCGTCGCCGTGCCGGTAGGTCCGGGTGCTGACGTCGTCCTCGCCGTGGACGGCGATCGAGCGCCGGGCCCCGTCGCCGTTGCTGCCCGAGCCGCCGGTCAGCCCGCCCGGGGCGAGGGGACGCACCCGGGGCACCACGAGCAGCGAGGCGGCGTCGGCGCCCGACACCGAGCGCATCACCAGCCCGAAGGGGTCGACCAGCCGCAGCCGCAGCGGCCCGAGCGCGTAGCGGCCGCGCCGGGAGCCGGACACGCGGTAGTGCAGCGGGGCGGTGGCGCCGGCCGGCAGCCGCTCCAGGACGTACGTCGGAGCCGGGCCGAGCTCGGCCGGCAGCGGTTCGGTCAGCAGCCACAGCCCACCGGCCCGCCGGTCGGCGTTGGTGACCTCGAGGAGCACGTCGGCTCCTCCGCCGCGGGGCACGCGGGGCGGCGTGACCGTGCGGCGGGTGGACAGCCGGAACCGCCGCCGCGCCACGCCGACCGCGGACATCAGCGGCAGCGCGAGCACGAAGACGGCGATCTGCAGCAGCGGCAGCTCGCCGAGGAGCGCACCCAGGGCCAGCAGCGTCAGCCCCACGGCGACCATGCAGCGGCCGCGGACGGTCAGGGAGGACAGCAGCCCGCCGGCGGGTCCGCGGGCCACGGTCAGCGCCCGCGGGGCACGGGGGTGGTGCGCAGCAGGCCGGTCACCACCTGCTCGCCGGTGCGCCGGGCGGCGACGGCGTCGGGGGAGAGCAGCAACCGGTGCCCCAGGACGGGCACGGCCATCGCCTGGACGTCGTCGGGCAGCACGTGGTCCCGCCCGGCCAGCGCGGCGGCGGCCCGCGAGGTGCGCAGCAGCTGCAGGCCGGCCCGCGGCGAGGCGCCCAGGCGGAGCTCCGGTGCGCGGCGGGTGCCCTCGACCAGGGCGACGACGTAGCGGCGCACCGCCTCGGAGACGTGCAGCCGGCCCACCGCGTCGACGAGGTCCCGGATGTCGGCGGCGTCGGCGACCGGCCGCAGCGTGCTCAGCGGGTCGACGCCGGTCTGGTCGTCGAGCATCGCCAGCTCCGCCTCGCGGTCGGGGTAGCCCATCGAGACGCGCGCGGTGAACCGGTCGCGCTGGGCCTCGGGGAGGGGGTAGGTGCCCTCCATCTCGATCGGGTTCTGGGTCGCGACGACCATGAACGGCCGGGCCAGCTCGTAGCTGACGCCGTCGACCGTGACCTGCCGCTCCTCCATGCACTCCAGCAGCGCCGACTGCGTCTTGGGCGAGGCCCGGTTGATCTCGTCGGCGACGACGACGTTGGCGAACACCGCGCCCGGCTTGAACTCGAACTCGCGCGACTCCTGGTCGTAGACCGCCACGCCGGTGACGTCGCTGGGCAGCAGGTCCGGCGTGAACTGGATACGGCGCACGCTGGCGTCGATCGACCCGGCCAGCGCCTTGGCCAGCGTCGTCTTCCCGACGCCGGGCACGTCCTCCACGAGCAGGTGACCCTCGGCCAGCAGCACGACCAGGGCCAGGCGGACGACGTCGGCCTTGCCGCGGACGACGCCGTCCATGGCCGCCGTGATCCGGGCACCGGCGGCGGCGACGTCGACCGTGGGGACGGGCCGGTACACGTCGGTCACCGGCCCACGGTACGTGCCTCAGGCCACACGCTGCCCGTTCCCGGACGGCGAGGTCCACGCCGGGACCCCGCGTCCCACCGGGCGCCCCACCGCGTCCCACCGGCCGCCCCACCGCGTCCCGCCGGTGCCCACGCTGTCGCCCGCACCGTCTCGACGGTCCGGCTCCGCGCCCTCCTGCGGTGTCTCTCGTGCTCCTGCGGTGCTGCAGGACCGCAGGAGCACGAGGAGGACCGCAGGAGTGGTCGCCCGGTCCGCTCCCGTCCCCACCGCGTCCCACCGGCGTCCCCACTCCGCCCCACGAACCGCCCCACCGCGCCCCACCCAGCACCCCACCGGGCCCCACCCGGCCTCCACGGCGCGCCTCGGGGGCTCCACACGGCGATTCCCCGGGTGCGTGGAGGGGCTGGTGTCCGCCTCGGACCTCGCCCCGGGGCCTGCGCGGGGCAGGCCGGTGACCTGCGCGGGGACCGGTGGGGGAGAGCTGTCACGACATGGTGTCGAGTGGTGTCCAGTGGGGCCCAGTGGGTTACTGTGTGGCCCGGTGGGGAGGCAGGGCCCGTCCCGGGGTCCCCGCGGATGTCAGGGAGGACTCATGGGGGAGGTGATCCGGTGTTCGTCGGCAGCTACCCGTTGCGCCTCGACGAGAAGGGCCGGCTCGCGCTCCCCGTCCGTTTCCGCGAGCTCGTGGGGGACGGCATGGTGATCAAGAAGGGCCAGGAGCGCTGCGTCTACGGCCTCACCATGAGCCGGGTCGCCGAGCTGAGCCGCACCGCCGCCGCCATGGCGCCGTCGGACACCGCCGAGGCCCGGATGCGGGCCCGCATGAGCTTCGGGTCGATGGTCGAGGTCGAGCCGGACAAGACCGGCCGCATCACCATCCCCGCCGGCCTGCGCGAGTACGCCGGCCTCGACCGGGACGTCGTCGTCGTCGGCGTCGACACGCGCTTCGAGATCTGGGACGCCGCCACCTGGGACGCCTACATCGCCGAGCAGGAAGCCGCCTACGCCTCGATGGAGAGCGAGGGGATGCCGACCCTGTCCTGAGCCGCACCGCCCCGCGACACCCCTCCGCGCCCCCTCCGAACGAGCCGCCTTCCCCGCGGTTCGACCGGCCCGGCCCGAGTCGCCTTCCCCGCGACTCGGTCCACCCAGCGGAGCCGCCGAGCCCCCTCGGCGCGTCGCCAGCCGGCCTCCCGGCCGGTCCCGGCGGACTCCGGCGCCCCCGCGGAGCACCCTCCTGACGCACTTCCCCGGCGCCAGGCGAACGCTCCGCGGGGCGCCCGGAGACCGCCTGCACCACCCGTCCCACCGGCAGCAGCCGATCGGCGACCCGCCCGGTCGCTGACGCCGCCGACGCCGCGCTCCACGCCACCATGGACGAGCCCGCACACGACCCGTTCGAGGAGCAGCCGACGATGAGCAGCAGCGAGCCCGCGCGGCATCCCGCGCAGGACTCGGCGCCGTCGGCAGAGCAGGACTCGGCGCCGTCGACGTCTGCCTCGGGGGCCGCGCAGCACGTGCCGGTGCTCCTCGAGCGCGTCACCGAACTCCTCGCCCCGGCCTGCGCCGCTCCCGGCGCCGTGCTCGTCGACGCCACCCTCGGGCTGGCCGGTCACGCGCTGGCCATGCTGGACGCCCACCCGGAGCTCCGCCTCGTCGGCCTCGACCGCGACCCGGACGCCCGCGCGGAGGCCGCCCGCCGCATCGCCGCCGCCGGGCACGCCGACCGCGCCACCCTCGTCCCCGCCGTCTTCGACGAGCTGCCGCAGGTCCTGGACTCCCTCGGCATCGACGAGGTGCAGGGCGTCCTGTTCGACCTGGGCGTCTCCTCCCTCCAGCTGGACCGGCCCGACCGCGGTTTCAGCTACTCCGCCGACGCCCCCCTCGACATGCGGATGGACCCCACCGCCGGGCGCACCGCGGCCGAGGTGGTGAACACCTACAGCGCCGGTGAACTG
Organism: Trujillonella endophytica; assembly: GCF_019799905.1. Lineage (GTDB taxonomy): Bacteria > Actinomycetota > Actinomycetes > Mycobacteriales > Geodermatophilaceae > Trujillonella > Trujillonella endophyticus_A. The sequence continues at coordinate 237,175 of NZ_JABGCI010000004.1, read as the reverse complement.
GCCCGCGTCCTGCGCGTGTACGGCGAGGAGCGCTTCGCCGGCCGGATCGCCGCCGCCATCGAGCGGGAACGCCGCACCGAGCCGTTCACCCGCACCGGCCGGCTGGCCGAGCTCGTGCGGTCGAGCATCCCCGCGGCGACGCGGCGCACCGGTGGCCACCCCGCGAAGCGCACCTTCCAGGCGCTGCGGATCGAGGTCAACGACGAGCTCGGCGCGCTGGAGCGCGCGCTGCCCGCGGCGCTGGACGCGCTGGCCGTGGGAGGCCGCGTCGTCGTCATCACCTTCCACTCGCTGGAGGACCGCATCGTCAAGCAGGCGCTGGCCGCGGGTGCCACCGACCGGACGCCGCCGGAGTTCCCAGTGCCGGTGCCGGAGCTGAGCCCGGTCCTGCGGCTGGTCACCCGTGGCGGCGAGGCGCCGTCCGAGGCCGAGGTGGCGGCCAACCCCCGGTCGGCCTCGGCCCGGGTCCGCGCCGCCGAGCGCATCCGGAGGGCAGCATGAGCGCGACCGCCAGAGCGCCACGGCCCGACGACGACGCGCCCCGGGCCGGCGCGGCACGTGTGCGTACGGGCTCGACCGCGACGCGGGCGTCCACACCTCGCGCCGCCACACCTCGCGCCGCCACACCTCGCGCCGCCGCACCTCGCGCCGCCGCACCTCGCGCCGCCGCACCTCGGACCACCCCGCCTCGGACCACGCCGCCCCGGGTCGCCCCGCCACGGGCCACCCCGCCCGTGACCCCCGGGCCGTCGACCGGGGACGAGCCGGGCGCGGCCTCCGCGGCGAGGCAGGCCCGGGAGCACTCCGCCCGCGTGCGCGCCGGCGCGGTGCGGACCCGCCGGACCGCCCCGGTCCCGCGCGTCGTGCCGACCGCCGCCCCGGCCGCGATCGTCGAGCCGCGCCGACGGTCGACCGCCGCGATGGCGACCACCCGCCGCAAGGCGCCGTTCGTCCTCCTCGTGGTCGGCCTCCTGCTGGGCACCGCCCTGGCGCTGCTGTTCCTCAACACCGCGATCGCCGTCAGCTCGCTCAACGCCACGGAGCAGCGCGCCGAGAACGTCGAGCGCACCCAGCGGCTCGAGCGGCTGCAGGAGCAGGTGGTCGCCGCCGGCACGCCGGCCGCGATGGCGGCGGCCGCCGCCGCGGCCGGTCTGGTGCCCGCCGGGACCGCCGGCTACCTGGTGATCGGCCCCGACGGGAGCGCGACGCTGCGCGGCACCCCCGAGGCCGCGGAGGCACCTCCGCCGCCTCCGCCGCCCCCGGCCCCACCCGTGCCCGCGCCCGCGCCCGCCCCAGGCACCGGCACCGGCACCGGGGGCTGAGCGTGTCCACCCCCTCCCGCCCGAATCCCGGCCGGCGGGCCGGCGAGCGCGCGGTCCCCGGCCGCGCCGTGCGCAGCCGGCACCCCGAACCGTCCCCGGCGACCGGCGCGTTCGTCCCGCGTCGCGCCCCCGGCCGGCGCCGCCGCAACACCCTCCCGGTCGTGCCCGCCCGCGGCCTCCGGGTGGGCATGGCGTTCATCGCCGCAGCGCTGCTGCTGGTCACCGGCAAGCTGGTGCTGCTCCAGGGCGTGGACGGCAGCGCCTACGCCGAGGCCGCCTCCCAGGCCCGGCTGCGGACCGTCGACATCGCGGCGCTGCGCGGACAGGTCCTCGACCGCGACGGGAACCTGCTCGCCTACACGGTGGACGCCTCGCTCGTCGTCGCGGACCCCTCGCTCGTCGCCGACCCGCAGCGGACGGCGCTGGCGCTGACCACGCTGCTCGACGTCCCGGTCTCGGACCTGACGGACCTCCTCTCGCGCGACGGGCGGTACGTGGAGCTCGCCCACCAGGTGAGCCCGGAGACCGTCAGCGAGATCGAGGACCTCGAGCTGCCGGGCGTCCTCTTCGAGGACGAGCCGATGCGGCTCTATCCCGCGGGCTACGTCGGCGGCCAGGTCGTCGGCTTCATCGGCCGGGACGGCGGCGGCCTGGCGGGCATCGAGCAGCGGTTCGACGAGCAGCTCTCCGGCGCCAACGGGGAGCGCCGCGTCGAGGTGGGCAGCGGCGGCAACCCGATCCCGTCGGGGATCGACGAGTCGACGCCGGCCGTCGACGGCAGCTCGGTGCAGCTGACCCTCGACGCCGACGTCCAGTACGTCATGGAGCAGCGGCTGGGCGAGGCGTGCCGGGACGGGGCGACGACGCGCGCCTCGGCGGTCGTCCTCGACGTGCACACCGGCGAGGTCGTCGCGATGGGCAGCTGCCCCGGGTACGACCCCGGCGCGGCCCGCAGCACCGACCCGGACCTGCTGGGCAACCCCGTCGTCTCCCAGGTCTTCGAGCCCGGCTCGGTCATGAAGGCCGTCACGCTCGCCGGGGCGATCGAGGAGGGGCTCACCGCCCCCGACGAGGTGCTCACCGTCGACGGCAGCATCTCGGCCGGGGACGCGACGGTCCGCGATGCCAGCCCCCACGGTCCGATCGACCTCACGGTGACCGGCATCCTCGCCAAGTCCAGCAACGTCGGCACGATCATGCTGGCCCGCGAGCTGGGCGACGAACGGCTCGAGGAGTACCTGCGGGCGTTCGGCATCGGCAGCACCACCGGCATCGAGCTGCCGGGCGAGAGCGCCGGGATCCTCGAGTCGTCGGCGGACTGGACCGCCAGCCGCGCGGCGAACGTGCCGATCGGCCAGGGCGTCTCGGTGACCACCCTGCAGATGGCGTCGGTCTACCAGGCCATCGCCAACGGTGGCGTCCGCATCGAGCCGCGCCTGGTCTCCTCGGTCACCGCGGCCGACGGCACCGTCTCCCCGGCGGAGCGGCCGCAGCCGACCCGGGTGGTCAGCGAGGACACGGCGGCCGACATGGCCTACATGCTCGAGGCCGTGGTCGGCCCGCGCGGCACCGCCCCGCTCGGCCAGATCGACGGTTTCCGGGTCGCCGGCAAGACCGGTACCGCCCAGCGGGCCAACCCCGAGTGCGGGTGCTACGCCGGCGGCGGCTACGTGACCACGTTCGTCGGCTTCGCCCCGGCCGACGACCCGCAGTACGTCGTCGCGGTCGACCTCGAGCGCCCGACCAGCTCCGCCGAGGGCGGGCAGGTCGCCGCCCCGGTCTTCGCCGACGTCATGCGCTACGTGCTCACCGCCGGGGGCGTCGTGCCCTCGGGCAGTGCCCGCCCGGAGTTCGACCTCGGCGGCTGAGGAAGGACCCCTCGAAGGACCCCGCTGCCCCCCACCACTCGCAGGCTCGCGGCGGGCCCCTGCAGCAGGGCCGAGGGATGCCCGCCGCGCCGTACCGCGCCAGCGGCGGGACTCGATGTGCCCGCCGGTAGATTGGAGCCCCGTGACCCCGACCGCGCCCGGGGCGGCGCCCCGGCCCGCGGGCACCGCGCCGCTGCCCCTCGCCGAGCTGGCCGACCTCGTCGGTGCCCCCGTGCAGGGGGACCCGGCGACCCCCGTCACCGGCGTCACCCTCGCCTCCTCCGACGTGCGGCCCGGCGACCTGTACGCCGCGCTGCCGGGGGCCCGCACCCACGGCGCCGCCTACCTCGTGGACGCCCTGGCCTCCGGCGCCGTCGCGGTGCTCACCGATCCCGTGGGGTACGCCGCGGTGACCGACCCGGCCCTGCCGGTGCTCGTGGTCGACGACCCGCGCGCCGCGCTCGGCCCGGTCGCCGCCCGGGTCTACGGCGAACCCGCCCGCCGGCTGCAGCTGATCGGGATCACCGGCACCAACGGCAAGACGACGACGGCGTACCTGGTCGAGGCAGGCCTGGCCGCCGCCGGCCGGGGCACCGGCCTGATCGGCACGGTGCAGACCCGCACCTGGCTCCCGGGCGCCGAGCCGACCGCCCTGCCCAGCGCGCGCACCACGCCCGAGGCACCGGTGCTGCAGGCCCTGCTGGCGGGGATGGCCGGCTCGGGAGTGGAGGCCGTCGTCATGGAGGTCTCCAGCCACGCCCTGGTGCTCGGCCGGGTCGGCGGCGTGCCGTTCGCCGCGGCCGGCTTCACCAACCTCAGCCAGGACCACCTGGACTTCCACCGCGACCTCGAGGACTACTTCCGGGCCAAGGCGCTGCTGTTCGACGGCCGCGCCGCCGTCGAGGTGGTCGACGTCGACGACGAGCACGGCCGCCGGCTGACCGGCATGCTCGGCGGGCGGACGGCGGTCACGGTGGCCGGCTCGGGGAACCGCCCGGCGGACTGGACGGCGTCGGACGTGACGGTCGCCCCCGACGGTGGCTCCGCCTTCACGCTGCACGGCCCCGGCGGCCGCTCCTGGCCGGCCCGCGTGCGACTGCCCGGACGGTTCAACGTGGCCAACGCGGTGATGGCCGTGGCCCTGCTCGACGCCGTCGGCGTGCCGGTGGAGACCGCGCTGCGCGGCGTCGCCGGGACCGTGGTGCCCGGCCGGATGGAGCCGGTGGACGCCGGGCAGCCGTTCGTCGCCGTCGTCGACTACGCGCACACGCCCGACGCCGTGGCCACCGCGCTGACCGCGCTGCGCGGCCCCACCGGGGGCCGGGTGATCACGGTGCTCGGCTGCGGGGGCGACCGCGACCCCGGCAAGCGGCCGGCGATGGGCGCGGCCGCGGCCGCGGGCAGCGACCTGCTCGTGGTGACCGACGACAACCCGCGCTCCGAGGAGCCCGCCGCCATCCGCGCCGCCATGCTCGCCGGGGTGCCCGCGGACCGGCGCTCCGCCGTGCTGGAGATCGGGGACCGGCGGGCGGCCATCGCCGAGGCCGTCGCCCGGGCACGGCCCGGCGACACGGTCCTGGTCGCGGGCAAGGGACACGAGACGGGTCAGGAGATCGCCGGAGTGGTGACGCCGTTCGACGACCGCGCGGTCCTGCGCGAGCTGCTCTCCCGGGTCGGCGCCCCGTGATCGCCCTGACGCTGCAGGAGGTGGCCGACGCCGTCGGTGGCCGGCCCGCCCCGGGAGCGGCCGGCGTGACGGTGACCGGCAGCGTGACGATCGACTCGCGGACCGTGGCGCCCGGCGACCTGTTCGTCGCGATCCCCGGCGAGCGGGTCGACGGCCACGACTACCTGGGCGTCGCGGCCGGCGCGGGCGCGGTCGCCGCGCTGACCACCCGGGCGGACGACGCGCTGCCGTGCGTGGTCGTCGAGGACACCGTCGTCGCGCTCGGCCGGCTGGCCTCGGCGGTGCACGGCCGGCTGGCCGGGGGAGGCCTGGTCACCCTGGGCATCACCGGGTCGTCGGGCAAGACCTCGACGAAGGACCTGCTCGGCCAGGTGCTGGCCGCGGCCGGCCCCACGGTCAGCCCGCCCGGTTCGTTCAACAACGACATCGGCCTGCCGCTGACCGTCCTGTCCGCCGACGCCGACACCCGGTACCTGGTCCTCGAGATGGGCGCGCGCGGCCCCGGCCACATCGCCCGGCTCTGCGCCGTCGCCCGGCCCCGCATCGGCGTCGTCCTCAACGTCGGGTCGGCCCACCTGGGCGAGTTCGGCTCCCCGGAGGGCACGGCGCGGGCCAAGGGCGAACTGGTGGAGGCGCTGCCCGAGGACGGCACCGCCGTGCTCAACGCCGACGACCCGCGGGTGGCCGGCATGGCCCCCCGGACCGTCGCGCGCGTGCTCACCACCGGGCGGGGCGTCGACGCCGACGTGCGCGCCACCGACGTGCGGCTCGACGGGGAGGGCCGGGCGTCGTTCACCCTCGCCGCCGCCGGCGAGGAGCACCCGGTCACCCTCCAGGTGGTCGGCGAGCACCAGGTCGCCAACGCCCTGTCCGCCGCCGGGGCCGCCCTCGCCGCGGGCATGACGCCGGCCGCGGTCGCCGCGGCGCTGTCGGCTGCGCAGGTGCGCAGCCGGTGGCGCATGGAGGTCACCCGCCGGCCCGACGGCGTGGTCGTCGTCAACGACGCCTACAACGCCAACCCCGAGTCGATGCGTGCCGCGCTCGCCGCGCTGACCGGGATGGCGGGCTCCCGCCGGATCGCCGTCCTGGGGGCGATGGGGGAGCTGGGGCCGGGCGCGGCGGCCGAGCACGAGCGGCTCGGGCGCGACGCGGTCGCCGCAGGCGTGGATGTCGTCGTGGCCGTGGGCCCCGATGCGGTAGGGATAGCGACCGGGGCCCGCGCCGCGGGTGCCCGGGACGGGGAGGGGTCGGTGCACGTGCCGGACCGGGCTGCCGCCCGCGCGCTGCTGACGGAGGTGCTCGTGCCCGGCGACGTGGTGCTGGTCAAGGCCAGCCGTGCCTACGGGCTGGAGCTGCTGGCGGCCGACCTGCTGGACGGGACCGCCGCGTGAAGTCCGTCCTCATCGCCGGTGCCTTCGGGCTGATCATCTCGATCCTGGCCACGCCCGTGGCCGTGCACCGGTTCCGCCGGATGGGCTTCGGCCAGGAGATCCGGGACGACGGCCCCGAGAGCCACCTCTCGAAGAAGGGCACGCCCACCATGGGCGGCACCGTCATCGTGGCGGCGACCGTCGGCGGCTACCTCATCGCCCACCTCTTCCTGCTCGGCCAGGCCGGGCGCGGGGTCACCGCCACGGGCGTGCTGCTGCTGTTCCTCATGGTCGGGCTGGGCACCGTCGGCTTCCTCGACGACTACCTCAAGATCCGCTACCGCCGGAGCCTGGGGCTGAACAAGACGGCCAAGCTCGTCGGCCAGCTCGTCGTCGGGCTCACCTTCGCGATCCTGGCGATCAACTTCCCCTCCGACGACGTCACCCCGGCCTCGACGACGGTCTCCTACGTCCGCGACATCGCCCCGCTGGCGCTCGGTCCGGTCCTGTTCGTGGTCCTGGCGTACCTGTTCATCGCGGGGTTCTCCAACGCCGTGAACCTCACCGACGGCCTCGACGGGCTGGCGGCCGGCGCGTCGGCGATGGTCTTCGGCTCCTACGTCGTCATCTCGTTCTGGCAGTTCACCCACGACTGCACCACCGCCGCGGTCGAGGGCTGCTACGAGGTCCGCGACCCGCTGGACGTCACCCTGGTCGCGACCGCCGCCATGGGCGCCTGCCTGGGCTTCCTGTGGTGGAACACCAGTCCGGCGAAGATCTTCATGGGCGACACCGGCTCGCTGGCGCTCGGCGGGTTGCTGTCGGGGCTGGCCATCGTCACCCGCACGGAACTGCTGCTCGTCGTCCTCGGCGGGCTGTTCGTCGCCGTGACGCTGTCGGTGGTCATCCAGGTGGCCTTCTTCCGGGCGACCCGGCGCCGGGTGTTCCGGATGGCCCCGCTGCACCACCACTTCGAGCTGGCCGGGTGGACGGAGAACACCGTCATCGTGCGGTTCTGGCTCGTCACCGGCATGGCGGTCGCCTTCGGGCTGGGGCTGTTCTACGCCGACTGGCTGTCCTTCACCGGTCTGTGAGGCGCGTGCGCGGTCCCGCCGGTCACTCGCCACCCACGCGACACGCCCAGGCGTTGCCGGTCCGGACGGCGGTCAGCGGCGACGATGGCGGGATGGACCCCACCGCACCACGGGCCGCGGCCGGCCGTGCCCGCGCGGCGGTGACCCCTCCGCCGCCGACGGGCACGGGGCGGGCGGCGGGGCGTCGCCGGTACGCCCTCACCCTGCCCGGCTGGCTCGACGGCCCGATGACCAGCTGCCACCTCGTGATCGGCGCGGCCGGCATGCTGCTGGCCATCGGTCTGGTGATGGTGTTCTCCGCCTCCGCGATCGAGGCGGCGCTGGCCGACCAGCCCGCCTGGCGTCCCGGCGTGGACCAGCTGGTCTTCGCCGCCATCGGCCTGGTCGCCCTGCTCGTGGCGGTCCGGCTGCCGACCGCCGTCATCCGGCGCTGGATCCCGATCGCCCTGGTCGTGGTGCTCGGCCTGCTCGTCCTCGTCCTGGTCCCCGGCCTCGGCCAGCGGTACAACGGCTCGCGCGCCTGGTTCGACCTCGGGTTCACCAACTTCCAGCCCTCGGAGGTCGCGAAGCTGGTCTTCGCGCTGTGGGGCGCGCACATGCTCGCGCTGCGGGTCAGCTACCTCACCGTCAAGAGCCTGCTCGTCCCGCTCCTGCCGGTCTTCCTCGTGATCTGCGGACTGCTGATGCTCGAGCCGGACTTCGGCGCGACGGTCACCCTGGGCCTGGTCCTGGGCGGACTCCTGCTCGCCGGTGGCGCGCCCTGGCGGGTGTGGGCCGGCCTCGGCGGGGTCGCCGTGGCCGGGGTCCTGGTCCTCGTGACCAGCTCGGCCTACCGGCTGGAGCGCTGGACGTCGTTCCTGAACCCCGAGTCCGACCCGACCGACTCCGGCTTCCAGGCCATCCGCGGCTTCTACGCGCTGGCCACCGGCGGCTTCTGGGGCGTGGGCCTGGGCAACAGCGCGATGAAGTGGAACCTGCTGCCCGAGGCCGAGTCCGACTACATCTTCGCGATCATCGGCGAGGAGATGGGCTTCCTCGGCTGCCTCGTCGTGATCATCCTGTACGGGGTGCTGGCCCATGCCGGGTTCCGCATCGCCCGCCGGTCGGCCGACCGCTTCGTCCAGCTGGCCTGCGTCTCCATCACCGTGTGGCTGGTCGGGCAGGCGGCCATGAACATGGGGTACGTGGTGGGTCTGGGTCCGGTCACCGGGGTGACGCTGCCGCTGGTCTCGGCCGGCGGCACATCGCTGGTGCTCACCCTGTTCATCGTGGGCCTGCTCATCCGCTTCGCCCGGTCCGAACCCGACGCCATCGAGTACCAGCGGCAGCGCGCCAGCGGCCGGCTGACCCGGCTGCTGCTGCCCGTCCCGGCACACGCCGTCGACCCCGTCCGCCCCCGCAGCCGTCGTCGCCCGGTCGCCGAGCCGCGGCCGGCCCGGCCGGGTCAGGGGTCGGGCGCGCGGACCGTCCTGCGCGTCCCGCCCGCGCCGTCGACCCCGGGTACGCGTGCTCCGCGCGAGCGGGTCCCGGCGCCGCGCGAGCGGCGCGCGACGACCGAGCGGCCGCGCGCCGGTGACGCCCGCCGGCAGCCGCCGCCGCGGGCCCGCGCCGCGGCGCCCGACGCACCGCGACGGCCCCGGTGACCGCCGCCCGGCCCGGCCCGGTGAGCGTCGTCCTCGCCGGCGGCGGCACCGGCGGCCACATCGAGCCGATGCTGGCCCTGGCCGACGCCCTGCTGCGCCGCGCGGGCGCGGTCCCCGGCGGTGTGCGCGTCACCTGCCTGGGCACCGCACGGGGCATGGAGACGAGGCTGGTACCCGCCCGCGGCTACGACCTGCGGCTGATCCCGCCGGTGCCGCTGCCCCGCAAGCCCACGCCCGACCTGCTGCGCGTGCCCGGCCGGGTGCGCCGGGCGGTCCGGGAGACCCGTGCGCTGCTCGACGAGCTGCAGGCCGACGTCGTGGTCGGGTTCGGCGGGTACGTGGCGCTGCCGGCCTACCTCGCGGCCCGGGGCAGGCGGGGGCGGGCGGGGACACCGGTGGTCGTGCACGAGCAGAACGCCCTGCCGGGGCTCGCCAACCGCGTCGGGGCCCGCATCGCCGCCCGCGTGGCCGTCACGGTGCCGGACACGCCGCTGCGCCGGGGCGAGCACGTGGGCATGCCGCTGCGGACGGCGATCACCTCGCTGGACCGCCCCGCGCGCCGCCCCGAGGCCCGCGCCGCCTTCGGCCTGGACCCCGACCGCCCGACGCTGTTGGTCTTCGGCGGGTCCCAGGGAGCGGCCTCGCTCAACCGGGCCGCCGTGGGCGCGGCCGACGCGCTGACCGCCGCCGGCGTCCAGGTGCTGCACGCCCGCGGCCCCAAGAACACCGAGGTGACCGTGCCGGCCCGGCAGCCGGGGCAGGCGCCCTACGTCGTCGTCGACTACCTGGAGCGCATGGACCTCGCCTACGCCGCCGCGGACCTGGCACTCTGCCGGTCGGGGGCGGTGACCGTGGCCGAGCTCTCGGCCGTCGGTCTGCCCGCGGCGTTCGTGCCGCTGCCGATCGGGAACGGAGAGCAGCGCCGCAACGCGCTGCCCGTCGTGGAGGCCGGGGGAGGGCTGCTCGTGGAGGACGCCGACCTGTCGCCGGCCTGGATCGGCGACCGCCTGGTCCCGCTGCTGACCGACCCTGCCGCCCTGGCCGGCTACGCGGCGCACGCCGCGGCGGCCGGCGTGCCCGACGCCGACGATCGGCTGGCCGACATCGTGCTGGAGGTGGCCCGAGCATGAGCGCTGCCGCTGTGGCCGCCTGGAAGGACCCCATCCCCGGGCTGGCCGAGCTGGGTGCCGTGCACTTCGTCGGCATCGGCGGGGCCGGGATGAGCGGCATCGCCCGGATCATGCTGGCCCGCGGGGTGCGTGTCTCGGGCACCGACCGGCGGGACACCCCGACGCTCCTCGCGCTGCGCGCCCTGGGCGCCCGGGTGGAGCTCGGCCACGCCGCGGAGAACCTGGGCGACGCCGACACCGTGGTCGTCTCCACCGCGATCCGGGAGGACAACCCCGAGCTCGCGGCCGCCCGCGAGCAGGGGCTGCGCGTGCTGCCCCGCGCGGTGGCGCTGGCCGCCGTCATGGCCGGCCGGCGCAGCGTCGCGGTCGCCGGCACGCACGGCAAGACCTCGACGACCTCCATGCTGACCGTGGCGGTGCAGGCCTGCGGGGTCGACCCGTCGTTCGCCATCGGCGGCGACCTCAACGAGTCGGGCAGCAACGCGCACGCGGGGGAGGGCGACGTCTTCCTCGCCGAGGCCGACGAGAGCGACCGCTCGTTCCTGCTGCTCGCGCCGCACGGCGCCGTCGTCACCAACGTCGAGGCCGACCACCTCGACAACTACGGCGACCTCGCCGCCGTCGAGGAGGCCTTCGACCGGTTCCTCGGCACGGTCGACCCCGACGGCTTCGTGGTCCTGTGCGCCGACGACCCGGGTTCGGGCCGGCTGCGCGGCGTCCCCACGGCGGCCCGGATCCGCACCTACGGCACCGCCGCGGACGCCGACCTGCGGCTGGTCGACCTCGAGGTCGGCGCCGACACCACCTCTTGGACGGCGGTCCTGGACGGCCGGCCGCTGGGCCGGGTGTCGATCCGGGTGCCGGGCGAGCACATGGCCCGCAACAGCGCGGCGGCCCTGCTCGCCGGACTGGAGCTGGGGCTGCCCGCCGACGCACTGATCGCCGGGCTCGGTCGCTTCGGCGGCGTGCACCGCCGGTTCGAGCTCAAGGGCGTCGTCGGCGGCGTCCGGGTCTACGACGACTACGCCCACCACCCGACCGAGGTGCGCGCCCAGCTGCACGCCGCCCGGGCCGTGGCGGGGGAGGGACGCGTGGTCGTCGCCTTCCAGCCGCACCTGTACAGCCGGACGCGCGAGTTCGCGGCCGGGTTCGGCGAGGCCCTCGGACTGGCCGACGAGGTCGTGGTCATGGACGTCTACGGCGCCCGCGAGGACCCGGTGCCCGGCGTGACCGGCGCGATGGTCGCCGACGCCGTGCCGCTGCCCGCCGGGCAGGTGCACTTCGAGCCCTCCTGGTCGGCCACCGCGCCGGCCCTGGCGCAGCGGGCCCGCTCCGGCGACCTGGTGATCACCATGGGCGCCGGCAACGTGTCGATGGTGGGGCCCGAGGTGATCGCGGCCCTGACCGCGCGGGACGCCGAACCGGCAGCGCCGACCGGCAGCCCGGCACCGGACCGGTGAGCCGCGCCGCCACCACGCGCGACCGGCTGCGCGGTGTCCCTCCCGAGGCGCCGCGCCGCCCGCCCCGCCGCCGGGTGCGGCGGCCGGTGGACCCGAAGCGCCGGCTGGCCGTCCGCCTCGGGGTGCTGCTCGCCGCGCTCGGCCTGGCGGCGTGGGTCGTGTGGGGCAGCCCGCTGCTGGCGGTCTCGACCGTCCGCGTGGACGGTGCCGGCTCGCTGACCGCGGAGCAGGTCCGCGCGGCCGCCGGGGTCGCCGAGGGGACGCCGCTGCTGCGGGTGGACGTCGACGCCGCTGCGGCCCGCGTCGCGCGGCTGCCGCAGGTGGCGTCGGTGCAGGTCACCCGCGGCTGGCCGCAGACCGTGGTGGTCACCGTCGAGGAGCGGGTGCCGGTCGCCGTCGTCGAGGAGGCGGGCACGCGGTCGCTGGTGGACGCCGGGGGTGTGCTCTTCGACACCGTGACCGGCCGGCCCCCAGCCGGCGTGGTGCCGCTGGACGTGGCCACCCCGGGTCCCGACGACGCGGCCACCCGGGCCGGTCTGGCCGCCCTGGTCGAGCTGCCCCGTGACGTGCGCGTGCAGGTCGCCTCCGTCGCGGCCCGCTCGGGGAACGACGTGACGCTGGTGCTGACCGACGGCACCACCGTGCTGTGGGGGACCGCGGCGGAGTCCGCCGAGAAGGCCGACGTCCTCGTCGCCCTGATGGACCAGCTCGCCTCCGGCGCGCTCGAGCCGGCGACGACGATCGACGTCAGCGCGCCGTCGGCCGTCGTCCTGCGCTAGCGACCCGCAGCCCCGCGGGCACCTCCGCGCTCCTGCCCGGTGCGTTCCGGTACTCCGGTCCGGGGCGGTCCTGCGCAGATGCACGTCCCGTGCGGGCAACACGCCGTCTCGCGCGACACGCCCGGCGGGAAATCCTTCTGCGGAGTTCCTCGCCGGGGCGTGTTCGGCCCCCTGCAGCCCCACATGAGACGAATCGGCAGCGGGTCGTCACCATCAGTGGTGTCGGTGTGACCACCGGGTCGGATGTGGTTCGTGAGAGTGCGCCGATGCGACACGCCGGTCCGGTGAGGGTGCTTGTAGGCCCCTCTGGCCCCACCTAACTTCGACCGCGTCGACCCAGTTGACATAACTATAAGGCTTTACTTGAGGATGAGGGTCGAGGTCGGGAGCCCCACATGACACCTCCGCACAACTACCTCGCGGTCATCAAGGTCGTCGGCATCGGCGGCGGCGGGGTGAACGCGGTCAATCGCATGATCGAAGTCGGCCTCAAGGGGGTCGAGTTCATCGCGATCAACACCGACGCCCAGGCGCTGCTGATGAGCGACGCCGACGTGAAGCTGGACGTCGGCCGCGAGCTCACCCGTGGGCTGGGCGCCGGCGCGCAGCCCGACGTCGGACGGCAGGCCGCCGAGGACCACCGCGAAGAGATCGAGGAAGTGCTCAAGGGCGCGGACATGGTCTTCGTCACGGCCGGCGAGGGCGGTGGCACCGGTACCGGTGGCGCCCCCGTCGTCGCCTCGATCGCCCGCAAGCTCGGCGCGCTGACCATCGGTGTCGTCACGCGGCCGTTCTCCTTCGAGGGGAAGCGGCGCGCCGTGCAGGCCGAGTCGGGCATCGAGGAGCTGCGCAACGAGTGCGACACGCTCATCGTGATCCCCAACGACCGGCTGCTGCAGCTCGGCGACCGGAACGTCAGCGTCATGGACGCCTTCCGCACCGCGGACCAGGTGCTGCTGTCCGGCGTCCAGGGCATCACGGACCTCATCACCACGCCCGGCCTGATCAACCTGGACTTCGCCGACGTCAAGTCGGTCATGTCCGGCGCGGGCTCGGCGCTGATGGGCATCGGCAGTGCGCGCGGTGACAACCGGGCGCTCCTGGCTGCCGAGCAGGCGATCGCCAGCCCGCTGCTGGAGGCCTCGATGGAGGGCGCCCACGGCGTGCTGCTGTCGATCTCCGGCGGCTCGGACCTGGGCCTGTTCGAGATCAACGAGGCGGCCTCGCTGGTGTCCGACGCGGCGCACGCCGACGCCAACATCATCTTCGGTGCCGTCATCGACGACGCCCTGGGTGACGAGGTGCGGGTCACCGTGATCGCGGCCGGCTTCGACAGCGGCCGGCCCAGTGCCCGCAAGGACACCGGTCTCGGCACGGTCGCGACCGGCATCCCCGCAGCTCCGCCCGCGGTCGCCCCGCGGCCCGCCCCGGCGCCCCAGCCGGTCCGGGCGGTGTCCCCCGCGGCCACGGGGGAGCGGCTGGTCGGCCAGGCGCCGCCGGTCGTCCCCGCGCCGGTCCCGGCGGCGGCGCCGGCCCCCGTCCGCCCGGGTGCGCCGGTCGGCGGCGGGATCACGGTCCCGCCGTTGCCGCCCATCTCCGGGAGCGGGTCCGCGGGCAGCAACGGCGGTCGCCGGCCGCTGTCGAGCGAGGACTTCGAGGAGGAGCTCGACATCCCGGAGTTCCTCCGCCAGTGAAGAAGGACCCCGTCCTCCTCATCCCTCGCAGGCTCGGGACGAGCCCCTGGACGGGTCCATGAGCGACGCAGCGGCCGCCTCGTCGGCGGTGCGACCCCGCAGGGTCGTCACCGACCGGCGGGGCGGCCGGTCCGCGTCGCCCTACGACTCGTTCAACCTCGGCGGGCACGTGGGCGACGACCCCGGCGACGTCGCCGCCAACCGCGCCCGCCTGGCCCGCGAGCTCGGCGTCGACGGCGACCGGCTGGTCTGGATGGACCAGACGCACGGCACCGGCGTCGCGGTGGTGGACGGTCCGGTCGACGGGCCCCTGCCCGCGACGGACGCCGTGGTGACCGCGACCCGCGGCCTCGTGCTGTGCGTGCTGGTGGCCGACTGCGTGCCGATCCTGCTCGCCGACTCCGACCGCGGGATCGTCGCCGCCGTCCACGCCGGCCGCGAGGGCGTGCGGCAGGGCGTCGTCCCGGCCGCGCTGTCGGCGATGGCGAGCCTGGGTGCCCGCGCGCGGCACGTGTCGGCGCTGCTGGGCCCCGCCGTCTGCGGTGCCTGCTACGAGGTGCCGGCGCCGATGCAGGCCGACGTCGCCCGCGTGGCCCCTGCGGCCGCCGTCCGGACCCGGACGGGCACCGCCGGACTCGACCTGCGGGCAGGGGTCGAGGAGATCCTGCGCCGCGCGGGTGTCCCCGAGGTCGTGCACGACCCGCGGTGCACGGTCGAGGACCGGCACCTGTTCTCGCACCGCCGCGACGGGGTCACCGGCCGCCAGGCCGGCGTCGTCTGGCTGAGCTGACGGCGCCCCGCCGCGCCGCAGCCGTTGCCGCGCGGGGGACCATCCGCCCATGAGTGCGCTCGCCGAGAACCTGCGCGCGGTGCGCGCCCGCGTCGACGCCGCCGCCCGCGCCGCCGGCCGCGACCCCGCGTCCGTCGGCCTGCTGGCGGTCAGCAAGACGTGGCCGGCCGACGACGTCCGCGCCCTCGCCGCGCTCGGCCAGCACGACTTCGGGGAGAACCGGGCCCAGGAGCTCACGGGCAAGGCCGCCGAGCTGGCCGGGGTCGACCTCCGCTGGCACTTCATCGGACAGTTGCAGCGGAACAAGGCCGCCGCCGTCGCCCGGCTGGGCGCGGTTGTGCACTCGCTGGACCGGTCCGCGCTCGTCGGCGTCCTCGGCCGCGTGGGGGAGGAGGCCGGCCGTCCGGTCGAGGTCTACGTCCAGGTGGACCTCGGCGGGCCCGAGGGCGAGCTCGCCGCCCGCGGTGGCGCCCGCCCGGACGACGTCCCCGCGCTGGCCGAGGCGGTGGCCCGCCAGCCCGGCCTGCGGCTGCTGGGCGTCATGGCGGTCGCGCCCCGGGGGGAGGAGCCGGCGGCGGCGTTCGCCCGGCTGGCGGAGCTCTCCGCGCGCGTGCGCGCCGACCACCCGGAGGCCGCCGGCATCTCGGCCGGGATGAGCGGGGACCTGGAGGCGGCGGTCGCGAACGGCAGCACGCTCGTGCGTGTCGGAACCGCGATCTTCGGCGATCGGCCCCTACCCTCCCCGTCAGATGAGGCTCACCAGCCACGCGAGTCACACCAGTCACACGGGCCCCAGGGGTCCGAGTAGAGGGGGAGGTCCGATGGCCGGAGCCATGCGGAAGATGGGCATCTACCTCGGGCTCGTCGAGGACGACGACGCCCGGGCCTACGGCAGGTACGACGCCCGCCAGTCCGACGACCGCTACGACGACCGCCGCTACGGCCGGTACCTCCCGGAGGACGGCTACGACGACGGCCACCTCGAGGGCCGGGACGACGCGCGCTACGACTACTACGAGGAGGAGCTGCCGGCCCCCGCGCCGCAGCCCGCTCCCGAGCCGGTGGCGCTGCGCCGCAGCGGGCCGACCCGCAACCTCGGTCTCGCGCCGGCGGGGGGTGCCACGTCGGCCAGCCGCCTGTCGTCGACCGGGGGTTCCTCGGGCGGGAGCGCGGCCGCCGCGCAGGTCCGCGAGCCCGTCGTCGTCGCGGCGCCGGAGCCGGCCCCCGTGGTGCCGCAGCCGTACCGGATCACCACGCTGCACCCCCGTACGTACAACGAGGCCCGCCAGATCGGCGAGAGCTTCCGCGACGGCATGCCCGTGATCATGAACCTCACGGAGATGGACGACGCCGACGCGAAGCGGCTCGTCGACTTCGCTGCGGGTCTGTCGTTCGGGCTGCGCGGTAGTATCGAGCGCGTCACGGCGAAGGTGTTCCTGCTCAGCCCGCGGGACGTCGACGTGACGGCCGAGGACAAGGCGAAGATCCGCGAGGGCGGCTTCTTCAACCAGTCCTAGGCGCCGCCGGTCGCCCGTGACCGGCGGGCGACACGGCACGCCGGTGCCCTGGACGAACGAGGACCGTGGCCACCTTCTGGACGATCGTCTCGACGGTCTTGCTCGTCTTCCTCGTGCTGCTCTTCGCACGGTTCGTCGTCGACTGGGTGATGGTGCTGGCCCGGAGCTGGCGCCCCTCCGGGCTGGTCGCGGCCGGTCTGGAGGTCGTGTACGCCACGACCGACCCGCCGCTGAAGGCCGTCCGCAAGGTGATCCCGCCGCTGAACCTCGGCGCCATCCGGCTGGACCTCGGGTTTATGGTCCTCCTGATCGCCGTGTTCATCCTCAAGGGGATCGTGGACGGTCTGGCGCTCAACGCATGAGCGCCGCACCGTTCCCGCCACGGCATCGCCGCGCGTCGGGTGGCATCCGCCGCCGCTCGTCCGAGAACGTCCCTGTTCCCGCCGTCCGACCCGAGGTGAGCTAGTTGCCACTCACGCCTGCCGACGTCCACAACGTCGTCTTCAAGAAGCCACCGATCGGTAAGCGGGGCTACGACGAGGACGAGGTGGACGCCTTCCTCGACGTCGTCGAGGCGGAGCTCGCGCGGCTCATCGAGGAGAACAACGAGCTGCGCGCGAACACCGGCCGCACGCCCGCGACCGTCGTCGAGGCCCCTGCTCCCGCTCCCGCCCCGGTGCAGGCGCCCCCGCCGCCGGCGGCCGCCCCCCGCGAGGACGACAGCGCCCGGGCCTCCCGGATGCTCGCGCTGGCCACCGAGACCGCGGACCGGTACGTGAACGAGGCCAAGGCGCAGGCCGACGAGATGGTCGCCAGCGCCAAGTCCAGCAGCGACCGGATGGTCACCGACGCCCGCGCGAAGAGCGAGCAGATGGTCAGCGAGGCCAAGATGCGGGCCGACACCATGATCGGCGACGCCCGCACGCGGGTGGACACGATGGACCGCGAGGCCCGCGCCAAGGCCGCCGCGCTCGAGCAGGACGCCGAGCGCCGGCACTCCGAGGTCGTCAGCGGCCTCGAGCAGAAGCGCGCCAGCCTCGAGCGCAAGATCGAGGAGCTGCGCACCTATGAGCGCGAGTACCGCACCCGGCTGCGGTCCTACCTCGAGTCACACCTGCGCGACCTGGACGGCCGCGGCTCCGCCGAGCCCGCCCCGGCCGGCCGGCAGAACCAGCACGCCACCGCCTGACGGCCGCCTCGGGCTCCCCGCCCGACGCCCGCCCCGCTCGACGCAGAGGGCCCCCGGACCACCTCGGTCCGGGGGCCCTCTGCGTTGCGGCCCCCGGCGGACCGGGGCGCCGGGACCGGCGTGCGTCGAGCGGCGTCGGGGGTGTGTCCGCGGCTACAGTCTTGCCGTGATCTTGGCCGCCGGACTGCTGGTGCTCGCCGGGCTCGGTCTGTTCGTGGGCGGGCTCGCGACCGGGACGACGAGCTGGTACTGGAGCTGCGTCGCCTGCTGCGGGGTCGCCGCCGTCCTGCTGATCGCCGCGCGGCTGCGCCCCGCCTCGCGCCGAGCCCCCGCCGCGGCGGAGACGGCCCGGCCCCGGGCGGCCAAGCCCGCCCGCGCGGCTGCGCGTGCCGCCGCCGCGGCGGCGCCCGCCGCCGCAGCCGAGCCCGCGGTGGTGGCGGAGCCCGTCGCCCCCGCGCAACCGGAGCCCGTACGGGTGGCCGCACGCCACGCCGCCACGGCGGGTACCGACGACGGCGGCGACCCCCCGGAGGAGGACGTCGAGGTCACCGACCTGCTCATGGTCGTGGACATGCGCGATCAGGTGCTCGTCGTCGACGAGCACCCGCGCTACCACCTGGCCGACTGCTCGTGGCTGCGTGGCCGGGCGACCATCCCGCTGCCGGTGGCCGAGGCGCGCTCCGACGGCTTCAGCCCCTGCGCCGTCTGCAGCCCCGACAGCCACCTCGCGGACCTGGCGCGGGCCCGCAGGGCTGCCTCGAAGAAGTAGCCGCCGCCCGCCCGCGTCGCCTCAGCCCGCGGCCCGCGCCGCCTCAGCCCGCGGCGCGGGCCACCCAGAAGCGCGAGCCGTCGGGTCCCTCGACGCCGGGGCCCTCGCCGGGGGTGTTCGGGTGCACGGCGACGGCGAGCACCTCGACCGCCACGGCCTCGGCCTGCTCGGTGAGGGCCTGGGCGATGGCGCCGTCCGCGGTCCAGCGCAGCTCGATCCGGTCGCTCACCGCCAGCCCGGCGGCCTTGCGGGCCTCCTGGACCAGCCGCACGGCCTCCCGCACCAGCCCGGCCCGCTCCAGCTCGGGGGTCAGCGTCAGGTCCAGGGCGACGGTCAGCCCGCCGCCACTGGCGACGGTCCAGCCCTCGCGCGGGGTCTCGGTGACCACGAGGTCGCCGTCCTCCAGCGGGACCGGTTGCCCGTCGACCTCCACCGACGCGGTGCCGGCCCGGTAGGCGGCCACGAGGGCGGGCGCGTCGGCGGCGGCGACGGCCTTGGCCACCGCCTGCACCTGCTTGCCCAGCCGGCGGCCGACGGCGCGGAAGTCGACCTTCAGGCTCACGTCGACCAGCTCGCCCTCGACGGCGGCCAGCTCGGTCAGTTCGACGACGTTGAGCTCGTCGGCCACCTCGGCGACCAGGTCGCGCGGCAGCTGCGTCCAGCCGGGCGCGGCGACCAGGGCGCGGGCCAGCGGCTGGCGGGTGCGCACCTTCGACGACGTGCGCGCCGAGCGGCCGAGCTCCACCAGCCGGCGGACCAGCGACACCTGCTCCACCAGCTGCGGGTCGCGGGCCTCGCCGTCGGCCTGCGGCCAGGAGGCCAGGTGCACCGACTCCACCGGGGTCGAGCCGGCCTCGCCGGTCCGGCCGGGGACGACGGCCCGCGCCCAGACCTCGTCGGTGAGGAACGGGGTGAACGGCGCCATGAGCCGGGTGAGCCCGTCGAGCACCTCGTGCAGCGTCCCCAGCGCGGCGGGGTCGCCGTCCCAGAAGCGGCGCCGGGAGCGGCGGACGTACCAGTTCGACAGGTCGTCGACGAACTGCGCGAGCAGCCGGCCGGCGCCCTGGGTGTCGAAGTCCTCCAGCGCGGCGGTGACGCCCTCGGTGACCTCCGCGAGGGTGGCCAGCGCCCAGCGGTCCAGCAGCGGCCGCTCGGCCCGCGGCGGAGCGGGCGTGGTCGACGGGTCCCAGCCGTTGGTCTCGGCGTAGAGGGTGAAGAAGCTGGCGGTGTTCCAGTAGGTCAGCAGCACCTTGCGGACCACCTCGGACAGCGTCTCGTGCCCGACCCGGCGGGCCGACCACGGGGAGCCGCCGGCCAGCATGAACCAGCGGACGGCGTCGGCGCCGTGCCGGTCCATCAGCGGGATCGGCTCGAGGATGTTGCCCAGGTGCTTGCTCATCTTGCGGCCGTCCTCGGCGAGGATGTGGCCCAGGCACAGCACGTTCTCGTAGCTGTTCTGCTCGAATACCAGCGTGCCGACGGCCATCAGCGAGTAGAACCAGCCGCGGGTCTGGTCGATCGCCTCGCAGATGAACTGCGCCGGGTAGGCGGCCTCGAACTGCTCCTGGTTGCGGTACGGAGCACCCCACTGGGCGAAGGGCATCGAGCCGGAGTCGTACCAGGCGTCGATGACCTGCGGCACCCGGCGGAAGGTGCCCTCCTCGCCGGGCAGCGTGAAGGTCACCTCGTCGATGAAGGGCCGGTGCGGGTCCAGGTCGGACAGGTCGCGGCCGGTCAGCTCCGACAGCTCGGCCAGCGAGCCGACGGCGACCACCCGGGTCGGGTCGGCGTCGTTGCGCCAGATCGGCAGCGGGGTGCCCCAGTAGCGGTCCCGCGACAGCGCCCAGTCGACGTTGTTGTGCAGCCAGTCGCCGTAGCGGCCCCACTGGATGGTCTCGGGGTACCAGCGGGTCTTCTCGTTCTCGGCGAGCAGCTGGTCCTTGATGGTGCTGGTCCGGATGTACCACGACGGCTGCGCGTAGTACATGAGCGGCGTGTGGCAGCGCCAGCAGTGCGGATAGCTGTGCTCGTAGCGCTGTTCGCGCCACAGCACCCCGCGCTCGGTCAGGTCGACGACGAGCAGGTCGTCGGCGGCCTTGAAGAAGTGGCCGCCGACCAGCGGGACGTCGGCGAGGAAGTGCCCGGTGGAGTCGATCGGGTTCACCACCGGCAGCCCGTAGCCGCGGCAGACGGCGAGGTCGTCGGCGCCGAACGCGGGGGACTGGTGGACCAGTCCGGTGCCGTCGTCGGTCGTGACGTAGTCGGCGAGGACGACGTAGTGGGTGTCCTCCCCCTCGGGGAAGTCGACCAGCTCGAACGGCCGCTGGTAGTGCACGCGCTCCCAGTCCCGGCCGGTAGTCCGGGCCAGCACCTCGCGCGGGGTGTCCGCGCCGAGGACGGCGTCGACCAGGGGCTCGGCCAGGACGACGGTGCGCTCCTGGTCCTGGTGCGTCGTCCGCACGACGACGTAGGGGACGTCGGGGTTGACGGCGACGGCGGTGTTCGACGGCAGCGTCCACGGCGTCGTCGTCCACACCAGCAGGTCGGCCTTCCCGGCCCACTCGCCGCTGGTGACCGGCAGCCGGACGTACACCGAGGGATCGGTGATCGACTCGTAGCCCTGGGCGACCTCGTGGTCGGACAGGCCGGTGCCGCAGCGCGGGCAGTACGGCGCGACCCGGTGGTCCTCGACGAGCAGGCCCTTCTCGTGCACCTGCTTGAGCGACCACCAGACGCTCTCGACGTAGTGCGGGTCCATCGTCCAGTAGGCGGTGGACATGTCGACCCAGTAGCCCATCCGGCGGGTCAGCTCGGAGAACGAGTCGACGTGCCGCAGCACCGACTCCCGGCACCTGGCGTTGAACTCGGCGATGCCGTAGCGCTCGATGTCAGGCTTCCCGGCGAAGCCCAGCTCCTGCTCGACGGCGATCTCCACGGGCAGGCCGTGGCAGTCCCAGCCCGCGCGGCGGGGGACGTGCCAGCCCTGCATGGTCTTGAACCGGGGGAAGACGTCCTTGAACGCCCGCGCCTCGATGTGGTGGGTGCCCGGGCGGCCGTTGGCCGTGGGCGGGCCCTCGTAGAAGTTCCACTGCGGCCGGCCCGCCGACGCCTCCAGCGTGCGGGCGAACACGTCCGTCTCCTCCCAGCGGCGCAGCACGTCGTGCTCCAGGGCGGGCAGGTCGACCTGCGGGGGCAGCGCGCGGAAGGGACCGGGAGAGCTCACGCTCCCATTGTCCCCGAGGCGTCGAGCGCGATGAGCGCAGTGTCCGGGCGGCCGGAACCGGCCCGACACGTGCGTACGGGAGACTGCCCGCGTGCAGGAGGGCGGGCGGTGAACACGACGGTCACCGTCGCGCTCGCGGTCGGCGCGCTCGTCGTGCTGGTCGCCGCCGTCGCACTGCGGCTGGCCGACCGGATCGGCCTGCCCAGCCTGCTGCTCTACCTCGCGCTGGGTGTGGCGATGGGCGAGAGCGGCCTCGGCGTGCAGTTCGAGGACTACCGGCTCACCCACACGCTGGGGTACGCCGCGCTCGTCGTCATCCTCGCCGAGGGTGGCCTCACGACCCGGTGGGCCGACGTCCGGCGGGCGATCGGACCCGGGATCGCGCTGTCCACCATCGGGGTCGCGGTCAGCGTGGGGGTGACCGCGGGCATCGGCGTGCTCCTCCTGGGCTACGGCTGGGGCTTCGCGCTCCTGCTGGCCGCGGTCATCAGCTCCACCGACGCCGCCGCCGTCTTCGCCACGCTGCGGCGGCTGCCCCTCCCGCGCCGGCTGGCGGCCTCGCTGGAGGCGGAGAGCGGCCTCAACGACGCCCCGGTCATCCTGCTGGTGACCGTCCTGGCCGAGTCGCTCACCGGCGAGACGACGCAGCCGTGGTGGCTGGTCGGCGTGGTGATCGTGGCCGAGCTCGCCGGTGGTGCCGTCATCGGGGTCGCCGTCGGCTTCGGTGGCGCCGCGCTGCTGCGCCGGGTCGCACTGCCCGTGGCCGGCTTCTACCCGCTGGCGACGCTGGCGCTCTGCGTGCTGGCGTACTCGTCGGCGTCGCTCGCGCACACGTCGGGCTTCGTCGCGGTCTACCTGTGCGGCGTCGTGCTCGGGAACGCGACGGTCCCGCACCGCACGGCCAGCGTCGGTTTCGCCGAGGGCATGGCCTCGCTGGCGCAGATCGGCCTCTTCGTCCTGCTCGGTCTGCTCGTGTCGCCGGGCCGGCTGTCCGACGCCGTGGGGCCGGCGCTCGTGGTGGGGGCCGCCCTGCTGCTGATCGCCCGGCCGCTCTCGGTGGTGGCCAGCCTGGCGTGGTTCCGGTTCCCCTGGACGCAGCAGGTCTTCATCTCCTGGGCCGGCCTGCGGGGAGCGGTGCCCATCGTGGCCGCCATCATCCCGCTGACCGCAGAGGTCCCCGGGGCGACGACCGTCTTCGACACGGTGTTCGTGCTGGTCGTCGTCTTCACCGTCGTGCAGGGCTGGTCGCTGCCCTGGCTCGCCCGGCGCCTGGGGATCGCCACCCCGGTCACGCCCCGCGACGTGCAGGTCGAGGCCGCCCCGCTGGAGGAGCTGGACGCCGACCTGATGCAGATGACCGTGCCCGCGGGGTCACGGCTGCACGGCGTCTACCTGCCCGAGCTGCGGCTGCCCGAGGACGCCGCGGTGGTGCTCATCGTCCGCGACGGGCGGGCCTTCGTCCCCGACGCCACCACCCGGCTGATGCGCGGGGACCAGGCGCTGCTCGTGGCCGCCCGGCGCTCCCGCCAGGAGGCCGAGCGCCGGCTGCGCGCGGTCAGCCGCGCCGGCCGCCTGGCCAACTGGCGCGGTGAGACCGGCAGCCCCACCCAGGCCGACTAGACCCGGCGGCCGACCAGCCCCAGCGTGTGCGCCGACGCCGCGCTCCGGACGCCCGGACACGGCTCCAGCGCACACGCTCGGGTTCAGCCGACGAGCTCGAGGGTCTTCGTCGTCTCGGCGCGGACCTCGGCGAGCAGCGCGTGGTCGGTGG
This sequence comes from Trujillonella endophytica, assembly GCF_019799905.1. Lineage (GTDB taxonomy): Bacteria > Actinomycetota > Actinomycetes > Mycobacteriales > Geodermatophilaceae > Trujillonella > Trujillonella endophyticus_A. The sequence goes on along the minus strand of NZ_JABGCI010000004.1, from coordinate 213,869 downwards.
CCAGGCTGCGCCCGTAGGACGGGATGGCCTCCTGCAGCGCCGGCCGCCACGAGTCGATGTGCGCCGGGAAGCAGCGCTCCATCAGCGTGAGCATCGCCGACACGGCCGTCGACGCACCCGGCGAGGCGCCCAGCAGGCCGGCGATCGTGCCGTCGGCGCCGGTGATGAGCTCGGTGCCGAACTGCAGGACGCCCTTGCTGCTGTTCGGGTCCTTCTTGATGACCTGCACGCGCTGGCCGGCGGTGATGATGTCCCAGTCGCCCTGCTCGGCCAGGGGGACGAAGCCCTGCAGCGTCTTGTGCCGGGCGGCGCGGGACTGCAGCAGCTCGCCGATGAGGTACTTGGTCAGCGCCAGCTCCGTCCGGGCGACGCCGAGCATGGAGCCGAGGTTGTTCGGCTTGACCGACAACGGCAGGTCGAACACCGACCCGGCCTTGAGGAACTTCGGCGACCAGCCCGCGTAGGGACCGAACAGCAGCGAGTACTCGCCGTCGACCAGGCGCAGGTCCAGGTGCGGCACCGACATCGGCGGGGCGCCCACGGCGGCCTGGCCGTAGACCTTCGCCTGGTGGCGGGACACCAGCTCGGGGGAGCGGGTGCGCAGGAACTCGCCGCTGACCGGGAAGCCGCCGAAGCCGCGGATCTCGGGGATCGCGGCCTTCTGCAGCAGCGGCAGCGCGCCACCGCCGGCGCCGACGAACACGAACCGGGCGCGCACGACGCGCTGCTCACCGCTCTCGACGTCCTTGACGGTGACCTTCCACCGGCCGTCGTCCGTGCGCTCGAGGTCGCTGACCCGCTGGCCGGTGTGCACGTGCACGCCGCGGGTCTCGGCCTCGGCGAACTGCAGGCGGGTGAGGGCGCCGAAGTTGACGTCGGTGCCCGCGACGGCGCGGGTGGCGGCGACGACCTCGCCCGGGTCCCGGCCGGCCATCATCAGCGGCGCCCACTCGGCGTACGTCGCCGCGTCGTCGGTGTACTCCATGCCCTCGAAGAGCGGGTGGGAGACGAGGGCGGCGTACCGGTTGCGCATGTAGGTGCGCCCCTCCTCGCCCTGCACGAAGCTGATGTGCGGGACGGGGGTGATGAACTCCTTGGGCGAGCCGGTCATGCCACGGCGGATCAGGTGCGACCAGAACTGCCGCGAGAGCTGGAACTGCTCGTTGATGGTGATGGCCTTGGTCGGGTCGACCCGGCCGTCGGGCCCCGCGGGCGTGTAGTTGAGCTCGCACAGCGCGGCGTGGCCGGTGCCGGCGTTGTTCCACGCGTCGGAGCTCTCCCCGGCGACGGCCCGCCCGGACTCGAAGACGGCGATGCTCCAGTCGGGGGCGACGATGCCGAGCAGCGACGCGAGGGTCGCGCTCATGATGCCGCCTCCGACGAGGACGACGTCGGGGTCGGTCGCGGGAGCGAACTCGGTGGACACCTGTTGCCTCTCTGGCCGGGTACGAGGTCCGACATCGACCATCGGCCACTCCTGGCCCGGGCACGCCCCCTCGGCGGTGTGAGATGCGTCGTACCCGTCGTGACATGAATCACGGGGCATCCGGTGGTACGGCGCGGACCGGCGCGATCCGGGAGCGGCCCGGGCTATCGTCGACGGGCCGTCCGGCCGCCCGACCGGACCCCGGACCCTGGAGCGCGTGCTGTCCGCTGAGCCCGAGGACACCCGCGGGGACGAGCCCGGGGAGCACGGCCCCGCCGCGACCGCCCCGCCGGCTGCCCGGCCGCGCACCCGCCTCCTGCTGGCCGTCGCCGTCGCCGTCCTGGTGCTGGACCTCGCCAGCAAGCTGCTGGTGGTCGCCACGCTGGACCGGGGCGAGGACGTCCGCCTGCTGGGCGGGGCGCTGCACCTGACGCACGCCCGCAACACCGGCGCCGCCTTCTCCTTCGCGGAGGGCTTCACCGTCGTCTTCAGCCTGATCGCCGTGGCCGTGTCGGTGGTGATCGTGCGGGTCGCCCGCCGGCTGTTCTCGCTGGGCTGGGCCGTGGCGCTGGGCCTGGTCCTCGGCGGCGCGGTCGGCAACCTCGTCGACCGGGTGTTCCGCGACCCCGGCTTCCTCCGCGGGGGCGTCGTCGACTTCATCTCGGTGTTCGCCCCCGGGGGCGACGTCTTCCCGATCTTCAACGTCGCCGACTCGGCGATCACCTGCGGCGGTGTCCTCGGCGCGGTGCTGGCCCTGCGCGGCATCGAGTTCGACGGCTCGCGCAGCGGGGACGCCCGGCGCGACTGAGCCGGGCCGCGCCGGCGCCGCCGGGGCCGCCCGTCGGCACCGCCGGTCACAATGGCTGCGTGACCTCCGGCCTGCACCGTGCGCTCCCGGTGCCCGACGGGCTCGAGGGCCAGCGGGTCGACCAGGCGCTGTCCCGGTTGTTCGGGCTGACCCGGACGGCGGCCGCCGACCTGGCCGACGCCGGGTCCGTCGTCGTCGACGGCCGGGTGCGCGGCAAGGGCGACCGGCTGACCGGCGGCAGCTGGCTGGAGGTCGAGCTGCCCCCGCCCCCGGGGGAGCCAGTGGCCCCGAAGCCGGTCACCGGCATGACGATCGTGCACGACGACGACGACCTCGTGGTGGTGGACAAGCCCGTCGGGGTCGCGGCGCACGGCAGCCCCGGCTGGGACGGGCCGACCGTGATCGGCGGCCTGGCGGCGGCCGGGTACCGCGTCTCGACGTCGGGCGCCGCCGAGCGGCAGGGTGTGGTGCACCGCCTGGACGCCGCCACCACCGGCCTGATGGTCGTGGCGAAGAGCGAGCGGGCGTACACCGCGCTCAAGGCCGCCTTCAAGGAGCGGACGGTCGACAAGGGCTACCACGCCCTCGTCCAGGGGCACCCCGACCCCAGCCGCGGCACCATCGACGCCCCGATCGACCGGCACCCCCGGCACGACTGGAAGTTCGCCGTCGTCACCGGCGGCCGCCCGTCGGTGACCCACTACGAGGTCATGGAGGCCTTCCCGGCCGCCAGCCTGGTCGACGTCCACCTGGAGACCGGGCGCACCCACCAGATCCGGGTGCACTTCTCCGCCATGCGCCACCCCTGCGTCGGGGACCCCACGTACGGCGCCGACCCGACGCTGGCGGCCCGGCTCGGGGTGTCCCGGCAGTGGCTGCACGCCGTCCGCCTCGGCTTCGAGCACCCCGCCGACGGCCGCTGGGTCGAGTTCACCAGCGACTACCCGGCCGACCTGGCGGGGGCGCTGGCGATCCTGCGGGCCGAGGCGTAGGCGCAGGCGGGACGAGAGCATGGACGCGCTGCCGACGTCGCTGGCCGACTACGGTCCGGCGGCGCTGTCGGCCGTCGTCGTCGCGGTGTACCTGGTCGTCGGCGAGCCGGTCGTGGGCGCGGTGCTGCACCGCCGCTTCGAGGGCCGGCTGCGCACCGACGCCGGCGCCCGCCGCTCGTTCTACGGGCGGCTGCTGGTGCTCGAGTGGGGGCTGGCCCTGCTGGCGTTCGTCATCTGGCTGTCGGCGCCGGGGGTGGACGCCGCCGCGGTCGGTCTGCGCTGGCCCGACGGCTGGCCCGGGCCGGTGGCCGGGGGCCTGGCCCTGCTGGTGGTCGTGCTCGTCGTCGCCTCGACCCGGGCGCTGCGCGGCGGGGCGCTCACGCAGCTGCCCGTGCGCGAGGGCGCCGACGGCCGGCCCGCCGAGCTCCCGATGCACGCCACCCTCGCGCTCCTCCCGCGGACGCCGGCGGAGCGGCGGCTGTTCACGGCGGTCGGGCTGACCGCCGGCATCTGCGAGGAGTGGCTCTACCGCGGCTTCTTTCTGGCGGTGGTGTCCGCGGTCGCCGGCGGCCTCCCCGCGTGGCTGCTCGTGGTCGTCGCCGCGGTCGCGTTCGGACTGGCGCACGCCTACCAGGGCGTGGGAGGCGTGCTCACCACCGGCGTGCTGGGCGCGGTGATGGCCGGGCTGTACCTGGACACCCGCTCGCTGCTGCTGCCGGTGCTGCTGCACGCGCTGATCGACCTGCGGTTCCTCGCGGTGCCGAACCGGGCGCTGCCCTCGACGGGCGTGCGGTGAGCGCCCGGGCCGGCGTCGCCGGGCCGGCGGACCGGGCGGGGACGACGGCGGTCCGGACCCGCGTCTTCGTGGAGGAGCAGGGCGTCCCCCCGGAGCTCGAGCAGGACGCGACCGACGCCGTGGCGGTGCACGCGGTCGGCCGTGACGCCGAGGGCCGCGTGGTCGCCACCGGCCGGCTGTTCGAGCGGGACGGCCACGGGGTGATCGGCCGGATGGCCGTGGACGCGACCGCCCGGGGGAGGGGGCACGGCGCCGCCGTCCTCGCCGTCCTGCACCGGGAGGCCGTGCGGCTGGGGCTGCCGGAGATCGAGCTGCACGCCCAGGTCACCGCCCGCGGGTTCTACGAGCACGCCGGCTACGTGGCGGTCGGCGAGGAGTACGAGGAGGCCGGCATCCGGCACGTGACGATGCGCCGCCGCCTGGACGACGAGGGGGCCGCCGGGACGGCGGGGCGGGTGTGACCGACCGGACCCCGCCGACGCGCGGGACACGTTCCGTCAGACCCTCGGCGTAGACACCTCGCAGTGCGAGGATCGGGGTCGGCCGCTGGGGTCGCCGCTGGGGCGAGCCAGACCGAGACCACCCGCACCGCCGGTCTTCCCCGCCGGTCGCCCGCCGGCACGCCGACGGCCGGGCACGCACGACCACCGAGGAGCACGACCGCACCGTGAGCAGCCCGTCCGACTCCTTCGTCCACCTGCACGTCCACACCGAGTACTCGATGCTGGACGGTGCGGCGAAGCTGCCCGAGGTGACGAAGGCCGCCGCCGAGCACGGGATGCCGGCGCTGGCGATGACCGACCACGGCAACGTCTTCGGCGCCTACGACTTCTACAAGCAGGCGAAGTCGGCCGGCGTGAAGCCGATCATCGGCATGGAGGGCTACTACACGCCCGGCTCGCGGTTCGACCGGGCGCCGTTCGACTTCGGCGACAACCTCATCGACGAGGAGGGCGACGGCGGGTCGAACCGGGGCAAGGCGGCCTACACGCACATGACGCTGCTGGCCCGCACCACCGAGGGGATGCACAACCTCTTCCGGATCTCCTCGCTGGCCAGCCTCGAGGGCCAGTACCGCAAGCCGCGCTTCGACCGCGACCTGCTCGAGCGCTACGGCAAGGGCCTGATCGCCACGACCGGCTGCCCGTCCGGCGAGGTCAACATGTGGCTGCGCGCCGGCAAGGAGGACAAGGCCCGGCAGGCCGCGGCCGACTTCCAGGACATCTTCGGCAAGGAGAACTTCTACGCCGAGGTGATGGACCACGGCCTGTCCATCGAGAAGAAGACCAAGCCGGCGCTGCTCGCGATCGCCAAGGACCTCGGCATCCCGCTGCTGGGCACCAACGACCTGCACTACACGCACAAGGAGGACGCGCAGGCCCACGACGCGCTCCTGTGCATCCAGACCGGGTCGCGGCTGGCCGACACCAACCGCTTCCGGTTCAACGGCGACGGCTACTACCTCAAGAGCCCGGCGGAGATGCGGGCGCTGTTCGCCGAGATGCCCGAGGCCTGCGACAACACCCTGCTGGTCGCCGAACAGTGCGAGGTGGAGTTCACCGAGGGCGCGGACCTGATGCCGCGCTTCCCGCTGCCGCCGGGGGAGGACGAGACCTCCTGGTTCGTCAAGGAGGTCGAGCGCGGCCTGCACAAGCGGTGGCCGGGCGGCATCCCCGACCACGTGCGCAAGCAGGCCGACTACGAGGTCGGGATCATCACGCAGATGGGCTTCCCGGGGTACTTCCTCGTGGTCGCCGACTTCATCAACTGGGCCAAGGACAACGGCATCCGCGTCGGCCCGGGGCGCGGCTCGGCCGCCGGCTCGCTGGCCGCCTACGCCATGGGCATCACCGACCTGGACCCGCTGGCCCACGGCCTGATCTTCGAGCGGTTCCTCAACCCCGAGCGCGTCTCCATGCCCGACGTCGACATCGACTTCGACGACCGCCGGCGCGGCGAGGTCATCCAGTACGTCTCGCAGAAGTACGGCGAGGAGCGGGTCAGCCAGATCGTCACCTACGGCACCATCAAGGCGAAGGCCGCGATCAAGGACGCCGCGCGCGTGCTCGACCGGCCCTTCTCCGTCGGGGACGAGCTCACCAAGCTGATGCCGCCCTCGGTCATGGGCAAGGACATCCCGCTGTCGGGGATCTTCGACCCCAAGCACGAGCGCTACAAGGAGGCCGCGGAGTTCCGCGCCCGCTACGAGTCCGACCCCGGCGCGGCCGAGGTGGTCGACCAGGCGCGCAAGCTCGAGGGCCTGAAGCGGCAGTGGGGCGTGCACGCCGCCGGCGTGATCATCGGCCGGTACCCGCTGATCGACAGCATCCCGCTCATGCGCCGGGAGGCCGACGGCGCGATGATCACGCAGTTCGACTACCCGACCTGCGAGACGCTCGGCCTGCTCAAGATGGACTTCCTGGGGCTGCGCAACCTCACGGTCATCGACGACGCGCTGCGCAACATCGTGCTGAACGGCAAGGAGCCGGTCGACCTCGACGAGATCAGCAAGGACCTCACCGACCCGGCGACCTACGCCCTGCTGTCCCGGGGCGACACGCTCGGCGTCTTCCAGTTCGACGGTGGGCCGATGCGCTCGCTGCTGCGGCTCATGCGACCCGACAACTTCGAGGACATCTCCGCGGTCGGCGCGCTGTACCGGCCCGGTCCGATGGGCGCGAACTCGCACACCAACTACGCGCTGCGCAAGAACGGCCAGCAGGAGATCACGCCGATCCACCCGGAGCTGGCCGAGCCGCTGGAGGAGATCCTCGGCCAGACCTACGGCCTGATCGTCTACCAGGAGCAGGTCATGGCGATCGCGCAGAAGGTCGCCGGGTACTCCCTCGGCAAGGCCGACCTGCTGCGCCGCGCGATGGGCAAGAAGAAGAAGTCCGTCCTGGACGCCGAGTACGTGGGCTTCGAGGCCGGCATGAAGGCCAACGGCTTCTCCGCCGCGGCGGTCAAGACGCTGTGGGACATCCTCGTGCCGTTCGCCGACTACGCGTTCAACAAGGCGCACTCGGCCGCCTACGGCCTGGTGTCGTACTGGACGGCGTACCTCAAGGCGAACTACCCGGCCGAGTACATGGCCGGGCTGCTCACCAGCGTCGGCGACGACAAGGACCGCCGTCCGATCTACCTCGCCGAGTGCCGGCGGATGGGCATCAAGGTGCTCCCGCCCGACGTCAACGAGTCGTCGTGGGACTTCACCGCCGTCGGCAACGACGTGCGCTTCGGCCTCGCCTCGGTCCGCAACGTCGGGCACAACGTCGTCGACTCCATCGTCCGCGCCCGCGAGGAGAAGGGCGCCTTCAAGGACTTCGCCGACTTCATGCGGAAGATCGACACGGTGGCCTGCAACAAGAAGGTCATCGAGTCCCTCGCCAAGGCCGGCGGGTTCGACTCGCTGGGCCACTCACGGCAGGGCATCGTCGCCGTCCACGCGCAGGCGGTCGACTCGGCCATGGGCCTCAAGCGGCGCGAGGCCGAGGGCCAGTTCGACCTCTTCGGCAGCTTCGGCGCCGACAGCGGGGCGGACGACCCGTTCGCCGGCGCCCTCGACATCACCATCCCCACCGCGGACTGGTCCAAGAGCGAGCGGCTGATGTTCGAGCGCGACATGCTCGGCCTCTACGTCTCCGACCACCCGCTGCACGGCGTCGAGCACGTGCTGACCGCGCACGCCGACACCCCGATCGCGGAGATCAACGGCGGGGGAGTGGAGGACGGCGCCAACGTCACGATCGCCGGCATCCTCACCGCGGTGTCGCCGCGGACCAACAAGCAGGGTGCGCCGTGGGCGATCGCCACGCTGGAGGACCTGGAGTCCGGCATCGAGGTGCTGTTCTTCCCCAAGACGTGGGCGGAGGTCTCGGAGAAGGTCGTCCGCGACCAGATCGTCGTGGTCAAGGGCCGGATCAGCCGCCGGGACGACCAGCCGTCGCTGTTCGGCGCCGAGGTGACGGTCCCCGAACTGACCGAGGGCCCGCGCGGGCCGGTGCTGGTCTCGATGGCCGCGGCCCGCTGCACGCCGCCGGTGGTGGAGCGGCTGCGCGAGGTCCTCGGCAGCCACCCGGGCACGACCGAGGTGCAGCTGAAGCTGATCAACGGGGGCCGCGAGACCGTGCTGCGGCTGGACCAGGGGCTGCGCGTGCGGCCGAGCACCGCGCTGATGGGCGACATCAAGGCGCTGCTCGGGCCCACCAGCGTGGCGCTGCTCTGATGGAGGGCCTCGTCCTCCTCATCCCTCGCTCGCTCGGGACGAGCCTCTGGACGAGGCCGACCGGGGGACAGGGTTCACTGGAGGGGTGAGTGACACCGCCGGCCCGGTCCAGGCCACCGAGGCGGCGCCCCAGCGACCCGTCGGGGTACCCGTCGACCGGCGTGCCGCCCGCCGCGCCTGGGCCGCCGCGGGACGGTGGGGTGGGGTCGCGGAGCTGCGCGCCGACCTGCTCCCCGCTCTGCGGCTGGCCGCCGTCCTGGCGCTGACCGGCATCCCGGCCGGCCTGCTGTGGTGGCTGCTGGCGCCCCGGGAGGACTACCGCGTCCTCGCCGAGGGCGTCGAGCCGCTCGGCGACACGTCCGCGGAGCTGTTCGCCGCCGACGACAGCGTCTTCGTGCTCGTGCTGGCGGGCCTCGGGCTGCTCGCCGGGACCTTGGGCTGGCTGCTGCGCCGGCGGCGCGGCGTCGCGGTCCTCGCCGGCCTCGCGGTGGGCACCGGCTTGGCCGGCGTGCTCGCGTGGCAGCTGGGGGAGCTGCTCGGCGCCGGACCGACGCCGGAGGACCTGACCGACGTCGGCGCCACCGTGACCACCCGGCTGGAGCTCGCGTCGCTCCCGGCGCTGACCGTGGCGCCGTTCGTGGCGGTCCTGGTCTACGTCGTGGCGACCCTCCTCGCCTCCGGCGACGACCTGGGGCGCGGGGCGCCCCCTGCTGACGGCCCCCCTGCCGGGGCCCGCCGCGAGCTCGCGGGCGGTGGGGAGCCGGGGGGTCCTCCCGCTAGTTGACGCTGCGCGGCCCCGCGAAGCGCTGCAGTGGAGCGGGGACCGCGCCGATCGTCTCCAGCAGCGTGAGCTCGCGGCGCAGCAGCCGGGACTCGGTGGCGAGCCGGCGCCGGGTCGCCGACTCCGCCAGCAGCACCTGCCGGTCCTCGGTGGTGAGCAGCGCGGCCGACGCGACCAGGTAGGACAGCGCCCGCGGGTCGTCGCCCACCGCCTCCATCAGCGCGGCGGTCTCCTCGTCCGTGGCGCCCATCGCCTCGTCCGCGTCCTCGGCGTCGCCGACCCGCAGCGCGCCGACCGCGGCGACGTAGCGGGCGAACAGGTCGCCGACGTTGTGCACCAGCACGTCCATCGACCCCCGGGCCACCGAGCTGACCAGCTCGTCGAGCCCGGCCGCGGCCGCCTCGTCCGGCGGCCCCAGTGGCACCTCACCGGGCAGGCCCACCAGGCCGTCGGCGTCGCCGGCGGCCTCCTCGGCGGCCTCCTCGTCGGCCAGCCAGTCCACCTCGGCGCGCAGGTAGGGCGGGTCGTCGGAGACCAGGACGTCGAGCAGCCGGAACCGGTCGCCGCCGACGGTGACGATGTGGAAGCCGCCGTCCGACAGCGGGCGGACCGACTGCAGCCGGGCGGTGCACCCGATGTCGTAGAGGGCCTCGGCGGGAGCGACCTGCTCGACCTCCCAGCCCTGCCGGATGGCGACGACGCCGAAGAACCCGGGCGTCCGCTGCTCGGCCCGCTGCACGAGCAGGTCGCGCATCAGTCGGCGGTAGCGGGGCTCGAAGACGCGCAGGGGCAGGACGACGCCCGGGAACAGGGGCGTCCCCAAGGGGAAGAGCGGGATGACCTGACCCACGCGGCGAGCCTAGGGCCCGGTGCCGCGGCTCCCGGCGGTGGGCACGACGGCGACGTCCGGGACGACGCGGGGACACGGGGCAGGCGGCGACTACCCTGGGACACCGCCGTCCCCTCGCCCCTCGCCCGGAGGCATCCCCGTGCTCAGCCGCATCGACCTGCGTGGATCCGCGCTGCCCGGGGTGCGTGAGCTCTCCGGCCTGCTGCCCCGCGCCGCCACCGACATCGACTCGGTGCTGACCACGGTCCGCCCGCTGTGCGAGGACGTCCGGGTGCGCGGTGCCCAGGCGGTCCGGGAGATCACCGCCCGGCTCGACGGCGTGGACCTCGAGGACTTCGCGGTGCCGCAGGAGACCATCACCGCCGCCCTGGCCACCATCGACCCCGCGGTGCGCGCGGCGCTGGAGGAGGCGATCGCCCGGGTCCAGCGGGTGCACGCCGACCAGGCCCGCACGGACGTCACCACCCAGGTGGTGCCCGGCGGCACCGTGACCGAACGCTGGGTGCCGGTGCGGCGGGTGGGCCTCTACGTGCCCGGCGGCCTGGCCCCCCTGCTGTCCAGCGTGGTCATGAACGTCGTCCCCGCGCAGATCGCCGGGGTCGAGTCCATCGCCGTCGCCTCACCGCCGCAGCGCGACAACGGCGGCCTGCCCGACCCCGGCGTGCTGGCCGCCTGCGCCCTGCTGGGCGTGACCGAGGTCTACGCCGTCGGCGGCGCCCAGGCGATCGCCGTCTTCGGCTACGGGGCGGGCTCCTGCGAGCCGGTCGACCTGGTCACCGGTCCGGGCAACGTCTACGTGACGGCGGCCAAGCGGCTGCTCCGCGGCCTCATCGGCATCGACTCCGAGGCCGGCCCGACCGAGGTCGCGATCCTCGCCGACGACACCGCCGACCCGGTGCACGTCGCCGCGGACCTGATCAGCCAGGCCGAGCACGACCCGCTGGCCGGCGCGGTGCTGGTCACCGACAGCGAGGAGCTGGCCGACGCCGTCCTCGGCCTGGTCCCCGCCCAGGTCGCGGCGACCAAGCACTCCGACCGCATCACCACGGCCCTCCAGGGCACCCAGTCGGGCATCGTCCTGGTCGACGACGTCGAGGCGGGCCTGCGGGTGGTCGACGCCTACGCCGCCGAGCACCTGGAGATCCAGACGCGCAACGCCAGCGAGGTGGCCGCGCGGGTGCGCAACGCCGGTGCTGTCTTCGTCGGCGCCTTCTCCCCGGTCTCCCTCGGCGACTACTGCGCCGGCTCGAACCACGTGCTGCCCACGGGAGGTTGCGCGCGGCACTCCAGCGGGCTGTCCGTGCAGACGTTCCTGCGCGGCATCCACGTCGTCGAGTACGACGAGCGGGCGCTGGCCGACGTCGCCGGCCACATCGACGCGCTCGCCGGCGCCGAGGACCTGCCGGCCCACGCGGCGGCGGTGCGGGCGCGGCAGAGCCCGAGCCCGACCGGCGCATGACGCGGATCGACGAGCTCCCGCTGCGGCCGGAGCTGCGTGGGAAGACGCCCTACGGCGCCCCCCAGCTGAAGGTGACGCACCGGCTCAACACCAACGAGAACCCCTACCCGCTGCCCCCCGGGCTGCTGGCCGACCTCGGCGCGGCCCTGGCCGAGGCGTCGGTGGAGCTCAACCGGTACCCCGACCGGGACGCCGTCGCGCTCCGGACCGACCTCGCGTCCTACCTCACGCGGACCGCCGGCGAGCGCTTCGGCGCGGGCCAGGTGTGGGCGGCCAACGGCTCCAACGAGGTGCTGCAGCAGATCCTGCAGGCCTTCGGCGGCGCGGGGCGGACGGCGCTGGGGTTCACGCCGTCCTACTCGATGCACCCGATCATCTGCGCGGGCACCGGCACCGCCTGGGCCGACGGGCACCGCCGCGCCGACTTCACCATCGACGCGGACGCCGCGGCCGCCCAGGTGCGCGAGCTGCGGCCCGACGTCGTCTTCGTGACCAGCCCGAACAACCCGACCGGCACCGCCGTGGAGCTCGCGACCGTCGAGGCCCTCCACGAGGCGACCTCGGGGGTGCTGGTCGTCGACGAGGCCTACGCCGAGTTCGCGCGGGCCGGCACGCCGTCGGCGCTGAGCCTGCTGCCGGGCCGGCCGCGGCTGATCGTCAGCCGCACGATGAGCAAGGCGTTCGGGATGGCCGGGCTGCGGCTGGGCTACCTGGCCGCCGACCCCGCCGTCGTCGACGCGCTGCAGCTGGTCCGCCTGCCCTACCACCTGTCGGCGCTGACCCAGGCCGCCGCCCGCGCCGCGCTGGCGCACACCGACGCCCTGCTGGCCACCGTCGACGCGGTCAAGGCCGAGCGCGACCGGATCGTCGCCGAGCTCCCCGGGCTGGGGCTGACCAGCGTGCCCAGCGATGCCAACTTCGTGCTGTTCGGCCGCTTCGCCGACGCCCCCGCCGCCTGGCAGGCCCTGCTGGACCGCGACGTGCTCGTCCGCGACGTCGGCATCCCCGGCTGGCTGCGGGTCACCGCCGGCACCCCCGCCGAGACCGAGGCCTTCCTCACCGCACTGGGTGAGGTGGCCCCCGCCCACCGCCTGGGAGACTGATCCCCATGAACCGCACCGCCCGCGTGGAGCGCGCCACCAGCGAGACCAAGCTGGTGGTGGAGATCGACCTCGACGGCACCGGCTCGAGCTCGATCAGCACCGGCGTCCCGTTCTACGACCACATGCTGACCGCGCTGAGCAAGCACAGCGGCATGGACCTCACGATCCAGGCCGACGGCGACCTGCACATCGACGCGCACCACACGGTGGAGGACGTCGCCATCGCCCTGGGCGAGGCGTTCGGGCAGGCGCTGGGCGACAAGAAGGGGCTCACTCGCTACGGCGACGCCCTGATCCCGATGGACGAGGTGCTCGTGCAGGCGGCGGTCGACCTCTCCGGCCGGCCGTACTTCGTGCACGCCGAGCCCGAGAACATGACGCCGATGATCGGCCGGGACTACCCGACGTCGCTCACCAAGCACGTGCTGGAGACCTTCGCGTTCAACGCGCGGATCACCCTGCACGTGCGGGTGCTGTACGCCGGCCGCGACGCCCACCACATCGTCGAGGGTCAGTTCAAGGCGCTCGCCCGGGCGCTGCGCACCGCGGTGGCGCTCGACCCGCGGATCACGGGCGTGCCCTCCACCAAGGGCGCGCTGTAGTCCCCGTGGGGCGGCGCGCGTGAACTACGGCATCCTGCTGCTCGTCCTCGGCGGGTTCCTGCTGGGCGGGGCGTGGAGCATCTGGAAGGCCGACTCCGACACCGCCGGCCGCACCGGTCCGCAGCTGTTCGTCGCCGTCCTGCTGCTGGTCGCCGCCGGCCTGGCCACGGCCGCGGGCATCCTCCGGCTGGTGTGAACCCGGTCGGGAACGAGGAGCGCTTCCTCGCGATCGTCGTCGCGGACCCGACGGTGCGCGCCGTCCTCGACCGGGCGCCGGCGCTGAGGGTCGCGGACTGGTGGCTCACCGCCGGCCTGCTGTTCCAGACCGTGTGGAACGACCTCACCGGCCGGCCGCCGGGCACGGGCATCCAGGACGCCGACCTCTTCTTCTTCGACCCGGACACGTCCTGGGCGGCCGAGGACGCGGTCATCCGCCGCGGTGCCGACCTGTTCGCCGGGGTGACGGTCCCCGTCGAGATCCGCAACGAGGCGCGGGTGCACCTCTGGTACGCCGACCGCTTCGGTGTCCCGGCCCCGGCGTTCCGCGACTGCGCCGACGCCATCGACCACTTCGCTGCCGTCTGCTGCTGCCTCGGCGTCACCGTCGTCGACGGCCGACCGCGGGTGTATGCGCCGTTCGGCTTCGACGACCTGTTCGGGCTCGTCGTCCGGCCCAACCGGCGGCTCGCCACACGGGAGGCCTACGAGGCCAAGGCGGAGCGCTGGCGCTCCGTCTGGCCCGAGCTCACCGTCCTGCCGTACGAGTCCTGACCCGGGAATCCGCACGGGCGTCCCGGTGCTGGTCAGTACCGTGGCAGGGGTGAAGAAGAAGGTCGTCGTCCTCGACTACGGGTCGGGCAACCTGCGCTCGGCCGAGCGCGCGCTGGCCCGGGTCGGCGCCGACGTGACCGTGACCGCCGACCAGCAGGCCGCGCTCGACGCCGACGGCCTCGTCGTCCCCGGCGTCGGCGCCTTCGCCGCGTGCATGGACGGCCTGCGCGCCGTCGACGGGCCGCGGGTCATCGGGCGACGGCTGGCCGGTGGGCGGCCGGTGCTCGGGGTCTGCGTGGGCATGCAGATCCTGTTCGAGAAGGGCGTCGAGCACGGCCACGACGCCGAGGGCTGCGGCGAGTGGCCCGGCGTCGTCGAGCCGCTGCAGGCGCCGGTGCTGCCGCACATGGGCTGGAACACCGTCGAGGCGCCGGAGGGGTCGGTGCTGTTCGACGGCCTGGCCGACCAGCGGTTCTACTTCGTGCACTCCTACGGCGTCCGCGACTTCACCCTCGGGCAGGACGACCCGGCGTCCCGCCTGAAGCCGCCGCTGGTGACCTGGGCCGAGCACGGCGACCGCTTCGTCGCCGGCGTGGAGAACGCGGCGCTGTCGGCGACGCAGTTCCACCCGGAGAAGAGCGGCGACGCCGGTGCCCAGCTGCTCACCAACTGGCTGGACACCCTCTGATCACTGGAGCGGGAACGGCGACTGCACCCACCACGGCGCGTCGACCACCTCCACCCGCACCACCCACTTGACCCACCAGAAGCCCCGTCTGCCCGGGGCGACGAGTCGCACCGGCGCGCCGTGGCCGGCGGACAGCGGCCGCCCGCCGACATGCGTGGCCAGCAGCAGGTGCCGGGCGTCGGAGAGCGGCAGGCGGCGGCGGTAGCCGGTCGCCGAGACGACGTCGACGCTGCCGCCGTCGGGCAGCTCGCCGGACAGGACGTCGGACAGCAGGCGGTCCAGCTCCGCGCCGCGCCAGTCCTGCTCGGCGTACCAGCCGCCGGTGCAGTCCAGCAGGGCACGCATCTCGTCGCCACGGTCCAGGTCGGCCGCGGTCAGCCGGACGCGGCGACCGCCGGCCACGACCTCCAGCGAGCCGCCCGGGTCGGCGGGCACCGAGTCGCTGATCCACTGGGTGACCGGCATCGCGGAGGGGTCGTCGGTGCCGCGCTCGTGCGAGCCGGTGGACCGCCGCCGGCCGCCCGGCGCCCCGGTCAGCCGGAGCAGCCCCTCGACGCCGCCCCACAGGGCCACGGCGCCGACTCCGAGGGCGCCGGTCCGCAGCAGCTCCCGGCGGCCCAGGTCGGCCCGGCGGGGTCGCTGCCGCGCGCCGACCACGTGGACGGCGAGCAGTGCAGCCGAGACGACCCCCGCGCCGACGTGCAGCTGGAGTGCGTCGACGCCGCCCAGCGCCGACCACGGACCCGTCACCCCGACGGCGTGCAGCCCACCGGTGAGCACGGCCAGCGCGACGACGACCCCGAGGGCGATCGCCGCCCCCGGGTCGCGGCGGGTGGAGGCCGGGCGCTGCCGTCCCCGCCGGACCACGACCGCCTTCCACGGGACCAGCAGCAGGAGCCCGAGCCCGGCCGCTCCGTGCGCGGCCACGACGACCCGGGTCGCCGGCTCGGTGCCCACGGCGTAGGCCGCGACGCCTGTCGCCCCGGCGATCAGCAGCAGGAGCAGCAGGCCGAGGTTGGTGCGCCGGCCGGCCCGGCGGGGGAGCCGGAGCTCCGGGAGGGCCATGACCGGAGTGTCCCCGCTGCAGCGGGGGAGGCGGTCACCAGCGACCGCGGTGCACGACCTCGTCGACCCCGCGCCGCCCGCGGCGCAGGGAGGGGGAGCGGCGGTCGTCGGCGCCCGGGTAGCCGACGGCGACGACACCGACCGGCCGGTGCGTCGCCGGCACGCCGAAGGCCTGCCGCAGCGGGTCCACCCGGTCGGCCGGGACGCCGAAGAAGCAGGCGCCCAACCCCTCGTCGACCGCGGTCAGCAGCATGAGCAGCGAGGCCATGCCGGCGTCGACGTCCCAGTACGGCACCGGCCAGCGGGCAGCGACACTGACGGGGTCCCGGTCGCTCCAGCCCTTGTCGGGTTCGGCGTAGCGGTCCAGGTACGCCTGCTTGCTGCTGAACGGCACCACCAGCAGCGGCGCGCGGCGCATGCGGGTCAGCCAGCCGTCGGGGTCGGGCGGGTGGGTGACGGCGCCGCCGGTGGTGGCGGCCCAGAACGCCGCCCGCTCCTCGTCCGTCTCGAGCACCAGGAACGCCCAGCCCTGGCTGAACCCTGCAGACGGCGCCCGGATCGCGTGCGCCAGCAGCCGCTCGCGCACCTCCGGCGGCACCGGCCGGTCCGGGTCGTAGTCGCGGACCATGCGACGGCGGCGGACGACGTCAGCGAACTCCACGGCAGCGCTCCACGGCCGACAGCCTGCCGCAGGCCGTCCCCGGTCCCGCTCCTAGGCTGTGCGCCGTGCCGAAGCTGCAGCTGCTCCCCGCCGTCGACGTCGCCGAGGGCCAGGCCGTCCGCCTGGTGCAGGGGGAGGCCGGCAGCGAGACCTCCTACGGCGACCCGCTCGAGGCCGCCCTGACCTGGCAGCGGGACGGCGCCGAGTGGGTGCACCTGGTCGACCTGGACGCCGCCTTCGGCCGGGGCAGCAACCGGGAGCTGCTGGCCCGGGTGGTGGGCCAGCTGGACGTCGACGTGGAGCTCTCCGGCGGCATCCGGGACGACGAGTCCCTGGCGGCCGCGCTCGCCACCGGCTGCCGCCGGGTCAACCTGGGCACCGCGGCGCTGGAGTCGCCCGAGTGGTGTGCCCGCGCCATCGCCGAGCACGGCGACCGGATCGCCGTCGGCCTCGACGTCCGCGGCACCCGGCTGGCTGCCCGCGGCTGGACCCGCGAGGGCGGCGAGCTCTACGAGACACTCGCCCGGCTCGACGCCGAGGGCTGCGCCCGGTACGTGCTCACCGACATCACCAAGGACGGCACCCTCCGCGGGCCCAACCTCGACCTGCTGCGCGAGGTCTGCGCCGCCACGCCGCGTCCGGTGGTCGCCTCGGGCGGGGTCAGCTCGCTCGACGACATCCGCGCCCTGGCCGGGCTGACCGCGATCGGGGTCGAGGGGGCGATCGTCGGAAAGGCGCTGTACGCGGGGGCGTTCACGCTGCCCGAGGCGCTGCAGGTGACGGAGCAGCTGGCATGACCGTCCTCAACCTCGGGTCGGCGAACCCCTGGGAGCCCGTCGTCGGCTACAGCCGGATCGTCGTCCGCGGCGACACGGCGTGGGTGAGCGGGACGACGGCGATGGTCGACGGCGCCGTGGCCCACCTCGGGGACGCCGCCGCGCAGACCCGGCAGGTGCTGGCCACCATCGAGCGGTCGCTGGAGCGGGCCGGGTTCACCCTCGCCGACGTCGTCCGCACCCGGATGTACGTCACCGACATCAGCCGCTGGGAGGAGGTCGGCCGCGCCCACGGCGAGGTGTTCGGCGACATCCGGCCGGCGTCGACCATGGTGGAGGTGTCGGCGCTGATCGACCCGGAGCTGCTGGTCGAGATCGAGGCCGACGCGGTGCGGGACCCCGCGGCATGAGCGTCCAGGGCCGCGGAGCGGGGAGATGAGCCTCGCCGTGCGGGTGATCCCGTGCCTGGACGTCGACGCCGGCCGGGTCGTCAAGGGCGTCAACTTCGTCGACCTGCGCGACGCCGGCGACCCCGTGGAGATGGCCCGGGTCTACGACGCCGAGGGCGCCGACGAGCTGACCTTCCTCGACATCACCGCCAGCTCCGGGGACCGGGAGACCACCTACGACGTGGTCCGCCGGACCGCGGAGAGCGTGTTCATCCCGCTCACCGTCGGCGGCGGGGTCCGCGCCGCCGACGACGTCGACCGGCTGCTGCGGGCCGGGGCGGACAAGGTGGCGGTCAACACCGCGGCCGTCGCCCGGCCCGAGCTCATCAGCGAGATCGCCGACCGGTTCGGCAACCAGGTGCTGGTCCTCTCGCTGGACGCGCGGCGCTGCCGCGACGGTGCGGTCACCGACTCCGGCTTCGAGATCACCACCCACGGCGGACGGCGCGGCACCGGCCGGGACGCCGTGGAGTGGGTCGTGCAGGCCGCGCACCTGGGGGTGGGCGAGGTGCTGCTGAACTCCATGGACGCCGACGGCACGCTGGCCGGCTTCGACCTGGAGCTGATCCGGGCCGTGCGCCGGGAGGTGGGCGTGCCGGTCATCGCCAGCGGGGGAGCGGGCGACGTCTCCCACTTCGCCCCGGCGGTGGAGGCCGGGGCCGACGCGGTGCTGGCCGCCAGCGTCTTCCACTTCGGGAAGATGCGGATCGGCGAGGTCAAGTCCGCGCTGGCCGACGCCGGCGTCCCCGTCCGCCGCGAGGCCGACCACCCGCAGCCCTGATCCCGCGGCGCCTCCAGCCGGCCGGAGGAGATCCGTCGGCGTGACGCCGACGGATCCCCTCCGGGTCAGGCGCCCTCGACCCGGGCCACGTCCCGGCGGCCCGAGGTCCACAGCAGCAGCTCCATGGGGTCGCCGGTGAGGGTGGTGCCGCCCTTCCCGATGCGCTTCTCCCCGCCCGGGACGTCGGTGCGGCGCAGCACCACCCCGCCGCGCACCCGGCGGGCGAAGAGGGTGGCGGTCCGCCAGAGCTGGTCGCGGTCGGCCTGCGGGAGGACGCGGGGCTGCCAGCCCGGCCGGGCGCGCCGGACGTCCTCGTGGTGGATGGCGAACTCGCCGGCGTTCACCAGGTCGCCGATCACCGGCCAGCCCATCGGCGTCCAGGGCGGTGCCCCGCCCCGCACCTGCCCCACCACCTGCGCGTACGGCGTGCCGGTGCGCAGACGCTCCTCCAGCCGGGCCGAGTGCTCGTGCAGCCGCCGCCCGACCGGGAGCGTCTCCAGCGCGTAGCCGGGACCGGCGTCGGGCCGCCGGTCGCGGACGGCGAGGTGCGCGGCGAGGTGGGCCGTCGTCCACCCCTCGCAGCAGGTGGGCGCGTCCGGGCCGACGGCGTCGAGCAGGTCGGCCAGGGCGGCGCGTTCACGGATCGCCAGCGGCGTGGAAGAGGACGTCACGTCGCTGGGTTTACCAGCACGGCGGTCCCCGGAACCCAGCGGTGCCGTCGCGCAGGATCGGTTAGCGTCGGTAACGACGTGCGGTCCGCCCGTACCGCGCACCCCGAGGAGAGCCGTGACCCGCCGCCGAGACGCCGTGGTCCGGCGCGGACTCCGCCACATCGGACGCGCGGTGCGCGAGCAGCCGCGGATGTTCTCCCTGGCCGTGGCCGCCAGCAGCCTCTACGGCGCCGCGACCGTGGCCAGCGCCTACGTGATCGGCGAGATCACCGGCCGGGTGGTGCTGCCCGCCTTCGACGAGGGCTCCACCACGGCCGGGGCGCTGACGCTGGCCGTGGTCGCGATCCTCGGCGTGGCCCTCGTGAAGATCGTGGGCATCCTCGGCCGCCGGCTGTTCGCCGGGATCATGGGCTACCGGCTGCAGGCCGACTACCGCCGCCGGGTCACCGGCCAGTACCTGCGCCTGCCGCTGTCGTGGCACCAGCGCCACCCGACCGGCCAGCTGCTGTCCAACGCCAACTCCGACGTGGAGGCGGCCTGGTTCTTCGTCTCGCCGCTGCCCTTCGCCGTCGGCGCGCTGGTGATGATCGCGATCACCGTCGGCGCGCTGCTCGTCACCGACCCGCTGCTGGCGGTCATCGGGCTGGTCGTCTTCCCGGCGGTGTTCCTGCTGAACGTCGTCTACTCGCAGGTGATGAGCCCGCGGATGCAGCGGGCCCAGCAGCTGCGCGCCGAGGTCAGCGAGATCGCGCACGAGAGCTTCGACGCCGCTCTGGTGGTCAAGACCCTGGGCCGGGAGGACGTCGAGACGCAGCGCTTCTCCGTCAAGGCCACCGAGCTGCGCGACGGGCTGGTCGCCGTCGGCCGGGTGCGGGGTCTGTTCGACCCGCTCATGGAGGCGCTGCCCAACCTCGGCACGCTCGCCGTCCTGCTGGTCGGCGCCGGCCGGGTCGCCGACGGCGCGACCGACGCCGGCGACCTGGTCGCCATCGCCTACCTCTTCACGCTGCTGACGCTGCCGATCCGCGCGATCGGCTGGGTCCTGGCCGACCTGCCGCGCGCCCTCGCCGGCTTCGACCGGGTCACCCCGGTGCTGGCGGCGACGGGGGAGACGCCGTACGGCGCGGAGGCCGCCGCGACCGCCGACGGCGGGGCGGTGCTCGCCCTGGACGGCGTCGGCTACGCCTTCGACGGCGCCGCGCGGCCCACCCTCTCCGGCGTCACCTTCGACGTGCCGGCCGGCAGCACGGTCGCCGTCGTCGGGCCCACCGGATCGGGGAAGTCCACGCTTGCCGGGCTGCTGGTCCGGCTGGTCGACCCGGCCGACGGCACCGTCCTGCTCGACGGGCTGGACCTGCGCCGGCTCCGGGAGGGCGCGCTCAGCGGCCAGGCGGCATTCGTCTCGCAGGGCACCTTCCTGTTCGACGACACCGTGCGCGGCAACGTCACCCTCGGCGGCGACTTCTCCGACGCCGACGTGCTCGCCGCGCTGCGCACCGCCGCCGCCGACGACTTCGTCGCCCGGCTGCCCGAGGGCATGGACACCCGCGTCGGCGAGCGCGGCGCCAGCCTGTCGGGCGGCCAGCGGCAGCGGATCGCGCTGGCCCGCGCCGTCGTCCGCCGGCCCCGCCTGCTGGTCATGGACGACGCCACCAGCGCCGTCGACCCCTCGGTCGAGGCCCGCATCCTCGACGCCCTGCGCGACACCGACCCGCCGGCGACGGTGGTGGTCGTCGCCTACCGGCAGGCGACGATCGCCCTGGCCGACGAGGTCGTGTGGCTGGAGGGCGGCCGGGTGCTGGCCCGGGGCAGCCACGAGCAGCTGCTCGCCGACGTCCCCGGCTACGCGGCGCTCGTCCGCGCCTACGAGCAGGACGAGGTGGTGGCGTGACGACCGCGGAGATCGAGGACCGGTCCGAGGGCGCGCTCCGCACCCTGCGCCGCGGGCTGCGGATGATGCCGGAGTTCCGGCGTGGGCTGCCGGCCACCTTCGCCCTCGCCCTGGTCGCCACCGCCGGGCGGGTGGTCGTGCCGATCGCCGTCCAGCAGGTCATCGACCGGGGCCTGGGTGCGCCCACCGGGCCGGACATGGACCTGGTCCGGAACCTGGTGGCCGTCTGTGCCGTCGTGGTGCTGGTGACCGGCTTCGCCGTCTACCGGATGAACGTGCGGCTGTTCCGCACCACCGAGACGGCCCTGGCCGGGCTGCGCGCCCGCGCGTTCCGGCACGTGCACGACCTCTCCGTCCTGCACCAGCAGGGCCAGCGCCGCGGCTCGCTGGTGTCACGGGTGACCAGCGACGTCGACCAGCTGTCGACGTTCATGCAGTGGGGCGGGGTGCTGGGCGTGGTCAGCCTCGGCCAGCTGCTGGTCGCGACCGTCGTCATGTTCGTCTACTCGTGGCAGCTGACGCTGCTGGTCCTGCTCTGCTTCGTGCCGCTCGTCCACGCCGTCCGGTTCTTCGCCAAGCGCCTGGCGAAGGTCTACGGCGTGGTCCGCGAGCGGGTGGGCGACGTCCTCGCCGCCGTCTCCGAGTCGGTCGTCGGCGCGTCCACCGTGCGGGCCTACGGCGTGCGCGAGCGCACCGCCGCCCGCATCGACGGCGCCATCGACCGGCACTACCGGGCCCAGGTGCAGGCACAGAAGACGACGGCGGCGGTCTTCGTGAGCGGCGAGTTCGTCGCGTCGGTGGCCAACGCCGCGGTGATCGTCGTCGGCGTGGCGCTGGGGCTGGCCGGCGACATCACCGCCGGCACCCTGATCGCGTTCCTCTTCCTCGTCTCGCTGTTCGTCGCCCCGGTGCAGATGGCCAGCGAGGTGCTCAACGAGGCGCAGAACGCCGTCGCGGGCTTCCGCCGCGTGCTCGACATCCTCGACACCGAGCCCGACGTGCGGGACCCGGCGCTGGACGGCGCCGCCCACGAGCTGCCCGACGGGCCGCTCGGTGTCCGCTTCGAGCACGTCGGCTTCCGCTACGCCCCCGATGCCCGGCCCGCCCTGATCGACGTCGACCTGGAGATCACGCCCCGGCAACGGGTCGCGATCGTGGGGGAGACCGGCTCGGGCAAGACGACCTTCGCCAAGCTGGTCACGCGGCTCATGGACCCCACCGAGGGGCGGCTGCTCCTGGGCTCCGCCGCGGCCGGCTGGGTGCCGCTGGAGGAGGTCGCGTTCTCCTCCCTGCGGCGGCGGGTGGTGATGGTGCCGCAGGACGGCTACCTGTTCGACGCCAGCATCGCCGCCAACGTGCGCTACGGCCGGCCGGGCCTGACCGACGCCGAGGTGCTCGCCGCCTTCTCCGACCTCGGGCTCGGCGACTGGGTGGCGGGGCTCGCAGACGGCACGGCCACCCCGGTCGGCCAGCGCGGCGAGTCGCTGTCGGCGGGGGAGCGGCAGCTGGTCGCCATCGCGCGGGCCTATGTGGCCGACCCCGACCTCCTGGTGCTGGACGAGGCGACCAGCGCGGTCGACCCGGCGACCGAGCGGCGGCTCACCGCCGCCCTCGACCGGCTGACCACCGGCCGGACGACGCTCACCATCGCCCACCGGCTCTCCACCGCCGAGCGCGCCGACGAGGTCCTCGTGGTCGACGCCGGCCGGGTGGTCCAGCGCGGCAGCCACGACGAGCTCGTGGACGCCGAGGGTCCCTACGCCGGGCTGCACGCCTCCTGGCGCCGCTCCTCCAGCGGGCAGGCCGAGCCGGTCGGCTGAGTAAGGACCCCCTTGCACCCCACCACTCGCGAGCTCGCGGCGGGACCCTGCAAGGGGGCCGGCTCGGGGTCGCGCACCCGCTAGCCTGCCGCTGTGCCGTCCCGCAGCGCCGCAGCCGACCGCCCGTCCGAACGGGGACGGGCGTTCCTGCCCGGGATGGGCGACCGCATGCCCTGGACCGCGCTGACCGCGGGCATCTGCGGCGTCGTCGCCATCGTGCCCCTGCTCCTCATGGCGCTGCTGCTGTTCGCCATCGGCGGGTTCAGCTCCGACGCGGCGCGCGAGCCGTGGGTGTGGCTGGTCTTCCTGGCGCCGGTCGTCCAGTTGGTCGCCGCGCTGTGGCTGTTGACCCGGCGTGGCTGGGTGCCGCTGGTCCTCGCCGTCCTGCCGTCGGTGGCGCTGACGTGGCTCATCTACGGGGCCGCGCGCGAGGAGGACGAAGCGGTCGGCGTCGGACCACTGCTCATCGTGCTGTTCCCGCTGCTCGCGGCGGGCTTCGCCGTCGCCCGGCCCACGCGCGCGTGGCTCGCCGCCCGGCCCGGCCGGGTCCGCCCGCCGGTCTGATCGCGGGAGCGGACCTGCCTCCGGCGGGGTGCACCGTCCCCGTGGCGCGGCCGCCGGCCGGCCCACTCCCGCTAGCGTCGTGCCCGTGAGCGAGACAGACGTCGTGGTGGTGGGCGCCGGCCTGGCCGGGCTGGTGGCGACCGCGGAGCTGGCCGACGCCGGCAAGCGGGTCGTGCTGCTGGAGCAGGAACCGGAGGCCTCCTTCGGCGGCCAGGCCTGGTGGTCCTTCGGTGGGCTCTTCCTGGTCGACTCCCCGGAGCAGCGCCGCCTGCGCGTGCACGACTCGCTCGAGCTGGCCCGGCAGGACTGGTTCGGCACCGCGGCGTTCGACCGCCCCGAGGACCACTGGCCGCGCCTGTGGGCCGAGGCGTACCTGCAGTTCGCCGCAGGCGAGAAGCGGGCGTGGCTGCGCTCGCAGGGCGTGGGCTTCTTCCCCGTCGTCGGCTGGGCCGAGCGGGGCGGCTACACCGCCACCGGGCACGGCAACTCGGTGCCCCGCTTCCACATCGTCTGGGGCACCGGCCCCGGCGTCGTCGAGCCCTTCGCCCGGCGGGTGCGGGCCGCGGTCGACCGCGGGCTGGTACAGCTGCGCTTCCGGTCCCGGGTGACGGAACTGGTCGTCAGTGACGGGGCGGTGACCGGCGTGCGCGGCACGGTCCTCGAGGCCAGCGACGTCGCCCGCGGCGAGGCCAGCTCCCGCGTCGAGGTCGAGCCCTTCGAGATCGGCGCGCAGGCCGTCGTCGTCACGTCCGGCGGCATCGGCGGCAACCACGAGCTGGTCCGCCGCAACTGGCCCGCCCGCTTGGGCCCCGTGCCGCAGCGGCTGCTGTCCGGCGTCCCCGCGCACGTCGACGGGCACATGCTCGAGGCCACCGAGGCCGCGGGCGCGCACCTGATCAACCGCGACCGCATGTGGCACTACACCGAGGGGATCGCCAACCACTCCCCGGTGTGGGCCCGGCACGGCATCCGGATCCTGCCCGGGCCCTCGTCGCTGTGGCTCGACGCCACCGGCAAGCGGCTGCCGGTGCCGCTGTTCCCCGGGTTCGACACCCTGGGCACGCTGGCCCACATCGGGCAGACCGGCCACGAGCACACCTGGTTCGTCGCGACGGAGAAGATCGTCGAGAAGGAGTTCGCCCTCTCGGGCTCCGAGCAGAACCCGGACCTGACGGGCAAGGACGTCAGGCTGCTGCTCAACCGCGTGAGGTCCGGCGTCTCCGGGCCGGTGCAGGCCTTCCTCGACCGCGGCGAGGACTTCGTCGTCGCCCGCACCCTGCCCGAGCTCGTCGCCGGCATGAACCGGATCACCGGCGGGCAGCCGGAGGTGCCGCTGGCCCGGGTCGAGGAGGAGGTCGTGGCCCGCGACCGGGAGATCGCGCACCCGTTCACCAAGGACATGCAGATCACCGCCATCCGCGGCGCCCGCAGCTACCTCGGCGACAAGCTCATCCGGGTCGCGCCGCCGCACCGGCTGCTCGACCCCGAGGCAGGGCCGCTCATCGCCGTCCGGCTCAACCTGCTCACCCGCAAGACCCTCGGCGGTCTGGAGACCGACCTGTCCGGCCGGGTGCTGCGGCCCGGGGGGCAGGCGTTCGCCGGCCTCTACGCGGCCGGTGAGGTCGCCGGCTTCGGCGGCGGCGGCATGCACGGCTACCGCTCGCTGGAGGGCACCTTCCTCGGCGGCTGCCTGTTCTCCGGCCGCACCGCCGGGCGCGCGCTGGCGGCCGAGCTGTGAGCGCACCCCGCGACCCCTGGTCGGACCCGGCCACGCCCACCGAGCAGGGCGCCCCCTACAGCGGCCCCCCGGCCTACTCCACGAGCGCCTACCCGGCCGCCCCGTACCCCACGACCGCCTACCCGGCGGGCGGCTACCCCGCCCCGTACGGGCAGCCGGGGTACGGGCCGCCGGCGTTCGGCCCGCCGGGGTACGGCTGGCCCGCGCCCGCGCCCACCGGACCGCGCCGCCCGGGCCAGGTCGTCGCTGCCGCCGTGCTGGCGATCGTGCAGGCGGCGCTCGTCGCCTTCGCCTCGGCCTACCTGCTGCTCGTCGCCTCGGTCCTCGGCCTCGACCTCGACATCGACGGGACGGTCGACCCCCGCGCCACCGCGATCGCCGACGAGATGCGGGTGCTGGCCTGGGTGCAGTTCGCCTCCGTCGTCGCCCTGGTGGCCGCCGGCGTGGTCGCGCTCAACCGGCGCGACCGGGGCAGCTGGCTGGGCCTGCTCGCCGTGCTCGGCGTGCAGGTGCTGCTGGCCCTGTACTGGGCGGTGCGCATCGTCGGCGTGCTCGCCGACATCCCCGGCCCCGACGACGCCGTCCCGCTGCTGGTGTTCGGCGCCCTCGTCTTCGCCGCCGGCCCGGCCGTGGGGGTGGGGCTGCTGCTCACCCGCGCGTCCCGGGAGTGGTTCGGCGCCGGCCGGGGAGGCGGCTGACCGGACGCCGGTGTCCGAGGCAGGGGGCGGACGGGGAGAATCGGGGCATGACCGCCGTCCCGCCCGCTCCCGCCCTCGACCCGGCCGTCGCCGCGCTGCTGCGCCGCGACCCCGCCGGCCTGGTGGCCGCCGTCGTGCAGCAGCACGACAGCGGCGAGGTGCTGATGGTCGCGTGGATGGACGACGAGGCGCTGCGCCGCACCCTCACCACGGGCCGGGCCACGTACTGGTCCCGCAGCCGGGAGGAGTACTGGGTCAAGGGCGAGACGTCGGGCCACCGCCAGTGGGTCCGCGACGTGCGGTTGGACTGCGACGGCGACGCCCTGCTGGTCCTCGTCGACCAGGAGGGCCCCGCCTGCCACACCGGCGAGCGCAGCTGCTTCCACCGGGCGCTGCCGGCCGCGGTGGGGAGCCCGTCGTGACGACGCGGCCGCGGGCATCGCAGCGAGCCCTGCGAGCGAGGAGCGGAGCGGTCGCGGAGTCGCGACAGGGGGACGTGGCATGAGACTGGGGGAGACGTACCCGGGCCGCGAGGAGTTCGCGGACCTCGACCGGCCGGTGGTGCCCGTCGTCCGCCGGCTCCTGGCCGACGGGCTGACCGCCGTCGGGGTCTACCGCACGCTGGCGGGCAACCGCCCGGGCACGGTGCTGCTCGAGTCGGCCGAGCAGGGCCGGCAGTGGGCGCGCTACAGCTTCGTCGGCGTCCGCAGCGCCGGGGTGCTCACCGAGCGGGACGGCGCCAGCGAGTGGCTGGGCGACCCCCTGCCCGGGCTGACCGACGACCTGCCGGCCGACCCGCTGGCCGCCGTCCGCACGCTGGCCCGCCGGCTGCGCACCCCGCGGACCCCCGGCCTGCCCCCGCTCACCGGCGGGCTGGTCGGCTACCTCGGCTACGACGTCGTCCGCCGGCTGGAGCGGCTGCCGGAGCTGGCCACCGACGACCTCGGCATGCCCGAGCTCGCGATGCTCCTCGTCACCGACCTGGCCGTCGTCGACCACAGCGAGGGCAGCGTCCTGCTGATCGCGAACGCGTTCCGGTCGGCCGATCCCGGCGCGGCCTGGGACGACGCGGTCGCGCGGATCGACGGCATGGCCGCGGCGCTGGCGAAGTCGGCCCCCGCGGGGCTGGCGGCGTTCACGCCCGCGGACCCGCCGCCGGTCACCAGCAACATGGCGCCCGGCGTCTTCGTCGACGGCGTGGAGCGGGTGCGGGAGCACATCCGCGCCGGCGACGCCTTCCAGGTGGTGCTGGCGCAGCGGTTCGAGGTGGCCACCGAGGTCGACGCCCTCGACCTCTACCGGGTGCTGCGGGCGACCAACCCGTCGCCGTACATGTACCTGCTGCGCTTCGAGGGCCGGGAGACGCCCTTCGACGTCGTGGGGTCCTCCCCGGAGGCGCTGGTCACCGTCACGGGCCGCTCCGCGGTGGTGCACCCGCCGGCCGGCACCCGGCCCCGCGGCGCGACGCCGGAGGAGGACGCGCGCCTGGGCGAGGACCTGCTGGCCGATCCCAAGGAGCGCGCCGAGCACGTGATGCTGGTCGACCTGGCCCGCAACGACCTCGGCCGGGTCTGCGTGCCGGGCACCGTGGAGGTGCCCGACTTCATGCGCATCGAGCACTACAGCCACGTCATGCACCTGGTCTCGACCGTCGCCGGCGAGCTCGCGCCGGAGTGGGACGCCCTCGACGTCTTCGACGCGACGTTCCCGGCGGGCACCGTCTCCGGGGCGCCCAAGCCGCGGGCCATGGAGATCATCGAGTCGCTGGAGCCGACCCGGCGGGCGCTGTACGCGGGCACCGTCGGCTACGTCGACGCCAGCGGCGACCTGGACATGGCGATCGCCATCCGGACGGCGGTGCTGCACCAGGGCCGGGCCTACGTGCAGGCCGGCGCCGGGGTGGTCGCCGACAGCGACCCGGCCACCGAGGAGGCCGAGACGCGGCACAAGGCCCGGGCGGTGCTCTCGGCGATCGCCGCGGCCGAGGGGATGCGCGAGCTCTCGTGAGCGGACAGCGGCGTGAGCATCGCAGCGAGCGCGAGCGAGCGAGGAGCGGAGCGGCGCGCGGGAGCGGACGGTCGGTGTCGTGAGCGGCCCTGCGATCGGGCCGGCTCCGCCCGACGGGAGCGAACGGTCGGCACGGAGCGGACAGCGGCGGGAGACGACCGCCGCGATCGCCGGCCTGGCGGTCGCCGGCGGGCTCGCCCTCTCCGCGGGCGGGCAGACCTGGGCCACGGCCACGGTCGGCCGGGAGGCGCCCCTGCCTCCGGTGACGGAGGAGCTCAGCGGCAGCGAGCTCGCCGCGCTGGTGCCGGCGTGCGGGTTGCTCCTGCTGGCCGCGGCGGTGGCGGTGGTGGCCGTCCGCGGCCGGGGCCGGCAGGTGGTGGGGCTGCTGGCCTGCATCGGCGCCGGGACGCTGCTGTGGTCGGGGCTGCGGGCGCTCGTCAGCGACCCCGGGCTGGCGGACCTCTCCGACGGCACCGCGGCGGCGGCGACCGCGCTCGAGGTGAGCCGGTCGACGGCCTGGCCCCTGCTGACGGTGCTGGCCGGCGTGCTCGGCATCGTCGGCGGCGCCCTCGCCGTCCTGCGGGGCCCCGCCTGGAGCGGCATGGGCCGCCGGTACGAGCGGGTCGCGGTGCATGGTCGGGCCCCCGCGGCGGCGGCGGCACGCACCCGGGAGGACCGCGCGCTCGACGCCTGGCGGGCGCTCGACCGGGGGGAGGACCCGACGGTCGGCGGCGCGGAGTCGCCCGCTCCCGACGAGCACCGGGCGCCACCCCCGGCCGGAGGCGACGGAGGCCGCCTCTAGAGTGGGCACACGACCGGGAGAGGTCCACCGGTACCCCGCACCAGGGCGTACACCCGTGATCTCCGTCGCCCGGCAGCGTCTGTCGGTTCGACGATGAGCACGGAGGAGGGGTCGTGAACGTCCTCGACGAGATCGTCGCCGGCGTGCGGGAGGAACTCGCCGCACGCGAGGCGGCGACCCCTCTCGCGGAGGTCATGGCCGCCGCGCGCGACGCCCGCCCGGCGCTCGACGCCCAGGCCGCGCTGCGCGCCCCCGGCGTCGGGGTCATCGCGGAGGTCAAGCGCCAGAGCCCCTCCAAGGGCGCGCTGGCCGACATCCCCGACCCCGCGGTGCTGGCCGGCCAGTACGCCGCCGGCGGTGCCCGGGTGGTCAGCGTGCTGACCGAGCGACGTCGCTTCGGTGGCAGCCACGCCGACCTCGCCGCCGTGCGTGCCGCGGTCGACGTCCCGGTGCTGTGCAAGGACTTCGTCGTCAGCAGCTACCAGGTGCACGAGGCCCGCGCGTACGGCGCCGACGTCGTCCTGCTGATCGTCGCGGCGCTGGAGCAGAACGCGCTGACGGGGCTGCTGGAGCGGGTCGAGTCCCTCGGCATGACCGCTCTCGTCGAGGTGCACACCGAGGCCGAGGCCGACCGGGCGCTGGACGCGGGCGCCTCGGTCATCGGCGTCAACGCCCGGGACCTCACGACCCTCGAGGTCGACCGCTCCACCTTCGAGCGGATCGCGCCGGGCCTGCCCTCCACCGTGGTGAAGGTCGCCGAGTCCGGCGTCCGCGGCCCGCACGACCTCATCTCCTACGCCGGGGCCGGAGCCGACGCCGTCCTCGTCGGGGAGGGCCTCGTGACGGCGGGCGACGCCCGCCAGGCGGTCGCCGACCTGGTCACCGCCGGGTCGCACCCGGCCACCCCCCGCCCCAGCCGCTGACGGAGGACGCCGTCCTCCTCGTCCCTCGCACGCTCGGGACGAGCCTCCGGACGGGGCCGCCGGCGAGTCGCCGACCCACCCCGTCCTCCTGGTGAGGAGCGCGGGACACTGGTCGCATGACCACCAGCGCCGTCTCCCCGACCGGGCCGCGACTCGTGCCGGCGGCGCCGGCCTGGCCGGACGCGACGGGTCACTTCGGCGTCTTCGGCGGCCGGTTCGTCCCCGAGGCGCTGATCGCCGCGCTCGACGAGCTGACCGAGGCCTACGAGGCCATGAAGGTGGACCCGGCGTTCGTCGAGGAGTTCGCGACGCTGCAGCGTGACTACACCGGCCGCCCCAGCCCGATCACCGAGGTGCGGCGGTTCGCCGAGCACTGCGGCGGGGCGCGGGTGCTGCTCAAGCGCGAGGACCTCAACCACACCGGCTCGCACAAGATCAACAACGTGCTGGGCCAGGCGTTGCTCACCAAGCGGATCGGCAAGTCCCGGGTGATCGCCGAGACCGGCGCCGGCCAGCACGGCGTGGCGACGGCGACGGCGGCGGCGCTGATGGGGCTGTCCTGCACCGTCTACATGGGCGAGGAGGACACCCGCCGGCAGGCGCTCAACGTCGCCCGCATGCGGCTGCTCGGCGCCGAGGTCATCCCGGTGACCACCGGCTCGCGCACCCTCAAGGACGCGATCAACGAGGCGTTCCGCGACTGGGTGACCAACGTGGAGACGACCAACTACGTCTTCGGCACCGTGGCCGGCCCGCACCCCTTCCCGGCGATGGTCCGCGACTTCCAGCGGGTCATCGGCGACGAGGCCCGCGCCCAGCTGCTGGAGCGGGAGGGCCGGCTGCCCGACGCCGTGCTCGCCTGCGTGGGCGGCGGCTCCAACGCCATCGGCATCTTCACCGCGTTCGTCCCCGACGAGGACGTCCGGCTGATCGGCCTCGAGGCGGCCGGTGACGGCGTGGACACCGGCCGGCACGCGGCCACGATCACCGGCGGGACGCCCGGCGTGCTGCACGGCGCCCGCTCCTACCTGCTGCAGGACGAGAACGGCCAGACGATCGAGTCGCACTCCATCAGCGCAGGCCTGGACTACCCGGGCGTCGGGCCGGAGCACTCGTACCTGCACGACATCGGCCGCGCCGAGTACCGGCCGGTCACCGACGCCGAGGCCATGGAGGCCTTCGCCCTGCTCTGCCGGACCGAGGGCATCATCCCGGCGATCGAGTCCGCGCACGCGCTGGCCGGCGTCATGCGGCTGGGCCGGGAGGTGGGCCCGGACGCGCTGCTCCTGGTGAACCTCTCCGGCCGCGGCGACAAGGACGTCGAGACGGCGTCGCGCTGGTTCGGGCTCGGCGACCGCGAGGAGGTCGACCCGGGGCCGGGGCTGGACACCGACCAGCAGCCCACCGAGGGCGCGGTCACCAACCACGAGGCCGTCGCCGGCCACGACGCGGGGGAGCAGGCATGAGCGCCCTGCAGCAGCGGATCGCCGCCGCGCACGGCGAGGACCGGGCGGCCCTGATCGCCTACCTGCCGGTGGGCTACCCCGACGTCGACGCGTCGATCGCCGCCATGGTGGCCGCGGTCGAGGGCGGGGCCGACATCGTCGAGATCGGCGTCCCGTACAGCGACCCGGGCATGGACGGCCCGGTCATCCAGGAGGCCGTCGACGTCGCCGTCCGCGCCGGGGTGGGCATGCGCGACGTGCTGCGGGCGGTCGAGGCGGTCGCCGCGGCCGGCGCGGTCCCCGTCGTCATGAGCTACTGGAACCCGGTCGAGCGCTACGGCGTCGACCGGTTCGCCACGGACCTGGCCGCCGCCGGGGGCGCGGGCGCCATCACGCCCGACCTCATCCCCGACGAGGCCGGGGCCTGGATCGCGGCCTCCGACGCCGCCGCGCTCGACCGGGTGTTCCTCGTCGCGCCGTCGTCCACCGACGCCCGGCTGCGCTCCACCGTGCGGGCCTGCCGCGGCTTCGTCTACGCCGCCTCGACCATGGGCGTGACCGGGACCCGGGCCACCGTGAGCGACGCGGCGGAACGGCTGGTCGGCCGCACGCGGGAGGCGATCGCCGACACCGGCGTGCCCCTGCCGGTGTGCGTGGGTCTCGGGGTGTCCAACGGCGACCAGGCGGCCGAGGTCGCCGGCTTCGCCGACGGCGTCATCGTCGGTACCGCGTACGTGCGCCCCCTGCTGGACGGCGAGGGGGCCGAGGGCGTGCGCCGGCTGTCGGAGGACCTCGCCCGCGGGGTGCGGCAGCGGGCCGGAGCGCCCGCATGACCGTGCTCGCCAGCATCCCCAGCCCCAGCGAGGGCGTCTGGGAGCTCGGCCCGGTGCCGATCCGCGCCTACGCGCTGAGCATCATCGCCGGCATCGTCCTCGCCTGCTGGATCACCGAGAAGCGCTGGGTGGCCCGCGGCGGGCGGCCCGGCGAGGTGCTCGACATCGCCGTCTGGGCCGTCCCGTTCGGGATCATCGGCGGCCGGATCTACCACGTGGTCACCACCCCCCAGCCGTACTTCGGCGAGGGCGGCGACCCGCTGAAGGCCCTGGCCATCTGGGAGGGCGGCCTGGGCATCTGGGGCGCGATCGCGTTCGGCGGGGTGGGTGCCTGGATCGCCTGCCGGCGGATGGGCATCCCGCTGCCGGCCTTCGCCGACGCCATCGCCCCCGGCCTGCTGGTGGCGCAGGCGGTCGGCCGGCTGGGCAACTGGTTCAACCAGGAGCTGTTCGGCGGCCCGACCGACCTGCCCTGGGGCCTGGAGATCGACCCCCGCTTCCGCCCGGAGGCCTACGCGGACGTGGCCACGTTCCACCCGACGTTCCTCTACGAACTGCTGTGGAACCTGGCCGCCGCCGCGGTCGTGGTCTGGGCCGACCGGCGCTTCCGGCTCGGTCACGGGCGCGCTTTCGCGCTCTACGTCGCCCTCTACTGCACGGGCCGGCTGTGGATCGAGCTGCTCCGCACGGATCCGGCCAACGAGTTCTTCGGCATCCGGGTCAACGTCTTCACCTGCATCGTCGTCGGGCTCGCCGCGCTGGCGTACCTCGTGGCGCTGCGCGGCCGTCCGCGCGAGGTCGTCGACCGGCATGGTGACGATGCCGACACCGACGCCTCCGACGGTGTCGGCGGCGCCGGCTCCGTGCCCGTGACCAGCGCGGACACCCCGGCCGGCGACGGTGCTGGTGACGACGATCACCGCCGTCCCGGCGGCCCCTGACCGGGGGCGCCGAACGGTCCGTTCACCCGGCGAAACCGGGTGTTACAGCTGTGTACCCTTCCCACGAACCCATCGGTGATCCCGGTGGGCCGCACGTGTCGGACCGGGCCAGCGTCGCCCCGCGGACGACGGCCCCATGGCACCACCCGTGGGACTCTCGAGGCTGACCGGTCCGGGCACGTCGCCCGCCGCCGGGCCAGACCGCAGCGCCTTCGCACCGCCCCCCTGACCACGACCGGCCGGGCCTCCGCCCCGCTGCGTGCCTCCTGAGCGAGCGCGCGCGAAGCAGCCGACGACGGGAGTGACATGACCGGGTCCACCTCGCCCTCCACCCCCTCCGCCGTCCCCTTCTCGGCCGTCCCCCCGGCCGCCGGGCTGTACGACCCGGCCAACGACACCGACGCCTGCGGGGTCGCGTTCGTCGCCGACGTCCAGGGCCGGCGGAGCCGCGCCATCGTGGCGGCCGGCCTGACCGCGCTGCACAACCTCGACCACCGTGGCGCCGCCGGCTCCGAGCCCAACAGCGGCGACGGCGCGGGGATCCTCACCCAGGTGCCCGACGCCCTCCTGCGCGAGAGCGTCGACTTCGACCTGCCGCCGGTGGGCGAGTACGCCGTCGGCATCGCCTTCCTGCCGGTCGACGAGGCCGAGCGCGCCGCCCGGGTCGAGGACGTCGCCCGCATCGCCGCCGAGGAGGGCCTGACCGTCCTCGGCTGGCGCGAGGTGCCCGTCGAGCCCGACGGCGCCGACCTCGGCCCCACCGCCCGCGCGGTCATGCCGCACTTCGCCCAGCTGTTCGTCGCCGAGACGATGGGCGCCCGTGCCGATGCGACCTCCTTCGGCGGCAACGCCGTGTGCCACGGCGTCAGCCGGCTGGAGCGGCGCTCCTTCGTGCTGCGCAAGCGGGCCGAGCGCGAGGCCCGGGACGCGGGCAGCAGCCTGTACGTCGTCTCGCTGTCGGCCCGCACCATCACCTACAAGGGCATGCTGACCACCGACCAGCTGCCCGCGTTCTTCCCCGACCTGCGCGACGAGCGCTACGAGTCGGCGATCGCGCTGGTGCACAGCCGGTTCTCGACCAACACCTTCCCGAGCTGGCCGCTGGCCCACCCGTTCCGGCTCATCGCCCACAACGGCGAGATCAACACGATCAAGGGCAACCGCAACCGCATGCGGGCGCGCGAGGCCAAGCTCGAGACCGAGATGTTCGACGGTCCCGCCGGGCCGGCCGGCGAGCTCGGCCTGGAGCGGATCTTCCCCGTCACCGGCAGCGACTTCAGCGACTCGGCCACCTTCGACGAGGTGCTCGAGCTGCTGCACCTGTCGGGCCGGTCGCTGCCGCACGCCGTCCTCATGATGATCCCCGAGGCGTGGGAGAACCACGACGAGATGGACCCGGCCCGCCGGGCCTTCTACCGGTTCCACTCCTCGATCATGGAGCCGTGGGACGGCCCCGCCGCGGTCGCCTTCACCGACGGCACGGTCATCGGTGCCACGCTCGACCGCAACGGCCTGCGCCCGGGCCGCTGGTGGCACACCAAGGACGACTGGGTCGTGCTCGCCAGCGAGGTCGGCGTCCTGGACATCCCCGACGCCGACGTCGTCGCGAAGGGCCGGCTGCAGCCGGGCCGCATGTTCCTCGTCGACACCGCCGCCGGGACGATCGTCTCCGACGAGGACGTCAAGGGCGCGCTGGCCACCGAGCACCCCTACGACGACTGGCTGCACGCCGGCATCGTCCAGCTGCCCCAGCTCCCCGAGCGGCGCCGGGCCCGCCCCAGCCACGAGTCGGTGGTCCGCCGCCAGCAGCTGTTCGGCTACACCGAGGAGGACCTGCGCGTCCTGCTCACGCCGATGGCCTCCTCGGGCGCCGAGCCGATCGGCTCGATGGGCACCGACACCCCGGTGGCCGCGCTGTCGGACCGCTCGCGGCTGCTCTACGACTACTTCGGGCAGCTGTTCGCCCAGGTCACCAACCCGCCGCTGGACGCCATCCGCGAGGAGCTGGTGACCAGCCTCGGCCGCACCTTCGGCCCGGAGCAGAACCTGCTCAAGGCCACCCCGGCGTCGTGCCGGCAGGTGTTCCTGCCGTTCCCGGTCATCGACAACGACGAGCTGGCCAAGATCCTGCACATCGACGACGACGGCGACCTGCCCGGCTACGCCGCCGTCCGGATCACCGGCCACTTCGACGTCAACGGCGGCGGCGAGGCGCTGGCCAAGGCGGTCGAGGAGCTGCGCACCAAGGCCAGCAAGGCCATCGCCGCCGGCGCCCGGATCATCGTGCTGTCCGACCGCGACTGCGACGAGAAGCGCGCGCCGATCCCGTCGCTGCTCATGACGGCCGCCGTGCACCACCACCTGGTGCGCGAGCGCACCCGCATGGAGGTCGGCCTGGTGGTGGAGTCCGGCGACTGCCGCGAGGTCCACCACGTTGCCCTGCTGCTCGGCTACGGCGCCGCCGCGGTCAACCCCTACCTGGCCTTCGAGTCCATCGAGGACCTCATCCGCGACGGCGTGCTGACCGGCGTGGAGTCCGCCCAGGCCGGCCGCAACCTGGTCAAGGCGCTGGGCAAGGGCGTCCTCAAGGTCATGAGCAAGATGGGCATCAGCACCGTCGGCTCGTACACGATGGCCCAGATCTTCGAGGCCGTCGGCCTGGCCGACGAGGTCGTCGACGAGTACTTCACCGGCACCTCCTGCCCGCTCGGCGGCGTCGGCCTCGACGTCCTCGCCGAGGAGGTGGCCATGCGCCACCGCCGGGCCTACCCGGAGAACCCCACCGAGCGGGCCCACCGCCGGCTGGAGACCGGTGGCGAGTACCAGTGGCGCCGCGAGGGCGAGGTGCACCTGTTCAACCCCGAGACGGTGTTCCTGCTGCAGCACGCGACCCGCGCCCGGCAGTACGACGTCTTCGAGCGCTACACCAGCGAGGTCGACCAGCTCTCCCGCGACGCGGCGACCCTGCGCGGCCTGTTCGAGCTCAGGACCGGGGTGCGCCCGCCGGTGCCGCTGGAGGAGGTCGAGCCGGTCAGCGAGATCGTCAAGCGCTTCCAGACCGGGGCGATGAGCTACGGCTCCATCTCCCAGGAGGCGCACGAGACCCTCGCCATCGCCATGAACCGGCTGGGCGGCAAGTCCAACACCGGTGAGGGCGGCGAGGACCCGGCCCGCTTCGTCGCGGACCCGAACGGCGACCTGCGCCGCTCGGCGATCAAGCAGGTGGCCAGCGGCCGCTTCGGCGTGACCAGCGAGTACCTGGTCAACGCCGACGACATCCAGATCAAGATGGCCCAGGGCGCCAAGCCCGGCGAGGGCGGCCAGCTGCCCGGCCAGAAGGTCTACCCCTGGGTGGCGCGCACCCGGCACTCGACGCCGGGCGTGGGCCTGATCAGCCCGCCGCCGCACCACGACATCTACTCGATCGAGGACCTCAAGCAGCTGATCCACGACCTGAAGAACGCCAACGACCAGGCGCGGGTCCACGTCAAGCTGGTCGCCGAGGTCGGGGTCGGCACGGTCGCGGCCGGGGTCAGCAAGGCCCACTCCGACGTCGTCCTGATCTCCGGGCACGACGGCGGCACCGGTGCCGCGCCGCTGACCTCGCTCAAGCACGCCGGCTCCCCGTGGGAGCTCGGCCTGGCCGAGACCCAGCAGACCCTGCTGGCCAACGGACTGCGCGACCGCATCACCGTGCAGGTCGACGGGCAGCTCAAGACCGGCCGGGACGTCGTCATCGGCGCGCTGCTCGGGGCCGAGGAGTTCGGCTTCGCGACGGCGCCGCTGGTGGTCTCCGGCTGCATCATGATGCGGGTCTGCCACCTGGACACCTGCCCGGTCGGGGTGGCCACGCAGAACCCGGAGCTGCGCAAGCGGTTCACGGGCCGGCCGGAGTTCGTCGTCACCTTCTTCGAGTACGTCGCCGAGGAGGTGCGCCGCTACCTGGCCGAGCTGGGCTTCCGCAGCCTGGACGAGGCGATCGGCCGCGCCGAGCTGTTGGACACCCGCAAGGCCGTCGGCCACTGGAAGGCCCAGGGCCTGGACCTCTCCAAGCTGCTCGCCGTCCCGGAGCTGCCCGAGGGGGCCCCGCGGCGCAAGGTGCGCGACCAGGACCACGGCCTGGACGTGGCCCTGGACCAGACGCTCATCCAGCTGTGCGAGGGCGCCCTGCTCGACGCGCGGCCGGTGCGCCTGGAGCTCCCGGTGCGCAACGTCAACCGCACCGTCGGCACGATGCTCGGCTCGATGGTCACCCGCCGCTTCGGTGGCGAGGGCCTGCCCGAGGGCACGATCGACCTGACCTTCACCGGGTCGGCCGGCCAGTCCTTCGGCGCGTTCGTGCCGCGCGGCATCACGATGCGGCTGTTCGGCGACGCCAACGACTACGTCGGCAAGGGCCTGTCCGGCGGGCGGATCGTCGTCCGCCCCGCGCTCGAGGCGACGTTCCCGGCCGAGGACAACGTCATCGCCGGCAACGTCATCGGCTACGGCGCGACCTCGGGGGAGATCTTCCTGCGCGGCCGGGTCGGCGAGCGGTTCTGCGTCCGCAACTCCGGGGCGCTCGCCGTCGTCGAGGGCGTCGGTGACCACGCGCTGGAGTACATGACCGGAGGTCGCGCGGTGATCCTCGGGCCCACCGGGCGCAACATCGCCGCGGGCATGTCCGGCGGCGTCGCCTACGTCCTGGACCTGGCGCGGCACCGGGTCAACAGCGAGATGGTCGACATCGACCCGCTCGACGGCGAGTCGGCGGCGTGGCTGCGCGACGTGCTCGTCCGGTACGCCGCCGACACCGAGTCGACGGTGGCCGCCGCGCTGCTGGCCGACTGGGGCCGCTGGTCCGCTCAGTTCAGCGTGATCATGCCGCGCGACTACCGCCGGGCGCTGGACGCCCGCCGGGCCGCCGAGGCCGCCGGCACGGACGTCGACCGCGCCGTCATGGAGGCCGCTCGTGGCTGATCCGCACCTCGCCGACCTGCCCTGCCCCCCGCCAACCGCCGTCCGGAAGGAGGCCGCTCGTGGCTGACTCCACGGGGTTCCTCAAGTACGACCGCGCCCTGCCGCCGCGCCGGCCGGTCGACGTCCGCATCCTCGACTGGAAGGACGTCTACCTCACCCGCGACAGCGGCGAGGACGAGGTCTTCCCGGTGGGCGCGGTGCGTCAGCAGGCGGCCCGCTGCATGGACTGCGGCATCCCGTTCTGCCACCACGGCTGCCCGCTGGGCAACCTCATCCCGGAGTGGAACGACCTCGCCCGCCGCGACGACTGGACCGACGCGATCGAGCGGCTGCACGCCACCAACAACTTCCCGGAGTTCACCGGGAAGCTGTGCCCGGCGCCGTGCGAGGGCTCCTGCGTGCTGAACCTGCAGGAGGCGCCGGTCACGATCAAGCAGATCGAGTGGGAGATCATCGACCAGGCCTTCCAGCGGGACCTGGTCACCCCGCAGCCGGCGCAGGAGCGCACCGGCAAGAAGGTCGCCGTCGTCGGCTCCGGGCCGGCCGGGCTGGCCGCAGCCCAGCAGCTGACGCGGGCCGGCCACGAGGTCACCGTGTACGAGCGGGCCGACCGCATCGGCGGCCTGCTCCGCTACGGCATCCCCGAGTTCAAGATGGAGAAGTCCGTCCTGGACCGCCGGCTGGACCAGATGCGCGCCGAGGGCACCCGGTTCGTGACCGGCGTCGAGGTCGGCGGCGGCGGGGACGACGACCTGAGCGTCGACCAGCTGCGCGGGGACTTCGACGCCGTCGTCCTGGCCGGGGGCGCGACCGTCGGCCGGGACCTGCCCGCGCCCGGCCGCGAGCTGGCCGGCATCCACCTGGCCATGGAGTACCTGCCCCACGGCAACCGGCAGGCCCTCGGCGAGCTCGACAGCCCGCCGATCGACGCGCACGGCAAGCACGTGGTGATCATCGGTGGCGGTGACACCGGCGCCGACTGCCTCGGGACGGCGCACCGCCAGAGTGCGGCCTCGGTGACCCAGCTGGAGATCATGCCGGAGCCGCCGGGCAGCCGGGCCCAGGACAACCCCTGGCCGACCTACCCGATGGTCATGCGTGTCTCCAGCGCGCACGAGGAGGGCGGCGAGCGGCTCTACAGCGTCAACACCGAGCGCTTCCTCGGCCACGAGGACGGCCCCGCCGCCGGCCGCGTGCGGGCGCTCCTGCTGCACGAGGTCGAGCGGGTCGACGGGCGGTTCCAGAAGGTCGAGGGCACCGAGCGGGAGCTCCCGGCCGACCTGGTGTTCCTGGCCATGGGCTTCACGGGGGCGGAGCGCGAGGGCCTGGTCGACGGCCTCGGTGTCGACGTCGACGGGCGGGGCAACGTCGCCCGCGACGGGGAGTTCATGTCCACCGTGCCCGGCGTCTTCGTGGCCGGTGACATCGGCCGCGGCCAGTCGCTCATCGTGTGGGCCATCGCCGAGGGCCGTTCGGCCGCCGGCGCCGTCGACGCGTACCTGACCGGCGGCGAGTCGCCCCTGCCGCGCCCGGTCACCCCGACGGCGGTCGCGCTGCGGTAGTCGGAGGACCCCTGCCCCCCACCCCTCGCACGCTCGCGGCGGGACCCTGCAGGGGGGCCACGGGAGGCCGGGCTCCTCGTCGAGGAGCCCGGCCTCGTCGCGTGGGGGTGGCCAGGGACACGGGGGTCCGGTCCCACCCCGCGGCGGTACGCGCACTAGCGTTCCCACCATGCCTCGCCGCGCCAAGATCGTCTGCACCCTGGGTCCCGCGACAAGCAGCATCGAGCAGGTCACCGCGCTCGTCGAAGCCGGGATGGACGTCGCCCGCCTGAACTTCAGCCACGGCGCCCACGCCGACCACGAGGCGGCCTACCGCGTCGTGCGGGAGGCCTCGGACCGCACCGGCCACGCCGTCGCCGTCCTCGCCGACCTGCAGGGCCCCAAGATCCGGCTGGGCACCTTCGCCGAGGGCAGGGTCACCTGGCCGACCGGCGCCCGGATCTGCATCACCGTCGACGACGTCGAGGGCACCGCCGAGCGCGTCTCCACCACCTACAAGGGGCTGGCCGCCGACGCGCGGGTCGGGGACCGCCTGCTGGTCGACGACGGCAAGCTCGCGCTCTCCGTGGTCGAGGTCGACGGTCCCGACGTCTGGTGCCTGGTCGTCGAGGGCGGCCCCGTCTCCAACAACAAGGGCCTGTCGCTGCCCGGCGTCGCCGTCAGCGTCCCGCCGCTGTCGCACAAGGACGAGGAGGACCTGCGCTTCGCCCTCCACCTGTCGGTGGACTTCGTCGCCCTGTCGTTCGTGCGCTCGCCGGCCGACGTCGAGCTGGTGCGCGACATCATGCGCCAGGAGGACGTCTACGTCCCCGTCATCGCCAAGCTGGAGAAGCCCGAGGCGGTCGCCAACCTGGAGGCCATCGTCGAGGCCTTCGACGGCATCATGGTCGCCCGCGGGGACCTGGGCGTGGAGCTGCCGCTGGAGCAGGTGCCGCTGGTGCAGAAGCGGGCCGTGCAGGCCGCCCGGGAGCGCAACAAGCCCGTCATCGTGGCCACCCAGATGCTCGAGTCGATGATCGAGAACTCGCGGCCCACCCGCGCCGAGGCCTCCGACGTCGCGAACGCCGTGCTCGACGGGACCGACGCCGTGATGCTGTCCGGGGAGACCTCGGTCGGGAAGCACCCGATCGCCGCGGTCCGCACGATGGAGCGGATCATCGACGCGGTCGAGAGCGAGGACGTGCGCGCCCCCGATCTGGCGCGCCTCTCCCGATCGCGGGCCGGGGCGATCGTGCGGGCCGCCAAGGACATCAGCGAGACCCTCGACGTCAAGGCGCTCGCCACGTTCACGCAGACCGGCGACACCGCCCGTCGCCTGGCCGCGCTGCACCCGCGCCAGCCGCTGCTGGCCTTCACCATCGACGCCCGGGTGCGCAGCCAGCTCGCGCTCTCCTGGGGCGTGGAGACCTTCCTGGTGCCCACGGTCCAGCACACCGACGACATGGTCCGCCAGGTCGACTTCTCCCTGCTGTCGATCGGCCGGCTGCGGGACGGGGACCGCGTCGTCGTCGTCGCCGGCAGCCCGCCCAACACGGTCGGCTCGACCAACCTCATCCGCGTGCACGAGGTGGGCACCGACTCGTGAGCGGGGGAGGGGGCGTCGACGACGTCGCCGCGCTCCTGCAGGTCCTCGACCTCGAGGAGCGCGAGCCCGGGGTCTACGTCGGGCAGACGCCGAAGACGACCCGGCAGCGGGTGTTCGGCGGCCAGGTCGCCGGCCAGGCCCTCATGGCCGCCGAGCTGACGACGACCGGCGAGCGGCCGGTCCACTCGCTGCACTCGTACTTCCTGCGGCCCGGGGACCCCTCGGAGGAGATCCGCTACGTCGTCGAGCGGATCCGCGACGGGCGTTCGTTCTCCACCCGCCGGGTGCTGGCCCACCAGCGCCGCCGCGGCGAGGACGTCGCGATCTTCGCGCTCACGGCGGACTTCCACCGCCCCGAGCCGCCCGCGGTCACGCACTCCCAGCCGATGCCGGACGTGCCGCCGCCGGACGCCATCCCCACGGCTCTCGACTACGCCCGCCGGCACGACATGGACGAGGACGAGCACCTGCTGCTCCTCGGCCAGGCCGTCGAGCAGCGACCGCTGGACGACCCGTTCGAGCGGAACCCCAAGAGCCCGCCGGACACCCGCTCGCACGCGTGGTTCCGGGTGGCCGGGCGGCTGCCCGACGACCCGACGATCCACGCCGCCGCGCTCACCTTCGTCACCGACCTGACGCTGCTGAGCGCCGGCCTGGCGCGGGTCGGCGGCTGGGGGGACCGCTACGAGGGCGCCAGCCTCGACCACGCGGTCTGGTTCCACGCCCCCGTGCGCGCCGACGAGTGGTTCCTCTACGAGACCGACAGCCCGGCCGCCGCGGGCTCCCGGGCACTGTGCTTCGGGCAGATCTGGTCGGCCGACGGCCGGCACGTGGCGTCCGTCGCCCAGGAGGGCCTCATCCGGGGCTCCGGCGGGGACTGACGGGGGGATCGGCCGACGGGACGCCGGCCGATCCCCTCCGGTCGGTCAGTCGCGGGTCAGTGACTCCTGCGCGGCGGCCTGCGCGGCCGTCTCGTCCTGGGCGGCAGGTACCTCGACGGCCACCTCGACGGGAGCGCCCCCGGGGACATCCGCCTCGACGGCAGCGCCCCCGGGGACATCCGCCTCGACGGCCGGCTCGGCGTCCTGCAGGGCCTCGGCGGCCTCCCGCTCGGCCGCCTGTCGGGCCTCGGCCGCCTCGGCGGCCTGCTGGGCCTCCGCGGCGGCACGCTCGGCGGCGCGCTCGGCCGCCCTTCGCTCGGCCTCGACGCGCTGCTCCGCGGCCACCCGGGCGCGCTCGGCGGCCTGCTCGGCGAAGTCCCGGGAGAGCCAGTCGTGGTTCTCGCACAGCAGCTGCCAGGCCCGCTCCACGTGCTCGCGGGTCGTCGTCGGCGCGCCGACGGCCACCCGGAGCACCACCTGCCCGCGCACGGTGGTGTGGGTGAGGAACACCTCGCCGCCGTCGTTGAGCCGCTCCAGCAGGGTCATCGTGGCGACGTCGGCGTCGACGTCGTCGGGCCACAGGGGGCGCAGGCACACCAGCGACAGGGGGTGGGCGGTGGCGACGTCGAAGCGCCCGTCGTCCGTCGCCCAGCCGGCCAGCTCCTGCGCGAGGGCGACGCCGGAGCGGATGTGGGCCCGCAGCCCCTCCGCGCCGTACCAGCGGACCACGAACCAGAGCTTCAGCGCCCGGAACCGCCGGCCCAGCTCGATCTGCCAGTCCCGGTAGTCGACGACGGCGCCGCCGTCGGTGGCCGCGTTGCGGAGGTACTCGGGCAGGATCGCCAGCGCGCCGGTCAGGGCCTGCCGGTCGCCGACCCAGAAGAGGGTGGCGTCGAAGCCGGTGAGCAGCCACTTGTGGGCGTCGGTGGTGTAGCTGTCGGCCCACTCCACGCCGTCCTGCAGGGGGCGCAGCTCGGGCACCAGGCCGCTCACGCCGGCGTAGGCGGCGTCCACGTGCAGCCAGACGCCGAAGCGCTGGCAGATGGGCCCGAGCTCGGCCAGCGGGTCGACGGCCGTGGTCGACGTCGTCCCCACGGTGGCGCAGACCAGCACCGGCTTCAGGCCGCGGGCGACGTCGCGCTCGAGGCGGGCCGCGAGGGCGGCGGGGCGCATGGCGAGGTCCTCGCCGACCTCCACGATCCGGACGGCGTCGCTGCCCAGCCCGGCGACCCGCACGGCCTTCTCCATCGAGGAGTGGGTCTCGGCGGAGACGTAGACCGTGTAGTCCTCGGGGACGACGCCGTGCCGGACGGTGGCCCCGCCGCTGGCGCGGTGCAGCGCGGCCAGCAGCGCGACGAGGTTCGCGCCGGAGCTGGAGTCCTGGACGACGCCGCCGCCGGTGCCGGTGGAGCGGAACGACTGGGGGAGGCCGAGGAGCTCGGCGAACCAGTCCAGGACGTGCTGCTCGAGTTCGGTCGCCGCGGGGCTGGTCACCCACGACATGCCCTGGATGCCCAGGCCGGCCGACACGAGGTCGCCGAGCACCGACGGGCCGGAGGTGTTGGCGGGGAAGTAGCCGAAGAAGCCGGGGTGCTGCCAGTGGGTCAGCCCGGGGACGACGACGCGGTCCAGGTCGGCCACGATGGCCGAGACGGGCTCGCCGTGCTCGGGCGGCGCGTCCGGCAGCAGGGCGCGGACGTCGCCGGGGGCGACGGGGGAGCGGACGGGCAGGCCCGGCAGCCGGGTCCAGTAGTCGGCGATCCAGTCGACCACCTCGTGGCCGTGCCGCCGGAACTCCTCGGGCGTCATGTGCGGGGACGAGGTCTCCGAGGACCGGGGCTCCGGCGCAGGCTGGCTCACGACCCCACCGTATTCGTCCCCCGGCTCGGCCACTCCGCTGCGGGGGACGGGCGGCCGTCGCGTCGCGACAGGGGACGGCATCTGGGTCGCGGCGCGGTCCGGAGGACCGCCGACCACAGTGCCCCCGGTGCGACTCGAACGCACACTGCGCGGGTTTTGAATCCGCTCCCTCTGCCGATTGGGGTACGGGGGCGTGCCGGACAACACACGTCCGGCGGCGGTGTCGGCAGCCTAACGGGCAGGCCCCGGCCCCCTGGCATCGCTAGGCTCTGCGCCCGTGAGCAGCGAGCCGACGCGGGTCCTCATCGCAGAGGACGAGGCACTCATCCGCCTCGACCTCAAGGAGATGCTGGAGGAGGAGGGCTACGTCGTCGTGGCCGAGGTCGGCGACGGCCAGCAGGCCGTCGACCGGGCCCGGGAACTCGCTCCCGACCTCGTGATCCTCGACATCCAGATGCCGGTCCTCGACGGTCTGTCGGCGGCCGAGCAGATCGCCTCGGACCGGCTGGCCCCGGTGATCGTGCTGACGGCCTTCAGCCAGCGGGAGCTCGTCGAGCGGGCCCGGGACGCCGGCGCCATGGCGTACCTGGTGAAGCCGTTCTCCAAGAACGACCTCGTGCCGGCGATCGAGGTGGCGCGCGCCCGGTTCGCCGAGCTGGCCGCCCTGGACGGCGAGGTGCGCACGCTGGAGGACCGGCTGGAGGCGCGCAAGGTCGTGGAGAAGGCCAAGGGCGTGCTCATGA
This sequence comes from Trujillonella endophytica, assembly GCF_019799905.1. Classification (GTDB taxonomy): domain Bacteria; phylum Actinomycetota; class Actinomycetes; order Mycobacteriales; family Geodermatophilaceae; genus Trujillonella; species Trujillonella endophyticus_A. Next base: position 169,713 of record NZ_JABGCI010000004.1, on the reverse strand, counting down.
CCCGGCAGGGGCTGAGCGAGGCCGACGCCTTCCGCCACATCCAGCGGACGGCCATGAACGAGCGCACCTCGATGCGGGCGCTGGCGCAGCGGATCCTCGACGAGGGCGTCGCCGAGGGGTCCCCTGCCTGACCCTCCGCGGCTCGCGTGCCATCCGCCCGACGCCGTAACTCGGGCGCAACACGATAGATCACGACCTCATCACGGTCGTCCGAGCGCGCTCCGGATGCCCGATCCCAGCGGTTACGTTCGCTCCACTCAGCGGCCCTGTGGGCGGCATCTGCCGTCCATCCGGGCCTCACGAACGACGCACGACCCTGGGAGTTCATTGATGCGCACTGGCAGGAACGCCCGCGGCATCGCCGTGACGGGCGTCGCCCTCATCGCGCTGGCCGCCTGTGGCGGCGGAGACGACGGCGACGACAACGAGTCCGGCGGCAGCGGCGAGACCACGTCGGGTGGCGGCGGCGGCGGCGGTGGCGGAGTCAACATCTACGGCTCCGACGGCAACATGGGCAGCGCCCTCGGCGACCAGTTCAGCACCCCCGGCGACCTCGCCGGGATGCAGGGCACGACGCCGCTGACCGACCTCGGCGACGAGTTCAAGGCCCGGCTGGACGCGATCGACCCGGACCTCGGCGGCACGTACAACTACGCCGGCGAGACCTACGACGCGTTCGTCCTCATCTCCCTGGCCGCCCAGGCGGCCGGCAGCAGCGAGGCCACCGCCTTCGCGCCGTACATCAACGGACTGACCTCCGGCGGCGACAAGTGCACCGACTTCGCCGCCTGCCTGGAGATCCTCAACGCCGGGGGCAACGTCGACTACGACGGCGCCTCGGGCCCGCTGGACTTCACCGAGGCGGGCGAGCCCGCGGTGGCGTCGTTCGGTCTGCTCACCTTCGGTGAGGACAACGCGATCGACGACTCGCTCACCGAGTACCAGGTCACCGGCGACGAGACCCTGGCGGCCGGCGACGAGGGCGCCCCCGCCCCGGTCGCGCCGGGCGCCACCGGCGACCCGCTGATCATCGGCACGCTGCTGCCGCTGACCGGCTCCCTCGCCTTCCTCGGCCCGCCCGAGGTCGCCGGCGCCCAGCTCGCCCTCCAGGAGGTCAACGAGGCCGGCGGCGTGCTCGGCCAGCCGGTCCAGCTGATCGAGACCGACTCCGGTGACACCTCCACCGACACCGCGAACACCAGCGTCGACCGCCTGCTGGCGGCCAACGCGGACGCGATCATCGGTGCGGCGTCCTCGTCGGTGAGCCTCACGGTCATCGACAAGATCGTCAACGCGGGCGTCCTGCAGATCTCGCCGGCCAACACCTCCGACACGTTCACCGACTACAACGACCAGGGGCTGTACTTCCGCACCGCGCCCCCGGACGTGCTGCAGGCGGTCCCGCTGGCGGACCTGGTGCTCGCCGACGGCAACAGCCGCGTCGGGATCCTGAACCTCAACGACGCCTACGGCACGGGCCTGGCCGAGAACGTGACGGCCAACCTGGTCGAGGGTGGTCTGTCCGAGAGCGACATCGAGGCGATCACCTACGACCCGAACGCCTCGTCGTACGACTCCGAGGTCCAGCGGATGGTGGAGTTCGACCCGGACGCCATCATCGTGATCGGGTTCGACGAGTCGGCCCGCATCATCCAGGAGCTCAACGCGCAGGGCATCGGCCCCGCGGGCGAGTGACCTCCCGGATGCGCCGTCCTGACCGGCAGCGCGTCTGACCCGCACCACCGGCAGCGGCCCGGCACCGAGACATCGGTGCCGGGCCGCTGTGCGTTGCGGCCCGGAGCCGGCCCAGAGCCGGCCCGGAGCCGGCCCGGAGCCGGCCCGGAGCCGGCCGGGACCCGGCCCGGACCCCGGCTGGTGGGCCGCACAGCGCCCGCCGGCGCCGCAGGGCCCGGCCGGGGCCGCACGGGCGGGCTCAGGGCCGCGGACGGTGTCCCGTCGTCGACCCCGGGCCGGTCCGGCCGGCGCTCCTCGGTGGACGCGGCCCCGGCGAGCACCAGGAGCCGTCGCTCCAGGCCTCCGGGAACGGCGACGGCGCCGGTCCTCCCCGGGGTGGAGGGGGCCGGCGCCGTCGGCGCCCCGGTGGGGCGCGGCAGGAGCTGGGTCAGTGGGCCTTGGCCAGCGTCCCCAGGTAGAGCTCGATCACCTTGGGGTCGTTCATCAGCGACTGGCCGGTGTCGGTGTAGGCGTTGCGCCCCTGGTCCAGCACGTAGCCGCGGTCGCAGATCTGCAGGCAGCGCCGCGCGTTCTGCTCGACCATGATGATCGAGACGCCGGTGGCGTTGATCCGGCGGCAGCGGATGAAGACCTCGTCCTGGTACGCGGGGGACAGGCCGGCCGAGGGCTCGTCGAGCAGCAGCACCGACGGCGACATCATCAGCGCCCGGCCCATGGCGACCATCTGCCGCTCACCGCCGGACAGCGCGCCCGCCTTCCCCTTGCGCCGCTCGCCGAGAAGCGGGAAGAGGTCGATGACGTAGTCGAAGCGCTCCTGGAACGTCTTCGGCCGCAGGTAGACGCCCATCTGCATGTTCTCCTCGATGGTGAGCGAGGGGAACACGTTGTTGTTCTGCGGCACGTAGCCGACGCCGAGCTGCACCAGGCGGTGGGCCGGGGCCGAGGTGATGTCCTCGCCGCGCAGCGTGACCTCGCCCGAGCGCACGGGGATCAGCCCGAAGAGGGTCTTGAGCAGCGTCGACTTGCCGGCGCCGTTCGGGCCGATGATGCCGACGAGCTCACCCTCCTGCAGGTAGAAGTCCGCGCCGCGCAGGATGTTGACGCCGGGGACGTAGCCGGCGACGAGGTCGTCGCCCCGCACCAGCGCGCCCTCGGCGAGCCGGAGGTGCTCCTCGCGGGTGGCTGCCTTCTCCGCGGGGGAGAGCTCGGCCGTGCCCGCGGCGGCCTCCTGGGCCCGGGTGACGTCCTCCCCGGACTCGTCGACCTGGAACAGTGGCTCGCTCATCGCTGGGTCCCCTTGCGGGTGGTCTCGGAGTCGAGCACGTCACCGGAGGGGCCGTGCTCGCGGGCGATCGCCGCCTCGGCCTCGGCGAGGACGCGGTCCTCCTCCTCGACGGTCAGGGGGGCGTCGTGGTGGGCGCCCAGGTAGGCGTCGACCACGGCCTGGTTCTGGCTGATCGACTCGGGCGGACCCTCGGCGATCACCCTGCCGGCGGCCATGACGACCACCCAGTCGCTGATGTCGCGGACGACGTCCATGTCGTGCTCGACGAAGATCACCGTCATGCCCTGCTCGCGCAGGTCCTTGACGTGCCCGAGCAGGCTCTGGGTCAGCGCCGGGTTCACGCCGGCCATCGGCTCGTCGAGCATGACGACCTTCGGGTCGCTCATGAGCGCCCGCGCCATCTCCAGCAGCTTGCGCTGCCCACCCGAGAGGGTGCCGGCGAAGTCGTCCTTCTTGGCGTCGAGCTTGAACCGGGCCAGCAGGTCGAGGGCCTTCTCCGTGTTGGCCGCCTCCTGCTTCCGCCACACGCCGGGCACCAGCGACCGGAAGAACCCCTCACCGCGCTGGTCCTTGGCGCCGAGCAGCATGTTCTGCAGCACGGTGAGCCGGGACAGCGCCTTGGTCAGCTGGAACGTCCGGACGACGCCCAGGCGCGCGACCTGGTGCGGGGAGAGCCGGCCGAGCGAGCGCCCGTCGAACGACCAGGTGCCGGAGTTGGGCTGGTCGAACCCGGTGAGCAGGTTGAACAGCGTCGTCTTCCCGGCGCCGTTGGGCCCGATCAGGCCGGTGATCCCGCCGCGCTGCACCTCGAGGTGGTCGACCGACACCGCGGTGAGGCCGCCGAAGGTGCGCGTCACGCCGTCGACGACGATCGCCGGGTCGGGCTTGGCGACGCCGATCTCCCAGGGCACGTCCCGCAGGGCGGCCTGCGCCAGCCGCGCGGGCGGGGCGGACGCGGTGGTCGCGGCCGGCGCCTTCGACAGCCCGGAGGCCGCGGTGGCGCCGGGAGGCTGGTCAGCGGGCATCGAGCATCACCTCTCGTCGGTCACCCAGGATGCCCTGGGGCCGGAAGATCATGAGGAGCATCAGGCCCAGCCCGATGATGATGAACCGGATGTAGGCGATGTCGGTGGTCGACAGCAGGTCGCCCCACTCGAACAGGCCGAAGAACGAGTTGTCGCCGCTGACCAGCGCGGCTAGCGCGCTGTCGGAGAAGGCGATGATGAACCACAGCAGCATCGCGCCGATGACCGGACCGAGGACGCGTGCCGCGCCGCCGAGGATCAGCGCCCCGTAGGCGAGGAACGTGTTGGCGTTCTGGTACTGGTCGGGGTTCTGCGAGCCGGTGCCGACGGCGTAGACCATGCCACCGAGCGCGCCGAAGATCCCGCCCAGGACCAGCGACTGCATCTTGAACGCGTACACGTTCTTGCCCAGGGCGCGGGCGGCGTCCTCGTCCTCGCGGACGGCCCGCAGCACGCGGCCCCACGGGCTGCGCATCAGGGCCCAGACCAGCAGGCAGCTGAGCAGCACGATCGACCACCCGATGGTGATCACCCACAGCTCGCTGCCGCGCCACCGCGTCCCGAGGATGTCGAACCGGCCGCTGACCGACCACGGGCACCACGTGAAGAAGCTGCTGTTGAAGTCGAACAGGCCCTCCGTGCTGCCGGTGACCTCGGTGGAGCCCACGGACCGGAAGAGCAGTCGTAGCGCCTCCGCCGTCGCGATCGTGACGATCGCCAGGTAGTCGGCCCGCAGCCGCAGCGTCGGCAGCCCGAGCAGCAGGGCCAGGATCACCGCCGCGCCGAGGCCGACGACGACGCCCACCCAGAAGGGCAGGTCCCACTGGGCGACGGAGATGGCGATGCCGTAGCCGCCGACCATCGCGAAGGCGATCTGCCCGAAGTTGAGCAGGCCCGTGTACCCGAAGTGCAGGTTCAGTCCGATCGCCAGCAGGGCGAAGAACACCGCCTGGTAGGCGAACATCGCGCGGACGCCGAGCTGGAAGGCGTCGAGGAGCTCTCCCATGGCGGTCAGCCGATCCGGGCTTTGCTGCCCAGGATGCCCTGGGGCCGGACGACGAGGATGAGGATCAAGAGCAGCAGCCCTCCGACGTACTTCATGTCGTCGCGGATGACGAGCGTGGACATCTGCACGAAGACGCCGACGATGATCCCGCCGACGAGGGCGCCGTAGGCGGTACCCAGACCACCCAGGGTCACCCCGGCGAACATGAGCAGCAGCAGGCGGAAGCCCATGTCCCACTGGATCTGGTCCGACAGCCCGAGCAGCACGCCGCCGAGGGCGGCGAGCGCACCGCCCATGACCCACACGACGAGGATGACGCGGTTGACGTCGATGCCCGACGAGGCGGCCAGGTCGCGGTTGTCGGCGACCGCCCGCATGGCCTTGCCGATCCGGCTGCGCTGCAGCATGAGCGCGACGGCGACGAGGACGACCAGCGAGATGATGATCGAGTACAGGTCGCGGTCGGTCAGCGCGAACGCGCCGTAGTCCCGGGCGCGCTGCGACTGGTAGTCGAGGTAGGGGTTGGACCGGCCGCCGTAGACGGTCTGGATCACGTAGCGCACGGCCAGGGACAGGCCGATCGACACGACCAGCGCCGCGACGAGCCCGGTGCCGCGCCGGCGCAGCGGCCGCCACAGCCCGAGTTCGTTGAGCGCGCCGACCAGGCCGCCGATCACCACCGCGATGACGGCGGCGGCCAGCAGCGGGATGTCGGCGTCCACGTTGAGGTAGAAGGCGACGATGGCGCCGATGGTGACCAGCTCGCCGTGCGCGAAGTTGGTCAGCCCGGTCGTGCCGAAGATGAGCGACAGGCCCACCGCGCTGATCGCGATCAGGAGGCCGAACCGCAGACCGTCGACGAACAGCTGGACGGCGAGGATGCGGTCGCTGCCGCTGCCGCGCTGCCCGTCGGAGAGGCCGAAGTTCACCGGCTCCCGGCCGTTGGGCTCGACGGTCACCGTGCGGGTGTCCCCGGCGGACCCGACCGTGACGTTCTCCGGCAGCGAGTCGGTGTCGAGCGTGACGACGTACTCGCCCGGGCCGGGCACCGGGACGGAGAAGCGGCCGCGGTCATCGGTCTCGCCCTCGCCGACCGCCTGCCCGTCGGAGGTCTCGACGGTGATGGTGACCCCGGCGATCGGCCCGGTGGCCCCGGTGGTGAGCGTCCCGCGGACCTGCTCACCGACGGCCGAGGCGACGCCGGGCGTCAGCGCGGCGATGGCGAGGCCGAAGAAGGTGACCAGCAGCAGCCTCAGGAGGGTGCGCCGACCTGCGGACGATCGGTGGCCGGGGATGCCGGCCTGCCCCGTCGAGGGGGAGGGCGTCCGGCGGGGGTCTTCCCGCCGGACGCGATCTGGCGCGTGCGTCACGCGTGCTCCCTGCGTGTGAGTGGAGCGTGGAAGGTAACCCAAGGATGTTGCACAACCGTTCCGTACTGGATCAGCTGTGACCGTTCCGCGACACACTGCCCCTCTCCGGCCCCCGCCGGGGGAGGAATCGGCGCGGATCCGCGGCGCTCGTGCGCCGTGCCGGCGCGCGGCAGCGGCACGGTTCAGTCGGCCAGCGGCACGGTTCAGTCGGACAGCGTCATGCAGGTCAGTCGGGCGGTCGCGGTGACCCGCCCGGTGTCGTCGGTGACCTCGACGACGAAGGTCGACAGGCTCCTGCCGCGGCGCACCGGCGTCGCGACGGCGGTGACGGTGCCCGACGTGGCGGCACGCAGGTAGCTGGCGTTCAGCTCGATCCCGACGACGCGGCGCTCCGGCCCGGCGTTGAGCGCCGCCGCCCACGAGCCCACCGACTCCACGAGGGCGCACGTCGCGCCGCCGTGCAGGAGACCGTAGGGCTGCTCGTTGCCCTCGACCGGCATGGTCGCGACCGTCCGGTCGGGGTCGAAGTCGGTGATGCGGATGCCGAGCTTGTCGTCGAGCGGACTGCTCTGACCGGCCGGGATCCAGGAAGGCGGGGCGGAGATCACGGGCCGGCACGTTACGGCCCCGCTGCAGGGGCCCGGGCCGAGCTCGCGAGGCCGGGGGGGCAGCGGGGTCCTTTCACTAGGATCTCGGGCGATGTCCGCACCGGTGACCACCTCCGCGCCCGACGCCCCCTCGACCCCGGGCGGGCCGCGCCCCCGCCTGCTGCTGCTCGACGGGCACTCGCTGGCCTACCGCGCCTTCTTCGCGCTCCCGGTCGAGAACTTCTCCACCACCACCGGGCAGCCCACCAACGCGGTGTACGGCTTCACGTCGATGCTCATCAACGTCCTGCGCGACGAGGCGCCCTCGCACCTGGCCGTCGCCTTCGACGTCGGCCGCAAGACCTTCCGCAGCGAGATCTACGCCGAGTACAAGGCCAACCGCTCGGAGAGCCCCACCGACTTCCGGGGCCAGGTGAGCCTCATCCAGGAGGTGCTCGCCGCGCTGCACGTGCCGGTCATCACCGCCGAGAACTACGAGGCGGACGACGTCATCGCCACGCTGACCGTGCAGGCCGTCGACGCCGGCATGGACGTGCTGATCTGCACCGGCGACCGGGACGCGCTGCAGCTGGTCAACGAGCACGTCACCGTCCTCTACCCGCGCAAGGGCGTGTCGGACCTGACCCGGTTCACGCCGGAGGAGGTCGAGACCAAGTACGGCCTGAGCCCGACGCAGTACCCGGACTTCGCCGCGCTGCGGGGCGACCCCAGCGACAACCTGCCGAGCATCCCGAGCGTGGGGGAGAAGACCGCGGCCAAGTGGGTCCGCGAGTACGGCTCGCTCGACGCGCTGGTCGACCAGGTCGACACCGTCAAGGGCAAGGTCGGGGAGAAGCTGCGGGAGCACCTGTCCTCGGTGCTGCAGAACCGGCGGCTCACCGAGCTCGACCGCGCGGTGCCGCTCGAGGTCGGCCCGCTCGACCTCGCCGTCCAGGCGTGGGATCGCAACGAGGTGCACACGCTCTTCGACAACCTGCAGTTCCGCGTGCTGCGCGACCGGCTGTTCGCCACCCTGACCAGCGCCGAGCCGGAGGTCGACGGCGGGTTCGAGGTCACCGAGGACGACGTCGAGCCCGGCGCCCTGGGCGCGTGGCTGGACGCCCACGCCCGCGGCCGGACCGGGCTGGTCTTCCGTGGCACCTGGGGTCGCGGCACCGGCGAGCTGACCGGGATCGCCGTCGCGGCCGGCGACGACCACGCCACCTTCGTCGACCTGGGTCCCGACCTGGACACCGCCGACGAGCAGGCGCTGGCCGACTGGCTGGCCGACCCCGACCGGCCCAAGGTCGCCCACGACGTGAAGGGGCCGCTGCTGGCCGTGTGGGCCCGCGGCTGGGAGGTGCAGGGCCTGGTCAGCGACACCGCGCTCGCCGCCTACCTGACCAACCCCGGCCAGCGCTCGTTCGACCTCGGCGACCTGGCGGTGCGGTACCTGCGCCGCGAGCTGAAGGACTCCGCGGCGCCGGAGGGCCAGCTGACCCTCGACGGGCTGGGCCCCAGCGAGGCCGACCTCGCCGCGGAGGCCGCGCACGCCGACGTCCTCAAGGCCGTGGCGGTCAACGACCTCTCCGACGCCCTGGAGCAGCTCCTCGGCCAGCGCGGCGGAGACGGGCTGCTCGGTGAGATCGAGCTGCCGCTGACCCGCGTCCTCGCGGCCATGGAGTTCCGCGGCATCGCCGCCGACCTGGACTTCCTACAGGACCTGCAGAAGGAGTTCGCCGAGGGCGTCGCCGCGGCGGCCGCCGAGTGCTACGCCGTCATCGGCCGCGAGGTGAACCTCGGCTCCCCCAAGCAGCTGCAGGCCGTGCTGTTCGACGAGCTCGGGCTGCCCAAGACCAAGAAGATCAAGTCCGGGTACACGACCGACGCCGAGGCGCTCACCTCGCTGCTCGCCTCGACCGGGCACCCGTTCCTCGAGCACCTGCTGCGCCACCGGGACGTCACCCGGCTGCGCACGGTGATCGACGGGCTGATCCCGATGGTCGACGACGGCGGCCGCATCCACACCACGTTCCAGCAGACGATCGCCGCGACCGGCCGGCTCTCCTCGACCGACCCGAACCTGCAGAACATCCCGATCCGCACGGCCGAGGGCCGGCGCATCCGGCAGGCCTTCGTCGTCGGCAGCGGCCACGAGTCGCTCATGACCGCCGACTACAGCCAGATCGAGATGCGGATCATGGCGCACCTCTCCGGCGACGAGGGCCTCATCGAGGCCTTCATGTCGGGGGAGGACCTGCACTCCTTCGTCGCGTCGAAGGCGTTCGACATCCCGATCGAGCAGGTCGACCCGGAGATGCGCCGCCGGATCAAGGCGATGAGCTACGGGCTGGCCTACGGGCTGTCGGCCTACGGGCTCGCCCAGCAGCTGCGGATCACCCCCGAGGAGGCGCGCGGCCAGATGCACGCCTACTTCGAGCGCTTCGGCGGCATCCGCGACTACCTCGACTCCGTGGTCGACGAGGCCCGGCGGACCGGCTACACGGTCACCACCCTCGGCCGGCGGCGGTACCTGCCCGACCTCACCAGCGACAACCGGCAGCGGCGCGAGATGGCCGAGCGGATGGCGCTCAACGCGCCCATCCAGGGCTCGGCCGCCGACGTCATCAAGGTCGCCATGCTCCGGGTGGAGCAGGCGATCGCCGCCGAGGGCCTGCGGTCGCGGATGGTCCTGCAGGTGCACGACGAGCTCGTGCTCGAGGTCGCGCCGGGGGAGCGGGAGGCCCTCGAGGCGCTCGTCCGCCGCGAGATGGCCGGCGCCGCGGAGCTGTCCGTGCCGCTCGAGGTCTCGGTCGGCTTCGGCGCCAGCTGGGACGCCGCGGCCCACTGAGGCGCGACCTCCGGCGACCTGGCGGCTCGGTCACTGACGTTTCTCCCCGCGGGGGCGACGCACCCGGCGGACGACTCCGCCGCCGGGGGCGCACCGCCGGGTGCGTCAGCTCGACCTCGACATGAGGTCGAGAGTTCGGCGCCGGAGCCCGCCGGAGCCCGCCGGAGCGCGGGTCGGCGATCTCGACGCGGACTCGAGCGTCAGGGTCGGTGCGTGACCAGGATCAGCGTGCCGGGGACCAGCGCCCCCCGGGCCGGGGACCACTGACCCCACTCCTGCGTGCGGCCCGGCGTCCACTCGGGCTCGACGAGGTCGTCCAGGACCAGCCCGGCGCCGACGACCGCGCGCACCCAGTCGCCGACCGTGCGGTGGTGCTCGACGTAGGTGGCCCGGCCGTCGTCGTCGGTCTCGACGTACGGCGTCCGGTCGAAGTAGGACGACGTGACGGTGAGGTCGGCCGGGTCGGGGGAGTCGGGCAGCGGCCAGCGCATGGGGTGGTTCACCGAGCCGACGAAGCGGCCGCCCGGCCCGAGCACGCGCGCCACCTCGCGCAGCGCCCCCTCGACGTCGGCGACGAACGGCAGGCCGCCGAACGCCGAGCAGACGACGTCCACCGACCCGTCGCGCAGCGGCAGTGCGCCCGCGTCGGCCTGCAGGAGCGGGACGGGCACGCCGGTGGCGCGGTTGAGCTCCGCGGCGCGGGCGAGCATTCCGGCGGACAGGTCCAGCGCCAGCACCTCGGCCCCGGCCCCGTGCAGCCAGCGGGCGCAGGGCGCGGACCCGCACCCGATCTCGAGGACCCGCCGGCCGGCGACGTCGCCCAGCAGGTGGGCGTCGGCCTCCCGGAGCCCCTCGGGACACCACAGGAAGTCCACGTCGCCGAGGTCGGCGCCGTGCTCGGCGAGGTAGGCGGGGGCGGCGGCGTCCCACCAGCGCCGGTTCGCGCGGACCGACTCCGCCCGACCCGCGCGACGGCGGGCCACACCCCCCGGGGCGGGGTAGCCGTCGGGGCCGAGGGGGAGGAGGGGATCGCTCACGGCGCGGTGCTCACGACAGGTGCCTCATCACCCGGGAGCGTGACACGCCGGCGCCCGGACCGGGCCGGGACCCAGGTGGACCCGGCACCCCGGTGCTCCGTACCATGGGAATGCGCCAGAGGTCTGTCAACGCTGTCCCTCACCCGGGGATCCGCGCGCGCCGGCTCTCCCCGCTCCCCGCGGTCACCCGGCCGCGGGACGTCCTGTCCCTACGCATCCCCCGTCCGGAGCAACCAACCACATGACCTCCACCCAGGTCCGTCCTTCCAGCACCCCCCAGGTCGCCATCAACGACATCGGTAGCGCCGAGGACTTCCTCGCCGCCATCGACCTGACGATCAAGTACTTCAACGATGGCGACATCGTCGAGGGCGTCATCGTCAAGGTCGACCGGGACGAGGTGCTGCTGGACATCGGCTACAAGACCGAGGGCGTCATCCCCTCGCGCGAGCTCTCCATCAAGCACGACGTCGACCCCAACGAGGTCGTCAAGGTCGGCGACGAGGTGGAAGCCCTCGTCCTCCAGAAGGAGGACAAGGAAGGCCGCCTGATCCTGTCCAAGAAGCGCGCCCAGTACGAGCGCGCCTGGGGCACGATCGAGGCGAAGAAGGAAGCCGACGAGGTCGTCACCGGCACCGTCATCGAGGTCGTCAAGGGCGGTCTCATCCTCGACATCGGCCTGCGCGGGTTCCTCCCCGCCTCGCTCGTCGAGATGCGCCGCGTCCGCGACCTGCAGCCCTACGTGGGCCGCGAGCTCGAGGCGAAGATCATCGAGCTCGACAAGAACCGCAACAACGTCGTCCTCTCCCGTCGCCAGTGGCTGGAGCAGACGCAGTCCGAGGTCCGCAGCGAGTTCCTCAACAAGCTCGCCAAGGGCCAGGTCCGGACCGGCGTCGTCTCCTCGATCGTCAACTTCGGTGCCTTCGTGGACCTGGGTGGCGTCGACGGCCTGGTGCACGTGTCCGAGCTGTCCTGGAAGCACATCGACCACCCGTCCGAGGTCGTCGAGGTGGGCCAGGAGGTCACCGTCGAGGTCCTCGACGTCGACCTGGACCGCGAGCGTGTCTCCCTGTCGCTGAAGGCGACGCAGGAGGACCCGTGGCGTCAGTTCGCCCGCACGCACCAGATCGGCCAGGTCGTGCCCGGCAAGGTCACCAAGCTGGTGCCCTTCGGTGCGTTCGTCCGCGTCGACGAGGGCATCGAGGGCCTGGTCCACATCTCCGAGCTGGCCGAGCGCCACGTGGAGATCCCGGAGCAGGTCGTGCAGGTCGGCGACGAGATCCTGGTCAAGGTCATCGACATCGACCTGGACCGCCGCCGGATCTCGCTGTCGCTCAAGCAGGCCAACGAGGGCGTCGTCGGCGAGGAGGACGTGTTCGACCCGGCCGCGTACGGCATGGCCGCCGCCTACGACGAGCAGGGCAACTACATCTACCCCGAGGGCTTCGACCCGGAGACCGGCGAGTGGCTCGAGGGCTTCGACGAGGCCCGCGAGACCTGGGAGAAGCAGTACGCCGAGGCCCAGGCCCGCTACGAGGCGCACCGCAAGCAGATCGCCGCTGCCAAGGAGGCCGACGCCGAGGCCGCCGCGGGTGGGAACTACTCCTCCGGCGGTGACGTCGAGGCCGCTGACACCACCTCCGGTGGTGGCGGTGGCACGCTGGCCAGCGACGAGGCCCTCGCCGCGCTGCGGGCCAAGCTCGCCGGCGGCGAGTGACCGCCGACCCGCAGGGGTGAGCTGAACAGTTCGTCCACGGAGGCCCAGGACCGGATGGTCCTGGGCCTCCGTGCTGTCCGGGCCGGGCGGCGGACGAGGGGGCCGCCGGTCGCGGGTCGCCGCGTCCCGGCGCGCCCGACAGTGCCAGGGGTGCGCCGGGACGGGCGCCGGCTCAGAGGCTGAGGATGATCGCGAACGCGGTCCGCGGTCGGCCGCCGGAGCCGGCGAGGAACGACCAGGTGTGCCGGCCGGCCGGGGCGCTGGTGGTCAGCCAGCGGAGGAAGGCGTTGCGCGGACGGAGGGTGGCCTCGCGCTGGGCGAGCCGCTCACGGACACCGGGCAGGTCGCAGGCGCGCACGCCGGAGGCCCGGTCGAGCCGGTGACGGCCACGGGAGCCTGCGGCGGTCGTGGGGACGGTGGCCTGCATGGGACGCGACATCGGGGTTCTGCCTCTCTCGGCGGGGGGAGATCGCCGAGGCGGACGTTATGAGCCGTGACGGGTGTGACTGCTGCGACGCGCCGGACAGGACGGGCGCGTGTTACCTGTCCGTGATCGTCGCCGGTGTGCTGGCTACTGTCCGTGCGTGCTGCGCATCGGGTTGACGGGTGGGATCGGGTCGGGCAAGAGCACCGTGTCGCGGCTGCTGGCCGAGCGCGGGGCGGTCGTCGTCGACGCCGACGCGATCGCCCGTGAGGTGGTCGAGCCGGGGACGCCGGGTCTGGCCGCCGTCGTCGCGGCCTTCGGTGACGGCGTCCTCGGCCCGGACGGCGCCCTGGACCGGCCGGCGCTGGGCGCGATCGTCTTCGCCGACCCCGAGGCCCGCGGCCGGCTGAACGCGATCGTGCACCCGCTGGTGGGCGAGCGGGCGGCGGAGCTGGCGGCGGCGGTGCCCGAGGACGGCGTGGTCGTGCACGACATCCCGCTGCTCGTGGAGTCCGGGAACGCGCGAGCGGGCCGGGCGGGGGTCCCCCACGACATCGTCCTGGTCGTCGAGACGGACCTGCAGACCCGCCTGGAGCGGCTGGTGCGGCGCGGGATGACCGAGGACGACGCCCGCGCCCGGATCGCCGTCCAGGCCACCGACGAGGAGCGCCGTGCGGTCGCCGACGTCGTGCTCGACAACAGCGGCACGCCCGAGGAGCTCGCCGCGCAGGTCGACCGCTTCTGGGCCGAGCACGTGGCACCTCGCCTGGGGTGACCGGCGTCCCGGCGTCGTCCGGTGGAACCGGGCCGGGAACCACGAGAGGCCCCGACCGAGGGGTCGGGGCCTCTGGAGCCGGTGGGCGATACTGGGTTCGAACCAGTGACCTCTTCCGTGTCAGGGAAGCGCGCTACCACTGCGCCAATCGCCCGAGGTCCGGTCTCACGACCGGCCCGCTCCACCGCTCTCGCGAGCGAGACGAGGTGGAGACGGGATTTGAACCCGTGTAGACGGCTTTGCAGGCCGTTGCCTCGCCTCTCGGCCACTCCACCGCACACACGGGCGCTGGTCTCGCGACCAGCGCCCGAGGTTCCGAGCGGACGACGGGATTCGAACCCGCGACCCTCACCTTGGCAAGGTGATGCTCTACCAACTGAGCCACGTCCGCGTTGCAGGGAGAACATTACACGGCCCTCGGGTGACCTCCGAGGGGGGGGTCCCTGCGGGTCAGCGGGTCCCGGGGTCGGCGCCGCCGCCGGACAGCAGTGCCTCCAGCGCGTCGTCGACCTGCAGGGCCGCCGCCTCGGACCCGACGGGCACCAGCTGCTCGGTCTGCCGCAGGAACGCGGCCACCGCCGTGCGGGACAGCTCGAAGAGCGCCTCGCCGGACGGGGCGCGCAGGTGCAGGAAGAGGACGTCGCCGGTGGTGCGGGCCGGCCACAGCCGGACGTCGCCGTCCCCGGCCGGCTGGTCGAGCCCGGCCCGCAGCAGGTCCCGGGCGAGCAGCCACGAGATGCCGTCGGCGCCGAAGGGGTCACCGAACGAGATGCGGACGGCGTAGGGGTCGGCCACCTCGTAGCCGAGCGTCGCCGGCACCTCGGTCCAGGAGCTGGGCCCGACGAGGTGCAGCGTCGTGGGGGTCGAGTGTCCGGGGGTGGAGCGGCTTCCCATGACCGGGCAACGACCCAGTCGGGAACAGGTTGCGCTGACGTGACGCCCGGGCGTGTCGCCCTCCGTCGCGAGGTCGCCACGCAGAACTGAACCGAACGTCGTCCCTGCCGCGAACGCCGCATGTGACCATGGGAGCCGTGACCCGTCCCGCGCGCCGTGCGGGCGACGATTCCGGGGATGCGGACATCGTCGCCCGGCTGCGGGCCGGTGACCGCTCCGCGGTCGACGACCTGTACGAGCGCTTCCGCCGGCCGGCCTTCGCGCTCGCCCGCCGGGTGCTGGCCGACGACGTGCTGGCCGAGGACGTCCTGCAGGACGCCTTCCTCTCCGTCTGGCGGGACCCGGGCGCGTACGACGCCTCGCGCGGGAGCTTCGCCTCGTGGTTCCTGGCGATGGTCCACCACAAGGCCGTCGACGCCGTCCGCCGGGAGGAGTCGCAGCGCCGCCGCCAGGCGCGCGCCGAGGACGAGGTCGTCCTGGCCGCCCCCATGGCGACCGCCGACGTGGAGGACGACGCCCTGGGCCGGCTGGTCGCCGAGCAGGTGCGCAACGCCCTCGGGGGCCTGCCGGACGCCCAGCGCGAGGCGCTGACGCTCGCGTACTACGGCGGCTACACCCAGCGGGAGGTCGCGGCGCTGACCCGCGCGCCCCTGGGCACCGTCAAGACCCGGATGCTCGCCGGCATGCGGCGGCTGAAGCAGGACCTGGGCGGCGTCGCAGGCGTCGCCCTCGGCGGCGCCCTGGGGCCCGCTTCGGTGGACGGGACGAACCGATGAGCCAGCGGGGTGGCGGGCCGGGCCCGGACGGGCACGAGCTGTTCGACGAGCTGGCGGTGGGCTGGGCGCTGCACGCGCTCGAGCCGGAGGACGAGGGCGTCTTCGTCGGACACGTGCCAGGCTGCGCCCGGTGCGCCCGCACCGTGGCCGAGACCACCGAGGTGATGGGTGCCCTGGCGGCGGACCTGCCGCCGGCCGAGCCGAGCGAGGGTCTCCGGGAGCGGCTGCGTGCGGCCGTCGAGGCGACGGAGCAGGTGCAGCCGTCCGCGGCGAAGTCACCGGCCGCGGCGCGCCCCGCGCCGGTCGCGCCCACGGCCATCCGGGAGGCGAGCGGGGCCACCGGCTTCCCCGGGTACGGGTCGTCCCTCCGTGGGGAGGCCGACATGCGCTCGCCGTGGCGCCGCGTCGTGCCGAACGCGCTGGTCGCCGCCGCGGTGGCCGCCGTGCTCGGGCTGGGTACCTGGAACGTCGTCCTCAGCGACGCCCGCGACGAGGCGGCCCAGCAGGCCGCCGAGCAGGCTCGCGTCGTCGACTCGCTCCTGGAGCCGGGGACGGCGACCATCGCGCCCCTCTCCAGCGACGGCAGACGGGTGGCCACCGTGGTCGCCCGGGACACGCAGGTCCAGGTGGTCACCCAGGGCCTGCGGGTCAACGACGCGGACTCGCAGGTCTACGTGGTGTGGGGGATGACCGGCGACGGCGCCGTCGCCGTGGGGACGTTCGACGTGGTCAGGTCACAAACGGACGTCCAGACCGTAGGCTCCACGTCGACCGGCCTCGACGACTTCGGCGGCTACGCGATCAGCATCGAGCCCGGTCGGGAGGCTCCGGCGGAACCGTCGGTCATCGTGGCGAGGTAGGTGGCGAGCTGAGCGAGCAAGAGACCGTGGCGGCGACGCAGCATGCTGCGGTCCCTGTGCCGCGCAGCGCAGGACCCCACGGCCGCCCCGCGCGGCCGACGAGCGAGGAGCGGCGGGCGCACTTCGCCGAGGACGGCGTCCACTCCCTGCGCGAACGCGTCGCGGAGTCGGCCTGGCGGCGCCGGATCGGTGCCCGTCGCAGCGTCGACCACGCCTATCGCGTGGGCGTCGGGGTGGTCGGGAGCCTGATCGTCGCCGTCGGGCTGGTCACCATCCCGCTGCCCGGACCCGGCTGGCTGACCGTCATCGCGGGGCTCTTCGTGCTCGCCAGCGAGTTCTTCTGGGCCGAGCGGCTGCTCGAGTTCACGAAGAAGCACGTCACGACGTGGACGGAGTGGATCGGGCGCCAGCCGATCTGGGTCCGCGGACTCATCGCGCTGGCCACCGCGGCCTTCGTCTACGGCGTCCTGGCGGTGACGCTGCACGTCATGGGCGTCCCCGACTGGGTGCCGGGGTGGGTGCCGCTCTGGCGGTGACCGTCTGGCACAATCGGACGCGCACCGGGCGATTGGCTCAGTGGTAGAGCGCTTCGTTCACACCGAAGAGGTCACTGGTTCGAACCCAGTATCGCCCACCGGCACGAGGGCCCCAGGTCACCGACCTGGGGCCTTCGTCGCGTCCGGGCCGCCGACGCTCGGCGGGTACGCGACCGGGGCGGCTCAGCGGGTCCGGTAGTGCGCGTAGACCAGTCCGCTGTCGAAGGCACGCTCCTCGACGAGCTCGAGGTCGAGGCGGACGCCGTCGGGGAAGAACCGCGTGCCGCCGCCGACCACGGTC
This sequence comes from Trujillonella endophytica, assembly GCF_019799905.1. Taxonomy (GTDB): domain Bacteria; phylum Actinomycetota; class Actinomycetes; order Mycobacteriales; family Geodermatophilaceae; genus Trujillonella; species Trujillonella endophyticus_A. The sequence goes on along the minus strand of NZ_JABGCI010000004.1, from coordinate 152,574 downwards.
GTCGTCGTGAAGAGGTGGTACTGGTCCACCAGGCCGGCCGCGATCGCCTGGGCCGCGAGGTCCGGGCCGCTGATGGACAGGTCGTGGTCGGCCTGGGCCTTGAGCGCGCGCACCGCGTCCGGGTCGAAGGTCCGCTCGATCCGGGTCCTCGCGCTCGACACCGACTCCAGCGTCGTGGAGTGGACGACCTTCTCGGCGGCCTGCCAGTCCCGCGCGTACTGCACGATGTGCGGCGGTGCGTCGGGCAGGGTGTGCGCCGTCTCCCAGAAGACCATCGTCTCGTACATGCGCCGGCCGTAGAGGAACGTGCCCACGTGGCGGAAGCGGTCGCCGATGAAGGTGTGCACCTCCTCGTCGTCGGCGGGCCCGCGGCCGAGGTCGCCGTCGGCCGCCTGGGTGTAGCCGTCGAGCGAGGTGATCATCGAGTAGATGAGCTGGGCCATGCGTCTCCTCCGGGTACGAGGGCGCCCGTCGCTCGGCGCTCCTGGCGGGTGTGACCTGCACACGTCCCGGAAGTCATCGCTCGGCCGGTCGCACGTACGGCGGTGCGTGGGCCCCGGGTCGCCGACCCGGGGCCCTCGTCGTCTCTCGTCGTCTCCCGGCGTCTCCCGGCGTCAGCCGGCGGCGGCCGGTCCGTACGTCAGGTGCACCACGCCGTTGGACAGTGCCTCGGCGCCCATCAGGGACAGCGGCGTCCTGGCGGTGCCCTCGGGGAACAGGCGGATGCCGCTGCCCACGGCCACCGGATAGACGTAGAGGTGCAGCTCGTCCACCAGCCCGTCGGCGACCAGCGCCCGCACGAGCGTGGCGCTGCCGCTGACGTACAGGTCGCCGTCGGCCTTGAGCGCGCGGATCCCCTCGGCGTCGTAGCCGCCGACCACGGTCGAGTTCCGCCACACGGACTCGGCGTCGCTCAGCGTCCTGCTGACGACGTGCTTGGTCGTGTCGTTGAAGAACGGCGCCCCGGGGTCCTCCTCGGCGGTCCGCGTCGACCACGCCGGCGCGAACATCTCGAACGTCGTCCGGCCGAGCAGGATCCCGCTGGCGGGCGCGGTGAGCGCGCCGATCGAGTTCGCCAGGTCGTCGGGGAAGCCGTAGTCCATGGTCCACATCGGTGCGTCGACGACGCCGTCGACGGTCGTGAACTCGTGCACCCTGATCGCGCCCATGTCTGTTCCTCCGTGTCCTGCGGCCGCCTGGGTGGCCGTCGCCGCTGAGTCTGTCGGAGGAGAGACGGGGGTCGCCGCCGGTACTCATCGGTGGCCGTCCGGTGCCGGGTGCGCCTGCCGGCGCCCGGTCGGCGTGCCGGTCGTGCCCGTCTCCCACCGCCTCGTCTCCCACCGCCTCGTCGCCCGCCGTCCCGGCTCCGACGGAGCCGACCGCGAGGGGGCACACGCCCCCTACGACCTGGTCGTCGAGGCGGTGTCCGACGCGTGGGAGCAGGTCCTCCGGGACCTCGGCGAGGGCGTCCTGCCGGCGACGAGCTGCTCGGCCGGGTGCTCGACCGGCTGCTCGCCCTGCTCCGTGCCGACGCCGGCGTCCCGGAGCCGCCGGAGGCGGAGTTCGGCTGGTGCGCGTACCCGCCGGGCAGCAGCCCCGGCCGCGAGTCTTCCGCCGTGCCCTCCAGCGGCGGGCGGCCAACGCCCGGCGGGGCGTGCTCGCACCGCCCCGCCGCCGGGTCGCGGGCCGGCGCCGACGGGACCGACCCGCGGCTCCTGCACGTCCGCGCGTCCGGGCGGACCATGGGGGAGTGCCCCAGCCCGATCGCGCCGCCCGGCTGAGCGCGGCGCTGGAGCGGGACGGCGCCACCTGCATCTGGTGCGGCCGCGCGCTCGGCGGGCTGGTGGCCCCGACCACCGAGCACGTGGTGCCCCGGGTCAAGGGCGGCCCCTCCTGGCCGGAGAACGAGGTCGCCGCCTGCCGCCGGTGCAACGCCGGCCGCGGGCACGTCGCCCCGGTGGAGTGGCTCGAGGAGTGCCGCCGGCGCGGCTGGTCCCCCGACGAGGCCCGCCTCGAGCGGGCGCTCACCGGACTGGCCGTCGCCATCGCCGAACGGGGCGGCCAGCGCCGGGCCCGGCCCTACCTCGACGCCCAGCTGCGCCGCCTGCGCCGGCGTGACCCCCGCGCGGCCGGTGCGTAGCGTGCCGACCGTGGGCACGGTGGTGGGCACGGTCGAGCAGGTCGCGGTGTACCCGGTGAAGTCCCTCGGCGGCCGGACGGTGCCGAGAGCTCAGGTGGAGGTCGAGGGTCTGCGTGGCGACCGGGCGTACGCGGTCGTCGACGCGACGACCGGCGAGCGGGTGACGGTCAAGACCACCCCCGCGATGCGCGAGGTGGTCGGCACCGGGGACGCCGAGGCCGACACGGCGACGCTCACCGCGGTGCTGGGGCGGCCGGTGCGGCTGGCCTCGGCCGGCGAGCCTCAGGTCGACGCGGCAGCCGTCCACCTGGTGAGCCGCCAGGCGGTCGACCGCGCCGCGGCCGGGGAGGTGCCCGACGGCTGCTCGGCCGACGACCCGCGGGCCAACCTGCTCCTCGCGCTGGCCGGCGCCGGCGACGAACGGGCCTGGGTGGGTCGCCGGCTGCGGGTGGGGGAGGCGCTGCTGCGCGTGACCCGCCTGCCGAAGCACTGCCTGGGGGTCTACGCCGAGGTGCTGGAGCCGGGCGCGGTCGCGGTGGGGGACCCGGTCGTGCTGGACGGCGCGCCGCCCGGCCCGCAGCCGGCCCGGGACTAGCGTCACGGCGTGCTGCCCCGGTGTCGCGCCGCCGCCCTCGCGTCGCTGGTCGTGCTGGCCGGGTGCGGGTCGTCGGACGACGCGGCCCCGCCCGTGCAGGACGCGAGCAGCTCACCGGCTTCCGCACCGCCGCCTCCGCCGGAGGAGTTCACCCTGGTGGCCACCGGCGACGTGCTGGTGCACCAGGGCCGGGCGCTGACCACTGGCGCGGAGCTGCCCGGCGGCGGCCACGACTTCGCGCCGGTGTTCGCCCCCGTCGCGCCCGTCCTCTCCGCCGCCGACCTGGCCGTCTGCCACCTGGAGACGCCGGTCGCCCCGCCCGGCGGCCCCTACTCGGGGTACCCGAGCTTCGCCGTCCAGCCCGAGATCCTCGACGCGCTCGCCGGCGCCGGATACGACCTGTGCTCGACCGCGTCGAACCACTCGCTGGACGCCGGCACCGACGGGCTGGTCCGCACCCTCGACGCGCTCGACGCCGCCGGTATCGCGCACACGGGCACCTACCGCAGCGCCGCGGAGAGCACCACGCCGACCCTGCTCGAGGTGGGGGGCGTGACCGTGGGGCACGTGGCCGGCACCTTCTCGCTGAACGGGGTGCCGCTGCCCGGGGGGCGGGAGTGGTCGGTCGACGTGGTCGACGTCCCGGACGTCACCCCGATGCTCGACGCGGCGGCCAGGGCGCGGGCGGCGGGGGCGGAGGTCGTCGTCGCCAGCCTGCACTGCTGCGCCGAGTACGACCCCGAGCCGACGGCGGCGCAGGAGGAGGCGGTGGCGGCGCTGCTCGCCTCGCCGGACGTCGACCTCGTGCTCGGCCACCACGCGCACGTGGTGCAGCCGATGGCCCGGATCGGCGGGGAGTGGGTGGCCTACGGCCTGGGCAACGCCCTCGCCGAGCACTCCACCCGGGGCCACGCCACCGAGGACTCGGTCATCGCCCGGTTCACCTTCACCCGCGGAGCCGACGGGCGGTTCGCCGTCACGCTGGCCGAGGCCGTGCCGGTGGCGATCGAGCTCGGCGCCGACGCGGTCCGCCTGGTCCCCGCCGATCCGGACACGTCCGCCCGGGTGGCCGGGGTGCTGGACGCGCGGGGCGCCGTCGCCGACGGCCTGCGCATCGTTCCCGGCTGACCGGCGACACGCACCCGGGGGCGGCCGCGCCGGTGGATACCCTGCTGGTGTCCCCGGCCGCCCGGCCGGGGGCCCGAACGTGATCCGTAGGAGTCCCCGTGTCTGCCGCGCCCACCCCCGTCGCCGTCGCCCCGATCCGGGTGCCGGCCGGGACGACGGCCCAGCAGGCGCTCAAGGAGGCCGGGGTCCCGCTGAAGGGCCCCGACGGCGCCGTCGTCGTCCGGGACCTGGCCGGCGGCGACCTCAAGGACCTGGCCTGGGCCCCGGAGACCGACGCGGAGGTCGAGCCGGTCCCCGCGTCGAGCGCCGACGGCCGGGCCGTGATCCGGCACTCGACCGCGCACGTGCTCGCCCAGGCCGTGCAGGACCTGTTCCCCGGCACCCGGCTGGGCATCGGCCCGCCGGTGGAGAACGGCTTCTACTACGACTTCGACCCCGAGCGGCCGTTCACCCCCGAGGACCTGCAGGCGCTGGAGAAGCGCATGCAGGAGATCGTCCGGGCCGGGCAGAACTTCGCCCGGCGGGAGATCACCGACGCCGACGCCGAGGCCGAGCTGGCGCACGAGCCCTACAAGCTGGAGCTCATCGGCCTCAAGGGCGGCGCCGGCGAGGCGGCCGAGGGAGCGGACGTCGAGGTCGGCGGCGCCCAGCTGACCATGTACGACAACCTCGACGCCCGTACCGGCGAGCGGGTGTGGACCGACCTGTGCCGCGGGCCGCACGTGCCGCGCACCAGCACCATCCCGGCGTTCTCGCTGACCCGCAGCGCCGCCGCGTACTGGCGGGGGAGCGAGAAGAACCCGCAGCTGCAGCGCGTCTACGGCACCGCGTGGGAGAGCAAGGACGCGCACAAGGCGTACCTCGAGCAGCTGGCCGAGGCCGAGCGCCGCGACCACCGGCGGCTGGGCGTCGAGCTGGACCTCTTCAGCTTCCCGGACGAGATCGGCTCCGGTCTGGCCGTCTTCCACCCCAAGGGCGGCGTGGTCAAGCGGGAGATGGAGGACTACGTCCGCCTGCGGCACATCCAGGAGGGCTTCGACTACGTCGGCACCCCGCACATCACCAAGAGCGGGCTGTTCGAGACCTCGGGGCACCTGCCGTACTACGCGGACACGATGTTCCCCGGCATGGAGCTGGAGAACAGCGAGTACCGCCTCAAGGCGATGAACTGCCCGATGCACAACCTGATCTTCCGGTCGCGCGGGCGGTCCTACCGCGAGCTGCCGCTGCGCTTCTTCGAGTTCGGCACCGTCTACCGGTACGAGAAGTCCGGCGTCGTCCACGGCCTGACCCGGGTGCGCGGCCTGACCCAGGACGACTCGCACAGCTACGTGACCCCCGACCAGGCGCCCGGCGAGATCCGGCACCTGCTGGCCTTCGTGCTCGGGCTGCTGCGCGACTTCGGCCTGGACGACTACCACCTGGAGCTGTCCACCCGCGGGGACGACCCGGAGAAGCAGGGCAAGTTCATCGGGTCCGACGACGAGTGGGCCCTGGCGACCTCCGTGCTGGAGGACGCCGCCCGCGAGACCGGGCTGGAGCTCGTCCCCGACCCCGGTGGCGCGGCGTTCTACGGCCCGAAGATCTCGGTGCAGGCCCGCGACGCCATCGGCCGGACCTGGCAGATGTCCACCATCCAGTACGACTTCAACCAGCCCGCCCGCTTCGGCCTGGAGTACACGACCGCCGGCGGCGACCGAGCGCAGCCGGTGATGATCCACTCGGCGAAGTTCGGGTCGATCGAGCGGTTCTTCGGCGTGCTCACCGAGCACTACGCCGGTGCGTTCCCGGCCTGGCTGGCGCCGGTGCAGGTGACCGGCATCCCGGTCACCGACGACCAGGTGGGCTACCTGGGCGACGTCGCCCTGCGGCTGCGCGCGAAGGGCATCCGGGTCGAGGTCGACGACTCCGACGACCGGATGCAGAAGAAGATCCGCACCGCGAGCAAGCAGAAGGTGCCGTTCGTCCTCATCGCCGGCGCCACCGACGCCGAGGCGGGCGCGGTGTCCTTCCGCTTCCGCGACGGCAGCCAGCACAACGGCGTCCCCGTCGAGCAGGCCGTCGCCGCCATCGCCGACTGGGTGGCCTCCCGGGCCAACGCCGACCCGACCGCCGAGGCCCTGCAGGTCGCCGGATGACCCTCCCGGACGAGAACGTCACCATCTCGGTGTCCAGCGACGACGGCGGTCCCGCGACCGTCTTCGAGCACCTGTGGACGCCCTACCGGATGGCCTACATCCGGGGGGAGGGCAAGCCGACGGGCGAGCACGACTGCCCGTTCTGCCTGATCCCGCAGATGGACGACGACGACGGGCTGGTCGTCGCCCGCGGCCGCACGGTGTTCGCCGTCCTCAACCTCTACCCGTACAACGCCGGGCACCTCATGGTGGTCCCGTACCGGCACGTCCCGGACTACACCGACCTGACGGCCGAGGAGGTCGCGGAGCTGGGCATGTTCACCCAGACGGCGATGCGGGTGGTGCGCTCGGTCAGCGGCGCCCACGGCTTCAACATCGGCATGAACCAGGGGTCGGTCGCCGGCGCCGGCATCGCCGACCACCTGCACCAGCACGCCGTGCCGCGGTGGGGCGGCGACACCAACTTCATGCCGGTCATCGGGCTCACCCGGGTGCTGCCCCAGGTGCTGCGCGAGACGCGGGCCCTGCTGGCAGCCCACTGGCCCGCGGGCGACGCCGGGGAGGGCTGAGTTGCTCGGGGCCAACGCCCGGGCGGCCGTCGGGCGGTTCTGGGCGCCGGTGGCGGGCACGCTGCTGCGTGCCGGGGTCACGGCGGACGCCGTCACCGTCACCGGCACGGTCGGCGCGGTCGCCGGGTCGGTCGGGCTGATCGCGACCGGGCACCTGTTCTGGGGCGCCTTCACCGTCACCGTCTTCGTGCTGCTCGACATGCTCGACGGCGCCCTGGCCCGGGCCCGCGGCGGCGGGTCGCTGTTCGGCGCGGTGCTGGACTCCAGCCTCGACCGGCTGGTCGACGCCGCGATCTTCGGCGCGCTCGTCTGGTGGTTCACCGGCGAGGGCGACAACCGCCTGCTCGCGCTGGTCGCCATGCTCTGCCTGGTCCTCGGGGTGATGACCTCCTACGTGAAGGCGCGCGCCGAGGGCGTCGGGCTGCGCTGCGACGTCGGGGTGGTCGAGCGCACCGAGCGGCTCATCCTCGTCCTCACCGGTACCGGGCTGTACGGCCTCGGCCTGCCCTACGCGGTCCACGTCGGGCTGTGGCTGCTCCTGGTGGGCAGCCTGGTCACCGTCGTCCAGCGGGGCGTCGAGGTGCACCGGCAGGCCCGCGGGCAGCAGCTCCCCAGCACCCCGGCGGCGCCGTGACCGCCGCCCCGGCCCCGACGCGGCCGGAGGGCCTGCGCGCCCGCGCCGCGGCCCGGCTCACCGACCTCGGGTACGCCGCGGGCTGGGGTGCCGTGAAGGCACTGCCGGAGCCGGTGGCGCGCGGTGGGTTCGACGCCGCCTTCCGGTGGGCCGCCCGGCGCGACGGCGGGGGAGTGCGCCAGCTGCGGGCGAACCTGCGGGTGATCACCGGTGGGACGCTCGACGAGGCGGAGCTCGACGAGCTCACGGTGCGGGCGATGCGCTCCTACGGCCGTTACTGGCAGGAGACGTTCCGGCTGCCCCGCATCTCGCCGGAGCGCATCCTGCGCGGCATCGAGGTGGTCGGCGGCGAGCACTTCGACCGGGTCCTGGCGTCCGGCCGGCCGGTGGTCGCGGGACTGCCGCACAGCGGGAACTGGGACGCCGGGTCCCTCTGGTACGTCGACCGGCTGGGCGCCCCGTTCCTGACCGTCGCCGAGCGACTGCGGCCGGAGTCGCTGTACCGCCGGTTCCTCGAGCTCCGCGAGTCGCTGGGCATGCGGGTGGTCCCGCTGACCGGCGGCCCCCGGCCCAGCGCCACGGTGCTGCGCGAGTGGCTCGAGGGCGGCGGCTCGGTGGCGCTGCTGTGCGACCGGGACCTCGCCGGCAACGGCATCCCGGTCAGCTTCGCCGGCCGCGCGACGACCATGCCCGGCGGACCGGCGCTGCTCGCCGCCCAGACGGGCGCGGCGCTGCTGCCGATGACGTGCGCGTTCACCGAGCGCGGGTGGCGGCTGACGTGGTGCCCCGAGGTGCCCGTCGCGGGTCCGGGCCGGCTCCGGGACCGGGTCACCGCGGCCACCCAGGGCCTCGCCGACGCCTTCGCGGCCACCATCGCCCGGCAGCCGGAGGACTGGCACGTGCTGGGCCGGATCTGGCCCGACGTGCCGCCGGACCCCGTCCGGGAGAGCACGCCGGGACCGGCCGGGACGGAGCGGCGCTGATGCGGGCCGGCCCATGCGCATAGGCATCGTCTGCCCGTACCACTGGGACCGCCCCGGCGGCGTCCAGTACCACGTGCGCGACCTCGCCGAGACGCTGCGCGGCCTCGGCCACCACGTCGAGGTGCTGACGCCGGCCCAGCACGCGGAGTCGCTGCCCGCCGAGCACGTCACCTTCGCCGGCCGCACCGTGCCGGTCCCGTACAACGGCTCGATGGCCAGCATCCAGTTCGGCCCCATCTCGGCCGCCCGGGTGCGCCGCTGGCTGCGCGAGGGCTCCTTCGACGTCGTCCACGTGCACGACCCGGCGCCGCCGTCGATCGGGCTGCTGGTGCTCATGATCGCCAAGGGCCCCATCGTGGCGACCTTCCACGCGGCCACGGTCCGGTCGAAGTGGCTGACCGCCTGGGGGCCGGTGATCCGCCCGTGGCTGGAGCGGATCAGCGGGCGGATCGCGGTCTCGGACTTCGCCCGCCGGCTCCAGGTCGAGCACCTCGGCGGGGACGCGGTGATCATCCCGAACGGGGTGCACGTTGCGCCGTTCGCCGAGGGGCCCGAGCTGCCCGGCCTGACGCGGGGGGACGGCGGTCCGACCGTCGGTTTCCTCGGCCGCTACGACGAACCGCGCAAGGGCCTGCGGGTGCTGCTGAAGGCCATGCGCGACGTCGTCCGGCGCCACCCCACCGCCCGGCTGCTGATCGCCGGCAGGGGCGACCTGGACGCCCTGCGCGCGGCCATCGCGCCGGAGCTGCGGCCGCACGTGGAGCTGCTCGGCGAGCTGGCCGAGGCGGACAAGGCCGCGTTCCTGCGCTCGGTCGACGTCTACTGCGCGCCGAACCTGCTGGGGGAGTCCTTCGGGATCATCCTCATCGAGGCGCTGGCCGCCGGGGCGCCGATCGTCGCCGCCGACCTGGACGCGTTCGCCGCGGTGCTGGAGGACGGCGACGTGGGGGTGCTCGTCCGCCGGGGCGACGCGCAGGCGCTGGCCACCGCCCTCGGCGACCTGCTGGCCGACCCCGACCGGCGCGCGGAGCTCTCGGCCCGCGGCCGGGAGGCGGCCTGGACCTACGACTGGTCGGTCGTCGCCCGGCGCGTGCTCGCGGTGTACGAGACGGTGGTGCTGCCCGGCGGCGGCCGGGTCACCGCGTCCGACGACGACACCGACCTGATCGGCATCGCCGGTGGCGACGTGCCGGGCCGGTCGTCCCTGCGACGGCGGGTCCGGCGATAGCCTGACCAGCCGTGGGCCTCCCCGTCTGGACGATCGCCGTCGGCGTCGTCGTGCTGCTGCTCGCGGCGTGGACGGCGTGGACGCTGGTCCGGCTGCGCCGGCTGGAGGGCCGGGTGGACCGCGCCCGGACGGCACTGGAGACGCAGCTGCGCCGGCGGGCCGCGCTGGCCGACGAGGTCGCGCGCGGGGGCGCGGCCGTGCTGGAGCCCGAGCGGGCGGCCCGCCTGGCGCGGGCGGCCTCGGGGGCGCGGTTGCCGTGGACCCCCGACCGCGAGCAGGCCGAGAACGTGCTGGGGCGAGAGCTGCGCGGGCTGCTGCGCGACCTGCCGGGGATGCCGCCGGCCCTGGCCGCCGACCTGGCCGGGACCGCGCAGCGGGTGGTGCTGGCCCGCCGGTTCTACAACGACGCGGTGCGCGACACCCGGGAGCTGCGGGGCCGCCGGTTGTCCCGCGTCCTGCGGCTGCATGGCCACCGTCCGCTGCCCCGCTACTTCGACATCGACGACAGCTACGACGAGCTGGCGGGCACCGCGGGGTCCGGCCGCGCCTGACGCGCTCGTACGCTGGGCACGGGCCCGGCCGGGCCCGCCGTCGAGACCTGCGAGGCCCCACCGTGTCCGTCCCCGACCAGACCAGCCCGCGCGCCACCGGCACCGCCGCCGTCAAGCGGGGCATGGCCGAGCAGCTCAAGGGCGGCGTCATCATGGACGTCGTCACCGCCGAGCAGGCGCGCATCGCCGAGGACGCCGGCGCGGTCGCCGTGATGGCGCTCGAGCGGGTGCCCGCCGACATCCGCGCCCAGGGCGGCATCGCCCGCATGAGCGACCCGGACATGATCTCCTCGATCGTCTCCGCCGTCTCGATCCCCGTGATGGCCAAGGCACGGATCGGGCACTTCGTCGAGGCGCAGGTCCTGCAGAGCCTGGGCGTGGACTACGTCGACGAGTCCGAGGTGCTGACGCCGGCCGACGAGGCCCACCACATCGACAAGCACGCCTTCACCGTGCCGTTCGTCTGCGGCGCCACCGACCTCGGCGAGGCGCTGCGCCGGATCGCCGAGGGCGCGGCCATGATCCGCTCCAAGGGCGAGGCCGGCACCGGCAACGTCGTCGAGGCCGTGCGGCACATGCGCGCGATCCGCGCGGGCATCCGCAAGCTGACGACCCTCGACGAGACCGAGCTGTACGTCGCGGCCAAGGAGCTGCGCGCCCCCGTCGAGCTGGTGGCCCTCGTTGCGCGTGAGGGGAAGCTGCCCGTCGTCCTCTTCACCGCCGGCGGCATCGCCACCCCCGCGGACGCCGCGATGATGATGCAGCTGGGCGCCGAGGGGGTCTTCGTCGGCTCGGGCATCTTCAAGTCCGGCGACCCGGCGCAGCGGGCGGCCGCGATCGTGCAGGCGACGACCTTCGCCGACGACCCCGAGGTGATCGCCAAGGTGTCCCGCGGACTGGGTGAGGCGATGGTCGGGATCAACGTCGCGACGCTGCCGGAGTCCGAGCGGTTCGCCACCCGCGGCTGGTGAGCGCCGGGGCCCCGACCGTCGGGGTGCTGGCGCTGCAGGGGGACGTCCGAGAGCACCTGGCGGCCCTGCGCGCCGAGGGCGCCGTCGCCGTGCCGGTGCGCCGGCCGGCGGAGCTCGCGGCGGTCGACGGGCTGGTGCTCCCCGGCGGGGAGTCGACGACGATCGCGAAGCTGGCCGTCCGGTTCGGCCTGATGGACCCGCTGCGCGCCGCCGTCCGCGCCGGGCTGCCCGTGTACGGCTCCTGCGCCGGCATGGTGCTGCTGGCCGACCGGCTGGTCGACGCCCCCGCCGGCCAGGAGACGGTCGGCGGCCTCGACGTCACCGTGCGGCGCAACGCCTTCGGCCGGCAGGTGGACTCCTTCGAGTCGACCCTGCGGCTGGAGGGCCCCGACCTCGGCGGCGAGCCCGTGCCGGCGGTGTTCATCCGGGCGCCCTGGGTGGAGCGGGCCGGAGCGGGGGTGGAGGTGCTCGGCCGGGTCGTCGGCGGGGAGGGCGACGGTAAGATCGTGGCGGTTCGCCAGGGGGATCTCCTGGCCACCAGCTTCCACCCCGAACTGACCGGGGACCGCCGGGTGCACGCGTTGTTCGTCGAGATCGTGCGCGACGCCCGGGGACACAGGTCCGGCGCCGTCGCCGGGGAGGAGAGGAGACCGTCGTGAGCGGACATTCCAAGTGGGCGACCACGAAGCACAAGAAGGCCGGGATCGACGCCAAGCGGGGCAAGCTCTTCGCGAAGCTCATCAAGAACATCGAGGTCGCGGCGCGTACCGGCGGGGGTGACCCGGCGGGCAACCCCACGCTGTTCGACGCCATCCAGAAGGCGAAGAAGAGCTCGGTGCCCAACGACAACATCGACCGTGCCGTCAAGCGCGGGTCCGGTGCCGAGGCCGGTGGCGTCGACTACCAGGGCATCACCTACGAGGGCTACGCGGCCGGCGGTGTCGCCGTCCTCATCGAGTGCCTGACCGACAACAAGAACCGGTCGGCCATGGAGGTGCGCACGGCCATGACCCGCAACGGCGGGTCCATGGCCGACCCCGGCTCGGTGTCGTACCTGTTCTCCCGCAAGGGCGTCATCGTGGTGCCGAGGGCCGGCGGCGTGGACGAGGACTCGGTGCTCATGGCCGTGCTCGACGCCGGCGCCGAGGAGGTCCGCGACCTGGGCGACTCGTTCGAGGTCGTCTGCGAGCCCGGTGACCTGGTCGCCGTCCGCACGGCGCTGCAGGACGCCGGCATCGACTACGACTCGGCCGAGGCCGGGTTCGTGCCCAGCGTGAGCGTCGAGCTCGACGAGGAGGCCGCGGGCAAGGTCTTCCGGCTCATCGACGCCCTCGAGGACTGCGACGACGTGCAGAACGTGTACGCCAACTACGACGTCTCCGACGAGGTGCTCGAGAAGGTCGGCTGACGCCGCCGGGCGCGGGCGTGTTGCGCGCCGGCGAACGGTGCCGACCGTTACCGTGGGTCGAACACCAGTTCGGTAGCGGTCAGGAGGCGTCCATGCGGGTGCTGGGCATCGACCCCGGTCTCACCCGGTGCGGGTGGGGCGTCGTCGACGGCCGGCCCGGCGCCCGGCCGGCCGCGGTCGGCGTGGGGGTGCTCCGCAGCTCCCCGGACCTCGACCTGGAGCTGCGGCTCCTGGAACTGCACACCGGGGTCACGGCGCTGCTGCGGGAGCACCGGCCCGACGTGGTGGCCATCGAGCGGGTGTTCACCCAGAACAACAAGGGCACGGCCACCGGCACCGCCCAGGCGGCGGGGATCGCCGCACTGGCCGCCGCGCAGGCCGACCGGCCGGTCGCCTGGCACACGCCCAGCGAGGTCAAGGCGGCGATCTCCGGCAACGGCCGCGCCGACAAGGAGCAGGTGACCATGATGGTCACCCGGGTCCTCGGCCTGGCCGCCGCGCCCAAGCCGGCCGACGCGGCCGACGCCCTGGCCCTGGCGGTCTGCCACGTGTGGCGCGGCCCGGCGCAGCAGCGCCTGCGGGTGGCCGCTCTCGCCGGTGGGATCGGCGCCCCCGTGCCGGTGTCGCGGACGCTGCCCCGGTGGCAGGGAGTGTCGCGATGAGCGCGACGGAGACGGGGGAGCAGTCGTGATCGCCAGTGTCAGCGGCCGGGTGGCCGCGGTGTCGCCGGACGGCGCGGTCGTGGAGGTCGGCGGCATCGGGCTGGCCGTGCAGTGCACGCCCGGGACGATCGCGCGCCTGCAGGTGGGGGAGGGCGCCCGCCTGTCGACCAGCCTGGTCGTGCGCGAGGACTCCCTGACCCTCTACGGCTTCGCCGACGACGACGAGCGCCAGCTGTTCGAGCTGCTGCAGACGGCCAACGGCGTCGGCCCGCGGCTGGCCCAGGCGGTCCTGGCCATCCACCCGCCGCGCGAGGTGCGCCGCGCCGTGTCGATGGCCGACGTGAAGTCGCTCATGCAGGTGCCGGGCATCGGCAAGAAGGGCGCGGAGCGGCTGATCCTCGAGCTGCGCGACCGGCTCGGCACGACCACGACCGATGCCCAGCTCGACGGCCCCGCGCTGCCGGCCGGTGCCGGGCCGCTGACGCCGACCGCCCCCTGGCGCAACCAGCTCACCACCGCGCTGGTGGGCCTGGGCTGGAGCGGCAAGGAGGCCGAGACGGCGCTGACCGCGCTCGAGCCGGTCGCCGAGGAGCAGCAGGCCGGCGGCGGGGTCGAGCTGGCCGTGCTGCTGCGCCGGGCGATCCAGCTGCTGGGCCGGTCATGAGCTCGCCGTTCGACCGCGGGCTCAGCGGTGAGGTGGACGACGACCTCGGCCGGGAGTTCGCGGTCTCGCCGCAGGCCGGCGACGAGGAACGCGTCGTCGAGTCGGCGCTGCGGCCGCACTCGCTGCACGACTTCATCGGCCAGCCCAAGGTGGCCCGCCAGCTGGCCCTGGTGCTGGAGGGCGCCAAGCGCCGGGGCCGGCCGCCGGACCACGTGCTGCTGTCCGGGCCGCCCGGTCTCGGCAAGACCAGCCTCGCGCTGATCATCGGCTCCGAGCTCGGCACCTCGGTGAAGATCACCAGCGGCCCGGCCATCGAGCGCTCCGGCGACCTCGCCGCCATGCTGTCCAACCTCAGCGCCGGCGACGTGCTGTTCATCGACGAGATCCACCGCATCGCCCGGCCCGCCGAGGAGCTGCTGTACATGGCGATGGAGGACTTCCGGGTCGACGTCGTCGTCGGGAAGGGACCCGGGGCCACCGCCATCCCGCTGGACATCAACCCGTTCACGCTCGTCGGTGCCACCACCCGGGCCGGCCTGCTCACCGGGCCGCTGCGCGATCGGTTCGGCTTCGTCGGCCAGATGGAGTTCTACGAGCCGGCCGAGCTGCAGCTGGTGCTCGCCCGCAGCGCGGAGCTGCTGGGTGTGGAGCTGACCGACGACGGCTCGGCCGAGATCGCCTGGCGCTCCCGGGGCACCCCCCGCATCGCCAACCGGCTGCTGCGCCGGGTGCGCGACTACGCCGAGGTGGAGGCCGACGGCCGGGTCACGCGGGCCGTGGCCCGGGCGGCCCTGGCCCTCTACGACGTCGACGACCTGGGCCTGGACCGGCTGGACCGCGCGGTGCTGGAGGCGCTGGTCATGCGCTTCGGCGGCGGCCCGGTCGGCGTCTCGACCCTGGCGGTGGCGGTGGGGGAGGAGCCGCACACCGTCGAGGAGGTGTGCGAGCCGTTCCTGGTCCGGGCCGGGCTGCTGGCGCGCACGCCCCGCGGGCGCGTCGCCACCGAGGCGGCCTGGCGGCACCTGGGCCAGCCCCTCCCACGCGGCGGACTGCCCCTCGGAGGTGGCTCACCCGCCACGCTGGCCACGCGACCGGACACCGAACCACTGTTCGACGCCTAGACTGCCTGTCGCTGGCGCGCAACTCGACTGCGGAACGGTCCGGCCTGCCGTGCGCCCCACGGCTGGTCGCTGTGCGCGCCGCAGCCGACGTACCCGAGCGGTCCCGTCCCGGACCGCACCGACCGCGCGCAGGACCGGCGCGGTAGAGAGGCACCCCCGCCGTGGAGTCGTACTTCCCGCTCGTCCTGCTCGTGCTCGCCTTCGTGCTGCTGATCGTCCTGCCGGCGCGCCAGCGCAAGCGGATGGCAGCGCAGCAGCAGCAGATGCAGGAGGCGCTGCAGATCGGCACGCCGATCATGACCACCAGTGGGATCCACGGCACGGTCGCCGGCAAGACCGACACCACCGTGGACGTCGAGGTCGCCCCGGGCGTCGTCATGACGTTCGTGCGGCAGGCGATCCTCGAGGTCCGCAAGCCCGCGGGCGACGCCGTCACCGGGAGGTCGGTCGCCGGCGGCGACGGCACGCCGGGCGACGACACCCCCGGCATCGTCGACGGTGGCCCCGCCGACACCACCCGCTGAGCCGGGGTCCCCATGGCCACCCGCCAGGCGCCCGCGCGCCGGTACTTCGCCGCGTTCCTCCTGATCGTCGCCGCGCTCTACGCCCTGGTCTTCTTCACGGGGGACACCCGCACCCCCCAGCTGGGCCTGGACCTGCGCGGCGGCACGACCGTCACGCTGACCGCACAGACCCCCGGCGGCGGCGCCCCGGACCCCGAGGACCTCGAGCTGGCCCGCCGGATCATCGAGCAGCGGGTCAACGGCCTCGGCGTCTCCGAGGCCGAGGTGGTCACCGAGGGCGACGACAACATCGTCATCTCGGTGCCCGGCGACGACGGCGAGCAGGCCCGCGAGCTCGGGCAGACCGCCCAGCTGCGCTTCCGCCCCGTCATCTGCCCGGGGGCCGACCTGACCGGGCTGTGCGCGACGCTGGACCCGACCGTCTCCGACGCGGCCGGCGAGAGCGCGGCCCCGACCGACGGCGCGGCCCCCACCGACACCGCGACGCCGACCGACACCGCGACGCCGACCGACGGCGCGACGCCGACCGACGGCGCGACGCCCACCGACGGGACCGCGGCGGACACCGCCGAGCCGACCACGCCCGCCCCCGCCGCCACGCCCGAGGAGGCCGCGCCGGCCTACAACGCGCTGCGCTGCGACACACAGGACGGGCCGGCCCTGCCGGCCGCCCCGGACTCCTACGTCGCCGCCTGCAGCGAGGACGGCACGGTGAAGTACCTGCTCGGGCCGGCGATCATCGAGGGCACGGCGATCGACGACGCCCGGGCCGGGACGCAGACCGGCACCGGCGAGTGGATCGTGCTGCTCGACTTCGACAGCTCCGGCGAGCAGACGTGGGCCGAGTACACCGCCGCCAACGTCGGCAACCGCGTGGCCTTCACCCTGGACGAGCGCGTCGTGTCGGCGCCGGAGATCCAGTCGGCGATCACGAGCAACCCCACGACGATCACCGGGCAGTTCGACCAGGAGGGCGCCGACCAGCTGGCCAACCAGCTGCGCTACGGCGCGCTGCCGCTGACCTTCGAGCAGGCCACCGCCCAGTCGATCTCCACCGAGCTCGGCGCCGAGCAGCTCGAGGCCGGTCTCATCGCCGGCGCCATCGGCATCGCGCTGGTGTTCGTCTACGCGCTGCTCTACTACCGCCTGCTGGGCCTGGTGATGATCGCCAGCCTGATCCTGTCGGCGGTCGTGGTCTACGCCTGCCTGGTGCTGCTGGGCCGGCAGATCGGCTTCACGCTCAGCCTCGCCGGCATCGCCGGGTTCATCGTCTCCATCGGCATCACCGCCGACTCGTTCGTCGTCTACTTCGAACGGCTCAAGGACGAGATCCGGGAGGGCCGCACCCTCCGCTCGGCCGTGCCGCGGGCCTGGGTCCGCGCCCGCCGCACGATCCTCTCGGCCGACGCGGTCAGCTTCCTGGCCGCGGCGATCCTCTACTGGCTGGCCATCGGGGACGTGAAGGGCTTCGCCTTCACGCTGGGCATGTCCACCGTGCTCGACCTCGTGGTCGTCTTCCTCTTCACCCACCCGCTGATGGCGGTCCTCGCCCGGTTCAAGAGCTTCGGCAGCAACCGGTTCTCCGGGCTGAGCAGCGGCGTCGACCGCCCGCGCACGCCGCGCCCGGCGGCCGGCGGCGGCCGCCAGCTGGTCGGCGCCGGTACGGGCACCACGGCCACCGACAGGAGCAAGGCATGAGCCGCCCGGAGAACCCCGCCGACGCGAACCCGGCCGACGAGGAGATCCCGGTCGGGACCGAGGCCGACGAGCACCGCGACGTCTCGGCCGCGGCCGAGGACGCCGCGGTCGCGGCGGACGACGCCGCGCTGGCCGATGCCGGGCTCCCGCGGGAGGGAGCGGACGACGAGGCCGGGGCGGGGCGCCGGCCCGCCCGCCGAGCCTCGCTGGCCCACCGGCTCTACAACGGCGAGGCCGGGCTGGACGTCGTCGGGCGCAGCCGGCTGATCTACAAGATCACCGCGGTCGTGGTGCTGGTCTGCATCGCCTCCATGGTGTTCCGCGGCTTCAACCTCGGCATCGACTTCGCCGGCGGCAACAGCTTCCGGCTGCCCGGCAGCACCGAGCAGCTGCAGGACGTGCGCGGCGCGGCCGAGGACGCCGGCGCCGAGGTCGCGACCGCGCAGGTCGTCGGCGGCAACTCGATCCTGCTGCGCACCGGCTCCCTGGACAACGACGGCGAGCGGGCGGTCGTCGCGGCCGTCGCGGACGCCGCCGGCATCGAGGAGCAGCAGGTCAGCCCCGAGTCGGTGAGCGCCGAGTGGGGGTCCGACATCACCGAGCAGGCGCTGATCGCCCTGGCGGTGTTCCTGGTCGCCGTCATCGCGTTCCTCGCGCTGCGGTTCCAGCCGAAGATGGCCATCGGCGCGATCGCCGCGCTGCTGCACGACATCGTGCTCACCGCCGGCGTCTACGCCCTGATCGGGTTCGAGGTCACGCCGTCGACCGTCGTCGGGTTCCTCACCATCCTGGGCTTCTCGCTGTACGACACCGTCGTCGTCTTCGACAAGGTCGACGAGAACACCCGCGGGCTCGCCGAGAGCGCCCGGATGACGTGGGGCGAGGCGGCCAACCTCGCGGTCAACCAGACCCTGATGCGGTCGATCAACACGTCGGTGATCGCCCTGCTGCCCGTCGCCGGCCTGCTCTTCGTGGGGGCCGGGCTGCTCGGCGTCGGCACCCTCAAGGACCTCGCGCTCGTGCTGTTCGTCGGTCTGGCGGCGGGTGCCTACTCCTCGATCTTCCTGGCCACGCCGATCGTCGCCGACCTCAAGGAGCGCGAGCCCGAGGTCATCGCGCTGCACAAGCGCGTGGTGGCGCGCCGGTCGTCGGCCGCCCGCGAGGGCGGCGGGCGCGCTGCCGGGCCGGGACGCGGGCCGGTGGCCAGCGCCCGCCGCTCGCCCGCTGCCCGGCGGCAGTCGGCGGTCGGAGTGGCCGAGCGCGAGGAGGACCTCGGACCCGTGCAGGCCGACGTCGTCGTCGAGTCGCCCGCGTCGGTCCGTCCCGCCGAGCCCCGCACCGGGTCCACCGCGGCTCCGCGGCCGGGCGCGCGCCCGCAGCGGCCCGCTGGGCGCGGGGGCAGCGGCGGCGGGAAGAAGCGCCGGTGACCAGCACCGCGGATGCCGGCGCGCAGCTGCCCCTGGACGAGCTCGTCGCGTCGCTCGCCGTCGACGTCCCCGACTTCCCGTCCCCGGGGATCCTGTTCCGCGACCTGACCCCGGTGTTCGCCGACGGCCCGGCCTTCCGCCGGGTCGTCGAGGGGCTGGCCTCGGCCGCGTCGGTCGACCCGCGGGTCGCCGCACTGGCCTCCTCCGGCGACGGTGCGCACGCGGGCTTCGACGTCGTGGTCGGGGTGGAGGCGCGCGGCTTCCTGCTGGCCGCGGCCGTGGCCCTCGACGCCGGGGTCGGCGTGGTGCCGGTGCGCAAGGCCGGCAAGCTGCCGCGCGAGCGCGTCTCGGCGGAGTACGACCTCGAGTACGGGTCGGCGACCCTGGAGCTGCACACGGACTCGATCCGGCCGGGGCAGCGGGTCCTCGTGGTGGACGACGTCCTCGCCACCGGCGGCACCCTCGGCGCGGCGATCGGCCTGGTGGAGCAGCTCGGCGGTGTGGTGACCGCGGTGTCGGTGATCGTCGAGCTCGCCGACCTCGGCGGCCGTCAGGTGCTGGCACCGCACACGGTGCACACCCTCTGGACCGCCTGACCGGCCGAGGCCGTCCGCGAGGCGTCCCGGGGAGCCCGAGCCGGACCCCACTGAGGGGCAGGCCACGGGCCCGGACGCGCGGGTCCGCCCTCCTCCCCGGCTAGCATGGGAGGAGCTTCTCCTCCTCGAGCCCGCAGGAGCCGCCGTGACTCCGGACGCAGCCGCCACCAACGTGGCTGGCGGGCGTCCCGCGGCCGTGAGCCCCCCGGAGCCCGCCGCCCTGCCGGCCGGCGCCCCCACGGGGGAACGGACCCCGTTGCCGCCCCGGCCGGCGGTGCGCCGGCCCGACGACGTCGGCTCGGAGCCGCCCGCGGAGAACGACCCGGGCACACCGCGCCGCCGGGTGCGCGACCGGCTGGCCCGCCGGATCGTCGCCGGTCAGCGGAGCACCGTCGTCCGCCCGGTCCTCGAGCCGCTCGCCGCGCTGCACCGGCAGAGCCATCCGAAGGCCGACCTGGCCGTCCTGCAGCGCGCCTACGACGTCGCCGAGGCCGCGCACGCCAGCCAGAAGCGCAAGAGCGGCGACCCGTACATCACCCACCCGCTCGCCGTCTCCACCATCCTCGCCGGCCTCGGCATGGACACCACCACGCTGGTCGCCGCCCTCCTGCACGACACGGTGGAGGACACCGGCGTCACGCTGGAGACGATCACCTCCGACTTCGGCCCCGAGGTCGCCCACCTCGTCGACGGCGTGACGAAGATCGACCGGGTCAAGCTCGGCGACGCGGCGCAGGCCGAGACGATCCGCAAGATGATCGTGGCGATGTCCCGCGACCCGCGAGTGCTGGTCATCAAGCTGGCCGACCGGCTGCACAACATGCGCACGCTGCGCTTCCTCCCGCCGGAGAAGCAGGAGAAGAAGGCGCGCGAGACGCTGGAGATCCTCGCCCCGCTGGCCCACCGGCTGGGCATGAACACGATCAAGTGGGAGCTCGAGGACCTCGCGTTCGCGACGCTGTACCCGAAGCGCTACGACGAGATCGTGCGGCTGGTCGCGGAGCGGGCGCCGTCCCGGGACACCTACCTGGCCGAGGTCACCGCGTCGGTGACCGACCAGCTCAAGGCCGCCGGCATCGAGGCCGTGGTCACCGGCCGGCCGAAGCACTACTACTCGATCTACCAGAAGATGATCGTCCGCGGCCGGGACTTCACCGACATCTGGGACCTCGTCGGCATCCGGATCCTGGTCGACTCGGTACGCGACTGCTACGCGGCGCTGGGCATCATGCACGCCCACTGGCAGCCGGTCCCCGGGCGCTTCAAGGACTTCGTGGCGATGCCGAAGTTCAACATGTACCAGTCGCTGCACACCACGGTCATCGGCCCGCAGGGCAAGCCCGTCGAGCTGCAGATCCGCACGCACGACATGCACCGCACGGCCGAGTACGGCATCGCCGCACACTGGAAGTACAAGGAGAAGGCCCGCGCCGGTGGCCGGCCCCTCCCCGGGGAGTTCGGGGCCACCAAGCCCGGCTCGCCCGACGACATGCTGTGGCTGCGCCAGCTGCTGGACTGGCAGCGGGAGACCCAGGAGCCCGGCGAGTTCCTCGAGACCCTGCGCTACGACCTCGGTCCGCAGGAGGTCTTCGTCTTCACGCCCAAGGGCGACGTCGTCAGCCTCCCCGGCGAGTCCACCCCGGTCGACTTCGCCTACGCGGTGCACACCGAGGTCGGGCACCGGTGCATCGGCGCCCGCGTCAACGGGGCGCTGGTCTCGCTGGACAGCAAGCTCACCAACGGCGACGTCGTGGAGATCTTCACGTCGAAGTCGCCGACGGCCGGACCGTCCAAGGACTGGCTGTCGTTCGTCGGCTCCTCCCGCGCGCGCACCAAGATCCGTCAGTGGTTCACCAAGGAGCGCCGCGAGGACGCCGTCGAGGACGGCAAGGAGGCGCTGACCCGCGCGATGCGCAAGGCGGGGCTGCCGCTGCAGCGGCTGCTGGGCGGCGAGGCGCTGTCCACGCTGGCCAAGGACCTGCGCCATGCCGACGTGACGGCGCTGTACGCCGCGGTGGGGGAGAACCAGCTGTCGGCGGCCTCGGTCGTCGAGAAGCTCATCGCCGCGCTGGGCGGCACCGAGGGCGCGGTCGAGGACATCGCCGAGACCGCGATCCCGACCGGCCGGCCCCGGCAGCGGCGCGCCGCCGGTGGGGACCCGGGCATCGTCGTCCACGGCATGACCGACGTGTGGGCCAAGCTCGCCAAGTGCTGCACGCCCGTTCCGGGGGACGACGTGCTGGGCTTCGTCACCCGCGGGGGTGGCGTCAGCGTGCACCGCACCGACTGCACGAACGCCGCCGACCTGCAGAGCAAGCCCGAGCGGCTGGTCGAGGTCGAGTGGGCCAGCCAGCCCGGCTCGGTCTTCCTGGTGGCGATCCAGGTGGAGGCCCTCGACCGGCACCGCCTGCTCTCCGACGTCACCAAGGCGCTGGCCGACGAGCGGGTCAACATCCTCTCGGCCTCGGTGCAGACCAGCCGCGACCGGGTCGCGATCAGCCGGTTCACCTTCGAGCTCGCCGACCCCGCCCACCTGGGCGCGGTGCTGCAGACGGTGCGCAACGTCGACGGTGTCTTCGACGTGGAGCGCGTGACGGCCTAGGCCTCCGGTCGACGGCCAGGCCTCCGGACGACGGCCAGGCCTCCGGACGACGGCCAGGCCTCCGGACGACGGCCAGGCCTCCGGACGACGGCTCGGCCTCCGGACGGCGGTCAGTCGACGATCTCGGCCGACCGGAAGAGCACGGCCTCGTTGGGCGCGCCACCTCCGGGGGAGGGCTCGTACGAGCCGTCGTGCCCGGCCGCCGCGATCTCCTGGACGATCGCGAGGCCCTCGTCGTCCACGGTGCCCACGACCGTGTAGTCCGGCGACAGCTCGGTGTCGACGTAGCAGACGAAGAACTGGCTGCCCGTGGACCCCGGCCGGCCGCTGTTGGCCATCGCCACGGTGCCCGCGGGGTACGCGGTGTCGGCCGTGACCTCCTGGTCGAACCGGTATCCGGGTCCGCCGGTGCCCGAGCCCGTCGGGTCCCCGCACTGCAGGACGCCGAACGAGGGCTGGTCGACCAGCCGGTGGCAGGGGGTGCCGTCGAAGAACCCGGCCTCGGCGAGGAAGGCCATGCTGGCCGCGGCGCAGGGGGCGCTCGCCGAGTCGAGGGTGATGGTCAGCTCGCCCAGGTCCACGAGCGTCATGACGAGCGTCGAGGTGCCCTCCGCCGGCACCTCCTCCGGCGGGGTGCCGACGTCGGTGCCGGAGCCGTCGGACACCCAGTCGCAGGAGACCAGGCCCGACTCCGCACCCCCGCCGCCGGAGCCCGAGCCGCCCGGGTCCTCGCCGGACGGCGTCGCGCCGCCGACCTGGGCGGCAGGGGAGGCCGAACCCGCCACCTCGGAGGTGCAGCCGCTCAGCGCCCCGGCCCCGACCAGGAGGCCGAGGCCGAGCGCGCCCGCAGCCCGCCGGGTCACGGCACCACGTCCATCGACTCGATGGTCACCGGCGTGGCGGGCCGGCCGTCCGTCGAGCCGTCGTCGACGCCCGCTGCGGCGATCGCGTCGAGGACGCCCAGTCCGGGCTCGTCGATCGTGCCGAAGACGGTGTAGTTCGGGTTGCCCTCGAGGCTGTCGCCGTAGACGAGGAAGAACTGGCTGCCGTCCGTGCCCTGCCCGCTGTTGGCCATCGCGATGACGCCCCGCGGGTAGGTCTCCGTGCCGGTGACCTGGGTGGGGAAGCTGTACCCGGGCCCGCCGGTGCCCTCGCCCGACGGATCGCCGCACTGCAGCACCTCGAGCCCGGGGCTGGTGGTCAGTCGGTGGCACGGGGTGCCGTCGAAGAAGCCCTGCTGCGCGAGGGACACGAAGCTGGCGGTGGCACACGCAGCGGTCCCCGCCCGGTCCAGCGAGAGCCCGATCGTCCCGGCACTGGTGGTCATCGTCGTGGCGGCGGTGCCTTCGGTGGGGAGGTCGCCGGACGGTGCATCGACGGCGATGCCGGAGCTGCCCTGGCCGTCATAGGTGTAGGTGCACGCGCCGGCGGTGGTCGTCTGCCCGGCCCGCTCGGCCCCCGGGCCGGTGGTCGGTCCCGCGGCGGGGGAGGAGCTGCCCTCGGCGGTGGTCGTGTCGTCGTCGTCCCCGCCCAGCGCGCTGATGAGGAGGACCGCGCCCGCCACGAGGGCGACGGCGGTGACGGCCGCGACGACGATCACGTTGCGCCGGCGCTTGCGGGCCAGCTCGGCGCGGCGCTCGAGCTGCCGCTGCAGGTGGCGCTGGGCGGCCTGCCGGCGCTGCTTGTTGCTCGGCACGGGGGAGCACTCCTCGGACGGACGGCTGCTGCGGGGGCCGTGGGAGGAACTGGCTCGCCGATGGCGGCCCCGCTGGTCGGTGCGCGAGTCTAGGTGGCCCGCCTGGGGATCCCGCGCCGCGCGCCCGCAGGCGCGCCGCCGCGCGGACGGGTCGCCGCGCAGTCGAGCCCTCGGCCGGGGCCCTCCTGCCCGGCGCCCCCTCGGGCGGCAGGAGGGTGATCGCGCCCCGCGTAACCTGCACGGGTGCTCATCCGCTCGTTCCCGGCCGGCGCCTTCGGCACCAACTGCTACGCCGTCGCCACGGGGCGGGGCCAGGAGTGCGTGATCGTCGATCCCGGCATGGACGCCGTCGACCCGCTGACGCAGATCATCGCCGAGGACGGCCTCAAGCCCGTCGCCGTCGTGCTGACCCACGGCCACCTCGACCACACCTTCTCCGTCGTCCCGGTGTGCGAGGGATACGACATCCCCGCGTACCTGCACCCCGCCGACAACGGGATGCTCACCGACCCGGCGCGCTGGTTCGGTCCGCAGCTGGCCCGCCTGGTCGCCGGCGCCCGCTTCCCCGACCCGTCGGAGGTCCGCCCGCTCGACGACGGGGCGGTGCTGGACCTCGCGGGCGTCACGCTGACGGTCCGGCACGCTCCGGGCCACACCGAGGGGTCGGTGATGTTCTCCCTCGACCTGGGCGAGGCGCCCGGCCTGTTCGCCGGGGACGTGCTGTTCGAGGGGTCGGTGGGCCGCGTCGACCTGCCCGGCGGGTCCTGGCAGTCGATGCTCGCCTCGCTGCGGGACGTCGTCCTCCCGATGGACGACGACACCGTCGTCCTGCCTGGTCACGGCGGCATCACCACCATCGGCCGCGAGCGGGCCACCAATCCCTACCTGGCCGAGGCGGCGTCCTCGGGGACCGGCCCGGCACCGAGGGGACGCGGTCTGTGAGCACCCACCTGACCGCACCGAAGGGCACCTTCGACACGCTGCCGCCGGAGTCGGCGCGCTTCCTCGCGGTCCGCGACACGCTCACCGCGCCGCTGCGGCGGGCCGGCTACGGCTACGTCGAGACGCCGGTGTTCGAGGAGACCGCCGTGTTCTCCCGTGGCGTCGGGGAGTCCACCGACGTCGTGACGAAGGAGATGTACACCTTCGAGGACCGCGGCGGCCGCTCGCTCACCCTGCGCCCGGAGCTCACCGCCGGCCTGATGCGCGCGTTCATCGAGCACCGCCTGCACACCGGCGCGCTGCCGGTGAAGCTGTGGACCGTCGGCTCGGCGTTCCGCTACGAGCGGCCGCAGGCCGGCCGCTACCGCCACTTCACCCAGGTCGACATGGAGGCGCTCGGCGTCGACGACCCGGCGCTGGACGCCGAGGTGGTCGCCCTGGGCGTGCAGGGCTTCCGCGACCTCGGCCTCACCGACCACGAGCTGCTGCTCACCTCGCTGGGCGACGCGACCTGCCGGCCGCAGTACCGCGAGCTGCTCGTCGCCTTCCTCGACAAGCTGGACCTGGACGAGGAGACCCGCCGCCGGTCGGCCATCAACCCGCTGCGGGTGCTGGACGACAAGCGGCCCGAGGTGCAGGCCCAGCTGGACGACGCCCCGCTGATGGTCGACCACCTGTCGGACTCCACCAGGGCGCACTACGACGCCGTCCGCCAGCACCTCACCGACCTCGGCGTGACCTGGACCGAGGCGCCGAGGCTGGTCCGCGGGCTGGACTACTACACGAAGACGACGTTCGAGTTCGTGCACTCCGGCCTCGGCGCCCAGTCGGCGATCGGTGGCGGCGGGCGCTACGACGGGCTGTCCGCGGCGCTCGGCGGGCCGGACGTCTCGGGCATCGGCTACGCCGTCGGCGTCGACCGGACCCTGCTCGCGGTGGAGGCGGAGGGCCTCGACATCGGCACGACCGCCGGCGTCCAGGCCTTCGTCGTCCCGCTGGGCGCGGAGGCCAAGCGGCTCGCCGTCCGGCTGGTCGGCCGACTGCGGGAGGCCGGGATCTCCGCCGACACCGTCTACGGCGACCGCGGGCTCAAGGGCGCGATGAAGGCCGCCGACCGCTCGGGCGCGTCCCACGCGGTCGTCATCGGCGACCGCGACCTCGCCGAGGGCGTCGGCCAGCTCAAGGACCTGCGCACCCAGGAGCAGCACGCCGTCCCGGTGGCCGAGCTGTTCGAGGCGCTGCGCCGTGCGACGGTGAACGTGAGGGCGACGCGCGGGTGAGCATCGTAGGGAGCGCCAGCGACCGAGGAGCGGAGCGAGTGCGGAGCCGAACAGGAGACGGGGAGTGACGATGGAACAGCGGCCGCTGGGCCGGACCGGCGCCGAGGTCGGCGTCGTCGGCCTGGGCACCTGGCAGCTGGGCGGGGACTGGGGCGACGTCGACGACGAGGCCGCCGAAGCGGTCCTCGAGGCCGCCCTCGACGGCGGTGTCACCCTCCTCGACACCGCGGACGTCTACGGCGACGGGCGCTCCGAGGAGCGCATCCGCCGGGCGCTCGTGCTCCGCCCCGACCGGCCGTTCGTGGCCACCAAGGCCGGCCGTCGCGCCGACCCCTTCACCGCCGAGCAGTACACGCCGGAGAACCTGCGCGCCTGGGTCGACCGGTCGCGTCGCAACCTCGGCGTCGAGACCCTCGACCTGGTGCAGCTGCACTGCCCGCCGCCGGCCGTCTACTCCGACCAGCGCGTGTACGACACCCTCGACGGGTTCGTGGCCGGCGGCTCGATCGCTGCCTACGGCGTCTCGGTGGAGACCGTCGAGGAGGGGTTGACCGCGCTGCGGCACCCCGGCGTCGCCACCATCCAGGTGATCCTCAACGTCTTCCGGCGCAAGCCCCTGGAGGAGCTGCTGCCCGCGGCGCGGGCCGCGGACGTCGGCGTCCTCGCGCGGGTGCCGCTGGCCAGCGGCCTGCTCACCGGCACGTACGACGAGTCGACGACGTTCCCCGCCGACGACCACCGGAACTTCAACCGCAACGGCGAGGCCTTCGACGTCGGCGAGACGTTCGCCGGCGTGCCGTTCGAGGTCGGCGTCGCCGCGGCCCGCGAGGTCGCCGAGATCGCCGGCGACACCCCGACCGCGGCCTTCGCGCTGCGCTGGGCGATCGACCAGCCCGGCGTCACCGCCGTCATCCCCGGCGCGCGCAACGTCGAGCAGGTGCGCGGGAACGTCGCCGCCGCCGACCTGCCCCGCCTGACCGACCGCCAGCTCGCCGACCTCGAGCGGGTGTACGACGAGCGCATCCGCGCCCACGTGCACGACCGCTGGTAGCCCGCGGCGCCACCACGAGCCCGACCCGCCCACCGAAGGAAGAGATCCCCCGTGCTCCGCACCCATGACGCCGGCACCCTCCGCGGGTCCCACGCCGGCTCGACGGTCACCCTCGCCGGCTGGGTCGCCCGCCGCCGCGACCACGGCGGCGTCGTCTTCCTCGACCTGCGCGACGCCTCGGGCTACGTCCAGGTCGTCGTCCGCGAGGAAGAGGCGCACGCCCTCCGCAACGAGTACTGCGTGCTCGTCACCGGCGAGGTCCGCGCGCGCCCGGCCGGCAACGAGAACCCCGAACTGCCCACCGGGGAGATCGAGGTGGTCGCCACCGAGCTGCGGGTGCTGTCGTCGGCCGCGCCGCTGCCGTTCCCGATCGAGACCGACCAGGCGGCGTCCGACGACGTCCGTTACCGGTTCCGGTACCTCGACCTCCGCCGCCAGGACCCCGCGCGGATCATGCGGCTGCGCAGCGAGGTCAACCGCGTCGCCCGCGGGGTGATGGCCGGCCACGGGTTCACCGAGGTGGAGACGCCGACGCTGACCCGGTCCACGCCCGAGGGCGCCCGCGACTTCGTCGTCCCCGTGCGGCTGCAGCCGAGCAAGTGGTACGCCCTGCCGCAGTCGCCGCAGCTGTTCAAGCAGCTGCTCATGATCGGCGGGCTGGAGCGCTACTACCAGATCGCCCGCTGCTTCCGGGACGAGGACTTCCGCGCCGACCGGCAGCCGGAGTTCACCCAGCTGGACTTCGAGATGAGCTTCGTCGAGCGGGACGACGTCCTGGCCATCGCCGAGGACGTCGTCCGGTCGCTGTGGCGCGAGCTGGCCGCCTACGACGTCCCCGAGATCCCGCGGATGACCTACCGCGAGGCGATGGACCGCTTCGGGTCCGACAAGCCCGACCTCCGGTTCGGCATCGAGCTCGCCGACCTGACCTCCTACTTCTCCGACACCCCGTTCCGGGTGTTCCAGGCGCCGTACGTCGGTGCGGTCGTCATGCCCGGCGGCGGGTCGCAGCCGCGGCGCGCCTTCGACGCCTGGCAGGACTGGGCCCGCTCCCGCGGCTCCCGCGGCCTGGCCTACGTGACCATCGCCGAGGACGGCACCCTCGGCGGGCCGGTGGCCAAGAACATCTCCGACGCCGAGCGCGAGGGCCTGGTCGCGGCCGTCGGTGCCGAGCCCGGCGACTGCGTGTTCTTCGGCGCCGGGGCGCGGCGCACCTCGCAGGAGCTGCTGGGTGCCGCCCGCAACGAGATCGCCAAGCGGCTGGAGCTCATCGAGCCCGGCACGTGGTCGTTCCTCTTCGTCGTCGACTTCCCGATGTTCGAGGAGACCGAGAGCGGCGACTGGACCTTCATGCACCACCCGTTCACCTCGCCCACGCCCGAGTGGCGCGAGCGCTTCGCCGAGGACAAGGGCGCCGCGCTGTCCGACGCCTACGACATGGTGATCAACGGCAACGAGGTGATGAGCGGCTCGGTGCGTATCCACGACGCCGCGCTGCAGGAGCGGGTGTTCGAGACCCTCGGCATGTCCCGCGAGGAGGCCCGCGAGCGGTTCGGGTTCTTCCTCGAGGCCTTCGCCTACGGCCCGCCGCCGCACGCCGGCGCCGCGCTCGGCTGGGACCGGCTGACCGCGCTGCTGGCCGGTGTCGACTCGATCCGCGAGGTCATCGCCTTCCCGAAGACCGGCGCGGGCTTCGACCCACTGACCGGCGCGCCCACGCCGATCTCCGACGCCCAGCGCCTGGAGGCGGGCATCGACGCCAAGCCCGACGCCGCCGCCGAGCAGGCCGAGGCGGCCCCCACCGCCTGAGCCGACCTCTCGACGAGATCTGCACAGTGGTCGCCATGAGCCGCTGATGCCGACGAGTGTGCAGATCTCGCGGAGGGGGACCACTACCGTCCCTGGCATGCCGCTGCGCGCCCGCACCCTGCTCGGACCCGGCCCGTCCAACCCCTACCCCGAGGCGACGGTCGCGCTGGGTCAGCCGCTGCTGGGGCACCTGGACCCGGTGTTCCTCGGCATCCTCGACGAGACGTCGGACCGGCTGCGGCAGCTGTTCGGGACGGCGAACCGGCGCACCCTGCCGCTGTCGGCCACCGGGTCGGCGGGCATGGAGGCGGCCTTCGTCAACACGGTCGGCCCGGGCGACGTCGTCGTCGTGGCGGTCAACGGGCTGTTCGGCGAGCGCATGGTCGACGTCGCCTCCCGCTGCGGCGCCGAGGTCGTGCGCGTGGACCACGAGTGGGGGCAGCCGGTCGACGCCGAGCGGGTGCTCGCCGCGCACCCGTCGCCGAAGCTGATCGCCGCCGTCCACGCCGAGACCTCGACCGGCGTCCGCTCCGACCTCGAGCCGCTCGCCGCCGGCAAGGGCGACGCCCTGCTCCTCGCCGACTGCGTGACCTCGCTGGGTGGCATCCCGGTCCAGCTGGACGAGTGGGGCGTGGACCTCGCCTACTCCGGCTCGCAGAAGTGCCTGGGCACCGCGCCGGGCCTCGCCCCCTTCACCATCGGCGAGCGGGCCTGGGAGCGCCGGATCGAGAAGCCGCGGAGCTGGTACCTCGACCTGGGCATGCTCGGCGGCTACGCCGGCGCGGCGGCCGGCAGCGGCGGGCGGACCTACCACCACACCGCGCCCACCGGCATGGTCGTGTCGCTGCACGCGGCGCTGGGCCGGATCCTCGACGAGGGGCTGGACGCCGTGCACGCCCGGCACGCCGAGGCCGGCCGGCTGCTGCACGAGGGCCTGGCCGAGCTCGGGATGGAGCTCTTCGCCGCCGAGGGGCACCGGCTGCCCGAGCTGACCACGGTCTGCGTGCCCGAGAGCGTGGACTCCGCGGCGGTACGCGACGAGCTGCTGGAGCGCTACGACGTGGAGATCGGCGGGGGCGTCGGCGCGTACGCCGCGACCGTCTGGCGGATCGGCCTGATGGGCGCCAACGCCCGGCCCGAGCGCGTCGCCCTGGTCCTCGCGGCGCTGCGCGCGGTCCTCGGCCGGTGACCTGGCCGGCGCCCCTCGGTGTCCCGGCCCCCGCGGCCGTCGTCGCGGGGCCGCCACCCGGTCCCGCCCGGTTGCCGCGGCGGGGCGCCCTGCCCACGTGGGCCCTGCTGCCCCTGGCGGCCGCGGTCTGGTGGGTGGGTGGGTACCTGTGGTGGCTGCTGGGGAGCAGTGCCCGCGGCGGGTCGGCCATGGCGCTCCCGCTGCACACGTCGGTGCTCAGCGGGCTGGTGCTCGGCGCGGTCGCCGGCGGCATCGGCGCCGGCCTGCTCGCCCGGCTGACCGGGCGCCGTGGTCCGGCGCTGGCCGCGACCGCCGGCGGGGTGGCGCTCGCCGTGCTGGTCACGCTGGTGCAGTCCTCGTCCGCCGTCCGCGGTGCGGCGGCGGGCAGCTTCGCCGCGGACCCGCGCGTCCTGACCGGGCTCACGGTCGTCGTGGTGTGCGCCGCGCTCGCCGGGTGGCTGCTCGGCTCCGCCGCGGTGCTCGGCCGGCCGGGGCTGGGGGTGGCGCTCGCCGTCCTGGCCGGGCTCGCGCCGTCCTGGGTGGGCGGGGTCCTGTCCCGGCTGGCCGGTCCGGAGGCCCACACCGCCCTCGACCGGACGGCGACCTGGTCCGGGGCGGCCGTCCTGGCACTCGCCCTCGTCGTCGTCGGCCTGCACCCGCCGGCGCGGCTGGTCTGGTGGCCCGTCGTGCTGGTGGCGGCCTGGTTCACCGGGCCGGCGCTGACGGCGCTGGTGTACCTCGGGCCGTCGCTGCGGTCGGGGGCGGGCCTGCCCGGCACGCTGTTCGACTCGGTGTCGGCGGCGTGGCAGGTGTTCGGGGAGGCGTCGTCGCCGGACTTCCGGGACCTGACGCCGTGGGTCGTCGCGGGAGTCGTCGCGCTCGCCGTGTCCGCCGTCCTGGCCACCCGGCTCCGGCGGGGGCCGGGGGAGCGGCCGGAGCCGTCGCCGGTCTCCGCCTCAGCCTGAGGTCGAGGCGCC
Source organism: Trujillonella endophytica (assembly GCF_019799905.1). Taxonomy (GTDB): domain Bacteria; phylum Actinomycetota; class Actinomycetes; order Mycobacteriales; family Geodermatophilaceae; genus Trujillonella; species Trujillonella endophyticus_A. The sequence continues at coordinate 121,991 of NZ_JABGCI010000004.1, read as the reverse complement.
GGCCGCCAGGTCGGAGAGCCGGCCGGACCGGATGAGCGCGGCCGCGGCCGCGATGTCGCCGTCCATGGGGCGGTCGGCGGTGAGTGCGGGGACGTGCTCGCGGACCAGGGCGACCGCCGCGCGGCTCAGCGCCCCGGCCCGGTCCAGGCCGCGCAGCTCCAGCGCCTGGCAGACGGCCAGCAGGTGGATGGCCGCGACCTCCTGGGCCAGCTCGACGACGGTCCGGGCGTCACGGGCGGCGATGGTGCCCATGGAGACCTTGTCCTGGTTGTGGCACTCCGTGGACCGCGAGTGGACGGTCGCCGGCGCGGACAGCTTCAGCGCCTCCGCGGTCATGGCCGAGGAGCACAGCTGCATGCCCTTGAAGCCGTGGTGCAGGCCGGCCTCGGGCGAGTCGGGTCCGAAGCGGGGGACGAGGTTGGGGGTCAGGCCCGCGTTGAACTTCTCGTCGACCAGCAGCTCGAGCTGGCGGTCCAGCAGGTCGCAGACGTTGGCGACGGCGACCTTGAGCGAGTCCATGGCCTGACCCACGTGGCCGGCGTAGAAGTTGCCGCCGCTCTGCACCCGGCCGGCGTCGACGTCGAAGAGCGGGTTGTCGTCGGAGGCGTTGATCTCCGTCGTCACCCAGCTCCCCACCCAGGCCAGGACGTCGCGGAGCACGCCGACGACGTGTGGGGAGCACCGGATCGAGTACCGGTCCTGAACCTGGCGGTCGAGCTCCCGGAAGCCGATCGCGCCCATGCCGCCGCGCACCAGCTCCTCGCTGTCGAGCGCCAGGTGCGAGTCGCGGAGGACGGCGCGCACGTTCGCGGCGCTGGTCACCGAACCCGGGTGCGGCTTGGCGGCGTCGAACAGGAAGTCGTTCATGTGGCCGCGGTTGCCCAGCAGCGCCTCGGACGCCATGCCGGTGAGCAGGTCGCACACGCCGGCCAGCTCGGTGGCGGCTCCCACCGCGAGGACGCCGAAGGCGCTGGTGAAGGAGGTGCCGTTGGTCAGCGCCAGGCCCTCCTTGGCCTCGAGCCGCAGCGGCGCGCGGCCGAGGCCGGCGAGGACCTCCACCGCGGGCACGGGACGCCCGTCGACCAGGACCGGTGCCTCGCCGACCAGCGCCCGCCCCACGTAGGACAGCGGCACGAGGTCCCCGCTGGCGCCGCAGGAGCCGCGCTCGGGGATCGGGGGCAGCGCGTCGGCCGCGAGCAGCGCCAGCAGCTGGTCGACCAGGTCCGCCCGCACCCCGGAGTTGCCCTTGGCCAGGCAGTTGGCGCGGAGCAACATCGTCACCCGCACCACCTCCGGCGGCGCGACCGGACCCGTGCCGCAGCCGAGGAAGCGCAGCATGTTCTGCTGCAGCGCCGCCGCCCGGCCCGGGGCGATCTGCCGGTGGGCCGAGTCGCCGAAGCCCGTCGTGACCCCGTAGATCGGGATCTCCTCGTCGATCAGCCGCTGCTTGAGCGCCCGGCTGCGCGCCATGGCCTCGCGGGCGGGGCCGGCCAGGCGCACGGCGCGGTCGCGGCGGGCGACGGCCAGGGCGTCGGCGATGGTCAGCGAGCAGCCGTCCAGGGCCAGCTCGGACCGCGAACCGGTGGGCGTGGGCAGGGTGGCGGCGGCGGTCATGCACGAACTCTGCGCAGCCGTGACCGTCGACACAACGGCCTCGCCGTGGAACCGTCGTCGGATGCACGGATCACGCATCCTGGACGACGTCGACCGCGCGATCGTTGCGTGCCTGCGCGCGGACGCGCGGCGCAGCTTCGCCGACCTCGGCCGGGAGGTCGCGCTCTCGGCCAGCGCGGTCAAGCGGCGGGTCGACCGGTTGGAGGCGACCGGGGTCATCACCGGGTACGGCGCCCGTGTCGACCCGCGCCGGACGAGCGAGGACCTGGAGGCGCTCGTCGAGGTCTACTGCACCGACCGCACCGCCCCCACCGACGTCCGTGGCGCGCTGGCCGCCATCGACGAGGTCGTCTCCGCGTTCACCGTCTCCGGGGAGCCGGACGCCGTCGTCCGGGTCCGGGTCCGCGGGATCGCCCACCTGGAGTCGGTGGTGGAGCGGCTGCGGCGGGCCCCCACCATCGCGCGGACGCGGACCCTCATCGTGCTGTCCACCCTGGTCGACCGGGCGTCGTGAGCCGCAGCTGGGCTCAGCCGGTCAGCCGCGCCAGCTGCTCGGGGTCGAGCGTCAGGTCGGCCGCGGCGGCGGAGTCGGTGATCGACGCCGGCCGGGAGGCGCCCGGGATGGGCAGGACGACGTCGGCCTGGGCGAGGTGCCACGCGAGCGTCACCCGGTAGACCGACACCCCGAGCTCGTCGGCCACCTCGGCGAAGGCCGGCGCGGTGGCGTCCAGCGACCCGGCGGCCGACACCCCGCCGAAGGGGCTCCACGGCAGGAACGCCAGGCCGTGCGCCGCGCAGTGGGCCAGCTCGTCGGCGGAGAACCGCCAGCCGGGGGAGAACTGGTTCTGCACCGCGACCAGGGCGTCGCCGAGCACCGACCGGGCGACGTCGATCTGGGCGATGTCGGCGTTGGAGATCCCGACCATCCGCACCAGGCCGGCGTCCACCAGCGACCGCAGGCCCGCCATCGACTCCTCCCACGGCGTCGCGGGATCGGGCCGGTGCAGCTGGTACAGGCCGATGGCGTCGCCGCCGAGCCGCCGCAGCGACGCCTCGCACGCCCGGCGCAGGTACGCCGGCGACCCGTCGAGGTCCCAGTCGCTGCCGCGGCGCGTGTGCCCGCCCTTCGTGGCGACCAGCACGTCGTCGGCCCCGCCGCCGTAGGAGCGCAGCGCTCGGGCGACCAGCTCCTCGTTGTGCCCGAACTCCGACTCGTCGGCGGCGTAGGCGTCGGCGGTGTCGATCAGGGTGACCCCGGCGTCCAGGGCGGCGTGCACCACCGCCTCGGCGTCGGCCGGCGAGGGCCGGTCCGACCGCGTCGACAGGGGCATGGCGCCGAGGCCGATGGCGCTCACGGGGACGCGGCCGACGGTGTCGTTGCCGATGCTGCGCTGCTGCACGGGTTCCTCCTCGATCGATGATCGGGGACGTCGTGCCCCGCGGGTAGCGTCGCAACCGTGACTTCGCTGTTCGACGAGCCGGAGCCCTCGGGCGGGGCGGCCGTCGACCCGGGCGCGCCGCTGGCGGTCCGGATGCGGCCCCGGTCGCTCGACGAGGTGGTCGGCCAGCAGCACCTGCTGGGCCCGCGCTCGCCGCTGCGCCGCCTGGTCGAGGCCGACGAGCCGATGTCCCTGGTCCTCTACGGTCCGCCGGGCACCGGCAAGACCACCCTGGCGCACGTCATCTCGCTGGCCACGAAGCGGCAGTTCGTCCAGCTGTCGGCGCTGGACTCCGGCGTCAAGGAGGTCCGGGCGGTCATCGCCTCGGCCAAGCGGGAGCTCACCTACGCCGGCCGTCGCACCGTGCTGTTCATCGACGAGGTGCACCGCTTCTCCAAGACCCAGCAGGACTCGCTGCTGTCCGCGGTCGAGGACCGGATCGTCAGCCTGATCGCCGCGACCACCGAGAACCCGTTCTTCTCCGTGGTCAGCCCGCTGCTGTCGCGCAGCCTCGTGCTGGCGCTGCAGCCGCTGGCCGACGACGACGTCCACACCCTGCTGCACCGGGCGCTGACCAGCGACCGCGGGCTCGACGGCGCGGTGACGCTGAGCGCCGACGCCGAGGAGCACCTCGTCCGCATCGCCGGCGGCGACGGCCGCAAGGCGCTCACCGCGCTGGAGTCCGGCGCGGGCGCGGCGGTCGCCGCGGGCGCCGGCGAGATCGACCTGCCCACGCTGGAGACCGCGGTCGCCCAGGCAGCGGTCCGCTACGACCGGCAGGGCGACCAGCACTACGACGTCGCCAGCGCGCTGATCAAGTCGATCCGCGGCAGCGACGTCGACGCGGCGCTGCACTACCTGGCACGCATGGTGGAGGCGGGGGAGGACCCGCGCTTCATCGCCCGGCGGCTGGTCATCGCCGCCAGCGAGGACATCGGGATGGCCGACCCCACGGCGCTGTTGACCGCCGTCGCCGCAGCCGACGCGGTGGCCTTCATCGGCATGCCGGAGGGGCACTTCCCCCTGGCCCACGCCGTCGTCCACCTGGCCACGGCGCCCAAGTCGAACGCCGTCACGGTCGCCATGGGCGAGTCCGTCGCCGACGTGCGGGCCGGGCTGGCCGGCCCGGTGCCCCCGGGGCTGCGCGACGCCCACTACGCGGGGGCGAAGAAGCTGGGGCACGGCGGCACCTACCGCTACCCGCACGACTCCCCGGAGGGGATCGTGGCCCAGCAGTACCCGCCCGACGCCCTGGTCGGTCGCGACTACTACCGGCCCACGCAGCGCGGCGCGGAGGGGCCCATCGCGGCCCGGCTGGCCAAGCTCCGGGCCATCCTCCGCCGCACCCGCTGACCGCCCGGCCCCCGGACGGCCGGGGCGCGGCGGGGCCCGGCGACTACTGTGACCACGCCGGGGAGCCCCGACCCCGCACATGGACGACCCCGCACATGAACGACCTCGCACATCGACGAAGAGGAGACCGCGCGTGTCCGCAGGAGAGTGGGCCGGACTGATCGCAGCCCTCGCGCTGGTGCTGCTGGTGCTGCTGCTGGCCGTCCCGCTGCTCAAGCTGGGCCGCACGCTCGACGAGACGACGCTGACCATCCGTCAGGTCCGCGAGCAGAGCGCCCCGATCCTGGCGCAGGCGACCACCACGGTCACCCACGTCAACAGCAACCTCGAGCGGGTCGACGACATCACCGGCAACGCCGCGAACGTGTCCAGCAACGTCGCCGCGCTCACCAGCGTCGTCGCCGCCACCCTGGGCAGCCCGCTGATCAAGGTCGCGGCGTTCAGCTACGGCGTGCGCAGCGCCGCGAGGAAGCGGCGCGAGGGCGTGGCGATGGCCGAGGCCGCGCAGCGCGACAAGGAGGCGCGGCGCTCGCGCCGCGCCGCCCGGCGGGCCGCCTGATGCGCCGGCTGTTCTGGCTGGCCATGGGCATCACCATCGGCGCGCTCGTCGTCCGCAAGCTGTCCCGGGCCGCCGAGAAGCTCACCCCGCAGGGCATCGCCGGTGCCCTCGTCGAGGGGCTGCGCGACCTCGCCGACGCGATCGGCGAGTTCGGCGCGGACATCCGCGAGGCAGCGTCGGCACGTGAGGCCGAGCTGCGGTCGGGTACCGGGCTGGACGCGCCCCTGCCGGAGCGCGGCGCGGCCGAGCTGCCCGGCCGGCACAGCGCACCTCCCGCCGTCAGCTGACACCCCGCGGGGACGCCCTCCCTCCCGTCGTCCCCGCACCCCGATCACCCCGAGTAGGACATGCAGACCGCCGAGATCCGCCGTCGTTTCCTGGAGCACTTCGCCGCCCGGGGCCACACCGTCGTCCCCAGTGCCTCGCTGGTCTCCCCGGACCCGTCGCTGCTGTTCACCGTGGCCGGCATGGTGCCGTTCATCCCGTACCTGACCGGCCGGGAGCCCGCGCCGTTCCCCCGCGCCACCAGCGTGCAGAAGTGCGTCCGGACCCTCGACATCGAGGAGGTCGGCAAGACCACCCGGCACGGCACGTTCTTCCAGATGAACGGCAACTTCTCCTTCGGCGACTACTTCAAGGAAGGCGCCATCCAGCACGCCTGGGACCTGGTCACCGGGCGGGTGGAGGACGGCGGGCTGGGCTTCGACCCCGAGACGATCTGGGTCACCGTCTACCTGGACGACGACGAGGCCGCCGAGGCCTGGCACCGGATCGCCGGCCTGCCGACCGAGCGCATCCAGCGCCTCGGCATGGAGGACAACTACTGGTCGACCGGCGCCCCCGGCCCGGCCGGCCCCTGCTCGGAGATCTACGTCGACCGCGGCCCGGAGTTCGGCCCCGACGGCGGCCCGGCCGTCGACCGTGCCGGCGACCGCTTCCTGGAGATCTGGAACCTCGTCTTCATGCAGTACGAGCGGGGCGCCGGGGAGGGCAAGGACTTCCCGATCCTCGGCGAGCTGCCGAAGAAGAACATCGACACCGGCATGGGCCTGGAGCGGGTGGCCTTCCTGCTCCAGGGCGTCGACAACATGTACGAGATCGACGAGGTCGCGCCGGTGCTGCGCCGGGCCGCCGAGCTCGCCGGGGTCGCCTACGGCAAGGACCACGACGCCGACGTCCGGCTGCGCGTGGTCGCCGACCACGTGCGCAGCGGGCTCATGCTCATCGGCGACGGCGTCACCCCGGGCAACGAGGGCCGCGGCTACATCCTGCGCCGGCTGCTGCGCCGCGCCGTCCGGTCGATGAAGCTCCTCGGCGTCGACGAGGCCAGCCTCCCCGATCTGCTGCCCGTCTCCCGCGACGCGATGGGCGCCAGCTACCCGGAACTGGTCGCCGACTTCGACCGCATCTCGTCGGTCGCCTACGCCGAGGAGGAGGCCTTCCGCCGCACGCTGGCCTCCGGCACGGCGCTGTTCGACACCGCGGTCGACCAGGCCAAGCGCGCCGGGACGCCGTCGTTGTCGGGGGAGCAGGCGTTCTCGCTGCACGACACCTACGGCTTCCCGATCGACGTCACCCTGGAGATGGCCGCCGAGCAGGGCGTGACCGTCGACGAGGCCGGCTTCCGCGCACTCATGCAGCAGCAGCGCGACCGCGCCCGCGCCGACGCGCGCGCCAAGCGCACCGGCGCCGTCGACGTCCTGGCCTACCGCCGGCTGCTGGCCGAGCACGGGCCGACCGACTGGCTGGCCTACGAGACGCTGCGCACCGACTCCCGCGTGCTCGCGGTCGTCTCCGAGCTCACCGACGACGACGGCGCCGCGACGGTCGCCGGCCCCGGCGAGGTCACCCGCGTGGTCCTGGACCGGACGCCGTTCTACGCCGAGTCCGGTGGGCAGGTGGCCGACGCCGGCGTCCTCACCTGGGACGGCGGCCGTGCGGAGGTGCTGGACGTGCAGCGCCCGGTCAAGGGGCTGGTGGCCCACCAGGTGCGGGTGCTCGAGGGCGAGCTGCGCGCCGGGGTCTCCCTGACCGCCGAGGTGGACCGGGAGTGGCGGCTGTCGGCGTGCCAGGCGCACTCCGGCACCCACGTCGTGCACGCGGCGCTGCGCCAGGTGCTGGGCCCGCAGGCGCTGCAGTCGGGGTCCTACAACCGGCCCGGCTACCTGCGGCTGGACTTCGCCTGGCAGGGCGCCCTCAGCGCGCAGCAGCGCACGGACATCGAGGACGTCGCCAACGCCGCCGTCCGCGCCGACCACGCGGTCACCGCGAGCTGGATGACGCTGCCCGAGGCCCGGGCGTTCGGGGCGCTGGCGTTGTTCGGCGAGACCTACTCCGAGGACGTCCGCGTCGTCGAGATCGGTGGACCCTGGTCGCGCGAGCTGTGCGGTGGCACCCACGTGCGCGGCAGCGCCCAGATCGGCACGCTGGCGCTGACCGGCGAGTCGTCGGTCGGCTCCGGCGCCCGCCGCGTGGAGGCCGCCGTGGGTCTGGAGGGCTTCCGCTACCTGGCCCGCGAGCGTGACCTGGTCCGCCAGCTGAGCGAGCTGCTGAAGGCGCCGTCCGACGGCCTGGTCGAGCGGATCAGCGGCGTCCTCGCCCGGCAGCGGGACGTCGAGCGGGAGCTCGCGGAGCTGCGTGCGCAGCAGTCCGTGGCCGCCGCCGGGACCCTCGCCGGCGCCGCCAAGGACATCGGCGGGGTCGCCGTGGTGACCGGCTCCCCGGAGGGCCTCTCCGGCGGCGACCTGCGGACTCTCGCGCTGGACGTGCGCAGCCGGCTGGGCGAGCGTCCCGCCGTGGTGTTGCTCGCCTCCGGGTCGGGGGGCAAGGTGGCCCTGGTGGCGGCTCTCACGCCGGCGGCTCAGGAGCTCGGCCTCTCGGCCGGGGACCTGATCAGGACGGCCGCCCCCGTGGTGGGCGGCCGCGGCGGTGGCAAGGCCGACGTCGCCCAGGGTGGCGGTACCGACCCGGGCGGCATCCCCGCCGCCCTGGCGGCCGGCGAGCAGGCGGTCGACACCGCCGTCCGGAGGTGAGCTGAGATGCCCGAGCAGCGCTGGGACCCCGAGGAGACCGGCCCGGTCGGCGAGCGGCGCGTGCAGCGCCCCGCCGTGCCGCCGGCGCGCCCGAAGCCGCCGACGCGGGAGCAGCCGGTGCACCACGCCACCACGGAGATCGACCTCCGCGGGGCGGGTTTCCCGCCGGTGCGCAACGAGACGACGGAGATCGACCTCTCCGGCATGCGGGCCGGGCTGCCGCTGCCGCCGCGCCGCTCCCGGGAGGGCCGCCGGCTCGGCCTGGACGTCGGCACCGTGCGCGTCGGTGTCGCGCTGTCGGACCCGACCGGCACGCTCGCCAGCCCGCTGGAGACCGTGCAGCGCGCACGGGACGAGTCGGATCTGGACCGGATCGCGGCCCTCGTCGTGGAACACGAGGTGACAGAGGTGATCGTGGGGGAGCCGCGACACCTGTCGGGGGCGTCGGGCGCCTCGGCGCGTGAGGCACGTGCCTACTCTCGGAACCTGGCCGGACGCATCGGGGACATCCCGGTGCACCTCGTCGACGAAAGGCTCTCCACCGTGACTGCAGCCGGTTCCCTCCGGGCGAGCGGGCTCGACAGCCGCCAGCAGCGCCCCGTCATCGACCAGGCCGCCGCGGTGGTCATCCTCCAGACCTATCTCGATGCCCAGCGGGGGCGCTCGTGAGCTTCCCGACCCCGCCCGGTGGGCGGGGTCGGCAGCCCGAGCCCGGCAGCGGCGGGCAGTCGCTGAGCGACTGGGCCGCCGGGCTGCCGCGGCAGCAGGCTCCCGAACGTCCGTCCCCGGCGACGTCGATCTCCCCGGCGCCGCCCACCCCGCCGCGCCGGCGGGCCGGTGTCATCGACCGCGAGATCGCCCCCGACTTCCCGATCGCGGACTACGCCCGCCACGCCGGGTCCGGCGAGGAGGAACCGACCGGCCGCATGCCGGGCCTGGGCGACACGCCGGCTCCGCCGCCGCCGCCTCCCGCCCCCGGTGCCCCGCTTCCCCCGCGCCCCCAGGGCACCTGGTCGCGGCTGCAGGGCCGCCCCGACGCCTCGGCCGACGACGAGGCCACGGTCGCGCAGCCCGTCGTCGGCCCGCCCCCGCCGGCCGGCGACGAGCGCGCCGCCGCGCCGCTGCACGAGGCTCCCCGGGACGCCGGCACCGAGCCGCACGACGACGACTACACCGGCGGGCTCGAGGTCATCGTCGACGACGGGGGTCCCCGCCGCGGTCGCCGGGCCCGCCGTGCCGCGGAGCACGACGACCACGACGACCACGACGCCCATGACGCCCACGACGAGCACGCCGACACCCGCCCCCGACGTCGTCGTCCGGTCGCCGTCGTCCTGTCCCTGGTCGTCCTCGCCGGGCTGGTGGCGGGGATCGTCTTCGGCGGGAAGGCCCTCCTCGGGCTGATCAACCCCGCCGACGAGGACTTCACCGGCCAGGGCAGCGGCAGCGTGCAGGTGCGCGTCGCCGAGGGCGACACGCTCAGCGACATCGGGCGCACGCTCGCCGACGCCGACGTCATCGCCTCCGTCGGGCCGTTCGTCGACGCCGCCGAGGGCGTGCCGGCCGCCATGGGCATCCAGCCCGGCGTCTACGGCATGCGCCAGCAGATGAGCGGCGCGGCCGCCCTCGACCTGCTGCTCGACCCGGCCACCCGGCTGTTCTCCCGCGTCACCATCCCCGAGGGCTTCACCGTGCAGCGCGTCCTCGAGCGGCTGGCACAGGAGACCGAGACGCCGATCGAGGAGCTGACCGCCGTGGCCGCGGACCCGGGGGCCCTGGGGCTGCCGCCGTACGCGAACGGCCTGCTGGAGGGCTGGCTGTTCCCGGCCACCTACGACTTCGAGCCGGAGACGACGCCCGCGCAGATGCTGCAGCAGATGGTGGCCCGCACCGTGCAGACGCTGGACTCCCTCGGCGTGGCCGAGGCCGACCGGCTGACCGTGCTCACCAAGGCCAGCCTCGTGCAGGCCGAGGCCGCCCTCCCCGCGGACATGGGCATGGTCGCCCAGGTGCTGGAGAACCGGCTGGCCGATGGCATGCGGCTGCAGCTGGACAGCACGGTCAACTACGCCAGCGGCAAGGACGGCGTCACCACCACGGCCGAGGACCGCGCCAACCCCTCGCCGTACAACACCTACTACGCCGCCGGCCTGCCGCCCGGCGCGATCGGCAACCCCGGCGAGGACGCGATCAACGCCGTGCTCAGCCCGACGCCCGGGCCGTGGATCTACTTCGTCACCGTCAACCCCGACACCGGCGAGACGCGGTTCGCGGTGACCGACGCCGAGCACGCCGCGAACGTGGCGCTGTTCCGGCAGTGGCTGCGGGACAACCCCAACTGATGCGGGCGGCCGTCCTCGGCCGACCGGTGACGCACTCGCTCTCCCCGCTGCTTCACCGGGCGGCCTACGCCGCGCTGGGGCTCGACGACTGGACCTACGACGCCCTCGACGTCGGCGCCGATCAGCTGCCGGACCTCATCGCCGGCCTCGGCCCGGAGTGGCGGGGCTTCTCGGTCACGATGCCCTGCAAGCAGGCCGCCGTCCGGGCCGCCGACGTCGTCGACCGGCTGCCCGGGCTGCTCGGCGCCGCCAACACCCTGGTGCGCACCGGCGACGGCGGCTGGCGGGCGGAGAACACCGACGTCGGCGGGGTGGGTACGGCGCTGCAGCTCGGCCTGGGTCCGGAGACTCCCGAGCGGGTGCCGCACGCGGCGGTCCTGGGCGCCGGCGGGACGGCGGTCGCGGCCGCGGTGGCGCTGGCCTCGCTGGGCGCGGAGCACGTGGACGTCGTCGTCCGGGAGCCGGCCCGGGCCGGCGAGGTGACGCGGGTGCTCGACACCCTCGGCGTGGCGTCGACGGTGCACCGGCTGGCCGGCGCGACCGTGACCGCCCCGGTGGTGGTCAGCACCGTGCCGATCGACGGGCAGCCCTCGCTGCTCGACCTCGGCTGGCGGGCCGGCCAGACCGTGCTCGACGTGCTCTACGCCCCCTGGCCCACCCCGCTGGCCGCAGCGGTCAGCGCCGCCGGGGGTGAGGTGATCAGCGGCCTCGAGGTGCTGTTCTGGCAGGCCACCGCCCAGGTCGAGCTGATGACCGGGCACCCGGCCCCGATCGAGGAGATGCGCCGGGCGCTGGAGGCGCGGCCGGCGGCGGGCTCCTGAGCGGCAGCGGCCTCGGGACGGCCGGCGTGCACCTCGGTCCCCTCGCCGTGGCCGCCGTCGCCGGGGTCTGCGCGCTGACGGTCGGTCCCTGGCTGGCCCGGCGCAGCGTCCGGCTGGCGCAGGGGGACGAGGACGCGTCGCCGCGACCGCTCCGCGTGCTGGTCACCACCGTGCTCCTCGGCCTCCTGGTGGCCGGTGCCCTGCAGCTCACCGGTGTCCGGCCCGCGGCGGTGGCCCTGTGCTGGGCCGCCGGAGCCGGCGTGGTGCTCGCGGCCGTCGACCTGGCGGTGCACCGGCTGCCCGACCGGGTGCTGCTGCCGGCCGTCGTCGCCTGCGCCACGGCACTGGTGGTCGACGCCTGGGCCACCGGGAGCTGGCCGGCGCTGGTCCGCGCGGTCCTGGCCTGCGCCGTCGCGTTCGCGCTGGCCGTCGCGGCGCGGGTGGCCTCGCCGGAGGGGCTGGGCTTCGGCGACGTGAAGCTGCTCGGCCTCATCGGGCTGCTGCTCGGCTGGGCCGGGTGGGGCGTGCTGCTGGCGGGGGTGTTCCTGGGGCTGCTGACCGGTGCGGTGGTGTCGCTGCTGCTCGTCGCCACGCGCCGGGCCGGCTGGCGCACCGCCGTCCCGTTCGGCCCGCCGCTGCTGGTGGGCGCCGCCCTCGCGCTGGCCCTCGGTGGGTCCGCCTCCCTCGGCTGACCACCCGGGCGTCCTCACTAGACTCCGGGGCATGTTGCGCTGGCTGACCGCCGGTGAGTCGCACGGCCCTCAGCTCACCGCCATCCTCGAGGGGCTGCCCGCCGGCGTCGCCGTGCAGACCTCCGACCTCGACCTCGACCTCGCCCGGCGGCGCCTGGGCCACGGCCGCGGCGCCCGGATGTCCTTCGAGCAGGACGAGGTCAGCCTCACCGGCGGCGTCCGGCACGGGCGCACCCAGGGCGGGCCCATCGCCGTCCAGGTGGGCAACACCGAGTGGCCGAAGTGGCAGACCGTCATGGCCGCCGACCCCGTCGACGCGGAGGTCCTCGCCGGGCAGGCGCGCAACGCGCCGCTCACCCGGCCCCGGCCCGGCCACGCCGACCTGCCGGGCATGCAGAAGTACGGCTTCGACGACGCCCGGCCGGTGCTCGAGCGGGCCAGCGCGCGGGAGACCGCGGCGCGGGTCGCGCTCGGCGCCATCGCCAAGGCGTTCCTGCGCCAGACCCTGGACGTCGAGGTGGTCAGCCACGTCGTCGCCATCGGCCCGGTCGTCGCCCCCGACGGCCTCCTGCCCGGGCCCGGCGACAACCCCCGCATCGACGAGGACCCGGTGCGCTGCGCCGACCCCGCCACGAGCGCCGCGATGACCGCCGAGATCGACGACGTCCGCAAGAACGGCGACACGCTCGGCGGGGTCATCGAGGTCGTGGTGCACGGCCTGCCGCCGGGCCTGGGCAGCCACGTGCACTGGGACCGCCGGCTGGACTCGCGGCTGGCCGGTGCCCTCATGGGCGTGCAGTCGGTCAAGGCCGTCGAGGTCGGGGACGGGCTGGAGACCGCGCGCCGCCGCGGCTCGGTGGCCCACGACGAGATCGTGCTCTCCGACGGCCGCATCCAGCGGCTGTCCGACCGCGCCGGCGGCATCGAGGGCGGCATGACCAACGGCGACGTCCTGCGGGTGCGCGCGGCGATGAAGCCGATCTCCACCGTGCCCCGGGCCCTGGCCACCGTCGACGTCGCCACCGGGGACGCCGCCGTCGCGATCAACCAGCGCAGCGACGCCTGCGCGGTGCCCCGCGGCTCGGTCGTGATGGAGGCGATGGTCGCCCTCGTGCTGGCCGACGCCGCGCTGGAGAAGTTCGGCGGCGACTCGGTCACCGAGACCCGCCGCAACGCCCGGGCCTACCTCGACGCCCTGCCGTACCGGTGACCGGCCCCGCTGCGGGGACGGGCCCCGTCCTGGTCCTCGTCGGGCCGCCCACCTCGGGAAAGACGACGCTCGGGCGGGCGGCCGCGACGGCGCTGGGCGTGGCGTTCCGCGACACCGACGCCGACGTCGAGGCGAGCACCGGCTGCCGCGTCGCCGACCTCTTCGTCGACCGCGGCGAGGAGCACTTCCGCGAGCTGGAGGAGGCGGCCGTGGCCACGGCACTGGCCGAGCACGACGGCGTCCTCGCCCTGGGTGGCGGGGCGGTCCTGTCCGACGCCACCCGGGCCCTCCTGGTCGCGTACGGCCGCCGCGGGGGAGCCGTGGTCTGGCTGGACGTCGACCTCGCCTCCGCCGCGAAGCGCGCCGGCTTCAACCGCGACCGTCCGCTGCTGGCCGTCAACCCGCGGGCGATGCTGCGCACCATGCTGGAGGCCCGCGCCCCGCTCTACGCCGAGGTCGCCACCGCGGTCGTGCACACCGGCAGCCGGGCCTCGGGCGACGTCCTCGCCGATGTGCTCGCCGCGCTGCCCACGTCGGCGGGCCGGCCCACCGGGGGCCGGCCGTGAGGCGCGTGACCGTGCCGGGTGACAGGCCCTACGAGGTCGTCATCGGGCCGGGCGCGCAGACCGAGCTGGCGCTCGTGCTGGCCGGCTCCCCGCGCGCCGTTGTGGTGCACGCCCCGCCGCTCGCCGCGCTCGCCGGCGCCGCGGTGGAGACGCTGCAGACCGCCGGGGTGGCCGCCGAGGCCGTCGTCGTGCCGGACGGCGAGGCCGCCAAGACCGCGGAGGTCGCCGCCGGCGCGTGGGAGGAGTTCGGCCGGCTCGGGCTGACCCGCTCGGACGCCGTCGTCGGCGTCGGCGGGGGAGCGGTGACCGACCTGGCCGGCTTCCTGGCCGCCACCTGGACCCGCGGCGTGCGCGTCGTCCACCTGCCCACCAGCCTGCTCGGCATGGTCGACGCCGCCGTCGGCGGCAAGACCGGGATCAACACCGGCGCCGGCAAGAACCTGGTCGGCGCGTTCCACCCGCCCGCCGGGGTGCTGGCCGACACCGACGTCCTCGCCGGGCTGCCGGAGGCGGAGTTCCGCTCCGGCCTCGCCGAGGTCGTGAAGTGCGGGTTCATCGCCGACGGGCGGGTCCTGGAGCTCCTCGAGGCCGACCCCACGGGCCGGCGTGACACCGCCGAGCTCATCGAGCGCGCCGTCCAGGTCAAGGCCGACGCGGTGGGCGAGGACCTCTTCGACACCGGCCGCCGCGAGTTCCTCAACTACGGGCACACGCTCGCCCACGCCATCGAGCGGGTGGAGGACTTCGGCTGGCGGCACGGCGAGGCGGTGGCGGTCGGGCTCGTCTTCGCCGCCGAGCTCGGCGGCCAGGCGGGGCTGCTCACGCGGGCCGAGGTCGACCGGCACCGGTCGCTCGTCGAGGCCATGGGCCTGCCCACCCGCTACGCCGGGGACTGGGCGACGATCCAGGGCGTCATGCGCATCGACAAGAAGGCCCGCGGGGCGTCGCTGCGCTTCGTCGTCCTCGACGGCATGGGCAACCCGCGGATCCTGACCGACCCCGACCAGGCGTGGCTCGACGCGGCCTGGGCCGCCGTCGCCGCATGAGAACCCGAACGGAGACCGCGTGACCATCCAGGTGCTGAACGGTGCCAACCTCGGCCGGCTGGGCACGCGGCAGCCGGAGGTCTACGGGACGACGACGCACGCACAGCTCGTCGAGCTGATCGAGGCCGCCGCCGCGCAGCTCGGTCTGCACGTGCAGGTGCGGCAGACCGACGACGAGGGCGAGCTCCTGCGCTGGGTGCACGCGGCCACCGACGCCGGCGACCCGATCGTGGTCAACCCCGGCGGCTGGACGCACACCTCGGTGGTGCTGCGCGACGCGCTGGCCGCGGCGACCGCGCCGGTGGTGGAGGTGCACATCAGCAACGTGCACGCCCGCGAGGAGTTCCGCCGCCACTCCTACGTCTCGCCCGTCGCGTCGGGCGTCATCGCCGGGCTCGGCATCGACGGGTACGTGCTGGCGCTGCGCTGGCTGGCCGCCCGGGACGCGCGGTGAGGCGCGGAGCCGGACGGAGGACGTCGTGAGCGGACGCCCCCGGATGGACACCGCGGGCCGCCGTGAGCGGCTCCGGGCGGCCGCCGCCGAGCGCGGCCTGGACGCCGTCCTCGTGACCGACCTGCTCAACGTCCGCTACCTGACCGGCTTCACCGGCTCCAACGGGGCGCTGCTGCTGTGCACGGAGCCCTCGTCGGCCCGTCCCGACCTGTTCGGCACCGACGGCCGCTACACGACCCAGGCCGCAGCACAGGTGCCCGACCTCGAGGTCGTGGTCGACCGCGGCACCGTGGCCGCGCTCGCCCGGGCGGCGGTGCGGGGCGGCGCCGGCCGCATCGGCTTCGAGAGCCACGTCGTGACCGTCGACGGCCTGACCGGGCTGGAGCGCGTGGTGACCGACGCCGCGGACGGCGGAACCGTGCCGGAGCTGGCCAGCGTCCGGCGGGCGGTCGAGGAGCTGCGCGCGGTCAAGGACGACGACGAGGTCGCGGTGCTGCGCCGGGCCTGCGCCATCGCCGACGCGGCCCTGGCCGAGCTGGCTGCGGACGGCGCCCTGCGGCCGGGGCGCACCGAGCTGCAGGTCGGCCGGGAGCTCGACGCCCGGATGATGCACCTCGGCGCCGAGGGACCGTCGTTCGAGACCATCGTCGCCGCCGGCGCCAACTCCGCGATCCCGCACCACCGGCCCGACTCGACGGTGCTGCGCGAGGGCGACTTCCTCAAGCTCGACTTCGGTGCGACCGTCGACGGCTACCACTCCGACATGACCCGGACCCTCGTGCTCGGTCAGGTCTCCGACTGGCAGCGGGAGGTGTACGAGCTGGTCGCCGCGGCGCAGGCGGCCGGGCGGGCCGCCCTGGCGGTCGGTGCGGACGTCGTCGCCGTGGACGCCGCCGCCCGGGACGTGATCGCCGCGGCCGGGCACGCCGAGCACTTCTCGCACGGCCTGGGCCATGGTGTGGGGCTGCAGATCCACGAGGCGCCGGGCATCGGCCCGTTGGGCGCGGGTACGCTGACCGCCGGCATGGCCGTCACCGTGGAGCCGGGGGTCTACCTGCCCGGCCACGGCGGTGTCCGGATCGAGGACACCCTGGTCGTCACGGACGACGAGCCCGAGTTGTTGACCCTCACGAGCAAGGAACTGCTGGTCCTCTGATGGCTACCACCAACGATCTCAAGAACGGCATGGTCCTGAACCTGGACGGCCAGCTGTGGGCCGTCACGGAGTTCCAGCACGTGAAGCCCGGCAAGGGCGGCGCCTTCGTGCGGACGACGCTGAAGAACGTGCTCTCGGGCAAGGTCGTCGACAAGACCTTCAACGCCGGCACCAAGGTGGAGACCGCCAACGTCGACAAGCGCAACATGACGTACCTGTACAAGGACGGCACCGACTTCGTCTTCATGGACGGCGACACCTACGACCAGATCCACGTCCCGGAGGCCACCGTCGGCGGCGGTGCGGACTACCTCCTGGAGAACACCGAGGCCGTCGTGGCCGTGCACGACGGGACGCCGCTGTACGTCGAGCTGCCGGTGACCCTCGAGCTCGTCGTCCAGCACACCGACCCCGGCCTGCAGGGCGACCGCTCCACCGGTGGCACGAAGCCGGCGACGCTGGAGACCGGCGCGCAGATCCAGGTGCCGCTGTTCGTCAACACCGGCGACAAGCTCAAGGTCGACACCCGCGACGGCCGATACCTCGGCCGCGCGAACTGACCGGCACCCCGACCCGGACCGGCCGCCCCCGCATGGCTGCCCGCAGCAAGGCCCGCAAGCGCGCCGTCGACGTCCTCTACGAGGCCGACCTGCGCAGCTCCGACCCGCTGGCCGTGCTGCAGGACCGCATCGCCGAGGGCCAGCCGCCGGTGGCCGAGCACACGGTGCGACTGGTCGAGGGCGTCGCCGAGCACTCCGCCCGCATCGACGAGCTGATCGACACCCACGCCCGCGGCTGGTCGCTGGACCGGCTGCCCGACGTCGACCGCGCGATCCTGCGCATGGCGACGTTCGAGCTGCTCTGGGCCGACGACGTGCCCGACCCCGTGGTCATCGACGAGGCCGTCGAGCTCGCCCGGTCCCTGTCGACC
This sequence comes from Trujillonella endophytica, assembly GCF_019799905.1. Classification (GTDB taxonomy): domain Bacteria; phylum Actinomycetota; class Actinomycetes; order Mycobacteriales; family Geodermatophilaceae; genus Trujillonella; species Trujillonella endophyticus_A. The sequence goes on along the minus strand of NZ_JABGCI010000004.1, from coordinate 104,776 downwards.
GACGACTCGCCGTCGTTCGTCAACGGCGTCCTCGGCGCGATCCTCGACGCCGAGGTGCCTGCGTAGCCCCTCGCCCCCGGCCGACCCGCGGGCTCGGGGCTTCCCGCGGGAGCGGCCGCGCTGGTTGGCTTCGCACGTCCCCGGGGCGGGCCGTCCCGGGCATCGCGCGAGGAGGACCCGTGACCCACAGACTGCTCGTCCAGTACGGCCGCCCGACGGACCCGGCGGCGTTCGACCGGTACTACCGCGAGGTGCACGTACCGCTCGCGCAGAAGATCCCGGGCGTCATCCGCTTCGAGATCGGGAACGCCGAGGCGCTCGGCGACGACCCCGGGCCGTACCTGGTCGCCTCGCTCGACTTCGAGTCGGCCGAGGCGTTCGCCGCCGGCATGCAGTCCCCGGAGGGCGCGGCGGCGGCCGGGGACGTGCCGAACTTCGCCACCGGCGGCGCGACCATGAGCCACTACGACGTCGAGGCGCCCGGCGCCTGAGGCCGCGCTCAGGGGCGGTGGCCCGCCCCTGAGCCGGCGGCGGCGAGCATCGCGGCCATCCGGGCGCTGGACTGCCGACGGTGGACGCGGCGCAGTGCGGCGCGGCGGGAGGCGGCCAGCAGGAGGTCACGGTCGGGGGCCGGCGGCGGGACGGGCATGGCGGGAGCTCCTCGGCTGGGCTCGGATCGGGCGATGTCGAGGACGTTAGGGGCGCCCACTGACAGTTCCCTTGCAGCCGCCTTGCAGCCCGCTGGGCGCGACCCTCAGTGCAGGTCGCGCCGGGAGAACAGGACCGCCCCGGCCCCGACCACCACCACGGTGACGGCGGTGAGCAGCAGCCCTGCCTGCAGGTGCCCGACGAAGTACTCGACCGGCAGCTGCGGGCCGTCGGTGACCGGGGCCTGGTCGTCCCAGTACTGCAGCGTGAGGCCGCCGTCCTGGACCAGGCCGAGGGCGTTGGTGGTGAGCAGGAACGGGTCCCAGCGGGGGCGCAGCGCCCGGACCGCGGTCTCGACGACGACCACGTAGACGAAGGCGATGCCGAGCGCGGCGCCGGTGTTGCGCACCAGGTTGGCCAGGCCGAAGCCCAGCAGGGCCGCGAAGACCGTGAGCAGGACGCCGCGGCCCTGGGTCTGCAGCAGCGTGCTCCAGAACCCGTCGGGCAGCGCCTCGTCGACGCCCACGAACGCCCGCAGGACGCCGGCCATCGCCAGCCAGGCCGCCTGCGTGAGGACCCCGAACAGGGCGGCGGCGAGGACGAGGACGCCGACCTTGGTCCCGATCACCGTCATCCGGCGGGGCACCCAGAACAGCAGCGCGACGATGGAGCGGGTCGACCACTCCGCGCCGATCCAGGTCGCACCGATCAGGAACGCCAGGGCAGCCGACAGGGCGGCGACGGCGAGGGCGCCGTCGGTCGCGGAGCCGGCGAGGTCGAAGGGCTCCGTGTCGAGGAACGACGCCTCGCCGCCGATGTCCTCGAGGGTGAGCGGGGGCCCGCAGTACTCCTCGGCCGAGACGCCGTCGGGCCGGCCCGGGTCCTGGAGGCACTGCTCCCGGAAGTCCTCCTGCTCGGCCACGAACTGCTCGGCCTCGGCGCGGGCCGCCGCGAGGTCGGACGCGGAGGGGGCCCCGAGGTTGAGCAGGCCGATGACGGTGGCCAGGACGAAGCCCATGAGGGTCAGGCCCACGAGCACCTGGATGAAGCGGCGGGAGCGGAACCGGTGCAGCTCGGCGCGCAGCAGCCCGCCGAGCCGGGGAGCCGGCGTGGCCGGATCCGTCGGGGTGGCCGCGGGTCGCTCGGTCACGGCGCTCATGCCCGGCCTCCGGGAGCGGTCGGGACGCCGCCCGCCGGCGGGGCTTCCGCGGACGCCGGGTCGCCGGTGATGGCGAGGAACGCGCTCTCCAGGTCCGGGGTCAGCGGGGTCAGCTCCTCGAGGAAGTGGTCCTGCCGGGCCAGCGCGCGGGTGATCTCGCCGGGCGCCGACACCCGGTGCACCAGCAGCGTCCGGCCGTCGGGGACCTCGGGCGGGGAGACGGCGAAGCCCGCTCCGGCGAGCACCGCGGCCGCCGCCCCGGCGTCGGGGACCCGGATGCGGACGTCCCCGGTGGAACCGCGCGCCAGCACGTCGGCCACGGGACCGGCGGCCACGCAGCGGCCCCGGGCCAGGATCGACACGGAGTCGCACACCTGCTGGATCTCGGCGAGCAGGTGCGAGGAGAGCAGCACCGTCGTCCGCCCGTCGCGGCCGAGCCGGCGGATCAGCTCGCGGACGTCCCGGATGCCGGCCGGGTCCAGCCCGTTGCTCGGCTCGTCGAGGACCAGCAGCCGCGGCGACTTGAGCAGCGCCGCGGCGATGCCCAGCCGCTGCTTCATCCCCAGCGAGTAGCCCTTGAAGCGGTCCCGGGCCCGGTCGGTGAGGTCGACGATCTCCAGGCACTCCTCGACCCGGGCGCGGGAGACCCCGGCGGCCTCGGCGAGCAGTTGCAGGTTCAGCCGGCCGGAGAAGCCCGGGAAGAACAGCGGGGTCTCCACCAGGGCGCCCACGGCGCCGATGACGTCGGGCAGCCCGGCGGGCACCGGCCGGTCCAGCAGCCGGATGTCGGGGGCGCCGTCGGCGGACACCAGGCCGAGGAGCACCCGGATCGTCGTGGTCTTGCCCGAGCCGTTGGGCCCCAGGAAGCCGTGCACGCCGCCGTTCTCGACGAGGAGGTCGAGGTCGTCGAGCGCCTTCTGCGGCGGCCGGCCGCGGCGCCGGTAGCTCTTGGAGACCCCGGTCATCTGCACGGCGGGCATGCGGCACCCTGGCACAGCCGCGGCCGGACGTCGGTGCGCCGGCGCGTGTCGCGGCATCGCGCCCGAACGACGACGGGCCCCCGCCGGTGGTGGCAGGGGCCCGTCGTGCACGGCCCCGTCCAGAGGCTCACCGCGAGCTCGCGAGTGGCGAGGAGGACGGGGTCCTCACTCAGCGGGGCGCGCGGCGGCGCTCCCAGTTCGGGTTCAGTTCGTCGTCGTCGTCCCCGCCACCGTTGGCGATGCCCTCCATGCCGGGGGAGAGGACGCCCCACTCGATGAGCCGGCTGGTCAGCTCGTCGGGGCTCATGTCGTAGATGATCGCCAGCGACTTGAGGTCCTCGGCGCGGATGCTGAGCACCTTGCCGTTGTAGTCGTGCCGCTGCGCCTGGATCGTCGAGGCGTACCGGGCGAGCGGGCCGGCCTCGTCGGCGGGCAGCGAGCCCAGCGACTCCAGGTTGAGCACGATCTTCGTCGTCGCCGTCACGGCGGAGCTCGGCCGCGGGTCGGGCAGCAGCTCGGAGACCGGCACGCCGTAGAAGACGGCCAGCTCGGAGAGCCGCTGCACGGTGACGGCACGGTCCCCGCGCTCGTAGGAGCCGACGACGACCGCCTTCCAGCGACCGTGCGACTTGTCCTCCACGCCCTGCAGGGAGAGGCCCTGCTGGTTGCGGATCGCGCGGAGGCGGGCGCCGAGGGCGCGTGAGTAGTCGGTGCTCATCCCGTGTCGCTCACTGTCCGTCGTCGTTCGTCGGGCTCTGTCGTCACTCACAGTACTGGTACCTCGGACGAGACGACAGCGGGCTCCTCCTGGGACCACATCCTGGACCAGCGGGGACGCCACCGGGGGTTCGACGCGCGCGCCGGGCCGGTTCCGCGCAGGCCCCCGGGCCCGACCGCGCGAGCGGGGCCACACCGGGGGGTGCAGTACGGTGGGCGCCGGTCCAACCCACTCCTTTAACGACCCGTCCGGTGAGGCGGGGAAGGAGGCCTGATGGCCGGCTCGCCCCCGGCTGCGCCCAGCAGCCGTGAACCACGCACCCCCGCAGCGCCTGGGGCGCTGCTCTCCGCCTCCGACGTCGCCCGTGTGGTCGACCGGATGGCCCACCAGCTGATCGAGAAGGCCGGCAACCGTCTCGCCGACCTCGTGCTGGTCGGCATCCCCACCCGCGGCGCCCCCCTCGCCCGCCGGCTCGCTGCCCGCGTGGAGGCGTTCTCCGGCACCGCGATCGACGTCGGCACCGTCGACATCACCCTCTACCGCGACGACCTGCGACTGCGCGGGGTCCGGGCGCTGGAGGACACGGTGCTGCCCGGCGCCGGCATCGACGGCCGGCTGGTGGTCCTGGTCGACGACGTCCTGTTCTCCGGCCGGTCGGTGCGCGCGGCGCTCGACGCCCTGCGCGACCTCGGCCGGCCGCGCGCGGTGCAGCTGGCGGTGCTGGTCGACCGCGGGCACCGAGAGCTGCCGATCCGCGCGGACTACGTCGGCAAGAACGTGCCCACGGCCCGCAGCCAGTCGGTGCGGGTCCGGCTCGCCGAGGTCGACGGGGTGGACGAGGTCCGCGTGACCGGGCCGGCCGAGGAGGAGCAGCCGTGAAGAAGCACCTGCTCGAGGCCGCCGACCTCGACCGGTCCGACGCCACGCTGGTGCTCGACACCGCGGCGCAGATCGAGGCCGCGCTGACCGGCCGCGAGGTCAAGAAGCTGCCGACGCTGCGCGGCCGCACGGTGGTGAACCTCTTCTACGAGGACTCCACCCGCACCCGGATCTCGTTCGAGCTGGCGGCCAAGCGTCTCTCCGCCGACGTCATCAACTTCTCCGCCAAGGGCAGCAGCGTCTCCAAGGGCGAGAGCCTCAAGGACACCGCGCTCACGCTCGAGGCGATGGGCAGCGACGCCATCGTCATCCGGCACGGCGCCTCGGGCGCCCCGCACCAGCTCGCCTCCTGGGTCCGCGGCAGCGTGGTCAACGCCGGCGACGGCACCCACGAGCACCCCACCCAGGCGCTGCTGGACGCCTACACGATCCGTGCCCGGCTCGGCCGGCTCGAGGGGGTGCGGGTGGCGGTGGTCGGCGACGTGCTGCACAGCCGGGTCGCCCGCTCCAACGTGCGGCTGCTGCACACCCTCGGCGCCGAGGTCACCCTCGTCGCCCCGCCGACGCTGTTCCCGGTCGGCGTGGGCAGCTGGCCGGCGGAGGTCTCCTACGACCTGGACGCCGTCCTGCCCAAGGCCGACGTCGTCATGATGCTGCGCGTCCAGGCCGAGCGGATGACCGCGTCGTTCTTCCCCAGCGCGCGGGAGTACAGCCGCCGTTACGGCCTCGACGCCCGGCGGATGGCCGTCCTGGGCGACGACGCCATCGTCATGCACCCCGGCCCGATGAACCGCGGCATGGAGATCGCCGCGGACGTCGCGGACTCGGTGCGCTCGACCATCGTCGAGCAGGTCGCCAACGGGGTCTCCGTGCGGATGGCCGTGCTCTACCTGCTGCTCGGAGGCGCTCCCTCGTGAACCACCTGATCAAGGGCGCCCGCGTCCTCGGCGGCGACCCCGTCGACCTGCTCGTCAAGGACGGCCGGATCGCCGCCGTCGGCGCGAAGCTCTCCGCGACCGGCGCCGAGGTGCTCGACGCCGGCGGGCTGGTCGCCCTGCCGGGTCTGGTCGACCTGCACACGCACCTGCGCGAGCCCGGCCGGGAGGACGCCGAGACCGTCGAGACCGGCAGCCGCGCCGCCGCGCTCGGTGGCTTCACCGCCGTCCACGCCATGGCCAACACCGACCCGGTGGCCGACACCGCCGGTGTGGTCGAGCAGGTGTGGCGGCTGGGCCAGGAGGCGGGGCTGGTCGACGTCGTCCCCGTCGGGGCGGTGACCGTCGGCCTGGCGGGCGAGCGGCTGGCCGAGCTCGGCGCGATGGCCGAGTCGGCGGCGACCGTGCGGGTGTTCTCCGACGACGGGCACTGCGTCGCCGACCCCGCGCTGATGCGGCGGGCGCTGGAGTACGTGAAGGCCTTCGACGGCGTCGTCGCCCAGCACGCCGAGGAGCCGCGGCTGACCGTCGGCGCGCAGATGCACGAGGGCGACCGCTCGGCGAAGCTCGGCCTGACGGGCTGGCCGGCCGCGGCCGAGGAGGCGATCATCGCCCGCGACGTGCTGCTGGCCCAGCACGTGGGCGCGCGGCTGCACATCTGCCACGTCTCCACCGCCGGGTCGGTGGAGATCCTGCGGTGGGCCAAGGCCCGCGGGGTGGACGTCACCGCCGAGGTCACGCCGCACCACCTGCTGCTCACCGACGCCTGCGCCGAGGGCTACGACCCGGTGTTCAAGGTCAACCCGCCGCTGCGCACCGACGCCGACGTGCAGGCCCTCCGCGCCGGGCTGGCCGACGGGACGATCGACGCGGTCGCCACCGACCACGCCCCGCACGCCGTGGAGGACAAGGAGTGCGAGTGGGCGCAGGCCCGGCCCGGCATGCTCGGGCTGGAGCAGGCGCTCGCGATCGTGCAGGACACCATGGTCGAGACCGGGCTGCTGGACTGGGCCGGTGTCGCCGACCGCATGTCCGTCCGGCCCGCGACGATCGGCCGGCTGACCGGTCACGGCCGCCCGCTGATCCCCGGCGAGCCGGCCAACCTGGTGCTGCTGGACCCCGCCGCGCGGGCGGTCGTCGACCCCGCCGCGCTGGCCAGCCGCAGCCGCAACAGCCCCTATGCCGGCCGGGAGCTCCCCGGCCGCGTGGTCGCGACGTTCCTGCGGGGCGTCCCGACCGTCCTGGATGGAAAGGCACAGCGTTGAGTGACGCGATCCTCGTACTCGAGGACGGCAGGACGTTCCGGGGCGACACCTACGGGGCGGTCGGGACGACGGTCGGCGAGGCGGTCTTCGCCACCGGCATGACCGGCTACCAGGAGACGCTGACCGACCCCAGCTACGCCGGCCAGATCGTCACGATGACGGCCCCGCACATCGGCAACACCGGCGTGAACGGCGAGGACGACGAGAGCAGCCGGATGTGGGTCGCCGGTTTCGTCGTCCGCGACCCGGCCCGCCGCCCGGCGAACTGGCGGGCCACCGGCAGCCTGGACGACGAGCTGGTCGCCCAGGGCGTCGTCGGCATCAGCGGCATCGACACCCGCGCGCTGACCCGCCACCTGCGCGAGCGCGGCGCCATGCGGGCCGGCATCAGCTCCGAGCTCGGCGTCGAGGAGCTCCTGGCGCGCGTGCAGGCCGCCGAGAGCATGACCGGCGCCGACCTCGCCCCGACCGTGAGCACCGGCGAGCCCTACGTCGTCCCGGCGGTGGGGGAGAGGCGTTTCACGATCAGCGCGCTGGACCTCGGCATCAAGACCGCGACGCCGCGGCACCTGGCGGAGCTCGGCGTCGAGACGCACGTGCTGCCCTCGACCGCCACCGCGGAGGAGCTGCTCGCCGCCGGCCCGGACGGCGTCTTCCTCTCCAACGGCCCCGGCGACCCGGCCGCCGCCGACTACGCGGTCGCGGCGGTGCGCGGGGTGCTCGACGCCCGCCGGCCGCTGTTCGGCATCTGCTTCGGCAACCAGATCCTCGGCCGCGCCCTGGGCCTGGGCACCTACAAGCTGCGCTTCGGCCACCGCGGGCTCAACCAGCCGGTGCTCGACCGGGTCAGCGGCACGGTCCGGGTGACCAGCCACAACCACGGCTTCGCCGTCGACGCCCCGCTCGACCGGCCCACCGACACCCCGTACGGGCCGGTGGAGGTCAGCCACGTCGGCCTCAACGACGACGTGGTCGAGGGCCTGCGGCTGCTCGAGGCGCCGGCGTTCAGCGTGCAGTTCCACCCCGAGTCCGCGGCCGGCCCGCACGACGCCGCCCCGCTGTTCCAGCGGTTCGTGGACCTCATGGAGACCACCCGCGGTGATCGGCCCGAGAAGGGCCCAGCCGTCAGCCCACCTCCCGTCGTGGAGCACAGCACGGGGGAGAACGCCTGATGCCCAAGCGCACCGACATCGAGCACGTGATGGTCATCGGCTCCGGGCCGATCCTCATCGGGCAGGCCGCCGAGTTCGACTACTCCGGGACCCAGGCCTGCCGCGTGCTGCGCGCCGAGGGGCTGCGGGTCAGCCTGGTCAACAGCAACCCGGCGACGATCATGACCGACCCGGAGATCGCCGACGCCACCTACATCGAGCCGCTGACGCCGGAGTTCGTCGAGCGGGTCATCGCCAAGGAGCGGCCCGACGCGCTGCTGGCCACCCTCGGCGGGCAGACGGCGCTCAACATCGCCATCGGCCTGTACGAGAACGGCGTCCTGGAGGAGTACGGCGTCCGGCTCATCGGTGCCGACGTCGACGCGATCAACCGCGGCGAGGACCGGCAGATGTTCAAGGACATCGTGCGGTCCATCGGCGCGGACGCGCCCCGGTCGACGGTCTGCTCGACCGTCGAGGAGGCGATCGCCACCGCCGAGGAGGTCGGCTACCCCGTCGTCATCCGGCCCTCGTTCACCATGGGCGGCCTGGGCTCGGGCTTCGCCACCGACGAGGAGCAGCTGCGCCGGATGGCCGGCCACGGCCTGGCCGACTCCCCGGTGCACACGGTGCTCATCGAGGAGTCGGTGCTGGGCTGGAAGGAGTACGAGCTCGAGCTGATGCGCGACCGCAGCGACAACGTGGTGGTCGTCTGCTCGATCGAGAACATCGACGCGATGGGCGTGCACACCGGCGACTCGGTGACCGTCGCGCCGGCGATGACGCTCACCGACGTGGAGTACCAGCGGATGCGCGACGTCGGCATCGCGGTGCTGCGCGCGGTCGGGGTCGACACCGGCGGCTGCAACATCCAGTTCGCGGTCAACCCCGCCGACGGCCGGCTGGTCGTCATCGAGATGAACCCGCGCGTCTCTCGCTCCAGTGCGCTGGCGTCGAAGGCCACCGGCTTCCCGATCGCCAAGATCGCCGCGAAGCTCGCCATCGGCTACACGCTGGACGAGATCACCAACGACATCACCGGGGTCACCCCGGCGGCCTTCGAGCCGACGCTGGACTACGTCGTCGTCAAGATCCCGCGGTTCGCGTTCGAGAAGTTCCCCGGGGCCGACCCGCGGCTGACCACGACGATGAAGAGCGTCGGCGAGGTCATGTCCATGGGCCGCAACTTCCCCGAGGCGCTGGGCAAGGCGATGCGCTCGACGGAGACCAAGGTCGCCGGCTTCTGGACCGGGCCCGCCGACACGCGCTCGGCCGAGGAGCTCCTCGAGGTGCTGCGCACCCCGGTCGACGGCCGGCTGTACGTCGCCGAGCAGGCGCTCGCCGCCGGTGCGACCGTCGAGGACGTGGCGGCTGCCAGTGGCTTCGACCCCTGGTTCGTCGACCAGATCGCGCTGGTCCAGGAGGTCGCCGCCGACGTCCGCGACGCGCCCGCGATCACCGCGGAGCTGCTCCGCCGGGGCAAGCGGCACGGCCTGTCCGACCGGCAGATCGCGGCCCTGCGGCCGGAGCTGGCGGGGGAGGACGGCGTCCGGACGCTGCGCTGGCGACTGGGTATCCGGCCGGTCTACAAGACCGTCGACACCTGTGCCGCCGAGTTCGCCGCCCGGACGCCGTACCACTACTCCTCCTACGACGAGGAGACCGAGGTCGAGCCGCGGGAGAGGCCGGCGGTGCTGATCCTCGGCTCGGGTCCGAACCGGATCGGCCAGGGCATCGAGTTCGACTACTCCTGCGTGCACGCCGTGATGGCGCTGCAGGACGCCGGCTACGAGGCGGTGATGGTCAACTGCAATCCCGAGACCGTCTCCACCGACTACGACACCGCCGACCGGCTGTACTTCGAGCCGCTGACGTTCGAGGACGTCCTCGAGGTGGTCGAGGCCGAGCGCGCGGCCGGCCCGGTCGCCGGCGTCATCTGCACCCTGGGCGGGCAGACCCCGCTGGGTCTCGCGCAGCGGCTCAAGGACGCCGGGGTGCCCGTGCTCGGGACCTCCCCGGAGGCCATCGACGACGCCGAGCACCGCGGGGCCTTCTCCCGGGTGCTGGCCGACACGGGGCTGCAGGCGCCCAAGCACGGCACCGCCACCACGTTCGCCGAGGCCCGCGCCATCGCCGACGAGATCGGCTACCCGGTGCTGGTGCGGCCCTCCTACGTGCTCGGTGGGCGGGGCATGGAGATCGTCTACGACGAGGCCACGCTCGAGGCCTACATCGCCAAGGCCACCGACGTCAGCCCCGCGCACCCGGTGCTGGTCGACCGCTTCCTCGAGGACGCCGTCGAGATCGACGTCGACGCCCTCTACGACGGCGCCGAGCTCTACCTGGGCGGGGTCATGGAGCACATCGAGGAGGCCGGCATCCACTCCGGCGACTCGGCGTGCGCCCTCCCGCCGATCACCCTCGGGAACGCCGACATCGCGAAGATCCGGACCGCCACCGAGAAGCTGGCGGCCCGCATCGGCGTCCGCGGGCTGGTCAACGTCCAGTACGCGATCAAGGACGACATCCTCTACGTCATCGAGGCCAACCCCCGCGCCAGCCGGACGGTGCCGTTCGTGTCCAAGGCGACGGCGGTGCAGCTGGCCAAGGCCGCGGCGCGGATCGCGGTGGGGGAGTCGATCGCCGACCTCCGCACGGCCGGGGTGCTGCCGGCCACCGGCGACGGCGGCGACCTCCCCGAGGACATGCCGATCGCGGTCAAGGAGGCGGTGCTGCCGTTCAACCGGTTCCGCACCGCCGAGGGGCAGAACGTCGACACCGTGCTGTCGCCGGAGATGAAGTCCACCGGCGAGGTCATGGGCCTGGACGTCGGGTTCGGCACGGCGTTCGCCAAGTCCCAGGCGGCGGCCTACGGCTCGCTGCCGACCGAGGGCACCGTGTTCGTGTCGCTGGCCAACCGGGACAAGCGGTCGGCGATCTTCCCGGTCAAGCGGCTCGCGGACCTGGGCTTCCGGGTGCTGGCCACCGCCGGCACCGCGCAGGTGCTGCGCCGCAACGGGGTGGCCTGCGAGGTGGTGGGCAAGTACAGCGAGGGCCCGGGCAACTGCGTCGAGCGCATCCTCGCCGGCGACGTCGACATGGTCGTGAACACCCCGTTCGGGTCGCCGGGCAACAGCGGCCCGCGGCTGGACGGGTACGAGATCCGCGCCGCCGCGGTCAGCACGGGCATCCCGTGCATCACGACCGTGCAGGGGATGGGGGCCGCGGTGCAGGGCATCGAGGCGCTGCGGGCCGGGGAGATCGGCGTCCGGAGCCTGCAGGAGCTGCACGCCGCCCTGGCGGCCGGCCGGTGAGCCCGTACCTGACCGCGCCCGCGCCGCGGGCGGACCACCCGCCCGTCCAGCGCGAGGCCGAGGTGCTCGCCGCCCGTCCCGTGGGTGCGTACGTCGAGCTGACCCTGGCCGCGCCGGAGGTCGCCGGGCGCGCGCAGCCGGGCCAGTTCGTCGCGTTCGCCGTCGGCGGCCCGATGACGGCGAACCTGCTGCGCCGCTCCATCGCGATCGCCGGCACGGATGGGGCAGCGGGCACGGCGACCGTGGTCGTCGCGCCGCACGGGCCGGGGTCCACCTGGCTGGCGCAGCGGCGGCCCGGCGACACCGTGGACGTCGTCGGCCCGCTCGGCCGGCCGTTCCCGCTGCCCGAGCCCGGCACGACGGCCCTGCTCGTCGGCGGGGGCTACGGGGCGGCGGCCCTGGTCGGGCTGGCGGCGCTGCTGCGCTCGCGGGGGTCCCGGGTGCTCGCGGTGACGGGGGCGGCCGACGCCGCCCGGCTCTGCTCGGTCGAGGAGCTGGGGGAGACGGCCGACGTCGTCGCCGTCACCACGGACGACGGCAGCGCGGGCCGGGCCGGCCGCGTCACCGTGGCCGTCGCCGAGCTGATCGGGGGGTCCGGGATCGCCTACGCGTGCGGGCCGATGCCGATGCTCCGCGCGGTCGCCGACGCCGCCACCGCCGCGGGCGTGCCGTCCTACGTCGCCGTGGAGGAGTCGATGGCCTGCGGCATCGGCGTGTGCATGACCTGCGTGCTGCCGGTGGTGGGCGCCGACGGGCTGACCCGCTTCTCCCGGTCCTGCACCGAGGGCCCCGTGTTCGGCGGGGACCGCGTGCGGTTCGCCGACGTCGGCTCGCTGCCCTGGGACGTCGTCGGCGCCGATGCGATGGGGGTGGTCCGGCCGTGACCGCACTGGACACCGCCGTGGACATGACGACGGCGCTGGGATCGGTGCCCTTGGTCGGCCCGGTCCTCACCGCATCCGGCTGCTCCGCGTTCGGCCAGGAGCTGGAGCCGTTCGTCGACCTGACCACGCTGGGCGCCGTCGTCACCAAGTCCGTGCAGCTGCGGCCCCGCTCCGGCCGCCCGACGCCGCGGATGGCCGAGACGCCGAGCGGGATGCTCAACTCCATCGGCCTGCAGGGCCCGGGCATCGACGGCCTGCTCGCCGGTGAGCTGCCCTGGCTGGCCGAGCGCGGGGTGCCCGCCTTCGTCTCGATCGCCGGCACCCGCGTCGAGGACTTCGCCGAGCTCGCCACCCGGCTGCGGGGCGTGCCGGGGGTGCTCGGCCTCGAGGTGAACATCAGCTGCCCGAACGTGGAGAGCCGCGGCGAGGTGTTCGCCTGCGACCCGGTCGCCGCCTCCGACGTGGTCGCCGCCGTGCGCGCCGCCGCGGACCCGGCGCAGCCGATCTACGCGAAGCTCAGCCCCGACGTCACCGACATCGTCCCGGTCGCGCGGGCGGTCACCGGGGCCGGCGCCGACGGCCTGTCGATGATCAACACCCTGCTCGGGCTGGTCATCGACCCGGACACGATGAGGCCGGTGCTCGGCGGGGTCACCGGCGGGCTCTCCGGCCCGGCCGTCCGCCCGGTCGCCGTCCGCTGCGTGTGGCAGGTGCACCAGGCCCTGCCCGAGGTGCCGATCCTCGGCATGGGCGGCATCCGCAGCGGCCTGGACGCCCTGCAGTTCGTCCTCGCCGGCGCCTCGGCGGTCAGCGTGGGGACGGCCGTCTTCTCCGACCCGTCGGCGACCGCGCGGGTGCACACCGAGCTGGCCGGGGCGCTCGCCGCGCGGGGGTTCTCCTCGCTGCGCGAGGCCGTCGGGTACGCGCACCGATGACGGCGCCCTTCGGGCAGCGGCTCGCCGACGCCGTCGCCGCCCGCGGCCCGCTGTGCGTCGGCATCGACCCGCACGCGCCGCTGCTGGAGCGGTGGGGGCTGCCGGACTCGCCCGAGGGGCTGGCGCGCTTCACCGACACCGTGGTCGAGGCGCTGGCCGGCACGGTCGCCGTCCTCAAGCCGCAGATGGCGTTCTACGAACGGCACGGGTCGCGCGGGACCGCCGTCCTCGAGGAGGCCGTGGTGCGCGCCCGCGCGGCCGGGGCGCTGGTGCTGCTGGACGCCAAGCGCGGCGACATCGGCTCGACGATGGACGCCTACGGCGACTACCTGCGCCCGGACCACCCGCTGACCGTCGACGCGCTCACCGTGAGCCCGTATCTCGGCCCCGGCTCCCTGCAGCCGGCGGTCGACACCGCCCGGCAGCACGGCGGCGGGCTGTTCGTGCTGGCCCGGACGTCCAACCCGGACGCCGGCACGCTCCAGCACGCGCTGGTCGGGGACCGGACCACCGCGCAGGTCGTCGTCGACACGGTGCGGGCGTGGAACACCCCCGGCTGGGTGGTCGGCGACCCGCTGCCGGACCTCGGGGCCGTGCAGGACCTGGCCGGCCGGTTCGGCGCGACGACGGGCTCGTTCGGAGTCGTGGTCGGGGCGACGCTCCGGGAGCTGGACGTCGACCTGACCGGCCTGGGCGGTCCGGTGCTCGCGCCGGGGCTGGGTGCGCAGGGCGGCTCGCCGGAAGACCTGCGCCGGCTGTTCGGTCGCGACGCCGCCGTCGTCCCCACCGTCTCCCGCGACGTCCTCGGCGCGGGCCCCGACGTGGCCGCGCTGCGGGCCGCCGCGGGCCGCTGGGCGGAGGCGCTGGCGCGGTGAGGCGGCTGCGCCGTCGACCGGCGCGGTCGGGGTCGGACCACGCCGCCGGCTCCTCCGGTGCCGCCCTGACCAGCGCGGACCCGTGCCTGTTCCGCGGCGTCCGGCGTGTCGCACGAACTGTTTTCGTGTGGCGCGCGGCGGCGGTTACCGGAACCGAGGCGTGACATAAGCGGTGTGACCTGCACCCATGACGGTCGGTCATGAGGTGGATGGACAGACGGTGAACGGAGCGGCACGGGGTGCCGCGAAAATGTGCCCGGGGCGGGCGTGACCTGCGCATACGCCGGTTACTAGGTTCTCCGTCAGGCTCCACCCGGAGCACCGTCCCCATCGAGCACCGTCACCACCGAGCACAGCCACCAGCCGGGGCCCACCGTCGCCGGCGACGACATGATTGGGTCAGAACGATGCCGCTTCCCAGCCTGTCCCCCGAACAACGGGCAGCCGCGCTCGAGAAGGCCGCCGCGGCCCGCAAGGCCCGTGCCGAGCTCCGCGAGAAGCTCAAGAGCAAGGGCGCCACGGTCGGCGATGTGCTCCGCCAGGGCGAGAGCGACGAGGTGATCGGCAAGATGCGCGTCAGCGCCGTGCTGGAGTCGCTCCCCGGTGTCGGCAAGGCCAGGGCCGCGAAGATCATGGAGCGGCTCGAGATCTCCCCGACCCGGCGCGTCCGCGGTCTGGGTGCCAACCAGCGCCGCGCGCTGGAGGCGGAGTTCGGCGGGGAGCAGGTGGCGGCCGACCAGGTCCCCGCCGACGCCAGCAGCTGAACCCGCACGACCCCAGGACGAGGACGACGACGAAGTGGTGCCCGATGCCCCTGCCTGCCCGCTCCCGGCGCGGCTGACCGTGCTCTCCGGCCCCTCCGGGGTCGGCAAGGGCACGGTCGTCGCGGAGGTCCGGCGGCGGTACCCCGAGGTGTGGCTGTCGGTGTCGGTGACGACCCGGCGCCCACGGCCGGGGGAGGTGGACGGCGTGCAGTACCACTTCGTCGACGACGCCGAGTTCGACCGGCTGGTCGCCACCGACGGCCTGCTCGAGTGGGCCGAGTACGCGGGCAACCGGTACGGCACGCCGGCCGCCCCGGTCCGTGAACGCCTCGCGGCCGGGGCCCCGGCCCTGCTGGAGATCGAGCTGCAGGGCGCCCGGCAGGTGCGGGCCCGCGACGCCGAGGCCCAGCTGGTGTTCCTGGCGCCGCCCTCCTGGGCCGCGCTGGTCAGCCGGCTGGCCGGCCGCGGATCGGAGCCGGCTGCCGTGCAGGAGCGCCGGCTGCAGATCGCGCAGGCCGAGCTGGACGCCGCCGGGGAGTTCGACCGGGTGGTCGTGAACGACGACGTCGCCAGGGCCGCCGACGAGTTGGTAGGATTGCTGACTGCGCCCTCGCCAGACCTGTGCCGGGGAGGCGCCAAAGAGTGAGCTGGGCCCGCCGGTCCGCCACTCCCGCTGATCGATCTGAGGAGCACGCCCACCCGTGTCCGGAGTCGCACCTGCCCCCGAGGGCATCACCAACCCGCCGATCGACGAGCTGCTCGAGCGCACCAGCAGCAAGTACGGCCTGGTGATCTTCGCCGCCAAGCGTGCACGGCAGATCAACGCCTACTACAGCCAGCTCTCCGAGGGCCTGCTGGAGTACGTCGGTCCGCTGGTCGACACCGCCCCGCAGGAGAAGCCGCTCTCCATCGCGCTCCGCGAGATCAACGAGGGCCTGCTGACCCACACCGCCGGCGAGAACTGACGAAGGACCCCCTCGCCCCCCGCCACTCGCGAGCTCGCGCGGGACCCTGCGAGGGGGCCGTTCCAGCACCTCGTTGTGATGAGGACGCCCCCGGTCCCGACCGGGGGCGTCGTCGTGTCTGCGGGAGGATGACCGCATGAGTCGGATCGTGCTGGGCGTCAGCGGGGGAGTGGCCGCCTACAAGGCCGCCCTCCTGCTCCGGGCGTTCACCGAGGCCGGGCACGACGTGCGCGTCGTCCCCACGCCGGGTGCGCTGCACTTCGTGGGCGCCGCCACGTTCGAGGCGCTGTCGGGCAACCCGGTCACGACCGACGTGTGGTCCGACGTCCCCGAGGTCGCGCACGTGCGGATCGGTCAGACGGCCGACCTCGTCGTCGTCGCCCCGGCCACCGCCGACCTGCTGGCCCGCGCGGCCGCGGGCCGCGCCGACGACCTGCTCACCGCCACCCTCCTGACCGCGCACTGCCCGGTCGTGTTCGCCCCGGCCATGCACACCGAGATGTGGCTGCACCCGGCGACCCAGGACAACGTGGCCACCCTCCGGCGACGCGGCGCCCTCGTGCTGCCGCCGGCGGTCGGCCGTCTCACCGGCCCGGACAGCGGTCCGGGCCGGCTGCCCGAGCCCTCCGACATCGCGGCCCTCGCGCAGCTGGTGCTCGACTCCGGCGCCGCCGCGCTGGCCCAGGACCTCGCCGGCCGGCGGGTGGTGGTCAGCGCCGGCGGCACCCGGGAGCCGCTGGACCCGGTCCGCTACCTGGGCAACCGCTCCTCGGGGCTGCAGGGCTGGGCGCTGGCCCGCGTGGCCGCGGCCCGCGGGGCCGAGGTCGTGCTCGTGGCCGCCAACGTGGACGCGCCCGCGCCGTTCGGCGTCCGGGTGGTGCGGGTCGGGACCGCGGAGGAGCTGCGGACGGCGATGCGCGCCGAGGTCAGCGGAGCCGACGGCCGGGCCGCCGACGTCGTCGTCATGAGCGCCGCCGTGGCCGACTTCCGACCCGAGTCCGTCGCCGGGACCAAGCTCAAGAAGGGCAGCACCGCCGAGCCCTCGTCGATCCCGCTGGTGCGCAACCCCGACGTCCTCGCCGAGCTCGTCGCCGATCGCCCGCCCGGTCAGCTCGTGGTCGGCTTCGCCGCCGAGACCGGCGACGCCGAGGGCGACGTGCTCGCCCACGGCCGGGCCAAGCTCGCCCGCAAGGGCTGCGACCTGCTCGTGGTCAACGACGTCTCCGACGGCCGGGTGTTCGGCCGGCCGGACAACGCGGCGGTCGTGCTCGGCGCCGACGGCTCGGTCACCGAGCTGCCCCCCGGGAGCAAGGACGCCGTCGCCGCCGGCATCTGGACCGCCGTCGCCACCCGTCGGGGCTGATCCCGCCCCTCGGACGGGGTCTCCGTACCGCCCCACCGGCCCCGCCGGTGGTGCCCCGCCGGTACGGTGCAGGTTGCACACCCGGTGATCCGGCCTCCGCGCCGACCGTCCGGGTCCACCGCACGTCGCCGAACACCCAGGGAGACCGAGTGTCACGCCGCCTCTTCACGTCCGAGTCGGTGACGGAGGGCCACCCGGACAAGATCGCCGACCAGATCAGCGACGCCATCCTCGATGCGATGCTCGCCCAGGACCCGCGCAGCCGGGTCGCCGTCGAGACGATGATCACGACGGGCCAGGTGCACATCGCCGGCGAGGTCACCACCGCCGGCTACGTCGACATCGCCCAGATCGTCCGGGAGACGGTGCTCCGCATCGGCTACGACTCCTCCCGCAAGGGCTTCGACGGCGCCTCTTGCGGCGTGAGCGTCTCCCTCGGCGCGCAGTCGCCCGACATCGCGCAGGGCGTCGACTCGGGCTACGAGGCGCGCACCAGCGGGGTCTCCGACGACGAGATCGAGCGCCAGGGCGCCGGCGACCAGGGCCTGATGTTCGGCTACGCCTCCGACGAGACCCCGGAGCTCATGCCGCTGCCCATTGCGCTGGCCCACCGGCTGGCGCGGCGGCTGTCGGCCGTCCGCAAGGACGGTTCGGTGCCCTACCTGCGTCCCGACGGCAAGACCCAGGTCACCGTCGTCTACGAGGACGGCAAGCCCGTGGGCGTGGACACCGTCGTCGTCTCCTCCCAGCACGCCGAGGACATCTCCATCGACCAGCTGCTGGCCCCCGACGTGCGCGAGCTCGTCGTCGAGCCCGAGCTCGCCGCCCTCGGCCTGCCGACCGGCGACTACCGCCTGCTGGTCAACCCGACCGGCAAGTTCGTCATCGGCGGCCCGATGGGCGACGCCGGCCTGACCGGCCGCAAGATCATCGTCGACACCTACGGCGGCATGGCCCGCCACGGCGGCGGCGCCTTCTCCGGCAAGGACCCGTCGAAGGTCGACCGCTCCGCCGCGTACGCGATGCGCTGGGTGGCCAAGAACGTCGTCGCCGCCGGGCTGGCCAAGCGCTGCGAGGTCCAGGTGGCCTACGCCATCGGTGCCGCGCACCCGGTCGGCCTGTTCGTCGACACGCACGGCACCGGCACCGTCCCGGACGACGTCCTGGAGAAGGCGATCACCTCGGTGTTCGACCTGCGCCCGGGCGCGATCGTGCGCGACCTGGACCTGCTGCGGCCCATCTACGGCCCGACGGCGGCGTACGGCCACTTCGGCCGGACCGACGTCGACCTCCCGTGGGAGCGCATCGACCGCGTCGAGGCGCTCCGCTCCGCCGTCGGCCAGTAGTCGGAGGACCACCCCTCCCCCCCCCCCCGCCTCGCGAGCTCGGCGCGGGCCCCTGGAGGGTGGCCACGGTGGCCCGTTCCCTGCCGGGGGACGGGCCACCGGCGTCCTGAGCCGGTGACCGCGCGGCACTGTCGTGGTGCGTGGGTAGCGTCGCCGGAGCGATGACGAACTCTCCCGACCTCCCCGCCGCGCCGCTGGTCGCCCGGGTCGTCGTCGACGTGCCCCTCGCGCACCTGGACCGGCCCTTCGACTACGCCGTCCCGCCGGAGCTGGCCGACGGCGTCCGGCCCGGCTGCCGGGTGCGGGTGCGCTTCGCCGGGCAGCTGGTCGACGGGTTCGTCCTCGAGCTGGCCGCGCACACCGAGCACCAGGGCAGGCTCGCGCCGCTGGCCAAGCTCGTGTCGTCCGAGCCGGTGCTCACCCCGCAGGTCGCCGCGCTGGCCCGCGCGGTGGCCGACCGCTGGGGCGGCACCCTCTCCGACGTCCTGCGGCTGGCCATCCCGCCACGGCGGGCGTCGGCCGAGAAGCGGCCGGCCGGCGAGCCACCGCCGCCCCCGGCGCCGCCGGATCCCGCCGGCTTCGCCCGTTACCCGGCGGGACCGGCGCTGCTCGGCGCGCTCGCCGAGGGCCGCCCCGCCCGCGCGGTCTGGACGGCGCTGCCGGGCGAGGACTGGCCGGCCCGGCTGGCGGAGCTGTGCCAGGCGGCGCTGTCCGGCGGCCGCGGCGCGCTGGTCGTCGTCCCGGACGGGCGTGACCTCGACCGGCTGGAGGCGGCGGCCGGCGAGCGGTTGCCGAGGGGCTCGTTCGTCGTCCTCCGTGCCGACGCGGCCCCGGACGCCCGCTACCGGCGGTTCCTCGACGCCGTCCGCGGCACCGCGAGGGTCGTGCTCGGCACCCGCGCGGCGGTCTACGCCCCGGTCGCCGACCTCGGCCTGGTTGCCATCTGGGACGACGGCGACGACCTGCACGCCGAACCCCGCGGCCCGTACGCGCACGCCCGCGACGTGCTGGTGCACCGCGCCCACCTGGCCGGCTGCGCCGCCGTGGTGGCGGCCACGGCGCGCACCGCGGAGGCGGCGCTGCTGCTGGAGAGCGGCTGGGCGCACGAGCTGGCCGGTGACCGTGCATCCCTGCGCGCGGCGTCCCCCCGCGTGCAGGCGCTCGGTGCCGACGCCGAGCTCGCCCGTGATCCGGCGGCCCGCACCGCCCGGCTGCCGAGCCTCGGCCACCGGGTCGCGCGGGAGGCCCTCGCCGCCGGGGCGCCGGTGCTCGTGCAGGTGCCGCGGTCGGGGTATGCACCGGGGCTGTCCTGCGAGCGCTGCCGGGCGCCGGCGCGCTGCTCCGTGTGCGCCGGTCCGCTGGGGATCTCTGCCACCCCGGGACCGGGCGGGTCCCGCGTGCCGGCCTGCCGCTGGTGCGCCCGGCCGGCCGCCACCTTCGACTGCCCGCACTGCCACGGGACGAAGCTGCGCGCCTCCGTCGTCGGCGCCTCCCGGACGGCGGAGGAGCTGGGGCGGGCGTTCCCCGGCGCGGCCGTCCGGGTGTCCGGCCGGACCTCCGGCGTCCTCGCCACGGTGCCCGCCGGACCGGCGCTCGTGGTGGCCACCCCGGGCGCCGAGCCGGTCGCCGAGGGCGGGTACGGCGCGGCGCTGCTGCTGGACTCCTGGGCGCTGCTGGGCCGGGCCGACCTGCGGGCGGGGGAGGAGACGCTGCGGCGCTGGATGAACGCCGCGACCCTGGTGCGCCCGGCGTCCGCCGGCGGGCAGGTGGTCGTCGCCGCCGACGCGGCCCACCCGGTCGTCCAGGCGCTGGTCCGCTGGGACCCGGGCTGGCTGGCCGAGCGGGAGCTCGCCGACCGGCGCGAGCTGGGCTTCCCCCCGGCCACCCGGATGGCGTCGCTGTCGGGCTCGCCGGAGGCGCTGGCCGACTTCCTCGCCGCCCTGCGGCTGCCGGAGCACGCCGACGTGCTCGGCCCGGTGCCCGAGCAGCCGCGCCCCGGCCAGGAGGGCGTGCGCGAGCGCTACCTGGTGCGCACGTCCCGGGCCGACGGCGTGGCGCTGGCGCACGCGCTGGCCGGGGTGCAGGGCGTGCGCAGCGCGAAGAAGGTGGCCGAGCACGTCCGCGTGCAGCTGGACCCGTCCGAGCTGGTCTGAGCCGGACGGCGGGATCGCTCAGACCGCGCCGGTTTACGTTGTAAGCGGCGGGGGGTAGTGCTGCCCCGCCCCCGTCGCGGGGCGTGCGCGTGTCCGCCGGCGTCCCGTCGCGGTGCGCGGATCTCGCTGTGCCGCCCGTCGCGCGCGGCACACCCCCCACCTCCCAGGAGCAGCCGAGTGAGTGAGTCCCGTCCCCCCACGTCCACGGGCGCCCAGCGCGGCGCGACACCGGTCGGCGCCGGCCGGTCCGGTGGCGGCCGGAAGAAGGCGCTGCTGCTGGGCGCGCTGCTCCTGGTGGCGCTGATCGCCCTGTTGCTGCTGCTCAGCCAGTGCGGCAACGACGACGACCCCGACGGCGGTGCCGCGGGCTCGACCTCCGAGAGCACAGGCGACTCCACGGCCTCGCCGTCGTCGTCCGGCTCGGGCGCCGGGTCCCGCCCGTCGGGCAGCTCCCCGTCGGCCAGTGCGGGCGGCGCCGGCGGTGCGGGCGGCGCCGGCGGTGCGCAGGCCGGTCAGCCCGGCTCGATCGTGGCCGGCAGCGAGTCGGTGCTCCCGCTGGCTGCCGCCGCCGACCCGGCCGCGGCCCTCGGCGGGATCACCGGCCAGTCGGCCACGGGGACCGCGGTCCGCGTCCTCTCCGTCGCCGCGGACGAGGGGTTCTGGGTGGGCACCTCGGACACCGAGCGCGTCTGGATCCAGCTGACCGGTGAGGCCGGCGAGTCGCCGTACCAGGTGCAGGAGGGCGACACGGTGGACTTCGAGGGCACCGTCGTGGCCCACGACGCCGGCTTCGCGGCCCAGGTCGGGGTGGACCCGGCCGAGGGCGCCGACCAGCTGACCGCACAGGCCCAGCACATCGAGGTCGCCAAGTCCGCGGTCCGGCTCGCCGCCTGAGCCGCCTGACCCGACGTACCGGCCGCCGTCCACCCGTCCTCCCGGGCGCGTGGACGGCGGCCGTCCGTCGCCCCCCTACGATCGACCGGTGAGTGTGACCCCCATCCGGCTGTACGGCGACCCCGTGCTCCGCACGCCGGCCGCCCCGGTGGTCGACTTCGACGCCGAGCTGCGACAGCTCGTCGCCGACCTGACCGACACCATGCAGGCCGCCGGCGGGGCCGGGCTGGCCGCGCCCCAGATCGGCGTGGGCCTGCGGGTGTTCACCTGGCGCGTCGACGGCGAGCTCGGCCACCTGGTCAACCCCGACGTGACCCTCGTCGGCGAGGAGTTCCAGGAGGGCCCGGAGGGCTGCCTGTCGCTGCCCGGGTACGCCTACGACTGCCGACGGCACCTGCACGTGGCGGCCACCGGCTGGAACATGCACGGCGACCCCGTGCGGATCGAGGGCTCGCAGCTGCTGGCCCGGGCGGTCCAGCACGAGGTCGACCACCTGGACGGCGTCCTGTTCGTCGACCGGCTCGACCCCGGGGCCCGGGACGAGGCGCTGGCCGCCCTGGCCGAGGCCGAGTGGACCGGCATGGGCGCCTACCTGCCGCGCGTGGAGGTGAGCCCCCACTGAGGCTCCTGTTCGCCGGTACGCCGGCACCGGCCGTCCCCTCGCTCGACGCGCTGCTCGGCTCCGGCCACGAGGTCGTCGCCGTCCTCACCCGGCCCGACGCGCGCAGGGGCCGCGGCCGCACCCTGAGCCGCTCGCCCGTCGCCGAGCGGGCCGACGCCGCCGGCATCCCGGTGCTGCAGCCGCGGTCGCCCCGCGAGCCGGAGTTCCTCGAGCAGCTGGCCGGGATCGCGGTCGACTGTGCCCCGGTGGTCGCCTACGGCGCGCTCGTGCCGCAGGCCGCCCTCGACCTGCCGGTGCACGGCTGGGTCAACCTGCACTTCTCGCTGCTGCCCGCGTGGCGCGGTGCCGCGCCCGTGCAGCACGCGGTGATGGCCGGCGACGAGATCACCGGCGCCTCCACCTTCCGGCTGGAGGCGGGGCTGGACACCGGGCCGGTGTTCGGCACCGTCACCGAGCCGATCGGCGCCCGCGACACCGCCGGCGACCTGCTCGGGCGGCTCGCGGTCAGCGGTGCCCGGCTGCTGCTGGCCACCCTCGACGGGATAGCCGCCGGGGAGCTGGAGCCCCAGCCGCAGCCGGCCGACGGGATCAGCCTGGCGCCCCGGATCGAGGTTGCCGACGCGGAGGTGGACTGGACGCTGCCCGCGCACGTCGTCGACCGGCGGGTCCGCGGCGTGACCCCGGCTCCCGGCGCGTGGACGACGTGGCGCGGCGACCGGCTGCGCCTCGGGCCGGTCGAGCCGCTGCCGACGTCGCTCGGGCTGGCGGCGGGCGAGCTGTCCGTGGGCCCGACCGGGGTGCTGGTGGGCACCGGCCGCGGCGCGGTCCGCCTCGGTGAGGTGCAGCCCGCCGGCAAGCGGATGCTGCCGGCGGCGGACTGGGCGCGCGGCGCCCGTCCCACCGCGGGCGAGCGGGTGGGCTCGTGAGCGGTCCGCCGCGGCGCGGTGGCCGGGGTCCGTCGGGCGGCCGGGGTCCGTCCGGCGGCCGGTCGGGGGGACACCAGGGACGGCGTCCCCGCGCGCAGCTCGACGGCGCCCGGCTGACCGCCTACGACGTGCTGGACGCCGTCACCGCGCGGGAGGCCTACGCCAACCTGCTGCTGCCCCAGCTGCTGCGCGAGCGGCAGCTGGACACCCGCGACGCGGCCTTCACCACCCAGCTGGCCTACGGTGCCCTGCGCGCGCAGGGCACGCTCGACGCCGTCCTGGCGACGCTCGTCGACCGGCCGCTGGCGGAGCTGGACCCACGGGTGCTCGACCTGCTCCGCCTGGGCGCGTACCAGGTGATCGACCTGCGGGTACCGGCCCACGCGGCGGTCGACACGACCGTGGCGCTGACCCGCGCGATCGTCGGCGCCGGGCCCGCGGGGCTGGTCAACGCCGTGCTGCGCAAGGTCGCGGCGGGCGGGGACCGGGCCGCCTGGCTGGAGCGGCTGGATGCCGGAGGGGACCAGCGCCTCGCGCTGGCCACCGACCACCCGCGCTGGGTGGTCGAGGCCTGGCGGGACGCGCTGGGCACCGGGGACGAGCTGGAGACCGCGCTCCTGGCCGACGACGCCGCGCCCGAGGTGCACCTGGTCGCCCGGCGGGTGCCGCGCGAGCAGCTGCTGGAGGAGTCCGGCGGCGAACCGGGACCGTGGTCGCCGTACGCGGTGCGGCTCGGCGGGGGAGACCCCGGCCGGCTGGCGTCGGTGCGGTCCGGGGCCGCGGCGGTGCAGGACGAGGGCAGTCAGCTCGCCGCGCTGCTGCTGGCGCGCGCGCCGCTGGAGGGGCCCGACGCCGCCTGGCTGGACATGTGCGCAGGGCCCGGCGGGAAGTCGGGTCTGCTCGCCGCGGTGCGGCCGGCCGGGGTGCGGCTGACGGCCGCCGACCGGGCGCCGCACCGGGCCGAGCTGGTGCGGCAGGCGCTGGGCGACGAGGACGACGTCGAGGTGCTGGTGGCCGACGGGCGCGAGCCCCCCTGGGCGGCCGGGTCCTTCGACCGGGTGCTTCTCGACGCGCCCTGCACCGGCCTCGGGGCGCTGCGCCGGCGGCCGGAGGTCCGCTGGCGGCGGACGGCCGAGGACGTCGCCCCCCTGGCCGAGCTGCAGACCGAGCTGCTCGCCGGGGCACTGGCGTCGGTGCGCCCCGGCGGGGTGGTCGCCTACGTGACCTGTTCCCCGCACACGGCGGAGACGGTGGCGGTGGTCGAGGCCGCCGCCGGGCGGGACGACGTCGAGGTGCTGCCGGTCGCGCCGCTGTTCCCCGAGGTCCCCGGGATGGCGCGCGGCGACCACGGCCAGCTCTGGCCGCACCGGCACGGCACCGACGCCATGTTCCTGGCCCTGCTCCGCCGCACCCGCTGACTCCGCGGCGCGACTCTGCCGGCTCCGTGAGGGCGTTGCCGGCGCGATCCTGCGGGCAACGTCCCGAACCCGCGGGCAGGGTGCACCGCCCGCCGCACCGGACCCGGGCGGGCCGGCGGCTAGCGTGCCCGCCGTGGCTTGGCTCCCCGGCGACTTCGTCCACCCCCTCCGCGCCGACCTGCCCACCGGCCAGCACCTGCGCCCGATCCGCGCATCCGACACCGCGATCGACTTCCCGGTGGTGATGGCGAACCGGGAGCGGCTCTGGGCCGTCTACGGCGAGGCCTGGGGTTGGCCGCCCGCGACGATGACCGAGGAGGAGGACCGGGCGGACCTGGCCCGGCACGAGCGGGAGATCGAGGCGCACGAGAGCTTCAACTACGCGCTGTTCGACGCCGGGGAGACCGAGATGCTGGGGTGCGTCTACGTCGACCCGCCGGAGAAGGCCGGGGACGCCGACGCCGAGGTCTCCTGGTGGGTCGTCGAGCGGCTCGCCGGCACCGAGGTCGAGGCCGCCCTCGACGCGTTCGTCCCCCGCTGGCTCGAGGAGCACTGGCCGCTGCGCCGTCCCCGGTTCGTGGGCCGCGACCTCACCTGGGCCGAGTGGATCGCCCTGCCCGACCGCGACTGACGTCCGGCCGGGCCGATCCGCCGGCCGGCGGCTCGTCGTCCGGCACGAGCGGGCGCGCCGGCCGGCGCCGGGCCGCACGCGAGTGGGTCCGCCCAGGGGACGCGCGCATCGCCCGGAAGGGGACGGCGCCCGCTGCCTACACTCGTCTCCCGTGCCCCGGACCCCGCTGATCGCCCCCAGCCTGCTCTCGGCCGACTTCGCACGGCTGGCGGAGGAGACGCAGCGGGTCGCCGACGCGGACTGGCTGCACGTCGACGTGATGGACGCCCACTTCGTGCCCAACCTGACGCTGGGCCGGCCGGTCGTCGAGGCGATCCAGGCGGTCAGCCCGATCCCGCTCGACTGCCACCTCATGATCGAGGCGCCGGAGCGCTGGGCGCCCGGTTACGCCGAGCTCGGCGCGCGCAACGTCACGGTGCACGCGGAGGCCTGCACCGGCGACCCCCGTGGCGTCGCCCGCGACCTGCGCGCCGCCGGCGCCCTGGCCGGGCTGGCGCTCAAGCCGGCGACGCCGCTGGAGGACTACGAGGAGATCCTCCGCGACTTCGACACCCTGCTCGTGATGACCGTGGAGCCCGGCTTCGGCGGCCAGTCCTTCATCGCCGACGTGCTGCCCAAGGTGCGCCGCGCCCGCGAGCTGGTCGACACCGGCCACCTCGAGCTCTTCGTCGAGGTGGACGGCGGCATCAACGCCGACACCATCGAGCAGGCGGCCGAGGCCGGCGCCGACGTCTTCGTCGCGGGTTCGGCCGTCTACGGCGCCGAGGACCCGGCCCGCGCCATCGCGGCCCTGCGCGCCCAGGCCGCCGCGGCGCTGTCCGGGTGACCGCTCCCTGGGCCGAGCGCATGGCGATGGCGCGTGCGCTCGCGCTCGGCGAGTCGGTGCTGGGCACGACCAGCCCCAACCCGCCGGTCGGGGCGGTCGTCCTGGCCGCCGACGGCACGCCCGTGGGGGAGGGCGCCACCGCACCGCCTGGCGGCCCCCACGCGGAGGTCGCCGCCCTGGCCGAGGCCGGGGAGCGGGCCCGTGGCGGCACCGTCGTCGTCACGCTCGAGCCGTGCGCGCACACCGGCCGCACCGGTCCGTGCGCCGACGCGCTCCTGGCGGCCGGCGTCACCCGCGTCGTCGTCGCCGTCCCCGAACCGACCTCGCTGGCCGGCGGGGGTGCGCAGCGGCTGCGCGACGCCGGTGTCGAGGTCGAGATCGGCATGGAGGGCCCCGCCGCCGAGGCCGGGGCGCTGGCCTCCTGGCTGACCGCGGTCCGGCAGCACCGGCCCTTCGTGGTGTGGAAGGCGGCGGCCACCCTCGACGGCCGGGTCGCCGCCGCCGACGGGACCAGCCGATGGATCACCGGCGACGCCGCGCGCGAGGCGGTGCACCGGCTGCGCGCCACGTGTGACGCGGTCGTCATCGGCTCCGGGACGGCGCTGGCCGACGACCCCCAGCTCACCGTCCGCCGTCCCGACGGGAGCACCGCGCCCCGCCAGCCCCTGCGGGTGGTCGTCGACCGGCGCGGCCGGCTGCCCGCCACGGCGAGGCTGCGCGACGGCGCCGCGTCCACCCTGCTCAGTGACGCGGCCACCGCCGGCGACCTGCTCGCCGCGCTCTACGACCGCGACGTCCGCCGGCTGCTGCTCGAGGGCGGCCCGACCCTGGCCGCCGCCTTCCTCCGTGAGGGCCTCGTCGACGAGGTGGTGCTGCACCTGGCTCCCAAGCTGCTCGGCGCCGGCGCGCCGCTCGTGGGCGACCTGGGAATCAGCTCGATCACCGGGGCCTTGTCCCTGACGGTCACGGACGTCACGCGACGGGGCCAGGACGTCGAGATCCGGCTGCGCCCGGACGGGAGGAGCTGACCGTGTTCACCGGCATCGTCGAGGAGATCGGCACGCTGGCCACCCGCACGGAGCACAGCGACGCCGCGCAGCTGGCCATCCGCGCCCGCACGGTGCTCGGCGGCGTCGCGCTCGGCGACTCGATCTCGGTCAACGGCGTCTGCCTGACCGTCACCGGCGTCGAGCCGCACGCCGACGGCACGGGCGTCTGGACCACCGACGTCATGGCCGAGACGCTGCGCCGCAGCAGCCTCGGCGGCCTGGCCGGCGGCGACCCGGTGAACCTGGAGCGCGCGGTCACCATGCAGACCCGCCTCGGCGGGCACCTGGTGCAGGGCCACGTCGACGGCGTCGGCACGGTGCGGGCCCGCACGCCGGGGGAGCACTGGGAGGTCGTGCGGATCGCCCTGCCCCCGGCGCTGGCCCCCTACGTTGTCGAGAAGGGCTCGATCGCCGTCGACGGCGTGTCGCTGACGGTGAGCGCGGTCAGCGCCGTCGACGACGCCGACCCGTGGTTCGAGGTCAGCCTGATCCCGACGACGCTGCGCGAGACGACGCTGGGCACCCGCGCCGTGGGCAGCCCGGTCAACCTGGAGGTCGACGTGGTCGCCAAGTACGTGGAGCGGCTGCTGGGAGCCCGGCGGTGAGCGGCTTGGAGCGGGTGCGTCTGGACGGCATCGAGGACGCCATCGCCGCGATCAAGGCCGGCCGCGCCGTCGTCGTCGTGGACGACGAGGACCGCGAGAACGAGGGCGACCTGATCTTCGCCGCCGAGCTGGCGACGCCGGAGCTGGTGGCGTTCATGGTCCGCTACACGTCGGGCTACGTGTGCGTCGCCGTCACCGAGGCCGACGCCGACCGGCTCGACCTGCCCCCGATGTTCCGGGTCAACCAGGACCGCCACGGCACCGCGTACGCGGTCACCGTCGACGCCCGCGAGGGCGTGGGCACCGGCATCTCCGCGGCCGACCGCGCGCGCACCATCCAGCTGCTCGGCGACCCGGCCACCGCGCCCACCCAGCTCTCCCGCCCGGGCCACGTCGTCCCGCTGCGCGCCAAGGACGGCGGGGTGCTGCGCCGGCCGGGGCACACCGAGGCCGCCATCGACCTCGCCCTGCTGGCCGGGTTGCGGCCCGCCGGGGTGCTGTGCGAGCTGGTCAGCGAGCAGGAGCCGACCCGCATGGCGCGCGCCGGCGAGCTGCGCGCCTTCGCCGACGAGCACGAGCTGGTCATGGTCTCGATCGCCGACCTGATCGCGTACCGCAAGCGCTTCGACAAGCTGGTCGAGCGGGTCGCCGAAGCGGTCGTGCCGCTGCCGGCGGGCACGTTCACCGCGGTGGGCTATCGCAGCTCCTACGACGAGCGGGAGCACGTCGCCTTCGTCACCGGCGACATCGGCGACGGTGAGGACGTGCTGGTCCGCGTCCACTCGGAGTGCCTCACCGGCGACGTCTTCGGCTCGCTGCGCTGCGACTGCGGCCCGCAGCTGCAGGCCGCGCTGGCGGCGGTGGCCGAGGAGGGGCGCGGCGTCGTCCTCTACGTCCGCGGGCACGAGGGCCGGGGGATCGGCCTGCTGCACAAGCTGCAGGCCTACCAGCTGCAGGACCGCGGCGCCGACACCGTCGACGCCAACCTCGACCTGGGCCTGCCCGCCGACGCCCGCGACTACGGCACCGGCGCGCAGATCCTCGTCGACCTCGGCGTCCGCACCATGCGGCTGCTCACCAACAACCCCGCCAAGCGCGCCGGCCTGGAGGGCTACGGGCTCGAGGTCCTCGGCCGCGTGTCCCTGCCCAGCCACGTGACCGCGGAGAACCTGGCGTACCTGCGCACCAAGCGGGACCGGATGGGCCACCTGCTCGACATCCTGGAGCCGTCGGCCCCGGACCAGGTGCCGATGGTCCCCGGCACCGACGTGCCCCTGGGCCAGCGCGAGCAGGTCCTGTGAGCGGGTCCGGAGCACCGGTCGCCGAGCCGGTGGACGCCGCCGGGTTGTCGCTGGGCATCGTCGCGACGACGTGGCACGCGGAGATCACCGGCGCCCTGCTCGAGCGCGCGGTCGCCGCCGCCGTCGCCTGCGGGGTGCCCGAGCCGACCGTCGTCCGGGTGCCCGGCGCGGTGGAGCTGCCGGTGGTGGCCCAGGCGCTGGCGGAGCGGCACGATGCCGTGGTCGCGCTGGGCGTCGTCGTCCGCGGCGGCACGCCGCACTTCGAGTACGTCTGCGACGCCGTCACCGCGGGGCTCACCCGGGTGGCGCTGGACGCCGGCCGGCCGGTCGGCAACGGCGTCCTCACCTGCGACACCGAGCAGCAGGCCCTCGACCGCGCCGGGCTCCCCGGCTCGGGCGAGGACAAGGGCTGGGAGGCCGCGGTCGCGGCCCTGGCCACGGCACTGACCCTGCGCGCCCTGCGCGCACCACAGCGGACCACCGGGTTCTCCGCGACCCCGGCCCCGGGAGGACGAGCGTGAAGACCTTCGACGACCTGTTCGCCGAGCTGTCGGACAAGGTGGCCGCCGGCGACCCGACCTCCGGCACCGTGACGGCGGTGCGCGACGGCGTGCACGCCGCCGGCAAGAAGGTGGTGGAGGAGGCCGCCGAGTCCTGGATGGCGGCCGAGCACGAGGGCGAGGAGCGGACGGCGGAGGAGATCAGCCAGCTCCTCTATCGGGTGCAGGTGCTCATGCTGGCGCGGGGGCTGACCCTCGCCGACGTCTACGCTCACCTCTGAAACAGGACCCCTCGAAGGACCCTCCTGCCCCCCACCGCTCGCAAGCTCGCGGCGGGCCCCTGCAGGAGGGCCGACCATCACTTCCGAATAGGAGCGAGTCCGTGCTGCGCGTCGCCGTCCCCAACAAGGGAGCCCTGAGCGAACCGGCCGCCGAGATGCTCGCCGAGAGCGGCTACCGGCAGCGGCGCAGCACCAAGGACCTCGCCGTCTACGACCCCGACAGCGACACCGAGTTCTTCTACCTGCGCCCGCGCGACATCGCCGTCTACGTCGCCTCCGGCACGCTCGACGTCGGCATCACCGGCCGCGACATGCTGCTGGAGACCGCGCCGGCCGAGGGCGCGGGCTCCTCGACGGTCGAGGTCATGCCGCTGGGCTTCGGCCGCTCGTCGTTCCGCTTCGCCAGCCCGCTGGAGTCGGGCATCGAGAAGCTCGAGCAGCTCGCCGGCAGGCGGATCGCGACCGCCTACCCGGTGCTGCTGCAGCGCTACCTGGACGAGAACGGGATCGACGCCGGCGTGGTCAAGCTCGACGGCGCGGTGGAGACCGCCTGCCGGCTGGGCGTGGCCGACGCCGTCTGCGACGTGGTGGAGACCGGGACGACGCTGCGGGCGGCCGGGCTGCACATCATCGGCGAGCCGGTGCTGACCAGCGAGGCCGTGCTCGTCCGCCGCGGCGGCGGCGAGGAGAGCCCCGCCGTCGCCCAGCTGCGCCGCCGGCTGAAGGGCGTGCTGGTCGCCCGGCAGTACGTGCTTCTGGACTACGACTGCCCGAACTCCCTGCTGGACCGGGCGACGGCGATCACCCCCGGGCTGGAGGGGCCGACCGTGAGCCCCCTGCAGACCGAGGGCTGGTCGGCGGTCCGGGCGATGGTGCTCCAGTCCGACACCAACCGGCTGATGGACGAGCTCTGGGAGCTCGGCGCCCGCGCGATCCTCGTGACCAGCATCCACGCGTGCCGCATCTGAGGGTCCCCACTCGACGGGTCCTGCCCGTGCTCGCCCTCGCCGCCGTGCTCACCGCCTGCGCCGACGAACCGGGCACCGACGAGCCGGGGGACGACGCCGGCGCCTCGGGGTCCCCGGCGGCCGCCGAGCTGACGATCACCGTCGACCCCGGAGACGGCAGGGCGGTGCAGGAGTACACGCTGGCCTGCACCGGCGGCCCGCAGGGGACCCTGCCCGACCCGCGGGCCGCGTGCGACCACCTGGCGACGCTGGACGAGCCGTTCGCCCCGCTCCCCGCCGACGCCGTCTGCACCGAGCAGTACGGCGGCCCGCAGACCGCCCGCGTCGTGGGCACCTGGGCCGGCGAGCCGGTCGACCTCGCGCTGTCGCGCACCGACGGCTGCCGCATCTCCCAGTGGGACTCCCTCGGGCCGCTCCTGCCCGCGCGCTGAGCCTGCCGTCGGCCTCCCGGCGGCGCTCAGCCGAGCCCGTGCTCCTCCGCGAGCCAGGTCAGCACCGGTCCGGCCTCGGTAGCGGGGCCCGCGAGACCCCGGTCCCGGGCCTGGTCGACCAGCTGGCGGGGCGTCAGGCCGGTCTTCTCCTCGATGGCGTCGAGGTACGCCTGGGAGGACGTGTCAGCTCCTGGGGCGCGGGTGGGTCGGAGGGGCGACGTCCGCGCGGGTCCGGCCTCGTCGATGGCCCGGGACGCAGGCGAGCCCCCGCCCCGGGAGGGGTGGGGGCTCGCGGCGAGGTGGGTCAGCGCGGGCGGGTGGTGCGCTCGACCAGGTCGATCGCGGTGGACAGGCCCAGGGCGAGCGCGCGGCCGCTGGTGGAGCCGGTGGCCATGAGCCCGGCGATGGCCGGGCCGAGCGGGCGCTCGCCGACCAGCCCGTGCAGGACGGCGGCGTACTCGCCGCTGACCCGCCCGGCGGCGGCGTGCCGCAGCAGGGCGCGGGACAGCTCGGTGGTCCGGCCCACGGCCAGGCCGTAGACGCCGGCGGCGAACCGCTCGGCGGCCGGGTGCCCGAGGAGCACCAGGCCGGCCATCGTGCCCGCCATGACGTCGTCCCCGGCCGGGGTCAGCCCCGGGCCGAGACCGATGAGCCGCGTGGCGGTGCGCAGGGCGGCGTCGAGGTCGGCGCGGCGGACCGCACCCCGCAGCGCCGCCAGCGGACCCCCGGGGCCACCGGGCAGGCCCGGCAGGTTGAAGGCGCTGTGCGGGCCCTCGCCGTAGAGGGCGCTGCGCAGCTGGCGGACGCCCTCGGGCAGCAGGGCCGGCCGGGGGCTGGGCAGCTTCGGCCGCGGGTCCCACCACGCCGCGGCACTGACCGCGAGGTCGCCGACGACGATGCGGCCGCCGCCGACCTCGGCTGCAGCGCCGGCGGGCAGCGCGACCAGCGGGCGCCCGTTGCTGGGCCGGAAGAGGATGCAGCCCAGCGGGAGGCGGGCGGCGTCGCTGGTGAGGACGCCGACGACGTCGGGGCCGCGGTCCGTGGCGACCTGCAGGTAGACGGCGGCGGGCACGCTCATGAGCACGCGCGCCGGCCGGACGGGGCCGCGCAGCAGTTCTGCCACGCCGGTGCTGGCCGAGGCCGGCACCGCGGTGGCGGCGCGGGAGACGGGAGCCGTGCGCGCCGTGGCCTGCGCGGACTCGCGGGGGAGCGGGATGGTCGGCACGCCGGCGCGTGCGGCCCGGCCCCGGGTGGTCGTCGTGCCGGCGGGAGCCGGCGTGATGTCGTCGATGGTGCGCATCGGAGGCCCTTCTCCGTGGGAGCGTCGAGAGCTCCCCCTGACCGGTGCTCTCGCCCGGCGCCGTCCGCCCGTCGGGGGGTGGGGCACCGGGGGAGCGGTGGCCGCTTACCATCCAGCGGGCGAAGTGGATCCGGAGCACGACCGTATTCGGCGCGTCGCGGGCCGAAATATGGCGGATGTCGCCAAGAATGGGCGAGGCCGAACGGGGACTCCTGACAGAATGGCGCCAACCGTGGAGCGACCACAGCAACATTGCCGGGTCGACCACTCACGCACTGTCACGAATCGCAGGGGAGGGGTACGCCAGGTGACGGCAGGACTCCGTACCGTCAGCGCAGCCGAGGGAGCTACCCGGCTCCGTCGTGGGCCAAACGTCCTCTCCCGGAACTTCCTCGGGCCGACCCGGTGACCGAGGTCCGTCCCCAGCACGCGAGCTGGCAGGAGCGCTCCGGGCTCACCCTGGACGAGGCGCTGGGGCTGCCCGGGTTGACCGGCACCGAGGTCGTCGCCGGCGACGGTGGCCGGCAGCGGCTCGTCCGGCACATGGTGGTCGACGACCCCGCCGACCCGTTGTCGGTCGCCGGGCCGGACGTGCTCGTCGTCCTCGGCGCCCGCCTCCCGCCGGCGGACGTCGTCAACTGCCGCGCCCTGGTGGAGCGGCTGGTCTCCATGGGCACCGCGGGGCTGGCCTACCGCCGGACCGAGGGGCCCGCGCCCGTGCCCCCCGAGGTGCTGGCCGAGGCCGACCGGCGGGGCTTCCCCGTGCTCGCGGTGCCGGCCACCTCTCGCATGGACGAGGTCGTGTCCGAGGTCCTGGGCGCCGTCGTGGCCAAGCAGGGCGAGGCCCTGGCGCTCTCCCTGCGGATGCACGACCAGTTCATCGACGTCGCCCTCAGCGGCGGCGGCCTGGCCGAGGTCACCGACCAGCTGGCCACCTACCTCGAGGGCGCCGCCGTCCTCGGCCTCGGGCCGGACCGCGAGATCGTCACCAGCGCCGGGCCTCCGGAGGACGTCGAGGAGATCAGCGACTGGTTGTGGCTGCTCGACGCCGCCGCCGACGACCTGATGGCCGAGATGGCCCCGGCCCGGCGGATCTCCGGCCAGCGTGCCGTGCAGTCGGTGGTCACCCCGGCCGAGGTGCTCGCCGACGCCGACCTGTCGCCGGCCGACGGCATCCTCCTCGTCCCCGGCCACCACCAGCTGCCCGGCGGGATCGGCGAGTACTCGGTGGCGCCCATCGTCGCCGGCGACCAGCGGCAGGGCTGGCTGGTCGCCGTGCACCGCACCGGCCCGCTGCTGTGGGGCGCCGGCGGCGTCCTGGAGCGGGCCGCCGTGGTCGCCGCGCTGTCGGTGATCCGCCAGCAGGCCGTGCACTCGGTCGAACTGCGCTTCCAGGGCGACCTCGTCCGGCGGCTGGTCGCCGGGTCGCTGCGGCACACCGAGCGGGTGCTGGCCCAGACGCGCTCCTTCGGCTGGCGGCTGGACGGCCCCGTCGTCGTCCTCGTGACCGCGACCGAGACCGCCGCGGACCCCACGGCCGACCCCACCCGCGCGCTCGACGTCCTCGACCGGCTGGCCGACGGCTGGCGCTCCGCCCTCGAGGGGGAGGTGGCCGGCGCGGCCGTCGCCGGGCTGTCCACGGAGATCGTCACCGTGCTGCCGCTGGACGGGCGCAGCCCCGAGGAGATCAGCTCGCTGGTCGCCGCGGTCACCTCCCGGGTGAACGCCCGCGTGCGCCGCGTGGGCCGGGTGCTGGCCACCGGCATCGGGCGCCCCGCCGGGTCGCTCTCGGCCCTCGGCGAGGCCTACCAGCAGGCGCAGCGGGCACTGAGCGTCGGCCAGGAGATCCACGGCCCCGCGACGGTGACGCACTTCGACCAGCTGGGCGTCTTCCGGCTGCTCTCGCTGATCCCCGACAGCACCGAGCTGCGGACCTACGTCGACGAGGTGCTCGGCGCGCTGGCCGACGCGACCGACCCCGACTCGGCCGACCTGCGCGAGACGCTGCGGGTGCTGCTGGAGACGAACCTCAACGTGGCCGAGTCCGCCCGCCGGCTGCACTTCCACTACAACACGATGCGCTACCGGATCGGCAAGCTCGAGCGGCTGCTCGGGCCCTTCACCACCGACCCGACGCTGCGGCTGAACCTGCTCCTCGCCCTGCATGCCGCGCGCATGCGGGGGCTGGACCAGCCGCACCGCCCGCCGGTGGACGCCGGGCTGCTGCCGCCCGACGACGGTCTGGACCCGCTGATCTGAGCGCGCCCGTCGACGCGCTCGTGGCGCGGATGGAGGAGCTCCTCGCGCCCATGGAGGGGGCCGGCGACCCGGCCCGCTTCTTCCTCGGCACCTACCTGCGCACCACGCGGGCGATCGGCGCGGCGATCGACGGCGGGCTGTTCGAGGACCCGGAGTGGGTCGGCGCCTGGGACGTCGACTTCGCCGAGCTCTACCTCGACGCGCTCGACGCGTACCGCCGCGACCCGGCCACCGCGCCCGAGCCGTGGCGGCAGGCGTTCGGCACCCGCGCCGGCACCCGGCCCGAGGCGCACGTGCTGCTCGGGATGAACGCGCACATCAACTTCGACCTGCCGCAGTCGCTGATCCGCGTGATCCCCGTGGCCGCGTTCGCCGACCCCGATGTGCTCGCCCGCCGGGAGCGCGACCACGAGCGCATCGACGAGGTGCTGGCCGGGCGGGTGGCCGCCGAGGACGCCGCGCTGCAGGCCGCGGGCAGCCCCCGCACCGTGCTCGACCGGCTGGCCGTCGGCGTCAACCGCCGGGCGGCGCGGGTGCTGCTGCGCGAGTCGCGGCGCAAGGTGTGGGTCAACGTGACCGCGCTGCACGCCGCCCGCCTGCGGGGGGCCCGGGCGCTGGCCGCCCGCGTGGCCGAGCTCGAGGCGCTCAGCGCGGCACGGGTCGCCGATCTCCGGCGTCCCGGGCCGGTCCTGCTGCGTCTGGCCGTCACCGGCTTCGGCGTCACCCTGCCGGCGGGCTGACCCCCGGCGGCGCGGCCAGCCACGCGTCGATGCCGGCGTGCAGCCGCCGGCGGGTGTCGGCCGGGGCGAAGGAGGCGTCCACGGCGGCGCGGGCGAGCCCGGCCAGCACGTCGTCGTCCCACCCGAACGCGTCGCGCACCGCGGCGTACTCGCCGGGGAGGGTGGCGCCGGTGGCCGAGGGGACGTCGGTGTTCAGCGTGACCACCAGGCCGGCGGCGAGCAGGGCCGGCAGCGGGTGCGCGGCGAGCGAGGGGACCAGGCCGAGGGCCACGTTGGACGACGGGCACACCGCCAGCGGCACGTGCCGGTGGCGCAGCTCGGCGACGAGCGCCGGGTCCTCCAGCGCGCGGATGCCGTGCCCGATCCGCTCGGCCCGCCCGATGCCGAGCGCCTCCCGGACGCTGTCCGGGCCGGCCGTCTCCCCGGCGTGGTGCACCAGGTGGACGCCGGCGTCCGCCGCGGCCGCGACGACCTCCGGGAAGGGCGCCAGCGGGTGCTCCTCCGCGCCGGCGAAGCCGATCGCGACCACGCCCTGACCGGCGTACCGCCGCGCGAGGTCGAGCGTGGTGCGGAAGCGCGCCACGGAGCGGCGCCGCGGGTGGTCCAGGACCAGCCGGACCTCGACCCCGGAGTCGGCCTGCCCCTGCGCCAGGCCGTCGAGGACCGCGGCGAGCGGCGTCTCGGGGTCCCCGAGCCGCTCGCCGTGCGCCGCCGCCGTGAACGTCACCTCTGCCCAGCGGACGCCCTGCGCCGCCTGGTCGGCGCAGAACTCGCGCGCGATCCGGGCGAAGTCCTCCGGCCGGCGCAGGCAGTCGCGGACGGCGCCGTCGACGGCGGCGAACCCGTCGTAGCTCCGGGGTGGTGGGGGCAGCTCGACCCCGCCGCGTCGGCGAGCTCGGTCAGCGTCCCGGGCCGGACGGTGCTCTCCAGGTGCACGTGCAGGTGCGCCGTCGGCAGCCCCGCCAGGTCCCGCACGGTCCCGACCGTAGGGCCGGGCGCGACGAGATCTGCACAGTGGTCACCATCAGGCTCTGATGGCGACCACTGTGCAGATCTCGTCGGGTACGACTAGTCGTGGAAGACCTCGATCGAGGCGCCCATCTCGACCAGCCGCTCGTAGAGGTGCTCGTAGCCCCGGGCGATGATGTCGACGTTGCGCAGCACCGACGTCCCCTTCGACGCGAGCATGCCGAGCAGGAGGCAGACCGCCGGCCGCAGCGCCGGCGGGCACACGACCTCCGCGGCGCGCCAGCGGGTCGGGCCGGTGACGAGCACCCGGTGCGGGTCGAGCAGCCGGACGTCGGCGCCCAGGCGGGTGAGGTCCGACAGGTGGATGGCGCGGTTGTCGTAGACCCAGTCGTGGATGAGCGTCGAGCCGGTGGCGGCCGCGGCGATCACCGCGAAGAACGGCAGGTGGTCGATGTTGAGGCCGGGGAACGGCATCGGGTGGATCTTGTCGATCGGCGCCTGCAGGTCCGAGGGCTCGAGGGTGATGTCGGCCAGCCGGGTGTGGCCGTTGGCCGCCCGGTACTCCGGCGAGAGCGAGTAGCGCAGCCCCATCTCGGAGAGGACGGCGAGCTCGATCTCGAGGAACTCGACCGGCGCGCGGCACACGGTCAGCTCCGAGCGGGTGACGATGCCGGCGGTGAGCAGGCTCATCGCCTCCACCGGGTCCTCGCTGATCGTGTAGTCGACGTCGGTGTCGAGCACCGGCCGGCCGTGGACGACCAGCGTCGTCGTCCCCAGGCCCTCGATGTGGACACCGAGCAGCTGCAGGTACAGGACCAGGTCCTGGACCATGTAGTTGGAGCTGGCGTTGCGGATGGTCGTCGTGCCGTCGGTGCGGGCGGCGGCCAGCAGCGCGTTCTCGGTGACGGTGTCGCCGCGCTCGGTCAGCACGATGGTGCGGTCGGCGGTGGTCGGGGGCGCGACGGTCGCCTGGTACTCGCCGGCGTGCGCCTCCACCTGCAGGCCGAAGCGGCGCAGCGCGATCATGTGCGGCTCCACGGTGCGGGTGCCGAGGTCGCAGCCCCCGGCGTAGGGCAGGCGGAAGCTGTCGGCGCGGTGCAGCAGCGGGCCGAGGAACATGATGATGCTGCGGGTCCGGCGGGCGGCGTCGGCGTCGATGCCGGCGAGGTCGAGCTCGTCGGGGACGACGAGGGTGAGGTCGTGGCCGTCGGCGTCCCACACGGCGGAGACGCCGATGGAGCGCAGCACGTCGAGGATGCGCTCGACCTCGACGATGCGGGCGACGTTGCGCAGGGTGGTCCGGCCGCGGTTGAGCAGCGCGGCGCAGAGCAGGGCGACCGCGGCGTTCTTCGACGACTTCACGGTGACGCTGCCCTGCAGGGGCGTCCCGCCGGTGACCCGCAGGTGGGTGGGTCCGGTGGGGCCGAGGGTGATGAGCTCGCTGTCGAGCGCCTCGGAGAGGCGGCCCAGCAGCTCGAGGGTGAGGTTCTGCCCGCCCTGCTCGATGCGGGCGATGGCGCTCTGGCTGGTGCCGAGGCGCTCGGCGAGCTGGGCCTGGGTGAGCCCGCGGTGCTGGCGCGCATCGCGGACGAGCGAGCCCACCCTCTGCATCGCGGTGTCGAGGGGCAGTTCGGTGACCGTCACGGTGGGTCACGCTATCTCGCATGTGAGATAGCGTCGCGGCGCCGCGCCGGTACCGATGACGGACCGGTCCCGCCAGACTGGACGGCGTGGACCTTCTCGTGACCGGGGCCTCCGGACGGCTCGGCCCCTCCCTGGTGCAGGCGCTGCAGCGCGACGGCGATCGGCTGCGGCAGATGTCCCGCCGCGGCACGGGCCCCGGCGGCGTCCGGGGCGACCTCGCCACCGGCTCCGACCTCGCCCAGGCCGTGGCCGGGGCCGAGCTGGTGGTGCACGCGGCCAGCGATCCGCGGCGGGCGTGGGAGGTCGACGTCGCCGGGACCCGCCGGCTGGTGCAGGCCGTCGACCGCGGCCGGCTGCAGCACCTGGTGTACGTGTCGATCGTGGGCGTCGACCGGATCCCGTACTCCTACTACCGGGCCAAGTACGCCGCCGAGCAGGTGCTGCTGGCCTCCGGGCTGCCGGTGACGATCGTGCGGGTCACCCAGTTCCACGGGTTCGTCGACGAGCTGCTCGCGACCGCGCGCAAGGGACCGGTGCTGCCGGTGCCGATGGGCTGGCGCGCCCAGCCGGTCGACGTCCGCGACGCGGCGGCGTACCTCGCGCGGGTCGCCCGGCAGGCGCCGGCCGGGGATGAGGTGCTCGAGTTCGGCGGGCCGGAGGAGCTGGCGGTCGCCGACATCGCGCGCGCCTGGGCGGCGGCCCGCGAGTCCGGCACGCACGTCGTCTCCACGCCGTTCCCCGGGCGGCTCAGCTCCGCCTTCCGGGACGGCGCGGCGCTCCCGGCCTCCGGCGAGCGCGGGCAGCGCACGTACACCGCCCACCTCAGGGACTGACGCCCCCGGCCAGAGGCTCGTCCCGAGCGTGCGAGGGATGAGGAGGACGCGGTCCTTCTAGTGTCCGGGGTCGTGCAGACCTCCGCGGCGCCGTCCGCCCGCGCGTTCCTGGTGCCCGCCGCCGTCGTCGTGACCGTGTTCGCCTGGGCGTCGGCCTTCGTGGGCATCCGGGCGGTGGGGGAGGACCTCTCCCCGGGCGCGCTGGCGCTGGGCCGGCTCCTGGTGGGCACGGCCGTCCTCGCCGTGCTGGCCATCGGCCGCGGGTGGGTGGCGCCGACCCGCCGGGAGTGGGCGCTGCTCGCCGTCTGCGGGGTGGGCTGGTTCGCCGCCTACAACGTCGCGCTCAACGCCGCCGAGCAGCACCTGGACGCCGGGACGACGTCGCTGCTGGCCAACGTCGGGCCGATCCTCATCGCCGTCTTCGCCGGGCTGTGGCTCGGCGAGGGGTTCCCGCGCTGGCTCGTGGCCGGCATCGCGGTCGCCTTCGCGGGGGTGCTGCTCATCGGCCTGTCCACCAGCGGCGGGGACGCCGACGTGGTGGGCGTCGTCTTCTGCCTGGTCGCCGCGGTCGGCTACGCGATCGGTGTGGTGGCGCAGAAGGTGGTGCTGCGCCGGCTGCCGGCCCTGCAGGTCACGCTGAGCGCCTGCGCGGTCGGGGCGGTGTGCTGCCTGCCGTGGGCCGGGGTGCTCGCCGGTGACGTGGCCGACGCGCCGCTGTCGTCGGTGCTCGGCATGGTCTACCTGGGCGCGGTGCCGACGGCGATCGCGTTCAGCACCTGGGCCTACGCGCTGGCCCGCACCGACGCCGGCCGGCTGGGCGTGACGACCTACCTCGTGCCCCCGCTGGTCATCCTGTTCGCCTGGCTCCTGCTGGACGAGGTGCCGCCGGTGCTCGCCGTCGTCGGCGGGGTGGTGTGCCTGGCCGGGGTGGCGGTCTCCCGGCGCCGCGACCGGCGTCCCGTGGACGTGCCGCAAGAGGCCGGCGCGACGGCCTGACGGGCCCCCGGCGCAGGGACACGAGCGTCACGGGCTCCCGTCAGAGGTAGGCGCGCGGGTCCACCGCGGGCGGCAGCTCGCCGGGCACGATCCGCCGTCCGGAGACCTCCTGCGGGATCAGCCGCAGCCAGTGCCCGTGCTCCCCGGGCGCCCAGGGCTGCACACCGGTCGCGTGGGTGCGGGCGACCAGCTCGGCGCGGTGCTCCTCGCCGACCTCCTCGGCGAGCGCCCGGACCAGGACGCTCCAGCCGCTGCGGGTCCGGCGGTCGACCTCGTCGACCTCGAAGGCGACGTTGGCGTGCTGGGCGGCGACGAGCTTGCTCCCGGGCTGGGTGCGGATGACGACGGTCGTGCCGTCCATCGCGTAGTTGACCGGCACGATCATCGGGAAGTGCTCGGCGTTGACCCCCAGCCGCCCGATCTCGTGCGTGCCGAGCAGGCGGTAGCACTCGTCGACGGGGATGACGTGCATCGTCGCGGCGGACTCGTCGGCGCTCATGGCCCCATCCTCGGGCCGGGGCGGGGCCGGGCGCGACCGGCCCGCCGGGGATCAGGCCTCGCGCTGCCGCTTCGGCGTCGCCCACGGGTCGTCGGGATCGAAGTCGTCGTCGTCCTCGGGGACGTCGGCGGACCCCGCACCGGTCCGCACCCTGGCGGGACCGTCGTCGGTGCGGCGCTCGCCGGCCGGGCGGGCCGCGGCCTCCAGCGCCTCGTCGCGCTCCCGGGCCCGGCGGGCGCGCTCGGCGCGCTCCTGCTCCCTGAGCGCGCGCCGGTCGGGACGCGCACCGTCACCGACCGAGGGGAGGGGGCGGTTCACCAGCCGGACGAGGCTCACGGCGGTGAGGGCGAGCCCCAGCGGCAGCGGGTACGCCGCGGCCCGCTCCGTGCCGCCCTCACCCAGGATGTTCGTGACGCCGGCGAGGGAGAAGACGGTCATCGCGGTGGTGAACAGGCCGAGCAGGGCGAGGACCGTCCCCAGCGCCTCCGACCGGGGGCGGACGGAGTAGGCCAGCCCGATCAGCCCGATGCCGCTGCCGACGAAGTAGAGGAACGCGCCGAACCGGTGCCCGGTGTCCTGGTCGCCGAGGGGGAACAGCCCGACGAGGACCACGCCCAGGGCGGCGGCCGCCAGCATGGCGGTGGCCACCTGCGCCCCGCGTCCGACCAGCGCCGGCCGCAGCAGCACCAGGCCGCCGAGGATGAGCAGGCCCTGCACGACGAACGAGGCGTTCATCAGCAGCTGGCCGCGCGAGACGGAGGCGCCGAGCAGGCTGATGACGTCGTCCACCCGGGAGTAGTCCAGCTCGTACTGCGCCTGGACGACGGTCTCGACCACGAAGAACTGGAGGGTCAGCAGCCAGAGGAGGGTGCCGACGCATAGCCGGGTGGGGGTCACGGCAGCCATGGTCCCAGCCGGTCCTGGGAGCCCGGCGGGGCCGCCACCCGCGCCCGGACGACGGCGAACTGCTCCGCCGACAGCCACGACGGGTTGCTGCCGGCCGGCATCCGCAGCACCTCGGCGCCTGCCGCGACCGGATCGGCCAGCAGCTCGGCCCGGGGGACCGGGTCGGCCAGCAGGTCCAGGTCGAGCACGACCTCGGGACCGCCGCCGCCCTCGGCCGGCTCGCCGGCCAGCACACCGACGGCGTGGACCCCCGGCGCCGTCCGGCCGCTGACCCACAGCAGGCAGGGGTGGCCCGGCCGCATGAGGTCCAGCCGGTAGGACCGGCGCAGGCAGCGGGTCAGGCGCCGCGCCTGGCCGGGCGCCCAGCCGGGCGCGACCTCCTCGGGCAGCCGGCTGCTCTTGACCACCCAGCAGGCGACGTCCGTCGGGGAGAGGCGGCTCACCCGTCCAGCCAACCAGGCGGGGGAGCCGGGGGAGGACGATGGTCGGCGTGCCCTCCGCCGCGTCCGCACCCCGCCCCGGGGCGGCGCCGGAGCTGGCCGGGCCCCCCGACGACGCGCTCCCGGAGGGCCACCGGGCGGGGTCGCCCGGCCTGCGCCGGGCCTCGCTCGCCGTCTTCCTCGCCGGCCTGGCGGTCTTCGCCCTGCTCTACGAGCCTCAGGTGCTGCTGCCCGAGCTGACCCGGTCGTTCGGGGTGGGGCCCGGCGCGGCCACCCTGGCCGTCTCGGTGGCGACGGCGGGGCTGGCCCTGGGCCTGCTCGTGCTCGGGCCGGTGTCCGACCGGCGGGGCCGCACGGCCATCCTGCGCACCAGCCTGGCCGTCTCGGTGCTGCTCGCGGCGCTCCTGGCCGTCGTCCCCACCTGGGAGCTGCTGCTCGTCGTCCGGACCCTGCAGGGGTTCGCGCTGGCCGGGCTCCCCGCCGTCGGCGTGGCCTACCTGCGGGAGGAGCTGCACCCGTCGGTGTCCTCGCGCGCCATCGGCCTGTACGTCGGCGGCACCGCGATCGGCGGGCTGTCGGGGCGGGTGCTGGGCGGGTTCCTCGCGGACCTCGGCGGCTGGCGGACGACGATGGCCGGGATCGCGGCCCTCTCGGCGGTCTGCGCCGTGGCGGTGTGGGTGCTGCTCCCGCCGTCGCGCCGGTTCCGGCCGGTCCCGCGCACGGGGCGGCTGGTCCGGCAGCTGGCGGCCGCGTTCACCGACCC
The DNA here is from genome assembly GCF_019799905.1 of Trujillonella endophytica. GTDB lineage: Bacteria > Actinomycetota > Actinomycetes > Mycobacteriales > Geodermatophilaceae > Trujillonella > Trujillonella endophyticus_A. The sequence goes on along the minus strand of NZ_JABGCI010000004.1, from coordinate 62,641 downwards.
GGTGCTGGTGGGCCTGTACGCGGTGGCGGCACTGCTCATGGGCGGCTTCGTGGCCGTCTACAACGCGGCGACGTTCCGGCTGGAGGACCCGCCGTACGCGCTCGCGCCCTCGATCGCCGGGCTGGTGTTCCTCGCCTACCTGCTCGGCTCGATCAGCTCCCCGGCGGCGGGCGCGCTGGCCGGCCGGTGGAGCCCGCGGCTGGTCGTGCCGCCGGCCGCGGTCGTGATGCTCGCCGGGGTGCTGCTGACGCTGGCGGCGCCGCTGGGGCTGTTCGTCGTCGGTCTGTGCGTGCTGACGGCGGGGTTCTTCGCCGCGCACGGGGTGGCCAGCTCGTGGGTGGCCACGCGGGCGGCGTACGGCGGGCGGGCGGTCGGCCAGGCCGCCTCGCTGTACTCGTTCTGGTACTACGTCGGCTCGTCCGTGGGGGGCACGGTGGCGGGGCGGGCGTGGGCCACGGGCGGCTGGCCGGCGGTCGTGTGGCTGGCCGGTGGGACGAGCGCCGCCGCGGTGGTGCTGACCGTCGTCCTGGGCCGCACCCGGGCGCTCACCCCGCGGTGACGGCGGCGCCCGCCCGGGGTGCGGGCGGGCGCCGCCGGACGGTCACTCGGCGTCGTCGGAGTGGACCGCCTGCCGCTCCTGCTCGGTGCGGTGCTGCAGTGCCTCGTCGTTGGGGCGGTCGTAGCCGCCCGCGTGCTGCGTGCGGTCGCGCGGCGCCGACTCGTGGGGCTCCATGACGTCGTCGAGCGTCGGCTCGTCCGGGGTGCTCATCGCGGTTCCTCCGCTCTCTTCGGATGTGTCCGCTCCGGGATAGCCCGGCGCCGCCCGCGGTAACCGCGCCCCGGAGGTGCACGGCCCGGTCAGCGCTGTTCGAGCGACGCCGCCGGCAACCAGGCCTCCATCAGCACCGACCCGGCGCGGCCGGCCACGGTGAAGGCCACCCGGCCGTGCCACCCCTCGTCGGTCTGCCGCCACTCGACCAGCAGGCCCGGCCACACCCCGGGGGCGCCGGGCGGGTCGTGGACCCAGCAGTGCCGCCCGCGCCCGTCGGCCCGGCGCACCACGGGCGGTGGGGCGGGCAGGTCCCGCACGTCGGGGGGTGGGGGCGGTGCGGCCGCCGGAGCCGCGGCCGTCTGGGGGAAGGGGGCGTCCCAGTCCTCCCCGGCCGCCGGGGGCACCCCCGAGCGGGCCGCCCGCTCGCCGAGCGACCGTGCGCCCCTCCCCGGGTTCATGCCGCCAGCCACGGGGAGAGTCTGGCACGGGTATCGAACACGTGTTCGGTCGACACGGGAGCTGTCGCGCGTGTGGTCGTCGGGACGGGAGTGTCCGGGGTGGCGACCCGCGGTGCCCCAGGCGGCGCCTCCGACACCCGGCCGCCCCCAGCGCTCAGCCTGGGGACCGCAGGGTTCCGGAAATCGAGACGGGGGACGGCATGGGCGTCGGGTCGAGCGGGTGGCGGGGGAGTGGGACGGCGCCGGGAGGACGGCCGTGGCTGCGGCCGGTGGTGGGCACGCTGGTGGTGCTCTTCGTCGTCAGCGGCGTCGCCTCCCAGGGGATCGGCGGCGGCGCGATGATGCTGGGCGTCGTCGTGCTGGCCATCGGTCTCGCCGCCGTGCTGGCCGGGCGGGCGCGCTGGGCGTTCGTCGCCTCGCGCCGGGCGGGCGTCGCCCTGCTCGGGATCGGCCTGGTGCTGGCGGTCGTCGGGTCGCAGACCGCGTCGCCGACGTCGCTGGCCGAGACCGGCGACGAGCAGGCGGCCGCCGACGAGACGTCGGCGTCGCCCAGCCCGACGGCCACGGAGGACGCCGAGGCGCCGGCAGCGGCCGCGGAGGATGCCGCCGAGGCCGCCGACGACGCGGCCGTCGAGGCCGAGACCGCCGAGCGCACGGCCGGCGGCACCGCGATCGACCCGGCCACCGGGCTGCTCTCCGACGAGGCGGCGACCGGTGCGGTCGCCGGCGCGGAGCCGACCACCGCCCTCGCCGCGCTCGCCGCCGTCGAGGTGCGTGGCCGCGCGCCGCGCACCGGCTACGACCGCGACCTCTTCGGCTCGGGCTGGGGCGACCCCGACCGCAACGGCTGCGACACCCGCAACGACGTGCTGGCGCGCGACCTGACCGGGGAGACCTTCAAGCCCGGCACCCGGGACTGCGTGGTCCAGACCGGCACGCTCGCCGACCCGTACTCCGGCCGGACGATCGCCTTCGTGCGCGGCCAGGGCACCAGCGACGACGTGCAGATCGACCACGTCGTCGCCGTCTCCGACGCCTGGCAGAAGGGCGCCCAGGGGTGGGACCAGGCGACCCGCGTGGCGTTCTACGACGACCCGCTCAACCTGCTGGCCGTGGACGGCCCGCTGAACCAGCAGAAGGGCGACGGCGACGCGGCGACCTGGCTGCCGCCGGACCGCGGCTACCGCTGCGCCTACGTCGCCCGCCAGGTGGCCGTCAAGGTGCGCCACGGGCTCTGGATGACCGCCGCGGAGCGCAACGCCATCGCGACCGTGCTCAGCACCTGTCCCGGCGAGCCGCTGCCGGACGGGGTCGTGGCGCCGGTGGTCCGGGCGGCCCCGGCGACGTCCGCGGCCCCCGCGCCCGCCCCGACTCCTGCTCCGCGCCCGGCTCCCGCGCCGGCTCCCGCGCCGCGTCCCGCACCGGCGCCTGCACCAGCACCCGCTCCGCGCCCGGCGCCGGCCCCTGCCCCAGCGCCCGCACCGGCTCCGGTCGGGAACCCCGGCGACGCCAAGAACTGCAGCGACTTCAGCAGCCGTGCTCAGGCGCAGGCTTGGTACGACACCTACTTCCCCCTCTACGGGGACGTCGCCGGCCTCGACGGCAACGACCGCGACGGACTGGCCTGCGAGAGCCTGCCGTGAGGTGACTCGGGCGCGCTCGTGCTCTGCCCACCGTGGTGGGTGGAGCACGAGCGCGCGGAGGGCGGCGGTGTCCGGGGCCGGCGCGCTCCGTCGGTGCCCGTGGGAGTGGGCACTGACGGAGCGCGCCGGAGCGGGAGGTCGGGTCAGCCGGTCGCGGCGTCCCCGGTGCCCGCCGCGGCGCCGTCGGCCAGTGCGCGGGCCACGGTCTGCAGGAGCTCGTGCTCCGGGAGGTCGTCCACCAGCACCGGCAGCGGCAGCGACCAGTTCGGCCGGTCGGACGCCCCGGGCATGTTGGGCCGGCGCACGTCGGCGACGGCGTCCTCCAGCGTCGCCGACAGCAGCAGGGACGGCGCGGTCGCCAGCGCCTCGTGCGCCTTGCGCACCGCCGTCTCCGGCTTCGCCTTCTTCTTCACGCCGCGCATCCGGCCGAGCAGCTCGCTGCGGCCGCGCTCGAGCTCCTCGTCGGTTCCCGTGCCGTACCGGCGCTGCTCGGCGAGGTCGGCCCCGGTCCACAGGCCCGCCACCGTGGGCAGGTCGTGGGTGGTGATGGCGGCCATCGCCTCGGCGGGCCACTGCGCCGGCTCGTCGTCCTCGAACCACAGGAGCCGGTAGCTGAGCACGCCGTGCTCGGCCATCGCCTCACGGACGCCGTCCTCGACGGTGCCGAGGTCCTCGCCGACCACGAGCGCCTGCGCGCGGTGGCTCTCCAGCGCGACGATGCCGAGCAGGTCCTCGGCGGGGTAGCGCACGTAGGCGCCCTCGGCGGCGCTGCCACCGGCGGGCACCCACCACAGCCGGAACAGCCCCATCACGTGGTCGATGCGCAGCCCGCCGGCGCCGGCCATCGTGGCGCGGATCGACTGGACGAACGGCTCGTAGTCGGCCGCGCGCAGCCGCCACGGCACCAGCGGCGGGGAGCCCCAGTCCTGCCCCTGGGAGTTGAAGGCGTCCGGCGGGGCGCCGACGCTGACGCCCTGGGCGAGCACGTCCTGCCAGGTCCACGCGTCGGCGCCGCCACCGGCGACACCGATGGGGAGGTCCTGGATCACCGTCATGCCCTCGGTCGCCGCCTCCAGCTGGAGGTGCAGGCACCACTGCAGCCAGGCGTGGAAGGCGATCTCGCGCTCGTGCCCGGCGACGAACCGGCCGACCGCCTCGCCGCGCGGGTCGCGCAGCTCCTCCGGCCAGGTGTGCCAGTCGGGGCCGTGCTCGTCGGCGACAGCGCACCAGGTCGCCCAGTCCTGCAGCGGCTGGCCCTGGTGCCACCACCAGTCGGGGAACGCGGGGTCGTCGCGGCCGGTCGCGTCGAACACCCGGCGCAGGACGGCGCGCTTGTGCGCCCACACGGCGTCGCGGTCGATCAGCTCGGCGTCGGAGAGCGCGCGGCCGGCGTCGTCCTCCACGTCCACGGCGGACGCCCCGGGCACCTCGGTCACGCGCAGGTAGATCGGGTTGCGGAAGCGGCGGGTGGCCGGCAGGTAGGGGCTGGCCTCCTGCTCCGGCGTGGGCGCGACGGCGTGCAGCGGGTTGATGAGCACGAAGCCCGCGCCCTGCGCCGCGGCCATCTCGCGGACGGCGCGGAGGTCGGCGAGGTCGCCGATGCCCCAGCTGCCCCGGCTGCGGGCCGCGTACAGCTGCACCGCCCAGCCCCAGGTCCGCTCCGGCAGCCAGCAGCGGCCGGGCGTCACGATCAGCCGCCGCCGGGGCCCGCCCGGGGCCTGCAGCCAGTGGTAGCCCAGGGGGAAGTCGTCGTCCAGCTCGCCGTCGACGTGCCGGGTGGACCCGTCCTCGAGGGTCACCTCGGCCTCGTCCACCTCCAGGGCGTCGCCGGGGAGGGCCACGATCGGCGCCCGGTCCTCGAGGTCGCCCGGAGGGGTGCCGATCACCTCCCGCAGCCGGTCGATGGTGGCCTGGGCGACCGTGTGCTCCTCGTCGAGGGCGTCGAGCCAGCTGGCGTCGATTCCCCACTGGTCCGTCGTCGGGGTGCGTGTCACCCCCCGATCCTCACCGGCTCGTCGGCGCGCCGCAGTGCAAGCCGGGAGTGGTGCCGCTCTCTCCTCAGCGGCGTCGGGCCGCCCTGGTCGTGGGGGCGGCCGCCGCCGGGTCCTCCGGCCAGGGGTGACGGGGGTAGCGGCCCCGGAGCTCGCTGCGCACGGCGGGATAGCCGGTGACCCAGAACCCGGCGAGGTCCGTCGTGGTGGCGACGACCCGCTGGGCGGGGGAGAGCAGCTGCAGCCGCAGCGGTCGTCCGGCCACCAGCGGCGTCCGCGCCCACCCGAACACCTCCTGCACCCGCACGGACAGGGTGGGGACGGCCGGATCGGTGTAGTCGACGCGGATCCGGGAGCCGGTGGGGACCGTCACGGAGTCGGGCACGACGGCGTCGAGCTCGCCGGCCACCTGCCAGGGCACGAGGGCCCGCAGCGCCGCGACGACGTCGACGCGGGTCAGGTCGGCGCGGCTGCGGGCACCGGAGACGTCGATCGCGGCGAGCAGGTCGCGGTCGTCGACGGCAGGCCACGGCTCCCCGAGCCCGGCGTGCGCCGCGGCCAGGCGGTCGCGCAGCCGGCGGGCCGCCGGTGTCCAGGTCAGGAGCCCGAGGCCGTCGGTGCGCAGGCCCTCGGCGACGGCGGCCGTCACGGCGGCGGGATCGGGGTCGCGCAGCGGCCGCTCGGCCAGGACGACGGCCCCGAGCCGCTCGACACGGGCGCCGTGCACCGTCCCGTCGCGCCAGGACACCTCGTCGCGCTCGGCGTGCAGCGGGCCGCCGGCCTCCAGCGCGGTCGCCTCGTCGATCGCGACGGCCGCCCGCACCCGCGCGTCCCGCCGACCGGGGGACCGGTCGGCGACGGCGACGGCCAGCCACGGCGCCCCGGCGAGCGCCGTGCCGGGGGCCAGTTCGGCCCCCGTCCCGGCCGTCATCAGGTAGGTCGTGGTGCTCCCCGGCCGCCGCCGGGCCAGCCGTTCGGGATGGGCCAGGCCGACCACGAGACCGGCCGCGGTGTCGTCGGGCAGGCGCTCGTCGGGCGGGCGGCGCGGGGCGTCGTCCGCCGACCGCTCGAGGCGGGCGACCTCGTCCCGCCAGCGTGCGGTGGCGCCCCGGTCGGCCCCCGACCGCAGACCTCGCCAGGTCGCGACCAGGTCGTCGCTCCGGGAGGGCAGGTCCGCGGACAGGAGCGCGACCACCTCGGCCGCGCGGCGGCGGCCCACCACCGGGGCGGCGTCGAGCAGCGCGCGGGCCAGCCGTGGGTGCACTCCGACGGCGGTCAGCGCGCGTCCGCGGGGGGTCGCCCGGCCGTCGCCGTCCACGGCGCCGAGGCCCTGCAGCGTCTGCCCGGCGACGAGCAGTGCGGCCGGCGACGGACGGTCGAGCAGGGCCAGGCCCTCGCCGCCCGGCGCGCCCCAGCACGCCAGCTCCAGCGCGAAGGCGGTGAGGTCGGCGACGGCCACCTCCGGCTCGTCGTGCGCCGGCAGCCGGTCGTGCTCGGCGGCGGTCCAGCAGCGGTAGACCGCACCGGGCCCCTCCCGGCCGGCGCGGCCGGCGCGCTGGGTGACCGCCGCGCGCGAGGCCCGCACGGTGACCAGGGACCCGAGGCCGCGCGCCAGGTCGGCCCGCGGCACGCGGGCCAGCCCGGCGTCGACGACGACGCGCACGCCGGGCACGGTCAGGCTGCTCTCCGCGAGTGCGGTGGCCAGCACGACGCGGCGACGGGGACCGGCCCGCAGGGCGGCGTCCTGCGTGGCGGCCGGCAGCCGGCCGTGCAGCGGCAGCACGTCGGCGTCGATCCCGCCCAGCTGCCCGGCCACCGTGCCGATCTCGCCGGCGCCCGGCAGGAACACCAGGACGTCGCCGCTCCGTTCGCCCAGGGCCCGCCGGACCGTCGCCGCGACGTGCGTCAGCAGTCGCGGATCGACCCGCAGGCCGTGGGGCGGGTCGATCGGGGCGAGCGGCGGCGCCCAGACCACGTCCACGTCGTGCAGGGCCCCGCGCGCCTCGACGACCGGAGCCCGGTCGCCGTCCCCGCCGAGGAGGGTGGCCAGCCGGTCGGCCTGGGCGGTCGCCGACATGGCGACCAGCCGCAGCTCCGGGCGCAGCGCCCCGTGGACGTCGAGGCCGAAGGCCAGCGCCAGGTCGGTGTCGAGGTGCCGCTCGTGGCACTCGTCCAGGACCACCGCGGCCACCCCGGGCAGTTCCGGATCGGCCTGCAGGCGGCGGACGAGCAGGCCGGTGGTGACGACCTCGACCCGGGTGGCGGCGCTGCGCCGGCTGTCGCCCCGGACGCTGTAGCCGATCCGTCCCCCCACGGGTTCGCCCAGCAGCGCGGCCATGCGGTGGGCGGCGGCCCGGGCGGCCACGCGCCGCGGCTCGGCCACGAGGACGCGCCCGGGGAGGTCGCCGGCCAGTGCGAGCGGGACGAGCGTGGTCTTCCCCGTCCCGGGTGGAGCCACCAGGACGGCGGCGCCCCGGGCAGACAGCGCGTCGGCGAGCGCCGGCAGCGCGGAGCGGACCGGCAGGTCGGTCCCGGGCGTCCCGGGCGGTGGCAGCACGGACCCAGTCTCGCGTGCGCCGTCCCCGGGACCTGCGGACATCGGGACTGGCTTCCCGCCGCGCGGGTAGGCAGGCCGCATGACCGTCATCGGCTTCCACAACTCGCACGAGCAGGTCCACCCGCGGGACCTGCTCGCCGCCGTGCAGCACGCCGAGGAGGTCGGCTTCACGGCCGCCATGTGCTCGGACCACCTGACCCCGTGGAACCCGCGGCAGGGGCAGTCCGGCTTCGCCTGGTCGTGGCTGGGCGCCGCGATGGCGACCACGAGCCTGCCGTTCGGCGCGGTCAACGCCCCCGGGCAGCGGTACCACCCGGTGATCGTCGCCCAGGCGATCGCCACCCTCGGCGCGATGTTCCCCGGCCGGTTCTGGGTGGCGCTGGGCAGCGGCGAGGCGATGAACGAGCACGTCACCGGCGACGTCTGGCCGCGCAAGGAGCTGCGCGACGCCCGCCTGCGCGAGTGCGTCGACGTCATCCGCGCGCTGCTGGCCGGCGAGGAGGTCAGCCACGACGGGCTCGTCCGCGTCGACCGCGCGAGGGTCTACACGCTGCCCGACCCGCAGCCGGCGCTCATCGCGCCCGCCGTCAGCGTCGAGACCGCGCGCCGCGGCGCCGACTGGGCCGACGGGCTGGTCACCATCAACCAGCCGCACGACAAGCTGCGCGAGATGGTCGCCGCCTACCGGGACGCCGGGGGCCGGGGCAAGCTCGTCCTCCAGGTGCACGTCTCCTGGGACCCCGACGAGGACCGCGCCCTCGCACTCGCCCACGACCAGTGGCGGAGCAACGTCTTCCCGCCGCCGCTGTGCTGGGACCTCGACAGCCCCGAGGCCTTCGAGCAGGCCAGCGCCCACGTGACCCCGCAGGCGGTCACCGACGCCGTCCGGGTGTCCTCGGACCTCGACCGGCACGCCGCCTGGATCTCCGAGTACGTGGACCTGGGCTTCGAGGAGATCTACCTGCACCACGTCGGCAAGGAGCAGACGGCGTTCCTCGACGCCTTCGGCGAGCACGTGCTGCCGCAGCTCGGGGTCACCGCGCCGGCCCCGGCGCGGGCCATCGACCCGGCCGGTGCCGACGGCCCGTGGCGGCCGAAGCAGGAGCCGCTGCAGTCCTCGATGGCCTGACCGGGCACCGCCCCCTGGACCGCCCGGTGGCGGTGGCCCACCATCCGCCGCTGTGCGCCTCCGCCGTCTCGCCCCCGTCGTGCTGGGCCTCGGCGTGGCGCTCGCGGCCTGCGGTGAGGACGGCCCGGCCTCCCCGCGCGCGGGCGCGTCCGCGGAGCCGGACGGGCTCTCGGCCGGGGACGTCGAGACGTGCACCGGGTTCGTCGCGGGCGAGGACCGGGTCGTCGAGTTCCTGACCACGGTGGAGGACACCGGCTCGATCTACGAGGACCCGGAGGGCCAGGCCCTCCTGGCCGCGCTGGCGGACCGGGCCCGGCCCTACCTCGAGGTGGCCGACCACCCCGATCTGGTCCGGTCGCTGGAGCGCCTCGTCGACCTCGACGACGAGGCGCGCCGGGCCATCGTCTCCGGTCAGCTCGACCCGGAGCCCCACATCGGCTGGCTGACGTCCGCGGCGAACCGGTGCGAGTTCGAGGGCGTCCCGATCGACTGGCGCGAGTGACCGTGAGCTGGCGGACCCGGCCGTTCCCGGCCAAGGTCGTACGACGCCCGAGCAGAGGGAGCCCCCCAGCATGCGCATCACCGACACGAGCGACCTCTGGTGGAAGACGGCCGTCGTCTACTGCCTCGACGTCGAGACCTACATGGACTGGAACGGCGACGGGATCGGCGACTTCGCCGGCCTGGCCCAGCGGCTCGACCACCTCGCCGACCTCGGCGTGACCTGCCTGTGGCTGATGCCCTTCTACCCGACCGCCGAGCGCGACGACGGCTACGACATCACCGACTTCTACGGCGTCGACCCCCGGCTGGGCACCCATGGCGACCTCGTCGAGGTGATCCGCACGGCCAAGGACCGCGGCATGCGCGTGATCGTCGACCTGGTCGTGAACCACACCTCGGCCAAGCACCCGTGGTTCCGCTCGGCCCGCGCGTCGAAGGACTCGCCGTACCGCGACTTCTACGTCTGGCGCGCCGACCCGCCGCCGGACACCTCGGCCGAGGTGGTCTTCCCCGACCAGGAGACCGGCATCTGGGAGTTCGAGGAGAAGACGGGGGAGTGGTACCTGCACAAGTTCTACAAGGAGCAGCCCGACCTCAACGTCGCCAACCCGCGGGTCCGCGACGAGATCGCCAAGGTCATCGGCTTCTGGCTGCAGCTCGGGCTCGACGGCTTCCGGGTGGACGCCGTCCCCTTCCTGCTCGAGACCTCCGGCATCGACGAGCAGCAGGTCGAGGAGTTCGAGGACCCGCACCAGTACCTGCGTGCCCTGCGCGCCCTGATCTCCCGCCGGGCGGAGGCCGCCGTCCTGCTGGGCGAGGTCAACCTCCCGCACGAGGAGCAGCAGCAGTTCTTCGGCGGGGTCGACGGCGACGAGCTGACCATGCAGTTCGACTTCATCGCGATGCAGGCGATGTACCTCTCGCTGGCCCGCTGCGACGCCGCCCCGCTCGTCGACGCCCTCACCGCCCGGCCGCAGGTCTCCCCGGACAACCAGTGGGGCATGTTCGTCCGCAACCACGACGAGCTCACCCTCGACAAGCTCAGCGAGGAGGAGCGCCAGGAGGTCTTCGCCGCCTTCGGCCCCGAGGAGCGGATGCAGGTGTACGGCCGCGGCCTCACCCGGCGGCTGCCCCCGATGCTGGACGGCGACCCGCGCCGGGTGCGGATGGTCTACAGCCTGATGTTCTCCCTGCCCGGCACGCCGGTGCTCTTCTACGGCGAGGAGATCGGGATGGGGGAGAACCTGGCCGCCGAGGGGCGGCTCGCCGTCCGCACCCCCATGCAGTGGACGTCGGGCCGCAACGGCGGCTTCTCGCCCGCCGCCGCCGCCAAGCTGCCCGGGCCGGTCGTCGAGGGCGGGTTCGGCCCCGAGTTCGTCAACGTGGCCGACCAGCGCCGCGACCCGGACTCGCTGCTGGCCTTCATGCGGCTGCTCATCCGCCGCTACCGCGAGTCGCCGGAGCTCGGCTGGGGCACCTACGAGGTCCTCGGCCAGCCGCACCCGGAGGTGCTGGCCAGCCTGTCCACCTGGGACGACGGCGCGCTCATCGCGGTGCACAACCTGAGCCCCGAACCGCGGACGGTGCCCCTGAAGCTCAGCGGCTGCGACTCCACCCACCGGCTCGAGGACCTGCTGGTCACCCAGACCACGGCCATCGCCGACGACGGCGGGGTGGAGCTCACCCTCGACGGCTACGGGTACCGCTGGCTGCGCGTCGTGGCGCAGGAGAGCCGGCGGCTGCTCTAGCGACCTGTCGATCAGTCGCCCTGTCGATCTGTCACCTGGCCGACACGGTGAGGTGGCGACACGACGAGATGTCGACACTCGGGGTGCAGGTCCCGGGACCGTCGGCGCCCGGGCCTAGCGTTCCCGACGATGTCCGAGCGCACTGCACCCTCCGTCCCGGCCGGCTCGCTGAGCGAGACCGGCCCCATCCCGCCGTACTTCGGTCCGATGGGCCGTACGGCGCAGACCCCGCAGCCGCGAGCCGCCGACGGGGACACGGCCGAGGCTCCCGTGGCGCCCGCCGGCGCGACGGCGGCCGGTGCCACGGCGGTCGGTGCCGACGCGCTCCCCGGCGACGCGGTCCCCGGCGACGCGGTCCCCGGCGACGCCACGGCCGACGCGGTCACGGCCGAGGCGCCGACCGTGGTGGAGCCCGCCGTGGACCGTCCGGACGACGAACCGGCCGGCGCCCCCGTGGCGGCCTGGGCGCTGACCGGCGACGTCCCGCCCGGCGGCCCCGACGCCCCGCCGGCGGTGCAGCCGGGGACCTTCCCCACCACCCCGGTCACCACCCGGCCCACCGTCCGCGCCCGCCGCCGCGACCCGCTGACCCGGATGGGTCCGTGGGCGCCCGCCGCCGGAGCCCTGCTCGGGCTCGTCGCCGGGCTGGTGGTGGTGGCCCTCCTCGCCGGGCGCGCCGACGCCTTCGGCGAGGGCCTGGCGCTGGTCTTCCTCGTCGTCGGTCTGACCATGCTGGGCGCGGCCGGCGCGCTGCTGGCCGACGAGGTCCGGCTGGTGCGCCGCGGTGCCCGCGAGGCCGCCGTCCGCCCGGCGTGGGTGGAGGCCACCGCCGGGTTGCTCAACGGGCTCACCCCGGCCCGGCTGCTGCTGGCCTCCAGCGCGTTCGTGTTGTTCCTCGCCGCCTACGTGGGGCGCTGAACCGGTCCGGTCCTCGGACCCGGCCCGCCGCGGTCCTCAGTCCTGCATCGCCGAGGCGTCGAGGCGACCGGACACCAGGTCCCCGGCGACGTCGTCGACCACGCGGCCGGTGGCGAAGGCGTGCGCCCGCATGACCGCCAGGGCCGCGACGACGTCCATGCCGAGCGTGACGCTGACCATCCCGGTCGCCTGCCAGACCGCCACGCGCCGGCGGGCGTCGGGGGCGTCCCACCACCGCGGCCCACCCTCCGCGCTGTCGCTGGCGCGGACGAGCTCCTCGGTGAGGCACAGCAGCACCGTCTCGACGTCGTCGCGGGGCACCTGGGTCAGCGCGACCGGGTCGGCGGAGTAGAGGTCGACGACGACCGTCGGCCCCAGCGGCGGGGGCAGCGGCAGCGAGAGGACGGCCGAGAAGGGCGTCTCGCCGACCAGCGACGCGTGCAGAGCCGGCCAGTTGCGGGCGATGGCCTCGAGGTCGAAGGCGATGCGCTCCCCGGTGTCGTGCGCGCGCAGGCACGGGCCGTCGCCGTGGGTGAACTGCAGCCGCTCCGCCAGCGCGGCGGAGGGGTCGCTCGCGCCGACCGGCGTCCGCAGGCCGGCGCCCTCGTGGATGCTCAGGCCGGCGCCGTCCACGGGCAGCGCCGCGGCGGCGGCGCGTGCCAGCCGGGTCGGCAGCATGTCCATGCCGGCGAGCTCGTCGGTCACCGGCGTCTGCAGCGCCTCGAGGAAGCGTCTCCCCGGGTCGTCCGTTGCCGTCATCTCGTCCTCTCCGTCGTGCTGGTTCCCTTCCCGGCCGCAGGTCAGCCTGGACCCTACGGCCGCCCGCCACCCCTCAGCCGAACGCCTCGACGCCCAGGTAGAGGGCCAGGCCGAGGCCGGCGAGGGCGATGACGCGGCGCAGCGCCGCCGGCGGGCTGCGGCGCACCACGCGCGGTCCGACGAGCCCGCCGGCGAACAGCCCGACGGCGAGCGGGAGCGCGGCCGACCAGGAGACGTCGGTCAGCACGACATAGGCGACGGCCGCGACGCCGTTGGCCGCGGCGAGGACGGCGTTCTTCATCGCGTTGCTGCGTGGCAGCCCCTCGCCCGTCCCCAGGAGGAGGGCGGCCAGCAGCAGCACCCCCGCCGCCGCACCGAAGTAGCCGCCGTAGATGCCGATGGCGAAGACGGCGGGCGGCAGCCACCGCGGGTCGGTGGGGGAGGCGGCGTGCGCCGCCGCACCCTCGGCGGCCAGATCGCGCGGCGGGCGCTGCACCAGGATGGCCACGGACGCCGCGGCGATGAGGAACGGCACGATGCGTTCGAACGAGTCCGCGGGGGTGAGCAGCAGCAACGCCGCCCCGGCCGCCCCACCCAGGACGGCGGCGACGAGCAGCGGGACCAGCCGGCGGCCCTGCCCGCGCAGCTCCGGCCGGGAGGCGCTGACCGAGCCGACCCCGCTCATCACCAGCGCCACCGTGTTGCTCACGTTGGCGGTGACCGGCGGGATGCCCGTCGCCAGCAGCGCCGGGTAGCTGATCAGCGAGGCCAGCCCGGCGATGCTGCCGGTGAGGCCCGCGCCGACGCCGGCGAGCACGAAGAAGGCGGACTCCAGGGGGCTCATCGGGTCAGCAGCACCACGATGGCCACGCAGCCCAGCAGCACGATCGCCGTCCGCAGGGCCGTGGGCGGCAGCCGCCGGCCGAACCGGCCGCCCAGGTAGCCGCCGACCACCGAGCCCGCGGCCACGAGCCCGGCCGCCGCCCAGTCCACCCGGTCGGTCGCGACGACGATGTAGGCCAGCGCGGCGACGGCGTTCACGGCGGAGGTCAGCACGTTCTTGATGGCGTTGAGCCGTTGCAGCGGCTCGGGCAGGAGCAGGCCGAAGACGCCGATCTGCAGGATCCCCTGGCTGGCGGAGAAGTAGCCGCCGTACGTGCCGGTGGCGTAGGCGCCCGCGAGCAGGCCGGCGCGCCGGCCCGGCCCCAGGCGCACCGGACCCGTCTCACCGGCCGCCGCCCGCCGGCGGGCGATGGAGCGCTGGAGCATCGGCTGCACGGCCACCAGGACGACGGCCAGGGCGACCAGCACCGGGACGATCGCCTCGAACGCCGACGCCGGCAGGTGCAGCAGCAGGAAGGCACCGGTCAGCGCACCCAGGACCGAGGCGGGGAAGAGCAGGAGCAGCAGCCGCCGCTGCCCGGTCAGCTCCCTGCGGTAGCCGATCGCCCCGGCGACGTTGCCGGGCACCAGGCCCAGGCTGTTGGACACGCTGGCGGTCACCGGCGGGAGCCCGACGGCGAGCAGGACCGGGAACGTCACCAGCGTGCCGGACCCGACGACGGCGTTGATGCCGCCGGCTGCCAGCCCCGCCGCGGCCACGGCGCCCATCTCCCAGGGCGTCATGCCGTTCTCCCGGTGGGTCCACGGCCCCGCTGCAGGGGCCCGCCGCGAGCTCGCGAGTGGTGGGGGGCAGTGGGGTCCTCCATCATCCGTCTCGTCGGCCTGCGTCCACGATCCGCAGGACCAGCGCGCCCTCCTCGTCCGAGGCCTCGAGGTCCACCTCGGCGTCGATGCCCCAGTCGTGGTCGCCGTCGGGGTCGTCGAGGATCTGCCGCACCCGCCAGACGCCGGGGGAGTCCTTGTCCCAGACCAGCAGCGCCGGGCCGCGGGCGTCCGCGCCGGTGCGCACCTCGTCGTGGTCGGCGAAGTACGCCCGCACGACCTCGCCCCAGCGGTCGGCGTCCCAGCCGGACCCGCCGTCGAGCTCCCCCAGGTCGTACCAGCGCCGCCGTCCCCACAGCTGGACACGGTGGAACAGCGCGTTGCGCACCATCGCGGTGAACGCCCGCTCGTTGCCGGTGAGCGGCCGGGGCCGCGCGGGCACCGCGACCGGCTGGTCCAGGGGGTGATCGGGATCGGTGAGCGACTCCCACTCGTCCAGCAGCGACGAGTCGACCTGGCGCACCAGCTCGCCCAGCCACTCGACGAGGTCGGTGACCTCCTCGGTGCGTGCGGTGGCCGGCACCCCGGAGCGCAGGGCCTTGAACGCGTCGGAGAGGTAGCGCAGCACCGCGCCCTCGGAGCGGGTGAGCCCGTAGGTGTTCACCAGCTCGCGGAAGGTCATCGCCCGCTCCCACATGTCGCGGACGACGGACTTCGGCGACAGCTGCGCGTCGGCGGCCCACGGGTTGCTGCGCCGGTAGACCTCGAAGGCATGCCCGAGCAGCTCCTCGAGGGGCTTGGGGTAGCTGATCTCCTCGAGCAGCTCCATCCGCTCCTCGTACTCGATCCCCTCGGCCTTCATCTGCGCGACGGCCTCGCCCTTGGCCTTGTTCAGCTGCGCGGCGAGGATCTGCCGGGGGTCGTCGAGGGTCGCCTCGATGACGCTGACGACGTCGAGCGGGTACGTGTCGCCGTCGGGGTCGAGCAGCTCGATGGCGGCCAGCGCGAACGTCGACAGCGGCTGGTTGAGCGCGAAGTCCGGCGGCAGGTCCAGCGTCAGGTCGTAGCGCCGGCCGTCCGGCTCGGGCTCCGGCAGCCGCTCGAGCACCCCGGCCTGCAGGAGCGAGCGGGCGATGCCGATGGCCTCGCGGATGTGCCGCAACTGGCGCTTGCGCGGCTCGTGGTTGTCGGTGAGCAGCCGGCGCATCGCCGCGAACGGGTCGCCGGGGCGGTCGACGACGTCGAGCACCATCGCCGTCGTCACCCGCATGTGGCTGGTCAGCGGCTCGGGCTCGGCGGTGATCAGCCGCTGCATGGTCGCCTCCGACCAGGGGACCATGCCCTCGGGCACCTTGCGGCGGACCAGCTTGCGGCGCTTCTTCGGGTCGTCGGACACCTTGGCGAACTGCTTGAGGTTCTCCACCTCGTGCTCGGGCGCCTGGACGACGACGGTGCCGGCCGTGTCGTACCCCGCCCGCCCGGCGCGGCCGGCGATCTGGTGGAACTCGCGGGCGTTGAGCAGCCGCATCCGGGTGCCGTCGTACTTGCTGAGCGCGGAGAAGACGACGGTGCGGATCGGCACGTTGATGCCGACTCCGAGGGTGTCGGTGCCGCAGATGACCTTGAGCAGCCCGGCCTGGGCCAGCTGCTCCACCAGCCGCCGGTACTTGGGCAGCATCCCCGCGTGGTGGACGC
Organism: Trujillonella endophytica; assembly: GCF_019799905.1. GTDB lineage: Bacteria > Actinomycetota > Actinomycetes > Mycobacteriales > Geodermatophilaceae > Trujillonella > Trujillonella endophyticus_A. The sequence continues at coordinate 46,802 of NZ_JABGCI010000004.1, read as the reverse complement.
CGATGCCGTGGCGTACCAGCCGCGAGAGGGTCGTGCCGAACGCGGAGGTGAACCGGAAGCCGCCGATCATGTCGGCGATCGCGGCCTTCTCCTCCTTGGTGGAGACGTTGACGCTCATCAGCGCCTGCGCCCGCTCCAGCGCCGAGGCCTGGGTGAAGTGCACGACGTAGACCGGTGCCTGCCTCGTGTCCAGGAGCTCCTGGATCGTCTCGTGCATCGGCGTCGTCGCGTAGTAGTGGTGCAGCGGCACCGGGCGCTGGGCGCTGGCGACCAGCGCGGTGGGCCGGCCGGTGCGGCGCGAGAGGTCCTCGCGCAGGTCCTCCGTGTCGCCGAGGGTGGCGCTCATCAGCAGGAACTGCGCTCCGGTCAGTTCCAGCAGCGGCACCTGCCAGGCCCAGCCGCGGTCGGGGTCGCCGTAGAAGTGGAACTCGTCCATGACGACCAGCGGGTGCTCGCGGCCGATCCCCTCGTTGCCCTCGCGCAGGGCGATGTTGGCGAGGATCTCCGCGGTGCAGGCGATGATCGGCGCGTCCCGGTTGACCGCCGCGTCGCCGGTGAGCATGCCGACGTTGGCCGCACCGAAGACCCCGCAGAGCGCGAAGAACTTCTCGCTGACGAGCGCCTTGATGGGCGCGGTGTAGTAGCTGCGCCGGCCGGCGGCCAGGGCCGCGTACTGCGCGCCGGTGGCCACCAGTGACTTGCCCGAGCCGGTCGGCGTCGCGAGGACGACGTTGGCGCCGCTGAGCAGCTCGATCAGCGCCTCCTCCTGCGCCGGGTAGAGCGTCGTCCCGCCGGACTCGGCCCAGCCGGAGAAGGCGGTGAAGAGCTCGTCGGGGTCGGCTCCGCGGGCCCGCAGCGACGCGAGGTCGGTGGGGTCGTCCAGCAGGGGAGGGGCGGTGGTGGCGGTCATCGTGGAGAACAGCGTGCCCGACGCCCCGTCCCTTCCCGCGCAGGCGCCCTCCCGGCCCCTCCCGTAACGAAACGGTCTCAACGCCTCCAGAGATGTGTCGGTTGAACCCAGTACGGTCACAAGATGAACAACAAGTGAACGAGAGGTGGACCGACGATGCGCGTTGAGGAACGACCGCTGGTCAGGTGGGTGCCCGTCGTCGACAAGCGGGGGCACCGGCACATGGAGATGCGCTGGGAGCTGCCCACGGCGGCGACGCAGCAGATGGTCCGCGCGGCCTGAGCCGCGCGCAGCACACACGGGAACCGGCCGGGCACCAGCCCGACCGGTTCCGTGCTGTTCGGGCCGGGTAGCGGGTCGGGGCCGCGGGAAGCAGCACCCGCGCCGCGCGCCGTACGCCCGCAGGAGGAACACGTGTCGTCACCCCGCCCCGAGTCGCAGCCCGAGCAGCAGCAGACCCCGCCCGGAACGCTGGGCGAGATGGACCCCAAGCCCGACCACGGCGAGGAGAGCTACACCGGCTCCGGGAAGCTCACCGGCAAGGCCGCCGTCATCACCGGCGGCGACAGCGGCATCGGCCGCGCCGTGGCCATCGCCTTCGCCCGCGAGGGCGCCGACGTGCTCATCTCCTACCTCTCCGAGCACGAGGACGCGCAGGACACCGCGAAGTACGTCGAGCAGGCCGGCCGCAGGTGCGTGCTCGTCCCCGGCGACCTGTCGGACCGCGCGCACGCCAAGACGATCATCCCGAAGGCCGTCGAGGAGTTCGGCAAGGTCGACGTCCTGGTCAACAACGCGGCGTTCCAGATGACGCACGACACGCTCGAGGAGGTGCCGGACGAGGAGTGGGACCACACCCTCGCCACGAACCTCACCGCGATGTTCGTCCTCTGCAAGGACGCGATCCCGCACATGCCCTCGGGCGGGTCGATCATCAACTCGTCGTCGGTGAACTCCGACATGCCGAGCCCGAGCCTCGCGCCCTACGCCATGACCAAGGCCGGCATCGCCAACTTCACCGCGAGCCTGGCGCAGATGTACGCGGACAAGGGCATCCGCGCGAACAGCGTGGCGCCCGGACCGGTGTGGACGCCGCTGATCCCGGCGACGATGCCGCCGGAGAAGGTCGGCAGCTTCGGCGAGCAGGTGCCGATGGGCCGCGCCGCGCAGCCGGCCGAGCTCGCGCCGGTCTACGTGCTGCTCGCCAGTGACGAGGCGTCCTACGTCTCGGGCGCGCGGGTCGCGGTGACCGGCGGCAACCCCATCCTCTAGCCCCCCGTGCGCGACGATCAGGTCACCTGATCCCCGGGCGTCCTCCCTCACCGTCCACGGTGAGGGAGGACGCCGCACGATCAGGTGGGCTGATCGTGGCCCATCGACTCGGCGATCGCGCGGATCGCCGACGGGCCCACCCGGCAGCAGCCGCCCACCAGCCGGGCCCCGGCGGCCAGCCATGCCGGGACGGCGCCCGGGTCGACGCCGCCCTCGCCGGTCCACCGCCGGTCCGCCGCGTCCCAGCCCTCCCCGCTGTTGGGGTAGGCGAGCAGCGGCTTCCCACCGACGGCCGCCGCGGTCAGGGACGGCACGACGGCGGACGGCGCGGTGCAGTTGACGCCGACGGCGACCACCTCGGGGACGCCGCCCACGAGTGCGAAGACGTCGGCCGCGGACTCGCCCCGGCGGGTGCGGGGGAGGCCGTCCGCATCGAGCACCGTCGTCAGCGACAGCCAGATCGGCACGCCCAGCGCGACCGCCTCGGCCACCAGAGCCTCCGCCTCGACGGCCGCCGGCACCGTCTCGCACGCCAACACGTCGACGCCGGCCGCCGCGAGCGCCTCCATCCGGGGGCGGTGGAAGGCCCGCAGCCGGCGCACCGTCGTCGAGGACGCGTAGGCGCCGGTGTACTCCGAGCCGTCGGCGAGCATCGCGCCGTACGGACCGACCGAACCGGCGACCCACGACCCGGGCGCGCCGTCCCGGGCCAGCCGCACGGAGCGCTCCACCAGCCGCAGCGCGGCCGTTGCGTCCAGCCCGGCGGCGGCGAACCCCTCCACGGTCGCCTGGTAGCTGGCCGTCGTCGCCACCTGGGCGCCGGCCGCGGCGAAGGCTGCGTGTGCCGCCACGACGGCGGCCGGGTCGTCGCGCAGCAGCCGCGCCGACCACAGGGCGGAGGAGACGTCGTGCCCGCGGGTCTCCAGCTCCGTCGACAGCCCGCCGTCGAGCACCACCGGCCCGGCGGCGAGTGCGGTGGGGAGGGACGACGGCGGCACGGGGTCCATGCTCCCGCGCTGCGGCCTCTCCGCGCGGACCCCAGGATCGGGCCATGGTCTTCATCTGGAGCAGCGGCGGCGGCCGGCGACGTCGGGGCGGCTACGGACCCGGGTGGGGCCGCGGCTACGGCCCGCCCCGCGGCTTCGGCGGTGGGTACGGCCGCGGGTACGGGCCGCCACGCGGCTACGGCCGGCGTCGCGGCGGGGACAGCGACTCCTGCCTGCGCGACCTGCTGTTCCTCAACACCGGCTGCTGCCTGGCCAACGCCATCGGCTGCGGGATGGAGATGGTCTACCTCGCCCCGACGACGGCCCGGCACGTGCACCGCGCCGGCGCCGACGGTGGCCGCCTGGCGGAGAGGCTGGTGGCCGCCGTCCGCGTCTACCAGCGCGAGGTGAGCCCGGAGCGGGCGCCGTGCTGCCAGTTCACCCCGACCTGCTCCACCTACGCGGTCGAGGCCCTGGAGCAGCACGGTGCGCGGCGGGGTTCGTGGCTGACGCTGCGCCGGCTGGTCCGCTGCCGGCCGGGCGCGCGCGGTGGCAGCGACCCGGTCCCGGCCGTCTGAGAACCGCGTTGCGGGCATCGGGAGACTGTCCGGGTGGCCGCTTCCGACGACGCCGCCGGTGACCTCGCCGTCACCGGCTCCGTCGTCGTCCCCGCGGGTGAGCTGAGGTGGCGGTTCTCGCGGTCGTCGGGGCCCGGCGGGCAGGGCGTCAACACCGCCGACTCGCGGGTCGAGCTCTCCGTGGTCCCGCTGGACCTGCCGGGGCTGACCGATCCCCAGCGGGCGCGGCTGGCCGAGCGGCTCGGCGAGCGGCTGGTGGACGGCGTCCTCACCGTCGTCGCCTCCGAGCACCGGCAGCAGCTGCGCAACCGGCAGGCCGCCCGCGAGCGGCTGGCCGCCGTCCTGCGCGCCGCGCTGGCTCCGCCCCCGCCGTCCCGGCGGCGCACCAAGCCCACCCGCGGCTCGCAGGAGCGGCGCATCCAGGCCAAGAAGCAGCGCGGCGAGCTCAAGCGCAGACGCGGCTCCTGGGACTGACGTCCTGGCTGCGGGGCCGGGGGCACCGGCGTCGTGCACCTCGACCCGGCGGGCTGCGATGAGTTCCGCGGGGCCGGACGGTCGTACCGGCGGAGCCGACACCGGGGAGCAGTTCTGATGCGCAGGGTCACCTACTCGTTGGGCGTCTCGCTCGACGGCTACACCGTCGGGCCGGACGGCACCTTCGACTGGCCGGGGGGAGGTGACGACCTCTTCCACTTCGCCACCGACCAGGTCCGGGAGCTCGACGTCCACCTCCTGGGACGGCGGCTGTACGAGTCGATGCTGTACTGGGAGACCGCCCACCAGGACCCATCGCTCGACGACTCCCGGCGCGAGTTCGCCGCGCTGTGGACGTCGCTCCCCAAGGTGGTGTTCTCCAGGACCCTGTCGGCCGTGCAGGGCAGTGCCCGCCTGGCCTCCGGCTCCCTGGCGGAGGAGATCGAGCGGCTGCGAGCCGAACCGGGGGAGGGCGGCATCGCGATCGGCGGCGCGACCCTCGCCGCCGAGGTGGCCGAACTCGGTCTGATCGACGAGTACCGGGCCAAGGTCCACCCGGTGCTGGTCGGCGGCGGCGTCCCGTTCCACTCCCACCGCGAGCGCCGGGTGGACCTGGAACTCGTCGAGACCCGCACCTTCGACGGCGGGGTCGTCTACCTCCGCCACCGCGTCGTGCGCTAGCGCACGACGCGGTCTGCTGCCTCGGTGCCGGCCCGGTCCCGCCGCTGTCCGGCGTGGGCCGCCACGACGTCACGGACCATGGCGAGCGGGTCACGACCCCCGTGCGGAGTCCTCGGGGAGGACGTCGGGTGGCCCGCCGAAGGAGACCTCGTTGCCGTCGGGGTCGCGGAACGTCGCGTGCCGGACGCCGTTCTCGTACACCTCGCGCACGGCCGGCTCGAGCCCCCGCCCGCCGATGGCCGCCAGCCGCTCCTCGTAGTCGTCGACGAAGAGCGTGACCAGCCCCGAGCCCGCGTGCTCCGGCCGGACGTCGACGTACAGGTAGCCGTGCTCGGTCAGGTCCCAGACCGCCTCGGTGTCGTTGGGCAGGAAGGACGGTTCGGCCCCCAGCAGCCGCGAGTACCAGGCGATCGACGCGGCCCGGTCGCGCACGGGGAGCCCCGCGAAGAGGTCCACCGGCTCTCAGCTCAGCCGCTGCTGCAGGTGCACGGTGACCTGCTCGCCGGCCCGGCTCTTGCCGATCGCCGTGCAGATCGCCGCGCGCAGCGGCAGCCAGTGCGGCCCGTCGCCCGACGGCATGAGCGTCGCGGCGAACGGGTGGCCGTCCGTGGTGCCGGTGACCTTGACCGCGCGGCGGGTGCCCAGCAGCTCCGCGGAGTCGGGCACGGTCAGGTACGTGGGGAAGGCGCCGTCCTTCTCGATGGGGGCGGTGAACGTGACGTCGAGGGGGGAGGGGCTGCTCATGCCCCTTCCGACCGGTCCGGCGCCGCCAACTCATCGCGCCGGCGCCGCAGGAACGTGCGCTCGGCGGCGTTGCCGGCCAGCGCGAGCGCCGCGTCGCAGGCCTGCACCGCCTCGGCGGTGCGGCCCAGCCGGCGCAGCAGGTCGGCGCGGACGGCGGGCAGCAGGTGCGAGCGCGGCAGCTCGACGCCGGCGAGTGCGGCGAGGCCCGCGGCCGGCCCGTCGACCTCGGCCACCGCGACCGCCCGGTTCAGCGCCACGACCGGCGAGGGTGCCAGCGCCATCAGGTGGTCGTAGAGCACGACGACCTGCCGCCAGTCGGTGTCGGCGGACGTGGCGGCGTCGCTGTGCACGGCCTGGATCGCGGCCTGCACCTGGTACGGCCCGGGGGCGCCGCGGCGCAGGCAGCGGCGCACGAGGTCCTGCCCCTCCGCGACGAGCGCGGCGTCCCACCGGGTGCGGTCCTGCTCCGGCAGGGGGACCAGCTCCCCGGTGGGGGAGACCCGCGCCGGCCGCCGCGCCTCGGTCAGCAGCATGAGCGCGAGCAGCCCCAGCGCCTCGGGCTCGTCGGGCATCAGCTCGACGAGCTCGCGCCCCAGCCGGATCGCCTCGGCGCACAGGTCGGTGCGCACCAGGTCGTCACCGGCGCTCGCGGTGTGCCCCTCGGTGAAGACGAGGTAGACGACGGCCAGCACGCCCGCGAGCCGGTCGGGCAGGTCGGCGCCGGTGGGCACCCGGTAGGGGATCCGGGCGTCGCGGATCTTGCCCTTGGCCCGGACCAGGCGCTGGGCCATCGTCGGCTCCGGAACGAGGAAGGCGTGCGCGATCTCGGCCGTGGTCAGGCCGCCGACCAGGCGGAGCGTCAGGGCCACCCGGGCGGCGGGGGCCAGCGCCGGGTGGCAGCAGGTGAAGAGCATGCGGAGCCGGTCGTCGCGCACGGTGCCCTCCTCCTCGGTCGGCTCGTCGGGTCCGGCCAGCAGGGCCGCCTCGGTGGCGGCCCGGACGTACCGCTCGGTGCGGGTGGACTCCCGCCGCATCCGGTCGATGGCCCGGTTCCGCGCGGTGGTGACGATCCAGCCGGCCGGGCTGGGCGGCACGCCGTCGACCGGCCAGCGCTGCACGGCGGTGAGGAACGCGTCCTGGACCGCCTCCTCGGCGGCGTCGATGTCGCCGAGGAGGCGGGTGAGGACGGCGACCGCGCGGCCGTACGCCTCCCGGAAGACCTCCTCGATCGGGGTCATGCCGACGCGATCCCTCAGACCGCGCCGCCGGCCACCGGGCGCACCTCGATGGGCAGCGTCGACGCCCGGGCGACCTTCCGGCCCCACTCGAGCGCGGCGTCGAGGTCCGGGGCGTCGATCAGCGTGAAGCCGCCGATGTGCTCCTTGGCCTCCGCGAACGGCCCGTCGGTGACGAGCACGTCGGTGCCGGACGGGGTGAGGACCGTGGCGGAGGAGGCCGGGTGGAGGCCGGCGCCGAACACCCAGACCCCGGCCGAGCGCATCTCCTCGTTGACCGCGGCGAGGTCGCGCATGATCGGCTCGAGGACCTCCGGCGGCGGCGCGTCGCCGTCGGGCTGGATCAGGTTGAGCAGGTACTGGGCCATGTCGGTCTCCCGGTGTCCGGCGGGCGGCTCCTCCGCCCGCTCACCCCCTGTACGAACGCGCTCAGGCCGGATCGACACCCGCCGGCGGAGGACTCGGCGGCCGGACGAGCACCCACACCGGCAGCTCGTCGTCGGCGGTGTGCAGCGACGCGGTGACCTCGAAGCCCGAGCCGCGCAGGAAACGGACGCCCGCCCACGTGTACGCCGACGTCGCGGCCGGGACGCCGTCGGCGTCGCAGCGGGCGAGAGCGGGGGCGAGCACCGCGCGGCCGAGCCCCTTCCGGCGGGCGGAGGGCCGGGTGCCGAGGTGCGCCAGCCACCAGTGCGGCTCCGCGGGCCGGGCGGCGTCCACCAGCTCGTGGGTGGCGGTCACGGCCGCCGCGTGCGAGCCGGAGAGCACGGGCAGCTCCCGGTCCAGGGCGGCGCGGACGTCGGCCGGCACGGCCGTCGTCCCCTCCGCGCCGGGCGGGGCCTCCCACGCGGCGACGGCGGTGACGTCCTCGGTGACCCAGGCGCTGCCGGTGCTGACGCCGCGGTGCCCGGCGGCGAGCTCGTGCCAGCGGGTCAGCCGCTGGATCCGTCCGTCGTCGGGCAGGGCCCAGCGGGTCCACCGGGAGTCGGCCAGCGCCACCGTCAGGGTGGCCGCGATGCGGGGGACGTCGCGCTGCTCGGCGCGGCGCACCGAGGGCGCGCCCACCCGCACGACCGTCGGGACGTCGCTCACCGGGGCATCAGACCACGACGCCGGACCACCCCTGCTGGGGTGGTCCGGCGTCGGGACGGGCGGTCGTTCAGACGGCGTCGAAGCCGGCGCGGTCGACCTTGCGGTGGTACCGCGTGCCGAGCTTCCCGCCGAGGATCGCCCCGATCAGGGTGGCCAGCACGACGGCGACCAGGGCGATGATCCCGCCGGTGGTGCCGGTGCCCTCGTCGATCGGGATGCGGGGCAGGTCCAGCCGCTGGAGCACGTTGTACTCCGAGCCGAAGACCAGGCCGGCGATGGCGAGCGCCGCCACGACCAACAGCCCGATCAGCCAGACGGCGATGCCCTGGCGGATCCCGTCGAACCGGGCCATCCGCCCGGCGACGTACCCGCCGGCGAGGTAGGCGAGGAAGAGCACGACGACGAGGGCGATGCCCCCGGCCAGCCCGATGGTGGTGGCCTCGTCCAAGGCCTCGTCGGCCGAGTCCAGCCCCTGGGTGAGCCCGATCGCGACACCGCCGGCCGACAGCAGGGCCACCAGGATCACGGCGAGACCGTTGGCCGAGAGCCAGCCGAAGAACGCCGCGCCCCACTTGATCCCGCCGAAGCGGTCGTGCTGGGCGGCGACCGCGTCGCGGGCGGTGCCCCGGGTGACGCGGGCGCCGGAGGACGCCCCGCTCCCGGGTGCGGTGCTGTGGCTCATGGGTGCTCCAGGGGGAGGAGGAACCGGGCGGGCCCCCGGAGGGGCCTGCCCGGCGTGGTCCTACGAGGCCCCGTCCCGAGCCTCGTCCCGAGGATGCGAGGGACGAGGGGGACGGGGTCCTCGCTCAGCGAGTGGTGCGGCGGGTGGTGTCGTCCCCGTCGAACTCGATCTGCTCCTTGCGCACGGTGTCGCTGACGGTCTCCGTGTCGGTGACCGTGTCGACGTCGAGGCGGACGCGCTCGACCGGCACGGCCTCCTTGGCGACGACGGGGCGCTCGGCGTGGAGGACGACCTCGTGCTCCTCCTCGGAGATGGCCGGGCCGTCCATCGCGTTGCCGATGTTGGCGTCGGTGATCGGCTCGCGCTCGACCCGGACCTCCTCGCGGGACACGGGGACGGTCTCGGTGACGTTCTCGGTGACGACGTACTTGCGCAGCCGCGCGACGCCGCTCTCGACGCGCTGGGTGCCGACGGCCAGGCGCTCCTCGGAGCGGGTCATCGCCTTGTCGGTCGTCGGGCCGGAGGTGTCGTGGCCGACGGTGCCGTGCGCGTTGGACCGGTCGGTGTCCACCAGCTCCGGGCCGCGGGCCGTGCCGACGGCGTCGGCGACCTGCTGGCCACCGCCGAGGCCGTAGTAGCGGTACAGGTCGGCCTCCTCGCTGGGGGAGAGGTGGCCCTCGACGTCGTGGTGCGGCGAGTTCTTGACCTTGTCCTTGTCGTAGGGCAGGCGCAGCTCGCCGCCGGAGAGCGTGGCGTCGGCCAGGGGCACGAAGGCCTCCTTGGTGCCGAACAGGCCGGTGCGCACGGTGGCCCACTCGGGGCGGCCGGTCTGGTCGTCGAGGTAGACCTCGCCGACGGTGCCGAGCTTGCCCTCCGGGCCGACGGCGGTGCTGCCGATGACGGTGCTGATGTTCTGCTCGGTGATCATGTTGCTCCTCGAGAGAGTCCGGCTGGGTGTGGAGCCCCCCGGGTCGGGTACACCGGGTGAGCCGCTGATCCAGTCGGTGCCCAGCCGTTTACGACGTAAACTCGCGGGCGGGAGCGATCAGGTGGCCGTCAGGTGAAGCTCTCGGGCTCCGCCGGGCTGCGCCCCTCGCGGCGGACGTGCTCCAGCCGCCCGAGCAGGTTCTCCAGTGCCTCCTCGAACTCCTCGGCGGACTCGTCCATCGACAGCAGCTCCTGCAGTCGCACCACGGTGGGGTACTCGCTGAGGTCCGCCGTCGGCGCGGGCGACTCCCCGGCGTCCTGGGCGTTGATCGGCACGCCCTTCTGCGACACCTCGAGCAGCAGGTGGCCGAGCAGGAAGCTGCTGTACGCCCGGTAGGCGGCCACCGCCGAGTCCTCGGAGAAGCCGCAGCTGGTCATCGCGGTCAGGAACGACTCCACCCAGCGCAGGCTGCGCAGCGGCGGACGCACCCACGGCGCCGCCGGCGGCCGGGTGGCCACGAGCGGGAACACCTCGGGGTGGGCCAGGGCGATCCGCCGCACCCCGTGCGCCAGGCGCTGCAGGTAGTCCTGCCAGCCGTGTGCGGCCTCGAGGTGGACGTCGGGGTCGCCGTACAGCTCGTCGATGACGGTCTCCACGACGCCGTCCAGGAGCTGGTCGCGGCCCGGCACGTACCGGTAGAGCGCCATCGCCTCCACGCCCAGGGAGGCGCCGAGCCGGCGCATGGTCAGCGCGCTCAGCCCGTGGGTGTCGATGAACCGGATGGCCGCGCCGAGGATGCGCCGGCGGTCCAGCGGGGTCCGGCCGGTGTCGGGCGGCCCCGCGGGCAGCACGAAGGCCGCTCCGCCACGGCCCTCGGGGGAGTCGGGGTCGGGTTCGTCGGCCCCGTCTCCGGACGCGTCGGGATCGGCGGCTGTCGCCACGGCACCTCCTCGCCCCCCTCGGCGGTTCGTCCACCCCATCCTGCCCGGTCGTCCGCGCCGCACCAGAGGCGGTGCCTGGTTGTGAGGTCCTCGGAACCCATCGTTGACGCCGAGGTCCACGCCGGGAAACGACGACGACGCACTCTCGTCCCCGTGACCGCCGCAGCCATGCCCGACTCCGCCGCCCCGCGGGCCGGCGTGCAGCGGACGACGGACACCCACTGCCCGTACTGCTCGCTGCAGTGCGGCATGCGCGTCACCGCCGGCGCCCGCCCGGCCACGCTGGTGCCGCTGGACTTCCCGACCAACCGCGGCGGGCTGTGCTCGAAGGGCTGGTCGTCGGTCGAGCTGCTCGACCACCCCGAGCGGCTGCTGCGCCCCCTGGTCCGCGCCGTCCCCGGCGACCGCACCAGCCCGCTGGTCGAGGCCGACTGGGACACGGCACTGGACCAGGTCGTCGGCGCCGTCCGCCGCACCCAGCGCACGTACGGCCGCGACGCCGTCGGCTGCTTCGGGGGCGGGTCGCTGACCAACGAGCAGGCCTACCAGTTCGGCAAGTTCGCCCGCGTCGCCCTGCGCACCTCCGCGATCGACTACAACGGCCGGTTCTGCATGTCCTCGGCCGCGGGCGCGGCCAACCGCGCCTTCGGCATCGACCGCGGCATGCCGTTCCCGCTCGCCGACATCGCCGAGGCCGACGTCGTCGTCCTGGTCGGGAGCAACCCGGCCGACACCATGCCGCCGGCGATGCAGTACTTCGACGCCGGCCGGGAGCGCGGCGCCGAGCACGTCGTCGTCGACCCCCGGCGCACCGCCACCGCCCGCAACTCGGCCCTGCACCTGCAGCCGCTGCCCGGCACCGACCTGGCACTGGCCAACGGGCTGCTGCACATCGCGCTGGCCGACGGGCTGGTCGACGAGGAGTACGTCGCGGCGCGCACCACGGGCTTCGACGACGTCCGGGCGGGTGTCGCCGCCTACTGGCCCGACCGGGTCGAGCGGATCACCGGCGTGCCGGTCGCCGACCAGAGGCGCACCGTCTCCGCGCTCGCCCGGGCGGAGCGGGCGATCGTGCTCACCGCCCGTGGCGCCGAGCAGCACCGCAGCGGCACCGACACCGCGCAGGCCTGGATCAACCTGGCGCTGGCCCTCGGCCTGCCCGGCCGCCCGGGGTCGGGGTACGGCACGGTCACCGGCCAGGGGAACGGCCAGGGCGGGCGCGAGCACGGGCAGAAGGCCGACCAGCTGCCCGGCTACCGGAGCCTGCGCGACCCCGCGGCCCGGGCCCACGTGGCCGCCGTCTGGGGCGTGGACCCCGACGAGCTGCCGATGCCGGGGAAGAGCGCGTTCGAGCTGCTCGACGCCCTCGGCACGGACGGCGGCGTGCGCACGCTGCTGGTCCTCGCCTCGAACGTCGCCGTCTCCGCCCCCGACGCCCGGCGGGTGGTCAGCCGGCTGGCCGACCTGGACTTCCTCGTCGTCAGCGACTTCTTCCTCTCCGAGACCGCCGAGCTCGCCGACGTCGTCCTCCCCAGCGCCATGTGGGCGGAGGAGGAAGGCACGATGACCAACCTCGAGGGCCGGGTCATCCGCCGCCGCCGGGCCCTCGACCCGCCCATCGGCGTCCCCGACGACCTCCAGCTGCTGGCGACGCTGGCCGACCGGCTCGGCGCCGGTCACCTGTTCTCCGGCGACCCCGAGACGGTCTTCGAGGAGCTGCGGCGGGCCAGCGCCGGGGGAGCGGCCGACTACTCCGGCATCAGCTACGACCGGATCGACGCCGAGGACGGCGTCTTCTGGCCCTGCCCGGAGACGCCGGCCGGCGCCCCGCGGCACGCCGGCACGCCGCGGCTGTTCACCGAGCGCTTCCCGACCCCCGACGGCCGGGCCCGGTTCGTCCGCGTCGAGCACGTCGAGGCCAACGAGCGCCCCGACGCCGAGTACCCCTTCGTGCTGACCACCGGCCGGGTGCTCGCCCAGTACCAGTCGGGCACCCAGACCCGCCGCTCGCGCAGCCTGCAGCTCATCGCCCCCATGCCGCGCGCCGAGCTGCACCCCGACCTCGCCCGGCGGCTGGGCATCGGCCAGGACGACGTGGTCGAGCTGGCCACCCGGCGGGGCCGCGCCCGCTTCGCCGCCCAGGTCACCGACACCATCCGGCCCGACGTCGTCTTCGCGCCCTTCCACTGGGGCGGCGGCTCCAGCGCCAACGCGCTCACCGACGCCGGCGCCCTCGACCCCACCAGCAAGATGCCCGCCTTCAAGGTCTGCGCGGTCGCCGTCGCCCGCGTCGGCGGCCCGTCCGAGCGCCTCGAACCCCCGGCCGCGGCGACCCAGCCGCGGCTCCGCCCGCACGCCCCGAGCACCACCCCCGAGCCCCGGACCCCGACCCGGTCCCGACCCGGAACACCGAGGAGCACCCGCGTGAAGAGCACTCCCCGCTTCCTGCAAGGCGTCTATCCCATCACCGGCGAGGGCCTGGCCAAGCCGGGCCCCGTCGACGCCGCGCTGACGTACACCGTCCCCTCCGGGCTCACCGCCCAGGCGCTGTACTTCCGCGGCGGCAACTCGACCGGCGAGCTGGTCTACGTCCTGCTGGTGCGCGACGGCGAGCCGGTGCGCTGGTTCCCGATCGGCGCCAAGGGCGACGTGCACGTGCCGCTGCGCGTGGTGGAGGACCTGCCCGGCGGCACCGTCGTCGAGCTGCACGCCGCGGCGCCCGAGGGCGTCACCGGCGAGCTCGTCGTCGACCTGGGGCTGGTGGAGGTCTGATGGGCCCGGGCGTGGCGGAGAACAGGGTCCTGGGCGGACGTCCGGAGGGGCTCACCTCGCTCAGCCTCGGCGACGACGAGTTCGACAGCCGCGCCCGGCTGGTCGTGGTGGGCAACGGCATGGCCGGCGCCCGCTTCGTCGAGGAGGTGCTCGAGCGCGGCGGCGGCGAGCAGTTCCGCATCACGGTCTTCGGCGACGAGCCGCACGGCAACTACAACCGGATCATGCTCTCGCCGGTCCTGGCCGGGGAGTCGCACGAGGACGAGATCGTCCTCAACGGCCACGACTGGTACGCCGACAACGGCGTCTGCCTGCGCGCCGGCGTCCGCGTCGAGCGGGCGGACACGGCGGCCAAGGTCGTCCACGGCAGCGACGGCAGCGTCACGCCCTACGACCACCTGGTCCTGGCCACCGGCAGCTACTCGTTCATCCCGCCGATGACCGGCGTCCGTACCGACGACGGCGAGCTGCTGGCCGGCGTCCACGGCTTCCGCACCATCGACGAGACCCGCGCGATGCTCGCCGCGACCGGCCGCTGCACGCGCGCCGTCGTCATGGGCGGCGGGCTGCTCGGGTTGGAGGCCGCCCGCGCGCTGCAGGGCCACGGGCTGCAGGTCGAGCTGGTGCACGCGATGCCCTGGCTGATGAACGCGCAGCTCGACGCCGAGGCCGGCGCGATCCTGAAGAAGAGCGTCGAGTCCCTGGGCATCACCGTGCACCTGGACGCGATGGCCGGCGAGGTCCTCGGCACCGGGCACGTCGAGGGCGTCCTGCTCAAGGACGGTCGCCGGCTGGACTGCGACCTGCTCGTGGTGGCCGCCGGCGTCCGGCCGCACAGCGACGTCGCCCTGCGCTCGGGGCTGGAGGTCGAGCGGGCGATCGTCGTCGACGACCAGCTGCGCACCGACGACCCCGACGTCTACGCGATCGGTGAGTGCGCCCAGCACCGCGGCTCGGTCTACGGGCTGGTCGCGCCGGCCTGGGAGCACGCGAAGGTGCTCGCCGACGTCCTCACCGGCACCGACCCCGGCGCCGAGTACCACGGCAGCCGGACGGCGACCAAGCTGAAGGTCGCCGGCGTCGACGTGGCGACCATGGGGATCAACACCCCCGAGCGCGACGACGACGAGTTCCTCGTCATCAGCGAGCCCAAGCGCGGCGTGCACCTGTCGGTCGTCATCCGCGACGACAAGCTGGTCGGCGCCACGCTGCTCGGCGACACCCGCAAGGTCGCCTACCTGACCCAGGCCTTCGACCGCGGGACGGCGCTGCCCGAGGAGCGCATCCGGCTGCTGGTCGACCTCTCCGACGGCGCCGAGGAGGTCGGCGTCGCGGAGATGCCGGCCGACAGCCAGGTGTGCAACTGCAACGGCGTCACCAAGGGCGCCATCTGCGGCGCGGTCGCCGACGGCTGCGGCAGCGTCGGGGCCGTCATGGACCGCACCCGTGCCGGGAAGGGCTGCGGCTCCTGCAAGTCGCTGGTGAAGCAGATCGTCGAGTGGGCCGCCGACGGCGACGTTCCGGAGGACCCGTCGGCGTCCTGGTACGTCCCGGGCATCCCGCTGGCCAAGCCCGAGCTCATGGCCGCCATCCGCGAGCAGGACCTGCGCAGCGTGTCCCAGGTCTTCGCCGCGCTCGCCCCCGGTGGCAAGGACGACGCGAAGTCGAAGATGGGGCTGACCTCGCTGCTGAAGATGATCTGGGGCGTGGACTTCGTCCCGGAGAAGGACGGCGAGTTCATCAACGACCGCGTCCACGCCAACATCCAGCGCGACGGCACGTTCTCCGTCGTCCCGCAGATGAAGGGCGGCGTCACCACACCCGCCCAGCTGCGGAAGATCGCCGACGTCGCCGAGAAGTACGAGGTGCCGATGGTCAAGGTCACCGGCGGCCAGCGGATCGACCTGCTCGGCGTCCGCAAGGAGGACCTGCCGGCGATGTGGGCCGACCTGGGCATGCCCTCGGGCTACGCCTACGGCAAGAGCATGCGCACCGTGAAGACCTGCGTCGGCAGCGACTTCTGCCGGTTCGGTCTGGGCGACTCCACCCAGCTGGGCATCGACCTGGAGACCCGCTTCCAGGGCATCGAGAGCCCGGCGAAGATGAAGCTCGCCGTCGTCGGCTGCCCCCGCAACTGCGCCGAGGCCTACGTCAAGGACGTCGGCGTCGTCGCGGTCGGCAACGGCAAGTGGGAGGTCTACGTCGGCGGCGCCGCCGGGGCGACGGTCCGCAAGGGCGACCTCCTGGCCACCGTCGACTCCACCGAGGCGGTGATCGAGCTCGCCGGGCGGTTCATGCAGTACTACCGGGAGAACGCCAACTGGCTCGAGCGGACCTACGACTTCGTGCCGCGGGTCGGCCTGGAGAAGATCAAGCAGGTCCTGCTGGAGGACAGCGAGGGCATCTGCGCCGACCTCGACGCCGGGATGCAGCGCTCGGTGGACGCCTACCGCGACCCGTGGGGGACCGACGCCGCCGAGCCGGCGACGCCCGGCCAGTTCCGCCCCTCCCTGCCCCTGATCGCGCTGCCGAAGGTGCCCGTCCGATGAGCGTCACGCACACCGAGGTCGCCGAGCCGACCACCCCGGGCACGGAGATCGGCAGCCCGGCCACCGAGGTCGCCGTCCCCGGCCGGGCGCCGGCGCCGGGCGGCCGCGCGTACACGGTCGGCCGGGCGGAGGACGTCCCGCCGGGGGAGGGGCGGGCCTTCGTGGCCGGGGACACCCAGGTCGCGGTGTTCCGGCTGCGCGACGGCTCGCTGCACGCCACCCAGGCCGGCTGCCCGCACGCGGGGGGCCCGCTCGCCGACGGGCAGACCGACGCCGACGTGCTGGTCTGCCCGCTGCACCTGTACGCCTACCGCTGGGTCGACGGCACCGCCGCCAGCGGCTCGCTCGCGGTGCGCCAGTACCCGGTGCGCGAGGTCGACGGGATGCTCGTCGTCGACGCATGAGCGCCCGGCCCGTCACGATCCGGCCGTGCAGTGAGGTGAGGCTTGCCTAAGTCGGTCCGTCCGGCTAGAACTGGCAGCCATGTCGATCATGAGACGCACGCGGGGCGCCGTCCTCGCGGGCCTGTCGCTCTCGCTGGCCCTCACCGGCTGTGGCTCCGACGACGACGACAGCGGCGACTCCGCCGGGTCGTCGACGTCGTCGGGGGGCTCGTCGGCCTTCCCCGTGACCATCGAGCACGCCTACGGCGAGACCGGGATCCCCGAGGAGCCGCAGCGGGTGGTCTCCCTGGGCTACACCGAGCAGGACGCGATCCTGGCCTTCGACGTCGTCCCGGTGGCCGTCCGCTACGCCTTCGGCCCCGAGGACGACGTCTTCTTCCCCTGGGCGGACGAGGCGGCCGGCGTCGCCGAGCCGGAGATCCTCGACCGCACCGAGGTCGACGCCGAGCAGATCGCCGCGCTGGAGCCGGACCTGATCATGGCCGTGACCGCGGGCCTGACCCAGGCCGAGTACGACACCCTCAGCGGCATCGCGCCGGTCGTCGTCCAGCCCGAGGAGTTCCCGGCCTTCGGCACCCCCTGGCAGGACCAGACGCTCATCACCGGCCGTGCGCTGGGCCAGGAGGAGCGGGCCGAGGAGATGGTCGCCGAGGTCGAGGCGCAGTTCGAGGAGGTGCGCGCCGCCCACCCGGAGCTGGAGGGGAGGACGGTGACCCTCTCGGGCGTGGCCTACGAGGGCGAGTACCCCTTCCACGCCTCGAGCGACACCCGCACGCAGTTCTTCCTGGACTTCGGCATGGTCGTCGCGCCGGAGCTGGACGAGATCGCCGGGGACGAGTTCTACGGGACGGTCAGCCAGGAGCAGGCCGGCCTGCTCGACGCCGACGTCCTGCTGTGGCAGTCCGGCTCGGCGGAGGAGCGGGCGCAGATCGAGGGCGACCCGGTGCTCGACTCCATCCCCGCGGTGGCCGAGGGGCGCTCGCTGTTCGTCGAGGGCTCGGACTACGACGCGCTGCAGTTCTCCAGCGTGCTGAGCCTGCCGTACCTGCTCGACAGCCTGGTGCCGCAGATCTCGGAGGTCGTGCAGGGCGCGGCCGCGTGATCACCACCTGACCGCCGGCGGGCGCCGCTCCCAACCGGGGGCGGCGCCCGCTGCCGCTCAGCCGACGACGACACCCTCCGGCGGGGCCTGCACCGGGTTCACGAACCAGATGCTCTCCTCGTAGAGGTGCCGGGACCGCCAGCCGTCGGGCGTCCGGACCATGTCGTGGTGGTAGTAGCCGCCGGTGTACGTGAAGCCCTGCATCCCCGGGATCTGCATCGGGTTGTAGAAGTCGGCCACCACCTTCGCCGTGTCGCCGTCGAGGTGGACCTCGACGTTCGTGACGTGGTGCTGGGTGAACGGGAACGCCGCGAAGCTCTCGGCGAGGAACGCGACCATCTCGTCGCGGGGGAGCTTCGGGGCGCCCGCCGAGGAGTAGTCGACGACGGCGTCCTCGGTGAACACGCTGCGGTACATCTCCCAGTCGCCGCGGTCGATCCCGTGGCAGTAGCGGGTCAGGACGTCCCGGATCTCGATGCGGTCGGCGAGCGTCTGCAGGTCCACGTGTCCTCCGTGCGGTGCGGGCGGATGTGGCGCGGACCATAGCGACGGCGCCGGTCGCGCTCACGTCTGCCTGCCCGGCGAGTCAGCGGACCGGTTCGGCCTCGGCCGGCGCCTCGACCGGCGGCGTGGCCGTGCGGGGCATGCGTCGCACCGGCCGGCGCGCCGGCCGCAACTGAGCCTCCTCGGCCAGCTGGCGGGCGGCCACCACCGACGCCGGCTCGGACCCGGTCACTCCCACTCGACGAACCCCATGGGCGCGGTCTCGGCGAGGACCGTGCCGTCGGCGGCGAGGGTCTGCACCGTGGCCAGGCCCTCGACCGGCTCACCGACGACGACGCGGGACACGAAGTCCGCGAAGGCCTGGTCGTCGTCCTCGCGCACGCAGTCCCCTCCCGCCGGTCCTGCTCCCTACACGCGGCGGACGGCCCGGGGACCCCACAGGGTCCCGGTCACGATCGCGTCACGAGCACGCGGTCAGACGCCACCGCCGCCGAGCATCCAGCTGTGCCGGCTCACCGCACCGCGCGCATCGGCCGGCCCGGCGGGGTCGCCGGCGCGCGGCGGGTCGTTGGACGGCCGCGGCGCGTCCTGGTCGCGTCGGTGCCGCCGGCCGACGGCCGGCCGGCTCCCGGCGAGCAGTGCCACGGCGAGCAGTGCCACGGCGAGCACGGCGACGACGATCAGCACGGGCAGGGCGTCGGGCACGGGACCTCCTGCAGGAGTGGCCGACCGGCGGTCAGCGTAGGACCGTCAGGACCGGGGGAGGTCCAGGGCGGCCAGCATGGCGGCGACGGCCTCGTCACGGACGAAGTCCAGCGCCAGCAGCCGGTGCACGAGCACGCCGCGCCGCGTCAGCCGCAGGTCGGCCATCCGCAGCCGGGGGAGCACGGGTCCTCCCGGGCGGGAGGCGACCGGCGGCGGGTCGAGCAGGCCGCGGCGCTGCAGGTCGGCGACGTCCTGGAGCGCACCCCACGCCGTCCAGCCACGGGGGTCGGCCGGCAGCGGCGCCATGGGCAGCGGCGTCCGCTCCCGGCGGCCGACCGCGGCCAGGACGACGAGCTGCCGGCCGGTGAGCTCGCCGGCGAGGCGGAGCCCGGCGTGCAGCACGCCGGCGTCGAGGTCGGCGGAGACCGCGGCCTCGGCCAGCAGGTAACCGAGGTGGCGGACCCGCCACTCCTCCGGCGTCTGCCGGGCGGCCAGGACGGCGGCCTCGGCCAGCTCGTCGGCCGGCGCGCGGCCGCCGACGTCCGGGTCGAGGAACCCGTCCGTGCGCACCGGCCGGCCCTGTGACGCCCGGGTCACGGTCAGCTCCACGGCGAAGGCCAGCGCCGCCCCCGCCCGGACGCGCTCGCGGGGCACGGGCAGCAGCGCGCTGTCGGCCGCCACCCGGCACAGGCACGCGGCGAGGCGAGCATCGACGGTCACCCGGGAGGCGCCCGGGTCGAACAGGATGGTCGCCGCCGACCGGCTCATCGAACCGGCGACCGGCTCCCCGGTCTCGACCAGCGTCCGGCCCTCGGGTGCGGCGCTGTCGGGGGCGGAGCCGTCCAGGATGTCCGTCACGCGGTGATCATCCCGGGGCGGGCGAGCGGGCGCATCGCCGCGGCGGCCCGTCTCACCACGGCGGGGCAGGGCCGGGCCGTGGTGCAGGTCACGCCTCACGGTCCCGTGGCCGGCGCGGTGAGGGAAACGGAACACGAGTTCATCCGGACGGCAACGGCCGGGGAACGGGCTGCCGCCACCTTCTCCCCATGGCCGCACCCACCCGCCCCAGCGACGCCGTCCCCGCGCCGCCGCCGACCGTCACCGACGCGCCACCCCGCGGCGGGCGGTGGATCGACGACTGGCGCCCGGAGGACGTCCAGTTCTGGGAGTCCACCGGCAAGGGCGTCGCCCGCCGCAACCTCTTCTTCTCCGTCTTCTCCGAGCACGTCGGCTTCTCGATCTGGAGCCTGTGGTCGGTGCTGGTGCTCTTCCTGCCCGAGCCGGTGTTCGGCATCGACCCGGCGGGGAAGTTCCTGCTCACCACGCTGCCGACGGCGCTGGGCGCGTTCGTGCGGCTGCCCTACACGTTCGCCGTCGCCAAGTTCGGCGGCCGGAACTGGACGATCGTCAGCGCCGCCCTGCTCCTCGTCCCGACGATCGCCACCGCGATCGTCCTGGAGCCCGGCGTGGACTACGCCACGCTGCTGGTCGTGAGCTGCCTGGCCGGCGTCGGCGGCGGCAACTTCGCCAGCTCGATGGCCAACATCAACGCCTTCTACCCCGACCGGCTCAAGGGCTGGGCGCTCGGCCTCAACGCCGGCGGCGGGAACCTCGGGGTGCCGGTGATCCAGCTGGTCGGCCTGCTCGTGCTCGCCACCGCGGGCGCGGCACACCCCCGGATCATCCTGTGGATCTACATCCCGCTGATCGTGGTCGCCGCCGTCGGCGCCTCGCTGCTGATGGACAACCTGACGTCGGCGCGCAACCAGCCGCGGGCGATGCGCCAGGCCATGCGCGAGCCGCACACCTGGGTCATGTCGTTCCTGTACATCGGCACGTTCGGCTCGTTCATCGGGTTCGGCTTCGCCTTCGGCCAGGTGCTGCAGAACCAGTTCGCGGTCGACTTCGACACCCCGCTCAAGGCCGCCTACCTGACCTGGCTCGGCCCGCTGCTGGGCAGCCTGATCCGCCCGCTCGGCGGCTCGCTGGCCGACCGCTTCGGCGGCGCCCGGATCACCTTCTGGAACTTCGTGGCGATGGCCGTGGGTGCGTCCGTGGTGCTGACGGCGAGCCAGGTGGAGTCGCTGCCGCTGTTCGTCGTCGGCTTCGTGCTGCTGTTCGTCTTCAGCGGCATCGGCAACGGCTCGACCTACAAGATGATCCCGGCGATCTTCCGCACGCAGGCGCAGCTGGCGGTCGCCCGCGGCGAGGACACCGTCGCCGCCGACCGCCGGGCGCTGCGGATGTCCGGCGCCCTCATCGGCATCGCGGGCGCCGTCGGTGCCTTCGGCGGGGTGCTGGTGAACCTGGCCTTCCGCCAGTCGTTCCTCAGCACCGGCAGCGGCGACGGCGCCTACATCGCGTTCATCGCCTTCTACGCCGTCTGCTTCGTCGTCACCTGGGTCGTCTACCTCCGCAGGGACGCCCCGATGGCCGGCGTCTGACGGAGCGGGGGTCCGGAGGACCTCCCGACGTCGGACGGTGCCGCCGGGGCTCAGCGCAGCTCCGGCGGCACCTGGCCGCGGTGTCGGCCGGAGGCCGACCGATCACACAGTCCGACGGACGCGCACGGGGCGTTCTCACACCGGGAGGCGGTAGCCGCGCTTGACGACCGTCTCGACGACGCCCCGGCCCAGCGCCGCCCGCAGCCGGGTCACGGCCATCTCGACGGCGTGCTCGTCGCCGCCGCCGGGCAGGCAGCCGACCAGCTCGGGCCGGGCGACGACGACACCGGGGCGGCGCGCGAGCGCACGCAGCACCGCCATGGGACCGGGGGCCAGCTCGATCAGCCGCCCGTCGACGACCGCCGCCGTGCCGCGGACCTGCAGGGTCAGCTCGCCCAGCCGGAGCACCGGGTCGCGCTCGGGCAGCCGGGCGACCACCTCGCGCGCCAGCGCGCCGAGCCGGGCCCGCTCGGGCTGCCAGGTGGGGACGCCGACCGCCTCGAGCGGCCCGGCGGTGACCGAGCCGACGGCGACGGCCATCACCCGGTCGCGCATCGCGGCGACGAGCTCGTCGTGCGAGCCGAGCTCGGCCGCCACCTGGAGCAGGCTGGCGGCCGCGGGAGCGCTGGTGAAGGTGATCGCGTCGACCGCGCCGGCCAGGACCTGGCCCACGAGGCGCCGCACCGGGGCGACGTCCTCGGGGAGCACCCAGCGGTAGACCGGCACGGTGAGCACCTCGGCGCCGGTGTCGCGCAGCCCGGCGACCAGGTCGGGCAGCGGGTCCCCGTGCAGCTGGACGGCGATCCGGCGGCCGGCCATCGGCCCCTCCTGCCCGGACAGCAGGTGCTCGAGCACCTCCGCCGAGGACTCCGACTCCGGCGACCAGGCGTCGACCAGGCCCGCGCCGCGGATGGCGCCGCGCGCCTTGGGTCCGCGGGCGAGCACGCGCGCCGAGCGCAGGTGGTCGACCAGGGGGAGGTCCCAGGCGTCGGCGGCCTCGAGCCAGCCGCGGAACCCGACGCCGGTGGTGGCGACGACGAGGTCGACGGGGGCGGACAGCACCTGCCGCGTGGCGGCCACGAGCTCGGTGTCGTCCGACAGCGGCACGATCCGGATGGCCGGCGCGTAGAGGACGCGGGCGCCGCGGCGGTCGAGCAGGGCGCCGAGCTCCTCCTTGCGGCGGGCTGCGGTGACCGCGACCGTGTACCCCGCCAGTGGCAGGACGTCGTCCGGTCCCTGCAGCATCTCGCTCAAGCGCGCCCCCTGTTGTCGTGCCCGTGGCGTCCATCGTGGGGCACCCGCGTTGCGCGCATGTGTCCAGATGACGACGCCGGCAGTGGGACCGGTCACGTGGGGTCCGTCAGCGGACGGCGACCGTCCACGTCTGCACCGTGCCGCCGCTGCCGACGACCAGGCCCCGGCTGGCCAGCAGCCGCAGGTGCGCGTCGGTCTCGGTGACGGCGAACATCCGCATCGCGTTCGCGTACTGCTCCCACGGCCGCGACCAGGTCAGGTGCCCGGCGAGGTCCCACGGCGTGCTGTGCGGGTGCGCGCGGATCGCGTCGAGCAGCTCGGTCAGCCGGTGCTCGTGGTGGCGGGTCAGCTCCCGGGCGCGCAGCCCCAGGCCGCGGAAGCGCCACTCGTGCGCCGGCAGCACCTCCGCCGGCTCCTCGCGGTCGCCGACCGACGCCAGCGATGCGAGGTAGTCGCGCAGCGGGTCCTCCTCGAGGCGCTGGCCCGCCGAGATGTTGGGGCTGATCCGGGGCAGCACGTGGTCCCCGGACAGGAACAGCCCGGTGCGCTCCTCGGCGAAGCAGAGGTGGCCGGGGGTGTGACCCGGGGTGTGGACGGCGCGCAGCGACCACCCGGGGAAGTCCGCCAGCTCGCCGTCCTCCAGGAGCCGGTCGGGCACCGCCTGACGCCGCAGCCCGGACAGCCGCTCGGGAGGAGGTGCGTCGGACTCCGCCGTCTGCTCGTCGGCGCCGAGGGACACCATGACCGCCGTCTGGTCGCGGATCCACTGCTCGACGTCGGTCCCGGTCATGCCGCGCACGATCGCGGCGTCGGCCGGGTGCATGGCCACCCACGCGCCGGAGGCGTCCCGGACCCGGCCCGACAGCCCGTTGTGGTCGCCGTGCATGTGGGTGACCAGCACGCCCCGCACGTCGGTGACGTCGCCGCCGATCGCGGTGAGGCCCTCCTGCAACGACGTCCACGCGTCGTCGGAGTCCCAGCCGGTGTCCACCATGCCGAGCCCTCCGCCGGCCAGCGCGAACACGTAGGAGGTCACGTACCGCAGGGGGTTGTCCGGCATCGGGACCGGGATCGACCACAGGTCCTCGCGCAGCTGCTCCACCGGCGGCACCGCACGGGCCAGCCACGCCTCGCGCTGGGCGGTCCCGGTGATCTCGACGTCGCTGTCCACGCCCGCACTGTGCCAGGGGATCGGCCCGCGCCTGGGATGATGGACCCGTGCCCGCAACCGGAGCCCCCGTCCGCGTCTCCGCCGTGCCCCGCCGCCTGCGGCTGGTGTGCGCGCTCGCGGCGGCGGCCGTCGTCGTCGCCATGACCGTCGTCGGCCTGCTCCTTCCCGGCTCCTCGACCGGCGTCGTGCAGTTCGGCTGGGCCGACCAGGTCGCGATCATCGGGATCGGCGTGTGCCTCGGCGCCGGCATCCTGACGATCGGGCGGTCCCGGATCGACGCGGACGCGTCCGGGGTACGGGTGCGCAACGTCTTCGTCACCCACGAGCTGCCGTGGGCCGCGGTGCGGTCGGTGCGCTTCGACCGGCACTCCTCGTTCGCCAGCCTGCTGCTCACCAACGGCGACGAGGTGTCGCTGCTGGCGGTCCAGGCAGCGGACCGCGAGCACGCCGTCCGCGCCGTCGACGGCCTCCGGGCGCTGCTGGCCGAGGTGCGGGCGGCGGAGCCGGCCCCCCTGCCGCTGCTCTACGACGACTGAGGAAGGACCCCACGAAGGACCCCCTCGCCCCCCACACCTCGCACGCTCGGTGCGGCCCCCTGCGAGGGGGCCGGTGGGGGAGGGGGAATGTCCAGCACCGGCGGGACGCTGTAACATGAGCGTGCCTCCCCGCTACACGAGGCGCGTGAACCACCCAGCGGCCCCGCCCCGGGCCGCTGACCAAGAGGAGCCCGCTCCCACCTGACGCCCCCCGGGCGTCCAGGTCACCGGTTCGCAGGCACCGACCCCGGTCGGTGCCCGCGACGCGCACCACCCCCGGGTGTGTGCGCCACCGGCCAGTGGGCCCCGTCGAGCACTCGCTCGCGGGGCCTTCTGTCTGCCGGCGTCCGGAGTCGGCGAGCGAGCCCTCCCATGCTGAAGCAGAGGAGAGGCCATCACCGAGCCCCGCATCAACGACCGTATCCGCGTCCCCGAGGTCCGCCTGGTCGGCCCCGAGGGCGAGCAGGTCGGCATCGTGTCGATCGGCGAAGCACTGCGTCTGGCCCAGGACTCCGAGCTCGACCTCGTCGAGGTCGCGCCCATGGCCCGCCCGCCGGTCTGCAAGCTGATGGACTACGGGAAGTTCAAGTACGAGTCCGCGCAGAAGGCCCGCGAGGCCCGGCGGAACCAGGCGCTCACCGTCATCAAGGAGATGCGGCTGCGCCTCAAGATCGACCCGCACGACTACGAGACCAAGAAGGGCCACGTCGAGCGCTTCCTCAAGGGCGGCGACAAGGTCAAGATCACCGTGATGTTCCGTGGCCGCGAGCAGTCGCGCCCGGAGATGGGCTACCGCCTGCTGCAGCGGCTGGCTGCTGACGTGTCCGAACTGGGCGTCGTCGAGTCCAACCCGAAGCAGGACGGCCGGAACATGGTCATGGTGATCGCCCCGCACCGGAACGCCCAGGCCCTGCAGCAGGCGGCACAGTCCGCCAAGGGCCGGGAGGCCAAGGCGGAGCAGAGCCGGGCGCAGGAGCCGGAGCAGGCGCCCAGCGCCTGACCCCCTGCACCGCTCGCAGGACCGCACGACCGAGACCACCGGGCGCGTGCGGCAGCCCCGCGCTGCCGCGCGCACCCGCACGCAGACGAAACAGGACAGGCGAGGACATGCCGAAGCAGAAGACCCACAAGGGCACGGCCAAGCGGGTGCGCGTCACCGGCACCGGCAAGCTCATGCACGAGCAGGCGAACAACCAGCACAAGTTCGCCCACAAGTCGGGCCAGCGGAAGCGTCGCCTGGACTCCGACCAGGTCGTCTCGCCGGCGGACGCCAAGAACCTCAAGAAGCTCCTCGGCATCTGACCGCCGTCCCGTAACGAACAGACAGGAGCTCTCACGTGGCACGCGTGAAGCGGGCGGTCAACGCCCAGAAGAAGCGCCGGACGACCCTCGAGGCCGCCAGCGGCTACCGGGGCCAGCGGTCCCGGCTGTACCGCAAGGCCAAGGAGCAGATCCTCCACTCCGCGACCTACAACTACCGCGACCGCAAGGTGCGCAAGGGTGACTTCCGCAAGCTGTGGATCACCCGCATCAACGCCGCGGCCCGCCTGAACGACATGACCTACAACCGGTTCATGCAGGGCCTCAAGCTCGCCGGCATCGAGCTCGACCGCCGCGTGCTGGCCGAGCTGGCCGTCAACGAGCCGGCCGCGTTCGCCGCGCTGGTGGAGACCGCCCGCGCCGCCGTCGCCGCCGCCCCGGCGGGCGGCGAGCAGGCCGCCTGACGAAGGACCACCCTGCCCCCATGCCTCGCGAGCTCGGCACGGGACCCCGCAAGATGGCCGTTCCAGCACGTCACCCGACGCCGTCGGTGACCGCCCCCTCGGGGTCGGCGCCGGCGGCGTCGGCGCGTACGCGAGTGCGACGAACTCGGGGCCCTCGGCGGTCGACGACCCCGACGTCGTCGCACTCGGTGGGGACGACGACGTGACCGAGCTGCTCACCGAGCGGTCGGCGCGGGTCGCCGCCGCGCGCAAGCTCACCCGCCGCACCGGCCGGGACGCCGCCGGGCTCTTCCTCGCCGAGGGCCGGCAGGCGGTGGGCGAGGCCCTGGCCACGGCACCGGACGGCGTCCGGGAGGTGTTCGCCACCGAGGCCGCCGCGACCGCCGCCGGCGACCTGCTGGCCGGCGCCGGCGTGCCCGTGCGGCTGGTGACGGAGAAGGCGGCAGCCGGACTCTCGGAGACCGTGACGCCGCAGGGGCTGGTCGCCGTCTGCGCGCTGCGCGACGTCCCCGCGGCGAGGCTGCTCGACACGCCGCCGCGGCTGTCGGTCGCGCTGGCCGGGCTCAACGACCCGGGCAACGCCGGGACCGTGCTGCGCACCGCGGACGCCTGCGGGGCCGGCGCCGTGGTGTTCGGCGCCGGCTCGGCCGACCCCTACGGCGGCAAGGCGGTGCGGTCCAGCGCGGGCAGCGTCTTCCACGTGGACGTCGTCCGCGGCGCGCCGCTGGCCGAGCTGCTGCCCGCCGTCCGGGCCGCCGGCGTCACCGTGCTGGCCGCCGACGGCGGGGGAGAGGCCTCCCTCGACGCGCTGGGGCCCACCCTCGCCGGTCCGGTGATGTGGCTGTTGGGCAACGAGGCCCGGGGCGTCCCCGCCGAGCTGGCCGCCCTGGCCGACGCGCGGGTGCGGATCCCCATGCGCGGCCGGGCCGAGAGCCTCAACCTCGCCGCGGCCGCCGCCATCTGCCTCTACGCCACGCAGCTGGCGCAGTAGAAGGACCCCGCTGCCCCCCACCGCTCGCGAGCTCGCGGCGGGCCCCTGCAGCGGGGCCGCGAACTACACCAGGCCGGCGCGCTCCCAGAGCCGCTCCGAGGGCCCGCCGACCAGGCCGACCTCCCGCAGGAACGACACCAGGCCCGAGGACGCCTCGCGGAGCTTCGCCCGGTGGTGGGCGTTGGCCCGGGCCGCGGCCTTGGCCTGCTGCGGGTCCAGGCCCACCGATGCGTAGACCTGGGGCTGGACCAGGTTGTCGGCGACGATCGCGGCCACCGCGGCGACCTCCGTACGGTGCCGGCGCAGCGCCCATCGGCCCAGCTGCGGGGTGCGGCGGGCGACCTCGTCCCGGGCGAAGCGCATGTGCCGCGCCTCCTCGACGACGTGGATGCGGCTCGTCGCGCGGGTCAGCGGCTGCACCCGCTCGTCGCGCATGAGATCGCGCTGGAAGATGTCGAGGATCTCCTCGGCGACCAGGATCGCCGCGTAGGCCGCCGGGCCGGAGCCGCGGGCGGCGAAGGCCCTGCCGAGCCTCAGGATCGAGGGCGGCGGCTGGTAGGACGGCGCCCCGAAGGTCTGCGCCGTCCGCGCGAACATCACCGAGTGCCGGCACTCGTCGGCGATCTCGGTCAGCGCCCACTGCACGTGCGGCTGCGACGGGTCGTCGCCGTAGACGTCCTTGAGCACCAGCTGCATGAGCAGGCACTCGAACCAGATGCCGACGCCGGAGATCGAGCAGTACTCGTGGATGGTCAGCGTCACCCGCTGCTGCTCGGTCAGGCCCTCCCACAGCGGCGTGCCGTACAGCGACGACCACTCCGGCGAGAGACCGTAGAGGTCCTCGGGGACGGGCGCGTCCCAGTCGATGTCGACGGTGGGGTCGAACGACGTCTTCGCCGCCGACCCGAGCAGCCGGGTGGAGAGCTCCTGGCGGTCGGTGGCCCGCGTGGGCGTCCGGGGGGTGGCTGCGGCGGGCAGGGTGGCGGTCATCGGCGTTCCTCCGAGGAGTGGTGGGCGATGCTGTGTCCCACAGTAGCTGTTACCGATCGACACAGGCAACGAGTACGAGAGGATGACGGCGTGTCGAAGACGGACGGCCGCAGCTCCCGCTGGACCGAGCACCGCCGCAGCCGCCGGGAGGACCTGGTGGGCGCGGCGCTGGACGCGCTCCGCGCGGTGGGGCCGGACTTCGCCGTCGACGACGTCGCCCGCGCCGCCGGGGTGTCCAAGACCGTGATCTACCGGTACTTCTCCGACAAGGACGAGCTGATCGACGCCGTCCTCGAGCGCGTCTCGAGCGAGGTGCTGCTGCCCCGGCTGCTCGGCGAGCTGGCGCTGGAGCGCGGCGACGACCGCGCCCGCCTGCACGCCGTCATCGCCGCGTTCGTGCAGCTCATCGAGGAGGAGCCGGCGCTCTACCGGTTCGCCTACGCCCAGGCCGGGCGCTCGGGCCGTGCCGACCT
Source organism: Trujillonella endophytica (assembly GCF_019799905.1). Classification (GTDB taxonomy): domain Bacteria; phylum Actinomycetota; class Actinomycetes; order Mycobacteriales; family Geodermatophilaceae; genus Trujillonella; species Trujillonella endophyticus_A. Next base: position 18,660 of record NZ_JABGCI010000004.1, on the reverse strand, counting down.
GGTGGCGGCCACGGAGGGGCAGGTGGCCGAGGCCCTGGGGAGGCTCCTGACCGAGCGCCTCGCCGCGGCCGGCCGGCCCACCGCTGCGGCCATGACGTGGGCCTACGGCGTCGTCGGCATGGTGCAGCTGACCGCGCACTGGTGGTCGGGCGCCCGGACGGTCCCGGCCGCCGAGCTCGCCGAGCAGCTGGCCGACCTCGCCCACGGCGGGCTGGCCAGCCTGCTGCCCCCGCCGCGGACCGGCTGACCGCACCGGATCAGCTGGTGCGCGCCGCCTTCGCCGCGTACATCCGCGTGTCGGCCAGGTGCAGCAGGGCGGCGAAGTCGTCGCCGTCGTCCGGGGCGACCGCGATCCCGACGCTCACCCGCACGTCGACCGGGACGCCGTGCATCTCCACCGGCCGGCAGATCGCGGCGGCCAGCTCGTCGGCCACCCGGCGGGCCTCCGCGGCGGCGTCGTCGGCGGACAGGTCCGGCAGCGCGACGAGGAACTCGTCGCCGCCGAGCCGGGCCACCAGGTCGCGGCGGCGCAGCCGGCGCCGCAGCCGGGCCGCCACCTCCTGCAGCAGCACGTCGCCGGCGGCGTGGCCGAGCCGGTCGTTGACCGCCTTGAACCCGTCGAGGTCGAGGAAGAGCAGGGCCAGCGCGTCGCCGCGGGCGCGGGCGTCCCACAGCGCCGTCTCCACCTGCTCCTGCAGCCGGCGCCGGTTGGCCAGGCCGGTGAGCGGGTCGGTGGCCGCCAGCTCCTCGATCCGCGCGAGCGCGGCGCGGGTGCGGTCGCGCTCCTGCAGCAGCGCACGCTCGGCCTCCACCCGGGCGGTCACGTCGACCTGCACGCCGATGTACTGCACGACGGCGCCGTCGGCGTCGCGGACCGGCGCCAGGTGCAGCTCGTTCCACCATGGCGTGCGGTCGGGGCCGCGGACGTTCAGCACGGTCTCCCGACACTCCTCGCCGGCGGCGACGGCGGCGCGGATGCGCGCCACCGCGGCCGGGTCGGTGTCGGGGCTCTGGAGGAAGCGGCAGTTGCGGCCGAGCAGCTCCTCGCGGCTCATGCCGGCGAGCCGCTCGAACGCGGGGTTGACGTAGACCAGCGGCTGGTCGGGCAGCCGCAGGTCGGCGACGGCGACGCCGCTGGGGGTGGCCGAGAGCGCCTCGAGCAGCAGTGCCTCCCCGGCCGGGACACCGGCGGCGGCGACCCGCGCCACGGCGACGGCGGGCGGGGACGGGACGGCGCGGACGTCGGCCGGCGCCGGGCCGACGCGCGGCGCCACGCGGGCCAGCAGGGACGCCGTCGCCCGCACGACCGTCTCCCGGTCGTAGGTGAGGGCGTACTCGAAGCGGCGCTGCGCGTCGGGGCCGCGGTCGCCGAGGTCGCGGGCGAGCAGGGCGGCGGCGAAGTGCGGGCTCAGGACGGCGACGTCCCACTCGCCGCGCACCGGGTCGCCGCCGGCCAGCGTGGTGCCGCGCAGCCCGGGCAGCGGCTCCTCGGGCAGGCCCTCGCCGAGCGCGCAGACGAACGCCGTCCGCTCGACGAGGTCCCGGTAGCGCTGGGTGGTCGACGGCGTGAAGTGGCGGGCCTCCTGGAAGGTCGCGGCCACCACGCAGGTCTGGCCCATCCGCAGGGCCTCGCGCTCCAGCTGCTTGGACAGCTCGATGAGCAGGGCCTTGGGGGCCTGCCGCAGGGGCGTCCCCTCGGGGAGGCAGGTGAACGGGGAGACGGTCTCGTCGGCGACGGCGTCGTCCCGGCGCCGGGGCAGCGCCAGCTCGCCGGTCTCCCGGTCGAGGGCGGGGCCGTCCGCCGGGCGGCCGAAGTACCAGCCCTGGCCGAGGGTGGCGCCGAGACCGCGAGCGACGGCCAGGTGCTCCTCGTGCTCGATCCCCTCGGCGAGCACCACGGCGCCGGTGCGCTCGGCGTAGGCGTTGACCGCGTTCATGATCTCGGCGACGTCGGGTCCGGGGCGCTCCTGGACCAGCCGCAGGTCGAGCTTGACGACGTCGGGGCGGAGCAGCGGCATGAAGGCGAGCGACATCGGCTCGGCGCCGACGTCGTCCACCGCGACCCCCCAGCCGACCGACCGGACCCGCTCCACGGTGCGCAGCAGCTCGGCCGGTCGCGAGGCCAGGGCCCGCTCGGTGATCTCCAGGACCACCCGCAGCCGCCCGGGCGCGGCCTCGGCGAGGCCGAGCAGCGTCTCCATGGGTGCCCGGTCGAGGACCTCGGGCTCGACGTTGACGAACAGCGTCAGCGGCGCCACGAGCCCGTGCGCCAGGGCGCCGCGCAGCGCGGCGGTCCGGCAGGCCTGGTCCAGCTCGGCGAGCCGGGCGGCGCTCCGGGCGGCGTCGAACAGCTGGTCCGGCCGCTCCAGCGGGCCGTGCGGTCCGCGCGCCAGCGCCTCGTAGGCCACGACCCGGCCGGTGTCGATCTCGACGATCGGCTGGAAGACGCTGCGGATCCCGCCGGTGGCGAGGACGGCGTCGAGGGCGGTGTCGAGCGAGGTGTCGACGAGTGCGGTGGCGGAGGCGGGGTGGTCCACGGGCATGCCATCGGCACGCCCCGCCCACGGGTCCAGCCGGCGGCGGCCGGACCCACCCGCCCGGGGGAGACCGGTTCAGCCCGGGGTCGTGATGAGCACGACGGCGACCGCCGCGGCGGCCAGGCCGGCCACCTGGGCGCCGGCGAGGCGCTCGCGCAGCAGGACCTGGGCCAGGACGACGGTGCTGACCGGGTAGAGCGAGGCGAGGACGCCGGTGATGGCGAGCTGACCCGGCGCCTGGGTGGCGAGCAGGAACAGGGCGTTGGCGGCCATGTCGCCGATGCCGGAGGCGACGACCAGCGGCAGCGCCGACCGCGGGGGCCGCAGCGAGCGCCGCGTCGTCCCGGCCACGACGAGCACCAGGGCGATGGAGGCGAGCCGCGCCGCCACCAGCGGGCTCAGCCGGGAGTCGGCGTCGGGCTGGTCCAGGAGCACGAAGAAGAGGCCGAACGCCGCGCCGGCCGCCAGCGCCGGCAGCAGGGCGGAGGGCCGGGCCGAACGCAGGGCGCCGAGCCCGTCCTCGGCGGAGACCAGGGCGACGGCGCCCAGCGCCAGCAGGATGCCGGCCGTCGCCCAGAGCCCGATCCGGTCGCCCGAGGCGATCCCGACGAGGACGGGGACGGCCGCGGCGGTGACCGCCGTGGTCGGCGCGACGACGCTCATCACCCCGCCGGCCAGCGCCCGGAAGAAGACCAGCAGGCCCGTGGCGCCCGCCAGGCCGGCCGCGGCACCCCACGCCAGGTCGGCGCCGGTCACCGGCCCGCCGAGCCAGGGGAGGAGCAGCAGCAGCGCCACCAGGCCCGCCGCCTGGGACAGCGCCACGACCGCGAACACCGAGGCCCGCCGGCTGGCCAGCCCGCCGAGGAAGTCGGCGGCGTCGTAGACGACCGCCGATGCCAGCGCCAGGACGACCGCCACGCCGCTCCTTCCCTCCGCGAGATCTGCACACTCGTCACCATCGGGCGCCGATGCCGACCACTGTGCAGATCTCGCCGCTGTCGGCAGCACCTGGGGTCGACGAGAACCCGGGCGCGGGGCAGGGCCGCTGCCGGGCAGAATGGCCTCCCGTGTCTGGCGCCAACGACCCCTACGACCCCAAGCAGGTCGCCGCGCTCTCCCCGGAGGCCCTCGACGCGGCGGTCGCCGCGGCGGTCGAGGCCTTCGGCGGCGCCGGCGACCTCGCCGAGCTGGCGGCGGTGCGACCGGCCCACCTCGGTGACCGGGCGCCGGTGCTGCTGGCCCGCCGCGAGCTGGGCGCGCTGCCCCCGGCCGCCCGCTCGGACGCCGGCAAGCGGGTCAACGCCGCCCGGGTCGCCGTCACCGAGGCCTACGAGCAGCGGCTGGCCGAGCTGGAGGCAGAGCGCGACGCCCGGGCGCTCGCCGAGGAACGGGTCGACGTCACGCTGCCCTGGGACCGCGTGCCGCGCGGTGCCCGGCACCCGCTGACCACGCTGACCGAGCGGATCGCCGACGTCTTCGTCGGGATGGGCTACGAGGTCGCCGAGGGCCCCGAGCTCGAGGCGGAGTGGCTCAACTTCGACGCCCTGAACATCGGCCGCGACCACCCGGCGCGGACCATGATGGACACCTTCTTCGTCGCGCCGGAGGACTCCGGGCTGGTGCTGCGCACGCACACCAGCCCCGTCCAGGCGCGCACCATGCTGTCCCGCACCCCGCCGATCTACGTCGTCGCGCCGGGGCGGGTCTACCGGACCGACGAGCTGGACGCGACGCACACCCCGGTGTTCCACCAGGTCGAGGGCCTGGCCGTCGACCGCGGGCTGACCATGGCGCACCTGCGCGGCACGCTGGACCACCTCGCCCGCTCCCTGTTCGGCGCCGAGGCGATCACCCGCTGGCGGCCGTCGTACTTCCCCTTCACCGAGCCGTCGGCGGAGTTCGACGTCTGGTTCCCCGAGCACCGCGACGGCCCGCGGTGGGTCGAGTGGGGCGGCTGCGGGATGGTCAACCCGCGGGTGCTGGTGGCCTGCGGCGTCGACCCGGAGGAGTACAGCGGCTTCGCCTTCGGCGTCGGCATCGAGCGGGCCCTGCAGTTCCGCTCCGGCGTCGGCGACATGCGCGACATCGTCGAGGGCGACGTCCGGTTCACGAGGGCATTCGGAGTGGAGTACTGATGCGGGTCCCCATCGGCTGGCTGGCCGAACACGTCGACGTCCCCGCCGGGACGACGGTCGAGGACCTGGACACCGCCTTCGTCCGGCTCGGCCTCGAGGTCGAGGAGATCCACCGACCCGAGCCGGTGACCGGCCCGTTCGTCGTCGGCCGGGTGCTGGAGATCGAGGAGCTGACCGGCTTCAAGAAGCCGATCCGGTACACGCAGGTCGACGTCGGCGAGGAGGAGCCGCGGGGCATCGTCTGCGGGGCCCGGAACTTCACCGCCGGTGACGCGGTCGTCGTCGCCCTGCCCGGCGCCGTCCTGCCCGGCGGCTTCGAGATCGCCGCGCGGAAGACCTACGACCACGTCTCCGACGGGATGATCTGCTCGGTCCGTGAGCTGGGCGTCGGCGACGACCACGCCGGGATCCTGGTCCTGGGGGACAGCTCCGATCCCGCGACCCCGGCGCCGGGCACCCCCGCCGGCGCGCTCGTCGGCCTGGAGGACGTCGTCATCGAGCTGGCCGTCACCCCGGACCGCGGGTACTGCCTGTCCATGCGCGGCATCGCCCGCGAGATGGGCACCGGCCTGGGCGTCGACTGGCGCGACCCCGGCGCGCGGGAGCTGCCGGCCGGGTCCGGGGAGCCCGCGTGGCAGGTGCTCGTCGAGGACGCCGACCGCTGCGACCGCTTCTCGATGGTCGCGCTGGAGGGCCTGGACCCGACGGCGCCGAGCCCGTGGTGGATGCGCCGCCGGCTGGCCCAGTCCGGCGTCCGGAGCATCTCCCTGGCCGTCGACGTCACCAACTACGTGATGCTCGAGCTCGGCCAGCCGATGCACGCCTTCGACCGCGACGCGGTGATCGGCCCGATCGTCGTCCGCCGGGCGCGGGCGGGGGAGCGGCTCACGACCCTCGACGGCGCCGACCGCGCGCTGCACGCCGACGACCTGCTGATCACCGACGACACCGGCCCGATCGGCCTGGCCGCGGTCATGGGCGGCGCGTCGACCGAGATCGGGAACGGCACCACCGCGGTGCTCCTGGAGGCCGCGCACTGGGAGCCGACCGGGGTGGCCCGCACGGCCCGCCGGCACCGGCTGCCCAGCGAGGCCGCGAAGCGCTTCGAGCGCGGCGTCGACCCGGAGATGACCACGGCCGCGCTGGCCCGGGCCGCCGAGCTGCTCGCCGAGTACGGCGGGGCGCGCGTGGTCGGCTCGCCGGTCGACGTCGACACCCGTGGTCCGCGCCCGGCCATCGCGCTGGACGCGGCCCGGCCGGCGCAGGTCGCCGGCGTGCCCTACACCCCGGCACACGTGGTGGAGGAGCTCACCGCGGTCGGGTGCACGGTCGAGGGGGACGACGGGCCGCTGCGCGTCACCCCGCCGTCCTGGCGCCCCGACCTCACCGACCCGGCGGACCTGGTCGAGGAGGTCGTCCGGCTGTCCGGCTACGACGACATCCCGTCCGTGCTGCCCACGGCGCCTCCCGGCCGCGGGTTGACCGACGCCCAGCGCCGCCGCCGGGCGATCGGCCGCGCGCTGGCCGAGGCCGGTTACGTCGAGGCGCCCGCCTACCCGTTCGTCGGGGAGAAGGCGCTCGACGCCCTCGGCCTGCCGCCCGACGACGAGCGCCGCTCGGTCGTCGTCGTCCGCAACCCGCTGTCGGAGGAGGAGCCGGCGCTGCGGACCACGCTGCTGCCCGGCCTGCTGGCCACGCTGGCCCGCAACCTCTCCCGCGGGCAGCGCGACCTCGCGCTGTTCGAGCACGGCGCGGTCTTCCCGGGCGGGGACCGCGCCCCGGCGCCGCTGCCGGGGGTGGACCGCCGTCCCGACGACGCGACCCTGGCCGCGCTGCTGGGCGCGGTGCCGGAGCAGCCGTGGCACGTGGCCGTGGCGCTCACCGGCCAGCGCGAGGCCCGCGGCTGGTGGGGCGCGGGCCGGCCGGCGGAGTGGGCCGACGCCGTGGAGGCCGCCCACCGGGTGGCCGCGGCCGCCGGGGTGGCGCTGACCGTGCGGGCCGGCGACCGGGCACCCTGGCACCCCGGCCGCTGTGCGGAGCTGCTGGTGGACGGCGTCGACGGGGCCCTGCGGAGCGTGGGATTCGCCGGCGAGCTGCACCCCCGGGTGTGCTCGGCGCTGGAGCTGCCGGCGCGGACCTCGGTGATGGAGCTCGACGTCGACGCGCTGCCCCTCGCCGGCGTGCCGGTCGGGCCGTCGATCTCGGCCTTCCCGCCGGTGTACCTGGACCTGGCGTTCGTCGTGGGTGACCGGGTGCCCGCGGCCGAGGTCGAGGCCTCGATCCGGGAGAGCGCCGGTGACCTGCTCGAGGACGTCCGGCTCTTCGACGTCTACGCGGGACCGCAGGTGGGCGCGGGACGCCGGTCGCTGGCCTTCGCCCTGACCCTGCGGGCACCCGACCGGACGCTGAGCGGCGAGGAGTCGACCCAGGTCCGCGAGCGGGTGATCCGGTCCGTGCAGCAGGCCCACGAGGCCGAGCTGCGTGGGTGAGCTGTCCGGGGTCGCGCTGGTCACCGGGGCGGGCTCGGGCATCGGCCGGGCCGTCGCCGAGGGCCTGGCCGCCCGCGGCATGGCCGTCGCCGGGCTGGCGCGGACCGGGGACCGGCTGCGGACGGCGATGGACGAGATCGCCGCCGCGACCGGGAGCCCCACCCTGGCCGTGACCGCCGACGTCACCGACCGCGCCGCCGTCGACGCCGCGGTCGCCGAGGTGACCGAGCGGCTCGGGCGCGTCGACCTGCTGGTCAACAACGCCGGCCTGATCGACGCGGAAGAGGAGCCGCTGTGGGAGGCCGACCCCGACCGGTGGTGGGACGTCGTCTCCAGCCACGTGCGGGGCGGGCTCCTGCTGTGCCGCGCGGTCGTGCCGTGGATGGTCCTGCGCAACCGCGGTCGGGTCGTGAACGTCGCCAGCGGGATGAGCGTCCGGGCCCGGCCGGAGTACTCGGCGTACTCGGTGGCCAAGACCGGGCTGATGCGGCTGACCGAGGCCCTGGACGGCGCGCTGGAGGGGTCCGACGTGCACGCCTTCGACCTGGCGCCGGGCGTCGTCCGCACGCCGATGACCGAGGCCATGCCGATGCACGCCGACCGCACCGAGTGGACCGATCCCGCCGAGGTCGTGGCGTTCGTGGCGGCGATCGCGGCCGGGGAGCTCGACGCCTGGAGCGGCCGCTTCCTGCGCGTCGGTGCCGACCACCTCGACGCCGTCCGCGGGTTCGTGCCGGAGGGCGACGCGCGACGGCTGCGGCTGCGCCCGTACGGCGACGGCGACCCGCTCGCCTGACGTCCTGCGGGACCGGTCCGGTCTGCCTAGGGTCCTGATCATGCTGCATCCACCGGCGATGGCCGAGATCTCCGACGAGGACCTCAACCGCGAGCTCAACCACCTCTACGAGAAGCGGCACGACATCCTGCGGAAGTCCTCCGCCGAGGCGTGGGCGAACCACCGCGAGCGGACCGACCAACTCGAGGCCGAGTACCTGCGCCGCTTCTCCCGCGGCATCACCGACGCCGAGACCAAGCTCGCCGCCTACGGGGACCCGACCGCCGCGGGCTGAGCCGCGCGGGCCGGGCGGTCAGTAAGTCGCCGGGCCGGAGGAGCTGGGCGGCGGCCCGGACCAGGGCCGCGTTGTCCGGGGCCGGCGAGCCGTCCGGCAGGTACAGCGTGTCCTCCAGGCCGATCCTCGTGTCCAGGCCCAGCGCCGCGGCGTGGCGGAGCGCCGGCCAGGTGCTCGAGCCCTCCCCGTGGAGCTGCACCGGCGGGCCGGTGCCGACGAGGGCGAGGAGCTCGTCCGCGAGCCGGTGCGTGCCGTCGGCGTCCGGGCCGTCGGGCAGTTCCAGGAGGACCCGCGCACAGCGGTCGCGGAGGCCCGACGCAGTCCAGGCCGCGACCGCCTCGGCGTGCCACAGGCCGGCGTCGACGGCGACCCCCCGCTCGAGCAGCGCGACGGCGACCTGTTCCGCGCCGTCCTCGTGCCAGTTGACGGAGGCGGCGTCGGGCAGCACCGTCCACGCCCGGATCCGCGACAGCCGCTCGGCGGTCTCCGGTGCGGCCCAGGCCCCGGTGGTGATGCCGATCGGGACGCCGGGAGCAGCGGCGCGGACGGCGGGGAGCACGGTCGCGATCACCGCCCCGTCGAGGGTGTCGGCGCCGGCGTCGTCCTTGACGTGCAGGTGGACCGAGGTCGCTCCGGCGGCGACCACCGCCGCCACGTCGCGGGCGAGCTCGGCAGCGCTCACCGGGAGGGCCGGGTGCTCGCCGGGGAGCCGGGAGCCGTTCACGCAGGCCTGCATGCGCATGCGGCGAGTGTGCCGGGGCCCGCGTCCGGCGCCTCCGGGCATTCCGGATGAACGGTCATGCATGACCGTGTATGGTCATGCATCGTGAGCACAGCGCAGACGTGGACGGTCGGGGTCACCGGCGCCACCGGGTACGCGGGGGGTGAGGTGTGCCGGCTGCTGGCCGGGCACCCGAACCTCCGGCTGACCGGGGTGCACGCGGCATCGAGCGCCGGCCGACGCCTCGGCGAGCTCCAGCCGCACCTGCTCCCCTACGCCCACCTCGAGGTGCAGCCCAGCGGCGCCGAGGACCTCGCCGGCTACGACGTCGTCGTCCTCGCGCTGCCGCACGGGCAGTCCGCCGAGATCGCCGCGCAGCTCCCGGCCGACACGCTGGTCATCGACTGCGGCGCCGACCACCGGCTGAACGACCCGGCGGCCTGGACCCGGTGGTACGGCTCCGAGCACGCCGGGCCGCCACACCCAGGAGCATGGCCCTACGGCCTGCCCGAGCTGCCCGGCCAGCGCGAGCAGCTCACCGGCGCGCGGCGGATCGCCGTCCCCGGCTGCTACCCGACCTCGGTCACCCTCGCGATGGCCCCGGCGCTGGCCGCGGGCCTGGTCGAGCCCGAGGTGGTGGTGGTCGCCGCGTCCGGGACCTCCGGCGCCGGCAAGTCGGCCAAGCCGCACCTGCTGGGCAGCGAGGTCATGGGCTCGGTCAGCGCCTACGGCGTCGGCGGGGTGCACCGGCACACGCCGGAGATGGTGCAGACCCTCACGCAGGCCGCCGGGTCGCCGGTGTCGGTGAGCTTCACCCCGACTCTGGTGCCGATGAGCCGGGGCATCCTCGCCACCTGCTCGGCCAAGCTCGCCCCCGGCGTGGACGCCGACGCCGCCCGGGCCGCCTACGCCAAGGCCTACGCCGACGAGCCGTTCGTCCACCTGCTCCCCGAGGGCCAGTGGCCGACCACCGCGCAGGTGCTCGGCGCCAACACCGTCGCGATGCAGGTGGCCGTCGACCCCGACGCCGGCCGGCTGGTCGTCGTCGCCGCGGTCGACAACCTCACCAAGGGCACCGGGGGAGCGGCCATCCAGTGCGCCAACCTCGCCCTCGGCCTGCCGGAGACCACCGGCCTGCCGCTCGTGGGGGTCGCGCCGTGAGCGTCACCTCGCCGCAGGGGTTCCGGGCCGCCGGCGTCGCCGCCGGGCTCAAGTCGACCGGCGCCCCCGACGTCGCGCTCGTCGTCAACGACGGGCCGGAGGACGCCGCGGCCGCCGTCTTCACCACCAACCGCTTCCCGGCTGCGCCCGTGGTGTGGAGCCGTCAGGTGCTCTCCACCGGCCGGCTCAAGGCCGTCGTCCTCAACTCCGGCGGCGCCAACGCGTGCACCGGGCCGGACGGCTTCGCCGACACCCACGCCACCGCCGAGCACACCGCGGCCGCCCTCGGCCTCGGCGCGATCGACGTCGCCGTGGCGAGCACCGGGCTGATCGGTGTCCGGCTGCCGATGGACAGGCTGACCGCCGGCGTGTCCGCGGCGGCGCAGGCCCTCTCGGCCGACGGGGGACCGGACGCCGCCCGGGCCATCATGACCACCGACTCGGTGCCGAAGACGACGGTGCAGCAGCGCGACGCCTGGACCGTCGGCGGCATGGCCAAGGGCGCGGGCATGCTCGCCCCGAGCCTCGCCACGATGCTCGTCGTCCTCACCACCGACGCCGTCGTCCCGGCCGAGGTGCTGCAGCCGGCGCTCGCCCAGGCCACGGGCCTGAGCTTCGAGCGGGTCGACTCCGACGGCTGCCTGTCGACCAACGACACGGTGATCGTGCTGGCCAACGGCGCGAGCGGCATCACCCCGAGCGCGGAGGAGTTCACCGAGGCGCTCACCGCCGCCTGCACGGACCTCGCGATGCAGCTGCTGGCCGACGCCGAGGGCTCCACCAAGGACATCGCCATCACGGTGCGCAACGCGGCGAGCGTGCAGGACGCGCTCACCGCCGGCCGCGCCTGCGCCCGCAACAACCTGCTGAAGACGGCGTTGTTCGGCAACGACCCCAACTGGGGCCGGGTGCTGGCCGCGATCGGCACCACCGACGCCGCCTTCGAGGCCGACAGGGTCGACGTGACCATCAACGGGGTCACCGTCTGCCGCGGCGGCGCGATCGGCGACCCGCGCGAGGGCGTCGACCTCACCGGCCGGGCGATCACCATCGACGTCGACCTCGCGGCCGGCAGCGAGCAGGCCACGATCTGGACCAACGACCTGTCCATCGCCTACGTGCACGAGAACTCGGCGTACTCCACATGAGCCACGACCCGAACGCCCACGACCCGAACGCCCACGACCCGAACGCCCAGGACCCGACCCCGCCCGACGTCCGCATCGACGAGCACGCCCCCGAGGTCGGCGCGGTCCGCCGCCGGATCGGCACCACGCGGAAGATGCGCCAGTACGACCCCGAGGGGGATGCGTTGAAGGTCGCCGTCCTCACCGGGGCGCTGCCGTGGCTCAAGGAGTTCCACGGCAACGTCGTGGTGATCAAGTACGGCGGCCACGCGATGGTCGACGACGAGTGCCGCCGGGCCTTCGCCGACGACATGGTCTTCCTGCGGACCTGCGGGATCCTGCCGGTCGTCGTGCACGGCGGCGGGCCGCAGATCACCGAGATGCTGGGGCGGCTCGGCGTCGCCAGCGAGTTCCGCGGCGGCCTGCGGGTGACCACCGAGGAGACGATCGACGTCGTCCGCATGGTGCTCACCGGCCAGGTCACGCCCGAGGTGGTCGGTCTGATCAACCAGCACGGCCCGCTGGCCGTGGGCCTGTCCGGCGAGGACGGCGGCCTGTTCCGCGCCGAGCGGACGACGGCGACGGTCGACGGCGAGCCCGTGGACGTCGGCCTGGTCGGCGACGTCGTCGAGGTCGACCCCGGACCGGTGCGGGCGCTGCTGGCGTCCGGGCACATCCCGGTGATCGCCACCGTCGCCCCCGATGCCGCCGGCGTGGTGCACAACGTCAACGCCGACACCGCCGCGGCCGCCGTGGCCGTCGCGCTGGACGCGGTGAAGCTCGTCGTCCTCACCGACGTCGAGGGGCTCTACGCCGACTGGCCCGACCGGGGCTCGCTGGTGCAGCAGATCGACGCGGCGGAGCTGGCCGAGATCCTGCCGGACCTGGACTCCGGGATGGTCCCGAAGATGGCCGCCTGCCTGCGGGCGGTCGAGGGCGGGGTGAAGCGGGCGACCGTCGTCGACGGCCGTACCCCGCACGCCCTGCTGCTGGAGATGTTCACGAGTGAGGGCACCGGGACGATGGTCGTCCCGGCGCCCACCGAGCCGACACAGGAGGAGGCGACGGCATGACGCACACGGAGGAACTCGGCCGCCGCTGGTCGGCCGTGATGATGGGCAACTACAGGACGCCGCCGATCGCGCTGGCCCGCGGCGCGGGCGCGACGGTCTGGGACGTCGACGGCCGCGAGTACACCGACCTGCTCGGCGGCATCGCGACCACGATCCTCGGCCACGCGCACCCCAAGGTGGTCGAGGCGATCACCGCGCAGGCGCAGACCCTGGGGCACGTCTCCAACCTGGCGATGCACGAGCCCGGCGTGCTGCTCGCCGAGCGGCTGCTCGAGCTGGCCGGCCGGCCGGGGCGGGTCTTCTTCTGCAACTCCGGCGCCGAGGCCAACGAGGCCGCCTTCAAGCTCAGCCGGCTGACCGGCCGCACCGAGGTGATCACCGCCGAGGGCGCCTTCCACGGCCGGACCATGGGCGCCCTCGCGCTCACCGGGCAGCCGTCGAAGGCCGCGGCGTTCGCCCCGCTGCCCGGCGGCGTCCGGTACGTGCCCTACGGGGACGCCGCTGCGCTGACCGGCACCGTCTCCGACGCCACCGCGATGGTCCTGCTCGAGCCGATGCTGGGGGAGGGCGGCGTGCTGCCCGCCCCGGCCGGCTACCTGGCGGCGGCCGCGACCGCCGCCGCCGGCGCCGGCGCGCTGTTCGCCCTCGACGAGGTGCAGACGGGCATCGGCCGCACCGGCCACTGGTTCGCGCACCAGGCCGACGGGCTGCAGCCCGACGTGATCACGCTGGCCAAGGCGCTCGGCGGCGGGCTGCCGATCGGCGCCACGCTGGCCTTCGGCGACGCCGCGGAACTGATGACCGCCGGCTCGCACGGCTCGACCTTCGGCGGCAACCCGATCGCCGCGGCCGCCGCGCTGGCGGTGCTCGACACGATCCGCGACGAGGGGCTGCTGGAGCGGGCCAAGGAGCTCGAGCACCGGTTCACCGCCGGGATCGAGGGGCTCGGGCACGGGCTGGTGTCGGCCGTCCGGGGCCGGGGTGCGCTGCTCGGCGTCGTCCTCACCGCGCCCGTGTCCGCCGGGGTCGAGGCCGCCCTCCGTGAGGCCGGCTTCCTCGTCAACGCCGTAGCGCCCGACGTCGTCCGGCTGGCGCCCTCGCTGGTGCTCACCGACGCGCAGGTCGACGCCTTCGTCACCGCCCTCCCGGCGGCTCTGGACGCGGCGGCCGACCAGTGACCCGGCACTTCCTGCGGGACGACGACCTGTCGCCCGCCGAGCAGGCCGAGGTCCTGGCGCTGGCCGCCGAGCTCAAGCGGACCCGGCACACCGAGGCCGCGCCCACGCCGCTGCGCGCGCCCAACGGCGTCCCGCGGGCCGTGGCCGTGCTGTTCGACAAGCCCTCCACCCGCACCCGGGTGTCGTTCTCGGTCGGCGTGGCCGAGCTCGGCGGCTACCCGCTGGTCATCGACTCGGCCACCAGCCAGCTCGGCCGGGGCGAGCCGATCGAGGACACCGCCCGGGTGCTCGACCGGCAGGTCGCCGCCGTCGTCTGGCGCACCTTCGGCCAGGACCGCATCGAGGCCATGGCCGCCGCCAGCAGCGTGCCGGTGGTCAACGCGCTGACCGACGAGTTCCACCCGTGCCAGATCCTCGCCGACCTGCAGACGGTCGCCGAGCACAGGGGCGAGCTGGCCGGCCTCACCATGAGCTACCTGGGCGACGGCGCCAACAACATGGCGCACTCCTATCTGCTGGGCGGAGCGACGGCCGGGATGCACGTGCGGATCGGCTCGCCGGCGGACTTCCGGCCCGACCCGTCGGTGCTGGAGCGCGCCGAGGAGATCGCCGCGGTCACGGGCGGTTCCGTGCGGTGGACGGCGGATCCCGCGGCCGCGGCGGACGGCGCCGACGTCCTGGTCACCGACACCTGGGTGTCCATGGGGCAGGAGGCCGAGTACGAGGAGCGGATCGCGCCGTTCCTGCCCTACGCCGTCGACGAGGCGGCGCTCGCGCGGGCGGCGACGGACGCGGTGGTGCTGCACTGCCTGCCCGCCTACCGGGGCAAGGAGATCGCCGCCGCGGTCATCGACGGCCCGCAGAGCGTCGTCTGGGACGAGGCCGAGAACCGGTTGCACGCCCAGAAGGCGGTCCTCATCTGGCTGATGGAGCACTCGCGACGATGACCGGTGCGCTGTCCCGCAGCGCCCGGCAGGCGCGCATCCGTGAGCTGATCGACGCCCGGCCGGTGACGTCTCAGACGCAGCTGGCCGCGCTGCTGGCGGAGTCGGGCATCGAGGTCACCCAGGCGACGCTGTCGCGGGACCTCGAGGAGCTGGGCGCGGTGAAGATGCGCGGCTCGGACGGTGCCCCGGCGAACTACGTGCTGCCGCCGGAGAACGCGCCGCTGCGTCCGGCGCAGAGCGCACCCGCCCGGCTCACCCGGCTGCTGGCCGACCTGCTCACCAGCGCCGAGGGCAGCGCCAACCTCGCGGTGCTGCGCACCCCGCCGGGCGCCGCGCAGTTCCTGGCCAGCGCCCTGGACAAGGTCGGCCTCCCCGACGTCCTCGGCACGATCGCCGGGGACGACACTCTGCTGGTGGTGTCCCGCGAGCCCGACGGCGGCCCGGCGCTGGCCGAGCGGCTGCGGGCGCTGGCCCGGCGCACCCCGCCCGTGTACCCCGAGCTGAACGCCGACCTCATCGCCGAGAACCCGGAGGAACCCGCACCGTGACCGTCGAGCAGCAGCCCTCGCAGACCCGGCTGTGGGGCGGCCGCTTCGGCGGCGGCCCCTCGCCGGCGATGGCGGCGCTGAGCAAGTCGACCGACGTCGACTGGCGGCTGGCCCCCTACGACCTCGCGAGCTCCCGCGCCCACGCCCGCGTGCTGCACCGCGCCGGCCTGCTCGCCGACGACGAGCTCGAGCGCATGGTCGGTGCGCTGACCGAGCTCTCCGCCGAGGTCGCCGCCGGCACCTTCGCGCCGATCGAGGCCGACGAGGACGTGCACGAGGCCCTCGAGCGCGGCCTGCTGGAGAAGCTGGGCACCCTCGGCGGCAAGCTGCGCGCCGGCCGCAGCCGCAACGACCAGGTCGCCACCGACCTCCGGCTGTACCTGCGGCACAACGTGCGGGCACTGGTCGGCGAGCTGGCTTCGCTGGAGTACGCGCTGGTCGGCCTCGCGCAGCGCTACGAGGACGTGCCGGCGCCGGGCATGACCCACCTGCAGCACGCCCAGCCGGTGCTCATCGCCCACCAGTTGCTCGCGCACGCCCACGCGATCGCCCGTGACGTCGACCGGCTCGTCGACTGGGACCGGCGGACGGCGGTCAGCCCGCTGGGCTCCGGCGCGCTGGCCGGCTCCTCGCTGCCGCTGGACCCCGACGCCGTCGCCGCCGAGCTCGGCTTCGACCGGGCCGCGGACAACTCGATCGACGCGGTGAGCGACCGCGACTTCGCCGCGGAGTTCTGCTTCGCCGCGGCTCTGATCGGCGTGCACCTGTCCCGGCTGGGGGAGGAGGTCGTGCTCTGGACGTCGACCGAGTTCGGCTGGGCCCGCCTGGACGACGCCTGGGCGACCGGGTCGTCGATCATGCCGCAGAAGAAGAACCCCGACATCGCCGAGCTGGCCCGCGGCAAGTCCGGCCGGTTCGTCGGCAACCTGACCGGGCTGCTGACGATGCTCAAGGGCCTGCCCCTGGCCTACGACCGGGACCTGCAGGAGGACAAGGAGCCGGTCTTCGACTCCCTCGAGCAGCTGCTCCTCCTGCTGCCCGCGGTCACCGGGATGGTCGCGACCCTGACGCTGCGGCCCGAGGTGCTCGAGGCCGCCGCCCCGCAGGGCTTCGCGCTCGCCACCGACGTCGCCGAGTGGCTGGTGTCCTCCGGCGTGCCGTTCCGCTCGGCGCACGAGATCTCCGGCGAGATGGTCGCCTTCTGCGAGTCCGCGGGACTCGAGCTCGACGAGCTCGACGACGACCAGCTGGCCGGCATCGACGAACGGCTCACCCCCGACGTCCGCTCGGTGCTCTCGGTCCGCGGCGCGCTGGCCGCCCGGAAGGCCCGCGGCGGGACGGCGCCCGAGCGGGTGGCCGGCCAGCTCACGCAGCTGGCCGAGCTCGCGCGGCAGCACACGGAGTGGGCGACGTCGTCCCCGGTGGCGGCGGTCCTCTGAACCCGCCGGGACCCGGCCCGCTGCTGACCGCCGAGCACCTGCTCGGGCCGGTCGACGTCGTGGCGCCGGCGCTGCTCGGCTGCTGGGTGGTCACCGACCGCCCGGAGGGGCAGGTGGCCCTGCGGCTGACGGAGGTGGAGGCGTACTCCGGCGCGGGGGAGGACCCCGCCTCGCACGCGCACCGCGGGCCGACGCCGCGCGCGGCGATCATGTTCGGCCCGCCCGGTCGGCTGTACGTGTACTTCAGCTACGGCGTGCACTGGTGCGCCAACGTCGTCGTCGGTCCGGAGGGGCGCGGCTCGGCCGTGCTGCTCCGGGCCGGCGAGGTGGTGGCGGGGGAGGCCGTGGCGCGGGACCGGCGTCCGGCCGCCCGGGTGGCGCGCGACCTGGCCCGCGGTCCGGCCCGGCTGACCCAGGCTCTGGGGATCGGCCCCGACGACCGGGGCGCGGACCTGCTCGACCCGGCGTCGCCGGTGCGGCTGCACGCCGGGTCCCCGCCGCCGTCGGTCTCGGCCGGGCCGCGGGTCGGCATCAGCGTGGCGACCGAGCTGCCCTGGCGGTTCTGGGACCCGGCGTCGGACACGGTCAGCCCGTTCCGCCCGGGCGGCCGGAAGGCGCGGCGGGTGACGGGGCAGGATCGACGTCCGTGACCGACGTGATCGACGAGCTGCACCGGCGTGGGCTGATCGCCCAGACCACCGACGAGGACGCGCTGCGCGCCCACCTGGCCGCCGCGCCGGTCACCTACTACTGCGGCTTCGACCCGACCGCGCCGAGCCTGCACGTCGGGCACCTCGTGCAGTTCATGGTGCTCCGTGCGCTCCAGCGGGGCGGGCACCAGCCGATCGTGCTCGTCGGCGGGGCGACCGGTCTGATCGGCGACCCGCGGCCGACGGCCGAGCGGCAGCTGAACGAGCGGGCGACGGTCGCCCAGTGGGTGGACAGCATCCGCCGCCAGGTCGCGCCCTTCCTCGACGTGCCGGCCGACCGCGACGGGCTGCGCGCCCCGATCTACGTGGACAACCTCTCCTGGACCGAGCCGCTGTCGGCGATCGACTTCCTGCGGGACCTCGGCAAGCACTTCCGGGTCGGCCGGATGCTGGCCAAGGAGGCGGTGTCGGCCCGGCTGAACTCCGAGGCCGGCATCAGCTACACGGAGTTCAGCTACCAGATCCTGCAGGCCAACGACTACCGCGAGCTGTTCCGCCGACACGGCTGCACGCTGCAGAGCGGCGGCTCCGACCAGTGGGGCAACCTCACGGCCGGCATCGACCTGGTGCGCCGCACCGAGGGTGCCGCTGTGCACGCGCTGTCGACCCAGCTGGTCACCAAGTCCGACGGGCAGAAGTTCGGCAAGAGCGAGGGCGGCACGGTCTGGCTCGACCCGGCGCTCACGTCGCCCTACGCGTTCTTCCAGTTCTGGCTCAATGCCGACGACGCCGACGCCCGCACCTGGCTGCCGCTGTTCTCCGAGCGGCCGGCCGAGGAGGTGGCGGCCCTGGTGGCGGAGAGCGAGCAGCGGCCCGCCTCCCGCGCGGCCCAGCGGGCGCTGGCCGAGGAGCTCACCCTCCTCGTGCACGGGCCCGACGAGCTGCGCCAGGCCGAGGCCGCCGGCCGTGCGCTGTTCGGACGCGAGGAGCTGTCGGCCCTCGGCCCCGAGACGCTCGGCGCCGCGCTGCGGGAGGCCGGGAGCGTCACCGTGGACGGCGACGTCCCGACCGTCGGCGTGCTGCTCCAGCTCACCGGTCTGGCGGCGAGCCTGTCGGAGGCCCGGCGCACGGTGAAGGAGGGCGGTGCCTACCTGAACAACGAGCGGGTGACCGACGCGGAGGCGGTGCCGGGGGAGGACGCCTGGCTGCCCGGTGGCTGGCTGGTGCTGCGCCGGGGGAAGCGGGCCGTGGCCGGTGTGCAGCGTGGTCCGGCAGCGCCCTGAGATCCCCTCAGAGGCGTGAACACCAGGTGACGCGCCGGTTCCGGCCGGGTGTCGACCGTCACCTCCCAGCCCGTTTGACACGGCCTCCGACAGGCGCGTAACTTTCTCTCTGCGCCGCGCGAGACCCCGGGAGGGGCCGCCGGGGGAGGGCCCGCGAGGGTCGCCCCGGATGCGGCGTAGGGTAGGACAAGCCGCCGTTGACGACGACTTCCTCGTGGAGTCCGGTTCTTCGCGCGTCCGTTCCTTGAGAACTCAACAGCGTGCCGAAAGTCAGTGCCAAGTATTACCCCGTGCACTGCGCA
>NZ_JABGCI010000045.1 GCF_019799905.1 Trujillonella endophytica | reverse complement strand
AGGATAATCCTTTGTTGTAAGGATTGCCTCAAATCAAGTACTTTTGATCGATTTAGGAGTCTAGTTTCGAGAGAGTTTTCTAAAAAGGTTTTCAATGTGGTTTTACCAAATACAAATGGTTTCATGAAAAGAGTAAATGATTTTCAAATGATTTCAAACATGGTTGTTGTTTTGGAATGCGATTCCCCCATCTCAATTGTTTTATTGATCACTCTTCGAAGAAGATTTTCAATTGGAGTTGAATTCTAAGATGAGAATCATCTAGAATACTTTGGATTTTGTAAAAGTCTTTTCAAGTCAATGTGATTTCAAATAAAAGGTTTTCAAACAAGTAAAACTCTCGAAGTTAGAGTCTTAGTTGAGCAAAGATGCTTTTGATGATGTAGTTCATTACAATAGGAGAATCCTAGGTATTCGAACTACGTGGACTTTGATACTAGCTGGGTGACACTAGCAAGTTACGTAGGCGCTAATAGGGCTCAAGTCCGCCCTAGGATGCTAGTGGGCATCCTAGGTTTTTAGGTTTTGTTTGTATACTTTCTATATATTAGTATTACTATATTGATTTTCATTGGTTGATTAGATTAATTAGGATTGTTTGCATCGAGACTTTAAATAACCCAATCAAATCAGAAGACCTTTAATTAGGGCGGAATGGGTGCCTATGAGCAAGAGCTCAGAACCTTCCCATGATGTAACCTAGCCCCCGAATCCAAAATCTGGTTTGCAGACTGCTTTTCCATCAAAATGGAGTTGTTTTGTTTTTGATTAAAATAAAACACTTTTATGGTTTCTTTATTCCTTAAAAATAAAGTGGCGACTCCTTTGTTTTTGTTTTCTAAAAATCACGCGCAGTGATGACGTGGATGCGGCGATAAATTTGCTGGTTCACAGAACTGGCGACTCCGCTGGGGATTTGAGGGCTAAGCTTCATTGATTTGATTGGGTTATTTGATTTCTTGAATTAATTAAAATCAACCACTTGCATTTGTGTGATTGCATCTCATTCTTATATATATTATCTATTACTTGCATATCATATCATGTGTGCGTGAGTTTGCATGCTTAGGACGATGTTGCCTTGCCAACGATACGCTTAGTCCTGAACCCTGTCTCCACTCGACACTAGGGCAATCATGACGAAGCTATCAACCTATTGCCAAGTACCTTCGGGTATATCAAAAGATTAGTCACGTACCGCTGGACCCACGTGGCATAAATGATTGTCACATGTGGTTAGGTATATAGACTATCTGCAATAGGAGCCTGTACGTACCCACCTTGTGCATTAGTCCATGTAGACAGCCAATAAGACACCTTGCTCTCCACTGCTTGCACACACCTGTTATGCTGTCGGATTTTTCCTAGGCACATAGCTGTGCCGTTATGCTGCCGAAATTCCCTTTTTGCAACATGATGGTACCGTTATGCTGCTGAAGTTTCCCCCATGCATTGAATTGCGTCGTTATGCTGCTGAAATCCTTTTAGCACATAATCGTGTCGTTATGCTGCCGGAATTTCCCTTATTTGATGAGCCTTG
>NZ_JABGCI010000044.1 GCF_019799905.1 Trujillonella endophytica | reverse complement strand
GAGAGAGAGGGGTGGAGTCAAAATCCTAGAGGGAGGCTAGGGTTGATGCTACATGAACATTATGAAACCCTAACCCTTAGCTTCCCTTTTATATCACCTCTCTTCTTATGATGGTGTTTGGTTACTAGTGCTAGCATGACCAAAAACCATTTTAGGATAACCCTATTCCAGTTTAGTGTATCCCTATCCTTTAATTAATTAACCCTTTAATTAAACAAGGATAAGCTTATACATAACCTGAATAGCTCCTCTCACTCAATTAAGAGAATCACTTAAGCTTATTGTGTGTGACCCATTGGGTTCACCCCAACCTAGCAGTGGACAGGGACATCTCTATGTCTCCTATAAATGGAAACTTTCCATTTTAGGTTCAATTGGAACTATTCCAATTTTGCCCTTATTGATAACTCTTTATCAATTGGCCTACACTGGTCATGAGTGACGTCTAGCAACATATCACGACATACCCTAGGTTTAGGTGAATAGCAGAACTATTGCGAACCCTTCATGCTACTTAATCCTTCATCCCCTAATGTCACAGTCAAAGATAATCAGGTATGGTTTATTAGTCAAACCCTATCTTGACTCCTTGATGTTTGTTCATAAGAGATAAACTCAAATAGGCAGAAGCAGTGAAACTCTTTTCACTGTTTGCCTTTCACTCTGGCCAGAGATTCCTTTTGAGAACTATCCTTATAAACTATCCTGACATTCTCTCTCATCAAACTGAGAGTGATGATCCCTTATCGCACACTCACCTGCCTTCATACATAACTCACTAGAGCCAATGAGCACCGGATTACCACCTTGAAAAAGGCAATACAAGGTACTATCAAACTCTAGCAACCCATGCATAAGACAGCTATGGTGTCTCAGGTCTTAGGATTACCATATGGACGTAGCACAAGAATATTCCTTTTGACATGACTACCATAGGAATATTCTAAGCTGGTCTAGTTCAGTGTACACATTCTCTAATGTGCACCCACAGATTAACTATAGTGTCACTACACCGATAGGAAAGACTACCTATCCTCCCATTGGAGCCAGTTTAAATCTGTGCTACTCTTATACGGTTAGTTAAATATCCACTTTAACAAACCTATGAGTAGGAACTGTTTTAGAATAAATGTCTATGAGAAATTATCAGTCTCTCTATCTCAACTCTTTGAGATGAATATTTCTCCTATCATTTATTCATGGACCTTATCATTAATGTGTTTAATACACATCAGATAAGTTATACCTTCATTTATAAATAATATGAAACTTATATGCCCTTTAGGATTGGTTTTAGGGCATACCTCTAACAATCTCCCACTTGCACTAAAGCCAATCATCATAGTATCGAATACTAGTCTTCGCAAGACAAGGCTTATTGCACTCTCTAGTGTATAGGCAAGGTAGATTATCAGATGCAAAACCATTTTGCATTTTATTATTTTCAATAATAGTATTTAAACTAATTCTGCTGCCAACTCTGATGTCCTAGTAAATGAGACCTATGCTTCCAAAAGAAAGCATTTGTTCACTCGACATTCTATTAGGCAATCTATGTAAACGGCGTGTATTTAGTAATTTCTTGAAAT
>NZ_JABGCI010000043.1 GCF_019799905.1 Trujillonella endophytica | reverse complement strand
TTTTATTTTATATTAATTTAAATAAATTATAATCAAAATGTTTTTTTAGTTTTTAAAGGAAATAAATCTAATATTTGTATTAAATACTCTATTTCATTTTCATTATAGACAGTAAATGAGTAATAATATTTATTAGGATAAGAATTTACATTACCTATTTCTAATTTATTTTTAATAATATTTAATGTTTCTAAATCATCTATATGTAAATTAATAACAAATTTAAATCTTATATTATTTTTATCTTTAAAAATAGAAAAATAGCCTTTTCCATCAATAAAACCAATAAATCGTTCTATAAGATTTTTATCTATATTGATGCATCTTTTATATGATTGTATTGTATTTAGACTTATATTTGTATTTGTATTTATATTCATATTAGTATTAGTCTTTAGTAAACTAAATAAATTATTATTATAATTATATTTTATATATAATAAAATTATATTTATAATTAAAAATAAAATAAAAAATAACATAATTAATTTAACTATATATATTTCTATATATAATGGACTAAATTATAGTTATTTAAATAAATAACTCTTCACATATAGTCTCTGAGGGTCCTACTTGATATATAAATTATATCTTTCTGTTCCCTGCTGGTTATCCATTTAATTATATATATGATTGTTACTATAATATTAATAATTAGTACATATATCTTTAGGAGTTTCTAGCATATAGTGAAGTTTAACGAACACATTATGTTGTGATGTAAATATGTTCTACTGAACTAAATGCTAATTCTATGTGAGAACTATAATGCATTGCTAGGAAAATACCTGTAGCTAATTGAATTAATAAACATAATCCTAATAAACTACCTAAGTTTCATCAGTAATTAATTGATGTAGGTTGAGGTGAATCAATCAAGTAACTGTTAACCAGTGATAAATAAACATTCGATTTACGAATAGCCATTAATTATTTCAAAATTTTATTTGTATAAGGAAAAAATATTTTTTATTTTATTTCCTATATATCCAATCTTATATAATAAGATAATAAAAGATTATTTTTATATTTAATTATTTTTATAATAAACTCTTACCTCACAAGACACGTGAGAAATATTTGTATATATCCAAGTGTAACTTAATATAATTATTTATAATAAGATATTTATTAAGGTTAAAGTATTTTACTGAAAAAAAAAAAGATTTTAGATATATTATATATTACTTATAAGTAAGTAAAACATCTAAAAAAAGAATAAAATCTTTTACTTAAGTGAAGATCACTCACAAATACCATTAATACTCAAAAAATGGTTAATATAATCAATACAAAAGTTAGACATTTAATTATAAATTATGCAATTAGTATTAGCTGCTAAATATATTGGTGCAGGTATTGCAACTATCGGTCTTACAGGAGCAGGTATCGGTATCGCTATCGTATTCGCTGCTTTAATTAACGGTACATCAAGAAACCCTTCATTAAAATCAGAATTATTCCCATTCGCTATCTTAGGTTTTGCCCTTAGTGAAGCAACAGGATTATTTTGCCTGATGATCTCATTCTTATTATTATACGGTGTTTAATCAACACTCCTAAAATATAATAATAATATTTATTTAATATTCCAATTTATATAATTATATATAAATATAATATA
>NZ_JABGCI010000041.1 GCF_019799905.1 Trujillonella endophytica | reverse complement strand
GCCCGCTGATCCGCCGTCCGCCCAGACGCTCCACCGAACCCCGGAGACCCACCATGACCGCCGTCCTCCCCGCTCCACGACCGGCCCAGCTACCGCCCGCACCGGGGCCTGACCGCTTCGCTCCCGCCCACCGTCGGCGCCCGGTCCGCGCGCTCCTCCGCTTCACCGGCCGCTGGTCGCTGCGGATGCTGGTGAGCACCGCGGTGCTGGCCTTCCTCGGACTCGCGGTCGGGCCGCACGTCTTCGACTACCGCACCATGACGATGCTCACCGGCAGCATGGCGCCGAGCATCGACCCCGGCGACGTGGTGATCAGCACTCCGCTCGACGTCGAGGACGTCACCGAGGGGATGGTGATCACCTACCACATCCCCATCGACGACCACCGCGTCGTCACCCACCGCGTCATCGACGTCCAGCACAGCCCCGACGGCCAGGTCACCGTCCACACCCAGGGCGACGCCAACAACACCCCCGACCCCTGGACCGCCGTCCTGCGCGGCGACACCGCCTACCAGGTGCAGGCCGTCGTCCCCGAACTCGGCCACCTCGTGACGCTCCTGCGCAACGACACACTGAGCACGCTGTTCGTCCAGCTGCTGCCCGTCGCTCTGAGCGTGTGGATGCTGCTGCGCATCTGGCGGCCCACCCGTGATGAGGACGCGGAGCCCGCTACCCGGGGAGGGACCCGATGAGCCGCCGTGTGCACCTCGACGCGCCGCGCACCCTGACCCTGCCGGGCCTGCTGCTCGCCCTGGTGGTCACCGGCACGCTGCCCGCCTGGGCCGGCGCCGCCTCCGACCGGCTGCACGAGCCGGCGACCGCCTGCGCGGGGGACACGGGTGGCTCCTCCGGACCGGCCCGATGCTGACCGCCCTCGTCGTCGGGTCCGCCGCCGACCGCGCGGGTGCCGCCGGGCTGCTGGAGGCCGCCGGCTGGTCGGTCCGGGAGGCCACCGGCCTCAAGGAGGCCCTCGCCATCGCGCGGGCCGTGGACCTGGACCTCGTGGTGGCCGCCCTCGACCTGCCGGGCGGCGACGGCCCGGCGCTGCTGCGCCGGCTCCGACTGACCGGGTGCCGCGCCCGCCTCGTGGGCTCGGCGCGCGTGGTGACCCCCGAGCTGCGGGAGGCCGCGACCGCCACAGGCGCGCTCGCCGTCGTCCCCGCACCCGTCGACCCGGGTGTGCTGCTCAGGTTCCTGCTCGGCCGGCTGACCGACGGCCCCCTTCCGCAGCACGAGACGGCGTCCGAGGAGCAGATCGACCCCGAGCTGGCGGTCCAGCTCCAGGACCTGTACGCCGGCGCCCTCCCGGCGCGGCTGCTGGCGATCGACGAGGGAGCGCGGGCCGGGGACGCACCCGCGCTCGCGTCGGCCTCCGCGACGCTGGCCGGAGTGAGCGCCCAGCTCGGCCACGCGGAGGTGGCAGACCTGTGCCGCGCCATAGCCGCCGACGCCCGTCGCGGGGTCCTGGCCCACCAGCTCGTCGACCGGCTGGCCGAGGTCGCGACGGCCTGAGCGAGACCTGGCCCCCGTCGCCCAGCGCCCGCCGGGCCGGTTCGGCGACGCGTGGGGAACGCGCGGTGTTCCTTGCGGGAGCCTTGCGGATCGCGGGCGGGAACCCTGCGGTGAGAGCCGCAGAGTCGTTCCTGTCAGCCGGGACACCCCGCCCCGGCTCTTCCCCGCAGGAGAACGACATGACCGCCACCCGCAACAAGCGCACC
>NZ_JABGCI010000040.1 GCF_019799905.1 Trujillonella endophytica | reverse complement strand
ATTAGCTATGGATCCTAGGCTAGGTAAGCCTTTACCTTACCTACTACCATTATACCATTATTGGCTCGACTACTGGCAGAAAAGATTTATTTCTTTTCCTTTATTTGGTTATTTAAAGGTATTTAACCTTACCTATGTAGTTCTGATACCAATACTTACTCACGGGTTCATCACTTTTGTAATATATTTGACTGAATTATTAAAATCCGAGTTATATTACAACGTTTGATTTGCATGTGTTATGTTCTTACACAGCGCTTAACCTGAACCAACATCATGTTCTTAAGGATATTATATTTTACTACTATGTATTTTACAAACTATATTTAGTTTATTATATTTATAATTTATTATTTATAATGTACTTATAACACTAAATAATGAAATTCCAGTACCTGGGGGCCCCCCTGGGTACCACCCCTCCGGGTTAGTACCTGCCCGCAGGGCGGGTACCAGGTTGAAAACCTAGTACCTAGGCACTTCGTGCCAAGGGTACCACCCCTCCGGGGTAGTACCTGCCCGCAGGGCGGGTACCATAAATAAATTTATAGTACCTATTATATGAAATTAATAAAAGCTATTTTACAATAGACCTATCCATAATTAAACTAAATATAAACGATATACTAAAAAATTTTTAATAATAAATATTAATACTAAATTGAAGAGAGCATGAATCGAACATGCGCAAGCCAAAGCTACTGAGTTTACAGCTCAGCTCCACTTACCAACATTGGAAATCCCTCCTTATTATATATATAAATAATAAATATTATTATATAATGAAATTAGCCTCTAGATGGACTCGAACCATCACTTTTAACATTAACAGTGTTCTGCTTTACCAATTAAGCTATAGAAGCTATTATATCTTAATAAATGATATAAAAATCTTATTCCACTTATCCTACAAGGTCGACTTATCAAACCTAGTGTTATCACGTGTGCAACACGGAAAATTTTATAATATATTATAAATATATCCATAAGTATAATTTAAGTTAAAATTTATCCGGGAATTCTGAGAAATAAATAATTATTTATTCCTCAGAAGGGGATTAGTACCTTCCTTCATTATAAATCTTAAGATAAAAAGAGATATATATTTTACAATGTAAAAATAAAAAAAAACAAATAAATATGAAAAATAGATTAGATTTATCGTAGAGTAGTAGCTAATTAGTATTATTTACAAAATTCGCAATAACCTATAAAATACTAGTCTAGTATAGCTACATCATATATCCGTAGGACAGCTTCGTTTTTAATATGCTTTCAAAACTTATCCTTTATTGACTTAGCTTAACTGCAATACTTTCTTAAATAGTAAGTACTACAACTTCCATCTAATAGAAACCTACCCCTTTCGGGGTTGATTCCTCCCCCCTGAAGGGGGGGAAGAAACCTAAGAAAGTAACAGTTACACCATAGGTCAATTATTCCAAGTCCTTTCGTACTAAGGAATAGGCCTACATTTATATGTATTTCCTATAGAGGATACAAACCATACTGTCTTACGACGTATTTAACCCAACTCGAGTCCCTTTTTAATAGGCGAACAGCCTAACCCTTCCCAGCACCTACGACCGGGAGGATAAGGGTGGTCGACATCGAGGTGGCAAACCTAACTTACAATATCTACTCTTTCGTTAGATTACCCTGTTATCCCTAGCGTAACTTTGATTCGTTATCAGTAACCTTAACAATCAGCATTACGTGTTCATTAGGCCTTACTTACGTACTAGTTCCACTTGTAGGTGTCACAATTAAAGCACAGTTATACCCTTATACTA
>NZ_JABGCI010000038.1 GCF_019799905.1 Trujillonella endophytica | reverse complement strand
TCTCTTACTATTGAATGATTTATTTTAAATAATTTTTGAACCTCATTTACTCCTTTATATTTACCTATAAAATTATGGTTTAAATCGTAAATAAATATAGCTTTTTTAATATCTGAACAATATTTCATTTCATCTATTAAATTATTTGCTTCTGTATCCATAATATTAAAGATTAAAGGTTTATCTTCGTCCCCGCGCGTACCGCGCGGGGGACGATAATTCTTTTATATTATTATTATTATTATTATTATTATTATTATAATTATTATTAAAATTATCAATAGTAGAGTAATGACGATAAGAATTATAAATTAAATAATTATTTTTATATTTACTAAATAAATAATTATTAAATGGACTATATTTTACTGTAAATTTACAGTTCCAGCGTGTAGTCTCTGAGGTTCCTTTACGGTTACCTGCTGATTGTTCAAAATTAAACATTCTTACATATTTATTAAAATAAATTTGTAGTTTAATTATGAGAACTTCCCAGCATATAGCTGATTGATAATATAATTTATCAATTTGTATTAAATTTAATTTAAATTTTAATGTATTTAATACAACATTTAATAGGAGAACTACCAGGATATTTAATCCTCCCATTGTGAATAAGAATAAGAAAGCAATAGCATATAACATAGGAACTGCTAATCTAATTGATCCTCCGTAAATTGTGGCTCATTATATAAATCTTTAATCATCTCAGATAAAGTTGATTTATACCGTCTCATATAAATATATTATTATATTAATATATTTATACTTAAATAAGTGATAAAAACTTATTACCATCACTGGCGACTTAGGATTATACCTTAAGCACTCATAGATATTTTACGCGTGTTACACGTATAATACCCTTAGAAATACCTGAAGCATCTAATCTCTACGCTTTTACACAATAGTTTCCCAAAATAACTATTAATAAGTTATTTCCATTAAATAATATACATAATTATATAATAATTAATGGTTTGTGATTTAGTTCGGCGATTGTTTTGTATTTCTTCATTTAAAAATACAAAATGTCCCCCGAGTTTGCTTCAAATTATATATATAGTTTTTTTGTTAATGATTTATCAAATTTATATTTCATTGAATCTATTATAAAAGGTTCTATATGAGGATATATATTTTGAACATCTTTAACTCTAATGTAGATAACATAATTATTTCTAGATTTATGTAAAGTACAATTAATATTAAATTTAATATAAAATATATTAATTAATGTACATAATTCTTTACAAGTAAATGATTGTAAATTAAGAACAATACCTTTAGATGTAAAGGCACCATCACCCATAATAATATGCGCTAATGATTCATAATTTATCAAATCATAAATATTATTAGGTAATGTTTTTACTCTACCTTTATAAAATAAACGTCTTAACACACTAAAACAAGGCAATGACATAGTTGCAAATTCTATTTGTTGAAATGTTTTACCATTTAATCTAGCCCGGAGGGGGCTTGCCCCCCTTCTGGCCAGGCCCCGAAGGGGGCTAGCTAATCTATAATATGGTAATGACAAACAATAATGTGATAGAATAGTATAAACATGTCAAACATATTCAAAATGTGTAAGACTTTGTTTAAATCTAAATCTACTACTATGTTCTGTCAATAAACCATTTATATATTTTATGTTATACATATCAAAAGTATCCTGATTAAATATTGATTTATCTAAGTTTTTTTTAGAAGAATAAGAGATATGTCCATCAGACATAATTAAACCTACTAAAATATATAAAATATGATTAGGTATACCCACCATATTTCTAACAATTTTAGTATAATCTTTTTTATTTAAAGATGAAGGTAAATTAGTCCCATATATTACTAATTCTTTATTAATATT
>NZ_JABGCI010000003.1 GCF_019799905.1 Trujillonella endophytica | reverse complement strand
GAGAAGATCAGCACGCTGCGCCCCGACACCCAGCGCAAGGTCATGGGCGGCAACGCCGCGGAGCTCTACCGGCTCTGGTGACCCACCGCTGAGACCAACGACGACGGGCCCCTCCGCAACTGCGGAGGGGCCCGTCGTGGTGTGGGGTGCGCCATGGGTCTGCTTCCACGGGCGGTGCCGGCAGGTGGCCGAACACCACTTCGGTATCAGGCCGCGGCTGCCCGGGGTGATCGGTCCGCCAGCCGGCTGCACGCACTATGCGCAGGTGCGCTCGCCTCCGGTCGCCCAAACCTGCAATGCAGGCCTGTGGTCCCCGCGCGCTCGTTCGTCGAGTCTCGTCGGTTGGAGCCTTGGCGCCATCGGCGGGCGCTGCTCGGTGCGCTGGCATGCCCGGGTGAGCCGGCCGCCCGCGGGCGGGGGACGATTCGGCCCGACCGCCCACCGTTAGCCTGCCTCACCTCGTGCGCCGGCTCTCCGGTCCCGACCTACAGCAGGCGTGGCCCTCATAGGGCCGATGGTGCCTGGGCCAACTGAGCGACGTCCATGAGCTCGACAATCGCCGAACGGTTCTCCCTCGCTGTGTCGGGCGTCCGCTCTCGAGCTCCCCGGATCCGAGCTCCTCCCGGTCCGGTTGGCCCGGGCCGCTGCTGCGGTCCTACTGGTCGACGGCGCGGGCATCTGCCTGTTCTTCGCCTCCAACCTGATGACCGGCGGCCTCGAGGACGGGGTGAAGCCCGGAACCGTAGCGGCCGAGAACTCCGACTTGCGTGAGGTCGGACACGGATCCGGCTAGTTGCGCTGATGTCCGTGCCGCCAGATGTGGTCGGATGGGCAGCGTGATTGCCGATGTCCCGGACTCTGCGCGGCGACGGGGCCGGAGCCGTCTGCTTGCCGCGTTAAGTGGGGTGTGGGGGTTGCTGTTGCTCCTCCGGCCCGGATTGCTCCTGGCGGCCGTGTGTCCGGAGTTCCCGCAGTCCAAGCAGTGGGTGGTGCGCCTACTCGGCGGCCGGCTGGTGGTGCAGCACGCCGTGGTGCTGTTTCGTCCCACGGACCGGCACGTTCGCGTGGCTGCCGCGGTGGACATGTTGCCCGCGGCAAGCATGGTTCCGCTGTTGTGGTCGCCGCGGTACCGCCGTGCAGCCCTGGTCAGCGGCGGGTATGCGGCGTTCTACGCGGCGGCGGCCACGTCCACGGCCCCAACCCATCGCCCATCGTCCCTAGAGCGGTAGGCGCCGCCTCCACGCGCGATCCACGGAGCGTTGCCGTGCTTGCCCAGCAGACGACGTAGGTGTCGCGCGCCGGGCCAACGGGAGGCGGGGAACTGACGCTTCGACGGGCTGGGGGCGTCAGCCGAGAGCCTTCGAGCCAGCACGTCCGCCGGCTCCCAGCGGCGTAGTCCGACGAGCGCCCGCCGTTTGGCGCAACACCGGAACGGCGAGACCGGCGTCTTGGCCGATCATCCTGGGTCGCAGCATCTCGTGCAGCTGCTGGCGGGGTCACACGATGCGCACCTCGACATGAACATCCTCGCGGGCGGTGTGGGTCATCGCGATGACCAGGTCGATCGCCATGTTTTCCAGGTCGTTGACGCTGCCGGCCGTCGTGGTGCCGACACCTGGCACGTCGATGACCCAGTGGTCCCCCTCGGCGATCGCTGTCGCGGTGTAGTCGGCCATCCGTGTCCTCCAGGGTCAGGTCCTCAGGATGCCGAAGAACGGACGCACCAGCCCAAGATCCACCCGCCTGCCCGCCTCACAGATCGCCAGGGACCGCCCTGACCTCGGTTGATACGAGTTCGGCGCTGCGGTCCCACACCACCTCTGCTGAACCGCTGTCCTCCGGGTGACCTGGACGCCGGTCAAGCTGGACTTGGCGTACTGGTCAACCTCATCTCCACTGGCCTGAGGTGCGGCCGCGAACGGCGCTGCCAGGCGTCAGAAGGCGGGTTGCCGCTCAACCGACACCTCGAGGCGCCAGTCCGCAGGGCGTCCGCAACACGTCCGTAAACAGTCCTCCCGAGCCAATGGGGTCCAAGAAGGAACGTGCAGGTAGGGCAGCCCACACCCCCGCGCTCCACGGCTGCCAACTATGCGGGGCTCGTTCTGGTCAACATCTGGACTTCACCTCGTGGCTCTTGCCGGTGACTTGCAGGTGGTCGCGTTTGCCGTCGAGCCTTGGGTCACGCTCACGCCCACGTTGCTGTGCCAGCGTCGGTCAGCGCCCGTATGTCCCGGGCCCTGCGGTTATCGATTGCCGGGTTGCGTCGGGCTGCCAGTGACGGCGTTCGCGGTGAGCCGACAGCGGCCGGGGCGGACAGCGGCTCGGTGACCGACATCTACCTGGCGCGGTGGTATGCAGCCAATCAGCCGAGGGCGTCTCGAGGTCGTCGTTGCTGATCTCACCGGCACCTTCACCGATGTGGGCGGTCGAGCTGCGCCGCGAACAAGGCCGACGCGCTGATCAGGATCGCGTTCGCCCGGCGCAGCTTTCGGACCGCCCGCTCGCAGCTTGCGCAGCCGCGTCCGCTCATCAGTGCCCGTCCCGGGCTGGGCGCCGGCGTCCACGCGGGTCTGGTCGACCCAGTTCCGCAGCGTGTCCGGTTGGATGCCCAGCTGCTCACCGACTCGTCGACAGGCGGCGTTGACGTTGACCTGGTCAGGGCCGTTCAGCAGATCCATCGCGAAGCGGATCGCCCGCTAACGCAGCTCGTCGGGGTACTTCCTCGGTGCGGGCAGGAAACGACCCTCCCGTGGCTGCGGACCCGCTACAAGACGGGGACCGGTCAGCTCGACGTGCCTCCGGAGCGGTGAAGTGACGAGCCTGCGGCACGCGGCTGCGCATCCGGCCAGGGACGGGGTGCCAGCTTGACGGTGCTCGGATCCGGGCGTACCAAGCGGGTGAGCCGGGGACCCGCCGACCTCGACTCGGACCGGTGTGTCGGCACGTCGCCGGCTGTGACCTGTGAGCCGCAGAAGCGACGTGACGCACCGCTGCAGGAGGTCATATGAGCGCCACGACGCCCGGGACGATCCCCTCTCGAGTCCTGGCACCCCACCCCGGTACAGGCGTCTGACGTCCATGGAGTCGGCCCGGGTCAACGGGGTCCACCTGGAGTACGACGTGCGGGGCTCCGGCGAGCCCGTGCTGCTGATCCACGGCAGCCACATCGCCAGGTCCTTCCTGCCGCTGGCGGCCCAGCGCTCCCTCTCCGATCGGTACATGCTCATCCGCTATCACCGGCGCGGATTCCTGGGGAGTTCTCCGGTGCGGGGACCGGTCAGCATCGCCGAGCAGGCAGCGGACGCCCGGGCCCTCCTGGAGCACCTGCGCGTGCGCCGGGCGCATGTGGTCGGTCATTCCTACGGCGGGGCCATTGCCCTGCAGCTCGCGTCCGACGCCCCCGAGCGCGTCCACTCTCTCGTCCTGCTGGAGGCGGCCCTGCTGACGGTGCCGGGCGGGCAGGCGGTCATCGAACTGGTACGGGCGGCCGGCGAGCGCTACCGGATGGGTGACTGGGATGTCGCCCAGGACCTTTTCGCCGGCAGCCCGGACGAACGGGCCGACGTGGCGCGCAACGTCCCGGGGGCGCTCGAGCAGGCGCTTCGCGACACGGACACCTACTTCGGCGTCGAAGCCCCTGCGCACGAGGAGTGGTCGTTCGGGGCCGAGGAGGGCAACCGGATCACCGCCCCGACCCTGTTCGTCCTGGGCGGACGCAGCTCGAAGCTCTACGTCGAGGCCTACGAGCAGGTACGGCAGTGGATACCGCACACCGAGAGGGCCGTCCTGGAGGACGCGACACACCTGCTGCACATCCAGCAGCCGGCCGGCGCGGCGCGGGTCCTGCTGGACTGGCTCTCCCGCCATCCGCTGGCGGCCGCCCCGTCCACGGCGAGCAGGTGGCTGGCGCAGGCAGAGCGCTACAACGCCACCGCCGACCTGCTCGACGGCAACCTCGAACGAGGCCGGGGCGAGCACGTGGCCATTCGGACGCCGGTTCGCGATTGGACGTATGCGGAGGTCGCCGAGGGGGCGAACCGCGTCGGGAACGCTCTGACGGACCTCGGCGTCGAGCCGGAGAACCGTGTTCTCATCGCGCTACCGGACTCGGTGGAGTTTGCGTCGACGTTCTTCGGCGCGCTGAAGATCGGAGCGGTGCCCGTTCCGGTCAGCCCGGCCCTCACCCCCGATGCCTTCGCCTTCCTGCTCGCCGACACGCGGGCCAAGGTCGCGGTCGTCGATGCCTCGACCGCGCCGGCCGTGCGCGCGGCCCGCGGCGAACTCGACCGGCGTCACCCCCGCTATCTCGTCGTCCTCGGGGACACCGAGGCGACGCCCGGGGATCTGGACTTCGACGAGCTGACCTCGGCGGCCGATGACCGTCTGGCCCCGGCCGACACCACCGTGGAGGACCTGGCCTTCTGGTTGTACAGCTCCGGAACGACCGGCCGGCCCAAGGCGGTGGTCCACCTGCAGCGGCACATGCGCTTCTGCGCCGACGCCTACGCACAGCCGGTGCTCGGCATGACCGAAGAGGACGTGACCTTCTCGGTCTCCAAGCTCTTCTTCGCGTACGGGCTCGGCGGAGGGCTCTACCTCCCGTTCGCCACGGGTGCCACCACCGTGCTCCTGGACGCACCGGCACAGCCGCGGATGGTGGCCGAGGTGGTCCGGCGATTCGACCCGACGATCCTCTTCGGCGTTCCCACGGCCTACGCCAACACCCTGGCCGCGGGTTCAGCTTCCTCCGGGCCGGCCCACTTCAGCGGCATCCGGGTCTGTGTGTCGGCCGGCGAGCACCTGGCCGGGTCGCTGCTGCGGCGGTGGAAGGAGCGGACCGGGCTCGACATCCTCGACGGCATCGGTACCAGCGAGACCTGTCACATCGTCATCTCCAACCGCCGGGACGACGTGCGGCCGGACTGCGCGGGGACCGTCGTCGACGGCTACGAGGCCAAGCTGGTCGACAACCGTGGCGACGCGGTGCCCCCGGGCGAGTGGGGGGTGCTGCTCGTGCGCGGTGGATCGCTGGCGCCGTTCTACTGGCGTCAGTTCGAGCTCAGCCGGCAGACGATGGTCGGCCCCTGGGTGCGTACCGGCGACGTCTTCGAACAGGACGGCACAGGTCACTTCTACTACCGGGGCCGCGAGGACGACATGTTCAAGGTCGGGGGCATGTGGGTCAGCCCCGTGGAGATCGAGGCCGTCCTCGCCCAGGACGAGCGGGTCGCGGAGTGCGCCGTCGTGGGGGTCCCCGACCCGGACAATCTGATCAAACCCGAGGCCTTCGTGGTGCTGGACCGGAACGTGGCCGGGGACGGGCTGGAGGTCACCCTCCGACAGCACGTCCGCCAGCGTCTCGGGGGGAACAAGACCCCCCGGACCTTCCACTTCGTCGACGAACTGCCGAGGACGGCCACCGGCAAGGTGGAGCGGGTGCGGCTGCGCGAAGAGGCGGTCGAGGCCGGTCAGCGGTGATTCTCACCGCGGCGGGGGCCGGCGGACGACAGCGTGGGCACTGCACAGGGCGGGCGGCACCGGACGGGCCCGCCGAGCAGCCCGGAGCAGCCGATTGCGGGGAGCGGGTGTCGGACGAGCGCGGGAGGGCACTCCGGCCGAGGTGGAGATGATCGTCGGAACCCGGGCCGGACCAGTGCGGGGCCTGCGTACGCCGGACGGTGGTGCGGTTTTCCGGGGGATCCCGTTCGCTGCACCGCCGTTCGGGGCGCTCCGCTTCCGAGCGCCCGTCCGCCCGGCCGGGTGCTCCGGCGTCCGGGACGCGACCCGCTTCGGCCCGCCCCCTCCCCAGCCGGTCTGGACCGGAGACCAGAGAGCCCAGTCCCCGGGGCGCGCGCCCGACTGCCTCACCCTCAACGTGTGGACCCCGGACCCCTCGAGCCGGGCCCTACCGGTCATGGTGTGGATCTACGGCGGGGCCTACGAGCACGGTGCTTCCAGCGATCCAGGCTTCGACGGGGGCCTGCTCGCCCAGGCCGGGGTCGTCGTCGTGACCTTCAACTACCGAGTCGGCTTCGAGGGCTTCGGGCATCTTCCCGGCGTTCCGGACAACCGAGGCCTCCTCGACCAGGTGGCGGCGCTGGAGTGGGTCCGCGACAACATCGCCGGCCTGGGTGGCGACCCGGACAACGTGACGGTCTTCGGTTCGTCGGCCGGCGCAGGATCGGTGCTGGCTCTCGCGACCATGCCGCAGGCCCGGGGATTGTTCCGCCGCGGCATCGCCCAGAGCATCCCAGGGTTGTTCTACCCGCCCGCCGTCGCCGCCCGCGTCACCGCGCGGGTCGCCTCGGCCGCCGGCGTAGCGCCGCGGACGGAGGAGCTGGCGGCCCTGGCCCCACAGCAGCTGGCCAACACCTCCGCCGAGGTGGTGGCCGAGCTCACCGAGGACCCGGCCACGTGGGGGGCGCTGCACTACGCGACGACCCCGTACTTCCCGGTGGTGGACGGCGAGGTGCTTCCCGCCACGCCCTTCGACGCCCTGGCCGACGGAGCCGCGGCGGACATCGACCTCCTCGTCGGATACAACCGCGACGAGTACCAGATGATGCTGCAGACCACCGGCCGGCGCGGCCGGCTGGATGAGCACGACGTGCTGCGCGCCGCCGTCACGCTGTTCTCCGGCGGCTCCGTCGCGGAGGATTACCAGCGGGCGTACCCCGGACTGACGCCGTCCGCCCTGTACTCGGTCCTGTGTTCGGACTGGCTGTTCCGGATGCCGACCCTGGACGCCGCGGACGGGCACGCCAGGGCCGCGCGCAGCGGGAGGACCTTCGTCTACGAGTTCGGCTGGTCGACGCCCGTCGCCGACGGCGAACTGGGCGCCTGCCATGCGCTTGAGATCCCGTTCGTGTTCGGAACTCTCGACAGCCCCTTCGCCCGCACGTGGCTGGGCTCGACCGGCGAGCAGGAGGCGCAGCTGTCCTCCCGGATTCGCCGGGCATGGACGTCCTTCGCCGCGAGTGGGGACGCCGGCTGGCCGGAGTACAGACCCGGCGAAGCCCTCGCCCATCTGTGGGACGTCCGCGACGGGATCGAGTCCGAGCCGGCTGCGGCGTCGCGGCGCATCTGGCGCCGGCACCGCCTCGGGGAAACGGCCGGCCAAGCTCGGCCCGAGATGGAGCCGGTGGTTCCGACGGCGTCGATCAGACCACCTCGGGGACGCGCAGGCGGGTGAGGACGAGGTCGAACTCCGCCACCTCGATGACCCGCATGCCCTCGTGCTCGATGAACTCCTGGCGGATTGCCTGCGCCTGCCCCTTCGCGCGGCTCATCGTCTGACGGCTCTCGTAGGTGGCCTGGATCGCGCAGCCCCCGGTCTCGTGGTCAACGAGGAGGCTGACGCTGCAGAAGCCGGTCAGATCCTCGACGCGGGGACGATGCTCCTGCGGAAGGCGTCGATCACGCGATCCGTCTGACCCATCGGACCCCTCGTGCGAATGACGCGGGTTGCCGCGCCCTGGCTCCGGTCTCGGACGCGGTGCAGGACGCCGACCTCCCACTCGACGTCCTCCGTCTCGCCCTCGACGGCGCGGACGGCCCGGAGAGCGGTCTCCCGGAGGGAGCGGAGGGCCTCCGTGATCGAAGAGCGTCCCCGGCCACGCTGCGAGGACGGTCCCGACTGCGCACGTCGGTTGCTGGAAGGCGAAGAGTTTCCGATGAGTTTCCCATGGCGCGCGGCCCGAGACGATCAACATCGGGGCGGCCAGGGGGCCGAACTGCCTTGTCAGAGGCTTGTGGGGTGCGCCATCAGGGACTCGAACCCCGAACCCGCTGATTAAGAGTCAGCTGCTCTGCCAATTGAGCTAATGGCGCGTGTCGGCCCGTTGCCCGGGCGACGAGGGAGAACGATACCAGCGCCGGGAGGGGCCACCGCGGGTGGCCCGGTCCGCGACGAGCGGACGTCCCTGTTCCGCCTCCGCGTGGCAGCCTGGAGCGCCGGTCCGGTCACGGGACCGGCGGGGGACGGAAGAGGAGTGGGAACGCGTGCGACGGACAGCCGCTGTGGCCGTGGCGGGGGCGTTGCTCCTGCTGGTCGGGTGCCAGGACGACGACGGTGGGGCGGGGAGCTCCGGCGCCACGGCCTCGTCCTCGGCCGAGGCGCCCAGGCCGGCCGCGCTGTCGCTGACCCCGGCCGACGGCGCGGTCGACGTGGCGCCGGGCGAGCCGCTGGCGATCTCCGTCACCGACGGCGAGCTGCAGGACGTCACGGTCACCGACGAGGCGGGCGCACCGGTGGCCGGCGTCGTCGCCGACTCGCCCGGGGACCCGGACGTCGACGTCTGGACGCCGGAGGGCGAGCTGGACTACGGCGCCGGCTACACGCTGACCGCCCGCGCCGAGGGCACCGACGAGCAGACGGTCGAGTCGTCGACCACCTTCACCACGGCCACGCCCGACTCGCTCTCCACGCCGGGCATCGGGCCGCTCGACGGGCAGACCGTCGGGGTGGGGCTGCCGATCCGGGTGTACTTCGACGAGCCGGTCACGGACCAGGCCGCGGTGGAGAGCCACCTGCGGGTCGACAGCTCCACGCCGACCGACGGCGTGTGGAGCTGGGTGAGCGACAGCGAGGTGCACTTCCGGCCCTCGACGTACTGGCCGGAGAACACCGACGTCACCCTCCACGCCGACCTGTACGGCATCCCCTTCGGCGACGGCGTCTGGGGCGAGAAGGACCGCACCGTCTCCTTCCGCATCGGGGAGGAGCACGTGTCCATCGCCGACGCGCGCACGCACGTCATGGAGGTCTACGACGGCGACCAGCTGGTGCAGACCTTCCCGATCAGCGCCGGGAGCGACGACAACCCCAGCCACAACGGCGTGCACGTCGTGACCGAGCTCAACCGCGACCGGGTCATGGACTCGAGCACCTACGGCGTGCCGGCCGACAGCCCGGGCGGGTACCGCACGCCGGTCGAGTACGCCGTCCGGATCTCCGACAACGGGGAGTTCGTGCACGCGGCCCCGTGGTCGGTCGCCGAGCAGGGCAACAGCAACGTCTCGCACGGCTGCATCAACATGTCGACCGAGCGGGCGGCGTGGTTCTTCGAGTTCTCGCAGCCCGGTGACGTCGTGGAGATCAGGAACTCCATCGGCCCGCCGCTGAGCCGGGCCGACGGCGACATCTACGACTGGACGATCCCCTGGGACGAGTGGCGGGCCGGCAGCGCCCTGCAGTAGCTGCGTTGCGGTTACCCGGCTGGTGACGCGGGCACTTCCCGGGTGACCGTCGTACCTCGAGGAGGAACCCCGTGGACACCTGGGTGATCGTGCTGATCGTCGTGGTCGCCGTCGTGCTGCTGGCCCTTGTGGCGCTGGCCCTGGCCAAGCGCAACCGCATCGGGGCCGCCCGCAAGCGCGAGCAGGCCCGCGACCACCTGCAGGAGGCGCAGCTGCGCGGCGTGCAGGCGGAGAAGGAGCAGGCGCTGGCCGAGGAGCAGGCCGCGCGTGCCCGGCGGGAGCGCGCCGAGGTCGAGGAGCGCACGCGGCTGGCCGAGCAGGAGGCCGCCCAGCGCGCCGCCACGGCGCACGAGCACGCCACCGCGGCGCAGGAGCTCCGGGCCAAGGCGGAGAGGCTCGCGCCGGGCCTGGCGGCCGAGCCGGGCCGGCACGCCGACGGTTCGGTCGCTGACCGGGACCGCCACCCCGATGGCGGGGCCACGCGCCGGTGACTTCCGCGCCCCTCGCCGGTCTCCACTGGCGAGGGGCGCGACCGCGCCCCGGACCCGGGAGGCGCCATGACCGACCTGCTCGCCATCGGCACGCGCAAGGGCCTCTGGCTCGCGCGCAGCGAGGACGACCGCCGCAGCTGGACCCTCGACGGGCCGCACCTGCTGGCCCAGGAGGTGGCCGCGGTCTCCGTCGACACCCGCGGGCCGGTGCCGCGGGTCCTCGCCGGCATCCAGTACGGCCACTGGGGACCCACGGTGATGCGCTCCGACGACCTGGGTCGCAGCTGGCAGGAGACCGAGGCCGGCGCGATCCGCTTCCCCGAGGACACCGGCGCGGCCCTGGCCCGCGTGTGGCAGCTGCGGCCGGACTCCACCGACCGGCCCGGCGTCGTCTGGGCCGGCTGCGAGCCGCACTCGCTGTGGCGCAGCGAGGACTCCGGCTGCACGTTCGAGCTGGTCCGCGGGCTGTGGGAGCACCCGCACCGGCCCACCTGGGAGCCCGGCGGGGGCGGGGGAGCGGTGCACACCGTGCTCCCCGACCCCGCCTCGGAACGGGTGCTGGTCGCGATGAGCACCGGCGGGGTCTACGTCAGCGAGGACGCCGGCGGCTCCTGGACACCGCGCAACAAGGGGATCACCGCCTCCTTCCTGCCCGGCGAGCTGCCCGAGTACGGCCAGTGCGTGCACAAGGTCGCCGTCGACACCGGGGACCCCGACCGGCTGTACGCGCAGAACCACTTCGGCGTCTTCGCCACCGACGACGCCGGGATCTCCTGGCGCTCGATCGCCGACGGGCTGCCGGCCGACTTCGGCTTCCCGGTCGTCTCCTCGCCCCGGACGCCGGGCACCGCGTGGGTGGTGCCGCTGGTCGCCGACATGGAGCGGGTCCCGCCGGGCGGGCGACTGCGCGTGCACCGCACCCGCGACGGCGGGGCCAGCTGGACCGAGCTGGCCGACGGGCTGCCCGACGCCAGCTGGTCGGCGGTCATGCGGGACGCCGCCTGCGCCGACGAGGGCGACCCGACCGGCGTGTACGTGGGCACCCGCGACGGCTGCGTCTACGCCTCGGCCGACGAGGGGGACAGCTTCACGACGGTGGCCGCGCACCTGCCCGACGTCCTCGTCGTCCGCGCGGCCCGGCTGCCATGACCGAGCTCGCGAGGTCACGGGTGGGCACGGCACCGTCGGTCACGACGCCGACGAGCGCCGGCGAGGAGGTCTCGTGACCGCCGAGGTCGTCCTGCCCGGCGTCCTGGCCGACCTGGCCGGGGGCGACAAGCACCTCGCCGTCGACGTCGGCGCGGGGACGCTGCGGGACGTGCTCGACCGGCTGGACGAGCGGCACCCGTTGCTGGGCCGGCGGATCCGCGACGAGACCGGGGCGGTGCGCCGGTTCGTCAACGTCTACGTCGACGGGGACGACGTCCGCTTCGGGCAGGGCCTCGCCACGCCGGTCGCGGACGGTGCGGTGGTGCAGGTGCTGCCCTCGGTCGCCGGCGGCTGAGCGGCGGTCAGAGGGTGGCGAGCTCGGCGCACTCCGGGCACAGCTGCTCGTCGTCGTAGCCCTGCGGCGGCCACGGCGTCTGCTCGTCCACGGCGACGTACGCGCCGCACAGCGACTTCCGGCTGCGCCCGTGCACCCGGCCGATGGTCGCGTGCAGCGGACCGATCCGGCGGGGCTGGAGGCCGTCGGCGCTGCCGACCGAGCCGACCATGACCACCGCGTGCGCGGTGCCGTACGCGTAGGTCGTCGTCATGTACGCCAGGGTCCGAGCCCGCGGGGGAGCGGGCCAGCACCCCGGTTCCGCGTGTCCGGCCCACCGGTCCCACCCACCTCTCCCGGCACGGGAGCGCCGGGGGCCCTCCGGGGCCGCCCCCGGGCGCATGGCAGCTCTCTCCACGGCTCGGGGCGAGTTTCGGCAGGTCAGCGCCGCGGGCTCGCCCGGCGGGGGTCCTAGCGTCGTCCGCATGCAGCCCAGCGCCGACCTCCGTCCCGTCCTCGAGGCCCTGGAGGCCGACGACCGGCCCGTGACGATGTTCGCGCTGCTGGAGCGGCTCAACCCGCGGCCCGAGGTCGGCGACGCCTCGGCCTGGCGGCTGCGCCAGGTGGAGCTGCTGTCGTGCTTCACCCGGGCCCACGAGGCCGGGTACCTGGAGTCGCTGCCGCGGGAGCCGGGGCAGATCACCGAGACCTTCGTGCTGAGCGCGCGCGGCGTCGAGTTCCTGGGCAGCCACACGACCCGGCCGTTCTCGCGGATCACCCGCGCCGGCCGTCCCTCCGACACGCCGCCTCCCGCGGTCGAGCGCCGCGGTGGCCGCTGGGTCGTCCGGGGCATGACGTCGGTGCGGATCGGCTGAGTCCGCGGCGCCCCGCCGGGATCAGCCCAGCTGGGCCGCGACGAGCGGTTCGAGGGTGACGCCGGGCTTGTTCCGGACCATGCCCATCACCCACTTGGTCGTGAACAGGGCGAGCAGCTCGCCGTCGGCCCGGTGCATCACCTCGGTGTCGTTGGTGCCGAGGATCGTCGGGACCGAGGCCTCGTCGGTGCGCATGGCCAGCGAGTAGGGGAGCTGGTCGAGGGTGATCCGGGCGCCGAACTCGTGCTCCATCCGGTGGCTGGCCACCTCGAACTGCATGGGGCCGACGACGGCGAACACCGGGGAGCCGTCGCCCCGGCGCTCGGAGGTGAGCACCTGCACCACGCCCTCGCCGGCCAGGGTCTCGACGCCCTTGCGGAACTGCTTGTACTTGCTCGTGTCGGCCACCCGGGCGACGGCGAAGTGCTCGGGCGCGAACGTGGTCACGGGCGGGTAGCGCACCGGCCGGTCGACGTAGAGGGTGTCGCCGACGCCGAGCGCGGCGGCGTTGACCAGGCCGACGACGTCCCCCGGCCAGGCGGTCTCGATGGTCTCCCGGTCCCGGCCGAAGACCTGCTGGGCGTACTTCGTGGCGAACGGCCGGCCGGTGGAGGCGTTGGTGACCACCATGCCCCGCTCGAAGACCCCCGAGCAGATCCGGATGTAGGCCAGCCGGTCGCGGTGACCGGTGTCCATCCCGGCCTGCACCTTGAAGACGAACGCGCTGAACGGCGCGTCCAGGGGGTGCGGCTTCCCGTCGTCGTCGGGCCGGTCGGTCGGTGCGGGCGCCAGGTCCACCAGGACGTCGAGCAGCTGGCCGACCCCGAAGTTGGAGACGGCGGAGGCGAACAGCACGGGGGTGGTCGCGCCGGCCAGGAACAGCTCCTGGTCGTGCTCGGCCCCGGTCTCGGCCAGCAGCTCGGACTCCTCCAGCGCCTGCACCCACGCGTCGCCCTCCTGCGCCAGCGCGCGGTCGGCGTCCAGCACCTGCTCGGGGGCGATGGTGGCGCCACCGGCGGTCCGGGTGAAGTGCCGGTAGCTGCCGTCCCGGCGGTCCAGCACGCCGCGGAAGTCCCCGGCGATGCCGACCGGCCAGGTCAGCGGCGTCGGGGTCAGGCCGGTGCGCTCGGTGATCTCGTCCATCAGCGCGAGCGCGTCCATGCCCGGCCGGTCCCACTTGTTGATCACCGTGATGATCGGGATGCCCCGGTGCTTGCAGACGGCGAAGAGCTTCATCGTCTGGGTCTCGAGGCCCTTGGCGGCGTCGACCAGCATCACCGCGGCGTCGACGGCGGTGAGCACCCGGTAGGTGTCCTCGGAGAAGTCGGCGTGGCCGGGGGTGTCGAGCAGGTTCACCACGGCGTCGCGGTAGGCGAACTGGAGGGCGGCGGAGGTGATGGAGATGCCGCGGTCGCGCTCCATGTCCATCCAGTCGCTGACCGTGCCGCGGCGGCCGGCCTTGCCGTGCACCGCGCCGGCCTGGCCGATCACCCGGGCGTGC
This sequence comes from Trujillonella endophytica, assembly GCF_019799905.1. GTDB lineage: Bacteria > Actinomycetota > Actinomycetes > Mycobacteriales > Geodermatophilaceae > Trujillonella > Trujillonella endophyticus_A. The sequence continues at coordinate 392,690 of NZ_JABGCI010000003.1, read as the reverse complement.
AGCGCGAGGGCCTCGGTGAGCGTGGACTTGCCGGCGTCGGGGTGGCTGATGACGGCGAAGGTGCGCCGGCGGCGTGCCTCGGTGACCACGTCCGCGGGCGAGGTCCCGGTCGGGCCGGCGCCGGTCGGTGCGGTGGTGCTCACGGGTGGGTCTCCCTGACGTGCCGTCGTGGTGCGCTGCCTGCCGCTGGAGCGGTGCCCTGCCGCACGGGCAGAGGCCCCGGTCAGTCGCCTGACCAGGGCCTCTGTCGTGGGATGGGGACGGGGGCGCACACGCGGGTGAGGCCGGCCCGGGCCCGGTGGCCCAGCGGATGCCCAGGGTACCGGCCCCGCGGACGGTCCCGACCGGCCCGATCGGCTCCCCGTCCCGAGCGGCGCCGGTGGGGGGGTCGCTCAGTAGCGGAGGATCGCCGCGACCGGTAGCGCGTCGGGCATGTCCTCACCGCTGAAGACGTGCACGGCCCCACCCTTGTCCAGCGTGTGCGCCGCGACCGAGTCCAGCAGGTCCTGCCCCCGGTCGGCGGAGCCTTGGTCCAGCACCAACTCGTCGCCGAGAGGGTCGTAGGACCCCCATGCCGCTTCCGCCTCGTTGAGCAACAGGACCTCCACCTGTCCGCGGTGCGCCCCACGCACCACGTCGCCCAGGTCGAGGGCGACGCGCCGGTCGCCCTGCCCCAGGAGGGCGGTGAGTCGCTCGGCGGCGTCTCGTCGGGCCTGGTCGAGCAGGGGCTCGACGAGGGCGTAGGCGGCCGCGTGCAGCTCCGTCTCGTCGAGCGCTCGGGGGTTCGTCTCGACCGTCCCCACGAGTCGGGAGCCGAGGGTGGTGGCCTGCCGGAAGTGACCGGCGACCTCGACGTCGGCCACCAGGACCACGGGATCGCGCGAGGTCCCCACCAGCGACGCGACATCGGAGGCGAGCCGTCGGGTGAACCTCACCAGCTGGGTCTTGTGCCACTCCGGCGGGCCGTCGCCGTACACCTGCGCGTTGCCGATGCTGATCGTCCCGGTGTTCGGTCGCGCGACGGGGGCCGCCTGCACGGGGTTCTCGTAGTCCGGATCGCCGGCCACATCGGCCGAGCTGCGCGTCAGGTCGGCCGACTCGTCCTCGACCAGAGCGAAGCGCGAGCCGCGGTACAGCCTCGCCTCGTGGGCGGTCGCGGTCACCACGACGTAGCGGCCGTCAGCGGCCAGCACGGGCAGCAGCGGCCGGACGTGGAACCCCGGCCCGACCACCACCTGCTCCGGGAGGGGGATCGGCACGTCGTACCGCAGGGCCTGGGTGGTGTCGAGGAAGAGGGACAGCCCGCGAGTCCGGTGCTGCCAGAAGTCGTGGTCCTCGACGAGGTGCTTCGCCGGAGCGAGGATCTCCTCGATCTGACTGCTCGGCGTCCCGATGGCCAGCAACTCCCGTGTTGCCTCGGTGACGAGGTTCTTGAGCCGGATGGGACCGTGCCGGACATCGGCACCGTGCGTCTCGGTGGGCAGGAAGACCGAGACCGCGAGCGGCGGGTCGGCTGCCAGCAGGGTGGACAGGTCGGAGCGGGTGAACATGATGCCTCCTGGTGGGCGGCGTCGTGGTGGACCGTGGGCGGGCAGCGGTCACCCGGGGTCCGGGTTGCGGATCGTCTCCCGGCCGCGCCGGGCCTCCAGGCGGGAGAAGCGGCTGTCCAGGAGGCGGGACAGCTTCGACGCGGCGCCCCGGTGGGCCTCGGTGACCGTGGCGGCCTGGTGGGTCGCGGCGAGCGGCCCCTGCCCGGCCGGCCGGGCTTCCATCACGCACCGCACGTCGGCGGCGCCGCCCTTGTCGCCGTTGACGTCGCTGAGGTGGACCTCGATCCGGGTCAGGTGCTCGCCGAAGCGGGCCAGGGTGACCTCGACGTCCTCGACGACCTGCTGGCGGAGGTCGACGTCACCGTCGATGTTGCGGTCGGTGTTGATCTCGATGTGCACGGGATCCCTCTCTGTCGTTGCCGTGGTCGCTGTCGTGTTCCGGACGGTGGCCGCCGTCGTGCGGCGTCGCCCGCGGGCCGGCTCAGGCCTCCGGGCCGGCCGACCCGGCGGGGTAGTCGAGCAGGGGCACGTCGCCGGCGGCCCACGCGGCCAGCAGCGGTTCGACGATCCGCCAGCTCTCCTCGGCCTCGACGTCGCTGATGGACAGCGTGGTGTCGCCGTCGAGCAGCTCGCGCAGCAGCAGTCCGTACGCGGGCAGGTCATGGGGAGCGAGCTCCGCGGTGAGCACCTCCCGTTCGAGGTCGAAGGGGTCGCCGGCGCCGTTGAGGTTGACCTCGAGTGCGATGGCGTCGGGGGACAGCGAGAGCCGCAGCACGTCGGGCTCCGGCTCGGCGTCCAGGAACGGCAGGTGCGGCACCGGGCGGAAGCGGATGACGATCTCCTGCCGGTCGGCGCCCAGCGCCTTGCCGCTGCGCAGCCGGAAGGGGACGCCCGCCCACCGCCAGTTGTCGACCGTCACGGTGAGCTCGGCGTGGGTCTCGGTCTGCCGGGCCGGGTCCACGCCGTCCTCGTCGGCGTAGTCCGGGAGTGCACGCCCGCCGGCGGTGCCGGCGGTGTACCTGCCGCGCACGCTGCCGGTCCGGGCGTCGTCCGGGGGCCGGACGGCGCGCAGCACGTCGGCCTTGCGGGCCGGGAGGGAGGATGCGTCGACGGTCAGCGGCGGCTCCATCGCCACGATCGCGAGCAGCTGGAGCAGGTGGTTCTGCACCATGTCCCGCAGGGCTCCGGCCCGGTCGTAGTAGCCGGCCCGGCCCTCCAGGCCGAGGGTCTCGTCGGCGACGATGTCCACCCGCTCGATGTGTGCGGCGTTCCAGATCGGTTCGAACACCCGGTTGGCGAACCGCAGGCCCAGGATGTTGAGCACGGTCTGCTTGGCCAGGAAGTGGTCGACCCGGAACACCGCCTCCTCGGGGAGGAGCCGGTGCAGCAGCTCGTTGAGCGCCCGGGCATCGGCCCCGTCGGCGCCGAACGGCTTCTCGACGACCAGCCGCGACCCCTCCGGCAGTCCGATCTCGGCCAGTGCGGTCAGCGCAGGTCGGAACAGGGTGTGCGGCAGGGCCAGGTAGACCACCGGCTCGCCGTCCACCCGGTCGAGCGCGGCGCGCAGGTCGGCGGGATCGGTGACGTCGCCCCGCACGTAGTGCAGCCGGTCGAGGAGCCGGTCACGGGAGCCCGCCGGCAGTTCGTCGGCGTGCGCGGCCAGCCGGTCGCGCGCCCAGCCACGGTAGGCGTCGTCGTCCCACTCCTCCCGGGCCACGGCGAGCAGTCCGCTCCCCTCCGGGAGGACGCCGCTGTCGTACAGCTGGGCCAGCGAGGGCAGCAGCAGCCGGCCGGTGAGGTCCCCGGTGCCGCCCAGGACGACGAACGAGCGGGTCACCGGGTCCTCCGGGCGGCCCCGGCGCGCGCCAGCCTGACCCCGCTGGCGATCAGCCCCAGGTGGCTGAACGCCTGCGGGAAGTTGCCGAGGAACGCACCGGTCGCCGGGTCGATCTCCTCCGAGAGCAGGCCGAGGTGGTTGGTCCGGGCGGACAGCGAGTCGAAGAGTGCGTGCGCCTCGTCCAGGCGTCCCTGCCCGGTCAGGTTGTCGACCAGCCAGAAGCTGCAGAGCAGGAAGGCTCCCTCACCGCCGGGCAGCCCGTCGTCGGACTCCTCGTGGCGGTAGCGGTAGAGCAGGCCGTCCCCGGCGTCCAGGTGCCGGCGCACCGCCTCCGTGGTGGACACCATCCGCGGGTCGTCGAAGGTCACGAGCCCGCGCAGCGGGAGGGTGAGGAGGGCGGCGTCCAGGCCTCCGCGCCCGGTGCCGTCGTCGGCCGCGAGCTGTTCGGTGAACGTCTCCCGCTCCGGGTCCCACGCCCGCTCCAGCACTGCGGTCCGGATGCGATCGAGCTCCGTGCGCCACCGGTCCCGCGGGTGGTCGAGGCCCCGGGCCTCGGCGATCCGCAGCGCCCGCTCGACCGCGACCGCGCACATGGCGACCGAGTAGGTGAACGGCCGGCCCGAGCTGCGCACCTCCCAGATGCCGTGGTCGGGCGTCGTCCAGTTGTCGATCGCGGCCTCGGTGAGGTCGCACAGCACGCGCCACAGGTGCTCGTCGACCGGCCCCCCGGTGCCGACCCAGCCCCATGCGACGTCGAGCAGCTCGCCGTAGACGTCGTGCTGGGTCTGCCCGGCCGCGCCGTTGCCCCAGCGCACAGGCCCCGAGCCCCGGTACCCGGACAGCGCGGCGTCCTCCGTCTCGGGTGGCGGCTGCCCGCCGTCGAGGGCGTACATGAGGTGCGGCTGCCCGTCCCGCTCGACGTTGGTCAGCGTCCACGCCAGGAAGGCCCGGGACTCGGCGGGCATGCCGACCCGGCGCAGGGCGTACGTGGAGAAGGCGGCATCGCGCACCCAGGTGTAGCGGTAGTCCCAGTTCCGCACCCCGCCGATCTCCTCCGGCAGCGAGGACGTCGCTGCCGCCATGATCGCTCCGCTGGGCACGTGGTCGAGCAGCTTGAGGGCCAGCGCCGAGCGCAGCACGAGACCGCGCTGCGGACCCTCGTACTCCAGCTTGCCCGCCCAGGCCCGCCAGGCCTGGGCCGTCTGGTGCACGAGACGGCCGGGGTCGATGCGGTCGAGCAACCGGGTGCTGCCGGACCAGTGCAGCGAGACGGTCAGCCGTTCGCCGGCCCGCAGCGGCACGGTCGCGCCGATCGCCCCGTCAGGGGCGACGTCGAGGTCGTGGGAGCACCACAGGACCAGGACGAGGTCGGGACGGGCGGGCCAGTGGATCCGCCAGGCGCCGCTCTCCCGGGTGACGCGCACGTCGTCGCGCGGATCCAGCCGCACGTCCAGCTCGGCGGTCCCCGACACGACGCGCGCCACCCGCAGCAGCTCGCTGCGGCCGGCGGGGACCAGTTCAGCGAGGTCGGCCCCCGATCGCAGCGTCATGCAGTCGGTCAGCTCGACGACGCCGTCCGGCCCCGCCAGTTCGGTGACCAGCACGTTGCTCTCGTCCAGGTAGCGCTGGCCACCGGTCCGCACCCCGCGAGGCGCCATCGAGAAGACCCCACCGCGTTCGGCGTCGAGGAGCCCGGCCAGGAACGGCGGGCTGTCGAACTCCGGCAGGCACAGCCACGGGATCGACCCGTCGCGGGCCACCAGCGCGCAGGTGGCGCCGTCGCCGATCAGTCCGTGGTCCTCGATGGGCAGGAAGCCGTCGACGCGGGACAGCGGAGCCGGAGGCACGGCGCGCTCAGAGAGCCCGGCTGCTGCGTCGACCGCTGACGGCGACGTAGAGGCCGAGCACGATGATCGCCCCGATGATCGAGCCGATCCAGCCGGCCGTCCCGAGCTCGAAGCCCCGGCCGCTGATGATCCCGCCGAGCGTGTTGCCGACGAGCGAGCCGATGATCCCCAGCGCGATGGTGGCCACGACGCCCAGGTCCTGCTTGCCCGGGATGACGGCCCGGGCGATCAGACCGGCGACCAGTCCGATGACGATCAAGACGATGATGTTCCAGATCACGAGGTCTCCTCGAGTGTGCGTGTGGCTCCGGTCCGCGACCGCGGACCGGAGGTGGTGATCGGGGGATGCCGACGCTCGGCGCAGGACCGTCGACCGGGACAGCTCGCTCCGATCCGCCGCGACCGTCGACAGCCCGTGCCGCGACCCGCCGGAGCAGATGCGGCCCGGCATGACGTGGAAGGCATGCCCGGGATCGGCCGATCCGCACATGACGAGGTGATGACGCCGGACATGACGGTCGCGTGACGACCCGAACAGATCCGGATGAGCGCCGGTGCAGCGCGGGTAGGACCTCGCCGACTCAATGAGAGGAGGTTCCCGTGCTCGGGATCATCGCGCTGCTGCTGCTCGCGTGGCTGGCGCTCGTCGTCATCGGCGCCGTGGTGGAGGGGCTGTTCTGGCTCCTCGTCATCGGTGCCGTGCTGTTCGTCGCCACCGCCGCCTTCGGCTGGGTCAAGCGCAACACCACGTCCGCCCGCACCAGGGTCTGAGACAGCTCCACAGGAGCAAGCCACCGCGCAGGGTCACCTGCGCCGATCGAGAGGAGCCCGCCATGAGCGGCATGGACAAGATGAAGAACAAGGCCCAGGAGCTCGCCGGGAAGGGCAAGGAGACCGCGGGCAGGGCCACGGACGACCCCGACCTGCAGGCCGAGGGTCACGCCGACCAGGCCAGCGGCAACGTCAAGCAGGCCGGCGAGAAGATCAAGGACGTCTTCAAGTAGGCCCGAGCCGGGGCGCGCACCTCGGCCACGGTCCGGGCTCGCGGGTCCGGACCGTGCCGGGTCGCACCGCGGGGCTCGGTGCACGGACGTGCCGTCGCCGTGTGTCCGGGCCGGTCGCGTGCTCCCGCCTGCGGCGGAGTCCGCGGCTCCCCGACGTCAGCCGGACGGAGCGCTCCACACCCACGCGTCGCCGCCCGAGCTGATGGGAGGGTGCCGCGACGGCCGCCGCACGGCTGTGCCGGAAGGACAGCAGACCGCCGCCGCACCGACCAGCCCGGAGCTGTCGGCGAAGACGATCGCGGGCTGGCCGCGCCTCGGTGCGCACCGCCGCCCTTCGCGGCGCTCGACGCGATGGAGGGCCGGTGGCGTCGCCTTCCGACCGGGTCCGCCGCCGGCGGTCGCTGGCGAGGTCACCGCGTCGGTCCCGCCGCCGGCTCTCCCTTCTGCTTGCCGAGGTGAGGCGGCCCTCCCGGCCGGTCGCCGGAAGGGTCGCCTGATCCGTCTCGCATCCTCAACGGGACACCGGCTCCGGTTCCGGCGCCGCGGCCGGCTGCGCCGCTGGCGCCGTCGGTGCGCCCGGCAGGCGGAGCCGCTTGAGCAGCAGCGCGTTGACCGCGACCAGGAACGACGACCCCGACATCGTCAGTGCGGCGATCTCCGGGCGCAGCACCAGACCCCAGGAGGCGAACACCCCGGCCGCGATCGGCAGCGCCAGCCCGTTGTAGGCCACCGCCCAGGTGAGGTTCTGCTTCTCCTTCCGCACCGTCGCCCGTCCGATGGTGAGTGCGGTCGGCACGCCCACCGGGTCGGACGTCATCAGCACCACGTCGGCGCTCTCGATGGCCACATCGGTGCCGGCACCGATCGCCACACCGACGTCCGCGGTCGCCAGCGCCGGCGCATCGTTCACGCCGTCCCCGACGAACGCGACCTTGGCACCGCCGGACTGCAGCTCGGCGATCTTCGCGGCCTTGTCCGCGGGCAGCACCTCGGCGATGACTTCGTCGATACCGAGGGTGTCGGCGATGCGCCGGCCGGTGGCTGCGTTGTCTCCGGTGATCATGACGACCCGCACGCCTGCCTCGTGCAGGGCCGCCACCGCCGCGGCCGACGTGGGCCGCACCGCGTCGGCCAGCGCGATCACTGCGACGGCGTGCCCGTCGACGGCGACGAGCACCGCGGTGCGCCCGCCGGCGGCCAACTGCTCCCGGCGCGCGCCCAGCTGCCCGAGGTCGGCAGCTTCGTCGGCCAGCAGCTTGGCGTTGCCGACCACGACCCGCCGGCCGTCGACCTCGGCGAGAGCGCCGTGCCCGGGCACGTTGCGGAAGCCGGTGGCCGGTAGCGCCGGCAGTCCGCGGGCGTCGGCGTGAGCGGCCACCGCAGCGGCCAGCGGGTGCTCGGACTCCCGCTCCACCGCGGCGGCCAGCGCCAGCACGGTGTCCTCGTCCAGACCCAGCGCGCTGCCGTCGACGACGAGGTCGGTGACCTCTGGCTCGCCCTTGGTCAGCGTGCCGGTCTTGTCGAACGCGACGGTGGTGATGTGCGCGGCGGTCTCCAGCGCGGTCGCGCTCTTGTAGAGCACTCCGCGTCGGGCGCCCAGGCCGGTGCCGACCATGATCGCGGTCGGGGTGGCCAGGCCGAGCGCGTCGGGGCAGGTGATGACGACGACCGTGACCGCGAACAGCATCGCGGTGGCCAGCGACTCGCCAACGGCCAGCCACACCGCCAGGGTCAGCGCGCCGCCGATGAGCGCGACCAACACGAGCCAGGACGCGGCCCGGTCGGCCAGCCGCTGCCCGGGCGCCTTGGACGCCTGGGCTCGCTGGACGAGGTCGACGATCTGTGCCAGCGCGGTGTCCGAGCCGACCTTGGTCGCCCGCACCCGCAGCGTGCCGGTCGTGTTGACCGACGCGCCGATGACCTCGTCACCCGACCCCTTGGGCACCGGCAGGCTCTCGCCGGTCACCATCGACTCGTCGACCTCGGACTCTCCGTCTTCCACGACGCCGTCGACCGGCACCTTCGCCCCGGGGCGGACCAGCAGCAGGTCGCCGACGACCACTTCGGCGGTGGGCACCTCCACCGGCTGCCCGTCGCGGAGTACCACCGCGCGCGGTGGTGCCAGCTCGAGGAGGGTGCGGATGGCGTCGTTGGCCCCACCGCGGGCGCGCATCTCGAACCAGTGGCCGAGCAGCACGAACGCGGTGAGCACGGTGGCGGCTTCGTAGAACACCTCGCCGCCGCCGGTCAGGGTGATGACCACGCTGTAGCCCCAGCCGGCGGCGATGGCCACGGCGACCAGCACCATCATGTCCAGCGTCCGGGCCCGCAGCGCCCGCACCGCCCCGTCGAAGAAGATCCAGGCCGACCAGAAGATGACCGGCAGGCTGAGCATCAGCGAGAAGACGTCGTCGCGCAGTCCGAACGGCGCCGCCGTGGTGAAGCCCAGCACGTCCCGGCCGATGGGGGACCACAGCAGGATCGGGACCGACAGCACCGCCGCGACGAGGAATCGGTTGCGCATGTCGCGGGCCATGTCGGCCATCGACATGGAGCCGTGGTGGCCGCCGTGCCCCATCGCTTCGTGCGGGCTCATCGTCGGCTCCTGCGGGCGGTGCGCGGCGTGCCCGCCGTGCCCCCTCGTGTCGTGCTCGCCCATGTCATGACTCCCGTGGGAGGGCGTGGCTGCGGGGTGTGGTGTGGCGCCGTGCTCGCGATGGCCGTCGCGTACCGGCGCCGGCTCGGCGGCGGGATCGCACACGTGCTGGGGCACCGATTGGCCAGCGCAGTGGTAGCCGCACCCGCGGACCCACGCGGCCAACGCGCCGACCGAGGTCTGCGCCGGGTCGTAGGTGACGGTGGCCGTCTGTCCGACCGGATTGGCGGCCACGGCGAGCACGCCCGGCTGCCGGCCGAGCACTCTCTCCACGGTGGACTTCTCCGAGGCCCAGTGCACCCCAGAGACCTCGAGCACTGCGGTCCGCTGCTGAGCTGACATGACCACCACTCCTTGTCTGTCCGGCTGTCACACTGACGCGATAATATACCCCCCCGGGGTACTTTCCCCGTGTCCGACCGACGGCGGGCTGTCTCGGCGGCGCCCCGTGAGGCAGCCCGACGTTGCGGGGTACGGGCTGGCGCGGCCACGGGGTGCGACCGCGCCAGCCGGGTCGTGCGAGGGGGTGGTGGTGCTAGGCGGCGACGAGCTCATTGCCGCTGTCGTCAGCGGCCGGGCTGTCGGCGGGCTTCTTCAGCAGGACCGCGGTGAGGACTGCGCCCACGGCGGCGATGCCAGCGGCGCCGAGCAGAGCGGCCGAGAACCCGTCGGTGAGTTCGGCTGGGTCGCCGATCGCGTCGGCGCCGAAAGCAGCGGCGACCGCGGTCATCGCCGCCAGGCCCAGCGCGGACCCGATCTGGTAGCTGGTGTTGACGATCCCGGCGGCCAGGCCGCCCTCCTCGGGCGCCGCCGACGACAGCGCGGTGCCGAGCGAGGGGATGAAGGCCATCGCCATGCCGGCCGCCGTCACCAGCGAGGCGGGCAGGACGTCGACGACGAAGCTGCCGTTGGCGTCGATGAACGACAGCCACACCAGACCAGCGGCCAGCGTCGCGAGACCGGAGATCGTCATCGCATTCGGGCCGAAGCGGGCGATGAGCTTCGGCGCGACCGCGACCATCCCGATCATGATCGCGATCGTCAGCGGCAGGAGCGCGGCGCCGGACGCGAACGCACCCAGGCCGAGGATCTGCTGCAGGTAGAGGTTCACGAAGAAGAACATCGGGATCCATGCGGCGCCGAGCAGCAGCTGGGCGATGTTCGCCGCGGCCAGGTTCGGCGCGCGGAAGATGCCCAGGCGCATCAGCGGCTGACGCAGCTTGGCCTGCAGCGCGACGAACACACCCAGGAGCGCGAGGCCGCCGAGGCCGGCGAGCAGCGTGCTGGCGGACGTCCAGCCGGCCTCGGGTGCACGGACGATCGCGAAGACGACGGCGCCGAGACCCAGGGTCGCGGTGGTCGCACCGGCGAGATCCAGGGAGCCGCGGCCGGTCGTCCCGGCGGGCATGACCGAGCGGGTCAGCAGCAGGACGACAGCGGCGACCGGGATGTTGATGAAGAACACCCACGGCCACGACGCGTACTCGGTCAGGACGCCGCCGAGGAAGACGCCGGCGGTGCCGCCGGCGGGTGCTGCAGCGCCGTACAGGGCGAGAGCCTTCGGGAGCTCCTTGCTCCCGCCGAACACCTGGAACAGCAGGGCGAGCGCGGCGGGGGCGATGAGCGCCGACCCGGCGCCCTGGATCGCCCGGCCGGTCAGCTCGACGGTGACCCCGTCGGCCAGGCCGGCGATGATCGAGCCGACGGAAAGGACCACCCAGCCGGTGGTGAAGATGCGGCGTGCGCCGAACAGGTCGGACAGCCGCCCGCCGAGCAGCAGGAGCCCACCGAAGGCGACGACGTAGGCGTTGAAGACCCAGCTCAGGTTGTGCGGGTCGAAGCCGAGGTCGGCCTGCATCTTCGGCAGCGCGACGCCGATGATCGACGTGTCCATGATGACCATGAACTGAGCGGCGGCGATGAGGGCGAGCGCCAGCCAGCGCCGGCTGGTCGTCGGACTCGCCGCGGGTGCGGTGGTTGTCATGACGGTTCCTGTCTTCTGCGGAGGACAGCCGGCGGTGGCTGTCACGACGCAGGTTCGGCGGCCCCTCTGTCCCGCCTCTGTCCTCGCCCTGTCCTCCTCGCCACCGCACACCCGCCGCAGCTGCGGTCGTCGAGATCCGTACCGACCCCGTCGACAGGCGGGCGGCGCAGCGGGTGGTCGTCGCGCGGAAGCTCGTGCGGGTCGTTGGTCAGGCGGCGCCCTCGTCTCGCTACTGGTTTGCGATGCACACGGTGGGCCGGGGCGCGGTCTCTGACCTGTCCTCCCCTGTCACCGGGACGGACATCCGGTCCCGGGCGCTGTTCCGGTTCGCGTCGGTGGACAGCGGACGGACAGCGCCGCGAGTCACGGTGGCTGGCGTCAGGAGAACGCCCGCTGGACGAAGGTGAGCGCGATGCCCGAGGTCAGGCTCTCGGTCGGCTCGATGCGGTGCAGGCACTGTGTGCGCGAGGTGACCGGCTGGCTCCGTGACGTCGTCGGCGTCGAGACCGTCACGGCGGACGCGAAGACGGGCACGGTGGCGCTCGGCGGCACGATGACCGTTGCCGACGTGCTGGCCGTGTTCGCCGGCTCCGCCTACACCGCACAGGTCGTGGACGCAGCGGCTACTGCGACGTGAGCTGTCCGGACTTCGCCACGGCCACCGGAGCTCGAGGTGCACCTGGCCGGACGGCCGCCCCGGCCGCCTCGTCGACCTGATCCGACAGGTCGTCGAGCTCGGCCTGGTCGTGCGGCGGTGCCGGGCGCGCCGACGCCCGGCGGACCTCGACGGCGTCGTGCAGTCGCGCCCGCGCCTCGTCCCGCTGACCCACGGAGGCGGCCACGCGCGCCAGACCCTCCAGTCCGGTCGCGAGCAGGGTGGGTTCGTTGTGCTGCTGTCCGGCTGCCTGCACCTGCGTGTACCGCTCGGCAGCGTCATCCAGCAGCCCGTCGCGCCAGTCACACCACGCGACACCGGCGAGTGCGTGCCCGCCCCACAGAGGGGTGCCCAGTCGGGTCAGGCCACGCACCGCCTCCGCGAACAGGGGCCGGGCCGTCTCCGTATCCCCATCGATCTGTGCGATCTGCGCCCGTCCCAGGCCGGCGAGGACGACACCTGCGGCGTCACCGACCTCCTCGGACGCGGACGCAGCTCGGTCGAACGCGGCCGAGGCCGCCTCCCGCTCGCCGAGCGCCAGCAGTGCGACGCCGAGGTCGGACAGCGCCCACTGGGCGGTGTTGAACACCCTCGCCGAGCTCGACACCTCGATCGCCTGCTCGAGGACGGGTATCGCCTCGGCGTACCGGCCGAACTCCTTCAGCCCCCAGCCCAGGTGGTAGAGCACGGCTGACAGCCCCCAGGCGTCGTCGAGCCGGCGAAACGCCTCCGACGCGGTCCGGCCCATCGCCCGCGACCGCGGCTCGTCGCCTCGGCGGATGAAGTTCTGCAGGCGGACGAACGCGACGACCGCATGACCCCAGTCATCGCCCTGGGCGGTGAACTGCTCCTCCGCTTCGGCGAGCAGCCGTTCCAAGCGGCCGGGGTCCGAGCCGTCGAGCAGTTCGACGGCGAGCAGCACCTTCGACAGGGCGGCGCGATGCGCATCACCCTCGGCCTCGAACAGCTGCAGGCTCTCCAGCGCCGTCTCCGCACAGCGCGGGCTCGGATGCACCAGGCAGGCCCGTGGACGCTCCACGATCGACACCGCCTGCAGCGCCCGCGCTCGTGCCTGCCGGCTCGCGCCGGACGTGGCGACGAGCTTCGACAGCACCTCTCGACCCTCGACGTGCCGCCCCAGGTGCCAGAACAGGGCGAGCGAGCCGGCCAGTCGTAGCCCGTCCTCGACCCGGCCCGGGTCGGCCGACAACCACGCCAACGCCGCACGCAGGTTGGGGTGCTCATCGCGCAGCCGCTGCAGCGCCGCCCGCTGTCCTCGGCCGCGCAAGCTCTGCTCCGCCCGCTCGGCGAAGTGCCGGAAGAACGTCGCGTGCAGGGCTGCCGCGTCGTCTCGCTCCCCGGAGGCGTCGAGCTGCTCGACTGCGTACTGCCGCAGCGTCTCGAGCATGCGGTACCGCGACGGCGAGCCGGGCTCGTGCACGACCATCGACCGGTTGACCAGGCGGTCCAGCACGTCGAACACCTCACCGGCGGAGATGTCCTCGCCGGCGACGACAGCCTCGGCTGCCTCGAGTGTCCAGCCGCCGTGGAAGACGGCCAGGCGCCGGAACACCCGCTGCTCGGGCTGAGACAGCAGCGCGTGGCTCCACTCGACGGTCGCGCGCAACGTCCGCTGCCGGGCCTCTGCGGTGCGCGGTCCGCTGGTGAGCAGGCCGAAGCGGTCACCCAGTCGGTCCGCCAGGTCCGGCAGCGACAGCGACGACATGCGTGCCGCGGCGAGTTCCAGCGCCAGCGGCATGCCATCGAGCTGCCGGCACACCTGCCCCAGCGCCAGCAGGTCCGGCTCCGACAGTTGCAGGCTCGGCCGGACAGCCGACGCCCGCTCGACGAACAGAGCAGCGGCTGGGAACTGCCGCACCCGCTCGGCGGGTGTCCCCTCGGGCGGCACCGCAAGTGGCGCGACGCTGACCTGCACCTCGCCGGGAACGGCGAGGGCTTCCCGGCTCGTCGCCAGCACGGTGACGTGCGCGGCCGCGCCGACGATGGCGTCGACGAGCGCCGCGACCGCGTCGATGACGTGCTCGCAGTTGTCCAGCACGAGCAGCAGCCGCCGGTTGGCGAGGTAGGCGAGCAGCCGGGCGCGCACCGCCGCATTCGGGTCGGCACCGTCGAGCGGCACGCCGAGTGCGTCCGCGACCGCGAGCGGCACGTCAGCCGGGTTGCTCACCGCTGCGAGACGGGCCAGATGGACATGCTGCTCGAAGTGGCCAGCGAGCTGGTGCGCCGCCGCCAATGCCAGTGCCGTCTTCCCGGCGCCACCAGGGCCGGCCAAGGTGACGATGCGCTGACGGGTGAGTGCGTCGCCGAGCTGCGCGAGCTCGGCGTCGCGTCCGATCAGCCGCAACGTGGGGATCGGCAGGGTCCGCTTGGGTCCGGTGTCGGCTTCCTGGCCGACCGGCGGGGTCTGTGCTGCTGGCGCGGCCGGTCGGGCATCGGCACCAGCACCAGCACCAGCAGCAGCCGAACCGGGCTGTGCGGGCACGGCGGCAAGTGCGTCGTCCTGCTCGAGAATGCGCTGGTGCAGCGCGCGGAGCGCAGCTGAGGGGTGCAGCCCGAGCTCGTCGTCGAGGTGACGGCGGGTGCGGGCGAACACCTCGAGCGCGTCCGCCTGCCGCCCCGCGCGGTACAGGGCCGTCATCAGCAGGCCGGCGAGCGCCTCTTGCCCCGGGTCCCTCGCGACGAACGGCTCGAGGTCGGCGGCGACCTCGACGTGCCGGCCCGCCATCAGAGCCGCCTCGGCCCGCTCGGTCAGCGCAGCCTGGCGCAGCTGATCCAACCGGGCGGCCTCGATGGTCGCCCAGCCCTCGCCGGCGAAGTCAGCGAGCGGATCACCACGCCACAGCGCCAGCGCCTCGTCGTACAGAGCCAGCGCGTCACCAGCAGCGGTGCTGCGCGTGGCGGTGCGCGCGGTCTGTACCAGGCTCCAGAACCGGTGCAGGTCGACGTGGTCGGGGTCGACGTCCGCGCGGTATCCGGACGCCTCCCGGACGATGACGTCGACGCCGTGTGCGGCGAGCGCCCGACGCAGCTTCGACACCCGCAGCTGCAGGGCGTTCAGCGGGTCTGCCGGCAGGGCGGACTCCGACCACAGCCGGTCGATGAGCGAGCTGGCGGCGACGGTCCGGCCCGGTGAGAGCAGCAGCAGGGCGAGCAGGCCGCGCTCAGCCGCCCCGGGGAGCTTCGCGGGCTCGTCGTCGACGCGCAGCTGCATGGCGCCGAGCAGGCGGAACTCGACCTCGGTCACGGCGCACTCCCTACTGGCCGTCCGAAGTCTGCACCTCAGTGACCCCCTCGTACAGGAAACGGAAGACCGCTGTCCGGACGCTGTCCACGGCCTTCGCATCCGGCCCGCGGCAGACAGCGCGGAGACAGCCCCGGCCGCGACTGTGACGTCACCGGCCGGCACGCCGCCGGCACGAGCAGAAGGGGAACCCATGAGCACCGAGACCTACACCGTCACCGGTATGACCTGCGACCACTGCAGCCGCTCGGTCCGCGCCGAGGTCAGCGCCGTCGCCGGCGTCACCGCCGTCGACGTCGACCTGGCCACCGGCAAGGTCACCGTCACCAGCGAGCAGCCCGTCGACGACGACGAGATCCGCGGGGCGGTCGAGGAAGCCGGCTACACCCTCGCGTCCTGAACGCCGCGCTCCGGCGAAGCCCCACCCCTGCTTCGCCGGAGCGCCGGGTCCGGCACCCCGGCCCACGCACCCGACCAGCGACGTCGTCCGCAGCACCTCCACCGAGGAGCAACCGTCAGAACGGGTCGGCTGGAAGGGAGCAGCTCCGGCCTCCAGCCGCGATGCAGGCGTCCCGCGGAAGCAGGCGTAGGCCACCCGACAAGGGGCGCCCGGTGGACGACCCGGCCATCTCGCCGGGGCGAAGACGGCCCCTGCCACGCGATGGTCACCTCACCGACGAGACACCCTTCGGAGGACGCCATGACCACCACCGCAGTCGAGGACGTCCCGACGATCCGGAACGACGCCCGCGACGTCCCGTTCTTCCGCATCACCGCCCGGCTGTCCACCTCCGAGTTCCGCCTCGGCGCCAGCCTCCTGCTCGCCGGCTACGACGCCACGGCCGACACCGTGCAGGACACCCCGACCCAGCACGGGTGCAACCCGACCGCCCCGGCCGGCGTCGGCAACCGCGCTCAGGCCGAGCGCGACCTCATCCCCGTCCAGGTCCGCCGCAGCCGCTGAACCGCCACCCCGGCAGCACCGTGCCGAGGTCAGCCGGTCCAACAGCTTCCGGACAGCACCCGGACAGCGCCGCTGAGCAGCCTCACCAGCGAATCAGCCGCATCGCAGCGCGCCGACCCATCCAGGAGCACCGATGACCACCACCGCCGAGCACCTCCACGACACCGGGCGCAGCGACGACACCGCGACGGTCGTGTGCAGCCTGGACATCACCGGCATGACGTGCGCCTCGTGCGTCCGCCGGATCGAGAAGAGCCTCAACAAGGTCGACGGCGTCGCAGGCGCCCAGGTCAACCTCGCCACCGAGGTCGCCACCGTCACCTACGACCCGACCACGGTCGACCTCGACGAGCTCATCGGGGCGGTCACCGCCGCCGGATACGGCGCGACACCGCGGCAGGAGACGAAGGCAGGCGGGCGAGCTGCGCCCACGACGGCGACGGGCGGGGACGACACCGCCGAGCGTGACCGCGAACTGAACCGTATGAAGCGCAAGTGGCAGGTCGCGCTCGCCATCGGCCTCGGCCTCATGGGCCTGATGTACGTGCCCCTGTACATCGACACGATGGACTGGCTGATGCCGGCGATCTTCGTCGTCGCCACCGTCGTCCAGTACTGGGCCGGCAAGAGCATCTACGCCAGCGCCTGGCAGGCGGCCAAGCACCGCAGCACCAACATGACCACGCTCGTTGCGCTCGGCACCGGTGTCGCATGGACGTACAGCACGTTCGTCACCCTGTGGCCCGCACAGGCCGAGCAGCTCGGCCTACCGCTGCACGTGTACTACGAGACCAGCCTGATCATCGTGGCGCTGGTCCTCGCCGGGAAGTGGATGGAAGCGCGCGCCAAGAAGGCCACTGCGGCTGCCGTCACCGCTCTCGTCGGGCTGGCACCGAAGACCGCCCGCGTCGTGCGCGACGGGCTCGAGGTGGACATCTCGGTCGAGCAGGTCGCCGTCGGCGACATCGTCCGGATCCGGCCCGGCGAGAAGATCCCCGTGGACGGCGTCGTCGCCAGCGGCAGCACCGCCGTCGACGAGAGCATGCTGACCGGCGAGAGCCTGCCGGTGGACAAGGTCGAAGGCGACCAGCTCATCGGCGCCACCCTCAACACCACCGGCACCGTGCTCATGCGCACGACCGCCGTCGGCGACGACACGGCACTCGCGCAGATCGTCCGGCTCGTCGAGGACGCGCAGGGCAGCAAGGTCCCGATGCAGCGAATGGCGGACAAGGTCTCGTCCGTCTTCGTCCCGGCCGTCATCCTGGCCGCGCTGCTCACCGCCCTGGCATGGGCGGTGTTCGGCCCCGACGGCGAGAGCATGACGATGGCCGTCACCACGTCGATCGCCGTCCTGATCATCGCCTGCCCGTGCGCGCTGGGGCTCGCGACGCCGACCGCAGTGATGGTCGGCACCGGCCGCGCCGCCGAGCTCGGGATCCTCATCAGCAACGGAGAGGCGCTCGAGCAGGCCCGCCGGCTCACCGCCGTCGTCCTGGACAAGACGGGCACCATCACCCAGGGCAAGCCGGCGCTGACCGACGTCACCGTCGTCGACGGCTGGACCTCCGACGAGCTGCTGCGCCTGGTCGCCGCGGCCGAGACCGGCAGCGAGCACCCAGTCGCACAGGCGGTCGTCACCGCCGCCCGCGACCGCGGCCTCATCCTCCCGGACGTCGACAGCTTCGACTCCGTCCCCGGTCACGGCCTCGTCGCCACCGTCGGCGGCTACCGGCTGCGGATCGGAAACGCCGCCCTCATGCAGCGCGCCGGCATCGACATCGACCCTCTCAGCGAGATCGCGCTGACACGGGCCCAGCAGGGCGGCACCCCGATGTACGTCGGCGTCGACGGGCGCGCCGCCGGGCTGGTCACCGTCGCCGACACCGTCAAGCCCGAGAGCCCCGAGGCGATCGCTCAGCTGAAGGCCCTCGGTCTGCAGGTGTGGATGATCACCGGCGACAACGCCGCGACCGCCCACGCCGTCGCCTCCCAGGTCGGCATCGACCACGTGCTCGCCGACGTCCTCCCCGCCGACAAGGCTGCCAAGGTGGCCGACCTGCAGGCGCAGGGGCACGTCGTCGCCATGTCCGGCGACGGCGTCAACGACGCCGCCGCGCTCGCCCAGGCCGACCTCGGCATCGCCATCGGCACCGGCGCCGACGTCGCCATCGCCGCCTCCGACATCACCCTCGTCGGCGGCGACCTGCGCAGCATCGTCTCGGCCATCGCCCTGTCCCGCCGCACCGTCAGCGTCATGCGGCAGGGGCTGGCGTTCGCCTTCGCCTACAACGTGCTGCTGATCCCGGTCGCCGCCGGCGCGCTGTACGCCTTCGACGAGCTGCTGCTGGACCCGGTGCTGGCGTCCGCGGCGATGGCCATGAGCTCGGTCAGCGTGCTGACCAACGCCCTGCGGCTGCGCCGGTTCCGCCGCCCGGAGACCGTCCACGAGATCGAGCACCCGCCGGTGCGGCAGCGGATCGGGCAGTACGCCTACCTGACCGGCATCGCCGTCGTCGCGCTCGCGATCGGCACCGCCCTGACCGCCGTGTCCCGGATGGACTTCGCCGAGCGCGGCATGAACGGCGCGCTCGCCTGGATGCAGACCACCGGCATGCCGGTGCGGCCGGCGATGAGCGTCATGATGACCGCCGAGGTCGACCCGGCCAGCGCCGAGGACGCCGGCATGGACGTGCAGCTCCACGTGCCCGACAGCACGCGGCCCGGCGTCCCGACCCGCATCACGGCCACGGTCGTCGATGCCGAGACCGGCGAGCCGGTCGAGGACATCACCCGCAGCCACGAGGCGTGGATGCACCTCATCGCCACGCGCGACGACCTCGGCACCTTCGCCCACGTCCACCCCGAGCCGACCGGCAACGCCGGCGAACTCGCCGTCGACCTCACCTTCCCCACCGCCGGCCGGTACATCGTCAACACCGAGTTCCGGCAGCAGGGCCAGATGAGCGACGTGCACCAGCGCCAGTACGTCACCGTCCGCGGCGACGTCCCTGAGCCGGTCGTCCTCACCGAGAGCGCGCGCGAGGTCGTCGTCGACGGTGTCCGCATCGAGCTCGGCGGCGACGCCGTCGTCGGCGAGCGCAGCGACCTGCACGTCGAGTTCACCGACGCGACCACCGGCGAGCCGATCGACGACCTGCAGCCGTTCCTCGCCGCGGCCGGACACGTCGTCGTCATGCGGGCCGACGGAACGACTTTCGCCCACGAGCACGCCGAGGTCGAAGACAGCAGCGGCCGACCCGTGTTCGCGCTGCCCGGCACCACGTTCGGGCCGGAGCTGGACGTGCACGCGCAGTTCGACACCGCCGGCACCTACCGACTGTGGGGCCAGTTCCGCACCGCGGACGGCGACGTGATCACCGTGCCGTTCACCGTCGACGCCCGCTGACCCACCGCACAGGCTCCGGCGGCCGACCGCATCCGCAAGCGGTCGGCCGCCGGGCCGCCACCCAGGCATCACCCGGCTGCCCTGCAGGGATCGTCATGCCCGAGTACGACGTCATCGGCGCCGGCCGGATCGACCGCACCTGATCAGGAGCCCCCCACCCATGCCCGCTCCCGAATCGACCGCTGAAGCCACCGGGGCCACCGTCGTACGCCGACCCACACCGGCCCCATCCGCGGGATCATCGCGGGGTCACTGCTGGCCGGGGGATTGCTCACCGCTGTGCTCACCCTCCTCGTGTTCTCCGGTGCGGCCGAGCACGTGATCACCGGGTGGGCGCTGCTCGGATCCGCCGCCGGCTGGGCGCTGCTGGCGGCGCTGTCGGGGCGGATGACCAGCCAGCCGCAGCGGTGGGCGTGGGTGCCGGCCGCCGGCCTCGCCGCGACGGGGCTCGGGCTCCTGGTCCTCGCTCCGGGCCACCCTGGGCTGACTGTCGCCGGATGGGTGTGGCCCCCGGTGCTGCTGGCGTTGGCTGTCTGGTTGGGCGTCCGGATCCGCCATGCCCTGGCCGCCGGCAGCGGCCGCTGGTTGCTCCACCCCCTCGTGGTGGCCATCGCCGCCGCGGCGGTCGGCGGCGCCGTGGAGACGGTCGGGCTGGCCTCCGACGATCCTGGCCACGCGATGCCCGGGCAGACCTACGACGTCGGCGGCTACCGGTTGCACCTGGACTGCACCGGCTCCGGCGGCCCGACCGTGGTGCTGTTCAGCGGACTGGGGGCGACGTCGGCCAACTGGGCGCGCATCCTCCCGGACGTCGTGCGAAGACCTACGCCGCCCGCTACCCAGAGCAGGTCGCCGGCATGGTCCTGCTCGACGCCACTGATCCCCACCGAGCCGGCGGCGGTCCGCCCAGCGCCATCGCGGTCCTGCCCAGCCTCGCGCGCCTCGGTGTCGGGCGGCTGCTTCCCGCCTCGTTCTGGTCCGCCCTGCCCGAACCGGCCGCCCGGCAGGTGCGGCAGTTCAACTCCAGCCCGCGGGGCTGGCGCAACGTCCGCGACGAGGTCGCCACCATGGCCGCGCTGCTCAGGCAAGCCCGAGCGCTGACCAGCCTCGGCGCCACGCCGCTGGTGGTGCTCACCGCCGCCGGGCACGAGGATGATCCCGCCTGGCTCACCGCGCAGGGACGCATGGCCGCGCTCTCGACCAACAGCGTCCACCGGCACGCACATGCCGTACACGGGGCCCTGCTGGACGAGGAGCGGGGAGCCGCCAGCTCGGCTCAGGCTGTCGAGGACGTCGTCCGAGCCGTACGCACCGGCACGCCACTGATGTGAGCCAGGCGGCCCCCACCGCCGCAGCAGCCGGGTCATGCCGGTCGCCGATCCCACCATCGGCACCCCGGTGCTCACCGTCGGCCTCGGTTGACCGCCCCGCCCCGACCGCGCTGCGCTTGTGTCCTCACCCCAGCAGGAGATGCCATGCCCGAGGCGGCTCCTGGAAGCCGCGCCCGAGATCGGACACTCGTGGCGTTCCCGCTGGGACCCGTGTCCGCCCTCGCCCCGGCCCTGCGGAGTGAGTGGATCAAGGCCACCGCCGTCCGCTCGACCCGCACGGTCCTCGGCCGCACCGCCGACGGCGGCCTGCTCGTCTCCTGGGCGGTGGGCGTTCTCGTCACCGACCAGGTCCAGTACGTCGCCGAGGTCGGCTTCTCCTGGACCACGGGGGCAGCGGCGTCCCGATTGCCGTCGTGGACGGCGCCGGAACGGATGGAGGCCCTGGTCAGTCGCCTGACCAGGGCCTCCACCGCGTGGGGTGAGTGACGGGGCTCGAACCCGCGACACCCAGGATCACAACCTGGTGCTCTACCAGCTGAGCTACACCCACCACGTGCCCCCGGCGCGGGCCGCTGACGCGACGCCGACCCGGGAACCGGGGCAACGATACCCGAGGGGGACCTCAGGCCTCGGACGCGGCCGGGGGAGCCGACGCGTCGCCCGCGGCCAGGACGGCGGCGAACCTGTCGGTGACGTCTCCCGCGGCCGCCTGCGCCTCGCTCGACGACGGCCCCGAGCCGTCCACGAACAGCGTCCTGCGGTAGTAGGCGAGCTCGCGGACCGACTCGATGATGTCGGCCAGGGCGCGGTGGGCCAGCCCCTTGGGCGGCTGGGCGAAGTAGACCCGGGGGAACCAGCGCCGGGCCAGCTCCTTGACCGAGGAGACGTCGACCATCCGGTAGTGCAGGTGGTCGTCGAGCTCCGGCATGTCGCGGGCGAGGAACCCGCGGTCGGTGCCGATCGAGTTGCCGCACAGCGGTGCGGTCCGCCGGTCGGGCACGAAGCGCTTCACGTAGGCGAGCACCTGCTGCTCGGCCTCGGCGACGGTGAGCGTGGAGGCGCGGACGGCCTCGGTCAGGCCCGACTTCGCGTGCATCTCGGTCACGACCTCGACCATCCCGGCCAGCGCCTCGTCGTCGGCGTGGATGACGAGGTCCAGCCCGGGGTCGAGCACGTTGAGGTCGGAGTCGGTGACCAGGACGGCGATCTCGATCAGCTTGTCCCTGACCACGTCCAGGCCGGTCATCTCGCAGTCGATCCAGACCAGGTGCCCCGCGCTCTCAGCCACGGGGGAGGACCCTACGCACCGTCCGTCCCGCCTGCCCCGTCCGCCCGCCCCTACCGCACGCGCCGCGGCAGGACCACTCGGTGAGTCGGGTCCGGCTCGGTTCGCCGTTACGCTCGCCGTGCCCCCACCCCGATCCGCAGGGAGCACCTCCGTGCCCAGCTCTCCGACCGCCCGCACGGCCCCAGCGCCCCCCGGCTCGCTCGGCGCGGCCGTCCGGTCCCCGTTCGCGACGCTGCAGTGGCTGTGGCTGGCGTACATGACGCCGGGCCGCCCGGGCCGGCCGACGACCGAGCAGGAGCTGCGGTGGATCTACACCGCCTGGCTCGGTGCCTTCCTGCTGAAGATGCTCGGCTCGTCGTGGGACGTCTCCTGGCACTTCAAGTGGCTGCGCGACGACCTGGCCCCGCCGCACCTGCTCAACTCCGCCGGCACCGCCGTCGTCATCGCCCTGGTCGTGTTCCACAGCTACAGCGGCCACGGCGTCGACCGCCGCGCGCTGCGGCTGATGCAGGCCGGCATCGCGACGTTCCTCGTGGCGGTCCCGATCGACATCATCAACCACCGCATCAACGGGCTGGACATCACCAGCTGGAGCCCCAGCCACGCGCTGCTCTACCTCGGGACGGCGATCATGCTGGCCGGGGCGATCCGCGGCTGGTGGCTGTACGCCGCGCCGGGGCGGGTGCGCGACCTGGTCTCGCTGGGCCTGTGGCTGTTCTTCGTCGAGAACGTCGTCTTCCCCAACCAGCACCAGGAGTACGGCGTCCTGTCGCTGCGCGCCTACGACGCGGGGGAGACCACCGCCGAGGCCCAGCTGCTGGACTTCGCGGCGTCGCAGGGGCAGACCCCGGCGATGTTCATGCTGCCGGTGCCCTCGTGGGTGCACCCCGCATGGATCATCTGCGCCGGCCTGGTCGCGCTGGTCGTCGCGCGCAGGACGGTCGGCCTGCGGTTCACCGCCACGACGATCGTGGGCGTTTACCTGGCCTACCGCGCGGTCACGTGGCTGGCGCTGGTCGGCATGGGCTTCCCCGCCTCGGTGCTCCCGCTGGTGATGCTGGTCGGGGCCGTGTGCATCGACCTGGCGATCACCTACGGGCTGCCGGGCTGGAGCGCCGCACCGTTCACGGCGCTGGCCGTCTACGGGGCGGGGTGGCTGCAGGACTCGGCCGACCTCCTGCCCCCGTGGAACTGGACCTGGTGGTCGATCGCCCTGGTGGCGGCGACCTTCACGGTGCTGTGGACGGCGGTCGACGCGACGGCGCGCAGCGGCTGGTTCGCCGACTGGCGGCGTCCGGTCGAGCCCGGCGCCCCGGCCCTCGCGGCCCCCGTGCCGGCGGGCGGCGCGTCGCTCCGCTGAGCACCGGACCGGCCCGTCACATGACGTAGCGTCGGACGCGCCCTGTCGGGGGACGGCGCGTGCCCGCCCCGCCGTGCTCACGGCGCCGGCAGCCCACCCACCCCCAGACCCCGCCGGAGGACGACGACGTGCTGGCCCTGACCCCCGAGCCGCTGCAGACGGCGGGGGAGCGTGCCGTGTTCGCGGAGCTGGCCCGGTGGGACACCGGCGGAGCGGTCCGCGCGGCCGTCGTCGCCTCCCTGCCGATGGTCGACGGGCCGATGGGACGCCGGATCTCCGACGCGGTCCTCTTCGTGCCGGAGGGCCTCGCGGTCGTCCGGATCGCCGAGGTGCCCAAGCAGCGGGGCGTGGTCACCGCGGTGCCCGAGGGCTCCTGGAGCATCGCGCCCGGCTCGGGGCCCGGCGAGGTGCTGCAGATCGCCGGCGGGGGCTCCTCGCCGCTGGACGGGCTGATGCGGTCCGGCATGGAGGCCGCCCTCCGGCTGCGGCAGGCGGGCCTCGAGCCCGGCCGCATCGCCCGCCTCACCGTGCTGGTCGGCGAGCTCACCGGTCTCGAACCGGCCGACGGCGACCTCGGCGAGGGCGACCAGGTGGCGCTGCTGGAGTCCCGCTCCCTGCTGCTCGGCATCGCCCGGGCGGCCCGCTTCACCGGGGTGGACAACCCCCGGCTGTGGACCACCGCCGACGTCCGCACCGCGCTGGAGGTCCTCGGCCTGCCCGGCCGCGGCCCCTCGGTCGAGGAGCTCAACGGCGAGGGCTTCCCGTACTCGCCGTACATGCTGCGCCGCCGCGAGCTGCTGACCCCGGCCGCGATGAACGCCGCGTCCGCCGCCGCCTCCGCCGCCGCCTCCGCTGCCGCCTCCGCCGCCCCGCCGCCCGCACCCCCCGCCCCGGCCGGACCGGTCACCGGCGGCTTCGTCGCCGCCGGCCCGGACGGTCCGCGGGTCGACCCGGCGGCTGCCGCGGCGGTCGCGGCCGCCGCGATCCGGGCCGACGAGGCGGCCGCGGCGCACCGGGCCGCCATGGCCGCGGACCGCCGGCCCTCGCCGGAGGCCCCGCAGCAGTCCGCCGTCCGCGAGCCGGTGCAGGCCAACGGGGCGACGGCGACGGCGACGGCGGCGTCGGCCCGGACCCTGCCCGCCTGGGGCACGCCGTCGGGGCCGGCCTGGGACCGCCCCTCCGCCGAGCCGCAGGCCGACCGCGCCGAGCCCGCCGACGAGACCGACGGCATCGGCGGGCTGTTCGGGGACCCGGAACCCACGGACCCCGGGAGGCCGGCGCAGCCGCCCACGCTCGTCGCGCCCGCCGTCTCCGCCGCGGCGCAGGGACGGCCGCTGCTCGAACGGCCGCAGAGCGAGTGGCGCCCGGCGGAGCGGCCGCCGGGGACGCCGCTGGTGGTGGCGCGCCGGCGTCCGGACCGCAACCGCCGCATCGCCCTGCTCACCGGGGGCCTCCTGCTGATGGCGCTCGCCGTCGTCGGGCTCGTGCTCCTGCTGGGTGGCGGCGACGACGGCGGGACCGACCGGGCCGACGCCACCGGCTCGGCGACTCCGACGACGCCTGCCCCGCCCGACGGTCCGCAGGCCGGCGACACCCGCCAGCTCGACGGCTTCACCCTGACGTTGCAGCGGGTCGCCGAGCACGACAGCTGCGCCGACCACGCCTACGGGGCGGTCGACGGCTTCTTCGGCCAGAGCGACTGCGCCGGGCTGGCGCGGGGGCTGTGGTCCACCGAGGTCGACGGCAACGCCGTGGTCGTCTCGGTCGCCGTCGTCGACATGGGCGACCCGGTGCGGGCCGGCGCCCTGCGCGCGCTGGCCGACACCGACGGCAGCGGCAACGTCAACGACCTGCTGCGCGAGGGTGTGAGCTACCCGGGCGCGCCGGAGGGGCTCTCCGGCGCGGAGTACGCGAGCGCGGTCGAGGGGGCCGAGGTCACGATCGTCGAGGCGGCCTGGGCGGGGCCGGCCGGCTCGTCGTCCGACCTCGACCGCGTCGCCGGCACCGCCCTGGCGCTGGAGATGCCCGACCCCGGCAACTAGGCACAGGAAGCGGTACACACGTCGTGGCCCTGTAGAACCTGCGTGTCGCTTCCCATGCCTCGACGGACGGCCAGAGGCTCGCCCCGAGCTCGCGAGGGGTGAGGGGGACGGGTCCTTCCTCAGGCGGTGACGTCGATCAGGACCTTGCCGACCGCGCCGCCCTCGACCGCCCGGTGCGCCTCGGCGGTCCCGGCCAGCGGGAAGACGTGCAGCGGCAGGCCGGCGTCCTCGCCGACGCGGACCGCGCGGTCGAGCACCGCCGCGTCCACGTCCTCGACGCCGAGGACCTTGGCCCGCTCCGGCTCGGTGTAGACGAGCACGAAGTTCCACCGGGCGTTGGGGCCCATCTGCGCGCGGACGGGGATGGTCACCTCGGCGCCGCCGTCGTCGGCGTACATCGCCACGGCCCCGTGCATCCCGACGACCTGGGCGTCGACGGCGGCGTTGCGCGCGGCGGAGACCTCGACGACGACGTCCACGCCCCGCGGCGCGACCTTGCGGACCTCCGTGACCACGTCCTGCCGCCGGTAGTCGACGACGTGCGAGGCGCCGGCCGCCGCGGCGAGCTGCGCCTTCCGGGGGCTGCTCACCGTGGCGATCACCGTGGCGTCGGCCCAGTGCGCGAGCTGGATCGCGGCGTTGCCGACCGCGCCGGCACCGCCCTGCACCAGCACGGTGCGTCCGGTCAGGGCGCCGGGGCCCAGCCGGTCGGGCACCGACTCGCCGAGCGTGAGGCAGCGGTGCGCGGTGAGGAAGGGGATGCCCAGCGCCGCGCCCAGCTCGAGCGGCGCCTCCGCGCCGAGCAGCACGGCCTGCCGGGCGGGGACGACGGTGTACTCGGCGGCCGTCCCGTGCGGGCGCTGCCAGGCGGCCTCCCAGACCCACACCCGCTGGCCGAGCACCGCGGGGTCCACGCCCCGGCCGACCGCCTCGACGGTGCCCGCGCCGTCCTGCCCCGGCGTCTGGGTGCCGCCGGCCGGCGGGGTGCCCTGGCGGGCCTTCCAGTCGGTGGGGTTGACGCCGGCGACGGCGAGGCGGACGAGCACCTCGCCTCCGGCGGGCTCGGGCGTGGCAGCGTCGGTCAGCCGCAGGACCTCGGGGCCGCCGTTCGCGGAGTAGGTGATGGCGCGCACCTGCGCGCCCTACCCGGCGGCCCACGGCTCACCCGTGCGGATGACCCCGGCGACCAGGCGCAGGAGGACCGACCGGGGCGCGCCGATGCAGATCCCGTGAGCCTGACACTGCCCGGACGCCTCGCCGCCGTCCTGCCCGAGGGGCGGGTGCTGCCCGACGACGTCTGGTACCGCCGGCACCGCATCGTGCTGACCGTGGCCGCGGTGCAGGCGGTGGCACTGGGTCTCCTGGCCCTGGCCCTCGGCGAGGGGGTGATGGCCGCGACGCTCGAGGCCGCCGCGGTCGCCTATCCGCTGGCGTTCGCGCTGCTGCCCGGTGTCGGCCGGCAGCTCCGCTCGGCGGCCACCACGATCAGCCTGCTCACCGCGTCCGTGCTGCTCGTGTACCTGATGGAGGGGCAGACCGAGGCGCACTTCCACTTCTTCGTCGTCATCGGCCTGGTCTCGCTCTACCAGGAGTGGGGACCGTTCGGCATCGCCCTGCTCGTGGTGGTCGCCCACCACGGCGTCCTCGGGACGCTGGTGCCGCACTCGGTGTTCGGGCACGACGCCGCCCACGAGGACCCGTGGGTCTGGGCCGGCATCCACGCCTTCTTCGTGCTGGCCGCGAGCCTGGCCCACCTGGCCGCCTGGCGGCTCAACGAGCAGCAGGGCCTGCGCGACCCGCTGACCGGGCTGGCCAACCGCACCCTGCTCATGGAGACCACCGACCGGATGCTCGCCCGCACGTCCGGCGAGGTCAGCATGCTGTTCCTCGACCTGGACGACTTCAAGGACGTCAACGACTCCCGCGGCCACGCGGCCGGCGACGTGCTCCTGACCAGCATCGCGCGGCGGCTCTCCGGCTGCCTGCGCCCCGGCGACCAGGTGGCCCGCATCGGCGGCGACGAGTTCGCCGTCGTCGTCGCCGGCGGTCAGAAGTCGGCGACGGCGATCGGGCAGCGCATGCTCGTCGCGCTCGCCGACCCGGTGATCATCGAGGGCCGCCCGCTGGTGCCGCACGTGAGCATCGGCGCCGCCGGGACGGCCACCGCCGGCGAGCGGGACGCCGGCGTGCTGCTGCGCAACGCCGACCTGGCCATGTACATGGCCAAGGCGCTGGGCAAGAACCGGCTGGTCCACTACGCCGACGGCATGGCCCAGGCGGCCGAGGAGAAGGCGCGCCTGCTGGAGGACCTCGGCGGCGCCGTCGCGGGCGGCCAGCTGCGGGTCCACTACCAGCCGACCATCGGCCTGGCCGACGGCTCGACCACCGGCTACGAGGCGCTGCTGCGCTGGCAGTACCCCGAGCGCGGGCTGATCCCGCCGGCCGAGTTCATCCCGCTGGCCGAGGAGGGCGGTCTGATCGTCGAGATCGGCCGCTGGGTGCTCGAGCAGGCCGCTCGCCAGGCCGTGGCCTGGTCGGCCGAGGCCGGCCGGCCGATCGGGATGGCCGTCAACCTCTCGCCCACGCAGCTCGCCGACGACGACGTCGTCGCCATCGTCCAGCGGGTGCTGGACCTGACCGGGCTGCCGGCGCGCCAGCTGACCCTGGAGGTCACCGAGGGCGTGCTCGTCCGGGACGTCGACCTGGTCGCCGACCAGCTGCAGGCCCTGCGCCGGCTCGGTGTCCGGATCGCCATCGACGACTTCGGCACCGGCTACTCCAGCCTCTCCTACCTGCGCCGGCTGCCCGCCGACATCATCAAGATCGACCGCAGCTTCGTGCAGGACCTCGACACCGGCGGCAGCTCGACGACGCTGGTCGCCTCGATCATCGAGCTCGCCCGCAGCCTCCACCTCGAGGTCGTCGCCGAGGGCGTCGAGACGGCGCAACAGCGCGACGTCCTGGGGGAGCTGGCCTGTTCCCACGCGCAGGGCTACCTGTTCGGCCGTCCGCAGCCGGCCGCCGAGCCGGCCGTCGTCCCCGAGTCCGCCGCCGTCCTGGCGCCGGCTCCGCTCGTCTCCCGCTGAACCACCCCACCCGACCCGTCCGGAGGAAGAG
This sequence comes from Trujillonella endophytica, assembly GCF_019799905.1. Lineage (GTDB taxonomy): Bacteria > Actinomycetota > Actinomycetes > Mycobacteriales > Geodermatophilaceae > Trujillonella > Trujillonella endophyticus_A. The sequence goes on along the minus strand of NZ_JABGCI010000003.1, from coordinate 364,384 downwards.
ACCCATGACCATCACCTCGCCGCTGCCCCCGCACGCCACGGGCCCCTACGGCCCGGCCGCAGGCTGGGCGCCGGTGCCGACGCCCGCAGCCGGGTGGGCGCCCGTGCCGACGCCCGCCGCCGTCCAGCAGGGCCTCGCCCCGGTGCGCCGCGCGCGCCTCAGCCCCGGCCAGGTGTGGACCCTCGTCGTCGCCGGTGTGATCGCCGTGGTGGCCCTCGTCGTCGGCATCACCGTCGGTTCGTCCGGTGACTCGAGCCGGGAGGACGCCATCCGCGACCTCCTCGACGGCGGGTCCGGCGTGACCTCCTACGACTACTCCGAGTACGACGACTCCGGCTGCTGGACGGGCTGCTGACCCCGCCCCTGCCTCCGCGAGATCTGCACACTCGTCGCCATCAGCCCCCGACGGCGACGAGAGTGCAGATCTCGTCGTCTCAGGTGGGGGTGATCGAGAGGGTCAGGTTGCGGCGGCCCTCGTCGGAGCGGGCGGTGGCGAGCCGCTCGGCAGAGGGCGTGCCGTACTCGGTGGTGCGCTGGCGGGCCGGCCGGCCGATGGAGGCGGCGATGGCCTCCAGCTCGGCGATGGTCTTCAGCGAGCCGTTCTCGCTGCCGGCCATCCGGCTGATCGTCTCCTCCATGAGCGTGCCGCCCAGGTCGTTGACCCCGCCCTGGAGCACCGCCTTCGTCCCGGCCTCGGCGAGCTTGACCCACGAGGTCTGGATGTTGGAGATCCGCCCGTGCAGCAGCAGCCGGGCGACGGCGTGGACCGCCCGGTTCTCCCGCACCGTCGGCCCGGGGCGGGCGACCCCGGCCAGGTAGATGGGCGCGTTGTGGTGCACGAAGGGCAGCAGCACGAACTCGGTGAAGCCGCCGGTCTCGTCCTGGATGGCGGCCAGCGTGCGCAGGTGCGCGACCCAGTGGGCCGGGGTGTCGACGTGGCCGTACATCATCGTCGAGGTGGTCGGGATCCCCACCCGGTGCGCGGTGGAGATGATCTCCACCCACGTCGCGGCCGGCAGCTTGCCCTTGGTGAGCACCCAGCGGACGTCGTCGTCGAGGATCTCCGCCGCCGTCCCCGGCACGCTGTCCAGCCCCGCCTCCTTGGCCGCGGTCAGGAAATCGGCGAACGAGAGCCCGGTGCGCGCGGAGCCGTTGACGATCTCCATCGGCGAGAACGCGTGCAGGTGGATGCCGGGCTGCCGGCGCTTCACCTCTCGCGCCAGGTCCAGGTAGGCGGTGCCGGGCAGGTCGGGGTGGATGCCGCCCTGCATGCAGATCTCGGTCGCGCCGGCGGCCCACGCGCGGTCGACCCGCTCGCCGACCTCGGCCAGCGAGAGGGTGTAGGCGTCGGCGTCGGTGCGCCGCTGGGCGAAGGCGCAGAACCGGCAGCCGGTGTAGCAGACGTTGGTGAAGTTGATGTTCCGGTTCACGACGTAGGTGACGTCGTCACCGTTGACCTCCCGGCGGACGGCGTCCGCCAGCGCGCACAGCGCCTCCAGGTCCGGCCCGTCGGCGCCCAGCAGCGCCAGGTACTCCGCGTCCGACAGCCCGGCCGGGTCGCGCTCGGCGTGCGCGAGCGCGGCGTGCACCTCCGGGTCGCCGGCGGTGATCGCGGTGGAGTGCCCGTCGCGGGCCGACGTCGTCCGGTCGCGCAGCTCGGCCCAGTCGCCGTAGACGGCGTCGAAGTCGCTGCGCCGGTCCTCGGTCCGCCCGACGGTGTCGACCTCGACGTGCAGGTCGGTGCGGCCGGTGGAGGTCCACGCCTCGTCCGGCTCCTGCCACGGCAGGCCGGTCGGGATGCGGCCCTCGACGGCGAGCCCGTCCGGCCCGGCCAGCGCCGTGACGTGCGGGCGCACCCGCGGGTCCAGCCACGGCTCGGGCGCCAGCACGTACGGCGGCTGGGCGGCGAGCCGTTCGCGCAGGGTCAGCCCGGCGTCGGCGGTGAGCTCGGCGAGCTTGTCGATGTTGGGCCAGGGCCGCTCGGGGTTGACGTGGTCCGGCGTCAGCGGCGAGACCCCGCCCCAGTCGTCGACGCCCGCCCGTAGCAGCAGGCCCAGCTCGGCGGTGTCCGACAGGTTCGGCGGCGCCTGCACGCGGGCCTTGGGGCCCAGCAGCAGCCGGGTGACGGCGACGGCGGCGACGTACTCCTGCAGCTCCAGGTCGTCGGTGGCGGCCATCGCGGTGCGCGGCTTGGCGCGGAAGTTCTGCACGATCACCTCCTGCACGTGCCCGTGCCGCTGCTGCGTGGCGCGGATCGCGCCGACGGCGTCGATGCGCTCGGCCGGCGTCTCGCCGATCCCCAGCAGCACGCCGGTGGTGAACGGGACGGCGGAGCGGCCGGCGTCCTCCAGGACCCGCAGCCGGACCGCGGGCTCCTTGTCCGGGCTGCCGAAGTGCGGGCCCCCGGGCTGGGACCACAGCCGGGTCGCGGTCGTCTCCAGCATCATCCCCATCGACGCCGCGACCGGCTTGAGCCGCTGGATCTCCTCCCACGACAGCACCCCGGGGTTGAGGTGGGGGAGCAGCCCGGTCTCCTCGAGCACCCGGATCGCCATCGCCCGCAGGTAGCCCAGCGTCGAGTCGAACCCGTGCGCCTCCAGCCACTGGGCGGCCACCGGCCAGCGGGCCTCGGGCCGGTCGCCGAGGGTGAACAGCGCCTCCTTGCAGCCCAGCGCCGCGCCGGCACGGGCGATGTCCAGCACCTCGTCGGGGGACAGGAACGGCGCCTTCCCCTCCGCGCGGAGCGCGCCCGGCGTGGTCACGAACGTGCAGTAGTGGCAGCGGTCGCGGCACAGGTGCGTCAGCGGGATGAACACCTTGCGGCTGTAGGTGACCACCCCCGGCCGGCCCGCCGAGGCGAGCCCGGCGTCGCGGACACGCGTGGCCGCGGTGAGCAGCCGGTCGAGGGGCTCGCCCTCGGCCAGGCCGCGGGCCGAGAGCAGCGCCTCGGCCTCGGCGGCGTCGAGCGGGACGCCCCGCTCGGCGCGGGCGAGCGCGCGACGCAGGGCGTGGTCGGGAGCGGCAGGGGAACTCATGGCCCCTGCACGCTATCCCCGCGACCTGACGCGACGGCGGCCTCGCCCCGACCGGAGGCGACTTTCGCGCGCGGAGGTCTCCTCGGGGTCAGGACGGCGGGAGGCCCACGTAGCGGCCGCGGAAGCGGAGCAACGGGTCCCCGGCCGTCGCCGCCACCGGGACGCCGACCACCTCCAGCAGCGCGAGCACGTGGTCGCCGGCCTCCACGACCCGGTCCAGCCGGCAGTCCAGGGCGACCAGGCCGCCGTCGAGCACGATCGCGGAGCTGACCGGCGCCCGGTGCCACGGCACCGACTCGAGCAGGTGCCGCGCGCTGGGCCGGCCCGCCGACGAGAACCGGCTGGCCAGGATGGCCTGTCCGGCGGCGAGGACGGTCAGCGCGCACCGGCCGACGTCCTCGAGGACCTCCCGGGGGTAGCCCGCGGCGGTGAGCCCGACGGCGACCAGCGGCGGGGACGCCGAGACGCTCGTCACGGACGTGACGGTGGTGCCGACGTCGTCGATGCCGTCCCGCACGGTCAGCAGGCCGACCCCGGCCGCGTACTGACGCAGCGCGGCGGCGAACTCCGTGGCGTCGACGGGGTCGGCACTCATGGCGGCCAGTCGACCACACCAGCACTATGGCGCAGGTGAGCAGCGAAGAGCGGACGTACGACGTCGTCGTGGTGGGGGCCGGCTCGACCGGCGAGAACGTTGCCGACATCGTCGTCCGCGGCGGGCTGTCCGCCGTCCTCGTGGAGGCGGAGCTGGTCGGCGGGGAGTGCTCCTACTGGGCGTGCATGCCCAGCAAGGCGCTGCTGCGCGGCACCGAGGCGATCGCGGCGGCGCGCGGGGTGTCCGGTGCCGCGGCGGCGGTGACGGGCGAGCAGGACGTGACGGCGACCCTCGCCCGGCGCGACTCCTTCACCTCGAACTGGTCCGACGAGAGCCAGGTGCAGTGGGTGCAGGGCGCCGGCATCGACCTGCTCCGGGGCAGCGCGCGGCTGGACGGCGAGAGGACCGTGGTCGTCACCGACGCCGACGGCGGCGAGACCCGGCTGACCGCCACCCACGCCGTCGCGATGTGCACCGGCTCGGAGGCCGCCGTCCCGCCGGTGGACGGGCTGCGCGACGTCGACCCCTGGACGCCGCGCGACGCCACCAGCGCCAAGGAGGTGCCCGGCCGGCTGGTCGTCATCGGCGGCGGCTACGTCGGCTGCGAGATGGCGACCGCGTGGAGCGCGCTGGGCTCCACCGTCACCGTGCTCGAGCGCGGCGAGCGGGTGCTGGCCGGCGCGGAGCCGGAGGCGAGCGAGGCGGTCGGCGCCGCGCTGCGGGCGGCCGGGGTCGACGTGCGGCTGGGCACCGCGGTGCAGGCGGCGCGGCGCGAGGGCACCGAGGTCGTCGTCACGGTGGCCGCGGGCGACGGGCCGGCCGAGGAGATCCGGGGCGACCAGGTGCTGGTGGCCGCCGGGCGCCGCGCGCGGACCCACGACGTGGGCCTCGAGACGGTGGGCCTGGAGGCCGGCGGCTACCTCGACGTCGACGAGACCCTGCAGGTCCGCGGCGTGCCGTGGCTCTACGGCGTGGGCGACGTCAACGGCCGCAAGCTGCTCACCCACATGGGCAAGTACCAGGCCCGCCAGGCCGGCGCGGCGATCGTCGCCCGCGCGCAGGGCCGCGACGTCGACACCTCGGACTGGTCGCCGTTCGTCGCCACCGCCGACCACGCCGCGACGCCGTCGGTGGTGTTCACCGATCCGCAGGTCGCCAGCGTCGGGCTCACCACCGCGGAGGCAGCGGAGTCCGGGCGGCCGCACCGCGTCGTCCGCTACGCGATCGGCGGCGTGGCCGGCGCCTCGGTCCACCGGGACGGCTACGAGGGGACGGCGATCGCGGTCGTCGACACCGAGCGGGAGGTGCTCCTCGGCGTCACCTTCGTCGGCCCGGACGTCGCCGAGCTGCTGCACTCGGCGGTGATCGCGGTGGCCGGCGAGGTGCCGCTGGCCCGGCTCTGGCACGCCGTCCCGGCCTATCCCACGATCAGCGAGATCTGGCTGCGGCTGCTCGAGACCTGGCGCGGCTGAGACGTGCCCCGGATCGGGCTGGTCCTGCACCCCACCCGCGACTGCACCGCGGCGGTCGGCCAGGTGGCCGACTGGGCGCGCGGCGGCGACGCGGAGCTCGTGGCGACGACCGCCGACGTCGGCCGGGCCGGGGTGGACGGCGTGCTGCCCGTGCCGGAGGAGGTGCTGGCCGGCAGCTGCGACGGGATCATCGCCATGGGCGGCGACGGCACGATCCTCGGGGCGATGCGGCTGGTCAGCGCACGGCCGGTCCCGGTGCTGGGCGTCAACCTCGGCCACCTGGGCTTCCTCGCCGAGGTCGAGGGCCGGGAGCTGCGCGAGGCGCTGACCGCGATGGCCGAGGGCCGGGTGACCACGGAGTCGCGCGGCTGCCTCGTCGTCCGGCACCGGGACTGGGAGTGGCTGGCCTTCAACGACGCCGTCCTGGCCCGGGTGCCGGGGGAGGGGATGGTGAGCGCCACCCTGTCGGTCGGCGGCCAGCCCTACGGGCACCTGCGCTGCGACGCCGTCATCGTCGCCACGGCGATGGGCTCGACGGCCTACAACTACGCCGCCGGAGGCCCCGTGGTCAGCCCGGGCATCGAGGGCGTGCTGGTCACCCCGGCGGCGCCGATGTCGGGCATCTCCCGCTCGGTGCTCCTCGCCCCGACGGAGGCGCTGCGGCTGTCGATCAGCGCCGGCAGCCCGGCCCTGGAGTTCGACGGCGTGCTCGGCGGGCGTCTCCGTCCCGGGGACGAGGTGGAGGTGGCCTACCGCTCGCGGGCCGGCCAGCTGGTCCGCATCGAGGGCTCGCGGTCGGCGGCGCGCAGCCGGGTGAAGCTGTCGCTGATCGACCTGCCCTACCTGCCCGGCGAGCTGCTGGAGCTGCTCCCGGCCGAGCAGCGCGCCCGGCTCGCGGCGGAGCCCGGCGCGCCCCAGACCTGACCGGTCAGGGCAGTGGGAACGGCGCGGTGGTCGGCGCGGGCAGGTCGCCGTCCACCGTGGCCGTGACGGTCATCGACTCGAACCGGGCGACGCCGCCGAGCGTGGTGAGGAACGCCGTGTCGGCCGCGTCGCGCCCGGAGCAGATCCGCACCAGCGAGCCGACCGGCGCCAGCCGGGTGGCGTCCACGACGCACCAGGTGCCGTCGACGTCGGCCTCCACGACGGCGTGGAAGTCCATCGGGTCCAGGCCGGGGGCGAAGACGGCGACCAGCCGCGCGGGGACCTCCAGCGCGCGCAGCAGCGTCGTGGTCAGGTGCGCGTAGTCGCGGCACACGCCCCGGCCGAGCAGCAGGGTGTCGACGGCGGTGTCGACCGGCCGGCTGGCCCCCGAGACGTAGCTCAGCCGGTCGTGCACCCACCCCGCGACCGTGGCCACGAGCTCGGCCCGCGGCCGGTCGCGGTCGAACTCGGTGGAGGCGTACCCCTCCAGCTGGTCCGACGGGCAGTACCGGCTGGGCCGCAGGGCCTCGGCCTCCGCCGCGGGGGTGACCGCGCGCGGGGGACCGGTGCGGTCGACCGAGGCGCTGTAGGACACGGTCGTCGTCCCCTCGCGCAGCTCGACGCGGTGCACCCGCGCCTCGCCGACACCGAACTCCTCGGTCGGCAGCGGCTGCCCGTCGCAGAGCACGGTGAGCAGCTCGGTGACCGGCGACGCCACCGCGACCTGCAGGAACGCCGTCGCCGGTCGGGTCGAGGAGATGGTCAGGGAGGCGGCGACGTCGGTGCGCATGGGCGGCATCCTGACCCGCCGCGAGCGGTGCCGCCGGTCGGTCACACCGGCGTCCCCGAGCCGTCACCGGCCGGTCACACGGCAGGCATCGGTATCACTCCGCGGACGCTCGTGCTCTGCGTACACAGGTACGCAGAGCACGAGCGTGCGCAGGGGAGAGGTGTCGGGGGACTAGTCGCGGACGGGCGGGGTCTCGCCGGTGTCGTCGAGGACCGCGTAGAGGTGCGGCACGTCGGGGAGACCCCCGACGCGGGGCGCGGGCACGCCGTCGTCGGAGGCGTCGTCGTCGGTGTCCCAGGCGGCGAGCGCGTCGAACTGCGCCGTGGCCGGTCCGGGGAGCACCGGGGCCGGGGCCGGGGCCGGGAAGGCGAGGACCTCGCCGGTCGGCTCCTCGAGCGAGGCGATGTCGGTGTCGGCGGCGACGATGACGCCCTCGGCCGTCAGCGGCTCGTCGTTGCGCACCTCCGCCGGCACGAGCTGCTCGACGACGGCGTCCTCGGTGGCGTCGGTCCGGCCGGGCAGGGGCGCCGGGCGGCCGAACGCGTAACCCTGGGCCATCGCGCAGCCGTGCTCGCGCAGCCAGTCGGCCTGGTCGAGGTCCTCGATCCCCTCGGCGATGACCTGCAGGCCCATGCCGAGGCCGAGCTGCACCAGCCCCTGGACGAGCGCGGCGGTGGAGGGCTCGGTCACCACGTCGGCGACGAAGGACCGGTCGATCTTGACGGTGTGGATGGGCAGCCGGTGCAGCGCGGTGATGGCCGAGTAGCCGGTGCCGAAGTCGTCGAGGGCGAGGGTGACGCCGTGGTCGGTCACCTCGCTGACCGCCTGGAGGGTGGCGTCGGCGGCGAACAGCGCCGTCGACTCGGTGATCTCCAGCTCCAGCCGCTCCGGCGGCAGGCCCGACACGGCGAGCGCCTCGATGACCAGGTCGCTGAACCCGGGCTCGGCCAGGTGGCGGGCGGAGATGTTCACGTGCACCCGCAGCCCGGCGGGCCAGCCGGCGGCGTCGTGGCAGGCCTGGTGCAGCACCCAGGCGCCGAGCTTGGAGGTCAGCCGGTTGTCCTCGGCGCAGGCCAGGAAGGCGCCCGGGGGCAGCAGTCCGCGGGTGGGGTGCTGCCAGCGGATCAGGGCCTCGTAGCCGAGCAGCGTCTCGTCCGACAGCGACACGATCGGCTGGTAGAACAGCCGCAGCTCGTCGCCCTCGAGGGCGTGCCGCAGGTCGGCCTCCAGCTGCAGCTGGTCGATCTCGTCGTCGGACAGCACGCCGTCGTAGACCTCGATGCGGGCGCGGCTGCCGTCGGACTTGGCGCGCGCGAGGGCGCCGTGTGCCTGGCGGAGCAGGTCGTCGGGGGCGACGTCGGAGCCGAGGGTCAGCCCGACGCTCGCCGACAGCACGATCTCGCGCTCGCCGACGACGAACGGGTCGTCGAGCACCGACAGCAGGCGGCCGGCCAGCGCGCGCAGCCCGTCGAGGTCCTCGACGTCCTCGGCCAGGATCAGGAACTCGTCGCCGCCGAGACGGACGGCGGTGTCCTCCACCCGCGTGCTCCAGCGCAGCCGGTCGGCGACCTGGGTGAGCACCTGGTCGCCGGCCTCGTGGCCGAGCGAGTCGTTGACCGCCTGGAACCGGTCCAGGTCCAGGTGGACCAGGCCCACCTGCAGGCCGCGGCGCTTCGACAGCGCCAGGGCGTGGTTGAGCCGGTCGCCGAGAGCGCGCCGGTTGGGCAGTCCGGTCAGCGGGTCGGTGAACGCCCGACGGACCAGGTCCTCCTCCGCACGGCGGCGGTCGGTGACGTCCACGAACGAGAGGACGACGAAGTGCGGCCGTCCGTCGCTGTGGTGCACGACGTCGTGGGCCTGCAGCACGAACAGGTCGCTGCCGTCGGCCCGGCGCAGCCGGCGCTCGCCGTCCTGTCGCAGCCACGGGTCCAGCGCTCCGGGGCCCTCGGCGGGCAGGTCGGGGACCGGCGCCTCGTCCGGGTGCGCGAGCAGGTCGACGTGCCGGCCCACGAGGTCCTCGTGGTCGCGGCCCGTCATCGCGCACAGCGCCTCGTTGACGACGAGGAAGTGGCCGTCGAGGTCGACCAGTGCCTTCGGCACCGGTGCGGCGAGGAACAGCGCACGGAACAGCTGGCCACGGTCGGCCAGGAGCGTGTCGATCGCGCGGAGCCGGCCGGCGCCGTCGTTCCCGGACCGTCCCGACCGGGGACTCGGGACGTCGTGGGCGTGCAGGGTCACGTGGACAGCGTGCTGCACCGATGGCGTGGAGTGACGGAACTCGTCCCCGGTATGTCGTGGTCAATCCATCACGGTGAGTGAGAACTCGAGGCGGCGGTGTCCGGAGTGAGGGATGTGACGAACGAGTTCCGGTCCGGTCGGCCGCTCCCCGGGCCCCGGCCGCCGGTCGGTCACTCGAAGGTGACCGTCCCGGTGGCGTCGATCAGCGCGGTCACGTCGGCGGAGTCCGAGGAGTCCTCGGTGTTGACGACGGTGCAGGGGATCGACAGGCCCTCGGCCGCGATGAGGACGGTGCGCTCACCGGCGTCGCAGGTCGCGTCGACCTCCAGGCTCTCGTCGGCGAACGCGTCCGCCAGCAGGGCCTCGACATCGGTCACCGGCACGTAGACGGCGTCGCTGGTGAACTCGACGTTGCCCTCGTCGTCGAGCTGGGTGAGCGTGTAGTCGAAGTCCTGGCCCTGCAGCGTGACGGTGCAGGTGCTCGTCGTCCCCTGGGCCAGCTCGACGTCGGACGCGCAGTCGACCGAGTCCGGCGTGACGCCGGTCTGCTCCTGGACCTGGGCGGAGATCTGGCCCTCCGCGTCCTCGGTGTCCAGCGTCGAGCTCCCGAAGAGGAGGACGGCGCCGACGCCGAGCCCGCCGAGGGTGACCACCGCGCCGGCGACCGAGCCGATGACGAGGCCGGTGCGCTTCTTCGGCGGCGGGGGCGGCGCGAAGCCCCCGAACGGCTGCGGGGCGTACTGCGGCTGGCCGTACGGCTGCTGGCCGTGGGGGCCGGCGAGGCGCGGGTCCTGGATCTGGGTCACGGTTCCTCCTGCGGTCGGGGCTGACAGGGGAAACGCTGCGCCGTGGCGCTTCGGGCGGACTTGCGCGCCGCTTGGGGCGGGCCAGGGCGCGGCACCCCGGCCCGCCGGGCGGGTCAGGCCCCGGCCGGGGCGCCCAGCTTGGCGCGGGCGTGCTCGCTGAACTGCCGCATGGCCGCGACCGGGCCGACCTCGAGGAACGAGGTGTCCTCGTCCATGCGGGCGGTGTGCCCGGCCGGCCAGTGGTAGGCCTCCCCGGCACGGGTCACGGTCTCCGAGCCGTCGGCGGCCGTCACCCGCACCGCGCCGGTGAGCACGATGCCCCAGTGCGGGCTGGGACACCGGTCGCCGGGGAGGCCCTCCAGCACCGGACCCATGTCCGTCCCCGCGGGCACGCGCGCGAAGCGCACGGCCATCTCGCCCCACTCCGCGTACCGCGTGACCAGGTCCCCCGCGCGGATCTCCAGGGGCAGGTCGTCGAGTGCGCCGTTCATGTCGTCCTCCGGTCCTCGTGGACACCGGCCTGCTGTGCCGGTCACCCGGGAGGCGGGACAGAGGGTGTCCCGGCGGGGAGTCCGGGGCTCCCGCCGCGCCGTCGTCGGCCCCTAGGCTCCGGGACACCCGGCGGCCGGAGGACGCGATGTCGGTGGACGTGGCCCGCCCGGCCGATGCGGCCGCGGCGCTGGCCCGCGGCGAGTGGGCGGCGGCGCTGGACCTGCTGCGCAGCGAGCAGTCACGGCGCCCGCTGGCGGCCGACGATCTCGGGCTGCTGGGCCGCGCGGCGTACGGCGCCGGCGAGTTCGAGGCGGCGCTGAGCGCGTGGGAGCAGCAGTACGCGGTCTGCTGCGGTCGTGCCGACGACGCCGGGGCGGCCGCCGCGGCGGCCACCGTCGCCGTCCACCTGCTCATCGACACGGGGCTGATGGCGCCGGTGCGGGGCTGGCTGGCCCGGGCCGAGTCGCTGCTCCGCGGCGGGCCCGAGTCGCCGACGTCGGCCATGCTCGCGATGACCCGCGCCTACGAGCGGTTCATGTGCGGGGACATGGCGTCGGCGCGGCTCGAGGCGGCGCGCGCGATCGACGTGGGCACCCGGCTCGGCGTGCCGGCGGCCGTGGCGATGGCGCGGGTGGCGACCGCGCGGATCGTCATCCTGGACGGCGCGGTCGACGACGGGCTCGCCCTGCTCGACGAGGCGGCGGTCGCCGTCGTGTCGGGCGAGCTCGACCCGCTCACGGCCGGGATGGCCTGGTGCGAGCTGGTCTGCGCCATGCAGGGCCTGGCCCAGTACGACCGGGCGGAGGAGTGGACGCGCGCGATGGACCGGTGGCGCGTCGGGGCGGCGTTCGGCGGGATCCACGGCCGCTGCCGGGTGCACCGCGCGGAGATCCTCCGGCTGCGTGGGTCGTGTGCCGCGGCCGAGGAGGAGGCCCTCGGGGCGTGCCGCGAGCTGCGGCCGTGGATGCGGCGGGAGTACGGCTGGCCGCTGACCGAGCTGGGGACGATCCGGCTGCGCCGCGGTGACCTGCCCGGAGCCGAGGAGGCGTTCCTCGAGGCGTACGAGCACGGCTGGTCGCCCCAGCCCGGCCTGGCGCTGCTGCGGTTGGCACAGGGCGACGTCGCCACGGCCGCGGCGCTGGTCGCCGACGCGCTGGACAACCCGGTCGCCGTCCCGTCCAAGGAGGAGCCGCCGTACGGGCCGCTGCGCTGCGCACCGCTGCTCGCCGCGCAGGCCGAGATCGCGTCGGCCGCCGGCGACGCGGACCTGGCGTCGGTCGCCGCGGCGGCGCTGTCCGGGATCGCCGCCACCTACCGGAGCCCCGCGCTGGCGGCCTCCGCGGCGCTGGCCCGCGGACGGGCGGCACTCGCTTCGGGCGACGCCGGCGGGGCCGCGGCGGAGTGCGAGCTGGCCCTCGCCGGCTGGCAGGAGGTCGGTGCGCCCTACGAGACGGCCGTGGTCCGGCTCGTCCTGGCCACCGCCCAGCGGGAGATGGGCCGGTCCGTACGCGCAGACCTCGAGGAGCGGGCGGCGCACGCGACGCTGGAGCGGATCGGCGCGCGGCTGCCGGCGCCGGCGACGGCCCTCCCTCCTGTTCGGGCGGAGGCCCCGGGCGCGGCGGTGTTCCGGCGGGAGGGGGACACCCGCACGGTCGTCTTCGCGGGGAACGGCGTGCTGCTGCGCGACCTCAAGGGCATGCGCTACCTGGCGCGGTTGCTGGCCGAGCCCGACCGGGAGTTCCACGCGCTGGACCTGCTGGCCGGGGAGCACGGCCCGGCCCCGGTGGAGGGCGACGCGGGCCCCGTGCTCGACGCGCAGGCGAAGGCGGCCTACCGACGCCGGCTCACCGAGATCGACGAGGACGTCGCCGAGGCCGAGGCCCTGGGCGACGACACGCGCGCCGCCCTGGCCCGGGCCGACCGCGAGTACCTGGTCCGCGAGCTGGCCGGGGCCTTCGGGCTGGGCGGCCGGCACCGGGTCGCCCAGTCGCCGTCGGAGCGGGCACGGACCAGCGTCTGCCGCGCCCTGCGCTACGCGGTCGCGCGGGTGGCGGAGCACCACCCGTCGCTCGGGGACCACCTGGGCCGCACGCTGCACCTGGGCACCTACTGCAGCTACGCGCCCGACCCCGGACTGGCGCTGCGCTGGCGCACGTAGGCACGCGACCCCGTCCGGTGCGGCCTCAGCACCGGGTGCAGCGGTGGACGGCGTGGCGGGTGGCGGTCGCTGCGACATGAGCGGAGTCGCGCGAGGTGAACGGGCCGTGCCAGCGGCCGTTCTCCGGTCGGGTGCCCTGCTTCCCCTCACCGTGGTTGCAGTGCACGCAGTGCGCGAGGTGGATGGTGGCCCGGTCGCTCCGGCGATCCTCGTACACCCAGTACCGCATGCCGGGACCGTAGCTCCGGGTCCGGTCGCCGCCCGAGGAGCGCGCCCGGCAGGACTCGAACCTGCGGCCAAGTGCTTAGAAGGCACCTGCTCTATCCGCTGAGCTACGGGCGCTCGCAGCCGATCATCGCACCCGATCCCGGCGGGGGAGGCAGCATGGCCGCCGTGGACCTGGCTGACTTCCTGCGCGCACGCATCACCGAGGACGAGAACACCGCCCGCGGCTCGACCCCCGGCCCGTGGCGGTGGTTCCCGGGCCGGGCGGGCCTCCCGGCCTTCCTCGAGTCCACCGGTGCGAAGGCCACGCACTGGGTGGAGGGGCAGTCGTTCGAGGCGCCGACCGTGGTGCTGGGCACCAACCAGGGCGTGATGCTCCGGGTCCGGGGCCGGGACGCCGAGCACATCGCCGCCTGGCACCCGACCCGCGTCCTCGCCGAGTGCCGGGCCAAGCGACAGCTGCTGGAAGGCGCCACCGCGGACGACGTCACTCGCGACCTCGTCCTGCGCACCCTCGCGCTCCCGTACGCCGACCACCCGGAGTACCGCGAGGAGTGGCGCCCCTGACCTCGGGCACCGGGGTGGTGCGGTCGGGACGGGTCGGGCTCCCTGATGAGTCGTCCACAACCTCGCGGGCCGTCCACAGATGACGGCGGGCCGTGGGCGGGCGGGCCCCGGCGGCGGAGGGTCGGGCCAGGCCGGCACGGAGCCGGTCGCGCCGCACCGGCGCACCGACCGGAGGAGGACCCCATGCCCGACACCGACATCACCGTGGTGGGCCGCGTCGCCAGCCCACCCCGCCGCTCCCGCGTCGACAACGGCGGCTTCGTCACCAACTTCCGCATCGCCTCGACCGCCCGGCGCTTCGACCGGGCCGGCCAGGAGTGGGTCGACGGCGAGACCTTCTGGTCCGACGTCGAGTGCTGGGGAGACCTGAGCGGCAACGTCGTGCGGAGCCTCAGCAAGGGCGACGCCGTGGTGGTCGTCGGCCGCCTGTGGACGCGCGACTACGAGTCGCAGAACGGCCGCGGCAGCACCTCCCAGATCCGGGCGGAGGCGGTCGGACCGGACCTGCGCCACGGCTGGGCCGAGTACCAGCGCGCGCCGCGCAACCCGCGCCCCGAGGAGGCCCCGGCCGAGCCGGCGGCCGAGTTCGACGAGCCGGCGCCGTTCGACGGGCCGCTCACCGGCGAGGACTACATCGTGGACGGCGGGGCGTTGTCCCCGGTGGACCCCGATCCGGAAGTCCGGGAACCGGCTCTCCACTAGCCGCCCGGAACTGGGAGGATCGGGGGAAGAGAACGCAGGGGGCGGGGCCGGCCAGGCCGGTCCCGCCACCCCCACGCGAACCCGACGGAAGGCTCCCTGGCCCAGTGGCTCAGTACATCTACACGATGGTCCGCGCGCGCAAGGCGCACGGCGACAAGGTGATCCTCGACAACGTCACCCTGTCGTTCCTGCCCGGCGCGAAGATCGGTGTCGTCGGTCCCAACGGCGCCGGCAAGTCGACCGTGCTCCAGATCATGGCCGGCATGCAGCAGCCGTCCAACGGGGAGGCCAACCTGGCCCCCGACGCGACGGTCGGCATCCTGCTCCAGGAGCCGCCGCTGAACGAGGCGCTCGACGTGCGGGGCAACGTCGAGGAGGCGGTCAAGCCGCTGCGCGACGCGCTGACCCGGTTCGAGGAGGTCAGCGCGGCGATGGGCGAGCCCGACGCCGACTTCGACGCGCTGCTGGCCGAGCAGGGCGAGCTCATGGAGGTCATCGAGAACCAGGACGGTTGGGAGCTCGACGCCCGCATCGAGCAGGCGATGGACGCGCTGCGCTGCCCGCCCGGCGACGCCGACGTCACCGTCCTCTCCGGTGGTGAGCGCCGCCGCGTCGCGCTGTGCAAGCTGCTGCTCGAGGCCCCGGACCTGCTCCTGCTCGACGAGCCCACCAACCACCTCGACGCCGAGAGCGTGGCGTGGCTGGAGCAGCACCTGGAGAAGTACGCCGGCACCGTCGTCGCCGTCACCCACGACCGGTACTTCCTGGACAACGTCGCCGAGTGGATCCTCGAGCTCGACCGCGGCCGGGCCTACCCCTACGAGGGCAACTACTCCACCTACCTGGAGACCAAGGCCGCCCGTCTGCAGGTGGAGGGCGCCAAGGACGCCAAGCGCGCCAAGCGCCTCAAGGAGGAGCTGGAGTGGGTCCGCTCGGGCGCCAAGGCCCGGCAGGCCAAGAGCAAGGCACGCCTGGCCCGGTACGAGGAGATGGCCGCGGAGGCCGACAAGTTCCGCAAGCTGGACTTCGAGGAGATCCAGATCCCGCCGGGCCCGCGGCTGGGCAGCGTCGTCGTGGAGACCAAGAAGCTGACGAAGGGCTTCGGCGACCGCGTCCTCATCGACGAGCTCTCCTTCACGCTCCCGCGCAACGGCATCGTCGGGGTCGTCGGCCCCAACGGCGCCGGCAAGACCACGCTGTTCAAGATGCTGGTCGGCGAGGAGAAGCCCGACGACGGCGAGATCAAGGTCGGCGAGACCGTCAAGCTGTCCTACGTCGAGCAGAACCGCAGCGGCATCGACCCGAAGAAGACGCTGTGGGACGTCGTCTCCGACGGCCTGGACCACATCAAGGTCGGCAACGTGGAGATGCCCTCGCGGGCCTACGTCGCCGCGTTCGGGTTCAAGGGCCCGGACCAGCAGAAGCCGGCCGGCGTGCTCTCCGGCGGTGAGCGCAACCGGCTGAACCTGGCGCTGACGCTCAAGCAGGGCGGCAACCTGCTGCTGCTCGACGAGCCGACCAACGACCTCGACGTCGAGACGCTCACCAGCCTGGAGAGCGCGCTGCTCGAGTTCCCCGGCTGCGCCGTGGTCGTCAGCCACGACCGCTGGTTCCTCGACCGCGTGGCGACGCACATCCTCGCCTACGAGGGCGAGAGCAAGTGGTTCTGGTTCGAGGGCAACTTCGCCGACTACGAGAAGAACAAGGTCGAGCGGCTCGGGCAGGACGCGACCCGTCCTCACCGGGCGACCTACCGCAAGCTCGCCCGCGACTGAGGAAGGGCCCCCTCCTCCCCACGCTCCGCACGGGGCGGGCGCCGGGAGGGGGCCCACCGGCCGGGGCGGATCGCGCTCCGGCCGGCGCGTGCGGCAGGGTGGCCGCGTGAGGCACACCGTGCAGGTCCCCATGCGCTGGTCGGACATGGACGCCTACGGGCACGTCAACAACGTCGTCTTCCTGCAGTACTTCGAGATGGCCCGCGTCGACCTGTTCTTCGAGCGGGCGACGCTGGAGGAGCGCACCGGGCTGCGCCGGGGGACGGTCGTGGCGTCCCACGAGATCCGGTACAAGCTGCCGGTCGTCTACACCGCCCGTCCGCTGGACGTGCAGATCTGGGTCTCGGGGCTCCGTGCCGCCGCGTTCACCTGCCACTACGAGGTGTTCGACGGCGACCGGCTCGCGGTCACCGGCAGCACCCTGCTGGTGCCGTACGACTTCGACATCGCCCGGCCGCGCCGGCTCACGCCCGACGAGAAGGAGTTCCTCCTCCGCTGGACCGACGAGCCCGCCGGCTGATCGGCATGCCGGGAGGCCCGGTCGGGATGACTCCCCGCGCGGTCGTGCTCTGCGTACAGGAGTAGGCAGAGCACGAGCACCCGGGGGAGGGGATCGGCGGGTGCGGCCACCGGCTCAGCCGCCGGCCGGGGAGCCACCCCCCGGCGGCGGGACCGGGCCGTGCAGCCGCGCCCCCTCGCTGGCCAGCCGCTCGTCGTAGGCGTCGGCCAGGTCGCGCAGGGCCTGCACGCAGTCCCCGGCGAACGCGGGCCCGTGCATGAGGGCCAGGGTCGCCGGGTGCAGGTCGGCCAGCGCGCGGATGGTCGCCCCGGTGGCCGGGGTCAGGCAGGTGGCGCGGAACATGTCCTCCGCCTGCAGGGCCGGGCCGACGACGTCCTGCTCGGTGACCGCCGGGCTGGCGCCGAAGGCGCTGAACAGGTCGCCGCACAGCAGCGTGCCGGTCGTCTCCTCGAACAGCACCCGGGCGTCCCACCCGTGCGGCACGTGGGGTGTGTCGATGTGCCGCACCCGCCGGTCCCCGACCTCGATGACCTCGCCGTCGGCCAGGGGCCGGGGCGGGCGGTCGGCCAGGTCGTCGATCGAGACGACGCAGCCCATCGCGCCGTGTGCGACCTCGGCCCGCGGGGCGGCGGCGAGCCAGAGGTTCATCGCCCCGCACTCGTCGGCCTCGACGTGGCCGAAGGTGATCCAGCGCAGGTCCGCCACCGGCATCACGCGCGCCACCGCCTCGGAGACCAGGGGGAACAGCGCGCGCGGGCCGGTGTGGAACAGCAGCGGCTCGTCGCCGACGACCAGGTACTGGTTGAACTGGAAGTCGGCTTCGGGGACGTACGTCGACAGCCGGAACACGTCCGGCGCGATCTCGCTGACGGCGGTTTCCATGGGACCCCTCCTCGAGGGCCGACGGCCGGGGCGCGAGTGTCCCGCGCACCGGCCGGTCAGCACAGCCCCTCGCGCTCCGTACGCTGCCGAGGCCGGGCGACGGGTCCCGGACGGGCGAGTGGGCGGGGAGGGCCGTGACCGAGTCCCCGACGGACGTCGCCGCGGCCGCGGATCCGGTCGCCGCGGTGCTCGACGCCTGCGAGCGCGGCGGGCTGATCGCCCTGCGGACCTCCGGCACGACCGACCGTCCCCGCGTGGTCGTGCGCACCGCCGCCTCCTGGGCCGACTCCTTCCCGCACGTCTCGGCGCTGGCCGGCATCGGGCCGGCGTCCCGCGTCTGCGTGCCCGGCCCGCTCTCGGCCACGATGAACCTCTTCGCCGCCGTGCACGCCCGCTCGGCGGGAGCGGCGCTGCTCGCCGAACCCGAGCAGGCCACGCACCTGCACCTCACCCCGGCCGCGCTGACCAGTGCGCTGCAGGCGGGCACCGACCTCCGCGGGCGCACCGTCGTCGTCGCCGGTGACCGGCTGCGCCGCGACCTGGCGTCGCGGGCGGAGGCGGCCGGCGCGCGGATCGCCCACTACTACGGCGCGGCCGAGCTCTCCTTCGTCGCCTGGGGCACGCACGAGGAGGACCTGCGCCCCTTCCCGGACGTCGCCGTGGAGATCCGCGACGGCCGCATCTGGGCCCGCTCGCCCTACCTCTCCCGCGGCTACGCCGGCGGGGACGACGGGCCGTTCGCGGTGGCCGGGGACGGCTTCGCGACCGTCGGCGACCGCGGCCGGCTGGACGACGGCGTGCTCACCGTGACCGGCCGCGGCGCCGACGCCGTCCTCACCGGCGGGGTCACCGTGCTCGCCGGTGAGGTCGAGCAGGTGCTGCGCCGGGCCACGGGCGCCGACGTGCTCGTGGTGGGGCTCCCGCACCCCCGGCTGGGCGCCGTCGTCGCCGCGGTGCTCGCCGACCCCGCGGGGCTCGCCCGCGCCCGTGCGGCCGCGCGCGCGGAGCTGGCGCCGGCCCAGCGCCCACGCCGGTGGTTCGCCCTCGCGCAGCTGCCGCTGACCGGCGCCGGGAAGGTCGACCGGGCGGCGGTCGCCGAGCTCGCTGCCGAGGGCCGGCTCGCCCCGGCGGGTGCCCCGTGACGCGCGACGACGCCCCGGTGGTGGTGGCCGCCCGGCGCACCCCGATCGGGACGGCGGGACGCGCGCTGGCCGGCTGCACCGCCGCCGACCTCGCCGCCGCCGTCGTCGCCGACCTGACGGCAGGACCGGGGACGACACCGGGCGCCGTCCTGGACGACGTCCCGGTGCGCGAGGTGGTGCTGGGCAACTGCATGGGCCCCGGCGGCGACGTCGCCCGCGTGGCCGCGCTCCAGGCCGGTCTCCCGGCGACCGTCCCCGGGCTCACCGTCGACCGGCAGTGCGGCAGCGGCCTGGCGGCGATCGTGCTCGCCGTGGCACAGCTGCGCGGCGAGACGGGCGCGGTGCTCGCCGGCGGCGTCGAGTCCGCCTCGACCGCGCCCTGGCGGATGTGGCCGGCCCGGGGGGAGGAGCCGCCGGTCCGCTACGAGCGGGCACCGTTCGCCCCGGCCGGCGTCGGCGACCCCGACATGGGCCCGGCCGCCGACCTCGTCGCGAGGGAGCACGGCATCGGCCGCGCGGCCCAGGACGCCTACGCCGTCCGCTCCCACGCCCGCGCGCTCGCCACGCGACGGGCCGGGGGCTTCGCCGGCGAGCTGGTCCCCGTCGCCGGCCTCGACGCCGACGAGCGGCCACGCGCCGGGCTCACGGTGGAGCGGCTGGCCCGCCTCCGCCCGGCCCACGGCGGCACGGTGACCGTCGGCAACTCCTGCGGCATCAACGACGGCGCCGCCGCGGTCACCCTGGTCGACGCCGGCACGCACCGGCGGCTCGGCGTCCCCGGGCTGCGGGTGCTCGGCACCGCCACCGCCGGTGTCGACCCCCGCCGTCCCGGGCTGGGCATCGTCCCGGCGGCGAGGCAGGCGCTGGACCGCGCCGGGCTGACCCTCGACGACGTCGACGTGATCGAGTTCAACGAGGCCTTCGCCGGGCAGGTCCTGGCCTGCTGCGCCGCGCTGGAGCTCGACCCCGAGCGGGTGTGTCGGGAGGGCGGCGCGCTCGCCCTCGGCCACCCGTGGGGCGCCTCGGGTGCGATCCTGGCGGTCCGGCTGTTCGCCCAGCTCCTGCGCGGCGGCGCGGGCCGCACCGGCCTGGCCGCCATCGCCGTCGGCGGCGGGCAGGGCGTGGCCGTGGTCGTGGAGGCCTGCGGCTGACCGTGGGTGTGGAGGCCTGCGGCTGACCGTGGGTGTGGAGGCCTGCGGCTGACCGTGGGTGTGGAGGCCTGCTGACCCCCCTCAGACCCGGCGCGGCACCGGCCGGTCCGCACCGCTGGGGGCGCCGCGGCGGGCCGCCTCGTCGTCGTCCAGCAGCCGGACGGCGGCCCCCTCGGCGATCGGCGCCCCGGCGAACACCGCCGCGTTGACCCCGCCGCGGTACGCCATGGCCTTGACCAGCTTCGCGCCGTTCAGCCGCTCCAGGTGGGTGCACGGCGGGCAGCGCTTCATGCCGAACAGCAACGCGTCGCCGACCGCGAACCACCGGCCGACCAGCTCCGGCAGGGCGATGCCCCGGGTGACGAGGTTGCGGCGGGTGTCGCCGGGGGTCAGCGCGGTGCCCGTCTCGGCGGCCACGGCGGCGACGTCGTCGGCGTCGATCAGGGTGAGCTGCTTCTCCAGGTCCGGGTACCCGGCCCACGTGCCGCCGCCCAGCGCGTAGCGGTCACCCTCGAGCCCCGCGCCGGCGACCAGCCGGCCCGTGTCCAGGCGGCGCATCGGCCGGGCCGCCTCGGGCGTCGACCAGATCTCCAGCAGCGTCCCGGTCACGGCGCCGATGCTCCCGCACGGCGCGGCGGGGCCGGGGCGTCGGCTCCCCGGGCGTCCAGGGCCTCGCCGAGCGTGTGCGCCAGCCGCAGCACCTGGACGAGCAGGGGCACGAGCATCCCCCAGCGCATGCCCGTCGCCCCGCGGGCGGCCTGGGCCTCCCGGATCGCGGCGGCGCGCTCGGCGATCAGCGGGATGAACCGCAGCGTCATCGCGATCACCAGCCCGATGCGGGCCGGCCGGATCCCGAGGACCGCGAGCGGGCGGGCCAGCCACTCGACGACGGCGACCAGCTCGGTCACCCGCGTCGTCGAGGTCACCACCGCCGCCGCCACCACCAGGGTGAGCAGCCGCAGCACCACCAGGGTGCCGGTGCGCCAGTCGGTGAACACCAGGTGGAAGGCGAGCAGGAGCACCAGCCAGGGCCACACCGGGCGCACCTGGGCGACCAGCGCGCGGACCGGCAGCCGGGCCACCCCCACGCCGAGCAGCAGCACGGCGGCCAGGACGCCGCCGGCCACCGCGAGCCGGCCGACGAGGAACAGCGCCACGGCCAGCGCCGCGAGCAGGCCGAGCTTCAGCCCGGCCGGAGCCCGGTGCACCGGGCTGGCCACCGGCACGTACAGGGAGAGGGTCATGACATCCGGTCCACGTACCAGCGGACCGTCTCGGCCGGTGCGCCGTCGGCGACCACGCGGCCGTCCTCGAACACCAGGACCCGGTCGAAGCCGGCCAGCAGGTCCAGGTGGTGGGTGACGACGACGACGTCCTGCTCGAGCTCCTCGACGACCCGCGCGATCCGGCGGGTGTTGGCGAGGTCCAGCAGCGTCGTCGGCTCGTCGAACACCACCCGCTGCGGCGCCATGACGAGCACGCCGGCGATGGCGAGCAGCTGCTTCTGCCCGCCGCTGAGCAGGTGCGCGGGGTGGTCGCGGTGCCCGGCCAGGCCGTAGCGGACCAGCACCTCCTCGACCCGCCGCGCACGCTCCTCCGGTGGCACCCCGAGGTTGGTGAGCCCGAACCCGACGTCCTCGGCCACCGTGGGGAGCACGATCTGCGCGTCGGGGTCCTGGAACACGAAGCCGACCCGCCGGCGGACCTCCCGCAGCTGCGTCCGGGTGTCCAGCCCGTCCACGAGCACGGTGCCCTCGGTCGGCACCACGAGCCCGTTGAGCAGGCGGGCGAACGTGCTCTTGCCGGAGCCGTTGCCGCCGACCACGCCGACGCGCGACTCGGCGAGGGTCAGCGAGAGGTCGCGCAGGACCGGGCGGTCGCCGTAGTCGTGGGAGACGCCGCGCAGCTCGATCGCCGTCCGGGTGAGGTCCGCGGCGGCGGTGACCCGGGAGGCCGCACGCCGTCCCCACCGCACGGTCAGCCCGCCGCCGGCCGCCGGCGGGGCAGCTCGATGACCGGGTAGGCCTTGCGCACCGCGACGGCCACGACCGAGGCGATGCCGGCCTTGACCAGGTCGCCCGGGATGAACGACAGGGACCCGGTGGCCGCGGCCGACAGGGACACGTCGCCGTAGATCGAGGTGAAGGGGATGCCCAGCGCGTAGATGACCGCGATGCCGCCGACGAGGTTCGCGACCATCGCCCAGGCCAGGTTGAACCGCCGGTAGGTGACCTGGGTGAGCAGCCCGATGACGAACGCCGCGATCGGCCAGCTGTAGAGGTAGCCCGCGGACGGGCCGACGAAGACGCCGAGCCCGCCGCGCCCGCCGGACAGCAGCGGCATCCCCGCGGCGACGACCACGAGGAAGGTCAGCAGCGCCAACCCACCGCGGCGGGCGCCGAGGACCGAGCCCGCGAGCATGACGCCCAGCGTCTGGGCGGTGATCGGTACGGGGATGCCGGGCACGGGGACCGGTGGCAACAGGCCCAGCACCGCGGTGATGGCGGCGAACAGGGCGATGTAGGCCAGGTCCCGGCTCTTCACGTACGGCTCCTCGGGTGCGGTGTCGACGGGGGCGGCCTCGGTGCTCCCGGCACCGGCGAGCCCCCGCGGGAAGGTACCCGAGGCCCCGCGGGCGCCCCCCGGGACCGCGGTCGGAGGCGGTCGCCCTGGGTGACCGGCTCTTCACCAGCGGAGACGTCGCTCGGTTTGCCGGGTTGCCCGGGGCTCGTGTTGTCTGGGGACGGCGAGCCTCTCGGCGAAGGCGGAACTGGCATGGCAACCGGGTGGTGGGCGTCGCTGTGGGGGCGGGGGCGTACCACGGCGCACGACACGGAGCCGGAACGGCGGGCGCAGCACCAGGCACCCGGCGTCCCGGTCCCACCCCCGCGCAGCCCGGTTCCGCCGCCCGTCGACGAGGCGGCCGCGCACCGCGCTCCGGCCGGTGCGACGCACGCCGGACCGGCACCGTCGCCGTCCGGGCAGCCCGTGCACGACCAGACGGCCGGCTCGTCCGGCCGATCCGGGTCACCCCCCGACCCGGAGCGCAGCTCCCCGCTGCGTCCCCCACTGGAATGGAACGGAGCTCCACTCGTGGCACAGCTCGACAACGTCATCGCCGAACTGCTCGCGATCGAGGGCGCCAGCGGCGCCGCGATCGTCGACATCGACAGCGGGATGGCCCTCGCCGCCGGCGGGACCCCCGGCTTCGACCTGAACGTGGCAGCGGCCGGCAACTCCAACGTCGTCCGCGCCAAGCTGCGCACCATCGCCGACCTCGAGCTCAAGGACGAGGTCGAGGACATCCTCATCACGCTGCAGGGGCAGTACCACCTGATCAACGTGCTCAAGGGCCAGGGCAACGCCGGGCTCTTCATCTACCTGGTGCTCAACCGGGTCACCGCGAACCTCGCCCTGGCCCGGCACAAGCTGCGCTCCATCGCGGGTGCCGTGACCGTCTGACGTCGCGGCGGTGCCGCCCGGCCGGGGGGCGGGCGGCACCGCACCGGCGACACCGGTCCGGACGGGGGACGGCCGTGTCGCGCAGGACCTGGGGCGGGGGAAGCCGGGACGCTCGTGGCCGTGCCGCCGAGCCGCCTCCTCGTTATGCGGCGGCGGCGGCCTCGAGGATGGAGTCGCGGACGGCGTCCACCGCCCGGTCGTGGGCGTCGATCCACCGGGTCACCCGGCCGCCGGACACGATGCCGACGCGGTCGCAGCACTCGGCCAGCTCGTCGGGGTCCACCGAGACGACGACGACCGAGGTGCCGTGCGAGGTCGCCTCGGCCAGCAGGTGGCGCACCTGCTCCCGCGCCCGCACGTCGAGGCCGCGGGTGGGCTCGTGGACGACGACGACGTCCTCCGCCGAGGCCATCCAGCGGGCGAGCGCGAGCTTGTGCTGGTCGCCGCCGGACAGCGCGCCGAACACGGTGCGGATGCTGAGCGTCTTGACGTCGAGGCTGTGCACGGTCTTGATGACCCCGCGCAGCTGCGCGATCTCGGTGCGCAGGTCGGTGAGCGCGCCCCAGGGCTCGTCGGTCAGCGTCCGGGCGATGGTCTCGCCGGGGTCGACCCCGTAGGCGTCCTCGTCGGGGCTGTACACGGGCAGCCGCAGGACCGGGGCGGGCTCGAGGGACCCGGTCGGCCGTGGCTCGCCCCGGAGCACCAGCTCGTCGGTGATGGCCGGCATCTCCCCGGAGAGGGCGCCGGCGAGCTCACGGACCCCGGAGGAGCGGTGCCCGGTCAGTCCGATGATCTCGCCCCGGCGCAGGTCCAGGTCGACTCCCTCGACGTACCCGGGCACCCGCAGGTTGCGGATCTGCAGGACGACCTCGCCGTCGACCGGCGCCGGCCGCGGCGGGACGCCGTCCGGCCGGGCGGGCTCGGGGCGGGGCTCGGACCGGGGAGCCGGGACGGGCGTCGTGCCCTCGACCGTCGCCGCCGCCAGGCGGACCGGGTCCAGCGTCGAGCTCGGGGCGTCGAGGGCGATCCGGCCCTCCCGCAGCACCAGCACCCGGTCGACGACCTCGAGCATCTCGGGCAGCCGGTGGCTGATGTAGAGGACCCCGCGGCCCTGCCGCCGCAGCCGGTCGGCGACGGCGTGCAGCCCGGTCACCTCCGCGGGGAGCAGGGCGGCCGACACCTCGTCGAGCACGACCAGCCGGGTGTCCTCGGCCAGCATGCGGGCGACCTCGACCAGGCCGTGGACGAAGTGCGGCAGCTCGCCGACGAGCGTGTCCGGGCTGATGTCGAGGGCCACCTCGGCGAGCAGGACCTGGGCCTGCCGGCGCAGCTCCCCCTGCGGGCGGCCCGCCCGGGCGGTGCCCCGGAAGACGGCCTGGGCGACGGTCAGCTCCGGGTCGATCCGGATCAGCTGCGAGACGACCCCGACGCCCAGGTGCCGCGCGTCCTCCGCCGACAGCGGGGCGTAGGCGTGCCCCTGCAGCGTCATCCGCCCGGAGTCGGGCGCGGTGATGCCGGCGATCACGTCCCCGAGGGTCGACTTGCCGGCGCCGTTGGCACCGACGAGCCCGACGATCTCGCCCTCGGCGATGCTGAAGGAGACGTCGCGCAGGACGCGGCGTGCCCCGAAGGACCTGGTCAGTCCCTCGACCTGCAGCAGCGTCATGTGTGGGCGGCCTCCCCGGGACAGGTCCCGGCCAGGGGCCGGTCGACCGAAGTTGGCGCGTCCCCCGTGACGCGTCGTTACGCAGCCGATTCTATCGGTGCCACCGATCCGCGCCCCTCGACCGGCGAGTCGTACACGGCGCCGTCCCGAGGCTCGCCTCGAGCTCGCGAGGGACGAGGAGGACGGGGTCCCTACTTTCAGCCCGCCCGCAGCCAGACCGCGGTGTCCGCGGCGAGGGTGCCGCCGGCCACGTCCCCGCTGGCCAGCAGCACCTCGCCCTCGGGCAGCGGGACGGCGGCGGGGGAGAGGTTGACCAGGCAGACCAGCCCGCCGGGACGGCGGAAGGCCAGGCAGCCCTCCGGCGCGGGCAGCCACTCCACGGCGTCGCCGCGCAAGGCCGGGGACGTCGTCCGCAGCCCGAGTGCACGTCGGTACAGCGACAGCATCGAACCGTCGTCGGCCGCCTGTGCCTCCGCGGTGAGCGGTCCCCACCCCTCGGGCATCGGCAGCCAGGTGCCGGGGCTCGAGGAGAAGCCGTACGGGGGCTCGGTGCCCGACCACGGCACGGGGATCCGGCAGGCGTCGCGGCCGCGCTCGGTGTGCCCGGAGCGCTCCCAGATCGGGTCCTGGAGCGCCTCGTCGGGCAGGTCGACGTCCGGCATGCCGAGCTCGTCGCCGTTGTAGAGGTAGGCGACGCCGGGCAGGGCCAGCTGCAGCAGCGCCGCCGCCCGCGCTCGGCGGGTGCCCTCGTTACCGTCACCGTAACGAGTCACGTGCCGGGGGCGGTCGTGGTTGGACAGCACCCAGCAGGCCGGCGCGGGGGTGCCCTCGACCGTGGCGAGCGAGTGCTCGATCGCCGTCCGCAGCGCCGCGGCGTCCCACTCCGCCGTCAGCAGCTTGAAGTTGAAGGCCAGTTGCAGCTCGTCGGGCCGCAGGTACTGCGCCAGCCGGTCGTCGTCGGACACCCAGACCTCGCCGACCGCCATGCGGTCGGGGTAGGCGTCGATGACCCGGCGGATGCGCCGGTGCACCTCGTGCACGCCGTCCTGGTCGAACCGGTGGTCGCCCGGGCCGTGGTCGTCGAGCAGGCCGGTGTCCTCCATCGGCAGCATGTCCGGCAGGCCCTCGGGCTTGGCCATGCCGTGGGCCACGTCGATGCGGAACCCGTCGACCCCGCGGTCGAGCCAGAACCGCATCGTCTCCTCGAGGTCGGCGAGCACCTCGGGGTTGGTGAAGTCCAGGTCGGGTTGCTCGGGGGCGAACAGGTGCAGGTACCACTGCCCGTCGGGCACGCGGGACCACGCCGGCCCGCCGAACACCGACGGCCAGTTGTTCGGCGGCTCGGCGCCGTCGGGCCCCTGGCCGTCGCGGAACAGGTAGCGGGCCCGCTCCGGTGAGCCGGGGCCCGCGGCCAGCGCCGCGGTGAACCACTCGTGGGCGTGCGAGCTGTGGTTGGGCACCAGGTCGACGGTCACCCGCAGGCCGGCGTCGTGGGCCTCGGCCAGGAGGGCGTCGAACTCGGCGAGGTCGCCGAACACCGGCTCGACGTCCCGGGGATCGGCGACGTCGTAGCCGTGGTCGTGCATGGGCGAGGGGTAGAACGGCGTGATCCAGATGGCGTCGACGCCGAGCTCGACCAGGTGCGGCAGCCGCGCGCGGATGCCGGCCAGGTCACCGACGCCGTCCCCGTTCCCGTCGGCGAAGCTGCGGATGTAGACCTGGTAGAAGACGGCGTCGCGCCACCAGTCCGGGCCGGTGGTGCGGAAGGCGCGCGCGGGTGCTGGCACAGGGTGTCCTCGGGTTGCGTGGGTGTGCGGGCCCGTCCGGAGGCCCGCGCCGGGCGTGCGGGGCGGGCGGAGAACGGGTCCTCGCTCAGGCGGGGGAGAGGTCGCCGGGCGCGTCGTCGGGCCAGCGGTTCTGCATGCTCCGGGCGGCCATCTCCAGGTAGCCCCAGAGCGTGGCGTCCTGCTCGGGGGTGAGCTCCAGGGAGTCCACGGCGTCGCGCATGTTCGACAGCCACGCGTCGCGCTCGGCCGGGCCGATGGCGAAGGGGGCGTGCCGCATCCGCAGCCGCGGGTGGCCGCGCTCCTGGGAGTAGGTGGTCGGACCGCCCCAGTACTGCTCGAGGAACCGCCGCAGCCGGGTCTCGGCGCCCTCCCAGTCGTCCTGGGGGTACAGCGGGGCGAGGACCGGGTCGGCGCGGACGCCGGCGTAGAAGCGCGACACCAGCCGGTCGAACGTCGGCGCCCCGCCGACCTCGTCGAAGAAGGTCCGCGCCGAGGGCAGGGTCCGGTCGGGCTGTGTCACGTGCTCATGGTCCCGCAGGAACGGCGGTGGCCGCCACGGCGTCGGCCCGCGCGGCGGCCTGCAGGCGGGACCAGGCCAGCAGCGGGGGGAGGACGGCGAGCACGCCGAGCCCGCCGATGAGCGCCACCACCGTGCTCGGGGCGACGCCCTCGGCGGCCAGGCCGGCGCCGAGCGCGCCGAGTCCCTGGACGCCGTAGAGCCCGCTGACGGCCACCCCGATCGCCCGCCCGCGGAAGGCGGGTGGCACCTCCTGCACGAACATCACGTTCAGCGGGATGGTCCAGGAGGCCCCGAGCCCGGCGACGAACATGCAGGCCAGGACCACGCCGTAGGCCGTCCGCCCGGGCGGGGCCCACATGGCGACGAGCCCGGCGAGCAGCACCGGGAGCAGCGACAGCAGCACGAGCCCGGGCACCAGCCCGGCTCGCCGGGTGGGCGCCACGAGCCGGGCCAGCAGCAGCCCCCCGACGGTCACGCCGAGCGGGTTGGCCGCCAGCAGCATGCCGACCGCGAGCGCGCCGCCGCCGAGCTCGTCGACCAGCGGCACCGCGATGCCCTCGGCCGCGTTGGCGAACATCACACCGACCCAGACCAGCAGGATGAGCGTCAGCAGCCGCGGCGTCCGCGCGATCAGGCGCATCCCGTCGCCGGCGTCCTGCCAGACCGAGCGGCCTGCGCCCTCGGCCGCGGCGGGGGCGGGCCGGCGCTCCAGCCCGACGCGGAGCCACACGGCGGAGACGCCGAACGTCGCGGCGTCCAGCAACAGCACCCAGGAGGGGTCCAGCGACGCCACGAGCGTGCCGGCCAGGGCGAAGCCGATCACCTGCGACACCTGGGCGCTGACGTTGGTCAGCGAGGTGGCCACCGCGTACCGGTCCCCGGTCAGGACGTCGGCCATGAGGGCGGAGCGGGCGGACTCGAACGGCGGGGCGAACAGCGACACGAGCAGCAGCAGGACCAGCAGGAGCGGCAGCGGGGTGCCGGGCACGGCCATGCCGGCCACCAGCACGGCCCGGGCCACGTCGCTGGCGATGAGCACGCGGTGGCGGGGCAGCCGGTCGGCCAGGGTGGCGAGCACCGGCCCGCCGACCAGCCACGGGAGGTAGCTGATGGCGAAGGTGATCGCCGAGAGCAGCGGCGAGTCGGTGCGCTGGTAGACCAGGACCGTCAGCGCGACGCGGGCCAGCTGGTCGCCGATCGTGGAGAGCAGGAAGCTGCCGAACAGCGGCCGGAACTCCTGGACGGCGAAGACCTCCCCGAAGGTCGCCTGTTCGGTGTCCTGGCCCACGGAGGTCGCCTGCTCGGTGACCTCGGTCGACGGGGCCGGCGGCCGGTCGCTCACGGCCGGGCCGCCGGGGCCGCCGTCGCGCCGAGGACCGGGTTCGGCGTCCGGATGCCCGCAGCGGCGAAGCGCTCGCTGAGCCGCAGCCGCAGCTCGCGCGCCACCCGCCACTGGTCGGCGTTGGTGCTGCGTACCTGCACGCGCATGACCACGCCCTGGGCGGTGATCTGCTCGACGCCCAGCGACTCCGGCTCGGCCAGCAGGACCTCCGCCCACTCCGGCTCGGCGTACATCGCGTCGGCGACCTCCTGCATCAGCACGCGGCAGGCGTCCAGGTCGGTGTCGTGGGCCACGGGCATGTCGATGACGACCTGCGCGAAGCCCTGGCTCTTGTTGCCCACCCGCAGCACCTCGCCGTTGCGGACGTACCAGACGACGCCGTGGGCGTCCCGGAGCCGGGTGATCCGCAGGCCCACCGCCTCGACGGTGCCCATGGCCTCACCCAGGTCGACGACGTCGCCCACCCCGTACTGGTCCTCGAGGATGATCCCGATCCCGGCGATGAAGTCCTTGACCAGGTTCTGCGCGCCGAAGCCCAGGGCCACACCCAGGACGCCGGCGCTGGCGATGATCGGCGCCAGGTTCACGCCCAGCTCGCCGAGCACCAGGACGACGGCGATGCCCAGCACCACGAACGACGAGAAGCTGCGCAGCACGGAGCTGATCGCGGCCGCCCGCTGGGTGCGGCGCTCGGCGATCGTCTCCAGCCCGTCGGGGTCCGCGGCGCGGGCGCGGTTCCGCCACGGCCGCAGGATGGTGGGCATGGCCCCGACCGCGGTCCGGCCCGTCAGCCGGCGGATGCCCCGGTGCAGCAGCAGCCGCACCACCAGCGCGAGGGCGACGACCAGCAGGATCCGCGCCGGCTTGGCGATCAAGGCGTCCGCGTTGGCCGCCAGCCAGTCGAGGCCGAACAGGTCGTAGACGCGGGCGCACAGCGAGCCCGCGTCCTCGACGCACTCCGGGAGTTCCATGGTGCTGCCGTCGGCGGCCGCGACCACGGACAGTGAACCGTCCATCACGGTCAATACAAGCAGGCGATGGGCCGTCCGTCAGCCAGACTTTCCGGATCCGCTCGGTCCGTATCCGCTCGGTCCGGATCCGCTGAGCCCGGTGTGCGCGGCGAGGAACGCGAGCTGGTCGGCGGCCAGCCCGACCGTGCGGCTCACCGCGCGGGCACCGTGGCCGACCGAGACCTCGCGGCGCAGGAGCACCGGCGCCTCCGCGGTGGTCGCGTGCTGGAGGGCGGCGGCCAGCTTGCGGGCGTGCAGGGGGTCGACCCGGGTGTCGCTCTCGAAGGTCGTGAACAGGGTCGCGGGGTAGGCCGTGCCCTCGCGGACGGCGTGGTACGGCGAGTAGCCCAGCAGCCAGCCCAGCTCGACCGGGTCCTCGGCGGTGCCGTACTCGTCGTTCCAGGTGCGGCCCAGCCCGAAGCGCTCGTAGCGGACCATGTCCAGCAGCGGCGCGCTGCAGACGACGGCCGCGGCGAGGTCGGGGCGCTGGGTGAGGGTGGCGCCGACCAGCAGCCCGCCGTTGGACCCGCCGAAGACCGCCAGCTGCCCGTGCGTCGTCCACCCCTCGGCGACCAGGTGCTCACCGGCGGCGGCGAAGTCGTCGAAGACGTTCTGCTTGCGCTCGCGCATGCCCGCGCGGTGCCACTCCTCGCCGTGCTCGGAGCCGCCGCGCAGGTTCGCCACGACCCACACCCCGCCGGCGGCGACCCACGACAGCGCCTGCGCCGAGTACCCGGGCGTGAGGGAGACGTTGAACCCGCCGTAGCCGTAGAGGACGGTCGGCCGCGGGGTGTCGGGTCGGCCGGAGCCCGACAGCACGAAGAGGTGCACCGGCGTCCCGTCCCGGCTCGTCGCGTGCGTCTCGACGACGGTCAGGGCCGGGACGTCGCCGGCGACGGGGGCGCGCTCGTGGTCGGCCAGCGCGGTGGGGTCGGCCGAGTCCCAGCGCAGCACCGACGGCGGGGTCGCGTAGTCGGTGTAGCCGACCCAGGCGGTGCTGCCGCCCTCGGGCGGGGAGCTGACGCCGGAGACGCTGCCCGGGGGGAGCGCGGTGACCTCGGCCAGGCGGCCCGAGCCGTCCGCGCTCCAGACGCTGAGCCGGTCGGTCGCGTCGACGGAGTGGACGGCGAGCACCTGCAGCCCGCCGTCCGGTCCGTCGACCAGGGCGACGTCGGAGAGGACGCCGTCGGCCTGCTGCGGGACGACGTCGGACCAGGCGCCGACGTCCCAGGTGCCCGGGTCCTCCGGGTCAGCCACGGCCAGCCGCCAGCGGGGGGAGTTCCGGTCGCTGAGCAGCCACAGCCGGCCGTCGCGGGCGACCCAGGCGCTGGTCTGCGCGTCGACGCCCACCTGGAGCTCGCGCAGCTCGCCACTGGCACCCAGGTCGGCCAGCCAGACGTCGTCGCGCGGGGCGGTGCCGGCCGAGGCGGAGACGGTCAGCCACCGCCCGTCGCGGCTGGTGCGGACGCCGTAGTAGTTGGTCGGGTCCAGACCCTCGCCGTGCACGAGGACGTCGTCCGCCGGGTCGCCGCCCACCCGGTGGCGCCACACGCGCCGGTGGTACTGCTCCTCGCCGGCGGGCACCTGGTCGGGCGCGAGCCGGCGGACGTAGAAGAGCTCCTCGCCGCCGGGCAGCCAGGCGACGGGGGAGTAGCGGCAGCGGTCGACCGGGCCGTCGAGCTGCTCGCCGGTCGCGACGTCGAGCACGTACAGCCGCGACTCCTCGTCGCCGCCGGTGGACAGCTGGTAGGCCAGCCGGTGGCCCTCCCAGGACGGCGACCAGGCGTCGAGCGTGGTGGTGCCGGCGGGGTCGATCGCCATGGGGTCGACCAGCACGCGCACCGTGCCGTCGGGCTCGCGGACCCGGAGGACGGCGTGCTCCTGGCCGGGGTCGCGGCGGGTGGAGAAGGCCCGGCCGCGGCGCTGGACCGGGACGCCGACGGCGCCGGCGTGCACCAGCTGCTCGAGCCGGGCGGCGAACTCCGCGCGCAGCGGCAGGGCCGCCAGCGCCTCGGCGGTCAGGGCGTCCTGGGCGTCGGTCCACGCGCGGGTGCCGGGGTCCTCGACGTCCTCGAGCCAGCGGTAGGGGTCGGCGACGGGGGTGCCGTGCAGGTCCTCGACCAGGTCGAGCCGCGGGGCCTCGGGGTAGCGCACCAGCTCGAGGCTAGGCCTCTCGGGTCCGCTCGGTGGTGACCGGTCTCGGGCCGCGGCGGGCACACCACGAGCGCTGGGACGCCGTTCCGGGTCATGATGGGGCTGCTCGTGGGTCGCGCAGCACCCAGCGGCACGACCCGCGGCACTCGGAGGTGCCCCGTGTCGCGTGTCGGAAACGGGTCGTCGTCCGCAGGCCAGCCGGGCCCGCGCCGCGACCCCGTGCGCTTGCCCCTGTCGCCCGCGCCGTGCCGCGGCACCGCTGCGGCCACCCTGTTGCTCAACGCCACGTTCGAGCCGCTGTGCGTCGTCTCCAGCCGCCGGGCGATCGTGCTCGTGCTGGCGGAGAAGGCGGTGTCGGTCGACTCGTCGCCCGACGTGGTCCACGCGGAGTCGGTGGCGGTGCCCGTGCCCGTCGTCGCCCGGCTGACCCGGTACGTGCGGGTGCCCTACCCGACGCAGGTGCCGCTCTCCCGGCGCGCGGTGTTCACCCGCGACGGGCAGATCTGCGTCTACTGCGGGGGCTCGGCGACCAGCATCGACCACGTCGTGCCGCGCAGCCGGGGCGGCACCCACACCTGGGACAACGTCGTGGCAGCCTGCCGCCGCTGCAACCACACCAAGGCCGACCGGTCGCTGGCCGAGTTGGGGTGGAAGCTGCCGCAGCCCCCGCGCACGCCCAGCGGCGCGGCCTGGCGGCTGCTCGGCCACCGCACCGTCGACCCCCGCTGGCGCGAGTGGCTGGGCATGCCCGACAGCGTGTCCGCGTGAAGAAGGACCCCGTCCTCCTCATCCCTCGCGAGCTCGGGACGAGCCTCTGGACGCGGCCGACCCGAACGGGATCACGATGACTTCTCCCGGGACCGCGCGGCGGTTGTGGGCGCTCGGGGAGCCGTTCCACGGGCTGACCTACTTCGCCGCGGAGGCCCGGACCGCGGCCGAGGACGCGGGGATCCGCGGCTTCTGGTCGGCCTACTTCGCCATGCGTGCGGCGCCGCTCGGGCCGGCCGGGCCTGAGGTGGTGACGGCGACCTTCTTCGGCTTCGCCCCGGCCTTCGTGCGGCGCTGGGTGCCGGCGGTGTGGGAGACGGTGTCGCCGGCGGACGCTCTGGCCGCACGGCTCGCCGGGGTCGACGCCGCCGTCCGGCGGGTGCTGGGGGAGGAGTGGCCCGACTCGGCGGAGGCGGCGGAGGCCGCCTCGCTGGCGGGTGCCGCCGCCGCGGCCGTCGACCTGCCCGGGCGCCCGCTGGCCGCGGCGAACACGGGTGTGCCGGTTCCCGACCGGCCGCACCTGGCGCTGTGGCAGGCGCTGACCACCCTGCGGGAGCACCGCGGTGACGGGCACCTCGCCGCGCTGGTGCAGCGGGACATCTCCGGGCTGGCCGCCAACGTGCTCGCGGTCGCCGCCGGCCGGACCGACCGCGAGTGGCTGCTGAAGGCCCGCGGCTGGACCGAGGACGAGTGGGAGGACGCCGCCGCGGCGCTGGCCGGCCGCGGCTGGCTGGACGGCGGCGAGCTCACCGCGGAGGGCCTGGCGATGGTGACCGCGGTCGAGGCCGACACCGACCGGCTCGCGCTGAGGCCGTGGCAGGCGCTGGGCGACCCGGGCTGCGACCGGCTCGGGGCGCTGCTGGCGCCGGTCCGCCGTGCCGTCGTCGCCGCGGGGGACTGGCCGACCGGCAACCCGATCGGCGCCCCGGACCCGCACTGACCGACGCCTGGGAAGCTCCACCCACGTCTCGCGGGCTCAGGACGTGCGTATCGCTTCCCATGCCTCGGCGTCAGCCTCATGCCTCGGCGTCAGGTCACCCGGGCGCGCTCCGTCGGGTAGGCCTCGTGGGCGCCCTCGGCGAGGACGGCGCGGAAGCGGTCCATCGCGTCCCAGACGTCGACGAAGCGGGTGTAGAGGGGCGCCGGACCGAGCCGCACGCGGTCCGGCGTCCGGAAGTCGGGGACGACGCCGCGGTCGACCAGCGCCTGGGTGAGCTGCCACGCCTGCGGGTGCGCGAGGCTGATGTGCGACCCGCGGCGGTCGGCGTCCCGCGGTGAGGCGAGGACGACGCCGTGCGGGGCCAGCCACTCGTCGGCCAGCGCCACGACCAGGTCGGTCAGCGCCCGGCCCTTCGCGGCCAGGCGGTCGATGCCGGCCTCGGCGACCAGCCGCGCGCCCACCTCCACCGCGGCCATCCCCAGCACGGGCGGCGTCCCCACGCCGAACCGCTCGATCCCCGGCGCCGGGTCGTAGGCCGGGCCCATCGCGAACTGGTCCCGCTGGCCGAACCAGCCCCAGATCGGCTGGCGGAGCTCGTCGGCGAGGTCGCGGCGCACGTACAGGAACGCCGGCGCGCCCGGCCCGCCGTTCAGGTACTTGTACGTGCAGCCGACGGCGAGGTCGGCGCCGATCGCTTCGAGCTCCACCGGCACCGCGCCGGCGGCGTGCGAGAGGTCCCACAGCACCAGCGCGCCGGCGTCGTGCACCAGCCGGGTGACCGCGGCGAGGTCGGGGAGCGCGCCGGAGCGGTAGGCCACCGCGGAGAGGACGACGACGGCGACCCGCTCGTCCAGCGCGGCGGCGAGCACGTCGAGGTCCAGCCCCTCGTCGATGTGCGCCGCGATCTCCCGCACCTCCATGCCGCGGGCCTGGGCGACGCCGGCGACCAGGTAGCGGTCGGTGGGGAAGTCGTCGGCGCAGCAGACCAGGACGTCCCGGCCGGGGCGGGCGTCGGCCCCCGCGACCAGCAGCTTGTAGAGGTCGACCGACGTGGAGTCGCTGACCAGCACCTCGCCGGGCCGGGCGCCGAGCACGCCCGCGGCGAGCAGGTCCCCGATCTCGGTCGCCCGCCCGATCCACGACGACCACGAGCCGACCAGCCCGCGGCCCCACTGCTCCTCGGCCACCCGCGCCAGCGCCGCCGGGGTGTCGCGGGGGAGCCGGCCGAGGGAGTTGCCGTCGAGGTACAGCGCGTCGTCGGCGATGACGAACCGGTCGCGGAACGCGGCGAGCGGATCGGCGGCGTCGAGCGCCTCGGCGGCCGCGCGGGAGAGGTCCACGGGTCCTGTGTACCCAATGGCCCTAGCGTCGGCGCCCGTGACGCAGTTGCACGACCTCACCGCGCTCGAGCAGGCCGCCGCCGTCCGCGCGGGGGAGGTGAGCCCGACCGAGCTGGTGGAGCACCACCTCGCCCGCATCGACGCCCTCGACGCCGGGCTCGGCGCGTTCATCACCGTGACGCCGGTCGCCGCCCTGGACGCGGCGACCGCGGCCGAGGAGCGGGTGCGCCGCGGTGGGGACCTGCCGCCGCTGCTCGGCGTGCCGACCGCGATCAAGGACCTCAACAACACCGCCGGCGTCCGGACGACGTTCGGGTCCGCCCTCTACGCCGACTTCGTGCCACAGGTGGACGACGCCGTCGTCACCAGGCTGGCCGCCGCCGGCACGATCTGCCTCGGCAAGACCAACACCCCCGAGTTCGGCTTCCCCTGCTACACCGACAACGAGCTCGCCGGCCCCGCCCGCTGCCCGTGGGACACCACCCGGCTGGCCGGGGGCTCCAGCGGCGGCGCGGCCGTGGCGGTCGCCGCCGGGCTCGTCCCGTTCGCGCAGGGCAGCGACGGCGGCGGCTCGATCCGCATCCCGGCCGGCATCAACGGGCTGTTCGGGCTCAAGCCCAGCCGCGGACGGATCAGCAACGCGCCGCTCGGCGTCGACATCACCGGCCTGGGCACCAACGGACCGATCACCCGCAGCGTCCGGGACGCCGCCGCGATGCTCGACGCGATGGCCGGGCCCGTTCCCGGGGACGCGTCGTGGGCGCCGCCACCGCCGCCCGGGGAGACCTTCCTCGGCTACGCCGACCGGCCGGTGGGCCGGCTGCGGGTGGGCCGGTACCTGGCCTCGGGCATGCCGGGGGCCGAGCCGGACGCCGACGTCGTCGCCGCCCACGAGGACGCCTCGCGGCTGCTCGCCGACCTCGGGCACGACGTCGAGGACCTGCCCGCGCCCCCGCTCACCCCCGACGTCGTCGCCGCGTTCGAGCGCGCCTGGGTGCTGTCGGCGACGACGCTGCCGGTGACCCCCGATCGGGCCCGCGGCCTGCGCCCGCTCACCCGGGTGCTGCGCGAGCGGGGTCTGGCGCTGTCCGCGCAGGGCGCGATGGAGGCGCTGACCGGCCTGCGGCTCTTCGCCCGCCGGTGGGTGCAGGCGACCGACCGCTACGACGTCCTGCTGGCCCCGGTCTGCTCGATGACGCCGCGGCCGCTGGGCTGGTTCACCGAGGACGGCGAGGGGGCGCCGGACTTCGAGCGGCAGAAGCGCTACGCCGCCTACGCCGCCGTCTACAACGTCACCGGGCAGCCGGCGGTGAGCGTGCCGCTGTACTGGACCGCCGGCGGGCTGCCGGTCGGGACCATGCTCGTCGGGCGCCCCGCCGACGAGGCGACGCTGCTCGCACTCTCGGCGCAACTGGAGCTGGCCCGCCCCTGGGCACGCCGACACCCGCCGGGTTGGGACACGAGCGCGGGTTGAGCACCGGCTGCCGGTAGGTTGTCCGGCGTGAGCGTCGTCGAGACCCTGCTCGTCTTCGCGGTGATCCCGCTGGCGATCGTCCTCCTGTTCGCCGTGCTGACACTGCTCCCCGGGCGTGCCAAGAAGGCCCGCTACAAGCCGGGGCAGCCGTGGCAGTACCAGCCGGTCTGGTGGGAGCCGCACCCGCTGCACGGGCCTGCGGCCGGGAACCACGACGACGGCCCCAAGGCGATCGGGTCGTCGGTCTACCAGGAGCCGCAGGCCATCGGGTCCGGGCACGGCTCCGCCTCGCACGGGGCCACCTCGCACGGGTCCACCTCGCACGGGGCCACTGCGCACGGTGCGACGTCGCACGGCGCGACCGCGGTCGGTGCCTCGGCGGCCCAGCCGGCCCCGGTGTCGGCCGGCCCGCTCGGCGGCGCCCGCGGGACCTGGTGACCCCCCGTCCCATGACCACTGCTCCCCAGACCGTCCCCGGAGGCCGGCGATGACCCGCTCGATCGAGGCCACGTCGCACGACACGGCGACCGAGGCCACCGCGGCCGCGCGCACCGACGAGGCCGAGGACGGCCTCGACACCCCGTTCACCCTCCCGGAGCTCGCGCGCCTCGACGAGGCGCTGACGATGTCGTCCCGGGAGACCGGCCTGCGGTTCACCCTGTACATGGGTGACCTCGGCCAGCGCACGCGCTCCCGCGCGGAGCAGCTGCACGCCACCTCCGGGGGCGACCCGGCCGAGTCGGTGCTGCTCGCCGTCTCCCCGGGCCAGCGGGTCGTCGAGGTCGTCACCGGGCACGCGGCCGCGCGCCGGCTGCCCGACCGCGCCTGCGCCCTCGCCGTCCTCTCCATGACGAACGCCTTCGCGGCCGGTGACCTGGTCGGCGGGATCGTCAACGGCCTGCGCCAGCTCTCCGACCAGGCCGGTCACCCGCGGGGCCTCAAGACCCACTGAGGAAGGACCCCGTCCCCTCACCCCCCGCACGCTCGGGGCGGGCCTCTGGACGGGGCCGTGGGCGAGAGGCCCAGGACCCGACGGGTCCCGGGCCTCTCGCGTCCGACGCGCCCGCCGAGGGGGGCGTCAGTCGTTCTCGGCGGCGTCCCGCTCCCGGGCGCGCAGCGAGCGGGCGATGCCGTCGCGGCCCTCGGCCACCAGCCGGCGCAGCGACGCCGGGTGGTCGGCCTCGGCCAGCCACGCGTCGGCGGCCTGCACCGTGCGCAGCTCGACCACCGGCGGGAACAGGTACTGCACGGCGTTCTTCGCGATCTCGCCGGGGCGGTTCTCCCACACCGGCCGGATGTCGGCGAAGTAGCGCTCCACGTAGCCGGCGGTGAGCTCGCGCTGGGCGGGGTGCCAGAAGCCGGCCAGCATCGCCTCGTGGACGGCGTTGGGGATGCTCGCGTCGGTGAAGGCCCGCTGCCAGGTCTCCTCCTTCGACTCCGCCGTCGGCCGCAGCGCCCGGGCCGTGGCGGCGCGGCGGGCACCCGTGGCGGTCGCGTCCCGGGCGGCCTCGGCGTCGATCTCGGCATCGCCGGCCGCGCCGATGGCGACCAGGCCGTTGAGGAGGGCCCACCGCGCGTCGGCGTCCACCTCGAGGCCCTCGATCTGCCGCGTGCCGTCGAGCAGCCCGCGCAGGACCGCGGCGTGCTCCTCGGTGCGCGCCGCCGCGGCCAGCGTCCGGGACCACTGCAGCTGCTCGTCGCTGCCGGGCGCGGCGGCCTCGAGCGCGGACAGGGCCTTGTCGGCCAGCGCCCGCCAGCCGACGTCGGCCCAGCGCGGGTCGGCGTAGGAGCTCAGCGCGGTCTGCACCCGGGCCAGCAGCGACTGGACGACGCTGATCTCGCTCTCGGCGTCGATCCCGGCCAGCACCAGCTGCACCCACTCGCGGGCGGGCAGCTCGGCGTCGCGGGTCATGTCCCAGGCCGCCGACCAGCACAGCGCGCGGGCCAGCGAGTCGGGCAGCGTGCCGATCGACGACCGCAGGGTGGCCAGCGACCGCTCGTCGAGCCGCAGCTTGGCGTAGGTGAGGTCGTCGTCGTTGACCAGCACCAGCGCGGCGGCCGGGTGCCCGGCCAGCTCCGGGACCTCGGTGCGCTCGCCGTCGACGTCCAGCTCCACCCGGGTGGTGCGGGTCAGCCCGTCGGGGCCGGTGTCGTACAGGCCGACCGCCAGCCGGTGACGCCGCAGGTGGGGGTGCTCGGGCACCGCCGTCTGCTCGATGGCGAACGAGGCGTACCGGCCGTCGTCGGTCAGCTCGAAGACCGGGCGCAGCGTGTTGACCTGGCTGGTCTCCAGCCACTGCTGCGACCACTCCGACAGGTCACGGCCGGTGGCCTCCGACAGCGGGTCGAGCAGGTCGGCGAGCGTGGTGTTGCCGTACTCGTGGGCGCGGAAGTAGCGCCGGATGCCCGCGAGGAACTCGTCCCGGCCGACGTAGGCCACCAGCTGCTTGAGCACCGAGGCGCCCTTGGCGTAGGTGATGCCGTCGAAGTTCACCTCCACCGCGGCGACGTCGACCATGTCGGCGGCGATCGGGTGGGTGGAGGGCAGCTGGTCCTGCGCGTAGGCCCAGGCCTTCTCGCTGTTGGCGAACGTCGTCCACGCCGTCGTGTACTCGGTCGCCTCGGACTGGCACAGCGTGCTGATGTAGGTCGCGAAGGACTCGTTGAGCCACAGGTCGTCCCACCAGCGCATGGTCACGAGGTCGCCGAACCACATGTGCGCCAGCTCGTGCAGGATCGTCTCGGCGCGGCGCTCGTAGCGCGCCCGGCTGGTCTTGGACCGGAAGACGTAGTCCTCGAGGAACGTGACGGCGCCGGCGTTCTCCATCGCCCCGGCGTTGAACTCCGGCACGAACAGCTGGTCGTACTTGTCGAACGGGTACGGGTAGTCGAAGACCCGGTGGTAGAAGTCGAACCCCTGCTTGGTGACGGCGAACAGCTCGTGGGGGTCGAGGTACTGCGCCAGCGAGGCCCGGCAGTACAGGCCCAGCGGGATGCCGTCGTGCTCGTCGGTGACCCGGGCGTACGGGCCGGCGATCAGCGCGACCAGGTACGTCGACAGGCGCTTGGTCGGCTCGAAGTG
Organism: Trujillonella endophytica; assembly: GCF_019799905.1. Lineage (GTDB taxonomy): Bacteria > Actinomycetota > Actinomycetes > Mycobacteriales > Geodermatophilaceae > Trujillonella > Trujillonella endophyticus_A. The sequence continues at coordinate 325,365 of NZ_JABGCI010000003.1, read as the reverse complement.
CACCAGCTGCGAGCCGCCGGGGCCGGCCTCGACCGTGCGCCCGCCGGTGTTGGAGACGACCTGCCAGTCGAACGGCGCGACCACGTGCACCGTGTAGGTGCCCTTGAGGTCGGGCTGGTCGAAGCAGGTGAACACCCGTTTGGCGTCGGCCGGCTCGAACTGCGTGTAGAGGTAGACCTGCCCGTCCTCGGGGTCCGCGAAGCGGTGCAGACCCTCGCCGGAGTTGGAGTACCGGCAGTCGGCGACGACCTCCAGCGTGTTCTCCGCGGCGAGGTCGGGCAGCGGCAGGCCGCCCGCCTCGGTGTAGGTGCCCACGTCGAGCGGCTTGCCGTTGAGGGTGGCCGAGTGCACCGTCTCGGCGACGAGGTCGATGAAGGTGCTCGCGCCCGGCTCGCGGCAGGTGAACTCCACCGTCGTCGTCGACCGGAACGTCGACGTGCCCGGGCGGCCGGAGCCGTCGGTCACGTCGAGGTGGAGGTCGTAGCCCTGCACGGCCAGGAGGCGGGCGCGGGCGGCGGCGTCGTCGCGGGTCAGGTTGGGTACGGCCACACCGGGCAGCTTCCCACGCTGGGACGACGGGCCGCCGTCCGTCCTCCGACCGGGAACAACCCGCGCCGGCGCCGGCTTGGCAGCCGCAGAGGGCCGGTGCGCAGCGCGCCGTCCCGGGATCCACCCCGCGATGCACGAGGAGCACCCGCATGACCGAGGCAGTGCAGAGCGCGCCGACGACGGCACGCGTCGACTTCTGGTTCGACCCGCTGTGCCCGTGGGCCTGGCTGACCAGCCGCTGGGTCCTGGAGGCGGCCAAGGTGCGCGACATCGACCTGTACTGGCACGTCATGTCGCTGGCCGTGCTCAACCGCGGTCGCGACCTCTCCGAGGAGTACCGCGACATGATGACCAAGGCGATCGGCCCGGTGCGGGTCGCCGTCGCCGCGGCCCAGCAGCACGGCGACGAGGTCCTCGGCGACCTCTACACGGCCATGGGGACGCTGCGCCACCACGAGGGCGTGGAGCTCGACGAGCTGATCGTCCCCGCCCTGGAGCGGGTCGGCCTGCCCGCCTCGCTGGCCGAGGCCGCGACGTCCACCGAGTACGACGAGGCCCTGGAGAAGAGCCACCACGCGGGCATGGACCCGGTCGGCGACGACGTCGGCACCCCGGTCATGCACATCGACGGCGTCGCCTTCTTCGGCCCGGTCATCAGCAAGGTGCCCACCGGTGAGGACGCCGGCAAGGCCTTCGACGGCGCCGTCCTCCTGGCCAACCTCCCCGACTTCTGGGAGCTCAAGCGGACCCGGCTCTCCGGCCCGGACATGGACTCGGTCCCCGCCGACGCCCTGGAGCTCAGCCGGTAAGGACCCCGCTGTCCCCCGCCACCCGCGAGCTCGCGGCGGGCCCCTGCAGCGCGGCCAGACGGGCGCGGCATGCTGTTCGCGTGTCGCGTCCCACCCGTCAGCGCATCCTGATCACCGGCGCGAGCGCCGGGCTCGGCGCGGGCATGGCCCGCCGCTTCGCCGCCCGCGGCCGTGACCTCGCCCTCGTCGCCCGCCGGCTGGACCTGCTCGACGCGCTGCGCGACGAGCTCCTCGCCGCCCATCCCGGCATCCGGGTGGTCACCGCCGAGCTGGACGTCGACGACGCGGCCGCCGTCGACGAGGTCGTGCCGAAGCTGGCCGGTGAGCTCGGCGGGCTCGACCGCTTCGTCGCCAACGCGGGCATCGGCAAGGGCGCCTCGGTCGGCACCGGCCGGGGCTGGGCGAACCGCGCCACCCTCTTCACCAACGTGCTCGGCACCCACGCGCAGTGCGAGGCCGCCGTCGAGCTGTTCCGCGCCCAGGGGCACGGTCACCTGGTGGTGATCTCCTCGGTCGCGTCGATCCGCGGCATGCGGGGCACCCGGACGGCGTACGGCGCGAGCAAGGCGGCGCTGAACGCGCTCGCCGAGGGCATCCGCTCGGACCTGCTCGGCACGGGGATCGAGGTCACGACGGTGCTGCCGGGCTACATCGAGACCGACATCAACGTCGGCCGACGCGGCCCGTTCACCGTCGACCTCGACACCGGCGTCGACGCGCTGGTCGCCGCCATCGAGCGGGAGCCGGTGCGCGCCTATGTGCCCGAGTGGCCGTGGCGGCCCGTCGCCGGCCTGCTGCGCGTCCTCCCGCTGCCGCTGGTCCGCCGCCTCACCTGAGCTGGTGCGGAGTCGCTCGGGTGCGGATCCCGCACCCGGACGACTCCGTTGTGGCGGGTACACGGCCGCCGATAGCTTCAGCGGATGTCATCATTGCCATCTTTGAGAGTTGCTGTGTGGGGCACCGGAGGGGTGGGCCGCAACGCCGTCCCGAGCATCGCGCGACGCCCCGACCTCGACCTCGTCGGCGTGTGGGTGCACTCGCCGGAGAAGGTGGGCCAGGACGTCGGCACGCTCACCGGCGGCGAGCCGCTGGGCCTGACCGCCAGCAACGACGTCGACGAGCTGCTCGCCCGGGGTCTCGACTGCGTCTGCTACGCGGCCAGCGACGGCGGGATGCGCGCCTTCGCCGTCGACGACTACGTCCGGCTGCTGGAGGCCGGCGTCAACGTCGTCACCGTGACCACCCCGGCCCTCGTCCACCCGCCGGCGTACGACCCCGAGGCGAGGGCCCGGCTCGAGGACGCCGCCCGCCGCGGCGGCGCCACCCTCTACGCCTCGGGCATCGAACCGGGGTTCGCCGGCGACCACCTGGTGGCCACGCTGCTGACGCTGTCGCGCCGGGTCCGCTCCGTCCGGACGCAGGAGATCTTCAGCTACGCCAACTACCCGGTGGCCGAGACGATGTTCCGCGTCTTCGGCTTCGGTCAGCCGCTGGACTCCACCCCCGTGATGGCGATGCCCGGCGTGCAGCGGGGCACCTGGGGGCCGGTGGTCTCGATGGTCGCGGCCGCGCTGGGTGTCGAACTGGACGACGTCCGCGAGACCTACGAGCGCGAGGTCACCGACCGGCGGCTCGAGGTCGCCTGCGGCGTCATCGAGGCGGGCACGGTCGGCGCGGTCCGCTTCGAGACGATCGGGGTGGTCGACGGCCGCGACGCGATCGTGCTCGAGCACGTCAACCGGATGGCCCCCGACGTCGCGCCGCACTGGCCGACCGCGCCGCAGGACGGCACCTACCGGATCGTGGTCGACGGCGAGCCGTCGATGCGCTGCGACCTGGTGATGGGCTCGAGCCCGGAGACGTCGAGCCCCGACGGCATGCTCGCCACGACGATGCGCGTGGTGAACGCCATCCCCGCCGTCTGCGCCGCGCCGCCCGGCCTGGCGACCGCGTTGGACCTGCCGCTCACCCTGCCCCGCGCAGCCCTCTGACGTCGTCGGAGTCGCCCGGGTGCGGGATCCGTTCCCGAGCGACTCCGAGGCGGTGGGCGGCCAGGGCCATGGTCGCCGGGTCGTAGGGGCCGTCGTCCAGCCGGCCGGAGCGGACGGCGGCCAGCACGGCCAGCAGCTCCTCCCGCTGGGCGCCGACGAACGCGGCGTCCACGACCGCGCCGTGCCCGGGGACGACGGGGCCGCGGGCCAGCGCGTGCACCCGGCCCAGCGTCGCGGGCCACTCGGCCGGGAAGGCGTCCTCGAACGCGGGTGGGGCGCCCTCCTCGACCAGGTCCCCGGCGAACAGCACCGTGGCGTCGCCCCCGGCCTCCACCTCGACGACGAGGTCGGAGTCGGTGTGCCCGCGGCCGAGGGAGTGCAGCACCACCTCGCGCCCGCCCACGTCGAGGCGCGCGACGTCGTCGACCAGGGCGTCGGGCGGGTCGATCGGCGCGGCGGCGACCCGGGCGGCCGCGTCGGGATCGCCGGCGGCGTGCAGCTCCGCCACCCGCGCCGCCCGCTGCGCCGCACCGGTGGCGAGCAGGGCGGCCGCACACCCGCGGGTGCCCCAGACCGTCGCCGGCCGGAACGCCGCGTTGCCGAAGCAGTGGTCGTAGTGGGCGTGGGTGTTCACCACGGTCCAGGGGTGCGGGGTCACCCGCCGGACGGCGGCGATCAGGTCCGCGGCCTCGCCGAGGTCCGAGCGGGTGTCGACGACGAGGCACGCGCCGTCGCCGACGACCAGCCCGCAGTTGAGGTCCAGCGCCTCGTGCCGCCGGACGAACACCCCGTCCGCGACCTCGACGAAGCCGGTCACCACCAGATCCGCATCGGCCGGCCGCGGGCGTCCCGCTCGTCGGAGCCCACGCACTCCGCCGTCCCGTCGGCGATCCGGCGGGCCGACCAGGCGGCGGCGCAGGCGTCCAGGGCGTCGATCGGCGGCAGGCCCGCCGGCGCGTCGCTCAGTGCGTCGAGCACGTCCATGACGGGCTCCAGCGCCCGGATCCGCTGCGCCAGCCCGCGGGCCGACGACTTGGGGTCGAGGACGCGGTCGTCCAGGGCGCGGAACGCCAGCTCCGGGAAGACCTCGTGCACCCGCGGGTCCGGCGGGTCGCCGAGCGCGTCGTCCAGCGCGCGGATCGACCGGACCAGCGCGAACGACTGCGCCGAGAGCGACCGGCTGCCGGTCGCCTCGACCGACAGTTGCCGCGCCTCGGCGTGGTCGGCCGCCGCGAGGACCGCGCGCACGGGCGCCGGGAAGACCGACCCGGCGGCTCCCCGGCCCCGCAGGGCCTCCCGCGCGGCGACGTCGCAGGCACGCACGCCGTCGTCCGACAGCCCGATCGGCATGTCGATCCCGACGACCTCCACGCCCGGCACGGCGAGGACGGCGGGCACGTCGTCGAGCACCCGCAGCTGGACCCACCGGCCCTCCAGCAGGGCCCCCGCCCAGCGTCCGCGCCACCCGTCGACCCCCAGCACCGGCACCCGGCGAGCCTGACAGACTCGGGCCCATGCGCGTCTTCGTCGGCACCGACCATGCGGGCCTGGAGTTCAAGGACCACCTCAAGGCGGCGCTCGCCGCGGCCGGGCACGAGCCGGTCGACTGCGGGGCCTTCGAGTACGACGCCCAGGACGACTACCCGCCGTTCTGCTTCGAGGTGGGCGAGCGCGTGGTGACCGAGCCCGGGAGCCTGGGCGTGGTCATCGGCGGCTCGGGCAACGGCGAGCAGATCGCGGCGAACAAGGTACCCGGCGTCCGCGCGGCGCTGGTGTGGAACACCGCGACCGCGGAGCTGGCCCGCCAGCACAACGACGCGAACGTCGTCGCCGTCGGCGCCCGCCAGCACAGCGTCGAGGAGGCCACCGACCTGGTGCTCCGCTTCCTGGACACCCCGTTCAGCGGGGACGAGCGGCACGTGCGCCGCATCGGCCTGATCGGCGACTACGAGCGGGACCGGCACCGCCCGGCCGGCGGGCTGCCCACCCGCTCGGAGGCCCCTGCCGCGGAGACCCCAGCGGGATGACCGGCGCGGAGCTGCGGCGGGCCGCCGCGGCGGCCCGCGAGCTGCTCGCGCGGGTGCCCGACGGCGGGGCGCGCGTGCCGGCGATGGACGACGACGTCGCCGGTGTCACCGCGCACGTCACCGGGTGCCTGATCTGGTACGCGCAGGACCTGGCCGCGGGGCCCGAGGGCGCCGACGGCTTCGAGCTGGCCCGCCGCCGGGAGGCCGGGCTGCCGGAGCTGCTCCGCCAGCAGGCGGCCGCCGCCGAGGTGCTGGCCCGCACCGTGGAGGGCGCCGCCCCGGGCGACCGCGGCCGGCACGACTGGGGCAGTCCCGACCCGCCGGGTTTCGCGGCGATGGGCGGGGCCGAGCTGCTCCTGCACACCGGCGACGTCGCCGACGCGCTCGGCCTGCCGTGGGAGCCGCCGGCCGACCTGGCCGACGCCGTCCTCGTCCGGCTGTTCCCCTGGGCGCCCCCGGACGCCGACCCGGTGGCCGCGCTGCGCTGGGCGACCGGCCGCGGTGCGCTGCCCGGCACCGAGCCGGTCACGTCCTGGCGCTGGCACTGCTCGCCGCTGGACGAGTGGGACGGCTCCAGACCGGGATAGAGCGGCCTAGAAGTCGTCCGGGCACCACGCGGTGACCGGCCAGGAGAACGCGGTCGCGGCGAGGGTGACCGCGCCCGGGCTGACCTCCGTGACCCGGCCGGCGGCCTGCAGCGTCGCGAGCGAGACCCCGCCCAGGTAGGCGGCGGACAGCTCCTCGATGCCGAGCACGAGGTCGGGGTCGCTGTCGGTCGGGGCGCAGAACCCGCCGGCGGGGTGGGCGGTGAGCGCCCAGCGCCCGTCGTTCCAGGGGCAGAACGGGTCGCGCACCTCGAACACCAGGTTGATCGGGGTGGGGTAGCGGCGGGCGGCCAGGGCCCGGCCGACGTCGACCAGCCGCACCCACAGCGAGTCCACCGGCCGGACGTGCAGGGCCCGCGGATCGGCGACCAGGTACCGGATCGGGTCGTCCACCGACGCCGTCCGCGCCCGCACGGTGCGCACGAGGTCGATCGACAGCAGGTACCGCCACAGCGCGGCGTAGGCCGGGGTCCCGAGGGCCCGCACCTCCTCGACCGCCACGGTGCCCTCCGGCCTCCCCGTGTCGTCGTCCCAGGCGCCCGTGACCCGGAAGGAGGCGTAGCCGGTGACCGTGCCGTCGGGCTCGGTGTGCAGCAGGTACCGCCGGGCGGTGGCGCCGCCGCGGCGCTCCGGCGGGTCCTCCATCAGCCGGTCCCACCATGCGCTCGGCCGCGCCAGGTTCCCGGGCACGAAGCGGCGGACCTGCTCGTGCACCCGGACCGCGGCCGCGCGGTAGTCCTCCGGGGACGCGGGGGTCACCGTGCCCGGGCCGAGGTCGACGTCCGGCCGCAGGGCGAGCTCGGGCGTGCGGCCGGTGAGCCCGCCGCGCACGGCGGCCGGGGCGTAGCCGAAGCGGCCGTAGATCGACCCCTCCGACGCCCACAGCGCCGCCACCGGCTCCCGCTCCTGCTCGTGCAGCTCGGTGAGCTGCCGGCGCATGATCGCGGTGAGGACGCCGCGGCGGCGGTGGGTGGGGGAGACGGTCACCCAGGTCACGCCGGCACAGGGGACGACGGCGCCGGGCACGGTCAGCTCGCGGCTGTAGATGCCGGCCGTGGCCGCCACGCGGTCGCCGTCCCACAAGCTCAGCGAGCGGTCCATCTCCGCGAGGGCGGGTGGTGCCTCCAGCCACGCGGCCGACGCGTCCTTGCCGAAGCCGGCCGACATGGCCTTCGCGAAGGCGGGCCATTCCGCGGCGGTCGCCGGGCGCAGCCGGGCGGTGAGGTCGTCCACGGCTCGTGTCTACCGGCCTCCACCGACAGCCCGCCAACGGGTTCCCCCAGTTCACCGGGGACTTCCGGTCGTCGTCCGGGCCCCGGCGGTGCCAGGATGCCGCCCATGGATCCGGCGCAGCGGCCCATCGGGTGGTGGGTCAAGCACCTCGACGCCCTGCTGGAGGACGTGGTGGACGGCGCCGTCGCCGGCGAGGGGTTGACCCGACGGCACTGGCAGGTGCTGCACACGCTGTCGGAGGCACCGGCCGACGAGACGGCGCTGGCGCATGCGCTGGCCGACTTCCCCGGGGACGTCCCGGCCGTCGCCGCGGACCTGTTCGGCCGCGGCTGGGTGGACCGCTCGACCGGGCCGCTCGCACTCACCGCGGAGGGCCGGACCGCGCACGAGCGGCTGGAGCGGTCGATCGGCCGGGTGCGCCGGCACGCGGCCGACGGGCTGTCGCGGGAGGAGTACGAGCGCACCGTCGCGGTGCTCCGCCGGATGGCGGAGAACGTCGAGCGGGCCCTGGGCCGGGAGGCCTGACGCCGTGCCGACCACGCCCGCCGACGTCCGGGCCATCGCGCTCGCGCTGCCCGAGGCCACCGAGCGGCCCGCGTGGGACATGGCGTGCCTGCGGGTGAAGGACAAGATCTTCGCCTCGATGCCGCCGGAGGAGACCTGGGTGGCGATCCGGCTGGCCGAGGGGGAGAACCGGTCGCTGGCGGCCGAGCGGCCCGGCGTCTTCTCCGTCCCGCACCACTACCGGAACTCGACGATGGTCGTCGTGGACCTCGCGGCCGTCGAGCGGGCCGAGCTGGCCGAGCTGCTGACCGAGGCGTGGCGGCTGCGGGCGCCCGCCCGGCTGCGCGCCGCCTTCGACGCCGCGGACGGGTGAGTCAGCTGCGCAGGTAGGCGAGGGTCGCCATGACCCGGCTGTTGCGGTCCTCGTCGGGGGCCAGGTCCAGCTTGGCGAACAGCCGCTGGGTGTGCTTCTCCACCGCGCCCGGGGTGACCACGAGCAGCCGGGCGATCGCGGCGTTGGAGTGCCCCTCGGCGATCAGGCCGAGCACCTCGCGCTCCCGCCGCGTCAGCCGCCGCACCGGGTCGTCGGCCCGCCGACGGGCGAACAGTTGCGCCACCACCTGGGGGTCGAGCACCGTGCCGCCGGCCACGACGTCGTCCAGCGCGGCCATGAACTGGTCGAGGTCGGCCACCCGGTCCTTGAGCAGGTAGCCGACCCCGCCGCGGCCGTCGGCGAGCAGCTCGTCGGCGTAGGCGACCTCGACGTACTGGGAGAGCACGAGGACCGCCGTCCCGGGGGCCGCGGCGCGGGCCTCGACGGCGGCCCGCAGCCCCTCGTCGGTGTGCGTCGGCGGCATCCGGACGTCGACGACGGCGACGTCGGGGCGCAGCTCCACGACCGCCCGCACCAGCGACGGGCCGTCCCCGACGGCCGCGACGACCTCGGTCCCCGCCTCCTCCAGGAGGCGGACCAGGCCCTCCCGGAGCAGCACGGAGTCCTCGGCGAGCACGACGCGCATCACGCCTCCGGCACCTCCGCGGTCAGCCGGGTCGGGCCGCCGCGCGGGCTGTCCACGGTGAGCACGCCGTCGGCCGCGCGCAGCCGGTCCGCGAGGCCGGCCAGGCCGTGCCCGGGGGCGGCCACCGCGCCGCCGGCGCCGTCGTCCTCGACCACCACTCGGGCACCCCGCCGTCCCGGCCGACCGCGACCCGGCAGACGTCCGCGCCGCTGTGCTTGGCCACGTTGGCCAGCGCCTCGCTCACCACGAAGTAGGCGGTGTTCTCCACCGCGGGGGCCAGCCGCTCCTCGGGCAGGTCGACGGCGAGCTCCACGGGCACCGGCGAGCGGGCGGCCAGCGCGGCGAGCGCGGCGGCCAGGCCGCGGTCGGCCAGCACCGGCGGGGCGATGCCGCGGGAGAGGGCGCGCAGGTCCTCCAGCGCCTCGCGGGCCAGGACGCCGGCCTCCGACAGGGTGGTGCGGGCCGCGGCCGGGTCGCGGTCGAGCTGACGCTGCGCGCGGGCCAGGTCCATGCCGAGGCGGACCAGGTGCTGCTGCGGGCCGTCGTGGATGTCGCGCTCGAGCCGGCGCAGGGCGACGGCCTCGGCGGCGACGGCGGCGTCCCGGCCCTGCGTGGCCCGGTCGATCTGCTCCTGCGCGGCGGCCCGGGAGGTGAGCAGGGCCCGGCCGACCAGCGCCTGCAGCAGCGCAACGCCGCGGACGGCGAACGGCAGCAGCAGCGCGAACACCAGGCCGACCAGCGCGTAGAAGAGGATCCGCCGGCCGGCGGTGCTCTCCTGGCCCAGCAGCTCCAGCAGGTCCTCGTTGTCCGGATCGGTGCTGGCGTCGGGCAGCGACCAGTCCCAAGCGCCGTAGGTGAGCCCGCCCAGGGCGATCGACCAGCAGGTCACCGTGACGACGAACGCCAGGATCGCGAACGGGAAGCGGACCAGCGCGTGCAGGGCGTCCAGCCAGCACTGCGCGTCGCGCAGCGGGGTGAGCAGCCGGCGCAGCGCAGTGCCCTCGGCCCGCCGGTAGCCCGGACGGGGCAGTTCCCGGCGCAGCACGGCCGGCAGCCACGCGCGCTGGGCGGTCGCCAGCCCCCGGGCCGCGACGAGGGTCAGGGCCAGGACGGCCACACCGACCCAGATCACCAGCAGTCCCGCGCCGACGGAGATCCCGGTGACGACGACGACGAAGGCGACGATCGCCAGCGGGAACGAGGCGAGCGCGTACCCGGTGTCCACGCCGAGCTGCCGCAGCAGGCCGCGGCGCCGCTCGGCCGGGGCGGGCGGGGCCGGCGCGGGCAGCTGGAGGGTCTCGGTCGTCATGCCTGTGCTCATGACGTCGAGCCTGCTGCGGCGATCGCCCCGGGCCGATCCCGCCAACCGGTCGGTCGGGTGTCGGGCTGGCCCGACGGCCGGGCGGTGCGGGGCTGGGCGTCCATTGCCCCGCCGATGCTCCCGGGGAGGGGAATCGGTGTCCAGGACCGGTGCTCCGGACGGGTGCTCGTTAGGGTCGGTGTCGGCTCCGGGGACGGCGTCGGCGACCGAGCCGCGTCCGACGCGGGCCGGGGGAGGTTGCTGTCGTGCGCATGAGGGTCTGGGCTGCCGGGGTGGCCACCGTGGTGCTGGTGGGCGCCTGCTCGAGCGGGGACACCGACGAGCCGGATCAGCCGGACAGCTCCGACGGTCCCGCCGTCGTCGGCACGGTGACCCCGGAGCAACGACTCACGGTGGTCGGCGAGACCGACCCCGTGGCCGCGGCCGCCGCGGCCAGCCGGTTGCTGTTCGACCGGGCGGAGGTCGCCGTGGTGGCGCAGGACGGCGACCGGGCCGGCGAGCTGCTCGGCGCCTCGGCCGCGGCCGGGCTCGGCGTCCCCCTCCTGCTGGAGGCCCCCGGCGACGGCAGCGTGGCGGCCGAGGAGATCGAGCGGCTGGGCGCGACCACCGTGCTCGCCGTCGGCGAGGCCACCGCCGAGGACGCCGGCGTCGAGGTGGTCGCCGTCGCGGCCGACCCGGGTGCCGTCGAGGGCGCGACCGGGCTCGACCTCGGCGACGCCGAGGAGGTGGCCGACGACGCCGCGGTCGCCGCCGTCGCCGCGCTGGACCCGGAGCAGCCGGTCGCGCTCGTGCCGGAGGGCGGAGGGCCCGACGACGACGGCGGCGACGGGCGGCTGCCCGACGTCGACCGCGCCGAGCCGCTGACCGACACCCTGGTGCTCACCACCGGCAGCCCCGAGACGCTCGCCGCGGTCGCGACCGCCCGCGCGGCCGGGGCGCAGGTGCAGGTGACCGGCGGGGCCACCGATCCGCGTGCCTCGGCCGACCTGGTCGCGCTGCTCCGGGAGAGCGAGCCCGCGGCGGTGGTGGCGCTGGGCGCCGACCTCGCCGCCGAGGAGGGCCTGGACTGGAAGCTGGACACCGCCGCGTCCGGCGTGGAGCTGCCCGGTGGCGGCCAGACGCTGTTCCCGGGCCGGATGCTGATCGCGCTCTACGGCCACCCGGGAACGGGCGCGCTCGGGCTGCTCGGCGAGCAGGACGTCGCCGGCGCGATCGACCGGGCCCGGCAGTACGCCGCGCCGTACGAGCCGCTGGTCGACGTCCCCGTCGTCCCCGCCTTCGAGATCATCGCGACCGTGGCGTCGGAGTTCCCCGGCGCCGACGGCAACTACTCCACCGAGGCCGACATCGAGGTGCTCCGCCCCTGGGTCGAGGCGGCGGGCGAGGCGGGGATCTACGTGTTCCTCGACCTCCAGCCGGGCCGGACCGACTTCGTCACCCAGGCCGAGCTGTACCGGCCGCTGCTGGAGCTGCCGCACGTCGGGCTCGCCCTGGACCCGGAGTGGCGGCTGGCCCCGAACGAGGTGCACCTGACCCAGATCGGCTCGGTGGACGTCGAGGAGGTCAACCGGGTCGTCACCTGGCTGGCCGACCTCACCCGGGAGAACGGGCTGCCGCAGAAGCTGCTGGTGCTCCACCAGTTCCGGCTCGACATGATCCCGGGCCGGGAGCGGCTCGACGTCTCCCGTGACGAGCTGGCGGTGCTCATCCACGCCGACGGACAGGGCGGTCAGGGCGCCAAGCAGGGCACCTGGCAGGCGCTGCGCCAGGGCGCGCCGCCGGTCTGGTGGGGGTGGAAGAACTTCATCGACGAGGACCAGCCGATGCTCACGCCCGAGGAGACGGTGGCGCAGGTCGTCCCCGTTCCGGAGTTGGTCAGCTACCAGTAGGACGAGGACTCCCGTTCTGTCGGCCACCTGTGGTGAGCTGGCGCTCCGCCAGCGACCACCAGGAGGAGAGCCGTGACGACCGTCCTGCCCGGCCAGACCGGCGAGCTCGACCCGCGACTGATGGAGCACCGCCGCGAGCTCACCGGCTACTGCTACCGCATGCTCGGCTCCTCCTTCGACGCCGAGGACGCGGTGCAGGAGACGATGGTCCGGGCCTGGCGCGGCCTGTCCGACTTCGAGGGCCGCTCGGCGCTGCGCTCGTGGCTGTACCGGATCGCCACCAACGTGTGCCTGGACCAGCTCAACGGCCGGAAGCGGCGGGCGCTGCCGATGGACCTGTCGGGCACGTCGTGGTCGCCGGTGGAGGCGTCGCTGGCGGCCAAGAAGCCGGCCGACGCGTGGGTGGAGCCGGTGCTCGACCGCCAGGTCGTGCCGGAGGACGCCGACCCGGCCGAGCAGGCCGTGGCCCGGGAGTCGATCCGGCTGGCGTTCGTGGCCGCGCTGCAGCACCTGCCGCCGCGGCAGCGCGCCGTGCTGCTGCTGCGCGACGTGCTGCGCTGGCGGGCCGAGGAGGTCGCCACCCTGCTGGAGTCGACGGTCGCGTCGGTCAACAGCGCCCTCCAGCGGGCGCGGGCCACCCTGGCGGCCGTCGGCGGCGAGCTCGACGACCGCCCGCTCGACGCCGACCACCGCGACCTGCTCGACCGCTACACCGACGCCTTCCTGCGCTACGACATCGAGGCGTTCGTGGCGCTGCTGCGGGAGGACGCGACGCAGCACATGCCGCCGTTCGAGATGTGGCTGCGCGGCCGCGAGGACATCGGCACGTGGATGCTGGGCCCGGGCTCGGCGTGCCGGAACTCGCGCCTGATCGAGGTCAGCGCCAACGGATCCCCGGCGTTCGCCCAGTACCGCCCGACCGAGGGTGGCGGCCACGTGCCGTGGGCGCTGCACGTGCTCGAGGTGGTCGACGGGCAGATCGCCCACATCTCCAGCTTCCTCGACCTCGACACCGGCCTCTTCGTGAAGATGGGACTGCCCGCGGCACTGGAGCCCGAGCCCGCGGCCTGACCACCCGGACCGCTGCACCCGAGAGGCCCACGTCCGCGACGGACGTGGGCCTCTCGTGTTCGACGCTCAGACGGGGGCCGGCACCCGGTCCGGCTCGGCGGCCTCCACCACCGTGGGTGCGGTCGGGGGCTCCTCGCTCAGCCCCAGCCGCTCGTGCAGGCGGCGCAGCGGCGCCGGCGCCCACCAGTTGCGACGGCCCATCAGCGTCATCACCGCGGGCAGCAGCAGCATCCGCACCAGCGTCGCGTCGACGACCACGGCCAGCGCCAGCCCCAGCCCGATCTGCTTGATCGGGGAGAACCCGCCGGCCACGAACCCGGCGAAGACGACGACGATCAGCGCCGCGGCCGCGGTCACGATGCGCCCGGTCTGCTGCAGCCCCCGCTCGACGGCCAGGTCGCTGTCCCCGGTGCGGCGGTGCTCCTCGGCGATCCGGCCGAGCAGGAACACCTCGTAGTCCATCGACAGCCCGAACGCGATGGCCAGCACGATGACCGGGGTGGTGGAGGCCAGGCTGCCCAGCGCCTCCGTGCCGACGAGCGCCCCGAGGTGCCCGTCCTGGAAGACCCACACGAGCGCGCCGAAGCTGGCGCCGAGGCTGAGCGCGCCCAGGGCGAGCGCCTTGAGCGGCACCACCAGCGACCCGGTGAAGAGGAACAGCAGCACGGTGGTGGCCCCGGCGATGACGGCGAGCATCCACGGCAGCCGGTCGCCCAGCGCCTCTTGGTAGTCCGCCAACTCGGCGGCGTCCCCGGTGACGAGCACCCCGGCTGGGCCGTCGAGGGCGCGGACGTCGTCCACCAGGCGCAGCGCCACCGCCCCCTGCGAGCCCCCGGCCGGGACGACGTCCACCACGGTCAGCCCGGGCACGCTCGATCGCACGGACACCTCCCGCACGCCGTCCAGCGCGCGGAGCCGCTCGGTCCAGTCGGCGGTCTCCGCCGCGCTCAGCGATGACGGGACGACGGCCGTGACCGGGTCGACGTCCGCGGCGGCGGCGAAGCGCTCGTCGGCGAGCTCGGCCAGCTGGCGCGAGGCCGACGACTCCGGCAGCGACCGCGCGTCCGGGTCGGCGAACCGCACGCCCAGGAACGGCGTCGCGGCCAGGAGCAGGAGCCCGGACACCACGACCACCACCGGCAGGGGACGCCGCCGCACCCGCCGGGCGAGCCGGGCGAAGCCGCCGTCGGCGGCGCGGGCCCTCGCCGGGCCGATCCGCCGTCCCCACACCGCCAGCAGCGCCGGCACGAGCGTGAGCGCCGCGACGAGGTCGAGCAGCACGACGGCCATGCCGGCCAGGCCCATCGAGCGGAGGAAGTCGTCGGGGAAGACGAGCAGGCCGGCCAGCGCCGCGGCCACGGTCAGCCCGGAGAAGGCGACGGTGCGGCCGGCGGTGGCGAAGGTGCGCCGGAGCACGGTGTCGTCGTCGGCTCCTGTCGCCTTCTCCTCGCGGAAGCGGGAGACCAGCAGCAGTCCGTAGTCGACGGCCAGGCCCAGGCCCAGCATCGTGACGACGTTGACCGCGTACACCGAGACGTCCGCGACCACGGTGGCCAGCAGCAGCGCGCCCAGCGTCGCCGCGACGCCGAGCAGCGCCACCAGGACCGGGATGCCGGCGGCGACGACCCCGCCGAACAGCACGACGAGCAGCACCAGCGCGATCGGCATCGAGATGATCTCGGCGCGGGCGAGGTCGCTGCCGGCCTGCTCCTCCATCTCGTCGTCCTGCAGCGGGCCACCGCCGACGACGGCGCGCGGCACGTCGGCGTCCCGCAGCAGGGCGGCCGCGTCGTCCACGGCGTCCTCACCGGCGGGGGTCGGCTCGAAGGTGACGGCGATGGCGACCGCCTCCCCGTCGGTGGCGACGAGGCTCTCGTCGCCGCCCGCCCACGGGGTGGCGACCGACGCGACCCCGGGCAGTGCCTGGAGCTCGGTCGCCAGCCGGTCGACCTCGGGGCGCATCTCCTCGGCGGGGCGGCCGTCGAGGACGGCGGCGATGGTGTCGCCGCTCGGGGCCGCGGTCCGCAGCAGCTCCGAGGCGCGGGAGGACTCGCTGCCGTCGACCGAGCCGGTGTCGTCGGAGAGCCGCTCGAAGAGAGCCGGCGCGCTGAGGATCCCGCCCACGAGGACGGCTGCCCACAGGGCGAGGACGAGCCGGCGGCGGCGGGCGCACCAGGCGGCGATGCGGGGGAGCGACATGAGGATCTCCTCGGTCGGGGTGGGTGCCCCAACCCTCGCGATCCGGGCCTCCCGCCCACCTCCCTCGCACCGGCGGACTACCGCCTCCCTCGCGCGGGGGAGTGCCGCCGCGGTCGTCGCCCGTGCGGCGGAGGGCGGCGCAGGGCGTCCTCCCGCCCCGCACCGCGTCCTCCCTCACCGCACCGCGTCCTCCCGCACCGCACCGCGTCCTCCCGCACCGCACCGCGTCCTCCCTCACCGCACCGCGTCCTCCCCCACGGTGGGCGATGAGGGAGGACGCGCTCGGATCAGGGGACCTGATCGGAGCGGGATGCAGGCGGGTCAGGTGCCGGGGCGGACGATCCCGTGCTCGTACGCGTGGATGACCGCGTGGATGCGGTCGCGCAGGCCGAGCTTCATGAGCACGTTGCCCACGTGGGTCTTCACGGTGTGCTCGCTGACGACCATCCGCGCGGCGATCTCGGCGTTGGACATGCCGCGGGCCAGCATCTCCAGGGTCTCCTGCTCGCGGGCGGTCAGCGGTCCGGCGGGGACGGGCGGCGCGGGTGGGGCGGGACGGCTGCGGACGAAGTCGGCCAGCAGCCGCCGGGTGACCGACGGGGCGAGCAGCGCCTCCCCGGCGGCCACGACCCGGACCGCCGCCACCAGGTCGTCGCGGCCGACGTCCTTGAGCAGGAAGCCGCTGGCCCCCGCCTCCAGTGCCGCGTAGACGTACTCGTCGAGGTCGAAGGTGGTGAGCACCAGGACCCGGGTGGCGGGGGAGTCGGCGACGACGGCGCGGGTCGCGGCGATGCCGTCCAGCCGCGGCATCCGGATGTCCATGAGGACGACGTCGGGCCGCTCGCGGCGGGCGAGCTCGACCGCCTCCTCGCCGTCGCCGGCCTCACCGACGACGAGCAGGTCCTCCTGCGCCTCGAGGATCATCCGGAAGCCGGCCCGGACGAGCCCCTGGTCGTCGGCCAGCAGCACCCGGGTGGTCACCGCTGCGGCACCCGGGCCAGCGGCAGCTCGGCGTGCACGCGCCAGCCGCCGGCCGGGTCGGGTCCGGCGGTCACGCTGCCGCCGACGGCGGCCGCCCGCTCGCGCATCCCGAGGAGCCCGCGGCCGGCCTCGGTCGCCGGCGCGGCACCGAGGCCGTCGTCGGCGACGTCGATCCGCACCCGCCCGTCGGCGACCGCCACCCGCAGGACGACGCGGGCCGGGCCGGCGTGCTTGACCACGTTCGTCAGCGCCTCCTGCACGATCCGGTACGCCGCGAGGTCCACCGCGGGCGACGTCGGCGGCAGCTCCGCGGGGACGTGCAGCTCGACCTCCACCCCGGCGGCGCGGACGGACTCGGCCAGCTCGGGCAGCTGGCCCAGCCCCGGCTGGGGCGCCAGCGGGCCGCGGTCGTCGTCCCGGAGGACGCCGAGCAGGGCCCGCAGCTCGGTCAGCGCCGCCTTGCCGGTGGCACTGATCGCGTCGAACGCCTGCACCGCCCGCGCGGGGTCGCGCTCGACGACGACGGGTCCGGCCTCGGCCTGCACGACCATCATGCTGACGGAGTGGGCGAGCACGTCGTGCATCTCCCGCGCGATGCGGTTGCGCTCCTCGACCACCGCCTGCCGCGCCTCGGCGGCCCGCGTGCGCTCCAGGGAGGCCGCGCGGTCCTCGGCGCGGGCGGCGGCGAGCCGGCGGCTGCGTGCGCCGTCGCCGAGCAGCCAGGCGGTGGCGAAGGTCAGGGACGAGAGCGTGAAGTCCGAGAGGTCGGCGGACTCGCGGTCGAGGAACATGCTGAGTGCGATGGCGTGCGCGGCGATGACGGCGGCCAGCAGCGCGAGCCGGCGGCTGCCGTGCGCCGCGACGCTGTACAGGGCCACGAGACCGGCGAAGAAGACGGCGGGGTCGGGGATGTCGCTCAGTCCGTGGATCGTGGTGAACGTGCCGCAGACCAGGCTGACGCTGAACGGGAAGCGGCGCCGCCAGACCAGCGGCAGGCACTCGCCGACCACCACCGCGTAGCCCCAGGGCGAGGTCGCCTCGCAGCCGCAGTCCGCGGCCGCCAGCAGCGGCTGGAGCGAGACCACCAGCACGAGCGCGGCCAGCAGCGCGTCGACCACGTACGGGTGGTCGGCCCACTGGCGGCGCCAGTCGCTGTGCAGCCCGGTCACCCGGCGATCCTCCCGCGCCGGTGGCACCGGGAACTCCCTCGCGCGGGCGATATCGCGCGAGCCGCTACAGCTCGACCGTCGCGCCGTCCCGCCACTGCCGCAGCACCAGGTAGCGGCCGTGCAGCGCGCCGCGGTCGCGGTGGCCGAAGCCGAGCAGCGTGCCCTCGTGCCCCTGCGCGGCGGGCAGCCACTTGACCGCCTCCAGCCCCGCGCGGACGCCGTCCCGGGTCCGCTCGGGTGCCCGGGCCAGCCCCTCGGCGACGAGCCGGCCCATGTCGTACAGGTAGGCGACGCTGTACCCGGGGCGGTCCCGCGCGCCGAGCCGCTCCCGCAGCGCGGCGAGCGTCGCGTTCCGGTCGGAGTGCATGTCCACGTACACCCAGCCGTCGATCACCCGCCCGAACTCGGGCGCGTAGCCGCGCAGGCCGCAGGTGTTCATCACCTTGGGTCCGGTGAAGCCCGCGGCGGTCACCGCCCGGGCGACCGCCGGTGCGGCCAGGCCGAGACCCAGGTAGACGACGGCGTCCGCGCCGCCGAGCACCGCACCGACCTCGTCGGCGGCCTCCTCGGCGATGACGGCGATCCCCGCCGTGCCGGAGATCCGCAGGCCGAGCACGTCGGCCTCGTCCTGGAGGAACTGCAGGTGGCGCCGGCCGATGGGGGAGCGGTCGAACACGACGCCGACCCGGCGGGCGCCGGCCTGCGCGAGGTGGCGGGCGATGACCAGCGACTCGTCCTCGTGCGAGCCGACCTGCAGGTGGAACATCCACTCGCCGCGGCCGCGCTCGGTGCCGGCCCAGTTGATCGTCGGCAGCCGGTGCCGCTCGGCCAGCGGCGTCACCACCAGGGCGTTGTCGCCGATGGCCGGGCCGACGACGAGCAGCACGTCGTCGTCGGCCAGCCGGGCGTAGGCCCGCTCGACCGCCGCCGCCGTCCCCTCGGGCAGGCCCAGGCCGTGGGCCGGGACGAACTCGACGTCCCGGTCCAGCCGTCCCGCCTCCTGCAGTTCCTCCACCGGGATCCGCAGCAGATCGGCGGGGTCGCCGGCCGGGCCACTGGGTCCGGTGGCCATGTCGTCGAGGACACCGACGCGATACGGCTCGGCCACGCAGACCTCCTGGGATCGGGGGCGTCAGTATGGGAGGGCGGACGCCGTCCGCAGGACGAGGAGGAGCCGCGTGATCTCCGACGCCGAGGTGCGGCTGCTGGGCCGCGGGGTCGCCATCCGTGAGCTGGGCGCCGCCGACCACCCCGGCGACCTCGACGCCCACCTCGCCGACCACCCCGACGTCGTCGGCCTGCTGCTCCTGAACCCCGATCCCGCCGGCGGCGCGTACGTGCGGGCCGTCGTCCGCCCGGACGCGGGCCTTGAGCGGCGGGCCTGGTTCGCGACCTGGGTGGAGGCGCGGATCGACCGCTTCGGTGAGCACGGGCCGCACCCCGACGGCTGGCAGCGCCGGCAGGTCGACGGCGCCTGGCTGCTGTGGGCGGAGGACGTCGCACTGCCCCCGCTCTGACGCCGGGCCGGCTGCCGACGTCCCTACCGTGACCCTTGCCACACGGCCCGGCGGGCGGACAGGATCGGGAGTCGTGAGCACCTACAGCGCGGAGCAGTTGTCCACCCTCGAGGAGATCCGGCAGCTCAAGGCCCGGTACTCCTACCTGCTCGACACCAAGCAGTGGGACGCCTGGGCGCAGCTGTTCACCGAGGACTTCTCCTGGGCCACCGAGAACGACCTCGCCGTCGAGGGCCGGGACGCGTTCGTGCAGATGGTCCGCGGGTCGGTCGACGCCGTCGCGACGGTGCACCAGTTCCACGCCCCGGTGCTGGAGATCCTGTCGCCGACCACCGCGACCGGGCTGTGGCCGATGTTCGACTACGTCGCCTTCGGCGAGACGCCGATCCAGGGCTACGGCTACTACCACGAGACCTACCGGCGCGAGGACGACGGCTGGCGCATCTCGACGCAGTTCCTGTCGCGCATCCGCACCGACGTCATCGGCGGGCTCTCCTCGGGCATCCAGGCGTCGATCAGCGACCTCGGGATCGCGCGGGAGGCCACCGCGGCGCTGCCCGGTAAGGCCTCGTGACCGCTCCCGAGGTGCTCGCCACCCGGGCCCGGGTCAAGCGGATCGTCCACACGATCCACGCTGTCGACGACCTCGACGCCTGCCGGATGCGCTACCAGGACGTGCTCGGCGGCCTGGTCTTCGCCGAGGGCTACTTCGAGGCCGAGGACCGCGACATGGCGCTGCTCTACGTCGCCGACCACATCATCGAGCCGATGGCGCCCCGGCACGTCGACGACCTGTCCAAGCCCTACGCGCGCTACCTCGCCAAGTACGGGCCGGGCTGGCACTCGTTCGAGCTCCGGATCGAGGACTGCCCGGCGGTCGCGGCGCGGCTGAGGGCCGACGGCTACACGCTGGCCTCGGACTACGGGATGTTCTTCTACGTCCGGCCGGAGTCCACCGGCGGCGTCCTGCTCGAGTGCTGCGACGTCGACATGCCCAACGACCCGTACGACCGCCGCAACTGGCGGCCGGACT
Organism: Trujillonella endophytica; assembly: GCF_019799905.1. Lineage (GTDB taxonomy): Bacteria > Actinomycetota > Actinomycetes > Mycobacteriales > Geodermatophilaceae > Trujillonella > Trujillonella endophyticus_A. Next base: position 305,448 of record NZ_JABGCI010000003.1, on the reverse strand, counting down.
GGGCGGAGGGCATGCCCTCGACCCTGCTGCGGCTGGACCACATCGCCTGCGTCGTCACCGACGCCGAGGCCGGCCGGCACCTGTTCACGACCTACGTGGACGGCGAGGTGCTGGACGACGGCCGGATCTCGGCCCCGCAGCCCGCGCGGCGGGTGCTGCTGCGGGTCGGCGACGGCCGGGTGGCGCTGATCCAGCCCGACGACCCGGCGGACGGCGTGCTCGGCGCATTCGTCCGGCCGCCGACGTCCGGGGTCTACGCGGTGGTGTGGGCGGTCGAGGACGCCGGCCGGGCGCGGGCGTTCTTCAGGGAGCAGGGTCTGCGCGTCACGGAGGAGGGCTGCGTGTCCGGTGGCTTCGCGATCGAGCCCGAGGACTTCCTCGGTGCCCGGCACGAGTTCGTGGTGGCCCGGTGAGTGACCTCGACCAGCTCCGGGTCGAGGTGGCGGCGCTGGCCGCGCGGGTGCGCGAGCTCGAGGACCGGGAGGCCATCGCCCGGTTGGCCACCCGGTACGGGCCGGCGGTGGACGTCGGGGACCCGTCGGCCGCGGCGGCGCTGTGGGCCGAGGACGGCGTCTACGCGGCGCCGCCGTACGCCGTGTGGACCGGGCGGGAGGAGATCGCGGGCATGGTCGCCGGCGGACACCAGGACCTGATCCGCGCCGGCGCGGGGCACGTGCTGACGCCGCTGCACGTGGAGCTCGGCGGCGACGAGGCGCGCGGCTGGAACCACGCGATGAACGTGCAGTGGCGTGAGGCGGAGGGGCACTTCGTCGTCTTCCGGCTGTCGGCCAACGAGTGGCACTTCCGGCGCGGGCCGGAGGGGTGGCGGGTGGCCTCGCGGGTGAACCGGCCGCTGGACGGCGCGGCCGAGGCCCGGGAGCTGTTCCGCGCGAGCGCGGAGGCCGGTCGTGGCTGAGCGGGTGTCGGTGACCCGGCGGGTCCCGGCGTCGGCCGCCGCGGTGTTCGCGGTGGTGTCGGACCCCGCCGGGCAGGTGCGGATCGACGGCTCGGGGATGCTCGTGGCGGCGGCTGGTGAGGCGCGGCCGGCGGCGGTCGGCGACACGTTCGAGATGGACATGGACCGGACCCCGCTGAACGACATCCCGGGCCTCACCGCCTACCGGACGCTGAACACGGTGACGGCTTTCGTGCCGGACCGGCAGTTCGAGTGGAACGTGACCGCGCCCGGGCGGCCGCCGATCGGCTACGTCTGGGGCTACCTGATCGAGCCGGTGGCGGACGACCTGTCGGACGTGACGTCGTACTTCGACTGGAGCGGGCTGAGCGACGAGCGCAAGGCGCGCTCGGCCGGCCGGATGCCGCTCATCCCGGAGTCGACGATCGCGGCGACGCTGGAGCGCCTGGAGCGCGTCCTCACCGCCGGTTGAGCCATTCTTGTGACCAGCGTCTCCCATTTCTTTTCCGCGCTGTGAACATCGCGACAAATGCCGTCGCAATCGGCTTTCTCGTCAAGAATCCGCGTGCCCATGTCGTTGGATTGGTGAGAAGTCATCACCAGGAAGACGAGAGGCAGACCATTCATGAGCCGCATCACATCGTTGAGAGGGCGTCTTCGGGACGCCACGCAGCGCCGGTCCCTCGACCGCGCCATGGCCGACGTCCACCCCGCAGTGCGCGACGAGATGCTGTCCGGGTGGTGGGCGCAGGCACGCTGAGGCGTGCGCGCCGGATCGCCCCGCTGTGCTGCCGATGATCAGGGCCGGGGGTTGGTACGGGTCCAGCCGCGCTCGTCGCGGCGGGCGCCCATCCCGGCCCGGCAGCGGCGGCAGACGTCCTGCACACCCTCGGCGTGCCGGCCGGACTCCGGTTGGACGTCGGCCCAGCTGACGTGCGGGAAGCGGTTGAGCCGCGACCTGCTCAGCGACAGGCCGCAGACGGTCTCGTTGCGTCCCCGCTCCCAGGCGTGCACCTCGCCGGCGGGGTAGCGGATGCCGTCGTCCGGGTCGATCCACTGATCGGCCGCGGCCACTGCCGCGGTGCGCACTGCCATGGGAGGGGCTCTACCCGACGGGGGCCTCTCCTCCCACTTCAACGTATAGCGCAGCCGGGGGCTTGCGGCAAGACCCCGGGTGGGGCTCAGACTCGCTCGTCGTGCAGCCCCTGACCAGCGTGTTCGCCCTCTCCGACTCCCTCTCGGCCAAGGCCGATCCGGCGCTCGTCGGCGCCGACGAGGAGCACTTCGCGGCCATCGCCGAGGACCTCCGGGTCACCATCGCCGACCTGTCCGAGCGGCTCGACGCCGAGCGCAGGGCGCCCGGCGGCACCGGCCAGGAGGCGCTGGACCGGGACCTCGAGGTGCACCGGCTGACGTCGCGACTGCGCACCCTGCGCCGCTTCGGGCTGGACCTGTGCCTGGGCCGGATGGTCGGCGACGACGGCGAGACCGTGTACGTCGGCCGGCTCGGGCTGACCGACGGCTCCGGCCGCCGGCTGCTGGTGGACTGGCGCTCGCCCGCGGCCGAGCCGTTCTTCGGCGCCACGCACGCCGACCCGATGGGCCTGGCCAGCCGCCGCCGCTACCGCTGGACCCGCGGCCGGATCACCGACTACTGGGACGAGGTGTTCACCCCCGAGGGGCTCGAGGGGCACGCCGCGCTCGACGACCAGTCGGCGTTCATCGCCAGCCTGGGCAGCAACCGGTCGGCGCGGATGCGCGACGTCCTCGGCACCATCCAGTCCGACCAGGACGCGATCATCCGGGCCGGCTCCCGCGGGGCCCTCGTCGTCGACGGCGGTCCCGGGACGGGCAAGACCGTCGTCGCCCTGCACCGCACCGCGTACCTCCTGTACTCGGACCCGCACCTGGGGGAGCGCCGCGGGCGGGTGCTGTTCGTGGGGCCGCACCAGCCGTACCTGGCGTACGTGGCCGACGTCCTGCCGAGCCTGGGGGAGGAGGGCGTGCTGACGTGCACGCTGCGGGACCTCGTGCCGGAGGGTCCCCGTGCGTTGCCGGAGCCGGATCCCGCCGTCGCCCGCCTCAAGGCGGACGCGCGCATGGTCGACGCGATCGAGCCGGCGGTGCGGCTCTACGAGTCGCCACCGACCGAGCGCATGGAGGTCGTCACGCCGTGGGCGACCGTCCCGCTGGGTGCGGACGACTGGGCGGAGGCATTCGACGCCCGGGACCCCGGCACGCAGCACAACGAGGCCCGCGACCAGGTGTGGGAGGCGCTGGTGCGCATCCTCGTGGACAAGCTCCGGGCCGAGCTCGACGACCCGGACGACGACCTGGACGACGGGGACGAGTTCGACGCCTACGGGTTCGCGTCGCAGGACCCGGACGCGGAGTACCGGCGGTCGCTGGCCGGGAACCGGGAGCTGGTGCGGGCCCTCGGCCGGGCGTGGCCGCTGCTCGAGCCGACCGACCTCGTCGCGGACCTGTGGTCGGTGCCCGCCTACCTGCGCCGGTGCGCGCCGTGGCTCGGCGACGAGGAGGTCGCGGTGCTGCAGCGCGCCGAGCCGGGCGCGTGGACGCTGTCGGACCTGCCGCTGCTCGACGCCGCGCGGCAGCGGCTCGGCGACCCGGAGGTGTCGCGGCGCCGGCGGCGGCAGGAGGCCGCGGTGGCCGCCGACCGGAGCCGGATGGCCGACGTCGTGGCCGACCTGATCGCGACCGACGACTCGGACATGGGGGTCATGTCGATGCTCCGCGGGCAGGACCTGCGCGGAGCGCTGGTGGACGAGGCCGCGCTGCCGACCGCGGACCCGGACCTGCTCGCCGGTCCCTTCGCGCACGTCGTGGTGGACGAGGCGCAGGAGCTGACCGACGCGGAGTGGCAGATGCTGCTGCTCCGCTGCCCGTCGCGCAGCTTCACGATCGTCGGGGACCGCGCCCAGGCCCGGCACGGGTTCGCTGAGTCGTGGGAGGAGCGGCTGGAGCGGGTCGGGATCGCGGAGGTGCGGTTGGCGTCGTTGACCGTGAACTACCGGACGCCGTCGGAGGTCATGGCGGAGGCCGAGCCGGTGATCCGGGCGGTGCTGCCGGACGCGAACGTGCCGACGTCGATCCGCAGCAGCGGGCTGCCGATCCGGTACGGGTCGCGGGGCGACCTGGTGTCGATCGTGGAGCGCTGGCTGGCGTCGCACGCGGAGGGGGTCGCGTGCGTGATCGGCGACCCGACGTTCCCCGGCTCCGGCCGGGTGCGGTCCCTGACGCCGGTGCTGGCGAAGGGGCTCGAGTTCGACCTCGTCGTCTTGGTCGACCCGGAGCGGTTCGGGACGGGGATCGAGGGCGCGGTCGACCGCTACGTCGCGATGACCCGGGCGACGTCGCAGCTCGTCGTCCTCACCGGTGCCTGACCTCCCGGGCCGGCAGGCGAGCGCTACCCGGCGGTCGCGAACGCGACCGTCAGGGCGAGGGCGTTGAAGGTCGCGTGGACCATGATCGCCGGCGCGAGGCGCCCGGTGATGCGGACGACGAAGCAGTTGCCCAACCCGAGCGCGCCGACCGACAGGGCGAGCGTCACCGCGCCGAGCAGCGTGTCGACCTGGTGGACGTGGAAGAGCGCGAACAGCAGGGACGACAGCAGGGCCGCGGGCCAGAAGCGCATGCGGCGCATGAAGCTGCGCAGCAGCAGCCCGCGGAACATCAGCTCCTCGGTGACGGGGGCGAGCACCACGGCGGCCAGGGTCAGCACCACGACCGAGAGCACCGTGGGGGAGGCGACCGGGAGGTTGTTCGCCTCCTCCAGCGCCCGGCCCTCACTGGACACCGCGACCACGAACACGACCGCCGTGCGGCAGGCGAAGACGACGGCGAAGCCGAGGAGCCAGGGCAGCCAGTCGCGCCCGCGGAACCAGTCCAGTCCGAAGGCCGCGCGCCAGCCGCCGGCGCGGGCGGCGACGGGACGGCCGAACGCGAGCAGGGCGGCCAGCAGCAGCAGTTCGCCGCCGATGAGCACGGCGACGGTGAGCGCGATGGCTCCGGGGCCGTCGTAGGCGGACGCGAGGGCGCCGAGCGCGACGATGGCGGCGAGGGCGAGCAGCGGGCCGAGCCAGGTCCGGAGGCCCCAGGACTCCGGACCCCGTTCGCGGGCGGCCTGAGCCTGCTCGTCGAGCACGGTGCGCTCGACGAGCAGGCGGGAGGCCTGGGCGGCGGAGAGCTCGACGGAGCGGTGCTCACCGCTCCGTGGCCGGACCGTCGTCATCCCGGGCCCCCGTCGGCGCGTGTGCCGGTCAGCCGACGTTGAACGAGAACGAGCCGCCGCTGTTGGCGGCCGCGACGACCAGCACGATGAAGAGCAGCAGGTCGATGATGCCGAGGACGACGGCGGCGATGGCCATCCCCTTGTGCCGGGCGCCGCGGTTGGCCTTCGAGATGCCGATCCCGCCGAAGATGATCGCCAGCGGGCCGAGGATGACCGAGAAGAACAGCAGACCGACGAGGCCGCACACCAGGCCGGCGATGGCCAGCCCGTTGCTCTCCTGCGCGTAGCCCGCCGGGCCCTGGTCGTGGGCGGTGATCGAGGTGTCCTGGCTCATGGCTGTCCTCCGGGTGCTGGGGGGCGCTGTCGCGGCGCCCGCTACCCGGAGTGAGCGAGTTCAGTAACTGGTGTCGCCTCATCGGGTGAACAGTGCTCGCCTGCTGGCCATCGGTCGTCCGCGCGTCGGCACCGCCCCGTACCGCGTGGTCCGGGGCGGTGCCGCTCCGGCCGCCGGTGCCTACGGCAGGACGACGTCGGCCTCGTACAGCGTCACCGTCTCCTCCGGGGTGGTGCTGATGTCGAGCAGCGACACCTCACCGGTGGCCCCGTAGAAGTCGTCGGTGCCGCCGGTCACCGCGATGTCGAACTGCAGCTGCTCCGTCTCGCTCTGCGCGTTGAAGTCGATCGAGACGGCACCGTGCAGCTGCGAGCCGTTGTCGAACACCCACACGATCTGGCAGACGAACACGTTGGTCAGGACCTGCGCGGTGCACTCGATGTGATCGCGACCCTTCGGCTCACCCCGGGTGGCGCCGTCCGCCGTCGCGTAGAGCGCCTCGCTGATGAACAGCCGGGAGCCCACCGGGGCGAATTCCTCCTCCTCCTCCGCCGCGGGCGGCTCCTCGTCGTCGGTGAACGTCTCACCGTTGGGCAGGACGATGGCGAAGTGGTCCTCCACCGCGATCCAGCGGTGGTGGAGATTCGTTGCCTGGTCCTCGGCCTGCGCGCTGCTCGACATGAGCAAGCCCCCCGCCAGGACAACGGCGGACGCCAGAGCGATACGGCGCATGAGATCCTCCTCGATCGGTTCGTCCCCTGTGGGCGCGACCGCCTGTCCACCGTCGTGCTGCGGTGCACTCGAGCCGTCACGGCGGGGGCGATGCTCCTGCCGGTCCGCAGGCGGCTACCAGGGTCGAACGGACCGGTCTCGATGAGGGCCCCGCAAAAATGGGAGGACGGCCGGTTCGCCTGCTCTCCGTTCGCCAGCGCCCCGCGCAGTGCAGGAGCGCCTGACGATGGAGATGGCGACGTCTGTCCTCGACCCGGGGATGTCGCATCGACTTGCCGAGCTGGAGCGGAGCCCGGAGCGGACCATCGGTCCCTTCCTCGCGGACGCCGTCGAGGTCTACGGTTCCGGCCACATGCCGTACCGCATCGCTGGGGGACACATGAGCGTTCGGAGATGGTCGACAGGCGCAGTGGTGACCGTGGGGCTGGCGCTGCTCGCCCCGGTTGCGGCGAACGCGGCGCCTCCCACGACGACGCCCGGACAGAGTGGCGTCCAGGGATGCCGTGAGAACGCGGAGGCCATCTCGGGCGCGGCGCGGGCGGAGCGGCCCTTCGGCCAGACGGTTCGCGGCGCAGCCCCCATCGCTGACGACAATGCGGCCTTCTTCGCCCTGTTCTGCAGCGGTGGCCAACCCGGGGTCTGAGCCCATCGCACTTGCGATCTCGCGAGGAGCCGGTGACCGGGTGCGAACCGGCATGGCCAGCTCGGAAGGCCCGGGAGAGTCACCGACGCGGCCATCCCGCTCGTGTCATCGCCGCGCACCGCTCCAGGGGTGCACGTCCTCGGCGACCCGCGGTCACCGCGGCGATGAGGTCAGCGGTGCCCCTGGCCGCTGCCGGCGCCCGGGGGAGGGCCCGTGTGACCGTTCCCCGTCGGCCGGCCGCGCGAGCCATCGGGCGGAGGGGTCGCGGAGCCGTGGTCCCCGGCACCGGTGGTGTCCTGCGTCCCGGCCTGGTCCATCTGCTGCTGGGCGTCGCGCTGGGCCTGGTGGTACCGCGCCCACGCGTCCACCTGGCCGGGCGGGAGCGGGCCCTCCGGAGCCCCCATGTGCTGGCTGACGCAGGCACCGAAGGGTTCGCTCGGATCGCAGTCGTATCCCGGGGGGGCCGGAGCGGTGTACGGGGGGACCGGACCGGTGTGCGGGGGGACCGGAGCGGTGTCCGGGGGGAGGGGAGCGGCCGGGGGTGGCGTCGCCTCGTCCCTGCTCTCGGTCGTGGGGGTCCTCGCGGGCTCGGTCGTCGTCCTGGTCGTCGACGTGGTGGGCCCGCTCGTCGCGTCTCCCGTGGGGGTCCGCTCGGGGTCGGGGACGCGGAGCGTGGTCGCTGCCTCGACCACCTGCGCGAAGGTGTGCTGGGCTCCCGCCGGGAGAGCGCCGACCGTCCCAGCGGCGGTGACGCCGGCGACGACGATGCCGGCACAGGCGGCGACCCTGGCCATGGCGCCGGCGGCGGCCACCCTGTGGACGGCGCGGGCGAACCACGCGGGCCGTGGCCGTGTCCAGGCCGTCTGCGGGGACGGGGCGGGCCGGTCGCCTGCCAGACCGTCGGCCAGCAACTCGGCGAGCGCCCTGTTCGGGCGGCCCGGCTGCGCGGCCGTGGCCCGCACCGCCTCCGTGAAGGCGGCGAGTCCGTCCGCCCCAGGAGGCACGGGCCGGCCGGCGAGAGCGGCCTCGAAGGCCTTCTCGACGGCGCTGTCAGCTGTCGTGGTCATTACGCCCCTCATCGCGCGACGGCCGGACGGGGATACACGGTGGCGGCTCCGGTCACGAGCGTCGCGGGAGAGGTCCCCTCGACCAGCTCCCGCAGCGTGCGCAGGCCCCGCCGCTGGAGTGCCTTCACGGCCCCCGCCGACCGGCCCATCACCTCGGCGATCTGGTCGACGGTCAGGTCGGCCAGGATGCGGAGCAACAGCACGGTGCGCTGGTCCTGGGGCAACTGCGCGCACATCTGGTGGACGTGCGTGGTGCCCACGCGCACGAGCGCATCCTCCTCCACGTCCCCGCCGACGCCCTGCGTCATGGTGTTCAGCGCCTCCGGATCGTCGACGAGCCGGGGGCGGCGGCCGCGCCGGCGCCAGTCGTCCATCAGCCGCCGGTGGGCGATGGTGAACACCCATGAGCGCAGGGCCGCCTCATCTCCTCGGAAGCGAGCCAGCCCGGTGAAGACGCCGACGAACGTCTCGCTGGCCAGGTCGTCGGGCTCGAGAGCGCCGTGCAGACGCAGGTAGCCGGTGACGGCCGGCGACAGGTCGCGGTGGAGCACCTCGAACGCCCACGCAGCCCCTGTCTGCGCGGCCGCCAGGACGTCGTCGAACAGCAGACCCGTTGCCATTGCTCTCCTCGCTCCGCTCCCACCGGGGGAGTCGATCCTCACGTCGTGGGCGGCCACGGAGTGGGAGCAGGACGGGGCCGGGCTCGATGTCCCTGCTCGGCTGTCGTCACCGGTCACACCCATCGCCTCCTCGCGCTCCTGTCACGGCCGGAGGCGGTGGGCCGTCGACCCGGCGGGGGGATCGACCGCGCCCAGGAGTGCCGTCCCGGGCCCACGGGGGGAGGCTTGGGAACGGCCCCTGACGCGGCCATCTCAGTGGTGTCATCGCCGCGCGCCGACGGAGGGGCGCGGGCTCGTCACTCCGGTGCCGGTACGCCACATCCGTCACAGGTGCCGTGTCGCCGGGGGCGCGCAGTGGCGTCACCGCCGGTCGCTCGACTCGAGTTCCGGCGGCCGGCCGCGGTCACCGGGCGACGACGGGCGTTCCGGCCCGGGGGGAGAACCAGCGTCGCCATGGACGACGAGGGACCGGCTGGCGCCCCGTCCCCGGAGAACGCCCCGGCGCGTCAGCGCCTCGCTCGGCCGGTGCCGGACCCGACATCGTCGAGGGCGCCGGCGGCCTGACGGCGCGCACGTCCATCGGTTTCGTCGGCGGGCACGGGTCGGCGACCACCGGCGACGGCCAGTCGCCGGTCTCGGCGATGCAGGCCTTGGCTCGTTCGTACATGTGGCCGATCGCGTCGAGCGGCGTCGCCTCGATGTCGACGGACGCCCCGTCCCGGCTCTCGGTCTCCGTCTCGCCGTCCCGGGTCTCCCGGACGGCCTCCTTCATGGCGGTCATTGCAGGCTCCTCGATGTCGTTCACGCGTGTCTCGTCCACCGGATGCATCAGCACGCTGCGAGCAGGACGGACAGGTAGCGCTGGGAGGCAGGCGAACCATCGACGGCCGCCCGCTCCAGAGCGGTGTCGTACAAGCGCTGGATAGCGGCAGGCCGCGCCGCCGCCGTGCCGTCACTGGCCGTCTGCTCGACGGGCTCGGCCTGCGGGACGGGAGGACCGCCCGGCCGCTCCGCGGTCATCGTGTTCCTCCGGAGCTCTGGACTGCGGACTCGTCCGCCCGTGGCGGCCGAGCGGCGGGTGGGCGACGTCCCCGGACCGGGATGGCCGGGAGCAGCTTCGTGCCGCAGCGGATGCAGGATCGGCCGGACTGGTGGGCTGTGCCGCAGTGCGAGCAGGACATCAGAGGTCCTTCCAGTGAGGGTCGTCATGGGCGGGGCTCCGGGCCCTGCGCCCGGCAGCCCGGTCGTCGCCCGGAACGGGTCCGTGCACCGCAGCGACCGCGCAGGACCGCCGGCAGGACCCAGCGCGGCTAGCTCAGCGAGCCGACGAACGAGGCCAGTGACGACGCCAGGACGGCGAGGCCGTCGCCGGCGTTCCGGACCACGTGCGCAGCGTCGTCCGGGGACTGGACCACGTAGAGCACGACCAAGGCGGCCGCCAGCCATGTGATGACCTTCCGCAGGTTCACGGTCGCCTCCGTGCAGCCGCTCGACTGTGCCGATCCGGGGCACTGGCCTTCGTCGTAGTGGTCACATCCACGTCATCGCCCGATGGGGACGGAGGGGTGCGTCGGCCGCCGAGCAAGTCGCTGCCCTCCCCCGCGGGCACCACGGGCCCCACCGGCCCCAGCCCTGGGGTGGCCGCCCGAGTCGACGCGGCCACACGCCGGCGCGGCGACCGCCGACGAGGCCGCACACATCCGCGCCATCCCGGTCCGACGCGCACCCCCGCGCGGTCCTCGGGCGATGACGGGGATGAGACGGCCGCGCCAGCCCACACCTTCCTGGGGCCTCCCCCCATGACCCGGGGGACGAGCCCAGGCGGCGCGGCCGCCTCGCCATGACCGCCGCGCCCGCGGGCGCCCGGAGCCAGTGAGGACGCCGGCGGCTGGGCCGCGCCGCAGGCCCAGGGGGACCGGACGTCTCCCTCTCCATCCGGCGGAGACCGTTCGGGCGGCACCACCCCGCCAGCGTCTCGTCGACCGGTCGATCAGCGTCCTGCCGTCGTCGTCGGGGACCAGGGCCGTCGAACGATCGCGGGTGTTCTGTGGGCCGCCCTACTTGTCAGCGCCGATCGACAGGCGTACTCGGCACCCGGCGGGCTGTTCCGGTCGAGCGGCCAGCCTCGATCGATGACGAGGTTCCGGTGGGTGCCGATGGGCATGAGGCCCGAGAACATGTCCGCGAAGGCGCCGAGGCCGATGTCCGCTGGCACCGCGCACTCACGCCTGAGCCGCTGTCCGAGCTCGAGCAGTTGCCTGTAGCGCTCCCCTTGCCGCGGCCGCAGCGTCTCCTCGACCTCTGGGGGCTGCCGTCGGACCCAGAGGACCGCCATCGGCGTGACCGGCTTCGTCACGCGTAGGCGTCGGCGCGGTGCGAGCTGCGCACGACTCGGACGAGCACCTCGTCGTCGTGGATGGAGTAGATGACGCGGTACTGGCCTCGTCGCGCGGACCAGTAGCCCTCGAGCTGGCAGCGCAGCGGCTTGCCGACGCGGTACGGGTCGGAGGCCAGCGGGCCGTACAGGAAGTCGACGACCGCAACGGCCACCGGCTCGGGGAGGTCGCGCTCGATGGCCCGTGTGGCGGCCGCCGACAGGACGACGGTGTAGTTCCGTGGACCGGTCACCTACGACGAGCGGCGAGCGCCGCCCGCACCTGGGCCTCGTCATAGGCCTCGCCGCCGGCCATCTCGACCTCCGCCTCGCGGATGTCCGACCGGGCCCGGGGATCGGACAGGATCTCGAGGGTCTCCATCAGGGACTCGTAGTCCTCGACGGCGAGGATGACGGCGACCGGGCTGCCGTTCTTCGTGACCGTGACGCGCTGGTGGGTACTGGAGACCTCGTCGATGACCTGGCTGAAGTGCGCCTTCACTGCCGCGAGCGACTGTGTCGTCATGACCTGAATCCTGGTCAGCCGACCAGCTGTGGTCAAGCAGCTCCTCCGGTGGGCGCCGGGCGACGGGTCGCAACCTGACCGCAGGCGGTTCGACGACGGTTGTGACCCATCTGGCCACGCCCGACGGCGTCGAGACCCGTTGTGTCACGGAGGCCTGCGGGTGATGGTGTCGTATGTCGTCGCATCCGTCGTACGAGCAGTCGAAGCAGGTCGCCGAGGCCGGCCGCGAGACCGAATGGGCCAAGCCGTCGTTCGGCAAGGAGCTCTTCCTCGGCAACTTCCGCCTCGAGCTGATCCACCCGCAACCGGAGCTCGACCCGGCCGCGGTGCAGAAGGGCGAGCTGTTCCTCGAACGTCTCCGCGCGTTCCTCACCGACCACGTCGACCCGCGGCAGATCGAGCGCGTGGCGAAGATCCCGGAGAGCGTTCTCCAGGGCCTCAAGGAGCTGGGCGCGCTCGGCATGAAGATCCCGGAGGAGTACGGGGGGCTCGGCCTGAGCCAGGTCTACTACAACAGGGCCCTGGCCCTTGCCGGCACCGTGCACTCGTCGCTCTCGACGCTGCTGTCCGCGCACCAGTCGATCGGCCTTCCCGAGCCGCTGCGGCTGTTCGGCTCCGAGGAGCAGAAACGGGAGTGGCTGCCTCGGCTCGCCCGTGACCACATCTCGGCATTCCTGCTGACCGAACCGGACGTCGGATCGGACCCGGCGCGCATGAGCACCACTGCGGTCCCGACCGACGACGGCAGCGGCTACCGGATCACCGGCACGAAGCTGTGGGCCACCAACGGCGCCATCGCCGACGTGGTCGTGATCATGGCCGTCGTCCCGAAGTCCGAGGGCCACAGGGGCGGCATCACCGCGTTCCTCTGCCCGTACGACCGCGCTGGCATCACGGTCGAGCACCGCAACGAGTTCATGGGGCTGAAGGGCATCGAGAACTCCGTGACGCGCTTCCACGACGTCTTCGTCCCCAGGGAGGACATCATCGGCGGAGAAGGCAAGGGCCTGCGGATAGCGCTCACCACACTCAACACCGGCCGCCTGTCGCTGCCGGCGTTCTGCTCGTCGGCGGTGAAGTACTCGCTGAAGATCGCACGCGAGTGGTCGGCCGAACGGAAGCAGTGGGGCCGGCCCATCGGCGAGCACGATCCGATCGCGCAGAAGCTCGCGTGGTTGGCGGGCACGGCGTTCGGCCTCGAGGCGGTGCTCGACGTGTCCAGCCGCCTGGCCGACGACAAGCGCAACGACATCCGCATCGAGGCCGCCCTCGCCAAGCTCTACGCCTCGGAGCTGGGCTGGACCGCGGTGGACGAGATGGTCCAGATCCGTGGCGGCCGCGCCTACGAGACCGCGGAATCGCTCGCCCGACGGGGAGAGAAGCCGGTGCCGGCCGAGCAGATGCTGCGCGACATGCGCATCAACCGCATCTTCGAGGGGTCCACGGAGATCATGCATCTGCTGATCGCCCGGGAGGCCGTCGACGAGCACCTCAAGGTGGCCGGCGACCTGGTGCTGGGGGACGCAGGTCCGGCCGACAAGGCACGGGCCGCCGTCAAGGCCGGCGGGTTCTACGTGAAGTGGTTCCCGACGCTGACCGTGGGCGCCGGCCAGCGGCCCGGCTCCTTCTCCCGGTTCGGCAACCTCGCCAAGCACCTGCGCTACGCCGAACGCCACTCGCGCAAGCTGGCCCGCTCGACCTTCTACGCGATGGGCCGCTACCAGGCACGCCTCGAGCAGAAGGGCCACCTGCTCGGCCGCCTCGTCGACATCGGCGCCGAGCTCTATGCGATCGCCTGTGCGTGCGTCTACGCGGACACCATCGGGCGCGAGCGGCCCGACCGCCGTCAGGAGGCCATCGAACTGGCGGACCTGTTCTGCGGTCAGGCCCGCCGTCGGGCCGACCGGCTGTTCTCGGAGCTGTGGGCCAACGACGACGCCGCTCAGTACAGGACCGCGCAGCAGGTGCTCGACGGCCGGCACGCATGGTTCGAGGAGGACGTCCTCGACCCGGCGGGCGACGGTCCGATGATGCCGGCGCACACCGGACCGGCCGTCGAGCAGTTCGAGGAGGCACCGGCGGTGGCGGCGCCCACGGTGACGGCCACGGCCAGCCAGTAGGGGACCGGCTCACGTGCCGGGCGGCCCGACGTCCCGGACCCGCAGGGCGAGGAGCGCGATGTCATCGGTGAGGTCCGGTGCCATGCGGTCGAGGATCTCGTCGCAGAGCTCGCGCACCGGCCGAGCGGCCAGGTCCGGAGCGACCGCGAGCAGTCGTGCGAAGCCGTCGTCGAGCGTGGCGTCGCGGTGCTCGACCAGTCCGTCCGTGTAGAGGACGACGGTGGCGCCGGGCCTCAGGACGACGGTGTGGTGGCGCCGCGGGGTGTCCGGTGCCACGCCGAGGAGCATGTTCGCCGGCCGCTCCAGCAGGCTCGCGGTCCCGTCGGCCTCGAGCAGGAGCGGGGGCGGGTGACCGGCGTTGGACCAGCGCAGGACGCGAGCGGCCCCCGGCACAGCCGCCGGCGGCTCCTCCACCCGGGCCACGAGTGCCGTGGCCAAGGTCGCGATCCCCGTCTCGCTCAGCGCGCGGTCCAGCGCACTGAGCACCTGGTCGGGATCGCGGTGGTCGAGTGCCGAGGCGATGCCACGGAGCATGTTCCGCAGCTGTCCCGCCACAGCCGCTGCCGTCCAGTCGTGACCGGTGACGTCACCCACCACGAGCGTCGTGCCACCTCCCGGGGAGACGAACGCGTCGTACCAGTCGCCGCCGATCTGGACCTCCTGTGCCGCGGGTCGGTAGCGGACGGCGATGTCGAGATGCTCCCGCTCCGGCGGATCGGTCAGCAGGGATCGCTGGAGGCTCTCGGCGAGGCTGCGCGTGGCCCTCGCCTGCCGGCGTTCCGTTTCCCGGCGGGCCACCCGGTTGACCGCCTGGGAGCACTGCGCGGCGAAGGCGTCGAGGACACGGCGCTCGTCGTCGTCGAGGGACCGGGGCTCCTCCCAGCCGACGGTGAGCGAACCGAGCGGGCGTCGGCCGATGCGCAGCGGCAGGGCCGCCCAGGCGCGCAGTCCCGGGAGTGGCGCAGTGGGGCGGTCCTCGCCTGCGTCCCGCTCGTAGAGGGCTCGACCCGCCGCGGCCGCGGCCATCGGAACCGGCGAGAGGAGGGGCAGTCGCTGCCCGGCGCTGTCCGGCCCGCCGCGGGAGTCCACGACGGCCAGGTGGCTCCCACCCGGCTCCAGCAGGGCCACGGCCAGCACGTCGGCGCCCAGCGCCTCGAGAGCCTGGCGGAACATCTGGCGGAGCAGTTCCGACCGGCTCTCGGCCACGGACAGCGCGGTGACCGTGGCGGCGAGGCCTGCGAGTTGCTGCGCTGTGCGCCGTTCGCGGTCGGTGGTGGCCCGGAGCTCCGCGTTGGCCCGTTCCAGTTCGTGGGTGCGGACGAGCAGATCCGTCTCGGCCCGCTCCGCCCGCGCGGCAAGGGGGACTGTGCCGGGTGCGGGCTGCCCGGCCGCGTCCCGGTCGCTGACGTGGTCGGTGATGTCCACGGCACGGTGCAGGAGCAGGACGACCTCGCCCCGGTCTCCGAGCACGGGCACCGTCCAGTGACTCCAGTACCGCTCCCGTTGGCCGCCGTCGCCGGTCGGGAGGGGATACCGCAAGAGCGGCACGGTGTCCGGACGGCGCTCGTGACGCGCGCGTTCGAGTGACTCCCGCAGCCGCCGCAGGCTGCCCGCCTGCGCGGTGCCGAGCGCGGACCGTAGGACGTGGAGCAACGGCTGACCGGTGCTGCCGACGAGGAGCGCGCCCGTGGCCTCGATCATGGCCTGGTTGGCGCGGACGACCGTGAGCTGCGGGGTGAGGAGGAGCAACGGCGTCGGGGCGACGTCGAAGACCTTCGCGTAGTCCGCCCCCCCGGACCGGCCTGGCCTCATGCGGCATCGAGAGCGGGACGTACGGCGAAGGACATCGCGGGTTCTCCGTCTCACGAGCGCCCCTCGGTGGAGCGATGGCGCCTGCCGTCCATGGCACGAGTGGTCGGGTGCGAGGCGGCGGGCCGGTAGGCACGTCGTCGTCTCACTCGTGTCATCGCCCCGACCCGTCCCAGGGGTGCGCACGGTTCGACAACCGCCCCTCCCGTCTCATCCGTCCTACTGGCCCCACGAACAGCCCGGGAAGCAAGCCGGCGATCGTCGCGCCGGTGTGCGTGTGCGGGCAGGCTGACGGTGGAGGATCGCTGACGCCGTGAGGGCACGCGGTCAGCCGGCCGAGGGACCTCTACGCGTGGAGCGGGTGACCGGGATCGAACCGGCATGGCCAGCTTGGAAGGCGGGATCCCCCCGGCTCGTATGTGCAGGTCAGCCGCGTGTTGGGCGGCTCAAGAGGGCCCGCATGACCACTACGTGACCAACGGGCTCTTCGCTACTCCGGCTGCGTCGTCCTCGGGTGTCGCGGCGAGCGCGCCAAGCGTGGCGCCGAGGGCTCGGGCGATGTATGCGTAGCGGTCGACGGCGCGTGCTGGTTGAGCAGGGCCGCGACGGGCGAGGAATGGTCCAGCCGGCGCACCAGTCCCTGGTGGCGGCGCCGGTGCCGGCGCGGGCGAGTACCGCCTGATCTGAGGCAGTCGCAACGCGATCCGCCGGCCACGGCCGGTGGCCGTTGTCGACGGCGGAAAGGGGAGCACGGACATGCCGGCACCTCCGGTCGCTCGCGAGCCAATGGGTCGCGGCGGACGATCCGCGCCCTCAGCCGTGCCGGCCGGGGTCCCTCGGGGCATTCGACTGGGCCGGTGTCCGAAGCCGATGGCGATCGCGACAGGACACACGTCGGGTCAGGCCGACGCCGAGAGGAGGTGAACCGCTCGTTGGCGTGACCGACCGTGTCCGGTTGTCCACTGTCCGGCGGCCGTCGGGCTACCGTGCCTGTGCTTGAACAACCGAGGGAGTACCGAGTGCGGGCACGCGCGAGAAAGAACGGGTTCAAACCGTTGTCGGTCGAGGACGTGCTGCGGCAGGCAGCGAACCAGCTCTGTGACTCAGGGCAGCGGGTAGGGCTGAAGACGGGGGCACCGGCGTGATCACTGGCGAGCTCAAGAGCAAGATCGACAGAGTCTGGGACGCCTTCTGGTCGGGAGGCATCTCCAATCCCCTCGAGGTCATCGAGCAGATCACGTACCTGCTGTTCATCCGTCGGCTCGACGATCTCCAGACGCTGAAGGAACGGAAGGCCAACCGCACGGGCAAGCCGATCGAGGATGCGATCTTTCAGCCTGGCGAGGCGGACCTCCGTTGGGCGCGGTTCAAGGACTTCGAACCCGGGGTCATGCACCAAGTCATCGGGGAGGGCGTCTTCCCGTTCCTGCGCCGGCTCGGCGGCGACGGGTCGACGTACTCCGAGCACATGAAGGACGCCCGGTTCACCATCCCGACCCCAGCACTGCTCTCTCGGGTCGTCGACATGCTCGACGACGTCCCCATGCAGGACCGCGACACCAACGGCGACCTGTACGAGTACATGCTCAGCAAAATCGCCAGCGCCGGTCAGAACGGCCAGTTCCGAACGCCGCGGCACATCATCCAGCTTATGGTCGACATGACCGCCCCGCAGCCGTCGGACGAGATCTGTGATCCGGCCTGTGGCACGGCTGGCTTCCTCGTCGCCGCCTCCGAGTTCGTGCGCCGTGAGCACCCCTCGGTGATGACGGATGAGCAGCAGCGGCAGCACTACCACCACAGCATGTTTCACGGATACGACTTCGACTCGACCATGCTCCGCATCGGCAGCATGAACATGCTCTTGCATGGGGTTGAGCAGCCGGACATCCGCTACCGCGACTCCCTCTCCGAGGGCGCGTCAGGTGCGGAAGGGCTCTACTCCCTGATCCTTGCGAACCCGCCGTTCGCGGGCAGTCTTGACTACGAGTCAACGTCGAAGGACCTGCAGCGGGTCGTCAAGACGAAGAAGACCGAGCTTCTTTTCCTCGCGCTGTTCCTGCGCCTGCTCAAGCCTGGCGGGCGGGCGGCGGTCATCGTCCCCGACGGAGTGCTGTTCGGGTCATCGACGGCGCACAAGGCCCTGCGCCGGATCCTGGTCGAGGACCAGAAACTCGACGCCGTGGTCAAGCTACCCTCCGGGGTCTTCAGGCCGTATGCCGGCGTGTCGACGGCGATTCTGTTCTTCACGAAAACTAACAGCGGCGGCACTGAGAACGTGTGGTTCTACGACGTCCAGGCCGATGGCTTCAGTCTTGACGACAAGCGCACTCCGACGGTGGCCAACGACCTTTCCGAAGTGCTCGCACGCTGGCCCGAGCGGGACGCTCACGAACTCGAGCGCGACCGCACCGAGAAGAGCTTCTCCGTGCCTCGAGCCGAGATCGCCGCCCAGGGATACGACCTCTCACTCAACCGGTACAGGGCGGTGGCCCACGACGAGCTTGAGCACCGGCTACCGCATGAGGTGATCGCGGACCTAGAGAAGCTTGAGGATGAGATCCTGCAGAGCCTCGCTGACTTGAAGGGACTGCTTCCGTGAACGCCGTCGCGCTCGGCGAGCTGATAGCACCAGTGCGAGCGCGCAAAGCTGGTTCAGCCACACTTCCCATCTTGTCAATGACGATGCACGAAGGACTTGTCGATCAAACGGCCAAGTTCAAGAAGCGGATTGCGAGCGAAGATACCTCAAGCTACAAAGTCATCGAGAGAGGTCAGCTGGTTGTCGGGTTTCCGATCGATGAAGGCGTGCTCGATTTTCAGCTGAAGTATGAGTGCGCAGTCGTCAGCCCGGCATACGGGGTTTGGGCCCTGGTCGATGACAGTGCGGTGGAGCGCAGCTATCTGCAGCGCTTCCTTCGATCTCCTATGGCGCTGTCGTACTACCGATCCAAGCTGCGCGGCAGTACCGCGCGACGGCGATCGCTTCCGGCCGAGGTGTTCCTTGCGCTACCAGTGCCGCTCCCGTCTGTTGAGGAGCAACGACGTGTCGCGAGAATACTTACTCAGGCCGATGCGCTGCGAGCGCAACGACGTGAATCAATCGCCCGCCTCGACGATCTTCTCGCCTCATTCTTCATCGGCTCGCTTCGTGCCGCCGGGGGCCGGCCAGTCTCGTTGAAGGAGGCGGGCGTCGACTTCGAGGTCGGGAAGAATGTCGTGGGGACGGAAACCGATGCGCATCCGCAGCATCGTGTCATCAAGGTCAGTGCTGTATCTCGCGGGAGCTTCGATCCAACAGAGTCCAAGCCTCTGCCGCGGGCGTACAATCCGCCGGCATCACATCGAATCCGTCCGGGAGACATCCTCTTCGGACGCGCCAGCGGCTCGCTAGATCTGTTGGGTGCCACCGTCCAGGTAGACGACGTGCCCGACGAGATGTTCTTGCCCGACAAGGTGTGGCGCGCTGTGGTAAGGCGGGATGGAGCCATTACGGCCGGATACTTGCTCGGTGTCCTGCGCTCACGCCGGTTCAAGGCGTTCGTCTGTCACAATGCAAGCGGCGCAGCAGGGGTTCGGAACATTGGAAAGAGTAAGGTTCTCGAGTACGAGCTCGTGTTGCCGTCGCCGGATGCGCAAATGTCCTATGAAAAGAACGCGAGCAACGTAAGTGCTCTGCAGCGCACTCAACAGCTTCAGGCTGAAAAACTGGAGCAGTTGTTTGACTCACTACAGGCGAGGGCGTTCGCTGGTCGCCTTTAGTGTGCACGCGGGGTTGTCGGCGGCGGCAAGGAGTGAAACGACCGGTGAGTAGCAACTTCTCCTTTGTTCAGCATGAGTGGCCGCAGATCTACGGCGACTGTGCTCTAGCCGAAAGCTATCTCGCCTCGGATTCGCGCTCGGCATGCTTTTACTCGCGTCGGGCAGCAGAGCAGCTTGTCGGACTCATTTATGACGTCGACCGGCTGCCCGTCCCGTACAAAGACGACCTTTCAGCCCGCATCAACGAGCCGGCCTTCCAGCGGCGGGTCGGCGTCGGCATCGCGCAGAAGCTCAACCTGATCCGCAAGCTCGGCAACCGTGCAGTTCATGATGTGCAGCCCATCCCGGCCCGGGCCGCGGCCGATGTGCTGCGGGAGTTGCATCACGTGGTGGTGTGGACGGCCTTCCGCTACTCCACCACCCCGGCGGAAGTGCCGACCGGGGCAGTCTTCGACCCGAAGCTCGCGGGCAGCCAGGCTCCGCTGAGCCGGGCGGACGTCGTGAAGCTCGCCGAGAAGTTCCGCCAGCAGGACGAGATTCACGCTCGCACCTTGAAGGAGCGGGACGAGCTCGCAGCGGCGAAGGACGCCGAGATCCAGGAACTGCGCCAGCAGATCAAGGCCGCGCAGGCCGCGAACACGCTCACCGACACCCACGACTACTCCGAGGGCCAGACCCGCGACCTTATCATCGACGAACTTCTCCGCGAGGCGGGCTGGCAGCTCACCGATGTCCGGGACCGCGAGTTCGAGGTCACCGGCATGCCCAACGCTGAGGGCAAGGGCTACGTCGACTACGTGCTGTGGGGCAGCGACGGGCTGCCGCTCGCGGTCGTGGAGGCGAAGAAGACCACCGTCGAGCCGGCGGTAGGCCAACAGCAGGCCAAGTTGTACGCCGACTGCCTGCAGCAGATGACCGGCCGCCGGCCGGTAATCTGCTACACCAACGGCTACCAGACCTGGCTGTGGGACGACGCCGCCGGCTACCCACCGCGCCGGGTCGAGGGCTTCTTCACCGCCGACGAGCTCGAGCTGATGGTGCAGCGCCGAACCGGCCGCCTGCCGCTGGCTGACGCGCCCATCGACAAGAGCATCGTCGAGCGCCACTACCAGCAACGCGCCATCCGGGCAGTGGGGGAGACCTTCTCCGCCAAGCAGCGCGCCGCCCTGCTGGTGATGGCCACCGGCTCCGGCAAGACCCGAACCGTCATCGCGCTGGTCGATCAGCTAATGCGCGCCGGGTGGGTCAAGCGGGTCCTGTTCCTCGCCGACCGCACCGCCCTGGTAAACCAGGCCGTCGGGGCCTTCAAGACCCACCTGCCGAACGCAACCACGGTGAATCTGGTGACCGAGAAGGTCGCCGACGGCCGGGTGTACGTCTCGACGTACCCGACGATGATGAACCTGGTCAACGAGACCGACGGGGGCCGGAGGCTGTTCGGACCCGGCTACTTCGACCTCATCGTCATCGACGAGGCCCATCGATCGGTCTACCAGAAGTACCGCTCCATCTTCTCCTGGTTCGACTCCCTGCTGGTAGGCCTCACCGCCACGCCGAAGGACGAGGTCGACCGCAACACCTACTCGCTGTTCAACCTCGAAGACGGGATTCCCACCGACGCCTACAGCCTCGACGAGGCCGTGGCCGCGGGCTACCTCGTGCCCCCGGTGGCCGTGTCGGTCCCCACGAAGTTCCTCCGCGAAGGCATCCGCTACGACGAGCTCAGCGAGGAGGAGAAGGACGACTGGGATTCCATCGAGTGGAACGAGGACGGCGACATCCCTGACGCCGTCTCGGCCGAAGAGCTCAACAAGTTCCTGTTCAACGCCGACACCGTCGACAAGGTCCTCGCCACCCTGATGAAGGACGGTCACAAGGTCGCCGGCGGTGACCGGCTCGGGAAGACCATCGTCTTCGCCAAGAACCAGGCCCACGCCGAGTTCATCCAGAAGCGCTTCGACGCCAACTACCCCGAGTACGCCGGCCACTTCGCCCGCACCATCACCCACTCCGTGACCTACGCCCAGAACCTGATCGACGACTTCTCGATCAAGGACAAGGCGCCCCACATCGCCATCTCCGTCGACATGCTTGACACCGGCATCGACGTCCCCGAGGTCGTCAACCTCGTCTTCTTCAAACTCATCCGCGCCAAGAGCAAGTTCTGGCAGATGATCGGCCGCGGCACCCGCCTGTGCCCCGACCTCTACGGACCGGGAGAGGACAAGAACAACTTCTACGTCTTCGACTTCTGCGGCAACCTCGAGTTCTTCAGCCAGAACCTGCCCGACTCCGGCGGGTCGCTGCAGAAGTCGCTCGCCGAGCGGCTGTTCGAGGCTCGACTGGGACTGCTCACCGCACTGGACCAGACCGGCGCCGGCGCCGACTCCGGCGGCCAGCCCGAGGTCGGCCAGGGCGAGGTCAGCGAGCGCGGCCTGCGCGTGGACGTGGCCTGGACGCTGCACGAGGTGGTGGTCGGCATGAACGTCGACAACTTCCTGGTCCGACCGGCCCGGCAATGGGTCGAGACGTACTCCGACTTCAACGCCTGGCATCAGCTGACTCCGGAGAAGGCCGGCGACATCGCCCACCACCTCGCCGGCCTGCCCTCCACCAGTCGGGACGACGACGAAGACGCCAAACGCTTCGACCTGATCCTGCTGCGACTGCAGATGGCCCGCCTCGACGGCGATGCCATCCTGTTCGAGCGGCTGCGCACGCAGGTGCAGGACATCACCGCCGCGCTGCTCAGCCAGACCGCGATCCCCTCGGTCAAGGCCCAGGAGCAGCTGCTCGAGGAGCTGGCCGGCGACGAATGGTGGGTCGACGTCACCCTCCCGATGCTCGAGCTCGCCCGGCGCCGAATCCGCGGGCTCGTGCGGTTCGTCGAGAAGACCCGGCGCGCCGTCGTTTACTCCAACTTCGCCGACGAGCTCGGCGAGAGCAGCGTCGTCGAACTGCCCGGCGTCACCCCGGGCACCAACTGGGAACGGTTCCGCGCGAAGGCCCGCGCCTACCTCCGCGACCACGAGAACCACCTGGCCCTGCAGCGGCTGCGCCGCAATCTCCAGCTCACACCGGAGGACCTGGCGTCGCTGGAGGCGATGCTGGTGGAGTCCGGCGCCGGCAGCGAGACAGACATCGCCCGTGCCCGCGAGGAGTCCCACGGGCTCGGGCTGTTCATCCGCTCCTTGGTCGGCCTGGACCGCGAGGCCGCGACCACCGCGTTCGACCGCTACCTGTCCGACGGCGCGTACTCGGCCAACCAGATCCGGTTTGTCCAGCTCATCGTCGAGCACCTGACCGCCAACGGGGTCATGGACGTCGGCCGCCTCTACGAATCACCGTTCACCGACAGCGCGCCCCACGGGCCGGACTCGATCTTCACCGAGGACGAAGTCGACGGCATCGTGACCGTCCTCCACCAGGTCAGAGACCGCGCCCTTCCGGACGTCACGGTTGCCTGAGCTGCGGCTGCCGTCCCCGGCCCTCCGTCCGGCATAGGGCTCCCTCGCCGATACCCAGTAATGCCCGACGAGGGTTGGAGCAGGGCCCGGGTCGGGCCGTTGTCAGCGGCGGTGAACTGTGGCAGCGGGTGACATTGATGCACCAGCGGCTGGTGGAGCAACACGGCTTCGTCCGCCCTCGGTAGGCGCGGCGGACGCTGACCGGACCGATACCGTCCGGTCCGCGGGATCGCGTCCCTGGCAGGCGCGGCCTGCTCGTGGCCGCTGTAGTCAGACGGACGGGCAACCAGCCGCGGGATCGGGTTCCTCGGTAGATCGCGCACCAACCAACTGCAACGGGGCGAGACATGGGTTTCCAGACGCCGCTCTACGAGCTGAGCGAGTACCTGAAGTGGACGACAAACGGCAAGATCCAGCTGCCGGACTTCCAGCGCGGCTACAAATGGGAGGACGAGCGGATCCGGCAGCTGCTGGTCACGATCCTTCGGGGACACCCGTTGGGCGTCGTGATGCTGCTGCGCACCGGCAACGACCAGATCCGGTTCAAGCCGCGACCCGTGGAGGGCGTGACTCTGCAGCCCGGCGCCGCGGCTGACCTGCTCCTGCTCGACGGTCAGCAGCGGCTGACGTCCCTGACCCAAGCCCTCACCGGTGGCGGCGTGGTCGCCACTGAGGACAGCCGCGGCAAGAAGATGACCCGCCGCTACTACGTGGACATGAAGACCGCGTTGCTCGGCGAAGACCGGATAGACGACGCCGTGGTCTCCGTTCCCGGTGACGGCATCGTGCGGTCCAACTTCGGTAAGGACGTCGACCTAGACCTGTCCGACGCGGACAAAGAGCGGACGAAGAGCTACTTCCCCGTCCGCCTCCTTTTCGCCGGTGCCGACACCGTGACGTGGCTGTTCGCGATGGAGGACAAGGAACTGGCGAGCCAGTTCCACGCCTCGATCGTGCAGCCCGCCGGCACCTACAACATCCCCGCCATCGAGCTCGACACTGCTACCAGCAAGTCAGCCGTGGCCACCGTGTTCGAGAAGGTGAACACCGGCGGCCTTTCTTTGAACGTGTTCGAGTTGCTCACCGCGACGTTCGCCGGGGACAAGGCCTTCTACGACAAGCACGGTGAGGACTTCCGGCTCAACGACGACTGGCGCGAGACGCAGCTCAAGTTCGCCGGCTATCCGGCGCTCTCTGCCGTGGAGAACACCGACTTCCTGCAGGCCCTCACGATGCTCACCACGTTGCAGCGCAACCGGGCCGACACCTCCGATAGGCCACCCGCTGTGTCGGCGAAACGGGAGGACGTTCTCAAGCTGGAGCTGACGGACTACCTGACGTGGCGCGATCCGCTCCGGGAAGCGTTCATCTGGGCGTCCACCTTCCTCGCCGATCTACACATCTTCGACACGCGGTTCTTGCCGTACCCGAAGCAGCTCGTCCCCCTGGCGGCGCTCAAGGTGGAACTCGGCAAGGATGCCGACCTCATCGGGGTGCGGGACCGACTACGGCAGTGGTACTGGTGCGGCATCTTGGGCGAGCTGTACGGCAGCGCGATCGAGACCCGGTTCGTGCGCGACATCGAGCAGGTTTCGGCGTGGGCCCGGCAGCAGCCGGGAGCCGTGACGCCGAAGACGGTCCAGGACGCCAACTTCGTGGAGTCCCGACTGCACTCACTGCGCACGCGCGGTGCGGCCGCCTACAAGGGCATCTACGCCCTTCTGCTCGGCAACGGGGCACATGACTGGATGAAGGGCCAGGCGCTGGACAAGGTCCAGTACGTCAACCTGGCCGTCGACATCCACCACGTGTTCCCGCAGAAGTGGTGCTTCGACAACAACATCGACGACGAGCGCCGGGAGAGCATCGTCAACAAGACGCCGCTGTCGGCGGAGACCAACCGCACGATCGGCGGCAGCGACCCGGCCATCTACCTGAAGGTCATCGAGAAGAAGGCGGGGGTGGACGCGGAACTCGTCGACGGCCTGCTGGGCACCCATCTGGTGGATGCAGAAGCCCTGCGGGCTAGTGACTTCGACGGCCACTTCACCCGCCGGCGCGAAGCTCTCGTACAACTCGTGGAGAAGGCCATCGGCAAGACGGTGCAGCGCGACATCAGCGCCGGAGAGCCGGAGGAGACGTTGGACCACTTCGACGAGGACAACGCCGCTGTCGCCGAGGACCACGAGGATCTCGTCGCCGGCAGTGCGCCCAACGACAAGGCGCAGGAGAACCACGATGACGGGGTACACAGTGTCGACTGAGATGACGCCGTACGACGAGCGCGCATGGGCGGAGATCGTCGAGTGGCGTCAGAAGCGACTCACCGCTCGGACGCGACGAATGCTGCCGGCCGCGGTGCGAGACCGCGCGGTGAAGGCAGGGGAGAACGCGAAGGAGAAGTTCGAGGCGCTGCCCGGTGCGCACGAGTTCGAGGCGAGGTTCCTGGAGGCCCTGGGCGGCCTGGGGGACTTCGGTGCCAGGACCGCGATGGCCAGCGTGCGTGACGGCGCAATCATCGAGGCCTACCGCAAGCGCGGCCACACCGTCGATGACCTCGACGACATCCGCAAGCTGGACCTGCAGGTCATCAACCGGGTGAAGCCGAAGCTGGGTCTGGTCTACACCGCCGGTGCCACCGCGGAAGGCGCTGTGGCCGGTCTCGCTGTCTCCGGTGGCGAACTACTCGCAACGGCCGGCGGTGTCTTCGGCGGCGGTGCCGGAGGTGCTCCCGGCGCGGCAACCGTGATCGGGGCGATGGCGGTGGACGCCGTCGCCGTTCTCATGGGAGCCAACCGTGCCGTGGCGCACATCGCCGCCTACTACGGCTACGACGTCGACAAGCCAGACGAGCGGTTGTTCGCGCTGGCGGTCCTCGGCATGGGCACCGCGACCGGGGCTGGCAAGGTCGCCGCCTACGCGGAGATCAACAAGCTCGTCCAGATGCTGGCCCGTCGAGCGTCCTGGGAGCAGCTGCGCAAGAACGCGGTGACCCGGGTGGTCGAGCAGGTCTTCGCCCGGCTTGGCATCCGCATCACCCAGCGCAAGCTCGGCCAGGCTGTGCCGATCGTCGGCACCGTGTTCGGCGCCGGCATGAACGCCAAGCTGTTCATGAGTGTCACCGACGATGCCGAGCACATCTACCGTGAGCGCTTCCTACGGGAACGCTACGGCCTCCCGGCGCCCGACGGGTTCCCCGCCACCGGCGAGCGCAGCAAGAGAGCCGATGTCATCGACGTGGCCGAGCTGCTCGATGAGGAGCTCGACAGGAGAAACGAGAATCGTGGCGACGAGCCGGGCGGCTTCTGACCTGTCGCGGTGAGCAAGTGGCGATGTTGTCGATGATGGCCGTGCGCTCAACATCAACTACAGGTGATGGCCTGCAATGGCGCACTCCGGGCTTACACCCCCCGTCTGGACACGAGCGTCCCGCGCGGACGCCAATCTGCCCGGGGCTCCCGTCAGTCTGCGTTGAAATTACGTGAGTTCCGAGGTGCTACCGGGCGAATGTGCATCGAGACGCTTTTCCATCACACGTCGAGGAGGGGTCACATTGCGAGCCGAGGTCGATGCCGTGCACGGCTGGGAGTCGCGCCTCGCGACGTTGACGGCGGCGTGGCGGAACGTCGCCGTGCAGAAGCGCGCGCAGAACGCCGATGCGGTTACAGGGTGGGGCAGCCGCCTGGAGCAGATGCAGGGCACGCAGCGGGATCTCGTGCAGGCCGGCCGCTGGCGGGGTGGCCCGCGAACGCTGCTGGCGGCCCTTGATCAGCAGTACCGGGAACTCGCTATGACCGCCGGGTTGGCCTGGCTGCTGCGCTCTGACGGGCACCACGGCCTGGGCCCTGGTGTGCTCGAGGGGCTGCTGGAGCACCTCGGGATCGACGGTTCCGGCACAGAGGCTGGCGTGCGAGTGGTGCTGGAGGAGCAGCGGGACGAGACGCGCGCTGACCTCGTCGTCTACGGCGGGGACTGGACGGTCGTAGTGGAGGCCAAGACCTTCGCCGTCGAGCAGGACCGCCAGCTGGACCGCCTGTACGCGCACTGGCGGAACGAGCCGGCCCCCTGCTTCGTCTTCCTTACTCGCGGCCAGCGGCTGCCAACCACCGCCGTGGACAGCCGTGGCCAGTGGCGAGCACTCACCTGGGAGCAGGTCGCCGACATCGCCCGCACGGCCGCCACCTCGATGACCGGGGCGGCACCCGGCGTCCACGACTACATCACCACCCTGGAGGCCTACCACCGTGTCTGACCCGACCTTCCCCCCGCGCGAGGATGCCGACTCGAAGGCGTGGTTCTACCTCGACCACCGGTACGACATCGAGACCTGGGCTGCTCTACGCGCGGAAGGCCGCCAGCTCCTGGACAAGCACCTCGTCGGCGTCGCGACGCAGCTGGAAGAACTGGCCGAGGAACTCGGCGCCGCGCTGGAGACCAACGACCTGGACTCCGGCTCCTGGCCCAGAGCGGGCCTGCGCCGCCCCACCTGGCACCACAACGGAACTGCGGACGTCAGCGTCGTCATCCAGTGGGAGCGTGCCCGCCTACTCGCCCCGGGCTCCAACGAGTGGCCGTACGTCGCCGTACGCCTCCCCGCCGACGCGGCCGACGAGGAACGCCGACGGCAGATCAGCGAGGCCATGCGACCGGTGCGGGCGCAGCTCAAGGGATCGTCGTCCCGGACGTTCCCGTTCTGGCGCTACGTGCAGCCCCCGTCCGGCGCGCCGCTCGACCTCGACGCGCTCATCCAGGACGTCCTGATCGCCTTCCGCGAGCTGTGGGAGACCGCGGCCCCTGCCCTGGACGCTCTCCACACCGCTGCCGCTCAGCCGGGGCAGCGCCCATGACGGTCACCGCACCCGGGGCCGCCGACCAGCTTTCGCTCGCGGTGCTGCTGCCCGACGGCCCGGCGGTCCTGGCCACCCGGTGACCAGTTGCATCTGGGGCGGCGTCACTCCGGTGGCTACTGAATGTCGTCCCGCGCTTCGGTAATAGCACCGAGCATGGCGTCCAGGGCTCGGGCGATGTCGGCGTCGCGGTCGTCCGCCGCGTGCTGGTACAGCAGTGCGGCGGCGGGGGAGGAGTGCCCCAGCCGGCGCATTAGCTCCTTGGTCGTGGCGCCTGTGCCAGCGGCGAGGGTGGCGCCGGTGTGGCGGAGCTCGTGCGGTCGGACCGCCGGCAGGCCAATCGCGTTCGCGGCGCGGCGGAAGGTCGAGTTCCAGTTGCTTCGGGCGAGGTAGCCGCCGGTACTGGTGGGGAACAGGAGAGCACCGGGAGCGGCCTCAACGTGCTTCTCCAGGTGTTCCTCGAGTACTGCCGCGATGGCAGCGGGGAGCGTCACGGTTCGGTGCCCGGCGTCCGTCTTCGGCTCGCCCACCACCCATCGGCCGCTGACGCGACGGACGGATCGCTCGACGCGCAATCGGCCGCCGGGCAGCACGTCGGACCGGTGGAGGGCGGTTGCCTCTCCGAAGCGGAGTCCACCGAACGCCAGGACGAGGAGGAGTGCGCGGTAGCGCTCAGTTCTCCGGTCCCGCCCCAGTTGCTTGGCCAGTTGCAGGGCCTCTGCTGCGGTGAGCGCGCGGGAGGGGCGGGATGCTTTTGGCGTGCCGGCACCGCGCAGTCGGCACGGGTTGGACGGGATGGCCTCGTCGGCGACAGCGACGTTCAGGATCGCGCGGAGCAGGCGGTACGACTGGGCCAGAGCTGTCGGGCGCGTTGATCCGCCGGCCTTCGCATGCCAGGAGCGGACGCCCGCCGGGGTGACCTCGTCGACCGGGACGTGAGCCCATACCTTGGCGAGGTGGTGGCGCCAGAGGCCGGCATAGAGCACGCGGGTGCTCTCACGGAGGTCGTTACGGGCGAGGTAGTCCTCGGCGTACTCGCCGACTGTGCGGCCGCTGGTCTTTGGAGCTCGCCAGCTCTTACGTAGAAGGTCGGTCTGCTCGCTCGCCAGCCACGCCCAGGCGTCGGCCTTGGCCCGGAAGATCTTGGTGTGGCGACGACCATCGGGGCCGACATAGCGGGCGCGAAAGCGGCCGCTGGGGAGCCGGTCGACCGACCCGAACGTCCGCTTGGGCATGCCGTGACCTTGGGCGACCTCAGCGAGCGTGTGTCGATATCACCGCAAACTGGGGACGCGCCCAGCATCCACAAACGCGTCTAGCGTCGCTCGCTCGAGGCGCACATACTTGCCGACTTTGACGTAGCTGATCCGGCGCTCGGTGATGAGCCGGCGGACGAACCGCTCGCCGGTTCCGAGGTACTCGCCAGCCTGCGCGACAGTCAGCAGAGGATCGCCGGAAGAGTGTCGTCGTTCGGTCGTCCGGTGCGCCGTCATGGTTCGGAGCCTTGTGAGCAGCCTCCAGTCGTTCTCCAGGGCCATCTGGCTCATCGGCCCCAGCTTCAGTTCAGCGAGCTGTCACCTTGCGGGGGATGTCCCAGAGCGGCCCACTTGGACACTCCTGGCCCAGACGTTCCCGCGGGAACGTCTGGGTCGCCCCGGCAGGTCCCCGAGCGGCCGCTTAGGGGCAGCTTGGATGCTCGGGCCCCGGCCCAGGCGGACGGAAATGCGTCGTCTGAGCCGCTGGGGAGCGGTGAGACTGCTGTGGCCGCGTCCGCGTCCCGTGCGCGTTAGATCGCCCAGGCCCGAGTGAGACTCGCCCTCTGTG
The DNA here is from genome assembly GCF_019799905.1 of Trujillonella endophytica. Lineage (GTDB taxonomy): Bacteria > Actinomycetota > Actinomycetes > Mycobacteriales > Geodermatophilaceae > Trujillonella > Trujillonella endophyticus_A. The sequence goes on along the minus strand of NZ_JABGCI010000003.1, from coordinate 276,155 downwards.
ACCAGAGGGGGCAAACATGACCAGCACTGCGCATGACCCGGCCCAGTGGCAACAGCCACCGGTCCACCAGATTCGCTCGTGGCAGGACGCTGAAATCAACGCCGCCACCTGGATGCGCCACTGGGGCTTCCCGGATGCCATGGTCACTAACGGCGGCGCCGACGGCGGAATCGACGTGCGGTCTAGTCGCGCACTGGCCCAGGTGAAGTACCTGGCCGCGGCGGTCGGCCGGCCGGACCTGCAGCGTCTAGGCGGGGTGGGTGCCGGGGAGCCAGGCAAGCACCTGTTCTTCTTCAGTGGCAGCGACTACACGGCGACGGCGTTGGAGTACGCGAACGCCACGGGGATTGCGCTGTTCAACTACAGGCTCGACGGGTCGATGGAGCCGGCCAGTGCAGCGGCCCGCCACGTTATGCGGGTGCCGCCTCCTCCCCAGCACCTCGCATTCACGACTCCGGCACGAGCAGCAACACCGGCGCAGGTTGCTGCGCAGGTCCGGGAACCGGCGGACTGGAAGGAGCGCTGGAAGGCGGGCGGCTGGTACCTCGGGGTACCCATCCTCAGCGCCGGCGTGTTTGCCGCAGTCCCGTTCTGGCACGCCCACTCGCGACTGAAGCGGCCCGAGTTGAGGTCAATGGCGGTCGCGTACTCCATCGCCGGTGTCGCGATCATGGGAGTCTTCGGGATTACGCCCAAGGACGCCCAGGGCGATCCGGTCGGCCTCCTCGGCGGCGTCTTGCAAACGATCGCCGTGGTCGCCGCAATGGTCGTGATCTTGACTGCCTGCATCAAGCTCGCCTCAATTCGACGGGAGATCTTCCAGCGACCGGGATGGGAGAGCCCCGCAGCAGACCCCCAGGCGGACCAGGTCAGGCAGGCACGGGCGCGCCGGAGCCAGGCTCGGTCGCTGTGGGCGAAGGACCCGGCGGCGGCCCGCGAGTTGGGCATCGGACGCCCCGACTTCGGCCGAGGCTATGACGACGGCGGCCTCGTCGACTTGAACACCGCACCAGCAGGAGTCATCGCCTCGGTATGCGCTATAGACCCCGTGCTCGCCAACGCGATCGTTGCCGCGCGAACCCGCCAGGGCGGTGTGTTCTACGCCGTCGACGAAGTGCTCTTCAACATCGCACTCTCGCCTTCGGTGGAGGGTGAGATCCGCGAGCGCGCCGTCCTCTGAAGTTCTGGTGGGTGAGCGGTCGTACCCATGGCCGCCTTCAGCGGCACCCCTCCGACACATCTCAGACCACCCGCGGGCGCTCAGACGCACCGCCCCCTGCAGCGTCCGACGCTCGCCGGTCCGAACTGGACAACCGCAAGATCACGAGGCGACACACCTCTTGCACCGTCGGGTGCCGCAATTCGTGGTGACGAGAAACTGGAGGCCCATCAGGACGCTCAGCGGCATGGGTAGCGAAGGGACGGCGGACTACCGAAGGCGACGCAAAGAGGCCGAGCGCCGACGACGCCAACAGGCTGAGCGGAAGCCGCGGGAGCCGCAGCAATCCGACGCAGCCGTCGGCGAGATCCCCGCGCCGGCGCGACGGACCGCCGCCACCGACTGCGCTTGGTGCGGCGGACCGATCACCCCGGGCAGGCGAGGTCCGATCCCGAAGTGGTGTTCGGCCACGTGCCGGCATCGGGCATGGGAGCAGACCCGGGCCGCGGCCTCGGGCCGGTCCGCCGTGCAGATCGTGGAGCGCTGCGTCGAGGTACCGACGAGGAAGCCTCTGACTCGCCAGGACTGGCCCCAAGCGCTGCAAGATCTGGCTCACCAACTCGACCTCGGACGAATCTACGACCGCGACCTGCTCCACCTGTCCGATGCACTCTCCGAAGTGCTCGCGGCGTACAACCGGCGCCCATACATTCGCAGCGGCGCCCTCGAGCGTGAGCGGTTCGTCCGGGCCCGCCGGCAAGCCCGCAGCAGCTACTACAACGCTGAGGCGCCCTGACATAACGGCTCCACGACGGCTCCACGATGCGGTCGTTGGTCAGCGTCGGGCGTCCCCACCAGCGCGCCGTGACCTGATGCGTGCCCTTCCCGCGGCGAGCGCGTGGACTCTTGCTGCCACCGGAGGATCACTGGAGGACTGCGGCAGCGCCCGCAGCCGCAGTCCTCCGCTTAACTGCGCGCTGGCGAGGAACTGAAAAAGGCGCCGACGAAATCCGCAGGCGGGTCAACTCCACGGGAGGCTTTCGACGACGGGGAGTCACTGCTTGAGGCGGTCGACAAGCCGCTCGAGTCGGATCCGGCCGATCGCATGATCGAGGCGGTCGAGTCGGGCAGCCACCACGTAACCGTCCCAGAGAAAGTCCCGCACTCGGTTCACTCGTCGGCGAACCTCACGTTCAGCCAGGCCGGTCGCGGCGGCCAGATCCTCGGTCGTGCTGGCGATCTCCCAGGCGGTGTGAACGTGCGGCGCGTGGGACGTGTCGAGCATCCGGTCGACGGAATTGAGCGCTTTTTCGCGCTCGGCGTGCTGAGGCAAGTCCGGCCACTCGATCTCAAACAACCCTGATCGCGCCACCGGGGGGAGGATCTCCACAACCTTGTACCAATAGCCCTGGTCGCGCAGCTCTTTGATGTGCTGACGCATAGCTTCGATCGCGGCTCGGGTCGCTTCGTCGCCCGGTCCCGGCGTGGGCAGGGGCCGCTGCACCAGGCGGCTCAGCGGCGCGCGGACCGGCCATGGTTGGGGGCCAAGGACCTCGTCGTGGTGCCGGCAGGTCTCGCTTGAGGTGAGCCGGTTGTCCGACCAGTGGAGCCCGTGGTGCCCAGTGAGGGCAACTAGCTGCTCCTTGTCGGGAAACGGGAAGAGCTTCCCGACGACGCCGTCGCGCACCTTGCGCTCGGCTATCAGCACGGCGTGTAGCTGCGTGCGGATGAGGGCGAGGCATTTGCGTCCCTCGAGTGAGGCGGTTTTATTGAATTCCACGCGACCGCGAATGTCCGAGCGTGCAATCACGGCCCAGGCGACGACGACCAGTCCCAGGACCGCCGCGACCTGCGAGGGCTGCAACGCCTGCCAGTCGAGCTCGCCAACCCAGCGAACTACTGCGGCGAGCCACCCGATGTACCAGAAGACCGTCAGCCAGATGAGTGCGTTTGGGATGGTCCGGCGAAACGCGATGCGGACCAGTCCGAGCGTCAGAGGAAGCATGGAAACCGTGGCGAAGGCCAGAGAGGCGGCCAGCCGTGTGCGTCGGCGCGAGAAGCCAGTGAGGACCGAACCGTTGCGCCTATCGCCGCCAGGCCCGAGACGCAGCCCGGTGGCCAGTCGGAGCGTCGTAAGGAGCGCGCCGATGTGCACGTAGGCGGCGGCCGATGTCTCAGCGGCGCCTTCCGGGAGCGCTCGTGCCAGCGCCCTCACCCCCCGCTCGGTGGCCCGGTCGACCACCCCCAGCAGCCAGAATAGGAACGCTGCGACTAAGGACCAGACGGCGGTCAGCCATAGGTACAGGACGACTGCCCGGAACCACTCGGGAGCGGCGCTGATGTCGCCCTCGGCCCAAGCCAGTAGATCTTGGACCAGGTCGGTAAGGGTCCCCATCCGGTGACTCCCTCCGGTCGCTCACCGGCGCCGGTGGCGGTGGCCGGGCCTGTCGTCGAGTGGGCGGATCTTTGCGCGAGCCACCGACAGGATCCCCGGCTCCGCACGCTGGCGACCTTCCTGCGCGAGGACGCCTCGGCCCGGGCCGAGCTCGAGACCCGGCAGGGCTGGGTGGTGCAGGCCGCGCGGCTGGCGGTCGCGGCGCCGTGGGCGGTGCTGCTGCTCCTGGCCACCCAGTCGACGACGCTCGCGGCCTACGACTCGGCGGCTGGCAGGGCGCTGCTGATCGGCCCGAACCAACACCCTCGGTGCTGGTCGGCGTCCTTCGGGACTGCCCCGGCTTCAGTTGACTCGTCGGGTGGGGTGGTCAGGCCGCATAGCGGCGAGGTTGAGGGTTTCGTATGCGACCGGTGCGAGTCGGCCGAGGCGGCGTTGCCGACGCCGGCGGTGGTAGCTCCGTTCGAGCCAGGTGAAGATCGCTAGGCGCGATTCTCGCGGGCGTCCTCATGCTGACGGGCGAGGACGTTTTCTGCAGCAGGGGGAGGAAGGACTCTATGGCGGCGCTGTCGCCGCAGGCGCCGACCTACCCCATCAAGCCCACCAGATCGTTTGCTCTTGATCGTGCGGACGGAGGCGGTCGAGCAGAACTGCCTGGCTCCCACAGTCGGAGTGGGCGACCGTGCCGGCCGGGCTACGCCGGATGATCGCGTTGCGCAGTTCCACAACCACCAGTGATGCCTTTATGGGGGAGTCGATGAAGAAGTCGACGATCCGGCCGGAGTAGACGTCAGTGATCGCGTAGAGGTATAGCGTGCCCTCGCCGGTGTGGTTCTCAGTGGCGCTGACGTCCGTCTAATCAATCTGTCACTCAAGACGCAGGTGGGATCCGCCAAGGCGCCTCAGGATCGCCCAACGTCTCCAGCATGAGATTGCACCACGTTGTAGCAGCGCCGGCAGCCAACCGCGCGTGACGCGGGCGGACCCAGGTTGGAACGGATTCGCGCCCATGTCCAACGCCAATCTGATTTCGCAACTCCGTCACGCCCTGCGTCAAACGCGCTAATGACCCCAATATTGTCTTAAGGCTCTTTGCTTCGTCCGTGGCCTCGTCAACACCTTGTGCGTGCAGTCGTAGGGCCTTCTGGGCGCGTGAAACCAAGGCGGGTAGGTCGTCCTTGTAAGAGTAAGACACTCGGCGCTCGCGCAATACAAGCTTGGCAGTGCTCTCGACTAGATCCTTGGCCACGCTCACGGCTAGGCGTGGATCCGAATCCACGCTCAGGGCTAGTCGTCGTAGGTGATCCTGGATCGCGGACGCGTCACCCAACGCGTCAAGCGCAGGCGCAGAAACCGAGGACGGATGAGGCTCATCCTTCTTCTTGTACAGCTGGACTAGTAGCGGATCGAAGGCTGTGGCGACCATCTGCCGACGCGCCGCCCACGAGCCGTGCCCTCCGTGGGAAAGCCAGTAGCTTCGGAAGGACTCAAAGTCCCTCCAGGGAACTCCAAGGCTCAAACCAAGTCTGGCAAGCACCGCGCGTAACGTTCGCTGCGTGAGCACCGCTTGCGCGCCTGTCAGTCGCTGGCCGCCGCCGGTTCCATAGGACATGTACTCCGCATGAAGCAATTCGGCCATCGCAATTGCGGCGTCGAGATCGTCAACGTCCGGCGCCGGGCCGGTGCGAAGTCCGTCAATGAGACCCACGCGCAGCTCGGCGTGCGGCAAGTGGTCCCATGGAGCGAGAGGGTCGTTGACGTCGTCAAACAGGTCCTCCTGTGTGAAGGTCACGGCTGACGCGCTCCTATTCGGTCATTTCGCGAGAGATTACGACGACGAGGCTACGTGTAGGGAGCGCCGTTGAATGGGCGCGATGAGCGGCCCGCGGTGCTCCACCGCGCGAATGCCTTGGGGGACCGCTGGTCGGCTGGACCTCGGATGCGCGTTGCGGACCGCTCCAGACCGCCATCAACATCTCGGGCGGCAACCGCCGCCTGCATGCGCGGTGGTCTGCAGCCTGTTCTGTCCTAAGACGCTGGCTGGTGGCAGTCCCCGCTCTTGCAGTACGTCGTCGTCATCTACAGCCGGGCAGCGGTCGAGCGGTTGGCAGTGCCAGTGGAAGACATCGCGCGACGGATCGCCGCTCGGCACGGCCTCGAGTTCACCGCGTGACCAGAGTGTGGTCACGCGGCCCCAGGGAAGCTGGCACGAGGCTGCACCCTCGCGATATGAGCCGCTCGGCGTGACCACAACATGACCAATGAGGCGGAAAACAGGGGTCAGTATGGGGTCATGTCGGGCCTTCCGGAGAGTCCTCCAGACCTTCTCCAGTTCCCCTGACAGGCGGCCTGACCTGCAGTTTTACGTGGAGCGGGTGACCGGGATCGAACCGGCATGGCCAGCTTGGAAGGCTGGGGCTCTACCATTGAGCTACACCCGCATGGTGCTCGACCAGCGTAGCGGCACCAGCGATAGCGTCCCATCGTGACCCGGACCACCGAGTTGGATGCCACCGCACAGGCGGACCTGGTCCGACGGGGCGAGGCCACTCCCGCGGAGCTCGTCGATGCGGCCGTGGCTCGCATCGAGGCCACGAACCCGCAGCTCTCCGCCGTCCTCCGGGACCGGTTCGCCGCCGCGCGCGTCGAGGCCGACGGGGACCTGCCCGACGGGCCGTTCCGTGGTGTGCCGCTGCTGCTCAAGGACATGGGCTGCCACATGGCGGGGGAGGAGACGGCCTACGGGCTGGCTCCGTTGCAGGCCGCGCACGTCCGCTGGCGGCGCGACAGCCACCTGGCGGCCGCCTTCCGCGCCGCCGGGTTCGTCGTCCTCGGCCGGACGAACGTGCCCGAGCTGGGCACCACGGTGACCACGGAGCCCGCCGCCAACGCCCCGGCCCGCAACCCGTGGGACCCCACCCGCTCCACCGGCGGCTCCAGCGGTGGATCGGCCGCTGCGGTCGCCGCCGGGATGGTCCCGGTGGCGCACGCCAGCGACGGTGGCGGCTCGATCCGCATCCCGGCGAGCGAGTGCGGCCTGGTGGGCCTCAAGCCCAGCCGTGCCCGGGTGAGCCAGGGCCCCGACGTCGGAGAGGGCTGGGCGGGCGCCACGATCGACGGCGTCGTCACCCGGACCGTCCGCGACACCGCCGCCGTCCTGGACCTCATCGGCCGCCCCATGCCCGGTGACCCCTACGCCGCCCCGCCGCTGCCTCGCCCGCTGGTGGAGGAGCTCGGCTCCCCGGTCGCCGGGCTGCGCGCCGGTCTGTGCGCCTCCCCGCCGGACGAGCGCTGGCTCGACGCCCCCGAGTGCCGGGCCGCCGTCGCCGCGGCCGGCCGACTGCTCGAGCAGCTCGGCCTCGCCGTCGAGGAGGCGCACCCCGCGGCCCTGTTCGACGACGAGTTCTCCCGGCACTTCAACACCACCATCGCCGCCGACACCGCCCGCACGCTCGCCGACCTCGAGCGGGTGCTCGACCGCGAGATCGCCGACGACGAGTTCGAGCCGCGCAACGCCTGGTACCGGACCTCCGGCGCCCGGATGCGCGCACTGGACTACCTCGCCGCGCGCAGCTGGCTCGGCTCCTGGTCGCGGCGGATGGCGCACTTCTGGACGGCGGCCGACGACGGCGGGCAGGGATACGACCTGCTGGTCACGCCCACCGTGGGTGCGCCACCGCCGGAGCTGGGCTGGTTCACCGAGGCGGGTCCGCGCGAGGAGGGCCGGCGCATCTCCTCCTTCATCCCCTGGACCGCTCAGTTCAACGTCACCGGCCAGCCGGCGGTCAGCCTGCCGCTGTCGACGACGGACGCCGGGCTGCCGGTCGGCGTCCAGGTGGTCGCCGCCGCCGGGCGCGAGGACCTCCTGGTCCGGGTCGCCGCCGCGCTGGAGGAGGCCGCGCCCTGGGCGGGACGTCGTCCGCCGTTGCCCGCCTAGACTCATCGCTGCCACGGGGTGTGGCGCAGCTTGGTAGCGCACCTGCTTTGGGAGCAGGGGGCCGCAGGTTCAAATCCTGTCACCCCGACCGCCGGCCCGGCCCAGCCCACGCGTCTCTAGACTCGTGGGTCGACGCGCGTCGTCCGTCCCGCCCGACGCCGACCCCTGAACGCGACACCCGAGGAGCACTGCGCTGTGAAGAGCACCATCGAGGAACTGGGCCCCACGCGGGTCCGGATGGCGATCGAGGTGCCCTGGGGGGACCTGGACCACGCTTTCGGTGAGGTCTACAAGGAGCTCCGCAACCAGGTGCGCATCCCCGGGTTCCGCCCCGGCAAGGTGCCCAACCGGATCATCGACCAGCGCGTCGGCCGCCCCGCGGTCCTCGAGCAGGTCATCAACCACGCGCTGCCCGAGGTCTACTCCGAGGTCGTCCGGGAGAACCAGGTCCGCGTCATCGGCCAGCCCGACATCGAGGTGACCAAGCTCGAGGACAACGACACCCTCGAGTTCACCGCCGAGGTCGACGTCGCCCCCAAGCTGGAGCTGCCCGAGCTCGACTCGCTGGCCGTGACGGTCGACGACGTGGAGGTCGGCGACGAGGAGATCGACCAGCAGGTCTCGGTCATGCGCGAGCGCTTCGCCATGCTCAACGCCGTCGAGCGTGCGGCCCAGGACGGCGACTTCGTCTCCATCGACCTCGAGGCCACCCTCGACGGCGAGAAGCTCGAGGACGGCTCCACCAGCGGCATGTCCTACGAGGTCGGCACCGGCTCCCTCATGGAGGGCCTGGACGACGCGATCCGCGGCCTGTCCGCCGACGAGTCCAAGACCTTCGAGACCGCGCTGCTCAACGGCCCCGACGCCGGCAAGACGGCCGAGGTGACCGTCACGGTCCGCTCGGTCAAGGAGAAGGAGCTCCCCGAGCTCGACGACGAGTTCGCCTCCACCGCCAGCGAGTTCGACACCCTCGACGAGCTGCGGGACGACGTCCGCACCCGGCTCAAGCGCACCAAGGTGCTGCAGCAGGGCGCGCAGGCCCGCGACAAGCTGCTCGAGCACCTGCTCGAGACCGTCGAGGTCCCGCTCCCGGAGAACCTCGTCGAGCGCGAGGTCGAGTGGCGGAACAACGCCATGACCCAGGAGCTGGAGAAGGCCGGCATGGACTGGGACGCCTACCTGTCGATGTCCGGCGTCGAGGACCGCGAGACCTACGACGCCGACCTGCGCAAGAACGTCGAGGAGGCCGTCAAGACGCAGTTCGTCCTCGACGCCATCGCCGACGCCCGCGAGGTCACCGTCGACAACGACGACCTGTCCGCGCAGATCATGGCCCAGGCCCAGCGCGCCCGCGTGAGCCCGGAGCAGTACGCGCAGCAGCTGCAGCAGGGCGGCAACATCGCCGAGTTCGTCGCCGACGTCCGCCGCACCAAGACCCTCGCCCAGCTGCTCGAGCAGACGACGATCACCGACGAGTCGGGCAACGTCGTCGACCTCGACGCCCTGCGCCCGAAGACGGTCCAGGCCGACTCGGGCGAGGACGCCGACGAGGACGCCGCCGACGAGGACGCCGCCGACGAGGCCGACGTCGACGAGACCGAGGTCGTCGAGGCCGACGACGCCGCCGAGGCCCCGGCCGAGGACGACGCCAAGGCCTGAGTGAGGACCTCGTCCTCCTCACGCCACGCTCCGCGCGGCGCGAGCCTCGGGACGGCACGAACGCCGCCGACGCCGTCCCACCCCTGCCCGGGGTGGGGCGGCGTCGTCCGTTCCGGGACGACGGCATGCCCGCCGCCCGCTGCGCCCACGGCGAACACCCCGCCGCGCGGGACTCCTGCCCGGAGGCCGCGCGTTAGGGTCGACAGGACTCAGGCGAGCACCGGGGGAGAACCCCCCGGGCGGCGCGCCCCCGGGCCCCGCACCACCCCCACCGTCCACTCCAGACCGACTGTCCGACCTGTCCTACGGAGGTCACCACACCCGTGAGCACCCACTCGAACTCGGCGACCGCCCCGCTGCTGCGCGGCGGCTCCGGGGGGATGAACCTCAACGACTCGGTCTACGACCGCCTGCTGCGCGAGCGCATCATCTTCCTCGGCACCCAGGTGGACGACGTGATCGCCAACCAGCTGGCGGCGCAGATGCTGCTGCTGTCGGCCGAGGACCCCAAGCAGGACATCCACCTGTACATCAACTCGCCCGGCGGCTCGGTCACCGCCGGCATGGCCATCTACGACACGATGCAGTTCATCGACTGCGACGTCGCCACCTACGGCATGGGCCTGGCCGCCTCGATGGGCCAGTTCCTGCTGACCGCCGGCACGAAGGGCAAGCGCTACGCCCTGCCCCACGCGCGGATCATGATGCACCAGCCCTCGGCCGGCGTCGGCGGCACCGCGACCGACATCGCCATCCAGGCGGAGCTCTTCCGCCGCACCAAGCGCGAGCTCAACGAGCTGCAGTCGCAGCACACCGGGCAGTCGATCGAGCAGATCGAGAAGGACTCCGACCGCGACCGGTGGTTCACCGCGGCCGAGGCCCTCGAGTACGGCTTCGTCGACCACGTCGTCAGCAGGGCCGCCATGACCGACAGCGCCAACCCGGTCACCGACAACTGAGCAGCGAGGACTGACGACCATGAGCGGTTTCCAGCTGCCCTCCAGCCGCTACATCCTCCCCTCCTTCGTGGAGCGGACGAGCTACGGCATGAAGGAGAGCAACCCGTACAACAAGCTCTTCGAGGAGCGGATCATCTTCCTCGGGGTGCAGATCGACGACGCGTCGGCCAACGACGTGATGGCCCAGCTCATCACGCTCGAGTCGACCGACCCCGATCGCGACATCACGATCTACATCAACTCGCCCGGTGGCTCGTTCACGTCGCTGATGGCCATCTACGACACGATGATGTTCGTCCGTCCGGACATCCAGACGGTCTGCATGGGCCAGGCCGCCTCGGCCGCCGCGGTGCTGCTCGCCGCCGGTACGCCCGGCAAGCGGCTCGCGCTGCCGTACTCCCGCGTCCTGATCCACCAGCCCTCCGGTGAGGCCGGCGGCCAGGTGTCGGACCTGGAGATCCACGCCGCGGAGATCGAGCGGGTGCGCACGCAGATGGAGGAGATCCTCGCGCGGCACACCGGCCGGACCCCGGAGCAGGTCCGGTCCGACATCGACCGCGACAAGATCCTCACGGCCCAGGAGGCCAAGGAGTACGGCCTCGTCGACCAGGTCATCGAGAGCCGCAAGCTCAACGCGATGCCCGTCAAGAGCTGATCTGCTCTCCCGGCCGGTACGGGCCGAGGCGTCGCGTCAGGCGCGCTCGGCCCGTACCGTCTGAGGGGCCTCCTGTTGGGGGCACGTGCACATGGGGTCGGAGTGCCGTGAGCGACGACACGGCCCACCCGGCTCCGGCGCACGGGGGTTTCGGTCCCCCGGGGCGTCGGAGGCGGCGGGTACGGTCGTCCAGCGCCCGATCCCCGGCCGGCAGCGCCGGGAGGCCAACCTCGCGGAGCACGTCGACAGCGGGGTCGAAGACGGGCAGTTCCAGCAACACATCGGGTCCGCGGACCGACGGACCTTTTCCCCCGATCTGGAGGTCAGCAGGTGGCACGAATCGGTGAGAGCGGTGACCTGCTCAAGTGCTCGTTCTGCGGGAAGAGCCAGAAGCAGGTCAAGAAGCTCATCGCTGGCCCCGGGGTCTACATCTGCGACGAGTGCATCGACCTCTGCAACGAGATCATCGAGGAGGAGCTCTCGGAGTCGTCGGACCTCAAGTTCGACGAGCTGCCGAAGCCCCGCGAGATCCACGACTTCCTCGGCCAGTACGTCATCGGCCAGGAGACGGCGAAGCGCGCGCTCGCCGTCGCCGTCTACAACCACTACAAGCGGGTGCAGGCCGGTGGCGGCACCCGTGACGAGGCCGTCGAGCTGGCCAAGTCCAACATCCTCCTGATGGGCCCGACAGGGTGCGGCAAGACGCACCTGGCGCAGACCCTCGCGCGGATGCTCAACGTCCCGTTCGCGATCGCCGACGCCACGGCTCTGACCGAGGCCGGCTACGTCGGCGAGGACGTCGAGAACATCCTGCTCAAGCTGATCCAGGCCGCCGACTACGACGTCAAGCGCGCCGAGACCGGCATCATCTACATCGACGAGGTCGACAAGATCGCCCGCAAGAGCGAGAACCCGTCGATCACCCGCGACGTCTCCGGTGAGGGCGTGCAGCAGGCGCTGCTGAAGATCCTCGAGGGCACCACCGCCTCGGTGCCTCCGCAGGGCGGCCGCAAGCACCCGCACCAGGAGTTCATCCAGATCGACACGACGAACGTGCTGTTCATCGTGGGCGGCGCGTTCGCCGGCCTGGAGAAGGTCATCGAGCAGCGGGTCGGCAAGCAGGGCATCGGCTTCGGCTCGGAGATCGTGAGCAAGCGCGAGCTCGACGAGTCGAACATGTTCAACGAGGTCATGCCCGAGGACCTGCTGAAGTTCGGGATGATCCCCGAGTTCATCGGCCGGCTCCCCGTGATCACCGCCGTCCAGAAGCTGGACCGCGAGGCGCTGATCAACATCCTCACCGAGCCGAAGAACGCCCTGGTGCGCCAGTACCGGCGGCTGTTCGAGCTCGACGGGGTGGAGCTCGAGTTCTCCGACGACGCGCTCGAGGCGATCGCCGACCAGGCCATCCTCCGTGGCACCGGCGCCCGCGGGCTCCGCGCGATCATGGAGGAGGTGCTGCAGTCGGTGATGTACGAGGTCCCCAGCCGGGACGACGTCGCCTCCGTGGTGATCACCAAGGAGGTCGTGCTGGAGCACGTCAACCCGACGATCGTGCCCCGCAAGCCCAGCCGCACCCCCCGCGAGAAGTCCGCGTAACCACTCGCGCCCCGACGAGCCCGTCCCCGACCCCGGGGGCGGGCTCGTCCGCGTGGGTGGGCCGGCTGAGCGTGTGCGCTGACGCCGCACTCTGACCCGGATCCTGCGGCCTGGGCGCACACGCCTGGCGGCGTCTGTCCACAGATCGCGGCCGCCGCACCTGCGGCCGGCCGCGCTCGCCCAGGGTCGGCGCGTGACCCTCGACATCAGCACCGTGCTCGGCCCCGCCGGCTGGGCGACCTGGACCGAGCTGACCACCCGGGTGGACCGGGCCACCGTCGCCCGCTGGGTGGGCAGCGGCCGCCTCGTACGCCTGCAGCCGGAGGTCTACGCGCTGCCGGCAGTGGCGGGCGACTGGCGGGTCAGGATGGCGGCCGCGGTGCGCGCCTGCGGCGGCGTCGTGAGCCACGGGTCGGCCCTGGCGCTCTGGGGCCTGGCCGCGCCCAAGCTCCCCGTCCACCTGACGGTCCAGCACTGCCGCAGCGGCCGGGGGACGGACGGGGTCGTCCTGCACCGCAGCCGGGACGTGCTGTCGTCGGTGCGGCGCGTGGAGGGGCTGCCCGTGAGCTGTCCCGAGCGGGCGGTGGTCGACACCTGGGGGCGCGCGGGGACCGTCGGCCGCCGGGACGCGCGCGCCGCGGCGATCGACGCCGTCCGCCGGCGGCTGTGCGGCCCCCGCGAGCTGCGGCAGGAGATCGAGCGCCGTCCGTGCCTCCCGGGGCGCGCCGCACTCGTGGAACTCGTCCACCTGCTGGCCGACGGTTGCCGCAGCGAACTGGAGATCTGGGGGTGCCTGCAGGCGCTGCGGGCACCGGGCATGCCGGCGTTCAGCCAGCAGCGCCGGGTCGCCGTCGGCGGGGAGGTCTTCCACCTCGATGCCGCCTACGACGACGTGCTGCTGGCCGTCGAGATGGACGGGGCGGCGTTCCACGGTTCCCGGGAGCAGCGGGAGCGCGACATCCGGCGGGACGCCCTGGTCGCGACGCTCGGCTGGCAGACGCTGCGCTTCGGGTACCGCCGGCTGACCGGTGATCCGGACTCCTGCCGGCGCGAGATCCGGCAGGTGCACGAGGCCCGGCGCCGGCTGCTCCAGCCCGAGCGGGTGCGCTGACGCCGCGTTCTGACCCCAGGACTGCGGCGTGGGCGCACACGCTCGCCGGAGGCGGGGGGCGCGGGGCGTGGGACATTCGGAGGGGTGCGTGTCCTCACCTCCCTGCCCGAGCAGCTGCGGGAGGCCTTCCGGGCCCGCGTCTCCGGAGATCCCACCGGCGCCCCCGACTGGGTGCGCGACATCGCCCGGGTCGGCACCGGACCCGGCTGGTTCGAGCCCGACGGCGTCGTCTGGCGGGTGCACGGGGACCTGTCCACGCTCGTCGGCGGGGTCGCCGCGCTCATGGGTCAGGCGGCGCACCCGCTCGCCCTGGCCGGCGTGCAGCGGCACTCGGCCTACCGGGAGGACCCGTGGAAGCGGCTCGCCGGGACCGCGCGCTGGCTCGTCGTCAGCACGTTCGGGTCCGAGGAGCTGGCCGGGCGGGAGGCGGCCCGGGTCCGCGGGATGCACACCCGCGTGCGCGGGCGCGTCGGCGGGCAGGCCTACTCGGCGTCCGATCCCGTGCTCCTGCGCTGGGTGCACCTGGCCTTCACCGACGCCTTCCTCGCCGCGCAGCAGGCCGTCGGCCGCGACCTGACCCCGCGCTTCGGCCGTCGCTGGCCCGACGTCTACGTGGGGGGGTGGGCCCGCGCCGCGCGCGAGCTGGGCGCCACCGACCTGCCGACGACCGCCGCCGAGCTCGCCGAGGCCTTCGAGGAGTACGCGCCCCGGCTCGAGCCGGTCCCGGCCGACCTGCGCGCCTTCCTCGCCGCCCCGCCCGGCCTCAGCGCGCCGGAGCGCCTGGTCTACCGCGGGCTGTCCGCCGCCGCGGCGCACGTCGTCTCGCCGTCCATCGCCGGCTGCGCCGGGGTGCCGGGCCGCGGGCGCGGCGGCCTCGCCGGCACCGGGCAGCTCGCCGTCACCCGAGCCCAGCTCCGTGGGCTCCGCCTCGCGCTGGGCAGCTACAGCCCGTCGGAAGAGGCGGCCCGCTGGCGGCTCGGGACCGGCCCGGCGCCGGCCTGGGCGGGGGAGACGGCGGCCTGAGCGGGTGCGCCGACGCCGCGGTCCGGGGTGCGGAACGCGGCGTCAGCGCACACGCCGAGCGACCCTCAGGCCTCCGGGACCGGCGCCAGGACGACGTCCACGCTCAGCGGACCTTCGCCGGGGACCACCGACAGCGAGGCGATCCGCCCGGCCGACGTGAGGTCCACCCGGCCGGCCTCGACCAGCGCCACCTGCTCGGCCGGCGCGGTCACGGTCGCGGACTCGACGTCGGCCCGCATCGACTGCTTGGCCTCCGACTTCGCCTTGCGCACCGCGGCCAGCGCCTCGGCCACCACCGTCACCACGGCCGGGTCCCCGCCGGCCGGGAGCTCCGAGGCGACCGGCCACGCCGCGCGGTGCACCGAGCCGGTCTGCCACCAGGACCAGACCTCCTCGGTGACGAATGGCAGCACCGGCGCGAACAGCCGCAGCTGAACCGACAGCGCGACAGCCAGCGCGGCCTGCGCCGACTCCGCCGCCGCGTCGTCGCCGTACGCCCGCGTCTTCACCAGCTCGACGTAGTCGTCGCAGAAGCTCCAGAAGAACGCCTCGGCGACCTCGAGCGCGCGGGTGTAGTTGTATGCCTCCAGCGCGGCGGTCGCCTCCTCGACGACCGTCGCCAGGCCGGCCAGCAGCCCGCGGTCGATCGGCTCGGTGATCACGTCCGCCGAGGCCCCCGCGGACGCGCCCAGCCCCAGCACGAACCGGCCGACGTTGAGGATCTTCATGGCCAGCCGCCGGCCGACCTTCATCTGCGCCTCGTCGAACGGCGAGTCCGCGCCCGGCCGCGCACCGGCGGCCCGCCAGCGGACGGCGTCGGTGCCGTACCGCTCCAGCACGTCGATCGGCGTGACGACGTTGCCCTTGGACTTCGACATCTTCTTGCGGTCCGGGTCGACCACGAAGCCGGAGATCGTCGCGTGCGACCACGGCACCGCCCCGTGCTCGAAGTGCGCGCGGACGACGGTCGAGAACAGCCAGGTGCGGATGATGTCGTGCGCCTGCGGCCGCTGGTCCATCGGGAAGACCTTGGCGAACAGCTCCGGGTCGGTGTCCCAGCCCGAGGCCACCTGCGGCGACAGCGACGACGTCGCCCAGGTGTCCATGACGTCGGGGTCGGCCATGAACCCGCCCGGCACGCCGCGCTGGTCCTCGGTGAAGCCCGGCGGCACGTCGGACGAGGGGTCGACCGGCAGCGTGGCCTCGTCGGCCAGGATCGGGGACGAGTGGTCCGGCTGACCCTCGGAGTCCAGGCGGTACCAGACCGGGAAGGGGACGCCGAAGAACCGCTGCCGGCTGATCAGCCAGTCGCCGTTGAGCCCCTCGACCCAGTTCTCGTAGCGGTGCCGCATGTGCTCGGGCACCCACTGGATCTCCTTGCCGCGGGCCACGAGGGCATCGCGGAGGGAAACGTCCCGGCCACCGTTGCGGATGTACCACTGCCGCGTGGTGACGATCTCGAGCGGACGGTCGCCCTTCTCGTAGAACTTCACCGGGTGGGTGATCTGCTGCGGCTCGCCCTCGAGGTCGCCGGACTCGCGCAGCATCTCCACGATCCGCTGCTGCGCGCTGAACGACGTCTTCCCGGCCAGCTCGGCGTAGACGTCGGCGGGCACGTCGGCCGGCGGGTCGGCCACGAACCGGCCGTCCCAGCCGATCACCGCGCGGGTCGGCAGCTGCAGCTCCCGCCACCAGGTGACGTCGTTGAGGTCGCCGAAGGTGCAGATCATCGCGATGCCCGAGCCCTTGTCCGGCTCGGCCAGCCGGTGGGCCACCACGGGCACCTCGACGTCGAACAGTGGCGTCCGCACGGTCTGCCCGAACAGCGGCCGGTAGCGCTCGTCGTCGGGGTGGGCGACCAGCGCGACGCACGCCGGCAGCAGCTCGGGGCGGGTCGTCTCGATGAACACCGGGCCGCTGGGGCCGGCGAAGCCCACCCGGTGGTAGGCGCCCGGCCGCTCGCGGTCCTCCAGCTCGGCCTGGGCGACGGCGGTGCGGAAGGTGACGTCCCAGAGGGTCGGCGCCTCCTGCGCGTACGCCTCACCGCGGGCGAGGTTGTGCACGAACATCCGCTGCGCGGTCGCCCGGGACGACGACGAGATCGTCCGGTAGACGACGTTCCAGTCGACCGACAGCCCGACCCGGCGCCACAGCTGCTCGAAGGCCTTCTCGTCCTCCTCGGTCAGCCGCTCGCACAGCTCGACGAAGTTGCGCCGGGAGACCGGCTGCTGGTCCTTGCCGGGCTTCTCCGGCGGCTGGAACGAGTCGTCGTACGGCAGCGCCGGGTCGCAGCGCACGCCGTAGTAGTTCTGCACGCGGCGCTCGGTCGGCAGGCCGTTGTCGTCCCAGCCCATCGGGTAGAAGACGTGCTTGCCGCGCATCCGCTGGTAGCGGGCGACGATGTCGGTGTGGGTGTAGCTGAAGACGTGGCCCACGTGGAGCGACCCGCTGGCGGTCGGCGGCGGGGTGTCGATCGAGTGGATCCGCTCGCGGGGGGCGGCCAGGGCGGCGGCCCGGTCGAAGGCGTAGGTGTCCTCGGCGGCCCAGCGGGCGGTCCACTTCTCCTCGAGGCCGTCGAGGGTGGGCTTCTCGGGTACGTCGACGGCCGCTCCCGGAGCAGGGGCGTGCGAGGTCGAGGTGTCGAGAGCCATGTGCCTCAGTCTAGGAACCGCCCGGCTGGCATCCTGGGACGGATGAGGAGCAGCAGCACCGGTGACATGGCCCGGGTCGAGAACGAGCTGCTCGCGCGCTGGCCGGAGACCCGGCTCGAGCCCTCGCTCACCCGCATCTCCGCCCTGGTCGACCTCCTGGGGTCACCGCACCGCGCGTTCCCGGTCATCCAGGTCGCGGGCACCAACGGCAAGACGACGACGGCGCGGATGGTCGACGAGATCCTGCGCGGCTTCGGCCTGCGCGTCGGCCGCTTCACCAGCCCGCACCTGCAGTCGATCCGCGAGCGGGTCGTGCTCGACGGGCAGCCGGTGAGCCCGGAGCGCTTCGTGGAGACCTACGAGGACATCGCCCCGTACGTGCAGATGGTCGACGCCGGCGGAGAGCACCCGATGTCGTTCTTCGAGGTGATGGTCGGCCTGGCGTACGCGCTGTTCGCCGAGGCCCCGGTCGACGTCGCCGTCGTCGAGGTCGGCATGGGCGGCACCTGGGACGCGACGAACGTCGTCGACGCGCGGGTCGCCGTCGTCACCCCGGTGGCGCTGGACCACGCCGAGTACCTCGGGCCGGACGTGGCGACGATCGCGGGGGAGAAGGCGGGGATCATCAAGGCCGACGCCATCGCCGTCCTCGCCGGGCAGCAGCCGGGCGCGCTCGACGCGCTGGTCCGCCGCGCGGTCGAGGTGGAGGCCGTGGTCGCCCGGGAGGGCACCGAGTTCGGCGTGCTCGACCGGAAGGTCGCCGTCGGCGGGCAGCACCTGCGGCTGCAGGGCCTGGGCGGGGAGTACCCCGAGGTGTACCTGCCGCTGTTCGGCGCGCACCAGGCGCAGAACGCCGTCACCGCGCTGGCCGCCGTCGAGGCGTTCCTCGGCGCGGGCGCCACGACCGGCCCGATCGACGTCGAGACGGTGCGCGCCGCCTTCGCCGCCGTCCGCTCCCCGGGGCGGCTGGAGCGGGTGCGCACCTCCCCGGCCGTGCTGGTCGACGCCGCGCACAACCCGGCGGGCATGGCGGCCACGGTCGCGGCCATCCGCGAGTCGTTCGACTTCACCCGGCTGGTCGGTGTCGTGGGCTGCGTCCGCGGCAAGGACGTCTCGGGCATGCTCGCCGAGCTCGAGCCGCTCTGCGCCGAGCTGGTCGTCAGCCAGCACAGCTCGCCGCGGGCCATGCCGGCCGACGAGCTGGGCGCGCTGGCCGTCGACGTGTTCGGCGCCGACCGGGTGAGCGTCAACCCGCGGCTGCGGGAGGCGATCACCGAGGCGATCGAGCTGGCCGAGGCCGGGCCGGACGACGCCCTGGGCGGCTCCGGCGTCCTGGTGACCGGCAGCGTCATCACCGCCGGCGAGGCGCGCAGCCTGCTGGGCGGGAAGTCGCGGTGACGGCTCCTGACCCGGTCCGCGCGGCGAAGGCGCTGCGCGGCGCGGCCGCCGCCACCCTGGTGCTCGAGGGCATCGCCGTCCTCTTCGTGCCGCGCGGCATCGCGCAGAGCGGCGACGGGCTGAACGGCTTCCGGCTGACCGTCCTGCTGGTCCTGGCGGTGCTGCTGATCCTGGCCAGCGGGCTCCAGCGCCGGCCGTGGGGGCTGATGGCGGGCACCGTGCTGCAGGCGCCGCTGCTGCTGACCGGGCTGCTCAACAGCATCATGTGGTTCGTCGCCGGGATCTTCCTGCTGATCTGGCTCTACCTGCTCCAGGTGCGCAAGGAGTTGCTGGGCTCGCCGTTCGGCGAGCCGACCGCGTCCGGGAGGGACGACGAGGCGGGTCCTCAGCCCCAGTAGCGGGCGGTCGTGTCGTGCGCGGACCGGGCGAACTCCGCGACCGGCAGGCGCACGAGCTCTGCGTTGAGCACCTCGACGCTCACGGTGCCCGCCCAGCCGCGGTCGCGCAGCGTGCCGGCGAAGCGCTCCAGCTCGAAGGTGCCCTCGCCGGGCCAGACGCGGCGGTCCATGGTCTCGGCGAAGCCGTCGTCGCCGACCGGCTCGGGCGCGTCGGAGAACTGCAGGTAGGCGATCTCCTCGAACGGGATCCCCGCCAGCTGGTCCCAGGTGCTGTCGCCGCGGGAGAAGTGCCAGGTGTCGATCATGACCGCCGTCCGGCCCGGGTCTGCGGCCGCGATGAGCTCCCGGGCAGCGGCGATCGAGGTGACCACCCCGAGCGGGCTGAACTCGACGGCCAGCCGGGCGCCGGCGTCGGCGACGACGTCCGCGCACCGGCGCAGCAGCGCCGCCGCCTCGGCCGAGGGCGGCGCGACCGGCACGGTCAGCACCCACGGCGCGCCCACGGCCTCCGCGGCGGCGGCGAGCTGCCGCGCGCTCGCCAGGGTCCGCTCCTCGTTGCGGCTGACCATGAGCGCCATGAGCTCCGAGCACCGCACGCCCGCTGCGGCCAGTGCGGCCGGGACCCCGGGCGCGGTGGCCCGGTCGGCACCGAGACCGATGCCGGCGAAGCCCGCGGCGCCCGCGGCGGCCGCGAGCTCCGCCGTGTCCGCCGTCCAGCGGGAGTCGGTGGTGAGCGCGAGGTCGACGGGCACGCGCGGGACGCTATCGGCCCAGGTGCGCGGCGAGGAACGCCGTCGCCTCGGCCCACGAGGCCCGGTCGGCGGCGTCGTCGCGCAGCGGCGGGACGGGGGCGCAGAAGGCGTGACCCGCCCCCGGATACAGGACGAAGCGGTGCCGGGGATCGGCCGACGTCAGCCGGTCGCGGAGGTCCGCGAGGCGCTCCGGGGGCAGCACGGCGTCCCGGTCGCCGTAGAGGACGAGGGCGGGCGCGCGCAGCGCCCAGAGGAGGTCGGCGGGGTGCACGGGTGTCCGGGGCGTGAGCTCGGCGAACCAGGGCTGGCTCGGGAAGAACAGGACGGCGGCGGCCACCCGGTCGCTGAGCTCGGCGGCGAGCAGCGCCAGCGTGCCGCCGGTGCAGTAGCCCCAGACGGCGATCCGGTCGGCGTCGACGTCGTCGAGGTCGGCGGCGTACCGCAGCGCCGTCAGCAGGTCGTGGGTCCCGCGGCGGAAGTCGAGCGCGGAGATGAAGCGCATGACCTCGGTGAAGTCCGTGTACGCCTCGGCGTCGGCCGGGCCGTCGCCCCGGTAGTAGTCCGGGACCACGACGACGTACCCCTCCTCGGCCAGCCGGGTCGCGACGCCCGCCGTGAACGGGTTGGGCCCGAAGGCCTCGACGCCGATCACGACCGCCGGGTGGGGGCCGGGTGCCGCCGGCCGGACCACCGAGGCGGGGATGCTGCCGCCGTCGGGTGCCCGGAGGTCGACGACGGCACGCGTGGTGTCCATGCCACAGCGATAGCGGAGTCCACGGCCGCCGTCCAGGCCGCCGCCGGGGCGCGGCGGCGGGCCCGCCGTTAGGCTCCTGCCCCGTGACGGAACGCACCCTTGTCCTGGTCAAGCCCGACGGCGTCGCCCGCGGCCTGGTCGGCGAGGTGATCACGCGGCTCGAGGCGAAGGGGCTGCGCCTGGTCGCCGCCGAACTGCGCACCCTGACGCGCGAGGTCGCCGAGGAGCACTACGGCGAGCACCGGGAACGGCCGTTCTTCGGCTCGCTGGTCGAGTTCATCACCGGCGGCCCGCTGCTCGCCCTCGTCGTCGAGGGGCCGCGGGCCATCGAGGCGTTCCGGGCGCTGGCCGGCGCGACCGACCCGGTGAAGGCCGGTCCCGGCACGATCCGCGGCGACCTGGCCCTCGAGGTGCAGAGCAACATCGTGCACGGCTCGGACTCCCCGGAGTCCGCCACGCGCGAGATCGGGCTGTTCTTCCCGAGCCTCTGAGCAGGTCGTTCCCCCCGGCCCCCTGCAGGGACCCGCCGGGAGCCTGCGAGTGCTGGGAGGCAGGGGGTCCTTTCTCCGCCGCAGGGCCCTTGTCCGCTGCACCGTCGGTGTGATGCATTTACAGGCATGGAACGATTCGAGCTGCGGCGCCAGGACCTCTCCCTGGACGACGACCAGCAGGCGGTGCGCGAGGGGTTCGGCGACTTCTTCACGAAGCAGGTGCCCTCCTCGCTGGTGCGCGACGCCGAGCCGCTCGGCTTCGACGCCGACCTGTGGCAGCGGGTGGTCGCCATGGGCGGGACGTCGATGGGGCTGCCCGAGGAGGCCGGCGGCGACGGCGCCACGCTGGTCGACCTCGTTCTGGTCGCCGAGGAGCTCGGCAAGGTCGTCGCTCCGGTGCCGCTGGTCTCCCACGTCGTCGCCTCGCGCCTGCTGGCCCGCGCCGGCGGCGCCGACGAGCTCGTCGCCGCCGCGGCCGAGGGGGAGCGGATCGTGACCCTGGCCCTGCAGCCGGTCGTCGGCGGCAACCGGCAGCTCGTGCCCGACGCCGCCGTCGCCCGCGACGTGCTCGCCTGGTCGGGCGAGGGGCTGACCCTGCACACGCTCGCCGAGCCCGCCGCGCACGTGCCCAACCAGGGGTCGACGCCGCTGGCCTGGTTCGACCCCGCCGCCGGCGAGAGCGCCCTGCTGGCGACCGGCCCGGAGGCCGAGCAGCTGTTCCGCACCGCCGTCGCCGAGTGGAAGCTGCTGACCGCCGCGGCGCTGGTGGGCATCGCCGCCTCCGCGCTGCAGCTCGGCGTGGAGTTCGCCAAGAGCCGCCGCACGCTCGGCGTCGCGATCGGCGCCCTGCAGGGCGTGGCGTTCCCGCTGGCCGACGTCGTCACCGAGCTCTCCGGCGCCCGCAACCTGGTGCTCAAGGCCGCCTGGTACGCCACCCACGAGCCGGACGCCCGGCCGGAGCTGCCGCTGGCCGCCTTCGTGCAGGCGGCGCACGCGGCCACCGAGGCCACCTGGGTCTCGGCGCACGTGCAGGGCGGACTCGGCTTCACCGTCGAGGCCGACATCAGCCTGTTCTTCCTGCGCGCGAAGGGCTGGAGCGTCCTCGGGGGCGACCCCGGCCAGGACCGTCGCCAGGTCGCCGCCGCGCTGCTCGCCGCGGTCTGAGAGAGGACGAGGACATGGACTTCAGCACCGTCGAGCTCACGCCCGAGCAGCAGGCCTTCCAGCAGGAGGTGCGCGCCTTCCTCGACGAGATCGTCACCGAGGAGGTGCACGAGCACGAGCGCCGCACCGGCGACGGCTTCAACGAGGCCGTGCACCTGGCGCTGGGCAGCAAGGGGTGGCTGTTCCCCGCCTGGCCCGTCGAGGACGGCGGGGCCGGCCTGGACCGCGTGTGCCAGCGGATCCTGGCCCTGGAGCTGCTCCGCGCCCGGGTGCCCGGGATCACCGCCAGCACGACCGGGCTCGTCTGGGCGGCGGTGGAGCTCTCCGCGGACCCCGAGCTCGCCGCGCAGCTCAAGCCCGAGGTCGCCGCGGGCCGGGTGCGGTTCTGCCTCGGCTACAGCGACCCCGAGGGCGGCTCCGACATCGCCGGCGCCACCCTGCGCGCCGTCCGGGACGGCGACGAGTGGGTGCTCAACGGCTCGAAGCTGTGGACCACCGGGGCGCACAACTGCCAGTACACGTTCCTCATCACCCGGACCGACCCCGAGGCCCCCAAGCACAAGGGCCTGACGATGTTCCTCGTGCCGCTGGACTCCCCGGGCGTGGAGATCCAGGCGATCCGCACGTACGGCGGCGAGCGCACCAACGCCGTCTACTACACCGACGTGCACGTCTCCGACCGCCACCGGATGGGCGAGGTCAACGCGGGCTGGGCCACCCTGCAGGGGCCGCTGTCGGCCGAGCACGGCGCGGGCCGGCCGGACGACGGCCTGTCCGACATCGGCATCCTCATGGGCACCCGGGAGTTCGAGGACGCGATCGACGCCGCCGCCCGCTGGGCCAGGCGGACCACCAGGCCCGACGGGACGCTCGTCGCCGACGACCCGGTCTTCCTCGACCGGCTCGGCGCCCTCGTCGTGGAGACCGAGGTCAGCCGGGTGACCCCCGGCCTCATGGGCCGGGTCAAGAGCTCGCTGAGCTACATCGACGGCATCGCCGAGCTGATCGACCTGGTCGGCCCGGAGGCGCTGCTCGCCCACGGCGCCGACGGGGCGATCGAGGGCGGCGTCATCGACTACGCGCACCGCTTCGCCCAGGGCACCGCGACGTACGGCGGCACCACCGAGGTCTTCAAGAACATGATCGCCCAGCACGTCCTCGGCCTGCCGCGGCTCAGCCTGCCCGGCAGCAAGCAGTTCGTCCGCTAGCCGACCCGCCGTCCTCGTCGAGATCTGCACACTCGTCACCATCACGCGCTGATGCCGACGAGTGTGCAGATCTCGTCGGCGGGGGAGGGGCGGCCGGACGCCCCGTACCCTGGACGGGTCATGAACGGACAGACGCTGTACCCGCGCCTCGAGCCGCTGCTCGCCCAGGTCCAGAAGCCGATCCAGTACGTCGGCGGTGAGCTGAACTCCCAGGTCAAGGCCTGGGACGACGTCGCCGTCCACTGGGCGCTGATGTACCCCGACGCCTACGAGGTGGGCCTGCCCAACCAGGGCCTCATGATCCTCTACGAGGTCCTCAACGAGCGCCCCGACGCCCTGGCCGAGCGCACCTACGCGGTCTGGCCCGACCTCGCCGCGCTCATGCGCGAGGCCGGCGTCGGCCAGTTCACCGTCGACAGCCACCGGGCGGTCGCCGACTTCGACGTCCTCGGCGTCAGCTTCGCCACCGAGCTCGGCTACACCAACCTCCTCGAGGCCCTCGACCTCGCCGGGGTGCCGCTGCACGCGGTCGACCGGGACGAGAGCCACCCCGTCGTCGTCGCCGGTGGGCACGCCGCCTTCAACCCCGAGCCGGTCGCCGACTTCGTCGACTGCGCCGTCCTCGGCGACGGCGAGCAGGCCGTCGGCGACATCACGGACGTGGTCAAGGCGTGGAAGGAGCAGGGCCGGCCGGGCGGCCGCGTCGAGCTGCTCGCGCGGCTGAGCCGCGTCGACGGCGTCTACGTGCCGCGCTTCTACGCCGTCTCCTATGGGCCCGACGGTGCCATCGCCGGGGTGACCCGCACCCGGGACGACGTCCCGGCGCGGGTCGGCAAGCGCACGGTGATGGACCTCGACGAGTGGCCCTACCCGAAGACCCCGCTGGTGCCGCTGGCCGAAAGTGTGCACGAGCGGATGAGCGTGGAGATCTTCCGCGGCTGCACCCGCGGCTGCCGGTTCTGCCAGGCCGGGATGATCACCCGCCCGGTGCGTGAGCGGACCATCACCGGCATCGGCTCCATGGTCGACCAGGGGCTCAAGGCCACCGGCTACCAGGAGGTCGGGCTGCTGTCGCTGTCCAGCGCCGACCACTCCGAGATCGGCCAGCTGGCCAAGGAGCTGGCCGACCGCTACGAGGGCACCAACACCGGCCTGTCGCTGCCCAGCACCCGCGTGGACGCCTTCAACGTCACGCTGGCCAACGAGCTGTCCCGCAACGGCCGCCGCTCCGGGCTCACCTTCGCCCCGGAGGGCGGCAGCGAGCGGATCCGCCGGGTGATCAACAAGACGGTGTCCAAGGAGGACCTCGTCCGCACGGTCACCACCGCGTACGCCAACGGCTGGACGCAGGTGAAGCTCTACTTCATGTGCGGGCTCCCGACGGAGACCGACGAGGACGTGCTCGAGATCGCCGAGCTCGCCACCGAGGTCATCCGCGCCGGGCGCGAGGCCAGCGGCCGCAAGGACATCCGCTGCACCGTGTCGATCGGCGGGTTCGTGCCCAAGCCGCACACGCCGTTCCAGTGGGCCGCGCAGGCCAGCGCCGAGACCATCGACCACCGGTTGAGGGTGCTGCGCGCGGCGATCAACGCCGACCGCAGGATCGGCCGGTCCATCGGCATGCGCTACCACGACGGCAAGCCCGGCGTGATCGAGGGACTGCTGTCCCGCGGCGACCGCCGCGTCGGCCGGGTCATCGAGCGGGTGTGGCGCGACGGCGGCCGGTTCGACGGCTGGAGCGAGCACTTCTCCTACGACCGGTGGACGGCGGCCGCGGCCGAGGAGCTGGCGCCCTTCGGCGTCGACCTCGACTGGTTCACCACCCGCGAGCGCAGCGAGCACGAGGTCCTGCCCTGGGACCACCTGGACTCGGGGCTGGACAAGGAGTGGCTCTGGGAGGACTGGCAGGAGGCGCTGAACGAGGAGGAGGTCAGCGACTGCCGCTGGACCCCCTGCTACGACTGCGGCGTCTGCCCGACCAACGGCACCGAGATCCAGGTCGGGCCGACCGGGCGGAGCCTGCTGCCGCTGACCATCGTCTGATGGCCCGCCAGCCCGACGGGCCGCCCCCGCCGCCGACCGTGCAGAAGCTGCGGCTGCGCTACACCAAGCGCGGGCCGCTGCGCTTCGCCTCGCACCGCGACCTCGCCCGCTCGCTGGAGCGGGCGCTGCGCCGGGCGCAGGTGCCGATGGCGTTCTCGGCCGGCTTCAGCCCGCACCCGAAGATCAGCTACATCGGCGCGGCGCCGACGGGCGCGGCCAGCGAGGCCGAGTACGTCGAGATCGGCCTGACCCGCCCCTGCGACCCGGAGGCCGTCCGGGTGGCGCTGGACGCGGCGCTGCCGCCGGGCGTGGACGTCGTCGACATCGTCCAGGCGGGGGAGGGGACCGGCTCCCTGGCCGACCGGATCGACGCCTCGGTGTGGCGGGTGGAGCTCCCGGGGGTGGAGCCGGCGGAGCTGGGCTCGGCGCTGGCGGCTTTCCTGGCCCGCGACGTGGTGACCGTCGCCCGGCGCACGAAGAACGGCCTGCGCGACGTCGACGCCCGTGCGGCCGTCGCCGCCGCGACCGCGGCCGGGGAGGCGGGCTGTGCCATACTGACGGTGGTCGTCCGGCAGGTGACGCCCGCCGTTCGACCAGACGACGTGGTGGCCGCCCTGGCTGCCGTCGCCGACCTGCGCCCGCCGTCGCCCCCCCGGGCCGTGCGTGAGGCGCAGGGCCGGCTCGACGACACCGGGACCGTGGCTGACCCGCTCGGGCCCGACCGGCTCGCGCGCACCCACTGCCAGGGGGAGCGCGCAACGGTCTGAGCCGCGGAGCCCGCGCCGTCGCGCGACACGGCTGCCAGACGTGACGCACCCGAGAGCCAGCACTTCGAGCGAGCACCAGCGCACCTGTACCACCGCACCACCGGCTCCTCGCCGCGGCAACCGTCGCGCGGGAGCCGTCCACAGACTTAGCAGGACGGACGCTCCGCGTCAGACCCGTGGGCCGTCCGACCCGCCCAACCCGTGCTCCTGCGCGGCCGCCGTAGCAATCGGCGCCCGGGGGCACCACACAGGAGGCGAGCCCTTCGTGGCCGACCAGGACGACGACACCCCCTCGACGACGAGCGAGGACACCGCGGCAGCCCCCTCCGCCGGCCTGGAGGAGGCGCCCGCCGGCACCGCCCCGGCCGGCTTGGCCGGTCAGGCCGCCGAGCCGGAGATCGCGGCCGAGGACGAGGACGACGCCGTCGCGGCGGTCGCCCCCGGCGCCGGCGAGCTGCCGGCCGAGGACCTCGACGCCGAGCCCGAGCCCGAGCCCGAGCCCGAGCCGGTCTCCCGGTTCGGGGCGCAGTTCAGCTCGCCGGAGCCCACCGCCGTGATCGCGCGGCCGCGCCGCCGGGCCACCCGCCCGGCCGCCTCGGCCGACCCCGACGCCTACGAGGCGCCGGTCGCCCCCGCGCCGGCCGTGCCGGCGTTCATCAGCTTCGTCGCGCCCGCCGACGCCGAGCCCGCGCCCGCCCCCCGGCGGCGCAGTCGCCGGCCGCTGGCCGAGTCACCGGAGGAGCCCGAGGACACCGACGGCACGCCGCTCGACGAGGACGACGACACCCCGGCCCCCCGCTCCCGCCGCGGCCGCTCGCGGCGCCGCGGGGCAGCCGGCGACGACGGCCCCGCTGCCCCGGCCGAGGAGCCGGCCGACCTCGACGACGCCGAGACCGCCGACGACGCGGAGGACGGCGCCGAGGGCGACGACCGCGACGACTCCGGGGTCGGCAGCCGCCGGCGCCGGCGCGGCCGCCGTGGTCGCGGCCGCGGCCGCAGCGGCGAGGACGACGAGACCGGCGAGGACGCCGGGGACGACGCGGCTGGTCCGCAGTCCCGCGACGACTCCGGGGACGACGAGGACGCCGACGAGTCCGAGGAGGGCACCGACTCCGACGACGGCGACGCCGAGGAGGGCGACAGCGGCTCGAGCACCCGCCGGCGCCGGCGCCGTCGCCGGCGCGGGGGAGAGGGCGGCGCGGACACGAGCTCGTCCGACGACGAGGACCGCCCCGAGCGCGCCGGCCGCAACGGTCGCACCACCAGCGACGACGACGTCAAGGGCGTCGCCGGCTCCACCCGTCTGGAGGCCAAGCGGCAGCGCCGCCGGGACGGCCGGGACACCGGCCGCCGCCGCGCGCCGATCCTCACCGAGGCGGAGTTCCTCGCCCGGCGCGAGGCCGTCGACCGCGCGATGGTCATCCGGCAGCGCGGCGAGCGCACCCAGATCGCCGTCCTCGAGGACGACGTCCTGGTCGAGCACTACGTCACCCAGGCGTCGGCGACCTCCTTCGCCGGCAACGTCTACCTCGGCCGGGTGCAGAACGTGCTGCCCAGCATGGAGGCGGCGTTCGTCGACATCGGCAAGGGGCGCAACGCCGTCCTCTACGCCGGTGAGGTGAACTGGGACGTCGCCGGCCTGTCGGGCAAGCAGCGCTCCATCGAGCAGGCCCTGAAGTCCGGCGACAAGGTGCTGGTGCAGGTCACCAAGGACCCGATCGGGCACAAGGGCGCGCGGCTCACCCAGCAGATCAACCTGCCCGGCCGCTTCCTCGTCTACGTCCCCGGCGGCTCGATGACCGGGATCAGCCGCAAGCTGCCCGACACCGAGCGCCAGCGGCTCAAGGACATCCTCAAGAAGATCGTCCCGGACGACGCCGGCGTGATCATCCGGACCGCCGCGGAGGGCGCCTCGGAGGAGGAGCTCACCCGCGACGTCGCCCGGCTGCAGGCGCAGTGGGACGTGATCCAGAGGAAGTCCGAGACCTCCTCCAACGCGCCGACGCTGCTCTACGGCGAGCCGGACCTCGCCATCCGCGTGATCCGCGACGTCTTCAACGAGGACTTCACCTCGCTGGTCGTCCAGGGCGACGACGCCTGGGACACCGTCGAGGCCTACGTCGCGCACGTCTCCCCGGAGCTGGTGGGGCGGCTGTCCCGCTACACCGGCGAGGGCGACGTCTTCCACGACCTGCGCATCGACGAGCAGCTGGCCAAGGCCCTGGACCGCAAGGTGTGGCTGCCCTCGGGTGGCTCGCTGGTGATCGACCGGACCGAGGCGATGACCGTCGTCGACGTCAACACCGGCAAGTTCACCGGCTCGGGCGGCAACCTCGAGCAGACGGTGACGCGCAACAACATGGAGGCGGCGGAGGAGATCGTCCGCCAGCTCCGGCTGCGCGACATCGGCGGGATCATCGTCATCGACTTCATCGACATGGTCCTGGAGAGCAACCGCGACCTGGTGCTGCGCCGCCTGACCGAGTGCCTGGGCCGCGACCGCACCAAGCACCAGGTCGCCGAGGTGACCTCCCTGGGCCTGGTGCAGATGACCCGCAAGCGGGTCGGCCAGGGCCTGCTCGAGGTCTTCAGCGAGCCCTGCGAGCACTGCCGCGGCCGTGGCGTGCTCGTGCAGCTCGACCCCGTCGACGAGAAGCGCCGCGGTGGCAACGCCGCCGGAGGCTCGGGCGGGAACGGCTCCGGCGGCAACGGCTCGGGCGGGAACGGCTCGGGCGGCGGACGCCGGGACCAGAACCGCGACCAGAACCGGTCCGAGCGCCGCGAGACGCCCGCCGAGGACGCCGAGTCGACGGCGACGGCGGTGGTGGCGGCGGCGGCGGAGCAGACCCCGGCCGAGGGCGGCGAGCCGCGGTCCGGCGGCCGGCGCAACCGTGGCCGGCGCAACCGCGGCCAGTCCGGCGAGGAGCGCGCGGCCGAGGACGCCGCGGTGCTCGCCGGTGCCTCCGAGGGGGACGCCGACGAGGACGCCCCCGTCGCTGCTGTCGCCGAGGGCCCGACCATCGGGGACGACGCCGTCCCGGAGACGGACGCGGCGACAGTGGCCGAGGCCGACGCCCCGATGCAGGCGCACGTCACCACGGACGGCACCCCCGCCGACGCCCCGGACATCGCGCCCGAGGTCACCGCGGACGAGGCGCAGGCCCCCGCTGAGGTGGAGGACGTCCCCGAGGCCGAGGTCGAGGCGACTCCGGTTCCCGAGTCCGTGACCGCGTCCGCTCCCGAGGCGCCCGCCGTCCCCGAGGCTGCTCCCGCGGTCGACCGGGCGGCGGCTCCCGAGGCGCCCGGCGGCCGGGCCCCGGAGGACGAGCCCGACGAGGACGACGTCCCCGCCGGTGCCGGCCCCGACGAGCCGGTCGCCCCCGCGGTGGTGGCGGGCACCCGCCCGCGCCGTCGCCGGGCGGCCAGCCGGCCGGCCGGCCCACCCGCCAGCTGAGGCCCGAGCCGCCGGGACCCGTTCGACCGGGGATCGGCGGCTCGGGTACGCTGGTCGGGTTGCACCGCCACGGGCAGCGCACCGACACCGGTGCCGCCCAGGGGGCGCGCGCAGCCCGTCCCGCACCCCGCGTCCCCCGCGGGTGTGCGCCCAGGACAGACACGAGCAGGCGATCGAGGAGTCAGTGGTGTACGCAGTCGTCAAGGCCGGTGGCCGGCAGCACAAGGTGGCCGTGGGCGACCGGTTCACGGTCAACCGCCTGGTCGGCGAGGCGGGCGACACCGTCGCGCTGCCCGCGATCCTGCTCGTCGACGGCGAGACCGTCACCACCGATGCGGCGGCCCTGGCCGGCGTCACGGTGACCGGCGAGATCGTCGGCCACGGCAAGGGCCCGAAGATCCGCATCCACAAGTTCAAGAACAAGACCGGCTACCACAAGCGGCAGGGGCACCGTCAGCCCCTCACCGACGTGGTCGTCCGCGACATCACGAAGGGCTGACGACGACATGGCACACAAGAAGGGCGCCTCGTCCTCCCGCAACGGCCGCGACTCGAACGCGCAGCGCCTCGGCGTGAAGCGCTTCGGCGGCCAGGTCGTCAAGGCCGGCGAGATCATCGTCCGCCAGCGCGGCACCCACTTCCACCCGGGTCTGGGTGTCGGTCGCGGTGGCGACGACACGCTGTTCGCCCTCGAGCCGGGCGCCGTGACCTTCGGCATGAAGCGGGGCCGCAAGACGATCTCCATCTCGGCCGTCGAGGCCTAGACGCCGTCGGCCCCGTCCAGAGGCTCACCGCGAGCTCGCGAGCGGTGAGGGGGACGGGGTCCTTCCTGAGCGCACGGGCCGCCGGCCCGTGCGCTCGTGGCGCTTGACCCAGAAGTAGGAGGCGGCACGGTCATGGCCGCTTTCGTCGACCGCGTGATCATCCACGTCACCGCCGGCAACGGCGGGCACGGCGTGGCCTCGATCCACCGCGAGAAGTTCAAGCCCCTCGGTGGCCCGGACGGGGGCAACGGCGGCAACGGCGGGGACGTCGTCCTCGAGGTCGACCCCAGCGTGCACACGCTGCTGGACTTCCACCACCGGCCGCACCAGAAGGCCGGCAACGGCCGCCCCGGTGAGGGCAGCAACCGGCACGGCGCCCGCGGCGAGGAGCGCGTGCTGCGCGTCCCGCCCGGCACCGTCGTCAGCACCCCCGACGGCCAGGTCCTCGCCGACATGGTCGGCGCCGGCACCCGCGTCGTCCTCGCCCACGGCGGCAAGGGCGGACTCGGCAACGCCGCGCTGGCCAACACCCGGCGCAAGGCACCCGGGTTCGCGCTGCTCGGTGAGCCCGGCGAGTCGGTGGACGCCGTCTTCGAGCTCAAGAGCATCGCCGACGTCGGCCTCGTCGGGTTCCCCTCGGCCGGCAAGTCGTCGCTGATCGCGGCGATGTCCGCGGCCCGGCCGAAGATCGCCGACTACCCGTTCACCACGCTGGTGCCCAACCTCGGCGTGATCCGGGCCGGCGATGTCACCTTCACGATGGCCGACGTCCCCGGCCTCATCCCGGGCGCCTCGGCCGGCAAGGGCCTGGGCCTGGAGTTCCTCCGCCACATCGAGCGCTGCGCGGTGCTCGTGCACGTCGTCGACATGGCGACGCTGGAGCCCGGCCGCGACCCCGAGAGCGACATCCAGGCGCTCGAGCACGAGCTGGCGGAGTACTCGGGCGAGGAGCTGGACCTGGTGGGCCGGCTGCGCATCGCCGTCCTCAACAAGATCGACGTCCCCGAGGCCCGGGAGCTCGTGGACCTGGTCCGGACGACCCTCGAGGAGCGCGGCCTGCAGGTCTTCCCGATCAGCGCCGTGACGGGGGAGGGGCTGCCCGAGCTCGGCTACGCCCTGGCCGCCGCGGTCGAGGAGCACCGGGCCTCGCTGCCCGAGCCGGAGACCGTCCGCATCACGCTCACCCCCCGGGCGGTCGACGACTCCGGCTTCACGGTCGAGCCCGACCCCGAGGGCGGGTTCGTCGTGCACGGCGTCAAGCCCGAGCGGTGGGTCCGCCAGGCCGACTTCACCAACGACGAGGCCGTCGGCTTCCTGGCCGACCGGCTCAACCGGCTGGGGGTCGAGGACGCCCTCGAGAAGGCCGGCGCCGTCGAGGGCGACGCGGTCACCATCGGCGAGGTCACCTTCGACTTCGTGCCGACCCTGCCCGCCGGCACGCTGTCGGTCGAGGAGACCGCCGGGCTCGGCGGACGCGGCACCGACGCCCGCATCGACGCCCCGCACCGGGTGCGGGCGGCCGAGCGCCTCGCCGCGAAGAAGGCCCGCCGGGTGCCCTACGAGCTCACCGAGACGTGGTCGGAGGACGACCTGCCGGAGGAGGGCCCGTGAGCGTCCGCCCGGAGATCGCCGGCGCCCGCCGCGTCGTCGTCAAGGTCGGGTCGTCCTCGCTGACCACGCTCCCCGGCGGCCTGGACACGGCGAAGCTCGTGGCGCTGGTCGAGGCCCTCGGCGGGGTCCGCGCGGCGGGCCGCGAGGTCGTGCTGGTGTCCTCGGGCGCCATCGCCGCGGGGCTCGCGCCGCTGGGCATCGAAGGACGCCCCCGCGACCTCGCGACCGCCCAGGCCGCGGCCAGCGTCGGCCAGCTGCGGCTGGTGCAGACCTACGCCGACGCCTTCGCCCGGCACGGGGTGACCGTCGGCCAGGTGCTGCTGACCGCCGACGACCTGACCCGGCGCAGCCACTACCGCAACGCCCACCGCACCGTGGACCGGCTGCTCACCCTGGGCGTGCTGCCGATCGTCAACGAGAACGACACGGTGGCCACCGAGGAGATCCGCTTCGGCGACAACGACCGGCTCGCGGCACTCGTCGCGCACGTCGCCCAGGCCGACGCGCTGCTGCTGCTCTCCGACGTCGACGGCGTCTACGACGGCGACCCGCGCACCGGGCCCGCCCAGCTGATCGACACCGTCTCCGACCCCGCCGACCTCGCCGCGGTCACCCTCGGGTCGGCGTCGCGCAACGGGGTGGGCACCGGCGGCATGGCCACGAAGGTCGAGGCCGCGCTGATCGCCGCGGGCGCGGGCGTCCCCGTCGTCGTCACGTCCACCGTGCAGGTCGAGGCGGCGCTGGCCGGCGAGCGGGTGGGCACGCTGTTCCGCCCGTCGGGACGGCGTCCCGGCGCCCGGCAGTTCTGGCTGCGCTACGCCAGCCGGCCGCGGGGGCGGCTGCTGCTGGACGAGGGCGCGGTGCGGGCGGTCCGCGAGCGCGGCGCCTCGCTGCTGGCCGCCGGCATCACCGGCGCGACCGGCGACTTCCTCGCCGACGACCCGGTCGAGCTGGTCGGGCCCGACGGCGTCGTCGTCGCCCGCGGGCTGGTCGCCTACGACGCCCACGAGCTGCCGGCCCTGTTCGGCCGCAAGACCGGCGACCTGGACCCCGAGTACCGCCGCGAGGTCGTGCACCGCGACGAGATGGTGCTGGTCGGGCCCCGGGCCCCGAAGCCGGTCCCGGCCGCCTGAGAGACTGCACTGCGTGACGATCCGCCCGATCCGCGAACTCGGTGACCCGGTGCTGCGCACCCCGGCCGACCCCGTCCGCGCCTTCGACCGCGAGCTCGCCGCGCTGGTCCGCGACCTCGAGGAGACCGTCGACCACCCCGGGCGCGCCGGCCTGGCCGCCCCGCAGATCGGGGTGGGCGCCCGTGCGTTCAGCTACAACATCGACGGCGTCATCGGCCACGTGGTGAACCCGCGGCTGGTCGAGGTGTCGGAGGAGACCCAGGACGGCGACGAGGGCTGCCTGTCCGTCCCCGGCATCTGGGCGCCGACCGTGCGCGCGATGCACGCCGTCGTCGAGGGCTTCGACGTGCACGGCGAGCCGGTGCGGGTGGCCGGCAGCGGCCTCATGGCCCGCTGCCTGCAGCACGAGGTCGACCACCTCGACGGCAAGGTCTTCCTGGACCGGCTGACGGGGGACGCCCGCAAGGCGGCGTTCCGCGCGCTCAACTCCCGCTAGCGCCACTCGCTACGGTCGGTCGGGTGACCGACCTCGCCGCGCGCGCCCGCACCCTGCTCGACCTCCACACCGCCCCGGAGATCCTCGTCCTGGCCAACGTGTGGGACGTGGTGTCCGCCCGGGTGGTCGCGGCCACCGACGGCATCCGCGCGCTCGCCACCGCCAGCCACAGCATCGCGGCCACCTTCGGCTTCGAGGACGGCGAGAACATCCCCCTCGCGCTCCACCTGGACATGCTGGAGCTGATCACCTCGGCCGTGGACCTGCCGGTCAGCATGGACATGGAGGCCGGCTACGGCGATCCGGGGGAGACCGCCCGCCGGGCGATCGCCGCGGGCGCCGTCGGCGGGAACCTCGAGGACCAGATGAAGCCCCTCGACGAGGCCGTTGCCGCCGTCGAGGCGGTGCTGCGGGCCGGCCGCGACGCCGGCATCGACTTCGTGCTCAACGCCCGCACCGACACCTTCGTCCGCGCGACGGAGGGCGCCGACCGCGGCGAGCTGGTGGCCGAGGCGATCCGCCGGGGACGGGCCTACCTGGAGGCCGGTGCCCCGGTCGTGTTCGTCCCGCGGCTGGTCGACCGCGACGAGATCGCGGCGGTGGTGGAGGGGCTGGGCCGGGGCAAGCTGACGCTGATCAGCGTGCCGGGCGTCTCCCTGCCGGCCCGCGAGATGCAGGAGCTGGGTGTCGCCCGGGTGTCGACCGGCCCGTTCACCCAGCGGGTCGCGCTGACCGCGCTGCAGGACGCCGCCGCGGAGATCGTGGCCGGCGGCACGCTGCCCCCGGGGACCCGCGCGCTCAACTGACGGCGCAGCGCTCAGATCGCCAGGCCGCCGGCCGGGACGACCAGCCCGCGGACGTCGAACGGGACGGCCACCCCCTGCGGGGGCTCCGCGCCGCCGAGGAGCTCGGTCGCCACCGGCCGGACCACCTCCCGGTCGTAGTGCTCGAAGGCCTCCCGCGACTGCCACACCTCGATCACCTGCATGCCGTCGCCGGTCTGCCGGGCCAGGTGGACCAGCAGCCCGGCGACGTCTCCCCGGGTCCTCTCCAGGAGGGCCCGGTGCACGGCGTCGTACGCCTCGACCGGCAGCCCCGGGAGGTCCAGCGTCACGGCCCAGGTCATGTCGTCCCCCTCATGTCGTCCTCCTCGTGTCGTCGTGGCGGGTCCGGCCCGCCGCGAGCTCGTGGGCGCCGTCACCGGACAGCCGCTCCAGCGCCGCCGTCGTCCGCCCGGTCAGCAGGAGCAGCAGCGCGCCGACCGGCCCCTCGACGGTCGCGCCGGAGCCGAGGACGAGGTCGGCGTCGGTCGCGCGGAGCCGGAGCCCGGCCAGCCGCCTGCGGGCGTGGAACGGGAAGCCCGTGGCCCAGACCCGGCGCGCGGCGGCGGTGGCGGCGTCGACGGGCACCGGCCACGGCCGGCCCAGTGGGACGGCGATGTCCTGCCCGTGCACGAGGACGTCGATCAGCGGCTCCATCGGGCTGATGAACGGGGCCGTGCGCCGGAACCCGACCATGGCCCGGAGGCGGCGCGGGTACTCCTCGACCGGGAGGGCGGCCTGCCGCACGGCGCTGTCCCGGATCATCCGGTCGAAGCTGCCGCCGGCGCGGACGATGCCGACCGTCGCCGGCCACAGCCCCATGTGGGCCTGGGTCAGGTGGGCCGCCACCTCGCGGGCCCGCCACCCGTCGCACAGCGACGGGGTCGTCCACTCGCGGGGCGAGAGGTCCTCGCAGAGATCGGCCAGGCGCGAGCGCTCGGTGTCGATGGCCTGCCACACGTCCGCGACGTCCATGACGGCTCCCTGGCTCGGTTGGTAAGATCCCCTGACCATTTTCGTCAGAGAGCCTGACGATCGTCAAGGGGGTGGGCGTGGCCGCGGAGCCGAACCTGGGCCTGCTGTGCTTCTACCCGTACCGGGCGCTGGAGGGCCGGATCTTCGCCGCGCTGGCCGCGGCCGGCTTCGATGACCTGACGGTGGCGCAGGGGCGGGTCGCCGCCCGGATCGGCGAGCACGGCACCCGGCTGACCGAGCTGGCCGAGCAGGCGCAGGTCACCAAGCAGACCGCCGGCTTCCTCGTCGACCAGCTGGAGCGCGCCGGCTACGTGCGCCGGGTGCCCGACCCGACCGACGGCCGGGCGCGGCTGGTCTGCTTCACCGAGCGCGGCCTGGCCGTCGTCGCCGTGGCTCGCCGGGTGGAGGCCGAGGTCGAGGCGGAGTGGACCGCCCACCTGGGCGAGGAGTCCACCCGGGCGCTGCGGGAGGCGCTCACCCGCCTGCGTGAGGTCACCGACCCCTGGCGCTGAGGCAAGGGCCCCGCCGGCCTGGCCCCGTCCCGAGGCTCACCCCGAGCTCGCGGGCGCCTTGCAGCGGGGCCGGACCGGAGCCGCCTGCGCGCTACCCTCGCGGGCGTGTCCGACGTCGCCTCCCTGCCGCTGATCGGGGCCGCCGCGCTGCGCGCCCGCGCCGCCTCCCGGGTGCTGCGCACGCTGCCGACCGACGTCAAGGACGCCGCTCTGGCCACGATGGCCGACGCCCTGGTCGAGCGGAACGAGGAGATCCTGGCCGCCAACGCCGAGGACGTCTCCGCCGCCGCGGCCGAGGGCACCCCCGAGTCGGTGCTCGACCGGCTCCGGCTGGACGCCGGCCGCGTCGCCGGCGTGGCCGGGGCGCTGCGCGAGCTGGTGGCGCTGCCGGACCCGGTCGGCGACGTCGTCCGTGGTTCGCGGCTGCCCAACGGGCTCCAGCTGCGGCAGGTCCGGGTGCCCTTCGGCGTGGTCGGCATCGTCTACGAGGCCCGGCCGAACGTGACCGTGGACGCCGCGGGGCTGTGCCTGAAGAGCGGCAACGCGGCGCTGCTGCGGGGCTCGGCCTCGGCCTTCCGCACCAACACCGCGCTGGTCGCCGTGCTCACCGAGGCGGCGGAGAAGGCGGGGCTGCCCGCCGGGTCCGTCGAGCTGCTGCCGGCCGACCGCGCGTCGGTGGGAGAGCTGCTGTCGGCCCGGGGATTCGTCGACGTGGTGATCCCGCGGGGAGGCGCCTCGCTGATCCAGCGGGTGGTCACCGAGGCGAAGGTGCCGGTGATCGAGACCGGCGTCGGCAACTGCCACGTGTACGTCGACGCCTCGGCCGACCCGGCGATGGCCGAGGCGATCGTGCTCAACTCCAAGACCCACCGGGTCAGCGTGTGCAACTCCGCCGAGACGCTGCTGGTGCACCAGGACTTCCCGGAGCTGCCGCGGCTGCTGTCGGCCCTCGAGCAGGCCGGTGTGGCGCTGCACGGGGACGACGCGGTCCGTGCCGCCCAGGGCACCGTCGTGCCGGCGACGGACGAGGACTGGGCGACCGAGTACCTGTCGATGGACATGGCCGTCCGCGTCGTCGACGACCTGCCCGCCGCGCTGGAGCACATCGCGCGGTGGGGGAGCGGGCACACCGAGGCGATCGTCGCCGACTCCGCCCGCGCGATCGCCGCGTTCACCGCGGGCGTCGACGCCGCGGCGATCATGGTCAACGCCTCGACCCGCTTCACCGACGGCGGGGAGTTCGGCTTCGGCGCCGAGATCGGCATCTCCACCCAGAAGCTGCACGCCCGCGGGCCGCTGGGCCTGCCCGAGCTCACCTCGACCACCTACGTCGTCACCGGAGACGGTCACACCCGCTGACGCACTCCACCTGCTGACCGGTTCTCCGGTCGCCCCGCCCGTCAGGAGCCCCATGCCCCGCCCGCCGACGCAGCTGCCGCAGTTCTCCTCGGTCTCCGACGTCGCCAAGCGGCTGTCGGCGGCCGGGTACCTGACGGACAAGCAGATCGCCACGACGGTCTTCCTCGCCGACCGGCTGGGCAAGCCGCTGCTGGTGGAGGGTCCGGCGGGCACCGGGAAGACCGAGCTGGCCAAGGCGCTGGCGGCGGCGACGGACTCCGAGCTCATCCGGCTGCAGTGCTACGAGGGCCTG
This sequence comes from Trujillonella endophytica, assembly GCF_019799905.1. Lineage (GTDB taxonomy): Bacteria > Actinomycetota > Actinomycetes > Mycobacteriales > Geodermatophilaceae > Trujillonella > Trujillonella endophyticus_A. The sequence goes on along the minus strand of NZ_JABGCI010000003.1, from coordinate 238,618 downwards.
GACGAGGCGCGCGCCCTCTACGAGTGGAACTACAAGAAGCAGTTGCTGCGCATCCAGGCGTCGCAGGCCGAGGGCGGCGCGGACTGGGACACCGTCCACGACGACATCTTCGGCGAGGAGTTCCTGCTCTCCCGGCCGCTGCTGACCGCGATCCGGCGCACCGAGCCGACGGTGCTGCTCATCGACGAGACCGACAAGGCCGACGTCGAGGTCGAGGGCCTGCTGCTCGAGGTGCTCAGCGACTTCCAGGTCACCATCCCCGAGCTCGGCACGGTCGTGGCCACCCGCCGGCCGACCGTCGTCCTCACCTCGAACGCCACGCGGGAGCTCTCCGAGGCGCTCAAGCGCCGGTGCCTGTACCTCGCGCTGGACTACCCCAGCGCCGAGCGGGAGCGCGAGATCGTGCTCTCCCGGGTGCCCGACCTCGCGCCGGGGCTGGCCGAGCAGCTGGTGCGGACCATCCGGGCGCTTCGCGCTCTGGAGCTGAAGAAGTCGCCGTCGATCTCCGAGACCCTGGACTGGGCGCAGACCCTGCTGGAGCTGGGGCTGGACACCCTGGACGAGGCGGCGATCGGCGACACGCTCGGCGTGGTGCTCAAGCACGCGAGCGACCAGGAGCGGGCCGCGGCCGAGCTGCGGCTGAACTGATGGGCGGGCCCGTCGCCCCGCCGCCCCCCGGCGGGCTGGCCGGTCACCTCGACGGCTTCGTGCGCGCCATCCGGGAGACCGGCATCCCGGTCGGCATCAGCCAGGCGGTGGACGCCGCCGAGATCCTGACCGTGGTGGACCTGCTCGACCGGGAGCAGCTGCGGCACGGGCTGGCCGCGGTGCTGCTGCAGCGGGGGAACCAGCGCCAGATCTACGACACCCTGTTCGACCTGTGGTGGCCGCTGGGCGACCGGCCGGTCGCCGTCCCCGAGGACGGCGAGGGCGAGGGCGAGGCGGTGACCCTCGACGCGCCGGACTCCGCCGGCGGCGAGATCGACCCCTCGGCCCGGCTGCGCGAGGAACTGGCCCGGCTGCTGGCCGAGGGGGACGAGGCCGAGCTGGCGCGCTTCGCCCGGCGGGCGGTCGCGATGCTGGGGCAGACGACGCCCTCGCCGTCGGGGCAGTCCTGGTTCAGCTACCGGGTGATGCGGGCACTGTCGCCGGACTCGCTGGTCAGCTCGCTGCTCGAGGGGCTGCTGGCCGGGGGTGAGCGCGGGGGCATGGCCGAGCAGGTCGCGCGGGGCGAGGTCCGGGAGCGGCTGAGGTCGTTCAAGGACGCCGTCGACACCGAGGTGCGCCGCCGCCAGGCCGACGAGCGCGGCCGGGACCGGATCGCCAAGAGCGCGGTGCGGCCGCTGGCCGACCAGATCGACTTCCTGCGGGCACAGCAGGGCGACCTGGCCGAGCTGCGGCGGATGGTGGCGCCGCTGGCCCGCCGGCTGGCGGTGCGGCTGTCGGCCCGCCGTCGGCACGGCCGCGAGGGGCGTCTGGACTTCCGCAAGACCGTGCGGGCGTCACTGGCCACGGGTGGGGTGCCCGTGGTGACCCACCACCGGCCGCGGAAGATCCACAAGCCCGAGCTGGTCGTGCTGTGCGACATCAGCGGCTCGGTCGCCGGCTTCAGCCACTTCACGCTCATGCTCACCCAGGCGCTGCGGGAGCACTTCTCCGGCGTCCGGGCGTTCGCCTTCGTCGACTCCACCGACGAGGTGACCCGCTTCTTCACCCCGGGCGCCGATGTCGCCGACGCCATCCGCCGGATCGGCCGGGAAGCCGACGTCGTCGCGTTCGAGGGGCACAGCGACTACGGCAACGCCCTCGAGGTGTTCGCCGACCGCTGGCCGACGGTCGTGGGACCCAAGACCTCGCTGATCGTGCTCGGCGACGGGCGGACGAACTACCGGCCGCCGGGCCTGCCGGTGCTGGCCGACCTCGTGCAGCGCTCCCGGTCGGCGCACTGGCTCAACCCCGAGCCGCGCCGGCTGTGGGGGAGCGGCGACTCGGCGGCATTGAGGTACGCGGAGGCGATCGACATGGTCGAGTGCCGCAACGCCGCCCAGTTGGCGGACTTCGTCACCACCCTCTGACGCCGGTCCCGCGCGACGCGCGACACGCCGCCGCCGACACGCCGGAGGAGCCGTAACCGGAGCACCGCGGCTCCGTTGGTCCAGCGCGGGTGCCGGGGACGTCCCCGGCGCCGGCCTCCCGCCCGCCTGGCGGAGGGGCCGGCAGCGACCGGCTGCACGGGGGAGCCGGTCGCGCGGAGCACCTCTCCCCGGCCGGGTCGTCCCCGGCGCCCACGTCCGGGGCCGGCCTGAGCGGGTCGGCCCCGGACGCCGCCGGTCCGGTCGCGCCCCGGTCCGCGCGGGTGAGCCCACGGTTCCGGCGCCTCGGCACGACGGCGCCTCGGCACGACGGGTGGCGACGCCCGGTTAGGCTCGATCAGTGGCGGGTGGTCGTATCGGAGTCATGGGCGGGACGTTCGATCCCATCCACCACGGTCACCTCGTGGCCGCCAGCGAGGTCGCGGGGCTCTTCGGACTGGACGAGGTCGTCTTCGTGCCGACGGGGCAGCCCTGGCAGAAGAGCGACCGCACCGTCAGCCCGGCGGAGGACCGCTACCTCATGACGGTCATCGCCACCGCCTCCAACCCCCGGTTCTCCGTGAGCCGGGTCGACGTGGACCGCGGCGGTCCGACCTTCACGATCGACACGCTCAGCGACCTGCAGGCCCAGCGGCCCGACGCCGAGCTGTTCTTCATCACGGGCGCCGACGCGCTCGCCCAGATCCTCAGCTGGCGGGACAGCGACCGTTTCCTCGAGCTGGCCCACTTCATCGGCGTCACCCGGCCCGGCTTCCAGCTGGCCGACGGTCACCTCCCGCAGGGCACCGTGAGCCTCGTCGAGGTCCCCGCCCTGGCGATCAGCTCGACCGACTGCCGGGACCGGGTCGGCCGCGGCATGCCCGTCTGGTACCTCGTCCCCGACGGCGTCGTGCAGTACATCGAGAAGCGTGGGCTCTACCGGACGACGTCCCCGGCCCGGACGTCGTCCGCCGACCGGCCCGCGCCCACATCCGCATCGGGGGACCGGTCGACCGACGACCGACCCCGACCCGGCGGCACACCTGCCGCCCACCCGGCCGGCGGACCGCCGGCCACCGACACACAGGAGGTACCCCGATGACCGCCTCGGTCGAGGCCCGGGAGACCGCACAGCTGGCCGCCCAGGCCGCTGCGGACAAGCTCGCCACCGATGTGTCGATCGTCGACGTCAGCGACCGGCTGGCCATCACCGACGCCTTCGTCCTCGCGTCCGCGCCCAGCGAACGGCAGGTGCAGGCGATCGTCGACGAGGTCGAGGAACGGCTGCGCGAGCACGGCGTCAAGCCCGTCCGCCGGGAGGGGATGGCCGAGGCCCGCTGGGTGCTGCTGGACTTCGTCGACGTCGTCGTGCACGTCCAGCACGCGGAGGAGCGGGCCTACTACGCCCTCGAGCGGCTGTGGAAGGACTGCCCCACGATCCCGTTCGTCGACAGCGCCGCCCCGCCGGCGTCCGCGGACGCGGCGGTTCCCGCGGGGGGCCCCACCGAGGACAGCGTGGCGGGCCCCACCGAGGACAGCGTGGCGGGCCCCACCGAGGACAGCGTGGCGGACTCCGCCGAGGACCCCGCCGAGGACCTGGCCCCCGGACGGTGAGCGCCGCGTCCGAGTCGCCCCCCAGCGTGTCGCGTCTGGTCCTGTGGCGGCACGGGCGCACCGCGTGGAACGCCGAGGGGCGCTTCCAGGGGCAACAGGACCCACCGCTGGATGCGGAGGGCCGCCGCCAGGCGGCCGTCGCCGCCGCCCACCTGGTCTCCGTGCTGGGCCTGGACGCCGATGACACCGTCGTCGTCTCCAGCGACCTGGACCGTGCCGTGCAGACCGCGACCGCGCTCACCGGCCTGCTCGGGCTGCCCCTGGACGTGGACGCCCGTCTGCGCGAGCACAGCCTGGGCGACTGGGAGGGCCTCACCCGGGACGAGGTGGCCGCGCGGCACCCGGAGCAGTTCGGCGACTGGCTGGCCGGCCGGCCGGTCCGCGACCGCGGCGGCGAGGAGCCGGCCGCGGTCGCCGCCCGCGCCCTGTCGCTGGTCCGCGACCTGCCGCAGGGCCGCGTCGCCGTCCTGGTCACCCACGGTGGCACCAGCGGGCGTCTGCTCGAGGCCCTGCTGGAGCTGGGCCCCGAGCACCGGCGCGTACTCGGGCCGCTGGGCAACTGCGCCTGGACCGAGCTCGTCCCCCAGGGATCACGGTGGCGGGTGCTCCGGCACAACTGGTCGCCGCCGGTGGTCGACCCCTCGGCGCAGCAGGGCGACGGTGCGGCAGCAGCCGACGGCGCCACCCCGAACGGTGCACCGCCCCCGGCGCAGGACGCCGACGCCTTCGCCTGATCGCGTGCCGGTCGGGACGGCCCGGCGGTTCCTCCGCCCCCTCGGGCTAGCCTCTCGTGATGCCCGTCGCCGTGGTCACCGACTCCACGGCCTATCTGCCCGCCGAACTCCTCGAGCGGCACCACATCGAGGTCGTCCCGCTCTACGTCGTCCTGGCCGGGCGCTCGGGTCGCGAGGGTGCCGACATCTCGCCCCAGGACGTCGCCCGCGCGATGGGGACGCGGGGCCAGCAGGTCTCGACGTCGCGCCCGACCACGGGTGACTTCCTCGCGGCCTACCGGCGGTGCCTCGACGCCGGGGCCGAGCAGGTGGTGTCGATCCACCTCTCGGCGGAGCTGTCGGGCACGTGGGACGCCGCGAGGCTGGCCGCCGCGCAGGTCGGTGAGCACCTCGTCACCGTCATCGACTCCCGATCGGCCGCCATGGGCTGCGGCTTCGCGGTGCTCGCCGCGGCCCGGGCCGCGCAGGAGGGCGGCGACGCTCGGGCCGTCGCCGACGCCGCGCGGGCGACGGCGGCCGGCACGCGGACGCTGTTCGTGGTCGACACCCTCGAGCACCTGCGCCGGGGTGGTCGCATCGGGTCGGCGGCCTCGCTGCTCGGCACCGCGCTCGCGGTGAAGCCCGTGCTGCACGTGGCCGACGGTCGGGTCGTGCCGCTGGAGAAGGTCCGGACCTCGGCGCGGGCGCTCGCCCGTCTCGTGCAGAGGGCGGTCGAGACGGCCGGCGGTCGGCCCGTCGACCTCGCCGTCCACCATCTCGCTGCGCCGGAGCGGGCGCAGAAGCTGGCGACGGAGCTGCGTCAGGCGATGCCCCAGGCCGGCGAGGTGCTGGTGAGCGAGCTCGGCGCGGCGATCGGCGCGCACGTCGGCCCGGGCGCGGTGGGCGTCGTCATCTCGCCCGCGGCCGGCACGGACGACGACGGCGGAGCGGACGACGGGGGAGCGGGCGACGAGGGAGCGGACGGCCCCGGGGAGGGCACGACGGACTGAGCGGCTGATCGGCACGGGCGGCACCCTGCCCGCACCGGCCGACGGGAGCCGGGGCGTCGTCCACAGGCGGCAGCCCGGTCCACAGGTCGGTGCGGACCGGTGTCCGCGGCCGGAGGGCTGCCTAGCGTCCGCCGGGTGCGCCTCTCCTCCCGCCGCGTCGACGACGCCGACCTGATCCGGGCCCGCCTGCGGGTCCTGCTCGACGAGGGACGTCGCGGCGGCGGCTGGCTGCCCGAGGACCCGCTGGACGACGACCGTCCGGTGCCGGCGACCCGAAGCCCCCGGCGGCCCGCGGAGGAGGAGCCCGACGAGCCGCCCGTCGAGGAGCAGGACGACGACGGCCTGCCCGGCGGGATCGGGCGGCACCGCGCACCCGGGTCGGCGGTGCGGGTCGTGCCGGAGCGCCTCAGCGTGCGGGCGCTGGTGGTAGCCGCGTTGCTGGGCGCGGTCCTCCTCGTGGGCTGGACGGTGCTGGACCGGCCGCGTGCGGAGCCGGTGGAGGACCGGGTGGCTCCGGCGGGTACGGCGGCGTCGGCGGGGACGGCGGCGCCGGTTGCGGCCACGCCCTCGGCGGCCGGTGCCGCTCCCACCGTGACCGTCAGCGTCGTCGGCCAGGTCGTCCGCCCGGGCTTGGTGGTGCTGCCGGCGGGAGCGCGAGTGGCCGATGCCGTGGCCGCAGCAGGCGGCCTGCTGCCCGGCGCCGATCCGGCCGTGGTCAACCTCGCGGCGGTCGTCACCGACGGTCAGCAGATCGCCGTCGGTCTCCCGGGCGCGGCCGCGGTGCCGGGAGCGTCGGCATCACCGGGCGCGGCCGGGTCCGGCCGGGTGCCGCTCAACAGCGCGACCGCCGCCGAGCTCGATGCCCTCCCGGGGATCGGACCCGTGCTGGCCCAGCGCATCGTCGAGCACCGCGACGCCAACGGGCCGTTCACCGCGGTCGAGCAGCTGGACGACGTCCCGGGCATCGGGCCGGCCACCTTCGACGAGCTCGCCGACCTGGTCGCGGTGTGAGCGCCTGGACACCGACGGCCGATCGGCGCTGGACGTGGATCGACCTGCGACTGGTTCCCGCGGCTGCCGTCGTCTGGGCCACGACGCTGGCCGGTGCCCTCCTCACGTGGGCCGTGCTGGCCGGGCTCGCCGCTGGAGCCGCGGTCGCCGCCGGCGTCCTCGCCCGTCGCCGGTCCGGACGCGCGCTCGTGGTCGCCGCGGGCCTGGCGGCGCTGTCCCTCACGGCGGCATCGGCCGGGGTGCGCGAGTGGGCGCGGGTGAGCTCACCGCTCGCCTCGGCCGCCGCCGCGGGCGGGACCGTGGTGCTCGAGCTGGAGCTGGCCGGTGACCCACGGCCGATCCCGGGCGTCGGCGAGCCGAGGGTGGTGCTGGAGGCGACGGTGACCGAGCTGTCCCTCGGCTCCGGGGTGGTGGAGGTCGACGACCGCGTGGTCGTCTTTGCTCCCGCCGAGGGGTGGTCAGGCCTCCTGCCCGGCCAGGGGGTGCGCAGCCGCGCCGTCGTCGGCACCGCCGATCCCGCGGACGGGGTGGCCGCACGGGTGTCCGCGCGCGGACCGCCCGAGCGCCTGGGCGAGCCGCCCTGGGTGCAGCGCGCGGCCGGCGGACTGCGGGCAGGCCTGGCCTCGTCGGCGGCCCGGGTGCTGGACCCGCTGCCGGCCGGGCTGCTTCCGGGCCTGGTGGTCGGCGATACCAGCGGGATGGACCCGGTGCTGGAGGAGGACTTCCGGCGGGCCGGGCTGGCGCACCTCACCGCGGTCTCGGGTGCCAACGTGGCGATCGTGCTCAGCGGTGTGTTGGCTCCGCTGCGCAGGCGGGCCGCCGACCGCCGGGTCCAGGCCGTGGTGGCGGTCCTGGCGCTGGTGGGCTTCGTGCTGCTGGCCCGGCCGACGGCCAGCGTGCTGCGGGCAGGGGCGATGGGGGCGGTGTCGCTGCTGGCCCTCGCGTCGGGCCGGTCGCGCGCCGCGCTGCCGGCGCTGTGCGGGGTGGTCGTCGTGCTGCTCCTGGTCCAGCCCCGGCTGGCGCGGGACGCGGGCTTCGCGCTCTCCGTGGCGGCGACCGCGGCGATCGTGCTGCTCGCGCCTGGCTGGTCGCGCCGGCTGCGCGGCCGGGGCTGTCCCCGTCTGGTCGCCGACGCCGTCGCCGTGAGCGCGGCCGCCGGCCTCGCGACCGCGCCGCTGATCGCGGGCCTGTCCGGCGTGGTCAGTCTCGTGTCGTTGCCGGCGAATCTGCTCGCCGCCCCGGCGGTGGCGCCGGCGACGGTGCTGGGGCTGCTGGCGACCGTGGCCGGCCCGGTGGCGACGCCGCTGGCCGACGGCCTCACCTGGGTGGCGGGGTGGCCCGTCCGCTGGCTGGTCCTCGTCGCCCGGTCGGCCGCCGCCCTGCCGGACGCGGCCACGGGCTGGCCGGCTGGGACGGCGGGTGCCCTGGTCCTGACCGCCCTGCTGGCAGCCGGGGCGCTCGCCCTGTGGCGGTGGCCTCGCCTGCGCGTCCTGGCCCTGGCGCTGACCGTCGGCGCCGTCCTCGTCGGCTGGCCGCTGCGCCAGGCGACCCGGGGATGGCCGCCCCCGGAGGCGGTCCTGGTTGCCTGCGACGTCGGTCAGGGCGACGCCCTCGTCGTGCCCACCGGCCCGGGGGAGGGGGTGTTGATCGACGCCGGTCCGGAGGTGGCCCCGGTCGACCGCTGCCTGGACCGGCTGGGGATCGACCGGTTGCCCCTGGTGCTGCTGTCCCACCTGGACGCCGACCACGTGGGTGGCCTGGCCGGGGCGGTCAGCGGCCGCGAGGTCGGCGCGGTGGCGACCGGCACGCTGTCGCCGGCGGACGACCGCGGCGCCGCAGTGGGCAGGACGCTGCGCGGTACGGGGGCGCGGCAGGAGGTGCTGGTGCCCGGCGACCGGCACAGGATCGGGCCGGCCACGGTCGAGGTGCTGGCGCCGGCACCGGAGATCGCGACCAGGAGCGCCGAGCCCAACGACCTGTCGCTGGTGGTCCGGGTGACGGTGCGGGGCCTCCGCCTCCTGCTGACCGGCGACCTGAGCGCGGAGGCGGAGGAGCGCCTGATGCGGCGGGGCGTGGACCTGCGGGCCGACGTGCTGAAGGTGCCCCACCACGGGAGCGCGGACAACGACCCCGACTTCCTCGCCGCCAGTGGCGCCCGGGTCGCTCTCGTCACCGTCGGGGCCGACAACACCTACGGCCATCCGACCCGGCGCCTGCTGGGCTGGCTGGCCGACGCCGGCATGCGCGTCTACCGCACCGACCGCTCCGGCGACATCGCGGTCGCGGGGACGGCCGAGGAGTGGGCCGTCGTCCCGCGTGGTGCGGACGACCAGGCGTCGGCCGCGGACGGGAGCACCCCGCTGCCGGCACCGCCTCCTCCGCCGCGACGGCGCCCCGCGCCGGCCCGGCGGGACCGTCGGTCCCCCGTGACACCATGCCGGTGTGGCCGCAGCACCCCCCGCCCCGACCTCCCACCTGCGGGTCGTGGTCGGCGAGGAGGAACTGCTGCGCAGCCGGGCGCTGTCGACAGTGCGCGCGGCCGTCCGCGACCGGTACCCCGACGTGGAGCTGCACGAGCTCGCCGCCGCCGGGCTACCGCTCGGCGAGCTCGCCGACGTGCTGGCCCCCTCCCTGTTCGGGGGCCACCGGCTGGTCGTCGTCACCGGGGTGCACGAGGCCGCGGGTGCGCTGTGCGACGCGCTCACCGGCTACGCCAAGGAGGCCGACCCGGACCTGACGCTCGTCGTCGTGCACCACGGCGGCAAGCGCAACGAGGCGCTGGTCAAGGCCTTCAAGGCGGCGGGCGCGGCCGTGGACGAGTGCCCGAAGATCAAGTCCCCGGGGGAACGGCTCGCGTTCGTCCGCAACGAGGTCCGCCTGGCCGGGGGGCGCATCGCGGCCGACGCGGCCACGGCGCTCCTGGAGGCCGTCGGGAACGACCTGCGCGACCTGTCGTCCGCGGCGAGCCAGCTGGTCTCCGACTTCGGCGGGACGATCGACGTCGACGCCGTCGCCCGCTTCTACCGGGGGCAGGCGGAGGCCAACGGCTTCGCCGTCGCGGACAAGGTGATGGTCGGCGACATGAACGGCTCGCTGGAGACGCTGCGCTGGGCACTGGGCCGAGGGGTGGCCCACGTGCTGATCGCCGACGCGATCGCCGACGGCATCCGCACCGCCGCGCGGGTCAAGTCCCTCAACGCCCGGTCCGGCGACCTCGCGCGGACGCTCGGGATGCCGTTCTGGAAGGTCGACCGGGCCAGTTCCCAGGCCCGGGGTTGGAGCATCGACGGGCTGCAGCAGGCCGTCGGGGTCGCCGCGGAGCTCAACGCGGACGTCAAGGGCGCCGCAGCCAGCGCCGACTACGCGCTGGAGCGGGCGGTGCGCCGCATCATCGGCATCCGCTCCGCCACCGCCGGCCGCCGCTGACGCCGGAGCCGCCGGCGCGGCTCGACGGGGACGGCGTCGCCGCCCCGCCCCGCGCCGGCCCGGCGCCGACGACGACGGCGCCGACGACCCGGAGCGGGCGACCCCGAACGGACGACCCCGGACACGCGACGAGCCCGGACATGCGACGAGCCCCTCTCCCGCACGGCGGGAGAGGGGCTCGACGGAGGAGTTCGGTCAGCCCTCGAGGCTGGCGACCTGCTTGGCCAGACCCGACTTGCGGTTGGCGGCCTGGTTCTTGTGGATGACGCCCTTGCTGGCGGCCTTGTCCAGCTGCTTGGCGGCGACCTGGAAGGCGGTGGCCGCGGCGGCGGCGTCGCCAGCCTCGGCGGCCGTGCGGACGCGCCGGACGGCGGTCTTCAGCGCGGACTTGACGGCCACGTTGCGCTGCCGAGCCTTCTCGTTGGTCTTGATCCGCTTCATCTGGGACTTGATGTTCGCCACGCGTGAGCCTCGGTGTCTCGCTGGGGGGAGTCTGACAGTGCGTCCGGACGCGCGGGCTCGACAGCCTGCGATCACGGACCGGCCTACGAAGATACCAGCGCCGTCCCCACCGGCCCACACCGCGTCGATCACACCGCCGTGCGCTGCCCGGCCGCGGCGCGCGCCGGGAAGGCGCTCGCCCGTCCGGCCGGGCATGGGACGATGGGCAGCACTGTGACGACTCCTGCTGCCACCGACCCGGGCCTGATCCGGAACTTCTGCATCATCGCCCACATCGACCATGGCAAGTCGACGCTGGCCGATCGGATGCTCGAGGTGACCGGGCTGGTCGAGGGGCGCAACATGCGCGCCCAGTACCTCGACCGCATGGACATCGAGCGTGAGCGCGGCATCACGATCAAGGCGCAGAACGTGCGGCTGCCGTGGGTCCCGCGATCGGGAGCGCACGCCGGAACCGAGTACGTGCTCGACATGATCGACACCCCGGGCCACGTCGACTTCACCTACGAGGTGTCCCGGTCGCTGGCCGCCTGCGAGGGCGCGGTCCTGCTGGTCGACGCCGCCCAGGGCATCGAGGCGCAGACGCTGGCCAACCTGTACCTGGCGCTGGAGAACGACCTCACGATCATCCCGGTGCTGAACAAGATCGACCTGCCGGCCGCCCAGCCGGAGAAGTACGCCGCGGAGATCGCGCACATCATCGGCTGCGACCCCGACGACGTGCTGCGGGTCAGCGGCAAGACCGGGGTCGGCGTGCCGGAGCTGCTCGACCGCATCGTCGCCGAGATCCCCGCGCCCACGGGTCAGGACGCGGGTCCGGCCCGGGCGATGATCTTCGACTCGGTCTACGACATCTACCGCGGCGTCATCACCTACGTCCGGGTGGTCGACGGCCGGATCTCCGCTCGCGACAAGATCAAGATGATGTCCACCGGGGCCACGCACGAGCTGCTGGAGATCGGCGTCATCTCACCGGAGCCCAAGCCCGTCGAGAGCCTCGGCGTCGGCGAGGTCGGCTACTTCATCACCGGCGTGAAGGACGTCCGCCAGTCCCGCGTCGGCGACACCGTGACGCTGCAGCACAAGCCGGCGGCCGAGTCCATCGGCGGCTACCGCGACCCCAAGCCGATGGTCTACTCCGGCCTCTATCCCATCGACGGCAGCGACTACCCGCTGCTGCGCGAGGCCCTGGACAAGCTGCTGCTAAACGACGCCGCCCTGACCTACGAGCCGGAGACCTCCGCGGCGCTCGGGTTCGGCTTCCGCGTGGGCTTCCTCGGCCTGCTGCACCTGGAGATCGTCCGCGAGCGGCTGGAGCGCGAGGCCGGCATCAGCCTCATCTCCACCGCCCCCAACGTCGTCTACCGGGTGGTGATGGAGGACGGCAGCGAGATCACGGTGACCAACCCGAGCGACTGGCCGGAAGGCAAGATCGACAAGGTCTTCGAGCCGATCGTCAACGCCACGGTCATCGCGCCGAGCGACTACACCGGCGCGATCATGGAGCTCTGCCAGGGGCGCCGCGGCCAGCTCGGCGGCATGGACTACCTGAGCGAGTCCCGCGTCGAGCTGCGCTACACGCTGCCGCTCGGCGAGATCATCTTCGACTTCTTCGACGCCCTGAAGTCCAAGACCCGCGGATACGCCAGCCTCGACTACTCCGAGGCCGGCGAGCAGGAGTCCGCGTTGGTCAAGGTGGACATCCTGCTGCAGGGCGAGGCCGTCGACGCCTTCAGCGCCATCGTGCACAAGGACAAGGCCTACAGCTACGGCGTGATGATGGCCGGCAAGCTGCGCGAGCTCATCCCGCGGCAGCAGTTCGAGGTGCCCATCCAGGCCGCCGTCGGCTCCCGGGTCATCGCCCGCGAGACGGTGCGCGCCATCCGCAAGGACGTCCTCGCCAAGTGCTACGGCGGTGACATCACCCGCAAGCGGAAGCTGCTGGAGAAGCAGAAGGAGGGCAAGAAGCGGATGAAGATGGTCGGCCGCGTCGAGGTCCCCCAGGAGGCGTTCGTCGCCGCGCTGTCGACCAACGAGTCCACCGCCTCCAAGAAGTGATCGGCCGGCTCGAGGCCGTCTGCGTGTCGGGCACGGACCTCCCGTCCGTGCCCGACCGCAAGCCGAAGCGCACCGGCATCGACAAGCGGCCGGTGACCGGCCGGGTGGCCGTGCACCCGCTCGGGCTGGACGGCGACGTCCAGGTCAACCGGAGGTACCACGGCGGTGAGGGCCAGGCGGTCTACGCCTACGCCCAGGAGGACGCCGACTGGTGGGCCGCCGAGCTCGACCGGGACCTCCCGCCCGGTCGCTTCGGCGAGAACCTCCGCACCCGCGGGCTCGACCTCACCCACGCCGTCCTCGGCGAGCGCTGGCGGGTCGGCACGGCCCTGCTGGAGGTGACCGACTGCCGCATCCCGTGCGCCAACTTCGAGCGCTTCTGGGGAGTGCCGCAGCTCGTCAAGCGCTTCACCCGGCACGGGGCGCCCGGCGCGTACCTCCGGGTGATCGAGACCGGCCAGATCGGCGCCGGCGACGCCGTCGAGGTGGTCGACCGCCCGGCGCACGGCGTCACCGTGGGGACGGCGTTCCGCGCCTACACCACGCAGAAGCAGCGGCTGCCGGAGCTGGCGCCCGCCGTCCCCGTCCTCCCCGAGCGGACCCGCGCGAAGATCGCCACGCGCATCGCCACGCGGACGGCCCAGCAGGTCTGAGCGGGATCAGGACAGCAGTGCGGTCCTGATCTCCGCGGCCAGCTGCGTGGCGTCGATGCCGCGGTCGGCGACCACCTTCATCGCCAGCCCCTGACCCTCGCGGATCAGGCCGAGGGCGATGTGGCCGTCGGTGATCGTCTTCTGCCGCATGGCGAGCGTCTCCCGCAGCGAGAGCTCCAGGACCTTCTTCGCCCGTGGGCCGAACGGGAGGTGCCCGCCGGGGGAGCGACCGGCGGGTGCCTGGTCCAGGGCGCCCGGGCCGAACGTCGCCTCCACCCGCTCGCGGACGGCGTCGAGGTCGATGCCGAGCGTGCTGAGGGCCTGGGCGTCCAGGCCGCCGAGGTCGGTCACCGCGGTGGTGACGACCTCCCGAGTGAGCCCGTGCCGGGCGAGGACGGTGGCCGTCGGGCTGTCCTGCCGGAGGAGGGCGAGCAGCAGGTGCTCGGTGCCGATCCGCCCGCTGTGCAGCCGCCGGGCCTCGGTCTGCGCCTGCACCACCGTCCCGCGGGCCGCCTGGCTGAACCGCTCGAACATCGTCAGTCCCTCCGCCGGAGCGGCCCGCGGCCGCGCGCGTACTTCTTGTGGACGGCCTGCCGGCTCACGCCCAGCAGCTGGGCGATCTGCTCCCAGGTCCATCCCCGGCCCCGTGCGTTGTCCACCTGCAGGGCCTCCAGCCGCTCCACCAGCACCCGGAGCGACCGGACGGCACGCAGGCCGACCGCCGGGTCGTCGTCGGCGGCCGCCGTGGCCACCGCTGCCGTGTCCGCCATGCCTGTCAACATAAGTTGCACCGGGTGGGACTGTCAACCCGTGTTGACACGCCCTCCGCCGTCGGCGGAACCGCTGCGCTCACGGCGGAACGCCCTGGACGCGCGGCCGGCCGTCCCTAGCGTCGGCGTCGTCGAGTCGGGTCGAGGTCGGGAGGACGCATGGCACGGGTACTGGAGGACAGGGCGGGGACGGCGGCCCCCTGGGGGGAGGCGGTGCGCGACCGGCTGCTGAGCGAGCGGATCGTCGTGCTCGGCCAGCCGGTGGACGACGACGTGGCCACGCGGATCAGCTCCGAGCTGCTGCTCCTCGCCGCCGAGGACGCGGCCGCGGAGATCCGGCTGTACGTGAACTCGCCGGGCGGCTCGGTGACCGCGGGCATGGCGATCTACGACACCATGCAGCTGGTCGGCCCCGATGTCTCCACGTGGGCACTGGGCTTCGCCGCGTCCATGGGGCAGTTCCTGCTGTCCGGGGGCGCGCCGGGTAAGCGGTACGCGCTGCCCAACGCCCGGGTGCTCATGCACCAGCCGTCGGCCGGGCTGTCGGGGGTGCAGTCCGACATCGCGGTGCAGGCGGCCGCCTTCGGCTCGATGAAGCGCCGGATCGCCGAGCTGACCGCGCTGCACACCGGGCAGACGGTCGAGCAGATCACCGCGGACGCCGACCGAGACCGCTGGTTCACCGCCGAGGAGGCCCGCGCCTACGGGCTCGTCGACCACGTGGTGGCGCAGCCGCCGCTCGGCCGCCGCTGAGCCGGCGACGCCGCCGGCCGTGAGCCCGGCCGCCGCTGAGTCCGCGACACCGCCGGCCGGGGCCCGGCCGGCGGTGTCGTCGGTCAGAGGGTGAAGACGATCTTCCCGTTGGTGCGGCCCTCGAGCATGCGCGCGAAGCCCTCGCTCGCCTCGGCCAGCGGCAGCTCGACGTCGATCTGCGGCCGGATGCCCGTCGTCCGGCACATCGTGATGAGGTCGGCCAGCTCGTCGCGGGTGCCCATGGTGGAGCCGATCACCGACAGCTGGGTGAAGAAGACGCGGTTGAGCTCGGCGCCCGGGTTGAACCCCGTCGTCGCGCCGGAGGTGACGATGACGCCACCGGGCTTGAGCGACTTGACGCTGTGCGACCAGGTCGCCTCGCCGACGGTCTCCATGACGCCGTCCACCCGCTCCGGCAGCCGGGCACCGGACTCGAAGGCCTGGTCGGCGCCGAGGGCCAGCGCGGCGGTGCGCTTCTCCTCGCTGCGGCCGGTCACCCACACGCGGAAGCCGGCGGCCCTGCCCAGGACGACGAGCGCGGTGGCGACGCCGCCGCTGGCGCCCTGCACCAGCACGGTCTGCCCCGGGCGGAGGCCGGAGCGCACGAAGAGCATCCGGTAGGCGGTCAGCCACGCGGTCGGCAGGCAGGCCGCCTCCGCGAACGACAGCTCGGCGGGCTTGGGCAGCACGTTGCGTCGCGGCACGGTCACGCGCTCGGCCATCGTGCCCTGGTGCAGCTCGGAGAAGAGCGTGCGCTTGGGGTCCAGCGTCTCGTCGCCGGTCCACCCCGGGGTGCCGACGACGACGCCGTGCACGACGACCTCGTTGCCGTCCTCGTCCAGCCCCGCCGCGTCGGTCCCGAGGATCATCGGCATCCGCTCCTGCGGCAGCCCGATGCCGCGCAGGCTGAACAGGTCGTGGTGGTTGAGCGAGACGGCCTTGACCTGCACCGTCGTCCAGCCCTCGCGGGGCTCGGGCTCGGGGCGGTCGCCGATCTCCAGGACGGAGAGCGGGTCGTCCGGGGACGGGGACGAGACGAAGGCAGCCAGCATGCTCCGGACGCTAGCTCAAACGGCGTCCGCCCCACCGGCGAGATCTGCACACTCGTCGCCATCAGGCGCTGATGGCGACGAGTGTGCAGATCTCGCGCTCGGGGAGGGGGGTCAGCGGACGACGACGACGTGCTCGCCGCGCGGCACGAACTCGCCGATGACCGGCGCTCCCGGCACCTCGCCGCCGAGCAGGAGGCCACCGGAGGTCTGGGCGTCGGCGAGCAGCAGCGCCTCGTCCTCGCTCACCGCGGACAGGTCGGTGTGCGGGCGCACCCAGTCGAGGTTGCGGCGGGTCCCGCCGGAGACGAAGCCGGCGGCGAGGGCCTCCCGCGCGCCGGTCAGGTAGGGGACGGCGGCGGCGTCGACGACCGCGGTGACGCCGCTGGCGCGGGCCATCTTGTAGAGGTGGCCGAGCAGGCCGAAGCCCGTGACGTCGGTGCCGGCGCGGATGCCGGCGGCCACCGCGGCGCGGCCGGCGTCCCGGTTCAGCGCGGTCATCGAGGCGACCGCCTCCTCGGAGACCTCGCCGGTGGCCTTCATCCGGCTGTTGAGCACGCCGACACCCAGCGGCTTGGTCAGCGACAGGGGCGTGCCCGGGGTGGCCGCGGCGTTGGTGACGATCCGGTCGACGTCCACGACGCCGGTGACCGCCATCCCGTACTTCGGCTCGGGGTCGTCGATGGAGTGGCCGCCGCCGACGTGGCACCCGGCTTCGTGCGCCACCTCGAGGCCGCCGCGCAGCACCTCGGCGGCGAGTTCGGCCGGCAGCACGTCGCGGGGCCAGCCCAGCAGGTTGACGGCCACGACGGGGGTGCCGCCCATGGCGTAGACGTCGGACAGCGCGTTGGCCGCGGCGATCCGGCCGAAGGTGTACGCGTCGTCGACGACGGGGGTGAAGAAGTCGGTGGTGAGCACGATGCCCTGGCCGCCGGCGATGCGGACGACGGCGGCGTCGTCACCGTCGTCGAGGCCGACCACCAGCTCCGCGGCGGGCGCGGTCGGGCCACCGAGGCTGAGCCCGGCGACCACCTGCTCGAGTTCGCCGGGCGGGATCTTGCACGCGCAGCCGCCGCCGTGGGCGTACTGGGTGAGCCGGATCCGAGCGGGGGCGCTGGTCACGGCCCGAATGTAGGCGCGGAGGAGGTCAGTCGCTCCGGCCGCCCCGCAGGACCGTCAGGCGGGGCTGCTGCGGCTGCTCCGCTGCCGAGGCCTGCGCGGCCGGCACGCGGGCGACCGCGCCGCGGCCCAGGGCGCGGCCGGCGGGGTGCGTGGTGGAGGGGGCGCCGAACAGACCGGGGTCACGACGCGGCGCGGGCTCGGCGGTCACCTCGACGGACTCGATGCGGTCCTCGCGGAACCAGCGCGGGCCCTGCCGCTCACGGCACCACCCCACGAGGTACCAGTGGTCGGCGCTGCGGCTCAGCAGCTGCGGCTCGACCTCGCGCCGGCTGGCGCGGCCCTTGCCGTCCCGGTACCGCAGCACCACGACCCGGCGCTGGGTGACCGCCTGCTCGACCGACGCGCGCAGGTCGGCGGAGTGGCCGGCCTCGGCGCTGACCCAGAGGCTGGTGGCCAGCAGCTGGGCACGCCGCTGCGGATCGGGCTCGAGGACGGCGAGCACCTTCTCGAGTGCCGCCCGGCCGGCGTCGGCGTAGGGCCCGTCGGGCTGGGCGGACAGCGCGACGGCGACGGCCGCGGCCTCCTCGGGGGAGAGGGCGACCGGCGACAGCGTCGCGGTGTGGCGGGGCTCGGTGCGGCGGCTCACATCGGGGATGCTGGCACCGGCCACCGACAGTTCCTGGGGAGCGACGCCGAGTCGCGGGCGGATTGCCTACGACACGCCGGACGACACGCCGGAAACGCGTTGGCAAGTACTGTCGGACCCGGAGGCGTCAGGGCGCCTGGTGGCCCCCGCGGCCTCTAAAGCCGACGTGGCCGAGCACCTCGGTCAGGCGGGTTCGATTCCCGTCCGCCTCCGCCAACGTCCCGCGCCGGGCCGGACCCCGGCCCGGCGCCTACGCTCCGCAGTCGATGAGTGCCGACCCGCGGCGGCAGGTGCCGCGCACCGACACGCTGCTCGCCGACGGGCAGATCGTGCCCGCCGTCGAGCGCCTCGGCCGTGACCTGGTCAAGGACGCCGTACGCACCGTGCAGGAGCGCATACGGGCCGGGGACGTCGCGCCCACCGCCGCCGTCGCGGCCGTCCTCGCCGAGCTGCCCGACACGGCCGCGAGCCTCCGCCCGGTCCTCAACGCCACCGGCGTCCTGGTGCACACCAACCTCGGCCGGGCGCCGCTGTCCGCGGCGGCCCTCGCGGCGGTCGCGGCCGCGGGCGGGACCACCGACGTCGAGCTCGACCTGGCCACCGGCCGGCGAGGCCCCCGGGGCGAGGCCGCGCTGGCCGCCCTGCGCGCCGCCGTCCCCGCGGCCGAGGCGGCCCTGGTGGTGAACAACTGCGCCGCGGCACTCGCCCTGGTCGCGACGGCGCTCGGTCAGGGGCGGGAGCTCGTCATCGCCCGGGGCGAGCTGGTGGAGATCGGCGACGGGTTCCGGATCCCCGAGCTGCTGGAGTCCACGGGCGCGCGATTGCGCGAGGTCGGGACGACGAACCGGGTCACCGCCGAGGACTACACCCGCGCCGTGGGTCCCGACACCGGCGCGGTGCTCAAGGTGCACCCGTCGAACTTCGTCGTCCGCGGGTTCACCAGGTCGGTGCCCGTGGCGGAGCTGGCCGCGGCGCTGACCGGGACCGCGGTCCCGCTGGTCGCCGACGTCGGCTCCGGCCTGCCCGCGCCGGACCCGGTGCTGCCCGACGAGCCGGACCTGCAGACCACCCTGGCCGACGGCGCCGACCTCGTGCTGGCCAGCGGCGACAAGCTGCTCGGCGGTCCACAGGCAGGGCTGGTGCTCGGCCGGGCCGACCTGGTCCAGCGGCTGCGCCGGCACCCGCTGTACCGGGCGCTGCGCGTGGACAAGACGGCGCTGGCCGCCCTGGAGGCGACCCTGCGCGGGCCCCTCCCGCCGGTGAGCCGCATGCTCGCCGCCGACGTCGCCGGGCTGCGGGCGCGGGCCGGGGCCCTCGCCGCGCGGCTGGCCGGGGCGGGGGTCGACGCGGTGGCGGTCGACAGCGCCGCCCGGGTCGGCGGGGGAGGAGCGCCCGAGCACCCGCTCCCCAGCGCCGCGGTCTCCCTGCCCGAGGAGCTCGCGGAGCTGCTGCGCGCCGGCTCGCCCCCGGTCGTCGGGTACGTCGAGGCCGGGCGCACCCTGCTCGACCTGCGCAGCGTGCTGCCCGAGTCGGACGAGGCCCTGGCCGCCGCGGTGCTGGCGGTGGCCGGACGGTGAGCGGTGTGGACGTCGCCACCGACGTCGGCATGGACGTCATCGCCACCGCGGGGCACGTCGACCACGGCAAGTCCACGCTGGTCCGCGCGCTCACCGGGATGGAGCCCGACCGCTGGGAGGAGGAGCGCCGCCGCGGGCTGACCATCGACCTCGGCTTCGCCTGGACGACCCTGCCGTCGGGCCGGCGGATCGCGGTCGTCGACGTGCCGGGCCACGAGCGCTTCGTCGGCAACATGCTGGCCGGCGTCGGCTCCGTGCCCGCGGCCCTGGTGGTCGTCGCCGCCGACGACGGCTGGTCGGCCCAGACCGCCGAGCACGTGGCGGTCCTGGACGCCCTCGGTGTCCGGCACGCGCTGCTCGCGGTGACCAAGGCCGACGTCGCCGACCCCGCGCCGGTGCTGGCCGACGTCGTCCAGCGGCTGGCGGCGACGTCGATGGGCGCCGTCCCGGGGGTGGCGGTGAGCGCGCCGACCGGCGCCGGCGTCGCGGAGGTCGCTGCCGCCCTGGAGACCCTGCTCGCCGGCCTGCCCGCGCCGGACCGCACCGCCCCGGTCCGGCTCTGGATCGACCGGGCCTTCCCGATCAAGGGGGCCGGCACCGTCGTCACCGGGACCCTCGCGGCCGGCACCGTCGCGCCGGGCGACCGGCTGCTGCTGGGCGACCGGGAGGTGGCGGTGCGCGGCGTGCACTCGCTGGGGGAGCCCGTCGAGCGGGCCGCCGCCACGGCCCGGGTCGCGCTCAACCTGCGCGGCGTCGCGGTCGAGGACCTCGCCCGCGGCGACGCGCTGCTCACCCCCGGCGCCTTCCGCAGCACCGACGTGGTCGACGTCGTCCTCACCCGCCAGCCGGACGACCGGCTGCCGGCCGAGCTGGTGGCCCATGTCGGCTCCGCGGCGGTGGCGGCCCGGGTCCGCCCCCTGGAGGGGACGGCGGTCCGGCTGCGGCTGGCGGCGCCGCTGCCGCTGCGGGTCGGCGACCGGCTGCTGCTGCGGGACCCCGGCGCCCGCCGCGTGCTCGGCGCCGACGTCCGCGACGTCGCTCCGCCGGAGCTCCGCCGACGGGGTTCGGCGCGGCTACGGGCCGCAGAGCTGGCGGTGCAGCCGGCCGGGCCGTCGGGAGCCGTCGCCGACCTGGCCCGCCGCCGGGTGGTGCGGGCGGACGACTTCGCTGCGATGGGGTGGCCGGTGCCGCCGGGCGCCGACCGGGTCGGACCGTGGCTGGTCGCCGCGGGGCTGATCGACGAGCTGGCCGCGGCGCTCCCCGGGGTGGTGGCCGCCCACCGGTCGGCGCACCCGCTGGAGGCCGGCCCGCCGGTGGCCGTCGTCCGCCGGGAGCTGGACCTGCCCGACGACGAGTTGGTCCGCGCCGTCGTGCGACCGCCGCTGGCGCTGCGCGAGGGGCGCGTCGCCGCGGCGTCGGCCGGCCTGCCGCCCGCGGTGCAGCGCGCGGTCGACGCGATCCGCGCCCGGCTCGCCGACGACCCCTTCGCCGCCCCCGACGCCGAGGAGCTGGCCGCCGCCGGGCTCGGGGCGCGGGAGCTCGCCGCCGCCGTCCGGGCCGGTCAGCTGGTGCGCATCTCCGACGGCGTCCACCTCGCGCCCGGGGTCGAGGACGACGCCCGCGACCGGCTCTCCCGGATCCCGGCGCCGTTCACCCTCAGCCAGGCCCGCACGGCGTGGGGGACCAGCCGGCGGGTCGCCGTCCCGCTGATGGAGTGGCTCGACGCGCGGGGGGTCACCGTGCGGCTGCCCGACGCGACGCGCCGGCTGCGGTAGGACCTCCCGCGCGCTCGTGCTCTGGGTGCACGGGTACGCAGAGCACGACCGTCCCCAGGGGGCTCCGGCGCTGCCGGTTCCGGGGGCATCCGCTCGCGCTCGACAGCAGGGGTCGTCCACCGGCCGGCCGGGTAGGGAGGGCACCCGCCCGGCGCCGGAGCGGGTCGGATCGACCAACGGAGGTCGGCATGGCCGACGGGACGAAGCCCACGCGGGCCGCTGCCGAGTCGCGGAGGACCCGCGCGGCCGCCGACGACGCCACCGAGGAGACGACGCGGACGGCACGGCCCGAGCTCGTCGTCGCCGATCCGCCGCCGGAGCCGGACTACCCGCGCTACCGCGTCGAACCCGGGGCCGGCATCCGGCTGGCCGACGTCGACCCGGACGAGTCCGAGCACTTCAGCAAGAAGAAGGACGTCGTCCCCGAGCTGGAACGCAACCGCGAGCGCATCGCGGAGCTGCAGTCGCGCCTCTACGCCGAGAACCGGCGCAGCGTGCTGCTGGTGCTGCAGGCGATGGACACCGGCGGCAAGGACGGCACCATCAAGCACGTCTTCGAGGGCGTGAACCCGCAGGGCTGCCAGGTCTCGTCGTTCAAGGCGCCCAGCGCCGAGGAGGCCGCGCACGACTTCCTGTGGCGCTACCACCAGCACGTCCCCTCACGCGGGATGATCGGCATCTTCAACCGCTCCCACTACGAGGACGTGCTGGTGGTGCGGGTGAAGGAGCTGGTGCCCGAGGAGGTCTGGCGACCCCGCTACCAGGTGATCAACCAGTTCGAGCACGCGCTGACCCTCAGCGGCGTCACGGTGCTGAAGTTCTACCTGCACATCTCCAAGGACGAGCAGAAGCGCCGGCTGGAGAGCCGGCTGGCCGACCCGGACAAGCGGTGGAAGTTCTCCGCCAACGACATCCGGGAGCGCCGGCACTGGGACGCGTACATGGGCGCCTTCGAGGAGGCGATCAGCAACACCTCCACCGAGCACGCCCCGTGGTACGTCGTCCCGGCGAACAACAAGTGGTACCGGAACCTGGTGATCGCCCGGACCATCGCCGACACCCTCGAGGCGATGGACCCGCAGTACCCGGCTCCCGAGGAGGGGCTGGACGCCGTCGCGATCGACGACTGACCGGGAGTCAGCCGCCGGCCCGGCGGAGCATCTGGTCGCGGTCCTGCCCCTCGTCGGGGAGCGGCAGGGCCGAGGTGTCCAGCGACTCGACGGCGTCCTCGGGCGCCACCGGCTCCGGCAGGGAACGGAACCGGGCGCGGGCGTCCTCGGGTGTCGTCATGACCGCAGGCTCCGGCAGCCCGCGGCCGCCGGCAAGGGTCACGGCACCCAGCGGGCGGGGCGCTTCTCCCGGAAGGCCGCGATGCCCTCCTGACCCTCGTCGCCGGCGAAGTAGCGGGCGGAGAGCTCCTGCAGCTCGTCGAACGAACCGCGCAGCCCGCCGGAGCGCAGCAGGCGCTTGGTCTCGGCCAGCGCCGCGGGTGCGCCGGCCGCCAGCGCGGTGACCTGTGCGGTGACCGTGGCGTCCACCTCGTCGTCGGGTACCGCGAGGTCGACCAGGCCGCCGGCCGCGGCCACCTCGGCGCCGAAGACCTCGCCGGTGAGCATGAGCCGGTGCGCCAGGTGCGGCAGCATCCGCGGCAGGACGACGGCGGAGATCACCGCCGGCACGATGCCCAGCCGGACCTCGCTGAACGCGAACGTCGCCGCCGCCCCGGCCACCACCACGTCACACGTCGCGAGCAGTCCCACGCCGCCGGCCCGGGCCGGCCCGCGGACGACGCCGAGCACCGGCTTCGGGGAGTGCCACAGCGTGGTCAGCAGGTCGGGGAACTCGCGGATGCCCTGGTCCTCGGCGCTGCCGCCCGCGGCCTCCGACAGGTCCATGCCCGAGCAGAAGACCCGCCCGGTGTGGTCCAGCACCAGCACCCGGACGGCGTCGTCGGCCAGCGCCTCGTCGACCGCCCGGCGCAGCTGCGCCCGCATCGCGCGGGACAGGGCGTTGCGGTTGGCGGGGGAGTCCAGCGTCAGCCGGGCGACCCCGCGGTCGACGGACACCTGCAGCACGCGGTCGGGGCTCACACCCCGATCCTGCCGGTCACCAGCCCTCGGCGCGGCACACTGGGAGCAGATGGACGCCGCCCTGCCCCTGAGGACCGCTCCGCCGGCCGCTCCCTTCGCCCTGCCGGAGTCGGCCCGCGAGGGGCTGTCGACGACGCCGTTCGGGCTCTACGTGCACGTGCCGTTCTGCGCGACCCGGTGCGGCTACTGCGACTTCAACACCTACACCTCCGACGAGCTCGGGCCGGGGGCCAACCGCGCCGAGTACGCCGGCACCGTCGTCGCCGAGCTGCGCCGGGCCGCCGAGGTGCTGGGCCCCGACCGGCCGGAGGTGTCCACCGTCTTCGTCGGCGGCGGCACCCCCACGCTGCTCCCGGCCGAGGACCTGGTCGCCGTCCTGGCCGCCGTCCGGGAGCTGTTCCCCGTGGCCGACGACGTCGAGGTGACCACCGAGGCCAACCCCGAGTCGGTGACGCCCGCGTCGCTGGCGCGGCTGCGCGAGGGCGGTTTCACCCGGATCAGCCTCGGCATGCAGTCGGCCGCCGAGCACGTGCTCGCCGTGCTCGACCGCCGGCACACCCCGGGGCGGGCCGCCGAGGCCGCCGCCGAGGCGTGCGCCGCCGGCTTCGAGCACGTCAACCTCGACCTCATCTACGGCGCCCCGGGGGAGACCGACGCCGACTGGGCCGCCTCGCTCGACGTGGTCCTCGCCTCGCCCGTCGACCACGTCAGCGCCTACGCGCTCATCGTCGAGGAGGGCACCCGGCTGGCCCGGCGGATCGCCCGCGGCGAGCTGCCCATGCCCGACGACGACGTGCTCGCCGACCGCTACGAGCAGGCCGATGCGACGCTGGGCCGGGCCGGCCTGGACTGGTACGAGGTCTCCAACTGGGCGACCGGCCCCGCGGCCCGCTGCCGGCACAACGAGCTGTACTGGGCGAACGCGAACTGGTGGGGCGTCGGCCCCGGCGCGCACAGCCACGTCGGCGGCCTGCGCTGGTGGAACGTGAAGCACCCGGCCGCGCACGCCGCGCGGGTGGCGGCGGGGGAGAGCCCGACCGCCGGCTCCGAGCTGCTCGACGACGACGACCGCGCGCTGGAGGCCGTCATGCTCGGGCTGCGGCTGCGCGACGGGCTGCCGCTGACCCGGCTCTCGCCCGCCGGACGGCTGCGCGCCGCGGACGCCGTCGTCCGCGGGCTGCTCGACCCGGCGGCACACGAGGCCGGCCGCGCCGTCCTCACCGACCGCGGCCGCCTCCTCGCCGACGCGCTGGTCCGGGAGCTCACCGACTGAACGAGGACCCCGCTGCCCCGCACCGCTCGCGAGCTCGGGACGAGCCTCGGGGCGAGCCTCGGGACGGGGCCGACTGAACCCCGTTCTGGACGGGGACGCTCCGAGGGAGTTGGGTGCGTCACAGGACGGGACGCCCGTCCCGGCGGGGCAGTGCAGCTCCGCCCGCGTGCACCAGGAGAGGACTCCGACATGGCAGGACGGGTCGAGGGCAAGGTCGCGTTCATCACCGGCGCAGCGCACGGGCAGGGACGCAGCCACGCACTCCGTCTCGCGGAGGAGGGCGCGGACATCGTCGCCGTCGACCTCTGCGAGAACATCGAGACGATCAACTACCCGTTGGGCACGGAGGCCGAGCTCGACCAGACGGTCAAGTCGATCGAGGCGCTGGACCGGCGCGCGGTGAAGATCAAGGCCGACGTCCGCGACCCGAACGCGCTCAAGGCCGCCTTCGAGACCGGGGTCGCCGAGCTGGGCAAGGTCGACGTCATCTGCGCCAACGCGGGGGTCGGTGCGTTCCGCAAGGAGCAGGGGCGCCAGGACTACATCGACGTGCTCAACGTGAACCTGGTCGGCGTCCTGAACACCGTGATGGCCGGGCTCCCGCACCTCCCGCAGGGCGGATCCGTCATCGTCACCGGGTCGTTCGCCGCTCTGATGAAGGGCGGCGTCGGCGGGCCCGGGGGCGGCGGTGCGTACACGTTCGCCAAGCGGACGCTCGTCCCGTTCGTGCAGTCGCTGGCCGCGGCGGTCGCCCACGAGTTCATCCGCGTCAACGGCGTGCACCCCACCAACTGCAACACCAACCTGCTGCAGAACGACGACATGTACCGGATGTTCCGGCCGGACCTGGAGAGCCCCACCAAGGACGACGCCGCCCCGGCGTTCTCGACCCTGCAGTCGATGCCGGTGCCGTGGGTCGAGCCCGAGGACATCAGCGAGGCGGTGCTGTTCCTCGCGTCCGACGCCTCGAAGTACCTGACCGGCCAGTTCCTCAACATCGACGCCGGCGCGCACCTGAAGACGCTGGGCTGACCGCTGCCGGTCCCCTCTGACATCTGTCAGGGGGGACCGGCGACGTCCCGCACTACTGCCGCGCGCCCGCCGCCGACAGGCTCGGACCCGTGACCGAACCCGCACTCGACATCACCGGGCTGACCGTCCGCTACGGCGCTCCGCGCACGGCGCACGGGTCCAGCGCCACCCCGGCCGTCGACGGACTGGACCTGCGCATCCCCCGCGGCGAGACCGTGGCCCTGCTGGGCCCCAACGGCGCCGGAAAGTCGACCACCGTCAACGCCGTCCTCGGCCTCGTCCCGCACACCGGCGACGTCCGGGTCCTGGGCCGCCCGCCGGCCGAGGCCGTCCGCGCAGGGGACGTCGGCGCGATGCTCCAGCACTGCGGCCTGCCCAGCGAGGCGCGCGTCGGCGAGGTCCTCGACCTCGTGCGGCGCAGCTTCCCGCGCTCCTGGCCGCTGGACGACCTCGTCGTCACCACCGGCATCGACGGCCTGCTGCGCCGGCCGGTCGAGGA
Organism: Trujillonella endophytica; assembly: GCF_019799905.1. Lineage (GTDB taxonomy): Bacteria > Actinomycetota > Actinomycetes > Mycobacteriales > Geodermatophilaceae > Trujillonella > Trujillonella endophyticus_A. Next base: position 213,013 of record NZ_JABGCI010000003.1, on the reverse strand, counting down.
CCTCTCCGGCGGCCAGCGCCAGCGGGTCCTGCTCGCGCTGGCCCTCGCCGGGCGGCCGCCGCTGCTCCTGCTCGACGAGCCCACCTCGGCCATGGACGTCGAGGGCCGCCGCGCCTTCTGGACGACGATGCGCGGCCTGGCCGAGGGCGGCACCACCGTCGTCTTCGCCACCCACCACCTCGAGGAGGCCGACGCCGTCGCCGACCGGGTGGTCGTCGTCGCCGGCGGCCGGGTGGTCGCCGACGGCTCCGCCGCCCAGGTCAAGGCCGGCATCACCGGCAGCACGATCACCTTCACCGCCGGGCCCGACGCCCCGCTCGACGGCCTGCCCGGCGTCACCGCGCTGACGCGCCGCGGCGGGACCGTCGAGCTCACCACCTCCGACGCGGAGGAGACCCTGCGCGCCCTGCTGGCCGGCGGGCGGCGGCTGCCCGGCCTGCAGGTCCGCGGCGCCAGCCTCGAGGAGGCGGTCCTCACCCTCACCACCGCGACCCCGATCGGAGCCCTGCGATGAGCACGCTGTTCCTCTTCCAGCTGCGGCGGGTGGGCCGCAACCGGCAGTTCCTCTTCTTCACCGTCGCGCTGCCCGCGCTGTTCACCGTCTTCTTCGCGAAGGTCTTCGGGCAGGCGGCCGACGACGGCTACGGGGAGTACGCCGCGGCGACGATGGTCTCGATGATGGCCTACGGCGCGATGGGCGCCGCCCTCGGCGCGACCATCCGGATCTCCTTCGACCGCGCCTCCGGCTGGCTGCGCCAGCTCCGCGTCACGCCGGTGCCGACGAGCTCGGTCGTCGGTGTGGAGGTGCTCGTCGGGGTCCTGCTGACCCTGCCCGCCCTGGTCGTCGTGGCGCTGGTGGGGCGGCTGGTCAACGGGGTGCACCTCCCGCCGGGCACCTGGCTGGCGCTGGTCGCCGTCCTCTGGGCCGGCTCGGCGGTGTTCGTGGCGCTCGGGCTGCTGCTCGGCCTCGCGCTGGAGCAGAAGGCGGCCGGCGGCGCGATGGGCATCGTGGCGACGGTGCTGGCGCTGCTGGGCGGGCTCTGGGTCCCGGCCGAGCTGTTCCCCGCCGGCCTCCAGGCGGTGGCGCACGCGCTCCCGTCCTACTGGTACGCCGAGCTCGGCCGCGACGTCGCCGGCGGGGACGCGCCGTCGGCGGTCGCGGTGGCGGTACTCGTCGCCTACGCGGGGATCGCCGGGGCGCTGGCGGCCGCGGTCGCCCGGCGCCGGCCGCTGTACGCGGTCGCGGGCTGAGCCGATGGCCGGGATCCAGCTACCGTCCGGGCCCATGGACTGCCGGCCGGCCTGGCAGCGCCTCGGCTGGGCGTTGCCGTGGCTGCTGTTCCAGTTCTTCCCCGTCTTCGACCTCGTCACCACGCCGCGGGCCGCGTGGGTGCGGGTCGTGGCGGCGGGCGCGCTCCTCGTCTTCACCGGCTCCTACCTGGTGGTCATGGGCCGCTTCTTCGAGCGTCGCATGCCGGCGTGGCGGCACCTGGTCGTCGTCGCCGTCCTCGGCGTGGTCCTCGCCGCCTGGCTCGGCTCGGCCTGGGCCGGCCTGCTGATCTACGTGTCGGCCGCGGCCGCCGGGGCGCTGCCCCAGCGCTGGGTGTGGCCGGCCGTGGTCGCCTGCGCCGGGGCCTGCGCCGGGGTGGTCGGCGCGGAGGGGGAGCTGGGCCAGCTGTTCATCCTCCCGGTGATGTGCGTGCTCACCGCCTTCGCGCTGTCGGGCACCCGCACCCTGGTCTCGGTGAACGCTGAGCTGTCCGAGGCGCGGGAGGAGCTGGCCCGCAACGCCGTCGCCGAGGAGCGGCTCCGCTTCGCCCGCGACCTGCACGACCTGCTCGGCCACAGCCTGTCGCTCATCGCGCTCAAGAGCGAGCTCGCCGGGCGCCTCGCCGACCGCGACCCCGCCCGCGCCCGGACCGAGATGGCCGACGTGGAGGCCACCGCCCGGCGGGCGCTGGCCGAGGTGCGTGACGCCGTCAGCGGCTACCGGCAGGTCAGCGCCGGCAGCGCCCTGGCCGAGGCCCGCGCCGCCCTGTCGGCCGCCGGGATCACGCTGACGGCGCCGCGCGAGCTGCCCGCGCTGCCGGGCGCGGTGGACGCCGTCCTCGGCTGGGTGGTGCGCGAGGCCACCACCAACGTCCTGCGGCACAGCGGCGCCCGCTCGGTCACCGTCACGGTCGGCACCGACGACGACGGCGCCGCGCTCACGGTGACCGACGACGGCCACGGCCTCGCGGAGCACTCCTCCGGTCCGGCCGGCGCAGGCCTGTCCGGGATCGAGGAGCGGCTCGCCGCGCTCGGCGGCCGGCTGGAGACCGGCCCCGGTCCCGGCGGCCGCGGCTTCCGGCTGCGCGCCCGCGTGCCCGTCGGCGCGGCCGTGGCGGCACCGTGATCCGCGTGCTCATCGCCGAGGACCAGTCCATGGTCCGCGGTGCGCTCCGGGCGCTGCTCGAGCTCGAGGACGACATCCACGTCGTGGCCGAGGTCGGCCGCGGCGACGAGGTGGTGGCCGCGGCCCGCGAGCACGCCCCGGACGTGGCCCTGCTCGACATCGAGATGCCCGGCTGCGACGGGCTGGAGGCCGCGCGCGCCCTGGCGGCGGAGGTGCCGGGCACGCGCGCCGTCGTCCTCACCACGTTCGGCCGGCCCGGGTTCCTGCGGCGGGCGATGGAGGTCGGCGCCGCCGGCTTCCTCGTGAAGGACGCCCCGGTGGCCGAGCTGGCGCGCTCCCTCCGGGCGGTGATGGCGGGGGAGCGGGTCATCGACCGGGACCTCGCCGCCGCCGCGCTGGCGATCGGGGCGACCCCGCTGTCGGCCCGGGAGGCCGACGTGCTGCGCGAGGCCGCCGACGGCGCCACGGTCGCCGAGATCGCCCGGCGGCTCTTCCTCTCCGAGGGGACGGTGCGCAACTACCTGTCCTCGGCGATCGGCAAGACCGGGGCGCGCACGCGCGTGGAGGCGGCGCGGGCGGCGGAGGAGCGCGGCTGGCTCTAGCGGGCCGGTTCCGCGGGCATCAGGGCGTCGAGGTCGAGCACCCGCACGTGGATGACGGTGCGCTGCTGCAGGGCCGCGCGCAGCGCCCGGTGCAGGCCGTCCTCCAGGTACATCTCGCCGTGCCAGAGGACGGCGTGCGGGAACAGGTCGCCGTAGAAGGTCGAGTCGTCGGCCAGGAGGGCGTCCAGGGCCAGCTCGCGCTTGGTCGTGACCAGGGTGTCCAGCCGGATCTGCCGCGGCGGGATCATCGCCCAGTCCTTGGTCGACATGCCGTGCTCGGGATACGGGCGGCCCTCGCGCACCGCTTTGAAGATCAGGGAAACCGACCTCCGTCCGGACCGCCCACCGCCTGTGCCGACCCCCGCCAGCCTATCCACCGGCGGTCCCGGTCGCCGCCGCAGGGCGACGTCCCCGCGGCCACCCCCGGGGGTGCCCCGCCACGCGAGCCGCGCGACGGACGGGGCCCGCGGTCGTATGCTGGGCTGGCACTCCGTCCGTGCGAGTGCCAGCCCGGCCGGCAGTGCGACGGAGCGATCCGGCGAGGGGCTGCCGCCTCCTCGCACGGCACGTCGACCGGTACGGGGAGGTGTCACCGTGGCGCACGACGAACGGCGCCTGCAGGTCCTGCGGGCCATCGTCCAGGACTACGTCTCCACCAACGACCCGGTGGGCAGCAAGGCCCTCGCCGAGCGGCACGACCTCGGCGTCTCGCCGGCCACCATCCGCAACGACATGGCCGTCCTCGAGGAGCAGGGCTACATCACCCAGCCGCACACCAGCGCCGGGCGCGTGCCCACCGACAAGGGCTACCGGCTGTTCGTCGACCGGCTCTCGGCGGTCAAGCCGCTGTCGGCCGCCGAGCGCAAGGCCATCGAGAAGTTCCTCGACGGCGCCGTCGACCTGCACGACGTCCTCGGCCGCTCCGTGCGGCTGCTGGCCCAGCTGACCCGCCAGGTCGCCGTCGTCCAGTACCCGACCCTGTCCCGCAGCGCCGTCCGCCACCTGGAGGTCGTGCAGGTCGCCGGCTCGCGGCTGCTGCTGGTGCTGATCACCGACACCGGCCGGGTCGAGCAGCGCGTCGTCGAGTGCCCCGTGGACGTCGACTCCGAGGCCGTCGCCGAGCTGCGGACCCTGCTGAACTCCGCCTTCACCGGCGCGAAGCTGGCCGAGGCCGCCAACCTGGTGCCCGACCTGGTCGACACCGCCCCGCCGCACCTGCGCGCGCTGGTGGCCGCCGTCAGCGCCGCGCTCATCGAGACGCTGGTCGAGCCGGGAGAGGACCGCCTGGTCGTCGGCGGGACGGCGAACCTGGCCCGCACGGCCCTGGACTTCCCCGGCACGGTCCGGCCCCTGCTCGAGGCGCTCGAGGAGCAGGTCGTCGTGCTCAAGCTGATCAGCGAGGTCGACACCGGCGGCACCGTCGTCGTCCGGATCGGCGAGGAGAACGCACACGAGGCCCTGACGGGTGCCTCGGTCGTCTCCGTGGGGTACGGCTCCCCCGACCGGGCACTCGGAGGCCTGGGCATCGTGGGCCCGACCCGGATGGACTACCCAACGAACATGGCCGCGGTCCGTGCCGTGGCCCGCTACGTCGGCCAGTTGCTGGCCGAGAGCTGAGGCTGAGACCCCTCCATGGCAACCGACTACTACGGCGTCCTCGGCCTGGCCCGCGGCGCGTCCGACAACGACATCAAGAAGGCGTACCGCCGGCTCGCCCGCGACCTGCACCCGGACGTCAACCCGGATCCCGAGGCCAAGGAGCGCTTCCAGGAGGTCAGCAAGGCCTACCAGGCGCTGACCGACCCGGAGAAGCGACGCATCGTCGACCTCGGCGGCGACCCGTTCGACACCGGCGGCGGCGCCGGAGGGAGCCCGTTCGGCAACGCCGGCTTCGGCGGGCTGGGCGACATCATGGACGCCTTCTTCGGCGGCGGCGGGATGGGCGCGCGCGGGCCGCGCAGCCGCACCCGGGCCGGCGGGGACGCCCTCATCCGCCTGGACCTCGACCTCGACGAGACGGTGTTCGGCACCACCAAGGACATCACCGTCGACACCGCGGTCCTCTGCGACACCTGCGCCGGCGCGGGCACCGCTCCGGGGACGCACCCCACCACGTGCGCCACGTGCTCCGGCCGCGGCGAGGTGCAGAGCGTGCAGCGCTCGTTCCTCGGCCAGGTGGTCTCCAGCCGGGTGTGCCCGACCTGCGAGGGCACCGGGCAGGTCATCCCCGAGCCGTGCGCGAAGTGCGGCGGCGACGGGCGCGTCCGGGCCCGCCGGACCATCAGCGTCAAGGTGCCCGCCGGCGTCGAGGACGGCATGCGGATCCGGCTGACCGGCCACGGCGAGGTCGGCCCGGGCGGTGGCCCCGCCGGCGACCTCTACGTCGAGATCAACGAGCGCCCGCACCCCGTCTTCACCCGCGACAGCGAGGACCTGCACTGCCGGGTCACGCTGCCGATGACCGCCGCGGCGCTGGGGACGACGCTCTCGCTGACCACGCTGGACGGCGAGGAGGACGTCGACGTCCGCCCCGGCACGCAGTCGGGCACGGTGCTCACCCTCCGCGGCCGCGGGGCGCCCCGGCTGCGCGCGACCGGCCGGGGCAACCTCATGGTGCACGTCGAGGTGGAGACGCCGACCAAGCTCGACGCCGAGCAGGAGAAGCTGCTGCGCGAGCTGGCCGTGCTGCGCGGCGAGGACCGTCCCGGCTCTACCACCGAAGGGCAGGGTGGACTGTTCTCGCGCCTGCGCGACGTGCTGAAGTGAGGACATGAGCACCGAAGCGCGCCTGCCGGAGCTCGACGGCGCCCCGCTGTTCCTGCTCGACGAGCTGCCCGCGGGCGGCGAGCTGCTGGTCGGCGGGCAGGAGGGCCGGCACGCCGTCGACGTGCTGCGGCTGGCACCCGGCGAACGGGTCCGGGTCGGCGACGGCCGCGGCACGGTCGCCGAGGGGGAGGTGTCCTCGGCCGGTCCCGAGGGGCTGCGCGTCCGCGTCGAGGCGTGGCTCGAGGTGCCGCAGGCCGAGCCGCGGCTGGTGCTGGTGCAGGCGCTGCCGAAGGGCGACCGCGGCCCGCTGGCCGTGGAGCTGGCCACGGAGCTCGGCGTCGACCGGATCGTGCCGTGGGCGGCCTCGCGCTGCGTCACCCGCTGGCGCGACGACCGTGTCGCGCGGGGCGTCGCGAAGTGGCGTGCGGCGGCGCACGCGGCGAGCAAGCAGTCCCGCCGTGCGCGGGTCCCCGAGGTCGCCGGCCTGGCGAGCACCCGCGAGGTCTGCGGCGAGCTGGCCGAGGTCGACCTGGCGATCGTGCTGCACGAGCAGGCCCGCGCGCGGATCTCGGACGTGACCGTGCCGACGCACGGCACCGTCGCCGTCGTCGTGGGCCCGGAGGGCGGGCTCACCGACGGCGAGGTCCTGGCGTTCCGGGCGGCCGGCGCCGAGCCGGTGCGCCTCGGGCCTGAGGTGCTGCGGACCTCGACCGCCGGCGCGGCGGCCCTGGCCGCGCTGTCGCTGCGCACCCGCTGGGCCTGAGCCCCGGGCAGCTCCGGGATCAGGTGACCTGATCGTCGCGCGTCCTCCCTCACGGTGTGCGGCGAGGGAGGACGCGTTCCGGTGAGGGAGGACGTCGGCCGGGCCGCCCGCGCTGCCCGGCCCTAGGGTCGCCGTCGTGACCGACTGCCTGTTCTGCCGCATGGTCGCCGGCGAGATCCCCGCCGACGTCGTCCACGAGACCGACCGCACGCTGGCCTTCCGGGACATCAACCCGCAGGCGGCCACGCACGTGCTCGTCATCCCCAAGGACCACCACGCCACGGCCGGCCGCCTGGTCGCCGCCGACCCGCAACTGCTCGCCGAGGTGGTGGCCGCGGCGCACGCGGTCGCCGTGCAGGAGGGGCTGGCGAGCGCCGACGGGGCCGAGCCCGGCTACCGGCTGGTCGCCAACACCGGCCCCGCCGCCGGCCAGACGGTGCACCACGTACACCTGCACGTCCTCGGTGGCCGGCACCTGGGCTGGCCGCCCGGCTGACCGGCCTGTCGTCCCGCCGCCGGCCGGGTGCCGAGACTCGGCGGCCGGGGCCGCGCTGCAGCGCGGCACCGGGCACTGCGCCGCGGCACCGGCCGTGTCACGGTGACGGGGTGACCCAGAGCCCCGTCCGCGTCGAGCGCGACGGCGACGTCGCCGTCGTCGTCCTCGACGCCCCGCCGCTGAACCTCTTCGACGAGCCCGTCTTCGCCGGCTTCGAGGCGGCGGTCGCCGAGCTCGTCGCGCTCACCGAGCCCGGCCGGCCCGACCGGGCGCGGGCCGTCCTGCTGGAGGCCCGCGGCCGCGTCGTCTCCGGCGGGGTCGACGTGCACGCCTTCCAGGAGATCGCCGAGGGGCCGGACCCCGCCGGCCAGGGGACGGCGCTGTGGGCCCGGCTGCTCCGCATGTCCCAGACGCTCGAGGACCTGCCCGTGCCCACGGTGTTCGCCGCGCACGGCCTCACCCTGACCGCGGCGTTCGAGCTCGCGCTCGCCTGCGACCTGCTGCTCGCCGCCGAGCGCGCCTCCTTCGGGCTGGTCGAGATCGTCGTCGGCCTCACGCCGTCGATGGGCGGGCCGCAGCGGCTGGCCGAGCGGGCCGGCCCCGCGCGGGCCAAGGAGCTCATCTACACCGGCGGGCGCTACCCGGCCGCGGTGCTCGAGCGCTGGGGCGTGGTGAACCAGGTGCTGCCCGACGAGGGGTTCGCCGAGGCGGTCCGGGCGTTCGCCGCCCGCGTGGCGGCCGGGCCGACGGTCGCCCACGCGGCGACCAAGAGGCTGGTCGGGACGGCGGTGCGCGACGGGGTCCGCGCGGCCGACGCGATCACCCCGCAGGTCTCCGGTCCGCTGTTCGCCACCGCCGACCTCCGCGGCGCCGTCGCCTCGTTCCTCACCGACGGACCCGGCAAGGCCACGTACGAGGGCCGCTGACCCGGTCGGGCGAGCCGGGTTCCGGGACGGCTTCACCGGGTATCCTCGACCAGTCCGCAGCGCCTCAGCAGGAAGGCAGGGTCGAGGGTTCTTGCCCGACTCCTCCCCGAACGTCCCCGTATCCGGAGCCCCCACGTCGCGTGAGGCCTCCGCCCAGGCCGCCGCGGTGGACGGTGGCCCGGCGGGCACGTCGGTACTGGCGGGCACCACGCCCGCACCCGTCCGCACCACGATCACCGTCCCCGAGAGCGTCTCCATGGTGGGGCTGCTCGGCTCCGGCGACGAGCTGCTCCGCCTGGTCGAGGCCGAGGTCGCCGCCGACGTGCACGTGCGCGGCAACGAGATCTCGGTGACCGGCCAGCCGGCCGACAACGCGTTCGCCGTCGCCGTCTTCGACGAGCTCATCGCCCTGCTCGGCACCGGCCAGGCCCTGCGGCCGGACTCGGTGCGCCGGGTCATCGGCATGCTCCGCAGCGGCGGCTCCGAGCGCCCCGCCGAGGTGCTGAGCCTGGACATCATCAGCCGGCGGGGCCGCACCATCCGGCCCAAGACGCTGAACCAGAAGCGCTACGTCGACGCGATCGACGTGCACACGATCGTCTTCGGCATCGGTCCCGCCGGCACCGGCAAGACCTACCTGGCGATGGCCAAGGCCGTGCAGGCGCTGCAGACCAAGCAGGTCAACCGGATCATCCTGACCCGCCCGGCGGTCGAGGCCGGCGAGCGGCTGGGCTACCTGCCCGGCTCGCTGTCGGAGAAGATCGACCCCTACCTGCGGCCGCTGTACGACGCGCTGCACGACATGGTCGACCCCGAGTCGATCCCGCGGCTGATGCAGGCCGGGACCATCGAGGTCGCCCCGCTGGCCTACATGCGCGGCCGCACGCTCAACGACGCGTTCGTCATCCTCGACGAGGCGCAGAACACCACCGCCGAGCAGATGAAGATGTTCCTCACCCGCCTCGGCTTCGGCTCCAAGATCGTGGTCACCGGCGACGTCACCCAGGTCGACCTCCCCGGTGGCGCGCAGAGCGGGCTGCGGGTGGTGCGCGAGATCCTCGACGGGGTCGAGGACGTGCACTTCGCCAACCTGACCAGCTCCGACGTCGTCCGCCACCGGCTGGTCGGCGACATCGTCGACGCCTACGAGCGCTGGGACGCCGCGCACCAGCAGCCGTCGGGCCGCCCGGCCGGTCCGGCGCCCACGCGCGGTGCCCGGCCGCGCCGGCAGGGGAGCTGACCGCGGTGCCCGTCGAGGTCGCCAACGAGTCCGAGATCGCCGTCGACGAGGCGGAGCTGGCCGGCATCTGCCGGTTCGTCCTCGCCGAGATGGGCGTGAACCCGATGGCCGAGCTGTCGGTGCTGTGCGTGGACACCGAGTACATGGCGACGCTGCACGAGCGGTGGATGGGCGAGAAGGGCCCCACCGACGTGCTGGCGTTCCCGATGGACGAGCTGGACACCTCCCGCCCCGACGACCCGGAGCCCGGGCCGGCGCTGCTGGGCGACGTCGTCCTCTGCCCGTCGGTCGCCGTCCGCCAGGCGCGCGCCGCCGGGCACACGATGGACGACGAGCTGGTGCTGCTGGCCACCCACGGCGTGCTGCACATCCTCGGCTACGACCACATGGAGCCCGAGGACGAGAAGGAGATGTTCGCCCTCCAGGCCAAGCTCCTCGAGTCCTGGCGTTCGGCTCCGCGCCAGCCGGTCACCGGGGAGCCCGCCGAGCGGGAGCCCCGCCCCCGGTGAGGTCGCGATGACGTCGACACAGACCTGGCTGCTGGTCGTCGCCGTCCTGCTCGTCCCGCTGGCCGGCCTGTTCGGCGCGATGGACGCCGCCCTGCAGCGGGTCTCCGCCGCGCGGGTGCAGGAGATGCGCCGCGAGGGCGCCAAGCGGGCCGCCGCGCTCGAGGAGGTCATCGAGGAGCGCGCCCGGCACGTCTCGCTGCTCCTCCTGCTGCGGATCGTCTGCGAGATGGTCGCCGCGGTCCTGGTGACCGTCGTCCTCTACGAGCTGTGGGGGAGCGGCTGGAAGGCCGTGGTCACCGCGGCCGCGCTCACGACGGTGGTCAGCTACGTGCTCATCGGCGTCGGGCCGCGGACCCTGGGCCGCCAGCACGCCTACGGGGTCGCGCTGGCCAGCGCCGGCGTCGTCAAGCTGCTCGGCAGGGTGCTGGGGCCGGTCGCCACGCTGCTCATCCTCATCGGCAACGCGATCACCCCGGGCCGCGGCTTCCGCGACGGGCCGTTCTCCTCCGAGGTCGAGCTCCGCGAGCTGGTCGACATGGCCGAGGAACGCGGCGTCGTGGAGTCCGGCGAGCGCAACATGATCCACTCGGTCTTCGAGCTGGGCGACACGATCGCCCGCGAGGTCATGGTGCCGCGCACCGAGGTCGTCTACATCGAGCGCACCAAGACCGTCCGCCAGGCGCTGGCGCTGGCGCTGCGCAGCGGGTTCAGCCGGATCCCGGTCATCGGCGAGAACGTCGACGACGTCGTGGGCGTCGTCTACCTCAAGGACCTGGTGCGCCGGTCGCAGAACCTCGGCGACGGCCGCGGTCCGCGGGTCGAGGAGCTCATGCGCCCGCCGACGTTCGTCCCGGAGTCCAAGCCGGTCGACGAGCTGCTGCGCGACATGCAGGCGCGGCGGATCCACATCGCGATCGTGGTCGACGAGTACGGCGGCTTCGCCGGGCTCGTCACCATCGAGGACATCCTCGAGGAGATCGTCGGCGAGATCGCCGACGAGCACGACGCCTTCCAGCGGCCGCCGGTGGAGGAGCTGGCCGACGGCTCGATGCGGGTGACCGCGCGGCTGCCGGTGGAGGACCTGGCCGAGCTGTTCGGCGTCGAGCTGCCCGCCGACGAGGGCGTGGAGACCGTCGGTGGCCTGCTGGCCCGCGAGCTGGGCATGGTCCCGATCGAGGGCTCGGCCACCGAGGTCGGCGGCCTGCGCCTGGTGGCCGAGAGCACCGGCGGCCGGCGCAACCGGATCGACACGCTCCTGGTCAGCCGGGTCCCCGAGCCGGGCGCCGAGGACGCCGCCGAGGGCCCACGGGCGGCCGACCAGGCGCGGGGCGCCACCCGCGCGGAGGCCCCGCGGGCGTCGGGCGCCACCCGCGCCGAGGAGCCGGCCGGCGTGGTGGAGGGCTGAGGGAGGACCCTCCTGCCCCCGACCGAGGAGGACCCCGTCCTCCTCACCCTCTCGAGCTCGGGGCGAGCCTCGGGTCGGGGCCGGCGGCGGGCCCCTGCAGGAGAGCCGCCGGATCGGTGGGCGAGGATGGTCCCGTGCCCGACCTGCAGCCCGAGGACGCCAAGCTCGTCACCCTCGCCCGTTCCGCGCTCGGCCGCACCGGCGCACCCGAGGGAGCCGCCGTCCGTGACACCGACGGCCGCACCTACCTCGCCGCCACCGTGGACCTGCCGTCACTGAGGCTGTCGGCGCTCCAGGCCGCGGTCGCGGCCGCCGTCTCCAGCGGGGTCACCGCGCTGGAGGCCGCCGCGGTCGTGTCCTCGGCCGACGCCGTCGAGGCCGACGGACTGGCCGCGGTGCACGACCTCACGCCGTCCGCCCCGGTGTTCCTCGCCGGCCCCGACGGGCAGGTCCGCACGACGGCGTAGCCGCGCCCTCCCCTCGGATCGAGCCGGGACGGTGGGTGCGTCGGCGCAGGTGCCGCGCCAGGACCGGCGGCCCCGCCCGGTCGCACGGCGGTGTCGGAGGCAGGTGGGAGACTGAGCCGGTGAGCACGCCGGAGCAGCCGTACCGCAGCGGCTTCGCCGCGCTCGTCGGCCGTCCGAACGCGGGCAAGACCACGCTGACCAACGCGCTCGTCGGCGAGAAGGTCGGCATCGTCAGCAACCGGCCGCAGACCACCCGGCACGCCATCCGCGGCGTCGTCCACCGGCCGGCGGGGCAGCTGGTGCTGGTCGACACCCCCGGCCTGCACAAGCCGAAGAGCCTGCTGGGCCAGCGGCTCAACGACGTCGTCCGCGACACCCTCTCCGACGTCGACGTGATCGTCTTCTGCATTCCCGCCGACCAGCCCGTCGGCGCCGGTGACGCCTTCATCGCGCGGCAGCTCGCCAACGTCACCACCCCCGTCGTCCTGGTGGTCACCAAGACCGACGCCGCGAGCAAGAAGGCGATCACCGCCCAGCTCGTCGCGGCCAGCCGGCTCGTCGAGGCCCGCGAGATCGTGCCGGTCAGCGCCGTGGCCGGCGACCAGGTGGAGCTGCTGGCCGACCTGCTGATCGGGATGCTGCCCGAGGGGCCGCCGCTGTACCCGGAGGAGCAGACCACCGACGACGACGTGGAGCGGCAGATCTCCGAGCTGGTGCGCGAGGCGGCGCTGGAGAAGGTCCGCCAGGAGGTGCCGCACTCCCTGGCCGTGAGCGTCGAGGAGATCATCCGCAAGCCCGACCCGCGCGACCCGGACGCCGTCTTCACCGAGGTGCACGCGCTGCTGCACGTCGAGCGGCCGAGCCAGAAGCCGATGCTGCTGGGCAAGGGCGGGCAGACGATCAAGGCCATCGGCAGCGAGGCGCGGGTGGGCCTGGAGGTGCTCCTCGGCGGCCGCGTGCACCTGGACCTGCACGTCACGGTCCTCGGCGAGTGGCAGGACGACCCGAAGAAGCTGAACAGGCTCGGGTATTGAGCACCACACCGCAGTCGCTCTACCGCGACGAGGGCGTCGTCCTGCGCACCCAGAAGCTGGGCGAGGCCGACCGGATCGTCACGGTCCTCACCCGCCGGCACGGCAAGGTGCGCGCGGTCGCCAAGGGCGTGCGCCGCACCAAGAGCAAGTTCGGTGCCCGGCTCGAGCCGTTCAGCCACGTCGACCTGCAGCTCTACACCGGGCGCAACCTCGACGTCGTCAGCCAGGCCGAGTCGATCCGCGCCTACGGCCAGGCGGTGGTGGGGGACTACCCCTGCTACACCGCCGGTACCGCCGTGCTGGAGACCGCCGACCGGCTCACCGCGGAGGAGAAGGAGCCGTCCCTGCGGATGTTCCTGCTCGTCATCGGCGCACTCCGGGCGCTGGCCGAGCGCAGCCACCCCGCCCCGCTGGTGCTCGACGCCTTCCTGCTCCGGGCGATGTCGGTGGCCGGCTGGGAGCCGGCGCTCGCCGCCTGCGCGCGCTGCGGGGAGGACGGCCCGCACCGGCACTTCTCCGTGCCCGCCGGCGGATCGGTCTGCCGCGAGTGCCGGCCCGCCGGCTCCGCGATGCCCAACCCGGTCACGCTCGAGCTGCTGGAGGCGCTGCTGTCGGGGGACTGGGCCCGCGCCGAGGCCAGCGAGGCCGGGCAGCGGCGGGAGGGCAGTGGCCTGGTCGCCGCACTGCTGCAGTGGCACCTCGAGCGCGGGCTGCGCTCGCTGGCCCTGGTCGACCGGTCGTGAGGCGGTCGGTTCCGGGACGGGAGGCCGCCCGGCGCGAGGTCAAGGCGCCGAACCCGCACCCCTCCGGCGTCCGTCCGCCGGACATCCCGGCCGACAAGGTGCCCGGTCACGTCGCCATCGTCATGGACGGCAACGGCCGCTGGGCCAAGCAGCGCGGGCTGCCGCGGACCGCCGGGCACGAGGCGGGGGAGTCCTCGCTGTTCGACTGCGTCGAGGGCGCCATCGAACTGGGCATCACGGCGATCAGCGCGTACGCGTTCTCCACCGAGAACTGGCGGCGCAGCCCCGACGAGGTCCGCTTCCTCATGGGCTTCAACCGCGACGTCATCCGCCGGCGGCGCGACGAGATGCACGAGCTCGGCGTCCGGGTGCGCTGGGCCGGCCGCCGCCCACGGCTGTGGCGCAGCGTCATCAAGGAGCTCGAGGTCGCCGAGGAGCTCACCCGCGACAACGACGTCCTCACCCTGACCATGTGCGTCAACTACGGCGGCCGCGCCGAGATCGCCGACGCGGCCGCCGCGATCGCCCGCGAGGTGGCCGCCGGCCGGCTGGACCCGGCCAAGGTCACCGAGGCCACCGTCGCCCGCTACCTCGACGAGCCGGACATGCCCGACGTCGACCTGTTCGTCCGCAGCTCCGGCGAGAACCGCACGAGCAACTTCCTGCTCTGGCAGTCGGCCTACGCGGAGTTCGTCTTCCTCGACACCCTGTGGCCCGACTTCGACCGCCGGCACCTGTGGGCCGCCTGCGAGGAGTACGCCTCCCGCCAGCGCCGCTTCGGCAGCGCCTGAGCGCCGCCTAGCTCCCGAAGACCGCGACGTCGGTGTCGCGCCACCACTCGGTCAGCGCGGTCAGCCCCTGCGTGCCGCCGTTGCGGATGCGCACCACCGCCTCGACGGCGTCCTCGCTCTCGGTCCACATGAGGACGGCGTCGTTCGCCTGGTCGACGTAGCAGGCGACCCGGCCCATGCCGACGCCGTCCTGCTCCCACGTGCCGTACCCCTGCGTCGCCGGGCAGGAGGTGCCCGGGGGCTGCTCCTCCAGCTCGACGCGGGCGACGTCGTCGAGGAACACCTGCTCGGCCGTCCCCTCGTCCGGGTAGAGGAAGAAGCGCGAGCTGGCCGGTCCGGGCTGGCTGGCGCTCGGGCCGCAGTCGACCGCCGCGACCTCGCCGTCGCCGGCGGCCGGCGCGGGACGGCAGTCCGCCGGGTCGTAGTCCGGCGGGACGATGGCGAGCAGGTCGTCGTGCCGTGGTCCGGCCACCGGCGGTTCCGGCCGGTCCAGCGGCTCCGCCTCGTCGCGCAGCAGCGCCAGGACGCCGACCAGCACGGCCACCAGCAGGGCCGCGGTCCAGACGAGCACGGTCGCCGTCCGGCTGCCGCTCGGCCGGCGCGCTCCCGACGGGCTGCTCCCCGCGGCGGGCAGGGGCACGGGTCCCGATCCGGTGCGGGCGCCGGGCGCGACCGGGAGGGCGGAGGCGACGGCGACGCGGGGGAGCTGCGTGGTCGGCGGGGTCGCCGGGGCGAGGGCGGGCATCCGCGCCGACGAGGTCAGCACCCGGCGGGCGGCGGCGGCGAGGGCGCCGGCGGTGGGCCAGCGCTCGTCGGGGTCCTTGGCCAGCCCCTTGGCCACCACCTCGTCGAGCCCGCGCGGCAGCTCCGGCCGCAGGGCCGAGACCGACGGCGGGGGCTGGTTCACGTGCGCCCACATCAGCGGCGCGAGGCCCGTGACGGGGAACGGCCGCTGCCCGGTCAGGCACTCGAGGAGCAGGCACGCGAGGGAGTAGACGTCGGCGCGCGCGTCGGCCGGGCGCTCGAGGAAGCGCTCGGGCGCCATGTAGTCGAAGCTGCCGACCGCCGAGCCCGCCTGGGTGAGCGCGGGCTGGCCGGCGTCCGGCATCACCGACCGCGCGATGCCGAAGTCGACCAGGTAGACGAACTCCTCGTCGTCGTCGTCCGCGTCCTGCGCGGGCGAGCAGACCAGCACGTTGGACGGTTTGACGTCGCGGTGCACCAGGCCCTCGGCATGCGCGGAGTCCAGCGCGTGGGCCACCTGCGAGACGATCCCGACCGCGCGCCTCGGGGCCAGCGGTCCCTGCTCGGCGAGCACCGCCGAGAGGTCGCTGCCGCGGACGAGCCGCATGTCGAGGAAGAGCCGTCCGTCGATGTCGCCGTAGCGGTGGATCGGCACGATGTGCGGGTCGCTCAGGCGGGCCGCGGCGTAGGCCTCGCGCCGGAAGCGCTCCCGGTAGGCCTGGTCCGCGGCGAGGTCCTCGGCGAGCACCTTGAGCGCCACCTGACGCCGGTGCTCGGTGTCGTAGGCCAGGTAGACCACGCCCATGCCACCGCGGCCGAGCAGGCTCTCCAGCCGGTAGGGGCCGAACTCACGGAACTCCACCGACGACCTCCCGGGGGGCTGCGCCGCCCCGCCGTCCCACGCGCAGCCGGACGGCGGGAGTCTAGGCGCCGACCTCGGGCGATGGGCCCGGAGACCGCCCGCCGGGCCCCGTCGCGACGTGCCGCGATCGGCGCGACGCATCCCGTTGACACCGGCACCGGGGTCCCCGACAGTGGCGGCTCCCCCGAGCGAGGACGGAAGCACCCCCGTGAGCGAGAGCACCATCGCGCCCCAGCACGCCCAGCCGCCGTCGGGGCCACCGCAGCGTGGCGACCTGAACGACCAGCTGATCAACACCCACGTCTGGACCGACCAGATGCTGGCCGAGGCCGGCATCCCGATCATCGACGTCCCCTTCATCACCTTCGGTGGCGGCATCGGGTCGTTCGTGACCGTCGACTACCTGCGCATCTGCGGCGTCCCGACCAGCGCGATGCGCGTCCTGACCCCCTTGAGGACGCCGTGGGAGAGCTACGAGTACCTGACGACGGTCTCGCAGATCCCGCGCAGCGAGCGGCTGCGGTCGGACTCGGCGTCCACACCGGACAACATCTGGGGCTTCCCGAGCTACGCCCTCCGCGAGGGCCCCAAGCAGTGGTGGAACGTCTTCGTCGAGCCGATCTTCAAGCGCTACTACACGCCCAAGGCCGGGCACGCGTTCACGTCCATGGAGCGGGAGATGCACCGGATCCGGTACCCCGAGATGGTCGTGCACGGCCAGGTCCGCATGGTGCGGCGCCGGGCGGGCGGCGGGTACTTCACGATCCTCACCCCGCCGGAGGGTGCCGCCGCCACGCGCCGCATCGCCTACCGCAGCCAGTGGGTGCACGTCGCGGTCGGCTACCCGGGCCTCAAGTTCCTGCCCGACCTGCAGAAGTACCGGCAGGAGCACAACGACTTCGCCAAGGTCGTGAACGCCTACGAGCCGCACGAGCACGTGTACGAGCGGCTGCACAAGCGCCCGGGCACCGTGCTGATCCGCGGCGGCGGCATCGTCGCCTCCCGCGTGCTCCAGCGGCTGATCGACGACCGCGACCAGCGGGGGCTGCAGACCCAGATCGTGCACCTGTTCCGCACCTACGTGGACAAGGCCCACGGCCCGAGCATCTTCAAGCGCCGCCGGGGTTCCGACGGCTGGGCCTACCAGGGCTTCAACTACCCGAAGTCGGTGTGGGGCGGCCAGCTCAAGCAGCAGGTCCGCAAGACCCACGGCGAGGAGCGGGCGCGGCTCTACAAGGAGATGGGCGGGACCAACACGCCGCTGCGCAACGACTGGCTCGAGCAGCTCGACCGCGGCCGGCGCGAGGGCTGGTACCGCGTGGTGATCGGCCAGATCGACAGCATGCGGCCGGTCGGCGACCTCGTCGAGGTGGCCGCGACCAGCGACCAGGGCCCGCAGCTGGGCACCTTCGACTTCGTCATCGACTGCACCGGCCTGGAGGCCGACATCCGCGAGCACCGCGTGCTCGCCGACCTGCTCGACCACTCCGGCGCCGGCCGCAACCCGGTGGGCCGCCTCGACGTCGGCACCAACTTCGAGCTCCTGGGCACGCAGAACGGCGGCAAGATCTACGCCTCGGGCAGCGCCACCCTGGGCGGCCCGTTCCCCGGCGTCGACACCTTCTTCGGCCTGCAGATCGCCGCCCAGGAGATCGCCGACGACCTGATCAAGCAGGGCTTCGCCAAGAAGCTCGGCCCCGGCCGCTCGACCAGCCAGTGGTGGAAGTGGGTCCGCAACAAGCAGATCTGACCGACCGCCGCGACCGACCCACCACTGCTCGACCTCACGACCCGAGAGAGACTCCCGTGCTCCCCACTCTGAACGGCCGCATCCAGACCAGGATCTTCCTGCTGGTCGTGGTCGGCGGCCTCTGGACCCTCATCATCACGCCGATCCTGCCCACCGGGGTGGGCCTCGGCGCCTCCTACGGAGCGACCTTCTCCGTCATCCTCGTGACCACCGTGCTCGGTGTGCTGTGGGAGCTGCTCTACCACGGCCTCCAGCAGTTCCGCTGGGAGAAGGACTGGCCCACGCTCTTCGGCTTCCTCACCGGCATCAACGAGGGCCTGCTCGTCTGGTTCCTCTTCGCCGGCGGTGCCGTCTTCTGGCACGACGGCGTGCCGGGCGCCGCGTTCGTCATCCACTTCGTGACGACCTGGGTCATCGTGTTCCTCGTGGCCAACGGACCGATGCGCGTGCCCTTCATCCACTGGCGGATCAACGGCGGGAGGCTCGTCTGATGACGACACCCGTCGTCCCGCCCGCAGCCGCCGCCGCGCCTCCCGCGGCGGCGGTCGGCGTGCCCCCGTTCGACCAGGTCGGGGTGGCGGTGACGCCGGGGCAGGACCTCGTCGTCCGGCTGCCCGGCATCGTGCTCGTGGTCGCCGTGCAGGCGACGTCCCCCGCCCCGGCCCCGGTCCGCAGCAGCGGCCTGGGCGGATGGGGCGTGGAACCGGCCACGCCGGCCGCCGCGACCCCCACCGGTGACCGTCGCCTCGGGGAGCTGGTCGGCCTGTGCCGCCGGGTCTCCGCCGCGGGCCGGCGGGCACCGGGTCGCCGGCTGCACGAGGAGCTGCGCGCGTGGCTGCCGACCGCGACCGACGTGCCGTCGTTCGCGGTGGCGTCCGCGACGGAGGAGGGACTCGCTCTCGCGCTTCTCGGGGACGGCGTGGCCGAGGTCCCGGAGCTCGGGCTCAAGCTCACCGGCGCGCAGGGACAGGAGCCGCTGCCCGACGGCAGGCCCTACCTGGACCGGCTGGTCGACTGGCCGCCGGCGGCGCTGCGGCTGTCCGCCGGCGCGACCGGGGACATGGCCGCGCACCCGCTGGCCGATCTCGAGGCCGGCGTGGTGCCGGGCGCGGCGGCGGTGCTGTCCCCGGCCCCCGTGCCCGCGGCTCCCGCGGCACCCGCCCCGCCGGTGTCCGGCGGGACGATGATCGCGCAGCTGCCCCCGATCCCGCTGGCCTCGCGGGTCACCACCCCGCCGGTCCCACCGCCGGTCCCACCGCCGGTCCCCGCGCCGGCGCCTCCGGTGCCGCCGCCCCCGGCGCACGACCACGCGCCGCACGACCACGCGCACGACCACGGTGCGCACGAGGGTCACGGGGACCACGACGGGCACGAGCACGGCGCGCACGCGGCTCCCGAGCCGCCGGCCCCGCCGCAGCCGGTGGCGCCACCGGTGCAGCTGCCCCCGCCGGCCCGCTCGGTGTCGTTCCTTGCTCCGCCGGCCGCCGACGAGGTGGAGCCGCCGCGCGAGCCGCTGCCGATCGTCACCGACGAGCAGCCACCCGCCGCTCTGGCGCAGGAGGAGGGGGACACCCGCCCCAAGGTCAAGGGCATCCTCTGCAAGAACGGCCACCTCAACGACCCGCGGGTGCTGTTCTGCGCGCAGTGCGGCATCCGCACGACCCAGCAGACCGCGGTGTTCGTCGAGGGCGTGCGGCCGCCGTTGGGGCTGCTCGTCTTCGACAACGGGGCCACGGTGACCCTGGACGCCGACTACCTGCTCGGCCGCGAGCCGGAGACCGACGAGCGCGTGCGGAGCGGCGCCCACCGCCCCCTCCTGGTCGTCGACCAGACCGGTGGGGTCAGCCGGCACCACGCCGAGATCCGGCTCGAGGGGTGGGACGTCGTCCTGACCGACATCGGCTCGGCCAACGGCACGCTGTTCGCCCGGCGCGGGGAGCTCGCCTGGACGTCGCTGATCCCCGGCCAGCCGGTCCAGCTGACCCCGGGCATGACCGTGCGGATGGGCGGTCGCCAGTTCGCCTTCGAGTCACCGCACGGCGGCTACTGAGGTAGGGCAGGCCCGGTACGTCCTGACGGCGCCCGCGTCCCCGCTGAGGGGGCGCGGGCGCCGTCTCGCGTCCGGGGGACCCGCGGCAGCGTCCTCCCCCACCGCAGCGCCCCCTCCCTCCCGGTCTGCGGGGAGGGGGGACGCGCGGGGACGAGGTCACCTGATCACCGCCGGCCGGGCCCACGGACGGCGACGGCGCCCGCCCCCGGGTGGGGACGGGCGCCGTCGGGACGTGCGGTCGGTCAGGCCGGGGCGGAGCCGCCGCTGATGCCGGCCAGCGTCTCGTCCAGGTCCCGGTCGCTGTCGGCGGTGCCGGCGTGCACGACCAGGACCGGCGTGAGGTCGTCGGACGCGGGGGCGGCCGTCCCCGCGGGGGCGACCACGAGCGCCGGGAGCGCGCCCGGCTCGTCCTCGGCAGCCACCAGGACCCCGGACCGGCGCAGGGTCTCGGTGACCCCGGCTGCGCGCCGCTCGGCACGCCGGCCGTCCCCGGACTGGAGCTGCAGCGCCACCGAGCGCCCCATAGAGGTCTGGGCGGCCAGGCGCAGGGCGGCCCGGCCGTCGGCGTCGCCGTCCTGGACGACGGAGACCGGCCCGCGAGGGCTCAGCCCCGGCTCACCGAGCTCACGGAGCTCACCGTGCAGCAGCACGACCGTGCTGGCCAGCTCGGCCGGCCACGGGGTCGTGCCGGCGGCACCTGCCGCCACCCCCCACCCGCTGCGGACCAGCACCACGTCGGCGGCGGAGCTGCCGGCGAGGTCGGCCACCTCGGCCCACGGGTCGTCGCTGAACCGGGAGGCGACCGACGCCCTGAGCCCCCGGGCCTCGACCTGCCGGGCCAGCTGGCGCAGCTCGTCCGCGGTGCTCGCCATCAGCATCAGGTCGGCGCCGAGACCGCTGGCGACCTCCGGCTTGGGGCTGGACCGCTCGACGACCCGCGTCACCACGACCTGCGCCGGGGACTCGTGCCCGACGAGATCGCAGGCGAGGTCGACCAGGCCGGCGTCCCGTTCCGGGTCGTCGACGACCACGACGACCGTGTAGGCCTCCTCCAGCCCCATCGCGGCGCGCTCGGCCGCCGCGATGTCCCGCTTGAGCACGCGCGTCGGGTAGACGAGGTGCAGCAGCGGCGACGTCATCACCGTGGTCACCACGGCCATGATCACCATGAGCGTGAACATCTGGTCGTCGAGGACCTCGTTCTCCCGCCCGAGGTTGAGGATCACCAGCTCGGTCAGCCCGCGGGTGTTCATCAGCACGCCGAGCGCGGTCGCCTGGCGCCGGGGGACCCGGTTGACCCTGGCGGCCGCGAAGGCCCCGACGAACTTGCCGGAGATCGCCACCAGCAGGATCAGGCCGAGCTCCCCGAGCCCGGTGACGTCGATCGCACCCACGTCCACGCCGAGGCCCGTCACGACGAAGAACACCGGGAGCAGGAGGAGGACGCTCACCTGCTCGAGCCGGTCGATGACCTCGTGGTTGAGCTTCGCGGCGCCCTTGCGGGGCATGACGACGCCGAAGACGAACGCGCCGAAGATGAAGTGGATGCCGATCTCCTCGGTCACCCACGCGCTGCCGAGGATCCCGATCAGGACGACCGCCAGCATCTCGGGCGTGAGCCGGCCGAACCGCTCGTACCGGCTGACGAGCAGGTGCAGGAGGGGCTTGACGACCAGGAACATCACCAGCGCGAAGACCACCGACCACAGGATGATCAGGAAGACGCCGCTGACGGAGCCGGCGGCCACGACGGCGACGACCACGGCGAGCAGGGCCCACGCCAGGACGTCGTCCACGGCCGCGCAGGCCAGCGCCAGGACCCCGGTCGGGATCTTGTGCATGCCCCGCTCGGCGAGGATCCGGGCGAGGACCGGGAAGGCCGTGATCGACATGGCGACGCCCATGAACAGTGCGAAGCCGGCGAACTCGATGGCCTTCGTCTCCCCGTCGGCCGCGGTGAAGATGTCGTGCCGGGCGTGCAGGAACGTCGCCAGGAGCGCACCCAGCGAGAACGGCAGGATGATCGACGCCGCGGAGACCGAGACGGCGATCCTCTCCCGCCCACGGATGAACGACAGGTCGACCTCGAGGCCGACCAGGAACATGAAGAGCACGAGCCCGAGCTGGGCCAGCACCTGCAGGTAGGGCCGGACGTCCTCCGGGAAGAGCAGTTCGTCCAGGTCGCCGGGCAGTGCCCCGAGCAACGTCGGGCCGAGCAGGATGCCGGCGACGATCTCGCCCATCACCGCGGGCTGGCCGATCTTGACCGCGAGCCGCCCCATCAGGCGGGCGACCACCATGATGACCGCCAGATCGAGGAAGACGTAGGCGGTGATCTCGGCGACGTCGTGGTCCACAGGTGCTCCGGTCAGGCGGACGGCCCCGCGCTGCCGGGTTCGTCGGGGGATCAGGAGAGGGGGTCCCGTTCGCGGCGTGCACCGCAGCGGGCGCACGCCGGGCGCGGATGCTAGCCCCGGAGCGGGTCCCGTGGCGGACTCCGGCGCACGGTCGGGATCGCCGAGTTCCCGGGGACGATCGCCTTCCCGCGCGGGCCGGGCACGGGCACACTGACGCGCTGCCGCACCGGCGGCGGCCCGGCCGGACCGGGTGCACCACAGCTCAGGAGGTAACGCATGGATGCCGTCGGCCTTGCGGGCGCGGCGCCTGCCACGATCGCCGACTACCAGGTCATCCGGGTGCTCGGCGAGGGCAACAACGGCCGCTTCTACCTGGCCCGCCCGCCGGCGCGGCTCGGCCTGCCCGACGAGTACGTGGCGGTCAAGGTCTTCACCGGCAGCCACAGCGAGCAGGCCTACGAGCGCGGCGTCCGTGAACTGCGTGCCTTCGCCCAGGTCAGCTCGCCGTACCTGGTGCGGGTCTACGACGCGGTGCTGCAGGACAGCTTCCTGTACGCGATGGAGTACTGCCCGCTCGGTTCGCTGGCCGCGCCCGCGCGGCCGCTCAGCCGCGCGGAGGTGCTGCGGGCGGTGGCCCACGCGGCGCACGCGCTGCACGCCCTGCACGAGGCCGGACTCACCCACGGGGACCTCAAGCCGGCCAACATCCTGCTCACCGATGCAGGCGGCAAGCTCTCCGACCTCGGCCTGGCCCGCTTCCTCACCCCCGGCGTCACGCTGACCGGCATGGCCAGCGCCGCGTCGGTGGAGTTCCTGGACCCCGCGCTCCTGCGCGGCGACCGGCCCTCGCGCGCGACCGAGGTCTTCGCGCTGGGCGCCACCCTGCACCGGGCGCTGACCGGGAACGGGCTCTACGGCGAGCTGCCCGACAGCGAGCCGCTGCTGGCCATCCGGCGGGTGATGAGCGCGGAGCCCGCGCTCGCCCCGGGGCTCACCAACGAGGAGGCGGCGCTCGTCAGCGACTGCCTGGCCCCCGTCGGGCAGCGCCCGGCCACGGCCGAGCAGGTCGCCCAGCGGCTCGACGCGATGGCCGCTGCCGCCGCCTGACGTGAGGGCCCCCTCCTCCCGGCCGGGAGGAGGGGGCCCTCGTCGTGCACGACGGTCAGATGCGCGGGACGAAGTCGCTGGTCTCCGGCTCGATCCACCAGAGCCACAGGAACTCGAGACCGATCTCCCCGCCGTCGATGATGATGACCCAGCCCTCGGCGGCGACGTCGTCCTGCGTCCAGGCGATGATCGCGTTGTTGTCCTCGTCGACGTAGCAGGCCACGCGGCCGCTGAAGCCGTCGTCGTCCTCGTAGGGCCCGTAGCCCTGCACGTCGGGGCACTGGGCGCCGGCCGGCAGCGGCGCCACACCGTTGCGCTCCATATCGGCCTGGAAGACCTCGTCGGCCGCCGCGGCGTCCTCGTACAGGTAGAAGACGGAGTCCTCGGGACCGGGCTGGCCCCGGGAGGAGCCGCAGCCGAGCACGGCGAGCGCGCCGTCGGCGGTGGGCTCCCCGGTGTCGCAGTCCACGCTGATGAACTCGCCCGGGATGATCGCGCGCAGCTCGTCCTCCGCCGCGTTCCTCGGCGGGGCGGAGGGTGTGGTCGTGACGAGCTGCGTCCTCGGCGCGGTGGTGGGCCCGGTGCCGGCCTGGTCGTCGTCGCCGGCGCCGCCGCCGAGGACCAGCCACAGCACCGCGGCGAGCGCGGCGAGCACCGCGGTCCCGGCCAGGAGGAGCGGCAGGCGGCCGGGACGTCGTCCGTGTCCCGACGTGCTGGGTCCCGCGCCCGCGCCCGTGAACGGCACCGGCGCGTCCCCGGGGGTGCGCAGGGCGGCCGCCGCGGCGTCGGCCAGGTCCCCGCAGGCGGCGTAGCCCTCGCCCCGTTCCGTGGCCAGGCCCCTGCGGACCACGTCGTCCAGCGCCGCGGGGACCCCGGGACGGACGGCGGAGGGCGCCTCGGGGTCGCTGCCGGCCGGGACCGGGACCCCGGTGAGGCAGGCGGACAACAGCCGGGCCAGCGCGCGGACGCCGACGCCGGCGTCGGACGGCTCGTCGACCGGGGGTGCGCCGAGGCCGGTCAGGTGGACGGCCTCGTCGTCTCCGGTGCCGGTGAGCATGACGTCGGCGGGCGTGACGTCGCGGTGGAGGCCGGCGGCCGAGGCGGCGTCCAGCGCGCGGGCGGTCTGGCCGACGATCGAGACGGCGCGGGCGGGGGCGAGAGGGCCGTCCTCGGCGAGGACGTCGGAGAGGCTCCACCCGGGGACCAGCGCCGAGTCGAGGAAGAGGCGCCCCTCGAGCTCGCCGGAGCGGTGGACCGGGACGGCGTGCGGCTCGTCCAGGCCGGCCGCGAGTTCGGCCTCCCGGTGGAACCGCTCCCGGTAGCCGGGGTCGGCGGTCAGCTCCTCGGACAGCACCTCGAGGGCGACCTCCCGGTCGTCCTCCGTGTCCAGGGCGCGGTACACCGCACCCGTCCCGCGGCGGCCCAGCAGGGCCTCCAGGCGGTACGGGCCGAACCGATCCGGCTCCACGTGCTGTCGTCCCTCCTGAGCGCGGCGACCGCAGAGCATCTCGCAGGGAGCCGCCGACACGTCTCCCGGGGACTCTAGAGGCCGGGGGTGCCGGCCCCGTGGTCAGCGAGGGACGAAGTCGCTGTTCCCCTGCTGGACCCACCACTGGTAGAGGGTCTCGAGACCCGCCTGACCTCCGCCGGTGATGCCGACGATGCCCTCGGCCGCCGCGTCGTCCTGTGTCCACACGAGGATGGCGTTCTGGTCCTCGTCGATGTAGCAGGCCAGCCGACCGGCCCGCTCGTCGTCGATCGTGTAGTACCCGTAGCCCTGCGCCTCCGGGCACCGCATCCCGGTGGGGAGCGCCTGGATGCTGTTGCGCTCCATGTCGGCGAGGAACACCTCGTCGACGGTGGCCCCGTCCTCGTAGAGGTAGAAGGTGCCGGCCGTGGGCCCGGGCTGGCTGTCCGACGGACCGCAGTCGAGCACCGCGAGGGCGCCGTCGTCGGTGGGCTGGCCGGTGTCGCAGTCCTCCTCGGTGAAGCCGCCGGGGAGGCTGGCCCGCAGCTGTTCCTCCGCCGCTTCGTCCGGGTCGGTGGACGGTGACGTCGACGGGGGAGTGCTCGACGTCGTCGTCACCGGGGACGTGGTGTCGTCCGCCGTGCCGCCGCCGTCGTCGCCGCCCGCGACCAGGACGATCACGAGCACGACCGCGAGCACCGCGAGGACCGCGACGGCGCCGAGCACGATCGGCAGGCGGTTCGGGCCCCGCCCGCCGCCCGACGGGGTCGAGCCGGCGGGGACGCGGCCGCCGGGGCCGAAGCCGGTGCTGCCGCCGGGCCCCTGAGGCGGGAGGCCGGGCGGGCCGGGGTGCGACGGGGGTCCGTAGCCGCCGGGGGCGGGCGCCGGGTGACCCGTGCCGGCCGCCGGCGCGTACCCGCCGGGCCGGGACGTCGGCCCGTAGCCCCCGGTCGGGGACGGCGGGCGGTACCCGGGCGGACCCGGCTGCGACGGCGGACCGTAGGCCCCCGGCTGCGACGGCGGGCGGTACCCGGGCTGACCCGGCTGGGACGGCGGGCCGTAGCCCACCGGCTGGGACGGCGGGCGGTACCCCGACTGGCCCGGCTGGGACGGCGGGCCGTAGCCGGACGGACCGGGGTCGGAGAAGCCGACGGTCTGCGGCCGGATGTGCAGCGGCGTGACCGAGGTGGGCGGGGCGGCGGGGATGACGGCCTCGGCGACGCCGGAGGCGCGCAGCGCCGCGCGGGCGGCGGCGGCGAGCTCCCCGCAGCTCGAGTAGCGCTCGTCGGGTTCCTTGGCCAGGCCCTTGCGGACCACCTCGTCCAGCGAGCGCGGCAGCCCCGCGCGCACGGTGGAGGGCGCGGGGGCCGCGGTGTTGAGGTGCGCGTACATGAGGGTGGCCAGCCCGTCCCCGGTGAAGGGGCGGCGGCCGGTGACGCACTCGAACAGGACGCAGGCCAGCGCGTAGACGTCCACGCGCTTGTCGATCGGCTTCTCCAGGAAGCGCTCCGGCGCCATGTAGTCGAACGAGCCCAGCGCGGCACCGGTCTGGGTCAGCGACGGGCCGGCCGCGTCGGAGGTGGAGCGGGCGATGCCGAAGTCGACGAGGTACACGAACTCGTCGTCGCCGGTGCCGGTGACCAGGACGTTGGAGGGCTTGACGTCGCGGTGGACGAGCCCGTCGGCGTGGGCGGAGTCCAGGGCGCGGGCGGTCTGGCTGACGATCGAGACGGCGCGGGCGGGGTCCATGGGGCCGTCCTCGGCGAGGACGGCGGCGACGTCGCGGCCGGGGACCAGGCGCATGTCGAGGAAGAGGCGGCCCTCGATCTCGCCGTAGCGGTGGATCGGGACGATGTGCGGCTCGTTGAGGCGCGCGGCGAGGTGGGCCTCGCGGCGGAACCGCTCCCGGTAGCCGCTGTCGGCGGCGAGGGCCTCGGACAGCACCTTGAGCGCGACCACCCGGTCGTGCTCGGTGTCGAAGGCGCGGTAGACCTCACCCATGCCGCCGCGGCCGAGCATGGCCTCGATGCGGTACGGGCCGAACTGTTCCAACTCCACGTGCTGACGTCCCTCCGTGTGCCGCCGCCCGGCCGCTCGTCCGAGCCGGCCCCGGGAGGCGGTCGTCGGCGGAGTGTAGGGACGCGGACGGACGCCGACCAGCGACCCGGGCGCAGGAATTGCGCCTCAGCCTCCCCGGCCGGGTCCCCCCGTGTGAGGGGCCCCGCCGGTTCGTGACGCAGCTGTGACAACCGGCCGCGCACGATCCGGTAGGCGTGCGGCCGAAGCGTGGCTACGTTGCTGCCGGCCGAGGGGCCGTCAGCCCCGGCCTCCCGAGACGAGAGAAGCACCATGAGCCAACCCCCAGGTCAGTACGGCGGTCAGTACGGCGCGCCCGGTCAGTACGGCCCACCGGGCCGCCCCGCCCAGCCCGGCCAGTACGGCCAGCCGGGTCAGTACGGGCAACCCGGCGGGTACGGCCCGCCCGGTCAGTACGGCCCGCCCGGTGGCCCCGGCCCCGGCGGCTACGGGCCCGGTGGCTACGGGCCCGGTGGCTACGGCCAGCCCCCGAAGAAGAAGAGCGTCCTGCCGTGGGTGATCACCGCCGCCGTGGTGGTGCTCGCCGGGGTCGGCGTCCTGCTGTTCTTCCTGCTCGAGGACGACGACGACGACAACACCGCGAGCGGCTCCACCGCGACGCCGTCGATGTCCGCGGAGGCCATGGGCTCGGAGATGGGGGAGGACGACGACCCGCCGGCCGTCGACCTGCCCACCGGCGCCCAGGTGCCGATGGACGACGTGGACGAGCCGACCGGCGGCGGGGACACCGGCGAGGAGACCATCTCCGGCTCGATCGAGCTGGCCGCCCAGTGGCTGGGTTCCGTCGCCCAGGCGGACACCGCCACGGCGTGGGCCCTGACCGACCCGGCCCTGCAGGCGGCGGCGACCGACGCCGCCAACAGCGCCGGGGGCACGCCGGAGGAGTACCTCGTCGGCTACGTCTACACGAACGTCTTCCAGGGGGAGGACCCGACGGACGCCTCGCTCGTCACGGTGGAGTTCGACGAGGAGACGCAGTGCGACGTGGTCGTCATCGAGGTGGTCCTCAGCGGCGGCGGCAGCGTGCAGGCGGCGGTCCTGGTGAACGAGGACCTGCTCGTGCAGGACTTCGGCACGCTCTGACCTCTCCGGTGGAACGGCCGGCTCCCGGGCGGGGGCCGGCCGTTCGCCGTCCCGGGGTCTGCGACGATGCCGCAGGTCCCGCCCGTGGGCCGGGGGAGAGGTGCCGGACGTGTTCGCGGTGACCCGGTTGCGCGTACCCGACGACGACGGCCCCGCCTTCGCCCGGGACCTCGCCGCGCTGCTGGCCGCGCTCGCCGCCCGGCCGGGCTTCCGCGACGGGCACGCCGGCGAGGCCGCCGAGGAGCCGGGGCTGTGGGCGCTGGTCACCGCCTGGGACGGCGTCGGCGCGTACCGGCGGGCGCTCTCGGCCGCCGAGGTGAAGATCGCCGGCGCGCCGGTGTGGCTGCACGTCGTCGACGAGCCCGCGGTGTTCCTGCCGCTGTCCTGAGCCCGCTCCCGGTGCCGAGGGGCCGCCCGGGCCGCGACTACCGTGGGCGGGTCAACCGCCGACCGCCAGCCGGATGGAGCCCCCCGCCGTGAGCGACAGCGCCGCCAAGCACGACCCCGCCCGCCTCGACAAGGTGGTCAACCTCTGCAAGCGCCGGGGGTTCGTCTTCCCCTCCGGCGAGATCTACGGCGGCACGCGCTCCGCCTGGGACTACGGGCCCCTGGGCGTCGAGCTGAAGGAGAACATCAAGAAGCAGTGGTGGCGGACCGTCGTCCAGAGCCGTGACGACATCGTCGGCCTGGACTCCTCGGTGATCCTGCCGCGCCAGACCTGGGTCGCCTCCGGTCACGTCGGCGTCTTCACCGACCCGCTGACCGAGTGCCAGAGCTGCCACAAGCGGTTCCGCGCCGACCACCTCGAGGAGGACTTCGAGGCCCGCAAGGGGAGGTCCCCGGAGAACGGCCTGGCCGACATCTCCTGCCCGAACTGCGGCACCAAGGGCGCGTGGACCGAGCCGCGTGACTTCAACATGATGCTGAAGACGTACCTCGGCCCGGTCGAGGACGAGTCGGGGCTGCACTACCTGCGCCCGGAGACCGCCCAGGGGATCTTCGTGAACTTCGCCAACGTCATGGGCGCCGCGCGGAAGAAGCCGCCGTTCGGCATCGGCCAGATCGGCAAGTCGTTCCGCAACGAGATCACCCCGGGCAACTTCATCTTCCGCACGCGCGAGTTCGAGCAGATGGAGATGGAGTTCTTCGTCGAGCCGGGCTCGGACGAGACCTGGCACCAGTACTGGATCGACCAGCGCACCGACTGGTACACCGACCTCGGCATCTCCCGGGACAACCTGCGGCACTTCGAGCACCCGAAGGAGAAGCTGTCGCACTACTCCAAGCGCACCGTCGACATCGAGTACCGCTTCGGCTTCCAGGGCTCGGAGTGGGGTGAGCTCGAGGGCATCGCCAACCGCACCGACTTCGACCTGAAGACGCACACGGAGCACTCCGGCACGGACCTGTCGTACTTCGACCAGGCCACCAACACCCGCTGGACGCCGTACGTCATCGAGCCGGCCGCCGGGCTGACCCGCTCGCTCATGGCGTTCCTGGTCGAGGCCTACACCGAGGACGAGGCCCCCAACGCCAAGGGTGGCGTCGACACCCGCACGGTGCTGCGGCTGGACCCGCGGCTGGCACCGGTCAAGGCCGCCGTCCTCCCGCTGTCGCGCAACGCCGACCTCTCGCCCAAGGCGCGCGACCTGGCCACCGCGCTGCGCCGGAACTGGAACGTCGACTTCGACGACGCCGGGGCCATCGGCCGCCGGTACCGCCGCCAGGACGAGGTCGGGACGCCGTTCTGCCTCACCGTGGACTTCGACACCCTCGAGGACCAGGCCGTGACCGTCCGCGAGCGCGACTCGATGAGCCAGGAGCGGGTGGCCCTCGACCAGGTCGAGGCCTACCTCGCCGCCCGCCTGCCCGGATGCTGAGCGTGTGCGCCAGGGTCGCGTTCCATGCGCCGGAACGCGGCCCCGGCGCACACCCTCGGGGTGACCTGGGTCGCCGCCTACCCTGGGTTCCGTGACCAGCACCCTCGAGCGGACGACGGCGATCGCGCCGTTGCGGCTCGGGTCGCTCACGGTCGACCCCGCGGTGGTGCTCGCGCCGATGGCCGGGATCACCAACCCGGCCTTCCGGACGCTGTGCCGGGAGTTCGGTGCCGGCCTCTACGTCTGCGAGATGATCACCACCCGCGCGCTGGTGGAGCGGAACGCGAAGACCCTGCAGATGGTGCAGGCCACGCCCGAGGAGGCCGAGTCGACAGCGGGGCACGGCTTCTCCGTCCAGCTCTACGGCGTCGACCCGGCCACCGTCGGGCGTGCCGTCGAGATGCTGGTGGACGAGCAGGTCGCCGGAACCCGTCCGGCGCACATCGACCTGAACTTCGGCTGCCCGGTGCCCAAGGTGACGCGCAAGGGCGGGGGCTCGGCGCTGCCGTGGCGGCGTCGGTTGCTGGCCGACATCGTGCGGTCCGCGGTGGGCGCGGCCGGTGACGTGCCGGTGACCATCAAGACGCGGATCGGCATCGACGCCGAGCACGTCACCTATCTCGACGCCGGCCGGATCGCCCAGGACGAGGGGGCGGCGGCGATCACGCTGCACGGCCGCACCGCCGACCAGCTCTACAGCGGCACCGCCGACTGGGCCCCGATCGCGCGCCTGGTCCAGACCGTCGACATCCCGGTGCTGGGCAACGGCGACGTCTGGGAGGCCGACGACGCGCTGCGGCTGGTCGCCGAGACGGGCTGCGCGGGCGTCGTCATCGGCCGTGGCTGCCTGGGCCGGCCGTGGCTGTTCGGCGACCTCGCCGCGGCCTTCGCCGGGTCCCCGCGGCGGACGCTGCCGACGTTCCGGGAGGTCGCCGCCGTGATGCTGCGGCACGCCGGTCTGCTGTCGGCCGAGCAGGGGGAGCTGCACGGCTGCACCGACTTCCGCAAGCACGTCGCCTGGTACCTGAAGGGGTTCTCGGTCGGCTCCGACGTCCGCCGGGCGCTGGCCATGGTGTCCTCGCTCGACGAGCTCGCCGGCCTGCTCGACCGGATCCCCGACCAGCCCTACCCGACCGCCGTCCTGGGCGGACCGCGCGGTCGGACCAGCCAGCCGCGGCCGGTGGCGCTGCCCGAGGGCTGGCTGGCCGACCGCGACGACCCGCGGCCGCCGGTCGGTGCCGAGCTGCTGGTGGGTGGCGGGTGAGCGCGCCGGAGGGCCCCTTCCTCTACGACGACGGGCCGAGCAGCCCGCACACCGCCCAACCGCGCAACCGCAACGGGCTGCTGCTGGGGATCATGCTCGCCACGATCCTGGTCGGCGTGGCGATGGTGCTGCTCATGCCGCTGGTCAAGGGCTCGCCGGAGGAGCGGGCGAACTCGGCGGTCACCGTCTTCTACGCCTCGCTGGCCGACGGCGACCTCTACACCGCCACGCAGATGCTCTGCTCGGCCGAGCGGAACCGGCTGGGCGACACGGACCCGGGCGAGGACTACGCGCTCGGCAGCGATCCCGAGATCACCGGCACCACCGAGGCCGAGCGGGACGGCGACACCGTCCGGCTGGTCACCGTGCGGTGGGACGACGGCAGCACGGCCACGGTCACCGTCGTCGCGGAGGACGGCCCGCGGGTCTGCGGCATCGACGCCTGAGCACCCGTTCGGCGGGGTCTCCCGCACCGTGGTGCGCGACGTCCCCGGAGAAGTGCGGCTGACGGCGGCGGGATGCCTTTCCAGGGGGCGTGCCTGCTGCCACCATGGCGCCGCCCGCGGACGGGTCGAGTCCCGGGCGCCCGTGCGAGAGGAAGACCGTGTCCCAGCCGCAGTACCCGCAGCCCCCCGTCGCGCCCATCGGTGGGGGCCAGCCGCCCGCCGCGCCCGTCGGTGGGGGCCAGCCGCCCGCCGCGCCCGTCGGTGGGGGCCAGCCGCCCGCCGCGCCGACCCAGGTCGGGTTCCCGGGCCAGGTCCAGCTCGCGCCCCAGCCGCAGTACGCGCCCTCGCCGCAGCAGGCGCAGTCGCTGCAGGGCGGCCCGCTCGCCGTCGGGTTCCCGAACTACCGGTCCCCGCAGCCGTCGCCCCCGTGGCTGACCGGCAAGATCGTCGGCGCGATCGTCGTCGTGGTCACCGTCGTCTTCGCCGTCGTCGGCTTCCTCCTCGTCAGCGGGCGCGGGGCGAACAGCCCCGAGGGCGCGGTGACCCAGTTCGTGCAGCAGGTGTCGGAGCGCGACGCCGGGGGCGTCTACGACCTGCTGTGCGAGCAGGCCCAGCGCGAGACCTCCGAGGGTGAGTTGCGGGAGGCCCTGGGGTTCGCGCCGCCCGGCGAGGTCGCGGTCGAGGTCAACGAGGTCACCGACAGCACCCAGGGCGCCCTCAGCGGCAAGAACGTCAACACCACGCTGACCTTCCAGGGCCAGTCGCAGGAGGCGAACTTCTTCGTCACCGAGGACAAGGGCTGGCGGGTCTGCGGCGGCGACGGAGCCGGGTTCGCCATCTGAGCGGAGACCACCGCCCGGCATGCGGCGCCGCCCGGCACGTCCCGTCGGGCGGCGCTGCGCCGTGATCGTCGGTACGGCACGATCAGCGGCCAGTCCGCGCCGGAGGTCCTCCGGCGCCCGCCCGGCAGAGCTCGGAGGTGGCCAGCCGTGTCGACGACGACCGGGACGCCCGCGAAGTGGGTCTTCGACTTCCGTGAGGGGAGCAAGGACCAGAAGGACCTGCTGGGCGGCAAGGGGGCCAACCTCGCCGAGATGACCAACCTCGGGCTGCCGGTCCCGCCGGGCTTCACGATCACCACCGACGCCTGCCGCTTCTACCTCGAGCACGGCAGCACCCCGCCCGACCTCGCCGACCAGGTCACCGAGCACCTGAGGACGCTCGAGCGGGCGATGGGCAAGACCCTCGGCGACCCGGCCGACCCGCTGCTGGTCTCGGTGCGCTCGGGGGCCGCCGCGTCGATGCCCGGGATGATGGAGACCGTCCTCAACGTCGGGCTCAACGACGAGTCGGTGCAGGGCCTGGCCGCGCAGGCGGGCAGCGAGCGCTTCGCCTGGGACTCCTACCGGCGGCTGATCCAGATGTTCGGCAAGACGGTGCTGGACATCGACGGCGAGCTGTTCGAGCACGCGCTCGACGAGGTCAAGGCCGAACAGGGCACCGAGTCCGACCTCGACCTCGACGCCGACCACCTGCGCGACGTCGTCGGCCGGTTCAAGGCGATCGTGCGCGAGCAGTGCGGCCGCGACTTCCCGACCGACCCGCGCGAGCAGATGGACATGGCCATCAACGCGGTCTTCGACTCGTGGAACGCCGACCGGGCGATCATCTACCGCCGCCGGGAGCGCATCCCCCCGGACGCGGGGACCGCGGTGAACGTCTGCGCGATGGTGTTCGGCAACCTCGGCATGGACTCCGGCACGGGCGTCGCATTCACCCGCGATCCGGGCAGCGGCGCGCAGGGCGTGTACGGCGACTACCTGCAGAACGCGCAGGGGGAGGACGTCGTCGCCGGCATCCGCAACACCGTGCCGCTCGTGGCCCTGCAGGACATCGACCGCGGCGCCTACGACGAGCTGATGACGACGATGGCGCGGCTGGAGTCGCACTACCGCGACCTCTGCGACATCGAGTTCACCGTCGAGCGCAACAAGCTCTGGATGCTGCAGACCCGCGTCGGCAAGCGCACGGCCGCGGCCGCGTTCGTGATCGCCACCCAGCTCGTCGACGAGGGCCTCATCGACATGGACGAGGCCGTGCGCCGGGTGACCGGGGACCAGCTCGCCCAGCTGATGTTCCCGCGCTTCGTCTCCGGTGGGGACGCCCGGCAGCTGACCCAGGGCATGAACGCCTCGCCCGGCGCCGCGGTGGGCAGGGCCGTCTTCTCCTCCGAGGAGGCCGTGAGGTGGGCCGACCGGGGGGACAGGGTCGTCCTGGTGCGCCGCGAGACCAACCCCGACGACCTCTCCGGGATGATCGCGGCCGAGGGCGTGCTGACCAGCCGGGGCGGGAAGACGTCGCACGCCGCCGTCGTCGCCCGCGGCATGGGGAAGACCTGCGTCTGCGGCGCCGAGGAACTGGTCGTCGACACGAAGAAGAAGCAGTTCTCGGCCCCCGACGGCACGGTCGTCCGCGAGGGCGACGTCATCTCCATCGACGGGTCGACCGGACGGGTGTGGCTGGGCGAGGTGCCGGTCGAGGCGCCCGCCGTCGTCCGCTACTTCGAGGGCGAGATCAGCCCGGACTCCGACCAGGCCGACGACGTGGTGCGCAGCGTCCACCGGATCCTGACCCACGCCGACGCCAAGCGGCGGCTCGACGTCCGCACCAACGCCGACACCCCCGAGGACTGCGCCCGCGCCCGCCGCTTCGGGGCCCAGGGCGTCGGACTGTGCCGCACCGAGCACATGTTCCTCGGCGACCGGCGGCAGCTGGTGGAGACGCTGATCCTGGCCGAGGACGACGCCGAGCGGAACGCCGCGCTGGACGCCCTGGAGCCGCTGCAGAAGCAGGACTTCCTCGAGGTCTTCGAGGCGATGGACGGGCTGCCGACCACCATCCGGCTGCTCGACCCGCCGCTGCACGAGTTCCTGCCCGACCTCACCGACCTCTCGGTGCGCGTCGCGCTCGCCGAGGAGCGGGGGGAGCACGACGAGGGCACCCTGCGGCTGCTGGCCGCCGTGCAGGCGATGCACGAGCAGAACCCGATGCTCGGGCTCCGGGGTGTGCGGCTGGGGCTCGTCGTCCCCGGTCTGTTCACGATGCAGGTCCGGGCGATCGCCGAGGCGGCGGCCGAGCGGAGGCGGGCCGGCGGCGACCCGCGGCCGGAGATCATGATCCCGCTGGTCGGCGCGGTGCAGGAGCTGGAGGCCATCCGGGAGGAGGCCACGGCGGTCCTCGCCGAGGTCGCGGCGGCGGAGGGCGTCGACGTCCCGACCACGATCGGCACGATGATCGAGGTGCCGCGCGCGGTGCTGACCGCAGGCGAGATCGCCGGGGCGGCCGACTTCTTCTCGTTCGGCACCAACGACCTGACGCAGATGACGTGGGGCTTCTCGCGCGACGACGTCGAGGCGGCCTTCTTCCACGCCTACCTGGACAAGGGGATCTTCGGGGTCTCGCCGTTCGAGTCGCTGGACGTCCCCGGGGTCGGGCGGCTGATCGAGATCGCGGTGGAGGGCGGCCGCGCGGCCCGGCCGGACCTCAAGCTCGGCGTCTGCGGCGAGCACGGCGGCGACCCGGACTCGGTGCACTTCTTCCACCAGGTGGGGCTGGACTACGTCTCGTGCTCGCCGTTCCGCGTGCCCGTCGCGCGGCTGGAGGCCGGTCGGGCGGCGCTCGGCGGGCAGCCCGCCGACGGGTGACCGGGGCGCCGGACACAGCTCCTCCGGGCTGCGCCCCGGCGTCGGTGCCGCGTGGTACGCATGACGCGTGCGGGTGCGGATCGGGAGCCTGGTCGTCCGGCTGGCCGGCGCCGCGGTGCTGGCGGTCGTGCTGGTGGTCGCCTCGACGGCGCTCGCCATCTGGTGGACCGCGCGGCAGGACTCCCGGCCGGCGTCGGACGCGATCGTCGTCCTCGGCTCGGCGCAGTACAACGGCGTCCCGTCGTCGATCTTCGAGGCCCGGCTCGAGCACGCGCGCAAGCTCTACGAGGAGGGTGTCGCGCCGGTGATCGTCACCGTCGGCGGCAAGGCCGCCGGCGACCAGTTCACCGAGGCCGAGGCAGGCGCGGAGTACCTGGCCGGGTCCGGCGACGTCCCCCGCGACGCGCTCCTCCCGGTGCCCGAGGGGGTGGACACTCTGGAGAGCATGCGGGCGGTGGCCCGCGTCTTCGAGGAACAGGGGCTGGAGAGCGCGGTGCTGGTGACCGACCCGTGGCACGCCATGCGCGCCGAGCGGATGGCCGAGGACGCCGGCATCGACGCGGAGAGCTCACCCACCCGGCAGGGACCGGCGGTGCAGACCCGCAACACGCAGTTCCTCTACATCCTCCGCGAGACCGGGGCCTACCTGCTGTACCGCGTCACCGGCGAGAGCGTCGCCGGCGCACCGGGGATCGGCTGAGGCCGGCCGTGCTGGAAGTGGGCAAGGCGGGGTCCGCCGGGGTGGAGAAGGGCGTGCTGCCCGTCCTGCGGGACGGCGTCGTCGTGGCGCGGCTGCGGGCATCGAACTGGAAGGAGGCGGCCACGGCCGTCGTCGGCGAGCGCGAGTGGGTGCTCGCGGAGCAGAAGCGGGAGCTGACCGGCCGCTGGTCGGTCGACCCGGAGGGCAGCGCCCGGCTGCGGGCCCGCCAGACGTCGATGTGGAAGGGCACCTGGGAGGCGGACCTGGAGGGCGCGCCGGTCTCGGTGTCGAGCCTGTCGATGTGGAAGGGCACGCACCGGTACACCGGCCGCGGGCGGACCCTCGCGGAGAGCGGGTCGACCGGCGGCTGGTCGCCGCGGCCGACGCTGGACTGTGACGAGTCGCTCCCGCTGCACCACCAGGTCTTCCTGCTGTGGCTGGAGCTGGTGATCAGCCGGCGCAACCAGTCGGCGGCGACCGGGGCCGTCGTCGCCGGCGGAGCCGCCGCGGCGGGCGGCAGCTGATGGCCGGCCGGGGGAGGATCCGGGCCGCCGACATCGCGGCGGTCCGCGAGCGCAGCCGCATCGACGAGGTCATCGGCGAGCACCTGCAGCTGAAGCGGGCCGGGGGCGGCAGCCTCAAGGGGCTGTGTCCCTTCCACGACGAGAAGTCGCCGTCGTTCCACGTCACCCCCTCGCGCGGGCTCTACCACTGCCTGGCGGGGGAGACCGGGGTGCTGACGGAGGACGGCGTGGTGCCGATCCGGGAGCTGGCCGGCCGGACCGTGCGGGTGCTCGACGGCAACGGAGGCTGGGTCGAGGCACCGTTCCGTTCCTACGGCGTCCAGCGGCTGATGCGGGTCACTCTGACGCGCAACGGCCGGGTGAAGGAGTTGCACGCGACGGACGAGCACCGGTGGTTCGTGCCGTCGGGCGCACTGCGGCAGAACCGTCGGGAGAAGCTCACCAAGGACCTCGTCCCGGGTGACCGGTTGTCACACAGCTTCCCGGTCAGTCGCGTACTCCACCCGGCCACGCAGCCGTCGCCGTTCGGCATCGCGCGAGGACTCGTGTACGGGGACGGCACCCGGGCAGGCGCCGGTTCCCTCGCGGTTCTCCATGGCGAGAAGGACGCTGAACTAGCTCGCTACTTCGACGGCTGCCGCAGCTGGGCCGACGAGCGAGGGACCCGCTTCTACGGCCCACCGGCGTACTTCAAGGACGAGCGGCCAGCCCTCGACGAGGACGCCTCATACCTGTTGGGCTGGCTGGCCGGGTACTTCGCAGCCGATGGCTGCGTGGCGGAGGACGGCGATGCCGTCCTCAACTCCTCTCGTCCCGACGACCTCGAGTACGTGCGCCGGCTGTGCACCCGGCTCGGGATCGGGACGTTCGCGGTGGCGAAGCAGAACCGCGTGGGGATCGACGGCGTCCCGAGCGACATCTACAACGTGCGATTCATGACCAAGGGCCTGCCCGAGTCCTTCTTCCTCCTCCGTCACCACCGCGAACGCATCGCGGAGAGTCCCAAGAAGTACGAGCGGAAGAGCTGGGTGGTCCAGTCGGTCGAATGGAGCGGCCGTACCGAGGAGGTGTACTGCGCCGAGGTCCCCGGGACGCACGCGTTCACGCTCGAGGACGACATCCTCACCGGGAACTGCTTCGGGTGTGGGGAGGGCGGCGACGTCATCTCCTTCATCCAGAAGGTCGACCACCTCACCTTCAGCGAGGCGGTCGAGCGGCTGGCCGGGCAGACCGGCATCCAGTTGCACTACGAGGACGACGGGGGCCGGCCCACGGGAGCACCCGACCGGCGCGACGCCGGCCAGCGGGCCCGCCTCGTCGCCGCCAACACCGTCGCCGCCGACTTCTACGCCGAGCAGCTGCGCATACCCGAGGCCGCGCCGGCCCGGCAGTTCCTCGCCGACCGCGGCTTCGACCGGCAGGTGGCCCTCGACTACGGCTGCGGCTACGCCCCCGGCGGCTGGGACACCCTGACCCGGCACCTGCGCGCCAAGGGCTACAGCCAGGAGGAGCTGGTCACCGCCGGGCTGGCGAAGGAGTCCAGCCGCGGCACGCTCATCGACCGCTTCCACCGCCGGCTGGTCTGGCCGATCCGCGACATCACCGGCGACGTGATCGGCTTCGGCGCCCGCAAGCTGATGGACGACGACCCGGGCCCCAAGTACCTCAACACCCCCGAGACGCCGCTCTACAAGAAGAGCACCGTGCTGTACGGCCTGGACCGGGCCAAGCGCGACATCGCCCGCCGGCACCAGGCGGTCGTCGTCGAGGGCTACACCGACGTCATGGCCTGCCACCTCGCCGGGGTGACGACGGCGGTCGCCTCCTGCGGCACCGCGTTCGGCGCCGAGCACATCAGCGTGCTGCGCCGGCTGCTGATGGACCAGGACGAGTTCCGCGGCGAGGTCGTCTACACGTTCGACGGTGACGCGGCCGGCCAGGCCGCGGCCATGAAGACGTTCAAGGAGGACCAGCGGTTCGTCGCGCAGACGTTCGTCGCCGTCGAGCCCGACGGCCGCGACCCCTGCGAGCTCCGCCAGGCCCACGGCGACGCCGCCGTCCGCGACCTGGTCGCCCGGCGCACCCCGCTCATCGAGTTCGTGCTGCGGACGCTGCTCACCGAGTACGACCTCGAGACCGTCGAGGGGCGGGTGGCCGCGCTGGACCGGACCGCTCCGCTGCTGGCGCAGGTCAAGGACCACGCGCTGCGCCCGGCGTACGCCCGGCGGCTGGCGGCGCTGATCGGCGACACCGACGAGTCCGAGGTGCTCGAGCGGGTGCGCCGGCTCCAGGGCGGTGGGGAGGAGCAGGGCCGGGGGCGGCAACGGCAGCCCAAGCGCACCCCGGACGACGCCGCGCTCGAGGTGGAGCGCGAGGCGGTCAAGGCGGCCCTGCAGGTGCCCGAGCTCGCCGGCCCCTCCTTCGACGCCGTGCCGCCCGAGGCCTACACCGACCCCGACTACGCCGCCGTGGCCGCCGCCGTCGCCGGGGCCGGGGGAGCGGCCGCCGCACAGGTCACCGGGCCGGCCTGGCTCGACGAGGTGGCCGCGCACTGCTCCCGGGAGACCGCCCGCGCCATGCTCACCGCACTCGCGGTCGAGCCGCTGCGCTCGGTCGGTGAGGCCGACGGCGGCTACGTGCTCGCCGTGATCGCCCGGCTGCAGGAGATGGCCATCGTGCGGCAGGTGTCCACGCTCAAGGGCCGGTTGCAGCGGATGAACCCCGTCGAGCAGGCCGACGACTACACCAAGGTCTTCGGTCAGCTGCTCGCGCTCGAGCAGCAGGCGCGGTCGCTGCGCGAGCGCGCGATGGGCGGGCTGACCCCGTGAGCGTCGCCGAGTGGCTGCGCCGGCGCCTCGCCCGGCCGCCGGAGATCGTGCGGGCCGTCGTCCTCGCCTCGCCGGACCCGGACGAGCACGTGCTGGCCTGGGGTGAGCTCGTGCGCAGGGAGGGCTGGCTGGTCGCCACGTCGCGCGGGCTGCGCCGCGTGCCGGCCGGGCTGGGCCTCGACGCCGCCGGCGAGGTCGCCGTGCTGCCGTGGCACGAGATCGGGTCGGCGCGGTGGAGCGCCACGGCCGACGGCGGGGGCAGCTTCGCCGTCGTCCGGCTGGCGGAGGTGGAGCCCGGCGTCCAGGCGCGCCGGCCCGCCGAGCGGTACGCGCTCGCCGACGCCGGAGACCTGCCCGCGGTCGTCCGCAGGCGGGTCGACCAGACCGTCGTGGACAGCCGGCGCTCGCCGCTGCCCAGCGGGGGAGCGGTGCTCCTGGTGGCCCGCCGGGTGCCCGGTCAGGCCGCGCGGGAGTGGACCGTCGTCTTCGACGACGACGCCGACCGCAACGACCCCACCTCCCGCGAGGTCGCCCGGCAGAAGCTGGCCGACGCGGTCGCCGCCGAGCGGCCGGACTGAACGGCCGCGGGACGGCCGGACCGGACCGACGAGGTCAGCTGGGTGACTCGGTCCCCATGCGGGCCTTCACGGAGTTGACCACCGAGTCCGCGTGCGCCTGCGCCATGCCCGCGACCTCCTGCAGGCGCGGGTCCTCCTTGGCCTGGGACCAGGTGCGCCGGATCTGCTCGTACCGCTCGCGCCCCGCGCGGGCGCCGAGGACGTAGCCGGCACCGAAGCCGACGAGGAGGGACATCTTCGCCACGGGGACCTCCGGGAGCACAGGGGTGGGCGATCACCGTACGACCGGAGGAGCGGCGGCGCGACGGGGGTGTCTCCGCGGAGCCGCAGGGTCCGTGAGGTACATTCGTCGGGCGTGCGGGTCGCCCCGCCCATCCCCCGTAGCTCAATTGGCAGAGCATGCGACTGTTAATCGCAGGGTTACTGGTTCGAGTCCAGTCGGGGGAGCATCTTCGCAGGTCAGGCGCTTGAGCGCCCCGCCGCACCGGCCGCTACGACGAACAAACGACGAAGATTCGTCCCGGCCTCTCTCGCCCGCGGGCCCGGTGGATCGGCCTTCGCCCGACGCTGACTAGCGTCCGCGCTCGAGCGCTGCCGCCGCCTCCGGAGCGGCCAGGCCCCGGCCCATGTAGACGTCCTGGGTCAGGCTCGGCCGGTTGTGGCCGAGGTGGTCGGCGATCTGGCGGGCCGACAGCCCCGCCTCGTCGAGCCGCGTCGCCACCGTCTTGCGGAACACGTGCGAGGTCACCCACTCGAAGCCGGCGCGGTTCAGGGCCTGGCGCAGGTTGCTGCTGGTGTTGTGCGGATCCCGCAGCCGACCGGTCGGGCTGGGGAAGGCCACCTCCGAGCCGTCAGCCGTGGACACCTGTGCCCGACGACGGCGGAGCAGGTCCACGACGAAGGCCGGCAGGGCGATGGTGCGCCGGCCGGCGGTGGTCTTCGGCGCCTCCTGGATGGCCAGGCCGCGGCCGGGCACGCGGATCAGCGTCGCCTCGACGCGCAGCGTCGCCGCATCGAGGTCGACGGCGGCCCAGCGGACCGCGCAGGCCTCGCCGATGCGCACGCCGGTGCCGAGCATGAAGTCGACCAGGTCGGGGAGGTCGAGCTTGGCCGTCTCGTCGTCGGCGGCGAGCCGCTCGCGCAGCCGGCGTTCCTCGTCGACCGTCAGGGCGCGTGGCCCCGCCGTCGGCCGGCGGTGAGCTCGGCGGGAGCCGACCTCTCGCACCGGGTTCGTCGGTAGGGCCCCGCGGCGGACCGCCTCCGAAAGGATGCCGGACAGCACGGAGCGGGCGGACTTCGCGGCGCCAGCGCCGTGGCTCGTGCGGACGGCGGTCAGCAGCCGGTCGACGGCGGGCACGGTGATCTCCCGCAGCCGGAGCTGACCGATGCCCGGGAGGACGTAGCTCTGGACGGTGAAGCGGTACAGCCGCTTGGTGCCGGTGGCCAGATCGCTGTCGTCGACCTCGGCCAGCCAGGCGGTGGCCACGGTGGCGAGCCGGCTGTCGCCGCTGTTCCCCTCGTCGGGGGCGCTGTCGCGGTCGCGCAGCGCGGTCCGCAGGCGGCGCTCGGCCTCGGCCTTGGTCCGACCGAAACGGCTGACCGACCGGCGGCGGCCGTCGAAGTCGCGGAAGCCGACCTGCGCCCGCACCCGGCCCTTGCCCAGGACGAGGAAGTTGACCTTGCCGAAGGTCCCCACGGCCAGCGGCGGCCTCGGCATGTGTCGTCCCCTCGGTGTCGGACCCGGGTGCGGGCGTGCGGATGACCTGGACTCGTCAGCCTGCGGTCGGGCTGGTCACCGTGGCGGAGCCCGGGAGGATCTGGGGACGGCGTCGACCCTGTGGATGACGGCGCCGGAGCTTTCCTTCGGGTGGTCAGCGCCGTGGCCGGTCGACCGCCTGAGCGGTGCGCTGCGCCTCGATCCACCGGTCGAGGTCTTGCCGGCGGTACAGCACGCGCCGGCCCAGACGGAACCCGGCGGGTCCGACGCCGAGGTGCCGCCAGTACCGCAGGGTGGCCACAGGTGTGCGGAGCACGGCGGCCGCCTCGGTGAGGGTCAGCAGCGCCGATGCAGAAGCGTCTTGCAGGTCTTCGGTCATGGCCAGGCCTCTCCGGCGTCAGCAATGTCCTGCTCACGGTTGCCGACGGGTCGCCGGTGTTTCTCCAGTCCGAGGCGCGTCCTTCTCCAGTTGAGAGCGAGCGTGGCCGCCTGCTCGCCGAAGCCTCCAGACCTTCTCCTGTTCGCTGCCTCGATGAGTCCTGCAGCCTGGCCGGGCCCGCGCTTCTCCTCTCGGCTCGCGCTGCGTTGAGCGACGGCAGGAGCTACTCGGATGCCCCTCCGGTGGCGGGCAGCTCGAGGCCGAGCTCGTCAGCGACGAGCCGGGCGATCGCCGCCACGGGCAGCTCGAGGCGCTCCGCGGCGGCGCGGCAGTAGAGGAGGACCGCCGAGACGGCGTACGTCCAGAGTCGCGGCTCCCAGTGGCCGGCCTCCATCAGTAGGTCGGGATGCAATCCGCCGCGTATGCAGGCGGCCGCGTAGATGGCGTACTGCGTGCGGCGGCGCACGGTGCGGCCGTCGAGCATGAGGTCGGCCAGGTAGCGATCCGTCAGCCCCTCGTACTCCAGCCGCTCGCTTCCCGGCGGGCAGGCCAGCCCGAGCGCCGCCGCCGCCACCTCGAGCAGTGCGACGTCCGGCGTGAAGAGGCCGCGGACGTCGTACGGCCGGACCGACAGCATGAGCTCGAAGGCGTCGTCGTTGCCGTCGGCCAGGCCGGACAGGATCGCGATCTGCGCCTTGCGGTGCAGGACGTCCGGGTCCTCGCGCTGTCGCTTGCCCATGGCGAGATCGTCCCCGGACCGGACAGCACCACGCACGCCCGGCGCCGACCGGTCAGGCCCTGGCGAGCGACACCGGAGACTTCAAGATCGCGAGGCCACACACGTCTTGCATTCCGGGCTGATCGAACTCGTGGTGACGAGTGACTGGAGGTTGGCGAGCAGCCTCCGCGGCATGGGCAGCAGGGGAACGGCCGACTATCGAAGGCGACGAACAGAGGCTGAGCGCCGACGGCGTGAGAAGGCGGAGCAGACGACTCGCGATCAGCGGCGAACCGAGACAATCGCGGCGGAGCGGCGCTCACGGGCGCGCCGGGTGGCGGCGACTGATTGCGCCTGGTGCGGCGGACCGATCACCCCGAGCGGCCGCGGCCCAATCCCGAAGTGGTGCTCGGCCAGCTGCCGGCATCGCGCGTGGGAGCAGACCCGGGCTGCTGCTTCAGGACTGTCCGCCGTGCGGGTCGTGGAGCGACCCGTCGAGGTGCCGGTCCGGACCACGCCGACGCGCCGCGACTGGCTACCGCTGCTTGGGGCGCTTGCCGGCCAAATCGACGACGGTCGCATCTACGACCGCGACCTGCTGGACCTGTTTAACGCGCTCGGCGTCGTCCTCGATGCGTACCGCCGCCGTGCGTACGTACGCAGTGGATCGATCGACTTCCAGCGCCAGGCGCGGGCCCGACAGGTCCGCCACGACCTCACGTAGGCGGGGCATCTCCTTGGCCAGTGACGCCTACCGGAACCAGAGCTCGCTCGAACTCACCGTGTCATTCGCAGTGCCCACCTGCGGCTTCGTATCGGGGCCGTGGCAGACCAGCCTGCAGCGACTCGTCACAACGAGTCCACCGTCCGCCGGTGCAAGAGGTGTAATCCTTTGCGATCTTGAATCGCAGCCTCTGGCGATGAGAATGCTGTTGTCGTCCGGCGACGTCGTCCGTCACTGGTGCGGGAGAGCCCGCAGAGGTGTTTGGCGCGGGGTCCTCGGGTGCCCCTGATTGCTGCCGTGAGCGCGCGGGTCTGTGTCCTTGACTTGAGGGCCCTCCGGGCGACGCCTTGCAGGTCCTCGAGTGAGGAGGGGTCGGCGGTGGAGGTTCTGTACGAGCGGGTTGCTGGGCTGGACATCGGCAAGAAGACGCTGACGGTGTGTGCGCACGCCCGGGCCGCGGGGTGGGCGGCGGGCGGAGACGCGGACGTTTTCGACGATGACGCGGTCGCTGCAGGTGATGCGGGACTGGCTGGTCGAGTGCGGGGTGACGGTCGCGGCGATGGAGTTGACCTCGACCTACTGGAAGGGCGCGTTCTACTGCCTGGAGGAGGTGATGGAGGTCTGGCTGGTCAACGCCGCGCACATCAAGTCGATCTCGCGGCGCAAGACCGACGTCAAGGACGCCGAGTGGATCGCCCAGCTGCTGGAGTGCGGGTTGCTGCGGCCCTCGTTCGTGCCGCCGCCAGACATCCGCCGGTTGCGGATGCTGACCCACTACCGGGTGCAGCTGATGGCCGACCGCACGCGGGAGATCACCCGGCTGGAGCTGATGCTGGAAGATGCCTCGGTCAAGCTCTCCTCGGTCGCGGCGAGCCTGACCAGCGTCTCCGCCCGCGCGATGCTGGGCGCGCTGATCAGCGGGGAGAGCGATCCGCGGGTGCTGGCCGACCTGGCCAAGGGCAAGATGCGCCGCAAGATTCCGGCCCTGACCGAGGCGCTGACCGGGCACTTCGACGCCCAGCACGCGCAGCTGGCCCGCTCGATGCTTGCCCGGATCGAGGCGATCGAGTCCGCGCTGGCCGAGCTGAACGCCGTCATCGCGGCGGCGTTCCAGCCGTGGTCGCACCAGCTGGAACTGCTGCAGACGATCCCCGGGGTGGGGGAGAA
Organism: Trujillonella endophytica; assembly: GCF_019799905.1. Lineage (GTDB taxonomy): Bacteria > Actinomycetota > Actinomycetes > Mycobacteriales > Geodermatophilaceae > Trujillonella > Trujillonella endophyticus_A. The sequence continues at coordinate 168,729 of NZ_JABGCI010000003.1, read as the reverse complement.
GGTCGCGCAGGTGATCATCGCCGAGACCGGCGCGGACATGTCTCGGTTCCCGACGCCGGAGCATCTGGCCTCCTGGGCCGGCGTGGCTCCGGGAACGCGGGAGTCGGCGGGCAAGCGGTATCCGGTCCGCCCGCCGCACGGCAACAAGTGGCTGACCGCGATGCTGGTCGAGGCCGCTGGCTCGGTCGGGCGGATGAAGGGCGCCAACTACCTGGCCGCCCAGCACGCCCGGCTCACTAGCCGCCGAGGCATGGCCCGGGCTCAGCTGGCGGTCGCCCATTCGATCCTGGTCTCCGCCTACTGGATGTTGACCCGCGACGAGCCATACCAAGACCTCGGGCCCGAGTGGCTGGCCCGCCGCAACGACGAGGCCCACGCCCGCCGACTGGTCGCTCAGCTTGAGCGGCTCGGCCACACCGTGGTCCTCGACCCGGCCGCCTGAAGCATTACTGCAGAACTACTGCGGACGGGCTTCGCCCGCCCCGCGCTGACGCGCGCCTGCATCACCCATATTCACGGGTCTGTGAAGGTCCTGATCTTGATCGGTCCCTTCGCTCGTGAAGATCTTGTAGCTTCTTGGCTCGGGCGATGCTGCCCGCGCTGAGGGAGAGACAGCGGCGGACCATGCTGCACCGGAAGTCGCTCGCCACCGGTGAAGTCGCTGCCAGCGCGAGAGCTCGGCCATAGCGCAAGGTCGCCGTGTCCTCGTCCGGGGAGCCTGCTCAGTCGCGCAGCAGCTCGTCGCGCCAGTCGGTGTCGGGCTGGTGGTGCAGGTCGAGGTAGGCAGCTGCGAGGACAGCGGGGTCGAACCGTTCCTCGCCTCCGCCGATCTTGCCGGTGATCGTGATGCTGGTGACGTGCACCCCGGTGCCGGCGAGCTGTGCGTGGAGGGCTTGCACGTAGGCACGGAGCCCGGCCTTGCCTACGGAGAGGGATGCGTACTGCGGGGAGGGCTGGAGCCCGAGGCCGCCACCGGTGAAGAGCAGGCTGCCGCGGCCTTCGCGTAGTGCAGGCAGGACGGTCTCGGCGGCGATCTTCGCGCCGAGGACATCGACGGCGAGGGCGTCGGCCCAGCCCTGGTCGTCGCCGTCGGTCGGCGTGTCGGCACGGCGCACGGCCGCGTTGTAAACGAGCGCGTCGGGTGCGCCGAGGTCGTCGACCGCCGTCTGTAGCGCGCCGCGCAGGCTGACCGGGTCCGCCGCGTCGGCGGGGTAGGCACGGGCGATCCCGCCGGACTGGTCGAGCTGGGAGACGTACCCGGCTAGCCGCGCGGCGTCGCGGGCGAACAGGGCCACGGGGTGTCCGGCATCGGCGAACGTGCGGGCCAGGGCCAGGCCGAGGCCCGGTCCGACGCCCACGATAAGTGCGCTTCCGAGAGTCATCTGCATTCCTTCGTGAAAGTCAGCTGAGGTGTAGTGGGCAGCGCGCGCAGGGTGCGGCCGCAGGGTGGCGGTCGATCCGGCTGCGAGGTTGACGATGCGCGCGGCACTGGGGTGGTACTTCCGGCGTCATTCAGCCTCGATCAGGCTCCCCCTTAGGTCAGACACCGCCACTTCCGGCCATCCTCGGACAGCAAGCACAGGCTGTCGCACCGGCTCCCTAGCCCGGGGCACCCATGGGCGGCGTTGATGAACGGGCAGCCTCAAAATCCGGGGTGCAGAGCCGCTGTCTCGTCGATCGTGTGACCTCACACAGCCGGGCCGTGGCGTGAGGATTGCAGCCGGCCAGGTCGTCGGCGTATTGCTGAGTGAGCGCGGTCGACGTCGTCGACTGCGACTACCAGTGGCTCTTCGCCCGGGAAGTGCCGCTAGGAGGTAGCCCGGTGACGCCGGCTTCGACAATCACCCGGTCCACCCCCAACGAAGGGATGCCCTCGGCGTAGAGCAACGCCGAGGCACTACCAAGCAGACGATCGCGAGCCTTCAAGACGTCAGGCTGGGACATCAGGGTCAGCGCGGCTACGCCACGCTCAGGTTCTGGGTCACGCGGTGACGGCCTCCAGGGTGACAGGGACTTTGCCGCGGGTCGCGTTGGAGTACGGACACATCCGATGCGGGGCCTCGACCAGCTGCTCTACGGCCGCCTGCTCGATTCCCCCGAGCTCGACATGCAGCTTCATCTCGAGGCCGTAACCTCCGGCATCGTCGGGCGCGATGCCCACTTCAGCCGTCACGGCGAGTGCGAGAAGGCGGCTTTCTGCTCACGAGCAACCGCCTTCAGCACATTGTGGAAGCAAGCGGCGTATCCAGACGCGAAGAGCTGCTCAGGGTTCGTCTGGCCGCCGACCCGCCCATCTCCTTGGGGGATGGCCAGTTCCACGTCGATCAGACTGTCCGACGACCGCGTGTGACCTTCCCAGCCTCCCCAGTAGCGGTGGCGACAGCGGCGTAGAGGACAGACAAGGACCCCTAGCTAGCTCACGGATGATGCGGCGACGACGTCAAGGTCGATCTTGCTCGGGGGAGGGGGAACGACGCCGCACACGTTGTCGAACTGGAGCATGTGCAGAAGGCGGCCGCCGCCGACCCACGTCCCGATCGACAGCATGAGGCTGAACAGTTCTTCGTCCGAGTAGGCGGCCTTCACGCGGTTCCAGAAGTCCTCGTCGTCGTCCAAGGACGTGGGCGCGAGGGAGAAGGCCTCGGCGAGTTCGATCGCGAGACGTTCGCGCTCGCTGTACAGCGTCGAGTCGCGCCATCCCTCGAGCTCGGCATAGAACTGCTCGTCCGGAGCCGGACCGCCACGGTCCGCGACGGAGCCCCCATTCGCGGTCCCGAACCCACCGATGTAGCCGGGCACGTCCTGCGCAGATCGGAACTTCTTGCAGATCTCGCAGCCGTTGATGACTGCGATGCGCGCCCTCGCGGCCTCGAACTCACGCAGCGAGATGATCGCGTCCCGGTACACCGCCGTGGACAGCGCCAGGCGAGCCTGGGACATCGACGGGACGAACGCAGCGAAGGCATAGCTGGCCGGGTCGTTGGCGAAGTTCTCCGGAATCGAGATTCGAGCCACTGTTCTGACCTCCGGGTCAAAGTCGCTGAGAGAGCGGCGCACACCTTGCTTGCGGCCATCGTGTGTGCAGCCGTGTATTCAGCGAAGCTAGCCGCATGGGACCCCGTCGGACAAGACCGCGGTCGGCGCTTCGTCAGGTCCGCGACCAACGCCGACGGGCTGTGTGGCTCCAGCTCAGAAGGTCACCGGCGGAACCCGTAGAGCGGGCAGACGGTGGTCGACCATCGAGGCCGCCAGCGCGGCAGGGTGGACCGCGCCGTCGTGGACGGGCGAGTCTCCCGACGACCGGAAACTCCTCGGTCTGTTGAGGCTGCGCGGTGAGTCGTGGCCGCGCTCGAGTGCAACCTGCACCACGACTTCATCTATCAGCGAGAAGACCGGGACAAGCTCGCGTCGGCTCGCGGGAGCTGGCGTCGCCTGGCTGGACAAGTTAAAGGCACCTCGTTCATCTGGACGCCGGTGTGGGCCATGTGGTGGTTCAGCCTCCGGGGGACGAGAGGTCCGACCTCCGTCCAGTCCGGCGGGGCTCATTCACGGCTGCGGAGGACGAGTGCGACGTGTCGGTACATCCTTGCGACGACCCGCTTCCGAGGGCCTGTCCAGCGGAGGTGCTGCTCCGAGGGTTGCGCCACCGCTCACCCCGTGGAGGTCGGCTGTCTCGTCCAGAAGAACGGACGTTGGACCCGACGTGGCTGAGGGCCCACAGGAGACGCGAGGACCCAGCGACGAGACCGGTGCCGTGAGCGGCGAACGGCCGTGAGCGTGAGAGGTGAGGACCCATGTCAGACGATGTGACAGTCGAGGTTGATGACGGCGTATTGATCATCACGATCAACCGGCCCTCGGTCCGTAACGCGATCGACTTCGCCGTCGCCGAGCGCATCGCTGCAGCTGCCGACGAGCTGGATGCCCGGGCGGATGTGTCGGTGGGCATCCTGACCGGGGCAGGGAACTTCTTCTCCGCAGGGATGGACCTCAAGGCCTTCATGCGCGGCGAGCGACCGTCCATCCCGGGTCGCGGTTTCGCGGGCATCGCCGAGCGGCCTCCGGCGAAGCCGCTCATCGCCGCCGTCGAGGGGCCGGCTCTCGCCGGTGGCTTCGAGATGGCGCTGGCGTGCGACATGGTGGTCGCAGCCAGAACTGCCAGCTTCGGGATCCCTGAGGTGAGCCGTGGCCTCGTCGCGGCCGGCGGTGGTCTCCTGCGGCTGGCGAAGGTACTGCCCTACGGGTTGGCCATGGAGGTCGCGCTCACCGGCCGACGTCTGGGAGCGGAGGAGGCCCATGCTGCCGGGCTCGTCACGCGCCTGGTGAACGAGGGGGAGTCGCTCGGCGAAGCGCGGAAACTCGCCCACGAGATTGCGGCTCACGCGCCGCTGGCCGTTGCGGCCACCAAGACCATCCTCTCCCGCGCAGCACGCTGGACCGATGCCGAGATGATCGCCTGGCAGCGAGATGTCGCCGAGCCCGTGTTGGCGTCCGAGGACGCCCGCGAGGGCGCGCTGGCATTCGCGGACAAGCGATTGCCGCGTTGGTCGGGGCGGTAGCTACGCGCACAGTCCGCGCTCGGGTGTCGAGAGATCTCGACTCTGGCGTACTCGAGCCGACGGGACGTCAACCTCGCCACGAGATCTACACACTCGTCGGCTTCGGCCGCTGATGGCGGCGACTGTGCAGATCTCGCGCGGCGAGGCTGTCAGCGGATGACGACCACATACTCGCCGCGCGGCACGAACTCGCCGATCACCGGCGCCCCCGGCACCTCACCACCGAGCAGCAGACCGCCGGAGGTCTGCGCGTCGGCGAGCAGCAGCGCCTCGTCCTCGGATACCGCGGCGAGGTCGGTGTGCGGACGGACCCAGTCCAGGTTCCGCCGCGTGCCGCCGGAGACGAAGCCCGCGGCCAGCGCCTCGCGGGCCCCGGTCAGGTAGGGGACGGCGGCGGCGTCGACGACGGCGGTGACCCCGCTGGCGCGGGCCATCTTGTACAGGTGGCCGAGCAGGCCGAACCCCGTGACGTCGGTGCCGGCGCGGATACCCGCGGCCACCGCGGCCTGCCCGGCTCCGGCGTTGAGCGCGGTCATCGAGGCGACGGCCTCCTCGGAGACCTCGCCGGTGGCCTTCATCCGGCTGTTGAGCACGCCCACGCCCAGCGGCTTGGTCAGCGACAGCGGCGTGCCGGCGACGGCGCCGGAGTTGGTGATCAGCCGGTCGACGTCGACGATCCCGGTGACCGCCATCCCGTACTTCGGTTCGGGATCGTCGATCGAATGCCCCCCGCCCACGTGGCAGCCGGCCTCGGAGGCCACCTCCAGCCCGCCGCGCAGCACCTCGGCGGCCAGCTCGGCCGGAAGGACGTCGCGCGGCCAGCCGAGCAGGTTCACCGCAACGACCGGGGTACCGCCCATCGCGTAGACGTCGGACAGGGCGTTGGCCGCGGCGATCCGGCCGAACGTGTGCGCGTCGTCAACCACCGGGGTGAAGAAGTCGGTGGTCAGCACGATGCCCTGACCGCCGGCGATGCGGACGACCGCGGCGTCGTCACCGTCGTCGAGGCCCACCACGAGCTCAGCGGCCGGCGAGACGGGACCGACCGCGGTCAGCCCGGCGACCACCTGCTCCAGCTCACCGGGCGGGATCTTGCAGGCACAGCCGCCGCCATGCGCGTACTGGGTCAGGCGGATCCGGGCCGGTGCACTGGTCACGTCCCGAATCTAGGCGCCCGTTCAGCCTGCGTGGGCACCTCTCCGGTCTTGGCATGCAAGATATTCCACATCTACACTTCTTGTGAGGTCGCAACTCGGACGGCAGACGCCCGCTTCGATTGTGGGCAGCCGGACGGACGAGGCGAGGTCAACGATGGGCATCTCGGGCGCCCCGGGGGTACCTGACGACATCGTCACTCGATCCGGCAGCCCGCTGGCTCTGTCGCAGAGTGACGCGGACCGATGTGCCCTGATTCCCGCCGGTGACCTCTCTGTCGCCAACCGAGGGCTTGCGCCACCGCGGGGCAAAGCGCGCGACGCACCCCGCGGTCAGCAACTGCCTCCGCAGTCGTTGCTCGGGAGACGTCATGTCAAGCCCACGCACGGTGCCGCAGCTTCGCTGAGGCGCTGCGCATGACCGTCATCGAGCGGCTGCGTTGGCGATGGCTCAACGAGAGGTTGCGGAAACGGCCCACCACGTGTGGCTACATCTTCTGCGACAACCCGCTCCCTGCCGTGCCGATCAGACGAAGGCACTGCTCCGAGGCGTGCGCCACTGGCTACGTCTTGTGGTCCGCCGAGATGTGCGCAGCCTGCTGGCCACTCAGTGCGTGATTTTCTCGATACCGCACGACTCGTCCGTCAGTCGTTGGCTCCTCGAGGGCGACCGGCGACACCGTCGGTTATGTGGCGGAGCCTCGCACTGGAGCCCGAGTCGCGGACGCTGGTACCCCACTGGCAGCCGTCATGGCGTTGCGACGAGTCGCGAGCGAGTCGACGCCTCTCCTCCGACGAGACCCTGGAGCGGATCGGCAAGTACGGTCGGCGGTGGAGGCGTCAGGGCGCCTGGTGGTCCCCGCGGCCTCTAAAGCCGACGTGGCCGAGTATCTCGGTCAGGCGGGTTCGATTCCCGTCCGCCTCCGCCAACGTTCCCGGCGCCGGGCCGGTCCCCGGTTCGGCGCCTACGCGCGGTCGATGATCGCCGACCCGCGGCGGCAGGTGCCGCGTACGGACACGCTGCTGGCCGCCGGGCAGCTCACGCCCGTGATCGAGCGGCTGGGCCGCGTCCTGGTGAAGGACGCCATCCGTGCGGTACAGGAGCGGGTGCGCTCCGGTGCCGTGGCGCCGGCTGACGCGGTCGCCGCCGTCCTCGCCGCGCTGCCCGACAGCGCCGTGAGCCTGCGCCCGGTGCTGAACGCCACGGGCGTGCTCGTGCACACCAACCTGGGCCGGGCGCCGCTGTCGGCGGCAGCGGTCGAGGCGGTCGCAGCGGCCGCCGGCACCACCGACGTCGAGCTCGACCTGCGCACCGGCCGGCGCGGCCAGCGAGGCGAGGCCGCGCTCGCCGCGCTGCGGGCCGCCGTCCCCGCGGCGCAGGCGGCGCTGGTGGTCAACAACTGCGCCGCGGCGCTCGCGCTGGTCGCCACCGCGCTCGGTCAGGGCCGGGAGCTGGTCATCGCCCGCGGCGAGCTCGTCGAGATCGGCGACGGCTTCCGCATCCCCGAGCTGCTGGAGTCCACCGGCGCGCGCCTGCGCGAGGTGGGGACGACGAACCGGGTCACCGCCGAGGACTACCTCCGCGCCCTCGGCCCCGACACCGGCGCGGTGCTGAAGGTGCACCCGTCGAACTTCGTCGTCCGCGGGTTCACCCGGGAGGTACCGGTCGCCGAGCTCGCCGCGGCGCTGGCCGGGACCGGCGTGCCGCTGGTCGCCGACGTCGGCTCCGGACTGCCGGCGCCGAACCCTGTGCTGCCCGACGAGCCGGACCTGCAGACCACCCTGGCCGACGGCGCCGACCTCGTCCTCGCCTCGGGGGACAAGCTGCTCGGCGGCCCGCAGGCCGGCCTCGTGCTCGGCCGCGCTGACCTCGTCCAGCGGCTGCGCCGCCACCCCCTCTACCGCGCGCTGCGGGTGGACAAGACGACCCTCGCCGCGCTGGAGGCGACGCTGCGCGGACCGCTGCCGCCGGTGCGCCGGATGCTCGCCGCCGACGCCGCGGACCTGCGCGTGCGGGCTGACGCGCTGGCCGGCCGGCTCGCCGCCGCCGGGGTCGACGCGGCCGCGGTCGACAGCGCCGCGCGGGTCGGTGGGGGAGGAGCGCCCGAGCACCCCCTGCCCAGCGCCGCCGTCTCGCTGCCCGAGCACTTCGCGGTAGACCTGCGCACCGGCTCGTCCCCGGTCGTCGGGTACGTCGATGCCGGCCGCGCCCTGCTGGACCTGCGCAGCGTCCTCCCGGAGGACGACGGCATCCTGGCCGCGGCCGTGCTGGAGGTGGCCGGACGGTGGACGTGATCGCCACCGCCGGGCACGTCGACCACGGCAAGTCGACGCTGGTTCGCGCCCTCACCGGCATGGAGCCCGACCGCTGGGAGGAGGAGCGCCGCCGCGGCCTCACCATCGACCTGGGGTTCGCCTGGACGACGCTGGCGTCGGGCCGCCGGCTGGCCGTCGTCGACGTCCCCGGGCACGAGCGGTTCGTCGGCAACATGCTCGCCGGTGTCGGTTCGGTTCCCGCCGCCCTGGTGGTCGTCGCCGCCGACGACGGCTGGTCGGCGCAGACCGCCGAGCACGTGGCCGTCCTCGACGCGCTGGGCGTGCGGCACGCGCTGCTGGCGGTGACCAAGGCCGACGTCGCCGATCCCGCCCCCGTGCTCGCCGACGCCGTCGAGCGACTGGCCGCCACGTCGATGGGCGCCGTCCCCGCTGTGGCGGTCAGCGCGACGACCGGGGCCGGCGTGCCCGAGGTCACGGCCGCGCTGGAGTCGGTGCTGGCCGGTCTGCCCGCGCCGGACCTCGCCGCGCCGGTGCGGCTGTGGATCGACCGCGCCTTCCCGATCAAGGGAGCCGGCACCGTCGTGACCGGGACCTTGCCCGCGGGTGCCGTCGCCGTCGGGGACCGGCTGCTGCTGGGTGACCGCCAGGTGACCGTGCGGGGGCTGCACTCGCTGGGGGAGCCGGTCGCGCGGTCGGGCGCCACCGCCCGGGTCGCGCTCAACCTGCGCGGCGTCGCGGTCGACGAGCTGACCCGCGGCGACGCGTTGCTCACGCCGGGAGCCTTCCGGCTCACCTCGGTCGTCGACGTCACGCTGGCCAGCGAGCCGGAGCGCCGGCTCCCGGCCGAGCTCATCGTGCACGTCGGCTCCGCGGCCGTGAGCGCCCGCGTCCGGCCCCTCGAGGGGACGGCGGCCCGTCTGCAGCTGACCACTCCGCTGCCCCTGCGCGTCGGTGACCGTCTTCTCCTGCGCGACCCCGGCGTCCGCCGCGTGGTGGGCGCCGACGTGCGCGACGTGGCCCCGCCCGAGCTACGCCGGCGCGGGGCGGCCCGTCAGCGGGCCGCCGGGCTGGCCGACCAGCCTGCCGGACCCGCGGGTGCCGCTGCTGACCTCGCCCGCCGGCGGGTGGTGCGGGTGGACGACTTCACCGCGATGGGTTGGCCGGTGCCACCCGGCGCCGACCAGGTGGGGCCGTGGCTGGTCGCCGCGGGATTGCTCGACGAGCTGGCCACCGAGCTGCCCGGGGTGGTGGCGGCCCACCGGTCGAGCTACCCGCTCGAGCCCGGCCCTCCCATGGCCGTCGTCCGCCGGGAGTTCGGCCTACCCGACGACGGGCTGGTCCGGGCAGTCGTCCGACCTCCCCTGTCTCTGCGCGACGGCCGCGTCGTCCCCGCCTCCGCTGGGCTCCCCCCGGCGGTGCAGCGGGAGGTCGACGCCATCCGCACCCGTCTGGAGCAGGACCCCTTTGCCGCACCGGAAGCTCACGACCTCGCCGCCGCCGGGCTGGGACCACGCGAGCAGGCCGCGGCGGTGCGCGCCGGTCAGCTCGTGCGCGTCGCCGACGGGGTGTTCCTCGCGCCGGGAGTCGAGGAGGAGGCGCGCCGCCGGCTGGCCCGCCTCCCGGCGCCGTTCACGCTCAGCCAGGCGCGCACCGCCTGGGGGACTACCCGCCGGGTCGCCATCCCGCTGATGGAGTGGCTGGACGCCCGAGGCGTCACCGAGCGGCTGCCCGACGCCACCCGCCGGCTGCGCTGACCGGCCGGCGCTGCGCACCAGCCGGACGCCGCCCGGGCGCGCATGCCACGGTCACGGCCGGCCGCTCGCCGTGATCAACTCGTCCGGTACTCGTGGCGACAGGCCGGCTCTGCACAAGATGCCGGTGAGAAGGAGGCCTCATCCGTGCAGGACCGCGACCGCGCCGGGTCGTCGCGGTGCCCGGCAAGGGGGCAAGCTCGGCCATCGGCGCCGGAGGACCCAGATAGATGCGCCGGCGGCGGTCCACCGGCTGCGGCGCAGTGTCTCCCGCAGGCTTGCCCATCCGGTCGTCAGAGACCTCTCACGGGACGACGCGCCCGCCTCGCTCGTGGAGACGGGCGTGCGTCGTTCGGCACCAGGCCGCTCGCAGCGAGTTCCCCAGGTGCCACTCGGCCTGCCCCGCGGGTCCTTGAATGCTGGACGCGACGCCGGTCGATCAGCCGGTCTGCGGCCGGCGATCGTGGGAGGCCGACGTCACCAGTCGATGAGCACGCTCCTGACGCCGTATACGAACCCGTCGTTCTGCATGATTACCGGCTCGGCGGCATCGGCCAGGCGCAGGGTGGGGATGCGGGTGAGTAGCTGTTCGAACGCGAGGTACAGCTCGGCTCGGGCGAGGTTCTGGCCGAGGCAGGCGTGCGGCCCCGCGCCGAAGCTGATGTGCTTGCGGTCGTTGCGGTCGATGTCGAGCTCGTACGGGTTCGTCCAGCGCCGGGGATCGAAGTTCGGAGCGCTGATGGTGACGATGAGTCCGTCGCCTGCCTTGATCTCCCGGCCGCCGATGACCATGTCCTCCTTGGCCACCCGCGACAGCGTGCCGTCGACCAGGGAGTGCATCCGGATCATGTCCTCGACCATCCCCGGGATCAGCGACGTGTCGGCCGTGACGCGCTTCCGGAGTTCCGGGTCTGCGATCAGCTGCAGCATCCCCATCGAGATGGTGTTGGCCGTCGTCTCGTGCCCGGCGACGATGGTCATGTAGATCTGGCCGAGGATCTGCCGGTGCTCGATCTCGCCCTTGCGGAACTCCTCGATCAGCGTTCCGATGAGGCCGTCGCGCGGGTTCTCGTACTGCGCGTTGATCTCGTCGTCGAGGAGCGCGTACATCTCCTGCGTGCCGGCCTTGAGCTCGTCGGCGGGCGTGGCCGACGAGGTCGTGATGGCCGACAGCCGCTGGATGTCACCGCTGATGGAGTAGTCCACACCCAGCAGGGCGCAGATCACGGCCGTCGGGATCCTCAGGCTGATTTCCTGATGGAGATCGACCGGACCCCCCGTGGCCAGGACCGCGTCGATCGTGTCGGTGACGATCCGCAGCAGCTCTGGCTGCAGCTCGCTGACGCGCTTGGCGGTGAACTGCCGGGTCATCATGCGGCGGTACTTGCCGTGCATGGGGGCGTCCATGTGGCGCAGCATCGTGTCGCTGGCCCGGGAGGTGACGCCTTCGCGGACCTTGGGGTAGTGCGGGCGCTCGGCGTCCACCGAGATCCCTGGGTGCTCAAGCGTCTGACGCACCTCGTCGTACCGCAGCACCACCCACGCCCGTTGGTCGCTGTGCAGCTCGGCCTCGACCACGGGAGCCTCCTCCCGCCAGAACTCGTAGTCCGCCGGCGGGCGGAAGGGGTCGTGCCTCAGCTGCGGGAACCACCGGCCATCGGTGCCGGATGCGGTGCCTGACGTGGGTTCGGTCGTCATCGTCCTACTCCTCGGTCAGAGCTCTGCAACGTCCCCGGCTGGGGCGTCGCCGGACTTGTGCAGCAGGTGGTGCGACTCGAGCGGATTCCGGCGTGGGACCCCCGGACCGTCCCGACGGTCCTCAGCGCGAACGCAGGATGGGCCTGAGCGTGTCGAGCACCGACGTGTCGTCGATGGTCGAGGGCACCGGCTCGTCGAGTCCGTCGGCGATGCCGCGCATGGTCTTGCGGAGGATCTTCCCCGAGCGCGTCTTCGGCAGCCCCGGGACGATCGCGACCTCCTTGAGGGAGGCGACGGCGCCGATCCGGTCGCGGACGAGCTGGACCAGCTCGCCGCGGAGCCGCTCCTCGTAGCCCGCGGCATCGGCGTCGACCCCGGCCTTGAGGACGACGAAGCCGCGCGGCACCTGGCCCTTCAGCTCGTCGGCGACGCCGATGACGGCGCACTCGGCGACGTCGGGGTGCGCGGCGAGGACCTCCTCCATCCCACCGGTGGACAGCCGGTGCCCGGCGACGTTGATGACGTCGTCGGTGCGGCCCATCACGAACACGTAGCCGTCGCCGTCGATGCGCCCGCCGTCGCCGGTCAGGTAGTAGCCGTCGAACGCGGACATGTACGACTTCACGAAGCGCTCGTCGTCGTTCCACAGCGTGGTGAAGGCGCCCGGCGGCAGCGGCAGTCTCACCACGATGGCGCCGTCCTCACCGGGCGGAGCCGGCTTCCCACGCGTGTCGAGGACCTGCACGTCCCAGCCGGGCAGCGGCTTCGTGGGGGAGCCCGGCTTGACCGGGAGCAGCTCGATCCCAGCCGGGTTGGCGACGATCGGCCAACCGGTCTCGGTCTGCCACCAGTGGTCGATGACCGGGATGTCGAGGAGGTCCGACGCCCAGCGGTAGGTCTCTGGGTCCAGTCGTTCGCCGGCGAGGAACAGGTACCGCAGCCCGGAGATGTCGTAGCCGCGCGTGTACTCCCCGCGCGGGTCCTCCTTCTTGATGGCCCGGAACGCGGTCGGGGCGGTGAACAGGCTGCGCACGCCGTACTCGGCGACCACCCGCCAGAACTGCCCGGCGTCAGGGGTGCCCACCGGCTTGCCCTCGTACAGGATCGTCGTCGCCCCGGCGAGCAGCGGGCCGTAGACGATGTAGGAGTGGCCGACGACCCAGCCGACGTCGGAGGCCGTGAAGATCGTCTGGCCCGGGCCGACGTCGTAGACGTTGGTCATCGTCCAGGCGAGCGCCGTGGCGTAACCCCCGCAGTCACGGACCACGCCCTTCGGCTTGCCGGTGGTCCCGGAGGTGTAGAGCACGTAGAGCGGGGCGGTGGATGCCACCGGCACCGGGTCGGCGGGGGAGGCCGTGGCCATCGCCTCGGCCCAGTCGACGTCGTCGGCGCCCATCGCGGCGGTCGCCTGCGGACGCTGCAGGATGACCGTCTTGCGCGGCTTGTGGGTCGAGAGCTCGAGCGCGCGGTCCAGCAGCGGCTTGTACTCGATCACCCGCTTGCCCTCGATCCCGCAGGAGGCCGAGACGACCACGGTGGGCGTGGCGTCCTCGATGCGGACGGCGAGCTCGTCGGCGGCGAACCCGCCGAAGACGACGGAGTGGACGGCGCCCAGCCGGGCGCACGCCAACATCGCGATCGCGGCCTCGGGGACCATGGGCATGTAGATGACGACGCGGTCGCCCCGCCCCACCCCCAGCTCCCGCAGGACCCCGGCGAAGCCGGCGACCTCGTCCCGTAGGCGGGCGTAGGTGAAGGTCTTCTTCGTCCCGGTGACGGGGGAGTCGTAGATCAGCGCGGCCTGCTCGCCCCGGCCTGCCGCGACGTGCCGGTCCAGAGCGTTGTGCGCGACGTTGAGCTCGCCGTCGGGGAACCACCGGAAGAACGGCGGCTTCCCGTCGTCGAGCGCGCGGGTGGGCGGTGTCGCCCAGTCCAGGTCCTGCGCGGCCCCGAGCCAGAACCCCTCGCGGTCCTCGACGCTGGCCCGGAAGACGCTCTCGTAGGTCGTCATGTCGCCCTCTCCGCCTCGAGCGCGGCTGCCCAGCGGTCCTGAGTCGTCTCGATCCAGCGATCAACCGCTATGGTCTGCCCCTTGGTATTTACAATGGCATACTTTAATGGAGATCGAGGTGGTGTCCATGACCAACGTCAACACGGACCGGGTCGTGAGCTCGCGGGATGTCCTGAGCGGTGTCCGGGTCGTGGAGGTCTCCTCGCGCGCCTCGGGTGCCTACGCCGGCCACCTCCTGGCCGCGATGGGCGCCGACGTGCAGCGCTTCGGCCCGTCGCTCGAGTCGGCGGCACCCTCCCCTGTGGCCGCAGCGACCGAGGCCTGGCTGCATGCGGGCAAATCCCAGCCGGCGGAGCGCCCGACGCCCTCCGCAGTGGTAGCCGGGGCGGACCTCGTCCTGCTGGAGACCGACGCCGCGGGCGAGGAGTGGAGCTCGTGGGCGCGCGACGTCGCCGACGCCGCCGACGCACGGGAGGTCCCCCCGGTCGTGGTGCGGCTCACCGGCGCCACCGTCGACGGTGCGCCGATCCCGAGCGACAGCCTGACGATCGGCGCGTGGTCGGCCATGAGCTGGTCGGTCGGGGACGCCGACAAGGCGCCGCTGACCCTGCCGTTCGACCTGCCGGACTTCCAGCTCGCGCTGTACGGGACGGCGGCAGGCCTGGCAGCCCTCCTGGCGGATCCGCGGCACCCGGAGCTGCGCCACGTCGAGGTGGCCGGACGCGACGTCCTCGCCTACTACGTCGGGATGATCACGGCGAACTTCCTGCCCTACGAGCGGCCGTGGGCCCGCGAGGGAGCCCGGCCGCCGGGGTCGGCGGGGGTCTACCCGGCCAGCATCTTCCCCTGCAAGGACGGCCACGTCGTCCTCATGTGCCGCAACCAGAAGGAGTGGCACGCCCTCCTCGCCGCGATGGGCGACCCCGAGTGGAGCCGCGACCCCCGGTTCACCGACCCGCGGGTCGTCGCCCGGTTGCACGCCGACGAGGCCGATGCCCACCTGATCCCGTGGATCGCCGACCGGACCAGCGACGACCTGGTCACCCTGGGCCGGGCCAGTGGTCTGGCGGTGGCGCCGATCCTCTCGGTCCGCGAGGCGCTGGACGAGCCGCAGTTCGCGTTCCGGGAGTTCTTCGACGAGCCGACGCCGGGCACACGGACGGCCACCGTGCCCTGGCGGCTGGAGCAGGTGCCGGACGCAGAACCCGTCCGGCCGTGGCAGGTGACCGGCGAGCAGGCCGAACCGACGCGCCTGCTCGAGGGTCTGCGGGTGCTGGACCTGTCGTGGGTCTGGTCGGGCCCTCTGACCACGTCGATCCTCGGTGATCTGGGCGCGGAGATCCTCAAGGTCGAGCACAGCGGCCACATGGACACCGGCCGGCTGCGTGGCCGCGCCCGCCGCAACGGTGTGGAGGTCGAGGGTCCCGAGCACGAGGCGACCCCGTACTTCAACCAGATGAATCACGGCAAGCGCAGCATCACCCTGGACATGAAGCAGCCGGAGGCCCGCGCCATCCTGCTCGACCTCGTCGAGCAGTGCGACGTCGTGGTCGAGAACATGCGCCCCGGCGTCCTCCAGCGGCTCGGCCTCTCCTATGCCGACTTCGCCGCGCGCAACCCCTCGGTCGTGATGCTGTCGATGTCCATGGCGGGGAAGGACGGACCGCTGCGGACGATGAAGGGCTACGCGGGGATCATGGCCGCGATGTCCGGCCTCGAGTCGCTCATCGGCTACGACGAGGACAACATCGTCGGCAGTCTCTCCCCGGCCCTGGGCGACCCGAACGCCGCTGGGCACGCCCTGTGCGTCCTGCTCGGTTCGCTGATCCGGCGTCGTCGGACCGGGCGGGGTGCCTGGATCGACCTCTCCCAGATCGAGGCGCTGATGTGCGTCATGCCGGCACCGATCCTGGCCAGCCAGCAAGACGGGCAACTCGACGTGCCGGTGAACACGCACCCGCGGTTCGCGCCCTACGGGCACTTCCCGGCCGCGGGGCAGGACCGGTGGCTGGCCCTGGCCATCCGGTCCGACGACGAGTGGACGGCCCTCGCTGGCCTGGTCGGCTCGGCTGACTGGACCCGGGATCCGCGGTGGCGGTCGGCCGACGGGCGACTCGCCGGGCGCGAGGAGCTGGAGGAGCGACTCGCTCGGTGGACCGCCGGTCAGGACCGCGACGACCTCGTCGGCGGCCTGCTCGAGCAGGGGATCGCAGCTGCTCCGGTCGCGTCGTTCGAGGAGATGACCGACTCCGCTTGGGTGGCATCCCAGGACCTCAAGGTACGGGTGGCGCATCGCTACCTGGGGGAGACCGACGTCTACGTCGCACCCTTCCGGTTCGGCGGGGAACCCGTCGGCCGGGCACTGCCCGCGCCGTTGCTCGGCGCCGACACGGACAGAATCCTCGCCGAGTACCTGTCGATGGATCCGTCCCGCATCGCCGACCTCCACCGCAGGGCCGTCCTGACCTGAGGGCAGGTGCGAGACGGCGCCGGGCCGGGCGGTTCGGAGCCGGAGATCGCCAGGCCGGGGGCCTTCGAGACGCACCAGAGCCCGGCCCACCTCCACCGTGGCGACGTCCGGTCCGTCGCCGGTGGCGGCCACCAGCAGGGCAGCCGCCACCGCCGGGGCTCCCGGCTCGTGCCAGTCGATCGAGGTCGAGCCTGGCACCGGCTGCGACCACGCCGCGGCGTCGGCTGCGAGGTGATCCGTGGTCACCGGCAGCGCCGGGTGGCTCCCGGGCAGCCGTCTGCCGTTGAGGCACCGGAGGGGACGACCGCCTGCGGGCGGCCTTCCATGGCCGTCCGGCTGGTCCGTACGACCGACGGCTGGCTGTGCGCCTGTTCAGTTCCTCGCTGCGCTCAGGTTCTCGATCACCAGTGCGTTGGCCATCCCGCCGGCCTCGCACATCGTCTGCAGTCCGTAGCGCTGGCCGGTGTCCTCGAGGTAGCCGAGCAGCGTGGTGGCCAGCCGGGCGCCGGAGGCGCCGAGCGGGTGGCCGAGGGCGATGGCCCCGCCCCGCGGGTTGAGCCGCTCGTCGGGGATGCCGAACTCCGCCTGGAAGGCCAGCGGCACCGAGGCGAAGGCCTCGTTGACCTCGAACGCGGCGATGTCGTCGATCGACAGCCCGGACCGCTGCATCAGCTTGTGGGTGGCGGGGATGGGGCCGGTCAGCATCATCAGCGGGTCGTCACCGGTCACCGCGGTGGCGGCGATGCGCGCGCGGGGCGTGAGGCCGAGGGCGGCGGCCCGCTCCTCGCTCATGACCAGCAGGGCGGCGGCCCCGTCGGTGAGCTGCGAGGAGTTGCCCGCGGTGATCTTCCAGTCCAGCTCGGGGAAGCGTGGCGCGTGCGGGCTGGTGGCGAAGGCCGGCTTCAGCCCGCCCAGCTTCTCCACGCTGGAGCCGGGGCGGATCGTCTCGTCGGCGGACACCACGCCGTCCGGGGTGGTGATCGCGGCGATCTCCCGGTCGAACGCGCCGGACGCGGCGGCCGCGGCGGCGCGGTCGTGCGAGGCGACGGCGAAGGCGTCGAGCTGCTCGCGGGACAGGCCCCACTTCTGCGCGATGAGCTCGGCGGAGATGCCCTGCGGCACCAGGCCGGGGGAGTAGCGCTCCGTGACGCGGGGGCCGTGCGGGTCGGCGTCGCCGCGGGCGGAGCCCATGGGTACCCGGCTCATCGACTCGACGCCGGCGGCGACGGCGATGTCGTAGGCGCCGGCGAGGACGCCCTGGACGGCGAAGTCCAGCGCCTGCTGACCGGAGCCGCACTTGCGCTCGATGGTCACCGAGGGCACCGACTCGGGCCAGCCCGCCGCCAGCACGGCCTGCCGGCCCGGGGTCGCGGACTGCTCGCCGTTCTGCCCGACGCAGCCGACGAGGACGTCGTCGATCGTGGCGGGGTCGAGGGAGTTGCGGTCGGCCAGGGCACTCAGCACCTGGGCGAGCAGGTCGACCGGGTGCACTCCGGAGAGGGCGCCGCCGGCCTTGCCGCGGCCCATCGGGCTGCGGACGGCGTCGACGATGACGGCAGGAGGCATGGGGGGTGTCCTCTCAGGGACCAGTGGTGGGCGTTGGCACCTGTGGTCAGGCGATCTGACGTAGCCGTGTAATCGTGGTCCCGCTGTCGTCCGTCAGCTCCGGGATGACGGCGGCCCCCGCGCGCAGGTGGGGAGTCGTGAAGTGGGCGTCGAGGTGCGCCTCGGTCTCCCACTTCTCGTAGAGGAAGAACACGTCCGGGTCCTGGTCGCCCTGGTGGAGATCGAAGGTGATGCAGCCCTTCTCCAGACGCGTCGGCTCGATCAAGGACTCGAGTTCGGCCCTGAGCTGCTCTCGCTTCCCGGGAGCGGCCCGCATGTAGGCGATGACGGTCAGGGGGCCGGGGCGGTCGTCGGCGTGCAGGGTCATGGGGCGACTCCAAGCTCGAGGTGGCCGACGGGTCGTTGGCTTCCGCGCAGGCCGGCGTGGGATGTGCGGACGCGCGCCGGACAGCCGCGATCAGATGCACTGTGCTTGCGGCATGCAATTTAGTACACATGTCGTCGTGGCGTACAACGCAGGCAGACAGGACGATGCTCCAGCTCGGCAGGTAGCTGATCGGATGGCGCACGCGGCGTCGGACTGGCTGGACGGACTGACCCCTCGACAGCGGCAGGCGGCCACAGGCGCAGAGCCTGCGGACGGCGCATCCGATGCCGAACGCCGCCGGTGGTTCTACACGCCCACCGACCACGGCGGGTTGACGCTGAACGAGCAGAGGCCGGCCCAGCAGCAGGCCGCGATGCGGCTCGTGGCCTCGGGGTTGTCGGCCCCGGGCTTCGTCACAGTGGCGATCATCGTCGGCCTCGACAACGTGCTGGATCACCTCGAGGGGTTCACCAACCGCTTCGACCGTGAGCGCGGCCGCGATCCGGGCATGTACTACCTGCGCGTGTTCGGGGATCCCAGCCGCAGTCGGGTGTGGGGCTGGCGCTTCGGCGGACACCACATCTCGCTCAACAACCTCGTCGTCGACGGTGCCGTCGTGGCGACGACCCCGTGCTTCCTGGGCGCAGATCCGGCATCGTCCCCGCTCCTGGGGGGAGCGGAGCACCGCCCGCTGGCGCGCGTGGAGGACATCGCTCAGGACCTCATCCGTTCCCTCCCTGCCGCGCTCACCTCACGCGCGGTGCTCTTGTCGAAGGCGCCGTCGGACATGGTCACCGCCAACCGCGCGACGGTGACACCCGGGGACCGGGTGATCCCGCTGGCCCAGCTCTGGCGGAATGCGCAGTTCTCGGACCCGGCGGAGCAGGCGAAGCTGCAAGGCGCGAGCGACATGATCGACCGCCGCGCCGGATTCGAGGAGTCCGATCACGCGGCCGTGGAGTACACGGCGGAGCCAAAGGGGGTGGCGGCGGCAGAGATGGACACCGAGCAGCGCGCCCTGCTCCGAGAACTGCTCGGCACGTACCTCGGCCGCGTCCCCCACGAGATATCACCGCTCTCGCGCTACGACGACGAGGGCGCCCTCGACATGGTGCACTTCGCCTGGGCAGGGTCCACCGCGCCGGGGGAAGCGCAGTACTACCGGCTCCAGGGGCCGCGGCTGCTGGTGGAGTGGGACAACGTCCTGCGCGGAGGCAATCATGCCCACTCGGTCTGGCGCGACCCCGAGTCGGACTTCGGCATGGACGTCCTGGCCGAGCACCGGGCGGCTCTCCACCGCTAGATGTACTGCCCGATGCCGAAGGCGTCATTCTGGCCCAACTGTCGCGCCCAAATCTCCAGTTCCCGGTAGCCGGCGGGCGTCGTCGAGATCGTGGTGGTGCCCAGGCGTCGGCCCAGCTGATCCAGGGCTACGCCGACGTGGATGTCGCTGTGGGTGTCGACGCCGACCGTGACGATCTGGCCTGTGAGTGCGACCGTGGGTGCTGTCATCTGCTGCTCCTCGAGGCGGCGGCGATGCAGCGCCGGGTGAGGACGGCGGACAGAACTGCCGCGGGACCTCTGACCAGGCTCCTATCAGATCTCGCCGGCTGCACGGCCTCCTATCCGGCGGGGGCGGCCGGGCGGCCCGTATCACGCCGTGGCCGGTGAGCTCGACTTCCGCGGCATGCCGACGCGGTGGCGACGGTGACGGGGACGACGACGCGCTCGCTCTCCAGGGACGAGGCCGCCGAAGTCTGGGCCCGGTGGTCGCGCGCACGGGTCTGTCGACCAACAGCCGTTCGCGCGCGGTCGTCAGCCGCACCGAACTCAGCTGGTCGCCGGTCCACCTGGACCTGCGCGAGGACATCCTCACCGGGCACTACCGGCGCGCGCACCTCGCCGGGGAGCGTTGATCCTCATTCCGTCAGTGACATAAGCCGGGTCGAGGGTCCCGGCCGGGACCTAATCAGGGGCATACGGCGTCGCAGGACTCATCCAGGCGTCGGCCGGCGACATTCCGATGATCGGCGGCCGAGCGGACAGAAATGATCGTGTACCACTACCTCTACCTGGCCCGGCGTCATGCCGAGCTGGGCGTCCAGTAGTTCGTCGACCGCTGGCGGCGGCACGCCGTCCCGATTGCTGCTCAGTCGGAGTTTTGGTCGCCGCTGTGCAGGTACGTGCAGAACGACGTGCACGCCGACGGGCTGCTGGGCGTTCCAGGCGTCACAACGGGGCTCGACCCTCTCGGAAAGGGGGAGGACTCTCGTGCGGCGGTCGACGGCGTCGACGGTCTCCACGTCGCCGTCTCGACGTCCACCCGGCCGGAGTGCACCTTCGACGCCGCGGTCACGGTCACGGTGCGGGACCTGGCGGCGGCCGGGACGCTGCTGACCTCGGCGGCCTGGCGACCCCTGACGACTCCGTCGCAACGGTCGGCCGGCTCCGTCCCCCCGCGCGGCCGAGGGGTCCGGTCAGAACGCCGGCCGGCCGGGTCACCAGCGCACGGGGACCGAGCGGACTCCAAAGGCGAACGCCTCGTGCTTCCAGTCGATGTCCTCCTGAGCGATGTCCAGCTGGAGGGTGGGCAGGCGGCGGGCGAGGGTCTGGAAGACCACGTCGAGCTCGACCCGGGCGATGTTCTGACCGAGGCAGGAGTGGACGCCGAAGCCAAGGCCCACGTGCCTCCGGTTGTCGCGGGACGGGTCCATCCTCATGGGGTCGGGGAAGGCGGCAGGGTCGTGGTTCGCCGCGGCCAGAAGGGCGACGACGCCCTCGCCGGCGCGGATCTGCTGCCCCTGCACCTCGAAGTCCCGCTTGGCCAAGCGGAGTATCGAGAAGTCCGCGATCGACTGGATCCGCAGACCCTCTTCGGCGAACTTCGGAGCCAGCGTCGGATCGGCCACCAGCTGGTCCCACAGGCCCGTGCGCAGGAGCTCGATCACCGTCATCGAGATGGTCGACGCCGTCGTCTCGTGCCCGGCCATGATCAGCAGGGTGCACAGTCCGGCGATCTGCCCCCGGGTGATGTCGCCGCTGGGCTCGTGGTTGATCAGCAGATAGCCCGGGAGCTGCGAGTCGTCGGGGTCCGCGGCCTGCCGGTCGACGATCTCGACCATGAAGTCGTACAGGCTCCGGATCAGCGGCCCGAACTCCTCCTTCGGCGTGTCGAGGGAGAGGATCCCGTCGGTCGCGGACTGGAAATACTCGTGGCGGTCGTAGGGCACGCCCAGCACCTGGGAGATGACGAGGCTCGGGATGACCAAACTCAGCGACGTGTGGAGGTCGCACGGGGGGCCTGCCGCGATCATGTCGTCGATGGTCCGGTCGACCGAGGCCTGGAACCCGTCGCGCATCCCGAGAGCCCGCTTCTGCGAGAAGAACGACGCGAGCATGCGGCGCATCCGGCCGTGCTCGGGTTCGTCCATGTACAGGAGGTTGGAGCTCTCCGGAACGCCGCCGACGCCTGCGCGGAGGGCGGGGAATTTCGGGTCGAACCGGTTGGCAGTCAGGTTCTTCACGTCGTGCTGACCGAGGATCTCGCGGACGCCCTCGTGCGTCGTGAACGCCCAGACCTCCTGCCCGTTGGGGAACGTCACCTTCTGCACCGGGCATCGGTCCCGCCACTGCGCGTACTCGGGCGGTGCGGCGAAGGGGTCGGTCCGTCGAGGCGGGAAGGTGTCCGTGTCAGTCATGTCGGTCCTTGATCGTCTGGCCTACTTCGAGTGAGTGCAAGGTGTTATACATTCCTGGAGAGGTGTGATGAAGTCAACTGCGGCGCGGACGTCGAGGTGCCCGAGCACTACGGCGAGCACCGGCCCGACACACCAGAGGGGCACGGTCACGACATCGACCGGCCCGACGGCGAACAGGGAGAGGGTCGATGGCCAGGATCAGTGTTGATCGCGACAAGTGCGTCTATCTCGGTGTCTGCGAGTCGCTGTCGCCTAAGTACTTCCAGCTCGACGACGACGGTGAGCTGGTTCTGCCCGCGGGCGAGCAGGTCGACGACGCTGACCTGCCCGAGGTCCGCGAGGCGGTCCTGGGCTGCCCGACCGAGGCCCTCACCCTGGACGAGGGCTGACGAGTGCCGGAGCACGGTCTCGTCGTGGTGGGTGCCTCGCTGGCCGGCCTGCGCGCGGTGGAGGCCGCGCGCAAGGGCGGCTACGAGGGGCGCATCGTCCTGATCGGGGACGAGCCGCACCTGCCCTACGACCGGCCTCCCCTGTCGAAGCAGATGCTCGCCGTCAACGAGGACGCCCTCCCCCGCGACCCGACGTTCCGCTCGCGTGAGCACCTCACCAAGGAGCTCGCCGTCCAGCTCGAGCTGTCCACCCGGGCCACCGCCGTGGACGTCGCGGAGCGGGCGGTTCACTGCGGAGCCCGCGAGTTCCCCTACGACGCCCTGATCCTGGCCACCGGCTCGACGGCACGCAGATTGGACGGGACCCACCACCTGCACGGGATTCACACGCTGCGGACCCTGGACGACTCCTCCAAGGTCCGCGGCGAGTTGGCGACCGCGACCCGGGTGGTGGTGGTGGGAGCGGGCTTCATCGGCGCGGAGGTCGCCAGTGCTGCACACGCCCGCGGCCTGCCGACGACGATCGTCGAGGCCGCGCCCGTCCCCCTCGTGCGGGCCTACGGCGAACGGATGGGCCGGGTGTGTTCCCAGCTCCACGAACGCAACGGCGTGTCGCTCCGTCTGGGCGCGCACGTCCAGGGGATCGAGGGCGCCGAGCGCGTCGAGGCGGTCCTGCTCTCGGACGGGACCCGCCTGGAGGCGGATCTGGTGGTGGTCGGCATCGGTGCGGACCCGGCTGTCGAGTGGTTGCACTCGGCCGACCTGGGCGTGGAGTTCGGCGTCACGTGTGACAGCCGGCTGGCCACGTCGGCGGCGGGGGTCTACGCCGCAGGCGACGTCGCACGCTGGCACAACCCGGTGTTCGGGCGGTCGATGCGGCTCGAGACCTGGACCAGCGCCGCGGAGCAGGGGGCGTTCGCCGCGCGCAACGCCCTCGGCCTCGACGGGGCGAAGGAGTACGGGACCGTTCCCTACACCTGGTCCGACTGGTACGGCTCGCGCCTGCAGTTCGTCGGCGTGCCCGACGCCGAGGACATCGAGGTGGTGCTCGGCGACGTCGACGGCGACCAGTTCGTGGCGCTGTACCGACTGGGGGACCGGCTCGTGGGGGCGCTCGCCGTGAACAGCCCGAGCGTCGTGATGAAGTACCGGGCCATGATCGCCACCGGCGCATCGTGGCAGGACGCTCTCGACTTCGCCGCCGCTCGCGCCGCTCGCGCCGCTCGCGCACGTTGACCCGCCGCTCTTCCCCTCATGACAGGAGGACCCGTAGCCATGACCGACAGGGCACCCGCCGAGACGACGATCCGGGTCGGCATCCTGGGGGCCACCCCGGGGGTCAGCTTCTCGACCCGGACGCACCTGCCGGCCCTGCGTGCCCTGCCCGGCTTCGAGGTGCTGGCGGTGGCGAACAGCAGCGCGGAGTCCTCGCGCGCCGCCGCCGAGGCGCTAGGAATCCCGCGCGCGTACGCCGACGTGCACGAGCTGGCCGCAGATCCTGATGTCGACCTGGTAGCGGTCACGGTGCGGGTCCCGCAGCACCGCGAGCTGGTCGACGCCGCTCTCGACGCGCACAAGATGGTCTTCTGCGAGTGGCCCCTGGGAAGGGATCTGGCCGACGCCGAAGCGATGGCGGACCACGCGCGGCGTGCCGGTGTGCGGACCGCGGTCGGCCTCCAGGCGCGGTCCACGCCGACCCTCCGCTACGTCCGGGACCTCGTCCGCGACGGCTACGTGGGAGAGGTGCTGTCGACGACGCTTGTCGGCTCCGCTGCCAGCATCGGCGCCACGGAGCCGGAGTCCTCCATCTACTTGAACGACCGGGCCAACGGCGCGAACGGCTTCACGATCTCCTTCGGTCACACTCTCGACGGGTTGTGCTGGGTGCTGGGCGAGTTCCGCGAGGTCTTGGCGACGCTGGTGACCCGGCGCCCGACCTATCTGGTGACGGAGACCCAGGAAGTACGGACTCGGGACGTCGACGACCAGATCGCGGTGAGCGGTGTGCTGACCAGCGGCACCGTGGTCTCGGCGCACTACCGTGGCGGGCTCTCGCGGGGCACCAACCTGCTGTGGGAGATCAACGGCACCGACGGCGACCTGCAGGTCACGGGGCCCACGGGGCACCTGCAGTTGGCGCCGCTGACCCTGCGCAGTGGCCGCGGGGAGGCTTCTGAGCTGGAGGTGCTGGAGGTCCCGGCCGAGTACCGCACCGTGCCGAACGACCTCACCGGCACCGCCGTCGCCGTCGGCGAGGAGTGGGCACGGTTCGGCCAGGGCTCGGCGGTGACCGACCCCGTGCCCGACTTCGACGACGCGGTCGCGAACCACCGGCTGCTGGACGCGATCGAGCGGTCCGCCGCCAGCGGGCAGCGCGTCAGTCTGTGACGGCATCCACCCGTCGGTCCCGGAGATGGCCGGACCGCGCAGAGGCAGACGAGGGCACGAGGAGCGAGGGTGCACCGCGGGAGACCGGTCGACGGGTGACTGTGACGCCGAGGCTCACGACGCCGTCTGCCAGCCGTTGGGCGTGGAGTTCGACCGCCCGGAGTCGCTCCGCCCCAGCACATCGGCGTTGCCGACAACTTCCGAGTGCGCGGTCGTCGGGGTCCACCTCGTCTCCGACGCTCGAACCGGCTGACCGGGGGATTCGCGTGCTCGGCGTGCGATCACCGTCGTGAGCACGCCTGGTGTCATCCAGCAGATGGGCGACCTCGTCGCAGCCGGAGCGCATGTCGAACCGGCGGGTGCAGCCAACCTGCGCCTGACGCCGCACAGCTCGACGACATTGCGCGGGTCGTGCTCTTCTGCTGCACCCGACTGGCCGGCGTCATGACCGGATCGACGCTCGCCGCCGACGCTGGGCGGCTGGTCTGACCCGACGCACGCCCTTCGCCCGGACGACGACAGCTCGTCGTCGACCCGGACTCCCCCGCGAGAGGAGACTCGAGAGAGATGACCATGGTGGACCTGGACCCCGTCGATGAGTTGCTCGCCCGAGAGCGGATCCGCGACACGCTTGCGCAGTACAGCCGCGGGGTCGATCGCTGCGACGCCGACTTGTTGAAGTCCGTTTACCACCCGGGGGCGCTGGACCTCCATGGCTCGGTCGACGGACCGGCCTCGGACTACGTCGACTACCTGCTCGAGAAGATGCTGAACGGGCCGGTGGCGACCCAGCACCTGCTGGGGCACAGCTCGATCGAGTTCCGCTCGGCGGACAGTGCGCACGTGGAGACCTACTACCTCTCCTACCACCTCGAGGAGGACGCCGAGGGTGAGCGGATCGACAGCACCGGGGGGCGGTACTGCGACGAGTTCACCCTGCGCGACGGCGCCTGGAAGATCGATCGCCGCACCGTGGTGGTGGACTGGACGCTCGTCTCGCGGGGGGTCATGACGTTCCCCGGCAGCGACAGGTTCCACCGCGGCTCACGCAGCCACGACGACCCCGGCTACCGCCAGGACTGACGCCGCGACCGAGGGGTCGACCGGCTGGACGCGATCAGGCGCTCGTCCTCCGGGCACCAGCTGGGGCGACGAGCGCCTGATCACCGGTTCGGCTTGCCCCTCGGCCGCGTCAGCAGGGGGGTGGGGGATCAGACGGCGCAGACGGCGTCGAAGCCCAGCGCGTGGGTGACGCGGCCCATGCCCATCCAGCCGGCGATGCAGTAGGAGAGGTCGACGATCTCGTCGTCGCTGAACGCGCTCTTCATCTGTGCCCAGAAGTCCTCGTCATAGGCGGCCTTGATCGGGTCCAGGCCGAGCTTCTCCGCGTACCAGGCTCCTTGCCGAGGCCGACGAGGCCGGAGAGATCGACTGGTCGGTGTCGATCGACTCCACGATCAACCGCGCCAGCACGCCACCACCTGGCGCGGGACACAGGGGACACCGGCGAAACACACGATCCGCTCGTCGAGCCGGCTGACCACGCCCTGGGCCGCTTCCGTGGCGGGCGGTCGACCAAGGTCCACCACGCCTGCGGCGAGCGGGGGCGACCGCTGGCGGTGTCGATCGGGCCGGGTCAGCCGGCAACGCCCCGATGCTGCCATTCGTGCTCGGCGCTCGCGGCGCTCCGGCTGGGACCGGGGGCGGGCGCGGACCAGAGCCGACCGGCTGCTGGCCGACAAGGCCTACTCCTCCCGCGCCATCCGCGGCCGGTTGCGGTATCCAGGCCGTGATCCCGGAACCGCGACCAGCAGGCCCACCGCAAACGCCGAGGTCCCAGAAGTGGCCGGCCGGTCAGCTACGACACCGAGGCCTACAAGGGCCGCAACGTCGTCGAGCGCTCCTTCAATGCCCTCAACCAGTGGCGAGGCCTGGCCACCCGCTACGACAAGCTCGCCGTCATCTACCGCGGCGGCGCCATGCTGGCCGCCATCCTGACCTGGCTACCGGGGAAGGGAGACGCGCCTTAGCGGACCTTGCTCTGCGACCACCGCGATGCTGCCCCGTGTCTGCTCACTTCGGCCGCGCCCTCGACGCCTGGGCGGCATGACGCCCACGGTCGTCGAGCACCTCGAGGGGGTCGCTCTCCCTCAGGAGCCTGCTGGAGAAAGGGCTTGCCGGGCGCCGTATTCGGGCGAGTACAGTCATCTTGGGAAACCCGCAGGCCATCGCCTCCCGCAGGGCACCACCGAGGGTTGCAATCCTCATGGACTGCCGCGCGTTGAATTCCGCAAAAGGACGAATATGCCTCTGGAGATCGACCTCTCGCAAAAGATTGTCGTTGTCACCGGTGCGAGTTCGGGAATGGGCGCCGAAATTGCCGTTACCGTTGCGCGTGCCGGAGCGGCGGTCATCATCGTCGGCCGTGACGAGAGTCGCTTGAAGCTCACGAGAGATGCGGTCCTCTCAGTCGGCGGACGATGTGCCGAGGTCCTGGTGGACCTGAATCTCCCGGATGCTCCGACAGCAGTGGTTCGCGCGGCCCTCGATAATTTCGGCGGTTTGACCACCGTAGTCCACTCCGCTGCCGTCTTTGCGTCAGGACCGGCGATCAAGTCGAGCGTCGATGAGCTCACCCGGTTGCTCGAGGTGAATGTCCGTGCGCCGTACGCGTTGACGGTCGCCGCCCTCCCTCACCTCCGCGCTTCTACCGGCGCTTCGGTGATCTTCATCGGCTCGGTCTCCGGAGGAAAGGGCTTCCCCGATGTGGCGGGATACAGTTCTTCCAAGGGGGCACTGGAGTCGTTGGTCAGGTCTTTGGCCGTCGAGGAAGGCCCGCACGGTATCCGGGTTGCGTGCGTGGTCTCCGGAACAGTGCGGACCCCCATGACGGGCCCCCGGTTCGCCGATCCGGGCTTTGAGCGGCGGGCGACCGCGAGAGTTCCATTGGGCCGTCTGGGAGAAGTCAGCGACATTGCGCCCGCAGTGGCCTTCCTCGCCTCCGATCTTGCCTGCTATGTGACGGGCGTCAGCTTTCCGGTGGACGGTGGTGTCCTGGCGGGGTGAGGGGTGCGGACGGTCCGCCAGCCTCGATTCCGCCGGGTCGGGGGCTGCGACGGACGGTAGCGACGACCCGTCGACATTCTCCTGAGTAGCGACAGAACCGGCGTCGTCATACCAGTCTCCGCTCCGAACGCTTCGGCCGCCCTTCGAGTCGAGTTCGCGGCGGTCGTGCTCACCGCGATCAATTTGGAGCCAGGCCGGGACGTGAGCGCCGGCACATGGGTCACCGCCGATGAGGCCGACGCGGATCTCCCGGGCGCATCACGGAACTTCTTCTCATGCGTACGCCGGGCCTGACGGGCGATCCGGGCCCGTGACCAGCGTTCAGGAGATGGCGTGCCTCCGGTAGGCGGGATCGTTTCGGTCACGGTGAGCGAGCGGAAAGTTTTCCACAGGATGGGTTATCGTGACGTCTGCATCGAGTTTGCTCCACTCGATGATGACCTGGCGGTGAAGAATTCGCCATTCACCGTCTCGGCGGTGGAAGACGTCGACATAGCGGTTCCCGACCGTTGTGAGCGTCGACCGGCCCCCGTCTCGGCCTCGATGGTATGCGACGTTGTATGTTTCCGCATACGCGTGATCGGCGTCGACCTCGATGATCGACTGCGCGAGACTGTGCATGGTCGCGTCGTATCTGTCGCGAAGCGACGGCAGAGCACGTTGAATGAAGTTGGCAACCGGCTCCTCGACGCCGAAATTGACCTTCGCGTCGGCCCAGTAGCAGGACTCGAGAAGGTCGCCGTCCAGTCGGTCGATTGCGCGGCTGTATCGTTCGAGTACGGCGCGCACCATGATGGTGTCGTCCACCCGTGAGACGTCATCAGCCATGAATTCGTCCTTCCTTCTCGGCGATCGGCCCGCAGTCGAGGAGATGAGGGCTGGGGCGAGCATTGCAATTCGAGCACGTCCCGGCGCAGCCACCTTTGACCGAGGCGTCAGTCCGCCTATGGGCGGATACTCTGCGGCGAAAAATCATCCTAGCGGCTTGGACCGTCTGCCGGTCGACTCCAGTGAGTGGAACGCATCGGGCGGCGGGGTGCCCTCGGAGGGAATCCGCTCTCATGTCGATGGCTCGGGGACCGGCAGGAACTGCCCCGAGGTCGCCGTCACACCGCCGTCGCCGGGCAGTGCGACACCTGTGAGGAACGACGCCTTCGGGCCCACGCGACAGGCGATGGCCCGCTGGTGCTTGCCGCCGCGAACGTCGGCACCGGTGACTTCATCGTCCCTACCGCTTGCCGCGTCGGGTGCGGAGGTCCTCACGACCACCGGCCGCGTGAGCCCGGTGCCTTCCTCAGCGATGGCTCGGTCGCTGTCCGCGTCAAAAGCGCGTCCACCACAGGGGCCAGGACGGCGAGGCGCTCGAAGGCCAACGGACGTGAGCGCTCGAGCCGGCCACCGACGCGGCGCGGCCTACGCCCGGGGCGGCGATCAGCTGGTCGGCGGACTCGCCCGTTGACGCGGCCAAACTGCATACCCTATGGTATTCATCACTGTCCGATGGACCTGGGAGGTTCACGTGCGTATCGACATTCCGGCTGAGTCCGCAAGCGATCCAGTGGCGTACACGAAGGATCACTACGCAGTCGACATCGTCCGTGCGGGGATGAACTTTTCGGCGACCGCCTACCAGCACTCCAAGCTGCCTCTGCGCGAGTTCGAGGCTGCACGACTTCGCACGGCTCAGATCAATGGGTGCCAGATCTGCCAGTCTCGGCGTTCAGCTCGCGACCTGCCCTCGTACTTCGACCGGTTCGGCGGCTCGCTCGAGAGTTCGGTGATCAATAACGGCGAGGTTCCCGAGGAGAGCTTCTACGCCGCTGTGAACGATGGGTGGCGCGAGTCCCCGATCTTCAGCGAGCGGGAGCGACTCGCGATCGACTACGCGGAGCGGCTCGGCGTCGATCCGATCAAGGTGGCTTACGACGAAGACTTCTGGACGCAGATGAAGAACGCGTTCAGCGACGACGAGATCGTCGACCTGTCGTACTGCATTGCTGCCTGGATGGGCCTCGGCCGAGTGACCCACGCGCTGGGATTCGACTCCGTCTGCGCCGTCTGACCTTCCGCGCGGGCAAGCCCGAGGCCGAGCCGGCGCATCGAGCAGATCGCCGCCGACCTCGGGATCAGCGATGGACCGTCATCGACGTCGGCGGCCCATCGACGGTGGCGGTGTGGCCGTGAACTCGCCAGCCGCCGCCGTCGGGGATGCGGCCGAGCCTCATGAGATCGACGTGCAGCAGGTCGCCGGGGCTCACGTGTTGACAGTCCGGAGGCTCCCGAGGTGCGCCCGGACACGTGGCACGTCGTCCACCACCGCGGCCGTGCGCGTGCTGTCTACGAGACTTCAGCTCGACTGGGGTCGCGTACTAGGCATATGTGCATGCACTGTCGGAGGCGCAGCCGGCTGGCGTCCGTACAGCCGCGCCGTGCGTAGACGGTTCGCCCCTGGCACGGCATCGCAGATCTTCAACGGCCCTACAGGGGCACTGGCTGCTCGACAGCCCGCTGATCATGACGGTTGGGAGAAGCAGCAATGGCAGGACGGATGGACGGCAAGGTCGTCTTTCTCACAGGTGCGGCTCGCGGCCAGGGGCGCGCTCACGCTGTCCGGCTCGCCGAGGAAGGTGCCGACATCATCGCGGTCGACATCTGCGAGTCGATACCCACCGTCACCCAGTACGAAGGTGCCACCCCCGAGGACCTGCAGGAGACCGTCAGGCTCGTGGAGGCCTTGGACCGGCGGATCGTCGCGCAGCAGGCCGACGTCCGAGATGGTGCCCGGCTCAAGGAGGTCCTTGACAGCGGCGTAGCCGAGCTCGGCCGGCTTGACGGTGTAGTGGCCAACGCGGGCATCGACATCCTCCGCCCCTGGGATGGGTACAGCGACCGGGAGTTCCGCGACGTCATCGACGTCAACCTCATGGGGGTGTGGAACACGGTCATGGCTTCTGCCCCGGTCTTGGTCGAGGCCGGACAAGGCGGGTCGATCGTCTTGGTCTCTTCTGCCGGCGGTCTGAAGCCTGGCCCGTTCAACATCCCGTACGTCGCGTCGAAATACGCCGTCACGGGAATGGGGAAGACGCTCGCAGCGGAACTGGGTAAGCACCGAATCCGCGTGAACACCATCCACCCCGGGCCGATCGACACCGAGATGGCTCGGGGTGCCAAAGCGCACTTCGCGGAGGTCTCTGCTGGCAACGAGGCGTTGCTGGGCGTCTACTCGAACTTCCACCCGGACGCCGCCATGGAGCCGAGGATGATCTCGCATGCCATCGTGTACCTGTTGTCCGACGAGTCCACCTGGACGACGGCGCACGCGCTCGCTGTAGACGGCGGAATGTCGGCGTACTGAGCAGGGACGTGGTCCGTACCTCTCTGCGCAGCGGGCCTCTCGGTGCGGAGACAGGACGTCGTCTCACTCGCGCTCATCGGTGACGGCCCGCGGTTGGCGTCGGAGAGAGTGCTCCGTCGTCAGCGCGCTCGGTGGCAGGGTTGGGGCCTTCCTGTGTCCCCCTCGACGGAGCTGCACGACATCCACGAGGCCGAGGTGATCAATCGGGGAAGCGTCGTGCACCTATGACTTGCCCAGATCGTCCACCTCGCCGAGGACCGGAGGCCGCGTTGACGATCGTGCGCCCCCCGTGATGCAGGGGACCGATTCGTACGCTCAGGGGGACCGGACGGGCCGGACTGAGGCGTCCTGGCGGCCGATGGAGTCCCTGGACGGCGTACGCGCGGATTCGGCTTCCTGGATCACTCCCGGGGAGTGTTCGCGGAGGCTCTGGGAACGCGGGCAGGACGGGGAGCTGCGGTTCGCCCCGTTGATCGGCGGCCCTGGGTCCGGAGGTTCCTGGATGAGCGTGGACGTGTTCGAGGAGCAGGCGCTGCCCCATCTCGTGGCCGAGGGCTCGATGTCTGCGGCGGGCAACCGTTCGTGAGCGGGTCAGGCAAGCGGCCCGGTGTGGTCGTCGTCGGCACGGGTTGGGGATGCCTCATGCACGTCCCAGCCCTGCGAGCGGTCGGCTTCGACGTGGCGGCCCTCGTCGGAACGGATGCGACACGCACGGCGCGCCGTGCGGCCGCGTTGGAGATCCCGCTTCCCACCACCGAGTTGGAGGAGGCGCTCAGCGCGCCCGGGGTGGTGGCCGCGGTCGTGGCGACCCCGCCGACCGCACACAGGGACATCACGCTCCGCGTCATCGCCGCGGGCAAGCACGTGTTGTGCGAGAAGCCCTTCGCCACCACGGTCGCAGACGCTCGAGCGATGTGGGAGGCCGCCCGCTCGACAGGCGTGGTCAACCGGGTGGGCTTTGAGATGCGGTTCCTTCCGCACCAGGCGGTCGTGAGCGACGCCATCAGGCGCGGGCTGATCGGCACGCCGACGATGTGGTCCCACGT
Organism: Trujillonella endophytica; assembly: GCF_019799905.1. Lineage (GTDB taxonomy): Bacteria > Actinomycetota > Actinomycetes > Mycobacteriales > Geodermatophilaceae > Trujillonella > Trujillonella endophyticus_A. The sequence continues at coordinate 136,934 of NZ_JABGCI010000003.1, read as the reverse complement.
CCGCTTCGGCGGGCTGCTTGCCGGACGAGACGCCACGGTGCCCGAGTGGTTCGGCCGCACGGACGAGTTCGGGGGATGGCTCAACGCGGAGATCCAGCACCTCATCGACGAGGCCCGACTCGCAGTCGGCGACATCACGCGGGTCACGGCATCCGAGCTCCAGGTCACCGAGCACGACTGGGACGCGGCGGAGACGTTTGCCGTCCACTTCGCGGCGGCCGGCGGCGCCGTGGGGAGCATCCAGAGCTCGATCGGCACATTCGGACCGCCGGATGCCATCTCCCGGGTCGCCGGTACGGAGGGCACGCTCCGTACGACGGCGGACGACGTCGTCACCCTCATCACAGCAGCTGGGGAACGGGTGCTCGACCCCCCGTCGTATCTGCTGGTGGGGGAGTTGCTGGATGCGCCTCAGGAGGTGCACGGCTCTTCGACCTTGCAGAAGTCGCTGGCCCGGGCGACTCGCTTCTCGCGGGCTGCCCAGCACATGCACGCCCGTTTCCTGGCGAGCATTCGGGGGGAGGGGGACGGCGGCGCCTGGCCACCCGCCGGCACGTTCGAGGACGGGCTCCGGAACACCGAGGTCCACGAGGCGATCCTGCGATCGACCGCCTCGGGGACGACGAAAACGGTGGTCCGAGAAACCGAAGTGTAGATCGTCCCCGGCCCGGACGACGTCCGGCATTTTTCTTGCTCCGGTGCACCGAGCAGGCGAGGAGACTGTCACTCGATGAAGTGGTTCCTGTGGTCCGGCACCGTCGGCTTCCGCACGTCGTCCCTCGTCGATCGTGCCGCCGCTGCTGCGGCCTGCGGATTCGAGGGCTTCAGCCTGAGTCCGTCCGACGTCCGTCAGGCCGAGCAGGACGGGTGGCACGCGAGGGACATCGGTGCCTGGGCGCAGGATCGCGGGCTAACATTGATCATGGATCCGGTGCTCAACTGGCACCGGTACGACGATGCGTGGCCATTCGGGGACGCGCATGTCGGTCTCGATGAGACGCTGCGCATGTGCCGAGACCTCGGCTGCACGTCGATGAGCGCAGTAGCGATGACCAACTCGTCGGATTCGCTCGCCGAATTGACTCGCGGCTTCGGACGGCTGTGTGACCGGGCTGCCGAGTCAGGCCAACTGGTCCACCTCGAGTTCATCCCGATGACGGTCGTGCCGGACATCAGGTCCGCGTGGGACATCGTGAGCACCGCCAGCCGGGAGAACGGCGGGCTACTCCTCGACACCTGGCACTTCTTCCGCGGCGACCCCGATTTCGACACCCTCGAGTCCATTCCGGGCAATCGCATCTTCGCCGTCCAGTTGAACGACGCCGAGGCTCAGCCAGTCGGCACGTTGTGGGAGGACACCCGACATCGAAAGTTGCCCGGTGACGGAACCTTCGACCTCATCCGCGTGATCCGCCAACTCGCGCAGTCGGGTGGCTTGCAATGCGTCGGGCCCGAGGTGTTCTCCCCCGAGCTCGCGGCCATGCCGGCGGTCCAGGCCGCGCAGCTGGCGACGTCTCGTACTCGCGAGATCCTGGACATCGCCCTGGCCGCGGGCGACTCGTAGCGGCCGGTGGCGTACGCCTCGTCGGGCACGCCTCCCGCCGGGCTGTCGTCAGCTCTTGTCCGTCCCCGTGCACGTCGTGCGGCATCAGGGGTCACCCTCACCCTGCGACTGCGTCCGTCGGGCCGCCGACCGAGTCCGCGAGTTCCTGGCCACGACGATCGTCGCTCGATCGAGTCCGGACACGGTAGCCCGTGAGCAGGCCGTCAGCTCCAGGTGACCGCTCCGCAGGGGCTCGCGCCGCCTCGGGCGCGGACGAGGAAGCCCGACGGATCGTCACCGACGAGCCGTCATCCCTGGGCCCCGATGAGGTGAACGGGGTCATGGGGCGCGGGCTGTCGAAGTAGCTCGGCTGGGTGTGACGGGCGCTACGTTCGGGCATTGTGCGGCAGATGTGCATGCACTACGTTATGCGCTGTGACTTACGCGATCGGCGTCGACATCGGCGGAACATTCACAGACTGCGTGGCAGTCGACTCGGCTGGAACCGTCGTCCAGAGCAAGGCGTTGTCCACCCACGCCACCTCGCCTGTCGAGGGGGTCTTGGCCGGGCTGCAGCTGCTGGCCGAGGCAGAAGGGCTTTCCCTCGAAGCGCTCCTACAGCAGACCGAGCAGTTCGGGCACGGGACCACGATCGGCACGAACCTCGTGGTGGAGCGGCTCGGGGCGAAGGTGGGACTCATTGCCACCCAGGGGCACGGGGACGCGCTGTTGATGATGCGCGGCCGTGGGCGGACGGCGGGCGTCCCCGCGGACCAGCTCCTGAATGTGCGGGACACCGACAAGCCGGCGCCGCTGGTGCCGCGCGAGCACGTCGCCGAAGTCGTGGAGCGAGTGGTCAACGACGGCTCGGTGCTCGTTCCGCTGGATGAGGAGCAAGCCAGGTCCGCGCTTCGCGCACTGCTGGATCAGGACGTCGAAGCAATCGCGGTTGCGCTGATGTGGTCGTTCCGGAACCCCGCGCACGAGCGACGGATCCGCGAGCTCGTCCACGAGATCCGCCCGGACATGTACGTCAGCCTGTCGTCGGACATCGCTCCCCGAATCGGGGAGTACGAGCGGACCGTGGCCACGGTCATCAACTCCTACGTGGGACCCCGCTCCAGCCGCTACCTGCGGCAGCTGGAAGCGGACCTCGCCGAGCGGGGATTGACCGTGCCCGCGTTCATCATGCAGTCCAACGGGGGTGTGGTCCCGGTGGCGAGCGCCGCCGAGACGCCGGTGAAGACGATCGGCTCCGGCCCGGTCGGGGGGCTTGCCGGGACAGCCGCACTTGCGGCCCGGCTGGGCCATCGCAATGTCATCGCGACGGACATGGGCGGGACGTCGTTCGAGGTGGGCCTCCTCATCGATGGCGCTCCGCTGCTGGCCAGCGAACAGGTGATCGAGCAGTACACCTACCGGCTGCCCCAGCTCGATGTGCGCTCGATCGCCTGTGGCGGTGGCTCCATCGCTCAGGTCGACCACATCAGCCGCGGCCTGCGGGTCGGGCCGGAGTCAGCCGGCTCGAACCCCGGCCCTGCCTGCTACGGCCTCGGCACGCTGCCGACGGTCACCGACGCCGACGTCGTCCTGGGGCTCATCGACCCCGACCAGTTCCTGGGCGGCAAGATGAAGCTCGACCGGGCGGCCGCCGAGGCGGCGGTCGGTCGACTGGCCGACGCGCTGGGGGCCGGTCTCGAGGAGACGGCAGCAGGGATTCTCAAGGTCAACAGCTTCGCGGCCGCTACGCTGATCCGTCAGCGCACCTTGGAGCAGGGGCTCGATCCGCGCGACTTCATGATCTACGCGTTCGGCGGCGCCGGCCCCGTGCACGCCTTCGCCTTCGCCCACGAGCTCGGTGCTCAGGGTGTGTTGGTGCCACTGGGCAACGGTGCGTCGACGCTCTCGGCGTTCGGCATCGCCGTCACGGAGGCGAAGCAGATCTTCGAGGAGGAGTGCTCGATCGTCGCCCCGTTCGACGTGCAGGCGGTCCGGGCAGTCACCGAGAGGCTCGAGGGAACAGCGCTGCAGACCATGGTCGACGCTGGATTCGCGCCGGAAGACATCCGGATGGACCGCACGGCACTCACCCGCTACGCGACCCAGTATCTGCAGGAGCTGCCGATCCCCCTCCCGGCGGGCGACGTGAGCGAGACGGTGGTGGCGGAACTGGGGGGCAAGTTCTCGGCTGAATACTCGCGCCTGTACGGCTCTACGGCGCTGTCGGCCTTCCACACGGTCGAGATCTTCTCCGTCCGGGTGATCGCCACGGCAGTGCGTCACGGCCAGGCGATCGAGTCCACGGCCCACGAGCCGACGACCGAGTCCAGCCACGACCCGGACAACGACCGGCAGGTCTTCTGGCCCGACGAGGGGCGTTGGATCACCACGGGGGTGTACCTGTCCCCACCTCCGGTCGGCGTGGTCATCCACGGACCGGCGGTTGTGCAACTTCCGCACACCACCATCTCCGTGCCGCCGGGACAGTCCCTCGAGACGGACACGGCAGGCAACTGCGCACTCTTCGCCCGAAAGGACCTGTCGGCATGACCGCGAGCACTGTCGAGACGCCGCTGGACACCATCGCGTGGGATGGACAGAAGCAGGGCTACATCCCGTCCGACCCGCCGATCATCCACCCGGCGCTCACGCTCCACGACACAGCCACGAGTGACGTCGACCCCGTCACCGCAGAGGTCGTTCGCTACGCGTTGATGAACATCAACCTCGAGCACGCCAATCTGCTGCAGCGCCTCTCGGTCTCGCCGGTCGTGCAGATGGCCCGCGACTTCCAGACGTCGCTCATGACCGAGATCGGCGACTGCGTATACCTCGGCTCGGGTGTGCAGTACTACTCGAACTTCCACTCCCTGATCGTGAAATACATCATGGAGCACCACCAGGCCGAGACGCTTGCCGATGGGGACATGTTGCTGTGCAATGACCCCTACATCGGTTGCGCACACCAGTGCGACACCTCGCTCGTGGCGCCGATATTCGTCGACGGCAAGCTGTTCTGCTGGATCGCCAACGCGATGCACTTCCAGGACCTCGGCGGCACCGTGCCGGGCAGCCTGTGCGTGTCGGCGGAGGACTGCTGGCAGGAGTCGGCGATCTGGACGCCGATCGCCCTCGTCGAGAAGGGGCGTGTGCGAACCGACGTCGAGGACCTCTTCGTGCGGCAGAGTCGCCTCCCCGACATGACCCGGATGGACCTCCGGGCGGCCTACGGATCACTCGAGACCACGCGGAAGAAGATCATCGCGTTGATCGAGCGCTACGGCCCCGAGGTCGTCAAGGGGATAATGAACCGGGTCGTGGACGCCGGCGAGGAGTTGTTCATCGAGCGGCTCTCTCGGATCCCCGACGGCCGGTGGTCCTCCCGGGCGTCGATGGAGGGTTCGGTCCCTGGTGACCACGCGTTCTACCGCTACCAGGTCAACGTCACCAAGCGCGGGGACCGGATCATCGTCGACAACGAGGGCAGCGACCCCCAGGTCGGCGCGATTAACGTGACCTACGCCGGGATGAGCGGCTGCGTGCTCGCCTCGTTCGCCTCCCAGATGATTCCCGAGATGGCGGGCGCCTTCGGCGGGGCCTACCGGCGCATCGAGTTCCGCCCCACGCCGGGGACGGTGACGTGCGCCGACTATCCCGCCGCCGTCAGCGCCTCGGCGGTGTTCACCCAGATGCACGTACTCCAAGTGGCCGCGACCCCGGTGTGCATGATGCTCGCCTCGGGTGACCAGGAGACCCGCGACCTGACCCTCGGTGCGCCCGCGCCGAACCTGGCCTCGACCTTCGTCGCCGGAGTCGACGAGAACGGCCAGCCCTACCTGCTGGGCGACAGCGACGGCCTCATGGGCTCACTCGCGGGTCGACCCTCCCGTGACGGTGTGGACGTCGGCGGCCAGTGGTGGATCCCGGACTCGATGGGCACCAACAGCGAGGAGGTGGAGAACCAGGTGCCGATGGTGGTCCTCAGCCGCGAGCTGCTCCCCGTGGCTGGGGACGGTGCCGGGCGTCACCGGGCGGGTGTCGGCTTCCGCAAGACCGTCATGGTCAGGGGAGTGGCAGGGGGCGCCCTGGTGGTCCATCAGAACGAGAACATCCCTCGTGGCGCCGGACTCTTCGGGGGCAACCCGGGCTCGCTCGCGACGTGTCGCTTCAAGTCGCAGACCGATGCCGTCGACCAGTTCGACCAGGGTCACCTGCCTCGCCGCATCGACGACGTGACCGGGGAAGAAACGATCCTCGAGTTCAAGGGCGGCCCTGTCCCCCTCGCAAACGGCGACATCATCGAGTGGGTCTCGCCGGCCGCCGCCGGATACGGAGACCCGCTCCTGCGCGAGACTGGCGACGTGCTCGCGGACTTGCGGGCCCGCATGATCAGCGTTGAGGCGGCTGCACGGGTCTACGGCGTGGTGATCGACGACGGTGCGGTCGACGAGGACGCGACCCGTGAGCGTCGCCTCTCCCTCCGGAAGGAGCGGCTGGGAGGCACCACTCCCGGCGAGCTGGTGGAGCCTCCCGAGGGTGCGCGTCGCATCGGTGACCTGCTTGCCGTCGTCGACGGCCGCTGGTGGTGCAACGGGGCCGACCTGGGCCCGGTGGAGGCGAACTACAAGGACGCAGCGGTGGTACTAGATGTGCCCGTCCGGGCGATCGCTGCCGAGTTCGACGTTCCGAACCACGAAATCGCTGATCAGTGGATCCACCGCGAGTTCATCTGCCCCGTGACGGGCTATCGCATCGACACCGAGCTCGTGATGGTGGGGGAGGACTCGCTGCACGACATCATCGTGGCGGGTTGATTCGGCTCCCAGCTGACGCGGGCGCCGTCACGGTCTCGAACCGTGACGGCGCCCGTAGCGCCAGCGGTGCTCCCGCAATCTGGTCGGCGCTCGGGTATGCCGGTCACCCGTTGCCGCTCTAAGGGTCGGCTCCCGGTGTTGTGATCGCGTCGATCCGCGATGCCGGTGGCCGATCGAACGCTGCGACCGTTCGGCGAACGAAGCAGTCGGCGAGGTCCGGTGGTGTTGCGTGACAGCCCCCGCTGCCTCCACTCGCCGTCGCCTCCGGTCGCGATCTCCCAGACCTCTTCTCCATGCGTCGGGTGGTCGAGGGGATGGCCGCCCGAGATGTCTCGATGCGTCCGGCCAGCTGCTTCGAGGTCGGTGCATCCCGTGATCGCCTGCGGCTACCTGGTTGGTCGTCGTCCCGACCCATGCACGTGGCATCGCGTCGGGGAACGGTGGCTTTCGCGCACGGAGGAGCCGTCCATGGCGTCGTCGCGATGGAGCCGCAGGACATTCGGAGCCTGCTGGCCCAGTGATCCGAGGACGTGTGCCGCGGGTGTTCGACGACCCGGCGGGAGCGCTGGACTCGGCCACTCAGGCTGGAGCCAGTTCCACGCGAGGGGTATCGACACTTTGGCATGCACGTGGGTAGTGTGAGATGTATGCCACACTCTCCCGCGGCCGGGGAGCGCCTGGTCGGGCCGCAGGACCGGGTCGAGTCATGGCTGGACCCCACACGGTCAGGTAGACGCGACCGTTCGTCACCGCTCCGGTGAAGGAACTTACGGGGGATGCACTCTGCCGGCACGTCGACGCAGAGCGCGTCGCGAACATGCGTCGGTCTCAGCCGAGACTAACCGCAACGAAGGAGCCCTTATGCCTCATTCCACTGCATTCGCGGAGAAATACGGACCCTGGGCCGTCGTGATCGGCGGTTCGGACGGGATCGGATCTGCCTTCGCCGTCGAGCTCGCCCACCGTGGAATCAACTCGGTGCTGGTTGCCCGCACCGAGTCGACGCTCGACCAGGCCGCCCGCGAGATCCGCTCCGGTAATCCTGGCATCGAGGTCCGTACTGTCGCGGTCGACCTCTCCAGCGCCGACGGGGCTCGGGCCGTGATCTCGGCAACCCAGGGGCTCGACGTCGGCACCCTCGTGTACAACGTCGGGTCGGAGCCGAACTACGGCAACTTCATCGACCACGACTGGGAGATGCTCGAGGGGCGGCTGCACCGGAACCTCGTCTCCAAGGCGCGCCTGGTGCACCACTTCGCCGGACTCATGGCGCCGCGCGGCCGGGGCGCACTCGTCCTCATGGGCTCGATCGCAGGCTTCGGCGGCTCCCCGGGGTTCGCCCTCTACGCCTCCAGCAAGGCCTTCAGTCACGCGCTCGGCGAAGGCCTGTGGGTCGAACTCGCGCAACGCGGGGTAGATGTGATCACTCCCGTCGTCGGTCAGACGAACACCCCGACGATGGTCAACGCGTACGGCAGTGTCGACGGCGCGGCCGAACCTGCCGACATCGCGCGGGAGGCTCTCGACCAGGTCGGGAACGGGCCCATGTGGATCGAGGGCAAGGTGCGTCAACTGGTGGCCGACCGCATCGCCATGGATCCGGCCCAACGCGCGACGATGATCGGCGAGCGAACCGCTCGCATGGCTTCGGGCAATTCGATGGGAGTGAGCTGACATGACCTACGAAGTGACAGCCGACGAGCGGAACCAGATAAGTCAGGGGGTCTATGCCTACTGCCGAGGTCTCGACAGATTCGATCGAGAGCTCGCCCTGTCGCCCTTTGCGGACGAGGCGCGGCTGCTCTACAGCGGCGTCTTCGACGGGACGGCCGCTGAGTTCATGGACTGGGTCTGGCCCATCCACGCTCGCATGGTTGTGCACGTGCACCGCGTGGCGAACGTCTTCATCGAGCGCAACGCCAAGGGCGACCTCGTCAGCGAGTCCTATGTCCAGGTCCTGCTGCGGGTTGCCGACCCAGACGACGGCTCGATCACCGACACCATCACCAACGGCCGCTACGTCGACCGCTGGGTCGAACGGGACGGCCGGCTCGCCATCGTCGAGCGCAATTACTTGCGCGACGCGAACCGCGTGTATCCGCACGAGCAGAACGACATCGCAGCCGTACGCTCGTCGTCGGTCGGCGCGGGGCTCCAGTGGGCTCGGGACGAGTCGGATGCCTCCTACCGACTGCTGGGGGCATGACCATGGGGACGCATGTCGTCACCGCGGAGGAGCGAGGCCAGGTCGAGCAGGCGCTCGCTGCATACTGCCGAGGCCTCGACCGTTTCGATCGAGAGGTCGCGCTATCGGCTTTCGGCCCGGAGGCGATCCTCAACTACAGCGGGGTCTTCACAGGTGACGCACCGGGCTTCATGGACTGGGTGTGGCCCTTCCACGAGAAGCTCGAGTTCAACATCCACCGCGTCGCGAATGTGTTCATCGATCGCAACCCTTCTGGCCACCTCGTCAGCGAGACTTATGTCACCTCGCATCTCCGGCGCCGCGAGGGAGAGGTCTTCGTGGACCGAGTCGGTTACGGCCGTTACATCGATCGCTGGGCAGAAGACCACGGTGGTCGCCTGAGGATCGTTGAACGGAATTACATCAACGACTGCCTCACAGAGCTGAGGACTCCGGCGGCTTCATTGAACACTTCCTCCATGTCGGCGTCGGTCATGGCGATCATCGTTGGCCGGCCAGCCGCTGGGCTGGTGGAGGGCGTCCCCGTTATCGAGGCGCGACGAGACCGCGAGGATGCCTCGTATCGCCTCTTCGCGGGAGTCGATATGCCGTGACTGCGACGTCGCGAGCACTGAGTTCGACGACGCCGCGCTGAGCGACCGCACCGACGAGATCGATCAAGCAGTTCGAGGCCCGGAACATTCGCTCGCTCGACACGAGAGCGCTGAATGCGTGACGGGAAGTCTTCACTCGGACCCCGAAATCGGATCGATCCAGAACGCTATTCCCGGCTACGTGTTCACACTCCGGCCGGCGAAGCTCCGTGCCCGGATCACCGACGGGGCTGACCTCGACGTCTCGATCGAGCGCGTCCAACGCTTCGTCGGCCCCTGACCGGTACCCAGCATGGGCACCAGCCCGAGATCGGCATCGTCGGCGACCCCGAGGCGACCGGCGTCTGGGCGAGGGATGACGTGCTGGTGTGGAAGAAGGAGGGTTACCGCCTACGCGGTAACGGTCGTCGGCGCAAACTCTGCCGCGAGTCGACGGCGATCGAGATTTTGCGTCCCCTCAACTCAGCCGGCTCTACGTACACGTCGACACGACCTAACCGCTCGACCGACGCACGGGCGTTCTCACGGAGCAGCAAGCAGGGAGTCGACTCGGGCTCGAGACTCACCTGGGCGCCGCGGGTGCGGTGGTCGGCGAGCGCATTCGTTCTTGTACGGCGATCCGCAGGGCGGTCGCGGTGTCCTAGGCGCGCGGCCAGGCGGCGTCGCTGGTCACCCGTTTCTGGTGGTGGCCAGATGTCTTCACCCAGGTGCCGATCTGGCCGGCGTGAGCTCGTCTTCTCGCGAGGGTCGGGGTACGTGCGAACGAGAAGGTGAGGACGTCGCTCCTCGGGTCAACGCCAGCCCAGGCCCGAGCGCCGCTCCACAGCTATATAGGTGAAAGGTATGGATCGTCCGCTGTCATCGGCGATCAAGGAGCGTGTGACCGCGGCCGCGATGTGTTCGTTGTGCCAGCTGGCCGTCCCGCCCCGGGTTCAGTGGACGCGCGGAACTGACGCGAGGACGGTAGCCGCCGAGGTGTTGTGCCGATGGAAGGTGTCCTCGTGCTCGGCCGGGGGGACGAGGCCGATCTCCCCCTTCAGGCGTCGGCGCTCGAACCCGTCGATGTACACGGCGACGGCGACGGCGACAGCGACGGCGATCTTGAGGTCGTCGATGTCCCGGGTGTCTGGGCCGGTGCCGGGCACGGTGGTGCGCAGGCCCTCTGCCCGCGTGATGCCGCGCAGTCCGGCAGTGCGCATCAGCCGCTCGACGGTGCATCGGGCCACCGCATGGCCCTGCCGGGGCAGCTCGGCGCGTACCCCGCGGCGCCGGAGATCCTGACGTTGTCGGTGTCGGCCATCGAGCTCCGCCTGGGCGAAAGACCCCGACGCCGTCTTGAGGAGCTCGTTGCCCCGGCGCAGCTCGCGGATCTCACTCTCCATCTCGGCAATCCGCCGTGCCTCCTCGACGCCGTGCCGGGCCGCACCCCGCCGTCGATCTCGGGCCTGGGGCACCCGGTCCCGCACGGTCTCAGGATTGCTGCCCCGCCGACCGGCTACCCGGGCAAGCGCGCCGCATCGGTCGCAGGGTCCTGCCCGGGCTCGACCGCCATCCGCGTCGCCCGCTCACCTAGCTCGTCGAGGTGCTTCCCCGGTGTTGCCGTGACCTTCCTCCTCACGTGGATTGAGAGCCTCCATCAGATCGACAGCGGGACATCCGCACTCCTACCGCTGGACCGACACATCACCGGGCCCAGCGGACGCACTGACCCGGGGCATGGGGATGACGGGCGACGCAGATCGCCCTGAGCGGGGGCGCCCACGGGCTAGGGCCCGTTCGGCCTCGTCGAGAGCACGCGCCCCCGAGACGAGGGGTGATGGCGCATCGCCCGCACCGGGCTCGCCGTACCTGCCTCGTCGTGGGCGCAGCGGCTGACCGAGACGCGGGCGCACAGCGTTCTCGCCCACGTGCGCCCATCGAGGCTGGTCAACGGCCATGCGGTGGGGCTCTCACGCGCCAGTCGACGGGCGTGAGGCCCAAAGTCGAGACTGCATTCTGCTCCTGGGGACGCCCGGTGCAGGCGACGAAGGACCCGCCGTCCCGGCCGCGGCGGCCGGATCCCGGGCACGAGGTCCAAGGTCACGAAATGGCATGCAATCGATTGACAGCATCTGGCATACAGGAAACTATGACGTCCCTCACCCCGAGCGGGGGTCGGGTCGATCCGATACGGAGGCTGTGTTGATGGCGTGCTGTACCGGTATGCCTGGGGATGCGGGCTCATGAGCGACGAGGAGCCCACGACCCCGGCGGGGACGGCCGTGATGCTGCGGTCCGTCAGCAAGACCTTCGGCGCACAGCTGGCGTTGGATTCGGTGGACCTGACCGTCCGCATCGGCGAGATCCACGCGTTGGTGGGGCAGAACGGGTCCGGGAAGTCGACCCTGGTGAAGTTGCTCGGTGGTTTTCACACCCCGGACCAGGGCTACGAGGCGGAAGTCAGGGACGAGCCTTTTCATCTCGGCTCGATGACCGCTGCTCGCGACGGCGGCTTGAGGTTCGTGCATCAGGACCTCGGCTTGGTCGAGAACCTCACGGTGGCGGAGAACTTCTTCATGTCCACGCGTGCCGGGTGGATGAGGCCGCTCGCGAAGGGTGACGAGCGGTCCCGGGCCGCGCGTGCGCTGGCAGACTTCGGGTACGAGATCGATCCCGCGGCTCCGGTGTCTTCGCTCTCCTCTGCTCAGCGCACGGTCGTGGCGATCGTCCGTGCCCTCACGGGGGACGTGCCGCCGGCGCTCCTCGTGTTGGACGAGCCCACAGCGTCCCTCCCTGGGCCGGACGCGGAGCTGCTGTTCGGCGCGTTGCGTCGGCTGGCCCGTGGTGGCGGGTCGGTGCTGTTCATCAGTCATCACCTGGATGAAGTGATGGGATTGGCCGACACGGTCACGGTGCTGCGCGACGGCCGGCGGGTGGCCACCGCATCGTCGAGAGATCTGTCGCACGATCAGCTCGTCGAGTTGATGCTGGGGCGGCCGTTGAGTCCGCGAGCTTCTGCCGCGACTGAATCGGCGGGGGAGGAGTCTCGTGCCAGCACGATCCCCCGGCTGACGCTGCGTGACTTGCGGGGCGCAAATCTGCAGGGAGTGTCTCTGCAGGTGCAGCCGGGTGAGGTCGTCGGGATCACGGGGCTGACGGGGTCGGGCCGGGAGCACCTGGCCGGCGCGGTGGCGGGCCAGACTTTGGTCTCCGGCGACGTGGCGATCGACGGCGTTCCGCTCAAGCCGGGGAATCCCCGTGCGGCCTTGGCTCGGCGTCTGGCATATGCCCCCGCTGAACGGCGGCGGGATGCACTGCTGGGTGGAGCGACCCTCCGGGAGAACCTGACGATCGCGGATCTGGGTTCCGTGAGCCGGCGCGGCCGATTGAGCCGGCGCCTGGAGCGCAAGGAATCGCGGACGTGGATGGAAACCCTGGACGTTCGTCCCCGTGACGAGGAACGGCCGATCCTCCAGTTCTCCGGTGGCAATCAGCAAAAGGTTGTCCTGGGTCGGCTGCTGCGGACCAGTCCCGCCGTTCTGGTATTGGATGAACCGACACAGGGTGTCGATGTCGGGGCGAAGGCCGCGATCCATGACCTCATCGAGGAGGTGGCGCAGACCGGCGCGGCCGTTCTGGTCTGTTCTTCCGACGTCGAGGAATTGATCCAGGTGTCGACTCGCGTGCTGGTCCTTCGCCGGGGAGTTGTCGCGGCCGAACTGTCCGGTAGCTCGGTGACGCCGGAGCACATCGAGGAAGAGTTACTGCGGACAACAGTCCCCGCAGCGACCGCCATGACCAACCGCCCGAGCTCGGAGGAAGAGCCTTCACATGCGTGACTTCCCAGGTTTCCTGAGGATGCTGAGTCCACGGCGGATCAGTGTCGTGTACCTTTTGGTACTCATCTTCGTAGTTTTCAGCGTCACCATTCCGGATCTCTTTCTCTCGCCGATCACGATGCAGAGCGTGGCCTCGAGCCAGGCGGTCGTCGGAATTCTTGCGATGGCTGCCCTGCTGCCCTTCGTGGCCGGTGAATTCGACATCACAATCGGTGCGAACATGGCGCTGACGGTGATCGTAATCACCATGCTGAGTAGAGATCATCCCGGCATGGGTGTGGTCACCATGTGTCTCATCGCGGTGTTCCTGTCCTCCGTCGTGGGGCTCTGCAACGGGATCCTCGTGGGCAAGCTGGGCATCAACTCGTTCATCGCCACGTTGGCGACGAGCCAGGTTCTGGTGGCCTTGGCCCTCTATCTGTCGGACAACCAGCAGGTGCTTGCTCAACTGCCCGACGGATTCATGGACCTCGGGCAGGGGCGCACCCTCGGTGTCCCCAACGGCCTGTTTGTCACCCTCGTCCTGGCGCTCGCGGTCTGGTACGTCCTGCAGTACACCAAGCTGGGCAGACATCTGTACGCCGCGGGATTCAATCGAGAGGCAGCACGACTGTCGGGAGTGCGGACCGAGACCCTGGTCATCGGCTCCTTCGTCGCATCCGGCGCGCTGTCCGGGTTGGCCGGGGTGGTCTACGTTTCACAGGTGGGCACATTCTCCAATTCGATCGGCGCTCCCCTGCTTTTTCCTGCCTACGCCGCGGTGTTCCTGGGGGCCACGCAATTTAATTTCCGGCCGAACGTCTGGGGCACGATCCTCGCGATCTTCACCCTCGCCCTGGGGGTACAGGGGCTGCAGCTGGCGTCCGCAACAGGCGGCTTCTGGATCACGCCCCTGTTCAACGGACTCGCCCTGGTCGCTGCAGTTCTCTTCAGTAGGCGGCAGAACATCCGCCGAAACGAGGGCGGCGATCCCTCCGACAGCGAGGAACCCGGTGCAAGTGCGCCGGTGGACACCGACGTGTCACCCGGCCGGGATTCGGCGGCGTCCCGCCAGTAGGCCCGGCGGCCACAACTGCTCGACGCTGCAAACCGGGCGCCGCTCACGGCGGGTCGGAGCGTCACCTCGACGTTCAACAGTTCAGCGCACTTCGTTCGTCCCATCTCGTTCTGGAGGTAAGGCCGTGTACATCCTTCCAACTCGTAAACTGCGACGTAGCCGGAAAGTCCGAGGAGTCGTGGCTGCGTCGAGCGCGCTCGCACTGGTCCTTCTGGCAGGGTGCGGCGACAGCTCGTCGGACAGCGATGGCGGGTCGGGCGGCGCGGCTGACGACGACGCAGTCGCGGCAGCAGAGGAGCGCCTCGCCCCGTACCTCGAAGACATCGAAACGATCGAGGTGGACACCCCGCTGACACGTAAGCCTGACCCGGGGAAGGAGGTGTACCTCGTCCGGTACAACCTGCCGGCCTCGGCCGCGTTCGATGATGACATCGCGGAGGCCACAGGGGCTCTTGGGTGGAACACCACAGTCATCCCGATCGACGCGACTGACCCCCAGTCGTCGAGCAACGCGATCCTCCGCGCCGTCAGTGAAGGCGCCGACTACATTGTCGCCACGTCCGGCAACGTCACGGTGATGGGCCCCGGTCTGGAGGCAGCCAAGGAGGCAGGGATTCCGGTCTTCATCCAGGGTGGTATCGGAGAGCCGGAGGGTGAGGCGAACGGCATCTACGGGCACACCATGAACTCGGCCTCGACGGATGGGCTTCACGGGCTCCTGGATAAGATGATCGTCGACAGCGAGGGCACCGGCAGTGCCATCCTGGTGAACGCCCCAGACTTCCCCGTCCTCGCCCCCCTGGATGCGCAGGGCGACGAGTACATCGCCGAGCACTGCGACGGATGCTCCCTGGAACACAGGAGCATCTCCGCCGCCGACCTCGGCGGGGACGTGGCCTCCGGCACGGTGGCTGCCATCCGGCAGAACCCTGACATCAAGTTCGTGATCACGAGCTTCGACGCACTGGTCAGCGGACTTCCGCAAGCCCTCAAGGCCGCCGGCCTGAACGATGTCCAGATCTTCATCAGCAACCCCACCCTGCCCTCGGTCGTGGAGCAGATCGCGAACGGTGACTATCAAGCGGGGGTGGTTCTTCCCGATGAGAACCGAATGTGGCTGATGGTCGATCAGATTGCCCGGCACAGCGTGGGCATGGACGTGGATCAGGAGGGCCACGGTTTCATGAACCAGCGGCTCTGGACGACCGACACCGTGCCGGAGGGTGCGACCTCTTGGGATCCTGCGAACTTCCAGGAGCAGTACAAGGAGCTCTGGCTGGTCTCCTAGTTCCCGTTGCCGGGCTGATCGCCGGCCCGCGTGGCAGTGAATGATTGCGGGACTCCGGCTCATGGAGCTGGCCTCGGGCGTCGACTGTTCGTCAGTCGGCGCCCGAGGGCCTTCCTACCGGCGATTCCGGCGTGCTCCGCCTGAGGAGTGCGGCGCTCCTGGCCGGCTCCAGGGACGCGGCGTGGGTGCAACCGGAGGTGCGACGTCCGGCGGTGGTCGCCGTCATCGGGCTGCCCGGGCCTTCGGCATACCCCTTGCTCCCGACGCGGGTCGACGGTCGTGCGCTCACGCCGCGGACCTCGACTCGTGTGTGCCATCGTGCTTTTCGCCTCCGGCACTCGCACCGCGGCTGGGCGGAGCTGCGCGGGACACGGTGAGAGGGGGACACCCATGCGGGACGACGGAGTGGTCGGGGACCTCGAGCTCTACCACTCGGCCGTGGTGGTGGACGACATCCATGCGGCGGTCGAGCTCTACCGGACGGCGGCCGGGCTGGAGTTCACCGAGGTCAAGGATCTCGCCATCACCCTGACCGTGGACGGCGAACTGCGGGACACCGAGTTCTTCGCGGTCTACTCCCGCGGAGGGCCGCCCTACCTCGAGCTCATCCAGGACAGGTCGGGCGGGGTCTGGGGCCGGAGCGGTCTCGAGCTGCGCCACCTCGGCTTCTTCGTTCCGGACGTCGCGGCGGCGGTCCTCCGCTTCGAGGCGCAGAACTGCACCGCACGGGTGGTGTTCCCGGGCAGTCCGCCACGGATTGTGTTCGTCCAGACCCCCGGAGGGACGTGGATCGAGCTCCTCGGCCCTGACGCGCGAAGCTCCTTCGCCCGGTGGCAGGAGACCAGCTACCAGCCCCCCGAGCACTGACAGCCCGCAGCCGGAAGGCTCCATCGACGGGCACACGGGGACAGAAACTCACGACTCAGGAGGACGTGGCCGACGTGGCGGAGGAAACTCAGATCTGGTTCATCACCGGCGTGGGACGCGGGCTCGGGCGCGGGATCGCCGAGGCCGTTCTCGACGCCGAGCGGACCGTCGTGGGCACGGTTCGCCGCGATGGGGACGGCGCGGACCTCGCGGGGAGGTACGGCGACCGCGTGCGCCTGGTCACCGCGGACGTGACCGACGCTCGCGCGGTGTCGGCGGCGGTGGACGCCGCGGTGGAGGCGTTCGGCCGGATCGACGTGCTCGTGAACAACGCCGGCTACACGCTCGTCGCGGGGATCGAGGACGCCACCGACGATCAGATCCGTGCGCAGTTCGAGACCAACGTCTTCGGCACGCTCACCGTGACCCGCTGCGTCCTCCCGGTGATGCGGCGGCAGGCCTCCGGCCGGATCGTCATGGTGTCCTCGGTCGCCGGGGCCTCGGCGGCACCGGGCATGGGCTACTACGCGGCGACGAAGCACGCGGTGGAGGGGTTCTCCGAGTCCCTCTTCAAGGAGGTCGCCGGGCTCGGCATCCGGGTGACCATCGTCCAGCCGGGGCTGTTCCGGACCGACACCCTGGGGTCGTCGATGCACTCGGTGGCCCCCAGCGAGGCGTATGCGGGATCCGTCGGAGGTCTGCTCGGTGCGCTGACCGGGCTCAACGGTGCCCAGCCGGGGGACCCGCGGCGGCTCGGCGGTGCGCTCATCACCCTGGTCGACGCCGAGGACCCGCCGTTGCGCGTGCCCATCGACCCGGGCGCCACCGGCGCCGTCCGCGGCCGGCTCGAGCACCAGCTGGCCGAGCTCGAGGAGTGGGGTCCGCGGCTGGCCACCGACCCGATCGCCTGACCGGCCGACCGGACGTTCCTCCCCTCAGGCGAGCGTGTAGACCTCGTACGAGACACCGCCGTCGCGGACCGTTCCCCGGGCGAGGCAGACCAGCTTGTTGAGCCAGTTCCACGCGGAGGAGGTCGGCGCACTGAACGTCGGAGCGGTGTGCACCACGCCGTCCGCGCTGATCCCCGTGTACGTCATCAGGACGACGGTCCCGTCCGAGGCCAGCAGTTGCGCCCGCACATCGAGCGACAGGGATCCATCGGGGCGCCGGGTCACCCAATCGGAGCCATGCGTCACGGTCCCGTCGAATCGACCGTGCGGCCCGTCGCCGTGGAACGTGCCACCGGTGACTGCCAGCACGATGCGGTCCCCCTCCGGATGAGCCGGGGAGATCGCACGGGTCGTCTCGAAGTCGACCGACAGCACGAGACGCAGCGCGGGAACCGACCGTGGCCTGCTGGTCTCCATGTGCCCTCCTACCGGGATGCCGTTTGGCATGCATAATCCCTGCATTGCGCGCCGCGCAAGGTGAGGAGCCCGGTCCGCTCGGACCCACGTCACCGCGAGCCCGTCGCTCGAATGGGGATCAGCCATGTGCACCGCAGGAGCCGATGACCGGCTCGAGGTCCTGCTCCTGACCGGAGGACACGCTTTCGACCGCGAACCGTTCCTCGCCGCCTGGCAGTCCGATCCCACGTTCCACGTCACGCATCTCGAGCATCCCGCCGCGACCGATGCCCTCGCGGACGGCCGGGCAGCGGAGTTCGACGCGGTCGTCTTCTACGACATGCCCGGCGTCGATCCCCGGGGGCCCGCCAAGCCGGCGCGTCTGCCCCACGGGGTGCGCGAGGGATTCGAGGAGATGACGCGGCGTGGAACAGGCCTGGTCTTCCTGCACCATGCGCTGGCGTCCTGGCCGGCGTGGGAGGGGTACGCGGAACTCGTCGGCGGCCGCTACCACTTCTGGCCGGGCAGACTCCGTGGGACCGACTGGCCCGACTCGGGCTACCTGCCCGACACCTCCCACCGGATCACCGTGACGGCGGGGGACCACCCCGTGACCCACGGCGTGGAGGGCACGTTCGAGCTGCGGGACGAGCTCTATCTGTGCGTGGTCCTCGAGGACTCGGTGACACCGCTGCTCAGGAGCGATTTCGACTTCCGAGCGGAGAACTTCTACTCCACCCTCCGGGCCATGGGCGGCCACATATTCGACCGAGAAGGATGGAGCCATCCCGGCGGTTCCGACGTGGTCGGTTGGACCCGGGAGCACGGGGCGAGCCGAATCGTCTACCTCCAGCCCGGTGACGGGGTGACGGCGTACGGGAATGCCAACATCCGGAAGCTGTGGTCCAACGGCGTCCGCTGGGCCGCCCGTCGTGAGTGACCCGTCGCTCGGTCGCGCCGAGGCGAGGACTCAGGCGTCGTCGCCGGCCGGCTTCCTCGCGCGGCTCGGCTGGACCCGCATCGGTTCGCCCGGCATCATCGGGTAGTCCGGGGGATAGGGCATGTCCCCGAGCCCGGCGTCGACGGCCTGGCGCTCGGCGAGCTCCAGCAGCGGCTCGATGCCGAAAGCGTGGTCGGCCAGGCCCGCGTGCTTGTCACCGACCGCGGCGAACCGCTCCGGCATGGTCAGCACGGTGAAGTCGTGCGGGTGCACGTCGGGCAGCTCGTCCCAGTCCAGCGGTCCGAGACGGGGGCGTGCGGCTTGGGCCGGATGGAGTACGCCGAGGCGATCGTGCGGTCCCGGGCCATCTGGTTGTAGTCGATGAAGATCTTCTGGCCGCGCTCCTC
Source organism: Trujillonella endophytica (assembly GCF_019799905.1). Classification (GTDB taxonomy): domain Bacteria; phylum Actinomycetota; class Actinomycetes; order Mycobacteriales; family Geodermatophilaceae; genus Trujillonella; species Trujillonella endophyticus_A. The sequence continues at coordinate 118,055 of NZ_JABGCI010000003.1, read as the reverse complement.
CTTCCACCACGACATCGTCACGCGATCGGGGAGGCGCCGTTCCAGCTCGCGGCCGAAGGCGATCACCGCCCGGCGGACGTCGGTGAAGGTCCACCGGGGCTGGATGGGCACGTAGATGTGCACGCCACGGCCGCCGGAGGTCTTCGGCCAGCCCTGCATGCCGAACTCGGCGAGCAGCTCCCGCACGTGCGGTGCGAGCGAGGCGCATCGAAGCGCATCGAAGCGCATCGAAGCGCATCGAAGCGCATCGAGGAGACCCGACGACGCCTGTCACCGCCGGCTGGACCGATCAAAGCGCGACCCGTGCCGCCCGCAGGTGATCGCTGAGCAGGACCACGAGTGTGGCGTCAACCAGGAGGGAGGAGCGGTCGGACACGCAAGGACGAGCGCTGCCTCGTCCCTCTGCAGTCAGCGCAGCGGCCCGGCGCATGGTTCGCCGGGACTCGGCGGCCCTCGGTCGATCCCGCTGTGGCGTCGAGCGCCATGTCCCAGCAAGGCGGACGGTGCTCTGGTCCCGCTCAGCTCGTCGCGCTCACCGCTTCTCGCATTCACCGGGGCCGCTGTGCGCCGATCAGTCAGCTGCCAGCAACCAGCAAGAATCGAACCCGGCACGGGGCACGGCCCTCGACGGCCATGCGGCGGCCGTTCGCCACGAAGGAGTGTGGGGAGATGCGCTAATTGTTACCTAGACTGCTGCCATGGCTCTGGCGCGAGTGCCGCCGGCCGCGTTGATGCGGTCAGGTGACTTGGAGGATCCACGCGCACAGCGGACACGGATCGCGTTGTTGGCCGAGTTCGAGCGGCAGCTTGCAGGTGCTGCACCTGTGACAGTCACTTCTATCATTCGGGGGGCTCGGGTCAGCCGATCGGCGTTCTATGCGCACTTCAGCTCGATAGAGGCTTTGCGAACGGCGGCCGTCGCGCGAGTACTGGACGAATTCGGCGTGGATGAGCACCGCGGTGGCACGGGTCGGGACCCAGATACCGGTACGTCGGCGTCCGCTCTTCCGTACGAGGTGCTGTTCGAGTACATCGCATCCCACAGGCCTCTGTTCGTCAGCGCCCAGCCCGCCGCTGAGGATCCGATCGGGCAGTTGCGACAAGCCCTGGTGGAGCAGTTCACTCGAGCCGTCGACAAGGCTCCCCATCGTCCACTCGTCGCGGACAGTTCCCGAGTTGCGACGTTCATCGTGGGGGGCCTGCTCGCGTGTGTCGTCCAGTGGTTGGACGACCCGAAGGCGTGCAGCGCGCGCGCTCTTGCTGATCACGTCACTGGCCTGCTGCCGGTCTGGTTGCTCAGCGTCAGCCCAGATGCTCGTCCAGGGATCGAGGTGGTCCCCGAGCACCCCTAGAAGGACGACGGCGACGATGCCCTGTCCGGTGGTGAGGTCGGTGGCCCCCACCAGGACGGCCTCGGCGACGGTCGGATGGCTGACCAGCGCCGCCTCCACCCCGGTGGTGGTGGAGATCCGGTGGCCGGACACGGTCATCACGTCGTCCACTCGGCCCAGGGATCAGAGGTGGCCGTCCTCGTTGAGTCCGGCGCCGTCGCCGGCGAAGTAGACGCCCTGGCCGTAGCGGCTCCAGTAGGTGTCCTCGTAGCGCTCGTCGGTGCCCCAGTTGGTGCGCGGCATCGCCGGCCACGGCTCGGTGAGCAATAGGTGACCCGTGTCGCCGGGCGCGATCCGCTTGCCCCTTCGACGACGGCGGCCGAGATGCCGAGGATCGCGCTCTGGGCCCAGCCGAGCTGGGCTGCCGTCACCCGAGCATCGGTGCGGTCACGTGCGCGCGGGTCTCGGTCTGCGATCAGGTGTCGACGACGGTCGCCACGCTGCCGAACACTTGTTTTGTAGAGCCCAGGTTCGTAGTGTCACCTGGATCACATCGCCCGACGTGATCACGACGATGACGTCTGGAGCACTCATGCCTTTCTCCATTGACCCCGAGGTCGGGGCCGCGATGGCGACTCTGTTCGCAGGTGCAGGAGAAATGACCCCCCCACCGCGGGGGGACGTGGAAGGTCGACGCCAGGGTGTCGATGCGTTGATGGGCTTGGTGTCCGGCCTCATTCCGACCCCGGACGACGTCTCGACCACCGACTACGAGACGACGGCCGATGATGGCGCGCGCATCCTGCTGCGCTGGTACACGAAGGACGGGGTCTCACCGGGTTCTGCCGTCCTCTACGCCCACGGCGGGGGAATGATCATGTGCACCGTTGCTGATTATGACGCCTTCGTGTCCCGCTACGTGTCCGAGACGGGTGTCCCGTTCCTCTCGGTGGAATACCGGTACGCCCCTGAGCACATGGCCCCGGTGCCGGTCACCGATTGCTACGCCGGCCTGCAGTGGCTCGCCGACCACGCCAGTGAACTCGGCGTCGACCCCGACCGCATTGCGATCATGGGGGACAGCGGTGGCGGGGGTGTGGTCGCCAGTCTGGCGATCTACGCACGTGATCAGCACGGACCCGCAGTGCGGAAGCAGGTGCTCGTCTACCCGATGCTGGATGACCGCACCACCGAGCCCGATCCCGAGATCCTGCCTTTCCTTGCATGGACCTATGACGACAACGCCACGGGCTGGGGAGCGCTCCTCGGTGACGCAGTCGGTGGTCCCGACGTCTCGCCCTACGCTGCGCCAGCCCGCCTGCAGGACTTCACCAACCTGCCGCCGGCCTACATCGAGGTGGGGGAGCTCGACATCTTCCGCGACGAATGCCTGGCTTACGCCCAGCGGCTGCTGTCCCACGGCGTCAGCACCGAGTTCCACCTGCACCCAGGGGCTCCGCACGGTGCCGAGGGCCCAGCTGTCAACAGCGACCTGGCCCGCCGGATCATGGCTGATAGATACCGAGTCATCACGTCGATCTAGGAGGTTCGGGCTCCTCTGGCTGCTCTACCGTCTTCGGCTGAGGGGCCCGCCTGCTTCGGGTTCTCTGTTCCCACCCATCCGCCCCGGGAGATCATCGACCCCGGGTCGTGAGCCGTTGGACGGACGCCTGATCTGATCGAGGTGGTCACCGACGTCGCCGTCGAGGACGCGTTCGCGGCGGAGCCCTACAACGTGGCACTCGACGAGGTGTTGTCCGGGGTCAGCGACCACCACGAGTGCGTCCGGCCATCGCGAAGTGCCTGATGCTGGGGGAGAGCTCGTCGTGACCAGGGCGTGCAGGGCCGACGCAGCCGCTCGAGAGGCCGAGGGCTTCGCCGAGATGGTTGCGATGGTCCGAGGGGCCCAGGGACCGGCGCAGACTCCCGCGCCGACGGAGCAGCGGAACAGCCAGGCCGAGTGATCGGGGTACCGCTGTCGCTCGTCCTCCCGTCCAGCCGCGACTCTGCGCAGCCGCGCGGCGTCGAGGTCCAAGCGGAGCTGCGTCGCCGACCCAGCCGGCGTCCCTGCGGATCTTGGACTCCTGCTCCAAGCCGACCCCGGTGGTTGCAGTGCCGGGATCGGCGGGGCCCAGCACGGAGGACGAGAGGTTGGGCTCAGTGGACTCCGCGTCCGTCGGGGCCTTCGCCGGCTGACTCCCCGGCGTCCAGCCGGTCCGTCCCGAGGCGTGACCACTCCCCGACCCGCGGCGTCTCGTTGCGGGTGAGGACGGGTGGCAGCGCCCCCAGGAAGAACCGGTTCGGGTTGCTGCCCCTTCGATCACGTGCCGGTCGTAGCGCTCCTGAGGATCCGCCGCGTCGGGGAACTGGCTGCCCGTACCGGTCAACGTCAGTGAATCGCCGCGGGGATCAAGAACCCGCATGCGCTGACACCTGTGGTCGTCGCAGTCGTCGCTGCGAGGAAGGCCCAGCCGAGGAGGACGGGGTACGCCGATGGCTGAGAGCACCGGTTGCCGGAGTCCGACCCGGAAAGCGCGCCGGACCAGCGACGGCGTTGCTCCCTATCCCCGGCGTCCCGGGACGGAGACCCTGGTGAGTCCGCCATCCGTGAAGAACTCGGATGCCGTGATGTAGCTGCTCTCGTCGGAGGCCAGGAAAACGACCAGGTGCGCGAACTCCGCAGGATCCCCGAACCGGCCGAGGGGCACCGCGTCTCGCATGCTTCGCATGTGCGGTTGGTCGGCTACGTCCGGATCCGCGAGCATGTCGGTCAGATAGGGCCCAGGGTGGATGGAATTGGCGCGTATCCCATAGCCCTTGAGCGCGACATGGATGGCCGTCGTCTTGGTCAGGTTCGCCAAGGCGGCCTTGCTCGCTCCGTAGATCGACGTCGTCGGCAGGATCATCTCCGTCGAATTGGACGAGACGTTGACGATGACCCCTCCGCCGCGCGAGATCAATTCCGGGAGCACGGCCTTCATCCCGAGGAACGCACCATAGAGATTCACGTCCATGACGCGCTTGAACTCGTCGAGCGTCACGTCCTCGATCGTTCGGGGCAGGGTGATTCCCGCGTTATTGACGAGCACGTCGACTCCACCGTAGACATCGACCGTCTCAGCGACCACCGAAGACCAGGCGTCGGCGTCCCGGACGTCGAGACGTGCGAAGCGCGCCCTGCCGCCCGAGCTCTCGATCTCCGCAACCGTCTGCTGCCCGGCGTCTTCCAGGATATCGGCGACGATGACGGCTGCCCCTTCCGCTGCCAGGGAGACACATGCCGCACCGCCCAGACCTCGGGCCCCGCCCGTGACGATGACGACCTTGTCCTTCATCCGATCCATGAGGTCCGACTCCCGCCGATAGGCCGTCTGGGTCCTGGATGACAATATTGCATGACATCCAAGTGCCGCCTAGGTGCTGCTGCGGCGCCGGTTGATGGCGGACGGGACTGGTCATGCCGGTGTAGCGGGCCTGACTGGTGAAGGCGAGCTCGTATCGAACGGGGTGAGCTTGCCGAGGGCCGTTGCCGGCGGCGGTGGTCGTAGGTGTGTTGGATGCGGAGCACGTCGCGGCGTGGAGTTCGTCGCGGGTGCGGCCGCTGCTGGCCGGTAGTCGTGCGACTCCGCAGGTGGGCGAGGCCGACTTCGCGCGGGGTCGACTCGGGTTGTCCCCGGCGGAGGCGAGCAGTGGACCAGCGACCCCCGGTCAGATGCCGGCCAGCTCGAGCAGGGCCGGCGCGGCGGACCGAACGAGCGGGTGGAGTTCCGCGTCCAGCTCGGCGATCTCCTGGCTCACCCGCTGGTAGCCGCGCGCGAGGTGGCGCAGGACAGACGAGAGGGCAGGCGCGAGACGGCCCCGGGCAGGGGCGGTTCGGGCCGGGATGTCGGCCAGGCCGGGCGCCGTCTGGACGCACCGAGAGCCCGGGCCGCCTCCACCAGGGCGACGTTGCCCGATGCGGGTCGACGGACCCCGATCGACCGCGGAACGGAGGGCCGGCAGGCATCCGGGTCGTCCTCCGGTTCGACGAGTACCCGGCAGCACCGGCGCGCAGGGGGAAGGACAGCCAGAGGCGGCGCATGGGTGTGCCGGATGCGGGCCTCCCACGCCGACTCCCCAGGCCTGCGGGGCGGCCGCGACCGCCTCGGCAGCCCCGCTCGCACCAGTTGACCGAGGCGAAGCCGGGCAACACCGGCCACGACGTGACGGCCGCGACACGGTCGGACGGGTCCGGTGTCCGCCCGCGAGGCGGTGGTGACGCCGACGCCCAGGCGCGCCACGCGGGCGCGGACCGCCAAGAGGACCCCCGGCCCGCGGACGCCGTCGATGGCGTCCACCCCGTCGTCCTCGGCGCGGACGTGCACGGCGTCGGCGCCGGCTGGGGCCACCGCCGCGGCGTCGGCAGCCGGGATCCCAGTGCCGGAGCACCGGGTGGCTGCCGAGCATCCGTATGCCCGTTCAGGCGGCCTGTGCGTGGCGTCGTCGTTCTGACGAGCGCGGGTGAGACGCACCACCGAGGGTTCGCCATGAACACGACCCTGCGGACGGAGCGGAGGTCCCGCAGTCCCGGGGGCGTAGTGCGGTGGAGCGGTCGGACGCTGATCCTCCGCTCGCGAGACGGCGTCGCCGTTCCTCACTCCATGGGACGAGAAGCTTGCGGGAGCAACCATCTGCATACCGAACTGCGTAGCATGGCGTAAACCAATTGGGAGGAAGGGCAAACTCGTGGGCGACGATCCTCTGGTCGATGCGTTGTACCGGCTGATCCGGACCGGTGAGCTGTCCCCGGGGCAGCGGGTGGACCAGCGGGTCGTCTCGGAGCGGCTCGAGGTGAGCCGGACGCCGCTGCGCGAAGCGCTGCGTGCGCTCGCCGTCGACGGCATCCTCACGCGCACGCCGAACGCCGGCTACGCGGTCGCCAAGCTGAGTGCTGCTGATCTGCTGCAGTACTACTCGATGCGCGCGTTCCTCGAGCACGAGGTGCTGCAGACTCTGCGGTGGCCCTCGCCAGCGGAGCTGGACGAGCTGCGCCGGGCCAACGAGGCCTGCCGGGTCGCGGCCGAGGCCGGGGCGCTCGAGGACCTCATGGCCGCCAACCGGGCCTTCCACTTCACCATGTGGCGCTGGTCGAGCCTGACCATCCTCGTCAAGGAGCTCGAGCGGCTCTGGCGGGTGTCCGACCCGTACCGGGCGCTTCACCTCTCCAACCGCGACCGTCGGTCACACGTGCCGGCCGACCACGACGCGATGATCGCCGCCATCGAGGCAAAGGACGCCCCGGAGCTGCTCAGGCTGCAGGATGCGCACCGCGCGACGTCGCGCGTCCTGCTGCAGGACATGCTCGGCAACGGTCTCACTCACTCGTTCCTGGCCCTCCCGCAGTCGGCGGAGGACCTGGTCGCCCGGCTGCCTGCCGTGGTCGGCTGACGGCCGGTAGGAACGAACCGCGCGGCCGGCCGGCTCACCCCCAGCCGGGCCGATGTCGGCGCCGGCGATCCGCCGATCAGACTGCCCGGCGGGCGGTGGTCGGCGCCCCGCCCGGGCGTCCACCGGTCCGGCGCCGTGCGCCGACGCGGCACGGGCAGCGCACTGGGGCGGCCCCGTCCGGGGATCGGGTAGCGGACGGCGTCGGGTCTCAAGACGGGCCTGGCGTCTGACACCGCGGGATGTATGCTCGAATGCATACTTTCGCCCAGGTGTGAGGTGGCCGCCGTCACGATCGGCGCTGCTCCTCTGCCGAGACCCGCGAGGACGCCGCATGACTGACACCACCCTCACCGACCGGCCGCCGCGGCTGGACGTCGAGGCCCTCGAGCGCATGTACAGCCTCATGCTCGGAACGGCTCTGGCCGATCAGCGGGCCGCCGCGGAGTCGAAGGCGGGCCGCCTGATGGCGGCCTTCTACCCAGTCCGCGGCATGGAGGCGGTCTGCGCCGCCCTCGGCGAGACGATGCGCACCGGGGACAAGATGGTGTCCACCTACCGCAACCTCGGCGATGCCCTGGCCAAGCGGATGCCGCTGCGGTCGATCATCGCGGAGCTCTACGGCAAGGCCGAGGGCTGCTCTCGCGGACGCGGCGGCCCGATGCACCTGCAGGACCAGGACGTCAACTTCACCGCGACGACGGGCATCGTCGGCTCCGGGATGCAGATCGCGGCCGGTCTCGGCATGGCTGAGCAGCTGTCCGGCGACGGCAACGCCGTCGTCGTGACCTTCGGCGACGGTGCGACCTCGATCGGGGCCTTCCACGAGGGCATGGGCTTCGTCGCGCTGTGGAAGCTGCCGGTCGTCATCGTCTGCCAGAACAACCAGTGGGGCGAGCACACCTCGATCAAGGAGTACACCGCTGCGCCGGAGCTCGCCCAGCGCGCCGCCTCCTACGGCATGCGCGCGGAGAAGGTGGACGGGTTCGACCCGATGGCCTGCGTCGCAGCCCTCGAGACGGCCCTGGCGCGCGCCCGCGCCGGCGAGGGCCCGACCTTCCTGGAGTTCGAGCACTACCGCCTGACCGGGCACACCGGGACCGCCGACTTCAGCTACGTGCCCAAGGACGAGCTCGCCGCCGCCATGGAGCGCGACCCCGCGCCCACCTTCCGGAAGTGGCTGCTCGCGAACGGCCACCTATCGGAGGGTCAGATCGCGGAGGTGGAGACCCGCGTCCGAGCGGAACTGGAGGACGCGTTCCAGTTCGCCCAGAACGGGACCGACCCGGTCCAGGCCGACATCTATGAGGGCGTCTTCGAGAACGACGAGTTCGCAAGGAGTGTGGACGGTGCCTGAGACGACCGTGCAGTCGATGACGATCGCCCAGGCGATCAACTCGGGGTACCACTGCGCCATGGAGGCCGACGACAAGATCGTCCTCCTGGGTGAGGACGTGGCCGAGCCGATCGGCGGGGTCTTCAAGACCACGAAGGACCTGTCCACCAAGTTCGGAACCGATCGGGTTCGCGCGACCCCCATCGCCGAGGGCGCCATCGCCGGGTCGGCGGTGGGGCTCGCCCTGGGCGGCTACCGAGCCGTGGCGGAGGTCATGTTCTTCGACTTCACGACGCACGTCATGGACCAGATCCTCAACCACGCGGCCAAGTTCCGGTACATGACCGGCGGTGCCACCCCGACCCCGGTTCTGGTCACGACCGTCGTCGGCAGCAGTCACTTCGGCGCCCAGCACGCGCAGTCCGTGGAGTCGTGGTTCATGCACACGCCCGGTATCAACGTGTGCTTCCCGTCTACACCGGCTGACGCCAAGGGCCTGTTGATGACCTGCCTGGAGTCGCCTGATCCCAGTCTGCTGATCCAGCACAGCGGACTGCTCTACTCGATCAAAGAAGAAGTACCGGTCGGTCCGCATCGCGTCCCGCTCGGCAAGGCGAAGACCGTGCGCACGGGGGACGACGTCACGATCGTCTCCTACGGCCCGGCCGTGCGGATCGCCATGGCGGCTGCCGAGTCGCTCGCGCAGGACGGGATCGAGGCGGACGTCATCGACCTGCGCTCCCTGGTCCCCTTGGACTTCCCGGCGGTGTTCGAGTCGGTGGAGCGCACCGGGCGGTGTGTCATCACGCACGAGGCGACGCAGTTCGCCGGACCCGGCGCGGAGATCGCCGCCCGGATCACCGAGGACCTCTTCTCCGAGCTGCAAGGGCCCGTTCTCCGCGTCGGTGGCCTGTTCACCCCGCAGCCCTTCGCGAAGACCCTGAACCGGCATCCCACGAGCGAGCGCGTCGTGGCGAAGGTCAAGCAGCTCTTCTAGCACCGCGGCTCGGCCGGAGGCGCATGCTGCCTCCGGTCGGGCCCGATGACGTCCGACGGATTCGAAGGCTGTGTCGCCCGTGACGAACGGGCCGCAGCCGCGACCGAACACCCGTCGCCACCGTCGTCCGTCACGGCCAGGCGGTCGAGGCCCTTCGCGCGGCGCAGGGAGGTGTCAGGCACGACCACGACGGCGAACGACGGGTCCACTGGCCCGAAGAGGGACGCTGGATCACCACCGGGGTCCACCTGACCGCTCAGCGGTCCACGGGCCGGCTGTCGTCCAGCTACCGCACACCACCGTCTCCGTCCCGCCGGGACAGTCCCTGAGCACGGACTCCCTGGGCACTGAGTTCTCACCGGGCCGTCTTCACGGCCGACCCGCAGATCGGCCCGATTGAGAACGGCCTCCCCGACTACCTCCTGGCGCTCCGGCCGGCGGTGGCACGGGCCTCGGTCGCCAGGGGCACCGACGTCGACGCCTACATCGAGCGCGTCCGGGCCTTCATCGACCCGCTGACCACGACGCACCACGGTCATCAGCCCGAGATCGAGCTAATGGGCGACTCCCAGGCGACCGGCATCTGGCCGATGGAGGACGTGCTGGTGTGGCGCGCGCAGGGTTATCGCCTCCGCGGTACGGGCCACTACCGGGAGACCTACCGGAAAGTCGAGGGCGCGTGGAAGATCTCATCTCTGCAGCTGAGCCGGCTCTACGTGTACGTGGAGAAGGTCGAGCCGCTGGCCTGAGCCCTGCCGGGTCCTGACGGCGTCCCGTCGCGATGTCCATCGCGACGGGACCAGGGCCCACGTGCGAGGAACCCCGGACGTCGGCGACTGCTCAGGTCGACGCCCGAGGCCCTTCACGCGGGACCTCAGGAGCCGCGGTGCACGGCGCGGTCAGCACCCGCTGAGAGGCACCTCGACCTCTCGGCATCGCAACAGGACGGAGAGACTCGGTGGCAGGACGAATGGACGGCAAGGTCGTCGTCATCACCGGCGCGGCACGCGGCCAGGGCAGGGCCCATGCGGTCCGGCTCGCGGAGGAGGGTGCCGACATCATCGCCGTCGACATCTGCGAGCCGATCCCGTCGGTGACCCAGTACGACGGGGCCACCCCGGAGGACCTGCGGGAGACCGTGCGGCTGGTCGAGGCGCTGGACCGGCGGATCGTCGCCGAGCGGGCCGACGTCCGCGACCTCGCCCGCCTCACCGAGGTGGTGCGTGAGGGGGTGGCCGAGCTCGGCCGGCTCGACGGTGTCGTCGCCAACGCCGGTATCGACATCGTGCGGCCCTGGGACGGCTTCACCGAGCAGGAGTTCAGGGACGTCATCGACGTCAACCTGTTCGGGACGCGGAACACGGTGCTGGCGACGGCACCGGTCCTGGTCGAGGCGGGGGGCGGCTCGATGGTCCTGGTGTCCTCGTCCCTCGGTCTCAAGGGTGGCCCGTTCAACCTCGCGTACACGGCGTCCAAGTTCGCCGTGACAGGGATGGCCAAGACCTTCGCCGCCGAACTCGGCAAGCACCGTATCCGGGTGAACACGGTGCACCCGGGGCCCGTCAACACCCATATGGCCCGAGGAGCCAGGGCGCACTTGTCCGGGGTGGCTGCCGGCAACGAGGCCCTGCTCGCGACGTACGCGAACTTCCACCCCGACGCCGAGATGGATCCCACGATGATCTCGCACGCCGTCGTGTACCTGCTGTCCGATGAGTCCACGTGGACGACGGCACTCGCACTGGCCATCGACGGCGGGAACACGGCGTTCTGAGGCGTGCGGTCGGGATAGCAGCGCCCTCCAGCGCGCTTGGAGCCGCGCTGTGCATGCATTACGTTATGCGTGAGTTCTGTGCCTGGCTATCGGTGCTCGGGCGCACGTCAGACCGAGCGGAAGGTGTCCGATGACGGAGTACAAGACCATCAAGGTCAGTTCTGCCGACGGAGTCGCCGAGATCATCCTCGCGCGACCCGAGCGGATGAACACCATCGACGAGGACGTGCGTCCGGAGCTGATCCACGCCCTCACGGAGCAGGGATTCGCCGACGGCGTGCGCGCGATAATCATCGGAGCGCAGGGGCGGGTGTTCTCCGCCGGCGGCGACTTCGCGATGATGAAGCGGCGCAACGGAGATCCGGCGGCCGCCGAGAAGGGCTCCCTGGACGGCAAGCAGTTGCTGCGCACGATGTTCGAGGTGCCGGTGCCGATCATCGCCGCCGTGCAGGGCGACGCGTATGGCCTGGGCTCCACCATCGCGCTGTCCTGCGACATCGTCGTAGCCAGCAGGGGTGTGAAGATCGTCGACTCCCACGTCAAGGTCGGCCTGGTCGCGGGCGACGGCGGGGCAGTCGTGTGGCCGCCCAGCATCGGTCTGATCCGCACCAAGCGGCACCTGCTGCTGGGCGATCCGGTCCTCGCCGAGGACGGGTACGCCATGGGCATGGTGTCCGACCTGGTGGACACGCCGGCCGACGTGCTGCCGACCGCCCGGGAGCTGGGCAAGCGGCTGGCTGCACTGCCCCCGCTGGCCGTCCAGGGCACCAAGCGGACCCTGAACGCAGCGCTGGCGCAGCAGTCGACCGGCGTTCTCGAGTTCGGGCTGACGCTCGAGCTCGCCACCATGCAGAGCGAGGACCTCCTCGAGGCTATCGACGCCTTCGAGAGCAAGCGACCGGGTGAGTACACCGGCCGCTGACCATGCTCCGGCGTCGTTGCATGCAGTTCGGACGATCATTAAGGTGAGTGACATGTCGAACACTTCCAGGGATCAGGACTTCGCCGTCCTCGCGCCACTCGGCGCTCGCATCCAGCAGGCCGGCGTGCTCGCACCGCGGCTGTCGACCTTGACGGGGAAGCGGGTCGCCTTCGTGTTCGACTACGCGTTCCGGGGCGACGAGATGTTCGCCGCCTTCACCAACGCCGCGCGGGAGCGCTTCGGCGACGTGACGTTCCTGGACCCGGACACGTTCGGGAACTTCCACGGCCCGGCGGAGGAAGGCCGTCAGGCCATGGAGCGCCTCGCCAAGAGCCTGGAGGACGAGGAGTTCGACGCCGCCATCGTGGGGGTCGGCGCTTAGGGCAGTTGCACGCCTGCCGTGTTGCGGGCCTGCGTCTCGATCGAGCGAGCTGGTGTTCCCTCGGTCGGTCTGATCGGTAACGAGTTCGTGCCCATGGCGGCCCTCACCGCCAAGGCCTTCGGCATCCCCGGGGTTCCCTTGGGTGTCTACCCCGGCGTGATCATGGCCGACTCCGACGTCGACTTCCACGCCAAGGTCACCCAGGCGATGGTGCCGGCGATGCTCGACGGCCTGCTGAGCGATCAGGGGTCGTCGGACGAGGGGACGACCGAGTCGTTCGAGCAGGGCGAGATCGCCTTCGTCGGCGACTACGACGAGGTGCTCGAGGAGTTCACCCGCCGCGGCTGGACCGACGGGCTCCCGATCGTCCCGCCGACGCAGGACCGGGTCGACGCGTTCCTGCGCTGCACGGACCTCGCGGCGGACAAGTCGCTGGGCAACCTCAGGTCCTCGAACGTCGAGGCGACAGTGCTGTCCGTCGCCGTCAACGGGGTGATGGCCGGCTGCCGGCCGGAGTACATGCCGCTGCTCGTTGCTGTCGTCGAGGCGTTGGCGGACCGGTCGTTCGGTGTCGAGGACGCGGGCAGCACGCCGGGTTGGGAGCCGCTCATCACGGTGAGCGGCGCCCTGGTCGAGCAGCTCGGATTCAACTCGGGCGCGGGAGCGATGCGGGTCGGCAACCGCGCGAACACGTCGATCGGACGTTTCCTCCGCCTCTACATGCGCAACGTTGCCGGCTTCCGCCCTTATCCCGATGAGTCGGACAAGGCCGGGATCTCGTACACGTTCAACGTCGCGCTGGCAGAGAACGAGGCCGTCACCGACGAGCTCGGGTGGACCCCTCAGCGGGTGGACCGGGGCTTCGACGCCGCAGCGACGACGGTCACCCTGCGGAGTGTCTCGGCGATCAGCGCGCCGATCTACAGCATGGGCGACCGGGCCGAGGGGCACCTCGCGGTGATCGCGCGCACGACGGCCGAGGCCCTCGGTGGCTGGACCGGTTACACGTACCTCAACGGTGGGCAGTTCCCGCTGGTCATCCTCGGGCCGGCCATCGCGCGCACGATCGCGGCGGACGGGTGGACCAAGGAGCAGGTGAAGCAGTACCTGTTCGAGAACGTCGTCATCGACGCCCAGTGGGTCCAGGACTATGCCCGCGGTGTCAGCGGACGGCACTTCGACTGGGGGATGCTGGCCGACGACGGTCGAGCTCCCGAGGAGTACCGCCACGCCGCGGAGGAGGGGCTCATGGTGCGCGGCACCAAGGAGCCGGCTGCGTTCGACATCGTGATCGCGGGCAACCCGGGACGCAACCAGTCCCGCGCCTACATCTCGAACCAGATCCAGGGTCCGCCGACGACGAAGGCCGTTCGGCTCCCCGCCGCCTGGGACGAGATCATCGCGGGGGTCCAGAAGCACTGATGAGCCGGCCGCGCCGACCACGGGTGTGGTCGGCGCGGCTCGGTCGTCGCGGCGACGGCCTCGGGAGCGGACCGCTCGGCTGCTGCCGTGGCGGCGAAGGCCCTCCGGTGTCAGCCGGCGCGAGTCGAGTCGATCGGGGCCGCGCGCTCGGCTGCGGAGGCGACGCCGGCTCGCCCGACGCTCGGCTGCCGGGTCCGGCGACTGGCCGACAGCCGTGCCGCCGGTCAGATCGGGATGCGCCTGGTGAGTCCGCCGTCGGCCATGATGTTGGCACCTGTCAGCAGGGCAGCTGCGGGGCTGGCGACGAAGACGACGTCCCGGGCGGTCTCCTCCTGGGGGTGCCCATTCGGCCGCGGGGATCTGTTCCACGATGCCCGCGTAGTACTCGGGCCGCGAGGCGCGGACGCCGTCCCAGGCCCGCCCTCGGAGAAGACGGGACCGGGGGAGACCGCGTCGATGCGGATGCCCTGTGCGGCGAGGGTCTTCGACAGGCCGGCGCACTGGTTAGTCAGGGCCGCTTTCATCGCCCCGAAGGGTGCCGTCGGGTAGCCGAACGCCTCGACGGCTGCGGTGCTGCCGATCGCGACGACCGATGCGGCGGGCGACCTCGCCAGATGCGGGTCGCGTGCGCCACGAGCCGGGAGAAGCCGAGCACGTCGATGTCGATGGTGGCGCCGCCATGCCTCGTCGCCCAGACCCGAGGCGCCGCTGGCGTCGAGGCGAGCGCGTACGCCCGCAGAAGGCGACCGCGCAGCCCTCGGCCGGAATCTGCTCGGCGATGGCGAGCCTGATGCCGCTCCCGCCCCCGGTGACGATCACGCACTTGCCACGCAGGTGGAGATCCGTGTCGATCCCTTCCATCTCCGCACCGTCGGGACGCAGGCGACCATGCGCCTCTTGGCGTCGCCCTGCTCGCTGGGCGAGGCTTCAGGCGGGGCCGGCCGTTCAGCTGCCCGTAGGTGTGTCGACCCTCAGTCGGGCCTTGAGGTGCTCATCGAACTCCGTGGTGGACCCTCTCGAGCACCTCGACGTCCTGGCGGTCGACCCCTGGCGGCCCCGGACGAGTTGCTCCGGCAGTTCCAGTCGATTGGTATGGCAGGGCCCTCTCGCCGTGCGAGCGTTTCGTGACCTCTGCATGCAGGCCCTCCTGTGCACGTGCTTGTTGTCCTACACGTCGGCATGCATGATGGTGTGCGCAACTAACTATATTGACGGCGGGCCGTAGCCCAACGAGGAGCGACATGTACGACCAGGAGTTGCTGCAGAAGATCATCAGCGAGACGGTCGCTCCGGACGCCGGGCGCGTGGACCACGAGGGCGCCTTCCCCCGTGCGGGCATCGATGCCCTCGCGGCCGCCGGAGTGCTGGCGCTGACCGTCCCGACCGAGTTCGGCGGGGGAGGGTTCGGGATGGCGGCGGCCGCCGACGTCGTCCGGCAGGTGTCGGCCGCGTGCGGGTCCACGGCCATGGTGGTGGCGATGCACTTCTCGGCTACGGCGGTGCTGGCCGCCACGGGCCGCAACGACGTTCTGCGGGAGATCGGACGCGGGCAGCACCTGACGTCCCTCGCGTTCTCCGAGACCGGCTCGCGCAGCCACTTCTGGGCACCGGTGAGCACGGCGCGGGTCGACGGGGAGGACGTCGTCCTCGACGCCCGCAAGAGCTGGGTCACTGCCGCGCACGAGGCGGACAGCTACGTCTGGTCCAGCCGGCCGCTGCAGGCGGACGAGCAGATGACGCTGTGGCTCGTACGCACGGGGAGTGAGGGGCTCGGCTACCCGGGGCAGTTCGACGGCCTCGGCCTGCGGGGCAACGACTCCTGCCCGGTGACGGCCGACGGCGTGCGCGTGACGCCGGCCGACATGCTCGGTGCCGACGGCGCCGGGATGGACATCGCCCTGGCGGCGGTGCTTCCGTCGTTCCTCGTCCTCAACGCCTCGGCCAGCGTCGGGCTGATGCAGTCGGTGACCCGGCAGACGGTGGCACATCTGGTCGGCACCCGGCTCGAGCACCTGGACCAGACCCTGGCCCAGCAGCTGCCCGCCCGGGTCACGTTGGCCACCATGCAGATCCAGACCGACCGCACCCGAACGCTCGTCGAGGACGCACTCGTCGCGCTCGAGAGCGGCCGGGAGGACGCCCCCCTGCTCGTGCTGGAGGTCAAGGCCGCGGCCGACGACAGCGCCGCGCTCGTGGCCGACCTCGCGATGGCCGCGTGCGGGGGTGCCGCCTTCCGCAAGGAGTTGGGGATCGAACGACGGTTCCGTGACTCCCGGGCGGCGCGCGTCATGGCGCCGACGACGGATGCGCTGCTGGACTTCGTCGGGCGGGCGCTCACCGGCCTCCCGCTCATGGACGCCTGATGACGACCCTGCTGCTCGGTGCGGTGGCCTACGACCCGAAGGTCGTCACGATCTGGGAGGGCTTCCGGGCCTGGCTCCGCCGCAGCGACTTCGACCTCGACTTCGTCCTGTACTCGCACTACGAGCGCCAGGTGGAGGACCTCCTCGACGGTCGCATCGACGTCGCGTGGAACTCGCCGCTGGCGTGGGTGCGGGCTCGGCGGATGGCCGAGGCGCGCGGGGGAGCAGTACGTGCGGTCCTCATGCGCGACACCGACCGCGACCTGGTCACGGCGGTCGCAGTCCGTGCCGACTCCGACCTGCAGTCGCTCGCCGACCTCGCCGGGCGCACGATCGGCGTCGGCGCGATCGATTCCCCGCAGGCGACGCTGCTGCCGCTGTCGCACCTGCGTGCGGCGGGCGTCGACCTGGATGGACCGGCCCATGTGCGACGTTTCGACGTGGGCGTCGGGCTGCACGGGGACCACATCGGTGGAGAGCGTGACGCCGCGGCCGCGCTCGTGGCGGGCCGGCTGGACGCCGCCTGCCTCACCGACGGCAACCTGCTGCTGTTCGGCCAGGAGGGCACTCTCCCGGCGGGGTCCGTCCGCGTGATCGGCCAGACGCCTGCGTTCGACCACTGCAACATGACGGCCGGCCCCAGGGCCGACGCGGCTCTGGTCGAACGGTTCGCCGACCTGCTGCTGGCGATGTCGTACGCCGACGAGCAGGTCCGTCCGTTGCTGGACCTCGAGGGGCTGACCCGCTGGCTGCCCGGCCGGACCGAGGGGTATGCAGCGCTGGAACGCGCGGTCGACGAGTCCGGCTTCTACGACTCCGAGGGACGTATCGGCGCGCGCGGCTACCGGCCGTGACGACCTGCGACCTCGAGGACCTGGGACTCGACGAGGGTGGCCACCTGCCGCTGTCGCGGGCGCTCGCCGGCGTGCCGGCCGGCACCGGGGTGGCGGTGCGGGGCTCCCACCCGGCGCTCGCCCTGCACCTGGGCGCGTGGTGCCGGGCGAAGGGGCACCGGCTGGACTCCACCGGTGGTGTGCTGAGGGTTGTCCGGGGCACGGCCGACGGCGACCGGTGGGCCGGCGCGGTCCGGGCCGGCGATGCGGCGCGGCCGGCGGAGCACGCTGCCCCGGCCTGGGGACTGGCGGCGCGCGGCGCTCTGGTGGAGGCCGGCGGCCCGCCGCTGTCGGTGGACTGGGTGGACCGGGACCTCGTCTGGGCCGACGTCGCGCCCCGGCTGTACGCGAACGCCTCCGCCGCTCAGTGGGACCCGGCCACCGCCGTCGACTGGACCGCCCGCAGCGACGTGCCGCCGGACATCGAGGACGCGGTCGTCCAGGTCATGACGTACCTCGTGGAGAACGAGCAGGCTGCGCTGGTCATCCCGGCGCGTCTGCTCTCCCGCCTGCACCCGCACTTCCGCGAGGTGATGCAGTTGCTGGCGGTGCAGGTCGCGGACGAGGCCCGACACGTCGAGGTGTTCACGCGGCGCGCACTGCTGCACCGGGAGGCCCTCGGGCGGTCGGGAGCCGGGGGGCGCGCGTCGCTGCAGACGTTGGTCGGCGAACACGACTTCACGATGGCGTCGTTCCTGCTGTCGGTCCTCGGCGAGGGGACCTTCGTCGACCTGCTCCGGTTCCTGAACCTGCACGCCCCCGACGCCGTCACCGCCGACGTGACCAGGCTTGCCGCCCGCGACGAGGCCAGGCACGTGGCGTTCGGGGTGGCGCACACCGCGCACGTCGCGCACACCGATCCGTCGTTCCTCGGCACGCTGCGCGCTGCCGTGGAACGGCGGCACAGCGCTCTCGCCCAGACGGCCGGCCTCAACCAGGAGGTGTTCGACTCCCTGGTGCTGCTGGCGGCAGGGTCCTGGGCGCCGTCGGCGATCAAGCGGGGGTGGGCGGCGGTCCAGGACCTGCAGCGCGGGATGGACGAGGGACGGCGCCGCCGGCTGGCCTACATCGGGTTCCCGGACGACGAGGCGGCGGAGATCTCGGCGCTGCACACGCGGAACTTCATGTGAGGGGCGGCTGGGAGACGTCGATCGACACAACACCGATGCGGCCATTGGGCCCGGGATTCGTCAGCCGGAGGACCTGGTTGGCTGGCCGATTCGGCAGTAGTATGCACATGTACATGCAAAAAAGGTCGTGCAGCCCCGAGCCTCCGCGGTTCGCCGCGACGGCCTGGACGGCCCAGGAACCGGCGGTCGCGGCGGGGCGTCAGCTCTGTCCTCACCAGCCGCCTCGCGGTTCTGCACGAGCCGTTCCCCATCCGGCACGACCTGACGACGAGGAGCACGACGTGAACGAGGCACTGGAGCAGGCCCTGGCGACCATCCGACCGAGCCTGGGCGCGGACGGTTACGACCTGCGCATCGGCGAGTCCACGGACGCGGGCTCCGTGGAGGTCATCCTGGAGGCGTCCCCCGACGCGTGTGCCGACTGCCTCGTGCCCGACGACGTCCTGGTGCAGATCATCCAGATCGCCGCCAACGAGCAGGGTGACGCCCGATCCGTCCAGCTGCGCAAGGTGGGTTTCGACGCCAGCAGCCACTGACGGACGGGTGCACCTCCGGCCCGGCCCGCGGTAGGGCCGCGTGCCGCGCCGGCTTCGGCTCCGGCTGCGCGATCAGACGCCGTCGGCCGGAGGGTGACGCCGGACGTGGCTCGCGCGGGGGAGCCACGCCCGGCGTGACCGGTCAGGCCCGCCGGCCTGACGGGGCCGCTCGTCGATCAGCGGACGGGGCGTCCCGAGGGCCACTCGCCACCGGCCGGGCCGCGAACGGCGGATGTCACCAGCTCACGCAGCGTGGCGGCCGGGGCGGCCGCAGCGGGGATCGCCGACAGCGACGCGAAGGTGTCGGCCTGGGGCATCTCGCTCCGGTAGGGCTGCAGGTACGCCGGGGTGTTCGGCTCGAAGCGCCAGCTGTCGGCCAGCTCGCCGGCGTCGACGACGTCGAACCCCAGCCGGTCCAGCAGCTCGCCGACAGCGCGCCTCGCCTCGGGGGAGTCGCCGGCGATCGGCAGCGCGCTCCGATCTACGGCACCGTGTGGTCGCGCCAGTGACGTGATGAACCGGTGCGAGATGTTGTTGAACGCCTTCACGACGCGTGCCCCGGACAGGTGCCGCTGCACCAACCCGCTCGTCGTGAGTTCCAGGCTGTCGAGTTCGGCGATGGCGCCGTCTCGCGCCGGGTAGTAGTTCGATGCGTCCAGCACGACCGTGTCTGCGAACAGGTCGCTGGGCAGCTCTCGTACGGCTCTCAAAGGCACCGCCACCAGGACGACGTCACCGGCCGACGCCGCCTCGGCCACGGTGCCGGCCCGCGACTGATCGCTGCCCAGTTCGCGGACCAGGTCGGTCAGCGTCTCCGGGCCCCGGGAGTTGCTCAGGACGACGTCCATGCCGGCGGCGACCGCCAACCGTGCGACCGCGCTCCCGATCTCGCCGCTCCCGATGACACCCAGGGTGTTCATCCCCGCTCTTCGTCCCGTCCGCCGGTGTCGTCGTGCTGTGGTCCTGCCGTCGGCCTCATGCCGAGGCACCCCATCCGGGGGCGGCGCTGGGGGCCGCGTCGATCACCGCGGACACGGCGTCCAGGTGGTGGGTCGAGGACCCCAGCAGCCGGGCCGCCGCGGTGGCGCGCTTGAAGTACAGGTGCCCCGGGTGCTCCCAGGTGTAGCCGATGCCGCCGAGGACCTGCAGCAGGTTCGCGACGGCGCGGAACGACGACGAGGCGGCGTAGGCCGACGTCAGATGCGCGGCCTCCTCGAGGGCGTCGGCACCGGTCTCCGGGTCCGAGGCGAGCGCGGCGGCGTGGAACACCACCCATCGGGTCGTCTCGGTGTCGATGAAGACGTCGGCGCACCGGTGCTTGACCGCCTGGAAGCTGCCGATGGGACGGCCGAACTGGACCCGCGTGCCGGCGTAGGACACCGCCATGTCCAGGGCGCCGGACAGGCAGCCGAGCTGGAGCGCGGCGAGGGCGATGGTGCCCAGAGCCAGCGCCCGACGCAGTCCGTCGGGCGCGTGGTCGCCGCTGATCCGCTGCGCGGGGGTGTCGGTGAACGCCACCTCGGCCAGCGCGAGCGTCGGGTCCAGAGCGTCCGTGGCCGTCCGGGTCAGGCCGTCCGCCGTTGCCGTCTCCACCAGGAACAGTCCAGGGCCCGCGGGGGTGCCCGCGACGGTGAGGAGGACGTCCGCCGTCGCGCCGTCGAGCACCCAGCTGCGGGACCCGGACAGGGTCCAACCCGCTGCGCCCTGCGTCGCCTGCACCCCTGTTCCGGTGAGGTCGGGGGCGCCGGTGGACCCGAGCACGGCCCACGTCGCCGTGGTGGCGCCGCTCGCGATGCGCGGCAGCCAGCGGCTCCGGGAGTCCTCGTCGCCGGCCTCGGTGAGTGCGGGGAGGGCGAGGCCGGCGGTAGCGAACAGGGGGGAGGTGACCAGTGCCCGGCCGTACTCCTCCAGCAGGATGCACAGGTCGACCGTGCTGCCACCCGAGCCGCCGTGGGCCTCGGCGACGGTGAGCCCCACGAGGTCGAGGTCGTCGACCATCGTCCTCCAGAAGGTGGGGTCGTAGGTCTTCCCGTGGTCGACGACCTCGCGGAGGCGGTCGGGTCCGTACTGCGCATCGAAGAAGGAGCGCAGCATGGCGGCGAAGTCGCGCTGGTCCTCGGTGAAGTCGAAGGTCATCTCGTATCAGCCCGCCTTGGTCGCCGGAACGGGCCGCGGCTCCCGGGGGAGACCGAGAACCTGCTCGCCGATGGTGTTGCGCTGGATCTCCGACGACCCGCCGTAGACCGTCCCCGGCCGGGCGTGCAGGAAGTCCGCGACCCAGGCCGTGGACGAGTCGGCGTCGACCCCGAGGGGCTGCGGACCGAGGTTGACCTTCGACGGCATGCCCGTCGGGGTGAGGGCTCTGGGGCCCAGGATGTCGACGGCGAGCTCGGTGACCCGCTTGCGGTACTCCGACATCATCACCTTCGAGATGGAGGACTCCGGGCCCGGAGGCCGTCCCGACGCAGCCACCGTGAGGTTGCGCAGGGCCAGGCAGTGCATCACGTGCACCGACGTCCAGCAGTCCGCGAGCCGACGCCGTAGCGTCACGTCGTCGACCCCGAAGCTGCGCATGGCATCGCGGAGCCTGAGCAGCTCCAGCTTCGTCGCGAGGGCCAGGGCGATCCCGCCGGACCCGCGCTCGAAGCCGAGCAGGGTGAGCGCGACCTTGGCGCCGTTCCCGGCCCCCCCGACGAGGTTGTCCGCCGACGTGCGGGCGTTGTCGAAGAACACCTCGGCGAGCTCGGCGCCGCCGTCCATCGTCTTGATGGCGCGGACCTCCACGCCCGGTTGGTCGTAGGGGATCAACAGGAACGACAGGCCCTTCGCCTTCGGCGCCTCGGGGTCGGTCCTGACCAGTGCGAAGATCCAGTTCGCGTGCGCGCCGGCCGTCTGCCAGATCTTCGAGCCGTTGACGACCCACTCGTCGCCGTCCAGGACGGCCCGCGTGCGCACGCCGAACAGATCCGACCCCGCCTCGGGCTCGGAGTAGCCCTGGGCCCAGCGGATCTCCGCGCTGAGCGTGCGCGGGATGAAGTACTGCTTCTGCGCCTCCGTGCCCCAGTGCAGGACGGTCGGGCCCAACAGCGTCATGCCGACGGGGTCGGTGAGCAGGACGTGCTGGGGAACGCCCGCGCGGGCGAACTCCTCGGCGACGACGGAGTGGCTGGTGATGTCGAGTCCGCCGCCCCCGTACTCGCTGGGCCAGCCAGGCGCCAGTAACGACTGCTCGACGAGGAACTCCCGCCAGGTCCGGTCGAACTGTTCGCGTTCCTCCGGGCTGAGAGCCGCGATGCCCCGCCAGTCGGCCGGCAGCTCCTGGGCGAGGAGTGACCGCACGCGCGCCCGGTACTGCTCCGCCGCGTCCGACAGCTTGATGTCCACAGGGCCCCACAGGTCTTGAAGTGGAAGATATTAGGCAGGTTTGCATACACTTCGGCGGCAGGCAAGGCGAGCGGACGTTCCGTCGGACGACCTGAGTCTCCGGTCAGCGGCGAACTCGTTCCCCGTTGTGGCATGCAATATGAAATGCTCCGAGGACGATCTGTTGGCTGAAAGCGAGGGACTCGAGCGTGCCCACTGGAACACTTGCACCGCTGGAGGAGTCGCAGCTGCTCTCGGGCCTGCGCGTCGTCGAACTGTCGTCCAGCGTCGCCGGCGCCTATGCGGGGCGTCTGCTCGGTAGCATGGGGGCGACGGTGACCCGTGCTTCGCACGGCCTCGAGACGGCCAGCTCCGATGCCGGGACCGAGCTGCTCGAGGGGTGGCTGCATCAGGGCAAGACCGAGCTCCAGCGCGGCGGGGACGACGTCCTCGCGGCCCTGGACGCGGCGTCGATGCTCATCGCCGAGGTCGACCCGGGCGATCAGGACTTCTACGCGTACGCCGTCGACCTGGTCAGGAAGGCGCGCACACTGCCGCACCACCCCGTCGTGGTGGTGATCCGACACGGCGTGCGCGACGGCAAGGCGATCCCCGGCACGGCGCTGACCATCTCCGCGTGGTCGGGTATGAGCTGGGCCATGGGTGACGCCGGCGCGCCGCCGCTGACCCTTCCCTACGACCTGGGCGCCTACCAGGGCGGCATCCACGCCTGCGCCGCCGGACTGGCCGCCCTGGTGGCCCGTCCGGACCGGACCGAGCTGCGGCACGTCGACGTGGCGAGCCGGGACGTCGTCGCCTACTTCACCGGCATGATCACCGCCAACTACATCCCGTACGAACGGGACTGGGCCCGCGAGGGGGCGCGTCCGCCGGGGTCGGGCGGGGTGTACCCGGCGAGCATCTTCCCGTGCAAGGACGGCCACGTCGTCCTGATGTGCCGCTCGCAGAAGGAGTGGGACATCTTCCTCGCGGGCATGGGGTCGCCGGCGTGGGCCGAGGACCCGAAGTTCCGTGACGCCAAGGTCATCGCGCGCCTGCACGCCGACGAGGCGGACGCGCACCTCTCCCCGTGGATCCTCGAGCACACCCAGCAGGAGCTGCTCGAGTTCGGCACGCGCCTGGGGCTGCCCATCGCACCGGTCCGGTCGATGCGCGAGGCGATCGAGGAGCCGCAGCTGGCCCATCGCGGCTACCTCACCACCCTCCCCGGCAGCGACATCCGGGTGCCGACCAACCCGTGGCTGCTCTACGAGAGCACCGCTGCCGAGCCCCGGGGTGGTCGCGCCTGGCCGCTGAGCCCGAGCACGTCGGTGTCGTCCGGTCGCCTCTTCGAGGGCCTCCGCGTGCTGGACCTGTCGTGGGTGTGGTCCGGTCCGCTGGTCACCTCGGTGCTGGCCGACCTCGGGGCCGAGGTGCTCAAGATCGAGCACACCGACAACCTGGACTCCAGCCGGATGCGCGGCCGGGCCCGACGCGGCGGGGTGGAGGTCGAGGGACCCGAGCACGAGGCGACGCCGTACTTCAACCAGATGAACCACGGCAAGCGCAGCATCACCATGAACCTGAAGCAGGCGCAGGCCCGCGAGATCCTCCTGGACCTGGTGCCGCACTGCGACGTCGTCGTGGAGAACATGCGCCCCGGTGCGATGCAGCGGCTGGGACTGACCTTCGAGGCGCTGGCCGAGCGCAACCCCGGCGTGGTGCTGCTCAGCATGTCGATGGCGGGCCAGACCGGGCCGCTGAGCAGCATGAAGGGCTACGCGGGCGTCATGGCGGCGATGTCCGGCATGGAGTCGCTCATCGGCTACGACGCCGGCAACATCGTCGGCAGCCTGGCCCCGGCACTGGGTGACCCCAACGCCTCCGGCCATGCGCTGAGCGTCCTCTTCGCCGCGCTGCTCCGCCGGCGCGAGACCGGTCGCGGCACGTGGATCGACTTGTCGCAGACCGAGGCGCTCATGAACGTGCTGGCCGGGCCGATGATCGACGGGCAGCTCGGCGACACGACCCCGCCGCCGGCCAACCGGCACGTGCGGTTCGTGCCGAACGGGCACTTCCGCTGCCGCGGTGAGGACGTCTGGGTCGCGCTGGCGATCCGACGGGACTCGGAGTGGGCCGCGCTCGTGGAGCTCGCGGCCGGCAGCGAGCTGGCGAGCCATCCCGAGTGGTCCACGGCCGAGCGCCGGCTGATCGACGTGGAGGCGGTGGAACGCGCCCTCGTCGAGTGGGTGGCGACCCAGGATCGCGACGAGCTCGTCACCGAGCTGCTGTCCCGCGGCATCGCCGCTGCCCCGGTGGCGTCCTACCACGACCTGATCAACTCGGACTGGAAGAGCGATCGGGCTCTGACCGTGCCCGTCGAGCACCCCTACCTGGGAACGACCGAGGTGTTCGTCGTCCCCTGGCGGTTCGCCGGCGAGCGCCCGACGGTGGCGGCTCCGGCGCCGATCCTGGGCAGCTCCACCGAACCCGTCCTCGGTGAGCTCCTCGGCATGCCGGCGGACGAGGTGCAGCGTCTGCAGCGCGACCTCGTCCTCTACTAGGCGGCTCTGCGCCATGGCGATCGACGTCGGTGCGGTGGGGACGCGGGCCGAGCCCTTCGTCCGGTCCTGGGCGTCCTCCGACGCGCTGCTGTACGCGCTCAGCGTGGGTGCGGGTCAGGCGGATCCCACGGGGGAGCTGCAGTTCACCACGGAGAACTCGGCGGGGGTCGACCAGCAGGTGATCCCCAGTCTGCTGATCCCCATCGTCCAGACGGGGCTGGGCAAGGTGCTCTCCTTCGGCGACTACCCCCGCGGGGCCCTGGTGCACGCGGAGCAGTCGCTCACCGTGCACCGCCCGCTGCCGCCCGAGGGGTCCGTGCGGGTGTCCGCGCGCATCGCGTCCATCGCGGACAAGGGCTCGGGCGCTCTCGTGCACATGGAGACCGATGCCGTCGATACGGCGTCGGGTGAACCGGTCGTGTCGACCAGGCTGGGGTACTTCATCCGGGGAGAGGGCGGCTTCGGGGGAGTGCACGGCGACATCGTCAGCACGCCCTGGACGGAACCCAGCGGGGAGCCCGACCGGTCCATCCCCGTGGCGACGCGGGCGGACCAGGCGCTCCTCTACCGACTCAACGGCGACCGCAACCCCCTGCACTCGGATCCGGCGGCCGCGGTCGCGGCCGGCTTCCCGCGCCCGATCCTGCACGGCCTGGCGACCTACGGCATCGCGACCCGGGTCCTCCTGACCGACCTGCTGGGCGGCGATCCGAGCCGGTTCGGGACCATCAGCGCGCGGTTCACCAAACCCGTCTTCCCGGGCGACACGCTCGACGTCCAGATCTGGCGGACCAGCACGGGAGCGAGCTTCCGGGTGGTGAACCAGGACGGCGCGTCCGTGCTCGACCGGGGAACGCTGATCGGCGACCTCGCCGACGGCTCGTGAAGGACTTCGGACCATCGACAGAGGAGTGGGCATGGTCGACCTGAACGGTCGCGTGGCTTTCGTGACGGGTGGAGCGCAGGGCATCGGCGCGGCGACGGCGAGGAGGCTGGCGCGGGCCGGCGCGGCCGTCGCGGTCGCGGACATGAACACCGACGGCGCCGAGGGTGTGGCCGCCTCGATCCGGGAGACCGGCGTCAAGGCGATCGCCGTGCAGTGCGATGTCTCGTCGAGTTCGGCGGTCAAGGCCGCCTTCGAGCAGACCCGCCAGCAGTTGGGACCGGTCGGCGTCCTGGTGAACAACGCCGGCGTCCTGCGGGACAACTACCTGTTCAAGATGACCGACGAGGACTGGACGACGGTGATCGACGTCCACCTCCGCGGCACCTTCAACTGCACCCGCGAGGCGCAGTCGGACATGGTCGCGCAGAAGTGGGGCAAGATCGTCAACGTCAGCAGCGTCGCCGCACTCGGCAACACCGCGCAGTCCAACTACTCCGCGGCCAAGGCGGGCATCCAGGGCCTGACGAAGACCCACGCGCTCGAGCTCGGCAAGTTCAACATCAACGTCAACAGCGTGGCCCCCGGCTTCGTGGAGACGGACATGATCCGGGCCACCGCGAAGGCGCAGGGCGTCGAGTTCGAGACCTACCGCCAGCGGGCCGCAGACCGGAACCCGATGAAGCGGGTGGCCCAGCCGGAGGACATCGCCGGTGCGGTGGCCCTGCTGTGCAGCGAGGACGCGGGGATGATCAACGGCCAGGTCATCTACGTGGCCGGCGGCCCCCGCACCTGAGAGGGAGGGGAACGCGATGACGAGCCTCCGTGGTGCGGCCTACGTCGTGGGCGTCTACGAGCATCCCGGGCGGGAGTTGCCCGACCGGTCGGTCGCCCAGATCCACGCCGAGGTGGCCAGGGGGGCGCTGGCCGACGCCGGTCTCACCACGGGCGACGTCGACGGCTACTTCTGCGCGGGTGACGCGCCGGGTGGCCCGATCGCGATGGCCGACTACCTCGGGATCGCCGCCCGCCACTGCGACTCGACCGACTACGGCGGGTCGGCGTACGTCGCCCTCGTGTCGCACGCTGCCCAGGCGATCGCCGCGGGCAAGTGTTCGGTGGCCCTGATCACGATGGGCGGTCGCCCCCGCAGCGGACGCCGGCGACCACCGGCGCAGGACAACCCGGCGTACCCGTTCGAGGAGACGTACGGGCACAGCAACCCCGCGTCCTACGCACTCGCGGCGCAGCGGCACATGTTCGAGTTCGGGACGACGTCGGAGCAGCTCGCCGAGGTGAAGGTCGCAGCGTCCACCCACGCCCAGCACAACCCGGACGCGCTGCTCCGCAAGGTCGTCACCGTCGAGGAGGTGGTCGGCTCCCGGCTGATCGCCGACCCGCTGCACCTGCTGGACTGCTGTGTCATCACCGACGGGGGAGGGGCCGCCGTGGTGGTGAGCCCGGAGGTCGCGCTCCGCCTGGGCCGGCGCGGCGCGAAGCTGCTCGGTGCCGGTGAGGCGGTCAAGCACACCGGCCGGTCGCCCATCGACCTCACCTACACCGGCGCGGTTTGGTCTGGCCCTCGCGCTTTCGAGGAGGCCGGGGTGACGCCGGCCGACGTGGACTACGCCTCCATCTACGACTCGTTCACCATCACCGTGGTGATGAGCCTGGAGGACCTGGGCTTCTGCGAGAAGGGGCAGGGCGGACGGTTCGTCCTCGAGGGCGCGCTCCAGGCCCCGCACGGCCGGCTGCCCTACAACACCGACGGCGGCTCCCTGTGCAACAACCACCCCGGAAACCGCGGGGGGATGACCCGGCTGATCGAGGCGGTCCGGCAGCTCCGCGGTGAGGCGCACCCGGCCGTGCAGGTCCCCGGCGTCGACATCGCGCTGGTCCACGGCACCGGCGGATGGGTCGGGACGCGGATGGGGAGCGCGACGCTCATCCTCGGACAGGAGGACGCATGACACTCGACGACACGCCCCTGCCCACTCCAGAGGTCGGCTTTGACGTCGACACCGAGCCGTACTGGCGCGGGGCGGGCGAGGGCAGGCTCGTGCTCCCTCGGTGCGACGAGTGCGGGACCTACGTCTGGATCCCCCGGCCGTACTGCCCCCTAGACCTCTCGCCCACCCGGTGGGTGGAGGTGTCCGGCCGGGGGTCGGTGTACAGCCATTCCACGGTGCACCGGGGCGAGCGGCTCTACGCCAAGCGCGCGCCCTTCGTCCTTGCGTACGTGGAGCTTGACGAGGGGCCCCGGATCATGACGAACATCGTGGGCTGCCCACCGGACGCCGTGACCATCGGCATGCCGGTCCGGGTGGTCTTCGACGCGGTGGAGGAGACCATGGGGATCGCCATCCCTCGCTTCACACCTGCCTGACCGGCGCCTCTCCCGGTGGCGGGGCCGGCAGGGGGATAGGCGCTGAGCCGGATGCCTTGCCGACCGCGTTCTTTGCATGCACAATGGCACTACGAGGTGACGTGGCTCTCGATGCCATACCTCCATCCGACGAGAGGGGTCCGGTGCCGAAGGTCACGGTGATGCCCCTGGGCGCTGCGGTCGACGTCGAGGATGGGGAGAGCGTCTTCCACGCCGCCGTGGCCGCCGGCTACACCTGGCCCACCGTCTGCGGGGGCGAGGGCTCGTGCCGCACCTGCTACATGCGGGTGCTCGAGGGTGTCGACAGCTTCGAGGGCCCCGACGAGTGGGAGCAGGAGGGGCTGGAGGACCTGCCCCGAGCGGCCGAGCAGAACCTGCGGCTGGCCTGCCAGGCGCTGGTCCGTGGGGACGCGACCGTGCGCAGACCCGGGGTCAGGCCGCCACCCTCGGGTTGAGCCCGCCACCGCGCACACCGTCAATCCCGTACCGATATCAAGAGGACGACATGGCCAAGCAGTTCACCCACGCGGTAAGCAAGGACGTCTACACCCTGCGGGAGGACGGCCTCGTCGAGGTGAGGAGCGCCTCTACCGGGGAGACGGGCGTGTTCACGTCGGAGGGCGAGCACGTCGAGGGCGACCTCGAGTTCGCCGAGATGGTCATGTGCCAGTTCGTCGGCAGATCCTACCCGGCCGACCGGCCGCCCACGTCGGCGCAGACCCCCCGGTCCTGATCAGCGGCACGGCGTGGCGCCGGCGACAGGACCACCGGTTCGCCCTCATGCATCCACGACCCGTGCACGAAAGCTCGCACCCACGCAAGGAGACCAGATGACCGACATCAAGCGACCCGAGGTCAGCCCCGCGCCGGTGGTCAGCCCGGAACAGCGGGCCATCGACGAGCTCGTCGCCCGGAAGATCGCCGGCCGCCCCGGACCGACCTATCGCGAGATCATCGAGGCCGACGGTCATCCGGTGCCCGAGCTCCTGGAGCTGTCCTGGCGCGACCTCGGCAACGACAACATCCCGATCGAGCGCTACATCTCGCGCGAGTGGGCCGAGCTCGAGGTCGAACGGCTCTGGCGCAAGGTGTGGCAGATGGTGTGCCGCGAGGAGGACATCCCCAAGCCCGGCGACCACGTCGTCTACGACATCGTCGAGGACTCGTTCCTCATCACGCGTGCCAAGGACGGTTCGATCAAGGCCCTGCAGAACACCTGTCTGCACCGAGGACGGCGGCTCCGCAGCCGCAACGGCCGGGTGCCCGAGTTCCGTTGTCCCTTCCACGGGCTCACGTGGACCCTCGAGGGTGACCTGAAGGACCTGCCGCACGAGTGGGACTTCCAGCACGTGCAGAAGGCGAACATGTGCCTGCCCCAGGCCAAGGTCGGTACGTGGGGGGGCTATGTCTTCATCAACATGGATCCCGACTGCGCGGCCCTGGAGGAGCACCTCGGGATCCTCCCCGACCACTTCAAGAACACCGCGTACGAGGACCGCGTCAAGAGCGCGCACGTCGCGCAGATCATCCCGTGCAACTGGAAGGTCGCCCAGGAGGCCTTCCTCGAGGCATGGCACCTGACCCAGACGCACCCGCAGTCGGCACCCAGCGCCGGTGACGTGACGACGCAGGTCGACCTCTACGGCGACACCATCGCCCGCACCCTGACCCCGGTCGGCGTCGCCAGCCCCAACCTGCTCGGGCTCGAGGAGCAGGACATCTACGACAACCTCCTCGAGGGGCGGACCTTCTACCAGGATCGCCTGGGGATCCAGACGGGCAAGGACTTCGACAAGGACGACGTCGAGGCAACCCTGCCCGAGGGCGTGACCGCGCGGCAGAAGATCACCGAGGAGATCAGGCGGACCATCGGGGCGGCGCTGAACGCCGACTTCAGCGAGACACCGCCCTACATGCTGGTGGACGCCCTGGAGTACTTCGTCTTCCCGAACTTCGTCCCGTGGGCGCAGGAGCAGACGAACCAGGTCTACCGGTTCCGCCCGAACGGCCTCGACCCGGACTCGTGCATCGCCGAGGTCATGTACCTCACGCCCGTCCCGGAGGGTGCCGAGCGCCCGAAGCCGGCGAAGATCCGGTGGCTGGAACCGGGCGAGGACTGGGTGGACGCCAAAGACCTTGGTCGCCTGGCTTCGACCATCAACCAGGACATGCTGAACCTCCCCGAGGTGCAGAAGGGGCTCAAGGCCCTGTCCCGTACCCAGGGCAGCATCCCGCTCGCTTCGTACATGGAGAGCCGGATCCGGTTCTTCCACCACACCCTCGCGAAGTACATGGGCATCAGGAACGACGAAGGGCAGGCCGGCCCCGAGACGACGTCGGTCGCACCGACCGTCGTCTACTGATCCGACCGATCGTGTGCCGGACGGGCGCGGGTCCCCCTCCCGCGCCCGTCCGCGTCGGGGCGCTGCCGACCTGTCCGGCCGCTCCCCGACGACCGCTGAGGCGTCGCAGGAGTCCGCACGGGACTTGTCCGGCGGCGTATGGAGAAGGAATGGTGCACGCGCGTGGCGGCAGTCATTGACCCCCTGGTGATCGACGGCTACCTCGTCCGGTCCGCCCAGCGCTCGCCGGAGCGGCTGGCCGTGTCCGACCGGACTCGCCGCCTCACCTACCGCGAGTTCGACGAGCAGGTGACCCGGCTGTCCCGGGTGCTGTCCGGGCTCGGTGTGAGTCAGGGCGACCGGGTCGCGATCCTCATGGACAACAGCATCGAGAACGCGGTGAGTCTGTTCGCCGCGCCGAGGCTGGGAGCCATCGCCGCCCCGATCAACGGGCGCCTCACGGCAGCCGAGGTCGCCTACATCGTCGGCGACCTCGAGCCGGCCGTCGTGATCGTCGACGCGGCACACCTTGCCCAGCTCGAGCAGGTGGCGACAGCGCCCGCCTTGCGTGCTGTCGTGGCCCTGAGCGGGGAGAGTGCTCTCGACGTCGGCCCTCTGCCGGCGCCGGTGGTGTCCTACGAGGACAGCGTGCGGACGGCGAGTCCCGATCGGTTGACGGCGGACGTCAGCGGTTCCGACCCGGCGTTCATCCTCTACACATCGGGGACGACGGGGCGGCCCAAGGGGGCCGTCCTCGGCCACGCCGGCTACGTCAGCAACACCCTGGGCGCGCTGCACATGATGCGGATGTCCGACCGCGACGAGCTGCGCCACATCGGGGTGCCGATGTTCCACTCCGGAGGCCTGAACAGCATCCTCCAGCAACTGGTGCTGGGTGCCCCGGCGCTCATCACCGAGCCCGGCGGGCTCGCCCCCGAGGCACTGCTGGACCTGTGGGAGCTCCACGGGGTCTTCACGGCGTTCCTCACGCCGACGCAGTGGGAACAGGTCTGCGACGTGCCGGGGGTGCGCGAGCGGGACCTCAAGCTGGGCCGGCTGATCTGGGGCGCGTCCAAACCGCCGCCGACGGTGCTCGAGAAGCTGCGGCACACGTTCCCCGGGTTGCCCGTCTACGCCAACTTCGGCATGACCGAGACCAGTGGCAGCACCTGCTCGCTCCAGCCCGAGTACGCCCTGTCCAAGATCCACACGGTCGGTCGGCCATTGGGCCACGTCCAGGTGCGCGTGGTGGACTCCGAGCTGCGTGATCTGCCCCCGGGCGAGGTCGGCGAGGTCGTCTACCAAGGCCCGCCGGTGCTGCGCGAGTACTGGCGCAACCCCGAGGCGACGGCGGAGGCCTTCAGTGGGGGCTGGTTCCACTCCGGTGACCTCGGGACCTTCGACGAGGACGGCTTCCTCTCGATCGTCGACCGGCTCAAGGACATGATCGTCTCCGCCGGTGAGAACATCTACGCCTCCGAGGTGGAGGCGGCTCTGGCATCGCACCCCAAGGTCGGTCAGGTCGTGGTCGTCGGGGTGCCGCATCCCAAGTGGGTGGAGTCGCCCCGGGCGGTGGTGGTACCGACCGACCCGGAGGATCCGCCCACGCTGGAGGAGCTCCAGGCCCACATCCGGCCCGTTCTCGCGTCGTACAAGAAGCCGACGTCCCTCGCGATCGTCGAGACTCTGCCCCGGAACACGATGGGCAAGTTGTTGCGCACGCAGATCCGGGACGTCCAGGCCGCGGTCGGCGGAAATCCACTGTGACGGAACTCCGGCGCCCCGATTGCCTACGCCCGATGTTGCGCCAGCTCGGCGTTCAGGGGACGGGCGAGCCGCGTGCTGTCGTCCAGCCGTGGCCCGGATGTCGCCCGGTCATCGAACGCGAGGAGTGCAGATGAGTCTCGTCGAAGTCAGGGACCAGGGTGCGGTGCGCACCATCACGCTCAACCGCCCCGAGCGTCGCAACGCCACGAGCGCGGAGCTGGTGGCCGCGCTGAACGACTCCCTGCCGCTGCCCACGGAGGAGTCGGTCCGGGCGATCGTCCTGACCGGGAACGGGCCGTCCTTCAGCTCGGGCGGTGACCTCAAGGCCGCGCCGGTGCCCATCGAGCCGGGTTCGCGCCGCATGCGCGAGGTGTTCAACCCGACGATCCTCCGGCTGGCCACATTGCCGGTGCCGGTCATCGCCGCGGTCAACGGGCCGGCGCTGGGTGCAGGGCTCTCCCTCGCCCTCGCCGCGGACCTCCGGGTGGCGTCGAGCCGGGCGGTCTTCTCCTCCGGGTTCGTCGACGTCGGCCTCGCGACCGACACCGGCTCCAGCTTCTTCCTCCCGCGACTCGTGGGACACGGGCGGGCGTTCGACATCCTGACGACCGGTCGGCGCGTCGGGCCGGAGGAGGCCCTGGCCATCGGTCTGGTCAACCGGGTCGTCGACCACGAGGAGCTCCTGCCCGCTGCGGTGGCCCTGGCCGAGCTCCTGGCCGCCAAGCCCGGGATCGCGGTGCCTGCACTCAAGGAGCTCTTGGACGTCGCCGGCGGGAACAGCCTGGCCGCGCAGCTCGAGGCGGAGGCCCGGATGTACGACCGGGCGGCGACGCACCCGCACCGCATCGCCGCCAAGAAGGCCATGGTGGCCAAGATGTCCAGCGACCGGTCGGCGGCGTCCGCCGGCGACCGGTCGCTGGACTCGCCGCAGCCCGGCTGACGGCAGCCCGGCTCAGGCGCTCGTCTGGCGACCGAGGTGGGGGAACTCGCCGGGAGAGACGGCGCGCTGCACCTGGTGCGGCTCACCGAGGTAGATCTCCTCGCCGGCGATCAGACCCTGCGGCGTGATCGGCCAGACGACGATCGCCTGGTACGCCGTGAGGTAGCTCGTCTGCGGGTCCAGAGGTCCGCCGTCGGGACCCGGGCGGCCAGGGAGGAACGCGCCCTCCACCACGTGCCGGAAGACGCCCTCGGTGACCACCGTGTCGGCGTCGACCAGGACCCGTGTGATGTCGAAGGCCAGCCGGTTCTTGCCCGCGCGGATGTTGGTCGAGTAGAAGCCCCGGACGTCCTCGAGGGACCCGAGTCGCCTGGCGGCCTCACCACCCCAGAACGTGTACCGGGGCTCGTCCACGAGCGTCGCCTCGAGGGCCTCGAGGTCGCCGGCGACCTCCGCGACGACGTGGCGGGCCACCACCTCGAGGTTGCGCCGATGTACCGGATCGGTCTCCCGCGCGAGACGGTCCGTCAGCAGCCGCCAGCTCGCGGCTGCGTCCGGGTGTACCTCCGGCTGCATGTCGACGGTCCTCCCGGGTTGGGGGCTACTGCATGCAGACGCTGGCGAAGCGCTCCAGTGCCTGAATGTGCTGCGCGATCGAGGTGAATGCGGGAGCGTCGATCTTCATCCACTCGGCGGCCGTGCTGATGGTACGGATGGAGAAATGGGTACCGCCCACCTTCTCGAACTCGGTGCGCACCCGCTCCCACTCCGCCTCCCCGGCGGTGAAGTCGATGATCGCCTCGAGGCCGAACCGCGAGGGGTCCCGGCCGTTGGCGGCCACCAAGTCCAGTACTGCAGGGGCCTGCTCGAAGACATTCGGGCGCGAGCTGCCCCAGAGGAAGCCGTCCGCGTGCGCCGCCGCCCGCTTGAGCGCCGGCATGCTGCTCCCACCGCAGTAGATCGGGATCGGGCCGGAGGGGAGAGGGAGGATGCCCGCGCGGTCCACACGGTGGAAACTGCCCGTGTAGTCGATGACCGGCTCAGTCCACAGCTGCTTCAAGAGCTGGATCTGCTCGGTGAGCCTCTTCCCGCGGGTCTCGAAGTCCTGTCCCAGCGCCTCGTACTCGACGTGATTCCACCCGGTGCCGACGCCGAGTCGGACACGACCGCCCGAGAGCACACTGATCTCCGCCGCCTGCTTCGCGACCAGCGCCGTCTGCCGCTGGGGCAGGATGAGGATCCCGGTGACGAACTCGATCCGGCTGGTCACCGCCGCCAGGTAACCGAACAGCACGAAGGGCTCGTGGAAGGCGTCGTTCTCGTCGTACGGGCCGGTCAGCGGGGGTTCCCTGCCCTCCCGGACGGCGCCGAGTACGTGGTCGTAGCTGATGAGGTGATCGAAGCCGAGCTCCTCCACCGCCTGAGCGAAGTCGCGGATCGCGACCGGGTCGGACCCGATCTCTTGGGTGGGCAGGCACGCGCCGAACTTCATGAAGAGCCCTTCCAACGACAAGCAACGATGTTCCATCATCTTGCATGCAGTAGTCATGGTGTGCAACGTTCATTCGACGGGTGACGGCGCGGACGAGCAGCCGGCCCGGCGCTGACCCGCCGGTGGGACGTGCGTGAAGAGGAGTGGTGTTCCGCTGGCGATAGCTCGGTCCGCTCATCACATGCGCCCTTTGCTGCGCCTACGCGGGCAGCACGCAACGGAATCTCGGACGGCCCAACGGACGCGGAGCAGGTGCGTACCGCCGGCGCAGCGAAGGAGAGGTTCTATAACAAAGTGGATCTATGGAGCTGTGGCCAACTCCGCGAGGTCTCGCTGATCCCTCATTTATTTGGCTCGCAAGGTCCCTCTTAGCTGCCGGTCCACATACGCCTGGGGCTGGCCACGCAGACACTCTTGGAGGAGATGAGATGAAGATTGGTATAACGATACCTAACAACTTTGGGGTGGAAGATCCCCAGTATCTCTGTGAACTTGCAATGCTTGCGGAAGAGCTCGGGTACTTCGCGATATTTAGTGGTGAGCACCTGATTCATACTCAATACGTTACCGACCGTCTAGGTAGCAAACCCTACTTCCATCCGCTTGCTATCCTGTCGTTCATTGCGGCGCGAACGACTCGTATCGCACTCGGGCAATCGGTCATCGCGCTGCCTCTCCATCATCCCGTGGAACTAGCGAAATACACGGCTACGTTGGATCATCTTTCACGTGGCCGGGTGATCTTGGGCGCAGGTACTGGTTATGCGCCCGAGGAATTCGAAGCCATGAACATTCCTTTCGAGGAACGCGGCACGCGAACTGACGAATCCTTGGAGATACTCAAGAAGCTGTGGTCCGACGAGTCCTCCAGCTTTGAAGGCCGCCACTGGACCCTACGTAATGTCCGCGCCTTTCCGAAGGCCTATCTCAGACCGACCATCCCGGTGTGGGTCGGGGGAATGTCTCGCCGGGCCAAACTGCGAGCGGCACGGTTCGGCGATGGATGGCAGCCGACCGGGATTTCCGTCGAAGAGTTCTCGATGGGTGTGCGCGAGGTGAAGGACATGGTGGCCGCGGCTGGGCGGGATCCGGGTCAATTCGCCATCTGCATGCGCTATAACGTTGGCATCGAAGGCGAGCACTACAACGAACTGGAACGTCGAACACTGCTCGCGTGGGACGACACGGCGGAAATCGGACGTACCACGCGTGCCTACGAGGATGGCGGAGCGACGAGTATGATGTTCGCGCTTAACTCGTCCAACGCAACTTCGCTGGAAAAAGCGGTCCGTCGAATCGCAGGCGAATTGTTGTCCTAGATCGTTGTCCTGCCTTCCTGAACGATCGACCTGTCGTGCGTATCCGCCGAGGCTTGCCATCCGGCCGGTTCTGACGATGCGTTCGATCCGGGCTTCGCAGAAGGCGTCGATGCTGGCTTCGTAGCTGCCGAACAGGCGCTGACCGAGGAAGCGCTCGCGCCGGTAGAGCCAAACGCGCCCGATGGGGTCGAGCTCGGGGCTGGAGGCCGGCAGGACGAGCGGCGTGATCGCCGACGGCCAGGTCAGCCGGTGGGCGACGTGCCAGCCGGCGCGGTCCATGTCCAGCACGACATGGCGGTCCGCCGGCGATTTGGCGGCGAGCTCCTCAAGCAGCGCCTGCACCGCCGGGACGGACGTCTCAGGCATGTGCGCCGCGCCAGAGTCGCGCTCAAGGCAGATGACGCCAGGGATCCGTGCCGCTCCGCGGCGCCTGTCCCTGAGCCCGCGCGGGCGGACGCCGCGCTCCTACCAGATGCGGCCGTGGTGGCCGATCCGCGCCTCATCTCGCGGATCGCTTGCGCGCGCGATCGCGTCGGCCCTGGGGTGGCTGGGCCGGGTCTTCTCATGGGACGAGGCCGATCGCGCGCCGCCGGTGCGGACTCGAGACGCTTCAGCGCACGGCGGTGCGCTCGTCGCTCAGGGCCGCGCCCTCAGCGATGCGCAGCGTCGGCCAACCGTCGCTCGCTCGGCTTGCAGCAGTCGCGATGGCCGCCTTGACTGCCGCCATCTCGTGATCGATGGACGCCCGTCGGCCGACCTGCGTCCCGGCGGTCGGCAAGGCCCTCGAAGCCGTGTTCGTTGCTGCGGATCGCGAAGTCACGGGGCGTACGTACGTCGGGTCTAACGGCAACGTTTGTTGGGCTTCTGTCGCATCTTCACGTATCCCAGTTGACCGTTTCCACCTTGTGCGAATCGACATATTCGCGGACCTCCGTGATCAGACCGTCGGGAATCCTGAGAACAGTGCAGCAGGTCGCGTCCTTGTAGAGTCGGCCTTTCCAGTTCGTGGCGTTCACCGTGAACTCGATTGCGACGTACTCGTCGCTCGCAATGACGTTACGTACGTCCATTCGATAGGTATCGCGCTCGTATATCTTGGATGAGAGCGTGAATATCCCATCGATGATCTGCTGCTTCCCTTCCGTGCGACCGCCGTTTGCCAGGAAGCTGTCGCATCCCATCATCGTCCAGGTGGCGTCTTCCGCCAGGTAGGGGATCATGGAGTGTAGTCGCGCCGGGCCAGTGCACTCATGAATCTGGTCGCGACATCTTCAGCCGTGCGGCCCGAGCCTTGTTCAGTGGTCGACATTCATCTCTCCATCTGCTGGGGGTTTCTGTCAGCGAAACCACTTTGTCACCCTCGTGGTCCCGACTGTGCCGCACGCGTGTACGAGTGTGGCCTCGTCACGTTTTACTGCGAGAGAGTGCGCGCCTCCCGAGGACGTCGAGGAGGATCTTGTTGTTACGGTTGCGCACCGCACGCCCAGAGATCGTGGAGTAGCGTACCGGGCTACACCCCCGACTAGCTGAACATCATGACCCATCCCCATGGCGCCACCTTGCGGGTGTGCCGAGCTCGAACGCAGGCGAGTTCGGATCTCCACTTTCACACGTCGGAGACGGAACAACGGCTTCGCTAGACCTCAGGCGCGGGCCTCTGGCACCAGGGTCGCTCCCGTCGTCGTGGATCTCGGCGGATGGCGACGCGGCTGTATCCGTCGATCACGGTGTGCACGAACGCCGTGCCGATCTCGAGGCGCTAGCAGGCATTGCGCGGTTTTGCGGCCGGTACAGCTAGGCGACCTCGATGCTCCGAGTTAGTGTATGCACTGGAACATGCAGAGCATCCGCAGGCTACGAGCCACGAGCCTGTCGAACCTGCTCGTGCCCGAGAGGTGACGGTTCATGGCTGGAGAAGTCGACTTCGACGTGGTGGTGATCGGATCCGGGGCTGCTGGCCTGTCCGCGGCGGTGACGGCGCACGAGCAGGGCGCCCAGCGGATCCTCGTGGCCGAGTCCGAAGGAGTGGTCGGCGGGTCCTCGCGGCTGGCGGGCGGGATCGTCATGGCCGCGGAGAGCCGGTTGCAGAAGGAAGCGGGCATCCAGGACAGCGTCGACGACCTCCTCCACGACTACCTCACGTTCAACCAGTACGGCGCCCAGATCGGACCGGTCCGCACCCTCCTGCGGCGGTCCGGGGACACCATCGACTGGTTGCAGGAGCACGGCGTGCCGTTCGCACCCGAGCTCATCAAGGCCGGCATCGAGCGCAACAGGCGTGGTCATGCCGTGCTGGGTG
Organism: Trujillonella endophytica; assembly: GCF_019799905.1. Classification (GTDB taxonomy): domain Bacteria; phylum Actinomycetota; class Actinomycetes; order Mycobacteriales; family Geodermatophilaceae; genus Trujillonella; species Trujillonella endophyticus_A. The sequence continues at coordinate 80,190 of NZ_JABGCI010000003.1, read as the reverse complement.
GGGGGCAGGCGCTCGTCGACTCGCTGCACCGCTACTGCCGCAACAACGGGATCGAGATCGCTCTCGGGCGTCGCGTGGACCGGTTGCTCGTGCGCGACGGTGCCGTCCACGGCATCGCCGTCGGGGACGACGAGGTCACCGCCGGCTCCGTGGTCATCGCGACCGGTGGCTTCGGGGCCGACCTGGAGAAGGTCGCGCAGTTCATGCCGTCGGCGTACGAGGAGGGCTGGACGTGGTACATCGGCGCCGACGGTTCACGCGGCGACGCCATCGCCATGGCGGCCGAGGTGGGTGCCCAGCTGACCGGCCGGGACAACGGTCTGCGGACCGTCGGGCCGAAGTTCCTACCCAACAAGCTGAACGAGGCATATCAGCCCGGCTGGGGCGTGATGGTCGATCCGCAGGGCCGGCGCTTCATGGACGAGTCGTCCCTCTACGCCCTGGTGGATCAGCACTACCACCACATCGGGGACCGCGGGTTCATGATCTTCGATGAGGCTGCCATGCGTCCCCCGGCGGAGCTCGCCGACCGCTACCGCAGCCCGTATCCCCTCCAGTTCCCCGGGCGTGAGCCGTTCCGTCCGCGGAACTACCAGCCGGACCTCGTCGACGAGATGGTGGCGAAGGGCCGCATGTTCACGGCCGACACCGTCGCCGGACTGGCTGCCGCCGTCGGGCTGTCCGAGGACGTGCTCACCGGGGAGATCGAGCGCTACAACCGGTTCTGCGAGACCGGCGGCGACCGCGACTTCGGCAAGCCCGCCGAGTACCTCCTGCCCGTCTCGACGGCGCCCTACTACATCGCCGAGGTCCGGCCGTGCACGGTGAACCTCACCGCCTACGGGCTACGCATCGACGCGAACAGCCAGGTCGTCCACGAGAGCGGCACCGAGATCCAGGGGCTCTACGCCGCAGGCGAGTGCACCGGCGGCGTGCTCGCGCGCTACACCGGCAGCGGCAACGCCCTCGCGAACGCCTGCGTCATGGGCCGCAATGCCGGTGAGAGCGCGGCGCGGCACGCGCTCAGCGCGGTCTGAGGGATCCCCGATGGCCTATACGCCCGACGAGCTCTCGAGCCTCGCGGAGATCCGCAACCTCCAGGAGCGCTACTGCAGGGGCATCGATCGCGCGGACCCCGACATCCTGCGCTCGGTGTACTGGGAGGACGCGCAGGACGACCACGGCGTCTTCCGCGGCGACCGGGAGCAGTACATCGACTGGGTCCTACCGGTCGTGCGGGAGCGGTTCCGCCAGCTGCAGCACGTGCTCGGTCAGACCTATGTCGAGTTGGACGGCGACACCGCGCACAGCGAGACCTATTTCGTGCAGCACTCGCTGCGCCCGGACGGCGTCGCGTACGCCGCGCCGGGTCGGTACGTCGATCGCCTGGAGCGCCGCGACGGCGAGTGGCGGGTGGCCGACCGCGTCGTGGTGATGTCGTTCATCTACTCCGGCGCGCCCGCAGACCCGGAGAAGCTGGCGGAGTCGGGGTTCGGTACGGGGAGTCAGGACCGGTCCGATGCCGGTTACTTCGGTCGGGGCGCGGTCGGTTGACCGGGAACGACCTCGCCCCGTCGGCACCGCGGTGACCGGTGGGGGAGGGCGGGCGTTCGTCCTCGGTGCGACCGGCTACCTCGGTCGTCAGGTGGTCGCGGTGCTCCAGGACGAGGGGTTCGACGTCGCCGCGCTGTCGCGGCGGCCGGACTCCGCTGCCGAGCTGGCCGCCATGGGCGTACGGCCGGTCGCCGGCTCGATCGACGACCTCGGACCGTACGAGGCCGAGCTCCGGTCGGCCGATGCGGTCGTCGTCGTGGGGCGGATGCCGTACGAGCGTGAGGAGCCGCTGGTCGCCGACCTCGAACGCGTCCTCGGCGTAGCGAGCGGCGCGAGCCCACCGACGCTGCTGTTCACCTCCGGCACCGGGGTGCTGGGCGTCCCGGCCCCCGAGGGGCAGTGGGACCAGCGCTCGTTCGCCGAGGACGACGACTTCACGCCGCCGCCGTGGCTCCAGCTCCGGGTCCGGACCGAGCACCGCGTCCGGCGACTGGCCGACCGGGGCATCCGCTCGATGGTGATCCGCCCGCCCCTCATCTGGGGACTGGGCGGCAGCCTGCAGGTGCCCGCGGTCTTCCGGTCGGTGCGGACGACCGGCCATGCCTGCTACGTGGGCAGCGGCCTGGCCGTGTACTCCAACGTCCACGTCGTCGACCTCGCCAGGCTCTACGGCCTGGCATTGAGGCGGGGGAGCCCGGGCGCGGTGTACCACGCCGTCGCCGGCGAGCTCGACTTCCGGGGCATCGCCGAGGCGGTGGCGACCGTGACCGGGACGACGACGCGCTCGCTCACCGCGGATGAGGCCAGCCAGGTCTGGGGGCCGGCCGTCGCACGCACCGGCCTGTCCACGAACAGCCGGTCGCGCGCCGTGGTCAGCCGTGCGGAACTCGGTTGGGCGCCGGTCCACCTGGACCTGCGCGCGGACATCCTGACCGGCTCCTACCGCCGGGCCCATGCCGCCGGCGAGTTGTAAGTCGTCTCCGTCCCGGAGCAGTGTGACGAAGGGGAAGGCCGCCATGTCAGAGGTGCTCGACCAGAAGGCGGTCGTGACCGCGTTCATCCACAAGCTCGGCCGTGAGTGCGACGAGGCGGGCTTCGCGGCCCTGCTCGCCGACGAGGTGGTCGGCGAGACGCCGTCGGAGCCGGACCCGGGTCGTCCCGAACGGTTCGAGGGGCGCGAGGCGGTGGTCGACCGGTACTTCTCGCGCCGTTCCGCCATGTCGTCCCTGGACTTCCTCGACGTCCGGGTCCTGTCGACCGATCAGCCCGGCGTCCTCGTCCTGACGTGCCGTTCGGAGGGCGTGTACGAGGCAGGCGGGACCTATGCCAACCGGTACGCGTGGGTGTTCACCCTCGAGGGGCTGGAGATCGTCGGACTCCAGGAGTTCTTCGACCCCAAGCCGGTGAACCGTGCGCGTGGCCAGGCGTAGCGCCGCAGACCAGCCGCGCCGGGCCCGGACGGGCGCCGGTCACCGGGGGGAGGCCGTCCCGTGTTCGACCACGTAGTCGTCGGCTCCGGCGCCGCGGGTTCCGCGCTCGCCGGCCGGCTGTCCGAGGACCCCCGGACCTGCGTCCTCCTGCTCGAGTGGGGTGGCGGCGACCGGAATCCCTTCCTGCACATCCCGAAGGGCTTCTACGTCACGCTCAAGGGCGACCGCTACACGGCTCGGTACCAGACCGAGCCCGTGCGCCCCGGGGGCGGTCGGGACACCTGGACCCGCGGCAAGGTGCTCGGTGGCTCGACGGCGGTCAACGGGATGATGTGGGTCCGGGGTGACCAGGAGGACTGGGATGCCCTCGAGGCCCACGGCAACCCGGGCTGGGGCTGGCGCGAGGCGCTCGCCGCCTACCGGGGTATCGAGGACCACTCGCTCGGCGGCTCGGCGATGCGCGGCGTCGGCGGGCCGCTGCCCGTTGGCGTCCCGGCGGGTGGCGATGAGCTCACCGAGGCCCTCATCGGCTCCGGCGAGCAGATGGGCTGGTCCCGGGCTGCGGACGTGAACGCCGTCCGAGGTGACCGCATCGGGTACACGCCGGCCACGATCAGCAAGGGCGTCCGGATCTCGGCCTACCGGGCGTTCGTGCACCCCCACCGGCGCCGGCCGAACCTGACCGTCGTGACCGGGGCCAAGGTCGGCTCGCTCGTCTTCGACGGCAACCGCGTCGTGGGGGTGACGGCCCGGGTCGCCGGAGCGCTGCGGGAGTTCCGTGCGCGCAGGGAGGTGGTGCTCTGCGCGGGGACGGTGGAGACCACGTTGCTCCTGGAGAGGTCGGGGATCGGCCGTCCCGAGGTCCTCCGCCGGGCGGGCATCGACGTCCGCGTCGAGAGCCCGAACGTCGGCGAGCGGGTGGTCGAGCAACGGGCGGTCAGCCATCAGGTGAGGCTCCGCCCGGGGCTCGGGTACACCGACCGGCTCCGCGGCCTCCGGAGCCGGGCGTGGGAGGGGGCGCGGTACCTCGCGACCCGCGGCGGCCCCATCGCCACCGGTGGGTACGACGTGATGGCCCAGTTCCGGTCGTCGCCGGACCTGGCCCGGCCCGACGTGCAGGGCATCTGGGTGCCCATGGCAGTTGCCCGTGCGGACGGATCGCCGAAGTGGACGATGGAGCTCGCGCCCTACAGCGGGATGCTGTTCCTCGGGTACCAGATCAGCCCGCACACAGCCGGTTCGATCCACGTCGGGTCCGCCGATCCCGCCGCCGCTCCGGAGATCCACGCCCGGTTCCTCGCCGACCGGCGAGATCGCGACGCGACGTCGTCGATCCTGGGCTCCGTCCGCGAGGTGAGCAGCCGCGGACCGCTGGGGGACATGGTGGTGGCCGAGGACTTCCCCGGTCCGTCGGTCACCTCGCGGGGCCAGATCCTCGACTACGCGTTGGATGCCGGCCCGGGGATGTACCACGCCGTCGGCGCGTGTGCCATGGGCCCGGACGACGACGACGTGGTGGACCCACGGCTGTCGGTCCGCGGAACCACCGGCCTCCGGGTTGCCGACATCTCCGTGCTCCCCATGCAGGTCAGTGGCAACACCGCCGCACCGGCCGTCGTCGTCGGCTGGCGGGCGGCGGACCTGATCCGCCAGGACTCCTGACCTCGATGCCGACGGCGAGGCGGCCTCCACGGCCGTCGCGAGTCCCGATCGGGCCCGCTGGCCGACGAGCGGGCAGGCCTCCTCCGTCCGCACGTTGACGATCTGGCATTCTGCATGCACGATGGTCGTCACGGGGTGGACCAGCATCTGCAGGAGGAGCGCCATGGCGGACGTGTTGTTGCGAGAGGTCCGCGACGGCGTGGTCCTCCTGACCCTGAACCGGCCGGAGCAGCGCAACGCGGTGAATCTGGAGCTGCGGACGGCGCTGGCGGAGGCGATGCACGACTTCGCCGTCAACCCGGACCTACGGGTCGCGGTGATCACCGGAGCCGGCGACAAGTCCTTCTGCGCAGGGGCGGACCTCAAGGAGATGGCGGCGAACAAGACGCAGCAGCCGCCTCGCGACTACTTCGCGGAGTTCGCGCCGGACGACTTCCTGGAGAAGCCGGTGATCACCGCGGTCAACGGCACCGCGTACGCCGGGGGCTTCCGGATGGCTCAGTTCGGCGACCTGTGCCTGGCCTCGACGACGTCGTCCTTCGCCATCTCGGAGGCGAAGTGGAGCCGGGGCGCCCCCTGGGCCGCGCCGCTGACCCGCATGCTGCCGCGCCGCATCATCGCCGAGCTGCTCCTGACCGCACAGCCCATCTCAGCCGAGCGGGCCTACCAGGTCGGGCTGGTCAACGAGGTCGTCGAGCCCGAGCGGCTCGTCCCGCGAGCCTGGGAGGTGGCCCGGACCATCGCGGACAACGCGCCGCTCTCGCTCGCGGCCTCCAAGTGGCTGATCCGCATGGGGGGCGAAGCGGGAGTGGCGGCCACCAGTGCGCTGGCGTCGGAGATCTTCCGGCACGTCTACGACAGCGAGGACGCCATCGAGGGGCCGCTTGCTTTCCGCGAGGGCCGCAAGCCGGTCTGGAAGAACCGATGAGCCGCGGGATCCGCATCGGCGGCGGCCTCGGCTACTGGGGCGATGACACCAACGCGCCGGGGCGGCTGGTCCGCGAGGCGGGCATCGACTACCTGGTCATGGACTTCCTCGCCGAAGTGACGATGTCGATCATGCGCAAGGGGATGCGGCGCGACCCGGACGGCGGGTACGCCGGCGACATCATCCCGATCCTGCGCGACTGCCTGGCCGACGCGGTCGAGCGGAACGTGCGGATCATCTGCAACGCCGGCGGGATGAACCCCACGGGCTGCGCGCAGGCGGTCCGTGAGCTGGCCCGCGAGCTGGGCCTGGACGACCGGGTCGTCGTCGCGGCGGTCACCGGCGACGACCTGATGCCCCGGCTGGCCGAGCTCGCAGACCAGGGCGTCGACCTGTCGAACACCGAGACGAACGAGCCCTACAGCGCTCTGGTCGACGGTCTGGCGAGCGCGAACGCCTACGTCGGCGCCGAGTCGGTCGTCGAGGCGCTCGAGCGGGGGGCCAACGTCATCGTGACCGGGCGGGTCGCCGACCCGTCGCTCACCCTCGGCGCCCTCCGGTTCGAACACGGGTGGAAGAGCGACGAGTGGGACCTGCTCGCCGCGGGCACGGTGGCCGGCCACCTCATCGAGTGCGGCGCGCACGTGACCGGCGGCAACCACCAGGCCGCCTGGCAGGACGTCCCGGACATGGGCGACATCGGCTTCCCCGTGGTCGAGGTCGAGGCCGATGGCCGCATCGTCCTCGGCAAGACCCCCAACAGCGGTGGCCTGGTCGACGAGCAGACGACGATCGGTCAGCTGCTGTACGAGATCGGCGACCCGACGGCGTACCTGACGCCGGACGTCTCGGCCGACTGGACCACGATGTCGGTCCGGCAGATCGGTCAGGACCTCGTGGAGATCACCGGCGTGACGGGACGCCCGCGACCGGCGACCCTGAAGATCTCGGCTGCCTACGCCGACGGCTACTCGATGAGCTCCCTGATGCTCTACTCGGCGCCGGACGCGCCCGGCAGGGCACGCAAGGCCAAGGAGATCCTCGAGTTCCGGCTCGCGCGGCTGGGCCTGGGCATCGAGGAGATGCGCTGGGACTTCATCGGGCTGGGGGCCGTGCACGAGCGGCGGACCCCGCAGACCTACACCGGCGAGCCGAACGAGGTCGTGCTGCGCTTCGCCGCGCGGTCGCAGTCGCGGACCGATCTCCAGCGGGCGGCGGTGGAGCTGAGCACCGTGTTCCACGGCCCGCCGGGCAAGACGACCCTCGTGCCGGGCCGGGCCAGGGCGTCCGAGGTGCTCAGCTACTGGCCGATGCTCGTCCCCCGGGAGCTCGTGCCGACATCCGTCGAGTTGTTCTAGGAGTGACATGAGGGTTCCTGTCGGACGGATCGCCTACGCACGGTCCGGTGACAAAGGCGGCATGTCCAACGTCGGTGTGGCGGCCCGTGACCCCGGCTTCTACGACGCGCTCACGCGCGAGCTGACGGCCGAGGTGGTCCAGGAGTTCTTCTCCGACCGGGCCAAGTCGACGGACCGCTACGAGCTGCCGAACCTGTGCGCGCTCAACTTCCTGCTCCACGGCGTCCTCGGCAAGGGCGGCACGAGCACCCTGCGCCTGGACCCGCAGGGCAAGGCCCTCGCGGACGCCATCTGCTTCCTCGAGATCGAGCTGACCGACGCGGAGGCCGCCGTGCTGACCGCCTCGCCCCACTGAGAGGACCACCGACATGGTCATCAAGTCCGAGCACCTCCCGATCACGACCCTCGGCCACGACGACATCCGGGCGGCGGTGCGCGCGATCAACGCGAAGTACCCCCTGGAGTACTGGGGGGCCAAGGAGAAGCGGCAGGAGTTCGCCCAGGAGTACTTCGACGACTTCCTCAAGGCCGGCTTTACGACGATGACCGTGCCGGAGGAGTACGGCGGTGGTGGGGCGACCATCAGCCAGGCGGCCGCGATGCTCGAGGAGGTCGGAGCCGGGGGAGGGGCCACCGCGGCGTGCAGCACCGTGCACGGCAACGCCATCGCGCTCAGCTCCATCATCGAGCACGGCAGTCGTGAGCTGCAGGAGAAGTACCTCGGGCGGATGGTCGCCGGCGAGCTCGCCGTGACCTTCGGTGTCACCGAGCCCGACGCCGGTACCGACACCTCGCGGATCAGCACCATGGCCGTCCGCGACGGCGACAAGTACATCGTCAACGGCCAGAAGGTCTGGAACTCGCACGCCCAGCGTGCGGACAAGTGCCTCCTGCTGTGCCGCACGTCCGCCCGGATCGGGGACGCGGAGCGCGCGTCGGGCATGTCGATGCTGATGGCGGATCTCAAGGTCCCGCAGGTGACCATCAAGAAGATCGACAAGCTCGGCCGCAACGCCGTCGACTCGAACGAGGTGTGGTTCGTCGACCTGCCGGTGGACGCCTCCGACCTGGTCGGCGAGGAGGGCAAGGGCTTCCAGCAGATCCTGCACAGCGTGAACGCCGAGCGGATCCTGCTCGCCGCCGAGTGCGTCGGGATGGGCCGCTGGTGCCTGGAGAAGGGCACGGCGTACGCGGGCGAACGCGTCGTTTTCGGTCGCACCATCGGCAAGAACCAGTCCATCCAGCATCCGCTCGCCGACAGCTACATGCGGTTGCAGGGCGCCGCGCTCGCCGTCCGGGAGGCTGCTGAGGCCTACGACGCCGGTGCCCCGCCCCGCGAGGTCGGCCGGCTGGCCAACACGGCGAAGTACCTCGCTTCCGAGGCCGCCAACGCGGCCGCGGACGTCGCGATGCAGACGCACGGTGGCTACTCGTTCGCCACCGAGTACCACATCGGTCGCTACTGGATCGAGCTGCGCCCGCTCCGGATCGCTCCGGTCAGCAACCAGATGGTCCTGAACTTCATCGGCGAGAAGGTCCTCGGGCTCGAGAAGAGCTACTGACCTTCCCGCCCCCCCACCGGACCGCCTGCGGCCGACACCTTCCGGCCGCAGGCGGTTCCGTGCCGCCTTCACCGGGAGTGCGGGACGCCGGTGACCCCCATGAGCTGACCCGACGACGAGGAGCGAGGACCGGCATGCCGATCACCGAACGGGCACGGACCGCGACCAGGGCGCGGCCATGAGCGACACCGTCGCCGTCCTCGGCGGAACCGGCGCCCTGGGCCGCGCCCTCGCGCTGCGGCTGGCCCGCAGCGGGCACCCCGTGGTGCTCGGGTCGCGCGACGCGGCCCGGGCGCGGGCGTCGGCCGCCGAGCTGCGCGAGACGCTGGCCGCCGCCGGCTCCGACGCCCGGGTCGAGGGGGCGAGCAACGCCGACGCCGCCGCGGCCGGCGAGGTCGTGCTGCTGGCGACGCCGTGGGACGAGAGCGGCGCCTCGATCGCGGAGCTGGCGCCGGCGCTGGCCGGGCGGCTGGTCGTGTCGTGCATCAACCCGCTGGGATTCGACGCACAGGGCCCGCACGGTCTCGCCGTGGCCGAGGGCAGCGCCGCCGAGCAGGTGGCCGCGCTGCTGCCGGCCTCGACCGTGACGGCGGCCTTCCACCACCTCTCCGCGCCCAGCGTGGCGGACCTGGACAACGACCTGTCCGGTGAGGACGTCCTCGTCTGCGGGGACGACGCCGCCGCCCGCGCCCGGGTGGTGCAGCTGGCCGCCGACGTGACCGGACGCCCCGGCGTGGAGGTCGGTGCGCTGCGCCAGGCGCGGGTGCTCGAGCCCCTCACCGCGGTGATCATCGCGGTCAACAAGCGCTACAAGACCCGGGCCGGCGTGCTCATGACCCACGTCGACCCCAACCGCCCCGCGTCGGTGAAGAAGGCCGCCGCTCCCGAGGTCGTGGCATGAGCGGTGCGTCCCTGACGCTGGACCCCGCCCCGCGGTCGGAGGCCGCCGAGGCGGTCCGGCTGGAGGTGCGGGAGTTCCTGGCCGCCGAGCTGGCCGCGGGCAGCTTCTCCCCGCACGTGGACACGTGGTTGTCGGGCGTGGACCCGGCGTTCTCTCACAAGCTGGGGGAGCGGGGGTGGCTGGGGATGACGTGGCCGAAGGAGTACGGCGGGCACGAGCGGACGGCGATGGAGCGGTACGCCGTCACGGAGGAGTTGCTGGCGGCGGGGGCGCCGGTGGCGGCGCACTGGATCGCCGACCGGCAGTCGGGGCCGAACCTGCTGCGGTACGGCACCGAGGCGCAGCGGGCCGAGATCCTGCCGAAGATCGCGGCCGGTGAGTGCTTCTTCGTGATCGGCATGTCCGAGCCGGACTCGGGCTCGGACCTGGCCTCGATCCGGACGAAGGCCACCCGCGATGCGAACGGCGACTGGGTGGTGTCGGGCGCGAAGGTGTGGACGTCGAACGCCCACCACTCGCACTACGCGATCGTGCTGGTCCGCACCTCACCGGCGGACCGGGACAGCCGGCACGCGGGCATGTCGCAGCTGCTGATCGACCTGTCGCTGCCCGGGATCGCGATCAACCCGATCCGGATCCTGGACGGCGGGCACCACTTCAACGAGGTGGTGTTCGACGACGTGATCGTCCCCGGCGACATGCTGCTGGGAGAGGAGGGCGCCGGCTGGCACCAGGTGACCGCGGAGCTGGCGTTCGAGCGCAGCGGGCCTGAACGCTTTCTCTCCACCTATCCGCTGGTCGCCGAGTTCGGCCGCCGCGCCGCCGACACGCAGGACCCCGCGCAGCTGGCCGCCCTCGGCCGGCTGTCCGCGCGGCTGCTGGCGCTGCGCCAGCTGTCGCTGCGGATCGCCGCCGCGCTGGACCGCGGCGAGCTGCCCAACATCCCCGCCGCCCTGGTCAAGGACGTCGGCACCACCTTCGAGGCCGACGTGATCGACGAGATCCGCCGCGTCACCGACGTCCCCGCCTCGCTCGACTCCCCGGACCCGCTGGGCCGGGCGCTGGCCGAGGCCCAGCTGCACGCGCCGGGCTACACGCTGCGCGGCGGCACCAACGAGATCCTGCGCGGGATCGTGGCACGAGGATTGGGACTCCGGTGAGTGATCAGGATCTGGTGGTCGAGACCGTCCGGGACCTGCTGGCGGCGCACGAGCCGTTCGTGCTCACCCCGGAACGGCCGTGGGACGAGGCGCTGTGGCAGGCCCTCGTCGAGACGGGGCTGACCGGCGTCGGCATCTCCGAGGAGGCCGGCGGCTCGGGCGGTGAGCTCGCCGACGCCGTCGCGGTCGTGCGCACCCTGGCCGCCGGCGCGGCCGCGGTGCCGGTCGCCGAGCAGCTGCTCGTCGCGGGGCCGGCGCTCACCGCGGCGGGGCTGGCGGTGCCCTCGTGGGACGTGCCGGTGACCGTCGCGGTGGCGCCGTCGGTGACCGCGACCGCGGACGGTGCGGGGTACCGGCTCACCGGGACCGCGGCCGGCGTCGCGTGGACCGGTGTCGCCGCACAGGTGGCGGTGCTGGCCGGCAGCGGCGACGACCTCGTCCTCGCGCTCGTGGACACCGCGGGCCTGCCCGCTCCGGTCGCGGCGAACCTGGCCGGCGAGCCGCGCGGCACGCTGACCTTCGACGCCACCCCGGCGGCCGGCGCCGCGCTGACCGCCGAGCAGGCCGACGCCGTCCGTGCCCGGTACGCCCTGGCCCGGGCGGTGCAGCTCGCCGCGGCGCTGGAGCAGGTCCTGGCCTGGACCGTGCAGTACGCCGGCGAGCGGGTGCAGTTCGGCCGGCCGCTGGCGAAGTTCCAGGCCATCCAGATGGAGCTGGCCGAGATGGCCGGCGAGGTCACCGCCGTGACCGCTCTGACCGACGCCGCCGTGCAGGCCCTCGACCGGGACGAGGGCGTCGTCCTCGCCGCGGCGGCCGCCAAGGTGCGCGCCGGCGCGGCCGTGGAGGTCGTCGCGCGGCTCGCCCACCAGGTGCACGGCGCGATCGGCTTCACCCAGGAGTACCGGCTGCACCACCTCACCCGGCGCTGCTGGTCGTGGCGCGACGAGGCCGGCAGCGAGCTCGTCTGGTCGCGGCTGCTGGGTGCCGGACTGGTCGCCGGCGGCTCGGGCGAAGACCTCTGGATCCGCCTCACCCGCGTCGTCTGAGACGACCCATCCCAGCTAGGAGCTACGTGGTGACATCTTCTTCCGGCGAGGTCCGGCTCGACGTCGAGGAGCGGGTGGCCGTCGTCACCCTGGACGCCGCGGACCGGCGCAACGCGCTCACGCCTGGCATGGCCCGGGACCTGATCGCGGCCTTCGACGAGGTCGACGCGCGACCCGACGTCGGCGCCCTCGTCGTCCGCGCGGAGGGCCGGTCGTTCTGCGCCGGAGGCGACATCGCCACCTTGACCGCGGCCGGGCAGGACCCGGCCGAGGCTGCTGTCTACGCGGACATGTCGACGATCTACGACTCCTTCTACCGTCTCGGGCAGGTCCAGGTCCCGACCCTGGCCGCTGTCCGCGGTTCGGCCGTGGGCGCGGGGATGAACCTGCTCCTGGCCGCCGACCTCCGCATCGTCGCCCACGACGTCCGGCTGCTGTGCGGCTTCCTCAAGCGGGGCATGCACCCGGGCGGAGGTCACTTCGTCCTGCTCTCCCGGCTGATCGGTCGGGAGGCCGCGGCGGCCATGGCGCTGTTCGGCGAGGAGCTGGACGGAGCGCGCGCCGTCCAGCTGGGGCTGGCCTGGGAGTCGGTCGATGCTGTTGCCGTCGACGACCGTGCACGGGAGCTGGCGGTCCGGGTGGCCGCCGACCCAGAGCTCGCCCGGGTGACGGTGCAGAACTTCCGCAAGGAGACGGCGACCGCCGTCAGCTGGGAGATCGCCACCCAATTCGAGCGGCCCGCGCAGATGTGGTCGATGCGCCGGTCGGCCTCGCGGTGACCGTGGCCCCTGAGGTCCGCCTTCCGCGCGCTGTCGCCGACCACGACTCGGGTCCGCGCGGTGCTCTCCACCACCCGGGTGACCGCGCCGCCGGCCCGGGCCTGGCCGACCTACGCCGGGCGGCGCGGATGACGCAGCGGGAGCTGGCGCTGTACCTCGGCGTCAGCGTCCGGACGGTGGCCTACTGGGAAGCCGGCACCCATCCCGTCCCGCTGACCGCGGCGAGGTCGCTGGCCCGGCTGCTGCGGCGGCCCCTGCCGCGGATCGTCGCGGCCGCGGGCCTCGCGACCCCCCGGTTGCCCCATCCCCAGACGTGGCGAGCCGAGGACCTGGGCGCCGTGGTGGCTGGCCTCCGCCGGTCGGCCGGCTGGTCGGCGGCGGGTCTCGGGCGCCGGCTCGGCATGTCCCGGTGGACGGTCCGCCGCTGGGAGTCCGGCACCACCCGGCCGTCGCTGTCCGCCTGCCGGAGGATGGAGAACGTCTTCCAGCTGCCGGGCGGTTCGCTCACCCGCCTCTGCGGCCGGGCCACCGTCTCCGAGACCACGGACATCCAAGGCCCGCTAGACGCGGCGGACGGCGCCAGGACCGGTGCCGGTCGGTGGCGGGGGGAGGACCCGCGCGAGGGCGACGGCGCGGCGGGCAGGCGGTCGGCATGATCATCGGTATCCCGGCCGAGTCGCGGATCCGCGAGACCCGCATCGCGGCGACGCCCACGACAGTGCCCCAGCTGATCGCGCTGGGACACGAGGTGGTCGTCGAGTCCGGCGCCGGGACTCCCAGCAGCTTCACGGACGCGGCCTACGCCGCAGCGGGCGCGCGCGTCGCGGCCGCGGCGGAGGTCTGGGCGTCCGAGTTCATCATGAAGGTGAACGCGCCCACCGCGGCCGAGCTGGACCTGTTGCGCGAGGGCGCGGTGCTGGTGAGCTTGCTGGCCCCGGCGTTCGACCCGAACATGATCCGGGAGCTGACCGGCCGGCCGGTGACCGCGCTGGCGATGGACGCCGTCCCCCGCATCTCCCGCGCGCAGTCGCTGGACGTGCTGTCGTCGATGGCGAACATCGCCGGCTACCGGGCCGTGATCGAGGCCGCGCACGCCTTCGGCCGGTTCTTCACCGGCCAGGTGACCGCGGCGGGCAAGGTGCCGCCGGCGAAGGTGCTGGTCGCCGGCGCCGGGGTGGCCGGGCTGGCGGCCATCGGCGCCGCGAGCAGCCTGGGCGCGATCGTCCGTGCCACCGACGTCCGCCCCGAGGTGGCCGACCAGATCGCGTCGCTGGGCGGCGAGTACGTCGGCGTACCGGCCGATCCCGACTCGGACGCTGCCGCCGCGGGTGGCGGCACGGGGTATGCGTCGGTGACCTCCGACGACTACAACAAGCGCGCCGCCGTCATGTACGCCGAGCAGGCCCGCGACGTCGACATCGTGATCACCACCGCGCTGATCCCGGGCCGGCCGGCGCCGCGGCTGCTGTCCGCCGAGATGGTCGCGTCGATGAAGTCGGGCTCGGTGGTGGTCGACATGGCCGCGGCGCAGGGCGGCAACGTCGAGGGCTCGGTCGCCGACCAGGTCGTCACCACGGCCAACGGCGTCACGATCATCGGGTACACCGACCTGCCCGGACGGCTCCCCGCGCAGGCCTCGCAGCTGTACGGCACCAACCTCGTGAACCTGGTCAAGCTGCTCACCCCCGGCAAGGACGGCGTCCTGGTGCTCGACCTGGACGACGTGGTGATCCGGGCGATGACGGTCGTCCGGAACGGCGAGGTGCTCTGGCCACCACCTCCGGTCCAGGTGTCGGCCGCCCCTGCGGTCGCAGCACCTCCGCCACCGCTGGTGAAGGTGGAGAAGCCGGCGATGACGGCCGGCCGGCGGTCGGCGCTGGTCGGGCTGGCCGCGGCGCTGCTGTTCCTGGCGACGGCGTTCGCGCCGAACCAGCTGGTGGGCAACCTGACGGTGTTCGCCCTGTCGGTGGTCATCGGCTATTACGTGATCGGGAAGGTGCACCACGCCCTGCACACGCCGCTGATGAGCGTCACCAACGCGATCTCCGGGATCATCGTGGTCGGCGCGCTGCTGCAACTGGGCCACATCAGCGGGGTCGTGACCGTGCTGGCGTTCATCGCCGTGCTGCTGGCGTCGATCAACGTGTTCGGTGGCTTCGCCGTCACCCGCCGGATGCTCGGCATGTTCACCCGCGGGCCCGCCCGCACCTCCTCCCCGTCCGCTGCGATCACGGGGAGCACCCGATGAGCCTCGAGTCCGCGGCTGCTGCCGCCTACCTGGTCGCCGGCCTGCTGTTCGTCCTCTCCCTGGCCGGGCTGAGCAAGCACGAGACCGCCAAGGCCGGCAACGGCTACGGCATGGCCGGCATGGCGCTGGCCCTGGTCGCCACCGTCGCGCTGGCCGCCGACGACCTCGAGGCCGCGGCGATCGTGGCGATCCTCGTGGCGATGGCCGTGGGTGCGGCGATCGGTCTCTGGCGGGCCCGGCAGGTCGAGATGACCGGGATGCCCGAGCTGATCGCGCTGCTGCACAGCTTCGTGGGCCTGGCTGCGGTGCTGGTCGGCTGGAACGGCTACCTGTCGGTGGAGGGGGCACCGGCCGGGGAGGCCGAGGAGCTGGGGCTCGCGGTGGAGATCCACTCCGCCGAGGTCGCGATCGGCGTCTTCATCGGCGCGGTCACCTTCACCGGCTCGATCGTGGCGTTCCTGAAGCTGTCGGCCCGGATCAAGAGCAACCCGTTGGTGCTGCCGGGCAAGAACTGGCTCAACCTCGGCGCCCTGGCCGCGTTCGTCGTGCTGACCGTCGTCTTCGTGGTCTCGCCGAACCTGCCGGTGCTGGCGGTCCTGACCGCGCTGGCCCTGGCGCTGGGCTGGCACCTGGTCGCCTCCATCGGTGGCGGCGACATGCCGGTCGTCGTGTCGATGCTGAACAGCTACTCGGGCTGGGCCGCGGCGGCCGCGGGCTTCCTGCTGGACAACGACCTGCTGATCATCACCGGCGCCCTGGTCGGCTCCTCCGGTGCCTACCTCAGCTACATCATGTGCAAGGCGATGAACCGCTCCTTCATCTCCGTCATCGCCGGTGGGTTCGGCAACGAGGGCGCTGCAGCAACGGGTGGCGGGGAGGACGGCGAGCACACCGAGATCACCGCCGCGGAGGTCGCCGAGCTGCTCACCGACGCGCAGTCGGTCGTCATCACCCCCGGCTACGGCATGGCCGTGGCGCACGCCCAGGGGCCGGTCGCCGACCTCACCCGCCAGCTGACCGACGCGGGCGTAACCGTCCGCTTCGGCATCCACCCCGTCGCCGGCCGCCTCCCCGGCCACATGAACGTGCTGCTGGCCGAGGCCCGGGTGCCCTACGACATCGTCCTGGAGATGGACGAGGTCAACGACGACCTCGCCGCCACCGACGTCGTCCTCGTGATCGGCGCCAACGACACCGTGAACCCCTCCGCCATGGACGACCCGGGCAGCCCCATCGCCGGCATGCCCGTGCTGCGGGTGTGGGAGGCCGAGAACGTCATCGTGTTCAAGCGGTCGATGAACACCGGGTACGCCGGCGTGCAGAACCCGCTGTTCTTCCGGGACAACACCCGGATGCTCTTCGGCGACGCCAGGGAGCGGGTCGAGGACATCCTCAAGGCCCTGCCCAGGCCTGACCACAGACCCGCCGCCCCAGTGCTCCACCGGTGAGGGCGACCACGCAGGAGGGCCGCCACAGGTCGGCGACATCGGCAGCGGGCGGGCCGTCCGCGCCACGGGAGGACTGGGTCCATGTTCACGGCGGTGCTGCGCTGCGGAACCGTGCTCAGGTATGAGACGCGGAACCTCCGACCGCGTCCCGGCGACGTGGTCCCGTGCCTCCGCCACGGGTACTGCGTCGTGCGGCCGGCGAGCCCAGCAGCTCCGCGCAGCGTCCCGTCGACGCGGCCGCCGCGGGCGGACAACTGGACGCGTGCCCGCCCTCGGACGCAGGAGGAGTTCCTCGACTGGCTGCAGGTCCGGGAGGAGGCCTCGTTGTGCGCCCTGCGGCGGCGCGGTTTCACCCTTCGTCTCGTCACCGCAGCCGAGCGGGACGGCCTGGTGAACGTCGACCTTCTCGCGGGACGGGTCGCGGTGCGGCCCGTCGACATCGCGACGCCTGATGACGTGCCGCGGGATCAGGCCGCTGCGCCGCCACTGAGCCGCTAGATCTAGGAGACACCGTGGACCAGATCAGGGACGCCATCCTCGCCGACCAGCTGAGCGACGTCGGAGGGCTGCCGGTACCGGAGTCCTACCGTGCCGTCCTCGTCCGCAAGGACGAGCAGGACATGTTCGAGGGGCTGGCCACCCGCGACAAGGACCCGCGGAAGTCGCTGCACGTCGAGGAGGTGCCGACCCCCGAGCTCGGCCCCGGCGAGGCGATCGTCGCCGTCATGGCGTCCTCGGTGAACTACAACACCGTGTGGACCTCGATCTTCGAGCCCGTCTCCACCTTCGGCTTCCTCGAGCGCTACGGCCGGCTGTCGGAGCTGACCAAGCGGCACGACCTGCCCTACCACGTCGTGGGTTCCGACCTGGCCGGCGTCGTGCTGCGGGTGGGTCCGGGCGTGAACAGGTGGAAGGCCGGCGACGAGGTCGTCGCGCACTGCCTGTCGGTGGAGCTGGAGGACCCGGCCGGCCACGACGACACGATGATGGACCCGGAGCAGCGGATCTGGGGCTTCGAGACCAACTTCGGCGGCCTCGCCGAGCTCGCCCTGGTGAAGAGCAACCAGCTGATGCCCAAGCCGGCCCACCTCTCCTGGGAGGAGGCCGCCAGCCCGGGCCTGGTGAACTCCACCGCCTACCGCCAGTTGGTCAGCAGGAACGGCGCGAACATGAAGCAGGGCGACACCGTCCTGATCTGGGGCGCCTCCGGCGGGCTGGGCTCCTACGCCACCCAGATGGCGCTCAACGGCGGCGCGATCCCCGTGTGCGTGGTCAGCAACCCGGAGAAGGCCGAGATCGTCCGCAGGATGGGCGCGGAGTTGATCATCGACCGCTCGGCCGAGGGCTACAAGTTCTGGAAGGACGAGAACACCCAGGACCCCAAGGAGTGGCAGCGCCTGGGCAAGAAGATCCGGGAGCTGACCGGCGGCGAGGACGTCGACATCGTCTTCGAGCACCCCGGGCGGGAGACCTTCGGCGCGAGCGTCTACGTCGCCAAGAAGGGCGGGACGATCGTCACCTGTGCCTCCACGACCGGCTACATGCACTCCTACGACAACCGCTACCTGTGGATGAACCTGAAGAAGATCCTCAGCTCGCACTTCGCGAACTACAAGGAGGCGTGGGAGGCCAACCGGCTGATCGACAAGGGCCTGATCCACCCGACGCTGTCGAAGGTCTACCCGATGGAGCAGGTCGGCCAGGCCGCCCTCGACGTCCACCGCAACGCCCACCAGGGCAAGGTCGGCGTCCTCACCCTGGCCCCCGAGGAGGGCCTCGGCGTCAAGGACGCCGAGAAGCGCGAGACGCACATCGACGCGATCAACCGCTTCCGCAACCGATGACCGCGAAGGCGGCCACCCCGCGAGTGCCGACGAGACCTCGGTCCGTCGTCACTCCGGAGATCCTCAGGGCGCTGGGCGACCCCGTCCGCTGGCACATGCTGCAACTGCTCAGCCAGCACCCGGAGCTGCCGTGCAGCCGCCTGGAGGAGACCCTGCCGGTCTCGAAGCCGACCGTCTCCTACCACACCAAGATCCTCGTACGAGCGGGTCTGATCGAGGCTCGGCGAGTGGGACGCACCGTCGTCTACGCGCTTCGGCGCGAGGCGCTGCGCGATCTCGCCGACGACCTCGGGGCCCTGGCGCCGGCGGTGGCCGCGCCCCTGACGTGGTAGCGCCCGACTGGTCGTCACGACGGATCGGCGCCGTGCGACCGACCCCTGACCGCACCGCACCGGGCACGGAGGCTGACGTCGCGAGACGCGGCCGACGCCCGCGGTCGGTCAGCGCGTACCTCGCGGCAGCTCCTCATGAGCTGGGGGGCGGAGAGCCCCTCCCGGTCGACGGCCAGGTGCGGGAGGAGCAGCTGCTCGGTTGGACGCCGAGAACAGGAGCCTCCGAAACGGTGGTGCTCGGGGCACGCAGAATGTATGCTCGACTGCATACACTGACCAGTCGTCAGACGCCCTCCTCGTGGCACTGTGTCGCCGCTTCAGGATCCGCGAGGACGTCGCACGGACGACGCGTCGTCGTTCGGGAGGCCGGCAGGACCTGAAGCCGAGCCACTGGTCCGTACGTACGAGTCAGTGGTGGCATCGCACGGAACGGTGGCGATGTCAGCTCCGCTCCAGAACGACGACGTCCGACGGAATCGAAGGCTGCGCTGCCCATGACGACTGATCATCCGACCCCCGGCCCGGCCGTGACCGCCGACCACGTGGTCGATCCCGCGATCCCCCCCGCTGAGCACGACGGCGTCCGTGATCTGATCGTCATCGGGTCGGGGCCGGCCGGGTACACGGCAGCTGTTTATGCGGCCCGGGCGAACCTGCACCCGTTGGTCTTCGAGGGCTCGCAGTTCGGCGGGGCGTTGATGACGACGACCGAGGTGGAGAACTTCCCCGGTTTCGCCGAGGGCATCCAGGGCCCGCAGCTGATGAGCGACATGCGGACTCAGGCCGAGCGTTTCGGCGCGGAGCTGGTCGCCCGTGACGTGACCGAGGTCGACCTCACTGCCGATCCGAAGATCGTGAAGGTCGGCGATGAGGTGTACCGGGCGCACGCGGTGATCGTGGCAACGGGGTCGAAGTACCGGTATCTGGGTCTGGACAACGAGGCCCGCCTGCTGGGCCGCGGTGTGTCGGCGTGTGCGACGTGTGACGGGTTCTTCTTCCGCGATCAGGACATCGTCGTGGTGGGCGGTGGTGACTCGGCGATGGAGGAGGCCACGTTCCTCACCCGCTTCGCCAGGAGCGTGACCGTGGTGCACCGGCGGCAGGAGCTGCGGGCGTCGAAGATCATGGTCAAGCGGGCCCAGGACAACGCGAAGATCCGTTGGGCGTTGGGCAGGCAGGTCGCCGACGTGCTCGGCGAGCAGACGGTGTCCGGTGTCCGGCTCGTCGACGTGTCGAGCGGGGCGATCGAGGAGCTGCCGGTGGCCGGGATGTTCGTCGCGATCGGTCACGATCCGCGCAGTGAGCTGTTCGCCGGCCAGCTGAAGCTGGACGACGAGGGCTACATCCGGGTGGAGCACCCCACCACGCGAACCAACATCGACGGCGTGTTCGCCTGTGGTGACGTGGTCGACCACATCTACCGGCAGGCGATCACGTCGGCCGGTACGGGTGCGGCGGCGGCGATCGACGCCGAGCGCTGGCTGGCCGACACCTTCGACGAGCGCTGAGACCCCTCACTGCTCTGGTGGCCGTCGGTCGTCGTGCCGGTGCCCTGTCATCTCTCGAGGAGGCGATCCCTTGTTGATCACCGATGGTCAGGCCCACGTGTGGCCGGCCGAGACGCCCGAGCGGCCGTGGTCGGAGGAGCGGCGGCAGCACGCTCATGGGCCGGCCTCCTACACGGTCGACGAGCTGCGCAGGGACATGACGGCGGCCGGCGTCGACCGGGCGATTCTGGTGCCGCCGCTGGCCGAGGGGGACCGGAACGACTACTGCCTTCAGGCCGCGGCCGAACACCCGGAGCAATTCCGGGTCATGGGGCGGATCGACGTGGCTGCGGCAGCCAGCCGGGAACTCGTCCCGGGCTGGCTGGAGCAGCCGGGGATGCTCGGCATCCGCGTCACGTTCAGCAGGAACCCGCCGGCGTCCTGGCTGGAGGACGGCACCGCCGACTGGCTGTGGCCGGCGGCGGAGAAGGCCGGCATCCCGATCATGGTGTTCTCGCCCTTCAAGATCCGTGAGGTGGGGCACATCGCTGAACGGCACCCGGACCTGCGACTCGTGATCGACCATCTCGGCTTCGCCACCGGCCTGATGGACGACCTCGACCCGGCCATCGAGCGGCTGCTGCCTCTGGCGGCCCTGCCCAACGTCGCGGTCAAGGCGAGCGGCCTGCCGGCGTACGTGTCCGACCCATATCCGTTCCCGAGCCTGCACCCCCGGATCGAGCGGGTGGTCGAGGCCTTCGGGCCGCGGCGGGTCTTCTGGGGCAGCGACGCGTCCCGCCTGTCCTGCAGCTACGACGAGGTTCGGCGACTGTTCACCGACGAGCTGGACTTCCTCGGCCCCGATGAGCTCGAGTGGATCATGGGACGCGGCCTGTCGGAGTGGCTCGGCTGGGTGTGACGCAGCCGAGGGATCAACCTGGCGACATGGGTCTACAGACCTCACATCGTGCGGTGTCCACCGACTCAGGCGATGGAGCCAGGTCGTGCGGAACGCCCCGGGAGCGGCCGGTCCCAGGGGCGGGAGTGGGCGTTACTGGAGCGTGAAGACGACATCCGCCGACGGGTCCGCGCCATCCACGACGCCCACCGCCTGGTCACCGCTGCGGTCGGTGGCCTTCCGGGCGCTCTGGCTGGCGCAGATGGCCAGCATGATCGGCACCTGGATGCAGACGGTGGGCGCCCAGTGGCTGTTGATCGACGAACCCGATGCGGAGACGCTGGTCTCGCTCGTCCAGACGGCAAGCCTCTTGCCCATGCTCCTGCTGGCGCTGCCGGCCGGGGTTCTCGCCGACTCCTTCGATCGCCGACGCCTCCTCGTCGGCGTGCAGCTGTGCACCCTCGTGGTGGGCGTGATCCTCACCGTTCTGACGGCGTTCGGTGACCTGTCGCCAGAGCTGCTTCTCGCCTTGACCTTCCTGGTCGGGTGCGGCCAGGCGATGAGCATGCCTCCGTGGCAGGCGCTGATCCCGGACGTCGTCCCAGCGGAAGAGGTGCGGGGGGCCTCCGCGCTCGGGGCCGTGAGCATGAACGCGGCGCGGGCAATCGGTCCTGGCGTCGCCGGTCTCCTGATCACCCAGGTCGATGCTTGGCTCGTCTTCGCGATCAACGCGGCGGCCTACGGCGTCCTGGCGCTCGCGGTGCTCCGATGGGCACCAGCGGGAGGATCCTCCGGAGACAAGCCGGAGCGCTTCGGACCGGCGCTCCGGGCCGGCGCCCGCTATGTGCGCCACTCGAAGGTAATCCGCCGCCTCCTGCTCCGGTCGGCACTCTTCGTCCTGCCGGGCACGGCTCTCTGGGCGCTGCTCCCGCTCGTCGCCAGCCGGCTCCTGGGCCTGGGATCCGGCGGCTACGGGATCCTGCTGGGTGCGCTCGGTCTCGGTGCAATCGTGGGGGCTGTCTTGCTGCCCCGTGTGCTCACGTGGGTCACCACCAGCGCGATGATGTTCCTGGCCAGCCTCGTCTTCGCCGCCGCCACAACGGGCATCGTCTTCGTCAGAGACCTGCCGCTCGCCGTCGCCCTGTTGCTGCCCGCCGGCGCGGCATGGTTGGCCGTGCTGACCACTTTGCACGCTGCCACGCAGGTTTTTCTCCCCGGCTGGGTTCGCGCCCGGGGCCTCTCCGTCCAGCAGATCGTGATGGTGGGAGGTCAGGCGGTCGGCGCCCTGCTGTGGGGCGTCGCCGCCAGCTACCTCGGTCTGGTCCCGGTCTTCATGGCTGCGGCCGTGCTCATGGTGCTCGGCGCCGCGTCCAGCGCGGTCTGGCCGCTGGTCGACACCTCAGGGATCGATCGCAGCACGGTGATCTGGCCAGAGCCCCAGCTGATGGCCGAGCCCGACCCCGATGAGGGTCCGGTGTTGGTCACGCTCGTCTTCACGGTGCCGCCGGAGAACGAGCGGCGATTCGTCGAGGCGATGCACCGCGTCAAGGCCTCGCGCCGGCGGACCGGTGCGACGCGATGGAACCTGTACCGGGACGCCGCCGTCCCCGGCCGGTTCATGGAGACGTTCCTGGTGCCCTCCTGGGACGAGCACATGCGCCAGCACCGTGAACGGCCCATGGCCGTCGAGCGAGACCTGTATCGGGCGGCGGCGAGCCTGGCCGAGGGGCCCCCAGAGGTGGCGCACCTGCTCCCTGCCCGTTAGTTGCGTGCAAGCCGATCAACCCTCCACGAGGTGGCGTGGTATCGCCATCCGGCCGCGAGGAAAGTGGAAGGTCCCGTGCAAGCACCCTTTGCCACCGACCAGGGACCACGGCCGGTGGCCGGCACAGAGGGCGTTCGCGCCTCGACCCGGACGCACCTGCCGGCCCTGCGTGCCCTGCCCGCCTTCGACGTGGGCCAGGGCCTCGTTGGGGGCAGCCTGCGACTGCCTCGCGGACCTGGTCCAGGTGCTCGTCGATGACCATGCCGTCGTGAAGGACGGTCATCTCGTCGGCGTCGTTGAACTCGAAGTTCCCAGGGTGCTACCGACTCGCAGACGCCGATGCTCTAACAGCGGACCTGGTCGTGGCCAACCCTGGTCACGGTGATCTCCTCCCGTGTGTGCGTTCAGGCCGGGCGCCTCGATCACGTGCCGGTGATCACGCCACCGGCCACCACGACGACCAGTCGAAGCCGGCAACTGCGGCGCCAGCCAGGCCCGCGCCTCGTCGGAAACCACACACCGATGGTGTCCCATACCCCCGACCTTGCCGTTCCGAAAGCGCAAGATCAGTCAAACAAGCGCTAGTCCCAGTTGACCGTCTTCACTTTGTACGTATCGACGTATTCGCGGACTTCCGCGATTAGACCATCGGCAACCCTGAACACAGTGCAGTAGGTCGCGTCCTTGTAGAGCCGACCTTTCCAGTTCGTGGCGTTCACCATGAACTCCATTACGACGTACTCATCGTTCGCAGTGACGTTACGTACGTCCATTCGATAGGTGTCGGGCTGGTATATCTTGGACGACAGGGCAAACATTTCATCGATGATTTGCTGCTTCCCTTCGTAACGACCACCGTTTTCTATGAAGCTGTCGCATCCCATCATCGTCCAGGTCGCATCTTCGGCTAGATGGGGGGCCATGGAGGTGTAGTCGCGCCGGGCAAGTGAACCCATGAATTCGGTCACGATATCTTCAGCCGTGCGGCGCGAGTTTTGTTCAGTGGTCGACATATCTCTTCTCCATCTGTTGTGGGCTCTACTTAACCAAACTACTTCACCCCTCGTGACCTCCAGTTTGTTCAGCGCGTGTGCGAGTTCCCTCGCCATGGTTCACCTGCGCGAAAGTGCGCGTTTTCCCGAGCATGTCCAGCAGAATCTCGTCGCTACGGTGCTGCACGGCGTACGTGTACAGAAGTCGCTCATTCTCTTGACGGTCTCACAGAGCTGTGTATGGCGTCCCAGTCAACCGGCGCGGCCCGACTCCTGATGCTGGCACGCCCTATCCGTAGTTTTGCATGCATGACGGTATGCAGCAAGAACATGACGGGTGCAGAGGACTTGGCCAGAGCCCGGTCCTACCGCGTCAGTCAGTTGCCCTTGTCAAGGTCGGCGGCCAGCTAGGCGAGTCGCGAACGTCAAGAGTGCCGCCCTAGACCCGGGAGGTCCGCGGTGGGGAGGGATGTTCCAGGTGCCGTGCCGCTGGTCCGCTTTCCGCAGCCAGCAAGCTCGTGGGAGTTGCGAGGAGCGTTGTGTTGGGGTGCTGGTCGGCACGGGCCGCAGGCCTCGGCCGGGGGTGCTTGCGATGGCTGAACTTGCATGCGGAGTGTTAGACACCGGTGCCCTCCCACCGAAGGCTCCTGATGAAATGCGGCGCGCTGTTCCGCACCCAGGAGATCGGGAGGCCGCGTTCCGCAAGGAACTGGGCATCGAGCGACGCTTTCGGGGTTCCCGAGCGGCGCGCGTGATGGCGCCGACGAACGATGCGCTGCTGGATTTCGTCGGCCGGGCGCTCACCGGCCTTCCGCTCATGGACGCCTGATGACCGCGCTGGTCCTCGGCGCGGTGGCCTACGACCCCAAGGTGGTGACGATCTGGGAGGGCTTCCGCCCCTGGCTTCGCGGCAAGGATGTCGACGTCGACTTCGCCCTGTACTCGCACTACGAGCGTCAGGTCGAGGTGGCCTCGGCGTGGCGTGGAACTCGCCGCTCGCGTGGGTGCGGGCGCGGCGAATGGCCCAGGCACGTGGAGAAGCCGTGCGGGCGGTCGTCATGCGGGACACCGACCGGGAGCTGATCTCGGCTGTCGTGGTCCGTGCCGACTCCCAGGTGCACTCGGTGGGGACCTGGGGGGGTGCACGAAGGCCGTCGGGGCGGTGGATTCGCCACAGGCGACGCTACTGGCGCTCGCACTGCACCGCGGGGGGCTCGTGGGACCCGTCGGCGATCAGGCGTGGCTGGGCGGCGGTCCAGGCGTTGCAGCGGTCGATGGACGAGGGACGGCGTCGTCGGTTGGCCTACATCGGATTCCGGACGACGAGGCGGCGGAGATCTCGGCCCAGTACACGAGGAGCTTCATGTAAGCGCGACCTGGGCGGGGCGGATCGCCAGGAGTCTCCGCCCGGCGCTCCTGCTGCCCCGACCTGTCGGCGGTCTCATGGTTCCGTTTCTCGACGGGATCTGGTCCAAGGGTCGGGCGGCGCCTTCGGAAATCAGGGGACTGGTCCTCCCGTCCGTGCCGTTTCCCCGATTCGACGCACCGCGGGGGGCGGCGTCTCCTGTCCCCGGGCGCGGAACGACGTCAACAGACCACAGCGCCGTGACGCTGACCTGTCGGCTGACTTCATCCGCCGTTAGTATGCATCCGTACATGCAAAGTCGTACGCCCGCGCCTGAAGGTTCGGCGGCGTCGGCCCAAAGGCAGGGGAGGGGCGCGGGCAATGGCAGAAGTCCTCGACTTCGACGTGCTGGTGATCGGATCCGGAGCTGCCGGCCTCTGCGCCGCCGTTGCGGCGCACGAACGAGGGGCCCAGCGCATCTTGGTGGCGGAGTCCGAAGCGGCCGTCGGAGGATCTTCTCGACTGTCCGACGGGATCGTCATGGGTGCCGGGAGTCGGATCCAGAACGAAGCGGGCCTCGAGGACAGCGTCGAGGACCTGCTCCACGATTACTTGACGTATAACCAGTACGACGTCGAGATCGGTCCGGTCACGACCCTCACCCACCAGTCCGGCCAGACCCTCGACTGGTTGCAGAAGCACGGAGTAGGCATTGCTCCCCAACTGATCCAGTCGGGCATCGAGGAGGGCAAGCGTGGCCATGCCGTCCAGGGGGGAGGCCAGGGGCTCATCGACCCGCTCCACCGGTACTGCCGCGAGAACGGGATCGAGATCGCGCTGGGCCGGCGGGTTGACCGCTTGCTCGTCCGTGACGGCGTCGTCTACGGCCTCGCCGTGGGAGATGATCAAGTCACGGCCCGCTCGGTCGTCGTGGCGACCGGTGGCTTCGGGGCTGATCTGGAGAAGGTCGCGGAGTACCTCCCGTCGGTGTACTGGGAGGGATGGACCTGGTACATCGGCGCCGACGGCGCGCGAGGCGACGCCCTCGGCATGGCGGCCGAGGTGGGTGCTCAACTCACCGGCCGGGGCAATGTCCTACGGACTCTTGCCCCCAACTTCTCCCCCAAGCTGACCGAGGCCAGGCCGCCCGGTTGGATGGTCATGATCGATTCGCACGGCCGGCGGTTCATGGACGAGTCGGCCTTCTACACTCTGGTCGACCAGCGGTACCACCACATCGGTGACCGCGGGTTCATGGTTTTCGACGACGCGGCGATGCGTCCCCCGGCCGAGCTGGCCGACCGGTACCGCAGTCCATTCACCCAGTCCTACCCCGGGCGGGAGCCTTTCCGCTCCAAGAACTACCAGCCGGACCTCGTCGACGAGATGGTCGCCGAGGGCAGGATGTTCAAAGCCGACACCATCGCCGGTCTCGCTGCCGCCGCGAGCCTGCCGGAGGATGTACTGGTCGCCGAGGTCGAGCGCTACAACCGTCTCTGCGCGGCGGGGGAGGACACCGACCAGCGCAAGCCCGCCGAGTTCTTGCTGCCCGTATCGACAGCGCCGTACTACATCGCCGAGGTCCGCCCCTGCATGGTGAACGTGACCGCGTACGGGATGCGCATCGACGCGGACTGTCGCGTCCTGCATGAGAACGGAACCGAGATCGAGGGTCTCTTCGCCGCGGGCGAGTGCACCGGCGGCGTCCTGGGCCGCGCCTACGTCGGCAGCGGCAACTCGCTGATGAATGCCTGCGTCATGGGGCGCGCGGCGGGGCGAGTGGCAGCGGGGCGCGCCGCCAGCGCCTGAGCGGACCGGGATGACGGCCCTGACGGTGCCACACGGCGGAGCTCGGCGGGGCAGACATCATCCTGGCCAACGCCGGCATCGCGAACCAGGGCGCCCTCCACCCCGACGAGGACGAGGCGTTCCGGGACTCCATCGAGATCAAACTGGTGAGGTGTGCGCAACACGGTGCAGGCCGCCGTCCGCAGCATGATCGTCGGGTGGATCGGCTGCTCGTACGTGACGGTGCAGTGCACGGGATCGCGGTCGGCGGCGACGAGGTCACGGCGGGAGCGGTGGTCGTGGCCACCGGTGGCGACCGGGAGCGGCGAGGGCCCTCGGCGAGGGCGGTGTCATAGCGACAGGTTCCACCGCGGCTCATGCAGCCACGACGACCCCGGCTACCGCCAGGACTGACGCCGCGACCGAGGGGTCGACCGGCTGGACGCGATGAGTTCGGCTTGCCCCTCGGCCGCGTCAGCAGGGGGGTGGAGGATCAGACGGCGCAGACGGCGTCGAAGCCCAGCGCGTGGGTGACGCGGCCCATGCCCATCCAGCCGGCGATGCAGTAGGAGAGGTCGACGATCTCGTCGTCGCTGAACGCGCTCTTCATCTGTGCCCAGAAGTCCTCGTCATAGGCGGCCTTGATCGGGTCCAGGCCGAGCTTCTCCGCATACTCGATCGCCAGCCGCTCCCGCGGGCTGAAGGCGTCGGACTCGCGCCAGCCCTCGCTGACGGCGGCGTAGTACTCCTCGTCGGGGATCTCGCCGTCGGTGGCCACCGAGCCCTCGAGGGATCCGCCGAACCTGTTGAAGAACGACGGGAGATCGCGGGCAGAGCGCCGCGACTGGCAGATCTGGCATCCGTTGATCTGCGCCGTGCGCAGACGGGCACCCTCGAACTCGCGCAAGGACAACTTCGTGTCCTGGTAGGTGACGGCGGCGAAGTTCATGCCGGCTCGGACGATGCCGACGGCGTAGTGGTCCTTGACGTAGGCCACCGGGTCCCCGATCGCTTCCGCTGGGATCTCGATGCGCATGGGTCTGCCTCCTGGGTTGTGGGACGGGACGGTCTTTCCGACCAGGGAACACCGTGGTCAGCTGGGGTTGCGGGGGACTGGCCGGAACTGCCCCGACGTCGCGCTGACGCCGCCGTCGACGAGCAGGGTGATCCCCGGGCCTGCCCCAGTTCGCAGCGCGACCTCGTGCTCGTCCGACACCCGGGTCCTCGTCATCTCCTCGAGGACCTGGGACGGTCTGCCGCTCCGAGGACGGGGCCGCGCGTCTGCGTGTGGCGACCGTCACTCATAGCTCCACATTTTGCATGCACTCCGGTATTCAGGCAATGCCGGGAACACGGTCAGGCGGGTCGGGGAAGCCGATCGACCGGCTGCAGGACCACGGGGCTCATCGCGGGGAGAGCTGACCACGGCCGTGGTCGAGCGAGGCAAGGGCCGGAATCTGGATCGAGCTGGTCGTGAAACGCAGCCGTGACTGTCCCTGGACGCGGCCGATCACGTCACGCCGATCCGCAGGTGACGACCGGTGTCCGGTTGAGACGAGCTCGACCTGCTCCCATGAGCCACCCGCTCCTCCAGACCCAAGATCCGGGTCCGGAACGGCTAGGCGCCCGGTCACCGGGTGGGCAGGAAGGAGTCCGGTTCCATCGACTGTCCCGTGGGCGGTGGGGGCGGTTCGCCCCTTGCGCACATGCATAAGTGCATGCCATGGTGCTCACACGTTGCAGTGTCCAGTGTCACACGGCCGTCGCCCTGGAGGGTTCTTCATGCGTGTCCACAATCCACCCACAGTCGTGGGTCTCACGGCCCTGTTTGGGGCGGGGCTGATCTTGGCTGGCTGTGCTGGCGGATCGGACGGGGGCGGTGATTCGGCGGGGGGCGGCCTCGAGGACATGGAGCCCGTCGTCCTGCGCGTGGCCCTCCCGAGTCCGGAGACCGCCACTCCTGGACTCGGGATGCAGGCCTTCGCGGATTACGCCAGAGAGGCCTCGGACGGGAAGCTCGACTTCGAGTTCTATTACAACGCAACGCTGATCCCGGGTGCGGAACTGCTTCCGGGTCTCTCCAGCGGCCTGGCCGACATCGGGCTGATCGTCACCGGCTACCAGCCTGAGCTCCTCCCGGTAGCCACCTGGATGGCCCAGCACGCTCCGAGGATCGAGAACTGGGGCTTCCCCAAGCAGACGATCGACACGCCGGTGCTGACCAGTCTCGTGCTCGGCAACGAGGTGCTCCGAGAGGAGCAGGCCGCTCAGAACACCGTCCCGCTCTGGTCAACCCCCTCCGGTCCCTACACCATGCTGTGTACCGAGCCGTTCACGACGCCGGACGACCTCGCGGGACGCGTCGCCCGTGTCGGCGGCGAGCCGTGGGCGACCGAGGTGACGGAGCTGGGCATGACACCGTCCTTCATCCCGGGGAACGAGACCTACGAATCACTGCAGCGAGGAATCGTCGACTGCAACCATGCGGACGCGGGATCGATCACCTCGCAGAGTCTGCTGGAGGTGGCCAAATATCTCGCCCCCGTCAACGGTTCCCAGGCCGCGGTAGGGCAGCTCGCCATGAACAAGGACAGCTACGATGCGCTGCCGCTCGAGGCGCAGCAGATCCTCTTCGACGCCGCTGTGCCGGCGATGGTCGCGTTCGCGCAGGGCACGATTGACGCCTGGAAGGAGATGTTCACGCAGGCTCAGGAGCTGGGCGTGACCGTCGTTCCCCCTGGGGAGTTCAACGAGCTGCTCCTCGAGAACCAAGAGGCCTACGGTGAACAGGTGGCCGCCTCCCCGCCCGGTGTCCTGGAGGACCCCGACGCCCTTGTGACGGAGTACGAAGAGGTTGCCGACGAGTACTCCGCGCTGTGGGATGAGCAGATCGGTGTCGAGCCCGTGGACGCGTCCGACCCGGGGGCCATCCTCGAGCAGTACCAGACGGCGTCCGAGGACATCGACTGGGAAGCGTACGAAGCTGCGGTCACCGAGTTGATCGCACCCGCCCGCCCGTAAGGATCTCCGCGCCGGGCGCGACCAGGCCCAGGGTCAGTTCAGCGACCCTGGGCCTGGTCGCCGTCCGAGCATCCGCCCCGAGGAGATGGATGCGCCGCATCGGGCGAACGGCTTCCAGGTCCTCGACTCGATAACCGAGAGGTCTACATGGCAGATCAAGGCCGGCTCGACGGGTCTCACGTCGCCGGAGAGAGCGAGCGGATGACGCCCGCTGCAGCGAGCCCGACCACCTCCGAACCCCGGTGGCTGAAGCTGATCGATCGCCTCAGTCTGGCCTCGGCGGCCGTGGGCGCGACCCTTCTCGGGCTGATGGTGCTCACGGTCGTCGTGGACGTCATCAGGCGCAATGTGTTCGACCGCCCTGTCCCCGGAGGGCTCGAGCTCATCCAGTTCGCGTACATGCCGACGCTCATCTCGCTGGGGCTGGGCTATGCGCTGCTGCGCAACGAGCACATTCGGGTGACCCTCTTGACGGCGCCTACGGGCCCGAGGACCCAACGCGTCATCGAGGTGCTGGGAATGGTGCTCACGATCGGCGTGGTAGGGGCCCTTGCCTGGCTCGGCGCGCGGAGGGCCCAGGCCGCCCAGCAGGTCGACGAGCATGCCATCGGGATCGAGTGGCTCGCCATCTGGCCGTATCGCTGGGTTGCCGTCGTCGGGATGGTCGTGCTCGGTCTCCAGGCGATCGCGCAGCTGGTGCGCGCCATCGTGGCTCCCGAGCTCATCCCGACCGACGACGACGAGATCGCCGCCCTCGCCGATGAGGAGCCATTGTTGGCGGACGTCGACGGTCAGATCCACGTCGCACCGGAGGTTCGGGCCAAATGAGCACCGCACAGACCGACACACGCCCAGCTCCGCCCTCGGGGCCTTCCGATGCGAAGCGTTCGCGCAGCTCTGGACGTTTCACCCTGGGAGTAATCGGCACGGGAGCCACAGCCGGCTTCTTCCTGATCTACCTCCTTGCCGTGCCCAGCCCACGCCTCGTGGTCGGGCTCTTCGTCATCCTCTTGATGATCAGTTTGATGCTGCTCAAGGTCCCGATCGCGGTGGCCATGATCGTCGCGGCGGCGCCGGGCCTCTACGTCCTCACCAGCCAACGCGCTCTCGAGGGCAGCCTCGAGGAGATCGTCTTTGCGTCGTTCGCGTCGTGGTCTCTCAGCGTCATCCCGATGTTCGTGCTCATGGGAATCGTGCTGGGCAAGAGCGGCGTGATGTCGGGGGCCTACGACATGGCGAGGAAGTGGCTGGGCTGGCTTCCCGGCGGGCTCGCCGTCTCGACCAACATCGCCGGCGCCGGTATGGCGGCCACGAGCGGCAGTTCCATCGGCAACACGTATGCGATCGGCCGCGTCGCCATCCCCGAGCTGCTCCAGTCCGGGTACCGGCCGAGTCTCGCTCTCGGGTCGGTGGCAATGGCGGGGACCCTCGGCCAGGTGATCCCGCCCAGCGTGCTGCTGGTCATCTACGCCGGTGTTGCCGAGACCCCGGTCGGTCCCCAGCTGCTCGCCGGCGTCGTCCCGGGGCTCGCGTTGGCGACCCTCTTCACGGGGGTGATCGTGGGCTGGGCGCTGCTCAGTCCCCAGTCGGCCCCTCGCGGAGCGTCGTACTCCTGGGGTGCGCGTTTCGCGTCGCTGGTGAATCTCATACCGGTGGTGATCATCGTGGTGGTGGTCATCGGTGGCATCTACACCGGGATCTTCACCGCGACAGAGGCGAGCGCCGTCGGCGCCGCGGTGGCGCTGCTCCTCGGCGTGCTGGCACTGGTCAACAAGTCCCGGCGTGCACGGGCGGCTGGAGCTCCCGTCAAGACGTATCGCGTTCTGGGGGAGTTCTTCTCGCGGTCGTTCATCGAGACCGTCTCAGCCGTCGCCGCGGTGTTCCTGCTCCTCGTAGGGGTGAACCTCCTGACCCGTGTGATGGCGCTCAGTGGGGTGGCCAACTGGGTGGCGGACGCGGTCGTCAGCATGAACCTCAGCAAGCTGAGCTTCCTGCTGCTGCTGATTCCCGTCTACCTCGTCCTCGGTTTCTTCCTGGACACCCTCGCGATGATGCTGCTGACGATTCCCGTCTTCATCGGGCCGCTGCAGGCACTGGACGTCGACCTCATCTGGTTCGGGATCTTCCTCATCGTCCTCGCGGAGATCGACATGGTGGCGCCGCCACTCGGCGTGCTCAACTTCGTTGTTCTCGCCCTGGGGCAGTCCAGCACCGAGGGCATGGGCGTGCGGCTCACCATCGGCGACGTGTTCAAGGGAGTGATGCCGTTCATCGCTGCCTGCGTGCTCTTCCTCGTGGTGCTCATCGGGTTCCCCGATCTGGCGACCTGGCTACCGAGCATCTCGTCGGCGGAGTAGCAGCGCCTCATCATCGCTGGGCGGAGCAAGTCCCGAGCACCACTCGGACTGCCGGCGGTGCGAGGCGGCGGGACGGCACTTCCGGGATCACTTCGGTGATCCCGGAAGGGCCGTCCCGCCGCGACTCTCAGAACGTCCTGTACGACATAAGGCAGTGCTTCCGCGGCCGAGGACCCTTCGCCGGTCTGCTATCCGGATTCGGGCCGGCAACGGGTGACGGGGCAGTTGCACGGGGACGGCGATCGCGAGCCTGCTGCTCGCGGCGCGCCGAGCCCGACACGCGTGAGCCTGCCGCCGATGCAGAACGTCGACGCGGTGATGTGGGTGGTTTCGTCCAACGCGGGGGAGGTCACCGGTTGCACCAACTGCGTGGGCTCCGGGAAGGGCCAGACGGAGCCCTGGGAATCCGAACTAGCCCGACTGCCGTACCTCTTCCGTCCTTCGGGGGCCGGGGGCCTCATCGATCCCAGGGGCGATCCGTCCGAGCGTAGAAGCCAGGGGGTGGCCTCCAGCACCGGCAGAGGACGACGGCGTCGTCATCGTTCACAGTGGGGAGCGGAATGTACGACAGCCTGTTCCAGCCGATTCAGATCAACTCCGTCACGGTCCCGAACAGGATCGTGCGAGCCGCTCACCACGTTCCGTTGTCGCTGGAGGCCTTGATCGGCTATCACGAGGCGCGGGCAAAGGGTGGCGTTGGCCTGTCCATTCTGGGTGCGGCGAGTGTCCATCCGGACACGCCGTTCGAGCCCGTCGCGGTCCACGACGATCGGGTCATCCCCTTCTACGAGGAGCTGACCCGCCGATGCGACGACCATGGAATGAAGGTCTTCCAACAGCTCAACCACTGGGGTGCTGCTTACGCGGCACCTCGTCCTGGGATCCCCCTCTGGTCATGCAGCCCGATCCCGAATCCGCGGTCCGGCATCGTGCCACGGGAGCTCACTCAGGCAAAGATCGCGGAGATCGTGGCCGCCTTCGCTGCCGCGGCCCTGCGGTGCAAGAAGGGCGGCCTGGCCGGTGTCGAGCTACAAGGGGCTCACAACTACCTGATCAACCAGTTCCTCTCGCCGGCCACCAATCAGCGAACGGATGAATACGGAGGCTCGGTGGACAATCGCGTTCGCTTCGTCCGTGAGATCGTCGCTGCGATCCGGCAAGAGGTCGGCACCGACTACCCGGTCGGCGTACGCATCGTCGGTGACGACTGGATAGAAGGCGGAGCACGTGCGGACGGTTATGCCGAAGTAGCGCGCCTCTTGGAGAAGGAGCCGATCGACTTCCTGGATGTGTCCCAGGGAGGCTATTGGGCGTTCCAGCGAATGATGCCTACGTTGGAATCACCACTGGCTTCGCAGATGCCGGCGAGCCAAGTGGTCACCAGGGCGGTGAGCATCCCCACGATCGTGACAGGCCGGATCATGACGCTCGACGTGGCCAATCACATCGTCGAATCCGGTCAGGCAGACATGGTCTCCATGGTCCGAGCGACCATCGCTGACGCCGATCTCGTGGTGAAGGCCCGCCGAGGCGACGAGGCCCGCATCCGGCCGTGTATCGGCACCAACCAGGGCTGCGTGGGCGGCGTCGCCTCGGGTCAGTTCGGCTGCGTCACGAACGCCCTCGTGGGGCAGGAGTCGAGCGGCTTGTCGGAGGACAGCCCCGCTCCGGTGAAGAAAAGGGTCCTGGTCGTCGGCGGTGGGCCGGCCGGTATGGAAGCCGCCAGGGTGGCGGCACAGCGGGGTCATGACGTGCGGCTGCACGAGCTCCGCCGGGCGCTCGGTGGTCAAGTGGTGATCGCCGCGTCGGTTCACGAGCGCTCGGATCTTGCCGCCCTGACGCAGTGGCAGGAATCCGAGATGCGACGTCTGGGCGTGAAGGTCGTGTTGAGGTCGTTCGTGGATCCCGACACGGTTCGGGACATCGCTGCCGACGAAGTCATCCTGGCAACCGGCGGCTACTCGGAAAAGAGTCTTCCACAGACGATGGCGCCCACCACCCCGATACCGGGGCACGAGCTGCCCCATGTCCTCAGCACGTGGGACGTCCTGGACACCAAGACTCCTGCCGCGCTCGGTGCACGCGTCGTGATCTTCGACGACACCGCCAATTTCGAAGCCCTGACCGTGGCACTGGGCGCCGTCCAACGGTGTGAGAAGTTGACGATCATCTGCCGGTCGGAGAGTCCCGGATCCCGCATGCCCTGGCCCGCCGCGACCACATCAGCAGCGCGCGAGAAGCTATTCGCCCACGATGTCCAGATCCGCCCCCTCGCCAGGCTCGTGTCGATCGACGAGTCTCAGGTGACCATGGCGTCGGTGGACTCCGGCCGGACCGAGCAACTAGAGGCGGACACGGTCATCCTCTGTCTGCACCACCAGCCGAATCGCGACCTCTCCGACGCATTGCAGGAGCTGGGCATCGAGCACCACCTGATCGGTGATGCGACGGGCGCGCAGGATCTCCAGCGCGCCGTCACGGAAGCTCACGCCGTCGCACGAGCGATCTGACCCGTCCGCCCTCGCCGATGGCAGGAGGCGCGAAGCCGCCTGCCGCCACTTCGCCAGCCGACGAGCGACGTCCGGCCGTGGCAACGGGACGCCAGGCACCGCCGTGGGACGCGAGGACCTCCGAGCCGGTGTCAGGAGGTCGACGAGCCGTACCCCACTCGGAGGTCCCCCTCGTTCTCTCGGAGGCACCTCAGGCGTGCCGCTGTCGCAAGGCGACCGCTCACACTCGCCCCTACCGACACGTCGAGGGTCACCACCGGCAGGCCCGCGTCTACTCAGGGGTACGGCTCGGACGGCGA
This sequence comes from Trujillonella endophytica, assembly GCF_019799905.1. Lineage (GTDB taxonomy): Bacteria > Actinomycetota > Actinomycetes > Mycobacteriales > Geodermatophilaceae > Trujillonella > Trujillonella endophyticus_A. The sequence continues at coordinate 45,476 of NZ_JABGCI010000003.1, read as the reverse complement.
AGGCGGGGTTGCCTTCTCATGCGCGATCGCATACAACTTGGCATGTGAGCAGCGCCACGCGCTCGAGACGTGCGCGTACGAGCAGGTACTAAGCGTCGTCATCGAGTGCCGCGACGGTGCCGAGCACTTCCTCGTCGGCTGCGCAGCGCACGGGCATGTCCACACCGATGTCCCGGGATGAAGCCGCAGTCAGTGGCTGTCGCCGACTGACTGCCTCCGCCAGGGTCTCCGTCCACCATCAGCGTTTGTCGTGAGGAGCTTGAGCAATGAGCCAAGATGCGGTCGTTCTCATCACAGGGGGAACCGGGCTGATCGGGTCGCAAGTCGCCCGGGAGCTCATCAGTCAGGGGCGGAAGCCTTTGTTGTTCAGTCGGAACCCCAATCTGGACAACATCCGTGACATCGCGGATGCGTCGATCATCGTCCAAGGCGATGTGCGAGACACCGAGAGCCTGTCAGCGGCTCTGGATGCACATGGAGTCGACTCCATCATCCACCTGGCCGCTTTCCTGGGCGTCCACATGGCGGCTGAGCCCGGGAACGGCATCGTGGTGAACTGCATCGGCACCGACAACGTCTTCCGCTTGGCGCGGGATCGCGGCGTCCGTCGAGTGGTGTGGGCGAGTAGTGCCGCTGTGTACGGTCAGAAGACATTTTACGCCGACCGTGAAGGCGGCCCTGACCGAGCAATGAACGAAGACGTCGCCCCGGTCCCGGGCAACTTGTACGGCGGAACGAAGTACCTCGACGAGATGCTGGCGGCTCAGTACAGGTCACAGGGCAGCGACATCGTCGGCCTGCGGCCTGTCACGACCTTCGGTACCGGTTCTCAATCGGGCGCGATCGGCGTCCTTCAGGATGCGATGCGGGGGGCTTCGAACGGGGGTCGCGGCGTCGTCGGGGCTCCGTGGGCGAGGGAGTCGGGTATCAACCCCATACACGTGGCGGATTGTGCGTCGCAGTTCGTGACGACGTGTCTGCGGCCCGAGCCGATGAAGCAGGCCATCTACAACACGGGCACGGGGGAGCGCGCGACCGTCGGCGACATGATGCGAATCGTCTCGCAGATCACCGGCGGCACTGTTGAGTTCGAGCACGAGTCTCCGGGGAGTATGCTCTTCAACGGCCCGGACCTGGATTCCTCGAGGCTCCGCGAAGAACTCGGATGGACGCCGCGATTCCAGCTCGCAACGGCGGTGGAGGAAATCCTGTCGAAGATCGGACCCGCGGGCGGGCAGTGACGACCGTCAGTTCTGCGCGGCGGAGCTGAACACCGGAAGCCTTGCCCCCTGTACCGCCCTGGTCAGGGGGCAGGGCTTCCGGTGTGCGCGAGCCCGGCGACGGCGCCTCCACACGGCCGATGTTCCGCACACTCGCGCGCAGGGGGCCGTCGCTGAGGAAGGATGGGCCTCAGTTGAGCCCGTTGAGCTCGCGCCCCCGCTGGCGGCCGCGGTCGAGCATCGTGGCGTCGCCCCGCTCCCACGTGACGTTCAGGTTCACGCGGGAGAGCTTCCACCCCTGCGGCGTGCGCACGAGGTCGTCGACGTAGTAGCCGCCGAGGGTGTATTCGGTGTCCGGCTCGCCCGGCATGAAGTGGATGGCCTGCATGTACATGACGCAGGTGGCCGTGTCGCCGCTGATGGTGATGCGCGGATTGGACATCTGGTGCTGGGTGGTGGCGAGGCCGGTGAACAGGACGCGACGGCCCTCCACCCACTCGTCGAGAGTCATGGAGTTCCACTCCTGGCCCAGGCCGGTGAACTGCGTCTCGCCGGCGGCCCTGAATTGCACCTGCACGGTCTCCGTGAAGATCGAGCGCCAGAGGTCCCAGTCCTTGGTGTCGATTCCGGTGGCGTAGTCGTAGACGACCCGCTCGATCTCCGAGCGGTCGAGCAGCAGTTGCATGTGATCGTCGGTCATCGTGGACCTCTCATCAGGGACTAGATTGTTCATCATGCATGCACAACCGCATGCGCGTCGCACCATGAGCACATCACGTGTACCTCCCCGCTTCGCTGAAGCCCGTCGTCGAGCGTGTCCCGTCATGGATCAGATGCGCGGCAGGTCGTACGCGCAGGCCTACGGGGTAGGGACCCGCGCATGGCTGCCTCTTGCCTCGGGAGGACGCCGCGGTCTTCGGCGAGGTCTTGGATGACAGGCGATGTGATGGATTGTCGATGGTGCGCCGGCGGTGGGCATCGATGCCGGCGAGCCGCTGCAGCGTTCGAACTGGAGATCGGAGGACCATGCTCGTCACCAGGTCAGCGCTGAGGATCGTCTGGGGGGCCGACGCGTTGGACCGCCTGGCCGGTGAGCTGAGTCGGCTGGGTGTCCGCAGACCCATGCTCCTGCACGCGTCGGAGTTGACCGGGTCCCCGGTTCTCCAGGCTGTCGAGGCCGCCGCCCAGCCGGTCACCACATTCGCGGGCGTGGTGGCCCACACCCCGATCGACTCCGTCCTGGAGGCGGCCACGCGGGCCGAATCCCATGACGTCGACGGCCTCGTCGCCCTGGGTGGAGGCTCCGTCAGCGTCACCAGCAGGGCCGTGGCGATAGCAACGGGCGAGGGCGACGACCTCCGGAACCTCGCCACGCACCGCGACGGGAACGGTCGGGTCGTCAGCCCACGTCTCGACAAGCCAAAGGTACCGATCGTCGTCCTCCCGACGACCCCGTCGACCGCGTACGGCAAGGCTGGGACGGCGGTGACGGTCCCCGGCTCAGCTCATCGGCTGGCGATGTTCGATCCGAAGACGCGCGCGGCGTCACTGGTCCTGGTCGCGGATGCGCTCGCGACGGCGCCGGGCAACCTGGTCCGGAACGCCGGGCTCACGACCATCGTCATGGCGGCCGAGGGCATGACGACCCGCAAGGCCAACCTGTTCGCCGACGCCGACCTCGGGCAGGCCCTCTCCGTCCTGGTGGAGGATCTTGCTGCCGCGCGGCAGGGCGATACGACGAGTGGAGAGGCCGAGTCGCCCCGCGTGCGGGTGGCGCTGGCTGCTCTGCTGGTCGGCTCGGGCACCGACCTGACCGGCGGCGGACTCACTGCGGCGCTGTCCCACACGCTCGGCCACAGCGTTCGCCAGCACAACGGGCTCGTCGATGCCGTGCTGCTCCCTCACGTGCTCGCCCACATGGCGGAGGCCTCCCCGGGGCGGCTGGCCGGTCTCGCCAAGGTGCTCGACTGCCGCGTGACCGATCTGGCCAGCGTGACCAGTGGCATCTTCGCCGGCCTCTCGGCACCTGCTCGGCTGCGAGACCTCGGCGTGCCGGAGGACCTGCTGCCCGCCGTGGCCGAGGAGGCGATGGACGACTTCGCGATTCAGACGAGCGGCTGCGCCGCGAGCCCCGGCATCCTGCGGGGCATCCTGGAAGCCGCGTGGTGACGTTGCGGGCTGGCGTCAAAGGCGCGACGTCCGGATCCCACGAACGGGGTCCGCGTTGTAACGGCCCGCCTCAACGGCATCCGGCGTCCCGGAACTCAACCCTGGGCTGCCCGTCACCTCTGAGCAGCTCGCACACGCCGCTGCTGCCGTGGCATGCGGCGGCGCAACTGCAGTCCACCTCCACGTCGAGCGCGGAGTGCGCGCTCAGAGGGGGATGCGCTTGGTCAGGCCGCCGTCGGCGATGATGTTGGCGCCGGTCATCAGGGCCGCGGCCGGGCTCGCGACGAAGGCGACGATCCGGGCGACCTCCTCGGGGCTGCCCATCCGTCCTCTCGGGATCTGCCCCACGACGCCGTCGTAGTACTCCGGCCGTGACGAGCGGACGCCCTGCCAGGGGCCACCCTCGAAGTAGATGGGGCCGGGGGAGACCGCGTTGACGCGGATGCCGTGTGGGGCGAGGGTCTTGGACAGCCCGGCGCACTGGTGGACCAGGGCCGCCTTCATGGCCCCGAACGGCGCCGCGGGGTTTCCCCACGACTCCACGGCGGCGGTGCTGCTGATCGCGACGACCGATGCGGCGGGTGACTCGGACAGGTGCGGGGTCGCATGCTCCACGAGCCGGGAGAACCCGAGCACGTCGATGTCGATGTTGCGGCGCCAGGCATCCTCTCCGACCCCCGACCCGCCGCTGGCGTTGTGGACGACGATGTCGAGGCCGCCCAGCTCTGCCGTCACCTGGCCGACCCAGGGTTTGATGGCTGTGCCGTCCGCCATGTCGACGACATGGGTGATGGCGGTGCCTCCGTGCACTGCCAGCCGTTCGAGCGCCGCGTCGAGCGTCGACCTCGTGCGCCCGCAGATCCCGACCGCGCAGCCCTCGGCGGCGAACTGCTCGGCGATGGCCAGCCCGATGCCGCTGCCGCCGCCGGTGACGACCACACGCCTGCCCTGCAGATCGAGATCCATGTCGGTTCCCTCCGGACCTGCCTCTCGGCGTGTCATCGGCTTTGTCATCGGCGCCTCTTTGCATACAGAATGGCACAACGGTGCTCGGGAACGAGCCCCGCTCCCGCCGCGAGAGGACGTCGATGCGCTACCGCACACTCGGTCGGACCGGGGTGGAGGTCAGCACCCTCTCCCTGGGCGCGATGAACTTCCGGTCCCTCGGCAGGACCACCCAGGACGACGCGACGGCGATCGTCAACCGGGCCATCGAGGCCGGGATCAACCTCATCGACACCGCCGACTTCTACGGTGCCGGCCAGTCGGAAGAGATGGTCGGCCGGGCGATCGCCGGCCGCCGGGACGACGTCGTGCTGGCAACCAAGGCGACCTTGCCGATGGACGACCATCGCAACCACCGGGGCAGTTCGCGACGCTGGCTGTTCACCGCCCTGGACGACAGTCTCCGCCGCCTGGGGGTCGACCACGTCGACCTCTACCAGGTGCACCGGTGGGACCCGCGCACCAGCGACGAGGAGACCCTGTCCGCGCTGACCGACCTGCAGCGCGCGGGGAAGATCCGCTATCTGGGCAGCTCGAGCTTCCCGGCCTACCGCATCGTGCAGGCGCAGTGGACGGCCCGCGAACACCACCTCGGCCGCTACGCCACCGAGCAGCCCAACTACTCCCTCCTACAGCGCGGCATCGAGGCGCAGGTCCTCCCCGTGACCGAGGAGTACGGGATGGGCGTCCTGGTGTGGAGCCCGCTCTCCGCCGGCTGGCTGTCGGGCGCCGTCCGTGCGGATCGGGAGACCGCGACCGTCCGGTCCGCCCGGATGCCCGAGCGCTTCGACCGCAGTCTGCCGGCCAACCAGGCGCGACTGGACGCGGTCGAGCGCCTGGTCGGGATCGCCGACGAGGCCGGCCTGACGCTCATCCAGCTGGCCCTCGGTTTCGCGACGGCGCACCGTGCCGTGACCAGCGCCATCATCGGACCGCGCACCCTGGAGCACCTGGACTCGCAGCTGGCCGCGGCCGACCTCGAGCTGTCCGAGGACGTACTGGACGCTATCGACGCCGTCGTTGCCCCCGGCACCGACCTCGCGCCGGCCGGGGAGAACGACGACACGCCTCCCGCCCTGCTCGACCCGTCGCTGCGCCGTCGCTGAGCTACCCCGCTCGGGGATGCGGTGGGCCCGTGGACGATGCATCCGGGGAGCGGGTCACGCTGCCCAAACGGGACGACGCCCCGCGTTCCCTCGATGTCGACAGTTCGCTTACGACCCCTGAGGTCGGCGGCCGTGTGGCGTCGTCGACCCCGTCGTCCTCGCCGGCGATCGACGTGGACGACGCGGCGCCCTCGGAGGCGGAGGCGGAGGCATGCACACGGCTCCGTCCGCGAACAGCTCCGGCGACGAGGGCGACCGGGTTCAGCAGCTGTGACTGTTTAGTTTTCGCGGCGAAGGTCGACGTCCTCTTCGCCGAGTCGGCGGCCGAGATGGAAGTGCTGCGGCGCGAGCTGGCGTCCGGGCCGGAGAGGGAGGACTACCGCGCGGCGCTCGTCCGGGCCGTCACAGCTGCGCTGCGCGTGGCACCCGAGGACCGGGAGTGGGCGCTTCAGCGGGCTCAGCTGGTCTTGTCCGTGCCGGCTCGCCAGGCACAGGCGGCGGTGGTGTTCGCGCGCTGGCGCAGCATCGCGACCGACTACGTCGCCGGGCGCTTCCCCGGCCGGGACCTGTTCGCCAGAGCCGCCGGGCATGCCGTGCTCGCCGCGACCCTCGCGGCGCACGAGCACTGGATCGCTCATCCGGACTCGGAGCTCGAAGAGGCTCTGCGGGCTGTGCTCGACCTCCTCCTGCCTCGGGAACTCGTCGAGTGCTGAGCTGCATGTAGCCGAAGGAGTCGCTCACGCAGTACTCCATCTGCTGTCCGACGAGTCGACCTGGACGTCGGCGATGCGATGGCGATGGCCTTCGACGGCGGCGTCACGGCGTTGTGAGGACGGCTACCCCGGGCCCTGACGGCCGCGCCCTGAGCAGGCAGGCGTTCCGGCACACGTTCGGCGCCCTCCCGACCGGGGTCAGGTTGGTCGCCGCGATCGCCGACCGCCGCCCGTCGTCTGCGCGCCAACTCCCTCGCATCGGTGTTGCTGGACCCGCCCCTCGTGTCGATCAACGTCACGCGCCGATCCAGCCCGTGGCCGTCGCTGCGGCAGGCCCGGGAGTGGGAGATCACGGTCCTCGGCGCCCAGCACTAGTCACACGTCGAGCTGCTCCCCCGGGGAACGGCTGAGCGCTTCGACGGCGTTGACTGGCACGTCGACGGGGACGGGGAGGTGGTCCCACCGGGGGCCAGTGCGACCTTCCGGGCGACTCCAGACACGGAGATGGAGGCGGGGGCCACCTGGTGGTCCTCCTGAGGGTGCGCGACCTGCACCGCGACCCCGACCGGTCGCCAGTGGTCATCTACGGCAGTCGACTCCATCGTCCGGCGGGCTGACGTCGCCCTTCGCGACCTCGCCGGACCGGGTGGTCGGTGAACGAATGCGACGCGCGCACCCTCACGGGCAAGTCGACCGAAGAGCGGCGCGGCGACAGTAGCGTGGTCGCCATACACCTCTTACGCACTCAATGTCGCCATGCTTCTCTATGCACTCAATACAGCCGTCGGCGACCCTGCTCTGCTAATTCGGCCCGCCAATTGGCTAGCCCCTGACCTGCTCAGTCAACGACAGCCTATATCGCTCATCAGGTTCAAGATCACATGGCAGCGTCCCTTCTTTACGTCGTTGCTGCGCGGGGGAGGGGCCGTCGGCGGTTGGCCAGTTCCAGGAGGACGTCGGCGTGGCAGGGCTGATCCAGCGGGCACCAGCAGGCGAGATCGTGGCCACGGAGCAGCCGTCGTGCCTCTGCGGCGTAGTCAACCGTCGCCCACCGCCGAAACCACTCGATCGCCGTCCCCGTGTCCGGGCAGCGGACCACCCGGACGCCATCGGGATATGTGCCGGGAGCTCTGCCCGTCGGGACCGGCCAGGTGTCGTCGTGATCCGTCGCCAGCCACATGTACGTCTCGCCGACGCGGAACGGGTTGCCCCAGCGGGTGGGACGAGCCACGACCACGGCACCGACCGGCTTGCGCCATCCCCGGGCTCGACTCAACCGGATGCGTGCCGGCGCACTTCGCTGGAGGAAGTCCGCGCCCGCGAGGTCACCGGCGGACGGCGCCGGCAGCCGGCGCAGCGACTGGTGAGGACGAGCCGCGCGGCCGGTCCTCGGTTCCTCGGCGTCGATCGGCATCGGTCACCGCCCCCTCCGGTCGCCTCTCACGCCAGCGGCTCGCGCCGCCAACAGACCGTGCCTACCGCAAGGGTGTGACCGTTCTGGAGGCCAACTGGAGGAGACCGTGAGGACGTCGCCGGCTTCCAGTGGCTGCCCATCACGAGGGTGGAACTCGAGGGGCGACTGCAGGAGCCCGCTCACGCGTGACTGCGACGCACTTACGACGATTAATCAACCGTAATTCCCACTTCTTAGTCAACGTTGGTTAACTCGCGACACGCGAAGCGAACTGCGCTCTCATCGCCAGCCAATTCCACCCAGCACGGACAAAAGGGCCCAACGCGTTCTCGCAGGGTTACTGGTTCGAGTCCAGTCGGGGGAGCAAGCAACGCTCTGACCTGCACCGATGGCAACAGTCAACGACTGTCACGTGCACTCTTCACGCATCCGCTACGGCGAGCCGCAGTCGCGACCGCTTCCCGTGTCGATGGGCACGAAGCAACAGTCGAGGCACAGGCAGGACCGCGACCGCCCCGACCCGGCCGGCGGGCCCGCGCTCAGCCGAACCTCCCGTGCCGGACCCTCCACAGCCCTCCAGTGCTGTGGGCTCGCGATCGTCGTGGCGTTCCAGGCGTCGCTGGTCGCGGGCGCCCCGCGGGGCGGGGCCCAGCCGGGCCAGCTGCCCACGAGCCTCCGGGTGGCGAGCGCGTCCAGCGCCGCGTTCTGGTTGCTCGCCACCCTGACGGTGCTGTCCCGGGGTGGGCTCACGAGAGCGCCGGTCCCGTACTCCTCCAGCCCGATCGACGACGGCGGGCGGCGTTCGCGGACGGCCCCCGGGAACTCGTCGACGGTCGGAGCGGGCATCTCCGTCGCGCGGTGCACGTCGGGAAGCGCACCGTCGATCGCGCCGGCCACGCCGAGATGCAGCTCGGCGAGGATCGCGAGGCGCATGATCGCCGGATCCGTCCTGCCCCCGTCGGGCCGCCGGCGTGCCCGAGCGGTCAGGTGAGCGCGGCCTCGCAGACGAGCCACAGCACCTTGGCGTGCTGGCGGGCGTCGCGGCCGACAGGTGCGTCCTCCGGGAGGACGGCGTTCAGCTGCCACCAGCCGACGTAGGCCGCGACCGCGACGGCCGCGCGGCGCCGGGCCTCTGCTCGCGGCATGCCGGTGCTCTCCAGCTCCCCGGCGACGAAGTCGATGCGCCGGGAGGTGACCCGGCGGACGGCGGCGGCGACCTCGGGGTGGGCGATGTCGCGGAACAGCTGGGCGACCGGATCCGGGCCGTCTCGGTGGGTCAGGACGAGAGTGAGCAGGACCCGCAACCGCTCGCGCGGCTCCTCCAGGGTGCTCAGTTCGTCGATCACGGCGCTGGTCTGCTCGAGCTCCCACAGCTCGAGAGCGGCCCGGACCAGCTCCTCCCGATCGGAGAAGTGCCAGTAGAAGCTGCCCTTGGTGGTGCCGAGCGCAGCGGCGAGCGGTTCGACGGCGACCGCGGCGACACCCCCGGCGGTGAGGGCTCGCAGCCCTGCTTCGGCCCATGCCTCGCGCGACAGTCGTTGACGGGGCGGCATCTCCATACGGTACCGTATGGACAGCTCCATACGCCGCCGTACGGAAAGCAGGGTGGGTCATGCGCAACGTCCACGAACGGCACATCGGGGCCTCGGCCGAACGAGTAGGGGCAGTGCTCGAGACCCTCGCCACCGAGCACGACCAGGTGTGGCCGGGCGCGACCTGGGCGCCGATGGTGCTCGACCGTGGTCTCGAGCCCGGATCGCGCGGCGGGCATGACGGGATCCGGTACACCGTGACGGCGCACGAACCGGGACGGCTGGTGGAGTTCGCCTTCGACCGGTCGACCGGCATCGCCGGGACGCACGCCCTCACCGTGGTCGACCTGGGCGACGGCACCTCCCTCCTGCGTCATGTGCTCGAGGGCCGGGCGCACGGCGCGATGGTCCTGCTCTGGCCGCTGGCGGTGCGCTGGGCGCACGACGCCCTGGTCGAGGACGCCTTCGACCTCGTCGAGGCCGCGCTCGCCGTGGGGCCGACGGTGCCCGCTCGGTGGTCCCTCTGGGTCCGGCTGCTGCGCACGGCGCTGCCCCGGGCCACCGACCGGGCCGACGTACAGCAGGTGGAGACACCGGCCGAACTCATCAGCGCGGCGGGGCTCTCCCGCGTCGACTTCACCGACACGTTCGTCCTGCGCCTGCTGCCGGGATCGAGCCGCGACGTCGAGGACTGGCACCGCGCGCTCATCTCTGCCGGCAACCCGGCCTGGGTGGCCGCCCTGTTCGCCGTGCGCAACCGAGTGGCGCAGTGCCTGGGTCTGGACACGGCGGGAGGGGCGGGCGACACCTCTCCGTTCGCGCTGCTCACGCGGACGGGCCACACCCTCGTCGTCGGCGCCGACGACAAGCACCTCGACTTCCGCGGCGTCCTGCGCGTCGTCGGGAACGACCTGCAGTGCGCCACCGTCGTGCACCAGCACAACGCCACCGGCAGGGCCTACTTCACCGTCGTCAAGCCCTTCCACCGGCGGATCGTGCCGGCGCTCCTCCGACGTGTCGGCCGGCGCGGTGCCTCGCCGGCCTCGCCAGCCGGGGCCGTCGGTGCCGGCGGCGCTCCGACCACACGCGCGCAAGCCCTCACGCCGACTGTCGGAGATCGAGGGGTGCTCTCCTCTGAGACTCCGGCCGGGGCGCGCACGTGATGCGTGCATCGGCAGCCGAGAGAGCCGCCGACGTGGACCCGGTGTCCGTCCTGGTCATCGGCGCCGGGTACGCCGGCGTGATGGCCACGAACAGGCTGTTGGCCTCCTCGAGCCGTCTGGAAGCGGATCGGGTCCGCGTCACGGTGGTGAATCCGCGACCTGAGTTCGTCGAGCGCATCCGGCTCCACGAGCTGGCCGCCGGCTCCCGGTCATCGGTCTTCCTCCCGCTGACGGACATCCTGCACCGGGCTGCTCACCTGCTCGTCGGGACCGCGCGCCGGATCGACTCGGACGCCCGAACGGTCACCGTGGCTACCGCTGCGGGTGACATCACCGAGCGCTACGACTTCCTGATCTACGCACCGGGGAGCGCTGCAGCAGCTCCGATACCGGGTGCGAGGCAGCACGCGCACCTCCTCGCAGACCTGGACGGCGCTCAGACCGCGGCTCGCCAGCTCGCCGGCTCCGCTGCCGGCAGCAGGGTCGTCATCGTCGGCGGAGGGTTCACAGGCGTCGAAGCTGCGGCCGAGATCGCCGAACGACGGCCCGACCTGGACGTGACATTGCTGTCGAGCGGGCCTGTCGCGACGCAGATGCGACCCCAGGCGCGAAGAGCGATACGCCGAGCACTGACCCGCCTCGGCGTCCACCTCGTCGAGGACGCCACCGCGGTGAGGATCACCACGGGGGCGGTGATCCTCACCGACGGTCGCGCCGTCGCGTTCGACTCCTGCCTGGTCGTGCTGTCCTTCACGGCGCCCGACCTGGCGCGCGCCAGCGGCCTGAGCGTCGACCGCGTCGGGCGGCTCTGCGTCGACGAGACCCTGAGATGCACCGAGGCTCCCCGGATCATCGGCGCCGGCGACGCGATCGTGACTCCGGCCGGTGTCGGCGCCCATCTGCGCATGTCCTGCGCGGCGGCCCTGCCGCTGGGTGGACACGCGGCCGAGACCGTCCTGCACCTGGTCCGGGGCCAGGAGCCGGCTCCCATCTCGATCGGCTTCGTCGTGCAGTGCCTCAGCCTGGGGAGGAAGGACGGCTACATCCAGCTGGTGCGCCCGGACGACAGCGCACGCGCCGGACGGCTCACGGGCCGCAAGGCCGCGTGGGTCAAGGAGCGCATCTGCCGCCTCGTGGTCGACGGGCCGGAGAAGGAACGACGTAGGCCAGGCGCGTACCGCGCCGTCAAGGGCCCGCGACGGTCGCCCTCCGCCGTCCACCCCTGATCGGAGCGAGCTCCGCTCGGGCGCTCGGCAGCTGCACCCCTTCCCCGTGGGAGGGGCCAGAGGCGTCGCGGGCGTTTCCGCACCGGCTGCGTCGTCCGACGGTCGCCGGGCGTTCCCGGGCTACCGCCACGGCCGGCGGGCTGGATCTTCGTCAACTGGCGGTCCGTCCCGACGAGGACCGCCGGCTCCGGGAGAACGGGCGAGCCAGGTCGTCGACGGCCGGGTGATCGACCGGGCCGCCGTCTTCGTCCGGCCGGTCGACACGGCCCCACCCCGGCTGGCACGATGCGGCCCCTGACCACTGCCCGACCGCCGGAGAGAGGTGGTCATGGCAGCCGCACTGCTCGCGACCAAGCTGCACGTCCCGCGGCGGCGACGGGGGCTGGTGCCGCGCCCGGAGCTCAGCCAGCGCCTGGACCGCGGGGCGCAGGCGACGCTGACGCTCGTGTCGGCTCCTGCCGGCTTCGGCAAGACCACCGTGCTGACGGAGTGGCTCGCCCAGGCAGCGACCGGCGGGAGGCCCGTTGCTTGGCTGTCGCTGGACCGGCGGGACGATGACCCGGCGCTGTTCTGGCGCTACCTGATCGCCGCGCTCCAGACTGCGCTGCCCGGGATCGGTGCGGAAGCCGGCGCCCTCGTGCAGTCGGGGCAGGCGTCCACGGAGGCGGTGGTCGCCTCCCTGGTCAACGAGCTGTGCGCCGACCCGCGGGACGTCGTCCTCGTGCTCGACGACTACCACCTCATCGAGGGTCTCGAGGTCCAGCAGGGGATGGCATTCCTGCTGGAGCACCTCCCGGAGCACGTGCAACTGGTGATCGCCGGCCGGGCAGACCCCGCGCTGCCGCTGGCGCGTCTGCGGGCGCGCGGCGACCTCGTCGAGGTCCGCGCCGATGATCTGCGCTTCACCCGGGACGAGGCCGCGGCGTACCTCCGCGAGATGGGGGTGACGCTCACGCCGGAGGACGTCGCCACGCTGGACGACCGCACGGAGGGGTGGATCGCCGCGCTCCAGCTGGCGGCACTGTCCATGCGGGGCCGCGACGACGTCGCCGGCTTCATCGCGGGGTTCGCCGGCGACGACCGGTACGTCGTCGACTACCTGGTCGAGGAGGTCCTGCAGCGGCAGCCCGACGACGTCCGGGAGTTCCTCCTGCGGACGTCGGTCCTGACCCGGCTGACCGGGTCGCTGTGCGACGCCGTCACCGGCCAGGGCGGCGGCCGGTCCCGGCTGGACGCGCTCGAGCGGGGCAACCTGTTCCTGGTCCCGCTCGACGACCGCAGGCTGTGGTTCCGGTACCACCATCTCTTCGCCGACGTCCTGCGCATGCGTCTGCTCGACGAGGTGCCCGACCTCGTACCCGGACTGCACGCGCGGGCCGGCGACTGGTTCGAGCGCCACGGGGACCGGCCCGAAGCCATCTCCCATGCGCTGGCCGGCGGCGACGTCGCGCGGGCGGCGGACCTGATCGAGCTGTCGGTCCCGGTGCTGCGCCGGGACCGCCAGGAGGCCACGCTGCGCTCGTACATGCGGGCGCTTCCCGCCGACGTGTTCACCCGCCGGCCGGTGCTGAGCGTGGGGTACGTGGGCGTGCGCATGACCCTGGGTGAGCTCGACGGCGTCGACGCGCTGCTCCGGGGCGCGGAGCGGTGGCTGGAGGCGCCGGCAGCGGCCGGAGGCCGGTGGTCGGGGGACCGATCGGCTCGGATGCGGGTGGTGGACGACGAGGAGTTCCGCCGTCTGCCGGGGACGATCGCCATGTACCGCGCCGGGCAGGCGCGGCTTCGCGGCGACCTGGCCGGCACCGTGGCCCACGCCCGGCGGGTGCTCGACCTCGTCGACGAGGACGACTTCTTCCGGCGCGGCGCCGCGGCCTCCCTGCTGGGGCTCGCCTCCTGGACGACAGGCGACCTCGAGGCCGCCCACCGCTGGTACGCCCAGGGCATGGCCGCGCTGGAGAAGGCGGGGTACCAGGCGGACGTGGTGGGTGGCGCCGTCACCCTGGCCGACATCCGGATAGCGCAGGGACGGCTCTCCGACGCCATGACCACCTACGAGCGCGGCCTGCAGCGCGCCGGGGAGACGACGCCGCCGCTGCGGGGAGCGGCCGACATGCACGTGGGCATGGCCGAGCTCCACCGGGAACGCGGGGACCTCGACGCCGCGACCCGGGACCTGCGCATCAGCGAGGAACTGGGGGAGCGGGCCGGCTTCCCGCAGAACCCGCACCGGTGGCGAGTCGCGATGGCCCGGATGCGGCAGGTCGAGGGTGACCTCACCGGAGCCGAGCAGCTGCTCGCGGACGCCGAGCGCCTGTACGACGGGGACTTCTCGCCCGAGGCCCGCCCGGTCCCGGCGATCCGGGCGCGGATGTGGATCGCGCGTGGTGACTGGAGGAGGGCGCTCGGGTGGGCAGCGGAGCGCGGTCTCGGGGTCGGCGACGAGCTGAGCTACGTGCGCGAGTACGAGCACGTCACCCTCGCCCGACTGCTGCTCGCCCGGTACACCGCCGAGCGGGACGAACGCGCGATCCGGGAGGCGACCGGACTCCTGGAGCGACTCCTTTCGGCGGCGGAGGAAGGCCACCGAGTGGGGAGCGTCATCGAGGTCTGCGTGCTGCAGGCCCTCGCCGCCCGACTGCACGGTGATCCGGCCTCGGCGCTGCCACCACTGCGGCGCGCGCTGCGGCTGGCCGAGCCCGAGGGGTACGTGCGGCTGTTCCTCGACGAGGGGGCGGCGATGCTCTCCCTGCTGCGCGCCGTCGCGAGAGACCCCGCCGTCCGGGATCCCGTTCGCCGGCTCCTGTCCGCGCAGACCGCGACCGGCGAGCGCGCGCCCGTGCGGGAGCGGCTGATCGAGCCGCTGAGCGAGCGGGAACTGGACGTGCTCCGGCTCCTGAGGAGCGACCTGAGCGGCCCCGACATCGCCCGTGAGCTGGTCGTGTCCCTGCACACCGTGCGGACCCACACGAACCACGTCTACGCCAAGCTCGGCGTCCACAACCGTCGCGCGGCGGTCCGCCGGGCCGCGCAGCTCGGCTTGTTCGCGCGGCCTCCCCGCGCCCCGGGCCGTGCGGCGGACCCGGATCGGTAGTCCGGGGTCGAGGCGTCATCGCGCGTCGCCGTCCCCAGCTGTGTGCCGGCGCGGAGCCGGACGGACTGCGTCCCCAGTGCGCGGACCCGACCACCCCAGGGATCAACACATGTGCTGATCCGGGGTCAGCACATCCGCTCCTAGCTTTCGCTCCGTACCGCAGCGCACGTCCGCGCCGGGCTCGTCCGGGGCCGCGCTGATCGGCGGGAGGGCCGGGTGGGTGGACATGTCGACCGACCGCTCGCCGGAGTCCGGCCGTTACGAGATCCGCCTCCAGGGGCGCCTGCCCTGCCGCTGGGCCGCCTGGTTCGACGGGATGAGCCTCAGCACCGAGGACGACGGCACCACCGTCCTCAGCGGGCCGGTGGCCGACCAAGCCGCGCTCCACGGCTTGCTCACGCGAGTCCGCGACATGGGCCTCCCGCTGCTCTCCGTCACCCGGGTCGGCCTCGACCGGCCTGCCGCACCGACCGGCGGCACTCCGTCGCCGTCCCCCCGCACCAGCCGTCGTCGCGACGGCTGAGAACCCCTCCAGGAGCACACCGTGAACCGGTTCATCCGCCGCATCGGCGGGCTCAGCGCACGACGGCCATGGACGACGATCGGTGCCTGGGCGGTTCTCGCCGCCGTCGTCGTCGCGCTCTCCGGGGCGTTGGGCGGCGCCTTCGCCGACGACTTCAGCGCCCCGGGCAGCGAGAGCGCCCAGGCCATGGAGCTGCTCGAGGAGCGCTTCCCCCAGGCAGCGGGCGGCACCGCCGTCGCCGTGTTCGCCGCCGGCGACGGCCGGCAGCTGAGCGACTCCGAGGCAGCGATCGACGCGGCGCTGGCCCAGGTGTCGGAGATCGAGCACGTGGCCGCGGTGACCGACCCGTTCGACACCGGCCGGATCTCGGACGACGGCCGGATCGGGTACGCCGAGATCCAGCTCGACGTGCCGTCGACCGAGTTCGGTCGCGACCGGGCAGCGGTCCTGGCCGACGCGCTCGAGCCGGCCCGCGCGGGCGGCCTGACGGCCGAGTTCGGCGGGGACGCGGCGTTCCTCAACGCCGAGGAGGAGTCCTCGTCGGCCGAGGCCGTGGGCATCGTGGCCGCGCTCGTCGTCCTCCTCGTCGCGTTCGGGACGATCCTGGCCGCGCTCGTGCCCATCGTGGTGGCGCTGGTCGCCGTCGCGGTCGGGTACAGCGGCATCGTCCTGCTGGCCGGCGCCATGGACGTCTCCACAGCCGCACCGGCGATCGGCGCCATGGTCGGCCTGGGCGTGGGCATCGACTACGCCCTGTTCATCGTCTCCCGGTACCGCGAGAACCGCGCCGCCGGTCAGCCGAACCACCCCGCCCTCGTCGCCGCCATGGGCTCGTCCGGCACTGCCGTCTTCTTCGCCGGCGGGACCGTGGTCCTGGCGATGGCCGCCCTCGTCCTGACCGGCGTCGGGTTCCTCGCCTCGATCGGCCTGAGCACGTCGCTCGTCGTGCTCCTCGCGGTGGCGACCGCCCTCACCCTGCTGCCCGCGGTGCTCTCCCTGCTCGGGGACCGCGTCGACGCCGGCCGCCTCGTCGGCCGCCGGCGGGCCCCGAAGCCCGCGGAGGCGACCGCCTGGTGGCGCCTGGCCCACCGGATCTCGGCACGCCCCTGGCCGTACGCGATCGCCGGCGCGCTCCTGCTCCTCCTGCTGGCCGTCCCGGCGCTGTCGCTCAGGACCGGCTTCCCCGACGCCGGCGACAACCCGACCAGCCAGACCGAGCGGCAGGCCTACGACCTGCTGGCGGACGGCTTCGGCCCCGGCGTCAACGCCCCCCTGCTGCTCGTCGCCGACCTGCAGGACACCGGACTGGGCGCCGAGGACATCCCCGGACTGGCCGCGCGCATCGCCGCCGACCCCGGCGTCGCCGAGGTCGGTGTGCCCCGGGTGACCGACGACGCGGACACCGTCGTCCTGCCGGTGCTGCCCACCACCGAGCCGGCCGACCCCGACACCGCACGCACCCTCGAGCGGATCCGCTCACTCACCCCCGACGGGGTGGCCGTGACGGGCCCGACCGCGCTCACCCTCGACCTGGACGACCAGCTGCGCGACACCCGGCCGCTGTTCATCGGCGCGATCCTGCTCGCCTCCGTCGTCCTCCTGATGATCGTGTTCCGGTCGGTCACCGTCCCGCTCAAGGCCGCGGTGATGAACCTGCTGTCCATCGGCGGCGCCTACGGCGTCGTGGTCGCCGTCTTCCAGTGGGGCTGGCTGGGTGGGCTGTTCGGCCTGGAGGGGACCTACCTCGTCGCCTCTCCGCTGCCGGTGATCTTCTTCGCCGTCCTGTTCGGGCTGTCGATGGACTACGAGGTCTTCCTCGTCTCCCGGATCCGCGAGGCGACGATCGTCACCGGAGACGACGCCGAGGGTGTGGCCCGCGGACTCGCGGCCACCGGGCGGGTCATCACCTCCGGCGCGCTGATCATGGTGTGCGTCTTCCTCAGCTTCGTCACCGACCCCTCGCCGTTCGTGCAGATGATCGGGCTGGGTCTGGCCACCGCGATCGCGCTGGACGCCACGGTCGTCCGCATGGTCCTGGTGCCGGCGACCATGGCCCTGCTGGGCCGGGCCAACTGGTGGCTCCCCGGATGGCTCGACCGGCTGCTCCCGCACCTCG
The DNA here is from genome assembly GCF_019799905.1 of Trujillonella endophytica. GTDB lineage: Bacteria > Actinomycetota > Actinomycetes > Mycobacteriales > Geodermatophilaceae > Trujillonella > Trujillonella endophyticus_A. Next base: position 28,198 of record NZ_JABGCI010000003.1, on the reverse strand, counting down.
ACCTCGACGACGTGCGGACAGCACCTGCTCCGCACCTCTCGCCCGGAGCGGTGCCGGTGCCCGCCCTGGCCGGCCCCTCCTCCCGCTGACCTCACCGGTGGCCGTCCACCCGCGGACGGCCACCGGTGGGACCCCGGACCCGGACTCCCGCCTCCGCGTCCACCGATCACACGATGGCCCTCGCCCTCCCGGCGCGGGCCGACGAATCAGGAGGACGACATGAGCGACACCCGTACGCCGAGTCCGGTCCGCGTGGACGCGGCCCCTCCGCTGCCCCACACGGCCGCCGGGTCGCGCTACGTCGAGGCGGGACACGCCCGCGGGGAGGTCGTGGTCACCGTCGCCTGAGCCGTCCGCATCCTCCCTCCCGACCCAGCTACCGGCTTGGAGCCGAACTGATGATCACCGTTGCAGCACTCACCAGGCAGTACGGCAAGCGGCTCGCCGTCGACGACATGACCTTCGACGTCGCCGGCGGCCGGGTCACCGGCTTCGTCGGCCCGAACGGTGCCGGCAAGTCGACCACCATGCGGATGATGGTCGGGCTGACCCGACCCGACAGCGGCGAGGTCCGGTACCACGGCGTGCACTACCAGGACCTCAAGTGGCCCGCCCGGACCGTCGGCTGCGTCCTCGATGCCCGCGTGCATCCCGGCCGCACCGCGCTGGACCACCTCCGTGCCACCGCCGCCATCAGCCGCCTTCCCGTCGGCCGGGCCGAACAGGTCCTGGCGGAGGTGGGACTGGAGACCGCAGCCGACCAGCGGGCCGGCGCGTTCTCCCTCGGCATGCGCCAGCGCCTCGCGCTGGCCGCGGCACTGCTGGGCGATCCCCAGATCCTGCTGCTGGACGAGCCGTCCAACGGCCTGGACCCCGATGGCATCCGCTGGCTGCGCAACCACCTCAGCGACTTCGCCGCCCGAGGGGGCACCGTCTTCGTCTCCAGCCACCTCATCAGCGAGCTCAGCATGTTCGCCTCCGACCTCGTCGTCATCGGCGGCGGGAAGTTGCTCGCCGCAGCGTCGGTCCAGGCCATCACCGGCCGCCACGACGTCGCGGTGATCGTCGAGACCCCGCAGCCGACCGAACTCGTCACGCTGCTCACCGCACACGGCTTCGCCGTCGAGGTCACGGCCGACCGGCTCGTCGTCCGGGGAAGCACCCGCGCCGTCGTCTCACGAGTCGCCTTCGACAGCGGCATCCGCCTGCTCGAGCTCACCGAGACATCCCGCTCGCTGGAGGACAGCCTGCTGGACCTGACCCGGTCCACCGCCGAGTTCGCCTCCACCTGATCCGCCTCCCGACCACTGAACCGAAGGACACGACATGACCATCACCGGTGCGGGCGCGGACCACACAGCGTCGGCTCTCACGAACACCGAACACCGCCCCGCCACACGCTCGCGGGGCGGTGATGCCGCGGCCGTCCTGGCGACACTGCGCAGCGACTGGATCAAGGCTTCGACCGTCCGGGCCAACCGGGCGATCCTGCTGCTCGCGCTCGCCGGGGGCCTGGCCGTCTCCTGGGCGGTCGCGACGTTCGTCACCGACGAGGTGCTCGTCGTCTCCGAGGTCGGCTTCTACTGGACCAGCGTGACCTCGATGCTCGCCGCGATCGGCGGTGTCCTGCTGTTCGGCTCCGAGGTCCAGCACGGCACCCTGGCCGCGGCGGTGGCCGCGCGCCCGGCGCGCTGGATCATCGCGCTGTCCAAGACGCTGACCGCCGCTGCCCTCGGCCTGTTCGTCGGAGCGGTCGGCCTGGCGGCCGGCTTCGGTGGCGCCGCCCTCGCCGGCCTGGACCTGGGGGCCACGTCGGCGCTGCCGGCCACGGTCGGCTGGGCGCTGCTGTTCACCACACTGTCGGCGGTGCTCGGGCTGGGCATCGGCATGATCGTCCGGCACAGCACGGCAGCCATCTCCGGCGTGCTGGTGTGGGGGTTCGTCATCGAGAACCTCTTCGGGCTGTTCCTGCCCGTCGAGGTGTTCCGCTTCCTGCCCTTCTTCGCCGGCAATGAGCTGCTCGCCTACGCCAACGACTTCGACACCCCCGAGTCGCTCGCGGTGGCGCTCACCCGACCCGAGAGCGCGCTGGTCTTCGTCGGGTACACCGCCGTCGCGCTGACCGTGGGATCGGTCCTGCTGTACCGGCGGGACACCGACTGACAGCCGTCGCGCAGCTCGGTCGCCCCTGGCCGCGCTGCGCGGCACCGGTCCGGCAGCGACGCTCGACCGCTGTGGCCGCTCCCCGCGTCAGGAGGGGTGAGTCCGCCGCTCGAACGGTGTAGCGGCTCATGTGGACGTCGGGCGAGACCACGCCCCACTGGGCCGGCTCGGTCGCCACTCGGGCGGGCCACCAGCCGGGCCACGAGGTCCTACGCGACGGGTTCGGCGTCCTCGATGTCCAGCAGGTACTGCTGTGCTGCACCGGTGCGCGCCTTCAGGTCCGCGGTCAGGACCTCTCGCTGGTCCAGCTGCGGCAGGACGTCCCGGCGCGCCAGCGCCATGTGCAGGATGCGCCGGGGCGCCCCGGTGCGGTTCAGCGTGCCGCCGTGCCAGATGTGGCCGTTGATGACGGCGACGGATCCGGCTGCGCCGCGGACGTGCCGTTCCCGGGGGTGGGGCGCGGTCGCGTCCGCGGGGATCATCGCGAGCTCGCCGTCCGTCAGGGGCTGCCTCGGCACGTCGCCCATGTTGTAGTCGCTCACGTTGAGCGCCGGCCATCGGTGGGAGCCCGGGACCACGCGGGTCGCACCGTTCTCCTCGGACATGTCGTCCAGCAGGATCAGGGTGTTCACCACACGCCAGTCGGTGGCGTGCAGCCGGGGTGCGTCACTGTGCAGCGCCTGCAGACCACGCCCCTGGGCGGGGTTTCGTCCGTTCAGGGACCACACCCGGATCTCACCCAGGAGCGATCGGGACGCCGCCAGCATCGGCCGACACCCCAGGCACCTGTCGAAGACGCTCGACTTGTTGAAGAGGTCGGCGATGAAGGCCCCACCCGGTTCGATGGGCAGGTCCTCGAGGACGATCGCCTCCGAGGCGAACCGGTCGTACGCCTCCCGCATCTCGGCGACCTCCTCCGACGAGAAGTAGTCGGGCACCACGAAGTAGCCGTCTTCGTCGAACTGCCGCTGGTACTCCACCGGGAGGTCGTCCTCGCCGACTCCCATGTCCGCAAGCGCCTGTGCCGTGTCCACGACAGCCTCCCCAGGGGTCCGCTCGAGCACCATGCGGGCGCCCGGCGCGGTGATGACGATTCCTACCATGTCGCGATGCGGGACGACATCTCTCCTGACGACATCCCGACGGTCGCCGGGCACCCCTGCTCGAGCTGTTGGTGACGGCATCCCGCGTCGGTCGTGCAGACATGTCCGTGTGGGAGGGGCGGCCGCCCGAGGGCGTCTCTGTCCGCCGTGCACGCCGTCTCGCACGGATGGCTCCACGCCACCCTCGTGATGACGGGATGCCGCTGCTCCCGGGATCGTGTGGTCGTCCGCGTCGGCCGACGGAGCGGAGGGCCGTGACGGCCGGGCCCGGTCCCCGGACGACGTCGTGACGACGTCCCCGCTCGTGGGCGACGTCGCCGTCGTCACCCACCGGGTGTTCGCGGGGAACACGACCAGCGCCTTCCTCGCCATGCGCGAGTTCATCCGCCGCCGGCCGGCCGGTGAGGTGCCCGGCTCGATCGTCAACGTCAGCTCCATCAACGGCGGCCTCGGCGGGGTGACGCCGGGGCACGCGGCGTACTCGGCGGCCGAGGCGGCCCTCGACCAGCTCACCCGGGTGGCCGCCGCCGAGTTCGGGCCGCGCGGGGTCCGGGTCAACCCGTCACCCCCGGCGCCACCCGGACGGAGACCTTCTCCGACGCCGTCGTCGAGGGCCCGCTGGGCCGGGCCTTCGCCGAGCGCACACCCCTGGGCCGCGTCGCGGAGGTGCCGGACATCGCGGACGTGGTGGCGTTCCTCTGCTCGCGCGCGGCCGCGTGGCTGACCGGACTCGTGGTGCAGGCCGACGGCGGGACCCATCTGCTGGGCGTGCCCGACTTCCTCGACACGACGTCCCTGCCGAGGCGGGGCAGCACCGCCTGACCCGGCGCCGGCCGGGCGGCGGTGGGCCGGCGGTTCCCCCGCCGGCCCGGTCCCACCGGGGTCAGGCGGGTTCCTCGACGGGCGCGGAGGCCACGGGGAGGCCGGACCGGTCCAGGATCCGGACGGAGTCCGCCTCCCGGCCGGGGGACAGCCCGGTCCCCGCGCCGTCGACGAGCGGCAGGACGGCGAGCGACCTGCCGTCCGCCGCCCGCACCTCGGCGACGACCCCCGTGCCCGGCCCGCTGACGACGAGCACGTCCTCGAGCCGGACGGCGAAGCCCCGGTCGAGCAAGGGGGTGCCGGCAGGGGCGATGCGGGTCGTCCCGACGTACCCGGCAGGCGACTCCGAACCGACCGCGTAGGTACCGACGTACCCGGCGGTGGCCCCGGAGGGGAACGTCACGCCGACGAGGAACGCCCCCGTGGACGTGCCCCCGACCGGCCCGCCGGCGAGCAGTGTCATGCCCAGCTGGTCGGCCGACTGCCCGTACGTCGAGGTGAAGTGGTGGACGGCCAGCTCGAGCGAGTCCTCCGGCACGCCGTCCCGCAGTCCGCGGGGATCGGCGAGGTCGAGGGGGAGGGTCGCCTCGGCCTCGACGGCACGCGCGCTGAACTGCGGGCGGATGACCTCCCGGGTCGCCCCGTCCCGGGTCACCCGGACCTGCGCGCCGTGCTGCCAGGTCGCCGGGGCGTCGACGGCGATGGCACCGGCGCCGTTGCCGGTGATGACGTGCTCCCAGCGGTCCCGCGTCGCACCGTCGGCCGTCACCGTCCGGCCGGTCCGGACCTCCACCTGGTCACCCAGAGAGGAGACGACCACGAGGACGGCACGTGGCGCGGTCGGGTCGGGGACGTCCCACATCGTCAGGGGGCCGTGCCTCGGCGCGGGCGACGGCTGCCGGAGGAGGCGCATCTCCTCGGCGTCGGCGCCCGCCGGGCCGGCGAACCAGGCCTGGAGCACCGTCGCGCCGTCGGCCGGCGCGAGCACCAGGGCCACCCTGAGACCCTCGACGTCCCCGGTGTAGGCGACCTGACGGTCCTCCACGGGTGGGTCGGTCATCCCGGTGGCGGTCCCGCCCCAGTCCAGGGCCACCACGTCGGCCAGCCACGGGTCGGCCTGGGCCAGCGACCCCCGGGGCGGAAGGTCGAGCAGAGCCCGACGGGCCGTCGGTTCCGACGGCGCCGGGGAGGCCGCTCCTCCGCCGTCGTCCACCACGGTGGATCGGAGCACGGGCACGACAGCGAAGAGCAGGCCGGCGACGAGACACGCGCCGGCGAGCCGCAGCCGCCGGCTGCGCTCCGCGGCGTACCGGGACCGGACCGCGCGGGCGAGGTCGTGCGGAGGTGGCGGCACGGCATCCGCCCGCGCCTGGAGCCTGCGCAGACGGGCCTCGAGGTCGGCATCGGACAGCGTCATGTCAGCACCCCTCGAGGACGTCGACCGGAGCGGCGGTCAGCGCCACCCGGAGGCGGGCCAGCCCGCGGACGGTCTGGCTCTTCACCGTGTGGACCGAGCACCCCAGCGTCTCCGCGGTGACCGCTTCGCTCAGGTCCTCGGCGTAGCGGAGGATCAGGACCGTCCGCATGCGGGGCGGCAGCGTGGCCAGGGCCGCGCTCATCCGCTCGCGTTCGGCCACCCCCTCGCAGGAGTCCGGGGCCTCGGTCTCGTGCGGTGGGAGAGCGACGATCTCCTGCGTCATCCGGAGCCGGCGCCAGCTGGCGGCGCTGGTCACGAGGACCCGGCGGACGTAGGGGTAGGGGTCCTCCCGCTCGATGCTCCGCCACCGCCGGTAGGCCTTGACGAGCGCGGTCTGCAGGAGGTCCTCGGCGTGCCCCCGGTCCCGGGTCAGGAGGACGGCGGTACGCATCAGGTCGGCCGACCGTGCCGCGACGAATGCCTCGAAGCCTGCGTCGTCCCGAGCGCCCATGGGGTCTCCCCTCGTCACTGACTATGACGCCCCAGGAGGTGCCGGAGGAACGCCGGCGACCCGCGACCGCCGCGGGTGGGCGTCGTCCCACCCCTTGGGGTCAGATCGCTCAACCGGCGTGCTGCATGGCCCGATCCCAGGGGTATGGAGCCCACGACCCCCTCGCGCAGCCACGACCGGCGACGTGCCCGGTTCGGCTGGTGGTGGCGCGGCGGCGACGCCGTGGGCTGGGGCCGGCTGATCTGGCTCGGGTCCGTGGGGACGCCGCTGTCGGCCGCCCTCGTCCTCCGGATCGACGAGGTGGACGGCGACCTGCTCGCCGGCGTCGCGCTCGCGCACCTGGCGGCGGTCGTGCTGAGCTTCTGGCTGCCCTGGCGTCGCTGGCCGGCGTGGGCGCTCCTCGCCTTCCCCGTCTTCTCGACGGCCTCGGTCGCCGTCGTCGCCACGGCCGTGCCCGGGGTCTCCGGCGTCTACGGCGGCTTCTTCGCCCTGTGCTTCGCCTACACCGGCCTGTTCCTGCCACGCGCCGGCAGCGTCGTCCTGCTCCCGCCGGCACTCGTCGCGTACTTCGGCACGCTGCCCGCGCTCAGTGCCACGGCCTTCGTGCGGGCCGCCTTCCTCGCCGTGGCGTGGCTGGTGCTCGGCGAGCTGCTCGGGCTGCTGCGCCGTCGTCAGCAGGCCCTCTTCCGCGAGCTGCGGGTGGAGAACGAGACCGACGCGCTGACCGGGCTGGCCAATCGGCGCGGCATGGAGCGGTTCCTCGCCGGGGCCCAGGGCGGCGACGTCCTCCTGGTCTTCGACCTGGACAACTTCAAGCAGCTCAACGACGCCCACGGGCACGCCGAGGGGGACCGCGCGCTGCGGACGTTCGGCCGGTTGCTCTCCGGCGAGCTCCGGACCCGCGACCGGGCCGCCCGCTCCGGCGGGGAGGAGATGGTCGTGCTGCTGCGGTGCTCGACCGAGTCGCGGTGCGGCGTCGAGCTCACCCGGCGTCTCCGCCGCGGCCTGGAGTCCGCCTACCCCGGACTCACGTTCAGCGCCGGTATCGCGGTGGTCGACCCGGACCGCGCCGTGGACGACGCCCTCGAGGCGGCCGACCGGGCCATGTACGCGGCCAAGTCCGGTGGCCGGGACCAGGTGTGGGTGTGCGACCCGGAGCTGTCGGGGGAGCTCCGGCCGGTCGCGGACTCCGGGCCGAGCCGGCAGGACGGTTTCGTCCGCGCCGGCTGACGCCCGGTCAGCCCGAGGACGAGGAGCCCTCGGCGGCAGGGGTCGACGACGCCGGGACCGGACGGCCCGGCGTGACCGGGAGCGACTCGTACCCGCGCAGGATGATCGTGCTCCGGCGCCGGCCCGCGCCCGCCGGCGCGAGGTCGGGGAACCGCCCGAACAGCGCGCGCAGGGCCACTTCGCCCTCCATCCGGGCCAGGGCGGCGCCCAGGCAGAAGTGGATCCCGCTGGAGAACGCGACGTGGTCGCGGGCGTTGGGCCGGGTCACGTCGAAGGTGTGCGGGTCCTCGAACACCTGCGGGTCCCGGTTGGCCGCGGCGAGGACCAGCAGCACCAGGTCGCCCTCGGCGAGGGGGACGCCGCGCACGGTGGTGTCCTGCTTCACCCGGCGCCCGGTGCGCTGCACGGGTGACTCGACGCGGAGCATCTCGTCGACGGCGTTGGGCCACAGCGACGGGTCGTCGGCCAGCAGTCGCCGCTGGTCGGGGTGGGCGAGCAGCAGCGCGGTGCCGTTGCTGACCAGGTTGACCGTCGTCTCGAAGCCGGCGCCGAAGACGAGGGCCGCCGTGGCGACCAGTTCCTGCTCGCTCAGACCGCTGCCGTCGTCGTCGGTGCTGGTGACCAGGGCGGAGAGCAGGTCGTCGCCGGGGTCGGCGCGCAGTCGCCGCAGGTGCCCGCGGAACCACGCGTCGAGCTCGGCGAGGTTGCGCTCGACGCTGCGGTGGGTGGTCCAGGGCAGGCCCATGTCGAGGCTGGGTGTCGCGCCGTCGCCCCAGGCGAGGAACTGCCGGCGCATGCCGACCGGCACCCCGAGCATCTCGGAGATGACCGTGACGGGCAGGAGGCTGGCGTAGCGCGCGACCAGGTCCACCGGCTGGTCGCCCGGAGCCGCGCGCGCGAGGTCGTCGAGGAGCTCCCCGGCGATCTGGCCGGTGCGCTCCCGGAGGTGTGCGACGGCGCGGGCGCTGAAGGCCCGGCTGACCAGCCTGCGGTACCGGGTGTGCTCCGGCGGGTCGACGGCGAGCATCGACGGCGGGTCGATCGGGCCGATGCTCGGCCGGGGACCGGCCAGCCGCAGGGCCCGCTGCAGCACCGGCGGCAGGCCCTCGGTGCGGTTGCCGCCGATCTGCCCGAAGTGGTCGTGGTCGCGCAGCACCTCCGTGCAGACGTCGTGGTGGACGCTGACCCGGGCGAAGGCGCCCCCGGTGAAGGGCTCCTGCGTGCGCAGCCGCTCGTAGTGCCCGTACGGGTCCTCCCGCACCGAAGGGTCGTGCAGGATCTCGGCGTCGGCGTTGCCCTGACGGGCCCGGGCGCGGATGGCCACGCGCATCGCACCGTGGGTCGCGGCCCAGCGGACCGCACTGCGCACCGTCACGTTCGTCGCCTCCGCGGAGCCGGGACCTGTCGCGTCCTTCCTACGAGGTCCGGGCGCCGCGCGCTCGCCGAGCGACGATCCGGGGAGCCTCCGACGGACGACGTCCGCACGCGGCAGCCGGGGCCGCCGCCGTGGACAGGAGCCACGGCGACGGCCCCGGCCGTCAGTCCTGCGTCACGCGTCCGGATCCCTGAGCCACAGCGTGTCGACCGGCGTGGACCCCTGACCGTAGAAGTCGTGCCCGCCGACGTCGGGGGAGGACAGGTAGCTGATCGGCGGCCGGCTGTAGGCGATCAGCGCGTCCAGCTCGATGATCCGCTCCTGCGCGGTCCGGTAGGCGTCGCGCCGCTCCTCCGGGTCCTGGCTGAGTGCACCCGAGTCCAGGGCCGCGTCGAGGGCGGGGTCGGCGATCCGCGCGAAGTTGGCCCGCGACTGGCTGTGGAAGTTGTTGCGCAGCACGGGCTCCGGGTCGATGAAGGGGGCCCCGAACACGCTGGCCTCCCAGGTCCCCTGGAGCAGCTGGGTGAGCCATGCGGCCTGGTCCAGCGTCTCGGTCTCGATCTCCACGTTGTCGAAGGCGCGCAGCTGGGTCTGGATCGACCCGACGATGGCCTGCGAGTCGGCGGCCGGGGTGGCCAGCAGGTTCATCGTGACCGGGCGCCCCTCCGCGGCGAGCTCGTCGAACAGCTCCTGGGCGCGCTCGGCGTCGTGGTCGGGGAAGGTCAGGTCCTCCTCGTGGAACGGGGACGAGGAGGCGAACAGGCCCTCGGGCACCTCGCCGCGCCCCTGGGACATCGCCTGGTTGATGAGCTCGGGGTCGACCGCCAGCACGACGGCCTCGCGGGCCCGCGGGTCGTCGAACGGCGCCGTGGACTGGTTGAACATCACGTAGTTCACGCCGTTGATCGCGGCGCGCTCGACCAGCAGGCCGGACTCCTCCGCCTCGTGCGCGGTCGAGGCGTCGGTGCCGACCACGAGGTCGACCTCGCCGGCCTGGAGGACCGTCAGGCGCCGGGACCCGTCGTTGTCGGCCCGCAGGACGAGCTCGTCCAGGTACGGCCGCGGGGCGTCGTAGTAGTCGGGGTTGCGGGCGAGCACCATCTCGCCGCCGCGCCGCCAGGACTCCACCACGAAGGGGCCCGCGCCGACCGGAGCGGAGGAGAAGGCAGCCGAGTCGGCCATCGCGGTGGGTGAGCCGATCCAGTTCAGCGCCGACGCGGCGATGGTCTGGCCGAACTGCCCGGTGGGCTTGGCCAGCACGATCTCGAGGGTGTCGGCGTCCACGACGGCGGTGCTGGCGATGGTCAGTGCCGGGCCGAGGTTCGACCCCGTGGCGACACCGGGTGCCTTGAGCTGGTCCCAGTTGAACTTCACGGCCCCGGCGTCCAGCGGGGTGCCGTCGCTGAAGGTGAGGTCCGGCCGCAGATCGAGCGTCCAGGTGGCGCCGTCGGGGGTGCCGGACAGGTTCGCGGCCATGCCCAGCTCGAGCTCGCCGGTCACCTCGTCGGTGCGGACGAGCTGGCCGTAGACGGCGTTGCCGTACGCGGAGCTGACGGCGTAGCTGTTGCCCAGCTGGCCCGGGTGCATCTGGGCCGGCTCGTTCGGGACCAGGAAGGTCAGCGACCCGCCCGACTGTGGTTCGTCGGAGGCGCTGCCACCGCCCGGCTCGTCGTCGTCGGTCCCGCTCCCGCAGCCGGCCAGCAGGGTGGCGATCAGTGCACCGGCGATCAGTGCCGGTCGTCGGGGGGATCTCACAGGAGGCCTGCCTCGGGTCGTCGGGATCGGGGAGCCGGCGTGGGCCGGGGGGCGCGCGGCGATGCGGGGCGCTCGGCGGACGACGCGGTGCTGCGGTCGCGCGTCGATCGGGGTCGGACTGTTCCCTGCATCACACTGCACTGGATAATGTATCCGTTGGGTGCTCGGCAAGAGCCCGTCCTCATGTCGTGACATCGGGGCCGGATCGGGTCGCGCCGGGCCGCCCCATGCCCCCGCTCGTCCATCCCAGGGAGGAACGCATGCTCGAAGAGGAGGTCCGCGTCGGTGCCACCGAGCTCGACGCGGAACGGAACAAGTCCATGGGCGCGGGTGTGGTGTCCGATCCCTATCCCGTGTTCGGCCGGCTGCTGGCCGAGGGCGACGTCCACGCCGGATCGGTCGTGGACCACTTCCCGGGGATGGTCGCCATGGGACCGGACGGCGGCGGGCCGCAGTACACCGTCTACGGGTTCGACGCCTGCACCGAGGTGCTGCGCGACAGCGCGACCTACTCCTCGACCTGGTACGAGGGGAGCCTCAACGCCATCATCGGCCCGACCATGATCGGCATGGACGACCCGGAGCACCGGCGGATGCGCGCGCTGCTCCAGCCGGCCTTCTCCCGGGGGCAGATGGTCCGCTGGATGCCGCGCTACGTGAAGCCGGTGGTCGACGAGCACATGCGCCGGATCGCCCCGCTGGGCCGGTGCGACATCTACCACGAGATCGGCTCGCAGGTCCCGGTGCACACCATCGCCGCGGCCCTCGGCCTGCCGGTCGAGGACCGGGACCGGTTCTTCGACTGGGCGCTGCGGATGACGTCGAGCACCCTCGACCCGAGGCAGCGGATCGTCGCGGGCGACGAGCTCAAGGACTACGTCATGCCGCTCGTCGCCCAGCGGCGGGCCGCCGACTCCGCCGGGGACGCGGCCGCCGACGACCTGCTGACCGTGCTCGTGCGGGCGCGGGTCGACGCCGACGAGGTGGACGGCGAGGTGCTCGACGACCGGCCGCTGTCGGACGAGGAGATCGCCCGCTTCGTCCGGCTGCTCGTCATCGCCGGCGCCGGCACCACGTACCGCGCCTACGGCAACCTGATGTACGCGCTGCTGACCGACCTCGACCAGCTGGACGCGGTGCGCGCCGACCGCTCCCTGGTGCCGCGGGCGGTCGAGGAGTCCCTGCGACTGGAGCAGCCGATCGCCAACTGGGGCCGGACCACGCTGCGCGAGGCCGAGCTCGCCGGGGAGCCCGTCCCGTCCGGCTGTCCCGTCACGGTGAACGTGGGGGCCGCGAACCACGACCCCCGGCAGTTCCCCGACCCGGAGCGGTTCGACGTCCACCGGGTCAACTCGGCGCGGCACCTGACCTTCGGGTTCGGCCTGCATCGCTGCCTGGGCATCTACCTCGCCCGCGCCGAGCTGGAGACCATGCTCAACCGCACGCTCGACCTCTTCCCCGACCTGCGCCTGGACCCGGAGGCCACCGGCGTGGAGATGACCGGACTGCACTTCCGCATGCCCACCCACCTGCCCGTCGTCTACACCCCGGTCCAGCTGTGAGCGCGCGCCTGGAGGGCAGGGTCGCCCTCGTCACCGGAGCGGCCCGCGGGCAGGGGCGCAGCCACGCGGTGGCCTTCGCGGCTGCCGGCGCGGACGTCGTCGTCGTCGACGTGTGCCGCCAGATCGAGACCGTCACCTACCCCATGGCCACCCCGGAGGACCTGGCCGAGACCGTGCGGCTGGTCGAGCAGCACGACCGGCGGGCGGTGGCGCTCCAGATCGACGTGCGGGAGGCCGCGGCCTTGGAGGCCGAGGTCGCCGGGGCGGTGGGGGAGCTGGGCCGCCTGGACGTCGTCGTGGCCAACGCCGGGATCGCGCCCGTCGGCAGGGACCTGCCGCCGAAGACGTACACCGACACCCTCGGCGTCGTCTTCGGCGGAGTCGTCAACACGATCGGGGCGGCGCTGCCGCACCTGACCGACGGCGGCTCGATCATCGTCACCGGCTCAACGGCCGGCCTGCGTGCGTCGTCGGGCTCGGGCGTCAGCGCGCTGGGCATGGGCGGGTCGGCGTACGCGGTCGGCAAGAAGGCGCTCGTGCCCCTGGTGCGCGACCTCGCCTACGAGCTGGGGCCGCACCGCATCCGCGTGAACGGCGTCCACCCGAGCAACTGCAACACGACGCTGCTGCACAACGACGGCATGTACCGGGCCTTCCGGCCGGACCTGGCGGAGCCGACGCGGGAGGACGCCGAGGTCACCTTCCCGCGGATGCACCGGCTCCCGGTGGGCTACGTGGAGCCCGCCGACATCACGGCGGTCGTGCTGCTGCTCGCCTCCGACGACGGGCGGTACATCACCGGGCAGAACATCGCCGTCGACGCCGGGGCGCTGCTGTCCACCGTCTGACCGGCACCGGACACGACAGGGGCGCCGCGGTCGAGCCGCGGCGCCCCTGTGCGTGCACGGGTGGGGTCAGCGGGCCGGCGGCTCCGCGGGCGTGAAGCGGAAGACGCGCTCGGCGTTGCCCCGCAGCAGCTTGTACTGGACCGCGGGGGAGAGGTGGGCGACCCGCTTCTGGGCCAGCGTGATCGAGTCCGGCCACGTCGAGTCCGTGTGCGGGTAGTCGGTCTCGATCATGATGTTGTCCTCACCGATCTCGCTCACGCTGTTCATGGCGTGGATGTCGTCGATGAAGCACCCGTAGACGTGCTCGCTGAAGGTCTTCCGCAGGTCGAGGGTGTCCAGGTCGGCGGTCCGGGCGGCCTCGCCGTGCACGCCGTACAGGTCGACCGACCCCATCTTCGTCGCCCAGTGCCGCTGCTTGTCCAGCACCTGCTCGGCGCGCTCCAGGAAGTAGGGGATCCAGCCCACGCCGCCCTCGGACAGCGCGATCCGGAGGTTGGGGAGGCGCTGCAGGTAGGAGCTGAAGAGCCACTCCAGCATCGCCCCGCCGGCCCGGATGGGTCCCCAGGCCATGTTGGCGAGGATGGGGGAGTTGGGGGAGATCTTCGGCATCGTCGAGGACGACCCGGCGTGCATGCAGACGACGATGTCGGCGTCGTGGGCGGTCTCCATGACCGGGTCCCAGTAGCCGTCCTTGTCGTGGATGGTCGGCAGCCCCAGCGGCGCGGGGTTCTCGGAGAACGCGATGGCCCGCGAGCCCTTGGCCGCGCAGCGCTCGATCTCCTTCGCCGCCGCCCGCGGGTCCCACAGCGGGATGATGGTCATCGGGATGTAGCGGCCCGGCGCCGAGCCGCACCACTCGTCGAGGATCCAGTCGTTGTAGGCCTGGACGCACAGCAGCGCGAGCTCCTTGTCGGAGGCCTCGAGGAAGATCTGGCCGCAGAAGCGCGGGAACGACGGGAAGCACATCGAGGCCAGGATCCCGGCCTTGTCCATGTCCGCCAGGCGCGCGACCGAGTCGTAGCAGCCCGGCCGCATGTCGGAGTAGCTGAGCGGCTTGGGGCTGAACTCCTCCTTCTTCCGGCCGGCCGCCGCCGACAGACCCGAGGTCGGGATCCGCTTGCCGTCGTACACCCAGACCTCGCCGTCGTCGCCCGCGACCATCCGCGGTGCGTCGTCCCGGTACTTGGCGGGGATGCGGTCCTGCCAGACGTTCGGCGGCTCGAGGATGTGGTCGTCGACCGAGATCAACCAGTCGAGGTCGGGAGTGGTGGACGTGTCCTGGGACATGCGTGCCTCCTCAGGGGCGCGGGGGTGGGTGGTGCCTGACGGACGGGACGGAAGCGGGGAGGACTCAGGCCGAGCCGACGGCGACGTGCTTGACCTCCTGGAAGCTGCGGAGGCCGAGCACGCCGCGCTCGCGGCCGAGACCGCTGCGTCGCATGCCGCCGCTCGGCGTGTGGGCCGTGGCGCAGCCGGTGTTGACGTGCACGTTCCCGGCGCGGATCCGCTCGGCGACGGCCAGCCCGGCGGCGAGGTCGTCGGTGTACACGGCGCCGGAGAGGCCGTAGTCGGTGTCGTTGGCGATCGCGACGGCCTCGTCGAGCGAGTCGTAGGCCTGGACGGTGAGCACCGGTCCGAAGACCTCCTGCTGCGCGGCGGGGTCGGCGTTGCTCTCGACGGCGATCACGGTCGGCTCGAAGTACCAGCCACGCCCGGGGGCGGCCGGGACGCCGCCGCCGGCGACGACCCGTCCACCGGCCGCCACCGAGGCGGCGACCAGGCGGGCACAGCGGTCGCGCTGCGCCTCGCTGATCAGCGGGCCGACGCGGGTCGCGGGATCCCGCGGGTCCCCGATCGCCAGGTGGGCGGTGGCGGCGCCGAGGGCGTCGAGCACCGAGTCGTACGAGGCGCGGGGCACGAGCATCCGGCTCTGCGCGACGCAGGCCTGGCCGGCGTGGGTGCCGAGCATCGTCAGGGCGCCCCGGACGGCGCGCCCCGGCCCCTCCGCCAGCGCGTCCGGGAGGTACAGCTGCGCGCTCTTGCCGCCCAGCTCCAGGACGAGCCGCTTGAGCGTCGGCGCGGCCTGCCCGGCGACCGCGGTGCCGACCGCGGTGGATCCGGTGAAGGTCACCATGTCGACAGCGGGGTGGCTCGTCATGGCGACGGCGCCCGCGTTGCCCTCCTCGACCACCACGTTGAGCACGCCCGCCGGCAGGCCGGCCGCCTCCGCCGCCTCCCCCAGGGCGAGGACCGCCAGGGGAGCGAGCGGGTTCGGCCGCAGGACCACGGTGCAGCCGGTCGAGAGGGCGGGCAGCACCTTCACGACGCTCGTGACGAGCGGGAAGTTCGACGCCGCGATCGCCGCGACCACGCCCACCGGCTCGTACCGGCGGATCGACAGGCGCACCGAGGTGCCGCCCGGCTGGAGGTGCTCGGCCAGCGGCAGCTCGTTGTGCTCCCACTCCGGCAGGGAGGCGAACAGGGCGGGGAAGTCGCGCGCCTGGGCCAGCGGGAGGCCGACCTGCCCGTACTCGGTGACGACGCGGGGGCAGCCCGTCTCGGCGATCACCACCTCCACCAGCTCGGCCCGGCGCTTCTCCAGGTGGTCGGCGAACTCCCGCAGCACGGCCTGGCGTTCCGCGGCCGACATGCGCGGCCAGGGACCGGTGTCGAACGCACGCCGCGCGGCGAGGATCGCCTCCTCCACCTCGCCCGGGGTGGTGCTCCGGACCTCCGCGACCACCTCCAGCGTGGCCGGGTCGGAGACCTCGAACGTCCTGCCGGACCCGGTGGCCCGCCCGTCGACGTAGCCGGTGTTCAGCACCTCGCTGGTCCCCTTCCATGACGTTGTGGGATGGATCACCACCGCGGCTGAATGTATATTGGATCCAAAACGGTGACCAGGGGTGGGAGGCGATCGGTGAGCGATCAGGTCCGCGTCGGGACGACGGCCGGCGTGCCGGGCGGAGTGCGATGACCGCCGTGCCCCAGCCGCGGCCGGAGGGGCCCGGTCCGCTGGAGGGCCTCACGGTCGTCGAAGTCGCCATGTGGGTCGCCGGGCCGGCGGTCTCCGTCGTCCTCGCGGACTGGGGGGCCGACGTGGTCAAGGTCGAGCCGCTGGCCGGCGACCCGCAGCGGCACCTGGCCGGGGTCATGGGCCTGGGTGGTCCGGGGGTCTCGGCCAACCCGACGTTCGACATGAGCAACCGCGGCAAGCGCTCGATCGCGCTGGACCTGAAGTCCGCCGCGGGCCTGGAGGTCCTGGAGGAGCTGATCTCCTCGGCCGACGTGCTGGTCAGCAACATGCGGTTGCCCGCTCTGGAGCGGCTGGGCCTGGACGCCGACTCGGTGCTGGCCCGGCACCCCCGGCTCGTCTACGCCCTCATGACCGGCTACGGGCTGCGCGGCCCGCACGCCGATGCGCCCGGGTACGACACGGGCGCGTTCTGGGCCCGCTCGGGCATCGCCGCGTCGCTGACGGTGCCCGGCAGCACGCCGCCGTTCCAACGCGGGGCGATGGGCGACCGCACGGCCGCGGCCGCCCTCGCCGGCGGTGTCGCCGCGGCGCTGCTCGCCCGGGAGCGCACCGGCCGGGGACAGCTGGTCAGCGGTTCGCTCTACCGCTGGGGGACGTACACGCTGGCCTCCGACCTGAGCATCGCCCTGCAGTACGGGACGACGATGGCCACCGCCCGCCGCGAGCGGATGACCAGCCCGACGACCAACAACTACCGGTGCGCCGACGACCGCTGGGTCTGGATGATCGGCATCGAGCGCGAGCGGCACTGGCCGCCGCTGGCCCGGGCGGTGGGGCGGCCGGACTGGCTGGCGGACGAGCGCTTCGCCACCGTCGAGGCGCGGCAGGCCAACGCCGAGGTGCTCGTCGCCGAGCTCGACGCCATCTTCGCCGGCCGGCCCCGCGACGAGTGGCTGGCCGTCTTCGCCGAGCACGACGTGTGGGCCGAACCCGTGCACACCGTCGAGGACGTGCTGGCCGACGCGCAGCTGGTCGCCGCGGGCGGGCTCGTCGACGTCCCCGGGCCCGACGGCGGCAGCACGGTGGTGGTCAACACCCCGGTCGACTTCAGCGACACCCCCTCGGGTCCGCGCGTCCCCGCGCCCGGTCTCGGCCAGCACACGGACGCGGTTCTCCGCGACGCCGGCTACGACGACGCCCGCATCGCCGAGCTCCGGGGCGCCGGTGTCGTCGCCTGAGGTGCCCGCCGCCATCTCCGGCGCGTTCGGCGTCGTCGGCCTGGGCGTCACCGAGCAGGGGCGGGGCCTGGGGGTGGCGCCGCGCGAGCTGCAGCGGCGCGCGGTCGAGGCCGCCCTGGCCGACGCCGGCCTGACCCGGGACGACGTCGACGGGTACATCGGCACCTCGGCGCAGATGTTCGACGACATCCGCTACCTCGGCCTGCGCCCGCGGTTCGCCTGGACGATGCAGGCCGGCGGCGCCACCGCGATCCTGGCCGTGCTCAACGCCGTCGGGGCGATCCTGACCGGGCAGGCGCGCACCGTGGCGTGCGTCTACGGCGCGGCCCCGTCCAGCGCCGCCCGCAGCGGCGCCGGCGGGGTGCGCGGCTACGGGGCCTTCCGCTACGGCTACCCCTCGATGTACGGGCTGATCGGTGCCGCGGCCACGCACGCCCTGCACGCCCGGCGGCACATGCACCGGTACGGCACCACCAGCGAGCACCTCGGTGCGGTGGCCGTCGCGCAGCGGGCGCACGCCGCCCTGCGCCCGGGCACCCTCGGCCACGGCCGGCCGATCACCCTCGCCGAGCACCAGGCGTCCCCGCCCGTCGTCGACCCCTTCCGGCTGCTGGACTGCTGCCGCGACACCGACGGCGGAGTCGCCCTGCTGGTCACCACGGCCGACCGGGCGCGGGACCTCCCCGGCGCCTTCGTCCCGGTGCTGGGCCTCGGCACCGGGCACAACATCCGCAACTGGTGGTCGGGCGAGGCCTTCGACCTGCACGACGACATCGCCAGCGCGAAGGAGACCGCCTTCGGGCAGGCGGGGATCGGGGTGGCCGACGTCGACGTGGCCGCCCTCTACGACCCGTTCACCATCTCGCCGATCATGCAGCTGGAGGCCTACGGCTTCTGCGCGCCGGGGGAGGGCGGCCCGATGCACGCCGCGGGGGAGACGGGGCTGGGCGGCCGGATCCCGACCAACACCGGCGGCGGCCAGCTGTCGGGGTACTACGCCACCGGCTTCACCGCGGTGGTGGAGGGGCTGCTGCAGATGCGCGGCGCAGGCGGAGCCACCCAGGTCGCCGGAGCCGAGGTCGCCCTGGTCAGCGGCCACGGGGGCAACGGCGGGGTCCAGAACACCTGGTCGCAGGCCACCATGGTGCTCGGGGCCGCGCGGTGATCCCCGGCCCCCGTGACGTCGTCGCCGACGACCTCGACGCGCCGTTCTGGGACGCCTGCCTGCGCTCGGAGTTCCTGGTGCACCGGTGCGGGCGTTGTTCCCGCGACTACTGGCCGGCGAGCAGCTGCACCGAGCACGGGGGCGACGCGATGCGCTGGGTGCCGGCGTCCGGGCGGGGCGAGGTGCACACCTGGACGGTGTTCCGCCGGACCTACGACCCGGAGCTCGGGCTGCCGGTCCCGTACATTGTCGCGGTGATCCAGCTGGACGAGGGACCGTTCTTCCACACGAACCTCGTCGACTGCGCCCCGGAGGACGTCGCCGTCGGCCTGCCGGTCGAGGCGGTCTTCACCGAGCTCCGGCCCGGCGTCGTGATCCCGCGCTTCCGTCCCCGGCACCTCCCGGCCGGAGAGCGGACCCCCTCGTGAGCGACGCGGAGAGCGGCGCCTTCACCGGCTGGGACGCCGGGCTCGAGGCCGGGACCGCCCGGCTGACCACGTCCCAGCAGGTCGCCAACGCCATCCGGCGGATGATCTTCGACGGCACGCTGAAGACCGGCGACCGGCTCCGCCAGGAGGAGCTGGCGGCCCAGCTGGGGGTCAGCCGCATCCCGGTGCGCGAGGCCGTGATCGCCCTCGACCGCGAGGGCTGGGTGCGCATGGAGTCCCACCGCGGCGCCTACGTGAACGGGCTGGACGAGGACTCCGTGCGCGACCACTACGAGTTGCTGGGGCGCGTCTACGGCTTCGTCGCCTCCCGGGTGGCCGAGCGCGGGAGCGACCTGAGCGGGATCCGGGCCGGCGCCGAGGCCATCCAGGCCGCCGAGGAGCCCGAGGGGTTCTGGCGGGGGAACAGCATGTTCTTCGCCGCCCTGGTGACCGCGGCCCGGTCGGCCCGGCTCGCCTCGGTCGTGCGGTTGCTGAGCATCCCGGCCGGCCTCCTCCCGAGCACGGCGATCCTGGAGTTCCGGGACGGCATGGCGCGGCAGAAGGAGACCTCGAAGCGGGTGCTCGCGGCGCTGGAGGCCGGTGACGGCGCCACGGCCGAGCGGCTGCTCGTCGAGAACTTCCGCCGCGGGGGACAGGCCGCCGTCGAGGTGCTCGCGCAGCACGACCTGCTGTCCGGGCGAGCGGGCGACCGGCCGCCGGGGTGACCGGCGGGTCCGGACCGCTCGTCGGCGTGGTCGCGGCACAGGACCCGGCGCTCGTGGCGCTGACCGAGCGGCTGGGCGTGGACTCCCTGTGGGTGGGCGGGCACATCGCCTCGCGGAACCCGGGCTGGGAGCCGCTGGCCTGGCTGCACCGACTGGCGGAGCAGACCGAGCGGGTGACCATCGGGTCCGCCGTCCTGCTGCTGCCGCTCTACCCGCCGGCGCTGGTGGCCAAGCAGGTCGCCGACCTGGACCGGGTCGCCGGCGGGCGCGTGGTGCTCGGCGTCGGAGTAGGGGGTGAGTACCCGCAGGAGTTCTCGGCCGTCCAGGTGCCGCTCGGCGAGCGCGGGCGGCGCACCGACGAGGCCATCCCGCTCCTGCGGCGGCTGTGGTCCGGCGAGCCGGTGACCGCCGACGGGCCGGCCTACCCGATGACGGACGTGCGCCTCACCCCGCCGCCGGTGCAGCCCGGCGGGCCGCCGGTCGTCGTCGGTGGCCGCCAGGCCCCGGCCATGCGCCGGGCAGCGCTGCTGGGCGACGGCTGGCTGCCCTACATGTACTCCCCGCGCCGGTACGCGGAGTCGGTCGCCGAGATCCGCCGGGTGGCGACGACGGCGGGCCGCGAGCTGGACGGCTTCCGGTGGATGGCCTACGTGCCGGTCTGCGTGGACGCGGACGCCTCGCGGGCACGGGCGGACGCGGCGGCCTTCCTCGGCGGCACCTACCGGCAGGACTTCGACCCGCTGCTCGACCACGTCGCCGCGGTCGGGACGGCGGCGCGGGTGGCGGGCCGGCTGCGGGAGTACGTCGACGCCGGCGCCGAGCACCTGGTGCTGCTGCCGTGCCGGCGGGACGCCGACCAGCTCCGGGCACTGTTCGCGGACGTGGCGCCGCGGGTCCGGGCCGGCGGGGCTCCGGCCGCCTGAGCGACCGCCCCCCGGACGCGCACGAGGGGCGCCTCCCGGCGCCCCTCGTGTCGTGCTCCTGGTGGTGCCGGGGCCGGCCGCGGTGCGCGGCCGGCCCCGGTGCCGATCAGTTGTGCAGGTCGAAGCGGTCCAGCTCCATGACCTTGACCCACGCCGCGGCGAAGTCCTGCACGAACTTCTCCTTCGCGTCGTCGGCCGAGTAGACCTCGACGATCCCGCGGAGGATGGAGTTCGAGTTGAACACGAGGTCGCACGCGGTGGCCGTGCGGACGACGTTGCCGTCGGCGTCCAGCCCCTCGTAGACGTCCTCGGCGTCGACCGCGGTGCGCCACTGGATGCCCAGGTCGAGCAGGTTGCGGAAGAAGTCCTGCGACAGCACGCCGGGGCGGTCGGTGAAGACGCCGTGCTGCACGCCGCCGGTGTTGGCGCCAAGGACGCGCAGGCCACCGACGAGCAGGGTCATCTCCTTGGGGGTCAGCTCCAGCATGTAGGCCTTGTCGACCAGGAGCGTCTCCGGCTCGAGCTTGCTGCCCGGGGCGATCCAGTTGCGGAAGCCGTCGGCCCGCGTCTCCAGCCAGCGGAAGTTGTCGACGTCCGTCTGCTCCTGCGAGGCGTCGGTCCGGCCCGGGTGGAACGGCACGGTCACCGTCACGCCGGCGTCCGCCGCGGCCTTCTCGACCGCCGCGGTGCCGCCGAGCACGATGAGGTCGGCCAGCGAGACCTTCTTGCCGGTCTGCTGCTCGAACTCGCCCTTGACCCGCTCGAGCACCGGCAGCACGTCCCGGACGCCCTCGTTGGCCGCCCAGTTGATCTGCGGCTCGAGGCGGATCCGGGCGCCGTTGGCGCCGCCGCGCTTGTCCGTGCCGCGGTAGGACGCGGCGGCGGACCACGCCGTGTGCACCAGCTGCGACACGGTCAGGCCGGCCCCCAGCAGCCGCTGCTTGAGGTCGGCGATCTCCGCCTCGCCCACGAGCTCGTGGTCGACGGCGGGCAGCGGGTCCTGCCAGACGAGGTCCTCGGCCGGCACGTCGGGGCCGACGTAGCGGGTCTTCGGGCCCATGTCGCGGTGCAGCAGCTTGAACCACGCCCGCGCGTACTGGTCGGCGAAGTACTCGGGGTCGTTGTGGAAGCGCTCCGAGATCTCGCGGAACCCGGGGTCGACGGCGAGCGCCATGTCGGCGGTCGACATCATCGGCGGGTTCTTCTTGCCCTCGATGTGCGCGTCGGGCACGAGCTCCTGGGCCTCGGGGTTCTTCGGCTGCCACTGCTTGGCACCGGCGGGGCTCTGGACGAGCTCCCACTCGAACTTGAGCAGGGTGTCGAAGTAGGAGTTGTCCCAGGTGGTGGGCGTCGGCGTCCAGGCGCCCTCGAGGCCGCTGGTGATGGTGTCGGCGCCCTTGCCGGTGCCGTGCTGGCTGATCCAGCCCAGGCCGTTGCCGTGGACCGGGCAGCCCTCCGGCTCGGGACCGATCAGCTCGGGGTTGCCGGCGCCGTGGGTCTTGCCGAAGGTGTGGCCGCCGGCGATGAGGGCGACGGTCTCCTCGTCGGTCATGCCCATGCGGCTGAAGGTCACCCGGATGTCGTGGGCGGAGGCGACCGGGTCCCCGCTGCCCTTGGGGCCCTCGGGGTTGACGTAGATCAGGCCCATGGTGACCGCGGCGAGGTGGCCCTCGTCGAGGTCGAGCGCCTCCTTGTCGGCGTAGCGCTCGTCACCGAGCCAGGTGTCCTCGGGGCCCCAGAAGACCTCCTCGGGCTGCCAGGTGTCCTCGCGGCCGAACGCGAACCCGAAGGTCTTCAGGCCCATGTCGTCGTGGGCGACGTTGCCGGCGAGCACCAGCAGGTCGGCCCAGGAGAGCTTGCGGCCGTACTTCTGCTTGACCGGCAGCAGCAGGCGGCGGGCCTTGTCGAGGTTGGCGTTGTCCGGCCAGCTGTTCAGCGGCGCGAAGCGCTGCGCGCCCTGGCCGCCGCCGCCCCGGCCGTCGGCGATGCGGTAGGTGCCGGCCGCGTGCCACGACATGCGGATGAACAGGGGGCCGTAGTGGCCCCAGTCCGCCGGCCACCAGTCCTGGGAGGTGCGCATCACCTGGACGATGTCGCGCTTGACCGCCTCGACGTCGAGCGTCGCGACCGCGGCCTTGTAGTCGAAGTCCGCGCCCAGCGGGTCGGAGTCCCGCGACGGCTTGTTCAGCACCCCGAGGTCGACCTGGTTGGGCCACCAGTCCCGGTTGCTCTGGGGCCGACGGTTGGTGACCTGCTCCGGCGAGGAGATCGCCGGGTTCTCGCTCTCGCTGGTGCTCTCGGTCTCGAGCTTGTCGGCTTCCTTGCTCACGACGTCCCTTCCTCTGGTGTGGTGCGGTGGGGTGAGGCGGCGGGAGACTGACCGGCCGCGCAGGCCGGGCAGCGTCCCCAGTAGATGACCTCGGCCTCGTCGATCTCGAAGCCGGCGCCGTCGGCGGCGGTCAGGCAGGGGGCGTAGCCGACGGCGCAGTCGACGTCGACGATCACCCCGCACGACCGGCAGACGACGTGGTGGTGGTTGTCGCCGACGCGGGCCTCGTACCGCGCGACCGAGCCCGGGGGCTGGAGGCGACGCAGGAGGCCGGCGGTGGACAGGGCGTGCAGGACGTCGTAGACGGCCTGGTGCGAGACGGAGTCCAGCCGCGCGCGGGTCGCCCCGAGGATCGAGTCGGTGTCGGCGTGCGGGTGCTCGAACACCGCGGAGAGCACTGCCATCCGGGGGCGGGTCACCCGGAGTCCGGCACCGCGGAGCATGTGCTCCAGGTCCGATGTCGTCGGTGGCACGTCCCGGAGTCTGCCCGGATCTCAGTCTGGAGTCAATCAAATCTGGCGAGACATCCCGGCGCCGTCCGGGTGTCCACCTGGGTATGGTCCGCGCCACGTCCGCGAGCCCGGAGGAGCCCCATGCAGCGCGTGCCGCTGGTCGACTACCTGGTGCTGGGCGACGAGCCGCACCTCGTCGCCGCCGAGTGCACGAGCTGCGGGGCCCGGTTCTTCGACCGCCGCAGCGCGTGCGCGGGCTGCGGCGCGCTGGAGTTCCGTCCGGTCGACGTGCCGACCGAGGGCGTGCTGACGACGTTCACCATCGTCTCGTTCGCCGCCGAGGGGGTCGAGGTGCCGTTCGTCGCGGGCGTCGTCGACTGCGGCGGCACCAGCGTGCGGGGCAACGTCGTCCACACCCCGCCGGACCCCGAGCACGTCACCCTCGGCATGCGGGTGCGGCTGACCACGGTGCCGGTGGGCACGGACGCGGACGGCGTCGAGGCCGTCGGCTACGGCTTCGAGCCGGTGGACGACCCCCTCGCCCCCCACCACTCGCACGCTCGCGGCGGGCCCCTGCGAGAGGGCCGCCCGGACGACGACCGCGACAGCTAGGAGAGCGTCATGGCGGAGAACGTGTGGATCCTCGGCATCGACATGACGAGGTTCGGCAAGCACCGGGACAAGGACTCGCTCGACCTGGGGTCCGAGGCGGCGATCGGCGCCCTGCGCGACGCGGGCGTGGGGATCGGCGACATCGGCGTCCTGGCCGCCGGCAACCTCATCGGCGGCAACGGCTTCGGCCAGCTGCTCCAGAAGCAGATCGGGCAGACCGGCATCCCCGTCTACAACGTCGCCAACGCGTGCGCGACCGGGGCGACGGCGCTGCGGGTCGTCGTCATGGCGATCAAGTCCGGCGAGGTCGACATGGGGATGGCCGTCGGCGTCGAGAAGCTCTCCGGCGCCGGCCTGCTGACCGGCAACGCGCGCAGGGCCGAGGGCGGTCACTGGGTCCGGGACGGCCGTTACGGCGCGGTCGCGCCGCTCGACGGCCGGATCGGCACCGAGACCATGCCGGGCGTCTTCGCGCAGATCGGCATGCAGTACGGCTACGAGCACGGGGGAGTGGACTTCGAGCTGTTCGCCCGGATCTCCGAGAAGAACCACGCGCACTCGACGCTCAACCCCAAGGCCGCCTACCAGAAGCGGCTCAGCCTCGACGAGATCATGAACGACGTCATGATCGCCTACCCGAACACGCGGCCGATGTGCTCGGCCAACTGCGACGGCGCGGCCGCCGCGGTGCTCGTGAGCGAGACGAAGCTGCGCACCCTGTCCCTGGAGCAGCAGCGGCGCGCGGTGAAGATCAGCGCCTCGGTGCTGACCAGCGACCCGTACCAGGAGGCCTGCCAGGTCCTCCCGGACATCAACACGCTCACCCGGCAGGCCGCCGTCACCGCGTACGAGCAGGCCGGCGTCGGCCCCGCCGACCTCGATCTCGTCGAGCTGCACGACTGCTTCGCCACCGCCGAGCTGGTCCACTACGACAACCTCGGCCTGTGCGAGCCCGGCGGTGCCGCCGACTTCTTCCGCTCCGGGGCCACGTGGCGCGACGGCAGCACACCGGTGAACGTCTCCGGCGGCCTGCAGTCCAAGGGGCACCCGGTGTCGGCCACCGGGATCGCCAACGTCTGGGAGGTCGCCACCCACCTGCGCGGCGAGGCCGGCGACCGGCAGATCGCCGGCGCCCGGGTCGGGCTGGCGCACGTCATCGGCCTCGGCTCCGCCTGCGGCGTGCACGTCCTGGAGAAGGCGGCCGCCTAGCCCTGTCCTCCGCTGCCGCCGGGGTCTACAAGGGACCGGGGACCCGGCACACCGGAGGGGAGCACCGCATGAGCGCAGAGCCACCGACCATCCACGACTGGGCGGGCGGGCGCCCGGCGTTCGAGCGCTGGCTCGGCCGCTTCTACGACCTGGTGGAGGACGACGACCTGCTCTCCCCGGTGTTCGGGGGGCGGGTGTCGCACCAGCACCGGCGCGACGTGGTCACCTGGTGGTGCGAGGTGATGGGCGGTCCGGCGGAGTACACCGCCTCCCTCGGCGGCTACGAGAACATGCTCGGCCACCACCGCGGCCTGGAGATCAGCGCGGAGCAGCGGCTGCGCTTCGTCACCCTGCTCTCCCGGGCCGCGGACGACGCCGGGCTGCCCGCCGACCCCGAGCTGCGCGCCGCGCTCATGGGCTACGCCGAGTGGGGCACGCGGCTGGCCGTGCAGAACTCCGGCGACGGCCCGGACGTCGTCGAGCACGCCCCGGTGCCGCGCTGGGGATGGGGCGTCGCGCCGCCGTACCAGCCCGGGGGCTGATCGGGCCGGCGGCGTTCAGCCGGGCGAGAACGCTCCGCGGACGACGTCGAGGAACTGCTCCAGCGACGTCCCGGCCGACCGCCCGGCGATCTCGGGGTCGACGTGGATGTGCGCCGAGATGAGGCCCCCCACGTAGCGGGCCAGGTCCGCCGGCTCGCCGGCCCGGACGCTGCCGTCGGCCTGCCCCGAGCCGATCGCCTCGGCGTACAGCCGCAGCATCGCCCCGGTGATCTCGCGCTGGTGCGAGGCGGAGCGGTGCGGCGCGGGCGAGGCGAGCGACGCCCGGGCGTGCGGGGGGAACGCACGCATGTCGGTGACGGCGGTGGCGGCCATCGTCAGCAGGCGCGACATGCCGGTGCCCTCGGCGGCGGCGCACCCGGCGAGGTGCTCGACCAGCAGGCGGGCCGGCCGCTCGAGCACGGCAGCGTAGACGGCGTCCTTGCTCGGGAAGAGGTTGTAGATCGAACCGACCGAGTGGCCGCTGTCCGCGGCGATCCGATCGAGCCCGGTCCCCTCGTACCCGTGCTCGGCGAAGAGGGCCTCCGCGGCGTCGAGCACCTCCCGGCGCCGCGTCTCCAGCTGCCGAGCCCGCCGCAGCTCGCGCGGGGACGACGCGGCGGAGGATCCGTCCGGGCCGGGCCCGGTGTGCAGGGGAGCGGCCGTCACCCCCCGAGTGTGGCATCCGCTCCGTTGCCGCGTGAACGCGCTTCACTCCTTGAATGTTGTTCACATCGCCGCTAGCGTCCCGGCCGACGGCCCCGACTCCCGCCATCCACCCACCTGCCGGAGGAACTCCGTGCCATCTGCCCGGGACGCACGCGACTGGGCCCGCTCCGGCGGGCTGCACGGGATCGGGGACTCGCTCTACACCCCCTTCGGTGGCCGCGACGGCGACGGGATCGACTACGCCGCCTACCGGGCGCTGGTCCGGTACTGCGTCGGCGACCTGGGGCACCCGATGCTCTGGCTGACCAGCGGCATCGCGGAGTGGTGGTCGCTGACCCTCGACGAGCGCAAGCGGCTCACCGAGGTCGCGATCGAGGAGGCCCGGGCGATCGACCCGGACGTCGTCGTGCAGGCGTGCACGGCGGCCACCAGTGCCAAGGACGCCGTCGAGCTGACCCGGCACGCGCAGGAGGCCGGCGCCGACATCGCCTACATCCAGACCCCGCCGATGGAGCTGCACGGAGGGGAGGGGGTGCTGCGGTTCTTCCGGTACGTCGCCGACCGCACCGACATCGCGCTGGGGCTGTTCAACTCCCCGTCGTCGAACTACGTGATGACGCCGCAGGAGGTCGCCCGCATCGCCGAGGAGGTCCCGGCGGTCTGCGCGACGAAGGAGGGCGCGTTCCGGCCGTACGCGAGCAGGGCGCTGCACGCCCTGGCCCCGGACCTGGTGATCTGGGAGTGCGACCTCATCGTCTACCGCGCCGGCTGGCTCCAGGAGGGCATCGTCACCGGCGCGCAGCTGGGCACCTGCGGCTACCTGTACGAGACGCCGGGGGACAAGCGCTACGCCGCGTACTTCGAGCTGATCGAGGCCGGCGAGATCGGTCAGGCCATCACCCACGCCCGGGAGTCGGGGATCGACCGGTTCTCCGAGGACATGGGCACGTGGTTCACCAGGTACCCCGGCCGCCCGGACCACTTCACCCACTGGGGCGCGGCCTTCCGGCAGGACGCGGCGGTGATGGGGCTGCCGCAGGGCGACTACGCGGAGTCCCGGCCCCCGCAGGGCGTGCTGCCGGAGGAGGCCCGGGCGCAGATCCGGCGGGCCGTGGAGAACGCCGGGTACGCGCGCGACCTCGCCCCGGCCGGCTGAGGCGGCCGGCGTGGACCTGCTCGTCAGGGACAAGGCCTTCGTCCTGGTCGGCGGGACGGCGGGCATGGGTCTCGCCGCCGCCCGCCAGCTCGCCGAGGAGGGCGCGGCGCTGGCCGTCGTGGGCCGGACGCAGGAGCGGGCGGACGCCGCCGTCGCCGCCCTGCGGGACGCGGGCGCGTCGCAGGCGCTCGCGCTGACCGCGGACGTGCACCAGCCGGGCGCGGCCGAGGCGGCCGTGACCGCCGCCGCGGAGCGCCTCGGCCGGCTCGACGGCATCGCCGTGACGACGGGGCTGCTCGGGCACGAGGGCATCGAGGTCGACGACGCCCGGTGGACCGAGTCCTTCGCCGACGTGCTGCTCGGCACGGTGCGCAGCGTGCAGGCCGCGCTGCCGTACCTGCGGCGGCAGGGCGGCACGGTGGTGACGACCGCGGCCTACAGCATGCGGGCCCCGGAGCTCGCCCGGCTGCCCTACGCCTCGCTCAAGGCCGGCGTCGCCACCTTCACCAAGGGCATCGCGAAGGCCTACGGCAGGGACGGCGTGCGGGCCAACTGCGTCGCGCCCGGGGCCATCGAGACCGACGGCCTGGCGCGGATGCGCCGGCTCCTGGCCGAGCAGCGCGGCGTCCCCCCGGAAGGCGTCCTGGAGCGGGTCATGGTGGAGGAGTGGCACCTCGACGTCGCGCTGCGGCGCCCGGGCAGGCCGCAGGAGGTCGGCGAGCTCATCGCCTTCCTCCTCTCACCGCGCGCCGGGTATCTCACCGGAGCGCTCGTGAACATCGACGGCGGAACGAACTTTTGATCCGGGAGCCGGGGCGCCGGGCAACTATCCTGCCGATGACCCACGCTCCCGAGCACCGCGAGGACGTCATGCCCGGAACCATCCCGCACTGGATCGACGGAGCCCTCTGCGAGGGGACCTCGGGCCGTACCGCCCCGGTGACCGACCCGGCGACCGGTCAGGTGACGGGGCAGGTGGACCTGGCGTCG
>NZ_JABGCI010000036.1 GCF_019799905.1 Trujillonella endophytica | reverse complement strand
AATTATTTATATTATTATTCTATTTATATATATCTATTGCCATTTAATATTTGCAAATACTTTATATTATTAAATTTTTATACGTATTTAATACTTGTATAGCATTTGGTATATGTATGATCTACCATTGACTAACTAACATTTTGTATTAGTTAAAGAATTATGGATGAAGATGTATGGTAGATTAGTAGATATTGAATTGATTAGTTGATGTTGAATTAATGATTAGTAGATGTTGAATTGAGTAGTAGATGTTGAATTGATTAGTGGATATTGTATGGATGATTAGTAGATGTTGAATTGAGTAGTAGATATTGAATTGATTAGTAGAAATGAGTAGTAGATATTGAATTGATGAGTAGATAAATCATGTGGGTTAATAGCTAAACCTTATGATTTCTATCCACCATTCTCTTCCAAAATTCTATAAATAGAGGGGTTGTGTAGAAGGCAAATGCATAACATTGAGTGAGAGTTTATACATCTTTTGGGGTTCATCATTGTTGGAGTACTTAATAGTAAGTAAAGTTCTAACTTATTCTTATTTAGTATTTATTTTCGTTTTTCTGACCAGATTTAGTAGAAAAATCATAATTAATTCTAGAAAAATTATTTTACTATGCCGTTTGTTTCTGGAGTTAGTTAACTCATAAATCTATGTTTCATATTAAATTCATAATTTTTAGACTTGTTTAACTATTTTTCCCATATTTTCAAAGTGGCTGTTATGTAGCAGGTTTTATAAATACTGTTTTTCTATAATAGGCTCAAATGAATTTCGGATTTATTTTTATTACATAAGCAGTATTGATAATTTTTATAAACATTCCTATATGAGTCTAGTTTATATCTGGAAAATCTCATAATTTAATTCGAAGTATTGAATTTTTAAAAATTCAAATACTACTACTGTATTAAGTAAATTTCTGAAAATTCAGCATTCTGAGTTTAATCTAAATTATTATTTTACTATGAAATATAATATTTTAAATTATGTTAGTATTTTTCCTATAAACCTTAATGAATCTATTTTCACATAAATCCAATTATGTGGTGATTAGAGTAATATTTTCCAAGTTATGAATTTTTAGACAAATTTGGTATGATTTTAGACATATATGTACTATAAGGAATTTTAGAAGTTTGAGTGTGCAAGATAAATGTATTTATTTATTTGTTACCTTCAGTTCATGAACGTGATAATACAACGCATTTCATCATGGTAGCTCATGGAGGGTAGAGAATGATTGGTATCAATAATTTAAGGTAGGAATACTGTTCTCTTTAATTGATATGGATGCTTTTACAAATTATGTTTATTATTCAGATACATGATTTATACTGATGTGTGGATTTTTATAAATGATTGGGAATCATGATTTGAAACTGATGTTTTGAAATACATGCTATATTTTAATAAATGATATTATTGTGAAAATATATAGCATGACTGTTATTGAAAAATATATTAAAGGAATGGAATGAAAATGATATTATTAAGCTGGTTAGTGAGACCATCGGTGAAAGCCCGTAAACTCATGAGATTAATGGTTGGAATTAACGGAAAGCATATGGTTGATGAGACCGTTGGTGAAAGCCCATAAACTCATTAGCATCATTCTGTAAAGCATATGGTTGACGTGACCGTCGGTGAAAGCCCGTAAATTTAAAGGACGATGCGTCCGTGGGTGAAAGTCCCTAAACCTCTGAGGGTTGGCCCGTGTTGTTAGGGTCCGGCATTATTGAGCCGAAGGCGGGGCCTTAAATCAATGTCAGATGATGCATGGTAAATGGTAAATGAGAGATGGTAAATTATGGCAAGTTGTGCCAGTGATGGAAAGGAATTGATGAAACAATAATAAATGATGATGATTGATATTTTGGTTATTTTGAACTGTTATACTCCACACATGCTTTATAATACTGTTTTTATATACTCTGTTTTATTTAAATGTTTTAT
>NZ_JABGCI010000035.1 GCF_019799905.1 Trujillonella endophytica | reverse complement strand
AAAATGAATTGTTCGTCCAATTCCTTTTTATTAATTGGGCCTTCCGGTCGAGCAAGTTGGCGACGCGGGTTAATAGAATCACCCGGATCTGGCAGTGATTCTATATTATATTAAATAATACGTCCCCCTGGGGTCCCCTGAACAGGGCCTCGGGGCCTTTAAATTAAAAATTATGTTATTATTTTCATTAATAAGTTTAATTATATATACATCATTAGTTGCTAAAAATAGTTTAAAATTAGTTGACTTCTCAATTAAAAAAGAAGCGGTTAAACAATTAGAATATTTAAATATTCATATTAATAGAATAGGTTTAATTTCTATTCTTTATACAGGATATCTTACTTGAGATATCTTTAGTTTAGAAAATATTAATTCTGGTATTAATTTATATAATGGATTATTTAAAGTTAATTCATTGTCTATTTTTATAAGTTTATTAATAATCATTATAGTTGCATTATTATTTTGTTTAAATACTGTAAATATTATAGGTTTATATGTTGTAGATCGTATACATTTTATGTATAAAGAAAATATATTATTAATATTATTTAATTTATTAGGTTTATTATTATTTCCTTCAGTAAATGATTTAATTTCATTATTTGCTATAATTGAATTACAAAGTTATAGTTTATATTTAATTACTTGTTTATATAGAGGTTCTAATAATGCCACTAAAGCTGGTTTAATGTACTTCTTATTAGGAGGATTAGCAAGTATTATGATTTTATTTGGTTCTGCTATTATATATTTTGTAACTGGATTTACTTCTTTAGATTATATTTTTACTCTATTCTCATTTAATAATTATTTAGAATCTTTAATGTTTGGATTAATTTTTATTATTTTAGGATTAATTTGAAAAGTAGGTTTAGCTCCGTTCCATAATTGATCTATTACTGTATATAGTAATACACCTACAATTATTACTGCATATATAAGTTTAGTTGCCAAATTAAGTATTTTACCATTTATTTTTATTATTATTCATAATTGTTGTGAATTAGATATTGTGTATAACTTTATTTATGTTTTAATTGCTTTTAGTATTTTACTTTCTATGTTTATCGGAAGTTTAGGTGGATTAGCTCAAATTAAAATAAAAATTTTATTAGCATATAGTGGTGTTATTAATGTTAGTTATTTATTATTAGCTTTATTAGTTAATAATTTAGATGGTTTAGTTGCTTTCATCATATATATTGTTCAATATAGTTTCACACATTTTAACCTTTTTGCATCTATCTTATTAATGAGTTATTATCTCTTTAATTTTGATTCGAAAGAAAAGTATAATAATATTATTTATGGATTTAATTCTTATTCTCCTGTGGAATTTATTCAACAATTTGTTGGATTATTAAATAAAAATTCTTATTTAGCTATGGCTATTTTAATTAGTTTATTCTCATTAATTGGAATTCCTCCTCTGGTAGGATTCTTTGGTAAACTTTATATATTAATTGCTAGTCTAAAAAGTGGATTTGTTTTATTATCTGTAGGTTTAATTATTTTTAGTCTAATTACTACTGTATATTATGCCTATGTTATTAAAGTTATCTCATTTGATAATAGTTTTAAATTTAATAATTTACAATTAAATTATGAGAATAATAATCAATTCTCAAGTTGTATTACTTACTTTATTAGTGTAATTACTCTATTTACTATTTTAAACTTCTTACATATAGATGTTCTAGTACAAGGAGCTTATATCTTAGCTTGTAATATCTTCACTCTATAATGTTTATTTTTAATTCACTTAAATTGTTTTTCTTAGTTGTTCCGGTTATTGGATTTGCTTTAGTTTTTATTAATTTTATTTTAGCTAAAAAAGATAGTTATAATGAAAAAACTGGACCTTTTGAATGTGGGTTCTCTTCTTTCGCTCAATCAAGAACTCCTTTCACTGTTCCTTTCATTTTAGTTGCTATCTTATTCTTACCTTTCGATTTAGAAATTTCTTCTATACTTCCTTATGTTTTATCTCTTTATTTTGTTAATTTTTATGGTCTTGTAGTTTTAATTTGTTTCTTAATTCTACTAGTTGCTGGATTTATTTTTGAATTTAATTATGGTGCTTTACATATT
>NZ_JABGCI010000326.1 GCF_019799905.1 Trujillonella endophytica | reverse complement strand
ATCTTGTGCATAGGTTGCTAGAGTTTGCTAGTAGCTTGTACTGCCTTATCCATAAGGTTGTAATCCGGTGCTTATTCGCTCTAGTGAGTTATGTATGAAGATGGATGAGTGTGCGATAAGGAATCATCACTCTCAGTAGATGAGAGAGAATGTCAGGATAAGTTCACAAAGATAATTCTCAATGGGAACCTCTGGCCAGAGTGATAGGTAAACAGTGAAAAGAGTTTCATTGCGATTACCTGATTGAAATTATATTTTGTGGAACAGATATCAAGTTGTTGAGATAGGGTTTGACTAATAACCATACCTATTATCTTAACTGTGACATTAGGGGATGAAGGATTAAGTAACATGAAGGGTTCACATAGTTCTGCTATTCACCCAAACCTAGGGTATGTCATGATATGTTGCTAGATGTCACTCATGACCAGTGAAGGCCTATTGATAAAGTGTTATCAATGAAAAATTGGAATTGTTCCAATCGAACCTTAAAACAGAAAG
>NZ_JABGCI010000325.1 GCF_019799905.1 Trujillonella endophytica | reverse complement strand
CCATGTTTGAGATTTTTGTAATGCTGTTGTAATGCCCAATTTTTAATAAAAAATACAAAAAAAAATATTGCACGTTTATTTTCAATGCATTTGTAAATATCGCATATTCATTTTGAGCATTTTGAGCAAATAAATTGAGTTTTTCCCTTTTAAATGACTATTGACTAAATTAAAATGAATTTCGAAAACCCCGAGATAGATGAGGTAATCGTCAGAAATGACGAGTGTAGTGGGGTGCCGTAAAACCCTTCCCCACTCTCAACCGAACCTCCGGACCCATTTAACAGAATCTCTGGATTTATTGATTATCGCCTTTTTATTAATTTAGAAAAGCGATAAGGACGATCAGTTACGTCTTAAAACCAATAACTGATGGCGACTCCAAAATCCCGATAAGTACGAGTGTTGATTCGTCACACTCCGAAAATCATTCCAGTTTTCAAAAATACCCGAAAATGTTTTCAAGGCCCAAAAAAGATACAGAAATAAACAAGTTGATTAA
>NZ_JABGCI010000324.1 GCF_019799905.1 Trujillonella endophytica | reverse complement strand
CTGAAGTGTTAACAGGAATGTTCGGTTCATCTACTGTCTCAAGTTCTGGTACAGATGTTATAGGAGTTCCCGGAAGAATCTCCTCAAGGGTCTCTTTACAACTAAGCTCTTGTTGCATCATGCAATCATCTTCCAAGTATCTAGCATGAGTGCTGATAAGCACCTTTTGCTCCTTTGGATGATAAAAAATGCCACCTCTCGTTTCCTTAGGATACCCGATGAAGTAGCACATTTCGGATCTGGGTTCTAGCTTGGTAGCTTTATCATTCAGTACATAGGCTGGACAACCCCAAATGTGGATATGTCTTAAACTAGGTTTTCGACCTGTCCACATTTCTTGCGGTGTCCTAGGTACTGACTTAGATGGTACCAGATTTAAAATGTATGCTGCTACTTCTAGGGCATAACCCCAAAAAGATATGGGTAGGGTTGCATGAGTCATCATGGACCTTACCATATCAAGAAGGGTACGGTTTCTTCTTTCTACTTCACTATTTTGCTG
>NZ_JABGCI010000323.1 GCF_019799905.1 Trujillonella endophytica | reverse complement strand
TTAATTTGTTAAAAACACATAGGGTTACTGCCTAATGATGTATTAATGTATTTAAATCGTTTTTATACATTTTTATATCATAGAATTAATTTTAAATGAGATTTGAAATGAATTCTGGGTTGCTGCATTTTCTGGGCAGCAACATGTAAGTACTTTAAAAATCTTGAAAAATTGTTTTCTGGATTTTTTAAAGCAAGCCACTTATTAACTTTATTAATTCTAGGTCTTAACAATCTATAGGAAAAGTTCCCATGATTTTTGATGATCTAGAATAGCCACATAAGAATTTATGTGATTAAGAGTCGAATCTGTCAATTCTGACTCTATGTCACAAAAACTCTCAAATTAATTTCAAACGTTGGAATTAATTGATGAGACCCCTGCCATTGTTTAGAGGACTGAAAAAGCTTGTGAAATGAAGTGTTTTGAGAACTTAGTTCACAAATAAAATGAGTTAATTAAATTGCTTTGTGTAGGAATTCTTGAATCTGCCATGGTTAAGAG
>NZ_JABGCI010000322.1 GCF_019799905.1 Trujillonella endophytica | reverse complement strand
CTGTTGATAATGATTTTCTATCAAACTTATCTATTTTCTGTTCAAATTCTGGATAATCAGTAACAAGAAGGATACTATGGATTTTATTTATCCAAACAGTTTCTATGGAATTTTCTATTATGATTGAAGGTGAAAAAAAATTTTTGATTGTTCCACGATAGGGCCCATTCAAGAAAGGATCATATTTTTTAGGCAAGTATTCTTTTTGAGTCTCATCATTACACAATCTAGTCCTTTTTTCGAGTACATCCAGAGCAAGAGATCCCTTGTCTAGAGCTTCTATTCTATTTACAAACTCATTGCTTAGATTTTTTTCTTTTTGTTCATTGGTATAAATCCAATTATTATACAGTTCATCAGAGGAGAGTTTTTCGGTTGTGGACAAAAAGATCTTTCTTTGTATCATTTCCAAAAAAGTTGACAAGCTGGGTGGATACGTAAAAGATATTCTTTGTTTTCCATCACTTCTACATGTGTAAAAAAAATATTGTGACATTTCATTTCT
>NZ_JABGCI010000321.1 GCF_019799905.1 Trujillonella endophytica | reverse complement strand
ATATTATTCAGAGGATTTCAGTCATATATAGGGATATAAAATAAATAATGATTAAGTAATTATCGTATAAAGGTTATTATTTCTATTTTAGGGATAGGAAATTGAAGTTCGATTCTTCATAATTACAGTATTAATTAGTCACTTATAGTATCAAAAGATATTATGCCACAATTAGCACCATTTAACTTTTCATTTTTTATGATTACATTTGTAATCTTCATTATTGTAGTATTTTATTTATTAAACACATTAGTAATGCCTCATTACACAAATAATAAATTAGCAAGATTATTTTTAATTAAATAATAAAAGAATAAAGAAAAAGAACTAAAACGAATTAAAGAAGTTAACAAATAAAAAAGATGTATTTTATTACAAATCCATTAGAACAATTTGAATTACATTATTTATCAATGATTTTAAATAATTTCAATTATATTTTATTATTATTCGTAGTAGTATTATTATTAACATTAAATTCTCTATTAACAAATCCAAATTTAGCAG
>NZ_JABGCI010000320.1 GCF_019799905.1 Trujillonella endophytica | reverse complement strand
AATACTACCTAATAAAGCATATTTAGAGTTAGAAGCTCATCCAACTAATAAATTACCAAAAACTCCTAAACTACTAATAGCTAATCCATATAATAAACCAAATTGAATATCTCCAATAGTAATACTAGGACCAAAAGGAACAACAGCTCATCCTAGAAGAGCAGAGAATAAAGCAATTAAAGGAGAAAGAAGCATTATAGTAAAGTTAGCTTCTCTAGGAATAATAATTTCTTTTAATAAAAGTTTAAGAGCATCCGCAAAAGCCATTAATAAACCGTAATAACCTACGGCATTAGGACCTAATCTACGTTGCATATATGCTAAAGTTTTACGTTCAGCCACTGTCAGATAGGCAACACTTAATAATATACATATTACAAAAATTAATATAGTTAATAAATTTACAATCATTATTTTACATTTTTTATATATTTTATCTAATTATGACTTATATTTATATACTAACTGTATATGTGTAAATATGGTCTTCCCTATATTTTAATATATTA
>NZ_JABGCI010000318.1 GCF_019799905.1 Trujillonella endophytica | reverse complement strand
TCAATCGATTTGGCAATAACGAAAGGATTACTAGTAATCCATGCCGCTCTCACTAAAGTGCGTATCCATGTAGATATCACTCGCGTCTATGTTACAACACAGCGATTCTAAATAGAAATGGTTTGAATGAAATCATAAGAATATGTATGCTATACACCTTATTTCCCCGGGATTGTAGTTCAATTGGTCAGAGCACCGCCCTGTCAAGGCGGAAGCTGCGGGTTCGAGCCCCGTCAGTCCCGACGGATCCAATAAACACTCAATTCATCTCTCCATTTTCTGTGAAAAGGGGGACAAGGAGCAGAATTTCATTCCCAACAGAGATCCTTATTTCTTTTTTGTCTCTTTTTCGTTTCGCATTTCTCATCAAAGAAATCCGGGAATTTCCATTACTTCAACTAGTACCGATTGATGGGAGAGAGACATATGTGAATTAGTACAATTATTGGTAGCATCATATTCAGAATTCCAAGAGATACCGTACTGGGTCGGACTTTTTCGATTGTTCCC
>NZ_JABGCI010000317.1 GCF_019799905.1 Trujillonella endophytica | reverse complement strand
TGTTACTGTACCATCAGCGTCAAAAAATCCAGCTAATCAGCAACTATCATAAGTGAATTTAGTGGGATATATTAAATTAAATTTATAATTAATACATAATTTGTTTAATTGGATAAGTCTATAGGGATTTCTAATTAAACCATTAACATCATGGATTAATTTTATTAATCCATCTTTATGATGTAATCTATATCTAATAGCTTTAACTCCAGATCTTAATTTAATAGAACCTCCATATTTATTTTTTATTAACTGTAAAGCTCTTTCATCTCTTAAATCCATAGTAATTTCTAAACAACCATAACCTTTTTTAGACAAGATAAAACAACCATCTCCGTCAATTAATCCAGCTAATCATTCATTAAATTTTTTATTATTAGTAGTATTACTAAAAAATCGAGAATTATTTAACAAACGTATGGTCTCTGAAGTTCCTACTCACAAGTTAAATGCTTTGGTTACTTGCGGATTGTAATCTATTAATAAAATTTTTACTTTACCGGTATAATT
>NZ_JABGCI010000316.1 GCF_019799905.1 Trujillonella endophytica | reverse complement strand
TCAATATCTATATCACAAAAAACATCTGAATTATTAAACCCTTTAATTGATTTATACGGAGGGCATGTTTATGTAGATAATAGTTCAAACACTTTTAAATGATATATAACTAAAAAAGAAGACATTTTAAAATTAATAACTTATTTTAAATTTAATCCTACAAGATCATTAAAAAATAATCGATTACATTTAGTTAATCAATATTATGAATTAAAAGATCTAAAAGCTCATATAGCTCCAGAACATTCATTATATTCTAAAGCTTGATCTAAGTTTTATAATAAATGAATGAATTATGATCAATAAATAAAAATCAATTATTTAAAGAGATGGTCCACTTTAAAGCATAATTATGCTTAAACGTACATCCAGAGGTCGTCAAGTTAAACACCGCTAATTTATTAATTATTATTATGGAATTAATTTTCTTACATAATTATCCTTATGCGATAAATATTATTAAAGAAAATGTTAAAGATGATAATGAAAATGAATTAGGGGAAAAAATTA
>NZ_JABGCI010000315.1 GCF_019799905.1 Trujillonella endophytica | reverse complement strand
ACTCTTTTTGACCTTTACATTGTTTACTCAAAACTCTTTCTAAATCTAGCAAACTTAGTTATTTAGATTCATGACACAACAACTTAGGTCATGTTGAAAATAAATAACCTTTGCTTTAAAACATTTGAGCAAATCCCTTTAAAGTGTCAAAACTTTCTAACTTGGGTTATGGAAACCCTTAGGTGGCATCATATTGGATTTTAGTTTAGCCTCTTTTGGAAACTAAGGGTGCCAAGGTAAACTTAACCCTTTCCAATTTTTAAACCTTAGAAAAATAGAAGGTGCTGGTCTAAGATCTGTTTAAAAACAACTTGCCAAACTAAGACAATCCAAAATTAGAAAGTTGCCAATTTTAGAACCTAGTGGTGGCCATGTTACTAGGTGACAAAAATAGCAATTATATAAAGCATTCATCCATGCATTCCATATATAAAAGCAAATAAAAGATGCAATCCTTGATGGCTCCCTGCTATTTTGGGTTTCAAATCCTTTTCCGATTAGCAAACTTGGT
>NZ_JABGCI010000314.1 GCF_019799905.1 Trujillonella endophytica | reverse complement strand
ATTCATAGCCAAAACGTGTTAAGGATGAAACCGAAACAATGTTCCTGACTATTCCAGGCATATATAAGCAATCCTCTAATTTTAAAACATGTCCTGATGGTAAGGTTAAGTCACAAGTCCCTACAGCTAATGCAGCAACGTTTGCTCCATTTCCAACTCGCAGAGAGATTTGATCTCGACCTAACTGCCTGCTTCCCTTGAGTTCTTTCATATCATTACATATGTGAGAACTTGCTCCGGTATCCAATACCCAAGAGGAAGCAGGGCTAACTGATAGATATAACCCTGAACTAGAAACCATTCCTAATTCATTAGACAGCTCTTTATTATTAGGTTCAGATAAGCAATAGTCAAATTCATTTTTGGATATTTGTTTGAGTAAAACCATGATATCTACAAAAATGAGTAACAGATTAAAAAATTGTATTTCATTAACCATAATAACTTGGTCTTTAGTTTTATGGTACCTCTCACTATTTTATCAAATCCCATACTCCCTCTATAGGATTCGAG
>NZ_JABGCI010000313.1 GCF_019799905.1 Trujillonella endophytica | reverse complement strand
CTGTAGGTCATCTGCGAAGCTTTCGCCCTCCATCTGGAAATGAAGGCAGAGAAACTCTCCCTCGGTTCCTGCTTAGTAGTCTCAAGATCCCTACGAGTCACATCAATCTCAGTGTTGTACTTGTAGTGATTAGTGAACTCATTGCAAACATCCTCCCATGTCTTCAGCTTAGTCTCATCTAAGGATAAAAACCACTTCGAGGCTGACCCTTTCAGTGATTCATGAAACATCTGAGCCAACAGCTCATCATCAGCTCCACGAGGTTGCATCGCCCTCACATACATCTTCAAATGGGTTTTAGGGCAACCCATCCCATCAAACTTCTCTAATTCCGGCATCTTAAAACTGAACGGCATACGGGCCTTAGGGAACAGTGAATAAGAAGTAACATCAACCATGTCATCAGACCGACGCATCCCCTTCAGGGCTTTCTCTAAGGCTTCAACCTTACTCGACAACATGATCGGATCCCCAGAGAGGAATCTAGATCCACTGGGCTCGCCATCCAGATTGA
>NZ_JABGCI010000312.1 GCF_019799905.1 Trujillonella endophytica | reverse complement strand
TGTCGCCTCCCCGCGAAGTTGGGTGCAAGTATCGACTAAGCGTCGCTTCCCTGCTTTTTTTTTTTCAAAAATTTTGTTTTGTGGGTATCGATGGAATGTCGCTTCCCCACGATTTTTTAAATTTTGAGGTTTTTTCGAACCTTTGTTTTTCTTTTGAAATTTGGGTTGTGGATATCAACTGGAACGTTGCGTCTCCACGATTTTTTTTGAAATTTTGCAAGTATCAACGTGGTGTTGCTTTCTTGCGATTTTGAGGTTTTGGAAGTATCGAATGGGGTTCGCATCCTTCCAATGGGTTTTTGCGAGTATCGACTTAACGTCGCTTCCCCGCGGTTTTTGAAAAACCATTTTTTGTTTAAAGACACGAGGGTCGTAAATTTTGACCTAAAACCATTTTTGGTGGTAAAAGGTAGGGTGGACTAGGGTGGAAATTCCTAAGTCCTGATTTTTTGTTTCAAACCATGAATTTTGGTTCAAGGATAGAAAATTTTGGTTGAGTTTGGGAAGAGGCCCCT
>NZ_JABGCI010000311.1 GCF_019799905.1 Trujillonella endophytica | reverse complement strand
GTTTACTTTCTAAATATAGTTTTAGTGAAAAGTTTGAAATTCCAGCCATAGAACTCATGGAGTTCAGATCTGAATCGCATTTTCTTTCAGTGGTATCAGAGCCACACCATGATTAATCATGATCCCATGTTGTGTGGAGATCAAGTCTAGACTAATTAAGGGCATGGTGGCACCCTTTAAGTTGTTTTTTAGTGCATGATGTGTGTGCAGGAATTTTATGTTCTAGATTGCTTTTTGCATGCACTAATCTTTTTGGTTGCAGCCATATAATTGCATCCTTGATGGTTCGCATGTATGTGTGTGGATTTGGATGTCTTTTAATTAGTTGGAAAGTGTACGGTTGCGCGGTTAGCAACCATAGGAAATTGTAATTTTTTCTTTTCTTTTCCAACTAGTCTTGATGTAAGCTTTCTTGAAAAGCATAGGTATCTCCAATGTAATTTTGGGTTTTGTTTTTCATGGCTTTTGCTTGAATAAATCTGATTTATTGTGACGAGCAAGAAAAGGAAAGTTTC
>NZ_JABGCI010000310.1 GCF_019799905.1 Trujillonella endophytica | reverse complement strand
AAATATGAAAATATGTTTACAGACCCATCAGCAATTCCATACTATAGAGGACAAAAATCCCAAAATTTTCCCAGGGGCACCTAAAAAGAGAGAAAAAAGGGAAGAAAAGGGAAGAAAAAAAGAGGGGGAGAGGAAAGAGAACCTTGGAAGCTATGTTTTTTAGGGACGTTTTGATTTTCCCGCTCGAAGAGCGGGTGCGAGCATAGCGAGCTATGGATATCTGCTCTGCTCCCATGCAATTTATATTGTTCACTCAACTTAATTAATTATAGTTTTGCCAATTTAGTCGAATTGGTATTCCTATTATTTTTTTTTACTTATTTTTTGCCCGCTCTCCATTAGCTTGTTCGTTCAACTCTCGCTCGTAGATTTTTATTATTTTTTTTTTTTCAGTTGAACGTACATATTATGTAGGCCGATACAAAATAGTTGCACAACGGACACAAAAAGAAAAA
Source organism: Trujillonella endophytica (assembly GCF_019799905.1). Lineage (GTDB taxonomy): Bacteria > Actinomycetota > Actinomycetes > Mycobacteriales > Geodermatophilaceae > Trujillonella > Trujillonella endophyticus_A. The sequence goes on along the minus strand of NZ_JABGCI010000310.1, from coordinate 60 downwards.
AAGAAACACAAAAAAAATTCTATCAAATTAATGATCGCACAAGACATCTGTGCAAAAATA
>NZ_JABGCI010000309.1 GCF_019799905.1 Trujillonella endophytica | reverse complement strand
TTAACATTAAAGTCTATATCAGTAGATACATTTGTATTAGGATTCTTACCATAAGCAGGTATCTTAGCTATTGTATTCTTAGAATATGCTATCGCTATGATTCAAGCTTATGTTCTTAGTGTTTTAACTGCAGGTTACCTTAAAGATGCGTTATATCTACATTAAGTTTAGACTTTACGGTTTATATCTATAATATATTATATATATATATATATATTATTATATAAAATATAATTATTATTTAAATTTGTCTAGTTCCCTACTTTAAAAGTGGGGAACCACTTTTAAAAAGTGGGGAACCACCCCCAAAGGGGGTAGTTCCCTGCCGGGCCTTGCCCGGTGGGAACAAGCCCCCCCGGGCTAGTCCCCCCCGGCCTCCGGGCCCTGGCCCGTAGCGGGGCAAGCCTGCCCCGGGCTAGCCTTTATTGTAGAATAAGCTATCGCTTGAGTGGAATTGTATTCCAACGTGCCTGAAACACGGGGGAGCTTAATTTGTTATACTTTATTATTAAGTT
>NZ_JABGCI010000308.1 GCF_019799905.1 Trujillonella endophytica | reverse complement strand
ACCCGGTGACCTGCACTTCACTCCGACAGTCACCCCTGAAAGATTACACCATGGGAACGCAGCGGAAACTAGAATTTAAAATTTATCCCATGTAATCTCCCATGAATCGATCTCTAATCATGAAACGAATCGAAACACATAATTTAAACAACAATAAATCATGCTTACTTGTTCTTGGTTTGTAGATGCTCCACTGTAGAAATCCCTCGTGTTCTTCGAGCTCCAAAAATATGGAAGCCTCCAATGGAAGTCCACACAGTTCAAGACTTCAAGAGTGCCTTGTTCTTCACAACCCTTGTGAAGAGACAAGCTAGAGAGGAAGAGAGAGAGGGGTGGGCAGCAACTAGGGTGGAGGCACTCCAATGAGATGCTTAGATACCAAACCCTAATCCTATACCACTATATTTATAGTCCCTCTCTTCTTAATAGGGTGTTTGGTTACTAGTGCTAGCATGACCAAACACCGCTTTAGTATATCCTTATCCTTGTTTAGAATAACCTCATCCTTATTTAATT
>NZ_JABGCI010000307.1 GCF_019799905.1 Trujillonella endophytica | reverse complement strand
GGTTCAGTTTAGAGGAAGACTGGGAAAAATGGGCTTGGCCTTTGGGTTTCATGATGGCCTCTGCCGCCTGGAGTTCTTTCATTAACTCAGGAAGAGTCATGTCCATCTTGCTCATGTTGAAGTTGAGCTTGAACTGGTTGAAAGACTCCGGCAGAGTTTTGAGAATCATATCGGTTTGACTCCCTGCATCAATCTCAGCCCCTAGGATCTCGGCTTCATTGAAACAGTCCATCATCTTGAGCATATGCTCTCTGACGGGTGTTCCCTCAGCCATCCTAGTATTCATTATTGTCCTCAAAGCAGCTTGCCTAGCTGGCCTGCTTTTGTCTGCGAACATCTCAGACAAGGACAACATGATGTCAGCAGCTGTGTCCATTTGCTCATGCTGCGTTTGCAACACGTTGGACATGGAAGCAAGCATGTAGCATTTGGCCATGCTATTCGCCTTTTTCCATTTCTTCTCAGCCTCTTGCTGGGCATCTGTAGGAGGATCATCAATCGTAGGACAGGGTTCCG
>NZ_JABGCI010000306.1 GCF_019799905.1 Trujillonella endophytica | reverse complement strand
TGTAACATGTTTTTCAGCTTTAAATGAAACAAATTGGTTATGGCATAGAAGACTTGGTCACGCCAATATGGATTTACTTCAAAATCTTTCACGAAAAGAACTGGTGATTGGCCTTCCAAAGTCAAACTTTTCAAAAGACAAAATATGTGATGCATGCCAATTTGGTAAACAAACAAAATCAAGTTTCAAAACCAAAGTGCATATCTCTACATCTAAGCCTTTGGAAATGTTGCATCTAGATTTGTTTGGACCAAATGATGTAGAAAGTCTTGGTGGCAAACTCTATGCTTTTGTCATTGTAGATGATTACTCAAGGTATACTTGGGTACTATTTCTTGCTCACAAAAGTGAAGCTAGTGGCGAGTTTATAAAATTATGCAAAAGAATTGAAAAAGAACAAGGCCACTCAATCACTAGTGTGAGAAGTGATAGAGGCAGAGAGTTCAAAAATCAAGAAATCGAAAATTTTTGTGACCAACAAGGATACTCTCATAACTTTTCTGCTCCAAGAACTCC
>NZ_JABGCI010000305.1 GCF_019799905.1 Trujillonella endophytica | reverse complement strand
ATTATAGATAAGAGATGAAAAAAATAGATAATAGATTAAATATTCTAAATAATAGATAAGAGATGAAAAAATATGATATATGATATATGATATATGATATATGATATATGATAAGAGATAAGAGATGAAAAAATATGAGAATATATAATATTATAGATGAGAATAGATATATAAAAATGAATAAAGGAATATGTAAGATATGTAAGATATTAAAGATATTAAAGATATTAAAGATATGAAGATGAATTAAGGGAATTTAAAGGGATTTAAAGAGGTAATGAAATAATGTTAAAGGAGGTAAAAAAGTGTAAAGGGTAATGAAAAAATGTAAAGGGTAATGAAATAATGAAAATGAGATAAAGATTTAATAATTTAATGTAAATGAGATAAAGAGTTAATAATTTAAGGGTTAGAATAATATATTTTTAATTTATTAGTGTAGGTTCGAGTCCTGCTTAGCTTAAGATATTTAGTGTATATTATGGAGTGTTCAGTAAGTAATAATTATATATGAAA
>NZ_JABGCI010000304.1 GCF_019799905.1 Trujillonella endophytica | reverse complement strand
ATGACCCAATATATCTGACAAGTCGCACTATACGTCAACCCAAGCTGCATCTTCCTCTCCAGGAATTCGAAAAGGTACTTTTGGAACACCAATAGGCATTAAATGAAAGAAAAAAGAATTAAGTACTATATTTCACTTTGATTTGGAAACGTAACAATGGATTTATTGTCTTCATAATATCGGCCTTTATTCTATTTTATCCATAGATTGGATAGGAAGACAGAATGAATAAAGTCAAATTCTTACGAATAGGTCCTTTGAATGATGAACAGGTATGGATGCATTCGTCCATAGAAAATGGGATCAACCCCCCATTGCGTATTGGTACTTATCGGGTATAGAATAGATCTGCTTCTCTTTGTTCCTACGAACAGAATTGTTCCATTATTACCAACAGAATAGAACAAATATTAACCCTTGCTTCGAGATAATCCACTGAAAGGGGGAGGTCTATAGCATAGTTTTTTTTCAATGCAATAAAGTTACATAGTGTTTATTTTTCTTTGATAAAGGGGTA
>NZ_JABGCI010000303.1 GCF_019799905.1 Trujillonella endophytica | reverse complement strand
AAGCCACGGCATGGCGGTGGCGTGCTTAGGCAGTGGGCAAGCAAGCAAGGCATGGCGTGGCGTGGCGTGGGCAACCCAAGCCAAGGCATGGCAGTGGCGTGCTTAGGCAGTGGGCAAGGAAGGCGTGGCATGATTGGCAAGGCACTGGCAAGGCATGGCATGGCGTGGGCAAGCCACGCCGAGGCATGGGCAGTGGCAAACCAAGGCACGGCAGTGGCGTGCTTAGGCAGTGGGCAAGCAAGGCATGGCACGGCACGGCGTGGGCAACCCAAGCCAAGGCATGGCAGTGGCGTGCTTAGGCAGTGGGCAAGGAAGGCATGGCATGGCATGGCGTGGGCAAGCCAAGCCAAGGCATGGCAGTGGCGTGCTAAGGACGTGGGCAAGCAAGGCATGGCATGATGGGCAAGGCACTGGCAAGGCATGGCATTGCTTGGGCAAGCCAAGCCAAGGCGTGGTCAAGCAAGGCATGGCATGGGCAAGCAAGGCAGTGGCGAGGCGAGGCAAGGCAACGCAAGGCA
>NZ_JABGCI010000302.1 GCF_019799905.1 Trujillonella endophytica | reverse complement strand
CATGAGAAGTCAGATTCCTTTTCTTTCTTTTCTGTTGCATTGTATTTTTTTATAAAGAGACAAAAAAATCACAATTCTTGTCTTTCATTTTGATGAGATTTGTAAATCGCCTTTCACGGCAAAATCGCCTCTTACGGCACAAAATCGCCTTCCACGGCAAACAAAGAAAACCGCCTCTCACGGCATTCAAAACAAAAACTTGTCTCTTTTCTTTAAAATATGTGTGCAATGGAAAGTTAGGAAAAAGTTGATTTCCTTTCTACTTGTGAAGGTGAATCTCCGGATCACCATTCTAAATTCCAAGTAGAATAGAAAATCTGGCATACCCACAAAAAAAATGTTGATCCCCGCCTTTCTTTCTTCCCTCTCCCTCCTTCCGGACCCCGACAGACCCGGGGCGGATGGCAGCGGAGGAGGAACGGAGGGGCGCGGTCCATCAAGCTGGCACCCCCGGTGGGACTCGTTCATTCGAGGACTTAATGCTTTGATTCTTTGGCTCCTTTCTAGTTGGTGGCCTATG
>NZ_JABGCI010000301.1 GCF_019799905.1 Trujillonella endophytica | reverse complement strand
CGCCGTAGTAAATAGGAGAGAAAATAGAATTTGTTTCTTTGTCTTTAACAAAAACAAAAGAAAAAAAAGGAGTAATTAACTGTGACACGTTCACTAAAAAAAAATCCTTTTGTAGCGAATCATTTATTAAGAAAAATTGATAAGCTTAACACAAAGGCGGAAAAAGAAATAATAGTAACCTGGTCCCGGGCATCTACCATTATACCCACAATGATCGGCCATACTATTGCTATCCATAATGGAAAGGAACATTTGCCTATTTATATAACAGATCGTATGGTAGGCCACAAATTGGGAGAATTTGCACCTACTCTAAATTTCCGGGGACATGCGAAAAACGATAATAGATCTCGTCGTTAATAAAGTGAATATAGATGCTTATCATTCATTAGTAGGAGGTGAACCTTATGATAAATAAGATGAAGAAAATGCTAAATAAGAAAAAGAGGAACCCATATATAGATATAGAAGTATACGCTTTAGGTCAATATATATGTATGTCTGCTCACAAAGCGCGAAG
>NZ_JABGCI010000300.1 GCF_019799905.1 Trujillonella endophytica | reverse complement strand
TCGCGGCGGGCGGTGCCCTCGACCAGCGAGTCCACGCCGGCCAGGAACGCCGCGCCGGTCTCGGCGTCCAGGCAGGCGCGCACGTGCAGGTTCCCGTCGTCCCACCAGGTGTCGAAACGCAGCTTCTCCCGGACGGTGCGCGGCTCGGGCTTCTCGTCGCGGCGCCACTCCCGCACGACGCGTTCCAGCTGGGAGGCCGTCGACTCGTGCGCCAGTTCCAGCAGCACGCCCTCGGTGGCCGGGTCGGCGACCCGGGTGAGGGCGCGGACCTTGGAGTAGGTCAGCCGCCCGCCGGCGAACGCCGCCGCCGTCTCGGGCAGCGACGCCAGCGCGCGGGCGACCCGGACGTGCTCGCGCGCCGTCCCCGTCGACAGCCCGCACTGCCAGGCCAGCCAGTGCGCGCACGAGCGGATGCCGTGGCCGCCCCAGCCCTCCCGCCGGTCGAACTCGGCGATCAGCGCCAGCCACGCCGCCGTGGCCGCGGCCAGCCGCACCGCTCCGCTGGTGATCCGCCGCGCCAGC
>NZ_JABGCI010000299.1 GCF_019799905.1 Trujillonella endophytica | reverse complement strand
ATATGGGCTACAAGAAAAAACGCCACTATTGATTCTTTCATTTTATTTTATGTTAATTGGAAATGGGAAGGTCTATCGACTTCATTTGGACACTCACAGAGCTTCACCGCTGCTCATGTGGGCAGTAAATTCGTAATTTCCAGTTTTCCTCCTCTCGGAGTGGAGGAAAACTGGAAACTTCTGATATACTGCAGATAATAACGGCGGAAATCCTGCAGTCCGATTTTTCATCCTTTTTATAATTCTTTTCCTTGTTGGTGGGTCACGGGTCGGGGCTTAGTTGCACAAAATGAAGTATGGACTTGTTGGAATAACAATTGCATGAAATAATAACAGATCACAATAAACACAGAATAAATCGTAAATTTACTTTATCGGTGACGTGGAGTAAATAATCAATATAAGAGAGAACAAAAGTAAGGGTGTAGTAGAATCAAAAGGTGAGTGAGTAGCATTTTCATTTTTCCACTTAAAAAGAAGAGTGTTTTTTTCGTAAGGGAGCTCATGGATTGGTCTTTGGGCATGGG
>NZ_JABGCI010000032.1 GCF_019799905.1 Trujillonella endophytica | reverse complement strand
TAACACAACCCCGAAGGGAAGTCACATTCCAAGAGGTGCTCTATCGCAAGAACTGATATTGGCCCGACGAAAAACGAGTGCACAACCCAAGAAGGGAAGATAATCATTAAACGCCAAGTCTGACCTAAAGCCCTTCCCTTTCAGCAATTTCACGTACTTTTTCACTCTCTCTTCAGAGTTCTTTTCATCTTTCCATCACTGTACTTGTTCGCTATCGGTCTCTCGCCAATATTTAGCTTTAGATGGAATTTACCACCCACTTAGAGCTGCATTCCCAAACAACTCGACTCTTCGAAAGCTTCCTACAAAGGATAGGATCCAAAGCCATACGGGATTCTCACCCTCTATGATGTCCTATTCCAAGGAACATAGGCTAAGGACTAACCAAGGAAACTTTCTTCAAATTACAACTCGAGCACCGAAGGTACTAGATTTCAAATTTGAGCTTTTGCCGCTTCACTCGCCGTTACTAAGGCAATCCCTGTTGGTTTCTTTTCCTCCACTTATTGATATGCTTAAGTTCAGTGGGTATCCTTACTTGATTTGAGGTCAAAATTTATGATGACAGTTGATTAGGCCGATAACCTAGAGTAACCTAGCTTAGAGGTATTTATTAAAATGGTAAAACCTAGTAATAAATTCTCCAAAGCTATAAATAGCCACTAAAGGACCTGCCGAGTCATTTCAGAGGAGTGGAAAGAGTATCCCCACTTCCTCCATAACTAAACCTAGAGGTTTAAGAGTGAAATGACGCTCAAACAAGCATACTCTACAGAATACTATAGAGTGCAATATGCGTTCAAAGATTCGATGATTCACGAAAATCTGCAATTCACAATACTTATCGCAATTCGCTGCGTTCTTCATCGATGCGAGAACCAAGAGATCCGTTGCTGAAAGTTTTAAATTTTATTTTAAAATTTATGACAAATAATAATTAAAAATACATCGGCCGAAGCCTAGGGTTTATCAATTGGCTGACTTAGAATAAGACAAACCAAACAAAAAAACAAAGTGTTTAAAGAATATAGACCGCGCAGTTAAGCGCTGGTCCAATTCATTTAACAGTAATGATCCTTCCGCAGGTTCACCTACGGAAACCTTGTTACGACTTTTAGTTCCTCTAAATGACCAAGTTTGACCAGATTCTCAGCTACAAAGTGGAGTTGCCTCCTCTCTTAAGCCAATCCTGAGGCCTCACTAAGCCATTCAATCGGTACTAGCGACGGGCGGTGTGTACAAAGGGCAGGGACGTAATCAACGCAAGCTGATGACTTACGCTTACTAGGAATTCCTCGTTGAAGAGCAATAATTGCAATGCTCTATCCCCAGCACGACGGAGTTTCACAAGATTACCCATACCTCTCGGCAAAGGATAGAACTCGTTGGCTCCGTCAGTGTAGCGCGCGTGCGGCCCAGAACGTCTAAGGGCATCACAGACCTGTTATTGCCTCAAACTTCCATCGACTTGAAATCGATAGTCCCTCTAAGAAGTAGCTATATCAGCAAAAAGCTAACAGCACTATTTAGTAGGTTAAGGTCTCGTTCGTTATCGCAATTAAGCAGACAAATCACTCCACCAACTAAGAACGGCCATGCACCACCACCCAAAAAATCAAGAAAGAGCTCTCAATCTGTCAATCCTTATTTTGTCTGGACCTGGTGAGTTTCCCCGTGTTGAGTCAAATTAAGCCGCAGGCTCCACTCCTGGTGGTGCCCTTCCGTCAATTCCTTTAAGTTTCAGCCTTGCGACCATACTCCCCCCAGAACCCAAAAACTTTGATTTCTCGTAAGGTGCCGAGTGTGTCAAAAAAAAGAACAGCACCCGATCCCTAGTCGGCATAGTTTATGGTTAAGACTACGACGGTATCTGATCATCTTCGATCCCCTAACTTTCGTTCTTGATTAATGAAAACGTCCTTGGCAAATGCTTTCGCAGTAGTTAGTCTTCAGTAAATCCAAGAATTTCACCTCTGACAACTGAATACTGATGCCCCCGACCGTCCCTATTAATCATTACGATGGTCCTAGAAACCAACAAAATAGAACCATACGTCCTATTTCATTATTCCATGCTAATATATTCGAGCGAAACGCTTGCTTTGAACACTCTAATTTTTTCAAAGTAAAAGTCCTGGATCACTACCTGCCAAGACAAGCCTAACAGGAGCTAACCAGAAGGAAAGGCTCGGCTGAAAAAACCAGTACTCGTTAAAAACGGACCGGCCAGCCAAGCCCAAAGATCAACTACGAGCTTTTTAACTGCAACAACTTTAATATACGCTCTTGGAGCTGGAATTACCGCGGCTGCTGGCACCAGACTTGCCCTCCAATTGTTCCTCGTTAAGGTATTTAAATTGTACTCATTCCAATTACAAGACCCAAAGGGCCCTGTATCGTTACATATTGTCACTACCTCCCTGTATCAGGATTGGGTAATTTGCGCGCCTGCTGCCTTCCTTGGATGTGGTAGCCGTTTCTCAGGCTCCCTCTCCG
>NZ_JABGCI010000298.1 GCF_019799905.1 Trujillonella endophytica | reverse complement strand
TGAAAAGTGAATACTTAGTTATTAAGTAAGATTTTTATAACGATACAGAAAGTTAAAATTTCAATTATTATTACATTATTACGATAATTTATATCCATAGAGCAAGGACAAAGAATTTCACCAAAATACAGTACTTGATTCTGATATGAATCAGAGGATCTACTAAGGTCAATAAGTTGATCCAACAAAATTAGTGAGTTTAGTCGGAATCATTAACTAGTTCATTGTAGAACTGATTGATTGTCTTCCATTCCAATAAAACACGTTTATGTTTATAGGAAACGCTATGATATCCGTCATTTTACTTTATAAAAGAAAGAATTACTAAAATGGCTTTTATTTTTATAAAACCATGTATTCTTTAACAGATTGATTACTAGTCTCATTCGAATTTGAAAATTAAAATTAGGTGTATTCTCTCTTCGAGCTTGACCAATTAATAGAAACAAAAAAAACACAATTTTTTTTATCTGTCCTTAGTAATATTTTATGCGATTTTCACATATCTATATTGATTTTTTATGAAG
>NZ_JABGCI010000297.1 GCF_019799905.1 Trujillonella endophytica | reverse complement strand
TCTTGGTCACAAATGCTGAGCAACCTCCTCCGCATGACGATGTAGCTGCACGCATCCAGCAGCTAGAACAAGGACAGCAGAGAATAGAGGCCCTGATGGAAAACCTCCTTCTCACTCTCCAACGTCAGCCAAACAATGAAGCTCCTCCGAGTCATCAAGGTGACGAGGAAAATGCAGAAAATGCTGAGTCACGCGCCCTTACCAAAAAGGACGTTGACGATATCCTCGCCAAAGCAAAAGAAGAGGATACACTAAAGGAGCATGGGATCAAGCCACCATATCCCTTATGGATGGACTCGGTCCCGTTCCCTTCAAAGTTCAAGCAACCTACTCTCCAAATATATACGGGGAAAGGTTCAGCCAGACAGCACGTCATCCACTTTAAGATCCTGACGGGAGCCATCGCGGATCAAGATGCCCTCAAGATCCGTCTCTTTGCAAGTACCCTAAAAGGTACGGCCTTTGATTGGTACTCCACTCTGCCGGAGGACTCCATCCAAAATTGGGCTATGTTGGAGACACGCTTCC
>NZ_JABGCI010000296.1 GCF_019799905.1 Trujillonella endophytica | reverse complement strand
AATGGGACCCCAATCCCCATTAAGAATTCAAATTTTGAATTCTCGAATCCTATAGACGGTGTATGGGATTTGATAAATTAGTGGGAGACACCATAAAACTAAAGACCAAGTTATTATGGTTTAATGAAATATATTAATCTGTTACTTATTTTTGTAGATATCATGGTTATACTCAAACAAATATCCGAAAATGAATTTGACTACTGTTTGACTGAACCTTGTAACAATGAGCTGTCTAAAGAATTAGGAATAGTTCCTAATTCAGGATTTTATCTATCAGTCAGCTCTGCTTGCTCTTGGGTATTGGATACCGGTGCTAGTTCTCATATATGTAACAATATTAGAGAACTTAGAGGAAGCAGACAATTGGGTCGAGATCAAGTTTCCCTTCGAGTAGGAAATGGAGCAAACGTTGCTGCATTAGCTGTTGGGACTTGTGACCTGATTTTACCATCAGGACATGTATTGAAATTAGAAGACTGTTTATTTATGCCAGGCATAGTCAGGAACATTGTTTCGGTTTCATCCTTA
>NZ_JABGCI010000295.1 GCF_019799905.1 Trujillonella endophytica | reverse complement strand
TCAACACAAAAAGCTCCACAAGAAGTGTTCCAAGCCCAAGGCTCTTGAGTTCTCCATTGGAGATAGCATCAAGAGGGGTTTCTTCCTTAGAGAAAAAGGTCTGAAATCACATCATAAAACCTAGTTTATGATCCCACCATCATAGCCAATAAGATTTGGAAGTGAGATAGAGGAGAAGATCAAAGACAAAGTGTTGCTAGAAAATTCCAGCAAGGTGTTTGCAACTTGTAGATCTGAGTTCTACCTTTTGGATCGATTATTTCAGATATTCGTAGCCTCCAAAGTATCAAGGTATTTATCCTCTATTGTCTCCTTTAATTAGACACATGTTGATCATGATTTAATGGAGTTTCTACGCGCTTCTTTATGGCTAATTTCCGCTGTGCACTGCTGAAATCAGATTTGTATTAAAATCTGTCATGCACAATTGGCCACGAATGTCTTATATTAGTGACGTTTCAGATCTGAATCGCGTATTCTTTCACATACTGCCTGAAGAATGTCTGGCCTTGTAGCTGTTAAATAGAGTAA
>NZ_JABGCI010000294.1 GCF_019799905.1 Trujillonella endophytica | reverse complement strand
AAAAAGCTCAAGAGATATATTGGAAGCTGTACAAGGTGGACATAGAAAGCAAGATAACCCTTTCCTCACTTGCTCTTAGCATCTTTCGTATGAAATACTACGATGCTTCTAATTGGCCAATCCACATCCCAAACAAGAATGAAGACAGCTTTATAAGGCGTGCCTACTACGGTGGTCATACAGATGTATACAAGCCATATGGCGAGGACCTATACTACTACGATGTGAACTCTCTCTATCCCTTTGTAATGAAGGAATTTCCAATGCCTGGTGGTGTGCCAGTCTGGCATGGAAATCTGGAAGGCAAGGACTTAGATAGCATGTTTGGCTTTATTGAGGCATATGTGGTATGTCCGAAGACTATCAAGAAGCCCTTTCTACCCTATCGAGACAAGAATAACACTCTACTCTTTCCAACCGGAGAATTTGTTGGAGTGTACTATAGCGAGGAGTTAAAGTATGCAAGAGGCCTAGGCTACACTGTGCTCCCAATCTCTGGCCACCTATTTGAGAGGATGGAAAGCCCATTCA
>NZ_JABGCI010000293.1 GCF_019799905.1 Trujillonella endophytica | reverse complement strand
TTATAAAAAATTATAACTTAAGAACCGTCTACTCGTTGCTCTTTTACAATAAATAATAATTTATTGATTTAGATCCGCGATCACCCATTGTTTTTAATTAAATTATAATTTAATTAAAAATGAATTTCGCCACCCAAAGGGTGGCCCCCCTTCGGGGGTAATGATATTACTATACCCTCATGATTAGTGAGGCCAGATTAAAAGTTTCCTTAAAATCTTTAGTTATTAGAACTTTAGGGCTTCCCCGGAATTTGGCTCTTAAACACATTTTAATGAGGAACCTACCCTCATTATTTTATGTTAGCTGAAAGTCTTAAACCTAATGATACTGCTCTAGCTGTATATGATAATAATTCAATTAATACTAATACAGGAACTAGAGGTAAAGGTGTACCTCCTGGAACAAAGAAACCTAAGAAGTTAACTTTGTGGTAATATACTGCAATAATAGTTGCACCTAATCATATAGTAATACTTAATGATACTATAAATACTAAGTGTGAAGCTAAAGCAAATGAGTAAGGGATCATA
>NZ_JABGCI010000292.1 GCF_019799905.1 Trujillonella endophytica | reverse complement strand
ATCTGCCTATTTTCAAGCTACTAAAGAAAGACGTGCCAACAAAGTGGAACGATGATTGCCAAGAGGCATTTGATACCATCAAAAGGTATTTGAGCAACCCACCAATATTGGTTCCCCCGCGACAAGGTGAACCATTGTTACTTTACTTGACGGTCACCGAAACCGCGATGGGAGCCATGTTAGCTCAGTATCTTGAAGAATCGCTGAAGGAGAATGCCATTTACTACCTCAGCAAGAAGATGACGGACTATGAAGTAAACTATAGCGCTTTGGAGAAAACATGCGTGGCTTTGGTGTGGGCAACTCAAAAGCTCCGCCATTACATGATGTCTTTCCAAGTACTCTTAATCAGCCGGATGGACCCATTGAAGTATCTATTGGAGAAGCCAGCATTGTCCTACAAAACGGCGCGGTGGCTACTACTACTATCAGAGTTCGACATTCAATATGTGCTGCAGAAATCAGTGAAAGGAAGAGCTATAGCAGAGCACATGTGGCAGAAACGCCAGAAGATGTGATGATACCTATGGCA
>NZ_JABGCI010000291.1 GCF_019799905.1 Trujillonella endophytica | reverse complement strand
TTCCTATGCCTTATTTAACAATTAGGCTTTAATAGACCTTTAGGTCCTCTAAAGGTTACTGTTATCCCGAGCCGCCATTCCCGACTTTAGGAGGGAATGGAATAAGGCTCTACTGCTTTCTAGTAGTTGAGCTTAAAAGGGGACCTTTTAGAGGAGGAAACTCTGCTTAGTGAAGCCTCTTAGAGGCCTTTTTAAGTACAGAATTCCTTTAGTTTAAGGTACCTTTAAGGTCCTACCATTACAGATGTTAAAGAAGTGCCCTTTATGGCCTTCTATTAACTCTATCTATGTCATATTAAGAACCCCCTCCCTACGAGGGCCTCATTCTCTCTGCTTCACCTCCCGGGGGTATGGGGGGGAAGGGCAATAAAAGCCTAAGCTAAGATCGCCCAAATATCCCATCCCATACTTGTTCCCGGTATGGAGCCAGCGTCGGTCATTTCGGCTTGAGGAGTTGCTCTCCTCGCTACAGGAGCTAGAGGGGTTCATACCTGCGCCCTCCGAGGCTTTCCTTGCCTCTTCGGGAAGCTTT
>NZ_JABGCI010000031.1 GCF_019799905.1 Trujillonella endophytica | reverse complement strand
GGGGCGAGCCAGGGAACCACCCCTTCGGGGGTAGTTCCCTGGCGGGCCTTGCCAGGTGGGGAACAAGCCCCCCCGGGCTAGCCCCCCCGGCCTCCGGCCGGGGGAACAAGGCCCCCCCCTTTTTGGGGGGGAGGGCTAGATCCGAAATTTTTAATTTTGGATCCGACCCTCTGGGTCAGATCCGAGGGTAGATCCTTACCCGCAAAATTATTTTTGTATAGATAGACGGACAAAGCCATATTATTTTCATTATTTAAATATTATATATTATAATCCTTGGGACTGACTTGATCGACCCAAGGAGGATGGCCCCACCCAAAGGGTTAGAGGCCAAATTCATAAAAATGAATTTACATATAAAAATAAAAAAAAATAACTTGTAATAATTTTAATTAATTTATTACTATCAAAAAAAAATGGAAGAGAATCTGTTTCATAAATAAAAATATATATTAATTATATAAATAATAAATACTATATATATAGGCTCGGACCCTCCTGCGAAAGGTCCACTTACGGACCCGAGGCGGTAACGAAGAAGTCCGTAGACGGAGCAGTAAAATTGGAATTGAACCAATAATGAAATAACCATACTAACTGTATAGGGGAAATGTATATGTGTACGAGGTATATACTTCGTAAATTTATATATTATATGAAATATTTATTTAATATATCTGTGGATCTTAATATTATTTCCACCAGGGGCGAATATTTTTTTTTATAAAAAAATTAATAAAAAGATCCAAATTCTTTGTAATTCGTTTAGTATTGCCTTTTAAAGGTGGTTAATACCGAATTACAGAATAATAGAATAAAATATAAATAAAATAAAAATAAAACTAATAATAAATAAATTAATGTAAAAATGTAAAGAGATAGCAACTAAAGTAATACCAGCTACTAGGAATAAAGCATAATTAAATAATGATCCATTATTTAAGTAACCAATAATAGAAGTAACTAAATGAGCCATTCTTCAAGAACCATTAGGACCTAAAATTTTCAGTAATCCTTTATCTATATGATGGTTAAGTAATCCCCCAACAATTAAACCACTTCTAATAATCACATTATTAATTAATTGATCACTAAACACTTTTTGGTTCAAGTATATATAAATATGTCTAAGTAAATTATTATCGAAAATGAATAAAAATTTATATTTAAATTCATACATAATAAGTAAAATAGAACTACCTATCATTCCAGTAATTAAAGGTAAAACTTTAAAAATAGGATTTAAACTAAACTCAGTTTCAATAATATGTAAATTATTAGGATGAATAAATAATCCACTAAATGTAGAACCCATACCTAAATAAATATCTCTAGTAATATAACCAACAAAAATAGATCCAAAAGCTAAACAAACCATAGGTATAATCATAAATCAATCAATTTCTTGTATATAGAAATAATTAATTTTAGGACTATTCGGAGTATTAAAGAAAGTTAAATATAAAATTTTTATACTATAAACAGAAGTTAAAGTAGCAGATAATAGAGATAATCAATAAACTAAGAATCCAGAGATTTGGTAAGACCCAACAAGAGTTTCTAAGATAATATCTTTAGAATAAAAACCAGTTAAACTAGGAATTGCCATTAAAGATAAAGAAGCAATAAGAATACAAGTATATGTTAAAGGTAAGAAAGGTAAGAAACCTCCATAAGTTCTTAAATCTTGTGATTCATTAATTACACTATGAATAATCGCACCTGCAGACATGAATAATAAAGCTTTAAAAATACTATGACAAATTAAATGGAATAAAGCAATATTATATGCAGAAGCCCCAATAGCTACAACCATTAATGCAATTTGACTCATAGTAGATAAAGCAATAACTCTTTTAATATCATTAGATACAATAGCAATTAATCCCGCAATAGCAGTAGTAATCGCACCTACTCATAAACAAATAGTTAACATAGTAGGACTAAATTCTAAGATAGAACAAGAACGCATAAGAAGGTAAACTCCCGCAGTAACTAAAGTAGCAGCATGAAGTAATGATGATACTGGTGTTGGACCTTCCATAGACTGTAAAAGTCAAACATGTAAACCAAATTGTGCAGATTTAGCCATAGTAGCAACTCCAAAACAAATAATAATTAAATTATTAATATCAGAACTAATATAAGGAGCTAAAATAAATACACTATTAAAATTTAAAGATCCATAAGTAGAGAACATAAGAAGCATTCCGATAATAAAGAAAGTATCACCTAATCTATTAACTAATACCGCAGATAAAGCAGATTTCATAGCGTTAATTCTTGTAAATCAGAAAGAAATTAGTAAATAAGAAGTCACTCCAATAAATTCTCAACCAACAAATAAAGTTAAATAATTATTCCCAGTAACTAAAATTAACATAAAGAAAGTGAATAAAGATAAATATGAAAAGAACCGTGGTTGATGAGGATCACTACTCATATAAGAATAAGCAAATATATGAACACATAAAGATATAGTTGTAACAGTTACTAACATTGAACCAGATAATTTACCTATATTAAAAGCTCAATCAATATCTAAATTCTCTATATATAATCAATTACTTAAATATA
>NZ_JABGCI010000290.1 GCF_019799905.1 Trujillonella endophytica | reverse complement strand
ATTCTTATTATCATCCCTCTATTAATATCCTTATGTTCTTATAATTCAATGGTAGAATAATAATCTTCTAAATTACAGTTATTGGTTCGAATCCAATTGAGAACTAGATTAATATTTAATAAAATACAATTAATTTGTTTTTTTATCTCAGATGTTAATTTAATGGTAAAATACTTTCTTTGGGAGAAAATAATGAGGGTTCAAATCCTTCACAACTGATTCCCTAACATTTTTTATTAGGTTCAAATCCTTCACAACTGATTCCCTAACATTTTTTATTAGGTTTAAATCATTAAAAAAAATGATTCCTTATATATTTATTAGGTCCTAATATTTCTTATAATATAATCTTTTATAAAAGACATAATTTAATGGTAAAATGTAACTTTGATAGAGTTAATTCATTAGTTCGATTCTAATTGTCTTTATTTATAACTTTAAATATAGTTATTACTTCTTTTTAAGAATAATCTTTTAACCTTATTCGGATATTTTCATAACTGAATTTTATCTTTTTACATGAATAATAATTT
>NZ_JABGCI010000289.1 GCF_019799905.1 Trujillonella endophytica | reverse complement strand
CGCCGGACGCCGTCTGATCTACCAAGACCCTTCCCAGAAGACTGCTTCACATTAAGCTCCTTCTTGGAAAGCCCCGGGTACACTGAAAAGCTCTCCGCGAACCACTTCGTGAAGCCAGCAGTCCGGAAAGTGGGCAACTCGGGATAAGAAATCATGGCGGTAGTGTCCTCCGCACTATAAAAAGCCCAAGCATTTCTCCCGTCCTGCAAACCTCCAAAACGCTTCACCATGCTCGAAGGCGCTCCAACAACGCCTTGAGAGAAGCCCAACTGCAACGCAAACCGCGAGGGAACATACGGCTGGATGTCGACGAAAAGATGTCTGCGGTACACCATAGTGCCGACACGTATGTTGAAAAGCCATCCCTTCTCTGCGTTGGTCAAAGAATAGTGTCTTCCCGACCCCGCCCTGGTGGAATCGCGGGAGACACCAAAATCAAAAGCCTTCTTCCGCAAACCCGGAGAAAGCTTTACTGAAGATTGCCCAATCTCGACATCCCTTAACCGTCGGAGCCTCAAGCGGGCAGACAAAAGTGA
>NZ_JABGCI010000288.1 GCF_019799905.1 Trujillonella endophytica | reverse complement strand
TTAAGAGTTAATTAGATGGTACTAATGATCGCTATGATTAATTGAGTCTCAAGGATAATAAGATGTGGATCTAAATTGGTGGGACAGGTTTAGCCCAATTGGTCCATGGATATTGATAGAAGGGCCTACTTGTGGTGATAGGGAAGTTTAGGGTCTTCATGTAATTTATTCCTAAGACTGGAGTTCAATTGCATTTATATAGTGGAGTTATTTGCAATTAACTGTGGGCCCGGATTGCACATGAGATGTGGGGTCGTGGTGTCCCAGTTGGAGCCAGCTTTCTATGGAATCCCTAGTGGTCCCCACGCTAGCCCAAGATCGGATCATTACTAATTCTACTTGAACTCAAAAAGGAAAGTTCCTATTTCTATTTGAAGTGAGACTTCTAATTAGTGGTAATAGTGGGAAGAGAAAGTTACTAATTGTTATGGAAGTTGGACTTCTATTTTCATTAGTTAAGAGGAGGTTTCTTAGAGCTATAAAAGGAGTATTAGAGGTTGGACGTCCATAGCATTGGGATTCACGCCCAACTCTCT
>NZ_JABGCI010000287.1 GCF_019799905.1 Trujillonella endophytica | reverse complement strand
CTGCCATGCCAAGCCAAGCCAAGGCAACCCGTGGGCATTGTATTGGCATGTCAAGCCAAGCAATGCATGACACGCCGAGGCAATTCGGGGCATGCGACCCGATGCCGAGGCGAGTCGAGGCGGGGCACGCGGAAGCACCGCCAAGGCATGCCTCAAGCAACGTCATGGCGAGTGCCGATGAAGCGTGGTGTCCCCACGCCGAGGCGAGTCGTGGTGAAGCCGAGGCGAGGCGAGCTAATGTTGAGGCAAGTCGAGGCGAGGCGAGCTAATGTTGAGGCAGGTCGAGGTGCCGCAAGCTTTGAATACAGAGACGACCCGCATTGCGCGGCGAGTCAATGTGTGGCTAGGTGCTGAGGCGTGTCGACGATGCATGGCAAGCCAATGTCGAGGCAAACCGACGATGCATGGCAAGCTAGTGCGGAGGCAAGTACGAGGCGAGGCAAGCTAATGTTGAGGCATGACGAGCTAATGTTGAGGCAAGTCGAGGCAAAGGCAAGCTAATGTTGAGGCGTGACGAGGTGCCGCAAGCTTTGAACG
>NZ_JABGCI010000286.1 GCF_019799905.1 Trujillonella endophytica | reverse complement strand
ATAGTTGCACTTGCTGCTTTTTGGACCGAGAGGCATTCAATGCAAGATCCCTCAGTCGTTTTCTTTTCTCCTTTTGAGGAGGTTTTTGATTTTTCGACCCTATAGTCCATTTCAATTTGTAGGACTTGTGGGGCATGTTTGTCGACATCCGCATTCAGTCTTTGCAGTTCTGAAATGAGACTATCACGAGTTTGGGGAGACATTCGCAATAAGTCTAGGATGTGCAGACGTGCAGGTATGTGTCTGAAGTGTTCAATCAAGTCGTACTTGAAAGCCTCCTTCGGGCCTGCATGTTCATTATTGTTGCCACTTGGAGCGTTTACATTTGGATTTCCCGAAGGATTTACATAGGAAGAAGATGGTAGATTGTAATTTTTGTGGTAATCCCGGCCAGAGCGGGTACCTTTACCAATTTCAAGGGCTTCTGGAGAAGATTCTTCATTCGGAAGTCCACCCTCAGAATTGAGGGGCTGATCCTTTTCATTTAATGAAGATACTTCTGTGTCCACCTTGCCATCTTCTGTAATTGCATTGCATG
>NZ_JABGCI010000284.1 GCF_019799905.1 Trujillonella endophytica | reverse complement strand
AAGACAAACTGTTTCAAAACAATTATTCAAAACCAAATAAAACTTCAAAAGAAGTAATTATTACAACTGGCAATAGTGAAAGAGTTCTTAAAATTCTTAAATAAATAAATCAAGTATCAAGCTTCAATGTCAAAGGCATCAACACTTTGATCCTTTCCAAACAGTGCTAGCTCGATGTTCACTCGACCTTCTGCTTCCCTTTGTCTCCTACATACAATCACATTGTACAATAAAACACAATTAGGTATCGTATACCATAAGCAGAATACTAATTCGTAATTAGTAAATGAATAAATAACAAGACGTACCACTAGAAGAACCATTCTTCAAAGAGGCGAGGTACTCCTTGCAATTCCTCCTCCAATGACCTGTTTTGCCGCAGTGGAAACACTTTCCCTTTGTGTCCTTTGAATCCTTCTTCTTCACACCTCCTTTTGGTTTAAGATTGGACTTCTTCTTCTTCTTACCCTTGCCCTTGGGCTTGGATTTAGAAGTCGAGGCCCCATCTACAACCAAAGCACTTCCTTTGGAGTCCTTTT
>NZ_JABGCI010000283.1 GCF_019799905.1 Trujillonella endophytica | reverse complement strand
TCACCCCTTTCGGTTCTATATTTAATATGACATTATTAGTAAAGAGAAGACGTAGGGAGTTGAACCCTCATGTGTAGATTTGCAATCTAACAGTTTAACCCTAAACAACACCTTCATTCAAGTTCAATAAAGACCTCATCTCTTTGGAAGGAGCCACCTTCCACCCTTCGGTGGAAGGTGGCTCCCCAGGGGCGAAATTTTTAATTTTGCCACCAATAAATAAAATTTATAGGGGCTGTGCCCCTAAGGAGCCACCTCTTAGGTAAATCCTTATTAACACCTACGAGTAGGTATTAAGATATTCGACCCCGCGCGGTACGCGCGAGGTATATTAGTATTGGTGAATTGGATATTTTGTTGATTTTAGTTAGTTTTTATACTCTATAGGAATTGAACCTATATCTTCAGTTCCGTAGACTAATGTTTTACCTTTAAACTAAAAGTATTCTTTTTTTTTTGTCTTTAAGTTTTAAGATTTACAATCAGTTACTTCATTACATGATAGCTGAATTTAATTATTTGAGAAGGTTTAAGTATTA
>NZ_JABGCI010000282.1 GCF_019799905.1 Trujillonella endophytica | reverse complement strand
AAGAGCTTTAATACTTTTGCCAGTTTGTTTCTCCACTTCAGCTCTGTATTCTTTGAACTTTTCAAAGGATTCAGATTTGTGTTTCATAAAATACACCGTACCTAACCGTGAGTGATCATCGGTAAAGGTGATGAAGTAGGTGAAACCACCTCTGGCAACCTTGTTTAAAGGTCCACATACATCAGAATGTATTAACCCTAGTATGTCTCCTGCCCTCTCACTGTGACCAGTAAAGGGCGATTTGGTCATTTTACCCATGAGACAAGGTTCACAGGTAGGTAAGGGTACAAGTACATATGAGCCCAATTGCCCATCCTTACCTAACCTATTAATCCTTTCCTCACTAATATGACCTAATCTCAAATGCCATACATAGGTCGAGTCATTTTCATCACGAGGTCTTTTATGCCCCTTAGCATTTTGATTTTTCTCTAAACAGTTTATACTACCATCCATGTTCAAGAAATATAGATCGCTTAGATATATGCCAGAGCCTACTAATTTATTTCCAAAAGAAATAGTACAACCATTCCTACTGAAA
>NZ_JABGCI010000281.1 GCF_019799905.1 Trujillonella endophytica | reverse complement strand
TTCGGGTGGATAAACCACAAAATCGGGATTTTGACTTGATTAAATCGAGTCGAAAATCAATTATTTTACTTTTAATTTTGTTGTACGACTCTTTATGAGATCGTAAAGGATATTTGTTGGGGATAGGCTTTTATAGCAGGCTATCCATGATTTCTTGTACAACTTTAATTAAAAAGTCGCAAAGGTTATTACCTTGAGTATGCGCTAAGCAGGATACTCCGGTCTTCTTGTACAATCTATATTTATTTTTAAAACAAGATTGCAAGGGCTAATTACTATGGGTATGCTTTAAGCAGGATACCTATAGTCTTCTTGTACAACTTTAAATAAAAAGTTGCAAGGGCTATTCGGGTGGATAAACCACAAAATCGGGATTTTGACTTGATTAAATCGAGTCGAAAATCAATTGTGCATAATTATTTTGATCATTTTATTTGTTTTGAATTTATTTTGGTCCATTTTTTGACGAAAAATTGGATAAACGATCGAATTGGGCCTTAATGGGCCGCAAAAATCAACATGGGCCACAAGTGGCCGTCCA
>NZ_JABGCI010000280.1 GCF_019799905.1 Trujillonella endophytica | reverse complement strand
GTAAGTTGAGTTTCTTTCAATAACTCTTGATTCATTTGCAAATAATTGAGCTTACTGCTTGTTTGCATGTTGCAATTGTTGATTTCATGTCTTGATGTATTTTGGAAAAGCATGGGAGCACCATGGCAAGTTTCCACAAGCTTGATTAATGGTGCCCACCAAGTGTTTGATAAAATGCCTCTATGAAATGAACTTTGATTTTTCAAACCAAACATGCCCTAATCTTTCTCAAATGATTTTTAGGAATTTTTTGAAGATATTTGCCATGATCAATTCTTTTTGAAGGTATCATTTTGAAAACATGCACACCATGTGTTTGATAAAATGCCCAAATGGCACCAAGTTCCAATTTCTCACTTGAAAGTCATCTCATGACTTGTAAAACTCTTTTGAAAAATTTCCATGATGTTTAATTTCATTAAAGCATCATCAATTTTGAAGATTGAAGTACCTTTTGAATTTTGATAATCCTATGATGTTTAAGTTCATTAAAAGCATCATAATCTTGGAACACTAGAACTTTGAAGATGTTTAATTTCAT
>NZ_JABGCI010000279.1 GCF_019799905.1 Trujillonella endophytica | reverse complement strand
TTAAAGTCATATTTAATGAACTAGAAAGTTGCATGGCAAATACGCACAACTTTTACGTGAGATATCGCAGATTATTGTTTTTGGCCAGCCAAATTATCCTTTTTGGAGGGATTTTGCACCACACTTAGAACGCATATACAGAAACCATTTCTTTGGCACACAAGCATTCATTTAACATTATTAAGGTCCTAGGAGGTCAATAAAACCATTGCATGTCCCATGCATGGCAGTTTTTACGTAAAATAAAAGCCGCACTTTCCCAAAAAGGCAGAATTAGGGTTTGGTATAAAAGTTTCCATACTTGGTATTTTCTTACCAAATTTTGCAGGCAGGCTTGTCTCGACGATCCAAACAACTTTCGTTCTCGGCCCGAAGGCCCATTCCCGACGGAAGTATGAGATCTCAAACGACACCCCGGTAAGGCCAAAAAACCCTAAAAAACAGCAGTTTTCACAGAAACACATCGACACGAGGTATGTAAGGTCTTTATTCGCCTCAACTCGATATACAGTTTCATTTTTCTGCCAGTTAGGTATATTTT
>NZ_JABGCI010000278.1 GCF_019799905.1 Trujillonella endophytica | reverse complement strand
CCGGCCAGGCCGTGGGAATAAAAAAGGTCCTTTCGGACGAAATCAAAGAGGTATTTTTTATATTGGAACTATTTCTTTCGAGCCCTTACTTTATCTAAATCTAAATGGAATTGCTGGTTTTATTATATATATCTATATAATATATAATAAAATATATATCTATATAATAAAGAGAGAAAAGAAAGACTTTTTTCAATCCTTATTTTATGTGTAATGTAACATAGTAATTATCCTTTTTCGATTGGGAGAGATGGCTGAGTGGACTAAAGCGTCGGATTGCTAATCCGTTGTACGAGTTATTTGTACCGAGGGTTCGAATCCCTCTCTTTCCGTTTCCATTGATGACTTGATATTTTATTTATCTTTCGAATTTATCGAACCCTTTTGATTTTTTCATAGTTAAAGGTGTGGAATAGATAAAATTCTAAGAAAATTTTAAAATAAAGCAAGGAAAACGAAAAACCTTATCCTATTTTTTATTCTTCACGTCCAGGATTACGTCCTGGATCATTAGATAGGAATCCGAAGATGAAGAGAGAAAC
>NZ_JABGCI010000277.1 GCF_019799905.1 Trujillonella endophytica | reverse complement strand
TATTCTTTCGGGTGCGATCATACCAGCACTAATGCACCGGATCCCATCAGAACTCCGCAGTTAAGCGTGCTTGGGCGAGAGTAGTACTAGGATGGGTGACCTCCTGGGAAGTCCTCGTGTTGCACCCCTCTTTCTTTTTTTTTACCCCACGGACGTGAACGTTCCCCATTTATTTTACTTGCTTTTATCCCTACCAATTCTTTCGATCGCCGCAGACGCCGCCATGAGAGGACGGCACCAAACGAGGCGAGCGTTCGCGCGGATCGGCGCTTCCAGATGGAGCGAAAACTTCGGACGAGAAAACAGCACGATGAAAGGCAATGCACGGGAGAATCGCTCCCAGTAGAGTTATAGGTTTCGGAACGAGCTTCGCGTTGATATATTGTGCGCCCCGTAACTCATCCAGGATCAAAAGTTATGGCAGATCGAACCGTTCGGGGAGTTGCGAGAAGACATAAAGGGATAGACTCACCGTATTCTTTCGGGTGCGATCATACCAGCACTAATGCACCGGATCCCATCAGAACTCCGCAGTTAAGCGTGCT
>NZ_JABGCI010000276.1 GCF_019799905.1 Trujillonella endophytica | reverse complement strand
CCCTTTGTACACACCGCCCGTCGCTACTACCGATTGAATGGCTTAGTGAGGCTTCCGGATTGGTTTAGAGAAGGGGGCAACTCCATCTTGGAACTGAAAAGCTAGTCAAACTTGGTCATTTAGAGGAAGTAAAAGTCGTAACAAGGTTTCCGTAGGTGAACCTGCGGAAGGATCATTACAGTATTCGATTGCCTGCGCTTAATTGCGCGGCGATTAACCTTACACAAGTGTTTTTTTATTAGAACTATTACTTTGGTCTGGCTAAGAAATTAGGTGGGCCAAAGGTTAATTAAACTTCAATTTTATTGAATTGTTATTTTATTTTATGTCAATTTGTTGATTAATTTCAAAACAATCTTCAAAACTTTCAACAACGGATCTCTTGGTTCTCGCATCGATGAAGAACGCAGCGAAATGCGATAAGTAATATGAATTGCAGATTTTCGTGAATCATCGAATCTTTGAACGCACATTGCACCCTCTGGTATTCCAGAGGGTATGCCTGTTTGAGCGTCATTTCTCTCTCAAACCCTCGGGTTTGGTAT
>NZ_JABGCI010000275.1 GCF_019799905.1 Trujillonella endophytica | reverse complement strand
CGTTAATAGGGCTCAAGTCCGCCCTAGGATGCCCGTAGGGTATTATAGGTTCTTAAGGTTTGTTTGTATATTTTTTATTATTAATATAACTAATATAGATTATTGCATTTATATCACTACTTTATTGGTTGATTTAGATTATTTAGGATTGTTTGTAATAAGAAATTTAAATAGCCCAAATAAATTAGAAGTCCTTTAATTAGGGCGAGGTGGGTGCCTACAAGTGAAAGCTTGGAACCTTCCCACGTCGTAACCTAGCCCCCGGATCCAACTCTGGTTCAAAGACTGTCTTTTCATTGAAAATGGAGTTTGTTTTGTTTTGATTAAAAAAATAAAATATTTTTCATGGTTTCCTTATTCCTTAAAAATAAGGTGGCGACTCCTTTGTTTTGATTTCTAAACCCCCCCAATCACATCGCCCGGTGATGATGTGGACTCACACCCCAAAGCCCCGCCACGAGGCTGGTCCACAGAACTGGCGACTCCGCTGGGGACTTCGAGGGCTAAACTTCAATTAATTTAATTGGGCTATTTAATTTCTTAAAT
>NZ_JABGCI010000274.1 GCF_019799905.1 Trujillonella endophytica | reverse complement strand
CAAATGTAACTACTGATATAGACATTAATGTTAATGTTAATCCACTTAAAATACTTAATAATAAATGTCCTGATAAACGATCACAAATTTATTCTTTAATCAATTTAAAGTAATATTTACCTTTAAAAGGTTTTAATTGTTTACCCTTTAAATAAATTGATATACTAGATTGACGTAAATTCAATAATCTAGCAGCATAACTTATTGAAGGGTAAACACTTATTTCTTTAGTATCTGCCCGCAGGGCGGATACCGCCCCGGAGTGGCAGTATCTAGATTTAAAACTTCTAATTTTTGAGAATTTTTTTGATTAGTAATATATTTAAGATTATTTAGATTATTATCATTATTATCCAGAGCTTCTGGTTTTATGAGTTTAAAAATATATCTATTTAGTATAGGTTTATTATTGTTTAAATATACATAATTTAATATATGTCTATGATCTATATTTAAATCACGAGCTGCTGCTTTAATAGCATTATATTTAATTATGGTATTATTTTTTAAATCAGTAACTTCTACAGATATACTTGAAGGTTGAGA
>NZ_JABGCI010000273.1 GCF_019799905.1 Trujillonella endophytica | reverse complement strand
TACTGACTAAGTCTTGAATTAGATTGGATGGATAATTGGCTTTTATATAAAAAAGTGCAAAAAGAAAGAATTTATTTTCGGTAACCCCTAGTCAAGAATGTAATTCTCCCGATCCCGATAGACAATCGGGAGACGGTAAGGATTAGATCAAATGGGAAATAGAGGTATGTGATAGATAGTGATCTATCTTGATTCCATATTTTTATGCCTTTTACTTATGTACTTAGGAAGGGCAACAAAAGAAACAATAAGTTTTATTATCCTACATGTTCCATTAGTAGCATTCCCTTGATACTTTCCAGGGGTGGCACTGCCTATTTTATTTTGCTTGTGCTTAATGTTTCCAAATTCTACTAGAAATTAGATACGAACTTGTTATAGGTGTATTTATTGGATTGATTCATCAATAGTGTTGGGTCAGAATCCCCCCCTTTTTTGACTCTGCACCATTGATTCCACTAGTATTAGTGAGCAATACTAGAATAAATCCTTCATATTCATAGAGATAGGGGACATAATTCACATGGATATAGTAAGTCTCGCTTG
>NZ_JABGCI010000272.1 GCF_019799905.1 Trujillonella endophytica | reverse complement strand
GCTTTCCTTGCCTCTTCGGGAAGCTTTCTACCTTACGTGCTTATCCCCTTCTTCCGAAGGGGGCACCTAGGAATACGTTCTAGGACCGTAACAATCACTGCCTTCTCGTACACCCGAACTCGAAGGGATATCACCAACCTAGCTAAGGGCGCTTAGCCTCGTGTTGAACTACTTCAGTATTGGTGACTCTTACTTCTAGCTCTAAAATGCGTTCAGTGTCACTCTACGAAACAACCACGCTCCAAAAAAAGACTAAATATTCGAGTGACCGAAAAGCTTCCCGTTAGGCGAAGCTTGAGGGAAACGGTCCCAGACTGGGGCACCAGGAAGCGGAGTACGGCTCCCGCCCCATAGCCATAAACGGAGGGGCGGGAGCACAGCCGCAGCGACTGAGTGACCCACAGTCATAAACGCCTTTAAGAGCTAAAAGAGTAGATTGATAACCTTCCCTTAGGCAATTTATCATATGTCTCTTTGTTAGGATTGTACACCTCAAAACTCTTGGTTTTCTAGTTCAACTAATGCGAAGCTATAGACTGAACACTA
>NZ_JABGCI010000029.1 GCF_019799905.1 Trujillonella endophytica | reverse complement strand
ACTCTAACATATAGACTTTAAGGTTGATTCTACCAGGCATACAGTAGTCTGTCAAAGATTATATCATATGCATCCTCAAAGTGCATCTCCAAACAATTCATACTCTAAGATATATTCTTTGGTATGAAGATTTAGCCAGCAATTTCATCAGAATACGAAGAAAATACTCTATTATCCATGTAATAGCAGTCAAACTACTTCACCGACCTAAATCTCCAAGCGATATGTATTCTAAAGAATACTCTTTGGTATGAAGAGATTTAGCCAACTCTAAAGGAATGAAGTCTCAAGGTCCGAGAAAATTTGGAGCTTCTAAGCCTCAAATACTTGTTTCAAAGTTCAAGACTTAAGCTGTGGAAATACTTGTAATGTTTGTATCTACCAGATGTAAATACCCTTACTATCACTGTACACTTGATTATGATTTATATAAAAATCAAGCATCAAGAAAAAAAACATCCTCTATGAAATAATTGTGCTTTCACAATTTCAAGTATTTCTACTATAATTAACTGTTATGTGTAATCTCAATAGACTACTAATGATTCATACCAGAATCATTCACATATAAATATCACTAATGATTTTTCACGAATCATAATCACATAATTATACATGTTCTCTACCAAAGAAACAAGATTATACTCATAATATACCATCACTCAGGTATTATACTTATCTCATATTTCTCATATTCATACAAATATTCATACACAAACATCATACATATATATATAAACACATATATATATATACATGTACACACATACGTCTGCCCTAATCTCAATCCAAGTAAAGTTTCTATAACTCTACTTTACAGGATCAAAGGGCTCTAAATCATCACCTACTAAAGTGAATTCACCTCCCCCTTAGGATTAGACATCTCAGTCCAAACCTTAAGTTACAAATACTACAACTCAGTAACTCATTCATGGATAGTGTTTCTCTTTCGTGACTAGTACTCACTCAACAACCAAAAGCTCTGATACCAAAACTTGTAACACCCCACACAGGGTACCCCCTATGCGGAAATGCCACAGTGACACAAAATACCAAGCGCTTATCTTTTAAATAATTTCATTTAAAATTTATTGAGTTTAAAACAATTTTTCAAAAATACGCGTGCGGAAGACTTTAAATAATTTACAACATCTCAAAAATTTAAAGATAGCGCTGAGTACTAGTTTGTATCATGAGTACAGTCCCGTAATGTACTCGAATTCCAGAAACATCCATTTAGTTTACTGAGTTAGATAGTATCACGTGCTAACACATAGCAGAAAATAAACAACACCAGAAATTTACGTGGTTGGGCAATTTGCTTACGTCCACGGGCGAGTCGCCATTTTTTTCACTTTTATTAATATTGAGAATCGTATTACATGAATACAATATTTTCATTTCTCAACAAAACATTCACATCCTTCCACATTCTCATGGCTGTCAACAAATTTATCATCAGCCAAATATCACATATTAAAATCACCACATCTGTAATTATTTATAAATATTACAGAATATATCCATCACTTTTTCACAATAAATAATCTCACACTACATGCATGCTTTATGCATATGACAGATATACGATGCAATGCTCATGCAGTCATACCTGCCATTTCCACTGTTCTGCATTTTTTCTGCAAAACATCAAATATTCACCACAGATGGCCACCTTATTTTAAGGTTCACAACCATCAAAACATCAAATATCACAACAGATGGCCACCTCATTTTAGGGTGTCACAACCATCCGGGATGACTACCTCACCAGGTACACATCATCCTACCACAACAGCATTCCTTCGCCCCCAGTTGCTAGGGAATGAATACCACCCAGTCACCACCATGACTGTCACACATTGACTTGCTGTTTTTAGCAAGGGTGATATATTAGTGCACTAACTGTTTCCAGGATCTTTTGTCCATCGGTGGTCTCTCAACACCTCGTTTCCACAGTTACATATATAATCACCAATGCATATGATTTTTCTATGCAATATGTAACCGTGTCTCATGCCAGATGCAACAATTCAATGCATTATATATGGCATACATCTCACATCACCATTCATGTATGACTATTTTATGCATACATTTCCACATATATTTTATATCCATAGTTTTATCAAGGATATAAAATCACCACCACATGCCATATGCAAATTTTTATGCACAATAATTATGGCAAATATCACATGCATATATTTTATGCACAACAATTCATCACATGCATATATTTTCTTATGCATAACTATTTTCCACATGCATATATTTTTATGCACAATAATTAACATGCTCCAATTATTCATGTTATTCAAAAATAATAGCATGTTATAAACTTTATAAATTTCACATGCATTTATTTTTATGCATAACAATTTATCACATAAATATATCAACAATACATATATGTCAATATAATTTCCAAAATTAATCATCATCATGATTTTTATAAAAATCATTTATTTATGGAATTTAACTATTTTCCAAAGACTCGCCCATTTGGAAGATAGTTAATTTTCCATCCACATGTATTTTTCTGTAAAATAATCCATTTAAGGATAATTATTTAATTTTTGTAGAATTTATCAAACAACAACTTTTGCATACTTACATCTCCTTCGTTCCTCATCCGATTTGGACGATTCAAGATGCTACAGAATCTGTGTAATACAGGCTTTCAAAATATAATGGTGGTGTATAACACCTCCCATCCAAACATATGTAAAAATAATGCCAAAGTATGGTAATTAATAAAATTCCATATTTTTCGGCAACTTCAATTCTCAATTACTCTCACAATTCACATCCAATTGAAGTGATTCAAAGTTCTAAATTCATAGAAAATCAATTTACACCATATATGTAAAAATCATAATTTTTCGATAAATTCCGAAAATACCCCTTTGTGTCTATTTTCATGGGACTTTCTCTCTCTAGAAATTCTCCTTCACCCATAGGTATTTTTCCAAAATTCTTTTTCTCCAAAAATTCATACATTCAATCTTTACAACATACTCAAATTTCAGAATTTTCGGACATATACACAATATAATTGAAAATAAATAAATTTGGAGCAATTTAAGCTCAAATAGATATAACACCCATCCAAAAACAGTATTTAGTATTTTGGCCGTATCTTTTAGCTCACTTATCCAAATTTAATGATCTTTGGTGTTCTGGAAAGAAGACTCAAAGATCTACAATTTCATGTTTCACAAACTTGTCCCAATTCCAACGTTTTCATAGCCAAAATTGGCAATCAAAATAGCCCTACTATTTTGGACGAAAATATTTTTCATTGAAAAACCAATTGGAGTAAAATATTTATAACTCTTCACAGAAAATTCCAAAAAATGCAAGGTTGGATTCCTTGGAAAGATAATTCAAAGATCTACAACTTTCATGAAGATAGTTTAGATCAATTTGGCCTCTAACCAATTCAAAAAAATCAAAACATAAGCAAATAAATGGAAAGATCTCACCAAAAACAGGGGTGCTGTCCAGGAGCCTAAACACCACTGTAGAGACCTCCAAATCCAATTTCCACCGTTCAGATTTTAGAACATTGAGTTGTGAACTCGCCTACAAAATTTCAGCTCAATCCGACGGTGGATGACTGCCGGATTGCTGAAATTTCTGAACATAGATGAACAAAAAAAACTGCTCTCTATTTCTTTCTCCTTCTCTCTTTTCTTCTCTCTCTCTC
>NZ_JABGCI010000270.1 GCF_019799905.1 Trujillonella endophytica | reverse complement strand
GGCTCATAACCTTGAGGTCACGGGTTCAAATCCTGTCTCCGCAACATTTTTTTTTTGTAAAAAAAATTTATGTTCGACTCTGTTAACTAGTAATTAATTACTATATTTCTTTTTGAGGTGAGAGGAAAAGAAGGGGGAAGATAGAGCCACTCCACTATCACGGTCAACTATACCGAATCTTTTATCATTTATCATATTAAATTAAATACATTCCTTTACCCTAGGCGGATAGCGGGAATCGAACCCGCGTCTTCTCCTTGGCAAAGAGAAATTTTACCATTCGACCATATCCGCGTTTTTTCGTTCTTGATACGCAATATGTCCACACATATATGATATATATGTCTGGATCATATTTGTACAGAACCAGGCCAGATACTCTCTTTAGGTGATTCCAATTATTAATTATTTACAATTATTATTATTTATTATATTATTTTAATTTTATAATTATTATTAATTTATAATTAAATATTTTATAATTAAATATTATAATTATTATTTTTTTTTTCATTCAAGAAGTTAACCCCTCCCTCTCATTTTTTTTTG
>NZ_JABGCI010000269.1 GCF_019799905.1 Trujillonella endophytica | reverse complement strand
TAACTGTATATGTGTAAATATGGTCTTCCCTATATTTTAATATATTAATATTATAATTAATTTCAATATAAGTCTAATTAGTATTTTCACGTTATATAATATACTTGTAAATAATCAATATTTCCAAAATATAATCTCCAAAATAACATAAATCACCTTTTTGGGATCTAGTCACCCGACCTTCGTTGGGCCTTGTGTCCTTTAGCCCACGCGGCCAACTTATTAAGTAAATAAAAACTTTAAAGGGCCCCGGGCTAGAGGTCTAGGGGCTTGCCCCTGGAGCTCCAGTTTTAAAAACTAGAGGTCTACCTAAAAGGTGGACCCAACCTAAAGGTTGGGTTCCTCGCGTACCACGCGGGGAAGAAAAAATTAAACTTAATATCTATTTCAATGTAGTAACAACAATAGCACCTATAATAGAAAGAAGTAAAATAAAACCTAAAATAAAGAATAAGAAAGCATATTCAGTATATAATAAATTACCTATAGAAGTAAGTTCATTTATAGAATAAATATCGAATCAAGAGTTAGTAAACACAACAGATAAAT
>NZ_JABGCI010000268.1 GCF_019799905.1 Trujillonella endophytica | reverse complement strand
ACTAGTAACCAAACACCATCATAAGAAGAGAGGTGATATAAAAGGGAAGCTATGGGTTAGGGTTTGAGAATGTTCACTTATCATCAACCCTAGCCTCCCTCTAGGATTTTGACTCCACCCCTCTCTCTCTTTCCTCTCAAGCTTGTTTCTTCAACAAGAGTTGTGAAGAACAAGAAAGTTAAGGGATTTTAGGCTGTGTGGATTACTGTTGGAGGCACTGTAATTTCGGTGCTCAAGGATCGAAGGAAAACTGCAAGCTTGGAATAATCAAGTAAGTATGATTTACTGTATTTGATTATTTGTTATCATTATGTAAATGGTGAAATTATATGTGTTCTTGAATCTCTATGTATGTAATTGAGTCCTGCAAGTTTGTGAATGGAACCCTAACTTGACAAAAATTTTTGTTTACACTTCCGCTGCGGGGTTCCATGGTCGCATCCTTTCACCAGTCACCACTATGACTGTCACACATTGACTTGCTGTTTTTAGCAAGGGTGATATATTAGTGCACTAACTGCTTCCGGGATCTTTTGTCCATCGGTGGTCTCTCA
>NZ_JABGCI010000267.1 GCF_019799905.1 Trujillonella endophytica | reverse complement strand
GTGAGTGATATATATATATATATATATATATATATATATATATATATATATATATATATATATAAGATATAATATATATATATAGTATAATATATATGAATGGAGAAGAATGGGAGGGAGGCGAGAGCAGATTCAGCTTCAGCAAAATTTCCCGTTGATTCCGCCAGCAATTTGTGAAAGCACATAGATTTCAGAGAATATTTCGCCAGGCATGCAATAATCCGTAAAAGAATATCAAGATGCATTCCCGGCCTAAGTTTCAAAGCAATCTGAATTCCAACGAATATTCTTTGGTATGAAGAGATTTGGCCAATTTTTTTCATCCAAAGACTGAAAAAGTGTGCAATTTCTTTGAAGTCTCAAGAATTCAAGAAGATTTGAAGCTTCCAAGTTTCAAATTACTGATTTCGAAGTTCAAGATTTAAGCTGTGGAAATTCTTGTAATATTTGTATATTTACCGATGTGAATTAAAAAAAAAAAAATTATATATATATATATTTTTTTTTTGGATGGTGGAAACATCCACCATCTCCACCAAGATGGTGGATGTCTCC
>NZ_JABGCI010000266.1 GCF_019799905.1 Trujillonella endophytica | reverse complement strand
TGTGGAATCCAGAGACGCGAAAGATAGTATACAGCAGAGATGTCGTTTTCAGAGAAACACCAACTGCTGTGACTGTTGATGAGGCTTTGACAGAGAAGCCTGAGATCACCGAACTTGAGGTATGTCCTACTGTGATGGTGGAGGACAGTGATCCACTAGATGCACCGGAATTGGTTGATGATTCAGACGAGGAGCAGTCTGTTCAACATGCGGAAGACGTGGTGGATGATTCTGAAACTGAAGTGGAGGCTGAAACGGAGCCTCAAGCAAGCTCTACTTTGAGGAGATCCTCTCGGATTCGGAAAGCTCCTAACAGGTATTCACTTAGTGCTCTTTGTGCTTTAGCAGTTACTAGTGATGAACCTGGAACAGTGAAAGAGGCACGAGCCTCGGAGGATGCGAATCTGTGGGAGGAAGCTATGAAGGAAGAGATGAAGTCGCTTGATCAGAATCATACATGGAATCTCGTCAAATTGCCTAAAGACCGGAAGGCAATTGGGTGCAAGTGGGTGTTTAAGAAGAAGCAGGATGCAGAGGGCAAAATTGGGAAGTACAA
>NZ_JABGCI010000265.1 GCF_019799905.1 Trujillonella endophytica | reverse complement strand
ATTAAAGCAGTAATAGAAACAAGTAATGAATGTCAATGGCATATATTAAAATCAAGTTTTAATCTATTTTTCATCCCATGAAAAATCAATTTAATTTTAATCAAATTAAAATCTCAAGTAACACTTTACTTATGTGTTTTCTCTAAAACACCAAGAATCAGCCTTTGTTTTGCTAAATTATTTGCTTAATTTAAAACTCATTTTAAATTTCAAGAACACTTCATTTCACTAGGATTTTCAGTGTTCTTTCCAATGGCAGGGGTCTCAATAAGTGATTCCAACGTTTGGTATCACTTTTAAAGCAATTTTCGACTTTAACTCCAAATCTGGCAGATTTGAGCTTCAGTCACAAAATACTTAATGCGGCTATTTAAAGTCAAATAAAATTGATAGGAACCCTTCCTACATTTAGTTAAGACCTTAAATTAGTGAAGTTGATAAGTGGCCTGCTGTAAAAACCTTTTTAATTAAATTAAAAAGAATTTACAACTTGACAATTCTGCTGTCCAGAAAAACAGCATACTGTTTTGATCTTATAACTATTATAAAAAATATCA
>NZ_JABGCI010000264.1 GCF_019799905.1 Trujillonella endophytica | reverse complement strand
TGAAATGAAAGTTGTGAAATGAAATGAAAGTTGTGAAATGAAGTGGAAGTTGTGAAAGGAAAGATCTTGAGATCTGAGATAAAAAAGAACTACATGTGGATGCAGTATCTGCCTAGGTGGTCGTATGAGGACTATATTCAGATCAGTATTAGGTCGTAGAGATGTTGAAATCCTTTACTGATGCTGTCTATAGTACTGTTATACGCACCTAATGGTTAGTAGTCTAACCAGCCCGGGTTTGTAGAAATGATCCATTTCATACATGATGCATATCATAAGATGCTTGAACGATCTTTTATATTGTGCATGATCTGTGGAGATTATTCTCTTGCATCACGCTGTGTCTTGAATATGGTTTGTGAAGTGGTTTGATATGCATATTAGCAATGGTTAAATTAAGATAGTATGTTTACCTACTGGGCTAGTCGTAGCTCACCCCTGCTTTATGCAACCCCCACAGGTAAACAGGAAGGACAATAGTTGCATGGAATTGAAGGCACACAGTTAGGGTTTAGAAAGAATGTTGATGATGCACATTCTCTTGTATCATATGACCTGT
>NZ_JABGCI010000263.1 GCF_019799905.1 Trujillonella endophytica | reverse complement strand
GGGTGCAGATTCATAATAGGCATATAGAAATTATTGTACGTCAAATAACATCAAAAGTTTTGGTTTCAGAAGATGGAATGTCTAATGTTTTTTCACCTGGAGAACTAATTGGATTGTTGCGAGCAGAACGAACGGGGCGTGCTTTGGAAGAAGCAATCTGTTACCGAGCCATTTTATTGGGAATAACGAGAGCCTCTCTGAATACTCAAAGTTTCATATCTGAAGCGAGTTTTCAAGAAACCGCTCGGGTTTTAGCAAAAGCTGCTCTCCGGGGTCGTATCGATTGGTTGAAAGGCCTGAAAGAGAACGTTGTTCTGGGGGGGATGATACCCGTTGGTACCGGATTCAAAGGATTAGTGCACCGTTCAAGGCAACATAACAACATTCCTTTGGAAACCAAAAAGATAAATTTATTCGAGGGAGAAATAAGAGATATTTTGTTCCACCACAGAGAATTATTTAATTCTTGTATTTCAAAGAATTTCCATGATACATCAGAACAATCATTTATGGGATTTAATGATTCCTAAGAGCAGATTCATCTTTAACTATCTGTATTT
>NZ_JABGCI010000002.1 GCF_019799905.1 Trujillonella endophytica | reverse complement strand
TGGCGCTGCTGTGCGACGCCGACCACGGCCTCGTGCACGACGAGGACCTGATCCTGCACCGCCGCGACGGCCGGCTGATCGCCCTCACCCCCGACGGTCGCCGCGTCTGGGGCCGACCCGACGCCGCCTTCACCACCGGCCTGACCGGCCTGAGCGACCGGCCGGACCACCCCGCTGCCCACCCCGCCGCCGACCCCGCCGGCGACCCCGACACCGGCGGCGCCTTCGCCGGTGTGCACCCCATCGACCGGCTCCGCGCCCGCCGACCGGACGTTCCCGCGAGAAGGCCGACCACCCCCGCCTCCGCCGACCCGCCGAGCCCCACCGCCGCGACGTCCACCGCCACCGCCCCCGCCGCCGGAAACGCCTCGATCTCCCGACTGCTCTTCCCCGACGCCGCACCCGAACTGCCCGACACCCTGCACGTCAACGGCGAACGCATGGACCTCGAGTTCGTCGTCTGGGCACTCCTCGCCCAACGCGACCTCGCACGCCGCCTGGCCGCCGAACACGCCGGTGGCGACCTGACCGCGGCGGCGTGAGGGGAGGAGTCCGCCGCTACCAGCCCTGCGCGCGGCGGGCGGCGGAGACGACGTCGTCGAACAGGGACCGGTCGAGGGCGGCGCCCTCGCGGCGGACGTCGGCGGGGTCCAGCACCAGCAGGCGGTCCAGCCGCACCTCGCTGGGCCGCCCGCGGGAGTCCCAGGCACCCGCGCCGACGTCCATCCACTCGCGGCCGTGCCGGGCCTCGTCGGCGGCGTCGCGGTCGTGGTCCCTGCTGGTCAGCATCAGTCCAAGCAGCGACGGACCGCGCCGGCCGATGACCAGCACGGGGCGGTCCTTGCCCCGGCCGTCGCCCTCGTCGTAGGGCACCCACGCCCACACGACCTCACCGGGGTCGGGGCGGCCGTCGTCGTGCGCCCGGTACGCCAGGTCGACGTCGCCGGGGTCGCCGGTCACGTCGCCGACCCGGCGCGCGACCGGGCTCGCCGGCCGCGCGGACGGCTGGGACCCGCCCCCGGCGCGGGCGCGGGTGGTGCGGCCACGAGCCGGTCGGGCCGCGGGTGCCAGCACGGTGCGCAGGAGTCCGGTGAGCCGCTGTCCGAGAGACGCCATCCCCGCACGGTACGGAGTCCGCCCGGCGCGGAAGGGCGGACCCGGATGCCGCCTCCCGTGTCACTCGTGACACATCGGCATCAATCGGTGACAGATCTGGTTCGGAACGCCGATACGCGGGCACCATGTGTCGCAGAGCGGTCCGGGGGGCCGCTCTCGAGAGGAGAAGGCCCATGACCACGGCCGAGCCCGTCCCGCCGTCGCTCCTGCGTCCGCGCGAGGTGAAGGCCAGCGTGCTGGCGGCCTTCCAGCTCGTGGAGGACGCGCGCTACTTCGGCAACGAGCGGCGCAGCAGACGGGACCGGCACCGGGCATCGGCCGAGCGCACGGTCGCCTCCCGGCGGCTCGCCCGGGACCTCCGCGCCGGCTGAGCATTCGGGCCGGGCCCTCAGGCGACGCAGAACTCGTTGCCCTCCGGGTCGGCCATCGTCGCCCACTCGTGCGGGCCCAGGCTCGCCCGCCAGAGCTCTCTCGCACCCATCGCCGTCAGCCGGGCGACCTCCGCCTCGCGCTGCTCGGTGCCCACCCGCAGGTCCAGGTGCACCCGGTTCTTCCCCGTCTTCGGCGCGGGGTCGAGCTGGAACAGCACGCGCGGCCGCCCGGGCTCAGGGGAGTTCAGCGCCGCACCGGCGCGCCAGACCAGAGCGCCGCGGTGGGTCGTCGTCTCCTCCTCGGTGGCATGGCCCGCGGCGACCATCCGGCGGATGAGGTCCGCGTCCTGCGGCTCCACCGCCCAGCCCAGCGCCGCGGCCCACCAGTCGGCGAGCGCGTGCGGATCGGAGCAGTCGATCGTCACCTGGAAGTCGGTCGCCATGGCGCCGCAGGGTAGAGCGGCCCGCCGACAGGACGGCTCCCTCGGCCGCGGTCGTTCAGGGCGGCGACTGCGACCCGTCCCAGGACCAGCGCGGCATCGGCGCCTCGGCCGGCACCTCGGCGTCCTCGGCTGAGTAGGCCAGGACGTCGTCCACCGCCCAGCTCATGTACGCGGTCAGGGCGGCACGGAACTCCGGGTCCGCGGGCAGCCCGGCGTCGTCCGCCGCTGCGACGAAGCAGGCGACGAACCGCCGGCCGAGGTCGCCCATGTCGCCGTTGTGCGCATGCATCCGGAGCACCGCGGGCTGGTCGAGCCCGTCGTGGGACGCCGCCGGGGGGCCGCCCAGGGCCTCGCCCCAGTAGGCCGCGAGCCGCTCGACGTGCTCGGGGTGCCCGGCCTTGGCGAAGGGGTGGTTCAGCTCCGGGTCGGCCAGGCAGCGGGCATGGTGGGCCCGCGCCAGGGCGAGCAGGGCCGGCCCGCCACCGGCGACGTCGTACAGGGACGGACGCCCGGCTGTCTCTCCCACGACGGCGCAGCGTCGTCCTGCCGCGCAGCGGCGTCAACGGCCGCCGCCCCTCGGCTCAGAGCTCGGGCAGCAGGCCCGCCCGCAGGACGTCGTCCGGCGGGAGCGGCGCCGGGAGCTGGCAGTGGTCGCGGAACACCTTCCCGATCGCCGGGAAGTCGCCCCGGCCCCCCCAGCTCTCCGGGTCCCACAGGCCCGAGCGGATGAGGGACTTCGCGCACTGGAAGTACGCCCGCTGCACGTCGAGGACGAGCACCGACAGCGGCGGCTTCCCGAACTCGGTGAGGTCCAGGCCGAGCTCGTCGGGGCCGACGATCGTCGCCGTCCCGAACACCCGCAGCACCTCCTCGATGCCGGGCACCAGGAACATCAGCGCCACCCGCGGGTTGGCGGCGACGTTGCGCAGGCTGTCGATCCGGTTGTTGCCCGGCCGGTCGGGCAGGGCGAGGCGGTGCTCGTCGAGGACCTTGACGAAGCCGCGCTCCCCGCCGCGGGGCGAGACGTCCGGCCAGCCCTCGGCGTCGGCCGTGGCCAGGGTCGCCCACGGGGAGATCTCGATGAACGCCCGGCAGTGCGAGTCGATCCGGTCGATCTCCTTGTCGCGGGCCACGCGCGAGGTCTCGCGGTAGACGCCCAGCGGCTCCTGCGTGGGGGTGCTCACCCGGGCACGGTAACCCGCGGGTCCGACGGGCTCGGTAGCGTCCCGGCGGTGCCGAGGGTGTGGGGTGCGCCGGTCCGCTTCGCGGAGTGCGACCAGCAGGGCATCGTCTTCAACGCGCACTACCTGGTGTGGGCCGACGAGGCGGTGAACGCCTGGTGGGCCGGGCTCGGCCTGCCCTGGCAGGCGATGGTGGCCCGGGGGATCGAGTACGTCGTCGTGGCCAGCGCGCTGGAGTGGCGGTCCTCCGCCCGCTACGGCGACGACGTCGAGGTCGACGCCGAGCGCGAGCGGCTCGGCCGCAGCAGCCTGACGCTGCGCTTCACCATCCGGATCGGCGAGCGGGTGTGCTGCGAGGTGCGGACCACCTACGTCTGCACGGTGGACGGTGCGGCGGTGCCCTGGCCGGACGACGTCCGCGCCGCGCTCGAGGCCGCCGCGGCCTGACCCGCCGCCGCCCGCAGGCTCAGCGGGCGCCCGAGCCCGGCGGGAGCAGCGGCAGGTCCGCCGGCGGCCCGGACTCCACCAGCCGCCACAGCGCGTCGGTGTCGGCGTGCTCGGCGACGAGGTCGCCCAGGGCGTCCAGCCGGGCCTCGCGGACGGCGGCGAACGCGGTGTCCGGCGCGGGCACGAAGCGCCGGCCGGCCGCGCGGGCCACCTCGCCGAGGAGGGCCCGCCGGAAGTCGTCGTCCTCCAGGGTGCCGTGCCAGGTGGTGCCCCAGACCGAGCCGGCCCGGGCCCCGTCGAGGAAGGGCTCGGCGGAGTCGTCGACGGTCACCACCCCGTGGTGGATCTCGTAGCCGCGGACCGGCCGGCCGTACGCCGTCCCCTCCGGCCGGCCCAGCGTCTTCGACCGGGCGAACACCACGTCGGTGGGCAGCAGCCCGAGGCCGGGCACGGTGCCGGCCCGGGACTCGACCTCGTCGGTGATCGTGCGGGCCAGCATCTGGTGGCCGCCGCAGATGCCCAGCACCGGCCGGCCCTCGGCGGCGCGGCGGGAGACGGCGTCGGCCAGCCCGGTCTCCCGCAGCCAGCGCAGGTCCGCGACGGTCGACCGCGTGCCCGGCAGCACCACCAGGTCGGCGTCGGCCAGCTCCTCGGGCCGGGTCGCGTACCGCACCAGGACGCCGGGCTCGGCGGCCAGCGCGTCGAGGTCGGTGAAGTTGGACAGCCGGGGCAGCCGCGCCACCGACACCCGGAGCACGTCGTCCCCGTGCGGTGGCCCGGCCGACGAGACCCCGGTCGGCACGCCCAGGGAGTCCTCGACGTCGAGCGCGGCCCCGGGCAGCCAGGGGAGCACCCCCAGGGTGGGCCGGCCGGTGAGCCGGGTGAGCTCGTCGAGGCCGGGGGCGAGCAGCCGGACGTCCCCGCGGAACTTGTTGACCAGGAAGCCGGCCACCAACCGCTGGTCGGCCGGCGGCATGAGCGCGACCGTGCCGTAGAGCGCGGCGAACACCCCGCCGCGGTCGATGTCGCCGACCACGACGACGGGCAGCTGCGCGGCGGTGGCCAGGCCCATGTTGGCGATGTCGTCGGCGCGCAGGTTGATCTCGGTGGGGGAGCCGGCGCCCTCGCACACGACGACGTCGAAGCGGGACCGCAGGTCGGCCAGCGACGACAGCACCTGCTCCAGCAGCGCCGCCTTCATCGGCCGGTAGGACAGCGCCGTGACGTCGGCGACCGGCCGGCCCAGCACGACCACCTGGCTGGAGTCCTCGCCCCCGGGCTTGAGCAGCACCGGGTTCATCGCCGCCTCGGGCTCGACCCGCGCCGCCGCGGCCTGCATCACCTGGGCGCGGCCGATCTCGGCGCCGTCGGCGGTGACCATCGAGTTGTTGCTCATGTTCTGCGCCTTGAACGGCGCGACGGAGACGCCCTGGCGCACCAGCCACCGGCAGATGCCGGCGGTGACGACCGACTTGCCGGCGTCGGAGGTGGTGCCGGCGACGAGGAGGGCGCCGGTCACGCGGCCTCGCGCGGGTCGCCCCACCCGGCCTTCTCCTGGCCGGACAGCTCGGCGATGGCCTCCATGATCCGGTCGGTGACCTCGCGGCGCGCCTTGCCGTTGCGCGCCCTGCCGCGGTGCTCGGGGAAGGTCAGCGGCTCGCCGAAGGTGACCGTCACCCGGTGCGGGCGCGGCCAGCTGACACCGACCGGCTGGACGCGGTCGGTCCCGGACACGGCCACGGGGACGACGGGGCAGTCCGCGGTGAGCGCGAGCCAGGCGACGCCGGTCTTGCCGCGGGCCAGCCGGCCGTCGCGGGAGCGGGTGCCCTCGGGGTAGATGCCGAAGGCGTCCCCGTCATTCAGCACCGCGAGCGCGGTGTCGAGAGCGGCCTGCGCGGCCCGGGAGGTCTCCCGCTCGACCGGCTGCGCGCCGAGGGCCGTGAACAGCGTCCGGGTGAACCATCCTCCGATGCCCGGGCTGGTGAAGTACTCGGCCTTCGCCAGGTACCGCACCCGGCGCGGCGCCGACAGCGGGATGACCATGCTGTCGATGAAGGACAGGTGGTTGCTCGCGAGCAGCACCGCGCCGCTGGCCGGGACGTTCTCCCGGCCGGTCACCCGCATGCGCAGGAGGAGGCGGGCCAGCGGTCGCAGCAGGAGCTTCACGACCAGGTAGAGCACGCCGCGCCTCCCCCTCGGTACCGGTTGCCGCCGGCGACGGGTGCCGGCGACACCGGGCATCCTGCCGGGTGCCCCGACGGTGCCCCGACGCAGGTGCCCCGACCGAGGCTGCCCCGACGCACGTGACCGGGCGCCGGACCCGTCAGCCGGCGTGCGCCGTCGGCGGGCAGACGTCGCGGACGGCGTCCTGGACGTCTGCGGGCAGCGGCGCACGACCGCAGGCGGAGTCGGTGAGCGCCACGGCGAGGTCGCGCACCTTGCGGTGGGTCGTGCTCGAGATGTGGGTGAGGACGTCGAAGGCGGCCTGCTCGCTGCACCCGGAGAGCAGCATCAGGATGCCCTTGGCCTGTTCGATCACCGCACGGCTGGCCATGGCCGTGCGGAGCTGGACCACCTCGGCCTCCAGGGCGGCGAGCCGGTCGAGGTCACCGGACGGAGCGGTGGGCACCGGCTGGCGGGGAGGGGAGTCGGTTCCCGCGCGAGGACGCGCGAGGGCCGGGGCGGGGATGGTGGTCATGCGGGGCTCCACGAGTGGACCGCCGAGCTCTCGGCGGGGGGCTCCCTCAGCCGTGGTCTCGACTGGGGCGCATCGGCGACCGCGCGGAGGCGTCGAGTCGCAGGTGAACCGTAACCACAGTCGGCCCGACGCGCGCGGTGCCGGCCGGATCGGACGGCGGGCCGGCTCAGACGACGGCCAGGGCGCGGCCGGCCGGGCGCGGATCGGCCCCCCCGCGCACCGCCGCCCCGGCCCGCACCAGCAGGTCGACCGCGCGGTGCAGCTGGTCGGCCGGCCGCGTGAAGGGCAGCCGCAGGTGGTCGTCGAACGCGTGGCCGGTGCCGAACGCCCGGCCCTCGGCCAGCACCAGCCCCAGCGGCGCCGCGGCCGCGACCAGCGCCGCCGAGCCCAGGTCCGGGGGGAGCGTGCACCACAGCGACAGGCCGCCGGCCGGGCACGGGACGGTCCAGTCGGGCAGCCGGCGGGCCAGCTCCGCCCGCAGGAGGTCCCGGCGCTCGCGCAGCGTGGCCCGGCGCTGGTCGAGGACGGCGTCCAGGTCGCGGATCAGCGCGGTCGCGGCGAGCTGGTCGAGCACCCCGACCGACAGCTGTCGTCGCCGCAGGACGTCGCCGAGCTGGGCCACCAGGGGGGCGTCGGCCCGCACCCAGCCGATGCGCAGCCCGCCCCAGACGGCCTTCGACAGCCCGCTCACGGTCACCGTCGCGGCGTCGGGCAGCCCGGCGGCGAACGGGGGCAGCGGCCCGCCGTCCAGGTACAGCTCCGCGCTCACCTCGTCGACGACGGTGAGCACCCCCTGCTGCCACAGCGTGGCGGCCAGCCGGCGCCGGCCCGCCGCCGTCAGCCGCGCCCCGGTCGGGTTCGAGAAGTCGGGCATGAGGAACGCCACTCGCGGGCTGCTCTGGCGGGCGGCCAGCTGCGCGGCGCCGATGACGGCGTCGGGGTCGTCGGCGTCGACCGGCACGGGCAGGCACCGCCCGCCGTGGGCCTCCACCGCGGCCAGCGCGCTGGGGTAGGTGGGGTGCTCGACGAGCACGCGGTCGCCGGGCTGCAGCAGGGTCTCCAGGACGACGTCGGTGGCGTCCCCCGTGCCCGCGGTCACCAGCACCTGGTCGGGGTCGGTGGGCAGCCCGCGCGCGGTGTACCGGTCGGCGATCGCCGCCCGCAGCTCGGGCAGCCCGCTGCCGGTGTACCCGTGTCCCCCGGTGTACGCGGGGAGCATCGCGAGGGCCTCGCGGTACGCGTCGGTCAGCTGCGGCGCGGCCTCCGAGGCGGCGTGGGCCAGGTCCAGCACGCCGGGGTCGGTGCTGGGTGGGCCCCACACGACGCCGGCCTCGGGCAGCTCGGTGACGGTGCCCGAGCCGTGCCGCGTGCTCGCGTGGCCGGTCTCGCGCAGCTCCCGGTAGGCGGAGGCGACGGTGACGCGGGAGAGGCCGAGGGCGGTGGCGAGCTCGCGCTCGGCGGGCAGCCGGCTGCCCGCGGCGAGCCGGCCGGTGGAGAGCAGCTCCTGCACCCGGCGGGCCAGCGCGAGGTACCGCGCACCGGTCACCACCTCGAGCGGGCCGACCAGAGTGGCCAGCTCCTGAGCGGAAGTGGACTGCTCTACGCGCGGTGGCATGCAGGCCACCATGCCGGAGTGGACCGGGAAACACCAGTCCAACCGGTGCCAGGCTGCCGGCATGACCTCCACTGGCCTCCTCGTCCTGCTGTTCCTCCTCAGTCTCGGCGCCCTCTCCGTCACCACCCTCGTGGTGGCGGTGCGCGGCGGTCGCGGGCCGGCCGACCCGCCGGCCAGCCACGCCCGCGTCGACCCGGCCGGCTTCCCGGTGCTGCCCGCGCCCCGCGGCGTGCGCCCGGCGCGGCCGGTGCGGCCGCACGCGGGAGCGCCCCGCCCACGGAACGGCCTCGTCCGCGGCCGCCGTCCGGCGTTCCGCTTGAGGTCGGCGCCCGGGGTGCCGATGCAGCGATGAGGCGGAGCTGACTCCGTCGCTCGCGCGCCCGCGTCCGGAGGAGGGAGTCGGTGGCCCACGGCACCGCACGGCCCGAGGGGCGCCCCTGGGTGCTCCTCGGCTACGCCGTCGCCCTCACCGGCGCCGCGGTGGCCTTCGGCATCGACCCCGTGCTCGGGGTCTGCGCGGGCGCGCTCAACATCGTCTTCGGCATCTTCTTCTGCCGGCACCTCGCCTTCGCCGTCGCCGCCGCCCGCTGGGCCGAGCGCGACCTGCTCGCCGCGGACGTCGGCCTGGAGGGCTACACGCCCCAGGTGGCCGTCTTCGTCGGCTGCAAGAACGAGGAGCTCGTCGTCGACGGCATGGTCACGGCGCTGCTCGCCCTCGACTACCCCGCGGACCGGCTGACGCTCGTCGTCGTGAACGACGGCTCGGACGACGCGACGGGCGCCAAGCTGGACGCGTGGGCGGCGATCGAGCCCCGGCTGAGGGTCCTGCACCGGGCGGTCGGTTCCGGCGGCGGCAAGTCCGGCGCGCTCAACGACGCGCTGGAGATGGTCGAGGCCGAGGTCGTGCTCGTGTTCGACGCCGACCACGAGCCCGAGCCGACGGCGCTCCGGCGGCTGGTCCGGCACTTCCGCGACCCCACCGTCGGTGCGGTCATGGGCCGCTGCGTCATCCGCAACGGCCAGGACTCGCACATGGCCGGGACGGTCTTCGTCGACTACCTGTCCGGCTACCTCGTGAACGAGTACGGCCGGCAGGCCCTGTTCGAGCTGCCCGCCTACGGCGGCGCGAACTGCGCCGTGCGGATGTCGACCCTGCGCGCGCTCGGCGGGTGGAACCCCGAGACGGTCACCGAGGACACCGACCTCACGCTGCGGATCCTCATGGCCGGCCAGCGGGTCCGCTACGACGTCTCGGCGATCGACTACGAGGAGGCGGTGGTCACCGCCCAGCGCTTCTGGAAGCAGCGCTACCGCTGGGCCCGCGGCCACCAGAAGTGCCTGCGTGACTACTGGCGCCCGCTCATGCGCTCGCCGTACCTCTCGCTGCTGGAGAAGTTCGAGACGACACTCTTCCTGCTCGTCTACCACGTCCCCGTGCTCAGCGGCCTGGGCGTGCTGCTCACCGTGCTGCGCGCCTTCGGCATCGGCGACCTGCCGGCGGTGGCCGTGCTGCCGCTGTCGATGCTGCTGTTCGTCGGCCCCCTGGCCGAGCTCTGCGTGGGCCTGCTCATCGGCCGGGTCGAGCGCCGGTCGGCCTGGCGGCTGCTGGGCTTCCTGCCGGCCTTCGCCCTGTCGATCTGGATCACCAGCCGGGCCTACGTCGACGGCATGCTGGGCCGCCCCTACTCGTGGGTGAAGACGTCGCGGTCGGGCGCCACCTCCACGGTGCGCTCGGCCGCGTCGCCGGTCGCCGCGCCCGAGCCGGTGACCCCCGCCCCGCTCGCGGCGGCCC
This sequence comes from Trujillonella endophytica, assembly GCF_019799905.1. Lineage (GTDB taxonomy): Bacteria > Actinomycetota > Actinomycetes > Mycobacteriales > Geodermatophilaceae > Trujillonella > Trujillonella endophyticus_A. Next base: position 636,977 of record NZ_JABGCI010000002.1, on the reverse strand, counting down.
ACCGCCCCCGGACCTTCGCCGTGGCGGGGCGGGCCCCCGGGGAGGGGGGAGGCCAGTGACCGCGCTGTCCGCGTCCCCGCCCGCCGTCCGCCGGCCCCGGCTCATCCGGCGGGGGAGCGGCCGCCGGCTGCTCCCGGTCGCCGCCGACCTGCTGCTCGCCGCGGCGATCTGCGTCCTCGGGTTCCGCTACCTCTCGCGCCCGATGCAGGAGCTGGAGGCGCTCGGCCTCGCCCAGGCCATGTCCTGGATCTACCCGGGGCGGGCCTCCGACGTCCTGCCCGGGCACGTCCTGCTGTTCCCCGAGGACGGCGCGGTCATCGACGCCGTCGTCACCGCGTCGTGCTCGTCGATCCTGTCGGTGCTGGGCCTGACCGCGCTCACTGCCGTCGTGCTGCGCAGCCGCAAGCTGCACGCGCTGTACGGGCTCTCCGTCGCCGTCGCGGCCCTGCTCGTCCTCAACCACCTGCGGCTGCTGCTCTCCGCGCTGGCCGGCATGTGGTGGGGCGACGCCGCCCTCGTGCTCTTCCACGACTGGGTCGGCACGCTGTGGAACCTCGTCGCCACGCTCGGCGGGTTCCTGCTGATGGTCTGGCTGACCCTGCCGACGCTGGAGCGGGCCGAGCAGGACGTCGACGGCCGGCACACCGCCCGCCGCCCGGACACCTGGGCCCGGCCCGGGCTCGGCTACCGCATGCCCGACGGCGAGATCCGGCCGGAGGCGCGCCGCCGCACGACCGTCACCGGCCTGCTGCACCGGTACGTCTTCCCGCGGTGGCTCTCGCAGCGGCTCGCCGCGCGGCGGGAGAGCGGCCGCATCGACTACCGCATCGGCCACCTGCCGCCCGAGGCCCGCATGGCCCGCATCCGCGAGCTGGTGGCCGACGGCCTGGGCGCGCACAGCGCCTCGCTGGTGGCGGTGGCCACCTACGAGGAGGACCCGCTCGTCCTCGACTCCCTGGCGCTGGCGATCGCCGCGCGCCAGTGGGAGCCGATCACCCACCACCGGGTGGCCGCCCTGCGGCTGTGGGCCCGTGGCTGGCTGCTGGCCCGGGGCCCGGAGGAGGACGACGAGCCCGCGCGGGACGCCGGCGCCCTCCACGCCGGCGCGACGACCCACATCGCGACCGTCGCCCGCATGGCCGTGCCACCGCCACCGCCACCGCCGCCGCCGCCGGCCCGGTACAACCCACCGCCGCACCGTCAGCTCAGCTTCGCCCGCCCGACCACCTCGCCCCCCTCCGAGGAGATGCCCCGGTGACCTCCACCCTCGACGCGCCGCCGACCGCCGAGCGCGGCCCGGCCTCGCCGGACGCGGCCGTCCTCGTCACCGGCGCCGGCGGCCCGGCCGGGATCGCGGTGATCCGCCGGCTGATGGCCCTCGGCCACCGCGTGGTCGCCGCCGACGCGGACCCGCGGGCGACCGGCTGCCTGCTGGCCGACGTCGGCGTGATGGTGCCGCGGGCGGACCACACCCACTTCATCGACGCGCTCGCCGGCGTCGCCGCGGCCCACGGCGTCGACGCGCTCGTCCCCACGGTGGCCGAGGAGCTGCCGGCGCTGACCGCCGGAGCCGATCAGCTCGCCCGGGCCGGGGTGGCCACCTGGCTCTCCGACCCGATGAGCGTGGAGCTCTGCTGCGACAAGTCGGCGTTCGCCCGTGCACTGCGCCTGGCCAGGGTGCCGCACCCCGCCACGACCGACACCCCGGCCGGCCTGGTCCAGGTGCCCGGCCCGTGGATCGTCAAGCCGCGCGCCGGCCGGGGGAGCCGGGGCGTGCGCCTGCTCGACACCCGGTCGGACGTGGTCGAGGCGCTGCGCGCCGACCCGTCGCTGATCGCCCAGACCCGGCTGCAGGGGCGCGAGTTCACCGCCGACGCCCTGGTCGCCCGCTCCGGCGAGCTGCTCACCGTCGTCCCGCGGTGGCGGGAGGAGACCAAGGCCGGCATCTCGGTCAAGGGCAGCACCTTCGACTCGGCCCCGGTGACCGACGTCGTCGCCGGTGCCCTCGAGGCCGTCGGGCTCACCGGGCCGGCCAACGTGCAGGGCTTCGTCACCGACGACGGGCGGGCCACGATCGTCGAGATCAACCCGCGGTTCTCGGGGGGCCTGCCGCTGACGCTGGCGGCCGGCGCCGACGTCGTCAGCGCCTACCTGACCGGCATCCGCGAGCCGGGGCGCCGGCTCACCCACCTGTGGTTCACCCCCGGCGTGAGCATGCGCCGCTACTTCGCCGAGGTCTTCACCACCGAGGACGGGAGCCCCGTGACCGACCCCTCCACTCCGTCAGCCGCGACGTCGCCGGCGGTGCGGGCATGAGCCGCGTCCGCTCCGTCCTCGTGCCGTTCGGCACCCGGCCGGAGGTGGTCAAGCTCGCCCCGGTGGTCGCCGCGCTGACCGCCGCCGGGCACCGGGTCGACGTCGTCGACACCGGCCAGCACACCGATCCGGCGCTGGCCGGGGACCTCCAGCAGACCCTCGGCCTCACCCCGACGCACCGCTTCCAGCTGCCGACCGACTCGCCCGAGAGCCGCCTCGGCACCCTGTACGCCGACGCCGCCCGCGCGGTCGCCCGCTTCCGGCCCGACGTCGTGCTGGCGCTCGGGGACACCAACACCGTGCCGGCCTACGCGCTGGCCGCGCGGGGTGCCGGGGTGCCCTTCGCCCACCTCGAGGCCGGGCTGCGCAGCCTCAACCCGCGCAGCGTGGAGGAGGTCAACCGCCGGGTCGCCGCCGCGGTCGCCGCGCTGCACCTGGCCCCGACGGCCCGCGCCGCGGCCTTCCTCGCCGCCGAGGGAGTGCCCGCCGAGCGGGTCTTCGTCGTCGGCAACCCCGTCGTCGACACCCTCGTCGCCCGCGGCGTCCGCGCCGTGCCCGTGGCCGAGCGCAGCGGCGTCCTGGTGACGGCGCACCGGCCCACCAACGTCGACGACCCGGTGCGGCTCAAGCGCCTCGTCGGCGTCGTCCGGTCGCTGGCCGAGCAGGTGGGGCCGGTGACCTTCCCGGTGCACCCGCGCACCGCCGCCCGGCTGGCCGCCACCGGCCTGGACGCCGAGCTCGACCACCCGGGGATCGCGCTGAGCGGGCCCATCGGCTACGACGAGCTCCTGGCTGCGCTCGCCTGCGCCCGGCTGGCCGTGACCGACTCGGGCGGCGTCCAGGAGGAGGCCTCCTACCTCGGCGTGCCGGTCGTCGTCCTGCGGGGGTCGACCCCGCGCTGGGAGGGCGTGGAGGCGGGCACCACGACGCTGGCCGGCCTGGCCGACGACTCCGCCGCGCACGCCGTCCTCGCCGCGGCCGCCCGGCACACGACGCCGGAGGCCCAGGCCCGCGCCGCCGAGCTGCCCTGCCTCTACGGCGACGGGACGACGGGAGCGCAGGTCGCCGCGATCCTCGCCGACGAGGCGACCGACGCCCTGCTGGCCATCGACGAGCCCGACTACACCGACGGCCGGCTCCCGTGGTGACCCCGCCGCCGCTGGCGGTCGTCGTGGACCTGGACGACACGCTGTACCCGCAGGCGGAGTACCTGGCCGGCGCCGCCGTCGCCGTCGGCGCGGCCGCGACGGCGGCCGGCCTGGACGGCGAGCGGGTGCACGCCGCCCTGGTCCGCGAGCTGGCCGCCGGTTCCGACGCCGGCGGCACCATCGACCGGGCGCTGCTCGCGGCCGGCGTGCCGGCCGGCGACCTGCCCGCGCTGGTCCCGCCGCTGGTCGCCGCCTTCACCCGGCACGAGCCGGCGCGGCTGGTGCCGTACCCGGGCGTCCCCGCGGCCCTGGAGGCGCTCGCCGCGGCGGCGCCCCTGGCCTGCCTCACCGACGGCAACCCCGTCATCCAGGCCGCCAAGCTGGCCGCCACCGGGCTGGAGCCGCTGCTGGCCGTCGTGCTCGTGACCGACACGCTCGGTGGCCGGGCGGCCCGCAAACCCTCCCCGGGAGGCCTGCTCGCGCTCGCCGACGCCCTCGGTGTCCCCGCCGACCGGCTGCTGGTCATCGGTGACCGGCCCGGCAAGGACGTCGCGGTGGCCGCGGCCGTGGGCGCCCGCGCCATCCGCATCCGGCAGGGGGAGTACGCGGATGCGCCCGACGAGCCGCGCGCGGAGGCGGTCACCGGCTCGTTCCCCGAGGCCGCGGCCCTGGCACTGGTCCTGCTCGCGGAGGTCGTCGTCCCGGCCCGGTCGGCGGCCGCTCCCTCGATGGGGTGATCCCCCGGCCAGGAGTCTCCAGTCCGGGCCCGGATCGGCCGATCCCACCCGGGTGGAGCGGGAAGGCCGCTCCGGAGCACCCGAGGGACGACGCCATGGCAGGCATCAGCAGGAAGACCGGCTCGCGCATGGGCGCGCGTGTCGCGCGGCTGGCGGCGATCGGGGTGATCGCGGCGCTGACCACGATCTTCACCCCGGGCACTGCGTCTGCGGCCGGCGAGGTCACACCCGTGGTCAACTGCATCATGCGGGTCAGCGGCGATGCCGACTGGATCGCCGTGCTCGGTTACACCAACAGCGCCGGCCAGACCGTGACGTACCTCCGTGGCTCCGAGAACAACGTGAGCCCGTCGCCGCAGAACGGTGGGCAGCCCACCGTCTTCGAACCGGGCACGCACTCGGGTGTCTTCACCATCACCATGAACGCGAACGAGACGGCGATCTGGACGGTCTCCGGCAGGTCGGTGACGATCAAGCGAACGGGACCCGACTGCCCAGCCGGCACACAGCTGCCTGCCGACGGCAACGGCACCGGGACCGCGGTGGCGCTCGGCGCGGCCGGCGTGGTCGGCGCGGCGGTGCTCTACCGCTTCCGCCGCCGGATGAACCGCATGTCCGGCGGGCCGGCATCGGCCGACGCGGAGGTGTGACGGGGATGCGCAGCGTCCTCGCCATCGGCGCCCATCCCGACGACGTCGAGCTCGGCTGCGGCGCCACGCTGCTGGCCCACGCCGCGGCGGGGGACACCGTGACCATGCTGGTCATGACCGGCGGCGAGAACGGCCCCGGCGATCCGGAGCAGGTCGGCGGGCGGGCACTGGAGCAGGAGGCCGCCGCGCGCAGCCTCGGCGCCCGGCTGGTGTGGGGCGGGCTGCACGACTGCCTGCTCACGGCGGACGCGGCCACGGTGGCGCTCGTCGAGCGGGTGCTCGAGGAGACCGGGGCCGACGTCGTCTACGTGCACGCGCCGGACGACAGCCACCAGGACCACCGCGCGGTGGCCTCGGCGACGCAGGGTGCCGCCCGGCGGCTGTCTCGGGTGCTGCACTACCAGAGCCCGTCGACGCTGTCGTTCACCCCGACCGTCTACGTCGACGTGACCGCCCACCTCACGGGCAAGCTGCACGCGCTCGGCGCGCACGCCTCGCAGGTGGAGCTGTCGGCGATGGTCGAGCCCGACGCCGTCGTGGCGTCGGCCCGGCACTGGGGCGCCCAGGCCCGGATCGGCTACGCGGAGGCGTTCGCGCCGACGCGGATGGTCATGGACCTGGCGCCCGTGCCCCGGCGCCGCGCCGGGGACGTCCCGGCCGCGCACCGCCTCGTGCCCTCCCCGCGTCTCGCGGGCTGAGTCGCGACCCCTCGTCTCCGGCCTCCCTGCAGGGGCCCGCTGCGAGCGCGCGAGTAGTGGGGGGCAGGGAGGTCCTTCCTCTCACCCCTCGGGGGGAGGCCGGGCCTGTTGCGTTGCAGGCAACCGAGTCGGGTGCCGATGGAGTGGAGACGGGCGGGGCGACCTCGCCGCAGAACGGGAGGACACCGAGCCATGGACGGCACGGGTACGGGGGACGCCGGACGCAGTGTCCTGGCCATCGGCGCACATCCCGACGACATCGAGCTCGGCTGCGGAGGTGCGCTGCTCGCGCACGTCGCGGCGGGGGACACCGTGACGATGCTCGTGGTCACCGGAGGCGAGAACGGTCCCGGCGACGGTGCCCGCGGCGCCGGCCGGCGCGCCGAGCAGGAGCGGGCCGCCGAGATGATCGGCGCCCGGCTGCTCTGGGGTGGGCTGCGCGACTGCGAGGTCGTCCCCGACTCGGCCACCGTGCGGCTGATCGAGCGGGTCCTGCGCGCCACCCGCGCCGACCTCGTCTACGTGCACGCCCCCGACGACAGCCACCAGGACCACCGCGCCGTCGCCTCGGCGGCGCAGGGCGCCGCCCGCCGGCTGCCCCGGGTGCTGCACTACCAGAGCCCGTCGACGCTCTCGTTCACCCCGACCGTCTTCGTCGACGTGACGGCCCACCTCAGCGGCAAGGTCGCCGCGCTGGCCGCGCACGCCACCCAGGTGGAGATGTCGGCCATGGTGGAGCCCGACGCGGTGGTCGCCTCGGCCCGGCACTGGGGCGCCCAGGCCCGGATCGGCTACGCCGAGGCCTTCCAGCCCACCCGGCTGGTCCTCGACCTGTCCCCGGTGGGCGACTCCGGCGCCACCGCCGTGCCGGCCGCCTGGCAGCTGACCCCGTCGGTACTGGCCGGCACCGTCTGACCGCCACACCCGCCCGGCGGGGAGAACGGCGGCGCGGCAGCGCCGGGGTGACCCGACCCTGCCGGCCGTGTGCGGACGTTCCCGGGCCGATCGCGCCGGCAGGGTCGGGAGGCCCGCCGGCAGGGTCAGGGGCTCACGCGTCGCCGGACGAGGCGGGACAGCACGGCGAGCCCGGCAGCCGCCGTCCACACCGCCCGTGACAGATGCACCGCCCGCGGGACGTCGGCGGCCAGGGGCGGCCGCCCGTCGCCGAGCGCCGGCCGCACCTCCACCCGGCTGCCGTAGACGTTGCGGCCGCCCAGCCGCAGCCCGAGCGCTCCGGCCAGGGACGCCTCGCACCGCCCGGAGTTGGGGCTGGGGTGCGCTGCGCCGTCCCGCCACCAGACCCGCAGTGCGCCGGCCGCCGAGCCGCCCGTCCACGGGGCGGCGGCCACCGTGAGCGCAGCGGTCAGCCGCGCGGGCAGCCAGTTGGCGACGTCGTCGGCGCGTGCGGAGGCCCAGCCGAACCGGGCGTACCGCGGGGACCGGTGGCCGACCATCGCGTCGAGGGTGTTCACCGCCCGGTAGGCGGTGAGCCCGGGCAACCCGGCGACCGCCCCCCAGAACAACGGCGCCACCGCGGCGTCGGAGGTGTTCTCCGCGACCGACTCGACGGTGGCCCGGGCCAGCTCGCCGGCGTCGAGTCCCGAGGGGTCCCGGCCGGCGAGGGCGGGCAGCTGCGCCCGAGCGGCGGGCAGGTCCCCGGCGACCAGGGGGGCGTGCACGTCCCGGGCGGCGCGGCCCAGCGACGTCCCGCCCAGCACGGTCCAGGTGACCACGGCGGTCGTCAGCGCCCGGGCCACCGGCCGGCCGCGGGTCCCGCGGTCCAGCGCCGCCCCGAGCGCGCCCGCCGCGCCGACCAGGACGGCGGCGTACCCGGCGCCGGCCGCGCGGGAGTCGCGCCAGGTGCGCCGCTCGAGCGCCGCCGCCGCGGTGCCGAACCCGGCCACGGGGTGCAGGCGGCGGGGGTCGGCCAGCAGGAGGTCCGCCGCCGCCCCCAGCGCCAGCCCGGCCGCCGTCGACAGGTCCCGGTCGGCGCGCACGCCGTCCATCGTGCCAAGCAGCGTCCCTAGGATCGCCGGCATGCGTCTGCCCGGCCGTTACGACGGCGTCGCCCGGCCGATCGTCACGTACGGCAGCAACCCGGTGCTGCACCGGCCGTGCGCGCCGGTCACCGAGTTCGACCGCGACCTGCGCCGCCTGGTCCTCGACATGTTCGCCAGCATGGAGGCGGCCGACGGCGTGGGCCTGGCCGCCAACCAGATCGGCGTCGACGCGCGGGTCTTCGTCATCGACTGCCCGGACGCCGGCGGCGAGGACGTCGTCGGCTACGTGGTGAACCCGGTGCTGACGATCCTGGAGCCGGCAGCGGACGAGCCCGCCGAGGAGGTCACCGAGGAGGGCTGCCTCTCGGTCCCCGGGCCCTACGCCGAGCTGCCGCGGGCGTTCCGGGCGCGGGTGGACGGCGTCAACGTCGAGGGCGACCCGGTCCGCATCGAGGCGACCGGGATGGCGGCCCGCTGCCTGCAGCACGAGGTCGACCACCTCGACGGCACGGTCTACGTCGACCGGCTGCCGGAGGAGCTCCGCGAGCGGCTGCTCGCGGAGTCGCGCGAGAGCGTGCAGCAGTGACCGAGGCGACGGCCGCCACCCCGATCGTCGTCGTCGGCATCGGCGCCGACGGCTGGGCCGGGCTCGCGCCCACGTCCCGGGCGGAGGTGGAGCGGGCCGAGGTCCTGATGGGCAGCCGCCGGCAGCTGGAGCTCGTGCCGGAGGACGTGCCCGCGACGCGGGTGCCCTGGCCCTCACCGCTGACCGAGGCGTTGCCCGGGCTGGTCGAGGAGCACGCCGGCAAGGCCGTCGTCGTCCTGGCCAGCGGCGACCCGATGCTGTCGGGGATCGGCACCACCCTGACCCGGCTGCTCGGTGCCGAGCGGGTCCGGGTGCTGCCGGCGCCCTCCTCGGTGTCGCTGGCGTGTGCCCGGCTGGGCTGGGCGGTGGAGGACACCTGCGTGGTCAGCCTGGTCGGGCGGCCGGTCGAGCTGCTGCACCCGCACGTCCAGCCCGGCGCCCGCCTGCTGGTGCTCGGCTCCGACGGGGGGACGCCGGCCGAGGTCGCCCGGCTGCTGTCCGACCGCGGGTACGGGCAGAGCATGGTCACGGTGCTCGCCGGGCTGGGCGGGCCGGAGGAGAGCGTCCGGTCCGGGACGGCGGCCACGTGGTCGCAGCCCGCGCCCGCCCTGGTCGTCACGGCGGTCGAGTGCCGGGCCGAGCGCGGGACGATGCCCCTGCCGACCACCCCCGGCCTGCCCGACGCCGCCTACGAGTCCGACGGGCAGCTCACGAAGTCCGAGGTCCGCGCGATCACGCTGTCGCGGCTGGCCGCCCTGCCCGGACAGCTGCTGTGGGACGTCGGGGCCGGCTCCGGCTCGATCGGCATCGAGTGGATGCGCGCCCACCCCAGCTGCCGCGCCGTGGCGGTCGAGGCCGACGCCGAGCGGGCGGAGCGGATCGCCCGCAACGCCGCCCGCCTGGGCGTGCCCTACCTGCGCGTGGTCCACGGCGCCGCCCCCGAGGTCCTGGGCCGGCTGGGCGCCCCGGACGCGGTCTTCGTCGGCGGGGGACTGACCACGCCGCTGCTGCTGGAGAGCTGCTGGGACGCGCTGCCCGCCGGCGGCCGGCTCGTGGCCAACGCGGTGACGGTGGAGAGCGAGGCGGTGCTGGCGAGCTGGCACGCCAAGGTGGGGGGCGAGCTGGTGCGCGTGGCGGTGCAGCGCGCCGAGCCGGTCGGGTCCTTCACCGGCTGGCGGGCCGCGATGCCCGTGACCATCTGGTCGGTCACCCGGTGACGGTGTTCTTCATCGGCGCCGGTCCGGGTGCCGCCGATCTCGTGACGTTGCGGGCCGCCCGGCTGATCGCCTCGTGCCCGGTCTGCCTGTACGCCGGGGCCCTCGTGCCGCGGGAGCTGCTCGACACCGCACCCGCCGGTGCCCGGCTGGTCGACACCGCCGACCTGGACCTCGACGAGATCACCGCCGAGCTGGTGGGCGCGCACGAGGCCGGCCTCGACGTCGCCCGGCTGCACTCCGGGGACCCCTCGGTCTACAGCGCCATGGCCGAGCAGATGCGCCGGCTCGACGTCGCGGGGGTGCCGTACGAGGTGGTGCCGGGAGTGCCGTCGTTCGCCGCGGCCGCCGCCGCACTGAAGCGGGAGCTGACCGTGCCGGGGGTGGCGCAGACCGTCGTCCTCACCCGGACCTCGGCCCGCTCCACGCCCATGCCGCCGGGGGAGACCCTGGCCGCGTACGCGGCCACCGGCGCCACGCTGGTGCTCCACCTGGCCGTGCAGCGCCTCGACGAGCTCGCCCCCGAGCTGGCCGCGCACTACGGCGCGGACTGCCCGGCCGCCGTCGTCGCGTACGCCAGCCGGGCCGACGAGGTGGTGCTGCGCGGCACGCTGGCCGACATCGCGGCTCAGGTCGCGGCGGCCGGCATCAGGCGGACGGCGATCGTGGTCGTCGGCCGCGCGCTGGCCGCCGGCCAGTTCCCCGACAGCCACCTCTACTCCGTGAACCGCGCACGGGGTGCGTGACGTGCCCGGCGGCGGCCCCGCTGCAGGGGCCCACCGCGAGTTCGCGAGTGGTGGGGGGCAGCGGGGTCCTTTCTCACGCGCGGCCGACGATCCCGCCGGCGCGGTCGATGACGACGACGTCGACCTCGATCGGGGCGCCCTGGAGCACCCCGAGCGCGGTCTGCCGGGCGCCGGCGGCCACGAGGTCGCCCAGCGGCAGCCCGGCGGCCGAGCACTGCTGCAGCGCGTCGAGCGCCGTGTTCGCGCCGCGCACGCCCTCGACCAGCTCCGGCGTCCCACCGGCGTCGCGGACGAGCGTCGCCAAGGCCTCGAAGGAGACCTGGGAGCGGGCCGAGTGCAGGTCCAGGTGGCCCTCGGCGAGCTTGGCCAGCTTGCCGATGCCGCCGGCCACGGTCAGCCGCGGCACCGGGTGGCGGCGCAGGTACTTGAGCACCGCGCCGGCGAAGTCGCCCATGTCCAGCAGGGCGTCCTCGGGCAGGCCGTGCAGCTCCTGCGCCACCCGCTCGCTGGTGGAGCCGGTGCAGCCGGCCACGTGGGTGCGCCCGGCCGCGCGGGCGACGTCGATGCCGCGGCGGATCGAGTCGATCCACGACGAGCACGAGTAGGGGACGACGACGCCGGTGGTGCCGAGGATCGACAGCCCGCCGAGGATCCCCAGCCGTGGGTTCCAGGTCCGGCGGGCCAGCTCCTCGCCACCCTCGACCGACACCTCGACGACGACGTCGCCGGTACCCCCGTGCCGGGCGGCGACCGCGGCCACGTGCTCCCCGATGAACTGCCGCGGCATGGGGTTGATCGCCGGCTCGCCCACCGCCAGCGGCAGCCCCGGCTTGGTCACGGTCCCGACGCCCGGGCCGGCGCGGAAGACCACCCCGGTGCCGGGCTCCCCGAGGAGCACCCGCGAGGAGACCAGCGCACCGTGGGTGACGTCGGGGTCGTCGCCGGCGTCCTTGACGATGCCGACGGTCGCCTCGGCCCCCGGCACCAGTGCCTCGCGGGACAGCGCGAAGGAGGGGTGCCGGTCGTTCGGCAGGTCGATCGTCACCGGGTCGGGGAACTCGCCGGTGAGCAGCGCGGTGTAGGCCGCGGTCGCCGCGGCGGTCGCGCAGGCGCCGGTCGTCCAGCCGTGCCGCAGCCCGCCGCCCTCCCTGCTCACGGGACCAGCATGCACGGGCCCGCCGCGTGACCCCGCGGGTGCTCGTCCTCGGCGGCACCGGCGAGGCGCGGCGGCTGGCCACGGCGCTCGTCGAGGCCGGCGTCGACGTCCTCAGCTCGCTCGCCGGACGGGTGGCCGACCCGGTGCTGCCGCCGGGCCGGGTGCGGATCGGCGGGTTCGGTGGCGTCGAGGGGCTGGTGCGGGCGCTGGCCGGGGTGGACGTCGTCGTCGACGCCACCCACCCCTTCGCGGCAGGCATGACCGGCAACGCCGCGGCCGCGGCCGCGGCGACCGGCACCCCGCTGCTGCGGCTCCAGCGGCCCGGCTGGACGGCGGGTCCCGGCGACGACTGGCGCTGGGTGTCCGACCTGGACGAGGCCGCCACCGCCGTGGCCGACGCGGGCTCGGTGTTCCTCACCACCGGCCGGAAGGACCTCGCCGCGTTCGCGGCCCTGACCGGCGCGGTCCTGGTGCGCTCGGTCGACCCGCCGGAGCCGCCGCTGCCGGCCCGGTGCACCGTCGTGCTCGCCCGCGGGCCCTTCACGGTCGAGGAGGAGACGGCGCTGATGCTGGAGCACGGCATCCACGTGCTGGTCACCAAGGACAGCGGCGGCGGGATGACGGCGGCCAAGCTCACCGCCGCCCGCGAGCTCGGGATCCCCGTCGTCCTGGTCCGCCGGCCGCCGCTGCCCGCGGGTGTCCCGGTGGCCGCCACGGTCGCCGAGGCGCTGACCTGGGTGGCGGAAACCGGTTCGACTCCGGCGCGGGACTGACGGAGGATCTCGCGCCGGACCGACGCACGACCCCGCGCCACGCCGGACCCCGAGAACCCCAGGAGCGCAGTACCCGTGGAACCCCTGACCGAGCAGCAGGTGCGCCGGTCGTTCGTCAACTGCTCCAAGGGCGAGGCCAAGGCGGTGACCCTGCCGCGGGACTTCGGCGTCCTGCCGTGGGAGGAGCTCGCGCTGCTGGGCTGGCGCGACCCGAGGGCGCCGCTGCGCGGCTACCTCGTCGTCCACCGCGACGGGCACCCGGTCGGCGTCTCGCTGCGTGCCGCGGAGACCCGCATGTCCAGCCGGACGGCGGCCATGTGCCTGCTCTGCCAGACCGCGCAGACCGGGGACGCGATCTCGCTGTTCACCGCCCGGCGCATCGGCGGGGCCGGCCGCAACGGCAACACGGTGGGCACCTACATCTGCGCCGACCTCGGCTGCGCGCAGCGCGTGCGCACCGAGATCCCGCCGTGGCTGGCCGACCGCGATCCGGACGAGGTCGTCGCCGAGCGGTCGGCGGAGCTGACCCAGCGGGTGCAGGGCTTCCTCGACTCGGTGCACCGGCCCTGAGCGGACCGCGCGGCCGGCTGGTCCTGTTCGACCTCGACGGCACGCTGGTCGACTCGACGCCGGGCACCTGGGCCTCGGTGCGGGTGGCCGCCGCGGAGCTGGGCCGGCCCGAGCCGACGCCGGCCCAGCTGCGGGACATGGTGGGCCCGCCGCTGCAGGACGGGTTCGCGCTGGTCCTCGGCGTCCCGCCGGCCGACGTGCCGCGGGCGGTCGCCGCCTACCGCGCGCACTACTCGGCCGGCGCGCTGCTCGACGTCGCCGTGTACGACGGCGTCCCGGAGCTGCTGGCCGGGCTGCGGGCGGCCGGCGCCGTCCTGGCCGTGGCCACCAGCAAGCCGGAGCCGTTCGCCGTCCGGGTGCTGGCGCACACCGGGCTCGACCGGTTGGTCGACTCCGTGCACGGGGCGACCCTCGACGGCGCCGTCCGGCACAAGGACCAGGTGGTCGCCGCGGCGCTCGCGGCCCACCCGGAGGGGCGGGACCCGGTGCTGGTCGGCGACCGCGAGCACGACGTGCTGGGCGCCGCGGCGCACGGGCTGCCGTGCATCGGCGCGGGCTGGGGCCCGGCGCCCGACGAGCTGCGCTCCGCCGGCGCGGCCGCCGTCGCCGGGACGCCGGCCGCGGTCGGCGTCCTGCTCGCCGGCGTGTGACGCGCAACCGGACGGGGCACGAGGCGGTGCATGACCGAGACCGCGTCACCCCTCCGCGCCCTTGCCCTCGTCTGCACCCTGTCGCCGTCGCCCGCCGCCTCGAGCAGCGAGAAGATGGCCCGTGAGGTGCTCGACGCCCTCGCCGGGCACGGGGTGAGCGGCGACGTCGTCCGTGTGGTCGACCACGACGTGAAGCCCGGCGTCGAGGTCGACATGGGCGAGGGCGACGCCTGGCCGGCGATCCGCGAGCAGTTGATGGCCGCCGACATCCTGATCGTGTCCACGCCCACCTGGGTCGGCCACATGAGCAGCGTCGCGCAGCGGGTCCTGGAGCGGCTGGACGGCGAGCTGTCCGAGACCGACGACTCGGGCCGGCCGCTGGTCACCGGCAAGGTCGCGGTCACCGCCGTCGTCGGCAACGAGGACGGCGCGCACAAGATCACCGCCGACCTCATGCAGGGCCTCAACGACATCGGCTTCACCATCCCGGCGCAGGGCGGGACGTACTGGAACGACGAGGCGATGGGCAGCCGGGACTACCTGGACCTGGAGGAGACCCCGGAGGCGGTCGCCTCGACCACGTCGACCCTCGCGGAGAACGCCGCGCAGCTGGCGCGGGCGCTCAGGGCCACGCCCTATCCCGGCCGCTGACGGTCAGGCGGCGATCGGCTGCGCGGGCTCCGGAACCTCGGCGGCTGCACCGCGCACGCTGCGCCGGCGTCGCCGCACCCCGGCCACGGCGACGAGGGCCAGGACGACGCAGACGGCGGCGTAGACCTCGCTCACCGTCTGCAGGCCGACGGAGGCCGAGGTCGTGCCGGCGATGATCGCCGGGACGCTGAAGCTGAGGTAGCCGACCACGAAGGAGGCCGAGAGCAGCCCGGCCCGGTCCGCGGGTTCCACGCCGGCCGTGGTGGTGGCGATCGCGCCGAGGACGGCGAGCCCGAAGCCGAGGCCGGAGACGACCGCCGAGACGAACAGGACGGCGACCGAGCCGGTCGACAACGCCACGATGGTGGCCAGGACGCCCGCGCTGAACACCAGCGCGCCGCCCACCATGCCACGCTCCGGCTCCACGCCCCGGCCCAGGACCGCACCGAGCGCGGCCGAGCCCTGCATGGCCAGCACCAGCAGGCTGCCCACGAGGTGGTCCTCCAGGCCGAAGACCGTGGCCGCCAGCGACGGCCCGAGGGAGAGGTAGAGGCCGCCCAGCGCCCAGGCGGCGACGAGGACGGGCAGGGCCAGCAGGAAGCCGGGCCGCTGCGCCCGCGGCACCCGCACCGAGGGCCGCAACGAGGCCAGCGCGCCGGGGGCGCGCGGGGAGGTCTCGGGCAGGAGCACCACGGTGGCCGCGCCCAGCACGAGTGCGACGGCGAGGACGGCGAACACCCAGCGGGTGGGCTCGGCGACGGACTCGACCACCAGACCGGCGCCGACCGCGCCCAACGACAGTCCGAGGCCCGGAGCCGCGCTGTTGACCAGCGGCCCCAGTGGGCGCTCCCGCCCCTGCGTGTCCAGCAGCAGCGCGCCCAGGGTGCCGGTCAGGGCGCCCATCGACACGCCCTGCACCACCCGCGCGACGAGCAGCCAGCCGACGCCGTCCGCCACCAGGAAGACGCCCATCGCCGAGGCCATCAGCAGCAGGCCGCCGGCCAGGACCGGCCGCCGGCCCACGTGGTCGGACAGGCCGCCGACCACCAGCAGGGTGGTCAGCAGCGCGAAGGCGTAGATGCCGAAGACGACCGTCAGCGTGCCCGGGCCGAAGTCGAAGCGCTCGGAGTAGACGCGGTAGAGCGGCGTCGGCACGCCCGAGGCGGCGAGGGCGAGCAGCAGCAGACCCGTCGCGGTCCAGAACGCCGGGGTGCGGGAGAGCGTCGGGGTCGGCACGAACGTGAGCAAGGGCAACGATCTCGGCCGCATTCCCGACCGCGGCGTGTCAGGCATGGGATCCGATGCCTCGGAGGTCAGTACGTCCGCGGGGTGTATACGGCGCCACCCGGGCCGACCCGGGTGCGCGAGGAGCCGACGAGCACCAGGCAGCGCATGTCGACCGTCTCCGGGTCCAGCTCGCCGAGCGTCGTCACCCGCACCTCCTCGGCCGGCCCGCCGACGTCGCGGCCCACCACGACCACCGTGCCGGCGTCGCGCACGTCGAGCAGCGTCTTCTGCGCCTCGCCCAGCTGGTGCGGCCGCGCCTTCGACCGGGGGTTGTAGAGCGCGAGCACGAGGTCGGCCTGGGCTGCGTGCCGCAGCCGGTCGAGGACGACGTCCAACGGCTTGAGGACGTCGGAGAGGCTGATCACCGCGAAGTCGTGCCCCAGCGGGGCGCCGACCCGGGAGGCCACCGCCTGCGCCGCGGTGAGCCCGGGCAGCACCCGGACGGCGATCCCGGTGTACTCGGGCCGGTCGGCGACCTCCAGCACCGCGGCGGCCATGGCGAAGACGCCGGGGTCGCCGCTGGAGACCACGGCGACCCGGCGCCCGGCGCGGGCCAGCTCCAGCGCGTGCGCGGCCCGCTCGGCCTCCACCCGGTTGTCGCTGGGGTGGCGGGTCTGCCGCGGGTTGACCTCGACCCGGTCCAGGTAGGGGCCGTAGCCGACCAGGTCGTCGGCGGCGGCCAGCGCGGCGGCGGCCTCCGGCGTGGTCCACGAGCGCTGCCCGGGACCCAGCCCGACGACGACGACCTCACCGGTGCGCGGGCCGGCCTCGTCGTACTGCTCGGGCCCCGGTGTCGGACCTGTCAACGGGCTGGGCATCAGCGCGAGGGAGAAGTACGGGACGGTGTCGGGGTCGACGTCGGCCAGCGGCATGGTGCGCTGCCGCTCGGTCGTGGCCCGCTCGACGTACAGCGCCCGGTCCAGCACGCCGGCGGCGTCGAAGGCGTCGCGCACGGAGCGGAAGGTGCGGCCGAGCTTCATGACCGCGGCCGAGTCGGTGGTCGCCAGCCACTCGGCGAGCTCCTCGGTGGGCAGCGTGCCCGGCAGCACGGTGAGCACCTCGTCGCGCTCCACCAGCGGCCGGCCGACGACGGCGGCGGCACCGCTGACGCTGGTCACGCCCGGCACGACCTCGGTCGGGTAGCGGTGGGCCAGCCGCTTGTGCATGTGCATGTAGGACCCGTAGAAGAACGGGTCGCCCTCGGCCAGGACCACCACGTCGCGGCCGGCGTCCAGGTGCGCGGCGAGCCGGGCGGCGGCGGCCTCGTAGAACTCGTCGATCGCGCCCTGGTAGCCGCCGGGGTGGGCGGTGGTCTCGGTGGTCACCGGGTAGACCAAGAGCTCCTCGACCTGGCCCGCGCGCAGGTACGGCGCGGCCAGTGCGCGGGCGACCGACCGGCCGTGCTGCGCGGCGTGGAAGGCGACGACGTCGGCCGCGCCGATCAGCCGCGCGGCCTTGACCGTCACCAGCTCCGGGTCGCCCGGCCCCAGCCCGACCCCGTAGAGGCGCCCGGTCATTCGACGTCGCTCGCGATCGCGTTGACGGCCGCCGCGGTGATCGCGCTGCCGCCGCGCCGCCCGCGCACCACCAGGTACTCCAGGTCGGACGCCGCGAGCGCCTCCTTGGACTCGGCCGCGCCGATGAACCCGACCGGGATGCCGAGGACGGCGGCCGGCCGCGGCCCACCGGCCTCGACCGTCTCCAGCAGGTGGAACAGCGCCGTCGGGGCGTTGCCGATCGCCACCACCGCGCCGTCCAGCCGGTCGCCCCACAGCTCGAGCGCGGCCGCCGTGCGGGTCGTGCCCAGTCGCGCGGCGAGGTCCGGGACGCCCGGGTCGCCGAGGGTGCAGAGCACCTCGTTGTCCCGCGGCAGCCGTGCGCGCGTGATGCCCGAGGCGACCATCCGGGCGTCGCACAGCACCGGCGCGCCGGCGTCGAGGGCGGCCCGGGCACGGGACACGACCGCGGGGGAGAAGGCGACGTCGGGCACCAGGTCGACCTGGCCGCAGGCGTGGATCATCCGCACGACGACGCGGGCGACGTCTGCGGGTAGTCCGCCCAGGTCGGCCTCGGCGCGGATGGTGGCGAACGACTGCCGGTAGATCTCGGCGCCGTCCTTCTCGTAGGCGTACATCGGCGAGGAGGCTACGTGTCGCGGGTGCAGGGCCGGTCGGGAGCGGGTAGCGGGGCGGTATGGCGCTCCCCCGGGTCCTCGTCCTCGTCCTCGCCGGTGGCAAGGGCAACCGCCTCGAACTGCTGACCGAGACCCGGGCCAAGCCCGCCGTCCCGTTCGCCGGGGTCTACCGCCTCATCGACTTCCCGCTGTCCAACTGCGAGCACTCCGGGATCGCCGACGTCTGGGTGTCGGTGCAGTACCAGCCGCAGTCGGTCTCCGAGCACCTCGCGAACGGGCGGCCCTGGGACCTGGACCGCACCACCGGCGGGCTGATGATGATGCCGCCGTTCCAGGGCAACGAGCGGGGCGGCTGGACGGAGGGCACTGCCGACGGGCTGTGGCGGCAGGCCGAGCTGATCCGCGGCTTCGACCCCGACGCGCTCGTGGTCGTCAGCTCCGACGCCGTCTACAAGCTGGACTACCGCGAGGTCGTCGACGCCCACCTGGGTTCCGGCGCGGAGGTCACGATGGTGACCACCGAGGTCGCCGCCGACGACGCCGCGCGGTACGGCATCGTCCAGGTGGGCGAGGGCGGCAAGGTCGACGACTACGCCTACAAGCCCGACGAGCCGGCGACGACGACGGCCACGAACGAGGTCTTCGTCTTCACGCCGACGCCCACCCTCGACCGGCTGGAGGCCCTGAACGACGAGGTCGGCGAGGAGGGGCTGGAGGACCTCGGGTCGCACCTGCTGCCCGCCCAGACCCGGGACGGCGCCGCCCGCGCCTTCCCGCTGACGGGCTACTGGCGCGACGTCGGCACGGTGCCGGCGTACTGGGAGGCCCACCAGGACTTCCTGGCCGAGGAGCCGCCGCTCGACCTCGACGAGCGCACCTGGCCGGTGCACACCCGGGGTGGCCGGCACAGCGCCGCCCGCGTTCTCGACGACGGGCAGATCGAGAACAGCCTGCTCTCCGGCGGGACCCGGGTGTCGGGCAACGTGCGGGGGTCGGTGCTGTCGCCCGGGGTGATCGTGGAGGCCGGCGCGACGGTGGTCGACTCGGTGCTGCTGCCCGGCGTGCGGGTGCGCGCCGGCGCGACGGTGACCCGCACGGTCGTCGACGACGGCGTCGACATCGGGGACGGCGCATCGGTCGGCGGCGACGGCGACATCACGCTGCTCGGCCGGGGCGTGCGGCTCGAGAAGGGCGCCGAGGTGGCCGCGGGCGCCCGCTTCCCCGACCCCGAGGACGGCTGAGTCCCCCGGCCGCCTCTCCCGCGGGGCAAGGCCCTGCGCGTCGTTGTGCTCTGAGTACAGGTGGACCCAGAGCACAACGACGCCGAGGTGGTGTGGGCACGTCCGGCCGCCGGGTCAGCTGAGCGCGTAGCCGGCGGGGGTGGCGACGACGTCGACCACCTCGCCGCGCGGCCGGCCGCAGCGGCGCGCGCAGCCAGCCCAGTGCTGGCGCGCGCCGCCGGCCGGCAGGGTGCCGTCGGCGACCGCGCGGACGGCGTCGGACCGCACGTCGGCCAGCGACTTCGCGCAGCCCGGCCGGCCCGCGCACGCGGTGACCCGCAGCCACGGGCTGGCGGGGTCCAGCACGAGTCCCGCGGCGGTGAGGTCGGCGGCGGCCGAGCCATCGGGGAGATCCGGGACGGCGACGGCGCGCCCCGGCGTCACCTGCAGGGTGCCGGCCGACGTGGCCGCGAGCAGCTCGGCCTGCTCCGCCGTCAGCCGCCCGAGCGGGACGACGACGACCAGCGCCGTCCGCCCGTCGGTCTGGGGGACGACCCCTGCTGGGGGAGGGACTTGGACGCGCGGGAGTCCCGCGACCTCCGCGCGGGGGACCCTCATCGAGGCGCTCACGCGGTCGACGACCCTCGCCGGGCCCTCGTCGAGCTCCGCGAGGCGCCAGGCGCTGCTGGCCTGCGCGGTGCGCTCGGCCAGGAAGGCGCGGGTGGCGGCGAGCGCGAGGTCGACGGCGTCGTCCGGGCCGGCGCGCAGGCCGCTGCCGGCACCGGCGAGGGTCAGCGCCACCGTGCCGGCGTCGAGGGCGACCAGGCCGACGTCCCCGCCGAGCCCGGCCACGTCGCGGCGGCCGTCGTCGAGCGTGGCCAGGTACCGGCCGGGCAGCTCGGCGAGCGCGGGGTCGGCGCACAGCCCGGCGTCCAGGGCGGCGACCCACGGCGTGACGTCGAGGACCCCGCCGGCGGTGCGGCCCGACAGCGTGCTGGCCAGCACGTTGCGGATCCGCTCGTGGGTCGCGCTGGGCAGCAGACCCGCCGCCGCCAGCCGTTCGCCGAGCTCGGCCTCCGCACCGGGCGCGAGTCCGCGCAGCTGCAGGTTGCCGCGGCTGGTGAGCTCCAGCGCGCCGTCGCCCAGCTCGCGGGCCGCGGCGGCGAGCACCCGCAGCCGATCCGCGGTCAGCAGGCCCCCGGGGATCCGGACCCGCGCCAGCTCGCCGTCGGCGGCGCTGTGGGTCTGCAGCGCACCGGGGCAGGCGTCGGCGCGGTCACGGATCGGGAGCTGGGCGGTCATGGCGGCAGCGAGGCTACGTCGTCGGCGCGGCGGCGGGTCGCCGCCGTCCGTCCTCAGGCGGCGGAGCGGGCCTGCGTGAGCCCGGACGTCGGCTGCTCGGCCGGCGCGCGCCGTGCGGTCTCCAGAACCAGGCGGGCGATGGCCGCCGGACGGTCCGACTGGGGAGCGTGACCGGCCATCAGCAAGGGGTGGAAGCGGGCGCCCGGGATCAGCGGCAGGTACCGCACGGTCTGGCCGGAGGCGACCCAGTCCGCCACTCCCTGGACCAGGGTCACCGGGCAGTCGATGCGGTCCAGGCCCCGGGGGACGTCGAGCATCAACGACCACAGCAGCGTGCGCCAGAAGTCGCGCGACTCCGAGAAGCCCTCGCGCGCCCCGATGGTCTCCTCCCGCGAGGTGCTCCACGGGCGGGCCTTGAGTGGCGCCAGGAGTGCGGCCCGGCCGACCGCCGACCGGGACAGGGGGGCGATCAGCGGGTCCGCCGTCCGGAGGGCGACACGGGCCGTGCCCATGCCGATGCCCTGGACGACCCGTTCCTGGGGCACGTTGAGCCCGGACGGCGCGATGGCGACGACGGACAGGGCACGGTTGCGGACGGCGAGTTCCAGCGCGACCCGGGCGCCGAGGGAGTTGCCGAGCACGTGCACCCGGCCGACGCCCTCCTCGTCGAGCGTGCGCTCGACCGCGTCGGTGACGGCGGAGACGGTCGGGCGTCGCTCGAGGTGCGGCGACCGTCCGACGCCGGGCAGGTCGGCGTTGAGCACGTCGAAGTGCGCGCGCAGCGGGGGGACGACGGCGGCGAAGTCCCGGCGGGAGCTGCCCATGCCATGCAGGAGGAGGAGCGGATCACCGGAACCGGCACGGGTGAGGGACAGGGGGGCGGTCACCACGTGGCGGTACCCAGGACCGGCGTGGGCAGCCCGTGATGCCGCCCACGCCGGTCCCGTCCCGTCGGTCGGCCGGTCAGTCGAAGGACATCCACACGCGACGGCGGTCGGGGCGCGAGCTGACCTCCGCCATCGCCCGCACCCGCCGCTGCTGGTCGGGGGTGGCGGTGTGCTGGACGACGGCGACCTCGGCCGCGCGCATCGCCCGCTCCGCCTCGTACTCCTGCGGCGTCGAGGGCGACTGGTCGACGGGCTCCAGGTCGCCGTCCGGGGTCGGTCGGGCATACGGGCTGTCGGACGGCAGGTTGCCGCTGACCCGGCCGTAGGCGCCGAGCAGCAGCAGCGTCAGCCCGGCGACGACCGAGAAGACGACGTTGGAGAAGCGGAACGCCAGGAAGTTCCAGTCGGTGCGGAGCACGGCCAGGTTGGCCAGCGCCGAGAGCAGGAACAACGAGCCGACGACGATCATCACCGTCGAGGCGACCCGTGGGCCACGCAGCACCGCGGCGACCAGCACCGCGGCCGTGACCAGCGAGATCACCGACAGCAGGCCGTTGGAACTCAGGCCGAGGACGCGGGTGCCGTCGGTGGAGAAGAAGTCGAGGCCGTTCAGCAGGCCGAGCACGCCGAAGACGGCGATCGCGGCGGCGACGACGAGCGCGCCGATGCGGTGGACGACGGGCACGCGCTGGCCGGGGGAGAGCGTGGTGGCACCGGAGCGCGACGTCCAGTGGGGCCGGGTGAGGTGGAGGGTCATGGCGATCTCCTCGCTGGGGACGCGGACACCCTCCCTTCCCGACGGGGAGGTGGCTCGGATGCACGCGACCTAGACGTGCACTACCCATCGGGAACGCCGGGCACGCGCCGGGTGTTCAGCGGGCGTGACCCAGTTCGAGCTCGACCTGCACTCGGAGTACCTGCGCGCCGACCTGTTCCTGTCCATGGGGCAGCCCACCGAGGCGGCCCGCATCCTCGCCCCCGTCGTCGAGGCCGAGCCCGCGAACGAGGCGGCCCTGGAGCTGCTCGCGCGCAGCTACTTCGGCTCGGCGCAGCTGACCCGCGCCGAGGAGGCGCTCGGCCGGCTGGTGGAGCTCGCCCCGGCCAACGCCTGGGCCCGCCGCGCGCTGGCCCGGACCCTGGAGCGGCAGAGCCGGCGCGACGAGGCCGTCGCCCACCACCGCCTGGCCGACGCGCTGGGCGCCGCCCGCTGACCCGACACGGAGGGGACGGCACAACTGCGCACGAACGGTCATTGACCTCGACTGCACTGGAGTCCCTAGCGTCGCGGTCATGCCCCCGATGAGTCCGCGACCGCCGACCGGTCCCTCCTGCCGGGAACCGCGTCGAGCAGGAGGCACCCGGTCGTGAGCATGGAGATGTCGGCCTGGTCGGCCATGTCCAACGCGATGCACGGCCGGACCGAGCGGCGGCCGTTCTCGCGGGAGACCCTCCGGCGGGTGCTGGACTTCGCCCGGCCGCACCGGCGGCGGATCGCCTTCTTCGTCGTGGTCGGCGTGGTCGAGGCCGTGCTCACCGTGGCCACGCCCCTGCTGGCCGGGCGGGTCGTCAACGAGATCGTCGAGGGGAGCGAGACGTCCGTCGTCGTCTGGCTGGCGGTGCTCATCGCGGTCATCGCCGTCGCCGGCACCGGCCTGTCGCTGCTCGGCCGGTTCCTGTCGGCCAGCCTCGGCGAGGGGCTGATCCTGGACCTGCGCACCGCGGTGTTCGACCACGTGCAGCGCATGCCGGTCGCGTTCTTCACCCGCACCCGCACCGGGGCGTTGGTCTCCCGGCTCAACAACGACGTGATCGGCGCGCAGCGGGCGTTCAGCGACACCCTCGCCGGTGTCGTCAGCAACACGGTGACCCTGCTGCTCACCGGCGCGGTCATGCTCACCCTGTCGTGGCAGGTGACCGTGCTGTCGCTGCTGCTCCTGCCCGCCTTCCTGATCCCGGCCCGGCGGATCGGCAGCCGGCTGGCCGCGCTCGGCCGGGCCGCCGCCGACCACAACGCGGCGATGACCGACCAGACGACCGAGCGGTTCTCCGCGCCCGGCGCCACGCTCATCAAGCTGTTCGGCCGGCCGGAGCGGGAGTCCGCCGAGTTCGCCTCCCGGGCGAGCAAGGTGCGCGACATCGGCGTCCGGACGGCGATGGTGCAGTGGGCGTTCGTCAGCGCGCTGATGCTCGTCTCGGCACTCGCCCTGGCGCTCGTCTACGGACTCGGCGGCTTCTACGCGCTGCAGGGCTCGCTGGACCCCGGCTCGGTGGTCGCCCTCGCCCTGCTGCTGACCCGCCTGTACGCCCCGCTGACCGCGCTGGCCAGCGCCCGGGTGGACATCTCCTCTGCGATGGTCAGCTTCGAGCGCGTCTTCGAGGTGCTCGACCTCGTGCCGCTGGTGCGCGAGCGTCCGGACGCGCGCGACGTCCCCGACGGGCCGGTGTCGGTCGAGTTCGACTCGGTGACCTTCGGCTACCCCTCGGCGGACCGGGTGTCGCTGGCCTCGCTGGAGGACGTCGCCCAGCTGGACAACCGCGGCGGCGTCGACGTCCTGCACGACGTGTCGTTCACCGTGCAGCCCGGCCAGGTGGTGGCGATCGTCGGCTCCTCGGGCGCGGGCAAGTCGACGATCGCCTCGCTGCTGCCGCGGCTGTACGACGTCGACTCCGGCGCCGTGCGACTGGCCGGGATCGACGTCCGCGACCTGTCGTTCGCCGCGATCCGCCGGACGCTGGGCCTGGTCACCCAGGACGGGCACCTGTTCCACGAGTCGCTGCGGTCGAACCTGCTGCTGGCCGCGCCGGAGGCCGACGACGAGGAGATCTGGGGTGCCCTCACCCGTGCCCGGCTCGCCGACCTGGTGCGCGCCCTCCCCGACGGGCTGGACACGGTGGTCGGGGAGCGCGGCTACCGGCTCTCCGGCGGCGAGCGGCAGCGGCTGACGATCGCCCGGCTGCTGCTCGCCCGCCCGCGCGTCGTCCTGCTCGACGAGGCGACCGCGCACCTGGACTCGACGTCGGAGGCGGCGGTGCAGGCGGCACTGGACGAGGCGCTGGAGGGCCGGACGGCGATCGTCATCGCCCACCGGCTCTCCACGGTGCGCGCGGCCGACTGCATCCTCGTGCTGGAGGCCGGGCGGATCGTCGAGCGGGGCAGGCACGCGGAGCTGCTCGCCGCCGGCGGGCGCTACGCGGAGCTGTACCGGACCCAGTTCGAGGAGCCGGAGGAGCGGGCGCTCGCGGTCAGCGGCTGAGCCTCAGCGGCTGCCCGCGCGAGGCCTGGTGGCCGTCGTACCTGTCGCACCTGGCCATGAGGGCGTCCCGCAGCCGGCAGAGCGGATCGGGAGCCCGGTAGCGTCCTCCCCACCACGGCAGTGCAGCGAGGAAGCCGGTGCGAGCCCGGCGCGGTCCCGCCACTGTGACCCCCTCGGGGGCGAGCCAGACACCGCGGCTGCCGTACCGACGACCCGGGGCGCGGACCCCGAGTGAGGACTGCTGCGTGTTCGTCCTGCTCTCCACCAGCGACACCGACCTCCTCTCGGCCCGGTCCAGCGGTGCCGCCTGGCGCCTGGGCAACCCGGTCCGGCTCGGCGAGGACGGCGTCTCGGCGCTCGTGGAGGGCGCCGAGCTCGTCGTGGTCCGCATCCTCGGCGTGCGCCGCCAGTACGAGGAGATGCTCGCGCCGCTGCTCGCCGGCCCCGCGCCGGTCGTCGTCCTCGGCGGGGAGCAGGTGCCCGACGCCGAGCTGATGGAGCTCTCCACGGTCCCGATGGGGGTGGCCACCGAGGCGCACGGCTACCTCGCACAGGGCGGTCCGGACAACCTCGTCCAGCTGCACCGCTTCCTCTCCGACACGGTGCTGCTGACCGGAGAGGGCTTCGAGCCGCCGTCGGTCGCTCCGGAGTGGGGCGTGCTGGAGCGGGAGTCCTCCGCCGTCGGGCCCCGGATCGCCGTCCTCTACTACCGGGCGCACCACCTGGCCGGGAACACCGCCTTCGTCGAGGACCTCTGCGCCGCGATGGAGGCCGCCGGCGGCTCGGCGCTCCCCGTCTTCACCTCCAGCCTGCGCACGGTCGACGCCGGGCTGCTCGAGACCCTGCGCGGCGCCGACGCGCTCGTGGTCACCGTGCTCGCCGCCGGCGGCGCCCGGCCGGCCACCGCCCAGGCCGGCGGGGACGACGGCGCCTGGGACGTCGGTGCGCTCGCCTCGCTGGACGTCCCCGTGATCCAGGGTCTGTGCCTGACCCGCTCCCGCGAGGAGTGGCTGACCGACGACGACGGGCTCTCCCCGCTCGACGTCGGCAACCAGGTCGCCATCCCCGAGTTCGACGGCCGGTTGATCAGCGTGCCGTTCTCGTTCAAGGAGACCGACGAGGACGGGCTGACCACCTACGTCGCCGACCCCGAGCGGGCGGCCCGCGTGGCCGGCACCGCGATCGCGCACGCCCGGCTGCGGCACACCCCGCCGGCCGAGCGGCGGATCGTCGTGATGCTGTCGGCCTACCCGACCAAGCACTCCCGGATCGGCAACGCGGTCGGCCTGGACACCCCCGCGTCGGTGGTGCGGCTGCTGGCCGCGATGTCCGGCGCCGGCTACGACATCGGCCCGTTCGACGGGCCCGGCGCGCTGCCCGGCGTCGCCGACCTCGACGGTGACGCGCTGGTGCACGCGCTGATCGCCGCCGGTGGGCAGGACGCCGACTGGCTGACCTCCGAGCAGCTGTCGGGCCAGCCGGTGCGGATCGCCGCGGCGGAGTACCGGGCGTTCTTCGAGACGCTGCCCGAGGACCTGCGCGCGGCGATGGTCGAGCACTGGGGACAGCCGCCGGGCTCGCTGTTCGTCGACGAGACCGACGACTCGATCGTCTTCGCCGCCCTGCGCGCCGGGAACGTCGTCGTCATGGTGCAGCCGCCGCGCGGCTTCGGCGAGAACCCCATCGCGATCTACCACGACCCCGATCTACCGCCCTCGCACCACTACCTCGCCGCCTACTGGTGGCTGCGGTCGGTGTTCGGGGCGCACGCGCTGGTGCACGTCGGCAAGCACGGCAACATGGAGTGGCTGCCGGGCAAGACCGTGGGGCTGTCGGCGTCCTGCGCCCCCGACGCCGCGATCGGCGACCTGCCGCTGGTCTACCCGTTCCTGGTCAACGACCCGGGCGAGGGCTCACAGGCCAAGCGCCGCGCGCACGCCACGCTGGTCGACCACATGGTGCCGCCGATGGCCCGCGCCGAGACCTACGGCGACATCGCCCGGCTGGAGCAGCTGCTCGACGAGCACGCCAACGTCGCGGCGATGGACCCGGCGAAGCTCCCGGCGGTCCGGGCGCAGATCTGGACGCTGCTGCAGGCCGCGAAGCTCGACTCCGACCTGGGGCTGAACGAGCGCCCGGAGGACGAGCACTTCGACGAGATGATCCTGCACGTCGACGGGTGGCTCTGCGAGATCAAGGACTCGCAGATCCGCGACGGCCTGCACGTGCTCGGCTCGCCGCCTGTCGGGGACGACCGGGTCGGCCTGGTGCTGGCGATGCTGCGGGCGCGGCAGATCTGGGGTGGTCAGGTGGCGCTGCCCGGCCTGCGGGAGGCGCTCGGCCTGACCGAGGACGGAACGGCGGGCCTGCGGGCGACCGACGCCGTCGAGGAGTTGGCGCACGGGCTGGTGTCGGGGATGGAGTCGGCCGGCTGGACCTCCTCCGCCGTCCCCGACGTCGTCCGTTCCGTGCTCGGACGCGACGACGAGGCGGTGGCGGCCGTGCTGCGGTTCGCCGTCGACGAGGTCGTGCCGCGACTGGCCCGCACCACCGACGAGCTCGACGCCACCCTGCACGCCCTCGACGGCGGCTACGTGCCGGCCGGGCCGTCGGGGTCCCCCCTGCGCGGGCTGGTCAACGTGCTGCCGACCGGCCGGAACTTCTACTCGGTCGACCCGCGCGCGGTGCCCTCGCGGCTGGCCTGGGAGACCGGGCAGGCGATGGCCGAGTCGCTGGTGGCGCGCTACCTGGCCGACACGGGGGAGTACCCGCGGTCGGTCGGGCTCTCGGTGTGGGGGACGTCGGCGATGCGCACCTCCGGGGACGACGTCGCCGAGGTGCTCGCGCTCCTCGGCGTCCGGCCGGTGTGGGACGACGCCTCCCGCCGGGTCACCGGCCTCGAACCGATCCCGCTCGACGAGCTCGGCCGGCCGCGCATCGACGTCACCGTGCGGATCAGCGGCTTCTTCCGGGACGCCTTCCCGCACGTGGTGACGATGCTCGACGACGCGGTGACCCTGGTGGCAGGGCTGACCGCGGAGGCCGACGACGAGAACTTCGTGCGTGCCCACGTCGACGCCGACCTGGCCACCCACGGCGACCGCCGCCGGGCGACCACCCGGGTCTTCGGCTCCAAACCCGGCGCGTACGGGGCCGGGCTGCTGTCGCTGATCGACAGCCGGAACTGGCGCGGGGACGCCGACCTCGCCGAGGTCTACGCGGTGTGGGGCGGCTACGCCTACGGCCGGGACCTGGACGGCGTGCAGGCGCGGCCGGACATGGAGGCGGCCTACCGGAGGATCGCCGTGGCGGCCAAGAACGTCGACACCCGCGAGCACGACATCGCCGACTCCGACGACTACTTCCAGTACCACGGCGGGATGGTCGCGACGGTCCGCGCGTTGACCGGGACCGCGCCGCGGGCCTACATCGGCGACTCGACCCGGCCGGAGTCGGTGCGCACCCGCTCGCTGGGGGAGGAGACCGCCCGCGTCTTCCGTGCCCGGGTGGTCAACCCGAAGTGGCTCGCGGCCATGCGCCGGCACGGCTACAAGGGCGCGTTCGAGCTGGCCGCGACGGTGGACTACCTGTTCGGCTACGACGCCACGACCGGCGTCGTCGACGACTGGATGTACGAGAAGCTCACCGAGACCTACGTGCTCGACCCCGAGCAGCGGGCGTTCTTCGAGCAGTCCAACCCGTGGGCGCTGCACGGCATCGCCGAGCGGCTGCTCGAGGCGGTCGACCGCGGGATGTGGGCGCAGCCGGATCCGGCGCTGCTCGCCGAGCTCCGGCAGGCGTACCTCGACACGGAGGGTGACCTGGAGGGTGGCGAGACGCCCGCTCAGCAGGGTGCTTCCGCCTGACCTCTCGTGACGGAGAGTCACGCCACGCCGAGAAGCCACCGGGGCGACGGGTAGCCGACGGCGACGGGGGGAACCAACGACCCATGAGCATCCTGAACCGACTGATGGGCACTGCAGAGAACGCTGCGCGTGGAGCCGCCCGTGGCGGCCGTGCGACGGGCCGCCCCACGCGGGGCGTGGGCCGCTCCACCGGCATGAACGCCGGCCGCCCGACGACCCGGGGACGCGCGGGGACGCCGGCCGCCGGTGGCCTCGGCGGACTGGTGAGCGGACTCCTCCGCCGCCGCTGACGAGGGAACCCCTGCCGCCGGCGCTCGTGCCGGGACCGGGTGGGGGCGGCTAGACGAGGACGGCGGCGACCAGCAGCACGACGGTCGCCGCCGTCTCGCCCATCGCGCCCATCACGTCCCCGTTCACCCCGCCCAGCCGGGCGCTCGCACGTGCCCGCAGCACCTCGGCTGCGAGCAGCCCTGCGGCGGCGGACACGAGCATGCGCCAGGCCCCGTCCGGCCCGGTCACCAGCCAGGCCGCGCCGCCGGCGAGCAGGGCGGTGGCCGCGAGCCACCCGGCCAGCCAGGGCACCGACACCGTGCCTGCCACGGCCCTCCCGAGTGACGACCCCTCGGCCGTGGGCACGCCGGGCAGCCCGGAGCGGGTCATCGCCAGCCGGGCGACGACCACTGCCGTCCACACCGCGACCCAGCCGCCGTCCACCGCCAGCAGCGCGGCGCCCGTGGCGACCTGCAGCAGCAGCGCGAGCACCAGGGTCAGCACCCCGAACGGGCCGACGTCCCCCTGTCTCATGACCTGCAGCGCGCGCTCGCGTCCGCGCAGCGGACCCAGACCGTCGGCGGTGTCGGCCAGCCCGTCGAGGTGCAGGCCGCGGGTGAGGGCGGCCAGCAGGGCGACCCCGAGCACCGCTCCGGTCAGCGGGGAGACCAGGTGGGTCCCGGTCACGGCGGTTCCGGCGGCCAGACCGCCCAGCACCAGCCCGACCAGGGGCGCCCACGGCAGCACCCCCCGGGCGGACGCAGCCGCGCCGGCCGGCACCCGCAGCACGGTCAGCAGCGCCGCGGACTCCAGCGGCCCGGTCCACCTCACCTCCCGCACCTCACCGCAGGCGCTGGGGGAGCCCGGCGACGACGAACCACACCTCGTCGGCGGTGCCCGCCAGCCGCTGGTTGACCTCGCCGAGGGTGTCCCGGAACAGCCGCCCGGCGCGCGTCTCGGGCACCACGCCCAGCCCCACCTCGTCGCTCACGGCGACGACGTGCGCCGGGGTCATCGCCCAGGCGTTCACCAGCGCGTCGCAGCGGCCGGCCAGCCGCTCGGGGGCCCCGGGATCGTCGGTCCAGACCCCGGTCTCGTCCATGAGGGCGGCCACCCACGTGGTCACGCTGTCGACCAGCACGGTGCCGCCGCGCAGGAGGTCACTCGGCGCGGTGGTCTCCAGGGTGGTCCAGCCAGCCGGTCGCCGGGCGCGATGGGTGGCGATCCGTGCCGCCCACTCGGGGTCGTCCGGCACCGGGGCCGAGGCTGCCAGGTACACGACGTCGGCGCGCCCGGCGACCAGCGACTCCGCGTGGGCGGACTTCCCCGACCGCGAGCCGCCCAGCACCAGCACCCGGCTCACCGGCAGATCTCCAGGCGCGTGACCGTGCCGTTGTGCGGGGTGACCGCCGGCAGGGCGTCCGGGCCCAGCCCACCGGCGACGGCCTGCGCGGCCCGGATGGTGTCGCCGTGCGTCACCAGCGCGACGACGTCGGCGGGGCGTTCGGCGCAGAGGTGCTCGAGGTAGGCCGCGACCCGGCCGTGCAGCTCGGCGAGGCTCTCGCCGCCCTCCGCCGCCCAGTACGGGTCGGTCCAGTCCACGACGTCCCACAGCTCCCGGGAGGGGCGGCCCTCCAGCACGCCGTAGCCCTGCTCGCGCAGCGCCGGTGTGGTGCTCACCGTCAGGCCCGTGGCGCGGGCGCAGTGCTCGGCGGTCTGCAGCGCCCGGCGCAGGTCGCTGGAGACCAGGACCCCGGGCCCCAGCCCGGCCAGTTCGCGGGCGGCAGTGGCGGCCTGCGTGTGGCCGAGGTCGGTCAGCGGGACGTCGGGGGACTGGCCCTGCAGCAGTCCGGCCGCGTTCCACTCGCTCTGCCCGTGGCGGACGAGCAGGAGGGTGAGCGGTCGGGACATGGCAGGCGCAGCGTAGTCGGGTTCCCGAGCGCGGCCGCCGCCCCGGCCGTGGTCGTCGGGCGAGGTCCCCGACCCGTGCCCGGTGGGGACTCGTACCGTCGTCGCCGTGACCATCCCCGTCCGCCCCGGTGCTGCCCCCGCTCCGCGTCCCACCGCGCCCGACCCGCTGGCCCCGCTGCTGGAGCTGCCGGGGGTGCGCGACGCCGCCGACGGGGCCCGGGCGGCGATCGACCGGCTGCTGCGGCACCGGCTCATGCGCAACCGGTCTGCGGAGGTGAGCGCCGAGTCCGCGCTGCGGGGCGCGCGGGCGTCGGCGGCGCTGGAGGGCGTGGACGTCCCCCTGGCCGACGTCCGGGCCGGCGGGGTCGACGACCCGGTCGTGCAGGGCGCGTTGCGCGCCTCGGTGGCGCTGGGCTCGCTCGTCGAGACCTGGTCGCGGGCGCCCGGGCAGGTGCTGGCCCGGCTGCACGCGCTCGCGGCCGCTGACCTCGTCGACCCGGGGGACCTCGGGCGGCCGCAGCCGCACGCGGGCCCGCGGCTGTCGGGGTTGTTCGCCCTGGTCACCGGCACCAGCACGGTGCCCGCCGTCCTCGTCGCCGGGCTGGTGCACGGGGAGCTGGCGGCACTGGCTCCCTTCGGCACCGCCGACGGCGTGGTGGCCCGTGCCGCCGGGCGGCTCACCGGCATCGGCCGCGGGCTGGACCCCAAGGCCGTCTCCGTGCCCGAGGTCGGGTTCGCCGAACTGGGGCGGGAGGCCTACGCCCAGGCGCTGGCCGGGTATGCCTCGGGCGACCCCGAGGGCGTGGCCGGGTGGCTGGTGCACTGCTGCCGGGCGACCGAGCACGGCGCGGTCGAGGGTCTGGCCGTGGCCGAGGCGATCCTGCGCGGCTGACCGGCGCCGATCCGGCTCGGGTCCGTCGGCGGAGCGGCGGGTCAGGCGCCGCGGTGACGCCGTCGTCCGGGCACGGGTGCCGGGGCAGGGGCCGGCGTGAGCGGGCCGGCCGCCTCGCGCAGCGCCCGCCGGCGGGCGTACCAGGCCAGGCCCACGACCGCCGCGCCCACGCCCATCGCGGCCCCGGTCACGACTGGGGCCGTCGGGACGGCGAAGCGCGAGCGCATCGACACCGGACGGTTGAAGATCAGGACCGGCCAACCTCGCTCGGCCGCCGCCTTGCGCAGGCCGCGGTCGGGGTTGACCGCCGTCGGGTGGCCGACGGCCGAGAGCATCGGCAGGTCGGTGATCGAGTCGCTGTAGGCATAGCAGTCGGCCAGGTCGTAGCCGCTCTCGGCGGCCACCTCCCGCATCGCGGCCGCCTTGTTCTCCGCGTAGGCGTAGAAGTCGATCTCGCCGGTGTAGCGGCCGTCCTCGGTCACCATCCGGGTGGCGACCACCCGGTCGGCGCCCAGCATCTCGCCGATCGGCTCCACCATCTCGGCGCCGCTGCTGGAGACGATGACGATCTCCCGGCCGGCGGCCCGATGCTCCTCGATCAGGTCGGCCGCCTCGGCGTAGACCAGCGGGTCGACGATCTCGTGGATCGTCTCGCGGACGATCTCGTGCACGGTCGCGACGTCCCACCCGGTGCACATCCGCGTGATCTGCGCGCGCATCCGCTCCATCTGGTCGGCGTCGGCGCCGGCGAGGGAGAAGACGAACTGGGCGTAGGCGCCCTTGAGCACGGTGCGGCGGTTGATCAGCCCGCCCGCGAAGAAGGGACGGCCGAAGGCCAGGGTGCTGGACTTGGCGATGATCGTCTTGTCCAGGTCGAAGAACGCCGCTGCGCGGGTCACGGTTCACGACTGTAAGGGGAGGCCCGGGGTGTGACGGGGGCCATGCCGCTGTCCACACCCGTTCGGGTCATCCACAGATCCCTCCGGCCCCTCGTGTCCCCTCCGCGTCCGCCGTGAGCTGGCCGGGTGCCTGCCTCCACCCGTGCCCGCCCCCTGCTCGTGAGCGCCGACGAGGAGCTGCTCGACGAGTCCCTCCGGCTCCTGGCCGCCGCCGGTGCCGAGCCGGAGGTCGCCACCGCCGGCCCGGCGCTGCGGCGGGCGCACCGGGAGGCGCCCCTGGTGCTGCTCGGCGCCGACGCCCTGGCGACCGCTGCGGTCCGCGCGCTGCCGCGCCGGCCGGGTGTCGTGGTGGTCGCGCGCGCCGACCTGCCGGCCGCCGGCTGGGCGGCCGCGGTCGAGCTGGGCGCCGAGCGGGTGGCGGTCCTGCCCGGCGACGAGGCGTGGGTGCTGCAGCGGGCGGGGTCGGCTCTGCGCGACCCGGTGGAGCGTGGCCGGCTCGTCGTCGTGGGTGGTGCCTGCGGGGGTGCGGGGGCGAGCACGCTGGCAGCCGCGGTGGCGTTGACCGCGGCCGCGGCCGGCCGGGGCGCCCTGCTGGTCGACGGGGACGCCTTCGGCGGCGGTCTGGACCTGCTCGTGGGGGCGGAGGGCGTCGACGGGCTGCGGTGGCCGGACCTCGACGGCCTGCGCGGCCGGGTCTCGGGCGAGGCGGTGATGGCGGCGCTGCCCACGGTCGGTGGGGTCGGCGTCCTCGCCGCGTCCCGGTCGGCGCCGGCGTGGCCGCCGCCGGAGGCGGTCGCGGCCGTGGTGGAGGCCGGCCGCTCGGCCGGCTGGCCCGTGGTCGTCGACCTGCCGCGCGGTCCGGGGCCGGCCGGGACCGCGTTCGTCGAGGCGGTGCTCGCCGACGCCGATCTCGCGGTGCTGGTGGTGCCCGCCCGGGTGCGCGCCGCGTGCGCGGCCCGTGCCCTGGTGGACGGCGATCCCAGCGGCTCTCCCTCGCCGTGGCGGGCGGCGCACTCGGTCGTGCGCCGGATCCCCGGGGGGCTGGCCGCCGCGGAGGTCGCCGGCGTGGTCGGGCTGCCGGTGCTCGCCGAGCTCGCCCACGACCGGTCGGCGGTCCCGAGGGCGGAGCGGGGTGAACCGCCGCCGATCGGGCCCCGCACGCCCACCGGAGCCGCCGCGCGGGCGGTGCTCGACGCGCTGCCCGTGCCGGCGGGGGTCGGCCCGTGACGGGGCCGCCGCTGGTCGAGCGGGTCCGGGCCCGGCTGGCCACCGGTCCGGCGGCACCCAGCCGCTCCACGGTGGCGGCACTGGTGCGCGAGGAGGCCGGCAGCCTGGCCGGCGACGCGACGGTGCTCTCCGCCGTCCGGGCCGCAGTCGACGAGCTGTCCGGCGCCGGTCCGCTGGAGGAGCTGCTGCGCGCGCCCGGCACCAGCGACGTCCTGGTCAACGGGCCGGACGAGGTCTGGGTCGACCGGGGCGCCGGGCTGGAGCGCGCGGCCGTCCGGTTCCCCGACGACGACGCCGTGCGCCGGCTGGCGGTCCGGCTGGCAGCCGCGGCCGGGCGACGGCTGGACGACGCCGCCCCTTGGGTGGATGCGGGCCTGCCCGACGGCACGCGGCTGCACGCGGTCCTGTCGCCGGTGTCCGCGCGGGGGACCTGCCTGTCGCTGCGGGTGCTGCGCCGCTGCTCGCTGGGGCTGCACGAACTCGCCGACCGCGGCACGCTGCCGGGCGAGTCCGGGGCGTTGCTGCGGGCGGTGGTCGCCGCGCGGCTGGCCTTCCTCGTCACCGGCGGCACCGGCTCGGGCAAGACCACGCTGCTGTCGGCCCTGCTCGGACTGGTCGACCGGCGCGAGCGGATCGTGCTCTGCGAGGACGCTCCCGAGCTGACCCCCGACCACCCGCACGTGGTCGGGCTCGTCACCCGCCCGGCCAACGTCGAGGGCGTCGGAGCCGTCGGCCTGCGCGACCTGGTCCGGCAGGCCCTGCGCATGCGGCCCGACCGGCTGGTCGTCGGCGAGGTGCGCGGCGCGGAGGTGACCGACCTGCTCGCCGCGCTCAACACCGGACACGACGGCGGCTGCGGCACGCTCCACGCGAATCGGTCCGCCGAGGTGCCCGCCCGGCTGGAGGCCCTGGGCGTCGCGGCCGGCCTGGACCGGCCGGCGGTGCACAGCCAGGCGGCCGCCGCCCTGGCGGTCGTGGTGCACCTGCGGCGCACCGCCGGGATGCGCCGGGTGGAGGAGCTCGGCGTGGTCCGCCGGGCCGGTGACCTCGTCGTGGTGGAACCGGCGTGGCGAGCCGACGGTGGGCTCTGTCCCGGGCGTCGCGGGCTCGACGAGCTGCTGGGCACCGGCGGTACCCGGTGACCGGAACGCCCGGAGTGCCTGCCGCCGTGCCGTTCCTCCTGGCCGCTGCCCTGCTGCTCTGGCCGGCCGGACCCGGGCCCGTACGCCGCCGAGTACCGGTCGGTCCGGGCCCGCACACGGGACGGGGCCGGCTGCCCCTGCCGGCCTGCGCGGCCGCCCTGGCCGCGCTCGTCGCCGCGGTCACGAGCACCCCGCTGGTCGCGGCGCTGGCAGCTGTCTGCACGGGCGCTGCGGTCGGAGCCCGTCAGCGCGGCCGTCGCGCGGACGCCGAGGAGGAGCGCGTCGCCGCTCTCACCGAGGCCCTCGGCGCCCTGGCGGCCGAGCTGCGCAGCGGACGCCCCCTCGCCGACGCCGCCGCCGCGGCCGGTGCCGCGTGCCCGGACCCGGTCGGGGCCGAGGCGGTGGTCCGGGCGGTGCGGGCGCCGGCGTCGGTCCCCCCTGCCCCGCCGGACGCGGGCGCCGAGGAGGCCGCTGTGGCGCGGCTGGCAGCGGCGGTGCAGCTCAGCGTCCGTACCGGCTGTTCCCTGGCGGCCGTGGTGGCCACGGTCGAGGACGACCTGCGGGCACGGCGGCGGCACCGGCTCGAGCTGCGGTCGGCCGTGGCCGGGCCACGGGCCAGCGCGGCGTTGCTGGCCGGGTTGCCGGTGCTCGCCCTGCTCATGGGCAGCGGCGTCGGCGCCGACCCCTGGGGGGTGCTGACGACGACCGGCACCGGTCAGGTGCTGCTCGTCGTGGGCGTCGCGCTGGAGGGGGCCGGGCTCGCCTGGACCGGGCGGCTCGTGCGCCGGGTGACGAGGTGAGTCCCGCGGGATCCCTGCCGGCCGTGTGCGCCCTCGCGGCGGCCGCGCTCCTCCTCTGGGCGCCGTCGCCCGGCCGGGCCCGGGCCCGCGCCCTGACCCGTGCGCGGGCGCCGGCCGCACCCGAGCCGGGGGAGGGCCGTCCGGAGAGCCCCGCCCGGCGGGCGCTGTTCCCCGCGGCGGCCGGCGGAGCCACGCTGCTGGTGATCGGCGGGCTCCCCGGCGTGGTGGGTGGCCTGGCGGTCGCCGCCGGTGTCGACCGGCTGCTCCGTCGGGGCGGGGACGCCGGCGCCCGGCGGGCGCACTCCGCGCTGGAGGACGAGCTGCCCATCGCGTGCGACCTGCTCGCCGTCTGCCTGACCGCCGGGCTGCCCGTGGGCGGCGCCGTGGCAGCCGTCGCCGCCGCGCTCCCCGGTCCCCTCGGCCTCGAGCTCGCGACGGTCGCCGGTCGTTACCGCCTGGGGTCGGCGGCGCGGGCGGCGTGGGCC
The DNA here is from genome assembly GCF_019799905.1 of Trujillonella endophytica. Lineage (GTDB taxonomy): Bacteria > Actinomycetota > Actinomycetes > Mycobacteriales > Geodermatophilaceae > Trujillonella > Trujillonella endophyticus_A. The sequence continues at coordinate 601,506 of NZ_JABGCI010000002.1, read as the reverse complement.
GGTGTGCCGCCTCCGATGGCCGCGCTGGGCCGGGTCGTGTCCCGTGCGGGGGAGTCCGGGTCGACGGTCGTCGCCGCTCTGCAGGCCCTGGCCGCGGACTCCCGTGGCGCGCTGCGCACCCGGACCGAGGTGGGGGTGCGCGCCGCCGGCGTGTGGGTGCTGGCGCCGTTGGGTGCCTGCTTCCTCCCGGCCTTCGTCTGCCTCGGCGTGGCCCCCGTCGTGCTCGGCATCGCGGCCGACGTCCTGCCGTGAGCGCCCGCCCGGGGTCCTCGACCCTAGGTCCGTCCACAGCGGGAGGCCCTCTCCACAGGTCCCGCCGGGCGGTGGATTGGGACGGCGGCGGCCACGACGGTCGGACCGGCGGCCCGGACGGCGGGCCCACACCCAGGAGGACCCATGACCGCTCAGCACTTGACCACCACCCCCGCAGCCCTCGAGCCGGCAGCCGCCGGCCCCGCGGCGGCCGCCGACGAGAGCACCGTCGAGCGGCCGCCGTCGAGCGGTCGCCTCGCCCGCCGGTGGGCGAGGCTGCTCGACGAGCCGGAGGCGGGGATGAGCACCGCCGAGTACGCCGTCGGGACGATCGCCGCCTGTGCCTTCGCTGCGGTCCTCTACAAGGTGGTGACCGGCGGGTCGATCGTCACCGCGCTCGGCGACCTGGTCGCCTCCGCGCTGGCCACGCTGTCCTGACCGTGCGTCCTCGGTGGCGGGCAGCACGGCTCCGGCTGCGCGGCGAGGCCGGCATGGTCACCGCCGAGACGGCCGTGGTCCTGCCGGTGCTCCTGCTCGTCCTCGCCGGGGCGATCGCCGCGATCACGGTCGTGGGTGCCCACCTGCGGTGCCTCGACGCCGCCCGGGAGGGCGCCCGGGCAGCCGCCCGGGGCGACGACGCCGCCGCGGTACGGGCCGTGGTCGAGCGGGCCGCCCCCGAGGGTGCCACGACGGTCGTCGCCGTGACCGGCGGCCGCGTCGAGGTCACCGTCGCGACGGCGGTCGCGCCTCTGGGCCCGGTTCCGCTGGCCGTGGAGGTCGGTGCCACGGCGGTCGCGGAACTGGAACCGGGCGCGGTGCCGGCGGTGTCCGGGTGAGGGCCCGCTGCACCTCGCTCCGCGGGGAGCGGGGCTCGGCGACGGTGTGGGTCATCGCCCTCGGCGGGGTCCTCGCCGCGGTCGGGTTGGCAGCGGTCCTCATCGGCGCCGCGGTCACCGCCCGCCACCGGGCTGCGGCGGCGGCCGACCTGGCCGCGCTCGCGGGCGCAGGCCGGGCGGTCGCCGGCGACCCCACCGCCTGCGCGGTGGCCGGCGAGGTGGCGCAGGCCAACGCGGCGTCGCTGCTCAGCTGCTCGGTCGGCGACGGGGCGGTCGTGGCCGTGACGGTCGAGGTCGCCGTTCACCTGGGGCCACTGGGCACCCGGCACGCGCTGGGCCGGGCCCGTGCCGGTCCCGCGGCCCCTGATGTCGGGTCCGGCCCGGCCGGCGTGCCCGGCTCAGAAGACGAGGTCCTCCACGTCGTCGGCGCCGCAGCCCCTCATGTCGTCGACGGGTTCGTCGGAGGCGGCGTCGCCGGCGACGACCCCGTTACCCGCGTCCGCGTCGGGGTCCGGCGCGGAGCCGGAGGCGTTCCCGGAGCCGTGGAGACCGGTCCGCTCGTCGGCGGCCGCGAGTTCGTCGAGGACCACGTCGAGCACCCGTACGGCGCCGGCCTTGTCCAGCGGGTCGTTGCCGTTGCCGCACTTGGGCGACTGCACGCAGGAGGGGCAGCCGCTCTCGCACTCGCAGCTGGCGATGGTCGCGCGGGTGGCCTGCAGCCACCGCCGGAGTTCGGCGTACCCGCGCTCCGCGAAGCCGGCGCCGCCGGGGTGGCCGTCGTAGACGAAGATCGTCGCCGCGCCGGTGTCCGGGTGCACGGCCGTGGACAGACCGCCGAGGTCCCAGCGGTCGCAGGTCGCCAGCAGCGGCAGGATCCCGATCGCGGCGTGCTCGGCGGCGTGCAGGGCTCCGGGCAGCGTCGCGTCGTCCACCTCCGCGTGGTCGACGGCGCGGTCGTCCAGCGTCAGCCACACCGCGCGGGTGCGCAGCTGGCGGGGCGGCAGGTCCAGCGGGAACTCGGCGAGCACCTCACCGCTGCCCTGCCGACGTCGCTGGTAGGCCACCACCTGGTTGATGACGTCGACGACGCCGGTGTGGGCGGTGACCGTCCTCAGCCGGCGCGACCGGTCGACGTCCACCACGGACAGGTCGGTGACGTCGCGCGCCACGGTCGTCCACTCCGGGGACTCCGGGTGCACGACCGCGCACGCGTCCTCGACGTCGAACTCATCGACGACGAACGTCTCGCCCCGGTGCACGTACAGCGCGCCCGTGTGCACGGTCGAGTGGGCGGCCCCGCCGTCGACGGTGCCCAGCAGCCGGCCGGTCGCACCCTCGATGATCGACACGGGGGCCAGGCCGTCACCGCGGATGTCCACGTCCGGCCGCCCGCGCCCGGCCCAGTACCAGCCGGTCGGCCGCCGCCGGAGCAGGCCCTCGGCGACCAGCTCCTCGACCCGGGCCTCGGCCACGGGACCACCGAAGTCGGCCAGGTCGGCCGGCACGAGGGGCAGCTCTGCCGCGGCGCAGCACAGCTGCGGGCCGAGCACGTACGGGTTGCTCGGGTCGGTGACCGTCGCCTCCACCGGCCGGCCGAACACGGCGCGCGGGTGGTGGGCGAGGTAGTGGTCCAGCGGGTCGTCCCGGGCCACGAAGACCACCAGCGACTCCCGCTGTGCGCGGCCCGCGCGGCCGGCCTGCTGCCACAGCGAGGCCAGCGTCCCGGGGTAGCCGGCCAGCACCACGGCGTCCAGGCCCGCGATGTCGATGCCGAGCTCGAGGGCGTTGGTCGTGGCGACGCCCAGCAGCTCGCCGGAGGAGAGCGATCGCTCGAGCTCGCGGCGCTCCTCGGGAAGGTATCCGCCGCGGTAGGAGTCGACCCGGGCGGCCAGGTCGGCACGCCCGCGCTCCACGAGGACCCGCCGGGCCTGGTCGGCGACCGACTCGGCGCTGCGCCGCGACCGCACGAAGGCCAGGGTGCGGGCCTGCCGCTCCACCAGGTCGGCCAGCAGCGACGCCGTGTCGTGGGCCGCGGAGCGGCGCAGCGGGGCGCCGTGTTCGCCCAGCCGCTCGGTGAGCGGCGGCTCCCACAGCGCGAACGTCGCTCCCGGGCGCGGCGATCCGTCCTCGGTCACGGCGACGACGGGGGCACCCACCAGCCGGCCGGCCGCTCCGGCCGGGTCGCTGACGGTGGCCGAGGCCAGCACGAACACCGGCTCGGCGCCGTAGCGGCGGCAGATCCGGCGCAGCCGGCGGAGGACGTGCCCCACGTGCGAGCCGAACACCCCGCGGTACGCGTGGCACTCGTCGATCACGACGTAGGCCACCCGGCGCAGGGTCGAGGACCACTTCTGGTGGGCCGGCAGCACACCGCGGTGCAGCATGTCCGGGTTGGTCACGATCCAGCGCGAGTGCCGCCGGACCCAGTCGCGCTCCTCGCCCGGGGTGTCCCCGTCATAGGCCGCCGGGCGCACCGAGGGGTCGGCCAGCGCGGCCACCGACGCCAGCTGGTCGCGGGCCAGCGCCTTCGTCGGGGCCAGGTAGAGCACGCAGGCGCGGTCGTCCTCGGCCAGCCGGCTGAGCGCGGGCAACTGGTAGGCCAGCGACTTGCCGGAGGCGGTGCCGGTCGCCACGACCACCGACGTCCCGTCGTGTGCGAGCTGCGCCGCCTCGACCTGGTGCCGGTAGGGCGCGCGCACACCCTGTTGCTCCAGGCGTCGCCGCAGCTCCGGTGCCACCCACGCCGGCCAGGGGAGCGTGCGGCTCTCGCGGACGGGCAGCCGGTGCACGTGGGTGACCGGGTGCTCCTCCTCCGGGGTGCCGGACAGCAGGTCGTCGAGCAGGTCGGCACCCGGCAGCACCGCGGTCGGCCCGGCACGCCCCTCGGGACCGGCGTCCGTGCCGGGAGGGGGAGCCGGCCGGACCGGGTGGAGCGTGGTCACCCCTCAACTGTCACACCTGAGGGCAACCGGGCGGCGCCCACGGGCAACGCCCCGGACCCGCCACTGCGCGTGACGGTCCGCATCCGGGACTACCGGAACGGGGTGTGATCTGGCTTACACTCGCGCGGCGCCCGGGCCGGTGGACCGATCCACCGGCCGGGCGAGACCTCCGCCGTCCGGGGCGCGTGTGTCCCGGCAGTCGCTGACCGCTGGGAGGAACCACATGCAGGAGTCCGGTCTGTCCGGCGGGGACGTGGCGATCGTCGTCGTCGTCCTCGCCATCTCCCTCGCCGCCCTCGCCTTCGCCGCGTACCTGATCCGGGCCGTCATGGCCGCCGACCAGGGCACGCAGAAGATGCGTGACATCGCGCGGGCGGTGCAGGAAGGCGCGGCGGCCTACCTGCGCAGACAGTTCCGCACGCTCGGCGTCTTCGCCGTCATCGTGTTCCTGCTGCTCCTCGTGCTGCCCGTGACCGAGGGCGGCTGGGGGACCAAGGCCGGCCGCGCGGTGTTCTTCCTGGTCGGCGCGCTGTTCTCCGCGGCGGTCGGCTTCATCGGGATGACGCTGGCAACCCGGGGCAACGTCCGCATGGCGGCGGCCGCCCGCGGTGGCGGCTACATCCCGTCCTTCCGCATCGCCTACCGCACCGGCGGCGTCGTCGGGATGATCACCATCGGCCTCGGCCTCTTCGGTGCCTCGCTGGCGCTGCTCCTCTTCGACGAGACGGCGCCGGTGGTGCTCGAGGGCTTCGGCTTCGGCGGGGCGCTGCTGGCGATGTTCATGCGCGTCGGCGGCGGCATCTTCACCAAGGCCGCCGACGTCGGCGCCGACCTCGTCGGCAAGGTGGAGGCGGGCATCCCCGAGGACGACCCCCGCAACGCCGCCACCATCGCGGACAACGTGGGGGACAACGTCGGCGACTGCGCCGGCATGGCCGCGGACCTGTTCGAGTCCTACGCGGTCACGCTGGTCGCCGCCCTGATCCTGGGTCAGGTGTTCCTCGGCGCCGACGGCATGGTCTTCCCCCTGGTCGTGGCCGCCATCGGCGTGATCGCCTCCGTCGTCGGCGTGCTCGCCACCAACCCGGGCCGCAACGACTCCAGCGGGATGGCTCCGATCAACCGCGGCTTCTTCACCTCGGCCGTCGTCTCGCTGGTCCTGGTGGCCGCGGCGTCGTTCACGGTCCTGCCGAGCGTGGCCGACCTCGAGGACACGGTCGTCAGCCCCCAGGTGATGGGCTTCCTTGCGGTCCTCGTCGGCATCGTGCTGGCGGCGGCGATCCAGCAGCTCACCGGCTACTTCACCGAGACCTCGCGCAAGCCGGTCAAGGACGTCGGCCGCAGCTCGCTCACCGGCCCGGCGACGGTGATCCTCTCGGGGATCTCGCTCGGCCTGGAGAGCGCGGTGTACGCGGCGCTGCTCATCGGCGGAGGCGTCTACCTGGCCTTCCTCATCGGCGGCGGCGCGGCCCTGTACGCGGTGGCGCTCGCCGGGTGCGGTCTGCTCACCACGGCCGGCGTCATCGTCGCGATGGACACCTTCGGCCCGGTCAGCGACAACGCCCAGGGCATCGCGGAGATGTCGGGAGACATCGACGAGGAGGGCGCCCGCGTCCTGACCGACCTCGACTCGGTCGGGAACACCACCAAGGCCATCACCAAGGGCATCGCCATCGCCACGGCCGTGCTCGCCGCGACGGCGCTCTTCGGTTCCTACAACGCCCAGGTGGGGGTGGCGCTGGCCGAGGCGGAGGCCACGCTCGGCGACGCGTTCAGCCTGGTCAACCCGAACAACATCGTGGGCGCGCTCCTCGGTGCGTCGGTCGTGTTCCTCTTCAGCGGCCTGCTGATCAGCGCGGTCTCCCGCGCGGCGGGACGGGTCGTGTTCGAGGTGCGGGAGCAGTTCCGCACCCGTCCCGGGATCATGGACTTCAGCGAGCGGCCCGACTACAGCCGCGTCGTCGACATCTGCACCAAGGACTCGCTGCGCGAGCTGGCCACCCCCGGGCTGATGGCGGTGCTGGCGCCGGTCGCCGTCGGGTTCGGCCTCGGCATCGGGCCGCTGGCCGCCTACCTGGTCGGGGCCATCGCCGCGGGCACGCTCATGGCCGTGTTCCTGGCCAACAGCGGCGGCGCCTGGGACAACGCCAAGAAGATGGTCGAGGACGGCGCCCACGGCGGGAAGGGCAGCGAGGCCCACGCCGCCACCGTCATCGGCGACACGGTCGGTGACCCCTTCAAGGACACCGCCGGCCCGGCGATCAACCCGCTCATCAAGGTGATGAACCTGGTGGCGCTGATCATCTCCCCGGCGGTCGTCAGCCTCTCGGTGGGGGAGGACGCGAACACCGGCATCCGCGTGCTCATCGCCCTGGCCGCGACCGCGGTGATCGTGGCGGCCATCGTCGTCTCCAAGCGCCGGTCGGTCGTGGTCGGCGGGACGGACACCGGGGACGCCGGCGAGCTGCCTCCCGCCCCTCCGGCCGGCACCACGGTGACCCCGAGGGCCGGTTCCACCGCCGGAACGAGCGCCACCACCGGTCCCTGATGCCACGCCCCGGATCCTGCGGCGTCGAGAGCGCCGCAGGACCGGGGCGTGGTGGGTTGTGGACGGAACCGCCCGGTGTGGACGACGGACGGCCCCGTGGGGGCACTCCTCCCTAACGTGCCGCGGCGTCGGTCCGAGGAGGCCGGCTCCACCCGCCGGGAGGTCACCGCGTGTCCGTCACCGTCTCCGTCCAGCTCCATGCCGTCCAGGACCTCGCGGACGAACTGGCCGCGCTCGCCGCGGAGCTCGCCGCGGAGGGAGAACTCTGCCGATCGGCGACCCACACCCTGGCCACCGCCGTCGACGGCGACACCGCCGTGGCCGCCGGTCAGCTGGGGACCGGCTGGGCAGGGGTCATCGACCTGCTCGCGCGGGGGACCGGCGCGGTGGCCGGCACCCTGCGTGACGCCGTGCACTCGTACCGCCTGGCGGACGCGGCCCTGTCCGATCGCGTGCTGTACGCGCGGGCCGGACTCCCGGTCCCGTGAGCGCCTCGGGGCTGTCGGCCGTCGCGTCGTGGGACGTCGCGCTGCTGCGGAACGCGGTCGGCACGCTGGGCGTGGTCGGCGAGCGGCTGGTGACCTGGCGGGCACGGGTGGAGGACGTCGGGCGCACGCTCGAGATCACCGAGTGCTGGTCGGGCGACGCCGGTCTGGTGGCCGCCGGGACCCTGGTGCGGATCTCCGGCGTCGTCACCGAGGTGACCGCTGCGCTGACGCGGTCACTCGCCGACGCCGAGCTGATGGTGGCCGCGGCCGGGACCGCGACCGAGCTGGCCGGGGAGGCGCGGGCGGCCGCGGCGGCGGTCCCGGTCGTCCTGGACGAGCGCGGGGTGCCAGGGCCCCTGCCGGAGGTGCCACTCGGCCCGTCACCCGATCCGGCCGAGGCCCTCACGCAGCAGTACGCCGTGATCGCCGAGCAGGCCGCGGCTGCGGTCCGTGCGGCCGAGACGGCTGCGCGGGCGCTGGACCTGGCGGGGCTGGCCGCCCGGGCTGCGGCCGACGCGGTCGCCGCCCTCGGGAGCGTGGGGGTGGTCGGGGGGCTGGCCCCGGCCGGCTTCCACGACCTGACCGCGAGCGCCGGTGCCGCCGGCGTCGTGCTGCCGGGGCCACCTCCGCTCCATCCACCGGGTGTGGCGGCCTGGTGGGCGGCCATGCCCGAGGCGCAGCGGCGCGGCTGGATCGAGCGCGAACCGGCGCTCGTCGGGATGCTCGACGGCGTGCCCGCGTGGGCGCGTGACCGGGCGAACCGCCTCCTCCTCGACGGGGTGCTGCCCGGGGATCCCGCCTTCCCGGTGGCGCGGGCCACGGCGAACGAGATCGAGGCGCGCGAGGCGGCCGGAGAGGTGGTGCAGCTCTACCGGTTCTCCCCGGAGCACGAGCTCGTCGCGCTGTCGATCGGCGACCTCGACACCGCCGACGCCGTCGGACTCGTCGTCCCGGGGGTCGGCAACGACCCGATCGAGGAGCTGGACGACGTCGCCGACGACGCGGCGGCGGTGGCCGACGCGGCGGTCGCGGCCGCGCCGGCACTGGCCGTCGCCACCGTGGCCTGGTTCGGCTACCGCCCGCCGGTGAACCCCGTCCTCGGTATCGGTGGAGAGGCGGCGCGGACCGGCGGGCCCGCGCTGGACCGGGCGCTCGACGGCCTCGCGGCCGGCCGCGCACACGACCCGGCGAGGGTGTCGGTCGTGGCGCACAGCTACGGCACGGTGGTCACCGACCGGGCCGCCGATGCCGAGGGGGAGCTCGCCGCCGACGCGGTCGTGCTGCTGGGCAGCCCGGGCATCGACAACGACGAGGCGGGCATGGAGGCCGGCGAGATCTACGAGGCCTCCGGCGGCCTCGACGTCGTCACCTACCTGGAGGTCCACGGCGTCCAGACCTGGGACCCGGACTCCCCGCTGGACGCCGTGTCCCTGCCCACCGAGGCGGACATGACGCACGGCGACTACTACGACGAGGACCGGCCGACCCTGTCCGCGGTCGGGGAGGTGGTGGCCGGCACCCATGACGGGTGAGACGGGGAACACCCGCCCCGCGTCGTCCATTGGAGGAGGTGTCGGCACGCCCACGCACGGTCGCCACCCGGTGTCGTATCGGGGTCGTGGCCTACCGTGGCGTCGCCGAGGGCGGACGAGTGATCCGGCGTCGTGACGCCGGCGCCCGCAGCCAGAGCACCACCGACAGGAGCACCGTGCCCCCCACGAAGACCGCGAAGACCGGCACCGAGACCGCCAGCGAGGCCGCGGCCGAGACCGCCGGCGGGACCCGCACGCCCTCCCGCCGCCGCACCGCCGCGGCCGGTGGTCGACCGCTGGTCATCGTGGAGTCGCCGACGAAGGCGAACAAGATCGCCGGGTACCTGGGCGCCGGCTACGTCGTCGAGGCCAGCGTCGGGCACATCCGTGACCTGCCGCGCAACGCCGCCGACGTCCCGGCCGAGCACAAGGGAGCGTCCTGGGCCCGGCTCGGCGTGAACGTCGACAGCGCCTTCGAGCCGCTCTACGTGGTCAGTCCCGACCGCAAGCAGCAGGTCAGCCGGCTCAAGCAGCTGGTGAAGGAGGCGAGCGAGGTCTACCTCGCCACCGATGAGGACCGCGAGGGCGAGGCGATCGCCTGGCACCTGGTCGACACCCTCAAGCCCCGTGTCCCGGTCCGCCGGATGGTCTTCCACGAGATCACCCCCGAGGCGATCGCCCGCGCCGTCGCCAACCCGCGCGAGCTGGACACCGCGCTGGTCGACGCCCAGGAGACCCGCCGCATCCTCGACCGGCTCTACGGGTACGAGGTCAGCCCCGTGCTGTGGAAGAAGGTGCTCCCCAAGCTCTCGGCCGGCCGGGTGCAGTCCGTGGCCACCCGCATCGTCGTCGAGCGTGAGCGGGAGCGGATGCGCTTCCACGCCGCGGACTACTGGTCGCTGGAGGGCACGTTCGCCGTCCCCGGCCGCGCCGCCGGCACCGACGAGGGCGAGCCGACGACGCTGCGCGCGAAGCTGGTGAGCGTCGACGACAGCCGCGTCGCCACCGGCCGCGACTTCGACCCCGCCACCGGGCGGGTCACCGGCGAGGTCGTACACCTCGACGAGGCCGGGGCGCGGGGGCTGGCCGCCCGGCTGGAGGGCCGGCAGGTCACCGTCAGCAGGGTCGACGAGAAGCCCTACCGGCGTCGGCCGTACGCACCGTTCACCACCTCCACCCTGCAGATGGAGGCCGGCCGCAAGCTGGGCTGGTCCTCGGCGCAGGTCATGCGGGTGGCGCAGCGGCTGTACGAGAACGGCCACATCACGTACATGCGCACCGACTCGACGAACCTGTCGAACGAGGCCATCAACGCCGCGCGCACCCAGGCCCGGGAGCTCTACGGCGACGCCTACGTGCCGGCCGAGGCCCGCCGCTACGCGAAGAAGTCCAAGGGCGCGCAGGAGGCGCACGAGGCCATCCGCCCCGCCGGGGACAGCTTCCGCACCCCCGGCCAGCTCGCCGGTCAGCTCGCCCGCGACGAGTTCCGGCTCTACGAGCTGATCTGGCAGCGCACGGTCGCCTCGCAGATGGCCGACGCCGTCGGGCAGACCGTGAGCATCCGCCTGGCCGGCCGCAGCGCCACCGACGAGGCCGTCGAGTTCACCGCCAGCGGCCGCACCATCACCTTCCCCGGCTTCCTGCGTGCCTACGTCGAGTCCCGCGACGAGGGCAGCGCCGCCGGCGCCGACGACGACCACGGCAGCGACGACGCCGAGCGCCGGCTGCCCCGCGTCGAGCGCGGTCAGCAGCTGGACACCCGCGAGCTGGACGCCAAGGGCCACACCACCTCGCCGCCGTCCCGCTACACCGAGCCGAGCCTGGTGGCGCGGCTGGAGGAGCTGGGCATCGGCCGGCCGTCGACCTACGCGTCGATCATGCAGACCATCCAGGACCGCGGGTACGTCTGGAAGAAGGGCGCCGCACTGGTGCCCTCCTTCGTCGCCTTCGCCGTGGTGAACCTCCTGGAGCAGCACTTCGCCCAGCTCGTCGACTACGACTTCACCGCCTCCCTGGAGGAGGAGCTCGACGAGATCGCCGGCGGCACCCTGCAGCGGGTCACCTGGCTCAGCGAGTTCTACTTCGGCGGCGAGGGCGGGCACGCCGGTGCGATCGCCCGCTCCGGTGGCCTCAAGCAGGTCATCGGCCAGCGGCTGGAGGAGATCGACGCCCGCGGCGTCAACTCCATCCCGCTGCGGGCCACCGGTCCCGCGGGCGAGCCGGTGGTCGTCCGGGTGGGTCGCTACGGCCCCTACCTCCAGGCGGGCGAGGACGGCGCGCGGGTCAGCATCCCCGAGGACCTCGCCCCCGACGAGCTCACCGAGGAGAAGGTCGCCGAGCTGCTGGCCGCCCCCTCCAGCGACCGCGAGCTGGGCACCGACCCCGAGTCCGGCCTGCCGGTCGTCGTCAAGGCCGGCCGCTACGGCCCCTACGTCACCACCGTCGTCCCCGAGGGGAGCAAGGAGGCGCCGCGCACCGGGAGCCTCCTGTCCTCGATGGCCCCGGAGACGGTCACGCTGGAGGACGCGCTCAAGCTGCTCAGCCTGCCGCGCACCGTCGGCGTCGCGCCCGACGGCGAGGAGATCCAGGCGCTCAACGGCCGCTACGGGCCCTACCTGAAGAAGGGCAGCGACTCCCGCTCGATCGAGGGCGAGGACAAGCTGTTCACCGTCACGCTCGAGGAGGCGCTGGCGATCTTCGCCCAGCCCAAGCAGCGCGGCCGCGCCGCGGCCAAGGCGCCGCTCAAGGAGCTGGGCAACGACCCGGTCACCGAGGGTGCGGTCACCGTGCGCGAGGGGCGGTTCGGGCCGTACGTGACCGACGGCGAGACCAACGCCAGCCTCCGCAAGGGCGACGACGTCGAGAGCATCACCCTCGAGCGCGCCGCCGAGCTCCTCGCCGACCGGCGCAGCCGCCCGGCGGCCACGAAGAAGAAGGCCACGAAGAAGACGACGGCCGCGAAGAGCTCGGCCGCGAAGAAGACGGCCGCCAAGAAGACGACGGCGGCCAAGCGGGCGCCGGCGAAGAAGAAGGCAGCCCCGGCCGCGGACGCGGTACCGCTCGCCTGAGCCGGCCGTGACCGACTCGCTGGACCCGGTCGCCTGGCAGGCGCGCCGCACGTCGTTCGGGTCGGTCGCGGCCGACTACGCCGCGCTCCGGCCGGGCTACCCGGCCGACGTGGTGCCCTTCCTGCTCGGCGTCCGCCCGCTGCGGGTGCTCGACCTGGGCGCCGGCACCGGGCTGCTCACCGAGGTGCTGCTGGCCGCCGGGCACGAGGTGGTCGCCGTCGACCCCTCGCCGGAGATGCTGGCGCAGCTGCGGGCCCGCCTGCCGCAGGTCCGGACGGCGACCGGCGGGGCCGAGGCGATCCCCGTGCCCGACGGCTCAGTCGACGCGGTGGTCGCCGGCCAGGCGGCGCACTGGTTCCACCCCGAGCGGGCGGCCGTCGAGCTGCGGCGGGTGCTCGCCCCGGGCGGCGCCGTCGGGTTCGTGTGGAACACCCGCGACGAGGAGGTGCCCTGGGTCCGCGCGCTGGGGGAGGCGCTCGCCGCCGAGGCCCGCGGGCACGAGGCCGACCAAGGCGTCGTCGACGCGTTCGCGCAGGCCCTCCCGGCGCGGGTCGTGCACGCGCGGTCGGCGGTCGTGCAGCGGGTCACCCCCGAGCAGGTGGTCGGCGGCATCGGGACCCGTAGCTACGTCGCCACCATGGACGACGCGGAGCGGGAGGCCTTCCTGTCCGGCCTGCGCGACCTGCTGGCCCGCCACCCCGACACCCGCGGCCGGTCCGTGCTCGAGCTGCCCCACCGCACCGACGCCTACCGCCTCGAGCCGGTCGGACCCCCGCCCTCGCGGGCGCCGACGGCGAAGACCCGGCGGAACGGCAGCACCGTCGTCCCGTCCGGCCGCTGCGGATAGGCCGCCCGCAGCGCCGCGGCGTAGGCGGAGGTCAGCTCCCCGGCAGCGGCGTCGTCGAGGTGGGCGAGCACCGGGCGCAGCACGGTGCTGCGCACCCAGCCGAGCACCGGGTCCGGCCCGCTCAGCACGTGCAGGTACGTCGTCTCCCAGGCCTCGGCCCGCAGGCCGGCCTCCTCCAGCACGCCCAGGTACCCCGCGGGGGAGAGGACCGGGGCCTCGGGAGGCGCGGCTCCCGCCAGCCGGTCCGCCCACTCCGGGGAGGTGCACAGGTCGGCCAGCAGCCGGTGCGTCGGTGCGCCGGAGTTGCCCGGCACCTGGAGCGCCAGCCGGCCGCCGGGCGCCAGGGCCCCGGCCCAGCGTCGCAGCAGCTCCTCGTGACCGGGGACCCAGTGCAGGACGGCGTTGGTGACCAGGACGTCGACGGGCTCGTCCGGTCGCCAGTCCCGCACGTCCCCGGCGACGAAGGAGACCCGCCCCGGGACGGCGTGTCCCGACGCGGCGGCGAGCATCTCGGCGGAGGAGTCCACGCCGGTGACCCGCGCGGCCGGCCAGCGCCGGGCCAGCGACGCGGTCAGCGCCCCCTCGCCGCAGCCGAGGTCGACCACGACCCGCGGATCCGTCGCCGGCACCCGGCTCATCAGGTCGGTGAACGGACGGGCCCGCTCGTCGCCGAAGCGCAGGTACTGCGCCGGGTCCCAGGCCGCGGCGCACGCATCGGGTCCGGTCACGGCGCCGACCCTACGAGCGCACCGGGAGCGTCGTCCCCGGCCGGTAGCGTGGCGCCCGCGCGACCGGCTGCCGTCGGCGCGCGTCCCGCCCGCTCGACCCCCGGAGCAGACCATCCCCACCGCCGAGCGCACCGGTCTCCTCCTCGCCTTCGAGGGCGGGGAGGGAGCGGGCAAGTCCACCCAGGTGCGGGCGCTCACCGAGTGGCTCACCGGCGCGGGCCACCGTGCGCGGGCGACGTTCGAGCCGGGGGACACCCCGGCAGGGGTCCTGGTCCGGCAGCTCCTGCTCGACCGCGCCGACCTGGCGCTGAGCCCGCGCGCCGAGGCACTGCTGTACGCCGCCGACCGCGCGCAGCACGCCCAGGCCGTCCTGCGCCCGGCCCTGGCCGCCGGGGAGGTGGTGGTCACCGACCGCTACGTCGACAGCTCGCTGGCCTACCAGGGCGCAGGCCGGGCGATCCCGCGCGAGGAGGTCGCCGCGCTCTCCCGGTGGGCGACCGAGGGGCTGGTCCCCGACCTGACCGTGCTGCTCGACCTCCCACCGGCGACGGGGCTGGCCCGCGCCCGCGGCCGGGCGGCCGCCGACCGCATGGAGGCCGAGTCCCTCGACTTCCACGAGCGGGTCCGGCAGACCTTCCTCGAGCTGGCCGGCGCCGAGCCGCACCGCTACCTCGTGCTGGACGCCACCCGTCCCGCCGCGGAGCTCGCCGACGACATCCGCGACCGCGTGGCCGCGCTGCTGGCCCCGGCGGGCACGCCGTGACCGAGGGGGTCTGGGCCGGCCTGGTCGGCCAGGACGAGGTGGTCGCGGTGCTGCGGGGGGCCATCGAGGACCCGACCGCGATGACGCACGCCTGGCTGTTCACCGGTCCGCCGGGATCGGGGCGGTCGGTCGCCGCGCGCGCCTTCGCCGCCGCCCTGCAGTGCCCCGCAGGCGGCGACGGCACCTGCCACGCCTGCCGCACCGTGCTGGCCGGCACCCACGCCGACGTCGCGGTGATCGTCCCCGACGGGCTGTCGATCGGTGCCAAGGAGGCCCGCGAGCTGGTGCGGGTCGCCGGGCGTGCGCCGTCGCAGGGGCGCTGGCAGGTGATCGTGGTCGAGGACGCCGACCGGATGACCGAGCACGCGGCCAACGCCGTCCTCAAGATGCTCGAGGAGCCCCCGCCGCGCACCGTCGTCATGCTCTGCACGCCGAGCCTGCACCCCGACGACATCATGGTGACCATCCGGTCCCGGTGCCGCGTGGTCGGTCTGCGCACGCCACCGGTCGAGGCGATCGCCGACGTGCTGGTCCGCCGGGACGACGTCGATCCCGCGATGGCCTCCTGGGCCGCCGCGGCCTCGGGCGGGCACGTCGGCCGGGCCCGGCACCTGGCCCGGGACGAGGGCGCCCGGCTGTCCCGCAAGGCCGTGCTCGACGTGCCGCTGTCGCTGGTCTCGCTGGCCGCCTGCTTCAACGCCGCCGACGACCTCGTCGCCGCCGCGAAGGAGGAGTCCGACCAGGCCAGTGCCGCGCTGGACGGTGCCGAGACGGAGGCGGTCAAGACGAGCCTGGGGGTGGGCGCCCGGGGGCCGGGGGTCGCCGCCGCCAGCCGCGGAGCCGGCCAGCTCAAGGAGCTGGAGAAGCGGCAGAAGTCGCGCGCCACCCGTCTGGGACGTGACTCGCTCGACCGCGCGCTGGTCGACCTGGCGGCGCTCTACCGCGACGCGCTGGTGCTCGCGGCGGTCCGGGAGGCGGGGGGACAGGCGCCGCCGCTGGCCCATCCCGACCGGCGGGCCGACGCCGAGGACCTCGCGGCCCGCCTCGGTGCCGAGGGCGCCCTGCGGCGGATCGACGCCGTCCTCGCCTGCCGGACGGCGCTGGAGCAGAACGTGAAACCGCAGATCGCCATCGAGGCCCTCACCGTGGCCCTGCGACTGCCCGCCGAGCGGGGCTGACCGGTGCGCGTCCCGGCGGCGGCGGTGTCGTAGGCTGGTCGCGCACGTCCGCCGCCTTAGCTCAGTCGGTAGAGCATCTCACTCGTAATGAGAAGGTCGTCGGTTCGATTCCGACAGGCGGCTCCCACTCCACACGACCCCGTCCACGCGGACGGGGTCGTGTCGCCTCCGGGCCCGTGTCCGCGCTGGTGGACAGCGGGCTGACCGGTCGGACATCCTGGGCGACGTCGGATGAGCTGCGTCACACAGCGGTATCGCAAGGCGTACGATTGCCATCCAGACGTCGGCGCGCGAAGATGTGACCGATGTCAACACGTCGAAGCATCCGCGAGTCCTGCCGGGTGCCGAGGAGCGCTGCATGAGACTCGGTCTCCACCTGAACGACTACTCGCACCTGGGCGAGCCGAAGGACATGGGACCGGCTCTGGCCCGCATCGCCAGGACGGCGGAGGACGTCGGGTTCGCGCGGCTGAGCGTCACCGACCACCTGTGGCAGATCAGCCTCATCGGCGAGGAGAACGAGCCGATGCTGGAGGCGTACACGACACTGGCGTACCTGGCCGGTCACACCTCCACGATCGAGCTGCAGCCCCTCGTCACCGCTGCCACGTACCGCGCCCCCGGGCTGCTGGCGAAGATGATCACCACGCTCGACGTGCTCTCCGGCGGGCGCACGTGGCTGTCCATCGGTCAGGGGTGGAACGAGCAGGAGGCCACCGGTCTCGGTCTGCCCTACGACTCCCACGACGGGCGCTACCAGCAGCTGGAGGAGACCGTCCGCATCTGCCTGCAGATGTGGAGCGGCGAGGACGACCCGATCGTCACCGAGCGCCACCAGCTGGGGCAGACGCTCAACGTCCCCCCGCCGGTGTCGCAGCCCCGCCCGCGGATCCTCATCGGCGGCGGCGGGGAGCTGCGGACGCTGAAGCTCGTCGCCAAGTACGCCGACGCGATGAACGTCTGGGGTGGCGAGGAGGCGGGGCAGAAGATCGCGCGCCTGCGCGAGCGGTGCGAGGAGGTCGGCCGCGACCCCGACGAGATCGAGAAGACCGCGCTGAGCACCTTCGGCGTCGACGGGCCGGAGGGTGTCGACGGGCTCCTGAAGGACCTCCGCCGACTGCACGACCTGGGCTTCACCACCGTCTACGGGTGGGTCCCCGACCTGGGCTCCGAGGCCCAGCTCGAGGTCATCGGCGCCAAGGTCATCCCCGAGATCAGCTCCTGGTGACCGACCAGGCGCCCCTGCACGACAGCACCCGGATCGGATCACCAGATGTCGCAGATGAGAGAGGTACGGGCATGAACGTCGAAGACATGATCATGATCAGTATCGACGACCACGTCGTCGAGCCCCCCGACATGTTCAAGAACCACGTCCCCGAGAAGTACAAGGACGAGGCCCCGAAGTCGATCCCGGACGAGAACGGCTACGAGAAGTGGTGGTTCCAGGGCAACTCCATGGGGACCGTCGGCCTCAACGCCGTCGTCGGCTGGCCGAACGAGGAGTGGGGCCTGAACCCCGCGACGTTCGCCGAGATGCGCCCGGGTGCCTATGACATCCACGAGCGGATCAAGGACATGAACCGCAACGGGATCCTGGCCTCGATGTGCTTCCCGTCCTTCGCCGGCTTCAGTGCCCGGTACTTCCAGGAGGCGAAGGACAAGGACCTCGCCCTGGTCATGCTCAAGGCCTACAACGACTGGCACATCGACGAGTGGTGCACCGCCTACCCGGGCCGCATGATCCCCTGCGCGATCCTCCCCGTCTGGGAGCCGAAGGACCTCGTCGACGAGGTGCGGCGGGTGGCCGCCAAGGGCGTCAAGGCCGTCACCATGCCCGAGCTGCCGCACCTGCAGGGCCTGCCCAGCTACCACAACCTCGAGTACTGGGGCCCGTTCTTCGAGGCGATCTCCGAGCTCGAGATCGTCATGTGCCTGCACATCGGCCAGGGCTTCGGCGCCATCCGGATGGCGCCCGAGGCACCGATCGACAACATGATCATCCTGGCCACCCAGGTGTCCACCTTCGCCGCCCAGGACCTGCTGTGGGGCGGGGCGATGACCAAGTACCCCGACCTGAAGATCGCCTGGTCGGAGGCCGGCATCGGCTGGATCCCGTTCTACCTGGACCGCTGCGACCGGCACTACACCAACCAGCGCTGGCTCGGTCACGACTTCGGCGGCAAGCTCCCCAGCGACATCTTCCGGGAGCACTCGCTGGCCTGCTACGTCACCGACCCGACGGCGCTGAAGGTCCGCAACGACATCGGCATCGACATCATCGCGTGGGAGTGCGACTACCCGCACTCGGACGCGATCTGGCCCAACGCGCCGGAGTTCGTCAACGCCGAGATGGCCGGTGCCGGCGTCGCCGACGACGAGGCCCACAAGATCCTGTGGCAGAACACCACCCGGTTCTTCGGCCTCGACCCGTTCAAGCACATCGCGAAGGAGGACGCCACGGTCGGCGCCCTGCGCGCGCTCAGCCCCGAGGTCGACACCACCATCCGCTCCAAGCACGAGTGGCGGAAGATGTACGACCTGCGCCAGAAGACCGCCCAGGGCGCCTGAGCGAGACCTCCCCGCCCCGCACGCCAGGGGCAGGGAGGAACACGGACGCCGCGCCGGCGTCGGCCCTCCGGGGTCGGCGCCGGGGCGGCGTCCGTCGTGTCCGGCGCGGGGGTGCCGGCGCGCGGCCGGTCGCGGTCGGCCGACGACCCGCGGCGAGGCACCGGAGGCGCCCGTTACGGTTCCGCCGTGGGACGACGTGCGACGACGCTGGCGCTGGGGACGATCGCCGCTGCCCTGCTCAGCGGCTGCACCTCGGAGGTCACGGGGAGCGCCTCGCCGGCCGCGAGCACCAGCGGGCCCTCCGACGAGGAGCGGCAGGAGACGTTCTGCGACGACGTCCCCGCCCTGCTGCAGGACATCACCGCGCAGGTCGAGGACGTGCAGACCGACCCCGCGGCGGCCTCGGCCCTCATCGAGGACGCCGTGGACCGCATGGAGGAGGTGCAGCCCCCCGACGACGTCGCCGACGAGTGGGAGCGCCTCGTCACGGCGTGGCGGGACCTGCGTGACCTGTTCCGGCAGCTCGACCCCAGCGCCCCCGGTGGCAACCAGGACCTCGCCACCGAGCTCCTCGAGCTCCAGCCCGAGCTGGTCGACGCGGGCACCGCGGTCGACGAGTGGGGTCGAGCCAACTGCTGACGACACCCGTGGCCGGCGACGGCCCCGGGACGCAGCGACGGCGGTGCACCCGCAGGTGCACCGCCGTCGGCTGTCCGTCGTGCGCTCGGCCGCCGCTCGGAGGAGGGCCCGTCGTGGCGACCGTTCCGGGTCCCGTGCCGAGCTCGCGTGGCGTGGGGGAGGGGTGGTCGTCGTTCAGTGGTGGGGCTCGGCCTCGAGGGCCCGCTTGATGGAGGCCTCGATCTCGGCCTCCGCCTCGGCGCGCCCGACCCAGTTGGCGCCCTCGACCGACTTGCCCGGCTCGAGGTCCTTGTAGGTCTCGAAGAAGTGCTGGATCTCCAGCCGGTCGAACTCCGACACGTCGGTGATGTCCTTGAGGTGCGACATCCGCGGGTCGGTCGCCGGGACGGTGAGGACCTTGTCGTCCCCGCCCGCCTCGTCGGTCATGCGGAACATGCCGATGGCCCGGCAGGTGATCAGGCACCCGGGGAACGTCGGCTCCTCGAGCAGCACCAGGGCGTCGAGCGGGTCGCCGTCCTGGCCGAGGGTGTTCTCGATGTATCCGTAGTCCGCTGGATAGCGGGTGGAGGTGAAGAGCATCCGGTCCAAGCGGATGCGGCCGGTGGCGTGGTCCAGCTCGTACTTGTTCCGCTGGCCCTTGGGGATCTCTACCGTCACGTCGAACTGCACGGGTCGTAGTGTGGCCCACGCCGCCACGGCTGTTGCGCCGGAGGTGCTCTCAGGGGGTGGACAGCATCGCGTCGAGCGGGTCTCCGACCGTTCCGCCGAAGGCCGTGACAGCGAAGTACGGGCGCCTCCGCCGCCGGCTGGTCCTGGCCGGCCTCGTGCTCCTCGCCGTGGTCGCGCTGGTGGCCGTCCTGGTGGTCCGCGCGCTCGGGGGCGACGACGCCGGCACGGACGATCCGGCCGGCAGCCCGGTCGCCGGCGCGCAGCTGCCCGAGATCGGCGACCCGGCCCCCGTGCTCGTCTCGCTGGCCGACGACGCACCCGCCCCGGACCCCGCCGCGCTGGAGGCGGTCCTGGCGCCGCTGCTGTCCGCGCCCGCGCTCGGCGCCGCGCCCACCGCGCAGGTCGTCGACGTCGCGACCGGCGACGTCCTGCTCGACCGGGGCGGCGACCGCGCCGCCGTCCCCGCCTCGACCGCCAAGCTGCTGACCGCGGTGGCGGCCCTGACCACCCTCGACCCCGACGACACGCTCGCGACGACGGTCGTCGCCGGAGCGGCCCCGGGCGAGGTGGTCCTCGTCGGGGGCGGCGACGTCACCCTCTCCACCACGACGCCGTCGCAGACCTATCCGGGGGCCCCCACCGTCGCCGACCTCGCCGACCAGGTGCGGACGGCGCTCGCCGGGGCGCCGGTCACCACCGTCCTGGTCGACAACGGGCTCTTCCAGGGCCCGCTGACCGCACCCGGCTGGGGCCCCGGCGACGCCCCCTCCAGCTACGCCGCCCCGGTGACCGCCACCGCCGTCGACGGCGCCCGGATCGCACCGGGCACCACCCAGCGCAGCGGCGCCCCCGGTACCGACGCCGGCCGCGCCCTGGCCGCTGCCCTCGGCGCGCCGTCCGCGGCCGTCCGCCTCGGCGACGCGCCCGAGGGCACCCCGGTCCTGGGCACCGTCCGCTCGGCCCCGGTCGCCCGGCAGGTCGAGCAGATGCTGGCCCAGTCCGACAACCTGCTCGCCGAGGCCCTGGCCCGGCACGTGGCGATCGCCCGCGACCTGCCGGCCACCTTCGACGGCGTCGCCGAGGCCGTCCCCGCCGCCCTGGCCGACGCGGGCTTCGACCTCGGCGGGGGCACCGTGGCCGACGGCAGCGGCCTGTCCGCCGCCGACCGGGTGCCCGCGGCGCTCCTCACCCGCGTGCTCACCGCCGCCGCCGACGGCTCGCAGGTGGAGCTGTCGGCGATCGTCTCGGGCCTCGCCGTCGCCGGGTACGACGGCACCCTCGCCGACCGGGGGGACGACGACCCGGTCACCGCTCCGGGAACGGTGCGCGGCAAGACCGGCACGCTGCTGGGCGTGCACACGCTGGCCGGCACCGTGCTCACCGCCGACGGTCGGCTCCTGGCCTTCGCGTTCATGGCCGACGGCGTCACGGCGGGCGAGGGACCGGCCGAGGCGGCGCTCGACGAGGCCGCCGCCGCACTGGCCGCCTGCGGCTGCTCCTGAGGCCGTCGAGCGGCCGCCCGGACCGGCCCGCGCGTACGGTGAGGCGATGAGCAGCGCCTCCTCGATGGTCGACTGGGACCTCGCCGGACGCACCGCCCGCCGGCTGGTCAGCGCGGGTCCGCAGACGACGCGGGCGGAGGCCGCCGCCGTCGTCAGCGAGTTGCACGAGGCCGCGGCGACCGCGATCGCGCACGTCGAGGGCCTCACCGGCCTGCGCCCGGCGCCCGGCGGCCCGATCCCCGAGGTCGCCGTCGTCGACCGGCCCGGCTGGGTCGACGCCAACACCGCCGGCATGGCGGCGCTGCTGAACCCCCTGGTCGACGCCCTCGCCGAGAAGCAGGGCACCCGGCCGGGCCCGATCGCGACCGCGATCGGCTCCCGCGCCACCGGCGTCCAGGCCGGCGCGGTGCTGTCCTTCCTCTCCTCCCGGGTCCTCGGCCAGTACGAGATCTTCGGCACCGGCGGGCGGCTCCTCCTGGTGGCCCCCAACATCGTCGACGCCGAGCGCCGCCTCGGGGTCGACCCGAGCGACTTCCGGCTGTGGGTCTGCCTGCACGAGGTCACCCACCAGCTGCAGTTCACCGGCGTCCCGTGGCTGCAGGGCCACCTCGAGTCGCTGATCGCCGAGTTCGTCGAGGCGACCGACCTGGACGCCGACGTGCTCCGGGACCGCCTGCGCGACGTCGTCCGCAGCCTCGGCGACGCCGTCCGGGGCGGCGACGGGGACGACGACGAGCCGCAGGGCCTCATGGCGCTGGTCGGCGACCCTGCGCAGCGGGCCGTCCTCGACCGGGTCACCGCGGTGATGAGCCTCGTCGAGGGGCACGCCGAGTACGTGATGGACGGGGTCGGCCCGGACGTCGTCCCGTCGGTGCGCACCCTGCGCAAGCGGTTCGCGCAGCGGCGCAAGGGCCGCGGCCCCGTCGACCGCGTGCTGCGCCGGCTGCTGGGCCTGGAGCAGAAGATGAAGCAGTACGCCGACGGGCGGGTCTTCGTCGGCGGGGTCGTCGACCTGGTCGGCATGGAGGGCTTCAACCGCGTGTGGTCGGGGCCGGAGGCGCTGCCGCTGGTCGAGGAGCTGACCGACCCCGCGCGCTGGGTCGACCGCGTCATCGGCCGCCCCGCCATCCCCGCCTGACCTCCGTGTCCGGGCCGCCGGTCGCCGTCGCGCTCCTGCGTGCCGCCGTCCGGCCCGGCCTGCGCTCCTCGACCCGGCCGGTGCTCGTCGCCTGCAGCGGGGGAGCGGACTCCCTGGCGCTGGCCGCGGCCCTCGCCTTCGAGGCCCGGGACGCCGGCGTCCGGGTCGGGGCCGCGACCGTCGACCACGGCCTCCAGCCCGGTTCGGCGGAGCGGGCCGAGCGGACGGCGGCGCTGCTCGCAGAGCTCGGTCTCGACCCGGTGCTGGTCCTCCCGGTGCGCGTGTCCGGCGCCGGCGGGCCGGAGGGCGCGGCCCGGGCCGCCCGGTACGCCGCGCTGGCCGGCGCGGCCGCCGGCCACGGGGGCGCGCGCGTCGCGCTGGGTCACACGCTCGACGACCAGGCCGAGACGGTGCTGCTCGGCCTGGGCCGTGGCTCCGGGCCGCGCTCGGTGGCCGGCATGGTCGCCGAACGCGAGGACGACGGCGTGCGGTGGTGGCGGCCGCTGCTGGACGTGCGGCGGGAGACCACCCGGCAGGCCTGCGCGGACCAGGGGCTGCCCGTGTGGGACGACCCCTGGAACGCCGACCCCGCGTACACGCGCGTCCGGCTGCGCACCGAGGTGCTGCCGCTGCTGGAGGAGGTGCTCGGTGGTGGGGTCGCCCCCGCCCTGGCGCGCACCGCCGCCCTCCTGCGGGAGGACCTCGACGCCCTCGACGGGCTGGCCGCCACCGAGCTCGCCCGGCTGGCCGCCGAGGCCGGCGACGGCGGGCTGCCGGCCCGGCCGCTGGCCCCGCTGCCCGCGGCCGTGCGCCGGCGGGTGCTGCGTGGCTGGCTGCGCGCTGCGGGGGTCCCCGACCTCCAGGCGGTGCACCTGCGGGCGGTGGAGACGCTGGTCACCCGCTGGCGCGGACAGGGCCGGGTCGACCTACCCGGCGGAGCAGGGGTGGTACGGACGTCTGGCAGGCTGCTGGTGCTGCCGCCGGCCAGGCGCGGCGCCCACGCCGGACCCCCACCCCTCGAGGAGCCACTCCCGTGACGGACCCCGCCAGCACCTCCGGGGGACTCGGTCCCGACCACGGGTACGGGCCGGACATCGACCACGTGCTGCTCACCGAGGCCCAGATCCAGGACAAGATCCGCGAGCTGGCCACCGCCGTCGCCCGCGACTACGCGGGCAAGGAGGTGCTGCTGGTCGGCGTCCTCAAGGG
Organism: Trujillonella endophytica; assembly: GCF_019799905.1. Taxonomy (GTDB): domain Bacteria; phylum Actinomycetota; class Actinomycetes; order Mycobacteriales; family Geodermatophilaceae; genus Trujillonella; species Trujillonella endophyticus_A. Next base: position 578,596 of record NZ_JABGCI010000002.1, on the reverse strand, counting down.
GGCGGTCCTCTTCATGAGCGACTTCGCCCGGGCGCTGCAGCTGCCCACCCAGATGGAGTTCATGGCCGTCTCCTCCTACGGCAGCGCCACGAGCTCCTCCGGCGTCGTGCGGATCCTCAAGGACCTCGACCGGGACATCAGCGACAAGCACGTCCTCGTGCTCGAGGACATCATCGACTCCGGCCTGACCCTCTCCTGGCTGCTCAAGAACCTCGGCGGCCGCGGGCCGGCCTCCCTGGAGGTCTGCGCCCTGCTGCGCAAGCCCGACGCGGTGAAGGTCGAGGTGCCGGTGAAGTACATCGGCTTCGACATCCCCAACGAGTTCGTCATCGGCTACGGCCTCGACTACGCCGAGCGCTACCGCGACCTGCCCTACATCGCGACGCTCAAGCCCGAGGTCTACTCGAGCTGATCGGCCGGCCTCCGGGCCGCATCCGGGCCGAGCCGGACCCGCGCCCCGCGGCTCCGGGCGTACTCCTGGCGGGGGACCCTCCTGGGGGATCCGGGGCTCGCGTACAGGGTTCTCGCAGGGTGCCCGGTGTACCGTCGATCGCAACGACGCCGCACCGTCGCGCGCGGGTGGCCCACCCGCTGCGCAGGTCGCGTCCCCCGGACGATCAGGAGGGTCGACGGGTCAGGCCCGTCCGGGCCCCCCGGCATCGGTGTATGGAACGTAAGAAGATCTTCCGCTCCGTGTGGTTCTGGGTCGTCCTCGTCGTCCTGCTGGCGGTGGGGTTCTCCACCCTGTTCCGCGGCGGCGACGAGTACCAGGACGTCTCCACGGCCACGGCCCTCCAGCAGATCGAGGACGGCAACGCCGAGAAGGTCACGATCAACGACAAGGAGCAGACGCTCGACCTCGAGCTGACGAACCCGGTCGAGGGCAGTGACCGGATCACGGCCTCCTACCCGGTGGGCGCGTCCGACGACGTCTTCGACATCGTCTCCGGCCAGGACGGCGGGGGCGACGGGGAGGGTGTCGAGTTCGACACCAACGTGACGCAGGAGAACCTCTTCGTCAGCGTCCTCATCAGCTTCCTGCCGTTCGTCATCCTCCTGCTCCTGCTGTTCTGGTTGTTCAACTCCATGCAGGGCGGCGGCCGGGGCGTCATGGCCTTCGGCAAGTCCAAGGCCAAGCAGATCACCAAGGACACCCCGAAGACGACGTTCGCCGACGTCGCCGGCGCCGACGAGGCGATCGAGGAGCTCCACGAGATCAAGGACTTCCTCGCCAACCCGGTGAAGTTCCAGGCCGTCGGCGCCAAGATCCCCAAGGGCGTGCTGCTGTTCGGCCCGCCCGGCACCGGCAAGACGCTGCTGGCCCGCGCGGTGGCCGGCGAGGCCGGCGTCCCGTTCTTCACGATCTCCGGCTCGGACTTCGTCGAGATGTTCGTCGGCGTCGGTGCCAGCCGGGTCCGTGACCTGTTCGAGCAGGCCAAGCAGAACGCCCCGGCGATCATCTTCGTCGACGAGATCGACGCCGTCGGCCGGCACCGCGGTGCCGGCATGGGCGGCGGGCACGACGAGCGCGAGCAGACGCTCAACCAGATGCTCGTCGAGATGGACGGCTTCGACGTCAAGGGTGGCGTCATCATGATCGCCGCCACCAACCGGCCGGACATCCTCGACCCGGCGCTGCTGCGCCCGGGCCGCTTCGACCGTCAGATCGCCGTCGACCGCCCCGACCTGATGGGTCGCAAGGCGATCCTCGCCGTCCACGCCAAGGGCAAGCCGCTCGCCCCGGACGTCGACCTGGAGACGCTGGCCCGCCGGACGCCCGGCTTCACCGGCGCGGACCTCGCCAACGTCCTCAACGAGGGTGCGCTGCTCACCGCGCGCCACGGCGGCACCGTCATCGACGACGCGGCCCTCGAGGAGGCCATCGACCGCGTCCTCGCCGGCCCGGAGCGCAAGACCCGGGCGATGAGCGACAAGGAGAAGAAGGTCACCGCCTACCACGAGGGCGGGCACGCCCTCGTGGCGCACGCGCTGCCCAACCTGGACCCGGTGCACAAGGTGACCATCCTGCCGCGCGGGCGCTCCCTGGGGCACACGCTCGTGCTGCCGACCGAGGACAAGTACACGCAGACCCGGTCCGAGATGATCGACACCCTCGCCTACGCCCTCGGCGGTCGCGCGGCGGAGGAGCTCGTCTACCACGAGCCGACGACCGGCGCCGGCAACGACATCGAGAAGGCCACGGCGATGGCTCGCGCGATGGTCACCCAGTACGGCATGAGCGCCAAGCTCGGCGCCGTCAAGTACGGCAGCACCGACTCCGAGCCGTTCCTCGGCCGCGACATGGGCTCGCGGCCGGACTACTCCGAGGCCGTCGCCGCCGACATCGACGCCGAGGTGCGCGCGCTGATCGAGGCGGCGCACGACGAGGCGTGGGAGATCCTCGTGGAGCACCGCGCCGTGCTCGACCAGCTCGTGCTGGAGCTGATCGAGAAGGAGACGCTCTCCAAGGAGGACATGGCGCGGATCTGCGCGCCGGTCACGAAGCGCCCCTCGCTGGCGCCCTACAACGGCTTCGGCAAGCGGACGCCGTCCGACCAGCCGCCGGTGCTGACGCCGTCCGAGCGGGCGCAGCTCACCAAGGGCAACGGCAACGGGCACGTGCTCGACAAGCCCAACCCGGTGGGCGACGTCGGCGCGCACGTGCAACGGTGACCAGGCGGTTCACCCGGTCGTAGCCGTCGACGCCCAGCGAGGAGTGCCCGTGAGCGAGATCCCCGAGGAGCCCGAGGACGAGGTACGCCCCGTCGAGGGGAGGATCGACCACGCGCGGGCCGAGGCCGCCGTCCGCGAGCTGCTCATCGCCGTGGGGGAGGACCCCGACCGGCCCGGCCTGCAGAACACCCCGGGCCGGGTCGCGCGGGCCTACGCCGAGACGTTCGCCGGGCTCTGGCAGGACCCGTACGAGGTGCTGGCCACCGTCTTCGACGAGGACCACGACGAGATGGTCCTCGTGAAGGACATCCCGATGTACTCGACCTGCGAGCACCACCTGGTGCCCTTCCACGGGGTCGCGCACGTCGGGTACATCCCGGGCGAGGACGGCCGGGTCACCGGGCTGTCCAAGCTGGCCCGGCTGGTCGACATGTACGCCCGCCGGCCGCAGGTCCAGGAGCGGATGACCCGGCAGATCGCCGACGCGCTGCACGAGGTCCTCAAGCCCCGCGGCGTCATCGTCATCGTCGAGGCCGAGCACCTCTGCATGGGCATGCGCGGGATCCGCAAGCCGGGCTCCTCGACCGTGACCTCCGCGGTGCGCGGCATGTTCCGTGACAGCGCCGCGACGCGCGCCGAGGCGATGAGCCTCGTGCTGGGGAGGTGAGCGGCGCGGTCTCCCTGCCGCAGCCGGGGCGCTGCGTGGTGATGGGCGTCCTCAACGTCACGCCGGACTCGTTCTCCGACGGCGGCTGCTTCGCCGACACCGAGACCGCCGTCGCGCACGGGCTGGCGATGCACGCCGCCGGCGCCGACTACGTCGACGTCGGCGGTGAGTCGACCCGGCCCGGCGCCGACCGGGTCGACGCCGACGAGGAGTGCCGGCGGGTGCTGCCCGTGGTCCGCGAGCTGGTGGCCGGCGGCGTCCGCGTGAGCGTCGACACCACCCGTGCCGAGGTCGCCGAGGCCGCGATCGTCGCCGGCGCCGCCCTGGTCAACGACGTGAGCGGCGGCCAGGCCGACAAGAACATGGCCGAGCTCGTCGCCGAGACCGGCGTGCCGTGGGTGCTCATGCACTGGCGCGGCCACAGCCGCGAGATGTACGCCGCGGCACGCTACGGCGACGTCGTCACGGAGGTCTGCGCCGAGCTGACCGCGCGGGTGGAGGACGTCGTCGCCGCGGGCGTGGACCCGGCCCAGCTGGTGCTCGACCCCGGGCTGGGCTTCGCCAAGCGGGCGGAGCACAACTGGCGGGTGCTGGCCGGCCTCGACCGCATCGTCGGGCTGGGGCTGCCGGTGCTGGTCGGCGCCTCCCGCAAGACCTTCCTCGGCCGCGAGCTGGCCGCACCTGGCGGCGAGGTCCGCCCCGCCGAGCAGCGCGACGCCGCCACCCTGGCCACCACCGTGCTCGCCGCCGAGGCCGGGGCGTGGGGCGTGCGGGTGCACGACGCCGCCGCCTCGGTCGACGCCGTCCGTACCGTGGCCGCCGTCCAGCGCGCCCGACAGGAGATCCGTTCCCGTGCCTGAGCAGCCCGTCCCCCGCTCCACCCCGGACCGCATCACGGTCCGCGGCATCACCGCGCACGCCCACCACGGCGTCTACGACTGGGAGCGCGAGCGGGGGCAGACCTTCGCCGTGGACGTGGTCCTGGAGCTGGACACCGCGCCGGCCGCCGCCGGCGACGACCTGGAGAAGACGGTGAACTACGCCGAGCTCTCCCAGGGGCTGCACGCGATCCTCGTCGGGGAGCCCGTCGACCTCCTCGAGACCCTCGCCCAGCGACTGGCCGACGCCTGCCTGGCCAACCCGCTCGTGGACGCCGTGGAGATCACCGTGCACAAGCCGGACGCGGAGCTCGGCGTCCCCTTCGACGACGTCACGGTCGCCATCCGGCGGACGAAGGACCCGCTCCTCCCCACGACTCGCGAGCTCGCCGCGGGCCCCGGGAGCGGGCCGAGGAGCGAGACCGGGAGAGACCTCCCGTGAGTCGGGCGGTGCTGTCGCTGGGCGCCAACCTCGGGGACCGTGCCGCGACCCTCGCCGAGGCGTTCGACGGCCTGGCCGCCGACGGGCTCGTGGCCGCCTCCGCGCTGTTCGAGACCCCGCCGTGGGGCCCGGTCGAGCAGCCGCCGTACCTGAACGCCGTCGCGGTGGTCGACGGGCCGCGCGACGCCGCCGGCTGGCTGGCCCGCGCGCACGAGCTCGAGCAGGCCGCCGGCCGGACCCGGGAGGTCCGCTGGGGGGCGCGCACCCTGGACGTCGACGTCGTGACCGTCACCGGCGACGACGGCGCCGCGGTGGTCTCCGCCGACCCGGTGCTCACGCTGCCGCACCCGCGGGCGCACGAACGGGCCTTCGTGCTCGTGCCCTGGGCGTCGCTGGACCCCGCCGCCGTCCTGCCCGGGCACGGCCCGGTGGCCGACCTGCTCGCCGCCCTCCCGCCGGAGGAGGTCGGCGCGGTGGTGCCGTGGGAGTCCCGCTCGTGAGGCCCGTCAGCCGCCGCGACCTCGTCGTCGTCGCCCTCGGGCTGGCCGTGGCCGCCTGGCTGGTGGTCCGCTCCGCCTACGGCGACCTGCCGCCGCTGCGCTGGTGGCTGCCGGTGCCGCTGGCGCTCCTCGCCGTCGCCGAGGCGCTCGCCGCGCGGACGCTGGGTGCCCGTCTCGACGCCGTCCGCGAGGCGCGCCGCGGCGCCCGTGACCGGCGGCCCGGGGCCGCCGCGGCCTCGGTGCCGAGCCGCCCCGGGCTGGTGCGGCCGGTGGAGCCGATGCTCGTCGCCAGGGCTGCGGTCCTCGCGCAGGCCAGTGCCTACGTCGGCGCCGTCTTCGTCGGGGTGTGGGCCGGGGTGCTGCTGTACGTGGTGCCGTCGCTGGACCGGCTGGACGCCGCGGGGAACGACGCACTGACCGGCGTCGTCGGCGTCGTGGCCTCGGCCGCCCTCACCGCGGCCGCGCTGTGGCTCGAGCACGTCTGCCGCGTACCGCCGTCCGAGGACGACTCCGGTCCCGCCGGCCGCGTGCGGGCCTGATCAGCCCCGCTCGATCGACCGGCGCAGCGTCGTGTGCACCGTTCCCGCCGTGAGCACGCCGACGTAGGCGCCGCCGTCGACGACCGGCACCGCGTCGGCGTCGGAGCGCAGCAGCAGCGACAGCGCGGTCTTCAGCGTCGACGACACGGGGACGGGGGTGTCCAGCCGCTGCATGGCCGTGGCCACCGTGCCGGCACCGGTCGCGCGCGCGGCGGGCAGCCACCCGCACGGCCGGCCGGCGCCGTCCAGCACCACCGCTCCACCGGCGCCCCCGAGGGCGCGGGCGGCCTCGGCCAGCGTCGTCCCCGGGTCCACGGTCGGCGGCCGGATGAGGTCGGCGGGGTCGATCGCCGTCACGGCCAGGCGCTTGAGGCCCCGGTCGGCGCCGACGAAGTCGGCCACGTAGTCGTTCGCCGGCCGGCCGAGGAGCTCCGCGGGCGGGGCGAACTGCTCCACGTGCCCGCCGGCGCTCATCACCGCGATGCGGTCGCCGAGCCGCACGGCCTCCTCGATGTCGTGGGTGACGAAGACGATGGTCTTGCGGACCTCCGCCTGGAGGCGGAGGAACTCGTCCTGCAGGCGCTCGCGCACCACCGGGTCGACGGCGGAGAACGGCTCGTCCATCAGCAGGACGCCCGGGTCGGCGGCCAGTGCCCGGGCGACCCCGGCGCGCTGGCGCTGTCCGCCGGACAGCTGGGCCGGGTAGCGGTCGCCGTGGACGGCCGGGTCCAGGCCCACGGTGGCCAGCAGCTCGTCCACGCGGGCGCGCGTCCGCTGCCGGTCCCAGCCGAGCAGCTTCGGGACCGTGGCCACGTTGGCCCGCACGGTGCGGTGGGGGAAGAGCCCGACGTTCTGGATGACGTAGCCGATGCGGCGGCGCAGCCGGTCGGCGTCGACCCGGGTGACGTCCTCCCCGCCGAGCAGGATGCGCCCCGTGCTCGGCTCGATGATCCGGTTGATCATCTTCATCGTCGTCGTCTTGCCGCACCCGGACGGGCCGACGAGGACCGACAGCTCGCCCGCGGCGAGGGTCAGGTCGAGCTCGGCGACGCCGACGGTCCCGTCGGCGTAGACCTTGCCGACCCCCTCGAGCCGGATCTCCGGGGCGTCCGTCCCGGCGCCCACCTGCAGGTGGGCAGCGGGGCGGGCGGTCTCGGCAGTAGCGTCCACGGGGTGGCCCTCCTGTCGGTGCGCCCCCTGCTGGGCGCGGCGGGGGACGCGGTGCTCGCAGTGGACGAGGCACCGAACCCCTGGTTCGACCCGTCGTACGTCTCCCGCAACTGGGACACCATTCTGGGGCACCTCCGGGAGCACGTCTGGCTGACCGTCACCGCGGTCGCCCTCGGGGCGCTGATCGCCCTGCCCCTCGCGCTGCTGGCCCGCCGGAGCCGGCTGCTGGCCGGTCCGGTGCTGGCCGTCTCGACGATCGTCTACACGATCCCGTCCCTGGCGATGTTCGCCTTCGTCTTCCCGCTGACGGGGCTGTCGGCGAAGACGGTGCTCATCGGCCTGACGGCGTACTCCCTGGTCATCCTCGTACGCAACTTCCTCACCGGGCTGCAGGGCGTCCCCGCCGACGTGCGCGAGGCCGCCCGCGGGATGGGGCTCGGCCCGGTGCAGCTGTTCTGGCGCGTGGACCTCCCGCTGGCGCTGCCGGCGTTCATGGCCGGGCTCCGGATCGCCACGGTGTCCACGGTGGCGCTGACCACGGTGGGCGTCCTGGTCGGTCACGGTGGGCTGGGGCAGCTCATCACCGGCGGGCTGGCCGCCAACGAGTACCGGGCCGAGATCGTCACCGGCGCGGTCGGCTGCGTGCTCCTGGCCCTCGTCGCCGACCTGCTCCTCGCCGGGGTCGAGCGGCTCCTGACGCCGTGGGCGCGGGCGGTCCGCGCGTGAGCGACTTCGAGCGGGCCTTCCGCTACCTCAACGACCCGCTGAACTGGACCCGCCGCAACGGGATCCTGGACCTGCTCGGCGAGCACGTCGCCGTCTCGGCGGCCGCGGTGGCGGTGGCGCTCGTCGTGGCGCTCCCGGTCGGGGTGGCGCTGGGGAGGGCGCGTCGCGGGGGCGGCGCCGTCGTCGTCCTCTCCAACGTCAGCCGCGCGGTGCCCACGCTCGCCCTGCTCACCCTCTTCGCCGTCAGCCCGGTCGGCTTCGGCAACCGGGCGACGACGATCGCGCTGGCCGTCTTCGCGGTCCCCCCGATCCTCACCAACACCTTCGTCGGGTTCCGGGGGGTGGACGCCGACGTGCGCGAGGCGGCCCGGGCGATGGGCATGAGCCGCGGGCAGGTGCTGCGCCGGGTCGAGTTCCTGCTGGCCGCGCCGCTGGTGCTCACCGGCGTCCGCACGGCGACGGTGCAGGTCGTGGCCACCGCGACCCTGGCCGCCCTCGTCGGCGGCGGCGGGCTGGGCCGCCTGATCAACCTGGGGTTCGGCCAGCGGGACTACGGCGTGATGATCGCCGGCGCGCTCCTCGTCGCGGCGCTCGCGCTGCTCACCGAGCTGCTCCTCGTCGTCCTCTCCTGGGCGTTGACGCCGGGGCGGCGACGGCTGCCCACGCGACGCCGGGGGCTCGGATCCGCCGAGCTCGGGACGCCGGAACCGACGGCGAGCGGGGTGCCGCTGTGACCGCGACCACTCGGTAACAAGGGCACAACACATCGGCCGCGCAGGTGGAACGGCCCGGGGCAGCGGGGTTGCATGGCGGTGCGGGACACCTCCCGCCAGACACGCGTGGCGGCCCCGGTCGCACGGGACACAGAAGGCGGACCCATGCGCAGGCGTACCCAGCTCCTGACCCCCTTGGCCATCGCGGCGGTCCTGGTGACCACCGCCTGTGGCGAGTCGGGCTCCTCCGGAGACGGGGGCGGCGAGACGAGCGGGAGCGCGGCCGGCGGGGACACCTGCGCGCCGGTGGCCGGCGACCAGCTGGTGGTCCTGGAGGACGACCAGCAGCTGCAGCTGGCCGACAACATCGTCCCCGCGGTCAACGCGGCGACCGCCTCGGCCCAGCCGGCGCTGCTCCCGGCGCTGGACGCGGTGTCGGCGGCTCTGACGACCGACGAGCTCGTCTCGCTCAACGCCGCGGTCGACCTGGAGCGGCGCACCGTGGAGGAGGTGGCGCAGGAGTGGGTGGACGACAACGGCGTCACCGACGGCCTGGAGCAGGGCAGCGGCAACGTGACCATCGGGGCGGCCGAGGGCAGCGAGTCCTCGATCCTCGCGACGATCTACTCGCTGACGCTGGAGTCCGCCGGCTTCTCCACCGAGGTGCGCGTCGTCGGCAGCCGCGAGCTCTACCTGCCGGCGCTGCGGTCCGGCGCGGAGATCCAGGTCTTCCCGGAGTACCTGGCCACCGTCACCGAGAACCTGAACAAGGAGTTCAACGGGCCCGACGCCGACCCGGTGGCCACCAACGACGCGCAGGAGACCGCCGACGTCCTGCAGCCGCTCGCCGACCAGGCGGGGCTCGTCTTCGGTGAACCCGCGGAGGCGGTGGACCAGAACGCCTTCGCCGTCACGCAGGAGTTCGCCGACGAGCACGACGTCAGCACCCTGTCCGAGCTGGCCGACGTGTGCGGCGACGGCTCTCTCGTCCTCGGCGGGCCGGAGGAGTGCCCGACCCGTCCCTTCTGCCAGATCGGCCTGGAGGAGACCTACGGTCTGCAGTTCGCCGAGTTCGTGCCGCTGGACGCGGGCGGCTCGCTGACCAAGAACGCGATCCGCGCCGGCGAGGTGTCGGTGGGCCTCGTGTTCAGCTCCGACGGCTCGCTCGCCCAGTAGCAGCAGGACCCGCAGCGGCGGGACGGCACGGGCCCCGGCGGTCTCTCCGCCGGGGCCCGTGACGTCTCCGCCGCGCGCGCGTTCGGAGCGTGAGGAGAGGCCCGCACGCCGTTACTCTGGAGACCATGCGTGCGGAGCCGGACGAGCGGGACGGCACCGCTCCCTCCTCCGCCGGTGCTCTGCCCGTCCGCTGGAGCACCGCCGGCCAGGTGGTCGGTGCGGTGCTGGCCGTCGCGGCCACGGTCGTCGGCTTCCTGACCGACGACCCGCAGGTGCTGCGGCTGGCCGTCATCGGCGGCGCGTGGGCGTTCGTGCTCGCCCTCCTCGCGGCAGGCCGACGTCGTACGGGTGCCGACCGCCCCGACGGCGCTGCAGACCTGCGCGGGGTCGCCCGCGAGCTGGAGCTGGCGCGCGACGCCACCGGCCGGCGCGAGGCGGAGGCGCAGACCGAGAACCGGCTCCGCCGCGAGGCGGACGACGGGATGCGCGCCGAGCTCGCGGCACTGCGCCGGGACGTCGCGGGCCTCAGCGGCCTGCGCTCCGACGTCGCGGCACTCGGTGCCCTGCGGCAGGACGTGGCCGCGCTGGGTGCGCTGCGGCAGGACGTGGCCGCGCTGGGCGCGCTCCGCGCGGACGTCGCGGCACTGGGCGGGCTGCGGCACGAGGTGGCGGCGCTGGGTGCCCTGCGGCAGGACGTCGCGGCGCTCGGCGGACTGCGCCAGGACGTCGGCGGCCCCGGCGGCCTGCGCGAGGAGGTGGCCCGGCTCGGGGACCTGCGGACGGAGCTCGGTCAGCTCGGTGAGCTGCGTGCCGAGCTCGGCCGGCTGCGCACCGAGCTGACCGAGCAGCTGTCCAGCGAGATGTTCCTCGAGCGGGTCGTCATGCGGACCCAGTCCTCCCGCGGCCCGGTCGGCACCGCCGGCACCGTGGAGGGTCCGAGCACCCGGTCGATCGAAGCGGTCAGCTGGTCCGACGAGGCCCCCCGGGAGCTCACGGGCGGATGGCCCGCCGTCCGCCTCGACAGCCCCGCGCCGGCGCCCGAGGCGCGCCGGCCGGAGCCCATGCCGGAGGTGCGCCGGCCGGAGCCCATGCCGGAGGTGCATCGGCCGGATCCCGCGCCCGAGGTGCCGCTGACCCGCGTGTACGAGGCGCTGCAGGGCGTCCGGGCGCAGCAGCGGACCGCCACCGAGGAGCCGGTCGCCCGGCTCAGCGACCCGTACCGGGCTCCCGCGCCGGCCGAGTCGCCCCGCCGCCGGCGGCGTACCGACGACGCGGCCACCGCCGAGCAGCTGACGACGGAGCGGCCGCGGTCGATGGTCGACCGGGTGTCGGAGCTCGACGCCTGGCCGCGCCCGCCCGCGCCGCCGCCCGCGGAGCCCCTGCCGGTCGAGCCTCGGCCGGTCGAGCCGCTGACGGTGCAGGCGCCCGGCGTGCCCACGCCGGGGGAGGCCCGGCTGGCGCAGATCCTGGCCGAGAACGGGACGACCGGCGCGACCTCCGGCCGTCGGCGGCACCGCTACCGGGACGACGACGAGGACGACGACGTCCTGTCGAGGGTCCTCGGCCGCCACTGAGGCAGGACCTCACCCCGGCGACGAGATCTGCACAGTCGCCGGCATCAGCGGCTGACGGTGACGAGTGTGCAGATCTCGTCGAGGCGGTTCAGCGGTCAGGCTGGGCCGCGGGAGAGCGAGCCGCCGTCGAGCACGAGCGTCTGCCCGGTGACCCAGCCCGCACCGTCGCCGAGCAGGTACGCCGCAGCCTCGCCGATGTCCTCGGGCTCGCCCAGCCGGCCGACGGGGTAGGCCTTCGCGGCCTCCTCCTCGCGCCCCTCGTACAGGGCGCCGGCGAAGCGGGTCTTCACCACGGCGGGCGCGACCGCGTTCACCCGGACCTTCGGGCCGAGCTCCACCGCCAGCTGGGTGACGAGGTTGATCAGCGCCGCCTTGCTGACGCCGTAGCCGGCGATGCCGGGGGAGGCCTTGAGGCCCGCCACGGACGCCACGACGAGCACCGAGCCGCCGTGCTCGGACATCCACGCCCGCCACGCCTCCTGCACCAGGCCGAGGGTGGAGACGACGTTGGTGTCGAGGACCTTGCGGAAGGCGTCGAGGTCCAGCTCGACCGCGGGTCCGTAGACCGGGTTGATGCCCACGTTGCCGACCAGCATGTCGAGGCTGCCGAAGGTGTCGACGGCGGTGCGCACGGCCTCGGCGCGGTGCTCCGCGTCGCCCGCGTTGCCGGCGACCCCCACCGCGACGTCCGGCCCGCCCAGCGTGGCCACCGCCTCGGTCAGCGCCTCGGGCTTGCGGGCGGTGACCACCACGCGCGCGCCCCGCCGGACCAGGCTCTGCGCGATCGCCAGGCCGATGCCCCGGCTCGCGCCGGTGACCAGCGCGGTGCGACCGTCGAGCTCGCTCATGTGCTCCTGCCTCTGTCGTGGTCGGTGCGGCGTCTCGGTAGGGGGGACGCGCAGCGGGCGCCCGGCCGGTGTCCGTGATCGACCCCACAGGCCCGTGGCGTTGCACGACGCGTGCGCCGGTCACACACTCGCCATCGGCACGACACCCGCGTGACACAGCTGGTCGCAGCGGGGTGTGCCGCCGGCACCACCGCACCGCCACCGCACCGCCACCGCAACGCCGCAGCACCCGCACCACCCCGCCGGTCTCCAACGGGGGAGACCGACCGACGTCCGGTACCCGTCAGGGACTGGAACGAGGAGCACTCCATGCCTGCTGCCCGCAGGACCCCCCGCGCCGCCGGACTGACCGCGGCCGCTGCAGCACCCGCCCGCCTCCGCGTGGGCATCGTCGGCGCCGGCCGCGTCGGCGCCGTCCTGGGTGCCGCCCTCGCCGCCGCCGGTCACGACGTCGTCGCCGCCGCCGGCCTCTCCGCCGCCTCCGCCGAGCGCGCCGCCCGGCTGCTGCCCGGCGTGCCGCTGCTGCCGACCGACGAGGTCGTCGCGGCCGCGGACCTCGTCGTCCTGGCCGTCCCCGACGACACCCTGGCCGGGCTGGTCGCCGGGCTCGCCGAGACCGGGGTCTGGCGTGCCGGCCAGCTGACGTTCCACACCTCCGGGGCGCACGGCCTCGCAGTGCTGGAGCCGGCCGCGCGGATCGGCGTCCTGCCGCTCGCGCTGCACCCCGCCATGACGTTCACCGGCGCCCCCGAGGACGCCGACCGCCTCACCGGCGCCCCGTTCGGGGTCACCAGCGCGCCGGAGTACCGCGCGGTCGCCGAGACCCTGGTGCTGGAGATGGGCGGAGAGCCCTTCTTCGTCGCCGAGGCCGACCGGCGGCTCTACCACGCGGCGCTGGTCACCGGCGCCAACCACCTGGTCACCCTCGTCGCCGAGGCCGCGGACCTGCTGCGCGCCGCCGGGGTCGGCGACCCCGGCCGGGTGCTGGCCCCGCTGCTCACGGCCGCGCTCGACAACGGCCTGCGCCGCGGCGACCGCGGCCTGACCGGCCCGGTCAGCCGGGGTGACGTCGGCACGGTGCGCGACCACCTGGAGACGCTGACCGAGCGGGCGCCGCGGTCGGTGGACGCCTACGTCGCGATGGCGACCCGGACCACCGAGCGCGCCCTGGCCGCCGGCCGCCTGAAGCGGCACGAGGGTGCGCCGCTGCTCGAGCTGCTCGACGCCGCCCGTGGCCACGGTCCGGGTTCCCTCGCGAGCGAGCGAGCGGAGGGGTGACCGTGGTCCTTCTACCGGCGGACTCCCGGTGACCGTCCACCCCCCGCCCGAGGTCGCCGAGTCGGCCGCGGACCTCGCCGCGCTGCGTTCCCGGCTCCCCGGCCGGGTGGCGCTCGTGCCGACCATGGGCGCCCTGCACGAGGGGCACCGCACGCTGGTCCGGGCCGCGAAGGACGCCGCGGACAGCGTCGTCGTCTCGGTCTTCGTCAACCCGACGCAGTTCGGCCCCGGCGAGGACTTCGACCGCTACCCCCGCACCTGGGACGACGACCTGCTCGCCCTCGCCCAGGAGGGCGCCGACGTCGTCTTCCACCCGCAGGTCGAGGAGGTGTACCCGCCCGGTGCGCTCGGCATCACCGTCGAGCCCGGCCCGCTCGGGTCGGTGCTGGAGGGTGCGGTGCGGCCCGGCCACTTCGCCGGCGTCCTCACCGTCGTCGCGAAGCTCCTCGGCCTGGTGCGGCCCGACGTGGCCGTCTTCGGCGAGAAGGACTACCAGCAGCTGGTGCTCATCCGGGCGATGGCCCGGGAGCTGGCGCTGCCGGTCACGGTGACCGGCGTGCCGACCGTCCGCGAGGACGACGGGCTGGCACTCTCCTCGCGCAACCGCTACCTCTCACCGGAACAGCGGGCCACCGCGGCGACGTTGAACAGGGCGTTGCGTGCGGGAGCGGCCGCCGGCCCCTCCGGCGCACCGGCGGTCCTCGCCGCCGCCCGAGAGGTGCTCGCCACCGCGCCGGAGCTCGAGCCCGACTACCTCGAGCTCACCGACCCCGACCTCCGCCCGGCGCCGTCGCCCGGCCCGGCCCGCCTGCTGCTCGCCGCCCGCGCCGGCAGCACCCGACTCCTCGACAACGTCCCGGTCACCCTCGGAGGCACCCGATGATGCGCACGATGCTCAAGTCCAAGATCCACCGGGCGACCGTGACCCAGGCCGACCTGCACTACGTCGGCTCCGTCACGGTCGACGAGGACCTCCTCGACGCGGCCGACCTGATCCCCGGCGAGCAGGTCGCGATCGTCGACATCACCAACGGCGCCCGCCTGGAGACCTACGTCATCCCCGGTGAGCGGGGCACCGGCGTCATCGGGATCAACGGCGCGGCCGCCCACCTCGTGCACCCGGGCGACATGGTCATCCTGATCAGCTACGGCGTCATGGACGAGACCGAGGCCAAGAGCTACATCCCGAAGGTCGTGCACGTCGACGGTGCCAACCGCATCGTCGAGCTCGGTGGCGACCCCTCCGCCCCGGTCCCCGGCGCGACCGACCAGCAGCGCAGCGACCTCGGCGTCCCGGTCAGGTGACCCTGGCCGCGAGCGGCACCGTCACCGGACTCCCGCTGCGGCTGGCCGCGCCGGACCCGGGCTGGGAGCTGACCGCCGACGTCTGCGTCGTCGGCTCGGGGATCGCCGGGCTCTGCGTCGCCCTGCACGCGCGGGCGGCGGGGCTGTCGGTCGCCGTCGTCACCAAGGTGCGCGTCGACGACGGGTCCACCCGGTGGGCCCAGGGCGGGATCGCGGCGGTGCTCGACCCCGCCGACAGCGCCGGGGCCCACGCCGCGGACACCGAGGTGGCCGGCGTGGGGCTGTGCGAGCCCGACGCCGTCGCCGCGCTGGTGACCGAGGGCCCGCAGCGTCTGGCCCAGCTGATCGGCTGGGGCGCCGCGTTCGACCGGGACCCGGTCGGGCGGCTGCTGCTCACCCGGGAGGGCGGGCACTCCGCCGACCGGATCGTGCACGCCGGCGGGGACGCCACCGGCTGGGAGGTGCAGCGGGCGCTGCACGAGGCCGTGCGCGCCGACCCGGGTGTCACGCTGGTCGAGCACGCGATGGTGCTCGACCTGCTGCGCGACGGACAGGGCCGCGCCGCCGGCGTCACCCTGCACGTGCTCGGCGAGGGCACCGCCGACGGCGTCGGCGCCGTCCGCGCCCGGGCCGTCGTGCTCGCCACCGGCGGGATGGGGCAGGTCTACGCCGCCACCACGAACCCGGCGGTCTCCACCGGCGACGGCGTGGCGCTGGGCCTGCGCGCCGGCGCGGTCGCGACCGACCTCGAGTTCGTCCAGTTCCACCCGACCGCCCTCTACCTCGGCCCGGACTCGCGCGGCCAGCAGCCCCTGGTCAGCGAGGCGCTGCGCGGCGAGGGCGCCGTCCTGCGCGACGGCGCGGGGGAGCGGTTCATGGTCGGCGTCCACCCGCTGGCCGAGCTGGCGCCCCGCGACGTCGTCGCCAAGGCGATCACCCGCGTGCAGCTGCGCGACGGCGTCCGGCACGTCTGGCTCGACGCCCGGTCCATCCCCGGCCTGCCCGAGCGGTTCCCGACGATCGTGGCCCGCTGCCGCGAGGCCGGCATCGACCCGGTGACCGAGCTGGTGCCCGTGACGCCGGCCGCGCACTACGCCTCCGGCGGCCTCGTGACCGACCTCGCCGGGCGCACGACGGTCCCCGGGCTCTACGCCTGCGGCGAGGTCGCCAGCACCGGGGTGCACGGCGCGAACCGGCTGGCGTCCAACTCGCTGCTGGAGGGCCTGGTCTTCGCCGCCCGCATCGGCGCCGAGCTGGCCCGCTCGCTGCCGCTGCCCGCCGCGCCGCTGGCCGAGGCGCCCTCGCTGTCGGGCCTGCTCGACCCGGCCGGCCGCCGGCGAGTCACCGACACGATGTCCGGCTGCGTCGCGGCGCTGCGCACCGGCCCCGGCCTGGCCGAGGCCACCGCGACCCTGGCCGGCCTCGCGCACGCGCTCGGGGAGGGGCCCGGCGCCACCCCCGGCGTGGCGAGCTGGGAGGCCACCGACCTGCTCACCGTGGCCGGCGCGGTCACCGTCGCCGCCGCCGCCCGCGAGGAGACCCGCGGCTGCCACTGGCGCGAGGACCACCCCGAGACCTCCGACGCCTGGCGGGTGCACCTCGACGTCCGGCTGGACAGCCTCGGCGAGCTGCACCTGACCCGCCGTCCGGTGGGGACGCCGGTGGTGGTCCCGTGGTGAGCGATCCCCGCTCCCTGGAGGGCACCGGCCTCGACGAGGCGTGGGTGACCGCGCTCGTCGAGCGCACCCTCGCCGAGGACCTGACCGGCGGTGCCGTCCTGCCGGGGGCGCCCGACCTCGTCGTCGCCTACGACGTCACCAGCGCCGCCACCGTGCAGCCGGGCCAGCTGGGCGCCGCCGACCTGGTCGCCCGGGCCGACGGCGTGGTGGCCGGGCTGCCGGTCGCCGCGCGCGTGTTCACCCGGCTCGCGCCGGGCGCCACCCTCACCGCGGGCGCGTCGGACGGCGACCGGGTGACCCGGGGCGACGTCCTGCTGACCGTCCGCGGGCCGGTCCGGGCACTGCTGGCCGCCGAGCGCAGCGCCCTGAACATCGCCAGCCGGGCCAGCGGCATCGCGACCGCGACCCGCGCCTGGGCCGACGCGATCGCCGGCACCGGCGCCACCGTCCTCGACACCCGCAAGACCACGCCGGGGCTGCGCCCGCTGGAGAAGTACGCGGTCCGCTGCGGCGGCGGGTCGAACAAGCGGATGGGCCTGTACGACGTCGCCATGGTGAAGGACAACCACGTGGCCGCGGCCGGGTCGGTGGCAGCGGCGGTGGCCGCGATCCGCGAGCGGGCTCCCAAGGTGCCGGTGCAGGTCGAGGCCGACACCCCCGCGCAGGCGCTGGAGGCGGTGGAGGCCGGAGCGCGGTTCCTGCTGCTGGACAACATGACGCCGGCGCAGCTGCGCGAGGTCGTCGCCGCCGTCGGCGACCGCGCCGAGCTCGAGGCCACCGGCGGGCTGACCCTCGCCGTGGCCCGCGAGGTCGCCGAGACCGGCGTGGACTACCTGTCGGTCGGGGCGCTCACCCACTCCTCGCCGATCCTCGACCTCGCCCTCGACCTGCGGGCGAGCTGACCGGTGCTGCTCACCGTGGACGTCGGCAACAGCCAGACCGTGCTGGCCACCTTCGACGGCGACCGCCGCGTGGGGTGCTGGCGGGTGACCACCCAGCCGCGGGTCACCTCCGACGAGCTGTGGATGGTCTGGCGCGGGCTGCTGCGCGACACCCGGATCACCGGCGTCGCCGCCTGCTCGACGGTGCCCGCGCTGCTGCCGGCACTGCGCCAGCTGCTGGACTCCCTCGACGTGCCGGTCGTGCTCATCGGCCCGGGCGTGCGCACCGGCGTCCCGCTGCACGTGGACAACCCGCGGGAGGTCGGCGCCGACCGGGTCGTGACCGCGCTCGCCGCGCACGAGCTGCACGGCCGCGGCACCGACGGACGGGGACGACCGGTCGTCGTCGTCGACTTCGGCACCTCGACCAACGTCGACGCCGTCGGCCCCGACGGGCAGTTCCTCGGCGGCGCCCTGGCGCCGGGGGTGGAGGTCAGCCTCGACGCGCTGGCCAGCCGGGCGGCGCAGCTGCGCTCGGTCGAGCTGAGCGTCCCGCCGCAGGCGATCGGCAAGAACACCGTCGCGGCGCTGCAGTCGGGCCTGGTGCTCGGCTTCGCCGGACTCGTCGACGGCCTGGTGTCGCGCATCTCGGCCGAGCTGGTGGAGCAGTTCGGGACCGCCCCGGTCGTCGTGGCGACCGGGGGGCTGGCGCCGCTGGTGGCCGGCAGCTGCCGGACGGTCACCGAGCGGGAGCCGGACCTGACGGTGCACGGGCTGCGGCTGGCGTTCGAGCGGCAGCAGTCGGCGCACCGTTCCCCGGCCGGGCGCCGGCCGGCCGCCCCGTAGGCTGCCCCTCCGTGAGCGAGGAACCGCCTGGTCCGTCCGACGACGAACTCCCGGAGCAGATGCGGGTCCGGCGCGCCAAGCTCGACCGGCTGCGGGACGCGGGCGTGGACCCCTACCCCGTGGACGTCGAGCGGACGACGACGCTGGCCGAGGTCCGTGCCGCCCACCCCGACCTCGAGCCGGACACGATGGTCGGCCGGACCGTCGGCGTCACCGGGCGCGTGATCTTCTCCCGCAACACCGGCAAACTGTGCTTCGCGACGCTGCGCGAGGGCGACGCCGAACTCCAGGTGATGCTCTCCCGGGACCGGGTGGGCGAGGAGTCCCTGGCCGCCTGGAAGGCCGACGTCGACCTGGGCGACCAGGTGCTGGTCACCGGTGAGGTGGGGACGTCGCGGCGCGGCGAGCTGTCGGTGTTCGCCGACTCGTGGCGCCTGACCGCGAAGGCGCTGCGTCCTCTGCCGGTTGCGCACAAGCCGATGAGCGAGGAGCTGCGGGTCCGCCGTCGCTACGTCGACCTCATCGTCCGCGACGAGGCCCGCCGCACCGTCCGCCAGCGCGCGGCGGTGAACGCGACGCTGCGCGCGGGCCTCGTGTCGCGCGGTTTCCTCGAGGTCGAGACGCCGATGCTGCAGACCGTGCACGGCGGCGCCGCCGCCCGGCCGTTCCGCACGCACATGAACGCGTTCGACCTCGACCTCTATCTGCGAATCGCACCGGAGTTGTTCCTCAAGCGCTGCATCGTCGGCGGGCTGGACCGCGTCTTCGAGATCAACCGCAACTTCCGGAACGAGGGCGCCGACAGCTCGCACTCCCCGGAGTTCGCGATGCTCGAGTTCTACGCCGCATACACCGATTACTCCGATGTCGCCGTGATGACGCGCGAACTCGTCCAGGAGTGTTGCGCGGCGCTGTTCGGCGACCACGTCGCGCGCCACCACGACGGCACGGAGGTCGACCTCTCCGGCGAGTGGACGACGGTGCGCCTCTACGACCTGGTCTCCGCCGCGGTCGGCGAGGAGGTCACCCCGCGGACGCCGGTGGAGCACCTGCGGGCGCTGGCCGAGCGGCACGACGTCGGCGTCGATCCCGCGTGGCTGCCGGGCAAGGTGGTCGAGGAGCTGTTCGAGGCGCTGGTCCAGCACGACCTGCAGACACCGACGTTCGTCGTCGACTACCCGGTGGACACCTCGCCCCTGACCCGCGCACACCGCTCGGACCCGGGGCTGGCCGAGAAGTGGGACCTCTACATCGGCGGCATCGAGCGCGGCACCGGGTACTCGGAGCTGGTCGACCCCGTCGTCCAGCGCGAGCGCTTCACGCAGCAGGCGCTGCTGGCGGCCGCCGGCGACCCCGAGGCCATGGCGCTGGACGAGGACTTCCTCGAGGCGCTCGAGTACGGCATGCCCCCGACCGGGGGTGTCGGCATGGGCATGGACCGTTTGATGATGACGCTGACCGGACTCGGTATCCGCGAGACCATCCTCTTCCCGCTCGTGCGCCCGCTCTCTTCCTGAGTGCCATTCCGAGAACCCCCGGTTCTCGCTGTCACTCATTCTGGCGGACTCGGGGGACATTGGCTCCGAATGGTCCGGGCGTGTGGTTCACTCAATTCGTCGCCCTGGGTGTGACATACCCATCGTCCACGGGGCTGGAAAAGAAGTGGGGAACTACGAATGGCACGCAAGGTCCAGGTCATCCTCAGCGACGACCTCGACGAGAACCTGCCCGCCGACGAGACGGTGAGCTTCTCGCTCGACGGAACCAACTACGAGATCGACCTGTCGGAGAAGAACGCCGGCGAGATGCGCGAGGCGTTCTCCCGGTACGTGCAGGCGGCGCGCAAGGTCGGCCGCGGGAGCGGTCGCGCCTCCGGTGCCGGTCGCTCGCGGGCGACCGGTGGCGGCCGGATGGACCGGGAGCAGGCCGGCGCGATCCGCGACTGGGCCCGCAAGAACGGCCACGCCGTCAGCGACCGCGGGCGCATCCCGGCCAGCGTCGTCGAGGCCTACGAGGCCGCGCACTAGGCATCTCCGCAGCATCCGACGCAGTCGGACCTCGACCCGCGTGGCGGGGGCGCACAGCGCCCCCACCCGCGGGTCGATCCGTTTTCCGCCGGCACGTACGGCGGACCGGCAGGGGGCCGTTGCGGGGCCGGGGTCTGCAGCTGCATCCGTGCGTCCGCTCTCGGCGTAACAGGAGTGGAACACCGTCCCGCCAGCATCAGTTGGACCGGGCAGCTCCTCCTCCCCACCCCCGGCCCTTCGCCGACGGGGAGTCGGAGTCCGCGACTACAGTGGAAAGACCGGTGCCCTGCGCGCCGACGGATGTCGGGTGCTCCTCCCCACAGACGGGGAGGGCAGTGCCGGACCAGCCGGTCGAAGGAGAAGCAGCAGATGTTCGAACGGTTCACCGACCGAGCCCGCCGCGTTGTTGTCCTGGCCCAGGAAGAGGCCCGGATGCTCAACCACAACTACATCGGCACCGAGCACATCCTCCTGGGCCTGATCCACGAGGGTGAAGGCGTGGCCGCCAAGGCCCTCGAGTCCCTCGGCATCTCGCTGGAGGGTGTCCGTCAGCAGGTGGAGGAGATCATCGGCCAGGGCCAGCAGGCCCCGTCCGGTCACATCCCCTTCACGCCGCGGGCCAAGAAGGTCCTCGAGCTGTCCCTGCGCGAGGCACTGCAGCTCGGCCACAACTACATCGGCACCGAGCACATCCTGCTCGGCCTGATCCGCGAGGGCGAGGGCGTCGCCGCCCAGGTGCTCGTGAAGCTGGGCGCCGACCTCAACCGCGTCCGCCAGCAGGTCATCCAGCTGCTCTCCGGCTACCAGGGCAAGGAGCCGGCCGCGGCCGGCGGCCCCGCCGAGGGCACGCCGTCGACGTCGCTGGTGCTCGACCAGTTCGGCCGGAACCTCACCCAGGCCGCCCGCGACTCCAAGCTCGACCCCGTCATCGGGCGGGCGAAGGAGATCGAGCGGGTCATGCAGGTGCTGTCCCGCCGCACGAAGAACAACCCCGTCCTCATCGGCGAGCCCGGCGTCGGCAAGACCGCCGTCGTCGAGGGCCTGGCCCAGGCGATCGTCAAGGGCGAGGTCCCCGAGACGCTCAAGGACAAGCAGCTCTACACGCTGGACCTCGGTGCGCTCGTCGCCGGTTCCCGCTACCGCGGTGACTTCGAGGAGCGCCTGAAGAAGGTGCTCAAGGAGATCCGCACCCGCGGCGACATCATCCTGTTCATCGACGAGATCCACACCCTCGTCGGGGCCGGGGCCGCGGAGGGCGCGATCGACGCCGCCAGCATCCTCAAGCCGATGCTGGCCCGCGGAGAGCTGCAGACCATCGGCGCCACCACGCTCGACGAGTACCGCAAGCACCTGGAGAAGGACGCCGCTCTCGAGCGCCGCTTCCAGCCCATCCAGGTCGGCGAGCCGACGCTGCAGCACACCATCGAGATCCTCAAGGGCCTGCGCGACCGCTACGAGGCGCACCACCGGATCAGCATCACCGACGGCGCCCTCGTCGCCGCCGCGACGCTGGCCGACCGGTACATCTCCGACCGCTTCCTGCCGGACAAGGCGATCGACCTGATCGACGAGGCCGGCGCCCGGATGCGGATCAAGCGGATGACCGCCCCGCCGGACCTGCGCGAGTTCGACGACCGCATCGCGTCCATCCGGCGCGAGAAGGAGTCGGCGATCGACGCCCAGGACTTCGAGAAGGCGGCGTCGCTGCGCGACAAGGAGAAGACCCTCCTCGCCGAGAAGGCCGAGCGCGAGAAGCAGTGGAAGGCCGGCGACATGGACGTCGTCGCCGAGGTCGACGACGAGCAGATCGCCGAGGTCCTCGCGAACTGGACCGGCATCCCCGTGTTCAAGCTGACCGAGGAGGAGACCTCCCGCCTGCTGCGCATGGAGGACGAGCTCCACAAGCGGATCATCGGCCAGGAAGAGGCCATCAAGAGCGTCAGCCAGGCGATCCGGCGCACCCGCGCGGGCCTCAAGGACCCGCGTCGCCCCGGTGGCTCGTTCATCTTCGCCGGCCCCTCGGGTGTCGGTAAGACCGAGCTCGCCAAGGCGCTGGCCAACTTCCTGTTCGGCGAGGACGACGCGCTCATCCAGATCGACATGGGCGAGTTCCACGACCGCTTCACCGTGTCCCGCCTCGTCGGTGCGCCTCCCGGCTACGTCGGCTACGACGAGGGTGGCCAGCTGACCGAGAAGGTGCGGCGCAAGCCGTTCTCGGTGGTCCTCTTCGACGAGATCGAGAAGGCGCACGCAGACGTGTTCAACACGCTCCTGCAGGTGCTGGAGGACGGCCGGCTCACCGACGGTCAGGGCCGGATCGTGGACTTCAAGAACACGATCCTGATCCTGACCACGAACCTCGGAACGCGGGACATCTCCAAGGCCGTCGGCCTCGGCTTCCAGGCCGGGAACGACACCGCCAGCAACTACGAGCGGATGAAGCTCAAGGTCAACGAGGAGCTCAAGCAGCACTTCCGGCCGGAGTTCCTCAACCGCATCGACGACATCGTCGTGTTCCACCAGCTGACCGAGAACGAGATCATCACGATCGTCGACCTCATGGTCGCCCGCGTCGAGGGCCAGCTGGCGAACAAGGACATGGCGCTGGAGATCACCCCGGCCGCGAAGAAGCTCCTGGCCGCCCGCGGCTTCGACCCGGTGCTGGGTGCCCGGCCGCTGCGCCGCACCATCCAGCGCGAGATCGAGGACGCGCTGTCGGAGAAGATCCTCTACGGCGAGCTGACCGCGGGTCAGATCATCGTGGTGGACGTCGACGACGCCGAGGGCCCGGCGCAGAAGTTCACCTTCCGCGGCGAGGCCAAGCCGATCGACCTGCCCGACACCCCGCCGGTGGCCCTCTCGGGCGCCGACGGCGAGGACGGCGAGGGCCCGTCCCTCAAGAAGGCCGAGTAGCCGGTAGGCGACACGAAGGGCCCCCGCCGACCCAGGTCGGCGGGGGCCCTTCGCGTCCGCGGCCTCCCGACGAGATCTGCACACTCGTCGGCATCAGCGCCCGATGGTGACGACTGTGCAGATCTCGTCGATCAGGTGGGGAGGGTGAAGCGACCGTCCGCGGTCTGCTCCACCAGCCCGTCGGCCAGCAGGGAGTCCAGGCACCGGCCCCGCTGGACGGCGTCGTCCCACGCGGCGTCGAGCTCCGTCGCCGGCACCGGTCCGGGCGCGGCCCGGAGGACGTCGAGCAGCCGGCCGCGCACCTGGCGGTCGGTGCCGGCGAAGCGCTGGACCCGCTTCGGCGGCCCGTCGGTCGCGGGGCTGCCGGCCAGCCGCCACGCGCACGAGGTCCGGACGGGGCACGCGCCGCAGCGCGGCGTGCGCGCGACGCACACCAGGGCGCCGAGCTCCATCGCCGCCACGGAGAACCGGACCGCCCGGGCGGGGTCCGCGGGGGTGAGCGCCGCGACGTCGGTCAGGTCCGCGACCCGTGCCGGCAGCGCCTCGGCGCGGCCGTGCACCAGCCGGGCCACGACCCGGCGCACGTTGGTGTCCACGACCGGCTGTGGCTGCCCGTGACCGAAGCAGGCGACCGCACGGGCGGTGTAGGTGCCGACGCCGGGGAGGGCCTCCAGGGCGACGACGTCGGCGGGCACCTCGCCGCCGTGGCGGTCCACGAGGGCCGCCGCGGTCTCGCGCAGCCGGAGGGCCCGGCGCGGGTAGCCGAGCTTCCCCCACGCGCGGATCACCTCGGCCGGTGAGGCGGCCGCCAGGCCCGCGGGCGTGGGCCAGCGCGCCATCCACTCCCGCCACACCGGCTCGACCCGCGCGACGGGGGTCTGCTGGAGCATCACCTCGCTGACCAGGACCGCCCACGGATCGGTGTCGGGCCGGCGCCAGGGCAGGTCGCGCGCGGCGCCGGCGAACCAGTCGACGAGCGCCTCCCCGAGCGCGGGACCGGTGCTGCCGGGAGGTGCCGTCGGCGGCGGCGCGGAGCTGTCCACGGGGGTCCAGTGTGCCGTCCATGAGGTGGGTGCGCGGCGCCGCGTCGACGGCTCTGCTGCCCGCGCCGCTGGTCAGGTCGGGCAGAGGATCCCCGACTCGAAGAACGTGGTGCGCAGCTCGGCGACCGTTCGCGGGGCCGGCCAGTCGACGTAGAGGTCGTAGAAGGTGAGCGCGTCGTCGGCGGCGTCCTCGAACGTGATCTGCTCGAAGGGGCCGCCCATGGGGTCCGGCCCCTCGCGCAGGCGGCCCATGTGCTCGCTGAAGCAGTGCCAGTCCTCGACGGTCAGGGCGGGGTGTACCCCGAAGTGGGTGGCGACGTCGGCCGCAGAGCGGTACCGGCTGATGTACACCTCGATGCCGTTGTCGAAGACACAGTAGATCTCCTCGACCGCGAGCTCCTGCGGCGGATCGAAGGCGCAGTAGTGCCGGCTGACCGGCACCTCCAGGGCGACGTCCGGAGTCCGGGGGACGAGTCCGACGAGATGGGACGCGATCGGTTGCATCGCTCCCCAGGGCGCGACCTCGACGGATGCGACGGCAGAGGAGTTGCCGGCGTCGCCGTCGTCGTCGACGGCACGCACCCGGTACGTGACCTCGCCCACCGGAGCGTCGGCATCGGTGTAGGTGGTGCCTGACAGGTCCGCGACGAGCGTGTCGCCGTCGCGGGCGACCTCGTATCGTTCCGCCCCCGGCACCGCTGCCCAGACCAGGGTGACCGACACGCCCTCGACCACGGGTTCCTCCAGTCGGGGCGCCGCGAGCGGCGCCGTCACGGGCCCGAACGCGGCCTCCGCGGAGCGGTCCCCCTCGCTGTCCACGCTGGCCACCGCGTAGCTGTAGCGCGTTCCGGCCTCCACGGACTCGTCGACGAACTGCGGTTGCTCCGTGTGGGCGAGGCGCTCACCGTTCCGCAGCACCTCGTAGCGGGAAGCCTCGGCCACCGGCTCCCAGCGGAGCGTCACCTGGCCGGCGTCCGGCTCCGCCCGCAGCCCGCGCGGCGAATCGGGCCCCGACGAGCGCAGCCCGAGGAGGACGCCGACGCCCGCGACGAGGAGCACGACGACACCGCACACGGCGGCGACGACGTGACCGCGCCGCCGCCGCGACCGCGATGGTGGCGGCAGCGGAGGCGCAGGCAGGAAGGGCGGCGACAGAGGAGGCGGCGGGTGCTGGTAGCTGGGAGGTGGTCCGGGCGAGGGGCCACGCTGTGGGGACCAGGACGGCGGAGGCGGAGGGGCAGCGGGGGACCGGGTCAGCACCTCGCGTGCGGCGGCCGCCAGTTCGCCGCAGGTCGGGAAACGGGCGCTCGGTTCGGGGGCCATGGCCCGCTGGATCACCGCCGCCACCCTCGGTGGGAGATCCGGCCGTTGTGCCGCCAGGTCCGGGATCTCCCCGCGCACCTTGGCCGCGTACGTGGCCGTCAGTCCACGGTCTCCGAACGGCCGCTGACCGGTCAGCAGCTCGTAGAGCACCGCGCCCAGGGCGTAGACATCGGTGCGCGCGTCGACCTCGCGGCCCTCGAGTTGCTCGAGCGGCGCGTACGCGATCGTCGCCACGAAGGAGCCGGCCGCGGTCAGCGACTTCCGGCCGGTGACCGCGGCGATGCCGAAGTCGGTGAGCAGGATCCGTTCGGGCCGCACCGGGCCGGCGGCGATCAGGATGTTGTCCGGCTTCACGTCCCGGTGCACCAACCCGTGCCCATGGGCGTGGTCGAGGCCGTCGGCCACCTGGTCGACGAGGTTCTGTACCCGGTGCAGGGGCATGGGCCCGCGAGCGCGCAGCTCCGCCGCGGCGTCGGTGCCCGGGACGTAGGCCATGCTCAACCACAGGTGCCCCTCCTCCATCCCGCGGTCGTACACCGGGACCAGCGACGGATGACTCAGCCGGGAGGCGACCTCGGCCTCCCGCTCGAAGCGCGCCACGTAGGACGTCTCGCTGCTCAGTGCGGGATGCAGGATCTTCAACGCGTCCTCGCGCGGGAGGCGGGGGTGCCGGGCGAGATAGACGGCACCCATGCCGCCCTCGCCCAGGGCCCGCTCGATCCGGTACCCGGCGAAGACAGCACCCGGCTCCAGCATGGTTCCCCGCTCTCCGCCGCGACACCGGTGCCGTCCCGGCGCGTTGCTGGTGGGAGGTCGGACGTTAGGACGGGGGATGGGCCCCGCGGAAGGGGGTTCGGCCGCGGCGCGCCCTGCCCGACGGGGGGTCCCGGCTGCTCCTGACCCGTCGGTGGGTCTGCTGGAGAGCGGATCCAGCACGTCGTCGAGGCTGCGCGGTCCGGCGACGCCCGGGAGCACAGGGAGGTCGGCGTGCCGCGCCGGTCCTTCGCCGGCACCGCACTACGGTTCTCGCCGTGCTGCACCCGGTCGGGCCCCTGCCCGCCGCCGTCTACTGGCGGCGGCGCGCCCTGGTGCTGACCCTGCTGCTCGCCGTCCTCGGTGGCGGTGGGTGGCTCGGTGTGGCGCTGCTGACCCGCGACCCGGCCGACGCGGGGACGGCGGCGGGCGGCACCTCCGCCGCCTCGACGCGGGCGCCCGCCACGCCGGCCCTGGAGCGGGTCGTCCCCTCGCTGGCGAGCGTGCAGATCCCCAGCCCGCTCCCGGCGCCGTCCACCGCGGCGCCGACGGCGGAGGCGCCGCCGGTGGGTCCGCAGCCGGGCAGCCCGTGCAGCGACGACATGATCGCCGTCGCCGTCCGCGCGCCGGGCAGCGTCCCGGCCGGGAGCGGACCGACGTTCGAGCTGGTGGTCACCAACGTCTCGCCGGTGCCGTGCGTCCGGGTGCTGGACCTGGAGCTGCAGGAGATCGTGCTGCTCGACCAGGCCGGCGCCCGGCTGTGGGGCAGCAACGACTGCCGGCCCGAGTCCAGCGACGACGTCCGCACCCTCGCCCCCGGCGAGCAGGTGGCGTTCCCGCTGGTCTGGAGCGGCCTGTCCAGCGAGCCGACGTGCACCGTGGCGCGCACGCCGATGCCGCCGGGTCAGTACGCGCTGCGCGGCCGCCTGGACACCCGGCCGAGCCCCGACACGCCGTTCGCGGTCGTCTAGCTGTAGCGGTCGAGGATCGAGGTCTCGGCGAGGCGGGACAGACCCTCGCGGATGCCGCGGGCGCGGGCCTCGCCGACGCCCTCCACGGCGAGCAGGTCCTCGATGGTGGCGGCCAGCAGCTTCTGCAGCCCGCCGAAGTGGTCGACCAGCCGGTCGATGATGCCGGCGGGCAGGCGGGGGACCCGGGCCAGGAGCCGGTAGCCGCGCGGGCTGACGGGGGAGTCCAGGGCGTCGGCCGACGTCGGCAGGCCGTAGCAGCGGGCCACCGCGGAGAGGTCGAGCAGCTCGGTGGCCGACAGGGCCCGCAGGTCGGTCAGCACCTGCTCGGTGCTGCGGGCGCGGCGGCCGGTGGCGGGGAGGTAGTCCTGCACCAGGAGGCCGCGGTCCTCCTCCACGCCGGCGAGCATCTCGTCGAGCTGGAGCGCGAGCAGCCGCCCGTCGGTGCCGAGCTCGACGACGAAGCCCTCGATCTCGTCGGCGATGCGGCGGACCATCTCCAGCCGCTGGCTGACGCTCATCGCGTCGCGGACGGTGACCAGGTCCTCGATCTCCAGCGCGGACAGGGTGCTCGCCACCTCGTCGAGGCGCAGCTTGTACCGCTCCAGCGCGGCCAGGGCCTGGTTCGCCCGGGCGAGGATCGTGGTCGGGTGCTCGAGCGTGTACCGGCGGCCGGCCACGTAGACGCTGATGATGTGCATCGACTGGCTGACCGAGATCACCGGGAAGCCGGTCTGGATGGCGACCCGCTCGGCGGTGCGGTGGCGGGTCCCCGACTCCTCGGTCGGCACCGTCGGGTCGGGCATGAGGTGCACGCCGGCCCGGACGATCCGCAGCCCGTCGTAGGAGACGATCACCGCGCCGTCCATCTTGGCGAGCTCGCGCAGCCGGGTGGCCGAGAGCGCGACGTCGAGGGCGAAGCCGCCGGTGCAGATCGACTCGACGACCCGGTCGTAGCCCAGCACGATCAGCGCACCGGTGCGGCCCGCGAGGATGCGCTCCAGGCCGTCGCGCAGCGCCGTCCCAGGGGCGATGCGGCCGAGGAGCTCGCGTAGCGCGGCCTCGGAGTCCAGCGCGGGGGGCACGAGCGCTCCTGACGGTCGACGTGGTGCGGCGGCTGAGTCTACGTGGGAGCCAACGGTACTGGTGCGGCTCGTTCGCTGGTCAGCTGAGCCGGGTGAGCGCCGTACCCAGGTCGGGGACCTCGATCAACCGCATGCCCTTCGGGGCGGACCCGGCGTCCTCGGGGACGAGCGCGACCCGGTAGCCCTGACGGGCGGCCTCCGCCAGCCGCCGGCCGGTGCCGCCCACGCGCCGGATCTCCCCGGACAGGCCCACCTCGCCGAGGGCGACCATCCCCGCGGGCAGCGGGGTGTCCCGCGCCGCCGAGGCGATGGCCAGGGCGAGGGCGAGGTCGGCGGCGGGTTCGGCGATCTTCACCCCGCCGACGGAGGCGGCGAAGACGTCGGCCTCGGCCAGCCGGACGCCGCCGCGGCGCTCCAGGACGGCGTTGACCATCGCGACGCGCTGCGGGTCGAGCCCGCTGACCGCCCGCCGCGGCGACCCGCCGCCGCTGGGTGCGACCAGCGCCTGCACCTCGGCGAGCAGTGGCCGGCTGCCCTCCATGGTCACGGTGACGCAACTGCCGGGGACCGGGGCCGACCGGCGCGAGACGAACAGGTGGGAGGGGTCGGGCACGCCGACGACCCCCGCGTCCCCGATCTCGAAGCAGCCGATCTCGTCGGCCGGGCCGAAGCGGTTCTTGGTCGCGCGGATCAGCCGCAGTGTGGAGTGCCGCTCGCCGTCGAAGGAGATGACGACGTCGACCAGGTGCTCGAGCGTGCGCGGCCCGGCGATCGCGCCGTCCTTGGTCACGTGGCCGACCAGGATCGTCGTCATCCCGCGGCTCTTGGCCACCCCGCTGAGCGCGCTGGCGACGGCGCGGACCTGGGTGGAACCGCCGTCGGTGCCGTCGACGGCGGGGGAGCGCACCGTCTGGACGCTGTCGAGCACGAGCAGCGTCGGCTGGACCTGGTCCACGTGCGCCAGCACGGCGGACAGCTCGGTCTCGGCGGCCAGGTACAGCCGGTCGTGCAGCGCCCCGATCCGCTCCGCGCGCAGCCGCACCTGCCCGGCGGACTCCTCGCCGGAGACGACCAACGCCGGGCCGTTCGACTCGGCGACGCGGTGGGCGACCTCCAGCAGCAACGTCGACTTGCCCACGCCCGGTTCTCCGGCCACGAGCAGGACGGCGCCGGGCACCAGACCGCCGCCCAGCACCCGGTCGAACTCCGGGATGCCGGTCGGGACGGCGCGCGCCCCAGTCAGCTCGACCTGGGCGATGGGACGTGCGGGGGCGGTCACCGGCCCGGCGCTGACGGCGCGCAGGCCACCGGAGGGGACGCTGCCGACCTCGTGCAGGGAGCCCCACGCCTGGCACTCGGGACAGCGCCCGACCCACTTCGCCGAGGCGAAGCCGCACTCGGTGCAGCGGTGGGCGGGGCGGGCGGTGCGGGCGGCGGGAGGCACGCCCCGACGCTAGCCGCGGGGTGCGACGGTTCCGGGCAGGACGCGACCTCCCCGGCGGCCGGTCACTCCGCCTCGGTGTCCTGCTCGTTGCCGCTCTCGGCGCCTTCCTCCCCGTGGAAGTCGAACGCCTCGCCGCGCGGCAGCTCGCCGCCGGGGCCGGCGACGAGCGCCTGGACCGTCACGTCGCCCGCGTTGGCGAAGGTCAGCGTCACCGTGACCGTCTGGCTCGCGGTCAGGGGCTCGTCCACCGAGAGGTCGGCGAGGAAGAGGCGGGTGCTGTCCTCCGAGACCTCCGGCTCGCAGGGCCGGCCCTCCTCGTACTGCCGCAGCCCGATGTTCGTCACCGCTCCGGCGGTGATCGGGACGTCGAGGCGGGAGCTCGGCGTCGCCGCCGCGGAGGTCGTCGGCGCGGCGGTCGTCGGTGCGGCACTCGTGGCCGGGGCCTCGGAGCCGCTCGGGGTCTCGGTGGTGCCAGGGGTCTCCGTGGACTCCGCGGGGGTGCTCGGCGCAGCCGACGTCGTCGGGGCCGCGGAGGTCGTGGGCGATGTCTCGTCGGGCACCTCGCCGACGTACACGCCGTCGAAGGCGTCGCCGGTGATGCCGGTCAGCGTGTCGTCCTCGCGGCTGCCGTTGGCGATCGACAGCACCAGCTCGGGACTGTCGCCCTGCTGGTAGGCCGCCGCCTCCTCGTCGCCGGCCTCGCAGGGGTGGGCGATCGTGACCGCGCGGAGCTGCAGGTCACCGACCTCGGCCGACGGCCCGACCTTGTCCCGGTCCTGCGAGCTGGTCTGGTTGACCTGCCCGGCACTGCAGGCGGTCAGGACGACCGGGGTGAGCAGCAGGGCCCCCATCGTGGCGGCGCGCAGGGCGCGGTTCACAGCGGTCGACCTCCAGCGAGCACGTGCCGGCCACCGGGAGTTCGGTGGCCCGAGTCGCGCCGAGCCTAACGGTCACCCCACGATGATCGCCGGGAGGTGAGGCCGTGGGTCTCCCACACGACGCCGACCCGGCGCTCGCCGACTTCCCGGCGCAGGCACCGGGCACGCGGCGCTGGTGCTTCGCCGACCAGCTCGGCCCGCACTTCCTCGACGCACCCGACCAGCCGGTCCTGCTGATCGAGTCCCGAGCGGTGTTCGCCCGGCGCCGGTTCCACCGGCAGAAGGCCCACCTGGTGCTGTCGGCGCTGCGCCACCGGGCCGCGGAGCTCGGCGACCAGGTCGAGTACCACCGGGTGGTCTCGTACGCCGAGGCCCTCGACCGGGTCCGCGAGCCGGTGTCGGTGTGTGCGCCCACCACCTGGAGCAGCCGGGACTACGTGCTGCGCCGTCCCGGCCTCGAGGTGGTGGCCGCGCGGGGCTTCGTGGCCACCCAGGCCGAGTTCGCCGCGTGGGCCGACGGACGGGGACGCCGCCGCCTGCTGATGGAGGACTTCTACCGGGACTCCCGCCGCCGGCACGACGTCCTCATGAACGGCGCCGAGCCGCTGGGCGGCCGGTGGAACCTCGACGCCGACAACCGCGAGCCCCCACCGGCCGACGGCCGGATCGGCGTGCCCGAGCCGTGGTGGCCGGAGGAGGACGAGATCGACGCCGAGGTCCGCGCCGACCTCGACCGGTGGGAGGCCGAGGGGCTCGTCTCCTTCGTCGGGGACGACGGGCCGCGGCTGTTCCCCGTGACCCGCGCCGAGGCCCTGCGGCGGCTGGAGGAGTTCCTGGCCCACCGGCTCGGCGCGTTCGGCCCGCACGAGGACGCGATGCTCGCCGGTGACCGCTGGCTGGCCCACTCGCTGCTCTCCCCGGCGCTCAACCTGGGGCTGCTCGACCCGCTGGAGGTCGTCGTCGCGACGGAGCAGAGCGCCCGCGACCGGGCGGCCGCGGGCGACCTCCTCCCGCTCAACAGCGTCGAGGGCTTCGTCCGGCAGGTGATGGGCTGGCGGGACTACATCTGGCACCTCTACTGGCACCTCGGCCGGGACTACCGGCACGGCAACGCCCTGGCCGCGACCGAGCCCGTCCCGCAGTGGATGGCCGAGCTCGACGGGGACGCCGTCGACGCCGCGTGCCTCTCCGACGTCCTCCCCGACCTGCGCCGGGACGGCTGGGTGCACCACATCCCGCGGCTGATGGTGCTGGGCAACTACGCCCTCCAGCGCGGGATCGACCCGCTGGAGCTCACCGACTGGTTCCACCGGTCCTTCGTCGACGGCTACGACTGGGTGATGGTCAGCAACGTGGTCGGCATGAGCCAGCACGCCGACGGCGGGGTGCTGGCGACCAAGCCCTACGCCGCCGGCGGCGCATACATCGACCGGATGAGCGACTACTGCGGCGGCTGCCGCTACGACCCCCGGAAGCGGATCGGCGAGGACGCCTGTCCCTACACCGCCGGCTACTGGGCGTTCCTCGAGCGCAACCGGGAACGGCTGGCCGGCAACCACCGGATGCGCCGCCCGCTGCAGGGCCTGGACCGGCTGAAGGACCTCCCGCTCGTCGTCGAGCAGGAGCGTGACCGGGGCACCGCCGCACCCTGACGGGAACGCCCGTCCGGGCGACACGTCATCAGGTCCGGCGCCGCACCTGCCGATGCCTTCCCTGCCACGGGGAGGCGGCAGGAGGTGCGGATGGCGACGGGACCGGTGTTCGAGGAGGTCCTCGCGGCGGCCCAGGCGGGCGCGGCGTGGGCCTTCGAGGTGCTGTACCGGGACCTCGCGCCCCCGGTGACGGGCTACCTGCGGATGCACGGCGCGCTGGACGCCGACGACCTGGCGAGCGAGACCTTCCTCGACGTCTTCCGCGGTCTCGGGGGCTTCACCGGCGACGAGCAGGGCCTGCGGTCGTGGGTGTTCACCATCGCGCACCGACGGCTGGTGGACGACTGGCGCCGTCGTGGGCGGCGCCCGCAGCTGGCCGACGACGGCGACGCGGTCCCCGAGGCCGTCGGCGGTGACGTCGAGGACGACGTCCTGGCGCGGCTGGGCACCGAGACCGTCCACCGGCTGTGCGCCGGGCTGCCGGCCGACCAGCGGTCCGTCCTGCTCCTGCGGGTGCTCGCCGACCTCACCGTGGAGCAGGTGGCCACCGTGATGGGCCGGTCCGAGGGCTCGGTCAAGGCGCTGCAGCGGCGGGGGCTGCGCACCCTGCGGGCGACCCTCGATCCGGCCGGAGCCACCCCGGCGGGTGATCCCGGGACGGTCCGCGCACCCCTACGGGCCCGCCCGGCGATGACGGGAGCGAGATGACCACTCCAGCTGACGACCGCGCCGCCGAGGAGGCCTTCGAGGCCTGCCTCGCCGGCCGTCCCGTGCCCGCGGGCGCCCCGGGCCTGGCCGCGTTCACCGACGCGGTCCGGGCCGGCGCCACGGCGCCCGGGCGGCCCAACGCGGCCCTGGCCGAGCTGCTGGTGATCGGTCTCCTCCCCGACGCGTCCACGAGGACGGTCGGGCCCGCTCGGAGCTCACGGAAGAGACCCCGCATGATCCTCAGCACGCTCGTCACCAAGTTCGTCGCCGCGGGCGCCGTCGCCAAGGCGGCCACGGCCGGCGGCGCCGTCGCCCTCGCCCTGACCGGCGCGGTGTCCACCGACGTCCTGCCCCTCCCCGGTGAGGACACCGCGGTCGTCGAGGCAGGAGAGGCCACCGACGACACGGCCACGGACGGCGGCAGCGACACCGGCGACGGCGGCACGGACGGCGGCACCACCGGCGACGGCAGCACGGACGACGGCACGGACGGCGACGGCACCGACGGCGACGGCACCGACGGCGACGGCACCGACGGCGACGGCACCGACGGCGACGGCACCGACGGCGACGGCACCGACGGCGACGGCACCGACGGCGACGGCACCGACGGCGACGGCACCGACGGGACCGTCGAGGACCAGCCGGTCGACCCCGCGGTGTGGGTGCTGGGCCCGGACGGGGACCAGTGGCAGTCCTTCGGCGCCTGGGTCAGCGCGGGTTCCCACGCCGGTCTGGTCCGCGGCGACGTCGTGAGCTGCTTCGCCCGTGCGGACAAGCCCGGCCGGCCCACCACCGAGGACTGTCAGGCGCTCGCTGCGGACTCGCTCCCGGCTCCGGACCAGGAGGAGCCGGTCGCGCAGCCTCCGGCCGCGCCGGTCGACGACACCGACCAGGGCGTCGTCGACGAGGCGCCGGTCCAGCCCGCGCCCGCGCCGACCGCCACCGGCGGGAACGGGAACGGCTCCGGCAACGCCGGCCACGGCTCGGTCAACGGCGGGAACGCCGGCGGGAACGGGAACCCGGGCGACGGTGGGAACCCGAACACCGGCAACGGGAACTCCGGCAACGGCGGCGGGAACGGCAACGCCGGCAACGGCGGCGGCAACGGGAACGGCAACCGCGGCCGCTGAGCTCCTCGGGTGGGGCCGTGCTCAGGTGAGCGCGGCCCCACCGGCCAGCAGCAGGACGACGTCGAGCACGGTCAGCAGCATCACGGCGGGGAAGGCCAGCCGGCGGAACCGCGCCGTCCCGGACAGGGCCGCCACGACGACGGCCGGCACGGCAAGGGCCAGCCCGGTCCAGCCGGCGACGGTCGGTGGGCCGTCGGGTCCGAACACCAGCACCAGCGAGGCGGCGAACAGCAGCACCGCGCCGGCCGCCGCCGATGCCCGCGCGCCGATGCGGTGGGGGAGGCCGCGCACCCCGGTGGCGAGGTCCTCCTCGATGTCGGGCGCGACGTTGGCCAGATGTGCCGCGGCCCCCAGCGCGCCCCCGGCGGCGATCAGCCACCAGGGGGCGGCCGGGCTCCCCGGGGCAGCGGCGACGACACCGGCCGGCAGCAGCCCGAAGCCGGTCACGTAGGGCACGACCGAGGCGGCGGTCCGCTTGAGCCCGGCGTTGTACGCCCAGCCGCTGGCCACGAGCGTGAGCAGCAGCAGGCCCGGGGCGGCCCCCAGCAGCAGCGAGAGGACGACGGCCAGGACGACGCTCCCGAGCGCCGCCGACCGCAGCACCGCGGGGCTGACGGCGCCCTGGACGACCGGCTTGTCGGCCCGGGCCACGGCCCGGTCCCGGTCCGCGTCGAGCCAGTCGTTGCTCCAGCCGATGGACGCCTGACCTGCGAGGACTGCCAGGCACACCAGCCCCGCGCGCCCCGCCGGCACCCCCGCGGCGACGGCGAGCAGGGTGGCGACGACGGTCACCGCCAGCGCCGGTCCGGGGTGGGTGGCGAGCACCAGGGCGCGGGCCGACACGGCCCTCCGGGTGGGCTCCGCAGGCACACCGACCATGCCGCTGTCAACCCCTCCCCGGGTATCTCATGTGCCTTCTGACCTGCGCCTTTGTCGGTCTCGGAGCATCCCTGGGAGCAGTCTGCCGTGGTAGGCTGTGGACAGCGAAAGGGGTCACATCCACATGGGCTTCACTGTTGGCGAGACCGTCGTCTACCCGCACCACGGGGCCGCGCTGATCGAGGCGATCGAGACTCGCACCGTCAAGGGCGAGGAGCGGGCCTACCTCGTCCTGAAGGTCGCCCAGGGCGACCTCACCGTGCGCGTGCCGGCTGACAACGCAGAGATCGTCGGCGTCCGCGACGTCGTCGGTCAGGAGGGGCTGGACAAGGTCTTCGAGGTCCTGCGTGCCCCGCACACCGAGGAGCCGACCAACTGGTCCCGCCGCTACAAGGCGAACCTCGAGAAGCTGGCCTCCGGCGACGTGAACAAGGTCGCGGAGGTCGTGCGTGACCTGTGGCGTCGCGACAAGGACCGTGGCCTGTCCGCCGGCGAGAAGCGGATGCTCTCCAAGGCCCGCCAGATCCTGGTCAGCGAGCTCGCGCTCGCCGAGGGCACCAACGAGGACAAGGCCGAGGTCCTCCTCGACGAGGTCCTCGCCAGCTGAGCGCGTAACTCCCGCGCACCCGCTCCACCAGACCACTCCCGTGTTCGCTGTCGGCATCGTCGCAGCGGCCGGGAGTGGTCTGCGTCTGGGGGCTGATCGGCCCAAGGCGCTGGTCCCGCTCGCCGCTCGTCCCCTGGTCGCCTGGGCGGTGGCCACCCTGGTCGACGGCGGGGTGGACGAGGTCGTCGTCGCCGTCCCCGCCGCCGAGCACGACCAGTTCGCGGCCGTGCTGCCGGACGGCGTCCGCCTCGTCGAGGGCGGGGCCACCCGGACCGCATCGGTCCGGGCGGCGCTCGGTGCCGTCCCCGACGGCGCAGGGGCGGTCCTGGTGCACGACGCCGCCCGCCCGCTGACCCCGCCCGCCGTGGTGGCCCGGGTGCTCGACGCGCTGGCCGCCGGGGCGCTCGCCGTGGTCCCGGTGCTGCCCGTCGTCGACACCACCGTCGTGGTGGACGGCCAGGGCACGGTCACCGCCGCGCCCGACCGCGGCACGCTGCGCCGGGTGCAGACGCCGCAGGGCTTCGACCGCGCGACCCTCGTTGCCGCCTACGCGGCTCTCGACGACACCGCGGAGCTCACCGACGACGCCGCCGTGGTCCGTGCCCACGGCGTCCCCGTCACGACGGTCGCCGGGGACGAGCGGGCGGCGAAGGTGACCGTCGCGCACGACCTGGCGCTGGCCGAGCTGCAGGTGAGCCGGTGACGCGGCCCGAGCTGCCGCGGGTCGGCACCGGCGTCGACGTCCACCCGGTCGAGGCGGGCCGTGCCTGCTGGCTGGCGGGGCTCGAGTGGCCGGGCGCCGACGGCTGCGCCGGGCACTCCGACGGCGACGTGGTCGCGCACGCGCTGACCGATGCCGTCCTCTCCGCGGCGGGGCTGGGCGACATCGGCGGGCTGCTCGGTACCGACGACCCCCGCTGGGCCGGCGCTCGCGGCGCGGCGGTCCTCGAGCACGTCCGCGAGGTGCTGGCCGCGGCCGGCTGGCGGGTCGGCAACGCCTCGGTGCAGCTGATCGCCCCCACGCCGAAGCTGGGGCCGCGGCGGGCGGAGGCGGAGGCCGTGCTGTCGGCCGCGCTGGGCGCCCCGGTGAGCGTCTCCGGTACGACGACCGACGGGCTGGGCCTCGTCGGGCGGGGCGAGGGCCGGGCGGCGGTGGCGACCGCGCTGGTGGTGCGGATCGACGGCGTGGCGGGCTCCGTAGACTCCTCGCGGTGAGCCTGCGCCTGCACGACACCGCTGCCCGCGCGGTACGCGACTTCGAGCCCCTGCGCGCCGGCGAGGTCTCGATGTACGTCTGCGGTCTGACGGTGCAGGGCCCGCCGCACGTCGGGCACGTCCGCGCGGCGCTGAACTTCGACGTCCTCCGCCGCTGGCTCACCGCCACCGGGCACCGGGTGACCCTGGTCCGCAACGTCACCGACATCGACGACAAGATCCTGACCAAGGCCGAGGTCAACGGCGTGCCGTGGTGGGCCTGGGCCTACGAGAACGAGCTGGCCTGCACCCGCGCGTACGACGTCCTCGGCGTGCTGCCGCCCACCTACGAGCCGCGGGCCACCGGGCACGTGCCCGAGATGATCGAGCTGATGCAGCGGCTGATCGAGCGCGGGCACGCCTACGCCGTCGACGGCGACGTCTACTTCGACGTGCGCTCGTTCGCCGAGTACGGCGCACTGACCGGGCAGCGCGTCGACGACCTGCAGCCGGCGGCCGACACCGACACCGACGACCGCAAGCACGACCCGCGCGACTTCGCGCTGTGGAAGGGCGCGAAGCCGGGGGAGCCCGACACCGCCTCCTGGCCGACCCCCTGGGGCCGCGGACGGCCGGGCTGGCACCTCGAGTGCTCGGCGATGGCCGGGCGCTACCTGGGGTCGGAGTTCGACATCCACGGCGGCGGGCTGGACCTGCGCTTCCCGCACCACGAGAACGAGCAGGCCCAGTCGCGGGCGGCCGGCGACGCGTTCGCCCGGTACTGGGTGCACAACGGCTGGGTGACCCTCGGCGGCGAGAAGATGAGCAAGTCGATGGGCAACACGGCGCTGGTCGACGAGGTCGTGCAGCGGGTGCGGCCGGTCGAGCTGCGCTACTACCTCGTCACCCCGCACTACCGGTCGACCATCGAGTTCACCGACGCCGCCCTGCAGGAGGCCGGCGTCGCCTACCGGCGGATCGAGTCCTTCGTCCGCCGGGCGATCGAGCGGGTCGGCGACGTCGCCCCCTCGGCCCGGCCGGCCGACTTCGACGCCGCGATGGACGACGACCTGCGCACCTCCGCCGCGGTGGGCGTCGTCCACGACACCGTCCGCCAGGGCAACGGCGCGCTGGACCGCGGGGACGACGCCGCGACGACGGCCGCGCTGGGCGCGGTGCGCGCGATGCTCGACGTCCTCGGGCTGGACCCGCTCGACCCGCGGTGGGCGACCGCCGCCGGCTCGGACGACCGGCTGGCCGAGGTGACCGACGGGCTGGTGCGGCTCGCGCTGGAGCAGCGGCAGGCCGCCCGCGCCCGCAAGGACTTCCCGACCGCCGACGCGGTGCGCGACCAGCTCACCGCCCTCGGTGTGCAGGTCGAGGACACCCCGTCAGGACCCCGATGGGAGCTGAGCCGCTGATGGCCGGCAACAGTCAGCGCCGTGGCCGGAGCACCGGCGCCGGCAAGAAGACCGCCTCGGCCGGGACCGGCGGCAAGAACCGCCGTTCGCTCGTCGGCCGGGGGGCGACCCCGCCCGCCGAGGCGCGCCACGGCCACCCCGCGCAACGGAAGGCGCAGGCCGAGGCCCGCCGCCGCACCGAGCGGGACCGCAGCCGCCAGCGCGCCGAGGAGGCACCGGAGCTGCTGCTGGGCCGCAACCCCGTGGTGGAGGCCCTGCGCGCGGCGATCCCCGCGACGGCGCTGTACGTGGTCACCGACGCCGGCCGCACGGACGAGCGGATCACCGAGGCGCTGACGCTGGCCGCCGACCGCGGGCTGCCGCTGCTCG
This sequence comes from Trujillonella endophytica, assembly GCF_019799905.1. Classification (GTDB taxonomy): domain Bacteria; phylum Actinomycetota; class Actinomycetes; order Mycobacteriales; family Geodermatophilaceae; genus Trujillonella; species Trujillonella endophyticus_A. Next base: position 540,304 of record NZ_JABGCI010000002.1, on the reverse strand, counting down.
AGGTCGGCAAGGCCGAGTTCGACCGGATGTCCAACCACGCGCTGCACCAGGGCATCGGCCTGCAGGTGCCGCCGTACGAGTACGCGCACCCCGACGACCTGCTCGACCTCGCGCGCAACTCCGGCCGGCCGCCGCTGATCGTGGCGATGGACGGCGTCACCGACCCCCGCAACCTCGGCGCCGTCGTCCGCTCGGCCGCGGCGTTCGACGCACACGGGGTCGTCGTGCCGCAGCGGCGCTCGGTCGGGATGACCGCCTCGGCGTGGCGCACCAGCGCCGGCGCCGCCGCGCGCCTGCGGGTGGCGCGGGCGGTCAACCTCGCCCGGGCGCTGGCCTCGTACCAGGACGCCGGGCTGCAGACCGTGGGCCTGGCCGGCGACGGCGACGTCGACCTGCACGACTACGACGGCTTCGCGGACCCGGTGGCGCTGGTCGTCGGCGCCGAGGGCACCGGGCTGTCGCGGCTGGTGCGCGAGCGCTGCGACGTCGTCGTCCGGATCCCGATCACCCGCGACACCGAGTCGCTCAACGTCAGCGTCGCCGCCGGCATCGCCCTCTACGCAGCGGGCGCAGCGCGCCGATGACCCGGCCGCCCCGGGCGGTGGAGCTGGGGTTGGAACCGCACCCGGAGGGCGGCTGGTACCGGCGCACGTGGGCGTCGCCGGCGCTGCTCGGCGGCGGCCGGCCCGCGGCGACGGCCATCGTCTTCCTGCTGGCGCCTGGGGAGCGCTCGGCCCCGCACGTGGTCGACGCGGACGAGCTGTGGCTCTGGCACGGGCCGGGCGCGCTGACGCTGCAGGTGGGGGAGGAGCGGGTGCTCCTCGGACCCGACCGGCCGCAGGTGCTCGTCCCCGCCGGTGTCGAGCAGTCGACCGACCCCGCCGAGGACGAGGTGCTGGTCAGCTGCGTCGTCAGCCCCGGCTTCGAGTGGAGCGGCTTCCGGCTCAGCCCAGCAGCTGGGCCACCGTGTAGATGACCAGGCCGGCGAGCCCGCCGACGACGGTGCCGTTGATCCGGATGAACTGCAGGTCCCGGCCCACCTGGAGCTCGATGCGCCGGCTGGTCTCCTCGGTGTCCCACCGCGCGACGGTGCTGCCGACGACGTCGGCGAGGTCGCCGGAGAACCGCTCCACCAGGTAGCCGGCCACCCGCCGGGTCTGGCGCTGGACGAGCTCGCGGGCCGTCGGGTCGGTCTGCAGCAGCCGGGCGCCGTCCCGGATCAGCGTGGTCACCCGTGCCCGGAGGTCCGAGTCCGGATCGGCGGCGGCGGCGAGGAACGCGTTCTTGGCGTTGGACCACAGCGAGCCGGACCACTGCCGGATGGCGGGGTGCTCCAGCAGGTCCTTCTTGAACTCCTCGACCCGCGCCTGGGTCGCGGGGTCGGTGCGCAGCGCGTGCACGTAGGCCCGCAGCCGGGCGTCGTAGACCCGGCGCAGCTCGTGGTGCCGGTCGGCGCCGACCTCCTCGAAGAACTGCTGCACCCCGGCGAACGCGCGGTCGAAGATCCGGTCGTCGACCCAGTCGGGCACCCAGGCCGGCGAGGCGTCGCCCAGCTGTGCCCGGAAGACGACGCGGTTCTCCTCCAGGAAGCGGGCCATGTAGCGCAGCGCCGCCGACAGCACCTCCTGGTGCCGGTCGCCGTCGACGACGAGCTCCAGCACCCGGGCCAGCACCGGCGAGGCCGGGGTCTCGTGCAGCTTGCGGTCGACGAGCGCGGCGACGGCGGGCTCGACGTCCTCGTCGCGCAGCAGGTCGGTCAGGCCCGACAGCGCGGCGGCGGCGTCCCCGGCGAGGCGCTCGGCTCGCCCCGGCGCGGCGAGGAAGGCGCCGAGCCGGCCGGGGACGTCGACGGTGGCCAGCTTCTCCTCGACCACCGCCCGGGTGAGGAAGTTCTCCTGCACGAAGGTGCCCAGGCTCGCGCCGATCTGGTCCTTCTTGCGCGGGATGATCGCCGTGTGCGGGATGGGCAGCCGCAGCGGGTGCCGGAACAGCGCGGTGACGGCGAACCAGTCGGCGAGGGCGCCGACCATCGAGGCCTCCGCCGTCGCCCGCACGTAGCCCACCCACGCCCCGGCGTCCTCGCCGATGAGCACGCAGGCGAGGAAGACGGCGGCGGCGACCAGGAACAGCCCGGTCGCCAGGCGCTTCATCCTCGCGAGGTCCTGTGCCCGCTGCGGGTCGTCGAGGGACCCCGCCAACGGCGCGGTCGGGCGGGGTGCCGGCACGGATCGAGCCTATGGCCCCCTCGCCGGGTCCCGCCGCGAGCGTGCGAGCGGTGGGGGCGAGGGGGTCCCTGCTCAGCTCGCGGCGGTGGCCAGCGTCACGTCGACGGTGGTGGTCCCGCCGTCCCGCCGGACCGTCAGCGTGACCTCGTCGCCGGGGGCGTAGCTGCGCACCGCGGCCGTCAGCTCCGTGGAGGTGGTCACCGGCCGGTCGCCGACCGCGGTGATCACGTCGCCGGCCGACAGCCCGGCCTCGGACGCGGGGGAGCCGGGCTGCACCTGCACGACCTGCGCGCCGGTGCCGACCTCCTCGCTGCCGTCGGTCCGGGCGCTGACCCCGAGGTAGGCGGTGTCGGCGGTCCCGTCGGCGATGATCTCCTCGGCGATCCGCTGCGCGGTGTTGCTGGGGATGGCGAAGCCCACGCCGATGCTGCCGCTCTGGCTGGAGCCGGGCGCCCCCGAGGCGACGGTGGCGATCGCGGTGTTGATGCCGATGACCTCGCCGGCCGCGTTCACCAGGGCGCCGCCGGAGTTGCCGGGGTTGATGGCGGCGTCGGTCTGCAGCGCGTCGAGGACGGTCGCGTCGTCCTGGCTGGACCCGGTCGCCACGGCGCGGTCGGTCGCGCTGATGATCCCGTCGGTCACCGTGTCGGACAGGCCCAGCGGTGCGCCGATGGCCACCGCGAGGTCGCCCACCTGCACCTCGTCGGAGTCGGCGAAGTCGGCCGGCGTCAGGTCGCTCGCGCCGTCCAGCCTCAGCACGGCCAGGTCGGAGGTCGGGTCGGTGCCGACGACGGTGGCGTCGTACAGGGTGCCGTCGGACGTGCGCACCTGCACCGACGTGTCGGTGGTGCTGCTGTCCAGGGTCACCACGTGGTTGTTGGTGACGACGTAGCCGTCCTCGGTGAGGACGACGCCCGAACCGCTGCCGCTCGACGACCCGCTGCTCACGTAGACGGTCACCACGCTGGGCGCGGCCTTCGCCGCGGCCGCGGTCACCGCGGTGGCGTTCTCGGGGTCGGTGATGGTGACCGCCTGCGCCGCGGCCGGCGTCGTGCCGCCGCCGGTGTCGTCGTCGGTCAGCGCCACCACGCCGGCCCCGGCGCCGCCGCCGATCAGCGCACCGGCCACGAGGCCGGCCATGCCGATCCGGAGCCGGCCGGCCCGCCGCGCGGGAGCCGGTGCGGGCGGCGTCGCGGTGGGGGCGTGCAGGGCGCCGGGGGCGGGCGCGGCGTGCCAGGTCGGGGCGGGCGGTGCCGGGGGCGCGGGGGGCGGGGCCCACATCGGGGGGACCTGGCCCTGCGGCATCTGGCCCTGGGGCATCGGGCCCTGGGGGGGCATCGGGCCCTGGGATATCGGACCCTGGGGCATCGGGCCGTGCGGCGCCGGCCCGCCCACGGGGTGCTGCTGGTCGTTCCCGGTGGTGTCCCGGGGGTTCCGCTCGTCCATCTGCCGTCTCCTCGTCCACCGCAGCCGTTCGCTGCGCCGGGGACAACGGTCGGCCTGCCCGCTCCCGGCGGGCTGTGCGCAGGCTGTGAGGTCCCTGGGGCGACACGCCCGGACGCGACACGCCGCCGGTGCTGTGTTGGCGTGGACCTGGTCTGGGTAGAGGGCGGCGACGAGCGACCGCCCCGGTGATCCCGCTCGGATTCCGACCCGCCCCGTCCGTTCCCCCGGAGGCCGTCCCGTGTCGTCCCGCGGTGTGCTCGTCCGCTGCCTCCTCTGCGTGGCGCTCGTCGTCGTCGGTGGGCTCGCGCTCGTGGGCGGCCTCTCCCTCCGCCCGGCCGGGCTGCTGGCCGTGGGGCTCGCCGCGGTGGTGACCGGCGCCCTGGCCGCGGGCATCGCCCGCGAGTCCTCGGACGACGACCTGCGGGCCACCATCGACGCCACCTGGCAGACGGCCGCCTGGACCATCGGGGTGCTGCTCGTGCTCTCCGGGGTCGCCGCGATCGCCGGTGCCCTGGTCACCTCGCTCGTGGGAGCCGTGGCCGGGGTGGTCGGCCTGGCGATCTGGATGGTCCGCACCAGCCCGGCGCGCCGCACGCCGTCGCCGTCGCCTCTCGCCGCCCGCCCGGCTCCGCCGGCGCGCCCCACCTCCGCCCCGGCGCCGGACGCTCCGGTCGGCCGTCCCGCGGTCGTCAGCGGCAACGTCGCCGCGGGCGCCGGGGCCGGGTCCCTGAGCGGGCTGCCCGTCGAGGCGCTCGGCCGCGAGTGGGTGGCGACGTCGGCGGCTCTCGGTGCGCCGCTGGACCCGCGCGCACGAGAGGTGATCGTCGCGCGTCGTGGCGCGGTGCTCGACGAGCTGGAGCGGCGCGACCCGGCGGGCTTCGCCCGCTGGCTGGCCGCCGGCCCGCTCTCGACCACGGATCCGGCCCGCTACCTCGGCGCGGGGGCCGCGGGCACCGACGCCGTCTGAGAGGGACGGCGCCCCGCGAGGGGTGCGGACCTATCCGTGCGGCGTCTCCGGCGGCTGGCGGACGGGGTCGAAGACCACCTCGGGGTCGACGTTCGCCACGACCTCGCAGTCACAGCCGCCGCCGAACTCCCGCACGCCCTCGTGCAGTCGGTCGACGTCGACACCGTGCTGCTCGGCCCACTCCTCGGTGTACCGCGGGGTGTTGTCGCACCCACCCGCCGCCTCGAGTGCCGCGTCCACGTGGTCGAGGAGGGACTCCAGCTGGTCCCGGTCGATCGGCATCAGCGCGGCGCTCGCGGCCTGCTCCGCGCGCAGGTAGTCGTCCTTGAGCTGCTTGCGCAGCGCCTTCTCGTCCTGGGACGTCATGCGCGACAGCGTGGTGGGCGCCGGCCGGGGAGGCCATCCGCTTCCCCCGCGCGGGGGACGTCGACGCCGGGGCGGATGCCGCGCAGCCGGCGCGGGCCCTGTCCCTATCCTTGGTCCCGGGACTGGTTCCTGTGTCCCGCCGACGTGGCGCAATTGGTAGCGCACCCGACTTGTAATCGGGCGGTTAGGGGTTCGAGTCCCCTCGTCGGCTCTCAGCTCGCCGATCCGCTCCGCCTGCGTGTGCGCAGGGCCGCGACCCGAGCCCCGGAGCGCGGCCTCAGCGCACACGCCGAGCACCGATCGCCGGACGTCAGTCGAAGCTGCCCGCGCCGTCCACCCGGTGCGGCGCGCGGCGCTCCACCCGCGCCCGCTCGTGCCGCTCCTCGCGCAGCGCCGCCGCGGTGCCCGCGCGGTACCCGGCCTTGGCCACGCGGTGCTCGGTGGTCTCCACCATGAAGGCCATCGAGAACGTGAGGCCGATGATCAGCCCGCCCAGCGCCGCCGAGAACCGGTAGACCCACGGCACCGGGACGGCGAGGCACAGCGCCACCAGCGGCAGCATCTGGACGACGGCGCGGGCCAGGTGCCGGCGGACCCAGCCCGGCTCGGTCGTGTCGGCCAGCACCCACGCCGCGAAGCGCTCCGGCAGCCCCCCGCCGAGGGCGTAGCGGAGCCACAGGAGGGCGCCGGGCCGCGGCGGGGCCGAGGGCGCGGACTGCCGGGTGCGCACACCACGACGGTAGGCCTCCTGGGTGAACCATGGGGGCGCCATTGCCAGCGGATGTGACCCCGAGCACACTCTCGCCGTCACCGTCATCCGAGGAGGCCCCCCGTGCAGATCGCGCAGCTGCTCCGCCGCAAGGGCCCGGAAGTGGCCACGGTCGCTCCCGGGGCCACCGTCAGCGCGGCCCTCGGGCTCCTCGCCGAACGGGGGATCGGCGCCCTCGTCGTCTCCGCGGACGGTCGGGCCATCGACGGCATCGTCACCGAGCGGGACGTCGTCCGGGCACTGCCCGAGCGCGGGGCGGCCCTGCTGGACGAGCCCGTGTCCGCCGTCATGACCGCGGAGGTGCGCACGTGCGTGCCGACCGCCTCGGTGCACGACCTGGCGCGCACGATGACCGACCACCGCATCCGGCACGTCCCCGTCGTCGAGGACGGCCGCATGGTGGGCATCGTCTCGATCGGCGACGTCGTCAAGGCGCGGCTCGACGAGCTCGAGCAGGAGCGCGCGCAACTGGTCGACTACATCCAGACCGCGTGACCCGGAGGTCGTGAGCCCGGCTCACGACCTCCCGCGTCGGACGGCGTACGGTGCGGCGGTGCAGGAGGGCCGCATCGGGGTGCTGTCCGGGCTGTCGGCGTACCTGCTCTGGGGCGTCTTCCCCCTCTACTTCCGGTTGCTGGAACCGGCCGGGGGGCTGGAGATCGTCGCCCACCGCGTGGTGTGGTCGGTCCTGTTCGTCGCGCTCGTGCTGACGGTCGTCCGCAGCTGGTCGCTGGTGCCGGCTGCCGTCACCGACCGGCGGACCCTCCTGGTGCTCGCCGCAGCCGCGGTGCTCATCGCGGTCAACTGGCTGGTCTTCGTCTACGCCGTCAACTCCGGGCACGTCGTCGAGACCTCCCTCGGCTACTTCATCAACCCCCTGGTCAGCGTCCTGCTCGGCGTCGTCATCTTCGGCGAGCGGCTGCGGCCGCTGCAGTGGACCGCCGTCGGCATCGCCACGCTGGCCGTCGTCGTCCTCACGGTCGACCACGGCCGCCCGCCGTGGATCGCGCTCGCGCTCGCGGCCAGCTTCGGGCTGTACGGGCTGATGAAGAAGCTCGTCCGCGTGGAGGCGGCGCCCGGGCTGTTCGTGGAGACGATGCTCGTCCTGGTGCCGGCCGCCGTGTTCCTCGTCGTCCTGCACGCGCGGGGGGAGGGGACGGCGGGCAGCGCGGGCACCGGCCACGCGCTGCTGCTGCTGAGCACCGGGATCGCGACGGCGGTGCCGCTGCTGCTGTTCGCCGCGGCCAGCCGCCGGGTGCCGCTGTCGACCATGGGCCTGCTGCAGTACGTGACCCCGCTGATGCAGCTCGCGCTCGGTGTCTTCGTCTTCTCCGAGCCGATGCCCCCGGCCCGCCTGGTGGGGTTCGTCATCGTGTGGGTGGCCCTCGCGGTGTTCAGCGTCGACAGCCTCCGGCAGGCCCGCGCCGGCGCCCGCCGGCGTGCTGCCGACACGGTCCCCGCGCCGGTCTGAACGACGTCGGATCCGTCGGTACCCCGGACTACCGTCGTCGGTGTCGCGCCACTTCCCGGCGCGCAGGACCGAAGGACGTCCGATGCACCCCGAACCAGCCTCCGCGGTCTCCCCGCCGGGGGGCGAGGTCACCCCGGCCGAGCCCGACGCCATGCCGCACGGCGAGGCGGCCCCCCAGCGCCCCGGCCTGGAGCTCACCCGCCGCGAGCACGAGATGCTCGCCTTCGAGCGGCAGTGGTGGCGCCACGCCGGCGCCAAGGAGACGGCCATCCGCGAGCGCTTCGGCCTGGCCCCGACCCGGTACTACCAGGCCCTGAACGCCCTGGTCGACCGGCCCGCCGCACTGGCCGCCGACCCCCTCCTCGTCCGGCGCCTGCGACGGCTCCGCGCCGCGCGCGGGCAGCGTCGTTCGTCGCACCTGCTGGGAAATGACAACCGTGTTGTCTAGCCTCGTACACCGTGGGGAGGCATGACGCACCAGGCGGTGGCGCACCGGACCGGGGGAACCCCTCGGTCCCGCTGAACCGACGCCGCACCGACGCCTCGGCGCCGCCCCCGGTCCCGCTGCCGGAGGACCCGGGCGACCACCCCACCGCCCCGAGCCGCAGCCGCGCCGACCGCCGGCGTGACGGGCTGCTGACAGCCGGTGTCGACCCCGGCCGTCGTCCCCCCCGCGCGGGCCGCCCCGGCGCCCCCGAGGCCGGGCGTCCCGTCCCGATCGAGCCGGGCCGTCCGGCCGGGGCCACCCCCGCCCGCCCCGCCGCCGGCCGCCCGCCGACCCCGGCCCGGCCGGCCGCCGCGCCGGTCGCCCCCGTACCGGTCGCCCCGGCACCGGTCGCGGTCCAGGCGGCCCCCACCGCTGCCGCCCCCGCCGCCGCCCCCGCTCGCTCCCGGCCGGCGGAGCCCCCGGTGCCGTCCCGTGCCCGGCCGCCGGTCGCCGACCCGGTGGTCGCTGCCGCTCCCCGGACCGCCGCGGCGACCGCGGCCGCGGTGCGGCCCGCCCCCGCCCCTGCCGTCGCCGGACCGCGGACCACGGTGGCGCCGTTCCAGGCCGTGCCCGCGCCGGCCCCGACCGAGCACCCCTCGGCGCCCCTGCCCGACGTCGCCTCTCCCGGCTGGGACCGCGCCTGGCTCGACGAGCCGCCCGCCCCTCCGACGGTCGTCCCCTCGGCGCCCCCGCGCCCGGCCGAGTCGTCCCGGCCGCCGGTGGCCCCGGCCCCCGCCGCGCCGAACGGGAACCCGGCATACCGCGACTGGACCCGCCCCTCGGGCTCCGGCGCGGCGCCGGCGACCACGGCCATCCCCGACCGCGAGGTGCCCCGCGGCCGCGCGTCGGCCGCTGCGGCGCCCCCCACCGTCGCGCCCGGCACCGAGCTGTACGAGGAGCGCTTCACCGACCGCGGACCGGAGGCCCCCGAGGACACAGCGTCCGGGCTCCGCGCCCCGGACACCGGCGAGCGGTCCTCCGCCGACGGCCCGACCAGCGGGTCGCAGACCGCTGTCGTGGGTGGCCGTGCGGCGCTGCGTGCCGAGCGCCAGGCCGCGGAGGAGGAGCGGCGCCGGGAGGCCAGGCGCACCGGCGTGCCGCACGTCCGCCCGGTCGTCCCCGGCACCGAGGACGATGAGCCGAAGCCGACCCGGCGACGCGGGGTGGCCTTCCTCGTCGCGGTCGTGGTCGTGGCGCTGCTGGTCCTGGGCGTGTACTCGTTCGCCTCCCCGGCGACCGAGGAGGCCTCCGACGGAGGGGACGAGGCGGCGCCGACCTCGTCCGCGCCGGTGGTGACCAGCGGGGCACTCCCGCCGCTGACGCTCCCGCCGCTGGTCGACGAGGCCCCGTCCACGCCGGTGCGCGTGCCGGTCACCGTGCTCAACGCCACGAGCGTGCCCGGCCTCGCCGGCTCCATCGCCGGCGTGCTCGAGAGCGAGGGCTGGGAGATCGCGGGCACCGGCGAGTACGACGGGACCGAGGTCCCGGTGACCACCGTGTACTTCGCCGCGGACGACGAGACCGCGCGGCAGGCCGCGGTGCAGCTGAACGAGGCCCACAACGAGATCGGCGGTCCGGCGGTCCTCTTCTTCGAGGTCCCCGAGTCCGCGGCCGGTGGGCTGGTCGTGGTGGCCGCCGGCGAGTGGCAGCCCTGACGCATCCGTCCCGCCGTCATCTGCGGAACACCGTCGTGTCACCGTCCGTTGGCCGCTCCGTGCGCCCTCCCCGCGGGCCCGAGCGTCGCCGCCCGCGCCCCGGCGCCCGAGCGTCGCTCGCTCTCCTGCTCACCCTGCTGCTCTCCGGCGCCCTGCTCGTCGTCCTGCCGGCCGCTCCCGCCGCGGCCGCGGAGGACGTCGCCACCGAGGACGCGACGGTCCCCTCCGGCTCCGGTGCGGACGCCGTGGAGCTGGACACCACGCTCTACGTGCCCGGCTCGGCCGGCGCCGACGACCCGGCGCCCGCGGTCGTCCTCGCCCACGGCTTCGGTGGCAGCAAGGACTCGGTGGCCGACGACGCGCGCGACCTCGCCCGGCGCGGCTTCGTCGTCCTCACCTTCTCCGCCCGCGGGTTCGGCGCCAGCACCGGCCAGATCGGCCTGGACGACCCGCGGTACGAGGTCGCCGACCTCTCCACGCTGCTGGACCGGCTCGCCGACCGGGACGACGTCCTGCTGGACGGGCCGGGCGACCCGCGGGTCGGCGTCGCCGGGGCGTCCTACGGCGGCGCGCTGTCCCTGCTGGCCGCCGCCTACGACGACCGCGTCGACGCGATCGCCCCGCAGATCACCTGGAACTCGCTGTCGGCCGCGCTGTTCCCCAACGCCTCCGGGACGGTGGACGGCGCCGCCACCGTCGCGGCCACCCCGCAGTCCGACGGCGGGGTCTACAAGCGGCTGTGGGCGGGCCTGTTCTTCGGCGTCGGCTCGGTGCCCACCGCCGGCGGGCTGCTCGACGTCCTGGGCGGCGGCGGTGCGCCGGATGCCGGGGGCGGTGGGGACGGCGGCACCGACCTGCCGGCGATCGACCCGTCGACGCTCGACCCCGCGGTCGTCGAGCAGGCGCTGACCTGCGGCCGCTTCCGCGCCGACATCTGCGCCGCCTACCAGGACGCCGCGGCGACCGGCACGCTGACGCCGGAGATCGCCGAGGTCCTCGACCGGAGCAGCCCCGCCGGGGTGCTGGACCGCATCGCGGCGCCCACGCTGCTCGTCCAGGGCACCCAGGACTCGCTGTTCGGTCTGGGCCAGGCCGACGCCAACGCCCGCGGCATCGCTGCCAACGGCACCCCGGTCCGGGTCGTCTGGTACGCCGGCGGCCACGACAACGGCGCCTCCGCCCGCGTGAGCAGCTCGCTGCGCGACGAGGTGGCCGAGTGGTTCTCCTGGTACCTGCGCGACGAGGGCGACCCCGACCGGGGCGGCGACCCCGGCACGGCCTTCGAGTTCCCGGCGCCCACCGGCATCGCCACGACCGGGCTCACCGTGCAGGGCGGCAGCGCCGCGCGGACCGTGGTCGCCGACGCCTACCCCGGGCTGGGCGACGCCGAGTCCGCCGAGCGCCGCACCGTGCCCGTCTCCGGGCCCACCCAGCCGGTCGTCACCCCCGCCGGTGGCAGCCCGGCGGCGCTGACCACCGTGCCCGGTCTCGGCGCGGTCACCGCGGCGCTGGGCGGGGCGACGGTGGAGATCCCCGGCCAGTTCGCCGCCTTCCAGAGCCAGCCGCTGACCGAGGCCGTCGAGGTGGCGGGCGCGCCCACGGTCGACCTCGCCGTCTCCTCGCCCACGGGCACCGCGGTGCTGTTCGCCAAGCTCTACGACGTCGGCCCCGACGGTGCCCCCACGCTGCCCGCCGGGCTGGTGTCCCCGGTGCAGCTGACCGGGATCTCGACCGATCCGTCGGCGCCGACCGAGGTCGCCGTGACGCTGCCGGGGGTCGTGCACCGCTTCGAGGCCGGCCACACGATGCGCGTCGTCGTCTCCTCCACCGACCAGGCGTTCGCGCTGCCGGCCGAGGCCGCCGTCTACTCGGTCGCGCTGGCCGACGGCGACGGCGCCACCCTGGCGGTCCCCGAGGTCGACGGCACCCCGGTCGGCGACTCGGGGAGCACCCGCTGGTGGGTCCTGCTGGGCGTGCTGGTGGCCCTGGCCCTGCTCGGCCGGCTGGCCGCGCTCCTGTGGGGTCGCCGGCAGCGGCGGCGCGTCTCCGAGGTCGAGCCCGACGGCGAGGAGGTGCCGCTGCGGTTCGAGGGCGTCACCAAGGCCTACAAGGACGGATTCGTCGCCGTCCGCGACCTGTCCTTCGAGGTCCGGCGCGGCCAGGTGCTCGGCCTGCTGGGGCCCAACGGCGCCGGGAAGACGACGTCGCTGCGCATGCTCATGGGTCTGATCAGGCCCACGGAGGGGCGGATCAGCGTCTTCGGCCACGCCGCCGGGCCCGGCAAGCCCGTGCTCTCCCGGCTGGGCTCCTTCGTCGAGGGCACCGGCCTGATGCCGCACCTGTCGGGCCGCGACAACCTCCGGCTGTACTGGGCGGCCACCGGCCGGCCGGACGCCGACGCGCACATGGACGAGGCGATCGAGGTCGCCGGGCTCGGCGCGGCGATCGACCGGCCGGTCCGCCGCTACAGCCAGGGCATGCGGCAGCGGGTCGCGATCGCGCAGGCCATGCTCGGGCTGCCGGACCTGCTCGTGCTCGACGAGCCGACCAACGGGCTGGACCCGCCGCAGATCCACGCCATGCGCGACGTGCTGCGCTCCTACGCGGCCACCGGGCGCACGGTGATCGTCTCCAGCCACCTGCTCAGCGAGATCGAGCAGACCTGCAGCCACGTCGTCGTCATGGCCAAGGGGCGGAAGATCGCCCAGGGCACCGTCGAGGAGATCGTCGGCACCGGCGGCTCGGTGCTGGTGGGCCTGGCCTCCGGCGCCTCGGCCGCCGAGGAGGCCCGGGCGATCGCCGTCCTGCAGGCGCTGCCCGGCGTCACCGCCGAGCACACCGACGACGGGCTGGTCGCCGACCTCGGCAGCGGCACCACCCGCGCGGCCGCGCTGCAGGCGCTCGTGGCCGCCGACGTCGCGGTCGACCAGTTCACGCCGCGACGCCGACTCGAGGACGCCTTCCTGGCGCTGGTGGGGGAGTCATGACCGCGGTGGAACCGGGGCACGTCCAGGCGACCGGCGCGGTGGCGGGCTACCGCCCCGAGCGGACCCTGCGGCTGTCGGTCGAGCTGCGCCGGCAGTTCAGGCGGCGCCGCACGATCGGGGCGCTGGCGCTGATGGTCGTGCTGCCGCTGATCCTCATCGCCGCCCTCAAGTTCGGCGCCAGCGAGGACGCCCAGGAGAACAGCCGGCTGAACCTGGTCGACGTCGCGACCTCCAGCGGGCTGAACTTCACGCTGTTCGTCCTGTTCGCGACCACGGGCTTCTTCCTGGTGGTGGTCTACGCGCTGTTCTTCGGCGACACGGTGGCCAGCGAGGCCCAGTGGGGGTCGCTGCGCTACACGCTGGCCACCCCGGTGCCGCGGATGCGGCTGCTGCGGCAGAAGTTCGCCGCGGCGCTGCTGCTGTCGGTCGGCGCGCTCGTCGTCCTCACCGTGGTGGCCGTAATCGCCGGCGGGATCGCGTTCGGCTTCGACGCGATCCGGACGCCGCTCGGGGTCACCCTCAGCCAGGGCGAGGGGATGCTGCGGCTGGCCGGGATGGTCGGCTACCTCGCCGTCCACCTGCTCGTCGTGGGCGCGCTCGCGTTCTGGCTCTCGACGATCACCGACGCGCCCCTGGCCGCGGTCGGCGGCGCGGTGTTCACCATGTTCGTCTTCGCGATCCTCGACCAGGTCGAGCAGCTCGGGTCCATCCGCGACTGGTTCCCGACCGCCGAGGAGTTCGCCTGGACCGACCTGCTGCAGACGCCGGTCGACTCCGGTGACCTGTACCGCGGCGTGATCCAGTCGCTGGTCTACGCCGCGGTCTTCACCGCGCTGGCGTTCCGCCACTTCGCGAGACGAGACGTGACCTCCTGACGCCCGGAGGAGATCCGTCGGGGTGACCCCGACGGATCTCCTCCGGTCAGAGTGAGGCGCGGACCGCCTGGGCCCAGCCCTCGCCCATCGGGGCGTCGGTCACCGACGCGTTCGGGACGGCGGCCAGGCGCTGGGCCATCCCGTCGACGGCGGCGCCGTTCGCGGTGATCCACAGCCGGCCGACGGCGGGCGCCATGTCCAGGTCGCTCACGCTGTCGCCGATCGCCACGGCGTCGGCCGGGTCGATGCCGCGCCGCCGCAGGTCCCAGGCGATCGCCGCGCCCTTGGAGATGCCGCGCGGCATCAGGTGGTAGACGTGCGGCGGCGCCGGGTCGGGGTCCAGGGTCATGTACGACGCCGCGGGGATGGCGCCGTTGTCGTTGAGCGTCAGCCACTCGTAGCCGCGCTCGGCCAGCTCCGCGTCGACGGCCCGTGGGTCGACCCGGCCCCTCAGCAGCGCGTCGGCCTCGTGCGTCGCGTGCCAGGGGGAGTGCCACTCCAGCCGGCCCGCGTGCCGGGCCAGCAGCTCCTCCACGACACGCGTCTCGGCGAACACGTCCATGGGGGTGCGGCCGGCGTACTGCGCGGGCAGCTCCCCGGTGAGCAGGTGCCGGTGACGGCCGGCATTCCAGCTGACCACCGCCCCCAGCTCGGCGATGGCGCCATCCGCGGCGAAGATCCGGCCGGCCTCGATCACCTGCTCCAGTGTCCGGCCGCTGACCAGCACCAGCGCGGCGCCGGCGCGGTGCAGCTCCAGCAGTGCGGTGGCCGGATCGGCGGTGAGGTCACGCCCGGCGGTGTGCCAGAACGAGCCGCGCGGGCCCACCATCGTGCCGTCGAGGTCGGTGTAGACGATGCGCGTGGCCACGCACGCAGTCTGGCCAGGCGCGGACCGCGCCCCCGACGCGGGTTAGGATCGCGGCGTTCCACTCATCCAGAGGGGCAGAGGGACACGGCCCGATGAAGCCCCGGCAACCGCCGTCCGCGCGTGCGCGGCGAGAGGTGCCAATTCCGTCCCGCGCGGCTCGACGGCCCGACGCGGGGAAGATGAGGAGGTAGTCGTCGCATGACTCTGACCGCTCCCGGTTCTGTCCAGGCCGATTCGTCCGCCGGTGGGCCGACACCCCCGTGTCCGGCTCGAGGGCTGGTGTGCCGCAACTGCGGCGCCACCTTCGGCCTGATCGCCCAGCACGCGTGCGCCGAGTGCTTCGGCCCGCTGGAGGTCGACTACGACCTCGAGCTCATGCGTGCGGTCACCCGCGAGCAGATCGAGGCGGGCCCGCAGAACATCTGGCGCTACGTCGCCCTGCTGCCGGTCGGGCAGGACCCGGCCGACCGCGTCTCCCTCGACCCCGGCCTGACCCCGCTCGTGCGCGCCGACCGGCTCGCCGCCGAGCTCGGCATCACCGGCGGCCTGTGGGTCAAGGACGACTCGGCCAACCCCACGCACTCGTTCAAGGACCGGGTGGTGAGCCTCGCGGCGACCGCCGCCAAGCGGCTGGGCTACAAGCAGATCGCCTGCGCATCGACCGGCAACCTGGCCAACTCCGTCGCCGCGCACGCCGCGCGCGCAGGGCTGCCCTCGGTCGTGTTCATCCCCAGCGACCTGGAGCCGGGCAAGGTCGTGCAGTCGGCGGTCTACGGCCAGACGCTCGTCTCGGTCGACGGCTCCTACGACGACGTCAACCGGCTGACCAGCGAGCTCGGCGAGACCGACGAGTTCGAGGAGACCGCCTTCGTCAACCAGAACGTGCGGCCCTACTACGCCGAGGGCTCCAAGACGATGGGCTACGAGATCGCCGAGCAGCTCGGCTGGCGGATCCCGGCCCAGGTGGTCATCCCCATGGCGTCGGGCTCCCTGCTCACCAAGGTCGACAAGGCCTTCCGGGAGCTCACCGCCGCCGGCATCGTCGAGGCGTCGGAGTGGACCGTGTTCGGCGCCCAGTCGGCCGGGTGCGACCCCATCGCGACGGCGTTCGACAACGGCTGGGACGTCGTGAAGCCGGTCAAGCCCACCGGGATCGCCAAGTCGCTCAACATCGGCAACCCGGCCGACGGCCCGTACGCGCTCGACGCGATCCGCCGGACCGGCGGTGCGGTCGGCCGGGTGGGGGACGACGAGATCGTGCAGGGCATCCGCGACCTGGCGCGCACCACGGGCGTCTTCGCCGAGACCGCGGGCGGGGTGACCGTCGCCGTCCTGCGGCAGCTGGTCGCCGACGGCCGGCTGGACCCGACCAAGGAGACCGTCGTCCTCAACACCGGCGAGGGGCTCAAGACGCTCGACCCGCTGGAGCCGGTGGTCGGCCCGACCCACCACGTCGAGCCCTCGCTGAAGTCGGTAAGGGCGGCCGGGCTCATCCGGTAGGGCCGGTCCCGTCACCTGTTCGGGTGGCGGGACGACGTCGTCCGCCCGCGGGGGCGCCTGTCGCGCGCCCACCCGGTGTGTTCGACGTCTCTTTGTTGTAGCTTCTCGCGCGGTTCGAGTTCCACGCACGTGATGTACGGGCGGAAGAGCGAGCAACCCGGCTCCCGGTACTCGGGGGATCGTCCGCACGCACGAAACGTGGGAGCACACGTGGCACAGGGCAGCGTGAAGTGGTTCAACGCCGAGAAGGGCTTCGGCTTCATCGCCGTCGACGGCGGCCAGGACGTCTTCGTCCACTACTCCGCCATCCAGATGGACGGCTACAAGAG
The DNA here is from genome assembly GCF_019799905.1 of Trujillonella endophytica. Taxonomy (GTDB): domain Bacteria; phylum Actinomycetota; class Actinomycetes; order Mycobacteriales; family Geodermatophilaceae; genus Trujillonella; species Trujillonella endophyticus_A. The sequence continues at coordinate 524,359 of NZ_JABGCI010000002.1, read as the reverse complement.
CCTCGACGAGGGCCAGCGGGTCTCCTTCGAGGTCGTGCAGGGCGAGAAGGGCCCCCAGGCCGACGGCGTCCGCGCCCTCTGAGCCACCGAGTCCTCGCAGAGGCCCGGTCCCCGACAGGGGGCCGGGCCTCTGTGCTGCGTCCGCCGTCCGCCGTCCGCCGTCCGCCGTCCGCCGGCCCGGTGCCTCCCATGGGCGTGGGCGAGCGGGAGTGGCCGGCCGGGAACAGTCGGCCAGGACCCCCCGTTCTTGCACTCGGCAGGGGCGAGTGCCAGACTTCGAGCTGGCACTCGACAGTGCCGAGTGCCAATCAGGTCGGAACGGTGAGACACCGGGACGCGGGCCACGGAGCGTCCGCCCTACCCCGGAGTCGTCCGTCGCGGGCGCCGAACCCGGCCGTGCAGCGATCCATGCATGGAGGACATCACCACATGGCCAAGATGATCGCCTTTCAGGAAGAGGCTCGCCGCGGCCTCGAGCGAGGGATGAACACCCTCGCCGACGCCGTCAAGGTGACCCTCGGTCCGAAGGGCCGCAACGTCGTCCTCGAGAAGAAGTGGGGTGCCCCCACCATCACCAACGATGGTGTGAGCATCGCCAAGGAGATCGAGCTCGAGGACCCGTGGGAGAAGATCGGCGCCGAGCTGGTCAAGGAGGTCGCCAAGAAGACCGACGACGTCGCGGGTGACGGCACCACCACCGCCACCGTGCTCGCCCAGGCCCTCGTCCGCGAGGGGCTGCGCAACGTCGCCGCCGGCGCCAACCCGATGGCCCTGAAGAAGGGCATCGAGAAGGCCGTCGCCTCGGTCACGGAGTACCTCCTCTCGACCGCCAAGGACGTCGAGACCAAGGAGCAGATCGCCGCCACCGCGTCGATCTCCGCCGCTGACCCGGCCATCGGCGAGCTCATCGCCGAGGCGATGGACAAGGTCGGCAAGGAAGGCGTCATCACCGTCGAGGAGAGCAACACCTTCGGGCTCGAGCTCGAGCTCACCGAGGGCATGCGCTTCGACAAGGGCTACATCTCGCCCTACTTCGTCACCGACACCGAGCGCATGGAGGCCGTCCTCGACGACCCGTACGTGCTCGTCGTCAACTCGAAGATCAGCTCGGTCAAGGACCTGCTCCCGCTGCTGGAGAAGGTCATGCAGTCGGGCAAGCCGCTGGCCATCATCGCCGAGGACGTCGAGGGCGAGGCCCTCGCGACCCTGGTCGTGAACAAGATCCGCGGGACGTTCAAGTCCGTCGCGGTGAAGGCCCCCGGCTTCGGTGACCGCCGCAAGGCCATGCTGACCGACATCGCCATCCTCACCGGTGGCCAGGTCATCAGCGAGGAGGTCGGCCTCAAGCTCGACAACGCCGGCGTCGACCTGCTCGGCCGCGCCCGCAAGGTCGTCGTCACCAAGGACGAGACGACCATCGTTGAGGGCTCCGGTGACACCGACCAGATCGCCGGCCGGGTCAACCAGATCCGCGCCGAGATCGAGAAGTCGGACTCCGACTACGACCGCGAGAAGCTGCAGGAGCGCCTGGCCAAGCTGGCCGGTGGCGTCGCCGTCATCAAGGCCGGCGCCGCGACCGAGGTCGAGCTCAAGGAGCGCAAGCACCGCATCGAGGACGCGGTGCGCAACGCCAAGGCCGCCGTCGAGGAGGGCATCGTCGCCGGTGGTGGCGTCGCTCTCGCGCAGGCCACGGCCGTCGCGTTCGACAAGCTCGAGCTCGAGGGTGACGAGGCGACCGGTGCCAACATCGTGCGCGTCGCGCTCGAGGCCCCGCTGAAGCAGATCGCCATCAACGCCGGCCTCGAGGGCGGCGTCGTGGCGGAGAAGGTCCGCAACTCGGAGACCGGCTGGGGCCTCAACGCCGCCACCGGCGAGTACGTGGACCTGATCGCGGCCGGCATCATCGACCCGGCCAAGGTCACCCGCTCGGCGCTGCAGAACGCCGCCTCCATCGCGGCGCTCTTCCTCACCACCGAGGCCGTCATCGCCGACAAGCCGGAGAAGAACGCCCCGGCCATGCCCGGTGGCGACGGCGGCATGGGCGGCATGGACTTCTGAGTCCGCCCGTCCCGTAACACCCCGCACGTCCCGGCAGGGGCGGTCCGCTTCGGCGGGCCGCCCCTGTCGGCGTTCGCAGTCGGGTCGTCCGGCGCGAGATCTGCACACTCGTCGCCATCAGGCGCTGATGCGGTCGAGTGTGCAGATCTCGTCGCGTTCCCCCGGACCGGCGAGGGCGGGTGGGGTCACGCGCCGGCGTGGGCCTCCTCGCCGCGCGGGCCGAGGACCCAGCCGCACGGTCCGGGGAGCTCGTCGGCCGCCGCGGGCCCCCACGAGCCCGGCGGGTAGGGCTGGACCTCCGGCGGCCGCTCCTGGAGGGGGGCGAAGGCGGCCCAGGCCCGGGCCAGGCCCTGGCTGGTGGTGAACAGCGACCGGTCGCCGGTGAGGACGTCGTGCAGCAGGGAGACGTAGGGCGGCAGCGGCGTCCCGCCGGAGACGTCGGTCAGCTCCAGCACGGCGGTGCCCACGGAGAGCTGCAGGTCGGGGCCGGGCCGCTTGGCGACCAGCCGCAGCTCCACGGCGCCCGAGCCCGACAGGGACAGCGTCAGCACGTTGCCGTACGCCGGGGCGTCGTCCACGGGCCCGGACGGGGGACGCATCACCAGGCTGACGCGCTGTTCGCCGGCCGCCATCCGCTTCCCGGTGCGGAGCAGGAAGGGGACGTCGCGCCAGCGGTCGGTGTCGACCCACATCCGGGCGGCGACGAAGGTGTCGGTGGTCGAGTCGTCGGCCACGCCCTCGAGGTCGGTGTAGCCCTCGAACTGGCCCAGCACCACCTCGTCGGGGTCCAGGGGCCGGAAGGCGTCCAGCACGCTCTCCCGCGCGTCCAGCAGGTCGGCTGCGGAGAGGCTGACGGGCGGCTCCATCGCCACCTCGGCGGCCAGCTGGAACAGGTGGGTGACCAGCATGTCCAGGGCGGCGCCGGTGGCGTCGTAGAACTCGGCCCGCTGCGCGACGTCGAGCTCCTCCGGGACGTCGATCTGCACCTGGGCGACGTGCTCGCGGCTCCAGAGGTGCTCGATCATGCCGTTGCCGAAGCGGAGTGCGTGCAGGTCCTGGGTGCCCTCCTTGCCGAGGAAGTGGTCGATCCGGAAGACCTGCTCCTCGTCCAGCACCGAGAGCACGAGCTCGTCGAGCTGCCGGAACGACTCCGGGGAGGTGCCGTAGGGCTTCTCGTAGACCACGCGCGCGCCCCCGGTCAGGCCGTGCGCGTCCAGCCCCCGGGTGAGCCGCTCGAAGGCCGACGGCGGGACGGCGAGGTAGTGCACGTGCAGCGGGTCACCGCCGAGCTCCTCGCGGGCCTCGGCGAGGACGTCGAGCAGGCTGCCCGGGTCCTCGTCGTCGAAGCCCCCGCCGGCGAAGCGCAGCCGGGCCGAGAAGTCCTCCCACGGCGCCTCCGCGTCCTCGTCCTCCTGCCCGAGCGGGCCGAACTCCTCGAGGGCGTCGCGCACGAGCTGCGCGAAGTCGACGTGCGAGACGTCGCCGCGGCCGTTGCCGACCAGTCGCCAGTCCGCCGGGAGCAGTCCGAGCTGCGCCAGCCGGTAGAAGGCCGGCAGCACCATCCGGCGCGAGAGGTCCCCGGTGGCGCCGAAGACGACGAAGACGGTGGGCTGCAGGTCGGGCGCGTCGGGCACGGGTCTCCTCGCGGACGGTGGAGCGGTTCGGGGCCCCAGTGCCCCGGTCGGGGGACGGCCACGCGTCGGGACCCGGCGGCCCGGGTAGGCGCCGCAGGTGAGCGTGGTCATCGGGACGTCGGGGTGGCAGTACCGCGACTGGCGCGGGCGCCTGTACCCGCAGAAGCTGCCGCAGCGTCTGTGGCTCGAGCACCACGCCGCCCTGTTCGCCACGGTCGAGAGCAACGCCGCGTTCTACCGGCTGCCCGAGCACCACACCTTCGAGGCGTGGCGGCGGCGCACCCCCGCGGACTTCCGGTGGGCGGTCAAGGCCAGCCGGTTCCTCACGCACGTCAAGCGGCTCAAGGAGCCCGAGGAGCCGGTGGCCCGGCTGATGGAGCGCGCCGCCGGACTGGGCGAGCGGCTGGACACCGTCCTGCTGCAGCTCCCGCCGACCCTGAAGGCCGACGTCGGGCTGCTGCAGGAGTGCCTGGCCTGCTTCCCGCCGACGGTCCGCGTGGCGGTCGAGCCGCGGCACGTCAGCTGGTGGACCGACGAGGTGCGGGCCCTGCTCGAGCGCTACGGCGCCGCCCTGTGCTGGGCCGACCGGGCCGAGCAGCCGATCGCGCCGCTGTGGCGCACCGTGGGGTGGGGCTACCTGCGGTTCCACACCGGCGCCGAGGGCTGGGGCTACCCGCCGTCGGTCCTGCAGGCCTGGGCCGACCGGCTGGCCGCCGCGTACACCGACGACGAGGACGTCCTCGTCTACTTCAACAACGACCCCGGCGGGAACGCCGTCGTCGACGCGGTCGTCTTCGCCGAGGCGGTGCGGCGGGCGGGGCGGACGCCGACCCGCGTGCCGGGCCTCGAGCAGGCGACCGGCGCCGCCTGGTCGGGTGACGAGCGCCCGGCCCTGACGACCTAGAGGGCCGCCGGGTCCTCGTGGTGCACGACGCCCAGCGCCCGTGCCGCCCGGCCGAGCACGTCCTGTACGGCCACGGTGTCGGCCAGTGGCATCACCGCGCTCTCGGTCCGCCCGGCCCGCAGGCACTCGGTGACCTCGATCAGCTCGTGCGCGTAGCCGCGGCCGGTCCGTGCCCGGGTGATGGTCTCCGGCTCGGCGCCCAGCCGGTTCAGCACGATGGTGTCCGGGTGGTGGAAGCGCGGCAGGACGTCGATCCAGCCCGCCGTCCCCATCACCCGCGCCGCGCCCGGTGTCGGGTACCGCAGCGACGTCGTCAGCGTCGCGGACCGGCCGTCGGCGTACCCGAGCAGCAGGGCCGCCTCGGCGTCCACGCCCGTCGGGAAGGTCGAGCCGGTGACGGTCACCGTGTCGGGTGCCCCGAGCAGCATCTGGGCGAACGAGACGACGTAGACGCCGAGGTCGAGCAGTGCCCCGCCGCCCAGCTCCAGCGCGAACAGCCGGTCGGCCGGGTCGTACTCCCGGGCGACGCCGAGGTCGGCCTGCACCGAGCGGACCTCGCCGATCGCGCCCTCGGCGATCAGCTCGCGCAGCGCCACGACCGCGGGCTGGAAGCGCGTCCACATCGCCTCCATGACGAAGACCCCCGCCGACCGCGCCGCGGCGACCACCTCCGCGGTCCCCTCCGGCGTGGCGGTGAACGCCTTCTCCACCAGCAGCGCCTTGCCGGCGGCGATCGCGGCCAGGGCGACCGCGGCGTGCTGGGCGTGCGGCGTGGCGAGGTAGAGGACGTCCACCTCGGGGTCGGCGAGGATCTCCGCGTAGGAGCCGTGTGCCCGCGGGATGCCGTGCCGGCGCGCGAAGGCCTCCCCGCGCTCGGCGGACCGGGAGGCGACGGCGGTCAGCTGCGCGCCCTCGACGTGGGCGAAGTCGGGCGCCAGGCTCTCGGCGATGCGGCCTGGCCCCACGATGCCCCAGCGGATCTCGGCAGTCACCCGGTCGACGCTAGCGGGAGCCGAACCGGAGCACGTTGCCATCCGGGTCGACGTGCCTCCCCTCGCGCATCCCCCAGGGCGTGTCCACCGGGCTCGAGGTCCCCGGCGTCCCCGCCCAGGACCGCGCGAGGGCGTCGGCATCCGGGACGTGCAGGAAGACCTCGACGCCGGCAGGCGGACGCGAGGACACGGCCAGGTGCAGCTCCAGCCCGTGCAGGGCGGCGAACCCGTACGTGTCGTCGTGGGTGCTGACCAGGAAGCCGAGCGCCCGGTAGTGCGCGAGCGAGCGGCTCAGATCCGCGACGGGGAGCACGGGTGAGGCGCGCACCTCGGCGCGTCTCCGTCTCATGCGGGCAGACTGGCACGGTGACCGTGCTGATCGACAGTCCGGTGTGGCCGTGGCGCGGCCGGCGGTGGTCGCACCTGGTCAGCGACGTCTCCCACGACGAGCTGCACGCCTTCGTCGCCGCCGAGCTGGGCATCCCGCGGCGGGCGTTCCAGGGCGACCACTACGACGTCCCGGAGGAGCTCTACGAGCACGCGGTCACTGCCGGGGCTCTCCCGGTCGGTTCGCGGGAGCTGCTCAGCCGGCTGCGGGCGGCGGGGCTGCGCCGGAAGAAGTCGCGGCGCGGGTCCGCAGCAGGCTGAGCTCGGCGGCCATGTTGGCCCGGGCCCGAGGCGTCCAGTCGGCGGCCACCGCGGGCAGCCGGTACAGCGTCTCCAGGCCGAGCAGGTGCTCCAGGACGGCGATCCGGCCCGCGGTGAACTCGGCGTCGGACAGGTGGCCGTACTCCTCTCGCACCGCCGAGGCGTAGACCGCGTAGGCGTCCGGCGGACCGGCCAGCACGGCCAGGTCGGCGTCGCAGAGGACGGCGCCGTTCGCGTCCTCCGGGGCGGCCTCGTGCCCGGCGGTGAGCAGCACCAGCCGCACCACCTCGTCGACCCGCGCGTCCGGCACCAGGCCACGCAGCCCGGCCCGCGCGCGCTCGGCGCTGACCGCCTCGTTGTCGCCGCGGCGGGGGTCGTAGACGACGTCGTGGTACCAGGCGGCCAGCCGGACGGCGGCCGGGTCGGGGGCGGTCTCCTCCAGCCGGCCGACGATCCCGAGGACGGCGGCCAGGTGTGCCAGGTCGTGGTAGCGGCGGTGCGGCTGCCCCCACGCGTCGACCACCGCGGCCCACTCGGTGCGGGAGGTGGGGGAGTCGCCGGCCAGCTGCGCCCAGGCCTCGAAGCCGACCAGCTCCATCACGCCACCCCGCAGCGGCGCAGGGCGAGCAGCGCGAAGGCGCGGGCAGAGGTGACCACCTCGTCGAGCGGCACCCGCTCGGCCGGCGCGTGGGCGAGGTGCAGGTCGCCGGGGCCGGAGTGCAGCGTCGGGATGCCCGCCGCGGCGTAGAGGCGCAGGTCGGTGCCGGCGGCCACCGCCCGCTCGGGCACGGGGCCGGCGCCGGCGTCGGCCAGCGCGGCGCGCATCTGGTCCAGCAGCGGCGAGCCGGGGGGGAGCTCGCCGCTGGCATAGGACCCGCCGGTCCACTCCACCGCGACCGGGTGGGCGGCCAGCCACGGGTGGCCGGCGCAGAACGCCGCGACCCGCTCCTCGAGCGCGTGCCGCGCGTCGGGCACGGGCTCGCCGAGCCGCACGCCGTAACGGCCCTCGGCCACGAGCAGGTCGGGCACGGTGCTGGCCCAGTCGCCGGCGTGCACCGTGCCCACCGACAGGCCGAACGGGTAGCGGGCCTCGCCGAACCGCGGGTCGGCGCCGCGCTGCCGGTCGGCCTCGAACGCCAGCAGGTCGGCGTGCACGGCGGCGAACAGCTCGACGGCGCTGACCCCGCGGTCGCGCATCGCCGCGTGCGCGGCGGCGCCGGTCACCCGCAGCCGGAAGGTCAGCGCGCCGGCGGCCGCGGTCACCACCGCGCCGGCGGTCGGCTCGGGGATCACGCACGCGTCGCCGCGGTGCCCGCGCGCGAGGGTCGCCCAGGCGCCGAGCCCACCGTCCTCCTCGCCGGCGACGGCGTGCAGCGCCAGCGGCCGGGCCAGCCGCACGCCCGCCGTCCGGATCGCCGCGAGGGCGGCGAGCGCGGAGACCAGCCCGCCCTTCATGTCGCACGCGCCGCGGCCGTGCAGGGCCCCGCCCGAGATCCGCGGGGAGAACGGGTCGGCCGGCCACTGGTCCCGGTCGCCGGGCGGCACGACGTCGGTGTGGCCGCTGAAGACCAGCGCAGGGACGCCGTCCTCGGCTCCCGGCAGGGTGCCGACGACGCCCCAGGCCTCGTCGCGCACGACCTCCTGACCCGGGGCGTCGGGCGCGGCCGCGGCGGCGGCCAGGTCGATGGGCCAGCGGTCGACGTCGCAGCCGAGCTCCGCCAGCCAGTCGCCGACCAGGTGCTGCACCTCGACCTCGGCGGCGGTCCCGCCGATCGAGGGGACGGCGACCAGGCGGGCGAGGCGGTCGGTCGCCCAGGCCGGGTCGACGGCGGACAGGACGCGCGCCTCGGCGGCGGTCGGGTCGGCCACGTCGCGGAGTCTGGCACGCGCCCGACCGGCGAGCCGGAGGGCGCCGGGGCCCTGCCGGAGCCGGAGCGGGTTAACTTGCCGGGCGTGACGCAACCCCCTCCGCCCCCCGGCTGGTACTCCGACCCCGGCGGCAGCGGCGGCATGCGTTGGTGGGACGGGCAGGGCTGGACCGAGCACCTGCAGCAGCAGACCCCGCCGCCGCCGCCCCCGCCCGTCAGTCCGCCGCCCGCTCCGCAGCAAGCCCCGGTGCCGCACCAGGCCCCGGCGCAGCGGCACGCACCGGCGCAGCGGCAGGCACCGGCGCAGCAGCACGCCCCGGCCGGTCACGGTCCGTCGCTGTACGACCAGTCGGTGCTCGTGGTGTCGCAGAAGACCAAGCTCATCGAGCTGACCAACGAGTACGCCGTCCTCGACGGGCAGGGGCAGCAGATCGGGGCCGTCGTCCAGGTCGGGCAGAGCGGGCTGAAGAAGGCGGTGCGCTTCGTCTCCAGCCTCGACCAGTACATGACGCACCGGCTCGAGGTCCGTGACGTCACCGGGCCGATCCTCGTGCTGACCCGGCCGGCCAAGATCGTCAAGTCGCGGGTCGTCGTCGAGCGCCCGGACGGGTCGCCGGTCGGCGAGATCGTGCAGGGCAACGTCTTCGGCAAGATCCGCTTCGACATGTTCGCCGGCGGGCAGCCGGTCGGCGCCATCCAGGGCGAGAACTGGCGGGCGTGGGACTTCGCGGTCACCGACGTGGCCGGCACCGAGATCGCTCGCATCACGAAGAACTGGGAGGGCCTGGCCCGAACCCTGTTCACCACGGCCGACAAGTACGTCGTCCAGGTCCACTTCAAGCTGCCCGAGCCGCTGGCCAGCATGGTCATCGCCGCGGCACTCACCGTGGACACCGCGCTGAAGCAGGACGCCCGCGGATTCGGCTGAGCCGGCACGCGGGCGCACGGCGCGGGGTAACCTCGGAGCTGTCCGGACCGGGCTATCTGTGTCCCCGGGTGCCAATTGGATACCGCCTTCACGGACTACCGCCCCGATCTCGGTCGGGGGCCTGGAGCCGCGTCGTGCAACTCGCCGCGAGGCGACCAGAGCCCGGTCCGGACCCGAACGTGCATCGGCTGAGGCCCCTCAGGAGCTCTCCTGAGGGGCCTCAGCCGCGTCCGGCGCCGGGGAAACTGCGCGATCTGCCGATGTCCCGGGCGGCCCCTCAGCACGACCGTCGTCCCCGTACCCGGACGAGACGACGCGAGGAGCCCCCCGTGCACAGCCTGCACTTCGACCCCGGAGTCGAGGCCGACCTGGCCTACCGCCGGGAGGTCCTGGTCGAACTGGGCCGCGGGACCCGCACCCGCCGCAACCCGTGGCCGGCACGGCGCCGGCGCCGGCGGGCGGCCTGACGCCCTCCGGACCGTCGGCGGTCCGTGCCACCATGCCCGGCGTGCCGCAGTGGGAGGACCGTCCGCTCGTCGGCCGGGACGTCGAGCTGTCCCGGCTGCTGTCCTCCGTCGACCGCGCGGTCGAGGGGCACGGGTCCGGCGTCCTCCTCGCGGGGGACGCCGGGGTCGGCAAGACCCGCCTGCTCGACGAGCTCTGCGCCCGGGCCACCGCCCGCGGCCTGCGGGTGCTGACCGGGCACTGCGTGGACCTGGGCGACGTCGGACTGCCGTACCTGCCCTTCGTCGACCTGCTGCGGCCGGTGGCCGCGGACCCGACGGCGGCGGAGTCGCCCGCGCTCGCGGGGCTGCTGGCGGGACGCCCCGGCGGTCCGGCGTCCCTCACCGGACCGGCCGAGGCCGCCGACCTGGGCCGACGGTTGCCGCATCGCGCCGCGGCGCTGCCGGTCGACGACGGCCGGCTGCAGCTGTTCGAGTCCGTCGCGGCGCTGCTGGCCGAGCTCGCCGCCGGGACGCCGCTCGTGCTCGTGCTGGAGGACCTGCACTGGGCCGACCGCTCCAGCCGCGACCTGCTGCGCTACCTGCTCGCCCGGCTGGCCGAGGAACCCGTGGCGGTGGTGGCCTCCTACCGGGCCGACGACCTGCACCGGCGCCATCCGCTCCGGCCCCTGCTCGCCGAGCTGGTCCGGCTGCCCGGCGTGGAGCGGCTCGAGCTGGCGCCGCTGCCCGACGCCGCGGTCGGCCAGCTGGTGCGCGACCTCGCGGCCGAGGTGTCGGAGGAGACGGTCGGGGACGTCGTGTCCCGCGCCGAGGGCAACGCCTTCTACGCCCAGGAGCTGCTCGCCGCGGGGCTGGCGGGAGAGAGCCTGCCCCTGGCCCTGACCGACGTGCTCCTGGCGCGGGTGGAGCAGCTGGGCCCGGCCGCCCAGCAGGTCCTGCGGGCGGCCGCCGTCGCCGGTCGCCAGGTGCGGCACGAGCTGGTCGCCGCCGTCTCCGGGCTCTCGCCGGCCGAGCTCGAGGCGGCGCTGGCCGAGGCCGTGCACTCCCACCTGCTGGTGGTCTCGCCCGACGGTCGCTACCGCTTCCGGCACGCGCTGCTGCGCGAGGCGGTGCTGGCCGACCTGCTGCCGGGGGAGCGGGTCCGGCTGCACGCCGCCGTCGCCGCCCACCTGGCCGCCGACCCCGGCGCGGGCACCGCGGCCGAGCGGGCCCACCACGCGCGGGAGAGCAACGACCTGGCCACGGCCCTGACCGCGTCCCTGGAGGCGGCGGGCGACGCCGCCCGGGTCGGCGCCCCCGCCGAGCGGCTGCAGCACCTGGAGGCCGCGCTGGCGCTGTGGCCGGCCGTGACCGACGCCGCGGAACGCACCGGCCGGGACCACCCGGACCTGCTGCAGGAGGCGGCGGCGGCCGCGCGCGCCGGCGGGGAGCTGTCGCGGGCCGCGGCCTTCCTGCGCACCGCGCGGGAGGCGCTCACGCCCGACCGTGACCCTGTCGCGCTCGCCCGCGTCCACTACACGCTCGCGCAGGTGCTGGTGCGGCTCGACGACGCGCGGGCCGCGCACCGGGAGAGCTCCAGGGCGATGGCGCTGGTGCCGGCGTCCCCGCCGTCGGAGGCGCGTGCCTGGGCCGCGGCCACCCACGCGCGCACGTCCTACGACCTGGACCGGTGGGCGGAGGGGGATGCCGCCGCCGAGGAGGCGCTGGCCGCCGCCGACGCCCTCGGGCTCGACAGCGCCTGGGCCGACACCGCGGTCACGCTGGCACGCTGCCGCGGCGACCAGCTGGGCGGCGTGCGCCTGGAGGAGGCGCTGGAACGGGCCCGGCACTCGGGCGACCGGGACGTCGAGCTGCGGGTGCTGTTCAACCTGGCCACGGTGCCCTACGAGGCGGGCGACGTCGCGACGGCCCTGCGCTGGGTCGACACGGCGCTGGCCCGCGCCGACGAGCTCGGCGTGCCGTGGATCTTCTACGCGGCCGAGCTGCGGCACCTCGGCGTCGTCGCCCGGTACGTGACCGGGGACTGGGACGGCAGCCTGGCGCTGGCGGAGCGGCTGGCGCGGGTGCCCGACATGGCGGCGCACGTGCGGGCCGCCGGGCTGCTGGTGCTGGTCGGCCGCGGTGATCCCGCGGCCGCGGAGCGGATCGCCTGGGCCCGCGGGCTGGCGGACCGCCTCGAGGCACACGTGCCGCTGGTGCTGGCCACGACCGGGCCGGCCGCCGATCTCGCCGCCCGGGCCGGGGACGCCGAGGCGGCGGCCTCCGAGGTGGAGCGCGCGATCGCCCAGTTGCACCATGTGTGGGGGAGCAACCGGCTGGCCGTGGTCCGGCTGGTCGCGCTGGCGCTGTCCGCGGTGGCGGACGCCGCCGCCGCTGCGCGGACGGCCGGCGACGCGGAGGCCGAGCGCCGGTGGGTGGACCGGGGGGAGGCGCTGGTCGGGTCGGCGCGAGAGGCCGTGGCGGACCACCTGCGCGACGTCGGGGCGTACGGGGCCGAGTGCGCTGCCTGGCTGCACCGGGTGGAGGCCGAGCGGGAGCGGCTGCACGGCCGGACCCCACCGGAGGCCTGGCGGGCGGCCGTCGACGCGTTCGGCTACGGGGACCTCTACGAGCAGGCCCGGTCCCGGTGGCGGCTGGCCGAGGCGCTGCTCGCGACGGGGGACCGGGAGGCGGCGACGGCGGAGCTCCAGCAGGCGGCGGACGTCGCGGTGCGCCTCGGCGCCACGCCGCTGCGCGAGGCCGTCGCGGTGCTGGCCCGGCGTGGCCGGCTCGCCATCGACGTCCCCGGGGTGGGACGGCTGCCCGGCACCGCGGCGGTGTTCACGCCCCGCGAGGCGGAGGTGCTGGCGCTGCTCGCCCGCGGCCGCACCAACCGGCAGATCGGCAGCGAGCTGTACATCAGCGAGAAGACGGCGAGCGTGCACGTCAGCAACATCCTCGCCAAGCTCGGGGCGGGCGGCCGCGCCGAGGCGGTCGCGATCGCCGCCGCGCGCGGCCTGCTGCCGGCGACGGAGCCCTCCGCCGGCTGACCCGGCTCGGGCTCAGCCGCTCCTGCGGTGTTGCTCGCGCTCCTGCGGCGTTGCAGCACCGCAGGAGGGGGGAGAACGCCGAAGGAGCCAGCCGAGGGGCGGTCAGAGCATCGTGCGGAGCCGCTCCCGGCGGGCGCGCAGGACGTCGACCGAGGCCGACGCGGACGGCGGTCCCGGCACGTGCTGGCGCAGCTGCGTGTGCACCACGGCGTGCGGGGTCGAGGTCTTCGCCGACACCCGGCTGACCAGGCGGTTGATCTCGCGGCGGAGCTCGGCGGCGTCGCGCCAGGAGCGGCCGGCGTCGTCCTCGTCGGGGTGGTCCTCGACGGGGAACAGCCCGCCGTCCTCGTCGTCGGAGTGCCGGCGGGAGGCGATCCGCACCCGCAGCTCCTCGTCGCGCCTCGACAGCAGCTCTGCGGTCTGCTCGGCCGTGAGCAGCCCGGGGATGCCGAGGAAGTCGTCGTCCTCCGGGGCGAGCGCCACCGCTCCCGAGCCCTCGCCCGTGTGCGCCGTCCCGCCGTGCAGCACGTGCGCGAACCGCGCGTCGGCCTCCAGCGCCTCCCACTTCGGCACCCCGTCGGGGTCCTTCTCCTTGGGCGGCAGCGGCTCGAGGTCCAGCTCGTCGCCCTCCACCGTCTTCGGCGGGGGCATGACGTGGTTGCGCTGCTCCTCCATCGTCGCCGCCAAGCCGAGCAGCGGGCGGACGGCGGGGAGGAACACGGTCGCCGTCTCGTGGGGGCCGCGGGCGCGGACCACGCGGCCGACGGCCTGCGCGAAGAACAGCGGCGTCCGGTACGAGGTCATCCAGGCCAGCACGGCGGCGCGCGGAACGTCGACTCCCTCGGAGATCATCCGGACGCAGACCGCGATCCGGGCCGAGCCCTCGGCGAACCGCTCGATCTTCTTCGAGGCCTTGGGGTCGTCGGAGAGGATCAGCTCCGGCGCCTTGCCGGTCACCCGGCGGACGATCTTGGCGTAGGCGCGGGCGTCGTCCTGGTCGCTGGCGAGGATCAGGCCCGCGGCGTCGGGCATGCCGTGCTGGCGCAGGTGGGTGATCCGGTCGTCCATGGCGGCGATGACGTGCGGCACCCACTGGCCCTTGGGGTCCAGGGCGGTGCGCCAGGCGGCCATCTCCACCGACCGGGTGCCGGCCTCGGACAGCGAGGCGGCGACGACCTCGCCGGCGGAGTTCCGCCAGCGCGAGGTGCCGGTGTAGGCAGCGAACACGACGGGACGGACGACGCTGTCGGCCAGCGCCTCCTTGTAGCCGTACGTGTAGTCGGCGCGGCTGACCAGGCCGACGCCGCCGGAGCCGTCGTCGCCCTCGAAGGAGTCCTCCTCGTAGCGGACGAAGGGGATGCGCTCGTCGGGCTTGGTGCGGAACGGCGTCCCGGTGAGGCACAGCCGGCGGGCGGCCATGCCGAACGCGTCGGCGGCCGCCTCGCCCCAGGAGAGGCCGTCACCGGCGTGGTGCACCTCGTCGAGGATCACCAGCGACTTGACCGCCGTGGAGCGGGCGGCGTGCAGCATCGGCTTGCCGGCGACCTGGGCGTAGGTGGTCACGTAGCCCTGCGTCCCGGCGCGGACGGGACCGACGGCGTTGGTCAGCCCGGGGTCGAGCACGATGCCCATCCGGTCGGCCGCGTCGGCCCACTGGAGGCGCAGGTGGTCGGTCGGGCAGACGACCACGACCCGGGCGACCTCCCGCCGCTGCAGCAGCCGCGCGGCCAGCGTCAGGGCGAAGGTCGTCTTCCCGGCGCCCGGGGTCGCGGTGACCAGGAAGTCCTTCGGGGACTGCTCCTCGTAGCGGGTCAGGGCGGCCTGCTGCCACGCCCGGAGCGGTCGGCTGGTGGTCTGCGAGGCGACCGCCTCGGCACGTGCTGCACTCCCCATGTCGGGGTCCATCCTGCCGTCCGGCGAGGAGACACGCCCAACCGCCCACCTCCCGCGTGCCCGCCCGCCGACGACGTATGGCGGATCCTGGCAGCGCCCTGACCAGCGCCTTCACCAGCGCTGGCGATCGGGGTGTGGCGAGCGTCATGCCGGGAGCGGACCGGTCCGTCCCGCCCCGCCGGTCCCGCGGTCCCCAGCCGCACCCTGCGGTGCGGCTACTGCTCCTGACCGACCACGCGGAGGTCGGGCCGGGTCTCGATCGACGACCGGGGGTCGGGGATCTGCGGGAGCCCGGCGGCGCGGCGCAGCCGGTTCTCCGTGACGTCCAGGGCGCGGGCCAGTGGGCGGGCGAAGTTCTCCGAGATGAAGCTGCTGCCACCGCGGGCGAGCAGCTCCACGACCTGCGCGGGGATGACCCACCGGGACCGCTGGGACGCCTCCTCCGGGGTGCGGCCCAGCTCCCACAGTCGCCGCCGCACGAGGTCGGACACGTCGCCCATCCCTACAGCGTAGGACGGTGCGCCGTCGTGGGCACCTCGGACCGGCGGCCCGATGGCGGGAAGTCGATCGCTCCGAGCCCGGCCGGGGCGCTAACCTCGCCGCAGAGCTCCTCGACCAGGCAGCCCGATCGGCGCGTCGACGCGCGGGACACCACCCGCCCGCGTCCGTGCCGGATCCCCTCCCCGCCGAGGTCCCCGCAGGAGCCGCCCGTGTCCGCCGTCGTCCCGTCCCGTCCCACCCCGGCCCTCGCCGCCCGGCTGCGGGGCGTCGCCAGCTCGCCCGTGCGTGAGCTGCTCGCCCTGCTGGACCGGCCGGAGGTGATCTCCTTCGCCGGGGGGCTGCCCGCCCCGGAGCTGTTCGACGTCGACGGCCTGCGCGCGGCCTTCGACGTCGCGCTGGCCGGCGACCGCGCCCGCCGCAGCCTGCAGTACGCGCCCACCGAGGGCGATCCCCAGCTGCGTGCCCTGGTCGCCGACCGGATGACCGCGGGCGGGCTGCCCACGACCGCCGGCGACCTGCTGGTCACCACCGGCTCGCAGCAGGCGCTGACCCTCGTCGCCACCGCGCTGCTCGACCCGGGCGCGGTCGTCGCCGTGGAGGAGCCGACCTACCTGGCCGCGCTGCAGTGCTTCTCGCTGGCCGGTGCGCGGGTGGTGCCCGTGCGGTCGGACGAGCACGGCATCGACCCCGACGCGCTGGCCGACGTCGTCGCCCGCGAGCGGCCCGCCCTGCTCTACCTGGTGCCCACGTTCGCGAACCCGACCGGGCGCACGCTGCCGGCGCAGCGGCGGGCCGCCGTGGCCGAGATCGCCGCCGCCTCGGGGCTGTGGGTGGTCGAGGACGATCCGTACGGCGAGCTGCGCTACCGCGGGACGCCGGTGCGCCCCCTGGCCGCCGAGCCGGCGGGGCAGGACCGCCTCCTCTACCTCGGCAGCTTCTCCAAGATCGCCGCGCCGGGTCTGCGGATCGGCTGGCTGCGCGCACCCGCAGACCTGCTGCCGGCGCTGACCGTGGCCAAGCAGGCCGCCGACCTGCACACCTCGACCGTCGACCAGGCCGCGGCCGCCGCGTGGCTGGCCGCCACCGACGTGGACGCGCACGTCGCCCGGCTGTGCGCGGCCTACGCCGAGCGGCGCGACGCGATGATCGCCGCCATGCCCGCGACGGTGCCCGAGGGCAGCACGTGGAGCGACCCGGACGGCGGCATGTTCACCTGGGTGCGGCTGCCCGGGGACGTCGACACCGCGGCACTGCTGCCCGAGGCGTTGCGCGCCGACGTCGCGTTCGTGCCGGGGGCGCCGTTCTCCGCGGGCGAGCCGGACCGGGCCACGCTGCGGATGTCGTTCACGACGAACACCCCCGCGCAGATCGCCGAGGGGATGCGCCGGCTGGCCGGGGTGCTGCGCGACCGGGACTCGGCCGTCACGGCAGCGACCGCAGGAAGCTGACCCGGTCCAGGCCGGGGCCGTCGTAGTCCGAGTGCACGGGCACGCCGTCCTCCTCCCGGTCGCCGGGCTCGAGGGTGAAGCCCATGCGGGTGTGGAAGGCGATCGAGCCGGCGTTGCCCGGCCCGGTGATGCAGCGGACCTCCCGCGCGTCGCGCGCGGTCGCGTAGGCGAAGAAGGCCTCGTAGAGCCGCCGGCCGAGCCCGCTGCCGCGCGCGGCCGGGTCGACGCCGACGAAGTGGATGTAGGCGGCGTCCGGGCGCGCGGGGGAGAGGAAGCCGACGAGGAACGCCACCAGTCGGCCGTCGGCGTCCTCGACGAGCGTGCTGGTGTCGGTCATGTGCTGGAGGAACAGCCGGGGGAGGAGCAGGGCCCGCTGGAGGTCGCCGTGCTCGCCGCCCATGTGGCCCCACCAGTCGCCGAGCGAAGCCTGGATGCGGGCGTGGTCGGCCTCGGTCGGCCGGCGGGCCGTCAGCCCGTCGGGCAGTTCCGGTGCGTGCATCGTCACGCCGCGACCCCACCACCGCGGAGTGGCGGCGTCCACCGAGTTGCCCGCGGCGGCGCCCGGGCGGCAGCCCGAGGGAGCGACTGTGCACCTCTCCACGCCACCGCACCGCGATGACGGGGAGAGGTGCACAACGGCGGCTGGGGGAGGGGCCCGTGCGGCTCGGCCCGGAGGTCAGTCGGCGGGCTCGTCCACCCAGTCGGGGCCGTTGACCTCGCCGGGACCGGCCAGGTCGTCGGCGTCGATGATCGTGTACGCGTAGCCCTGCTCGGCGAGGAAGCGCTGCCGGTGGGCGGCGTACTCGCTGTCGAGGGTGTCGCGGCTGACCACCGTGTAGAAGTGCGCCTGGCGGCCGTCGGCCTTGGGCCGCAGCACCCGGCCGAGGCGCTGGGCCTCCTCCTGGCGGGAGCCGAACGTCCCCGACACCTGCACGGCGACCGCGGCCTCGGGCAGGTCGATGGAGAAGTTGGCGACCTTGGAGACGACCAGCACGCGGATCTCCCCGTTGCGGAACTGGTCGAAGAGCTTCTCGCGCTCCTTGTTGGTCGTCGACCCCTGGATGACCGGGGCGTCCAGCGCGCGGCCGAGCTCCTCGAGCTGGTCCAGGTAGGCACCGATGACCAGCGACGGCTCGTCGGGGTGCCGCTCGAGCACGCGGCGGATCACCGGCAGCTTCGACGTCGCCGTCGCCGCGATGCGGTAGCGCTCCTCGGGCTCGGCGACGGCGTAGGTCATCCGCTCCTCGTCGTCGAGGGAGACCCGTACCTCGATGCACTCGGCCGGCGCGATGTAGCCCTGCGCCTCGATGTCGCGCCACGGGGCGTCGTACCGCTTCGGGCCGATGAGGGAGAAGACGTCGTCCTCCCGGCCGTCCTCGCGCACGAGCGTCGCCGTCAGGCCCAGCCGGCGGCGCGACTGCAGGTCGGCGGTCAGCCGGAAGATCGGTGCCGGGAGCAGGTGCACCTCGTCGTAGACGATCAGGCCCCAGTCCTGCGCGTCGAACAGGTCAAGGTGCCGGTACTCGCCCTTCCGGCGGGTGGTGATCACCTGGTAGGTCGCGATGGTGACCGGGCGGATCTCCTTGCGCTCGCCGGAGTACTCGCCGATCTCCTCCTCGGTCAGCGAGGTCCGGGCGATGAGCTCGCGCTTCCACTGCCGCCCGGCGACGGTGTTGGTCACCAGGATCAGCGTGGTCGCCTTCGCCTCGGCCATCGCCGCGGCCCCGACCAGCGTCTTGCCGGCACCGCAGGGGAGGACGACGACGCCCGAGCCGCCGGCCCAGAAGCCCTCGACGGCCTCCTGCTGGTAGTCGCGCAGGTGCCAGTTCGACTGGTCGAGCTCGATCGGGTGCGCCTGGCCGTCGACGTAGCCGGCGAGGTCCTCGGCCGGCCAGCCGACCTTGAGCAGCGCCTGCTTGAGCCGGCCGCGCTCGGACGGGTGGACGACGACGCTGTCGGCGTCGATCCGCGCGCCGATCATCGGCGCCACCCGCTTGCTGCGGATGACCTCCTCGAGCACGGCGCGGTCGGTGGTGGTGAGCACCAGCCCGTGCACCGGGTGGTTGGCCAGGGTCAGCCGGCCGAAGCGGTCCATGGTGTCGGCGACGTCGACCAGCAGCGCGTGCGGCACCGGGTAGCGCGAGTAGCGCACCAGCGCGTCGACGACCTGCTCGGCGTCGTGGCCGGCCGCGCGGGCGTTCCACAGCGCGAGCGGCGTGACCCGGTAGGTGTGCACGTGCTCGGGGGACCGCTCGAGCTCCGCGAACGGCGCGATGGCCGCGCGGCACTCCTTCGACAGCGGGTGGTCGACCTCCAGCAGCAGCGTCTTGTCCGACTGGACGATCAGGGGGCCGTCACTCACGGGCGCGTCTCACTCCAGGTCTGGGCCGTTCGCGGGGGAGGCGCGGTGCGCGCCGGATCACCCAAGGTAACGCCGGAGGGTGACAGGTCCTTCCGTTCGCCACGGACCCGGGCGGCGGCCGTCAGCGTGGACGCACCACCTCGGCGGCGTGCTCCGCGTCCGTCGGGAGGCCGACGGAGTCGCGGGGGATCGGCGCGAACATCGGCGGCTCCTCGTCGGGCGTGAGCGCCGTCGGCCCGTACAGCCAGTCGACGAACGCGTAGTCGCGCACGTCGCGGGCGCGCAGCACCGCGTTGCGCCACTCGCGGTCGGCGCCGGTGAGGTGCCACAGCTCGCCCCACGCCCGGGCTGTCGTCTGCACCCGCCGGCAGTGCCCGGTCCGGACCACCTCGTAGGCGGCGAGGGCGGCGTCCCAGTCCGGCCCTTCGGGAGCCGACCGCGCGCCGACGTGCTCGGCGAGCACCCAGGCGTCCTCCATGGCCATGACCGCGCCCTGCGCCAGGTACTGCAGCGGCGGGTGCGCCGCGTCCCCCGTGAGCGCGAGCCGACCCCGGACCCAGGAGTCGAGGGGCTCGCGGTCGAACATCCGCCACCAGCGGTCCCGCCACATCAGCGGCAGGCCGGCGCGCACCTGGTCGCAGGTGCCGGCGAAGGCGGCGTCGAGCTCGTCCGGCGTCCCCCAGTCCTCGCGCCCGGCCAGCGCCCTGGGCGACCGGAACACCGCGACCTGGTTGAACATCTCGCCCTGGCGCAGCGGGTACTGCACGAAGTGGCAGTGCGGTCCGACGTACACGACGACCTCGGACATCGACACGTCCATCGCCGCCACCTGCTCGGCGGGGATGGCGCCCCGGTAGGCGACGTAGGCCGAGCTGACCGGCTCGTCGTCGCTGAACAGCCGCCGGGCGACGGAGTTCAGGCCGTCGGCGGCGAGCACCACCGGGGCGGTCTCCCGGCCGCCCTCGTGCAGCACCGTCGCCCCGCCGTCCCGGGTCTCGTAGCCGGTGACCCGGACGCCGGTGACCAGGTCGACCCCCGCGGCGCGGCAGGCGCGCAGCAGCGTGCCGTGCAGGTCGCTGCGGTGGATGACGACGTACGGCGACCCGTAGCGCGCGTGCGCGTCGGCCAGGTCGAGCCGGGTCAGCACGGAGCCGTCGAGGGCGTCGCGCATGACCAGCGCCTCCGGCCGGACGCCGAGCGACAACACCTCGTCGAGCAGGCCCCACGAGTCGAGGATGCGCGTGCAGTTGGGCGCGATCTGCAGGCCGGCGCCCACCTCGCCGAACTCGGCTGCACGCTCCAGCAGGCGCACGCGCAGGCCCTTCCGGGTCAGCGCCAGGGCGTTGGCCAGCCCCCCGATGCCCCCGCCGACGACGAGGACGTCGGGACCGGCGGCCATCAGCCGGCGTCCACCGACACCCGGTCGAGGCCCAGGGCGGCGAGGATCGGGGTGTCGCTGAACCGGAACAGGTCGAGGGCCCCGGAGTCGGAGTCCGACGCGCTCGCCTCCGACCGGATCGACAGCGGCTGCCACGAGGGGACGACGAACATGTCGCCGCGCTCCACCCGCCACGACGAGTCCCCCACCGAGACGGTGCCCGTGCCGTCGAAGACCTGGAACACCGACGACCCGGCCTCCCGCCGGGGCGCGGTCTCGGTGCCGCTGCGCACCCGGTGCATCTCGGCCCGGATGGTCGCCAGCACGTCACCGCCGGTGGTCGGGTTGGTGTAGCGGACGGCGGCGTGGCCCGGCTCGACCGTGCCGGGGGAGCCCTGGTCCTCCAGCTCCAGCTGGTCGGCCAGCGCGGCGTCGGTGTCGGCCCAGCGGTAGTTCAGCAGCGGGCTGGACGGCGTCGGGCCCGGCGCCGACACGGGCCGCAGCCCGGGGTGGCCCCACAGCCGCTGGGCGCGCGACCGCTCCGGCGAGACGCGCTCGGCGTCGCTGATCTCGTCCCGGCCGAACTCGAAGAACTGGGTCTCGGCGGCGTACTGGAACGGGATGTCGAGGCCGTCGATCCAGGCCATCGGCCGGTTCGCGGCGTTGTGGTGGGCGTGCCAGATCCAGCCGCCCTGCGGCAGGAAGTCCCCGCGCCGCATCGGCACGGGATCCCGGTCGACGACGGTCCAGACCCCCTCGCCCTCGACGACGAAGCGGAACGCGTTCTGCGTGTGCCGGTGCTCCGGGGCGTCCTCGCACGGCATCAGGTACTGGATCGCCGCCCACAGCGTCGGGGTCGCGTAGGGCCGGCCGCCCAGCGCGGGGTTGGCCAGCGCGATCGCCCGCCGCTCCCCACCGCGGCCGACGGGGACGAGTTCCCCGGCCCGGCCGGCCAGCTCCAGCAGGTTCTGCCACCGCCACACGTGCGGGACGGCCCGCGACTGCGGGTGCACCGGCATGAGGCCGCTGATCTCGGTCCAGAGGGGCACGAGCAGCTGCCGCTCGAACCCGCGGTACAGCTGCTCGAGCTCGAGGCTGGGGGTCGGCTGCCCCGGAGCGTCGACGGCGGTCAGGGAGACGGGGGAGACGACCTCGGTCACGCCGTCCAGGGTGCGCTCCGGTTCTGCACCGCGCCCATACGATTCTGCTGTGAAGAACCGACCGCCGTACGCCGTCACGAGCGTCGACCACGCCCTGCAGCTCGCCGTCGCCCTGCAGGTCGAGGGCTCGCTCGGCGTCAGCGAGGCGGCCGAACGCCTGGGCGTCGCCCGCTCCACCGCCCACCGGCTGCTGTCGATGCTGGTCTACCGGGACTTCGCCGCGCAGGAGGGCGACCGCCGCTACGTCCCCGGTCCGGTGCTCGCCCTCGGCGCGCACTCCTCCGCGCGCACCGCGCTGCTGCGCACGCTGGCGCTGCCGCACCTCAGAGCGCTGGTGGCGCGCGTGGACGAGACGGCCAACGTGCAGGTGCTCGCCGGGGACGTCGTCCACTTCGTCGCCTCCGTGGAGTGCACGCGCGCCCTGCGGGTCGGGGACCGGGAGGGGATGGTGTTCCCCGCGCACCTGACCTCCGGCGGCAAGGTGCTGCTCGCCGACCTGTCCGACGACGAGCTCGTGGCCCGCTGCGCCGAGGAGCGCTGGGCCGACCGGCCCACCGCCCGGCCGGACCCGACCGCGCTGCGGGCCGAGCTGCGCGCCGTCCGCGAGAACGGGTTCGCCCTCAACGCCGGGCGCACGGAGGAGGGGCTGACCGCGGTCGGCCGGGCGATCCGGCCCGACGGCGCGCGGGCCGAGGCCGCCGTGTCGGTGTCGCTGCCCAGCCTGCGCTTCTCGGAGGAGCGGCTTCCCGGCATCGTCGCCGCGCTGGCGGTCGCCGCGCGCGACATCGGGGCCGACCTCGCCCGCGCCCGCGCCTGAGGGCCGGCGAGATCTGCACACTCGTCACCGTCGGCCGCTGATGCCGACGAGTGTGCAGATCTCGTCGAGCGGGGGTCAGGGGGCCGGGGCGTCGTCGCCGACGAGGGCGACCGAGGTGATCCGGTGGACGGCGAAGGTGCGGGTCTCGCCGCGCCCCTCGTCGAAGGCCTGCAGGAAACCCCCGCCCAGCGACACCGGCTGGACGACGCGCTGGCTGCCGCTGCCCTGCGCGTCGACGTAGCCCAGCCACACCGGCAGGCCGGTCCGGATCGCCCGGGACAGCAGCTCCAGGGTGCCGGCCGTGGTCACCCCGGGGATCTGCCGCACGGCCTCGCCCCGGCGGGCCGACAGTGCCGCGTCCCCGGCCCGGATCTCCCGCACGGTCGCGGCCAGCTCGGCCTCGGTGAGCGGGCGCGGAGCCGCCGTGGTCGCCGTGGTCGGCTTCCGGCCCAGGGCCCGCGGCCGGGCCTGCGGCCGGGTGAGGACGGCGCCACCGGCGGACTCGCCCGCGGGTGCGTAGCCGGCGTCGCGCAGCACGGTCAGCACCTCGTCGGCGCCCAGCGCGCTGACCAGCACCCCCGGCGCGAGGCGGCGCAGCTCCGCGCTGGCGGTGCGCCGGTCGTTGAGCACCTGGGAGAGCAGCCCGTGGTCGTCGGAGCGGACGTAGCTCTCGATCGACCCGACGCGGACCCGGCCGTGCTGGCGGGCGACGTCGTCGACCAGGTAGTCCAGCGCCTGCGGCACCGGCGTGCGGGACGCGCGGGTGAAGAACTCGTGCAGGTCGGTGGCCGACCAGCCCGAGTCCAGCGCGCGGCGGACGCTGGACTCGGAGACACGGAAGACCGTCGCGCCGCCCGAGGACTCGACGTCGGCGACGACCGCGAGGGTGTCGGCCAGCTCGGCGACCAGCGGACCGGGTGCGATCAGCGAGAGGTCGGGCTGGGCCAGCACGTGGTCCACCGGCTCGGGCAGCAGCCCGCGCATGCCCTCGGCCGCGCCGTCCTCGCCGGCGGTCAGCAGGCCGCGGCCGCCGGTGGACAGGACGCCGCCCACGACCACCCCGAGCCGGGTGGCCTCGTCGAGCATGCCGGGCACCGGCGCCAGCCGGTCCGCGCGGCGGGGCGTGCGCCAGCGCAGGAGCTCCACCAGCTCCTCCGGGGCGAGGCCGGCGCCGCGCGGGTACTCGGCCAGCGCGGTCAGCGCCCCGCGGCGGATGCCCGCGGCGGTGTGCCGCACCAGGTCGGGGGAGAGCGCGTTCACGGCCTTGCCGGCGACGTCGCGCTGGCCGACCAGCGAGGGGAGCCGGGAGCTGTCCAGCCAGCCGCCGACCAGCGTCGCCCAGCGGTCGGCCAGGTCCTGCTCGCGCCAGAGGTCGTAGGCGCGGGTCGGCAGCCACTCGTCGCGGTGCGGGCCGCCGACGTCGAGCAGCCCGGCGGCGTGCGCCAGCTCCAGCAGCCAGCCGGCGTCGGGCTCGTCCACGTGCAGCGCGCGGGCGATCCGCTTCTGGTCCCGGACGGCGACCCCGCCGCTGCGCAGCAGGCCCGCCGGCTCCTCCTCCAGCAGGGTCAGCAGCTCGCCGATCCGCCCGATGGTCTCCAGCGCCGCGCCGGCCGCCCGGCGGTCGAGGGTGTCGACGTCGCGGGTGACGACCTCGGGCTCGGGACGCAGCCGCGGCGGACCGTAGGGCCGGTCGCCCCTCAGCAGCAGCCCCACCTCGCGGGGCAGTTCCACGTTGAGGGCGTCGATGCGGGCCAGCAGCCCGCGCTGCAGGAGCTTCCGCGCGGGGGTGGCCGGACCGCCGGCGTTGTCGGGCAGGTGCCCGACCGGCCGGCTCCCGGAGAGGCGGTCGAGGACCTCCCGCTCGTCGGGGGCCAGCTCGCCGAGGGCGGCAGGGAGGTCGGCCGGCAGCCCGAGCCGCAGCTCGCTCGCCCGCCGGCCCAGCCCGGCGGGGTGCCGGACGGCGCGGCGCACCGGGTCGGGGGCGTGCAGGACGTCGTCGCCCCACAGCAGCGCCCGCGTCGTGAGCGCCTCGATCGCGCCGGTGAGCACCTCCTCGGGCACCTCGGGCAGCGCGCCGAACAGGTCGGCGGCCTCCACGCCGTCGGTGGGGGCGAGCAGGACGACGTCGAGCACCTGCAGCGTGCCGGCGTCCAGCTCGTCGAGGGCGCGGTCCACCGAGACGGGCACCGCCAGCCGGCTGGCCAGCGCGACGACGTCCGACGGCGCGGGCCGGGCGACGTCGGGCCGGGCCGCGAGCAGGGCGGCGACCTGGGCGTCGCTGCGGGTGCGCAGCCAGCCGGCCAGCGTGGGCGGTCGGCCGTCCCCGGCGTCTCGTTCGGTGGACATCCGGTCCACGGTACGGCGCCTGCGACGATGGCCGCGTGCAGCCGGCCGCCGACGACCCCGCCACCGTCGCCGCGCTCGCCGCCTACCGGGGTGGGGCGGTCCGCTGGCTGGCCGGCGGGGCGCTCGCCGCCGTCGTCGCGGTGCTCGCCGCCGTCGCCGTCAGCACCGTCGCCGACGACACCGGCCGGCGGGTGCCCGTGGTCGGCCTGGTCGTCGTCGCGCTGCTCCTCGCGGCGCCGATGGCCGTCGTCGTCGGGACGGGGTCGCTGCTGCGGGCCCGCCGCTGGGCCACCGCGCTGGCCCGCGAGCCGTGGCGACCCGGCGTGCTGCGGACCGCCGGCCCCGCGGTGCTCGCCTTCGAGCCGGCCGGGCCCGACATGCCCGAGTCGGTCCGGTGGCAGCTGGAGAGCACCACCGTCTGGCGCACCCGGCTGGTGCAGCGGCTCGACGGCGGCGACATCCGGGCCGTCCCCGTCGGCGGCGGGGAGTGGGTGTTCACCGCCGACGGGCTGGGCACCCTCGTCGGTGCACGGGAACCCCGCGGGCGGCGCTGACCGTCCGGGAGGTGTCGCGTGCGCCCCGCGCCGGGTGGTCGGGGAGGATGGGCGGCGAGAGCGCACCCGCGTGCGCACACAGGACCTCGGAGGCGACATGGCGAAGCGCAACCCCAAGCAGGCACACCTGGTGGAGCCCACGTGGGGGCAGTCGGAGGACGACGGCCCGCCGGTGACGGAGCTGACGACGTCGGTCGCCGGGGGGCTGTCACCGTTCGGCGAGGACCACAGCTTCCCGCTGCCGGCCGACCGGCTGCGCTACGCCCACCCGACCGACAAGCCCAACCGCGCCGGCCTGCAGGCCGGGGAGTCGCCGCGTAAGAAGCGCTGAGTCGACGCGGCTGGTCAGCCGGCCTTCGCCCTGGAGGCCGGCGCCAGCCGCGCGATCAGCTTCGACAGCAGGCTGCCGGCCACGACCCAGACCAGCGCGGCGATGGCGGCGTTGACCGTCTCGCCGGTCTTCGCGTCCGACGGCTGGAACAGGTTCTCGGTGAACCCGCCGAAGTCCCCGCGGATGGTCCGGGCGAACTCGACGAGCCCGTTGGTGGGGTTCGCCTCGAAGAACACGAAGACCGCGTGGAGCAGGAGGACCGCTCCGATCACGGAGCAGACCACCCGCACCACGGTGGCGACGACGTCGAGCGCTCGGGCGGCCATGATCCGATGATCGCGCAGGTCACAGGCGCTCGCGACCCGTCGTCCCCCCGCCCACCCGGCAGTCGACGGCCAGTGCGCGGTGGTCGGACAGGGGGAGCCGCACCGCCTCCGCCGGTCCCTCCGCGGTGAGCGGCCCGCGCGCGAGCAGGTGGTCCAGCTGCCGGGTCGGCTCGTCGGCGGGGAAGGTCACCGCCGAGGCCAGGGACCGCAGGCCGCTGACCCGGCTCGCCTGACGGGCCTCCATGTTGAGGTCGCCCATCACCACGAGCGGCTCCCGGGTGCCGGCCAGCGCGCGCACCAGCCGGCGCAGCTGCAGGACGTTCCACCCCGGCACGAACGACAGGTGCGTGTTGGCGACCGTGAAGTGCCCGGACGGCCCCTCGAGGACGGCGGCGACGGCGACCCGCGGCTCGTCGCCGACGATCTTCGGCACGCGGGCACCCCGGAACCACACCGGCACGCGGGTCGGCAGGGCCGGGAGGCGCACCACCCGCCAGGAGACCACCGGCAGGCGCGACAGCAGGGCGATGCCGTAGCTGGCCGACCCCGGCTGCTCCTCGCCCGTGGCCGCCATCCACGTACCGCCCGGCGTCCCCGACAGCGCCGCCACGAACTGGGAGTCCACGGCGCCCATGGCCTCGGCGGCGACCGCGGTGAGGTCGGCGTTCATCGAGCGCGGCTGGTCCCGGTCCACCTCCTGCAGGCCCAGCACGTCGGCGTCCAGGGCCTTGACGGCGGCGGCGAGTCGGTCGACGTCGACGCGGTCGTCGGTGAGGGAGCGGCCGTGCAGGATGTTGAAGGTCGCGATGCGCACGTCCCGCCCATGCCCCGAGCAGGGCGTTCCCTACCGTGCGTGCACCGGGCCGGAGCGGGTAGCAGGCCCCCGTGCAGCCCGACGACCGCGAAGAGATCCGCGACCTGCTCAAGCGCACCGCCGTCGCCCTCAAGGAGGGCGGGGTGCCCTTCGCCCTGTGCGGCGGGTACGCCGCCTGGGTGCGCGGTGCCCCCGAGCCCGACCACGACGCCGACTTCCTCGTGCCGGCCGCGGAGGCCGAGCGGGCCGCCAAGGTGCTGGCCGAGGCCGGCCTCGAGGTCGCCGACCCCGCAGAGGACTGGCTGACCAAGGTCGTGCAGGGCGACTCGTTCGTCGACGTCCTCTGGCGGGTGTGCGGCAACCCGGTCGAGACCGACCTCATCGAGCGCGCCGAGGACAAGCCCGTCCTGTCGGTGCACATGCCCGTCCTGGCGGCGACCGACATCGTCGTCACCAAGCTGATGGCCCTCGACGAGCACTACTGCGACTTCGCGCGGATGCTCCCGGTCGCCCGGGCGCTGCGCGAGCAGGTCGACTGGGCACACGTGCGGCGGGAGGTCGCCGACAACGACTTCGCCGTCGTCTTCCTCGACCTGCTGGGCCGGCTCGGCATCGTGGAGGTCCCCGACGCCGACTGAGACCCGCCGGGATCGGCCCCGGCCCTTGAGCTGAATCGTGCTCAGCGAGCATGATGCGGGTCACATACCAATCACTATGTGACTCGCGCGTGGGACGGCGTCCCGTCGCGTGCGGCGACCCGAGGAGCCCCCGTGACCGTGACGGCGACCAGCACCGACCGGGCCGAGATCGACTTCTCGGTGTACGACCCGAAGTCGATGGACTTCGTGCGCAACCCCTGGCCGGTG
This sequence comes from Trujillonella endophytica, assembly GCF_019799905.1. Lineage (GTDB taxonomy): Bacteria > Actinomycetota > Actinomycetes > Mycobacteriales > Geodermatophilaceae > Trujillonella > Trujillonella endophyticus_A. The sequence continues at coordinate 497,038 of NZ_JABGCI010000002.1, read as the reverse complement.
TGGCAGCGGATGCGCGACGAGTTCCCGGTGGCGTTCCACACGGACCTCGGCGTCTGGATGATCTCGCCGCACGACCTGGCGCTGGAGGTCACCCGCAGCCCGCGGTTCAGCACGAGCTTCGCCGACTGGGAGCACGCCCCGCCGCCCAAGCCGCGGTCGGAGTGGAACCTCTACAACGAGGTGATGGCCTTCCACCTGCAGAACCAGACCACCGAGGGCCACATGCGCCTGCGGCGGCTGACCGCCCCGGCGTTCTCGCGCAAGGTGATGGACCTGATCGAGCACCGCATCCGCGACTCGATCGTGGGCGTCTTCGACGAGATCCCCGACCCGCGGCAGTTCGACGTCGCCGACGACATCGCGGCCAAGGTCCCGATCCGGGCGATCGCCCGCATGGTCGGGGTGCCCTCGGACGCCGACACGCTCTTCGAGCACGGCCTGGGCTGGAACCTCGTCCGGGCGGCGAACCCGCTGTACACCGCCGAGGAGCGGGCGCGGTTCCAGGAGGACACCATCCCGGGGCTGGAGTTCCTCATCGAGACCGTGCGGGAGGAGCGCCGCACGGGAGCCCGCGACGACTTCATCGGCACGCTCATCGGCACGGAGATCGACGGGGAGAAGCTGCACGACCTGGAGATCGTCGCGCTGCTCATCTCGCTGATCTCGGCCGGCGCCGACACCGCCGTCGACCTGCACACCACGGCGCTCCAGGCCTTCCTCACCCACCCCGACCAGTGGGCGCTGCTCGGCGAGCGCCCCGAGCTGTACGAGGGCGCGGTCATCGAGACCCTGCGGTGGGGGTCCATGGGCAAGCTGGGCGCCATCCCGCGCTTCCCCCGGGAGGACGTCGAGATCGGCGGGCAGGTGCTCCCCAAGGGGTCCTTCGTCTACCCGCTGCTCGGGCCCTCCTGGGTCGACCCGAAGAAGTGGCCGGACCCGCTCCGCTTCGACATCACCCGCAACCACGCGGGCAACCTGGTCTTCGGCGCGGGGCCACACCTGTGCATCGGGCTCAACCTGGTCAAGGTCCAGGGCCGGCTGATGCTGCAGGAGTTCCGCGACCGCTTCGGCGACACCGGCCGCATCGTCGGCGACATCGAGTACGACCCGCAGCACTGGAACGCGCGGCGGATCAGCAGGATGACGGTCGCCACCGGGGCCTGAGCCCGGGAGGCGGCGCCGGGATGCGTTCTCCGGCGCCGGCGGACGCCGACTAACCTGGCCGACGGGCGGCGCGGTGCTGCGCCCGCCTGCCCGGCAGTCCGCCGGACCGACCGCTGAGTGACCGAGGGATCGACGTGCCGACCGGCAGAGTGAAGTGGTTCAACCCGGAGAAGGGCTTCGGCTTCCTGTCCCGCGAGGACGGTCCCGACGTCTTCGTGCACAAGGACGCCCTGCCGTCGGGGACCGAGGAGCTCAAGCCCGGTCAGCGCGTCGAGTTCGGCATCGTCGCCGGCCGCCGCGGCGACCAGGCCCTGCAGGTCCGCGTCCTGGACCCGCTGCCGTCGGTCACCGCCGCGCACGCCGCGGCGACCCGCAAGAAGCCCGACGAGCTCGTGCCGATCATCGAGGACCTGATCAAGCTGCTCGACGACGTCTCCGAGGGGCTGCGCCACGGCCGGCACCCCGACCGCGGCCACGCTCGCAAGGTCGGCACCGTGCTGCGGGCGGTCGCGACGGACCTGGAGCACTGAAGGAGGACCCCCTCCCTCCCCACGCTTCGCGAGCTCAGCGTGGGCCCGTGGGAGGGGGCCGTTCCAGGCGGGGCGGCGATCGAGGTGCGGTCGCTATTCGGGCCGGATGAAGCCGATCGGCCAGGCGCCGGAGAACTCGCCGCACGCGGTGCCCTTGTCCTCGACGACGACGAGGTAGAAGGCCGCGGGGACGACGTCGGAGCTGTTGATCCCGTCGAAGGTCGTGGTGCCCGCCTCGACGTCGACCTCGCCGATCTTCTCGGACAGCTGGTCGTCGAAGACCTGGACGCTCCAGCCACGGTCGGCGACGTCGTCGGACACCGTCAGCGCGATCGGCGAGTCCGCGGGGACCTCGAGGATCGGTGGCGTCACCGAGGCGTACTGCTGGCGCTCGCCGTCCAGGCAGTACTGGGTGGGCGCGGCGTCCACGTCCTGCGCCCCGACGACCACCTGCACCGGCGGCGGGCCCTCGGGCTCGTCCTCGCCGCAGGCGGTCAGGACGGCGACCAGGGCCAGGGCCCCCGCTGCGGCCCGCCTCACCGGGCCCACTGCTCGGCGGGCGGGGTGCGGCCCTGCCGCTGCCGGCCCCACAGGACGACGCCGACCGCCAGGACGAGCAGCGCCGCCGCGACGGTGAAGCCGAGCCAGCCGATCGTCGGCAGCGCGATCCCCAGCGCGCCGCCGACCACCCAGGCCAGCTGCAGCATCGTCTCCGAGCGGGCGAACGCCGAGGCGCGCTGCGAGTCCGGCACCTCCCGCTGGATGATGGCGTCGAGGGACACCTTGCCCAGCGCGTTGGCCACCGCGGACACGCCGGCCACGACGGCGGCCATGAGCAGGCTGAAGAAGATGGCGGCCAGCACGGTGATCCCGGCCGCGACGCCGGCGGAGATCAGCACCATCTGGTCGGGGTTGGCCGTGTGCAGCCGCGATCCGACCCCGGTGCCCAGCACGCTGCCGACGCCGGCCGCCGCCGCTATCCCGCCCAGCGCGAGGGTCCCCTCCCACCCGTCGGCCGTCGCCTGCACCAGGAACGCCGAGAAGATCGTGAGGAACCCGCCCAGGCCGCGCAGCGCCGAGTTGGCCCGCAGCGCGACCACCACGTGCGGGCTCACCTGGCGGCGGCGCTTCCCCACCGTGTCCTGCGGGGTGGTGGTGAGGACGTCGGCGGGCTGCTCGCCGGTCGGCACGTCGACGTGGGCGGGCAGCCGGATCGCCAGCACCCCGGCGATGGTGAACACGACCGCCGTCGCCCACAGCTCGGGCGGGAAGCCGAAGGCCCAGGCCACGCCGGCAGCGATCCCGCCGAACACCGCGGAGGTGAGCAGGCCGAACACCGACGTCCGCGAGTTCGCGCTGGTCAGCGACATCGCGCCGGGCAGCACCCGGGGCAGGACGGCGGCGCGCAGCACGTTGTGCGCCTTGGAGAGCACCAGCACGCCGAGCGCGGCGGGATAGAGGAACAGGTCGTCGTAGTGCGCGGCCATCACGAGGGCCAGCACGGCGCGGCCGAGATCGGCCGCACCCATCGCCCACCGCCGGCCGCGCTGCAGCCGGTCCAGCAGCGGGCCGATCACCGGCGCGACCACCGCGAACGGGGCCATGGTCACCAGCAGGTAGAGCGCCACGTTGCTGCGCTGGGCGTCGGCCGTCGCCGCGAAGAAGAGGGTGCCGGCGAGGGAGACGGCGATCATCGCGTCGCCGGCCGCGTGGAGGGCGTTGGCCCACAGCAGCCGGGTGAGGCCGCTCTCCTCCGCGCCGTCGGCCCGGCTGGCGGCCTTCACCCGGCGCACCGCGGCGCCGGTCAGCTCGCGGGACCGCGCGACCGCCACCCGGGTCACCGTGGTCCGCTGCCCGGGGAGGGCGGACGCCGGCTCCGTGGGCGACTCCGCCCGGTCCTCCGGCAGGACGGCGGTCGGCGAGGCCGCGTCGGCCGGTCCCTGCTCCGGCCAGCCGGCGGGCGGCTGCGCGGGATACCAGCCCGGCGGGCCGGGCGGGTACGGGCCGGGCGGGTACGGCCCCGGCGGATAGGGCCCCGGCTGGTAGGGGACGGGGGCGTAGCCGCCCGGCGGGTACTGCCCCGGCGGGTACTGCCCCGGCGGGTACTGCCCCGGCGGGTACTGGCCCGCGGGGTACGGGCCCGCGGGGTAGGGGCCCGGCGGGTACCCGGCCGCCGCGTACGGCGGCGCCCCGTAGGGGGCCCCGTACTGCGGGGCCTGCTGCGGCGCCACGGCGGGCGCCGGCACGTGGGTCGTCCGACCGGTCGGGGCGCCGTCCCCGGGGTCGGCCGTGGGCATGGGGCGCGTGGCCGCGCGGGGCCGCTCCACCGGGGTCGTCTCCAGGGGCCCGGTCACCGGCGGCGCCGACCGGCGGCGCAGCATGCCGCGGCGCGGACCGGGGGGCGGGGAGTCGGGCACCGCTCCATGGTGCCGCACGTCGCTGATCAGGCGGGGAAGGCGGGAGCGGCGCGCTCGGCACCGGAGGGGGCAGGGGTCGACGGGTACGCGACAATGGTGCCGTGCCCGAGACCCCGTCGTCCCCCCTGGCCGCCGCCGTCGACCTCGCCCGCGCCGCGGCCGAGGAGACCGCCGGTGACCCCGGCGTCGTCGGCGAGCACCTCTCCGCCACCCCGGAGGAGGCCTTCGACCCGCTCCTCGGTGAGGCGCTGACGCACTCGTTCGCCAGTACCCTGCCCGGCTACGTCGGCTGGTACTGGGCGGTCACCCTGGCCCGCGCCGTGGACGAGGAGTCGATCACCGTCGACGAGGTCGTGCTCCTCCCGGGCGAACAGGCGCTGCTCGCCCCGGCGTGGGTGCCGTGGCACGAGCGGCTGCGGCCGGGCGACCTCTCGGTGGGCGACGTCCTGCCCTCCACCGAGGACGACCCCCGGCTGGTGCCCTCCTACACCGTCGACGACGACAGCGCCGAGGACCCCGAGGCCCGCGCGGTCGCCTCCGAGCTCGGCCTGGGCCGCGAGCGCGTGATGTCGCGCGAGGGGCGGGCGGGCGCACTGGCCCGGTGGACCGGCGGCGACTTCGGGCCGCGGTCGTCCATGGCCCGGCACGCCCCCGGGCCGTGCGGGACCTGCGGCTTCTTCCTGCCGCTCGCCGGGTCGCTGCGCAGCGCGGCGGGTGCCTGCGGCAACGCCTACGCCCCCGCGGCCGACCACGTCGTCACCGTCGACTACGGCTGCGGGGCGCACAGCCAGGCGACCCTCGTGGCCCAGGACACCACCGAGGTCGTCACCTCCGCGCGCTACGACACCTCCGAGTACGACGTCCTCACCGACTGACGGCCCTCGTGCAGGGTCCCGCCGCGAGCTCGCGAGTGGTGGGGGGCGCGGGGGTCTCGCTCAGTCGTCGCGGCCGAGCTGGCCCTGCCAGCGCATGAGGCCCAGGCCGAGGAACGGCAGCACGATCCCGGCCACACAGGTCCAGGTCCACACCCGGTCGACGCGGTCGCCGAGCAGCAGCACGACGACGAGCGCCACCACCCACAGCACGATGCCGGCCAGGACGACGCGGGCGGTGTCGACCCGCAGCGGGGGAGGGGCCTGCTTCGTCGGTCCGGGCACACCTCGACCTTAGGCGTGACCGGACGGTGATCTCGGGGGCCGCCGCGTGTGGCACTCTGTCGCCGCCCGTCCGGCAGCACCCACGGGGAGCCCTGTCATGTCCGAGAAGTCCAGCCCGGCCACGGGCGCCACCGCCGCGTCCGAGGTGGCCCGCCGCCGCAGCGAGGGGCCCCGGGTCAAGCCGCGCAACGGCCTCGACCGCTACTTCGAGATCAGCGCCCGGCGCTCCACCGTCACGCGCGAGCTCCGGGGCGGGCTGACGACCTTCTTCACGATGGCCTACATCGTCATCCTGAACCCGATCATCCTGACGAGCATCGACACCGGGAACGGGCCGGGCGTCGACGTCGCGGGCGGCTCGCTGTCGTTCGCCTCGGTCGCCGCCGTCACGGCCCTGATCGCCGGCGTCATGACGATCCTCATGGGGGTCGTCGGCCGCTATCCGTTCGCGCTGGCCACCGGGCTGGGCATCAACGCGATCGTCGCCGTCTACGCGGCCACCCAGCTGTCGTGGCCGGAGATCATGGGCCTGGTCGTGCTCGAGGGCCTGCTGATCACGGTGCTGGTGCTCACCGGCTTCCGGAAGGCCGTCTTCGAGGCCATCCCGGCGCAGCTGAAGACGGCGATCGCGGTGGGCATCGGCTTCTTCCTCACCATCATCGGTCTCGCCGACGCCGGGGTGATCCGGCCGGGCAACCCGCTGATCACCTTCGGCGTGGGGGGTCAGCTGGCGGGCTGGCCGCTGCTGGTGTTCGTCGTCGGCCTGCTGCTCATGGCCGTGCTCGTCGTCCGGAAGGTCAAGGGCGCGCTGCTCATCGGCATCGTGGCGACGACGGCGCTGGCGATCCTCGTCGAGGCGGTCGCCGACATCGGCCCGCGGATCAGCGACGCCGGCGAGAACGCGCGCGGCTGGGCGCTGCAGGTGCCCGAGCTGCCCGACGACGTCGTCAGCAGCCCCGACCTCTCCCTGCTCGGCAACTTCTCGCTGTTCGGCGGCTTCGAGCGGATCGGCATCATCGCCGCGCTGCTCATCGTCTTCTCCATCATGATCGCCGACTTCTTCGACACCGTCGGCACGGTCACCGCCGTCGGCGCCGAGGGGGACCTGCTCGACGAGAACCGGAATCTGCCGAGGTCCCAGCCCGTCCTGCTGGTCGACTCGCTCGCCGCGGCCGCCGGTGGTGCGGGCAGCGTCTCGTCGAACACGACCTACATCGAGAGCACCGCGGGCGTCGCCGACGGCGCCCGCACCGGCCTGGCCAGCATCGTCACCGGCGTGCTGTTCCTCGTCGCGATGCTGTTCACCCCGCTGGTCGAGATGGTCCCGTCGGAGGCCGCGGCGCCCGCCCTGGTCATCGTCGGCGCGCTGATGATCACCCAGATCCGTCACCTGGTCTGGGACGACATGTCGCTGGTCATCCCGGCGTTCCTGACGATCGCGCTCATGCCGTTCACGTACTCGATCACCAACGGCATCGGGGCCGGCGTCGTCAGCTTCGTGCTGCTGCGGCTGGCGATCGGCCGCCGGCGCGACATCCACCCGCTGATGTGGCTGATCGCGGTCGTCTTCGTCATCTACTTCGCGCTGGAGCCCATCCAGCAGCTCGTCTGAGCAAGGACCCCGTCCTCCTCACCCCGCGCGAGCTCGGGGCGAGCCTCGGGACGGGGCCGAGATCGTTAGGTAGGCTACGGATCGTGCCCCGGACGACACTGGACACCGCGGCGCTCGCGCACGACCTGCGGTTGGCGGTCATGCGGTTCTCCCGCCGGCTGCGGCACCAGCGGGTGGACACGTCCGTGACGCTGACCCATCTGTCGGCGCTGTCCACGCTCAAGCGGCACGGGGCCATGAGTCCCGGCGAGCTCGCCGGGCACGAGCGGGTCCAGCCCCCGTCGATGACCCGGGTCGTGGTGGCGCTGGAGGGCATGGGCCTGCTCACCCGCAGTCCGCACCCGACCGACGGCCGGCAGGTCGTCATCGACCTGACCCCGGCGGCCGAGGAGCTGCTCACCGCCGAGGCGCAGGCCCGAGAGGCGTGGCTGACCGGGCACCTGGGAGAACTCTCCGACGAGGAGCTCACGGTCCTGCGGGAGGCCGCGACGATCATGGAGAAGCTGGCTGCTCGGTGAGCGCGACCGCCACGGAGAAGCCGTCCCGGGGTGCCTTCCGGTCCCTGCGGGTGCGCAACTACCGGCTCTTCGCGTCGGCGAACCTGCTCAGCAACACGGGCACGTGGATGCAGCGCATCGGCCAGGACTGGCTGGTGCTCCAGCTCTCCGGCGACAGCGGCGTCGCCCTCGGGGTGGTGAGCGCCCTGCAGTTCGGCCCCGTCCTGGTGATCGGCATGTACGGCGGGGTGCTGGCCGACCGCTACCCCAAGCGGCGCACGCTCATCGTCACCCAGGTGCTGATGGGCGTCCTGGCCCTCGTGCTCGGCCTGCTCGTCCTGACCGGGGGCGTCGCGCTGTGGCACGTGTTCGTGCTCGCCGGCGCGCTGGGGACCGTCTCGGCGGTCGACGCCCCGGTGCGCCAGTCCTTCGTCTCCGAGATGGTCGGGCCCGACCTCCTGGTCAACGCCGTGAGCCTGAACTCGTCGACGTTCAACGGGGCCCGGCTGGTCGGACCGGCGCTGGCCGGCCTGCTGATCGCCGCGACCGGGGGCAACACCGCCCCGGCCTTCTTCATCAACGCGGCCAGCTTCGCCTTCACGATCGTGGCGCTGGCCGTCATGCGCGCCGACGAGCTTCACCCCACCGCGCCGGCGGGGCGCGGCCCCGGCCAGTTGCGGGCCGGCCTCCGCTACACCTGGTCGCGCCCGGACCTCGTGCTGGCCATGGCGCTCGCGCTGCTGGTCGGCGGGTTCGGCCTCAACAGCCAGATCACCTTCGCGCTGATGGCGCGGCAGGAGTTCGGCCTCGGGGCGGAGGCGTTCGGCCTGCTCGGCACCTTCTTCGCCGTGGGGTCGCTGACCGGGGCACTGGTCTCGGCCCGGCGGAGCCGGCGCCCGGGGGAACGGTTCCTCGTCGTGGCCGTCGTCGTCTTCGGGCTCATGGGCATCGCCGCCGGCCTGATGCCGGGCTATGCCTGGTTCGCCGCGATGCTCGTGCCCTACGGGGCGGCGGCCATGGTGTTCATCGTCGCCAACAACAGCTTCGTGCAGCTCGGGGTCGACCCGCAGATGCGCGGCCGGGTCATGGCCCTGTACTTCACCTGTCTCACCGGCGGCATCCCGATCGGGAGCCTGGTGCTCGGCTGGGTCGCCGAGCAGCTGAGCGCGCCCTGGGCGCTGGTCCTCAGCGGATCGATGCTGGTGCTCGCGGGCCTCGTCGTCGCCCTGTGGCTGGCTCGCGGCAGCCGCCGCGCCGCGGCGCAGTCGGGGGCGGGAGCGCCGTCCTCAGCCGTCGCCCCGGGCTGAGCCGGCGTACCGTTCCAGCCACCCGCACACCGCCGACCCGGAGGCCGCCATGGCCGGCGCTCTGCTGCAGCTCGCGCTGCTCACCCTGGGCCTCGTCGCGGCCTTCGGCCTGCTCGGCCTGCTCACCGGCCTGTTCTGCGGCACCGTGCGGCTGCGGCCACGCCGCCGCGGCGCCGACAGCCCCGTGCACCGGCCGCTGCAGCACGTCGCCGCGGACCTGCGCCGCCTGGCCCGGGAACTCGCCCTGGTGCCGGCCGGTGCGCCGGTGGCCCGCCGCCGGGGGCTGCAGGCCGCCTACGACGACGTCCTGGTCGAAGCGGCCGCGCTGCTCGAGGTGCGGCACACCATGACGCTGACGCCGGCCGGTGTCGCCCGCGACGCCGAACGACTGCGACTGCAGGCAGCCCTGACCGACGCGGGCCTGGTCCCCCGCTGAGCGCGCCGGCCACGCTGCGGCTCTTCGTCGCCGTCCCCCCGCCCGAGGCCGCGATCGCGCACCTGGCGGCCGCGGTGGCGCCGCTCCGCGACGCCGACGGCGCACCCGGTTGGACGGCGGTCGAGCGCTGGCACCTGACGCTGCTCTTCCTCGGCGCCGTGCCGCCCGACGCCGTGCGGCCGCTGACGGAACGGGTGGGCGAGGCGGTCCTCGCGGCCCCGCCCGTGACGCTGCGGCTGGCCGGCGGAGGGCGGTTCGGCTCGGTCCGGCGTCCCCAGGTGCTCTGGGCCGGCCTGGCCGGAGACGTCGCAGCGCTCAGCGACCTGGCCGCGCGGCTCGGCCGCGCCGCCCGGTCACTGCGGTTGCCGGTCGAGGACCGGCCGTTCCGCCCGCACCTCACGCTCGGCCGATGGCGTCCCGGCCGCCCCGCCGACGGCACGCTGGCCGACCGGCTGTCCGGTTACGCGGGACCGGAGTGGCCGGTCCGCGAGGTCGCCCTCGTGCAGAGCACGCTCGGTCCGCAGCCGCGCCACGACCGGCTGGCGGGGTGGGAGCCCGGGGGCTGAGTCCGCCTCCTACCAGGCGTACTCCTCCGGCGCGGGCCGGTAGCCGGGGAAGATCTCGTCGAGGCGGCTCATCGTGGCGTCGTCCAGGGCGATGTCCAGCGCGCGCAGGCCGCCCTCGAACTGCTCCATCGTCCGCGGGCCGACGATCGGGGCGGTGACGCCGGGCCGGTGCAGCAACCAGGCGACGCCGACGTCGGCCGGGGCGTGCCCGAGCTCCCGGCACAGCGCCTCGTAGGCCTCCAGCGCCGGGCGGTGCTGCTCGATCTGTTGGCGGACCCGCTCGTCCTTGCGGCGGTCGCCGGCCGACTCGTCGAGCACCCCGGCGAGCAGACCGCCGGCCAGCGGGCTCCACGGGATCACGCCGATGCCGTGGTGCTGCGCGGCCGGCAGCACCTCCAGCTCCACGTGCCGGGTGAGCAGGTTGTAGTGCGACTGCTCGCTCACCAGTCCCTGGGAGCCGCGCCGGGCGGCGGCCGCGTTGGCGGTGGCCAGCTGCCAGCCGGCGTGGTTGGAGGCGCCGACGTAGACGACCTTCCCCTGCACGACGAGGGTCTCGCAGGCCTGCCAGATCTCGTCCCACGGCGTCGCCAGGTCGACGTGGTGGAACTGGTAGAGGTCGATCCAGTCGGTCTGCAGCCGGCGCAGCGACGCCTCGCAGGCGCGCACGATGTTGCGGGCGGAGAGGAACTGCTGGTTGGGCCAGTCGCTCATGCGCCCGTAGACCTTCGTGGCGAGCACGGTCTTCTCCCGGCGCTCGGCCCCGTGGGCGAACCAGGAGCCGATGACCTCCTCGGTCCGGCCGCGACCCGCGCTGCGCCCGTAGACGTTCGCCGTGTCGAAGAAGTTCACGCCCTCGGCCAGCGCGCGCTCCATGATCGCGTGCGAGTCGACCTCGGTGGTCTTCCAGCCGAAGTTCATGGTCCCCAGGCAGAGGCGGGAGACCGACAGACCACTGCGCCCCAGGTGCGTGTACTCCATGGGAGAACACACTGGCACCCTGGACGACGTGCCGCAGAACTCCTCCGACAGCGCCTTCGACCGTGCCACGAGCGTCTCCTCCGCGGAGGGTGGTGGAGTCGTCGCCGAGCTGGACCCGGGCTGGGAGGTCGGCGGCGGGATCCTCAACGGCGGCTACCTGCTGGCGCTGGCCGCGCGCGCGGTCCTGCTCGGCAGCCCGCACCCCCACCCGGTCGCGGTGTCGGCCAGCTTCCTGCGCGCCAGCGCCGGCGGCACGGCCCGCGTCGAGCTGACGCCGGGATCGAGCGGCCGCACCCTGGCCAACACCGGCGCCGTCCTCACCACCGACGCGGGGCCGGCGCTGACGGCGCAGGTCACCACCGCCACGCTCGGGCAGGAACCGGCCGACTGGTCGGCCAACCCGGTGCCGGTGGTCCCGACCCCGGAGGAGTGCTCCGCGGCGCTGCGCCCGGAGGGCGTCCCCGTGCCGGGCCTCGTGGAGCGCCTGGACATCCGCTTCGACCCGGCGACGGCGGGCTGGGTGGAGGGCCGCCCGGCGGCGGAGCCGCGGCTGCGGGCCTGGATGCGGCTGGCCGACGGCCGGGAGCCCGACCCGCTGGCGCTGCTGCTGTTCGCCGACGCGCTGCCCCCGTCGGGCTTCGCCGTCGGCCGGCTCGGGTGGGCGCCGACCGTGCAGCTCCAGGTGCTGGTGCGGGCCCTGCCGGCGCCGGGCTGGTGCCTGGTCGAGAACTCCTCCTCCGAGGTGGCCGGGGGCTGGACCGACGAGGACTGCCGGATCTGGGACTCCACCGGCCGGCTGGTCGCGCAGAGCCGGCAGCTGGCCCGCCTGCCCCGCTAGCCCCCGGGCCGCCTCGACGAGATCTGCACACTCGACGCCATCAGCGGCTGATGGTGACCACTGTGCAGATCTCGTCGAGGGATCAGCCGGGCAGTTCGACGTCGCCGGTGAGGTAGCGCTGCACCGTCGGCCCGACGGCAGCCACGATCTCCTCGGGCGCGGCGGAGGCCAGCGGCTCGAGCCGGAGCACGTACCGGGTCATCACCATGCCGATGAGCTGCGAGGCCACCAGGGCCCCGCGGGCCTCGCGCTCCCCGACCGGCATGTCGATCGAGCCGACGACCCTGCGGATCACCTTGGCGAGGACGAACTCGCGGAGCAGCTTCGCCGACCACTCGTGGTTCACCGCCGAGCGGACCAGCGCCAGGATCCCCGGCCGCGCGGGGCCGTCCCACACCCGCAGGACCATGCGGACGACGGCCGCGCCGCGGGCGTCCTGCGGGGTGGCGAGCACCTCGGGCAGGTACTCGTCCGGGTCCGCCGGGGCCTGCACCGCCTCGAGGAACAGCTTGTCCTTGGTGCCGAAGTAGTGGTGCACCAGCGCCGGGTCGACGTCGGCGGTGGCGGCGATCGCCCGGATGGAGGCGCCGTCGAAGCCACGCTCGGCGAACGCCGCCCGGGCCGCCGCCAGCACCGCCTCGCGGGTGTCGGGGTTGCCGGGGCGGCGTCCGCCGGGGCGTCGTCGGGTCTCGCTCAGCTGGTCCTCCTCCGCAGGGTCGCCGCCGCCAGGGCGAGGGCGAGCAGGGCGACGCCGGCGACGATGCCGACGTCCCGCCACATCGTCCCCGTCGCCGTCGCGGATGCGCCGACCTCCTGCAGCGCCTCCACCGCGTAGGTCAGCGGAAGCGCGTCGCTGATCGCCTGCAGCCAGCCCGCCATCTGCTCGCGGGGCACCAGCAGCCCGCAGAGGAAGAACTGGGGGAGGACGACGACCGGCATGAACTGCACCGCCTGGAACTCGCTGCGGGCGAAGGCGCTGGCCAGCAACCCGAGCGCCACCCCGAGGACGGCGTCGACGACGGCGATCAGCACGACCAGCCCCAGCGCCCCCGCCACGTCGAGGTCGTACAGCGTGGTGGCCACGGTGACGGTGACCAGCGCCTGCACCGTCGCGGCCGCCCCGAACGCGGCGCCGTAGCCCAGCAGCAGGTCCAGCCGCGACAGCGGGGTGGTGAGCAGCCGCTCGAGCGTGCCGGAGGTCCGCTCGCGCAGCATCGCGATGCTGGTCACCAGGAACATGACGACGAACGGGAAGATGCCGAGCATCGTCAGGCCGACCCGGTCGAACACCGGCTCCTGCCCGGGCGGTGCCGGGACGTCGCGCCACAGCAGGTACAGCAGCCCGAGCAGCAGGCTCGGCAGCACGGTGAGCATCGCGATCGTGCGGTGGTCGTGGCGCAGCTGGCGGAGCACCCGCCCGCCGGTCGCGGCGGTGAGCCGGGCGCTCAGGGCGGTGGTCATGCCGCCACCCCCTGCCGGGCCCGGACCAGGCGCAGGAACGCCTCCTCCAGGTCGTCGGTGCCCGACTCGGCGCGCAGCTGCGCGGGGGTCGAGTCGCTGAGCAGCTCGCCCTCGCGGAGCAGCAGCAGCCGGTCGCAGCGGCCGGCCTCGTCCATGACGTGGCTGGACACGATGAGCGTCGTCCCCGCGGCGGCGAGGGCGGCGAAGCGCTCCCACAGCTCCACGCGCAGCACCGGGTCGAGCCCCACGGTCGGCTCGTCGAGCACGAGCAGCTCCGGGTCGCCGACGAGGGCGCAGGCCAGCGAGACCCGGCCGCGCTGGCCCCCGGAGAGGTCGGCGACCAGCTGTCCCGCGGCGTCCCGCAGCCCCACGTCGGCGACCGCCGCGTCGGCGTCGCCGGCACCCCGGCCGTGGAGCGCGGCGAAGTAGCGGGCGTTCTCCCGCACGGTGAGGTCCTCGTACACGCTGGGCGCCTGGGTGACGTAGCCGACCCGGGAGCGCAGCGCGGCGGAGCCGGCCGGTTCCCCGAGGACGGTGACCTCGCCCGAACGGACGCGCTGCACGCCGACCACGGCGCGCAGCAGCGTGGACTTGCCGCTGCCGCTGGGCCCGAGCAGCCCGGTCACCCGCCCGGCGGGCACGGCGCAGCTCAGGCCGGGGAGCACGCGACGGCTCCCGCGGACGACGACGAGATCTCGGACGGTGACGGCGTCGGTCATGAGGGACCTCCCGGATAGGAACTCAACGCCTGATGAACTCAACGGTAGATGAGTTCTGTCGGCCGCGTCAATGCCGAGATCTGCACAGTCGTCGCCATCAGCGGCTGATGGCGACGACTGTGCAGATCTCGTCGAGGGGAGGAGGGCCCTCAGGCGGCGGCGCGGCGGCGCGTGACGGCGTCGAGGGCGGCGATCAGCAGGAAGGGGAGCACCGACCACAGCCCCAGGACGACGACGCCGCGCCCCACGCCGTCGTCCGACAGGTAGGCCACGCCGCGCAGGGCCTGCACGGCGACCCCGGGCGGGAGCACGTGCGCCAGGGGCTCCAGCCAGCCGGGCAGGTACTCGGCGGGGTAGCTGCCGGTGCTCGTGGCGGCGCCGATCGTGAGCAGGACGGCGGTGGCGACGAAGGTGCCGGCCCCACCCAGCAGGCGCAGGGCGAGTGCCGCGGCCGCTCCGCAGGCCAGCGCGAGCAGGCCGACGAGCCCGGCGACGGTCCCGAAGCCGGCGGGCACGGCGTCGAAGGCGGTGACCGACAACCAGGCGCCCACGAGCCCCGCGGCGGCGGCGAAGACGCCGGCGCTGAGCAGCCGCAGGCGCAGGCGCAGCTTCGGGGCCACCTGGTAGCTCGTGATGCCGAACAGGAACCCGCCGAGCACGACGCCGAACGCGGTGTGGTCGAGCGCCCGGCCCCGGGTGTCGCCGGGAGCCAGCGGCGCCACGTCGCGGACGGCCAGCTGTCCGCCGGCCTGCGCGACCACGGGGGTGAGGGCGTCGGTGAGGTCCTGGGTCACCACCGAGCCGTGCGCCCCGGCGACCAGGAGCTGCGGCGCGGCGCCGTCCGGCACCAGCGCCCCGTAGACCTCGCCGGAGGTCACCGCGCGTTCCGCGGCACCGGGGCTGCCCAGCGGCACCAGGCGCAGGGCGCCCGGCTGGTCCCGCTCGAGCGCGCGCTCCAGCTCGCTCACCGCGGCGTCGGAGCCGACCACCCCCACCGGGAGGTCGTGCGGCTCGGCGGCCGGGAAGGCGGCGAGGTAGACCACGATCAGCAGCGCGCCGACCGCGACGGCCACGAACGCGGGGAGGCCGATGCCGCGCAGGCCGGCCTTGACCGGTGAGCCGTCGGAGCGCTGTTCCTCGACGGCCTGGTCGGCCGGGCCCGGCGGTGGCTCGAGACCAGCCGGCATCAGGTGGTCTCGGCCAGGGCCCGGCCGAGCGCGGTGCCCGAGGTCCAGGCGGCCTCCACCCGCGAGGGTGCGGCCCAGCCGTCGCCGCAGGCCCCGATCCCGTCGACCAGGCCGTAGGGCTCGGGGCGGGGATCGGTGGGCCGGGCGAACGTCCACCGGTGCACCGTCGTCCAGTCCGGGGCGGCGTCGAGACCGAGGACCCGGGTGACCGCGGCGGTGACGGCGGGCGCGGTCGCGTCGGGGTCGGCGAGGTGGGCGCCCGCGAACCCGGGGGTCGTGTGCGCGACCAGGACGGGGGCGGCGTCGCCGCGCCGGTCGCCGTCGTCGGCGATCCAGGCGATCGTGTCGTCGTCGTGGACGAACGCGCCGTGCAGGTCGGCCGGCCAGCACCGCCGGTCGAAGCCCAGGACGACGGCGAGCGCGGGTTCCCACGGGCGCTCGCCCAGGAGCCGGTCGGCCGTGGCCGGGTCGAGCAGGCGGGAGGCCTGCGGGTCGGGCATGGCCAGGACGGCGGCCGCGACCGGTTCGCCGTCGACCGTCGGGCCCGGACGGACCTGCTCGACCGTCTGCTCCCGCCGCACGTCGACGTCCGCGGCCAGGTCGGCGACGAGCGAGCGCAGGCCGCCCGGTGCCGCGTAGCGGACCGGCCCGGTGGTGGTCCGCTCGATCCCGCCGGGGCCCGCGACGGCGAAGGTGTCGGTCCAGGGGCGGGCCAGGCCGCGCTGCACCCAGCCGGCCACCACGCCGGCGAAGGCCGAGCCGTCGGAGGCGGTCAGGTAGGAGGCGCCGATGTCGACCACCCGGCCGCCGCGCATCGTCCGGGACGCCATGCGGCCGCCGGGGCGGTGCCCGCGGTCGAGGACCCGGACGGCACCGCCGGCCGGCATGAGGGCCCGGGCGCAGGCCAGGCCGGCGATGCCGCCGCCGACGACGGTCACGGGGGAGGGCACCGTCTGATCCTGCGGGTAGGAGGCCTGCGCCGCTCGGGGAGGATCGGTGCGTGGTGCCCGAACCGATCACCGATCCCGCCGACGAGCGCGTCGCCGACTTCCGCGACCTGGTGTCCGGCGACCGGCGTCCCGGCACCGAGCGCGGCACCGGACCGGTGATCGTGGAGGGCGTGCCGGCGGTGCAGCGGCTGCTCGCCTCGCCCTACCGCGTGCGCGCGGTGCTCGGCGTCCCCGGGCGGCTGGCCGATCTCGACCTGCCCGAGGGCGTGGCGGCGTACGAGGCCGACAAGTGGGTGCTGTCGGAGGTGATCGGCTTCCGCCTCACCCGGGGCGTGCTCGCGTCGGCCGAGCGTCGTCCGCCGGCCGACGTCGACGCGCTGCTGGCCGGCCCCGACCCGGCGGTGCCGCGCCGGCTGGCGGTGCTCGAGGCGCTCAACGACGCGGAGAACCTGGGCTCGATCGCCCGCTCGGCCGTGGCCCTCGGGGTCGACGGCCTGGTGCTGGACCCACGGTGCGCCGACCCGCTGTACCGCCGGTCCGTGCGGGTGTCGATGGGGCACGTGCTCTCGCTGCCGTTCGCCGTCCTGCCCGACTGGCCCGCCGGGCTGGACCGCCTGCACGACGCGGGCTACCTCACCGTGGCGCTCACCCCCGCCGACGACGCCGTCGACCTGGCCGACGTCGACCCGCGGGCGCACCCGCGGACCGCCGTGCTGCTGGGCGCCGAGGGACCCGGTCTCACCCCGGAGGCGCAGGCGGCGGCACGGGTGCGGGCGCGCATCCCGATGCGCGCGGGCGTGGACTCCCTCGGCGTCGCCGCCGCGGCGGCGGTCGCCTTCGCGACCCTGCGCTGACGCTCAGCCGCGGAGCGAGAAGCGGGCCAGCGCGGCCCGTGCCTCCTCGGCGCGGCTGGGCTCGCACATGACGTCGTACCGGCTGGCGGTGATCCGGCTGGTGCTCGTGAAGTCGCGCCGGCCCTGGGTGGCGGCGTACCCCATGCCGCCGAACAGCGCGCCGAACACGACACCGATGAGCAGACCGGACAGCACCGAGGCCAGCCAGTTGGCGCCGTCCTCGGAGAAGATCCCGAGCAGCAGCCCGACGAACAGACCCCACCAGGCGCCTCCGGCGGCGCCGGCCGCCAGCGCCCGGCCCCAGGTCAGCCGGCCGGTCACCTTCTCGATCATCCGCAGGTCCGACCCGATGATCGTCACGTTCTCGACGGGGAACTTCTCGTCGGACAGGTAGTCGACGGCGGCCTGCGCCTGCTCGTAGCTGTCATAGGACCCGACCTGGACGCCGCCCAGCGGCATCGACACAGACATGGACATGGGCACCTCCTACCCCGGTCAACGGGGTTCACGTCGGTGCTGTTCCGCCTCGGGGTCAGCGGTGCTTGCGGACCCCGAAGACGATGTCCTCCCACGCGGGGATGCGGGCGCGAGGATCCTCGTCCTCGCCGTCGGTGCGGCCCAGGACGAGGGTGTCGTGCTCGGCGATGTCGTCGAGGTCCGGCTCGGGGTCGGCCACACGGCGGTGCTGGTCGGGGGAGCCGTCGGCGGGGACGACGTCGCGCACCCGGTCCTCGGCGGGCTCGCCCGCCGGTGCCACGTGCTCGGTGACGACCGCGACGGGCCGGGAGCGCTGCAGCGGCGACGCCGGCAGCCCCGCGGGGACGTCGGGGACCACGCGGACCAGCCGGGTGCCCTCGGCGAAGTCGGTGGTGGCCGCGTCCACGGGCACCACCGTGCGGCCGGGGATGTCGTAGGCCCAGCGGGTCAGGCCGGACTTGGCGCCGGCCTGCCAGGCGGCCGTGACCTGCCACACGCCGTCGGCGGCGCGGGCGGCGTCCCACCGGACGGCGTCCAGGTCCGTGCCGAGCAGGCGCAGCCGCTCGGCCATGAACTGCTGCAGCGGCGGGGCCATGCTGCCGTCGGACAGCCGGACCCGGGCCTCCCGGGCCTGCTCGGCGATGCGCTCGCGTTCCTGCAGCACGGGGTGGGCGAAGCGCAGGACCCGCTCCACGCGGATGCCCGCGGCCTCCGCCACCTGCTCCGGGGTCTCCCCGGCGCGGATGCGAGCCTGGATGACCCGCGGCGGGAGGCTGGTGCCGAGGTCGACGTCCATCTGCCCGAGTCGGCGGGTGTCACCGCGCGCGGCGGCGCGGAGCCGGTCGTCGACGGGGAGCAGGAAGCGCTCGCCCTCCTCGCCGGGCTCGGTGCCCTCGGCGACCAGCACCAGGTCGGAGCCGTCGTCGGACAGCCCCACGAGGCGCAGCGTGCGCATGGGCGTCCTCCGTCGTCAGTCGTGAGCCGAGATGGGCCCTCGCCCGAGGCTATCCGCGGACACGGAGGCCCACTCGCAGGCACGCCCGGCGTGGCGGGAGTTGTTCCCTCCGACACCTCAGTGCAACACGGCGCGCGCACTGTGGCGGGAGGGACGGCTGGGCCGACGGGCCGAGCCCTCCGGAGAGGGTGCACGGCGACACCGCCGCGGCGTGCGACCCTCCCGCGGGCCGCACCCGGTGGCCGTTCCCGACGAGCCGAGGAGGTGCCGTGGCCAGCCCCCTGTTCCAGCCCGAGATCCCCGGCCCGACCTCGGCGGACGCCTCCGCGCCCGTCGCCGTCCTGCCGACCGACGTCCGGCTGGCCGTCGCCGAGATCGCCGGTGCCGCCGCCGCCTGGTGCCCCGCCCTCTCGCCGGCCGGGGACCGCGTCGCCTACGTGACCGACCGCTCCGGCATCCCGCGGCTGGAGGTGCTCCCGGTGGGCGGGGACGGCCCGGCCGCCGCGCTGCCGCTGGTGCTGTCCGGCCCGGAGCAGGAGGTCGTGTCCGTCTCCTGGGCGCCGGACGGCGCGTGGCTGGCCTACCTGGTGAGCCCCGCCGGGTCGATCTGCGCCGAGCTGCACGTCGTCCGCCCCGACGGCAGCGACGCGCGTCCGGTCGCGGGGGAGGACCCGCGCGCCACGGTCTTCGCCGGGCACTGGACCCGGCCCGGCCACTACGTGTGCTCGATCGCCCCGGGCACCGGGCCCGACGCCGACGTCGTCCTGGTCGACGTCGAGACCGGCGCGCAGCGCACCCTGGCCCGCGGCGGCTTCCTGGCGGTCACCGCCGTCTCCGCCGACGAGCGCCGCGTGCTGGCCCGCCGCGGCCCGCGCGGGTACCGGCACGTCGTCCTCGTGGACGTCGACTCCGGCGAGGCGCGACGGGTGATCCCGCTGGACCGGCCGGGTGGGATCGCCTCCGAGGACGGCCGGTTCGCCCCCGACGGCCGGTCGGTGCTGCTGCGCGCCGCGCTGCCCGGCCCGCCCGGAGCCGACCGCGCCGGCCTCGTCGAGGTGCCGCTGGCCGACGACGGGACGCCCGGCCCCGGCCGGGTCGTCCTCTGCCGCCCGGACGCCGACCTGGACGCCTACGCCCTGCGCGCCGACGGCACCGTGCTGGGGGTCTGGAACGCCGGCGGCGTCACGCAGCTGCAGGTGCACGACCGGGCCGACGGCGCCGTGGTCCGGCACATCGCGCTGCCCGAGCCGGTGCTGCCGGGCTGGTCACTGGCCGCCGACGGCACGACGGTGCTCGCCGAGCTGACCGGCCCGCACACGCCCCGCGGGCTGTGGTCCGTGCCGCTGGACGACGAGGGGACGCCGGCCCGCCTGCACTCGCTGCCGCGCCGGCCGGACCGGGCGCTGTCGGTCGAGCCCGTGCGCGTCGACTACCGCGCCGACGACGGCACCCCGCTGCACGGCTGGCTGTACACCCCGCCCGACGTGCACGGGCCCAACCTGACGGTGGTCAGCTTCCACGGCGGCCCCGAGGGGCAGGAGCGCCCCGTCTGGTCGCCGGTGGCGCAGGCCCTCGTCGCCGCCGGTCTCACCGTCTTCGCCCCCAACGTCCGTGGCTCCGGCGGGCAGGGCCGCGCGTTCATGTGCGCCGACGACCTCGCCGCCCGCGAGGCGTCCTTCACCGACGTGCCGGACACCGTGCGTTTCCTGCTGGACGCCGGGATCGCCCTGCCCGGGCGGGTCGGCGCGCACGGGTGGTCCTACGGCGGCTACCTGACGCTGGTGGCGCTCACCCGCTGGCCCGACCTGTTCGCCGCGGGCGTCTCGCTGGCCGGCATGAGCGACCTGCGCAGCTTCTTCGCCGGCACCGAGCCGTGGATGGCCGCGGCGTCGGTGACCGAGTACGGGGACCCGGTGGCCGACCGGGAGATGCTGGCGGCGATCTCGCCGATGACGGCGCTGGAGCGGCTGACCGCGCCGGTGCTGCTCGCCCACGGCGACCGGGACACCAACGTGCCGGTGGCGGAGTCGGTGCAGGCCCACCAGGCGCTGCAGGCCCTCGGCGCGCGCAGCGAGCTGCTGCTGTTCCCCGGCGAGGGGCACACCATCGTCGGCCGGGAGCACCTGGTGGAGCTGTCCGAGCGCGTCGCGGAGTGGTTCACCCGCTGGCTCTGAGCGGAGGAGCTCCTCCGCTACGGCGCGACCGGTGCGGCGGCGACCGCGGCGACCGCGGGGAGGACGGGAACGGCCGCCGGCTCCGCGCTGGGCGGAGGCGTCCCGGTGTCCCGGGCCGCGGCGTACGCGGCGCTCACCCGCCGGTAGGCGGGGCTGGCGAACGCCGCGAGGACGGCGAGCACCCCGATCACCCCGGTGACCACGAAGACGAGGGCGATGCCCCGGGTGGGACCCGTCCCGAACCACCCGCCGATCGCCCGCGCCCCCGCGCCGTCGGTCATGAACGGCATGACGACGAACTGCGTCAGCGGGGCCATGAGGAAGGCGGTCAGCGGCGAGGCCGCCTGCTCGACGCTCTGGGCGAAGCCGAACACCCGGCCCTGCCGCTCGTAGGGGACCACGCGCTGCAGCACCGTCTGCTCGGCGGCCTCGGCGAAGGGCATCACCGTCATGAAGACGGCCATGGCGACGATCAGCGTCAGGACCGAGGACACCAGCGGGAACAGCGCCGTCGCGACCCACATGGCCACGTTGACCAGCAGCAGCACCCGGATCGGACGGCTGCCCAGGCCGATCCGGGCCACGAGCAGCCCGCCGACGACGAGCAGTGCGGACAGTCCGCCCCACAACAGGCCCCACGCCTGCACCGACATCAGGGACAGGCCGTACGGGTCCATCAGCGCCATGAAGGCGCCGCCGAGGAAGTTGTTGAAGCAGCTGAACAGGATCAGCGGCAGCAGGCCCGGCACCCCGCGGACGAGGCGGAGCGTCCCGCGCAGGTCGATGCCCGAGTCGGCGGGCGGACCCGCGGCGTCGTCGTCCCCGGGCGGCGCCGCCACCCGGTCCTCCGGGACCTGCACCAGGCCGAGGTGCACGACCGACAGCGCCAGGACGGTCAGGGTCAGCACCAGGACGGCGGCCATGCCGCCGAAGGCGACCAGCAGCCCGCTGATCACCGAGGTGACCAGCATGGACAGGCCGGTGGCCGACCCGACGAGGCCGTTGGCCCGGTCCCGGCGGTCCGCGGGGACGAGCAGGGTCACGAGGGTCGACAGCGCGATGCCGCGCGGGTTGCCGGCGATCACGCCCATCATGAGCAGGACGACGAAGCACCACAGCGGCACGCTGCCCGCCGTCCGGAACGACTCCGCCGGGGACAGCAGGTACACCGCGAACGCCAGTCCGTAGAACGCGATCGAGGCCGCGGCGGAGGCCTGCAGGACGGCGTGCTTGCGGTGGTGGTCCACCAGGCTGCCGAACCAGATGCCCGTCCCGGCGGTCGCGACCAGGAAGATGCCGGCGATCATGCCGGTGGCGAAGACCGACCCCGTCTCGAGGAACACCCAGAAGGTGACCGCGAACCAGACGGTGTAGTTGACGACCGAGACCAGCAGGTTGCTGACCAGCAGGTGGGCGAACACCCGCTCCGGGCCTGAGCGCAGGTCGAGTGCGGGGGGCTGGTCGGCCACGGCGGTCTCCTCGGTCGGCGGCACCGGATCCGCGGGCGGGTCGCCCGGGGTGGTGCGGTCGGGGGAGGAGACGCCGCCGGGGGAGCGGACTCATCGGTGGAGTGCGACAGCGCAGGGAGAACCGCCCCTGCTCCGGCCCCCTCCAGAGGCTCACCGCGAGCGCGCGAGCGGTGAGGAGGACGGGGTCCTCTCAGAGGCGCTCGGCGACGTGGTCGATGCAGGCGGTCAGCGCGCTGACGTCGTCGGGGTCGACGGCGGGGAACATGCCCACGCGCAGCTGGTTGCGGCCGAGCTTGCGGTACGGCTCGACGTCGACGACGCCGTTGGCCCGCAGCACCTCGGCGATGCGGGCCGCGTCGACGCCCTCGGCGAAGTCGACGGTGCCGACCACGAGGGAGCGCTCGGCCGGCTCGGCGACGAAGGGGGTGGCGGTCTCCGACTTCTCGGCCCAGCCGTAGAGCCGGCTCGAGGACTCCCGGGTGCGGCCGACCGCACCGGACAGCCCGCCGAGGGAGTTCAGCCAGTCGATCTGGTCGGCCAGCAGGAACAGCGTCGCCACCGCGGGGGTGTTGTAGGTCTGGTCCTTGCCGGAGTTGTCGACCGCGATCGACAGGTCGAGGAACCCGGGGATCCACCGGCCCGAGGCCTTGATCTCCGCCACCCGCGCGAGCGCGGCCGGGGACATGAGCGCGACCCAGAGCCCGCCGTCGGCGGCGAAGGACTTCTGCGGCGCGAAGTAGTAGACGTCGCTCTGGGCGACGTCGACCGGCAGCCCGCCGGCGCCGCTGGTCGCGTCGACCAGCACGAGCGCGTCGTCGTCGGCGCCCTCGGGGCGCACCACCGGGGCCATGACGCCGGTCGAGGTCTCGTTGTGCGCCCACCCGTAGGCGTCGATGCCCGGTCGGCCGGACGGGAGGGCCAGCGTGCCGGGGTCGGCCCGGGTGATGACCGGGTCCGCGAGGAACGGGGCGTCGGCGACCCCCGAGGCGAACTTCGCCGAGAACTCGCCGAACGTGCCGAACGCGGCCCGGTCGCGGATGAGCCCGAAGGCCGCGGCGTCCCAGAACGCCGTCGTCCCGCCGTTGCCCAGGACCACCTCGTAGCCCTCGGGGAGGGAGAAGAGCTCGCCCAGGCCCTCCCGGACCCGCTTGACCAGGTTCTTCACCGGCGCCTGGCGGTGCGAGGTGCCCATCAGGGCCGCGCCGTCGGTGGCGAGGGCCTGCAACGCCTCGGGGCGGACCTTCGACGGGCCGCACCCGAAGCGCCCGTCGCGCGGCAGCAGGTCGGCGGGGAGCTGGATGGTCATGCGGGGTCCTTCGCGGATCGACGGCCACATCGCAGAGGGCCCGTCGCGAGCGTGCGTGCGACGGGCCCCTGCGGTGGTGCGGGGTGCGTCAGGAGGCGGGGGTCGCCTGGCTGATGGACTTGGTCTGGACGTTGTCCCAGCCCTCGACCTCCTCGGGCTTGCGCGGGTCGGGGCCGATGTAGCGGGCCGACGGGCGCACGAGGCGGCCGGTGTTCTTCTGCTCGAGGATGTGCGCGCACCAGCCGGCGGTGCGGGCGCAGGTGAACATCGAGGTGAACATGTGGCTGGGCACCTCGGCGAAGTCGAGGACGATGGCCGCCCAGAACTCCACGTTGGTCTCGACCGGCCGGTCCGGACGGCGCTCGCGCAGCTCCTTGAGCGCGGCCTGCTCCAGGGCCCGGGCGGCCTCGAAGCGCGGGGCGCCGAGCTCCTCGGACGTGCGGCGGAGCACGCGGGCGCGGGGGTCCTCGGCGCGGTAGACCCGGTGACCGAAGCCCATCAACCGCTCCTTGCGGTCGAGCAGGTCCTTCACGTACTTCTCGGCGTCGCCGGTCTTCTCGACCTCGTCGAGCATGTGCAGCACGCGGGAGGGGGCACCCCCGTGCAGCGGGCCGGACATGGCGCCGATGGCCCCGGACATGGCCGCGGCGACGTCGGCGCCGGTGGAGGCGATGACGCGGGCGGTGAACGTCGAGGCGTTCATGCCGTGCTCGGCCGCTGAGGTCCAGTACGCGTCGACGGCGGCGACGTGGCGGGGGTCGGGCTCGCCGCGCCAGCGGACCATGAAGCGCTCGACGATCGTCTTGGCCTCGTCGACCCGCGCCTGCGGCACGGCGGGGGTGCCGATGCCCCGCGCGGACTGCGCGACGTAGGACAACGCCATGACGGCGGCGCGGGCCAGCTGGTCCCGGGCCTCGCCGGCGGAGATGTCCAGCAGCGGGCGGTAACCCCAGAAGGGGGCCAGCATCGCCAGCGCCGCCTGGACGTCGACGCGCACGTCGCCGCTGTGCACCGGGATCGGGAACGGCTCGGCCGGCGGCAGGCCGGGGCCGAACTTGCCGTCGACGAGCAGGGCCCAGACGTTGCCGAAGGTGACCTTCCCGACGAGGTCCTCGATGTCGACGCCGCGATAGCGCAGCGCACCGCCGTCCTTGTCCGGTTCCGCGATCTCCGTCTCGAAGGCGATGACGCCTTCCAGCCCGGGTACGAAGTCGTCGGCCATCTCGCATGCTCCTCTGCGCGCGGGATCGTGCGCCCCGGTCGAGGGAGCACGACAACGCCCGAACCCTAGGCCCAGCCCGGGGGGGCGGCGCATCCGGGGCGGGTCCGGTGGCAGCATCGGACGGGTGCCCGACCTCTCCCGCATGCGCAGGGACTACGACCGGCCCGTACTGCGGGAGGACGACCTGGCACCCACCTGGGTCGAGCAGTTCGACCGGTGGTTCGGCGACGTCGTCGCCGCGGGGGTCGCCGACCCGAACGCCGTGGTCGTGGCCACGGCCGACGCCGACGGCGCCCCGGACGCACGCATCGTGCTGGTCAAGGGCTACGACGAGGCCGGCTTCGTGTTCGGCACCAGCTACGCCTCGGCCAAGGGTGCGCAGCTGGCCGTCAACCCGCGGGTGGCGCTGGTCTTCCCCTGGCACGCGCTGCAGCGTCAGGTGCGGGTGACCGGCCGGGCCGAGCGGATCGGGAACACCGCCTCCGACGCGCTCTGGGACCCCCGTCCGCGCGAGGCGCAGCTGGCCGCCGTCGCCTCGGTGCAGTCGACGGTCGTCGACTCCCGGGACGAGCTCGAGCAGCGCATCCGGCTGCTCGACGCCGAGACGCCGGAGGGGGCGGTGCCCCGCCCGCCGGTCTGGGGCGGCTACCGGGTCGTGCCGCAGACGGTGGAGTTCTGGCAGGGCGGCCCGGGGCGGCTGCACGACCGGCTGCGGTTCGTCCGGGATGACGAGGAGGGCGGCGGCTGGATCGTGCAGCGCCTCGCCCCGTGAGCGGGCCGGTCGGACCGGTCGACCCGGTCGAGGGTCCCGGTCCGGTGGAGGAGCCGGTGCCGGTCGTGGCGCGGAAACGGGGCTGGGCCATCGACACCAGCCCGCTGCAGAACGCGAACTACCGGCGGCTGTTCTGGGGCATCGCGGCGACCATGCTCGGCCAGCAGATGACGCTGGTCGCCGTCCCGTACCAGGTCTACGACCTCACCGGTTCCTCGCTGCTGGTCGGCGTCACGTCCATCGTGGCGCTGGTGCCGCTGGTGGTCTTCGGCCTGCTCGGCGGCGCGATCGCCGACGCGATGGACCGGCGCCGGCTGATGCTGGTCACCGGGATGGGGTCCGCGGTCACCAGCACGCTGCTCGCGCTGCAGGCGCTGCTGCCCGGCGGCGGCAACCTGTGGCTGCTGTGGGTGCTGACGGCGGCGGTCTCCGGCTTCACGGCCGTCAACCAGCCCGCCCGCAGCGCGGTGATCCCGGCCCTGGTCGGGCCGGCCGGCGTGCCCGCGGCCAACGCGCTGTCGATGACGGTGCGCCAGGTCGGCGTCATCGTCGGGCCGCTGCTGGCGGGTCTGCTGATCGCCGTCGGCGACCTGTTCGTCGCCTACGCGGTGGACGCCCTGGGCTTCGTCGTCGCCGTGCTGCTGCTGCGTGGCCTACCGCCGCTGCCGCCGGGGACCGCGGCCACCGGGAAGCTGCGGTTGGGCGCGGCGGTGCGCGGCGTGGGGGAGGGCTTCGCCTTCCTGCGCACCCAGCCGGTGCTGCTGATGACCTTCGTCGTCGACGTCATCGCCATGGTCTTCGCCTGGCCGCAGGCGGTGTTCCCGGAGCTCACCCAGACGCGCTTCGCCGAGTCGCCGAACGCGCTGGGCTGGCTGTTCGCCGGCGTCTCCATCGGCGCGCTGCTCATGGGGCTGACCTCGGGCTGGGTCTCCCGGGTGGACCGGCAGGGCGCGGTGGTGATCGCCGCGATCGTCGTGTGGGGCGTGGCGATCGTGGGGTTCGGGCTGGCGCCCTCGCTGTGGCTCGCGGTGTTGTGCCTGGCGGTCGCCGGGGCCGGGGACATGGTCAGCGCCGTGCTGCGCTCGTCGATGCTGCAGCTCGCCGCGCCGGAGGAGATGCGCGGCCGGATGCAGGGCGTCTTCCTCGTCGTGGTGGCCGGCGGGCCCCGGCTGGGCGACCTGCGCGCGGGCGCGCTGGCGAGTGCGGCCGGGGTGAGCGTGGCCATGGTCTCGGGCGGCATCGCGACCGTCGTCGCGATGGTCGTGGTCGCCCTGGCGGTGCCCTCGTTCTGGTTCTTCCGGGCCTCGCGCTCCGCACAGCCGACGGAGACGGCGGGCGGAGCCCGGCCGGTCTCGCCCGCCCCCGAGAGTGGCGAGGGCCGGCCGGGCCCCACCCCGTCGTAACGAGCCGGGCGCACGGAGGGTACTAGGACGTTCCGTATCCATCCCGGCCCTGGAGGGGCCCGCCCCGAGCTCGCGAGCGCCGAGGAGCAGGGAGGTCCTTCCTCACGCCAACGCGCCCGCGACCACCCGCAGGTCGGCCACGAGGGCGTCGAAGGCGGCCGGCCGGGCCTCGTCCGGGGTCCGCAGGACGGCCGAGGGGTGCGTGGTGGCGAGCATCCAGGTCTGGTGCGGCGCGTCCTCGTCGTCGTCGGCCGGGTCGGCGACCACGGCGCCCGGCGGGGTCCACGGGAGCAGCTGGCCCCGGTCCTTGGTGATCCGGAAGGACGGCGAGATCAGCGCTTTGGCCGCGGTCGCGCCGAGGCAGACGACGACCTCGGGCTTCAGCACCTCGAACTCCGCCTCCAGCCACGGCCGGCACGCCCGCAGGTGCTCCGGCCCCGGCGACTGGTGGATCCGCCGCTTGCCGGTCGGCGTGAACCGGAAGTGCTTGACCGCGTTGGTGACGTAGGCGTCGCCGCGGTCGATGCCGGCCTCGTCCAGGGCGCGGTCCAGCAGCTTTCCGGCGGGGCCGACGAACGGCTCGCCCCTGCGATCCTCCTGGTCGCCGGGCTGCTCGCCGACGAAGACGATCCGCGCCGTCTCCGGGCCCTCGCCGAAGACCGTCTGCGTGGCGGGCTCCCAGAGTTCACAGGCGCGACACCCCGCGGCTGCCGTCCGCAGCCCCGGCAGTCCCACACCCGACGGAGGCTGGGCCGGCTCGTTGTCCTGGCTCATGTCCCGATGACACCGCAGTCGCTCTCGAAGCGCGCGTCGGGCGGCGGATACGGTCGACGGACCGCTGCTGAGGGAGAACGCACCGTGCTGGAGTTCGACGGCCTCTACAAGAGCTACGGGGCCAACCGCGTGCTGGAGGGGGTCGGCTTCACCGTCGCGCCCGGGTCGATGTTCGGGTTCTGCGGAGCCAACGGCGCCGGCAAGACGACGACGATGCGGATCGCGCTGGGCCTGGCCCGCGCCGACGCCGGGGAGGTGCGCTGGCGGGGCACCGCGCTCGACGCCGCCGCCCGCCGCCGGATCGGCTACATGCCGGAGGAGCGCGGGCTCTACCCGAAGATGCGGGTCGGCGAGCAGCTCACCTACTTCGCCCGGCTGCACGGCATGGACGCCGCCGCGGCCGCCCGCGCCGCGGAGACCTGGGCCGAGCGGCTGGGCCTGGGCGCCCGGCGCAAGGACGCCGTCGAGAAGCTGTCGCTGGGCAACCAGCAGCGGGTGCAGCTGGCGGCCGCCCTGGTCAGCCGGCCCGAGGTGCTGATCCTGGACGAGCCGTTCTCCGGGCTGGACCCCGTCGGTGTCGACTCGCTGGCCGAGGCACTGCTCGAGCAGTGCCGGGACGGCGTCCCCGTCGTCTTCTCCAGCCACCAGCTCGACCTGGTCGAGCGGCTGTGCGACTCCGTCGGCATCCTCGCCCGCGGCCGGATGGTCGCCAGCGGCACCGTCGAGGAGCTGCGCCGCCGCGAGGCCGGCCGGCTGCTCCGGGTCGTCGTCCCCGAGGCCCCGCAGGGCTGGGCGGCCGTCGTCCCCGGGGTGCGCGTGGTCTCCCAGCAGGCCGGCGACACCCTGCTCGAGCTCGCCGCCGGCACCGACGACCAGGCCGTGCTCGCCGCCGCGCTGCGCACCGGCCGGGTCACCCACTTCGCCTGGCGGGAGCCGACCCTGGTCGAGCTGTTCCGCGAGGCCGTCGCCGACCCGACGCCGGCGGCGACGTCGGCGCCGGTCGAGGAGGTCGCGGCGTGAGCGAGCAGAAGCCGCTGGGCAGCGCCACGCTGGTCCGGCTGGTCGCCGGCCGGGAGATCTCCACGCGCCTGCGGGACAAGAACTTCATCATCAGCTCGATCGTGATAATCGTGATCCTGATCGGCGTGATGGCCTTCCAGGTCGTCGTCGGGTCCGGCGCGGACGAGGGCCGGCTCGGGGTCGTCGGCGACGCCTCGGAGCTCGGCCCGGCGATCGAGGCCCAGGGCGAGGCCGTCGGGGTCGACGTCACGATCGTCGCGCTGGACGACGAGGACGCGGCGCGGCAGGCGGTGGAGGACGAGGACGTCGACGGCGCCCTGATCGACGGCACCGGCGACGACCCGCGGCTCCTGGTCAAGGAGCGGGACTCGACGATGGAGGCCGTCGTCAACGGCGCGGTCGCCGGCGTCGCCATCGCCTCGGAGCTGGCCGACGCCGGGGTCGACCTCACCGCGGTGCCCGAGGTCGCGGTCACCTCACTGGACGAGGGGGAGGACGACGGGCAGCGGGTGGTCGTCGCGCTCATCGGCGTCGGCGTCCTCTACGGCCTGCTCATCCTGTTCGGCCAGTTCGTCGCCCAGGGCGTGGTCGAGGAGAAGTCCAGCCGGGTGGTCGAGCTGCTGCTGGCGACCATGCGGCCCTGGCAGCTGCTCGCCGGGAAGATCCTCGGGCTGGGCGTGCTGGGGCTGGCCCAGATCGTGGTCATCGGCGTGATCGGCGTGACCGGGGCGCTGGCCTTCGACGTCGTCGACGTCCCCGGCGACCTGATCAGCACGGTGGTGTCCGTGGTGTTGTGGTTCGTCCTCGGCTACGCGTTCTACGCCTCGGTCTTCGCCGTCGCCGCGTCGCTGGTGAGCCGCCAGGAGGACCTCGGCAGCGTGCTCACCCCGACGACGCTGGTGCTGGTCGCCGGCTTCTTCGTCGGGCTGCAGGCGGCCGGCGACCCGGACAGCACGCTGGCCACGGTCACCTCGTACGTGCCGGGGCTGTCGCCGCTGGTCATGCCGGTGCGGCAGGCGGCGGGGGAGGCCGCGGCGTGGGAGGTCGGCCTCGCCGTCGTCCTCATGCTGGTCGCGATCGCCCTGGTCGTGCGGCTCGGCGGCCGGGTCTACGCCGGCGCGCTGCTGCGCACCAGCGGCAAGACCAAGCTGCGGGAGGCGCTGCGCGCGGAGCGCGCGTGAGGGGAGCCGGCGGTCCCCGGTGGGGACCGCCGGGGATGGGTAGGGCCTCCCCATGGCACTGATCACCAGCTCCGGCTTCGCCCACGTCCGGCTCACCGTCACCGACATCGCCCGCTCCAAGGCCTTCTACGACCAGGTCTTCGGCTGGCCGGTCGCCCTCGACGCCTCCAGCAGGGTCGACGAGCCCGGCGTCCGCGAGTCCGCCGAGGTCTTCTACGGCGGCACCGTCTACCAGACGCCGCAGGGCACGCTGTTCGGCCTGCGGCCGGTGGGGGACACCCGCTTCGACCCCGACCGGACCGGGCTCGACCACGTCAGCTTCGCCGTCGCCACGCGCGCCGACCTCGAGCGCGCCGCCGAGGCGCTGACCGGGGCCGGCATCGAGCACGGTGAGGTCACCGACCTGGCCGACGCCGGCATCGCCGTCCTGTCCTTCCAGGACCCCGACGACATCAACATCGAGCTGACGGCCCCGCTCGGCTGAGCGCGTGTAGCGGCACGCACCGGGGTCGGTTGGGCGCTCCCGACCCCGGGTAGCCGCCCGGCATGGCGATGGAGCTGGGCTACACGATGATGACCGAGCAGGCCGGGCCCCGGGACCTGGTGGGCCACGTGGTCGGGGCCGAGGAGGCGGGCTTCGACTTCGCGGTCAGCAGCGACCACTTCTTCCCGTGGCTGGAGGAGATGGGCCACTCGCCCAACGCCTGGGTCACCCTGGGCGCGGCCGCCCAGGCCACCAGCCGGATCCCGCTGATGACCTACGTGACCTGCCCGATCCTGCGGTACCACCCCGTGGTGGTGGCCCAGCAGGCCGCGACGCTGCAGATCCTGTCCGGCGGCCGGTTCACCCTCGGCGTCGGCTCGGGCGAGAACCTCAACGAGCACGTCGTCGGCGCCGGGTGGCCGCCGGCCGACGTCCGGCACGAGATGCTCGTCGAGGCGCTGCAGGTCATCCGCGAGCTGTTCGACGGCGAGGGCCACACCAACTTCCGCGGCGACCACTTCGACGTCGAGTCGGCCAAGCTGTGGGACCTGCCGGAGAAGCGGGTGCCGATCGGGATCGCGGTGTCGGGCCAGCAGTCCTGCGGCATCGCCGGCGAGCTGGGTGACGCGATGATCGCCACCGAGCCGCGCACCGAGCTGGGGGAGTGGTTCGACGACGCCGGCGGCGTGGGCAAGCCCCGCATCGCGCAGATGCCGATCAGCTACGACACCGACCGCGACGCCGCGGTGGAGCGTGCGCACCGGCTGTTCCGCTGGTTCGGGCTGGGCTGGAAGGTCAACGCGGAGCTGCCCGGCCCGTCGGCCTTCGACGCGGCCAGCCAGTTCGTCCGTCCCGAGGACGTGTCCGGCAGCATCCCGTGCGGGGACGACGTCGACGCGGTGATCGAGGCGGCGCAGGAGTACGCCGACGCCGGTTTCACCCACCTCGCCCTGCTGCAGATCGGCGGCGACGCGCAGGCCCCCTACCTGGAGTGGGCGCAGCGCGACCTCATGCCGGCCTGGAAGGAGGCCTTCGGCGGCTGACCCTTCGCTGACCAGCACCGACCCCCGCTCCCGGGGGAGACACGATCGGGTCAGGTCACCACCACGGAGGACGCCGAAATCGGGTCGGCCATCGCACGATGACCGGCATGACCGAGGACCTGGACGAGCGCCTCCGGCACGCGCCGGCTGCCGACGCTCCCGCACTCATCGCCCTCGGCCGCGAGCTGGTGGGCGCGGGCCGGCTGCCCGACGCCGAGGAGTGCTTCCGCCGCGCCGCGGCCCTGGGCGACGCCGTGGCGGCGTTCGCCCTGGGCAACACGCTCGCCGCGCAGGAGCGCTGGAGCGAGGCGAGCGTGGCCTACGAGGCCGCACTGGCCGGCGGCGAGGCGCACGCCTGGCGCACGCTGGGCACCGTCCTCGACGAGATGGGCGACGAGGCCGGTGCGCTGGCCGCCTGGCGCGGAGCCGCCGACGCCGGAGACCTGCACGCCGAGGCCGTCCTCGCCTGCCGCGAGTGGTGCCGCACGCAGGACCCCGCCCTCGAGGACGCCCTGCGCGCCGGGGCCCACCTGTTCCCGCCCGCACGCGCGGACCTGGCCGACCTGCTGCGGGAGACCGACCGGGCCACCGAGGCGCGGTTCGTGCTCGAGGTCGGCGCCAAGCGCGGCGAGGCCGTGGCCTGGCTGCCCCTGGGCAACCTGTACTGCGACGAGCTGGGCGACGACGAGGCGGCGGAGGAGGCCTATCGCAGCGGCATCGCCGCCGGTGACGTCCGCTGCCACCACAACCTCGGCGTCCTGCTGGTCGGCCGCGGCGACCACGAGGGCGCCGCCGAGCAGTTCGGCCTCGGCGCCGAGGCCGGCGACGAGCTGGCGATGGCCGCCCTGCGCCTCTTCCAGGACTGACGTTGTCGCCTTAGAAGCGATCCACCTAGCGAGGTAGCTGGGCCCAGAAGGTAGTCGAGGGGCAGCCATCCTCGGGTGACAGGCCTTCTAGTGACGCCTGCGAACGGAAGGACGACCCCTACACTCGACAATGAGTCGCGGGGCTCACGGTCTAGATGAGGTGCTGAGTGCTCACAAAGGTCCAGCTCAAGAACTTCAAGTCATACCGTAATGCCGAATTTAAGCTTGGGCCGACGTCTCTCGTGCTAGGAGCGAACGGCGCAGGGAAGAGCAACTTCTTTGACGCTCTTCGATTCCTCAAGGCGATAGGTGACGGTCGATCGATTAGAGATGC
The DNA here is from genome assembly GCF_019799905.1 of Trujillonella endophytica. Lineage (GTDB taxonomy): Bacteria > Actinomycetota > Actinomycetes > Mycobacteriales > Geodermatophilaceae > Trujillonella > Trujillonella endophyticus_A. The sequence goes on along the minus strand of NZ_JABGCI010000002.1, from coordinate 464,885 downwards.
GCTCGAGGGGCACGCGAGCCCCTTGTCAAATCTTGCGGTTGTGGCCGGAGTCAGGGGCGGGTCGGTGTCCGCTGTCCACTTCCTGTCGACTACGCGAGAGTTTGAGATAAACGTGACTGCGCGGGCGGCTAATTCCACCCTGTCCTATCACGTTCGGGTCGACGCGGAGCGTCATAGGATAGTCTCGGAAGAACTTAAGTCGTCGAGACATCCTGGGCCATACGTCTTCAGTACTCGACCTGAAACGGGTGCTCTTGAGCACGATCCTGAGTCGCCGGTCATCCATGCCCGCTTCCACAAGGAGGCGCGGGGCTTAAATCCGAAGCGGGCCTTTTCGCCTCACGAGTTCATTCTCTCTCAGTTTACAGGGCGGCGGGCTGAGTCAAATCTGAACGAGGACGTGGCCGACCTCCTTCGCAACGAGTTTGGTTCGATCACGCCACTCGAACTCCGTCCGGAGATCTTGCGCCAGTACTCTCCCACCGGACGGGCGGAGTTAGGTGAGCATGGCGAAAATTTTGCGGCGGTTGTGTGGCGACTCCTGTCCGACGCTCGAATGGAGAAGGTTCGACGCGAACGAGGAGAGCCCGAGGAGGCAAAGCGCCGGCGCCCAAAATTAAGCGCGGAAGATCGCATGAATGCCATCGCCTCATGGCTGAATGAGTTGACGCCGAAGCCCATTGAGGAAGTCGACGTCGTCCGCACGCCTACGGGTGAGGTTCTCTTTGCGCTGGTTGAATCACCCTTCAAGGTTCGAATTCCGGCCCCATCGCTGAGTGATGGGACGCTACGATTCGCGGCACTCGCCTTAGCGTCGGTGGGAAGTGTAGGTCGGCACACTCTTGTCATCGAGGAGATCGAGAACGGGATCAGCCCTAGTCGACTCTCGCTACTTATTCGCATGTTGGAGCAGGCTTCAGAAGGCGATGATCGGATTCAAGTCATAGCTTCGAGTCACTCGGCGGCTGTGCTGGATTATGCGGATGACAAGACGCGCCAGGCCGCGACGGTAGTGGGCTGGAATGCTGAGCGTTCGTCGTCGCACCCAGTTCCCGTTTCAAGCTTGCCGGGCATAGGTGAGGCGCTTGAAAGTGTCAGCCTAGGTGGCCTTCAAGAGGAGGGATGGCTGCAGCAGGCGGCCAGCGTGTCGTGAGTGTGCGGGTGGCGGTCGTTTGTGAAGACCACACTCATGATCAATTTATTGCGGTCCCTCTTATCGAGGCCCTGTTCAGGCATATCGGCAAACCCCGAGCAGTCGTGCGACCGGTCACTAATCCCAGACTTCGCGGAATTGACGACCTCAAGGCGCAGTTGTGCTCCGTGATTGCCCGATACGCGGCAATCAATGATCTCGTGATCGTCTGCGTGGATGGCGACGGAAAAGATGGGAAGCGCGGTCGGGCGAATCGGCAAGGAGAGTTTGATTCTCTCCTTCAAAGTTGCCCGAGCGGAGCCGAGAAGTCGATCCTAGTCATTGCCATCCAGGAGTTGGAGGTCTGGGCGCTCTGGGGGGTTCGCTCCAGCCTTGGCGTTCCGTGGGCAGACGTCCGAGCAGAAATGCACCCCAAAGAGGTCTATTTCGAGGGTCAGGTGTCAGAGGCGGATCGACGGCTTCCTGGAGAGGGCCGGAGAAGGTTGATCACCGAAGCGCTTGGGGGTGGCTGGGCGAGCCTCGTCAGCGGATGCCCGGAATTGGGTGGCCTTGAAGCGGCGGTGCGCGCCAAGCTGACGTGAGCGTGCGCCATTTGTCGTGCGTCAGGGGAGCTGGCGGAGGGCCTCGAGGGGGCCGCGGTAGGGCGACGCCGGCGGGCCCGTGACCCCGGGCCGCGCGGTGAACAGCCGGCCCGCGTCGGGCTGCGCGGCCCGGTCGGCGTCGGACATCCCCTCCGCGGAGGTGGTCACCACCAGCAGGTCGCGGCCGGGTCCGGCGAAGCAGCAGGCCGAGGTCTGGGCCACCGGCACGTCGACGACCGCGAGCAGTTCGCCGTCGGGTGAGTACCGGCGCACCTGGCCGGCCCCCCACAGCGCTGTCCAGAGGCACCCGTCGTCGTCCACGGTGAGCCCGTCGGCCACGCCGTCGTCGTCGGCGAACTCCAGCAGCACCCGGCCGTGCGCGAGGTCCCCGGTGGCGACGTCGTAGTCGAAGGCGTGCAGCAGCCCGGGTCCGGAGTCGGCCAGGTAGAGGGTGCCGCCGTCGGGTGACCAGCCCAGCCCGTTGGAGACGGTCAGCCCGTCGAGCAGCGTGCGCACGGTGCCGTCGAGGTCCAGGCGGTACAGGGCGCCGACGCCCGGGCGCTGGTCGAAGGCCATGGTCCCGGCGAGGAACCGGCCGGCCGGGTCGCAGGCCGCGTCGTTCATCCGGGTGCCGCCGGACTCCTCGCTGCCGCCCTCCCCGGCGAGGTCGAGCAGCACCCGGGCGGTGCCGTCCTCGCCGAGGTGGGTGAAGCCGCCGCCCGCCGCGAGCAGCCACCCGCCGGTCGCGGCCGGCGCGACGGCGCCCACGGTGTCCCCGCCCCGGTGCTCGGCGACCTCGGTGACGTCGCCGGAGTCCCCGACCGTCGCCCGGCGCAGCAGGCCCCCGCTGATGTCCACCCACAGCAGCTCGTCGCGGGCGGCGTCCCACCGCGGGCCCTCGGCGTGCTCGGCGGCGGACGGGGCGGCGACGGTCGCGGTGAGGCGTTGCATCGTGAGGTCCTCCCCACGACACCTGTCCGTCACACGGACGGCGGCATACTCCGGCCATGTCCGAAGCCACCGTGGACGTCGCCGACCTCCGACAGAACGGCCAGGGGGAGGACGCCGGCACCGACGGCCCCCTCCGCGACGACATCCGGCTGCTCGGCCGGGTGCTGGGCGAGGTGATCGCCGAGCAGTCCGGCGGCGAGGTCCTCGACCTGGTCGAGCGCACCCGGGTGGCCGCCTTCGGCGTGCGCCGGTCCGACGTCGACCGTGCCGAGCTCGCCACCCGGCTCGGGGAGCTCGACGTCCGGTCGGCCAACCACGTGATCCGGGCCTTCAGCCACTTCTCGCTGCTGGCCAACCTGGCCGAGGACATCCACCACGAGCGGCGCCGGCGCTTCCACCGGCGCAGCGGCTCGCCGCCGCAGCCGGGCAGCCTGGCCGCCACCTTCGGCGTCCTGGACGACGCCGCCCTCGACGCCGACGCGGTGGCCGACGCCCTGGCCGGCGCGCTCGTCGTCCCCGTGGTGACCGCGCACCCGACCGAGGTGCGCCGCAAGACGATCACCGAGGTGCAGCGGCAGGTCACCGACCTCATCCGCCGCCGCGACCGCTCCACCGAGGACCTCGGCGCGGACCCGGAGTGGGCCGGCAAGCTGTGGCGCTCGGTGCTCACGCTCTGGCAGACCGCCCTGCTGCGGCTGTCGCGGCTGCGGCTGCAGGACGAGATCGACGAGGCGCTGCGCTACTACGAGCTCTCGCTGTTCGACGTCATCCCGGCCGTCAACACCGAGCTGCGCCGGGCGCTGCGGCAGCGCTGGCCCGGCGCGGACCTGCTCGACCGGCCGATGCTGCAGCCGGGCTCCTGGATCGGCGGCGACCGCGACGGCAACCCCTTCGTCACCGCCGACGCCGTCCGCCGGGCGACCACCCGCCAGGCGGAGACGGCGCTGGGCCACCACCTGGACGAGCTGGTCGCGCTGCGCGACGAGCTGTCGATGTCCGACCGGCTGGTCACCCCCACCCCGGCGCTGTACGCGCTGGCCGACGCCTCCCGGGACGAGTCGCCGTTCCGCGCCGACGAGCCCTACCGGCGCGCCCTCATCGGGGTGCACGCGCGGCTGGCCGCCACCGCGAAGCGGGTGCTGGGGCGCGTGCCCGGGGCCGCGCCGGCCATCGAGCTGGAGCCCTACGGCACCCCGGCCGAGCTGCTCGCCGACCTCACGGTCGTCGACGGGTCGCTGCGCAGCCACGGGGCCGGCGCCCTGGCCGACGACCGGCTGACCCGGCTGCGCGAGGCGGTCGAGGTGTTCGGCTTCCACCTCTGCGGGCTGGACATGCGGCAGAACTCCTCGGTGCACGAGGAGGTGCTCGCCGAGCTGCTGGCCTGGGCGGGTGTCTGCGACGACTACGCCGCCCTCGACGAGCCGGCCCGGGTGGAGCTGCTCGCCGGCGAGCTGCGGCTGCGCCGCCCGCTGGTGCGCCCGGACGCCGAGCTGTCGGAGCTGGCCCGCGGGGAGGTCGACCTGCTGCGGGCCGCCGCCGAGCAGGTGGCGCTGCTGGGCCCGGCCGCCATCCCGAACTACGTGATCAGCATGTGCGAGTCGGTGAGCGACGTGCTGGAGGTCGCCGTCCTGCTCAAGGAGGTCGGGCTGCTCGAGCTCGACGCGAGCGGCCGGCCGTCGTGCCCGGTGGGCATCTCGCCGCTGTTCGAGACGATCGACGACCTGCAGGGCGCCGGCGCCACGATGACCGCGGTGCTGGCCCAGCCGCTGTACCGGGCCATGGTGGCCGCCCGCGGCGACCTGCAGGAGGTCATGCTCGGCTACTCCGACAGCAACAAGGACGGCGGCTACCTGGCCGCCAACTGGGCGCTGTACCGGGCGGAGCTCGAGCTGGTCGAGGTCGCGTCGACCGAGGGGGTGCGGCTGCGGCTGTTCCACGGCCGCGGCGGCACCGTCGGCCGGGGCGGCGGCCCCAGCTACGAGGCGATCCGGGCGCAGCCGCCCGGCGCGGTGGCCGGCTCCCTGCGGATCACCGAGCAGGGCGAGGTCATCGCCGCCAAGTACGCCGACCCCGACCTCGCCCGGCGCAACCTCGAGGCGCTGGTCGCCGCGACGCTGGAGGCCAGCCTGCTCGACGTCGAGGGCCTGGGAGAGGCGGCCGACGACGCCTACCGGCTGCTCGACGACCTGGCCGGCCGGGCCCGCCGGGCGTACGGCGCACTGGTGCACGAGACCCCGGGCTTCGTCGACTGGTTCCGCGCCGCGACGCCGATCCGCGAGCTGGCCGAGCTGAACATCGGCAGCCGGCCGCCCTCGCGCAAGGCCGGCGACCGCATCACCGACCTGCGCGCCATCCCGTGGGTGTTCAGCTGGTCGCAGGCCCGCATCATGCTGCCCGGCTGGTACGGCACCGGCTCGGCGCTCGAGTCGTGGGTGGGCGGCGACGACGCGAAGCTGGACCGGCTGCGCGACCTGCACCGGCGCTGGCCGTTCCTGCGCACGGTGCTGTCCAACATGGGCATGGTGCTGGCCAAGACCGACCTCGGCCTGGCCGCCCGCTACGCCGGGCTGGTGCCGGACGAGGAGCTGCGCGCGCGGGTGTTCGACCAGATCACCGCCGAGCACGAGCGGACCTGCCGCATGCTGCTCGCCGTCACGGGGGACGACGACCTGCTCGCCGACAACCCCTCCCTGGCCCGCTCGATCCGCAACCGGTTCCCGTACCTGGAGCCGCTGCACCACCTGCAGGTCGAGATGCTGCGCCGCCGGCGGGGCGGTGACGACGACGAGCTCGTCCGCCGCAACATCCAGCTGACCATCAACGGCATCGCCACGGCGTTGCGCAACTCGGGCTAGAGCTCCCCGACCTCGGCGCGGGAGCGGTCCAGCCACCGCGTCAGCCGCGCGCCGTCCCACGGCCGCCGCCTCCGCGCGGCAGCGAGGAGGAGTCCGCGCGGCAGCTCGAGCGTGGCCAGGGCGATGCCGGCGGCCCCGGGGAGGTCACGCTCGCGCAGGTGCGTCCCGACGGCGCGCAGCCGGCGGCCGAGGAAGGCGGCGGTCCCGGCCACGGGTCGTGCGGCGTGCTGGGGGACCAGCACCTGCACGGTCCGGGCGTAGTGCCACTCGCGCAGGAGCACGCCGCGGGCGGTGCGGCCCGCCTTGCCGTGCCGGAAGCGCGTGCCGGGGACGCGCAGCAGCAGGTGGCCGGCCGCGCGCAGCCGGCGGGAGGCGTCGCGGTCCTCGTTGTAGAAGAAGTACGCGGGGTCGAACCCGCCGGCGGCGAGGAACTCCGCCCGGCGGAGCAGCAGGGCGGTGCCGCCGAGCTCCTCGGCCGGGCGCGGCGGACCGGGCGGGTCGTCGTCCTCGCCGGGGCCGTGCACCGCGGGCGCGGCCCAGATCGCCCGCGGCTCGGCGTCGAGGACCTCGGCCAGCCGGCACAGCATCTCCGGCTCGGGCTCGCCGTCGGAGTTGAGGAGGGCGACGTAGCGGCCGCGGCAGGCGTCGATCGCGAGGTCCATGGCGCGGGCGAAGCCGAGGTTGCGCGGCGAGCTCAGCACCCGCCGGTCGGCGGCCGGGTACGCGGTGCGCACGTGGGCCCGGGCCGCCGCCGACGTCCGAGGGGCTGCCGCGTTCTCCACCAGCAGCGCCCGGCCGCGCCACCCGGGCCCGACGGCGGACGCGACCGCCGCGTGGTGCCGGGCCAGCAGCTCCGGCGGCTCGCGGTGGACGAGGAAGACGACGTCGACGTCGTCGAGGCCGGTCCGGGGGGTCGTCACCGCGCTGGACTACCCGGGGACGGCGACGTTCCCCGCATCACCCACCGCCGGCCGCCGCCGGGACGCCCGGCGGCGGGCACCGGCATCCCCTACCGTCGCCAGACGTGGGGGGGATCGCCGGCGGCATGAGCGAGGTGGCCGTCGCGGCGACCGGGGGCGCGACGCTGCTGCGGGCGGCGGACGCGCTGGGCCTGGCCCCCGCGGCCCTCGCCCCGGCGGTCAGCGACCCGGCCTACCGCGTGCTGGCCGCGGGCCCGGACCAGGCGGTCCTGCTGCGCCGGCAGTGGACCGTCGAGGGCCGCGCGGAGGCCGTCGTCCTGGCGTCGTCCGGCATGGGGCCGGAGCACCCCGCGGTGCGGGCCGCGGCGGTCGGCTGGGGGTGCGACCAGGTGCGCGACCGCCCCGGCCGGCGGGGCGTGCTCGCCGTCGAGCTGCCGGAGGTCACCGCCCCGCTGGTCGACCGGTTCCTGGCCGCCGCCGCCCTGGCCGCGACCCGGGTGGAGACGGCGGTGGCGCTGGCCCGGGGCACGGGGGAGGACCGCGTCAAGGCCGACGGCAGCCCCTCGCTCGCCGCCGACGAGGCCGCGCACGTGGCGGCCGCGTCGGTCCTCGGCGACCTCGGCGTGCCCGTGCTCAGCGAGGAGCGGTCCGACATCGCGGTCGACGCCGACGAGCCCTGGATGGTCCTCGACCCGCTCGACGGCACCGGCAACTTCCGCGCCGGGCTGCCGCCGTGGGCCTTCTCCGCCGGTCTCGTGCAGGGCGGCCGGGCCGTCGCCGGTGTGGTCGTCGACCTCTCCTCGGGCCGCCGGTGGTCCGGTTCCGAGGGAGCCGGTGCCCGCCGCGACGACGTCCCGATGGCGCCCCGCCCCGGGACGACGGTCGTCGTCCCCAGCGCGCCCGGTGGCCGCGCCGTCGAGGTGCCGACCACCGCGCGGCGGATCCGGGTGACCGGCTGCACCGCGGTCGAGGTCTGCCTGGTGGCCGACGGGTCCGCCGCCGCGTGGCACGACCTGGACCGCGCGGGCACGCACGTGCACGACGTCGCCGGCGGGCTGGCGGTGCTGGCCGCGGCCGGCGGGGTCGCCCTGACGGCGGACGGCGAGCCCCTTCGCCTGCACCCCGACACCGGGATGCTCATCCGCTTCGCCGCCGCCGGCACCGCGGAGACGGCCCACGAGCTCATCGCCGCCGTCACGAGGCGCTGACGGGCGGTCAGTCCCGGGCGGCCTCCGCGGCCTCCGCGGCCTCCGCGGCCTCCGCGGCCTCCGCGGCCTCCGCGGCCTCCGCGGCCTCTTCGGCCTCGGCGGCCCTCGCCGCCGCGAGCAGCGCCTCCCGCTCGTGCATCGTCGTCCGCGGCCGGCCGCGGGTGGCGCCCAGCGCGACCTCCGCCGCGTCGATGGCCTTCCAGTGCGCCAGCAGCACCGGATCGGCCCCCTTCGCCCGGAGGGTGCGGACCAGGTCGTCCGGGTCGCCGTGCGGCGTGATCGTCCCGGCCTGCACGTCGGCCAGCAGCGTGGCCACGGTCTCCCGGGCGTCGTGCTTGTTGGTGCCGACGACGCCGGTGGGGCCGCGCTTGATCCAGCCCGCCACGTACTCGCCGGTCGAGGGGGCCCCGTCGCGCAGCACCCGCCCGGCCTCGTTGGGCACGGTGTTCGAGCCGGTGTCCAGCGGCAGCCCCGGCAGCGGCAGCCCGCGGTAGCCGACGGAGCGCACGACCAGGTCCGCCGGCAGCGTGGTGAACTCGCCGGTGCCGGTGGCGCGCCCCTCGGCGTCGACGGCGGTCCGTTCGATCTCGATCCCCGTGACCCGGTCCTCGCCCAGGAGGCGGACCGGGCGGGCGAAGAAGCGCAGCGTGATGGTGGCGCGCCCGGGCTCGGCGACGTTGGGCGCGTAGCCGCGCAGCACCTTGAGGTTGCGCGCCTTCAGGCGGTCGGCCGGCGGCGGCTCGTCCTCGCCGGGCACGTCCGCCCCGTCGACGAGCACCGTCGCCCCCGCCAGCTCGCCGAGCTCGTCGAGCTCCTTGGTGGTGAAGCTGGCCTGCGCCGGTCCACGGCGGCCGAGGACGGTCACCGACTCCACCGGCGCCGCGGCCAGCGCGTCGAGCACGTGCTGCGGCATGTCGGTGGGCTCGAGCTCCTCGGGGGTGCGGACCAGCACCCGGGCCACGTCGAGGGCGACGTTGCCCACCCCGATCACGATTGCGTGGCGCACGCCGGTCAGCGCCGCCTCGATCCGCGCGCGGTCGGCGTCGGGGTGGCCGCAGTACCACCCGACCAGGTCGGTGGCGGCGATGCTCCCCGGCAGGTCCTCGCCCTCGATCGACAGCGCGCGGTCGCGCGAGGCGCCGTAGGTGTAGATGACGGCGTCGACGTGGTCGCGGAGCTCGTGCAGGTCGAGGTCGGTGCCGATCTCGACGTTGCCGACGAAACGCACGTGCTCGTGGTCCAGGACGCCGTGCAGGGTGTCGCGCAGGGCACGCATGCGCAGGTGGTCCGGGGCGATGCCGTGCCGCACCAGCCCGAAGGGGGTGGGCAGCCGGTCGATCAGGTCGACGGCCACGGGGACGTCGGTCTGGCGGGTCAGCGCCTCGGCGGCGTAGATGCCCGCGGGCCCCGCGCCGACGATCGCCACCCGGAGGCGGCGTGCGGCGGGTGTGGTGGCAGTCTCCTCGGCGTCCGACATGATCGGCATCCTGACCCGCGCGGGCGGGATGCGCCAACCACCGCTCCGGTCGGCCCCCGTCCGGTGCAGCCGAGGAGGAGCCTCCGTGTCCGTCGTCGTCGTCGCCCACATCCGCCCGCTGCCCGAGCACCTCGACGCCGTCCGGGAGGCCTTCCTGGAGATCCTCCCCGAGGTGCACGCCGAGCCGGGCTGCGAGCTGTACGCGCTGCACGAGACCGACGGCGTCCTCGTGATGGTCGAGAAGTGGGCGAGCCAGGAGGCGCTGAGCACGCACATGACGGCGCCGGCGCTCACCGCGCTCGGTCCGAAGCTGGCGGGCAAGGTCTCCGGCGCGCCGGAGGTCCAGATCCTGGAGCCGCTGCCGGCGGGCACCAAGGGCGAGCTCTGAGGGGCCTCCTCAACGGCACGCGTGGTCGTGGTCGAGGCCTCCGGTCACGTACTGGGTGAGCACCACCCGGCCGCCCGGGACGAGGGGGTCCAGGGCGCAGGCCGCCTCGGCCTGGTCGGCCGTCTCGGCGCCGGCCAGCCAGCTGTCGAGCCCGCGCAGGGGGCTGCCGGCGGGCACCTCGCCCACGATGCGGTCCCACTGGGAGCCGGTGGAGTAGAGCCCGACCTCGGCGCCCACGCCCTCGAGGTACACGGTCATCCCCTCCAGCGCGGCGCGGTTGCGGGCCCGCGCCTCGGAGGAGCCGTACTGCCAGGTGTTCATCGTCTCGACGTCGAGCCACCACCGGTAGGCGGCCGGGTCGGGGTCCAGGCCGGCCGCCCAGGCCCCGTCCACGAAGAAGACGTGCACGTCGACCGCGGCCCGGTGTGCCCCGTACTGCCACGAGCAGGCCAGGCTGTTGCTCCCGTCGCAGGTCCCGTAGGGCGTGGACCCGGTGTCCGGCCAGGTCGTCACCCGGTCGATGAGCTCCCCGGGATTGGCCGTGTTCACGTACAGCGCGACAGCGGGCTGGTCGGTTCCCGTGCCGGCCGCCCCGGCGGCCCAGGCCAGCTGGTCGGCGAGGCAGGGGTTCGGCCGGGTGGCGACCCCGCCGTTGACGCCGACGACGGCGAAGGCCGGGTCCTCGGGCAGGGACTCCCCGCACTGGGGGTGCGAGACGTCGTAGCCGACGCGCGATGCGTCGTCGTCCGACGCCACAGCCGTGCCCGGCGGGCCCGACACCAGGGCGACGCCGGCCAGCGCGGCGACGGCGAGAGCGCGCGCCGTAGCGGTCACCCCTGCGAGGCTACGCAGGATCGGCCGGCATCAGGCCGCCTGGCACACCGGGCACCAGTGGAGATTGCGCCCCACCATCTCCTGCGTGCGCACCTCGGTGCCGCAGATGCGGCACGGAAGACCGGTGCGCCGGTACACGTAGTGCGCGTCCTCCCGGGTCGCCGACCCGCGCTTGCGGCTGCGGTGCTCGGGCCGCGTCGTGACGATCCGGCCGAGGCGGACACCGGAGCGCATGAGGACGACGAGGTCGGCCCACAGCCGGGCCCACTCCTCGGCGCCCACGTCCCGGCCGGGGCGGAACGGCGAGATGCGGTGCCGGAAGAGGATCTCGGCGCGGTAGACGTTGCCGACCCCGGCGAGCACCGACTGGTCCATGAGCAGGGCGCCGACGGCGGTGCGGCTGCCGGCGATCCGCCGGTGGGCCGGCGCGCCGTCTCGGCTGCGTGACCGCAGGGGGTCCGGCCCGAGCCGGTCGAGGATCCTGTCGACCTCCGGCGCGGTGAGCACCTCGCAGGCGGTGGCGCCGCGCAGGTCGGTCCAGACGCCCGCGCCGTCGACGCCCGGCCCCTGCCAGCGCATGCGCAGGGCACCCCGCGGCGGGGGCGGCATGCCCGTGCCGCTCGTGTAGCTGCCGTACAGCCCCAGGTGCACGTGCAGGGTGTCGGCGCCGAAGCAGGCGAACAGGTGCTTGCCGTAGCTGGTGACCTCCTCCAGCACCCGGCCGTCGAGCAGCTCGGCGCCGGCGGCGAAGCGGCCCTGCGGGCTGGTCACGTGCACCGGGCGGCCGGCGAACGCCGCCTGCTGGTCACGGGCGAGGCGGAACAGGGTGTGGCCCTCAGGCACGGCGCACCCGCTCGAACCGCTCCAGGGCCACCTTCCGCTCGTGCGCGTGGTCGACGATCGGCTGCGGGTAGCCGGCGGGCACGCCGCCGGGCGCCGTCCACGGCTCGTGCACGTACCGGGCGTCGAGGTCGCGCAACTCCGGCACCCACCGCTTCACGTACGCGCCGTCGGGGTCGAACTTCTTCCCCTGGGTGATCGGGTTGAAGACCCGGTAGTACGGCGACGGGTCGGTGCCGGTCCCGGCGACCCACTGCCAGCCGTGGTTGTTGCTCGCCAGGTCGCCGTCGACCAGGTGCTGCATGAAGTACCTGGCGCCGAGCGTCCACTCCTGGTGCAGGTCCTTGACGAGGAACGAGGCCACGATCATGCGCACGCGGTTGTGCACGTAGGCCTCGCCGTGCAGCTGGCGCATCCCCGCGTCGACGATCGGGAAGCCGGTGCGGCCGATCTCCCACGCGGTCACCAGCTCCTCGGCGTGCGGCCCGGAGTCGTAGCCGATGGCCTGCAGCTCCGGGCGGAGGTACTCCCGCGCCGACTCGGGCCGGTGCCACAGCACGTCGGCGTAGAACTCCCGCCAGGCCAGCTCGTCGGTGTACCGGCGCACCGCCTCGCCGTCGCCCTCTGCCGCCACGTCGGCCAGCAGCGTGCGGGGGTGGATCGTGCCGTACTTCAAGTGCGGCGACAGCCGGCTGGTGCCGTCGGTGCCCGGGGTGTTGCGGCCCTCGGCGTAGCCGCGCAGCCGCTGGTCGCGGAACCGCTCCCAGGCCTCCAGCCCGGCGGCCTCCCCGGCCGGCGGCAGCTGCGTGTCGCCGAGGTCCTGCTCCGGCGGCAGGTCCTCGGTGTGCGGCCCGCGGCACCACGGCAGGTCGTCCTGCCGGGGCGCGGGCGCGGGCCAGCCGTGCTCGCGCCAGGCGCGCGCGAAGGGGGAGAAGACCTGGAAGGGGGTGCCGTCGCGCTTGGTCACCAGCCCCGGGCCGACGGCGTACGGAGACCCGGTGCGGGTGAACCCGACGTCGCCGAGGGCGCGCTCGACGGCGGTGTCGCGGCGCCGTCCGTACGGGCCGGTGTCGGCCGAGACGTGCACGCTGCCCGCGGCCACCTCGCGGGCCACCGCCGGGACGACGTCCGCCGGGTCGCCCGAGCGGATGACCAGAGCTCCACCGGTGGCGTCGCGCAGCGCGGCCAGGCAGCGACGCAGGTACTCGCGCCGTGGCGCGCCGGACGGCCCCCAGAGCCGGGGGTCGACGACGAACAGCGGGAGGACCTCGCCGTCCGCACCGGCGGCCTCGCGGGCGGCGAGGAGGGCCGGGTGGTCCCCGAGCCGGAGGTCACGGCGGAACCACAGGACGCTGGTCGGCACCCGCGCCACGGTAGGTCCGATCTACGGGACGCGCAGGGATCGGCCGAGACCGATGGCCCTCCTGCGGGGGCCCGCCGCGAGCGTGCGAGCGGTGGGGGGCAGGAGGGTCCTTCTTCAGGCCTCCGCGGTGGCCAACCCGAAGTGCGGCCGGTCGGCCTCGGCGACCAGCTCCACGTAGTCCGGGTGCTGCTGGATGTAGTGCCGGATGAACGAGCAGTAGGGCAGCACGTGCAGACCGCGCTCGCGTGCCGCGTCGAGGACGCCGGCCACGAGGGCCGAGCCGAGACCACGGCCACCGACGCCGGGGTCGATCTCGGTGTGCGGGAGGGTCATGACGCCCTTCTCGACGTGGTAGCTCGCCAGCCCGACGACACGGTCGTCCAGCCGGATCTCGAACCGTCCCCGATCAGGGACGTCGACCACACTCGTTCCCATCGCGCTGTGTCCACCCTCCGCCTGCCGCCGGCGCCGTTGCCGGGGCTCGATCCGAGTACCAGAACCGTAACGCCTCACGGCCGACGATGGTTTCGCCGACGGCGGAGCGACGGCCCTCCACGCACACGCAGTGTGGTGCGGATCATACGGTCGGGTGACGGTCCTCGGTGATCGTGTCGCTCCGTGCGGTGTCGATCCCGAGTGCCGCCCGCCTCTCCCGAGGAGTTCCGCACGACCATGCGCTCCTACGTCGTCGAGGAGGTCCGCTCGGCGTAGGACGGCCCGTCCCCGTCGGTCCGGGTCCGCAGGAGCGCGTCGAGCTTCGCCTCCAACCGGTCCAGCCGGTCCTCGAGCCGCCGCTCGAGGGTCTTCGCCTCCGCCTCGAGCGCCCGCTCCTCCGTCGACGCCACCCGGGCGGCGACGGCCAGCGCCACGACCGCGGCCACGGCGCCGATGACCGCCACGCCCACCACCATCACGGCGCCCGCGATCACCCGCCCCGCGGTCGTCGCCGGGACGTGGTCGCCGTACCCGACCGTGGTCATGGTGGTCAGCGCCCACCACAGCGCGTCTCCGGCCGAGCCGAGCGTGCTCCCGGGCCGGTCCCGCTCGACCGCCCACAGCCCGAGCCCGCCGCCGATCACCACGACCGCCGCCACGGCGGTGACGGCGAGGCTGAGGCGGGCCACCACGCGCCACATGACCCGTCGGGAGGAGGGCATGGCGACATCCTGCGCGACGGGTGCGCCGACAGGCGGCGGTCTCGCCGCGGGGCGTGTCTGCCATGCATCCTCGGGCGGTGTCACATCGGCGGGCCCGGCGGTGCTTCCCCTGATGTGGACCTGGTGCAGCAGCGGTGGACGGCGCCCGCCGTCGTCCCGGCCCCGCGGGCGGGCGTGAGGGAGCGGGCCGGCGGGATCCGGCCGGACCTCGAGGAGGTCTTCCGGACCGACTACCCCCGGGTGGTCGGCGTGGCGGCCCGCGTGCTCGGTTCCCGCGACCAGGCCGAGGACGTCGCCCAGGAGGTGTTCCTCGCCTTCGGCCGGTCGTCGGTCCCGGTGGGGGAGGCCGCCGGCTGGCTCACCGTGGCCGCCGCCCACACCGCCCTGAACCTGCTGCGGTCCGGCCGGCGCCGCTCCGCCCGCGAGGACGTCGTCGGCCGGCAGCAGGCGGCCGAGGCCCCCGACGTCGCCGACACGGTGGTCGTCCGGGCCGAGCACGGCCGCGTGCGCGCCGCCCTCGCCCGGCTGCCCCGCAGGCAGGCGGTCGCACTGGTCCTGCGCCACAGCGGCCTGAGCTACGACGAGGTGGCGGCCGCCCTCGATCTGTCCCCTGGCAGCGTCGGCACGACCGTGCGACGCGCCGAGTCCCGTCTGCGCGAGGAGTTGGACCGCGATGCGTCATCCCACTGAGGGCGTGCTGCGCCGGTTGGTCGACGAGCCGGCCGGGGTCTCCGACCCCGACCGCTCGCACGTCGCCGGCTGCGCCACCTGCCTGGCCGGCCTGGAGTCCGCCCGCGCCGACGCACGGGCGGCCGCGGTCGCGTTCGACACCGGAGCCCCCGCCGTCGACGTCGACGCGGCCTGGGCCCGGTTCACCGCCGCCGTCGCCGTCCCGGTCCGGCCGGCACCGGCGCCCGCACCGGCCCGCCGCCGCACCTGGGTGCCGGCGCTGCGCCGTCCGGCGGTCGCCGCCCTGGGCGCCGTCGTCGTCCTGTCCGGTGCCGGCGTGGCCGCGGCCAACGACTGGCTGCCGGTGTTCCGCACCGAGCAGGTCGAGGCGGTGGCCCTGGACAGCACCGACCTGGTCTCGCTGCCCGACCTCTCGACGTTCGGCGAGCTGGAGGTCACCGGGGAGGTCGAGCCGTCGGAGGTGTCCGACGCCGCGACCGCGGAGGAGCGCACCGGCCTGACCGTCCCGGAGGTGGCGGACCTGCCGGTCGGGGTGTCCGGCGACCCCACCCACCTGGTGGTCGAACCGGTCAGCGCGGTCTTCACCTTCTCGGCCGAGGAGGCCGCCCGGGCGGCGGCCGCGTCGGGGGAGGACCTGCCGGTCCCGCCGCCGGGGCTGGACGGCAGCCGCGTGCGGCTTCAGGCGGGGCCCGCCGTCGCGGCGGTGTGGACCCAGCGCTCCGGCCTGCCGGTGCTGGCGGTCGGCCGGGCGGTCGCCCCCACGGCCGACTCCGACGGCGTCCCGTTCGAGACGGTGCGCGACTACCTGCTGTCGCTGCCGGGGCTCTCGCCCGAGGTCGCCGATCAGCTGCGGGCCTTCTCCGCCGACGAGGCGACCCTGCCGCTGCCGGTGCCGGCGGACATGGTCACCACCTCCACGGCCGAGGTCGACGGCGAGGAGGCCACGGTCCTCGAGTCGCGGGACGGCGCCATGGCCGGGGTGGTGTGGGTGCGCGACGGAGTCATCACGGGGGTCGCCGGTGCGGTGAGCACCGACGAGGTGCTCGCGGTGGCCCGGGGGTTGCGCTGACGATGGCAGCCGAGGACATGGCGGTCGAGGACACCCGCACCGCCGCCCAGCTCGTCGCGGAGCTGCCGGACTCGCCCGCCGTGTGGTGCTCGGGGCTGCGCAAGCGGTACCGGCGCCGCACGGCGGTCGACGGCGTCTCGTTCGCCGTCGGCCGCGGCGAGGTGGTCGGCCTGCTCGGTCCCAACGGCGCGGGCAAGACCAGCGTCATCAAGATGCTCCTGGGCCTGGTCCACGCCGACGCCGGCGAGGTGATGGTCCTGGGCCGCCCCGGCAGCGACCCGCTGTCGCGGGCCCGGGTCGGCTACCTGCCCGAGCTGTTCCGCTACCAGCCGTGGCTCACCGCCACCGAGGTGCTGGCGCTGCACGCGCGCCTGGCCCGCGTGCGGATGACCGACGGCGACAGCCGCGACCGGCTGGCCGCCGTCGGCCTGGACGGGCGGGCCGGCGACCGGGTGGGCGGCTTCTCCAAGGGCATGCAGCAGCGGCTCGGGATGGCCGTCGCGCTGGTCGGCAGCCCCGAGCTGGTGGTCCTCGACGAGCCGACCAGCGCGCTGGACCCGATCGGCCGGGCCGACGTCCGGGACCTCGTCCTGTCGCTCAAGGAGCAGGGCGTGGCGGTGCTGCTCAACTCGCACCTGATCGGCGAGGTGGAGCGGGTGTGCGACCGGGTGGTCATCCTCGACCACGGACGGGTCGCGGCGGCCGGCACGCTGGCCGAGCTGCTCGGCCGGCGCGAGGTGCGGCTGCACCTGACCGGGGTGGACGGCCGCGCCGAGGCGCGGCTGCGCGCGGCCGGCGAGGTCTCCGGCAATCACGACCGGTACACGGTGGTGCTGCCGGCCGAGGACGACGGCACGGGCGTGCCCCGCCTCGTCGCCGACCTCGTCGCGCTCGGGGTCGGGGTGCACGCCGTCGAGCCCGCGCGGATCAGCCTCGAGGAGCGGTTGCTCGGGATCCTGCGCGCCGGGCACGCGGGGGAGGGCCCGCGGTGACCGTGCTGACCATCGCCCGGCTGACGGTGCGGGAGGCCGCGCGCCGGCGGGTGCTCTGGGCGCTCGTCGTCCTGACCGTGGCGCTGCTGACGCTCAGCGGCTGGGGCTTCTCCAAGCTGACCGGGCTGGACACCGAGTTCGGCGACCTCACGTCCGGCCAGGCCCGGCTGGTCGCCTCGCAGCTGCTCAACCTCGTGATGTTCGGCCTGAGCCTGATCGCCGCGCTCGGCACGGCCTTCCTCGCCGGGCCCACGGTCGCCGGCGAGATCGAGTCCGGGATGGCGCTGTCGCTGCTGGCGCGCCCGGTGCGGCGGTCGGCGGTCCTGCTCGGCAAGTGGCTGGGGCTGGTCGCCGTCGGCTGCGGCTACGTGGTGGTGGCCGGGCTCGCGCAGTTCCTCGTCGTCCGGTGGGCGGTGGGCTACTGGCCGCCGGACCCGGCGGCCGGGCTGGCCCTGCTGGCCGGGCAGACGATCGTGCTGCTCACCCTGGGCCTGCTGCTGTCGAGCGTGATCTCCCCGATGGCGTCGGGGGTGGTCGCGGTCGGGCTGTTCGGCGCCACCTGGGTGGCCGGCGTGGTCGGCGGCGTCGGTGAGGTCCTCGGCAACGAGGGGGTGGAGCGGGTCGGCACCGTGTCGCGCGCGCTGCTGCCCACCGACGGCCTGTGGCGCGGCGCCATGCACGCGTTCCAGGACCCGTCCGCGCTCGCGACGATGGGCGCCGACGGGTCCGGCTTCCCGTTCCTCAGCGAGGCGCCGCTCGCCGTCCCGTACCTGCTGTGGGCGCTGTTCTGGGTCGCCATGGTGTGGGGGCTGACCGCCCTGGTGCTCGCCCGCCGCGACGTCTGAGGAAGGACCCCGTCCTCCTCATCCCTCGCAGGCTCGGGACGAGCCTCTGGACGGGGCCGTCAGGACGCGGGTGCCGAGGTGACCCTGCGGTTCGCGGTGGGCGGGCGCCAGCCGGTGGTGTCGCGCCGGGGCGGCAGCGGGTGCTCCGGCCGCCGGTCGAGGTCGGGAAGGGGAGCGCCGCGGTGCGGGGCGAGATCGGCCGGGTCCACCGTGATCGAGCCGAACACGCCGTCGACCAGCGCCGGGACCAGGTCGGGCCGGCGGGCCCGGACGCTGTCCGTCCCGTCGTCCACGAGGAAAACGCACGGCGTGCTGGCCGGGGAGCCCAGGTAGAACCGGGACGTCGCGCCGGCCATGGGCTGCCACGGGAGCCCCATGAACTGCAGCAGCCGCAGGACGCGGTCGTCCAGGACGGCGACCAGGCCGGGCACGCCGCAGTTCAGGGCGAACCGCCCGATGCCGTAGCAGAGCGCGAGGCTCAGCTCCGCTCCGGCGCTGCCCGTCCGGAACCGGGGATCGGCGGCGAGGGTCGCCACGTCCCAGACCGGCCGGCCGGTGAGGCCCACGGCCGCCAGCGCGTCGGCGGTGTCGAGACGCCAGGGCTCGCCCGCCACGTCGGTCAGCGTCTTCACCTCGCCGGCCTCGTCCGGGAGGACGAACCGGGCGGCGCCCAGGGCGGTCCCGTCGGCGTCGTCGACGACCGCGACGAACCGCGACCGGCTCTCGTAGGGGCCGTACTCCTGCTCCATCACCTCGGGCGTGTTGCCGAACGCCTGGAGGAAGACCCGTTCCTCGACCCGGCGGGCGGCGTCCCGCTCGGCGGGGGTGTGCGCGATCAGCAGCCGCAGAGCCACGTCAGAAGGACTTCGCGACCACGGTGTCCGCGGCGAAGAACTCGCGGGTGAAGCGCACCGCCGTGTCCACGGCGAAGGCCTTGCACGTGTACACGTCGACCGAGAAGAACAGTCGCGGCTGCTCCCAGGCGTAGAAGTGCGCCCCCGACGTCTCCCAGTGGATCCACCCGGCCCAGCCGTACAGGTCGGAGCGGTGGGTCACCGGTTCGAGGAGCTGCACCATGTCGACCTCGCGGGACAGCGCCGAGAGGTAGCGCCGGATCTGCTCGTCGTCGATCGGCCGGGCGGGGACGCCCTCGATGACCAGTCGCTGGCGCACGATCTCCGGAGCGAGGTCGTGCCACTCCTCGGTCGCGCCCTGCGGCCGGCGGTCGGCCCCCCGGATGAGGCGGCGGCGCTGGAGTTCGCTGGCTGCGGAGGAGGGCGTCACACGATCATGGTGGAGGGACGACTACGCAGAGCGCGCGTTCGCGCACGGCGTGTCGGGCGAACGAGACGTGATCGTCCACCCGGCACGCGCACGGGTCAGACCTGACCGGCCCCCCGGCTGAGCTCCGGGACGAGGATCTCGTCGAGGAGACCGGAGTCCGAGGCGGCGAGCCAGCGCAGGAACGCGTCGACCGGCATGGGGCGGGCGATCGCGTAGCCCTGCGCGACGTCGCAGCCCAGGCGGGCCAGCGTGGCGCTGGTCGCGAGGGTCTCCACGCCCTCGGCGACGAGGCTGAGGCCGAGATCGTGTGCCAGGGCGACGGTGTGCTGGACGATCGCCGCGGCCCGGGGGTCGCGGTCGACGTCGGCCGTCAGACTCCGGTCGAGCTTCAGCTCGTCGGCCGGCAGGTGCCGCAGGTAGGCCAGGGAGCTGTACCCGGTGCCGTAGTCGTCGATGGACGTCCGGACGCCGAGGCGGCGCAGGTCGGCCAGGACGGTGCGGCCCCGCTCCGGGTCCGCCATGAGGGTGTCCTCGACGAGCTCCAGGGTCAGGGCCTCCATGGGCAGGCCGTGCCGGCGCAGGGCGGCGGCGACCTTCTCGGGCAGGTCGAGGTCGGTGACGTTGGCGGCCGAGAGGTTGACCGAGACCGGCACCTCCCGGTCGTGCCACCAGAGGCGGGCGGCGTCGAGGGCCAGCTCGAGGACCTGGTCGGTCAGCGGCCGCAGCAGCCCGGCCTGTTCGGCCGCGGGCAGCAGGTGGGCGGGGGAGAGCAGCCCGCGGGTGGGGTGGTTCCACCGGACGAGCGCCTCAGCACCGACGACGCGGCCGTCGCCCAGGTCCATCTGCGGCTGCAGGAAGACGACCAGCTCGTCGCCCTCCAGCGCCGTGCGCAGCTCCTCCATGGTGCGCAGTCGATCGCTGCCGGCGGTCCCCGTGACCGGGTCCGGGACGTAGACGTGCACACCCTCGCGGGCGCTCTTCGCGCTGTACATGGCCACGTCTGCGCAGTGCAGCAGCTCCTGCACCGTCGCCGCGGGCGCCGGGGTGGTCGAGACGCCGATGCTGACGCCGACGTGCAGCCGGACGCCGGTCACGGTGAACGGCTCCAGCAGCAGGGCGCGCAGACGCTCGGCGAGGACCTGCGCCGTCTGCACGCTCGTGTCGGGGAGCAGGACGGCGAACTCGTCGCCGCCGAGCCGGGCGAGCACGTCGTCCCGACGCAGGGAGCTGCGCAGCCGCGGCCCGACGAGGCGCAGGAGTTCGTCGCCGGCGGAGTGCCCGAGGCTGTCGTTGACCTCCTTGAAGCCGTCCAGGTCTAGCAGGAGGAAAGCCGACGGCTGGTCGGCCGTCGCCGCGGCGACGACCTGCTGGGCCCGCTGGAGCAGGGCGCGGCGGTTGGCCAGGCCGGTGAGCTCGTCGGTGCGGGCCTCCTGCTGGACCTGGTTGAAGCTGCGGACCTCGTGGAAGGTCACGCCGATGCGCGCGATGCCGGCCACCACGCAGCCGATGGCCAGCCACGCGGCGACGGGCGGCATCGGGTGCGTCCAGCCGGATCCGAGGACGACGAGGCTGGCGACGATGCAGGCCAGCGGCAGGGCCAGCAGCCGCCACCCGAGCCGCGAGCCGTTGGCGCGGTCGACCGGCGCGAGGCGGGGACGCGCCCCCGTCGCGGCCGCGGCGACGAGGATCACGCCGACGAGCCAGCCGAGCTCCAGCGGGCCGCCGTCGACGTAGGCGTCGCGGACCTTGAGGGTGAACAGGACGATGTCCGAGGCGCTGATGGCGCACAGGCCCAGGCCGAGGACGAAGAGGGTGCGGTCCAGCCGCACGCCGAGGATGGCGCTGACCGCCACGAGGACGCCGAGGAGCAGGACCGTCGTCGTCGGCGCGAACAGGTCGACGGCGCTCACCTGCGGGTCCCCGGGCGCGGGGTACAGGTACGGGCCGAGGAGGAAGGCGACCCCGGCGGACAGGGTGCCGAGGGCGCCGATGATGCCGTCGAGCCACATGCTCGAGTGGAAGCGGGGCACCCGGGTCCGGATGAACACGAACAGCGGGACGTACATCGTCAGGTAGGCGACGAGGGCGACCGCGTCGGACAGGGGGGACCCCGGCTCGTTGCCCTCGAGTCCGGCGGCGAGCACGCGGAGGGCGTTGCTGATCGCGCCCAGGGTCAGCGCGACGGCCAGGCCGATCCACGCGACCCGGTCCGGGTGCACGCGGCGCGCGGCGCCCCAGCACGCGGCGGCCGCGGCCAGGTACGGCAGGTTGTAGAGGACGACGTCGTAGGTCCGGTCCCAGGCGGCACCCCCCGGGCGGTTCCAGATCCCGGTGGCGAACAGGGCCGTCAGGCCGATGGTCAGGAACAGCGCGCGGACGGGTCGCCGCGGCGCGGTACCCGACTGTCCGAGCTTCGCCATGACATCCACATCGGTCCCCCGTCCGGTGGACCACAGTGCAGCGGCGCACCTCTCACCTCAAGGGGTGAGGCGGCGGCCGCGCGCGGGATCGCCGATCCCGGGCGAGGGCCGCCGCACGCGGACGGGGTCGTGCGCCCGGAGGGCGTCCCTCCCTCCATCGGCGCGGAGGGCGGCGCGCTCCAGCAGGGCCACCCGAAAGAGGCGATCCCGTTCCGGGATCCCGTCAGCCCGCCGCCCGTCGCTCCGGCAGGACGCCGCGGCGCTCCAGCGCGACCTGGACGACGAAGAAGCGCCGCTGCGCGGCGAGGTCGTCGTCGGCGAGGCACGACGGTCGTCCCGACCGCAGCCGGCGACACACCTCGACCGTGAGCTCCTCGGCGGTGTCCGCGGACGACGTGAGACGCCCGAACCAGCGGTAGACGTCGTACCAGCCGTCCGGCAGGGGGACCGGCACCGCTGCCGGCGGGGCAGCGGGTGGCTGCCGCTCGTTCCTCCGTCTGATCAACAGAGATCACCCCAGTGCGCGTCACGTCGACGTCGCCGGGGCCGGGGCGACATTGCTGCTACGAGGCTAACCCGCGGCCCGCGAGGGGGCGAGCCGGAGCGGTGTCAGGCGAGCGGGGGCCGCAGCGTGCCGTCGATGACCCGCGCCACCACGGCCTGCAGCGGGGTGCCGGTCCTGCGCGCATGCCCCCGGATCATCGTGAACGCCCGGTCGATGTCGGTGCCGGCGCGCTCGGCGATGATGCCCTTGGCCTGCTCGATCAGCACCCGGCTGTGCAGCGCCGACTGCAGCTGCTCGGCCAGCAGGGTGCTCGCGCTGACGGCTCGCTGCTGCAGGATGCCGACGGTGGCGACGTCCGCCAGCGCCCGGACGAGCTTCATCTCGGCGTCGCTCAGCGGCCCCGGAGCGGCGCGGAAGACGTTCAGCGCACCGATCACCTCGGTGCGCAGGCGCATCGGCACCGCCTGCGCCGAGGCGAAGCCGGCCTCGGCCAGTCGCGGCGTGAAGTCCGGCCACGAGGCGAGCATCTCCGCCGGGCTGTCCCGGGTGACCGCGCGGCCGGTCCGGAAGGCGTCGAGGCAGGGGCCCTCCTCGTTCTGCACCTCGAACAGCTCGACCAGCCGGGCGGGGTGGTCGGAGGACGCCAGGACCTCGAGCCCCCCGCGCTGGTCGCTGAGCATGATCCCCCCGGCCTGGGCGCCGACCAGGGTCACCGCCCGCTCGACCACGGTGCTGAGGAAGTCCACCAGGTCGAAGTCGGCGACCAGGGTGTCGGCCAGCTCCACGAAGGCGTCGGCGATCAGCAGTTCCCGATCAGTCATGAGGGGACGAGTCCTCCGGGGGTTCGCGGTCACCCGGAGGTGTCCAAGGGGCAGTGGAAGTACCCGCGTCGCTGTCGTCGAAGCGCAACCGGCGTGCCACCACGTCCGCCGCGACCCCGACGACGGGACGCGCGACGGTGAACGCGTGGGCGCGCAGCCGCACGAGGGCGACGTCCGGGGTCGTGTCCAGCTGCACGGAGACCATCCCGGCGGCCTGCAGGACGACGGCGCGGCGGTCGACCACGTCGGCCAGGTCCGGCCGCCGGGGCGGGCCGGCGTCCTCCCCGGACCCGCCGTCCCACCCGGCGGAGGTCCTCGGCCCGTCGGAGTCCTGCAGATGGAGCAGGACGGCCGTGGCGGCATCGGCGTACGAACCGGCGCACAGCAGTTGCTCGTCGGTGAGGGCCCCGCGCGAGCCCCGGTAGAGGTCGAGGACGCCGATGGCCGTCGTCCCCACCTGGAGCGGGAAGGTGAAGACCGCGTGCACGCCGCCGTCCACGGCGGCGGCCGCGAAGGCCGGCCACCGGTGCGGCCCGGTCTCCCGCACGTCCGGGACGAGCACCGGCGCCCCGGTCCACGTGGCCTCCCGGCACGGTCCCTCGCCGAGGGCGAACTGGAGGTCCTCCATGCGGTGGGAGCCCCCGTCGGTCGCCGCGACGGTGCCACCGACACCGTCGCGGCCCATCAGGGCGAGCGCGACGCCCGACACCGAGGTGCTGTCCCGGCACGACTCGACCAGGGCCCGGGGCCAGCCGCCCGCGGGGCCGCCGGCGGCCAACCCGGCGAGGATCCGCGCGGTGCGGAGGCGGCCGGTGCTCGGAGGTGGGGGGGACATGGCCGCCTCGCCGGAACGACAGAGAGGGGCCGGGTCCAGGACCGTCCGGCGGTGATCGCCGGATCGACGCTCGTCCTCGCGGACGGTAACACCCGGCGGCGTCCGCGCCGGGTGGTCGACCGGCGGAGGCTCGCTCGTCTGGCCGCGGCCTGCCGGCATCGGTAGCGTGGGAGCGCCTCCTCGAGGCGACTGGACACCTCGCCCCGGACCCGGCGACCTTTCTGAGGACCGGGCATGGCTCCGAACGACCCGACACCGGACGCGTCCAGCTCTGCGCCGGAGCCGCCCACCGTCCGGGTCACCTCGGACCTCCCCGGGTCGGTGACGCTCGCGGTCACCGGCGACCTGGACGACGCCGGGACCGCGGTCCTGGGCGACGCCCTCCACACGGCCTCGGACGCCGGCCACCGCCAGGTCACGGTCGACCTGTGCGCGGTCGCCTTCGTCGGCGACTCCGCGGTGCGCGTGCTGCTGGAGACGTACGCGCACAGCCGTGCGAGGGGGCGGGCGCTGCGCATCATCGTCGCCACGGGCCCCCCGCTGCGGCTCCTGGCCGGGGTGGGGCTCGAGCGGGTGACCCAGCTCCGGACCGCTCCGGGCGACCGGCGACCGGCGCCGGACGTCGCGTCCCCGTCGGATCCGATGCCTCCCGGCGGACCTCTCGTCCGCCGTCACCTCAGGCTCGTCGGGGCCGTGCCGGCCGCGGAACCGGACGGCGCGGCGGCGGACACCGGTCTGGTCCTGCTGCGCCGGGCCGCGGTCTGGAGCCGTTGCGAGGACGTGCCGACCGTCGCCGGCGCGCTCGCCGACGAGGCGCTGCGGTTCCTCCCCGCGGTGGAGCGGGCCGAGCTGGGGGTCCTCGACGGTCCGCACGCGCCCGGTTGGTGGGCGGCGGCCGAGCGGGGACGGCCACCGCGAGCCGGCGTCGGCGCGAGCCGATCGGCCGCCGTGGCGGCGCTGACGACGGGCGCCCGGGGGAGCCTCCTGACGCTGCGGCTGGGCGGTGCCGACGCCTCGGCGGTCGGCTCGCTGATCGTCTCGTCGACGGCGCTGGACGCCTTCGACGAGCGGACGTGGCGGGAGGCGCACCTCTTCGCCGCCGTGGCCGCGGACGTCGTCTCGGGCACCCGGCACCGGCACCACAGGGCACTCGCCATCGCGCACGAGGACACCATCGGCCAGGCCCAGGGCATGCTCATGGAGCGCTACGGGCTGACCGCCGACCGTGCCTTGGCCGCCCTCACCCGCGCCTCGTCGACCAGGAACACGGGGCTGCGGGAGGTCGCGGAGTCCCTCATCCGGACCGGGGAGCTCTGACCGGGCGCGGACACCTCACCGGTGGCGCCGTCAGACACCGCGACCGGGTGCGCTCATGTCCCCCGTCGCGGGCGTGCCCTCGGCGAGCTCGTAGCGCAGGTACACGGTGCCCTTCGGGCCGGCCGCGGGCGGTTCGAGGAGGGTGAGGTTCGCGGGCACCGCGCCGCCGTCGAACACCTTCTTCCCGACGCCGAGCACGATCGGGTGCACCCAGAGGTCGAGACGGTCGAAGAGCCTCTCGCGCAGGAGGGTCTGCACCAGGTCCAGGCTCCCGACCACCTTGACGTGCTCGTGCCGGTCCCGGATCGCGCGCACCGCACCGGCCAGGTCGGGGCCGAGCTGCGTGGAGCCGGCCCACGGGAGGTCCGGCCTGCCGCGGGAGGCCACGTACTTCGGGATGCGGGTGAAGAGCGTTGCGATGTCGTCGTCCTGGCCGCCCTGCTGGTGCGGCCAGTGGGCGGCGAAGATGTCGTACGTCCGCCGGCCGAGCAGCAGGGCGTCCGTGCCCTCGTACGCGGCGCCGACCTGCGCCCCGGAGACGTCGTCCAGCAGGGGCGCCTGCCACCCGCCGAACGGGAACCCGCCGTCGGTGTCCTCGCCGGGGGCGCCGGGCGCCTGCCCGACGAGGTCGAGCGTCGCGAACACCTCGATGTGGATCAGCCCCATGTCCTGCTCCCGATGAGTCGGTGGTCCCGGTCGGGAGGTGGACCGTCGGCCACCGGCGAACTCATCGGCGCGCCCGCACCGACCGGTCGACTCCCCGTCGCAGGGTCACCTCGGCAAGCGATAGCCCCGGGTCCCTGACCTGCGAGGATGCGGCCTGGCGGTCAAGATGGTCGTACTGTCCGCTCCTCCCGGACCGCTCCGCGTTGCCCACGACCCAGAGGAGAGCTCCGGTGAACAAGTCCGACCTCATCGCCCGGATGACCGAACGGCTGAACGGCGACCGCGCGACGGCCGTGGCTGCCGTCAACGGGGTGCTGGAGGAGATCGAGGGCAGCGTCGCCCGGGGTGAGCGGGTGTCGTTGACCGGCTTCGGGACCTTCGAGCGCCGTGAGCGGGCGTCGCGGGTGGGCCGCAATCCGCGGACCGGGGAGACGATCCAGGTGGGTCCGTCGGTGGTCCCCGCCTTCCGCGCCGGCACGGGGTTCAGGACGCTGCTCAGCCAGGGCGTGGGGGAGTCGACCCCGGCGGGGCCGAGGGCCGGCGAGGCCGGCGTCCCGGGGGACGGGGAGTCGCGCTCGGCATCGTCCACGGCGGCCGCGACCGCGACGGCGGACGTGCCGGCGGGCAAGAAGAAGGCCGGCAGGAAGGCGCGTGCCCAGGCCGAGGAGAAGAGCGCCAAGGCCGCACGCAAGGCGGACAAGGACAAGGGGAAGAAGGCCAAGAGCTCGCGCTGACCGCTGTCCCGGAGGACGGGCCCGAACCCTTCGTGCGGCTCGGCGTCCCGGCCCGGGGCGCCGCAGTGGTCAGACCTGCAGGCGTCGTTCGTCGCCGGTGCGCCACTCCAGGACGATGAGGCTGGCGTCGTCCTGGAGGTGGTCGGCCTGGTGGGCGAGGACGTGCCGCATCAGCTTCCGGACGGTCTCGGGTGCCGGATCACCGGCCGTGGTGGCCCGGTGGATGAAGTCGGCCAGCCGCTCCTCGCCGAAGAACTCCCCCTCCGGGGACCGGGCCTCGACGATGCCGTCGGTGTAGAGGATGACGCGGTCGCCGGGGTGGAGCTGGGTCTCGCAGACGTCGGGCTTCGTGACCTGCAGCCCGAGTGGGGGGTGCGGCTTGCACGGTCCCGGGTGCAGCAGCGCGCCGTTGCGGACGATGAGCGGATCGGGGTGTCCGGCGTTGACCCAGCGCAGCTGACCGGTGTCCAGGTGCAGCCGGGCGATCGCGGCGGTGGCGAACCGGCTGCCGGTGAACTCGCCGGCGATCACGTCGTTCACCGCCGCCGAGACGTCGGGGAGGTCGTGCTTCTCCCGGCGTGCGTGGCGGTAGGCGCCGATGGCGGTCGAGGCCAGGACGGCGGCGGGCAGCCCGTGCCCCACGGCGTCGAGCACCATCAGGTCGACGATCGGGCCGTTGACGGCGTAGTCGAAGGTGTCTCCGCCGATGTCGTAGGCGGGCTCCAGCGCTCCGGAGATGACCACGCGGTCCGAGGCGTAGGTCAGCGGGGGCAGGAGGTCCCACTGCATCTCCGCGGCCAGGCTCATCGTCTTGCGCCGGCGGAGCTGGGTGAAGATGTCGGTGTAGGCGTCGTTGACGATGACGAGCTCGGCGATCAGGCCCACGAAGGCCCGCAGCTCCTCCTGCACCTCGGGGGTCACGTCGTCCACCACGAACTCCACGACGCCCAGTCGCTCGACGCCGTCCAGCAGCGGCACCCACAGCCGCCTGGTGCGCCCGTACGCCGCGGAGGAGAGCATCTCGACCTGGCGGAACGCCCGTCCGCCGAGGGACCCGTCGACGCTCAGCTCCTGCCGCACCGGGACGCCCTCGCCCCGCAGCGGCTGCAGGAGGAGCTGTTCGTAGTCCACGAGGTAGATGACGGTCTCGCGCGCACCGAACCTCCGGCCGTGCGCGGCGACGACGGCGGAGAGCTGATCGGGTGCGAGCAGGTGGATGTCGCGCAGCAGTGACCGCAGGGGGTCCTCGCTCCGCGAGGTCGGAGTTCCGTCGGAGCGTCCCTCGCTCATGGGTGGGACCGCTCGCCCGCGCGGTCCGTCGGCACCTGATCGGTCGGGATGCAGGCCCAGACGTGCTTCCGGTCGTCGACGGCCGTCCACCCTCGGGTGGTGGTGACGCCGGCGACCATCGGCAGGCCCATGCCGCCGTGGGCGGGGTCGCGGTCGACGGCCGGTCGAGGTCCGTGCTCCGGGTCCTCGTCGGCGACGACGAGGAGCAGGTCACGGTCCTCCCGGGCGACGGTCACCGACACGGGGGCGCCTCCGTGCCGGAGGCCGTTCGAGGCCAGCTCGTCGACCGCGAGCAGGAGGGTGTCGAGGACCGTGCCGTCGGGGTCGTCCGCCCCGAGCGCCTCGGGGCACCACGAGCGGAGCGCGGCCCGGAGCGTCCGCAGCTCGGCCGGTCGGCGGATCTCGAGGTGGAAGCGGGGCCCCGTGGCGGGAGGCGGTGGCCGGTGTGGCCAGGGGTCCGGTGACATGTGCTCGTTCCGGTCGGTGGGGTTCTGCCGACAGTGCCCGGACCCGGGGGCTCCGAACCGCTGCCCCCGCGTGCCCCGCCCACCCTCGGCCAACCGCTCGTCGCCACCGTGACGCGCACCTGGGCCCGTGGTGCGCCGTCCGCCCACCCGGCCGCGAGCCGCCGAGTCCTCCGACCAGCGGTTCTGTGGGTGCCCCCGGCAGGATTCGAACCTGCGACACACGGTTTAGGAATCAGTCGCAGGCGCCCCGCTGACCAGGACGTGTATCGGGCAGTACACCGCTGACCTGCCACTTCAGGGTGGCCGGTTCTCGACGGTGCCCAAGCTTGGTCAACGTTGTGTGCCCCCGATGTGCCCCTGACCTTGCCCTGCCCGTGACGTGACCCGGGGTTATTGATTACGCGATCCAGATCCTCTTGTACTGGCCCGCAACAAATCTCTAGCGGATATGGGGTGTCGCCTCGCCCGCCTCGGCTGGGCTCAAGGCTGCCCTAGCACAGCAGAGACCAGTTCGCGCATTTTTCGACTGTCACCTACGCCGGATGCTCGCATGTCGACCACAGAGCGCGTGCGAAGGAACGCCGGCAACTCATCGAGTGGACCAGCTCCGGGAAGGAGGATTGGGATCAAACGCACTTCGCGTCCTTCCGAGCGTGATATCACGGCCTGACTCAATGACGCGTAGTACTCTTCTTCCTGCCACCGTCCAATTGAGTTCGGACCTATGACCACGGCGATGGCGGGGACGCTCTTGATAACCGCCTCAATCTCCCTCATGGCGACACGCCCGCCAAGCAATTGCGCCTTATCAACCCAGGCCAACACGCCGGCCTGGCCAAGTTCCTCCGCCAACTCTCCGACGCTAGGCCCGTCTATTGCGTTATGGCACAGAAACACGTGATACGACGCTTCTTGCTTGAGGCTAGGCATGATCGCTAGACGCTGCTGCTTAGCTTGCTCCTCAGCTGCGTCACGGTCCCTTTGCACCAAGGCCATTACGGAGCCGCTTGACTCCAAATCGTCCATTGGCCAGCGCCGTTCGCATACGGCGCACACGACCGTTCCGTGCCCCCGAGTGCGCCGCAGCTCAACCACTTCCGGGTCAACCCTGATGCTACAACACGAATAAACGCGATCGCGCTGCACTCTTCCGGTAGCAAGTGAGCGGAGCTGGAAGTCCACATAGCGTAAGAACTGAAGGCGAGTGTCTCGGCGCACATCGGTTTCAAAAAAGACTATGAGACGCCCGGACGAGTCGTCATCGACTTCCGGAAAGTCTACAGCAAATCCGTACTCTCCCTCGCTCTCACTGGTAAACAGTACCGAATTATGGTACAACTCGTAGGTGGCACTCTGAGACAGTGAATTGATTAGTTTCACCGCTACGCCCGCGTAGATGCTGGACACCGCGCCGACGAATCGATATTCAACCGCCAAGTCGTACCCGGACGGGTAATCCCGAAGGTCCGTACGACGCTCCGACGGAAACACGAGCATTTGTCCGACGTCCGTTGGGACTCGTAGCGCAAGGTTGCGTCCCACGACCTCGTTCACAGCTGTTACGAGCATGATTCTTTCGTCACCAACTGACGGCAGCTCTTCATGAGAGTAGTGGCCCAGGAGTGCATCCTGCTCAAGGATTTGGCCAAGCCCGTCAGGCTCCTTACGCGCAGCCTGGGCCATGTAAGCCACATACCGGTCGAGCAGTTCCGGCTGCAGTAGCCACTCACCGTTCACGGCGAGTCGCGTGGCAAGACCTGCCGCTTCAAGTCGGTTCAAACATAGCTCGAAGATGGAGCGACTGACGGCCTCGGATCGACCTTGACGACTGAACTCGGCATAAAGATCCTCAACTTTATCGACCAGTCGCCCTTGCGCCTTACAGTCGACCAGGAAGGATCTTGTCTCCACGAATGCACGTGGGGCTACGATGACTGGCAACTCAGTCCACGTTATCGCGTCAGCGACAGCTGACTGGAGTGGGTGCACCCCTTCACCCGTTTTTGCGCTTGTCTCAATCAACTCACTGAAGCCGAAACGCTCCAAGACCTTATCGATCCGGTCGATACTTGCCGAGACAGACCCTCGATCGCAGCGCGCGGACACGAGAATCTTCTTTGGCTGGATGTCGGTGACGACGTCGTCAAGTGCCCTAGCCCAGAAGGGGACACCCTTAAAGGGGTCACTTTCGCTGCGTGCATCGAACACTACTAAGCCAACCGACACGTCACGAAGGGAGAGCTTGTGAAAGGAGCGGTAGCCCGCCTGTCCTGCCAGGTCCCAGATCAGGACCTCCCGATTCTCCGTCTCCCCTTCGGTCAACGCGACGGTTTCCACGCCCAGACTCCAAACGTGTCGCGCGTGTGTCGACTCTGTGGGGACGAACGACTGATTGGTGAGAGCAAGAGCCAGACCGGACTTCCCAACCCCGGTATCGCCGACGATGACTACCTTTGCGTTTCTGTACCGGACGCTCTCCGAGAGTGACTGTGGTCGATCCTTGTCCGGGACTATGTCTAAGAAGACGGCCCGGCTCGCCCCGTCATCGACGGCTGCAAACGTGAGAGTCCCCGGCTTGAAGCCAGCAAGGTGGGTCATCCCGCGTAGGCGGCGTTGAGTGCTAGGGGGAGACGGCAGTTGCTCGCCGCGAAGGACATCGAAGAGCGACAACCAGCCCTGAAGGTCAAATATGACAACGAACCGTCCGTCGTCAGAAACGTCGAAGTCCTGTATTATGCGGCCGGTCGGTGATTCGACCACTTGAACGAGAGTGCCCTCGGTGAACTGGCTGATATCCCAAATGCGGACACTCCGATCGTGTCCCAGAGTCGCGAACCCCTGATCACCGACACGGCGAACCGCATCGACCGCATAACCCTCGTGTGCATCATCCAACTGAAGAGTCTCGAAACAGTCGATCTCTTCTACCGTGTACATATGGATGTCGCCGTGCCTTGTTACGGCGACCAGGATGCGTTCTGGCAGCCAGGTCGTATAGACCCGAGGACCGCTCGTGGTCAGCCAGTGTATCTCTTCACCGTCGACACCATCGTGCACTTGAATGGCGCCGTCCTTAAAGCCGACCGCGAAGTATTTTGACTCGAGAGACCACGACAGACTCACGATCTCGTCCGGGTAATCGCGAATAAATACCTCGTGCCATATATCCGGCCGCCACAGGCGGAGCTGCCGACCGGTGTACGAAGCTAGGCGCCGGCCGTCGGGGGACCAGGCGGTGCTTTCCGCATCCAGGAAAATATCGACGTCGGACTGAAATGTTCCCTGCAGGCGACCGTGGTGAGTTAGGACGGTGAGCGTCCCATCGGGAGTCCACCCACATTCCGCCACATTCTTCGGCACCCTGGCTCGCTGCCGCAGGAGCTTACCCTTATAAGGGCCGACGCTTCCTGCGCGGTCGGCTCTAGCTTCCTCGCTCGCAGGGTGCACGCTCCTACGAGAGCATCCCTGTCACGCGTAAGCAAGCCACCGCCCCGCCCTCGGCCCGGTCACTGCGCAACTCGGCCAGCGCAGGCGCTTGTTCGGCGGCTCGCCGCTTACCGTCGCGCACGCCGGTGCTACAGGCTACCCCCGTGCCCTAGAGTCCCAGCCCATGGTGACGCCTTCAGCTGACACCGGACAGCACTTAGAGTTCGTGCTTGGAGTAGTCAATCGCCTTGCCTCAAACTCGTTCCTCCTGAAAGGCTGGTCGTTGAGCGCTGCGGGCGCCGTCT
The DNA here is from genome assembly GCF_019799905.1 of Trujillonella endophytica. GTDB lineage: Bacteria > Actinomycetota > Actinomycetes > Mycobacteriales > Geodermatophilaceae > Trujillonella > Trujillonella endophyticus_A. The sequence goes on along the minus strand of NZ_JABGCI010000002.1, from coordinate 433,492 downwards.
ACGCCTTCGCAATTGAACGGGCTAACGGCTGGCTGGCCGTCCTTGGGATCCTCGGCGTCCTTGGGTTCTTTTGGATGGATGCGTACTACCTGCGTCAGGAGCGAATGTTTCGCGAGCTCTACAATGCTGTCCGAGCTGGGAGTGTAGAAAGCTACTCGATGAATCAGCGCCCCTACATGTCGGTTGACGGATGTACATGGCCAGCCGTTCTCAAGTCTGTGACGACGTTAGGTTTCCATGGGGCTATTGCACTAGCTGGCTGCGTGGTCGCCCTCGTCGTGGCTTAGAGATGTATCGGCGGCGCACCCGAAGACCGTCGCGCAACACCGTGCCTGTCCAAGGTCTTTCGTACCGCCGAAAAGGAACGGTCCGTCAGTTCGGCGATCTGGCGAAGCGACCGTCCCCTGGCGTACTCGCTCACAATGAAGGCATCGACAGCCTCCTGTTGCGCGGGCGCTGGTCGCGGACTGGCGGTGCCCTCAAACTCCGGAAGTGGCCGTAGTGAAGGTCGCGGGGGATAGGGCACATACGGAGGTTGGCGGCTCGCAAGCCGCTGGTCGAGCGTTGGGGTCTTCTAAGCACCCGACAGGGCGACGCGGGTATAGATTCTACTCCTGCTGAGTGGGGCGCCGAGCTGGCTGCTCGTTCCGAAGCGTGGTCAGGGCGGCCTGCGAGACCCGTTGGCGGGGCTGGTGCCGCCTTGGTGGGTCTCCTTCGACCGGCTGACGCTCGGCAGCCCTCGCTGGTGGTCACAGTGCACAGGTCGATCGCGGTGGCCCCGGCACGCCGATGTCGGCGGTGCTATCGGATCACCACAGGTTCGGTATCGGTCCGCTCGATGCTGACGAGCTGCTGGGGAGGGTCGAGGCTTACTCTCGGCGCCACCCCGGTAGCGCCAAGCGACGGGGCATCCTCGTCCGGAATCGCGGGGTCGACGAGTCATGTGCTTGCATTCCGGCTTAGCGATCCGTATTCGCGGTTGAAGGCTGGGATCAGGCTGCCCGAAGGGTGTTTGCATTAGAGATGGCGAATAGTTGAGTGAGATCTGGCAGTTGGAACTTGGGGCCAGAGGACATCCGCTGATCGGCGGCCGGAACTATGTTCCCGACGAGACCATGCTGTTGTTTCGCGGGCAGGACCGTTTCGCCGATCGGGATCGTCATCTTCAACTTGATGCGGCTTGGGAGGCGGGCGAGCAGACAGGTTGGGAGCGCTCGCGACACCTCTACGGTTACAGGACCACCGTGCAAGTTCTGCGCGAACGCCTTTCACTGCAAGGATTCAGTGCCGGCTGCGTGCACTCGGCTGCGGTCAAGTACTTACAGTCTGAGCTTGGGGACCCTGACCGGTACATTGCTGCTGAATGGGCAGCCTTCTCGAAGCAATCTCCAGAGGAAGTTGTGAAGGCTTGCGTCTCCTGGAGGCGGCGGACGCCTAGCTAGCTTGTTGGGAGTCGGAATGTCGCGGGCATGGATCGGTTTCTCGGCTCCGTTTGGGAGGATCTATGTGAGTCCTTCGACGGTCCGCGCTTCGCGTTGGCGCTTCTCTTGCCGGGGTCGCGTGGTGCCACTCCGGTAAGCCTTGAGCTCACGGCTCTTGTTCTCGGTGGCTGGATGGAAGCTGACGAGACGCCCCATGTCACTGCGCGAAGGCGGTTCGAGGCTGAAGTCTCGGCAAGTGGTCCAGTGATTGTCGTAACCGAGGGGTCAAGTGATGCTGGGTTGATCGCACGAGCTGTGCGGCTAGCGCTGCCTGGTGTCGCGGACCAATTCGCATTCCTCGACTTCGAGGGAACATCTGCGCCGGGTGGGACTGACCGCGTTGTCTCCCTAACGCGAGGGCTAGCTGCGGCTAATGTATCTAACCGTGTCATCGCGGTACTTGATAACGATACTGCGGGGCGACTGGCAGAAAGGGTCCGAGGCAGAAGTCGACTGCCCCGACGGTTCTCTACTGTCCATCTGCCCGATGCCATATGCCGTCGACTATCCGACTATCCGACTATCCGACTATCCGACTGTCGGCCCTGACGGGCAGGGAACATCCGATATAAATCGTCGGGCAGTCTCTATTGAACTGATGTTCGGTGTAGACATTCTCCGTCGGAGTGCGGGAGGTGTCGTTCCACCAGTACGCTGGGGGAGCTACTTAGCGGCGGTGGACGATTATCAGGGCGCGATCACAATGAAGCGGCAGATCCAAGGCGGGCTTCGCCAGGAACTCGGCGTTGAGAGCATCGAGAAACTCGATAAGGCTGTTGCCGATGAGTGTCGTCGTCTAGCAGGAAGCCTCGTAGACGCTGTTGCGGAGGCCACCCCAATGATGGCGTCGGACTTTTCGCCGCTTCTCCATGTCCGGGCCCGGGTGGGTGAGGAAGGGGGCGACTCGGCCGGCCGGGGCATGTAGCAGCCGGCCGAGTCCATATGGACGGGTTGGATGGCGGGCAGATGTGTGGGGTGACCTTGAACCGCTATAGCTAAACCGGCGTCTGTGCGCCCGTTGTGTCCTGACGGTCGCCAGATGTATCGGGGCGCCGCCAGAAGTGCGGATCGACCATCGCGTCGAACGCGGCCAGGCGGAATCCCCATCCGCCGGATTGGCGGTTTGAACCCCAACCGTGGCTTTGGGTGTATTCGCTCATGATTGTGCGCTCGCCGGGATACTCCTGCAAGTGAAGGGGGCTGAACAAGCGGAACGCCAACCCCGGGCATCTGCGGTAGTCATCTGCGGTCCAAGCGTGTACTCGACCCACCCCCTGCGTGAGCCACGAAACAGGCCGATGGAGAGCGCCGGTGCTTCCGAGTGCCTCAAGGCCGACGAGAAACGCTGCAGTGTATGGGCGCATCCGCAGCTGTCGGCCTCCGTGGCGTACTTCTTCAAGCGTCAGGACGACGACGTGTGACGCGGGCACCGTGCCCATGCCGGTCGTAACAGGTAGGCCGGGCATGAGCGTGGAGAGCGCCGTGCACATTGCTCCGGCCTCCGCCTCATCGGGGGCGAGGACAACCGCAGGAGTGTCCTCGGTCAGTTCGCCGCGCTGAGCCGCCAGCGCGATGGACGTTGCGGCCTCGACGGCGGCCTGGTCGCCAGAGCGGTGCTGGACCAGCGTCCTCTGCATGATGTCCATGTATCTGACTTCATCGACTTGGGTCGGTGTCAGGCGGCCGCGCTCCAAAGCGCTGTAGTTCAGGTGGATCAGGTCATTGACGTCCATGGAGGCCTACTTCGTATTCGTACCCCTGTCCAAAGCAGGGGTCGGCGAGGCCACCAGCGGGTGCTGGTGGACCGTGGCGGGAGTGGGGAAGGGGGCCGCCCCGGGCCCGCAAGGTTGTCGATGTCGGCACTGCGTGCCTGGCCTTGACCCGGGAGCGGGGGCGTCAGCGACCCTGCGTGCCGCTTACTTGATGGCCAAGGACTCCATGGCCTTGGCCTGGTGTAGCTGGCGGCCGTCGTGGGCCGCTGCATGACGTGTGTTCTCCCTGGCCGAGGCTCTGAGCCGAGGTCAGGGGGTGCAGGAAGTGCCGCCCCACGAGGGGCGGCTTCAGTGGTGGGTGAGTAGGTACTTGCGGAGGGGGGTTATAGGGGGGAACTAACCCACCCACCCAGCCCTGGTCAGCCCACCGCATCACCCACTGGGCCGAGGCTCGTAAGCGCGAGGGGAATGGTCCATGCGCCCTTGACGAGGAGCGTCTTAACGAGGCCGTGTCCGGCATCGTCGCTCTCGACGCTGGTCATGCGCTCGTGTAGCAAACGTCCGTACTCGCGCTGACTCAGCCCGGGACTTGCCGTCTCGAGGATGGCTACTGCCTCCTGGTGTCGAGGTCTCAGCTTCTCCTTGCGGGCGATTGATCTCGTCTTGGAGACGTCCTCGTTGTCGTCGTGCTCTTCCTCGACCTTCACGCTGCGGATCACCCGCCCGCCGTCCCGAGTGAGCCGGAACTTGGCTGCGGGGGCGTCGTTGCCGTGGCTCTGCATCGTCGTCCGGGTGACCTTCAGGCTGTGGCGGAAATACGCCTGGATGGAGTGGGACCCTCCCGGCCGCTTCCCTCCGACGTTCGTGTGGTGCACGACGACGACCGAGACCCCGACGCGCGCCATGGCCTCCAGGCACGCGAGAGCGACTGCGACCTCGGCGTTCTTGTTCACGTCGAGCGGGCCGACCCAGGCGTAGAGGGTGTCAACTACTACGAGGTCGACTTCTTCCTCGACTGCGGCCTCAGCCAGCGCCGCCCACGTTGGAGGGTTCGGGGGTGGAGCGGTCCAAAGGAGCACGTTGCCTCCGATGGAGTCGCCGAGCCGCCCCGCCCACTCCGCTTCACCTCCGGAGTCGGAGGCCAGCACCAGGCACCGACGGGGAGGCCTGAGGAGTGACTGGCCGAGCCAGGGCTGTCCCGCCGACACCTTGGTGATCATGTCGACCATCAACCAGGTCTTCCCGGCCTCGCTGAGGCCGTAGACCATCGTCGTCTTCGAGTGGATCAGGCTCTCAACAACGAACCGCGGCTGGCCGACGTAGGCCTGCCGCACCTCGCTTGCGGTCCGCACTCCCATGTCGCGCAACGGAGTCCTGCTGGGCATGGGCGACGTCGGGATCAGTGCGGTGGTCATGCCACGTCCCAGCCGGCGGGCGCGGCTTGCGCGTTGATCCACGCGTCCACATCGGCACGGCGATAACGCAAATACCGACCCACCTTGTAGCGCTTCGGACCGATTCCCCGAGACGACCAGCAATGGAGTGTCGCCTTGGGGACGCCGAGGTACTCCGCGACGTCGTTGATGGAGAGCATCTTGTCGTTCATCGAGGACCATTTCCCGTGCTTGTGATCTTGCAGCCGTGTTCGGCGGCTTCCCGAACATACGACAGTTCCTCGGCCATGGTGAGCACCGATTGATAGATCGAGTCCGCGGTGCTGTCCCCGGTAGTCCTAGCGTCACGGCGGAGCGCAACAAGCATGCTCAGAACCCATAAACCCGCAGGTCAGGGCCCTGGCCGGAACGTCGGTTGCTGCCTGCCGGCGGCTCCCTTGGGCTGGCGAGAGGCGCACGGAACATTTCCTGAGGCGTTCTTACGGGCCGTCGGGCAGGGGGAGGGCCAGGCGGGGGGCCGAGCGCCTCCTGGAATTGCTAGCACAGGGCGGAATGGCCGGCCTGGACGCCCGTGGAGCGCCAAGTGGGTGTCGCTGCGGCTCGAAGAATCTGTGGCCCTTTGCATCACTTGTCACACGCGCCACTATGGTTAAGAATGGCGTCCACGCGGAGTGCCTTATGGCGCTGATCGGCCGACTACATCGGCCCTCGTGGGCCAAGTCGTCCTGCTCGCAGGTCAGCCACGATCCAGGGGTGAACCGCCGCACGACTGCCGCTCCGCCAGGTCCGGCGTCCCGACCTGATGGCGTGAACCTGCACCCTCTCGAAGGAGACGATGAAGTTGGCCAAGGTCTACCGACGCGTCAGAGCCCGAGACGGTAAGCCCGACCTGGTCACGTACGAGGCCCGATGGAGAGAGGCCGACGGACGCCAGCGGAAGCGGGCGTTCAAGAAAAAGTCGGACGCCGACCGGTTCCTGACGTCCATCGAGTCCACCTTGCACGCGGGGAGCTACGTGGACCCGTCGCGCGGCCGCGTGACGGTCGGGGAGTACGCCGAGCGGTGGCTGGCGGGTAGAACAGCCCTGAAGCCGAAGACCATCTCCTCCTACCTGTCCCTCCTGAACAACAGGCTCCTGCCCCGCTGGGGGACTGTTCGCCTTGACCGCGTCACCTACGAGGACGTGGCCTCCTGGGTCGCGGAGATGTCGACGGCCCTCTCGCCGTCGACGACGCGGCAGGCGTACCACCTGCTGACCTCGCTGCTCGACGAGGCGGTCAAGGGGCGCCGCCTGCCGACAAACCCGGCGGCGGGCGTAGAGCTGCCTCGCCTCCCTCGGAAGTCCAGGCGCTACCTCAACCACGAGGACGTCAGCCGCCTGGCCGACGCCTGCGGGAAAGACGGGGTCATCGTCCTGATGCTCGCCTACACCGGTATCCGCTGGGGCGAGCTGGCCGCCATCCGCGTCCGCCGGGTCGCGCCTGGCGTGCGCCGCATCCACATCGAGGAAGCGATGACCGAGGTTGACGGCAAGGCGGTTTTCGGCTCCCCGAAGACGCATGCCGACCGGTGGGTCGCCGTACCTGGGTTCCTGCGGGCCGACATCGCCGCGTTGATGGCGGGCAAGTCGCCCGACAGTCTCCTGTTCACCTCGCCGAAGGGCGACGTCCTGCGGGTTGGGAACTTCCGTCGTGCCCGGTTCGACCGGGCGGCCGCCTTGGTGGGGCTGGCCGGCCTCGTCCCGCACGAGCTGCGCCACACGGCCGCCAGCCTGGCGATCGCCTCAGGAGCGAACGTGAAGGCCGTCCAGTCGATGCTGGGTCACGCCAGCGCCGCCATGACCCTGGATGGGTACGCGGGTCTGTTCTCGGACGAGCTGGACGCGGTCGCTGACCGGCTCAGCGAGGCCCGTGAGCGGAGCACTGTGCCCCCCTTGTGCCCCCAGAGCACCGTCACGACCTTGGCAGATCACGCGGCAAGTCGCTGACCAGCGACTTTGCAGGTGCCCCCGGCAGGATTCGAACCTGCGACACACGGTTTAGGAAACCGATGCTCTATCCCCTGAGCTACGGGGGCGCGGGCGTCACGATCCCACAGCCGCACCGCGGCGCCGCAGCGCAGCCCCGGTGCCGGCTCCCCGGGGCGGTGCGCGCACTACCGTCGGCACATGCCCGGGGTGCTGGCGGCCGTCGCTCTGGTGGTCGTGCTCGCCCTCGTCATCGTGTGGGTCACCTGGCCCGAGCGGCGCCTGTGGTCGCTGGCGGTGCCCGAGCGGCCCGCTCTGCCCCGGCGAGACCGCGCGCGGATGGCCGAGGCCGTCGCTGCGGCCCGCTGGGCGCCGGCGCACGACGAGCTGGACGGGCGGACGCGGGTGCTGCTGCGCAGGTCGTTCACGGGCCTGGACGGACTGCCCGTCGTGCTGGAGGAGCGGGTGTTCGCCGAGTTCCCGGCCGACGAGCCGGCGTGGGAGCCGCGGTTCACCGAGGCGATGGCCGGTGCCCGGTTCCGCTGCGGATACCTCAACGCCGAGGAGGGGACGGCGTAGCGCCCGATCGGCGGCGCGCGACCGGATCGCGGGGGACCATGGGCCGGTGACCTCCGCACCGCCCGCCGTCGACGACCCCGCCACCGTCCCCGGGCTCGCGGAGCTGGCCGACCTGGTGGGCGACGGCGACGCGCTCGTGCTCTCCGGCGCCGGGCTGTCCACCGACTCCGGCATCCCGGACTACCGCGGGGCCAGCGGGTCCCTGCGCCGGCACACCCCGATGACCTGGCAGGCCTTCCGCCGCGACCCCCGCGGCCGGCACCGCTACTGGGCGCGCAGCTTCGTCGGCTGGCGCCAGATGCACTCGGCCCGCCCGAACGCCGGGCACCGGGCCGTCGCCGGCCTCCAGGCCGCCGGCCTGCTCAGCGGCGTCATCACGCAGAACGTCGACGGCCTGCACCAGGCCGCCGGCGCCCGGGACGTGGTCGAGCTGCACGGCGGGCTGGACCGCACGGTCTGCCTGCAGTGCGGCGACGTCGCCTCCCGCGTCGGGCTCGACGAGCGGCTGCGCGCCGCCAACCCGGACTTCGGGCCGCGCGTCGACGAGGTCAACCCCGACGGCGACGCCGAGCTGCCCGACGAGGTGCTCGACGGGTTCGTCATGGTGGACTGCCTGGCCTGCGGCGGCGGGCCGCTCAAGCCCGACGTCGTCTTCTTCGGCGAGACGGTGCCGCGCGACCGGGTCGACGGCTGCTTCCGGCTGCTCGAGGAGTCCGGGAGCCTGCTGGTCCTCGGCTCCTCGCTGACCGTGATGAGCGGCTACCGGTTCGTGCTGCGCGCGGCCGAGCTCGGCATCCCGGTCGGCGCGGTCAACCTGGGGCCGACCCGCGGCGACGCGAAGGTCGACGTGAAGGTGGACGCCCCGCTCGGCACGGTGCTGCCCGAGCTGGTCTCCCGCCTGACGTGACGCGCGAGGTCGGCCGCACGGACGACGGCCGGTGGATCGTCGTCGACGGTCGCCGCTGGCGGGCCGCCGATCCCACGCTGCCCGACGACGTCCGGGCACGGCTGCTGCACCACCTCGGCGTCGGCCGGTCCGGGGTGCGCGCCGCCGGGCGGGCCGACGACGCGGCCGCCGTGGCCGCCGCCCGGGCCCGCGTCCAGCTGGCGAAGACCGGCCTGGGGGAGCGGGGCCCCGCCTGGTGGGACCAGGACGACGACGCCCGCCGGGCTCGCTGGGAGGCGGCGCTGCACGAGCTCGACGCCCCGGACCGACCGGACGCCTGACCAGGCGCGCGTGCCCTCCCTCGGCGAGGATCGACGGCGATGCAGACCTTCCTGCCGGTGGCCGACTTCGTCGAGAGCGCGCGGCTGCTGGACTCGCCACGGCTGGGCAAGCAGCGCGTGGAGACGCTCCAGGTGCTGCGCGCTCTCGAGCTGCCCGACTACGGCTGGGTCTCCCACCCGGTGGTGCGGATGTGGCGGGGCCGGACGCCGGCGCTGGTCGCCTACGGCCTGGCCTCGGTGCGGGTCTGGCGGGAACGCGGCTTCGCCGACAGCACGTACACGCTGATCGGCGAGTTCGCGCCCGAGGTCGTCGACGCCTCGCAGGGGGAGCTCGCCGCCGCCGGGCTGCTGCCCACGTGGCTGGGGGACCCGGCGCTGCACCTGTCGCACCGGTCGAACCTGCTGGCCAAGGACCCGGACTTCTACCGGCCGCTGTTCGCCGAGAGGTTCGGGTCCGAGCCCGACGACCTGCCCTACCTGTGGCCCGAGCCCGACGACCTGCCGCCCGCGCCCGAGCCGGAGGGGACGCGGGTGTGGGTGGTGCGCCCCCGCAACCACAACGAGCTGGGCGCCTGCCTGGCCGCCGGGGTCGTCGGGCTGGGCACCCAGTCGGGCATCGACGTCGACGCGACCGGTCTCACGCCCGTGGAGCTGCGGGCACTGGCCAAGGAGCTGTCCGGACGGCGCCCGGCCAAGGACCTGCGTCAGCTGACGGCCTTCCTCGACGAGCTCCGGCCCGGCGATCCGGTCGCGCTGCCGATCGAGCGGGGCGCCGGCCTGCTGCTGGGGGAGGTCGTCGGGGACTACGCGTTCGAGGGCCGGGAGCTGCTGCCGCACCGGCGTCCGGCCCGGTGGGACCGCGTCGTCCCGCGCTCGGCCGCCCGCCCGCCCGCCACCCTGCAGGACCCGCGCGCGCTGTTCTCCGTCGTCCTCGACCCGGCGCACGTGCCGGGCGCCTGACCGCTCAGCCCTCGCCGCCCTCCGCGGGGAGCGCCACGAACCTCTCGGCGTCGATCAGGGCGTCGACCTCCTCGAAGGGCGCAGCCGAGGTGACCTCGCGTACGGAGGCCGATCCCTCGATCACGTCCACGGTGAGGCCGCTGGGCACGAAGTTGCCCTCTTCGAGCACCGCCCCTGGTTCTCCTCCGGGGATGTCGGCGATGTAGCCGCAGGGCCGGGAGAGGTCGTCGACGAGGTAGCACTGCGCCGTCCCGGCCAGCGTCATGACGTGGGCCAGGTCGGGGTCGCGATCGACCGAGTCGCGGGGCAGCCCTCCCGGGGACAGGAAGACGTAGACCGGGCGATCGACCGGGAAGCTGTTGAGCGTGGCCGCGCTGGGGAAGCTGCGGACGAACTCCTCGACCGACTGGTCGCCACGCATGTCCCCGACGACGATCGCCCTGGCCGCCACGGAGATCGAGCCCCGTCGCTCTTCAGCGACCCTCGCCGGGGCGTCGTCCACCCGCACGTCGCGGTACACCTCGTCCGGGACGAACTCCCACACCACGAGCTCCGAGGCCAACTCCTCGCCCTCGGGGGCCGCCTGGACGACGACGGGGCCGCCGACGAAGCGGCCCCGGGCGATCACGTACGACTCGCGGATCAGCTCGGAGGCCGTCGCCGGGGAGTCATAGGTGGCGTCGCCGAGAGACACCGCCGGCAGGTCCGGGCTCGCCGTTCGCTGGTCCTCGGCGGACGCGCAGCCCCCGAGGATCAGACCGCACACCACCACGACGGCGCCTCGGCGGACCGGCCTCATGCCGTCAGTACGTCCCCCGAGACCGAAACGTTCCGCAGGCGCAGCCGCTCAGCCGAACTCCGCGGCCATCCGCTCCGCCGCGGCCGCCCGGTGGGTCGGCCGGTGGGTGGCGAGGACCGCCGTCCACACCGCCGCGTGCATGCGGCGCAGCTCCAGCCACGGGGCGAGCTCGGCGTCCGACGGCGCACCGCGCATCGCGTCGAGCGCCGCCCGGCCGTCGAGCCTGCTCGTCAGGCGCAGGCAGGCGAGGTCCCACTCCGGCGGGCCGGGGCAGGTGTCCTCCAGGTCGGTCCAGAGCCAGCCGGTGCGGGTGGCCAGGAGGTTGCCCGGATGGGCGTCACCGTGCAGCGTGCGCCCCTCACCGGCCAGCCGCGGCCGCAGCGCCCCCAGTCGCTCGTGCAGCCGGGCGAGCTGTTCCCCCGACGCTCCCCAGCGACCCCCGGCGTCGGCGAAGGCGGCCAGATCCTGCAGCGGCCGGTCCAGCGGTTCCCCGCTCGGGGCGACGTGCGACAGGTGCTCGTTCAGCTCGGTGAGCGCGCGGGCGACCTCCGCCGGACAGGGGCGCTCCGGTCGCACGTCGGCGTGCTCCCAGAACGAGACGGCCAGCCCGCCGCGCACGTGCGGTCCCGGCGGCACGAGCGTGCTCGGCGGGACGACGGCGGCCCCTGCCGCGGCCAGTGCCCCGGCCAGCGCCACCTCCCGGCCGAACGGGACCGTGGCGTCGGGCCGCAGCTCCGTCGTCAGCGTGGCGACCCGTGCGACGACCGGCGCCGGCGCCAGGTGGACGACGACGTTGACGCCGTCGGAGAGCAGCCGCGGGTCGGTGCAGTGCACGCCGGCCTCGGCGGCGACGGCCCGCGCGGCGGCGACCGCGGCCGGCGCGCTCACCCCTGCGGCAGCGGGACGTTCTGCAGCCGCACCTGGCCCCGGGCGACGAGCTTGCCGTCCTCGGCGCGGGTCAGCACGACCTGCCACAGCTGGAGCGTCCGGCCCTGCTGGATCGGCTCGGCGACGACGTCGAGCCGCCCGGCGGTCATGGGCCGCACGAAGTCGGTGTTGTTGTTGACCCCGACGGCGAACTGGCCGCGGTCGGCCACCGCCGCGCTCGCGCCGATGCTGGCCGCCGACTCGATCACCGTGCAGTAGAGGCCGCCGTGCACCACTCCCCAGGGCGTGTGCTGCTGCGGGCCGGTCTCCACCGTGCCCGCCACCCGCGTGCCGGTGGCCTCCGTGACGTCGAACGCGGTGGTCGCGACGAACGGGCTGGCCGAGGTCAGGTCGACGGACGGCAGGTCCGCGGTCACGCGGCGTCCCACACCAGGCAGAACGGGTGGCCGACGGGGTCGGCGTAGACGCGGAAGTCCCCGCCGCCGCCGGGCAGCTTCCGGGCCCCGAGCGCGAGCACCTTCGGCTCGGCCTCGTCGACGTCGGTCACGTACACGTCGAGGTGGAACTGCTGCGGGCGGTCGGGGTCCGGCCAGTCCGGCGGCTGGAGGTCCGGGGCCTGCTGGAACGCGAGCCGGTGGCCCTGGCCGGTCACCACCACCCAGTCGTCGCCCGGGCTGCCCTTGCTGACCTCCATCCCGAGCAGCTCGGCGTAGAAGGTGGCGAGGGCGTGCGCGTCGGGCGCGTCGAGGACGACGGAGTGCAGCTGGCCGATCATGGCCTCCATCCTGGCGTCGGCGCGGCCCGCCGGCCCAGCGGGGATCCGGCCAGGAAGCGCACCGATCCGGCCGTCGGGCGATGCCGCGCGTCGCCCCGGGTGACCCCGCCGCATCGCCCCGTGTGACCCCGCCAGCGTTGCCCTGGGCGAGGTCGCCGGGTCGCCCCGGGGGAGCGGGGGACGCGGGGCGTGTCGGAGGATCGGAGCCGTGTCCGACGCCGCCTCCGCCCCCCGCCTGGGTTCCCTCACGTGGCTGCCCGCCGCCGAGCACCCCGACCTGCTCGGTGCACCGGTGGCCGCCGCCCTGCCCGCGCTCGGGGGCCGGGCCTGGGTCGCCGCCATCGACGAGGACCTGGCCGACACGGCCGCCTTCACCGAGGCTTACGAGGTCCCGCTCGTGGCGTCGGCCAACTGCGTGGTCGTCGCCGCCCGCCGGGCCGGCCAGACCACGCTGGCCGCCTGCCTGGTGCCCGCCGACACGCGCGCGGACGTGAACGGGCTCGTCCGGCGCCATCTCGGCGCCCGCAAGGCGTCGTTCGCCCCGCAGGACGTCGCCGTGGCCGAGAGCGGCATGGCGTACGGCGGCATCACGCCCGTGGGCCTGCCGGAGGGCTGGCCGCTGCTGGTCGACGCCGCGGTCGCCGCCGCCGACCTCGTCGTCGTCGGGTCCGGGACCCGCGGCAGCAAGCTCGCCGTCCCCGGGACCGTGCTGGCCGGCCTGCCGGGGGCCGAGGTGCTCGAGGACCTCGGTCAGCCGGTACCGGACGACCCCCGGCCGCGGCCCGCCGCGGTCGCCGACCGGGCGCCCGACGACCGGGACGTCGGCTGGGGGGAGCGGCCCCGCAACCCGGACGACGACGACCGCCGCTACCTGGAGGACCGCCCCCCGCACTGGGGCAGCGACTGATCCCTCACAGCTGGCCGGGCAGGCTCGTGGTGCCGGGGCCGGAGGGGTCGGAGCCGGGGCCGGCGCCCTGCTGGGCGCGCAGCAGGTCGCGGATCTCCACCAGCAGCTCGATCTGGGTGGGCTCGGTCGGCCCGGCCTCCTCGCCCCGCTTGCGACGCTCCACGATGTTCTTCAGCGGCATCACCACCAGGAGGTAGACGACCGCCGCGGTGATCATGAAGGTGATCACCGCGTTGACGAACGCGGCCCAGTCGAAGACCTGGTCGCTCACCGTGAACGTGCCGCCGTCGAGGCCACCGCCGCCGAAGACGCCGATCAGCGGCTCCAGGAACGAGGCGGTGAACTGGCTGACGAGCGCGGTGAAGGCGGCGCCGATGACGACGGCCACCGCGAGCTCGACGACGTTGCCGCGCAGCAGGAAGTCCTTGAAGCCCTTGATCATGGCGCCCATCCAGCCACGGCCCCGCACACGGTGTCCAGGCGCGCACGGTGTGTCACGGCGGGGGCAGGCTGAGGGTCAGCGTCGCGGTGGTCGCGGCGGCGGCCAGGTCGGCGGCGGTCGCCGCGTCGACGGCGAGCAGCAGCAGCCCGGCAGCCGGGTCGTCGGCCGGTGGCGCCGCCCGCAGCACCAGGGCGCGGGCGGCGACGACGCGGGCGCGGGGGTCGCCGTCGGTCGTGGCCAGCACGTCGACGTGGTCCCCGGTCCGCGGCAGCGCGCTCACCGCGGCGTCGGCCGTCCGGACGGGAGCGGCGACCGTCCCCGGCGGCAGCAGCGAGGTTAGGCCCGAGCCCACCAGCCGGACGTCGGTCACCGGCTCCCCGGCGCGGACCGCGCCGGCCAGCGCGCGCCCCACCAGTTCGTCCGGATCGCCCACCGTGCCGCCGGGTGCCGACGGCAGCCGGCTGACGGCGAGGTCGGCGGCGGTGAGCAGCGTGCCGGCCGGGAGGTCCGCCGCGGCGGTGACCACCGGCACGGCCGGAGCGGGGCCGGCCGCCGGTGCGGCCGGCCCCGGCCGCAGGGCGAGCACGAGCGCCCCGGCCGCCAGCAGCCCGGCCAGGCACTGCCGCGCGAGGTGGACGAGTGAACGAGGGCGGCGCAGTCGGACCATGCCGGACACGGTGCGCGGCCGGCGCCCGGGGAGGGAGCCGGCCGCGGAGTTGTGGACGGGCGTGCGGGGTGTGGACGGCGGACCCGCCGTCCACCGGTCAGCCGGCGCTGGCCGCCTTGGTGCCGCCGCTCGAGGTCCCGCTCCCGGAGGGAGAGGACGACGAGGTGCTGGTCGAGGACTCCTTCTTCGCGCTGCCGCCACCGTCGGACGACGACGAGCCGGAGCCGGTGGAGGTCGAGGACGCGGGCTCGCCGGCCGTCGAGCTCTTCCGGCTGTCGGTGCGGTAGAAGCCCGAGCCCTTGAACACGACGCCGACCGAGCCGTAGACCTTGCGCACCGGGGCGCCGCACTCGGGGCACTCGCTCACGGGCGCGTCGGAGAAGGACTGCACGACCTCGAACTCGTGCTTGCCTTCGGGGTTGGTGCAGGCGTACTGGTAGGTCGGCACGGCGGGATGCTCCTGGTCGGGCGGAGGTCGGGCAGCCGGGGTTGGCACTCTCGCCCGGCGACTGCCAATGATGCGCCCTCGCCCGCCGTCCGTCCATCACGCGGAGCGCGGATGTCCCCGTGGGCGCGTCACCACGAGCGAACGCCCCGTCCCGAGCGACGCGCGGGGGGACTTGCGTCTCTGGTGGCGTCCGCTGTCCGACGGGACAGTGTCCGGCGCGGGGGGACACTCCACCGGGAGGCCTGCGATGACCGTGGACGAGGCCAAGCTCAACGACCTGCTCGGGCGGTTCGTCGTCGACGTCGGCGCGGGCTTCCAGGCCCTGGGTGCGGTCCTCGGCGACCGCCTGGGGCTCTACCGGGCGCTGCTCCAGGTGATGCCTGCGGACGCTGCCGAGGTCGCCGGGGAAGCGGGCGTCGACGAGCGGTACGTGCGCGAGTGGCTGGCGGCGCAGGCCGCAGGGGGCTATGTCACGTACGACGCGGCGAGCGGTCGCTTCTCGCTCACCGAGGAGCAGGCGTTCCTGCTCGCCGACCCGGACGGCATGCACGGCGCCGCCGCTTTCCTGATCCCTCTCGCCACGGCCAAGAACATGGACAAGATCATCGAGGCCGTCCGTGCCGGCGAGGGCTTCCCCTGGCACGCTCACGACCCCGTGATGTTCGAGGGGACCGAGCGGTTCTTCCGCCCTGGCTACGTCGCCCACCTCGTCTCGTCCTGGATCCCCGCCCTGACGGGCGTGGAGGACAAGCTGCGCGCGGGAGCCCGCGTCGCCGACGTCGGCTGCGGTCACGGCTCCTCGACGCTGCTGCTGGCCTCGTCCTATCCCGCGTCCCGCATCACGGGCTTCGACTACCACGAGGCGTCGATCGACCAGGCCCGCAAGCGGGCCGTGGACGCCGGACTCGCCGACCGCGTGGCCTTCGAGGTGGCGAGCGCGGCGGACTTCCCGGGTGAGGGCTACGACCTGGTGGCGGTCTTCGACGCGCTCCACGACATGCCCGACCCCCTCGGCGCGGCGCGGCACATCCACGAGACGCTGACCGACGACGGCACGTTCCTCCTGGTCGAGCCGTACGCCGGTGACCGGCTGGAGGACAACCTCAACCCGGTCGGCCGGCTCTACTACGGCGCGTCCACGGTGGTCTGCGTGGCGCACTCGAAGACCGAGGAGCCTCGGACGGCGCTGGGCGCTCAGGCCGGGGAGGCCCGGCTCACCGAGCTGCTCCGGGACGCCGGCTTCGGTCGGGTCCGGCGGGCCACCGAGACGCCCTTCAACCTGGTGCTGGAGGCTCGTCCCTGACCGCTGACCGCTGACCGCGCAGTCTCGTGCCGGCCACGACCTCGTCGACACCGAGCTCCCCGAGGGCGCACGGGCCGCGTCCACGGAACCGTTCCGAGGGCTCGGCCGTACGGTCGGCGGGTGGCGACCCGGTGGCTGGACGACGAGCAGCAACGCGCCTGGCGTGCCTGGCTCAGCGTGAGCGAGCTGGTGCCGCGGGTCCTCGACGCCCAGCTGCAGCGCGACGCCGCCCTCAGCCACGCGGCGTACGTCGTGCTGGCGATGCTCTCCGAGGCGCCGGGCCGGCCCGGCGGATGAGCGACCTGGCCCGCCGCGCGAACCAGACGCAGAGCCGGCTGTCGCACACCGTCGGCCGCCTGGAGGAGCGCGGCTGGGTGCGGCGCGAGCGGGCGACCGAGGACGGCCGCGGCAACCTCGCCGTCCTCACCGACGCGGGGTGGGACGTCGTCCGGCAGGTGGCTCCCGGTCACGTCGAGGCGGTCCGCCAGGCCCTCTTCGACCCGATGTCGGCGGAGCAGACGCGGGTGCTGGCCGAGGCGCTCGAGCGGGTGCTGGAGCGCCTCGACCCCGACCACAGCCTGCGGGTCGAGCACGGCGCCGACGCCGGCCCGGAGCGCTAGGCCCGGACCCGGCGCGCGACGAGGTCGAGCACGGCGGGGGTGGCCGCGTCCATCGCGGCCTCCTCGCGGAAGGTGAGGACGCCGCGGTCCGGCGACGGCCACGCGAGCAGGCCGGCCGGGTCGTCGAAGGAGAACGTGTCCGCGTCCGACCGGCGGCGGGCGCCGCGGTGGAGGACCAGCAGGACCCGGTCGGGCCTCGACAGGGTGAAGGTGACCGGTCCTCCCCGGCGAAGCGGAAGCTGGGCGCGTTCCACTTCACGACCTCGGTGAGCCCGCCGTCGGAGTCCAGGACGGCGGCGCGCAGGCGCCCCACCGCCGCGACCATCGGGTGGGGAGAGCGGCGAGCAGCCGGTCGACGGCGGGATCGCGCACGGGGTCGTCCTCTCGGGCAGGGCAGGTGCCGGAGGTTGGACTCCGGTGCGCGCAGGAACTGACGCCCTCACCGCAGCGCGTCCTCCCGCACCGTCTGCGGTGCGGGAGGACGCTGCGGGATCAGGTCACCTGATCCCGGCGCAGCCGCTAGCGGCCGAGGTGGCGGTACCGGTGCAGGCGGCTGCGGAAGCGCTCGTTGTCGTCCCGGCCCAGCAGGCCGGCCAGCTCCTCGCCGAGCACCCGGCCCAGCCGCAGGCAGAACTCCTGCGGCTCGTCGGCGGCGTCGGGCCGCTCGGGCACCACGCGGTCGACGATGCCGGCCCGCCAGAGGTCGGTCGCCCGCACGCCCTGGTGGGCCGCCATCTCGTCGGCCCGGTCGACGGTGCGGTGCACGATCACGCTGGCCCCCTCGGGCGGCAGCGGGCCCAGCCAGCCGTTGGCCGCCGAGAGCACGCGGTCGGCCGGCACCAGGGCCAGCGCCCCGCCGCCGGTGCCCTGCCCGAGCAGCACGGCGATCGTCGGCGCCTTCAGCATCACGAGGTCCTGCAGGCACCGGGCGATCTCGGCGGCCAGCCCGCCCTCCTCGGCCTCCTGCGACAGCGCCGCACCCGGGGTGTCGATGAGCGTGACCAGCGGCAGCCGCAGCTCCGCGGCCAGCCGCATGCCCCGCCGGGCCTCCCGCAGCGCCGCCGGGCCCAGGGGCGCCGACAGCGACTGCCCGCGCCGGTCCTGGCCGAGCACCACGCAGGGCGCCCCGCCGAAGCGGGCCAGCGCCAGCAGCAGGCCGGGGTCCTTCTCCCCGGCGCCGGTGCCCGACAGGCCGACGACGTCGGTGGCCGCGGTCCGCAGCAGCCGCCGGACGCCGGGCCGGTCCTCACGACGGCTGGCGGTCACCGAGTCCCAGGCCGTCCGCCCGTCCTCGGGGTCGTCGGCGTCGGTGCCGTCCTCGGGCGTCGGGCGCTCGGCGCCGGCGACGTCCTGGTGCCAGGTCCGGCGGGCGGCGAGCACCCGCAGCGCCCGGTCGGCGACGTCGGCGATCTGCTCGTGCGGGACGACGGCGTCGATGAGCCCCATCTCCGACAGGTGCTCGGCGGTCTGCACCCCCTCGGGGAACGGCTCGCCGTAGAGCGCCTGGTAGACCCGCGGGCCGAGGAAGCCGATCGAGGCACCGGGCTCGGCGATCGTCACGTGGCCCAGCGACCCCCACGAGGCGAGCACGCCGCCGAAGGTGGGGTGCCGGAGGTAGACCAGGTAGGGCAGCCCGGCCTCCTTGTGCCGGGCGATCGCGGCGGTGATGCCGATCATCTGCAGGAAGGCGACCGTGCCCTCCTGCATCCGTGTACCCCCGGAGACAGGAGCGGCCAGCAGGGGCAGCCCCTCCTCCGTGGCGCGCTCCACCGCGGCGATCAGCCGCTCGGCTGCGGCGACACCGATCGAGCCGGCGAGGAAGCCGAACTCCCCGGCGACGACGGCGACGCGGCGGCCGCGCAGCAGCCCCTCGCCGGTGATGATCGACTCGTCCTGGCGGCTCCTCTCCGCGGCCCGGACCAGCTCGTCGGCGTACTCGGGGTCGACGTCGCGGACCGGGATCGGCGCGTCCCACGACACCCACGACCCCGGGTCCAGGACCCGGTCGCGGAGCGTGCGGGCGTCGGTGCCACTCATGTGTTCCCCTCGGTCAGCCAGGCGCGGAGCTGCGAGTCTGACGCGCCGAGCACCGGGGGAGCGGCGTGGTCGCGGCGGGTGGTCTCGGTCTCGCCGTCCGCGCCGGGGGTGAAGAAGCGCAGCGGTGGGCCGGGGAGCTGCAGGGGACCGAGCGTGGCGTGGTCGACGTCGACCAGCAGCCCCTGGGAGAGCGTCTGGTCCCAGCCGTAGACCTCGTCGAGCGTGCGCACCTTGCCCGCCGGGATGCCGGCCGCGTCCAGCCGGGCGAGCAGCGTCGGGGCGTCGATGCCGGCGAAGGTCTCCTCCAGCAGCGCGATGACCCGCTCGCGGTTGCCCACCCGGTCGCCGTTGGTGGCCAGGCCCGGCGCCTCGGCGTCCAGCCCGAACTCGGCGCACAGCCGCCGCCACAGCGACTCCGAGCCGCAGGAGAGCTGCACGCTCCCGCCGGCGCAGCGGAACAGCCCGTACGGCGCGATCGAGGGGTGGTGGTTGCCCTGCGCGCGGTTCACCTGGCCGCCCACCGTCCACGCCGTCCCCTGGAAGGCGTGCACGCCGACGATCGCCGCGAGCAGCGACGTGCGCACCACCTGGCCGCGGCCGGTCCGCTCGCGGTCCAGCAGCGCGGCGAGCACCCCGTAGGCGCCGTAGATGCCGGCCAGCAGGTCGCCGATCGGGACGCCCACCCGCTGCGGGTCGTCGGGGCCCGAGCCGGTCAGCGACATCAGCCCGGCCTCGCCCTGGGCGATCTGGTCGTACCCGGCGCGACCGCCCTCGGGCCCGTCGTGGCCGAAGCCGCTGATCGCCAGCGTCACCAGCCGCGGGTTGAGCTCGGCCAGCACGTCGGTGCCGAAGCCCAGCCGGGCCAGCGTGCCGGGGCGGAAGTTCTCCAGCAGGACGTCGGCGCGGCGGATCAGCTCGCGCAGCAGCGCCTTGTCGCCGGGGTCCTTGAGGTCGAGGGTGATCGACTCCTTGTTGCGGTTGGCCGACAGGAAGTAGGTGGACTCCCGGTCCGCGTCGCCACCCGCCCCGCCGCCCCGGGCAGGGTCGGGCTGCACGAACGGCGGCCCCCAGCCGCGGGTGTCGTCCCCGGTTCCGGGGTTCTCCACCTTGATCACGCGGGCGCCGAGGTCGCCGAGCATCATCCCGGCGTGCGGGCCGGCGAGGGCGCGGGTCAGGTCCACGACGAGGACGCCCTCGAGGGGCCCGTTGTGCGGTCCGGGCACGGGCGGTCTCCGATCGGTCTAGAGCCAGCCCGGCACGACGAACACCAGCCAGGCCAGCAGTGGCCCGACGGTGACGACGACGCCGCTGTAGGCCAGCAGCTGCTTGTAGAAGCGGTCACGGTCGACGTCCTGCGCGTTGGCCAGCACCAGCGCGCCGTTGGTCGAGAAGGGGCTGACGTCGACGATGGTCGAGGCGACGGACAGCGCCACCACCACCCCCACCGCTCCGATGTCCCCGGCGAGCAGGAACGGGACGGCGAGGGAGATGGCGACACCGATGATCGCTGTCGAGCTCGCGAAGGCCGACACCACCCCACCGATGTAGGCCAGGAGCAGCGCCACGACCAGCGGGACGCCCAGCCCCGTGACCGCCTCGCCGACGTAGTCGATCGTGCCGGCCTCCTGCAGCACGAACACGAACGTGAGCACCCCGGCGATGAGCAGCACCGTGGACCAGCTGATCTGGGTGACCGCCCCCTTGTGCTGCTGGGCCGACAGCGTCGCCAGCACGACGGCGACCGTGATCGACACCAGGCCGATGTCGAGGTCGAAGACCAGCGCGAGGACGGCGACGGTGGCCAGGCCGACCAGCGTGAGCACCTGCTCGAGCGTCACGCGCGGGGTGTGCGGCAGGACGTCGTCGTCCCCCTCGCCCCCGACGGCGGGACCGGTGCCGGCCCCGTGCCCGCGCACCTCCGCGCCGTGCGCGTGCTCGGCCGGTACCGCGGCGTGCGCGTCCACCCGGCGGCTGAGCAGGGAGCGCCCGCCGAAGAGCACGAAGAGCACCACCGCGATGGCGAGGTTGAAGAACAGGCTGGCCAGGAAGACCGTGATCGGGCTGCTGGGCAGCCCCTCGTCCTCGACGATCGTGTTCACGGTGACGCCGTAGACGCTGATCGGGGAGAACCCGCCGCCCTGCGCGCCGTGCACGACCATCATGCCCATCAGGAGCGGGTTGATCCCGTACCGCGCGGCGAACCCCAGCGCGATCGGGGCGATGATCGCCACCGCCGCCGGGGAGAGCGCACCGATCGCGGTGAGCAGGGCGGTGACCGCGAACATGACCCACGGGATCGCCGCGACGCGGCCGCCGACCATCCGGACCGCGCCCCGGACCATCAGGTCGACCGTGCCGTTGTTCTGCGCGATCGCGAACAGGTAGGTGACCCCGATCAGGGTCACCACGAGCTCGGCGGGGAAGCCGCCGAGGATCTCGTCGGTGGTCATCCCGACCGACAGCGTCCCCACCAGGAACGCGGCGACGAACGCGAGCGCCCCCATGTTGATCGGCAGGACGGTCGCGATCGCGAAGATCGCGACGAGGGCCAGGATCGAGACGATCTCGGGTGACACGGGCACTCCCCAGGCGCCGGGATGGGCTGGGGCCACGGTCTCAGGAACCGGCGGGTAGCGCCTGCCAGCCGCCGGAGGGGGTCACCACGACGCCGACCCGCCGGTCGTGCGGCTCGGCGGGCAGCTCGTCGACGAACTCCTCGTCGAACACGACGGCGACCAGGAGCGCGCCCGGGCGGGCGTGCACCAGGGCCCGGTCGTAGAAGCCGCCCCCGCGGCCCAGCCGCACCCCCGAGCGGTCCACCGCGACCGCGGGCACGACGACCGCCTCCGCCGTCCCGATCGCGGTCGGCCCCAGCCGGGGGCCCAGCGGCTCCATCAGCCCGTACCGGCCCGGCGCCAGCCGCCCGGTGTCGACCGCCCAGCGCAGCTCCGGGTCGCCGTCGGCGACCACCGGCAGCAGCACGCGGGTGCCCAGCTGGGTGAAGGCCGCGGGGAGCCGCCCGTGGCCCGGCTCGAACTCGTCGGGACAGAAGGCCGCCACGGCCCGGACGCCGGAGAGACCGCGGAGCAACGCGGAGGTGACCGCCGCCGCCGCGGTCGCGCGCTCGGGCAGGGGCCGCGCCCGGCGCCGGTCCCACAGCCGTGCCCGCAGGTCGGCCTTGGCCGCACCGACCTGGTCGGGGGGAGTCACCGGCGCAGGCTAGCTGGCTACGCTCCCGGCCATGTCCAGCCCGAGCCCCCGTGCCGCGCGCAAGGCCGTCATCCCCGTCGCCGGGATGGGCACCCGCTTCCTGCCCGCGACCAAGGCCGTGCCCAAGGAGCTGCTGCCCGTCGTGGACCGGCCGGCCCTGCAGTACATCGTCGAGGAGGCCGCCCGCGCGGGGCTGGCCGAGGTGCTGATGGTCACCGGCCGCAACAAGGCGGCGATCGAGGACTTCTTCGACCGGGTGCCGGAGCTCGAGGCCAAGCTGGAGGAGAAGGGCGACGCGGGCCGGCTGGAGGCCGTCCACGCGTCCACCGACGTCGCCCAGGTGCACTTCGTCCGCCAGGGGGAGGCCCGCGGTCTCGGGCACGCCGTCCTGCAGGCCGCGGCGTTCGTCGGCGACGAGCCGTTCGCCGTCCTGCTGGGCGACGACCTGATCGACGCCCGCGACCACCTGCTCGAGGAGATGCTCGCGGTGCAGGCCGAGCACGGCGGCTGCGTCGTCGCCCTGCTGGACGTCGGCCGGGAGAACATCGACAAGTACGGCGCGGTCGCGATCCGGGAGGACGCCCAGGAGGGCGTCGTGACGATCACCGGCCTGGTCGAGAAGCCGCCCGTCGAGGAGGCGCCGAGCAGCCTGGCCATCATCGGCCGCTACGTGCTGGCCCCGGAGGTCTTCGCGGTGCTGCGGGAGACCGCCCCCGGCCGCGGCGGGGAGATCCAGCTGACCGACGCGCTGGCCACCCTCGTGGAGCGCGGCGAACCGGTGCACGGCGTCGTCTTCGACGGCCGCCGCTACGACACCGGCGACAAGCTGGACTACCTCAAGGCGGTGGTCCGGCTGGCCGTCGAGCGCGACGACCTGGGCCCGCCGCTGCGCGCCTGGCTCACCGAGTTCGTGGCCGAGCTGCCCCCCGAGGGCGCGTCGCAGGCCTGACCGGCGGCCCCCAGGGGGGAGCATCGACGGTCGTGATGGGTGTGGACGACGACAGCGCCGGGCCGACCGTGCGGCAGCACCGGGAGACCACGGCGCTCGACCTGCGGTCGGGGGCCGTGCGTGCCGACGCGCGGGGCGGGGTGCAGCACACGGCGCAGATCGACCCGACGGCGGTTCCGCCGCCGCCCGCGGCGCCCGAGCCCACGCTGCCGCGCACCGTCGAGCAGCACCTGGACGAGATCCTCGCCGCGGTGCCCCAGCCCGACGCGATCGAGCTCGCCGTGCTCGACGCGCAGGGGCTGCTGTGCGCCGAGGAGGTCGTCAGCAAGCGGGCGCTGCCCGCCTACGACCAGGCGGCGCTCGACGGCTACGCCGCCCGGAGCGACGACGTGGCGCGGGCGACGCCCGAGGCGCCGGTCCAGCTGTCCGTGGTGGGGGAGAGCACGGCCGGGTCGGCCGATCCCTCCTCCATCGGCCCGGGCCTGGCGCAGAAGGTGGCCGCCGGCGCGCTGCTGCCCGGGGGCGCCGACGTCGTCGTCCCGGCCGTCTGGACCGACCGGGGCGTGGTCACCGTGACCGTGCAGGCGCCGGTGGGGCCGGGCGGGTACGTCCGCCGCGCCGGGGACGACGTCGCCTCGGGCACCCCCGCGGTCGCCGTCGGGACGCCGATCGGTCCGGCGCAGATCAGCCTGCTGGCCGCCGTCGGCCGCGAGCGGGTGCTGGTCCGGCCGCGGCCGCGGGTCGGCATCCTCTCCGGTGGGGGCGAGCTCGTCGACATCACCACCGACCCGGCGCCGGGCCAGGCCGTCGACGTCAACAGCTACGCGCTGGCCGCCGCCGCCCGCGACGCCGGGGCCGACGCCTACCGGTCGGGCATCGTGCCGGCCGACCCCCGCCGCCTGTCGGAGGTCCTGGAGAGCCAGACCCTGCGCAGCGACCTCGTGCTGATCTCGGGCACCTTCGCCGACGAGGGCGACGCGGTCCGCGAGGCGCTGGGCGCGCTCGGCGACGTCCGGTTCCGTCCCGTGACGATGTACCCCGGGCCCGTGCAGGCCTTCGGCCGGATCGGCCGGGAGCAGGTGCCGGTCATCATCGTGCCCGGGGAGCCGGTGGCGGCGCTGGTGGCCTTCGAGGTGTTCGTCCGCCCCGCGATCCGGCTGATGCTGGGCAAGCGCCAGCTGTTCCGCCGCACCGTGCAGGCGATCGCGGCCCAGCCGGTCTACTCGCCCCTGGGCTACCGGCAGTACCTGCACGGTCAGGTCATGCGCCACCCCGACGGCGGGTACGTGGTCGAGCCGCTGGGCGACGGCGACGAGGCGATGCTGGCCCGCATGGCCCGCGCCAACTGCCTGATCGTGGTGGACGAGGACGTCACCGAGGTGGCGGCCGGCGGGCTGGTCACCGTCATGCCGCTGCTGCTCGGGGGCTGAGGACGTCGTGCTCAGCGACCCCGTCCTCCGGCCCGGCTGGCCGGCGACGCTGGGGTGGGGGCCGGTCGAGCTGCACCCGCTGCGCCGCTCCGACGCCGCCGAGTGGAGCCGGGTGCGGCTGGCCAACGAGGACTGGCTGACCCGCTGGGAGCCCACGGCCGGCCAGCCGTGGGCCCAGCGGCACACGCCTGCGGCCTTCCGCTCGGTGCGCCGCCGGGTGCTGCAGCGGGCGCGCATCGGCCTGACGCTGCCGTTCACCGTCCGCGTCGAGGGTCGGCTGGCCGGGCAGGTCACGATCGACAACGTCGTCCGCGGCGCCCTGCGCTCGGGCAACGTCGGCTACTGGCTGGACAGCGCCGTGGCCGGCCGCGGCATGGCCTCGCTGGCGGTGGCCCTGGTGTGCGACCACGCCTTCGGCCCGGTCGGGCTGCACCGGCTGCAGGCCGACATCCGGCCGGAGAACGAGCGCAGCCAGCGACTGGTGGAGCGGCTCGGGTTCCGGCGCGAGGGCCTGTTCCGGCGCTACCTGGACATCGACGGGGACTGGCGGGACCACCACGGCTACGCGCTCCTGGCCGAGGACGTCCCCGGCGGCGTGCTGAGCCGCTGGATCGCGCGGGCCGGCGGTTGAAGCGTGCCCCGAGCGGGTACTACTGGTCGTCGCCTAGCACGGAACCCGCCGGTCCTGCCGGGTCGCCGTGTCGACACGCCGCCCGCCCGGCACTCCAGTCACACAACACTCCGGCGACACACCGCGCGCCTCCCGCGTCTGCGTCCGCGGCCTGCTTAATCTGCCGCGGCAAGTTACTCGTGTGACGGGTGGTGTTCTCCATGGGATCAGGTGTGCTGCTGGCCGCTCTGGTCGTCCTCTGGTTCGTCGTTCTGGTGCCGATGGTGGTCACCCGGGGCGACGAGCAGGGTCGGCCGATGGCGAGTGACTCCGGTCGGACCCTGCAGCGTCGTCGGGTCGTCGACCCGGTGGTGCACGCGTCCACCGAGCGCGTCGCCATCGACCGCGGTGCCCTGCTCGAGACCGGCGAGCTGAGGGTCGACGTGCACGCCGTGCGTCGCCGCACGCTGGCCGGCCTCGTCGCGCTGGCGCTGCTCGCCCTGGTGGGTGCGCTCGTCGTCGCGCCGTGGGTCTGGGCGCTGCAGGCGCTGTTCGACGTCGCGGTGGTGGCCTACCTCGCGGTGCTGCGTGCCGCGGCCCGTCGTGAGCAGGCCGCCGCCCGCCGCGCCGCCCGGCTCGCCGCGCGCCGCGTCGTCCGCCCGGCGCCGGCCGTGGTCGAGGAGTCCCTGGAGGACCTCGAGGTGGAGCAGGAGGCCGGGCCGGTGCACCACACCGTCGGCCTGCGCCACCCGAGCCTGCCCCTGGCCCCCGTGCACCCGCTGCGCCCGGGCCGGGTGGTCGGCGGCCGCACCGGCGCGCCGGCCGGCTGGCAGAACAGCGCCGTCGTCGGCCTGGACGACGACGACATCGGGTTCGCCGACATCGACGAGTACCAGCCCCGCCGCGTCGCCAACGGCTGACGCCGGGCGACCGGCGGCTGATCGCGACACTCCCGGCACCGCCACCCCGTGACGGTGCCGGGAGCGGCGAGCGGTAGTCTTGCCTCCCGTCAGGGGCTGTGGCGCAGTCCGGTAGCGCACCTCGTTCGCATCGAGGGGGTCAGGGGTTCGAATCCCCTCAGCTCCACCCACTGACACACAGGGCGTCCTCCCACCCGGAGGGCGCCCTGAGTCGTTCCGGGGCCGACAGACGAGGAGACACGGATGACGCAGGAGAGCCTGGTGCCGACCGACACGGTGCCCGCGGGCACGACGGCGACGGACACGGCGGCGGACACAGCGGCGGACACGGCGGCGGACACGGTGCCGGCCGGCCGGCTGCTGCCGGAGGCGGCGCGCATCGCCGAGCACCTGCTGGCCGTGCAGCAGCGGGTCAACGACCAGGTCGACCAGTTGCAGGCGAGCCTGATGCCCGAGGTCCGCCGCCGCCTCGGACTGGCGGAGGTCGAGCCGGTCGACGTCTCCGACCTGGTGAACAGCCGGATCGCCGGGCTCAGCGTCGTCGTGACCCCCGAGGCGGTGGCCACCGTCGTGCCGCTGACCGCGGCCTCCGCCGCCACCACGCGGACCGGGCGCCGGGCCATGACCGGCATCGTCACCGGGGAGGACCCCCGGCTGGCCGTCATCGCCGGCCCCTGCTCGATCCACGACCCGGCCGCGGCGGTGGAGTACGCCGGCTTCCTCGCCCGGATGCGCGAGCGGCACGCCGAGGACCTCGAGATCCTCATGCGCACCTACACCGAGAAGCCGCGCACCGAGGTGGACTGGAAGGGCTTCGCCTACGACCCCCACCTCGACGGGTCCAACCGGATCAGCGTCGGCCTCGTCGCGACCCGGATGCTCATGGCCCGCATCACCGCCCTGGGCGTGCCGGTGGCGGCCGAGCCGCTGAACGCCCTCACCCCGCAGTACGTCAACGGGCTGGTGACCTACAACGGCGTGGGGGCCCGCAACGTCACGGACCAGACCGCCCGCGAGCGGGTGTCGGGGTTCTCGGCGGTCGTCGGCTTCAAGAACTCGCCGGAGGGCAGCATCGAGGTCGCCGTCCAGGCCGTCGTGTCGGCCCGGGCGCCGCACGAGTTCCTCGGTGTGGACCGGCACGGCACGACCGCCCAGCTGTCGACGACGGGCAACGAGACCGCCCACGTGATCCTGCGCGGCGACAAGAACGGGCCCAACCACTCGGCCGGCCACATCGCCGCCACGCGCGCCGCGCTGCGGGGCAAGGGGCTGCCCGAGGTGATCGTCGTCGACGCCTCGCACGGCAACAGCCAGAAGGACCACCGGCGCCAGGCCGGCGTCGTGCGCGACCTGGCGCAGCAGATCGCCGGCGGCGAGCCGGCCATCCGCGGCGTGATGCTGGAGAGCAACCTCGTCGCCGGCCGGCAGGACCTCGACCAGCGCGACCCCGGCGCGCTCGAGTACGGCAAGAGCGTCACCGACGCGTGCGTCGACCTGCCCACGACCGAGGCGCTGCTCGAGGAGCTCGCCGCGGCGGCCCGGGCGCGGCGGACGGCCGGCTGACGGTCAGGAGGCGCCGCGGAAGTCCGGGGTGCGTCGCTCGACGAAGGCGCGCACGCCCTCGCGTCCCTCGGGGTCGCCCGCGGACTCGGCGATGAGGCGCGCCTCCTCGTCCAGCTGCTGCTCGAGCGTCCGGACGGCCGCCTGCCGCACGAGCGAACGGGTCCGCACCATCGCGCGGACCGGGCCGGCCGCCACCGAGTGCGCCAGCGCGACCGCCGCGTCGTGCACCTCGTCGTCCTCCACCAGGCGGGCGACGAGCCCGGCGGCGTGCGCCTCGGCCGCGGTCAGCGAGCCGTTGGTGAGGCAGAGGTCGAGGGTGCGCGGCGCGCCGAGGGCCCGGGTGAGCGCCCACGAGGTGCCGCCGTCGGGGGAGAGGCCGATCGCGCCGTACGCCGGCCGGATCTTGGTCGAGCGGGCGCACAGCACGATGTCGCAGGCACCGACGAGGCCGACCGCGGCGCCGGCCACGGCGCCCTGGATGCCGGCCACGACGGGCACCGGCGAGTAGAGCACCGCGCGCACCGCCCGGTGCCACGCCTGTGCGAGCTCCCCGACGAAGGCGCCGGGGTCGCCGGCCGCGGCGAACCGCCGGATGTCGCCGCCGACGCAGAAGCGGGGGCCGTTGGCCAGCAGCAGCACCGTGCGGGCCGACCCCGGGCGCGCGTCGAGCGCGGCGGCGAGCTCCGCCGCCAGCTCCGGGTCGATCGCGTTGCCCGTCTCGGGGCGGTCGATGGTGACCCGCCAGACGTCACCGTCGGTCTCGGTGAGCACGGCGGGCCGTACGGCGGCGCTGGTCATCGTCGTCCCCTCGTCGGTCCCGGAGCCACCGTAGGGGCCCGGCCCATCGGGCGGCGAGTACGTCCGAGTCGTCCGCGGGTGGAGAGGATGTCATCACTCCGGGTGACCGCAGCCCCCAGTGCGCGGAGTGGATCGCCGACGTGACAGGCGGACCCGTTCCGGATCTGCGGTTTGGCCGCCTTTCCGCTGTGCATCGACCGCGATGCCGATCACACTCCGTCACCATGCTCAGGGAACGTCGCGCCGTGGCGACCGTCGTCAGCCTCGCGGTCCGTCTCGGACTGGTCCTCGCCCTGGTCGTCGGTGTGCTCGCCGTGCTCCCGGAGAGGACGGCGTCCGCCGCTCCGACGCTGCCCGCCGGGTTCGTCGTCCGCGACATGCCGAGCGGCCAGACCGACACCCTCACCGACTTCGACTTCGTCCCCGACGGCAGCTACTTCACGACCGGCAAGAACGGCCGGATCGCGTGGGTCTCGGCCACCGGCACCGCCCGCACCCTGGCCACCCTCCCGGTGGTCACGCAGCAGGACCTGGGCCTGTCCGGGATCGCCGTGGCCCACGACTACGCCACCTCGAAGCGGATCTACACGGCGCGGGTCCTGACCGTGAACGGCGTCTGGACCACGCGCCTGAGCTCGTGGACGGTCACCGGCACCCCGGAGCCCACCGGGCTCGCCGCGGAGCAGGTGATCTTCGAGCTGCGGCAGAACTCCGACGTCCACGCGCTGACCGGCATCATCGCCGCGGCCGACGGCACGCTCTGGGTGAGCGTCGGCGACGCCGCCGACTTCCGCGTGGTCGACCCGCTGGCCCTGCGCGCCCTGGACATCAACCAGGGCTACGGCAAGGTGCTGCACGTCTTCCCCGACGGCCGCGGCGTCCCGTCGAACCCCTACTTCGACGCGGCCGCCCCCCAGTCGTGGAAGAGCCGGGTGTACGCCAGCGGGTTCCGCAGCCCCTTCCGGCTGAGCCTGGACCCGACCTCCGGCGCCCCGGTGGTCGGTGACGTGGGCTGGGGCACCTGGGAGGAGGTCGACCTGATCCGGCCCGGGGCCAACTACGGGTGGCCGTGCTGGGAGGGCAACACACAGACCCCCGGCTACCGCGACCTGCCCGGGTGCGCCGGCGTGACCAACACCGCCCCGCTGTGGACCTACGTCCACGGTCCCCTCGGCACCAGCGTGACCGGCGGCGTGGTCTACACGGGGTCGTCATACCCGGAGGCCTACCGCGGCGCGTACTTCTTCGGCGACTACGCCTCGCAGCGGGTGTACACGCTGCGCTACGACGCCCAGGGCCGGCTGACGCGTCAGCCCGAGGCGACCGGCTTCGGCGTGGAGAACGGGCTCCCGGTCAAGTTCGGCACGGCGGCCAACGGCGACATCGTGTACGCCGACATCGCCGGCAGCCGGCTCAAGCGGCTGGTGTACCTGCCGGGGAACCGGCCGCCGACTGCCGAGGCGACGTTCACGACGAACGCGGAGACCCGGACGGTGTCCTTCGACGCGAGCCGCTCCACCGACCTCGACGGCGACGCGCTGACCTACCGGTGGGACTTCGGCGACGGCACCACGGGGACGGGGGTGCGACCGACCAAGACGTACGCCGCGAACGCGCCGGCCACGGTGACCGTGCGGCTGACCGTCACCGACCCCGCGGGCGCCAGCGGGACGAAGGAGTTCACGGTCGCGCCGGCTGCCGCCGCGCCGAACCTCGTGCTCACCGGCCCCCCGCCGACGGCCACCTTCGCGGTGGGCAACCCCGTGCAGGCGAGCGCCACCGCGACGGACGCCGCCGGTGCGCCGCTGCCGGTGACCTGGCGGGTCGTGCTGGTGCACTGCAGCGCCGACTACTGCCACGACCACCCGGGTGACACGTTCACCGGTCCGGCCTTCAACCGGCCCTTCGACGACCACGGGGGCCAGACGAGCCTCACCATCGTCGCCTCGGCCACCGACGCGCGCGGTGTCCGCACGGAGAGGAGCTTCGTCGCCCGGCCGCGGCTGCGGACCCTGACGCTCAACCCCTCCACCCCCGCCGCCATCACGGTCAACGGCGTGGCGCAGTCCAGCGTGCAGGTGACCGCCGGTGCGCGTGTCTCGCTCTCGGCGCCCGCGGTGGCCAGCGACAACGTGGCGACGTTCGAACGGTGGAACGACGGCGCTCCGCGGCAGCGCGAGCTGGTGATGCCCGACGGAGACCTCACGCTGACCTCGACCTACCTGACGCCCATCGACCGCCGGTACGCGAGCGAGGCCGGGCTGCGGTCGCTGCTCGGGCAGCCGACCGCAGCCGAGGCCGGTGACGCCGCGGTCCGCCACCGCGTCTACCAGAACGGGCGGCTGTACTGGTCGCCGGCGACGGGCGCGCGGATGGTGTTCGGCGCGATCCTCGGCAACTACCTGGCCAACGGGGGCCACGTCGTCCTCGGTGTGCCGACCACCGACGAGCTCATCGCGCCGGACGGCCGCGGGCGGTACAGCCAGTTCGCGCTCATGGGCGCGTCCATCTTCTGGTCGCCGGAGACGGGCGCCCACGCCGTGTACGGCGACATCAACAACGTCTGGACGGCGCTCGGCCGGGAGCGGGGCCTGCACGGCTACCCGGTCACCGACGAGCTGCCGACCCCGAACGGCCGCGGCCGGTTCAACACCTTCCAGAACGGCGGCATCTACTGGCTGCCCGCGATCGGGGCGCGCAGCGTCTTCGGCGCGATCTACCAGGCGTGGGGACGCGTCGGCTGGGAGGCGGGCGTGCTGGGCTTCCCGACGACCAACGAGACGATCACCCCGGACCGCATCGGCCGCTTCAACGCCTTCGAGGGTGGCTCGATCTACTGGTCGCCGGGCACCGGCGCCCACGCCGTCTACGGGGCGATCCTGGCGCGCTGGCGGGCACTGGGCTGGGAGCTCTCCTACCTCGGGTACCCCACCAGCAGCGAGTTCGCCGTCCCGGGCGGCCGGCGGACGAACTTCGAGCGCGGGTACATCCAGTGGGACGCGCGCACCGGCGCGGTGATCGACCGCCGCTACTGACCGATGCGCCGGCGCCCCTCCGGGGGCGCCGGCGCGACGTCAGAACCAGGAGGGGAACCACATCCGGGCCAGCCACTCCGAGTGCGACAGCGGCTGGCCGGTGAGCACCGGGTAGAAGAAGACGAAGGTGGCCGCGACCACGCCGACGTAGACGGAGACGACGCCGAGCCCGACCTGGCGGCGGGTGGCCGAGGCGGTGGCCGGGCCGAGGACGTCCTGGAGCACGAGCACCACGGCGAGCACGAAGAACGGCACGACCGGCGCCATGTAGAAGACGAACATCGTGCGCTCGGCGTTGAGGAACCACGTCCCCCAGCCCGCCGCGATCATCACCGCGAGCAGGACGGCCGCCGGGTCCCGCCGGGCCACGATCCGCCAGGCCAGCCACACCAGCGCCGGCGCGAAGGCGAACCAGAGCGTCGGCGTCCCCACCATGAGGATGTAGCGGACCACCTGGTCGCCGGCGGAGTCGGTGAGGCCCTGCGGGTTCCACAGCAGGATCGGCCGGCCGTTGACCAGCCAGCTCCACGGCCCGGACTCCCACGGGTGCGGCGAGGACAGCCCGTTGTGGAACTCGAGCCACTCCGCGTGCTGGTGCCACAGCGACCGCAGGGCGTCCGGGATCCAGGGGAATGCGGTGTCCGGGTTCTGCTGGGCCCACGCCTTGCCCTGCGACGTCTCGCCGAGGAACCAGCCGGTGAAGCTGGCGACGTAGGTGAGCACCGGCACGGCGGCCAGCGCCCACGACGCCCCGGGCAGCCCGCGGCGCAGCGCGACCAGGGTCGGCCGCGGGACGCCGGCGTCGCGCCAGGCCGCGCGGTCCCAGAACAGCGAGAGGACGGCGGCTGCGGCCAGGAACCACACCCCGCTCCACTTGACCGCGCAGGCGCAGCCGAGGAGGAAGCCGGCGGCGATCCGCCAGCCGCGCGGGCCCAGCCGGAAGCCGGTGCGGGGCACCGCGCCGAGGGCACGCACCCGGGCGCGCACCCGGTCGCGGTCGACCACCAGGCAGGCGATCGCGGAGACGACGAAGACCTGCAGGAAGACGTCGAGCAGGCCGATCCGACCGAGGCTGAAGGAGAACCCGTCGAGCGCGAGCAGCAGTCCCGCGACGAGCCCGAGCAGGGTCGAGCCGGTCAGCCGCCGGGCCAGCCGGACGAGGACGACGACGGCGATCGTCCCCGCGACCGCCGAGGGCACCCGCCAGCCGACCGAGTCGTCACCGAAGGCCTCGATGCCCAGCGCGATCAGCCACTTGCCCAGCGGTGGGTGGACGATGAACGTGTAGCCGCGGTTGTACTCGTGGCCCCACGTCAGCATCTCCTGCGCCTCGGGCGGGTAGTACGCCTCGTCGAAGAGCAGGTCCCGCGGGTAGCTGATGTCCCACAGCCGGGTGACGAACGTCGCCACGCCGAGCACCGCCGTCAGCAGCCAGGCCAGCCGGTCGTCCCCGGGCAGCGGCGGGATCCGGTCGAACCGGCGCAGGGGGAGTCTCCGCCGGACGGGGCGCTGCGCCGGCTCCTGCTCCTCGCGTTCGGGAGCCAGGACAGCCATGGGCCCAGGGTAGTGAAAGGGCCCCCCTGCCCCCGGCACTCGCAGGCTCGCGCCGGGCCCCTGCAGGGGGGCCTGAGACGACCGCCGTGACAGGCTCGGTGCCGTGAGCGGACGGCTGGTGCTCGGTGGGGCGCCCCTCGGGCAACCCGGCGACGTCGGCCCCCGGCTGCGCGAGGTGATGGCGTCGGCCGACGTCCTCGCCGTCGAGGACACCCGCCGGCTGCACCGCCTGGCCGCCGACCTCGGCGTGACGTTCACCGGGCGGGTGGTCACCTTCCACGAGTCGGTGGAGAGCGCTCGACTGCCCGGGCTGCTGGAGGCGCTGACCGGCGGTGCCACGGTGCTGCTGCTCACCGACGCGGGCATGCCGTCGGTGTCCGACCCCGGCTACACCCTGGTGCGCGCCGCGATCGACGCCGACATCCCGGTCACCTCGGTGCCCGGGCCCTCGGCGGTGACGACCGCACTCGCCGTCAGCGGCCTGCCGGTCGACCGGTTCTGCTTCGAGGGTTTCCTGCCACGCAAGGGCGGGGAGCGGCGCGCGACGCTGACCGCGCTGGCCGGCGAGCGCCGCACGATGGTCTTCTTCGAGTCCCCGCACCGGCTGGCCGACGCGCTGGTGGACGCCGCCGCCGCGTTCGGCGACGAGCGGCCGGCCGCGGTCTGCCGCGAGCTGACCAAGACCTACGAGGAGGTCCGGCGCGGCCCGCTGGCCTCGCTCGCCGAGTGGGCCGCCGACGGCGTGCGCGGGGAGATCACGCTGGTGGTGCAGGGGGCGCCGGAGGTCGCGATGGAGCTGTCGTCCGCCGAGCTCGCCGCGGAGGTCGCCGCGGAGGAGGCGGCGGGGGCCAGCCGCAAGGACGCCATCCGCTCGGTCGTCGTCCGCACCGGGCTGCCGCGCCGCACCGTCTACGACGCCGTCGTCGCCGCGAAGTCCTCCAGCTGACGAGCGTGATCGTGCACATCTCCACGCCATCGGCCAGCGACGACGTGGAGATGTGCGCAGTGGGCCGCGATGTGGAGGGCGTCGGCGCGATCCGGCGGTGACTCGGCAGGGTCCCGGTCGTGCGGCCGGCCTCAGTCCCCGTCCCGCTGCGCGCCGCGCCCTTCCGCGGGTCGGCCGCCGTGCGCGCGGGCCTGATCACCCGGCGCCGGCTCGACGGCCCCGTGTGGCGCCGACTCCTCCGGGATGTCTACGTGCACCGGGATGTCCCGGTCACCCATGCCCTGCGGGCCGTCGCCGCGGCGTCGTTGCTGGTGCCCGGCGCGGTGGTGACCGGGTGCAGCGCCGCCGTCCTCTGGGGTGTCGACCTCGCTGCGGCGGGGGACGACGTCGAGCTCACACTGCCGCCGGACCGGCACCCGGTCCGGATGCCGGGGCTGGGTGTCCGCCGGGCCCGGGTGCCGGCGCACTGGCTCTGCCGGCGGTCGGGAGTGCGGACCACGACCCCCGAGGCGACGGCGGTGTCCGTGGCCGCCCGGCTGACCGGTGACGAGGCGGTGGTGGCCGTCGACCGGATGGTCGCCTCCGGGATCGTCGACCTGGCGCCGATCAGGGCCTTCGCCGCTGAGGCCCTCGGCCCCGGGGCGGCGCGGGCGCGGGAGGCGTGCCGGCTGGCCGACGGGCTGGCGGGATCGCCGCAGGAGACGCGGCTGCGGCTGCTCATGGGCCGCGCCGGCCTCCCGTCGCCCGTCGCCCAGCTCCGGGTCACGGACGGCCGCGGTCGCATCGGCGAGGTCGACTTCGCCTGGCCCGATCGCAGGCTGGTCGTGGAGTACGAGGGCATGTGGCACGCAGCGCCCGATCAGGTGGGGAGGGACCGGCGTCGGCTCAACCGGCTGCTGGCGGCCGGCTGGCACGTCGTGTTCGTGACGGCGGCGGACATGCACCGCCCCGAGGAGCTCGTCGCACGCATCGCCTGCGCGTTGGCGAGGTGACACGGGTGTGCACTCATCCACCGCACCCGGAGCGGATGAGGTGGAGAGGTGCACGGAGGCGGGGGACTAGAGCCAGCCGTTGCGCTTGAAGCCGCGGTACAGCAGCGCGCAGGACACGACGATCACCAGCAGCACCAGCGGATAGCCGATCCGCCAGCGCAGCTCCGGC
Organism: Trujillonella endophytica; assembly: GCF_019799905.1. Lineage (GTDB taxonomy): Bacteria > Actinomycetota > Actinomycetes > Mycobacteriales > Geodermatophilaceae > Trujillonella > Trujillonella endophyticus_A. The sequence goes on along the minus strand of NZ_JABGCI010000002.1, from coordinate 399,111 downwards.
ATGAACTCGAAGTTCATCCCGTAGATCCCGGCGATCGCGGTGGGGACGGCGATGATGCCCGCCCACGCCGAGATCTTGCGCATGTCCTCGTTGTCGGCCATCTGCGTCCGCGCCAGCGACGCCTGCAGGATCGACGACAGCAGCTCGTCGAGGCCGGTGACCGCGTCGCGCACCCGGATGGCGTGGTCGAGGACGTCGCGGAAGTAGGAGCGCATCGCCTCGGGGACGACGTCGATCTGCCGCTCGGACAGCTTCTGCAGCGGGACCTCGAGCGGCGCCACCGCCCGGCGCAACGCCATCAGCTCGCGCTTGAGCTGGTACAGCCGGCCGATGTCGTCGGTGCGGTCGGGGCTGAACACCGACGCCTCGAGCTCGTCGACGTCGTCCTGCACCGCGTCGGCCACCTCGACGAACGTGTCGACGACGAGGTCGGCGACCGCGTACAGCACCGCGGCCGGCCCCAGGCACAGCAGGTCGCGCTGCTCCTCCAACCGGTGCCGCAGCTCGGCCAGGTCACCGTGCCGGCCGTGCCGCACGGTGATCACGTAGTGCGCGCCGACGAAGACCATGACCTCGCCGGTGTCGACGACCTCGCTGGTCGCGGTCAGCCGGTCGTGCTCCACGTAGGTCGCGGTCTTGAGCACCATGAACAGGTCGTCGTCGTAGCGCTCCAGCTTCGGGCGCTGGTGGGCGAAGACGGCGTCCTCCACCGCCAGGGGGTGCAGCCCGTAGCGCTCGGCGATCGACTCCAGCTCGGCCTCGGTCGGCTCGTACAGCCCCAGCCAGACGAACCCGCCCTGGTCCACCGCGGCCGAGAGCGCCGCGCCGGGCTCCACCGGCGCCTGCCGGCGGCCGTCGACGTACACCGCGCAGTCGACGACGGCGTCCTGCCCCGGAGGCCGGCTCGGGGTGGTGCGCGGCGCCCCGGCGGGCCGGGGGCGGTTGCTGGGCAGCTGCAGGTCCGGCGGCCCGAACGCGGACGGCGGGCGGTCGGGGGCCACGTCGCGGGACGGGTCGGTCGCGGTCACGGCACGCCTCCACGGTCGCGGATCGGGGAGGTCAGCGTAGGCGTGCCGGTCGAGCCCATCCCCTCGAACCTGGCCGGTCCTCACCCGATGGCGTGCCCGCCGATCCAGACGTGGGTCCGCTCCGCGATCGCCCGGGTTCGTCGTGCACCCCGCCTGCGGGCGCGGTCCGACGCCTGACCCCATGGGGTGAGAGCCCGCCCGCGGCCGTACAGCGCGGACCCGCCGCGGACGACCTGACCGGAGACAGACCGTCCCCGGCCAGGAAGCACTCCCGTGGCGAGCACCACCCTCGACGTCCGTGCCGACGTCCGTGCCGACGTCCCTGCCGACGTCCGTGCCGACGTCCCTGCCGACGACGCGCGGCGGCGTCCGCCGGCCGCGGTGCTGGCCGCCGCGGGACTCGCGGTGCTCGACGCGATCGCGGTGCTCGCCGCGGCACTGACCGGGCTGGACGGCCTGCTCACCGCACCGGACCGCCCCTCGGGGGCGCTCGTGGCGCTGCTCCTCCTCGCGCTCGCCGCGTGGGCCGTGTTCGGCGCCGGCGGCGGTCTGGTGCTGGCCGACGGGTCCAGCGCCCGGCTGCTGACCGTCGTCGCCTGCGCCGAGCTGGCGCTGCTCGCCGTCGTGTTCGTGGCCGGCCTGGCGACCGCGTCCCTGGACGGCGCGGCGGCCGGCCTGCCCGTCCCGGCCGTGGCCCTGAGCCTGGTCGCGGTCCCGGTCGGCAAGCTGCTCCTGGCGACCGCGCCGTCGTCCGTCGCCTGGGTCGACGCCGGTCCCCGCCCGCGGGCGCGGCGTCCGGAGCTGACCGAGGGCCAGCACGCCGTGCGCGTGGCCACGGTGACCGTCATCGGCCTGGCTCTGTTCTCGGTGGCGCTGCTGGACCCGGGCGCCCCGACCAGCGGCCCCACCTCCCCGGCGGCCACCACCCAGCACTGACCGGCAGACCCCGAGCAGTGGGCGCATAGTCTCGTGCCGTGACTGATCGGCACATCCTGACGGCCGTGGCCTGGCCCTACGCCAACGGCCCGCGGCACATCGGACACGTCTCGGGGTTCGGTGTCCCGTCCGACGTCTTCAGCCGCTACCACCGCATGGCGGGCGACCGGGTGCTGATGGTCAGTGGCACCGACGAGCACGGCACGCCGATCACCGTCGCCGCCGACGCCGAGGGCATCTCGCCGCGGGAGATCGCCGACCGCAACAACCGGATCATCGTCGGCGACCTGCAGTCCCTCGGGTTGAGCTACGACCTGTTCACCCGCACGACGACGGCCAACCACGCCCAGGTCAGCCAGGAGATCTTCCTCGGGCTGCTGAAGAACGGATACGTCTTCCCGAAGACGACGCTCGGCGCGATCAGTCCCTCGACCGGCCGCACCCTGCCCGACCGCTACATCGAGGGCACCTGCCCGATCTGCGGCTACGACGGCGCCCGCGGCGACCAGTGCGACAACTGCGGCAACCAGCTCGACCCGACCGACCTGATCAACCCGGTGAGCCGGATCAACGGCGAGACGCCGAAGTTCGTCGAGAGCGAGCACTACTTCCTCGACCTGCCCGCCTTCACCCGCGCCCTGGGCGACTGGCTGGCGACGCGGAAGAGCTGGCGCCCCAACGTCCTGAACTTCAGCGTCAACCTGCTCGAGGACCTCAAGCCGCGCAGCTACACCCGCGACATCGACTGGGGCGTGCCCGTGCCGCTGGACGGCTGGCGCGACCGGCCGGACAAGCGGATCTACGTCTGGTTCGACGCGGTCGTCGGCTACCTGTCGGCGTCGATCGAGTGGGCCCGCCGCTCCGGCGAGCCCGATGCGTGGCGCCAGTGGTGGCAGACGCCGGACTCCGACGCCTACTACTTCATGGGCAAGGACAACATCGTCTTCCACGCCGAGATCTGGCCGGCGCAGCTCCTCGGCTACAACGGCGATGGCGACAAGGGCGGGACCCCCGGCTCGTTCGGCCGGCTCAACCTGCCCACCGAGGTCGTCTCCAGCGAGTTCCTCACGATGGAGGGCCGCAAGTTCTCCTCCTCGCGGCAGGTCGTCATCTACGTGCGCGACTTCCTCGCCCGCTACGACGCCGACGCGCTGCGCTACTTCATCGCGGCGGCCGGGCCCGAGTCGCAGGACACCGACTTCACCTGGGCCGAGTTCCGCCGCCGCAACAACGACGAGCTCGTGGCCGGCTGGGGCAACCTGGTCAACCGCTCGGTCTCGATGGCCGCCAAGAACGTCGGCGCCGTCCCGACGCCCGGCGAGCTGACCGACGCCGACCGGGCCCTGCTGGCGACCACCAGCGGCGCCTTCGCCCCCATCGGGGACCTGCTGGCCCGCAACCGGCAGAAGGCGGCGGCCGCCGAGGCCATGCGGGTGGTCAGCGAGGCGAACAAGTACCTGTCGGACCAGGCGCCGTGGAAGCTCAAGGAGGACCCGGCCCGCCGGGACACCGTGCTGCACACCGCGCTGCAGGCGATCAGCGACTGCAACGCGCTGCTCACCCCGTTCCTCCCGCACTCCGCGCAGCAGGTCCACGAGCTGCTCGGCGGCACCGGCGTGTGGTCGGCGGCGCCGCGGATCGACGAGGTCACCGACCTCGACGACGGCTCCCCCTACCCGGTCATCACCGGCGACTACGACGCCCAGCAGGCGGTCTGGGCGTCCCGGCCGCTGCAGCCGGGGACGCCGCTGGCGCCGCCGACGCCGGTGTTCACGAAGCTGGACGAGTCGATCGTGGACGAGGAGTTGGCCCGGCTCGAGGAGGGCGGCCGGTGAGACCTCCGCGCGCGGAGGTCCCACGGGGACGGCGGTCGTGAGCCGGTCGTCGTCGTCCCGCGCGAACCGACGCGGGGAGCTGCCGCCGGACCCGGAGCCGCTTCCGCTGCCGGCAGTGGACAGCCACACCCACCTCGACATCGCCGTCGGCGGCTTCGACCGGCTGCCCGACGGTGACCTCGTCGACGCCGAGATCGCCGCGGCGGTCGCGGTGGGGATCCCGCGGCTGGTCCAGGTCGGCGTCGACGTCGCGTCCTCGCGGTGGTCGGCGGAGCTCGCGGCGCGGCACCCGCACGTGCTGGCCACCGTCGCCGTCCACCCCAACGAGGCCGGCGAGGGCGCCGCCGACGACGACGCCCTGGCCGAGATCGACCGGCTCGCGGCGCTGCCCCGGGTCCGCGCGGTGGGGGAGACGGGGCTCGACCGGTTCCGCACCGGCCCCGACGGCTGGGCCGCGCAGGAGGCGTCGTTCCGCGCGCACATCCGGATCGCGAAGGACCGCGGCGTCGCGCTGGTGATCCACGACCGCGACGCCCACGACGAGATCCTGCGGGTGCTCGACGACGAGGGGGCCCCGGAGCACACGGTGTTCCACTGCTTCTCCGGCGACGCCGCCTTCGCCCGTGCCTGCGTGGAGCGCGGACACGTCCTCTCCTTCGCCGGCACGCTGACCTTCGCCAACGCCGGCCACCTCCGCGAGGCGGCGGCGCTCACCCCGCTCGACCAGCTCCTGGTGGAGACCGACGCGCCCTTCCTCACGCCCGTGCCGTACCGCGGCCGGCCCAACTCCTCCCGGCTGGTGCCGCACACGGTGCGCGCCCTGGCGGAGGTGACCGGGGTGGAACTCGGGCAGCTGTGCACGGCGCTGACCGCGAACGCCGAGCGCGTCTTCGGCGCCTGGGAGGACACACCCTCGTCACGGTGAGCAGCACCCCTGCCACCGACGCGGCCAACGGGGGCACACTGGGACCGTGGGTCGCCTCATCGCCGTCGTGCTCTTCATCGCCGTGCTGGTGCCGGGCGTCCTATTGGCCCGGGCCTGGTCCCTCGCCGCGGGCCGGCGCGCGGTCGCCTCGGCCTCGATCGAGTTCTCCTCGCCGAGCGAGGGGGCGCGCGCGACGCTGCAGCGGCAGGCCGTGCACGGGCGCCGCGTGCGCCGGCTCGGGTTGCTGCTCGGCCTGCTCGCCGTCGTCGGCAGCGTCGTCGTCTTCGCGGAGGCCTCGGTCTTCCTCTGGGCGCCGGCCGTGGCCGTCGGGCTGCTCCTGGGCGTCGTCCTGGCCGAGGCCACCCGGCCGCGCCCCCGGTGGTCGCTGAGCAGCCCCGTCCGCCGTCCCCGTCGCGGCGAGCAGATCTCGCTGTGGCTGCTGTGGACCATGCGCGCCGTCGTCGTCGCCGAGGTCCTCACCACCGTGCTGATGTGGCGGCAGGACGAGCTGCCCGACCGCGTCGCCTGGGTCGCCCTCGGCGTCCCGCTCGCCGCCTGGTTGCTGGCCGAGGTGGCGCTCCTGCGGTCCCTGCTCCGGGCGCTGCCGGCCGAGGGCGCGGACGTCCCGGTCGACGAGGCGCTGCGCACCTGGACCGCCCACCTGGTGAGCGCCGCCGTGAGCGTGCTCGCCCTGCTGCCCCTCGGCGCGCTGCTGCTGGTCGCCGGCGTCCGGCTGGGGGACCGGGTCAGCGAGGGGATCGACCTGTTGCCGGTCGCGCTGGTCGCCGGGGGGTTCTCCGCGCTGGCCGCAGGGCTCGCCGTGGCCGTGTTCCTGGTGACGTGGCTGCGGCCCGTGCGGCTGTCGGAGCCGGCGCTCGCCGGCTGAGCCGAGGCGCCCGAGTACCCGCTGTGGGCGCCACCACGCGGTGACCTCGGTCACCCCTGGAGTCTCACGCTGCGCATCCGTCCCCTCCGTACCACCCGCCACAGCAGTCACTGTCCGTGTCGGCGCGCCAACAAGTCGACCTGTCGCCCCGCTGGAACACTCCTGTACGCACCGTTGCCATCCGTACCACGCCCGTTATCGTGTCGTGACCAGCCGGGGTGGGGCCGACCTGGGCAGCGTCGCAGGAGCCCCCGTGGGCCCCGGCGAGGCTGCCCGGTGCGGAGCCGCCCGGCGGGCCGCCAGCCGGCGGCACGCCGGTGAGGCCGCCCCCTGCCCGGCTCCCGTGACCCCGTGGAAGTGTCGTGCCTCGCACTCTGAAGCTCTCTCTCTTCGCCCTCGTCCTGCTCGGGCTGGTGGGCGGCTCCGTGGCGTTCTACGCCGCGCAGAAGTCGCTGACGCTGACGGTGGACGGTCAGGCCCGCGAGGTGCGGACCTACGCCGACACCGTCGAGGAGGTCCTCGACGAGGAGGGGCTGCAGACGCAGTCGCACGACGTCGTCCTCCCCGAGCCCGGCGCGTCGGTCTCCGACGGTGACACCGTGGTGGTCACCCGGGCCCGTCCGCTCCGGCTCACGGTCGACGGCCGGTCCAGCGAGGTCTACGTGACCGCCCTGTCGGTCGACGAGGCGCTGGACCAGCTCGGCTTCCGCGCCGACGGTCTGATCGTGTCGGCCAGCCGCAGCGAGCGCCTGCCGCTCGACGGCATGGCCCTGTCCATCTCGACCCCCAAGGACGTCACCCTCGTGGCTGACGGCCAGCAGCGCGTGGTGACGACGACGGCCGCCACCGTGGGCGACCTGCTCAACGAGCAGGGCATCACCCTCGGCCCCACGGACGGCCTGAACATGTTCGTGACCCAGCCCCTGCTGCCGCTCATGCGCCTGCAGGTCTTCCGCGTGCAGGTCACCGAGGTGGTCGAGACGACGGAGATCCCCTACCGGACCATCGAGACCGAGGACCCGGCGGCCATCGTGGGCGACGAGACCGTCACCCAGGAGGGCGTCGAGGGCGAGCGGTCGACCACCTACCGGATCACCGTGGTGGACGGCGTCGAGACCGCCCGCGAGCAGATCGCGACGGCCGTGACCGTCGAGCCGGTCGACGAGCTGGTGAGCGTCGGCACCAAGCCGCGCCCCGTGGCGCCCGCGCCGGCCGCCACGGCCGACGGCCTCAACTGGGCCGCGCTGGCGGCGTGCGAGTCCGGTGGCCGGCCCAACGCGGTCAGCTCGTCGGGCACCTACCGCGGCATGTACCAGTTCTCCCGGTCCACCTGGGCCGCCGTCGGTGGCACCGGCGACCCGGCCGCTGCCTCCGCCGAGGAGCAGACGGCGCGTGCGCAGGCGCTCTACGCCCGCTCCGGTGCCGGCCAGTGGCCGCACTGCGGCCCGCGCCTGTTCAGCTGATCGCCGGATCCCCGCTGAGCACTCCTCCGGACCAGCCCGACGGGCTGCTGGGCCCGGCCGCCATCCGCGACCTGGCCCAGCGGCTCGAGCTGCGCCCGACGAAGTCGCTGGGGCAGAACTTCCTGCACGACGCCAACACCATCCGGCGGATCGTGCGCACGGCCGAGCTGCGGCCGGACGACGTCGTCCTCGAGGTCGGGCCGGGACTGGGGTCGCTGACCCTCGGCCTGCTCCCGGCCGCGGCCGCGGTGACGGCCGTCGAGATCGACCCGCGGCTGGCCGCGCTCCTGCCGCGCACGGTCGCCGAGCGCGTCCCGGCACTGGCCGACCGCCTCACGGTGGTCGAGGCCGACGCGCTGCGGATCGGGGAGCTGCCAGGGGCGCCACCCACGGCGCTGGTGGCGAATCTGCCGTACAACGTGGCGGTGCCCGTCCTGCTCACCCTGCTCGAGCAGCTGCCGACGCTGCGCCGCGCGCTGATCCTGGTGCAGGCGGAGGTCGCCGAGCGGCTCGCCGCCCCGCCGGGGTCGCCGGCCTACGGCGTCCCCTCGGTCAAGGCCGCCTGGTACGGCGACGTGCGCCGCGCCGGGTCGGTCGGGCGGCGGGTGTTCTGGCCCGAGCCGAACGTCGACTCCGGCCTCGTGGCGCTGGACCGCCGGCCGCCCCCGCCCGGGGACCGCGCGGCCACCTTCGCCGTCGTCGACGCCGCCTTCGCGACCCGCCGCAAGGGGCTGCGGGCCGCGCTCGCGGGCTGGGCGGGCAGCCCGGCAGCCGCGGAGGTCCGGCTCCGCGCAGCCGGGATCGACCCGGCCACCCGCGGCGAGCGGCTGTCGGTCACGGACTTCGCCCGGCTGGCCGCCACCCCGGCGGAGCCGGCGGGGGCCGGACCGGCGGAGCCGGCATGAACCGGCTGCCGCACGGTGGCCCCGGCCGGATCACCGGCGACGGCGCGGTGGTGGCCCGGGCACCCGCCAAGGTCAACGTGCACCTGGCCGTGGCGCCGCTGGGCGCCGACGGCTACCACGAGCTGCGCACCGTGTTCCTGGCGGTCTCGCTCTTCGACACGGTCACGGTGCGCCCGGCCGGGGACCTGTCCATCGAGCTGACGGGCGCGTTCGCCGGTGGCAGCGCGGGGCCCGACCGGGTGCCCACCGACCGCCGCAACATCGTCTGGCAGGCCGCGGAGTTGCTCGCCCAGCGGGCAGGGGTGTCCGCGGAGGCGGCCATCACGATCGACAAGTCCATCCCGGCGGCGGCCGGGCTGGCCGGGGGGAGCGCCGACGCCGCGGCCGCGCTGGTCGCGCTCGACACGCTGTGGGGCACCCACGCCACCCGCGGCGACCTGGCCGAGCTCGCCGCCCGGCTGGGCAGCGACGTGCCGTTCAGCCTCCTCGGCGGCGTGGCCCTCGGGTCCGGGCGCGGCGAGCGGCTCAGCCCCGTGCTGGCCCGGCGGCGCTGGGACTGGGTGCTCGGCATCGCGGGGGAGGGGCTGTCCACCCCGGCGGTCTACGGCGAGCTCGACCGGCTGCGCGCCGAGGGGCTGCTCCCGGCCGGGGAGGAGCTGGCCTCGCCCGACCCGGTGGTCGCGGCACTGCGCAGCGGACCGGTGGAGGCGCTGGCCGGGACCCTCTCCAACGACCTGCAGGCGCCGGCGCTCGTCCTGCGCCCGCAGCTGCGCCGGGCGCTGGACGCGGCCACGGGCGCCGGCGCAGCGGCCGCCCTGGTCAGCGGCTCCGGACCGACCGTGGCGGCGCTGGCCGCCGACGAGGACGACGCGGTGGCCCTGGCCGCCGAGCTGGCCGGCAGCGGGCACTTCCGGACGGTGCGCGCGGTCCACGGCCCCGTGCCCGGCGCCCGCCTCGTCGGTTGAGCTCCGCGAGATCTGCACACTCGCCGGTGTCAGCCACTGATCGCGACGAGTGTGCAGATCTCGTCGAGAGGTCAGGTCTCGTCGGGGGGGCCGGAGAGCTAATCGGTGAGGCGTGGGCGGGGTTCCAGGTGCCCCATGCCGTTCCAGGCGAGGTTGACCAGGTGCGCGGCGACCTCACGCTTGCCGCGGGACCGGTCCTCCAGCCACCAGGCGCCGACGAGCGCGACCATGCCGACCAGCGCCTGGCTGTAGAGGCCGGCGAGCCGGGGGTCGTAGCCGTTCTGCCCGAAGTGCGAGGCCAGCAGGTGCTCGACCTCGTGGGCGGCCTCGCCGAGCAGCGAGGAGTAGTGCCCCGCCGCGTCGGTGATGGGTGAGTCCCGGGTGAGGATCCGGAAGCCGTCGGTGTCCTCCTCGATGTAGTCCAGGAGCACCAGGGCGGCGCGCTCGAGCAGCTCGCGGGGGTGGCCGCCGGAGGACAGCGCGGCGGTGAACCGGTCGAGCAGCCGGCGCATCTCCTGCTCGACGACGACGGCGTAGAGGCCCTCCTTGCCGCCGAAGTGGCCGTAGACGACCGGCTTGCTCACCGACGCGCGCGCGGCCAGCTCCTCGATGGAGGTGGCCTCGTAGCCCCGCTGGCCGAACAGCTCCCGGCCGACGTCGATCAGCTGCTGCCGGCGCTGGGCTCCGGTCATCCGCACGCGCGGCCGGGTGCGGACGACGGCCGGCACCCCCGCGGGACGCCGGGGCCCGGGCGACCCGGCGGATGCGGGTCGCCCGGGCGGCGGGAGGTCGGCGGCCGTGCTCAGCCGGCTGCCTGGACCGGGGCGCGGACGGGGGTGTGGCGCTTGGCCGCCAGGCGCACGGGGTCGGGCCACTTGACGTTGCGCGCCCAGCCCAGCTTCTCGAACACCCAGATGACCCGGGCGCTCATGTCGACCTGGCCGCGGAGCACGCCGTGCCGGGCGGAGGTGGGGTCGACGTGGTGCAGGTTGTGCCACGACTCGCCGCCGCTGAGGACCGCCAGCGGCCAGACGTTGGTGGCGCGGTCCCGGGAGGTGAAGGGCCGCGTGCCGATCACGTGGCAGATCGAGTTGACCGACCAGGTGACGTGGTGCAGGAGGAACGTCCGGACGAGACCCGCCCAGAAGAAGGCCGAGAGCGCGCCGGCCCACGAGCCGGTGACCAGTCCGCCGATGGCGGCGGGCAGCGCCAGGCTGAGGAACGCCCAGACGACGAACAGGCGGCTGACGACCTTCAGGCCCTTGTCCTTGAGCAGGTCCGGGGCGTAGCGCTCGGCGTTGCTCTGCCGGCGGTCGAACAGCCAGCCGAGGTGCGCGTGCCACATGCCCTTGACCAGGGACCGCGAGTCCGTGCCGTACCGCCACGGGGAGTGCGGGTCGCCCTCACGGTCGGAGAACGCGTGGTGCCGGCGGTGGTCGGCGACCCACTGGACGACGGGGCCCTGGATGGCCATGCAGCCGATGATCGCCATGGCGTAGCGCAGCGGCTTGCCGGCCTTGAACGAGCCGTGCGTGAAGTACCGGTGGTATCCGACGGTCACGCCCAGCAGCGGGACGAAGTAGAAGCCGACGAGGAGTCCGAGGTCCAGCCAGGACAACCCCCAGCCCCACACGACCGGCACGATCGCGGCGACGGCGAGGAACGGCACGATCACGAAGACGTAGAGCACGAACTGTTCGAACGCGCCCTTCTCCTTGCCGTAGGCGGTGGCCGGCAGGCCGGCGTCCGGGTCGGCCGTACGCACGGGGGCCGTGGGCCGGGTGAGGGCGGGAGCGGACAGGGGAGCCTCCAGGGGCGATGTCGTGCCGGTCGATCGCCGCAGCGTCTCCGACCGTGGTTACGACTCCGTAACCTACGTGCCCGTAGCCGACCCCGCCGGGTGGAGCGGGAACGTGCAGGTGGGCCGCTCGGCCCTGCTCGGTGCGCCCGGGTGCCGGCGTCCGTTCACTAGGCTGCCCGTGGCGCCGACGTCCGGCGCCCCGGAGCGCCGCCGGCGCCCGGATGGGGGATGGGGTAATCGGCAGCCCGCCGGCCTTTGGAGCCGTGCAGTCTCGGTTCGAGTCCGAGTCCCCCAGCAGCGTCGCCGCGAGCGCTCGGCCGGCGCGTCCCCGCCGCCCGTCCGAGGAGATCCGTGAGCCAGCCCCAGCCGGGAACCGACCACACCGACGCCCCGCCCGCTGCCGTCGCCGCCGTCGTCGTGCTCGCCGCCGGGCAGGGCACCCGCATGCGCTCGGCCACCCCGAAGGTGCTGCACGCCCTGGGCGGGCGCAGCATGCTCGGGCACGTGCTGGCGGCCGCCGCCCCGCTGGGCGCCGGCACCACGGTGGTCGTCGTGGGCGCCGGCCGCGAGGCGGTCGTCGAGCACCTGTCGGCCGTCGCGCCCGCCGCCCGGCCGGTGGTGCAGGAGGAGCAGCGCGGCTCCGGCCACGCCGCCCAGGTCGCGCTGGACGCCGTCCCGGACCTCGAGGGCCCGGTGCTCGTCTGCAACGGGGACTCGCCGCTGCTGACCGCCGGCACCCTCGCCGCCCTGGTCGCCGCGCACTCCGAGGCGGGCAGCGTCTTCACCGTCCTCACGGCAGAGGTCGACGACCCGACCGGGCTGGGCCGGATCATCCGCGACGAGGCGGGCCGGCCGCGGGCCATCGTCGAGGAGCGCGACGCCACCGACGAGCAGCGGGCGATCCGCGAGGTCAACGCCGGTGTCTACGTCGCCAACGCGGGCACCCTGCGCCGGGTGCTCGCCGGTCTGCCGACGGAGAACGCCCAGGGGGAGCAGTACCTCACCGACGCCCTCGCCCCGCTGGTGCACGGCGGCGCGCCGGTCGCGGCCGTGCGCGCCGAGGACCCGGTCGACGTGCTGGGCTGCAACGACCGCCGTGAGCTGGCCGCCCGGCGCCGCGTGCTCAACGACCGGGTGCTCGACGCGCTCATGGTCGCCGGCGTCACCGTCGTCGACCCGGCCACGACGTGGGTGGACGTGACCGTGACCGTCGGGGCGGACGCCGTCCTGCAGCCGGGCACCCAGCTGCTCGGGACGACGCGGGTCGCGGGCGGCGCCGTCGTCGGGCCGGACACCACCCTGACCGACTGCGAGGTGGGGGAGGGCGCCTCCGTCGTCCGCTCGCACTGCTCCCGCGCCGTCGTCGGCCCCGCGGCCACCGTGGGGCCGTTCAGCTACCTGCGGCCGGGCACCCGGCTCGCGCGCGGCGCCAAGGTCGGCGGGTTCGTCGAGACGAAGAACGTCGAGGTGGGGGAGGACTCCAAGATCCCGCACCTGTCGTACGTGGGGGACGCCACGATCGGCACCGGCTCCAACGTCGGTGCGGCGACCGTGTTCGTGAACTACGACGGCGTCGCCAAGCACCGGACGACGATCGGGGACCACGTCCGGATCGGCTCGGACACGATGCTCGTGGCTCCCGTCACTGTGGGCGACGGCGCCTACACCGCCGCGGGTTCGGTGATCACCGACGACGTCCCCCCGGGGGCCATGGCCGTCGCGCGGGCGAAGCAGCGCAATGTGGCAGGCTGGGTTCGCCGCCGCCGCCCGGGCTCCGCTGCCGCGCAGGCCGCAGCGGCGGCCGGGGATGCAGGTACCGCGAACGCGGCAGACACTCGACCCCGGACCGACGAGAGCCGATCCGCGGCTCCCGGAACTGATCTCGACCAGTAGGGGCATCGATCCGATGAGCGTCATCCGGCAGGCAAACAGCAAGAGCCTCATGCTCTTCTCGGGCCGGGCGTTCCCGGAACTGACCGACGAGATCGCCGGTCACCTCGGGGTCACGCCCACGCCGACGGCCTCGTACGAGTTCGCCAACGGCGAGCTGTTCGTGCGGTTCGAGGAGTCGGTGCGCGGCTGCGACGCCTTCGTCGTGCAGAGCCACACGGCGCCGCTGAACACCTGGCTGATGGAACAGCTGATCATGGTCGACGCGCTCAAGCGGGCCTCGGCCAAGCGCATCACCGTCGTCGCGCCGTTCTTCCCCTACGCGCGCCAGGACAAGAAGCACCGCGGCCGCGAGCCGATCTCCGCCCGCCTGGTCGCCGACCTGTTCAAGACCGCCGGCGCCGACCGGCTCATGACGGTCGACCTGCACACGGCCCAGATCCAGGGCTTCTTCGACGGGCCGGTCGACCACCTCTTCGCCCTCGACCTGCTCGTCGACCACGTCCGGGAGCGGTGCTCCGGCCGGGACGTCACGATCGTCTCCCCGGACGCCGGCCGGGTCCGCGTCTCGGAGCGGTGGAGCGACAAGCTCGGCGGCGTCCCGCTGGCCTTCATCCACAAGACCCGCGACCCGCTCAAGCCCAACGAGGTCGTCGCCAACCGCGTCGTCGGCGAGGTCGAGGGCCGGGTCTGCATCATCGTCGACGACATGATCGACACCGGCGGCACGATCGTGAAGGCCGCCGAGACGCTGTTCGACGCCGGCGCCGCCGACGTGATCGTCACGGCGACCCACGGCGTGCTCTCCGGCCCGGCCGTCGACCGGCTCAAGAACAGCCGGGTCAGCGAGGTCGTCATCACCAACACGCTGCCCATCGAGCCCGAGCGCCAGTTCGACAAGCTCACCGTCCTCACGATCGCGCCGCTGCTCGCCCGTGCGATCAAGGAGGTCTTCGAGGACGGCTCCGTGACGAGCCTCTTCGGCGGCGCCAGCTGAGCCTCCTGCGGTGCTTCTCGCGCTCTCGCGGCGCTGCACCACCGCAGGAGCGCGAGGAGCACCGCAGAAGCGGTCGGCAGCCGGGGTGGGGTAACCTCGTGCACTGCCCGGCGAGGGAGCGGCCTGTCCGTCTCCGTTATCGACGTGCGTGTGCTCCGCGAGGTGTGCCGTGCGCGTGCGCCGGCCCGCAGACCCGAGATCTAGGAGCACACCACCGTGGCTGACTACCGCCTCGTCGCCGAGGCCCGCACCGAGTTCGGCAAGGGCAGTGCCCGCCGCACGCGCCGTGCCGGCCGCGTCCCCGCCGTCCTGTACGGGCACGGCCAGGACGTCGTCCACCTGTCACTGCCGGCCCGCGAGTTCGCCGCGATCCTGCGCAACGGTGGTGGCAACGCCCTCATCACCATCGAGCTCGACGGCGCGGAGCACCTGGCCCTCACCAAGGCCGTGCAGCGCGACCCGCTGACCCGGACGCACGAGCACGTCGACCTGCTGACCGTCCGCCGCGGCGAGAAGCAGACCGTCGAGGTGCCGATCGTCATCGTGGGCGAGCCGGGGATCGACTCGATCCCGAACCACCAGATGAACGCCGTCTCGATCGAGGCCGACGCCACGCGTCTGCCCGACAGCATCGAGGTCGACGTCACCGGCCGCACTGCCGGCCAGAACATCACCGCCGGCGACCTGGTCCTGCCGGTCGGCGCCACGCTGATCAGCGACCCCGAGGCGCTCGTGATCGGCTTCCTGGGCGCCCCGACGGCCGAGGCCCTCGAGGCCGAGCTCGCCGAGGCCGAGGCCGAGGCCGGCATCGAGCGCGACGAGTCCGACGCGGACGCCGCGGCCGGCGAGGGCGACGTCGTCCCCGAGCCGCAGGACCAGGGCAGTGGCGAGTCGATGGACGCCGCCGAGAACAGCTGAGGCATCCGCTGACCGAGAGCACGACCCGCAGGGGCGCCGGCACCGCCGGCGCCCCTGCGGCGTCCCCGCCGTCCGAGGGGCCCTTCCTGCTGGTGGGACTCGGCAACCCGGGTCCCGGCTACGCCGGCAACCGGCACAACGTCGGCGCGATGGTGCTCGACGAGCTGGCCGCCCGCGCGGGCGTGAAGCTGTCCCCGGGCAAGGGCGCCCGGTCGCGCGCGGTGGTCGGCGAGGGCCGGCTGGGCGGACGACGCGTCGTCCTGGCCCGGCCCACCTGCTACATGAACGAGTCCGGCGGTCCCGTCCGCGGGCTGCTCGACTACTCGAAGATCGCCGTCGACGACCTCGTCGTGCTGCACGACGAGCTCGACATCCCCTTCGCCGCCGTGCGGCTCAAGCGCGGCGGGGGCGAGGGCGGCCACAACGGCCTGCGCTCGATCAGCCGGTCGACCGGCACCCGGGACTACCTCCGCGTGCGGGTGGGCATCGGCCGTCCGCCCGGCCGGCAGGACGCGGCGGACTTCGTGCTCAAGGACTTCTCCGCGACCGAGCGCAAGGAGCTCGACCTGCTGATCGCGGAGGCGGCCGACGCCACCGAGGAGCTGCTGTCGCGCGGCCTCGAGGCCGCGCAGAACCTGGTGCACCCGCGCACCTGACGCGCCGTTGTCACGCTGCGTACCCGCCGGGTGACCGATTCCTGCCCTCTTCGGAGTGAACGGTCACGGTGCGTGTTGACCCACCCGTCACCGACTGTGAGTGTCCTCGGTGGTGCGGAGGCGCCGGCGTACGCGAACCTGCAAGTCAGGGACGAGTAGCCAGGGCACTCCGGCCACACAGTGTCACGTCGGTGTCCGGGGGGAACCGTGCTACTCGATCACGACCAGGTCAGACTGGGTTCAGCGTCCGTGCAGGCGGTCGCCCCGGGGGTGCGGCTCGCGCCACGGGCCGTCGTCCGCCGTACTCCGCCGGCGTGGGTGCGCCGGTACGCCCTCGCGCTGGTCGGCATCGAGTCCCTCGCCGCCGCGGTCGCCGGCGGTGCGGTCCTGGCGTCGCACCGCGAGTCGCTGACGCTCGCGCAGCCGCTGTTCTGGGCCGCCGTCGGGCTCGTCGTCGCGTGGCCGCTGCTGCTCGCCGCCACCGGGGCCTACTCCGAGCGGGTCTTCGGCACCGGCAGCGACGAGTACCACCAGGTCGGCCGCGCCGGCCTCCTGCTGCTGGCCGCGCTGGGCCTGGTCTCCTACGCCGCCGCCCTCGACCTCTCCCGCGGCCTCGTCGTGGTCGCCGTCCCGGTGCTGACGGTGGCCACCCTCGCGATCCGGTTCGCAGCCCGCTGCTGGCTGCGTGCGCTGCGGGCCGGCGGTTCCTGCACGACCCGGGTCATCGTCGTCGGCCGGGGCGGCGCGGTGCTGGAGCTGGTCGACCGGGTGCGCCGCGAGCGCTTCGCCGGCATGGACGTCGTCGCCGCCTGCGTCACCCCCGCCGACCGTGACCGGGTCGCCTCGTCGCTGGGCGTGCCCGTCGGTGGCCTCGATGACGTCGTGGACATGGCGGGCAGGTTCGGCGCCGAGACGATCGCGGTGACCTCCGCCAGCGAGACCGCCGCCCAGTACCTGCGCCAGCTGTCCTGGCAGCTGGAGGGCACCGGCATCGAGCTGCTCGTTGCGCCCGGCCTCATCGAGGTCGCCGGCCCCCGGCTGCACATCCGTCCCTTCGAGGGCCTCCCGCTGCTCGCCGTCGAGCAGCCGCGGTTCGAGGGCTGGCGCCGCGTGGTCAAGGGCGGCCTGGACCGCACCGTGGCCGGCCTCGCGCTGCTGCTGCTCGCGCCCGTCCTGCTCGGCCTCGCCCTGGCCGTCCGGCTGGGCAGCCCCGGTCCGGTGCTGTACCGCCAGGAGCGGGTGGGCGTGAACGGCCGCACCTTCACGATGCTGAAGTTCCGCAGCATGGTCGTCGACGCCGACCGGCAGCTGGAGGCGCTCACCGCCGACAACATCTCCGACGGTCTGCTGTTCAAGATGCGCACCGACCCGCGGGTCACCCCGGTCGGGCGCCTGCTGCGGCGGCTGTCGCTGGACGAGCTGCCCCAGCTGCTGAACGTCCTGGGCGGGTCCATGTCCCTGGTCGGGCCGCGCCCGCCGCTGCCCGGCGAGGTCGCCCGCTACGACAGCCAGATCAGCCGGCGTCTCCTGGTCAAGCCGGGGCTCACCGGGCTGTGGCAGATCTCCGGCCGCAGCGACCTGCCGTGGGAGGAGGCCGTGCGCCTGGACCTGCGGTACGTGGAGAACTGGTCGATGGCGATGGACCTGCTGATCCTCGCCAAGACGTTCCGCGCGGTGCTCAGCCGCTCCGGCGCCTACTGACGGTCACGACTCAGGGTCACGGTCGCGGCGGTCATCCTCACCCTCCGGGGGGACGACCGCCGCGACCTGCGTCTTCAGGATGGGAACGCCTCTGCCGATCAGGTGGGGACTGGTTCTGCGACGAACGGACTCCCGATGGACCGCATGAGCATCGCCATGGTGGGGACGCGAGGCGTCCCCGCGCGGTACGGCGGCTTCGAGACCGCCGTGGAGGAGATCGGCCGGCGGCTCGCCGACACGGGGCACCGCGTCGTCGTGTACTGCCGGACGGTCCCCGGCGAGACCGAGCCGCCGCCGGCCGAGCACCTCGGCATGGAGCTGGTCCACCTGCCGGCCGCGCGCAGGCGGTCGCTGGAGACCCTCAGCCACACGGCGCTCTCGGTCCGCCACCTGGTCACCCGCCGCACCGACGCCGCCTTCGTCTTCAACGCGGCCAACTCGCCGCTGCTGCCGGTGCTGCGCGCCGCCCGGATCCCGGTCGCGACGCACGTCGACGGCCTGGAGTGGAAGCGGGCCAAGTGGGGCGGCGCCGGACGGCGGTACTACCGGATGGCCGAGAGCCTGGCCGTGCGGTGGTCCGACGCCCTCATCGCCGACGCGCAGGGCATCGCCGACTACTACACGGACGCCTTCGGCGCCCCGACGACGCTGCTGACCTACGGCGCCCCGATCATCGAGCCCGGGGAACACAAGCTCGCCGAGCTGGGCCTCGAGCCCGGCGGCTACCACCTGGTGGTGGCCCGGTTCGAGCCGGAGAACCACGTCGACCTCATCGTCGACGGGTACGTGCGCAGCGAGGCGACCAAGCCGCTGGTGGTCGTCGGCTCCGCGCCCTACGCCGACGAGTACACCCGCCGGGTGCACTCCCTGGCCGACGACCGGGTGCGTTTTCTCGGCGGGGTGTGGGACCAGGAGCTGCTGGACCAGCTCTACGCCCACAGTGCCACCTACCTGCACGGCCACTCCGTGGGCGGGACGAACCCCTCCCTGCTGCGCGCCATCGGCGCCGGCGCGGCGGTGACCGCGTTCGACTGCTCGTTCAACCGCGAGGTCATCGCCGACGCGGGCCGGTTCTTCAGCACCCCGGAGGACGTCGCCCGCGAGATCGCCGGCGTCGAGGCCGACCCCGCCGGTGCCGCCCGCGACGGCCGCCGCTCCCGCGAGCTGGCCCGGGGCTACGACTGGGACCAGGTCGCCGCCGGTTACGAGGAGCTGGCCCGGTCGCTGGCCACCCGCGCCTTCCCGGAGCGCCGTCCCTCGGGACGCCGGCGGCCCACCGCGGCCGACCTGCCGTCCGTCGCGAGCGCCGCCCCGGTGACGCTGCCCGACAACGTGGTGTCGCTGCCGGCGCCGGCGCCGGCGTGGGAGCACTTCCGGGCGGCGCAGCAGTGACCCGCGCGGAGCGCGGCACCGATCAGGAACAGGCGCCCCCGCGGGGGCGCGAGGGGGGAGTCGCCGTGGAGGTCCAGGAGCGCAGGGCTTCGTCCGCCGAGGAGCGGGAGGGGGTGGCGCCGCGCCGCCGGCTGCTGCTGGCCGTCGGTGCCGCGGTGCTGGCCGCCGTCGTGGCGCTGGGGTGGGTGCTGGCCACCCGCGGGGACGACGGCGACGCCCCGGCCGCGGCGGAGACGTCCGCCGCTGCCACCTCGGGTGCGCCCGTCGAGGAGACGATCGCCCCCCCGCCGCCCACGCCCACCCCGACCGGCCCCACCGAGGACGTCGACGAGCTCCCGGCCGCGCTGCCGGAGGTGCCGATCGACGCCCCGGCGGCCGTCGGCAACGGGATCGTGGCCACCATCGCGTCGATCGAGGCGATCGACGGCACGGCGGTCGGCCCGGGCAACATCGCCGGACCGGCGCTGCGGGTGACCGTGCGCATCGAGAACGGCACCGCCGAGGCCGTCTCGCTCGACGGCGTCGCCGTCAACATGTCCTACGGCACCGACCGCACGCCGGCCTCTCCGCTGGGCGACCCGTCCCAGGCGCCGTTCTCCGGGATGGTGGACCCGGGCGGGTCGGGGGAGGGCGTCTACGTCTTCAGCGTGCCGACCGACGTGCGCGACCTCGTCACCCTCGAGGTCGGCTACCAGGCCGGCGCACCGCTGCTGCTGTTCACCGGCCCGGCGGTCTGACCGGCCGCCCGCACCAGCTCCTCGACGACCCGTCACCGCACCCGCGGTGGCGGGTCGTCGCGCGTTCCGGCCCCGCTCCTGACCTCGCCCCGGGCAGTGGCGCGATGACGCAGGGTCATCAGCCGTCCTCAGTAAGGGTGAGAAAACGCAGGTCGTCACCGTATCGGGTGCACGTTCACCCCTGCCGGAGCCGCGTTCGTCACGCTTAGTATCAATCGACCGTTCCTCCGGGACGGTCGGGTACTGGAACGCGAGCGGGGGCTCTCATGGGGGACGTGGGGATGGGTGTGCGCAAGCGCGCCGTGGCGACGGTGGCTGCGATGGCGGTCGCCGTGGGGAGCTGGGCCCTGGCCCTCCCCGGGACGGCGAGGGCGGACACAGCGCCCGCGCCGGTGTCGGCGACCGACCCGGTGACCGTGTCGGCCGACGCGCTGCCCACCGTGCAGATCAACGGTGTGGCCTGGGCGCAGGTCGTCGTCGGCAACACCGTCTACGTCGCCGGCTCGTTCACCCGGGCCCGGCCCGCGGGAGCCGCACCCGGCACGAACGAGACGGTGCGCAACAACCTGCTCGCCTACGACATCCGCACCGGGCAGCTGATCACGTCGTTCGCGCCGAGCCTCAACGCCCAGGCGCGGGCGCTCGCGGCCTCCCCGGACGGCACCCGGCTCTACGTCGGCGGTGACTTCACCGTCGCCAACGGGCAGGCCCGCCAGCGGATCGCCGCGTACGACACCCGCACCGGGGCCCTCGTCGACTCCTTCCGGCCCAGCGTCAACGGCTCGGTCATGGCCGTCGCGGCCACCGACACCGCCGTCTACCTCGGCGGCAACATCAGCGCCGCGGGCGGGGTCAGCCGGTCGCGGCTGGCCGCGGTCCGCGCCGCGGACGGCGGCCTGCTGCCCTGGGCGCCCGTCCCCGGCCCGGGGCCGACGAACGGCAACACGCTGCCGCTGCACGACGCGAACGGGAACCCGATCCCGAACACCCGCGACCCGCGCAACGACCAGCTGTCGACCGACGTGCTCGCCCTGGTGATCACCAACAACGGCACGCAGGTCGTCGCCGGCGGCCGGTTCCACACGATGAACGGGGTCCGGGCGACCGGCGTCGCCGCCATCGACGCGAGCTCCCCGTCGAGCACCGGCGCGAACCGTCCGTTCTCGATCAACCAGCTGCTCACCAACCAGGGCATCAACTCCGCCGTGTGGAGCCTCTCCACCGACGGCACCAACGTGTACGGCTCCGCCTACGACTGGTGGGGCCCGGGCAACCTCGAGTCGAACTTCGCCGCGGCCGCCAACGGCGGCGCCGTCCGGTGGTTCGCCGACTGCCGCGGCGACACCTACAGCACCTGGCCGATGAACGGCGCGCTGTACAGCTCCTCCCACATGCACAACTGCGCCAACATCGGCGCCTTCCCCGAGCAGCTCCCCGACCGCGTCTGGAGGTACGGGACCGCCATGAGCCTGGCCCCCCTGGGGCGGGTCGGGCACGCCACCAAGCTCAACCCGAACTTCGCCGGTGCGCCCGCGCCGGCGCTGCTCAACTGGTTCCCGACCTTCGCCATGGGCTCGTTCACCGGCCAGTACCAGGCCGGCTGGAGCGTGTCCGGCAACGGGCAGTACCTCGTGTACGGCGGCGAGTTCCCGAGGGTCAACGGCCAGAACCAGCAGGGCCTCGTCCGCTTCGCCGTCCCGTCGATCGCGCCGAACCGGATCGGCCCGGACGTGACCCCCGGTGTCACGGTCGCCGGGACCGCCAACGGCATGCGGGTCGCCTGGCAGAGCGCGTCCGACCGGGACAACGCCGTGCTGACCTACCGCGTGTACCGCGACGGCGAGGCGCAGCCGCTGGTGACCTTCGCCCGCACGTCGCTGTGGTGGCAGCGGCTGCCCGTCGTGTGGGTCGACCGCACCGCGGCCCCCGGCTCGCACAGCTACCGCGTCACCGTCAGCGACCCGCTCAACAACACGGTGACGATCGGCAGCGCCTCGGCCACCTCCGCCGGCGCGGCGGGGCAGCGGCCCTACGCCGCCGCGGTGCAGGCCGACGGGGCCAGCGACCACTGGTCGCTCGGTGAGCGGGTGCCGAACGTCTCCTGGGACCAGGGCGGCGTGGACGACGTGGTGGCCACCGGGGGCGTGGGATACGGCGCGGCCGGAGCCATCCGCGGGGACGGCAACACCGCGATGACCTTCAACGGGTCCAACGCCACGCTGTCGACGCAGACCCCGCGGCAGGGCCTGCAGACGCTCTCCCTCGAGCTGTGGTTCTCGACCCGGAGCACGGCCGGCGGGAAGCTCATCGGCTTCGGCGACCAGCGCACGGGGCTGAGCAACTCCTACGACCGGCACATCTGGCTGGACCCGTCCGGCAGGGTGCGCTGGGGCGTGTGGCCGCTCACCGGCTTCGAGCTGGCGTCGCCGACCACCTACAACGACGGGCAGTGGCACCACGTCGCCGCCACGGTCGGCGCGACGGGCATGCAGCTCTACGTGGACGGCCGGCTCGTGGCCAGCCGTACCGACGGCATCCAGGCCCAGGTCATGACCGGCTACTGGCGCATCGGCGGGGACCGGACGTGGTCGGGGGCGCCGTACTTCACCGGCTCCATCGACGAGGTCGCCGTCTACCCGACGGTGCTCACCGCCGACCAGGTGGCCCGCCACTTCACCCTCGGCACGACGGGTTCGGCCGCCAACGTGGCTCCCACCGCGTCGTTCACCGCGGGCGTCCAGGACCTGACCGCCACCGTCGACGGCCACTCCTCCATCGACCCCGACGGCGCGATCAGCTCCTACCGCTGGGACTTCGGGGACGGCTCGACCGCGACCGGGGCGACGGCGACCCGCACCTACACCCGGGCGGGGACCTACACCGTCCGGCTCACCGTCACCGACGCCGCGGGTGCGACGGGGACGACCGAGCGGCAGGTCACCGTGGTCGAGCCGCCGAACAAGGCGCCGACCGCCGCCTTCACCTCGAACTCCTCGGGGCTGACGGCCGCGGTGGACGCGAGCGGGTCGACCGATGCCGACGGCACCGTCGCCTCGTACACGTGGGCGTGGGGTGACTCGACCGCCAACGGCACCGGTGCCACCGCGTCGCACACCTACGCGACTCCCGGCACGTACCAGGTGACGCTCACGGTGACCGACGACGACGGCGCCACGGCGTCCGTCACCCGCGGGGTGGCCGTGGCCGCGCCGGGGTCGGCCCCGCCGATCGCCACCGACACCTTCTCCCGGACCGCCACCGGCGGCCTCGGGACCGCCGAGCTCGGCGGCGCCTGGACGGCGTCGGCGGGGGCCTCGCGACTGTCGGTCGCCGACGGCACCGCGGTGCTGGGGCTCCCCGGCGCCGGGAACGAGACCGGGGCGTACCTCGGGTCGGTGGGCACCACGGCCGCCGACGTGCGCGCCGCGGTGAGCCTGTCGTCGGTCCCGACCGGCACCGGCACGTTCGTCGAGCTGACCGGCCGCCGGGTGAGCACCGGCAACGAGTACACCGTGCGGATGCGGGTGGCACCGGACGGCGCGGTGTACCTGGCGCTGTCGCGGATCGTCGGCGGAGCGGAGACCTTCCCCGGTGGGGAGACCCGCGTCGCGGGGCTGACCTGGACCCCCGGCACGGTGCTGCAGACCCGCGTGCGGGTGACGGGCACCGGCACGACGACCGTCACCGCGGCGGTGTGGGCGACCGGGCAGCCGGAGCCGGCCGCGCCGCAGCTGTCGCGGACCGACACAACGGCGGCTCTCCAGGCCCCCGGCGCCGTCGGGATCGGCGCCTACCGGCCCGGCAATGCCACCGCCGCGACCGTCGTCCGTGTCGACGACCTGCAGGTCACCGCTGGCGGCGCGACCCCGCCGCCGCCGGCGAACGTGGCCCCCGGAGCGGCGTTCACCGCGCAGGTCACGGACCTGTCGGTGGCGGTGGACGGACGTGGCTCGACCGACTCCGACGGCACCGTCGCCGCCCACGCGTGGAACTGGGGTGACGGCACGGCGGCCGGTTCGGGTGCGACGGCGACGCATGCCTACTCCACCCCCGGCACGTACACGGTGACCCTCACGGTGACCGACGACGACGGCGCGACCGCGACCACCACGCGTCCGGTGACGGTGAGCGCGCCCGCCGACCCGGGCGAGCCGGAGGAGCCGGGTGGGCCGGTGCAGCCGCAGGTGCTGGCCGCCGACGCGTTCGAGCGTGCCTCGACCGGTGGGCTGGGCGTCGCCGACGCCGGCGGTGCGTGGACGGTGCTGACCGGCGCGGCGCGGCAGGCGGTCGCCGGCGGGGCGGCGGTGTTGACCGTCGGGCCGGGCAACAACGCCGCCTCGCACCTGGGGTCGGTCGCGCAGACCGCGGTGGACGTGCGGGCGACGCTGTCGTTCTCGCGGACGCCGGCCAACGGCACCGGGGCCTACGCATACGTGACCGGCCGCCGGGTCGGAACGGCGCAGTACAAGGCGCGGGTGCGGGTGCTGCCGACCGGGGAGGTCGGTGTGTCGCTGGTCCGTGAGGTCGGGGGCGTGGAGACCACGCTGGGCTTCCTCACCCTGCCCGGGCTCACCTACACCGCGGACCTGCCGCTGCAGGTGCACCTGCGGGTGACCGGCACCGGGACGACCGAGCTGGCGCTGACCGTCTGGCAGGTCGGCACCGCCGAGCCGGCGACCCCGACCCTGGTCCGCACCGACAGCACCGCCGAGCTGCAGGCGGCGGGCTCGGTCGGCCTGGCGGCCTACCTGTCGGGTAGCTCCACCAGCCCGGTCGCCGTCCGGTTCGACGAGCTGCAGGTGACCGCGGCGCAGTGATCCCGCGGCACTGACCGCGACGTCGTGGCCGGCCCCGCACGGGCCGGCCACGACGCTGCGTGATCAGCGGGCTGCGACAGCGCAGTCACTCTGGTCATCGACCTCACCTCGACGAGGGAGGAGAGCGCAGGTCCTCACCCCGTCAGGTGATCGTCACGGTCCGTGCCCCCTGTCATGGTCACGCTCGGTACTCGACGACGGCATCCAGGGGGAGGCCGCCGCTCTCGGGTCCTGGCACACGGGGGAACCGCATGTCCACGTCTTCGAACGCGCCTCGGCGGGCACCGGCCCGCGCCGTCGCGGGCGCCGTCAGCCTCCTGCTGGCGGCCGGCAGCATGGCGCTCCTGCCCGGCGCGGCTCGGGCCGACTCCGCCCCGCTGGTCCCGTCGGCGAGCACGCCGACGACAGTCACCGCCGACGCCCTGCCGACCGTGCAGATCAACGGCGTCGCGTGGGCGCAGGTCGTCGTCGGCAACACCGTCTACGTCGGCGGCGCGTTCACCAGCGCCCGGCCCGCCGGTGCGCCGCTCGGGACCGGCGAGACGCCGCGGGCCAACCTGCTCGCCTACGACATCCGCACCGGCGAGCTGATCACCTCGTTCGCGCACGACCTCAACGGCCAGGTGCTGGCCGTCGCGGCCTCGCCCGACGGCTCGCGCGTCTACGTGGCCGGTGACTTCACGACCGTCGACGGGCAGACCCGCCGCCGCGTCGCCGCCTTCGACACCGCGACCGGTGCCCTGGTCGCCGGCTTCGCCCCGGCCGTGCAGAGCCAGGTCGCCGCCCTCGCGGTCACGAACGACACCGTCTACATGGGCGGCAGCATCACCGCGGTCGGCAGCGTCAGCCGCAGCCGGCTGGCGGCCGTGAGCGCCGCCGACGGCAGCCTGCTGCCCTGGGCGCCGGTGCCGGGCGTCGGCTCCACCGCCGGCAACACCCTGCCGAACAACCCCACCGGCAACGCCAAGACCAGCGACGCCGTCCTCGCCCTCACGGTGGCCGGCACCGGCCAGGTCATCGCCGGCGGCCGGTTCGACACCATGAACGGCGTCAAGGCCACCGGCGTCGCGGCCCTCGACCCGGTCTCGGGTGCGACGAAGCCGTTCGCGATCAACCAGCGGCTGACCAACCAGGGCGTCAACTCCGCCGTCTACAGCCTCAGCACCTCCGGCGACCTCGTGGTCGGCACCGCCTACGACTACTACGGCCCGGGCAACCTCGAGGGCTCGTTCGTCGTCGAGGCCGACGGCGGCGCGATCGTCGAGATCAACGACTGCCGCGGCGACTCGTACTCCAACCACGTCTCCAACGGCGTCGTCTACGTCGCGAGCCACAGCCACGACTGCCGCAACATCGGCGCCTTCCCGGAGCAGAACCCGCGGGTGCACAAGTTCGGCGTCGCATTCACCCTCGCGCCCACCGGGACGGTGGGGTCGGCGACGATCACCAACGGCAACTTCCGCGGCCAGCCCGCCGGCTCGCTGCTGCCGTGGTTCCCGACCATGACCCCGGGCACCCACACCGGCCAGGGCCAGGCCGGCTGGTCGGTCACCGGCAACGACCGCTACGTCGTCTACGGCGGCGAGTTCCCGCGGGTGAACGGCGTCGGCCAGCAGGGTCTGGTGCGCTACGCGCTGCCCGACACCGCGCCCAACCGCGTCGGCCCCGCCGCCGAGGGCTTCACCGCCACCGCGACCTCCCCGGCCCCGGGCCGGGTCACCGTCTCCTGGACCGCGACGTCGGACCAGGACAACGCCAACCTCGTCTACCGCGTCGAGCGCGAGGGCCAGGCCCTCCCGGTGGCCGAGACCGTGCAGGCCTCCACCTGGTGGAACCGGCCGGCCATGTCCGCCGGTGACTCCGGGGTCAGCGGCAGCCTGCGCTACCGCGTCACCGCGACCGACCCGTTCGGCAACACGGTGGCCACCGCCGGGGCGTCCGTCGAGGTCGCCCCGGTGCCCACGGCCGGGCAGACCCGCCCGTACGCCGACACGGTGCGCGCCGACGGCGCGTCGTCGCACTGGCGGCTCGGCGAGGCCGCGGGCGTCGCGGCCGATGCGATCGGCAGCGCGCCGATGACCGTCGGCGCCGGGGTCACCCGCAACGTGACCGGCGCGATCGCCGGTGACACCGCCTACGCCTTCACGGGCAGCTCGACGGCCTCCCTGGCCACCGGCACCGCGCAGGCCGCGCCGAACACCTTCACCCAGGAGGCCTGGTTCCAGACCACCTCCACCGCGGGTGGCCGGATCATCGGCTTCGCCGACCGCGCCACGGGCAACAGCTCGACGTTCGACCGCCAGGTGCACCTCCAGACCAACGGCCGGATCTCCTTCGCGGTCAAGGTGCGGTCGGGCTTCCTCGGGCTCTCCACCACGACCCGCACGGTGACCAGCACCGCCGCCGTCAACGACG
Organism: Trujillonella endophytica; assembly: GCF_019799905.1. Classification (GTDB taxonomy): domain Bacteria; phylum Actinomycetota; class Actinomycetes; order Mycobacteriales; family Geodermatophilaceae; genus Trujillonella; species Trujillonella endophyticus_A. Next base: position 372,844 of record NZ_JABGCI010000002.1, on the reverse strand, counting down.
GCAGGTGGCACCACGTCGCGGCGTCGATGAGCCCCTCGGGGATGGCCCTCTACGTCGACGGCGTCCTGGTCGGGTCGCGCACCGACACCACTACGGGGCTGGCGTACAACGGCTACCTGCGGGTCGGCGCCGACAAGGCGCTCGCCGGCGCGAACACCTTCACCGGCCGCATCGACGAGGTGGCGCTCTACCCGACCGCCCTCTCGGCGTCGCAGGTCGCCGCGCACGCCGCCGCCGGCGGGCTCAGCACCCCGGCTCCCAACATGGCCCCGACGGCGCGGATCGCCGCCACCACCTCCGGGCTGACCGCGGCGCTCGACGCCCGCGGCTCCGTGGACAGCGACGGCACCGTGGCCTCCCACGCCTGGGACTTCGGGGACGGCCAGCGGGGCACCGGCGCCACGCCGTCGCACGCCTACGCCACCGCCGGCGCCTACGTGGTCACGCTGACGGTGACCGACGACCGGGGCGCCGCCACGACCGCGAAGACGCTGGTCGTCGTGGCCCCCGTGCGGGTCAACGCCGCCCCCGAGGCCGCGTTCACCGCCACCGGCCGCGACCTGGCCGTCTCCGTCGACGGCTCGGCCAGCGACGACAGCGACGGCACCGTGGCCGGGTACAGCTGGAACTGGGGCGACGGCGCTGCCGCCGGCACCGGTGCCACCGCGACCCACACCTACGCCGCGGCCGGCACCTACACCGTCACGCTGACCGTCACCGACAGCGACGGCGCCACGAACGCGACCGCCCAGCAGGTCACGGTCACCGCGCCGCTCCCGACCGCCCCGATCGCCAAGGACACCTTCGGCCGCTCGGTCTCGGGTGGCCTGGGAACCGCCGACGTCGGTGGGGCGTGGACCGTCGTCGCCGGTGCCGCCCGCCAGTCGGTCGTCGACGGCATCGCCGAGCTCGCCCTGCCCGGCGCCGGCAACAACACCGGCTCCTCCCTGGGCGCGGTCAGCACGACCAGCGCCGACGTCCGCAGCTCGTTCACCCTCACCTCGGCCCCGACCGGCACCAGCGGCACGTGGGTCTACGTGAGCGGCCGTCGCACGGCGACCGGTGACGAGTACCGGGTGCGGGTCCGCGTCGCCGCCGACGGCGCCGTGTACCTGGCCCTCTCCCGCGTCGTCGCCGGGGCCGAGTCCTTCCCGGGTGGCGAGGTGCTCGTGCCGGGGCTGACCTGGACGCCGGGCACCACGCTGGCCAGCCGGGTGCAGGTCTCGGGCACCGGGACCACCGCGGTCACCGCGTCGGTGTGGGCGGCCGGCCAGGCCGAGCCCACCACCCCGCAGCTGTCGCGGACCGACACCACCGCGACCCTGCAGGTCGCCGGTTCCGTGGGCCTGGCGGCCTACCGGCCCGGCAGCGCCACCGCGGCCACGGCCGTGCGGTTCAGCGCCTTCCGGGTCGGGCTCGTCGGTGCCGGTGCGCACACCAACGTCGCGCCGGCCGCCACCTTCACCGCGGCTGCCACCGAGCTCTCGGTCGTGGTCGACGCCACCGGCTCGACCGACTCCGACGGCCGGGTCGCCGGCGCCGACTGGGCCTTCGGCGACGGGACGACGGGCACCGGCTCCACCGCCACGCACACCTACGCGGCGGCCGGCAGCTACACCGTCCGGCTCACCGTGACCGACGACGAGGGCGCCACGGCGACCACGACCCGGTCGGTCACCGTGACCGCGCCGCCGGCCCCGCCGGTGGAGCAGCCGGCCGTGCAGGTCGCCGCCGACACGTTCGACCGGTCGGTGACCGGTGGGCTGGGTACCGCCGACCTCGGTGGCGCCTGGACCCCGGTCGCCGGTGCCGCCCGGCAGTCCGTGGCCGGCGGCGTGGCCGTCCTGACGGTGGGCGCCGCGAACAACACCGGGTCCTACCTGGCCGGGATCTCGGCCACCGACGTCGACGTGCGCACCACGGTGTCGCTGTCGGCGATGCCGACCGGCGGCGGGGCCCTGGTCTACGTGACCGGTCGCCGCGTCGGCACCGACCAGTACCGCGGCCGGCTGCAGGTGCTGTCCTCCGGTGCGGTGGGCGTGGCCCTGACCCGTGAGGTCGGCGGGGTCGAGACGGTCCTCGGGACGGCGACCGTCCCCGGCCTGACCTGCACGGCGGGCACGCCGCTGGAGGTGCGGCTCCGGGTGACCGGCACCGGGACGACGAACCTGGAGCTCTCGGTCTGGCAGGGCGGTGCCCCGGCGCCGGCCGCGCCCACCCTGGCCCGCACCGACGGCACGGCCTCGCTCCAGGCGCCCGGCGCCCTCGGGATCGCGGCCTACCTGTCGGGCAGCGCGACCGCCCCGGTCGACGTCCGGTTCGAGGGGGTCACGGCCACCGTCGTCCGGTGACCTCCCCGCAGTGAGCCCGATGCCGGGCCGGCCCTCGCGGCCGGTCCGGCATCGGGCTGTCCTCGGCCGGTCCGAACCGGTCCCTGGAGGACCGCGGCGTCGTGACCCTGGGTGGTGGCCGGCGCAGCGCCCACCACCACCGGATGAGGGGGTGCCCGGCCGGGTGACCCGTGCGGGTGAGGGCGTCCGGCCAGGCCTCCCCTCGCGTCCTCCTCGTGTCGATGCTGGTCAGAGCGACGACAAGGGGAGGAGTGCGTCCCGCACGCCCTCCGCGTCGTCGGATCGGTCCGGCACCAGCAACGGAGGCCCCAGTGGACGGCTCACGGAACGCCCTCGTCGAGGTCGAGGCCGAGCTCGAGGACGCGCGCCGTGGGACCGTCGTCGACCCCCGGCCCGGGCCGGAGACCGCCCCCCAGGGGCTGCGCGCCACCCTCGGGCGGCTGTCGGCCGCCCAGAAGGGCGCCGCCGGCGCACCGCTGTACTCCCGCTTCGTCAACCGGCCCCTCGGCCGGGTGTTCGCCGCGTTCGCCTTCCATGCCGCCCTGACGCCCAACGCCGTGACCGCGCTCAGCGCCGCCGCCACCGCCACCGGCGTCGCGCTGCTGGCCCTCGTGTCGCCGTCGGTGCCGATGGGCCTGGCGGTGGCCGCCTGCCTGGTGGTCGGCTACGCGCTGGACGCCGCGGACGGGCAGCTCGCCCGGCTGCGCGGGGGCGGCTCGCCCGCGGGGGAGTGGCTCGACCACATGGTGGACGCGGCCAAGGCCTCGAGCCTGCACCTGGCCGTGCTCATCGGGCTGTACCGCCACACCGACGTGGACGGCGCCTGGCTGCTGGTGCCGCTGGGCTACTGCGTCGTCGATGCGGTGACCTACTTCGGCACGATGCTCAACGAGGCGCTGCGCGCCCAGCACGGCGCGCCCACCCGCGCCGCGCCCACCTCCCAGCCCGCCGGCATCGGCCGCTCGGTGCTCACGCTGCCGACCGACTACGGCCTCCTGGCCTGCACGTTCGTCCTGTTCGGCTGGACGTGGCCGTTCGTCTCCGTCTACACCGTCCTCTTCGCCGCGGCCGCCGGCTTCCTCGCCCTCGCCTCGGTCAAGTGGTACCGCGAGATGGGGCGGCTGCCGCGATGACCCGTCCGTCCCTGCTGGTCGTCCACCCCGGGGCGGAGCTCTACGGCGCCGACCGGATGCTGCTGGAGTCGGCCGTCGCGCTGTCCGGCCGCTTCGCCGTCACCGTCGCCCTGCCCGGGCCCGGCCCCCTGGCGGCCGAGCTCGAGGCCCGCGGGGTGCGCGTCGAGACCTGCCCCATGCCGGTCCTGCGCAACGCCGCCCTGCGGCCGCGCGGCGCCCTCCGGCTGCTCGCCGACGCCGTCCGGGGCCTCGTGCCCGCGTTGCGGCTGCTGCGCCGGCACGGCGCGGCCGGCGTCTACGTCAGCACCCTGACCCTGCCGTCGTGGCCGCTGCTGGCCCGGATCGCCGGCCGGCGGTCGGTCTGCCACGTGCACGAGGCCGAGCAGTCCGCCCCGCGGCTGCTGCGCCGGGGGATGGCCCTGTGCCCGGCGCTGTCCGACCGCGTCGTGGCCAACAGCCGGTTCACCCTCGACGTCCTCACCGAGGTGGCGCCGCGGCTGCGCCGGCGCGCCACCGTGGTGCACAACGCCGTCCGCGGACCCGCCGAGGTGGTCCCGGCCCGGACGCGGCTGGACGGTCCGCTGCGCCTGCTGTTCGTCGGCCGGCTCAACCCCCGCAAGGGACCGCAGGTCGCCCTCGCCGCGCTGGCGGAGCTGGTGCGCCGGGGCGTGGACGCCCGCCTGACCGTCGTCGGCGACGTCTTCCCCGGGTACGAGTGGTTCGCCGACGAGCTGCGCGCGACCGTGGCCGACGGCGGCCTCGGCGACCGGGTCGAGTTCCTCGGCTTCCACGCCGACGTCTGGCCCGACCTGGCCGGCGCCGACGTCGTCCTCGTGCCCGCGGTGGGCGACGAGTCGTTCGGCAACACCGCCGTGGAGGCGGTCCTCGCCGCCCGGCCGCTCGTGGTGAGCGACCACAGCGGCCTGCGCGAGGCCGCGGCCGGCTACCCCAGCGTCCAGGCCGTGGCCGCGGGCGACGTCGCCGCCTGGGCCGACGCGATCGCCCGCGTGGCCTCCGGCTGGCCCCGCTTCCGCGAGGCCGCCCTCGCCGACGCCACCGTCGCCCGGCGGCGCTCGGCGCCCGAGCGGTACGCCGCGGAGCTCGTCGACGCCGTGGCCGCCCTGCGCCCGCAGGTCCCCGCGCCGCGGGAGTTCCCCGCGGCTCCGGCCGAGCAGGCCGTCGGCACCGGGGCCGCGGCATGACCGCCGCCCTGAGCCGGGTCTCCGCCCCGGCCGTGCTGATGTACCACTCGATCAGCGCCTCGACCGAGCCTGATCCGCACGCCATCCGCGTGCACCCCGACCGGCTCGACCGGCACCTGCGGCTGCTGCGCCGGCTGGGCCTGCGCGGCGTCTCGCAGACCGAGCTGCTGCGCGCCGTCGACCGCGGCGAGTCCGCGGGCCTGGTCGGGCTGACCTTCGACGACGGGTACGCGGACTTCCTCACCACCGCCGTCCCCGTGCTGGAGCGGCACGGCATGACGGCGACCGTGTACGTCGTCGCCGGGCACATGGGCGCCACGAACTCGTGGGACACCGGCCCGCAGTTCCCGATCATGACCGCCGACGAGGTGCGCGCGGTGGCCGCGGCCGGGCACGAGGTCGGCAGCCACACGATGACCCACGCCCGCCTCGCCGGCGCCGACCCGCTGGCGCTCGCCACCGAGGTGGGCGACAGCCGGCGGCTGCTCGAGGACGTCGTCCAGGCCGAGGTGCCGGGCTTCTGCTACCCGTACGGCGCCTACGACGCGGCGGCCGCCGACGCCGTCCGCGCCGCCGGCTACGACAACGCCTGCGTCACCGGCGACTACGCCCCGGGCGACCGGCACACGCTGCCGCGCTGCTACGTGAGCCCGCGCGACACCGGCGCCCACATCGTGGCGCGGCTGGCCCGGCACGCCGTCCGCATCCGCCGTCCGCTGCCCGCTCCCGCGGCGCGTTGAGCGGCGGACCGACCGTGCCCTCCCTGCTCCCGTCCCTGTCCGGCCTGCTGCGCCGGCGGGCGACGGCCGCCGTCCTCGGACAGGCCACGATGGCGCTGGCCGGCCTGGCCCTGCAGGTCGCCGCCGCCCGGCTGCTGGGTGCCGGCGGCCTCGCGGTGTTCTCCCTGGTCTACGGCGCGCTCGTGCTGGCCACGGCCGTGTGCAGCGGGATGGTGGGCGACTCGCTCACCGTGCTGGACCGGCACGACCGGGACGTGCGGGCCGGCCTGCACGTCTGGACCGTCCTGGTGTCCGCCGCGGCCGGGCTGGCCGGGGCGCTCGCCGCGCTGGTCACCGACGTGGTGCCGCTGTGGGCCGGGCTGCTGCTGGCGCCCGCCTGCGCCGCGTTCGTCGTCGAGGACACCCTGCGCCGGCTGCTGATGGCCACCGGCCGGTACGCCGCCCTCCCGGCCGTGGACGCCACCAGCCTGGTCGGCGCGCTGGCGGCGCTCGCCCTGTGCGGGACGGCCGGTCCGGTGACGCTGGGCTCGTTCGTCGTCGCGCTGCTGGCCGGGCAGGTGGCCGCCGCGGTCGTCGCGTGGGCGCTGCTGCCGGCCGGCGAGCGGCCGGCCGGCCCCTGGCGCCGGCCCGCCCTGCGCGCGGTCGCGGACTTCGGCGTCTGGCGCGCCGCCGCCCAGACCATCCGGCCCGGCTCGCTGACCCTGCTGCGGGTGCTCGTCGTCGCGGCGGTCGGCGCAGCCGCCTACGGCCCCGTCGAGGCCGCCCGCGTCTACACCGCCCCGATGCTGACCCTGGTCGCCGGCATCGGGTCCTTCCTGCTGCCGCACTTCGTCGCGCTGCGCGGCCGGCCGGTGGCCGACAGCCTGCGGGTCGCCGACCGCGCGGCCATGGGCCTGGTGGGCGGCATCGCGGCGATCGGCGTCGCGGGCCTGGTCCTGCTGCCGGTGCTCGGCCCGGCGCTCACCGGGGGCGACTACGACGTGCCCGTCGTGGGCGTCGTCGGCTGGACCCTCTACGCCGTCGCCGGCGCCGTGCTCCTGCCGTACGCCTCGCTGGCCTCCGTCCACGGCCGGCAGCGCCGGGTCCTGGCCCTGCGCACGCTCGAGGCCGGGTCGCTGGCCGCCGTGGCCGCGCTGGTGTTCCTCGCGCCCGGCCAGGCGGAGTGGTCGCCGGTGGCCCTGGCCCTCGGCCCGGTGCTCGCCGCCGTCGCCGTCCGCCAGTCCGTGGTGCTGCGCCTGACCGATCCCGGTCCGCGCGTGCCCGTCGTCCAGCAGGCGGTGCCGGCGTGACCGCGGGCGGGCGGAGGCCGCGTCCGGCGTCGGACGGGATCCCGGTCCGGCTCCTCGTGTGCATGCTGCTGCTCGTGCTCACCACGGTGGGCTGGCGGCGCGGTACCTACTTCGCGGGTTCGCTGGACCCGGTCGTCGCGGCGAAGGGCGCGCTGAGCGTGGTCGCCCTGGTCGTGGCGTACTCGGGCGCCCGCCGTCCGCACCTGCGGGTGGGGACCGGGACGCTGTGGGCGCTGTCAGCACTCCTCGTCGCGTCGGTGCTCGGCGCCCTGACCCACGGGCCGCTGATGGCCGGCGCGGTCGTCGCCGTCCGCGTGACGATCCTCGCCCTCACGGTCGTGCTCCTGCTGCGCTGCTACCCGGCGATGCAGTTCTTCGCCGCGCTGGCGCGCGCCTGTGCCGTGATCGGCGGGGTGGCGGCGGTCACCGGCCTGTCGACGCTCTCCAGCGGCCGGCTCGCCGGCGGATACCCGGAGGTCGACCCCAACACCCTCGCCCTCCTCTCCTGCCTGGTCGTGCTCCACGCCGGGTGGCGGATCGCGATGGGGACGGCGGGCGCCGGTGCCGCCGCGGTCGCCGCCGTGGCGCTGGGCGTCGTCTGGGCGACCGGCTCGCGCACCGCGCTGCTCATGCTGGTCCCCGCGCTGCTGGTCATGGCGCTGCACATGCGCCGCGCCCGGGTCGGGCTGGTGGTCGCCGCCCTGCTGGCCGGGGTGGCGGCCACGGTCGCCGTCTTCAGCACCGACGCGATCGGGAGCTTCCTCGAGCGCGACGGCGAGGGCACCAGCACGGTGCAGTCCCGCTTCATCGCCTGGGACGCCGCGACGACGTGGGCCGACGACCAGTGGCAGCTCGCCTTCGGCGGGGGGCTGTCGGTCAAGATCATCCCGGTGAGGGGGCAGTACTGGACCGAGCAGCCACTGGACAGCAGCTGGGTCTCCCTGCTGGTGCAGGCCGGCCTGCTCGGCTGCCTCGTCGCGGGGCTGTGGGCGCTGTGGACGCTGCGCGGGGCGCTCCGGGCACCGCGGGCCCACCGCGCGCTGTTCCTCGGGCTGCTGGTCTTCGTCCTCGGTCGCAGCGTGCTGGAGAGCGGGCTGTTCGACGCGACGCCGGAGTTCCTCGCCTTCCTGGCCGTCTCGCTGCTGGCCGAGGGCGGCTCCCGCCGCCGTCTCACCGAGGAGCCGCGGGACGACGACGGTGCCGACCCGGCGCCGCCTGAGACCGTTCGACGGCAGGCTGCCCTCGCCCGCTGACGTCGCGGAGACGTGTCCTCCCGGTCGCGTCAGTCGGTGCGGCGGTGCCTGCCGGGCCAGGTGCCCCGGCAGGTGAAGTCGCCGCGCTCGTAGAGCACCGGCCGCGCGCCGGCCGGGGTGACCTTCACGTGGCGCTGCCGGCCGGATAGGCCGCAGACGCACCAGCCGACCCGGTCCCGGTCGGCCTCCTCGCGGGTGAACCGGGTGGGCTCGCCCTCGTCGATCCGGTTGCCCGGCCCAACCGATCCCGCCACGGAGCACTCATCGGCAGGACGGCTGCGTTCCGGGACTCGACGGATCCGTGGCCCTCGTGCTCGTGCCCGGCAGGCACGAGCTCGCGCTCGCCGGCCGAGGCGGCCGGCCGGACCGTCCCGGTGCGTCACCCGGCGGCGCCCCGCGCCCACCCGTCCTGCACCCGGCTGCCCGGACCAGGGGCGCTGTACCGGTCGTCCGGTCCCCGAAATCCGCTTGCCCTCCTGCGGACTCGAGGTCGCATGCTGGCCGCATGACCCCCTGGAGAACCACCGCCGCCGAACTGTCGGTCCCCAGGAACAGGATCGCGGCATGAACGCCGCACCTGCTGTCGAGGCGATCGACCTGGTCAAGCACTTCGACGGGACCCGGGCCGTCGACGGTGTGAGCTTCGTCGTCCCGGAGGGCTCGGTCCTCGGCCTGCTCGGGCCCAACGGGGCCGGCAAGACCACCCTCGTGCGGATGCTCACCACGCTGAGCGTCCCCACGAGCGGAACGGGTCGTGTCGCCGGCTTCGACGTCGTGAGGCAGCCGACCGAGGTCCGTCGCAGCCTCGGCCTCACCGGTCAGGCGGCGACGGTCGACGAGATCCTCACCGGCCGGGAGAACCTCAAGCTGATCGGCAGTCTCTACGGGCTGCCGAGGAAGTACGTCCGGGAGGCGACCGAGCGGCTCTTCGCCCGTTTCGACCTCCTCGATGCGGCCGACCGCATGGCGAAGACGTACTCCGGCGGGATGCGTCGCCGTCTCGACCTGGCGGTGAGCCTGCTGGCCGCCCCGCCGATCCTCTTCCTGGACGAGCCGACGACCGGCCTGGACCCGCAGAGCCGGTCCGGGCTGTGGGCGGTCCTCCGGGAGCTCGTGAGCGAGGGCACCACCCTGGTCCTGACGACCCAGTACCTGGAGGAGGCCGACCAGCTGGCCGACGAGATCGTCGTCGTCGACAAGGGCCGGGTCATCGCCGCCGGCACCCCGACGCAGCTCAAGGACCAGGCCGGACGGGCCAGCGTCGTCGTCACGCTGACCCATGCCGCGGACCTCGAACGGGCGGCGGAGCTGATGAGCTCCTGCAGCCAGGAGGTGCACGTCGAGCGGGGGAGCCGACGGCTGACCGCACAGGCCGGCGGGCTCGGCGACATGACCCGCATCGCCGCGGTGTTCGAGACCAGCGGCATCGAACTCGACGACCTGGGGCTGGCCCGGCCCAGTCTGGACGACGTCTTCCTGCACCTGACCGGGCGCCGTGCCGACGCCGAGAACGCCTCGAACCCGAGCACCGAGGGAGTCGCGTCATGACCGCCGTGCAGACCACCCGGGCACCTGCCGCTCGCCCGCCGATCGCCCCGCCCTCCCTGGTCCGGGCATCGGCGACCATCGTCTGGCGCAACCTGCTGCACATCCGGCGGATGCCCGAGATGCTGCTCGACGTCACGGTCCAGTCGGTGATGTTCGTGCTGTTGTTCGCCTACGTCTTCGGCGGGGCGATCGCCGTGCGGGGCGCCGACTACAAGGAGTTCCTGCTCCCCGGGATCATGGTCCAGACGATGGTGTTCTCCTCGGCCATCGTGGCGATGGGCCTGACCAGCGACCTGCAGAAGGGGATCGTCGACCGGTTCAAGTCCCTGCCCATCCCGCGGTCGGCCGTGCTGGTGGGGCGGAGCATCTCGAGCCTCATCCACTCGAGCATCGGCGTCGCCGTGATGGCCGTCACCGGCTTGCTGATCGGCTGGCGGATCCGCAACGGCGTCGTGGACGGAGTGCTCGCCTTCCTGCTCCTGCTGCTGTTCGGCTTCGCGGTGATCTGGCTCGGCATCTGGGTGGGGTCGATGATGCGGACCGTCGAGGCGGTGCAGGGCTTCATGTTCACGGTGATGTTCCCGCTGACGTTCGTGGCGAACACCTTCGCGCCGCCGGAGAGCATGCCCGCGTGGTTGCGGACCATCGCCGAGTGGAATCCCGTCTCCGCGATCACCCAGGCCTGTCGCGAGCTCTGGGGGAACGGGCCGCCCGCGGCGGCGGATGCCGCATGGCCGCTGCAGAACCCGGTCGCGGTGTCGATCGGCTGGTCGCTGGTCCTGACGGCGATCTTCGCGCCGCTCGCGGTCACGGCGTTCCGCCGCCGCTCCCGCGACTGAGCGCCGCTGATCCCCGCCCCCGGCGTGCACAGCGCTGGGGGGCGTGCGGGTGCCGGGGCGACCGGCCGTGACCGGCCCTGTCCAGGTCCCGGGTCGGCTCCTAGGCTTCCCCGGCGTGACCGCTGATCGGCCGGCGCGGGTCGAGGACGTGCACGAGCTCGCGCTCGGGATGCCGCACGTCACCGTCGTCCGCGGGCCGCGCGGCCATGCCGTCTACCAGGTGGGCGGGAAGTCCTTCGTCTTCTTCCGCACCCCGCGGCCCGACGCCGTGGACGTCGCGACGGGGGAGCGACTCCCCGACGTCATCGTCTTCTGGGTCGAGTCCGAGGCCGACAAGCAGGCCCTCGTGCAGGACGAGACGACGCCGTTCTTCACCACGCCGCACTTCGACGGACACGACTCGGTGCTCGTGCAGGGGAGCCGGATCGGCGAGATCACCCGGCAGGAGCTGGCCGAGCTGGTGCAGGACGCCTGGCTCGCCCAGGCCTCCGCCCGGCGGAGGGCGACCTGGCTGGCGGAGCACGCCGACCCGCACCCGCGCTCCTGACCGACGGCCGCCGGTGAGGCGGAGGGCCACTCGTGCGGTCCTCCTCGCGGTCCTGCGGTGCCGCAGCACCGCAGCAGCCGGGGAGGAGCCGCAGGAGCGGGGCCGCACCCGTCCTGGGCCGGGCACCCCGCGAGAACGGACGACGGGCCGGCCGGGACGATGTCCCGACCGGCCCGTCGCCGTCGTGTGGTGGATCAGCGGCGGTCGGCCCCGCTCAGCGCGGGCCGCTTGCCGGTCGCCGCGACCGGCCCCGCCGTGCGCGGCGCCGGGGCGACGGTGGCCTGCGGACGGCGTCCTGCGGCGTCTCCCGTGCCGCGCCGACGCCCCTGCCCGCGCGGCACGAGGGCGACGGCGAGCGGGGTGACCCCGGCCGAGGCCAGGATGGTGCGCATCTCGCTGAGCTCCTGCTCGTCGACCCGGCCGGTGGCCACGACCAGCACGACGCCGTCGTAGCGCTCGGCCACGTCCTTCCAGACGCGCAGCGGCGACAGCGGGTCGGCCACGTCCAGGCGGACCCGCGCGCCGTCGTCCCCGGCCGCGCCGGTCAGGGCCTCGGGGCCGGCGACCGTGGCGTCCAGGCCGCGACCGGCCAGCACGCCGGTGACCTGCTCGGCGAAGGCGCGGGTGGCGCGCTCCTCCGACGGGGAGGGCGAGAGGACGACGACCCGCACCGGGCGCTCCTCGGCGCGCAGCTCGAGCCGCCGGGCCAGCGTGCCGGCCGCCTGACCGGTCAGGGCGCTGCGCCGTGCGCGGCCGGAGGGCTGCACGAGGAACTCGGTGTCGCCGGCGTCCTCACCCCAGGCGCGGCGGACGTCGTCCCCGGTGTGCAGCGTGGTGTCCATCCGGCTGCGCACCACCGCGCCGGCCAGGCCGAGGAAGAGCCCGCCGATCACGCCGAGCGCCAGCACGTAGATCAGGACGGGCGACGACGGCGACGTGGGGGCCACGGCCGGGTCGGCGACGGTGAGGTGCACCGGCTCGTCACCCGACGAGGGGGTCTCCAGCGTCTCGACGACGTCGGCGAAGCGGTCCGCCACCGCGTTGGCGATCGCCGCCGCCTCGACCGGGTCGGGCCCGCTGACGGTGACGTGCAGCTGGGTGGTGTCGGCCGGGTTGGTCGCCGTGACCCGGGTCCGGAGGTCGGCCAGCGACACGTCGAGGGTGAGCTCCTCCAGGACGGGGGCCAGCACGGCCTCGCTCGTCACGATCTCCGGGTAGCTCTTGACGCGCTGCTGCACGAACGAGGCGCTGTTGGGGATCGAGGGGGAGACCGAGACGAAGACGGTGGAGCTCGCTTCGTAGGTCTTCGGGGTCACCGTGAAGACGAGCAGGCCGGCGAGTGCGCCGACCAGCGTCGCGCCCACCCAGATGACCCAGTGTCGCCGCAGCGCCGCGAGGTAGTCCCTCAGTTCCATGCCGTCCACTCCCTGCCGCGCGTCCCGCGGGGCGCCGGTGGGTGCCCGCGGGGTCGCGTCCCCCAAGTCGGAGAGTCGACGGTATCCGCAGGTCAGCGCGTTGCGACCGTTCGCGGGGACCGCCTCACCCGTCCGGGGGGAGCCCCCGGACACCGCCGGCGCCTCCCAGCCCCCGAAGGGGTGAACCTGGCCGCGGACCTCACCATGCGTGACCGTTCTCGGTTAGTTTTCCCGGCGTCAGCGCGGTCGATTGCCACGGATGCCGCTCCCGCGTGACTCAGTGTGATCAGGCGAGGGTTCCCGTCCGGGGAACTGCGAGCCACGGGAGGATCGGGGGATCCCATGACGATCATCGGCTATGCGCCTGGTGCCTACGACCTGTTCCACATCGGGCACCTGAACATCCTCAGGCACGCCGCCGAGCACTGCGACCACCTGATCGCCGGGGTCGTGTCGGACGAGATGCTGCTGCAGACCAAGGGCCGCCTGCCGATGGTCCCGCTCGCCGAGCGCCTGGAGATCGTCCGCTCGCTGCGTTTCGTGGACGACGTCCACGCCGAGGTCGTGCCGGACAAGATCGACACCTGGCGCCAGGTCCGCTTCGACGTCATCTTCAAGGGCGACGACTGGCGGGGGACCGCCAAGGGGGAGCGGCTGGAGCGCGACTTCGCGGCGGTGGGTGTCGAGGTGCGGTACTTCCCGTACACGATGCACACGTCGAGCACGGCCCTGCGCAAGGCGCTCGCGGCCGTGGAGGCCTCGGTGCCCGCGCCGCGGGCCCACGCGCTGACCTCCTGAGGCAGGCGGTCGCCGCCGGGACCCCGGCGGCGGCTGCCGGGTGACCGGGCCCCAGCTGCGGGGGCCAGCTGCACTCGGCGGCGGCTGTCGGTGGGCGCGACTAACCTCGGGAGCCGGGCCCCCGCCGCACTCGGCGGCACCGTCGGGGGCCGGCGATCCCCGGGAGTTCGATCTCAGTGTCCCTGCGCGGCGTGCTCGACGTCGTCCTCACCGACCCCGGCATGGCCCGCGTGGTGGCCGCCGCCGGACGCGCGGACCTCGCGGTCACCGCACCGCCGCCGGTGCAGCCGCTCGTCGCGGCCGCCCTGGCCGCGGGTGGGCGGGGGACGGAGGAGCCGGGTGCCGGCGTGCCGGTCCTCGTGGTCACCGCGGGGGAGCGGGACGCCGATGCCGCCGCGGACCTGCTGCGCTGCTTCGTGCCCGGCCGTCGGGTGGAGGTCTTCCCCGCGTGGGAGACGCTGCCGCACGAGCGGCTCTCGCCCCGGGCCGACACGGTGGGCCGCCGCCTCGCCGTCCTCCGCGACCTGACCCACCCCGGCGACCGCCCGCCGGTCGACGTGCTGGTCGCGCCGGTCCGCAGCGTGCTGCAGCCCCTGGCCCCCGGCCTGGGCGACCTGGTCCCGGTGGAGCTGCGGCCCGGCCAGGAGGCCGAGCTCGACGACGTCGCCCGCGCGCTGGTCGAGGCCGCCTACACCCGCGTGGAGCTGGTCGAGAAGCGCGGCGAGTTCGCCGTCCGCGGCGGCCTGCTCGACGTGTTCCCGCCCACCGAGCCGCACCCGGTCCGCGTCGAGTTCTGGGGCGACGAGGTCGACGAGCTGCGCTACTTCTCCGCCGCCGACCAGCGGTCGCTCGACGACCGGCCCGAGCGGCTCTGGGCGCCGCCGTGCCGCGAGCTGCTGCTCACCGACGAGGTGCGGGCCCGGGCCACGGCGCTCGGCGTCGAGCACCCCGAGCTGGCCGAGGTGGCCGGCAAGCTGGCCGAGGGCATCGCCGTCGAGGGCATGGAGTCGCTCATCCCCGCCCTGATCGGCGGGCACGCCATGCAGCTGCTCACCGACCTGGTCCCCCGGGGCACGCACGTCCTGGTCCTCGATCCCGAGCGCGTGCGCAGCCGGGCCGCCGACCTCGTGCGCACCGCCGAGGAGTTCCTCGCCGCCTCCTGGCAGACGGCGGCGGCAGCCGGTGACGCGCCGATCGACCTCGGTGCGTCGTCCTTCCGGGACCTCGCCGACGTGGAGTCCGCCGCCCGCGGTCGCGGCCTTCCCTGGTGGACGACGGGCGCGTTCACGCTCCAGGCAGAGGACGACGACGCCCAGGTCACCCTCGACGCGACCACGGTCGACCGCTTCGCCGGCGACGTGCCCAAGGCCATCGAGACGATGCGCGGCTGGCACCGCGAGGGCTGGCGGGTCGTCGTCACCTTCGCCGGTCCCGGGCCGGCCCAGCGCGCCGCCGACCAGTTCGCCGAGGCCGAGCTGGGTGCCAGCCTCGTCCCCGGCATCGAGTCCGCGCCCGCGCCGCAGCTGACCTCGGTGACGCAGGGGAACCTGGAGTCGGGCTTCGCCTTCCCGGGCGTGGGACTGGCGCTGCTCACCGAGCACGACCTGACCGGCTCGCGCGGCACCACGATGCGTGACGCGGTGAAGATGCCGGCCCGCCGGCGCAACGCCGTCGACCTGGTCCAGCTGCAGCCCGGCGACCTCGTCGTCCACGAGCACCACGGCGTCGGCCGCTACATCGAGATGATCAGCCGCACCGTCAACGGCGGGCAGCGCGACTACCTGATCGTCGAGTACGCGCCCGGCAAGCGGAACCAGCCGCCGGACCGCCTGTTCGTGCCCACCGACTCCCTCGACCAGCTGACCCGCTACGTCGGCGGGGAGGCACCGGCGCTGTCCAAGCTCGGCGGTGCCGACTGGCAGAAGACCAAGGGCCAGGCCCGCAGGGCGGTCAAGCAGATCGCCGCCGAGCTGATCCGCCTGTACTCCGCGCGGATGGCCACGAAGGGGCACGCGTTCGGCCCCGACACCGTCTGGCAGCGCGAGCTGGAGGACGCCTTCCCGTTCCAGGAGACCCCCGACCAGCTGGCCGCCATCGACGAGGTCAAGGGCGACATGCAGAACCCGGTCCCGATGGACCGGATCATCTGCGGCGACGTCGGCTACGGGAAGACCGAGATCGCGGTCCGGGCGGCGTTCAAGGCGGTGCAGGACGGCAAGCAGGTCGGCGTCCTCGTGCCGACGACGCTGCTGGCCAACCAGCACTTCAAGACCTTCTCCGAGCGGTTCGCCCAGTTCCCGGTGACCGTCGAGGTGCTCTCCCGGTTCCAGTCCGAGGCGGAGAGCAGGAAGATCCTGGAGAAGCTGGCCGCCGGCGAGGTCGACGTCCTGGTCGGCACCCACCGGCTGCTCCAGCCGACCACCCGGTTCAAGGACCTCGGGCTGGTCATCGTCGACGAGGAGCAGCGCTTCGGCGTCGAGCACAAGGAGTACCTCAAGACGATGCGGACGGCGGTCGACGTCCTGTCGATGTCGGCCACGCCGATCCCGCGCACGCTCGAGATGTCGCTGACCGGCATCCGGGAGATGTCGACGATCCTGACCCCGCCCGAGGAGCGGCACCCCGTGCTGACCTACGTCGGCGCGTGGGAGGACAAGCAGATGGCCGCGGCGATCCGCCGCGAGCTGCTGCGCGACGGCCAGGTCTTCGTGATCCACAACCGGGTGCAGTCGATCGACAAGGCCGCGGCCAAGATCCGGAACCTGGTGCCCGAGGCCCGCGTCGCCGTCGGCCACGGGCAGATGAAGGAGCACGAGCTCGAGCGGATCATGGTCGGCTTCTGGGAGAAGGAGTACGACGTCCTGGTCGCGACGACGATCGTCGAGTCCGGCCTGGACATCCCGAACGCCAACACCCTGATCGTCGACCGGGCCGACACCTTCGGCCTCTCGCAGCTGCACCAGATCCGCGGGCGGGTCGGCCGCGGGCGGGAGCGGGCCTACGCCTACTTCACCTACGACCCGACCCGTCCGCTCACCGAGACCTCGGTCGACCGGCTGACCACCATCGCCAGCAACACCGATCTCGGCGCCGGCATGGCGGTGGCCATGAAGGACCTGGAGATCCGCGGCTCGGGCAACCTGCTCGGCGGCGAGCAGTCCGGGCACATCGCCGGCGTCGGCTTCGACCTCTACGTCCGGCTGGTCGGGGAGGCGGTGGCCGACTACCGCGCGCAGGTCACGGGGGAGTCGCCGCCGGTCGAGCCGGCCGAGGTCCGGGTCGACCTGCCGGTCGACGCGCACCTGCCGCACGACTACGTGCCCGGCGAGCGGCTGCGGATGGAGGCCTACCGCAAGGTCGCCTCGGTGCAGGACGACGACCAGGCGCAGGCCGTGCTCGACGAGCTGACCGACCGCTACGGCGCCCCGCCGGCGCCGGTGCTGAACCTGCTCGCGGTCGCCCGCTTCCGGGTGGCGATGCGTGCCCTGGGCGTCACCGAGGTGTCGCTGACCGGGCGCGTCATCCGGATCAGCCCGGTGTCGCTGCCGGAGTCCAAGCAGATGCGGCTGGCCCGGCTGGCCGAGGGGGCGACCTACAAGGCCGCGGCGGAGACGATCTCGCTCAAGGTGCCGGTCGGCCCGGACCGCCGGACGCCGCTGCGGGACGTCGCGCTGCTGGAGAACCTGCACGCCACGCTCCGCGCCGTCCTCGAGCAGCCGGTCGCGGCCGCGTCCTGAGCGGCGGAGCTCGAGTGCGGGCAGCGGCACCGAGCGACTCCGCCTGCGAGGGTCGCCGCAGCCCCTGTGGGACGCTGCCGGTCGTGCACATGCGTCGACCGACCGCCGTCCTCGCCCTGGCCCTGACGGCCGGGGTCGCCCTGGCGGGTTGCCGGACCTCCCCGAACGTCGCCGCCTACGTCGGGGACGAGTCGATCACCGTCGACGAGCTGCAGGACGCCGTCGCCGAGCGCCGCGCCGACCCCCAGCTGACGCCGGGCGACGAGCCGGGCTACAGCCGGGCGATCCTGTCCCAGCTCGTGCGCGCGGAGGTGTTCGACTCGGCGGCCGAGCACTTCGGCGTCTCCCCGGACCCGGGCGGACTGCCCGAGCTGCTGGAGCAGCTCCTGGGCGGGACGGAGCCAGAGGCCTACTACCAGCAGGTCGCGGCGCAGGGCTTCAGCCGCGGCGACGCCCTCGAGCGCGTCCGGCAGGTGGCGCTCCTGCGGGACATCGCCGTCGCCGAGGGCGCGGTCGGGGCGCCCACCGACGCGTCGCTGCGGGCGGCCTACGAGCAGGCCGTCGCCCAGCAGCCGGCGCAGCCGTCGCTCGGCTACATCAACGTGGCCGACCAGGCGACCGCCGACAGCCTGGTGGCCGCGCTGGAGGCCGACCCGGGCAGCTACGCCGAGGTCGCGGCTCCGTACCTCGCCCTCGCGACGCTGCCCGCGCCGCGGCCGGTCGCACAGCTGGCCGACCAGCTGCCGCCCGACGTGGCCGCGCGGGTGGCCGAGACGCCGCCCGGCCGCGCCTTCTCCGCCCCCGTCGAGAACGTCTCCGGGCTGCTCGTCTTCCTCGTGGGGGAGGCGCCCGTCCCCAGCTTCGAGGAGACCCGGCCGCAGCTCGAGGCGCAGTTCCTGGACCAGGCCGCCACCGAGGGTGCGGAGATCCTCTCGGGCTACGAGGACGATCTCGAGATCGACGTGAACCCCCGCTACGGCACCCTCGAGGAGGGGTCCGTCGTCCAGGCCGACGGCGGCGTCGTCCGGCTGCTCGGCACGCAGGACTGACGCCGGTGACCGTCGCCCTCGTCGTCACCACCAGCCCCCGGCTGCCCGGCCTGCTGGGCGCGGCCGGGTGGCGCGCCGTCTCGGGGAGCCGCCCGCTGGCCGCCGTCCCCGGTGCCGCGGCCACCGCCGCCGCGCTGCGCGCCGAGGGGCTCGAGGTGGCCGACGTCGCCGACCTCGCCGCCGCGGCGGCGCTGCCGGGCGAGGTCGTCTGCCTGGTGCCGGCGGGGGAGCCGGTCGGTGAGGTCCCCGTGGTGGACGGCGCGCCCGAGCCCGCCGGCGCGCGGCTGCTCGACGTCGTCACCGTGATGGACCGGCTGCGCTCGCCCGGCGGCTGCCCCTGGGACGCCGAGCAGACGCACGCGTCGCTGCGCGGCTACCTCCTCGAGGAGGCGCACGAGGCCTACGACGCGATCGTCGACGACGACCCCGTCGCCATGCGCGAGGAGCTCGGCGACGTGCTGCTCCAGGTCGTCTTCCACGCCCGGGTGGCCGCCGAGGCGGAGCCCGGGCGCCGGTTCGACGTGGACGACGTCGCAGGCGAGCTGGTCGACAAGCTGGTCCGCCGGCACCCGCACGTCTTCGGCGACGCCGGGCCACGTGACGTGGCGCAGGTCGAGGCCGGCTGGGACGAGATCAAGAAGGCGGAGAAGCAGCGCCGCTCGCCGACCGAGGGCGTCTCCCGCTCGCAGCCGGCCGCCGCGTGGGGGGCCGCGCTGATCAGCCGGGCGGGCCGGGCCGGGCTGCCGACCCCCGTCCCCGCCGAGCTGGCGGCGGCGAGCCCCGAGGAGCTCGGCGAGCGGCTGCTGGCCGTCGTGGCCGCGGCGACGGCCCGCGGCTGGGACGCCGAGGACGCCCTGCGCGAGGCGGTGCGCCGCTACGCCGGCGAACTGGACGCCGAGGCCGCGGCCCGCGCAGCCGACGCCTGAGCGCACCGCTCCCGGCGAGGGGGGCGTGCGGCGCCGACGCGGCTGGTTAGGCTGCCCCCGTGGCCAGCATCGACGCCGTCGGCGCGCGGGAGATCCTCGACTCGCGCGGAAACCCCACCGTGGAGGTCGAGGTAGCCCTCGACGACGGGACGATCGCCCGCGCGGCGGTCCCCAGCGGCGCCTCCACGGGCGCCTTCGAGGCGGTGGAGCTCCGCGACGGCGGTGAGCGCTACGGCGGCAAGGGCGTGACCCAGGCCGTCGACGGCGTCCTCGACGTCATCGGCCCCGAGCTCGTGGGCTTCGAGGCCAGCGAGCAGCGGCTGGTCGACCAGCGGCTGCTGGACCTCGACGGCACCCCGGACAAGTCCCGGCTGGGCGCCAACGCGATCCTGGGCGTCAGCCTGGCCGTGGCGCGGGCGGCGGCGGACTCGGCGAGCCTGCCGCTGTTCCGCTACGTCGGCGGCCCGTCGGCGCACCTGCTGCCCGTCCCGATGATGAACATCCTCAACGGTGGCGCCCACGCCGACAGCAACGTCGACGTCCAGGAGTTCATGATCGCCCCGATCGGCGCGGCGACCTTCGCCGAGGCACTGGCCGTGGGCACCGAGACCTACCACGCGCTCAAGTCCGTGCTGAAGGCCCGCGGCCTGTCGACCGGCCTGGGCGACGAGGGCGGCTTCGCCCCGGACCTGCCCACCAACCGGGCCGCCCTCGACCTCATCACCGAGGCCGTCGAGAAGGCCGGCTACACCGTCGGCACCGACATCGCCTTCGCGCTGGACGTCGCCGCGACCGAGTTCCACACCGACGGCGGCTACACGTTCGAGGGTCAGACCCGCTCGGCGGAGTTCCTCGTCGACTACTACCGCGAGCTCGTCGACGCCTACCCGGTCGTCTCGATCGAGGACCCGCTGTCGGAGGAGGACTGGGACGGCTGGATCGCGATGACCGCCGCCCTGGGCGACCGCGTGCAGATCGTCGGCGACGACCTGTTCGTCACCAACCCGACCCGGCTCGCCGACGGCATCGAGCGCAAGGCCGCCAACGCCCTGCTGGTCAAGGTCAACCAGATCGGCACGCTCACCGAGACGCTGGACGCCGTGAACCTGGCGCACCGCAACGGCTACCGCTGCATGATGAGCCACCGCTCCGGCGAGACCGAGGACACGACGATCGCCGACCTCGCCGTGGCCACCGACTGCGGGCAGATCAAGACCGGCGCCCCCGCCCGCAGCGAGCGCGTCGCCAAGTACAACCAGCTGCTGCGCATCGAGGAGGAGCTCGACGA
Organism: Trujillonella endophytica; assembly: GCF_019799905.1. GTDB lineage: Bacteria > Actinomycetota > Actinomycetes > Mycobacteriales > Geodermatophilaceae > Trujillonella > Trujillonella endophyticus_A. The sequence continues at coordinate 352,729 of NZ_JABGCI010000002.1, read as the reverse complement.
CGCCGCCCGCTACGCCGGCGCGTCCGCCTTCCCGCGGCTGGCCGCTCGCGGCTGACGTGGCGGGTCGCGGGGACCGGCGGGGCGACCGGCGCGGGCCCCGGCGGGGGAGCACCGGGCGGCCGCTGGCACACGCGCCCTCCCGGCCCGTGCCGACGGGCCGGGTGTCCGGCGCGGGCTCCCGGCCCGAGCAGCGCCGCCCCGGCCGCCGCACCGCCCGCTCGACGGCGGCGCCGGCGCGGGCGCGCAACCAGCTGTTCACCGGCCGCGCGGTGCTGCTCATCGGACTGGCGCTGCTGCTCGCCCTGACCCTGGCCGGGCCGGTGCAGCAGTACCTGGCGGGGCGCGCCGAGCTCGCCGAGCTGTCCGCCGAGGGCGCGGCCCTCGACCAGCGGATCGCCGAGCAGGAGGCGCGGCTCGCCGAGCTCCGCGACCCCACCGTGCTCGCGCGCGAGGCCCGGGAGCGGTTCTTCTACGTGGCGCAGGGCGACCGGCTGATCCGCGTCGTCGACGAGGAGGACGCCGCGGGCGACGCCGGCACCGTGCCCGAGGCGCCCGACACCGGGCCGCAGACCTGGTACGGCGGGCTGATGGGCTCGCTGGCCACGGCCGACGACCTGGGCCAGCCATGAACGACCCCGCCGGTGACCCCGTGCGGGAGCCGGTGACGGCGGCCGACCGCGACGTCGTCGCCCGGCAGCTGGGCCGGCCACCGCGCGCGCTGGCCGCGGTCGCGCACCGGTGCCCGTGCGGTCAGCCCGACGTCGTCGAGACCTCCCCGCGCCTGGAGGACGGCACGCCGTTCCCGACGCTGTACTACCTGACCTGCCCGCGCGCCTCGGCTGCGGCCAGCCGGCTCGAGTCGGCCGGACGGATGCGGGAGTGGCAGGAGGAGCTGGGCACCGACCCGGTCCTGGCGGCCGGCTACCGCGCGGCGCACGAGGCGTTCCTGGCCGCCCGGGACGCCGCCGCGCGGCCCGGGGAGCCGGTGCTCGAGACCCGCGCCACCGCGGGCGGGATGCCCGACCGGGTCAAGTGCCTGCACGCGCTGGCCGGGCACAGCCTGGCCGCCGGCCGGGGCGTCAACCCGATCGGGGACCGCGCGGTGGAGGAGATGGGGGAGTGGTGGGCGAAGGGGCCCTGCGCCCTCCCCGAGCAGCAGGAGGACGCATGACCCGCGTCGCGGCGATCGACTGCGGCACCAACTCGATCCGCCTGCTCGTCGCCGACGTGCCGGCACAGGGCCCGCACACCGACCTGCTGCGCCGGATGGAGGTCGTCCGTCTCGGTGAGGGGGTCGACGCCACCGGGCGGCTGTCGGAGGCCGCGATCGAGCGCACCCGCCGCGTGCTGGCCGAGTACGCCGACCAGGCGCGCGAGCTGGGCGCGACCGCCGTCCGCATGGTCGCCACGAGTGCCAGCCGGGACGCCGCCAACCGGGAGGACTTCGAGCAGATGGTGCTGACCACGCTCGGGCAGCTCCCCGACGTGGTCACCGGCTCGGAGGAGGCGCACCTGTCGTTCCTCGGGGCCACCGCCTCGCTCGAGGCCGCCGTGGCGGCGCGCGGAGGCGAGGCGCCGGAGCCGCCCTACCTGGTGGTCGACATCGGCGGCGGGTCCACCGAGTTCGTCCTCGGCGACGCCACGGGCGTGCGGGCGGCCCGGTCGGTCGACATCGGCTGCGTGCGGCTCACCGAGCGGCACCTGCACGGGGACCCGCCGACCGCCGACGAGATCCAGCGCACCGAGTCCGACGTCCGCGCCGCGCTCACCGAGGTCGTCGCCGACGTGCCGGTGGGCGAGGCCGCCACGCTGGTCGGGCTGGCCGGGTCCGTCACCACCGTGGCGGCGCTGGCGCTGGGCCTGCCGGAGTACGACGCCGACGCCATCCACGGCTCGCGCATCCCGGTGTCCGGCGTCCGCTCGGTCACGGCCGGGCTGCTCACCGCCAGCCGGGAGCGGCGCGCGGCCCAGGCGGTCATGCACCCCGGCCGGGTGGACGTCATCGGCGGTGGCGCACTGGTGCTGCGGGTGATCATGGACGCGTTCGCGCTGGACTCCGTCGTCGTCAGCGAGCACGACATCCTCGACGGCATCGCCCTCGCCCTCGCCCGGGGCTGATGGCCGTCGACGAGGCCGGGTTCCCGGTCAGCCGCACGCCCGCCGGGGTCGCCCGCTCGGCCCGGGGCACCCGCGAGCTCGCCGTCCTGGATGCCCGGATCTCCGGCTGCCGGGCGTGCCCGCGGCTGGTGGCCTGGCGGGAGGAGGTGGCCCGGGTGAAGCGGGCCTCCTTCCGCGACGAGGACTACTGGGGCCGCCCGGTGCCGGGGCTCGGCCCGGCCGACGCGCGCATCGCCGTGGTGGGTCTCGCTCCGGCGGCGCACGGCGGCAACCGCACCGGCCGCGTCTTCACCGGCGACCGCAGCGGCGACTGGATCTTCGCCGCGCTGTGGCGGGCCGGACTGGCCAGCCAGCCGACGTCCACGCACATCGGCGACGGCCTGGAGCTGACCGACGTCCGGGTCGCCGCCGCGGTGCGCTGCGCGCCACCGGAGAACGCACCCACGCCGGAGGAGCGTGACACCTGCTCGCCGTGGCTGGCGCGGGAGCTGGCGCTGCTGCCGCGCCTGCGGGTGGTCGTCGTCCTCGGCGGCTTCGGGTGGACGGCGATGTGGCCGGTGCTGGCCGGCGACGGGTACGCGCTGCCCCGCCCGCGGCCGGCTTTCGGCCACGGCGTGGAGGTGACCCTCGAGGACCCGCGCGGGCCGCTGACCCTGCTCGGCAGCTACCACGTCAGCCAGCAGAACACGTTCACGGGCCGGCTCACGGAGCCGATGCTGGACGCCGTGCTGGCCCGCGCCACGGAGCTCGCGGGCTAGCGTCTGACGCGCGCCCCCGTAGCCCAACCGGCAGAGGCAGGCCCCTTAAAAGGGTCCGAGTGTGGGTTCGAATCCCACCGGGGGCACGCCATGGTCTCGGCGCGCGCGGTTGTTCAAGTTGACGCTTGTTAAAGCAAGGGCTTGAATGACGACGTGGCGACCACCCTGGACGACGAGCGGCTCGATGCGGTGTTCGCCGCGCTGGCAGACCGCACCCGGCGCGGCATCGTGGCCCGGCTGAGCGAGGGCGAGGCGACGGTCAGCGAGCTCGCGGCGCCGTTCGCCATGAGCGTCCAGGCCGTGTCCCAGCACATCGGGGTGCTCGAGCGGTGCGGCCTGGTCAGCCGCGGCCGGCACCGGCAGACCCGCCCGTGCCGGCTGGAGCCCGAGGTGCTGGCGACCGCGGAGTCCTGGATCGAGGAGAGCCGGCGGACCTGGGCGCAGCGGATGGACCGGCTCGAGGTGCACCTGGCCCGCCTGCAGGACGGCGACCAGCGGTGAGCGCCGACGAGCTGGTGTACCGGCGGGTGTTCCGCGCGCCGCGCGAGCTGGTGTGGCGCTGCCTCACCGAGCCCGAGGAGCTCGCGCAGTTCTGGGGGCCGCGCGGCATGACCACTCCACGGGACGGGATCGTCGTCGAGCTCTCCGTCGGCGGCCGCTTCGAGACGCTGATGGTCGGCGACTCCGGCAGCCACCTGATGGTCGCCACGTTCACCGAGGTCGTCCCACCCGTCCGGCTCGCCTGGGTCGAGCCGGCCACCGGCGTGCACACGACCGGCACGCTCACCGACCTCGGGGACGGCAGTACCGAGGTCGTCATCCACCAGCGGCACGTGCCCGAGCCGATGCGCTCACCCGAGGCCCGCGCCGGCTTCCTCACCTCCCTCGACGAACTCGAGGCACACCTCGCCCGCCTGACGAGAGGGGAACGACCGTGACCGACCCGCAGTCCTGGGTGGCGCCGACCTACGAGGGTCTCGCCGACCTGCTCGCCGCCGCGCCCGGGGAGACCTGGGACGCCCCGTCGCTGTGCGAGCACTGGCAGGTGCGGCACGTGGTCGCGCACGTGTCGATGCCGGTGCGGCTGACCCCCGAGCAGTTCGGCGCCGAGATGGCGGCGGCGGGTGGGGACTTCGCCGTGCTCTCCGACACCGTGGCCGCGCGCGACGCCGTCCTGCCGCCCGCCGACCACCTGGCCGCCCTGCGCTCCCCGCGGCTGCACGGGTGGCAGCCACCGGGCGGCGGCGCGGCCGGGGCGCTCAGCCACGCCGTCGTCCACTCCCTCGACGTCACCGTCGCGCTCGGCCGGCCCGCGGTCGCGCCGGGGGAGGCGGTGATCGCCGTCCTGGACCAGCTCACCGCCGCCGACGGTGCCGTGTTCGGCGTCGACCTGACCGGCGTCCGGCTCGAGGCCACCGACACCGACTGGAGCTGGGGCGACGGCGACGTCGTGCGCGCCGACAGCGGGTCCCTCGTGGCGCTCCTGGGGGGCCGCACGCTGCCCGACGGGCGGACCCTGCCGCGGGACTGAGCTCCGAGGGAGATCCGCGCCACCCGGGCGGGGGACCCGGGCCAGGTCAGGAACGCGACGCGCCCGAACGGCGTTGGACAGAACGAGTGGGGTGCAGGACCGTTGACCCCACGACCGCCAGTCACCTCGAGGAGATGACGATGCCCAGCCACAACCCGGCCTTCGGTCGGGGCTTCGCCAACGCCACCAACGGCGCGGCCGGCCAGCAGTACGGCAACCTGGGTGCGCCCCAGCCGTACGGCGCCCCGACGCAGGACCCCTACGGCGCTCCGGCGCCGTACTCGCGCACCACCACCCGCTACATGACGATGGACGACGTCGTCCAGAAGACGGGCCTGTCGTTCCTCGTCACCGTCCTCTCGGCGGCCGTCACCTGGGCTCTGCTGCCGCAGGACCTCGCCCTCGGGCTGGCCCTGCCGGCGGTGCTGGTCGCCTTCGTGCTGGGCCTGGTGATCGCGTTCAAGCAGATCGCCAACCCGGCCGCCACGCTGGCCTACGGCGCGATCTACGGTGTCGCGCTCGGGGCCATCAGCGAGGTCTTCAACGACATCTACCCCGGCATCGTCATGCAGGCGCTCATCGGCACCTTCGGTGTCTTCGCCGGCATGCTCGTCGTCTACAAGACCGGCGCCATCCGGGTCACCCCCAAGCTGACCCGCTGGATCGTCGGCGCGCTGTTCGGGGTCCTCGCCCTCGCCCTGGTCAACCTCGTCGCCGGGCTCTTCGTCGACGGCGGGCTGGGCCTGCGTGACGGTGGCCCGCTGGCCATCCTGTTCAGCATCGTCGTCATCGGCGTGGCGGCGTTCACCCTGCTGCTCGACTTCGACATGGCCGACGAGGCCATCCGCCGCGGCGCCCCGGCGAACTTCGCCTGGTACATCGCCTTCGGCCTCCTGGTCACGGTCATCTGGCTGTACCTGGAGATCCTGCGCCTGCTGTCCTACTTCCAGGACAACTGACGCCGACCCGCACCACGTGACGGTGGCCCGGTCCCCTCGAGGGGGCCGGGCCACCGGGCTGTGCGGGGTCGCCCGTGCGGACCGCTTCGCGTGTGCGACGGACTCGTGGTCGTCTTCCGCTCATCGCCACGACTGCGTCGCACTCGGCGCGTGACCGTCCCGGACCGACGACGGCCCGGCTCCCCTCGGGGAGCCGGGCCGTCGTCGTTCGGCCCCGCTGCAGGGGCCCGCGCCGGGCGTGCGAGGCGGGGGGGCAGCGGGGTCCTCCTTCAGGAGAGGCGTTCCAGGACCATCGCCATGCCCATGCCGCCGCCGACGCACATCGTCTCCAGGCCGAAGGTCTTGTCCTTGGTCTGCAGACCGTTGATCAGCGTGCCGGTGATCCGGGCGCCGGTCATGCCGAACGGGTGGCCGACGGCGATGGCGCCGCCGTGCACGTTCAGCTTGTCGATGTCGATGCCGAGGTCCCGGTAGCTCGGGATGACCTGTGCGGCGAAGGCCTCGTTGATCTCGACGAGGTCGATGTCGTCGATGGTCATCCCGGCCCGCTGCAGGGCCAGCTTCGAGGCGTCGACCGGGCCGTAGCCCATGATCTCCGGCGACAGCCCGGTGACCGCGGTGGAGACGACGCGGGCCAGCGGGGTCAGCCCCAGGTGGCGGGCCTTGGTGTCGCTCATGACGACCACCGCGGCGGCGCCGTCGTTGAGCGGGCACGAGTTGCCGGCGGTGGCCCGGCCGTCGGGGCGGAACACCGGCTTGAGGCCCTGGAGGGCCTCCAGCGTGGTGCCGGCGCGGGGGCTGTCGTCCTTGTCGACGACGGTGCCGTCGGGCGTGGTGACCGGGGTGATCTCCCGTGCCCAGAAGCCGTCGGCCTGCGACTGCTCGGCCAGGTTCTGGCTGCGCAGCGCGAACTCGTCCATGTCCTGGCGGCTGACGTCCTTGAGCAGCGCGACGTTCTCGGCCGTCTGGCCCATCGCGATGTAGACCTCGGGGACCTGGCCGTTCTCACGCGGGTCGGTCCACGAGTCGGCGCCGCTCTCGGCGACCTTCGCCACGCGGGCCTTGGCGTCGTCGAACAGCGGGTTCTCCGTGTCGGGCAGCGAGTCGCTGTTGCCCTTGACGAAGCGGGACACCATCTCCACCCCCGCGGAGATGAAGACGTCCCCCTCGCCGGCCTTGATGGCGTGCATGGCCATGCGCGTGGTCTGGAGGGAGGACGAGCAGTACCGGGTGATCGTCGTCCCCGGCAGGTGGTCCATGCCGAGCAGGACGCTGACGACGCGGCCCATGTTGTGGCCCTGCTCGCCGCCGGGCAGACCGCAGCCGAGGATGAGGTCGTCGATGTCCGTCGGGTCCAGCGCGGGCACCTTGTCCAGGGCGGCGCGGACGATCGTGGCAGTGAGGTCGTCGGGCCGGAGGTCCTTCAGCGAGCCCTTGAACGCCCGTCCGATGGGCGAGCGCGCGGTGGCGACGATGACGGCTTCGGGCATGGGTCCTCCACGACGAGGGGGCGGTGCGGTCCCCCCGAAACTACCCCCGGGTAGCCCGGCCTCCCTTCAGGGGCCCGCGCCGAGCTCGCGAGGCGTGGGGGGAGGGGAGGTCCTTCTTCAGGTGACCGGGACGTGCTCGGCGCGCTCGGCCTGCTCCGGCGTGGGCAGCTCCGGGAGCCGGCGGCGGCGCAGCCGCGCCCAGGGCCCGCGCGGCCCGGTGCCCGAGCCGCGGACCTCGGTCGGCTGCACCTCGGTGCCGGTGCGCCCGGCGGCGCGGGCGGCCGCCCGCTCGATCGGCCGGACCGTGTCCCGGCGCAGGTTGCGCAGGCCGCGGTCGGCGGCGGCCGGCCAGACCCCGAGGGCGTCGGCCAGCGAGGGCAGGATGGTGGCGGCCGCGGCCGCGTACCCGTGGGCGCTGGGGTGGAACTCGTCGGCGCCGAACATGCCCCGGTCGCGGGCGAACGTCGGCCCGAGGATGGAGCCGAGCGAGACGGTCCGGCCACCGGCCTCGACCACGGCGACGGTCTGGGCCGCGGCCATCTGCCGGCTCCAGTGCCGGGCGAGCTGGCGCAGCGGCTGCGCGATCGGGCGGATGGTGCCCAGGTCGGGACACGTCGCCACGACCACCTCGGCACCGATCGCGCGGAACTGCCGCACGGCGTCGGCCTGGTACGCGACCGAGACCGACGGCCGGGTGCGGGTGGTGACGTCGTTGGCGCCGATCATGATCAGGACGGCGTCGGGCTTCTCCGCGAGCGCCTGCTCGACCTGCTCGGGCAGTTCGCGCGACTCCGCGCCGGAGACGGCGAAGACCGCCAGGCGGACCGGTCGCTCCGCCAGCTCGGCCAGCGCGGCGGCGAGCAGCACGCCGGGGGTCTCCGCGGCACGGTGCACGCCGAGGCCCACGCCGGTGGAGTCCCCGAGGACGGCGAGCACCAGCGGCTTGCGCCGGCCGGTCCGCGACGGCCGGCCGTAGACGCCGTTGCCGGACGGCGGCAGCTGCTTCGTGGTGCGGGCCGCGATCGCCCGGCGCGCCATCTTCGCCTCACCGCGCAGGAGGAGGAACAGACCGCCGAACGTGACCCCCACGCCGCCGCCGACGCCGACGGCGCGCGTGGCCCGCCACCGGGTGGTGCTCGCTGTGGTCACCGCCGCCCCCATCGGTCCCGTGTGCAACGACCTGGTCCGCAGGTTAGCCGCCGCCTACGGTTCCTCCGTGCCACATTCCCCCCTAGGGGTCACCCCCAGCGGAACCGCCGGTGAACGCTCGCAGCTGATCGTCGACACGTTGGTGGAGGCGTTCAGCGACCTCATGACCGCCGACGCCGACGCCTTCCGGACGAAGTTCCGGAAGATGGCGGCCGACCCGTTCGCCTTCTACCGCGGCAGCGCCTGCCTGTTCTACGCCGACATGGCGCAGCTGGACGACCGGTGGTCCGACGAGCGGACCAGCCGGGTGTGGATCCAGGGGGACCTGCACGCGGAGAACTTCGGCACCTACATGGACGCCCAGGGGCGCATCGTCTTCGACGTCAACGACTTCGACGAGGCCTACCTGGGCCACGTCAGCTGGGACCTGCGCCGCTTCGCCGCGAGCTTCGCGCTGCTGGCCTGGAGCAAGGCGCTCGGCGACGAGGTCATCGGGGAACTGCTGCGCACCTACCTCGGCGCCTACCTCGACCAGGTCGCGGCGTTCACCCGCTCCGACGACGACCGCTCCTTCGCGCTCACCCGGGACAACACCGAGGGCGCGGTCCGCGACACGATCCGGGCGACGACGGCGCGCAGCCGGCTCGGCCTGCTGGACCGGATGACCGTCGTCGAGGGCTACGAGCGGCGCTTCGCCGACAACGGCCGCAACCGCCGGCTGGACGACGACGAGCGCGGCCGGGTGCTCGAGGCGCTGGAGCGCTACCGGCACACCCTCCAGCCGCCCCCGCGCCGGCGCGACGTCACCTACGACGTCAAGGACGTCGTCGGCACCGGCGGCTTCGGCATCGGCAGCGCCGGTCTGCCGGCCTACAACGTGCTGCTGGAGGGGTACGACCAGGCGCTGGAGAACGACGTCGTCCTCTCCCTGAAGCAGGGCAACGTGGCCGCCCCCAGCCGCATCGTGCGCGACCCGGAGCTGCGCGGCGCCTTCGCGCACGAGGGCCACCGGACGGCGGTGAGCCGCCGAGCGCTGCAGGCCGACGCCTCCCAGTTCCTGGGCTGGGCGGAGATCGACGACGTCGGCTTCGTCGTCGCGGAGCTGTCGCCCTACGAGGTGGACCTCGAGTGGGACGACCTCACCGAGCCCGAGGAGATGGCCCCGGTGCTGGTCCAGCTCGGGCGGGCGACGGCGAAGATGCACTGCGTCGGGGACGCCGACAGCGAGCACACCCTCGTGCCGTTCCAGACCGAGGAGGCGATCACCGAGATGATCGGGGACCGCCGCGAGGAACTCCTGTCCGACCTCGTCGACTTCGCCCACGGCTACGCCCGGCGCACGCAGGAGGACCACCGGTTGTTCGTCGACGCGTTCCGCGCCGGCGCCATCCCCGGGATCAGCTCCAGCGGGAGCCTCGCCCGCCGCTGACCCGGCCCCGCTGCAGGGGCCCGCCCCGAGCGTGCGAGCGGTGGGGGGCAGCGGGGCCCTACGTCAGTGGGCCCGCCTGCCCTTCCTCGCCCGGAGGTAGTCGGCCACCACGTACTCGCCCAGCCGGTCGCCGTCGGGCGTGAACACCCGGCCGCCGGCGCGCGCGGTGATGTCGTGCACGAAGTGCACCAGCGCCGGCTCCGGGTCGAGCGCGAAGACGTTCATCGTCGCGCCGGTGCGGGCCACCTTCTCCACCTCGGCGACGGTCCGGGCGATGGTCTCCGGCATCGGCGGCCAGCAGAAGAACGGCGTGCCGTCCGGCTCCAGGTGCGCCGTCGGCTCGCCGTCGGTGACCACGAGGACCACCGGCTCGGCGTCCCGGTGCCGGGCGAGGAACCGCCGGGCCAGCATCAGCCCGTGCTGCAGGTTGGTGCCCTGCAGCGTGTCCACGCTCAGCTCCGCCAGCGTCTCCGGCCGCAGCACCTGCGCCACCGACGAGAACCCGATGATCTGGATCGCGTCCTGCGGGAACTTCGTCGTCACCAGCGAGTGCAGCGCCATCGCCGTCGACTTGGCCGCGCCCCACGTGCCGCGCAGCGCCATCGAGTACGACAGGTCGACCAGCAGCGCGACCGCGGCGCCGGTGCGGCGCTCGGTCTCGACGACCTCGAAGTCCTCGACGGCGATCCGAACCCGCCGCCGGCCCTCCTCCTGCGGCTCACCGGCGTTCCGGAGGACGGCGTTGCGCACCGTGCGGACGACGTCCAGCGGCTGCTCGTCGCCGAACTGCCACTCCCGGGACGCCCCGGTCAGCTCGCCGGCCGCCCCGGCGTCGGCGACGTCGTGCTCGCCCCGGCCGGTGGAGTCCAGCTGGGCGAAGACCCGGCGCAGCGCCGTGGCCCCCAGCCGCCGGACCGCCTTGGGGGAGAGCTCCAGCTTGCCGTCGGTCCGGTTGAGGTACCCCTGCCGCTCGAGCTCGCGCTCCAGCTGGCGCAGGGCGGCCAGGTCGTCGACCGCCTCCCGGCCCAGCGCCTGCTCGAGCAGCTCCTCGTCGACGTCGGCCAGCGAGGCGCCGGCGTAGCCCTGGGAGAGCTGGTTCGACAGCGCCTCCAGGTCGGCCAGCTCGGCCACGGCGCTCGTGGCGTCACCCAGGCCCAGGGTCTGCTCGCCGTCGGGCACCTGCCCGCGCTGACCCCAGGGCAGGTCGGGCCGCGCCTGGCGCAGCGCGTCCTGCAGGTGGGACATCTCGCTGGCCAGCCCCATGTCCTGCATGGCCTGGCCCATCAGGTCCGACAGCTCCGCCCGCTGCTCGGCGGAGAGGCCGGCCATCATCCGCTCCTGCGCCGCGGCCCGGCGGGCGAGGGAGTCGATGAGCTCCTCGACCGACTGCGGGTCGTCGGGGAAGAACTGTCCGTGCTTCTCCATGAACTCGGCGAAGCGCTCGTCGGTGTCCTCGCCGCGGTTGTGCGCGTCGACCAGCTGCGAGAGGTCGGCGACCATGTCCCGGACGGCCTGCATGTCCTGCTCGGTCGCGTTCTCCAGCGCCTGCTTCATCGACGCGAACGAGCTGTCGAGCACCTCCCGGCGGAGGGTGTCCTGGATCTGCTCGTAGGCCTGCCGGGCCTCGTCGCTGCGCCACGGGTAGTCCTTGAGCTCGCGGATGGCGCCCGCGGTGTCCTGCGGGAGCGCGTCGAGCTCCGCCTCGGCCAGCCGGGCGGCGTCGTCCGGGTCCGGGAACAGCTCCCGGCGCTCGGCCTCGAGCGCCTTCTCCAGCAGCTCGCGGACCTCCTGCAGCGTGCCGTCCATCCGGCCGGCCTGGCGGGCCTGCCGGAGCCGGTCACGGACGTTGCGGCGCAGGTCGTCCAGGCCGCGGCGGCCGGCCATGCCGCGGCGCAGCAGCTCGCGCATCGCCTCCTTGACGCCGCTGCCGCCGAGCACGGAGTCACCGATCTCGTCGACGGCGTCGCCGAGGTCGTACGGCGGGGCGAGCGGGTCGGGCCCGCCCCGCCAGCGCCCGTACCGGTAGCCCTTCCCGGGCCGGCGTGGCACCTCAGGCCCCGTACACGGTGCGGGAGCCGTCGGTGTCCTTGGCCAGCCGCCGGGTCAGGTACAACCCCTCGAGCGCGAACTCGACCGCGGCCGCGGCCTGCTCGGCCGACTGCTCGCCCTCCGGGACGCCGAGCCGGCCGAGCAGCTCGGCGAGCTTCGGGATGGTGCCCAGCTGGCCCAGCAGGGCCGCGGCCGGCACGAGCTCGCCGGACTCCACGGTCTCCCCGCCGGTGAAGTGCTCCTGCAGGCCGGTGAGGTCCAGCCCGGCGCACCGGGCGCGGAAGGTCTGCGCGGTGGCCTGGCGGAGCAGGTGCTCCAGCACCTCCAGCTCGCGGTCGTCGTCCGGGTCGCTGCCGGCGTCGGCGAACTCCACCTTGCCCCGGCTGGCCGGCACGACCGCCGGCAGGTCGACCACCCGCGCCACCGGCCGGGTCTCCCCGGCGACGGCGGCCCGGCGGACGGCGGAGCCGGCGAGGGTCTCCAGCGCCGCGATCGCGAAGCGGGCGCTGACCCCCGAGCGCTGGTCCACCGAGCTGGACTCGCGGACCAGCCGGGTGAAGCGCGCGACGATCTCGACCAGGTGCTCGGGCACCACGGGGGAGTCGAGGGTGGGCATGGAGTCCGGGGTGCCGAGGCCGCTGGTGCGCGCCTCCTGGTGCAGCAGCCGGATCTCGTCGGCCAGCTCGATCGGGTAGTGCGTGCGCACCTCGGTGCCGAACCGGTCCTTGAGCGGCGTGATGATCCGCCCGCGGTTGGTGTAGTCCTCGGGGTTGGCGCTGGCGACCAGCAGCAGGTCCAGCGGCAGCCGCACGCGGTAGCCGCGGATCTGGATGTCGCGCTCCTCCAGCACGTTGAGCAGCGCCACCTGGATGCGCTCGGCCAGGTCGGGCAGCTCGTTGACGCTGAAGATGCCGCGGTTGGTGCGCGGCACGAGGCCGTAGTGCACCGTCTCGGGGTCGCCCAGCGTGCGGCCCTCGGCGACCTTGATCGGGTCGACGTCGCCGATCAGGTCACCGACGCTGGTGTCGGGGGTGGCGAGCTTCTCGCCGAAGCGCTCGCTGCGGTGCAGCCAGCCGACAGGGGTGTCGTCGCCGTGCTCGGCGATCTGCCGGTGCGCCCAGACCGAGATGGGGTGCAGCGGGTGCTCGTTGAGCTCGCTGCCCGCCAGGACCGGCGTCCACTCGTCGAGCAGGCCGACCAGCGTGCGGATGAGCCGGGTCTTGCCCTGGCCGCGCTCGCCGAGCAGGACCAGGTCGTGCCCGGCGATGAGGGCGCGCTCGACCTCGGGGACGACGGTGTCCTCGAACCCGACGATGCCGGGCAGGGAGGGCTCGCCGGCGGCGAGCCGGGCGAGGAGGTTGGCGCGGATCTCGGCCTTGACCGGGCGGGCGGCGGCTCCGCTGGCGCGGAGCTCGCCCAGGGTGGTGGGGGCGGGGGGAGCGGGTGCCGTGGAGGCGGGGTCCGTCACCTCGCCAAAGGTACGACGACGCTGGTGGCGCGGCTACGGACCTCGGTGCGCGGCCGCTGCGGGTGCGGCCGCCGGGCAGGGGTGGACGGCGGGAGCGGAGGATGCAGGCGTGACCGCCGCCCAGTCCGCCACCGTCAACCCGCTGCTCCAGCCGTCGCCGCTGCCGTTCGAGCTGCCGCCGTTCGCCCACATCACGCTCGAGCACTGCCACGGGGCGGTGCTGGCCGGCATGGCCGAGCAGCGGGAGGAGGTCGCGGCGATCACCGGCTCCGCCGAGACGCCGACGTTCGGGAACACGGTCGTCGCGCTCGAGCGCTCCGGGCGGCTGCTGCGCCGGGCCAACGCGGTCCTCGGCAACCTCTCCTCGTCGCTGTCGACGCCGCGGCTGCGCGAGATCGAGCGCGAGCTCGCCCCGGTGCAGTCCGCGCACTCCGACGCCATCCGGCTGGACCCGGCGCTGTTCGCCCGCATCGACGCGGTGCACGCCGGGCGGGAGTCGGCGGGGCTGGACCCGGAGTCGCTGCGGCTGGTGGAGCGCTACCACCTCGACTTCGTGCTGGCCGGCGCCCGCCTCGACGCCGCCGGACGCGCACGCCTCACGGAGCTGAACGCCGAGCTGTCGGAGCTGTCGACGACGTTCGCCCAGAACCTGCAGGCCGCGACCGAGGCCGCCGCCGTGCGGGTCGCGGACGTCGCCGAGCTCGACGGCCTCGGGGACGAGGAGGTCGCCGCCGCTGCCCGGGCCGCCGCGGACCGCGGCCTCGACGGGTACCTGGTCACCCTGGTGCTGCCGACCGGCCAGCCCGTGCTGACCAAGCTGCGGGACCGCGAGCTGCGCCGCCGGGTGTTCGAGGCCTCGGTGGGCCGGGCCTCGGCCGGGGAGCACGACAACGGGCCGGTCGCGGTCCGGATCGCCCGGCTGCGGGCGGAGCGGGCGCGCCTGCTCGGCTTCGACACGCACGCCGACCTCGTGCTCGCCGACCAGACGGCGGGCACCGCGGCGGCGGTCGACGCCATGCTCGCGACGATGGTCGGCCCGTCGGTCGCCAACGCGGAGGCCGAGGCCGCCGCGCTCGCAGAGGTGGCGGCGGCGGACGGCGTCGAGCTGGCGGCCTGGGACTGGGCCTTCTACAGCGAACGGGTGCGGGCCGAGCGCTACGCCGTCGACACCGCGGCCCTCCGGCCGTACTTCGAGCTGGAGCGGGTGCTCGTCGACGGCGTCTTCCACGCGGCCGAGCTGCTCTACGGCTACCGGTTCACCCCGCGGCCGGAGCTCGCCGGGTACCACCCCGACGTCCGGGTCTGGGAGGTCACCGACGCCGCCGGCGCCGCGGTCGGCCTGTACCTCGGCGACTTCTCCGCGCGGGAGGGCAAGCGCGGCGGGGCGTGGATGAGCAGCTTCGTGTCGCAGTCGGGGCTGCTGGGCACGCGGCCCGTCGTCGTCAACAACCTCAACGTCAACCGCGCCGCCCCCGGGCAGCCGACGCTGCTCACCCTCACCGAGGTCGACACGCTCTTCCACGAGTTCGGCCACGCGCTGCACGCGCTGAGCTCGGCCGTGACCTACCCGCGGTTCGCCGGGACCGCCGTCCCGCGGGACTTCGTCGAGTTCCCCAGCCAGGTCAACGAGATGTGGGCGATGTGGCCCGAGGTCAGGGACCACTACGCCCGGCACGTGGAGACCGGGGAGCCGCTGCCGGCCGACGTCGTCACGGCGCTGGACGCCGCGGCGCTCTGGGGCGAGGGCTTCGGCACCCTGGAGTACCTGGCGGCCACGCTGCTCGACCAGGCCTGGCACCGGATCACCCCGGAGACCGAGATCGGCGACCCGGCCGACTTCGAGGCCCGCGCGCTGGCCGAGGCGGGGGTCGCCTCCGACCTCGTGCCGCCGCGCTACCGCACGACCTACTTCCAGCACGTGTTCGCCGGCGGCTACTCGGCGGGCTACTACTCCTACATCTGGTCGGAGGTCCTGGACGCCGACATGGTCGACTGGTTCGAGGAGAACGGCGGGCTGCGCCGGGAGAACGGTGACGTCTTCCGCAGCCGGCTGCTCGCCGTCGGTGGCTCGGTCGACCCGCTGGACGCGTTCCGCGCCGTCCGCGGCCGCGACGCCGATCCGGCCCCGCTGCTGCGCCGCCGCGGCCTGGCCGCCCAGGTCCCCGCCGCCTAGGTCCCCGCCGACCCGAGCGTCCACTTCTGCGGTGTTCCTCGCACTCCTGCGGTGCTGCAGCACCGCAGGAGTGCGAGGAACACCGCAAGAGCGGCGGGGGGGTCCGGAGGACCGCGGTGTCACAGCCAGGGGAGGCTGAGCACCAGGTCGAGGTCGTCGGGGGCCTCGCCCTCGCGGACCAGCCGGTTGGGCTGGCGGTGGCCGCACGCCGTGCAGCGGTGGACCACCTGCCAGCCCTTGCCCGACTTCTCCACCAGGCCGATCGGCTCCATGAGCGCCCGGCACTCGCTCGCGCGGTCGCCGGGCAGGTCGTCGACGTGCAGGGACCAGAGGCAGAACGGGCAGTGGTTGCGGTAGTGCCCGTCGGAGTTGGCCGGGACGGCGGAGCGGCAGTGGCCGCACTCGAAGCTGGTGTTCTCCGCCCGCCGGGAGCGGGCCGTGCGCACGACGCGGCCGATCAGGGGACGAAGGGCTCGATCGCGACGACGTCGACGGTGATGTCCCGGCCGTTGGGTGCCTGGTACGTCACGGTCGCGCCCGGCGCCGCCCCCATGATCGCCGCCCCGAGCGCCGACTCCGGCGAGTAGACGGTGAGGTCGGTGGTGCCGGCGATCTCGCGGGAGCCCAGCAGGAACTTCTCGGTCTCGTCGTCGCCGGTGAAGCGGATCGTGATGACGGTGCCGGTCGCCGCGACGGAGGCCTCGGTCGGCGCGTCGCCGACGGTCGCCTTGCGCAGGATGTCGGTGAGCTGCCGGATGCGGCCCTCCTGCTTGCCCTGCTCGTCCTTGGCGGCGTGGTAGCCACCGTTCTCCTTGAGGTCGCCCTCCTCGCGGCGGGCGTTGATCTCCGCGGCCATGGCCGGGCGGTTCGCCACCAGCTGGTCGAGCTCGGCCTTCAGCCGGTCGTGGGCCTCCTGGGTCAGCCAGATGCCCTGCTCGTTCTCAGTGGGGGTGGTCACGCGGGATACTCCTGCATCTCGGGGGTCACCGCCCGGTCGGACGGCGCTCACGGTGATCGTCCAAGCTAACACCGGCGCCGGAACCGCTGCACGCACCGCCGGAGTTCCGGAACGTACCGGAGTCCGGCGTGACGCGCGGCACAGCGCACCCGTCCGGGTGGCCGCCCGGCACCGCCCCTCCGCCGGAGCGGGGGATGATGGCCCGGTGACCGACGCAGACCAGCTCCGGCTGCTCGCCGTGCACGCCCACCCCGACGACGAGTCGAGCAAGGGCGCCGCGACGATGGCCAAGTACGTCGCCGAGGGTGCCCGCGTCATGGTGGCCACGTGCACCGGCGGCGAGCGCGGCTCGGTGCTCAACCCGGCTCTCGACAAGCCCGAGGTGTGGGAGCGGCTCCCGCAGATCCGCACCGAGGAGATGGCGCGCGCCCGGGAGATCCTGGGGGTCGAGCAGGAGTTCCTCGGCTTCGTGGACTCCGGGCTCCCCGAGGGCGACCCGTTGCCGCCGCTGCCGCAGGGCTGCTTCGCGCTCGTGCCGCTGGAGGAGGCCGCTGCGCCGCTGGTGGCGCTCATCCGCCGGTTCCGGCCGCAGGTGGTGACCACCTACGACGAGCGGGGCGGCTACCCCCACCCGGACCACATCAAGACGCACGAGATCTCGGTCCACGCGTTCGAGGCGGCCGGTGACCCGGACCGCTACCCCGAGCTCGGGGAGCCCTGGCAGCCCAGCAAGCTCTACTACAACATGAGCTTCACGCTGCCCCGGACCCGTGCGCTGCACGAGGCGATCGTCGCCTCGGGCGGGGAGTCGCCCTACGCCGAGTGGCTGGAGAACTGGGACCCGGAGCACGACATCTCGCACCGCGTCACCACGAGGGTGCCGTGCTCGGAGTACTTCGACGTCCGCGACGCCGCCCTCATCGCCCACGCGACCCAGATCGACCCCACCGGGCGCTGGTTCGCCGTGCCGATGGACCTCCAGCAGCGGGTGTGGCCGACCGAGGACTTCGAGCTGGCGCGCTCGCTGGTCGACTCCCCGCTGCCCGAGGACGACCTGTTCGCCGGGATCCGGAGCGAGGTGACGGTCCGATGATCGAGCTGTGGGCCGCGAGCGACCAGGTGCCCGAGGACGTCGGCAAGTCCGGCCCGTTCGGCCTGCTGCTGCTCGTCCTCGGCCTCATCGCCGTCGGCTTCCTCGTGCGGTCGATGACCCGGCACCTCAAGCGGGTGCCGGAGAGCTTCGACCGCCCCGAGGGCGAGGAGGACGTCGTCGTCCCCGACACCCCCGCGGAGCTGGTCGAGGAGCGCCGCGACGGCACCGGGGACGACGTGCTCGACACGCTGCGCCGGGCACCGCGCGCGATCGAGGGCCCGCGGGACGACGAGCAGGGTCCGGCCGAGCCGCGCTGAGGGACGGCCGGCCCGGGCGGGGACGTCCGGACCGGCCGCGGGACTCACCAGCGGTGCGCGACGTCGATGACCAGCCGTGGGGTGTGGTCGCTGTTCGGAGTCCCGGCGAGGGTGAACACCCGGAACGGCAGCCGGGCGCGGACGCCGGCGGCCAGCTGGCTGTGCCCCTCGTAGGAGCCGGCCCAGGCGACCTGGCGGAGGGTCGCGTAGCCGCCGACGGCCACGAGCTCCCGGTCGTTGCCGCGCTCGTAGGTCGAGCGGCCCTCGTCGTCGTAGGCGGGTGCGTGCACGACCACCTGCAGGACGGCCCCGCCACGGACGGGGACCGGCCGACCCGAGCCGTCCTCCGCCACCTGGGCGACGTAGCGCACGTCGTACGAGCCGAAGGTGGCGTCCTCACCACCCAGGTCCAGCACCAGGCGGTCGAAGCAGGCGTGCTGACCGGATCGGACGTCCAGGAGCCGCTCCCGGTCGTACTGCTGGGAGGACTCCGGCGCGGAGCCCCAGACCTGGCCGCAGAAGGGTGCCGCGGAGGCGGTGCCGGTCAGGGCGGTCAGGGACAGGGCGGCGGCGCCGGCGACGGCGCCGAGGACACGGAGGATGCGGTGACGGGACATGGCTGCCTCCTCGGAGGCGATGGGTCGTGCCGGGTGGTGCGAGACGAGGCGGCGGCGCCCGGGGTGGACGCCGCCGCGTCAGGGGGGATCCGGGCCGCCGCGGAGCGACGGCGGGGCTCCCCGCCCGGCCGCCCGACGGGCCGGCCGGACCGGGGCCCGGACGCCGCCCCGCGGGGTGGCGCCCGGGCCCGTGCTCACCAGGTGTGCGCGACGTCGACGACCAGGCGGGCGTCGTCACCGGGGCCGGGCAGGACCGTGACCCGGTAGGGCAGCCGCGCGCGGACGCCGAGCCCGATGCTGCTCACGCCCTCGTGGGAACCGGCCCACGCCACCTGGCGGAAGGTGCGGTGGCCGGCCACGTTCTCCGCCTCGGCGTCGTTCGCCGGGTCGTAGGTGGCGGTGCCGCCCCCGGTGTACGCCGGGTTCCAGACGACGATGTGCAGGTCGGCCGCGCCGCGCAGCGGGATGGCCGCCCCGGACCCGTCGTGGGTGATCCCCTGCGAGTACTCGACCCGGTAGCCGATGTCGTCGCCGTAGGCCCCGTCGATGTCGACGACGAGCCGGTCGAAGCACGCGTGCTGCCCGGTCCGGATCTCGTCGACGGTGCCGGTGCCCGGGCCGTTGGCGATCTCGGGGGTCGAGCCCCAGGCCGTGGAGCAGCCGGGAGCCGCCGACGCCGGGCCGGCGAGGGCGGTGACGCCGAGGACCGCACCGCCGGCGAGGGCGGTGGCGAGGCGGCGGACGGAGCGGGTGCGGGGGGACATGGCGACCTCCGGTGGAAGTGGAGCGGATGTCGGGCAGAGTCCGCCGACGCGCCGAGTACCAACAAGGCGTCCCGATGTCCAGGAACGACGAATGCACGGCGCGTCGCTTGGCAAGGTGATGCGCAAGTGATCGCCTGATCACGCATGCGACTGGTGAGGATCGACAGTCCGGCGCGCGGGTCGCCCGTTCGCTCGGAGCGGAGTCCGCCGCCTCGTCTCCGGTCACCGGGCGGCCTACCGTGTAATCGTGTAATCAACCGCTGCACGTAGGAGGCCGTCATGCACGCACACCGCTTCGCCGACGCACCGTTCGGGAGCGGCCGTGGCCCCTGGGGTCGCGGCCGCGGGGCCGGCCGGGGCAGGGGCCAGGAGGCGCCGCCGCCCGTCGAGCGCGCCGAGGTCGCCGGCTGGTTCGCCGGCCGACTGCCCGACGGGTGGTTCACCGGGCCGGTCGAGCTGGTCATCGACCGGGACGAGATCACCGTGGTCGGCGAGCTCCCCGAGCCCGACGCGGGGGAGGGCGACGCCGCGGCCGCCCGGGCGGGCCGCATCGCCCGGTTCCGCGAGGAGACCCGCGAGCGCCGGATGGCGATCGCCGACGCCGCTCAGGAGCGGTACGGCCGGTCCGTCGCCTGGGGCGCGTCCTGCGGCGACGTCCGCGAGCTGTTCACCACGCTGTCCGTGCCGGTGATGACCCGGCTGCGCCAGCCGGAGCGGCTCGTCCTGGACACGCTCGTCGACGCCGGCGTCGCCCGCTCGCGGTCCGAGGCCCTGGCCTGGGCGGTGCGCCTGGTCGGGCGCAACGCCGACACCTGGCTCACCGAGCTGCGCGACGCCATGGCGTCGGTGGAGGAGGTCCGGGCCCGCGGGCCCCGGGCTGACTGACCGGCTGCTCTCGGGCACGCTGGCCCGGTGACCCCGAACCGGCCCCGACCCGAGGCTCGCCCCGAGCCGGCGAGGGGGGAGGAGGCCGCGGTCCTCCCGCTGCTGCGGACCGCCTACGGAGATCTCGCGGAGCTGCTCGGCGGGCTGACCCCCGCCGAGCAGTGGCGGCCCACCGGCTGCGCCGGCTGGACGCCGGTCGACCTCGGCTGGCACATGCTGGCCGACGCCCGCCGCGGGCTGGTGGCGCTGTCCACCCCCGCGGCGGGGCCGGCCGACACCGACGCCGTCGCCTACTGGCGGGCGTGGCAGCCCAGCGCCGAGGACGACGACCGCGACCTGTGGGCCACCCGCGTCTCGGCCAGCGTCACCGGCGGCCTGACGGAGATCCGCGGGCCCTACGCGGAGACGACGGCGGCGGTGCTCGTCTCGGCCGGGCGGGTGGCGGTCGCCGACCTGCTCGGCACCCAGGGCCACGTGCTGACCGTCGACGACCTGCTGTCCACGCTCGTGGTGGAGGCCGCGGTCCACCACCTCGACCTCGTCGCCCACCTCGACCGGCCGGGACCGGGAGCCGGGCCGCTGGCGGAGGTCCGGCGGGTGCTCGAGGCGCTGCTCGGGCAGCCGCTCCCGGAGGGCTGGGACGACGTCACCGCCGCCCGCCGCGGCACCGGTCGCGAGGCGCTGACGCAGGCCGACCGCGCCGCCCTCGGGGACGCCGCCGACCGCTTCCCGCTCTTCGGCTGAGGGGGCCGCCGCGCGTCGGGGACACTGGGGCGGTGAGCAGCGCCGTCGTCCCGCCGTCCGCCACCGACGTGCTGGTCGTCGGCGCCGGACCGGCGGGCTCTGCGGCCGCCGCGTGGGCCGCGCGGGCCGGGCGCGAGGTGGTCCTCGCCGACGCCGCCGTCTTCCCGCGGGACAAGGCCTGCGGTGACGGGCTGACCCCCCGGGCGATCGCCGAGCTGGACCGGCTGGGGCTGGGCGACTGGGTCCGCTCGCACGCCCGCAACCGCGGGCTGCGCGCAGCCGGCTTCGGCCAGGAGTGGCAGCTGCCCTGGCCCGGCGGGGAGTTCCCCGACCACGGCAGCGCCGTGCCGCGCACCGAGCTGGACGCCCGGATCCGGGCGTGCGCTCTGGAGGTGGGGGCGATCCCGCTGGAGGGCGCCCGCGCCGTCGACGTCGAGCGGGACGGCGACCGGGTGTCCGGTGTCGTCTTCGAGGTGGACGGCGAGCGGGTGACCGTCGGCTGCGCGCGCCTGGTCGTCGCCGACGGCGTCCGCTCGCCGCTGGGGCGGCTGCTGGGCCGCGAGTGGCACCGCGACACCGCCTACGGCGTGGCCGCCAGGGCCTACGCCACCTCCGGCCGGGCCGACGACGAGTGGATCTCCTCGCACCTCGAGCTGCGCGGGACCGCGGGGGAGCTGCTGTCGGGCTACGGCTGGGTCTTCCCGCTGGGTGCTGCCGCCGGCGAGGTGAACATCGGCGTGGGCACGCTGGCCACCGGGCGCCGGCCGGCCGGTGTGCAGCTGCGCCCGCTGCTGGACGTCTACGCCGCGGCCCGCCGGGACGACTGGCAGCTGACGGGCCCGGTGCGCGCGCCGGCCTCGGCGCTGCTGCCGATGGGGGGTGCCGTCTCGGGGGTGGCCGGGCGGAACTGGGCGGTGATCGGGGACGCCGCCGGCTGCGTCAACCCGCTCAACGGCGAGGGGATCGACTACGGCCTCGAGACCGGCCGCACCGTCGTCGACCTGTTCGACGAGCCGGACTGGACGCACGTGTGGCCCGCGGTCCTGCGCGACCACTACGGCGAGGCGTTCTCGATCGCCCGCCGCCTCGCCGGGCTGCTCACCGTGCCGCGCTTCCTCCCCGCGGCCGGCCCGGTGGGCATGCGCTCCCGGGCCCTGATGACGGTCGCGCTGCGGGTGATGGGCAACCTGGTCACCGACGCCGACCGCGACGTCGTCGCCAGGCTCTGGCGCGCCGCCGGCAAGGCGTCGTCCCGCCTGGACGACCGCCGGCCGTTCAGCTGATCGGGGCCCTCTCCCGGTCCCCGGGAGGGTCCCTTCTCAGAGGAAGGGCGAGTTGTAGATCGCGAAGTACACGGCGATGTAGTGGCAGATGGCCGCGACGATCGTCATCGCGTGGAAGACCTCGTGGTAGCCGAAGGTCCCAGGCCACGGGTTCGGCTTCTTGATGCCGTAGGCGACGCCGCCGAGGGTGTAGAGCACCCCGCCCGTGGCCAGCAGCACCAGCGACGCGACGCCCGCGATGTGCAGGATGTCCGTGAGGATGAAGACGGCGATCCAGCCGAGCCCGATGTAGAGCGGCACGCCCAGCCAGCGGGGGGCGGTGGGCCAGGTGAGCTTGAGCGAGACGCCCGCGATCGCCCCGGCCCAGACGACGACGAGCACCCAGAACCCGGTCGGCTCGTCCACGGCGAGCAGGGCGAAGGGCGTGTAGGTGCCCGCGATGAACAGGAAGATCATCGAGTGGTCGAGGCGCTTCATGATCTTCCAGCCGCGGGGTGACCAGCGGCGGCGGTGGTAGAGCGCGCTGATGCCGAACAGCCCGCAGATGGTGAGGCAGTAGACGGCGACCGAGAAGCCGGCGCGGGCGCCCTGCACCGCGGCCAGCGGGATGAGCACCGCCCCGGCGGCGATCGCGCCGAAGAACGCGAACAGGTGCAGCCAGCCACGCATCCGGGGCCGGGTGTCGGGGTGCTCCCAGTCGTGGTCGTCGCCGAAGTCGGCGGCGGTCCAGGTCCGCTCGACCTGTTCGCCCTCCTCGCGGACGGCGGTGAGGGCCGGGCCGCGCGGCGCTTGGATCTCGGCACCGTCCGCCTCGACCAGGATGTCGTCCCGCTCCTCGGGCGCAGCGCTCATGCACCGAGGTTACGGAGCCGTAGGGAGCGCTGCACCCGATGAGAGGTGTGAGCTGCCTGTCAAGTCCGATACGGCCGGGGGCCGGTGGGCGGCTGCACCACGCCGCGCTCCACGGGGCCTAGGGTGACCGGCGTGGGGGTGCGTCAGTTCGTGCGCGACCTCCTCACCCAGGTCTACGAGCGACGCCTGGCCCGCGGTCTGGTGGGCGCCGACACCCCCCGGCACGTCGGCGTGATCGTCGACGGGAACCGGCGCTGGGCCCGCTCGATCGGCCTCGAGGACCCCAACGCGGGGCACCGGCGCGGCGCGGACCGGATCGCCTCGCTGCTGGGCTGGTGCG
Source organism: Trujillonella endophytica (assembly GCF_019799905.1). Classification (GTDB taxonomy): domain Bacteria; phylum Actinomycetota; class Actinomycetes; order Mycobacteriales; family Geodermatophilaceae; genus Trujillonella; species Trujillonella endophyticus_A. The sequence continues at coordinate 329,752 of NZ_JABGCI010000002.1, read as the reverse complement.
ACGAGGCCGGCGTCGAGGTGGTCACGCTCTTCCTGCTCTCCACCGACAACCTCACCCGCCCGGAGCCGGAGCTCGTCCCGCTGCTGCGGATCATCGAGGGGGTCGCCGAGGACCTGTCGGCGCCCGACCGGCGCTGGCAGCTGCGGCCGGTCGGCGCCCTGGAGCTGCTGCCGGCCGAGACCGTCGTCGTCCTCAAGCAGGCCGAGGAGGCCACCCGCGACCGTCCCGGCGCGACGGTGAACCTGGCCGTGGGGTACGGGGGACGGCGGGAGATCGCCGACGCGGTCCGCTCGCTGCTCGCCGAGCACGCGGAGCGCGGGACGTCGCTCGAGGCGCTCGTGGAGATCCTCGACGTCGACCACATCGCCGAGCACCTCTACACGCGCGGCCAGCCCGACCCCGACCTGGTGATCCGGACCAGTGGCGAGCAGCGGCTGTCGGGGTTCCTGATGTGGCAGACGGCGCACTCGGAGTTCCACTTCACCGACGTCTACTGGCCGGAGTTCCGCCGCGTCGACTTCCTGCGGGCGCTGCGCGCCTACTCGGCCCGGCACCGTCGCTTCGGCGGCTGAGAGCGACTGGGAGACTCGGCCCATGAGCACCGCGCAGGTCGACGTGGCCCAGGAGTACGTCCGGCTGGGCCTGCGGTTCGACCGCCTGGAGAGCGGGTTCGTCGACGCCTTCACCGGCGACCCGGGGATCCGGGCCGCGGTCGAGGCCGAGCCGGCGCCGACCGCGCAGGGGTTGCGCGACCAGGCGCGGGCGCTGCTGCGCGAGCTCGACGTGGCGGGACTCCCGGCCGACCGGACCGAGTTCCTGCGCGGCCAGCTGACCGGGCTGGAGTGCAGCGCGCGGAAGATGAGCGGCGAGCCGGTGGCGTTCCGCGACGAGGTCCGCAGCTACTTCCAGGTCGACGTCACCCTCGGCGACCCCGCCGACTACGCGGCCGCGCACGCCGCGCTCGAGGAGCTGCTGCCGGGGGAGGGGACCCTCGCCGAGCGGTACGCGCGCCACCGCCGCCGGGAGGAGTGCCCGCCGCAGCGGCTGGAGGTCGCGGTACAGGCACTGTCCAGTGCGCTGCGCGACCGGGTCCGCACCGGCTACGGGCTGCCCGAGGTGGAGACGGTGCGGTACGAGGTCGTCACCGACAAGCCCTGGTCGGGCTTCAACTACTACGAGGGCGCCTACCGCTCGCGGGTCGCCATCAACGCCGACCTGCCGCACCGGCTCAGCCAGCTGGCGCACCTGGTGGCGCACGAGTCCTATCCCGGCCACCACACCGAGCACTGCCGCAAGGAGCAGGGCCTGGTCGAGCGCGCCGGCCGGGTCGAGCACACCGTCTTCCTGGTCAACACCCCCGAGTGCCTCATGGCCGAGGGGCTGGCCGACCTCGGGGTGCAGGCGTCGGTCGGCGACGGGTGGGGGACGTGGGCCGCCGAGGTGCTCGGCGACCTGGGCCTGCGGTTCGACGGCGTCCTCGCCGAGCGGATCGCCGCGGCCGCGGCCCCGCTCAACCGGGTCCGGCAGGACGCCGCGCTGATGCTGCACGACCGCGGCGCCGATCCCGACGACGTCGTCGCGCACCTGCAGCGGTGGTCGCTGGTCAGCGACGAACGGGCCCGCCAGCAGCTGCGCTTCCTCACCCACCCGCTGTGGCGGGCCTACATCACCACCTACGTGGAGGGCTACGAGCTGCTCTCCCGCTGGCTGGACGCCCGTCCGGCGGCGCAGCCCGCGGCCGACCGCTTCCTGCGCCTGCTGGACGAGCCGCTCACCCCGGCCGTCGTCAGCGGCGAGCTGCAGGCCGCCTGAGGTCGTGGTGCGGCGCGACCCCGGCGAGGCCCGCCTGCTCGGTCTCTGGACGGCGGGCTGTCTGGCCGTCCTCCTCCTCGCCGGGATCCTCTGGGTCGGGGACCTGTCGCTGCAGTGGCCGGTGTTCGCCGTGCCGCTGGCCTGGGCGCTGGTGGCCGCGCGGCCCCGCCGCTCCGCCGTCCGCCCCGCCGCCGTCCGCCCCGCCGCCGTCCGCCCCGCCGCCGTCCGCCCCGCGGAGCCGTACGCCGACCCCGGGCCCCGGGAGGAGCCCTACCCGGCGACTCGTGAGGCGCCCACGCTGCCGCCGCCGCCCACGCGGCCGTATCGCCGGGAGTGGTGAGGACGCGGGCCCGCCCCTGCCCGCCGGCCGGCACGGGCGGCAGAGTGGAGGCGTGTCGACGACCCGGTTGCTGCTGCTGGGTGCCGTGCGGATCTTCCAGCCGGTGCACGGCTACCTGCTGCGCCGGGAGCTGCTGAGCTGGCAGGTCGAGGACTGGGCGAACGTCAAGCCCGGCTCGATCTACTCGGGGCTGCGGACGCTGGTCAGCCACGGGCTCCTCGACGAGGTCCCGGGTGACCCGGTGTCCTACCTGCTCACCGCCGACGGCGAGGTCGAGTTCCGCCGGCTGCTGTCGGCGGCGCTGCGGGAGCCGGAGTCCGGGGACGCGACCAGGCTGCTCGGCGGCCTGTGCTTCATGACGGCGCTGCCCCGGTCCGAGGTCCGGGAGGCGCTGCGCGCGCGGGCGCTCGTCCTCCAGGCGATGAGCTCGTCGGCGGCGGCGACCGTGCGGTCGATCGAGGAGTCGCGCCTGGCACCGGCGCCCGCCGCGGAGCTCTCGCGCCTCATCGAGCACTGGCTGACCGGCGAGCGCGCCTGGGTCGAGGACCTGTGCGGGCGCCTGGACGCCGGGCACTACCGGTTCGCGGGCGAGCCCGGCGCACCCGACGTCCCCGTCGACGGGCTGTGGCCACCGGCCGCCCTCGGGCCAGGGGAACCCGCTTGACCCTCCGCTAGTCAAAGTTGAACACTTCCGGGGTGATCCACGCCCGCGGCCTGGCCCGCACGTTCCGGAAGAGGAAGCAGGAGGTCCACGCCGTCACCGGGGTGGACATCGACGTGGCGGCCGGCGAGATCGTCGGCTTCCTCGGTCCCAACGGCGCCGGCAAGACGACGACGCTGCGCATGCTCACCACGCTGCTGACGCCCACCGCCGGCACCGCCACCGTCGCCGGGTGCGACCTGGTCGCCGACCCGGTCGGCGTCCGCCGGCGGATCGGGTACGTCTCGCAGAGCGGGTCGACCGCCCCGGAGGCGCGCGCCGGCGAGGAGGTCGTCGACCACGCCCGGCTCTACGGCATCAGCACCGCCGAGGCGACGGCCCGCGGCAAGCAGCTGTTCCGCGAGCTCGACCTCGACGGCCTGTGGGAGCGGCAGCCCAAGGCCATGTCCGGTGGCCAGCGCCGCCGCCTCGACATCGCGCTGGGCCTGGTCCACGTCCCCGGACTGGTCTTCCTCGACGAGCCGACCACCGGCCTGGACCCGCAGGCGCGGGCCAACCTCTGGCAGCACATCCGCGGGCTGCGCGAGGAGCGGGGGACCACGGTCTTCCTGACCACCCACTACCTGGACGAGGCCGACGCGCTGTGCGACCGCATCCTCGTCATCGACGCCGGCCGGATCGTGGCCACCGGCACGCCGGACGAGCTGAAGTCCCAGGTCGGCGGCGACGTCCTCACCGTCACCGTCGGGCGCCCCGAGCAGGCCGCGCAGGTGGCCGAGCTGATGGGGGCGCTGCCCGGCGCCGAGCGCCCCCAGGTGCTCGACACCCGCGTGGTCGGCCGGGCACCCCAGGGCGGTGCCGCGCTGGTCCGGCTGGTGCGGGAGCTGGACGCCGCCGGCATCGCCGTGGCCGGCATCGAGAGCCGGCGGCCGAGCCTCGACGACGTGTTCCTCGGCCTCACCGGCCGGTCCCTGCGGGAGGAGGGCGCCCCGTCCGCCGTCCCCACCGAGCAGATGGAGGCAGCCCGATGAGCGCGACCACGACCACCACCACGGCCCCCACGGAGACCACCTCGACCAGCAGCCTGGCCCGCGACACGTACACGGTGTTCGCCCGGGCCATGCGGATGTCGCTGCGCAACCCGGCCTGGCTGGTCATCAGCCTGATGCAGCCGATCCTCTACATCCTGCTCTTCGGGCCGCTGCTCGAGCCGCTCTCCGGTCAGCTCGGCTCGGGCAACGCCTACCAGCTGTTCGTGCCCGGGATCCTCGTCCAGCTGGGCATCTTCGGGGCGCTGTTCGTCGGGTTCGGTCTCATCGCCGAGTACCGGGCGGGCGTGGTCGAGAGCCAGCGGGTCACCCCGGCCAGCCGGACGGCGCTGCTGCTCGGCCGGGTGCTGCGCGACGTCGTGGTCCTGCTGGTGCAGGGGGTCGTGCTCGTGCTGGTGTCCATCCCCCTGGGGCTGCGCGCGCCCTTCCTCGGCGTCGTCCTGACCCTGGTCGTGATCGCCCTGCTCGGGGCGGCGTTCGCGTCGATCTCCTACGCGCTGGCCCTGACGCTCAAGAGCGAGGACGCCTTCGCGCCGCTGCTCAACGCCTTCGTGCTCCCGGTGCTGCTGCTGTCGGGGATCCTGCTGCCGATGACACTGGCGCCCGGCTGGCTGCAGGCGATCAGCGACGTGAACCCGCTCAAGCACGTGGTCGAGGGGGCGCGGTCGTTCTTCGACGGCGACTACTCCAGCTCGTCGGCGTGGTGGGGGGCCGGGCTGACCGTCGTCCTGGTGGTGCTGGGCTGGGCCTTCGGCGTGCGCCGGTTCCGGCGGGAGAACGGCTGAGCCCTCACTGAGGCGGGTGGTACGGCTGGTGCTCCCTTCGGGGGACACGTGGTCCGCCCGACATGTTCCTGTCACCTCCTCGGCCTAACGTCCGCAGTGGACGACGGGGATCCCTCCGCCGTCCACGGGAGGCCCGGTTGGTGCTGACGAGTTCGTCGACACGGGGGGCCGGTACCCGGCCTCTGCGCCGGGGCCCGGCCGCCTTCGAGCCGGGGTGCGCTCCGCACCCCTCGGGAGTCGACACGTGAACACTGGCCGTCGCACGTTCGTCCTCGACACCTCCGTCCTCCTCTCCGACCCGGGCGCGATGCGCCGGTTCGGCGACTCCGACGTGGTGCTGCCCCTGGTCGTCATCGGGGAGCTCGAGGACAAGCGGCACCACCCGGAACTCGGCTGGTTCGCCCGTCAGGCCCTGCGGATCCTCGACGACCTGCGGGTGGCGCACGGCCGGCTGGACGCGCCGGTGCCGATCGGCGACGAGGGCGGCACCCTGCACGTCGAGCTCAACCACAGCGACCCGTCGGTGCTGCCGGCCGGGTTCCGCAACGACAGCAACGACAGCCGGATCATGGTCGTCGCGCTGAACCTGCGGGCCGAGGGCCGGGACGTCTGCCTGATCACCAAGGACGTGCCGCTGCGGGTCAAGGCCGCCGCGGTCGGTCTGGACACCGACGAGTACCGGGTGATGGAGGCCGTGGACGCCGGCTGGACCGGCATGGCCGAGCTGTCCCTGGACGACGCCGAGCTCGACGCGCTCTACGGCACGGGCGAGGCGTTCGTGCCCGCCGCCGCCGAGCTGCCGGCGCACACCGGGCTGGTGCTGCTGTCCTCCCGCGGCTCCGCGCTGGGTCGGGTGACCCCTGACAAGCAGGTGCGCCTGGTCCGGGGCGACCGGGAGGCGTTCGGGCTGCACGGGCGCTCGGCAGAGCAGCGCGTGGCCCTGGACCTGTTGCTCGACCCGGAGATCGGCATCGTCTCGCTCGGCGGCCGCGCCGGCACCGGCAAGTCGGCGCTGGCGCTGTGCGCCGGGCTGGAGTCGGTGATGGAGCGGCGGGCGCACAAGAAGGTCGTGATCTTCCGGCCGCTGTACGCCGTCGGCGGGCAGGAGCTCGGCTACCTGCCGGGCGGCGAGGGCGAGAAGATGTCGCCCTGGGCGCAAGCGGTCTACGACACCCTCGGCGCGCTGGTGTCGCGCGAGGTCACCGACGAGATCGCCGCGCGCGACCTCATCGAGGTGCTGCCGCTGACCCACATCCGCGGGCGGTCGCTGCACGACTCGTTCGTGATCGTCGACGAGGCGCAGTCGCTGGAGCGCGGCGTGCTGCTCACCGTGCTGTCGCGGCTGGGCTCCGGCTCGCGGGTGGTGCTCACGCACGACGTCGCGCAGCGGGACAACCTCCGCGTCGGCCGGCACGACGGCGTCGCCGCGGTGATCGAGGCGCTGAAGGGGCACCCGCTCTTCGCGCACGTGACCCTGACCCGCTCGGAGCGCTCGCCGATCGCCGCGCTGGTCACCGAGATGCTGGAGGACCTCCCGCTCTGACCCCACACGGCGGCCCGGGCACCGCTCGGGCCGCGGCGGGGACCCTGCTCCGCTCGGGCCGCCGCGTCGACCCTGCTCCTGCGGTGTTCCTCGAGCCCTTGCGGTGTTGCAGCACCGCAGGAGCGCGGGGAACACCGCAGGAGTTCCGCCACCGTGGGTGACAGCGGTCGGTCAGGGGCGTCGTCGGCCACGAGCGAACGCCCTGCGCAGGCGATCCCCGACGACTTGCGGTCTGTCCAGATCCGACCAGATCCAGCGGGCCACCTCGCGGCCGGAGTCGCGGAGCTCGTCCTCCCGGATCTCCTCGTCGAACACCGCGTCGCCGGGGTCCTGCCCGGGGCGCAGCAGCCGTCCGTACTTCACGCGGCCGTCGAACTCGCCGACCGTGTGGAACTCGGCCCAGCTGAAGTCACAGATGCCGATCTGCGCGCCGTCGGACCGGTGCACCGCCACCTGCAGGCGGGGCGCGGGGAGGCCGAGCCGGTGGATCAGGACGCGGCTTCGGCTCTCCCCGACGCTGTGGCCGCCCTCGTCGGCGAACTCGACGACCCGCCTCGCGCGACGGCTCCCGGGGATGGGCCCCATCCCGTCCAGACAGCTGCTGAGGAGCTCCTCGGTCGTCCACTCCCGGGCGAGAGCGGCGTCGGCTGCGACCACGGCCGACTCGAACGACGAGGTGCGCGCGAGGTCGAGCACCGTCCGCGTCACGTCGGTGACCGCCAGTCCCTCGACCAGGGTCACCTGCTCGTCCGGTAGCCGCGCGACGTGCAGGTGGACGCGCGCACTGCCACTGCCCGCGGAGGGCGGCTGACGTGTCAGGTGCAGCCGTCGTGTCGGCACCCGCCACAGGGGCAGCCCGTGCAGCAGGGCGGCCGAGGCGTGGCTCACCACTCCGGGCGCCCGGAGACCAGCCACGGTGGCGATCAGTCGGAGGCGGTCGTCGGCGAGCTGCCCGGGCTCGAGGTAGGCGCCGCGTTGCAGTCGGGCCAACTCACGCCGGCGCACCATCCGGGCCAGTTCGTCGTCGGAGAAGCCTCGGTCCAGGGCACTGCGGCGGAGCAGGGGACGGCTGCGGTCGAGGGCGGTCACCCGGCGAGACTCGACGCCGCGCGCGCCCGGCGGGCGGTGCCGGAGACATCTGTGGACAGCCTCGGCACGACTCTTGCGGTGTTCCTCGTGCCTCTGCGGTGCTGTAGCAGCGTGGGAGCACGAGGAACACCGCAAGAGGGGAGACGGCGGCGCGCGGGGCGCGTCAGTGGGCCGTGCCGGCGGTGTCAGGGGGCCGTGGCCGGCTCCGGATCGGTCGGTGCCAGCGGCTCGTCCTGCGGGACGGCGGCCGGCGGGGTCGGCGTCCGCGGACGGGCCACGGCGGTGAGCAGTGCGACCGCCGCCCAGGCCGCCCCGAGACACCAGGGCAGCCGGGCGAACACGTCGTCGAGCGTCAGGTCGCCACGCAGCCCCATGGCGAGCACCGGCAGGGCCAGCACGAACGCGAGCCCGAGGACCTCCCAGCGCAGCGGGTTCATGCCTCGACGGTCTCCAGACGCTCACAGAGCAGCGAGGCCCAGCGGTGAGCCGTCGCCCGGGCGCCGTCCAGCAGCGCGACCGGGGCGGCGGCGCGGGAGAGCACCGCGGCCGGGTCGGCGGTCAGGTCGGTGTCCTGGACCATCAGGGCGTCCACGCGGGGGAGCGCGGTGAGCCAGGGGCCGAGGTCCTCGGGCTTGCGGGTGGCCTCGACGACGGCCCACACGGCCGACGGCGCCCAGATGGCCAGCATCTGCTCCAGCCACGTGCGACCGCCCGAGCGCAGCGGCGCGTCGACGGCGACGACGGTCATCTCGCCCGCCTGCGTGGCCTCCTGCTTGCGCTCCAGCGCCGTGTCGACCGACGCGATGCGGGAGGCGTGCGGGACCAGGTGGGCCAGGTCGCCGCGGCTGGCCCACTGCAGCCGGTCGGCGTCCAGCCGCAGCGTGGCGGCCAGCGAACGGGCGGCCGCCAGGGTCTCCGCGCCAGGGCCGACCACCAGCAGGACCTCACCGGGACCGTTCGGCACGGACGGCGCCGCCGGCAGCTTGGCCAGGACGCGGGTCAGCGCGGCGTAGGTGCCGTTGGCGGCGATGTCGGCCGCGAGGCCACCGCCGAGCAGCGCCTCGGGCAGGCCGAGGGCACGCAGCCGCGACACGACGCCGACGGCCTCGATCATGCGCGGGTCGACCATGCCGCCGGCAGGCACCAGGCCGCCGGACCGCTCACGGACCGAGGTGACGACGACGGGGCTGCCACCCTGCCAGGCACCGGCGCGGGGGACCGGCAGCGCGGTGACGGTCGCCAGGCTCTGCGGGGCCCGCGAGGACGCCACCCGGGCCACGGACTGCCCGGGCACCGCCGGACGGCGCCGCGGCGGCGGGACCGGCGGCCGGCCACCCAGCAGCGGCGGGATGGCCAGCTGGGCGCCGGGGCTGGGCGGCGGCAGCAGGGACAGCGGCGGCAGGATCGCGGTGGAGTCCAGCGGCATCGGGGCGGGGTCGCTCGCCGTCGGGGCGAGGACGTCGGCCACGACCTCCCAGTCGTCCGACTCGGTGGCTCCCTCGACCCAGGCCTGCTGGCCCGCGGGCAGCGCGCGGGCGTCCGGGCGGTGCGAGGCGCTGGACAGCACGCCGCGGAGGATGTCGGTGAGGAGGTCCTCCGAGGTGTCGTGCGCCAGGGCGGCGCGCAGCACCTCGGCGATCGCCTCCTCGCGGACGCTGGCCGGGCCGGCGAGCTCGGGCTCGGACAGCCACTCCGGGACGCCCGACTCCTCCATCGGGATGGCGAACTCGACGGTGATCGGCTCGGCCATGCGGGTGGCGTCGCGCTCGGGGGCGAGCCGTCCGGCCTCGGCGACGGCGGCCTGCTCGGCGAGCATGCGCGCGGCCTCGCGCTCGGCGACCAGCCGGGCGGCCTGCCGCTCGGCGATCCGTGCCGCCTCCTGCTGGGCGGCCTCGGCGGCAGCCTGCTCGGCGGCCGCGCGGGCGGCCTCCTGCTCGGCGGCCACGCGGGCAGCCTCGGCGGCAGCCTGCTCGGCGGCGACGCGGGCGGCCTCCTGCTCGGCGGCCACGCGGGCAGCCTCGGCGGCAGCCTGCTCGGCGGCAGCCTGCTCGGCGGCGATGCGGGCGGCCTCCTGGGCGGCGGCCTCCTCCGCCGCGACGCGGGCGGCCTCGGCCGCGGCCTGCTCGGCGGCGACTCGGGCAGCCTCCTGCTGGGCGGCGATCCGGGCGGCCTCCTGCTCCGCGGCGAGCCGCGCGGCCTCCGCGGCGGCGGCCCGCTCGGCCAGGAGGCGTGCGGCCTCGGCGGCAGCCTGCTCGGCGGCGATGCGGGCGGCCTCGGCAGCCGCCTCCGCGGCGAGGTAGGCAGCCTCCTGCTCGGCGGCGATGCGGGCGGCTTCCTGGGCGGCGGCCTCCTCCGCGGCGACGCGGGCGGCCTCGGCGGCGGCCTGCTCGGCGGCCACGCGGGCGGCTTCCTGGGCGGCGGCCTCCTCCGCGGCCACGCGGGCGGCCTCGGCGGCGGCCTGCTCGGCGGCCACGCGGGCGGCTTCCTGGGCGGCGGCCTCCTCCGCGGCCACGCGGGCGGCCTCGGCGGCGGCCTGCTCGGCGGCCACGCGGGCGGCTTCCTGGGCGGCGGCCTCCTCCGCGGCCACGCGGGCGGCCTCGGCGGCGGCCTCCTCCGCGGCCACGCGGGCGGCCTCGGCGGCAGCCAGCTCGGCGGCGATGCGGGCGGCCTCCTGCTCGGCGGCGAGCCGGGCGGCCTCCTCCGCGGCGGCCCGCTCCCGGGCGGCCTTCTCCGCGGCGGCCCGCTCCTTGGCGAGGCGGGCGGCCTCGCGCTGCGCGGCGATGCGGGCGGCCTCCTGCTCGGCGGCGAGGCGGGTGGCCTGCGCGCGCTCGGCAGCGGCCTGCTCGGCGGCGGCCTTCGACTCGGCGGCCTTCTCGACCGCGGCCAGCGCGGCAGCCAGGCCGGCCCCGGCACCGGCCGCCGGCGCGGCGGGAGCCCGGCGGCCCGGACGCGAGCCCGGAGCGGGGCGTCCCGCAGCGGCGCTGCCGGTCCGGATCTGGGGTGCCGCGGTGGCCACGGCCTCCTCGACCGCTGCGCGCACCTCGGAGTCGTCGCTCACCACCTGGGCGAGCGCGGAGGTGAACAGCGACGGAGCGGCCGCCTCGTCGAGGGGCTCCGGGGTGCGCGGCGGACGGGCCGAGGCACCGGCACGGGCACGCTGCGGGGCGGCCGCACGGGCTCCGGCGGCCGACCCGGTACGACCGGGGACCGACCCGGCACGACCGGCGGCGGCGCCGGGCAGGCCGGCGGCAGCGCCGGGCAGGCCGGCCGCGGGGCCGGGCAGGCCGGCCGGGCGACCGGCCGCCGCGGCGCGGGTGAAGCTGGCCCGCGAGTAGACGTCGACCTCGGGGGCGTCGCCGCCCCCGTGACCGAGCAGCCCGGCCAGCTCGTCGACCGGGTCGGGCGAGGACGCGCGGGCCGCCGCGGGACGGCGGGCCGGCTCCCGGCGAGCGGGCGCGTACCCGTCCTCGTCGCGGTCGTCGGCGTACCGGTCGTCCCGGCTCAGCGCGGCCTCGATGCGGCGGCGGGAGTCCGACAGCGGCGCCGGCTCGCGCCGGCGCGGCTGCACCTCCTCCAACTCCGCGATGTAGCGCTCGCTGGCGAAGAAGCCCATGACGCCGCCACTGCGCGTCTTGCGCACGGCGACGACCCTCGCGGAAGAGCCGTACTTCTCCCGCGCGGCGGCGATGGCGCCCTCACGCGTGGTCGCCTCAACGGATGGCAACGGCACCGTTCACCACTCCCAGTGACTCGATCTGGGCCGTCCGGGAGACCTCCGAGTAGGAGATCACCGGCAGCCGGGGCAGGACCTGGCGCATCAGGCGGGACAGAGCCGCCCGGACCTGGGGGGAGCACACGAGCACCGGGGCGAGGCCGTGGCGTTCGGCCTCCTCCAGGAGCCCGGAGCACCCGGTGACGAGCGCGTCGACGGAGCCGGCGTCCAGCGCCAGCACCTGTCCGCCGTCGCTCTGCCGGACCGACTCGAGCAGGCGCTGCTCGAAGCCGGGCTCCAGCGTCAGCACGTGCAGCCGCTCGTCGGGCGTCACGTACGGGTGGCTGATGGCCGCGCCCAGGGAGGCGCGCACCGCCTCGACCAGGCCGTCGAGGTCGGAGGAGGTCTTCGCCCGCACCGAGAGCGCCTCGAAGATGCGCACCAGGTCGCGGATGGAGACGTTCTCCGCCAGCAGCGCGTGCAGGACCCGCTGGATCTCCCCGAGCGTGAGCAGCGAGGGGGTGAGCTCCTCGACGACGATCGGGTGGGTCCGCTTGACCATCTCGACCAGCAGCTTGACGTCCTCGCGGCCCAGGAGCTCGGCGGCGTTCTGCCGCACGACCTCGGCCAGGTGCGTGGTGATGACCGACGAGCGGTCGACGACGGTGGCGCCGGCCATCTCGGCCTGCCGCTGCAGCTCCGCCGGCACCCACTTGGCCGCCAGCCCGAACACCGGCTCGCGGGTGGCGCGACCGGGCAGGCCCTCGAGGCCGTCGCCGATGGCGAGGACCGTGCCGGCGGGGGAGGAGCCCTTCGCGGCCGGGACGCCGTTGAGCCAGATGACGTACTGCGAGGCCGGGAGGTCCAGGTTGTCGCGGGTGCGCACCAGCGGGATGACCAGGCCGGTCTCCATCGCGACCTTCCGGCGCAGCGCCTTGACGCGGTCGAGCAGGTCTCCGCCGCGGCTGCTGTCGACCAGGTCGACGAGGTCGAAGGCGACCTCGAGCTCCAGCGGGTCGACCCGCATCTTCTCGGCGATGGCCTCGGGGGAGTCCGGGCGCGCCTCCTCCTCCTCGGGGGCGACGAGCTCGGCGTCGTCGTCCTCCGGGAGCGTGTCCTGCATGCGGGCGGCCATGACCAGGAAGCCGCCACCGATGATGAGGAACGGCAGCTTGGGCAGGCCGGGGATCAGGCAGAGGGCGATCGCGGCGCCGCCGGCGATGCGGACCGGCTGCTTGAAGCGGCCCAGCTGGGCGATCAGGTCGCTGCCCATGTCGCCCTCGCTGGCCGACCGGGTCACGATGATGCCGGTCGCGGTCGACAGCAGCAGGGCGGGGATCTGCGACACCAGGCCGTCGCCCACGGTCAGCAGCGAGTAGGTCTCCACGGACTCGGCGGGCGACATGCCCTTCTGCATGACGCCGATGGCGAAGCCGCCGAGCAGGTTGATCAGCGTGACGATGATGCCGGCGATGGCGTCGCCCTTGACGAACTTGGAGGCACCGTCCATCGAGCCGTAGAAGTCGGCCTCGGCGGTGACCTCGCTGCGGCGCTTGCGGGCCTGCTTCTCGTTGATCAGGCCGGCGTTGAGGTCGGCGTCGATCGCCATCTGCTTGCCGGGCATGGCGTCGAGGGTGAAGCGGGCACCGACCTCGGCGACGCGGCCGGCACCGTTGGTGATGACGACGAACTGGATGATCGTGAGGATCACGAAGATCACCAGGCCGACGATCAGCGAGCCGCCGATCACGAAGTGCCCGAAGGCCTCGATGACCTTCCCGGCGAAGCCGTCGCTGAGCACCAGCCGGGTCGAGGAGACGTTCAGCGCCAGCCGGAACAGCGTCGCGATGAGGATCAGAGCGGGGAAGACGGCGAAGTCCAGCGGCTTCTTGATCTGCATCGCGACGAGCAGGATCAGCAGCGAACAGGTGATGTTGAAGCCCAGCAGGACGTCCAGGATGGCTGCGGGCAGCGGCACCACCAGCATCAGGACGATGGCCACGACGCCGATGGGGACGGCGGCCTTGCTGATGCCCTTCACGGCAGAGACATCGGCAGGTCCAGTCGAGCGGGCACCCGGGTGGGACCCACCCGTCACAGCCGCCCCCCTGGTCCCGGGCAGCCCTCGCCGGCACAGGCGTCACCCCCGGGAGTCGGAGGAGACGGCTGCGCTGAGCTCGTCGGGGCAGGGGGTCAGGACGCCGCGGGCAGCCTCCGGCGACCGGCGGAGGGCAGCCCCTCGACGTCGGGTGCCTCGAACCCGGGCCGGTGGAAGCCACCGCGCACGCCCCGCATGCCGAGCTGCATGACGAAGGCCAGCACCCGGGCCACCGCGGTGAACAGCTGCGGCGGTACCTCCTGGCCGATCTCGCACGACGCGTGCAGCGCCCGCGCCAACGGGATGTCCTGGACCATCGGAACGCCGGCCTCGGCGGCCTTCTCGCGCAGCTTCGCGGCGATGAGGTCGGCGCCCTTGGCCACGACCCGCGGCGCCCCGCGCTCGGGTGCGTACTTGAGCGCGACCGCGACGTGGGTCGGGTTGACCAGCAGGACGTCGGCGTCGGCGACGTCGGCCATCATCCGGTTCCGCGACATCGCCAGCGCCGTCGCCTTGCGCTGGGCCTTCATCTGCGGATCGCCCTCGGCCTGCTTGTACTCCTGCTCGATCTCGTACCTGCTCATCTTGAGCTGCTTCATCATCTTCACGCGGACGATGACGTAGTCGGCGATCGCGATGACCATGCCGGTCACGGCGACGACGCGGAGCATGAGCACGGCCGAGTCGGTGAACGTCGCGACGATCACCGAGATGGGCAGCGCGCCGGCGGCGGAGACCAGCCCCTGGGCCTTGTCGCTGGTCACGACGACGACGGCGCCCAGGGCCGCCGTCTTGATGACCGCCTTGGCCGCCTCCCACAGGCCCTGGGTCCCGAACATCCGCTTGATCCCGGGGAGGGGGTTCAGCTTCTTCAACGTGGGCTTGAGGCCCTTGGCCGAGACGGTGACCCCGCCCTGGGCGGCCGAGGCGACGAGGCCCACGACCATCAGGCCCACCGCCGCGGGCATCAGCGTGGACAGGAACGCCATCAGGGCCTGCCCGAGCAGGCCGGTGACGCGGGCCGACTGCGGGTCGTCGGCCACCGCGCCGACCTGCATGAACAGCTCGCCGACCGCGTCGTAGGCGTTGCCCACGAGCATCGGGATGAGGAAGCTCGCGGCCGCCACCCCGGCCCACGTGCCCAGTTCCTGGGTCCGTGGGATCTGCCCGTCCTTGCGGGCGTCCTTGAGTTTCTTGGGTGTCGGCTTCTCGGTCTTCTCCCCACCGGGACCGTCCTTGGCCATCAGCTCACCCCCTTCCCGGACGAGGACGGAGCGGGCCGCCGCGCACCGGTGACCATCAGCCGCTCCGCAACGAGACGACGGCGCGGGTGGCCTGCTCGAGCAGCGCGTCGAGGGCCGAGGGCAGCAGCGGGAAGGTCAGCCCCAGCAGCGTCAGGGTGAGCATGATCTTCACCGGGAAACCGATGGCGAAGATGTTCAGCGCCGGCGCCGCGCGGGACAGCAGCGACAGGGCGACGTCGGCCAGCAGCAGCACCGCGACCATGGGCCCGGCGATCTGCAGCGCGGCGAGGAACATCATCGAGAAGGCGGTGACCAGCACCTCGGCGAGGTGGTCCGTGGGCACCCCGCCGCCGACCGGCAGCCCCTCGTAGGAGGTCGCGAAGCCGCGGACGATCATCAGGTGCCCGCCGCTGGTGAACAGCAGCGTCGTCGCCAGCAGGTAGTGCAGCCGGCTGATCGAGCCGCTGGAGTTCATCGACAGGGGGTCGTAGGCCGGCTGCATCGAGAAGCCGCCGCTCACGTCGATCAGGTCACCGGCGAACTGCACGGCGGCGAAGAACACCTGGACGACGAACCCCAGGCCGGCGCCGATCACCACCTCGGTGACCGCGCCGACGATGACGAAGCCGGCGGTCGGCTCCGGCAGCTCCGGGGCGATCCGGGTGAACAGCGCGACCGACAGGGCCAGGGCGAGTGCTCCCTTGACCGGCGCCGGGATGGTGCGGGTGTTGAACGGCGGGGCCAGCAGGACGAATCCGGCCGCCCGCGCCGTGGCGAGCAGCAGCGCCACGAGGGTGACCGCCGGGACCTCGAGGTCCATGCCGGTCAGGTCCGGCCGAGCAGCCGCGGGAGGGAGTCGAACAGGGTGTGCGTGAAGCTGACCAGCTCCGACAGCACCCAGTTGCCCGTCACCAGCAGCGCGATCGCGACGGCGATCATCTTCGGGACGAAGGACAGGGTCGCTTCCTGGATCTGCGTGGCCGCCTGGAACAGCGAGATCAGGAAGCCGACCAGCAGGGCGGTGAGCAGGATGGGCGCCGCGACCTTGGCGCCGACCATCATCGTCTGGATCGCGATCTGGGTGACATCGGCGTCGGTCACGACAGCTCCTCGCTGGCGCTCGTCGCCGGCGTGACCGCCGCCGTCGCCGTGTCCATGGACGAACTCGCGAGCTCGTTCGTCATGTGTAACTCCCGACCAGCGACGTCGTGATCAACGCCCACCCGTCCACCACCACGAACAGCAGCAGCTTGAAGGGCAGCGACACGATCGACGGCGGCACCATCATCATGCCCATCGCCATGAGCGCGGAGCTGACCAGCATGTCCAGCACCAGGAACGGGATGAAGATGACCAGCCCGATGATGAAGGCGCTCTTCAGCTCGGAGAGCACGAACGCCGGGATGAGCGTCGTCATGCTCACGGCCTCGCGGTTCTCGGGCTGCTCCTCGTTCGAGAGCCCGATCATGAGCTCGAGCTCGTCGTCGCGGGTGTTGTCGAGCAGGAACTCCTTGAGCGGGACCACGCCGACCTCGTAGGCCTGGGTGACCGACATGCCCCCGTCCAGGTACGGCTGGACGGCGACCTCGTTGATCTCGGAGAAGACCGGGCCCATCACGAAGAGCGTGAGGAACAGGGCGATGCCGGTGAGCACCGAGTTCGGCGGGGAGGACTGCAGACCCAGCGCGTTGCGGGTCAGGGACAGCACCACGGCGATCTTGGTGAAGGAGGTGGCCAGCAGGAGCACCGAGGGCGCGACCGACAGGACGGTGATCGCGAGGATCAGCGTCACCGAGCTGCTGGAGCTGCCGCCGCCCACGGAGATGTCCACGCCGCCGTCGACGGCCGGCGCGACCGGCGCGGTCGGTGCGGTCGGGGCGGTGGGCGCGGTCGGCGCCGCCGAGGCGGGGTCGGCCAGGAGCACGGCCACCACCGCGGCGGCGAACAGGGCCAGCAGCAGGACGACGGTCCGGCGCAGGGCCGGGGACGTCGCCCGCGCGGGCGCCGGGCAGGGGGCGGTCATCAGCGCCGGACCGTCCGCTCGCGCATCTGCTGCACGAACCCGCCCCAGCTGCCGCGGTCGAAGACCGACCCGGCGAGCGCGCCGGTGCTGCCGGCGCCCACGAGCTGCCGCCGGGCGCCACCGGCGGAGCCCCCACCGGTGAGGGCGGCGAGCTCGCGGTCGGCGAGGGTGGCCTCGACCATCTCGCCGTCCACCTCGGCCAGCAGGGTGACCGTCTGCTCGGTCGCCCCGACGACGAGGACGCGGTCGGCGATGCGGATGACGTTGACCGTGCTGGCGCGGCCCACCCGCTGCTGGGCGACGACCTCGACCAGGCCGTTGGACTGGCCCAGCCCGCGCTTGCGCGCCAGGCGGGCGGCGAACCACAGCACGCCGCCGACGAAGGCCAGCGAGAGCACCAGCCGGATGAGCATCCAGGTCATGGCGCCATGCCCCCGAGCTCGGCGGCGTCGCTGACGATCTCGCTGATCCGCAGGCCGAAGTCCTCGTCGACGACGACGACCTCGCCGCGGGCGATCAAGGTGCCGTTGACCAGCAGGTCGGCCGGCGCGCTGGCCGCGCGGTCGAGCTCGACGACCTCGCCGGGGTGCAGGGAGAGCAGCTCGCCCACCGTCATGCGGGTGCGGCCGATCTCGACGGTGACCTCCATGGCCACGTGCCGCAGCAGCTCCAGGCTGCCGCGCTGCGAGCGCTGCGGCTGGGGGAGGGTGACCTGTAGCGCGAGGGTGGCCACGTGCTCCTCCGCGCCGTCCTCGCCGGTGCCCAGCAGCGGGACGGCGACGTACATGCCCTTGTCGCGCAGGCCGTCCAGCGCGGTCACCGGGTCCTCGGTGCGCTCGGAGTCCACCCGCACCCGGCCCAGCGCCGAGGCAGCCGCCTCGAGTGCCGGCCGCAGGGCCGTGGCGACGTCCATCGGGCCCACGGGGGAGTTGTCCAGCGCCTCGACCACCTCGGCCGACAGCACGAGGACGACGTCGCCGGAGACCTCGCCGGACAGCCGGGCGGTCACCGCCGCGGCGGCCGTCGGGGGCAGCTGCACGGCGTCGGCGTCGGTGACCGCGTCGCCGGCGACCAGGTCGACGGGCGACGGGACCAGCGCGGCAGCGGCGGAGGCGGCGGCCACGACGACGGCGGTGATCGTCTCCGAGGCCTGGACGGTGTCGAGCGAGGCGGTCATGCGGTGTCCTTTGTGGTGTCCCGAGCGGCATACGGGGTGGGCACGATGGAGGCGGCGAGCCTGCGGCGGTGGTTGCTGGCGATCGCGTAGGCGAACGTCGCGTCGTTGGTGGTGACCTCGAGCGGGCTGTCCCGGGGGTGGCGCAGCAGCAGCACGTCACCCACGGCGAGGGAGAGCAGGTCGCTGGAGGAGACCTCCAGCGGGGTGAACCGGACGCTCACGTCGACCGGCACCAGCTCGAGCCGGGCGCTGACCAGCTCGGCGGCCCGCAGGCGCTTGCGCTGGGCGGCCTCGGACAGGTGCGGCGAGGTGGCGTTGTTCAGCGGGGTGGCGAACGAGGAGAACGGCAGCACCAGCGTGGCCTGGCCGTCGCGGTCGCCCACCGACAGCTCGAAGCTGGCCACCATCACGGTGTCCGAGCCGGCGGCGGCCTGGGCGAGGGCGGGGTTGTACTCGAGCCCGTCGCGGACCGGCTGGATCTCGGTGATGTGCGCGAAGGCGCCGGCGAACTCCTCGAGCAGCCGGGTCAGCAGCTGGCCGGTGATGGTGGTCTCCATCGCCGTCATCGGCCGGTCCGGCTGGTCGGCGGCGCCGGAGCCACCGAGCATGTGGTCGACCGTCGCCATGGCGATGTCCAGCGGGTAGGCCAGCAGGCCCCTGCCGGTCAGCGGCTCCAGCGTGAACGTGGTCAGGAAGTAGGGGTTGGGCAGCGCCGCGACGTAGTCGTCGTAGGACTGCTGCTCGATGCTCAGCAGCTCCATCCGGGCGCCGGTGCGCAGCAGCGTCGTCAGCACCGTCGTCGCCTGCCGGGCGAAGGCCTCCTGGGCGATCTGCAGCACGCGGACGTGCTCGCGGGACAGCTTGGTGGGGCGACGGAAGTCGTACGTGCGGGGCGCGCCACGCCGGCGGCCACCGTGCGCCGGCGTCCCGGCACCCCCGGGGACGGGTCCGTTCTCGGGGCGGGTCACGCCCCCCTCATCGGCTGGTCCCGGACGCGGGCTGACCGGCGGCGAGGGGCGCCGCCGGTCAGCCGGGGAGGATGTGACGGACGGGGTGGACGGGTCCCGCGGGACCTACTGGGTCACGTACTCCGTGAGGTACACGTCCATGACCATCTCGGTGCCCTCCGCGTGGTCGGTGTAGGCCTCGATGATCTGGTGCCTCAGGGACTCCTTCAGCGCGTCCCGGGCGCCCGTGACGTCCGCGGGCTGTGCCTGGGAGAACGTCGAGATGACCAGGTCCAGGGCCTTGGAGCCGTCGACCGCGGCGCCGCCGTGGCCACCGCCGGCAGCGGCCTCGGTCAGCTGCAGGGCGATGCCGATCTTGAGGTAGCCGCCGCCGGCCAGGTTCACGGCGATGGACTCCAGCGGCAGGACCTCGCCGGCCACCGGCTCCTCCTCGCCGCTGCCGCTGAAGAGGACGAACCAGGCGCCCGCGCCGAGGGCCACCAGGGCCACGGCGACGATCACCAGCAGCTTCTTCCTGCCGCCGCGCTTCTCCTCGCCCTCGGGCGCTTCAGCGTCGTCGGTCTTCTTCTTGCTCACGGGTGGCCTCCCTCGGAAGCGGTGGTCGTCTGGGTGGTCGTCTCGGTGGGGGTGGGGGGTGCCGTCGCGGCGGCCTGGAGGCCGGGCAGCAGCTCGTTGGCCTCGGCGGAGGCGGTGGAGAGGACGACGATGTCCACTCGGCGGTTCAGGGTGATCGCGCCGGGGTCGGACTCCGGCACCATCGGTCGCGTCGAGGAGTAGCCGGTGGCGGCCAGGTGGGTCTCGGGCACCCCGGCGCCGGCCAGGTAGCGGACGACGGTGGAGGCGCGCGCCCCCGACAGCTCCCAGTTGGACGGCCACGGACCGCCCGGCGTCACCGCGAGGTGGTTGGCGTGCCCCTCGACGTCGAGCTGGTTGGGCAGTGGCGCCAGCGCCGGCGCGATCGCGTCGAGGATCGCCCGGCCCTGGCTGAGCAGGGTGGCGCTCTCGGCGTCGAACAGCACCGGGTCGGAGACGATGTGCACGACGAGGCCGCGCTCGTCGATCTCGTACCGGGCGGCTCCGGCGTACCCCGCCGCCGCCAGCGACGCGTCGATCTGGTCGCGCACCCCCTCGAGCGAGGAGTACTGGGCCTGGGCCTCGGCGGCCGCCTGCTGGGCGGCCGAGTCCACCGACTCCTGGGCCGCGGGCGCGGCGGGGATCTGGACGTCGACGGCGGCGTCGAGGGCCGGCAGCACCGAGGAGTCGGAGCTGGTGCCCGGGCCGGTGATGGCCTGGACCGGCGCCCCGAAGGCCTCGGACAGACCGCTGGCGAGAGCGGCGAACTTGTCCTTGTCCACCTGGCTCATCGCGAAGAGGACGACGAAGAGGACCAGGAGCAGCGTCATCATGTCCGCGTAGGACACCAGCCAGCGCTCGTGGTTCTCGTGCTCCTCGTGCTCGGGGTGCTTCCTGCGGCGCCGTCCCCCGCGGCCGCCGCTCATGCGGCCTCCTTGGCGACCTCACTGGGTGGGATGAGCGAGGTCAGCTTGAGCCGGACGGCGCGCGGGCTGGTGCCGGCCTGGATCTCGGCGATGCCCTCGACGAGCAGCTCCATCTGGGCGGCCTGGAGCTCGCTGACCCGCAGGATCTTGGCGCCCATGGGGAGGAACCAGAAGTTGGCCGCCATGACGCCCCACAGGGTGGCGACGAACGCCGCGGCGATCATCGGGCCCAGCGCCTCGGGGTTGCTGAGGCTGCCCATGACGTTCATCAGGCCGACGATGCAGCCGACGATGCCGATGGTCGGCGCGTAGCCGCCCATCGTGGTCATGAACTTGGCGGCGACCTTGTCCTCGGTCTTCTTGGCGGCGATCTCCGCCTCGAGGACGTCGCGCAGCTGCTCGGGGTCGGTGCCGTCGATGCCCATCTGCAGGCCGCGCTTGAGGAACGGGTCCTCGATCTGCTTGACCTGCGCCTCGAGGGCGAGCAGGCCCTCCTTGCGGGCCTTCTCCGCGAGGCCGACCAGGGTCTGGATCTGGTGGCTGGCCGGCGGCACCTTGGCCGGCAGGACGGCCATCTTGAACCAGCCGGGCATCTTCTTGAGGTCGTCCATCGTCTGGCCGGTCAGCGCGGCGCCGAACGTCGCGACGATGACCAGGACGATCGCCGGGAGGAAGAGGAGGCTCATCGGGTCGGCCCCCTCCATGACCATGAAGACCAGGAGGGCGACCAGCGAGAGGACGATGCCGATCAGGGATGCGGGGTCCACGGGTCAGCGCTCCTCGCGGGCCGGGAAGGGCACGACGGAGCCGTTCGTCGAGTCGTCGGCCTGGGCCTCGAGCCGGGACGAGCGGTAGGTGCCGCGGTCCATCTCGTAGGCCGTGGCGAGGATGCCGGCCCGGTACTCCCGGATCTCGGTGAGCACGTCCTCCACGCTCTGCTGCACCACGTAGCGGGTGCTGTCGACGAGGAAGACGACGGTGTCGGGGTGGCCCTCGACACGCTCGATCAGGTCGGGGTTGAGGGCGAACTGCTCCCCGTTCAGGCGCGTCACTCGGATCACGGGTCTGACCTCTTGCTCGTTCGAAGGGGGAAGCAGCCGCCGCATCGTCGGTGCGGCTGCAGTGATATCGGCGCAGGTCAGCGACCTCTTGAGCCGAACGGCCGGTGCCGTGCCACCCGGTGGGGGAGCGGTCACGGCGGCGCGCCGCGCACGGCCCGGCCCACCGACGGGTGGACCGGGCCGTCAGGCCTCCCTCAGGGGCCCGCCACGGGCTCGCGAGTGGTGGGGGGAGGGAGGTCCTCCATCAGCGCTTGAGGTTGACCAGGTCCTGCAGGACCTCGTCGGAGCTGGTGATCACCCGGCTGTTCGCCTGGAACCCGCGCTGGGCGACGATCAGGCCGGTGAACTCCTCGGCCAGGTCGACGTTGGACATCTCCAGCGCGCCGGCGACCAACGAGCCGCGGCCCCCGGCGTTGGCCTCGCCGATCGCCGGCTGCCCCGAGTTGTCGCCCACGCGGAAGGACGTGTTGCCGGACTTGGCCAGGCCCGAGGGGTTGGCGAAGGAGGCCATGGCGAGCTTGCCGATCGGCTCGCGCAGGTTGTTCGAGTAGACGCCCATGATCGTGCCGTCGCCGCTGAGCGCGATCGACTGCAGGGTCCCCATCGCGTTGCCGTCGACGTCCATGGGCGCCAGCGAGGACTTGCCACCGAACTCGGTCATGTTGCTGAGGTCGATCGAGATGTCCGCCGGCCAGTTCGGGGTCGCCGCCGCGCTCGTGAACACGTCCACGTCGAACGTCATCCCGGTGAGGGCCTTGCCGGTCGTGGGGGAGAAGGTGAGGTTCTGCGGGGTGCCGATCGGGGTCCCGCCCTCGCTGGCGGCCACGCTCCACGTGTTGGGGGCCGTCTTGGTGAAGGTGAGGGCGATCTGGTGGGCCGTGCCGAGTGAGTCGTAGGCGGTGATCTGGGTCTGCAGCGAGGTCGCAGGGACGGCCGGCGGGCCGGCCGAGGCGACGACGGCCGACGTCGTCAGGTTGCCGACCACGGACCCCTTCGTCGTGACCGTGGGGTCCATGACCTGGCCGAACGGGACGGTCAGGTCCGTGACGGCGCCGTTGGTGTTGACGGCGCCGTCCTCGGCCATCCAGCCCTGCAGCACGGCGCCGTCGGGCGTGACGATCTTGCCCGAGGCGTCGTAGTCGAAGGACCCGGCTCGGGTGAAGAGGCTCTCGTTCCCGAACTTCGTGACGAAGAAGCCGTCCCCGCTGATCATGAAGTCGGTGGCCCGGCCGGTGCTCTGCTGGGTGCCCTGGGCGAAGTTGGTCGTGATGCCGGCGACCTTCACGCCGAGCCCGACCTGTGCGGGGTTGGTGCCGCCGGTGCCGTCGGTGGGCGCCGAGCCGTTGCGCATGAGCTGGGACAGCGTGTCCTCGAACGTGGCCTGGCTGCTCTTGAAGCCGACCGTGTTCACGTTGGCGATGTTGTTGCCGGTCACGTCTAGCTTGACCTGGTGGGCCTTCAGGCCGGAGATGGCCGAGTACATGGAGCGCAGCACGGGGGTGTCCCTTCAGTGGGGGCGGGGAGTGGGGTGAGCGAGGGGAGCGGGGCTCAGTCGTCGGCCGCGAGGGAGACCTCGGTCAGGCGCCCGTAGGGCACCTCCTCGCCGTCGATCACGGCGGTCGGGCCGTCACCGCCGAAGCGCACCGAGCCGACGGTGCCGGTCTTCGTGCCGCCGGTTGCGTCGGTCCAGCTGACGGTGTGGCCGACCAGCGCACCGGCCGACAGCGACCGCTGCAGCGTCAGCAGCTCGGCGTTCTGGGTGGCCAGCTCCTCGAGCTTCTCCACCTGCGTGAACGTCGCGGTCTGCGACATGAACTCGGTGGTGCTGGCCGGGTTGTTCGGGTCCTGGTAGCGCATCTGCGCGACGAGGAGCTGCAGGAACATGTCCTTGTTGTTGCTGTTGTCCCGCGCCACCGTGCTGGTGGCGGACGACGTGGCCGGGTTGACGGCACTGCCGGCGCCCACGCCACCGATCGGCTCGGTCATCGGAGGTCTCCTCTCTCAGACCCGGACGTCGAGTCCGGACGATGCGGGGTGGACGACGGGGGCCGGACGGCTTCCGTCGGGTTCGTCGCCGCGGAGCCACGGGCGGCCGCGACCGGTGCCGGCCTCCCGCGCCGCGGCCCACTGCTCGGCGGCCTGATGCTGCGACGTCCAGGAGCTGCCGCTGTCGCGGTCGACGTCGAGCTTCGAGCAGCTCAGGCCTGCGGACTCGAGGTCGCGCCGCAGGTCGGGGAGGGCGTCGAGCAGCGCGGCACGACCGGCCTCGGAGGCGTGCCGCAGCGTGAGGTCCACGGTGCCGGCCGACACGGTGACGCGGACCTCGACGGTGCCCAGCGTCTCCGGCGTCAGGACCAGGGTCATGGTGTGCGTGCCGTCCGGGCCGCCGGCCAGCTGGGCCACCACGGGGGCGACCTGCGTGGCCACGGGCGGCGGGGGCGCCGGTGCCGCCAGGGCGGGGGTCGCCGGCGCGGCGGACGTCGTCGCCGGGGCGGCCGGAGCGGCTCCCGGGGTCAGCTGCGCCGCGGGCTGGTCGCTCCCGCCGGACCGGGGGTCGGCGCCGGTCTGCTCCTGGCCGGGCGGGAGCGCGGCGAGAGGCAGCTCGGTCGCGACCGCCGGGACCGCGTCCGCCGTCGGCGCGGGGGACGAGGCCGTCGCGGTCGGGGCCACCGCGGCGGGGACCACGACGACGCCGGCGGGCAGCACGGCGGCGAGGTCGGCCGCACCCGGGGTCGCGGCGGTCGGGACCACCGGGGTGGCCGTGGCGGCCGGGGACGGCGCCGCGGGCGCACCCGGCAGCACGGCGTCGAGCGGGAGGGGGCCGCCCGGGGTCGCGGGCACCGCCGCCACCGGGCCGGCGGCACCGGGGAGGAGCGCCGGTGCGGGCACGCCGTCCGCAGCGGCCGCCACTGGGGGAACGGCGCCGGCGGGTGCCGCGGCCGGGTCGGCGGCGTCCGGCGCGACGGTCGCCGGGGGTGCGGGGACGGCGACGGCGAGGGCGAAGGCCCAGGCCGCCGGGTCGAGGACCTGCGGACCGGCGGGCGCCTCCTCGGCGGGGCCGGCGTCGCCCTCGAGCGGAGGGGCGACGGGGACGTCGTCCTCGGGGGTCGTCGCCTCCGGACCGGGCTGGGGGGTGCCGCCGTCACTGCCGAGCGCGTCGTCGAGCGCGGTCGCGAAGCCCGACGACGGCCGGGAGGCCGGGGCCGGCGCCGTCGCTGCCGGCGACACCGACAGGAGGGCGGGGAGGGCAGGAGCTGTCATGAGTACGCCTCCGCGGCGCTGAGGACCTTGGTCACGTAGGACTGGGTCTCCCCGTGGGGAGGGATGCCACCGGCGCGCGAGACCGCGCCCGGCCCGGCGTTGTAGGCGGCCAGGGCCAGGCTGGTCGAGCCGAACTGGTCGGTGAGCTGGCGCAGGTAGCGGGCGGCGCCGTCGATGGCCGATGCCGGGTCGGCC
The DNA here is from genome assembly GCF_019799905.1 of Trujillonella endophytica. GTDB lineage: Bacteria > Actinomycetota > Actinomycetes > Mycobacteriales > Geodermatophilaceae > Trujillonella > Trujillonella endophyticus_A. The sequence continues at coordinate 305,235 of NZ_JABGCI010000002.1, read as the reverse complement.
GCGTCGACGCCGAGACCGCGGGCGGTCGCCGGCATGAACTGCATGAGGCCCGTGGCTCCGGCGGAGGAGACCGCCGAGGAGTTGAAGTTCGACTCCGTCTTGGCGACCGCCGCCAGCAGCGCCGGCTGGACGCCGTGCCGCGCGCCGGCGGAGACGAACAGATCGGAGTAGGGGACCCCGCCCAGGCCGCCGCCCGCCACGGCCGCGGCCGCGGCGGTGGGGACGGGCGTGTCCGGCAGCACACGGCGGATCAGCGTCGGGTTGCCGACCGACTGGATCTTGACGACCTCGCCCTCCTGCGGCGCGGCGATCATCTGACCGTTGCCGATGTAGATGCCGACGTGGTCGATGCCGGCGCGCGAGGAGGAGTTGTCGAAGAACACCAGGTCACCCGCGCGGGCCTCGGCCAGGTTCGCGACCGGGGTGCCGGAGGTGGCCTGCTGGGAGGAGGTCCGCGGCAGGTCGATGCCCAGGTCCTTGTAGACCCGCTGTACCAGCCCGGAGCAGTCCAGCCCGGACGCCGGGTCGGTCCCGCCCCAGGCGTAGGGGACCCTGAGGTACCTGCTCGCCGCCTCGACCACCCGGGCGCCGGCGGTGCCGTCGCCGGCGCCGAGCGAGGTGCTCGCGCCGGCGGCGGTGGTGCCGGTGAGCCCCGCGGCCGAGGCCGCGCTGGACCAGGCGGCGGAGGTCGAGGACGTCCTGCTGGCCGACAGCATCAGGATCCGGTTCTGGATCTCGGCGATGCGGCCGTGCACGGCGGTCAGCCCCTCCACGCCTCCTCCTCTCCTGGCTGTCCGTCGCGTCCCGTCCGCGCGGAGTACCGGCCGGTCACCAGGTCGTCCACGGCCCGGGTCTCGGCGGCGTCCTCGGCGTGCCGCAGGGCCAGCTCGTGCCGGTCGCGCAGCTTCTCCATCGCCTTGGTCTCCTGCGCGGCAGCGGTCCACCGTGCGCGCAGGAGCTCCGCGTGCTCGGCCGACGCCTGGGCGGTCGACCGTGCAGCTGAGACATCGGCAGCCGCGGCCTGCGATGCGACCATCGCGGCGAAGAAGCTCTGCGCGGAGTGCGATCCGGTCACGGCGCGGGTGGGCAGGGCCGCGGCCAGCTCCCGGGCGCGACGCTCGGCTTCGCGCGCGGCGCCCTCGGCCTCGACGTGGGCGAGGGAGGCGGCGCGCTCGGCGGCCTGGCGCACGCGGAGGACCGGCGCGAGCCGGAAGGCCTGCCGCTTGCCCATCAGGCCACGCTCACCGTGCGGGAGCTCGTCATCCCGACGTCACGATGCGGTGCAGCCGGTCCCAGGCCTCGGCCGTGCCGGTCGTGTCGTCCATGGACTGCCGCAGGAAGGCGTCCAGCGCGGGCGACAGCGCCCGGGCACGGTCGACCAGCGGGTCGCTGCCGGCCTGGTAGGCGCCGATCTCGATGAGCTCCTTGACGTCGCGCAGCGAACCGAGCAGCCGCCGGGCCTCGCGGGCGTCGGTCATCTGCGCCGCGGGGACGACCGCGCCGGCGACCCGGGAGATCGACTCCAGCACGTCGATGGCCGGGAAGTGGCCGACGGTGGCGAGCTTGCGGGTCAGCACCACGTGCCCGTCGAGGATCGAGCGGGCGGTGTCGGCGATCGGCTCGTTGTGGTCGTCGCCCTCCACCAGCACGGTGTAGAGACCGGTGATCGACCCGACGGCGCCGGGGCCGGCCTTCTCCAGCAGCTTGGGCATCATCGCGAAGACGCTCGGCGGGTAGCCGCGGGTGGCCGGGGGCTCCCCGGCCGAGAGGCCGACCTCGCGCTGGGCCATGGCGGTCCGGGTGATCGAGTCCATGAGCAGCAGCACGTCGCGGCCCTGGTCACGGAAGCCCTCGGCGATGCGGGTCGCGACGAACGCGGCCTTGAGGCGGACCAGCGGCGGCTCGTCGGAGGTGGCGACGACGACGACGGTGCGCGCCATGCCCTCGGCCCCGAGGTTCTCCTCGAGGAACTCCTTCACCTCGCGGCCACGCTCGCCGATCAGCGCGATGACCCGGATGTCGGCCTCGGTGCCCCGGGTGATCTGGGCGAGCAGGGTCGACTTGCCCACGCCGGAGCCGGCGAAGATGCCCAGTCGCTGCCCCTTGCCGACCGGCACCAGGGTGTCCAGGGCGCGCACGCCCACGGGCAGCGGCTCCTCCACCCGGCGCCGGGACAGCGCGTGCGGGGTCTCGCTCGCCAGGTCCACCCAGGACACACCGCCGCCCAGGGCGGGGCCGCCGTCGATGGGGCGGCCCAGCCCGTCGAGCACCCGGCCGAGGAGGGCCGGACCCACCGGGACCTGCAACGGCATGCCGGTGGTGCGCACGGGGGCGCCGGAGTGCACACCGGACAGCTCGCCCAGCGGCATGCAGGTCAGCCGGTCCCGGCCGACGGCGACCACCTCGGCCAGCAGGCCGCGCGAGCCCGGGTCGACCTCGACCAGGTCGCCGACCGCCGCGGGGACGCCCTCGACGGTCAGGGTCAGGCCCATCGCCCCGACGACCGAGCCGGTCAGCTGGGGGCGGGCGGCCAGGCGGGCGCGCTCCAGGAGCGTCGCGCGGCTCATCCGCGCAGCACCTCCCGGACCCGGGCCAGGGCGGTGCTCAGCCGGGCGTCGACCCGTTGCACGCCGCACTCGGCGACGGCGCCGGCGCGCTCGACCGACAGGTCGCCGACCACGGTGACCGACGCGGGCAGCGCGGCGAGCGCGTCGGCGGGCACCTCGGCCAGGTCGTCGGGGTGCAGCCGCACGACGCTGGGCGCGTCGGTGGGCAGCAGCGTGAGGGCGCGGCGCAGCGCGTCGACGCCGGCGGCGTCCACCGACGCCAGCTCGCGGCCGAGCAGGTCCTCCACCAGCACGAGCACCGACTGCAGGACCTCCTCGCGCAGGTCCTCGGCGACCGGCACGGCGGTCTGCTCGAGCTGCGTCGCGGCGGCTCCGAGGGCGGCGGTGGCCGAGACCAGCCGGCGCTCCCAGCGGTGCTGCGCCTCGGCGAGCCGCGCCTGGGCCGACAGCTCGGCCTCGGCCACGGCGCTCGCCGAGGCGGCCAGGCCCTCCGCGTGACCGGCTGCGTACCCCTCGCGGTGCGCGTGCTCGCGCAGCCGGGCCAGCTCCTCGGCGTAGACGTCGCCCAGCCGCAGCACCCCGCGGCCGTTGGGCACCGGGACGTCGGCCGCGCGCCGCACCGTGGTGCGCCGCTCGACGACCTCCGGCACCGGCTCGGGCCGGGGCGCCGGGACCTGCTGCTGCACCGGCGGCGCGAACGGCACGCCGGCCGCCTGCCGGTAGGGCGTGGCGGCACGGGCCGACGCGCCCCTCAGCAGCACCGAGGTGCTGCCCGAACCGTCGTGGCTCACCGCGTCGCGTCCCTCGGCCCCGTCCAGGGACCCGCCCCGTGCGTGCGAGGTGGGGGGAGGACGGAAGGCGTTCCTCGGTGCGATCCGTCCTTCGGCCCCGTCCAGGGTCCCGCCCCGAGCGTGCGAGGGGTGGGGGGGACGGGGTCCTTCATCACGCGACGAACTCATCGTCCCCGCCACGGTTGATCGTCAGGGCACCCTGCTCCTCGAGCGTGCGGATGATGCCGACGACCTTGGCCTGGGCCTCCTCGACGGTGCGGGCACGGACCGGGCCGAGCAGCTCGATCTCCTCCGCGAGGTTCTCGGCGGCGCGCTCGGAGAGGTTCCGGACCACCTTGTCGCGCACGTCCGGCCGCACGCCCTTGAGCGCGGTGGCCAGGTCGTTGGCCTCGACCTCGCGCAGCACGAGCTGCAGGGAGCGGTCGTCGATGGTGACGATGTCCTCGAAGACGAACATCTGCGCGCGCACCTGCTCGGCCAGCTCCGGGTCGGTGGCGTCCAGCCACTCCAGGATCGAGCGCTCGGTCGGTCGCGGGGAGCGGTTGATGATCTCGACCAGGGTCTCCACGCCACCCACGGTGGACATGTCCTGGTGGGCGAGCAGGGAGCCCATCCGCCGGCCCAGCTCCTCCTCGACCAGCCGCACCATCTCGGGGGTCGTGCGGTCCATCGTGGCGATCCGGTGGGCCACCTCGGCCTGCTGCTCGGGCGCGAAGCCGGACAGGACCTCGGCCGACTGCGCCGCGGTGAGGTGGGCGAGCACCAGCGCGATGACCTGCGGGTGCTCGTCCTTGAGGAACGTGACCAGCTGGCGGACGTCGACGTTGCGCAGCGAGGCGAACGGCACCTCGGTGTAGACCACGTTGAGACGGGCGAGGATGCCCTCGGCCTTGTCCTCGCCCAGCCCGGCGGCCAGGATCTCGCGGGCGAAGTCGACGCCGCCGCGGCCGATGTAGCGCTGCGCGGCCATCATGTCGTGGAACTCGGTCAGGACGCCGTCGACGTCGTCGGGCTCCACCGTGTTGAGCCGCATCAGCTCCCGGGTCAGCGCCTCGACCTCGCGCGGCCGGAGCTTGCCCAGCAGGATGCCGGCCTCCTCCTTCGTCATCTGCGCGAGGAAGACCGCGGCCTTGCGCAGCCCGGGCATCTCCGGGCGCCTGGGCGCCGGCAGCGCGGGGAGGTTGGTCGGGGCGGCGCCGACCAGCTGCTCGACACTCGCGATGCTCACAGCGCGAACTCCTCGGTACGGGTGGTCGTCACTTGGTGGCGCCTTCGCCCAGCCAGCCGCGCAGCATCTGGGCGACCTCGTCCGGACGCTCGCTGACCATCGTGGAGATCTCGCCGCGGACCCGGGCCCGCTCGGCGGCCTCCAGCTCCAGCGCGCGGTTGTCGGTGGCCCGGTCGAGCAGCAGGGTCTCGTCGCGGGTGCTCGCCACGCGCAGGCGCTCGAGCTCGGCCATGACGTCGTCGTCGAGCTCCAGCTGGTCGTCGTCCTCCTCGTCCCGGCGGCGGCTGCGCAGCCACACCACCAGGACCAGCAGGGCGATGCCCAGACCGATGGCGCCGGTCTTGATGAGCGACCACATCTGGGCGTTCTTCTCGTCCTCGCGGGCCTGCGCCATCTCGGCGGCGGCCTGGTCGGCGGCGGTGGTGTCGAACTGGAGGGAGGCCACCGAGATGTCGTCACCGCGGGCGACGTCCAGGCCGACGGCGTTGCTGACGAGGTCCTGGACCAGCGCCTGGTTCATGCTGCCCGCCACGGTGTCGTCCAGGACGACGGCGACGGTGAGCCGGTTGATCGCACCGGGTGCGGTGACCACGTTCTCCACCGTCTGGTCGACGGCGTTGTTCGCGGTGTTCGACTCCGTGGTGTACGTGGAGTCGCCCCCGCCCGTGCCGGCGTCCGCGGCGTTCTCCGGGCCGAGGACGCCGCCGACCGCGGCACCGGAACCGGTGTACTCCTCGCTGGTGTTCTGCTCGGAGACCGGCGGCGTGCCCTCGGTGTAGGAGTGCGTGGTGGAGGTGGCCTCGCGCTGGGACATGTCCAGGTCGGCGCGGACCGACACCCGGGCGTGGCCCGGACCGAGGACCGGGTCGAGGATGGCCTGCGCCCGAGCGGCCAGGCGGGTCTCGTAGTCGGTCTCCAGCTGCGAGCGGGCGTCGCCGGCGGCGGTGGTCACGCCCTGGCCGGCGGAGGACAGCAGCTGGCCCGACGTGTCGCTGACCGTGACCTGCTCGGGGGCCATGCCCTCGATGCTGGAGGAGACCAGGTTGGTGACCGACTGCACCTGCTCACCCGACAGCTGGGTGCCCGGCGCCAGGTCGAGCATCACCGACGCGGTCGGGTCGGCCTCGTCGGTGGCGAAGACCTCGTCCTCCGGCAGCGCCACGTGGACGATCGCCTGCTGGACGCCGTCGAGGGCCTCGAGGGTGTTGGCGAGCTCGCCCTCGATGGCGCGCTGGTAGGTCTTCTGCTGCTGGAACTCGCTGGTGGTGATGCCCTGCTCGTCGAGCAGCGCGTACCCGGTGTCCGAGCCGGCGGGCAGGCCCTTGCCGCTCATCGCCAGGCGCAGGTCGTAGACCTGGTCCTGGGCGACGAGGATCGTGCCGCCGCCGTCGGCCAGCTCGTAGGAGGCGCCGCCGGCGTTGAGCTCCTCGACGATCGCCGAGGCGTCCGAGGCGGCGAGGTTGCTGAACAGCGGCGCCATGGTCGGCGTCGTGATCCAGTTGTAGAAGAAGAACCCGCCGAGTCCCAACCCGGCGACGAGCAGGCCGATGACGACCTTCTGCCCGAGACTGATCGTCTCGAGCGCGGAGCGGAGCCGCCCCAGCGGGCCGGCGAGTGCAGCGGGCATCAGATGGGCATCCTCATGATCTCAGTGAAGGCCTCGACGGCCTTGTTCTTGAGCGTCACGAACATCTCGGTGGTGAGCGCCGCCTCCTGGGCCGCGATCATGTAGTCGTGCACGTCCTTGAGGTCGCCGGTGGCGGCCTGGACGGCGAGGGAGTCGGCGTTGGCCTGCGCCCCCTGCACGTTCTCGATCGCGCCGGTGAGGACGTCGGCGAAGCCGTTCTCCGTGGCGGAGACGGCCGGCGCCTCGGTCGCGGCGGCGGTGCCCTCGACGGACGCGGCGCCGCCGATGGCGCCGAGGCTGGGGAACGAGGGCATCGAGATGCCACCGATGGGGAACGTCATGGTCAGCCCTTCCCGAGGTTGAGCGCGGCGCGGTAGGCGTCCGTCGCCCGCTCGACCGACGCGAGGTTGGCCTGGTAGCCGCGCTGCGCCATGATCAACTGGGTCATCTGCTCACCGAGGTCGATGTCCGGGTAGCGGACGTAGCCCTCGGCGTCGGCCAGGGGGTGGTTCGGCTCGTGGACCAGCCGACCCTCGCCGCTGCCGAGCTGGGCGCCGGCGACGCGCACGCCGCCCTCGCCGCTGCCGTAGTCCGCGGCCTGGGCGACGACGAAGCGCTCCTTGAACGCCTCGCCGTCGGTGGAGCTCACCGTGTTGATGTTCGCGATGTTGTCCGAGACGGCGTCCAGCCACTTGCGGTGGGCGTAGAGGCCGGTGCCGGCGGTCCCGAGGGCGTCGAACACGTCACTGCGTCCTGAGGGACGAGCGCAGGAGGCCGTACTTGCCGTCGAGGGCGTTGAGCGCCAGCTGGTAGCGCAGCCCCGTCTCGGTGGCGAGGACGGTCTCGCTGTCGAGGTTCACGTTGTTGCCGTTCGTGTTGGTCGGCTCGAGCGAGCGCGCGACCGACCCCCCGGTGACGCTCGGCGTCCTGCCGGCGTGCAGCTCGCTGCGCAGCGTCGACTCGAAGTCGGTGCGGCCGGCGAGGAAGCCGGGGGTGTTGATGTTCGAGATGTTGTCGTTGGTCACGCGCTGCCGCTGCGCCAGCCCGGAGAGGGCCGCGTGCAGCGTCGTCATGGTGACGTCGCCGATCATCGGGCGGCGCGCAGACGGGCAGCGCACCGGCCAGCAGAGCGCAGGCGGGCAGGACGGCAGGGCACGACGGGCCTCCGGGTACGCAGAAGACACTCGCGAGCGAGTGGGGGGCCGCCGATCCGTGGCGAGAGTGGTGCTGTCCGTGCAGACAGGACATCGGCAGTGCGGCCGGCGCGGCTGACCGTCGTCCGCCACCCGGGTGACAGCGGTGACGGGCGGTCCCGTCGGGTCGGCCGGGGACGGCGGGGCCGCTGTGACGGCCGGTGCGACGAGCCTCAAGCGTGCGCCAGTGCCCGGGCCCTCGCGCGGGGAGGTCCTCCGGGCCCGGGACGACGACGACCGGGTCCGCCAGGAGGCGGACCCGGTCGTGGTGCGGGGGAGGGGACTACATCGCCCGGTCGACGAAGGCGGCGGCGGGGCGGGTGCGGGCGTAGGACATCCGCGCCGCGAGGTCGCGCTGCTGGCGGGACTGCAGGATCCGCTCGGCGAGCTCCTCGGCGACCGCGAGCTGGTGCTGCAGCAGGCGGGCGGCGCGCTCCCGGAGGTCCATGGGCAGCTGTCCGAGCTGCTGGGGCGGTGTCCAGTCGGCGGTGCGCCGGCTCCAGGCCGCGATGTCCTCGGTCCGGTCGGCGCTCAGCGACTCCTGGGCGGCGAGGACCTCGCCCTCCATCTCCTCGAGGACGGTCGCCCACTCGGCGGACGAGCCCTCGGGGGAGGGGTGGCCGGCGGTCATGCGGAGGCCGTCACGAGGCCGTGGCCAAGCTGGCGGCGGCCTGCCGCCAGGCGTCGCGCAGCGGCTCGACGACCAGCAGGCAGGCGGCGACCCGGTTCTTGTCCGCCTTGACGTTGGCCTGCACCAGCTCGGTGAGCAGCCAGCTGTAGAGGGAGGCCAGGCGCGGGCCGCCCTCCCACGCGTCGACCTGGAGGCTGCTGCGGAGCTCGATCACGATCTCCTGCGCGTGGTTGAGCTGCTCGCCGGCCGCCTCGCGGTTGCCGGCGGCCAGGGCGGCCTGTGCGCGGTCGAGGTCGAGCGCGAGCCGGTCGTAGAGCATGACCAGCAACTGCTGCGGCGACGCGGTGGACACCTTGTCGCCGAGGTAGCGGGCACGGAGCGAGGCAGTGCTCATGAGTTGCGGATCTCCAGGGTCAACGTCGGGGGAGCGGCGTCGGGCGGGGACGGGAGGATCAGGACCACTTCGGCAGGCCGGCCAGCTGACCGGCGAGCCACGAGGACTGGTTCTGGAGCGTGCCGAGCGCCGTCTCCATCGCCGTGAACTGGCGGGTGAGGGTCTCCTTGCGGAGGGCCAGGCGCCTGTCCCAGTCGGCGACGCGTGCGGTGAGGTCCTTGGCGGTGTTGTCGCTGCTCTTCGCCATCAGGGTGAGCGTGCCGTTGTCGGTGTCGGACGCGGACTTGGCGAGGGCTTCGAGCTGCGCGGCCAGACCCACCGGGCTGGTGGTGCCGTTGCCCTGGGTCAGGAACGTCCGGGTGCCGACGGGGTCGGCGGCGAGGGCTGCGGTGAACGTGTCCTTCTTGAAGGTCAGCTTGCCGTCGCGTTCGAGGGTGATCCCGTAGGCGGCAGGGGACTTGCCACCGACACCGGAGGAGAGGATGTCGGCCACCCGGCCCGAGAGGGTGCGCAGCGTGCTGTCGCCCTGCAGCGTCGCGGTGGCGCTGTCCTTCGAGGTGTAGTCGGTGATCGCCTGCAGCGCGCTGTTGGCGGCGTCGACCAGGGCCTGCACCTTGGCCGCGGTGGCGTCGGTGTCCCGGGCCACGCCGACGGTGGCGGTCTCGAGCGCCTTGGTCACGGTGATCGTGGTGTCGGGCAGCAGGCCGGTGAAGGTGTTGGTCGCGGAGGTGACGTCGTAGGCGCCGGCACCCGCGCCGATGGTCAGCGTGGCGTCCGCGCCCGTGGTCAGGTCGGCGAAGGCCGGCGTGCCGGTGGGGATGGAGAAGACCCCCGCCGCGCCGCTGGTCTTCGTCGTCAGCTGCATCCGGTACCTGCCCTCGCCCACCTGGACGACGGAGGCGGTCAGCCCCAGCTCGGTCTTCTTGTTGATCGCCGCGGCGGCCTCGGTCAGCGTCGCGGTGCCGCTGGCGTCGGTGTCGAGGGCGATCGTCGTGGTCGTGCCGCCGACCGTGACGTCGATCGAGGTGGCGCCGAAGTCGGTGTCGGCGGCGGCGGTCTTGCCGGGCGGGGCGGTGAGCTCGGCGCTGCGCATCGAGTGCGTCGAGGCCAGGTTCTTGACGGTGAAGGTCAGGGAGGCAGCGGTCGCGGCAGAGCCGGCGGCGGCCGTGACGGTGCCGTTGGAGCTGGTCGCCTTGCTGGCCGTCCACGGGGCGTCGGTGGAGAGGGCGGCGGCCGCGGTGCGCAGGGAGTCGAACCGCAGGTTGACCGCGCGGTAGCCGGCGGCGTCGGAGTTGGTCGCGACGAGCTTGTTCTTGAGGAGGGTCTGCGGGTTGGCCTCGACCTGCATCAGCTGGCTGATGAGGGAGGCGGTGTCCATGCCGGAGATCAGGCCGACGCTCATGCTCATGCCTGCCATACCGGGACCTCCTGGGAGTGGGCGTGCAGTGGTGCGGTGAGGGGGGAGGCCCGGAGGCCTCCCCCCTCACCTTGGTGCTGTCAGTGCCGGGTGGAGCGTGGTGCTACTGGCTGGATCAGCCCAGGAGACGCAGGATGCCCTGCGGAGCCTGGTTGGCCTGGGCCAGCATCGCGGTGCCGGCCTGGGTCAGGATCTGGGTCCGGGTGAAGTTGGTCATCTCCTGGGCCATGTCCGTGTCGCGGATCCGGCTCTCCGACGCCGAGAGGTTCTCGACGGCGACGTTCAGGTTGCTGATGGTGTGCTCGAACCGGTTCTGGATGGCACCCAGGTCGGCACGGGTGTTCGACACCGTCTTGATCGCCGCGTCGATCTTCTTGAGGCCCTCGCTCGCGCCGGTGGACGCGGTGAAGGTGATCTGCGCCTTCGCCAGGTTCTCCGCCGTGGCGTTCGCGCCGGGGTCCTCACCGGTGATGGTGAGGGCGCCGCTGGCGTTCACGGTGGCCTGGATGTTCGACGCACCGAAGGCGTTGTCCAGCGCGGTGTTCAGCGTGGCCAGCCGGGTGCTGGCGCTGTCGCTGTCGCCGTAGACGACCGAGGACAGGTCGAGGGTCTTGCCGTCCTTGGTGATCGCGCCGTTCAGCTTGGCGAAGTCCTCCGCCAGCGTCAGGTTGGCGGTGCCGGCGGCGAACGAGATGCTGGCCGCGGTGCCGGCGGCCGACGAGCTGCTGGCGGCGACGGTGGCGCTGGTGGAGATGCCGGCCGCCGTGGTCGTGACGTCCACGCCGGACAGGCCCAGACCGGACGCGCTCATCGCGGTACCGACCTTGACCTTGATGGCCTCGCCGACGTTGGCGCCGACCTGGAAGCTGCCGTCGTACTTGCCGTCGAGCAGCTTCGTGCCGTTGAAGGTCGTCGTGTCGGCGATGCGGGTCAGCTCGTTCTTGAGCTGGCCCATCTCCGACTGGATGTTCTTCTTGGCGTCGTCGTTGAGCCCACCGCCGTTGCTGGCCTGGACGGTCAGGTCACGCATGCGCTGGAGGATCTTGTGCGTCTCGGTGAGCGCACCTTCAGCGGTCTGCACGACCGAGACGCCGTCCTGGGTGTTGCGGACGGCGACCTTGAGGCCACCGATCTGCGAGCGCAGGCCCTCGGAGATGGCCAGGCCCGCGGCGTCGTCCGCCGCGCGGTTGATGCGGAAGCCGGAGGAGAGCTTCTCCAGCGACTTGCTCATCTGACCGTCGGTGATCGACAGGTTGCGGTACGAGTTCATCGCCGCGATGTTGTTGTTGACGCTGAGACCCATGGTGTTCCTCCTTGGACGGGGTCGTTCTTCTCCCCGCTGCATCCGTGCTGCGGGGCCCTACGGGGTTCTCTACGGCGGGGCCGGGGGCGTTCTTGAGGCGAACCGGACGGAAAATCCCGTTCCCTCACCCGTCCGTGCGCAGGCTGCGGCCCGGGGCAGGTCAGGCGGACGCGCGCCGGCTCCGCGCCCGGTGGTCCAGGGCACGCCGCCAGGCGGCCACCCACTCGCCGGCGGTGTGCTCGGTCAGGTGCCGGTCGAGCACGACCGCCCGGTCACGCTCGGCGAACTCGCGCCGCCGGTCGGCGTCCCTGATGGCGGAGGTGAGGCCGCGGGCCCAGTCCTTCGAGGAGCGGGCGCGCCGGCCGAGGCCCAGACGCTCGTACTCGGGGCTGGGGGAACGGACGGCGGCGACCCCGCGAGCGGAGTACTCGAGCACCTTGAGCCAGCTCTTGCTGGAGTTGAACCGGTCGAGGCGCAGCGGGGCGATGCCGACGTCGAAGGTCTCCCCGATGGCCGTCGCGTACGCGTCGACGTCGGCCATCCACGGGACCTCGCCCGGCTCCTCGGTGAGGCCGAGCCGGCTGCGGGCCCCCCACGCCTGGCCGATGACGGTGAACCGGCTCCGGCCGCGGGTGGCGTCCAGCGCCTGCTGCAGCCCCGATCCGACCTCCTGGAGGTCGTACGGGTGGGTGCCCACGCTGCCGGTCCAGCCGATCGTGACGACCTCGGCCTCGCGGGCGTACGCCGGCGGGAGCTCGGCGATGCGGCGCGGGATCGCGTTGGGGACGACCGCGCCGCGCCCGTGCGGGGCGTACTCGCGCAGGAGCTCCGGCGTCGTCGTGGTGACGAAGTCGGCCTCGCGGGCGCACTCGGTGGCCCGGCGGCCCATGCCCTTGCGGACGAGGGCGTCGTGGCCGACCGACCCGAAGGGCACGGAGGTGAGCAGGTCGTCCATCTCCACCACGACGGCGACACCCTGTGCCTGCAGCACCCGGATGGTCTGCAGCATCGCGACCGTCTTCGGCAGCTGGAGCACCACCACGTCGGCGCCGCGGGCGTCGGCGTCGTACACCTCGCCGTCGTCGCCCGGACGGACCATCGTCTCGATGCCGCGGATCATCTCGATCTCGGCATCGAGGCCGGCCGCCGCGATGGCCGCGGCGGGCTCGCGGACGCGGTAGTAGTCCTGCGGGCCCTGTCCGGAGTTCATCAGGAGCACCTTCATGCCGGCACCTCGCTCGGAGTCGGGACGGGGCGCGCGGCGCCGTAGCGACTGGCCAGTCGCGCGCCGCGGGCGTGGGGCACGGACGGCGGCGGTGCCGTCGCCGGGGGAGCGTTGCGGCCCGCGACGCGGTCGACGTAGGAGCGCTGTTGGTTGCGGGCGCGGACGCCGCCGTCGGCCGGGACGGCCTGCCCCTCCCACACCTCGCTCATCGCGGCGTGCAGCAGGGTCAGGGCCCGGGCGCGCATCTGGGAGACGCGGGAGAGCGTCACCCCGAGGACCTCGGCGATCTCGGTCAGCGACTCGCCCCCGAAGAAGTTGCGCTCGACGACCTCGTCGAGCCGGTCGGGCAGCTCTCGGATGGCCTGCTGCAGGTAGCGGCCACGCTCGACGCGGAGGAGGGCCCGCTCGGGGGACTCGCCGGGATCGGGGAGGTCCAGGCCGCCACCGCCGTCGGGTCCGGACTCGGCGTCGATGCTCACCATCACCGCCCGGTGCACGTCGACCTGCAGCGAGTCCAGCTCGCCCCGCCGGATCCCGAGGCTCTCGGCGAGCTCCTCGCGGGTCGGGGGGCGGCCGAGGCTGATCGTCAGGGCATCGGCGGCGGCGTCGGTCCGCCGGGCCGCGGCCCGCACGGACCGGCTCGCCCAGTCCCCCGAGCGCAGCTCGTCGAGCACCGCGCCCTGCAGGCGTGGCAGGGCGTAGGTCGCGAAGGTCGCGCCGGCCGTCGGGTCGAACCGCCGCGCCACCTCGACCAGCGCCACCTTCGCGGAGGACAGCAGGTCCTCGCGACTGACGTGGGCCGGCAGGGAGATGCGGGAGGCGACCGCGTTGACCGCGAAGGAACACAGGGGGAGGTGTTCGGTCACCAGGGCGTCGACGGACTCGGCCGACCTCGGGAGGGGGACGGCCGGGGAACGCTCGGTCACCGGGGATCGGGCTGCTCGCACGTCCTACTCCTCGGCAGCCCGCCGTCCCGGTCGCACCCTCGGCCGTCCGCGAACATCTGACAACGTCCGCCCCTCGGCTTGAGGGTTCCTCGCCGGGTGCCGATGGCTGCTCTGCGAGACAACGGGGCCGCACCGTGACCACGGATGCGCAGCCCACGACGGACGAAGGAGGCGGTGGACGTGGACTACCAACACCTGTCGACGTTGCTGTGGCGCGAACAGGAGCTGCTGGACCTGCTGCTGTTCAAGGCGGAGGAGAAGCAGTACCTCATCGTCACGGGCAAGAGCCGCTGGCTGGCCCGCATCGCGCACGAGATCGAGGTGGTCCTCGACCAGCTGCGCACGCTCGAGGTGGAGCGCGCCGCCGTCACCGAGGCGCTGGCCGTCAAGCTGGGACTGGATGCGAACCCCTCGCTGCGCCAGGTCGCCGAGGCCGCGCCGGCCCCGTGGAACGACCTCTTCGGCAAGCACCACGAGACCCTGCTCGTGCTCGTGACCGAGCTGCGCAGCCTCTCCGAGAGCAACCGCGGGCTCATCGAGGGCGGCCTGGCCGCCCTGGACGAGGCGCTGCTGTCGGGGCGCGCGCCCTCGGCCGGCACCTACGGGGCCTCGGGCCGCAGCACCGTCGGCGCGAACCGCGCCGTGACCCTGGACGGAGCACTGTGAGCGAGCTCGCGGGCGAGCAGCGGGGACACAGCGAGCTGCGAACGCACACGACGAGCGCCGGCGAGGAGTCGAAGTGAGCACTTTCGGTGGTCTCACGCGGGCGTCGACGGCGCTGTGGGCAGCCCAGCGCGGTCTGGACGTGACCGGGCAGAACATCTCCAACGTCAACACCGACGGTTACTCGCGCCAGCGGGTCGAGCAGCAGTCGATCAACGGCAGCACGGTGCCGGCCATCCACTCCGTGAGTGACGGCATCGGCTCGGGCGTGGACTCCCACACGGTGATCCGCATCCGCGACGCGTTCCTGGAGGCCCGCGGCCGGCTGGAGACGGCGACCACGGCCCGGCTCACCGTCGAGAGCTCGGCGTACACGCAGGTCGAGCAGGCCTTCCGCGAGCCCGGCTCGACCGGCATCCAGAGCATGCTCGCCGAGGTCTGGAGCGGCTTCAGCGACGTCGCCAACAACCCCACGGAGAAGAACCTGGCCGCGCGCAGCCAGGTCATCGAGCGCCTGAACACCCTGACCGCGGGCATCCGCACCACGGCCAGCAGCCTCGACAAGCAGTGGGACGACACGCACGCCTCGCTCGAGGCGCTGGTGGCGGACGTCAACGCCACGGCCGTCTCCATCGCCGACCTCAACCAGAAGATCAAGCTGGGCAACCTGAGCGGGACGCCGGTCAACGAGCTCTCCGACCGGCGCGACTCGCTGGTCCTGAAGCTCTCCGAGCAGATCGGCGCGTCGGCCAGCGCCGGCGACGACGGTGTCATGAACGTCTCGGTGGGCGGCACCTCGCTGGTCACCGGCAACTCGGCCATCGCCGTGCGGCTCGCGGGGGGCACCTCCGTCGGGGCCGTCGCCTCGGACCCGCCCCGGCTGCTGACCGTGCCGGGTGGTTCCACGCTGCAGGTCGGCGGCACCGCCGAGGGGCAGCTCGCCGTGATGGGGACGATCGTGCCGGGGTACCGGGCCTCGCTCGACTCGCTGGCGTCGAACCTGGCCGCCACGCTGAACGCCCAGCACGCGCAGGGACTGGACCTGGACGGGAACGCGGGCGACCCGCTGATCGGGCCGTCCTCGGGCACCACCGTCACGGCCGCGAACATCTCGGTGACGATGACCGACCCGCGGGGCATCGCCGCCGCCGGCCCGGCGCCGAGCGGGGTCTTCACCGCCAACGGGAACAACGCCGACGCGATGTACCGGCTCTCCCTGGCGCCCACCGGCGTCGACGCCACCTACCGCGAGATGATCGTCGGCCTCGGCGTGAAGTCCGGGGTTGCCGAGCGCGACCTGGAGGTGCAGACCGTCGTCCGCAACCAGGTCGACGCCGCGCGTGAGTCCGTCTCCGGCGTCAACCTCGACGAGGAGATGACGAACATGATGAGCTACCAGCACGCCTACTCGGCCGCGGCCCGCCTGGTGACCGCGATCGACGAGGCGCTCAACACGCTGATCAACGGCATGGGCGTGGTGGGCCGCTGATGAGGATCACCCAGCGGGCCGTCGCGCAGACCAGCCTCCTCGGCCTGAACCAGAACCTCGACCGCATGGGCAAGCTGCAGCAGCAGCTGACCTCCGGCCGGCTCCTCAACGCGCCCTCGGACTCGCCGACCGGTACCAACAAGGCGATGCAGGTGCGGCAGAACACCGCCGCGGTCACCCAGCAGGCGCGCAACATCTCCGACGGCAAGGGCTGGCTCGAGTCCGCGGACACCGCGCTCAACACCATCCTGACCCAGGTCCGGAAGGTGCGGGACCTGACGGTGCAGGGCCTGAACACCGGGTCCATGCAGGGCAACTCCGCGACGGCCATCTCCACCGAGGTGAAACAGCTCCGCGAGAGCCTGCTCGGCCTGGCCAACACCGCCATCAACGGCCGGCCGGTCTTCGGCGGCGCCACCTCCGGCACGCAGGCGTACGACCCGGCGTCCGGCGCCTTCGTCGGCGTCGGCGGGACCGGCCTCGTCGGCGGTGTGGCCACCGACCTGACCGTGCCGCAGTACCGCCGGGTGTCCGACAGCGAGGTCATCCGGATCGACATCACCGGGACGGAGGCCTTCGGCGACCCGCAGGACGGCCGGGACCTGTTCGCCCTGGTCGGCGAGATCGCCGACCACGTGCTGTCCGCCGGCACCGACCCGTCGGCGCTGCAGACCGACCTCGCGGACCTGGACACGGCGGTCACCCGCCTGCTCACCGCCGCGGCCGACATCGGTGCCCGCTCCGCCCGCATGGCCTCGGCCGAGGCGGTCAACACCGACCTCCAGCTGACGCTCAAGGCGCAGCTCTCCGACGTCGAGGACATCGACCTCCCCAAGACGATCATGGAGCTGAACATGCAGCGGACCGGCTACGAGGCCGCGCTCGGCGCCACGGCCAAGGCCATCCAGCCCTCGCTCATGGACTTCCTCCGGTGACCGCCGTCCCCCCCTCGGCGGGCACCGCCTCCACCCACGACGACCCCGGAGGTGTCGCGTGACGCTCGCGCCCGTCGCCACCATGCCGCTGCTGGGCATGGTCCAGCCGATCCCCGGCTTCCCCGACCACCGTGACTACGTGCTCGTCACGGCGGACGGGGACGGGCTGCTGCACTGGCTGCAGTCGCTCGACGCCGACGGTCCGCGGTTCCTGGCCATCGCCCCGGCCCGGTACTTCCCGGACTACGCGCCCGAGCTCCCCCGGTCGGTCCTCTCCGACCTCGGGCTGACCGACGCCGCTGATGCCCAGCTGTTCTGTCTCGTGACGGTTCCTCCGGAGGGGCCGGCGGCCGCCACCGCCAACCTGCGTGCGCCGGTGGTGGTCAACCCGGTCACCTGGCGCGCCACGCAGGTGGTCCTCAACGACAGCGCCCATCCCATCCGGCGGTCACTGCGCCGATAACAGTCAGGGGCGCGCGCCGCGCCCAGTCCCCGCGACCCGCGGGGTGCCACGGAGGCCACCACAGACCCATGGAGGGGTTCACATGCTCACTCTCACCCGCAGCGTCGGCGAGACCATCCGCATCGGGGACGACATCGAGGTGCACGTCGTCGAGGTCCGGGGCGGCACCGTCCGCCTGGGCTTCAAGGCGCCACGCGAGGTGACGATCCACCGCGAGGAGGTCTACCGGCAGATCGCCGAGGCCAACCTCCTCGCGGCGCAGGTCACCGCCGACACGCTCGGTGCGCTGGCCGCCTTCGCGCCGGGATCGCCCGACGCCGCGGCGGTGCCCGCCGGTGCGGAGGACGCCCCCGCTCCCGCGGAGACGCCCACCGCCTGACGCAAGTGCACGGCCCGGCCGCCTGCCGTTTGTCGCTACTTGTCGACGACGGGGCGGCCGGGTCCGCCCGCGGCACAAACACGGGCAAGATGTGCCGAAGTAACGCCGCCACAACTGCGCAGACACAGCGACACTTGTGCAGGTCGCCCGCAGCGTCATGAGACAGAGTTGCCCCCAAGCACGACAAGGGGGCGATTCCATGTACCGCAGCGTTGAAACGGCCGTCCAGGCCGGCACCGTCGACCTGACGACCTCGTCCGACGAGGTCCTCGAGGCGACCGACACCGAGGCCCACCTCGCGGCCGAGGCGGCCGAGGAGGCCGACACGGTCGTCGTCCACGTGGCCCTGCGGCCGCGGCGCGGCTCGGCCCGCCGGTGCCTGGCCGGCCTGGCCGCGCTGGCCGCCGCGCATCCCGACGTCGCCGTCTCGGTGAGCGGGCTCGGCAAGGACGAGCGCAGCGTCCGCGTGACCGTGGGCATCGAGCTCGGCCCGCGCGCCGGCGTGGCCCGCTTCTCGCCGCAGGCCCAGGCGGCCTACGCCTTCGTGAGCGAGCTGTTCACGTCGCTCTACGACCACATGCCGGTCTACACGGCCGAGCCGGGCGACGCCGAGCGCGCCGCCGCCGCCGGCCTCATGGCGAGCCTCGGGGTCGGCGCGCCCGCCGCCGAGGTGCCCGCGCCCCGCGCCGTCCCGGCCGCCGAGCGCGTCCTCGTCTAGACCCCTCCCGGGCGGCGCGGCCGCCCGCCCCGCGAGCCACTCCTTCCCCGACGCCTCGCCAGGAGCACCCGTGACCAGCACCGCCAGCGCCACCGCCGCCGATCCCGCCACCCGCGTCCGCCAGCCCCTCGTCTTCGGTGGCATCCCCGAGGCGGAGGGCTTCGCCCGGGTCCCGATCACCCCCCGCGACCGGGTCCACTTCCGGGTCGACCGCGAGCTGCCGCTGGCCGAGTTCCGGGACGAGATGCCCGACGGCGTCACGGTCAGCCTCGACTCCGGTGAGGGCCTCTACCGCGTCGACGGCGCCCGCGGCCAGGGTCAGGTGCTCGCCGACTGGATCCGCGCCTGGTGCGCCGGGCGCGGCATCACCACCGTGGGCCTGCGCGCCGAGGCCGACGTCCGCCGTCGTGCCCCCCGCGACCTGCCGCCGGCCTTCCTCGACGGGCTCTGCCGGCACTACGCCCCGCTCAGCCTCAAGCGGCTGCAGCGCAACATGAGCACCATCCGGCTGCACCTGCCCGACCACGACGACCTCACGCAGCAGGTCTACGAGTGGATCCTCAAGGCCGTCGGCCAGTTCGACGAGAGCAAGTCGGTCCCCTTCGGTGCCTTCCTCGCCACCCAGCTGTCGAAGTGGGTGCACGACCTGGGCCGCGCCGCCCACGGCCGCACCGCCGCCGACACCGAGAACAAGCAGCAGAAGGCGATCGCGGCCTACCTCGTCGAGCACCAGCGGCGGCCCTCGGAGAAGGAGCTCGCCGCCTACATGGGGCAGAGCGTGGCCACCCTGCGGCGCAACTCGCAGACCGTCGCGACGCTCAACGGGCTGCGCAACCTCCAGTCGCTGGACGGCGCCCCGGACGCCGCCGAGATCCTGATCCCCGACAGCCACGAGGCGCCCGACGAGATCATGGGGGAGGCGGAGCAGACGATGCTCTCCCACGCGCTCACCGCCGCCTGCGCCCCGGACCCGAACGCCCGGCGCGAGCAGCGCGCCGGTCAGCCGAACGTGCTGGGCTGGGCCACCTGGTACCTGACGACCTGGGGTGGGCTCACCAAGACCCAGCTCTCGGCCGACCTCGGCACCTCGGTGCGCAACATGAACGTGCACGCCGACCGCGTCGAGCAGGCGCTCAAGGCCCAGCTGGCCGAGCTGGTCGACTGAGGAAGGACCCCGTCCTCCTCATCCCTCGCACGCTCGGGACGAGCCTCTGGACGGGGCCGTCGTCGCGTGCCCACCGCGCATCCGCTCGGCCCAGTGCCCGGCCCCGGTTCGTCCCCGAACCGGGGCCGGAGGTGTGTCCGGGACCAGTCCGCCGGCGCACGGGTGCGAGGCCGTCGGCAGGAGATGCCCAGGACAGGGTCCGTCCGCGCGCCGGACTGCCGATATCTCCAACGTGACCGCCTCCCTGCTCAGCCGCCAGGCGCGGGGGACGTCCCCGAGGGGCTCCAGCTGAGCGCCCTGGCCGCGGGGGACCCGACCCCGGACGTGCTCGTGCCGTACTGGCTGGCCGCCCCCGCGCGTGCCGCCCTCGCGGCCGCCGTGCGGACCGGGATGAGCGGCGACGAGGTCCATCCCGTCGCCGCGATCCACCTCGCCGACGTCCTCACCGAGCTGCACGTCGCCATGGCCCGTGACGCCGTCTGGCCCGACCCGGCCGCCCGGGTGCGCCGCGTCGCCGGCTGGGACGACGACGTGCTCCCGGTGCGCCTCTCCGCCGTCGAACTGGAGAGCGTGCTCTCCCTGCCCGAGCTGCCGGAGGCGCTGCGGACGGCCCTCGTGCGGGTGCCCCGGTGACCGACACGCGCTTCGGGCGGGCCTCCGCGGGCCTGCTGCAGCGGCTCCGCCCGGTCCCGGTCGACCCGGCCGACCTCCGCGAGGTCGCGCTCGAGGTGCTGCCCGAGCTCGCCACCCCGCGGCTGCGGGTGGTGCTGACCGACGACCGCGTCGACGGCCCCGTGGTCGAGGTGCGGGAGGACGAGCGCGCGCTGCGCACGCCGCTGCGCGACCTCGCCGAGGACATGACCGCGGCGGGCGTCACGCCGACGCCCGGCGCGCTCGCAGCGGCCCTGTGTTCCTGGGTCGCGCACCGGCCGGTGTCCGACACGGCGGCCGGGACGAGCGGCGTCGCGGTGCTCGACTGGACCGGCCCGCGTCGGGCCGCCGTCGGGTGGCGGGTCGTCGTCCGCCGCGGCGAGTTCGCACTGCCCTGGACGCCTTCGCCGGCTGCCGGCGACGTGACCCGGGTCCGCACCGCAGCCGTCGCGCGCTCGGCCGCGGTCGAGACCGAGCTCCGGGTGGAGGGCCCGGTGGCCCTGTGGTCGCACCCGGCCGTGCCGCTGCTGGCCTCGGCGCCGTTCGCGGCGCCGGCGCAGGTGCTCGACCGGGTCGCCGGTGCCGGCCTCGCCATGCCGGACATGCACCTGGTGCTCACCCCGGGCCGCCCCGTGGCCGGCGCGGTCGCCGGCGTGGCGGCGCGGCTGGCCGAGTCGACCGGCGAGCCGTGCGTCCGGTTCCCGTGGCGGGCCCTGCCCACCCTGCCCTGGGTGTGATGGCCGCCCTGCAGGGGCCCGCCGGGAGCTTGCGAGCGGTGGGGGGCAGGGGGGTCCTTCATCAGCCCAGGAGCTGGCCGAACTCCCAGTGCCACGGCTCGGGCTTCTCGCCGCCCGGGCCCGCCCAGTCGGGCTGCACGAACCCGAACCGGCCGGCGTTGACCGTCATCCAGCGCCACTCGGCGCTGCCGCCGTGGTTGATGCCACCGCACAGGTCGACCGCCAGGGCCCAGCCGTGGTTGGACGTCCCCGGCACCGCCGCCAGGCGCGGCTTGGCGCGGAACGCGGACACCTGGGCGGCGTAGGACCGGTAGGAGTCGGTGATGCACATGGGGCGGCCGAAGGTCCGCGCGAACGCGTCGGCCAGGGCGGTGTAGCCGGCGGCGGCGTCACAGCGCAGGGCGTGCGACTTGCCGATCGAGCACAGTGCCGAGGTGGGGATGCGGCCGTTGCCGAACCCGCCCCACTCGGGGCGCACCGGCCCGGCGGGTGCCGGCGGGGCGCCGCAGGCGCCGTTGCCGGAGACCGCGGCGGTCAGCGCCGGGTTGGGCCGGGCCGGAGCCGGCAGGGTGACCCGCACCGTCCCCGTCGCGCCGGTCATGGTCCGGACGCCGACCGACCAGCCGGCGGCCGAGGCGCCGAGAACCTGCCCCTCACCGAGGTAGAGGGCCACGTCCGCGCCGCCGTCGGTGAAGACGAGGTCCCCGACCTGCAGCTGCGACGCCGGGACCGGCGCGCCGGTGGTCCACTGGTCGGCCGCGGCCGCGGGGATGCCGTGGCCCGCCTGCATCCACACGGTCGAGGTGAGCCCGCCGCAGTCGAAGGCGTCGGGGCCGGCACCGCCGGCGACGTAGGGCCGGCCGAGCTGGGTGAACGCGACGCTGACGGCCGCGACGGTCTCCGCGGGCAGCACGGTGACCGGCCGGTTGCCGGCCACGGCCAGCGCCACGCCGGGGATCGGCGCGCCGGTGGCGTCGAGCGCGGGGGAGAACCCGGCGGGCAGGGCGGCAGGGTCGGTCAGCTCGGCGGCGGCCGGCGGCTGGATGCCGGCGAGGGCCAGGGTGCCCAGGTAGTCCTGCCAGCGGCGCAGGGCGGAGGAGTTGCGCTCCTGCTGCTCGGGCGGGGCCGGGACGGCGCCCAGGGCGGCCAGCTGCACCGTGGTGGCTGGGGCCAGCTCGGCGACCTGGGCGCGGACCTCGGCGAGCAGGGCCTGCGACTCGGCCACGCCGGCGTCGACGGCGACACGGGCGGCGAGGGTGGCGGTGGCGGCCGCGGTGACGGCCTGCCGGGCGCGGGCCGCCCGCACGACGTCCACGGAGCGCTGCTCGTCGGCCCGCTCGGCCACCGCGTGCAGCCAGAGGAGGTCGGCAGCGTTGCCCGCGTCGTGCACGTCGAGGCCGAGCAACGGCACCCGCTCCTCGGCGCTCATCCGGTACAGGTCGGCGGCGCCGTCGCCCACGATGGCCTGCGCGTCGGCGGCGAGGGTGCGGGCCTGGGCCTCGGCGGCCTCGGCCCGGGTCAGCGCGTCGCGCCGGCCGACCAGGTCCTGCTGCAGCCAGCGGTAGCGGGCGGCGCTGTCGGTCAGGCTCTGCTGGGTGGAGACGGCCAGGCCGGCCGGATCGGTGCCGGCGGCGGTCGCGGGGGACGGCGGGGTGGGGGAGAGGGCGCCGGCGAGGACGGGGAGGACGACGCCGACGGCGACGACGACGACCCGGCGCTTCCAGTGCCGGGCGTCCTGGGCGAGGAGGAGACGACGCCACGCCGGTGGCTGGGCGGGGCGGCGCTTCGCGGACCGGGAGGCCGGTCGCCGCGTCGAGGACGAGCGCCCACCGGTGGCCTTGCGCGCGGTGGTCCTGCGGGCGGGAGAGGTGGTGGTCCCGCCGGCCGCGGCACGGGCGGCGAGGAGGGCGCGGACGGCGGCCGCCTCCTGCGCCGTCATCGGCGTGCGCGTCGTGGTGGCACGGGTCGCGGCGGGCGGGGCGGTGGTGGTAGCCCGGGGGGCGGGCGTGCGTGGTGCGGGCACTGCGGGTCCCCCGACGGTCTCGTCCTACGTGGCCGGCGCGCTGCGGTGCAGCGGCCTCGCCGTCGTATCGACGGGACGCAGGGGTGCCCGGAGGGGGAGGGGGGT
Source organism: Trujillonella endophytica (assembly GCF_019799905.1). Classification (GTDB taxonomy): domain Bacteria; phylum Actinomycetota; class Actinomycetes; order Mycobacteriales; family Geodermatophilaceae; genus Trujillonella; species Trujillonella endophyticus_A. Next base: position 282,584 of record NZ_JABGCI010000002.1, on the reverse strand, counting down.
GGTTCTCACCCCTCGGGGGGAGGGTGGTTTCCGGCCGATGTCGCCCGATCGGTGGACCGGTCGGCGGACGCGGTCCACCGCGGCTGGGCCGGCGCCCACCAGGCGCCGTGCTGCTCGACGAGCGCGATCCGGTGCTCGACGCCGTCCTCCGTACGGACGACGAGCGCGACCTCGGTGACCCGCCGGGCAGCCGGGGCGGCGTCGCCGCCGGGGAGGAGTCGGCCCGTCGCCAGCGGCAGCGGCGGCAGGACGATGACCTCCTCCCCGGACGGCTCGGACACGGGTGGACCCGTCAGCGGTCGCCGAGCTCGACGAACGAGCGCTCGGTGGGGCCGGTGTAGAGCTGGCGGGGGCGGCCGATCTTCGTCGAGGGGTCGGCGATCATCTCGCGCCACTGGGCGATCCAGCCGGGCAGCCGGCCCAGGGCGAACAGGACGGTGAACATCCGCGTGGGGAAGCCCATCGCCCGGTAGATCAGGCCGGTGTAGAAGTCGACGTTCGGGTAGAGCTTGCGCTGGACGAAGTAGTCGTCGGACAGCGCGATCTCCTCGAGCTGGCGGGCCAGGTCGAGCAGCTGGCTGTTCCCGCCCAGCTTGTCGAGCACGCTGTCGGCGGTCTGCTTCACGATCGCCGCGCGGGGGTCGTAGTTCTTGTAGACCCGGTGGCCGAAGCCCATGAGCTTGACGCCGGGCTCCTTGTTCTTGACCCGGTCGACGAAGCGGTTGATGTTGCCGCCGTCGCGCTGGATGTCCTCGAGCATCTCCAGCACCGACTGGTTGGCCCCGCCGTGCAGCGGCCCGAACAGGGCGTTGATGCCCGCCGAGACCGATGCGAAGAGGTTGGCGTGCGACGAGCCCACGAGCCGCACCGTGGACGTCGAGCAGTTCTGCTCGTGGTCGGCGTGCAGCACGAACAGCATGTCCAGGGCCGCGGCCAGCTCGGGGTCGACCTCGTAGGGCTCGGCGGGGAAGCCGAACGTCATGCGCAGGAAGTTCTCGACCAGGCCCAGGGAGTTGTCGGGGTACAGGAACGGCTGCCCGACCGACTTCTTGTAGGCGTAGGCGGCGATCGTCGGGAGCTTCGCGAGCAGCCGCAGCGTGGAGATCTCCACCTGGCGCTCGTCGAAGGGGTCGAGCGAGTCCTGGTAGAAGGTCGACAGCGCGCTGACCGCCGAGGAGAGCACCGGCATCGGGTGCGCGTCGAGCGGGAAGCCCTTGAAGAACTGCTTGAGGTCCTCGTGCAGCAGGGTGTGCCGCCGGATGCTCGAGTCGAAGCCGGCCAGCTGGTCGGCGGTGGGCAGCTCGCCGTAGATCAGCAGGTAGCTGACCTCCAGGAAGCTGGCCTTGCCGGCGAGCTGGTCGATCGGGTAGCCGCGGTAGCGCAGGATGCCGGCGTCACCGTCGATGTAGGTGATCGCCGACGTGCAGGCCGCCGTGTTGACGAAGCCGATGTCGAGAGCGACGCGGCCGGTCGTGGCCAGCAGCTTGCTCGTGTCGAACCCGTCGGACCCCTCGGTGGAGGGGATGACGGGCAGGGGTAGTTCTCCACCGGGGTAGCGCAGGGCGACGTCGGGGGTGGCTACGTCACCGGCGCTCGAGTTCTCGGTCATCGAGGGGGACGCTACTACCGGCGCCGTCCCCCCGTCCCCGCCCGCGACCGCGCGCGGGGACGGGGGTCGGTCAGCCGACGAGGGCCGGCTGCCGCGAGGCGGCGACCGGGCCGGCCGGCGGCTCGTCCCAGCAGGGTGAGGCCAACACCGACTCGAGCCGGTCGAGTGCCTCCGTCGTCCGCTCGAGCTCGCCGGCGATGGCCGGCCCCGATGGCGTCGGCGCCTCGGCGTCGAGGCTCAGCGCCCCGCAGTCGTCCGTGGTCCGGCCGTCCAGCGCGAGCAGCTCGGTCAGCACGTCGACGCTCCGGGTGGCGGCGTCGTCGTCGCCGGCCACGAACGGCAGGCTGACCGACAGCCGCGGGTGGCTGCGGGCGAGCGCCAGCAGCCGGCGCGTCCAGGAGGGGTCGGCCTCCCACCCCCGGCCGATCCGCACCTGGAGCGAGGGGCCGGCGCCCCGGTTGCCGGCCGCGAAGAGGTCGAAGAGGAGGGCCGGGTCCATGAGGTCCCCGAGGGGCTCCGTCAGCTCCGTCACGTCCCGGGTGCGGTCGACGGGCGCCGCGAGCGGGAGCAGCATCGCGCCGTAGCCGGGGTCCTCGAGCCTGGCGGGGTACTCGTCGAGGTCCGCGGCGGGAACGGTGCGTGCCTGCTCGTAGAGCGCCTCCAGGGCGCTCGACCACGCCGGACCCCGGTGTCCGTCGAGCACCGCGGCGCGGGTGGCGGCCCCGGATGCCGCCCGAGCGCCGGGGTCCCGGAACAGGCGGCGCAGCCTCGCCTGGTACTGGTCGTCGTTCGTCACGACGTGCTCCACCCCGGCCAGCCCCGGTGACTGCTGCATGATGCGGGCGTGGCCGTGCCGGTCGCCCAGGTCCTGCATGGTCAGCACCGGCAGGCCCGCGGCAGCCGCCTCCAGAACGGCCGTGCCGCTGCCCACGGGGTAGGAGCTGAGGTAGATGTCGGCCGCGGCGTAGAAGGGCGCGGCGTCCGGGACCCTCCCGACCGGGAACACGCGACCCGCGAAGCGCTGGGCGAGGGCCAGCCACTGTCCTGCGGGGGCGGGGCCCACCACCACGACCTTGAGCCGCGGGTGGGCGGAGAGCACACCGCTCAGCAGGTCGACGAAGCCCCGTCCCCAGAGCGGGGCCATCTTGCCCTCGTCGGCGACGGAGAGGGCCACGACCTCCTGCGCGCCGAGCCCCAGCCGCCGCCGGACCTCGTCCGCGGGCACCTCGCCGGGCTCCTCGATGGGCAGCGGGAGCAGTGCCAGCCGGGTCTCGCGGACCCCCCGCAGCTCACGGGAGATGCGCTGACCGGAGGCCCGGTAGTCGCAGACGACGTCGGCGCCGGCGAGTCCCAGCCAGTACGTGTGGTCGGCGTGGTTCTCGTGGATCACGGGAGGGCGGCGACCCGGCAGGTTCGCTGCCGCCAGGGCGACGACGTCGTAGGGGTGCACGTGCTGGACCACGACGTCCGCGCGGTCCATCAGCGCGCGCAGCGCGGCGGAGCGGGCGGCGAGGTCGGCGTGCTCGTCCCGCAGGTGGTGCAGCCGGCCCCCGGAGCCCTCCACCGCCGCGCGCAGCGAGTCGGGCACGGCGTGCCGCTGGTTGGTCAGCGCGACGTCGCTGCGCCGGTGGTCACGGGTGATCCACCGTGTCGCGAGCCGGGTGTGCCCGCCGGTGACGTAGGACTCGCTGAGCACGTGCAGGACACGTCCGGCGTCGCGGGCGCCGTCGACCTGCGGCGAGCCGCCGCCCTGCCGGACGGTGTCCACGACGAGGTGCTCGATCTCGGGGTCGGCGAGCAGACCCGAGGGTGACCACCACCCGTAGTTGCCGGCCAGCATGGCGCTGCGCAGGACACCCTCGAGGTCGCCGCGTCCGGCCCGGTGGCGCACGACGTCCACCACCTGGTCGTAGCGACTCCGGTTCGCCCTGAGACGGGCCGGGGCGTTCGCAGGTGCCCTGTGCATCTTGGTCCTCCGACGTTCGGGCGACGCCGCGGGGACGTCGCTGGTGGTGTGATCGGTGGTGGGCTAGGCCGTCGTGGCCGGGCCCCGGCCCAGCCACCCGGCGCCGCGGACGGCCTCGATCACGCGGTCCTGCTGCTGTTCGGTCAGGTGGGGCCCCATGGGCAGGCTCAGCACCTCGGTGGCCAGCCGGTCGGCCACCGGCAGGTCGGTCCGCGCCGGCGCCGTGCCCGCGAAGGCCCGCTGGCGATGCGGGGGAGTGGGGTAGTGGACCCCCGTCTCCACGCCCGCGGCCGTGAGGACGGCGCGCAGCCGGTCGCGGGCGGGGGTGCGGACGACGTAGAGGTGCCACACCGGGTCGGTTCCCGCTGCCGTCCGAGGGAGCTCCAGACCGGTGCCGGCGAGCTCCTCCTCGTACCGGTGTGCCACGGCGGTACGCCGGGCGTTGTACTCCGCCAGCCGCCGCAGCTTGACCGACAGCATCGCGGCCTGCACCTCGTCGAGCCGGCTGTTCCAGCCGATCTCCTCGTGCACGTACTTCTCCGACGAGCCGTAGTTGCGCAGCGAGCGCAGCCGCGCCGCGAGCTCCGGGTCGTCCGTGGTGACCGCCCCGCCGTCGCCGAGGGCGCCCAGGTTCTTGCCGGGGTAGAAGCTCCACGCGGTCGCGTGCGCCAGGGCGCCGACGGGGCGGCCGGCGAGCCGCGCGCCGTGGGCCTGGGCCGCGTCGTCGAGCACGAGCAGGCCGTGCGCCCGGGCCAGGTCCATGAGCGCGTCGAGGTCGACCGGGTGTCCGTAGAGGTGCACGGGCAGCAAGGCACGGGTGCGTGGGCCGACCGCCGCGGCCACCGTCCCGACGTCCCACAGTCCGGTGACGGGACTGACGTCCACCGGGACGGGGACACAGCCGACGTGGACCACCGCGAGCCAGGTGGCGACGAACGTGTGCGAGGGGACGAGGACCTCGTCGCCCGGGCCGAGGCCCAGGGCGCGGAGCCCCAGGACGAGGGCGTCCAGGCCGCTGTTCACCCCGACCGCGTGCCGGGCACCGACCGCGGCGGCCCACTCGCCCTCGAACGTGGCCAGGGCGGGGCCGAGCAGGACCCGGTCGCTGCGCAGGACTCCCAGCGCCGCGGCCTCCAGCTCGTCGCGCTGCTCGGCGTGCGCCGCGGCCAGGTCCAGGAAGGGGACCCCCGGGGGTGCCGAGGTCACGCCTGCTCCTCGGCCCGGCGGTCGACGAGGAACTCGTCGTAGTCCCGGTAGTAGTCCTCCTCCGAGTACGGGTGCGAGGCGAGGACCAGGCAGACGCTGCCGGAGGAGAAGTTGCCCAGCTCGCGCCAGGTCATCCGGGGCATGTACAGGCCGTAGTACGAGCGGTTCAGGTGGAAGCGCGCGGTCTCGGTGCCGTCGTCGACGATGACGTCGAAGCTGCCGGCCGCGGCGATGACCAGTTGCTCGAGCCGGCGGTGGGCGTGGCCCCCGCGGGACTCGCCGCCGGGGACGTCGTACAGGTAGTAGACGCGGGCGATGTCGAAGGGGACCTGCGCGCCGCCCTCCAGGAAGGTCAGGTTGCCCCGGGGGTCGGTCACCCGCGGCAGGTCGACGATCCGGCAGCCCGCGGCGTTGCCCTCCGGAGGCGGGTTCCAGTCGGTCACCCGACGGCCCGGGAGGCGGGAGCGCCGTTCGGATCGGATGTCGATGGGGGACGTCACCCTCTCCCTATCGGCAGGAGGGAGGATGGCGGGCACCGGAGACCGCGCGCGGTGCGCCGGCGGGGGAGGGAGCTGCGGGTGGGGAACGCGAGTCCGGGCGCGGGCGGGACCGGCCCGTCGCCGCTGCCGGGTCTGACCTTCCACCACGTCGGGCTGGCGTGCCGCGACCTGGCGGTCGAGGTGGCTGCCCATGCGCAGCTGGGATACGTCGCGGAGGGGGAGGTCTTCGAGGACCCGCACCAGCGGGTGCGTGGCTGCTTCCGCACTCTCGGGCCGTTCCGGGTCGAGCTCCTGGAACCCCTGGACGAGGGGTCACCGCTGATGAGCTGGCTGGAGCGCGGCGTGAAGCTGTACCACGTCTGCTACGAGACGGACGACCTCGACGACGCCCTGGTCCGCCTCCGGTCGGCGGGACACATGGTCGTGGCGCCCCCTGCTCCCGCGGTCGCCTTCGCCGGCCGGCGGGTGTCCTTCGCCATGCTCCGCAGCCGCAGTCTCGTCGAGCTCCTGCAGCGCTGAGCGGACGGAACGGACCGGCTCAGTCGGCCCGGGCGGCCGGGGCCGTCGACCCCGCGGTCCGGCGTACGAGCGCCGCCGCCCGCTCGGCCATCGCGTGCAGGTGGGGCCCCGACGTCGCCCACAGGGCCGGCGTCATGCGCGCCTCGAGGGCGTCGTGAGAGGTCTCGCCGATCCGGGCGTGGGCCGGGATGGTCCGTACGACCTCGGCCCCGTACCGCTCGTGGAAGGCGACCACGGCCCGGTTCTCCACGAGGGTGCGGGTGAGCAGACACTCCAGGCCGAGGACGCCGAAGCCGGCCTCGTGGACCAGCCAGGCGCTCTCGGGCGCGGCCAGCGATCCGGCGCGCAGCACCCAGCGCCCCCACTCGGCGGTCGAGCCCGTCACGTCGTAGAGGCCGACGAACCCCTCGACGGCGTCGTCGTGCCGGCGCTCCACGGCCCAGTAGAGGTCCCCGGGGCGTTCCAGGTACTCCTCCAGCCATCGGGTCTGCGCCTCGGTGGAGGTGGCGCCGGCGTGGATGAAGCGGGCCCGGTCGGGATCGCTGCGCAACCCGACGATCGCGGCGGCGTCGTCCAGCCGGACCGGCCGCAACCGGAATGCCGGCCCCTCGAGGACGACGTCATGCCGCAAGGTGGCGCTCCGCTGCGGTGACGATCGCCGCCGATCCGTCGAGGGTGGCCATCTCCTCCGGGGAGAAGGTGAGCCCGAGGCTCTCCTCGACCGCGTAGAGCACCTCGATGTGGCTCAGCGAGTCCCAGGCCGGCACGTCGGCGCGGAGCACCGGAGCGTGCGGAGGGGCCGGCAGCTTGAGGACCAGAGCGAGCACGGAGTGGACACGGGTCTCGACCTCGTCGCGGGTCATGGGCGTCCTTTCCAGGTCACGGCGACGGGGGAGTCGCCGACGAGTGCGCGGCAGGTGTCCGGGTCCCAGCCCAGCAGCACCTCTCCCGGCCGGTCGACCGGGGACGAGCTGTGCGCCGCGAGCCAGGTGCGCGCGGGCTCGTTGCGGGGTCCGGGGGCGTAGGACACCGCGGCGGAGGAGGTGCCCGACTCCTCCATGAGCCTGCCCAGGGCCGCGGCCAGCAGCACGTCCTCGACGCCGCGGCCGAGGGCCCGGCAGCTGACGCACAACTCCTCGACCAGCAGCCGCCCGTCCGTCGTCCGCCGGCCGGCCACCAGGGCGACGACCCCGCTGTCGGAGAGCCGGTCCGCGAGGGCGGCCGTGACGACGGAGACGTCGACCCCGGCGATCCAGTGGCCCAGTTCCGCCTCACCGGTCCGTCGGAGGGTGGCGTTGAACTGGTTCGTCTTCGCGGTGAGCGCGGCCATCCGGGGCAGCAGGTCTGTCGCGTCGAGGTCCAGGGTGAGGCGGACCCGGAGCGAGCGCAGGTAGGCGTCCGCATCGCCGGCGTCGGCGTGGGTGCGCTCCTCCGCGGCGGCCAGGTCCCGCGCCCGGAGGGTGTCCTCCTCGGTGCGGGGCCGGCCGTGCAGTCCCGGGAACAGGGCCAGGGCGGTCGTGGTGGCCGCCGGGTCGGCGGCGTGCACCAGCCCGCCCATGCGGACGGCCGCCGCCACCTCCGCCAGCTCTCCGACGTTGTCGTCGACGAGGGCCACGGCGTCGGTGGAGATGCGGAGGGCGGCGGCCGCGGCGGCGACGCCGTCGCTCTTGCGGCCCCACCCGACCGCGCGCGCGGTGAAGTCCGCCAGTCGCAGGGGGAAGTCGGGCCGGGAGGCGAACAGCGTCTCGACGTCGGCGGGCTCGTTGCGGGAGACGAGCGCCAGCAGGACGCCGTCCTCGCGCAGGTCGCGCAGAGCCCACTGCAGTGCCTCGTGCTCAGGCGTCAGGACGACGCCGTCGGGCCCGTCCTCGCCCAGCACGCCGCGGTACAGCGTCATGTCCAGGTCGACGGCCAGCGCCTTGACCTGGGGGGAGACGACCGCCGGCAACCAGCGCAGGCCGAGGCGCTGGGCGGCCAGGACGGTGGCCCGCGCGCTCATCCGGCTGCCCGCGACGTCCCGGCTCCGGAGGTCGACGAATCCGTCCCCGACACGGTCGGCGATCGTGGAGAGGTCGGCGACGGTGACGCCGGGGATCTCGCGGGCGAGGTGCCCGAGCCGTTCGTCGTACGCGGCCGCGGCGGGGCCGGTGCCGTCCACCACGAGCAGCGGGGCCAGGGTCCGGGCGCGGATGGCCCGGAGCCGTCCGGCCAGCCAGTCCGCCAGCTCCGGACCGACCGCGAAGCGCTCGAGATCCAGCCAGACCAGCTCGACGTCGGCAGTCGCGTCCCCGGCGCCGACGGTGCTGAGGGAGTCGTCGTAGTCGCTGTACTCGACGGAGGCCGACAGCCCGGCGTAGGCCAGGAACGGCTCGGCGAGGGACACGACGTACTCGACGGCGGTGTTGCGGTGCACGCGGACCCGCACCTCACGCAGCGGCCACGACGGTCTCAGCGGCAACAGGTCCAGCCGGCGCGGCTCGGACCCCAGGACGACCGGCTGCCAGTCGACACGGGCCAGCGCGTGCTCCAGGACCTGCTCAGGGCTGGGCGGCGACATAGATCTCCGCGGCCGAGTCGGGGTAGCGCTCACCGAGCTCCATGTACGCGTCGAGCATCTCCTGCGTCCACTGCTCGGAGGTCTGCGCGTTCGACAGGGGCTTGAGCCAGTACCCGCCGGAGGCCGTCACGGTGAACCCGGCCGCCGCGACGTCGGCCCGGAGGCCCCGGAGGTCGTACACCCGGCGGTGGCCGTGGTGCCGGTCCGTCTCGTTCAGCGCGTCCTCGGTGGGCAGCAGCCCCATGAGGACGGCGGCCTGGCGGTGCAGGCTGTGGGAGTTGGGCACAGCGGCGAGGACGACGCCGTCGGGAGCCACCCACTCGCCGACGCGGCGGAGGAGGCCGACGGGGTCGGCCACGTGCTCCAGGACATGACCGAGGACGACGGTGTCGAAGCGCTCGGCCGGGGCGTAGTCCTCGAACAGCGAGTGCACCACCGTCGCCTCGGGCAGACGTGCCGCCAGGTCCTCGCAGAACCGGCGGGAACCGTCGACGAGGGTGAGGGAGGGGAAGACCTCGGCGAGGCGCTCGCTGAGCAGTCCCTCGGCCGGCCCGAGCTCCAGGCACCGCTCACCGCGCCAGTGCCGGGCGAACACGTCCGCGAGGTACCGCAGGCTCGTGGGCATCGGGCCGGCGGCGTACCGGCTGTCTGCGGCGATGGACTCGAGCCGCTCGAGCTCGCCCTGCTGCACGGCGGTCATGGTGGTCAGTGTGCGCGCGAGCCGGTGGCCGGCAGGGCAGCCGGCCACCGACGCGCAGTCACGTGCCACATCCGCCACGCCCGCCCCGGCGCGGGCTCCGGAGGTCGTCGACAGGACCGGCCCGAGGACCTCGGTGGCTCAGGGGTGGGTCATCGAGAGGACGTCGAGGGCCTCGTCCAGCTGCGCCTCGGTGAGCTTGCCCTGCTCGACGTAGCCACGCTCCACGACGACCTGGCGGATCGTCTTCTGCTCCTTGAGCGACTGCTTGGCCACGATCGCCGCCTCCTCGTAGCCGATGTACTTGTTCAGCGGCGTGACGATCGAGGGGGAGGACTCGGCCAGCTCGCGGCAGCGCTCGACGTTGGCGGTGATCCCGTCGACGGTCCGGTCGGCCAGGATCCGGCTGACGTTGGCCAGCAGCCGGATCGACTCGAGCACGTTGCGGGCCATGAGCGGCAGCGTCACGTTGAGCTCGAAGCTGCCGGTCGTGCCGGCGAAGGTGACCGCCGCGTCGTTGCCGATGACCTGGGCGGCGACCTGGATGGTCGCTTCCGGGATCACCGGGTTCACCTTGCCCGGCATGATCGAGCTGCCCGGCTGCAGGTCGGGCAGGTTGATCTCGCCGAGTCCGGTGCGCGGCCCCGAGCCCATCCAGCGCAGGTCGTTGGCGATCTTCACCAGGCCGACGGCGATGGTCTTGAGCTGCCCGGAGCCCTCGACGAGCGCGTCGCGGGAGCTCTGCGCCTCGAAGTGGTCCCGCGCCTCGGACAGGGGCAGCTCGAGCTCCGCGGCCAGCTTCTCGATGATCTTCGCGGCGAACCCGGGCGGCGTGTTGATGCCGGTGCCGACGGCGGTGCCACCCAGCGGCAGCTCGCCGATGCGGGGCAGGGAGGCCTGCAGCCGCTCGATGCCGTACCGGACGGCGGCGGCGTACCCCCCGAACTCCTGGCCGAGGGTGACCGGCGTGGCGTCCATGAGGTGCGTGCGGCCGCTCTTGACGACCTCCGCGAACTCGGTGGCCTTGCGCTCCAGCGAGGCGGCCAGGTGCTCGAGCGCCGGGACGAGGTCGTTGACGATCGCGGACGTGGCCGCCACGTGGATGGCCGAGGGGAACACGTCGTTCGACGACTGCGACGCGTTGACGTGGTCGTTCGGGTGCACCGGCCGGCCGAGGGACTCGGTGGCGAGCGTCGCGATGACCTCGTTGGTGTTCATGTTGCTCGACGTGCCCGAGCCCGTCTGGAAGACGTCGATCGGGAAGTGCTCGTCCCAGTCGCCCCGGGCCACGGTGGCCGCGGCCTCCCCGATGGCGGCCGCGATCTCCGCGTCGAGCACGCCGAGGTCGGCGTTCACGCTCGCGGCGGCGCCCTTGATCGCGGCGAGGGCGCCGATCAGCTCGCGCTCGATCGGCGTGCCCGAGATGGGGAAGTTCTCGACGGCGCGCTGCGTCTGCGCCCGCCACTTCGCCCAGACGGGGACCCGCACCTCCCCCATGGAGTCGTGCTCGACGCGGAACTCCGCGCCGGCGTTCTCGGGACCGTCCTGTCGAGGGGCGGTGTCGGCAGGGGGCATGGCTGCGCTCCCGGTGGGGTGAGTGGGGTGGGTGCTCCGGGAGCGACCCTAGATGCCGCCCGCTGCCCCATCCGGAGGAGGCGTCCCCGCGCCGCGGCCCCGGCGGGCTCCGGTGGCCTTACCGTTCCCGGACCACCGAGGCCGAGGAGCCTGCATGAGCGACAGCCAGGGCACGTACGGGGACGGGGCCGCCGGGTACACCGGCCACCCCGGGTCCGGCTACGCCCAGTCCGGCTACGCGACCCCCGGCTATGCCCAGTCCGGCTACGCGACCCCCGGCTACGCGGCATCCGGCCACCCCGCCGGCTCCGGCTACGTCACCTCCGGACACCTCGGCTCCGGCTACGGCGCCCCGGGGTACGGCGGCGTGGGGTACGCGGCCGCACCGGCCGCCGCGGGCCGCGGGGCCTGGGGGCCGGGGCCGGCGGGCCGGACCTCGCCCCTGGTCGTCGCCACGGCTGCGGCCGGCGTCCTCGTCGTGGGTGCGGCCGTGGCAGCGGCGGTGGGCGGGTGGATCCTCTCCTCGCAGGCCGACGACGTCGGCCGCGAGATCGGTGCCGAGCTGGGCCGCGCGCAGACCGAGCAGATGGACCAGATGATGGACGGCCTGCTCGGCATGGACCCCTACGCCATGGACCCCTACGCCATGGACCCCTACGCCATGGACCCGTACGCCGCCGACCCCTACTGGTCGGGCGGCTCGTCGTCCCCGTCGGACCCGGTGGAGCAGTTCCCGCCGGTGGCGCCCGAGGACCTCGGGCCGGACCCGGTCCTGGACGGCTACGCGGCGGACTGCTTCGCCGGGGACCTGCAGGCGTGCGACGACCTCTGGTTCGAGTCCCCGCCGTTGTCGGCGTACGAGGAGTACGCCTCGACGTGCGGCGGCCGGGTCAAGCTCTACTCCGTGCCGGTGTGTACCGACTTGGAGTAGCCGCCCGCCGGGTCCGGTCCCTGCACCAGCAACCCGCAAGTCCCGTGCAACCGTGTCCGCCGAGGGTGGCGCCCGGAACGCTCCGGTGGCCGCTCGTGGCCGTCGCACGGGTGTCCCGCACCGACGGCACCACGGCCTGTCGTGTGCCGCGTCCACCACCGCTCGAGGAGTCCGCACCATGTCTCAGCCGCCGTATCCGCCCCCGGGCGGTCATGACCCCGCCGGCCAGCAGCCCGGACAGGGCTGGGGTCAGCAGCCGGGGCAGGGCGCGCAGGAGCCGACGCAGCAGTTCGGCCAGCCGGAGTACGGCCAGCCCCAGTACGGGCAGCCGGAGTACGGCCAGCCCCAGTACGGGCAGCCGGAGTACGGGCAGCCCCAGTACGGGCAGCCGGAGTACGGCCAGCCGCAGTACGGGCAGCCGGAGCACGGCCAGCCGCAGTACGGGCAGCCGCAGTACGGGCAGCCGCAGTACGGGCAGCCCCAGTACGGCGGTCCCGGCGGCCCGGTCCCCCCGCCCGGCGGGTACGGACCCGGCGGCGGCGGTTCCTCCGGCGGTGGCAGCGGGAAGCTGATCGCGATCATCGTCGCGGTCGTCGTCGTGCTGGCCGGTGCGGGCGTGGGCCTCTTCTTCGCGCTCCAGGACGACGACGAGGACACGACCACCACCGCTCCGACCACGTCGTCCTCCTCCTCGTCCTCCTCGTCCAGCTCGCCGTCGACCGGGACGACGTCGCCGGTGGACTGCACGGAGCCCTCCGGCAGCGGCTCCGCCGGGGTGCCCGACCCCGAGAACCCCTGTGACATCACCGAGGACGACCCGGAGGGTGAGTTCACGCCGCTGGCGGAGGACTGCGCGGCCGAGGACTGGGTGGCCTGCGACGACCTCTACTGGGCCACCGCGGTCGGCTCGGACTGGGAGGCCTACGGCTCCACCTGCGGCGGCCGCAACGAGGAGACCAGCGGCGGGTGCGTCGACCTCTACGAGGGCGACGGCAGCACCACGACCGGGACCCCGGGCGGTTCCGGCGACCTGCCGGCCGCCGGACCGCCGCCCACCGGGGGCCCGGCGGCGCTCCAGACCTTCGTCGACGCCTGCGAGGACGGCCAGATGTTCGGCTGCGACGCACTCCGCGGCGCGGAGGGGGCGTCGGGCTTCGAGGCCGTCTACCAGTACGGGGTCACCTGCGGCGGCCGGAACGCGCCGAATCCCGACGAGTTCTGCCTGGCGCTCTACCCGGGCAACTGACCCATCGCCGTGACCCCGCTGTGCTGGTCGCTGCACGGGGTGCCCCATAGCATCCGGTCGCCACGTCCGGCCGGAAGTCGTTCCCCCCTTCGTCCGAGGAGCCCGCACCATGTCTCAGCCGCCGTATCCGCCTCCGGGCGGCTCTGACCCCTCGGGTCAGCAGCCTGCCGATCAGGGCTGGGGGCAGCCGGGCCAGGGTGGGCCGTCGGAGGAGCCCACCCAGCAGATCGGCCAGCCGGCGCCACCCACGCAGCAGTTCCAGGCCGGCCAGTACGGGCAGCCCGGCGAGCGTGACGAGACCGCCCAGTTCGGGCAGCCGGAGTACGGCCAGCCCCAGTACGGGCAGCCCCAGTACGGCCAGCCGGAGTACGGGCAGCCGCAGTACGGGCAGCCCCAGTACGGCCAGCCCCAGTACGGCCAGCCCCAGTACGGCCAGCCCCAGTACGGCCAGCCGCAGTACGGGCAGCCGGAGTACGGCCAGCCCCAGTACGGCGGTCCCGGCGGCCCGGGCGGCCCCGTTCCCCCCGGCGGCTACGGCCCCGGCGGCGGCGGTTCCTCCGGCGGTGGCAGGGGGAAGCTGATCGCGATCATCGTCGCGGCGGTCGTGGCCCTCGCCGCTGTCGGTGCCGGTCTGTTCTTCCTGCTCCAGGACGACGACGAGGACACGACCACCACCGCGCCGACCACCTCGTCGTCGTCCTCGTCGTCGTCCAGCGGGTCCAGTTCGTCGTCGACCGGGACGTCGTCCCCGGTGGACTGCGAGGAGCCCTCGGGCAGCGGCTCGGCGGGCGTGCCCGACCCCGAGTCGCCGTGCGACATCACGGAGGAGGACCCCGACGGGGACCTGCTCCCGCTGGCCATCGACTGCGCGGACGAGGACTGGGCGGCCTGCGACGACCTGTGGCTCGGTAGCCCGGTGGACTCGGACTGGGAGACCTACGGCTCCACCTGCGGCGGCCGCAACGACGAGACGAGCGGTGGCTGCGAGGACCTCTACTCGGGGGGCGGCACCACCACGAGCAGCGTCCCGCCCGGCGGCGGGGGCGGCGGCGGCGCCATCCCGCCGGCGACCATCCCGCCCACGGGCCTCGGCGGCGACCCGGCGCTGAACCAGCTCGCCCAGACGTGCTTCGCCGGCGACATGCAGGCCTGCGACGACCTGTACGACCAGGCGCCGCCCGAGTCGGCCTACCACGGGTACGGCGACAGCTGCGCCGGGCGCCAGCCGGAGGGCACGCTGCAGTACTGCACGAACGTCTTCCCCGGCTGACCGGAGTCGACGGCAGACGCTGACGAACAGACCGGCGCGGCACCTCGACGGGGTGCCGCGCCGGTGTCGTCGTGGGCCGGCGGCGTCCTACCGTCTGGTCGTGCCCGACGAACCGCTCCCGCGTCCTGTCCGAGCCTCCGACGCGGACCGGGAGGCCGTGGTCGTGCGGCTGCAGACCGCGCTGGCCGAGGGCCGCATCGACGTCGACGAGTTCGCCCAGCGCGCCGGGGCCGCGCACGCGGCCGTGACCACCGCCGAGCTGGCCGAGCTGGTGGCGGACCTCCCCGGCGGGGTGCCGGCTCCCGGCCCGACCGAGGTCGTCGGTGCGCGCCGGCCGGAGCGGGTGACGTCGTTCTTCGGGGACGTCGTCCTGCAGGGGACGACGGGGCTGCCCCAGGCGGTCGCCACCGTGTTCGGCGACGTCCGGCTGGACCTGCGGGGGCTGCGCACCACCGCCGACCGCCTCGAGCTCCACCTGGGCGCGGTCTTCGGCGACGTGGACGTCGTCGTCGACGAGGGGGTGGACGCCGAGCTGAGCGGCTGGACCGTCTTCGGCGACAAGCGCACCGAGCTCGCGCCGGTGCCGCGCGTGGCGGGCACCCCGCGGGTGGTCGTCAGTGCCCGCACCGTCTTCGGCGACCTGCGGCTGCGCAGCCTCCGGCCGGGGGAGCCGACCAGCAGGTGGCGGGCGCGGCTCGACCGCTTCCACGGCTTCCACCGCCCGTGACGTCGTCGTGCCCGGTGCCGCCACCGGGCCCGACGTCGCGGCCGGGAGCCGTCAGCCCTCGCTGTCCTCACGGTCGAAGGGGACGGCGGAGTAGGCGCGCAGCTTCTCCAGGGAGTGCAGGCTGTCGATCAGCCGGATCGTGCCCGAGCGCGAGCGCATGACCAGCGACTGCGTGGTGCAGCCACCGGCCCGGTACTGCACGCCGCGCAGCAGCTCGCCGTCGGTCACGCCGGTGGCCACGAAGAACACGTCGCCGGCGACCAGGTCGTCGATGGAGAGCACCCGGTCGAGGTCGTGGCCGGCGTCGATCGCCTTCTGCCGCTCCGCGTCGTCCTTGGGCCACAGCCGGCCCTGCAGCGCCCCGCCCATGCACTTCAGGGCGCAGGCCGCGATGATCCCCTCCGGCGTCCCGCCGATGCCGACCAGCATGTCGACGCCGGTGCCCTCGCGGGCCGCGGCGATGGCGCCCGCGACGTCGCCGTCGGTGATGAACTTGATGCGCGCGCCGGCCTCGCGGACCTCCTGCACCAGCTGCTCGTGCCGCGGCCGGTCGAGGATGCAGACGGTCACGTCGGCGACCGAGCTGTGCTTGGCCTTGGCCACCCGGCGGACGTTCTCGGCGACCGGCGCGGTGATGTCGACGACGTCGGCGGCGGCCGGTCCGACGGCGATCTTCTCCATGTAGAAGACCGCCGACGGGTCGTACATCGCGCCGCGGTCGGCCACGGCCATGACCGAGATCGCGTTGGGCATGCCCTTGGCCATGAGCGTCGTGCCGTCGACCGGGTCGACCGCCACGTCGGTCTCGGGGCCGTAGCCGTCCCCGACCTGCTCGCCGTTGTAGAGCATGGGCGCCTCGTCCTTCTCGCCCTCCCCGATGACGACGACGCCGCGCATGCTCACCGTGCCGATGAGCGCGCGCATCGCGTCCACCGCGGCGCCGTCCCCACCGTTCTTGTCGCCGCGCCCGACCCAGCGCCCGGCGGCCATGGCCCCCGCCTCGGTCACGCGCACCAGCTCCAGGGCCAGGTTCCGGTCCGGCGCCGGGCGGTCGGCGAGGAAGGTGCTCGCGCGGCTGGTCGGGTGCGGCTGGCCATCGGGGAGCGGCAGGGACACAGGACCTCCAGAGTGAGAACCCCGTCCGGGGCCCCTCGCGGGCTAGCAAGGGGGCTCGGACGCGCGGTCGGCGACGACGGCGGCGGAGCGGGGCAGCTGTGCTGCGATCCTAGGGGTATGACCGCAGCGGGCCCTCCGGACCAGCACCAGCAGCTCGCCCCCGAGGAGCTGCCCCCTCCTCCGTCGGCGGTGGAGCGGGCGAACCGCATGACCGCGGTCAACATGCTCCGGTCGCTGGCGCCCCTGGTGGTCCTCTGCCTGGCCGTCGTCGGGTGGCTGGCCTTCGTGCGCGGCGACGTCGACCCGGTGCGGGAGATCGACCCGACGGGCAGCATCCGCTCGGCCGCGGGCACCGCCTCGTACGAGCTGGAGGCCCCCGCCGACCTGCCGGAGGGCTACCGCGCCACCGACACCGACGTCGAGGCCGCGCCGGGGGAGGCGGTCACCCTCGGTATCGACTACTCCAGCCCGTCGGAGAGCTACGTGCGCTTCGCGACCAGCGACGACCCGGAGGCCGCCGCCGTCGACGACGTGCTGGCCGACGCCGAGTCCGACGGGGCCATCGACATCGGCGGCCGGGAGTGGACCCGGGCGACCGCGCAGAACGGGGAGACGGTCCTGTACCGGCAGGCCGACGGGGTGACCGTGCTGGTGACGGGCGACGCCGGTGAGGAGGAGCTGGAGACCGTCGCGGGGGCCGTCCGCCCCGTAGTCGACTGACCCGGTGTGTGTCACGTCACGACTTGGTGACGCTACGGTGCGCCGCGCCGTGTGACGGGTGGGGCCAGCGGGACTCTCATCGCCCCGGTCCACGGGCACATCGCCCGGGGCCACCGTCTCAGTGAGGAGACCGGCGTGAACGGATACGGCGTGTGCCGCGGCGGCGACCACCGTGCGCCCCAGACGGGCGGATCGTGCCCCTGCGGCATGGTCACCCGGATCCCCGCCCGGCGACCGGTGCCCGAGCCGCTGGGCGCGGACGTGCTGGCGCTGCTCGAGCGGTGCCTGCGCGACGGGCCCAGCGTCCTGGACCCGGTGGCCTCCGGGCTGCTGCGGGAGCGCGCCGCCCAGCTGCTCGCGGCGCTGGACCCCGCCGCGTTCACCGGCGGCGTCGAGGGCGCGGCGGCCTGACTACCGCTGCTCGTCGGCGGGCGCTGCGGCGGCGAGCCGCTCCCGGGCCCGGTCCAGCCAGTGCTGGCAGAGCTCGGCGAGCTGCTCGCCGCGCTCCCAGAGGCCCAGCGACTCCTCGAGGGTGAGCCCGCCGGCCTCCAGCCGCCGCACCACCTCGGCCAGCTCCTCGCGCGCCTGCTCGTAGGTGGTGGTCGGCCGGGCGTCGTCGGCAGGGGTGCTCACGGCTGCACATCCTCCCTGGCGACCCGGACGGGCAGTCGCCCGCCGGCCACCCGCACGGTCAGCCGCTCGTCGTCGCCCACCTCGGCGGGGTCGCGGACGAGGGCGCCGTCGGCGCGCTGCACCACGGCGTAGCCGCGCTCGAGGGTGGCCGCGGGCGAGAGGGCGGCCACCCGGGCACGGGCGTGCTCGAGGTCGCGCTCGGCGCCCTCGACGCGGTGGGTGAGCGTGCGCAGCGCCCGGCCGCGCAGCGCTGCGACGTCGTCCGCCCGGCCGTGCAGCATCCGCTCTGGGGCGGCGAGCACCGGCCGGCTGCGCACGCCCTCCAGCCACCGCTCCTGCTGCTCGAGCCGGCCGGACAGCACGTGCCGGGCGCGGGCTCGCAGGGTCGCGACCAGGCGGCTCTGCTCACCGATCTCGGGCACGACCCGGTGCGCGGCGTCGGTCGGGGTGGCGGCGCGGACGTCGGCGGCGTGGTCGACCAGCGTCGTGTCCGTCTCGTGCCCGACGGCGGTCACGACGGGGGTGCGGCAGGCGGCGATCGCGCGGACCAGACCCTCGTCGGAGAACGGCAGCAGGTCCTCCACGGACCCGCCGCCGCGGGCGATCACGATGACCTCGACGGCGGGGTCGCGGTCGAGCCGCTGGAGGCCCTCGATCACCGAGCCGGCGGCCATGGGGCCCTGCACGAGGGAGTGCTGGACGGCGAAGCGGACGGCGGGCCAGCGGCGCCGGGCGGTGACGAGCACGTCTCGCTCGGCGGCGCTGTCCTTGCCCGTGACCAGCCCGACGACGGCCGGCGCGAACGGCAGCGGGCGCTTGCGGGCCGCGTCGAACAGCCCCTCGGCGGTCAGCAGCCGGCGGATCCGCTCGATGCGGGCCAGGAGCTCACCGAGTCCGACGGCGCGGATCTCGGTCGCCCGCAGCGAGAAGGAACCGCGGGCGATGTAGTAGTCGGGACGTGCCCGGACGATCACCCGGGCGCCCTCGGTCAGCTCCAGGCCGGGCCGGTCGGCGACGTCGCGGGCGCACGTCACCGGCACCGACAGGTCGGCGGCCGCGTCGCGCAGGGTCAGGAACACGGTGCCCGCGCCCCGGCGGGAGAGCTGGGCGACCTGCCCCTCGACCCACACCTCACCGAGCCGGCCGATCCACTCGGCGACCTTGCGGGCCACCGTGCGGACCGGCCACGGCGCCTCGGGCGACGACGGGCTGGTCATGGCCCGAGCGTGCCACGCACCTCCGACGCCGCTCCGGGGCCCCCGCGGTCGGCAGCGGGGCCCTCGCTCACATGCCGCGCGGCGCCAGCGGGCTCGACTCGACGGCCTGCCGCTCCAGCTTCTCCAGGCGGTTGCGCAGCATCCGCACGAAGGGCTCGCGGGCGCGGGTGGACTCCTCGTAGGCGACCAGGTCCGAGACGGTGCTGAGCTGGTAGCCGCGCAGCCGGCCGCGGAGCTGGGCGACGGTCCAGTCGTCGTACCCGGCGACGGGGGCGCTCCGGGGAGCCGGCGAGCCGGCCGCACCCTCGCTGCCGGCTGCGTCCTCGGCGCCCGCCGAGTCCTCCTCGGCGGTGTCGGTCTCGCCGGCCGAGTCCTCCTCGGCGGTGTCGGTCTCGCCGGCGTCGGTGCTCCCACCGGTCGCGGCGCCGACGGGGGTGCCGCCCTCGTCGACGGCGGTGGTCGCGTCGTCGGTGGTCCCCTGCCCGGCGGCGCTGTCCGTGTCGGTGCTCGCGTCGGTGTCGCCGGCCGTGCCGAGATCCGCGGTGCCCTGCGCCGCGCCGTCCGCGTCGGCCTCGGTCACCGGAGCGGCGCCGGGGTCGGCGGGGTCGAGGTCGGCGAGGCTCTCCGGGGCGGCGATCGCCTCGTCGGTGATGGTGGCCTCGACGGTCTCGATCTCACCGTCGGGGGTCAGGACGTCGACCTCGGTGATCTCGACGCCGGTCGTGTCGTCCTCGACGGCGGTGTCAGCAGCGGTGTCGGTGGCGGTGTCGGTGTCGCTGGCGGTGTCGGTGTCGGGTGCGCCGACGTCCGGGACGCCGTCGACCTCGCCGAACGGGGAGCCGCCGGGGTCGGCCGGGACGGCGGGCACGCCGTCGGTCTCCAGCAGGGCGGTCTCCAGGGCGTCCTCGGGGGTGAGCACGGCCTCGGCGTCGCCCGGGGCGGCCGCCTCGTCGAGCGCTGCCGCCTCGTCGAGCGCCGCCACCTGGTCGGTGATGTCCTGCAGCGTCTCGACGACCTCGTCGGGGTCCGACACGGCGGCCAGGCCGGAGACCTCGTCGTCGATCAGTGGGCCGCCGGCGTCGGCGACGACCGCATCGGTCTCGTCGAGCGCCGCGGCGGTGTCCTCGACGGCCACGTCGGCGTCGTCGAGGGTCGCGCGGTCGAAGGCCGAGGCGCGGGCGGAGTCCCGCGCGGACGGGGCGTCCAGGTCGACGTCGTCGTCGAAGGTGGCCAGGCCCGGCTCGGCCTCACCACGGATCCCGGTCAGGGCCTCGTCGCCGCGGGCCACCAGCCCCGCCCACTGCTGCTGGACCTTGAGCGCGGTCTGCATCGCCAGGCCGATGACACGCACGGGGAGTCCGGGCAGCGTCTCGGGCAGCTTGCGCGCCTCGTCGAGGACGGTGGCGGCGAGACCGACGTACGCGCGGATGGGCTCGGGGATCTGACGCGACATGCTGCAAGCGTGCCGCAGTCGGGCGGGTCCGGCAGCCTGACCTCCGCCGTTGTACCCGGTCGGGGCATGAGTTCCGTCACCTCGCACCCGGCCCGCCTGCGGGGTCCCGCCGGAGAGGGCGCGAGTGGCGGGGGGTAGCCGGGTCCGGTCTCTACCATGAGGTCATGGCTGATCAGCGCGGACGCGTCCTGCTCGCGGACCCCCGGGGCTACTGCGCCGGCGTCGACCGTGCGGTGGTGGCCGTCGAGCGGGCCCTGGAGATCCACGGCGCCCCCGTCTACGTCCGCAAGCAGATCGTCCACAACAAGCACGTGGTCGCGACGCTCGAGCGGCGCGGGGCGGTGTTCGTCGAGGAGACCGACGAGGTGCCCGAGGGCTCGGTCGTCGTCTTCAGCGCGCACGGGGTGTCCCCGCTGGTGCACCAGGAGGCGGCGCAGCGCTCGCTGCGCACCATCGACGCGACCTGCCCGCTGGTGACCAAGGTGCACTCGGAGGCCAAGCGGTTCGCCAAGGACGACTTCGACATCCTGCTGATCGGCCACCGCGGGCACGAGGAGGTCGAGGGCACCTCCGGGGAGGCCCCGGCCCACATCCAGCTCGTCGACGGTGCCGACGACGTCGCCAACGTGCAGGTCCGGGACCCCGAGAAGGTCGTGTGGCTGTCGCAGACGACGTTGTCGGTCGACGAGACGCTGGCCACGGTCGACGCGCTGCGCGACCGGTTCCCCACGCTGCAGTCCCCGCCGAGTGACGACATCTGCTACGCCACGCAGAACCGGCAGCAGGCCGTCAAGCTGATGGCTCCCGACTGCGACCTGGTGATCGTCGTCGGGTCGACCAACTCGTCGAACTCCGTGCGGCTGGTCGAGGTGGCGCTGGAGGCCGGCGCCCGCGCCTCGTACCTGGTCGACTACGCCGCCGAGCTCGACCCGGCCTGGCTCGAGGGCGTCGGCACGGTCGGCGTGACCAGCGGCGCCTCGGTGCCCGAGGTGCTCGTCGACGAGGTCCTCGACTGGCTGTCCGAGCGCGGCTTCGGCGACGTGGAGACGGTCAAGGCCGCGGAGGAGCGGCTCGTCTTCGCCCTGCCGCACGAGCTGCGTGAGCGGCGGACCCCCACGGAGTAGCGGACGGACCCCGCGCTCCGTTCGGCCCTGTCCAGAGGCTCGTCCCGAGCCTGCGAGGGATGAGGGGGACGGGTCCTCGGATCAGCGGCGGGCGGCCCAGCGGATCAGCGCGAGGACCAGTGCGGTGCCGGTGGCCGCGGCCATCGCGGTGAAGCCCTGGCCGAGCGCGAGCTCGGTGGCGACCTTGGCGACGACCTGCTTGAGGCCGTCCTCGGGACCGCGGTGCACGAACTGCAGCACGGCGACGACCAGGAGGTACACCAGCGGCGGGGCGACCACCGTCGTGGTGATGTCGCGGCGGCGCACCAGCAGCGTGGCCAGCGCGGTCCCGGCGACGAGGCCGACGAGCGTGATCATGCCGAGGTCGGCGCTGCCCAGTCCGTCGACGAACCCGGCGACGAGCGTCAGGACGAGGACACCGGCGACGGCGAGGCTGCCGCGCAGCCGGCTGCCGGTCTCGGGGAGCTCGGGCTGGGCATGGCGACGTGAGCCGCGCTGCTCGTGCCCGGCGTCGGGCAGGCCGGCGTCGTCGAGCTCGGGCCGGGAGCGGCGGCGCCCGGCCTCCGGCGACAGGTCGGCCGAGGGCCGCGGGTAGCCGGGGGCCGCGCGGCCGTGGTCGAACGGCTCGCGGGGCGCGGCGCGGTCGGCGGCGGGCGCGGAGGGGCGCTGGACCGGGCGACCCTGGACGGCGGGGCGCTGCGCCGGGGCAGCCGGTCGGCCGGGGCCGGCGGGGCGCTGGCCCGGGGTGCCGGAGCGTCCGTGGGAGGGGAGCGGGGGCAGGGGCGGCAGCGGCGGGCGGGCCGGGCGGCCGCCGTGCGGCGCGCCGGGGCCGCCGGCGGCCCGCTCGGAGCGAGCTCCGGTCTCGCGCCAGTTGTCGGCAGTCCTCACCGAGGTCATGGCGCACCTCCCGTCCCGTTCGCGGGGAGCCCGGGGCGGGGCTCCCTTCGTCGAGGTCAAACGGTAGCGAGGGAGCCGCGAGTTCGGTGGAACGCGCGCCCGACGCGCGTGGGCAACTTGTGCCCAACTGGCACCCCGGCAGGAACGACTCCCGGCGAGGCGTGTGGCGCCTGTGACGCACGGCGACGGGCGCGCCTGGCGGGACACCGGCGCCGGGGCGGACCCGTCCGTCCGGCGGTCAGCCGCCGGTGCCGTCCCGGCTCTCGGGGAGCTCCGGGGCGCCGTCCTCCCGGGGGACCGGCGGCCGCAGGGCCCGCACGGTGGCCTCGATCGGTTCGGGGGTCGGCACCTCCGTCTCGGCGACGCCGAGATCGTCGAAGCGGCGGGCGGCGGTCAGCACCGACCGCTCGTAGGAGCCGACCGTGTCGTTGTAGCGGGCCATCGCGGTGCCGAGGGCCGAGCCGAGGCGGGTCAGGTGGCCCGACAGCGTCGTCAGGCGGGCGTGCAGCCGGCGGCCGACCTCGAGCACCTGGTCGGCGTCGCGCGCCAGCCGCTCCTGTCGCCACGAGTAGGCGACGGTGCGCAGCAGGGCGAGCAGGGTGCTGGGCGTGGCCAGCACGACGTCGCGCGCGAAGCCGTACTCCAGGAGGCCGGGCTCGGCCTCCAGTGCGGTGATGAGGAAGCCGTCGGAGGGGACGAACAGCACGGTGAACGGCGCGGCCGGGCGGAATGCGGTCGGGTACCGGCGGGCGGAGAGCGCGTCGACGTGGGCGCGGAGCTGGCGGGCGTGGGCGGCGACCCGCTCGGCACGGACCGCGACGTCCTCCGCCTGGACCGCGTCGATGTAGCCGGTGAACGGCACCTTGGCGTCGACCACCACCTGCCGGCCGTCGGCGAGGGTCACCACCAGGTCGGGGCGGACGCCGGCGCCGGCGTCGTTGGTGCCCGAGGGCTGCTCGACGAAGTCGCAGTGCTCGAGCAGGCCGGCCACCTCGACGACCCGGCGCAGCTGCACCTCGCCCCAGCGCCCGCGCACGTGCGGGGTGCGCAGCGCGGTGACCAGGGCGGCGGTCTCCTGCCTCAGCTGCGCCGAGGTGAGGCCGACCGTGCCCATCTGCTCCCGCAGCTCGCCGTGCGCGGTGGCCCGGTCGCGCTCGATGCCCGCCAGCAGCCGGTGCAGGTGGTCCAGCGACTCGTGCACCGGCTCGAGCCCGACGTCGTCGGGCCGACGGCGGGCCAGCAGCGCGACGACGCCGAGGGTGACCGCGGTGGCCAGCAGCGCGCCCAGCAGCAGGCCGAGCAGGAGGGAGGCGGCGTCCACGTCCGGCAGGGTGCATCACCCCACCGACAGAACCTCGGAGGCTCTCTGTGGGCGGCCCCCGTGCAGGGGCCCGCGCCGAGCTCGCGAGGTGTGGGGGGCACGGGGGTCCTTCGAGTGCTGCGCCTCGTGGGCGAGCAGCCAGCGCTTGACGTCGGTCCCCCAGCGGAAGCCGCCCATGCCGCCGTCGGAGCCGAGCACCCGGTGGCAGGGCACGAACAGGGCGGCGGCGTTGCGGGCGCACGCGTTGGCGGCGGCCCGGACGGCGGCGGGCCGGCCGCACCGGGCGGCGAAGGCGGCGTAGGTGTCCGGCCGGCCGGCCGGCACCGTGCGCAGGACCTCCCACGCCTCGGTCAGGAACGGCCCGGACCGCTGCTGCACCACGACGTCGTCGATCACCCCGACCTCCCCGGCGTGGAAGGCCTCCACCACGCCGAGCACGGGCAGCCGCGGGGCGGGGGCCACCGCCTCCGGGCGCAGCGAGCGGTGGATGACGGGGAGCAGTTCCCCGAGTTCGTCGGTCCAGCCGCCGGCCAGCACGACGTCGGCTCCGTCGGCCCCCTCGGTGACGACGACGGTGAAGGGGCCGGTCGGGGTGGGCACGGTGGCGTACCGGGCGGGGCCGGCGGGGGTCGAGGTGGTCACGAGGCGCTCCGAACTGTGAGGTCGGGGAGGGTGTCCGGCAGGGGGCGGGTGAACAGGGACGGCACGGCCAGCGCCCACAGGTGCAGCACGGCGTAGGAGCGCCAGGGCCGCCAGCGGGTGGCGGCGTCGGCGTCGGAGCTCCCCAGCGAGGCCAGCGAGCGGCGCAGGGCGAGGTCGCCGGGCAGCCAGACGTCGGGGTCGGCCAGACCGCGCAGCCCCACGAGCGCCGCCGTCCACGGGCCGATGCCGGGGACGGCGAGCAGCGACCGGGCCGCCTCCTCGCGGTCGGCGCCCGGGTCGAGGACGACGTCCCCACCGGCGAGGGCGGCGGCCAGTGCGGTCACCGTCCGCCGGCGCGCCCCGGTCAGGCAGACCGCGGACAGGTCGGCGTCGGCGAGGGCCTCGGGCCGCGGGAAGGCATGGGTGAGCGTGCCGACCGGCTCGGGCAGCGGCGTGCCGGCCAGGGGCAGCAGCCGGGCGGTCAGCGTGCGCGCGCCGGCCACGGAGACCTGCTGGCCGAGGACGGCGCGGACGGCGCACTCCGCGGCGTCGGGGGAGGCGGGCACGCGCCGGCCGGGCGCAGCGGACACCAGCGGCGCGAGGGCCGGGTCGGCGCCGAGCACGTCGTCCACGGCGGAGGGGTCGGCGTCGAGG
This sequence comes from Trujillonella endophytica, assembly GCF_019799905.1. Classification (GTDB taxonomy): domain Bacteria; phylum Actinomycetota; class Actinomycetes; order Mycobacteriales; family Geodermatophilaceae; genus Trujillonella; species Trujillonella endophyticus_A. Next base: position 258,004 of record NZ_JABGCI010000002.1, on the reverse strand, counting down.
TCCAGCAGCCGCCGGCAGCGGGCGACGGCGGCGCCGAGGTCCCGCAGCTGCGCCAGCCGGAGCCGGGCGGTGACGGCGGAGCCGGCCGCGGGGGAGAGGTGCACCACCGCGGGGCCGTGCGGGAGGTCGAGCACGCGGGAGAACGTCGTCCCGTCCCACTCCTCCAGGCCCGGCACGGCGTGCGCGCCGAGGAAGAGCAGCACCTCGGCCGCGTCGAACGGCGGGCGGGCGGCCAGTCGCACGGTCAGCTCGCCCGGGGCGCCCGCCTCGGCGCCGGGGCGGCGCCGGCGCAGGTCGCTCGGGGTGGTGGCGAAGACCTCGCGGATCGTGTCGTTGAACTGACGGATGCTCGCGAAGCCCGCGGCGAAGGCGACGTCGGCGACCGGGATCGCCGTCGTCTCCAGGAGGACGCGGGCGGTCTGGGCCCGCTGGGCCCGGGCCAGGGCGAGGGCCCCGACGCCGAGCTCGCCGACCAGGTGGCGGTGCAGCTGCCGCTCGGAGTAGCCCAGCCGGGCGGCCAGCCCGGGGACGCCGGAGCGCTCCACCTCGCCGTCGGCGATGAGCCGCATCGCGCGGGCGACGACGTCGGCGCGGGCGTCCCACTCCGGCGAGCCGGGCACCGCGTCGGGGCGGCAGCGGCGGCAGGCCCGGTAGCCGGCGGCCTGCGCCCCCGCGGCGGTGGCGAAGAAGGAGACGTTGACCGCCAGCGGGGTGCGCGCCGGGCAGGAGGGGCGGCAGTAGATGCCCGTCGTCCGGACCGCGGTGAAGAACCACCCGTCGAAGCGGGCGTCCCGGCTGGCCACCGCGCGGTAGCAGCGCTCGTGCTCCAGGGAGGCCGTCATGGGACCCAGCCTGCCAGCCCGGGACGACGGTCACTGGCGGGAAACGGACGCCGCCGTGGCGGGGACTCCCGCGCGCGGGAGCCGCCTCGTCAGCGGGCGATCATCACCGCGATCCCGTCCAGCACGCGGGCGAGGCCGAACTCGAACGACCGCGCCTGGTCGCCCGCGCCCAGCTCCGGGCCCGAGACGGGGCCCACCCGCGCCGCGATGGGGAAGCGCTCGGGGTCGAAGACCTTCTCGATGTGCGGCTCGGTCACAGCCCACCACTGCTCGTCGGTGAGCCCGCTGGTGCGCTCGGCGGCGGCCTGGTCGTGCAGGCCGGCCACGCTGCCGCGGACGAAGGCGCCGACGAGGACGATCACCAGTTCCATGTCGACCTCGGACAGGCCCAGCCCGTCGACGGCGGCGAGCTCCAGGTCGTACTTGCGCATGAGGTTGGGACCGAGGACCGGCCGGCCGGTGCCCACGTTCGCCGCCCACGGGTGGCGGACGAACAGGTCCCAGTTCTCGCGCGCCACCGTGGTGAGGCGGGCCCGCCAGTCCCCGGCCGGCGGCGTCGGGTAGACCTCGCCGAGGACGGCGTCGTACATCAGGTCGACCAGCTCGCCCTTGCCCGGCACGTGCGTGTACAGCGTCATGGCGCCGACGCCGAGCTCGGTCGCCAGCCGGCGCATGGTGACGGCGCCGAGCCCCTCGCGGTCGGCGAGCTCGATCGCGGCCGTGACGATGCGGTCGACGTCGAGCCCCGCGCGCGGTCCGGGTCGCGGCCCCGGTCCCCCCGGAGGTCGCCAGAGCAGGGCCATCGTGCGGGCGGGGTCCCCGCCGCCGCTGGACTCGGTCGCCATGGCACCAGCCTCTCCCATCCGCTCCGGCGTCCTTGCGGAATCATCTCCGTACAGCGTACGTTGTCGGCCCTCGGCAACATCGTACGGCGTACGGAGGTGGCTCGATGGGGACAGCGGTGCAGGTGCGGGGGCTGGTGAAGCGGTACGGCGCCCAGGTCGTGCTCGACGGCGTGGACCTCGAGGTCGCGGGCGGTTCGGTGTGCGCCCTGCTCGGACCCAACGGCGCGGGCAAGACGACGACGGTGCGGGTGCTCACCACGCTCGTCCGCCCCGACGGCGGCCGCGTGGAGGTGGCGGGGGTGGACGTCGCCGCGCACCCACGGGAGGTCCGCCGGCGGATCGGGCTGGTCGGCCAGCAGCCCGCGGTCGACGACGTGCTCGGGGCGCGGGAGAACCTCGTGCTGTTCGCCCGGCTGCACCACCTCGGCCGCCGCGCGGCCCGGCGCCGCGCCGACGAGCTGCTCGAGCTGGTCGGCCTCGGCGACACGGGCGGCAAGCCGGCGCGGCAGTTCTCCGGCGGGATGCGGCGCCGGCTCGACATCGCGGCCGGGCTCGTCCTCGCGCCGCAGGTGCTCTTCCTCGACGAGCCGACCACGGGGCTGGACCCGGCCGGGCGGCGGGACGTGTGGGACGCCGTCCTGGGGCTCGTGCGCGGCGGGACCACCGTCCTGCTCACCACGCAGTACCTGGACGAGGCCGAGCAGCTCGCCGACGACGTCTGCGTGCTCGACGGCGGCCGGGTGGTGGCGCGCGGCACCCCGCGGGAGCTGACCGCGGCGGTCGGCGGCGACCGGCTGGAGCTGGTGGTGGACGACCCGGCGCGCGCCGCCGAGGCCGCCGATCTGGCGGAGAGGGTCGCGGGCGCGTCGCCCGGGGCGCCGCCTCCCGGCCGGGGGACGCGGGTGACGGTGGCCGTGGCACGCCGTCCCGGCGTGGTCGGCGACGTGGTCCGGGCGCTGGACGACGCCGGCATCGCCGTCGACGACGTCCTGCTCCGCCCCGCCACCCTCGACGAGGCCTACCTGCGGATCACCGGACGCGACGAGCAGCGCACGGAGGTGCCGGCATGACCGCTCCGACCACCGCGACCCCGACGACGCCGGCGACCACCGCGGCGCGCGACCTCCCCGCGGCGGAGGGGTGGACCGACCGGCTGCGGTGGGCGGTCGCCGACGCGTTCGCCGTCGCGGCCCGGGACGTCGCCCACTGGCGGCGGCAGCCCGGCGCCCTGCTGGTCGGGCTGCTGTTCCCCGTCCTCATGCTGGTGATGTTCCTGTACCTGCTCGGCGGTGGCATGGCCGTGCCGGGCGGTGGCAGCTATCGCGACTTCCTCGTCCCGGGCGTGCTCGGGCTGGCCGTCGTCTTCGGCCTCGAGGCGACCATGACCGCCGTCGTCACCGACGTCGGCCGGGGGATCACCGACCGCTTCCGCTCCATGCCGATGGCGCCGTCGGCGGTGGTCGCCGGGCGGTGCCTGGCCGACCTCGCCCTGTCCGCCGTGGGGCTGGCGGTGCTGGCTCTGGCCGGGGTCCTGGTCGGCTGGCGCCCGGACGAGGCCGGCCCCGCCGTCGTCGCCTTCGGGTTGCTGCTCCTGCTGCGGCTGGCCTTCCTGTGGCTCGGCATCTGGCTCGGGCTGCTCGTCAAGGACCCGGCCTCGGTCGCCGCGGTGCAGATCCTGGTGTGGCCGTTCGCGTTCCTGTCGAACGCGTTCGTCGCGACGTCGACCATGCCCGGCTGGCTCGCCACCGTCGCCGAGTGGAACCCGCTGGCGGCGACGGTGACCGCCGTCCGCGAGCTCTTCGGCGACCCGGTAGGCGCCGGCGGCGGGTGGGCGACGGAGCACGCGACCCTGCTCGCCGTCGTCTGGCCCGTCGTCCTGTCGGTGGTGTTCGCGACGCTGGCCGTCCGCCGCTGGCAGGGCCTGTCGCGGTGACCCGCTCACTTCCGGACCCCGTGCGGGTCTCACTCGTATCCAGCCGGCAGCAGGAGGAGCACGTGACGGAGGAGTCGGTCTTCGGGGCCATCGAGGTGCGCGGCGCGCGGGAGAACAACCTGCGCGACGTCTCGGTCGACATCCCCAAGCGGCAGCTGACCGTGGTCACGGGGGTGTCGGGGTCGGGGAAGTCGTCGCTGGTCTTCGACACCGTCGCGGCCGAGTCGCAGCGGCTGATCAACGAGACGTACTCCGCGTTCGTGCAGAACTTCCTGCCGCACTACGGCCGCCCCGACGTCGACTCGGTGCAGAACCTGTCGGCGGCCATCGTCGTCGACCAGGGCCGGATGGGCGCCAACGCCCGGTCCACGGTGGGGACGGCGACCGACGCGGCCGCCCTGTTGCGGATCCTGTACTCGCGCGCCGGCGAGCCGCGGGTGTTCCCGGCCTCGGCGCTGTCGTTCAACGACCCCGCCGGCATGTGCCCGGAGTGCGAGGGACTGGGCCGCTCGGCGCAGTGGGACCTCGACGAGCTGTTCGACAGGACGAGGAGCCTCGACGAGGACCCGATCCGCTTCCCCGGCCACGGGAAGGGCTCCTGGCCCTGGACGATCATCGCCGAGTCCGGCTTCTTCGACGTGCACAAGCCGCTGCGCGACTACACCGACGAGGAGTGGCAGCAGCTGCTGTACGGCGACGAGGTCAAGCTCAACTACGGGAAGATGAACCTGACCTACCAGGGTCTGCTCGTCCGGATGACCAGGTCGTTCCTCACCAAGGAGCCCGCCGAGCTCCAGCCGCACATCCGCACCGCGGTCGAGCGGACGACGACCTCCGGCCCGTGCGCGGCCTGCGGCGGCACCCGGCTGGCCGAGGGCCCGCGGAACAGCCGCATCGACGGCGTCTCGATCGCCGACTGCGCCGCGATGCAGGTCGACGACCTGCTGGCCTTCGTCCGGAGCCTGGACCTGCCACCGGTGAAGGGGGTGCTCGACGCGCTGGCCGCCCTGCTCGGCGACCTCGTGCACATCGGGCTGGGGTACCTCTCCCTGGACCGGTCCACCTCGACGCTGTCGGGCGGGGAGGCGCAGCGGGTGCGGATGGTGCGCCACCTGGGCTCGGCGCTGACCGACATCACCTACGTCTTCGACGAGCCGACGGTCGGCCTGCACGCCCACGACGTGCAGCGGCTCAACGCGCTGCTGCTGCGGCTGCGGGACAAGGGCAACACAGTGCTGGTCGTCGAGCACGAGCCGGAGACGATCCTGGTCGCCGACCACGTGATCGACGTCGGCCCCGGCTCGGGCACCGCGGGCGGGCAGGTCGTCTTCGAGGGCACGGTCGAGGGGCTGCGCCGCTCCGGCACGCTCACCGGCCGGCACCTCGACCGGCCGCGGCGGTCGGCCCGGGAACCGCGCACGCCGACGGGGGCCCTGCGGATCGAGCACGCCCGGCTGCACAACCTCGCCGACGTCACGGTGGAGATCCCGACCGGCGTGCTCACCGTCGTCACGGGGGTCGCGGGCTCGGGGAAGAGCTCGCTGGTGCTCGGTGTGCTGCCGCGGCAGCACCCGGACGTCGTCGTCGTCGACCAGAAGCTGACCCGCGGCTCCAGCCGGTCCAACACCGCCACGTGGACCGGCATCCTCGAGCCGGTCCGCAAGGCGTTCGCCAAGGCCAACGGGGTCAAGCCCGCGATGTTCAGCGCCAACTCCGAGGGCGCCTGCCCGCAGTGCAAGGGGCTGGGGCTGATCTACACCGACCTCGCGCACATGGACACCGTGGCCACGGTCTGCGAGGCCTGCGAGGGGCGCCGCTTCACCGACGAGGTGCTCCGCTACACGCTGCGCGGCCGCGACATCAGCCAGGTGCTCGGCATGACCGTGCTCGAGGCGCGGGACTTCCTCACCGAGAACCAGGTGCGGCCGGTGCTCGACGCGCTGGTCGACGTCGGGCTGCCCTACGTGACGCTCGGCCAGCCGCTGTCGACGCTGTCCGGCGGCGAGCGGCAGCGGTTGAAGCTGGCCGTGGAGATGACCGGCGAGGCCGCGGTCTACGTACTCGACGAGCCGACCACCGGCCTGCACATGGACGACGTCGACCGGCTGATCGGGCTGATGCACCGGCTGGTCGACGGCGGCCGCACGGTGGTCGTGGTCGAGCACGACCTGGACGTCGTCGCCGAGGCCGACTGGGTGGTCGATCTCGGCCCCGGCGCCGGGCACGACGGCGGCCGGGTCGTGTTCGAGGGCCGGCCGTCCGCGCTCGCGGAGTCCGGCACGCTCACCGGACAGCACCTCGCCGAGCGGCTGCGCCCGCGGGAGGCCGGGCGGTCTGAGCTCCTGCCCGCCGGGGAGCTGGTGCCGTGACCGTCGCGGTGGTTGCATGAGCGAACGACCAGGCCGCCGATCTCCGAGGACGTGCCATGGGGCAGATCACCACCATCGAGCAGCTGCGGGCGATCGTCCCGGAGCCCAGCCCGACGGCCTTCGCCAAGATCCGCGACCGGCTCTGCGACCAGGGCGTGGCGTTCCTGCAGCGCAGCCCCTTCCTGGTGCTCGCGACCGTGGGCAGCTGGGGTGTCGAGCTGAGCCCGAAGGGCGACCACCCCGGGTTCGTGGAGGTCGTCGACGACCGGACGCTGCTGATCCCGGAGCGGAAGGGCAACCACTTCGCGCTCAGTCTGGCCAACGTCCTCGCCGACGCGCGGGTGGGGATCCTGGCGATCCGGCCGGCCACCCACGAGGTGCTGCGCATCTCGGGCCGGGCGACGCTGATCGACGACGCCGACGTCTGCGACCGGCTGTCCGCCGGCGGGCGCCCGGCCAGGCTGGCGATCCGTGTGGAGATCGACCGCGCCGCGTTCCACTGCGTCCGCTCCGCCAAGCGGGCGGGGCTGTGGCAGCCCGAGACCTGGGACGACCCGACCCGCATCTCGTTCGGCCGCATCTACGCCGAGGCGCTCGCGCGCCCCGACGTCGAGGAACTGTTCGACGACCTCACCGAGAAGAGCAACGCGACGCTCTACTGACGGCGGCTCGGGTCGGCGAGCGGCCGGAAAAGCAGCGGCGCCGGCGGGGGCGGCCGTGGCATGCTCCCGCGGTCCGTGGTCAGCAGCCGGGCGGCATCGCCGCCGCAGGTCCTGCGCGTCGGCGGCGGACGCCTGTGGGGCACTGCGCTCAGGACGCACCGGGTTCGACTCCCGACGCCGTCCGGCGCCCGGTCATCCCGGTCCCCGGCGGTCTGCAGCGCTGCGTGCGCTCCCCGCCGGGGACCCGGCCGGGCGCCGGGCGGTCGCGTGCGGGCGCGGTCGAGCGGACGAGAGGAGGCAGGGGACGTGAGGGTCGTCGTGCAGGAGTGGGAGCGGGTCCTGGTGTACCGGGACGGCCGGCTCGCCGAGGAGCTGGGCGCCGGGCGGCACCGGCGGTCGCGCCGGAGGCGGCGCTTCGTCCGCGTCACCGTGCGCCCGCGGCTGCTCGTCGTGCCCGGCCAGGAGGTCCTCACCGCCGACGGGCTGTCGGTCCGGCTCAGCCTGACCGTCATGTGCCGGACGGCGGACCCGCGGCGGTGGCACGAGTCCGTCGAGGACGCCGACGCGCTCGTCTACGCGACCGTCCAGGTGGCGCTGCGCGAGGCCGTGGCCGCACGCACGCTCGAGGAGCTGCTCGCCGCGCGGGCGGCGCTCGCCGACGACGTCCGCGAGCGGGTGGGCAGCGCCCCGGAGGCCGTCGGCGTCGAGCTGGAGCGGGTCTGGCTGCGCGACGTCATGCTCCCCGCCGAGCTGCGGCACGCCGCCGCCGAGGTCGCCACCGCACGCGCCCAGGGGCAGGCGGCGCTGGAGCGCGCCCGGGCGGAGGTCGCGGCCACGCGGGCGATGGCCAACGCCGCCCGGATGGTCGCCGAGCAGCCGGCGCTGCTGCAGTTGCGCACGCTGCAGGCGGTGGAGGCCGGCCGGGCGACCGTCGTCCTCACCACCGGGCCGGCGGTCCCGGCGGTGGCGGGCGTCGTCGAGCCGGACTGACGCCGTCCGGCGCCGCGTCCCCCGGGGCGCGGCGCCGGCGCGCCTCAGCCGTTGGCGGTGGGCAGCAGCGACACCTCGGCCACGTTGGTCGTGGCGGGCATGCTCACCGTGAACAGCACCGTCTGCGCGACGTCCTCGGGCGTGAGCGCGTCCCCGCCGTCGGCCGCGGCGCGTGGCGAGACCCAGCCGACCGCGATGTGCCGCACCCGCACCAGCGTCCCGCCGAGCTCCAGCCGCAGGGTGCGGGCGAGCTGGGCGGCTCCGGCGGCCGTCGCCGCGTGCACGGCGAAGGCGGGCACCAGCTCCGACGCCGCCGCGGACCCGACCAGCACGAGATCGGCCCGGTGGGCGTTGGCGGCCGCGGTCAGCAGGTCGTCGAGGAACGCCCGCGCCGCGCGCACCGCCTCACCGGCGCTCTGCTCGACCATCTCGGCCCACCGCTCGGCCGGCGAGAGCCCGAACGGGCCGCCGCCGACGCCGCCCAGCGCGGCCACCACCAGGTCCACGCTGCCCAGCCGCTCGCGCACACCGTCGGCCGCGGCCAGCACGTCGTGTCCCGGGGGGATCGTCTCCACCTGAGCGCCGCCGGCGGCGAGCTCGGCGGCGATGGCGTCGGCGAGCAGCGGCAGGCCGATGACCACGGCGCGGCGGTCCGCGACCGGGCCGGGGGCGGTCACGCCGGCTCCCGCACGGCCGGCGCGCGGACCGGCAGCGCGTCCTCGGGCGGTTCCTCCCGGCCGCGGGCCGGCGCGGGCACCCGGCTGCGCGCCCGCCCCGCGGTCAGCTCCAGCGCCGCACGCATCGGGCCCACGTCGAGCGGGCCGTCGTAGAGCTGCCCGTTGACGAAGAACCGCGGCGGCTCCTCCAGCTCCATGCCGACCGCGTCCGCGTGGTCCTCGCGCACCCGCTCCCGGTGGGTGCCCGCGGCGACCGCGTCGTCGACCCGCGCCAGGTTCAGCCCGGCGTCGACGGCGCAGCGGCGGACCGCCCGGTCGTCGAGCCGGCCGGCCCGCGCCGCCAGCGCGTCGTGCATCGGCCAGAAGCGGGCCTGTGCGGCGGCGGCCTCCGCGGCCTCGGCGGCCCGGGCGGAGACCGGGTCGTCGGTGAGCAGGTGCCGGTAGACGAAGACCAGGTCCTCCCCGAGGTCGCGCCGCAGCTCGTCGACCACCTCGGCCGTGCGGCCGGCGTTGGTGAAGACGAACGACGCGTACACGACCAGCTCCATCGGCGCGCCGACCGTGCCGCGCACGTGGTCGCGGTCCTCGCGCACCGGCCGGCCCAGCCGCTGCCGCCCGGGCAGCCGCGACCGATCGACGGCCCGGACGACGGCCACCGCGCCCAACGCCACGACTGCGGCGGTTCCCGAGGCGGCGAGCACGCCGATGCGGGCCTGCGCCGCCAGCGCCGGGTCCTCGATCGCGAGGTCGACGATGAACAGCGAGATCGTGAAGCCGATCCCCGTCATGGCGCCGGCGCCGATCAGGTGCCGCGGGAACAGCCCCGACGGCAGGCCGCCCAGGCGGGCCCGCACCGCGGCCAGCGCGCCCGCGGTCACCCCGACCAGCTTGCCCAGCACGAGCCCGGCGACGATCGCCCACGTCAGCCCGGAGGTGGCGGCGGCCGCCAGCGTCTCCCCGGTGAGCACCACGCCGGCGTTGGCCAGCGCGAACACCGGCACGACGACGACGTTCACCCACGGACGGAACAGCCGCTGCCCGCGCTCGTTCACCGACACCGACCGGGTCAGGCTCAGCACCGCCCGGTGCGCTCCACCCGACGTCGGGGTCCGGCCGTAGTCCCGCGCGGCGGCCTCGGCGGCGTCGACCTCCTCCGCGCTGGGCGGCGAGATCGGCAGCAGCATCCCGATGGCCACCCCGGCCAGCGTCGGGTGCACGCCGGAGGCCAGCACGCCCAGCCACACGGGGACGGCGACCAGGAGGTAGGCGCTGCCCCGCCACACCCCGATCCGCCGCAGCACGACGACGACCACCAGCCCGGCGACGGCGGCCCCGAGCGGCACGACCTGCAGGTCGTCGGTGTAGGCGACGGCGATCACCGCGAGCGCGCCGACGTCGTCGACCACCGACAGCGCGAGCACGAACACGCGCAGGTTGACCGGCACCGACCGGCCCACCACGGCCAGCAGCCCGAGCACGAAGGCGGTGTCGGTCGAGATGACCACGCCCCAGGCGGAGCGGGCCTCGTCGGGCTGGCCGGTCAGGCCGGTCACCGCCAGGAAGACCGCGGCCGGCACGACCAGCCCGGCCACCGCGGCGGCCACCGGGACGCGCATCCGCCGGGTGTCGCGGAACTCGCCGAGCACCAGGTCGCGGCGGACCTCCAGGCTGATCAGGCAGAAGAACACCGCCATCAGCGCGTCGTTGACCCAGTGCCGCAGGTCCAGCTCGAGCGAGGCGTCGCCGAAGGTGATCGCGAACGGGGTGTGCCAGGCGTCCTCGTAGGTGGAGCCGGGCAGGTTGGCCCACAGCAGCGCCAGCAGCGTGGCCGCCAGCAGGAAGCCGGCGGCGGCGGCGTCGGAGTCGGCGAGCCGGGCCAGCCGCCCGATCAGCGTCGGGCGGCTCTCGGTCGCGCGGGAGACACCCCTCATCGGACGCCCTCCGCCCGGCGGGTGGGCAGGTAGACGTCCTGGCGGGTGGGCAGCACGAGCAGCTCGGCGAGGTTGACCCGCGGCGGCAGCCCGGCGCCGAAGAGCACCGTGCGGGCGACGTCGTCGGGGTCCATCGGCACGATCACCTCGCGGTGCTCGGCCCAGCCGCGCGCCGTGCCGTCGTGGGAGATCTCGGCGCCGAGGTCGGTGTCGGTGAGCCCGGGGGCGACCACGTGCACCCGCACCCCGCGCCGGCCGTACTCGGCGCGCAGCGTCCGGGCCAGCTGCGCGACCGCGGCCTCGACCGCCGAGTAGACGGCGTAGCCGGGGAAGCGCACCTGCCCGGCGAGCGCGCCGATGAGGAACAGGTCGGCGGGGCGGCCGTCCTCGGCGGTGGCGAGCAGGTCGCGGGCGAAGGTCTGTGCGGTACGCAGGATGCCGCCGAGGTTGACGTCGATCATCTCGATCCACTCGGCGGGGACGCCGTCCTCGAACGGCGCGCCGGTGAGCACCCCGGCCCCGGCGACCACCAGGTCGGCCGGGCCGAAGCGGTCGTGCAGGGCGTCGAGGGCGTCGGCGAGGTCGAGCCCGTCGGAGACGTCGGTGGCGACGACGAGCGTGCGGGTGGGGTCGGCGGTGGACTCGGCGACGGCGGCCATGCGGTCGGCGCGGCGGCCCAGGAGGACGACACGGCAGCCGGCGGCCACGAGCGACCGCGCCGTCGCGGCACCGATGCCGCTGCTGGCGCCGGTGACGACGGCGACCCTGCCGTCGAGCGCTCCGTGGGCCGTCCACCGCACCGGGGGCGGGGATGAGGACACGCTCTCCCTCTCGGAGATCAGCGGGGGGCGCGCTGATCATGCCGTCCCGGGGGCGTCCCGGTCGATGCCGCCCCGTGGGCGCCCCCCGTGCGGCAGGTGCGGGGCGGCGAGCCGGCGCAGGACCCCGCTCAGTGCACGGCCGCGCCGGCGACCTCCCGGGCGCGCGCGTCGGCGAGCAGGACCTCGGGGAGCCCGGCCAGCGCCGTCCGCATCCGCTCCGGCCCGCCGAACTGGAACCCGAGCTGCGTGGCGTAGCAGGCGCAGGCATCGGCTCGCCGGTCCAGGTCCTGGGGCAGCCGCACCTCGGCCAGGCCGGCGGGCAGGTCGGGCCCGGGGACGGCGGCCGGGTCGCGCAGCACGTACGGGCTGTCCCGCCACCACAGCACCGGCCGGTCCAGCGCCGCCACCGCCCGCAGCACCTGCAGGTGGTCGACGTGCCCACCCAGCGCCTGCGGCGCCAGCCAGATGTCGGCGGCCAGTGGGTCCAGCGCCGCCGCGACGTCGAGGTGGACGTCGTCACCGTCGTGCACCCCGGCGAACAGGTCCGGCGCGCTGTCGTACCCCCGGTGCGGCGCCTCGGGTAGCTCCAGGTGCACCGGAGTCACGCCGAGGACGGCCATCGCCGCGGCGTCCTCGGCCCGGCGCAGCGCCATGTAGTCGGCGTCCGCGGGCAGGCCCTTGTCCAGCTGGCAGGCCAGCGCGAAGCCGGCCGGGTCGGGCACGCTCGCGGTGAAGCAGGTGACCACCGTGACCTCGTGCCCGGCCGCGGCCAGGGTGGCGAGCGTGCCGCCGACGGAGAACGCGGCGTCGTCCAGGTGGGGACTCACCGCCAGCACCCTCACAGCAGGTGCGCCGCCGACCGGAACCGGCAGGAGAGGTCCACCTCGGCCGGCATCGACCAGCCGAGGTCGGGTGCGGTGCCGGCGAGCTCGGTGTAGACGGCGTCGATCGAGCGGGCGAGCACCGGCCAGGAGTAGAGCCGGCGCACCTCCTCCAGCGCCGTCGTCGCCAGGCGCTCCCGGAGCCCGGCGTCCCCGAGCAGCCGGTCCAGCGCCTCGCGCAGCCCGGCGACGTCACCGGGCTCGTGCAGCAGCCCGTTCTCCTCGTGCCGCAGGCAGTCGACGACGCCGACGCTGTTGGTGCTCACCGTGGGCAGGCCGCTCGCCATCGCCTCGAGCAGGGTGTTGCTGAACCCCTCGCTGTAGGTCGGGCTGACGAAGACATCCGCCGTCCGGTAGACCGCCGGCGCCTCGCTGGGCGGCACGTAGCCCAGGAAGGTCGTCCGCTCGTCGGCGCGGGCCTTCGCCTCGTCGAGATCCGGGCCGATGCCGGAGACGACCAGCCGGACGCCCTCGGGCAGGGCCTCGAGCAGGTCCAGCACGCCCTTGCGGCGGTCGACCCGGCCGTGGAACAGCAGCACCGGCGGGTCCTGCAGCGCGCCCGGTGGCCGGTCGGCCGGCGTGAACCGGTCGGTGTCCGTGGCGCCCGGGACGATCCGGAAGCACGCCGGGTCGCTGCCCAGGTTGCCCACCACCTCGTCGCGGAAGCTGGCGCTGCCGATGAGCACGGCCCCGGACCGGTCGACGACGGTGCGCATCGCCTCGGCGTGGGTGGTGCAGCAGGTGCCGACCCAGTGCCCGTCGCCGCCCTGGATGCTGACCACGCTCGGCAGCCCGGTGCGGCGCGAGGCCTCGAGCACCGCGAGGCCCGGCGGGTAGCCGTACTGGGCGTGCAGCACGTCGAAGGGCCGCTGCTCGTGCAGGCCGACGACGGTCCGGACGATCTCGTCGATGTCGCCCTCCCAGTCGGCGGGGACGACGGTCTCGCCGCGGCTGGCCAGCGCCACGACCTCGACGCCGGCGGGCACGCGCTCCGGCGGGGGCGGGCCGCCGCCGTAGACCCGTGTGCCGGCCTCGTCGTCGCGGTACTGGCTGACCAGCGTGACCTCGTGCCCGAGGGCGACGAGCTCGCGCAGCAGGTTCTCCGCGTAGACGCTCATGCCGCTGACCGCCGGCCAGTAGCGGCGGCTGACGAAGCAGATCCTCACAGCCTCGCCCTCTCCTGCACCGACCCGACCGTCTCCGCCGCGCGCAGGGTCGCCATCGCCCGCGGCACCATCTCGTGCGCCCGGTGCCCGTCCCGGGAGAGCTCCAGCGTGACCAGCCGGTCGAACGACGCCGCCCGCAGCGCCGCGAGCACGGCGGGCAGGTCGACGTCGCCCTCGTCCAGCGGCAGGTGGTCGTGCACCCCTCGCCGCATCCCCTCCACGGCGACGGTGCCCAGGTGCGGCGCGAACGCGGCCACCGCGTCGGCCGGCTCGTACGCGCCGGAGACGACGCAGTGCCCGGTGTCCAACGCCAGCGTGATGCCGGGGGCCTCGGCGGCCAGCCGGGCCCAGTCGTCGCAGTCCTCGACGAGCATCCCGGGCTCGGGCTCGACGGCGAGGGCGTAGCCGCGGCCGCCGTGGCTGTCGACCAGCGCCCGGACGCCGTCGGCCAGCCACGCCCAGGCCTGCCCGCGGTCGACGCCCTCGCGCGGCACGCCGGCCCAGAAGCTGACCGCCTCGGCGCCGAGCGCCCCGGCCAGGTCGCAGGCCAGCCGCAGGTAGGCCAGCCGGCGGGCCCGGCCCTCGGCGGAGGCCGTGACCAGCGTCGGCTCGTGCTTGACCCGCGGGTCGAGCAGGAAGCGGGCGCCGGTCTCCACGACGACGCCCAGGCCGAGGGAGTCGCAGCGGGCGCGGACCTGCTCGGCGCGGGCGAACGCGTCGTCGGCGAACGGGTCGAGGTGGACGACGTCGAGGGTCAGCGCGACCCCGGCGTAGCCGCAGTCGGCGAGGAAGGCGAGGGCGTCGTCCAGCCGGTGCGAGGTCAGGCCGTTGGTGTTGTACGCGTACCGGAGACTCATCGGGCCAGCACCTCCGCCACCACGTGGCGGCCGGGCTCCCGGTACAGCGGGTACAGCGCACCGACCCGCCGGTCCGCGCCGGCGCGGTCGAACCAGGCCGGCCCGCCCAGCCGCTCCTGCCCCTCGGCGGTCAGGTGCACCCGCGCCCAGCCGCCCGGGTCGGCCCCGACCGCCACCAGCGGGTCGCCCCGGTCGAGCAGCCGGCGGACGCCGCGCTCGCCGATCCGTCCGTACGACATCGTCTCCACCTCCAGGCCGGTCACCAGCACCTTCGCCGCGACCGCCTCGCCGACCGAGGGCTGCAGCTCCACCAGCACGTCGTGGCCGGCGTCGTGCACCGCGCCGGTGACCCGGCCGTGCAGGTCCGCGTGATCCGGGGAGCCGCTCCAGGTGGGCAGGTCGGTGAGCCGCACGGTCTCCCGGCGGGCCAGCACCGAGTCGCCCAGCAGGTCGGTCAGCGCGCCGGTGCCCATCCGGGTCCAGGCGAGCATGGCCTCCAGTGCCCGGTCCTCCTCGACCAGCCGCTCGGGCGGGTGCCCGGTGCGCCAGTGCTCGAGGTAGCCGGGCGGCGTCGCCGGCAGGACGGCCTCGTACGGGCCGTGCATGAACGCCTTGCGGCTGCGCGCGGACGCGAACTCGTGCAGCGCCTTGCGGACGGCGGTGTCGCGGTCCGGGTGCGCGGCCTCCCCACAGGCGGTGGCCATCACCGGTACCGCCTCCGACCCGTCCCGGGAGCAGCCGACCGCGTACACGTCGACGACGCCGAGGTCGGTGCTCGCCAGCTTCACCACCACCTCGATGCCGGCGGCGTCCAGGCGAGCGAGGAGGTCGAGGGCGTCGGGGTCGCGCAGCCCGGCCAGGTCGACGACGACGCCGCAGTCCATCGCGCGGAACGCGGTGGCGTTGCCGTCGCGCTGCAGCACCTCGAGCAGCGCGTGGGTGACGGCGCGGTCGGCGTCGAACGCGGCGCCCTGGCCGTTGGTGATGACGGTGGTCAGCCAGCCGCCGGGTGGCGGGTCGCCGGGCAGGTCCTGCGGCGCCGAGGCGACCAGCTCGGCGGGGACCAGCGCCCGCTCACCGTCGCGGAGCCGGGTCATCGGCAGCCACTGCAGCGGGCGGTCGTCGTCGTAGTCGCTGCCGGCCTCCAGGCACAGGGTGCGCGGGTCGGCGACCCGGTCGGCGCCCTCGCGGCGGGTCAGCTCGGCGTAGGAGGCCTGGAGCCGCTCGCCGTGCTGGTGCGCGCGGACCGACAGCGCCATCTCGGCCATCTCGCCGAGCGCGCCGGTGCGCGCCTCCTCGCGGGTGGCGCCGTAGCCGAGGCCGCTGCCGCCGGGGTGCTCCGGGCTCGACGGGAGGACGGCGCTGTGCAACGGCACGTCGAGCACGTCGAGGCCCTCGATCGCGAACTCCTCGACCGGGGTCGGGAAGGAGTCGCGGTAGCGCTGCGACGGCGTCGCCACGGTGGTCGTCACAGGTCCTCCATCGGGACGGGGGCGGCGTCCGGCGGGCCGGCCAGCAGCCGCTGCACGAGGTGGACGACGTGGTCGGTGGTGACCCCGGGGACCATCTCGAACGGGGTCGCGACCGTGTCGAACCCCAGCGTGCCGATGACGGCGAGGTAGTCGCGCAGCTCGCCGTGGGACAGCGGGATCTGCGCGTGGAAGGCCTTGTGCGCGCTCAGCCCGACCGGGGCGCCGTCGGCGCCGACGTCGACCTTCAGCGAGTCGCCGCAGAACAGCACGCCGCGGCGGCGGTCGTGCAGCACCGAGTGCCCGGGGAAGTGGCCGCCGGTGCGGTGCAGGGTCAGGTCGGGCGCGAGCTCCAGGACGTCGTCGGCCGGCCAGGTGACGCGGAAGGCCTTGGTCCACTCCAGGTCCCGGACGCCGACGCACACCACCCGCGGCTCCAACTCCCGCTGCAGCTGCCACAGCGCGCCGTAGCCGTGCACGTGGCTGGCGGCGAGCACCGGGAAGCCGCCCCCCTCGGCGGCCATCCGGCGCAGCTCGGCGAGCATGCCGGCGGTGTAGAAGGGCGCGCACTCGAAGCCGACCAGCCCGACGTCGCTTTCGATCACCCAGCCCACGCTGTCCAGGCCGAAGCGCGGCGTCGTGCCGAACTGGGTCACGCCCGCGACCGGTGCGGGGCGCCAGTAGCCGGTGACCGCCTCGTCGGCCTGCTTCTCCGTCACGAACTCGAAGCCGTGCTGCGGCA
Organism: Trujillonella endophytica; assembly: GCF_019799905.1. Taxonomy (GTDB): domain Bacteria; phylum Actinomycetota; class Actinomycetes; order Mycobacteriales; family Geodermatophilaceae; genus Trujillonella; species Trujillonella endophyticus_A. The sequence continues at coordinate 241,819 of NZ_JABGCI010000002.1, read as the reverse complement.
GCGCGTTGCGCACGTCGGCGCAGACCGGGCAGGTGAGGGGGCCCGGTGCCGGCCAGCGCTGCCAGTGCCCGCAGTTGGTGCAGGCGTAGGCGGGCAGGTCGGGCAGCAGGCCGCGGTAGGGGTTCGTGGCGGTCACGGCGTCCTCTCCGGTAGGGGGGCGGCGGACGCTCGTGCTCTGCGTACCGGGGTACGCAGAGCACGGGCACCGGCGGAGGAGGTGGCGGTGTGCAGGGTCTCGACGAGCAGGCGGTGCAGCGCCAGGTCGCGCGCCGCCGGGTACGGCCACGGCGCGGTGCCGGCGACCGCGGCGGTGAAGGCGTCGAACTGGGCGACGAACGGCGCGGTACCCGCGAACGGGACGTCGACCGGGTCGGGCCGGTGCAGGGTCAGCGTGCCGCCGGCGGTCTGGCCCATGGTGTCGACGGTGACGGCGAGCCCGCGGGTGCCGACCACCTCGAGCCGCCGGCGGGGGAGGGCGTCGGGCGTGTTGTAGGCGACGTGCAGGTCGACCAGCACCCCGCCGCCGGTGCGGCCGTGCAGCAGCGCGCCGTCGTCGACCGCGTAGCCGTGCACGCGGGTCTGCAGGGTGGCGGTCAGCTCGACGACGTCCTCGCCGAGCAGTACGCCGGCGAGGTCGAGGCCGTGCGGCGCGAGGTCGATGGCCGCGCCCCCGCCGGCCCGGGCGCGGTCGACCCGCCAGTTGTCGTGCGCCCGGCCGTCCGGCGTCCAGTCCGCGGGCAGCCAGCAGCAGTAGACGACCCGGACGGCGGTGACCGTGCCGAGCTCGGGCAACAGCTCGCGCAGCCGCACGTGCGCCGGGTGCCAGCGCTGGTCGAAGGCGGTGCCCAGCAGCACGCCGGCGCGGTCGGCGGCGGCGACCAGGGCCTCGGCGTCGGCTGTGTCGGCGGCCAGCGGCTTCTCGCAGAGGACCGCCTTGCCGGCCGCGGCGGCGGCCTCGACCACCTCGCGGTGCGCGTCGTTGGGCACGGCGACGTAGACGGCGTCCAGGCCCGGGGTGGCCAGGAACTCCGCCAGGCCGGCGCACCGGGCGGCGTCGCCGTCCATCCGCGCCGGGGCGTCGGGGTCGCGGTCGTGCAGGGCGACGACGCGGGCGTCCGGCGTCGCCAGCAGCGCGGGCAGCGCGTGGTCGCGCGCCACCCAGCCGCAGCCGGCGATGCCCCACCCGACGCTCACGCCGTCGTCCTCGACGAGATCTGCACAGTCGTCGCCATCAGGCGCTGATGGCGACGAGTGTGCAGATCTCGCGCCGTCACCAGGCCTCCGGGAGGTCGACGAGCAGCCGCCGGCGGGCCGCGTCGGCGGGCAGCGGGTCGGGCCAGCGCGCCGGCAGGTACGCCGAGCGGGGGCCGTACTCCGCCGCGTACCGGCCGCTGGGCCAGGACAGGACGCCGTCGGTGTAGAGCGGGTTGGGGACCAGCGGCCCGAGCGGTTCGCCGAGGTCGGCCGGCGCCGGGCGGAGCGGGTCGCCGGCCACCAGCGCGATGGCCTCGCTGGTGCGGAGGGCGCCCGGCGCGGCCGGTCGCGGAGCTCGCCCGGCGAGCAGCGCGGCGGTGAGTTCCACGTCGTCGTAGAGCAGGCCGGCCCCGAGGACCTCGGCGTAGCCCTCCGGCGTCAGCGGCTCCCCGTGGGGGTCGGCGACGTGGGCGTGCCCGACGACGACGGTGCCGCCCGGCCCGGCCAGCCGGCGCATCGCCACCGCGGCCGCGGGCTTGTCGCGCAGGAAGTAGAAGGCGTCGTGGCACATCACGTAGGCCGGCGTGCCGACGGCGAGGTCCGGGGCCGCGGTCAGGTCGGCGCAGACGTAGCGGGCCGACGGGCAGACGAAGCGCCGGGCCAGCCAGAGCTTGGCCCACACGACGTCGACGCCGAGCAGGTCGGTGCAGCCGCGCCGGGCGAGCTCCCGCAGGTGCGCGCCGATCCCGCAGGCGACGTCGACCACCGGCCGGTCCGCGGGCCAGTGCGCCTGGAGCAGGGCCAGGCCGGCCAGGTGCGTGGGGTCCGACCAGCGGTGCGCGAAGTAGTCGGCCACCCGGCCCATGCCGAGCAGGGTCATGGCCTCGCGCAGGGTACTGGCGGCCGGCACCCGCGCCAGCTGCTCGGCCGACGGGGGCGGCTCGGTCCACCAGTCGTCGGCGTCGGCGAGCAGCGCCACCCGCGCCCGGTCGACCTCGCCGTGGGCGAGCAGCCCGGCGACCTCCGCGCGCAGGTCGTCCCGGCCCGCCCGCGCGAAGGGGATGCCGTCGACGACGGGGACGTCGAGCGCGACCGTCCCGCTCACAGCCCGGCCGCCGCCAGGACGTCCAGGTGGAACGCCTGCACCGGGCCGGCGTGCACCAGCTCCAGGTCGTCGAGCGCCTGCTCGGCGGTGAAGGCGGCGGCGCAGGCGTGGTGGTGCACCTGCAGCACCCGGTCGAGGACGTCGGCGGCGTGGAAGGCCTGCGCCTCGGGACCCTCGGCGTCCGCGCGCAGCGCCAGCACCGACCGCAGCCGCCCGGCCAGCGGCGCGGGGAGCGCGGCGAGCTGCTCCTCCTCCAGCGTGCCGATGACCCGGGGCAGCGCGCCGCCGAGCAGCACCTCACCGGCGAACCCGGCGTCGGGCAGGACGACGTTGTGCAGGTGGTGGGCCAGGCCGACGAGGAAGGGCACCACCGGGTCGGCGCCGACCACGGGGGCGACCAGCACCCCGTAGACGGCCACGGTGAGGCAGTGGTCGCCGTGGCTCTCCGGCGGCTCGACGAGCACCCGCGCCCTGCCCGGCGCGGTCGCACCGGCGCGGGGCTGGCGGTTCAGCTGCTCGGCCAGCGCCGGCGGGGGAGGTGCCGGGAGCGCGGTGGGCAGCGCCTCGCGCAGGCGCTCGCGCAGCACGCTGTCCAGCGGCCCGGCGACCTCGTCGAACGCGCGGCGGAGCACGGCGAGCGCCTCGCCGTCGTCGACCCCGGCGGCCCGCAGCACCGCGCCGTCGATGCCGGCCAGCCGGGCCCGGGCGACCGCGGCCGCCGTCTCCGACCAGGCCACCGTGGCCGGGTCCTCGCCGCCGGTCAGCCGCCCCCAGGCCCGGGCGAAGGCCTGCTCGGCGAGGGAGCCGGGGGCCGAGGCGACCCGGACCCGCTTGGCGTCGCCGATCTCGGTGAGCAGCGGCCGCAGGGCCTGGAGCGGTCCGAGCGCGGCCGTCACCGGTCCGTCGTGCCCGCGCCGAGCCAGTCGAGCAGAGCCTGCTCCTGCCGGTGGAAGGCGTGCTCGGGGGTGCTGGTGCCGTCCGGCGTCATCGGCGCCTTGAAGAACCAGCCGAGCTGCTCCTGGACCCCGCCCTCGCCGCGCTGCTGCGCGAGGTCGGTCAGGCGCGCGAGCTCGATCGCCAGCGGCGCGGCGAGGATCGAGTCGCGGCACTGGAAGTCGACCTTGATCTGCATGCGCTGGCCCAGGAAGCCGACCAGGTCGATGGCGTCCCAGGCCTCCTTCTGGTCGCCCCGTGGCCGGTAGTAGTCGATCCGCACGACGTGGTCCTCGACGGTGTAGCCGAGGATCGAGTCGAGCACCTTGCCCTTGGTCTGCAGCTTGCTCGACAGCGAGGCGGGGTCGTCGAGCGCCAGACCGTCGCGGTTGCCGAGGATGTTGGTCGAGTACCAGCCCTCGACGGTCAGCGCGCGGCTGCGGAAGGCCGGCGCGAGCACCGTCTTCATCATCGTCTGGCCGGTCTTGCCGTCCTTGCCGGCGACCGGGACGCCGTGCCGCTCGGCGAGCTGCACCAGCGCCGGCACGTCGGCGGCCAGGGACGGGGTGAAGTTGACGTAGCCGGCGCCCTCGGCGATGGCGGCGTAGGCGTAGACCATCGCCGGGGTGATCGAGCGGTCGTCGGCGTCCAGTCCGGTCTCGAAGGCCTCCGCCGTCTGCAGCACCGGGGCGGCCGGGTCGGGCCACCGCTCGGTGGAGGCGAGGTTGACCAGCACCAGGCCGTCGAGGGCGTGCTCGGCGCGGAAGCGCACCAGGTCGGCCCGGACGGCGTCGACCTGCGCCCGGCGGGTCTCGGCCAGCAGGACGTTGCCGCCGCTGACGTTGCGGCAGAAGTCGGCGTCGCCGGCCGCGGGCCAGGGCGCCAGCACCGACAGCGCCGGCTCGACCTGGGACAGCTGCCGGATGTCGAGCACGCCGTGCTGCTCGGCGGCCTTGTAGAGGTCCGACCCGTCCAGGTCCCAGCCGCCCACCACCAGGCAGGCGTAGTCGACCATCCCGGTCGCGGTCTCGACGGGCACGCCGTCCAGCTCCAGCCCGGCGAGCGGGAGCCCCGTCGGCTCCGCGGCTCCCTGCCTGAGCAGTTCCAGCCCCGCCACGGCGGTCGTCGCGACCGCTCCTCCCAGGCCGACGACGGCGATCCCGACCCGGCGCTCTGCCTCAGACAACGGTGACCCCCAGGGTTGCGCCGCAAAATGTTGTGTGCGACCGAGCTTGGCACAGGAATGTGACCCGTGCCGCTCGGTGAGGGGAGGACCGGGTGGCCGGGAGGTGGACGGCGGAGCATCGGTCGCAGGGACGGCCGCGGGCACGGGCGCCTGTGGCCGGCGGTCCGGGCGCCGGGAATAGTGCGACATCCGGGAGGGCTCTCGGGAGTCGAAGCCCCCGCCCGCCGAGAGGACTGCCGCATGAAGACCCACGACTTCACCGTCGACGCCGCCGACGGCTCGACCCAGCGCCTGAGCGACTACGCCGGCAAGGTCCTGCTCGTCGTCAACACCGCGAGCAAGTGCGGGCTCACGCCCCAGTACGAGGGGCTCGAGCAGCTGTACCGCGAGTACAAGGACCAGGGGCTCGAGGTGCTCGGCTTCCCGTCCAACCAGTTCATGGGCCAGGAGCCCGGGACGAACGAGGAGATCCAGGAGTTCTGCTCGTCGCAGTACGGCGTCACCTTCCCGGTGTTCGCCAAGGTCGACGTGAACGGCGAGGACGCGCACCCGTTCTGGGCCTACCTGCGCTCCTCGGACCCGGGGGACTTCAGCGCCGAGACCGCACCCGGGCTGTACGACCACATCGCCAAGATGAAGCCCGACGCCATCGGCACCGACGAGGTGAAGTGGAACTTCACCAAGTTCCTGATCGGCCGCGACGGTGAGGTCATCCGCCGCTACGAGCCGACGGTGACGCCGGACCAGATCAAGTCCGACCTCGAGGCCGCGCTCACGTCCTGAGGCCCCGCGCCCAGCGACGATCCGCGGGCGTCCCGCCGGCCGTAGGCTGCTCCATCCGCCTGCTCCGGCGGGACGTCGCCGGCGTCCTGCCTCCCGTGTGGGGACGCCGATGTCGCTGTCTCACCCGCTCATCGAACCTGGGACGGACATCTCCCGGTTCCGCGTCGAACAACTGCTCGCCCGCGGCGGGATGGGACTGGTCTACCGCGCGCGCGACGTCCGGCTGGATCGGCCGGTGGCCCTGAAGGTGCTGGCGCCCGAGCTCTCGGACGACGAGGAGTTCCGGCAGCGGTTCGTGCGGGAGAGCCGGCTCGCCGCGGCGCTGGACCATCCGCACGTCGTCCCGGTGTACGAGGCCGACGACTGGCACGGTCTGCTCTACGTGGCCATGCGCTTCGTGCACGGCGCTGACCTCGCCAGTGTGCTGCGCGGGGGTCCGCTGGACCCGCCGGCGGCGATGCTGCTGATCACCCAGGCCGCCTCCGCGCTGGACGCCGCCCATGACGCCGGCCTGGTCCACCGCGACGTCAAGCCGGGCAACTTCCTCGTGCGAGGAGCTCGCCCGGGGCACGTGCCCGAGGACGCCCATCTGTACCTGACCGACTTCGGCCTGACCAAGCAGACCGGGTCGTTGTCGGGACTGACCCGGTCAGGCACCTTCCTCGGGAGCCTGCACTACGTCGCGCCGGAGCAGATCCGCGGTGAGGAGGTGGACGGGCGGGCCGACCTCTACGCGCTGGCCTGCGTGGCGTTCGAGCTGCTGACCGGAGCGCCGCCGTTCCGGAGGGATCAGGAGGCGGCGCTGCTGTGGGCGCACATGTCCGTGCCGCCGCCGCGGCTCACCGACGTCCGCCCCGACCTGCCCGCGGCCATGGGTGCGGTGCTGGCCCGGGGCATGGCGAAGGACCCGGCCGACCGGCCGCCCTCGTGCGGAGCATTCGTGGCGGAGCTGAGCGGCGCCTCCGGGCGGGTGCGGGCAGACGACGACGCTCCCCGGCCGCGCGTCCCGGCGCCGCCCACCGTCGTCCGCCGCCCGGCGTCGGAGGGAACGCCGCCCGGGCCCGGACCCGGGCCCCGGCCCGACGGACGCGCTCCCGACGGACGCGCCCCGGACGGACCGCCTCCGGACGCCGCCGGGTCGGTGCGGCGCCGTCGCAGGTGGTGGCCGCTCGCCGTCGCGGTGGCCGGCATCGCCGCGGTGGCTGCCGGCCTCCTGCTCTGGTCGCCGTGGGGTGGCGGTGCCGGCGACGTGGAACTGGAGCGACAGTCGCTCGTCGTGGCCCCCTACGAGGCGGAGATCCCGGCGGACTGGCGACTGCTGCGGGCGGAGGACGACGTCGGGGAGTTCGCCTACTTCGGCCCCGAGGACCGCTTCCCCTTCGATCTCGCCGACCCCGCGAGCCGGGCAGAGGCGGCGGAGATCGCCGCCGAGGACCCGCAGCGCCTGCTCAGCATCTACGTCGAGCGGAGCCCGGGGCTGGCCGACGAACTGCCGGAGGACCTCCCCGGGCAGATCCTGGCCGGCCAGCCGGAGGGCTCGACCCTGGAGCTGACGGGGACGACGCTCGTGGCGGGGCTGGAGGTGCCCATCCTCGAGGGTGGGCTGTTCCTCACCGACGACCAGCAGCTCGACGTGTACGGCGTCCTGGTCGATGGCGAGACCCTCGTCTTCTTCATCGCGCCGTTCTCGGTCGAGAGCGACTGGCAGCAGGTGTGGGACGACGTGCTGGCCTCGATGACCCCCACGGGCTGAGTCGCCGAGGGCGCGGGCCGGACCCGGGGACCGGCGTCCCGCTAGGTTCCGACCATGAGCCTCGTGGGTGCGCCGCCCCTCGCCTACGGGATCCACCTCTCGTCGATCAACGCCCGCTTCTGGGGCGAGGCGGCCGAGCTGGCCGACCAGCTCGGGTTCGAGTCGGTCTGGATGCCCGAGCACGTGATCGTGCCGCTGGACGCGACCGGGAGCCCGCACGCCGGGGCGGAGCACCCGCCGATCCCGTCGGACATCCCGGTCCTGGACGCGATGGCGGTGCTGGGGCACCTCGCCGCCCGGACGTCGCGGGTCCGGCTCGGGACGCACGTCTACAACATCGGCCTGCGCCACCCGGTCCTCACCGCCCGCGGGGCGGCCACGGTGGACATCCTCTCCGCGGGCCGCCTGAACCTCGGGATCGGCGCCAGCTGGCTGCGGTCGGAGTGGGAGGCGCTCGGCCTGGACTTCGACACCCGGGGCCGCCGCGTCGACGAGACCATCGACGTCTGCCGCCGGCTCTGGACCGAGGACGTCGTCGAGCACTCCGGCGAGTTCTTCGACATCCCGCCGACCGCGTTCGAGCCCAAGCCCGTGCAGCAGCCGCTCGCCCTGCACATCGGCGGCGACGGCCCGGCCGCACTGCGCCGGGCCGCCACGGTGGGGACCGGGTGGATGCCGATGAACCACTCGCTGGAGGACCTGCCCGCGTCGATCGCCCGGATCGGTGAGCTGGCGGCCGCCGCCGGCCGGACGACGCCGGTGGAGATCACGGTGACGGGGGACGTCAGCGACGAGGCGGACGTCGAGCGCTACGTGGCCGCCGGCGTCACGCGCGTCATCGTGGCGCCGTGGCGGAACTCGCGCGAGGCGCTGGACGGCCTGCGCCGCTTCGCCGACCGGTTCCTGCCCGACGCCGCCTGAGCCGCTCGGGCCGTTCATGCGGCCCACGTAGGCTCGACCCCCGTGAGTCTCACCATCGGGATCGTCGGTCTCCCCAACGTCGGCAAGTCGACGCTGTTCAACGCGCTGACCAAGAACGACGTCCTGGCGGCGAACTACCCGTTCGCCACGATCGAGCCCAACGTCGGCGTGGTCGGCGTGCCCGACCCGCGGCTCGCGCGGCTGGCCGAGGTGTTCGGATCGCAGAAGATCATCCCGGCGACGGTGTCGTTCGTGGACATCGCCGGCATCGTGCGCGGCGCCAGCGAGGGGCAGGGGCTGGGCAACAAGTTCCTGGCCAACATCCGCGAGAGCGACGCGATCTGCCAGGTGATCCGGGTCTTCACCGACCCCGACGTGGTGCACGTCGAGGGCAAGGTCTCACCCGCCGACGACATCGAGACGATCAACACCGAGCTGGTGCTGGCCGACCTGCAGACGCTGGAGAAGGCGATCCCGCGGCTGGAGAAGGAGTCGCGCAAGGACAAGGAGCGGGCGGCGCTGCACAGGGCGGCGGTGGCGGCGTCGGAGGTGCTGAACACCGGGCAGACGCTGTTCGCCGCGGGCGTGGACACCGAGCCGCTGCGCGAGCTGTCGCTGCTGACGACCAAGCCGTTCCTCTACGTCTTCAACGTCGATGCCGACGAGCTGTCCAACGAGTCGCTGATCACCGAGCTGCGCGAGCTGGTCGCGCCGGTCGAGGCGATCCTGCTCGACGCCAAGACCGAGTCCGAGCTCGTCGAGCTTCCGGCCGAGGAGGCCGCGGAGCTGCTGGAGTCGATCGGGCAGAACGAGCCCGGCCTCGACCAGCTGGCGAAGGTCGGCTTCCGCACCCTCGGCCTGCAGACCTACCTGACCGCGGGTCCCAAGGAGTCGCGGGCCTGGACTATCCCGGTCGGCGCCACCGCGCCCCAGGCCGCCGGCGTCATCCACACCGACTTCCAGCGCGGCTTCATCAAGGCCGAGGTCGTCTCCTTCGACCACCTGATGGAGGCGGGCTCGATGGCCGAGGCGAAGTCCAGGGGCTGGGTGCGGATCGAGGGCAAGGAGTACGTGATGGCCGACGGCGACGTCGTGGAGTTCCGCTTCAACATATGACGGTCGGCACCGGAAGCAGGAGCGGCGTGACCGCCCGGGGGCGCCCCGTGACCGCGCGCACGGTCCGCGCGGGGCGGCGTCCGCGACCGTTGCCGGACCCGGCGCCGCGGCGGACGATCACCCCCCGCAGGGACGTTCCGGCGGAGGGCCGAGATGGCACGCACCGACACCATCGTGGCGCGGACGCCCGGGACGCCGCTGCCGGAGACGGGGCCGGGCGCCCGGTGCTCGGCGGAGCTGACCCGGGCCGACGTCGCGGCCATGGTTCGCGACGAGGTGCAGCGGTGGCTGCCACCCGCGGAGGGAGCCGGGCGTGACCCGCTCGGCCTCGCGCGGATCGTCACCCAGGAAGTCCGGTGGGTGGGCTCGCATTCCCTGGACCGCTCCCTGCTGGCGGACCTCGCCGCAGTCCGGCATGCCCGGCGCGGCCAGGACGCGCGACTGGACGCGTTCCTCGACTGCGTCCTCGCCCGGTACGACGACCGTTACTGGAACCGGCCCTACCTGTGCCTGCCGCTGCTGGAGCAGTTCGTCGAGGGCCCGCGCGCGCCGCTGACCCACACCGGGTTGGTCGCGCTCCTGGCGGCGGATCTCGTGCGGTTCGAGCTGTGCGCCTCCCGACGGGCGACACCGGTCTCGGCGCTGGGACGCCCGGACGGCCGGACGCTGCGCACGCGGCTGCGGCACGCGGTCCGGCTGCTGACCGCCGACCTCGGGGAGGACCTGGGCGCCGTCCTGCTCGGCGGCGTCTCCGCCGACCCGCTGGCCGGGCTGCCGGAGGTGCTCGCCCGGCTGCCGATCGCCCCCGCGCCCTGGGCGGCGGAGTGGCTGGAGGTGTCGGTGCTGCCCACCTCGACGGTGCACGACGAGACGTTCTTCATCCGCGCTTTGCAGACCCACGAGATGTTGTATGCGGCGGCCGCCCGCCTCGTGGGCGACGCCACGGCATGCCTGCAGGCCGGCCGGCCCGATCTCGCCGCCGGCCTGGTCGACCGGGTCACCGCGATGGTGGACCGCGGCCAGTCGCTGTTCCGCATGGTCGCCACGATGCGATACGAGGCCTTCCACACCTTCCGGGAGTCCACCGACGGCGCCAGCGCCATCCAGTCCGAGCAGTACAAGCGCTTCGAGGTGCGCTGCGGAACCCCGCCGCCGGACCGGCTCGAGTGCCCGGCGTTCGAGCAGGTGCCCTCGGTGTCCGCGGAGCTGGCGGACGGGCGGGAGTCGCTCACCGGAGCCTGGCGCGTGGCCCGGCTGCGCCGGCCCCACGACCCCGGCCTGGCCCGGCTGGCGACCGCCATGGCCGCACTGGAGGCAAGCCATCGGCGCTGGAAGGGCACCCACGTCACCGTCGCGACCCGGATGCTGGGCGAGGCACGGGGCAGCGGGCACACGTCGGGGGTGGCGTATCTGCGCGCGTGGGTGGATCACCGGCTGTTCTGGGCGGTGCCGGAGCTTGACGCGCAGCAGTGACCGGAGCCGGCGCCGTCCGAGCGCGGGAACCGGCGCGTCCAGGGAGGAAGGAGAGTCGCCTGTCGGAATCGAACCGCCGGCCTTCTCGTTGCGAGTTCCGTTCGACCGTTGCGTCTGGTTCGGTCTCGTCCGGTTCCGTGCGGGCCAGTAGTTGCTGTATCGGAGGATGGTGGCCGCTCGGCGACTCGCCCGAGCGCGGGGGCGTCAGTCCGCACAGAGTCCGCAACTCGGCTGATTTCAGCCGTTTGGCGCCAACGGCGTCCAGCGACAGAACCGCTGGCCAACCACGGTTTTCGTCGATGTTCGTCGTCCGCCGATCGCCCCGTTCTCGTTCCGCTCCAACGTCTGACTGGGTACGTCTTCGCAGCTCAGCGGCCCCCGCCGTGGCCTGCGCGGGCTCCTCCAATCGAGCTGCTGGCGGGCCGGACCCCACGACGCGGAGCGCTCGCCATGCGTGACCAGCGGTCCGCAGGCCTCGGCGACGTCGCAGCCACAGGCGGCAAGCGCCGTGGCGGAGGAACTGTTCACCCTGTCGGTGCGGATGCGCTGACCTGAGGAGAGCACCCGGGCGAACGGTCGTGGTCAGGCGTCCACAGGGGACGCTGCCTGCTCCGGCATCAACCCAACCTGGCCGAGGTGGCCGGCCATGTCCATGTAGACCTTCTCCTCCGCGATCTTGCCGCCGCGGAGCTTGCCCAGGGTGACCCCCGGGATCTCGAAGCGGCGCCCCGTGGCGGGGAGCCCCCTCTGGTCGTCGGCTCGGTCGTTGGTCCCGGTCAGCGTCCACTCGGCGGCGTACTCGTCGCCGTCGATCAGCATGCGCTCGAGGTCGAGGCGGTAGTCGGACGACAGGGCCGTCTCCAAACGGGCCAGGTAGTCGCGGACGGCCGATGAGCCTTCCTCCCGGTCGCCGAGCGGGACCTGGATGTAGACGACGTCGTCGGTCATGTGCCCGACGAGCGCGTCAGGGTCGTGGGCGTTCCACGCGTCCATGTAGGTCCGCACCCAGTCAGGAAGCCGCCCGGTCGCTCCTGCGTCACTGCTCATCACGGTCCCCCTCGGGTCTCGACGCTCCACTCGCCCCCGTGAGGAAGCGAACGGTAGGAGCCGGCCCTGCGGTGCAGACTGGGCGGAAGGTGGGTACGCATGTCGCAACCCGACAGATCGTCCGCTCGGCGAGGCGGCTGATCGGGGGCGCGGCCCCCGGCCGCGGAGTGGCTGCGGGCCTTCGTGCTGCTCAAGCCAGGCGTCACGGGGGTGTAGCCGTCGCCGTCGGGATCCGGACCCGCTCCACGACGTCGTCGTGCAGCAGGTCGCCTGGGTGTTCACGTTCGTAGTGCCTTGCGCTGTACCGGCGGCCACGCAGCGGGCGCCGGAGAGCCCGTGCACCTCGGCCAGCCGAACCCCAGCGCGGTCAACGTGTCCGCGAAGGCCGTCCGGCCCGGTCCGGCCAAGGCCTCGTGGACCTCGGGGGGCGGGGACGTGCGCGGGCTCCCTTCGCGGCGGTCCGTCCCCGGGGAGCGGCTGGCACAGGCGTGACCGAACGCCCGCAGTGGAATCGGTGGCGGCCCGCGGAGTGGCCGATCCATGGACGGGTAGCGAGCCTTGGTGACCGAGGCGACGGCGTTCAGGTGCGAGACCCGCGAGGAACTCATCTCGTTGCTCTTCGAAGCGGCGGAGCTCGAGCACGGCCTGTCCTGCAGCTACCTGTTCGCTGCCTTCAGCCTCAAGACCGGGCCGGACGCCGGCCTCAGCCCGAGCCAGTCCGAATGCGTCGCTCGGTGGCGCGGGCTGATCGCGGACGTGGCGAAGCAGGAGATGCTGCACCTGGCGTTGGTGTCGAACCTCCTGACGGCGCTCGGCGCCGCACCACATCTCGACCGTCCACGCTTCCCTCAGGAGTCCCGGTACTACCCGGCCGGGATCACGATCGCGCTGCGGCGCTTCGACGAGCGGACGCTCACCCGCTTCGTGAACCTCGAGCGCCCCGACGGGTTCGACGTCGAGGCCGACGGCGACACCGACCCGGCACTCTCGCCCTCGTCATCCGGTCCGGCGGCGCCTCCTGGAGCGCTGCGCGAAGGCGCGGAGGCCATCGAGGAGGTGTCGAGGGCGGAGTTGACCACGGTCGGGGCGCTCTACCAGGCCATCGAGGACGGCTTCGAGCACCTGGTCGAGGTCCGTGGCGAGGAGGCGGTGTTCATCGGGGCGCCGGTGGTACAGGCGGAGTCGGAGGACTTCAGCTTCGGTGAGCTCCACCCGGTCACCGATCTGACGTCCGCACGGCGGGCGCTGCAGGTCCTCGTGGAGCAAGGGGAGGGAGTCCAGGGGGACTGGGAGGATGCGCACTACGGCAAGTTCTTGAAGGTCAGAGAAGAGCTGCGGGAGGCCCGGGTCGCTGATCCGGAGTTCGACCCCGCGTGGCCGGTGCTCGAGAACCCGATCGTGCGAGCGCACCCCGACGTGGACTCGGGCGCGGTCGTCGGCGACGAGCTCGCCGTGATGGCCATGGACCTGTTCAACGGCACGTACACCCTGATGACGACCATGCTCGCCCGCTACTTCGCTCACACGGACGAATCACCCGAGGCCCTCCGGGCACTGGCCGACGTCACGGTCGGCGTCATGTTCTCGGCGATCTCCCCGCTCGGTGGGCTTCTCGCGACCATGCCGGCCGGTGACGAGCATCCCGGCACCACAGCAGGAGCGAGCTTCGAGCTCCACCGGGCGGTCGCGCTGATCCCGCACCGTCGGGCTGCGTGGGCGACCTTCCAGGAGCGACTCGCGGAGCTCGCCGTGTTCGCCGACCGCATCGCCGACCACGGGCTGACCCAGGCCCGGGAGGTGGGGGCGAGCCTTCGCGAGCTCGCGCTCCAGCTCGCCGACCACACCTGACCAGGGCCCTGATCGCTCCCAGAGCGTCCAACGACAACAGAGACGTGGGGCAACGTCGCCCATCGACGTCCGAGCCCGGACGGCGGGGACTCAGGTCGCTGGAGCGGCCGTACGCACGCAGGCCCACACCTCCTTGCGCCCCGTCCGCGTGCTCCAGCCGTGCGCGGCACTGAGCCGGGCCACCAGGAAGAGTCCGAGCCCGCCCTTCGCGGGGTCACGGCCGACGGCCGGCGTGGGCACCCGCTCACGGGCCCCGTCCGACACGGTGATCAGCCAACCCCGGCTGCCCTGCGCCACCCTGACGGACACGGGGGGCGCGCCGTGCCGGAGGCCGTTGGAGGAGAGCTCCTCGAAGGCGAGCAACAGCCGCTGGACGTCGTCCTCCACCGCCTGGGCCGGCAGGCCCCGCCGGAGCAGCTCGCGGTGGAGGCGTCCCCGGAGCAGCGTGATGTCTGCCGCCTTGGTCACGGCGCCGTCGAAGAACGGTGCGGACGTCTCCGGCGGGACGGCCTCCTGCCAGCCCGGCGCGTCCACGTCAGGCCCCGTCCACCGGCGTCGGCACGTCCCGGGGACCTGCCTCCGTGGGCCGGGGCCGGTCCTCCCGGTGCAGGCGGACGGCGACCAGGGCGACGTCGTCCTCGGGGCGCCCCTCGACCAGCCGGTCGATCACGCCGTCGCACAGCTCGTCCAGCGGCAGGCCGGCCAGGTCCTGCACGGCCGAGCGGAGGCGGTCGAGGCCCTCGTCGAGGTCACTGGTGCGGCGCTCGACCAGCCCGTCGGTGTAGAGCAGGACGGTGGTGTCGCGTTCGAGCGTCGTCTCGTGCTGCCTGCGGGGGGTCCCGGGGAACACCCCGAGCAGCAGGTCCGCCGTGTCCGCCGCGAGGAACGTCGACCGGCCGTCGGGGTGCAGCACCAGCGGCGGCGGGTGCCCGGCGTTGGACCAGGTCAGGCGCGTCAGGCCTGCCGCACGCTGCGCGGGGGTCTGCTCGAGCCTCGCCACGGCGGCCGTGGCCATCGTGCCGACCTGGAGCACCTCCATGCAGCTGTCGAGGCTGGTCAGCACCTCGGCCGGACTCCCGCCGGTCGCCGCGGCGATGCCGCGCAGCAGGCTGCGCAGCTCCGCCATCGACGCGGCGGCCTCGACGTCGTGGCCGACGACGTCGCCGATCACCAGCACCGTGGCGCCGTCCCGCTGCATGAAGGCGTCGTACCAGTCCCCGCCGACCCGGGCGGCCTCTCCGGCCGGGACGTAGCGGACGACGATCTGGGCGTGGTCGGGCTCGGGTGGGGCGGTGAGCAGGTTCCGCTGCAGGCCCTCGGCGATCTGCGACTGCGCCCGGGAGAGCCGGGCGTTGTCCAGGGCGAGCCCGATGCGGGAGGCGATGTCGGTCGCGGTCGCCTCGTCGTCGGCGTCCAGCGACCGGCCGGTACTGGTGAACAGCGACAGTGCGCCCAGGACGCGGCCCCGGCCGGTGATCGGGAGCACCAGCCCGTCGACGGCGTCGAGCGCATCCAGCAGGTCCCGCGCCTCTCCTGGCGGGAGGAAGGAGTGCAGTGCGGCGGCGTTGCTGCGTACCGCGACGCCCGTCGTCAGGGCCCGGGCGACCGGTGACGCGGCCGGCATGACCTCGAGGCGGACGGCGGTGTACGCGGCCAGCGCCGCTCGACGGTCGGGGTCGGCGTGCCAGGAGGCGACATCCCGCGGCCTGCCGTCCGCCTCCACCAACGTGATGACGCAGCCGTCGGCGAGCGCGGGGACCAGCAGCCGCGGCGCGTCCTCCACGGCGGCGCGGATGTCGACCGCCTCCAGCATCCGCGCGTTGACCTCGGCCAGCAGGGCCAGCCGGTCGGAGAGCCGCGCGGCCGTCTCGGCCGCGGCCTTCCGGGCGCTGATGTCGGCGAAGTAGAGGGAGAGCCCGTCCGGCGTCGGCCAGCACAGGACCTCGAACCACCGGTCCGCCGGCGCGGGGTGGTGGGCCTCCAGCATCTGCGGGGACTGGGTCTCGACCGCGGTGCGGCAGGCCCGCTGGAACTCGTCCCCGGCGGTGTCCGGGAAGACGTCCCAGATCGAGCGCCCCAGCAGGCGGCTGCGCTGGTGTCCGAGCAGTCGCTCGGCGGCGGCGTTGAGGACGGTGAACCGCCAGTCCGCGTCCAGGGAGAGGAAGCCCGAGGGCATCGCCTCCAGCAGCCGCGTCGTCCGGTAGTGGCTGCCGTGCAGCTCCGTCGTGTCGTGGGCCGCCCCGAGCAGTCGGGTGGCGCGGCCGGCCTCGTCGCACAGCACCTTGCCCCGCGCCTGGACCCATCGGTTCCGGCCGTCGGGCAGCACGACGCGGTACTCGGACTCGAAGGTCCCGCACCCCGCGGCGGCGGTCGCGACCGCCTGGTCGACCCGGTCGAGGTCGTCGGGGTGCACCCGCGCACGGAACGCGGCGAGCCCCTCGTGGGACTCGGCCTCGCTGTACCCGAACAGCTCGCGCAGCCGGGCGTCCCCGGTCAGCCGGCCGCCGAGGAGGTCGAAGTCGAAGCTGCCCACCTCACCGGCGTCGACCGACAGCGTCCAGCGGAGGCGCTCGGACTCGTGCTCGAGGACGAGGGTCGACATCGCGAGCTCCGTCGCCACGGCACGCGCCACGACCTGCAGCATCGCCACGTCGTCGTCCGACCACGGTCGTGGCTGGTCGTCGAAGACGCAGAGCGAACCGATGACCTGCCCCTGCTGGTCCGCCAGGGGCACGCCGAGGTAGCCGCGGACCAGGCCGCTGCGCACGGGGCCGAGGACGGCGGCGCGGACGTCGGACCGCGCATCGTCGAGCGCGAGCGTGCGGCGGTCCGCCGCGGTCAGCGTGCACAGCGAGTCGCCGAGCGGGCCGGTCGTGCCCACGGCCGCGGCCCCCGTGCCGCCGGCCACGTACTGCACGTCCGACAGCAGGGACACCTGCCCCGAGGGGGCGCCGAGCAGCCGGCAGGCCGCCGCGACGAAGCCGTCGAGCCTCGCGGCGAGCTGCGCGTCGGCTCCCACCCGCCGTGCGGCGGCCAGCCGCCCCTCCGCACCGATCAGCAGCTCGGCCGCCGCGGCCGCATCGGCGGGCCGCCCCAGCGGAGGCCGGGCCGCGCCGACGCCGGAGGCCGTCGTGCGCTCCGACGGACCCGACGTCCGTTCCATGCGGTGGCCTCCCGCGGGATCGACCTGCCCGGTAGCGATCAGGCGCCAGGCCTCGGACGCCGGCGGCACCCCATTGTGCAACGCGATGCGGTCCCAGGCCCGGCTGCGGAGTGGGGCAGCACGGTCCGGGTGGGCGTTGCTCAGGTCCCTGCGGGGCCGGTGAACGGTGCCCGGTCGAACCACGCCCGGTCGAGCTGCGCCTGGGTGTGCCCGGCCCACTCGACGATGACGACGTAGAGCGACTTGTCCTGCTGGTTGAACAGGTACCACTGCCAGACGAGCGCTGCGCCGTCCTCGTTGAACAACCGGACCCCGGCGCGGGTGGTCGTGCTACTGGCCCAGCTCTCCGGGGAACCGGCGGCGTCCTCCTGCTCCAGCTCCGCACGGCGGGCATCGCGGGCGGCCAGGTCGGGGTAGTGCGCCACCTCGGCGGTCATGCCGTTCGGGTACTGGCAGGTGATGCCCACGTCGGCGTGGACGTCGAGCGCGAACGCGGTGGGCGTGCAGGTGCCGCCCGCCCATCCCTCGCCGTCCGGGGTCTCCGGCAACAGGCTCGGGAAGTCGTCGACGATGAACTGCACCTCGCCCCACGGACCTGCCGCGCCGCCGGACGGCTCCGCCGCCGTCGACGTCCCGCCGGCTGCGGCGGTGCCCGGGTCGCTGCGCCAGGGCGCGAGTGCCACGAGGAGCCCCACGACTACGACGGCGGTCAGCCCGCCCGCGACGCCGGCCGCGAGGCGTGTCCGGCGCGGGAGCCGGACCGGTGGAGGCTGTGGTGCCCCGGGCGGCGCGGCGACCGGGCCCGTCGTCGTCTCCGGTGCCGGTCGGTGCACCGGCCAGCACGCACGTGCGGCGGCGACCAGTTCGGCGCACGAGCCGTAGCGCTGCGCCGGGTCCTTGGCCATGGCCCGGGCGAGGACGGCACTGATCCCCGGCGGCAGGTCGGGGCGCAGGGCGCGTGCGTCGGGCGGTGGAGCCGTGACCACCGCGTACAGCACCGCGGGGAGGATCGTGGCCTCGACGGCGCGGCGGCCGGTGAGCAGCTCGAACAGCGTGGCGCCCAGCGCGTAGACGTCCACTCGGTGGTCGATCCGCCCGCCGGTCACCTGTTCGGGCGCGGCGTAGGCCAGCGACGCGGTGACCTCGCCGGTCTGCGTCAGCACGGCCGACGACGTCGTGTCCTGACCGATCCCGAAGTCGGTCAGCATGACCCGCTCACCGCCGCCGGGCAGGCTCGCGAGCAGGACGTTCGCCGGCTTGACGTCCCGGTGCAGGAGGCCGCACGCGTGCGCGTGGTCGAGCGCCTGACCCACCGCGGCCACGATCGCGAGCGCACGCTGCGGTGGCGCCGCGCCGTCCCGGGCCAGGATCGCGGCCAGGTCCGGCCCGGCGACGTACTGCATCGCGATCCACAGCACGCCGTCCTGGGTGCCGCGGTCGAGGACGTCGACGACGTTGGGATGCGAGAGCCGGCTCACCAGCTCCGCCTCCCGCTCGAAGCGGGCGCGTACCGCCGGGGTGGCCGCCAGCCCGGCGTGCAACACCTTGAGCGCGACGTCGCGGGGGAGCGTCCGGTGCCGAGCCAGGTAGACCGACCCCATGCCGCCGCTGCCCAGCCGCCGACCGACGACGTAGCCGCCGATCACCGTGCCCGGCTCGATGTCCACTCCGCGCCCCCGTCGTCACCCCACCGCCCGCTCCGGCGTGCAGCGCAGTGTGGGCACGGCAGAGGCCGCCGTCCATAGTTCCGCCGTGCCACGCGGACCGCTGTTCCCAGCGGGGGGTCAGATCCTTCCGCGGAGGATGCGACGCCAGTAGACCTGCGGGAGCGCGTGCCGGTCGGCCCACCACGTCACCCGGCGCGGCGTGATCGGGTCGACGAACGGCACCGACGGGGTGAGCCGGCCGTCGCGGTCGGACTCGGCGAGCATCAGCTTCCGCCGGCTCACGGTGATCGGGACGACCGTGTACCCGTCGTACCGCTGGAGCCGGCCGCCGTCCCGGGCCGCCGCCAGGTTGGCGCTGAGGACGGCGACCTGCTTGCGCAACGCACCGCCCGAGGGGCGTGTGCGGAGCTCCGCCGCGTCGCCCAGACCCCAGACGGACTCGTGCCGGCGGTGTTGCAGGGTGGACGGGTCGACGTCGACCAGGCCGGGGTCGGCGTCCGCCGCGAGACCGCTGTCGGCGATCCAGCGGGGCGCCCGGTAGCGCGGGACGGCGTGGGCGAAGGCGACGTCGTCCAGCACGCGCGGGCCGGTCGGCGAGGCGACCGTGATCGCGTGCACGTCGGGGTCGACGCGCTCGACGCGGCTCTCCCGCAGCACCTCGACGCCGTAGTCGGCGAATGCGGCCTCCAGGACCTCGTCGGCTCGCGGCACGCCCGTCGCCGTCGTCCCGGGCAGCAGGAGCCGGACCTCCAGGTCCGCCAGCACGCCGCGGCGCCGCCAGTGGTCGCACGCCATGAGCAGCGGCTTGAGTGCGGTCGGACCGCAGGATGCCGGCTCGGGCGGCACGGTGAAGACGACGGAGCCGCTGCGCAGCGAGGAGAGCCTCGGCCACACCTGCGGTGTGCTCCCCGGGACGTACGTCGAGGCGGCCCACCCGTCGGCGTAGGCCTCCTGCAGGCCCGGCGTGGCCGCCCAGTCCTCCTCGAGTCCCGGGCACAGGACGAGGGCGGAGTACCGCAGGGTGCGCCCCGCGCGGGTGTGCACCGTCGAGGCCGCGGCATCGACGGCGTCGACGCTGTCGCGGATCCACTCGCACCCGTCCGGGACCACGTCGGCCATCGGACGCTCCAGGTCGGCCATCGTGGCCTCGCCGCCGCCGACGTAGTTGAGCAGCGGCTTGTACCGGTGCAGCGGCTGAGGCGCCACGACCGTGACCCCGGAGGCGCCGTCGCGGAGCAGCTTCGCCGCCAGGGAGATGCCGGCGTTGCCGCCGCCGATGATGAGGGTCTCGCTGCGGTCCACGTCGCTCCCGAACTCGACGCCGCGGTCTGATCACCGCCGCAGCTCGGCCACCGTGTCCAGCCTGCCCAGCTTCTGCGGGTTCCGAACCGCATACAGGCGACTGATGCGCCCGTCCTCGACGACGACGGTGACCGCGGTCTCGAACTCCCCTCCCGGGTCGATCCGGAGTGCGATCGCGCCGTTGACCATCGGCGTGGTGATCGCCACCCCTGGCGCCAGGTCCGCGAACCGGGCCAGCGCCCTCGCCACGCGGACGCCGCCCGAGAGCGGGCGCAGCGCGGCGGGTGCGAGGCCGCCGCCGTCGGCGACCACGACGACGTCCGGCGCGAGCACGTCCATCAGTCCCTGCAGGTCCCCGGCGGTGAGCGCGGCGAGGAACCGGTCCACGACCTCCCGCTGCTCGGCGCGACTCACCGCCACGCGGGGACGACGCGCGGCCACGTGCTCACGGGCGCGGTGCGCGATCTGCCGGACGGCGGCGCTCGACTTGCCCACGGCCTCGGCGATCTCGTCGTAGGGCACGTCGAAGACCTCGTGCAGCACGAGGACCGCGCGCTCGGTCGGCCCCAGCGTCTCCAGCACGGTCAGCATCGCGATCGAGACGCTCTCCGCGAGCTCGACGTCCTCGGCGACGTCCGGGCTGGTGAGCAGCGGCTCGGGCAGCCACTCACCGACGTAGTCCTCGCGGCGACGGGACACGGTGCGCAGCCGGTTGAGCGCCTGTCGGGTGACGATCCGGACCAGGTAGGCCCGCGGCTCCCGCACCGCGGCCCGGTCGACGTCCGCCCACCGCAGCCAGGTCTCCTGCACCACGTCGTCGGCGTCGGCAGCCGAGCCGAGCATCTCGTAGGCGACCGTGAACAGCAGGCTGCGGTGGGCGAGGAAGGGGTCGTCGGTCATGCCGTGGCGAGGCCGTCCGTCGTCGCGTCCGCGAGCGGCGGGAGGCCGCAGGACGCCGCGAACTCCTGCGACCGGATGCCCAGCGCGACGTTCCCCCGCGCGGTCATGTTCATCATCCCGATCCTGGCGGTCAGCTCGACCAGCGCGGGAGCCCCCAGCTCCGCGAGGAGAGCGGCCGACAGCTCGTCGGTCACCGCCGGCGGCGTCCGGCTCATCGCCTCGGCGTACTCCATCACCCGCCGCTCCACGGGGGTGAACACGGTGGACTGCCGCCACCGCGGCACCTCCCGCGCCTTCGCCTCGTCGAGGCCGCGGTCGTGGCTCATGAAGTAGTGCAGGTCGAGGCAGAAGCTGCAGCCGATCGAGCTCGCGGCGGCCATGGCCGCGAACGACGCGAGGTTCGGGTCCAGCCGGTTCCACGAGTCGACCTTGCGGCCGAAGGACATCGAGTCCTTGAGGACGGCGGGGTAGTGCCACATGACCCCGGCCCCCTCCGGGACCTGGCCGAAGAGCTTGCGGCTGACCGCCTTCAGCAGGGTCCCGTAGATGCCGGTGATCTCGGTCGCGGGGACGCGGGGGCTGCTCGTCATGTCTCCTCCAGGTGTCGATGGCTTCGACACGGAGACACCGGCCGCAGCCCGGGCGTGACATACCGGACCCGAGCGTGTGCGCCGAGGCCGCGCTCCGAGGTCCGGACTGCGGCGTGAGCGCACACGCTCGACGGGTGAGGGGTCAGGTTCGGCAGGCCTCCAGGAACCGCGTCACGACGGCGGCCCAGCGGTCGCGCGCCTCCTCGTTCAGCTCGAGCGTCTGCAGGCCCATCTGGGTCGCCACGAGCGACGCCGTCCCGTCCTTCTTCGGCTCGCTGGTGACGACGACCGACGAGCCGTCCCGTGCCTTGGTGCGCCAGGTGGTGCGCCGCTCGGTGCCGCTGACCTTGAGGCCGCCGTCGACGACGATGCCCCGCACGGTCTCGTCCGCGGCGGCGAACGCGCACCACCGGTCCATGAGCTCGGCCATGCCGAACGGCGTCGCCCGGCTGATGCTCGTCTGGAAGGTGCCGTCGGGTCGCTGTCCGGGCACCCGCCGGCCGATGTGCTGCTCGTAGGCGACCGTCACCGACTGCGTCCACCAGCCGACCCGCTCGATCGTGCCGTCGAGCTCCTCGTAGACCCTCAGCGCGATGCCCTTGTGGTCGAGGTCGCGGGCGCCGATGCCGTCCATGAACCGCAGCCACTCGTCCCAGGACCGGTTCGTGGCCCTCTCGACGGGCTCGATCCGCGGGTTGGTCGCCATGTCCCCGGATGATGGACTCCCACGGAGCGTTCCGGGATCGGGCGTGCGCCGGGGACGCACGAACGCCCACGGGGTCGCGTCATCGCGGACGGGAACTGACCGCATCGGTTCCTAGCGTCGAGGCATGAGCGAGCAGCTGACCGTCGTCCTCGGGGCGACCGGACGCACCGGCCGACGCGTCGTCGAGGCGCTGCAGCGGGACGGGCACGCGGTCCGGGCCGCCTCCCGCCACGGCACCGGCCCCGGCTCCGTGCGCTTCGACTGGGACGACCCCGGCACCTGGGAGCCCACCCTCACCGGCGCCACCGGCCTCCACCTCATGGCCCCCGACGGCACCCCCGTCGACCCGGCGTTCGTCGCCGCCGCGGTCGACCACGGCGTGCGGCGGATCGTGCTGCTCTCCAGCAGCGCGGTCGAGGAGATGGGCGACCAGCGGCTGCTCGACGCCGAACGGCTCGTCCGCGACAGCGGCGCCGAGTGGACCGTGCTGCGTCCCAGTTGGTTCGACCAGAACTTCGACGAGGGGTTCTTCGCCCCGTCGGTGATGGCCGGGGAGGTGCTGATGCCGGTCGGCGACCTGCGCCAGGCCTTCGTCGACGCCGGGGACATCGCCGCCGTCGCGGCCGCCGCCCTCACCCGCGACGACCACGCCGGGCAGGTGCTCGGGGTGCGCGGCCCCCAGGCGCTGACCTTCGCCGAGGCCGTCGCCACCATCGCCCGGGTCAGCGGCCGCGAGGTGCGGTTCGACGGCGATCCCGAGGCGTACCGCGCCGCCCTCACGGCGGCGGGGCAGCCCGAGGAGGTCACCGAGGCCGAGCTGGCGGCCTTCTCCGCGCTCCGCAGCCGCGGGGACGACGAGCCGGACGACGTCGTCGAGCGCGTCACCGGCCGGCCGCCCACGACCTTCGCCGACTACGCCACCACCGCGGCCGCCCGGGGGGCCTGGCGCGGCTGAGCGCGGGCTGCGAGCCCGGTCGGGACGCGCGTGACATCAGGTGCAGGCGGCGCTCGAGCGAGGGACACGCACATCCACCGTCCCGTGGCCGCTCGGCGGAACTCCTAGCGTCGTCTCTGCTCGAGGGCCGGCCGGATCGCGCCAGGTGCGTCCACCGGCGAGCCCGAGCCCGGGACGGCCACCTCGCCGTGCCCGACCGATCGAACGTCCAGGAGATGAAGCACTTGACCACGTTGTCCCGCGTCGCTCTCACGTCGTCCGCCCTGACCGTCGGGGTCCTCGCCCTCGGCGGCCTCACCGTGTCGGCGTCGGCTGCCAGCAACCTGGAGGTGTGCGAGTCCGGCTGCGACTACACGACGATCCAGGCGGCGGTCGACGCGGCGGAGACCGGAGACACCGTCTCCGTCACCGAGGACCTGGACGTCGCGGGCCAGACCACGATCGACGAGGACGTGACGGTGACCGGCGCACCCGGCGTCACCGTCACGCAGACGGCGGATGCGATCACCTTCCTGCTCAGCGGCGACGGCGCGACCCTGTCGAACCTGACCATCACCAGTGACGTCCCGTACGCCAAGGAGTTCGTCCAGATCGGGGGCGACGACGTCACCCTGAGCGGGAACACGATCCACGGGCCCGACCAGGCGCTGCCCATGAGCGGCTGGGTCGGGAACCGTGGCTTCGTCACGCAGGGGGGCATCACCGGCTTCTCCGCGACCGACAACACCATCCACTCGGTCCGAACCGGCGCCTACCTGAACCCCGACGGGACGGGGACGATCGCGGACAACACGCTCTACGACACCAAGGGCGACTTCCTCATCGACAAGGCGGACTTCACGTTCACGGGCAACCGCGCCGGCGACGCGTCCCAGCCCAGCGAGTGGGGCTTCGTCGTCTTCCGCGGCACGCCGGCGGACCGCTACACCGATCTTCCTCAGCTGAGCGCCGACAACAACCACATGACCGCCTGGGACCAGCGCGACGACGAGAAGTACGTGCCGATCCGCCCGGACACCGCGGCGGACTGCAAGAACGGCGGCTGGCGGGACATGCTCCCGGCCTTCTCCAACCAGGGTCAGTGCATCCGGTTCGTCAACACCGGCAAGTAGCAGTCAGAGCCCCCGGAGGACTGAGCCCCGCCGTTCTGCGACGGCGGGGCTCAGTTGCGTCTCGAGGCGCAGGTCGTGGAGTCGGGCGGGTGCGCCGGGGCCGCGAGATCCGGAGTGGAGTGCCGCGTCAGCGCACCCGCTCGAGCCGAGCGGCGAGTGCAAGACACCTGCAAGAGGGATGCAGACCCCGGGCCCGATGGTGGGACCACACCAGATCCGGGTGCGCAGCCGGCCGGTGGTGGCCCGCGCCTGCCGCGCGGGCTCCAGCTCCTTGCGCAGCCGCGCGACGTAGGACTGCAGCGAGGCCTCGGCGCGCCCAGGCGGCTCCTCGCCCCAGATCTGGTCGACCAGGTGCGGTACCGAGACCGGCCGGCCTTCCGCCGCGACCAGCAGGGCGAGCAGGGCCTGCGGTTCGGGGCCGCCCAGGTCGGCGGGGGCACCGTCGACGAGCACCTCGAGCCCGCCCAGGACCGTGACCTGCACGGCGCGGATCGTAGGGGCGGGACGGGGGGTCGGAGGGGGTCCGCACGCGCGGCGGTGGCGCCGGGGCGATGCCCGGCGCCACCGGTCCCCGGTGGCTCAGCCGACCGGAGCCGGCTCCCGGACGGGCGCGGGGACCCGGCCGCGGGCGCCCACGACGCCGGTGCCGATCGCCCATAGCGCCGTCAGCACGCCGGAGGCGGCGAACAGCGGCGTCACCTCCAGGTCGGGGAACAGCAGCAGGAGGGGGACCGCGGCGGCGTGCGCCACCCCGCCGACGACCCCGAGCGCGGCCACGAGCCGGGCGGGACCGCCGAGGGCCCGGCCGAGCGTGACTGCGGCCACGACGAGGGCGGTGCCGCTCACGGGGTACAGCACGGCGGCCAGCCCGATGTGGGTGAACGCGACCGGCGCCGCGTGGCCCTCGTGCAGCGCGTCCGCGTCGACCGCCGCCGCGAGGTGGAACACCGTCTCGACGGCGTAGAGGGCGAACGCGACCGTCGCGACCAGGACCGCCCGGTCGGTCGCCCGCGGCCACACCCGCTGCAGGCGGGCCATGTACAGGGCGCCGACGAGCAGCAGCGTGCCGAGCACCAGCAGCGAGTGGCCGGGGACCCAGCGTGGGTCGGCGGTCATCACGGCGAGCTCCTCGCGGAGCGGGTCGGCGGCGTCGGAGTCCGGGTGCAGGGCGCCGCCGGCCAGCGAGACCGCGCCGGAGGCGACGAGGGCGATGCGCCAGCCGAACAGGCGGGGCGACGGGGCGGGGGAGTGCGTCGAGGTCGTCATGCCGCTGACGCTGGCGGCGTCCTCTTGCAATCCGACGGCAGACGTCTGGACGTCCCCGCCTCGCCGGGCCGGCTCACCCGAGCGCGGCCATGCCCTTCTGCATGTCCTCGAGGTTCATGCAGGGCGTCATGGTCACCCGCGCGCCCAGCTGGAACAGGGGCTCGGCGATCTCCGGCATCTGCGAGGAGTCGGTCATGTCGATGACCGCCCAGAGGCTGCGGCACCCCTCGTCCCCGACGAAGTAGACGGCTTCCGGCCGCAGCCGCTCGACCGTCTCCTGGATCGTCCTCTGCACGGTGCCGTCCGCCACGGCCCGGTTGCCGCTCTCGGTGTCGACGACGGCCTTCAGCATCATCCGCATGGCGTCCTCCTGAGCTCGGGGCGCCCAGGCTGGCCCGGGGGGAGCGGGCTCGCCAGAGCCGTTCGCCCCGGGAATGCCCTCCGTGGCGACCGACTTGCGGGGGGCATGACGACTCTCGGACTCATCGGCAGCGGACACATCGGCGGCACGCTCGCGCGGCTGGCGGTCGACGCCGGCCACGACGTCGTGCTGAGCAACCGCCGCGGGCCGGACACCCTCGCGGACCTCGTCGCCGAGCTCGGTCCGCGCGCCCGGGCGGCGACCCCGGAGGAGGCCGCCGCGGCCGGCGACCTCGTGGTGGTGACCGTCCCGCTCAAGGCCTACCGCGACGTCCCCGTCGAGCCCCTGCGCGGCAAGGTGGTCATCGACACCAACAACTACTACCCCGAGCGCGACGGCCACTTCCCCGAGCTCGACGACGAGTCGACGACGGTCAGCGAGCTGCTCCAGGCGCACCTGCCGGAGTCTCGCGTCGTGAAGGGCTTCAACAACATCTACTTCGAGCACCTGCGCACGCTGGGCCGCCCCGCCGGCCACCCGGAGCGGTCGGTCATCGCGATCGCCGGCGACGACGCCGAGGCCAAGCGGACGGCGACCGAGTTCCTCGACTCGATCGGTTACGACGCCTACGACGTCGGCCCGCTCGCCGAGGGCTGGCGGTTCCAGCGCGACACCGCGGCGTACGCCGGCGTCTACCTCGCGCCGGGCACCGAGTTCCCCGGCCCCGGCCGCCAGGCCACGCCCGAGATCCTCCGCGAGAAGCTGGCCGCCGCGCAGCGCTACCGCGACATGTGACCGGTCGACCGGCTGCAACCGACCGGTGCGGAGGGGCAGCCCGCGGTGACGGACGCGCGGCGCGTCGTCGGTTCCGGTGACGGTGGGTTCCTCTCCGGGTAGGTGGGGGTCCCTTCTCCCGTCAGGAGCTAGCTCATGGCAGAACAGCCGAGAACCGCGAAGGTCGAGCAACCGGTCACCGACGACAGCATCCGCGTCCGCCAGCTCAGTCACTACCAGTTCTCCTGGGTGGCCCAGGAGCCCGGCTCACCCGGCGTCTTCACCCTGCAGCTGGTGCTCGACCAGGGTGCGTGGGAGGAGGTCCTCACGCTGTCGCCGGACGACGCCGACGCGCTGCAGGACCTGCTGGTGGCCAGCGACGACGTGCACTACGACGTCGGTCGCCGGGTCCTGATGTTCGGGACGACGCCCGTCGGCACATGAGGCCGGTCGTCCCCTGATCCACGCAGCACCGAGCCCCGCCGTCCTCCGGACGGCGGGGCTCGTTCGTGCGTGTGCGCCCACGCCGTGTTCCGGCGGCGGGACTGCGGCCTGAGCGCACACGCTCCCGGGGCGTCCGGGTCTTGCGGAGATCGTGCGGTTCGGCCGCGCAGACCCTGCGGTGCGACCGCCAGAGTCTGTCCTGTCGCCGGGTCACGGGGGGACCGGCGGCAGGGGGAACGCACCAGGAGCCTCGCGCACCGCCTCGGGGGAGGGCAGGTGGGCGGGGCTCCTGGCGTTCCGACCCGGGGTTGCCGCGCCCGCCTCGCCGTCCCCGGTCCCGTCGCACCGCCGGGGGATCGCCTCGGTCAGGGCCGGGCCCGCCCACGCCGACCGGCCGCGCCACGGGGCGGACCGGCTCCCCGGCCCCGCGGAGGCACTGATCGGGGCGGGACGGCGGGGCAGACTGCCGCACCGGTGCCGCCCGGCGGGAGGCGGAGGCGTCTCCGGCGTGATCGCGGCCACTTACAGTGCGCTCCGCGACGCGTCAGTGGCACGCGTCCCGGAGAGTGGAGTGACCGTGGACCTCACTGGAGCATCAGCACTCGTCGTCGGCGGCGCCGGCGGGTTCGGCGAGCAGACCGTGCGCAAGTACGCGGCCGAGGGCCTCAAGGTGGTCATCGCCGACGTCGCGGAGGAGAAGGCCAACGCGATCGTGGCCGAGCTCGGCGACGGCGTGGAGTTCGTGCACACCGACGTCACCAGCGACGAGTCGGTCGACGCCGCGATCGCCAAGGCGCAGGCCCTCGGCCCGCTCCGCGTCACCGTCATCGTCAACGGGGGCCCCGGCGGCGGCGCGGCCCAGCGGATCGTCTCCCGCGACGGCAAGCCGATGCCGATGGAGGCCTTCCTCCAGACCACCGAGTACTACTACACGGCCACCTACCGGGTGCTGTCCCGCGCGGCCGCCTCGATGCAGGGCAACGAGCCGCTGGAGGACAACCAGCGCGGCGTCGTGATCATGACCGCGAGCATCGCCGGCTTCGAGGCCTCGCCCGGGCAGACCAGCTACGCGATGGCCAAGGGTGGCGTCATCGCCCTCACCCTGGCCGCCGCCCGCGACCTCGCTCCGGCCGGCATCCGGGTCATGGGCATCGCGCCCGGCACGTTCCTCACCCCGGCCTTCCCGGACCCGGTCAAGGCCGACGAGATGTTCGGCAAGATGGTGCCCAACCCCAAGCGGATGGGCCGCCCCGCGGAGTACGCGAAGCTGGCGTACCAGATCGCCGAGAACGACTACCTCAACGGGCACGTCATCCGGCTGGACGGCGCCCTGCGCTTCGGCGCCTGACCCGCGTCCCCGGGGGGCGCCCGTGCGCCCCCCGGGTCACCCCGGCGTCCCGGGCCGGTCGAGCCCGGCCGCCAGCTCGCCGAGGACGGCGTCCAGCTCGCTCCGCAGCACGGCGAACGAGGGGACGGCGCCCGTGTCCGCGGCGCCGGCCAGCCACCGGTCCAGCGCGATCCGCATCCCGGCCAGCGCGGTCGTCGCGCACAGGCGCGGGTAGACCGAGGCCGCCGCGGCCGGTTCGAGCCGCGCGGCGATGGCGTCGGCGAGCACGTCCTCCTGTGCGGCGAGGGCGGCCAGCAGCTGCGGGACCAGCGAGCGCTCGCTCCGGATCACCAGCAGAGCCGCGAGGTGGTCCCGGTCGTCGGTGACGGCCCGGTCGAGGACGGCGAGCGCCGCCTCCCGGAGGGCCTGCAGGACCGACTCGCCCCGCGGACGGGCGCGGAACTCGGCGACGAAGGCGAGGAAGTCGCCGGCGGCCCCCGCCACCACGGCCTCCTCCTTGCTGGAGAAGTAGTTGAAGAACGTCCGCAGCGCGATGTCGGCCTCGGCCGCGACCTGCTCGAGGGTCACGTTCTCCACGCCGTGGCGCACCGCCAGGCGCATGGCGGCGTCCCGGATCGCGGCGCGGGTGGCGGTCTTCTTGCGCTCCCGCCGCCCCGTCGACGACGTCCCCGTCCCGCCCGTCCCGTCGCCGGACGTCCTGCCGACCACCGTCACGGCGACCTGTGTACCCGGTGCCACCCCGGCCCCGGCGGGTCCGTCCTGCACCCCCGTGGTGCGCAGGCCGCCGGCCGGCGGGCCGGGGTGGGATCCCGTCACGCCCAGGTGACCGGCAGCGCGTGCAGCCCGTAGATCAGCATCTCGTTCTTCACCGGGACCTCCTCGACCGGCACGGCCAGGCGCAGGTCGGGCAGGCGGGTGAACAGCTCCTCGAGGCCGATGCGCATCTCGATGCGCGCCAGCTGCTGCCCCAGGCACTGGTGCACGCCGTGCCCGAAGGCCAGGTGGGGGGTGCGCGGCCGGGTGACGTCGAAGCGGTCCGGGTCCGCATGGTGCGCCGGGTCCCGGTTGACCTCGGGCATGGCGACGAAGACCGTGGCGCCGGTCGGGATGTCCACCCCGCCCAGGGTCAGGTCCTCGGTGGCGATCCGGGTGACGCCGAGCTGCACGATGCTCAGGTAGCGCAGGAGCTCCTCGACGGCGTTGTCGAACAGCGCCGGGTCCGCGCGCAGGGCCGCCAGCTGCTCGGGGTGCGAGAGCAGGGCCAGCGCACCCAGGCTGAGCATGTTCGCCGTCGTCTCGTGGCCGGCGCCCAGCAGGACCAGTGACATGTCGACCAGCTGTGCGTCGGTCAGCTCCGGGTCGGTGGCGCGCACGAGCCCGGACAGGATGTCGTCGCCCGGGTTCTCGCGCTTGCTGGTGACCAGACGCTGGATGAACGCGTACAGCTCGCCGCCCGCGACGGCCTTCTCCTCCTCGCTGGCCCGGACGTTCGTGCCGACGGAGGTGTTGTGCTGGAACTCCTCCCGGTCGCCGGCGTCCACGCCGAGCAGCTCGCAGATCATCAGCGAGGGGATGGGCAGGGCGTAGGCGGGCACGAGGTCTGCCTCGGTGCCGGCGGCGCGCATCGCCTCGATCCGCTCCGCGGCGATCTCGCGCAGCCGCGACTCCAGGGCCTGCATCCGGCGCACGGTGAACTGGCCGGTCAGCAGCCGGCGCAGCCGGGTGTGCTCGGGCGGGTCCATGAAGATGAAGTAGCCGTCGCCGCGGGGCGGCGCATCGCCGGGCGAGACGACGGGACACCCGCCGCGCTCGGCCGCCGCGCCCATCGCCGCGACCTCCTCCGCCGAGAACGCGGTCGCCTCGCGGTTGCGGATCTTGTCCGCGCTGAACCGCGGGTCGGCCAGCACGGTGCGGCCCTCGTCGAACCCGGTCACGAGGTAGCCGGTGATGCCGGTGAGCAGGCGGAACGGCTGGACCGCCCCCTGCCCGCGCCGCTCCAGCAGGCCGGGTGCGGGGTCGAACGGGCATCCCGGCGGGTGCTCCACCATGTCCGCCGCGATGGGCCGGCGGATGTCGATCGTGACCCGCTCCGCCGTCTCCTGGGTCTGCGCGCTGTCGGTGCTCACGGGCCGTCCTCTCCGCCGGGGTGGGTGGCGGAACGCTAGCCTGAACGTGCATGTCGTGCACAGATGCACGTCGTGCACCATGAGGAGGGAGGCGCGGTGGACGTCGGGATCGACCGGGACCGGTGCATCGGGGCCGGCCAGTGCGTGCTCGCCGCGCCGGACCTGTTCGACCAGGACGAGGACGACGGCCTGGTCGTGCTGCTCGACCCCTCGCCGGACCCTGCGCACGAGGCCGCCGCACGGGAGGCCGCGGCCGCGTGCCCGGCCGAGGTGATCACGCTCCGGAGCTGAGCCCTGCGGTCCCCCCGGGGCAGGTGGCCCCCGGTACTGCGGCGGTGTCGCACGGGGCGAGGTGGGGGTGTCGCCCGCGTCAGGCGGGGAGCGTGGCCAGCTCCCGGTAGGTGGCCGCGTCGTGGGACCGGGGGCCGAGCGCCTGCAGGCAGACGTGGTCGGCGCCGGCGTCCCGGTGCTCCTGCACGCGTGCGGCGACCGCGTCGAGGTCACCGATCGCGACGAGGGCGTCGACGAGGCGGTCGCTGCCGCCGTCGGCCAGGTCGGCCTGCGTGAGGCCCGCTCGCAGCCAGTTGTTCGTGTAGTTGGGCAGCCCCAGGTAGCCGGCCAGACCCTCCCGGGCGACGGCGCGCCCCGCGTCGACGTCCGAGGTCAGGACGACGCTGACCTCCGGTGCGACCAGCCGGCCGGGTCCGACCCCGGCCCGCGCGGCCGCCGTGTTCTGCACCGCCACGTGGTACGGGTGCGTGCCGGCCGTCCGCTCCGCGGCCACGCCGAGCATCTTCGGGCCGAGGGCGCCCAGCACCCGGCGCTCCGGCGGCAGCGGGTCGGTCTGTGCGTCGAGCGCGTCGAGGAAGGCGTGCATCGTCGCCAGCGGCCGCCGGTAGGTCTGCTGGGTGAAGCGGTCGATGATCGGCGCGTGGCTGATGCCGAGGCCCACCAGCAGCCGGCCCGGCCAGCGCTCCTCGCACCGCTGCCACCCGGCGGTCACGGACTCGGGCGTCTCCATCCAGATGTTGACCACGCCGATGCCGACGGTGACCCGCTCGGTCGCGGCCAGGACCCGCTCGACGACGTCGAACACCCCGGGGCTGATCCCGCCGGCGATCCACACGACGTCGTAGCCGGCGTCCTCCAGGGCGCGGGGGAGACCGGCGGCGCCCTCCGGCAGATGGGACAGCCACACGCCGAGGGGACCGATGTCCATGGCCCGGATCCTGCCGCAGCTCAGGCGGGGGCGCCGGTCCGCACGGGGCAGGCCCTGCCGACGGCGTCCGGAGCGAGGCCGGCAGGGCCAGCTCCCCGGCGTCGCTGCTGCCGGCTCGGCGAGCCTCTCGCCGGACGGCGTCACGTCCCCGACCTCGGTGGTAGCCGGGGTGGTGTAGGCATCAGCGCATGCCGTGCCGCCGCGTGGACCGCCGCATCGACGTCGACGGGGGCGCGTCGCTCGCCGTCACCGCCTACCTGCCCGAGACCGTGAGCGGTGACGCCGTCCTCTTCCTGTTCCCCGGCGGCGGCTACGGCCGGCACTACTTCGACCTGGAGCTGGACGGCCATCCCGACCACAGCCAGGCGCGCTGGCACGCCGACCGCGGACTGCTGACCGTCACCGTCGACCACCTCGGCGTCGGCGACAGCACGGTGCCGGAGCAGCCGCTGGACTTCGCGCAGGTGGCCGCCGCCGGCGACGCCGCCGTCCGCGCCGTGCTCGACCAGCTGCGGGCCGGCACCTTCGACGCGGCCGTGCCGGCCCGCCCCGGTGCGGTGGCGATCGGCGCCGGCCAGTCGATGGGCGGCCACATCGTCGCCTGGATGCAGGCCGCGCACGAGACCTTCGCCGCGGTGAGTGCGCTGGGCAGCAGCTTCACCCAGACGCGGCTGGTGATGCGGTCGGGCAGGCACCCGTTCCGCGGCCTGTCGATGCGGGAGGTCTACGCCGCGATGGCCGACGTGGACTTCGTGGCGAGCTTCCACTGGCACGAGGAGCCGGCGGAGTTCATCGCCGCCGACATGGACCGCGAGAACCTGCCGCCATGGCGGTCCGCGACGGTGCCGGCGTGCGCAGCCGAACTCATGGAGCCCTTCGCGGTGGCCCGGCAGGCCGCGGCGATCCGGGTGCCCGTGCTGCTGGTCTACGGCGAACAGGACGTCACGGTGGAGCCGCTGGCCGACCTCGGTGTCTTCCGCTCGGCACCGGACCTGGCGATGCTGATGGTCCCCCGCAGTGCTCACATGCACAACTTCGCCCCGACCCGGCATCTGGTCTGGGCGCGGCTGGAGTCCTTCGCCGAGCAGGTGCTGGCGCAGCGCCGGCTGGCCGCGGCGGTCCCGGCGGGGGACTGACCGCGGCGACGGAGGTGCGAGCATGCCCGCCGTGCCCACTCTCGCCGAGGACCGCGACGCCATCCGCGACGTCTACGCCCGCTACGTTCTCGCCCTCGACGACGGGGAGGTGGCGGACTTCGCCGCCCTGTATGCCGAGGACGGCGTCTTCGTCGGCGGCGGTACCGGCGGGGACGACGTCGTCGGCCGTTCAGAGCTCGAGGCGTTCGCGGACGGGCTCGGGCCCGGGTCCGAGGCGGTGCACCGCCTCTCCTTGAACCACGTGATCGACGTCGACGGCGACACCGCCGTCTGCCGGTCGTCGATCGTGGTGCTGGCCGGCACGGCGGTCATCAGCGCCGGCCGGGTCCTCGACGAGCTGCGCCGCGTCGACGGTGCCTGGCGGATCGCCCGCCGCGTGTTCACCCCCGACCCCGGCTGAGCGCCGCCGAGGCCCCCTCGCAGGGACCGCCGCGAGCTCGCGAGCGGTGGGGGGCGAGGGGGTCCTGCCGTCAGGCGGAGGCGCGGGCCGCCAGCGGGTGGTGGTGGCAGCGACCGGCGTTCGTGGCCCGGGCCGCGCACGGGGCACCGGCCTTGGTGACCCCGCCGCTGTCGCCACACCGGGTGGGCTGCGGAGGCACCGGGGCCGGGGGAGCGGGGACGGTCCGCAGGAACGGCACGACGACGCCGGTGGGCTCGGCGGCCGGGACGGCCGACGGCTCCTCGACGGTGGGGGCGGCCGCCGACTCGGCGGCGGGTGCCTGCAGCTGCAGGCGGCGGTGCCGGACCGTGGCGGCGGTCAGTCCGGCGGCGAAGGCGGCGAGGGCGGTGGCGACGAGGCTGGCGCGCATGTCCTCCTCATCGGCACCCGGAAGGCCGGGCGGGAAGGCCGCCGCGGTGCGGGTGGGACCGGTGGGACGCGCGGGGTCCCGGAGGCGACGTGGACGGATCGGTCCGCCACGCCGGACGGTGGTCCGCGGAGGCGGCGGAGCCGGCTGTCACCGTTGACGCATGCCAGCGCACCAGAGCTCCTCGACCCCCGCCGGCGACCCGCACCGCGTCCGCTACCTGCACCTCGTCGCCGCGGCCCGCGTCGCCGCCCTGAAGCCCACCAGCGAGCAGCAGGTGGCCGACGTCGTCCGCGTGACCGTCGACGACGAGGTGGACACCACGACGTTCCGCGCCATCGTCACCGACGTCTCGCGGGACCACCTGCGCTGACCGCCCTCCTCGGCGAGATCTGCACACTCGTCGGCATCAGCGGCTGACGGCGACGACTGTGCAGATCTCGTCGGCTCAGGTGCCGCAGAACGTGCGGTAGGCCGCCCCGAAGTCCGCCGGCGCGGGGGCGGCGTACCGCTCGAGCCCGGGCCGCTCCTCGAACGGCCGGGTGACGACCTCCAGCAGCCGGCCCAGCGGCCCGAGGTCGCCCCCGGTCGCCGCGTCGAGGGCCTCCTCCACGAGGTGGTTGCGGGGGATGTAGACGGGGTTGACCCGGTCCATGGCCTCCCCGTCCGGCGACAGGGCGCGCCACCGCTGCACCCACGCGTCGAACCCGGCCAGGTCCAGGAACAGGTTGCGGGCCGGGTCCACGTCCCCGCGGGCGGCGGCGCCCAGCGCCCGGAAGAACGACGTGTGGTCGACGTGACCGGCCTGGAGCAGTTCGAGCAGATCCTCGGCCAGCGCCCCGGTCGCCGCGTCGTCCAGCCCCTCGGGCAGGCCGAGCTTGGCGCGCATCCCCGCCGCCCACGCCGCGCTGTACTGCGGCCGGAAGCGCTTGAGCGCCGTGACGGCCAGCTCCACCGCCGGCTCCTGCTCCTCGGCCAGCAGCGGCAGCAGCGACTCGGCGAGCCGGGCGAGGTTCCACTCGGCGATCAGCGGCTGGTTGCCGTAGGCGTAGCGGCCGCCGGCGTCGATCGAGCTGTAGACGGTGGCCGGGTCGACGGCCTCCATGAAGGCGCAGGGGCCGTAGTCGATGGTCTCGCCGGAGATCGTGACGTTGTCGGTGTTCATGACGCCGTGGATGAACCCGACGAGCATCCACTGCGCCACCAGCGACGCCTGCACGGCCACGACCGACTCGTACAGCGCGAGGTACCGGTTCTCCGCCTCCGCCGCTCCGTCGTCCCCCGACCCGATCCCGTGCCGCTCGATCGCGACGTCGGCGAGGCGGCGCAGCAGCTCGACGTCGCCGGTCGAGCGCGCGTACTGGAAGCTGCCCACGCGCAGGTGGCTGCTGGCGACGCGGGCCAGGACGGCGCCGGGGAGCGCCGTCTCCCGGTACACCGGCCGGCCGGTGGCCACCACGGCCAGGGCGCGGGTGGTCGGGATGCCGAGGGCGTGCATCGCCTCGCTGATCACGTACTCCCGCAGCATGGGCCCCACGGCGGCGAACCCGTCCCCGCCCCGGGAGAACGGCGTCCGGCCCGAGCCCTTGAGGTGCAGGTCGCGCAGCCGGCCGCCGGTGTCCACCAGCTCGCCGAGCAGCAGGGCGCGGCCGTCGCCCAGGCGCGGGTTGTACCCGCCGAACTGGTGCCCGGCGTAGGCCTGCGCCACCGGCCGGGCGCCCGGCGGGACGGCGTTGCCGAGCAGGAACCGCACGCCGTCGTCGCCGCGCAGCGCGGCGGGGTCGAGCCCGAGCTCGGCGGCGAGCGGCTCGTTCAGCACCAGCAGCCGCGGCTCCGGTGCCACCTCGGCGTGCCAGGGGAGTGCCATCTCGGGCAGCTCGCGGGCGAAGCGGTCGTCGAGGGAGAAGGTCGACGGCGGGGCGATGCTCACCCTCTCGACGGTACGTCGCTCGCGCCGCCCGCCGCGCCTCGAGAACGGCGACCGGAGGCGGTCAGCCGGCGTCGACCAGCGCCTGGATCGAGGCGCCGTAGAGGTCGACGACCCGGGCGCGGTCGGCGTCGTCGGCCAGGGTCTCGGCGATCGTCGGCCAGCCCTGCATCAGACCGCCGAGCTGGGCGGCGATCAGCTCCGCGCGCACGGCGACGTCGGCGCCGGGGAGCCGGGCGGTGAGCCGGTCGATGAAGTGCACGCGTGCCGCGTCGCGCAGGCTGGCCCGCACCGCGTCGTTGTCCGACGCCTGGACCATGGTCGCGTAGGCCCGCCGCTCCGCGTCCCGTGCGGGGTCGAGGACGTGGGCGACGAGCGTGCGGCCGAGGGTCTCCAGC
Organism: Trujillonella endophytica; assembly: GCF_019799905.1. Classification (GTDB taxonomy): domain Bacteria; phylum Actinomycetota; class Actinomycetes; order Mycobacteriales; family Geodermatophilaceae; genus Trujillonella; species Trujillonella endophyticus_A. Next base: position 206,239 of record NZ_JABGCI010000002.1, on the reverse strand, counting down.
GGGCCGTCGAGCTCGGGACCCGGGTTCTCCGTCCACCCCATGACCGCGACGAAGAGCTGTTCCTTCGAGACGAAGTGGCGGATCACCAGCGCCGGGTCGACCCCCGCGGCCGCCGCGATGGCCCGGACCGACGTCGCGGTGTACCCCCGCTCGGCGAACATCGCCCGTGCGCTGGCCGCGATCGCCTCGCGCGTGGTGGACCCCGTCACCGGGGACGCCGTGATGCTCACCTCAGCACCGTCCCACGCGTGTCAACGCTGTTGACAAGCGTCCGGTCAACGGCGTTGACTGCGAAGAGTTCGTTGCGCGCAGCAACGATCTGCACCGACCTCCCGGCGACGACGCCGACCGTTGTGCATCTCCGGCGAGCCCCGAGGGAGCCCCATCCGCATGACCGCCCACACCCTGGACGCTCCGGCCCGCACGCTCGACCCGCCGGCCCGTACCTGGCCGTGGCTGCTCTTCGTCGGGCTGGGCGCCCTCGTCGTCTCCCTCGCCCAGTCGCTGCTCATCCCGGTGCTGGCCACGCTGCCCGCGACGCTCGACGCCTCCGCCGACACCGTGCAGTGGCTGCTGACCTCGACGCTGCTCGTCGCCGCCGTCGCCGTCCCGCTCTTCGGCCGGCTGGGTGACATGTTCGGCGCCCGCCGGATGCTGCTGGTCGCCGTCGCGGCGCTCGCCGTCGGCTCGCTGCTCACGGCGCTGACCAGCAACGTCGCGCTGCTCATCGTCGGCCGGGGCATCCAGGGCATCTCCACCGCCGCCATCCCGCTCGGCATCAGCCTGCTCAGCCGGCTGCTCCCGCGGGAGCGGGCCGGCGGTGCGATCGCGCTGGTCAGCGCCATGCTCGGCGTCGGCGGCGCCCTCGGGCTGCCGTTCGCCGGCATCATCGCCGAGCACTTCGACTTCCACGCGTTGTTCTGGGTCACCGGCGTCGCCGCGGTGGTGGCCTTCCTCGGCATCCTGTTCGTCGTCCCGGAGGCACCTGGCCAGACCGGTGGGCGGGTCGACCTGGTCGGGGCGGTGTTGCTGGCCGGTGCCCTCGTGTCGCTGCTGCTGCCGCTGGCCGAGGGGTCGGACTGGGGCTGGAGTTCCGGCCGCGTCATCGGCCTCTTCGTGCTGGCCGTCGCCTTCGCGGCCGCCTTCGGCTGGTCTCAGACCCGTATCGGCAACCCGCTGGTCGATCTCACGACGATGCGCCGGCGACCGATCGTCATGACCAACCTGGCATCGCTGCTCTTCGGCTTCGCGATGTTCGCCTCGCTGATCGGCACGGCGTCCTACGTGCAGGCGCCGGAGGCCAGCGGCTACGGCTTCGGCGCCTCGATCGTCGTCGGCGGGCTGGCGATGCTCCCCGGCGGACTCGCCATGCTGGTCTTCGCGCCGATCTCGGCCCGGCTCATCGCCCGGCGCGGAGCGCCGCAGGTGCTCGCCCTCGGCGGGGTGATCGTGGCCCTCGGCTGGCTGGCCCGGATGGTGTTCACCGGCTCGCTGACCCAGGTGATCCTGTGCGCGACCGTCGTCGGGATCGGCACCAGCATCGGCTACGCCTCGATGCCGGCGCTGATCAACGAGCACACCCCGCGCGAGGAGATCGCCGCGGCCAACGGACTGAACTCGCTGCTGCGCGCCATCGGCAGCTCGCTGGCCAGCGCGGTCGGCGGGAGCATCCTCGCCGCCAGCACCATCTCGCTGGGCGCGTTCGCCCTGCCCTCGCTGACCGCCTACCGGATCCTGTTCGTCATCTGCGCCGCCGCGGCTCTCCTCGCCGCCGCCGCCGCGCTGACCATCCCGGCCCGCGCCGAGCGCGACTGACCGCACCGGCGCCCTCGGGGACCCGTCGTCGGCCGGGGGAGCGGCTGCGGTGCAGGTCGGGCGGCGGAACCTGCGCACGGCGGGCACCGCGCGCCACGCGCCCCCCCGTGTCGGACGGGGGCTGACGGGCCAGGTCGCGCCGGTGCTCCCGGGCGACGCGGTGACGTTCAGCGGTTCGGGCTTCGCGCCCGCCGCCCGGGTCACCCTCGTCGGCTACCCGCTCACCGCCGCCGCGGCGGTCCCCGGTCTGGCGGCCGCCGCGCCGGCGCCGGTCGACCTCGGCGCCGGGCAGGCCACGGCCTCCGGCGCCTTCACGGCTGCGCCCGTGCTCCCCGGCAACGGGGTCTGGCGGGTGGTGGCGCTGGGCCTGAGCCCCTCGGGGACGCCGGTGACGCTGGCGGTCGTGCTGGTCGCCGCGGCCGGTGCGGACGTCGCCCCGGCCGTGGTCCGGCAGCCGGCGTCGGTCACCGGCGCGGTGGGGACGACGGTCACGCTCACCGCGACCGCGACCGCGGCAGGGGCGCCCGCGCCGTCCGTGCGGTGGCAGCGCTCGACCGACGGCACGACCTGGACCGACGTGCCGGGCGCGACCGGGACGTCGCTCGACGTCGTGGTCCCCACCGGCAGCGAGTCCTACCGCGCGGTGTTCACCAACGCCGCCGGCACGGTGGTCAGCACCGTCGCCGTGGTGTCCGGTCCGGCCGGAGTGCCCGGTGGCAGGTCAGGCAGTGGTCCTGCCGGTGGCGGGTCCGCCGGTGGCGGCCCGGTCCCGGTCGTCGACGGCTCCACCGCCGGGCGCGGGGTGCCCGGGGCGGCGGCGGGCGGTCCGGCGCTGGCCCGGACCGGTGTCGACGTGCTGCCGGTGCTCGGCGCCGGGGCGGCGCTCCTGCTGGCGGGCGCCCTGCTCCTCCGGCTCGCGCGGCGCCGTCGTCAGGAGGCGTGAGGAAGGCACTCGCCAAGCCAGTGTGATCCACGACACTCTGTGAGTCGGGTCGGCGGCGACGGCACGGTGCCGTGCGGGGGCGCGCTCGACGGCCGGAGCGGGAGTGCGGCATGGACAGGGACAACTACATCGCGGAGCTGCCGTTCGGTCGGCCGGACATCGACGAGGAGGCGTTCGTCGCCCCGACGGCTGTCGTCGTCGGTGCGGTGACCCTGGGGGCGCGGGCGAGCATCTGGTACGGCTCGGTGGCCCGGGCCGACGAGGAGGCCATCGTCATCGGTCCGGACTCCAACGTGCAGGACGGCTGCGCCCTCCACTCCGACCCGGGCTTCCCGCTGGTGGTCGGCCGCGGGGTCACCGTCGGACACCGGGTCGTGCTGCACGGCGCGACGATCGACGACGACGTCCTGGTCGGCATGGGCAGCGTCGTGATGAACGGCGCGCACATCGGCGGCGCGTCGATCGTGGCCGCGGGCGCCGTGGTCACCCCGGGCACCCAGGTGCCCCCGTGGTCGGTCGTGGCCGGTGTGCCGGCGCGGGTGGTCCGGGCGGCGACCGAGGACGACCTCGCGCACATCCGACGCAACGCGGAGAGCTACACCCGCCGGCTGCCCGGTGCCCGCCGGGTCCGGCCCGTCGTGCGGCGTCCGCTGCCCGCGGCGGGGATGGTCGCCGGCGACGGGATGTACTGACGTGACGCCCTCTGCTCGACCCGGTGAGGAGGACGTCGACCGCGACGACGGGCAGGCGCTGTCGCGGGCTACGGGCGGTGCCCCGAGCGACGAGCCGGACGCCGAGGGGACGACGGGCACCGGGGAGTCCGGCACCGCCGTCGGCCGGGTCGCCGGCCAGGACGTCGGCTACGCGGGCGAGACGGGCGCCGAGCGCCGCGCCGAGGACGGCAGCCAGTCGTGACGATCATCTGGAGCACCGAGGACGACCGCCGCCGGGCTGCGGAGGCGCGGCGCGAGCTCGTCGAGCGGGACGAGCTCATGACCACGTTCATCCGGTGGCTGGTCGACCGGTCCGCACCCGACGGTCTCGTGACCGTGCCGGAGTTCACGGCCGAGACGGAGGCGAGGCTGCTGGCACTGCTCCGCCTGGAACGGGCGTGAGGCGAGACCCCACCTGACACGGGCCGACCGCGACGGGATCGGGTCACCGGGAGACGCGGCCGAACCGCGCCGGGTCCGCACCCTGTCGCCGGGTGGTCCCACCGGGCGGCACGTGCGTTCACGGATGGGCCGTGTGCAGCCAGTCCCGGACCCGGGGTGCTGCCGACAGGACGGCGGCGAGCACGGCCGGGGAGCCGGCGAGGGCCAGCCACACGATGATCCCGGCTGGGCCGTCGGTACGGAGCTCGTCGTCCAGCGCGGTGCCGGCGCCGAGGACCAGGACGGCGCCGACCGCGGTCGCCGATCGCGGTCGGGGTGGGCCGACTCGCCCGGTCAGGACTTCCCGCCGCCCTTCTTCCCGCCCTTCTTGCCCAGCTCGCGCTGCGCGGCCGAGCTCCTGCGGGGGTTCTTCTCGCCCTCCTCCGCCGCCTCGGCGTTCGCCTTCTTCGCCGTGTCGCTGCCCTTGCCGCTCTTCCCGGCCACGCCGACCTCCCTGTCGAGGGCCACCGTCCGGGCGGCCGAGGCGCTGCCCCCACCCGGACCGGACCGGCCGGAACACCGGCTCCGGGAGGACCGGCGGGCGCTCAGTCCCGCGGGCGCCGCCGGATCTTCGAGCCGAGCCAGGTGAGCGGGTCGTACCGGCGGTCCACCACCCGCTCCTTGAGCGGGATGATCCCGTTGTCGGTGAGGTGGATGCCCTCGGGGCACACCTCGCTGCAGCACTTGGTGATGTTGCAGTAGCCCAGGCCGAAGTCGTCCTGCGCCTCGTGCCTGCGGTCGACGACGTCCAGCGGGTGCATGTCCAGCTCAGCGAGGCGGATGAGGAACCGCGGGCCGGCGAAGACGGCCTTGTTCTCCTCGTGGTCCCGGATGACGTGGCAGGTGTCCTGGCAGAGGAAGCACTCGATGCACTTGCGGAACTCCTGCGAGCGCTCGACGTCGACCTGCTGCATCCGGTGGCTGCCGTCGGCCTCCCGGGGCCGGGGGGTGAACGCCGGGATCTGCGCCGCCTTCTCGTAGTTGTACGAGACGTCGGTGACGAGGTCGCGGACCACCGGGAAGGTCCGCAGGGGCGTCACCGTCACCGTCTCGGCCTCGCCGAACGTGCTCATCCGGGTCATGCACATGAGCCGTGGCCGGCCGTTGATCTCCGCGCTGCACGACCCGCACTTGCCCGCCTTGCAGTTCCACCGGACGGCGAGGTCGCCGGCCTGGGTGGACTGGAGCCGGTGGATGACGTCGAGCACGACCTCGCCCTCGTTCACCTCGACCGTGAACGTCTGCAGGTCACCTCCCGCAGCGTCGCCGCGCCAGACCCGGAACGTCGCGTCGTACGTCACGCCGGCACCTCCTCGAACACCTCGGCGAGCTCGGCCGGCATCTGCGGGAGGGGTTGCCGCGTCAGGGCCACCGAGCCGTCCGGTGCCCGCGAGCAGATGAGGTTGGTCCGTGCCCACTCGGCGTCGGTGGCGGGGAAGTCGTCGCGGGTGTGCCCGCCCCGGCTCTCCTGCCGCTCGAGGGCGGCCCGCGCGATGCACTCGCTGACGACGAGCATGTGCGGCAGGTCCAGTGCCAGGTGCCAGCCCGGGTTGTACTGCCGGTGGCCCTCGACGGAGAGGTTCGCGACCCGCTCCTTGAGGGCGGCGATCCGGTCCAGCGCCTGCTGCATCTCCGGTGCGGTGCGGATGATGCCGACCAGGTCGTGCATCGTCTGCTGCAGGTCGTGCTGCACGGTGTACGGGTTCTCGCCGCCCTCCCGCTCGAACGGCGCCAGCGCCGCCCGCGCCGCGTCGGCCAGCGCGTCGTCCGGCAGTGCGGTGCGAACGGGGTGCATGCGGGCGTGCTCGGCGGCGGCCAGACCGGCCCGCCGTCCGAAGACCAGCAGGTCGGACAGGGAGTTGCCGCCCAGCCGGTTGGACCCGTGCATGCCCCCGGCGACCTCGCCCGCCGCGAACAGGCCCGGGACGCGGGCGGCCTCGGTGTCCGGGTCGACCTCGACACCGCCCATCACGTAGTGGCAGGTCGGCCCGACCTCCATCGCCTCGGCGGTGATGTCGACCTCCGCCAGCTCCTTGAACTGGTGGTACATCGAGGGCAGCCGCTTGCGGATGTACTCGGGCGAGCGGCGCGAGGCGATGTCGAGGTAGACGCCGCCGTGCGGGGTGCCGCGGCCGGCCTTGACCTCGCTGTTGATGGCCCGGGCGACCTCGTCTCGGGGGAGCAGCTCCGGCGGCCGGCGGTTGTTCTTCTTGTCCTCGTACCAGCGGTCGGCCTCGTCCTCGGTCTCCGCCGTCTCCTTGCGGAAGAAGTCGGGGATGTAGTCGAACATGAAGCGGTTGCCGGCCGAGTTCTTCAGGATCCCGCCGTCGCCACGGACGCTCTCGGTCACCAGGATCCCGCGCACCGACGGCGGCCAGACCATCCCCGTCGGGTGGAACTGGACGAACTCCATGTTCACGAGCGTCGCGCCGGCCTGCAGGGCCAGGGAGTGGCCGTCGCCGGTGTACTCCCACGAGTTCGAGGTGACCTTGTAGGACTTGCCGATCCCGCCCGTGGCGAGCACGACCGAGGGAGCCGACCAGGCCACGAACCGCCCCGACTCCCGCCAGTACCCGAAGGCGCCGGTGACGCCGTCCGCTCCGTCTCCACCCGCCCCGCCACCCCGGCCGGTGAGCAGCCGCGTGACCGTGCACTCCATGTAGACGTCGATGCCGAGCGCGACGGTGCGCTGCTGCAGCGTCCGGATCAGCTCCAGCCCCGTGCGGTCGCCGACGTGGGCGAGCCGCGCGTAGCGGTGGCCGCCGAAGTCGCGCTGGCTGATCAGCCCGTCGGGGGTGCGGTCGAACAGCGCGCCCCAGTCCTCGAGCTCGCGCACCCGGTCCGGCGCCTCCTGCGCGTGCAGCTGCGCCATCCGCCAGTGGTTGAGCATCTTCCCGCCGCGCATGGTGTCCCGGAAGTGCACCCGCCAGTTGTCCTCGGGGTAGGTGTTGGCCATGGCTGCGGCGATGCCGCCCTCGGCCATGACCGTGTGTGCCTTGCCCAGCAGGGACTTGCAGACGACGGCGGTGCGCGCCCCGCTCTCCTGCGCCGCGATCGCCGCCCGCAGGCCGGCGCCCCCGGCCCCCACCACGACGACGTCGTACTCGTGCCGCTCCAGCTCCACCATCGGAAGGGCCCCTCTCAGAAGAAGCGGAGATCGGAGATCGTGTCGGTCGCGAGCAGCAGGACGTAGAAGTCGGCGAAGGCGACGCCCACCAGCGAGACCCAGGCGAACTTCATGTGATGAGCGTTGAGCTTCGAGACGACGGTCCAGAAGCGGTAGCGCAGCGGATGCCGGGAGAACGAGTTCAGCCGGCCGCCCACGATGTGCCGGCACGAGTGGCACGACAGCGAGTACAGCCAGAGCAGGGCGGCGTTGGCGAGGAGCACCAGGGTGCCGAGGCCCATGTGCCCCCACGCGCCGGTCTCGTCGCGGAAGGCCAGCACCGCGTCGTAGGTGAGGATCACGTTGAAGACCAGGCCCGCGTAGAAGAAGTAGCGGTGCAGGTTCTGGCCCAGCAGCGGCAGCCGGGTCTCCCCGGTGTAGCGGCGGTGCGGCTCGGCGACCGCGCACGCCGGCGGCGACTGCCAGAACGACCGGTAGTAGGCCTTCCGGTAGTAGTAGCAGGTCAGCCGGAAGCCCAGCGGCACGACGAGGATGTAGATCGCCGGGGAGATCCAGCTCGGACCGGTGAACAGCTCCGGGAAGGTGTCGCCCTCGCAGGCCGTGGTCAGGCACGGGGAGTAGAAGGGCGAGATGTAGGGCTCGGCGAAGTAGTGCGCGTTCTGGAACGCCCGGACGCTCGAGTAGACGACGAACAGCACCAGGACGACGACCGTGATCAGCGGCTGCAGCCACCAGCGGTCGGTACGGAGCGTGCGTTCGGCGATGGCCGCGCGGCGTGGGGGCGTCTCACTGGTGCCGCGCCCGGGGGTGACCGCCCCGGTTCTGCGCGGAGCGGTCGCGGTCACGACGTGATCCGCCGCGGCGTCACCGGGACGCCAGGGGTATGAGCCCCGTCGGGGGCCTCCAACGACACGTCGTCCATGAGCGCCTCCAGCACCGTTGCTGACGCGCCGCCGCATGGCGGTGGTGGGGCATCCGACCACGGACGTCGGCCGGAGGGAAGGGCTGCGGGGACGGCTCTTCCCCGGACCGCGGCGGTCCGGGTGGGCCGGGTCAGCCGGCGACGCGCGCGCACTCCCCGCACCGCGGGACACCGTGCGCCTCGTGCCAGTCGGTCCCGGCGACCGCGCTGACCAGCAGGCCGCACACCGACACCTCCAGCCCGTCGACGGCGGGCCGGGCCACGGCGTGTGTGGTGCTGCCGTCCAGCCGGGCGGAGGGGGCGACGAGGGGGTCGTGCGCCACCGACATGACGTGGGTGCCGGTCACGTAGCGGCTCGCTGTCATCCGCCCAGGGTCGGCCGGGCAGGTGACGGCGGTGCTACGGGCCCACGCCGATCCGGTGTGCCCCGGTGTGTCGCCCGGCGCGCCGCGGACCGGGTGCACAGCCGACCCACAGCCGTCGTCCAGGCCGGGCACGGGGTGCGTCCCCGAGGGTCTGCCACACCGACCACACAGGAGGACGAGAGCACCGTGACGACGGCACCAGGCGACCCCGCGCCCGCGTACGAGGGCCGCCCGCTGCCCCGGCCGGGGGAGGAGCTCGTCGACCAGGGGCTCGCCTTCGACGTGGTCACGCTGCTCAGCCGACGGCGGCTGCTCGGGCTGGTCGGCGTGGGCGCGGCCACCCTCGGGCTCGCTGCGTGCGGCGCGGACAGCGGCACCGCGGCGACGGCGTCGTCCTCGTCGGCCGGCGCGTCGGCGGCAGGCGGCGAGATCCCCGACGAGACCGCCGGTCCCTACCCGGGTGACGGCTCCAACGGGCCGGACGTCCTGGGGGAGAGCGGCATCGTGCGCAGCGACATCCGCGACAGCTTCGGCGAGTACACCGGGACCGCCGAGGGCGTGCCGATGACGCTGGAGCTGACCATCAGCGACCTCGCGAACGGCGGCGTCCCGTTCGAGGGCGTGGCCGTCTACGTCTGGCACTGCAGCCGCGACGGTGGGTACTCGCTCTACTCCGAGGGCATCACCGACCAGAACTACCTGCGCGGCGTGCAGGTGGCCGACTCCGCCGGGCTCGTCCGGTTCACCAGCGTCTTCCCGGCCTGCTACACCGGGCGCTGGCCGCACGTCCACTTCGAGGTGTACCCGGATCAGGCGTCGATCACGGACTCGACCAGCGCGATCGCCACGTCACAGGTCGCCCTGCCGCAGGACGTCTGCGACGCGGTCTACGCCACCGGCGGCTACGAGGCGTCGGTCGCCACCCTGGCCCGGGTGGGCCTGGACGGCGACACCGTGTTCGGGGACGACGGCGGCGTGAGCCAGCTCGCCACCGTCACCGGCAGCCCCACCAGCGGCTACACCGTGCGGCTGGCGGTCGGCGTCGACACCGGCACCGCACCGACCGCAGGCGGCACGGCGCCAGGCGCGGATGGCGCACCCTCGGGCGCCCCGCCGGTCGGTGGGGATGGGACCCCACCGACCGGTTCGCGTCCGGCGCCGCCGTCGAACTGAGCGGCTAGCGGGTGCGCTCGGTCTCCGGATCCTCAGCGGTCCGCTCGGTGTACGCGGAGAACGTCTGTGCGACGGGGTCCTCGTCCTCCGCGGCCGGGTTGACGACCGTCGGGCCAGCAGTGACGCCGGGGTCCTCCGTGTGCGGCACCTCGGCGGTCCGCTCCCGCAGGGCGGAGTAGGTCTGGGCCACGACCTCATCCTCCTCCTCGAGGGGGAACGAGCCACCGGCCGCACCGGTCGACGGCACGCCGGCGGCGCGGCCGGTGGGCTTCGCCGCGCTGCCGCCCGTGGCCGAGGTCTTGGTCAGCCCGTCGACGGTGCTCTGCAGCGTCGGGGGCAGGCTGTCGCGGACCTTCTCCACGGCCTCCTGCACCTCCGGGCGCCCGGTCAGCTTGGTCGCGGCCTGCTGGATCTGGTCGTACCTCGCCCGCCCCGCGCGGGCGCCGAGCACGTATCCCGCGCCGAGACCGAGCGCGAACGTCACCTTGCCCATGAGTCGTCTCCTCTTCCGGCCGGTGGCCGTCGATGTCCTGGTCTCTGTCGCCGTACCCGGATCGCCGGGTGCGAACCCGCAGGTGGCGGCGCATGCCGTCGTTGACTCGGCGAGGGCGGGGGATCACGCTCGACGCATGACCGTCGTCCCGTTCCCCGCAGACAGGTGGACGTGGGAGAGCGCGCGGGGGCTCAGCCGCGCCGTGCGGGTCTCCCCGCACGCGGAGGCAGGCCTGCTGACGGTCAGCTTCTGGCGGGACGACCGGTGCGCCGGCACGCTGCGTCTCACCCCGGCAGAGGCCGCGTCCCTCGTCGGCCGGCTCACCGCCGCGCTGGCCGACATGGCCGGTCAGCGCGGCGCCGAGGAGGTCGGCGGCGAGTCCGTCGAGGACCGGCTGCTCCGGGTGGAGCAGCGGCTGCGGGCCCTCGAGACCGAGGACCCGCCCGCCTGACCGCGGCTGCTCTAGATGCCCTGACCGGGCAGGTCCGGGGACGGCGGCGTCGTCGACGGAAGAGGCGACTCCGGCGTCGCGAGGCCGTCGGAGTCGACGGCGATGACCCGGTCACCGGCGCCCGAGCTGCCCGACGTCCGCCCCGAGAGCCCGTCGATCGTGCTCTGCAGCTTCGGGGGGACGACGGCCCGCACCCTGCCCACCGCCTGCTGCACCTCCGGCCGCTCCACGAGGCCGGCCGTGGCCTGCTTGATCTGCTCGAACCGTGCCCGGCCCGCGCGAGCGCCCAGCACGTAGCCCACGCCCAGTCCGAGTCCCAACGACAGCTTGCCCATCAGACGCCTCCATCGCTTCTGCAGGTGTTCGGTCGACTCGGCCACGGCCTCCGGCACGGCCTCGGCCGCCCCCAGCACGCCCAGCGCCGCCCGCAGGCCCGCCTGGCCGAGGTCGGCGCCGATCGCCGCGCCGCTCGAGAGCGTGGCGGCGGCGACCCGGGCGGTCGTGTCCGCGGCGTTCGCGGCGGTGACCGCACCGGCACTCGCGGCACGCTGCACACCCCGGCCGGCCGCGGCCACGACCGGAGCGGCGGCCGCGGCGAGCTCGGCCGCGCGCTCGCGGGCCTCCTCCGACGCGACGCGGGCCTTCGGCCCGAGGGTGCTCGCGGCCTCGTCGAGACGCTGCCGCACCGCCGCGGTGGACTCGGACAGGGACAGCGCCCCGCTGCGCGCCCGGGCCGCCGACGCGGCCGCGGCGAGCCGCGCCCGGCGGCCGACCGGCTCGGGCACCCGCCGCGCCGCCCGGCGGCGGAGCACCGTGGTCACCACGGCGCCGAGGACGGCCAGCAGGGCCAGGACGCCGGCCAGCTGGCCCTGTCGCGCCGAGGAGCCGCCCGCCGGAGCCGGCGCCGTCCCGGCCGGGGGTGCGTCGGCCGCGCTCGCCGCGGAGGACGCCGCGAGATCGGGGTCGACCGCCGGCGCGGTCGCGAGGTCGGGCGTCGCCGCCGGTGCCGGTGACGTGTCGCCGACCGGCAGCACCGTCTCCGACGCCGCCGTCGAGTACGAGATCCCGTAGTGCTCGTACAGGGCGGCCTCCTGGTCCACGCTCAGCTCCTGGCTGTCGCCCATGCGCGGCGAGCCGACGACCTGCTCCCGGCTGACCGTGACGCGGATCCGGTCGCCGACCGCGGTCGCGTCGAGCAGCGGGATGACGACGGTCTCCGCGTCCAGTTCGGCGTACAGCCACTCGGGCAGGCCGGTCGCGTCGTCGGCCAGCAGGGCGCGGCAGACGCCGGTCTCGGCGCCTTCGGAGTCGACCACGGTCTGGCCGAGCCAGTTCAGGGTCGTCTCTCGGTCGGGCAGGGTCATGGAGTTCTCCCAGGTGTTCGGCAGCCGGACCGGTTCCGCGCGGGACGCGCGCCGTCGATCCCCGTTGGTCCGGCGTTACCCGGCAGGTCGCCCGCGAACCGGCGAGCTCGCCGGCGCGTCAGGACCAGTCGACCCGAGCGGCCATCGCCTGGAGGCGGGCACCGAGCGCCGGGTCCACCGAGGACGCCCAGGCCACCCGGCCGAGGACGTGGTCGCGGAAGGTCGCCGGGTCCCGGTCGCGGACCTGGGTGCGCCACCCCCTCGTCGTGCAGTTGTGCAGCAGCGCCCGCAGCGCGTCCCGCTCCGGTCGCGGCAGCGTCGGCCGCGCGTTGACCACCGCACCCAGCACCTCCTGGCGCCGGGCAGCGCCCACGGCGCGGGTCTTCGCGTCGTTGACCCGGAACCCCTCGTCCGCGGCGATCGCCGCCACCCGCGCGGCGAACCGGTCGGCGGCCAGCGCGCGGCCTCCGCCGAAGGTCAGGTCGTCGACGTAGCGGGTGTACCTGCCACCCGCCGCGGCGGCGAGCCCGGCCAGCCGGCGGTCGAGCCGGAAGCACACCAGGTTGGCCAGCGCCGGCGACGTGGGCGCGCCCTGGGGCAGGTGCGGGACGGCGAGACGTCGTCCCAGCCGTCGGTGCCGGTCGGCCGACCCCGCGCCCGGCGGGACGGGGACCCGCCGCCACACCGCGGCCGGCAGCACCGTCGTCACCAGGCCGGTCACCAGGTGGGCCACCGGCTCGGTCAGCCCGACCGTCCCCTGGAGCAGACCCCACACCCGTGCGGCGGCGACGCTCGGGAAGAAGGCCTCCAGGTCCATCCCCAGCACCACGTCCGCGCCCGCGTGCGGCGCCGCGGCGGTGCGCACCGACCGGCCGGGGACGCAGCCGTGCGCCGCGGCGTGGAGGGGCACCGGTGCCAGCACGTGCCGCAGCAGCCGGCGCTGGATCTCCCGGAGGCGCGGCTTGGGAGCGGCCAGCAGCCGCATCCCGCTGCCGTGCGGCACGGCGTGCCAGCGGTAGTGCCGCAGCGGCTCCCCGGAGGTGCGTTCCAGGCCGCGGGGGTCGGCGAACCAGAGCAGCTCACCGAGATCGAGGTCGAGCAGCCGGGCCAGCGCGGCGGCGTCCGGCAGCTCGGCGACCGGGAAGGGACGGCGGAGGACGGACACCGCGACCGGCTGCCACCGCGCCACCCGCGGTCGGGGCAGGGCGGTCCGTCCGCGAGACCACCCCTCCGTCGTCGGCACGAAGGCGGCGAGCTCGCGGGGCCGGTCGGCGGGGGCCTCCCGGTAGGCGACCAGCACCTCGCCGACGAGCGTCCCCACCCAGCGCGGGGCCCGGGCCCGGTCCAGCGCGACCGCCACCCGCCGGACCATCTCGCGCCGCCGCCAACGGCCGGCGAGCAGGGCGGTGGCGACGCCGGCGGCGGTGACCGCGTCCTGCCGGTGCGTCGTCACGGGGTGGCGCGGCGGGGCGGGCAGCCACTCCCTGAGGGAGGCGCCGGGACGTGCGCGGAGCGCGCCGTCCGGCGGGTGACGCTGCGCCTGGCTGACACGTGCTGCCCCGGGGTTGCCCCGGAGGGACCGGACTCGCCGGTCGTCCTGCCCACCCCGCCGTGCACCGGGGCACCGTAGCGATCCTCACCGCCGTCGCAGGACGGCAGGATGGCCCCCACGCCGACGACGGGAGCCCGACCGTGACCCAGCCCCCCGCCCCCATGGTGGTGCCGCGCTTCTTCGTGAAGCAGCGGATCACCGTCATGGTCAACCGCTACGAGGTGCACGCCGCGAACCCCGACGGCAGCGAGGGTCAGCTGCTGGCGCTGGCCGAGCAGAAGCGGATGAAGCTCAAGGAGGAGGTGGTCTTCTACGCCGACACCGACAAGCGCCGCCGGGTCTTCTCGTTCAAGGCACGGCAGCGGCTCGACGTGCACGCGCAGCACGACGTGTACGACGAGTACGGCACCGTGCTCGGCACGTTCGGCAAGCAGTTCGGCGCCAGCCTGCTGCGCTCCACCTGGGACCTCTCCGCGCCCGGCATCCACTCGGTGGGCCGGGAGCGCCGTCCCGTGATCGCGATCCTGCGCCGGATCTGGACGCTCATCCCGTACCTCGGTGACGTCTGGGTGCCCTTCGTCTTCCACTTCGACTTCGTCGACACCGCCACGGGCGCGCCGGTGATGACCAGCGAGCGGCGCAAGGCGATCCGGGACCGCTACGACGTGACGGTGCAGGACCCGCGGCTGGACTTCCGGGTCGCCGCGTCGATGGCCGTCGCCCTGGACGCGCTGCAGAGCCGCTGACCCCGGGGGCGCCGCCGCCCGGAGAGCGCTCGCGGGCGGCTGCCGGCGGCGGCTACGTTCTGCCGCCGTGTCCAGCCGCGTCTACCGCCTCATCGTCCGCGGCGTCTTCGACGGTCTCGACGACTCCCAGCGCGCCGACCTCCGTGCGCGCGCCGCCGACCACGACCTCTTCGCGGCGCGCTTCACCGAGGAGGGGACCCTGAGCTACGACCACGCGCTCGAGGCGTTCAGCCACCGCGTCGTCGTCCGGGTCGACCGGGGCCCCGGCGAGGAGGACGACGCCCACGCGGCCGGTCAGCTGAGCGCGATCGAGCGGCTGGACGCCGCCGGCCTCGGCTACCGGCGTCTGCGGTCGACGGTGACGTGCATGGACGACGTGAAGGTGAAGCGCCCGCGTTGACAGCGCCGCGTGCCCGACGTATCCCAGGGGACATGACCGACGACGTGCGCGAGGAGCTCCTGGCCCTCGAGCGCCGCGGGTGGGACGCGCTCTGCGACGCCACCGGCGCCGAGGTCTACGGCGAGCTGATGACACCGGACGGGCTCATGGTCCTGGCCGACGGAACGGTCATGGGCCGGGACGAGGTGGTGGCTGCGTTGCGGCAGTCGCCGCCGTGGGCCTCGTACGAGATCGCCGACGTCCGCGTGCTGCCCGTGGGGACCGGCAGCGCCGCGCTCGTGTACACCGGCCGGGGGTGGCGCACCGGCGAGCGGGAGCCCTTCACCGCCGCCATGACCAGCACGTACGTGCGCACCGACGGCGGGTGGCGGCTGGCGCTCTACACCCAGACACCGCTCGGCTGACACGCCGACGCCCCCCGCTCCCGGTCAGGGGAGCGAGGGGCGTCAGCGGTGGCCGCCCCCTCCGCCGTTGCCCCCGCGGCCGGCGGGGTGGGGGCGGCCGGGTCAGCGAGCGGAGCCGTTGCGCTGGACGCCGGTGAAGGTCAGCCCGAGCGTCGCGCTCTCGCCCTGGAACGAGTCGCCCGCCGTGCTGGGCAGCGTCAGGGAGAAGACCAGGTGGTCGACCCCGCCGGGCTGCAGGCTGGCGACGCCGGCGAGCGGGGCGTCCATCACGGCGCGACCGGAGTACAGCGTCGAGGTGGTGCCCGAGCAGGTGTAGGTCGGCGCCGACGCGGTGCCGCCCTGCGTCCACGCGTCCGAGCAGGAGCGGACGGACAGCTGCAGGCCGTCGGTGGCGTCGCTGGTCAGGATGCTCACGGCGGTCGCCGAGGAGGCGAGGCCGACCCGGCCGAGCGCCGCGGTCCCGTCGTTGACGAGGTCGACCGCGCGGGTCATCGAGTCACCGGGCACGAAGCCGGCCGTGGTCACCGGGACGGTGGCGCCGCGCTGGCTCACGTCGATCGAGACGGTGCCGGTGCCGACGCTCGTCGAGAGCGGGGTCGTGCTGTCGGTGAACGTGCCGAACGTGCCCAGGCCGGCCACGGCGGCGGCAGCGGCCACGACGCCCAGCGAGCCGAGCACCTGGGTGCGGCGGCGGGCGACGACGTTGCGGGAAGACGTCATCTCAGGTTCCTCCAGTCGGTTGCCGGGCGGGCTGTCCCGCCGACGGGGAGGACTCTCGGCCCCGAACCGCAGGCGGCCCGCCGCGCTCACGCAAGGTCTCCGCAAGACCCGGTCCGGTGTTTGGGTGGCGTCCTGCTCCGGGCAGGCGCTGCCGCGTGACCTACTCGATCGTCGCCCGGGACACCACGACCGGGGAGATGGGCGTCGCCACCCAGTCGCAGGCCTTCGCCGTCGGCAGCGGCGTCCCCTTCGCCCTGCCCGGCCAGGGGGTGATCGCCAGCCAGTCGATGGGTGAGCCGATGTACGGCCAGATCGGCCTGGACCTGCTGCGCGGCGGCTTCACCGCCCAGGAGGTGCTGACGGCGCTGCGAAGCGTCGACCCGGACCCGGAGCTGCGGCAGGTCGCCGTCCTGGCGGTCACCGGTGACCTGGCCGCGTACACCGGTGACGCGTGCGTGGCCGAGGCGGGGCACCTGGTGGGGGAGGGCTGCGTCGCGCTGGCCAACATGGTCACCGGGCCCCAGGTGTGGGAGTCGATGGTCGCCACCTTCGAGACGTCGGAGGGGCCGCTGGCGCAGCGGCTGCTCCTGGCGCTGCACGCGGGGGAGGACTCCGGCGGCGACCTGCGCGGGCGGCGCTCGGCGGCGGTGTTCGTCGTCCGGGCGAGCACGACCGGTCGGCCGTGGCGCGACACCGTCGTGGACCTGCGGGTCGACGACTCCGACGACCCGGTGGGCGAGCTCGACGGCCTGGTCGTCCGGCTGTCCCGCTACCAGGACGTCGTCCGCGCCTTCCAGCAGGCCATCGGCGGGGACCCCGTCACCGCCGACCGCGTGCTCGAGGCACTGCGGCTCCCCGACCCGCACACCGAGCCCGACCACGTGCTGTGGCGCGCCGTCGTCGCGGGGCTGGCCGGGCGGGAGGACGCCGCCCGCGCGCTGCTGGCGCAGCTGGCCGCGGTGGCGCCGCAGTTCGTGGAGATCGGCCGCCGCTTCGGCTCGGCCGGCCTGGTGGACGCCGGCCTGCTGGCGCGGATCCTGCCCGAGGGGACACCGCCGCCGAGTTGACCGACCGCGACTCGGTCATCCGGGGATCGGGAAGACCAGCAGCGAGCTCGACGCCGTCGCGACGCTGCGGCCGGCCGCGTCGAAGACCTCGCCCTCGGCGAAGGCGACCCGCCGGCCGGGCTTGACCACCGTGCCGACGGCGCGTAGCGGGCCGCTGGCCGCGGTGACCGCGCGCAGGTAGGTCACCTTCAGCTCGATCGAGGTGTACCCCGTGCCGCGCGGCAGCGTGGAGTGGACGGCGCACCCGACGACGGTGTCCAGCAGGGTGCAGACCAGCCCGCCGTGCACGACGCCGATCGGGTTGTAGACCGACTCGTCGACCAGGCAGGAGAACTCGACCCGGCCCTCCTCGACGGCGACCAGGTCCATCTGCACCAGCGGCACGATCGGCGGCGGGGGCAGCACGCCGTCCCGCAGCGCCTGCAGCGTCTCCAGCCCCGAGCGCTCCAGGGCGCCGGCCGCGGTGACCATCGGGTCGTACCAGGTGACGGTGCGGGACCGCGGCTCGCCCCAGGCCGGCGGTGCGACCGCGTCGGCCGGCGTCAGGTCAGTGGTCATGGTCGTGCTCCTCCTCGGCGGGCAGGCCGGAGAGCACCCGGCCGGCGGGGGTCAGCTCGCGGGTCACCCGGGAGCCCATCACCGGTTCCCCACACGTCCGGCAGGCCCACTCGGCGTCGATCTGGTGCACTGCGGCGTCGCCGGGAGCGTGCGTCAGCCGGACCGGCGGGGAGTCGGCCGCCCAGCGGTCCCCCCACTGCAGCAGCGCCTGCAGCACCGGCAGCAGATCGCGACCGGACGCGGTCAGGTGGTAGCCCGAGCGGGGCGGCGAGTCGCTGTACGGCCGCTTCTCCAGGACGCCGGCCGCCACGAGGGCGTTGAGCCGGGCGGTGAGCCGGTCGCGCGGGGCTCCGGTGCCACGGGCGATGTCGCTGAAGCGGTGGTTGCCCAGCGACACCTCGCGGATCACCAGCAGGGACCAGCGCTCGCCCACCAGCTCGAGCGCCGCGGCGATCGAGCAGGGGCGGCCGGGCAACTCGGCGAGGTCGACGGCGGCGGTCATGGCGGCCAGGTTTGCACATCAAACTGACTCGCGCTACGTTCGGGTTGTTGGTTGGAGAATCGAACCGAGGAGGCCCGCGATGCGGGATGCGGTGATCGTGGAGGCCGTCCGGACGCCGGTCGGCAAGGGCAAGCCCGGCGGCTCGCTGTCGGGGGTGCACCCGGCCGACCTGCTCGCCGGGGCGTTGGAGAGCGTCGTCGAACGGTCCGGCATCGACCCGGCCGTGGTCGACGACGTCATCGTCGGCTGCGTCTCGCAGGCAGGGGAGCAGGCCGCCAACATCGCCCGGCGCGCCTCCCTCGGAGCGGGCTTCCCCGAGCACGTGCCGGCGACCACGGTCGACCGGCAGTGCGGGAGCAGCCAGCAGGCCGTCCACTTCGCGGCGCAGGGCGTGATCTCCGGCGCCTACGACGTCGCGCTCGTCGGCGGCGTCGAGTCGATGAGCCGGGTGCCGATGGGCAGCGCGGCCCAGGGCGTGGCGGACTTCCTGGGGGAGCGGTACGCCGCCCGCTATCCCGAGGCGCAGGTGAGCCAGGGCGTGGCGGCCGAGCTCATCGCGGCGCGCTGGGGGCTGTCCCGCTCGCAGCTGGACGGGTACGCCGCGCGCAGCCACGCCCGGGCCGCCGAGGCGTGGGACGCCGGTCTGTTCGCCGACCAGGTGGTGCCGGTCAAGGCCCGGCAGGCCGACGGGTCGTTCGCCCTCGTCGGCACCGACGAGACGATCCGTCCCGGCACCGACGTGGAGACCCTGGCGCGGCTGCGCCCGGCCTTCTACGACGAGCGGACGGCGGTGCGGTTCCCGGAGATCGACTGGCGGGTCACCCCCGGAAACAGCAGCCCGCTCAACGACGGCGCCGCAGCCCTGCTGGTCACCACGAGCGAGCGGGCACGCGAGCTCGGGCTGACGCCCCGGGCGCGGATCCACACCATGACGGTGGTCGGCGACGACCCGCTGATGATGCTGACCGCGGTGATCCCGGCGACGGCGAAGGCGCTGAGCCGGGCGGGGCTGTCGATCGACGACATCGACCTGTTCGAGGTCAACGAGGCCTTCGCCTCCGTCGTCCTGGCCTGGCAGGCGGAGACCGGCGTGACCACCGACAAGGTCAACGTGCACGGCGGCGGCATCTCGATCGGCCACCCGCTGGGCGCCAGCGGCGCCCGGATCATGACGACGCTGGTCGACGCGCTGCACCAGCGGGGTGCCCGCTACGGCCTGCAGACGATGTGCGAGGCCGGCGGCCTGGCCAACGCGACGATCCTCGAGCGCCTCTGACCCCGGCGCTGGAGGCGCGGGCCGAGCCCGCGAGACGCCGGCGGGCGGGGACCCACGAGGGGTCCCCGCCCGCCGGCGTCGTCGTACGGGGGCTCAGCTCTTCGGCCGCGCTCCCGCGCGCAGGGCGCCGAGCAGGTCGTGGTTGAGCCGCGAGATGGTCTCCATGGAGATGCCCTTCGGGCACGCCGCGGAGCACTCGCCGATGTTGGTGCAGCCGCCGAACCCCTCGCGGTCCTGCTGGGACACCATGTTCACCACCCGGTCGTTGCGCTCCGGCTGGCCCTGCGGCAGCAGCCCGAGGTGGGTGACCTTCGCGGCGGTGAACAGCATCGACGACGCGTTCGGGCAGGCCGCGACGCACGCGCCGCAGCCGATGCAGGTGGCGGCGTCGAACGCGTTGTCGGCGTCCTTCTTCGGCACCGGCGTCGCGTGGGCCTCGGGGGCGGTCCCGGTCGCGACGCTGATGTAGCCGCCGGCCTGGATGATCCGGTCGAAGGAGCGCCGGTCGACCGCGAGGTCCTTGATCACCGGGAACGGGGTCGCCCGCCACGGCTCGATGTCGATCGTGTCGCCGTCCTTGAACGACCGCATGTGCAGTTGGCACGTGGTGGTCTGGACGGCGCCCTCGTTCATGCCGTTGCCGTGCGCCCGCCCGTTGATCATGACGCCGCACATGCCGCAGATGCCCTCGCGGCAGTCGTGGTCGAAGGCGACCGGGTCCTGCCCCTCCATGATCAGCTGCTCGTTGAGCACGTCGAGCATCTCGAGGAAGGACATGTCCGGGGACACGTCGTCGAGGCGGTAGTCGACCATCTTGCCGCGCGACGACGCGTCCGGCTGGCGCCAGATGCGCAGGGTCAGGCGCATGCCCGGCTTCTCGTGCGGCGCCGTGGCGGCCCGCGGGCCGTCCTCAGTCATGGTCACTGGTTGCTCCGGTTGTTGGTCACTTGTAGGACCGCTGGGCGAGGTGGACGTACTCGTAGACGAGGTCCTCGCGGTGCAGCACGGGGGCGGTGCCCTGCGGGGTCCACTCCCAGGCGGCCACGTAGGCGAAGTTCTCGTCGTCGCGCAGGGCCTCGCCCTCGGGGGTCTGGCTCTCGGCGCGGAAGTGCCCGCCGCAGCTCTCGCGGCGGTGCAGGGCGTCGATGCACATGAGCTCGCCGAGCTCGATGAAGTCGGCCACCCGGCCGGCGTGCTCGAGGTTCTGGTTGAACGAGCCCCACGTGCCCAGCACCTTGACGTTGGTCCAGAACTCCTGGCGGAGCTCCTGGATCCGCTCGATGGCCTTGCGCAGGCCCTCCTCCGTGCGCTCCATGCCGCAGTAGTCCCACATCAGCTGGCCCAGCTCGCGGTGGAAGGAGGCCACGCTGCGGGTGCCCTGGATGGACAGCAGCTGGTGGATCTGGTCGGTGACGCCCTGGACGGCCTCCTGGGCGGCCGGGTGGCTGTCGTCGACCTTGGGGAAGGGCCCGTCGGCGAGGTACTCGGTGATCGTCGACGGCAGCACGAAGTAGCCGTCGGCCAGCCCCTGCATCAGGGCGCTGGCGCCGAGCCGGTTGGCCCCGTGGTCGGAGAAGTTGGCCTCACCGATCACGAACATGCCCGGGATCGTCGACTGCAGGTCGTAGTCGACCCACAGGCCGCCCATCGTGTAGTGGACGGCGGGGTAGATCCGCATCGGCGTCGCGTAGGGGTCCTCGCCCGTGATCTGGGCGTACATGTCGAAGAGGTTGCCGTACTTGGCCTCGACGGCCGGTCGGCCCAGCCGCTGGATCGCCTCGGCGAAGTCGAGGTACACGCCCAGCCCGCCGGGGCCGACGCCGCGGCCCTCGTCGCAGACGTTCTTGGCCGCCCGCGACGCGATGTCGCGGGGGACCAGGTTGCCGAACGCGGGGTAGATCCGCTCGAGGTAGTAGTCGCGCTCGTCCTCGGGGATCTGCCGCGCGTCGCGGGTGTCGCCGCGCTCCTTGGGCACCCACACGCGGCCGTCGTTGCGCAGCGACTCGCTCATCAGCGTGAGCTTCGACTGGTACTCGCCGTGCACCGGGATGCAGGTCGGGTGGATCTGCGTGTAGCAGGGGTTGGCGAAGTACGCGCCGCGCTTGTGCGCCCGCCAGATCGCCGTGGCGTTGGAGCCCTTGGCGTTCGTGGAGAGGTAGAAGACGTTGCCGTAGCCGCCGCTGGCCACGACGACGGCGTCGGCGTAGTGGGTGCTGATCTCGCCGCTGACCAGGTCGCGGGCGACGATGCCGCGGGCGCGGCCGTCGACGATGATCAGGTCGAGCATCTCGGTGCGGGCGAACTGCTCGACGTTGCCGGCCGCCATCTGGCGCTCGAGGGCCTGGTAGGCGCCGTAGAGCAGCTGCTGGCCCGTCTGGCCGCGCGCGTAGAAGGTGCGCGACACCTGGGTGCCACCGAACGAGCGGTTGTCCAGCAGGCCGCCGTACTCGCGGGCGAACGGCACGCCCTGGGCGACCGCCTGGTCGATGATGTTGACGCTCACCTCGGCGAGGCGGTGCACGTTGTTCTCGCGCGAGCGGAAGTCGCCGCCCTTGACCGTGTCGTAGAACAGCCGGTGCACGCTGTCGCCGTCGTTGCGGTAGTTCTTGGCGGCGTTGATGCCGCCCTGCGCCGCGACGCTGTGCGCGCGGCGGGGGCTGTCCTGGTACCAGAACGACTTGACCTTGTAGCCGGCCTCGCCGAGGGTCGCGGCGGCCGAGCCGCCGGCCAGGCCGGTGCCGACGACGATGATCGTCATCTTGCGGCGGTTGGCCGGGTTGACCAGGCGGCCGCGGAAGCGGCGCTCGCTCCAGCGCTCGCCGATCGGGACGTCCGTGGGTGCCTTGGCGTCGGCGATCGGGTCGCCGACGGTGAAGAGGTCGAGAGGCATGCCTGGGGTTCCTTAGTCGATCAGACCGAAGAGGATGGAGAAGGGCGTGAGCAGGAACCCCAGCGTCAGGACCGTCGCGATCCCGGTGGCGGCGTAGTTGACCGTCACCTCGCGGCGCCGGTTGCTCTGCCCGAGGGTCTGCGTGGCGCTCCAGATGCCGTGCCGCAGGTGCATCCCGACGAGGATCACCGCGATCGCGTAGAAGGCCACCGACAGGGGGTTCTGGAAGCTCGCCAGCATCCGGTCGAACGGCGTGCCGTCGTGACCCTCGCTGTTCACCGCACCCCAGGTGAGGTCGAGGAGGTGCCAGATGACGAACGCGGCGATGATCACGCCGCCCCAGCGCATGGTCCGGGAGGCGTAGCTCTGGGCCACGGCCTTCTTCGTCACGTAGCCCTGGGGGCGCGCCCGCTTGGCCTGCCGCCACAGCGAGACCGCGGCCCAGATGTGGGCGGCCACGGCGGCCAGCAGGACCAGCCGGATGATCCACAGGGCGGTCGACCCCGGCAGCGCCGGGTTGCCGAGCGTGCGGAGCCACTCCGAGTAGTGGTTGAAGTCCTCGCGGCCGGCGAAGGCCTTGAGGTTCCCGATCATGTGCGCGATCAGGTACAGCACCAAGATGATGCCGCTGACCGCCATGACCACCTTCTTGAAGACCGAGCTGGTCTTCGCGGCCTTGGGCGCCCTGCGCTGGCCGGACTGCGTCGTCACCGTCACCACGAGAGCAACGCTAGGTCGTGGCCCCCTTTGCGGCCAGGTAAACGCGCGGTGACTCAGCTCTCGTAAGGGTTGCCTTGGTGCGGATTCCCGCGGTGGGATCGTCGGTCGTGCCCGAAACGTGACAAAGCAGGCCATCAGGCAGGCTGGGGGCCCGCCGACGAGAGGACGATCCACAGTGGCAGGACCCACCCGCGGCTTCCTGGGCCGCAGCCGCGAGCGCGACCCGCGGCTGCCTCCCGGGCAGTACGACACCGGCAAGGACTGGCCGGTGCTCACCGCCGAGCCGACCCCGCGGATCAGCCCCGAGACGTGGAGCATCACCGTCGACGGCCGGGTCGAGCAGCCGACCACCTGGAGCTGGGACGAGGCGCATGCGCTGCCGCGCTCGGAGTACCGCGGCGACATCCACTGCGTGACCACGTGGTCGAAGTTCGGCACGTGGTTCGCCGGGATCAGCGTCGACAGCCTGCTCGACGCCGCCCGCCCCACGGGCGACGCGCACTTCGTCATGGCGACGTCGAAGACCGGCTACACGACCAACCTGCCGCTCGAGGACGTCACCGGCGGCAAGGCGTGGGTGGTCTGGGAGTACGAGGGCGGGCCGCTGCCCGTCGAGCACGGCGGCCCGGTCCGGCTGCTCGTGCCGCACCTGTACTTCTGGAAGAGCGCCAAGTGGATCACCCGGCTGACGCTGATGAACCGCGACCAGCCCGGCTTCTGGGAGCAGAACGGTTACCACGACCGGGGCGACCCGTGGCTCGAGCAGCGGTACCAGGGTGACTGAGCCCGCCTTCGGCCTCGGCGGGCGGCGCGCGCCCGCCGGCGGCTGGCGGACGGCGACGGTCCGCGAGATCGACCACCCCACGCCGCGCACCGTCCGGGTGCGGCTGGAGGTGCCCGACCGGGTCGACCACCTCGCCGGCCAGCACTACGTCGTCCGGCTGACCGCCGAGGACGGCTACCGCGCCCAGCGGTCCTACTCGCTGGCGTCCTCCCCGGGGGACCCGCTGGTGGAGCTGCTCGTCGAGCGGCTGGACGACGGCGAGGTGTCCGGCTACCTCGCCGACGTCGTCGAGCCCGGCGACGAGCTGCAGGTGCGCGGGCCGATCGGCGGCTGGTTCGTCTGGGAGGGCGACTCCCCGGCGTTGCTGGTGGGCGGCGGCACCGGCGTCGTCCCGTTCGTGTCGATGCTCCGCACGGCCGCCGAGCTCGGCCGCGCCGACCTGCTGCGCCTCGCGGTGTCCACGCGGACGCGCGCCGAGCTGCCCTACCTGGCGGAGCTGCAGGCCGCGGGCGCGGTGGTGCTGACGACGCGTGAGCCGTCCGGCATCCGCCCGCCCGGCCGGCTCACCGCGGCCGACCTCGTGCCGCTGTGGGAGCCGGGGCAGGACGTGTTCGTGTGCGGGTCGACGCCGTTCGCCGAGTCGGCCACGCGGGTGCTGACCGGCCTCGGTGTGCCCGCGCCCGCCATCCGGGTGGAGCGGTTCGGTCCCAGCGGCTCAGCCGCCTGAGACCGGCTGGGGGGGGCCGGCTGCGGCTGTGGTCCCAGCTCGGCCGGCCGCCCGAGAACCGTTCGGCCAGCGCGACGAACTCCCCGGTCGTCACCGTCCCGCCGGCCTGGGTGCGCACCCACTCCCGCAGGACGGCGAAGAAGACGTCGTCGCCGACCGTCGTGCGCAGTGCTTGCAGGGTCATCGCACCGCGGAAGTAGACGGCGATGTCGAACAGGTCCTCGGTCGCCGGGCCGGGGTCGCCGATGGCGATGTCCCAGAACTCCGGCGGAGCCGTGGCGGCGATGTCGTCGAAGACCTGCTGCGGCGGGGTGAGCCCCTCCCGCTCCTGCCACAGCCACTCGGCGTAGGTGGCGAAGCCCTCGTTGAGCCAGATGCGCTGCCACAGGTCGACGCGCAGCAGGTCCCCGGTCCACTGGTGCGCGAGTTCGTGGACGACGACCAGGTCGCCGCTGGTCGGGTCGGTGAAAAACACCGAGGAGTAGATCGGCCGGGTCTGTGTCTCCAGCGCGCTGAGTCACATACGGCCGCGGCTGTCGCCGTCAGCCGAGGCTCGCGGGCTTGCCCTCGCCGAGCCACTCGGCGAACAGGTCGTCCAGCTCCTCGCCGGACACCTCCTCGGCCAGCGCGACGAAGTCGTCGGTGGTGACCGCCTGTCCGGCCGACCCGCCGAACCACTCGCGGAGGATCTCGGCGAACGCCTCCTCGCCGACCGCGGTGCGCAGCGCGTGCACGGTCATCGCGCCGCGCTGGTACACGGCCTCGGAGAACAACTGGTCGGACTCCGGGCCGGGGTCGCCGATCGCCGTCCGCCAGAAGCCGCTCGCCGCGGGCCGCCGGGCGAGCCGGTCGAACTGCTCCTGCGGGGTCGACGTCCCCTCGTGGTCGGCCCACAGCCACTCGGCGTAGGTGGCGAAGCCCTCGTTGAGCCAGATGTGCTGCCAGCCGGCCAGGCGGACGCTGTCGCCGGCCCACTGGTGGGCGAACTCGTGCACCACGACGAGCTCGCCGGATCCCTGGTCGGAGAAGAAGACGGGGGAGTAGACGGGCCGGGTCTGGGTCTCCAGGGCGAAGCCGAGGTCCGGGACGTCGTCGACGATGCCGCCGGCCACCGTGAACGGGTAGGGGCCGAACCACTCCGCCAGGACGGCGATGACGTCCGGCGCCCGGGCCAGGGAGGCGGTGGCCACCTCGGCCACCGTCGCCGACCCCTCGGCCTCCTCGTCGGCGAGCCCGGGGTCGACGGCGTCCCAGTACCGGATGCCGTCCTGCTCGTACTCCTCGATCTCGAACTCCCCGACGGCCAGCGTCAGCAGGTACGGCGCCATCGGGTCCTCGGCCGACCACCGCCAGGTGGTCGCGCCGTCCTCGGTCGAGGAGTCGACGAGCTCGCCGTTGGAGACGGCCTCGAGGCCCTCGGGGACGGTGATCGACACCTCCATGGACGCGGCGTCGGCCGGGTGGTCGTTCACCGGGAACCAGCTGGCCGCGACGTCGGGCTGCCCGACCGCGAGGGCGCCGTCCCCGGTCTGGAGGAAGCCGGCCAGGCCCAGCCCGTCGTCCAGCTGCTCGGGCACGCCCTCGTAGGCCACCACCGTCGTGAACTCCGAGCCCTCGATCAGGTGCCGGGCAGGGGTGACGGTGAGCTCGCCGCCGTCCCGGGCCACCGTCGCGTCCTCGCCGTCGACGGTCACCGAGGAGACCTCGAAGCCCTGCAGGTCGAGGTTGAACGCCGACAGGGTCTCCGTGGCGGTCGCCACGACGGTGGCGGTGCCGCCGAGGACGTCGGTGGCCGGGTCGAAGGACAGCTCCAGGGCGTAGCTGGCGACGTCGTACCCGCCGTTGCCGTCGAGCGGGAAGTAGGGGTCGCCGAACCCGTCGGCGCCGGCCACCGCGGGGGTCGCCGACCCGTCGACCGGGGTGGTGCAGCCGGCCAGCGCCACCCCGGCCAGCAGCGCCCCGCCGGTCAGCACCGACGTCCACGACCGCGCTCGTCGCCCGCGTCTCACGTGTGTCCCTCGCCCGTCGTCGGTGTCCGCCGTCGCCGGACGGGTCGGCGCAGCCTGCCCCAGGGGAGCACAGCTGCCCAGGGGGGCGCGCGCGGAGCCGCGGGACGGCGTCGGGAGAATCGGGGGATGCCGCACGCCGAGGTCACCGCGTCCACCCGCGTGGACGACGACCTCCGCGCCACCCTGCTGCAGCTGTGGACCGAGGTCACCAACGCGGGCGGCGCCGTGGGCTTCGTCGCGCCCGTCACCCCGGAGGTCGTCGCGCCGTTGCTCGACGCCCTGGTCGAGCGGGTGCACGCGGGGTCGCAGACACTCTGCCTGCTCCGCGTGGACGGCGAGGTGGCCGGCTTCGCCGCGCTCTCCACCTCGATCAGCCCGCTGCGCCGGCACTGGGCGACCGTGCTGCGGGTGCAGGTGCACCCGTCCCGCCAGGGGCAGGGGCTGGGGCGGGTGCTCATGGCCGGCGTGCACGACGTCGCCCGCGCCCGCGGGCTGGAGTTCCTGCACCTGACCGTGCGCGGGGGCTACGGGCTGGAGCGCTTCTACGAGCAGCTCGGCTACGAGGTCTTCGGCCGGATGCCGGGCGCGATCCGGGTGGCCCCCGGCGACGACCGCGACGAGGTCCTGCTGCTCCACCGGCTGTGAGGCGGCGACGATCAGGGTCCCTGATCGTGCGGCGTCCTCCCTCACGGTGCACGGTGAGGGAGGACGCCCGGGGATCAGGGACCCTGATCCCCGCGACTCACCCGACGGGCGCCGGCGGCACCACGTTGTTGGTCACCAGCGGCGTGCGGTCCCAGGCGCGGTGCATGCCCAGGGCCGCGACGGTCTCCGCCGCCATGGCCGCGTTCGCGCTCGGGCCGGTGATCACGCCGGGCGCCTCGGGGTCGATGCCGGCGGCGCGCAGCACCTCCACGCCGTCGCCCCAGGCGCCGACGCCCTTCAGGTGGCGGAAGGCCTCCTGCAGCATCGTGACGGCCCGGAAGTCGCCGTCCTTCGGAGCGCCGTCGGCGACCACGATCGCGTCGAACTCGATCGACCGGCCGGTGGCGAAGGTGCGCTCCACGATCTCGACGTCCTTGCCGTCGACCAGCTGCCCGCCGTGCGGGGCGATGACCCGCAGCAGCGCGCCCTCGGCCTCGAGGGCCTTGCGCAGCTCGGCGATGCCCTTCAGGTCGGCACCCGGTCCGGCCACCACACCGACGATCCGGCCGGCGATCGGGAACGGCGTCGGCTTGATCTGACGGAGGGTGGGGGAGAGGACGCCGGGCTCCACGGGCTCGGGTGCCGGTGCCGGCAGGCCGAGGCCCGCCGCCACCTGCGCGCACAGGTCGGCGTCGATCTTCGCCAGCACGGTCAGGGCGCGCTCCTTGATGCCCTGCTCGTAGACCTTGCCGAGCTCGAAGGTGTACGCGTCGGCGATGTGCTGCTGCTCGATGCTGGTCAGGCTGGCGTAGAACATCGCCGCCTGGGAGAAGTGGTCGTCGAAGGAGGCCGGCGCGGTGCGGCCCACCTCGCCGTTCACCGGCCGCGGCACCTGGACGTAGGCGGCGTCCTCCCACTCCGCGGGGAACGGGCTGCCGTCGTCGACGCTGTTGGGCGTGTACGGCGCCTGCCCGGTGTGCACGGCGTGCTGGTGGAAGCCGTCCCGGGTGTTGTCGTTGACCGGGGCGTGCGGCCGGTTGATCGGGATCTGGGTGAAGTTGGGCCCGCCGAGGCGGCTCAGCTGTGTGTCCAGGTAGGAGAAGTTGCGGCCGGCCAGCAGGGGGTCGTTGGTCGGCTCGATGCCCGGCACCAGGTGGCCGGTGTGGAAGGCCACCTGCTCGGTCTCGGCGAAGAAGTTCGTCGGGTTGGCGTTGAGCACCAGCTTCCCGATCGGCTGCACCGGCGCGAGCTCCTCCGGCACGATCTTGGTCGGGTCCAGCAGGTCGATGCCCTCGAAGGTCTCCTCCGGGGTGTCGGGGAAGACCTGCACGCCGAGCTCCCACTCGGGGAAGGCGCCGTTCTCGATGGCGTCGTAGAGGTCGCGGCGGTGGAAGTCGGGGTCGAACCCGGCGGCGAGCTGCGCCTCCTCCCAGGTCAGGGAGTGCACGCCCAGCTTCGGCTTCCAGTGGAACTTGACCAGGGCGGTCTCCCGGTCGGCGTTCACCAGCCGGAAGGTGTGGACGCCGAAGCCCTCCATCGTCCGGTAGCTGCGCGGGATGCCCCGGTCGCTCATGTTCCAGATCGTGTGGTGGGTCGCCTCGGTGTGGAGGGTGACGAAGTCCCAGAAGGTGTCGTGCGCCGACTGGGCCTGCGGGATCTCCCGGTCGGGGTGCGGCTTGGCGGCGTGGATGATGTCGGGGAACTTGATCGCGTCCTGGATGAAGAAGACCGGCATGTTGTTGCCGACCAGGTCCCAGGTCCCTTCCTTCGTGTAGAACTTCGTCGCGAACCCGCGGGTGTCGCGCACCGTGTCGGCCGCGCCGCGCGAGCCGAGCACCGTGCTGAAGCGCACGAACACCGGCGTCTCGAGGCCCTTCTCGGCCAGGACGGCGGCGCGGGTCAGCTTCCCGGCGGTGCCGTAGGCGGTGAAGACGCCGTGCGCGCCGGCGCCGCGGGCGTGGACCACGCGCTCCGGGATGCGCTCGTGGTCGAAGTGCATGATCTTCTCGCGCAGGTGGAAGTCCTCCAGGAGGACCGGGCCGCGCGGCCCCGCCTTGAGCGAGTGGTCGCTGTCGGGGATCCGCACCCCGTTGGGCGTGGTGAGGACGTCGCCGGACTGGCCGCGGGGGTCCCGGCCCTCGCGCGGGCCCTCGTAGGCGACTCCCGTCGGGCTGACCGGGGCGGGAGCGGACTGGTCGGACTGGCGCTCGGGGGGCATGCGGTACTCCAGACATGGGTCGTTGTCTTCGACGACCGCCGGGTACCCGCCGCGCTCACCTGCGGAAACGGGCCGTCCCTGCTGATGGGACGGCCCGCGGAGGCGGCAGCCCCCGGTGTCGGATCGACGGCACCGGGTAGGTCGGCCGGTGCGCGACCCCGGCCAGGACCGCCGGACCGGCGCCGAGGGTGAGGAGACCCGTGGCCGACAGCACGCGCGAGGAACTGGGCGAGACCGACGCACCCGTGGAGGACGAGGTCGCCGAGGCCTTCGACCGCATCGTCGACGAGGGCGCCCAGAGGCTGCACCGGTCGTGGCGCGAGGTGCTCACCACCGGCTTCGCGGGCGGCCTGGAGGTGGGCGCGGGCGTGGTCGCGCTGCTCGCCGTCTACGCCGAGACCCGCAGCCACCTGCTGGCGGGCCTCGCGTTCAGCATCGGTTTCATCGCTCTCATGCTGGCGCGCAGCGAGCTCTTCACCGAGGGCTTCCTCGTGCCCGTCACGGCGGTGGTGGCCGGGCGCGCCGGCCCCGGGCAGCTGGCGAAGCTGTGGGCCGGGACGCTGGTCGCCAACCTCGCCGGCGGCTGGGTGGTGATGTGGCTGGTCGTCCACGCCCTGCCGGAGCTCGGGGTCACGGCCGTCGAGTCGGCGCGGACCTTCGTCGACGCGCCGCTGGACCTGACGGCGGTCTGCCTGGCCCTGCTGGCGGGCGCCTTCATCACGCTCATGACCCGGATGCAGCACGGCGCCGACTCCGAGGCCGGCAAGCTCGCCGCCGCCGTGGCCGGTGCGTTCCTCCTGGCCGGCCTGGTGCTGTTCCACAGCATCCTGGACTCGTTGATCATCTTCGGCGCCATCCACGCCGGCGGGCCGATGGACTACGCCGACTGGCTCGGCTGGTTCTGGTACACGACGCTGCTCAACGTCGTCGGCGGGCTGTTCGTGGTGACGTTCCTCCGGCTGCTGCGCAGCAAGGAGCTCATCCAGCGGGAGCGGGCCGCGGTGCGCGCGGGGGACTGACCGCCGCGCCTTCCCCTCCCGCGGTCGTCGGGTCGCCATGATCGCGGCGTGATCGAGCTCGACGGGCTGACGAAGGTCTTCCGCGACCGCGTCGCCGTCGACGACCTCACCGTCCGCGTCGAGCCCGGCCGGGTCACCGGCTTCCTGGGCCCGAACGGGTCGGGCAAGACGACGACGATGCGCTGCGTGCTCGGCCTGGCCCGGCCCACCGCCGGGACGGCGACCGTGCTCGGCGTGCCCTACCGCAGGCTGGACCGGCCGTTGCGCCGGGTGGGTGACTGGTGGACCCCCGGGCCCGCCACCCCGGGCGGACGGCGCACGCGCACCTGCTGGCGCTCGCCCGGTCCAACGGGCTGCCCGGCCGGCGGGTCGCCGAGGTGATCGACCTGGTGGGCCTCCATGCGGTGGCGTACGACCGGGTCGGCGGCTTCTCCCTCGGGATGGGCCAGCGGCTGGGCATCGCCGCCGCGCTGCTGGGCGACCCCGAGGTGCTGCTGCTCGACGAGCCGGTCAACGGTCTGGACCCCGAGGGCATCCGCTGGGTCCGCGAGCTGCTCCGCGGGCTGGCGGCCGAGGGGCGGACGGTGCTGGTCTCCAGCCACCTCATGAGCGAGATGGAGGACACCGCCGACCACCTGGTGGTGCTCGGCCGCGGCCGCCTGCTGGCCGACGTCCCGATGGCGGAGCTGCTCGGCGCGTCCGCCGCGGTCAGGGTGCGCACGCCGCGCGCCCCGCTGCTGGCCCCGGCGCTGCGCGCGGCCGGCGGGCGGGTGCGGCCGGAGCCGGACGGCGCGCTGCGGGTGGAGGGCCTGGACCCGGCCGCCGTCGGGGAGGTGGCCTTCGCCGCCGGGGTCCCGGTGCACGAACTGAGCCGGGTGGTCGCCTCGCTGGAGGCGGCGTACCTGGCGCTGACCGGCGACGAGGTCGAGTACCGAGCCGGACCGACGACGTGACCGCCGACCTGCTGGGCAGCGCCTGGACCCGGCTGGCGTCGGTGCGCTCGACGTGGTGGTGCACCGCCGTCTACCTCACCGTCGTCGGGGGCTTCGGCTGGCTGGCCGCGGCCGCCACGCCGTCGTCGTCGCGGGCCGACGTCGCGGTCGGCGTGGCGCTCACCGGCTTCGGGTTCGGGCAGCTCGTGCTGGTCGTCCTGGTCGTCCTGGGCGTGCTCGCGGTGAGCGCGGAGTTCGGCACCGGCAGCGCGGTCTCCGCGCTCGTCGCGGTGCCCCGCCGGACGGCGTGGCTGGCGGCCACCACCGCCGTCGTCGCGGCGTGGGCGGCGCTGCTCACCGCGGTGCTCGCCGTCGCCTGCGCGGTGGCGGCGCGGGTGCTCGTGGCGGTGCCCGGCGGGGTGTCGCTGACCGACCCTGCGGTGCTGCGGGGACTGGGCCTCCAGGTCGCGGGCGCGGTCGGGGTCACCGTGCTGGCGGTCGGGCTCGGGGCCCTGTTGCGGGCGACTGCCGGCGGCGTCGGTCTGGGGATGGCGCTGGTGTTCGTGCTGCCGCCGGCGCTCGCCCTGGCCGGCGGCCGGTGGGCGTCGCTGGCCTCGCAGGGGCTGCCGGCGCTGCGGGTGGGGGAGGACCCCTTCCTCGCCGTCGCCACCGTCTGGCCGGTCGGCCTGACGGTCACCGCGGCGTGGGCGGCGGCGGCCTGGGGCCTGGGTGCCCTGCTGCTGGAGCGCCGGGACGTCTGACGGGACGCACGGCCCTCCCCGGAGGCGCACGTGCCGCGGGAGGGGCGGCGCGTGACGGACGAGCAGACGCTCCGCGACCTCCTGGCGGCCTCCGACGGCACGACCTCGGCCGGATCATGACCTCCTCCACCGACGACTGCGTGCTGGAGACCCCGCGCGGCGCCGATCCGTGGGGAACGCGCTCCACCGGCCGTGCGGCCGTGCGGGAGGGACTCGCTGCGCGGTTCGCCGGGATCCCCGACGTCCACCACGGCGAGGGCGAGCAGTGGACCTGCCGCGACCACGCGGTGTCCGCCGGCTCCTGACCGGGACGTCCACGGCGGGTGAGCGGCTCCGCGTCCGGAGTGCGACCTGTTCGACCTGGCGCCGGACGGCCGGATCCGCCGCAGGGACTCCTACGGGGAGATCGTCGGACAGCGCCCTCAGCGCGGCCCGAACACGGCCGCCCGGAAGGCGTCGAAGACCGCCGGCGGCTGCGGTGACGCCCACATCTGGTTGGTCAGCAGCACGGCGGTCGCGCCGGTGACCGGGTCGGTCCACCACGAGCTGCCCAGTCCGCCGTCCCAGCCGAAGGAGCCCGCCGACCGGCCGCCGGGCTCGTCGGCGCGCCGGACGCCGAGCCCCAGGCCCCAGCCGCCGCCCTCGTCGTCGACCGGGCCGACCTGCTCGGTGAGCATCGCCGCCACGGTCGCCTCGGCGAGCACCCGCCGGCCGTCGGGGGCGCGACCGCCCGCCGACAGCATCGCCGCGAACGCCGCCACGTCGTCGACGGTGGACACCAGCCCGTCGCCGCCGTCGGGGAACGCCGGCGGGCGGGCCCACTGGCCGTCCGCCGGGTCGTAGCAGTCGCGGCGGCCGTCCTCGCCGGGCGGGGTCCAGTGCGGGCCCAGCCTGCCGCGGGCGTGCTCCGGGACGCCGAACCCCGTGTCGCGCATGCCCAGCGGGGCCAGCACCCGCTCGGCCAGCACCGTGGGCAGCGGGCGCCCGGTGGCCCGCGCCATGAGCACGCCCAGGACGCTCGCGCCCAGGTGGTAGAGCCAGCGCTCGCCCGGCTGGTACGCCAGGGGCACGGTCGCCACCAGGCGCAGCCACTCGTCGGGCGGGGGCGCGGCCTGGGGCCGAGGTGGGCCGGCAGGCAGCCCGGTCTCCGCCAGCGCCGCGAGCGTGGGCGTCGGCCAGGGCGCGGTGAAGTCGATGCCCAGCCCCAGCCGGAAGGTCAGGACGTCGCGCACGCTGATCGGCCGCCGGGCCGGGACGGTGCCCGCGGAGGCGTCGGCCGGGTCGGCGAGCACCACCCGGCCGGCCAGCTCGGGCAGGAGCCGGTCGACCGGCTCGTCGAGCGTGAGGGCCCCGTCGTCGACCAGCGCGAGAGCGGCGGCGGCCACGATCGGCTTGGTCGTCGAGGACAGCCGGAAGACCGAGTCGGGGCGCACCGCGTCGTCCCGCCCGGGGGCGTGCGTCCCGGCGGCGCCCCGCGCGACCTCGCCGCCGCGGGAGGCCAGCCACACCGCACCCGGCACCTGGTCGTCGGCGACCGCGCGGGCCACCACCGCCTCGACGTCCTCCGCCAGCCCCATGCCGCCTCCTCGATGTCGGTCCCCTGGGAGGACGGCCTCCGCCGCCGCAACTCATCGGCCGGAGGACCTCGTCGAGCGCAACGCGGCGGCGGTCGCCGCGCGCCGGGAGGGCTGACCGCTCAG
The DNA here is from genome assembly GCF_019799905.1 of Trujillonella endophytica. GTDB lineage: Bacteria > Actinomycetota > Actinomycetes > Mycobacteriales > Geodermatophilaceae > Trujillonella > Trujillonella endophyticus_A. The sequence continues at coordinate 172,802 of NZ_JABGCI010000002.1, read as the reverse complement.
CCGCGGGCGGCCGCGCGCAGGGTGGCCAGGTAGCGCCTCGTGGCCAGCGACTGCATCCCCCACGCGAGCGGCCCGGCCAGCCGGGCGGCGGGCGTGGCCAGCCGGGAGAAGACCCGCAGCTCGACCGCCACGTCACCGGAGGGGCCGATGCGGACGAGGAACGCCTCCTCGCCGCTCTCCGGGTGACCGGGCAGCGTGCCGTAGGCGAAACCCTGCTCGTCGCCCTCGGTGCGCGCCCACACGACCCGGCAGGGGATGTCGTAGCCGAGCCGGTCCAGCCCGGCGGTGAGGACGACGACCGTTCCGGGCTCGGTGGGCGGGCCGCTCGCCCGCACCCGCAGGCCGACACCACGCTGCACCCGCCAGCCGAACACCGCGGCGACGGTCCGCTCGAACGCCGCCCGGCCCGTGCCGACGACGGCGGCGTGCCCCGAGTGCCGGTAGCCGGCGGGCAGCACCGGATCCGCGGTCGCCCCGACCTCGGCATAGGTGAACGGCACGTCGGCGAGGTCGGCCGGGTCCACGGCACGGAGCAGTCCCATGGCCCGAGTCTGCGCTGCCCGGGCCGGCGGCCACCGGATAGGTTGGCCCGCACTGTGCTGCCCGCCGTCACCGCCACCCGCTACGTCACCCCGCTGCGCGAGGGTGGCTCGCTGCCGGGGCTCATGGAGGCCGACGACCTGGGCACCTACGTCGTCAAGTGGCGCGCCGCCGGGCAGGGTGTGCGGGTGCTGGTCGCCGAGGTGGTCTGCGGTGAACTCGCCCGGGCGCTGTCCCTCCCGGTGCCCGCGCTGGTCACGGTGGACGTCGCCGCGGAGCTGGCCGTGGGGGAGCCCGACCAGGAGGTCCAGGAGCTGCTGCAGCGCTCGGCGGGGGTCAACCTGGGCCTGGACTACCTGCCCGGCGCGCTGGACCTCGAGGCGGGGGTGGCCGAGGTCGACGCCGCGCTGGCCGGCCGGGTGCTGTGGTTCGACGCGCTGATCGGCAACGTCGACCGCTCCTGGCGCAACCCCAACATGCTGTTCTGGCACGGCCGCCTCCAGCTCATCGACCACGGCGCCGCGCTGACCTTCCACCACAACTGGCCCGGCGCCGAGGCGGCGGTCACCCGCCCCTACGACGCCGCACAGCACGCGCTCGTCGAGTGCTCGCCGGACGTCCGCGCCGCCGACGCCGGCCTCGCGCCGCGGATCACCCGGCCGCTGCTCGAGCAGGTGCTGGAGCGGGTGCCCGACGCGTGGCTCGAGGGCCCGGACCCCGACGAGCCGCCGGAAGCGGTGCGGCGGCGCTACGTCGACCAGCTGCTGGCCCGCCTCGCCGCCCGCGACGCGTGGCTGCCCGGACTCGTCACCGCGGCGGCCGCGGGAGGCGCCGGCCGGCAGCGCCCTCGCGTGGGGCAGAACCGCCCGGCGTGGCTGGGCCCGCCCCCGCCCGAGGGGATGACCCAGCGGTGAGGGACACCTTCGAGTACGCCGTCCTCCGGGTGGTGCCACGGGTGGAGCGCGGCGAGTGCCTCAACGCCGGCGTCCTCGTCTACTGCCGGCAGCGGGACTACCTCGGCTCCCGGATGCACCTGGACCCCGACCGGCTGCGCGCTCTGGACCCGACCGCCGACGCCGGGGCGATCGCCCGGGCCCTGCAGGCCGTCGCGGACGTGTGCGCCGCCGACGGCGCCTCGGGCGCGGCCGGCCGGGAGGCCCTCGGTTCCCGGTTCCGGTGGCTCACCGCGCCGCGCAGCACCGTCGTCCAGGCCGGTCCGGTGCACACGGGGCTGACCGCGGACCCCGACGCGGAGGCCGACCGCCTGCTGCGGCTCCTGGTGCTGCCCGTCACCGACTGACGCCGGCACGACCGGGCCCCGGTCGCCCGCCGCGGGGCGGGCGACCGGGGCGCCGTCGTACCGGGACTACAGGGCGCCGCGCTCCCAGGGACCCTGGACCGCGAAGCTGACGCCCGGCGTCTGGACGTTGAAGAACAGGGTCGACCCGTCGGGGCTGAAGCACGCACCCGCGAACTCGGCGTCGCTGACCTCGTTCTTCGCGACGTCGAAGATCTCGCCCCGCTCGTTGAGGCCCCGGACGAACTGCTCGCCGCCGCCGTCCTCGCACAGCACCAGACCGCCGCGCGGGCTGACCGTGATGTTGTCCGGCGCGTCGAGGAGGTCGGGGGAGGGCGACTCGAAGAGGAGGATGAGCTGGCCGCCGGAGTTGCCCCGGGGCCGGTACTCCCACACCTGACCGCAGCCCGCGGTGCCTCCGCTGGTGGCGTTGAAGAAGATGCTGCCGCCGTCGTACCAGCAGCCCTCGAGACGGGCGAACGCCGCGCCGCCCTTGGCTGCGCCCTGGTCGTACACCGACTCGGTCGTGATGTTCGCCGGGTCCGGGTCGTCGATGGTCACCCACTCGACCGGCATCGGGTTGCCGACCCGGTCGGTGACGCCCGTGTAGGTCTGGAAGCCCGGCCGGCCCTTCACGGCCAGCATCTGCAGCGTGCCGCCCGCGCCCAGGTTGCGCGGGTCGTCGGGGAGGAAGCGGTAGAAGCCCGAGGTGTTGCCGCTGTCCTCGGTCTCGTAGGCGATCCCGCTCACCGGGTCGATCGCCACGGCCTCGTGCACGAATCGCCCCATCGCCTTGTACGGCTGCGGGCGGGTGACCGGCCCGCCCTGGGCCGGGACCTCGAAGATGTAGCCGTGGTTCTGGGTGAACCCCGTCTGCGGACCGTTCACCGTCTCCTCGCAGCTCAGCCACGAACCCCACGGGGTCGGGCCGCCCGCGCAGTTGACGGAGGTGCCGTTGAGCGAGATGAAGCTGTCGGTCAGGGCCAGTGAACGGGTGTCGAAGGTGAGCGTCGTCGTGCCACCCGCGGCGAGGGGGTCGTAGGCCTTGGCCCCGTCGCCGATGAGCGCCCCGTCGTAGGGGCGCGTGGCCCGCTCGATGGTGGCGTAGCCCTGCTCGTGGTTGCGGACCAGTCGGACGACACCGTTCTGGCTCGTCGCGAAGGCCGCCATGCCGTCGTGCCGGCCGGGAGTGGGGTAACCGTCCGAGCCGATCGCGGGGGGCAGACCGAGAGTGGCGGCGAAGGAGGCCTCGTGGCCGAACGAGGCGTAGGTGAAGCCGGCGGGGAGGTGCAGGAGCGGCTGGCCGGTGGTCCGGTCGGTCACGGGGCCGATGGGGCCGTAGCCGCCGTTGTCCGGCGCCTGGGTCGCCTGGCCGCGGCGTCCGGGGGCGGCGAGCGCGCCGCGGGCGCCGAGGGCCTGGGTGGCGCCACCGGCCAGCAGCGTGCCCGCGGCCAGCGCGGCGCCCCGCTGGAGGAACTTGCGGCGATCGAGCGAGGAGGTCATGGAGGAGTTGCTCCTTGGTGCGTCTCTGACGTGGGCGTTCGCGACGCTAAGCACGGGAAGTGGCCGGCGGGCGACGCCCGGGAGAAGCCCGTGGAACGGACGATCTGGTCTCGTACCCGCGGTCGCGGGCGTCGCGTGGTCACCTCCGCCACGAGGCGTCGACGAGTTCCCGGCTCGTTCATCCGGCGTTCCATCAGGGACCGACCCGGCCCTCCACGGTGGGCGTCATGACCCCCGGATCCCTGCCCCGGTCGACCGCCATCGCACTGACGGCCGGCCTCTGCCTCGCGCTGGTCGCCGCGCCGGCCTCCGCCGCCCCCGGGGGGCCGCGCGGTGCCGCGCCCACGACCATCGCCCTGCTCGGCGACACCCCGTACGGCGACGCCCAGCGGGTGCAGTTCCCCGCGCTGGTCCAGGACGTGGACGCCGACCCCCGGGTCCGCCTGGTGCTGCACGCCGGCGACGTCAAGAGCGGCTCGACCACCTGCGACGACGCCCGCTTCGCCGACCTCGCGGCGCTGTACGGGACCTTCGACGACCCCTTCGTGCTCACCCCTGGGGACAACGAGTGGACCGACTGCCACCGGCCCGCGGCAGGCCGCTACGTGCCGACCGAGCGGCTCGAGGCCGTGCGCGACGTCTTCTACCCCGAGCCGGGCCGGACGCTGGGCTCGCGCACGATGTCCGTGATCAGCCAGGCGATGGCGCAGCCGCAGCACGCCGCCTACGTCGAGAACGTGATGTTCGAGCGCAGCGGGGTCGTGTTCGCCACGGTGCACGTGGTCGGGAGCGAGAACGACCTCGAGCCCTGGGCCGGGATCGGAGACCGGCCCGCGGAGCGGTTGGCCGAGTTCGATGCTCGCCGGGCGGCCAACCTGGCGTGGATCTCGGCCGCGTTCGAGGAGGCCGAGCGCACCGGGGCGGCCGGTGTCGTGCTCCTGATGCAGGCCGAACCCCTCGCGTCCCCGGGGTTCCAGGCCGAGCGGGACCTCATCGTCCGGGAGGCCACGGAGTTCGGTCGCCCGGTGCTCCTCGCCCACGGCGACGAGCACCGCTACGAGGAGGAGTTCGGCTACGCGGGCGTGCCCAACCTGACCCGGCTGGAGACGTTCGGCGACACGGCCACCGAGTGGCTGCGCCTGACCGTCGACCCCCGCACGCCGGAGGTCTTCTCCTGGGAGCCGCAGACCGTCGGTGTGAGCTGAGGGCGGCACCCGAGCTCAGCCGGGCGGCACCGCGTGGATCCGCTGCGCGGGCGCCCGTCCTCCCGCGCGCATCCGGTCGGACAGGGTGCGCGCGTAACACGTTCGGGTGAACGTGCAGTGGACCGCCGGTTCACACACGGTCTCGCTCGAGGTCACGCCAGCGTCGTTTGGGACTCATACCGTCCCAGCCGCCCCACAGACAACTGTCAGGAGACCTCCATGTCTGTCGCGACCGGATCCGCCGGGAACGCTCTCGATCCCGACGACTTCCCCTCCAACCCGAGCACCGCCCGCCACTTCAACGAGCTCGTCGAGGCCCGGCTGTCCCGCCGTTCGGTGCTCACCGGAGGCATGCTCGCCGCGGCCGGGTTCCTGACGACGAGCGTCGTCGGGACCCGGACGGCCGCGGCGCGTACGCCCCACGGCGGCGGGCACGGCGGCGGCCACGGCGGCCCCGGGGGTGCGCTGCTGGGCTTCCAGCCCATCGGGCCGGGCACCGGCGACGACGTCGTCGTCCCGCCGGGCTACACGGCCCGGCCCTTCATCCCGTGGGGCACGCCGCTGCTCGGCAGCCTCCCTGCCTTCGTGCCCGGTTCCCGGGACGCCGGTGTCGCGGGCGGCAACACCGCCGAGGAGCAGGGCCAGCAGGTCGGCATGCACCACGACGGGATGACGTACTTCCCGATCGACCACGAGCACGGCGACGAGCACGGGCTGCTCGTGGTCAACCACGAGTACACCGACGAGTACTACCTGCACACCGGGGCCTACGTCGAGGAGTACACCGAGGTCGCCCGGGACAGCTACACCCAGGAGATGGTGCGCAAGTCGCAGAACGCGCACGGCGTCAGCGTGGCCGAGATCCGCAAGGGACACCACGGCGAGTGGGAGCTCGTGAACTCGCCGCTGAACCGGCGGATCACCGCCAACACGCCGATCCAGCTCGCCGGTCCGGTGGCCGGCGATCGCCTGGTCACGACCGACCGGGATCCCTCGGGCACGACGGCGCTGGGCACGATGAACAACTGCGCCAACGGCGAGACCCCCTGGGGCACGTATCTCACCTGCGAGGAGAACTTCAACGGGTACTTCGCCCTCGAGGGCGAGGACGCGCCGGGCTTCGACCCCGCGCAGGTCTTCGGGCCCGAGGACGCGCAGCTCCTCGACCGGTACGGGGTGGGCGGCGACCGGTTCAACTGGGCGACGAACGACCGCCGGTTCGTCGTCTCGCCGCGGGAGCCGCACGAGCCCAACCGCTTCGGCTGGGTCGTGGAGATCGATCCGTTCGACCCGCGGTCGCGACCGGTCAAGCGCACCGCCCTGGGCCGGCTCAAGCACGAGGACGCCACGGTCCACGTGACCAAGGGCGGCCGGGTCGTCGTCTACATGGGTGATGACGAGGTCAACGAGTACGTCTACAAGTTCGTCAGCGCCCGCAACTGGCAGTCCATGCGGGCGCAGGGGAAGAGCCCCCTCGACGAGGGCACCTTGTACGTGGCCCGGTTCGACGAGAACGGCACGGGCGTCTGGCTCCCCCTGGTCCACGGGCAGGGCCCGCTGACCGCCGCCAACGGCTTCGCGAGCCAGGCCGACGTGCTGGTCAAGACCCGGTTGGCGGCCGACGCGCTCGGTGCCACCCCGATGGACCGCCCCGAGTGGACCGCCGTCGATCCCCGCACCGGCACGGTCTACGTGACCCTGACCAACAACACCCGCCGCACCGCGGCCAACGCGGCCAACCCCCGTGTGGCCAACAAGTGGGGTCACATCGTCCGCTGGGACGAGCAGGGTGGCGACCACAGGGCCACGAGCTTCGTCTGGGACATCTTCCTGCTGGCAGGACCCGGCCGGGACAGCGCCACCCCCGAGGGCTCGACGATCCTGGCCGAGGACGCCTTCGGGTCGCCCGACGGGCTCTGGCTCGACCCGGACAGCCGGGTGTGGATCCAGACCGACGGTTCCCAGCCCGGAGCCGCCAACAACCAGATGCTCGCCGCTGACCCCTACCTGGTCGACGACGCCGGGCAGCCGGAGGTGCGCCGGTTCCTGACCGGGGTCATCGGCTGTGAGGTGACCGGCATCGCGATGACGCCGGACCAGCGGACGCTGTTCATCAACCTCCAGCACCCGGGTGAGGACGGCGGCAGCAGCTGGCCGCACGACGACGAGTTCACCACCCCGCGGTCGGCGACCGTCGTGGTCACCAAGGACGACGGCGGTGTCATCGGCACCTGAGTCGACGGCCGGACGGCACGGCGCCGTGCGTGGGGGAGCCCGCGCGCGGCGCCGTGCCGCTGTCCGGGAGCCGCTATCCGGGGAGCAGCGCGTCGATCCGGCGCGCGAGGTCCAGGTCGAGCTCGCTGACGCCGCCGGCGGAGTGGCTGACCAGCGTCAGGTGCAGCGTCCGCCAGCGCAGGTCGACGTCGGGGTGGTGGTCCAGCGCCTCGGCGGCGAAGCCGATCCGCACGATCGCGGCGACGGCGTCGGCGAACGAGGGCAGGTCGACGCTGCGCCGCAGACCCTCGCCGTCGCCGGACCACAGCGGCAGGTGGGTGAGGGCCTCGGTGACCTCGGCGGGGGACAGGCGCGGCGGTCGGGGCACGGCGGTCAGTCTGCCGCCGGCACCGTCACAGGTGCAGGCCGCACTCGGTCTTGCCGCGGCCGGCCCAGCGCCCGGCGCGCGGGTCCTCGCCCGGGGCGACCGGCCGGGTGCACGGCGCGCACCCGATGGAGGCGTAGCCGATCTCCTGCAGCGGGTTCACCGGCACCTGGTGCTCGGTGATGTACGCGTCGACGTCGTCCTGGGTCCAGGCGGCCAGGGGGTTGACCTTGACCATCCCGCGCTTGGCGTCCCAGTCGACCACCCGGGTGCCGCCGCGGGTGGGGGACTCGTCGCGGCGCACCCCGGAGCCCCACGCCGCGTAGCCGGCCAGCGCCTGCGCCAGCGGCTGGACCTTGCGCAGGGAGCAGCACAGGTCGGGGTCGCGCTGGTGCAGCTCCGGGCCGTACTGCGCGTCCTGCTCGGCGACCGTCTGCGGCGCGGTGACGTTCACCAGCGTGATCGGCAGGACCCCGCTGACCCAGTCGCGCGTGCCGATCGTCTCGGCGAAGTGGTACCCGGTGTCGAGGAAGACGACGTTCACGCCCGGCACCGCGCGCGAGGCCAGGTGGGCCAGCAGGCCGTCGGCCATCGACGAGGTGACGGCGAAGTCGTCGCCGAAGGTCTCGCCGGCCCAGGCCAGGACGGCCAGCGCCTGCTCCACCGGGTCGGCGATGCCCTCGAAGCGGGCGTCGGCCTCGGCGGCCAGTTCCGGTGTCGCTGCGATGGCAGTCGTCATCCCTGCTGAACTCCCGTTGCGATCAGGCGGACGGAGAACGCCCGCAGACAGGCGCCACAGCGCCAGCCCGAGGCCGACTCGTCCTCGTGCGGGGTGAGGTCCTCGTCCCCGCAGTACGGGCAGTGGAACACGGGGAGCTGCCGTTGCCTTCCCGAGCCGCCGTCGTCCTCGCTCACCGGAGCACCGTCACAGGAGCCAGTCCTCGTCCGCCCGGGAGACGTAGTGCGCGAACGACTCGCCCTCGGTCCGCCGGTCGAGGAAGCCGCGCAGGACGCGCTCGCAGTAGTCGGCGGTCTCGGCCTTGGTCACCTTGTGGCCGCGGAACTTCCGGCCGAAGCTCGCCTCCACGCCGAGGTGGCCGCCCAGGTGGACCTGGAACCCCTCGACCATCTCGCCGGAGTCGTCCTTGACCATCGAGCCCTTGAAGCCGATGTCGGCGGTCTGGAAGCGGGCGCAGCTGTTCGGGCAGCCGTTGACGTTGATGCCGATGGGCACGTCGAAGTCGGGCAGCCGCTTCTCCAGCTCGGCGTAGAGGTCCTGCGCGTGCTGCTTGGTCTCGACGATGGCGAGCTTGCAGAACTCCAGGCCGGTGCAGGCCATGGTGCCGCGGCGGAAGGCGCTGGGCCGCACCTGCAGGTCGTGCGCGGCAAGCGCCTCGACCAGCGCCTCGACCTTCTCGTCGGGGACGTCGAGGATGACCAGCTTCTGCTGGGTGGTCGTCCGGATGCGGCCCTGCCCGTACTCGTCGGCCAGGTCCGCGATCGTCGTCAGCAGGGAGCCGCTGATCCGGCCGGTGCGCAGCGCGAAGCCGACGGCGTTGGCGCCGTCCTTCTGCTTCGCGACGCCGACGTGGTCGCGCTGGTCGTGCTTGGCCGGGGCGGGCGCCGGCCCGTCGGGCAGGGCCTCGTGCAGGTACCCGTCCTGCAGCACCTGGCGGAACTTCTCCGGGCCCCAGTCGGCCATCAGGAACTTGATCCGGGCACGGTTGCGCTGGCGGCGGTAGCCGTAGTCGCGGAAGACCGCGGTGCAGGCCGCCCAGACGTCGGTCACCTGGTCGGGACGGACGAAGACGCCGATCCGCTGGGCGAACATCGGGTTGGTCGAGAGCCCGCCGCCGACCAGGAGGTCGTAGCCGGCCTCGCCCGTCTCGTTCACGACGCCGACGAAGGCGACGTCGTCGATCTCGGGCTCGGTGCAGTGGTCGACGCAACCCGACATCGAGGTCTTCCACTTGCGCGGCAGGTTGCTGAACTCGGGGTTGCCGACGTACTTGGCGACGGTCGCGGCGATCACGTCGGTGGCGTCGATGACCTCATCCTCGAGGATGCCGGCCAGGGGGCAGCCGAGCATGACGCGCGGGACGTCGCCGCAGGCCTCCATCGTGGACAGGCCGACCGACTCGAGCCGGCGCCAGATCTCCGGCACGTCCTCGATGCGGATCCAGTGGTACTGCACGTTCTGCCGGTCGGTCACGTCGGCGACGTCCCGCCCGAACTCGGTGCTGATCCCGCCGAGCACCCGCAGCGCGTCGCTGGTCAGCTGCCCGCCGTCGATGCGCGCGCGCATCATGAAGTAGGAGTCCTCGAGCTCCTCGGGCTCCAGCACGGCGGTCTTGCCGCCGGGGATGCCCTGGGCCCGCTGGGTGTAGAGCCCCATCCAGCGCATGCGACCGCGCAGGTCACCGGGGTCGATGGAGTCGAAGCCGGCCTTCGCGTAGATGTCGATGATCCGCTGACGGACCTCGAGCCCGTCGGAGTCCTTCTTCATCCGCTCGTTCGGGTTCAGCGGCTCCCGGTAGCCGAGCGCCCACTGGCCCTGGCCGCGCTGGGGCCGGTTGCTGGTTCTGGTGGGGGAGGACACGGAGGCACTTCTTCCTGCGCCGTCGTCCGCCGGGATCGTCCCGGTCGGGAGGCGCTGCCAGGTCGGGGGCGCAGCAGGCGCTGCGGGAGAGGACTGGTGTCAGCGCGCGGCGTGACACGCGGCGCTGCTCACGCGCGCCAGGTCGATGTGCCGGCGCGCGACGAGGAGAACGCCACCACCGGTCACACCCACGATGGTCTCACACCCGCGCGAGGGCCCGTGTCACTCAGGTGAGGCGCGCGGGAGCCCGGTCGATCGCGGCGCGGATGCGGGCCACCGACTCGGCCAGCGGCGTGACCGACGTGTCGATCACCAGGTCCGCGTGCTCCGGCACCTCGTAGGGGTCGTCGATCCCGGTGAAGCCGGGGATCTCGCCGGCGCGGGCGCGGGCGTAGAGGCCCTTGACGTCGCGCCCCTCGCACACCTCGAGCGGGGTCGACAGGTGCACGAGGAGGAACCGGCCGTGCCGCTCCACCAGCGCCCGGGCCTCCTCGCGGGCCGCCTCGTAGGGCGCGATCGCGGCGACGACGACGGTGCCGCCGTGCTTGACGACCTCGCCGGCGACGAACCCGATGCGCCGGATGTTGAGGTCGCGGTGCGCGCGGCTGAAGTCCAGCTCGCTGGACAGGTGGGTGCGGACGACGTCGCCGTCCAGGACCGTCACCGGCCGGCCGTCGGCCTCGAGCCCGGCCACGAGGGCGTCGGCGATCGTCGACTTGCCGGCCCCGGAGAGCCCGGTCAGGAACACGGTGACGCCGGGGGGCGGGGCACTGCTCATGCCCACAGTCTCACCGAGCCGGCCGCGGCTCACGCCCCCGGGGAGTCGCCGAAGGACCGCCACGCGTCCTCGACGGCGGCGAGCTCGGTCACCTCGGCCGGCAGCTTCCCGGCGACGACGTCGGCGAGGGTGACCTCCTCGAGGACCCGGCGGTAGGCGGCCCGGGCGGCAACCCAGACGGCGGCGAGCGGCTCGGCGGTGCCGGGGTAGGAGACGTCCTCGGGCCGCTGGCCGTGCACCTCGGCGAGGAACCCCTGCTCGACGCGCATGACCCGCGCGATGGAGATCTCCGACGCCGGCAGCGCCAGCCGGTAGCCGCCCTCGCGGCCGCGCTGGCTGGTGACCAGCCGAGCGTGCTGCAGGTCGCCGAGGATCGACTGGAGGAAGCGGGACGGGATGTCCTGCGCCGTGGCGATCTTGTCGCAGGTGAGCGCACCGGGCGCGGCCGCGGCCAGCTCCACGGCGGCGCGGACGGCGTAGTCGACCCGGGCGGTGATGCGCATCGCCCCATCTTGCCGCGTCGGGCGCCTCTGTCAGGGTTGCGCGGTGTCCCAGCTCCGATTCACCACCCTGGTGGAGGCGCCCCTGACCGTCGCCTTCGACGTCGCCCGGGCCCTCGGGCGCCCGTGGGGCGAGCCGCTGCAGGAGGTCGTGTCGGTGCGCCCGTCCCACGACGTGTACGCCGCCGCGCCGCGCCGGGGCCGGCGGAGGCTGACCCACTCGCGCCACTTCTCGGCCACGGCCGACGGAACGCTCGTCGAGGAGCAGGTGGACTGGGCGACCGGGTTGCCCGGGCCGCTCGGGGCTGTGGTGGACCTGGTGCTGCGCCGGCGGGTGGAGCGGTCGATGCGGGCGCACCTGGACGCCTACGCGGCAGCCGCCGCGCGCCGGGCCCTGGAGGTGGTGCAGGTCGTCGGCGTGGCTCTCGTCGACGGGGACCGGGTGCTCGTGGCCCAGCGGGCCGACGGTCCGTTCACCGGCTGCTGGGAGTTCCCCGGCGGCAAGGTCGAGCCGGGGGAGGCCGATCTCGAGGCGCTGGTCCGGGAGTGCCGGGAGGAGCTGGGCGTGGAGGTCGCGCCGCAGGAGTTCCTGGGCGAGGTGCCGCTGGACGGCGTCGTCGGCGGCGGGGCCCCCGGGGCCTCCACGCTGCGGGTCTGGTGGGGGCGGGTCGCCGCCGGGACCGTCACGCCGCACGAGCACAGCGAGCTGCGCTGGCTGCGGGCCGACGAGCTGCCGGACCTGGACTGGATCCCCGCCGACCGGCCGCTGCTGCCCGCCGTCGTCCGGGTGCTGACAGGCACGCCGGAGGCCTGACGGGGTCCGGACACGACGAAGGGGTGCAGGCATCGGCCCGCACCCCTTCGTCGTGCACTCGCCGGCCGGTCAGGCCGACGCAGTGGTCACGGCGTCACTTGAAGACGTCCTTGACCTTCTCGCCGGCCTGCTTGAGGTTGCCGGCGGCCTGGTCCTTCTGGCCCTCGGCCTGCAGGTCGCGGTCGTCGGTCGCCTCGCCGACGGTCTCCTTGCCCTTGCCGGACAGCTCCTGGGCCTTGTTGGACAGCTTGTCCATCGCACTCATGGTGAGCTCCTCTCGTCGACGTCGAGGGCTCTCCTACCCATGCCGCGTCGCACCGACACGCTGGGTGGTCGCCGTAATCCGTACGGGCGCCAGTCGATGTGACCGCAATCGCTCCTGCGGATGGCTCCTCCCCGCGGAGGGCTTGCGGTCAGCGTGTGGGATCGTGAGCACAGGTCACAAAGTGACAACGCGGGTAGCGAGCCTCCCTGAGGCTCCCTAGCGTAGTTGGACGTGCACGGAGACATCGCTCGCCGTTCACGCGTCCGACAGATGACCGCCAGGGGTGTGTGCCTCGCGCCGGCGCCTGGTCGACTCCAGTCCCAACCCCGCGCGAGCGGGATGAGAGAGGCCTCCACGTGAAGCTCAACAAGCGCCCTGCTGCGCTGATCGCGACGGCCGCGGCCGGTGCGATGCTGCTGTCCGCCTGTGGCGGTGGCGGCGACGACGGCGGTTCCGACGGCGGATCCGGCGGCGGCGGTGGCGGCGGCACCTTCTCCGCCTACATCGGTGAGCCGGAGAACCCGCTCGTCCCGGGCAACACCACCGAGAGCGAGGGCAGCAAGGTCATCACCGCCCTGTGGACCGGGCTGGTGACGTTCTCCCAGGAGGGCGAGGTCGAGTACAACGGCGTCGCCGAGTCGATCGAGTCCGACGACAACCAGAACTGGACGATCACGCTCAAGGACGGCTGGACCTTCCACGACGGCACGCCGGTCGACGCGCAGTCCTTCGTCGACGCGTGGAACTACACCGCCAACCCGCAGAACGCCCAGGACGGCGCCAGCTACCTCTCGCGGATCGAGGGCTACCAGGCGCTGGAGGAGGGCAGCGCGACGGAGATGTCCGGCCTGGCGGTCGAGGACGACCTGACCTTCACCGTGCGCCTGGCTACGCCGTTCGCGCTGTTCCCCGCGGTGGTCGGGTACCAGACCTTCTACCCGCTGCCCGACGTCTTCTTCGAGGACCCGGCCGCCTTCGGCACCAACCCGGTCGGCAACGGCCCCTTCCAGGCCGACGGCGAGTACGTGCCCGGCCAGGGCATGACCCTGACCCGGTTCGAGGACTACGCCGGTGACGACGTGGCCCAGGCCGACGGCATGGAGTTCATCGTCTACGCCGACCAGGCCACCGCCTACACCGACGCCCAGGACGGCAACGTCGACATCGTCGACGTCATCCCGCCCGACGTCATCGAGTCGGCCGAGAGCGAGTTCGGCGACAACTTCATCCGCACCGAGGTCTCGCAGATCACCTACCTCGGCTTCCCGACCTACGACCCCCGCTTCGCCGACCCGCGGGTCCGCCAGGCGATCTCGATGGCCATCGACCGGCAGGCGATCTCCACGGCCATCTTCTCCGGCACCCGCACCCCGGCCGACTCGTTCATCGCGCCGGTCGTCGACGGGTACCGCGAGGGTGCCTGCACGTACTGCACGTTCGACGCCGACGCGGCCAACGAGCTGCTGGACGAGGCGGGCTTCGACCGCAGCCAGCCGGTCGACCTGTGGTTCAACGCCGGCGCCAGCCACGACGCGTGGATGGAGGCCGTGGGCAACCAGCTGCGGCAGAACCTCGACGTCGACTTCCAGCTCCGCGGTGACCTGGACTTCGCCCAGTACCTGCCGCTGGCGGAGGAGCGGGGCTTCACCGGCCCGTTCCGCTACGGCTGGAGCTTCGACTACCCGGCGGCGGAGAGCTACCTGACCCCGCTGTTCGCGACGGCGTCGCAGCCGCCGGCCGGCTCCAACCTCAGCTTCTACTCGAACCCCGAGGTGGAGGAGCTGATCGCCCAGGGTGACCAGGCGGCCAGCGAGGAGGAGGCCGTCGAGGCCTACCAGCAGGCGGAGGACCTCATCGTCGAGGACATGCCGATGGCCCCGCTGTTCTTCACCGAGATCCAGACCGTCCACACCGACGACGTGGACAACGTCCGGATCGACCTGTTCCAGCACCCCGTCTGGTCCGAGGTGACCGTCAACTCCTGACGGCCGGCAGGACACCCGCACCACCCGCCGGGGGCGCCCGTCCGAGCAGGACGGTCGCCCCCGGCGGCGCGTGCAGCACCAGCCCGGCACGATGGACACCGGCGTCGCGGAGACCAACCACGTCGCCTCACCACCCCGAGGGGGACCATGGGCCGCTACGTCGCGCGCCGACTCCTGCTGACGATCCCGGTGCTCATCGGGGCCTCGTTCCTCATCTTCACCATGGTGTACGCCCTCCCGGGCGACCCCATCCGGGCGCTCGCCGGCGACCGGCCGGTCTCCCCGGCGGTCGTCGCGGTGCTCCGGGAGCGCTTCCACCTGGACGACCCGCTCCCGGTGCAGTACTGGGAGTACCTGAAGAACCTGCTGTCCGGTGACCTCGGCACCGACTTCCGCGGCCGGCCCGTCCTCGACACCATCGAGCGGACCCTGCCGGTCACCATCAAGCTGACCCTCGTCGCGGTGCTGTTCGAGGCGGTCATCGGGCTGGTCGCCGGGGTCCTCGCCGGGATCCGCCGCAACGGCTTCTTCGACAACCTGGTGCTGGTCTCGACGACGGTCATCGTCTCGATCCCGATCCTGGTGCTGGCCTTCGTGGCCCAGCTGCTGTTCGGCCTCAAGCTCGGCTGGTTCCCCATCGCCGGCACCCGCGAGGGCTGGTTCAGCTACGTGCTACCCGGATTGGTGCTCGCCTCCGGCTCGCTGGCCTACGTGGCCCGGCTGACCCGCACCAGCATCGCCGAGAACATGCGCGCCGACTACGTGCGGACGGCGAAGGCCAAGGGCCTCCCGCCGAGCCGGGTCATCGTCCGGCACACGCTGCGCAACAGCCTGATCCCGGTGGTGACCTTCATCGGCGCCGACATCGGCACGCTGCTCGGTGGCGCCATCGTCACCGAGACGGTGTTCAACCTCCCCGGCATCGGCCGCGAGGTGTTCGACTCGGTCCGCGCCCAGGAGGGCGCCGTCGTCGTCGGCATCGTCACGCTGATGGTCTTCTTCTTCATCTTCTTCAACCTGGTGGTCGACGTGCTCTACGCCGTCCTGGACCCGAGGATCCGCTATGACTGACCAGCAGCAGGCCGACCTGCGCCACGACGAGGTCGCGGCCGGGACGACGACCGGCCTGGCCAGCCCCTCGGTCGACGCCACCGACGACCGCCAGAACAGCCTGTGGTCCGACGCCTGGGGGTCGCTGCGGCGGAACGCGCTCTTCTGGGTAGGCGCCGTCCTCACCGTGCTGCTCATCGCGATGGCGCTGTTCCCGGGGGTCTTCGCGCGGGGGGTCGACCCCCGCGCCTGCGACCTGGCGAACTCGAAGGCCCGCCCCTCGGCCGACCACTGGTTCGGCTACGACGTCCAGGGCTGCGACTACCTGTCCAACGTCGTGTACGGGGCGCGGAACTCGCTGATCATCGGCGTCTTCGCCGTCGCTGTCGTGCTCGTGCTGGGCGTCGTCGTCGGTGCCCTCGCCGGCTACTTCGGCGGCTTCACCGACGGGATCCTGTCCCGGATCGCCGACATCTTCTACGCGCTGCCGCTGATCCTCGGCGCGCTGGTGCTGCTGCGGGTCGGACCGTCCACCGACCTCCCGATCATCAGCGACCGGGGGCCGGGAGCGGTCGCGCTCGCCCTGGCGCTGTTCGGCTGGATGACGGCGATGCGGCTGGTCCGCTCGCAGGTCATCGCGGTCAAGAGCTCCGACTACGTCGCCGCCGCGCGGGCGATGGGCGCGTCCAACAGCCGGATCCTGCTGCGGCACATCCTGCCGAACGCCGTCGCGCCGGTGCTCGTCTACACGACCATCACCATCGGCGTGCTCATCGCGGCGGAGGCGACGCTCACCTACCTCGGCGTGGGCCTCCAGCGGCCGGCGATCTCCTGGGGCCTGCAGATCGCGGCCGGCCAGGACTCGATCCGCAGCGCTCCCCACCTGGTGCTCTTCCCGAGCATCGTCCTCACCCTGACCGTGATGGCCTTCATCATGATGGGCGACGCCCTGCGCGACGCTCTCGACCCGAGGCAGCGCGCATGACCCTCTCCGACATCGACTCCACCGGCGCCGCGCCGGCCGTGCCCGGCGCGAGCCTGCTCGAGGTCGACGACCTGCACGTCGAGTTCCGCCAGCGCTCGGGGGTGGTCAACGCGGTCAACGGCGTGACCTACACCCTCGCCGAGGGGCAGACCCTCGCGATCCTGGGCGAGTCCGGGTCCGGCAAGTCCGTCTCCGCCCAGGCGATCATGGGCATCCTCGACACCCCGCCGGCGGTCGTCCGCGGCGCCATCCGGTTCCAGGGTCGGGACATGCTCACCATGTCGGCCGAGGAGCAGCGCAAGATCCGCGGACCGGGCATCTCGATGATCTTCCAGGACGCGCTGTCGTCGCTGAACCCGGTCTACAGCGTGGGCTGGCAGATCGGTGAGATGTTCCGGGTGCACCAGGGCGCCTCTCGCAAGGAGGCCAAGCAGCGCGCCATCGAGCTGATGGACCGGGTGCGCATCCCCGCCGCGGCCAAGCGGGTCAACGACTACCCGCACCAGTTCTCCGGCGGCATGCGCCAGCGGGTGATGATCGCCATGGCGATCGCGCTCGACCCGCGGATCCTCATCGCCGACGAGCCCACCACGGCACTCGACGTGACCGTGCAGGCCCAGGTCATGGACCTGCTCAAGGACCTGCAGCAGGAGACGGGGATGGGGCTGATCCTCATCACCCACGACCTGGGCGTGGTCAACGAGGTCGCCGACGACGTCGCCGTCATGTACGCCGGCCGCATCGTCGAGCGCGGCACGGTCGACGACGTCTTCACCGACGCCGCGCACCCCTACACCGAGGGGCTGATGAAGTCGGTGCCGCAGGTCGAGGCCAAGGGCGGCCGGCTGCAGCCGATCGTCGGCCAGCCGCCGAACCTGGCGGCGATCCCGAGCGGCTGCCCCTTCCACCCCCGGTGCGCACACCGCCGGCTCGGCGCCGCCGCGGCACCCGGCCGGGAGTGCGCCACCGACGTCCCGCCGCTGCGCCTGGTGACCACGGGCCGCGAGGCGGCCTGCCACTACAGCGAGGAGGTCCTCGGTGCCTGACGCCCAGCCCACCGGCGCCACGGCGGCGTCGGCCGCCGATGCGGCGCCGGCCCGCGACCGCAGCCGGCGCGGGGAGACACTGCTCGAGATCCGCGGGCTGCAGAAGCACTTCCCGCTCACCCAGGGCGTCGTCTTCAAGCGGACGATCGGCCACGTCCGGGCCGTCGACGGGGTGGACCTCACCCTCCACCGCGGCGAGACGGTCGGCCTGGTCGGCGAGTCCGGCTGCGGCAAGTCGACGGTGTCCAAGCTGCTGGTGGCCCTGGAGAAGCCGACCGGCGGGTCGATCGTCTACAAGGGCAAGGACATCACCGGCCTGTCCGGCCGGGCGCTCAAGGCCTACCGGCGCGAGGTCCAGATCATCTTCCAGGACCCCTACGCGTCGCTGAACCCGCGGATGACCGTGGGCGACATCGTCGCCGAGGGCTGGGCCGTGCACGCCGACATCGCGCCCAAGAAGGGCCGGCTCAAGCGCACCCAGGAGCTGCTCGACCGGGTCGGGCTCAACCCCGACTACGTCAACCGCTACCCGCACCAGTTCTCCGGCGGCCAGCGGCAGCGCATCGGCATCGCGCGGGCGCTGGCCCTGCAGCCGGAGATCATCGTCTGCGACGAGCCGGTCTCGGCCCTCGACGTCTCGGTCCAGGCGCAGGTCGTGAACCTGCTCGAGGACCTGCAGGACGAGTTCGGCCTGTCCTACCTCTTCATCGCCCACGACCTGTCGGTGGTGCGGCACATCTCCGACCGGGTCGCGGTCATGTACCTCGGCTCGATCGTCGAGGAGGGCACCGACCAGCAGGTCTACACGACGCCGTCGCACCCCTACACGCAGGCGCTGCTGTCCTCCGTGCCGCTGCACGAACCGCACCTGCGGGGGCAGAAGGACCGCATCCTGCTGCAGGGCGACGTCCCCAGCCCGGCGGACCCGCCCTCGGGCTGCCGCTTCCGCACCCGCTGCTGGAAGGCGCAGGACATCTGCGCCGAGGAGCCGCCGGCGCTGGTCGACCGTGGCCAGGGCCACCCCGCCGCCTGCCACTTCGCCGAGGCGCGCACCGTGGTGCCGATCGAGGTGGCCGAGTAGCGGCTGGGATCAGGTGCCCTGATCCCAGGGCGTCCTCCCTCTCGGTGTGCGGTGAGGGAGGACCCCGCACGGTGAGGGGGACGACGATGCGGCGCCGCAGGAGCGGGCCGGCCTGCGGACCAGGGACAATGGCCCACCGTGACCGCTGACCGCCGCCTCCTGCTCGTGCACGCCCATCCCGACGACGAGACGATCAACAACGGGGCGACGATGGCCCGCTACGTCGCCGAGGGTGCCCAGGTCACGCTGCTGACCTGCACGCTCGGGGAGGAGGGCGAGGTCCTCGTCCCGGAGCTGGCGCAGCTGGCCGCCGACCAGGCCGACCAGCTCGGCGGGTACCGCATCGGCGAGCTGTCCGCCTCCATGGCCGCCCTCGGCGTGACCGACTGGCGGTTCCTCGGCGGCGCCGGGCGCTATCGCGACTCCGGGATGATGGGCACCGAGGCCAACGGCAAGCCGCGGGCCTTCTGGAACGCCGACCTCGACGAGGCCGTGGGGCACGCCGTGGCGGTCGTCCGCGAGACCCGGCCGCAGGTCGTCGTCACCTACGACGAGAACGGTGGCTACGGCCACCCCGACCACATCCAGGCCCACCGGGTGGCGATGGCCGCGGTCGACGCCGCCGCCGACCCCGCCTACCGGCCGGAGCTGGGCCAGCCGTGGGACGTCGCCAAGGTCTACTGGTGCTGCACCCCGCGCTCGGTGCTGCGCGAGGGGGCCGAGGCCATGGCGTCGCTCGGCCAGGCCTCGCCGTTCGAGCAGCTCGGCGACATCGACGACATCCCCTTCGCGGTGCCGGACGAGCTCGTCACCGCCGCCGTGGACGGCCGCGCCCACGCCGGCGCCAAGGACGCGGCCATGCGGGCGCACGCCACCCAGATCACCGTGGACGGGCCGTTCTTCGCCCTGTCCAACAACCTCGGCCTGGAGGTGCTCGGCGTCGAGCACTACCGCCTCGTCCGGGGCGAGCGTGGCCCGGCCGGCACCGCCCCCCACGGCTGGGAGGACGACCTGTTCGCCGGGCTGACCGGGTGAGGGCGGTCGCCGGCGGGCTGCTCGCCACCCTGGTGGCGGCGTGGGCGGCCCTCGTCGAGGTCCTCTGGCTGCCGCTGCGCATCGGCGGTGTGGCGGTGCCCGTCTCCATCCCGGCGGCCCTCGCCGTCAACCTGCTGCTGGTCGTCCTGACCCACCGGCTCACCGGGTCGCGGGTGGCCGCCGTGCTGCCGGCGGTCGCGTGGCTGGTCGTGGTGCTGCCGGCCAGTCAGCGGCGACCCGAGGGCGACCTGCTGATCACCGCTGGGTCGGAGGGCCTGCTCTTCCTGCTCTTCGGGGTGCTGGGGGCCGCGATCGCCGTCGGCCGCGTGCTGGCGGCACCGGCAGCAGCCGGCCGGGCGCCCGCCCCCGCGCCCGCTCAGGGCAGCGGCGCCCGCCGGTAGTGGTAGCGGTGGTGCTCGATGAACCCGGCCCGGCGGTAGAGCTCCCGGGCGGGCGCGTTGGAGGTCACCACCTGCAGGTACGCCCAGCGGGCACCGTGCTCGGCGCCCCAGCGGTACAGCGCGGCCATCACGGCCGTGGCCAGTCCGCGCCGGCGGTGCGCCTCGTCGACGGTCACCGCGCTCACGCCGAGCCAGCCGTCGGTGACCACGCCGCGGGCCACGGCGGCCAGTCGCGCGGGCTCCGGCTCCAGGCGCACCGACGCGAAGACGACGTCCTCGGCGTCGGTGAGCACCCGGCGGGCGGCCGGTGGCAGCGCCGCCCCGCGGTGGCGGTAGCCGGCCAGCCAGGCGTCGTCCGGGGTGGGGGCGAGGTCGACGGCCACCCGGCCGTCGTCCGGTCCGGGAGGCAGCGGCGCGGTCAGCACGAGCACGTCCTCGTCGCGCTCCCAGCCGGCCGCGGCGAACGCGGCCCCGGCGGCGCGGGCCTGGATCCCGGGCAGCTGCACCGTCGGGCGCAGCTCCCGCTCGGTGTACCAGCGGGTGACCGCGGGGACCGCCTCGGGCAGCGGGCACCCCGGATCGCCGACGACGAGCGCCGAGTTGGCGCGGCCGGTGAAGCCGCCTCCCGCGCGCAGCAGCCAGTCGCCCAGCCGGTCGGACTCCCAGCCGCGCCAGCCGCGCGCGGCCACGTGCTCGAGTCCGGCGACGTCCAGGGGCGTGCGGCTCTGTCCCATGCTCCTGATCCTGCGGGCTGCCCGCGCGCGGCGACCCGATGGGGGGAGCGGCGCGGCCGGTCGCGCCGGTC
The DNA here is from genome assembly GCF_019799905.1 of Trujillonella endophytica. GTDB lineage: Bacteria > Actinomycetota > Actinomycetes > Mycobacteriales > Geodermatophilaceae > Trujillonella > Trujillonella endophyticus_A. The sequence continues at coordinate 152,314 of NZ_JABGCI010000002.1, read as the reverse complement.
ACCAGACGGGACGTCATACTGTTCGGCGAGATGTGACCGCGGCAGGTGCCCGGTCGAGCTGCGCGTTCGGGAGGCAACACCGTGACCTACGTGATCACCCAGGCCTGTGTCGACGTCCTCGACAAGGCATGCATCGACGAGTGTCCGGTGGACTGCATCTACGAGGGCGACCGGATGCTCTACATCCACCCCGACGAGTGCGTCGACTGCGGTGCGTGCGAGCCGGTCTGCCCGGTGGAGGCCATCTACTACGAGGACGACGTCCCGGACAAGTGGAAGGACTTCTACAACGCCAACGTGGAGTTCTTCTCCGACCTGGGCAGCCCCGGCGGTGCGGCCAAGACCGGCAAGATCGCCAAGGACCACCCGCTGGTCGCGGCGCTCCCGCCCCAGGGCGAAGGGCACTGACCTCCCCGACCGCGGAGCCGGTCGCCGGCCGGCTGCCGGACTTCCCGTGGGACTCGCTGGCGGCGGCGCGGGCGCGGGCGGCCGAGCACCCCGGCGGGGTCGTCGACCTCTCCATCGGGACACCGGTCGACTCCACCCCTGAGGTGCTCACCGCGGCGCTCGCCGCCGCGGGCGACTCCCCGGGGTACCCCACCGCGCTCGGGACCGCCGACCTGCGGACGGCGGCCGCCGGCTGGCTGGAGCGCCGGCTCGGCGTCCGGCCGGCCGACCCCCTCGGCACCGACCCCTCGGTGATCCCCACGGTGGGCTCCAAGGAGCTCGTCGCGCTGCTGCCGACGCTGCTCGGCCTGCGCGGCGGCACCGTCGTCATCCCCGAGGTCGCCTACCCGACGTACGAGGTCGGCGCGGTCGTGGCCGGGCTGTCGGTGCTGCGCAGCGACGTCCCGCCGGCGGACCCCGGCGACGTCGTGCTGGTCTGGCTGAACTCCCCGGGCAACCCGCACGGGCGGGTGCTGTCCGACGACGAGCTGCTCCGCTGGGTGGCGTGGGGGCGCGAGCACGGCGTCCCGGTCGTCGCCGACGAGTGCTACGCCATGCTCGGCTGGGAGGTCCAGCCGCGCTCGCTGCTGCACCCCGACGTCGCCGGCGCCGACCACACCGGCCTGCTGGCGGTGCACTCGCTGTCCAAGCAGTCGACCGCCGCGGGCTACCGCGCGGGGCTGCTCTCCGGCGACCCCGCGCTGGTGCGCCGGATCTGGGACGTCCGCCGGCACCTGGGCCTGCTCGTGCCCGGGCCGGTGCAGGCCGCCATGGCCGCGGCGCTGGCCGACGACGCGCACGTCGACGCGCAGCGGGAGCGCTACCGCGCCCGCCGCGAGCGGCTGGCCGCGGCGGTCCGGGGAGCCGGCGCGCGCATCGACCACTCCCAGGCCGGCCTCTACCTCTGGGTCACCCGGGACGAGGACTGCTGGACGACGATCGACTGGCTGGCCGGCCTCGGCATCGTCGCCGCCCCGGGCGCCTTCTACGGCCCGGCCGGCGCGCGGCACGTCCGCGTGGCGCTGACGGCGACCGACGAGCGGGTCGACGCCGCGGTGGAGCGCCTCGTCCCGCGCGGCTCGCTCCGCCCGGCGTGACGCCGCCCCGGGTCCGCCCTCCCGTCGACGGCGACGAGCGCGCCCAGCTGGTCGGCTGGCTCGACCTCCAGCGGGCGCTGGTGCCGTGGAAGTGCGAGGCGCTCGCCGAGGCCGACGCGCACCGGCCGGTGCTCCCGTCGTCCCCGCTGATGACGGTGGCCGGGATCGTCTCCCACCTGCGGTGGACCGAGCACTGCTGGTTCGAGGTGCTGTTCGGGGGCGCGCCGACGAGCACGAACGTGCAGTTCGACGAGTCGCGTCCCGATGCCGACAAGCAGGTCGACGGCGTCCCGCTGGTGCAGTTGCTGGACGAGTACGCCGCCCAGAGCGCCCGGTCGAACGAGATCGTGGCCGCCGCCGCCCTCGACGCCGTCTGCCGCAACGAGGAGTACTGCCCGGGCGTGCACCTGCGCTGGGTGCTCACCCACATGGTCGAGGAGACCGCCCGGCACCTCGGGCACCTCGACGCCGTCCGCGAGCTGGTCGACGGGCGGACCGGCTACTACTGAGCGTCCGGCGTCTCAGCCGCAGGGCGACGCGCCCGCGCCGAGCGCCACGGACAGCTCGACCGCCATCTCGGCGTGCTGCTCGTAGAGCTCTCCGAACGCCGAGCGCTGCACCCGCTGAGCCGCGTCCGTGACGCGCATGGTCTCCCAGCCGGGCACCCGGAGGAGGCGGTCGTAGAAGATCCCGGCGGCGTAGACCGGGTCCTGCACCTGCTCGGGCGTGCCCCAGCCCTGCGACGGTCGCTGCTGGAACAGCCCGAGGGAGTCGCGGTCGCCGTAGTCGAGGTTCCGGAGGCTGGACTCCTGCATCGCCGTCGCCAGGGCGATGACGACCGCCCGCTCCGGGAGTCCGCGGTCCCGCCCGAGCTGCGCGATGGTGCGGGCGTTGCCGATCTGCTCGTCGGTCAGCGGCACGCGCGAGGCCGGCAGGGTGCACTCGGCGGTCCGCACGGCCGGCTCGTCGGCGTCGGGGTCCCAGGCCATCGCGCCGACGACGACGACGGCGAGCAGCGCGGCCAGCCACCACCACGCCCGCGCGACCGTGCGCAGCCCCGGCCCCCCGCGACGACGGCTGGGCCGACGGCGGGCTCCCGGCCGCGTCGTCGTCCTCTTCCGTGGACCGGCGGAGGAGCGGCGGGCTGCCGTGGCTGCGGGACTCATCGCCTCCGAGGGTAGGTGCGCTCCCTGGCAGTTCCCCGGGAGCGGCGGACGGTGAGCCCCGACCGCCTCACCCGTCCCGGGACGTCAGTTCTTGTGCAGGTCGGCGTTCAGCGCACCCCACTCGCCGGACCGCGGCAGGGCCTCCAGCGCGCCGCTCACGCTGTTGCGGCGGAACAGCAGCCCGCTGCGGCCGGAGAGCTCGCGCGCCTTGACCACCGAGCCGTCGGGCAGCGTGACGCGCGAGCCCGCGGTCACGTAGCAGCCGGCCTCGACGACGCACCCGTCGCCGAGGGAGATGCCCACGCCGGCGTTGGCCCCGAGCAGGCAGCCGCTGCCGATGGAGACGACCTCCTTGCCGCCGCCGGAGAGCGTGCCCATGATCGAGGCGCCGCCGCCGATGTCGCTGTCGGCGCCGACGACGACGCCCGCGCTGATCCGGCCCTCCACCATCGAGGGGCCCAGCGTGCCGGCGTTGAAGTTGACGAAGCCCTCGTGCATCACCGTCGTCCCCTCGGCGAGGTGGGCGCCGAGCCGGACCCGGTCCGCGTCGGCGATGCGGACGCCGCTGGGGATGACGTAGTCGGTCATCTTCGGGAACTTGTCCACGCCGAACACCGTCACGTTGCCCACGGCGGCGCGCAGCCGGTGGGCGTTGAAGCCGGCCGCCTCGACCGGGCCGGCACTGGTCCAGGCCACGTTGGTGAGCAGGCCGAAGATCCCGCTCATGTCCGCGCCGTGCGGCCGGATGAGCCGGTGGGAGAGCAGGTGCAGCCGCAGCCAGACGTCGTAGGTGTCGACGGCGGGCGCGGACAGGTCCGCGATCACCGTGCGGACGGCGACGACCTCCACGCCGCGCGCGTCGTCGGTGCGCACCAGCCCGCCGTAGTCGGGGCCGAGCTCCCCGGACAGCTCGAGGGCGCCGAGCTGCGCGGTGCCGTTGGGGGCGCCGGCGGGAGCACCGAGCCGGGGCTCGGGGTACCAGGCGTCGAGGACCGTGCCGGAGCGGGTCACGGTGGCGAGGCCGGCGGCGACGGCGGAGCGGGGAGCGGCGTCTGTCACGGTCGGAGACCGTACCGAGCGGGCTCACCCGCGTCGGCCCCGGTGCAGGGGCCCGCCGCGAGCCTGCGAGTGGCGGGGGGCACCGGGGTCCTTCGCATAGGCTCGGGAGTCGTGAGCGCCGTCCCGTCCCTGGACCTGTCCGCCGACGTCCTCACGCTCACCCGCGCCCTCGTCGACGCCCCGTCGGTGTCCGGCGAGGAGGCCGCGCTGGCCGATGCCGTCGAGACGGCGTTGCGCGCCCTGGGCGGGCTGGAGGTCGAGCGCGTCGGCGACTCGGTCCTGGCGCGGACGAACCTCGGCCGGCCGACCCGTGTCGTGCTCGCCGGGCACCTGGACACCGTCCCCATCGCCGACAACGTGCCGAGCCGGCTCGACGGCGACCGGCTGTACGGCTGCGGCACCAGCGACATGAAGTCCGGCGACGCGGTGATCCTGCGGCTGGCCGCCCGCTTCGGCGTCCCCGGCGCCGAGCCGGCCCACGACCTGACCTTCGTCCTCTACGACAACGAGGAGGTCGAGGCCGTGAAGAACGGCCTCGGCCGGGTCGCCCGCGAGCACCGCGGCTGGCTGTACGGCGACCTGGCGATCCTGCTGGAGCCCACCGACGGCGAGATCGAGGCCGGCTGCCAGGGCACGCTGCGCGCGGTGCTCGAGGTGCGCGGCCGGCGGGCGCACAGCGCGCGGAGCTGGCTGGGCGTCAACGCCGTCCACGGCGCCGCGGGCATCCTCGCGACGCTCGCCGCCTACCCCGCGCGCGAGGTGGACATCGACGGCTGCCTGTACCGCGAGGGCCTCAACGCGGTGCGGATCGAGGGCGGGGTCGCGGGGAACGTGATCCCCGACGAGTGCCGGGTGACGGTGAACTTCCGCTACGCGCCCGACCGCGACGAGGACGCCGCGGAGGCCCACGTCCGGGAGGTGTTCGCCGACGCGCTGGCCGAGGGCGCCACGCTCACCGTCGTCGACAACGCCGGCGGGGCGCTGCCGGGACTGGCCGAGCCCGCCGCGGCCGCGTTCGTCGCCGCCGTCGGCCGGCCCGCCCGGGCCAAGCTGGGCTGGACCGACGTCGCCCGCTTCGCCGCCTTCGGCATCCCCGCCGTGAACTACGGGCCCGGCGACCCGCAGCTGGCGCACACGCGCGAGGAGTCGGTCCTCGTGGAGCGGCTGCGGCCCGCCGAGGACGCCCTGGTCGCCTATCTCTCCGCCCCCACCCCCTGACCTGCCCGCCCCACCTCCCGAGGAGCGCCGCATGACCACCACGCCCGAGCCGGCCGGCGGCCGCAGGCCACGGCCGACCCGTCACCGCGGGCCGGTGATGCTGCGCGGCGGCGAGCCGGACCCCCAGACGGTCGGGACGACGACCGACCAGCGGCTGCTCGACCGCCGCGGCCCCGCCGACTGGGTGCACACCGACCCCTGGCGCGTGCTGCGCATCCAGAGCGAGTTCGTCGAGGGCTTCGGGCTGCTCGCCGAGCTGCCCAAGGCCGTCAGCGTCTTCGGCAGCGCCCGGACCAAGCCCGACGACCCGTACTACGCCGCGGGCGTCGAGATCGGCGCTGCGCTCGCCCGCGCCGGGTACGCCGTCATCACCGGCGGCGGGCCGGGCGCCATGGAGGCGGCCAACCGCGGTGCCTGCGAGGCCGAGGGCCTGTCGGTGGGCCTGGGCATCGAGCTGCCGTTCGAGCAGGAGCTCAACGAGTGGGTCGACGTCGGCATCGCGTTCCGCTACTTCTTCGTGCGCAAGACGATGTTCGTGAAGTACGCGCAGGCCTTCGTCATCCTCCCCGGCGGCTTCGGCACCCTCGACGAGCTGTTCGAGTCGCTGACGCTGGTGCAGACCCGCAAGGTCACCCGCTTCCCGGTGGTCCTCTACGGCAGCGCCTACTGGTCCGGGCTGATCGACTGGATCCGGGCGACCATGGTCCCGGCGGGCACGATCAACGAGGCCGACCTGGACCTGTTCACGGTGACCGACGACGTCGAGGAGGTCCTCGCCCTCATCAAGGCGGCCGACGTCGGGCGGGACCCGGGCGACGGAGGCGGCGGCATGCGGGCGCCCCGCGACAGCGGTCCGGTCGACGACTGACGTGCTGTCCGCGGTCGTCTTCGTCGTCAGCGTCCTGCTGGTCGGCGGTCTGCTCTTCCTGGGTGGGTCGCTGCTGCTGGGCCGGGCGGAGACCCAGCCGCCGGCCGAGCTGGACCGCTCGCCGGTCGAGCTGCCCGGCGACCGGCCGGTCACCGGCGACGACGTGCGGGCGCTGCGCATCTCGGTGACCGTGCGCGGCTACCGGATGACCGAGGTCGACTGGGTGCTCGAGCAGCTGGCGGGGACCATCGAGGAACGCGACCGTGAGATCGCCGCGCTCCGCGCCCGGCTCGGCACGGCCGCCCGAGGTCCGGCGCACCCGGCCCACCCCTCCCCGGACGCGGTCCCCGACCCGTCCCACGACACCGCCCCGAGCGGGAACGGAGCGCCCTCCGGTGCGTGAGCTGACCGAGCGGATCGACGTGGACGCACCCCCGGAGCGGGTGTGGGCCGCGCTCACCGACTGGACGCGGCAGGGCGAGTGGATGCTCGCCACCGACGTGGAGACCGTGGGCGGCCCCGCCCAGGGCGTGAAGGGCCGGCTGGCCGCGCGTACCGGGCTGAGGCTCCCGGGCCGGCGCCGGCACGTCGGCATCCTCGACACGATGGTGATCACCGAGTGGGAGCCGCCGCGCCGGGTGGTCGTGCAGCACACCGGCCGGATCGTCCGCGGGCCGGGCATCTTCGAGGTGGAGCCGCGCGGCGAGCACTCGACGTTCGTCTGGACCGAGCAGCTCTGGCTGCCCTTCGGGTTCCTCGGCGTCGCGGGCTGGCCACTGGCCAAGCCGTTCGTCGTCCTCGGGGTGCGGATGTCCCTGCGCCGGTTCGCCGCCTTCGCGCGGACGTACCCCGCCTGAGACCGTGACCGCAGCGGCGATCCGGAGCGAGCTGGCCGAGCTCGCCGACGCGGAGCGGGCCGCGGGCATGGCGCGCTACTTCCAGGCGCGGCCGGGCGGCTACGGCGAGGGCGACCGGTTCCTCGGCATCGCCGTGCCGCCGCAGCGGGCGATCGCCCGCCGGCACGCCGCGTCGACGTCCCTCGCCGACGTCGACGAGCTGCTGGGCAGCCCGTGGCACGAGGAGCGCCTCACGGCGCTGTTCGTCCTCGTCCGCCGCTCCGAGCGGGCGGACGACGACGAGCGGCAGCGGATCGTCGACCTCTTCCTCCGCCGCCGGGACCGGGTGGACAACTGGGACCTGGTGGACGCCTCCGCGCCGTACCTGCTCGGCCCGTGGCTGCTCGACCGCGACGACGCGGCGGCCGACGCCGTGCTGGACGAGCTGGCCGGATCGGCGTCGGTGTGGGACCGCCGGATCGCGGTGATGGCGACCTTCGCCGGCGTCCGGGCGGGGCGCCCGGAGGCGACCCTGCGGCTGGCCGACCGGCTGCTCACCGACCCGGCGGACCTGATCCACAAGGCCGTCGGCTGGATGCTGCGGGAGGTGGGCAACCGCGACCGGGCCCGGGCGGAGGCGTTCCTCGGGCCGCGGTACGGCCGGATGCCCCGCACGATGCTCCGGTACGCGATCGAGCGGTTCCCCGCCGAGCGCCGGCGCGACTACCTGGCCGGGCGGGCCTGACCGCTCAGCCGCGGCCGACCGCCAGCCGTGCACCGAAGCCCAGCAGGGCACAGCCGGTGACCGCGTCCATCGCCCGCCGCACCGGGCGCCGGGTCAGCACGACCCGGGCCCGGTGCAGGCCGGCGACCAGCACCAGCGACCAGGCGAGCCCGATCACCGCGTGGGTGAGCGCGAGGGCCACGAGCACCGGCACGGCGGCCTCCGGGCCGAGGAACTGGGGGAGCACCGCCAGGTAGAAGGCCAGCACCTTCGGGTTGGTGATGTTGCTGAGGAAGCCCTGGCGGAAGCCGCGCAGGGCCACGCCGCCGTCCGTCGTCCCGTCGCCGGCCAGGTCGCCGTACTCGCCGCGGACGGCCGAGCGCAGCGCCTGGACGCCGAGGAACGCCAGGTAGGCGATGCCCAGCCACCGGATCGTCTGGAACAGCGGCTCGACGCGGACGACGACGGCGGCCAGGCCCGCGGCGGCCGCCGTCCCCTGGACCGTGTTGGACACGGCGATGCCGACGGCGCTCCACGTGCCGCGGCGCCGGCCTCCGGCGAGCGTGTTGCGGACGACGACCGCGGTGTCGGGGCCGGGCACGAGGACGAGCACCGCGGCGAAGAGGACGAAGGAGCCGTAGCCGGACACGGCGCCGTCCTACCGCTTCCGCACGAAGGCCAGGGCCTCACGGGCGAGGTCGAGGTCGGCGGCGTCGTCGGGGCCGAGGGCGACCCACTCGCGCATGGCCGCGCCGCGGCCGTTGCGGAACGGCGTCCCCGTGCCCTCGGCGAGCAGCGCCTCCACCCGTGGCCGCGGCAGCTTGAGCACCAGCGCCCCGCCGACCGCCATGGCGACGATGGAGCCGTCGACCTTGAGCGCGGCGGAGCCGAAGCGGCGCGGGCCGTCGTCGCCGGGGAGCTCGACCCCGGGTTCGCCGGCCAGGGCGTCGGCGAGTACTGCGAGGCGTCGCGCGGCGTCGTCGGTCACGGCCGTCATGATGACGGCGTGCGCGACGTCAGTGGAGGTGGTCGGTGAGCCGGCGGGGATGGCTGCTCTTCCTCGCCATGTCGGTCATCTGGGGCGTGCCGTACCTGCTCATCAAGGTGGCGGTGGAGGACCTCTCGCCGGTGCTCGTCGTCTTCGGCCGGTGCGCGATCGGCGCCGCGCTGCTCCTCCCGTGGACGATCGCGCGGGGTCACCTGGGCCCGGCGCTGCGCAACTGGCGGCCGCTGCTGGCGTTCACGCTGCTGGAGATGACCGGGCCCTGGCTGCTGCTCGGGTTCGCCGAGCAGACGCTGTCCAGTTCGCTGACCGGCCTGCTGGTGGCCGCCGTGCCGTTCGTCGCCGCGATCGCCGGCCGGGTGCTGGGGGAGGAGCGGCTGACCCCCGTCCGGCTGGCCGGCATGGGGCTGGGCGTGGTGGGCATCGCGGTGCTGCTCGGCCTGGACGTCGGCGGGGCCGCGTGGGTGCCGCTGGGCGCGGTCGCGCTCACCGTCGTCGGCTACGGCACGGCGCCGCTGATCGTCACGCGGAAGCTGGCCGACGTCGACGGGGTGGCGGCGGCCTCGGTCGCGCTGCTGGTCACGGCGGTGGTGTACGCGCCGTTCGCGCTGACCCGGCTCGACCAGGTCGGCGAGGCGCCGGGACCGGCCCTGCTGTCGGTGGCGGTGCTCGGCGTCGTGTGCACGGCGGTGGCGCTGTCGCTGTTCTTCGCGCTCATCCGCGAGGTCGGGCCGCAGCGGGCGCTGATCATCACGTTCCTCAACCCCGCCGTGGCGGTGCTGCTCGGGGTCCTGCTGCTCGACGAGCCGTTCACCCTCGGTCTCGCCCTGGGCCTGCCGCTCGTGGTGGCGGGCTGCGTCCTGGCCACCCGCCGCAACGAGCGCCGCGCCGCCGACGACCCGGCCCTGGAGACACCCGTCCCCTGACCCCGCCGGCAGCAGCCGAGTGGCGGGGCGGGCCGCACACGCCCGTGCTCTGCGTCCGGGTGGACCAGAGCACGGGAACGGGGGAGGAGGTACCGGGCCGCCGGCGGTGGACACGCCCCCGGCCTGTGGACGGAGCTCCGGCACCGTCGGCGCACCGGGCTAGCGTCCGGCCCGTGGACCGCATCCGGTGTGCCTGGGGCGACAGCGCGCCCGAGTACGTGACCTACCACGACGAGGAGTGGGGGGTGCCGCTGCGCGGGGACGACGCCCTGTTCGAGCGGCTCTGCCTCGAGGCGTTCCAGTCGGGTCTGTCGTGGCTGACCATCCTGCGCAAGCGGCCCGCCTTCCGCGCCGCCTTCGCCGGCTTCTCCATCGACGCGGTCGCCGGGTTCACCGAGGCCGACCGTGCCCGCCTGCTCGCCGACGCCGGCATCGTCCGCAACCGCGCGAAGGTCGACGCCGCGATCGCCAACGCCCGGGCCGCGCAGCGGCTCCCCGAGGGCCTCTCGGAGCTGCTGTGGTCCTTCGCCCCGGAGGGGCCGCGCGCCCGGCCGGCCACCCTCGCCGAGGTGCCCGCCACGAGCCCGGAGTCGGTGGCCATGGCCAAGGACCTGAAGCGGCGCGGCTTCGCCTTCGTGGGCCCGACGACCGCCTACGCGCTCATGCAGGCGACCGGGATGGTGGACGACCACGTGGTCACCTGCTTCCGCGCCCTCACCTGAAGGTGTCCCAGGTTGGTCTCGCGGGCGGGCATACGGGATCATGGGGGCAGCTCACTGCACGGAGAGGAGCCACACCGTCGCCAGAAGAGGAGACGGGTGGCCGGCGAAGGAGGCACGCATGGCGGCCATGAAGCCGCGCACGGGTGAAGGTCCCCTGGAGGTCACCAAGGAGGGGCGCGGCCTGGTCATGCGGGTACCGCTCGAGGGCGGCGGACGTCTCGTCGTCGAGCTGTCGCCCGACGAGGCGACGGCGCTCTCGGAGGCCCTGAAGGGCGCGACCAGCTGAACACCGCGGCGAGCCTGCCCTCGGGCAGCCCCGCACCGGGCGACACGGCCCCGGCCGCCGGCACCACGCCGGCGGCCGGGGCCGCGCCGTTGCCGCGGGTCGACGTCATCTCCGCCGTGCCCCCGCTCGGTGAGGACGACGTGCTCGCGGTGCCGGTCGGCGCGAGCGGCACCCTCCCGTCCTGGCTGACCGAGCCGGGCCCCGGCCGGGCCACGCCCGTCCCCGCCGACCTGCTGGCCGGTGCCCTGCGCGACACCGGCAACAACGGGTCGGCGGGCAAGATCACCAACCTGCCCGTCCCCGGCCGGCGGCCGCGCAGCGTGGTGGCCGTCGGGATCGGCTCGGGCACCCTGCCCGACCTGCGTTCCTACGTGGCCATCGCCGTGCGGCGCGCGCAGACCCTCGCCGAGTTCGGTGCCCGCCGCCTGGTGCTGCCGCTGGACGGGGTCGCCCCCGCCGGCGCGGACGAGGTGCGGGCCGCGGTCGAGGCCGCCCTCCTGGCCGGTTACCGGTTCCGCGACACGAGCCGGCCGCACCCGGCGCGCCTCACCGAGGTCGCCGTCGTCGCCGCCGACGCGGACGACCCCGCCGTCGGGGCCGCGGCCCGCGCGGGCCGGATCACCGCTGAGGCGGTCGCCTGGGCCCGCGACCTGGTCAACACGCCACCGAACACCAAGACCCCCGAGTGGCTGGCGGCCCAGGCGCAGCAGCGGCTGGCCGGGCTCGACTCCGTGACGGTCACCGTGCTGGGCCCCGACGAGCTGCGGGCCGGCGGCTTCGGCGGCGTGCTCGCCGTCGGCGGGGGCTCGGCCAGCCCACCCCGCGTCGTCGTGGCGAGCTACCGCCCGCCCGGCGCGGGCAGCGACCACCCCGTCCTGGTCGGCAAGGGGATCACCTTCGACACCGGTGGCCTCTCGATCAAGCCGACAGCGGGCATGCGGGAGATGAAGACCGACATGGCCGGGGGTGCGGCCGTGCTCGCCGCCCTCCACGCCGCGGCCCGCCTGGAGCTGCCGGTCGCCGTGACCGCCGTCGTCCCGGCCGCGGAGAACGCCGTCTCCGGGACCTCCTACCGGCCCGGCGACGTCGTGCGCCACGTCGGCGGGCGGACCACCGAGGTGCTGAACACCGATGCGGAGGGCCGCATGGTGCTCGCCGACGCCCTCGCCCACGCCCGGCTCGAGCTGGGGGCGACCGTGCTCGTCGACGTCGCCACCCTCACCGGCGCGATGAAGTCCGCCCTCGGCAGCCGGACGGCGGGGCTGTACGCGACCACCGACGGGCTGGCCCAGGCGCTGACCACGGCCGCCGGTCACGCCGGCGAGCGGGTGTGGCGGATGCCGCTGGCCGAGGAGTACGCCGACGCGCTGGAGAGCACCATCGCCGACGCCAACAACGCGCCGGGCAACCCGGGCGGCACGACGGCGGCGCTGTTCCTCCTGCCCTTCGCCGGCGAGGTGCCCTGGGCCCACCTCGACGTCGCCGGGCCGGCCCGCGCGGGCTCCGACGACGCCGAGGTGGTCAAGGGCGGCACCGGCTGGGGCGCCCGCCTGCTGCTGCGCTGGCTCGAGGCCGGGGCGCCGGTCGAGCCGCTCCCCGTGGTGGTGGACTGACGTGGCCGGCGACAGCGGCGTCGTCTTCCCGGCCGGCCCCGACGGCCGGCGCAGCACCGCGGCCGTCGGCCGTGCCGTCGTCGCCGACGCCCTGCGCGCGGTCGACCCGCCCGGCGCCCGCGCCGCCGAGCAGGAGACCAACTGGCGCGCGGGCTACCTGGTGCACTTCCGCCGGCTGGTCGAGGCCGGCCTGGGCGACGCGGTGGCGGCCCGCACGATCGCCGACGCCGGCCTGGCGTCGCTGCACGACCGCATGCGCGTCGCGGTCGGCGGCGAGGAGCGGCCGCTGGCCACCCTCGGGACGGCCCCGGCCGCGCGGACCCTGACCACCCGCGAGGTGCGCGGTGCCGCCGAGCCGGAGCGGGAGCTCTCCCTGCCGTTCCGCGGCGGCCGGCTGCGCGGCGACGACCTCGCCCGCCGGCTCGACTCCTGGGTCACCGGCGGGGTCATCGAGCCCTCCGCCGCCGAGGCGGTGCGCACCGTCGCCGCCAACCCGGAGTGGCTGTCGCTGCCCGACCGGACCGTCGTCGTACTCGGCGCCGGAGCGGAGATGGGGCCGCTCACGGCGCTGCTGCGCTGGGGCGCGCGCGTGGCCGGGGCCGACCTGCCCCGGGTGCCGCTGTGGCGGCGGGTGCTGGAGACGGCCGGCCGCGGCGCGGGCACCCTGCTCGTCCCGGTGGGGCCGCAGGCCGACGGCGACCTCGCCGAGGTCGCCGGCGTGGACCTGGTCGGCGAGTCGCCCGCGGTCGCCGACTGGCTGTCGGCACTGCCCGGCAGCCTGGTGCTCGGCGACTACGTCTACGCCGACGGCGCGGACAACGTGCGGGTCTCCACCGCCGTCGACGCCCTCACGCTGCGCGTGCAGCAGGAGCGCCCCGACACCGCGCTGGCGTTCCTCGCCACGCCCACCGACGTCTTCGCCGTGCCGGGCGAGGCGGTCGAGCACTCGGTGCGCGCCTACGCCGGCCGCTCCGCGACGGCGAAGCTGCTGGTCCGCCCGCTGCGCACGGTCACCGCGGGACGCCTGCTCCAGCGGGGGTACCTGCCGGGCGCCGACCCGGGCGTCAACGACAGCCTCGTCCCCCAGCAGGGGCCCAACTACGCGCTGGCCAAGCGGCTGCAGCGCTGGCGGGCGACCTCGGCGCGGGCGGCCGGGACGACGGTGTCGATGAACGTCGCGCCGCCGACCCGCACCCGCTCGGTGCTGAAGAACCGGGCGCTCGCGGCCGCCTACGCCGGCGCCCACCGCTTCGGGGTCGAGGTCTTCGAGCCGGCGACGTCCAACGTGCTCATGGCCGCGCTGCTGGTGCACGACCTGCACACCGGCGGCGGGCCGCGGCACGACCACCCGTGGCAGGACGAGGCGCACGGCGCGGTGCACGGCGGGCTCTGGCGGACCGCCTACGCCCCGCGCAGCGCGCTCGGCCTGGCCGCGGTCCTGGGCCTGGGCGCGGCGCGCGGCTGAGCCGGCGGCCCGCCGGCGAGGAGCGGCGCCGCCGGGCCGGCGAGGTCACTGGCGCGGAGGACTCCGCCCCGGCCATGGTGGTGGCACACCGGTCGGGAGGAGCCAGCGTGCCGCGACTGCTGAGGACCCGCGCCGCCCTCGAGGTGCTCCGCGGCGGGCACCTGCGCCCGCGGCTGCGCGCCACCCGCGACGGCCAGGCGGCGATCCGGCTGGCCCAGCTCGGCGCCGGGCTGTCCACCGGGCTGCTGGACGCCCTGGCCGAGCGGCCGGCGGGGACCGCGGAGCTGGCCGGCCGCTGCGACGCCGCCGACGAGCAGTTGCTGGCCGCGTTCCTGCGCGCACTGGCCGCCGCCGGGGTCGTCCGGCAGGACCACGACCGGTGGGCAGTCACCGCCGACGGCCGCGCCGTGGTCGACGACGACCTCGTGCGGGCCGCCGTCGAGGCGTTCTCCGGCTTCCACACCGACGTGTACCGCGGGATGGGGCCGCTGCTGGCCGGCGGACCACGGCGGAGCGACGTCGCCACCAGCGGAGCGGTCATCGCCCGCGTCTCCGCCGCCTTCGAGCCGTTCGTGCTGGCCCTGCTCACGCGTACCGCCGCCGACGTGCAGCCCTGGCGGGTGCTCGACGTGGGCTGCGGTGCCGGGCTGCAACTGGCCACGGTCCTGGAGACCGTGCCCGGGGCCGCCGGCATCGGCATCGAGACCGACGCCGGGGCTGCCGCGCTCGCCAAGGCCACCCTGGCCGGACGGGGGCTGGCCGGACGGTCCACGGTGGTGCGGGCCGACGTCCGCCAGGTCCTCGGCGACCCCACCGGTCCCCTGGCCGAGCCGGTGGACCTCGTGCTGCTCGCCAACGTCGTCCACTACGTGCCCCGCGGTGAGCGGACGCCCCTGCTGGCGGACCTGACCCGCTGCCTGTGCCCGGGGGACTGCTCGTCGTGGTGACCACGGCGGCCGGCCCGGCCGCGTTCAGCCGGCACTTCGACCTGCTCCTCCGGGCACAGGAGGGGGCCATGGAGCTCCCGGACACCGGCGAGCTGGCCGAGCAGATGCGGGCGGCCGGGCTGACGGGCGTCGCCGCCGAGCGGCTGGCGCCGGGTGCGCCGATCGTCGCCCTCACCGGCCGGCGGGGCTGAGGGCGGGCGCGCTCACTCCCCGACGACGCCGTCGACCGCCTCGCGCAGCAGGTCCGCGTGGCCGTTGTGCCGCGACGTCTCCTCGAGCAGGTGCAGCAGCATCCACCGCAGGCTGAACCGTCCGCCGTCGCGCAGCGGCTCCACGGACAGCGCGTCGAGGCCACCGGCCGCCGCGACGACCTCGTCGGTCCGCCGGTTCGGCCCCCTGCAGGGGCCCACCGCGAGCTTGCGAGTGGTGGGGGGCAGGGGGTCCTTCCGCCAGTCGGGGGTCCCGTCCCAGTCGACGCCCGCCCACGGCTCGGGTGAGGGCCGGCCGGCGAAGCGCTCGACCGACCAGGACTCCTCGACCAGCGCCAGGTGGTGGAGCAGCCCGGCGAGGGTGAGCGAGGACGGCGGCAGCGTCCGCCCCAGCTGCTCCCCGGTGAGGCCCTCGGTCTTCAGCAGGAGGGTCTCCCGCTGGTAGGCGAGGAACCCGGTCAGCTGGACGGTCTCGGATGCGGTCCCGGCGGGTCGGTGCGCACGCCGTCGACCCTGTCACGGGCCTCCGACAGGGACCCGGCGGCCGTCCCGGCGCCGCGGCGTCGGCGAGGACGCCGTCCTCCCTACGTCGGCCCCGTCCAGAGGCTCGCGCCGAGCGTGCGAGGCGTGAGGGGGACGGGGCCCTTCGACCGATCCCGGCTCAGGCCGGGCCGACCAGCCGGGCCACGATCTCCGCGGACAGCGTCACCAGCGGCAGCCCGCCGCCGGGGTGCGCCGAGCCGCCCACCAGGAACAGGCCCGGCACGGGGCCGGCGTTGCCGGGGCGCAGGAACGCCGCCCGGGCGCCGTTGCTCGAGGTGCCGTAGATCGAGCCGCCGACGCTGCGGGTCTCCCGCGCCAGGTCGGCGGGGGTGCGGGTCACGCACCAGCGCAGCCGGTCGCGCACGTCCAGCCCACGCCGCGCGAGGACGTCCAGCACCCGGCCGGCGTAGCGGTCGGCCAGCCCCGGCTCGTCCCAGTCGACGCCGCCGGCCGGGTCGTGCCGCGGCGCGTTGACCAGCACGAACCAGGACTCGCTGCCGTCGTCCGGCCGGGTCGCCGGGTCGTCGGGGGCGCTCACGTAGACGGTCGGGTCGTCGACCGGCCGGGGCGCGCCCCGGTGCCGGCCGACGCCGAACACCGCGTCGAACTCGGCGTCGTAGTCCGCCGGGAAGAGCACGGTGTGGTGGGCCAGGTCCGCGGTGCGCCCGCGCAGCGCGAGCAGCAGCACGAAGCCCGACAGGGAGGGGGTGCTGCGCGCCAGGTCCCGGCGCACCCGCCGGGCCTGCCGCAGCGGGGGCAGCAGGTCCCGGTAGAGGGCGGCGGCGTCGGCACCCGAGACGACGACGTCGGCGCGCACCACCTCGCCGCCGGACAGCGCGACGCCCGCCGTCCGCCGGCCCTCGACGAGCACCCGGTCCACCGCCGCCCCGGTGCGGATCCGCGCCCCCCGCTCGACGGCGCGGTCGGCGACGGCCTGCGCCAGCCGGCGCAGCCCCCCGCGCACGTACCAGGAGCCGAAGGCCTGCTCGGCGTACGGCACGGTGGCCAGCACTCCCGGCGCGCGGCGGGGATCGGAGCCGGAGTAGGTCGCGTAGCGGTCCAGCAGCACGCGGAGCTCGGGGGAGCGCAGGTGCGCCCGGCCCAGCCCGCGCAGGGTGCGCCACGGCGCCACGGTCGCGACGTCCCGGGCGCTGCGGGCCAGCCGGGCGAGCGTGGCCGCGCCGGCCAGCGGTGAGCGGAGGAACGGCTGCTCGGTGACCCGCCACATCTCGGCGGCCCGGTCCATGAGGGCGGCCCACTGCGCCCCGGCGTCCGCGCCCAGCGCCGCGTCCATCGCCGCGGGGATCGCGGCGGCGGAACCGGGGACGGCGAGCCGCGTGCCGTCGGCGAAGCGGTAGGCGACGGCGGGGTCGAGCCGGACGAGGTCGACGGAGTCCTCCAGGGCACCGCCCGTGGCGGCGAAGAGGTCCCGGTACACCTGGGGCAGGGTCACCAGGCTCGGGCCGGTGTCGAAGCCGTGGCCGTCGCGGGCGTACCAGCCGAGCTTGCCGCCGACCGTGGGCGCCTGCTCCAGCACCGTGACGTCGTGACCGAGGGCCGCCAGCCGGGCGGCCGCCGCGAGCCCCCCCAGCCCGGCGCCCACCACCGCCACCCGCGCCATGCCGGCCACGGTAGGCGGCCGCGGGCCCTTCGTCAGACGGGGACGGTGATCGCCAGGACGGCGAGGTCGTCGGCCTCGTACGGGGAGGCCGCCGCCCGGGCCTGGACGGCGGTGGCGATGGTCTCGGCGATGCACTCGGCGACGTCGGGGCCGGGCCGGGTGAGCAGGCGGACCAGCCCCTCCTCGCCCAGCTGCTCGCCCTCGGCGTCGCGGGCCTCGGTGACGCCGTCGGTGTAGAGGACCAGGGAGGACCCCGGGGACAGCGTCAGCGGCACCGACACCAACCGGGCGTCGTCGCCGACGCCCAGCGGCAGCCCCACGACGCCGACCTCCTCCCAGCCCTCGGTGCGGCGCAGCAGCGGCCGGGGGTGGCCCGCGATGCTCAGCCGCCCGTGCACGGTGCCGGCGCCCGGCTCGAGGACCAGGCAGGCGGCGGTGACGAAGCGCAGCGGTCCGCCCGCCTGCTCGTGCACCAGGGCGGCGTGGACCGCCGCCAGGACGTCGGCCGGGTCGCCGGACGTCGCGACCGCGGCCCGGGCCGTGTGCCGGGTCAGCGCGGTCACCGCCGCGGCCTCGGCGCCGGTGCCGCAGACGTCGGCGATCAGCACCATCCAGCGCCCGTCGGGCAGCGGGACGACGTCGTAGGTGTCCCCGCCGACCAGGGCGGACCCGCCACCGGGCCGGTACTGCGCGGCGAGCTGCAGACCCGGGACGGTGGGCAGCAGCGACGGCAGCAGGCTGCGCTGCAGGGTGTCGGCGAGGGCACGCACGTCGGACTCGGCGCGCAGCCGGCCGAGGAACTGGCCGATCTGGCGGCCGGCGTTGCCGAGCACGTCCAGGAGCTCGGGCGGTACCGGGCGGGGCTGCCGCGTGAACAGCTCGCAGACGCCCAGGAGGGTGTCGCCGCGCAGGACGGGGAACGCCACACCCGTGTGGAACCCGGCCGAGCGCGCGGCAGCCGCCCCGTAGGTCGGGGGGGTCTCCTGCAGGTCCTCGACCGCCACGGGGGCATGCCGGCGCCAGGTCAGGCCGGGCAGCCCCTGCCCGCGGACGAAGGACAGGGACTGCTTGGCCGCGTGCAGGGTGGCGACGTCCACGCCGGGCACCGCCCAGATGCCGCCGTAGGAGAGCCGCCGCCCCGTCTCGTCGGGCTGCCACAGGGTCGCGCAGTCCCAGCCCAGCTCGTTGCAGAGGGTGGGCAGCAGTCGTTCGAAGGCGACGTCGGCGTCCGGTGCCTCGGTCAGCGCGGCGGTGACCCGCAGGGTCGCCGCGAGGTAGCGGCTGACCTCCAGCTGACGCTCCAGCAGGATCGTCGTGCTCGCGTCGCGGAGCACGCCGACCACCACCGCGCTGTCGGGGCCGGCCTCGGGGGAGGTCTCCAGCCGGGACAGCGTCAGGTCGATGGCGATCTCGTGCCCGTCGACGTGCTGCGCCGGGACCTGGGTGGTGGCCCCCACCAGCTTGCCCTCCCCGGTGCGCCGGAAGCGCGCGAAGCCGGCGCCGTGCCCGTGCCGGTAGCGCTCGGGCATCAGGACGGTGAGGGGCTGGCCGATCAGCGCCTCCGGCCGGTGGCCCAGCAGCATGGTCACCGCCGGGTTGACGTAGGCGATGAGGCCGGCACCGTCGGCGACCACGACCGTGTCCGGCAGCGAGGCCAGCAGGGCCTGCGCGGGGACGGCCGACGAGGACGCGAGCACGGCTTCCCCCCTCGGCAGGCACAGTGCTGTCGAGCCAGGATCGCACACGCTCGGTGGGAGCCCCACCACTCCGTGTCGACAGGTCGACCTGTCGACCGGGAGGGGCTCAGAACGCGTAGCGGATCCGCAGCCAGGGGGCGTGGAAGCCGACGAGCTCCTGCAGGCGCTCGACGCCGGCGCGCTTGACGTCGTTGCGGTAGCGCACGTTCCACTGCCCGTTCTGGCTGCGCTTGGGCTGCTGCAGGTCCGGCCGCCAGAGCAGCTCCTCGGCCTTCGGGTGCCAGCCGAGGTTGACCTCGTGCAGGTCGCGGTTGTGGGTCAGCATGATCACCTCGGCGGCGGCCTGCGCCTTGGCGGCGGGGCCGAGCTCGTCGTCCAGCTGACGCAGCAGCTGTGCCCAGTCGGCCTCCCAGCCCTCGCGCAGGACGACGGGGGAGAGGTTGAGGTGCACCTCGTAGCCGGCGGCCACGAAGTCGTCGACGGCGGCGATGCGCTCGGCGATGCGGCTGGTCCGCACGTCGATCACGCGGGAGTCGGCGTCGGGCATGAGCGAGAACCGGACGCGGGTGCGGCCCCGCGGATCGAGGTCGAGCAGCTGCCGGTTGACGTACTTGGTCGCGAAGGAGGCCTTCGCCGTCGGCAGGTCGCGGAACGTGCCGACCAGGTCCGCGACGTTGTCGCTGACCAGAGCGTCCACCGAGCAGTCGCTGTTCTCGCCGATGTCGTAGACCCACGACTCGGGGTCGCACTGGTCGGGCTCGGTCTTGGGGCCCTGGCGGGCGACGTGCCGGCGCAGGTAGCCGGTGATCTGGTCGATGTTGGTGAACACGGTGATCGGGTTGGCGTAGCCCTTGCGCCGCGGCACGTAGCAGTAGGCGCACGCCATGGCGCAGCCGTTGGCGGTCGAGGGGGCGATCCAGTTCGACGAGCGGCTGTTCGCCCGGGCCGACAGCGACTTCTTGACCCCGAGCACCAGCGTCTCGGTCTTCACCCGCACCCAGCGGTCAACGTTGCCGGCGTTGCCGTTCAGCTCGGGGATCTGCCAGTGCGAGGGCACCTCGATCACCCGGGCGCCGGGGAAGCGCGCGAGCACCTCCCGGCCGCGGGGCGAGTCGAGGGCGGCGGGCTCGGCGTAGACCTCGCGGACGTCGAGCAGCCGGGTGGGGGAGGCAGTGGGCGTCGGGGAGGCAGTGGGCGTCGGGGAGGCGGAAGGCGTCGGGTGGGCGGGGGACGACGGGGCGGCGGTCTCCACACCGGGTACAGCGGGCCGCCGGGGAGGGGTGTTCCGCCGGGCCCTGCGCCGATCCCCACACCGCGGGTGGGAATGGCCGGTCAGGTCGTCGCGGAGGGGTCCGGCGGGGTCAGGGACGTCGGCGGGATCCGGCCGGAGAGCACGTCGGCGGCGACGTCGTCCACGGGGCGCCCCGCGGTGTACGCGGCGGCCCGGAGCAGGGCCAGCGCACCGCGGGAGTCGGTGCCGTGGGTGATGCCCAGCTGCCCGATCGCCTCCCACACCAGTGCCCGGCGCCGTGCGGCGGGCGTGCGCAGCCACTCCGGGCCGTGGGCGGGCTCCCAGTCCGACCAGACCGCGGCATCGCTCAGCGCGGAGGTGATGAGCCCGCCGATGGCCATCGCCTCGAAGACGGGCAGGCGGGACACCGCGTCCTCGTCGGTGAAGTAGAGGTCGATGGCGATGTTGCCGGCGAGCGAGAGCGGCAGCGGCAGCGCGACGACGCCCCGGTAGGGCGTGCGGGAGATCAGCAGCTCGGCGAAGGGCAGCCAGCGCCGGCGGAGGTCGTCGGTCATGGCGAAGACCGGCTCGCCACGGTGGTGGGCGGCCAGGCAGGGACCGGTGCCGACCGTGAACTGGAGGCGCTCAGCGGTCGCCGCGTCGTCCGAGCTCGCGCCCAGCGGGAGCCGGCGGCCCGACCCGTCCTGGACGCTCAGCCCGGCGCCGTCCACCGGCAGCGTCCGCGCGCAGGCGCGCATCAGCCGCACGGGCAGCAGCTCGGGCCCGGCGAGGCCGGGCTCCGCGGCCTGCTCGAGCGCCGAGCCGAACCGCTCCGCGATGGTCGTCATACCCGGGGATGCCCGCCGCGGGGGAGGGTCAACCGGTGGCGTCGTCCGAGCGGCCCGAGCGGTAGGTGTAGGCGGCCTCCCGGACGGCGTCGTCGGACTCCAGTCCGGCCCCCAGCGCACCGCCGACCGTGGCCAGCGAGCAGGTGAGCCACGCCAGCTCGAGGTAGTCCGACAGGTGCGCCTCGTGCCCCAGCCCCTCGGAGAACAGCGGCTCCACGACGAGCAGCAGGCCGCCGGCCAGCGCCAGCAGGAACAGCACGGCGTACAGCGACAGCACGCCGATGACGACCGTGGCCGCGGTCGCCACGTTGAACAGGAGCACCTGTTTGCGCACCCGCCGGCCGCGCGGTCGCTCCCACAGCTCGGCCCCGACGATCAGCGTGACGACGACGGCGACGACCGAGCCGAGCGCGACCACGGTGAGCCGCGGCCAGCCGAAGGAGTCGGCCAGCCGCCACACGTCGCTGGTGATGAGCGCGAAGACACCGGCGGCGACGGCCGCCGTCAGCGCCCGGGAGAGCCGGATCGCCAGCCGCCAGGGCTGGTTGGCCCGCACCATCCCGACGAGCAGCCGGAGGTTGCCGGTGAGCACCCGGGCGGTGAAGCGGATGCCGTCGCTGTCGTCGGCGTCGTCGGCGGCCAGCTGCCGCAGCCGCCGGCCCAGCGCCTCCCGGTCGTCGGCGTCGACATCGCCGGTGCCGTCGCCGGTGCCCAGCAGCGACCGGACCAGGCCGATCGCCGCCTGCAGTGCGCGGCGGTGCCGGCCCACCGCCCCGAGCGCCGGCAGCGACAGGAGAGCGACCCCGTGCAGCGGGCTGGCCGTGCCGACGACCGGCCGGCGCGAGACCTCCAGCGGCACGTCGGTCAGCGCGACGGCGAGGTCCCAGTCCTCCGCCAGCAGCCGGGTGCGGGTGGCGGCCACGATCTCGTCGTCGTCGGCCGGGGGCTGCACCAGGCCGTCCTGGACGGCGCGCACGTCCCAGCGGACCTCCGGGTGCTGGGCCGCCAGCTCCGCGGCCAGCTCCGGTGCCAGCCGGGCCGCCAGCTCCGCCGCAGCACCGGGCGCGGCCACCAGCCCGACGACGACGTCGGACAGTGCGCCTCCGCTCGGCGGCTGCTCCTGCGACCGGCGGGCTGCCACCTGCTCGTCCTCCCCGAGAGCGCTCACACCAGCAGGGCGTCCTCGGCACCGGTACGCCACTCGACCAGGACGATGCTCGCGTCGTCCTGGAGCTGGCCGGCCTGGTGCCGCATCACGCTGCCCATCAGCCGGCGCATCGTCTCGGGCGGCGCCTCGCCGGCCCGCTCGGCGCGCACGATGAGGTCGGCCAGCCGCTCCTCGCCGAAGAACTCCCCGGCCGGGGAGCGCGCCTCGACCACGCCGTCGGTGTACAGGACCACCCGGTCGCCGGGCCGCAGCTGCGTCGAGCAGAGCTCCGCCCGGCCCGACTGGAGCCCGAGCGGCCGGGCCGGCGGGCAGGACGGCGGGCGGACGAGCGCGCCGTCGCGCACGACGAGCGGCTCCGGGTGCCCGCAGTTCACCCACTGCAGCAGGCCGCTGAGCTTGTCCAGGCGCGCCAGCGCGGCGGTGGCGAACTGGCTGGCGGGGAACTGCCCGGCGATCACCCCGTCCATCGCGGCGGCGATGCCGGGCAGGTCCAGGCCGGACCGGCGGCCGTGCCGGTACGCCCCGACGGCCGCGGCGGCCAGGAGCGCCGCCGGCAGCCCGTGCCCCACGGCGTCGAGCACCATGAGGTCGACCACCGGGTCGTTGGCGGCGTAGTCGAACGTGTCGCCGCCGATGTCGTACGCCGGCTCCAGCGCCCCGGTGATGACGACCCGGTCGCTGGCGTAGGTGAGCGGCGGCAGCAGGCCCCACTGGATCTCCGCGGCCAGGCTCAGCGGCTTCCGGCGGCGCAGGCGCACGAGTGCGTCGCTGTAGGCGTCGCGGCTCACCGTCAGCTCGGCGACCAGGGAGGCGAGGCTGCGCGCCTCCTGCTCCAGGGCGTCGTCCGGCTCGTCGTCCAGGACCAGCTCGAGCACGCCGATCCGCTCCGCGCCGTCCAGCAGCGGCACCCAGAGGTGGGCCGGGCCGCCGGACGCGGGGGAGCGCACCGGCTCCACCCGCCGGAACGCCCGGCCGGCGGTGGAGCCGTCGATCGTGAGCTCGTGCCGTTCGGGTACGCCCTCTCCCGGCACCGGCACCAGGGCGTGCTGGGCGTAGTCGGCGAGCCACACGACGGCCTCGCGGGCGCCGAGGAGCGCCGCGTGCTCGGCGACGGCCGTGCCGAGGCGGGTGGCCGGGAGCTGGTGGGACGCCCGCAGCAGCGACCGGATGGGGTCGTCGCCGGAGACGGACGTCGGGGGGCTCACGACGGACCAGGGTCCCATCCCGCTCCCCGGCTCCGGACGGGGACCCGGCGCCCCTGCCCGCGGCGCGGTCGGGAGGGTCAGCCGGGTGCGCGCAGGGGCACAACCGCCGGGCCGTGCGGACCGGCCACCACCTGGGCCCGGGCCCCGTAGTACGCCTGCAGCGCCGCCGGCGTGAGGACCTCGGCCGGCGGGCCCTCGGCCACCACCCGGCCGGCCGACAGCAGGGCCAGCCGGTCGGCGTACTGCCCGGCGAGGGTGAGGTCGTGCAGGGTGCTGAGCACGGTGATGCCGTCCTGCCGGCGCAGCGCGTCGACCAGGTCGAGCACCTGCTGGGCGTGGCCGAGGTCGAGCGACGCGGTCGGCTCGTCGAGCAGCAGCACCCGCGGCTGCTGGGCCAGCGCCCGGGCGAGCACCGCGCGCTGCTGCTCGCCGCCGGAGAGGGTGGTCAGCAGCCGGTCGGCCAGGGTGTCGAGCTCGAGCCGGCCCATCACCCCGGCGACGACCTCGCGGTCGACCGCCCGGGGCGTGGCCAGCAGGGCCCGGTGCGGCGTGCGGCCGAGGGCGACGTAGTCGCGGGTGGTGAGCCCCTCGGGCAGCACCGGCTGCTGCGGCGCGTAGGCGACCTGACGGGCGCGCGCCCGCACCCCGGTGCCGCCGAGGGGCGCGCCGTCGAGCCGGACCTGCCCGTCGTGGGGGTGGGCGCCCAGGACCGACCGCAGCAGCGTGGACTTGCCGGACCCGTTGGGGCCGATGACCGCCAGCCAGCCGCCGGGGTCGACGGTGAGCCCGACGTCGTGCAGCACCGGCGTCCGCCCGTGCGCGGCGCCGAGCCCCACGATCTCCAGCCGCGCGCCGCCGGGAGCCGGCTGTCCCGCCGTCACCGCTGCCGTCCGCGCGCCCAGAGCAGCCCGGCGAAGAACGGGGCGCCGATGGCGGCGGTCACCACGCCGAGCGGCAGCTCGGCGGGGGACAGGACGGTCCGGGCGATCAGGTCGGCGAGCACGAGGAAGGCCCCGCCGCCGAGCAGGCAGACCGGCAGCAGCCGCACGTGGGAACCGCCGACCAGGCGACGGACGACGTGCGGCACCACCAGGCCGACGAAGCCGATGAGGCCGCTGACCGCCACCGCCGAGGCGGTGGCCAGGGAGGCCGCGAGGATGACCAGCAGCCGGACCCGGGTCGGGTGCACGCCCAGCGAGCGCGCCTCGTCGTCGCCCACCGCCAGCACGTCCAGCGGGCGGGCGCACAGCAGCAGGACGATCGACGCCAGCCCGAGGTAGGGCAGGACCAGCACGACGTCCGCCCACTGGGCGCTGCCGAGCTGGCCCAGCAGCCAGCCGTAGACCTGCTGGAGGTCCTCGGCGTTCTGCTGCTGCACCAGCGTCTGCGCGGCGGCGAGGAAGGCGGCCACGGCGACCCCCGCCAGCAGGAGGGTCGCGTTGCCCGACCCACCGGCGGCGGCGCCCAGGACGAGCGCGGCGCCCACGCCGGCCAGCGCCCCGGCGAACGCCGCCAGCGGGATGACGCCGATCCCGCCCACGGTGACGCCCGGCGCGTAGGCGATCACCAGCGTCGCGCCCAGCCCGGCGCCCGCGGCGGCGCCCAGCAGGTAGGGGTCGGCGAGCGGGTTGCGGAAGACGCCCTGGTAGCTGCCGCCGGCGACGGCCAGCCCGGCGCCGACCAGCGCGGCGAGCACCACCCGCGGCAGGCGCAGCTGCAGCAGCACCGCCGCCTCCGTCCCGGTCAGGCCGCCGGGGACGTCGATGCCGAGAGGGGCCAGCGCCCGGTCGAGCAGGGTGGCCACGACCGCGCCGGGGGGCAGGGGGAGCGCGCCGACCCAGATCCCGGCCAGCGCGGCGACGACCAGCGCCGCCACCGAGCCGCCGACGACGAGCAGCGTGCCCGGGCGCCTCCGGCGGGAGGCGGCACCGGACACCGCCCCGCCGTCCCGGGTGCCGCTCGCCGTCGCCGTCATGCCGGTCCGGTCAGCCGCCCAGCGCCGCGGCGACCGACTCGGCGAACTCGGCGACCCGGGGCCCCCAGCGGGAGGCGACGTCGTCGGAGGCCTCCACGATCCGCCCCTGCTGGACGGCCGGGATGGTGTCGAAGGCCGGCCGCTGGGCCACGGTCTCGGCGGACTCGCCGCAGCAGATCGTGTCGGCCAGGACGATCAGGTCCGGGGCCTGGCCGACGACGTACTCCGCCGACAGCTGCGGGTACCCGTCGTTGGCGCCGGCCGCGCCGTCGGCCACGTTCTCCAGCCCGAACTCGGCGTAGACGCTGCCGATGAGGGTGGAGCTGTCGGCGCTGTAGTAGCTCGGGTCGAGCTCGTGGTAGACCCGCTGACCCTCCGCCGCGCCGTCCACGGAGGCGACCGCGGCGTCGATCCGGTCCTGCACGTCGGCCACCACGTCGGCGGCGCCGTCGGGGTTGCCGGTGGCCTCGCCGAGGGTGCGCAGCTGGTCGAAGCTGCCCTCGAGGTCGTCGACGGCGGGGAGCAGCAGGACGGGCACCTCGAGCGCCTCCAGCGCGTCGGCGATGCCGTTGATGTCGTCGCTGAGCACGACCAGGTCCGGCGCGTAGCCGACGATCGCCTCGGCGTTGGGCGTGTAGGCGGCCAGGTCCGTCGTCGGCGCCTCGGCAGGGAAGTCCGACGTGCTGTCGACGGCGACCACCTGCTCGCCCGCGCCCATCGCGAACAGCATCTCGGTGGCGGTGGCCGACAGGGAGACGATCGCCTCGGGCCGCTCGTCGAGCGTGATCTCACCGGCGTCGCCGGACACGGTCACCGGGAAGGCGTCAGTGCCGGACGCGCCGGCGTCGCCGTCGTCGGCCGAGGAGTCCGAGCCGCACGCGGCGAGGACGAGCAACGCCGGCAGGAGCAGCGCGGGCAGCGTCCGCCGGGAGGTGGTGAGGGGGGAGCGGGGCAAGGAGGGCCTCCAGCGGCGGGCAGGTGCCGCCCACGGGGCGCCCGCGCCCGGTGCACGACCCTTGCCTCGAGGATCGGGAACACGACGCAGGGCAGGCGATCTGGCTCGGGCCACACGCAGGTGGTCCTCACAGTTGCGGGACAGCGCCGGGGTCTCACCGGACTTCGCTGCCGGAGCGTCGCCGGCACCTGGGCCGGCGGGGGGCGACGGTACACGCGCCCGGGCCGAGGAGGCGGGGCGTCAGCCGAGGACGGAGCCGTACACCGCCATGGTCTGCTGGGCCACCGCGGGCCAGCCGAACTCCGTCAGCACCCGTTCGCGGCCGGCCGCGCCCATGGCGGCGGCACGCGCCGGATCGGCGAGCAGCTCGGCGACGCGGGAAGCCAGGCCGGCCTCGAACGCCCCCGGACCGGCCGGGTCGTAGGGCACGAGCAGCCCGGTCCGGCCGTCGTCGACGACCTCCGGGATGCCACCCACCGCGCTGGCCACGACCGCCGTGCCGCAGGCGGCGGCCTCGAGGTTGACGATGCCCAGCGGCTCGTAGACCGACGGGCAGACGAAGACGGTGGCGCCGGTGATCAGCGGCACCAGCTGCTCGCGGGGCAGCATCGACTCGATCCACACGACGCCGCTGCGCCGGGCCTGCAGGGCGGCGACGGCCTCGGCGACCTGCAGGCGCTCGGCCGGGGTGTCGGCGGCACCGGCGCAGAGCACCAGCCCGGCCTCGGGAGGCAGCCCGTCCGCCGCGGCGAGCAGGTGCACCAGGCCCTTCTGCCGGGTGATCCGCCCGACGAACAGCGCGTAGGGCCGGTCGGGGTCCACGCCGAGCGAGCGGACGACGTCCGGCGCCGGCGTCGGCCGGTAGGCCTCGGCGTCGACGCCGTTGTGCACGACGTGCACCCGGGCGGGGTCGAGCTCCGGGTAGACGGCGAGGACGTCGTCGCGCATGCCGGCGCTGACCGCGACCACGGCGTCGGCGGAGAGGTAGGCGGTCCGCTCGACCCAGGAGGAGAGCCGGTAGCCGCCGCCCAGCTGCTCGGCCTTCCACGGCCGGCGTGGCTCCAGGGAGTGCGCGGTGACCACGTGCGGCGCGCCGTGCACGAGCCCGGCGAGCAGCCCGGCGCCGTTGGCGTACCAGGTGTGGGAGTGCACGAGGTCGACCCCGGCGAGAGCGGCGGCGATCTCGACGTCGGCGCCCAGCGCCTGCAGGGCGCCGTTGGCGCCGACCAGCCCGGCGGGGACGGCGTGCGCCACCGCGTCCGCGCGCGCGACCCCGAAGCAGTGGACGTCGATCTCGGGGCCCGCCGGCAGCGACCGCAGGGCCGCCACGAGGTGTTCGACGTGCACACCGGCGCCGCCGTAGACGTCCGGTGGCCACTCGCGGGTCACGATGCCGATGCGCACCGGATCACCCTAGGGGGCGGTACGGGCGGTGGTGGTGGGGCCGGATGCCGGCGCAGCGGATACGTTGCGGGCATGCGTGGCGGTCCTCGAGTCCTCGGCATCGTCCTGGCAGGCGGTGAGGGCAAGCGCCTGGCTCCCCTGACCCAGGACAGGGCGAAGCCCGCGGTGCCCTTCGGCGGCAACTACCGGCTGATCGACTTCGTCCTGTCGAACCTGGTCAACGGCGAGATCCGGCAGATCGCCGTCCTGACCCAGTACAAGAGCCACAGCCTCGACCGGCACATCACCACGACCTGGCGGATGTCCCAGCTGCTGGGCAACTACATCACCCCGGTGCCGGCGCAGCAGCGGCTCGGGCCGCGGTGGTTCCTGGGCAGCGCCGACGCGATCTTCCAGAGCCTCAACCTGATCTACGACGCCCGTCCGGACATCGTCGTCGTCTTCGGCGCCGACCACGTGTACCGGATGGACCCCTCGCAGATGATCGACCAGCACATGCAGACCGGGGCCGGCGTGACCATCGCCGGGCTCCGGGTGCCGCGCAGCGAGGCCACCGAGTTCGGGATCATCGACGCCGGCGCGGACGGCAAGGTGCGGCAGTTCCTGGAGAAGCCCGCCGACCCGCCCGGGCTGCCGGACTCCCCCGAGGAGAGCTTCGCCTCGATGGGGAACTACGTGTTCAGCACCGACGCGCTGCTCGAGGCCCTGCGCGCCGACGCGGAGGACCCGCACTCGGTGCACGACATGGGCGGTTCGATCATGCCGATGCTGGCCGAGGCCGGGGACGCGTGGGTCTACGACTTCTCCACCAACGTCGTCCCGGGCGCGACCGAGCGCGACCACGGCTACTGGCGCGACGTCGGGACCATCGACAGCTACTTCGACGCGCACATGGACCTGGTGTCGGTGACGCCGGTGTTCAACCTCTACAACGACCGCTGGCCGATCCTCACCCTGCCGCCGCAGCTCCCGCCGGCGAAGTTCGTGCTCGGCGGGCGCGCGGAGGAGTCGATGGTCAGCGCCGGGGCCATCATCGGCGGCGGCTCGGTGCACCACTCCGTCGTCTCGCCCGGCGTGCGGATCGACCGGGGCGCCCGGGTCGAGGACAGCGTGCTGATGGACGGCGTGCAGATCGGCGAGGGCGCGTACGTCCGCCGGGCCATCCTCGACAAGAACGTCGTCGTGCCGCCCTGGACGCGGATCGGCGTGGACCTCGCGGCCGACCGGCAGCAGTACCACGTCAGCGCCGGCGGGGTGACCGTGCTCGGCAAGGGCGCCCGCGCCCAGGCATGACCCAGCCGCTGATCGTCACGCTCCTGCTCGAGGAGCGGGCGCAGCAGCGGTTCGACCGGCTCCGCGCGGCGCACTTCCCGCCGGAGCGGAACTTCCTGGCCGCGCACGTGACGCTGTTCCACGCGCTGCCGGGCGAGCAGCTGCCCGGGGTGGACGCCGATCTCGCCCGGGCCGCCGACCGCCCGCCGTTCGCCGTCCGGGTGACCGGCGTGCGGTCCCTCGGCCGCGGCGTGGCCTACACGCTGGCCTCGCCCGAGCTGGCGCAGCTGCGCGCCGGGCTGGCCGCTGCGTGGGCGCCGTGGCTGACGCCCCAGGACCGGCAGCGGCACGCCCCGCACGTCACGGTGCAGAACAAGGTCGACCCCGCCGCCGCGCGGGCGCTGCACGCCGAGCTCGCCGCGGCGTTCGTCCCGGAGGCGGTCCCGGCCCGCGGGCTCGGGCTGTGGCGCTACCTCGGCGGGCCGTGGGAGCCGGTCGCCGAGCACCCGTTCGGCTGACTAGCGCGCGGTGCTGGCCACGAGCAGGCCCGCGCCGATCGGCAGGACGGCGGAGGTGAGGCGCTCGTCCTCCCGTACCCGGCGGGCGATCTCGCGCCAGGCCACCGTCTCGGGGTCGCGGGCGGAGCGGTCGGCGATCCGCCCGCCCTCGAGCACGCCGTGGCACACCAGCAGGCCGCCGGGGCGGAGCAGCCCGACGAGTCCGGACAGCTCGCCGGCGTAGTCGGCCGGCCCGCTGGCGCAGACGACGAGGTCGTACGCGCCGGGGGACAGGCGGGGCAGCACCTCGCCCGGCGTGCCGAAGATCATCCGCGTCCGGCCCTGCGGGTGCCCGGCCTCGGTGAAGGCCCGGCGCGCGGCCAGCTGCTGTTCGGCGTCGGTGTCCAGGCAGGTGAGGACGCCGTCGCGGCGCATGCCCTGCAGCAGCCACAGCCCGCTCACCCCGCCGCCGCTGCCGACGGAGACGACGCCGCGGGCGCCCGCCCCGGCGGCCAGGACGGCGAGTGCCGAGCCGACGGCGGGGGAGACGGGAGGCGGCCCGTCGAGCTGCGCGACCCGCGTGCGGGCGGCGGCCAGTGCCGGCGTCTCCGCGGCGAACCGGTCGGCATAGGCCCGGCCGATGTCGCCGCCGTCCGGGTCGCCCCGCTCGCCGCCGACCGGCGGCCCACCCCGGGCGCTCATCACCGGGCGAGGGTAGTGGCGGGGACCGACGGAGGTGCACGGGGCGCGAGCTGTGAAGTGCCTGTGAACGGGAACACCGGCCCGGATCCGGCCCGTTGGACCGTTCGTGCGCCGTTCGCGAACGACCAGTCCACCCGTCGGGGCGGGATCCGCCGTCTCCGGACCCGACACGGGGGGCGTGATCTGCGATCCTGGTGCCGTGTCCGAGCCCCTGTCGCCCGCTCCGGAGGAGCAGCCCGCCGAGCCGGCCGCTCCCGCGGTCTGGGTGGCGCCGACGTGGGAGCAGGTCGTCCGCGACCACTCCGCCCGCGTGTACCGACTGGCCTACCGGCTGTCGGGCAACGCGCAGGACGCCGAGGACCTCACGCAGGAGACCTTCGTCCGGGTGTTCCGGTCGCTGGCCGACTTCTCGCCCGGCACCTTCGAGGGCTGGCTGCACCGCATCACGACCAACCTGTTCCTCGACATGGTCCGCCGTCGGCAGCGGATCCGCTTCGACGCGCTCCCCGACGACACCGAGCGCCTGCCCGGCACCGCGCCGGGGCCGGAGCAGGTGTACGCCGACACCCACCTCGACCCGCAGGTGCAGGCCGCGCTGGACGCGCTGGCGCCGGAGTTCCGCGTCGCCGTCGTCCTCTGCGACATCGAGGGCCTCACCTACGAGGAGATCGCCGCCACCCTCGGCATCAAGCTCGGCACGGTGCGCAGCCGCATCCACCGCGGGCGCGTCCAGCTCCGGCAGGCGCTGGCCCACCTCGCCCCCCGCCGCCCCGAGGCCGCCTCGGCGGAGGGGAGCGGGGTATGAGCCTCCCCGAGAGCCACCTCGCGCAGGAGGCGATCGCCGCGCTGGTCGACGGCGAGCTGGCCAGCGGGCCCGCCACCCGGGCCGCGCGGCACCTGGCGGGCTGCGCGTCCTGCCGGATGGCCGTGCAGGCTCAGCGCGAGGCCAAGGAGGCGCTGCACCGCGCGACCGACGTGGCGGTCCCCGGCGACCTGCTCAGCCGGCTGCGCGACATCCCGTTCACCACGGACGTGCCCGGCGCGGGCGGCCCGGGCGCCCTGAGCGTCGGCTTCGGCCAGCTCACCCTGCGCGACGGCACCGGCTCCTGGTCGGTGCCGCTGGACCCGCACCCCGCGCCGGCCGCGCGCCCGGGACAGGCGCGCTGGCTGCGCCGCAGCCTGGGGGGCGCGCTCGCCGGCCTGGGCATCGGCGTCACCGCGCTGGCCCTGAGCCTGCCGGGCCCGGGGGAGTCCGCCGACCCGCCCGCGTCGCCCGTCGCCGACTCCCGTGCCCCCGGTGACCGCAGCGAGGTCGTCCCGCCGGTGGTGCGCACCATGACCGGCGGGTCCGAGGCCGCCGTCGTCCCCGCGGGCTCCCGCGACGGGACCCCCTGACCGCCGTGCGACCCCGCCGCGGGACGACGCGGACTGTCGGGCACCCTGTCCACGCCCCCGATCAGCCAGCACGCTGATCGCCCAGCACCCTGACCGCCCTGCGCCCGGGGGAGGACCCGCTGCCCGAGACCCCGCCGTCGCCTGACGAGGGCGACCGTCCCGCCGTCGACGGTTCCTCCGACGAGGTGTTCGCGCGTCCGGCCGGTCGCGCGGGCGGCTTCGACCCGCCGGCCGTCCGGCCGCGTGACTCGGCCGCTCCCCCGGCCGAACCCAGCCCGGCTCTCCGCCAGGCGTTCGGGCGACCGCCGGCCGTGGACGGCACCTTCGCCGGCGGCGCCCCGACGCTGCCGCCGCGACCGGCCGCGCCCCCGCCCCCGGAGGCCGTGCTGCGCGCCTTCGCGCCGCCCGGGACCGACCGGCGTGGGCTGCAGGAGCCACCCGGTGGCCGGCCCGGCCGCAAGCGGACCTCGGCGGGCCCCTGGTGGAAGCCAGACGCGCGGAACGACCCCTGGCGCGACCCGCACTCGCCCGCCGGGCTGGCCGGCCCCGCCGTCTACGAGGACGAGGACGAGCAGGAGGGCCCGGTCGTCGTCGACGCCAAGGGCCGCAAGAGGCTCCGGTTCCGGGACCTCTCCATCCGGCTCTCCGCGCTCGCGCTGCTCGCGGTGCTGCTGGTGGGCGCCCTGGGTGGCGGCCTGGGCTACTGGCTGACGCGGACGGCCGCCGAGTCGCCGCTGCTCGACCCCGACACGCAGCTGTCCGAGGTCGACGAGGGCGTCGTCCGCGAGCCCGGGTCGGTGGCGGAGATCGCCGAGGCCATCACGCCCGCGGTGGTCTCCATCGAGGTCCGGGTCGGGGACGCCGGTGCCACCGGCTCGGGCGTCGTCGTCGACGGCGACCTCGGCTACATCGTCACCAACAACCACGTCATCTCCGGGGCCGACGGCAACGACGACGCGGAGATCCGGGCCGTGTTCTCCGACGGGAGCGGGTCGGAGGCCCGCATCGTCGGCCGTGACCCGGCCAGCGACATCGCCGTCATCAAGGTCGAGAAGCCCGGCCTCCTCGAGGCGGCCCTGGGCAACGTCGACGACCTCGTCGTCGGCGACCCGGTCATCGCCATCGGCTCGCCTCTCGGTCTGGCCGGCACGGTCACGACCGGCATCGTCAGCGCGCTGGACCGCCCGGTGCGGCTGTCCGGCGAGGGCAGCGACACCAACGCCGTGATCAGCGCGGTGCAGACCGACGCCCCGATCAACCCGGGCAACTCCGGCGGTGCGCTGGTCGACGCCACCGGCGCGGTCATCGGCATCAACACCGCCATCGCCTCGCTGGGCGGGGGCAGCGTCGGTCTGGGCTTCGCCATCCCCATCGACACCGTCCGTGGCATCGCCGAGCAGCTCATCGCCAACGGCGAGGCGGTGCACGCCACCCTGGGGGTCAACGCGCGCTCCGTGACCGACGGCACCCGCGACGGCGCGCTCGTGGTCAACGTCGAGCCGGACGGGCCCGGGGCGGAGGCGGGACTGCGCGAGCAGGACGTGATCATCGCCGTCGACGAGATGCGGGTCGGCAGCTCCGAGGAACTCGCGGTGGCCATCGACGCACATGCACCTGGCGATCAGGTGACCATCGAGTACGTCCGCGGCGGCGCCGAGTCCACGACGGTGACGGCCACGCTCGCCGAGGCCTGAGTTCCGTCCCACTTCCGGGCCCTTCCCCGGTCCGGGGGTGGGCGGGCGACCTACGCTGGGGGCGATCCGCGACAGCGCGGACCCGGCAGGACGGGAGCAGCGGTGTTCGACTCGATCGGCTGGGGCGAGATCGTCGTCCTCGCGCTGGCCGCGTTGTTCATCTTCGGCCCCGAGCGGCTGCCGCACCTGGCCAAGGAGGCGGCGACCGGGCTCAAGCGCCTCCGGGGGGCGGTCACCGGTGTGCGGGCGCAGATGGACGAGACGCTCGGCGACGACCTCGCGGGCCTGCGCGACATCGACCTGCGCAAGTACCACCCGAAGACGTTCATCCGCGACCAGCTGCTCGCCGACGACGACGACGCGCCACCCGTGCGCCGCGGCACCGCCAACGGCAGCGGCTCGGGCGGCCTGGCGAAGGAGACCACCGCCGGCGCGACGGCGGCCGGTGCGGGGCTGACCCCCGGCCGGCGCGCGCTCGCCGCCCGGGGCGCCGCCGCGCGGCCCCGCGACGCCGGTACGCCCCCGCCCTTCGACATCGACGCGACGTAGGCCGCGGAGGGCCCTCCCGAGGCGTCGGGCGCGACCGACGGCCCGGCTCCTGCGGTCCTCCTCGCGCTCCCGCGCTGCTGCAGCACCGCAGGAGCGCGAGGAACACCGCAGGAGCGCCGAGCCGACGTGGCCCCCGTGAGCCGAAGACCCGGAGAGGCCCGGCCCCCGAGCGGGGACCGGGCCTCGCCGGTGCGTCAGGTCAGTGCTTGACGGGGGTCAGCCCCAGCGACATGCCGGACAGGCCGCGCTGGCGGACGGCGAGGGAGTCGGCGATCTTCTCCAGCGCCTTGGCCGCGGGGGAGTCGGGCTCGGCGAGCACGATCGGCGCGCCGCTGTCGCCGGCCTCGCGCAGCCGGGTGTCCAGCGGGATCTGGCCGAGCAGCGGCACGCGGGCGCCGAGGGTGCGGGTCAGCGCGTCGGAGACCGCCTCGCCGCCGCCGGAGCCGAAGACCTCCATGCGGGAGCCGTCGGGCAGGTCCAGCCACGACATGTTCTCCACGACGCCGACCACCTGCTGGTGGGTCTGCGTGGCGATGGCGCCGGCCCGCTCGGCCACCTCGGCGGCGGCCAGCTGCGGCGTCGTCACCACGAGGATCTCGGCGTTGGGCACCAGCTGCGCCACCGAGATCGCGACGTCGCCGGTGCCGGGCGGGAGGTCCATGAGCAGGACGTCGAGGTCGCCCCACCACACGTCGGCGAGGAACTGCTGCAGCGCCCGGTGCAGCATGGGCCCGCGCCACACGACCGGGGTGTTGCCCGGGGTGAACATGCCGATGGAGATGACCTTCACGCCGTACGACTGCGGCGGCATGATCATGTTGTCGACCTGGGTCGGCTTGTCGTCGACGCCGAGCATGCGGGGCACCGAGTGGCCGTAGATGTCGGCGTCCACGACGCCGACCGACAGCCCCCGCTTGGCCAGCGCCGCGGCGAGGTTCACCGTGACGCTGGACTTGCCGACGCCGCCCTTGCCGGACGCGACCGCGTAGACGCGGGTCAGCGAGCCCGGCTGGGCGAAGGGGATCACCGGGTCGGCGGTGTCGCTGCCGCGCACCGTCTTGCGCAGCTCGGCGCGCTGCTCGTCGTTCATCACGTCGAGGACGACCTGCACCGAGGTCACGCCGGCGACGGCGCCGACGGCCTGGGTCACGCGGTTGGTGATGGTCTCGCGCATCGGGCAGCCGGCCACCGTGAGGTAGACGTCGACGCGGACCGCGCCGTCGGCGCCGATCTGCACGTCCTTGACCATGCCGAGCTCGGTCAGGGGCCGGTTGATCTCCGGGTCCTGGACGGTGGCCAGGGCGGCGTTGATCGCGTCGAGCGCCGGCTGACCGGTCAGGGTGTCGGACATCGGGATGTGTGTCTCCTTCGACGGGGCGCCCGTTCCGGCCTCCGGCCTCGGCGCCACCTGCGCACACGGGTCGTCTCCACTGTACGGCGGGGCGCACGCCGGGCCGGGCGACGCCGGGGTGATCTGCTGCTCAGGGAGTGCCATGCTCCGGGCATGAGCAGCACCGGCCGGCCCGAGTCCGACCCAGCCCCGTCCGCCGGCGCCGAGCGGATCGAGGTCAGCCGGTTCGTCCCCGCCCCGCCCGCGGAGGTCTTCGCGGTGCTCTGCGACCCGCAGGGCCACGTGGACATCGACGCCTCCGGGATGCTGATGGACGCCGAGGGCGAGCCGGTGGCCGCCGTCGGCGACCGCTTCCTCGTGCACATGGACCGCGAGGCGCTGGGCGACCTGCCGATGGGGCAGTACGACGTCGAGGTCGTCATCACCGCGTTCGAGCGGGACCGCGAGATCGCCTGGACCATCGAGGGCACGATCAGGCCGCCGCTGGGGCACGTGTACGGCTACCGGCTGGAGCCGGCCGACGGCGGCACCCGGGTCACCTCGTACTACGACTGGTCGGACCTCCGCGAGGACTACCGGGCCTTCCTGACCTTCCCGATCGTCCCGGAGAGCGCCCTGAAGGGGACCCTGGGCATCCTCGACCGCACCGTGCGCCGGCGGCGGACCCGCTCCGGGACCGTCGGCGGGGCCGCCTAGCCTCGGGGGCCGTGTCCGACGCCGCCCGCACCGCCGTCCTCCGTGACGCCATCGGACTGGGGGTGGCGGTCGGCCTCTACGGCGTGGCGTTCGGCGCGGCCGCCGCGGCGGCCGGGCTGGACGCCTGGCAGGCGCTGGCGATGTCGCTGCTGATGTTCACCGGCGCGTCCCAGTTCGCGCTGGTCGGCGTGCTCGGCGCCGGCGGCAGCGCGGTGGCCGCCGCCGGCAGCGCCCTGCTGCTGGGCACCCGCAACACCGTCTACGGGGTGCGGCTGGTGCCGCTGTTGCGACCGCAGGGCCTGCTGCGCCGGATGGGCACCGCGCACTGGGTCATCGACGAGACGACGGCGGTCGCGGTGGCCGCCCCCGAGCGGCGGCTGGCCCGCGTCGGCTTCCTCGCCGCCGGCGCCAGCGTCTACCTCCTGTGGAACGCCACGACCGTCGTCGGGGCCCTGGGCTCCGCGGCGCTGGGAGACACCGCGCAGGCGGCGCTGGACGCCGTCGTCCCCGCCGCCTTCCTCGCCCTGCTCTGGCCCCGGCTGCGCACGGGGGCCACCGAGCCCGCCGTGCAGCGGCGGGTCGCCCTCGGCGGGGCCGTCGTCGCCCTGGCGCTGACCCCGTTCGTGCCGGCGGGGGTGCAGGTGATCGCGGCCGTCGTCGCCGTCGCCCTGGCCGGCCGGCCCCGGCCGCAGGAGGCCGCGGCATGAGCGACACCGCGCTGTGGACGCTCGTGCTGGGCGCCTCCCTGGGCTGCTATCTGCTCAAGCTGGCCGGGCTGTCGGTGCCGGCCGCCTGGGTGGAGCAGCCGTGGGTGGCCCGCGTCGTGGACTTCGTCCCGGCGGCCCTGCTGGCCGCGCTGGTCGCCGTCCAGACGCTGGCGTCGGAGCAGGAGCTGGTGGTCGACGGCCGGCTGGCGGGACTGGCCGTCGCCGCGCTGGCCCTGGCCCTGCGCGCGCCGTTCATCGTGGTCCTCGTCCTGGCCGGCGCCACCGGGGCACTGGTCCACGTGCTGGCCTGAGGAGGCCTCCGCGCGCGGGGGTCCCCGGGGGCCCGGTGCTCAGGCGGGGAGGCCGTCCTCGGCCCGGGCCGCTGCCAGGAGCTGCTCCGGCTCGACGCCGACGGAGCGCAGCGCGCGGACCGCGGTGCCGCGCTCCAGCTCGCCGACCGCCGCGACGACGTGGACGCCGCGCAGCCCGGCGGGCGATGCGCGCCCGGACAGTTCCACGGCCCGCTGGAAGACCTGCTGCGCCTGCGGGCTGGTGCGCATCGGCCCCGCCGCCGGGGCCGCCAGGGACGTGGCCGGCGCCGGCCCGGTCTCCAGCCCGAGGCCGGCCAGGGCGTCGGCGTGGACGGCGGCCACCGCCGACCGGAGCGCGGCGGCGTCGGTGCCGACCCGGGCCAGGGCACGGGCCGCCGTGCCGTCGGGCAGTGCGGCGGCCGACAGCA
Source organism: Trujillonella endophytica (assembly GCF_019799905.1). Taxonomy (GTDB): domain Bacteria; phylum Actinomycetota; class Actinomycetes; order Mycobacteriales; family Geodermatophilaceae; genus Trujillonella; species Trujillonella endophyticus_A. The sequence continues at coordinate 115,479 of NZ_JABGCI010000002.1, read as the reverse complement.
GGAGGTGCTCGGGGCCGGGCACCTCCTCCCCGGCGCTCCTCGCCTCCTGCTCGGCCCCGGTCAGCAGGCGCTTGATCGTGCGGATGTCCCGGACTGCGCGGACCAGACCCATCGACGTCTCCTCGGTCATCGTCCGCGCCGGGCGCGGACCTCGGTGGCGAGCTTCTTGTGCGCGGCCTGCGCGCTGATCCCGAGCGCCTCGCCGATCTGGGCCCACGTCCAGCCCTGCTCGACGGCCTCGGTCACCGCGTCGGCCTCCAGCCGGGCCGCCAGCCGCCGGAGCGCCACGACGGCGGCGAGCGCCGCCTCGGGGTCGTCCGGGGCGGGCAGGGGCGGGAGGTCGGCCACGGGCATCAACCTAGATTGATGGCGCCGTCCCGTCAACCATCGTTGATGAGGTGCTCAGAACAGCCGCGTGTCGCGCTGCTCGAGGTCGAGCAGGAACCGCTTGCGGGGCAGGCCGCCGCCGAAACCGACGAGGGCGCCGTCCGCGCCGACCACCCGGTGGCAGGGGACGACGACGGCCAGCGGGTTGCGCCCGCAGGCCAGGCCGACCGCCTGGGCGCCGCCCGGCTCGCCGACCGCGCGTGCCACCTGCCCGTAGGAGCGGGTCTCGCCGTAGGGGATGCGGGTCAGCTGCTCCCACACGGCGAGCTCGAAGCCGCTGCCCACCGGTCGCAGCGGGACGTCGAACGCCTCCCGCTCGCCCCGGAAGTACTCACCGAGCTGGCCGGCCACCCCGGTCAGCGCCCCCTCGTCGCGGAGCCCGAGGTCGGCGTCCGGCCCGGGTGGGTCCAGGTACAGCCGGACGAGGACGCCGTCGTCGGCGACGACGGTGAGCGGGCCGACCGGCGAGGGCACCACGGCGTGCTCGCGCATGGCCCGCAGTGTGCCGCCGAGGTCAGACAGCTCAGCCCTGTCGGGCGCTGTCGCCCAGGGCGGCGCGGGCCGCGGCGTCCTTCGCCGCCTGGTCGCGGTCCTTCTTCTTGCGGCTCTTCTTCTCGCGTTCCTCGCCGTCGTCCCCGACGAGCCGGGTGAGCTCGCCGCGGATGAAGTCGCGGGTCGCGAGCTCACCGACGGCGACCCGCAGCGACGCCAGCTCGCGGGCCAGGTACTCGGTGTCGGCGCGGGTGCTCGCGGCGCGGGCCCGGTCCTCCTCGGCCTGCACCCGGTCGCGGTCGGCCTGCCGGTTCTGGGCCAGCAGGATCAGCGGCGCGGCGTAGGCGGCCTGGGTGGAGAAGGCCAGGTTGAGCAGGATGAACGGGTACGGGTCCCACCGCAGCTGGACGGCGGCGACGTTCAGCGTGATCCAGATGATCACGATGAGCGTCTGGACGGCGAGGAAGCGGCCGGTGCCCAGGAAGCGGGCGATCCCCTCGGCGAACCGGCCCACCGCGTCGGGGTCCAGCCGCAGGACGCTGTTGAACGTCCGCGGGCTGCCGCGGGGGACGTCGAGCCGCCGGGCCTGGTCAGCCACGACGTGCCCGCTCGCGCCAGTCCTCGGGGAGCAGGTGGTCCAGGACGTCGTCCACGCTGACCGCGCCGACGAGCCGGCCCTGGTCGTCGACGACCGGGGCAGCGACCAGGTTGTAGGTGGCGAAGTACTGCGTGACCTCGGTCAGCGGGGTCTCCGGCCGCAGCGGCTCCAGGTCGTCGAGCACGCCGCTGACCAGGGTCGACGGGGGCTCGCGGAGCAGCCGCTGGATGTGCGCCAGGCCCAGGTAGCGGCCGGTCGGCGTGGCCGAGGGTGGCCGGCACACGTAGACCTGGCTGGCCAGGGCGGGGGTGATCTCCGGCTCGCGCACCCGCGCCAGCGCCTCGGCGATGGTGGCGTCCGGGGAGAGGATCACCGGCTCGCTGGTCATCATCCCGCCGGCGGTGTCCTCGGAGTACTGCAGCAGCTGGCGCACCGGCGCGGCCTCGTCGGGCTCCATGAGCTCGAGCAGGCGGTTCCGGTCGACGTTGGACAGCTCGGCGAGCAGGTCGGCGGCGTCGTCGGGGTCCATCTCCTCGAGGACGTCGGCGGCGCGGCTCTCCGCGAGCGTGCCCAGGATGACGACCTGCTCGGCCTCGGGCAGCTCGCCGAGGACGTCGGCCAGCCGCTCGTCGTCCAGCGCCTCGGCGACCTCGTGCCGCCGCTTGATCGGCAGGTCCTGCAGCGCGTGCGCGAGGTCGGCGGCGTTCAGCTCGCGGTAGGTCGCCAGCAGCGTCTCGGTGCCCTGCCCGGTCTCGGACAGGCCGAGCCCCGTCACCTCGTCCCAGTTCAGCTGGTGCAGCTGGCCGCGCCGGCCGAGCCGCCCCGGCTCCTGGACGGCGAGCTTGGACAGCACCCAGTCGCCGGTGCGGGTCTGCTCCAGGCCGGCGTCCACGACGGAGGCGGGCCGGCCGGTCTCGGTGATCACCACCCGCCGGTCGAGCAGCTCGCCCAGCACGAGCGTCTCGCCGCGCCGCTGCTCGAACCGCTTGAGGTTGAGGGTGCCCGAGGCGAGCATCACCGCCCCCGGGTCGAGGGCGGTCACCCGCCCCATCGGCACGAAGATCCGGCGGCGCGCGACCACCTCGACGACCAGGCCCAGCGCCCGCGGCGAGGCGGTGCCGACCCGCAGGGCGACGACGACGTCGCGGACCTTGCCCACCCGGTCGCCGTTCGGGTCGAACACCGCCAGACCGGCGATCCGCGAGACGTATGCCCGCGTCACCGTCGTCATGGGCGCTGAGGCTACCGTCGGGCCTCGTGGAGGCCCCGGCAGCGCTGGACTACGAGATCGTCGACGTGTTCGCCCCCCGGCCGTTCGCCGGCAACGCCCTGGCGGTCGTCTTCGACGCCGACGGGCTGACGACCGGGCAGTGCCAGGCGCTGGCGAACGAGTTCAACTTGTCGGAGACGTCGTTCCTCTGCGCCCCGGGCGAGGGCGGCGACTACCGGCTGCGCATCTTCACCCCGCGCATCGAGCTGCCGTTCGCCGGCCACCCCAGCGTCGGCGCCGCCCACACGCTCGTGCGGACCGGCCGGCTCCCGGCCGGCACGCTGCGCCAGGAGTGCGGCGCCGGCGTGCTCGACGTCGTCGTGGACGGCGACGGTGCCCGGCTCTCCGGTGGGCGGCCCACCCTGGAGGTCGGTCCGGACCCGGCGGAGCTGGCCGGGGCACTCGGGCTGTCGTCCGCCGACCTGGTCGGCCACCCCGCGGACGTGGCCGGCTGCGGGCTGGCGTTCACCTACCTCCACGTGCGCCCCGAGGCCGTGGACCGCGCCGCCCCCGACCCCGCGATGCTGGACCTCGTCGGAGGTCACGGCGTCTCGGTGTTCACCTGGGACTGGTCCAGCAACACCGCGTACGCGCGGGTCTTCGCCCGGGGCCTCGGGTGGGCGGAGGACCCGGCCACCGGGTCGGCCGCGCTGGGCACCGGGGTCTGGCTCACCGCGGCCGGCCTGCTCGGCGGGGAGGGGATCAGCGAGTACGTGGTCCGGCAGGGGGAGTGGATGGGCCGGCCGTCGGTGCTCACCTGCACGGTGACGGCGATGGCGGGGGCCGCCTTCGCCGCGACGGTCGCCGGCGCGGTCGTGCCGGTCGCCTCGGGCCGCATCCGGGTGCCCGCTGCGTAGGGATCCCGCCCCCCTCGCGCCTCGCTCCGCCCGGCGCGAGCCTTCGGACGGGGCCAGGAACGCGGCGGCATGGGCGGTGCACCGACCGGGCCCCCGCGACGTCGGGCTCCTGTCCCTGGCCGTGCTCGGCATCAGCCTGTCCGCCCCGCTGACCACGCTGCTGAGCGCGCCGATGCTGGCGCTCGCGTTCTGGCGCAACGCCGCCGGCGCCACGCTCCTGCTGCCGGTCCTCGCCCTGCGCGAGCGGGCGACGCTGCGCGGGCTGCGGCTCCGGGACCTGGGCAGCTCCGTCGTCGCCGGGCTGTTCCTCGCCGCCCACTTCGCCGCCTGGCTGCCCAGCCTGTCGATGACCACCGTCGCCGCGTCGACGGCGCTGGTCACCACCACCCCGATCTGGACCGCCCTGGCCGCGCGGGCCGCCGGGGTGCGGCTGCCGGGCGCGGTGTGGGGCGGGCTGGTGCTGGCGGTCGTCGGCGTCGCGCTGATCGCCGGGGTCGACGTCACGGTGAGCGCCCGGGCGCTCGCCGGCGACGGGCTGGCCCTGCTCGGCGCGATCTGCGCCGGCGGCTACGTGCTGGCCGGGGCGCGGGCCCGCGAGCGGCTGGCGACCTCGGCGTACGCCGTCGTCTGCTACGGGGTGTGCGCGCTCGCGATCGCGGTTGCCGCAGTCGTGACGTCGACGCCGCTCGGCGGGTTCTCGGCCCGGGACTGGTGGCTGATCGCGGGCATCACGGTCTGCGCGCAGCTGTTCGGGCACACGCTGCTCAACCTCGTGCTGGCCTCGGTCGGGCCGACGATGGTCAGCCTCGTAGTGCTGCTCGAGGTCCCGGGGGCGCTGCTGTTCGCGCTGGTCCTGCTCGGCCAGCTGCCGCCGCTGCTGGCGCTGCCGGGCGTCGTCCTCGTCGTCGCCGGGGTGGCGCTGGTGGTGCGCGGCAGCCGGCCGGCGGCCCTCGTGGAACCGGCCACATAGAGCGCCCTGCCCCGGCGCGGTGATCACGCCGTCGCTACTCTCCGGTAGCCGACGGGCGGCGAGGGCGCCGCCGGAACCCCTGCAGGAGGCACCGTGGCCGAGCTCCGTTCCCGCCGTTCCAACCTGGCCGTCCCGGGCAGCAACCCGCGCTTCCTGGAGAAGGCGAAGGGGCTGAACGCCGACCAGGTCTTCCTCGACCTGGAGGACGCCTGCGCCCCGCTGGCCAAGCCCGGAGCGCGCAAGAACATCGTCGCGGCGCTCAACGAGGGTGGCTGGGGCAACAAGATCCGCACCGTCCGCGTCAACGACTGGACGACGGAGTGGACCTTCCAGGACGTGCTGGAGGTCGTCGGCGGTGCCGGCGCGGACCTCGACTGCATCATGCTGCCGAAGGTCGCCGACGCCGCCCAGGTCAAGGCCCTGGACATGCTGCTGACCCAGATCGAGAAGGCCAACGGTCTGGAGGTCGGCCGGATCGGCATCGAGGCGCAGATCGAGACCGCGCAGGGCCTGATCAACGTCAACGACATCGCGTTCGCCAGCGACCGCATCGAGACGATCATCTTCGGCCCGGCCGACTTCATGGCCAGCATCAACATGAAGTCGCTGGTGGTCGGCGCCCTGCACCCGGACTACCCGGGCGACCCCTTCCACTACATCCTCATGCAGATCCTCATGGCCGCCCGCGCCCGCGGCGTGCAGGCCATCGACGGGCCCTTCCTGCAGGTGCGCGACGTGCCCGCGTTCGAGGAGGTCGCCAAGCGCTCGGCGGTCCTCGGGTTCGACGGCAAGTGGGTGCTGCACCCCGGCCAGGTCGACGCGGCGAACGAGATCTACTCGCCGTCCCAGGAGGACTACGACCACGCCGAGCTGATCCTCGACGCCTACGACTGGGCGACGTCGGAGGCCGGCGGCAAGAAGGGCTCGGCGATGCTCGGCGACGAGATGATCGACGAGGCCAGCCGCAAGATGGCCCTGGTCATCGCCGGCAAGGGCCGCGCCGCCGGGATGTCGCGGACGTCGTCCTTCACCCCGCCGGAGGGCTGACCCGCCCGACTCCCTCGACGAGATCTGCACACTCGTCGCCGTCAGCGGCTGATGGTGACGAGTGTGCAGATCTCGTCGCGTCTCAGGGGCCGAAGCTGATCGTCGAGGCGGCGACGACGAAGAACAGGATGCCGAGGACGAACAGCGCCGTCGCGATCCCGCCGACGATCACGCCGGCCAGCGCCATGCCGTCGCCCTCCTCGCCGGTCTCGCGGATCTGCCGGCGGGCGACCAGGCCGAGCGCGAGGCTCGCCGGCGCGAACACGAAGATGAAGACCAGCGCGAGGATCGCCATGGTGTTCGTCGGCCGCCGGTAGCCGAAGCCGGGCGTGTAGCCCGGGGGAGGCCCGTACCCGGGTGGGCCGTAGGCCGGCGGTGCGTAGCCCGGGGGCGGGCCGTAGCCGGGCGGCCCGCCGTACGGCTCGGCCTGCCCGTACCCGGACGGCGGGGGGTGGCCGCGGTGGTGGTCGCCGTCGCTGCTCATGTCGTCCTCTCGGTTCCCGGCCGGGAGCGGCCGGGCGGTGCCCTGGGCTGCTGTCGCGCCCGCCGCAGGATCCTCCGCGGCGAGCACCGGCACCACCGCGCCACGCCCTGCCGGTCACACCCGCCGCAGCGGTGCGGGGAGGTGACAGGCGCCACGCGGAGGGATGGCCCGCCGTCGCGCATACTCGCGGGTAACAACGGACACCGGAGTCCCGGAGGAGCGCAACCGATGGCCCGTCTCGCCCAGACCGCCGACCTGACCGACGTGCAGCAGGAGATCCTGTCGACCGTCCGGAGCTTCGTCGACAAGGAGATCATCCCGCACGCGCAGGAGCTCGAGCACGCCGACGAGTACCCGCAGGAGATCGTCGACGGGCTCAAGGAGCTGGGGATCTTCGGCCTGATGGTCCCCGAGGAGTACGGCGGCCTCGGCGAGAGCCTGCTGACCTACGTGCTGACGGTCGAGGAGATCGCCCGCGGCTGGATGAGCGTCTCCGGCGTCATCAACACCCACTTCATCGTGGCGTACCTGCTCCGCCAGCACGGCACCGCCGAGCAGAAGGAGCGGCTGCTGCCGCTCATGGCCACCGGCGAGGTGACCGGCGCGTTCTCGATGTCCGAGCCGGGCCTGGGGTCGGACGTCGCGGCGATCCGCACCAAGGCGGTCCGCGACGGGGACGACTACGTCATCGACGGCCAGAAGATGTGGCTGACCAACGGCGGCTCGTCGAGCCTGGTGGCCACGCTGGTGCGCACCGACGAGGGCGCCGAGCGCCCGCACCAGAACCTCACGACGTTCCTGGTGGAGAAGCCGCGCGGCTTCGGCCAGGTGGCTCCGGGGCTCACCATCCCCGGCAAGATCGAGAAGATGGGCTACAAGGGCGTCGACACCACCGAGCTGGTGTTCGACGGCTACCGGATCGGCGCCGACGCGATCCTCGGCGGGGTGCCGGGCAAGGGCTTCGCCCAGATGATGGACGGCGTCGAGGTCGGCCGGGTCAACGTCGCCGCCCGCGGCTGCGGCATCGCCATCCGCGCCTTCGAGCTCGGCATCCAGTACGCCCAGCAGCGCGAGACCTTCGGCAAGCCGATCGCCCAGCACCAGGCCATCGCCTTCAAGCTCGCCGAGATGGCGACCAAGGTCGAGGCCGCGCACGCGATGATGGTGCGGGCCGCGCGGCTCAAGGACGCCGGCCAGCGCAACGACGTCGAGGCCGGCATGGCCAAGATGCTGGCCAGCGAGTACGCCGCCGAGGTCACCCAGGAGTCCTTCCGCATCCACGGCGGCTACGGCTACTCCAAGGAGTACGAGATCGAGCGGCTCATGCGCGAGGCGCCGTTCCTGCTCATCGGCGAGGGCACCAGCGAGATCCAGAAGACGATCATCAGCCGCAGCCTGCTGAAGGAGTACGCGCTCAAGCGGTGAGCCGCAGCGGCACGGCGAGATCTGCACACTCGTCGCCATCAGGCGTTGACGGCGCCGAGTGTGCAGATCTCGTCCGAGTGGAGGCTCGGCTCAGCGGGCCGGGCGGCGCTCGTAGTTCCGCCGGGCCCACAGGTGGCCGACCAGCGCGAGGACGGCGCACCAGACCACCGACAGCACCGCGCTGGAGCCGATCTCCGTGCCGGGCGGGTCAGCCGCGGCGGGCCATCACCGGCAGGTAGACCGCCAGCGCCATGAGCAGCATGGCCAGCGGGACGTGGACGACCAGGTTCCCGCGCGCGTCGTCGGCCCACGTGCCGAGCAGGTACTCGACGACGAGCAGGACGAACAGCGCCGCGGTGGCGACGACGACGGGGCGGCGGTGCCGCATCCACACGGCGGCGGCGATCGTCGCCAGCAGCGCCAGGACGAGGGTGGCCGAGCCGCCGTGCTGGTGGACGCCGACCCAGGTGCCGTGGTCGTCGGTGCCGAGGAACAGGCCGGCCCACAGTCCCTGCAGCAGCACACCCAGCGAGGTCAGCCCCACCAGCGCGCTGAACGCGGGGTGCGGGCGGGTGCTCGGGGTGGCGTCGGTGCGCTCGGGGGTGGCCATGGCTCCTCGTCTCCGGACGGCGGCGGACCGGGTCAGTCTGGCGCAGCGGTGGGAGCGCCCGCGTGCGAGGGTCGCGGGCGTGAACGGAGCACAGGCACTGGTCCGCACGCTGGTGGGAGCGGGGGTCGACGTCTGCTTCGCCAACCCCGGCACCTCGGAGATGCACTTCGTCGCCGCGCTGGACGACGTCCCGGAGATGCGCGGCGTCCTCACGCTGTTCGAGGGGGTCGCGACCGGCGCCGCCGACGGGTACGCCCGGATCGCCGGCCGGCCAGCGGCCACGCTGCTGCACCTGGGACCGGGGCTGGGCAACGGCCTGGCGAACCTGCACAACGCCCGCCGCGGGGGTGCGCCGCTGGTCAACGTCGTCGGCGACCACGCCCGGTCGCACAAGCGGCTGGACGCCCCGCTGGAGTCCGACATCGACGCGATCGCCGGCAGCGTCTCCGGCTGGGTGCGCCGGTCGCTGTCGCCGGCCGACGTGGCCGCCGACGCCGTCGAGGCGGTGGCCGCGGCGGCGCGCGGGCAGGTGGCCACGCTGGTGCTGCCGGCCGACGTCTCCTGGTCCGAGGGCGCCGAGCCCGCCGGACCGCCCGCTCCCCGGTACGCCCCGGTGCCGACCGGCTACCGGCTCACCGCGGTGGCCGCGGCCCTGCGCTCCGGCGCGCCCGTGGTCCTGTTCGTCGGCGGGGACGTCGTCGCCTCGGAGGCCGGACTGAAGGCGGCGGCGCAGGTCGCCGCGGGCACCGGCGCGCGGCTGGTGAGCGAGACCTTCCCGGCGCGGACGGTGCGGGGCGCCGGCCTGCCCGACCTGCCCCGGCTGCCGTACCCGCCGGAGATGGCGCTGGCCTCGCTCGCCGGCACCGCGCACCTGGTCGTGGCCGGTGCCGCGCCGCCGGTGCACTTCTTCGCCTACCCCGACACCCCGGGCACCCCGGTGCCGGAGGACTGCCGCGTGCACGTGCTGTCGGAGCCGGGCGAGGACGGCGTCGCGGCGCTGCGGGAGCTGGCCGACCTGGTGGCGAAGGAGGTGCAGCCCGAGCTGCTCGAGGCCTCCCGCCCGGAGCTGCCCAGCGGGCCGCTGACCCCGCGGACGATGGCGGCGGTCGTCGGGGCGCTGCTGCCGGAGCGGGCGATCGTCGTCGACGAGGCACTGACCTCCGGCGTGGGCCTGGCCGAGCTGACCTCCGGCGCGCCACGGCACGACTGGCTGTCGCTCACCGGCGGCGCGATCGGCGACGGACTGCCGATGGCGGTCGGTGCGGCCGTGGCCGCCCCCGACCGGCCGGTACTCGCCATCCAGGCCGACGGCAGCGCGATGTACACGATCTCGGCGCTGTGGACGATGGCCCGCGAGCAGCTCGACGTCACCGTGGTGATCTGCGACAACGGCTCCTACGCCATCCTGCAGGGCGAACTCGGCCGCGTCGGCGCCTCCGGCGGGGGCGAGCGGGCCGGCAGGCTGCTCGACCTGGGCGGGCCCGGGCTGGACTTCGTCGCGCTCGCCGCCGGCATGGGGGTGCCGGCGACCCGGGCGACGACCGCCGAGGAGCTCGCCGACCACCTGCGCTCGGCGCTGGCCGAGCCGGGGCCGCACCTGGTGGATGCCGTCCTGGGCTGAACGCCCGCTCTCACCCGACCGGGGGAGAGCCGGTTTCGGCCCGGTCCAGCGCCGGGAACGTCCCGCCGATGCTCCCCCGTCAGCTCGGACGACGACGCGGAGGAGTAGGACGTGAGGTCAGCGCGACGTGCGTGGGCGGCTGGTGCCGCCGTGGTCGTGGGCGCGCTGCTCGTCGTCTACGTCCTGCGGTACGGCAGCCTCCTCGGGTCGGCGATCTCGCACGGCGTCGAGCTCGCCGCCGTGTGCCTGGCCTGGTGGGGCAGCTGCCGGCAGCCGGCCTCCCGGCGGACCGCGGCGACGCTGCTCGCAGTCGGGGTGACGCTCTTCTTCCTGGCCGACGTGGCCTGGTGGGTACAGGCGCAGTTGCACGTCGGCGCCCAGGTGGCCCCCTCCGACGGCCTGTACCTGTGCAGCTACGCCGCGCTGGCCACGGGTCTGTGGCGACTGGCCGGAGATCGCGGACGCGGGCACGAGGACGTGGTGGCCGGTTGGATCGACGCTCTCGTGGTGTCGCTCGCCGCCTTCACCGTGGTGTGGCACCTGTCGCTGGCCTCTGTCGCCTCCGACGCGCATCTGCCGACGGGGACACGCATCGTCTGGTCGCTGTACCCCGCTCTCGATGCCCTACTGATCGGCCTGGTCCTCAGGCTGGTCCTCCGGCGAACGCGGCGCGAGACCGCGGTGTTGGCGGTCGCCGCGGGAGCCGGCATCTGGCTGGTCTGCGACGTCGGCTACCTGCTGGGCGCCGACGCGGGGGTGATGAGCCTGTCGCTCGACACCGGCTGGATGGCCGGAGCGGTGCTCATGTCGCTGGCCACCGTGCCGCGACCGCGGACCGGCGCGCAGCCCCTCAGGGACCGGGAGGCGGCGCACAGCGGCCTCGGTCGGTTGGCGGTGTGCCTCGGGGCGCTCCTCGTGCCCACGGGCATGGAGGCGGTCAACGACTTCGGTGGCGTCGAGGAGGAGCCGGGTCTCCTGCTGGCGGTCACGGTCGTCCTGGTGGTGCTCTTCTTCGCCCGGACGGTGCTGCTGGTGCGGGCCGAGGCCGTCGCCCGTGCCCGTCTGGTCGCGATGCAGCGCTACAGCGCCGCGCTGGCGGCACACAGCTCCGACGCCGTCGTCGTCCTCGGCCGTGGGGGTGAGCTCCTGAGCGACCCGTCCACGCTGCCCACCGCCTTCCAGGTGGGTGCGGAGGACGGCGCGCGGGCGGACGAGCTGATCCTCCTGCTCGGCGCCGATCCGGCCGAGGCGATGGTGGCCTTCCGCCGGGCGCTGGAGGCCGGAGGTGATGTCGTCGACGCCGAGCTGGCGTGCCAGCGGAACGGCGCGCAGCGCTGGATCGGCGTCCGGCTGGCCGACCTCACCGACGACCCGGACGTCGGCGGCGTCGTCGCGCACGTCACCGACATCACCGACCGGAAGCGGGCCGAGGAGGCCCTCGCCCACCAGGCCTTCCACGACGCGCTGACCGGGCTGGCCAACCGCGCGCTGTTCGCCGACCGGGTGGAGCAGGCGTTGCGGCGCGGCACCCGCGGTCACGGGCGGCCGGCCGTCGTCTTCATCGACCTCGACGGGTTCAAGGGCGTCAACGACACCCTCGGTCACCCGGCCGGCGACGAGCTGCTGCGGCAGGTCGCCGCGCGGTTGTCCGCGGTGGTCCGCGTCGACGACACCGTGGCCCGGCTCGGCGGCGACGAGTTCGCCGTCCTCGTCGAGCAGTGCGGCTCCGGCCCGGAGGAGGCCGTCGCGACGGCCTCGCGGGTGCTCGCCGTGCTCGCTGCCCCGGTGCCGCTGGACGGGCAGAGCGTCACCGTGTCGGGCAGCGTGGGCATCGCCATGGGTGACGACGGGGCCACGAGCGACTCCCTACTCGGGGACGCCGACATCGCGATGTACGCGGCCAAGATGGCCGGCCGCGGGCGCTCGGTGGTCTTCGACCCCGCGATGCGTGCGTCGGCGGTGGCTGCGCGGGCGCTGGAGCAGGAGCTGCACGGCGCGCTGGCCGCGGGCGAGTTCCGGGTGGTGTACCAGCCGGTCGTGGACCTGGCCGACGACGCCGTCACCGGCTTCGAGGCCCTGCTCCGCTGGGACTCCCCGACCCTCGGCGCGGTCAAGCCGTCGTGCTTCGTGCCGGTGGCCGAGGCCTCGGGCCTGATCGAGGACATCGGCGCCTGGGTGCTGCGCGAGGCGTGCACCGCCGCTGCGGCCTGGCGCGCCGAGCACGGCCGGGAGCTGTCGATGGCGGTCAACGTGTCGGCGGTCCAGCTCACCTCGCCGCACCTGGTCGGGCACATCACCGAGGCGCTCGCCGTCAGTGGCCTGCCGGCCTCCTCGCTGGTGCTCGAGGTGACCGAGACGGCGCTGGTCAGCGACCCGGAGCGGGCCAGCGAGTGCCTGGCGGCGCTGCGCGCGCTGGGCCTGCGGCTGGCGCTGGACGACTTCGGCACCGGCTACTCGTCGCTGGCGCACCTGCGGCAGTTCACCGTCGACGTGCTCAAGATCGACCGATCGTTCGTCGCCACCATCGGCGAGGACGGCGTGATGCCGCCGATCGTCCGCGGGATGATCGACCTCGGCCAGACGCTGGGCCTGGAGATCGTCGCCGAGGGCGTGGAGACCGAGGCGCAGCGCCGGCTGCTGGTCGACGGCCGCTGCGACCTCGCGCAGGGATTCCTGTTCGCCCGGCCGCTGGAGGCGGCGGACGCCTCCCTGCTGCTGCTCGCGAGCGGGGCCCGCACCGGGGCCTGAACCGGCATCCACCCGCGTCCGCGGCAGGATGGGCGGCATGCAGCGGACGAGGACGACCCCGGGGCGGGACGGGTGAGCGGACGGGCCAAGCCGACGCTCGCCGAGCTGGCCGGCGACCTCGCCGACGAGTACCGGGTCCTCGACGCCGTGGTCGCCGGACTCGGTGACGACGACTGGGCCCGCCCCACGCGTGCCGCGGGCTGGGACGTCCGCGACACCCTCAGCCACCTGTGCTGGACCGACGAGGCCGCCGCCACGGCCGTGGCCGACCCCGACCGGTTCGCGGCGGACGCGGTGCGGTCGCGGCAGGCGCGCGAGGCCGGCGCCGCCCCCGACGTCGACCTGGGCCGGGGCCTCGGCTCGCCGCAGCAGCTCCTCGCGCGGTGGCGCGCGGCCGGCGCCGGGTTCCTCGACGCGGTGGCCCGCGCCGACCCGGGAGTGCGCGTCCCCTGGTTCGCGCTGCCGATGAGCCCGGCCAGCATGCTGACGGCGCGGCTGATGGAGACCTGGGCGCACGGCGTCGACGTCCGGGACGCGCTGGGGCTGGCGACCGAGCCGTCCGCCCGGCTGCGGCACGTCTGCGACCTCGGCTACCGGGCGCGCGGCTACGCCTTCGCCGTCCACGGGGTCGACGACCCGGGGGATCCGGTGCGGCTGACCGTGCGCGCGCCGGACGGCACCGACTGGACCTGGGGACCGGACGGCGCCGCCGACCGGATCACCGGCAGCGCCCTCGACGTGGCGCTGGTGTTCACGCAGCGCCGCCATCCGGCCCGCAGCGACCTCGAGGCCCGCGGCCCCGTCGCCACCGCGTGGCTGTCCGTCGCACAGGCCTTCGCCGGGCCGCCGACCACGGCGGCCCTGGACCGCTGAGTCAGATCGTGCCCTCGTCGGCGAGGCGGGTGATGTCGGCCCACGTGTAGCCCAGCTCGAGCAGGACCTCCTCGGTGTGCTGCCCGAGCTCGGGTGGGGTGGCCGCCGGCGTGGCCGGGGTGTCGCTGAACTGCACGGGCGTGCCGACGACCGCCTCGCCGTCCTCGGTGCGGGTGAGGTAGCCGTTCGCCCAGACGCCGGGGTCCTCGGCGACCTCCCGGTGGTCCCGCACCGGCGCGTGCCGCACCCCCGCCGTACGCAGCACGGCGCACCACTGCGCCGTCGGCCGGCCGCGGAACACCGGCGCCAGTTCCTCGTAGAGGACGGCGCGGACGTCGGGTCCGTACTGCTGCTGCGGGAAGCGCGCCGCCAGGTCGGGACGGCCCACGAGGTCGTAGAAGGCCGCGCGGTCCGAGCCCCGGACGCCGGCGATCGCCAGCCAGCCGTCCGCGGTGGGGAACAGGCTGTAGATCCCGCCGACGAGCGGGCTACCGCGGTTGGCCCGGCCGGGGACCCGCCCGGAGATCAGGTAGGAGGCGTACTCCCCGGCCTGCGCCCAGATCTGACTCCCCAGCAGCGAGGTCTCCACCCGCTGGCCGCGGCCGGTCCGGCCCCGGGCCACCAGCGCGGCGAGGACCGCCGAGGCGAGAGTCTGCGCCGCGATGCTGTCGGCGACGAGGGCGCCCACCGGGGTCGGCTCGGTGCCGTCGGACCCGGTCGCGGAGATGAGCCCCCCGGCGGCCTGGCCGCTGAGGTCGGCGCCGGACTGCTGCGCGTCCGGCCCCAGCGGCCCGTACATCGACCCGACCGCGTAGATGATGCCCGGGTTGCGCGCGGCCACGACGTCGTAGCCCAGTCCCCAGGACTCCATCGTCCCGGGGGTGAAGTTGGTGACCACGACGTCCGCCCGGTCGGTGAGCCGGAGGAAGACCTCCCGGCCTGCGGGGCCGCGCAGGTCGAGGGTCATGCTGCGCTTGCCGCGGTTGCAGGCGGCGAAGTAGCCCGAGCGTGGCTCGTCGGGGCCTGCGGGCAGCGAGCGGCTGTGGTCGCCGATGCCGGGGAGCTCGACCTTGACCACGTCGGCGCCCCAGTCCCGCAGGAGACCGGCTGCCTGCGGGCCCTGCACGGCCAGTCCGGCGTCGACGACGGTCAGCCCGTCCAGTGCGCCCATCGCCGGGACCCTAGTTCCTCGGGCACCGGCTGCCGGACGTCCCGGCGGCCGGCGCGGGGGGACGCCCCGGGGTCACCCCCGGCCCCACCCCGGGGGCAGCGGCGGGATGATCACCTGGCGGGTGGCGTCGGGGTCGGACTCCGGCTCCGCCGGCTCGGCCGCCCGGACCGGCTCGGCCGTTCGGGCCGGGTCGGCCGTTCGGGCCGGGTCGGCCGGCGGCGGGACCACCGGGAGCGGCGTCGGGCCGCTGGTGACCGCACCCCAGGACGGTGCCGGCACGGGCGGCGGGGGGGTCTGCGCGGGCGCCGCGGCGGGCTGCGACGGTGCCGGACCGGCGTGCGACGGTGCCGGGGCGGCGTCGCCGCCCCAGTGCGGCTGCGGTGCGTACTGCTGCTGCGGTGCGTACTGCTGCGGCGGGGCGTACTGCTGCTGGGACGCGTGCTGGTGCGGTCCGGCGTACTGCACAGCGGGGTCGTACCGGGTCGCCCCGTGCGCGGGCCCGGCCGCAGGGGAGGGCCGGTCGCCGGTCGCCGTCCCCGTCGGCCGGGCGGCGCGCAGCCGGCGGACGACGTAGAGCACGAACAGGACGACGGCGAGGAGACCGAGGGCCCGGCCGATCCAGATCATGTCGCCGGTCGCGTTCCCCTCCTCCTGCCCGACCAGGGCGAGGATGCCGTGCCAGATCCGCTCCCAGCTCTCGCCGCGGCGGCTCGACGAGCTGGACTCGTAGTCCCAGGCGGCGACCGTCGCGCCGGCGACCAGCGCCACGAAGGCCAGGAAGCCGATCAGCTTGGTCAGGGTCTTGGACTGCACCGGGAGCCTCCGGACGGGCGGGGCGGACGAGGGGGCACACGGTAGCCGCGGATCGCCCCGGCAGGTCTCGTTCCCGGCACGGCGGGGACACAGGTCATCGGGGATCGGCGTCGGGGCGGTCGCCGTCGTGGTCGGGCTGGTCGAACGTGACGTGCACGGTCTCGAACCCCTTCTGCCGCTCCGCCTTCGCCGACCCGGTGTAGCTGCGCCGGTCGCCAGGGGTCAGGTCGACCGCGTCGGTGAAGGGGGTGAGCAGCGCACGCGGGTACAGCCGGTCGACCCGGACCACGTTGATCTCGACGCACAGGACGCCGACCACCGCGGCCAGGTACAGGAAGGCGAGCAGTCCGAGCACGAGGGCGAAGACCCCGTTGACGGCGCTGGCCGAGTTCATCACCCGGCTGACGTAGGCGACCCCGAACGTCTGCAGCAGCTGCCAGAGGACGGCGGCGGTGAGCGCCCCGGGCAGCACCTGGCGCACCGTCAGGTGCCGCGCGGGCGCCAGCCGGAAGGCGAACACGAACACCGCCGCGTTCACCAGGACCGACGCGACGAGGGCCAGGACCCGCAGGACCGCGCCGAGGGAGCCGGCACCGCTGGCGCCCAGCGCCGACAGCGCCGTCGTGCCGATGACGGCGAGGCCCGCGGTGGCCAGCAGGAGCAGGCTGCGGCCGCGGGCCAGGAAGGGGTTGGGCCGGTTGTTGCGCGGCACCGCCCACGCGGTGTTCATCGCGTGCTGCACCGCCTGCGCGACCCCCAGGGCGCCGTAGAGGGCGCCGAGCACGCCGACGACCACGCCGAGGACGCCCCCGCTGAGCCCGCGGGGTTCGCCCAGCTGCTCGCCCACGACGGGGAACTGGCTGAGGGCGGAGTCGATCAGCCGCTGCTGCAGCTCGGGGTTCCCGGCGAGGACCCTGCCGAGGATCGTCGAGGAGAGCAGGAGCAGCGGGAACAGCGAGACGAACGCGTAGTAGGTGATCAGCGCGGCCAGGTACGGGCCGGTGTCGTCGACGTACTTGTAGACGACGGCGATGGGGAAGCCGGCGGCCGGATGGCGGCGCTGCAGACGGTCGAGCCGGTTGGCGAGAGCCACGTCCGCAGTGCACCACGTCCTGGGAGACGCCTGCCGCGGCGTCGGAGCGGGACGGCGTGCCCGGTCAGCGGTTGCCGGGCGCCAGCAGCCCGGCCCGCCAGGCCATCGCCACGAGCTGCGCGCGATCGCGGGCCGCGAGCTTGGTGAGCACCCGCCCGACGTGGGTGCGCGCGGTCGCCGGGCTCATGTGCAGCTCCCGGCCGATCTCCTCGTTCGACAGCCCCTGCGCGACCGCGACGAGCACCTCGCGCTCGCGGTCGGTGAGCTGCTGGAGGAGCGCGGAGTCCGTCGGCCGCGGGGCCTGCAGAGCCGCGGCGAGCACGCTGCGGGTGACGCCCGGGTCGAGGACGGCCTCGCCGCAGGCCGCCGCCCGCACGGCGCGGCGCAGGGCCTCGGGCTCGGCGTCCTTGAGCAGGAAGCCGCTGGCCCCGGCGCGGAGCGCGCCGAACACCAGGTCGTCGTCGTCGAAGGTGGTGAGCGCGAGGACGGCGGTCCCGCCCAGCGTGGGGTCGGCGACGATCCGGCGGGTCGCCTCGATGCCGTCGAGCACCGGCATCCGCAGGTCCATGAGGACGACGTCGGCCGGTGCGGCGCGCAGCCGGTCCAGGGCCGCCCGCCCGTCGCCGGCCTCGCCGGTGACCCGCAGGTCCTCGCCGCGCTCGAGCACCGCGCGGATGCCGGCCCGCACCAGCGGCTGGTCGTCGACGACGAGGACGCGGATCACGCCGGCGTCCGCACCCGGCCGGCCGCGACGGGCAGCAGCGCGCTGACGGCGAACCCGCCGCCGGGCCGGTCGGCGGCCAGCAGCCGGCCGCCGAGCAGGGTGACGCGCTCGCGCATGCCGGCCAGGCCGTGCCCGGTGTCGTCGGCGTCCCCGCTGCCGCGGCCGTCGTCCTCCACGGTCACGGCCAGGGAGTCGGCGGCGTGGGTCACCGTGACGGTCACCGTCGTGGCGTGCGCGTGCCGCAGCACGTTGGTCAGCGCCTCCTGCACGACGCGGTGCGCGGTGGCCTCGACAGCGGCCGGCCAGGGCCGCGGCTCGCCGTCGACCGCGAGCCGCACGTCCAGGCCGGCGGCCGCGGTCGCCCGGACCAGGTCGGGCAGCTCGGCGAGCCCGTGCACCCGCGCGGGGTCGGTGCTCGGCTCGCGCAGGAGGCCGACGGTGTCACGCAGGTCGCCGAGCACGTCGCGGCTCACCGCGCGGATGGTCTCGACGGCGCGGCGGGCGGCGGCCGGATCGCCGTCGTCCAGCGCCTCGGTGGCGACGGCGGCGTGCAGGGTGACGACGGCGACGGCGTGGCCGAGGGAGTCGTGCACGTCGCGGGCGATCCGCATCCGCTCGGCGTCGACCTGCCGGCGGGCGTGGGCCTCGCGCTCCTCCTCCGCCCGCCGCAGCCGCTCGGCCAGCTCGGCCTGCCAGCCGCGCCGCGACCGCACGGCGTCGCCGAGCGCGAGCACCGCGAACAGCAGGGCGGCCGACATGGCGCCGTCGTAGCCGAGCACCAGCACCGGGTCGTGGCCCTCGTCGGGGCTCACCACCCGGTAGGTCAGGGAGAGCGTCAGGAAGCCGCCGCCGACGAGGGCGCCCAGCCGCAGGTGACCGGCCCGGGCGGCGGTGTAGAGGACCGGCGCCAGGGGGAGGACGAGGCCGATGGCGGGGAAGCCGGCGAGGTAGTAGAGGTAGATGAGCACGGCGTTCGCCCACAGCGCGGGCACCGGGCGCCACCGCGCGACCAGCGCGGGCAGGCCGGCGGCGGCCGCGGCGGCGAAGGACAGGGCGTGGGCCGGCTGGGCCTCCGGCTCCAGGTGCGCGAGGAGCGCGGCCCACGCGGGCAGGACGGCGGCGAGGTGGAGCGCGACGTCGATCCGCCCGGGGCGCCAGCTCATGCCGGGAGGCTAGGGCGTCGGAGGGCCGGCGGGCGTCGGCTCGGCGACGTACCCCAGCGGTCCGCGGGTACGTCCAGATGCGTACCGAGGTCGGTCGGCGCAGCGGATTTCCGGCCGCGCCCGCGTTCCTAGCGTTCGCGGCGTCCGTCCGGCTGTCGTCAGGAGCTCTCCGTGCTCGCGTCCCTCGCCCGAAGCTGTGCCCGTGCCCGCTGGCTCGTCGTCGGCGTGTGGGTGGCCGCCGTCGTCGTGCTGTCCGTCCTCGCCGGCGCGTTCGCCGGGCCGACCAGCGACGACTTCGCGCTGCCCGACCCGGAGAGCCAGCGCGCCTCCGACCTGCTGGCCGACGCCGGCTTCGACGCGCGGTCGGGCACCCAGGCCCAGGTGGTCCTGCGCTCGGCCGACGGGCTGGACCGCCCGGAGGTCCGGGCCGCGGTGGACGACCTCGCCGCGGGGATCGCCGCCGACCTCCCCGGCGCGGAGGTGACCAGCCCGTTCGGGCCCGGCGGTGAACGGCAGGTCGCTCCCGGCGGCGAGATCGCCTACGTGCAGGTCGACCTGCCGCAGCGGGACCCGGCCGACATCGCCGACGCCGCCGACGCCCTCGGCGCGCTGCGCGACGACGTCGACGTGCCGGGGCTGCAGGTCGAGGTCGGCCTGCCCATGGAGGAGGAGGGGGGTGGCGGGCCGCCGGCGGAGGTGATCGGCGTGCTGGCCGCCGCGGTGATCCTGCTGATCGCCTTCGGCTCGCTGGTCGCGATGCTGCTGCCGCTGGTCATCGGGGTGCTCGGCGCGCTGTGCGGCGTCGCCGCGATCGAGCTGGCGGCGCACGCGATCGACGTGCCGAGCTTCGCCGGGGCCGCGGCCGGGATGATCGCCGTCGGCGTCGGGATCGACTACGCGCTGCTGGTGGTGACCCGGTTCCGGGAGTCGCTGCGCGACGGGACGCCGGTGGTCGAGGCGGTGGCGCTCGCGCAGCACACCGCGGGCCGCTCGGTGCTGTTCGCCGGCACGACGGTGGTCATCGCCTCGCTGGGTCTGGTGCTGATGGGCCTGGAGCTGATCACCGGTGTGGCGATCGGCATCTCGGCCTCGGTGCTGATGACGATGCTCGCCGCGGTCACCCTGCTGCCGGCGCTGCTGGGCATCGTCGGGCCGCGGCTGCAGCGTGCCCGGATGCGCCGGGGGAGCGACGGGTCGGGCGCGGGCGCGCAGCGGTGGGCGCGGGCGGTGCAGCGCCGTCCGGTCGTGTGGCTGCTCGCCTCCCTCGGCGTGCTGGTGGTGCTCGCGATCCCGGTGTTCGACCTGCGGCTGGGCTTCAGCGACGCCGGCACGATGCCCGAGGAGAGCTCGGCGCGGCAGGCCTACGACCTGGTCGCCGAGGGCTTCGGGCCGGGGGTGAACGGCCCGTTCGTGGTCGCGGTCTCGGCGCCGTCCGGGGCGGCGGCGGTCGCCGGGGACGTGGCCGACGCGATAGCCGCGGACCCGGGGGTGGCGTCGGTGAGCCCGCCGACGGTCGCCGAGGACGGCGGCACCGCCGTCCTCCAGGTGGTGCCGACCTCGGCGCCGCGGGACGAGGCGACCACCGACCTGGTGCACCGCCTGCGCGACGACGTCGTGCCGGAGGTGGTGAGCGGCTCCGACGCCGAGGTGGCGATCGGCGGGGCGCAGCCCGCGGCGGTGGACTTCGCCGACTACACCGGACAGCGCCTGCCGATCTTCCTCGGCGTCGTGCTGGCGGTGTCGTTCCTGCTGCTGACCGTCGTCTTCCGCGGGCTGCTCGTGGCGCTCAAGGCGGTGGTGGTGAACGTGCTGTCGATCGGGGCGGCGTTCGGCGCGCTGGTGGCGGTGTTCCAGTGGGGCTGGGCGACCGACCTGTTCGGCATCGAGGGTGTCGGGCCGATCGAGGCGTGGGTGCCGATGATGCTGATCGCGATCGTGTTCGGGCTGTCGATGGACTACGAGGTGTTCCTGCTCTCGCGGATCCGCGAGGAGTACGACCGGACCGGCGACAACGCGTCGGCGGTCGCGGTGGGGCTGGCGCGGACGGCGCAGGTGATCACGGCCGCCGCGGCGATCATGGTGTGCGTCTTCGGCAGCTTCGTGCTCGGGTCGGCGCGGGAGCTGCAGCTGTTCGGCTTCGGCCTCGCGGCGGCGGTGCTGATCGACGCGACGGTGGTCCGGATGGTGCTGGTGCCGGCGACGATGGAGCTGCTCGGCACGGCGAACTGGTGGCTGCCGCGCCGGCTGGACCGGGCGCTGCCGCACCTGACCGTCGAGGGGCCGGTGCCCGCGGCGCGGGTGGAGGAGCGCGAGCCGGCCGCGGTCGGCTGACCCGAGCGTGTGCGCCGACGCCGCGGTTCCGCTCCGGAACTGCCGCGTCGGCGCACACGCTGCGGGGTGGGTCGGCTCCGGTGCGGTGCGCGACACGGGGTCGCCCGGCGCTGTTCACCCGCAGGTCTCCCCGCGCTCGGTCCGTGCCCCCACAGTGCTCGACATGTCGACACCGGCGTCCCCACCCGCAGTGTTCGCGCGGCGCACCGTCCTGCAGGGCGGCCTCGCCGCCGCGACGGTGGCCCTGTTCGGCGGCCTGACCCCTCGGGCTGCCCGGGCGACGGTGGACGAGGCCGCCCGGTCCGACGTCTTCGCCTTCGGCGTGGCCAGCGGCGACCCGACCGGCACCGAGGTGCTGCTGTGGACCCGGGTCACGCCGACGCCGGACGCCACCCCGGGCAGCGGCTGCGGGCCGGCGGTGGACGTGGACTGGGAGATCGCCGCCGACGAGGAGTTCACGCAGGTCGTCGCCTGCGGCCGGGTCCGCACCGATGCGTCCTGCGACCACACGGTGAAGGTCGTCGTGGGGGACCTGGCGCCCTACACGCGGTACTCCTACCGGTTCCGGACCTGCGGGGCGACGTCGCCGGTCGGCCGCACCCAGACCGCCCCCGACGAGCCGGGGACGACGCACGCGCTGCGGCTGGCGTTCGCCTCCTGCAGCAACTACACCGGCGGTTACTTCACCGCCTACCGCGGGATCGCGGCGCGCGAGGACCTCGACGTCGTCCTGCACCTGGGCGACTACCTGTACGAGTACGGCAACGACCCGGCGGAGGCCGGCGTCCCCGGTTCGGGCGACCGGTACGGCCCGCGTGAGCTGGTCGGGGTCCGCGACCACCAGCCCCCCGTGGAGGTGCTGTCCCTCGCGGACTACCGGGTGCGGCACGCCCTCTACAAGACCGACCCGGACCTGCAGGCGGCGCACCGGCGATTCCCGTGGATCGTGATCCTCGACGACCACGAGGTCACCAACGACAGCTACGCCACCGGCGCGGAGAACCACGAGACCCAGGACGACCCGGCAACCGACTACACGGCGCCCGGCTCGCCGCCCGGCATCCGTGCCGAGGGGGAGTACCTCGCCCGCCGGGCGGCGGCCTACCAGGCCTACTTCGAGTGGATGCCGATCCGCGAGCCGGACTGCTGGCAGCCGGAGCCGCACCAGGGCACCCAGTTCTTCCGCCGCTTCCGGTTCGGCGACCTGGCCGAGCTGTCGGTCATCGAGACGAGGCAGAACCGCAGCCAGCAGGTGCCGGCCGCCGTCGGCGGCGCGCCCAACCCCGCGCTGGCCGACCCGGCCCGCCACCTGCCCGAGCCGGAGCAGCTGGCGTGGCTCACGAGCGGACTCACGTCCTCCCGGACGGCCTGGCACCTGGTGGGCAACCAGACGGTGTTCGCCCGGGTGATCTCGCCGTTCGTCCCAGGCACGGTGTTCAGCACCGACCAGTGGGACGGCTACCAGGCCGACCAGCGCACCCTGCTGGAGGCGATGGCCGGCAGCCGGCACGCCGACCCGGTGGTGCTGACCGGGGACATCCACTCCTCGTGGGCCAACGACCTGCCGCTGGACCTCGCCGCCTACCCGGCCGACAGCAACAGCGTGGGCGTGGAGTTCGTCTGCCCCTCGGTCACCAGCGACGGGTTCAAGGAGACCCTCGGGTCGGTGGAGGCCGCCACGGGGGCGATCGCCGCGGGCCAGGCCGTCAACCCGTGGGTGCGGTACCTGGACGGGATCGGCCACGGGTTCGCCGTCCTCGACGTGACGCCGGAGCGCGTGCAGACGGACTTCTGGTTCATCCGCAGCGGCGGGGACAAGGGCGTGGCAACCGACCCGCGCCTCGACCCGGACGCGTCGGTGGGCTTCGAGGCGGCGTTCGCGTCGGTCCGCGGGTCGCGCCGGGTGACCGCCGCGACCGGCCCGCTGGGTGCACGCAGCGACGAGCCGCGCGCCGCCGTCGTCCCCTCCGGAGCCCGGGAGCCGCAGCACGCCTGACCCCGGCTGACGGGTCTCGCCTGAGCGTGTGCGCCCACGCCGCTGTTCCGCCCCTGGATCGCAGCGTCGGCGCACACGCCGGGCCTGGAGACCGCGCCGGACGGGGTCTCCGGATGGTCGTGCTCTGCGTACACCCGTACTCAGAGCACGACCATCCGTGGTGCAACGCCCGCGCTGCAGCGGCGTATGCACCCGCGCGGGCGTCACCCGTTCCGGTGGTCGTCGCGGCGCGTGAGCGTGAGCTGTCCACAGGTCCGCCTGCGAGCCGCGCGCGGAGCCTGTCGGTCCTCCTACAGTCCCGGCGTTCCGGAACGGGGAGTGCTCGACGGGGGTGGGCGTGCCGACTGCGATCAGCGCGCTCGAGGTCGTCGACGGCGAGGTGCGTGAGCTCATCCGACGGCGGGGGCTGGACCCGCTGGTCGATCCGGTGCCGGTGCGCACGCTGGTGCGGGACGTCGTCGCCGAGTACTCCGAGCGGTCGCTGACCTCGGCGCTGCCGCCGATCGGTGACCCGGAGTCGGTGGTCCGCGACGTGCTGGATCGGGTGGCCGGGTTCGGCCCGCTGCAGCGGTACCTGGACGACCCGGAGGTCGAGGAGATCTGGGTCAACGAGCCGGGCCGGGTGTTCATCGCCCGTCGCGGCCGCAGCGAGCTGACGACGACGATCCTGGGCGCCGGTGAGCTGGCGGACCTGGTCGAGCGGATGCTGCGCACCTCGGGCCGGCGGCTGGACATGTCGACGCCGTTCGTCGACGCGATGCTCCCCGACGGATCCCGTCTGCACGTGGTGATCCCGGACATCACCCGGCGCCACATGGCCGTGAACGTCCGCAAGTTCGTGCTGCAGGCGCACTCGCTCGACGAGCTGGTCGCGCTGGGCACGCTGACCGCGCACGCCGCCCGGTTCCTCGAGGCCGCGGTCGCGGCCGGGCTCAACATCCTCGTGTCCGGCGGCACCCAGGCCGGGAAGACCACGCTGCTCAACTGCCTGTGCGCCGCGATCCCCGCCCGCGAGCGGGTGATCACCGCGGAGGAGGTGTTCGAGCTCCGCGTGCCCCTCCCCGACGTCGTGTCGATGCAGACCCGCCAGCCCAACCTCGAGGGTGCCGGCGAGATCCCGCTGCGACGGCTGGTCAAGGAGGCGCTGCGGATGCGGCCCTCGCGCATCGTCGTCGGCGAGGTCCGCCAGGAGGAGTGCCTGGACCTGCTGATCGCGCTGAACTCGGGTCTCCCGGGCATGTGCACGCTGCACGCCAACGGGGCCCGCGAGGCCGTGACGAAGATGTGCACCCTGCCGCTGCTGGCGGGCGAGAACATCGGCCACGCGTTCGTCGTCCCCACGGTGGCGGCCAGCGTCGACCTGGTCGTGCACGTGGGCACCGACGCGGACGGCCGGCGGCGGGTGCGGGAGATCGTCGCGGTGCCGGGCAGGGTCGAGGACGGCGTCGTCGAGCTGGCCGACGTCTTCACCTCGCGCGACGGCCGGCTCGTGCGGGCCGGCGGTCATCCGCCGCACGCCGAGCGCTTCGCCGCCGCGGGCTTCGACCTCGCCGTCCTCCTCGACGACTCCGGGCGGTGGGCCCGGTGACGGGGGCGCTGCTCGGGCTGCTGCTCGGCGTCGGCCTGCTGCTCGTCTGGCGGAGCGGCCCGCGGGCGCCGCGCCGGACGCGCGGTCCGCGGCGGACCGGACGGCGGCAGCAGCAGCTCGCGGCCGCCGGACTCACCGGGATCAACGCCGCGCAGCTGCTCGCCCTCCAGGTCGGTCTGGGCCTGCTCGTCCTGGTCGTCGTCCTGCTGACCACCGGCACGGTCACGGTCAGCCTGGCCTTCGCCGTCTTCGGGTTCGCGCTGCCGGCGGTGCAGGTGCGCCGGCTGGCGGTCCGCCGGCGCGCCGACCTCCGCGAGGTGTGGCCCGAGGTGGTCGACAACCTCGCCTCCGCCGTCCGCGCGGGGCTGTCGCTGCCGGAGGCACTGGCCGCGCTGTCGGTCCGCGGCCCGGAGGTCGTGCGTCCGCCGTTCGCGCGGTTCGCCGCCGAGTACCGCAGCAGCGGCCGGTTCGGCGACAGCCTCGACCGGCTCAAGGACGACCTCGCCGACCCCGTCGCCGACCGCATCGTCGAGACCCTGCGGGTGGCGCGCGAGGTGGGCGGCAGCGACCTCGGACGGGTGCTGCGGACGCTGGCCACCTTCCTGCGAGAGGACGCCCGCGCCCGCGCCGAGCTGGAGACCCGGCAGGGGTGGGTCGTGCAGGCCGCCCGGCTGGCGGTCGCCGCGCCCTGGGTCGTGCTGCTGCTCCTCGCGACCCAGTCGACCACGCTGGCCGCCTACGACTCCGCGGCGGGCACGGCGCTGCTGATCGGTGGCGGCGGGGTATGCCTGGTGGCCTACCGCCTGATGCTGCGGATCGGGCGGCTGCCCCAGGACGTGCGGGTGCTGCAGTGAGCGGCTCCCTGGCGGGCATGCTGCTCGGGCTGGCCGCGGCGACGGGCGTCCTGCTCGTGATCACGTACGCGCCGCCGTTCCGCTCCGTGCGGCTGGTGGACCGGCTCGCTCCCTACCTGCACGACACCCCGCCGCCGTCCCGCCTGCTCGGGACGGCAACCGAGCCCGGGCTGCTGAGCGCCGCCCACCGGGTGTTCGGGCCCGTGGTCACCGACGGCGCCCGGCTGCTGGACCGCGCACTGGGCGGGCGGGCGGCGGTCCGCCGTCGGCTGGACGCGCTGGCGTCGGAGCTGACGGTCGAGGACTTCCGGGTCGAGCAGGTCCTGTGGGGCGGCCTGGGACTGCTCGGCGCCGCGGGCGTGGCCGTCCTGGGCACGGTCGCGGCCGGCGAGGTCAACGTGCTGTCGGTCGTGCTGCTGTGCGTCGCGGGGCTGGTCGGCGGGCTGCTCGGCCGGGACTGGTGGCTGACCCAGCAGGTGCGCCGGCGGGAGGAGCTGCTGCTGGCCGAGTTCCCCGTGGTCGCGGAGCTGCTGGCGCTGGCCGTGACGGCGGGAGAGGGTCCGGCGGCCGCGATCGACCGGGTCACCCGCCTGTCCGGCGGGGAGCTGGCTCGCGAGCTGGGCGGCGCGCTGGGCCGTGCTCGAGCCGGGGTGCCGCTCACCGAGGCGCTGCAGCAGGTCGCCGACCGCACCTCCCTGGACCCGCTCGCGCGGTTCGTCGACGGGCTGCTCGTCGCCATCGAGCGCGGCACCCCGCTGGCGGAGGTGCTCCGCGCCCAGGCGGCCGACGTCCGCGAGGCGGGCAAGCGCCGGCTGCTCGAGGCCGGTGGCCGCAAGGAGATCGCGATGATGGTCCCGGTCGTGTTCCTCGTGCTGCCGGTGACCGTCCTGTTCGCCCTGTTCCCGGGCCTGATCAGCATCGTCTCGCTGGCGTCATGAGCGCGGCGACCGACCGAGGAGGACGCGCGTGCGTCTCATGACCCTGTTCCTGGCCGCGTGGGCGGCCCTGGCCGCCCGGGTGCGCGGGGACGATCCCGAGCGGGGCGACGTCCCTGGTTGGGTGATGATCACCGTGATGACGGCGGCGCTGGTGCTGGCGATCCTCATCCCGTTCCGCGAGGCGATAGTGGCCGCGGTGCAGAACGCGCTGGACTCCGTCACGAGCGGTGGCTGACGAAGGACCCCTCTGCCCCCCACCGCTCGCATGCTCGCGGCGGGACCCTGCAGAGGGGCCGAAGGACGATGGTGAGCGCGGGAGCGCCGTCGTCGAGTTCGTGCTGATCTCGGTGCTGATCGTGGTGCTGCTGCTCGCGGTGTTGCAGGTCGCGGTCTACGTGCACGTGCGCAACGTGGTGACGGCGAGCGCGCAGGAGGGTGCCCGGTACGCGGCGAACGCCGACGTCGCGGTGTCGGCCGGTGGCGAGCGGACGGCAGAGATCGTCGCGGCGGCGACGTCGGAGGGGACGGCGGCCGGGCTGTCCTGCGAGTCCACCGAGCAGGTCGACGACACCGGCCTGACGCTGGTGGTCGTGCGCTGCACCGGTGCCGTGCCGACGCTGCTCGCGGGGCTCGGTGACCTGCTGCCGGTCGACGTGACCGGACGAGCGGTGCGGGAGGGCACGTGAGCGCGCTCCTGAGCTGGGTGCGTGCCCGGCTCCGTGTCTCCGGGGGCGGGGAGCGGGGGTCGTCGCTGGTGGAGTTCGTGTTCGTCGCGCTGGTGGTGTTCGTGCCGCTGGTCTACCTGGTGGCGGGGTTCTCCTCGGTGCAGCGCGGGGTGTTCGCGGCGACGGCGGCCGCGCGGGAGGCGGGGCGGGCGCTGGGCACCGCGCCGGACGTCGTCACCGGTCAGGCGCGGGCCGAGCGGGCCGTGGAGCTGGCGGTGGCCGACCAGTCGGTCGACGCCACGGACGTGCGGCTGGCCTACGCCCCGGCGGGGTCGGGCTGCGACGCCGCGGGCGGCTACACCCCGACGCTCGCGCCGGGGGAGGAGTTCCTCGTCTGTGTCACGGTGACCGTGCGGATCCCGCTGCTGCCGGAGTTCATCGACGCCAACACCGCCACCGGCCAGTTCACCGTCGAACGCGACCGCTACGTCGACAGGTGACCGCCGGCTGGTGCGATGCGTCGCTGCCTCGGCTGCCTGGTGGCGCTGAGCCCGCCGGCGCCGCGACCCGGCCGGGGGAGGTCCTCCTCGCGACGCTCGTGCTCTGGGTACTCAGGCACGCAGAGCACGACCGTCCGCAGGTCAGTAGCGGTGGAGCTCGTCCGCCTCGGCGATCGAGGTGCCGAGCAGGATCCCGCCGATGACGGCGCCGATGATCGTCAGCCAGAACCACCACCAGACGTACAGGCGCATCGACCGCATGGAGAACTCGGTGCGCTGGGCACTGAGCGTGGTGGCGGCGGAGTGCCGAGCGATGAAGCGGCGGAAGGCGACCTCGTCCATGACATCGCCGTCCAGCGGTCGCAGGGCGACGTCGATCGGGGGACCGCTCGGCGCCACCAGCGGCTGGGCTGCGGTCGCCTGCGGGGGTACGGACGCGGCTGGTCCGGGCACGGGGGTCACGCAGCGGACGGTAGGAGCGGAGGTCACGTCGGGCGCCCCAGTAAGAGGGAGGCACCACGGCAGACCCGGTGCGGAGGCGCGATTGCGCTCGCCAGGGTGTCAGCCGTTCCGGTGATCGTGACGGCTCGTGAGTGGAGCTCGTCGACCTGGAGTTCGCGGAGCCGGTGGCGATGGATCAGGAGTGCCAACTGCCAAGCGCGGATCGCAGACGGCGAGGACGTTGGCACTGCCGGTCGGGGGTCCACGTGAGGAATCCGCACTGGAGGTCCTGCGCGCGACCGCCTGGGAGGGACGTGTGGATCTCCCCCTCCTGTCGACCCAGGTCGCCGACGGTTGGGGTGCCGGGGACGGGGAGACACAGGGGCACAGGACCTCCAGGTCGCTGGGGGACCGCTCGACGCACGGAGCTGGACCGGCCTCTTCGGCATCATGTGTGTGCGGAGCGTGATGACGGCTCCGGCCGCGGTGGAGGCCCCGTCGGAGGAGCAACGACCAACCTCCGGCAGCGTCGACGTCCTGACCAGCGGGTCCACCGTTCCGCGCGCCTGCACTGGCGGTTTCCAGCGGTGGGCAAACCCCGTGTCGACAACGTCACTTCCGGCGCGGGGATGCTGACAGTTACGTAACGTGCAACCGAACGGACGGCGACGTCCGTGCGGTGGAGCAGCTGCCGCGTCCCGACCGACATCCTCCTGGCACCGACGCCCTGACGGGGATCCCCACACCTGACAGGAGCGCCCTGTGCCTCGTGCACCCCTCTCCGGCATGTCCACGTCCGATCGGGATGGAGGCAGCCGCTCGGTCACGTCCCGGCGTGCCTGAGGTCGCCACCTACCCGTACGCGGAGTTCAGCGAGCTCGCCGGCCCGCTCCAGGAGCCCCCGGCCGACGGCCGCGTCCGGTTCCGGCCGGTCAGCAGCGGCTGGGCACGCGTCCGCGCCTGGTTCCTCGTGCTCGGCGCGTTCACGTTCGAGCTCGTCTTCCTCGTCTGGCTGCTGCTGCCCTCGCACCACCCCGAGTACGTCGGCGGCTGGCGCTCCCCGCTGGCGGTCGTGCTGCTCGGCAGCGTCGCCGTCATCGGCGTCCTGCAGATGGTCAACGTGATCACGCTGGCGCTGGCCACCCTCAACGCGCGCGACCCG
Source organism: Trujillonella endophytica (assembly GCF_019799905.1). Lineage (GTDB taxonomy): Bacteria > Actinomycetota > Actinomycetes > Mycobacteriales > Geodermatophilaceae > Trujillonella > Trujillonella endophyticus_A. The sequence continues at coordinate 86,658 of NZ_JABGCI010000002.1, read as the reverse complement.
GTCCCCGTGACGCCGGTGACCGGCCGGCGGGTCGCCTTCCTCACCAGCATCGTGCCCAGCAAGGAGCCGCTGTCGCTGGCCCGCGCCACCCTCGAGGCGGCCCGCCGCCTGCGGTACGACGGGCAGCTCGACATCTGGCTCCTCGACGAGGGCGACGACGCCGCCGTGCGCGCGATGTGCGCCGAGCTCGGCGTGCACCACTTCAGCCGCTCCGGCATCGAGAAGTGGAACCAGCCGAGCGGCTCGTTCAAGGCGCGCACCAAGCACGGCAACTACAACTCCTGGCTCGACGCGCACGGCGACGGCTACGACTTCTGGGTCTCCGTCGACACCGACCACGTGCCGCTGGAGAACATGGTGGAGCGGCTGGTCGGCTACTTCCGCGACCCCGACGTCGCCTTCGTCGTCGGCCCGCAGGTCTACGGCAACTACGACAACGTCGTCACCCGCGGCGCAGAGTCGCAGCAGTACATGTTCCACAGCGTGCTGCAGCGGGCGGGCAACCGGCTCGCGTCGGCGATGTTCGTCGGCACCAACAACGCCGTCCGCATCGACGCTCTGCGTGCCATCGGCGGGCTGCAGGACTCGATCACCGAGGACGCCGCGACCAGCATCGCCTGGCACGCCTCGCGCAACCCGGAGACCGGCGCCCGCTGGAAGTCCGTCTACACGCCCGACGTGCTGGCCGTCGGCGAGGGCCCCGGCACCTGGCGGGACTTCTTCACCCAGCAGCATCGGTGGGCCTGCGGTGCGGACCAGACGATCCTCCGGCAGTTCCGGCAGTTCTCCCCGAAGCTCTCCTGGTCGGGCCGGGCGCACTACGCGATGCTGCTGGCCTACTACCCGTCCGCGGCGATCAGCTGGGTGCTGGGCGCGCTGAACCTGACCGCCTTCATGCTCACCGGCGTCGGCGGCCTCGTGGTCACCGCGCAGCTGTGGCTGATGCTCTACGTCAACTCCGCCGTGCTGCACCTGGGCGTCTACTTCTGGAACCGCAAGCACAACGTCAGCCCGCACGAGCAGGAGGGCTCCTCCGGAGTCGCCGGCATGGCGATGTCGGCGATGTCGGCCCCGGTCTACGTCCAGGCGCTGGTGCAGGCCCTGCGCCGCAAGGAGCCGGCCTTCGTCGTCACCCGCAAGGGCGCGGTCTCCGGCGACCACCTCGCCGTCTTCAAACGGCACCTCACCTGGGGCCTCGGCCTCGTCGCCGTGATCGTCGCGTCCGTCCCGCTGGGCCACGTGACCCCGGCCGTCCACACCTGGGCGGTGCTCAGCGCGCTCATCTGCCTGGTCCCCGTCGCCTGCTGGCTGGGGACGACGCTCACCTCCCGCCGTCCCGCCGCCGTGCCGGCACCGGCACCCGCCGCACCCATCGCACCTGCGCCCAGCGCACCTGCACCGACCTTCCGGATCGAGGGCAACATCGTCCAGGAACTGCCGCCCATGGAGCCCGCCGACGCCGTCGCCCCGGCGCCTCTCGTCGGTGCCGCGGACCGGAGCTCCCGGTGATCCGCCGCAGGGCCACCCCGCTGCGGCGGCTGCGCAACGCCGCTCTGGTGACCGCCGCCGCCACGGGCGTGATCGCGGCCAACGGCCCGGTGGTCGTCGACGTCGCCGACCGCGTCGTCTACGACTTCCAGCGCAACTCGGACGGCTACCAGGCCGAGCACGGCTACTGGGAGACCGTCGAGCTCCCGGAGGAGTACCGGCTCTCTGCGATCCACGCGGCGCTGCTGTCGACCGGGAAGGTCCTGCTCATCGCCGGCTCGGGGAACAACTCCGAGCGGTTCGAGGCGGGCACCTTTCGGACGGTCGTGTGGGACCCGGCGACGGGCGACACCAAGGAGGTGCCCACCCCCGAGGACCTCTTCTGCGGCGGGCACGCCTATCTGCCCAACGGCAACCTGCTCATCGCCGGAGGCACCCGCGAGTACGAGCGGCTGGAGGAGCAGGTCGACCGCGCCGCCGGCGTCCTCTCCCTCACCAACGAGCGCGATGTCCAGCTCACCCTGCCGGTGGGCACTGAGTTCACCGCCGACGGGCTCGTCTACAGGTCCACCGAGGAGGTCATGCTGCCCGCCGGGCACGTGATGCCCGACGGCACGCCGATGGGCGGCGCCGGCGAGGTGTGGGTGGAGGCCGAGGGCACCGGGGACGAGTACGAGATGGAGGGGGAGCGGACGTTCGAGGTGGCCGGCCTCCCGACGTCCTACGAGGGCTTGGTGCAGGCCGCCGGTGGCGCCATCACCAAGGACAAGCAGAACTACCAGGGCCTGGACGCCTCGTACGAATTCGACGTCGCCACCGAGACCTACCGGCCCACCGGCCGGCTGGACGAGGCCCGCTGGTACCCGACCCTCATCGGGCTGGACGCCGGCCGGGTGCTGGCCGTGTCCGGACTCGACGAGTACGGACGGGTGCTCCCGGGCGACAACGAGATCTACCACCCGGCCACCCGAACCTGGACCGACCAGCCGGACCTCTTCCGGTACTTCCCGACCTATCCGGCGCTGTTCCGGCTGGCAGACGGCGAGCACGTGTTCTACAGCGGCTCCAACACCGGCTACGGCCCGGCCGACGAGGGGCGCCAGCCCGGCATCTGGGACCTGACCGACAACTCCTGGCAGGTCGTCCCCGGGCTCGAGGACGCCGAGCACAACGAGACGAGCTCCTCGTTCTTCCTCGCCCCGGTGCAGGACCAGCGCGTCGGCATCATCGGCGGCGGACTGGTCGGGGACAGCCCCGAGTCGACCGCCCGGTTCAACGTGGTGGACCTCGACGAGTCGGCGCCCCGGTACGAGCCGGCGCCGGACTACCCGAGCCCGGTCCGGTACCTCAACGCCGTCACGCTGCCCGACGACACGACCCTGCTCACCGGCGGCTCCGTGGACTACCGCGGGAACGAGGAGAGCGACCTGCACCTGACGACGATCTACGACCCGGAGACCGGCGAGCTGCGCGAGGCCGCCCGCAACATGATCGGGCGGAACTACCACGCGACGGCGCTGCTCCTCCCCGACGGCCGGGTCATGACCATGGGGTCGGACCCGCTCTACGCCGACGCCGAGGAGACGCGGACCGGCACCTTCGACACGCGGATCGAGATCTACTCGCCGCCGTACCTCTTCGCCGGCGACCGTCCCGAGATCACCGAGGCTCCCACGGAGCTCGTCCGGGGCGAGGCGTTCCCCGTCACCACCGAGGGCGAGGTCGCCGAGGCCCGGCTGCTGCGCCCCAGCGCGGTCACCCACCAGACCGACACCGAGCAGCGCTCCGTCGCGCTGGAGGTCACGGCGTCCGCAGGCGGCACCACCGAGCTCGCCGTCCCCGTGGAAGAGGGCCTGGCCCCGTCGGGCTGGTACATGCTGGTCGTCGTCGACGCGGCGGGCGTGCCCTCGCCCGCCGAGTGGGTGCACGTCGCATGAGGCGGACCACCGGCCGGGCCGGCGCACTGGTCGCCGCGGCGGCACTGGGCCTCGTCGCGTGCGGCGGCTCCGAGGCCGGGCCGACGGCTCCGTCGTCGTCGGCGGGCTCGTCCGCGGCGGACCCGGGCAGCTCGGGAGCCGGGGAGCTCTGGCTCAACCCGGAGGGCCACGGTCCGGTCGCCGTCCGCGCGGCGCAGGACCAGGGGCGGACCGAGGAGGCCGCGGCGCTCGCGCCCCTGGCCGAGCAGCCCACCGCCACCTGGTTCGCCGACCCGGCCGACCCGTTCGTGCAGGCCGAGCGGCTCTCCCGGGCCGCGGAGGAGGCCGGCCAGCTGCCGGTGTTCGTGGCGTACAACGTGCCGGGGCGGGACTGCGGTCTGTACTCCTCGGGTGGCGCGGCGGACGTCGACGCGTACCTCAGCTGGATCGGCAGCTTCGCCGCCGGGCTCGGGGACCGGCCGGCCCTGGTTGTCCTCGAGCCCGACGCCGTCGCGCAGGTGGTCCAGGACGGCTGCGAGGGGGTCGACCCGGCGGAGCGATTCGAGGCACTCGACCAGGCCGTGCAGATCCTCGACCGGCAGCCAGGGGCCCGCGTCTACCTCGACGCCGGCAACTCCGGCTGGGTCACCGACCCGCACGCGATGGCCGATGCGCTGAGCCGCAGCGGGATCGCCGCCGCCGAGGGCTTCGCCGTCAACGTCTCGAACTTCCAGACGACGGAGGCCAGCGTCGCCTACGGCACCACGCTGACGGAGCACTTCGCGCAGGCCGGCGTCCCCGACCTCGGCTTCGTCGTCGACACCAGCCGCAACGGGGCCGGTCCGCCGCCGGACGACGACGCCGACCACTGGTGCAACCCGCCGGGCCGGAGCCTGGGCGAGGCGCCGACGACGTCGCCCGGTCTGCCGGGCGTGGACGCGCTGCTGTGGATCAAGCAGCCCGGTGACTCCGACGGAGAGTGCCGGGGCGCGCCCCCCGCGGGGCAGTGGTGGCCGTCGGCGGCCCTGGAGCTCGCCGGCGGCTGAGCCTGCCGGTCAGGCCGTGCGGCGGCGCCGCCCGACGATGACCAGCGCGGTACCGGCGAGGAGCAGCACCCCGGCGCCGGCCAGCAGCGGGAGCGGCTCCGCGCCGGTGTAGGCCAGGCCCGATCCGCCGCTGCTCGCGGCGGCGACGGACACCGCGGAGACGAGGTACCTCGGGTTCCCCGAGGCGTCGACGCCGGCGGCGACCAGGTGGTGGGTGCCGGCGGCCAGACCCTCGGGAAGGGTCACCGTGGCCGAGAAGGCGCCGTTCGCGTCGGCCGTCGCCGTGCCCACCTTGGTGGGCGCCGAGTACACGTACAGGTCGACGGTCGAGCCGGGCAGGAAGCCGGTGCCCGACAGCGTGATCCGCCCGCCGGGGCTCACCGTCGAGCCGGGCACGGTCAGCGGACCGTCGGCCGGGGGCACCGTCGCCGGGGCGGTCACGCCCGACGGCGTGGCGGCCGGCGGCGTCGAGATCGGGTTCGTCGGCGCTGCCACGACCGGGGTCGTCGGGGGCGCGGCCTCCGGGGCCTGCGGCGTCAGGGACAGCGTCGGCGACTCCTCGCCCGTCCCGACCGTGCTGGTCGCGCGGACCCGCACCGCATAGGTCGTCCCGTTCTCCAGCCCGGTGACCGTGACGCCCAACCGTGAGAACCCCGGACCCGCGCCGGGCAGGCGTCCGGCCGGGTACGTCGTCGCTGCCTCCCACGTCTCACCGTCGTCGACGCTGATCTCCCAGCCGTTCGCCACGGCTGCCGTCGGGTCGACGAACTGGAGGGTGACGGCGACGAACTCGACGCTCAGCCGGCCGTCACCCGCCGTCGCTCCGCCGAAGAAGCCGGACCAGCGCGGAGCGACGCACCGCACCCAGGTCCCGCGCACGGAGCCGTCCGGGTCCGCGGCGGTGGTCACGGTGGTCCCGCCGGGCGAGGCGGCCGCCCACGAGCCGCCTCCGCCGCCCCCACTGCCGTCGGTCCCGTCGGAGCTCCCGGACCCGCCCGCGTGGCTGCCGCCGTTGTTGCCGCGACCGCCGCCGCCACCGCCTCCGGCCCCGACGGGCCCGGCGACGGCGTCCTGTCCGGCCCCCGCGGCGCCGGGGGTCCCGGTGCCTCCGGCCGGCATCGTTCCGCCGGCGCCAGGTCCGTCGGTCGTGCCGGGCGCGCCACCGGTGTAGTCGCCGCCCACGGCCGTCCAGGTGCCTCCGGCCGATCCGGCGGCGCCGCCGGCGGCCTGGCTGCCGGCTCCGCCACCGCCACCCGCCGCCACGAGGACGTCCATGGGCGGCGTGTTGCCGTTGCGGACGACGGAGACGCCACCCCCACCGCCGGCCCCGGCGCCGCCCGCGCCGCCGGAGGACTCGGCGCCGCTGCCCCCGCCCGTGCCGCCGGCGTCGCTGTCGGCGCCGCGCTGCCCCGGCTGCACGAGCACCTCGTGACCGGTCGGCACGTTCGTGGTGGCCGTGACGAGGGCGCCGAGGCCGCCGCTGGACGACGCCGAGTCGCCGCCCGCCGCGCCGGTGAGCTCCCAGTTCGCCCCGCAGGCGGTGTCCGGGACGGGCAGGAGTGTGTTCTCGCTCGCGGTGATCTCGAAGTCCCACGCCGGAGCGGCTGCGGCGACGCCCGGCAGGGACAGCACGGCGGACAGGCCGATGGCGGCGGCGGCCGCGACGGCGGCCGCCCGACGGGACGACAGTGCAGAACTCACGTGGCAGAGCTCCCAGGAAGCCGGGCGCCGGACGCGGACCCCGTGGTCCGGACGCTGGGCCGACCAGACCAGCCTGCGCTCCGTAACTACCTCGTGACTCAGAGCTTGTGACGATGCGTTACCAAATCGTTATGAAGCACGAGCGGCGCTGCACGCCGACGGCCCGCTCCGGAGGTCGGAGCGGGCCGTCGGGTACAGCGGGTGGAGCGGGTGGTCAGCTCGCGGCGGCCGGGTCCTCGAACTCGACGGTGACGTCCTCGACGCCGAGGGATCCCGCCAGCGCGGTGAGCATGTCGCGGGTGCCGTCCTCGGCACGCTCGAGCAGGTCGCTGTCGTCGGCGGCGTCCTCGAGGCGCTGCTCGGCCAGCGAGTAGAGCTCGCTGTCGCCGTCCCCGCCGTCGCCGAGGGCGTCACCGATGCGGTCGACCAGGCCACGGTCGCGGTCGAGCACCCGGCTCTCGTCCGGGTCGATGCGGGCCTCGCTCAGCTGCGGAGCGGGCAGCGTGATGGTCGCCGCCGATCCGTCCTCCGACAGCTCCACCGACTTGGGGCCGAGGGAGGCGAAGTCGACGTAGGCGTCCACCGTGCCGGTGGCGAGGAACTGCACGCGCTCGCCGCTGATCACCGACGGCACCCACCGGGTGTCCGACTCGACGTCCACGACGACCTGGAAGTTGCCGGTGGCGGCGTGGTACTCGTCGAGGTCGGCGAGGGAGACCAGCAGCGGGGTGGTGCTGCGGTCGACCGTCTCCTCGCCGAAGGGCATGTCCCAGTCGGCGATCTGGCCGACAGCCACGAACCCGAGCACGACGACGCCGGCCCCGACGCCGGCCTTGACCAGGCCTCGGCGGCTCTTCAGCAGCATGGACATGCGCAAGGACTCCTCGCGTCGCAGGGGGATTCGCCCCGGGCGATCGGCCTCGCGGGGGTATCCCCTACAGCGCGCCGGCGGCTGCGCCCATTCCCGCGGCCGGCCGATTCCTCGGCCGATCTCCGGCGGCTCGCCGGGCCTGTCGCCCGGCCCGGCGAGCCGCCGGGTCGACGGGGGATCAGCGACCGGGACGCACCGCGGACCCCGCGCCGACCCGGTCGCCCGGCAGGGCGAGGTCGGCGACCACCGGCAGGTGGTCGGAGCCGTCGGTGCTCAGTACGGCGGCGGCCCGGGCGACCACGTCACCGCTGTGCATGACGTAGTCGATGCGGGCGTAGGGGTTCTCCGCGGAGAGGGTGTAGCCGTCCCCGACGCCGACCTCGGCCCAGGCGTCGACCAGGTCCTGGGTGATCGCGCCGATCTCGGGGGTGTCCGGGCGGGCGTTCAGGTCGCCGGTCAGCACCACGGACTCGTCCGGGACGCCGATGACCTCGCGGACCGCGGCGACCTGGGCGAGCCGCTCCTGCATGCTGTTGTGCTGCACGTGCGTGGTGAACACGCGCACGGGCACCCCGCGGACGGTGACCAGCGCCTCGAGCAGCCCCCGCTGCTCGAGGTTGCCGGTCCGGGGGAGGAGCGTGTTCCGCCACTCGTGGATGGGCGCGTCGGACAGGATCGCGGTCCCGTACTGCCGGCGCGGGGCTCCCGGGTCCAGCGGATCGAGGTCCAGGTTGGCGCCGTAGACGACGTGCATGTGCAGCATCCGGGCCAGCGCGGCGGCCTGGTCGACGAACTCGCTGCGCTCGCCCCAGTGCCGATCGACCTCCTGGAGCCCGACGATGTCGGCGCCGGAGTCACGGATCTCGGCGGCGATGCGCTCCAGGTCGAGGCGGTCGTCCACCCCCTGGCCGTGGTGGATGTTGTACGACATGGCGCGGACCGTCCGGTCGGGCGCGGCCGGCGCGGCCTGTGCCGGTGCCGCGACGCCGAGGACGAGGACGACGGCGGCGAGAGCGCCCAGCGCGACGCGGGGGATCGCTCGCCGGACGGTGGTCTGGATCAGGTGCACGGGGTCTCCCAGCTCTGCGGAACGAGGACGTCCCCAGCGAAGAGCCGGCGCATGAGCACCGTGGCGAGGCCGGTGGTCCCGCGGGTGAACGGGAGGCGAGGACTGCTCCGGTCCGCGGGCCGTCCGTCCGTTGCGGGGACCCGGCTCAGGGCACGTAGATCCCGGCGACCGCGGTGACCTCGCCGCCGGCCACGGTGAGGCGCACGTAGGAGTACTCGTCGGCGGAGTCGGAGACGGCGGAGGTGCCGGCGAGCGCGGCCACCGACGGGACGGCGACCTCCTCGGCGGTCCAGATGTCGACGTAGGAGGCCGAGGCGCCGGCCCGCACCGGCAGCGAGCTCACCTCGTCGTCGACGTCGCGGGCGTGGTAGGCGCCGCACTGCTCCCAGCCGTTGTCGTGCACCCCGTCGGCGGCGCAGGCCGCGGCTGCGTCGGCGCCCTCGAACCACTCGACGAGGTCGACGTACACGGTGTCGGGGGTGACGGCGCGGAGCACGCCGACGTGCTGGCCGTCGGCGAGGTCGCCGGCGACGACGGGCCGGGTGGTGCGCACCGACACCTGGTCGGCGAGCACGAACACGGAGCCGGTCCAGTCGTAGGTGAGCGAGGCCCAGTGGTCGGGGCAGCAGGTCGGGTCGTCGCCGGCCGGGGCGGGGCCCGCCACGGTGAGGCTCCCGCCGTCGGTCGTCACCGTCGCGCCCTGGAAGGGGATGCCCTCGCCGAGCACGCCGAGCGCCGCGGGCTCACCGCGCGACACGTCGAAGACGACGACGCCCTGGCCCGGCTCCGAGGCGGCACTGGCGCAGGCGGCCACCGCGACCACCTCGTCGGTCCCGTCGCCGGTGAGGTCCGCCCGCGAGGTCGCCACGGCCGCCTCGTCCCAGCCCTGCGCCGGCAGGCCGTCGGCGATCCACGCGTCGCGGGAGGGGCACCCGGCGGCCGAGAAGGTCAGCGTCTTCCAGTCCAGGGAGAGCGTCGGGACGTCGGCCTGCCCGGAGGTCCCCGTCGCGCACCCGCCGAGTGCCGCCCCACCGGCCAGCAGGAGCGCGGGGAGGCGCAGGGCGCGGCGGCTGGGCATCGGGCTGCTCCGGGAGTCGGGCGGGCTCGTGCCCGCACCGGGAACATCGGCCTGCGACGGGTGGGCCTTGAGTGGTGGATGTGACGGATGTGACGACGCCGCGTCGTCAGAACTCGTCGTAGGGCTCTGCCCGGCCCGCGTCAGGGACCCGCTGCGAGCTCGCGAGCAGTCGGGGAAGCGGGTGTCTCTTCAGCGGTGACGCCACCGGCGGGGCAGCAGCGGGCGCAGCACCTCGGCGACGATCCACGTCCCGACGGTGGTGGCGGCGGTGGCCAGGAACACGCCGCCCATCTCCCCGGTCGCACCCGCGGCCACCTGCACGGTCGTGAAGGCGACGGCGCCGACGAGGTTCGACGCCACGAGCGCGGCCCGCCAGCCCAGGCCGGGCCGCACCAGGCGCCAGACGACGAGATCGGCGACCTGTGCGCCCGCGAACGCCGCCGGCGCGGCCAGCATCGCGCCCGACCCCTGGTCGGCCAGCACCAGCGTGCCGACCGCCACCGCACCCAGCACCCAGGGCAGCCCGCCGGCGCGGTCCAGTCCGTCGCGCACGCCCAGCGTCAGGCCGAGCAGCACCTCGCTGGCCAGCGCGGTCAGCCCGAAGCCGACCGCGATGCCCGCGGGGTGGTCGGCGTCGGCCCGGTCCATGAACGCGACGAGCGCGACGAACAGACCGGCCAGCAGCACCGCCAGGACGGGACGCCGTCGCCCGGGCCGGGCCGCCGGTACCCCGGAGCTCCCCGGCGCCGGCGCGGGCGCCGGGCCCATCGGCGGGCCCATCGGCGGGCCGTGGAGGGCCCGCCCGTCGGGGGCCCGCGAGGCGCCGTACGGGCCCGGACCGGGGAACGGCGCCGGCCGGTACGCCACGCGCCCCGGGGACACCGACGGCGCCGCGGCGGGACGCGCCGTCGCGGCCGGTGGTGCCGCCACCCGGGGGACCGGGCGCAGCAGCGGCGTGGGGGAGCGGGGCGGCGGGGCGGGGGCCTGCGGGGCGGGGAGCTGCGGCGCCGGGACGGCGGTGGGCCGCTGCGGCAGGGGCCGGGAGACCGGCGCGGCGGGGGAGGCGACCGCCCGGCGCGCCTCGGCGACCAGCTGCCCCGCCGTCGGCGTGCGCCGGGCCGGGTCCTTGGCCAGCGCGCGGCGCAGGACGCCGTCCACGGCCGGCGGCACGTCCGCCCGCCGGGCCCACAGCGGCGCGGGCTCGGTGTGCAGGTGCGCGTGGTATGCGGCGGGCAGACCGGTGCAGGGGAAGGCCCGCATGCCGGTCAGGCACTCGTAGAGGACGCACGCCAGCGCGTAGACGTCCACCCGCGGGTCGACGTCGTGCCCGGTCAGGAACCGCTCCGGGGCCATGTACTCGTACGAGCCGATCGCCGTCCCGGTCTGGGTGATGGCGACGCCGTCCTGGGACGACCGGGCGATGCCGAAGTCGACGAGGTAGACGAAGGGGTCGACGGGCCGGCCGGTCAGCAGCACGTTGGAGGGCTTGATGTCGCGGTGCACGAGGCCGTCGGCGTGCGCGGCGTCCAGCGCCTCGGCCAGCTGCCCGACCACCGACAGCGCCGTCGCCACGGGCAGCGGTCCCCAGCGGGCCAGCCGGCTGGCCAGGTCCTCGCCCTCGACCAGGCGCATGTCGAGGAAGAGCCGGCCGTCGATCTCGCCGTAGCGGTGGATCGGCACCACGTGCGGCCCGCGCAGCCGCGCGGTCAGCCGCGCCTCCCGCTGGAACCGGGCGCGGTACCCGTCGTCGGCGGCCAGGTGCGGCGCGAGCAGCTTGAGCGCGACCACCCGTTCGTGCTCGGTGTCCCAGGCCCGGTGCACCTCGCCCATGCCGCCGCGGCCCAGCGGTCCCAGGAGCCGGTAGGGACCGAAGGTCTCTCCCCGCACCCCGCCCCCCGGGTTCCGCCGCCGAGACCCGAGCGTCCCACAGCGACCTGCGGGCCGGGCGCCGCCGGCCCCGCGCTCCGGCGTACCGGCACGGGCGACGGGACCATGGCGGGATGCTGCGGCGGCTGCTCCGGACGGCGCTGGCGGTCGGCCTCGTGTGTGCTGTCCTCGTGGGCCTGCTGTGGGCGTTCCAGCGCCGGCTGATCTACCTCCCCGACGACGGGCCGGTCCCCGCCGCCGCCGACGTGCTGCCCGGTGGCCGGGACGTGCAGCTCACGACCGGCGACGGGTTGCGGCTCGGGGCCTGGTTCGTGTCCGGGGCGTCGTCCGACGCGCCCGCCGTCCTCTTCGCCGCGGGCAACGGCGGGAACCGGGAGCACCGCGCCCTGCTGGCCCGCGCCCTGGCGGCCGAGGGGCTGGCCGTCCTGCTCTTCGACTACCGCGGCTACGGCGGCAACCCCGGCAGCCCGAGCGAGGAGGGCCTGGCCCTCGACGTGCGGGCGGCGCACGCGTGGCTGGTCGAGGACGCCGGCGTCCCGCCGGACCGGCTGGTCTTCCTGGGGGAGAGCCTGGGCTGCGCCGTGGTCACGGAGCTCGCGCTGGAGCACCCGCCCGCGGGGCTGGTGCTGCGCTCGCCGTTCGTCGACCTGGCGTCCGTGGGCAGCGAGCACTTCCCGTTCCTGCCGGTGCGGCTGCTGCTGCGCGACCGGTTCCCCGTCGCCGAGCAGGTGGCCCGGGTGGAGGTGCCGACGACGGTGCTGCTCGGCACGGCCGACACGATCGTCCCGCCGGCGCAGAGCCGCGCCGTCGCCGAGGCCGCCGGCCGGCTGCACGCCCTCGTCGAGGTCCCGGGGGCCGGGCACAACGACGCGGTGTTCCTGGACGGGCCGCAGCTGGTGCGCGCCGTCACCGACCTCGCCCCCCGCTGACCACCGAGCCGGGGCGCAACCCGGCGGCGGGCGGCTCGTTGACCCGGGCGGGCGCGCAACGGTGCGCGCCCGGTGAGGAGGAAGCGCGTGCGCCTGACCCGGTTCCGTCTGCTGGTCCTGCTCGTGGCAGCGCTGCTGGCCACCGGCGTCGCCCCGGCGTCGGCCACCCCGGCACCACCCGGCACCGGCGAGTTCGCCCCGCCGGACCAGCGCGGGCCACGGCTCGGCGTGCCCGCAGCCGAGCTCCGGGCGAGCCTGAGCTGCAACGGCCCGCTCACCGGCCTCACCCGGGACCCGATCCTGCTCGTGCCGGGCACGACGCTGACCCCCGAGGTCGACTTCGGCTGGAACTACCAGCGCGCCTTCGACCGGCTCGGCTGGCGCTGGTGCGCGGTGACCCTGCCGCTGGACGCCACGGGCGACATCCAGGTCGCGGGGGAGTACGTGGTGCACGCGCTGCGCACCGTCAGCCGGGCGGCCCACCGCGACGTCGACGTGGTCGGCTACAGCCAGGGCGGCATGGTGCCCCGGTGGGCGCTGCGGTTCTGGCCCGACACCCGCGACCTCGTCGACGACCTGGTCGGGCTGAGCCCCTCCAACCACGGCACCGTGGTCTCCGACGTCACCTGCCAGGAGCCCTGCAACCCCTCGTTCCACCAGCAGGCCTCGATGTCCCGCTTCCTGCAGGCGCTCAACAGCGGCGCCGAGACCTTCGCCGGCATCGACTACACGGTGGCCTACACCCGGACCGACGAGGTCGTCGTGCCCAACGCCGGGCCGGCGCCCAGCTCGGCCCTGCGCACCGGAGCCGGCGCCGTCGCCAACATCGCGCTGCAGGAGGTCTGCCCCGGGCACGTGGCCGACCACTTCACGATCGGCAGCTCGGACGCCGTCGGCTACGCGATCGTCGTCGACGCCCTCCGGCACGACGGCCCGGCGGCCCGGGCGCGGATCCCGCTGACCGTCTGCGCCCAGCCCTTCCAGCCGGGTGTCGACCCCGCGACCGCGGTGCAGGACTTCGCGGCGATGGTCGCCTACGCCGGCGACGACGAGGGCAACGCGCCCGACCAGCCGGCCGAGCCCCCGCTCGCGCCCTACCTGTTCCCCCGCTGAGTGTTCCCCCGCTGACGACGACGGCGCCCCGCACCTGCCGGTGCGGGGCGCCGTTCGTGTGGACGGGCGGGCGGTCAGCCGCCGCGCTTCACCTCGGCCTCGACGATGCCGCGCAGCGCGGTGGTCAGCGCCTGGTTGCCGGTGTCGCCGGAGTCCAGCGCCTGCCGGGCCTCCTCGGGCAGCACGGAGGGGTCGACGTCGTCGAGCCACGTCACGTCCCCGCCGGTGCGGCTGCCGACCTTGAGGCCCGCCCCCTCCTTCCGCAGCACGTACTCCTCGCCGTCCAGCTGGATCGTCATGTCGTCGGTCATGGGAGCCCCCTACCCCGCAACCGCCCGGCCGCACCTCGCCGTCGCACGCACCATGAGGGCATGGACGACGACGAGGAGTGCTGCGAGGTCGTGGTCACCGCGGCGGACGCCGACTGGCTGGCCGGGCTCACCCGGGACCTGGTGGAGCGGCGGCTGGCGGCCTGCGGTCATCTGCTGGCCGCCGTCCGGTCGATCTACCGGTGGGAGGGCGAGGTGCACGACGAGCCCGAGGCCCGCGTGGCGCTGCACACCCGGCGGGCTCTGGTGCCGGAGATCGTCGAGCACGTCAGGGCCGTGCACCCCTACGACGTCCCCTGCGTCCTGGCGCTGCCCCTGGTCGGCGGGAGCCCGGACTACCTGGCCTGGGTGCGGGCCGAGACGCGGCCGCCCACCCCTCGGGGGGAGGCCGGCTGAAGTACGGACGGATCCGTGCCGAAACTCGGGCATCCGGGGTCCCACCGACCCCACCGAGGCGAGGAGCAGCGCGTGGAGCAGCCGCCGCCCGTCGCCGCCTCCGTGCCCGCACCGCGGAACGCCGCCTCGGCCGTGCTGGACGCCCTTCCGCTCCCGGCGCTGCTGATCGACTCCGACTCCGTCGTCCGCCACGCCAACACCGCCTGGCGCGCCGCCGTCGAGGACCTGGGTGACCCGCGGCTGCACTCCACCGTCGGGGTCACCCGCTACCTCGACATCGTGGCGCGGCTGGGCGACACCCCGGAGATCCAGGCGTTCGCCGGGCGCCTGGCGCAGCTGCTGGGCGGCGAGACCGACCGGGTCGAGTACGACTACGCCCTCGCCTGCCCCGGCGGGACGCGCTGGTACCACCTCCAGGGCGCGCCGGTCGACGACAGCGGCCGCTTCGTCGTCACCCACACCGACGTCACGGCGCGGGTACGGGCGAGCCGGGAGAGCGCCTGGCTGGCCCGGCACGACCCGCTGACCACGCTGCCCAACCGCAGCCACCTGCACCAGGTGGTCGACGCGGAGCTGCAGCGCGCCGGGCGGGGGCCGCTGTCGCTGCTGCTGCTCGACGTCGACGGCTTCAGCGACGTCAACGACTCGTCGGGCCACGAGGCCGGCGACGAGCTGCTGCGCCAGGTCGCCGCCCGGCTGCGCCGGGTCGCCCGGGGCAGCGACGTCGTCGGCCGGCTGGGCGACGACGAGTTCCTCCTGATCTCCCCGGACTGCCCCGCCGACTGCGCCGCCACGGTCGCGCAGCGCTGCCAGGCCGCGCTGGCCGACCAGCCCTTCACGATCGCCGGCCGCGTGCTGCGGCTGGGGGTCAGCGTCGGCGTGGCCACCGCTGCCGCCGGCGTGGACGCGGGGGCGGCCGGCCTGGTGCGCGACGCCGACCTGGCCCTGTCCGCCGCCCGCGCGTCGGGCCGGGGCGGGCTGCGGCTGTTCACCCCCGAGCTGCGCAGCGCCGCCGAGCGCCGCGCGGTCCTCGGCGTCGAGCTCGAGCGGGCCATCGAGGCCGGCGAGCTGGTGCTGCACCACCAGCCGGTCCTGCACGTCCCCAGCGGCAGCTACACCGGCGTGGAGGCGCTCGTCCGGTGGCAGCACCCGGAGCGCGGGCTGCTCCCGCCGAACGACTTCCTGCCGGTGGCCGAGCAGTACGACCTGCTGGTGCCGCTCACCCGGTGGGTGCTCCTCGAGGCGGCCACGCAGACCGCCGCGTGGCGGGACCAGGGCCTGGCGCTGGTCACCGGGGTCAACGTGCACGCCCGGCACCTGTCCACCGGCACGCTGGTGGACGACGTGTTCGAGGCGCTGGCGCTGGCGGGCCTGGCTCCCGAGCAGCTGGTCGTCGAGCTGACCGAGACGTCGGTGGCCGAGGACCCCGAGTGCGCCGCCGCCCAGCTCGCGGAGCTGCGCCGCCGGGGGGTCGAGGTCGCCATCGACGACTTCGGCAGCGGCTACTCGTCCCTGGGGCAGCTGGTCAACCTGCCCACCGGCATCCTCAAGATCGACCGCAGCCTGGTCGCCTTCTCCGAGGGACGGCGCGACCACGCGGCCGCGGCCATCGCCGCGGTCGTGGCGCTGGGGCGGGCGTGCGGCACCCGCATCCTGGCCGAGGGCGTGGAGACCGCCGAGCAGCTGCAGCTCGCAACCCGGCTCGGGTGCAGCTTCGCGCAGGGCTTCCACCTCGCGCGGCCGATGCCGGCGGAGGAGGTCCTCGGCTGGGTGGTCGCGCACAGCGGCGGCCGGATGCCGCGGTCGTGGGCCGAGATCCAGGCCGGGGACCCGGCGCTCGCCGCGCGCTGACGCCCCCGCGGTCCCGGCCGGGCGCCGTCCGGAGCACCGCGCCGCGGCGCACTACCCTCGGGAGACGTGGCTGCTGACTTCTCCGTCGTCCTGGACGAGCTCGACACGACCCTGAAGTCGATCGAGGCCGTGCTCGACATCGACCGCCTCCGCCGGGAGGCCGCCGAGCTCGAGGAGCAGGCTGCGGCGCCCGACCTGTGGAACGACGTCGAGGCCGCCCAGGCGCTCACCTCGAAGCTCTCCCACCTGCAGGGCGACATCCGCCGGGTCGAGGAGCTGCGCAGCCGGCTGGACGACGTCGGCCTCATGCACGAGATGGCCGCCGAGGAGAACGACGACGCCACGATCGCCGAGACCGAGCGGGAGCTCGAGTCGCTGCGCAAGGCCATCGACGAGCTCGAGGTCCGCACCCTGCTGTCGGGGGAGTACGACTCCCGCGAGGCCCTGGTGACCATCCGGTCGGAGGCCGGTGGCGTCGACGCCGCCGACTTCGCCGAGATGCTCATGCGGATGTACGTCCGCTGGGCGGAGCGGCACAAGTACCCCGTCGAGGTCTACGACGTGAGCTACGCCGAGGAGGCCGGCATCAAGTCGGCCACCTTCGCCGTCAAGGTGCCCTACGCCTACGGCACGCTGTCGGTCGAGCAGGGCACCCACCGCCTGGTGCGGATCTCGCCGTTCGACAACCAGGGCCGCCGGCAGACCTCCTTCGCCGGCGTGGAGGTGCTCCCCGTCGTCGAGCAGACCGACCACGTCGACATCCCCGAGAACGAGATCCGGGTCGACGTCTTCCGGTCCTCGGGGCCGGGCGGGCAGAGCGTGAACACGACCGACTCCGCCGTCCGGATGACCCACATCCCCACCGGCATCGTGGTGTCCTGCCAGAACGAGAAGAGCCAGATCCAGAACCGGGCCGCGGCCCTGCGGGTGCTCCAGGCCCGGCTCCTCGTCGTCCGGCAGGCCGAGCAGCGCGCCGAGATGGACGCGCTCAAGGGGGAGGGGAGCAGCTGGGGCAACCAGATGCGCTCCTACGTCCTGCACCCGTACCAGATGGTCAAGGACCTGCGCACCGAGACCGAGAGCGGCAACCCGTCGAACGTCCTCGACGGCGACATCGACACCTTCATCGAGGCGGGGATCCGCTGGCGGAAGCAGCAGGAGGCCGTCGGCGCGAGCTGATCCGGCCCCGTCCCGAGGCTCGCCCCGAGCGTGCGAGGGGGGAGGAGGACGGGGTCCTTTCTCACGCACAGCGTTGCCTTCGTCACGTTGCGGTGTGGACGACGACGGTGCGTGACCGGCGTCCAGGCACTCTCTCCCCACCCGTCACGGTCTGCGAGAAGCCCCGGAGCGTTGCCCCGCGAACGGGCTGTCCGCGGGGCCGGGGCAGGTACCGTGGCGCCTCGTGATCGAATTGCAACACGTCACCAAGCTCTACCCGGCCAGCGCGCGGCCGGCCCTCGATGACGTGTCCACGGAGATCGACAAGGGGGAGTTCGTCTTCCTCATCGGGTCGTCCGGTTCGGGCAAGTCGACCTTCCTGCGGCTGCTGCTGAAGGAGGACGACCCCACCAAGGGCACCGTCATCGTCAACGGCAAGACGCTCAACACGATGAGCAAGTGGAACGTGCCGAAGCTGCGCCGCACGATGGGCTGCGTCTTCCAGGACTTCCGCCTGCTGCGCAACCGCACCGTGGAGCAGAACGTCGCCTTCGCCCTCGAGGTGATCAACAAGCCGACGCGCACGATCAAGCGCGTCGTCCCCGAGGTGCTCGAGATGGTCGGGCTGGAGGGCAAGGCCGGCCGGCTGCCCGGCGAGCTCTCCGGTGGTGAGCAGCAGCGGGTCGCGATCGCCCGCGCGTTCGTGAACCGGCCGCTGGTGCTGCTGGCCGACGAGCCCACCGGCAACCTCGACCCGGAGACCAGCGAGGGGATCATGCTGCTGCTGGAGCGGATCAACCGCACCGGCACCACGGTGATCATGGCCACGCACGACTACCACATCGTCGACTCCATGCGCCGGCGCGTGATCGAGCTCAACGGGGGCCAGATCACCCGCGACCAGTCGCGCGGCGTCTACGGGGTCGGCCGCTAGTCCTCACGGCCACAGCCGCGGGCGCTCCGCCGCCCGCCGCACCCGTGCTGAAGCTCAGATAGGGAATCCATGCGCGTCAACTTCGTGCTCAGCGAGGTGGTCACCGGTCTTCGTCGCAACCTCACCATGACGGTCGCGATGATCCTGACCACGGCCATCTCGCTCGGGCTCATGGGCACCGGCCTGCTGATCGCCGGGATGATCTCCGACATGAAGGAGATCTACTACGACAAGGTGCAGGTCTCCATCTTCCTCGCCGACGGGGTCACCGACGAGCAGCGCGCGGCCGTCGAGGCCCAGCTCACGCAGCTGCAGACCGAGGGCGAGGTCCAGAGCTACCTGTACGAGTCCAAGGAGGACGCGTACGCACGCTTCCAGCAGCAGTTCAGCCAGCAGCCCGAGCTGGTGCAGAACACCCCGCCGGACGCGCTGCCGGAGAGCTTCCGCGTCGAGCTGGTCAACCCCGAGCGCTACGAGGTCATCGCCGCGCAGTTCCCCGACGCGACGAACGGCGTCGACCAGGTGCGCGACGAGGGCGACTTCCTCGACCGGCTGTTCAGCCTGCTCAACGGCGCCCGCAACGCGACCATCGCCGTCGCCGTCGTCCAGGCACTGGCGGCACTGCTGCTGATCTCCAACACGATCCAGCTCGCGGCGTTCAACCGGCGCAACGAGACCAACATCATGCGACTGGTCGGCGCCTCCCGCTGGTACACCCAGCTGCCGTTCATCCTCGAGGCCGCGCTGGCCGGGCTGATCGGTGCGCTGCTGGCCATCGGCGGCCTGGTGCTCACCAAGCTGCTGTTCGTCGACAAGGCGCTCGCCGGGCCGATCAAGGCCGGGATCATCCCGCCGGTCGACTGGAGCGCGATCGCCACGATCAGCCCGATCATCGCCGCCGCCGGTGTCGGCCTGGCCGCGATCGCCGCGTACGTGACCCTGCGGCTGTACGTGCGCCTGTAGCCGTCCCGCACCCCCCGCACCTCGACGAGATCTGCACACTCGTCGCCATCAGCGCCTGATGGTGACGACTGTGCAGATCTCGTGCGTTCCGGTGTCCAAGTAACCTGGACGGATGCCGCGGGAACAGGGGCGCAAGTTCATCGCCCAGAACAAGAAGGCGCGGCACGACTACTCGATCCTCGACACGTTCGAGGTCGGGCTGGTGCTCACCGGCACCGAGGTCAAGAGCCTCCGCGCCGGCCGCGCCTCCCTCGTCGACGGCTTCGCCAGCATCGACGACGGCGAGGTGTGGCTGCAGCACGTCCACATCCCCGAGTACACGCAGGGCACGTGGACCAACCACGCGCCGCGCCGCAAGCGCAAGGTGCTCATGCACCGCTCCGAGATCGACAAGCTGATCGGCAAGATCAAGGAGGGTGGCCTGACGCTGGTCCCCCTCGACATGTACTTCAAGGACGGCAAGGCCAAGGCCACCCTCGCGCTGGCCAAGGGCAAGAAGAGCTACGACAAGCGTCACGACCTGGCCGAGCGGGACTCCCGTCGCGAGATCCAGAAGGCGTTCGGGCGCTACGTGAAGGGCCGTCGCTGACGCTCGGTCGGGACGCTCCGCGGCGGTAGCGCCGCCGTGTGGTCGCCGGTGCCGGCCCGCAGCGCGGTACCGGCGACGACACCGCGGCACCGACCGGCCGGATCGAGGTCCCCGGGGTCCGCAGCGGCCGTCCCCGCCGTCCGCCTACGGTGATCGGCATGCGCGGAATCGCCTACGACCGGTTCGGGGACCTCGACGTCCTGCAGCTGCGCGACGACCTGCCCGAGCCGCCGGTCGGCCCCGACACGGTGCTCGTGCGGGTGCACGCCGCGGGCGTCAACCCCGTCGACATGGGCATCCGCGCCGGGGCCCTGCAGTCGTTCTTCCCGCACCGCTTCCCGATCGTCCCGGGCTGGGACGTCGCGGGCGTCGTCGAGGCGGCCGGGCCCGCGGTGGTCGACTTCGCACCCGGTGACGAGGTGTTCGGCTACGTCCGCCGCGACGACGTCCAGTGGGGCACCCAGGCCGAGTTCGTGCCGGCACCGCAGCGCTGCCTGGCGCACAAGCCGGAGTCGCTGTCCTTCGCCGAGGCCGGCGCGCTGCCGCTGGCCGGGCTGACCGCCTACCAGGCGCTGACCGAGGCGCTCGAGGTCGGCGAGGGCGACCGCGTGCTCGTGCACCGGGCCGCGGGCGGGGTCGGGTTCAGTGCCGTCCAGATCGCCGTCGCGCTCGGCGCCCACGTGATCGGGACCGCGAGCCCGCGCAACGCCGGCTTCCTGCGCGAGGCCGGCGTCGCCGAGGTCCTCGACCACTCGGCGGGGCCGGTCAGCGAGCAGCTGTCCGAGCCGGTCGACGCCGTCCTGGACCTCGTCGGCGGCGACGCGCTGGCGGACGCGCCGAAGCAGCTCCGCGAGGGCGGCCGGCTGGCCAGCGTGGTCGACCCCGGGGTCCGCGACCTGGGCGGGCGGTACGTGTTCGTCCGGCCGGAGCGGCACGACCTGGAGGAGCTGGGCCGGATGGCCGACGCCAGGCAGCTGCGGGTGCCGATCGCGAAGGCCTTCCCCCTGGAGCAGGTCGCCGACGCGCAGCGGCTGGTCGCCGAGGGGCACGTGCGCGGCAAGGTCGTCGTCACCGTCCGGTGAGCCCGCACCCGCTGGACAGCCCGGCGTGGTCCGCGCTGACCGGGCCGCACGCGCACTTCGCGCAGCGGCGCGGACGCGTCCTCCGCTACCCGGCCGACGTCACGCCGTTCCTCGGCATGCCGCCGGCGCCCACCCCCGAGGACTGGGCCGACGCCGCCGCGCTGGTCGGGCCCGGCGGGCTGGTGCCCCTGGCGGGGCTCGACGGGCCCGCACCGGCGAGCTGGCCGGTCGCGTGGCAGGTGACCGGCGTCCAGCTGGTGGACGACGGAGTGGACGGCGTCCCCGACGTCGAGGCGGTCCGGCTGACCGCCGCCGACGTCCCGGAGATGCTGGCGCTGGTCGAGCGCACCCGCCCCGGGCCGTTCCTGCCCCGGACCGTCGAGCTGGGCAGCTACCTCGGCATCCGCTCCGAGGGCGCGCTGGTCGCGATGGCCGGCGAGCGGCTGCACCCGCCCGGCTGGACCGAGATCAGCGCCGTCTGCACGGACCCCGCCGTCCGCGGCCGCGGTCTGGCCACCCGGCTGGTGCGGGCGCTCGTGCACGGCATCCGCGGGCGGGCGGAGCGGCCGTTCCTCCACGCCGCGGCGGACAACCCCGCCATCGGCCTGTACGAGTCCTTCGGCTTCCGGCTCCGCCGCGAGGTGACGTTCGCCGCCGCCCGCGTGCCCGGCTGAGCCGATCTAGGGTCGGGCCCGTGGTGGCACCCCCGGCCGACGACGCCGACGTCCCCCGGTACTGGCGCGAGCTCGGGCTGCCCGGGCTGGTCGACGTGCACGTGCACTTCCTGCCCGAGCGGGTGCAGGCCAAGGTCTGGGCGTACTTCGGGCTCGCGGAGGAGCACTACGGCCAGGCCTGGCCGATCACCTACGCGGCGCCGGTGGACGAGCGGCTCGCGGTGCTCGACCGGCTCGGCGTCCGCGCGTTCTCCACGCTGCCGTACCCGCACAAGCCGGGCATGGCCGCCTGGCTCAACGACTGGTCGTCCGGGTTCGCCGACGCCCACCCGCAGGTGCTGCGGTCGGCCACCTTCTACCCCGAGCCGGAGGCGCCGGCGTACGTGGCCGAGGCGCTGGACCGCGGGGTGCGGGTGTTCAAGGTGCACGTGCAGGTCGGCTCCTTCGACCCGCGCGACCCCCTGCTCGACCCGGTGTGGGGCCGGCTCGCCGAGACCGGGACGCCGGTGGTCATCCACTGCGGCTCGGGCCCGCTGGCCGGCGAGCACACCGGCCCCGAGCCGATGGCCGGCCTGCTGGACCGGCACCCGCGGCTCCAGCTGGTCATCGCCCACCTCGGCATGCCGGAGTACCGGGAGTTCCTCGACCTGGCCGAGCGGTTCGAGCGGGTGCACCTGGACACCACGATGTTCGCCACCGACTTCACCGAGCGGTTGATGCCCTTCGACCGCGCCGACCTGCCGCGGCTGGCCGCGCTGCGGGACAAGGTGCTGCTGGGCAGCGACTTCCCGACCATCCCGTACCCCTACGCCCACCAGCTCGCCGCGCTGCACCGGCTGGACCTGGGGGAGGACTGGCTGCGTGCCGTCCTCTGGCACAACGGCGCCCGGCTGTTCACGATCGGGGCGTGACCCCGGAGATCCGCTTCACCGCCGCCGTGCTCGGCACCCCGGACCCGCGCGGCCTGGCCCGCTTCTACGAGCGGCTGCTGGGCTGGCCGATCCGCGACGACACCGACGACTGGGCGACGCTGCGCCCCGGCGGCGGGCCCGGCCTGTCGTTCCAGCTCGAGCGCGACCACGTGCCCCCCGTGTGGCCGCCCGAGCCGGGCGCCCCGCAGATGCAGCAGCACCTCGACTTCGAGGTGGACGACCTCGCGGCGGCCTGCGCCCACGCCGAGGGGATCGGCGCGCGGCGGCTGGGCGGCTACACCTCCGACGACGAGGACGTGGCGGTCTTCGCCGACCCCGCCGGCCACCCGTTCTGCCTCTTCGTCGCGTTCCGATGACCGGCCTCACCACCCGTCCGCTCACGCTCGACGACGTCGGAGCCGCCGCGGAGCTGCTCGCGGCCGCGGAGCCGGTCGACGACACCGGCGAGCACGAGGACGCGGAGGGCCTCGCCGAGTGGTGGGGCGGCGAGTTGGTCGACCTCGAGCGGGACGGCCGGGCGGTGTGCACCGACGACGGCCGGCTCGTCGGCTGGGCGACGGCGATCGTCTCGCCCGGCGTCCGGGACGCGCTCCGCGTCTGGCTGGAGGGCCGGGTGCACCCGGAGTTCCGCGGGCGGGGGATCGGCGGCCGGCTGCTGGACTGGCAGGTCGACCGCGGCGCCCGGCAGCACGCCGACCTGGAACCGACCGCCCCCGCCCGGCTGGTCTCGCACGTGCACCCCGCGATGGGTGCGCTGGAGGCCCTGGTGCGGCGGCGCGGCTTCGTGGCGGAGCGGTACTACGCGGTCATGCGCCGGCCGCTCACCGACCTGCCGGAGCGGCGACCGCCCGAGGGGGTCGAGCTCGTGCCGTTCAGCGCCGAACGCGACGACGAGGTGCGCCGCGCCCACAACGCCTCGTTCACCGAGCACCACGGATCGGTCGAGCGCGACGAGGTGGCCTGGCGCAGCTGGTTCACCGGCCAGCGGGCGTTCCGGCCGGAGCTGTCGGTGCTCGCGCTGTCCGGCGGCGGGGTCGTCGGCTACGTGCTGGCGTACGAGTACGACGCCGACACGCAGGCGACCGGCGTCCGGGAGACCCGCCTGGGGCAGATCGGCGTGCTGCCCGGCGCCCGCGGCCGCGGCGTCGCCACCGCCACGATCGCCGCCGCCCTGCGCGCGGCCGCCGACGCCGGGTGCACGCGGGCCTCGCTCGACGTCGACACGGAGAACACCACCGGCGCGTTCGGGCTCTACGAGCGGCTCGGCTTCCGGACCGACCGCACGTGGACCTCCTGGGCCCTGTCCCTGCCACCGCTGACCTAGGAGCACGTCAGGCGCGAAACGCTCCTCCGGGGCGCCGCTAGGGTGCGGCGCATGGTCAGCGTCGATCGTCCCGACCCCGCAGCCGCCGTCGAGCCCGCCCTCGCGAACCGGGCGCACCGGGCGATCGAGCCGCTGCACAACCACCTGTACTTCGCCCCCGAGCAGGACGAGCACCTCACCGCCGTCGGCGTCCGGCCCGGCCGGATGTGCTACTTCGCCGGCCGGGCTGCGCCGATGGGCGCCGTCGGCCCCGGCGTGGTGACGGCGACCTTCTACAACTTCTCGCCCACGCTGGTGGCCCGCCTCATCCCGCGCGCCTGGACGCTGGCCACGCCCGAGCAGGTGATCGCCGCCCGGCTCGACGCCGCCCGTGCCTCCCTCACCCGCCTGCTCGGCGACGCCGCGACCGGCCCGGAGATCGAGGAGCTGGCCGGGCTGCTCCGCGAGGCGTGCGGCGCGCTGACCCCCGAGGGCCGCCCCCTCTACGCCGGCCACGCCGACCAGCCCTGGCCCGAGGGGCCGCTGCTGCAGCTCTGGCACGGCGCCACGCTGCTGCGCGAGCACCGCGGGGACGGGCACATCGCCGTCCTGATCCGGCACGGGCTGTCGGGCATCGAGGCGCTGCAGACCCACTCGGCGACCGGGCGGGGCTTCACCCCGGCCGCCGCGCAGGCGCTGCGCGGGTACACCGACGAGGAGTGGGCGGCCGCCGCCGCGGGCCTGGCCGACCGCGGCCTGGTGGCCGACGGCGACCTGACCGAGGCCGGCCAGCAGCTGCGGGCCGACGTCGAGTCGGAGACCGACGTGCTCGCCCTCGCGCCGTGGCAGCACCTCGGCGCGGAGCGGACGGCGCGGGTCGTCGAGCTCGGCAAGCCGCTGTCGGCCCGGCTGGCCGGTGCCGGCGCCTACCCGGACGGCGTCTTCGGCAGGTGAGCCAGCGCCTCCCCGGGGCGGACGACGGCGGGCCGACGGCGGAGCTGATCCGGGCGCGCCGCGGCGGCGAGCTCAGCGACCTCGACCGGCTGCTGCTGCACAGCCCGCCCGTCGCCGAGGGGTGGAACGCTCTGCTCGGCGCCCTGCGCTCGGGCACGACCCTGCCGCCCGACCTGCGCGAACTGGTCGTGCTGCGGATCGCCGTCCTCAACGACGCGGCGTTCGAGTGGACCGCGCACGAGCCGATCGCGCGCCGGGCCGGGCTCACCGACGGGCAGCTGGCCGCCCTCCGGCAGGCCGACGGAGGGGAGCCGGGCGGGTGGACGCCGGTGCAGGCCGCCGTCCTCGCGTTCACCGACGCCTCGACCCGCGGCGTGGCCGTGCCCGACGACGTGTTCGCCGCCGTCCGGGCGCTGCTGGACGACCGGCAGGTCGTCGAACTCGCCGTCCTGGTCGGCGGCTACGCGATGGTGTCCCGCTTCCTCGTGGCCCTGCAGGTCCCGCCGGCGCCGGGTGAGATCTCGGGCTGAGAAGCGGCGAGATCTGCGCCACACTCGGCGCCGGAGGTGGCCCCGTGACCGCGACCGAACGAGAGACCGGCAAGCCGGTACGCACCGACGTCGACGCTGCTTTCCGCGGCAGCGCGACCTACCGCAGCCTGGGGGAGCAGCAGCTCAGCCCGGCCGAGGAACGCTTCGAGAAGGGCCGGCGCACCGTCGGCCTGTTCCTCGCCCCGGTGGTCAGCGTGGTCTTCGCGCTGCTGCCGCTGGACCTCCCCAACGACCAGCAGCTGCTGGCCGCCATCCTGCTCGGGGTCATCGTCCTGTGGATCACCGAGCCCGTCCCGATCCCGATCGGCGGTCTCATCGGGGTCGGCGCGATCGTCGTCCTGGGCGTGGTTCCGGCCGCCGATGCGCTGGCGCCGTTCGGCTCCACGACGGTGTTCACCTTCATCGGCGCGTTCATCCTCGCCGCCGCGATGCTCAAGCACGGCGTCGCCCGGCGGTTCGCCATGTTCATCCTCGGGCTCAAGTGGGTCGGCACCTCGACGGCGCGGGTGATCATCGCCTTCGGCCTGATCACCGCGTTGCTGTCGGCGTTCGTGTCGAACACCGCCACGGTCGCGATGCTGCTGCCGACGGCGATCGGGATCCTCTCGGTCATCGCCAAGCTCCTGCAGGACAAGGGGCTGGTCAAGGCGGACTTCGACCCGCTGCGGCTGCGGGTCGGCGTCGCCCTCATGCTCATGCTCGCCTACGGCGCCAGCGTGGGCGGTCTGCTCACCCCGGTCGGCACGCCCCCCAACCTGATCGGCCGCGGGCTGATCGAGGAGGCGACGGGCGAGCGGATCGGCTTCCTGCAGTGGATGCTCATGGCGCTGCCGATCTGCGCGCTGATGTTCGTGGCGCTCGTGTTCGTCCTCCTGATCCTCAACAAGCCGGAGATCCGGCGGATCGAGGGCGTCGCCGAGTACATCCAGGAGGAGCGGGCGCAGCTCGGCCCGTTCTCGAAGGCCGAGCGCAACACCCTCATCGCGTTCGCCGTCACCGTCGCGCTGTGGATCTTCCCGGGCGTCATCGCGCTGGGGGCCGGCACGGAGTCCGACCTGTACGAGACCATCAGCGGCCGGCTGAACGAGGGCATCGTCGCCGTCCTCGGCGCGTCGCTGCTCTACCTGCTCCCCACGGACTGGAAGCGGCGCGAGTTCACGCTCAACTGGTCCGACGCGGCGCAGATCGACTGGGGCACGGTCCTGCTGTTCGGCACCGGGATCATCTTCGGGTCGCTGCTGGCCGACACCGGACTGGCCGAGACGATCGGCAACAGCTCGGCAGACTGGCTGGGCCTGACCAACGTGTTCGCGATCACGATCTTCGCGGTGATCCTGGCGATCATCATCTCGGAGACGACGAGCAACACCGCGTCGGCGGCGGTCGTGGTGCCGATCATCATCCCGGTGGCGGTCGCCGCCGGGGTCGACCCGTTCGTGCCGGCGCTCGCGGCGACCTTCGCCGCATCGTTCGGGTTCATGCTCCCGGTGTCGACCCCGCAGAACGCCATCGTCTACGGCTCGGGCGTCGTGCCGATCACCAAGATGATCCGATCCGGCGTCAGCTTCGACGTCCTCGGGGCACTGCTCATCGTCGTCCTCCTGCCGCCGCTGATCTCGCTCGTGCTGCGCTGACCGGTCACGGCCACCACCGGCAGGCTGAACACGGGGTGACAGCGGAGTGATCTCCGTCCCTGGGCCGGGTCCCGACGGCCCCGGGCGTGTCACGATGGACGACGGCCCGGACGACGCGGGCCACCGACCCGGGAGGAGGACGCATGCGCAGCGAGCCGCCCAGTCCCAGTCCCGAGGTCCTCCCCGCGTAACGCCGCCGCGACGCCGCGCCGCGCGTGGAGGACCTCTGCTGCGTCCTCCACCTCCGCGTCCCGGGAGCCCGTCATGGTCGATCGTCGTCTCGCGCCCCTCACCGCTCTCACCACGCTGCGCCGCCCGCGTACCGAGGTGGTCCGCCGTCCCGTCGTCGTCCCCGTCGAGCCGGAGCCGGCCAGGCCACGGCCGTCACGGATCGTGGACAACGCCGTCTACGCCGGCGGGCGGCGGGTGGCCACGCCCGACACCGCGGCCGACAGCCACGACTGGCTGACCGAGGGGTTCGACGACCGCATGGTGTGGCTGGGGCTCTACCGCCCCGAGCCCGCGGAGCTCGGCGAGCTGGCCGAGCAGTACGACCTGCCGGAGCTCGCGGTCGAGGACGCCATCCAGGCCCACCAGCGGCCGAAGTTCGAGCGCTACGGCGACACCCTGTTCGTCGTCCTCAAGGCCGCGCGCTACCTCGACGCGACCGAGGAGGTCGAGTTCGGGGAGCTGCACCTGTTCCTCGGCCGGGACTTCGCCATCACCGTCCGGCACAGCGAGTCGCCGGACCTGTCCCGGGTGCGCCGCCGGCTGGAGAGCGAGCCCGCGCTGCTGGCCAAGGGGCCCGAGGCGGTGCTGTACGCGATCCTGGACGCCGTCGTCGACGGTTACGCGCCGGTGGTCGCCGGGCTGGCCAACGACATCGACGAGATCGAGGTCCAGGTCTTCGGCGGGGACCCCGGGGCCTCGCGGCGCATCTACGAGCTGTCGCAGGAGGTGCTGGAGTTCCAGCGCGCCGCGGCCCCGCTGTCGGGCATCCTCGGCGCGATCACCGCCGGGTTCGACAAGTACGGCGTCGACGAGGAGCTGCGCAGCTACCTGCGCGACGTGGCCGACCACGTCACCCAGGTCATCGAGCGGGTCGAGGCCTTCCGGCTGCAGCTGCGCGACATCCTCACGGTCAACGCGACCCTCGTGGCCCAGCGCCAGAACGAGGAGATCCGCGAGCTGACCCTGACCAGCATCGCGCAGGGCGAGGAGGTCAAGAAGATCTCCGCGTGGGCGGCCATCCTCTTCGCGCCCAGCCTCGTCGGCGGCGTCTACGGCATGAACTTCGACAACATGCCGGAGACGAACTGGTACTACGGCTACCCGTTCGCCGTCGTCCTCATGGTCATGGTCAGCCTGGCGCTGTACCTGGTGTTCAAGCGCCGCGACTGGATCTAGGTCCGCGACCGGTCGCGTTGCGGGTCGTCCTCGCACTGCCGGGCCCGCAGGGCCGGCAAGGCGCCGGGGAACACCCGCGACGGATGCCGGCGCGCCGCGCCGGGAGCGGTGGGGAACAAGCGCCTGGACGCTGCCGTTACCCTCAACGCACAACTACACAGGGGGTGATTGGTCTCGACTGCGGTCGGATGACCAGGGGAAGCGAGCCGAGGAAGGCAACGATGATCTCGTTAACCATCCGTTGCAAAAAACACAAGCGCCGATTCCAATCAGCGCGACTTCGCTCTCGCTGCCTGACGGTAGCTAGGCGAGTCTGTCAGCCCGGGTTCGTCATCGGCCCGGATCCTGGCATCAGCTAGATGACTCACTGCACGCACCGGTCGCGGATGCGTGCGGGACACCAAACAGCGACTGGGCCCGTCACGTCGACTCGTCTGCATGATCGACGGGGCCGAGCAGAGGCAACGCGGACTGCGCTCGGAGAAGCCCTGGTGATGCGTCGTAGGACGCGGGTTCGATTCCCGCCACCTCCACCCCTGAACACGAGAGCCCCGCACGGACCACGGTCCGTGCGGGGCTCTCGTGCGTGTAAGCCCACGGCGGACCGCAGGCCCCACGGCTCTCCGCCAGCCGGGACGCCCGATCCCTGCCATCCTCTCTCCATCGGCGCGACGCCGACCGGTGCTCCTGGAGCTCGCGGGCCCGGCGGATCACGACCCTGGAGGTCGCATGAGCACGACGGCGGGGCGGGCCACGGAACAGTCCGACGAGCAGCGCCGCGGCGCGTTCAGCTCCAGGCGGGTCTTCATCCTGGCTGCGATCGGGTCGGCGGTCGGACTCGGTAACATCTGGCGGTTCCCCTACGTCGCCTACGAGAACGGCGGCGGCGCGTTCGTCGTGCCATACCTGGTCGCGCTGCTGACCGCCGGCATCCCGTTCCTGCTGCTGGACTACGCGATCGGCCACCGACACCGTGGCTCCGCGCCGCTCTCCTTCGCCCGCCTGCGCCGCGGCACCGAGGGGTTCGGCTGGTGGCAGGTGGCCATCTGCTTCGTCATCGCCATCTACTACGCCGCGGTGCTGGCCTGGGCGCTGCGCTACACCTTCTTCTCGATCGACCAGGCCTGGGGCTCCGATCCCGAGGCGTTCTTCTTCGGTGAGTTCCTCCAGGCCGGTGAGGTCGAGATCAGCACCGACGTGGTGGCCGGGGTGCTCGTGCCCCTCCTCATCGTCTGGCTGGTCGTCATCGGGGTCATGGCCCTCGGCGTCCAGCGCGGGATCGGTGTGGTCTCGCTGGTCTTCATCCCGCTCCTGGTCCTCGCCTTCGTCGTCCTCGTGGTGCAGGCGCTGCTGCTGGACGGTGCGGGGACCGGGCTCGACGCGCTGTTCACCCCCGACTGGTCGGCGCTCACGGAGGCCTCGGTCTGGGCTGCCGCGTTCGGCCAGATCTTCTTCTCGCTGTCGATCGGCTTCGGCATCATGATCACGTACGCCTCGTACGTCGGCCGTCGCGAGGACATGACCGGCTCCGGGCTGGTCGTCGGCTTCTCGAACTCCAGCTTCGAGTTGCTCGCCGGCATCGGCGTGTTCGCCGCGCTCGGCTTCATGGCCCAGGCCAACGGGGTCGCGGTCGACGAGGTCGCCAGCGGCGGCATCGGGCTGGCCTTCATCGCCTTCCCGACGATCATCAGCGAGGCCCCGGGCGGCGCCCTCATCGGCGTCCTGTTCTTCGGGTCGCTGGTCATCGCCGGCATCACCTCGCTGATCAGCGTGATCGAGGTCGTGATCTCGGCGGTCCGCGACAAGTTCGACACCAGCCGGCTCACCGCGACCCTCGTGGTCGTCATCCCCACCGCGGTGCTGAGCCTGGTGCTCTTCAGCACGACGAGCGGCATCTACGTGCTCGACGTCGTCGACCACTTCGTCAACCAGTACGGCATCCTCGTCGTCGCGCTGATCAGCATGCTGGTCGTCGCGTGGGGGCTCCGGGCCCTGACCCCCCTCGGCCAGCACCTGAACGTCCACGGCCGGCCCCGGGTCGGCACGGGCTGGCGGGTGCTGACGAGCGTCGTCGCCCCGGCGGGCCTGGCGATCGTGCTCGTCCTCTCCCTCAAGGACGACTTCGACGCGCCCTACGAGGACTACCCCACCTGGCTCCTGGTGACCTTCGGCTGGCTGATGGTCGTGGCGCTGCCGCTGATCGGCTTCCTGCTCGCCCGGCTGAAGTGGCGCGCCGGGACCCACCTGGACGGCCCGCCACCGGGCTCCGATCCGGCGGAGCCGGTGCACGCGACGACGTCGGCGACGGGGCCGGACCTCCGGAAGGGCGCGGAGCCCGCGCAGGACGAGGGAGGACTCCGATGAACACCAGCGCGATCGTGATGATGCTGCTGGCGATGGCCGTGATCTGGGGAGGGCTCGCCCTCGCCGTCATCAGCCTGATGCGCCACGGCGCCGTCGAGGACCGCACCGAGAACGTGCGCCGCGACCTCTGATCCCGCTGGACGACGGGCCGAGCCGGTGACCGGTGTCGGCCCTACGGCGTCGGGCTCCCGGACGCGGGGATGTTGATGTTGCGGTGGAAGACGTTGTCGGGGTCGTACTCGGCCTTCACAGCAGCGAGTCGCTGGTACTTCCCCCCGTAGGCGGTCACGACCTCACCGATGTCCGTGCCCTCGAGCGCGTTGACGTAGGTGCCGGCGCTCATCATGTGCGGGCGCAGCGCCTCCCACAGCGTTCGGATCCACTGGCGTTCCGCGGGGAGCATCTCCGCGGTGGGACTCAGGCCGATGAAGAAGCCGATGTACCGCGGGGTCCGTTCGCCGCCGAACGCCGTGACGTCCTCCCCGGTCTCGCAGTAGGCCTCGTCGAGCCGGTAGAACAGGAGCACCGACAGCGGTGAGGACTTGCCGGGCGCGTGGTCGGCGAGGACGTCGATCACCTCGTCGGTCAGTTCGGCGAAGTACCCGCTCTTGTCGTAGGCGTGCGAGCCCCACGCGTTCGGCTCGTCGATCAGCTGTTGCAGGGCCGTGTAGGGCATCGGGGTCACGACGTCGAACGTGGGCGGGAGTGTCTCGCGGATGCGTCCGGTCACCTGCTGGTGCTCGGCCGCGTCCCCGAAGCCGGTCAGGAGCAGGGCGTATCCCGGCTTGCCCTGGTGCTCGGCCGGCACGAAGGGAGCCGGTGGGGCGGTCAGGCCGGCAGCCGGTACCGCGTTCATCGAGCGCGGCAGGTCCGCGACGACGTCCCGCATCAGCCGCAGTGCCTCGCGGCCCAGGGACTCCTCCCAGAAGAAGAGCCCGAACTGCACGATCGGGCCGACCTCCAGCAGCTGGAACTCGAACTCGGTGACGACCCCGAAGTTCCCCCCGCCACCGCGGAGCGCCCAGAACAGGTCGGCGTTCTCGTCCTCGGCGGCACGGACGGCCCGGCCGTCGGCGAGCACCACATCGGCCGAGACGAGGTTGTCGATCGTGAGGCCGCCCATCCGTGAGAGCCACCCCATGCCGCCGCCGAGGGTCAGGCCGCCGATGCCGGTGTGGCTGATCAATCCGGTCGGGACGGCGAGGCCGTGTGCCTGCGTGGCAGCGTCGACGTCGCGCAGCTGTGCCCCGCCCTGCACGCGGGCGCGCCGGGTTCCCGGATCGACGACGACCCGGTTCATCCGCCGCAGGTCGATGACCAGCCCACCGTCACACGACGAGTACCCCGGGATGCTGTGCGCGCCGCCGCGCACCGCGATCTCCCAGCCTTCCCTCCGGGCGAAGCCGATCGCGGCGGCGACATCCGCAGCCGAGAGGCACTCGACGATCGCGGACGGCCGCCGGTCGATCGCGGCGTTCCACAGCCTGCGGGCGTCGTCGAAGCCGGCGTCGCCCACTACGTGCACCGGTCCGGACACCGCGGCGCGCAAGGCCGCCGTCCCGCCGCTCATCGTCCGGGTCATGGCTGGGCCTGCCTCTCGTCGGCGGGGAGCGCAACGGCTCACGCGAGGCGGCAGTGTTCTCCCGCTGTCGCCACGGCGACAGGCCCCCGTGCACCGGAGCGAGCCACAGTTGGTGCGCGCGGCCCGGGCGCTCCGGACGTCGGCGCGTGGTGGCAGGCCGGGTTCGGTCCGTCACTGCCGCCGAGGAGTCGGGCGTCCCGGCGGCGCAGCAGCAACCAGGCGACGAGGGCGGCGGTCGCCGTCCACAGTGCGGCAGTCGCCGGCCCGACCACCGGCTCGGTCAGCGGGACGCGCCGTCCGGGCCGAGCAGTGCCTGGGTGGCCGCGAACGCGATACCGGCGGTCACGGTGGACACCGCGGGTACGAGGCCGGCGGTGACGGCGACCAGCGACGCGTGCACGGTGGCGCGGGTGTACTCGCCGGCCGTGAGGAGCACCGGCACCGCGACCCCCCCGGTGCCCGGGTCAGAGCGGGGCGAGGGCCTCCACGGCCGGCAGGAAGACCGCCTCGCGGTAGGCGTCGCCCCGCGCGGGGCTGGTCGTCAGCTGGACCAGCACCAACCCGTCCGGGGTGTCGGCCAGGGCGATCTCCACCCGCAGCCCGAGGTCGTCGACGCTGTAGAGGTCGAAGGTGAGGTCCCCGGTGGTCAGCTGGTCGACCGGCTCCACCGGCGCGTCGGTTCCCTGCTGGGTGGCGAGCTGCTCGAGCACCTCGTCCGCGGTGGCTCCCGGCACGACCTGCTGGATCAGGGTCACCAGGGCCGACTCCTGCCACAGCCCCGGGGCGGCCTCGAGCCAGCCGCTGGGAGCGGCCCCCGCGAGACCGAGCTCCTCGCTCTCGAAGGCGGCCATCTCCACATCCACCGGCCCCGGGGTGAAGGCCGGCGCCTCGATCTCGCCGACGCAGTAGGTGGCGGGCTCCTGGTCGGGGGCGTCGAGGAAGTCGGCGGTGATCTGCGCGGCGCAGTCGTGACTGGGCAGGGACCCGTGCCCGGTGGACGGGAAGCGGACGAGCGTGCCGTGCGCCAGGCCCGCGACGACGTCCTCCCCCCAGCGGGGCGGCGTGATCGGGTCCAGCTCACCGGCGAGGACGAGGGCGGGGATGTCGCTGACCACGGGCTCGTCCTCGGCGGGCCCCGGGGCGTCGCCACCCCACGAGGCGCAGACGTCGAAGATGCCGGGCCCCGACGTCGGCGTCCCCTCGAAGAAGCTGCGCACCAGCGGGTCCGCGGCGGCGGCCTGCGCCACCTCCTCGGGCGAGCTGAACGCGACCTCGTCCTGGCACTGCACGGCCAGCTGCTGGCCGATGCTGATCAG
The DNA here is from genome assembly GCF_019799905.1 of Trujillonella endophytica. GTDB lineage: Bacteria > Actinomycetota > Actinomycetes > Mycobacteriales > Geodermatophilaceae > Trujillonella > Trujillonella endophyticus_A. The sequence continues at coordinate 53,541 of NZ_JABGCI010000002.1, read as the reverse complement.
GTCCGACTGCTGGGTCAGCGCGCCGAGCAGCAGGCCCACCGTGCCGAACTGGCCGGCGTCCGCCGCCGCGATGACCTCGGGGAGGAGCGGGAGCAGCTCGGTGGAGTAGAGGCTCTGGAACAGGAAGCCGGCGAGGCCGGCGCCGTCGAGCTCCTCGTCGATGCGCTCCCCGGTGGTCGGGTCGACGACGGTGATCGGTGCGGGGGCGGCGTCGAGCTCGGTCACGAGGACCCGGAACCGCTGCCCCAGGTCGGGGTACGCCCCGGCGCACCCGGCGTCGGCCGCGCAGGCCGAGAACAGTGCCTCCATGGCCCGGACGGCGTTGCCCGGCGTCTCCGCGTACAGGTCGGCGTCGATCGGGTAGGAGGCGTCGAGGACCACGGATTGGATCCCGTCGGGGTGGTCGCGCATGGCGGTCTGCGCCAGCCGGGTGCCGTAGGAGATCCCGTAGAGGTTCCACTGGTCGTGGCCGAGGGCGCGGCGCAGGTCCTCGAGGTCGGCGGCCGAGGCGGCACTGTCGTAGTCGGCCAGGTCCACCCCGTCGTCGACGAGGCGCTGGCGGCACTCCTCGAGCGCCTCGAGGGCCTGGACCTCCAGCTCCTCCGGGGGCAGCCCCGAGCCCAGGGACGACCGCGCCCACGAGGTGTACTCGTCGCAGGCCAGGGACGGCTCGGACAGCCCGGTGCCGCGCTGGTCGAGCAGGATGAGGTCGCGCCCCTCGGCGAGCGGCGCGTAGAGCTGACCGAACCCCAGCGGCACGGACTCCAGCGTGCCCTGGCCCGGCCCGCCCGACAGGTAGACGACGGGGTCGTCGGCCGGGTCCTCGGTCTCCGCGCGGACGACGCCGAAGGCCAGCCGGACGGTGCCGTCGTCAGGGTCGGCGCGGTCGGCGGGGACCGTCAGGGTGCCGCACTCGAGGTCCACGCCCTCGGGCACCTCGATGTCGCACTCGCCCCACTCGAGCGCCGCGGAGGCCTCCCGCGGGGAGGCGTCGTCCTCCCCGGAGCCGGAGCCGGAGCCGGAGCCGGTGCCGGTGCAGGCAGCGGCGAACAGCAGGGGGGCGAGGAGCAGTGCCGCGGGGCGCCGAGCCATGGACCGGTCTCCGTCCTCGTGGGCACACCGCGTCGCGGCCCGGCCCGTTGCTTCCATCCCCCAGACCGGTCCTGAGTACCAGAGGCCCTGGTGGTGGGCCCGCTGCGGCACTGCCGTTAACCCGATCGACGGACGGAGATCTGCCGTGTGACGCTGCGGGCGTGCAGCGGATGATCTCCTTCGACCCCGACACCGAGCTGTGGGCCGAGGAGCGGGGAGACCCCGCGGGCACGCCCGTCCTGCTGGTCATGGGCGCCAACGCCAGCGGTGTGACCTGGCCCGAGGAGCTGGTCGACGCCCTCGCCGAGCGGCACCGGGTCATCCGCTACGACCACCGCGACACCGGTCGGTCGACGCGCGCCTTCGACGTCCGCCCCTACGCGATCCGCGACCTCGCGACCGACGCCGTCCGGCTGCTCGACGCGCTCGGCATCTCCCGCGCGCACGTCGTCGGCATGTCGCTGGGCGGCACGCTCGTGCAGCTGCTGCTGGTCGACCACCCCGACCGGCTGCTCAGCGCGACGGTGTTCGCGACCTCCGCCCTGGGTGCCGGGCTGGCCGACGTCGACGGCAGCAACGTGGCCGACCTCCCCGGGCCGGCCCCGGAGCTGCTCGAGCTCTGGCAGTCGATGGGGGAGGAGCGCGACGAGGCCGCCGAGCTGGACTGGCGGGTGGCGCACTGGCGGCTGCTCAACGGGGACGCCGTGCCGTTCGACCCGGCGGAGTGGCGCGCGCGGGAGGAGCGGGTGATCGCCCACAGCGGGACGGCGACGGGTGCCACCGCGCACGCCTTCGCCGACCAGTCCGGGCTCGACCGCGGCGCCGAGCTCGCGGCGGTCACGGTGCCCACGCTGGTCGTCGAGGCGCCCGAGGACCCGATCAACCCGCCGCCGCATGCCGCGCACCTCGCCTCGGTCATCGGGGGTGCCCGACTGGTCACCGTCCCGGGCATGGGCCACGCCCTCGGACGGCCCGTGCTCGCACCCCTGGTCCGGGCCCTCGCCGAGCACCTCGAGGCGGTCGACGCCGGCTGACCGGCCCCACCGGACTCGCTACGGTGCGAGGGGGGAACCGTCGACGGGGAGGCCGGACATGGCACAGCTGGACCTGCGGGTGCGAGTCCTGGGGCGGCTGCTCCGGAGGGTCAACTCCGTCACCAGGATGGACGACGAGCGCATCCGCACGGCGCAGCGGACCGTGGTCGGCCACAACCCGGTCACCGACCTGATGCTGGGCCGGGTGGCGGCCGGGGTCCAGCTCGGCGACGCGACGGCGGCGGGGGAGACCGGGCCGCTGCCGGTGCGGGTGTACCGGCCCGACGGCGCGCACGGGCCGCTGCCCCTGGTGGTGAACTTCCACGGCGGCGGCTGGGTCCTCGGGTCGCTGGACACGGCCGACTGGCTGTGCAGCAACGTGGCGCGCAGCGTCGGCGCCGTCGTCGTGTCCGTCGACTACCGGCTGGCGCCCGCGCACCGCTGGCCGGCCGCGGCCGAGGACTGCTACCGGGCGACGCTCGACCTCGCGGCACGGGCCGCCGAGTTCGGTGCCGACGGCGACCGGCTGGCGGTCATGGGCGACAGCGCGGGCGGGAACCTGGCCGCCGTCGTCGCGCTGCTCGCCCGCGACCGGTCCGGTCCGCCCATCGCCCTGCAGGTGCTGATCTACCCCGCGACCGACCTGACCCTCGCCAGCCCGTCGATCCGGGAGAACGCCGACGCGCCCATCCTGAGCGAGGCCGAGATGGTCGCGTTCCGCGACCACTACCTCGGCGATCTGAACCCGGCCGACCCGTACGCCTCGCCGTTGTACGCCCGCGACCACGCGGGACTCGCACCGGCGCTGGTGCAGGTCGCCGAGCACGACCCGATCCGGGACGACGGCCTGCGCTACGCCGCGGCGCTGGAGCGGTCCGGCGTCCCGGTGCGGACGACGACGTACGTCGGCATGCCGCACGGCTACCTGTCGTTCCCGAAGCTGTGCCGGAGCGCGCCGCAGGCCCTGGGTGAGGTCTGCGCCGAGCTGCACGCCGCGCTCGAGCCGGCCGCCCGGGCCGACGACGGCCACCCGACCCGCCGCGGCGAGGTGCTGGCCTAGCGAGCGGCGGAGGCCCACCCCGCCCGGTGCAGCCGCTCGGCGCCGTCGAGCAGGAGCTCGAGGGCGAACTCGAACTCGAACTGCTCGTCGCAGCCCCCGCCGACCCGGCTCAGGTCGCCCCGCGTGGCGGCCACCGCGATCTCGAGGATGTGCGGGTACCGCTGCGCGAACTCCCGCCCCATCGCCTCCTGCTGCTCCGGTGACGGTGGCTCCGCGGGCGCCGGCTCCTCGAACAGCTCGGGGCTGAAGCCCCAGATCCGGTTGCCCAGCGCGTGCATGACGTGGTGGGTCAGGTCGGGGGAGAGGCCGCCGGCCCGGAACCCCCCGGCGACGGCGTCCATGTGGGCGAGCACGGTCGGCGTCCGCCGCGTGCTGCCCTCGATGGCCCGCCGCGCCCACGGGTGCCGGAGGACGGCCCGCCGTGCCGAGAGGACCCGCGCGCGCAGGGCCTCCTTCCACGGCAGTGCGGGGTCGGGGGGCTCGATCTCGCCGAGGACGACGTCGACCATCCCGCTCACGAGCTCGTCCTTGTCCGCCACGTGCTTGTACAGCGCCATCGGGACGACGCCCAGGTGCTGCGCCAGCCCGCGCATGCTGACCGCGTCGAGGCCCGAGTCGTCGGCCAGGGCGACGGCGGCGCGCAGGACCCGGTCGCGGTCCAGGCGCTCCCGGCGCGGGGGTGCGGCGTCGCGGGGCATCGGCGTCCTCCTCGTGCCGGTTGACAGGCGTACACCGTACACCTAGCGTGGTCGGTCGTCGGTGTACGCCGTACACCCAAGAGTGAGGAGGACCCGATGGGGTCGTCGAGACGCATCGCCGTCGTGGCCGGTGTGCTGTTCCTGGTCACCCACGTCACGTCGGTGCCGGCCGCGTTGATCTACCAGTCGGTCTTCTCCGCCGGCGGGGTCCTCGGTCCCGGCGACGAGACCCGCGTGCTCGTGGCCGGGCTGCTCGAGGTGGTCCTGGCGCTGGGCGTGATCGGCACGGCGGTCGCGCTGTACCCCGTGCTGAAGCGCGAGAGCGAGGCCGTGGCCCTCGGCTACCTCGCGCTGCGCACGCTGGAGGCCGCGGTGATCCTGACCGGCGTCGTGACCGCGCTGGCCGTGGTGCCGCTGCAGGGTGGCGACGGGTCGACGGCCGCGGTGCGCGACGGCCTGATCGCGGTGCACGACTGGACCTTCCTCGTCGGCCCGGGGCTGGTGTGCGGCACCAACACCGTGCTGGTGGCCTGGCTCCTGTACCGGTCCGGCGCGGTGCCCCGGTTCATCCCGGTGCTCGGCCTGGTCGGCGGTCCGCTGATCTTCGCGGCGAACGCGGGCAAGCTGCTCGGCCTCTACGACAGCATCGCCGGGGCCGCGGGCGTGGTCGTCGTCCCGATCTTCGCGTGGGAGGTCTGCCTGGCCGTGTACCTGATCGCGCGCGGGTTCCGGGCTCCGACGGCGGACCTGCCCCCGGCGGCACGGGTCACGGAGCCTGCGGTCGCCACCGGCGTCTGAGCGCCCGGCCGGGGGGACCCGTCACCGGCGGCCGGGGAAGAGCGGGCGCAGGGCCAGCGGTGGCCGGAACGGGTGCCAGGCGTCCTCGGGCGTGCCGAGGCGGTCGGCGAGCAGCCACAGCACGCCCGGGTTGACGGCGAGGCCGAGGTGGCTGCCCCGCACCTCGACGTTCTGCCGCCGGTCCCGGAGCGGGTACCGACAGGCCGACCAGTCGACGATGCCGTCGGCCCGCGTGTAGACCGAGGTCGCCGGCACGCGGAGGGACCCCCGCTCGGCCCAGGCACGGGGCAGCGCGCCGGCTCCCCGAGCCGGCACCGCGTCGGCGAGCCCGGAGACACGACGGACCCACGGTGCCGACCGCACCACGGGTGTCCCGAGCGTGATGATCCCGCGGACGCTGCTCGGGGCGGCACGCGCGAGCTCCTGCGCGTACAGGCCGCCCAGGCTCCAGCCCACGAGGCTCACCCGCCGCCCCGACTCGCGGTGCAGCCGGTCGACCTGGTCCCGCAGCCGGCCGACCACGCGGTGCGTCGGGCCCCGGTTGGTGCCGAGACTCCAGCCGCACACGCGGTGGCCGAGGGAGTGGAGCACACCCCGCAGCAGCAGGGTGGCGGGATCGCCGGTCAGCAGACCGGGGAGGACGAGCACGGGATGGTCGTCGCCGCGCGGAGCGGCCGCCAGCAGGGGCCAGGTGGCGAGCAGCGCGGCGGCGTCCAGCCCCGCCCGTGGCGGCTCGGTGACGAGCCGGAGCCGGGACGCGGCGGTGCGGGTACCGGCCATCGGGACAGCATCCCCGAGACCCCCGCTCGCGGCGGTCCCGGGGGCACGCCGAGCGGATCAGGCGCCCGTCACGCCGTCGATCCGCTCCCGGATCAGGTCGGCGTGACCGGCGTGCCGGGCGTACTCGGCGATCATGTGCGAGTAGATCCAGCGCAGCGTCACGCCGGCGCCCATGAAGGGGCTGGTCTCCTCCAGCGCCCGCCCGGCGCAGTTCTCCCGGGCGCGCGCGACCTCGGCCTCCCACGTGGCCCGCGCCGCCGCGACCGTCGCCCCGGGGGCGACGTCGAAGCCCCCGTCGGGGCCGTCGGGGTCGGCGGCCGGGTCGTGGATGGCCGGCACCCGCTCGCCCAGCAGCACCCGGCGGAACCAGTTCCGCTCCACCTCCGCCATGTGCTGCACCAGACCGAGCAGGGTCAGCGGCGAGGGCGGCACGGTGGCGTCGCGGGCCTGCTCGTCGGTCAGCCCGTCGCACCTGCCGATCAGCGTGGCGCGGTAGAAGTCCAGCCAGCCCTCCAGGGTGGCGCGCTCGTCGGCGGTGAGCGGGGGCATGGCGCGGTCGGGGCTCGTCACGGCCGCCGATGGTGCCAGCGGCGGCCGACACCACCGGCGCGCGGCCGACCTGCGGCTGCCGCAGGATGCCGGTGTGCCGACCACGACGTTCGAGGCCCCCGCCGGTCCGCTGCCCGCCCACCTCGCCGTCCCCTCGGGCGAGGGGCCCTGGCCCGGCGTCGTCGTCGTCCACGACGCGTTCGGCTTCACCGACGACCTGAGGCGGATCACCGACCGCTTCGCCGCCAACGGGTACCTGGCGATCGCGCCGGCGCTGTTCCGGCGGGGGAACCGGCTGCGCTGCGTCGTCAGCACGCTGAAGTCGCTGCAGGCCGGCCGCGGCCCGGCGGTCGACGACGTGCTGGCCGCCGCCGCGCACCTGCGGGCCGACGGGCGCTGCACCGGCAGGGTCGGCTCGGTGGGGTTCTGCATGGGAGGCGGCTTCGCCCTGCTCACCGCACCCAGCGGCAGCTTCGACGCCGCCGCCCCGAACTACGGCATCTGGCCGGGCAACCGTGAGGAGCTCTCCCGCGCCTGCCCGACCGTCGCCAGCTACGGCGCGAAGGACCGGATGCTGCCGGGGGCGGCGGCCCAGTTGGAGGAGCAGCTCACCGCCGGTGGGGTCCCGCACGACGTGGAGGAGTACCCCGACGTCGCCCACTCGTTCATGAACGACTGGGGGACGCCGGCTCCGCTGCGGTTCGTCGAGCAGATCGCGGGCCTGGCCTACTCCCGACCGGAGGCCGAGGACGCCTGGCGCCGGATCCTCGCCTTCTTCGGCGAGCACCTGCGCTGACCGGACGGAGCGGGTGCGCCGACGCCGCGGTTCCTGGCCGGAAACGCGGCGCCGGCGCACACACTCAGCCGCGGGCGGCCGCCAGCGCGGCGGCGCCGACGGTCTCCAGGGTCGCCTCCGGCGTCAGCGGGTGGAACGGGCCGCCACGCACGTCGCGGTAGGCCCGCTCGAGCGTCGAACCGCGGGAGAACGCCGGCCCGCCGGCCACCTGCAGCGCCAGATCGGTGACCGCCACCGCCTCCAGCACGGCGTGCCGCTTGGCGGTCATCAGCGTCTCCAGCACCGCCGGGTCGGGCCCGAAGTGCCCGCCGGTCTCCTCGATCGCGGCGAGCACCGCCCACCGGGCGACCCGCAGCCGGGCGGTCATCTCGCCGAGCAGCCGGACGGCGGAGGGCGCCGGGTCGGCCTTGCCGGCGAGCATGCGCGTCGCCGCGTCGCAGGCCCCCTGCGCGACGCCGAGGTAGACCCCCGAGACCACCGGTGCGAAGTACTGGGCGGCCAGCAGGAGCGGACCGGCCAGGACGCCGTACGGCCGGCGGCCGATGACCTTCTCCGCGGGCACGAACACGTCGTCGAAGACGACGTCGTGGCTGGCCGTGCCCCGCATGCCGAGGGTGTTCCACGTCTCCACGATCGTGACGCCCGGGCTGCTCATCGGCACGCTCGCGTGCAGCACCTCGGCGTCGGGTCCGGGCTCGCCGAGGGTCGCCGACGTCGACAGCACGGTCGCGGCCGGGGCCTGCGAGACGAAGGACTTGCGGCCGCTGAAGCGGAAGCCCCCGTCGACGGGCTCCGCGGTCGTCGTCGGGCACACCCAGTCGTTGCCGCCGCTGGTCGCCAGCACCAGGCCGTCGGCGGCGACCTTGCGCAGCGCCGCCTCGGCGTCGGCGAGCCCGCGGCCGTGCCGCCAGCGCTGCAGGAGCGTCAGGTACAGGTGCATGGCCGAGGAGAGCGCCGCCGCGCCGGACCAGCGGGCCAGCTCGTGCTGGGCGAGCACCACCTGTCGCAGCGAGGCGCCGCCGCCGCCGAGCTCGGCGGGCACGGCCATCGCGAGGTAGCCGCGCTCGGCCATCGCGGCGTAGGCCTCGGTGACGAAGGTGGCGTCGCGGTCGTGGTCGGCCTCGGCGGCCGCCGCGATGCGGCCGATCTCCGCGGCCAGGGTGATCAGGGACTCGTCGGTGGGGGTGGGCGTGAGGGTCGTCGTCATGCGGACGACGCTCGCGGCCACGGACCTCGGGCACTAGTACTCGTTCTGAACCGCTGCGACGATGCCCGGCATGGCTCGTTACGGCCAGTACTGCCCGATCACGCGCTCGCTGGAGCTGCTCGGCGACCGCTGGACGCTGCTCATCGTCCGCGACCTCCTGGTCGGGGCGGAGCGGTTCAACGAGCTGGCCCGCGGCCTGCCCCGGCTGTCCCGCGGCCTGCTGTCGAAACGGCTGGACCACCTGGAACGCGCCGGGCTCGTCGAGCACGTCGGCGACCGCTACCTGCCCACCCGGGCGTGCGACGACCTCCGCCCGGTCGTGTTCGGCCTGGCCGAGTGGGGCGCCCGCTGGGCCTTCGGCGAGCCTCGTGCCGACGAACTCGACGCGACCGTGCTCCTGTGGTGGATGCGCGGCGGCATCGACGCCGGCGCCTTCGGGGACCGCGAGCGCACCGTGCTGCACGTGCTCTTCCGGTCCGGCACGCGCCGCCGGTTCTGGCTGGTCGTGCAGGCCTCCGACGTCTCGCTCTGCTTCGTCGACCCCGGCTTCGACGTCGACGTGACCGTGGAGGCCGACCTGGACGCCCTGTACGAGGTGTGGGACGGCCGCATGGAGTACGGCGCCGCAGTGCGCGACCGCCGGCTGGTCGTCACCGGGGAGACGTCGCTGGTCCGGGCGCTGCCGCGGTCGCTGCGGCTGAGCCCGATCGCGCACTACGTCCGGCAGGCGGTCGCCGCCCCCGCCTGACCGGTTCAGCGAGTGCACCGCCGGAGCCGAGCGTGTGCGTCCAGGCCGCGGGACCGGGCCGGGAAAGCGGCCTAGGCGCACACGCTGAGTGCGGACGATGACGGCCGGATGTCATCGCGTCCCACGCATCCCTCCCAGGGGTCAGTTCGTGTTTCGCGGCTGAAGACCTGGGTCACGCCTGCCGATCCCCTCTACATCCGACGAGGGGAGCCGGTCATGAACGACACGGCATGCAGGGCAGTGGCACAGGCGGGCACGGTCGCGGCGACGGCGTCGCTGGACTCCGAGCAGCCCTGGCCGCTGCTCCTGGTCGCGGGCTGGCTGACCACCGCGACCGACAGCGCGCTGGCCGCCGGCCTCCTGGCCGAGCTCGAGGCCGAGCCCGCCGTCTGACCCGGACGGGGCACCGGGGGGCGCGCCGCGTCCCCCGCTCCCCGATCATGACCGGATGACGACGACCCCGCCGACCGCGTCCGCGCGCCGTCGGGGTCGTTGACCCGGTCGTGCGAGTCGACAGCAGGCGGGCGGCCGGTGCCGTCCAGCGCGCCGACGCGTGGCTCGCGTGGGCGCCGAGCGGCCGCAGCGCTGTCCCACTGATCGTCGGCCTGGTCGTCGTCGCCAACCTGGTCGGCGTCGGCACCGTGGTCCTGCTGCTCCTCGGGGTCGACGGCGACACCGGGTCCGGCCGCACCCCGGTCCTGCTCACCGCACTGGCCTACGTCGTCCTCGCCTTCCCGGCGGGCACCTGGGCAGGCCTGCGCCGGCAGCGGGTCACCAACGCCTGGCTGGTCGCCGGGCGGGACCCCACCGCCGTCGAGGCCGCGCACGCGCTGCGCCTGCCCGTCGACACCGCGCTCGTCGCGGGCGCGGTCTGGCTGCTCGGCGCCGTGCTGGTCGGTGCGGTCTCCGCCGTCGCCTTCCCCGACGCCCGTGTCGGCATCCGCGTCGGGGTCGCCGTCCTCCTCGGTGGCGTGGTCACCGCCGGCGTCACCTACCTGCTCGTCGCGCGCGCCGCCCGGGCGGTGACCGCCCGGGCCCTGGCCGCCCACCCGCCGACCGGCCGGCTGGCCCTCGGCGTCCGGCCCCGGCTGGTCCTGACCTGGGGGCTGACCAGCGGCGTGCCGCTGGTGGGCGTCGTCCTGCTGTTCCTGGACCCGACCAACCCCGACGGCCCCGGCGCCGCGGCGGTGGTCTTCCTCGTCGTCGTCGCCCTGCTGGTCGGGGGGCTGGCCACCCTGCTGACCGCCCGCGCGGTCGGCGCGCCGCTGCGCGACCTGCGCGAGGCGGTGCAGCGCGTGGGCTCCGGCGACCACTCGGTGCGGGTGGTCGTCGACGACGCCGGCGAGATCGGCCTGCTCCAGGAGGGCGTGAACTCGATGGCCGCCGGGCTGGCCGAGCGCGAGCGGCTGCGCGACCTGTTCGGCCGGCACGTCGGGGCGACGGTGGCCCAGCGGGCGCTGGCCGACGGCGTCTCCCTCGGCGGGGAGCTGGGCACGGTGGCGGCGCTGTTCGTCGACATCGCCGGCTCCACCTCGCTGGTGCGCCGCACCGGCCCCGAGGAGATGGTCGGGCTGCTGAACCGCTTCTTCGCCGTCGTCGTCGAGACCATCGAGGCCGAGGGCGGGCTGGTGGACAAGTTCGAGGGCGACGCGGCGCTGTGCGTCTTCGGTGCGCCCACCGAGCACCCGGACCCGGCCGGGGCGGCGCTGCGCGCGGCCCGGCGCATCTGCGACGCCGTCCGCGCGGCCGGCGAGGTCGACGTCGGGGTCGGCGTGGCGTGCGGGCCGGTGTGGGCCGGTCAGGTCGGTGCGGCCAGCCGGCTGGAGTACACGGTGATCGGCGACCCGGTGAACGAAGCCGCCCGGCTCACCGAGCTGGCGAAGGACTCCGCGGGCCGGGCGGTGGCCAGCGAGGCCACCGTGCTCGCCGCCGGCGGGGACGAGCGCGACCACTGGACGGCGGACCGCGCGGTGGAGCTGCGCGGCCGCGGCGAGCCCACCCGCACCTGGGTGCGCGCCCAGGTGGCCCGGCTGCCCGACCGGTCGACGCTCGGCTGATCGGTCGGGCCGAGGTCAGGGGCCCGTGCGTGCACCGACGTCTGGAACCGGATCGGCCGTCCCCTGTACGTCAGGGAACCTGGCTATGAGGCGCCCAGACTCGACAGCGACTATGACGGTGTCGGCTGCGAGGACGACCCACGGTGACGTCCCTCGTCGTCCCCACCTCCTGAGGCCACCGGAGCGTCAAGGGCACCGTGGCCGGCGGCTCGACGACGTCGGGTCCGTGCTCGGGGAGCGGACCTGGGTGCGCGCCTAGATCAGGTGGGCCCGGACGACGACGAGCTCGTCCTCGGGCTGCAGCGTGCCGATCAGCGGGTCGTCGAAGCGCAGGGTGCGCCCGCCCCGGCTCACCGAGAGCACGATGTCGGTCAGCTGCCGCGGGCCCAGGCCCACCTCGCCGGACTTCACGGTCCGCTGGTGCAGGTCCAGGCCCTGCCCGCCGGTGACGAGGTCCTCGACCACGTTGACCACGCGCGGGTGGTCGGTGGACAGCCCGAGCAGCCGGCCGGACGTCGCCGAGGTGGTGATGACCGTCGTGGCGCCGGACTGGCGGAGGAGGTTGGCGTTCTCCTCCTCCCGCACGCTGGTCGTGAGCGGCACGGTGGGGTTGAGCTGGCGGACGGTGAGCGTGATCAGGACGGCGGCGTCGTCGCGGTTGGCAGCCACGATGACGGCCCGAGCCTTCTCCACGGCGGCGCGCTTGAGCACCTCGCGGCGGCTCGCGTCGCCGACGATGCCGGTGAGCCCGGTCGTCGTCGCCTCCTCCACCAGCCGCTCGTCGGTGTCGACGACGACGATCTGCTCGGCCGGCGTGCCGTTTGCCCGCAGCGCGCGGATGGCGCTGCGGCCCTTGGTGCCGTAACCGCAGACGATGACGTGCTGGCGCACCGAGGACCTCCACCGGCGGATGCGGAACTCCTCGCGCGAGCGCGCCGTGAGCGCCTCCAGCGTGGTCCCGATGAGGACGATCAGGAACATGATCCGCAGGGGCGTGATCACGATGATGTTGACCAGGCGCGCGCCCTCGGTCACCGGCGTGATGTCGCCGTAGCCGGTGGTGGAGAGCGTGACGGTGGCGTAGTAGAAGGAGTCGAGCAGCGTGAGGCCGCGCTCGTCGCCGTCCCGGTAGGAGTCGCCGTCCAGCCAGACGATGAGGACGACGACGACCAGGACGACCGTGGCGAGGACCACCCGGCGCCACACCTGGCGTACCGGCGACTCCTCGATGTGCGCCAGGACGACCCCGGTGTGCGGGTCGTCGGCGTCTCCCGTGTGGCCTCTCACCCCGCGGACGATAGTGAGCGGCGGCGTGCGGGGGGCGGCGGCGCACCCGTCCGGGGGAGGCTGGATCCCCTCGCGTCCTCCGGACGGGGTGCCGGGCTCAGGACGGGGAGGCGCCGCGCTCCCGCGCGGCGAGCTCCCGCTTGAGCACCTTGCCGGCCGCCGACACCGGGATCGCGTCGATGAACACGACGTCGCGCAGCCGCTTGTACGGCGTCACCTGCTCGTTGACCGCAGCCATCACCGACTCGCCGGTCAGCGCGGCACCGGCGTCGTCGTCCCGGCGGACGACGTAGGCGACCGGCAGCTCGCCGGCGTCGGTGTCCGGCCGGCCCACCACCGCGGCGCCGCCCACACCGGGGAGCGCGAAGAGGTGCTCCTCCAGCTCGCGCGGGAACACGTTGTAGCCCTTGTAGAGCAGCATGTCCTTGGTGCGGTCGACGATCGCCAGGTAGCCGTCGTCGTCGAGCACCCCGACGTCGCCGGTGTGGAACCAGCCCTCGGGGTCGATCGACTCGGCCGTGGCCTGCGGACGGCGCCAGTAGCCGCGCATCACCTGCGGCCCGCGGATGCACACCTCGCCGCGCTCGCCGGTCGGCAGCGGGTCCCCGCCGCCGAGCGGGCGGATGCTGATCTCGGTGTCGAAGACCGGGACGCCGACCGTGCCCGCCTTCCGGGTGCCCGAGCGGAAGGCCGGGTTGCCGGTCGCCTGCATCGTGACCTCGGTCAGCCCGTAGCCCTCGCCGATCAGGGCGTCGGGCAGCAGCGCCTGCAGCCGGTCGATGAGCGACGTCGCGAGCGGGGCGGCGCCGCTGGAGATGCCGCGGACGCTCGACAGATCGGCCTGCTCGATGCCGGGGACCTGCAGCAGCGCGACGAACACCGGCGGCGCCCCGCCGAAGCCGGTGACCCGGTAGCGGACGGCGTCCTCGAGGTAGCGGGTCGGGTCGAAGCGCATGTGGATCACCGACGTGGTCCCGGCCATCACCAGGCCGTTGAGGTAGCCGATGACGCCCATGGCGTGGAACCACGGCGCGATGGTGACCATCCGCGCCTCGCCCAGGCGGGTCGGGTGCTCCTCGGGGCCGAGCACCTGGCGCAGCGTCACGTCGCCGGACTCGTCGAGCTCCGGGACCGAGCCGCTCACCCAGCACGCCGACTGCAGCACGTTGGTGACGACGTTGCGGTGGGTCAGCTCGACGCCTTTGCTCACCCCCGTCGTGCCGCCGGTGTAGGCCAGGTGGGCCAGGTCGGCGGCCGGGTCGACGCCGGCGTCCCGGTGCCGGTCCGCCGGGTCGGCGGCGAGGAGGTCGGCGAGGTCGACGTCGGCCGGCTCGAGGCCCTCCAGACGTGCGGCGAGGTCGCGCACGTGCGCCGGGCCGGTGACGACGACGGTCTCGACCGGCGTGTTCGCCAGCGCGCCGCGGACCAGCGGCAGCACCTGGTCCCAGGTGACGAGCACCCGCGCGCCCGCGTCGGTGAGCTGGGCGGCCAGCTCCGCCGCGGACAGCAGCGGGTTGGTGGGGGAGAAGGTGGCGCCGGCCAGGAGCACCCCGTAGTAGACCGCCGGGTACTGGCGGCAGTTCGGCGCGTGCACCGCGACGACGTCGCCGCGGCCGATGCCGTGCTCGGCGAGCCAGTTGGCCACCGCGTGCGCCCGGCGGCCCAGCTCGGTGAAGGTCAGCGCGGCGTCGTCCTCGACGAACGCCGGCCGGTCGCCCCACCGCCGGACGGCCGCCCGCAGCACCGAGCCGACCGGCACCACGGGGTAGTCGAGCGACCGGGGGAGACCGGGGGGCCACGAGACGGCGGAGGCGGCGGTGACGGGCGGCGCGCTCATGCGGGTCCTCTCCTCGACGGGCCCTCAGAGTGGCTCACGTCACACCGGGTGTCGAGACGGGCCCCAGCGGTCACCATGACGCGATGAGCGCTGATGGGGCGGGGTCGGGGGGTCGGGCCCTCGTGCTGGGTGGCGGCGGCATCACGGGCATCGCCTGGGAGACCGGGGTGCTGGCCGGACTGGCCGAGGCGGGCGTGGACCTGACCGGAGCGGACCTCGTGGTCGGGACGTCGGCCGGGTCGGTGGTCGGCGCGCAGATCACCAGCAGCGCGGGGATCGACGAGCTGTACGCGCGGCAGCTGGAGCCGCCGTCGTCGGAGCGCGTCGCGCGGATCTCCCGCGCCGCGCTGGCCCGGTATGCATGGGCGATGCTGCGGGCCCGCGGGCGGGACGAGGAGTTCCGCCGCCGGGTCGGCGCGCTGGCCATGGCGGCCGCCGACGCCGGGCTGACGCCGACCGAGGAGGAGCGGCTGGAGGTCATCGGCTCCCGGCTGGTCAGCCGGGACTGGCCGGACCGGCGGTTCGTGGTGACCGCCGTCGACGCGGTCTCCGGCGAGTTCCGCACCCTCGACCGTGACTCGGGCGTCCCGCTGGTGTCGGCGGTGGCCGCGAGCTGTGCGGTGCCGGGCGTCTACCCGCCGGTCACGATCGACGGCCGGCGCTACGTGGACGGCGGCATGCGGTCGGCGGCGAACGCGGACCTGGCCGAGGGGCACGAGCGGGTCGTCGTCCTGGCGCCCATCGCCCGCGGGGTGGGCCCGATGACGAGCGTCGACGCGCAGGTGACCGGGATGGTGGCGCGGGTCGCGGTCGTCACGCCGGACCAGGACAGCCGGCGGGCCATCGGGAGGAATGTGCTGGACCCGGCCGCCCGCCGTCCCTCCGCCGAGGCAGGCCGCGCGCAGGCAGCCGCCGTCGCCGACCAGGTCCGCGAGGCCTGGCAGGGCTGAACGGAGTCGCTCGGGTGCGGCTCCCGCACCCGGGCGACCCCCCTTCCCCTTGGTCGCTGCATCTGATAGATGTATCTGCCAGATAGCAAAAGGAGGTCGGCATGGCGCGGACGGACCAGACCCAGGCGGCGGTGCTCGGCGCGCTGAGCGTGCTGCCGATGACCGGGTATGCCCTGCGCCAGGAGATCCGGGACACCCTCGGCCACTTCTGGAGCGAGAGCTTCGGCCAGATCTACCCGGCCCTCGCGGAGCTGGAGCGGCGGGGACTCGTGGAGCGCCGCGGCGGCGACCGCACCGGCTCGTCGACCTTCGCGATCACCGCCGCCGGCACCGCCCGGCTGCGCGAGCTCCTCGCCGAGCCCGCGCAGCCGGCCCCGCCGCGCAACCCGCTCCTGCTCCGGCTGTTCTTCGGCCGGCAGCTGGGCCCCGACGCCTGCCGCGCCCTGGTCCTCGACGCGCGTTCCCGGGCCGAGGAGCAGCTGGCCCGGATGGCGGCGGTGCGCCGCGAGCCGGCCGACGACCCGGCGTCGACCGCGGACCGGCCCTACTGGCTCCTGACCGTCTCCGCCGGCGAGCACGCCGCCCGCGCCCAGCTCGCCTGGGCCGACGAGGCGCTGGCCGCGCTCGACGAGCTCCGATCCGACGACGGCGCCGACCGGCCGCCGTCCTCCCGCCCGACCCCTGAGGAGCACCCGTGACCGCCTCCACCGTCATCCCGGCACGACCGGCGCACCGGACCGGCCGGGGACGGCCGTCCCGCCGGGTGGGCGGCGTGCTGGCGGGCGGTTTCCTGGTCGTCTCGTCCTTCCAGGTCGCGCTGGCCGCCGGCGCCCCGTTCGGGCGCGCCGCCTACGGCGGGGGCCACCCCGGGCAGCTCCCGTCCGACCTGCGCGTGGTCAGCGCCGTCGCGGCCGTGTTCTGGCTGCTCGCCGCCGCGCACGCCCTGTCCCGCGGCGGGTGGACCGCGCGCCTGTCGTGGCTGGGCCACCGGCGGATCAGCTGGGCGCTGGCCGGCCTCTGCGGCCTGGGGACGCTGGTGAACCTGGCGTCGTCCAGCCCCTGGGAGCGCTTCGGCTGGGCCCCGGCCACGCTCGTGCTGGCGCTGCTGTGCCGGTCGCTCGCGCGGTCCGGCTCGACGTCCTGATCCGGGGGAGTGCCACGGCGCAGGAGGCCTGCGCCGTGGCACCCCCCATCAGCCGGCCAGCGCGGCGACCGGGGGCGTGCGGGCGGCCCGGCGGCCCGGCAGCACCGAGGCCAGCAGCCCCGCGGCGGTGGCGACGACGACGATCGCGCCCACCTGCAGCCACGGCATGCTGAGCACGACCTCGCCGTAGTCGCCCAGCACCGAGGCGACGCCGATCAGCCCGTACGCGGTGCCGAGCACCACCCCCAGCACGGCCGCCACCCCGGCGACCAGCGCCGCCTCCCACGCGAGCAGGCCGCGGACCTGACCGCGGGTGAGCCCCAGCGCCCGCAGCAGGCCGTTCTCCTGCCGCCGCTCCACCACCGACAGCGCCAGGGTGTTGCCCACGCCGATCAGCGCGATGAGCACCGCGACGCCGAGCAGCCCGGTGACGATCAGGAGAAGCACGTCGAGCACCTCGTCCAGCGCCGCCCGCTCGCTGGCCAGACCGGTGACCGCGGCGGTCGGGACCGCGGCGCCCGCGACGTCGGTCACCTCGTCGACCACCGCGGCCGGGTCCGCGCCGTCGGCCAGCCGCAGCCAGAGGGTGTCGGCCACCGCGTCGGGGTCCAGCGCGGTCAGGTCCGTCGTGGTCAGCAGCGGGTGGTCCGTGTCGCCGAGGCGCGCGGTGAACGTGCGTGAGCCGCCGTCCCCGGACAGCGTCACCTCGTCGCCGTCCTCGATGCCCCAGGTGTCGACGGTCCACCACGGCAGGACGGCGGTGCCCTCGGCCGGCAGCGGCAGGTCGTCGGTGGAGCGGAGCACCGGCGCCGCCTCCGCCGGGTCGACGCCCAGGCTCCAGGTCTCGTACCCGTCCGGCCCGGTGAGCCCGCCCGCGGTCAGCGCGGTCGCGGCCTGCACGCCGTCGACCGCCTCCAGCCGCCCGACCAGCGAGGCGGGGACGCCGTCCTCGCTGTTGCCGGTGACCACCACGTCGGTCGGGTACTGCGCCGCGAGGCCCGCCTGGGCGGTCGCCCTGGTGGTGGCCGCCCCCACGACCATGGCGCTGGTCAGGGTGACGCCGATGAGCAGCGCCGTCGCCGTCGCGGCGGTCCGCCGCGGGTTGCGGGTGGCGTTGCCACCGGCCAGCCGCGCGGTCACCCCGCCGGAGCGCACCAGCCGCCCCGCCGCGGCCACCACCGGCGGCACCGCCCGCTGCGCGAGCAGCACCACGCCGAGGAAGCTCAGCGCGCCGCCGGGCACCGAGAGCAGCACGTCGCCGACGGCGATGCCGGCGACCATCAGCGCGACCCCGGGGACCACCAGCAGCAGCCCCGCGACCAGTCGCCGCACGCCGCCGCGGGAGCGCAGCGGCGCCGGGTCGAGCGGGCGCAGCGCGGCCAGCGGGGCGACCCGGGTCGCCGCCCGCGCCGGGGCCAGGGCCGCGAGCAGGGTCGTGACCGTCCCGACCGCCAGGCCGCCGAGCACGGCCGACAGCGGCACCGTCACCCCCGCCAGCGGCACCGGGGAGTCGGTGCCCACCAGTGCCGACACCAGCGCGGCCAGCCCGATGCCGGCGCCGACACCGAGCGCGGAGGCGGCGACCCCGGTGACCGCCGCCTCGGCCAGGACGCTGCGGCGCACCTGCCGGGACGTGGCACCGACGCAGCGCAGCAGCGCCAGCTCGCGGGTCCGCTGGGCCAGCAGGACGGCGAAGGTGTTGGCGATGACCAGGCCGGCCACCAGCAGCGCGACCGTGCCGAACACGAGCAGCATCAGGGTGAGCACGCGGGCGTCGCCGGTGAGCGCCTCGGCCTCGCGCACGGCCTGCTCCTCACCGGTGCGGACGTCGACGGCCTGCCCCTCGAGCCCGCTACGCACCTCGGCGGCCAGCAGCGGCGGGTCGGTGCGCGGCCAGCCGGCGATGCGCAGCTCGCTGGGGCCCAGCCCGCCCCAGGTCTCGACCTGCTCGCCCACGACGAACGCGCGGCCGTTGATGCCGGCCGACGGGTCCCCGCGGAGGTCGACGACCCCGACCACGGTCGCCTCGGAGGTGACCTCCCGGCCCTCGTCGTCGTAGGTGGTGGCGATCAGCACGTCGCCGATCTCCGCGCCCACGCGCTCGCTGACGGCGACCTCGCCGGGCCGGTCGGGGAGGGCCCCGCCGGCCAGGTGCTGCCAGCGCAGGGCCGGGTCCTCGGCCACGGAGTCGACGAGCAGGTACTGGGCGCCGGTGCGGCCGGGCACGAGGGCCTGGACGGAGGTCGACCGGGCGAGGTCGACGGCTGCCACCCCGGGGAGCGCGGCGACGTCCCGGGCGACGTCGTCCAGCGGCGCGCCGGTCGTGCTGGTGACGACGACGTCGGTGCTCGTGTACCGGGCGCCGACCGCCTCGAGCATGGTGCTGCGGGTGGTCTCGCTGAGCGTGACCGTGGCGACGACGAAGCCGACCGCGATGACGATCGCGACGGTGGAGGCGACCAGCCGGGCGGCGTGCGCCCGCAGCCCGGCCGTGATGACGCGGAGCACGGTGTCAGGCCCCCAGGCCGCGGAGCGCCGCGAGCACGGAGTCGGCGGTGGGGTCGTCGATGTCGCCGGCCACGCGGCCGTCGGCGAGGAGCACCACGCGATCGGCGTAGGCGGCCGCGGCGGGGTCGTGGGTGACCATGACGACGGTCTGGCCGGTCTCGCGGACGCTGCTGCGCAGCAGGTCGAGGACCTCCGCGCCGGCGCGGGAGTCCAGGTTGCCGGTGGGCTCGTCGGCGAAGACGACGTCGGGGCGGGGGAGCAGCGCCCGCGCGACGGCGACCCGCTGCTGCTGGCCACCGGAGAGCTCCGCCGGGCGGTGCCGCAGCCGGTCGCGCAGCCCGAGCCGGGCGACGACCGCGTCGAACCAGGTCGGGTCGGGACGGCGCCCGGCCAACTGCATCGGCAGCACGATGTTCTCCCGGGCGTCGAGCACCGGCAGCAGGTTGAACGACTGGAAGACGAAGCCGATCCGGTCGCGGCGCAGCCGGGTGAGCTGGTCGTCGCGCAGGCTGGTCAGCTCGGTGCCGCCGAGGAACACCTGCCCGCCGGTCGGGGTGTCGAGGCCGGCCAGGCAGTGCATGAGCGTGGACTTGCCCGAGCCCGAGGGGCCCATGATCGCGGTGAAGGCGCCGCGGGCGAAGGCGACGTCGACGCCGGCCGTGCCGTCCCCCACCCTCCCGCCGAGTGCGTGCACGGCCGTGCTCCCGCTGCCGTAGGTGCGGGTGAGCCCGCTGGCGCGGACGGCGTCCGCGGTCGGCGGCGGCTCGCCGGGGACGGTCATGACGGGGACGGGAGCGGACACGGTTCGGGCCTTCCGACACGGGGAGCGGGACGTCGTCCACGCTGCCGGTCAGCGGTGTCGTCCCGCGTCGGAGCGGGGGGTGATCATCGCGTCGCCGCCCCTGCCCCCGGGGGCGGACCCGGCCGTCATCCCCCGGTCGTACGGCCCCTGTGGCCCCGCTGCAGTGGCCCGCCCCGAGCGTGCGAGGGGTGGGGGGCAGCGGGGTCCTCCGTCAGGCGTCGCGGAGGAGGTCGGCCGGCTGGACGAGGCCGGTCCGGAAGGCCAGGACGACGGCCTGCACCCGGTCGCGCGACCCGGTCTTGGCCAGCACCCGCCCCACGTGGGTCTTCACCGTCGCCTCGCTGACGACGAAGTGCGCGGCCAGCTCGGCGTTGCTGGCGCCGAGCGCCATCTGCACCAGCACCTCGCGCTCGCGCGGGGTGAGCTCGGCCAGCTGGGGCGGCGCGGCCTGCGGCTGGGACCCGGCGCCGCGCAGCATCGGCGCGACGTGCTGGAGCAGCCGGCGGGTGGACGACGCGGCGATCACCGAGTCGCCCGCGTGCACGGTGCGGATCGCGGCGAGCATCTCCTCGGGCGGGGCGTCCTTGAGCAGGAAGCCGCTGGCGCCGGCGCCGATCGCGGCGACCACGTACTCGTCGAGGTCGAAGGTGGTGAGGACGACGACGCGCGGGGCGTCGTCCCGGGCGGTGACCTGGCGGGTCGCCTCGATGCCGTCGGTGCTCGGCATGCGCACGTCCATGAGGACGACGTCGGCCGGCGTGCGGGCGAGCAGCCGCACCGCGTCGTCCCCGTTCCCCGCCTCGCCGACCACGGTCAGGTCGGGCTGGGAGTCGATGACCATGCGGAACCCGGCCCGCACCATCTGCTGGTCGTCGACGAGGACGACGCGGATCCTGCCGTCCCCGTTCACCGTCGCCGACCGTAGGGGAGGTGGGCGTGCACCGCGAAGCCGCCGCCCGCCCGCGGCGCGGCGGTCAGCCGGCCGCCGTGCAGCTGCGCCCGTTCCACCATGCCGCGCAGCCCCTGACCGGCCCCGTCGGGACCGCCCTGCACCAGCGCGGCCGAGGCCCCCCGGCCGTCGTCGAGCACCGCCACCTCCAGTCCGTCGTCCCGCCAGGACAGCCGCACCCACGCCCGGCCGGCCGACCCGGCGTGCTTGAGCACGTTGGTCAGCGACTCCTGCACGATCCGGTACGCGGCCAGCTGCGGCCCGGCGGCCAGCGGCCGCGGCGAGCCCTCGACCAGCAGGTCGACGTCCAGGCCGCTGGCCCGCACGTCCTCCACCAGCGCGGGGACGGCGGCGACGTCGGGCTGCGGCGCGTACTCCTCGCCGGGGCCCTCGCGCAGCACGCCGAGGAGCGCGCGCATGTCGGTGAGCGCCTGCCGACCGGTCGCGGCGATGGCTTCCAGCGCGCCGGTGGCCGCCTCGGGGTCGGTGCGCCCGGCGTAGCGGCCGCCGTCGGCCTGGGCGATGACGACCGACAGCGAGTGGGCCACGACGTCGTGCATCTCCCGGGCGATGCGGGCGCGCTCGGCGGTGGCGGCCAGCCGCATCTCCTGGTCGCGTTCGATCTCCAGCAGCCGCGCCCGCTCCTCCAGCCCGGCCTCGCGCTGCAGGCGCGCCCGGCGCAGGTCCCCGAGGGCCCAGGCGGCCACGACGGCCACCGAGATCGCCCCCGTGATCAGGAGCAGGTCGTCGGAGTTCTCGGAGGCGGCGTAGTAGAAGGTGGCCACGAGGATCGCCCCGAACAGGCCCAGCCCCAGTCCCACCAGGCCCGCCCAGCGCGGGGCGTACGCGGCCAGTGCGTGCACCATCACCAGCGCCGCGACGTTGGCCGGCAGGAAGTCCGGGAGGACCCCCAGCTCCAGCAGCCCGACGACGGTGACCGCCGCGGCCGCCGGGATCGGGGCCCTCCGCCGCCACGCCAGCGGCGCGATCACCAGCGTGCCGAACGTCAGCGCCAGGCTCTCGTAGGCGATCCAGGTGCCGGCGGGCAGCAGCACCAGGGTGAACCACAGGACCCCGGCGATGGCCACGTCGACCGCGAACGGGTGCAGGCGCAGCCAGGCGGCCAGGCGCTCCAGGGGGTAGTCCATCGCCCGTCGAATGTAGGCAGCGGACCGCGCGCCGTCGTCCACCCTCGGGATGACCCGCCCGTCCCGCCGGGGGAGGACGCCGGCAGGTCCGCGGGCCCCGGTCACGGGGGCGTCACGGCACGCCCGAGCGCGCTTGACCCTGTCGGACCATCACTATAAAGATTGACCCGACAGCTGTGACCCGGGTCTCGCCATGCGGGCCCGGATCACGTGGGGCGACCGGAAGTGGGCTGCATGCTCGTCTTCACCGCGAAGCGGGTGGTCCGCGCGCTGCTCGTCATCCTCTTCGCGACGTTCCTCGTGGTGGCGCTGCTGTCCATCGCGCCCGGCTCCCTCGCGGTGACGCTGCTCGGCGAGGAGGCCACCCCGGACGCGGTGGCGGATCTCGAGGCCCGACTGGGCCTGGACGAGCCGCTGTGGGCGCAGTACGTCGGCTGGCTGGGGGACGCCGTCACGGGCGACTTCGGCACCTCCTTGCGGACCCGGCAGGACGTGCTCGACGCGGTCCTCGAGCGGCTGCCGGTGACGCTGGAACTCGCGCTGCTCGCGCTGGTCATCGCCCTGCTCGTCTCGGTGCCGATGGCCCTCGCCGCGGCGAGCCGGCCGAACAGCCTGATCGACCGGGTGTCGACCTTCCTGGCGTCCGTCGGCCTGGCGCTGCCGGCCTTCGTCGTCGCCCCGGTCCTCGTCTACTTCCTGTCGCTCAAGGCGGGCCTGTTCCCGGTCTCCGGGTGGGAGCGGATCGGCGACGGCCTGGGGGACAACCTGCACCACGCCCTGCTGCCGGCCATCGGGGTGGCGATCCCCGAGATCGCGGCGTTCCAGCGGCTGTTGCGCACTGACCTCGACTCGACCCTGCACGAGGACTTCATCTCCGCCGCCCAGGCCCGGGGCCTGTCCCGCCACTACGTCCTCTGGCGGCACGCCCTGCGCCCGTCGTCCTTCTCGCTGATCACGCTGGCCGGCATCTCCTTCGGCCGGCTGATCGGCGGCACGGTGATCGTCGAGGCGGTCTTCTCGCTGCCGGGTCTCGGGTCGCTGATCGCCGGCTCCATCTCGGCCCGTGACGTGATCACCGTGCAGGGCGCCGTCGCCTTCATCGTCATCGCGTACGTCGTGCTGAACACCCTGGTCGACATCGGCTACGGGTTCCTCGATCCCCGCGTCCGACGGGAGGCCGTGCGATGACCGTCCTCGAACCAGGCGTGGGCTCGCCGCTCGAGCCCGCGGACGACCCGGGCCCCGCGCTGCCGGCCATCCGGGCCCACCGCTCCTGGCTCGTCGTGCTCTCGGCCGGCTGGCTGGCCCTCGTCGTGCTGGCCGCCGTGCTGGCCCCGGTGCTCCCGCTGGCGGACTACGGCGCGATCGCCGGCCCGGCGCGCGGCGCGCCGGAACTCTCCCTCGACGGGCTGCTCGGCTACGACGCGCTCGGCCGCAGCATGCTGTCCCGGATCGTCTCCGGCGCCCAGGCCTCCCTGCTGGTGGGCGTGGCGTCGGCGCTCATCGCGTTCGTCGTCGGGTCGTTCCTCGGCCTGCTCGCCGGGTTCCTGCGCGGTGTGGTCGACACGGTGATCTCGTTCGTCACCGACACCCTGCTGGCCTTCCCCCCGCTGGTGATGCTCCTGGCGCTGGCGTCGGTGCTGCGGCCCAGCATCAGCACGCTGGTCGTGTCGCTGTCGCTGCTGATGACGCCCACGTTCGCCCGGCTCGCGCGGGCCAACACCATGCGCTGGGCGTCCCGGGAGTTCGTGATGGCGGCGACGAACATGGGCGCCGGCCTCCCGCGGTTGATGGGGCGCGAGGTGCTCCCCAACGTCCTGCCGTCGGTGGCCGCGTACCTGCCGGTCGTGATCGCCGCGCTCATCGTCGCCGAGGGGTCGCTGAGCTTCCTCGGCCTCGGCATCCCGTCACCCACACCCAGCTGGGGCGGCATGATCAACGACGGTCAGGACCTCATCTCCCGCTTCCCCAACCTGGTGTTCGTGCCGGCGGCGGCGATCCTGCTGACCGTCCTGGCGCTGAACATCGTGGGCGACCGGCTGCGGGTGCGGTTCGGGGAGAAGTCGCGATGACGAGCACGCCACCCCTGCTGCAGATCGCGGACCTGCGGACCTGGATCGCCACGGACGCCGGCCCGGTGCGCGCGGTCGACGGGGTGTCCCTGGAGGTCGCCGCCGGGGAGGCGGTGGGCCTGGTGGGGGAGTCCGGCTCCGGCAAGTCGATGCTCGCCCGCACGGTCATGGGCCTGCTGCCCGATCGGGCGGGGACCTCCGGCTCGGTCCTCCTCGACGGTGTGGACATGCTGGCGGCGTCCGAGAAGGCCCGGCAGGCCATGCTCGGGCCCAAGGTCGCGATGGTGTTCCAGGACGCCGGCCGGGCGCTGAACCCGGTCGTGCGCATCGGCCGGCAGATCACCGAGGGCATGGTGCGCCACCTCGGCATCTCCCGCTCCGAGGCCCGGGAGCGAGCGGTCGGCCTGCTCACCGAGGTGGGCGTGCCGGACCCGCGGCGGCGCCTGTCGAACTACCCGTTCCAGCTCTCCGGCGGCATGCGGCAGCGGATCATGATCGCGATCGCGCTCGCCTGCGAGCCGGACCTGCTCATCGCCGACGAGCCGACCACCGCCCTCGACGTCACCGTCCAGCGCCAGATCCTCGACCTGCTCGACCGGGTCCGGACGACGCGCGGCATGGGGCTGGTCCTGATCAGCCACGACCTCGGGCTGGTCGCCGGCCGCACCGACCGGGTCGCGGTCATGTACTCCGGGCGGATGGTCGAGGAGGGCCCGACCGACGCCGTCTTCGACACCCCGCGGCACCGCTACACCGAGGCGCTGCTCGCCTCGACGCCGTCGCTGGACACCCCGCGGACCCGCCGCATGCGGGTGATCGAGGGCTCGCTGCCCGATCCGCGCAAGCCCCCTGCCGGCTGCCGCTTCGCCCCGCGCTGCACCGCGCGCACCGACGCCTGCGAGGTCCCCGGCGCCGACCACCTGCGCGACGGCGTGCTGGCCCACCGGCACGCCTGCGTGCACCCCGCCGTGCTCTCCGGCGCCACCCCACTGGCGGCGGTCGCGCCCGCCGACGAGCCGAGGAGCTGAGATGGCCGGGACCGGCGAGGCGCACCTGCTGGCCGACGCGGACGACACCGTGCTCTCCGTGCGGCACCTGCACGTCGAGTACCGGACGCCGGGCGGCACGGTGCAGGCGGTCAGCGACGTCAGCTTCGACGTCCGGCCGGGCGAGACGCTCGGCCTCGTCGGCGAGTCCGGATGCGGCAAGTCGACCACCGGCAAGGCGGTGCTGCGGCTGGAGAAGATCGCCTCCGGCGAGGTCGTCTACCGGGGGCAGGACCTCGCCACCGCCCCGCGGGGCACGCTGCGGCCGCTGCGCCGCAAGCTGCAGATGATCTTCCAGGACCCGGTGTCGTCGCTGAACCCGCGACGCACCGTCCGCGAACTCGTCGTCGAGGGCCTGACCATCGCGGGCCGGCCCGCGGCCGAGCGGCGCGAGGCCGCCGACCGGGTGCTCACCGACGTCGGGCTGGATCCGGAGCGGTTCGGCCCCCTGCACCCGCGGCAGCTCTCCGGCGGTCAGGCCCAGCGCGTGGCGATCGCCCGCGCCCTGGCCATCCGGCCCGACCTCATCGTGTGCGACGAGCCCGTCTCCGCCCTCGACGTCTCGGTGCAGGCCCAGATCGTCAACCTGCTGCGGGACCTGAAGGACGAGCACGACCTGACGCTGGTGTTCATCAGCCACGACCTGTCGGTCGTGCGGTCGGTGTGCGACCGGGTGATGGTCATGTACCTCGGGCGCATCTGCGAGGTCGGCGACGTCGACTCGGTCTTCGCCGCGCCGGCACATCCCTACACGCGCGCGCTGCTCGACTCGGTGCCGCGGCGGCGCGCGGCCGGCGGCTTCACCGGGCCGGCGCTCGAGGGGGACATCCCCAGCCCGCTGGACCCGCCGTCGGGGTGCCGGTTCCGCACCCGCTGCCCGCTGGCGACCGAGCGGTGTGTCGAGGAGGTGCCGGAGGTGCGGCCGGTCGGCGACGGTCACTTCGCCGCCTGCCACCACGCCGGCGTCCGCGCCGACGTGGACCGGATGCCGGCGGCTGTCCTTTCGTGACCACTTCGTGACCGGCGTGCGGTCCAATCATTGCTATCTATGATGTGCATCACCGTGCAGAACCGCATCACGCCCCCCGACCAGAGGCAGGTCCCGTGAAACTCACCCGACGGCGGAGCGCACTCATCGCCACCGCACTCACCACGTCGCTCGTGCTGGCCGGCTGTGGCGGCGACGACGGCGGCGGCAGTGGAACCGAGGGGAGTGGTGAGCAGGCCAGCGGCGAGCCGGTGGAGGGCGGCTCGCTGACCTACGTCGCCGTCGCCGAACCGGCGAACCTCGACCCGGCATCGCTCAGCAATTCCCTGGTGACGCAGAGCGTCTACGGCAATGCGCTCTACGGGCAGTTGATCGAGCTGACGCCCGAGGGCGAGGTCGAGTACGGGCTGCTCGAGTCGCTCGAGAACCGGGACAACACGGTCTGGGTCGCCACGCTGCGCGAGGGGCTCACCTTCACCGACGGCACGCCGCTGGACGCCGAGGCGCTCAAGTTCAACTGGGACCGCTCCAAGGACCGCACCGTCGCCCACTCGCAGACGGTCGCCTCCGCCTCGGCCATCGCCTCGACGACGGTCGTCGACGAGCGGACCCTGGAGGTGACGCTGGCCAAGCCGACGGCGCACTTCGAGTCGCTGGTCATGTCGCTGAACTTCGTGGGCTCGCCGACCGCGCTGGCCGCCGGGCCGGAGGCCTTCACCGCCAACCCCGTCGGCGCCGGCCCGTTCACGCTCGACTCCTGGGCCCGCCAGGACCGGATGGTGCTGTCGAAGAACCCGGACTACTGGGACGCGCCGAAGCCCTACCTCGACGAGCTGGTCATCCGGGCCAACCCCGACGACAACCAGCGGTACAACTCGCTGCAGGCGGGAGAGGTCGACATCGCGGTCAGCAACAACTACGAGACCGTCGCGCTCGCCGGTGATGCCGGCATGGTCACGCTCCCGGCGGGCTTCTCCGGGTTCACCAACCTGGAGTTCAACTTCTCGAAGGCTCCCTTCGACGACCCCCGGGCCCGCGAGGCCATCACGCTGGCGGTCGATCGCCAGGCACTGGTCGACACCCTGTACGGCGGGGCCGGCGACGAGCCGCCGAACTCGCTGATCCGGGACACCTCGCCGCTGTACGACGACTCGGTGAGCTTCCCCGATGCCGACCCCGAGCGGGCGCAGGAGCTGCTGGACGAACTGGCCGCCGAGGGGAAGCCGCTGAGCTTCACCATCCTGTCCAGCGACAACAGCGACGTCCGCCGGGCGGGCGAGATCCTGCAGGCCCAGCTGCAGGAGTTCGAGAACCTCACCGTCGAGGTGGAGTCGCAGGAGACGGCGAGCTGGTTCGCGCGGATGGGTCAGAACGACTACGAGGCCACCATCTACGGCGCTGCGTTCGTCGACCCGAGTCCGGTGCTGGAGACGCTCGTGGGTACCGGCTCGGCGACGAACTTCGTGAAGATCAGCGACCCGGAGCTCGACGCCGCGCTGTCGACGGGCCGGCTCTCCGACGACGAGGCCGAGCGGCGGGAGGCCTACGCCGAGGTCATGCGGATCCTCGTCGAGCAGCACGCGATGATCGTCTACACGTGGAGCCCGGCCTTCCTCATCACGGGTGAGGGCGTGGGGGGCATCCGGTTCTACGGAGCCGGCAGTCCCGCGGTCGACGGGTTGTGGATCGACCCCGACGCCTGACGAGGCCGCCGGACCCGGTCCGGCACAGCGTGGGGGACACCCCGTCGCGGAGCACCGTCCGGTGCCCTGCGGCGGGGTGTCCTGCTGTCCGGGGGGCGATCAGCGGGGGTCGAGGTGGCGCAGCAGCGTCTCGCCGACGTCCCGGATCGACGCGACCTGCTCGGGGGAGAGCTGGTCGAACAGGTGGGTGCGCACGCTCTCCACGTGGACGTGCGCCGCTGCCTCCAGTGCGGCGAACCCCTCGTCGGTGAGGACGGCGAGCTGGCCCCGGCCGTCCTCGGGGCACACCTGCCGCCGCACCCAGCCGCGCTCCTCCAGCCGGGACACCGCGTGCGACAGCCGGCTCCGGGAGGACAGGCAGCGGTCGGCCAGCTCGCTCATGCGCAGCGCCCGGCCGGGCGTCTCCGACAGCTGCACGAGGATCTCGTAGTAGGCGTGCGAGATGCCGGTCGCGGAGGTCAGCTCGCGGTCGAGCCGGTCCAGCAGCAGTTGTGAGCCGAACAGGTAGGCGCGCCAGGCCTTCTGCTCCTCCGCGTCGAGCCAGCGCGTTCCGCCGGGGGAGGGGTCCGGCGATCGCGACGACGTCATGCGGTCAGGGTACTGGCGGAATAGTCAAGCCTTCAACTACGCTCTGCGGGCAGAAGGTCAAACGCTCAACCATCTTGGAGGTCCCCGTGACCAGCTCCACCGCCGTCCAGATCCCCGGCTACGTCGTCGGCACCTGGGACATCGACCCCACCCACTCGACCGTCGGCTTCTCCGTGCGCCACATGATGGTCAGCAAGGTCCGCGGCTACTTCCGCGAGTTCTCCGGCGAGATCACCACCGCTGCCGACCCGGCGCAGTCGACCGTGACCGCGCGGATCGACATGGACTCGATCGACACCCGTCAGGAGCAGCGGGACGCGCACATCCGTTCCGCCGACTTCTTCGACGTGGGCAACCACACCGAGATGACCTTCCGTTCCACCGAGGTCCGCACCGACGGCGCCGACTGGAGCGTCGTGGGCGACCTGACGATCAAGGGCATCACCGAGCCGGTGACCCTGGCGCTCGAGCTCAACGCCTTCGGCCCCGACGCCTACGGCGGCACCCGCGCGGGCTTCAGCGCCAAGACCGAGATCTCCCGCAAGGAGTACGGCGTCGACATCGACCTGCCGATGGACGGCGGCGGCGTCGTCGTCGGCGACAAGATCACCGTCGAGCTCGAGATCGAGGCCGTGCTCCGCGCCGCCTGAGCGAGGAGCCCGTCCGCCTCGGCCACGCACGTTCGGGCCGGACCCCAGGACGGACCGGAAGGGCCCCGGACGGTTCGCCGTCCGGGGCCCTCGTGCGTCCTGGGCCCGCCGTGCCGCGTCCTCCCTCGCCGTGCCGCGTCCTCCCTCGCCGCACCGCGTTCTCCCTCACCGCACGGTGTCCTCCCGCACCGCGCACCGCGAGGGAGGACGTGCCGGGATCAGGTCACCTCATCCCGGCGGACGCGTGCGGGGAGACTGGGCGGCATGACGTCGTCCGTGCTGACCCGCGCCCGCACCCGCTTCCCCTCCGCCGCGCTCGTGGCGGCCGGGCTCGCCGCCGGCTTCGGCATCGCGCAGGGCACCGGCGTCCGCGCGCTGGGCGGCGCAGTCTTCGCGCTCGGGGGCGTCGCCGCGGCCGTGCTGTGGACGCAGCGGCGCGGCGGGGCGGTCGCGCTGGGCCTGGGCGGGCTGTACGTCGGCGCCTTCGTCCTCGCACACGTCCTGGCGATCGGCGTCGGTCTGCCCGCGTGGCTGGCCGTCGGGCTGGTCACCGTGGCCGCGGCCGGGACGACGTTCCTGGTGGCCGACCGGCTCTGATCCGCCGTGAGTCCCGTCACCCGGCCCCTCTGCAGGGTCCCTCGCGAGCGTGCGAGCGGAGGGGGGCAGGGGGTCCTTCCTCTAGCATGGGAAGGTCGCCGGGCCGGCGGCTGTTACGTGTGGTGTCTGGGTGCCCGACGAGATCTCGGTGCGCCGACCCCCCTGAACTCCCTGAGGTGCCTTCCGCATGCCCACCCGCGACGACCTGCGCAACGTGGCGATCATCGCCCACGTCGACCACGGTAAGACGACCCTGGTCGACGCCCTCCTCCGCCAGGCCGGCGCGCTCGGCCGCGCCAAGGGCGAGGGCACCGACAACGACTCCACGCAGGACCGCGTCATGGACTCGATGGACCTCGAGCGCGAGCGCGGCATCACCATCCTCGCGAAGAACACCGCGATCCACCTGGCCGACGAGAACGGCAACCCCGTCGTCGTCAACATCGTCGACACCCCCGGCCACGCCGACTTCGGTGGTGAGGTCGAGCGCGGCCTGTCGATGGTCGACGGCGTGTGCCTGCTCGTGGACGCCTCCGAGGGCCCGCTCCCGCAGACCCGCTTCGTGCTGCGCAAGGCGCTGGCCAAGGGGATGCCGGTCATCCTCGCGGTCAACAAGACCGACCGCGCCGACGCGCGCATCGCCGAGGTCGTCGACGAGTGCTACGAGCTGTTCATGGAGCTCATGGAGGACGCCGGCCTCGACGCCGACAACCTCGACTTCCCGATCGTGTACTGCAGCGGCCGCTCCGGGAAGGCGTCGCTGACGCGTCCGGAGAACGGCACCGAGCCCGACAGCGCCGACCTGGCCCCGCTGGTCAAGACGCTGCTCGACACCGTCCCGGCGCCGGAGTACGACGCCGAGGAGCCGCTGCGCGCCCAGGTCACCAACCTCGACGCCTCCCCGTTCCTGGGCCGGCTCGCGCTGCTCCGCATCCACTCCGGTGAGATGAAGCGTGGCCAGCAGGTCGCCTGGTGTCGCGTCGACGGCACGATCAAGAGCGTCAAGATCACCGAGCTGCTGGTCACCGAGGGCCTGACCCGGACCCCCGCCGACAGCGCCGGCCCGGGCGAGCTCGTCGCCATCGCCGGCATCGAGGACATCATGATCGGCGACACGCTCGCCGACCCGAACGACCCGCGCCCGCTGCCGCCGCTGACCGTCGACGAGCCGTCGATCTCCATCACCATCGGGATCAACACCTCGCCGCTGTCGGGCAAGTCGGGCAAGAAGCTCACCGCGCGGCTGGTCAAGAACCGCCTCGACCAGGAGCTGGTCGGCAACGTCTCGGTGCGCATGCTGCCCACCGACCGTCCCGACACCTGGGAGATGCAGGGCCGCGGCGAGCTGGCGCTGGCGATACTGGTCGAGCAGCTGCGCCGCGAGGACTTCGAGCTGACCGTCGGCCGCCCGACCGTCGTCACCAAGCAGATCGACGGCAAGCTCCACGAGCCGGTCGAGCGCGTCACCATCGACACCCCGGGCGAGTACGTCGGCACGCTGACCCAGGCGCTGGCCACCCGCCGCGCGCGGCTGGAGAACCTGGTGCACCACGACACCGGCTGGGCGCGGATGGAGTACATCGTCCCGTCCCGTGGCCTCATCGGGTTCCGCACCGAGTTCCTCACCGAGACCCGCGGCACCGGCGTCCTCAACCACAACCTCGAGGGCTACGAGCCGTGGCTGGGCGACATGCGCGCCCGCCCGACCGGCTCCCTGGTCGCCGACCGCCAGGGGGTGGCGACGACGTACTCGATGTTCTCGCTGCAGGAGCGCGGCCAGCTCATGGTCCAGCCGGGCACCGAGGTCTACGAGGGCATGATCGTCGGTGAGAACTCCCGTCCGGACGACATGGACGTGAACATCACCAAGGAGAAGAAGCTCACCAACATGCGCAAGTCCACCTCCGAGGAGCTCGAGCGGCTGATCCCGCCGCGCGTGCTCAACCTGGAGCAGGCGCTGGAGTTCTGCGCCGAGGACGAGTGCGTGGAGGTCACCCCGGCCACCGTGCGCATCCGCAAGGTGGTCCTGGACCAGACCGAGCGCGGCAAGGCCAAGAACCGCAAGCCCAAGCCCGTCTGAGTCCCGCCCTTCGCCGAGAGCCCCTCTCCCGTTCCGGGAGGGGGGCTCTCGCGCGCAACGGCCCAGTCCAGAGCGATGTCGTGACCGATCCGTGACATGTGGTGAGGACCGGCCGGAGGGTGGCGACGCGCCCGGACGAGCCGCGCCCGAGCCGCCGCACCGGTCGACCTACGTTCGTGTCGGACCCCTGGGATCTCGGCAGGGGCGGACGACGGAAGGCTGGCTGACGCTGATGAGGAACACCCGAACGGGACCGCTGCCCGAGGCCGAGGGGCACCGCGGGGGGATCGACGTCCGGGTGAGCATCCGCAGCGACGCCGGCGACGGCGGCCAGGGCTTCGACGGCGCCTGGTTCCCCCGCAGCCGCGACCTGGCCGTCGAGGTGCCCGAGCTGATCGCCGCCCTGGACCGGCACGGCGTGCGGGTGGAACGGTTCACCTACTCCCTCGACGCCTGGCTGCCGGCGCCCCGCAAGGTCGTCGTCGGGGGACGCGTCGTGCGCACCGGCGGGTTCCGCAGCATGGACGACGGCGCGGTGTGCCTGACCTGGGCCGGCGGCAACAAGCGCGCGGACCTGCTCGTCGTCCCGCCGGAGACCGACGTCGTCACCGGGGCGCGGGCGCTGCGCCTGTGCACCCGCCGCGGCCTGCCCCGGTCGCCGCAGATGCTGATGGCGGCCGCGCGGGCCACCCCGCTGCCGCAGGTCCCCGTCCTCCGCGCCGTCTAGGAGGACCCCGGGGTTGCGCCCTCGGTGAACCAGGTGGACGGCGGGGGAGGGGAGCCGCTGGGCTGACGGGCATGCGACTGCTCGTCCTCGGCGGCACCCTGTTCCTCGGCCGGCACGTGGTGGCGGCGGCACTGGCCCGCGGCCACCAGGTGGCGACCTTCACTCGGGGCGTCACCGGCGCGCCGCCCGACGGCGTCCGGGCGCTGCACGGCGACCGCGACGACCCCGCGGCGCTCCCGGCGGCCCTGGACGGCTGGGCGCCGGAGCTCGTCGTCGACACCTCCTGCCAGACCCGGGCCGCGGCCCGCAATGCCGCGGCCGCGCTCGGCGGCGTCCGGGGTTATGCCTTCGTCAGCAGCCTCAACGCCTACCGGGACTGGCCGCCCGGGCCCGTCCGCGGCGAGGACGGGGCGGTGTGGGACACCGACGACGACGACTACGGTCCGGTGAAGGCCTTCGCCGAGCGGGAGCTGTCCACGGCGCTCGGCGACCGCTTCCTCACCGCACGGGCGGGGTTGATCGTGGGCCCGTACGACACCGTGGACCGGCTGGGGTGGTGGCTGCGGCGCCTCGCCCGCGGTGGTCGGGTCGTCGTCCCGGACGCCCTCGACCAGCCCATCGCGCTGGTCGACGCCCGCGACCTGGCCGGCTGGCTGGTCGAGATGGCCGAGCGCGGTGTGGGCGGCCCCGTCAACACGACCGGCCCGGCGGGGATGACGACCCTCGGCGGCCTCCTCGAGGTGTGCCGGGACGTGACCGGGAGCGACGCCGACCTCGTTCCGGTGGCGGAGGAGGAGCTCCTCGCCGCCGGTGTCGAGCCGTGGCAGGACCTGCCGCTGTGGCTGCCCCGCGAGATGGCCGGAACCGCGTGGGACGTCGACACCACCCGGGCCCGGCAGGTCGGCCTCCCGGTCCGCCCCGTGCGCGAGTCGGTCGCCGACACCTGGGCCTGGCTGCAGGTCGCCGGCGAGCTGCCGCCTCCGCCGCACGGCCTCGCCCGGCCCGGGATGCCGCCCGAGCGGGAGGCCGCGCTGCTCGCCGGGCGGTCCTGACGCGACCCATCATCGCAATGATGGCGCTACCGTGACCCGGTGGGAGCAGGGACGGCGGGGCCGCTGGCCGGGGTGCGCGTCCTGGAGGTCACGACCGGGCAGGCCGGGCGGACGGCGGGCATGCTCCTGGCCGACCTCGGCGCGGACGTCGTCCGCGTCGTGGCTCCCGGGTGGTCCCCGGCGCCGCCGGCCTCCCCGGCCGGGCCGGAGGACCTGTGCTGGGACCGCGGCAAGCGGTTCGTCGAGGTCGACGGGGCAGCCGGCCTCGTGCTGGACCGGCCGGCCGGGTGGGTCGACGTGGTGCTCGACGACTCCCCGCCCGCCACCCCGGTCACCGCGGCCGGCGCCCTCCTCGCGGCCCACCCGGGCCTCGTGCACCTCGCGATGCCGCCGCACGGCTCCGCCGGTCGCTGGCGGGACCTGCCCGCGGACCCCCTGCTGACCGCCGCCCTCGGTGGGTTCGCCACGTTCCACCCGTCGACCGAGCCGGGGACGCCGATCGCCTCGGTCGTCCCCCTGGTCGCCGCGGTGCACGGTGCCCTCGGCGCGGTCGCCGCCACCGCCGGTGTGCTGGGGGCGCGCCGCACCGGGCACGGCCGGGCGCTCGAGGTCACCGGCCTGCACGCCTCCGCGGCGTGCCTGGCCGTCATGGCGGTCGACGGGCTCGACGTCGAGCGCATCGTGTCGACCGGCGGACGGGTGAACGCGGGCGCGAGCTTCCGCGTCTACCGCTGCGCCGACGGCCGGTCGCTGCACCTGTCGGCGCTCACCGTCGACTTCTTCCTGCCTGCCCTGACCGTGCTGGACCGGATGGACCTCATGCTCCGGCCCGGCGTCGACGGGGAGTTCACCAACCTCTTCCTGCCCGAGATCGGCGACATGGTCGGCGCGGAGCTCGAGCGGACGTTCGCCACCCGGCCGCGCGCGGAGTGGCTGGACCTCCTGGCGGCGGCCGGGGTCCCCGCCGCGCCCGTGAGCACCCGGGCCGAGTGGCTGGCGGGGGAGGTGCTCGCGTCCGCCGCGCCGCCGGTCGAGGTCTCGCACCCCGAGGCCGGCCCGGTCGTGCAGCCCGGCGTGCCGGTCACGTTCCCCGGCGCGGGCGGCGTCGCGCACCTGCCCGGTCCCGGCGCGTGCGTGGCCCTCGGCGACCTGTGGGCCGACGGCCCGGCCCCCCGGCGGACGCCGGCCGGACCCCCTCCCGCGCTGCCGCTCACGGGACTGCACGTGGTCGACCTGAGCACGTTCGTGGCGGGGCCCTTCGCCTCCACCCTCCTGGCCGAGCTGGGCGCGAGCGTGGTCAAGGTCGAGACGCCGCGCGGTGATCCGTACCGGGTGTTCTCCGCGCCGTACGCGGCGGTCAACCACCGCAAGCTCGTGGCCGAGGTCGACCTGCGCCGCGCCGAGGGGCGCGCCGCGCTGGTCGAGCTGGCCCGCGCCGCCGACGTGCTCGTCGACAACCTCCGCCCGGCCAAGGCGGCGGGCCTCGGCCTCGGCGACGAGGCGCTGGCGGCCGCGGCCCCCGGCCTGGTGCGCTGCTCGGTGTCGGCCTTCGGGCGGTCGGGGCCCTTCGCCGACCTCCCGGGGTTCGACCCGGTCATGCAGTCACGCTCCGGGCTGGCGGCCGCCCAGGGCGGGGACGACGAGCCGGTGGTCATCACCGCGCCGACCATCGACATCGGCACGTCCTGTCTGGCCGCCCTCGGCGCTCTCGCGGGCCTGGTGGCCCGGGAGCGCACCGGCGCCGGCTCGCACGCGTCGGTGTCGCTCGCCGCGACGGCCTCGTTCCTGCAGGCGGCCGAGCTGACCAGCTACACCGGGCGCCCCGCGCCGCTCACCGGGGGGCGGGACTTCCGCGGGCCGTCGCCGTGCCGCAGCTACCACCGCGCGGCCGACGGCTGGCTCGCGGTCGCCGCCCGCACGGGCGAGCAGGAGGCGGCGGTGGCGGCGGTGACCGGCTGCGCCTCCGCTCCCGATCGGATCGCCGAGGCGCTGGCGACGGCCCCGGTGGAGCACTGGGTGTCCCGGTTGCGGGCGGCGGGCGTCCCGGCCTGTCCGGTCACACCGCACGCCGGCTACCTGACCGCCGACCCCCTGGTGGAGAACGACCTCACGCACGTGGTGCGCGACCCGACGTTCGGCCGCTTCCGCCTCGTCCGCGGCTACTTCGGCCCGGCGTACCCGTCCCCGGCGGACGACGTCTCGACGCAGTGGCCCGCCGCGGAGCAGCTGCTTGCCTCGGCCGGGACGCTCGCCGAGCGGTGGACGCGCGTCCCGGGCGAGCCGGCCTAGTCCTGCGGGGCGCTGGGGCGGCCCGCGGTGAGCGAGCGCTGGAGGTCGGCGACGTCCGCGGCGTCGGCCGGGGGCACCACGTGGTTCGGGGTGGCCAGCTGGGCGGCCTCGGCGGCCAGGGCGTCCGCGGACTCCTGCGCCCGGTCCTTGCGGTACTGCAGGTAGGACCAGACGACCGCGGCGGCCCACACGGCGTAGATCAGCGCGTAGACCGGGTAGCGGACGGCGTCGGGCGCGTCGATCCAGTCGCTGCGCAGCAGGGTGCGGCTGTTGGTCACGATGATGATCCCGCCGACCAGCGAGCCGAGCAGCCGCGGCGGGACGTGCCGCACGAGCCACGCCGCGATCGGCGCGGCGACCATCCCCCCGATCAGCAGGGCCAGCACCCAGGCGAAGTCGATGCCCTGCGAGCCGAGCGCGAACAGGAAGCCCAGGCTCGCGGCGAGGGCGACGAGGAACTCGGAGGTGTCGATCGAGCCGATCACCTTGCGCGGCTCCATCCGGCCGCTGGCCAGGATCGCCGGCGTGCCGACCGGGCCCCAGCCGCCGCCGCCCGTGGCGTCGACGAAGCCGGCGACCAGGCCGAGCGGGCCGAGGAAGCGCTTGCGCATGGGCTTGCCGAGGTTGCGCCGGTCGATCCCGCGGAGGGTGAAACGCACCAGCAGGTAGACGCCGAGGGTGAGCAGGATCAGCGACATGACCGGCGCCGCCACCTCGGTGGAGAGGGCGGACAG
Organism: Trujillonella endophytica; assembly: GCF_019799905.1. Taxonomy (GTDB): domain Bacteria; phylum Actinomycetota; class Actinomycetes; order Mycobacteriales; family Geodermatophilaceae; genus Trujillonella; species Trujillonella endophyticus_A. The sequence goes on along the minus strand of NZ_JABGCI010000002.1, from coordinate 17,571 downwards.
CACGGTCGCGCCGGCGAACGCCCCGATCGCGCCGGGGACGCCGATCTTGAGGACGACGCGCCAGTCGACGTTGCCGAACTTCCAGTGCGCGACGCCGGACATCAGCGTGGTGCCGATCTCGGCGAGGTGCACCGTGGCCGACGCGGCGGCGGGGTTGGTGCCGATGGCCAGCAGCAGCGTCGAGGACGTGACGCCGTAGGCCATGCCCAGGCTGCCGTCGACGAGTTGTGCGCCGAGGCCCGCGAGGGCGAGCAGGATCAGGGTCTTCATGGTGGGCTGTACTCCGGTGGCGGGGCCCGCGGGCGCGCTCGGGGCGCGCGGCGACGCGGGGCGGGAACGGCGGGGACGGCGCGCTCAGGCGCGGGGAGTCAGCAGCCCGGACAGCACGCGGTGCAGACGCGCAGCAGGTCGACGTGGATCCGCCCCACCAGGAGAACCGCTGTCGCCGCCACGAGCGCAATGTCTACCAGATCGGTCGACATATGCCACTCCCGGGTCCAGTGCGTGGGACGGCAGGTGTCAGGGGGGCAGGACGTCGTCCCGGAGGTCGCCCGCGCGAGCAGCCCGCGGGCCGCGTGGAGCCCGGCGGCCACCGGCAGCGCCGCCTGGTGGCCCGTGGCGGAGGTCACCGGGTCCGGCGTCCGCCGTTCCCGCTGGACGACCGCGAACGCGGCGAGCAGCCCGGCCCCGGCCGCGCCGGCTCAGCCGACGACGAGGTCGGTGGCGAAGAACGCCAGCGCGGCCACCGCGCCGGCGGCCGGCAGCGTGACGACCCAGGCGACGACGATGCTGCGGGCCACGCCCCAGCGGACCGCCGACAGCCGCCGGGTCGCGCCGACCCCCATGATCGACGTGGTGGTGATGTGCGTGGTCGACACCGGGACGGCGAACACGGTCGCCGTCGTCACCATCACGCCGGAGGCGACGGTCTGGGCGGAGAAGCCGCCGGCCGGCGTGAGCTGGATAATCCGCCGGCCCAGCGTGCGCATGATGCGGAAACCGCCGGCGTAGGTGCCGGCGCTGAGGGTGAGGGCGGCGGCCAGGACCACCCACATCGGGACCTCGAACGACTCGATCTCCCCGGCGGTGAACAGCGCCAGGGTGATCACGCCCATCGTCTTCTGCGCGTCCTGCAGGCCGTGGCCCAGCGCCATGGTCGCCGAGCTGACGATCTGGGCGTAGCGGAAGCCCCGGTTGGCGCGGGTGACGTTGGCGCCGCGGAAGCTCCACAGGATCGCGAGCATGACCAGGTAGCCCAGGCCGAAGCCGACCAGCGGCGAGACGACCATCGGGATGACGACCTTGTCGAGGATCCCCATCCACTGGACGCTGTGCGCGGCCGCCATCGCGGCGCCGACCAGGCCGCCGATGAGCGCGTGCGACGACGACGACGGCAGTCCGAAGTACCAGGTGATCAGGTTCCACACGATCGCGCCGATCAGGGCGGCGAAGACGACCTTCAGCCCCTCGTCGCCGACGGGCGGGCTGATGATCCCGTCGCCGACGGTCTTGGCGACCTCGGTCGACAGCAGGGCGCCGACCAGGTTCATCACCGCCGCCAGCGCCAGGGCGACCCGGGGGGTGAGGGCCTTGGTCGAGACGGCGACGGCGATGGCGTTGGCCGCGTCGTGGAAGCCGTTGGTGTAGTCGAAGGCCAGGGCGACCAGGACTATGACGAGGAGGCCGACGAAGGTGGCGTCCATTCAGCGGGGGTCCATCGGTGCCTAGGAGTCCTTGACGCTGATCGTCTCGACGACGTTGGCGACGTGCTCGAAGGCGTCGGCGGCCTCCTCGAGCTGGTCGGCCACCTCCTTGAGCTTGAGGATCTCCAGGGCGTCGAACTCGCCGCTGTAGAGGCGCGAGAGGAGTCGCCGGTAGAGCTTGTCGGCCTCGTCCTCGATCCGGTTGACCTCGATCCAGTACTCGGACAGGTCCTTCATCGTGCGCAGCCGCGGCATCGCCTCGGCGGTCGTCTGGGCCGCTCGCTGCAGCAGCGCCGTCTGCTGCTGCATCTCGGCCGGCAGGGTGCCCAGCCCGGTGAGCACCACCAGGTCGGCAGCGGCCTCGACGAAGTCCATGACGTCGTCCAGGTCGCTGGCCAGCTTGTAGATGTCCTCGCGGTCGAACGGGGTCACGAAGCTGGAGTTGAGCTGCCGGAAGATCGCGTGCGTCGTCTGGTCGCCGACGTGCTCGAGCTCGCGCAGCTGCGCGGCCAGCTCGTCGCGCCTGGCGTGGTGGTGGATGAACTCGCTCAGGACGTCGGTCGCCACCACGAGGTTCTCCGCGGAGGCGGTGAACAGCGGGAAGAAGCTCGAGTCCCTGGGCGTCAGGCTGAAGGGCACGTGTCGCTCCGGTCGGCAGGGGGTCTCCGGACGTCCGACCCGCCGGGGTTCGGGCGCACGGCCGTCGGGCAGCTTAGGTGCCCCGTTCGCCCGACGTTCGCCGCGCGGTCATCCGTGCGCCGCGTCGTCCCCCTCTCCGGTGAGGGCTGTGACGAGGTCGTCACGCGCACGGGCGACACGGGAGCGGATGGTGCCCACGGGGCAGCCGGCGACCTCGGCCGCCTCGGCGTAGGGGAGCCCCAGCAGCTGGGTGAGGACGAAGGCCTCGCGCCGCTCGGGGCTCAGCCGCGCGAGGAGGTCGCCCACGACCGCGCCCTCGCCCACGGGGTCCCCGGCGTCGTCGGAACCGCCCAGCGTCTCCAGCGCCGCGTCGTCACCCACCAGGGTCAGCCGCCGGCGGCGACGCGACCGGAGGGCGTCGGCGCACACCCGGCGGGCGATCGCCAGCAGCCAGGTGCGCACCGTCGAGCGGCCGGCGAAGCGGTGCAGCGACCCGAACGCCCTCAGGTAGGTCTCCTGGGTGAGGTCGTCGGCGCTGCCGCGGTCGACCAGCGCCGCGCACAGCCGCCAGACGTCGGACTGGGTGGCGCGCACGAGGGCCGCGGCGGCGAGGGGGTCACCCTCGACGGCCGCTGCCGCGTACCGCTCCAGCTCGTCCACTGCCCGCTCCCGACGTCGTCCAGGTCACACAGCCGGCCGGGAACCGTACGGGCTCGGGGGACGACTATCGCTGCATGCAGTGTCCCGCAATCCGTGAAGCGGTCTCCGCGCGGCTCGACGGCGAGTCGCCGGGGGTCCCGGCGGCCGAGCTCGACGCGCACCTGGCGGGCTGCGCCGGCTGTGCCGCCTGGGCCGCCGACGCCGCCGCGGTGACCCGCCGGGCACGGCTGGCCCCCGCGCCGCCGGTGCCCGACCTCACGGCAGCGGTGCTGACCGCCCTGCCCCGGCGGCTGCCCGGCGCCGCGGTCGCCGCCCGGGCCCGGCTGGCCACCTCCGCGCTGCGGCTGGCGCTGCTGGCCGTCGGCGTCGCGCAGGCGCTGACGGCCTGGCCCACGCTGGTCACCGGCGCCGCCGCGATGAGCGCGCCGGTGCACATGGCGCACGAGACCGGCGCGTGGAACCTCGCGGTCGGCGCCGCCTTCGCCGCGGTGGCCGTCGCCCCGCGGCTGGCGACCGGCGCGCTGCCCTTCCTCGGCACCTTCGCGGTGCTGCTCACCTTCCTGACCGCCCGGGACCTGGCGGCCGGGCACGTGCACGCCGACCGCGCGGTGGCCCACGTGCTCCTGCTGGTCGGCGCCACCCTGGTCGCGACGGTGGCCTGGCGCGGCCGCCGGCGCACGGTGCCGGCGATGAGGTCCGAACGGGCGGTCGCGTGATGGGCTCCGCCGTCGGCGCGCGGCGCCGGCCCGCCGCCGTCCTGCTGCTCCTCCTCGTGGGCTGGCTGTTCGCCGGGGTCGTGACGGCGGGCCCGGCCGCCGCGCACGCGGAGCTGGTCGGCACCGACCCGGGGGAGGGCGCACGGCTGTCCGCCGTCCCGGACCGGGTGTCGCTGGACTTCAGCGAGGGGGTCTCGGTCGGCGCCGGCTACCTGCGCGTCCTGGACTCCGCCGGCGAGCGTGTCGACACCGGCACCGCCGAGGTGGACGACCGCACGGTGAGCGTCGCGCTGCGCGGCGACCTGGGCGAGGACGGCTACCTCGTCACGTACCGGGTCATCTCGGCCGACTCGCACCCGATCGCGGGGTCGTTCTCCTTCGTGGTGGGAGACGGCCCGCTGGTCGACGCCGGGGTGGCCGGCGCGGCGGACGACACCGACCCGGCGGTGGCCGCTGCCCTCCCGATCGCCCGCTGGGCCGGTTTCGCCGGTCTGGCGCTGGCGGTCGGCGTGCCGGCGATGGTCGCGCTGTGCTGGCCGGGCGGCTGGGGTTCCCCGCTGCTGCGGCGGCTGGCCGGCGCCGGGCTGGTCGCCGTCGTCGTCGGCGCCGTCCTCACGTTCCTGCTGCAGGGTCCGTACGCGTCCGCCGCCGGGCTGGGCTCGGTGGCCGACCCCGCGCTGCTGTCCGCCACCGCGGGCTCCGAACTCGGGGTCGCCCTGCTGATCCGGCTGGCGCTGGCCGCCGGCCTGGCGCTGCTGCTGTTGCCCTGGCTGCGCCGGGGCGAGGCGCCGGTGCCGCAGGGGCTCGTGCTCGGCGGGGTCCTCGCGGCCGGGCTGGTGGTCACCACCGCCGCCGTCGGGCACCCGGTGGCCGGGCCGTACCCGGCGATCGCCGTGGTGGCCGCGACCGCGCACGTCGCGGCGATGTCGTTGTGGCTGGGTGGCCTGGCCGCGCTCCTGGGCGCCGTGCTGCGCGACGGGGTGCCCGCCGGGGAGATGGCCGGCGCGCTGGCGCGGTTCTCCCGGCTGGCGGCGTCCGCCGTGGGCGTCCTGGTGGTCTCCGGCGTCGTGCAGTCGGTGCGCGAGGTCGGGTCGCCGGACGCGCTGTTCTCCACCGGCTACGGCCGCCTGCTGCTGGCCAAGCTGGCCGTGGTGCTGCTCCTCCTGGCGGCGGCGGGCGTCTCCCGGGTGTGGGTCCAGCAGCGCCTCGGCATCCGCCGCACCCGGCCCGCCCGCCGGCGGGTGACCGCGCACGCATTCGCCGCGCCGGCCGACGCCGAGCCCGAAGCCGCGCCCGAGGTGCTGCACGCCGCCGCGGCCCGCGAGGAGGACCTCGCGGAGGGCGCGGCCGCCGAGCGGGGGCTGCTGCGCCGCTCGGTCCTCGTCGAGGTGGGCCTGGGCGTCGTCGTCCTGGCGCTGTCGGCGGTGCTGGTCGGCACCCCGCCGGCCCGGGCGACGGCGTCCGAGCCGGTGGACGTGACGCTGCCGCTGCAGTCGGCGGCCGGCGCGGACGGCTCGGTGCAGATCTCGCTGGACCCCGCCGCCCCCGGTGCCAACACGCTGCACGTGTACCTCTTCGACTCCGACGGCCGGCTCGTCCAGCCCGCGGACATCCGGGTCACCCTCACCGAGCCCGGCCAGGAGATCGGCCCGCTCGCCGTGGACCTGGAGCCGGCCGGCCCCGGCCACTACGTCGGCGACGGGACGGCCATCCCGTCGGCCGGCACCTGGACGCTCGCCGTCTCCGTGCGTCTGGACGAGTTCACCGCCACCACCGCCAGCACCGACTTCCCGGTCCGCTGAGCGTCGTCCCCCGATCCGACAGGAGAAGCGTGTCCTCCGCCCCGCCCCGCCCGCTCGCCCGCCTGGGTGCCGTCCTGCTGGCGGTCCTCACCGCCCTGGCGGCCTCGGTCGCCGTCGCGGGCACCGCCGCGGCCCACGTCACCGTCTCCTCCGGCGACGCCTCGCCCGGCGGCTTCGGCAAGCTGACGTTCCGGGTGCCCAACGAGAGCGACACGGCCAGCACCGTGGCCCTGCGGATCCAGATCCCGGAGGAGTCGGCCATGGCCTCCGTCCGGGTGCTGCCGGTCCCCGGGTGGACGGTGACGCTGACGCGGAGCCGGCTGGCCGAGCCGGTGGACAGCCACGGCACGGAGGTCACCGACCACGTGTCGGTCGTGGAGTTCCGCGCCGACGGCGGCGGCGGCATCGGCCCCGGCGAGTTCCTGGAGTTCGCGCTCTCGGGTGGGCCGTTCCCCGACGCCGACGCGCTGGCCTTCCCGGCGGTGCAGACCTACAGCGACGGCACCGAGGCGGCGTGGATCGAGCCGACCGTCGAGGGCCAGGAGGAGCCCGAGCGGCCGGCGCCGGTGCTCACCCTCGCCGCGACGGACGACGCGGCCACGACCTCCGGCGACGCCGCCGGGCACGGGACCGACGAGGCGTCAGCCGGCGACGACACCAGCGGCCTGGCCCTCTTCCTCGCCCTCCTGGCGCTGTTCACCGGAGTCGCCGGCGTCGTCCTCGGCTACCGGGCGGGCCGACGTACCGTGTCCTCGTGACCTCCTCCACCCGTCGCCTGCCGGGCGCGGTCCTGGCCGTGGGGCTGCTGTTGGGTGCCTGCTCGGCGGCGGACGCGGACGACGCCCCGGCGGCGGCGACGACGGGCCACGGCGGCCACTCCGGCGGCATCGCGGTCGAGGGCCCCGACGACCGCTACGCCGGGCTGGACCTGCCCGACCCGTACCAGCGGCCGTCCTTCACCCTCACCGACACCACGGGCGCTGCCTACGACTTCGCCGAGCGGACGGCGGGCCGGCCGACGCTGCTGTTCTTCGGCTACACGACCTGTCCCGACATCTGCCCGGCGACGATGGCCGACGTGGCGCTGGCCTTCCGCCGGCTCGACCCGGCGGTGGCCGAGCAGGTGCAGATGGTGTTCGTGACCACCGACCCGGCGACCGACACCCCCGAGGCCCTGGCCGAGTACCTGGACCGCTTCGACGCCGACCTGCCCGTCTCCTTCGTCGGGCTGACCGGCGACCAGGGGTCCGTCGACCGGGCCCAGCTCTCGGCGGGGGTGCCCCTGGCCGAGGACAGTGGCCGCCTGCACTCCACGCTGCTGCTGCTGTACGGCGGCGACGACCAGGCGCAGGTCGCGTTCGACGGCGGCAACACCGCCGCGGACATCGCCGGCGACATCGAGATGGTCGTGGGGGAGTAGCGGTGCGCAGGGCGCCGGCCCGCCTCCTGGTGCTGCTGGCGGGGATCGCGGCCGTGCTGGCCCTGGCCGGGCCGGCCGTCGCGCACGTCGGCGGCGACGTGGCCGGCAGCGACTTCGACGGCCGGGTCACCTCGGTCAGCCCCGAGGTGCCCGGCGTGACCGTGCGGGTGCTGCAGTTCGGCGACGAGTTCGAGGTCGTCAACACCACCGGCACCGACGTCGAGGTGCCCGGCTACAGCGACGAGCCCTATCTGCGGATCGGCCCGGACGGCGTCTGGCGCAACAGCCGCAGCCCGGCCACGTACCTCAACCTGGACCGCTTCGGTCGGGTCGACATACCGGACTCCGTCGACGTGGACGCCGAGCCGGAGTGGGTCCAGGTCTCCACCGAGCCGGAGTACGTCTGGCACGACCACCGCACCCACTGGATGAGCGAGGGGCAGCTGCCGCCGCAGGTGGCGGCCGATCCCGACCGCGCCCACCTGGTCGCGGAGTGGGTCGTGCCGATGACGCACGGCGGCACGACGGTGGAGGTGACCGGCGAGCTCACCTGGGCGCCGCCGCCGTCGCCGTGGGTGGTGTGGCCGGTCCACCTGGCCCTGGCCGCCGTCGCGCTCGCCGCCGGCCTGCTGGCGCGCGACCCCCGGCCGCTGGGCGCGCTGCTGCTGGTGGGCGGCGCGGCGGCGCTGGTGCACGCGCTCACCACCCCCGAGCCCCCGGCGAGCATCGCCTCCCACGGCGGCGCGATCGCCTCGGCGCTGCTGCCGGCGCTGGCCGCCGTGCTCGTCGCCGTCCTCGGGGCGCGGGCGGCGTGGCGCGGACGCGGGGCGATGGCGGGCCTGTCCGCCGTCGTGCTCGGCTGGCTGCTGCTCGTGCAGGGCCTGCCCGACGTCGACGTCATGTGGAGCGCGCACGTGCTCGCGGCCGGCCCGGACCTGCTGGCCCGCGTCGTGGTGGCGCTCCTGCTCGGTCTGGGCGCCGGGCTGGTGGCCGGCGGCATCGCCGCCGTGCGCCGGTTCCGCGAGCGCGCCGAGCCGCCGGTTCCCGCCGCGATCAGGTGACCTGACCGCGGAGCGTCCTCCCTCACGGTCTGCGGTGAGGGAGGACGCTCCGCGGTGGGGGAGGACTCCCTCAGGCGGTCGTGGCGACCCGGCGCAGCAGCGCCCGGCGGGAGAACAGCTCGTTGGCCCGCTCGAGGTCGGCCTCGAAGTCGACCTCGACGGCGGAGAACAGGCTGATGTCCACCGGGCGGAAGCGCAGCCCCTCGGTGAGGATCGCCGTCTCGATGCCGCGCTCGAAGTAGTCCTGGGCCTCGCACGCGGCGAGGTGCTCCACCAGGACCGGCTTGTCGGCGGCGGACACGTAGTTGATCCCGACGGCCTCGCCGAGGCCCCCGACCACCTTCTTGGACAGCTCGGCGATGCAGCCCTCGCCGTCCAGCGTGTACTTGACCTCCTCGTCGGCGACCGTGGAGGTGTCGACGCAGACGAAGCTCCGGTCGGCCTGCACGTCCGGCAGGGCGGCCTCGAGCACCGCGGCGTCGAACACGACGTCGCCGTTGAGCCACAGCACCCCGCCGTCCCGGGTGGTGCGCAGGGCACGCAGCAGGCTCTGCGAGGTGTTGGTCCTCGCGTACTCGGGGTTGTAGGTGAAGCGGACGTCGGGCGCGGCCCGCATGATCCGCTTGGCCTTGAACCCGACGACGACGGTCACGTCGACCGCCGGCCCGAACACCTCGCGCAGCGTGTCGAGCTGGCGCTGGAGGATGCTGCGGCCGTCGTGGAGCGGCGTCAGCGGCTTCGGGTGCGGCCGCCCCAGCCGGGTGCCCATCCCGGCGGCCAGGATGACGACCTGGACCGGCTGGGTCCCGGGCAGCCGGGTACTGGCGGAGCGGGCGAGTTCCAGCAGACCGGTGGTCGGTCCGGCGTCGAGAGCGCGGTCAGCGATGCGCACTGTCGTCCCCTCCTCGGGTGTTCGCGGTGCCGGGGGACACGGTGTCCGCCGGGAAGATCAGGTCGAGGACGCGCCCGGTGGCGGCGCCGTCCTCGAGGGAGCAGAAGGTCTCGCGGAAGCGGGCGTAGCGCTCGGCGCTGCGCTCGGTGACCGCGTCGAGGTCGGCGAGCGCCTCCACCAGCTCGGCGCTCGTCCGCAGCAGCGGCGTGGGGGCGGCCTCGGCGAGGTCGAAGTAGAAGCCGCGCAGTTCGTCCTGGAAGTACTCCAGGTCGTAGGTCAGGAAGAGGATCGGCTTCCCGGTGACGGCGAAGTCGAACATCGTCGACGAGTAGTCGGTGACCAGGACGTCGGCGGCCAGGTAGAGCTCGCTGATGTCGGGGTGGCCGCAGACGTCGCGGACGGCCGAGCCCTCCGTGACCTCGAGGCGGTCCATGACCATGTTGTGCAGCCGCAGCAGCAGCACGTGGTCCTCGCCCAGCCGCGCCGTGAAGTCGTCCAGGTCGATCGCGAACTCGAAGTCCCGCGGCCCGGTCTTGTTGAACACCAGGTCGTCGCGCCAGGTGGGCGTGTAGAGGACGGCCGTCTGCTCGTCGCGGAGGCCGAGCTCCGCCCGCACGCGGGCGCGCACCGCGTCGCGGTCGGGGCTGCTGAGCACGTCGTTGCGGGGGTAGCCGGTCTCGTGCACCGGCCCCTCGAAGCCGAACGCCCGGCGGAACCGCGGCGTGCTCGCCGGGTTCGGCGACAGCAGGTGGTCCCAGCGCGCGATGTCGTGCTCCAGGTAGGCCAGCCGGCCCTCCGGCGCCCAGAGGACGTCGTTGTGGATGCGCTTGAGCGGGGTGCCGTGCCAGGTCTGCAGGTACGTCGTCCCCGGTCGCTTCTCCCAGTCCAGGGGGATGTGGTCGTTGGAGATCACCACGTCGGCCCCCTCGAGCGCGGCGATCGACTCGGGGCTGCCGAACTCGACCGTCGCGACGTCGGCGGGGAAGGACGCCTGGGTGTGGGGTGCGGACAGCCACGTGTGCGTGGCGTCCACCCCGCGGCGCACCAGCTCCTCGTACAGCGCGCGGGGGCTGTCGGAGAAGTGGCCGCGGAAGGCGACGTAGACGATGTTCACGGCTTCCCTCCCGGGAGGTCTTGGCCCTGCTCGCTGCCGGGGCCACGTCGGGTCAGCACCGGCAGCAACAGGTCGGCGAGCTCCCGCCAGGAGCCGACGACGGCCAGTGCCCCGGCCTCGCGCAGGGCGGCGGCCCGCTCCTCGCGCTCGGCGTCGGGGACGAACAACAGGTTGCCGACCGTGGGGCAGCCGGCCCGCACGGCCGACAGGGTCCCGGCCACCGAGTCCTCGACGGCCAGGCCCGCGGCCGGCTCGACGCCCAGCTGCGCGCACGCGTGCAGGTAGACGGCCGGGTCGGGCTTGCTCGTGGGGACCGGGAGCGAGTCCTCCGCGCTGTAGCGCACCTCGGGCGGCAGCACCCCGGCCAGGCCCGTCGCCCGGAAGCAGGCGTCCAGGCGGGTCAGCGCGCTGGAGCTCACGACGGCGGGGCGCAGGTGGGCGGCCAGCTCGGTGACGGCGGCGGTGGTCTCCTCGTGCGGCCGCAGCACCTCTCCGAGGTACGCGGTCACGGCCCGCTTCTCCTCGGCGACCCAGGGCTCGATGTCGGCGTCGGGGGAGCCGGCCTCGGTGGCCAGCCGGCGCGACGTCGTCCGGAAGTTCATGCCGGTGGTGGCCAGGCGCAGCTCCTCGGCGGTGAACCGCCGGTCGGAGCCGAGCTCGGCGAGGAAGCGGTTGGTGACCTCGGCGGAGGCGACGAACGCCGGCTCCTCGCTGGGGAACAGGTTGCCGTCGGCGTCGCAGAGCAGCGCCTCGAGACCCGCGACGACCTCGGTCGGCAGCGAGGTCGTGGGGGAGGGTGCGGTCACCGGGCCACCGCCCGCGACCGGCGCACGGCCGCGGCCACGGTCGGGCGGACGCCGTCGCGGACCAGGGCCCCGAGAGCCGACTCGAGGTCGGCCACGAGGCCGGCGTCGTCGGCCAGGTCGCCGAACACCGACCGCACCGCGAGCACGGGCCGCGGGTCGCTCCCCGCGGCACGGGCCAGCGCCTGCAGCTCCGTGCCGCGCTCGTCCTCCACCGCGTCGTGCAGCTGCAGGTAGCGGATCCAGCCGGCCACGGCCAGCGTGAGGAGGACGGGACGGCTCCCGCGGGCCAGCGACTCGTGCAGCGAGGGCAGGAGGTGGTGCGCCATCTTCGTCGAGCCGCGCCGGCACAGCCGGTGCAGCCGGTCGCCGATGGCCGGGTTGGCGAAGCGCTGGAGCAGGACGGCCTTGTACTCGTCGAGGTCGACGCCCGGGGGCTGGGGGAGCAGCGGGGTCACCTCGGCGTCCATGAGCCGGGCCGCGTAGGCGGCGAACACCCGGTCACCCATCAGCTCGTCGATCTCGCCGTACCCGGCGAGCGTCCCCAGGTAGCCGAGGGCCGAGTGGCTGGCGTTGAGCAGCCGGGTCTTCATGAGCTCGTACGGGGCGACGTCGGGCACGAAGCGGACACCGACCGCGTCGAGCGGGGGGCGGCCGTTGCAGAAGTCGTCCTCGATGAACCACTGGGAGAACGGCTCGGTGATCACCGGCCACCGGTCGTCGACGCCGTAGCGGTGCGCCACCGCGGCGCGCTCCTCGTCGGTGGTCTGCGGCGTGATCCGGTCGACCATGCTGCTGGGGAAGCTGACCCGGTCGGTGATCCAGCGGGCGAGCACCTCGTCGCGCTGCCGGGCCAGCCCGACCACGGCGGCGCGCGTGGCGTCGCCGTTGCGGTGCATGTTGTCGCAGGAGACGACGGTGAACGGCGCCGTGCCGGCCCGCCGGCGACGGTCCAGCGCCTCGACGATGTAGCCGACGGCCGTGCTCGGCCGGTCCGGGGAGGCGAGGTCGCGCTGCACGTCCGGGCAGGAGAGGTCGAGGGCGCCGCTGTGCGGGTCCAGGGGGTAGCCGGCGCCGGTGATGGTCATCGTCACCATCCGCGTGCGCGGGTCGGTGAGCCGGTCGAGCACCGCGCCCGGGGCGTCGGGGGCGAACAGGTAGTCGGTCATGACCCCGACGACGCGGGCGCGCTCGCCGTCCGGGCTGCGCTCGACGACCGTGTAGAGGTGGTCCTGCGGAGCGAGCGCGTCCTGCATGGCGCGGTGCCGCAGCCCGACCCCGACGACGCCCCAGCCCTGGGAGATGCGGAGCTGGGCCAGGTCGTCGAAGTAGGTGAGCTGGTGCGCGCGGTGGAAGCCGCCGACGCTGAGGTGCACGACCGCCGGGGTCAGCGCGGTCCGGTCGTAGGTCGGGACCGTGAGGTGCTCACCGTGCAGCACCAGGGTCTCGTCGGAGAGCGGGCGGAGCGGCGCGACTGCCGGGGCGGTGGGACAGGGGGCGCTGCCGGCGGGGGCCGGCGAGCGGAGGGAGCGCTCCGGCGTCGTCATGCGGCATCGGTTCCTTCACTCTCGTCGGTGCGATGACCTCCAGTTGGGTCCACCGGGTGGGCGGTCCCGCAGGCGGTGCCGTGCACCGAGGCGGCGCACAGCTGATCAGCGGGGAAGGCTGATCATCGGTTCCGGGCGCAGCCGCTGTCCACTCCGTGGACGGTGGGGTTGCTCCCGGTCACCGGCGGGACGGCGGCCCGACGTGGCCCGTCGGACCGGCGCGCTGGTTTCACGCCGGGAAGGCTTCCATGCCCAACCCCGCGGACAGTCAAACTCCCCGGCGGTCCGAGCGGTTCCGTCGGGGTCGCGTCGTGACCGGACTGCAACGGGTGGGACGTGCGGGACATCACACACCGCGTGTCCCGGCGAACACGCCGCGTAGGGGGTCACGAATCGGTCACGCGATGTTTCCATGACCCCGGCCAGATCCGCCCCCCCGGGCTCTTCCCCCTCGGAGCAGGCAGGTACATGCGCAGCACCCCCCGCGCGAGCGGCCCCGTCACCGGCTCGCACCGCGCCGTCTCCGCCGGGTCCCGCCGCGGCTTCCGTGCCCAGCGGGGCGCGGCCCTGCTGGGCGCGCTGGTCGCCGGCGGCGTGGGGGCCGCGGTCATGGGCGTCGGCGGTGCCCCCGAGGCCGCCGCCGAGTCCACCAGCGTGCTGGCCGCCCAGCAGGAGCTGGGGATCGTGGACGAGGCGCAGGAGGTCATGCCGATGGCCTCCATCACCGAGGCCGAGGCCCAGGCGCGCCTGCAGGACGTCGCGGCCACGCGCGCGGCCCGCGCCGAGGCGGCTGCGGCCGCCGCCGAGGCCGAGGAGGCGGCTGCGGCCGCCGCGGCCGAGGCCGCCCGGCCCAAGACCGTGCTGCCGGTGGCCGGGGCCCGCTTCACCAGCGGCTACGGCTCCCGCTGGGGGACCTTCCACTACGGCATCGACCTCGCCGCCCCGATGCACACGCCGGAGTACGCCGCGGCCGACGGCGTGGTGCTGCGCGCCGGCTCGGCCAGCGGGTTCGGCCTGGCCGTCTACATCCTCCACGAGAACGGCGACGTCACCGTCTACGGCCACATGGACGAGATCCTGGTCGACGTCGGCGACTACGTGGACGCCGGCGACACCATCGCGCTGCTGGGGAACCGCGGTCAGTCCACCGGCCCGCACCTGCACTTCGAGGTACACGAGGGCGGGATGAACGGCCGGCGGGTGGACCCGGTCGACTGGCTGGCCGAGCGGGGCGTCGAGGTCGGCTGACCCCGCTCCTGCCCGGACACGGCTCTGCTGGGATGGGGCCGTGGGCAGCGCCGCCGAGGACACCAACCGGCGGATGCTGCGCGCCCGGGACGCCATGGACCGCGCCTACGCCGAGCCCCTCGACGTCCCGACCCTGGCCGCCGTGGCGCACGTGTCCGAGGCGCACTTCATCCGCACCTTCCGGGCCACCTTCGGCGAGACGCCGCACCGCTACCTGCAGCGGCGGCGGGTGGAACGCGCCATGTTCCTGCTGCGGACGACCGACCGGACGGTGACCGACATCTGCATGGCGGTCGGCTTCAGCAGCCTCGGCACGTCCAGCCGGGTCTTCCGCGAGGTGGTGGGGGAGTCGCCGAGCGCCCACCGGCGCCGCGGGCCGCTCCCGCCGGCGCCGTCCTGCTTCGCCATGGCGTGGCTGCGACCGAGCAGTTTCGGAGAAGCGCCGCCGCGTTGACGGTCCCTAGCGTCGACGGCATGTTGACCGGGATCACCATCAGTCAGATCTACGTGCCCGACCAGGACCAGGCGCTCGACTTCTACGTCGGCAAGCTCGGCTTCCAGGTCCACAGCGACATGCAGTTCGGCCCCATGCGGTGGCTGACCGTCGTCCCACCCGGGCAGCCGGACCGCCAGGTCCTGCTCGAGCGGCCGGGGCCGCCGTCCATGAGCGAGGAGACCGCCGCCGAGGTGCGCTCGGCGATCAGCAAGGGCGTGGCCGGTGGCCACCTCTTCCTCGCCTGCGACGACGCCCACCGCACCCACGCCGAGCTCAGGGAGAAGGGCGTGGAGATCACCGAGGAGCCCGTGGACCAGCCCTACGGCATCGACTTCGGCCTGCGCGATCCCTTCGGCAACCACCTGCGCATCGCCCAGCTCAAGCAGGTCTGACGCCTCGCCGCGCCCCACCCCCTCCCCGGCCACCCCCGGCAGGGGATGTACAGTTACCGACGGCTCGGGGGCACTCGACCGGGGCCGGGAACGGGGCTGTGGCGCAGCTGGTAGCGCACCACACTGGCAGTGTGGGGGTCAGGGGTTCGAGTCCCCTCAGCTCCACCCGACTGATCAGGACGTTCCCCTTCGGGGGAACGGCCTGTGTCGTCTCTGGTTGCAGTTGTGGTTGCAGCTCGTCCACCCTCACCTGGCAGCAGCAGGTTGCTCATCCGGTCGGCGGCTTCACGGGCCAGGGCCGGCATGACGTGGCTGTAGATGTCCATCGTCGTGCGCATCTGACTGCGGCCCAGCAGCTCCATGACGACCCGCGGGCGGACGTCCTCGCTGAGCAGCAGGGTCGCGGCGGTGTGCCGCCCGTCGTGCAGCCGGACGTGGCGGACGTCGGCGGACTGCAGCAGACGGGCCCAGTCGTCGTAGTCGGTCTTCTCGTCCATCGGCCGGCCGTTGGGCTGGGCGAAGACGAGGTCCCCGTCGGCAGGGCGAGCGTGCGCTGGCTGCGGCGGGTCTTGGCCTCCTCGTAGATCAGCCCGCCGCCCCGGACCCGGTGGATGCTGCGCCGGACCGTCAGCGTGCCGGTGAGCAGGTCGATGTCCTTCCATGCAGCGCCAGCGCCTCGGACTGCCGGAGGCCCAGCGCCAGCGCAACGGTCCAACGGGCGGAGTTGCGGACGTGCGCGGCGGCCGCCAGGACGGCGCGCGCCTCCCCGAGGTCGAGGGCGGTGGCGACGTCGCTGGCCTTCTGGGCGGGCGGGTCCACGAGCGCGGCGACGTTGCGGGAGACGTGGCCACGTTGGACGGCGACGGTGAGGGCGCGGGACAGGATCCGGTGGTGGCGGAGCACCGAGGCGGGGGAGTAGCCGGCATCGGGCAGCGCCGTGTAGAGCTGGTCCGGGTGCTCGGGACGGAGCCGGTCGAGACGGTGCCGACCGATGCCCGGAACGAGGTGACGCCGGACGGCGGACTCGTAGCGCTCCAGCGTCCTACGAGGAGGCGCACACTCAGCCGGCTGATCGCCCAACTGGAACGCCTCGGCCAAACTGGAACGCCTCGGCCACACCGTGGTCCTCGACCCGGCCGCCTGACCTACCGGGCAAGAACTGGAGGACGGGCTTCGCCTGCCCTGTGCTGACGCGCACCTGCAACTCATCCGATCCGAGATCCCAGTGAGCCTCCTGTTGGTCCGGGGGCACGCGGCGAGCTTGAGGTCACCGAGCACGGTGCCCTGACTTGCGCCGCCGAGTATTGAGGCGCGGACAGGGCCTAACGGACGGAACGCGGTGGCCGCCCGCCCACACCGTGGGCCCGCCTCTCGCCGGAAGGGATGAGGAGCGCCGCGACAGCCGCGAGGAGGGCTGCGGCCGTGCAGATGGCGAACAGGACGCGGTAGGCGGTCAGCGAGGGGAAGGGTGTGGTGCCCAGCGTCATGGTGTACGCCGCCAGGATGCTGCCGCCGACGGCACTGGCCACAGCGCTGCCGACCATTCGGGCGAGCATGTTCAGCCCATTGGCGGCGGAGGTCTCGTCGTCCGGCGCGTGTCTGTTGATGAGCGCCGGCAGGGCCGCATAGCCGATGCCCGTGCCCACACCTACGACTGTGGCCCCCAGGACGACGTGCCAGAGCGCACCGGTGACCGTGATGCGAACGACCCAGCCCAGGGCTACGACGATGCCGCCGAGTGCCAGGACCTGCGGGGCCCCGCGCCAGGCGATCAGTCGCGCGGCGACGGGGGCGAGCACGAGCATGCAGCAACCGCTCGGGAGCATCACCAACCCGGCAGTGACCATCGACGAACCGAAGCCGTAGCCGCTGGATACCGGTGCCTGCACGTAGGGCGCCGTCCCGATGAGGGAGGCGAACAGTGCGAAGCCGAAGAAGAACGCGGCTGTGTTGGTCAGCATCAACGGCCGCCGCCTCAGCGTCGCCAGGTCGACGAGCGGGTTGGTCGCGCGCGACTGCCACCAGCCGAAGAGGAGCAGGAGCACAGCAGCCTGCACGAGCAGCAGGACGACCGGAGGTGAACTCCAGCCCCAGTCGCTCCCCTGGGCGAGCGGCAGGAGCAGCGAGACCAGGACGCCGGCCAGGAGGAGGGCGCCGAGCAGGTCGACGCGTCCGGCGCTGTGGCTGGGGGCCTCTGGCACGACCAGTGCGATACCGGCGAAGGCGACGCAGGCGGCTACGGCGCTGATCCAGAAGAGCATGTGGAAGTCGAAGATCTCCGCCACGACGCCGGAGAAGGGCAACCCGAGGACCCCGCCGACGCCGAGCATCGCGCTGACAGCAGCGATGGCCGTGCCTGCTCGTTCGCGGGGGAGCAGGGCGCCCAGCAGGCTGATGCCCAACGGGATGGTGGCGGCGGCGACACCCTGGATGGCCCGCCCGACGATCAGCAGCGGCACGTTGTCGGTGATCGCTATGACGAGCGAGCCGACGATCAGCGCCCCGACGGCGACGAGGAGCATCCGCCGACGTCCGAACATGTCACCCAGTCGGCCCAGGAGCGGCACGGAGACCGCCGCGACGAGAAGCGTCGAGGTGAGCAGCCATTGCACCGTGTCGACCGATGTGTCGAGTTCAGCCGGCAGGAGGGCGAGGACAGGGATCAGCAGGGAATGGGAGAGCGACACGACGAACGCGCCGGTGCCGACGAACAGGAGCCATGGCCATGTGCGGGCGGGTGGGACGCTCCGAGTGGCGGTGGCGATCACTGCTCTGCGCGTCATCGGGGTGCGAGCTCCTGTTGGTCGGTCAGCTGCCCACGGCCGACGCCTTGGCCCGGACAACGTCCTCGATGGCCACCCGTCGACGTCGTGGACCGCGCGCAGGTTGACGGGATCGGCGTGGCGACAGCCGCGGCTCACGTCCCGCCGGGCGCCGGCCGGACGGTCGAGCTCGTCCGGCCGGCGCCTCAGGTCGTCAGTGCGGTGCGGGCCCGGAGGGGGCCCGGGTTCAGGCGGCGATGACCTTGTCGTCGGCCGCGAAGCCGAAGAGCTTGTTCAGGTTGCCGCCCATGACCTT
>NZ_JABGCI010000028.1:2500-5565 GCF_019799905.1 Trujillonella endophytica | reverse complement strand
GGAATGGTTGTCCGGCGGTGTCCTACTCTCCCACCCCGTCTCCAGGGCAGTACCATCGGCGCTGAGAGGCTTAGCTTCCGGGTTCGGAAAGGGACCGGGCGTTTCCCTCTCGCCATGACCGCCGTAACGCTGTGAACTTGTCGACCACACCCCCGTCCCCTGCGCCGGTGGGGCGCGGGGGTCGGGTGGGTCGTTCGTTCAGAGCTGCACAGTGGACGCGTGTGTCTTCGACAGCCACGGTGTTCGTGGTTGGAAGTGGGTTGTGTGGTCAAGCCCTCGGCCTATTAGTACCGGTCAGCTCCACACCTTGCGGTGCTTCCACTTCCGGCCTATCAACCCGCTGGTCTGGGCGGGGGCCTTACCCCATTGACTGGGTGAGAGACCTCATCTCGAAGCGAGCTTCCCGCTTAGATGCTTTCAGCGGTTATCCCTGCCGAACGTAGCCAACCAGCAGTGCACCTGGCGGTACAACTGGCACACCAGAGGTTCGTCCGTCCCGGTCCTCTCGTACTAGGGACAGCTCTTCTCAAGTCTCTTACGCGCGCGGCGGATAGGGACCGAACTGTCTCACGACGTTCTAAACCCAGCTCGCGTACCGCTTTAATGGGCGAACAGCCCAACCCTTGGGACCTACTCCAGCCCCAGGATGCGACGAGCCGACATCGAGGTGCCAAACCATCCCGTCGATATGGACTCTTGGGGAAGATCAGCCTGTTATCCCCGGGGTACCTTTTATCCGTTGAGCGACACCGCTTCCACATGCCGGTGCCGGGTCACTAGTCCCAGCTTTCGCTCCTGCTCGACCCGTCGGTCTCGCAGTCAAGCTCCCTTGTGCACTTGCACTCGACACCTGATTGCCAACCAGGCTGAGGGAACCTTTGGGCGCCTCCGTTACATTTTGGGAGGCAACCGCCCCAGTTAAACTACCCACCTGACACTGTCCCTGATCCGGATCACGGACCGAGGTTAGACATCCAATTCGACCAGAGTGGTATTTCAACGGCGACTCCACGAACACTGGCGTGCCCGCTTCACAGTCTCCCACCTATCCTACACAAGCCGAACCGAACACCAATATCAAGCTATAGTGAAGGTCCCGGGGTCTTTCCGTCCTGCCGCGCGTAACGAGCATCTTTACTCGTAGTGCAATTTCGCCGAGCCTGTGGTTGAGACAGCTGAGAAGTCGTTACGCCATTCGTGCAGGTCGGAACTTACCCGACAAGGAATTTCGCTACCTTAGGATGGTTATAGTTACCACCGCCGTTTACTGGCGCTTGAGTTCTGAGCTTCGCCCCGAAGGACTAACCCGTCCCCTTAACGTTCCAGCACCGGGCAGGCGTCAGTCCGTATACATCGTCTTACGACTTCGCACGGACCTGTGTTTTTAGTAAACAGTCGCTTCTCACTGGTCTCTGCGGCCACCCACCGCTGCCCCGCGCAAGGCGGTTCACAGTAGATGGCCCCCCTTCTCCCGAAGTTACGGGGGCATTTTGCCGAGTTCCTTAACCACAGTTCGCTCGATCGCCTTGGTATTCTCTACCTGACCACCTGAGTTGGTTTGGGGTACGGGCCGCTCGGAACTCGCTAGAGGCTTTTCTCGGCAGCATAGGATCATCCCATTCGCCTCATTCGGCTATGCGTCAGGCCTCACCCTGTGTGCGGGACGGATTTACCTATCCCACGGGCCACACCCTTGCACCGGTACTACCACTCACCGGTAGGACTACCTTCCTGCGTCACCCCATCGCTTGCCTACTACCAGTCCGGGTCCCGCGCTAGTCCCCGCACCCGACCCTCGAAAGAGCCGGCTCCGGGTGTTCGGGCGGTCAGCATCGCTGGGTTCAGCATGGGCGTTCCTTCGCGGGTACGGGAATATCAACCCGTTGTCCATCGACTACGCCTGTCGGCCTCGCCTTAGGTCCCGACTCACCCTGGGCGGATTAGCCTGGCCCAGGAACCCTTGGTCTTCCGGCGGGGGAGTTTCTCACTCCCCTCTCGCTACTCATGCCTGCATTCTCACTCGCGTGGCGTCCACGGCTGGATCACTCCGCCGCTTCCACCGCCACACGACGCTCCCCTACCCATCCACACACCTGGCCGACACTCGCAAGGAGTGACGGCGGGTACTGCATGAATGCCACGGCTTCGGCGGTGTGCTTGAGCCCCGCTACATTGTCGGCGCGGAACCACTTGACCAGTGAGCTATTACGCACTCTTTCAAGGGTGGCTGCTTCTAAGCCAACCTCCTGGTTGTCTCTGCGATCCCACATCCTTTTCCACTTAGCACACGCTTAGGGGCCTTAGCCGATGATCTGGGCTGTTTCCCTCTCGACTACGAACCTTATCGCCCGCAGTCTCACTGCCACGCTCTCACTTACCGGCATTCGGAGTTTGGTTGACGTCAGTAACCTTGTGGGGCCCATCGGCCATCCAGTGCTCTACCTCCGGCAAGAAACACGTGACGCTGCACCTAAATGCATTTCGGGGAGAACCAGCTATCACCGAGTTTGATTGGCCTTTCACCCCTACCCACAGCTCATCCCCTCAGTTTTCAACCTAAGTGGGTTCGGTCCTCCACGCGGTCTTACCCGCGCTTCAACCTGGCCATGGGTAGATCACTCGGCTTCGGGTCTAGAGCACGCGACTGTGCCGCCCTGTTCGGACTCGCTTTCGCTACGGCTACCCCACACGGGTTAACCTCGCCACGTACCGCTAACTCGCAGGCTCATTCTTCAAAAGGCACGCAATCACCCCGCCACCGAAATGGCTAAGGCTCTCACGGCTTGTAGGCACACGGTTTCAGGTACTATTTCACTCCCCTCCCGGGGTACTTTTCACCTTTCCCTCACGGTACTTGTCCGCTATCGGTCACCAGGGAGTATTCAGGCTTAGCGGGTGGTCCCGCCAGATTCACACCGAATTTCACGGGCTCGGTGCTACTTGGGAAACACGCTCGGGAGGACGGCAGTTTTCGTGTACGGGGCTCTCACCCTCTACGGCGACCCGTTCCAGCAGGCCTTCCACTAACCACACGTCTTTCTGACTCCCTGCACCCTCGGCAGAAG
>NZ_JABGCI010000262.1 GCF_019799905.1 Trujillonella endophytica | reverse complement strand
TTAGCCGTTCACTTCACCTAACTGGTAAAGTGGGCTTACCAAATATGAAATAGTTTGTGAGTGAGAAGTGGACGAATAGGGCCGTGTCCACTCGTGATCAAATCCCACTTTTAGAAATCAACAACACCCGGTTTTTTGGATCGGATCCTTGCAGATGAAAAGTGGGTTTCAGTATGGACTAGGTAGCGGCGGAATGGGCTCTCTGAAACTAAGAACAAGATGGACTGAACACGGAAAAACCGATTCAGTAAGGGCATGCCTACCTCAATTTAGGATGATTACAGGTTAACCAAGTCGATCTAGTCCTAACTAGACCACTCTCAATCTCTCGGATCGGCCTATCTAAGCTGCCGAAAAGGACTCTACGGGTTTGCTCTAGCTAGGGCTAACTTGTGTCTGGCCATTTTGGTCAACACGGATCCAATGGGCACTTTCACGTTAAGATCTTCTAGAAAGAGAGAAGAAAAATTCTTAGACAGCTTTTGACAGTTATCTATCCACTATCTTTACAGTCAACATTTATTTGACTGACCATTCCATCATGACTGTTTAAGCTTCTCC
>NZ_JABGCI010000261.1 GCF_019799905.1 Trujillonella endophytica | reverse complement strand
CAAGTTTGGTATCAGAGCTCTAGGTTGAATGAGTACTAGTCACGAAAGAGAAACACTGTCAATAAATAAGTTACTGAGTTGTGGTTTCGGGTTTGGACAGGGATGTTCGAACCCGAGTGGGGTGAGTTCACTTTTAGTGAGACTCTATATAAAGTCATAGTAACTTTATTAGTGTTGAGAAGTAAGGTAGAAATATACATATATATGTATATGTGCTAAATGATTTTTATGTTTGTGCTATGTGTTGATTTGAAACATTGTGTGATCAAGGAAGGAAGGAATATGGCTAGAAGGATGAGATCTACTCAGGGTTTACATAATGCAACCCCATCGCCTGTAGACATTCCGGAAAGTAGGGCTGGGACTTCTCGTTACAATGGAGAACCTACTGTTGAACCAAGCCCGCCAGCTGTTGATCAAACCATACGCCTCATGGAGAATTTCTTCCACAGAATGGATCAACATTTTGCAGGAAGACAGCCTGTAGCTCCGGTTGGCAATACATTAATTCCAAGATTCTTGGCATTGAAGCCATACAGTTTCAAGGGAGTGGAGGGCCCTA
>NZ_JABGCI010000260.1 GCF_019799905.1 Trujillonella endophytica | reverse complement strand
CTGAAGTGCAGAATGCTGGGTTTTCTGCTTCTCCAGTCTCTTTTGTCGATATGCCACCCGGCGGCGCATACGACGTGCAATTTGAGCTTCGGTTAGCTCTGGCTGGGCTCTAGCAATGAAGGACGTAGTCCCTGGTGCGCAGCAGCCGAGCCTGTCTTCTTTGAAGTTGGGCATGGACAGGATTTGGACGCGGTCCTTGGCCTGTCGTAGCGAGGCTTTGAATTTTGCGAGCTCGGCCCCTGTTGAAAGGAAGGGTCGAACTGCAGGAGTACAGGCCTTGGCAGGTTCTTGCGGAGGCCTGACGATGCATGACTTGATTTTGGGCTTGTAGGAGCAAGCCGGCTCATGCTGAGTTGTTTTTGTTTGGTGGAGGGTTGGTTTCTCCTCTTTCATGTAGGCGAGAGGGTAGAACCGGTTCTCCTTGAGAGGGGCCAGGTATGCTGGCTTTGCGGATTTTTGTGACCTTCTTTGTTTGGGTGAAGGCCTTGGTGACCAAGTCTTAGAGTAGACCTGGTTCTTTGCAGGTTGAGGCTTTGTGGGGTTGCCACGGGCCTCGGGTTTTT
>NZ_JABGCI010000259.1 GCF_019799905.1 Trujillonella endophytica | reverse complement strand
TTTATTACCATCAAGCGTGTTGGTACTAGATAGAAATGGTAACTCCAACAATTTCTTTGTCCTCAACGCCCCCTAATTTCCAGGAATTAGTCACTTCAACAGTCTTCGATGGTTATACGGGTATCCAAAGTACGAACGAGATGGATGTTTGTTGTCCCAACCATTCTTGTTAGTCCCAATCCTGATAAGGAAAGGGGATAATTTATAACAAAGTTTTCGTGTTGTTGATTCCTAGGCGTAGTGCTTCTTCCCCTATGCCGCCTATTGGTACTAGTGGAGTAGGATTGACCTATAATACAGAACCTATAACCTATAGGTGTAACCTTTCGCTCAATACTAGAATCGACAATTGAAGCATCTGAGGCTGCATTAATCGGGGATACACGACAGAAGGAATTGTTCTATTTCCAAACTTCACCTTCAACAAGCGTAGATTTATTTCAATAATTTTTTTTCTTTCTATCCCGAATCATATGTCTTTCTCCTAAAACTGAGAGCGATAAATAAATGAAATAAATAAAAAAAAAAGAATCAAATCGCACCATCTCTGTAATAGGTAAATG
>NZ_JABGCI010000258.1 GCF_019799905.1 Trujillonella endophytica | reverse complement strand
CGCCAGAGCAATCACTCTTCGAGCTCTTCATCCAAAAGAATGAACTCCATCTCGGTCACCAAGACGATATCCTCATTCGACTCTCGAAAGATGAACGTCTTAGTCACAAATGCTGAGCAGCCTCCGCTGCAAGATGACGTAGCTGTTGACACCAAAAATGTCACTATGTCCCTTCAACACCAAAAGCTACATGGAGCCACATCCTGCCATAAATAGGGAGACGCCACTTCAAACACCAGATCTTGTCAGAATCAAACAAAAACTGCAAGATCCTTCAAAGCAGCCAAAAGAGGGGTACACATGAAGTTTCGGGCCATTTCAACATCATTTGGCCTAACTTCACTCCTCCGACAGCCAGACAAGAGCTCCCGGCAACGACAGTGTCGAAGACTTCAAAACTTCGATCAGAGCCTACGGATGGTCTCAAAATACCTCCAAAAGGCCCCCTGCCAAATTTCAAGTCAAACGGACGACGTTTGACCCTTCATCAACTCTCGGGAAGCAAAAGCAAGCCCATCGGCGACGGAGCACCCCGGAATCATGGCATGCAAATTGGAGCTAATG
>NZ_JABGCI010000257.1 GCF_019799905.1 Trujillonella endophytica | reverse complement strand
GTCGGCTAGTTTAGGCATCTGGGATATCTAAGCTGCAACGTCGTGGACCCACCACGGCGAAGCGCGTCGACTCATCGCGTGCGACACCTAAACCCGCCTCAACATGGCTTGCCGCTCCTCGGCTATCCTCCGCGTGGGCATGCCTTGCCTCGTTGCGCGGGGGAGGGGAAAGCAACATCTTTTTCGAGGGACAATATTCGGGACGGGACGGGGTGGCTGGGATCGCCTTGATGAGTCATGCGACGCCGAAGCATCAAGCATGCCTCATCGAGGCTCGCCTGGGCATGGGCTTGCCACGCCTTGGCTTGCCGGAGGGTGGGCATGCCCAACCTTAGATTGCCTCGTGTGAAGCAGGCCCTTGCATCGTCGGCTCGTCTTGGCATCTGGTATATCTAAGCTACAACGGCGTGGACCCGCCACGGCGAAGTGCGTCGACTCACCACGTGCGACACCAAAACTTGCCTCAACATAGGCCCGCAACTCCTTGGCTCTCCTCGGTATAGGCACGCCGTAGCACCTCAGCTTGCTTCGGCATCAGGCTTGCCTAGTCTTCATCAGCACGCC
>NZ_JABGCI010000256.1 GCF_019799905.1 Trujillonella endophytica | reverse complement strand
ATTATTTAAATCTGATTTTTTTAAAGATTGTGTAAATGTAATACACTAATTCATGAACCAAAGGCTTTATATTGAGTTATATTTGATGTTACTCACTTATTTTTCCCTAGATCTAGTGTTTTAAAGTGTAGATCTAGATTTTTTTTATTTCCAAAATTTGGGGCTTTTCTTGAAATCAATTACATTTTTCCAAATTAGTGTTCAAATGCATTTATAATGTGTTACCTTAAAATAGATCTACACTTTTATGATATTTCATTATGTCAGATTTATGATATTTTAGCTTATTTTAGTATATACATCGATACAGTAATGATACAGGATGTTATAACTTGCAGGGACCGTTATTTTGCTTTAAAGTATGCACTAATGGAAAGAAATATTATTTTCTATCATTTTATAATATTCTGAATTTTTTGGATATTTTTTGGATTTTTTTTGGGGTCAAATAAAAATTCGCTCCGCGATGGGCCGCGCTGACCGCGAACCGCGACGCGACAACCGCGAACCGCGCCGCGACGACCGCGATTTTGAACCATGCGATGGAGATGTAGATTTTTAACGCA
>NZ_JABGCI010000255.1 GCF_019799905.1 Trujillonella endophytica | reverse complement strand
CAACCCAAGGGGTTTGTATCCAGTGGTGAGGACCACAAAGTGTGCAAGCTACAGCGGTCCATCTATGGACTTAAACAAGCTTCCCGAAGTTGGAACATTCGATTTAATGAAGCAGTCAAATCGTTTGGCTTTCTTCAGAATATGGATGAACCATGTGTGTACAAGAAGGTCAGTGGGAGTGCAGTCACATTCTTAGTCCTATATGTGGACGATATCCTAATCATTGGGAATGATGTAGGAATGATTTCATCTATTAAGCTCTGGCTTTCTAGCAACTTCTCCATGAAGGATTTGGGAGATGCAACCTATATACTGGGTATAAAGATCTATAGAGATAGATCTAAAAGGTTGCTTGGTCTCTCACAATCCATTTACATAGATAAGATACTGAAGAGGTTCAGTATGGAGAATTCCAAAAGGGGTTTGCTTCCCTTTAGACATGGAATTCATCTCTCCAAGGATATGTCTCCCAAGACAGATCAGGAGAGAGGGCATATGAGTAAGATCCCTTATGCATCTGCAGTGGGGAGTCTTATGTATGCTATGCTATGTACTAGACCTGATATC
>NZ_JABGCI010000254.1 GCF_019799905.1 Trujillonella endophytica | reverse complement strand
ACAGGGGATACCCAACAACTGACTTAGGTTATTCTTGCCCCCGTTTTCAAATGGGTGTACCACCTTGTTGCAGTCCAGAGGCAAGCCTAGAAGCTGAGAAAATTCCTCCAAAGTTGGTGCAAGCTCAAAGGTTCCAAAGCGAAAACAGATAGCCTCGGAGTCCCAATGCTGAATCAGAGCTTCGATAAGAGGATAGTATACTTGAACCTTCAGTAGGGAGATAAAATTCCCATACTGCTTCCGAAAATCCTCTGTTTCTTCGACTGACATAGAATCCACCCAATGCCTAAGCTGTTCTGGAGCAGGGGGGTAAGATCTTAATCGTTCGAATTGTTTCTTTCCCGTTTGGGAATCTTCTGTTAAACATGGTGATTTCCTTTTAATGGGACGGGAAGATGATGCCATCCTAAAGGAACAACAAAACGGTTAGTAATAGGGATTTATTGAAAACCTATTAAAATGGAATTTCCACATACTAACCTTGTTCAGAGTAGATTGCAGGACCCTTTTTAATACTTAGTGACACAAAGTCAATCCTAAATATATTAAGGTAATTCATTCAACCAT
>NZ_JABGCI010000253.1 GCF_019799905.1 Trujillonella endophytica | reverse complement strand
ACAGAGCTGTTGACCCATGAACAGGATCTCACCCATAGTGAATTAAAGCACTAGAACTCGACTTCGTCAGTTCATCCACAAATGCTCAAGATTAAGAGCACTGGTCACTCAGTAGTAAGAGGTGATTTGATCTCTCTCTGTGATAGTACTATTTTAGAGATCACACCTACAAGTGGTCCTGTTCAATGCATGACACATGCACTAATGAGATAAATCCGAGAAAGACCTCCCGTGACTAAGGCAAATCACCCAGAACACAGGAGAGTTACTCATTATAACTTATACCAAGATGAAGTGCCCAACTCCACCTCTCAGTTATGAACAAATTAGTTGTTTCCAGTATCCATGACTCAGACCTTCTGTGTGCAGCCACTACACACCCGAGTCATTTACTAGAAAACAATGGGCCTTACACAACCATACATATACACAAGTAATAAGAGAAAGATGTCATTCTATTAAATTACCAATAAATATCCAGTTACAGAGATGAGAGTGCAGTCAGTGGGCTTTAGGGCATACACCAATCCCAACACAAATGATCTCGCATCCTCTCAATCAATGCTTC
>NZ_JABGCI010000027.1 GCF_019799905.1 Trujillonella endophytica | reverse complement strand
AGGGAGAGAGAAATTGAGAGAAAGAGAAAGAGTACAGAGAGAGTCTTGAGAAAAAATTTCAAAGCAGAAATTCCTACGCAGTCAGTTGCATTTTAGTTTTCTTTTGTTAGTTGCGTTTTATCAGAAATAGTTGTAGATTTTTATGCCACGTGCATCTAAGTCTTGACTAGTTTCTGCTTCCATATACTGTACTACTGTTCAGTTCAGTCAGTTTAATTTCATAAAGTGAATTTATTTTTCAGTTGTTATTCTCAGTTTTATTTTAATTTCAGTATTTTTCAAATTACACAATTTCACACACGATGCAATATTCCCTCTTTCCACTTGGAGAGAAGAGGTTTTTATTTTTTTTTAGTTTTTAATTATTGCTTTTAATTACGCACTTTAAATTTCATTAGCATATCCCCTCTTTTTCCACTTGGAATTTCGAGGAGGAATTTTTATTAATTTATGCTTCCAATTATGTACTTTAATTTTCAATAGAATATATTCCCTCTCTCCACTTGGAGAGACGTGGTTTTTCTTTATTTAAAATTATGCAATTTAAATTCCTGCCCGTTTAATTTTCTGCAATTTAATTTAAGTTTAATTTCTGTTATCTCTTCAATTATGCACTTTCATTTTCAGTAGAATATCCCCTCTTTTTCCACTTGGAATTACGAGGAGGACTTTTTATTAATTTATGCTTTCAATTATGTATTTTAAATTTCAGTAGAGTATATTCCCTCTCTCCACTTGGAGAGACGTGGTTTTTCTTTATTTATGATTATGCAATTTCAATTTCTGCCAGTTTAATTTTCTGTAATTTAATTTAAGTTTAATTTCTGTCATTTCTTTTGCAATTATGTTCTTATATGTTTGATTTGCAATTACTGTTAAAAAAATATATAAATCAACCAACCAAATTTACCCAATGGAAAATGTCTCTTTCACCAAAAGTGAATTGACTTAGCCAGTTTTCTTAACTAGTCTCTGTGGATCGACACCCGTGCTTACCACTCTCTTCGGATTGAGGTTAAACATAGGTAAATTATAAATGAATAAATATTGACCGTAAATACGGAATTTAACCTCCCGTATTTCCAGCGATCAAATTTTGGCGCCGTTGCCGGGGACTATTAAAATGAAAACGATTAAGTAAATTTATTTTGGTTGTATATATTTATAAAATAAAAAAATAAAAAAAAATTTAAAATTAAAAAAAAAAATTTTAAAAATTAAAAATAAAAAAAAAAATTTATTTTTATTGTTGGCTTAGTTGTAGTAGTTTTGGGAGATAGGTTAGTTTAGTGTGTTTTCTTTTTGTTGTTTTATTGTGTTTATGTGGTTTGTATGCATGGTAGAAGATCTTTAGGGCTAAAATTATCTCCTTAAGATCCTGAGTTAGCAGCTACTTTGAGGGCTGCTCGAGCAAGACTTAGATCAACCATTGACCCTAAGACTTTACCACAGTTAAATATGATGGAGCCAATAGGTGAGATTGAAAGTGTGGCTACTCCACATGCTCCAATTCCACCTATGACTTTGCGGGATCACTTTCTCCCGAATACATATATTCCGCCTTCTTGCATGAGAATTCCCAACATTGAGAATTTAATCTATGAGATTAAGCACTCAACAATCCAAATGCTCCCTAATTTTCATGGTCTAGAAAGAGAAAATCCTTATGATCATCTCACAGAGTTTGAGGGAATCTGTAATACCATTCGAATTCAAGGTTTCACACCAGATGCTTTGAAAATGTTTCTGTTTACTTTCTCCCTTAAAGATAAAGCTAAACATTGGATTAATTTCCTTAGAGTCCCAGTTCTCATTTCTACATGGGAGGAGCTTCAAAAGAAATTCCTTGCTAGGTTTTATTCAATAGGGAAGACCACCCAAATGCGTCATGCAATTACTCATTTTGTTCAAAAAGAAAGTGAGTCTTTTTATGAAGCATGGGAACGAATGAAGGAACTCTTGAGATTATGTCCACACCATGACATAGCCACATGGCAGATTGTCCAGGCCTTCTTTCAAGGACTTGGTGATAGGGACAAGCAATTAATTAATGCTGCAAGTGGGGGGGCAATTCTTAGGAAGAGTGCTGAGGAAGCATGGGAATTATTTGAAATTTTGAGTGAGGATTCATTACACATGGCATCAATGAATTTAACAAATAATCGAGATCCACCACCTAAAAAAGGTGGAATGTATGAGGTACAACAATCAACTGTTGTTACTCAGCAGGTAGAGGAATTGTCTAAAAAGTTAGATAAGTTGATAGCAGCCCAGGGATCATCATCTAAAAATCCAGTGCGTCAAGTTAATGAAATCTGTATCATCTGTAATGAAATGACTCATGAGACTGTAGAGTGTCCTTTGGCTGGGCAATATCCTGATCTTGTTCAACAAGTTAATATTGCCCAAAGTTTTATAGACCCTAGGAATGATCCATATTCAAATACTTTCAATCATGGTTGGAAAAATCATCCGTTCCTCCAATGGGGGCAGCAAGCACAAAAGCCCAATGGAAATTCTAATGTGTCGTATTCCCAAGTACCAAGGCCGAATTACCAAAATGGTAACTCAAATAATGTTCCACCATATAGACCACCTCATCTTCAGTACAAAAATCAGAGTCAACCTCCTGTTCCTCAATTTCAGAACCAAGCCCAAGTCCAAAGAAGTTCAGGTTTTGAAGATCAAGTTCTAAATGCCTTGAAAAATCTTGAGGCTGATAGACAACTGCTTCACTCTCATTCCCAGTCAATAGCCAAGCTAGAGACTCAAATTGGTCAGTTAGCTTCAAACCTTAGCCATCGTGAGGATGGAAAACTTCCGAGTCAGCCCATTAGCAATCCAAAAGGTGCATATGTTGCTGAGTGTTCATCATCTGAACAAAACCCACAACATGTTGTTGAAGTTAAGGCTGTAACTACCCTGCGTAGTGGTCGAGTGATAGATAATAGGGTTGGGGAAATAGTTCAACCAATAAATACTGGGACTAGTCAGAAGGAGTTGAAAAAGAGATATGAGTCAGGTGACCCTGAAGTAGGTTTGTTAGGTGAACATAGTGGAAAGTTTGACTATTATGTGTTGTACCCCAAGAAGCTTACACCCGTATCTGAAGAACCAATTATCCCTACGGGTTGGGGTGAAAATTTTGACAAACCTGAAAAAGATAGTTCGACCCCTAGAGAAAAGTATAGCGAGAGTTCTAAGGAGGTAAGTCAAGAGAAAAGTGAGGAAAAAGATAAGAAGAAAGACCAAGAGTCAGGAATAGGAAAACAAGGGATGGAAGATAATTCACAAAAAGATAATTTTTCATCTAAAGTGAGTAAGGATCCAGTGATAGAGTACGTACCTAAGGCTCCATTTCCTTCAGCTCTTGTTGCACCAACAAGGAGAGCTAGGAAAGGAGCGGCTGTACAGGACATACTTGAAGTGTTTAAACAAGTGCATATTAATATTCCACTTCTTGATGCTATTAATCAAATTCCGTCATATGCCAAATTTCTCAAAGAGTTGTGTACCCAGCAAAGAAAAGAGCGAGTGCTCTTGTCCAATGCATCATCAGTCACTATTGAGCTAGCTAGTACAGTAGCTCAGTATCATATTCCGATAAAAAGGAAAGACCCAGGAACACCCACTATTCCATGTTTTCTAGGATCGCACTATATTGATAGGGCCTTAGTTGACTTTGGAGCTAGTGTGAATATTCTTTCATACTCTGTGTATGAAAAGTTGGAACTTGGAGAACTTACACCTACACCTACCATTTTACAATTCGCAGATAGGTCAACTAAGACACCACGGGGTATCTTAACAGATGTTTTGGTTAAGATTGAGTCGTTTGTATTTCCTGCAGATTTTATAGTCCTTGACATGGAATCTGAAATTAACTCCATCCCCCAGGTCCCTGTTATTCTAGGAAGACCTCTTCTGGTAACTGCGAATGCAGTCTTGCATTGCAAGGAAGGTGTAATGGAAGTTTCGTTTGGAAATTTAAAAGCTAAACTCCAAGTCTACCGAGCTGCTACACATCCTCATAACTTTGAGGATTGTTATGTTGTTGTTGACCTCCTTGATGAGGTCATTGCTGAAACTTTACCTGTCATCTTAACAGAGGGTTCGTTAGAGACTTGTCTAGGTTATGTCCAGTCTGAAAAAGGTGATATAGATGAATTTTTTTCTGAAGTCAATCAAGTCAAAGAAGATGTTTCTGTCTTAGGCAACCTACCTTGGAAGCCTAAAGTTGAATTGTTACCTCCAATAGCCAGCTCTCCTATGCCAAAGTCTTTAGAGGTTGCACCTAAACTTGAGTTAAAGCCTTTGCCAGCTCACCTCAAGTATGTCTTTTTAGGTGAAAACAAGACTCTTCCAGTAATCATTGCTGCAAACTTAAATAAGGAACAAGAGAGTCAACTCATGAAGGTAATAGGAAAACATAAGGAAGCTATAGGTTGGGCGGTTGCGGACCTAAAGGGTATTGATCCATCCATTGGCATGTCCCCTTACCGACTGGTTTATGGTAAACCATGTCATCTTCCTGTCGAATTAGAACACAAAGCACTATGGGCTATTCGTAAATTTAATTTTGAAATGAAAGAAGCGGGGTCTCATCGTAAATTGCAACTTAGTGAACTAGAGGAAATTCGCAATGAGGCTTATGAAAGTTCAAAAATTTACAAAGAAAAAATGAAAAAGTTTCATGATAAACACATAAGCCGAAAAACTTTTGAACCAAACCAAAAAGTATGGCTTTTCAACTCAAGATTGCGATTATTTCCTGGTAAACTAAGGTCTCGATGGGATGGGCCCTATGTGGTATCAAAAGTCTATCCTAATGGTGCAGTAGAAATTTTTGATCCCCATGTTGGGATGATGTTTACTGTAAATGGCCAAAGGCTTAAGCCTTGCATTGAAAGTCAGGTTGAGACAGATATGATTCAGGATGGTTTGTTGGTCGAGTCTGTTGACTTAATTGATCCTGTGTATAAAAGTGTTTAGTTTAGAAACAGTCGTCTGGCTGAAGACGTAAAACTTAGCTCTTCTTGGGAGGAAACCCATGTTTGTTTTTCTTTTTGCTTTGTTTGTTTGCTTTGTTTGTTTGCTTTGTTAAATATCATCTCATCATCAAAGATAATGTTATCTAAGTTGGGGGGAGTGGTATTATAGTTAGATCTGTGTGTGTTGTGCGATTTAGTATTAGTCTTGAGCCATAGCGTGCATTCTTCAAGGTACTTGGCATATCAGGGAAGATGTCTCCACCAGCCCAGGAACTAGTTTTACCTAAGGAGCGAAATATAGCCTGGTGTAGATTGAGAGGATTGTCCAGTTGAGTGGCGTTGCGGAACCGGAATGATCAATAGTGTGACCGGAGAGACGGAATTGTCTGGTAATGTAAGACCAACCTCATTCTGGGTGACTTTCTGTGGAACGCATCTAGGGCCAGAGTAAAGGAGCCGACTAGAAACTGGTATGTTGCACACCCGCTGAATGTTATCTATGTAAGAGTACTTTTACTAACATACAAGAAATAGAAATATATATATATATATATATATATATATATATATATATATATATATATATGTGTTATAATTTTTAAAGAAAAAAAAAA
>NZ_JABGCI010000252.1 GCF_019799905.1 Trujillonella endophytica | reverse complement strand
AGGTGGTTACTACTACTGAAGTCCTCAAATGTTAGGATTATACTATAATGAAAAATTAGCTGCTATACAATTCTGATTAATCTTCATCGGTGCTAATACTATCTTCTTACCTATGCACTTCTTGGGTCTAAATGGTATGCCACGTCGTATCCCTGACTATCCTGATGCATTTGCAGGTTGAAACTATGTAAGTAGTATTGGATCAATGATTAGTATTATATCATTATTCTTATTCACATATGTAATTTATGACCAATTTATTAATGGTTTAGAAAATAAAAAAACTCATGCAGTTGTATACGCTAAATCACCAGACTTTGTAGAATCTAACAATATCTTCTTATTACAAGATAATAAAAGTTCTTCATTAGATTTCTTATTAAATACACCTCCTCTTGTACATTCATTTAACATGCCTGCTGTACAATCTTAGAATATCTGAAATTTGTTTGATTAAACATTTTTTAATTATTTCTAGGCCTCCCCCCCCCAAAAGGGGGGGGGCCCTTGTCCCCCCCGGCCGGAGGCCGGGGGGGCTAGGCCGGGGGGGCTAGTCCCCACCGGCTAA
>NZ_JABGCI010000251.1 GCF_019799905.1 Trujillonella endophytica | reverse complement strand
TTTGAGACAAGCATATGACTACTGGCAGGATCAACCAGGTAGCATCCATCTGCGACGCCGACGCCGCGGCGCACCCGAGCGAACGGAGAGCGTCCGCGGGAAGGACGTCGATCGTTTTCGAGCAGCGACGGTGTGAAGACGAGCGCGACAGCACACCGCCCGCGTCCACCGCATCCACGAAGCACGTGCTGTCCCGTTAGCAGCCGTTCGACGCCCGGGCACAAGTCTTCCGGAGCCGAAGGCCGTACACGAGGCAGCGCGGAGAGCCCGCCGCGGCCGCAGCCAGTTGCAGCGCCGCGGAAGGGGCAACGGCCATCTTAAGGGGCGACTACCGCAAAACCGGTACGAATACAGACATTCGAAGCAAGGCGCGGCAAGGGCAGCCGGGCCATGAGGTGAAGGGGAGGGAGCAAAGTAGGGCGGCCGCACGACGCAAGAGGGGGCCCCCATTCGCAGCCCTGCCGAAAACAACACACGTGCCAGCACGGCATGTCGCGCACCGCTCCAGACGCCCGACTTCGATCTCCGACGCCGCACGGGCTGGCGGAAAAAGGAAGAGGGATCAAAATG
>NZ_JABGCI010000250.1 GCF_019799905.1 Trujillonella endophytica | reverse complement strand
TAGGACATCCTCAACGCTGTCTGTCGATACCCCAATTTTGCAGTGACGTTTTTGCATATCATATCACGTGCCTTAGAACTTGGTTTCTCGTACCAAATAAGGCCAAAATTCCAAAAATGTTGAAAACCCTAGGTTACCGCCAAAAGCAAGCTTTTACGGCGAGCTTTTAGGCGCATCTCCATGCACAGAGAACCACAGTGTTTCTCTCACATGCAATCATGGATTTAGAGTCACTCATACATATAAAGTTCAAACATGATTCATGCATGGCCACCTTTACGTGCAGAAATTACGATAATGCCCTTGTGATGGTAAAATTATCCTTTTTCGATAATTAACCTACACGGAGGCATTTTCCACATAAAATGACATAACCGCACGTTGCCACCCACCCATTCAGGTCCAACAGAGGCCTACTTGAGCATTTAAAGCAATGCATGTAACATGCGTGAGGGTTTTCACGTAACAAACTTGCATTTGCAATTTGAGCGGCAATTTCGATAATTCAATGCGACACACTTATATCTCCCAAATGGAATAAAGTTAGTACGTGCCACAACCCAGAATAGCT
>NZ_JABGCI010000249.1 GCF_019799905.1 Trujillonella endophytica | reverse complement strand
TTCTAGGCAAACTATTTAGATTTAAAAATAATTATCACAGCAATTGATAAACAAGTAATGGAAATAAAAACACAGCAAAAATCAATTTAGCAATGAAGAGAGAGAGAGAGAATCAAACACAAGTTTTTAACGTGGTTCGGTCTCCGCCTACGTCCACGCCTCAAGAACACCTTCTTGAGGATTCCTCAATCCACTATTGAGCACTCCTTGCAGGTGGAGAAACCTTTACACCAAGAAGTAAGCCTACTTCTTAACAGGACGAAGAACACCTCTTCTTCCTTACAAGGGCTTTACACCAACCCTCAATCAACAAGACTTTAGAGTAATAAAGAGAGTAATGAATGATGCTCCTTAAAGATGAGCTGATAAAACAAATGTTCTCACACTAATAAACTCTCAGAAATAGATGCACTAAATGAAGCTCAAAGACAAGAGTAATGAGAGTTGTTGGAGGCTAGTAAATGAGAGGATTTTGATTCTTGCTAATAAATGCTCAAGTGTTATTTAGAATGGTTCAAAATCATCTTATTTATAGCTGCTGAAAACCATATAGCCGTTGGGGGGGAAATCC
>NZ_JABGCI010000248.1 GCF_019799905.1 Trujillonella endophytica | reverse complement strand
TATTATAAAAAGATTGTGTATTGAAAATAATATTAGATTAGTATGTATTGAAAAGGATGTATAAAAAGAATAATTGTGTAAGAATAAAATAATTATGAATGAATAAAAAGGATTGTGTAAGATGTGTATGAGTTGAGAATAACATTAGATTTGTGTGAGTTGATTTAAATGAATTTAGGTGTATGAATTTAGGTTTATGAATTGAAGGTCACTCTATAATCTAGTATAGTCAGATAACTTCAGTGCATAGTGTAAAAATATTATAGTTTAATGTATAAATATTATAGTTAAGTGGATAAATATTATAGTTAAGTGCATAGTGAAAATATATAAAAATTATGTGGATAGTAAAGGGGACATAAAGAATTGAACTTTATTAGAACTAAAAGATATGAATATAAAAAAGATGAGAGAAATTTAAGATAGATATATTTTAATGGTAAAAATTTTCATTGTGGTTGAATCAATCTGAGTTCGAATCTCAGTATTTATCCGAATAAAAAAAAATAATATCTCCAGTGATTGGTAACGCTAATTATCTACTAAATAATAGACAAAGTCTTTAGAAGTTC
>NZ_JABGCI010000247.1 GCF_019799905.1 Trujillonella endophytica | reverse complement strand
AGAAAAAAAAAACTCCCCCAAAAAAAAAAACAAGGTTATTTAAACATCCCCTGGGGGGGGCCCCCCCCCCCCCCCCCCCCAAGGTCCTTTCATCTTCTTCTATCAACATGGCTAAACGTGGCTTTTCAGCCCGTTTACTTGGATTTTTATCGGATATAGGACCTTCTCTTGGTCTTTATCCTTTAAAAATCTGAGGTTAAAAAGCCAAAGCCAAAGAATCCAAGCATCGTGTTCTCATCTGCATGGACGATGGAGGAGCCCACACATGGCTCGCGACCGTCGATCTGAACGTGTCCCCACAATCGCATGAGGAGTTAGATCCCTTTCTTGCTTTTCTTTTGCACTTTGTATTTTCTTTCAAGAGACAAAAAAAATCACAAGTCTTGTCTTTCACTATTGATAGGATTTGTAAATCGCCTTTTACGGCAAAATCGCCTTTCATGGCAACAAATGAAATCGCCTTTCACGGCATCTAAAAAAAAACCCTTTGTCTCTTTTCTCAAAATATGTGTGCAATTAGGAAACTAGAAAAAGTTTTCAGTTCCCTTCTCTACTTGTGAAGGTGAGTCTCCG
>NZ_JABGCI010000246.1 GCF_019799905.1 Trujillonella endophytica | reverse complement strand
GGACATGCATTGTTCAGGTCTCTGTAATCGATACAGACCCTAATCTGCCCATTTTTCTTTGTCACGGGGACGATGTTGGCCAACCATTCAGGATGCTGTTCCTCGCGGATGAAGCCAACGCTTTTGAGTTTTTGAACTTCTTGTTCAATTTTGTCCATTATGTCAGGACGAAATCTTCTTTGGCCTTGTTTGACAGGCTTGATATCTTTTTGTAGATTGAGTTTGTGAACTGCTATTTTGGGGTCTAAACCAGGCATTTCAGCGTAAGACCATGCAAAACAATCAACAAACTCACGAAGAAAAGCGATATACTCGGGTAACTCATCATCCTTTATATTCTTGCTTATGAATACAGGACGTGGGTTATCTGGTGTTCCCAAGTCTATCTGTTGAACAGAATCTTCTGTCGGAAGGCTTGAAGGTGGTTCCTCCACAATATTTTCGGAGGCTTCCAACTCAACAAGACCTTCCGGAGTTTCAAAGGTAGTTTCAGACCAAGGCTCTGTTCCTGTCCATGGGTCTTCTTGATTGGCACACTTCTCAAGACTGGCTATGAGATGGTCCCAATCTCCTG
>NZ_JABGCI010000245.1 GCF_019799905.1 Trujillonella endophytica | reverse complement strand
ATCCAGACAAATTTCGATCGATCGAGTTTAGTTTCGATCGATCGAGTTGAGTTTCGATCGATCCAGATGAAGTCAGTAGCCAAATGTATATTTCATAACAGTTTCGATCGATCCAAGTGTATTTCGATCGATCGAGTTTGCCTTCGATCGATCGAGTTGTGTTTCGATCGATCCAAATGAAGTCAGTAGCTAATTGGGATTTCTGTCACATACTCGATCGATCGAATGGCATTTCGATCGATCGACATCGATCTCGATCGATCGAGTTTGACTTCGATCGATCGACTTTGTGCAGAAAAACTGTATTTTCTGTTTTAGGTTCCAAAAGCTACTTCCAAGTTTCCAAATTCATTTTTCCAATTATGAAAACATTTTAAAGACTTCCTAGGAGCTTTTCAGGTGCAAGTAAATAGGTTTGCAAGAACCTAAGGTCGATCTAAGTCCAAAGAGCTTCATAATGCAATCTATAACTATAGAGTTTTTACATAATGAACCTAATCACTCCATAAACAAACTCATTGGCACTTTGAGTCTTCAATGCAGAGTCTTTTCCTTTGTTGAAGAGTTGTAGGAT
>NZ_JABGCI010000244.1 GCF_019799905.1 Trujillonella endophytica | reverse complement strand
ATCTCTTTTTAACTTAGATTGAGGATATGATGGTATCTCATTATTATTAGTAATATTAACAGCAATATTAGGTCCAATAGCTCTTTTATCTAATTGAAATATCAAATTAAACTCAGAAGAGCCATTATACGTAAGTTTAATTCAACTTCTAGTATTTTTAATGATATTAAATTTCCTATGTTTAGATATGAAAACATTCTATATATTATTCGAAAGTACTTTAGCTCCATTATATTTATTAATAGGAATCTATGGAGCAGATAATAGAGAAAAAGCAGCCTACTATGCCCTTCTTTATACATTAGGAAGTTCTTTATTTATGTTACTAAGTATATGTTTATATATCTATCTATTAAATACAACAGATTATTTAGGTATAGAAAATATTCTTCTTTCAGTAGATGTACAATGTATTCTATGATTAGGAATCTTTATAGGTTTAGCTGTTAAAACTCCATTACTTCCAGTACATACTTGATTACCTGTAGTTCATTCTGAATCACCATTAGGTGGATCTATATTATTAGCAGGAGTAATATTAAAATTAGCAATCTATGGTATATTAAGATTACTTC
>NZ_JABGCI010000243.1 GCF_019799905.1 Trujillonella endophytica | reverse complement strand
GTGTGCCTTTGGCATGTACAAGGCTACGCACGTCGTGTGCCAATCTCGTGGGCGAGGCGCTGCTCGCCGTGTGCCAATGTCATGGGCACGGCAAGTGGGCGTGGCCATGGCCACTCATATCATCCGCATTACAACTGATTGCAAACAATGTGATTTCAAATTGAAACCATGCAGGGAATAATGCTAGCATTTGCATAGATTTTTTCACGTTTTTCCACTATTTTTTCGTATTTTTTCTCAATTTAGCCTATTTTTCGTCCTAATGACTAATTTTATTATAATTATATTTGCGGGAATTTTAGTTACTTGCCTCATTGTTGAATCCCCGTGGCATTCCAAGCATGTCTCCCTTTTGTTTCCCTTTTTTTCCATTTTATTTGTCATTTTTCCGATTTTTCCGTATTTTCCCCGTCCGATAAATAATTTTATTTTTATTCGATTTCGATACGATTCTAGTGTGGGAACTCAATGTTGATTCCCCTAGCCATTCCAAGCATTTCCCACATTTTTCCATAATTTCCCCCCCATTTTTCCCATTTTTCCCTATTTTCCCCTATTTTTCCCTATTTTTTAATTAC
>NZ_JABGCI010000242.1 GCF_019799905.1 Trujillonella endophytica | reverse complement strand
TTGCTATGGTGTTAGCATGGACATTATGGTCATTTTGGGAGCCAAGGGCAAATATGTCTTTTGGTCCCTCTTCTAGCCACTTTCCTATATTGGCATGGTTTCCTAATTAGATGATATGTGGTTGAATTAATTTTGTGGAAGAATAATTTTGAGTTTAAATTCTAATAGGCTCTTGATAGCATACATGAATTTAACTCTAGCTAAATTATTTACTTGTGGGCCATGGTGTGTTTAGCTTTCTTGTGGGCCAGCCATATGTGGGGACACTTGTGTGAGGTTTCCAAGTGTGATTGGGAATCTTTACTTGGAAGGAAAGACTCTTCTTTGGGTAAGAATTCCTATTATTAAGGGTTACTAATTGTAGTATCCTTAATTAGTAAGTGTTGCACAACTAAAGGAGACTAGTTACTAATTCTTATGGGAAAGGTCATTCCTATTTGAAAGAGGATTGAATTAAGGAATGGAAAATAACTATATATACATGAGAGAGAGTCCCTTGGGCGTGCAACACACAATAGAGAAGTTTTTTTTTGGCTGCCCAAGTCAAGAAGAAGCCACACGCCCAGCCCTCTTCAAGA
>NZ_JABGCI010000241.1 GCF_019799905.1 Trujillonella endophytica | reverse complement strand
CTTCTAATCTATAATTGGGCCAAAGAAAGAACTTTAATTTAATTAATTTCTTTTTATCTCGATCAAGACGTTTGCTTTCATCCAAAAATTGACCACAGTTTTTTACGTTGTTCACATTGCAAAATACTGGATTTCTATCTATACCATTCCTATTCTTTGAATTGAAACAAATTATAATTCTCAATTCTCTACGACGTCTAGGTGATAAAATATTTTCAGTAACAAGCAAATCATAATGATTTTTG
Source organism: Trujillonella endophytica (assembly GCF_019799905.1). Lineage (GTDB taxonomy): Bacteria > Actinomycetota > Actinomycetes > Mycobacteriales > Geodermatophilaceae > Trujillonella > Trujillonella endophyticus_A. The sequence continues at coordinate 333 of NZ_JABGCI010000241.1, read as the reverse complement.
TCGATATTTCCAGTTATCCTTTGATGTCTTGCAATGGATTTATAAAAATTCTTCTTATCAACATTTTCTCGGCATCTTTGATTAGTTTGGTGCTTACTCTTATGAACCAATGAAATACTTATGGTTTGATACATAATAAATTGTCCATCATTTTTTACAGATAGACGAACCGGTTCGATAATCAATATCCCCTTTTTCATCAATTCTGTAAGAGTTAAATCCTTCTTAATCAGCATTATATCCAGACTCATTTCTCTCCTTTGAATAGAGGATATAGCAATTTCTTTTGGATTTATCAGTCTAAGCAGGAGACAATATACCTTGATATTATTG
>NZ_JABGCI010000240.1 GCF_019799905.1 Trujillonella endophytica | reverse complement strand
AGTCATACCATTACATTATATTGACAATTAAAAAAAACTGTTCATACTATGAGCATAGTATGATGGCGGTCGGGCAAGCATGCATGCCCCCATCGTCTAGTGGTTTAGGACATCTCTCTTTCAAGGAGGCAGCGGGGATTCGACTTCCCCTGGGGGTAGGGTACTACGAAAGGAAGTTGATCATGGATTATCAATAAGCCTAGAATTGATTCTTCCTGGGTCGATGCCCGAGCGGTTAATGGGGACGGACTGTAAATTCGTTGGCAATATGTCTACGCTGGTTCAAATCCAGCTCGGCCCAATAATTCGCTGATCCACCATGAAATGATATAACTCATTTGTTTTCCAGAAATTCCTTGAATAAAAAAAAGAAAACTTTATGATATATCCCTACTTCTATTTAGTTGTGCTCTATTTATTTTTATTTGTATTTGTTCCCACAAATGTGGATCTTGCTAATGATCTAGATTCATATCAGGATCTGTAAGTATAAAGTCTAAGGAAAAGAGGAAAGAAAAAAAAACACTCTTTTTTTCATTGAAAGATTGATTATCAATCGATTTGACACTAACGAACGGA
>NZ_JABGCI010000239.1 GCF_019799905.1 Trujillonella endophytica | reverse complement strand
CGATGGCAATACTCAAAGGCCAATCGGTAAAATCAGGTTCAAATTGCAAATCGGTGACCTTATCTCTGAAGTCACTGTATATGCAATAAAAACCCCTTCATGCTACAATATCCTTCTCGGACGCCCTTGGATACACGAGAATGGAATTGTTCCTTCAACTCTACATCAATGCATCAAGTTCGTCGACAACGATGGCATGGTACATAGAGTCTTTGCGGATAGAAAGCCCTTCAAGGGTAAGGAAGTCCACTTCGCAGACTCTCAGATGTATGAAGGAGAAAAAGAAGAAGAGGAAATGACGCCTTCTACCAAAAATCTCCCAAAAGATAAAGGTAAAGCTCCTCAAAAATCACCAGAGGGAAACAAACCCTCCGGCAAACCTGAAGAGAGCAGTCAATCTCCCTTCGTCATCTCCCTCAAAGCTCCAAAGCCTTTGGTCATCACAACTAAAGTGAAGAAGGCTAAGCACAAGTCTGGGGGCAAATTTGTTGTCTCTTATCTGTCCATCATACAAGATACAGATTCGGAGTCAGAGCCAGAAGATGATGCTTCATCAAGCCAAACTGATACCCAACAAGTT
>NZ_JABGCI010000238.1 GCF_019799905.1 Trujillonella endophytica | reverse complement strand
CCAAATTTTTCACACAACAATCAAAAGAAGGATCAAAGACAGAGAAATCATCCATAAACACTTCTAGAAAATCTCCAATCATATCCGAAAGATAGCCATCATGCATCTTTGGAAAGTGCTTGGAGCATTACACAAACCAAAGGACATTCTCCTAAAAGCAAAAGTGCCAAAAGGACAGGTGAATGTGGTTTTCTCTTGATCCTCAGGGTAAACAGCGATTTGGTTATATCCAGAATAACCATCCAGAAAGCAATAGTAGCTTTGCCCTGCTAATCTATCTAAGATTTGGTCAATATATGGAAGTGGAAAATGGTCTTTTCTTGTCTTGGAATTCAATTTCCTGTAATCGATGCAAACGCGCCATCCCGTGGTGGCACGAGTTGGGACTAGAATACCCTGTTCATTTGCTACAACTGTGATTCCAGACTTTTTAGGCACAACCTGTGTAGGTGCTACCCACTCACTATCAGAAATGGGGTAAATGATACCTGCATCTAGCAACTTCACTACTTCTTTCATTACTATCTCCTTCATGTTGGGATTGAGCTTTCGCTGCATTTCCCGTGAAGGCTTGACTCCC
>NZ_JABGCI010000237.1 GCF_019799905.1 Trujillonella endophytica | reverse complement strand
TATAGAGTGAGAATTTTTTTTTAAAGAGAGAAAATATTATGAATATTTAATGGTGGAGACTATAGTGATTCTGCAATAATCAAATTGGGGGTTCTCTCTATTTTTACTAAATAGTAGAGGTTTAACCATGAATTATCAAGGTGGTTTCATAATTTTTCCGTTATTACATTAATTTCTATGAATTTTAGAAGTTTAAACGGTTGGATTTGCGGTTAAATTCCTAGAATATTCTGTAGTACACAGAATATTATGATTTCTACATATGTTGTAGATCTTGATATTAGAGGAATATAGAACTTGGAATTACTCCAATCGGATGAGAATTGAGGAAGATATTAAAGAGAGAAGTTCTGGAAAAATATGTTTGTGAGTTATAACGAGCCTACTTTGACTCAATTTTTAGATATGATTCGGTGGGAGGTGTGCTACACCACCATAATAATTTAAAAGTTTGTTTTCCAGTGATTCTATAACATCTTGAATCATCCAAATCGGATGAGAAATGAAGGAGATATAAGAGTGCGAAGTTGGCACGGCGTATACAAAAATTCTGCCGTTATGGATGTAACTTAACATGCATA
>NZ_JABGCI010000236.1 GCF_019799905.1 Trujillonella endophytica | reverse complement strand
TGGATTTTTGGAATGAGTTTTCCTGTTGAACAATGACACGATGAAAGTAAGCATTGTTCTGATTTTTTAGAAAATTCAACATAAAAGATGAAAATTCCGAAAGGAGTGGGTTTGACGAGCAAGTACCTAGAGATAGGCTATGGCCTTGCAGGCACCGCTCTGACCCGTGGAGGAAGTCTTCAAGGGCAGTACCGCTTCAAGAACTTGCCGTTGATGGGCAGCATGCATCTGTCACCTTCCATGTTTAGAAGTGCGTATGCGCCATTGGAGAAGACTTTGTCGATGACAAAGGGTCCTTCCCATTTCGGTTCAAATTTGCCTTTGGATTTGTGAGCGAAAACCATCGGCCTTTTTACTGCGAGAACCAAGTCACCCTTTTTGTGGGCGCGTTGCCTGACCTTCTTGTCGAAAGATCCTGCCATGCGTGCTTGGTAAAGCTCAATGCTTTGTAGTGCTTCGAGCCGTCTCTCATCGAGATTGTCTAGCTCTTGGAGTCTTAACTTGACATTGCTTTCTTCCGTCATGTCGTTTTGTAGAGATACCCTTAAGGAAGGAATTTGTACCTCTAAAGGGACAACAGCT
>NZ_JABGCI010000235.1 GCF_019799905.1 Trujillonella endophytica | reverse complement strand
CAGACTTGGCGACTCCGCTGGGGATCCAGTGGGCTAAACTCCATCAATTTAAAAGGGCTATTAAATCTTTATTATTAATTAAAATCAACCACTTGCATTCGCTTGATTGTGTGCTTCATTTTCTGCATCGTGTGTGTACTGCATTGCATGACTAGGTCGTTGTATGCTCGTTGTATGCTATAGCCATGATGGTCTTAGCCATGATTCCGGTTTTCCTGATTCTCGGTTTCATGTCTAAGTCATCAACCTTTCTCGCCACGTACCTTCGGGTATATAAAATGGATCACTCACGTACTGTTGGACCCACGCGGCATTCCTGATGTCACATGTGGTTAGGTATATCGATGATCCGAGCGAGTAAAGGACCCTTTACCTACCCTTTTAGTCCATGTAGATCGACTTGTAGGACACATGACTTATCACCCGCACACACTATGTGTTAGCTGTTATGCTGTCGGAATTATTCCGTCATATTTGTGAAGTGTTAATATTATACTATATAGTTTTTAACCTATCCATTAATTTCATACTACCCTACTATGAACCTCCTTCTTCATGGGACATACCCTACAAGTAGGAGAGA
>NZ_JABGCI010000234.1 GCF_019799905.1 Trujillonella endophytica | reverse complement strand
GCTTCCAAAAGAAAGCATTTGTTCACTCGACATTCTATTAGGCAATCTATGTAAATGGCGTGTATTTAGTAATTTCTTGAAATACAAGTATTTCATTCTTAAACTCTTTTAAGAACAAACTTGTTTCTATTCTGAATCTCTATTCTGAATTGATTATCAATATCTGCCTGACAACTCTTTGCAGCATGTTCTTGATATTGATATAAGTACATACTTTATTCTCATATGAGTCTCATATTTCTCAAATATTTATCTCATATGAATTAATCATTTCAAAAACTCCTTTTTGATGTGATTTGAATTCCTATAACGATTATGGAATTCTTAATACTACTTTAGTATTAATAGTGTGTACTAATAAAGAAATTAATTTGATGACTTTTCATGCTCCCACTAGTCCTTTTAAAAACTAAGGTACTTTATGTATTAAACCCTTTAATTACATAAAATTCCCTTTGTCGTTTTATAAAGGTATAATTTTAAACTAATATGGAAACCATGTTTTCTTATAACTCTTTATATAGAAAACTTGTTTTTCTAATAACTCTTTATTTAGAAAAACTTTCTTTTAAAGTTTATTTGAAATA
>NZ_JABGCI010000233.1 GCF_019799905.1 Trujillonella endophytica | reverse complement strand
CAAAATTGGGTCATGCTAGAGACACGCTTCCTAATCCACTTCAAAGGTGAGGATCATCCTGTTACAATGGCTCAGCTCTGCAGCCTAAAACAGGGAGAGAGTGAGTCAACATATGACTTCATTCACAAGTGGAAGGCTATGGCGTACAAATGCTCAGACGTACTGCCACAAGCGTCGCTGGTCGACATCTGCCGTAACAACATGAGAGCAAGGATCCGCTCCATGATTATCGGCAACAAATCAAAAAACCTGGGAGAACTCCTGGAAGCAGCTATGGAAGCTGAAACGGTGATCAAAGACCTCAACAGTCAGAAATCATCAAAGAAAGAGCCGACTGCCATTGCAACCTCAAAACCAAAGAAAAAGGAGGTTCTCAATGTGCAAACCAAGTCAGCTCCTCAGCAGCCAAAGAAAGCTGAAAACAAAGCTGCAGGTAAAAAGCCTGAACTCTCTGATGCCTTCAGAGAGCGAGTAGAGAAGAAATACCCGTTCGATGAAGACGTTGAAGAAATCTTTGGGGCTCTTCTAGCAAACGGCAAACTCACCTTGCCTGACCCCAAAAGACCGGATGATGTTGGCAAAACCAA
>NZ_JABGCI010000025.1 GCF_019799905.1 Trujillonella endophytica | reverse complement strand
CCGCCGTCGTCGTCGTCCCCGCCGAGGCTCCCGCCGCCGCAGGCGCTCAGTGCGAGTCCGCCGGCCCCCACACCCATGGCGCCCAGCAAGTGACGGCGGGACAGTTCGGGTAGTGGCATGGGGCCCCTCCTCGTCCGGGACGTGATCCGCATCACGTCCATGGGGAGGCACGATGAGCCCGGAAGGCGATGTGTGTCAAGTGGTCGTCGGGCGCACTGGAAATGGCGCGCATACTCCCTGGGTCAGCGCCGTCCGGCCAGACCCCTCAGTGCGTTGCGGACGACCGTCGTGGCCCAGTCGTCCCCGGTCGGCCGGCCGGCGAGGTGGTCGGCGTAGAGGCTGCCCACCAGCAGGCTGACCGCTCCCTCGACGTCCACGTCGGGCCGTAGTTGCCCGCTGGCCACGCCGTCGCGGACGACCTCGGCCAGGTGCGCGCGCCGGGGCAGGAGGGTGCTCTCGCGGATGATCTGCAGCAGCTCGCCACCGGCCGCCTCGTCCACCAGGCAGTTGCCGAGGATGGTCATGCCCCCGACCTCCGCGTACTGGCGCCGCATGGCCTCCAGGAGTGCGGTCAGGTCGGCGATCACCTCTCCGGTCCGGGGAGGGACGTGGTCGACCTGGAGGTGCGCGAGCGCGGCGCCGATCAGGGCGCTCTTGCTGGGCCAGCGTGCGTACACGGTCACCTTGGACACCCCTGCCGCGGCGGCCACGCGGTCCATGCTCATGCCGCTGACCCCTTCGGTGCCGAGCAGCGAGATGACCGCGTCGAGCACGGCGACGTCTTTCGCCGGGTCTCGAGGCCGACCCCGGCGCGGCCGATCGCCGTGCGCGTCCACGGTCACGGACTGTACGGCGAGGGCGGACCCTGCGCTTGGATTAACTGTACGGACCGGTATATGGTCTGGATCACATCGACACCGCACCGGGAGACCCGATGACCACCACCACCGACGTGCCGTCCGTGGACTTCGATCCGCTCGACCAGGACCTGAGGTTCGCCGACTACCCCGTCTACGACCGGATCAGGGACGCCGGTGGTGTCTGCTGGTCACCGGCGCGGGGCGGCTTCTGGGCGGTCGCCGACTTCGCGCTGGTCAAGCAGATCGCCTCGGACCACCAGCAGTGGCTGTCCGGGGACGGCGTGCGGATCCCGCCGAACGGCACGCCGCCGACCTTCGCCCTCGAGTACGACCGGCCCACGCACACCGCCCACCGTCAGATCCTCACCGAGGCCGTGGGGCCGAGGATCACCCCGTCGTACGAGGGTCTCGTGCGCGACCACGCCCGCCGCCTCCTCCCGGCCGGCCGGGAGGCCGCGTCGTTCGACCTCGGAGAGCCCTACGCCTTCCGGCTCTCCCTCGACGTGGTCTTCGCCTTGATCGGTGCGCCGGACGACCTCAAGCACGAGGTGGAGGTCCTGGCGGAGTCGCTGTTCCTCTTCCGGCGCCCGATGCCCGACGGCAGCGATCCAGCGGTACGCCTGCAGGAGATCCTCGACGCCCTGGTCGCCGACCGGGAGGCCCGGCCGAGGGACGACTGGCTCAGCACCGTGGTCGGCTACGGGCACCGGGCGGAGGCCCCGCTGAGCCAGCAGGAGATCCACGGCGCGATCGTGGCGCTGCTGGTCGGCGGACACCACTCCACCGCGCGGGCCACCGGCTGCCTGCTCGCACACGTGGCGGCGCAGCCGCAGCTGCAGCAGCACCTGCGGGAGGAGCCCGGCCGCATCGCCGACGCCGTCGAGGAAGCGGTGCGCATGTGGACCCCGCTGCGCTGGTTCGCGCGGACGGCCGCGGCCGACGCCCGGCTCGGGGGGGTCACGGTCCGCAGGGGTGAGCGGGTGCTGCTGCTCTACGCCGGGGCGAACCGCGATCCGGCCCGTTACGAGGCGCCCGACGTGTTCCGGCTCGACCGGCCCCGCAGCCGCGACCACCTCGCCTTCGGGTGGGGCATCCACCGGTGCGTCGGCATGCCGCTGGCCCAACTCGAGGTCCGCGTCGCCGTCGAGGAGGTCTTCGCCCGCTCGACATGGGTGGAGCTCGACGGCGACATCACCTGGACGTCGTCCACGGAACCCCGGCACATCCCGGTGCTCCTGCGCTGACCGCCGTCCTCGGGTGCCGCGGCCGCAGCGCGCGGGCGCGGCACCCGCGCCGTCAGGCGACCCCGAGCAGGGTGTGGGCGATGGAGGAGTCCTTGCGGAAGTCCAGCGTGGGGGAGCGGTGCACGATGCGGCCCTTGTCCATGACCGCGATGTCCTCGGCGACGGCGAACGCCAGGTGCAGGTCCTGCTCGACGACCAGGAGCGTCACCCCCTCGGCCTTCATCCGGCCGATGGCCTCGCCGATCAGGTCCACCACCGAGGGGGCCAGGCCGTCGGAGGGTTCGTCCATGAGGACCAGCCGCGGGTTGGTGAGCAGCGCGCGGGCGATGGCCAGCATCTGCTGCTCGCCACCGGAGAGCTGTCCGGCCGTGTGCCTGCGGCGCTCGCCGAGACGCGGGAGGAGCTCCAGCACGCGGGCCATGTCCCAGGGGCCCTTCCCCTTGCCCCGGCGGGCCGCGAGGTCGAGGTGCTCGGTCACCGACAGCGGAGCCCAGACCCGCCGGCCCTGGGGCACCAGCGCCACCCCGGCGCGTGCGATGACGTCGGGTCGCTTGCCGGTCAGGTCTCGGCCGTCGAGGGTGACCTTCCCGGCCGACGGGGTGACCAGCCCCATCAGCGTGTTGATCAGCGTGGACTTGCCGACGCCGTTGCGACCCAGCAGGCCGAGCACCCGCCCGTTCTGCAGGTCGAGGTCGACCCCCTGCAGGACCGTGCTGCGCTTGTAGCCGGACTCCAGTCCGCGGACCTCCAGCACTCAGCCCACCCCCAGCTCGGTCGTGCGGTCGCCCTTGGCCAGCGACGGGCTGGCCGGTGTGTCGAGGAACAGTGCCTCCCGGCCGGTGCCGAGGTAGGCCTCCTGCACCGCCGTGCTGGCCCGCACCTCGTCGGGCGGGCCGGTGAGCAGCAGCTTGCCCAGGTGCAGCACGGTCACCGAGGTCGCGAGCGCGAACACGACGTCGAGGTCGTGCTCGACGATCACCAGCGTCACGGTGTCGGGCAGGGCCTTGAGCAGCCCGACCAGCCGGGAGCTCTCGGCCGGGGACATGCCGGCCGCCGGCTCGTCGAGCAGCAGCAGCCGGGGCTCGCAGGCCAGCGCGACCGCGACCTCCAGCTGCCGGCGCTCGCCGTGCGACAGTGCCGACACCAGCGCCGCCGACCGGTTCGCCAGCCCGACGTCGGTCAGCAGCTCGTGGGCGCGGTCGCGGGCGGCCCGCTGGCGGCGCGGCAGCAGCGAGCGCCGGCCGCCGCCCGGCTGGCGCTGGGCGGCCATGAGGACGTTGCGCTCGACGGTCTGGCTGAGGAACAGGCTCGAGTGCTGGAGCGTCTGGCTGATCCCGCGCCGGGCGCGGTGGGACTCCGACATCCGGGTGACGTCGGTGCCGTCGAAGACGACCCGGCCCGACGAGACCGGCATCGACCCCGTGACGAGCTTGAACAGCGTGCTCTTGCCGGCGCCGTTGGGGCCGATCAGCGCGTGCCGGGAACCGACGGGGACGGCGAGGTCGACCCCGTCGACGGCCGTGAGCGCGCCGAAGGTGCGGGTGACGCCGGACAGCTCGAGCAGGTGGTCGCTCATGACGTCCGCTCCTCTCCGGGGACGATCGATCGCCGCGTGCGGCGGCGTGGGCCGGTGAGCAGCCCGGCGAGCCCTGCCATGCCGCGGGGCAGGACGTAGACGGCGACGACGAAGACGATGCCGAGCACCAGGGGGCCGTGGCCGCCGAGGTCGGGGCCGTAGTAGTCGCGGACGATCACGACCACCGCCATGCCGAGCACCGGCCCCCACAGGGTCCCCGCGCCGCCGAGGACGAGCGCCAGCAGGGTGATGGCGCTCAGCGCGAAGCCGGCGTCCACCGGCGAGACCAGCCGGTTGACCTGGGCGAACAGGCCGCCGGCCAGACCGGCGAAACCGCCGGCGAGGATGTAGACGACGTACTTGTACCGGAACGGCGTGTACCCCAGCGAACGCATCCGGTCCTCGTTGTCCCGGATCCCGCGCAGGGCCAGACCGAACGGGGAGCGGGAGATCAGCCACATCGCCGCGAAGCCGACGACGAAGATCGCCAGAACGTACCAGTACGTGTAGGCGATGCGGAAGTCGGCGTCGAACGGCTCGCTGCCGAAGCGGATCGAGGGAACGGGCAGACCGTTGGAGCCGCCGGTGATGTCGTCGAGCTGGAGCGCCAGCTGGGACGCGATCTCGCCGATGGCCAGGGTGAGCATCAGGAAGAACACCCCGTGGCTGCGGACGGCCAGCCACCCGGTCAGCAGCGCGGCGACCGCGCCGGCGCCGGCGGCCAGCAGCACGGGCACGGGCGCGCTCGGCGTCCAGTGGACGGCCACCAGCCCCGCCGTGTAGGCGCCGACCCCGAAGTAGGCGGCGTGCCCGAGCGACGGCAGCCCGGTGATGCCGACCAGCAGGTCGAGGCTGACGGCGAACATCCCGAAGACGAGGATCCGGGTCAGGATGGTGACCGGGTCCTCGGCGAGGAAGAACGGGACGAAGGCCAGCACGAGCACCACCACGGTCGCCGGGACGGCGCCGAGCAGGCCGCGCCGGGTCGGGGAGACCGGAGGCGCGGGAGCGGCCGCGGTGGAGCCGGCGCCCGGGGTGGCGTCGGCGTCGGTGGAGGGGTGCGCGGGTGCGCTCATGACGCCACCTTCTTCGGGCCGAAGAGACCCTGGGGCCGCAGGATCAGGACCAGCGCCAGCGCGCCGAACAGGACGAACGAGGCGAGCTCGGGCAGCAGGGCACGGCCCAGGGAGTCGACCTGGCCGATCACCAGGGCACCGATGAGCGCGCCCTTGACCGACCCGAGGCCGCCGATCACCACGACGATCAGGGCCAGCAGCAGGACAGTCTCGTCCAGCCCCGGCCGGACGCCGTAGACAGGACCGCCGAGGACGCCGGCCACGGTGGCCAGGACCGAGCCGAAGGCCAGGACGCCGACCTTGACCTTGCGGTTGTCGATGCCCATCGCCGAGACCATCTCCCGGTCGGCGACGGCGGCGCGGACCAGCGCTCCGATCGACGTCTTCTCCATGACCAGCCAGACGACGACGGCGAGGAACAGGCCGATGCCGATGAGCACCAGCCGGTACAGGGGATAGGTGTTGCCGGCGACGGACACGCTGCCGTCGAGCCCGGGCGGCGCGCCGATCCGGTAGACGTCGTTGCCGTAGATGATCGCGAGGATCTCGGCCACGATCAGCGCGATGCCCAGCGTCAGCAGCGCCTGGTCCAGGATCGGCCGTTTCGCCAGTGGCTCGGTCATCCCCGACAGCACGCCGCCGGCCACCAGGCCGAAGACGGCGGCCAGACCCAGCGCCCCGAGGAACGCGCCCCAGGTGGCTCCGCCGTCCAAGAGGCTGTAGGCGAGGTAGGCGCCGACCAGGTAGAGCGCGCCGTGCGCGAGGTTCAGCACGTCCATCATCCCGAAGACGATGGACAGGCCCACCGCCAGGATGAACAGCAGCGAGCCGATGGCGAAACCGTTGAGGATGCTGACCAGGTTCGCGTCGAACCAGTCGACCATGGTGGCGGCCTTCCCGGACGGCCGTCCGGGGCCGAGGTGCGCGGCCCGGCCCCGGACGGGGTGGCGGTGCGGGGCTGGGCCCCGCCCGGACGGTGGTGTCAGACGGTGCCGTACTGGCCGAGGTCCTCCACGACGCTGTTGATCAGGGTGCCGCCCTCGTCGACGACCTCGCGCAGGTAGATGGTCTGCTTGGGGTTCTGGTCCTCGAACTCCCACGGGCCGCGCGGGCTGTTGTCGATCTCCCCGAGCCCACCCAGCGCCTCGGAGAGCGCGTCGCCCTCGACGCTCCCGGCCTCGCTCACCGCCTTGTCCAGCACGTTGGCCGCGTCGAACAGCGACATCGCGAACACCGTCGGGAGCGAGCCGTAGGCGTCGGAGTAGGCCTGCACGAACTCCTGGTTGGCCTCGTTGTCGAGCTCGGTGGAGTACTGCATCGTCGTGCGGACGCCGATCGCGGACGGTCCCTGCCCCTGGAGCACGCTGCCCTCGGTGAGGAACCCGGAGCCGTAGAGCGGGATCGAGTCCTTGAGGCCGAAGTCGGCGTACTGGTTGACGAAGGTCACCGCCTCGCCGCCGGAGTAGAAGACGAAGGTCGCCGCCGCCCCGGACGCCTGGATCTGGGAGAGGAACGGCTGGAAGTCCTGCGTGCTGCCGAAGGGGGTCAGCGCGGTGCCCGCGATCGTGCCGCCGCCGGCCTCGAAGGCCTCGGAGAAGGAGACGATGTTCTCCTGCCCCGCCGCGTAGTCCGGGACCATGACGAAGACAGAGCCGACGTTCTGCCCGGCCAGGTACTCGCCCATGGCATAGGAGTTCTGGGCGTTGCTGAACGACACGCGCCAGACGTAGTCGTTGGCGGCGTCGGCCGTCAGGTCCACCGCGCCCGCGTTGCCGATCAGCAGCAGCTTCTGCTCCTCGGCGAACAGGTCGGCCACGCCGAGGGCGGTGGCGGAGTTGACGATGCCGACGACGACG
>NZ_JABGCI010000232.1 GCF_019799905.1 Trujillonella endophytica | reverse complement strand
CGATGACCGCGAACCGCGCCGGCCGCGAACCGCGACGCGATGACGGCGGACCGCGGCAACCGCGAACCGCGCCGCGACGACCGCGATTTTGAACCATGCGATCGAGATGTAGATTTTTAACGCAACGGTTCTTAGTTCCACAAATAATAACAATATATTATGAAAACTGTTATTAGAAAAGTGCTCTCGCCGTATTCTCAGAATGCAGGTGAGATTCAAATGATATAAGAAAATCGTGATTCAAAATATTAGAATTACATAAAAGCTTATATTGGATAGCAAATTTCTATTCAACCTTGAAAAGCTAATTTCGTTCTGCGATTACGTTTATCTCCAATTTTGGAACGATTGAGTTGAATAGAAGTAAAATATGTTTTGTTATCTTTATCCCCCCAGCGACGACGTTAAATACTGACAATTCATTGAATAATTCTCGTAATTTATAATTGATAATTAATTCAAATGAAGACTTAAATTATCTAATTAATCTCAATAAACCGATCCGTGCATCGAACGGAATTTAATGCCAGTAGAAATAATGCACTTTTCACATGGACCCTTGGGCGGATTCAACCCAGACACAGAGGC
>NZ_JABGCI010000231.1 GCF_019799905.1 Trujillonella endophytica | reverse complement strand
GCATCCGAATAGCCTACTAAATCAAATGTGTCACATTTAGGGTAAAATAATCCTAGATCATTTGTGCTTATAAAATATTTAAAAATACGTTTAACGGCATGCAAGTGTGATTCTTTAGGATTTGATTGAAATCGAGCACAAATACAAACACTAAACATGATATCCGGCCTACTAGCCGTTAAATAAAGCAAGCTACCAATCATACCTCTATAAAGCTTTTGATCAACGCTTTTACCGTTTTCATCCAAATCAAGCTTTGTGGAGGTGCTCATTGGAGTAGAGCTAGCTTTGGCACTTTCCATCCCAAACTTCTTAAGCAAGTCCTTTACATATTTTGCTTGGTTGATGAAGGTGCCTTCCTTTGTTTGTTTGATTTGAAGTCCAAGGAAGAAGTTTAATTCTCCCATCATGCTCATCTCAAATTCATCTTGCATACACTTGACAAATTCTTTGCATAACAAATCATTAGTAGCACCAAAAATGATATCATCAACATATATTTGTACAAGAAGCATATCATTGTCATGGCATTTGATAAATAAGGTAGTATCTAGTTGTCCTCTAGCAAATCCATTTTCTAATAGGAAA
>NZ_JABGCI010000230.1 GCF_019799905.1 Trujillonella endophytica | reverse complement strand
AAGAATTCCTTCAAATTCTCTCGCATGGCGGAGATCTTCTTCGAAGCCGGATTCTTCTCAGAAGATTCTCCACCACCAAAGAAGTTGGGAGACAAAGAGCCAAAACTCTTCCAACTGCTACACCGGACTTTCGGGCCCTCCTTCTCCTTCAAAAAATCGTAGAAGGCGACGAGCTGAAAGTACAGAAGCCTAAATTCCTCAGACTGCTCCTCAAGGACGCTGTCGATCGGCATAAACTCCTCATAGAGCTTGCCAAGGATGGGTAACCCGGTAATGGCACTCAGTTCCTTCAAAGAAAAACCAATCTCACCATTCGTAACAATGAAGGTGTTGGTTTGAGGAAGGAAAGACTCCAGCATGGCCATAAAAGCCTCATCGGAGAAAACAACGGTTTGCCTAAAAGCGCGAACCGCATCAAAAATCTCGGCCTCCTTCAGAATGGCGCCACCAATCTGCAGGATATGATCAGTCCACGACTCCCAGCTAGAGTCAACACTGAAACGGCCACGAAGTCAAAAAGGCTTTACCCAACTGCTGCCATCACCCCTGAAGATGCCAAGGCCCACCGGTCTCAAATCGACCGACGGATGGT
>NZ_JABGCI010000229.1 GCF_019799905.1 Trujillonella endophytica | reverse complement strand
GCATTACCAGGCATGAGTGGTTTTGTTGCAGAATTGGTAGTATTTTTTGGAATAATTACCAGCCAAAAATCTCTTTTAATGCCAAAAATACTAATTACTTGTGTAATGGCAATTGGAATGATATTAACTCCTATTTATTCATTATCGATGTCACGCCAGATGTTCTATGGATACAAGCTATTTAATTCTCCAAACTCTTATTTTTTTGATTCTGGACCGCGAGAGTTATTTATTTCGATCTCTATCTTTCTACCCGTAATAGGTATTGGTATTTATCCGGATTTCGTTCTCTCACTATCAGTTGACAAGGTCGAAACTATTCTATCTAATTATTTTTATAGATAGTTTTCATGAATAAAATAAAAAATAACTCCTATGATTTTTAAAACCGTTCGTTGTACAATGAAAAAAAGAAGTCTTTTTTTCTTCTCTTAGGTTAAGTAAAAAAAAAAAATGAATTGGAACCAGATATGTTTAGCATTTGTGAGAACCGTTTGAATCAAGTAGTGTTGTGATTCAAATGGTTCTCGCCGGATTACACGAAGTTTTCTTATATATACGCCGTACTTTGTTTGTCTTCGTCAGGCCCTTTC
>NZ_JABGCI010000228.1 GCF_019799905.1 Trujillonella endophytica | reverse complement strand
TTCACTTTTCTTCTTCAAGTATGTTAGGTTAGTGATGCATGATAATGTAGGATGTAATTGTATGTGTGATAGGTTTAGGGTTTGCATGTTAGAGTTAGGGTTCATATGATGAAGTCAAATATTGATTTTCTTAATGCATATTAGGGTTAGGAATTTATGTGTACAGTATGTTTAGAATAGTTATTTCATGTTAGTAAGCATGTTAGTTTATGTTGAATGCATAATAATATGTTAGAAAGCATGATAGGATTGTCCTTTGATGTGATTGCATGTTAGCTTGCTTATTAGGGTTTGTTATTGTGTAGTTAATTATTTCATGTTAGTAAGTGTGTAGATACATATTAGAATGCATGAATAGGATTGTGGGCATTATAATTCTTTTGGTGTGATATTCAATTGTGTTCGAGGGAGCATGCAAAGGTGAGTCCCTTCCCTTGTGGTTTATTTCATGTCATCCTAAATGTTGTGATTATATGCCTATATGTTTAGTGCTTGCATGATAGTTTAGGATATTATATGCTATGATTCCATGTGATTTAGCATTCATTAGCATATTGGTGTGTGATACTCAATTGTGTTCGAGGGAGCATGCAA
>NZ_JABGCI010000227.1 GCF_019799905.1 Trujillonella endophytica | reverse complement strand
TGCTTATACACTAAACAGCTGCTTATATACGCTTACTAAAAGACTTACTTTAATTCATTAGGCCAGCGTGAAACTAAGAAAGAGAGATGTGCCTAAGGCGGCATGCAAGCAAACTGTGCACGCTAAGAGAAGAGGAAAGATGTTCGCAATTACTACCACAAGAAAGTCGCCCCCCTATCTCTAAAGGGGCCCGTCACTTCGTTCGTACCTTCTTGGCTTAGGCTTCCAACTGAACTTACTTTATGGCCTTGCCGCCCCGCCGCTAGCAGAAGCTAAGCGCTTGAAAAGCGCGCTAAGAAGCTTCTGTCGGCCTTTCTGTGCAACAGTCCACCAGTAGCGGAAGAGAGGGTTACCGTACATACAATACAAGAGTATTCAAGTTTTTATGGAAGCTCTTTCTTACCAGTCAAGTAGTACAACAGCTGTATCTTATCTTATAGCCCGGCGCGGCGGGTCGCCTTTTGAATTCAGTAGAGTAGATAGAAGAAACTATTAGATAGATAAGGAGTAGGTGAGTGAGTGAGTCCTCACTGACCTGAGCGATTTCGATCACCTAGCAGGCCTTTTATTTGGTAGGTAACATCGCCGAAGCGT
>NZ_JABGCI010000226.1 GCF_019799905.1 Trujillonella endophytica | reverse complement strand
TCTTGTGCGTTGTCGAAGGAAGTGACACTTCGGCCGCTGGCGAGGCGCTTAAGAGCGCGTTTGTTTTGCTTCTCTTGAAACATCAGCTGGTACTTGTTCTCGTCGAAGGTAATCGTCAATGAAGCTGCCATGTTAGTTTTTGAAAACTTCTGAAACAAGACCAGATCCATTAGTAATCACAAGAATGTGGTGATCATAAATGGAAATAAACTATGGTTTTGTCTCTTCAATTTGCTCGAGGGGACAAGGCCCGACCCAAGCAAGATGAAGGAGGCAAAAAGCCATAGAGTATACAATTGTTCTAATCGCAAGTATGAAAGGCTCAGAGTGAGCGTTCCAATGACTGCTAGAAGCAATTGTAAACCTTAATTCAAATCACCGAGGAGCGAGGCTCACTCAAGGTAAAATGATATAAGGTTGGGAGTACAAATGTGTCGGTCGCGAATACAGTAGACCCCGAAGGGCGTACTAGCACCGCTAGGCACAGATGTTGTAAATCGCATCCTTGGAAAGGACACGAGATGGGGTTTTTGAAAGGTCAAAGCTGGATTCATAAAAGAAAGCAAATGGCACTCCAATCCGAACACGTGCTCAA
>NZ_JABGCI010000225.1 GCF_019799905.1 Trujillonella endophytica | reverse complement strand
CGGGTATCCTAAGGGAACGAGAGGAGGCATCTTTTATCATCCAAAGGAGCAAAAGGTGCTTATTAGTACTCATGCTAGATACTTGGAGGATGATTGCATGATGCACCAAGAGCTTGGTTGTAAAGAAACACTTGAGGAGATTCTTTCAGAAACTCCTGCAACATCTGTGCCAGATCCTGAGACTGTAGATAATCATGACATTCCTTTTAACACTCCGGAGCCTCGTCGTAGTGGGAGAATTTCTAGACCACCAGATAGATATCTAGGAGTGTCTTTTATGACAGACTCTGAGGATCTGGTTGAGGATCCTACTAGTTACGATGAAGCAGTAACGGATATAGATGCTGACATGTGGCAGCAAGCAATGAAATCTGAATTGGATTCTATGTATTCCAATCAAGTCTGGGAACTTGTAAATGCACCTGAAGGGATCAAACCCATAGGGTGCAAGTGGATTTACAAGAGAAAGAGAGGAGTGGACGGGAAGGTGGAAACCTTCAAAGCAAGACTGGTGGCGAAAGGGTATACTCAGAAAGAGGGTATCGATTATGAGGAAACCTTTTCACCAGTGGCTATGCTTAAGTCCATAAGGATT
>NZ_JABGCI010000224.1 GCF_019799905.1 Trujillonella endophytica | reverse complement strand
AGTCCTCAAACAACTCAAGAAAACCCAAGCCAACATAACCATATGGGGCTTACTTATGGCCTCTCACCAACACCGCCAAACCGTCCTAAAGCTTTTGAACCAAGTCCAAATACCTGTGGAAACCTCACCCGAAGGACTTGTCGGCCTAATCGCCCCATCCCATAAAAATCCCGCCATATCCTTTACCGATTTCGACTTGCCTACAGAAGGTACCCAACATCTACAAGCCCTTTACATAACTGTGGACACCATGGGGAAACGTATCCCCACAGTTCTGGTCGACAATGGTTCAGCTCTTAATGTCTGTCCTCTCAAAACAGCAACCTCTCTTGGATTAGAACCATCCGACTTCATACCTTCGGCTCAAACAGTGAGGGCCTATGATAACACAAGAAGAGAAGTCATCGGGGTAGTCACCTTGCCAATCCTCATGGGTCCAGCTGAATTCAAGATCGAGTTTCAAGTACTCGATGTACCAACCTGCTTTAACCTCCTGCTCGGAAGACCATGGATTCACCCAACCGGGGCTATACCGTCTTCTCTGCATCAAAAGGTTAAGTTTCCTTATGAAGGATCCATCCTTACCCTACGGGGA
>NZ_JABGCI010000024.1 GCF_019799905.1 Trujillonella endophytica | reverse complement strand
GAGAAGATCAGCACGCTGCGCCCCGACACCCAGCGCAAGGTCATGGGCGGCAACGCCGCGGAGCTCTACCGCCTCTGGTGATCCTCGGTCCGAGGACGCCGACCGTTCGAGGCCACGGCGAGCTCGAGGTCTTGCCTGTTCCGGGCGCTTGAAGTAGCAGTGGAGTTCAAGCGGTGCGAGACGGCTGAACCGTTTGAGGACCTGCGGCATGGCGCGTGACCCTCGGCTTGCTCATGCGCGAGAGGTCGAGGGTCACGGTCGATCGACCGGTCGGCGCGCGCCGCAAGCCTCCAATACCGTGATCCACAGACCGACGTTCACGGCCGACCGGTTCTGGATGAGTTGAGCTCCCGTTCAGCCTATGGCGCTGCTGCGACTCCTCGTCCAGCGCCGTGGCCTGGCATCTCAGAGCGGCTCGATGTCCAGCACACCACAGTGTCCATCTTCCAACGAGGAGGTCGCATGAGCATCCAAGGGATCTCACACATCGGTCTGACCGTCAGTGACCTGAACGCAAGCAGCGAGTGGTATTCGACCGTTCTCGGCTGGCCGAAGCAGATGCAGGGCTCCAGCGACAGCACCACGTTCGCCTACGGCACCTTGGAGGACGGCACCGTGCTGGTTCTCCGGCAGCACGCCGCAGGCGCCGGGGACGCGTTCGACGAGACACGCTCCGGCCTGGACCATCTGTCGTTCACCTTTGCCAGCCGGGCGGACCTCGACCAGCTGGCCGAGCGGCTCGCGGCTGCGGACACGACCTGGACGCCGATCCAGACCACCGAGTACGCCCACGTGCTCAACTTCCGGGACCCTGACAACACGGCGCTGGAGGGGACCGCAGCCCGCTGACTGACTCCGGGACCCATGAGTGGTCCGTAGTGGGCGCCCAGGGACACCCAGTCCGGTGCCCGCGCTGCATGGGCAGGGCGAACGTCGGCAGCCGCGGTACAGGTCGATACGGGCCGACGGAGTGGCTGGTCGGCCGCATTCTCCACAGCCGGACTCACGACACTCTGCGGCAGACTTCAACACCAGAGCCACGTCGTTGTACTCCGAGTGACGTGCACTCCGGCGAAGCTGAGGCGGCTCGGCACCCAGGGGAGCACCCGGAGAGCGGCTCAATTCACCGCAGGGTGGGGGTCAGGGGTTCGAGTCCCCTCAGCTCCACCCGTACGAACCCAGGGCGCCCTCCTCCGGGAGGGCGCCCTGACTCGTTCCTGGTGCCAGCGTGGTGGCCACTGCTGCAGATCCGGTGCCGGGTCAGTCCCAGCGCGTCGCCCCCCACAGCGCATCGCCCATCCGGTCGGCGGCGTCGCGGCCGAGGGCAGTCATGACGTGGCTGAGGAGTCCGTCGTGCTCCGTAGCTGCGAGTGGCCGAGCACCTCCATGGCGGCCCTGGGGTGCACGCCCTCCGACAGCAGCAGCGTCGCTGAGGTGTGCCGCCCGTCGTGGAGCCGGACCTGGCGCCCCCGCCTCCGTGAGGAGGGGCCCCGTGCTGGAGGCGTCTCACGCCGGCACGGTCGGTCGATCGGACCGTCGCGGTGCGTCGGCGGGCTCGCCGGGTCTGGCAGCCGATGAAAGCTGGTCAGCACCCGCTGTGACCGCGAAGCGCACAGAGGAGATCAGGCGAGCGGGTCGAATCCGAGCTCGATCAGGACGTCGGCGATCGCGGCGTTTCCCAGATCCGACGGATGGGTGTAGTCGTCGGCCAGGAGATCGCCCGAGGGCGACAGGCCGTCAGGGCCATTGAACACCTGGCTGATGTCCGCGCACGCGAACCCGTTCCGCTCGGCGGCGTCGCACAGCATGGCGTTCCATGCGGCGATGACCATGGCGGTCTTCTGCTCCTCCTCCGGCCCCAGGTTGCCGTCGGTCCAGCCGATCCAGTCGTTGTAGCGATTGATGGTGCGGAGAACCGTCGGCTGCCCGGCGCGCAGTGCGGCGATCTGGGCGAAGAGCGATTCGTACTGGGGCCGGTGCTCCTCGGCAGACCGGTCTGCGCACTCCTGGGTGATCGCCGCCCAGACGGGCAGGTCGTTCGCGTCGAGCGGGGTGTCGCAGGGTTCGTCCGAGGCCAGCTCCACACTGTTGTGGGCGATGCCGACGACGATGATGTCCGCCGACTCGAGCGCTGGACTCAGCCGCTCGACGGCGTCGAGCATGCCCGGCAGCGTCAAACCGGTGTGCTCGGAGCGGTTGGCCACGTCCACCGCCTGCCCGGTCGCCGCAGACACCGCGCCTGCATAGCTGTCGATGAAGCCGGTGCAGACCGGGCAGTCCTCCGGGCTGTTGTAGGGGATCGAGTCCCCGATGACGACCAGCTGGAGGGCGTCCTCCGGGGAGGTCGCCTCAGCCGCGCTGGGCTCCGGCGACGGGTCCCCGCCCGTACAGCCAGGGAGCATCAACGCGGCCGCCGCGATGCTCATGATCCGGACGGTCGGGGTGCGGCGGACGGTCCGGACGGCGGATGCGCGAGCGCGCGTGCCGGGAACGAGCGACATCAGGAACGGCATGGCCAGCTCGTAGGTCATGCCAGGGCTCGCTCCGCAGCGTCCGCGCTGCCGTACCGGGGCCGATCCAGCCAACGCTCTGCAGCGTCGGCGCTGCCGTACCGTCCGACCGGCTGTTCGAGCCAGCGTTCCGCCGCGTCGGCGGTCCCGTACCAGGCGGCGCCGTCCGCCGACGCTGCAGAGGGCGTCGAGCTCTGGTCGCCTCCGACATCGACGATGATCAGGGCTCCGGCCACGACGATCCCGGCGGCCGTGAGGGCCCAGGGCGCCCGTCGTCGGAGCAGCTGCTGCGCGTGTGGCGGCGCCGAGGTGGCTGCCGAGCGTGCGTGGTCGGCGGGGCGCTCTCCGGCCTCGCGAGGCGGGACGGAGGTCCTGCAGGTCGTAGTCATCATCTGCTCCTCGCATGGTGCTGCGGGGTTCCGCAGCGATGCGCCCACCGTCGCGGCAGGGCCTGCAACAGGTCTGCAACGCAGCTCCAACGGCCGTAGCAGGTGGCACCATGCCTGTGTCGGACGGGCCGGGGAGAGCGCATGGCCAGGCAGGACGAGCTGACGGTTCGGGTGCTGGGTCCGCTCGAGGTACTCACTGCCGGCGCTCCTGTCGGTCCGGCCGGAGTCAAGCGGCGGGGGTTGCTCGCCCTCCTCGCCCTGCGAGCCAACGCCGTGGTTCCCGCGAGCGAGCTGGTCCAGGGGTTGTGGGGCGATCGCGCGCCGGCCAGTGCCGGGGGCCTCGTGCAGACCTACGTCTCCACGTGGCGCAAGGCCCTGCCCGGGGGCGGCTCGGTCAGCGGCCCACGGCGGCTCGCGACGGTTCCGGGCGGTTACCGGCTGCACCTCTCGCTGGACGAGAGCGACCTGCTCCGGTTCACCAGCCTCGCCGAGCGGGGACACCGGGCGCTCGGAACCGGAGACCTCACCGTCGGTCGGCGGCTGAGCCAGGAGGCGCTGTCGCTCTGGCGCGGCCCGCCGTTGCCCGAGCTGGCCAGCCTGCCCTTTCATGCGGATGCTGTTCGCCCGGTGCAGGACCGGCGCGTGCAGGCGGTCGAGGACTGGGCGGAGTGCGTCCTGCGGACGGCGCCTGCCACCGATCTCGGTGCGGTGGTGTCCGCACTCGAGGACGTGCGAGCGACTGATCCCTGGCGCGAGCGGCCCCCTGAACTGCTGATGTGGGCGCTGTTCCGCCAGGGCAGGCAACGGGAGGCCCTGGACCTGCACACCCGGATCCGGCTCGAACTCGCCACCGAGCTGGGATCCGATCCCGGTCCGTCACTCCGCCGGATGCACGAGCGGGTCCTGCGTCAGGACCCCGCGCTGCACCCCGCGGCGACGGTCCTTCTGCCGGCGACCGCCGCCCGGCTGGACAGCTTCGTGGGCCGTGAGGGCGTCGTGGCCTCGGTCCATGCGCTCCTCGGCAGCTGCCGGCTGGTCACGCTGACCGGGCCGGGAGGCTCGGGCAAGACCCGCCTCGCCGAAGAGGTCGCAGCCGCCGCCGAGCGAAACGGGGACGGCGAGGTCGTCGTCGTCGAGCTCGCCCCGCTCGAGGACGCCGCACTCGTGCCCGCGACCATCGCCAGCCGGCTGGGCCTGACCGGCAGCGAGCCGCTACCCGCACTGGTCGGACTGCTGGCCGACCGCTCGCTGCTGCTCGTCCTGGACAACCTCGAGCACCTGCCCGGCGTCGACGCGACGATCCGAGCGCTGCTGCGCGGGTCCCGCCATCTCCGGATCCTCGCCACTGCGCGCGAACCGTTGCGAGTGGCTGGGGAGCAGCGGTTTCCCGTTCCGCCGTTGGACGTCCCCGCACCAGGGGACAGCGACGTACAGCGGCTGGCCGCCAGCGCGTCGGTCCGATTGCTCGTCGACAGGGCACACGCCGTCGACCCGACATTCCGCGTCGACGCCGCCAACGTGATGGCCCTCGCCGAGGTGGTCCGCCGGCTGGACGGACTTCCGCTGGCCATCGAGATCGTCGCGCCATGGCTGCAAGCTCTGACGCCGGCGGGCTTGCTCGCCCATCTGGACCACCCCCTGGACCTTCCCGGGCGCCGGTCGGATGCCGAGCGCAGGCACGAGACGCTCCGCGACGCCATCACCTGGAGTCATCACAGACTGCCCGCCGAGGCCCGAGACCTGCTGGCCCGTGTCTCCGTCTTCCGGGGGGCTGCCGACCTCGACGCCATCACGGCCATCGCCGCGCGCGCACCAGGGGAGACCGTGCTCCCTCTGCTCGCCGACCTGGTCGACCGCAACCTCGTCCAAGCCGCCCCGCCGGTAGCAGGTCGTCCTCGCTTCCGGCTGCTGGCGACCATCCGCGAGTTCTGTGCCGAGCAGCTCGCGCAATCGGGGGACGCGGCGGCCACCCAGGCCCGGGCCGCAGATTGGTACGCCCAGTGGGCGGTCGGCCTGGCCGCGCACAGCGAAGGCCCTGACACGCCGCGGTGGCTTGCGCAGGCCGTGGCGCAGGCCGATGACCTGCGGGCCGCAATCGACTACCTCGCCCGCGCCGGACGAGTCGAGGAGCATCTGCAGCTCGTCGTGGACACGATGGTGCTCTGGTTCGAGGCGGGCCACGAACGCGAGGGCGAGCGCCGCTTGGAGGCGGCACTCACAGCTGCGCCTCCCGAGGCGTCCGCCCGGCCGATCGGGCTGGTCTACCTGGCTTGGCTCTGCGCCACCCACGACCGTGCGCGGGCCGTCGCCTGCGCGACGGAGGCCGAGGACCTCGCGCGCCGGCGAGGAGACCGCCCGGTCCGGGCGTTCGCTCTCCAGACCCTCGGTGACACCCTCGACGACCACGCCGCCGCCCTGGCCGCGGCCACCGAGGCCGGCCGTTCGGCGGCCGAGGTCAGCCGCGAGGGCGACCCCATCCGCTACGGCCCGACCGCTGGCGATGCCGTCGCTTGCGGCGCCGCCCACACGGTCGCGTCGCTCCTGGCCACCCGCTCGCTTCCCGCCGCCATCGAGCAGCAGGAACGTGCCCTGCTCTTGGCACAGCACGAGGGCGACCGGCGGATCACCGCGGTCAACGCAGCCCGGCTGGGGCAACTGCACCTGCTGGCTGGAAACGTGCCAGCCGCGCGGGCACCGATCCAGCGGGCAGGCGTCCTGCTCGACGAACCGGTGACCGCGCGCTGGGAGGACATCGTCGCGTTCGCCCTGTCATGCCTCGCCCAGCACGATGGCCTGGTCGACGAGGCAGAACGCCGCCTCCGCAGCTTGGTCACCGCAGCGCTGGCCGGCGGCCGGATGCTGCACGTGAACCTAGGCAGCTGCGCCCTCACCGACCTCCTCGTGGACGCCGGACGACTCGAAGCCGCCGACACCGCTCTCCGGGTGGCCGAAACCGCCGTCGGACCGCACGCAGACCCGCGGCACCGGGCGCCCCTTCTCGTCCGCCGAGCCCGCCTCCTCCGGCTGGACGGCCGTCGGAGCGTCGCCGTCACGGTCCTCGAAGAGGCGCGGGCCGGGGTTGAGGGCCCAGCCCTCGGCCCCGAGCGCATCGTCCACCTGGTCGAGTCGGCCGTTCTGGCTGCGGACGAGACGCAGGCAAGCACTCTCGTGACGATGCTGCGGCAGTTGTCGGAACTGACAGGGGTTGCCGTCCCTCCATGGGAGCAGCGGCTGCTGGCCTCAGTGCTGTCGTGACCCAGCAGCGCGAGGGTCTGCCGGCCGCGTTGGGCCTTGGGCTCTTCGTGGACCAGCCCCTGCCCCGCCATCCGGTGCAGCCCGCGCCGACGCTCAGGCTGCCCGCGGTCAGGTCGACGTCGGTCCAGCGCAGACCGAGCGCCTCGGACTGGCGGAGGCCGACGGCCAGCGCGACCGTCCAGCGGGCGGCGTTCCGCTGGCGCTCCGCGGGGCGAAGGACTCGTCGGGCGTCCTCCACGTCCAGCGGCAGCGCGGTCTCCGGTCGTCGCACCGTCGGAGGATCCACGAGGGTGGTGACGTTGCTGCCGACCTCCCTGCGCTGGTGAGCCATCTTCAGCGCTCGGGCGAGCACGTGGTGAGCGCCGAGAACCGTGGCAGGGGAGAGGCCCTTCTCCAGTCGAGCTCCGTGCATCCGCTCGAGGTGCTGGGTTGCAGTCGGTCGAGTCGGTGGTGACCCATCCCTGACCTGAGGTGCAGACGGACGACGCTCCGGTGGCTCTCCAGTGCCCGCGGCCGCGGCGGCACGATCGCGTTGGCCGGGGACGTCTACGTCGAAGTCAGCGGTGGCAGCCCTACGAGGTCACGGCCGGCCGCCAACTCTCGATCGACGTCGGCAGCCGGTGATGGAGTGTCTTCCAGCGGTGGCAGCCCCACCAGTTCTCGGTCCTCCGCCAGTTCAGATGGGACCGTGGCGCTCGGCGGTGCGGTCGGCGCCGGTGACTGCTGCGTCGGGGGAGGAACAGCGCTCGACGCGACCACGGAGGCCGCCTGCGCGGTGAGGTGCTGTCCGACCTCCGCACCGCCGTACGCGGCCAGTGCCAATCCCCCCGCGAACAAGAGCGCAGAGGCGTGGCGGGCTCTGCCCGTCCGGCTCTTCCGGGACCGGCGGGATCGCGTGGTGCTTCGACAGTCCTGCTCACCCGCGCGAGCTGGATGGAGCGATGCGGCCGCCGCAGGGAGCCGCGCGTCGCCGCCTGGTGCGGCGATCAACATGACCGAGATTCCGCGGTCGACACTCGGTGGCGCCTCGGCAGTGGCACCGCCCCGCTGGAGACGCCGCTGTGGGGAGCGAGCACGTCGTACTCCTGCCCTCCGCCGCGACGGCGGACCTGGTGAGCGGCGTCCCGAGTGGCGACGCCCATCTGTCGGTGGAGCGGTGTGGCGTGGCCGGCGCTCGCGCTGTCCCGGACCCGCTCAAGCGAGGGTCCTGCACTCGCTCTACTCCTTGCGGAGGCGCTGACACCATGCTCTCAGCGGTGCGAGTTCAGCTGAGGGCGACCGCGGCGCCGAGTTCCCGGGTCCTCCAGGTCCGCGCAGGCCGGCCGATGCCGTGCCGCGCGGAGGGGGCTCCGCGCGGCACGGCGGTCGGATCAGGCCTGGTCGGTGGCC
>NZ_JABGCI010000223.1 GCF_019799905.1 Trujillonella endophytica | reverse complement strand
CCTAACACTATGTTTAAACCCCTGAACCGTGCTTTCCGGCAAAGGGTTGGATTATCCTTTGGTTTCAGAGGTTTTCCGGCAAAGGGTTGAGTTAACTTTTGCTTTCAGGGGTTTAAATTTTAACCTTATTATAATAATTCATTTATTATATAATAACGTATATTTGTATATATATATCCTTGATATAATCATTAAATAATTATTATAAAAATCGCAAGGGCAAGTAACCTTATACCTTAAATTACTTATTAAGATATATTTACTTAAACTATATATGTACTAAGTATTAAAGTTAGTTAAATACTGAACTTAGTATACTAAGATATATGTTATAGATTTAATCTTTGAGATAATCTATTTATGATAAATCGATGATTATTCTCAACAAATGCTAAAGATATTGCGATATTATATTTTATAATCGCAATCTTTAGTGGTATGATTGGGTCTGCAATGTCGTTAATCATTAGATTAGAATTAGCAGCTCCAGGACAACAAATATTACACGGAAATAATCAGGTGTTTAATGTAATTGTAGCTGGACATGCAATAGCAATGATTTTCTTCTTTGTTATGCCTGCATTAATTGGGGGTT
>NZ_JABGCI010000222.1 GCF_019799905.1 Trujillonella endophytica | reverse complement strand
ACGCTGTAGACTGACTCGTCGGGGAGTTCATCCCTGAGTGGAGAATCTTCAGGCAGCGGATGCTCTGCGAGGAAGTCTGCCAGAGCTTGACCTTTGATTGCCTTTTGTGGTACATACCTGATGTCAAATTGTGACAGGAGGATAGACCACTTTGCCAGTCGGGCGTTGAGGGAACCTGCTTTTGTGACAAGGACCTTCAGGAGATTGATCCTCGAGATCAGGTACACTGTGTTGGACAGCAGATAGTGACGTAGCTTTTGTACAGCAAACATCACTGCGAGGCATTCTTTTTCAACTGGGGAATAGCGATGCTCCGCACCTACCAGCATGCGGCTGAGATAGTATAGAGCAGCTTCCTTTCCCTCATGATTTCCTTGTGCAAGTAGAGCTCCCAAAGAGTGGTCGAGGGCTCTTGTGTACAAGATAAATGGTTTTCCAGTTGTGGGGGCAGCCAGTACTGGAGGTTTGGTCAGGTATGACTTGATGTCTTGGAATGCAGTTTCGCATTCATCATCCCAGACGAAGTCCACGCCCTTTTTCATTAGGCGGGAGAATGGACGGCATTTCCTTGACAGGTTGGAGATGAACCGTCGAAT
>NZ_JABGCI010000221.1 GCF_019799905.1 Trujillonella endophytica | reverse complement strand
TCCTCCGATTCATCAAAGGCTTCTGGCAGTCTTCTGAGTTTTTTTCCGGAGCTTCTGGGCAAGATTTTTCTGGTCCCTTTCCCTTTGGAATGCCCTCCTATTTATAGGCCTTTTGGTGGCCATTAGGAGGGATTATGAGCATTTAATATATTAATACTCATAATGGGAGGAGTTACAAGTTTTGAATAATTTATTTTGTAACTCCTCCTTCCTTGAATTTGATTGGTTGATGGAGATTAAATGCTTTTAATCTCCATTATGGGAGGAGTTTCATGACTTAAATGTCATAAGTTTTTGATTTGTAACTCCCATTTGCTTGCTTCTGATTGGGCCGTTCAAAATAATGAGTTAATGTCCTCATAAAATGGGTCATTTATTCTCATTAATTGGCCGTTGAATTGCTTGAAGAATCGCGGGCCGCGCCACGTCTTTTGGAATTCTTCTCGCGATGATCGCCCTTGGATCCACATATTATTTGATGTTGGATGGCGATGAAATTTCAGACATTGATTGATCTCAATGTCCCGGCAGCATCTGTCCTGTCGATTTCACGATCGGGCGGGCAGAAAGTGTACTTTCTTTGACAATTTTGAGGCGTC
>NZ_JABGCI010000220.1 GCF_019799905.1 Trujillonella endophytica | reverse complement strand
TATCGTGGCCCAGTTTGTGATGGTAGAGACACCACGAGTTCCTCGAATTTGGTTGGGTCCAGATGGGTTTAGGGATAAGTCTTACGTATCTGCAGTAGAAGTACATATCGGTGTAAGACATAGGTATAGGGGTGTATGGGCGGATGGGCATGCGCCGGTTATAATGGTTACCGTTTCCGATGGCATGGATGTTGGCTGGAGGTTGTGCATTATGCGCAGGCAATGGATTTCGGGTTACGTTTGGGCGGTTTGGGGCAGAGGGTGGAGATATGATTTTATTGTCGATGAGGTCTTGGATTATGTGGCGGAGACGGATACATCGATTGGTTGAGTGGCCTTTGATTTGATGGTACTTGCAGTATTCATTGTCATTGAATCCGCGGGGTAGTGGGTTTGGGAGCGGTTTAGGTTCGAGTGGAGTGATTAGGTTACGGGCTTTTAGTTTTTCAAAGACTTTTTCGGGAGGCATATAGAGCTCGGCGAATTGGCGTGGTGGGTCAGCTTTGAGGGCGAATGTGTGGATGGGTTGGGGTATGTTGTTGATTTCAGCAGTGGGTTTATTGTAGGTTGTGGATACGGGCCTACGGTTTTTGTTGCATT
>NZ_JABGCI010000219.1 GCF_019799905.1 Trujillonella endophytica | reverse complement strand
AACTGAGCTATGAAACGACTGATGAATTGAATCCTCCCCAAGAAACCTCGGACATCTTTTTCAGTCTTTGGCGGTTGCATCTCCACGATGGCTTTGATCTTTCCCGGATCTACTTCTATTCCTCTCTGTGTGATCATAAAGCCGAGCAGCTTTCCAGCAGTTACTCCAAAAGCGCACTTTTGAGGGTTTAGTCGTAGCTTGTACTTGATGATTCTTTCAAAGAACTTCCTCAAAGCAGCTAAGTGTCCTTCTCTGTCTACAGACTTCACGATCATATCATCTACGTACACTTCCACTTCCTTGTGAATCATGTCATGTAGTAGGGTAGTTGCCATTCTTTGATAGGTAGAACCGGCGTTCTTTAGGCCAAAGGGCATAACCCGATAACAGAAGGTCCCCCATTGAGTGATGAAAGAAGTTTCTCCATATCTTGGGATGCCATCTTTATCTGATTATAACCTGAGAACCCATCCATAAAGGATAGTAGAGCGTGACCGTCTTTAGGGCAAGCCTTGTTCAAATCGCGAAAATCTACACACATTCTGACCTTCCCATTCTTCTTAGGCACTGGCACAATGTTGGCTAACCACTCGGGGTACT
>NZ_JABGCI010000218.1 GCF_019799905.1 Trujillonella endophytica | reverse complement strand
GATCTTACCACAAAATATAACTAATCTAAATAAAATAATATCGTCCCCCGCGCGGTACGCGCGAGGCCCCTAACCTTTAGGTTGGGGCCCACCTTTTAAAGGTAGACCCCTTAGGGCCGAGCAAGTCGGCCCCGCGGGGTATATTTATTAAAAAATAAATAAATATATATCTCAAACAAATAATAAATCAAAGTAATTTCGGGGTATAAATTAATAGAGAATTTAGTTTAACGGTTAAAACACTTGCCTTTTAAGCAAGCAGATGGTGGTTCGAATCCACCCGTTCTCACACATAAGAACCAAATAAATGATCTAAAATAACTAAATTATAACCAAATGACAATAAAAATTTTATATTTAATTAATGTAATAGGTTTACTATTAATAATGTGAGTAAATAAAATGCGTATAATAAAACTAAGTAAAAAAGTAATCCTTCGTCAAATATCTTTAATCGTAAGTATCTTAACTTTATATTATAGTATAACTCTATGATATAACTATCAAAGTAATACAGTAGATTATCAAGGATTAGAATCTCTTTTTAACTTAGATTGAGGATATGATGGTATCTCATTATTATTAGTAATATTAACAGCA
>NZ_JABGCI010000217.1 GCF_019799905.1 Trujillonella endophytica | reverse complement strand
ATATAATGTTTGTTAGAAGACAGATAATTTAATAAATTTTATTAATTAATAATAAATTGTTTAGATTACATTGTCAAGAATGTTAACATGAGTAACGAAAAATAATTTTAATCTATATAAACGTTAGAATAATGAGTCAGCAATAAATTTTTTTAAAAACTAATAATATATAAACATGAAATATACTTTAATATTCTTTATTAATAGTTATATAATACTCTTTTTTACCTTAATTGAATAAAAATGTAGAATGTAAAATATATATATTCAACTGTAATTATGCCGACACATGTTTATTTTAAGATTTAATAAATATTAGTTAAATTCATTAAAGGAATTCGGCAAATAGTAAGGCAACTGTTTATCAAAAACACAATTCATTGCTAAATTATATTAGAATAGTATAATGAATGAAATCTGTCCAGTGGATTATTCCTAATCGATATTACTTTGTAATTGAACATAAGAATAACCAAACGACTACTCTATCCTGAGAGTACTAAGGTAGCTAAATACCTAGTTCTATAATTGAGATCGTGCATGAATGGCCTAATGATCTTACGACTGTCTCTAATGAATACTAAGTGAAATTGGATTATA
>NZ_JABGCI010000216.1 GCF_019799905.1 Trujillonella endophytica | reverse complement strand
TCAAATGATATACAGATGGAACTGAATCTATTTGTAATCTAGGTAAGATGGGAACATAGATCACAAGAGTTTGAATTCAAAAAAAAAAGTAGGACGAGCCTTTCATCGTATGCCCATCCCCTTCATATTCATATTGAAGTTAATTACTTAGAAAAACTTTATGTGCCATATCTATTTTAATTTTCAATGGTGCATTCTAAATCGAAATACGAAAGAAAAGCCTCTATATTATATTCCCTATCTCTTATTCATTACTTAAACTTAAATGAGGTAGCCCAATTATTAATTATTAATTCTCTGTGGATTTCTTGAATTTTAAATAAGAAGGGTTTCTTGGTACTAATTGAATTCAATCAACGGGATTAAGTCTCTTAAGGCTAGGTTAGGATAAAATAAAAAATAGGAACAACGACTTAATCTGGACCCCTTTGTCTTTGTACCTAGACTATCTCGTCTAGCATCTCGTAAAAGAGGATCCTTTTTTTATTTATGATTCATATTCATCATCCCCATAGAATTCGGGGAGTAGATAGGACTTAAACAGCAATGGAAGATATCAATTTTAATATCTATGTCTATTCGAATCTCATTAACAAACGAT
>NZ_JABGCI010000023.1 GCF_019799905.1 Trujillonella endophytica | reverse complement strand
CGACGCCAGGTCCACCTGCCCCGTCACCTGACCGGTCGCCGGGTCGGTCACCGGGGCGGTACGGCCCGAGGTCCCCTCGCAGAGGGCTCCGTCGATCCAGTGCCCCACTGTCGCGCCGCTGGAGGAGTTCGATGCTTCATCCACGAGCATGTGATTCACACTACCGACCCGTCCCCTGCTTTACAACACTTGACTTACACCCTCTACGCGTCTATTTGGAGGACGGTCTCACGGCTACCCCGACACGCAGGTAATTGGACGTCCGAGAGATTGAGCGCCAGCACGTGCCGAGGCGAGACGACCGAAGCGACGCCGGCCGAATCAGTAAATTCACACCCGACACTGCAGTCTCCCGGTCGACTGGCTCTCAATTCCACGGCACCGTGGTGACTACGCCCGCTTCCTCACCGGCCATGAAATCCAACAAGACCGGCGCGGCCAGCAACCACGGGTCGAAGATGCTCCCCTGCCCGGCATCTCGCTTGGCCTGAGCGCGCTCCCAGGCATCCTCGGGCCACGGCGGCTCGATCAACCGAGATCCGGCGATCAGGGCGTGCACGTCGAAGGACGTGCGCGCCGGGTGGTCGAAGTCCCGACGACCGCCTCGGACGATGAGCGTCGGGACCTTGATCGCCTCGAACTCGTGGGCGGCGACACCAGGGATCGGCTCATTCGGCTTCGGGACGTAAGCATCCAGCCAACGCGTCATGACCCGCTCGAACTCCTCGCCGCCGAGCGCGAGGAGCCGATCACGGTTGCGCGGGTTGGCGCGCACGAGGTCGTCCCAGCCCCCGGCGCGCCCTCCGAGCTCCAGGATTCCTTCGATGCCGTTCCTCCGCACTGTGCGGAGCTCGTCGAGGACATACACGCTGGCCAATGACATGGAGCTGAAGGTCCCGCCGACGATCGACCACACGCCGAGCCGCGAGACGAGTTCTGGCCACATCAAGGTGAAGATGATCATGTCCCGTGCGCCACCGGAGCCACCGAGTGCTACGACTCGATCGACCCCCAGCTCAGCCAGGACGAGCCCGAGTGTCTCCGCCCGCATGTGCGATTCGGACCGACCGAACAGCTGCACGTCCGACGCGCCGCAGTTCGGCCGATCCCAGAGCAGCACCCGCTTCCCGCCCTCCGCCAGCGCTTCCGCCAACGGACGCACGCCCGGGAAGTCCTTGCCGAAGCGGCCACCCGGGGTCAAGACGACGACTTCGCCCTCATGCGGACCCACGAACTCGTACACGACCAGCCCGCCGTTGACCTCGACCTGCGCCATCACGTCTCCCTTGCCTTGGTCAGATGCGGACGCGGACCCGCGTCCTCACGTCCACGGAGCTACGCCCGTCCGGTGATCCGGCGGGCGGTCAGGAATCGGCCCCCAACGCCGCGCGGACGTCGTCCGACGGAGGCGCCAGGAGTGCCGCCGCGGCCGAGTCGAACAGATCCGTGACGAAGACCTCGAACGGCAGTTCATCGCCCGTCTGCGGCTCTCGACTGGGGGTCTGGAAAGAGAAGGCCTGCATCTCGTAGGCGGCCAACGCGAACAGGGTCGAGAACACGGCGACGTCCACGCGGGAACGCCGCAGCGCCAGCGGGAGGTGCTCGAGCCTCGCCCGGAGCATCGTGACGATGTCTCGCCCCAGCGTGCTGGCGGGGCGCTCCTGCGCGGACAGCCACGGCTGCGCGGAGAGCACCTGCAGGCGATTGCGCACCAGGAAGGTCACGTAGCGGCTGTCCGGGTCCTCGGCCTCGTACGCCAGTGGGCGCAGCAGGACCTCGATCAGCGCCCGAACGGTCGGCGAGTCGTCCTCGGCGTTGACCTTTGCCAGGAGCTCGGCCCTCATCGCGTCGATCCGAGGGAGTCGATACTCGAAGACCGCGGTCAGCAACCCCTCCTTGTCACCGAAGTGATACTGCACCGCGTAGTTGTTGTTCTGACTGGCCAGCGTGCTGAGCCGGCGCAGCGAGACCCCGTCGGCTCCGTGCAGGGCGAACTCCCGCTCCGCGGTCTCGATGATCCGAGCCCTGGTGGGCGAGGATCCGACCTCTGCGCCCGTCACGGGATCGATCCGCACCTGCGACCCTGCCGCCTGATCCAAGGGCTCCTCCATGACCGGTGAGCGTACGCATCCGGGCCCAGTGAGCCAGCCGCCTCACACATGGAGCCGAGCGCATTCTTGCGACCGACGACCATGCTCGTCGAGTTGTGAGGCATCTGCCTGATACGGGCGAGAAGATAGCAGGCGTTCGTTGTAAGTCAACCGTTCGATTTCTCTTGCCTGTGGCGCGCGTCACCGCTAACTTCGGCCCGACGGGACGCCCGACGGCCGCTGCGCCGAGCGCCCACCACGCCGCAAGTGGGCGTGCATTCCCCATCGCTGCCAGTGCCCTACAGGAGACGCACGCATGCCGAGATTCGCCATGACGAGACTGCTTCGAGGCGTACTGGTCGTACTGATGGTGACGTTCCTCGTCGTCCTCTTGATGAGTCTGGCTCCGGGTTCTGTGGCGGCGGTGATCCTGGGCGAGAACGCGACCCCGGAGGCGATCGCCCAGCTCGAGAGCGAGATGGGGCTCGACCGCTCGGTGATCGTGCAGTGGTTCTCCTGGGTGGGCGATGCGGTCACCGGGGACCTGGGCACCTCGCCGGTGACGTTCCAGGACGTGTCGACGGCGATCTGGGAGCGGTTGCCGGTGACGATCGAGATCGCGCTGCTGGCGCTGCTGATCTCGCTGGCGGTCTCGATCCCGCTGGCGACAATCGCCGCGCGGCGGCCCGACACCGCGGCCGACCGCGGGATCAACGGGCTGACGTCGGTGTTCCTGTCCATCCCGGCGTTCGTGGCCGCACCGGTGCTGGTCTACCTGCTGGCGGTGCAGACCCCGATCTTCCCGGTGACCGGCTGGACGCCGATCTCCGAGGGGCTGGGCGAGAACCTGCGCACGGCGTTCCTGCCGGCGTTGTGCGTGGCGCTGATCGAGATCGCGGCGTTCCAGCGAATCCTGCGCGCAGACCTGGGGACGACGCTGCGCGAGGACTACGTGGAGGCGGCCCGGGCCAAGGGGATGAGCGGCCGGTACGTGTTGTGGCGGCACGCGTTCCGGCCGTCGTCGTTCTCGTTGCTGACGGTGGCCGGCATCAGCCTGGGCCGGCTGATCGGCGGCACGATCATCGTCGAGGCCTTCTTCTCCCTGCCCGGTCTGGGGCAGATGGTCGCCGGGGCGATCAACGGCCGCGACATCATCACGGTGCAAGGAGTGGTGGCCTTCGTGGCGATCGTCTACGTCCTGCTCAACACCCTGGTCGACGTCGGCTACGGCATGCTCGACCCGCGGGTCCGCCAGGCGGTGGCCCGGTGAAGCGCGGACCGATCACCGACGCGCTGACCGCTGGCGCGCCCGCCGCCGGAGGCTCGGCTCGCGACCAGGTCACCACCCCGTCACTGGCCGGCGGCATGTCCGGGGTCGCGGCGCCGGTGGTGCCGCCGATCCGCCGCCGCCGCAACGTGCTGCTGTGGGCCTCGGTCGCGTGGATGGCACTGGTCGTGGCGCTGGCGGCGGCCGCGTCGCTGCTTCCGCTGGCCGACTACGGCGCGCCGATCGGCTTCCCGAGATCCGCGCCGTCGGGGGAGCTGGACCTGTGGCTGGGCCTTGACAACCAGGGTCGCAGCACCCTGGCGAGGCTGGTGCACGGCGCGCAGGTGTCGCTGCTGATCGGCGTACTGGCCGGGGTGATCGCCACCACGATCGGCACCGTGCTCGGGCTGATCGCCGGCTACTTCCGCGGCGCGGTCGAGACGGTGATCATGTTCCTCACCGACGCGCTGCTGGCCTTCCCGCCGCTGGTGCTGCTGCTGGCGATCTCGTCGATCCTACGGCCGTCGTTCACCACCCTGCTGCTGGGCCTGACCACGCTGGTCATTCCCAGCTTCGTGCGGATCGCCCGGGCGCAGACGCTGAACTGGGCCTCGCGGGACTTCGTGCTGGCCGCCCGGAACATGGGCTTCGGCCGGCTGCGGATCGCCTTCGGCGAGGTGCTGCCCAACGTGGTGCCGACCGTGCTGGCGTTCCTGCCCACGGTCGTGGCCGCCCTCATCGTCGCCGAGGGTTCGCTGAGCTTCCTCGGCCTCGGTCTGCCGTCCCCGACACCCAGCTGGGGCGGGATGATCGCCGACGGCAAGGACTTCCTGCGCGCCGACCCGCAGCTGATCCTCATCCCCGCCGCGGCGATCTTCCTCACCATCTTCGCGCTCAACCAGATCGGTGACCACGCCCGCGCCCGGTTCGACCGCACCGTCCAGGACTGACCACCGCGCGTTCGGTCCCACCGATTCCCGTTCCACCGATTGCACGGACACCTCAACGAGAAGAGACAGCGGACATGAGCAGAAGGTTCTCCATCCGGGTCGGCGTGATCGCCCTCGCCGCGGCGATGCTCGCGGCCTGCGGGTCCGACGATTCCGGCGGCTCCGGTGGCGGTCCAGGCGCCGATGCCGGTGAGCCCCAGGTCGGCGGCGAGGCGACGATCATCCAGAACGCCGAGCCCCGCAGCCTGGACCCGGCGTTCATCAGCAACAACATCGCCGTCAACACCCTGGTCGGCAACGCCCTCTACGGGCAGCTGATCGTCGTCGCCCCCGGGTCCGGCGACCTCGGCGAGGTCGAGTACGGGCTGGCCGAGAGCCTGGAGACCACCGACGGCGGCACCACCTGGACGCTCACCCTCCGGGACGGGCTCACCTTCTCCGACGGGACGCCGCTGGACGCCGCCGCCGTGCAGTTCAACTGGGAGCGGCTGAAGGACCCGGCGCTGGCGCCGGCGACCGCGGCGTACTCCAACCTCGTCTCCAGCATGACGGCGGACGGGCAGACCCTGAACTTCACCCTCGTCCGTCCGGTCGCGGTGTTCTGGTACAGCATCGCCCGGCTGCCGCTGAACTGGATCGCCTCTCCTGAGGCCCTGCAGGCCGGACAGCAGGCCTTCGACCAGAACCCCATCGGTGCCGGGCCGTTCACGCTGGAGTCCTGGCAACGGCAGGGCGAGATGGTCCTCGTCCGCAACGACAGCTACTGGGACGACCCGCGGCCCTACCTCGACCGGCTCACCCTGGTCGCCAACCCCGACGGGATCCAGCGGCTGTCCACGGTGACGAGCGGCGGCGCCGACGGCGCCACGAGCAGCGCCCAGGACATCCGCGTCCAGGCCGAGGACCAGGGCCTGAGCGTCACCGAGGATGAGTCCGGCGACCTCATCTCCTTGACGCTGAACACCCGCGTCGCGCCCTTCGACGACGTCCGGGCACGGCAGGCGTTCGCCCAGGCGATCGACCTCGAGGCCGTCGACGCCGCCGCGTTCGCCGGTGAGGCCGACGTCCCGACGACGGTCTTCCCGTCCAGCGAGGACCTCAACGGGGACGCCGAGCTGCTCGGGTACGACCCCGAGGCCGCGCAGGAGCTGTTCGACGAGCTGGCCGACGAGGGCAAGCCCGTGGAGTTCACCCTGACCGCGGTCAGCACCACGGAGAACCGGCGGACGAACGAGGCGATCCTCGCCCAGCTCCAGCAGTACGAGAACATCTCCGTCGAGCTCGAGGTGCTGGATCAGACGGCCTGGAACACCACGCGGGGGCAGCAGACCTACCAGGTCATCGCCGGTGGGCTCAGCGTGGACCCGCTGAGCCTGTACCAGACGTACTTCAGCACGTCCCGGAGCAACGCTTCCGGGATCAGCGACCCGGAGCTGGACGCCGCCCTGGTGGCCATGACCACCGCCACCGACGCGGCGGCGCGCACCCAGGCCTACCAGGACTTCGCCGCCACCTACGCCGAGCTCGTGCCCTCGATCAGCTACTCCGACCTGGACGCCGCCTTCTTGAGCAACGACCGGTTGCAGGGCGCCACCTTCTACTCCCACGGCGCCATGCGAGCCGACACCTTCTGGGTGTCGGAGTGACGGCGGCGCTGGCGGCGGAGCCGGCGGCCCCGCTGCTGGAGGTCGAGCACCTGCACACCTACATCCCGACGGTGGGGGGTGTGGTGAAGGCCGTCGACGACGTCTCGGTGGCCGTGGGCCGCGGTGAGGCGCTGGGGATCGTCGGGGAGTCGGGGTCGGGGAAGTCCGTGCTGGCCCGGTCGATCATGGGGCTGTTGCCGCCGAAGGTGGTGCGGTCGGGGTCGGTGCAGTTCGACGGCCGGGAGCTGCTGACCCTGCCCACGGCGCAGCGGGAAGAGCTGTGGGGCCGGCGGATATCGATGATCTTCCAGGACCCGTCCCGATCGCTGAACCCGGTGGTCAAGGTCGAGCGACAGCTGACCGAGGGCATGCGCAAGCACCTGGGCGTCTCCCGGTCCGAGGCGCGCACCCGTGCGGTGCGGTTGCTCAACGAGGTCGGTGTGCCCGATCCCGAGCGGCGACTGGGCAACTACCCGGGCCAGATGTCGGGCGGCATGCGGCAGCGGGTGATGATCGCGGTCGCGCTGTCGTGCGAACCGGACCTGCTGATCGCCGACGAGCCGACCACCGCCCTGGACGTGACCATCCAGCGGCAGATCCTCGACCTGCTGGAGCGGCTGCGGCAGACGCACGGCATGTCGCTGCTGCTGATCAGCCACGACCTCGGGGTGGTGGCGGGGCGGACCGACCGGGTGGCGGTGATGTACGCCGGGCAGGTGGTCGAGGCCGGCGCGACCAAGGCGGTGTTCGGGTCACCGCGGCACCGCTACACCGAGCGGCTGCTGCAGGCCACCCCGTCGCTCACGGCGGCTCGGCATTCCCGGTTGGAGGTGATCGCCGGTGGGTTGCCCAGCGCCATGGACCCGCCGGAGGGCTGCCGGTTCGCCCCCCGCTGCACCCAGGCCGACGGCGAGTGCACGCAGCCGGGCCAACGGTGGCGCGACACCGGATCCAGCGGCGCAGAGCACCGGCACGCCTGCGAGCACCCGGCGTCGACACCGGCACCGGCACTGAGAGGAGTCAGCACCGATGGCCGGTAGCGGCACCGCCCACCTGCGGCCGGCCGACCAGCCGCTGCTGTCCGTGGAGGACCTGCACGTACGGTTCACGGCCGGCGGCGGGGTGGTGCAGGCGGTGTCGGGGATCAGCTTCGACGTCGTCCGCGGCGAGACCCTCGGCGTGGTCGGGGAATCCGGCTGCGGCAAGTCCACCGCCGGGCGGGCGGTGCTGCGCCTCGGTGAGGTCAGCGGCGGGAAGGTCCGCTTCGCCGACACCGACGTCACCGACGCCGACTCCAAGCAGCTCATCGGGCTCCGCCGCCGGATGCAGATGATCTTCCAGGACCCGGTCGGGTCGCTGAACCCGCGCCGCCCGGTCCGCGAGCTCGTCGTCGAGGGGCTCAAGGCCGCCGGCGCCAGCAAGGCCGACCGCGACGAGCGGGCCCGCGTCGTGCTGGACAGCGTCGGGCTGGACTACGACCGGTTCGCCGACCGGCTGCCGCGGCAACTGTCCGGCGGACAGGCTCAACGGGTGGCCATCGCCCGCGCGCTGGCCGTCGATCCCGAACTGATCGTCTGCGACGAAGCCGTCTCCGCTCTCGACGTCTCCGTCCAGGCTCAGATCCTGAACCTGCTCGAGGACATCAAGAAGCAATTCGACCTCACCGTCGTTTTCATCGCCCACGACCTCGGCGTGGTCAAGACCATCAGCGACCGGGTCATGGTCATGTACCTGGGCACGGTCGCCGAGATCGGCGAACCCGAGCCCCTCTACGCCACCCCGGCCCACCCCTACACCCGCGCCCTGCTGGACTCCGTGCCCCGCGGCGAGGTCGAGGGCGGCTTCGCCGGACCCGCGCTGGCCGGGGACATCCCCTCCCCGCTCAACCCACCCAGCGGCTGCCGATTCCGCACCCGATGCCCACTCGCCCAGGACAAGTGCGCCGAGGAAGAACCGCAACTGCGGCAGGCCACCACCGGCCAGTACGTCGCCTGCCACTTCCCCCTGGTGCCCGCCGCCTGAGCCCTGGGCGCGCGACGACTCACAGAGCGGCCTGCGCTGCACGTCGCCGTCGATGCACGACTCATCGCAAGCACTCACCCATCCCCGACTGCTCAGGAGACGACCGTGTCCCGACGACTCGACTTCCCGGTGTTCGACGCCGACAACCACTTCTACGAGACCACCGACGCCTTCA
>NZ_JABGCI010000215.1 GCF_019799905.1 Trujillonella endophytica | reverse complement strand
TATTAAAATATTATTATTTTATATCGTAAGTGATATACACTATTTTTTACTATATATATTAGACCTCCCGCGGTAAACTTGCTCGCGCGGGTAAAATAATTACAGAATTTATTAAGATAATATATGAAAGATATATTATATATTATAATTTAGTAATAAATAATCTAGAAATATATAATTTTACAATTCTAGGTAAAAAGAATTGTGCAAATAATACTAGTAAGATAACTAGTAATACAAAACCGTATGTAAGTTGGTTTACAAAGTAAAAAGGTATTAATTGAGGCAATTAATTATAGTTTACTTTAATAGGAATAAAATCCTACCTATATTTAAGTATAAGATTTGTCCCAGGGGTTCAACCCCTCCCCTGAAGGGGGAGGGAGGACAATTCTTCCGGATATATAATATATAAAAAATTAAAATTTATAACGTTTAGGTAAGGGACTCGCCCTCCGGATTGTTGGAAATCCAGTTAAAAACCCTAGTAACCCAAGGGGTTTCTTCATGGGCTTGGCGAAGCTCCTATAGCTGTGCCGTGAGGGACTCTCCTCCTGGTTAGCCCCTACCCCCATGGGGGTGGGGGCCAAATTAAAAATTTAGCCCCT
>NZ_JABGCI010000214.1 GCF_019799905.1 Trujillonella endophytica | reverse complement strand
AAATTTCTGATTCATCTGGTTGACGATCAGTTGAGAGTCTCCGAAGACTTCCAGTATGGTAATGCCAGATTCGATGGCGAGTTCCAATCCTAGGATCAGAGCTTGGTATTCAGCTGCATTGTTTGTGCATGGTTCCAGTAGCGAGAAGGCGTGTGGAATCATATATTTGTCGGGGCTAACAAAGAGGATGCCAACTCCCGAGATCAGCTTTCTTTTTTCATTTGTCCTGGTTGCACCGTCAAAGTACATTTCCCAGGCAGCATTTGGTGAGAAAGCCTCCACGTTGTAGACAGATTCATCTGGGAGATCGTCTCTAAGTGGAGAGTTTTCAGGCAACGGATGCTCTGCGAGAAAGTCTGCTAAAGCTTGGCCCTTGATTGCTTTTTGTGGTATATACCTAATATCAAATTGTGATAGAAGGATGGACCACTTTGCCAGTCTTGCATTGAGAGAACCTGCTTTCGTGACAAGGACCTTCAAGAGGTTGATCCTCGAGACCAGGTAAACAGTGTTAGAAAGCAGATAGTGACGTAGCTTTTGTATGGCGAACATCACTGCAAGGCATTCTTTTTTAACTGGGGAGTAGCGATGCTCCGCGCCTACTAGCATA
>NZ_JABGCI010000213.1 GCF_019799905.1 Trujillonella endophytica | reverse complement strand
ATTTAGATAATATAAAAATAAAAAAAATTACAAAAAGTGCTAAAATTCACACTTTTTTGATCCAAAAGTGTAGATCTATTTTAAACTAACACATTATAAATGCATTTGAACACTAATTTGAAAAAAAATGTAAATGATATCTAGAAAAGCCCCAAATTTTCAAAAAAAAAATAAAATAATTCTAGATCTACACCATAAAACACTAGATCTAAGGAAAAATTAGTGAGTAACATGACTAACATCATATCTAATTCAATATAAAGCCTTTGGTTCATTTATTTCACAATCTTGAAAAAGAAAAACTAAAATAATTCGGATTTAAATAATGAAAAAATAAAAAATATTAAAAAAAGTGTTAAAACTTGAATTTTTTTGCTCCAAAAGTATAGATCTAACACATATCAACCATCTCTAAGTTATTTTGATGTTGAATCTTGAAAAGAACTCAAAAAAATAAAAATAAAAAAGAAAAATAAGAAAAACAACGCAGCAACGTTATAACGGCCGTTATATTGAATATAACGGCCGTTATAACGGTCCGGCCGTTACATTCAATATAACGGCCGTTACGGACCGTTTTGGAGGCGAATTTCGGCCCCGTTACAAATCG
>NZ_JABGCI010000212.1 GCF_019799905.1 Trujillonella endophytica | reverse complement strand
TGAAGTGTTCAGTAAGTAATAATTATAAATGAAATAAAAAATAAAGAAATGAAAAAATTAAATAGGATTTGGTAGCGAAGCGTTATTGGAAGGGAAAGAACGTGTTTTTTTTAAGAGATAAATAAAGTTCAATAATATTAGTATATCCTGATAAGTTCAGTTAATTGTATAAAAATAGTATAGTTAATTGTGTAAAAATTGTATAATAAATATTGTATGTATAAAATTATATGTATTGTTTAAAATTGATGTGTAATGTATTGTAGATTATTCAAAGATTATTCAAATATAATTCAAATATTGTTAATTATTCAAAGATGTGATGTATGAGACTAATAAATTGTATAGAGAAATGTATGTGGAGTAAAAAAATGAATTAAATGAATTAAATGAATTAAACGTATAAAAATGTATTAAAGGTATTAAAATTTATGTTAAGGAATAAAATATATGTTAAGGGATAAAATATATGTTAAGGGATAAAATATATTAAATGTGTTAAAATGTATTATTAGGAATTATTAGGTGTGCATAAGAAAGGGATTGTGTATTATAAAAAGATTGTGTATTGAAAATAATATTAGATTAGTATGTATTGAAAAGGATGTATA
>NZ_JABGCI010000211.1 GCF_019799905.1 Trujillonella endophytica | reverse complement strand
TAAACCAGCGAAAAGGAACTACATGAGAAAGAAAAAAAAGTTGAAAGAGTTTGGAAACAAACTCGAGTAATGCTTATATTTCTATTTCAAAAGGCCTCGTCGAATGGTGGAATGGGTCACTGGGTGCTCGCAAGAGATAACCTAGTTCCAAAACAGCATGTCGACATGGGCAAAGACTCTATGACTTCGGTCTAAGTCTAGCCTGAACAGTCTTATTCTAAGTAAGAAATTACTTATGAGTAAGCAACGAAGGATTTAGTGGATTACTAGCTAATAGCAATCAAAACTAAAGAATTCAAACTCGGGGGAATGCCTTGTTAGATAGCCGGTTTATTTATAAACTGTGATTCTTTACAACGGTAACCTCCACTCAAGCCACTGATGCTAAACTTGTTTGTTGAAATACACAAGCTATGTTTGGCGGAAGCTGGTTCGAGGAAACTCAAAGAGTGCTATAGGTTAGGAAGTGTAGATACTACAATGGTAAAGTGTAAAAACTTTATTAGTGGTTTTCTATTACTTTTCAGAGAGAAATCTCTGTGCAACTTAAGTTTAGCTTATCAGCGTATTAATTAAACTCAAGAGCAAGTTTTGAAAGTGGTTTCGGCTGC
>NZ_JABGCI010000210.1 GCF_019799905.1 Trujillonella endophytica | reverse complement strand
AACATACATATTCATTAATAGTCTAGGTCATGATACATACTTATCCATCTAGATATCCGGAGATATACCCCTCTTTTTTTTATAGATGAGTAAAGAATCTATAAAGTATATAAAAAAAGATTTTGTTTCCTTTTCTTTTTTATTTGTTCATACTCTGTCTCCTCTCGTTCAAAAAGAATGTTAATACTTCATACATATTCGAAAGGTTAAATTAGTTGGTTGAAAGATCCAAAGGTCTAGTCTAGAGGAGTTGAAGGATGGGAATAGACAAGATTCATCTCAGATACAGTACAAATAGGATTTGATCCCCTTTCATTTCTTTGTGTTTTCTTTCATATTCTATTTCTTCATTCCCTCCTACGTGACTTTCTAGAGTCCGTCTAAATGATGTGCGCGGTACAAAGTTCATGATGCAGAACTCTTTTAGTTGGTTCGGCTCATCCGAAATAAGTATCTTCCAAATTTGAGAATCTTAATGAATCCCTAATTGAATTTATTTATTTTTTTATTTATTATTTAGTATATTTATTTAGCTTATCCATAATACGAATGAGGCTTCAATTACTCTGTTTGATCTAGAACAGAACGTACAAATATTCCTTGAATATCTGG
>NZ_JABGCI010000209.1 GCF_019799905.1 Trujillonella endophytica | reverse complement strand
TAATTAAAGGGTTTAATACATAAATTACCTTGTTTTTAAAAAGGACTAGTGGGAGCAGTAAAGTCATCAAATCTTTTTCTTTATAAGCACATACTTTAAATACTAAAGTAGTATTAAGAATTCCATAATCGTTATAGGAATTCAAATCTCTTCAAAAATGGTTTTTGAAAGGATTATTATGTGAGCAGTATATTTGAGAAATATCAGACTCATATAATTATAAAGTATGTACTCACATCAATATCACAAAAATGCTGCAAACAGTTGTTAGCAGATATTGATGATAGATTCAGAATAGTGATTCAGAATAGAAACAAGTATGTTCTTAAAGGGAGTTTAAGAATGAGATACTTGTATATAAAGAAATTATATGGTTAGCCATTTACAAATTGCCTAATAGAATGTCTAGTACACATTGTTTTCTTTTGAAAGCATAGGTCTCATTTACTAGGACATCAGAGTTGGCAGCGAATTTTAGTTTTAATACTATTATTGAAAATAATAATATGCAAAAAGGGTTTTGCATGAATCTACTTTGCCTTAACACCCGTGTGTGTTAAAAGCCTTGTCTTACGAAGACTAGTATACGATACTATGGTGATTGGCTTTAGT
>NZ_JABGCI010000208.1 GCF_019799905.1 Trujillonella endophytica | reverse complement strand
AATTTGGATATGCTATTTTGGGGTCAATCTATTAGGACTAGGGCTACATAGTTATGGTTCATTTACATTAACATCTAATTGAATTGAAGAAAGGGCCTGACGAATACACACATAAAACGGCGTATATGTATATATATATAAGAAAACTTCGTGATATAAGAAAACTTCGTGTAAGCCGGCGAGAACCATTTGAATCAAGTAGTGATTCAAATGGTTCTCACAAACGCTAAACATATCTGGTTACAATTCCAATTCATTTTTTTTTTTACTTTTACTTAACTGAAACAAAAAAAAGACTTCTTTTTGTCATTGTACAACGAACGATTTTAAAAAGTATAGGAGTTATTTTTTATTTTTTGTTTTATTCATGAAAAACTATCTATAAAAATAATTAGATAGAATAGTTTCGACCTTGTCAACCGATAGTGAGAGAACGAAATCCGGATAAATACCAATACCTATTACGGGTAGAAAGATCGAGATCGAAACAAATAACTCTCGCGGTCCAGAATCAAAAAAATAAGAGTTTGGAGGATTAAATAGCTTGTATCCATAGAACATCTGGCGTGACGTAGATAATGAATAAATAGGAGTTAATATCATTCCAATTGC
>NZ_JABGCI010000207.1 GCF_019799905.1 Trujillonella endophytica | reverse complement strand
CCCCCGATTGGATCGGGGGCAAACGCCTACGAAAAGATTGCTTGGATTTAAGAAAAGGTCGCTTGGATTTATCCATGGTTTGTGTTTGTTTATTCCTTATCCCGAAAATCCTATTTCGGTCGGATCAAAAATGAATTAGAATTAAGAAATAGGATTTGGTTTGTTTATATATGGTTTGTTTATATTTATTATATTTAAATATATGTTATATATATAATATGTCATTTTTACCGTTCCTTGGAAGGGTGACACCCAGGCGCTCGGTTCGATCTATTTCTTTATTTCCCCATGAATCGTATGTTTGTAACAATAGGGACAGAATTTTCTCAATTCCAATCGACTAGGCGTATTGTGTCGATTCTTTTGAGTAATATATCTGGAAATGCCCGTTGATTCTTTATTAACACCGTTTCGGACACAACTGGTACATTCCAAAATAACCGTTACTCGGACATCTTTACTCTTGGCCATGAACCTCCTTTGGGTTTTTGATTCACTCAACTCTTCTATTTTTTCGATCCGAAGCGAAGAAGAAAGGAACGAAAAAAATAGAAGTTGCTAACTCGAAATCCAATTATGAAAGATTTCGTTGCACTCAATAGAGTAATAGTAA
>NZ_JABGCI010000022.1 GCF_019799905.1 Trujillonella endophytica | reverse complement strand
GCTCGCACCGCTGGCGGTCGCAGGCGCGGATGACCCCGACCATGTCCGACTCCTTGAGGGAGGAGAAGGCCACCACGACCGCACCCACCTGGTGACGGACCAGGAGCTCGCTCAGCGCCCGCGCACTGCCGACGACCGGGAGCGCGGCATCGCCGCCGGACACGAACGGGTCGGAGTCGACGAAGCCGACCGGCCGCAGCCCGTACTCCGGGTGAGCGGTCAGGATGTCGGCCACCTGGTGCCCCACTCGGCCGGCGCCGAGGATCAGGGCGCGGTGGGCGACCGTGCCCCGTGTGCGCAGCCTGCGCACCAGCATGTAACCCACGGCCCGCAGGGTCACCATGGCGACGCACGCCGCCAGCGCGCCCCAGAGGAACTGCCAGTCGATGACGT
Source organism: Trujillonella endophytica (assembly GCF_019799905.1). Lineage (GTDB taxonomy): Bacteria > Actinomycetota > Actinomycetes > Mycobacteriales > Geodermatophilaceae > Trujillonella > Trujillonella endophyticus_A. Next base: position 13,674 of record NZ_JABGCI010000022.1, on the reverse strand, counting down.
AGTTCTGCCAGACGGCGCGGGACCAGAGGACCTGCCCCAGCACCGACAGGGCGACCGCGGCTAGCCAGCGGCCGAGGATGGCCGGCAGGTCGTCGAGGACGGAGAGCGAGAGCCGGGACCGGTAGAGGCCGGCGAACCAGAGCAGCACGAGCAGCACGGCGCCGAACGCCGCGATCTTCCGCGCCGGGCTGTCGACGCCGACGATCCGGCCGATTCCCTCGAGGCCCAGGACGCCGACGGCGACCGCAGCGAGGTCGGCAGCGGCGAGGAGGGGCCAGATCCCCCACCTCGTGAGCCAGGCCGTGCGGGCCTCACCGGTCGGCGGGGCCGCGAGGGGGTGCTCGAGCGGGGAGGTGGCCGATGCGAGGACCGCGATGTCGTCCGATCGGACGGCGATCTGATCGTGCACGCTCAGGACACTCTCCTCCTCGTCGATTCGGGGGCCGGCCCGCGGCGTGCATCCGTGCAGTGCCACCCGGCGGGATCTGCCACTGCGGAGAGTAATGGTCTGGACAGCTTCGTGGGTCGATGTCGGATCCCGCCAGCGGAAGAGCACGGCGGACGCCGTCTCCCGAGGGCGCCGTGTCGTCACGGAAAGTAATCCGGTACGCACGGATCTCGTAAAACGAGGGGCCTGAGCGCTCTGCCCGCCCCTGGGCTGTGACGCACATGACCCCCGCGCCGTCCCCCACCTGGGTGAATGCCCTCCGGCGTCCCCTCGACGGGAGGAGGTCTCACGGTTCGCACGAGCCGGGACAACGGCTCACTCTGGTACAACGGCCGTGAGCCGAACCCGGACGTGGCCGTCCGCGACCCTGGCACGACACCCAGCGCCGAGACGGAACTGCGAGACCCCCATGAGCGGACCAGGACACGGCGCACCGTCGCCTGCCACGCTCGGCGACCCCGCGGCCGGCGTCGCTCCCGAGACCGCCGACACCCGCTCGGGGATCGACGCACGATCGGCGGGCTCGAGCTTCTTCTGGTCGGCCGTCTCGTTCACGGCGAGCAAGCTGCTCGTCTTCGTCGTCACGCTCGTCATGGCCCGCCTGCTCGTCCCCGAGGACTTCGGCGTGGTCGCCGTGGGGCTGGCGATCGTCGCCTTCCTCGAGGTGGCCCTCGACCTGGGCGTCGGGTCGGCACTGATCTACGAGCAGGAGCGCGGGATCTCCGCGCGGGTGCAGACGGCGTTCACGCTGAACCTCGGCATCGCCGCGGTGTGCACGACCGTCGGCGTCCTCGCCGCGCCCGTGGTCGCCGAGGCCTTCGACGTCGACGACACCAACCTGCTGCGGGTCCTGTTCCTGTACTTCCTGCTCCGTGGGCTGATGCAGGTACCCGACGCCGTGCTGCGCCGTGACCTCGCCTTCCGGAAGCGCGCACTGATCGAGATCACCCGCGCCGTGTGCCGGGGTCTGGTGTCCGTGCCGCTCGCCGTCGCCGGAGCCGGCCCGTGGGCGCTGGTCATCGGCATCCTCGCCAGCGAGGCCGTCGGGGTGCTCCTCACGTGGTGGGCAGCGCGCTTCCTGCCCACCTTCCGACTGGACCGGGCGGTGGCCCGGACGCTACTGGGGTTCGGCAGCGCCGTGCTGACGGTGAAGATCCTCGGGGCGGTGCTCGAGAACGCCGACTACTACATCGTCGGCTCACAGCTGGGCACCTACGAGCTGGGCATCTACACCCTCGCCTACCGCGTGCCCGAGATCGTGCTGGCCAACGTCTACTGGATCTTCTCCAGCGTGGCCTTCTCCATCTACTCCCGGACGCGGTCCAGCGACGCCCGCGACCTGGGTGCCGTGGTGACCCGCGCCCTGCAACTGATCACGCTGTTCGCGTTCCCCACCGGCGTCGGGATGGCGATCGTCTCGAAGTCGGTCACCGTCACCCTCCTCGGCTGGAGGTGGGAGGACGCCGCCGAGCCGATGCTGTTCGTGGCCCTGTCGATGGCCGCGTCGTCGATCGGCTACGCCTCGGGTGACGTGTTCCCAGCGGTGGGCCGGCCGGGGCTGCTCATCAGGCTGCTCGTGCCCATGGTGATCATCAAGATCATCGGCCTGGCGCTCGCCGCTCCGCACGGTCTCCTCCCCATGGCGGCCACGCTCTTCGGCATGAGCGTCGCCTTCACCGCCGTGCGACTGGCGGCGGCGAACCGGCTGCTCAACCTCTCGGCACGGACGTCCCTGCACACCATGGCCCCCGGCGCGATCGCCGCCGTCGGTGCGGCGGCCGGTGCGCTCCCCCCTGTCCTGCTGATCCCCCCGGGCGCCGCGACCCTCGCGGTGGCCGTCCCGGCCGGCGTGCTGGGGGCAGCGGTCGTGCTGTTCCTGTTCTGCCGTCCCGCTCTCCGGGACCTGGCCGTGCTCGCGGCGTCGATGCGCCGCTCGAAGGCGGGCACGTGAGGGCCGGGGTCGCCGCCCGCCTCCTCCGGCTGGCCGAACGGGGCGGACGCCCCGCCCGGCTGGCGGCGCCGGCGGCCGCCGTCCGCGGGATGGCATCGCAGCGCGACCTGCAACGGGTGCGCCGGCAGGTCCTGCGTGCCGGCGACCAGCTGGCGGCCGCCCGCGCGGCGGTGTACCGCGAGATCTGGAACTCGGCCGCGGCCGGGAACGGGGCCCGGGTGACGGAGACGACCTCGGGCTTCCTGGAGATCTCGCGGGGCTCGGTGACCACCCTGGTCCGGGAGACCCTGGTCGAGCTCGACAGCCCCGTGGTCCTGGAACTGGCCGGAGACCGCACTGCCACGTCGGCGCGGCTGGCCGGCGTCGGCCTGCCCGTCACCGACAGCCTGGCCTTCACGCCGGGCGCTCCCCACCCGGCGCTCGAGTTCCTCCGCACGCACGGGTGCTGCGTGGTCAAGCCGGCCTACAACACCGGCGCCGGCGCCGGCGTCACGTGCGAGGTGCGGACCGTCGAGGAGTTCACGCGCGCTGCTCTCCACGCGTTCCGGTTCTGCCCCGAGCTGGTCATCGAGCGGCAGCTGGAGGGAGGCGAGCACCGCCTCCTCGTGCTGGACGGCGCGGTCGTGGGCGCGGTGCACCGGACTCCTCCGACGGTGCTGGGGGACGGCCGGTCGACCGTGACCGACCTGCTCCTCGCGGAGAACAGACGACGCCTGGCCCACGGCGGCCGGGACGGGCTCTGGCTGCTCAACCTGCACGTGGACGCCTGCCTCACGCTGCGCAGGCAGGGGCTGTCACCGGCCTCCGTGCCGGCCGCGGGGCAGCAGGTCGCCGTCGCGCGGGCGACCAACGCGGGCTCCTCCGCCCAGTGCGAGGCCGAGGACCCCACCCCGGCCCTGGTCGCCGACGCGATCCGCGCGACCCGGGCGCTCGGCCTGCGGTGGGCCAGCGTGGAGCTCACGACACCGCGCCCGGAGCACGGGACGGCCTGGCCCGGTGCGGGACTGATCGAGGTCAACAGCACCCCGGGCCTGTCCTACCACTACCAGGTGAGCGATCCGGCGCGCGCCCAGCCGGTGGCGGAGACGGTCCTGGCCGCCCTGCTCCGCGAGCGCCCGGCTCGCGACGTCCCTCGCCCGCTCGCCCCCCTGGCGAGAGAGTCCGTCGACTGACGCGTCCCGACGGGCCAGGAACTCGTCAGACCTCCTGCCACGGCATGTCCGCGACGAGCGGCCAGCGTTCACGGATCCCGTAGTCGTTCCACGGGTGCGGGAAGCCGTCCTCCACGGCGATCTCCGGGATGAGCGGCGTCGCCAGGTCGTCGCGGAGGAAGAAGGCGTTGAACCCCAGGCTGTTGGTGGCCACCAGGTGGTAGCCCTTCCGCGCGGCGAGTGTGGTCATCGCCCTCAGCGACGCTCCCACGTAGTTGTTGTGCTCCGCGTTGACCGGGAACCGATCGAGGGAGAACTCCGGGTCGTAGGGGATCGTGATGGACGGACCGGGACCGATGATGTCCTGGTACTCGATCACGACGATCCGGGGCCGGACGACCTCGATGGCCTGCCAGACCCAGTAGTCGTTCCCGTCGATGTCGATGGAGAGCACGTCGATCTCGCCGTCGGGGGCGTGCTCGCCGAGGAGGTCGTCGACGCTCTCCGCGGTCAGCCACGCGCTCACCATCCGAGGGGGGTAGGCGCCCAGGGCCCGGAACTCGGCCTGCGCCCGCCCGATGGCCGAACCGTCGGCGTCGACCAGCAACCCCGTCCAGCCGTGGTGCACGACCAGATTGGCGCTGTTGCTGGCCTCGACCGTGGCGAAACCGAGGTCGATGAGCCGCCTGCTCCCCGATCCCACGAGCGTCGTGAGGAACAGCAGGATGCCGTCCTCGTCGCTGTCGCAGAAGACGCCGAATCCCACGTCCCGATAGGTCGGCAGCGCCCCTCGACCGGCGGCGAGGGCGCGGTATTCGAGCGTCAGTTGCACCTGATTGGTCTGCAGTATCGCCCGCTGGCGACGAAGGATCGGCTGGAGGGCCCGACGTCGGCCGACGTTCGCGAATCGTCGCGCGGGCCCGGTCAGGGCGCTCCGGAATCCCATCGCGCGAGTATGGACTTCGAGCCCCGAGCGGCCAAGCCGACGTTCACACCGCCGGTGCGGGCACTCTCCCTGCGGCGGGCCGGGGGCACGGGGAGCCGGGGTGGCCGACGCCGGCCGTTTCGACGTCTCCGCTCGCCCTGCGTGAGGACGGCGTGGAGGATGGTGACTCGATCACGTGGCCAGCAGTCGCCCCACCGTGGGACCTCCACGATTCCCCTTCCTCGACAGGACGGTCGCGCCGTCACCAAGATGACCGCGTGACGTCCTTGCGCAAGCGGATCGCCGTGGGCCTGATGCGCTGGCCTCGCGCGTATCACTCAGCGCGACGCGCGGTGATCATGATGCGCTTCCTGGCGCGTCGCCCACACGAACGCGACTTCGCGGCCTTCGCCACCAGCCCTCCGGTCGGACTGTTCCTCGATGTCGGCGCCAATTCGGGGATGTCCGCACTGTCATTTCGCATCGCCAATCGGCGCATGCCCATCCTGTCGGTGGAGGCCAATCCGTATCACGAACGGGATCTGCACCTCCTCACCAAGGTGCTCCGGGATTTCGACTACCGCATCGTGGCCGCGGGCGACCGCGCCGGCGATCTCCGGCTGAACATCCCCCTCTACCGGGGTGTCGCCCTGACGGGCTATGCCTCGGTGCTCGACGAGGCGCTGGAGCAGCGCCGGACGGACCTGGCGTGGTGGGCGCAGGAGTACCTGGGTCCGGGGAAGGCACCGGAGTTCGAGTTCTCGGCGATGGAGGTCCCGGCCATCCCCCTGGACGACCTCGACCTCGAGCCGACCATCATCAAGATCGACGTCGAGGGGTTCGAGCTCAACGTGCTCCGGGGGCTCGAGCGGACCATCGCCCGATCCCGCCCGGCACTCCTCGTGGAGACGCCGTCCGACGTCGAGGCGGCGTCGGCCTACCTGGCGCCCTGGGGTTATCGGCCCTACCGCTTCGACCCCCGCGCGCGGGAGCTCGTCCCGCTGCGGGGGCACAGCCAGAACATCTTCTACGTCGCCCTGGACAGCCCCGCGGCGGGATTCCTGGCGGGTCCGGCTACCCGCGCCCGATCAGCGACCTGACCCGGCGGGTTCCGAACGCCAGCGTGCGACGGGCGAACGCCGCCGCGACGACGGCGCTGGGCCGCAGGTCACGACGGTCGAACATGGGGAGGCCGGGCCCGCGGGCCAGCGAGCTCAGCCACGCCGCGGTGCTCAACTGACCGAGCACCCGGTAGGCGCGGAACGCCGCCCAGTCCTCGAGCGGGTGCCACTGCGTCACGCCGCTGCGGAAGGAGGACGGGGCCTGCACCGGCAGCCCGAGGGCGCGGCGGTAGGAGATCGTGGCCATGTCGATGCCGGCGCGCTGGACGAGCTTGTCGGCTGCCGTGAACCGCGGGTTGCACTCGATGATCTTCAGCTGGCCGTCCCGGCTGTCCCGCTTGAACTCCACGTTGCCCACGCCGCGCAGCCCGATACCGGTGAAGAACCGCAGCCCGAGCTCGGCGGCGTCGGGCACCCAGTCGGTGACGTGGAACGTCCCCAGCCCGAACCCCGGGGGGTTCTGCCGCGGCTTCCGCTTGGTGAAGTGGAACAGCGGCGTCCCGTCGTCGTCGATGTAGCTGTAGTAGGAGCAGTAGCGGCTGTCGTCGCCCGGGACGATCTCGGTGAGGATCATCTCCAGGCCGTGCTCGCTCGTCGCGAGGAAGGCGGCCTCGAGTTCCTCTAGGTCCTGCACGATGAGGGCCTTGCCGTCGAACTTCCGGGCGAAGAGGTGGGAGTGCCGGGGCTTGAGCGCGCACGGGTAGTCCAGGCCGGCCGCCGCCTCGCGCAGCTCCTCCAGGGTCGAGACGGCGGCGGTCCGCGGCGCGGGCACCCCCACGGACCGGGCCAGCTCGTAGGTCCGCTCCTTGTCCAGCATCGCGAGGGTGACGTCGTCGGCGCCCGCCGCCGGGTGGTAGCCCATGGCGACCAGCTCCGGGCGGCACCGGGCGAGGAACTCCAGCGCGCCGTCGCTGCAGGGCAGCAGGACGGCGCCGCGCGGCCCGGTCCGCAGCCAGGCCAGCCACTCGTCGGCGGCGGTGACCGACGAGGTGACGTCGACGTAGCCGGTGAGGTACCGCGAGCGGCGGACCAGCGAGCCGCCGGCGCCGTCGCCGAGCGCGTGGACGGGGATCCCCTGCCGGCCCAGGGCCCGGGCGACGGACAGGGAGTTGAAGCTCCCGCCGAGGATGACGGCGGGAACCGGCGGTGCGTCAGCCAAGGTCCGGCTCCGACTCCAGGCCGTTGCCCGTGAGCATGTCGTCGACCCAGGCGTTGCTGAACTCACCCCGGGCGACGGCGCTCTGGTAGCCCGCAGCCCCGGCCGCCCGCGCGTCCAGGCGCTCGACGAGCGACTCCGCGCTGCCCTGCGGGACCACCACCACGCCGTCGGCGTCACCCACGATCACGTCCCCGGGGTTGACCACGATGCCGCCGACGCTCACCGGGTAGTTGACCTCACCGGGACCGCGGTGCAGGGGACCCAGGGGGGTCGTGCCACGGGCGAAGACGGGGAAGTCGCCGAGGGCGAGGATGCCGTCGAGGTCGCGCACCAGGCCGTCCACGACGACACCGGCGATGCCGCGGTGCCTGGCCTTCGTCGAGACCAGGTCGCCGATCACGGCCGTCATCACGGAGCTGCTCGCGTCGATGACCAGCACGTCCCCGGGGTTGGCCAGGTCCAGGCTCTTGTGCACCATCAGGTTGTCGCCGGGGAAGACCTTGATCGTGCAGGCGGGGCCCACCAGCCGCAGCCCCCGCGGGGTGAGCGGCTTGATCGACTGGTTCATCGTGTACAGCCGGTTCATCATGTCGGAGACGTCCGCTGCCGGGAATCCGCCCAACCGGCGCACGACGTCCCCCGAGGGCACCCGGGTGTTGCGCCGGTACCGGAAACCGGGCCCCGGCGTCATCTCGGCCGACTGCGGCCGCGCACTCCCAGGCTGCATCCGACGCCCTCCCTGTTCCGTCCCCGTGACGCGCGGCGGCGCGTCCGTCCCGGTCAGGCTATCGCGAGCGGTGCTGGGTACCCGGTCACCCGAACGGGTTCGAGTAGCCTCCCCCGGTGCCCCACAGCGTGACCGCGATCCCCGGGGACGGGATCGGACCCGAGGTGGTCGACGCGGCCCGCCGCGTCATCGAGGCGACCGGTGTCGCCGTGTCCTGGGACGTGCAGCAGTTGGGGCAGCCCGCGCTGGACGCCGGTGCGGAGTCGGCCCTGCCCGAGGAGACCCTCCGCTCCGTCCGGCGCACCGGCGCCGCGCTCAAGGGGCCGGTCAGCACCAGCCGGACCGGTGGCTTCCCCTCCCCCAACACCGGACTGCGCCGCGCGCTCGACGTGTTCGCCCAGGTCCGTCCCGCCCGGTCCCTCCCGGGTGTGCCGACGCACTTCCCCGACCTCGACGTCGTGGTGATCCGGGAGACGACCGAGGACCTCTACGCCGGCATCGAGTTCGCGGCCGGGAGCCCCGGCGCACGGGCCGTCGTCGCGGCCGCCCGGGAGCACGGCGCGGCCCTCAGCGACGAGGCAGCCGTCTCGCTGAAGCCCGCGACCGAGGCCGCGGTCCGCCGCACCCTCGCGTTCGCCGTCGCCTGGGCCCGGGAGAACGGACGACGGCGGGTCACCGTGGCGCACAAGGCCACGGTCATGCGGGCGACCGACGGGCTGTTCCTCGAGGTCGGCCGGCAGCTCGCGGCGGAGAACACCGATCTGGAGATCGACGACGTGCTGGTGGACAACCTCACCGCGCTGCTCGTGCGGCGGCCGGAGGAGGTCGACGTGGTCGTCACGACCAACCAGTACGGCGACATCCTGTCCGACCTGGTGGCCGGCATGTCCGGGGGCGTCGGCCTCGCGCCCGGCGTCAACCACGGCCCGGGGGTGGCCGTGTTCGAGGCCGCGCACGGGTCGGCGCCGCGCCACGCGGGAGCCGACCGCGCCGACCCGCTGGGCATGATCCGGTCCGGGGCCCTCCTCCTCCGTCACCTGGGCGAGACCGCGGCGGCCGACCGGGTCGACGCAGCCGTCCGGGACGTGCTGGGAGAGGGCCGGGTGCGCACGTACGACCTCCTGCCGCCCGGCGCGACCGGTGCCGCGGGCACGCGGGAGATGGCCGACGCGCTGGTGGAACGGCTGGCCTCCGGCTCGGGCGCTGCTCGGTGAGCGGACCCGGCCGGCCGCTGCGGGTGCTGCTGGTGACGACCCGGGACATCGGGCAGCGGGCCACGGGACGGATCGTCGTCCTGCGCACCCACGCCGACGCGCTGGCTGCCCTCGGGCACGAGGTGACCGTCGCCGTCGTGGCCCCCCGGCCGCCCGGGGACAACGCGTGGACGCGTCGCTTCCGCACGGTGCACGTGCGCTCGCCGCGGCTGCCGTCGGTCGCCGTGTCCGCGCTGCGCGCGCTGGCGTCCGGCAGCGGATCGCTCAACGAGGCACTGTTCGTCGACCGCGCGGTACGCAGGCGGGTGACCCGACTGGCGGGGGAGCTCGGCGCCGACCTGGTCGTCCTCGACTCGCTGCGGCTGTCCGGATCGGTGGCGGGCGTCGCCGCACCGGTCGTCGTCGACCTCGACGACCTGCTCAGCTTCCGCTACGCCCGGCTGCGGACGACCGCGCGCAGTGATCCTGGCGCGGTGCTGGGCTTCGCCGCCGCCCGGCTCCCGGGCGCACTGCGGGCGCCGGCGGCCAGGGCAGCGCTCCTGCTCCTCGGGTGGGAGGCCCGACGGCTGGCCGTCCGCGAGCTGGCGGTGACTGCGTCCGCCGACGCCGTGAGCCTGGTGTCGCGCACGGAGGCGGCGCTCCTGGCCGAGCGCACCGGCCGGGACGTCGCCTGGCTGCCGCCCGCCGTCCACGTGCCGGACCAGCCGGTCGAGCCACGGGACGGGCTGGTGTTCCTGGGCGGCCTGGACTACCTGCCCAACCTCCAGGCGCTGCGGTTCTACCGGGACGACGTGCTGCCGCAGCTCGACCCGGCCGACCCCCGGCACGTGCTGCACGTCGTGGGGCACTGCCCGGACGAGGTCCGGGCCGAGCTGGACGTCCCGGGGATCGAGCTGCACGGTTACGCCGAGGACCTGCACGCAGCCCTGAGCCGACGGCTGCTCGTCGCCCCGCTGGTCGCCGGCGGTGGCGTGAAGCTGAAGGTGCTGGACGGCATGGCCCACGGCCTACCCGTCGCCGGGACCCCCGGCGCCTTCGAGGGGCTCGGCCTGCCCGGTGACCTGAGCCTGGAGGCAGCGGACGGCGCCCGGCTGGCCGGCCTCGTCCGGCAGGTGGTGGCCGATCCCGCCCGCTGCCGTGAGGTGGGCCTGCGCGCCCGGTCGCACGTCCGGGACGAGTTCAGCGGCGAGGCGGCGGCACGGCGCTGGGCGGTCCTGCTCGACGATCTCCTCCCGGCAGCCGGCGTCCGCTCCTGACCGGGTCGTGCCGGGTCAGCCGGCCGGCGCCGGGGACGTCCAGCCGGCCCAGGCCGACTCGACCATGTCCCGGACCCCGTAGCTGGCTTCCCATCCGAGGGCGTCGCGGATGCGGTCGGCCGAGGCCACGACCCGGGCCGGGTCGCCCGCACGTCGCGGCTCGATCACCGGCTCGGCCCAGTCGCTGCCCGCCGTCCCGGTGACCTCCCGGATGGTGGCGACCATCTCGCGCACCGAGACCCCCTCGCCGCGGCCGATGTTGGCGGTGAGGGCATCGACCCGCCCGTCGTCCAGCGCGCGGGCCGCGGCGACGTGGGCCGAGGCGACGTCGCCGACGTGGATGAAGTCGCGGATGCAGGTCCCGTCGGGGGTGTCGTAGTCGTCGCCGAACACGCGCGGGGGCTGCTCCTGCGTCAGCCGCTGGAAGACCATCGGGACGAGGTTGGACACGCCCCGGTCGGTCAGCGCGGGGTCGGCCGCCCCGGCGACGTTGAAGTAGCGCAGGTTGACGTAGCGCAGCCCGGTCGCGGTGGCGACCTCCTCCACCATGCGCTCCCCGACGAGCTTCGTGGTGCCGTACGGGTTGACCGGCCGACAGTCCGTGTCCTCCAGGACCACGTCGACGTCGGGAGCCCCGTACACGGCGGCGCTCGAGGAGAAGATGAGCGAGGCGGCACCCGCTCCGGTCGCGGCCTCGAGCAGGGTGCGCAGGCCCTCGACGTTCTCGCGGTAGTAGTGGAGCGGGCGACGCACCGACTCCTCGACCTGCTTCTTGGCCGCGACGTGGACGACACCGTGCACCCCGTGCTCGGTGACGGTCCGGGACACCAGCTCGCCGTCGAGGACGCTGCCCTGCACGAACGGCACGTCGGGGATGCGCCCCCGGTCGCCCGAGGACAGGTCGTCGAGCACGACCACCGCCTCGCCGGTCCGGCGCATCGCCGAGACGATGTGCGCTCCTATGTATCCGGCTCCCCCGGTCACCAGCCACGTCACCGTCGCAGGCTATCCAGGCCACGGGCCGTGTCGGCGGGTCCGGCTCGATGTGAGGGGATGCCTCACCCCGACGGGTGAGCGCGCGGTCCGGATGGCGGACGACGGGCACCGACCCACCGGCTGTCGGAGGTCGGCCACACACCGTCACCACAGGCCGGGACGTCGGTCACTGCGGGTCGACCCGGTTGCTCGCTGCTCGCTCTCACCCCAGGGTCGGGCTCGACGGACGAAGGACCGAGCCGGCACCGCGCCCGGAACGGAGCCCATGAGGAGCAGCCATCGTGCTGATCGGCGGTGACGCCGCGGGACTGTCCGGGACGGCATCCCCGCCGCTGCCCGGCGGCTCGTCCTGTCCGAGCGGCACCCGGTTGCGGCACGGGCGCAGCCGGACCTGGCTCCGGCGGCTGCTCCTCGGCGCCCTCCTCCTCGTGGGCTCGTTCGTGGTCCTCGTCGCCGTCGCCCGGGAGGCGGAGGCACACGACTCCCCCGACCCGGCCACCTCCACGGAGACGGCCCACCCGAGCCGGGGGGCCGCGGACGCGCCCGACGAGGGAGACGACGCGGGCGCCGAGGACGACGACGGGGAGTCCTCCGCCGACGAGGGCGGTCACCGGCCCGCTGCCGACCCGTACGCGGGGCCCGGGGACGGTACCGGCGCGGCGCAGGACCACTCGCCGCCGGCCGACGAGCCGGCGGAGGAGCCCGAGGGCCCCGACCCGGCGGACTCGACTCCCGACCCCGCGCCCTCCCCGGTGGCGCCCTCCGGCACCGGGGGTGAGCCCGCCGATCAGCCCGTGGACAGCGAGCCCGTCCAGCAGGAGCCCGTCGAGGCGCCACCTGCACCCGTCTCCCCGCCGGCACTGCCGGGGCCCGCGGTCCCGGTCGTTCCTGCCGTCCCGGTCGTACCCGCCGTCCCGGTCACGCCGGTCGCGCCCGTCGTCCCGGTCGTGCCTGCCGTCCCGGTCGCGCCCGTCGTCCCGGTCGTGCCCGTCGCGCCCGCCCTCCCGGTCGTCCCCGTCGTCCCCGCCGTCCCGGTCACGCCCGCCGTCCCGGACGCGCCCGCCGTCCCGGACGCGCCCGCCGTCCCGGTCACGCCCGCCGTCCCGGTCACGCCCGTCGTCCCGGTCGTACCCGCAGCGCCGGTCGCCCTCCTGGGCACCGTGCCCACGCCCCTGGCCGTCGCGGGGGTCATCCCCGCGGTCCCCCTGACGGCCTCGCCTCCGCTCGTGTCGACTCCGGTGCCCGACCCGACACCGGCGGGAACCGGCGCCGCGCTGATGAGCGATCTCGCCCCGAAGACCTTCGTCGGGCCGACGCTGCCCGCGCGCTCCTCCGTGAGCACCCCGGTCGGCTGCCGCCCTCGACCCGCTCCGGTGGCCGGAGCTGCGTCGTCCGGTGCGCCCACCGCCCGCGAGGCGCCCCCCGTGCCGAACCCGTCGGCCGCCCCCGGCTCGGACAGCCCGGCGCCGTCCACCACCGCACCCGGAGCGCCGCTGCCCGCCCTGCTCGCCTCGGCGGTACCGCCGGCGGCGCCGCTCGACCTCCCCGCCCGGTACCAGGCCGACGGCGCCCCGTGCTCGACCTCGCCTGCGGCGACCCTCGGCACGGTGGGTGACCCGCAGCCACTGGTCCTCCCGTCGGCCACCGGCGACCCGACGGCCCCTGCGGGCCCCGGCGCCCCCGCCGCGGTGAGCGGGGCGGCCGTCGGTGAGACCGACGATCCCGGGGCGCGTCCCGACTGACCCGGCGGTGGACCGACCGGTGCACTGATCTGCACCCGCTCCGCCGTACAGCACAGGGCCGCTCCGTGCCGCCCGTCCGGGACCAGCGTCCCCGATCCGGCTCAGTCCACCGCGCCCCCGTCGGCGCGCCTCGCCGAGGACCCCCCATGAAGCCCGTCGAGCACGACACCACCCACCGCCTCGCCAGGAGGCGTCCCACGCGGCTGCGCGGGGGCCAGCCGCCCGCTGCCCCGTTCCCTCCCCCGCCGGCCGTCCCCGGGCCTCCCCCGGAGCAGACGGACTCCCGGTGGACTCCCCTGACCGCGCTCGGGGTCACCCCGCTGCTGCTCGGCCTGGACACGCTGGCCGTCGTCGGCGGCGGCGGGATCATCGAGGTGGTCAGCAGGCACCTGGAGGTCGCCACCCCCGCACGGAAGGCGCTCGCCTTCGGCGTCCTGCTCGTGCTGGGCTACTGGCTGGGCGGGCTGTACCGGCCCCGCCTGTCGCTGTCCCTCCTGGACGACCTGCCGAAGCTCGTCGGCCGGTGGCTGGTGGCCGGCGCGCTGGCCGTGCTGGGGCAGATCGCCTGGTCGCGGGCGATGTGGCAGGACTACATCATCGACTGGCAGTTCCTCTGGAGTGCCGTGGCGATCGGCGTGCTCGTGCTCCTGTTCCGCGTGTTCGGCTACTCGCTCGTGCGCAGGCTGCGGTCCCAGGGCCGGGTGGCGCACCGAACGGTCGTCGTCGGCGCCGGCCGGGTGGGCACGACGGTGGCGGAGATCCTGCTGGAGCACCGGGAGTACGGGCTGCACCCGATCGGCTTCCTCGACGCCGATCCGCCGAGGAACGGTGGCCCGTTGCCGCTGCCCGTGCTCGGCGGGCACGAGGCGCTGCCGCGGGTGCTGCGCGAGGGGGCGGTCCGCAACGTGGTGATCGCCTTCAGCTCCATGAAGGAGTCGGAGATGGTCACCCTGATCCGCACCTGCGACCGGTTCAGCTGCGAGG
>NZ_JABGCI010000206.1 GCF_019799905.1 Trujillonella endophytica | reverse complement strand
TAAGGCAGTGTTTGAAGGCAAAACAGTGGCTGGACAGAACCCAGTTTTCTGCAGAAATTTTTTATAAAGTTTTCTTGTTTTGCTTGTTTTGTTCAAACTACTCAATGGCTTCCCTTCAAACTTCATAGAAGTGTTCTATGGAAGTATTCTAAGGGTTCTATGATTTTGTTTTGGCTTTGGAAGCCATAGAATAATTGGTTTAAAATTATTAAGCTTTCTTGAACCCCTATGAATTTCGGCCATGGTGGGTTTGGAACCCTAGCTTGTTTTTATTATCTTAGGATTTTTTAATCCTTATGATTTTCGGCCTTTAATGCATATGAGAGCTTGAAGGTGCAGCCATGGTGATTTCTTGGTGGAGAAGATGATAAGGTTGTTGAAATTTTAATCCAAATAGAATCCTAGATTATCTAGGATTAGTTTTATTTGAATTAATTTCTATCTTATCATTATTATTATATTCTTTTTGGGAGTAAATTAATTGATGGATATGGTGGCTGATCATGGGAAATACTTTAGGGTTTTTTAATCCTAATGAAAGTTCCCTAAAGAGTATTTTGGAATATCTTTAACAAAGCACTTTGTATTTGGTTCCTTAAAGAGTATTTTGGAATAT
>NZ_JABGCI010000205.1 GCF_019799905.1 Trujillonella endophytica | reverse complement strand
CTTTTTCTTTTTCAAATGCTCTAACTTTTGCCTAGGCAGCCTTTGCAGGTTTTCTACCTAGCGAGCTCTTGCCCTAACTTTTGCCTAAGCAGCCTTTTCAGGTTTTCTACCTAACGGGCTCCAATTTTTATAGAAAATACTTTTTCAATTGATCCAGATTGGTAGGTTGAGAGAACTCGTTCCCATCTACATCCATAAGACGCACTGCTCCGCCTGATAGAATTTCTTTGATGATGTAGGGTCCCACCCAGCTTGGCTTGAACTTCCCTCTTGGGTCATGAATCGGCATTCTGATCTCTTTAAGTACCAGATCCCCTTTCTTTAAGCCCCTGTCTTTGACTCTTTTGTTGAATGCTCTTGCGATCCTCCTTTGATACCCTTGCACATGGTAGAGGGCTCTAAGTCTTTTCTCATCGATCAGTGACAACTGCTCGTATCTGCTCTTCATCCATTCAACTTCTGCTAGTTGACTTTCCATGGCTACCCTTAGTGATGGTATTTCCAATTCAATTGGCAACACTGCTTCCATACCATATACTAGGGAATAAGGCGTAGCCCCAGTCGATGCTCTGATTGATGTGCGATAGCCCCATAAGGCCAAAGGTAGCTTCTCATGCCA
>NZ_JABGCI010000204.1 GCF_019799905.1 Trujillonella endophytica | reverse complement strand
ATGGGAACTATGACTACTATGTCTCTTACACCAAGCCACCCTCATCAGACATCCCACTATCCTCCATAGTACCTACCGAGTGGAACAATCCAACAGAAAAGAACCTATCACAAGGAAATAGTCAGTCAAAGAATGATAAACTTGCCGATGACAGCAATCCTCAACCGATAAACAGTATGATCAACGCAATCGACTGGGAAGAGTTAATGGGAAGTGAAGACATATGGGAGAGTGACGAAGACAACGAGATCGATCACCTTACCCGAGCAGGCAGGCACTTTAAACCTCCATACCTTGAATCCGACAATCCAGTGGGTGAGCTAGAAAAGACCCAAAATCCCGAGCTATACAGTGAAGAGGATCAAGTCCTCAAACAACTCAAGAAAACCCAAGCCAACATAACCATCTGGGGCTTGCTTATGGCCTCTCACCAACACCGCCAAACCGTCCTAAAACTTCTAAACCAAGTCCAAATACCTGTGGAAACCTCACCCGAAGGACTTGTCGGCTTAATCGCCCCATCCCATAAAAATCCCGCCATATCCTACCGACTTCGACCTGCCTACAGAAGGTACCCAACATCAACAGCACCTTTATATAATCGAGGAAAACATGGGAAATCG
>NZ_JABGCI010000203.1 GCF_019799905.1 Trujillonella endophytica | reverse complement strand
AAAGGGGAAATGCAACTTTTTCTAGTTTTCCATTGCACACATATTTTAAGAAAAGAGACAAAAGGTTTTTTTTTTGGAATGCCGTGAAAGGCGATTTCATTTGTTGCCGTGAAAGGCGATTTTGCCGTAAAAGGCGATTTACAAGTCTTATCCATTATGAAAGACAAGAATTGTGATTTTTGTCTCTAAAAGAAAAATAAAGTACAATAGAAATCAAGAAAAGGAATCTGACTTCTCATTCGATTGTGGGGACACGTTCAGATCGACGGTCGCGAGTCATGTATGGACTCCTCCATCGTCCATGCAGATGAGAACACGATGCTTGGATTCTTGGCTCGGCTTTCTAACCTCAGATTTTTAAAAGACAAAGACCAAGAGAAGGTCTTATATCTGATAAAAAGCTAAGTAAACGGGCTGAAAAGCCACGTTTTAGCCATGTTGGTAGAAGAAGATGAGAGGACCTTGGGGGGGTGGCCCCCCAAGGGTGCTTCAATCACCTTGTTGTTGTTCTTGCAGCAGAGTTTTCTCGAAAGAGCAGAGCTTCTTTGTGCAGAGGTTTCTCCGAGGATTTTTTGAGTGATTTTTTATTGAATTTTCTTGGATCCTTGACCTTGGAAAAGCCCT
>NZ_JABGCI010000202.1 GCF_019799905.1 Trujillonella endophytica | reverse complement strand
TAAGATATATGCACGCTAACGGAGCTTCTTTCTTCTTTATTGCTATGTATATTCATATAGGTAAAGCATTATACTATGGATCATACAGAGCCCCAAGAACTTTAGTTTGAATTATTGGAGTTATTATCTTTATTGCAACTATGGCTACAGCTTTCATGGGTTACTGTTTAGTGTACGGGCAAATGTCACATTGAGGTGCTACAGTTATTACTAACTTATTAAGTGCTATTCCATTCATTGGAGGAGATCTTGTACCATTTATTTGAGGAGGTTTCAACTTTGAGGAACCATATTATTATTCAATAATAATATTAAAAATTTTGTTTGATGCTGGGAAATCCTCTATATACTATATTACCTCGGGGGTAAACTTCCTCGGAGCCAAAGGTCTACCTAAAAGAGGGACCCCATGGGCTTCGCCCATTGGTCTGGTGCGTACCACGCGGGAACGTATATTTGAAATTATGTACCTTGACATAATATGATCATGTGTAAAAATCATAATAACATGGGGAATATCAGCAGTGGTAAACAATTTATTATTATTTAATAAATTCTTTGCTACTCAGAGACTTAACACAAAAAATTTGATAAATTCCTTCACTTCTGAAGAACATACTAAAAAG
>NZ_JABGCI010000201.1 GCF_019799905.1 Trujillonella endophytica | reverse complement strand
CGTGATAATCTTTTACAGATTATTGTATGCCTGGCAGAATTATCCTCAAAAGTCTATGTGTTAGAGTATGGAATCGAATGCTTGAAAATGCATGTCGAAGTAACACAGACACATTCGACTATGATTGATTCCCAAAATATAATTAATAGGGATCAATAGTTATCTCCATAAAAATTATATTTAGGGGATACAAACAGTGACCCATACTCTTGAGATTAATAGGAATCAATAGTTACCCATGAGAGATACAAGTTGTGGAGGCAAGTATCAACTACTATGATCCACCTAAATGGCATTATAAAGGATCTATAGCAGTATCCTCAAAAACCATATTTAGGGGTGATCCGTTATTCTGAGATTCATGATGAGGATGCATCACAGATGTTGTCATGAAAAGATGAGATTCATGATGTGGATACTTCTCAAATATCATCATGGTAAAGATAAGAATAAACAAGATCATGATGATGATGATGATCCTCTGATATTCTCAAGGAGATGAAGAAAGCAAGATGGATCACATAACAAAAAGTGATATAGCTTCTATTGTTATATATAACGATAGGGATTGAAGCGAATATCAGATTTTGATGTATGAGGATAGATAAAGCTGTTTCTAGTGGTAG
>NZ_JABGCI010000200.1 GCF_019799905.1 Trujillonella endophytica | reverse complement strand
CTAGTTGACTTTCCATGGCTACCCTTAGTGATGGTATTTCCAATTCAATTGGTAATACTGCTTCCATACTATATACTAGGGAATAAGGCGTAGCCCCAGTTGATGCTCTGATTGATGTGCGATAGCCCCATAAGGCCAAAGGCAGCTTCTCATGCCAATCGTTGTAAGTATCGGCAGTTTTCTTAAGAATGGTTTTCAAGTTCTTGTTAGCTGCTTCCACTGCTCCGTTGGTCTGCGGACGATAGGGAGAAGAGTGATGATGCACTATGCCATGCTTCCTGAGAAGTTCTTCAGTCTCTTTCTTAAAGTGCTGCCCATTGTCTGAGATAAACTCGTGCGGGACCCCATATCGATAGATGATATTGGTTTGAATGAACTTGGCGACTTGTTTGGCATTCAAAGTCTTGTACGACGCCGCTTCTACCCATTTGGTGAAGTAATCGATAGCCACCAAAATGTATTCATGCCCGTTCGAAGCTGCTGGAGTGATCTTGCCAATGATGTCGATGCCCCATGTTGCAAATGGCCATGGCGAAGACATAGTAGTGAGTGGCATAGATGGTTGATGTTGGCCACTTGCAAACACTTGGCATTTATGACAGTTCTTGACGTGCGTGTGGCAATCA
>NZ_JABGCI010000021.1 GCF_019799905.1 Trujillonella endophytica | reverse complement strand
TGTGAAGCGGTCACCAGCTCCCGGACGTGCTCCAGGAGAGAGCCGTCGGGCAGCTCGTCCAGGTCCAGGGACGCGAGGGCGTCCAGCACCGACCGCAGCTCACCCACGACCCCTCCTGACCGCTTCGAATGTGTGTTCGATTCTAGCGGATCTGGTGGGGGTGTGCCGAACGTTTCCGCAGGTCAGGAGGTTGTCCACAGATGTGTTGCGGCCCTTGCCGACCGCCGATCGGCCGTCCTCATGGCCGGCCCGGACGACGCGGCCGTGTCATGGCGCCGAGCCGTGGGCAGTCCGGGTCCCATGCGTCTCGAGAACTCCCCGCTGCTGTTCGCCAAGGGATACGGCTGGCTGCCCGACGCGCGTCGTGCGCGGGGCCGCCGGACCGTGGCGGTGCGCCTGGGCGGACTGCCGGCGACCGGCATCGAGGGGCCGGAGGCGGCGCGCTTCCTCTACGACGAGGCCCACGTCCGCCGCGCGCACGCGATCCCCGAGCCGGTACAGGGCACGCTGTTCGGCAAGGGCGCGGTGCACACCCTCGACGGCGACATGCACCGGGTGCGCAAGGCGATGTTCGTGGCCCTCCTGATGGACGACGCACCCTCGGGTGGGCGCATCGCGCCGCTGGTCGAGCGGACCACCGCCGCCTGGGACGACGCCGCGGCCGGCTGGGCGGGCCGGGACATCGTGCTGCTCGAGGAGGCCGCGCAGGTGCTGGCCGGGTCGGTGACGCGCTGGGCCGGCGTCCCGCTCACCGACGAGGAGGTGCCCGCGCTGGCCCGCGACCTGCTCGCGATGGTCGACGGCTTCGCCACCGGCGGACCGCGGCACTGGCGGGCCCGCCGTGCCCGCGGCCGGCGCGAGGCGTGGTTGTCCACGCTGGTCGACGACGTCCGCGCCGGCCGGCGAGAGGTCCCGACGGGCTCCGTGGTGGACGTCGTCGTCCATCACCGCGACGCCGACGGCGAGCACCTCGACCCGCGCGTGTGCGCGGTCGAGCTGCTCAACGTCATCCGCCCGACCACCGCCGTCGCCTGGTTCGTCGCGTTCTCCGGGCACGCGCTGATCCGCTGGCCGCACCACCGCGAGCGGCTGGCGAGCGGCGACCCCGCGTTCGCCGAGGCGTGGGCGCACGAGGTCCGCCGCTTCTACCCCTTCGCCCCGTTCATCGGCGGCCGGGCGCCGCAGGAGGTGGAGTGGGACGGCGAGCGCATCCCGCGGCACTCCATGGTCCTGCTCGACCTCTGGGGCACCAACCACGACCCGGAGCTGTGGCCCGAGCCGTACGCCTTCCGGCCCGAGCGCTTCCTCGACCGGGCGATCGGCGCCTTCGAGCTGGTGCCCCAGGGCGGAGGCGACCCGCGGACCAACCACCGCTGCCCCGGCGAGCAGGTCACGGTGGGCCTGCTGTCGGCGCTGGCGGTCCGGCTGGCCCGCCTGGACGTCGTGGCGCCCGAGCAGGACCTCACCATCTCGCTGCGCCGCATCCCGGCCCGCCCCGCGAGCGGGGTGGTGCTGCGGGTCCGGGACTGACGGGCCGGGGCGAGCTACTCGACAGGGGAGAGCACCCAGAGCCGGCCCTCGAAGCCGCACTCGGCCACGGCGACCACGTCCCCGTCGGGCTCCACGGCCAGCCCGCCCGCCTGCCCGTCGCACAGCCCCCGCGGGGCACTGGCGCTGCCGTCGGCCAGGTCGACGCGGGTCAGCGAGGTGCCGTCCCCGTCGCCGGGGACCTGGTGCAGCACCCAGGCCGCGCCGTCGGCGACGGCGAGGTCGGCGGCCTGGCCGGGGAGCAGGTCCACGTCGGGGTCCCCGAGCGACTCGGCCGCGGCGGCACCCGGCGCCACGGCGAGCAGCCGCGTGTCGCGGTCGTCGCCGACCACCGCGACCGCGTAGGCGGTGCCGCCGGAGTCGACGGCCACCGCCTCGACCTGGGCCGTCGTCGCGTCCGACGCCAGGTCGAGCGTCGGGCCGTCGGGGCGCAACCCGGCGTCGACCGTGGCGAGGACGGAGCGGAAGCCGCTGCCGCCCCAGTCGCGGGAGTGCGCCACCACGCCGACGGCGATCCGGGTGCCCTCCGGGTCGACGGCGAGGTCCGCGACGTCGACGACGCCCGCGCCGCCGAGGGTGTCCCCGAGCTCCACCTCGGCGGTGGCGCTGACGACCGCGGTCGCGGGGTCGACCACCAGCAGGAGTGGCGCCTGTCCGCCGACCCGGGTCAGGGCCACGACCACCCGGCCGCCCGGCAGCGCCGTGGCCCGGCTCAGGCCCGGGTAGACCTCGCCCGGGGACGGCGTCGCCACCGGTACCGGGGTGCCGGTCGTCCCGCGGGCCGCGTCGACCGGCACCAGGACGACGGACCCGCCCGCGCCGCCCTCCCCGTCCGCCCAGCCGACGGCCACGGCGCCGGCCGGCGAGGGGACGACGGCGAAGAGGTCGCTGGTCCCCGGCACGACGACGGCACCGGTCCGCGCGCCGTCGGCCGACACGGTCGCCAGCCCGGCGCCGTCCGTCCCGCGCACCAGGACGGTGCGGGTGCCGTCGGCCGCCACGGTGACCGCGGTGGGCCGGGACAGGTCCCCACCCGGGGGGTCGCCGGGGACGGTGACCAGGACCTCCGCGGCCTCCTCCACCGCCGGGGGCTCCTCCGGGTCGCACGCGACCAGCGCCAGCAGCGCGCCGGCGAGGAGGCCGGTGGCGGTGCGCCGGCGGGTGCGGGGCGGGCGGGGGGACATCGGACCTCCATGTCGATCGGTGCGGACCCGCTCACGGTGCGCGAGGGCGCTTGGGGAGCACCTGCATCCGGGTTGGACGGGCGGACGTGCGTGGGGGACGGTGGGGAAGACCGCAGGACCGCAGGACCGAGGGACGGGGAGGTGCCGGGATGGGCCGCTGGATCGCACCGATCGTGGGTGCCGTCTCCCTGCTCGTGCTGTTCGTCGGCCTCGTCCGCGCGGAGACCGACACCGGGACGACGGCCGGTGTCTCGCTGGCCTTCTGGGGTGTGGCCGGGCTCGTGCTCGCCGGCGCCGGGGTGGGCGTCGTCGAGTTCAACGCCCGCCGCGCGCCCGCCCGGCCGGCGCCACGGGTGGCCGCGAAGCCGCGGACCCGCTGAGCCCGGCCGGTCAGCCGGCCGCGAACTCCGCCAGCAGCACGCCGTCGCAGTGCCCGGCGAGCCCCACCCGGTCCCCGTCGGGGCTCACCGCCAGGGGTCCCGACCGCGACGGGCAGAGCGGGTCCCCGGACGTCACGGCGCCGTCGGCCAGGCGGACCCGGGCGACCGCCGTCTCGCCCAGGGCCGCCACCCAGACCGCGTCCCCGGCGACCGCGACGTCCACCGTCTCGAACGGCAGGTCGGCCAGCTCGCGGGGCTCGTCACCACCCGCCCGGACGGCGACCAGCGTCGCCCGGTCCTCCCCGGTGCGGAAGGCCGTGTAGGCGGTGCCGTCGTCGGACACCGCCACGGACGGGGCCGCGGTCGAGTCGACCTCGGCGCCCGGGACGAGCACGAACGGGGGGCCGACCGGGGCGAGGTCGGAATCCAGCAGCGCCACCGCGAGGGTCTCCTCGATGCCGTCGAGGTCCAGCAGCAGGACGACCACGGCGACGTACGAGCCGTCCGGGCTCACCGCGACGTCCTGCACGTCGATGTTCTCGACCTCCTCACCGAGGTCGGAGACGTCCAGCGGCACCGAGGACACGACGGCGCCGGAAGCCGGGTCGACCCACACCGCGCGGGGTGGGTTGCCCAGGTAGGCCGTCGGGTTGGAGCCGATCAGCACGACCCGGCCGTCCGCGGTGACCGCGCCGTCGGCCTCGCTGACCGCGGTGGGCGTGGGGTCGTCGCCGGCCGGCCAGCCGGTCACCGGGCGGGTGCCGGTGACCGCGCCGGACGCGCCGTCGATCACGGTGAAGGCGTACCCCTCCGCGGTGTGCCGGTCGTCGTAGGTGACCGTGCCGGCGAGCACCTCGTCCCCGGAGGCCAGCAGGACCCGGGTGGGGTCGCTGTCGGGCAGCGGAACCGGGGACCCGGCGACGCCGTCCTCGACCACGGTCACCGTCTCGGTGGAGAGGCTGCTGGAGGCCACGAGCACCCGGCCGTCGGCGGTCACCGTCACCTCGCTGGGCAGGTCCGGCTCACCGGCGAACGGGACGGTGGCCACCGGCTCCGGTGCGGGCGGCGGCAGCGCACCGGCACCGTTCCCGGCATCGGCGGACGCCGAGCAGGCGCCGAGCGCGAGGGTGAGGGCGGCCAGCAGCGGTGCGGCGGGGGACGGGGAGGGCTTCACGACGCCGAGGCTGCGGGGGACCGCTTGCGCCCGGCTGGCGTCCGGCTCGCGGACGGCTGCCGTCCCGGTGCCCCCGGGACTCAGGCGCCGGGCGTCGGTCCCAGGCCGGCGTCGCGGGCAAGCGCCACCGCCTCGGCACGGCTCGCCGCGTGCAGCTTGGCCAGGACGTCGGAGACCCGGTTGCGGACCGTCTTCTCCGAGAGGAACAGCCGCGCGGCGATCGCCGCGTTCGGCAGGCCGTGTGCGACCAGGTCGAGCACCTCGCGCTCGCGGTCGGTGAGCTCGGGGAACGGGACGGCGGTCGAGCGGGCCCGCGACGAGGCGAAGAACGCCAGCACCCGGTCGGCGATGCGCGGTCCGAACACCGCCTCCGACCGGGCCGCGGCGCGCACCGCACGGGCGATGTCCGCGGCCTCGGACTCCTTGAGCAGGTAGCCGCGGGCACCGGCGCGCAGGGCGGCGAAGACGGAGTCGTCGTCGTCGCTCATGGTCAGCACGACCACGGAGGTGGCGGGGTGCGTCGCCGCGATCCGCGCGGTCGCCGGCACGCCGCCCGTGCCGGGCATCCGCAGGTCCATGAGGACGACGTCGGGGCGCAGCTGCTCGACCGCCTCGATCGCCGCTCCGCCGTCGGCGGCGGTGCCGACCACCTCCAGGTCGGCCTCGTCGCCGAGGGCGTCGGCCACGCCGTCCCGGTAGACGGGGTGGTCGTCGACGACGAGGACGCGGATGGGCGCCGTCACGGGATGGCTTCCGAGGTGGCCAGGGGGAGCCGGGTGCGCACTGTCGTCCCTTCGCCGGGGGCGGTCTCGATCTCCAGCGTGCCGCCGAGCTCGGCGGCACGCTCACGCATGCTGGTGGACCCGACGCCGGGCACCGCGCCGGGGTCGATGCCGGTGCCGTCGTCGGAGACCACGACCAGCAGGTCGCCGCCGGTGACGGTCAGGCACACCCGGCAGGTCGTCGCGCCGGCGTGCCGGACGGCGTTGGCCACGGCCTCGGTCGCGATCCGGTAGGCGGCCACCTCGACCGCGGCGCGCAGCGGCGGCAGCTCGCCGGCGTCCACGGTGACCGGCGACTCGGGAGCCGCACCTCCCGAGCCCGCCATGCGGTAGGCCGCCACGTGCTCCCGGAGCGCGCCGACCAGTCCCAGCTCGTCCAGCGCCGGGGGCCGCAGGTCGTCGACGGCGCGGCGCACGGCGGCGACGGTGCGGCGCATCTGGTCGCGCAGTCGCGCGGCCAGCTCGGCGGCGTCGGGGGAGCCGGCGAGCCGGCCCGCGAGCCGCTCCAGCTGCAGGGCCATGCCGGCCAGCTCGGGGCCGACGCCGTCGTGCAGGTCGTGGCGCAGCCGGCGCCGCTCCTCCTCGCGGCCGGCGACGATCCGCTCCCGGCTCGCCTGCAGGTCGACGACCAGCCCGGCCGCCCAGACCAGGGTGGCGGCGCGGCGGGCGACGTCGGCGAACGTGGCGCGCTCGGTCCGCCGCCAGCGCTCCCCCGGGTAGCGGTGGGTGACCCGCAGCTCGCCCACGTCGGTGCCCAGCGACGTCAGCGGCAGGACGGTGACGTCGCCGTCGTCGCGGCCGGGACCCGACGCGGTCGCCGTCGGCAGCCGGGCGTCGACCGGCGCGATCTGCACCCGCGGCAGGCGCAGCGCGCGGCGGACCTCCTCCGCGAGGCCGTCGAGCGCCTCGGCCGGCGCCACGGCCAGGTCCAGGCTGTCGCCGAGCCGGCTGGCGACGGCCAGCGGGTCGCGCCGCTCGCCGTAGAGCAGCCGCTCGACCGCGCGCTGGGCGCGCTGCCAGCCCGCCGCGGCCGCCAGCGCCGCGGCCGCGGCCCCCGCGACGGCGATGCGGCGCTCCCCGGCGCTGATCTCGCCGACCACCGCGACGAAGACGACGTAGGCGACGAGCAGCAGCACCGAGAGCACGGTGAACACGACGGCGCGGCTGACGACGGGGCCGACGTCGAACAGGCCGTGCCGGAGGACGGCGATGGCGACGCCGACCGGCACCGCGGCGAACCCGAGGGCGAACACGACGTCGGTGAGCGGCGTCGCCTCGACGACGAAGGACCCCAGCGTGCACAGCACGAGCACCGCGACGCCGAGGGTCAGCCACTGCAGCTGGGTGCGTTCGACGCCCCGCGACCGGCGCATGCGCACCACCAGGGCTGCGACCCCGGCCGGTGCCCCGAGCAGGAAGGTCACCTGGGAGCCGAACCGCAGGACGTACTCGGGTACGGACGAGGAGGTCACCGACAGCGGGTTGGCGAGCTCCTCGGTGAAGTCGGAGGTCCCGCGGACCATGGTGGCCAGCACGGTCACCGCGACGACCGTGACCAGCACGCGGGCGAACGGCCGCCAGCGTGGCGAGGGCAGCGTGCCGGTGGGGAAGAACAGCGGGACCAGCGCCAGGACGACGAAGTAGGGGGTGAAGCCCCAGGCGGTGAGCCAGACGGCGGCGCCGGCCAGCGGGCCCGACCACCCGTGCTCGAGCGCCGGCCCCAGGGCGTACTGCCCGGCCAGCAGGTACGGGCCGAAGGCCGCGGTCGTCAGCAGCAGCCAGCCGACCCGGTTGCGTGGCTCGCGCCGCAGCACCAGGGCGGCCACCGGCGGGTACAGCAGCCCCATGACGGCGTCGGCGCCGTAGACCGGCGCGCCGTCGCCCCACGCGCCCAGCGCGATCGCGGCCGCGGTGCAGGCGACGCCGGTGAGCGCGAGCGCCCCCGGCAGCCAGGCGCGGGTCGCGGCGGCGGGGGTGCGGACGGCGGTCGGCCCGGGCACGGGCGACATCCTGCCGGGAGCGGCGTCCCGAGAGGCAGGGACGTGCACCCCTTCGACCGGGGACGCGGGGCGGGAGAGGTTCGGCGCCGACCGAGCACCGGACCCGAGAGGACCCCCATGACCGCTCCCACCGACCCGGTTCCCGCCGGCGCGGTCGTCCCCGCCACGGCGCCGCACCAGGAGCCCCCGCCCGGCACACGGTTCCGCCGCCTCGGCGGGGCGCTGTCGCTGCTGGCGTCCGGCACCCTCGTCTGCGCCAGCCTGGTGATGATCCCGTTCGACAGCCAGACCGACGAGGCGTACCTGCGGACCGCGGTCGAGCACACGGCGAACGTCCTGTGGGCCGCCGTCGTCCTCCACGTCGGCTACCTGCTGCTGCTCCCGGCGGCGCTGACGCTGGTGCGGCTGGGCCGCCGGCGGGCACCCCGGACGGCGCTGGCCGCGATGCTCCTGGCCGGCCTGGGAGCCGGGCTGTCGGGCGTCGTCGCCGTCGACCTCTACGCCGTCGCGCTCGCGCAGGAGCTGCCGACCGAGGACGCGCTGCGGGTGCTGCGGACCGCCGACGGCTACGGGCAGGCCGCGCTGATCACCCTGCCGGCGATCCTGGGCGTGGTGCTGGGCACCAACCTGGCGGTGTTCGCCGCCTGGCGGGCCGGCGCGATCCCGTTCGCCCCCGTGGCGGTGGGGCTGGTCGGCTGGGTCGTCTTCGTGTTCTTCGCCGGCGACGCCTGGCTGCCCTCGCTCAGCACCGCGCTGGTGGCCGTCTCGCTGGCCTGGTGCGGCGTCATCGTGCTGCGGATGCGCGACGAGGCCTGGGCCCGCGCCTGAGGGTCAGCGCAGGCGGGCCAGCTCGTCGGGCAGCTCGCCGGGGGAGAGGACGCCGAGCCGCTGGGTGGCGCGGGTGAGGGCGACGTACAGGTCGTTGCGCCCGCGCACCCCCTCGTCCAGCACGCCCTGCGGGTCGACGACGAGCACCGAGTCGAACTCCAGCCCCTTGGCCTCGGTCGGCGTGATGACCACCGGCCCGAGCGAGGAGTCCGCGGTCGGTCCGGAGGTGACCGCGGGCAGCGCGGCGGCCAGGGCGGCGGTCACGGCCGCGACCCGGCTGGGCGGGACGACCACGGCGAGGGTCCCCTCCCGGACGGCGAACTCGGCCGCCCAGGCCGCCGCCTTGTCCGGCAGCTCGTCCTCGCCGACCCGCACCGCCTCCGGCGGCTCGCCGCCCTCGCGCACCGACTGCGGCGGCGTCAGCCCGGTGCCGCCGGCGGCCAGCACGTCGGCGGCCACGGCCATGATCTCGGCCGGCGTCCGGTAGTTGACGGTCAGCTCCTCCAGCCGCCACAGCCCCCGGGCGTGCGGGTCGAGCACCTCGGCCCAGCGGTCGGCGCCGGCCAGGCTGCCGGTCTGGGCGACGTCGCCGACGACGGTCATCGACCGGGTCGGGCAGCGCCGCACCAGCAGCCGCCAGGCCATGGGGGAGAGCTCCTGCGCCTCGTCGACGACGACGTGGCCGAAGGTCCAGGTGCGGTCGGCGGCGGCGCGCTCGGCGGTGGTGCGCAGGTCGAGCTCGCGCTGCCGGTCGGCCAGGCCCTCGGCGGTGAGCAGGTCGCCGGCGCTGAGCACCTCGCCGTCCTCGTCGTCCTCCAGGTCGGTGGACCGCGAGCCGTGCAGCAGGTCGAGGGTGGCCTGCGCCTCCTCCAGCCGCCGGCGGCGGTCGCGGCCGGCCCGGCCGCGCTCGGCGGAGTCGTCGGTGCCGAGCAGCTCGTCGGCCTCCTCGAGCAGCGGCACGTCGGCCTCGGTCCAGTCGCCGCCGGTGCGGTGCAGCAGAGCGCGGTCGGCCTCGCTCCAGCCGGGGGTGGCGTCGGCGATCGCGGCCGGATCGGCGAAGAGGTCGCGCAGGAACCGCTCCGGCGTGAGCCGCGGCCAGAGCCGCTGCACGAGGTCGTGCACCGCGGCCTCGCCGGCGACCTCCCGGCGCAGCGACACGACGTCGTCCCGGCCGAACAGGTCCCGGCCGCCGTTGATGCCCTCGCCGAGCTTCTCCGCGTACCGCTTGGCGAGCAGGTCGACCAGGCGGCGGGCGAACTCGGGCCGGGCGAGGTTGTGCAGCCGGGCGGCCCGCCGCGCGGCGTTGCCGGTGCGGGCGACGTCGACCGGGCGCAGGCGCAGCGGCGTCCCGTCGACGACGATCTCCAGCGGCGCGTCCGGCACCACCTGGCGGGCGCGCACCGCCCGCTCGAGCACCTCGACCATCTCCAGCCGGCCCTTGACGGCCGCGGCCTCGGGCGACTCCGCCGCGCGGGCGTCGATGCCGGGCCGCAGCTGGCCCAGCCCGGCGAGGAGCACGCCGGTCTCGCCGAGGGCGGGCAGCACATCGGCGATGTAGCGCAGGAACGTCGGCGTCGGCCCGACGACCAGCAGGCCGCGGCGGGCCAGCCGCTCGCGGTGGGTGTACAGCAGGTAGGCGGCCCGGTGCAGCGCCACCGCCGTCTTGCCGGTGCCCGGCCCGCCCTGCACGACGAGGACGCCGTTGGCGTCGGCGCGGATGATGCGGTCCTGCTCGGCCTGGATGGTGCGGACGATGTCGGTCATCCGGCCGGTGCGCGAGGCGCCGAGCGCGGCCAGCAGCGCCGCCTCGCCGGTGATCTGCAGGCCCTCGGTGTCGGCCGCCGTGGCCGCGTCGATCAGCTCGTCGTCGAGGCGGACGACGGTGCGCCCGCGGGTGCGGATGTGCCGCCGCCGGACGACGCCCAGCGGGTGCACCGGGGTCGCGGTGTAGAACGGCCGCGCCGCCGGGGCGCGCCAGTCGACCAGCGCGGGGTCGGTGGTGGCGTCGTCGGCGGCCAGCCCGATCCGGCCGACGTACAGGGCACCGTCCTCGGCCCGGTCGATGCGGCCGATCACCAGCCCGCCCTCGGCGGCGTCCAGGGCGGTCACCCGCTCGGACTGGAAGCGCACCGTGGCGTCGCGCTCCTGCAGGTCCTGCGGGGAGACCGCCGGGGAGGTGATGGCCTGGCGCAGCCGGCGGGAGGCCAGGTCGCGCGCGGCGTCGAGCCGGGCGTAGAGATCGGTGACGTACTCCTGCTCGAGGGTCAGCTCGGAGGAGGGGACGGCATCGGACCGGGTGGTCGGCAACGCGCTGCTCTCAGTCGGATCGCTCGGGACGGACCCGCCATTGTGCTCGCCGGCGGCCGGCGCGCCACGAGGCTCACCCGAGCAGGGTCACCAGTCGGTCGGCGAGGTCCTCCGGATACGACAGCGACGCCAGGTGGCCGCCGGGCACCTCCTCGACGGGCAGCCCGAGCCGCTCGGCGGCCACCCGGCGCTGGAACTCCAGGGGGAGGAACCGGTCGTCGCGGCCGGCCAGCACGACGGTGGGGACGTCGGGCCAGGCCGCGAGCGGCCACGGGTCGCCGAAGGGGGTGCCGGACTGGTCGACCGGCGGCGGCGCCGTCGCCAGGACCTCGGCCGGCACGTCGTGGACGAACACCTCGTCGGAGGCGGCGACGTCGTGGCCGGTCGCTGTCCACCAGTCGCCGCCGGTCTCGCCGGGCCGCGGCACCATCGCGTTGAGCAGCACGAGCAGCCGGACGGGGAGCCGGTCGCACACCAGCGGCGCGGTGAGCCCGCCCATCGACTGGGCGACCAGCACGACGTCGGCCGCGTCGCCGGCGGCGGAGACCACGACGTCGGCGTAGGCGGCCAGGCCGGCCGAGTCGTCGCCCGCGGGCAGGTCCACGGCGACCGCGGGGAAGCCGCGCCGCCCGAGTGCGGGGACGAGGCGGCTCCAGATCCAGGCGGAGCCGCCGGCGCCGGGCACGAGCACGAAGGTGGGGGTCACGCAGCAGGGACCGGCGGCGGGCCGGGAAGTCATCGCCGGGGAGGTGAGAGCGGCCTCACGGCGCCCGTCCGTGAGCGCAACCCGTACGACACTCCCGCGTCATGCGGCGTGCCTACCGTCGAACGTGGACGGTCGTGAGCCCTGCGCCCGTCCCCGGACCGAGAGGGGGAGGCCATGAGCGCCACCAGCACCGTCGAGCGCGGGACCAGCACGAGGGAGCGCGCGACCTGGACGTGCCCGAACTGCTCGGGCGAGTCCCGGGCCGGGCGCAAGCGCTGCGCCGAGTGCGGGACGTCCCGCCACTGAGCGGTCCCGGCCTCCTGGGCGCGGCGGCTCAGGAGGCCGGCGGCTCGCCCCGCAGCCGGACGACGGCTGCGCGGTGACGACGCCGGCCGGTCAGCCGCCAGGCCAGCCGGGTCGCCGGTGACAGGGCGGCGAGCACCCGGGCCCGCTCGCCCGGGCAGGCGTCCTCGAGGGCCAGTCCGAGCACGAACCGCCGCTCCCGGCCGGACAGGGCGCACCCGGCGGCCGCGGTGATCCCCGCCCACTCCCCGGCGGGCAGGTGGACCAGGAGGGGGAGGAGGTCCCGCTCCTCCTCGGCGGTCTGGACGTCGACGGCGTCGGCGAGCGCGACGCAGGCCCGGGTGAACGCCTTCTGCGCCGAGCCGGTCCCGGCCACCGCCCACTGCCGGGCGGCGGTGGAGATGTCGCGCAGCAGGGAGTCCAGCCGGGCGCAGCGGACGGTCCACTCCGCGACGAGCGCCCGCCCCCGCTCGGCATCGGCGCCGGGCAGCGCCCGCAGCAGGGCGGGCCAGAGGAGCTCCCGCTCCATCGCGTGGTGCTGCAGCAGCAGCCGGCCCAGCAGATCGGCGTGCGCCGTGAGGGCCGCGGTGCGTTCGGGGTCGTCGGGCGCGGCCCAGGCGGAGAGCCGGGCGAGCACGTGCAGCTCGCGGCGCACCAGCCGGTGCAGCACGTGCTCGTACGCGGCGGCGCGGGCCTGCGCGGGCGCGGCGGGGACAGGCGTCGGGGAGTCGGAGCGGGAGAGGACCGCGGGAGCGGTCATGGCACACCTCGGGGGGCTGCGGAGCGGCTCGTGATGGAGGGACGGTAGGGGTGGCGGTGTCCCGGGCAACAGGGCTCTGCGTCCCGTTCCGGACGGGCGACGGCGGCGGGCGGAGGGGTCACAACCGCGCCGCGGTCACGTAGGTTCACGCCGTGTCGGTGGTGGTCAGGAACCGGGTGCGGGTGAGCGGGACGCCGTGCGGCCGGCCGATCGTGTTCGCGCACGGCTTCGGGTGCGACCAGGCGATGTGGCGCCACGTGGCGCCGGAGTT
The DNA here is from genome assembly GCF_019799905.1 of Trujillonella endophytica. Classification (GTDB taxonomy): domain Bacteria; phylum Actinomycetota; class Actinomycetes; order Mycobacteriales; family Geodermatophilaceae; genus Trujillonella; species Trujillonella endophyticus_A. The sequence continues at coordinate 3,529 of NZ_JABGCI010000021.1, read as the reverse complement.
CGAGGCCGACCACCGGGTGGTGCTGTTCGACCACGTCGGAGCCGGCGGATCGGACCTGTCGGCCTACGACCCGGCCCGCTACGGCTCCCTGCGCGGGTACGCCGCGGACGTCGTCGAGATCTGCCGGGAGCTCGGGCTCACCGACGTCGTCCTCGTCGGCCACTCGGTCAGCGCGATGATCGGCGTCCTCGCGGCGCAGCAGGCGCCGGAGCTGTTCGGGGCGCTGGTGATGATCGGTCCCAACCCCCGCTACGTCGACGACGGCGACTACACCGGTGGCTTCACCCGCGCCGACATCGTCGGGCTGCTGGACTCCCTCGACGCCAACCACCTGGGCTGGTCGACGGCGATCGCCCCGGTGATCATGGGCAACCCGGAGCACCCGGAGCTGACCGAGGAGCTCACGAACAGCTTCTGCCGCACCGACCCCGACATCGCCCGGCAGTTCGCGCGGGTCACCTTCCTGTCCGACAACCGGGCCGACCTGCCGTCGGTCGCCGTCCCCACGCTGGTGCTGCAGTGCTCGGAGGACGCGATCGCCCCCGAGGTCGTGGGGCGGTACGTGCACGCGCAGGTGGCGGGCAGCACGTTCACCCAGCTGACCGCCACCGGCCACTGCCCCCACCTGAGCGCCCCCGAGGAGACGGTCGCCGCCATCCGCGCGTGGCTGCCGGTACTCGCCGGACGGGCGTGACGGCCACGGCCGTGGGCGACGCGTCCTCCGGCGACCGGGTCCAGCTGGCCCGGCTGCTGGAGGACGACCCGGCCGACCTGTACGAGAACGCCCCCTGCGGCTACCTGTCCACGCTGCCCGGGGGCCGCATCGTCAAGGTCAACAAGACCTTCGCCCAGTGGTGCGGCCGCCCTGCCGAGGAGCTCCTCGGCACCTCGTTCCCGGACCTGCTCACGGTCGGTGGACGGGTGTTCCACGAGACCCACTTCGCGCCCCTGCTGCGGATGCAGGGCGCGGTCCGCGAGGTCGCCCTGGACCTGGCCCTGCCCGACGGGTCGGTGCTGCCCTGTCTGGTGAACGCCGTCGAGCTGCGGGACGACGCGGGGGCACCGGTGCTGGTCCGCACCACGCTGTTCGAGGCCACGTCACGGCGTCGCTACGAGCGCGCGCTGCTGGCCGCCCAGCGCACCGCGGCGGAGTCCGAGGCGCGGTCGAGGACGCTGCACCAGGTGGTGTCGGACCTCGCGGCGGCGGTCTCGGTGCAGGACGTGGCCGACGTCCTCGTCGAGCGCGGCCGGGCCGCGGTGCGTGCCACCGGAGGCGCGGTGTGGCTCCTCGCGGCGGAGACGCCGGCCGGCGGGCCCCCCGGCGACCGGGTCCTGGAGCTCGAGGCCGCCTCGGGGATCAGCCCGCGGCTGCTCGCGGAGCTGGAGGCGGCGGGCGGCTGGGGCCCCCGGCTGCTGCGACCCGGCGCGGTCCGGGTGGTGCCGTTCGGGCCGGACATGGAGAACGCCGAGCCGGGCCTGGCCGCGGCCATGGCCGAGGCGCGGGCGGACTCGCTGGTGCTCGTGCCCATCACGGCCGACGGCCGGCGGCGGGGCGCGCTCGTCCTCGTCCAGGGATCCGAGGGGGACGGCGAGCTGCTCAGCCTCACCGAGCCCGGGGCCCCCGGCGACCTCGTCCCGGCGGACGCCGACCTGCTCAGCACGGTCGGCCGCCAGGCGGGGCAGGCGCTGGAGCGGGTGTGGCTGTACGAGGAGACGGCACGGCAGGCCGCCCGCTCGGCGTTCCTGCTCGACGCGGCGCGGCTGATGGCGGCGGCCACCGGCGTGACGGAGACGGTGCAGCGGCTGGCCGAGCTCGCCGTGCCGCGCCTGGCCGACCTGTGCGTGATCGACCTCGCCACCGACCACGGCTTCCTCCGGCCGGCCGCCCGGCACGCCGACCCCGCGCGCCAGCACCTCGCCGACCGGCTGCGGGAGCTGCACCTGCCGATGTCCGGGGCGCCGCACCCGACCGTCCAGGCGGCGGAGCGGATGCGGACGGTGTGGATCCGGGAGGTCACCGACGACTGGCTGCAGCGGATCGCCCGCGACGAGCGGCACCTGACGGTGACGCGCGAGCTGGAGCTGACCGGGCTCGTCGCCGTCCCGCTGGTCGCCGCCGGCCGGCTGCTGGGCGTGCTGACCCTGGGCTCCGGGCGGCGGCGGGGGACGTTCACCGCGGCCGACGTCGAGGTGGCCGAGCAGCTGGCGCTGCAGGTGTCGCAGGTGGTCGACAAGGCGCAGCGGCTGGAGCTGGAGACCCGGACGTCGCACACGCTGCAGGCCAACCTCCTGCCCCCGGCGCCCCCGCCGGTGCCGGGGCTCGAGGTCGCGGTCCGGTACGTGGCGGCCAGCCGGGGCGCCGATGTCGGCGGCGACTTCTACGACGTCGTCCCGCTGCCCGCGGACGGCGCGGTGGCGCTGGCGGTGGGCGACGTCGTGGGGCACGACATCACGGCCGCGGCGGTCATGGGCCAGCTGCGCAGCGTCCACCGGGTGCTGCTGACCGACCGGCCCGGCCCCAGCGCGATCATCGACCGCCTCCAGGCGGGCTGGGCGCTGCTGGGCCTGCAACGGATGGCGACGGCGCTGTTCGGCTCGCTGGACCCGGCGACCGGCCAGCTGCGGCTGGCCTCGGCCGGGCACCTGAGCCCGCTGGTGGTCTCCGCGTCCGGCGCGGAGTTCCTCGACGTGAAGCCCAGCCGGATGCTCGGCGCGCCGGCGTCCCCCGCGCCGGCCGTGGAGTGGGCGGGGGTGCTGCCGGTCGGCGCCACCCTCGTGCTGTTCACCGACGGGCTCGTGGAGAGCCGCACCGCCGACATCGACGAGGGTCTGGCCCTGCTGCTCGACGCGGCGCGGGCGGCGTTCGGGGACGGCCCCGACGAGCTCTGCGACCGGCTGCTGGCGGAGCTGACCGGGGACCACCGGGCCGACGACGTCGCGCTGCTGGCGATCGCCCGCGTGTGACGTGCGCCCTCCGGCGGGTGCCGGGGGCAGGAGCCAGGTACAACCGGACGGGACAGCACCACACCGATGTGGGGAGATCCGTCGACGATGAGCAGCGATGCACTGACCCTGGCCCCCGCGCCACCGTCGGAGGCGGCCGAGCAGGTGCGCACGGAGGTCCGGGAGTTCCTGGCGGCCGAGCTGGCCGCCGGCACGTTCACCACGCACGTGGACACCTGGCTGTCCGGCGTGGACCCGGAGTTCTCCCGCAAGCTCGGGGAGCGCGGATGGCTGGGCATGACCTGGCCCAAGGAGTACGGCGGGCACGAGCGCACCGCGATGGAGCGCTACGCGGTCACCGAGGAGCTGCTCGCCGCCGGTGCGCCGGTGGCGGCGCACTGGATCGCCGACCGGCAGTCGGGGCCCAACCTGTTGCGCTACGGAACCGAGGAGCAGCGCCGCGAGATCCTGCCCAGGATCGCGGCCGGGGAGTGCTTCTTCGTCATCGGCATGTCCGAGCCGGACTCCGGCTCCGACCTGGCCTCGATCCGGACGAAGGCCACCCGCGACGCCAACGGCGACTGGG
>NZ_JABGCI010000199.1 GCF_019799905.1 Trujillonella endophytica | reverse complement strand
AATTGGATTGAATCCTATGATATGAAAATTTGGAAAGTCATCGTCAAGGGAAATATTAAATTTTTCAAAAAGGATTCTGAAGGAAAAGAAATTCCTAAAACCATTGATGATTGGACTGATGATGACATGAAAATTCTTCAAACAAATTCCAAAGCCAAAACTGTTTTATATTGTGCTTTAAATGCTAGTGAATATAATCGTGTTTCTGGTTGTACCACGGCACAAGAAATATGGAATAAACTTGAAGTTACCTTTGAAGGTACAAAACAAGTTAAACGTTCCAAAGCTCTTATGCTAAGAGGTGAGTATGAAAGTTTCAAAATGATTGAAAATGAAGGAGTGCATGATATGTTTACTCGTTTTACTAATCTTTTGAATAAGTTGAGAGCATTAGGTAAAACGTATTCAAATGACGACGTTATTTCAAAAATGTTGAATGCTCTACCTCCTTCATGGGGACCAAAGGTTACAGCAATCCAAGAAGCGAAAGACATTGAAGAAATGGATATAGACGAACTTCTTGGATCACTCATTACTCATGAAGAAGCTATGAAAAAGGAGAAAGAGGCTATTCAACTTGAGAAAATAAATGCTCAAGCTAAGAAAGCTCTTGCATTAAAATCTTCT
>NZ_JABGCI010000198.1 GCF_019799905.1 Trujillonella endophytica | reverse complement strand
ACAAGCATATGACTACTGGCAGGATCAACCAGGTAGCAACCTGTGCGACGCCGGCACCGCATGAGCCTAACCGACAGGTCGGAAAGGTCAAGGCAGGCACGGCTGTCGTACGTGTCTAGCGACGAACGCATAGTTTGGGCAAAATAGGGACCGAGGCAACATGCCCTCACTAACTTCCACATCCGAGAGTACGAGTAGGAACTCATGGGCCACGCTCGCACCACATAGCTGTGGCGAAAGCATGGAACACAAGAACTACTTCGAGGTCCGCCTCGCACCGCAGAGCGGCACTAAACGGAAAGGGACATCGATCGGGCAACAATTCCTTTGATAGGTAGCCAACACAGGAACCACGGCAGTGCCCAACGCCAAAACAAGGCTTGAGGCATGCATTGAAGAGGAGCATGAGAGGACAGTTCGCTGCACTAGCAGGGAGCCTGCCAACCCTCACAAACCAAACACCACTCACACGCCATCACGTACACTCAGCACAACCCCTCTCAAACCGCCGCAACTCATGTGGGTTTTAAGCCAAATAAATTGACGGAAGCATTGAGTGAGGCCGCACGAGCACCGCTGTGCGTGAAAAATTCAACTATGGGGACTTGATAGCAACACGTTTTCGAGG
>NZ_JABGCI010000197.1 GCF_019799905.1 Trujillonella endophytica | reverse complement strand
CCCTTTTTGTGGCTGGTCTTTTTCTCTCTTCCAATCACAATTATTCTCTCCTCTCCCTTCTCTATATTGCACGCCCAAAAGGAGTACCAGCCAGCTATATATAATAGCTGAACACTTGGAGAGAAAGTTACTTTAAAAGAATTAGAAAGGGAGAAGAAACAAGGAACTTTCTAAAAAATTAACCAACACTACTATGGACGTCCAGCCCTTTCCTTCTTGATTTTAGTTTCTAAAAATAATTAGAAAGCTACTAAATTCAAAGACCTCTTGCACAAAAAGAAATCCTTCCAAACTATGGGACCTACACAATCTTGGGACCCATATACTAGGGACCACATTGACTAGTCCACATACTATGGTCAAATAATTTATCTAGAGTTGTAATTCATGTATGTCATCATGGACCTATTTGAATTTGAACTCAAAATTATTTCTCCACATATATAAACAAAATAGGAAACCTTGCCAATCTAGGAAAGTGGCTAGAGAAGGGACCAAAAGACATATTTGCCCTTGGCTCCCAAAATGACCAAAATGTCCATGCTAACCCCATAGCAACATTAAGATCATTTTAACCCTAACTCATTCCACTAAAGAGTTACGGTTGCACTCCAGGGACAAATATTAAATATA
>NZ_JABGCI010000196.1 GCF_019799905.1 Trujillonella endophytica | reverse complement strand
AATTTGGTACCATCTGCCAGGGCTGCTGCAGAAACATTGATATATTCCTTGGTGATTTGGCTAGCCTAAACACGCAGGAGAAACCCGCGTATCAAGAAGTGAGGAAAAGCACAATGCTCCTCGTCTGTGATTGCACTATCTGGGGAAGTGAAAGTTTCAAGGTACTTAGTCCAAGATATTTTCCTAGGCACATCAGGCGCAGGGAACCCGGCCCGATGTACAAAGGCAGGGCTGGGGATCTCACCAACAGGTGGGAGACCTGTGAGGGCACAATTGTCCACGATGGTGGGGGTCATAGGGTCACAAGGGAAAATAAATGTGTTGGTGGACCTGCTCCAGAAAGAGACTGCGGCTCCCAAAAGAGGCCTGTCACAGTCAAAAGAGATGACGGCGCATAGGTTTAAGAGGGGATAGATACCTAGGTCCTTCCATTGCTTTCCATAAGTACGGTAGAGGCGCTGTTACCATTGGCACCACTCCGGCGAGGGCTTTGGCCACATTGGCACCCTCACCTTGAGGAAAGAGGTCAAATTCAAACCTCCTTTTCTCGATTCATGATTGCTCACCATCGGAGATAGGAAAGAGATCATTGAAAGGAGGTGGAGAAAGGCTTGCGAGAAAAGTTGTGCCGGAT
>NZ_JABGCI010000195.1 GCF_019799905.1 Trujillonella endophytica | reverse complement strand
TACGGTAGTAAAATTTTCGGGGTCTCACAATACCTCCCCCTTAACAGGATTTCGTCCCCGAAATCAGCCTTCAATAGACAGATAAAATACTTCACACATATGTATATATATATACATAGATCAAAGAGATAATAATGATCTGCCGATACATTTCCAGAAAATCAATCATTTGTCAAAAAGTAAACAGTACTAGTACTCATTTTTTTCAAAAAGTAAACAGTACTGGCACTCATTTTTCAAAAAGTAAACAGTAGTAGTACTCATTTTTCAAAAAGTAATTTTGTCCGCTCTACCGACAATTCACATCAGTTCGAATACATTTTCAGAGAATCAATTATTTGTCAAAAAGTGAACAGTTCTAGCACTCGTTTGTCAAAAAGTAATTTTGTCTGCTTTACCGACAATTCAAATCAGTCTGAATACGTTATCAGAAAATCTCGCTTTATCAAAAAGTAAATAGTAATTAGTCTGATACGCTTCAAATCAGTTTGAATTTCTCAACCAAACGTATATTCAAATTTTTGTATAAATTTGGCTCTCCTCTTTCCATCTACTCATCCCAATCTATCTTTTGTTCCTATATCTGAAAATGCAGCATCTCGTTTTGATTCATGAAAATCATCTTCATGTTCTATCA
>NZ_JABGCI010000194.1 GCF_019799905.1 Trujillonella endophytica | reverse complement strand
CAGATATTGTATAATTGTTCGGTTTTCCGCAATTTTTTCCATTCCTCTGTGTAAATAACCCAATATAGGTTCACAGTCAATAACATCTTCACCATCTAGAGTAATGATGAGTCGAAGAACACCATGCATTGATGGGTGGTGAGGACCCATATTTACTATCATGAGGTCTTTTCTTGTAGTTGGTACATTCATAGGTTTTTTCCCGATTCATTCGTCCATGAATTGCTGAAAACGAAAAGAAATTCATCAAAATTCAAGATCTAATAAATCAAATAATTAAAGCTCTTCAAATTAATGAGTTTTTGGCTCTCGAATATCCAACTGACCAATTAATTCTTTATAACGTACTCTATTTTTCTTTGACAAATAAGCCAGTAGCCGTTGACGTTTTCCCAGAATTTTCCGTAGACCTCTCTGAGATAAATAGTCTTTTCTGTGCAATTCCAAATGTGAAGTCAGTCTTCGTATCTTATTGGTGAAACTAAATACTTGAAATTCAACAGACCCCCTTTTTTCTTCTTTTTCTTTTTGCGAAATAACTGAGATGAATGAATTTTTTACCATAAAACGATATCTTCTCCCCTCTTTTTCTTTCTTTTTTAAAGATATGAATTTTACCGATCAGTAATAATAATCCC
>NZ_JABGCI010000193.1 GCF_019799905.1 Trujillonella endophytica | reverse complement strand
ATTCTTAGAAGATATGTTATATTGCCTTCATTGATAATATCTAAAAATATAGGTCGTATGTTATTATTTCAATTTCCCGAGTGGTCCGAAGATTTAAAGGATTGGAATAGAGAAATGCATGTTAAATGCACCTATAATGGTGTTCAATTATCAGAAACAGAATTTCCGAAAAACTGGTTAACAGACGGTATTCAGATAAAGATCCTATTTCCTTTCTGTCTGAAACCTTGGCACAGATCTAAGCTACAATCTCCTCATAGAGATCCAATGAAAAAGAAAGGGCAAAAAGATGATTTTTGTTTTTTAACAGTTTGGGGAATGGAAGCTGAACTACCTTTTGGTTCTCCCCGAAAACTACCTTCCTTTTTTGAACCTATTTTTAAAGAACTTGGAAAAAAAATTATAAAATTGAAAAAGAATTGTTTTCTAGTTCTAAGAGTTTTAAAAGAAAGAACAAATGTGTTTCTAACGATCGCAAACGAAACAAAAGAATGGGTTATCAAAAGCATTCTATTTATAAAAACAAGAATAAAAGAACTCTCAAAAAAAAATCCAATTCTATTATTTGGATTGAGAGAAGTATATGAATCGAGTGAAACTAAAAAAGAAAAGGATTTGATAATCAGTAATAGTAATCAGA
>NZ_JABGCI010000020.1 GCF_019799905.1 Trujillonella endophytica | reverse complement strand
GAGGCGCCGGTCATCGTCAGCAGCGGGAACGCCGCGGCGGCGATGGCGAGCGTGGGGAGTGCGAGTGCCTTACGCATGGGACTGCTCCTCAGTTCGGGGTCGTGCACCGCCGCCCGACGGGCGAAGGTCGCGCCGGGGCGAACTGTTCCGCCGCCGGATGGACCGACCGGCGCGGGAGCGACGGCCGCAAGCGGGCCCGGGGAAGGGGCTCTGTACGGACGGAATCTCCGGTCTGCGACCAGAGTCGGATGCCGCCCATGTACGTCGTTCGTCACAGATGCCTCGACCGGTTCACCGCCGGGCACCCGCAACTCGTTCCTGCGGTCGGTGACCCGATCGAGTCACCGGGCGCTCGCGCGCGCCGACAACGGAGGAGAGGCATGCCGTTGCCGCCTCCGGTGCCGATCCCGATCCCACTCCGACCGCCAGGTCGAGCGCCGGCCTGATCGCCTCGGTGTCCTCCGTCCGGGGGCCGCCCGCGCCCCCACACCCGTCAGCTCGGATCGTTGGGCCGCGGACCGCACTCGATGAGTGCAGCTCCGGCCTTGACACCGGAGTCCCGCTGGCCATGTTCCGGAGCTCGTTGTCAGACGAGCACCTCGGTGTTCGCCCCGGCGTCGAGACCGCATGGGCGTCGGCGACGGTCCGCTCAGCCGATCCGGTGCAGTGCCGGCGCAGAGCGGATGTCACGGGCACGCGCGGCTCGAGGTCTCATGAGCCAGTCGCCACACACCACGCCCGACCGCCCTACCGGTCGCGCCGTCCGGGTAGCCCTGATGGTGAGTACCGTCACGTACACGCCGTTGTAGCGGCTGCTGACAGGTCATCACGGCCTGGCAGACCACGGGTCGCCCAGCCCCGTGACTCACTCCGGGAGTCTGATCGCCTCGATCTACCCGCCGGACTCTACGAACCGGACTCGTCATGAGCACCGAGCCAGGCCCGCTCACATGCCCATCCCTCGATGCCCATGCGGCTCTCGCGGAGCTGGGCCGGATCTCCTTCGCGGGCACATCGATGGACGCGCTGCTGCACCGGATCGCCGAACTGGCCAAGCGAGTGACGCCGGGTGTTGAAGAGGCCTCCGTCAGCTTGGTGGTCGACGACAAGGCCAGGACCGCCGCCTTCACCGGCCGGTTGGCTCTCGACCTGGACGAGTCGCAGTCCGGTTGGGTGTCCGTGCGGGCCGGTCAGAGCCTGCCCAGCTCCTGCCCGCTGTCCCTGCCGACCATGCCGGTCCTGCGGGACGTCGACATCGCTGACGAGGCCGCGGCGGTGGCCGACCTGACGCCGGCGACCTGCTACGGCCATCGGCACCGGGACGGGACATGACCGCTAGCCGAGCTCAGGACGCCGGGCGCAGGGCCGGCCCGCCGTCCATCGGGGACTACGGCTTCCTGTCCGACTGCACCTCCGCGGCGCTCGTCGACCGGGCGGGTTCTGTCGATTGGTGGTGCGTTCCCCGCTTCGACTCGCCGTCGGTCTTCGGCCGCCTCCTGGACCCCTCGGCCGGTCACTGGACGCTGGCCCCGGCGGGGACCTTCGAGTCCTCGAGGGAGTACGTCGGGGACTCCCTGGCACTGCGCACGGTCTTCCGGACGGACAGGGGCGAGGTCGCTGTCACAGACGCTCTGGCATTCGCGCCCGGAGCGCGCGGCCACCGGATCGGTGTCGCGAGCCCGCACGTCCTGCTGCGAAGGGTGGTGGGCGTCTCCGGCGCCGTCGACGTCCGCAGCGAGTTGGCGCCCCGGATGGAGTACGGCCGGACGACACCGCACCTGCGCGCCGGTCGGCACCGGGTCGACGCCCGGGGTGGCCCCGTCCACCTGGTCTGCACCGGGCCGGCCGACTGGGCCTGCCGGGACGGCTCCGCCCGGACCTCCTTCACCGTGTCGGCCGGGGACACGCTGGAGTTCCGACTCCGCTATCTCCCAGCGTTCAGCACCGCCGAACGGGCCGGGCATCTCGACGAGGAGCCCTCGGTGCAGGACACCATGCAGGCCTGGCAGTCGTGGGCGGCGGAGCACGCCACCTACGACGGCGCGTTCCCCCGGGAGGTCCGGCGCAGCTCGATCGTCCTCCAAGGGCTCACCTACCAGCCGTCCGGGGCGGTGGTGGCCGCCGCGACCACGTCGTTGCCCGAGCTGCTGGGCGGTGACCTCAACTTCGACTACCGCTTCGCCTGGTTGCGCGACCTCAGCCTCACGGTGCGCTCGTTGTGGATCGCCGCGTGCCCCGACGAGCCGCGTCGGCTGTTCGAGTGGTTCGCCGACGCGGCCGGGGTGAACAACGGAGAGCTCGTCCAGATCATGTACGGCGTCGAGGGCGAGCGTGACCTCACCGAGCACACCCTGGAGCACCTGGCCGGCTACCGCGACAGTCGACCGGTGCGCGTGGGCAACGATGCGTGGCGGCAGAAGCAGCTCGACGTCCTCGGTGAGGTCCTCGACGCCGCCCACATCCTCCGCGACCGACTGGGGACGTTCGACGGCCCGGTCCAGGACATGCTGGTGATGCTGGCCGACCGCGCCGCCGAGGACTGGTCCAGCCCCGACGCCGGGATGTGGGAGGCGCGCGACGCCGAACGGCACTACACCTCGTCCAAGGTGATGTGCTGGGTGGCCCTGGACCGCGCGATCGACCTGGCCCCCCAACTGGGCGACCACGCCGACGTGCCACGGTGGACGGCCGCACGCGACGCGGTCCGCGCCGCGGTGCAGACCCAGGCGTGGAGCGAGGCGGCCGGGGCCTACACCGGCGCCTTCGGCTCCGACCAGCTCGACGCGTCGGTGCTCATCCTGCCTCTGGTCGGCTTCCTGCCCGCGACCGAACCACGCATGGCCGCCACGATCGAGGCCGTCGAGCGCCAGCTCGGCGCCGACGGCCTCGTGCGCCGGTGGGCCGAGGACCGCAGCGGCTTCCTGATCTGCACCTACTGGCTGGTCGAGTGCCTCGCCCTGGCCGGGCAGGACGAACGAGCCAGATCGTGGTTCGCGGGCGCCACCGGATACGCCAACGACCTCGGCCTGCTGGCCGAGGAGGCCGACGGCGGGACCGGCGAGCCGCTGGGGAACCTGCCCCAGGCGTTCTCCCACATCGGGCTGATCAACGCCGCCTGGCGCATCGCCCATCCGGCGGCGAGCACACCTGCGAGTACCGGGACGTCCACCGCCGCCCGCTCGCACGGCGACCGGACGTCGACCCACGAACCACTCCGCACCGACGAAGCACACCCTGGAGGATCGCCATGACCGCTGGACGGCTGGAGGACAAGGTCGCACTCATCACCGGCTCGGACTCCGGGATCGGGCAGGCCACCGCCATCCGGTTCGCCGAGGAAGGAGCCGACGTCGTCGTGCACTACCTGCACGACGCCCAGGGCGCGGAACAGACGAAGGCCGGCGTGGAGGCCGCCGGCCGACGGGCCGTGGTCACCCAGGCCGACGTCAGCGAGGAAGCCGAGGTCGAGCGCATGTTCGACGCGGCCGTGGCCGAGTTCGGCACCCTCGACATCCTGATGAACAACGCCGGCGTCGACGCGTCGGGGACCCCGGTCGCCGAGCTGTCGACGGAGGTGTGGGACCGGGCGATCCGCACCAACGTGTACGGCTACTTCTTCTGCGCCCGCCGCTTCGTGCAGCTGCGGCTGGCCGCGGGCGGCGGCGGCAAGCTCCTCAACGTGTCCTCCGTCCACGCGGACAACCCGAACGCGGGTGGGTCGGACTACGACTGCTCCAAGGGCGCCATACGCATGCTCACGCGGACGCTGGCGCTCGAGTTGGCTCCGCACCACATCAACGTCAACAGCATCGCGCCGGGCATGGTCCTGACCCCGTTCAACCAACCGGCCATCGACGATCCTGCCCTGCTCGAGGAGCAGGTCCAGAGCATCCCCTGGAAGAGAGCTGCCCAGCCGGCGGAGATCGCCGGACTCGCCGTCTTCCTCGCGTCGGCGGACGCTGACTACGTCACCGGCGCGTCGTACGTGATGGACGGCGGGCTGATGATCAATCTCGGACAGGGAGCCTAGCCATGGCGAACACCGGCCTCGCGCAGGCAGCGGCCCGTGGCATGGTCGCCGGAGCCGTCGGCACGGTTGCCATGACGATCAGCGAGCGGGTGGAGATGGCGCTGTCGGGGAGGGCGCCGAGCACGGTGCCGGGCCAGGTCGGCGCCCACCTGATCCCCGGTGCCGATCCGGCCGCACCGAGCGACGTGGCACGCCTCAACGGTCCGGTCCACTGGGGGCACGGCATCGCCATGGGCCTCCTCCGCGGGCTCCTCGACGTCGCAGGGCTGCACGGTCCGTCAGCGACCGCGGCCCACTTCGCGCTCGTCTGGAGCGGCGACGCCGCCCTGTACCGCGCGCTGGGGATCGCCGAGCCGCCCTGGCGTTGGGGTGGGGACGAGCTCGCGGCCGACCTGCTGCACAAGGGCATCTACGCCGCCGTCACCGGTGCCGTCTACGACGGACTTCGCAGCTCGCCGCAGCGATAGACCCACGTGACGACCTCGGCCTTCGGCTGATCGCCCTCTGCTCGTCCCCGAGGGGTGGCCGTAGCGGTCCAGGGTCATCGCCGCGGCTGCACGGCCGGCACGGACTCCTGGGCCGGAGGCTCGGGCGTGACGCTGTTCGTCAGGTGGCCGGCGTCGTTGAACGAAGCCAGCGTCCACTCCGGCTCCCCGGCCGGTCCGAACCGGTGCCGCCAGTGGGTGAGGCTGGTGTTCGACGGCGCGCAATCCACCCGCTTCGCGCTCGCGCCCAGGCCGAACGCCAGCGCGAACGACGCCTCCACGATCCCCGCGTGGCACACGGCGACCACCGTCTCCTCCCGGTACCGGGCGACGAGCCGGGTCAGTGCGCCACCCGTGCGGGCCAGGAACGTCGCCCAGCTCTCGCCGCCCGGGGAGAACACGCGGTAGGGATCCCGCGTCCCCGGCGGTTCCTCGCCGACGCGGTGACGGTCCCGCCACTCCTGCACGGTCAGCCCGTCGGCCTCACCGGGGCGGAGCTCGTGCAGCTCGTCGTCGTGCTGCACCGGCAGGCCCAGCGCCCGGGCGACGTACTCGGCGGTCTCGAGTGCCCTCGGCAGGGTGCTGGAGACGAGTCGATCGACGTGCATCCGCTGGTCGGCGAGCCGCTCCTCCAGCAGGCGGCACTGGTCGCGCCCCCGTGCGGTCAGGCCTCTGTCGCCGTGCATGCCGCCGATCACCGGTTCGACGTTCGCCACGGCCTCGCCGTGTCGTATCAGGTACAGCTGCGTCGCCACCTGGCCTCCATCCTGATCGCCCCTGGTCCGCCGCTCGGGATCTCCCCATGTGACGTCAGTGCCCCGAGCGGCTACCGGTCGTCCGTGGACCGCCTGTGGCCGGTCAGCCGACGTCGAAGCGCAGCACCGCCTGCAACGGGGGGCTCGGCAGTCGCCGCTCCGCCAGGTCGGCGAGCAGCCGGGGCCCCTCCTCGAAGGGGACGACGCTGGTGACCACGTGGTCACGGATCTCCCGGCCGCGATCCCGCAGGAGTTCGAGGGTGGCCGCGGCCAGCGCCGTCCGGGGCCAGGCGTCGGCCATGCCGCGGGGGACTCGGCCGATCTGCGCGCAGATCAGTGCGAGACCGTTGTGGTGGAACTCCTCGCCGAACCGCACCGCTCCGGCTCCGGCTTGGTAGAAGCCCAGATCCACGACGGCGCCCTGCGGGCGAAGCGCCTTCAGCGCCGTGGCCAGCGAGATGTCATGGCCCCGGCACTGCAGCGCGACGTCGGCGCCGGCATCGCCGGGACCGTGCCGCCATCGGTCCTTCACGGCCAGCCAGACCGGTACGTCGCCGTCGTCGACGGTCTCCAGTCCCAGTTCCGCGGCGACGGCGCGGCGCTCGGGCGCCGACTCGACGACGAGGACGTCCGCAGCCCCGTGCTGCACCGCCAGGAGCGCGGACAGCAGTCCGATGACGCCGGCGCCGACCACGAGGACGTGCCGATCCCGCACACCGTCGTGGATGCCTGCGTCGGGACCTGCCAGGGTGGCCGCTGCGTGCAGGAGGCCGTTGACGCAGATGGGCCCCATCTGCGCCAGGTAGACCCCGAGCAGGGGGTCGAGGTCGTCGGGCAGCTGGATCACCGGCATGGTGGCCGGGTCGGCACACCGCCCGGTGCGGTGCCCGTAGTTCATGGCGACGAGGGCGCCCTCCGCCAGGGTGTCCGTGCGGCTCTCCGTGACGCGCCCGACCTCCATGTACCCCAGCCCCCGGATCGGGTAGCCGGCCTTCCTCCCGGGTGTGCCGAAGGTCCGCAGGCCGGGGTCCCAGCCCACCTGGTGCTGCGGATCGGTGCCACGGACCAGGGCCACCTCGGTGCCGGCGCTGACCCCGGACCACTCGGTGCGCACCCAGGCCTGCCCCGGACCAGGCTCGGGTTCGTCGTCGTCGATCATCGCCGGCCGGCTGGGGCCGAGGACTCCGATCGACCGCACCGGCCGTCGTCCGGTCATGCGTCATCGTCCGGGAGAGTGATGGCGGACCCGTGACGGGCGGCCCGGTCGGCGGCACAGGCCAACGCATGGGTGCGCAGCGCCTCGTCGTAGGGCACCCGCGCCTGCGGCAGCCGGCCCAGCAGGACGTCGAGGAACTCGCGGTCCTCGGCGAGGATCGGGTCCTCGTCCGTCCGGACGACGTCCTCTCCGTCCGCGGTGACCACCCGGAGCTCGTGGTCGGTCAGGCCCCGCTCGGTGATCTCCACGACGAGGTCCTCGGCGACCAGGTGGAGCGCCACACGGTGCCGCCAGCCGAGCACGCGGGCCGAGGAGATGCTGCCCACCGCCCCCGAGGCGAACCCGAGCAGCGCGCTGGCAGCTGCCGGCACGTCGCCCTGCCCGTCCGGAGCCGGCCGCTCGGCCCCCGCGACCGTCGCGACCTCCCCGACCAGGTGGCGGGCCAGGTCGAAGATGTGCGTCGTCTGCTCGATCACCTGGCTCCCGGAGTGTTCGCGGCGTGCCCACCAGGCGACCGGCGGCGTCTTGTCCAGCCAGTAGCCGGTGACCAGCTGCGCGGGCCTCCCGGCCAGCAGCTCCTCCGCCCGCCGGACGACGTCCAGGTGCCGCCAGTGGTAGCCCACGCCCGTCGCCAGACCGCTCGCGGCGACCCGATCGGCGACCGTCCGTGCGACGGCCATGTCGGTGGCCAGGGGCTTCTCGACGAAGAAGGGCACTCCACGGTCGATCGCGGCGGCCTCGAGGGGGCCATGGGCGAACGGGGGCACGCAGAGCCACACGGCGTCGAGGTCCTCGCCCTCGAGGAGCGCGAGCCCGTCGCCATGAGCGCGTGCGCCGAATCGGTCGGCTGTCTCTCGAGCCCGCTCGGGCACCGCGTCGGCGACCGCCACGATCTCGACGTCGTCCAGTCCGGCGAGGGCGTGCAGGTGCTTCCCGGCGATGAAGCCGGTCCCGACGCATCCGACGCGCAGCCGCCTCACGCCGCGACCTCCGAGCCGGCGAGCACCGATTCGTAAACCGCGGCCGTCTCGTCGGCCATCCGCTCCCGGGTGAAACAGGCCTCGTACCGACGACGCCCCGCCGTCCCCTGGCGACGGCGCAGTGCGGGATCGGCGAGCAGCCGGCCGATCGCGGCACCGAGGGCAGCCGGATCGCCTTGCCGGACCAACGACCCGGTCACACCGTCGTCGACGACCTCCGCACTGCCGATGACCCGGGTGGCGACCACCGGTAGGCCCGCCTCCATGGCCTCCAGCACGGCCAGCGGCATGCCCTCGTGGCGCGAGGGCAGGATGAAGACGTCAGCGGCCGCCAGCAGCCGCCGGGCATCGGGCCGGTGCCCGGCGAAGACGACGTGCTCGGCGACGCCCCGTGCCGTCGCCCGCGACTGCAGCGACTCCCGCAGCGGCCCGTCGCCGAGGAGGACGACGGCGACATCGGGGAAGTCGGCGACGAGGCCGGGCACCGCGTCGATCAGGTGCCACTGCCCCTTCATGTGGGTCAGCCGACCGATGGTCACGACCACGGGCCGGTCCGGGTCCAGGCCCAGAACCCGTCGGGCCTCCTGCCGGCTCAACCGGCTGGTCTGCTGCGCGACGCCGTTGGGCACGGTGACGAACCTCTCCGGCGTCACACCGATCCTCTCGTAGGTCCGACGGAGGCCCTCGGACACCGCGATCAGCCGGTCCACTCCCTCGATCGCGTGGTGGAAGGCCTGCCGCTTGCGGGGATGGGACACGAGGAAGGGCAGGTGCTGGGTCTGCACCACCGCCGGACATCCGGCCGCGCGGGCGAGGCGGACGCCGTCCCAGTCCTCGCAGCCGGTGCCGACGTGGCAGTGGAAGACGTCGGCGGGGTGGACCTCGAGGAACTGCGTGACCATGCTCCCGAACCACGGACCGCGCGGTGACGGCAGCGGGAGGGTCCGGGCCCCGAGTGCTGCGGCCCCCTCGAGCAGCCAGGCCGCCCGCGGAGTCGCCCGGGCCAGCAGCGAGACGTCCACGGACCCCGCATACGACGCCACGAGGTCGAGCATGTGTGCGCCCATGCCGGAGGGATCCGTCGACGGCGTGTACAGGCAGAGCGAGTGACGCAGGGTCACCTCAACCACCCCCAACCATGACGCTGTGTCTCAGCGGGTCTCACATCAAGCCCGACGGAGGCCCTCAGGGCAACCTGAACCGGCTCCGCTCGCGCAGCCGAAGCCGACGCCCTAACCTCGCAGCCCACCGGTCGAGGCGCAGCGGCGTCGCCGGGGAAGGGGCCGTCGGATGCCGTTCGACCTGCGAGCCCTGACTCCTGCTCCGGCCGGCTTCGGCTCCTGTGACGGCTGCCCGTACCGCGACTCGGCAACCCCTGCGCTGTGCTTCACGTGCGCGACCGCGACGACGGACGAGGTCGCCGGTGTCCGATGTGCGTCCTGCGGTCAGCCCACGGAGGACGGCAGGTGTCCGAACGCGGTCTGCAACCTGGACGAGCGCTACTTCTCCCGGATCCACACCGTCTGTGACTCCCCGGACGTCATGTGGCGCGTGATCATGGACTACAAGTACGAGGAGCAGCGGGCCTGGGCACAGGTGCTCGGCCGGGTGCTCGTCGGCTACCTGGACCAGCACCGCGCCGAGATGGCCCGCTACGACCTGATCACGACCGGTGCCATCTACGTCGGACCGCGGGCACAGCGGCTCTGGGACTACCTCGAGCTCATCATGCGGGCGGCCCAGGAGCAGGGTCCGGGCTGGCCGTTCGCCCCCGGCCTGATCGCGAAGTCCGGCCCGACCGGGCGCTTCCTCGGGATCAGTCCCCTGGCACGCCGCGAGATCGCGGAGGGCGAGCTGCGAGCAGCGCTGTCGGTGCCGGCACCGGAGGACATCGCCGGCCGCCGCATCCTGGTCATGGACGACATCTACAGCGAGGGCTACTCCCTCCGTGAGATGGCGCGGGTCCTCCTCGACGCCGGCGCCGCCGAGGTCTCAGGCCTGGTCTTCGCCCGTCGCAAGGGCGGATGAGCCCGGCGCCGCCTCCCGAGGAGGGACGGATGGGGCCGCCGGGGCACCGGTGGACGGTCCACTTCGTGGTTCACGGAGGGGCCACCGGCACCTCGTGTCGGCGTCATCCCGTGGCCTCGAGCGGCCGCGAGCCTCCGGGGCATGCGCATCATCGGCCACCGGGGGACGCTGAGCTGCCCGGGGCACTCGGAGAACACCCTGCAGTCCATCCGCACCGCACTCGACGGGGGCGCCGACGGCGTCGAGGTCGATGTGCAGGCCACCCGGGAGGGCGTCCTCGTGCTGGCGCACGACCCGGATCTGGGGAGGGTCCTCGGCACAGGTGCCCGAACGGGACCGGTCATCGCCGAGACCACGCTCGGTGAGCTGCGCGCGCTCCGCCTCCCCGAGGGTGCTCGCATCCCCACACTCGCCGAGGCGCTCGACCTCGCCGCGGCGCGGCGCGCCTTCGTGGTGACCGAGGTCAAGCCCGAGGCCGGAGGTGCGGTCGCGGCTCGGACGGCCAGGCTCCTCGCCGCGCTGCTCGACCACCGCAGGAAGCAGCGGCCCGGCGCCGACCGGGTGACCACCTCGTCGTTCGACCTGCTCACCGCCGCCTCCGTCGCCGGCCACGGCACGGTCTCGGGAGCCCTCATCGTCGCGCCGCATGTCGATCCCGACGTCGCTGCCCGGCGTGCCCGGGAGCGCGGTGTGACCGACGTCCACCTGAACCCGGTGCACGTCCGGCACGATCCCGGCGTGGTGGCCCGGGTCCACGCGCTCGGCCTCCTGGCGTCCGTGGGGGTCGTGAACGACCGGGACGAGGCCCGGCAGATGGCCCGACTCGGCGTCGACATGGTCTGCACCGACGACCCGATCGGGCTCGCCCGCAAGCACACCGCCGTCATCGGCGCAGCGACGGGCACGCACTGAAGCGGACTGTCGGGCTGGAACACGCCGTGACGTCCGCGGGCACCCTCGGCCCGGATCCTGCCGGCGGCCTCCGGGGCTCGCCCGCCGCGTCCGGGTCCGGCAGCGTCGCCGACACACCGGACGACACCCCGGGCCGGCAGCGGAGTTCGGGGCGGACTCGCCCGTCGTCCCTCTGGGGCACCCTCGTCGTTCACGTCCCCCGCTGAGGCTGGTGTCCCCGATGGACCGAGCACAGGAGGACCCCATGACCGGGCCGACCAACACCAGCAAGACGACCGCGCAGGACCGCGCGACCGACGAGCCGTCCGACCGCTCGACCGAGGCGCGCGACGGGCAGAACGGCGGGCGGTCGCCGGCCGACGGCGGCGACGTGCGCGAGCTGGCCCGCACCCAGGAGGACGTGGCCCTGCGCGCCCGCCGGCTGGTCGCCGGCGAGCTCGTGGCCTCCGGGCCCGACGGTGACGACGACCGGCAGCGGGTCGACCGGCTGCTGGAGCAGACCCGCGCCGGCCTGATCGCCGAGCTGCGGGAGCAGGAGCAGGAGCGCGCGCGGCGGCAGCTGCAGGCCGCGGCACGCAGCGGCGAGGAGGCGGTGGCCGGCGTCGTCCAGAGCGTCACGGCCATCGTCCGCAGCGTCGTGCCGACGGCGCTGGTGCGGCCGGAGGAGCTCATCGAGGCGACGTTCGTGCTCGCCGACCAGGGGCTGCGGGTCGGGCGCCGGCTGGCCCTCACGGTGACGAGCAGCGTGCGCAGCCTGTCGACCGCGGCCTGACCCCGGCGTGGGCGGGTGGGGCGAGCAGGACCACCCGCCCACCTCCGGTCAGGTGACCGCGGCGCCCCGGCCGCGCCTGGCACGCTGTGCCCCCGTGACACCGCAGACCGGGATCTTCGCGCTGGGCACGCCGGAGCACTGCTACCTCGAGCTCGACCTGGCGCCCGGAGCGGCACCCGAGGAGCTCGTGCGGGCCGTCGCCGGGCTGTCCGGCCCCCTGTCCACGACCGGTGGGGTCAACCTCGTGGTGGGCTTCCGCCCCGAGCTGTGGGAGCGGGTCGCGCCGGGGGAGGCGCCACCGGACGCCGAGGGGTTCGGCGAGCCCATCCACGGGCCCGGCGGCTTCGCGATGCCGGCCACGCAGCACGATGCGTGGGTGTGGGTGGCCGGGGGCAACCGCTCCGCCGTCTTCGACAACGCCCGCGCGGTCCTCGACGCCCTCCGCGACGTGGCCGAGGTGGCGAGCGAGCTGACGGGGTGGCTGTACGGCCACTCCCGGGACCTCACCGGTTTCGTCGACGGGACGGAGAACCCCTCCCTCCTGGAGGCGCCCGGGGTGGTGGCGGTCCCCGCCGGGCCGGGCGCGGGGTCCTCGCTCGTGCTCTTCCAGGCCTGGCGGCACGACAGCCGGGCCTGGGAGAGCCTCGGCGTCCGCGGCCAGGAGCGGGCGATGGGCCGCACCAAGGCCGACGACGTCGAGTTCCCCGACGACGAGAAGCCCCCGAGCGCGCACGTCGCGCGCACGAACATCGAGAAGGACGGCGAGGAGCAGCGCATCTTCCGCCGCAACGTCGCCTACGGCGGGGTCACCGACCACGGCACGGCGTTCGTCGGCTTCGCCCGGGACCGGTGGCGGATGCACGAGATGCTCCGGCGGATGGCCGGCGCCACGGACCGGATCCGTGACGGCCTCACGCACTGGCTCACGCCGCTGTCCGGCGCCTACTACACGGTCCCCTCGGTGGAGTCCCTCGCCCGGTTCGCCCCCGCCGACGACGACTGACCGCCGCGCAGGCCGTGACGGCGATCCCCGGCCGGGCCGCGACGTCGTGCGCCGTCCGGGAGCGGGCGCGGGCGGGCTACCGTGGCACCCATGTCACTGGTCTTCCACTGGGGCGGGCCCCGCCACGGTCAGATCGACGAGGTGGCGCCCGAGGAACTCACCTCCGCCGTCCTCGTCTACGCCGGCCCGCAGTGGTACGGGGTGTACGAGCGGTTCGAGCCCGTGCAGGTCCGCCCGACGCCCGAGGGACCGGCCGAGGTCTGGGTCGTCCGCGAGTAGCCCGCTCGGCCGAGCAGGATGGTCGGCATGCCGCAGCTGTTCACCGTGGGCCGGCTCGCCGACGACACCTCACGACGGCGGACGGCCGCGACGGCGCAGGTCCTGCAGTGGACGCTCGACGCCGAGCTGGCCGACCCGATCCGGTGCGTCGACGACCTCCTCAGCGCCTCGCAGCCCGACCTCCCCCGGCTGCGGCGGGCGGAGGCCACCTTCACCACCGGCACGGCGGCCCGGCTGACGGTCACCGTGCGCGTCCCGTTCGACGGCGACGGCCGGTTCTTCGCCAGCCGTCCCGGCCGGCCCCCCGAGGCGGAGCCGCCGGTGGGCGACTGGGACCGCTGGGCCGACGGCGGTCCGGTGCTGCGGCTGCCGGAGAACTTCGCTCCGGACGTCGACGCCGGCACCGTGCGCTCGTGGGCGGCCCGGGCCGTGGACTCGGTCGAGGCGTACCTCGCCGCCCTGCGCGCCGAGGCGGCCGAGGAGACCGCGCGGTTGTCGGCCGACCTCGTCGACCTGGCCCGGCACCGGGCGGCCGACCTCGCTCGGCGGCGCGCGCTGACCGAGGAGCTCGGCGTCGGCATCTGAGCAGGCAGCGGGCGCCCGGCGGCAGCGCGCAGGCCGTTGGCCCGGATGTGTGACCGGTGCCACACTCCGGTCGGGCTGTGCCCCACCGACAGGAGAACCGCCATGCGCCTCGACGACCTGATCCTGGTGAGCGTCGACGACCACGTCGTCGAGCCGCCGTCCATGACCGAGTTCATCCGCGACCACGTGCCGGCGCGGTACAGGCACCGGGCGCCGCGGGTCGTGCGCCGCGACGACGGCACCGACGCCTGGCTCATCGAGGGCCAGGAGATCCGCACCTTCGGCCTCAACGCCGTCGTCGGCCGGCCCAAGGAGGACTGGGGACACGACCCGGACACCTTCGAGGAGGTCCGGCTGGGCGCCTACGACGTCTCCGAGCGGGTCCGGGACATGGACGCCAACGGGATCCTCGCCAGCCTGAACTTCTCCTCCTGGCCGGGCCTGGGCGGGCAGTTCTTCGTGACCAACAGCGACAAGGACTTCTCGGCCGCGATCCTGCGCGCCTACAACGACTGGCACATCGACGAGTGGTGCGGCTCCCACCCCGGCCGTTTCATCCCGCTCGCGCTGTCGGGCTTCGCGGTCGGGCCGGAGTTCATGGCCGCCGAGATCCGCCGGGTGGCCGACAAGGGCTGCCACGCGATCTCGTTCCACCCCGAGCCGCACCGCTTCAACGGGATGCCCGACATCCACGGCGACGAGTGGGACGAGGCCTACCGCGCCTGCGAGGAGACCGACTCGGCGATGGTCTTCCACTTCGGCGCGCAGCCCAACTTCATGCCGCGCTCGCCGTTCGACGTCATGATCCACACCATGCCGTTCGCCACCGGCATCTTCGCCAGCGAGCTGCTCTGGTCACCGATCCTGCGCAAGTTCCCGACGCTGCGCTTCGCGCTGGCCGAGGCCGGCATCGGCTGGGTGCCCTACTGGCTCGAGCGGGCCGACATCACCTACCAGAAGCACCACGCCTGGACCGGCCAGGACTTCGGGGACCAGCTGCCGAGCCAGGTGTTCCGGGAGCGCGTCCTCACCTGCTTCATCGAGGACACCGTGGGCCTGGAGATGCGCCACCACATCGGCGTCGACCACATCGCCTGGGAGTGCGACTACCCGCACTCGGACTCGACCTGGCCCCAGTCGCCCGAGACGCTCATGAAGTCCCTCGACCAGGTCGGCCTCCCCGATGACGAGATCCACAAGATCACCTGGGAGAACGCCTGCCGGTTCTACCGGTTCGACCCGTTCGAGCACCGGTCGCGGGCCGACGCCACGGTCGGTGCGCTGCGCGCCCGGGCCACCGACGTCGACACCGCGCCTCGGGCCCTCGAGGGCGAGCACGCCGACATCCTGGCCAGGATGCAGGAGATGCAGCGCGCGCGGCTGTCCGCCGACGGTCGCGGCTGAGCGCCGCCTCAGAAGCCGAACAGCAGGCCCAGCCCGCCGACGGTGAACAGCACCATCACGACGACGAGCGGCAGCTGGTCCGACGCCGGGGCGCGCGGCGCCAGCCGCAGCGCCCGCTCGTGGGCCAGCAGCACGCCCAGGACGTGGCCGGTGGCCACCGCGCCGACCTGGACGTAGGCGATGAGGTCGGCGGAGACGGCCCGCAGGTCGACGACGTTGCCGTACGTGCCGAAGAGGTCGACGCCGGCCGCGGCGAAGGGGTTGCTGGCGAGGATCCACGTCGTCTGCCCGTCGAGGACCAGCAGGCTGAAGTAGTGGGCGACCGTGTATCCCAGCGCGATGGGCACCACGGTGGCGGCGAACAGCCGGGGCTGCGGGCCCAGCGGCAGCCGGCTCAGCCGGCCGGACAGCCGGGTGCCGGCGAGGTACAGCGCCGACACCAGGGCGATCGACGCGAGCAGGCCGAGCGTGCCCGAGAGGACGTCGTCCGCGGCCCCGGGCCCGCTCTGCCACCACACCGTCCGGGTGAGCCCGTCGAAGGCCGTCGAGCCGAGCAGCACCAGCACGACCGCGGCCAGGCCGGGCCGCGCCGGCGTCGTCATCGCGTTGGTGAGGGGGGAGCGCAGCACCACCCGGCGGTCGTCGCGCCGGCCGAGCACCGACAGGCGGCCCAGCAGCGTCGAGTACACCTCGAAGCCGTCGCCGGCGGCGAACCACTCCTCGCCGAACCACAGTGACGCCCCCACCTGGACGACCGCGTAGCCGGCCAGCCAGGCGGCGACGACGACGGGATCCGTGCGCCCCGCCGGCACGAGCTCCAGCCACACGAACGCCAGCAGCGACACCGCACCCGGCCACAGCCCGAGCCCGGGCAGCCGGTCGGCGCCGCGAGGCGGACCGGCGAGCGGCCGCAGCAGCCGGGAGAGCAGCCGCAGCGGGTTGAGCACCCGCCACACCGGGCCGAGCAGCAGGCTGGCGGGCACGAGCCCGACCCAGAAGGTGACGTACAGGGCCCAGGGGGCCAGGTTGCGCGAGGTGTCCTCCGGCCCGAGCAGGGCCGCAGCGACCACCAGGCCGGCGACCGCCAGGGCGACCGCCTGCAGGCCGCGCCGGACGGCGGGGGAGTCGGCGACCCGCTGCAGCTGCCCGGGCAGGGGTCGCCCGGAGCGGCCGTCGCCGAGCTTCGGGCTGCGCCAGAACAGCAGCAGGACGACGAAGCCGACCAGGATCGCCGCGCCGGCGCCGTAGAGGGCCAGGCCCAGGGGCAGCGGCAGGTCGGTGCGGGAGCCGACGCCGTGCGCCAGCAGGTCGACGGGGACGTCGGCGGCAGCGACGTCGGCGGCAGCGATGTCGGCGGCAGGGCCCTCCACCGGCGGCGTCAGCCGACCTGGAGGCTCAGCAGCACCGTCCCGGCCTCGTGCAGCTCGGCCTCGAACACCCCGGCGATGTCGGCGGTGAAGGTGAGCGCCGCCGGCTGCCCGGGGAGCAGCTCGGCCGTGAGGTCGTAGCCGTGCAGGTGCAGCTCGTCGGCAGCGTCGCCGGTCACCGTCAGGGTCACCCGCTCGCCGAGGGCGACCGGCACCCGGCCGGTGTCGCCGGTGGCCTCGCCGCCGGCGACCTCGACGGTCAACTGCGTGCCCGATGGGGGCTGCGTCGCCGTCGGGGACCGCTGGACGGCGCGCCCGTCCGGGGTGGACGCGGCGGAGGACGACGCGCCGCTCGCCGTGGACGCGGTGGCGTCCTCCGGGGACGTGCCCGCGCACCCGGTCAGCAGCAGCACGGCCAGCAGCAGCACGGTCGGACCGGCCGCCGCCGGGACGACGTTGCGGCGGCCGCTCACCGGGCGCCCGCGTCGCTGGGAACCGGGCCCTGCACCGGGACGTCGGGGACGCGCTCGCCGGCGCTGCCGCGACGGGAGTACCGGCCCACGCCCCACGAGATCCCGGCGACGAGCGCCAGCGTGCAGGCCAGCACCACCAGGTTGGCCAGGGTCCACAGGCCGCCGCCGGACTCCCTCAGCTCCCGCTGGAGGACGTCGATCTCGGGGATCGCCGCGCGGGTGACGCCGTCGTCGGCGGGGATCGCGTCGGCCGGGATGGCCTCGTCCGCGGGGAGGTAGATCGGCACGGCGTACAGCTCCCGGCCGTCGTGCACGCGCAGCAGGGTCTTCCAGGTGCCGTCCAGCGGCACCGGCTCGGTCGTCCGGTACCGGCCGGGCCCGATCCGCTCCAGGTCGTCCACCACCAGACCCTGGCCCTGCCAGGCGGTGATCTGCACCCACGCCGGGTCGTCGACCGCGTCGGCCGGGCTCAGCTGCACGGTGATGTCCGCCGTCCGCGGCTCGGTGGTGACGTCGGTGATGGTGAAGGTCGCCTCGACGTCGTCGGGCACGGTCGCGACCAGCCCGTTGGCGACCCCGGCGGCCAGCGCGACGAGGCAGCCGAGCAGCACGCCGCGGGCGACGGCGGGACGCGGCAGCCGCCGGCGCAGGCCCAGGGCGAGCAGCGAGCCGAGCAGGCCCCCGGCGACCCCCGCGACGACCGCCGTGATCGTGCCCTCGACGAGGACGTCCCGGTTCCAGGACAGCGTCTGGACCAGGTGGGTCCAGCCCCACTCGGTCGCGGTGCCCAGGGTGCCGACCAGCACGCCGGCGACGGCGCCGAACAGCAGCGGCCGCCGGGCCGGCGGCCAGGCCAGCGCGAGGAGCTCGACGAGCAACGCCGAGCCCAGGTAGAGCGGGAAGGTCGGCGTGAGCTCGTCGAAGCCGACGCCCACGACGAGCGCGATGAGCCCGCGGACGACGAGGAAGAACGCCGCCGCCATGAGCGCGCCGCCCCGGCCCATCCACAGGCGGGCGGCGACAAGGGCGAGCCCGGCGGCGCCGGCGATCATGAACGGCTCGAGCACCAGCCGGAACTGGGGGACGTCGAAGTCGTACTCGCCCTGGAACACCGACAGGCCCAGCAGCAGACCGCCCATGGCCGAGCCCCGGCGCAGGAAGCGGCCGATCCGGCCGACCTCCCGCTCCCCGTCCACCCGACCGCCGTGCCCCTCCATCTCCAGGACCAGCAGGCCGACGATGGACAGGCCCGCGCCGGTGATGAGCATCAGGTGGGTCGGGCCCCAGAGCGTCACGTCCTGGCCGAACAGCCGATGCCAGACGTCGTCCAGCGGGAAGCCCAGCAGCGCGTAGAAGCCGGCGGATCCGACCAGGATGCCGCCGACCGGGACGTCCCAGCCGCGGATGAAGTGCACCGCCGCGGGGCCGGGCTCCTCGTCCAGCGGCATGGCGCAGGCGAGCACACCGGCGGCGAAGACGCCGAAGAGGCCGAAGAGGATGAGGTGGTGCGCCGGGTTGGCCAGCAGCCCCTCGTCACGGCCGACGCCGATGTGCAGCGAGATGTCCCAGAGCATGCCCAGCAGGGCGACCAGCAGGGACACCGTCGTCAGGATCGTCGGCAGCGCCACCCAGCCGGGCACGCCGGTCGCGCGACCGAGTCGGCCGCCGACGCGGCTGAGGACCGTCGTGCGCCGGGTGCGGTGCAGGAACACCAGCCCGAGCAGCACGACGGTGAGGAGCAGGCCGATGCCGGTGGCCAGGGCGACCTCCCCGAGGGCGGCACCCCCGGCCGGGCGGCTGTCAGCGGCGAGAACGGCGGACGTCGTCGTCGACACGCTGGTATGGAACACCTTCCATGTGACATCGACAAGTGATACATCGACTCGGGCGTTACGGTGGAGGTGAGACGAGGGAGGTGGGGGCGCTGTCCGTCAGTGCGCCGGGCGTACCCGACGACGAGCTGGACCGGGAGCTCACGGTCGACGAGCTCGCCGCCCGTGTCGGGATGACGGTCCGCAACGTCCGCGCCTACGCCGCCCGGGGTCTGCTGCCGCCGCCGCGGCTCGTCGGCCGCACCGGCTACTACAGCCGTCAGCACGTGGCGCGGCTGATCCTCGTGCGGGAGATGCTGGCCGAGGGCTACCCGCTCACGATGATCGAGCGGACCCTGGCGCACGCCCCCGAGGCGGCCAGCTCCGCCACCCTGGCGCTGCACCGCGCCCTGCTGGCGCCGTGGCTGCCGCCGGAGCCGGAGACGACCACCGCCGAGGAGCTCGCCGCCCGCGCCGGGGTGTCGCCGGACTCCGAGCTGGTCGACCAGCTCGTCGGGCTGGGCCTGGTCGAGCGACTGGACGACGGCAGGCTGCGGGTGCTGGACCCGTCGCTGCTCACCGCGGGACTGCAGGTCGTCGAGCTGGGGGTGCCGCCGGCGGCGCTGATCGAGGCGCAGGCCCGCGTGGTCGAGCACGTCCGGTCGATCGCCGACGTCTACGTGTCGATGTTCCTGGAGACCGGCTGGCGGTCGCTGATGGAGGCGCAGGGGACGGGGACGCCGGGGGAGCAGCTGGACGTGGTGCGGGACCTGGTGGACCGGCTGCAGCCGGCCGCGGCGCAGGCGCTGCTGGCGAGCTTTCGCACCGAGATGGCCAGGCGGGTGCAGGGTGCGCTGACCGAGGTGCTCGAGGGCACGGAGGGGCTCGGCCGCGACTGAACCGCGGCGTGCCGGCTCAGTCCGGGTCGGTACGTTCGTGCGACCCGTCGAGCCGGGCGTTCTCGCGCGCCGTGAGGCGCCGGTCGCGGACCACCGCGCCGATCACGACGGCGACCAGGACGGCTGCGGGCACGAAGAACCCGGCCGTCGCGATCAGGCTCAGCCCGTCGGTGGCGAGGACCTCCGCCGGGATCACGTCCACCCCTTCATGTGACACCGTTCGATGTCACGTGTCAAACGGGCCGTCAGTAGGAGTGGTGAGCCACGGGGCAGCCGCGGGTCTCGGCGATCTCCGAGAGCATGTCCTGCAGCGCCCGCGGGTCGGCGGTGTGGCCGCGGTCCAGCTCGTAGCAGGCGACGATGTCGATGGCGCGGGCGTCGCGGATCCGCAGGACGACCTGCTCGACGCTCTCCATGACGCTGAAGTGGGTGCCGTCGACGAGGAAGACCACGGTGTCGGGGTCGGCCTCGACCCGCTGGATCATGGTGGGGTCGATCCGGCACGGCTCACCCGTGCGACACGTGAGACCGATCATGGCGGTCCTCCTGCTGGAGCGGGGCTTCGGGCCCCGGCGGCGCCCGTCCTTGGGCAGAGGAGGGATCGACGCGTGGGCCCCCGGTCTTGAGCCGAGGCGGCCTCTCCTCCCCGGAGGGGTGACCTGCGCCACGGCTACGGTGCCCGGATGACTCGTGCGCGCGCCGGTCGGACGGACGCCGGGGCCTCGCCCCGGCTGAGGTGGATGGCGGGCGTCGCGGCGCCGGTCGCGGGGGAGCGGGTGCTCGAGGTCGGCTGCGGCCACGGTGTGCTGGTGGACCTCCTGGCCGCCGCCGGCTGCGACGTCGTCGCGGTGGACCGGTCGCCGACGATGGTCGCCGCCACCACCCGGCGGAACGCGGCGGCGGTGGCGGCCGGGCGGGTGCGGGCCCAGGCGGCGTCACTGGTCGACGCCGACCTCGGCACCCACCCCTTCGACGCGGTCGTGTGCTTCGACGTGCGGGCGTTCTGGACGCCCCCGGCGCCGGAGTGGGACGTCGTCGCGCGCGTGCTGGCGCCCGCGGGGCGGGTGCTGGTCGGGTTCTCGGTGATGCGGCCCGGCGCCGAGCAGGACGTCGCCGCGGCCGCGGAGGCGCTCGCCGCTCCGCGCGGGCTGCGGGTCACGGGGGTGCATCGCGGCGCGACGACGCCGATGCCCTCGGCGGCCGTCGAGCTGCGCGCGGGGCTCACCCCGAGGGGGTAGCCGGGGGCGCCGCGGGTCAAGGCCCCCGCCGGCCGGACCGATCACCCGGTCAGGTGACGCATCCTGCGCCGCCGGACGTCCATCCGGGACGGGAGGAACAGGTCGTGGCAGAGCAGTCCGTGCTGGTCGTCGAGGACACCGACGAGATCCGTGAGCTGGTCGTCACCGTGCTGACCCGCGCCGGGATGGACGTGCGCGCCGTCGGCACGGGCGCCGAGGCGCTCGCCGAGGTCCGCCGCAGCGCTCCCGACGTCGTCGTCCTCGACCTGGGTCTCCCGGACGCCGACGGCACCGAGGTGTGCCGGCAGATCCGGGCCGAGTCCGAGTGCTACGTGCTGATGCTGACCGCGCGCGCCGAGGAGGTCGACCTGCTGATCGGCCTCGCGGTCGGCGCCGACGGGTACATGTCCAAGCCGTTCTCCCCGCGGGAGCTCGTCGCCCGCGTGCAGGTGATGCTGCGGCGTCCCCGGGTCGCTCCCGCCGCCGAGCCGGCGACGTCGGTCGACGAGTCCGTCCGCCGGCTGGCCGAGCTCGAGGTGGACGAGGACAGCCGCGAGGTCCGCGTCGACGGCGCCGTCGTCGACCTGACCCGCACCGAGTTCGACCTGCTCGCGGCGCTGGCCTCGCGGCCCGGCCGGGTGCTGCAGCGCGAGACGCTGCTGCGCGAGGTGTGGCAGACCGACTGGGAGGGCAGCGTCCGCCTGGTCGAGGCGCACATGTCCAACCTGCGCCGCAAGCTCCAGGCCGCGGGCCTCAGCTCGCCCGAGATCAGGACGGTGCGGGGCGTGGGCTACCGCCTCGTCGCCTGAAGGACTCCCCGCGGTTCGCGGGGCCGCCTCTGGACGGGGGCGCGCACGGCAGCGGGGCCCGGACCTGACCAGGTCCGGGCCCCGCTGTGCGTGGGTGGGGCTCAGCAGGTGACGACGTCGCTCAGGGGCCCCCGGCGCGGTCCAGCCGTAGCTGGTCAGCGTCACCTGTCCGCAGCCTCGTCCTCGTCTCGGGCCGGTCGCCAGATGGTGAGGAGGAGCCAGGCGGCGGTGAGGGTGGGGGCGCCGTAGACGAGGGCCTTGTTGAGGAGCGGGTCGCGGAGCGCGGTGATGAGGTGGCCGAGTTCGGGGACGACGGCCTGCATCTGGTAGGCGGTGTCGCCGCGCAGGACGGCGGTCCAGGGGTCGGGGGTGTTGTTGGCGTCGCCCTGGGTGTGGACGGTGACCTGGCCGTCGGGGCTGTGCTGGACGTCGATGACGCGGTGGGTGACGACGC
The DNA here is from genome assembly GCF_019799905.1 of Trujillonella endophytica. GTDB lineage: Bacteria > Actinomycetota > Actinomycetes > Mycobacteriales > Geodermatophilaceae > Trujillonella > Trujillonella endophyticus_A. Next base: position 393 of record NZ_JABGCI010000020.1, on the reverse strand, counting down.
GGTGGTCGTCGATGGGGATGTGGTAGGTGATCACCATCCCGACCTCGACGTCGGTGACGTCGATGGGGGTGGAGACGACGACGTCGCCGGGGTCGATGGCCGGGGCCATGCTGCCGGTGAGCATGGTGAGGGTGCGGTAGCCGAGGACGTGCGGGCCGACGGCCAGGCCGAGGAAGGCGAGCACGGCTGCGGCGATGAAGGCCCGGACCGTCCACCGGCCGGTGAAGCGCAGGACGCTGCCGGTGAGGCTGGGCCGGCGGACGGTCCGGTAGTGCCCCGGCCGGGCCGGCGGCAGCGCGGGGGCTGCCGCCGGGGCGGCGGTGGGGAGGACGGCGGTCATGGTGGGTCTCCGGGGTTCGGTGGAGCGTCTGGGCGGACGGCGGATCAGCGGGC
>NZ_JABGCI010000192.1 GCF_019799905.1 Trujillonella endophytica | reverse complement strand
ATCAAGAGTTAAAGATTTTGATATTATTTTCGATGCTTTTTATAAAGATATAGGAGGTACATATCTTAAAGGATTATATAATCAAAATTTAATATCTCATTATTTGACACCTTTAGCTCTAGCTGTCTGAATTATGGATGACGGAACTAATCAAAATGGACATATAAAACTATGTACGGATAGTTTTAGCCCTAAAGATATATCCTTTTTACAAGGAGTATTATATAATAAATATGGTATAGTAACAACAATCCATAATGCAGGTAATAAAGACAAAGAAAGTCATCTTATTCAAGAACATTTTAGAATTTATATACGTGCTAAATCTATGCCTACTTTAATAAACCTTATAGATCCATTTATGATACCTAGTATGAAATATAAGTTGGGTACTAGATATTATAAAAAATTAAATATCTAAATAAAATTTATTTATTTATATATTGAACTAATTCTTAGTAACCACATTAATCATGTTTAATGATCTCATTCTTATTATTATACGGTGTTTAATCAACCAAACATTAAAATATAATAATAATATTATTATTTAATATTCCAATTAATCTAAATATATAAGATAAGATATTTTTACTTAAAAAAAAACACCTACTGCGTAAATATGCCATGGTTCCACCTCC
>NZ_JABGCI010000191.1 GCF_019799905.1 Trujillonella endophytica | reverse complement strand
CCGATCTTCGATATTGATCCATGCCGCAATATCGACCTTCTTTCTAAGACAAAAATGGAGAATTCTACAATCAAAATATTTTCTATCCGGACTTTTCGCCATATCCATAATATCAGCTTCTCCTAGATAATTATTGATAAGGATATCGCCCAGCATATCAAATAATTTGTGTTTATATGTGTTGTAATTATAAGAAATCTCTTGGTTATTATTTACTTTTAACGGCGATCCATAAATATATGAGTTCTTCTTATCTTCATAATTAATAGATTTATATGATAAAAGATTATATCTATAGTGTTTTTTAAAATTCTCGTTTTGATTTGGTAATGAGTCTACTTCATAATCATTTTCTTTTTCGTAATGAATAAATTGGTCTTTTTCATATGAATCCCATTTGTTTAAATCTTTATTTTGAGCCATACAACGTCGATTAACTCTATTTCGCCATTTTTGTGGTACTAATCTAGACCATCTAATCTGAGATAAATCGTATTGATAATGACCCCTTAACCAGTTTTTCCAGTGATTCATTCCAGAATTCCGAAGTTTCTTATGTCTTAATTCAGAATGAGATATTCCTTGTGCTCCAAAATAAACCTTTATTTCATTCTTAAGAAAAAGAGATGTTCCGTGATATTG
>NZ_JABGCI010000190.1 GCF_019799905.1 Trujillonella endophytica | reverse complement strand
GGTTTATTAAATTTTACATTATTATTTTGATTTAATTTATTTATTGTTAAATTATTTAACTTATGGTTATAATTTAATCATTATATAAATGTAAATTTTGCTTATATATATATAGAATATATATATATATGAATAATATGTTATATGAATATTAATTAAATTATAATTTTTAATAAATAAATTATTAAAATAGATTATTGTTCGTTTAATCACTCCAAGAAGGCAGGTAATGAAACGGCTTCGATTTTTATAGGCATAGCTGAATGAGCTACTCCACAAAGAATAATATATCGTGGTTTAATATACATATATTCTATATATAATCTCGAATTTATTACCTATTAACGACTTAACAAGGAAGGAAAACTACCTTAAGGGGTTAGAGATTCTTCAACTTTGCAAGGGTAAACTATTCCAGTTTCTAATAAAGTAATTAATATTTGAATTATTATATTAATATTAATATTAATATTAATTAATCTTACTAGATGAATGAATTATATTGGTAGGAATATTAATTTAGGTATATTATCTTATTAAAATAATATTTTATAGAGGAATAATCCCATTTGGGGTTATGATCCCACTATTTTAATAGTGACGAGTCAAAAACAATAATAAGATAAGCTTATCCTTAAATAA
>NZ_JABGCI010000189.1 GCF_019799905.1 Trujillonella endophytica | reverse complement strand
AAACGCGAAGGAGGACTGGTCTTTTGTTCCCATGTCCCCAGTTGCATTCCAAGAAACCACAGGGTCCGAAGGAGTCTTTGCAGGCTGGCTGAACTCCTTCATCCGGATCTGCCTATCCGGGAAGGTGTACTCTATTTAGAAAGCAATTCCCCATCGTGCGGTTCACCCAGAATTCACATGTGCCTTATCTCTCTCCCCAACGACTGTGTAACGGAGCCACCGCCATCACCATCACCGGCGTCCTTCTTTTGGGGTGGCAGCCAGCGCGGATACTTTTTTAGAAGAGAAGATCGAGTGACTTCCCCTTTTTAGAGCGTATAAAGGGAGGTAGCAATGGAATCCGGGCAGCCCCTACCAAATAAAATGAAAGAGTGTTGTGTGAGTACCAAGAGTTGTATATCCAAGTACAGATGCTATGGAAGCAACATAGCTAGTTGGTTTACCATAACTATTAAGGGCTGCTAGGTGAATCCCTAAAGTAGATTAGTTCGATCAGCAACACCTGTCTCCGCAGCACCAGGACCAATACCTAGTTTTTACCCAGAACCTGTGTCTCTGCAGCATTGGAACCAAGATCGGGCTTGGCATAGTTGCAGTACGAGTTTCCCGGTCTATTTAACTAACTGAAGCTAGCCGGGATCGA
>NZ_JABGCI010000188.1 GCF_019799905.1 Trujillonella endophytica | reverse complement strand
CTAACCCATGGGACCTTAAGCTTTGAAAGATGGCTTAGATCTCATATGGTGTCATTTTTGTAGAGAATATCTAAAAATATCTCCTTTGGGTGGAGAATATCTAAAAATATCCTTACTTTGAGAGAATTTCTCATGTTCCCTTGATTTTGGGAGAGATTTTCTCAAAATATCTATCTTTGGGAGAGAATATCTCTCATCCCCTTTCTTTTTGGAGAGAATTTCTCAAGGAATCTTGTTTTGGGAGAGAATATCCCAAGTTTCCTTTTCTTTTGGGGAAGGTTGCTAATTTTTAGCACTTACCTCCTTTCTTTTCTCCTCCTTTCCTCTTTTGGTTTGCTCTCTTCTATAAAAGCAAAGGGGTGGGATCTCTTGCTCCTATTGCTTTCTTTTTGCAAAAGTCTTCAAGAGAGCTCCAAGATCTTCTCTTCTTCAAAGACCTTCAAGTTCTTTTCTTCTTCCTCCATGGCTTCAAGTAAGTTTTCTTCTTTGCATGTAGGAGTAGAAAAAAATTTCTTTTTCTTTTCTTTTCTTTTCTTTTCTTTTCTTTTCTTTTCTTTTCTTTCTTCTCTTTTTTTTTCTTCTTTTCCACGTGTTTCCTTCTTTCTTTTTTTTTTCACACGTTTTTTCTTCTTTCTTTTTTTTTC
>NZ_JABGCI010000187.1 GCF_019799905.1 Trujillonella endophytica | reverse complement strand
AAAACCAAATAAAAAAAAAAAAAAAAGATATGGACCTTCTACGCAAATTTTTTCTTTTTGACAGGAATCAATAAGAAATAAGAAATATTTGAATCCGATTCGATTTCATCCAAATGTAGTAGTATACAATGACGGGAACTATTCCGATTTCATCGAAGTTGAAGAATCAAGGAATTTTTCCTACAGATTAGGATAACTCGAGAAGTTTTGATTGAATTATGATCCAAAGAGGAAAAAGAATAGAATAATCATTCTATGATGAAAATAGAATACCCGGCCATTTTGTATGCATAGCGGGTATACACTATACAATTAAATAGAAAAATCCCTGGGATGATTCATGAATTTGTAATAGATCTATGGAGTAGGGGGTTGTTGTTGAGAAATCGAAAATGGGAAAGGAATTTTAGAATTCTTATGGAAATGGAATCATAGTCTAAATAGAATCATGATCTAAAGGTATCCATTAACCATAAAAAATATAGACCCATCAGTTGATTTGTTCTAATTCATTGATTTAATCCGGTATAAATATCAGAAAAAGACGGGAGCGTCGTCTTCGCAAACATGAATAGATATATATCTTTATTGTTTTTAATAGTTTTTCACAAGAAAAAAAAATGAGTTTTATCCCCTGAGTCGCGC
>NZ_JABGCI010000186.1 GCF_019799905.1 Trujillonella endophytica | reverse complement strand
GAACTCGAAAAGTCCATATCTCGTGCAGAAGGCTGTCTTGGATACGTCCGATTCACGCACCAATAGTTGATGATATCCGGATCGTAAGTCAATCTTTGAGAATATTGACGCTCCTTGTAGTTGATCGAACAAATCGTCTATTCGGGGTAGTGGATACTTATTCTTGATAGTGACTTGATTCAAGCGCCGATAATCCACACACATCCGCAACGATCCGTCCTTTTTCTTGACAAACAGCACCGGCGATCCCCAAGAAGACGTACTTTCTCGTATGAAGCCCAGCCTTTGTAGTTCCTTCAATTGCTTGTCTAACTCCACCAATTCCATCTTGGCCATTCGGTAAGGAGAAATCGAAATAGGATTCGTTCCAGGAATTAACTCAATTGTAAAATCAATCTCCCTCTTCGGTGGTAGCCCTGGAATTTCTTGAAACACGTCTTTATATTCTCGAACTATGGAGATTCGATCTAAATTTTGGGAGCTACTTGAGTCTTCTAGGGATGCTAAATACCCAGAAATAAAGGTATCTACCCTGGGAGAACACTGGAAAACTAGCTCGGGTAACCCTGGAGTAAAGAACTTAACTGTTTTCTGTTGACAATCCAATATAGCACCATAGGTTGTCAACCAATCCATGCCTAGTATCACA
>NZ_JABGCI010000185.1 GCF_019799905.1 Trujillonella endophytica | reverse complement strand
AAAAGAGTTTGAGTTTGAAAAGGTGTCTTAGTTTGAAAAGTGTTTCATTTGAAAAGGTGTTTTAGTTTGAAAAGGGTTTGATTTGAAAAGGTGTTTTAGTTTGATTAAGAGTTTTAGTTTGGTTATGATTAATAAATAGAGATTGAGTTTAATTGAAACTCTATCTAAAGTAGAATTTTAATCCTATTAAAATTCTTTAGAATATTAGTTTTGAAGGACTCTTGAGACTTAGCCAACAAGTGTTCGAAAAGAACTGAAGTTGATTTGAAATAAAACTCTTAGAGTTTGAGATTGATTGAAATAGGGGTAGTTGATATTGGCTATGACTCTTGAAGTCATCCAAGACTATGACTCTTGAAGGATTTCGATATAATTAAAACTCTAATTTAATTAGAATTTCATTTAGAAAATATCTCTTTTTATTAATAATTAATTATTTATTAATTAATTCAAGTTATTGTTGAAGAAAAGAATTCCATCGGGAATGAAATTCTTCGGGAGGGAGAAGAGAAAGGCCAATAGAATTCAATCAGGAAAAGAATTCTATGGCAAGTTTTATTATTATTAAATTTTATGGAGAAAAAGAAAATAAAATGATTTTTTATTTTGTTTTAGAGAAATATATTTTAAAAATGATTTTTAATAAGGTAAA
>NZ_JABGCI010000184.1 GCF_019799905.1 Trujillonella endophytica | reverse complement strand
GATATTGTGGGGGAACCTAATAGGGTCTTTCACTGGACAAGAAAAAGGGTCAGAATGAGGAAATGGGAATGAGGAAATGGGGTGATCCAGATTTATCGCGGCTATCCAAGAATTTCAATGTTTGAATCGAGGGTTCATACTGTAAGACTTATCTGATCTTATCAATTGTTAGAATTTTTTTTCTCGAATAAATCATGAATTTTTCTAGGACAGTATTAAAGATCTCATCGAAAACTTACAGCAGCTTGCCAAACAAAGGCTAAGAGAAAAAAGAGCACAGGTATGACTGGCATAACATCTACAATTGGATTTAAAAAAGCGTAAGCCTCGGGTAATTTGGCGAAGAAAAAACTATTCGAAAAAAGGTAAGAATTAAGACAGATACCGATCAAACTAAAGCTATTAAGCATAACAAAGATTTTGTTGTTGGAGATAATTGCATTTTGATTGAGTTATTGATATAAGGGAAAAATGAAGAAAGTAAAGTAGACCAAAAAACCCTTCTCGTTCTTTGAACTCACCCAATCAAAAATCCTTCAATTCTCAAAAGAGAATAGAAGAAATCATACTTTCATACAATACAATATCTTATATCTTAATTAAATTATATGTAATGATCAATAAATTCAGTTGAATTCTATATCTACACGTGT
>NZ_JABGCI010000183.1 GCF_019799905.1 Trujillonella endophytica | reverse complement strand
CTTCCATTGAGTCTCTGCACCTATCCTTTTTTTATTCTCGCTTTCTGAACCCTGGTGTTTGTTTTCGGAAAACGGGATTTGGCTCAGGAGTGCCCATTTTTAATTCCAGGGTTTCTCTGAATTTGAAAGTTATCACTTAGCAGGTTTCCATACCAAGGCTCAATCAAATTAAGTCCGTAGCGTCTACCAATTTCGCCATATCCCCCCTTTTTTTGAGATTAGGGTCTTTATTGTGATGTCGTTCCTTTTTTTCTTTCATTTCTTTTAGGCTAGAACCTTTGAATTCATTAGATACCGATTTCGATATCGAAAAGTGTTTCCTCCTATTTGATTTTTTTTTTGCCTATCTTCTTTCATTTCTATCGGGGGCCCATATTTGTTCCAATCAGAAATGATTCTATCATTTCTGTATCCGCAATTCAATATAGATGGATATATACCCCAAATATATTCTTCTCTTCCTCTCATTTTTCCCATGCAATTTGGAATACTCGAACGGTCGATTCTTTTTTTTTCGTCTTAGCTTCCACCTTTCCGAATGAAAGCAGAGGAATGTCTCATTATGATATGGATTGCATTTATCTGGATTGCATCTTTCTCTTTCATTTCATTTTGAATCTTATTCTTTCCTTAGTCCTTAGGGCAGACCTAAAATG
>NZ_JABGCI010000182.1 GCF_019799905.1 Trujillonella endophytica | reverse complement strand
ATCGTTTTACTTCGAGTGAGCTTCGCTTCTCGGTAATCTGAATTAAGGTTCACAATTGCTTCTAGCAGTCACTGGGACGCTCACTCTGAGCTTGCCCTACCTGCGTTCAGAACAATTGTGCCCTCTATGGCTTTTTGCCTTCTTCATTTTGCTTGGGCCGGGCCATGTCCCCCGAGTGATTTGAAAAGACAAAACCATAGTATTTTCCATTTATGATCACTACTTTCTTGTGATTACTAATGGATATGGTCTTGTTTCAGAAGTTTTCCAAACTAACAATGGCAGCTTCATTAACCATCACTTTCGATGAGAACAAGTACCAGCTCTTCCTCAATGAGAACCAAACCAAGCGCACTTACAAGCGCCCTGCCAGCTGCCGAAGCATCACTTCTCTCGGCAACTCTCAGAACACCGGGTCGACCTCTACTCCCCGGACCATTGTCTTCGGGTCGCTGGGACCATTCCCACTTCCCGCAGAAGAAACTGCACCTGCCAAGAAGCAGAAAACTGCCTCCGGACGTGTCGCTGCTCCGACGCCCAAGGCAATCAACAAAAAACCTGAGGCCCGTGGCAACCCCACAAAGCCTCAACCTGCAAGAAACCGGGTCTACTCCAAGACTTGGTCACCAAGACCTTCACCCAAACAAAGAAGGTCAC
>NZ_JABGCI010000181.1 GCF_019799905.1 Trujillonella endophytica | reverse complement strand
TCCAAATTTGAATGTAGCCTTTGCAGAGGCTTGATTGTCATGATTAGGCCATATTTATGCCTTACCTTCACATAGTAATTGTTGCATCATGTTAGCTTGCATTCTAGGCCATTCTCACATTTTATTTCTTTCTTTTTCAATGGTTTTTGAGCCACTTTGTAAGTGAACATCAATTCTGTCCAAGGTTGATTAGTAGCTTTAAAGTGACTTAAAAATCACTTTTAGGGTCAAATCAAACCTAGAAACATGCCTAGGTTCACATAGAATGAGTAGATTGCATTTAGGAGCATTTTCATGCATTGTATGCCATGTTAGGGTAATTTTTATGCATTTTCATATAAATTCCAGCAAGTATGCATTAGTGTTTTAGGCTTGTAGACTAACTTAGGGACTAGTTAGAGACCCTAGAGTTAGGGAGGTCACTTGACCTCATCTAAGATAGTCCTTTGTTGTAAGGATTGCCTCAAATCAAGTAGTTTTGATCGATTTAAGAGTCTAGTTTCGAGAGACTTTTCTAAAATGGTTTTCAAGGTGGTTTTACCAAATACAAATGGTTTTATGAAAAGAGTAAATGATTTTCAAATTATTTCAAATGATTGTTATTTTGGAATGCAATTCCCCCATCTCAAATTGTTTTATTGATCACTCTTCGAAGAAGGT
>NZ_JABGCI010000180.1 GCF_019799905.1 Trujillonella endophytica | reverse complement strand
ATTGTAGATGGCACCACTAAACCCTTTATCACGTATTCTTGATGACAACCGTTTAACCGGTCCCAACTTCAATGACTGGATTAGAAACCTGAAAATTGTTTTAGCCGCCGACAAAATAGACTATGTCTTAAAGTCTCCACGTCCTAATGCTCTTCCCGAAGGGGCATCAGAAGAGGAACAAGTTACTTATAAGAAGTGGCTTGAGGATGATATTCAGGCGAGGTGCTATATTATGGCATCGATGACTAATGAGCTCCAAAGGCAACATGAAGTCATAGACAGCTCGCATGCTATCATCACCCATCTTAAGGAGCTATATGAGTCTCAGAATAGGGTTGTAAGGTACAACACTGTGGGAGAGCTCTTTGCTTGTAAGATGGTGGAAGGGACATCTGTCAATGAGCATTGCTTGAAGATGATCCGCAATATCCATGCCTTGCATGATCTTGGTGTGGATATCTCTTCTGAGATGGGGACTGATATTCTACTTCACTCACTTCCTAATAGTTACAAACCCTTCATCATGAACTTTCACATGTCTGATGTGAATGACAAGGTCTCTCTGACCGACTTGATGAATATGCTTGTGACTGCTGAAGAGACTTTGAGAAAGGACTCTAAAGGAAGCGCTTTAGTTTTTGATGGTGCTTCAACTTCTAGA
>NZ_JABGCI010000179.1 GCF_019799905.1 Trujillonella endophytica | reverse complement strand
AGGGACTAGCCTATATATATATTTAATCCTAATTTTAAGTATATATATTCAAAGTAAGGGATTCTCAGAGACTGGGTTATTTATATTAACCCCAATTTAACACTTAATAATATTAAATTGATACGTAAATGTGTGATTCTATTGAATCACATAAGATATAGTCCCATCAATATAGAAATATATTGAGTGCTCAAAAGTGTAGTAGGATACCTTAGAGCCAAGATAATGTTATATTATGATTGTACCTGCATTTGGTATTGTATCACATATTTTAAGTACATATTCTAAAAAACCAGTATTTGGTCAACAAAGTATGATCTATGCGATGGCTAGTATTGGTTTATTAGGATTCTTAGTTTGAAGTCATCATATGTATGTTGTAGGATTAGATGTAGATTCAAGAGCATACTTCACATCAGCTACAATGATAATTGCAATTCCTACAGGAATTAAAATCTTCTCATGATTGTTAAGTTCCGTAAGTAAGAACTTTAAGATGATCAAAAAATATATAGTTTATACCGAAATATTTCCTGATTTAAATAATCTAAGTTTATATAAAATTTATCCTAGAAGTAATAAATTTTATATTAAACCTAATAATATTAATAAAGAATTAGTAATATATGGGACTAATTTACCTTCATCTTTAAATAAAAAAG
>NZ_JABGCI010000178.1 GCF_019799905.1 Trujillonella endophytica | reverse complement strand
GGTTAATCATAACACAGTGAACCCTTCAGTTACAATTTAAGATACAATTCGATCCTTCCATCAAACAATGCCTTAGTTAAATTACTTGGGTATAGGAAAATATGTCAAACCCTAATTTAACATTTTGTATGTGATTCTCAAAATATAAACTCAACCTTGGGATACTCAAGAAACAGTTTTCTTATTCCCAACTGCTTTGGCCAAAGACTTATATGAATTATATCTTTGAGAATAATACGAGGCATTCCCTCTCTTTACTGAGAGTGATAGATTCCTTGTTGTACACTCATATGTCCCCATGACAGGTATACTAGGGCCAATGAGTACATACACAAATTCCATGGTTAGGATATGTACATTGTACTATCAAACCCTAATATCCCTAACACAGGACATCTATGGTGCCTCAGGTCTAAGGATCACTTGCATCATTGTAACCCTGAGTTGTTGTTTGACATGTAAGTAAAACTCCATTCAACAAACTCAATCAATGATTACATTCAGTGTACTTGTTCTCAAACAAGCACCCACAGGTTTGTCCTAGTGTCATTACACAAATGACTTGAGACTAGTCATTCTCCATATTGAGCAGACATAACTTGTGCTAGTCTATCTGGATTATTAATGGCCAATAAATAATCCTATGACTAGGAATATCTAAGA
>NZ_JABGCI010000177.1 GCF_019799905.1 Trujillonella endophytica | reverse complement strand
ATATATATATGTGATATATGTATGCATGCGATGTATGTTTAATTAATCTGATGAGACCTAAAAACCCCTCATTTTCAAAATTAAATCGTAAGGAAGAGGCATACGATTGCTTTATCCTAGCCTCCTACCATTACAAGACAGGAGGATCTTTATGGTGGGTGTGTTTGGCTGCAGATATGTGGGGACACATTTATTGTAAAGGTTCAAACCGGCTTGTTACATATTGGATATCATGAGGTGCGATAATGGGGCTTACCAATAACCTATCATGTGAGGGATGCCACATTCAATTGACCATACTCATGTGAATGGTAGGTGTGATTTAACTAAAGAGCACTATCCAATAACCTATCATGTGAGGACACTGCGATTTAGAGGCTAAAGGAAGATTGGAACTTGCTTAGAGAAGCATTGGATAAAGAGTTATCCACCCCTTTGGATTAGTGGACCAATAACCTAACATGTGAGGCCCCACTAGTTCAAATGGGACCCCAATCCCCATTAAGAATTCTTCATTGAGTTCTCGAATCCTATAGAGGGAGTATGGGATTTGATAAAATAGTGGGAGGTACCATAAAACTAAAGACCAAGTTATTATGGTTAATGAAATACAATTTTTAATCTGTTACTCATTTTTGTAGATATCATGGTTTTACTCAAACA
>NZ_JABGCI010000176.1 GCF_019799905.1 Trujillonella endophytica | reverse complement strand
AATCTGATTTTCAAAAAGCTCTACAGTACCCACTGTCAAAGCATTAAAGCAGCAACACTTTCGCTGCTATGAGCCAAATTTTTTTCAAACTTAATCTTTTCAGTCAGATATGTCTTGTGTCTGTTTGTTCTAGTGTGCGACGGTGCATATGTGTTTTCAGTGTGTTATAGTTTCTCTTTAAATTAGTTTTTTTTGTCATTTGCCATATCCATCCTCGATCCCATGTTCTTCATGATTCAGCAGTCTAATGTGCTTCTTTCTCCATTCGAAAAGATGTTCTGTAGTTTCATGTCTTGTGAAAATTTCTGGTATTTTCATATCATCTCAGGAGCTCTAATTTCTTTGATCATAGTTTACAAAAGTTGGGTTTTCTTATTTGACATATCGTCCATTTGTGATAAGGAAGACTCAAATTCATGATACCCATTTTCATGTCATTCCTATGGGCGATTATGCTTTTACCACAGCTGCCTCTTTCTTCTCCTCACGGTGATTGTGGCTCAGAACCAGCAACACCAGAACCAGTCCAATATTCATACAGTGTTCGTTGGTTCATTCTGTGTTGTTTCTTCTTCTTGAAAACCTCACAGTGTCATCATCATCAACATCTGTTGATGAAGAGGATGGAAGAGTGCTACAACCCATACACTCAAAATCGCCAAATT
>NZ_JABGCI010000175.1 GCF_019799905.1 Trujillonella endophytica | reverse complement strand
CTAACTTGTTGTGGCGTTGCGGTTGGTTGGTGCACAGACGGCAGCTTCGGTGCACGACGGCCCCTCCTCGACCTTGGACGTTTGAACCCGGGAGGTGGGAGGAGACGGTCGGCGCCGACTCCTACCTTGATGTGGCGTTAGGGTACCCGTCCGGTCGGCGCGGTCCCTTGGGATGGTCGGTTCCGTGCCCGACGTCCCCTCTCATCAGCCTCGGACGTTTACACATTTACGGACCGTGGTGTGGCCGTTCGTTTTTCGTTTGTCCCCAAGTGCCGCATGCGGCCTTTCCGAGGTGCGGCATGGCCGTTCGTTCCACCAAGTGCCAAGTGCCAAGTGCCAAGTGCCAAGTGCAAAGTGCTAAGTGCTAAGTGCGGTGCGGTCGGTCGGCGCGCGTCAAGATATGGTAACTAATATAGGACATGGTGCCGACCATTGTTTCTCACCTCCCGGGTATAAACGTCCGAAATCGACGAAACGGACCGTCGGTGCCGGACCGGTCGGCAGGTGGACCAACGGTCGAGGACGGCGTGCGGTCAGCGCGTGCGTGCGCGTGCTGCCGCGTCGGCCGTGCGTGCTGCTGCGTCGGTCGTGCTGTGCGTGCGTGCTGCTGGGTCTGCCGTGCGTGCAGCAGCTTCGGCCGTCCGTGCGTGCTGCTGCGTCGGTCGTG
>NZ_JABGCI010000174.1 GCF_019799905.1 Trujillonella endophytica | reverse complement strand
TGCCGTGAGACGCTGGAGAAGGCTCTACCCCTTCTGCTACACCAGGGAGACTATCCCAAGCAGTCTGCCATCGTTCGTTCTCTTTATCTTTCCTCTTGAGAACCTGATCGGCTTCTGCAACCTGGCGAATTAAAGCACTCTCCCTGTCACGAGCCTCCGTTATGGCAGTCCATGTACTGGCAACTTGGGCTTTCAGGTATTCGAGACGCTTTCTCGCCTCCTCAACCTCTCCATCAAGGATGCTAAGATCATGCTGCAGCCCGATGATGTCTAACTCTGCTCGGTTCCTCTCCCGAACCAGCTGCTTCCTGCTCTGGGTTGCCTCTTTCAATTCTGTTTGAGCCTTCTCGGCAGGGTTCAGGAACATCTCTTGGAAGAACTGGTCATCAGGGTAGCTGACAGTCTCAAACCACCTGTCACCCAGCGCAATGATCCTATCAACGATCGCCCTGGCGCCTGTGACATCCAGACCAGTATCTTCCTCAGCATCTTTGAGGATCTCCTTGACATGCGGAATCTTGCTGAGTCCGGCATCTAAGTGTCCGGAAAGGAGAGTCTCAATCCAGGAGCTCAAAACTCGCATCACCACCTTCTTCGCATATTGAAGGGATGAGCCAGATGATGACTCACCCTTCTCTGTCGATTGGCTGCCCAAGTCATGTCCCAT
>NZ_JABGCI010000001.1 GCF_019799905.1 Trujillonella endophytica | reverse complement strand
TGCGCAGTGCACGGGGTAATACTTGGCACTGACTTTCGGCACGCTGTTGAGTTCTCAAGGAACGGACGCGCGAAGAACCGGACCCGCCGGGGGCCTTCGTCGACTGCGGCTTTTCCCACTGTACGCCGGTCTCGGACGCTCGCCACCCCGGGGGGTTCTCGCTCGCTCCGCGGCCCTCGCGGGCCCGACTGGCAACAGGGAGAACCATACACGCCCCTGAGGGGGTGCTGCACGGGGGTCCCCCGGCCCCCTCCCGGGGAGGCCGGGGACCGCGCTCAGAGGCCGAGGAAGGACTCGATGCCGACGGTAAGGCCGGGGCGCCGGCGCACCTCGCGCACGGCCAGGAGCACACCCGGCATGAAGCTGGCGCGGTCGTAGGAGTCGTGCCGCAGCGTGAGGGTCTCCCCCTCCGCGCCCATGAGCACCTCCTGGTGCGCCACGAGGCCGGTCAGCCGGACGGCGTGCACGGCCACGCCGTCCACGTCGGCACCCCGTGCGCCGGGCAACGAGTCGGTGGTCGCGTCGGGCGCGGGAGCCATGCCGGCAGCCTGTCGCGCCTCCGCGATCAGTCGCGCCGTACGGACCGCCGTCCCCGACGGCGCGTCCACCTTGTTCGGGTGGTGCAGCTCGACGATCTCGGTGGAGGGGAAGAACCGCGCGGCCTCCTGCGCGAAGCGCATGAGCAGGATCGCGCCGATCCCGAAGTTGGGGGCGATGACCACCCCGAGCTCCGGCTTGGGCTCCAGCCACGCCCGCACGGTGTCCAGGCGCTCCTGGTCGAACCCCGTCGTCCCCACGACGCAGGAGATGTCCTGGTCGATGCAGAACCGGAGGTTGTCCATCACGACGTCGGGCCGGGTGAAGTCCACGACCACCTGCGCGCCGGCATCGGCGACGTTGAACAGCCAGTCCCCCGCGTCGACCATGGCGACGAGCTCCATGTCGTCGGCGGCGTTGACCGCCTTGACCACCTCCGCCCCCATCCGGCCGCGCGCCCCGAGCACGCCCACGGAGACGAGGGGCGACTCCGTCCCCTGCGTGCCGGCGGACTGCGGGTCGGGGGTGGCGGGTGCGGTGGTCACCGCGCCAGGTTTCCCGTCGCCGGAGCCGGGCGCAAGGCGCCGTCCGCTCACCGGGACGTGTCGGCGCGGGTGAGGCCCACCCAGGCCAGGAGCCCCAGCGCCGCCCCGAGGACGTCGGCGAGCCAGTCCGCGACGGAGCCGGACCGCTGGAGCGGCGCGAGCGCCTGGACGACCTCGCTCCCCGCGGCGTAGGCGACCAGCAGCGCGCCGAGGGCCCGGACGCCGATGCCCGCCCACCGTCCGGCGACCGCCAGCGCCGCGAACAGCGCCAGGTGGACGAGCTTGTCGACGCCCGGGGGTGCCGCGGGCACGTCGTCCCCGGGGGTGAAGAGCACCGCCAGCGAGACCAGGACGGTCACGGCGAGCACGCCCCGGGACAGCGCCCCGTGGACCGCCAGGACGGGACGGGGCATCAGAGCCGGTCGAGGTCGGACTCGCGGTAGGGGCCGACGACCGCCAGGCAGGTGCGCCGGGTCAGCAGGTCCGCGGCGACGGTGCGGACCTGGTCGGTGTCCACCGCGTCGATCCGCGCCAGCACCTCGCGGACGGGCACGTACTCCCCGTGGGCCAGCTCGCTCTTGCCGAGCCGGGTCATCCGCGAGCCCGTGTCCTCGAGCCCCAGGACCAGCCCGCCCCGGAGCTGGCCACGCCCGCGCGCGACCTCCTCCTCGGTCAGCCCCTCGGCCGCGACCTGAGCCAGCTCCTCCCGGACCAGGCGCAGCACCTCCGGGACCCGCTTGGGCGAGCAGCCGGCGTACACCGAGAAGGTCCCGTTGCCCGCGTAGTGCGTCAGCGCGGAGCCGACGCTGTACACCAGGCCGCGCTTCTCCCGGATCTCCTGGAACAGCCGCGAGCTCATCCCGCCACCGACGGCCGTCTCCAGGACCGCGGCCGCGTGCCGCCGCTCGTCGTGCCGGCCGATGCCGATCCCGCCGAGCAGCAGGTGGGTCTGCTCGGTCTTCCGGCGGATCAGGCCCGTGGGCCGGGCCGGCCCGTCGAGGACGACGTCCTCCCCCGTGCGCAGCGGCGCCGGGTCGGCGTGCCCGGCCAGCCGCTCGCCGAACGCCCGCTGCACCAGCTCCAGCACCTGCTCGTGGGAGACGCGCCCCGCGGCCGCGACCACGATCGAGGGGACGGCGTAGCGGCTGCGGTACCAGCCGTCGACGTCGTCCCGGGTGAGCGACTCGATCGACTCGACCGTGCCGAGCACCGAGCGGCCGAGGGGCGTGCCGCCGAAGAGGGTCTCGGCGAACAGGTCGTGCACCGCGTCGGCGGGCTCGTCGTCGCGCATCGCGATCTCCTCGAGCACCACCGTCCGCTCGCTCTCGAGGTCCTCGGCGGTGTTGAGGGCGTCGGTGACCAGGTCACCGAGGATCTCCACGGCCAGCGGCAGGTCGCTGGCGAGCACGTTCGCGTAGTAGCAGGTGTGCTCCTTGGCGGTGAACGCGTTCATCTCGCCGCCCACCGCGTCCATCGCCGTCGCGATCTCCATCGCGCTGCGCGTGCGCGTGCCCTTGAACAGCAGGTGCTCGAGGAAGTGCGAGGAGCCGGCGAGCGCGTCGCTCTCGTCCCGGGAGCCCACGCCGACCCAGATCCCGACGGTCGCCGAGAGCACGCCGGGCATCGTCTCGGTCAGCACCCGCAGGCCGCTGGGCAGGCGGGTGCGCTCGACGCGGCCGCCGACCTCGTCGACGTCGAGGACCTCCGTGACACCGACGGCGACACCGGCCGGGGCCGGGACCGACGCGTCTGCGCCGGCCCCGGCCCCGGGGGTTGCCTCGTGGATCGTGCTCACGCGTCCTGCGGCGCGGCCTCGGCAGGAGCGGCCTCGGCCGGGGCCTCGGCGGCGCCGCTGCCGTCGCCGTTGCCGTCGCCGTCGCCGTCCGTGGCCACCGGGACGAGGCTGATCTTGCCGCGGGCGTCGATGTCGCTGATCTCCACCTGCAGCTTGTCCCCGACGTTGCACACGTCCTCGACCTTGCCGATGCGCTTGCCGCCACCGAGCTTGCTGATGTGGACCAGCCCGTCCTTGCCCGGGAGCAGGGAGACGAAGGCGCCGAACGGCGTGGTCTTGACGACCGTGCCGAGGAACCGCTCGCCGACCTTGGGCATCTGCGGGTTGGCGATGGCGTTGATCCGGTCCACCGCGGCCTGGGCCGAGGGGCCGTCGGACGCGCCGACGTAGATCGTGCCGTCGTCCTCGATCGTGATGTCCGCGCCGGTCTCGTCCTGGATCGCGTTGATCATCTGGCCCTTGGGGCCGATGACCGCGCCGATCTTGTCGACCGGGATGCGCACCGTGGTGACCCGCGGCGCGAAGGGGCTCATCTCGTCGGGGCCGTCGATGGCCTCGCCCATGACGTCGAGGATGTGCAGCCGGGCCGCACGGGCCTGGGTCAGCGCACCGGCGAGGACGTCGGAGGGGATGCCGTCGAGCTTGGTGTCCAGCTGGAGGGCGGTGACGAAGTCCTTGGTGCCGGCGACCTTGAAGTCCATGTCACCGAACGCGTCCTCGGCGCCGAGGATGTCGGTCAGGGCGACGTACTCGGTCTTCCCGTCGACCTCGTCGGAGACCAGACCCATCGCGATGCCGGCGACCGGGGCCTTCAGCGGCACACCGGCGTTGAGCAGCGCCAGGGTCGAGGCGCAGACCGAGCCCATGGACGTCGAGCCGTTGGAGCCCAGCGCCTCGGACACCTGCCGGATCGCGTAGGGGAACTCCTCGCGGTCGGGCAGCACCGGCAGCAGCGCGCGCTCGGCGAGCGCGCCGTGGCCGATCTCGCGCCGCTTGGGCGAGCCCACGCGGCCGGTCTCGCCGGTGGAGTACGGCGGGAAGTTGTAGTTGTGCATGTAGCGCTTGCGGTTCTCCGGGGACAGCGTGTCGAGCTGCTGCTCCATGCGGAGCATGTTCAGCGTGGTGACGCCCAGGATCTGGGTCTCACCGCGCTCGAACAGCGCCGAGCCGTGGACGCGCGGGATGACCTCCACCTCGGCCGACAGCGGCCGGATGTCGGTCAGGCCGCGACCGTCGATGCGGACCTTGTCGCGGAGGATGCGCTGGCGGACGACCTTCTTGGTCAGCGCGCGGAAGGCACCCGAGATCTCCTTGTCGCGGCCCTCGAACTGGCCGGCGAGCGCGGCCTTGACCTCGTCCTTGAGCGCGTCGGTGGTGTCCTCGCGCTCCTGCTTGCCGGCGATCTGCTGCGCCTGGGCCAGCCGGTCCCCGACGAAGGACTCGACGGCGGCGTACACGTCGTCCTGGTAGTCCAGGAAGCGGGGGAACTCGGCGACCGGCTTGGCGGCCTTCTCGGCGAGCGCGGACTGCGCGTCGCACAGCGCCTTGATGAACGGCTTGGCGGCCTCGAGGCCCTGGGCCACGACCTCCTCGGTCGGGGCGGTGGCCCCGCCGGCGACGAGCTCGATGGTCCGCTGCGTCGCCTCGGCCTCGACCATCATGATCGCCACGTCGCCGTCGGGCAGGACCCGCCCGGCCACGACCATGTCGAACACGGCCTCCTCGAGCTCCGTGTGCGTCGGGAAGGCGACCCACTGGCCGCGGATGAGCGCGACGCGGGTGCCGCCGATCGGGCCGGAGAACGGCAGGCCCGACAGCTGGGTCGACGCCGAGGCGCCGTTGATGGCCAGCACGTCGTAGAGGTGCTGCGGGTCCAGCGACATGACGGTGATGACGACCTGGACCTCGTTGCGCAGGCCCTTGGCGAAGGTGGGCCGCAGCGGGCGGTCGATCAGCCGGCAGGTGAGGATCGCGTCCTCGGACGGCCGGCCCTCGCGGCGGAAGAACGACCCGGGGATGCGCCCGGCGGCGTACATCCGCTCCTCGACGTCCACCGTCAGCGGGAAGAAGTCGAAGTGCTCCTTGGGCTGCTTGCCGGCCGTGGTGGCCGAGAGCAGCAGGGTGTCGCCGTGGGTGACGACGACGGAGCCGGCGGCCTGGCGGGCGAAGCGGCCGGTCTCGAAGGTGACGGTGCGGCTGCCGAAGCTGCCGTTGTCGATGACCGCGGTGGCGGTGGTGACCCCGTCCTCGGGGTCGAACTCGGCAGTGCCGGTGTTCTGGGTGGTGGGTGCGGACATGCTGTCCTCTTCCTACGTCGCATGCGGCGACGTCCTCTTGTGGCGCCCTGCGCCGACTACGTCCGGGGCGACCGGTCTTCGAGAGAGACCCTCGGGTGTGCGTCCCCGTGGAGGGGCGGCATCCCCGGGGGCCACCACCGAGGACCGGACCGCGTCTGGCCGGATCGGCCGGAGGCCGGGGGGCCCGTGCGGCGGGTGCCGCACGGAAGAGGGGACCGTCCCGGCTGGGACGGTCCCCTCGACGTGCTAGCGGCGCAGACCGAGCCGCTCGATGAGCGAGCGGTACCGGTTGATGTCGGTCTTCGCCAGGTAGTTCAGCAGCCGGCGACGACGACCGACCAGCAGGAGCAGGCCCCGCCGGCTGTGGTGGTCGTGCTTGTGCTGCTTGAGGTGCTCGGTGAGGTCGCTGATCCGACGCGTGAGCATCGCGACCTGGACCTCGGGGGAGCCGGTGTCGTTCTCGACCGTGGCGTACTCGGTCATGATCTGCTTCTTGGTCGCGCTCTCGAGCGCCATGGTCGCCTCCCGGCGGGCAGGTGTGCGCCCCCGGTCTGACTCACGGGGGCAGGTGGACACACGAGTCGGGCCCAGCCCGACGCCTCATCGTACGCGGTCCCCCGGACGCCACCGCGGCCACGTGCCGTGCCCCACCTGCGCGGAGCCCCACCCGCCGCTCCTCGTGGAGCCTTGCGTGGCCGCTCGTCGCGCCGACCGCTGCGCCGAGCCGCGCTACATGCCGAGGACGGCGCGGGCCTCGACGAGGTCGTTGTCCATGGCGGCGACGAGCTCGTCCATGCCGGAGAAGCGCAGCATCCCGCGCAGCCTCGAGGTGAACTCGACGCCGGAGTGCTCGCCGTAGAGGTCGCCGTCCCAGTCGATGAGGTGGGCCTCCACCGTGCGGCGGGTGCCGTCGAAGGTCGGGTTGGTGCCGACCGAGATCGCGGCCGGGAACCGCGCCCCGCTGGCGCCCTCGACGTCGCGGAGGACGAAGTGGCCCGCGTAGACCCCGTCGGCCGGGACGGCGGTGTAGGGCGGGCTCTCCACGTTCGCCGTCGGGTAGCCCATCTGCCGCCCGCGGCGGTGCCCGCGGACGACCACGCCGTCGACCCGGTGCGGCCGGCCCAGCGCGGCCGTGGCCGACTGCATGTCACCGGCGGCGACGCACGCGCGCACGAACGTCGAGGAGATGGTCAGCTCGGCCTCGTCGGCCAGGCTGGCCAGCCCCACGCCCTCGACGGAGAAGCCGAACCGGCGGCCCTCCGTGGTCAGCGTCGCCACGGTGCCCGCGGCGCGGTGGCCGTAGGTGAAGTTCTCCCCCACGACGACGTGCGAGGCGTGCAGCGTGGAGACCAGCACCGTGTGCGTGAAGGACTCCGGTGACAGCCGCATGAGGTCGGAGGTGAACGGCAGCACGCACATCGCGTCCACGCCGAGGGCCTCGACCAGCTCCGCCTTGCGGTCCAGCGAGGTGAGGATCGCCGGGTGCGATCCCGGGCGCACGACCTCGGCCGGGTGCGGGTCGAAGGTGAGCAGCAGGCAGGGCCGGCCCAGCGCCCGGGCACGCGCGACCGCGGCTCCGATCAGCTTCTGGTGCCCCCGGTGCACGCCGTCGTACATGCCGATGGTGACGACGGTGCGCCCGAGGTCACCGGGGACGGCGTCCAGTCCGCGCCAGCGCAGCACCTCAGGCGACCCGGTGCAGCCAGCCGCGGGTGTCGGGCACCCGGCCGTGCTGGATGTCGAGCAGGGTCTCCCGCAGCCGCATGGTCACCGGCCCCGGCGTGCCGTCGCCGACGGTGAAGTCCCCGGTCCGTGCCTTGACCTGGCCGACGGGGGTGATCACCGCGGCGGTGCCGCACGCGAAGGTCTCGGTGACTGTGCCGTCGGCGACACCCGCGCGCCACTCGTCGACGCTGAACCGGCGCTCGGTGACCCGGTGGCCCAGCTCGCGGGCGACCGTGATCAGGGAGTCGCGGGTGATGCCCGGCAGCAGCGTGCCGGTGAGCTCGGGGGTGACCAGCTCGGCGTCGTCACCGGAGCCGAGGACGAAGAACAGGTTCATCCCGCCCATCTCCTCGACGTACCTCTTCTCCACCGCGTCGAGCCAGACCACCTGGTCGCAGCCGGCCTCGATGGCCTGCTCCTGCGCGAGCAGGCTGGCGGCGTAGTTGCCGGCGCACTTGACGTCGCCGGTACCGCCGGGGGCCGCGCGGATGTAGTCCTCGGAGAGGTAGACCGACACCGGGTGCACGCCGCGCGGGAAGTAGGCGCCGGCGGGGCTGGCGATGACGAGGAACAGGTACTCGTGCGCCGGCCGCACGCCCAGGAACGGCTCGGTGGCCAGCTGGTAGGGCCGCAGGTAGAGCGTCTGGTCCGGGCCGGTGGGCACCCAGTCGCGGTCGACGTCGACGAGGGCGTCGACGGCGGCGAGGAAGGCCTCCTCGGGCACCGGGGGCATCGCCAGGCGGCGCGCGCCCCGGGCGAACCGGGCGGCGTTGGCCTCGGGCCGGAAGGTGGCGACGCTCCCGTCGGGCTGCGCGTAGGCCTTGAGCCCCTCGAAGATCGACTGGGCGTAGTGCAGCGCGGCCGTGGCGGGGTCCATCTGCAGCGGCGCGTAGGAGGTCAGGCGGGCGTCGTACCAGCCCTCGCCCGCGCGGTAGCGCGCCACGAACATCGCGTCGCTGAAGTAGCGGCCGAAGCCGGGGTCGTCCAGCAGCTGCTGCCGCTCGGCGGCGGACCGGCGCCGGATCTCCTCCACCACCACCGGTACGCCCTCGGTGAAGTCCCGGGGGGAGGTACGGCTGTCGGCGATGGTGTCGGTCATGGCTCCCACCTGCGTGTCCGGGCGGGTCCGGCGGTCGGCGGACCCGCCCGCCCACAGTAGTCCCGGAGCCGGGGACCGCCGCCGTCCGGTGGCGGTCCCCCACCCCGTCGGGGGTCAGGCCTGGTCGTCCTGGTTGACCTTCGGGCCGGCGTACTCGATGACCTCGTAGGACCACAGGTGCGAGGAGTTCGCGGCCGCGGGGGCGAGGGTGTCGCCGCCGCCGGCGTGGGCGCGGTCGAAGTCCTGGCTGGACTGCCAGGCCTCGTAGGCCGCCTCGTCCGCCCAGCGGGTGTAGACCAGGTACTGGTCGGTGCCCTCCTGGGGGCGCAGCAGCTCGAACCACTCGAAGCCCGGGGTGCTCTCCACCGCGCCGGCCCGGCCGCGGAATCGCTCCTCGAAGCGCTCCTGTCGCTCCTTGGGCACGGTGATCGCGTTGATCTTCACGACGCTCATGCCGCTGCCTCTTCCCCGGTCCGGCTCCGGTCAACCACCGTGGTCACCCGCCCGTGGCCCCCGGCTCGTGGTCCCGGGCCCGTGGTCACCCGGGCGGGAAGCCGACCGCCACGCGCGCCGTGCTCCCCGCGTCCTCGACCAGCGCGACCAGCCGGCCGGCCGGGTCGACGGCGGCGGTCAGCCCGGCGGCGCCCGTCGCCGGCACCCGTTGGCCGTACCCCAGCGCGGTGGCCTCCTCGGCGGTGAGCGCCCGGGCGGGGAACACCGTCGTCGCCGCGTCGGTGAGGCCGAGCACGCCGGGCCCGCCGCCGGCCGTGAGCGCCGCCGCGGCCTCCTCGACCGGCGCGGCCTTCTCCGTGGTGAAGGGGCCCGACGCCGTGCGCCGCAGGGCGGTGAGGTGCCCGCCCACGCCCAGCGCAGCACCGGCGTCCCGCGCGATCGCCCGGATGTAGGTGCCGGCGGTGCACTCGACGGTCACCTCGACGTCGACCAGGTCGGCCGCGGGCCGGGAGATCCGGTGCACCTCGAGCCGGTGCACGGTCACCGCCCGCGGCTCCAGGACGACGTCCTCGCCCGCCCGCACGCGGTCGTAGGAGCGGCGGCCGGCCACCTTCACGGCACTGACCGACGAGGGCACCTGCAGCAGCGGCCCCGTCTGCGCCGCCAGCGCCGCCCGCACGGCGGCGTCGTCCAGGTGCCCGGCGGGCGTCGTCGTGAGGACGTCGCCCTCGCGGTCGTCGGTGACCGTGCTCTGGCCCAGCCGGATCGTGGCCTCGTACGTCTTGTCGTGCCCGCCGAGGTGCCCCAGGAGGCGGGTGGCCGCGCCGACCCCGAGGACGAGCAGACCGGTCGCCATCGGGTCCAGCGTCCCCGCGTGCCCGATCCGGCGGACCGACAGCGCCCGGCGGGCGCGGGCGACGACGTCGTGCGAGGTCATCCCGCCCGGCTTGTCGACCAGCAGGATCGAGGGGGCGACGTCGGCGTCGGCCCTGCGGGTACGGCTCACGCGCCCACCGTCGCAGGTGCCCCGAGCCACCGGTCCCCCGCCACCCGCACGAGGACGGCGACCAGCCGCAGCGCGATGAAGAGCGTGAGGCCCGTCCAGATCCCGGCCAGCCCCAGGTCGAGCGGGCCGGCCAGCAGGGACAGCGGCAGGAAGCCGACGACGGCGGCACCGATGGTCACCGTCCGCAGGTAGCCGACGTCGCCGGCCCCCATCAGGACGCCGTCGAGAGCGAAGACCACACCGGCCAGCGGCTGGAAGCCGGCGAGGAACCACCACACCAGCTCGGCCTGCTCCCGCACCGCCGGGTCGCCGGTGAACAGCGGCACCAGCACCCCCCGCAGCGCCAGCAGCAGCGCCGCCACGCCCAGGCCGGTGACCAGCCCCCAGCGGGCCACCCGGACGGCGGTCGCGCGGGCCGCGTCCGGCCGCCCGGCGCCGAGCGCGTGGCCGACCAGCGTCTGCGCCGCGATGGCGTAGGCGTCGAGCACCAGCGCGAGGAAGAAGAACATCTGCAGGGCGATCTGGTGCGCCCCCAGCTCCGCCGTCCCGGTGCGGGCGGCGACACCGGCGGCGACCAGGAAGGCGAGCTGCAGGACGGCGGCCCGCAGCAGCAGGTCGCGGCCCAGGACCAGCTGCGCGCGCACCGACCGGGTGCGCGGCCGCCAGTCCGCGCCCTCCCGCGCCAGCGCGCGCACGAACAGCGCCGCGGTGAGGGCCTGACCGCAGACGTTGGCGACCGCCGACCCGGGCAGGCCGAGTCCGGCGGTGTGCACCAGCAGGGGGCACAGCACGAGGCTGAGGAGGCTGCCGGCGATCACGTACCGGACGGGACGGCGCAGCTCCTGCACCCCGCGCAGCCAGCCGTTGCCCGCCAGCGACACCAGCAGCAGCGGGGCGCCGAGCGAGGCGATGCGCAGCCACTGCTCCCCCGCCTCGGCCACCGCTCCCCCGCCGCCGGCCAGCAACCGGGTCAGCGGCTCGGCCAGCAGCTGGAACAGGGCCAGGACGCCGAGCCCGAGGACGACGGCCAGCCAGGTGGCCTGCACCCCCTCGGCGACCGCGCCGGCCCGGTCGCCGGCCCCGGCCCGCCGCGCGGCGCGGGCGGTGGTGCCGTACGCGAGGAAGTTCAGCAGCGCCGCCGCCCAGGCCAGCAACCCGCCGCCCACGGCCAGGCCGCCCAGCGACACGGTCCCCAGGTTGCCGACGACGGCGGTGTCGACCAGCAGGTACAGCGGCTCGGCGGCCAGCACCACGAGAGCGGGCAGCGCGAGCGCGAGGACACCGGGCTGCGGTCCCGAGGACCGCGCCGTCATCGGACCAGTTCTCGGCGGATCGCGGCGATGCACCCGTCGCGGTCCGCCGTCCAGGTGAACCCGGCGGCGGCGCGGTGCCCTCCCCCGCCCAACGCCGTCGCGACCCGGGAGAGGTCGGTGGCACCGCGCGAGCGCATCGACACCGACCAGGTGCCGTCGTCCTGGCCCTTGAGCACGCAGGCGACGTCGGCCTCCTCCGTGGCGCGGACGACGTCCACCAGGGCCTCCAGCTGCTCGCCGGGCAGGCCGTGCTCGGCCGCCTCGGCGGTGCTGGACCAGGTCCACACCAGCCCCGCGCCGACGCCGGTCTCCAGCCGCGCCCGGCCGGTCACCAGGGACAGCAGCTGGAGCCAGCCGAAGGGGGCGGTGTCGAACAGGCGGCGGCTGATCTCGGCGTGGTCGATGCCGGTCTCGAGCAGCCGGGCGGCCAGCCGGTGGGTGTCGGGCCGGGTGCCGCCGAACCGGAAGGAGCCGGTGTCGGCGGCCAGGCCCGCGTACAGGCAGGTGGCCAGGGTGGCGTCGAGGGAGACCCCCAGGCCGTCGAGCAGGTCGGCGACGAGCGTGACCGTCGCGGGCGCCCCGGGGTCGACCAGACGGACGTCGCCGAACCCGGGGTTGCTGGCGTGGTGGTCGAGCACGACGGAGGTGCCGGCCCGGTCGAGCAGCGGCGCCAGCTCGCCCAGCCGTCCGGGCGAGGCGGCGTCCAGGCTGACGAAGACGTCCGGCGAGGTCGGCACCTCCGACGAGGGCACCAGGCCCGCGGCGCCCGGCAGCCAGCTCAGCGAGACCGGCAGGGCGAACGGCTCGGGGAAGGTCGCGAGCACGCGCGCGCCGCGGCGGCGCAGGGCCTCGGCCAGCGCCAGGGTCGAGCCCAGGGCGTCGGCGTCGGGCTGCACGTGCGCGCAGAGGACGACGGTCGCGCGGGCGGCGGCGGCCTCGGCGAGGACGCCGGCCGCCGTCCGCGTCGCCTCCTGCGCCGGGGTCTGCGCCGTCGTCACGACCCCGCGCCGGGCTCGGCGACCGGCGGGGCGTTGCTCTCCTCGCTCACGTCGCCCCCGCCGACGGGGATGGACGGCCCGTAGTCGTCGGGCTGGTCCGCGGCGATGCTGGGGGCCTCCCCGATCTGGCCGGTCCTGCCGCCCATGGTGGGGTCCCCGTCGCCCGGCATCTCCTTGCCGCCGAGCTCGGAGCGCTCCTGCCCCTCGTCGGGCAGGTGCGGGTCGGGGTCGTTCTCGCTCATGCGTTGCTCCTGCTCTCGGCGGGCTCGTCCGTCGTCTCCGCGGCGGGCACGTCGACGTCCTCGTCGTCGTCCTCGTCCTCCGCGGGCCGGCGGTACGGGTCGGCCTCACCGGCGTACTGGGCGCCCTCCCGGGCGCGGGCGAGCTCCTCGTCGGCGAGGCGGGCACGCTCCAGCGCGTCCTCCAGCTCCCGGGCGGTGTCCGGGACGATGTCGGCGACGAACGTCAGGGTCGGCACGAACTTGATGCCGGTCTGCTTGCCGACCGTGGCGCGCAGGATGCCGGTCGCGCTGCTCAGTGCCCGGGCGGAGTCGGCGATCTGCGTCTCGTCGCCGTAGACGGTGTAGAAGACGGTGGCCTCGCGGAGGTCACCGGTCACCTTGGCGTCGGTCACCGTGACCATGCCCAGGCGGGGGTCCTTGATCTGCATCTCGATCGCCTCGGAGACGATCTGTCGGATGCGCACCGCGAGCTTGCGGGCGCGGGCCACGTCGGCCATCGGACCTCCATAGGACTGCCAGGTGTCACCTGGGTGGAGCGGACGGCCCCGTCGCAGGGGCCCACCGCGAACTCGCGAGCGGTGGGGGCGACGGGGTCCTTTCTCAGTCGGAGCCGCTGAACAGCTGCCGATGGGTCGACAGCAGCGTCACCTCGGGCCGGTCGGCCAGCAACCGCTCGCAGGCGTCGAGGACGTCGGTCACCTGACCGGCGTCCCCGGCGACGGTGGCGATCCCGACCTGCGCGCGCCGGTGCAGGTCGGTGTCCCCCACCTCGGCGGCGGCCACCGCGAAGCGACGGCGCAGCTCGGCCACGATCGGCCGCACCACGGCGCGCTTCTCCTTGAGCGAGTGGACGTCGCCCAGCAGCAGGTCGGCGGTGAGTGTGCCTGTGAACACACCCACCGCCTCCCAGCTACTGCGCTACTCGGCCCCCGTGCAGGGCCCCGCCGCGAGCCTGCGAGTGGCGGGGGGCACGGGGGTCCTTACTCAGTCGCGCGGCTTCTCACGCATCTCGAAGGTCTGGATGACGTCGTCGACCTTGATGTCGTTGAACGACCCCAGCCCGATACCGCACTCGTAGCCCTCACGGACCTCGGTCGCGTCGTCCTTGAACCGGCGGAGGGACTCCACCGTCAGGTTGTCGGCGACCACGGCACCGTCACGGACGAGCCGCGCCTTGGAGTTCCGCACGATCGTGCCGCTGCGGACCAGCGAACCGGCGACGTTGCCGATCTTCGGCACCCGGAAGACCTCGCGGACCTCCGCCGTGCCGAGCTGGACCTCCTCGTAGATCGGCTTGAGCATCCCCTTGAGGGCGGCCTCGATCTCGTCGATGGCCTGGTAGATGACCGTGTAGTACCGGACGTCCACCCCCTCGCGGTTCGCCAGCTCCGTGGCCTGGCCCTCGGCCCGGACGTTGAAGCCCAGGACGATGACGTCGTCGGCCAGCGCGAGGTCGATGTCGCTCTTGGTGATCCCGCCGACGCCGCGGTGGATGACCCGCAGCGCGATCTCGTCGTCCATCTCGATCTTCATCAGGGCCTCTTCGAGCGCCTCGACGGTGCCCGAGTTGTCGCCCTTGATGATCAGGTTGAGCTGACGGGTCTCCTTGAGCGCCGCGTCGAGGTCCTCCAGGCTGATCCGCTTCCGCATCGACGCGTTCTGCGCGTTGCGGATCCGGGCCTGGCGACGGTCGGCGATCTGCCGGGCGACGCGGTCCTCGTCGACGACGAGGAACGTGTCACCGGCACGCGGCACGGAGGTGAGGCCGACGACCTGCACCGGGCGGGCCGGCAGGGCCTCCTTGAGCTTGTTGCCGTGCTCGTCGAGCAGCGACCGGACGCGACCGTAGGCGTCGCCGGCCACGATCGAGTCGCCCTGGCGCAGCGTGCCGCGCTGGACGAGGACCGTGGCGACGGGCCCGCGGCCCTTGTCCAGCTTGCCCTCGATGACCACACCCTGCGGGTCCTGCTCGGTGTTCGCGCGCAGGTCCAGCGAGGCGTCGGCGGTCAGCAGCACCGCGGTGAGCAGGTCGTCGAGACCCTGACGGGTGGTCGCCGAGACGTCGACGAACATCGTGTCGCCGCCGTACTCCTCGGCCACCAGCCCGTACTCGGTGAGCTGCTGGCGGATCTTGGCGGGGTTGGCCCCCTCCTTGTCGATCTTGTTGACCGCGACCACGATCGGCACCTCGGCCGCCTGGGCGTGGTTGAGCGCCTCGATCGTCTGCGGCATGACGCCGTCGTCGGCGGCGACCACCAGCACGACGATGTCGGTCACCTTCGCGCCACGGGCACGCATCGCGGTGAACGACTCGTGACCCGGGGTGTCGATGAAGGTGATCGGCCGCTCGTTGTGCTCGAGCTCGGTGACGATCTGGTAGGCGCCGATGTGCTGGGTGATGCCACCGGCCTCCTTCGACACCACGTTGGCGTGCCGGATGGCGTCGAGGAGCTTCGTCTTCCCGTGGTCGACGTGACCCATGACGGTCACGACCGGCGGACGGGACGACCAGTCGTCCTCGTCGCCCTCCTCGTCACCGAAGGTGAGGTCGAAGTCCTCGAGCAGCTCGCGGTCCTCGTCCTCGGGGCTGACGACCTGGATGACCCAGCCGATCTCGGCACCGAGCAGCTGCAGCGTCTCGTCGTTCACCGACTGCGTGGCGGTGACCATCTCGCCCAGGTGGAACAGGGCGGTCACCAGCGCGGCCGGCTGCGCGTTGATGCGCTCGGCGAGGTCGGTCAGCGAGGCGCCACGGGGCAGCCGGACGGTCTGCCCGTTGCCGCGGGGCAGGCTGACGCCGCCCATGCTGGGCGCCGCCATGGAGTCGAACTCCTGACGCCGCTGCTTCTTGCTCTTGCGCCCACGGACCGGGCCACGCCCGCCGGGACGGCCGAACGCACCCGCGGTGCCCGCACCGGAGCCGCCGCGACCGCGGCCACGGCCACCGCCGCCACCACGGAAGCCACCGCCGGCCGGCGCGCCGGCGCCGGGAGCACCGCCACCGCCGCCACCGGGACGGAAGCCACCGCCACCGCCGGGACCACCGGGACGGCCACCGCCGCCGCCGGGACCACCCGAGCGACCACCGGGGCCACCGGGACCGCCACCGGGACGGCCGGCGGGACGCGGCGGCATCATGCCGGGCGAGGGCCGCTGCGGCATCATGCCCGGGTTGGGGCGCGGACCGCCGGGACCGGCCGCGGGGCGCGGACCGCCCGGACCGGCACCCGGACGCGGACCACCGGGGCCCGGACGGGGACCGCCGGGACCGGCCGCGGGGCGCGGACCGGCCGCGCCGGCACCCGGACGCGGGCCACCGGGGCCACCGGGGCCACCGGGGCCACTGGGACCGCCGGGGCCGGCCGCCGGGCCGGGACGCGGACCTGCGGCCGGGGCGCCGGGACGCGGCGCGCTGCTGAAGGGGTTGTTGCCCGGACGGGGGGCCGGCCGGGGACCCGGACGCGGGCCGGCACCGGGACCGCCGGCGGGCGCTCCCGGACCGGGACGCGCACCCCCGGGGGCCGCGCCCCCGGCGGGAGCGGGGCGCGGAGCGGGCGCACCCGGACGCGGGGCGCCGGGACGCGGACCGGCCGGGGCCTGCGGCGCGGCCGGGGCGGAGGCCGCCGGCGCCTGGGGCGCGGGAGCAGCCGGAGCCTGGGCGGCCGGCGCCTGGGGAGCCGGTGCGGCCGGGCGCGGCCCGGGAGCCGGGGCACCCGGCAGCGGGACGCTCGACGGGGGGCCGGCCGGCGCGGCGGGCGCCGACGCGGCCGGAGCCGGCCGGGGCGCGGGACGCGGGCCGGGAGCCGGGGCACCGGGGCGGGGACCGGCGGGTGCCGCAGCGGCGCCGTTGCCGGCACCGGTGCTCGCACCGAGGGCCTCCCGCAGCCGCCGGGCCACGGGGGCCTCGACGGTGGAGGAGGCGGACTTCACGAACTCGCCCTGCTCCTTGAGCTTGGCGAGCACGGTCTTGCTGTCGACACCGAACTCCTTGGCGAGTTCGTGTACGCGGGCTTTGCCTGGCACGGATCTCCTCTTTGTGAGGCCGGCGGCTTGCCCGCTCGACCTCGTCGTTAGTGGCGCATGGTCATCGTGAGAACTTCACGGCTGAGTCATCCGACGATGTCCTGTCGACGTGCGGACCGGCCTGGTGCCGATCCGACCTTGAACTGCTGTCCGCCCCTGCTCGCAGCCCGGGCGCCTCCGGGGAGGCACCGAGGACGTGGGCCCGGAGCGGACCGGCCTCCAGCGCGGCGCCGGCGCCTCCGGGGAGGCGCAGCGCCCGGGAGAAGGCCCGGCGTCTCTCCGCTGCGTGCAGGCACTCCGGGGTGGGGTGCACCGATGCCCCCCGGCCGGGGAGCCGCCGCCGCGGATCCGGGACCAGGGCCCCGGACCGTACGACGACACGCAACAGATCACTGACCGGAGCGCGCTGCCGGCACCCCACGCAGGTGCGGACCGGCTTCGACGATTCGGCCACCCTGCACTCTAGCGCGCCCGGGGGGCCGGGTGTTCCCGCCCGGGTCAGCGCCCGACCCGCCCGGGGCTCCGGCCACCCGACGGCGGCCGGCCGCCCGGGCCACCGGGCCGGCCACCGGGACCGGAGGGCCGCCCACCGGGACCGGCGGGCTGCCCGCCCGAGCGCAGCGGCGGGCGTCCCATGCCGGGCGAGGGGACGGTCTCGTCGTCCGGTTGGGCGTCGCTGCGGATGTCGATCCGGCACCCGGTCAGCCGCGCGGCGAGGCGGGCGTTCTGCCCCTCCTTGCCGATGGCCAGCGAGAGCTGGTAGTCCGGCACGACGACGCGCACGGCCTTGGCCTGCGGGTCGACGACGCGCGCGCTGTTGACCCGCGCGGGGCTCAGCGCCGAGGCGACGAAGGTGGCCGGGTCGTCGGACCAGTCGACGATGTCGATCTTCTCGCCGTGCAGCTCGCTCATGACGTTGCGCACCCGCTGGCCCATGGGGCCGATGCAGGCGCCCTTCGGGTTGAGGCCGGGCACGGACGTGCGGACGGCGATCTTCGACCGGTGTCCCGCCTCCCGGGCCACGGCCACGATCTCCACGCTGCCGTCGGCGATCTCGGGCACCTCGAGCGCGAACAGCTTGCGCACGAGGTTGGGGTGGGTGCGGGAGATGGTGACCTGGGGGCCGCGGAAGGTGCGGGTGACCGAGACGACGTAGGCCTTCAGCCGGCTGCCGTGCGGGTAGGACTCGCCGGGCACCTGCTCGGCCGGCGGCAGGACGGCCTCGACCTTGCCGATGTCGAGCAGGACGGTGCCCTGCACGTTGCGGCGGTCGTGCGCCTGCACGATGCCGCTGACGATGTCGCCCTCCTTGCCGGCGTACTCACCGAAGGTCTGCTCGTGCTCGGCGTCGCGCAGCCGCTGCACGATCACCTGCTTGGCGGTGCTCGCGGCGATCCGGCCGAAGTCCGAGGGCGTGTCGTCCCACTCGCGCACGACCTCGCCGTCGGGGCCGAGCTCCTGGGCGAGCACCGCGGCCTCGCCGGTCTTGCGGTCCACGTGCACCCGCACGTGCTTGGCGGCCCCGTCGGCGTGCCGGTAGGCGGTCACGAGGGCCGTCTCGATGGCCTCGATGACCGTGTCGGCGGGGAGACCCCTCTCGCGCTCGACCGCCCTGAGGGCGGTCACGTCGATGTTCACTGTCCGTCCTCGGTGTCGTCGTGGGTGTCGCTGTCGACGTCGTCGTCGACGTCGTCGTCGATCTCGTCGGCCGCGTCGATCTCGTCGGTCGCGTCGCCGGCGCCGGCGTCCGCGCCGGGGCGGCCGAACTCGACCTGCACGCGGCCGGCTCCGAGCTCGGACCACGGCACCTGCCGGACGGTCGGCGGCCGCTTGCGGGCGCCGGGCTTGCCGGGGGCCTCGACGGCCAGGGTGACGCCGTCGGCGTCCACCGCCTGGACCCGCGCGGTCACCTGCTCGGTGGCGCCGGCCGGGCCGACCGCGACGGCGACCAGCCGCCCGGTGTTGCGCCGCCAGTGCCGCTGCTCGGTGAGCGGGCGGTCCACGCCGGGGCTGGTCACCTCGAGGACGTACGGCGCCCGGCCCAGCTCCCCGTCGTTGGTGTCGAGGGCCGCGGACACCGCCCGGCTCACCTCGGCGACGTCGTCGAGGCTCACGCCCTCGTCCCGGTCGAGGACGACGCGGACGACGGTGCGCCGTCCGGCCGGGGTGACGACGAGCTCCTCGAGGTCGAACCCGGCCGCGTCGACGACCGGCTGGATCCAGCCGGTCAGCCGCGCGGCGGCGGGATCGGTCCGGCGGTTGCTGGACACGGGCTCCCTCCCTCCTGACGGCGTCGGGGCACGTGCACGGCGGACCCGCTCCCCGGTCCCGGGGCCCAGACGGGCCCGTCCGGGCGGATGGTCAGGCTACCGCCCCAGCCGGAGGGGGCGGGACGAGACGGCGGAGGCCGGTCCGACCGGCGGGCGGCCGGAGCGGCGACTGCGCGCTCCGGCCGGCGGCTGCGAGGATGGCGGTGATGACCCCGTCGCCCGCCCCGCGCCCGTCCGGCTTCTCCCGGCGCACCCTGCTGGCCGGGGTCGCCGGGGCGGCCGGCCTGGCCCTGCTGGCCGCCGGGTGCACCTCGGACGACGACGGCGGCACCGACGCCGCGACCCCCGCCGAGGCCGACCGGCTGGCCGCGCAGGTCGGTGTCCAGGAGGCCGCCGTGGCCGCCTACGCCGCCGCCGCGGCCGCGGATCCGGCACTGGGACCGCGGGTGGCCCAGCAGGCGCAGCAGGCGATGGCGCAGCTCGACAAGCTGCGCGCGGCGGCGCCGGGCGCGACGTCGTCGGTCCCGCCGGACGCGGGCGGGCCCCCGCCGGGCGCCGACGCCCGCGCCTGGCTGCGCGAGCAGCTCGGCGCCGCCGCCGGTGCCCACGAGGCGGCCTGCGCCGAGCAGGCGGCGGCACGGGCGGCGCTGCTGGGGTCGGTGGCCGCCGGCCTGCGTGGCCAGGAGGCGGTGCTCCTGTGAGGGGAGGCCCGCGTGGCTGACGACGGCGCTCCCGGCGACCTGGACACCGCCGCCGAGGACGGGGCGTTGCGGGAGGCCGTGGCCGCCGAGCACGCCGCGGTGTGGGGCTACGGCGTGGTCGGGGCGGCGCTCCCGCCGCAGGACCGCGGCCCGGCCGTCGAGGCGGAGAACGCGCACCGCGACGTCCGCGACCGGCTGGGTGCGCTGCTCGAGGAGCGGGACCTCGACCCGGTGGCGGCCCAGGGCGCGTACGAGCTGCCCTTCCCCGTGCTCTCCCCCGTCGACGCGGCGGCCCTCGCCGCCGTGCTCGAGGCCGGGGTGAGCGCCGCGTGGGTGGCCGTGCTGGACGACGCGGTGCTGGCGCCCACCCGAGCGCTGGCCGTGCGGGAGCTGGGCGCCGCGGAGGTCCGCGCCGTCCGCTGGCGCACGGCGGCCGGGCAGGTCGCCACGACGCCGTTCCCCGGGCTGCCCGCCGGCTGAGGCCGGGATGCCGCCGACCAGCGGTGTCCAAGGAGGGTGCAAGGCCGCGGCAAGCCCCCGCCGCCACCGTGGGGGCGCCGGAGCCGCGACGGCCCGGCGACCGCCCCCAGGGAGCCCGCCATGAGCACCGTCACCGCCGTCCGTCCCGTCCGCCGCCCGCAGCTGGACCTGCCCGGCCAGGCACACGTCGCCGAGGGCCCGCACGACCTCTCCGGCATGTACACGGCCCACCACGCGTTCCGCCGCGACCTGGCCGCCTTCGCCGCCGCCGCCCGCCGGACCCCCGTGGGGGACGCTCCGACGTGGCGGGCCCTGGCCCGCCGCTGGGAGCGGTTCGCGACCGTGCTGCACCACCACCACACCGTCGAGGACTCGACCCTGTGGCCCCAGCTCCTCGACCTCGCCGACGCCGCCGGGGACGCCGCCGGCCGCGAGATCCTCGAGGCGATGGAGGCCGAGCACCGGCTCATCGACCCGCTGCTGGCCGCGTGCGCCGAGGGCTTCGCCGCGATGGTGGGCTCCCCCGACGCGGGCACGGCCGAGCGGCTCGCCGAGCAGGCGGCCGCCGCGCGCGACACCCTCGCCGCGCACCTGCGGCACGAGGAGACCGAGGCGCTGCCGCTGCTGCAGCGGCACCTCTCGGCCGCGGGCTGGCAGCGGGTCGAGGCCGCGGCCGGCGAGGGCGTCGCCCCGCGGGACCTGCCCTTCTTCGTCCCCTGGGCCGCCAAGGGCCTCGACGACGCCTCCCGCGAGCGGCTGCTCGGCGACGCCGGCCTGCCGATGCGCGTGCTGCTGCGGGTCTTCCGCGGCCGGTTCGAGCGGGGCGAGCAGGTCGCCTTCCGCTGCGTGTGAGGGGCCGCGCCTACCCCAGGCCGCCGAGGAAGGCATCGGTGACGCCGACCGCGACGCTGCTGGACTGCCCGGCCTCGACGAGGACGGCGAAGGCGATGTCCCCCTGCGGGCCGGCCAGCTGGTAGCCCATGAACCAGCCGTGCGACTCGGGCGGGCTGGCCGTGCCGAACTCGGCGGTGCCGGTCTTGCCGTGGACCTCGCCGCGGTCGGCCAGCGCGTTCGCCGTCCCGGAGAGCACCACCTCGCGCATCATCGGCCGCAGCGCGTCCAGCACGGCCGGGGCCGGACCCGCCGGAGCCGCGCCGGCCGGCTCGGCGCCGACCACCTCGATCGGGACGGCGGGCGTGCCGCCGGCGATGCCGGCCGCGACGAGCGCCATCTGCGCCGGGCTCATCAGCACCTGGCCCTGGCCGATCGCGTTGGCCGCCTTCGTCGTCCCGGTGCTGTCGGCGGGGACGCTGCCGCTGAAGACGCCGACCGGCAGCTGCCAGTCCGCGCCCACGCCGTAGGACGCCGCGGCGGCGGCCAGCGCGTCGTCGGGCAGCTGCAGCCCCTGCTGGATGAAGGTGGTGTTGCAGGACTCGGCGAAGGCCTCGGTGAAGGGCACGGTGCCGAGGTCGAACTGGTCCTGGTTCTCGAACTCGCGGCCCTCGACCACCGTCGTCCCGGGGCAGGGCAGCGGGGTCTGCGGGGTGAGCACGCCGGCGCCCAGCAGCGCGGTCGCCGTGATCGTCTTCATGCTGGAGCCCGGCGGGTACTGACCGGTGAGCGCGTTGGCCGGGTTGGCGGCCTCGTTGGAGGCGACCGCGAGGATCTCGCCGGTGCCCGGGCGGACGACGACGAGGTGCGTGGGCAGCGCCTGACCGGCGACGGCGGCCTCGGCGGCGGTCTGGACGGCGGGCACGATCGGCGTCTGCACCGGCTGCCCCGGCACCGGCTGGGCGGCGTCGATCTCGCGGCCCTCGTCGCCGGTGCTCTCGTCGGTGCTGACCACGCTCACCGTGAAGCCGGCGGTGCCGGTCAGCTGCTCCTGGAAGGCCCGCTGCAGGCCGGACGTGCCGAGCTGGTCGCCGGCCGCGTACTGCGGCCCGTCGTCCCCGGTGGTCTCCTCCAGCATCTCGGCGGTCGCCGAGCCGACCCGGCCGAGCAGGGCGACGGCGAACCGGGACGTCGGCGCGAGCAGCCGCGTCTCGGTGGGGAAGACGGCACCGGGCAGGTCGAACACCTGCGCGCGGATCCGCTCGAAGTCCGGCCGGCGCAGGTCGATGACCGGCACGAACTGCCCCGCCGGCGCGGCCTGGACGTCGGCGGCGATCTCCTCCGCCGCGACGCCCGTGGCGGCCGACAGCGCGGCCGCCAGGGCCGGCAGGTCGGTCACCTGGCCGGGGTCGACGCCCACCCGGACCACCTCGGTCGGGGTGAACAGCGGCGCACCCGAGGCGTCGGTGACCGCGGCCCGCTCGGGCAGGGTCCGGGTGAGCTCCAGGTGCTGACCCTCGGCGAGCTCCGGGTGCACCAGCGCGGGCTCGGCCACGACCTGCCACTCGTCGTCGGCCTCGCGCAGCCGCAGGGTGCCCTCGTAGCTCCACTCGGGGGCGGCGGCCAGGTCCCACGTGGCGGTCCAGCCCGCGGTGGCGGCGCCGTCCTCGCCCACCTCGACGTCCCCCAGCTCCGCGGCGAGCGTGGCCTCGGGCAGGTCCGCGGCGGTCTGCTCCAGCAGCGCGGTGGCGGCGGCCGGGTCGTCCGTGGCCTCGGCAGCGGCCGCGGTGTCCCCACCGGCCCAGTCGGCGAGGAACGCCTCCGCGGCCGCGCGGACGTCGTCCTCGGCGTCGTCGTCGGAGGTGCATGCCGCCAGCACCGGCACGGCCAGCAGCACCAGCGCCGAGCCCAGGACCGTTCCCCGTCGCTTCCCCACGGCACGCAGCCTCTCAGACGCGAGCCGCCGTGCGAGGCCCCCTCGCAGGGGGCCGCCGCGAGCCTGCGAGCGGTGGGGGCGAGGGGTCCTCCTTCAGAACAGGACGCTGGCGTACCGGCCGACCTCGCGGAACCCGACCCTCGTGTACGACGCCCTGGCCGGGGCGTTGAAGTCGTTGACGTAGAGGCTCACCACCGGCGCGATCGCCGAGCGGGCGTACTCCACCACGGCGGCGCTGCCCGCGGTGCCGATGCCGCGGCCGCGCACGGCGGGTGAGACCCACACCCCCTGCACCTGGCACACCGCACGCGACACCGCACCGATCTCGGCCTTGAACAGCACCTGGCCGTCCTCGATCCACGCCAGGGACTGCCCGGCCCGCACCAGGTCGGTCACCCGGGCGCGGTAGCCGGCGCCGCCGTCGCCGCGCAGCGGGCTGACCCCGACCTCCTCGGTGAACATGGCGACCGCCGCCGGGAAGAGGACGTCCACCTCCTCGGGGCGCACCGGGCGCACCCGGGGCTCCGGCGCGACCGCCGGAGGGCCCTCGATGGCCATGAGGGGCTGTCGGGGGCGGTGGTCGCGCGCCGGTCCCCAGTACGGGGCGAGCAGCTCCCACAGCGGGTCCACCGAACCGGCGGGGCCGACGATCGTGGAGCAGCGTCGCCCGTTCCGGCGCGCGCGCTCGGCGAACGCGACCGCCGCGGCGCGCTCGGCGCCGGGCAGCGCGAAGGGGATGAGGTTGGCCCCGGCCAGGCAGACGGCGTCCAGGTCCCGTCCGGTGCCGAAGCCCCAGAGCGGCGCGCCGAGCGCCGCGGCCGCGGTGCCGGAGCGCTCGACCCGGCCGGCGATCACGCAGCCGGCGACCGGATCGGTGTCCAGCAGCCGGCGGACGGCCGCCTCGTCGGCCTCGTCGAGCACGCGGGCCGTCGGGGAGCGCAACACCCCGGGCCGGCCCTCAGCCGACGGTGACGACGGGCGGCCCCGAGGGGACGCCGTCGTCGGCCTGCTGGCCCGCGAGGCGCAGGGCCTCCTCGATCAGCGTCTCGACGATCTGCGACTCGGGGACGGTCTTGACCACCTCGCCCTTGACGAAGATCTGGCCCTTGCCGTTGCCCGACGCGACCCCGAGGTCGGCCTCCCGTGCCTCGCCGGGGCCGTTGACGACGCAGCCCATGACCGCGACGCGCAGCGGCACCTCCAGGCCGTCGAGCCCGGCGGTGACCTCGTTGGCCAGCTTGTAGACGTCGACCTGGGCGCGGCCGCAGGACGGGCAGCTGACGATCTCCAGGCCGCGCTGGCGCAGGTTCAGCGACTCCAGGATCTGGTTGCCGACCTTGACCTCCTCGACCGGCGGGGCGGAGAGGGAGACGCGGATGGTGTCGCCGATGCCCTGGCTCAGCAGCGCGCCGAACGCGACCGCCGACTTGATCGTGCCCTGGAAGGCCGGACCCGCCTCGGTGACGCCGAGGTGCAGCGGGTAGTCGCACTGCGCGGCGAGCAGCTCGTAGGCGCGCACCATGACGACCGGGTCGTTGTGCTTGACCGAGATCTTGATGTCGCGGAAGTCGTGCTCCTCGAACAGCGAGCACTCCCACAGCGCGGACTCCACCAGCGCCTCGGGCGTCGCCTTGCCGTACTTGGCGAGCAGCCGCTTGTCCAGCGACCCGGCGTTGACGCCGATGCGGATCGGGGTGCCGGCGTCCTTCGCCGCCTTGGCGATCTCGCCGACCCGGTCGTCGAACTTCTTGATGTTGCCCGGGTTCACCCGCACCGCGGCGCAGCCCGCGTCGATCGCGGCGAAGACGTAGCGCGGCTGGAAGTGGATGTCGGCGATGACCGGGATCTGCGAGTGCCGGGCGATCTCCGGCAGCGCCTCGGCGTCGTCGGTGTCGGGCACGGCCACGCGCACGATCTGGCAGCCGGCGGCCGTGAGCTCGGCGATCTGCTGGAGCGTCGCGTTGACGTCGGCGGTCTTGGTGGTGGTCATCGACTGCACGCTGACCGGCGAGTCGCTGCCCACCCCGACGCCACCCACGGACAGCTGCCGCGTCTTCCGGCGAGGCGCCAGGACGGGCGGGGGTGCTGCGGGCATGCCGAGACCGACGGGGATGGCCATGACGCCCAGTATCGCCCTCCGCGCAGGCCGGTGCCGCCGCCTGCGCCGTGACTCCGCTGACCTCGCTGCCGGCCGCCGCTACTGCAGGGTGATCGGGTTGACGATGTCGGCCACCAGCAGCAGGCCGGACAGCGCGATGAACAACCCGGCGACGACGTAGGCGACCGGCATCAGCCGGGCGATGTCGAACGGCCCCGGGTCGGGCCGGCCGCGCAGGCGGGCCACCGTCGAGCGCGCCTTCTCGTACAGCGCCCCGGCCACGTGCCCGCCGTCGAGCGGGTACATCGGCAGCAGGTTGAACAGGAAGAGGACCAGGTTGACGCTGGCCAGCAGGCTGAGGAAGAAGCTGATCTTCTGCGCGGCGCTGAAGTCCTGGATGGCGAACACCTCGCCGGAGATGCGGCCCACGCCGACGACGCCGATCGGGCCGTTCTCGTCGCGCTCCTCGCCGAGGAAGGCGGCGCGGAACAGCTGCGGGACCCGCTCGGGGATCTCGATCAGCCGCTCGACCGAGGCGGCGACGACGCTGCCGAAGTACGACGGCAGCTCGGTCACCGGCTGGCGGGCGAAGCCGGGGACCGGGCTGATGCCGAGGTACCCCGCGGTCATCGTGCCGTCGCCGTCGTCGTTGAGCACGGTGTTCTGGATCGGGGTGACCGTCAGCTCCCGGCGCTCCCCGTCGCGCTCGATGGTGAGCGACAGCTGCTCGCCCGGGGAGTTGCGGATGGCCTGCTGGACCGTCGTCCAGCTGTCGTGGTTCTCGGGGTCCACCGACCCGCCGCCGACGGCGACGATCGTGTCGCCGGGCTGCAGGCCCGCGCGGGCGGCGGGGCTGGCGACCGGGAGCGCGCAGTTCGCGGTCCCGAGCTCGCAGACCTCACCGGCGCCCGCGCCGCTGGGGACGATCGGGATGTCGCAGACGTCGCTGTCGTCGGCGGCCGCGCGGTCGATGCTCTGGGCGTTCGCCGGGACGACGCAGGCCGGCACCGACCGCACCTGCGTCGTGATGACGCTCGTGCCGACGGCGGTCAGCGTGATGGCGAAGAACACGATCGCCAGCAGCAGGTTGTGCAGCGGCCCGGCCGACATGACGATCACGCGCTGCCACCAGGGCTTGGCGTAGAAGACGCGGCCCTCGTCGCCGGGACGGACGTCGTTGAGCGCCTGGCCCCGCACCTCGGCGATGAAGGAGCGCATCCGGGTGGCGCGCTTGCTCTCGCCCTCCTCGGCGGGCGGGATCATCCCGACGATGCGGATGTAGCCGCCCATCGGGATGGCCTTGATGCCGAACTCGGTCTCCCCCCGGGTGCGGGAGAACACGGTCGGGCCGAAGCCGACGAAGAACTGCGGCACCCGCATGCCGAACTTCCGGGCCCACATGAAGTGGCCGTACTCGTGGAAGCCGATGGAGAACAGCAGCCCGATCGCGAACGCGACGATCCCGAGGACCGTCAGCAGGAACCCGGTCAGTGCATGCCTCCGGCGATCGCGGCGCGGGCGTGCTGCCGGGCCCACCGCTCAGCGGCCAGGACGTCGTCCACGCAGGTGGGGGCGCCGAGGTCCGGCGCGTCGTCGAGGGTACGCGCGACGAGGTCCACGATGCCCCGGAACGGCAGCCGACCCGCGAGGAAGGCGGCGACCGCCTCCTCGTTGGACGCGTTGAAGATCGCGGGTGCCACCCCGCCGGCCTCCCCGGCCGAGCGGGCGAGCCCGACGGCGGGGAAGGCCTCGTCGTCCAGCGGCGCGAACTCCCACGTCGAGGCGGTCGACCAGTCCAGGGCGGGCTGCACGTGCGGCAGCCGGTCGGGCCACGCCAGGGCCAGGGCGATGGGCAGCCGCATGTCCGGCGGGCTGGCCTGGGCGATGGTCGCGCCGTCGGCGAAGGTGACCATCGAGTGCACGATCGACTGCGGGTGCACCACCACGTCGACGTCGGCGTAGGGGACGCCGAACAGCAGGTGGGCCTCGATCAGCTCCAGCCCCTTGTTCACGAGCGTGGCCGAGTTGATCGTGACGACCGGCCCCATGTCCCAGGTCGGGTGGGCCAGCGCCTGCTCGACGGTGACGTCGGCCAGCTCGGCCGCGGTGCGGCCACGGAAGGGCCCGCCGCTGGCGGTGAGCACCAGCCGGGCCACCTCCCCCCGCGCGCCGCCGCGCAGGCACTGGGCCAGCGCCGAGTGCTCGGAGTCCACCGGCACGAGCTGCCCCGGCGCCGCAGCGGCGGTGACCAGGTCACCGCCGGCGACCAGCGACTCCTTGTTGGCCAGGGCGACGGTGCGCCCGGCGGCCAGCGCGGACAGCGTGGGCCCGAGGCCGATGGACCCGGTGATGCCGTTGAGGACGACGTCGGCGGGCCGCGCCGCCAGCTCCTCGGCCGCCCGCGGCCCGGCGAGGATCTCCGGCAGCGCGTACTCGCCCTTGGACCAGCCGCGCTTGGACGCCGCGGCGTAGAAGGCCAGCTGCAGGTCCTGCGCCGCGGTGGCCCGGGCGACGGCGACCGTGCGCACGCCCAGCGTCAGCGCCTGGTCGGCCAGCTCGGCGACGTTGCCGCCGCCCGCGGCGAGGCCGGTGATCCGCAGCCGGTCGGGGTTCTGCTCGGCCACCGCGATCGCCTGCCGGCCGATCGACCCGGTGGAGCCGAGCACGGTGACCTCGCGGACGGCAGTCATGGGGCCATCCTCCCCTGCGACGCGCCCGCCCTCGTGCGGTGGCCGCGCGGGCGGGCTGGCAAGATGGGCTGCGTGAGCGAGCAGACCCACCGGGACCGGATGTCGAGCCACGACCCCGACAGCTCGCGGGTGAACCAGCCCAACCGCGAGGAGGGCATCGTCCGGGCCGACTCGCACCCCGTCGAGCACGAGCGCCCGGAGGAGTGGGGCTGGCACGGCGAGACCGGCCGGGCCGGCCGCGTCGGCGCCTGGCTCGCGGTGCTGATCACCCTCACCTTCCTCATCGGCAACCACGAGGGCCGGGTCGAGGACCTCTTCGTCATCGGCATCGCCGCGGTGATGGTCCTGATCCTCATCGCCGACATGCGCCGCCGGAAGAACGCCTGGCGCGCCAAGTGAGCTGAGCCCGTCCGCCAGGAGGCCCGTCCCCAGCAGGGGGCGGGCCTCCTGGCGTCTCCGGGCCGGCACGGCCGGTCAGGCCGCGGTGACGCCGATCGCGAGGCCGATCAGGTAGGTGGCGAGGCTGGCCAGGGCGCCGAACAGCAGCTGCCGGCCACCGGCGTACCACCACGGCCGCGGGGTGAAGCGCGAGGACAGCGCACCGGCGACGGCCAGGCCGATCCCGCCGCACAGCAGCGCCACCCACAGCAGGGAGACCCCGAACAGGTAGGGCAGCAGGGGCACCGCGGCGCCGACGGCGAAGGTGACCAGCGAGGAGAGCGCCGCCGTCCGCGGTGACGGCTCGTCGTCCACGGTCACGCCCATCTCGGCGACCACGTGCAGCCGCAGCGCCGTCTCCGGGTCCCGGGAGAGCTGGACGGCGACCTCGCGGGCCAGGTCCTCCTCGACACCGCGGACCTGGAGCTGGTGGACCAGCTCGGCGAGCTCGCCGCGGGGGTTGCGCTGCAGCTCCCGGCGCTCCTTGGCGACCTCGAGGTGGAGCTGCTCGTTCTGCGTCTTCACCGAGGTGTACTCGCCGAGGGCCATCGAGAGGGCGCCGGCGACGAGGCTGGCGACACCGGCCAGCACGATCGCCCGCGACGACGCTCCCCCGCCGCCGACCCCCGCCACGAGCGCGGTGTTGGTGACCAGGCCGTCCATCGCGCCGAACACCGCCGGCCGCAGCCACCCACCGGAGACGTCCGCGTGGCTGTGCCCGTGCGACTCGGCGGTCTCCGCCGGCGAGGCACTCACTCGTCGCCCTCCGCGCCGAGCTCGACCGGCGGCTCGACGGGCGCCGCGGGGACGACGGCCACGCTGGGGACGCCGTCGGCGAGGTCGGCCGCGGCGAGCTGACCGCAGGCACCGTCGATGTCCTGGCCGCGGGTGTCGCGCACCGTCGTCGGGACGCCGGCGGCGCGCAGCCGGGCGACGAACTCGCGCTGGGCCGGCAGGGGGCTGGCGTCCCAGGGGCTGCCGGGCGTGGGGTTCAGCGGGATCAGGTTGACGTGCGCCCGTCGCCGGGCGAGCAGCCGGCCCAGCAGGTCGGCGCGCTCGGGCTGGTCGTTGACGTCGCGGATCAGCGCGTACTCGACGGAGTACCGGCGACCGGTGCGCTCGGCGTACGCGTCGGCCGCCGCGACCACCTCGGCGACCTTCCAGCGGGTGTTGACCGGCACCAGGGTGTCGCGGAGCTCGTCGTCGGGGGCGTGCAGGCTGACGGCGAGGGTGACCGACAGCCCCTCCTCGGTGAGCTTCCGGATGCCCGGGACCACGCCGACCGTGGAGACGGTGATCGACCGCTGGGACAGCCCGAGGCCGTGCGGCGCCGGGGTGTACAGCGCCTCGAGGGTCTTGCGCACGCGGGCGTAGTTGGCCAGCGGCTCCCCCATGCCCATGAAGACCACGTTGGACAGCCGCCCGGGGCCGCCGGGCAGATGGCCGTCGGCCATCGCCCGCGCGGCCGCCACGGCCTGGCCGATGATCTCGGCGGCCGACAGGTTGCGGGTCAGGCCGCTCTGGCCGGTGGCGCAGAAGGGGCACGCCATGCCGCAGCCGGCCTGGCTGGAGATGCAGACGGTGGCGCGGTCGGGGTAGCGCATGAGGACGCTCTCGACGAGTGCGCCGTCGTGCAGCCGCCACAGCGTCTTGCGGGTGCGCCCGCCGTCGGCCGACTGGTGCCGGACGGGGGTGAGCAGCCCGGGCAGCAGGGCCGACGCCAGCGGCTCGCGGGCGGCGGCGGGGACGTCGGTCATCTGGGCCGGGTCGGTCGTGCCGCGGTAGAAGTGCCGGGACAGCTGGTCGGCGCGGAACGCCGGCTGGCCGAGGTCGGCCACGGCGGCACGCGCCTCCTCGCGGGTGAGGTCGGCGAGGTGACGCGGCGGCTTGCCCCGGCGAGGGGCGTCGAAGACCAGGGGCAGGGCTGTCATGGCGTCGTCCATGGTCCCACTAGCGTGCGGCGGGTGACGGACGCCGAGAGCGAGCTCACCCTCCCGGGTCCGGACGCCGTCGGGGTCGGCCCGTGGGAGGGGCCGTGGCCGGAGGACCCCCGGTACGACCCCGGGCTGCTGGCCGACGGCGACCGGCGCAACGTCGCCGACCGCTACCGCTACTGGACGGTCGAGGCGGTCGTCGCCGACCTGGACACCCGCCGGCACCCCTTCCACGTGGCCATCGAGAACTGGAAGCACGACCTGAACATCGGGACGGTGGTGCGCACCGCCAACGCGTTCCTCGCCGCCGGGGTGCACGTGGTGGGACGGCGGCGCTGGAACCGGCGCGGTGCGATGGTCACCGACCGCTACCAGCACGTGCACCACTCCCCCGACGTCGCGGCGCTCTCCGACTGGGCCCGCGGGGAGGGGCTGCCGCTGCTCGCCGTCGACAACCTCCCCGGTGCCCGGCCGCTGGAGTCCGAGCCGCTGCCACGGGCCTGCGTGCTGCTGTTCGGCCAGGAGGGCACCGGCCTGTCCGACGCCGCGCGCGACCTGGCCGACGGCGTCCTGTCGATCGCCCAGTACGGCTCGACCCGGTCGATCAACGCCGGCGTCGCGGCCGGCATCGCGATGCACGCCTGGATCCGGCAGCACGGCGGGCCCCCACCGGGATGACCGCCGGGGTGACAGGCGGAGCCGTTCGGGCGAGGCTGCCCACATGAGCCGCCTCGCCGACGTCGACCTCTCGGTGCACCTGGGCAAGAAGGAGGCCACGCAGCAGCTGGCCGAGGCGCAGGAACGGCTGGTGCGCCTCCGGCTGCGGCTGGGTGGTCAGCTCGGCGGCGAGCTCGGTCCGCCGCTGTGCGTGCTGTTCGAGGGGTGGGACGCCTCGGGCAAGGGCGGGGCGATCAAGCGGCTGGTCGAGGAGCTGGACCCACGGCACGTGCGGGTCGCCCAGTTCGCCGCGCCCACGCACGACGAGAAGCGGCACCACTTCCTGTGGCGGTTCTGGCCGGTGCTCCCGGGCTGGGGGGGCATGGCCGTGCTCGACCGCACCTGGTACGGCCGCGTCCTCGTCGAACGGGTCGAGGGGTTCGCCTCCGAGGACGCCTGGCGGCGGGCCTACGGGGAGATCGTCGACCTGGAGACCACGCTGGCCGCCGAGGGGATGGTCCTGGTCAAGTTCTGGATGCACGTCTCCCCCGAGGAGCAGCTGCTCCGGTTCGAGTCCCGCCGCGACGACCCGCTGCGCGCCTGGAAGCTCACCGACGAGGACTGGCGCAACCGCGAGAAGCGGGACGCCTACGAGGCCGCGGTCGAGGAGATGCTGGAGCGCACCGACCGGCCGGGCGCCCCCTGGCACGTGGTCGCCGCCGACGACAAGCGGACGGCCCGGGTCTTCGTCGTGCGGACGGTGTGCGACGCCGTCGAGGCGGCCCTGCGGGCCCGGGGCGTCGACCCGGACGGCGTGTGACGCCGCTGCTGCACCTGGTCGAGCCGGCCGCCTGGCGGGCGGCGCTGGACGCCGGTGCGGTGCGCCCGCCGTCGCTGGCCGACGCCGGGTTCGTGCACCTGTCCACCCCGGCGCAGGTGCACCTGCCCGCGGCCCGGCTCTTCCCCGGCCGCCGGGACCTGGTGCTGCTCGTCGTCGACCCCGACCGGCTGACCGACCCGGTGCGGTACGAGCCCGGCGTGCCCGGCGACCCCGAGTCGATGCGCTTCCCCCACCTCCACGGCCCGCTGCCGACCGCGGCGGTCGTCGCCGTCGTCCCGTACCTCCCCCCGGCCGAGCCG
Source organism: Trujillonella endophytica (assembly GCF_019799905.1). GTDB lineage: Bacteria > Actinomycetota > Actinomycetes > Mycobacteriales > Geodermatophilaceae > Trujillonella > Trujillonella endophyticus_A. The sequence goes on along the minus strand of NZ_JABGCI010000001.1, from coordinate 1,355,274 downwards.
GTGCTGCCGGAGCCGGACGACGCGCTGGCCCGGGCGCTGGCGTACTCGCTGTCCCTGCGCACCCGGCGCGCCGCCGAGGTGCGCGACGTCCCCGGCGGGGTCGCCGTCCTCGACCCGGCCTACCGGCACTCCCACGACGACAACCGCCTGCTGCTGTCCGACCCCGTCGACGCCGCGACGGTCGAGCGGACCGCCACCTCGATCGCCGCCGACGCGGGCCTCTCGCACCGGGCGGCCACCCTGCGCTGGCGCGACGCCGGGCAGGTGGCCGGGGAGCTGGCCGCGCGCGGGTGGGACGCCGACGAGCTGGTCGTGATGGCCCGCCCGGCGCAGTCGCCGCCTGTCGGACCCCGCGGGGAGCAGGTCGAGCAGCGGGAGGTCCACGACCTCTGGCGCCGGTCGTGGCTCCGCGGCCTCGCCGGCCGGCCGGACCTCGACGAGGTGGTCGGGCAGCTCGTGGGCCGGGAGCACCGCAACGACGCGGTCGTCGCCGTGCACGACCTCGTCGTCCGCGAGGACGGCCGGCCGGTCGCCGCCGGCCAGCTGCGGGTCGACGGCGCCACGGCCGTCGTCGAGTCGGTGCTGACCGATCCCGCGGCCCGGGGCCGCGGGTACGCCGACGCCGTCCTGTCCGCCGCGCTGGACGGCGCCGTCGCCGCCGGGTGCGACCTGGTGGTGCTCGAGGCGGCGGCCGCGGACTGGCCCCGGTCCTGGTATGCCCGGCGGGGGTTCACCGAGGTCGGCTCGGTGTGGGAGGTCGAGGCCGGCTAGGCCGGCGCGACCCAGGAGAGCAGCAGCCAGGCGACCGCGGCCGAGGGCAGCAGCGAGTCCATCCGATCCATGAGCCCGCCGTGGCCGGGGAGCAGGTCGCCCATGTCCTTGATGCCCAGGTCGCGCTTGATGAGGGACTCGCCGAGGTCGCCGAGGGTGGCGCTGGCGGCCAGCGCCGCACCGAGGACGACGCCGCCCCACCACGGCCCGTCCAGGCCCAGGGTGACGAAGGGGGTGGCGACGGCGATGCACGCGAGCACCGACCCGGCCATGCCCTCCCACGACTTCTTCGGGCTCACCGTGGGCGCCATCGCGTGCCGGCCGAACAGCACGCCGGCGGTGTACCCGCCGATGTCGTTGCCGGCGACGGTGGCGATGAACAGGATGACCCGGGTCGCGCCGTCGTCGGGGACGAGCATCAGGACGGCGAACCCGGCCAGCAGCGGCACGTACAGCGCGACGAGCACCCCGGCCGAGGCGTCCCGCAGGTAGCCGGCGGGGCCGTCGCCGAGCCGCCACAGCAGCACCGCCAGGACGGTGAGCAGGAAGGCGACGACGAGCCCGGTCGCGCCGCGCGTCCAGGCGAGCGCGACCATCGCCACCGACCCGACCAGCACGGGCACCATCGGCGGGGCGGCCCGACCGGCCCGCAGGGCCCGGCTGAGCTCGACCACCGAGACGAGGACGGCGGCGACGAGGACCAGCAGGAAGGCCGGCCGGTACACCAGCAGCGACACCAGGACGAGCGCGGCCAGCCCGACGCCGACACCGATCGCGGCGACCAGGTTGCGCCCCGCCCGGCCCGGCTTGGCGGCGGGCTGCTCGGTGACCGGCAGCTCCTCCGTGGGCGGCACCTCCAGCCCCGCGCCGGTGCCCTCAGGGGCCTCCACGGCCGCCACGGAGGCGCCGGCGGGGACCGCGTCCGTCGCCGGGGCGGCGGCCGGGATCGCGTCGGCTCCGGGAGCGGCGGCCGGGACCTCGCCGGTCGCCGGCGCGTGCTCGGGCGCGCCCGGGAGCGGCACCTCACGGGTGGCGGGCACGGCGAGCTCGGCCGTCGGTGGCCCGGTCGGCGCAGGCGGGGCAGGAGGTCGGACTGCGGACGGCCCGGGCGGGCGGACCATCGGCAGGGGGCCGGTGTCGGACTCGCGTCTCATCGTCGCGGCGGAGGGGTCGCTCAGACCTCGAGGAGCTCCGACTCCTTGTTCTTGACCGCCTCGTCGACGTGGTTCACGTGCTGGGAGGTGAGGTCGTCGAGCTCCTTCTCCGCGCGGCGGACGTCGTCCTCGCCGGCCTCGCCGTCCTTGGCGATGCGGTCCAGCTCCTCCTTGCTGCGCCGGCGGATGTTGCGGATGGCGACCTTCGCGTCCTCGCCCTTGGAGCGGGCCACCTTCACCAGGTCGCGGCGGCGCTCCTCGGTGAGCTGCGGGAACACCACGCGGATGATCTGGCCGTCGTTGGTGGGGTTGACGCCCAGGTCGCTGTCGCGGATGGCCTTCTCGATCGCCGAGAGCTGGCTGGAGTCGTAGGGCTTGATGACCGCCATGCGCGCCTCGGGCACGGTGATGGAGGACATCTGCGGCACCGGCGTCGGGGCGCCGTAGTAGTCGACCATGATCTTGCTGAACATGGACGGCGCGGCCCGGCCGGTGCGCACCGATCCGAGGTCCTCGCGGGCGACCGACAGGGCCTTGTCCATCCGCTCCTCGGCGTCGAGCAGGGTGTCGTCGATCACGGGTGCGTCCCTCCTGCGGGCGGCGCCACGTCGGGCCGCCTCTCCTCTGTGCTCCGGTGTGCCGTCTGCGCCCGTCAGGCGGGCGTGCTGATCAGCGTGCCGATCCTCTCACCTGCCACCGCCCGGGCGATGTTCCCGTCCTCGAGCAGGTTGAACACCACGATCGGCATCCGGTTCTCCATCGACAGGCTGATCGCCGTCGCGTCGGCGACCTTGAGCTCGTCGGCCAGGACCGTGGCGTAGTCCAGGTCGGTGTACATCGTCGCGGCGGGGTTGCGCCGGGGGTCGTCGTCGTACACGCCGTCGACGCCGTTCTTGGCCATCAGCAGCACCTGGCAGCCGATCTCCAGCGCGCGCTGGGCCGCGACGGTGTCGGTGGAGAAGTACGGCATGCCGGCGCCGGCACCGAAGATGACCAGCCGGCCCTTCTCCAGGTGCCGCACGGCCTTGCGCGGGATGTAGGGCTCGGCGACCTGACCCATGGTGATCGCCGTCTGCACCCGGGTCTCCAGCCCCACCTGCTCGCAGAACGCCTGGAGGGCGAGGCAGTTCATGACCGTGCCGAGCATGCCCATGTAGTCGGCGTGCCGACGGTCCATGCCGGCCTGGGACAGCTCGGCGCCCCGGAAGAAGTTGCCGCCACCGACGACGACGGCGACCTGGGTACCGGCGTGGACGACGTCGGCCAGCTGCTGGGCGATGCTGTGCACGATGCCGGAGTCGACGCCCACCTTGCCGCCGCCGAAGGCCTCACCGGAGAGCTTCAGCAGGACCCGCTGGTAACCCGTGCCGTCGGTGGGCTGGAACGCGGTGGGTGCGGACACGGTGTCGGTCAACAGTTCATCCCTCGGTCGACGGTCGTTCGGCGGTGATCCTGCCTCATGCGGCCGGTGACCACAGCCGCGCCCGGACACACCACCGGCCCCGCCCCCACGGAGGGGACGGGGCCGGTGGACGTGCCCGGTGCGTCAGGCCTGGCCGACCTCGAAACGGGCGAACCGCTCCACGGTCAGGCCGGCCTCGTCGACGATCTGCTTCACCGTGCGCTTGGGCTCGGTGATCGACGGCTGCTCGAGCAGGACGAAGTCCTTGTAGTAGGCGTTCACCCGACCCTCGACGATCTTGGTGATCGCCTGCTCGGGCTTGCCCTCCTCCTTCGCCGTCTGCTCGGCGACCCGGCGCTCGGTCTCGACCGCGTCGGCCGGGACCTCCTCGCGGGTGAGGTAGCGCGGGCGGGCCGCGGCGATGTGCATCGCCAGGCTGCGCGCGGCCTCCTCGGAGCCACCGCTGTACTGCACCGCGACACCGATCGCCGGGGGCAGGTCGGTGGCCCGCTTGTGCAGGTAGGTGGCGGTGGTGCCCTCGAAGGCGGCGAAGCGCGAGAGGACCAGCTTCTCGCCGATGCGGGCCGACTCGGCCTGGATCAGCGAGGAGACCGTCTGGCCGTCGACGTCGGCGGCCAGCAGCGCGTCGAGGTCGGCCGGCTTCTGCGCCAGGACGACGTCGAGCAGCCGCTCGGCCAGCTCGACGAAGTCGGCGTTCTTGGCGACGAAGTCGGTCTCGCAGTCGATCTCGAGCAGGGCGCCGTCCTTGCTGACGACGATGCCGTTGGTCGTCGAGCGCTCCAGGCGCTTGCCGACGTCCTTGGCGCCCTTGATGCGCAGCAGCTCGACGGCCTTGTCGTAGTCGCCGTCGGCCTCGGTCAGCGCCTTCTTGCAGTCCATCATGCCGGCGCCGGTGGCGTCGCGGAGACGCTTGACGTCGGCTGCGGTGAAGTCAGCCATGTCTCTTCCTTCTGAAGGGTTCAGGTGAGTCGATCAGGGGACCGCCGTGGCCCCGTCCCGAGGCTCGCCCCGAGCGTGCGAGGGGCGACGAGGACGGGGTCCTTCGAGGGGTCCTCACCCGTTCTGGGCGCCCTGGGTGCCGGTGTCCGTGCTGCCGGTGGCGGGCACGCCCTCGACCGGGGCGACCTCGTCGGCCGTGACGGTGGCCGCGGCGGCCGGCGTCTCGGGCAGCTCGGTGGCGGTCGCCGGGGTCTCCGGCACCTCGGGAGCGGTCGCCTCCCCGGTCTGGCCGGTCAGCAGCTCGCGCTCCCAGTCGGCCAGCGGCTCGCCGCCGCCGATCGCGGGCTCGGCGCCGTCCTCGCGGCCGGCGTTGGCCTGCGCGGCCGAGCGGGCCATGAGGCCCTCGGCGACGGCGTCGGCCACCACGCGGGTCAGCACGGCGATGCTGCGGATCGCGTCGTCGTTGCCCGGGATCTTGTAGTCGACCTCGTCGGGGTCGCAGTTGGTGTCGAGGATCGCGACGACCGGGATCTTCAGCTTGCGAGCCTCGCCGACGGCGATGTGCTCCTTCTTGGTGTCCACGATCCAGATGGCGCTGGGCACCTTCTTCATGTCGCGGATGCCGCCGAGCGAGCGCTCGAGCTTGGCCTTCTCGCGGCTGAGGACCAGCTGCTCCTTCTTGGACAGGCTGACCAGCACGCCGGTCTGCTCCATGTCCTCGAGCTCCTTCAGGCGCTCCAGGCGCTTGAAGACGGTCTGGAAGTTGGTGAGCATGCCGCCCAGCCAGCGCTGGTTGACGTAGGGCATGCCGACGCGCTGCGCCTGCTCGGCGACCGGCTCCTGCGCCTGGCGCTTGGTGCCGACGAAGAGGATCGACCCGCCGTGCGCGACCGTCTGCTTGACGAACTCGTAGGCGTTGTCGATGTACCCGAGCGTCTGCTGCAGGTCGATGATGTAGATGCCGTTGCGCTCGGTGAAGATGAACCGCTTCATCTTCGGGTTCCAGCGACGGGTCTGGTGCCCGAAGTGGACGCCGCTGTCGAGCAGCTGCTTCATGCTGATGACTGCCATGGTCGTCTCTCTGTAGCGCACGCGACCGCCGGGCGGCCGCGCGTCTCGGTTGCCGCGGGCACCGGCTGGTGCACCGCCCTGGCGTCCAGAGCGCCACACCACCCCGCGGAGGACCGCAGGGACCGAGGTGGCGACCACCCCGCTGATCAGCGGCGGGGTACGAGGACGCGCGAAGTCGACCCACCGGGGTGGGCCGCACCGGTCAGCATACGCCCTGCTGATCGCCGCTCTCGTGGGCCGTCCACCGCCCACGCTCCGGTCCACAGGTCGGCCCGATCCCGGCCGGCCCGGCCCCGCGGAGGCCAGGGTCGACGCGTGCCGCTCCGCCTGCTGACCGTCCTCCTCACCCTGGCCGGCCTGCTCGCCCCCGCCTCCGCGGTGGCGGACCCGGCGGTGGTGGATCAGGGGGTGGTGGCTCCGGCCACGCCGGCTCCGGCCACGCCCGCGCCGCCGGCCCGGGCTGCCGCGGGGTGGACGGCGCCCCTGCCCGACCTGGTGGTGACCCGGACCTTCGAGGCCCCCGCCTCGCCGTACGGCCCCGGGCACCGCGGCGTCGACCTCGCCGCGGCCCCGGGCGCGGTGGTGCTCGCCGCGGGGGACGGGGTCGTCGTCTTCGCCGGCCCGGTGGCCGGCCGCCCGCTGGTGAGCATCGACCACCCCGGCGGCCTGCGGACGACGTACGAGCCGGTCGACCCGTCCGTGGGCGCCGGCCAGGCGGTGACGCGGGGCTCCCCCATCGGCACGGTCGCCGCCGGGCACGACGGGTGCCCGGCCGCCGCCTGCCTGCACTGGGGTCTGCGCCGGGGCGAGACCTACCTCGACCCGTTGTCGCTGCTGGCGCCGCCGCGCGTGCGGCTGCTCCCCGCGGTGTGACGTGGTCCGTCAGACCTCGGTGACGTGCTCGACCGTGGGGAACGGGTCGTGGAAGTGGTGCAGGAGTTCGCGCCAGCGCTGGTGGGCCGGCGAGCCGCGGAAGCCCTCGGTGTGGTCGGCCAGCCGATCCCACTCGACGAGCACCAGGTGGGTCGAGGGCCGCTCCAGACAGCGGAACAGCGACAGCCGGCGGCAGCCCCGCGAGGCCCCGATGACCGGCCGGGCCGCACGGAAGGCCGACTCGAAGGCCTGCTCCTGTCCTGGCCGGACCGGGGGCAGGGCGTGCTCGAGGACCGTCACGGCCGGGCCGGCGGAGACGGCTGCACCGTCAGGCGAAGTCGGCGAGCTTCGTCCGCAGGTGCAGCACGGCCTTGGTGTGCAGCTGGCAGATGCGGCTCTCCGTGACGCCGAGGACGCGGCCGATGTCGGCGAGGGTGAGCCCCTCGAAGTAGTAGAGGCTGACGACGACCTTCTCCCGCTCCGGCAGCTGCTCGACGGCACGGGCCAGCAGCTGCCGCGCCTCGCTGTGCTCGGCCATCGCCTGCGGATCGAGGGCCCGGTTGTCCTGCAGCGTGTCGACGAGCCGCGGGGCGCCGCCGTCGTCGTCGGTGAGCAGCTCGTCGAGGGCCACCACGTTGACCAGGGAGAGCTGGCCGAGGAACTTGCGGACGTCCTCGACGTCCATGTCCATCTCCGCGGCCACCTCCTCGTCGGTGGGGCTGCGGCGGAGCTTGCTCTCCAGGGCGGCGACGGTCCGCTCGAACAGGCGGGCCTTGCTGCGGACCGACCGCGGGATCCAGTCGGTGGTGCGCAGCTCGTCGATGATCGCGCCGCGGATGCGCGCCATCGCGTAGCTCTCGAACTTGACCTCGCGCGAGGGCTGGTAGCGGGTGATCGCGTCGATGAGCCCGAAGGTCCCGTACGACGCGAGGTCGGCCTGCTCCACGTGGGCGGGGAGGCCGGAGCCGACCCGGCCGGCGACGTACTTGACCAGCGGGGCGTAGTGCAGGATCAGCCGGTCGCGCAGCGCGGGATCGCGGTCGGCGACGTAGTCACGCCACAACGCGACGATCGCCGCGTCGGTGTCCTCGTTCGGGCTGTCGCGGGTGTCGATCGTCGCCTCGGGCACGGTGGAGCTCCCCCGCTCGCTCATGGGTCCGCCGCGACGGCCCCTGGTGGGCATCGCAGTCCAGTATCGGCACCCCTGGGCTCCCTCACGCGCGGGGATGGGCCTGGGCGTGCACTGCGCGGAGCCGTTCGACCGTCACGTGCGTGTAGATCTGCGTCGTCGCGAGGCTAGCGTGCCCGAGCAGCTCCTGGACCGAGCGCAGGTCGGCGCCGCCTTCCAGCACGTGGGTCGCCGCCGAGTGCCGCAGTCCGTGGGGGCCGATGTCGGGGGCGCCGGGCGCCGTGGCGACGGCCGCGTGCACGGTGCGCCGCGCCTCCCGTGGGTCGAGCCGGCCGCCGCGCGCGCCGAGCAGCAGCGCCGGACCGGACCGCTCGGTGGCCAGCGCCGGCCGCCCGCGGGTCAGCCAGGCGTCCAGCGCCCGCTCGGCCGGCACCCCGTAGGGAACGCTGCGCTCCTTGCGGCCCTTGCCCAGCACGCGCAGGAGGCGGCGCCCGCGGTCCACGTCGTCCACGTCGAGGCCCACCAGCTCGCTGACCCGGATGCCACTGGCGTAGAGCAGTTCGAGCACGACCGCGTCGCGCAGGCCGACCGGCTCCTCGGCTCCGGCCGCGGACTCGACCACCGCTCGGGCCTGGTCGGGCGCGAGCACGTCGGGCAGCGTGCGGTGGGCCTTGGGGCTGACCAGCCGCAGGCCGACGTCCTCGGGTGTCAGCCCGGTCCGGCGCAGCCACCGCGTGAACGACCGGGCCGCCGCCGCGCGCCGCGCGGTCGTGGCCCGGCTGTCGCCGGTGGTGCGGCCCTTGGCGAGCCAGCTGCGCAGGGTGGCCAGGTCCAGGTCGTCGACGCGCGTGCCGCTGCGCCGCGCCAGGTGGTCGAGCAGCGACACGGTGTCGGTGACGTAGGCGCGCACCGTGTGGTCCGACAGCTCACGGGCACCCCGGAGGTGCTCGTCGTAGTCGTCCACGACCGCGGCCAGGGCGGGCGGCAGCCCACCGCGCAGCTCGACCGTGGACCCGGACACGGTGCGACCGTCCGTCGGCGCCCCGGATGGGTCAAGCGGGCGCGCCGGACCGGCCTCGTCATGACGCGGAACTGCCGGTCGAGGACACGGTGGTAGGGATCCGGTATGCCCCACGACTTCGACGCGCTGCTCCGACTGCACCCACGGGGGGACGCCGCGTTCGAGAACGAGCCGCTCGCCGCCGGGCACCTGTACGGCGGGTACACGCTGGCGCTGGCGGTGCGCGCGGCGGCCCGCACCGTCGCGCCGGGACTCCTCCCCTCCTCCGTGCACGCGGTGTTCCCGTCCGGCGGAGAGCTGGGCAGCCCGCTCACCCTCGGGGTGCGGTCGGTGCGGGACGGGCGCTCGAGCGCCGTCCGGCTGGTGACCGTGGAGCAGGGCGGCAACACCCCGCTGCTGCTGACCGCCTCCTTCCACGCCGCAGGCGAGGGCACCGACTGGCAGGAGCCCCGGCTCCCGATGCCCGCCGGACCCGGCGGGATCGCACCGGACGCGGTGCGGCTCATGGGGATGGACCCGTTCGAGTTCCGGCCGGCGGGACGCCACCGGGTCGACGCCGGAGCTGACGTGTTCGACCCCCTGCACCCGTACTGGGTCCGTCCGCACCAGCCGCTGCCCGACGACCCGGGGCTGCACGCCGCCGTGGTCGCGTTCGTCTCGGACTACATGGTCTTCTCCGCCGCCCAGGTGCCCGGCTCGCCGCCGCCCCCGGAGACCCGCGGGGTCACGATGGACCACACGCTGTGGTTCCACTGCCCCATGGACGCCGGCGAGTGGCTGCTGTACTCCGCGCAGCCGGTCCGGGTCCGGGGCAGCCGTGGGCTCGTCCACGGCACCGTCCGCACCCACGACGGCGCGGTCGTGGCCTCCTTCGCCCAGCAGGTGCTGACCTTCCCGCCGCGCGGCTGACCTCACCTCGCGCACTCCTCGGGAGGCGGTACGAGCCGCCAGCCGGTCCCCGTCCACTCGACCAGTCCGGCGACCTCCAGCGCCGGCAGCACCTGCAGGACCTCGACCACCCCGCAGCCGGCCACCACCGCCAGCCGCTCCGGACCGACGCCCCCACGCACCGGGCAGGCGTCGAGCACGCGCACGGCCAGGTCCGACAGACCGTCGCGCGCGTCGGGCACCGCCTCCGGCAGCGGGGCGAGGTCCTCCCCCAGCCGGCCGACCTCCTGGAGGACGTGGGCGGCGCTGCCCACGAGGACGGCGCCCACGGCGGCGTCCCTCAGCAGCTCGTGGCAGCCGACGCTCATCGCCGAGGTGACCGGGCCCGGGACGACCATCACGGGACGACCCAGCCGGCAGGCGCGCCGCGCCGTCGCCTGGGCGCCGGACCGAGCCGCCGCCTCCACCACGACCGTGCCGCGGGTGAGCGCCGCGATCAGCCGGTTGCGGACCAGGAACCGGTGCCGGTGCGGCGCCGCGCCCGGTGGCCACTCGCTGACGACGAGCCCCTCCTGCGCGATCCGCTCCAGGAGCGCGCCGTTGCCGCTCGGGTAGACCCGGTCGATCCCGCAGGCGAGCACCGCCACCGTGGGCGCCCCGGCGGCCAGCGCGCCCCGGTGCGCGGCGGCGTCGATGCCGTAGGCCCCCCCGGACACCACCGTCCAGCCCCGGTCCCCCAGCCGGTGCGCCAGGTCACCGGCCACGTGCTCGCCGTAGGTCGTGCACGCCCGCGCACCGACGAGGGCCACGGACCGGTCGATCACCTCCGCCAGGTGCCCGCGGCCGCGGACCCACAGGGCCACCGGCGGGACCGGCGCTCTCGTCCGGTCGGTCATCTCGCCGCCGTCGGTGGGTTCACCGGTGACCGCCACGGTGAGTGCGTGCAGTGCCAGCGCGGGCCACTCGTCGTCCTCCGGGATCACGAGCCGTCCGCCGCACCGCTCCGCGCGGCGCAGGTCGGCCAGGCTCGCGTCCTGCTGCGCCCGGACGCCCACCAGCGCCTGCACGGCCTCGGGTGCCCCGCCCGCCCGCAGCAGCCGGACCGCCTCCACCGGTCCGGCTCGCTCCACGAAGCGCCAGACCGCCACGCTGCCCGGCTCCGCCGCCCGGCTCAGCCAGGCCCGTGCCCGGCGGACCGCGGCGAGGTCGCCCTCCCCGGCGGACGAGGCGAGGTCCCCGTCCAGGTCGGCCCCGGCGGTCATGCGGCCACCCGCTGCAGCCGCATCCCGAGGGCCTCGGCGACCTGCTCGGGGCCGGGGACGGTGCAGCCGGCGAGGTCGGCCAGCGTCCAGGCGACGCGCAGCACCCGGTCGAGGCCCCGCACCGACAGGACGCCGCGCTCCAGCGCCCGCTCGGCCAGGCGCGACGCCGGGCGCGGCACCACCCACCGTTCCCGGAGCAGCCGGCCGGGCACGTGCGCGTTCAGCGTCAGCCCGCTGTCGCGCAGGCGCTCGGCCGCGGCGGCACGCGCCTCGGCGACCCGGGCAGCCACCGCAGCGGACGACTCCGGTGGGCTCGTCCCGTCCAGCCAGGCGGCGCGGGTGACCGGTGGCAGGTCGACGCGCAGGTCGATGCGGTCCAGCAGCGGTCCGGAGAGCCGGGCCTGGTAGCGCCGCCGCTCGTGGGCGCTGCACGTGCAGGCGGCGTCACCGGCCGCCGTGGCGCACGGACAGGGGTTCGCGGCCAGCACCAGCTGGGCGCGGCACGGGAAGGTCGCCGCGCCGGACGCGCGGGAGATGGTGACCGTCCCCCGCTCGAGCGGCTGGCGCAGGGTGTCCAGGACGGCGCGGGGGAACTCGGGGCTCTCGTCGAGGAACAGCACGCCGCGGTGGGCCCGGCACAGCGCCCCCGGCCGGATCTGCCCCGAGCCCCCGCCCACCAGCGCCGCCATGGTCGCCGAGTGGTGCGGCGCCTCGAACGGCGGTCGCGTGACCAGGGGCGCCTCCGGCGGCAGGGTGCCCGCCACCGAGTGGATGGCGGTCACCTCCAGTGCGGCCGGCTCGTCGAGCGGTGGCAGCAGTCCGGGCAGGCGCTCGGCGAGCATGGTCTTGCCCGCGCCCGGGGGGCCGGCGAGGAACAGGTGGTGCCCGCCCGCGGCGGCCACCTCGACGGCCCGCCGGCCGACCGCCTGGCCGACGACGTCCCCGAGGTCGGGCCCCGGGGGCGGCTCGGGGAGGCTCCCCCGGACGTGCGGCTCCAGCCGCGACCGCCCGGTGAGGTGGGCCAGCAGCTCACGCAGCGAGCCCACGGGGAGGACGGCGATGCCCTCGACGAGCGCCGCCTCGTCGGCGTTGCCCAGCGGGACGACGACCTGCCGGTGCCCCGCCCGCCGGGCCTCCAGGACGGCGGGCAGCACCCCACGGATGGCCCGCACCGTGCCGTCCAGCCCCAGCTCCCCGAGCAGCACGAGGTCGCTGACCGCGTCCGCGGGCACCGCGTCGCCAGCCGCGAGCACCCCCGCGGCCAGCGCCAGGTCGAAGCCGCTGCCCTGCTTGGGCATGGAGGCCGGGGACAGGCCGATCGTCGTCCGCCGCAGCGGCCAGGCGGCCCCGGCGTTGACGACGGCCGCGCGCACCCGGTCCACCGACTGGCGCACCACCGTGTCGGGCAGTCCGACGAGCACCACGCCCGGCATGCCGGCCGACATGTCGACCTCAACCTCGACCATGGCGCCGTGGACGCCGGCCAGGCCGACCGACCACGTGCGGGCCAGGCTCACGAGAACGCCGCCGGAAGGTGCGTCACGACCGCCGGCCCTCCGGCCGGGACGAGCACGCCGACGACGTCGAAGCGCAGGTCGGGCGCGTGCTCGTCGTGCGCGGCCAGCCAGCGGTGGGCCAGGATCCGCAGCCGCCGCTGCTTGGTGGGGGTGACGGCCTCGACCGGGTGGCCGAACCCGACCTCACGGCGGGTCTTGACCTCGCAGAAGACGATCGCGTCGCCGTCGCGGGCCACGATGTCGAGCTCGCCCTCGCGGCAACGCCAGTTGCGGTCGAGCAGCCGCAGCCCGCGGTCGGTCAGATAGCGGGCGGCGATCCGCTCACCGCGCTGCCCCAGTTCCGTCGTCGTTCGCACCCGGGAACCGTCGCCCGGGCGGGCGCGGGGAATCGTCGTCCGGACAGGTCTGTGGACTGCGCCGGCGCCTGTGGACGGCGCCGCGGGGAGACGTCAGCGGCGCGGACGACCCTCACCGCATGCGCCACCACCGCTCCCCGCCCGGGTCAGGGCAGCCTGCCCCCGTCGGGCAGTTCCAGGTCCGGCTTGTCCAGCTCCTCGACGTTGACGTCCTTGAACGTCAGCACGCGCACGTTGCGCACGAACCGGGCGGGCCGGTACATGTCCCACACCCAGGCGTCGGAGAGCTTCAGTTCGAAGAAGACCTCGCCGCCGGCCTCGCGCACCTGCAGGTCCACGGAGTTGGCCAGGTAGAAGCGCCGCTCGGTCTCCACCACGTAGGTGAACTGGCGGACGATGTCCCGGTACTCGCGATAGAGCTGCAGCTCCATCTCGGTCTCGTACTTCTCCAGGTCCTCGGTACTCATCGCGGCTCTCCGGAGACGGTGCGCATGTGCCCATCATCGACCATGGGCGCCTCACCGGTCAGCCCGGCGTCCCGACCGGCGTGTGCCGCGGCCGCGCGGGCCACGTTGACGAAGCGCCGGCGGTGCTCCGGACAGGGTCCGTGGCGGTCCAGGGCGGCGCTGTGCGCATCGGTGATGTAGCCCTTGTGCACGGCGAAGTCGTACTCCGGGAAGCGCTCGTGCAGCTCGAGCATCATGCGGTCCCGCGTCACCTTGGCCAGCACGGAGGCGGCGGCGACGCACGCCGCGACCCGGTCGCCCTTCCACACCGCGAGCGTCGGCCGGGCCAGGCCGCTCACCGGGAAGCCGTCGGTGAGCACGTAGTCCGCGCCGGGGTCGAGCAGCCACACCGCCCGGCGGAGGGCCTCGATGTTGGTGACGTGCATGCCGCGGGCGTCGAGGTCGGGAACGGGCATCACCACGACCGACCAGGCGACCGCCCGCTCGACGACCTCGGTGTAGACCCGCTCGCGCGCCGCCGCGGTGAGCAGCTTGGAGTCCGCCAGCTCCGGCACCCGTCCCCGTCGTCCCGGCGGGAGCACGCAGGCCGCCGCGACCAGCGGCCCGGCGCACGCGCCGCGACCGGCCTCGTCGGCCCCGGCCACGGCGGAGAAGCCGCGCCGGCGCAGCGAGCGCTCCATGGCCCAGAGCGCGTCGGCCCGGTCGTCGGCGGCCGTGGTCCGGCCGGCCGAGGAGGGCGCGGGACGGAGGGGGGCGGTACGGACTGCCATCGCGTCCCGACCCTACGACGGGAGGACGACGAGGCGGCCGCCCACCCGGACGTCGACGTGCCACGAGCCGGCCCCCGGGTCAGGAGGGGGCCGGCTCGTGGAGGGGTGCGACCGGGAGGTCGCGGGGCGCTGGTCCGGATCGCTGAGGAGGCGAACCGTCCGGACCGGCGCCGTCCGTCGTCCTCCCTGCAGGGGCCCGCCGCGAGCTCGCGAGCGGTGGGGGCAGGGAGGTCCTTCGTCAGACGTCGGCGGTCTCGGCGGGGACGACCGCGTGCGCCCCGCAGGTGCAGCCGCCACCGGCGGCCCGCGAGGAGAGCACGAGGGAGACCGCGTGGGCCCGGTCGCGAGCACCCAGCTTGCGCAGGATGGCCTTGACGTGGCTCTTGACGGTGTCCTCGCTGATGAAGAGGTTGCGGCCGATCTGGCGGTTCGACTGGCCCTGGAGCAGCTCGTCGAGGACGTCGGACTCGCGGCGGGTGAGGGGGACCTCGGGGGCGAAGGGCTTGGCGGCCGGCAGGGCCGACGGCTCGACGCGGCGGATCTGCGGGTCGACCACGGTGCGGCCGGCGCGGGCGGCCAGGATGGCCCAGCCGAGCAGCGTCGGGCTCGTGTTGATCATCAGGTACCCGCGGACACCGGCGGCGACGGCCTCGTTGACCACGGCCGGGTCCTCGGAGGTGGCCAGCGCGATGATGGCGACCCGGGGGAAGCGGCGGCGCAGGTCGCGGCAGGCGGCGAGGGTGGCGGCGCGGCCCGAGCCGAGCTCGACGACGACCGCGTCGGGGCGGGCGGTCTCGACCAGGGTCAGGGCCCGGCGCAGCTCGCCCGGGGTGCCGACCGACTGCATCCCGGCGGTCTCGTTGATCATGCTGACCAGCCCACGGCGCAGGACCGGGGCGTCGGCGAGGATGAGCACGCGGGTCACGCCGCGGGCGGTGCTCGCCATGGGTGCAGACACTGTCGACTCCGTTTCACACGTTCGGGGTGGTGCTTACACACCATCCATCGGACGAGTGAGAGAACTGCTTGACAGTTTCCCCGACACTTTTTTCGCCATTGTTCGAATGGGCTCCAACGGCGCTCGCGATCCCACTGGTAACAGTTCTCCCGATTGTCGACATGACGACGAGCCATTCGGAGACCATTCCGGTCGCACGGAGCCGCCCCACTCCCGAGGTCCCGGCCCGCGCGCCGGTCCGCCACGCTGCCCGGCCCGAGCGGCGCGAGTCGGCCGGCGGGGCGGCACGGCCCTGCCCCACGGATGCGGACGGCGGCCGGGGTCGAGGTCTGCACGGAGGCCCGGTCGAGGCGGGCCCGGTGGCCCGGTCGAGATGGGCACGGCGGCCTGCTCGACGTGGGCACGGCGGCGCGTTCGAGCTGGGCACGGCGGCGCGCCCCGGCTGCCGCACGGACCTCGGGCCGGGGCCCGTCAGGCCGCGGATCGCTCCGCGGAGGCCCCTGCGCTGCGCCGCCGTCGCCTGCGGCGGCGCCACGCGACGATCGGGACGGCGCCGGCGAGGCCGACCACGTGCGGCGCGGCCACCGCGGCGGCGCCGGCGAGGGGCGCGGCGCCCTGGATGTCGGGAGAGTCGAGCGTGCCGAAGCGGTCCAGCGGCCAGACGATGACGGCGGCCTTGCCGATGACGTCGTCGACGGCGATGGTGCCGGCGTACTGGTCGTCCCGGTGCGAGCGCGAGTCCGCCGACGCCGAGCGGTGGTCCCCCATCACCCACAGCCGGCCCTCGGGGACCGTCACCGGCGCGAATGCCCGCGTCTCGATCGGGGTGTCCTGGTAGATGTACGGCTCGTCCAGCGGCTGCCCGTCCACCAGGACGCGCCCCTCGGGATCGCAGCACTCGACGGTCTGCCCGCCGACGGCGATGACCCGCTTGACGTAGTCGTCCTCGCTCGGCGGGGCGACACCGATCGCCCGCCCCAGCCACAGCAGCCCGCCGGAGACCCAGTTGCCGGGCTCGGCGACCTCGACCTCCGGGGACCACGTGTCCGGACCCTCGAAGACGACGATGTCTCCGGGCTCGGGCTCGCCGCCGAACCAGTAGGGCACCTTGTTCACCAGGACGCGGTCACCGGTGCACCCCGGGCAGCCGTGCAGGGTGGTCTCCATCGACCCGGACGGGATGAAGAAGGCCTGCACGAGGAAGGTCTTGACCAGCAGCGCCAGGACGAAGGCCACCAGCAGCAGTACGGGCAGTTCGCGCAGCAGCGAGGGCTTCTTGCCCGGCTCGGGACGACGACGACGTCGGCGCCACCAGGGGCGCGGCGCACTCGAGGTGGAGTCCGCGGCGCCGCCCGCGGGGGTCGCACCCGCGGAGGCGGCGGCCGGCGTGGCCGCGGCGCCCCCGTCCTCGGGTCGGTCGTCCCCCGGGACGACGTCGGCGGGCCCCCCGTGCCGGTCGCTGCTCATCGAGAGCAGCGTACGGGCGCGGGAGGCCCGCCGTGTCGAGGCAGGACGAGCCGACGCGTGTCAGCGCGCGACGGGCTCGCGCTTCTCCTTGATCTTGGCGGCCTTGCCACGCAGCTCGCGGAGGTAGTACAGCTTGGCGCGACGCACGTCACCGCGGGTCAGCACCTCGATCTTCTCCACGACCGGGGTGTGCACCGGGAAGGTGCGCTCCACGCCGACACCGAAGCTGACCTTGCGGACGGTGAAGGTCTCGCGGATCCCGCCGCCCTGGCGACGGATGACGACGCCCTGGAAGACCTGGATGCGGGAGCGGTTGCCCTCGACGACGCGCACGTGCACCTTCACGGTGTCACCCGGGCGGAACCCGGGGATGTCGTCGCGCAGCGAGGCGGCGTCGAGTGCGTCCAGGGTGTTCATCGCGGCGTTCCTCTTGTTCTGGCCAGGTTCTTCGGCGGCGTGGTCTCAGCGGTCTCGGACAGCGGGTCGCCCCGGCTGTCCGTCCCGGGGAGCTGCGGCTCCGGCGTACGGGAGCCCATCGGCCAGGCCGACGGTCGTGCAGCAGCTGTCGATTGTGCCACGACTTCAGGAGACGAAGCGCGGCGGCCCCTGGTGCGGACCGCGCAGCAGCTCGGTCAGGGCGTCGGCGAGGTCGGCGGGCGCGAACTCCTCGCCGGCGGCCGCGATCTCCTCGACCGTCCACCAGCGGTGCGGCTCGTCGCCGAGCACCTCCAGCTCGGTCCGCCCCGAGGCGTCGACGGTGTGCTCCACGTCGCGCAGCACGAAGAACGTCTCGCGCGAGTCGATGTCCGTCCCGCCGAAGGCTCCCAGGTGCCGGCGGAACCACACGGGCCCCTCGAGCGCGGACGGGTCGGCCACCAGCCCGATCTCCTCGGCCAGCTCGCGGACGGCGGCCTCGCGCACCGTCTCGCCGTCCTCCACTCCCCCGCCCGGCGTGTACCAGAACAGCACCTCGGCGGGCGGGACGTCGGGGTCGGACAGCCGCGCCCCGAGCAGCAGCACCCGTCCGGCGGGGTCCAGGACGACGACCCGGGCGGTCGGCCGGACCCACGGACGCTCGGTCACGCGCCCTCGACCACCGCGCGGTCGGCGTCGGTCAGCGCCCCCTCGGGCAGCGCGGCGAGCAGGTCCGGACGGCGGGCGGCGGTCCGGCGCAGCGACTCCGCACGCCGCCAGCGGGCGATGGCGGCGTGGTCGCCGGACAGCAGCACCGACGGGACGTCGCGGCCCCGCCACGACGCCGGCCGGGTGTAGGAGGGCCCCTCGAGCAGGCCGTCGGCGTGGGAGTCGAACTCGACCGACTCGCGGTTGCCGACCACGCCCGGCAGCAGCCGGGTGACCGCCTCGACCATCACCAGCACCGCGGACTCGCCCCCGGCCAGCACGTAGTCGCCGATCGACACCTCCGACACCGGCCCCGCGTCGGCCGCCCACTCCGCGACCCGCTGGTCGATGCCCTCGTACCGGCCGCAGGCGAAGACGAGCCCGGGCTCGGTGGCCCACTCCGCGGCGGTCGCCTGGGTGAACGGCCGGCCGGCCGGGGTGGGCACGACCAGCCGGGTGCCGGTGGGGCGCACCTGCTCCAGCGCCTGCGCCCAGGGCTCCGGGCGCATGACCATCCCGGGCCCGCCGCCGTAGGGCGCGTCGTCGACGGTGCGGTGCACGTCGTCGGTCCAGACCCGCAGGTCGTGGACCCCGATGGAGACCAGACCGCGCTCGGCGGCCTTGCCCAGCAGCGACTGCCGGAGCGGCGCGAGGTACTCCGGGAAGATCGTGACGACGTCGATCCGGAAGGGCTCGCCGGGACCGGCGTCGCCCGGGGAGGCCGTCACAGGTCGAGCAGCCCCTCGGGCGGGTCGACGACGAGGAAGCCACCGGCGACGTCCACCGTCGGCACGATCGCGGAGACGAAGGGCACGAGCAGCTCGCCGCCGTCGGCGGGCCGGCGGACGACGAGCGTCTCGGCCCCCTCGTGCCGCACGGCGGTGACCTCGCCGAGGACCGTCCCGTCGGCCAGGCGGGCGCTGAGGCCGATCAGCTGGTGGTCGTAGAAGACGTCCGGGTCGTCCAGGTCGGGGAGCTCCTCGACCGGCACGAGCAGCCGGGTGTTGCGCAGGGCGTCGGCGCCCTCCCGATCGCTCACGACCGCGCCGTCGGGGGTGGCCAGCTGGAGCAGCAGCGAGCCGCTGTGCCAGCGGGCCGCGACGACGGTGAGCGGACCGCGCTCCCCGGGGTCGGTGAGCAGCGCCGAGCCGGGGGCGAACCGCAGGTCGGGGTCGTCCGTGCGGACCTCGACGGTCACCTGACCACGGACACCGTGGGGCCGGCCGATGCGGCCGACCACCACGGTGTCGTCAGGAGTGGTGCTCACGGCGGGGTGCTCGGGTGCGGCTCAGCGCCCGTCGGTGTCGACGACGTCGACCCGCAGGCCCCGGCCACCGACGCCGGTCATCACGGTGCGCAGCGCCTTGGCGGTGCGACCGCCACGGCCGATGACCTTGCCGAGGTCGTCGGGGTTGACCCGCACCTCGAGGGTCTTGCCGCGGCGGCCGGTGAGCAGGTCGACCTCGACGTCCTCCGGGTGGTCGACGATGCCCTTGACCAGGTGCTCGAGCGCCTCTTCGACCATGTCTTACTCGGCGGGCGTCGCGGCCGCGGCGTCCGCGGGAGCGGCATCCGCGGGAGCCGCGTCCGCGGGAGCGGCGTCGGCGGGAGCGGCGTCGGCGGGAGCGGCGTCGGCGGGCGCGGCGTCGGCGGGAGCGGCGTCGGCCTTGGGAGCGGCCTTCTTCTTCGGGGTGGTCGCGCCGGCGGCCGGCTCGTCACCGGAGGCGAGGACGGCGGCCTCGTAGAGGGCCTTCTTGTCCGGCTTCGGTGCGGCGACCTTCATGGGCGGCGGCGCGGCCTCGCCCTTGAACTTCTGCCAGTCACCGGTCACCCGGAAGATGGCGGCGACGGCCTCGGTCGGCTGCGCGCCGACGCCCAGCCAGTACTGCGCACGCTCGCTGTCGACCTCGATGAAGGACGGGTCCTCCTTCGGGTGGTACTTGCCGATCGTCTCGATCGAGCGCCCGTCGCGCTTGGTGCGCGAGTCGGCGACGACGATGCGGTAGTACGGCGCGCGCATCTTGCCCAGGCGCATGAGCTTGATCTTGGTGGCCACGGTGGCTCGTGTTCTCCTCGAACGCTGTCTGTCGGTTGCTCGCCGGACGGACGCGTGGGGTACGCCGGGGCGGAGCCAGGGACACGGCCGGCGACGGTGAGAGGGCCGCGCACCGCCGTGTTCGACAGTCCATGATGCCAGACGTGGGGACGGCCGAGGACAGCAGCCGGGGTCTGCTGCACCACGTGGAGATCTGGGTGCCCGACCTGGCCCGCGCCGAGCGTTCCTGGGGGTGGCTGCTCACCCGCCTCGGGGCCACGCCGTACCAGTCGTGGGAGCACGGCCGCTCGTGGCGCTCGGGCGGTGTCTACGTCGTCGTCGAGCAGTCCCAGGCCCTGGTCGGCGACCGGCACGAGCGGCGCGCGCCGGGGCTGAACCACCTCGCGTTCCACGCGGGGACGCCGGCCGAGCTGGACGCCCTCGTCGCCGAGGCGCCGACGCACGGGTGGCGGCTGATGTTCGCCGACCGACACCCGTTCGCCGGCGGCCGGGACCACCGGGCGGCGTACCTGGAGGACGCCGACGGCTACGAGGTGGAGCTGGTGGCGGTCAGCCCCTGACCGCGGCGAGCACGCGGTCGGCGGCCTCGGCCACCGGGACCTCCTGGCGCTCTCCGGTCGCCCGGTCGCGCACCTCGATGACGCCCTCGGCCAGACCCCGACCGACGGTGACGATCGTCGGCATGCCCAGCAGCTCGGCGTCCTTGAACTTCACGCCGGGCGAGACCTTCGGCCGGTCGTCGTAGAGCACGGTCAGCCCGCGGGCGACCAGCTCGTCGGCCAGCGAGGCCGCGGCCTCGAACACGGCGGCGTCCTTGCCGGTGGCGACCAGGTGCACGTCGGCCGGGGCGATCTCGCGCGGCCAGGCCAGGCCGAGCTCGTCATGGGTCGACTCGGCGATCGCGGCGACCGCACGGGAGACGCCGACGCCGTACGAGCCCATCGTGACCGTGACGAGCTTGCCGTTCTCGTCGAGCACCTCGAGGTTGAGGGCCTCGGCGTACTTGCGGCCCAGCTGGAAGATGTGGCCCATCTCGACGCCGCGGGCGAGCTCCAGCGGACCGGAGCCGTCGGGCGCCGGGTCGCCGGCCAGCACCTCGGCGGCCTCGACGACGCCGTCCCAGGTGAAGTCGCGGCCGGCGACCAGGTCGAACACGTGCTTGCCGGCCTCGTTGGCGCCGGTGATCCAGCGGGTGCCGGACACCACGCGGGGGTCGACCAGGTAGCGGATGCCCGACTCGCTCTCGGCGCCGAGCACCTGCGGGCCGATGTAGCCCTTGACCAGCGCGGGGTGCTTCTCGAAGTCGGCGAACGGCTCCACCTCGGCCGGCGCGACCTGCGCCTCCAGCCGCTTGGCGTCGACCTCGCGGTCACCGGGGATGCCGATGACGAGCGGCTCCCGCGTGCCGTCGGGGTGCACGAGCGTGACGACGACGTTCTTCAGCGTCGACGCGGCGGTGTACCCGGCGTCGGGGAACAGCTCCCGCGCGACGGCGACGAGCGTCTCGATGGTCGGGGTGTCGGGGGTGTCCTCGACGTGCGCCGCGGGCAGCCCGTCGAACGGGATCGCGTCGGGGACGACGGTCGTGACGGCCTCGACGTTGGCCGCGTACCCGCCGGCGGAGCGGACGAAGGTGTCCTCGCCGATCTCCGTGGGGTGCAGGAACTCCTCGCTCCTGGACCCGCCCATGGCGCCCGACATCGCCGAGACGATCACGTAGTCGAGGCCGAGCCGGTCGAAGATGCGGATGTAGGCGTCGCGGTGGGCGGCGTAGCTCTTGTCCAGCCCGGCGTCGTCGACGTCGAAGGAGTAGCTGTCCTTCATCGTGAACTCGCGCCCGCGGAACAGCCCCGCGCGCGGCCGCGCCTCGTCCCGGTACTTGGTCTGGATCTGGTACAGCGACAGCGGCAGGTCCTTGTACGACGAGTACAGGTCCTTCACCAGGAGCGTGAACATCTCCTCGTGCGTGGGGCCGAGCAGGAAGTCGTTGCCCCGGCGGTCCTGCAGCCGGAACAGGTTGGGGCCGTACTCGGTCCACCGGTTGGTCGCCTCGTAGGGCTCCCGCGGGAGCAGCGCCGGGAAGTGCACCTCCTGCGCGCCCATCCGGTCCATCTCCTCGCGGACGACGCGCTCCACGTTGCGGAACACCCGGTAGCCCAGCGGCAGCCAGGTGAAGCCGCCCGGCGCCGCCCGCCGGATGTAGCCGCCGCGCACGAGGAGCCGGTGGCTGGGCACCTCGGCGTCGGCCGGGTCGTCACGGAGGGTGCGCAGGAACAGGGAGGACATCCGGAGGAGCACGGCGCAGATCCTCCCAGGCGGCTCCGCGGTGCCGCCCCCCGGTTTCCTACCGGTACACCCGGCCCCGCAGGACGGTGAGCGCCGGGCGGGCCAGGACGTCGAGGTCGGCGCGCGGGTCGGCGTCGTAGACGACCAGGTCCGCCGGCGCGCCGTCGGTGACGTTCGGCAGGCCCAGCCAGGTGCGGGCGGCCCAGGAGCCCGCGGCCAGCGCCGCCTCGGCGGGCAGTCCGGCGGCCGCCAGCGCGCGGATCTCGTCGGCCACCCGGCCGTGGTCGATGCTCCCGCCGGCGTCGGTGCCGGCGAACACCGGGACGCCGGCCTCGTACGCCGCCCGGACGACGGCGCCGGACTGCGCGTACAGCCGCCGCATCGTGCTCGCGTACCCCGGGAACCGCTCCTCCCCCGCCTCGGCGAACCCCGGGAAGTTCTCGACGTTGACCAGCGTCGGGACGACGGCGGTGCCGCGCGCGGCCATCTCGCCGACCAGCTCCTCGGTCAGCCCCGTGCCGTGCTCGACGCAGTCGATGCCGGCGCGGATCAGGTCGGGCAGGGCGTCGGTGCCGAAGGTGTGCGCGGTGACCCGGGCGCCCTCCTCGTGGGCGGCCGCGATCGCGGCGGCGACGACGTCCGCGGGCCACTCGGGCGCGAGGTCGCCCACCGAGCGGTCGATCCAGTCGCCGATGAGCTTCACCCAGCCGTCGCCGCGGCGGGCCTGCACGCGCACCTCGGCGACCAGGTCCTCCGGTTCGAGCTCGATGCCCAGCCCGGGCAGGTAGCGGCGCGTGCGGGCCAGGTGCCGGCCGGCCCGGATGATCCGCGGCAGGTCCGGCTCGTCGTCCAGGGCGCGGGTGTCGACCGGCGAGCCGCAGTCCCGCAGCGCCAGCACGCCGGCGGCCCGCTCGGCCAGCGCCTGCTCGCGCAGCCCGTCCAGGCTCTCGACGAGCCCGCCGCCGCGGCCGATGCCGACGTGGCAGTGGGCGTCGACGAGCCCGGGGAGCACGAAGCCGCCGCGGGAGACCGTCTCCGCGCCGGGCACCGGCTCCGTCGAGATGCGGCCGTCGCGGACCCACAGGTCGCGGTGCTCGCCCTCGGGGAGGACGACCCCCGCGATGTGCAGCGTCGGCGCGGTCAGCGCCCGCCGTCCTTGAACTGGTCGAAGTTCAGCTTGGTCAGGTCGGGCATGCCCTGACCGGGCGGCAGGCTGGGCATCCCACCCGGCATCCCACCGGGGAGCCCGGCGCCACCGGGGAAGCCAGCACCCGGCGGCAGGCCCGGGGCACCCATCGGCCGGCGGGCGGGGG
This sequence comes from Trujillonella endophytica, assembly GCF_019799905.1. Lineage (GTDB taxonomy): Bacteria > Actinomycetota > Actinomycetes > Mycobacteriales > Geodermatophilaceae > Trujillonella > Trujillonella endophyticus_A. The sequence continues at coordinate 1,332,431 of NZ_JABGCI010000001.1, read as the reverse complement.
CCCCCTTCCTGACCGCGCCGCCCTTGCCCTTCTTCCCCTTGCCCTTCTTGGACTGCGCCTGCATCTGCCGCCCGCGGGCCTTCTTCGACATCGGCCCCATGCCCGGCATGCCCATGCTGCCGGCCATCTGGCCCATCATCTTCTGGGCTTGGACGAACCGCTCCAGCAGCTGGTTGACGTCGGTGACGCTGACCCCGGAGCCGTTGGCGATGCGGACCCGTCGCGACGCGTTGATGATCTTGGAGTTGACCCGCTCCTCGGGCGTCATCGAGCGGATGATCGCCGCGGTCCGGTCCAGGTCGCGGTCGTCGATCTGCTTGAGCTGCTCCTTCATCTGACCCGCGCCGGGCAGCATGCCGAGCAGGTTCGCGATGGGGCCCATCTTGCGGATCGCCATCATCTGCTCGAGGAAGTCCTCGAGCGTGAAGCCCTCGCGCGACGCGAGCTTGCCGGCCATCCGCTCGGCCTGGTCGGCGTCGAACGCCTGCTCGGCCTGCTCGATGAGCGTGAGGACGTCGCCCATCCCGAGGATGCGCGAGGCCATCCGCTCGGGGTGGAAGACGTCGAAGTCGGTGAGCTTCTCGCCGGTGGAGGCGAACATGATCGGCTGGCCGGTCACGTACCGCACCGACAGCGCCGCGCCACCGCGGGCGTCGCCGTCGAGCTTGGTCAGCACGACACCGCTGAAGCCGACGCCGTCGCGGAAGGCCTCCGCGGTGGTCACCGCGTCCTGGCCGATCATCGCGTCGACGACGAAGAGCGTCTCGTCGGGGTGGACGACGTCCCGGATGCCGGCGGCCTGCGCCATCATCTCGGCGTCGATGCCCAGCCGGCCGGCGGTGTCGACGACGACGACGTCGTGCATGGTGCGGCGGGCGTGGTCGATCGAGTCCGCGGCGACCTTGATCGGATCGCCGACGCCGTTGCCCGGCTCGGGTGCGTAGACGTCGACCCCCGCCTGGCCGGCCACGATGGCGAGCTGGTTGACGGCGTTGGGCCGCTGCAGGTCCGCGGCGACGAGCAGCGGCGTGTGGCCCTGGCTCTTCAGCCACTTGCCGAGCTTGCCGGCCAGCGTCGTCTTACCGGCGCCCTGGAGACCGGCGAGCATGATCACCGTGGGCGAGGTCTTGGCGTAGCGCAGCCGCCGGGTCTCGCCACCGAGGACCTGGACGAGCTCCTCGTTGACGATCTTGATGACCTGCTGGGCGGGGTTGAGGGCCTGGGAGACCTCGGACCCGCGGGCCCGCTCCTTGACCGCGTTGATGAAGGTGCGCACCACCGGCAGCGCGACGTCGGCCTCCAGTAGCGCGATGCGGATCTCGCGCGCGGTGGCGTCGATGTCGGCGTCGGTCAGCCGGCCCTTGCCGCGCAGGCCGGTGAAGACCTTGTCGAGGCGGTCGGAGAGGGTCTCGAACACAAGCCGTCCTCAGGGAGAGTCGCGGGCGCGGGCTCGCCGCGCCTCCTGCCCCAAGGGTATCGGCCCCCGGCCGCCCTTCAGGGGCCCGCGCCGAGCGTGCGAGGCGTGGGGGGAAGGGTGGTCCCTACTCAGGCGGCCCGGCGGGCGGCCATTGCCGCGGCGACCGGGGTCGGGCCGGCGAACAGGGCGGTGCCGCAGTCGGTGCAGACGAACTCGGGGCACTCGCCGCCGTCGTCGGTGTGCCCGTCGGCGCACGGCGGCTGCACGAACTCCCGGGCGTCGCCACAGTCGGGGCAGGGCCACTCGCGGCTCTGCAGGTCTCGGAACGCGGACACGCGGCACTCCTCTCGGACCAGACGGGACCGTTCCGTCCCACTGCCTGCGAGGAGAACACGCGCCGGTGACAGGACCGGGGACCTCAGCCCGGCGTGTCCCCGCTCCCCCGTCCGCCGGCCACCGGCTCCGGCGCCCCCCGCGTCGCGCTGACCAGGGCGGCCTCCACCCGGGACCGCTGGGCGGCGTCGATCGGCTCCCGTGTGGAGTTGCACACGTAGAAGTAGTCCGCGGCGTCGGCACCGAGGGTCTCGACGCGGGCGGACGTGACGTCGAGACCCTCGCCGGCCAGCGCGGCGGTGAGCCGGTGCAGCAGGCCCGCACGGTCACCGGCGCGCACCTCGACGATGCTGGTGGAGTCCCCGCTGGCCTCCGAGTCGTGCCACGAGATCCGCGGCGGCGCCGCCCGGGAGGCGTCCTGGCGGTAGTCGGCCTCCCGCTGCCTCAGCCGCTCGGCCAGCGGCAACGTGCCCTCGAGGGCGGCACGGACGGCGTCGGCCAGGATCGTCGCCACGGGCGCCCGGCCGAACCGCGGCCGCACGGCGAAGACCGCCGTCGCCCGGCCGTCGAGCACGTTCACCTTCGCCGCGCGGACGTCGAGCTGGTTGAGTGCCATGACGCCGGCGAGGACGCTGAACAGGCCGGGCCGGTCGGGGGCGCCGACGGTGATCTGCTGGCCGTCGGCGACGTCCTCGATGCCGACCGTGACCGCGGCCGCGGCGTCCGCCGCACCGGCCGCCTCCGACGCCGCCGCCGTGACCTGCGGCTGGGTCGGGTGCAGCACCGGCTCCGGGTCGGGCATGCCGTCGGTGCCGCGCAGGGTGCCCATGTGGGCCTGCACGCGGGCGACGAGCGCGGCCACCAGGTGCGCCTTCCACGGCGACCAGGCCGAGGCGCTCGTGGCCGCTCCGTCGGCCTGGGCGAGGGCGTGCAGGAGCTGCAGCAGCGCGGGGTCGCCGCCCAGGGTCTCGCTGACCCGCGAGATGGTGGCCGGGTCGTCGATGTCGCGGCGGGTGGCGGTGTCGGGCAGCAGCAGGTGGTGCCGGACCATCGCGGCCAGGGTGGCGACATCCGGGGGCGTGAACCCCATCCGGGTGGCCATCTCCGCACCGATCGGCTCGCCGACGACGCTGTGGTCACCGGGCCAGCCCTTCCCGATGTCGTGCAGCAGCGCGCCGACGAGCAGCAGGTCGGGCCGGTCGACGTCGCGGGTCAGCTCCGCCGCGGCGGCCGCGGCCTCGACGAGGTGCCGGTCGACGGTGAAGCGGTGCCACGGGTGCCGCTGCGGCAGCGACCGGACGCGGTCCCACTCCGGCATCAGCCGGGCGAGCAGCCCCTCCTGGTCCAGCTGCTCGATCACCGGCACCGCGCTGCGGCCGCTGGCCAGCAGCCGCAGGAACGACCAGCGGACCTCCGCCGGCCACGGCTCGGGCACCGGCGGGCTGTGCACGGCCAGCACCTTGAGCGTGTACGGCGAGAGCAGCAGGTCGGCGCGGGCGGCCGCGGCCGCGCCGCGCAGCACCAGGCCGGGGTCGGCGGCGGGCCGGGCGTCCCGGGCGAGCACGACCTCGTCCCCCTGGCGGACGACGCCCTCGGCGAGCGGCTCGCGGTTGACCCGGCGGTAGCGCGCCCGCGGACGGCGGACCAGGGCCGCCTCCACCCGCCGCCACGTCTCGTCGGCCACGAAGGCCAGCCGCCGGCCGGCCAGGCTGACCTGACGCAGCAGGGCGTCCTCGTCGGCCAGTCCCAGCGCGGCCGCGACGGGCCGCTGCTCCTGGCGGACGAGCACGTCGGTGGGGCGGCCCGACCGGCGGCGGAGCTCGTCGCGGACGTCGAGCAGGAAGGCGTAGGCCTCCTCGGCCTCGGGGGAGGGCTCGTCGGCCAGCTGGGCGGCGGCGACCGCGCGCAGCACCTGCCCCTCGCGCAGCCCGCCGTAGGCCTCCTTCAGGTCCGGCTCGAGGATGAAGGCCAGCTCCCCGAGCTTGCGCGCCCGCTCGCGGCGCAGGTCGCGCAGCTGGGGCAGCAGGCGGGAGGCCGACTGGCGCCAGCTGCCGAGGCTGGCGGTGCGCAGTCGGGCGGCCAGGTCGGCGTCGCCGGCCACCAGCCGGGCGTCGAGCAGACCGAGGCCGGCCTTGACGTCGGTCGAGGCGACGGCGACGGCCTCGGAGATGGACCGCACCGAGTGGTCCAGCCGCAGGCCGGCGTCCCACACCGGGTACCAGACCGCGTCGGCCAGGGCGGCGATCTCGGGACGGCCGTCGTGCACGAGCACCAGGTCCAGGTCGCCGTGCGGCGGGGGCTCCCGCCGGCCCAGGCTGCCGACCGCGACCAGCGCCAGGCCCTCGGTGCCGGAGCGCGGGGTGGCGGCGCCGCGGCGCGGGGCCGGCGGCGGCGTACCCGCGACCGCGGCGTCGAGCAGGCCGGCCAGCCAGCCGTCGAGGGCCTGCAGCCGCTGGCTCCGCGACAGCGCGGGAAGCGAGTCGGTGTCCAGCACGTCTCCCCCATCGGAAGGGCATCGGCTCCCGCAGAGGGGGCCGGGACGAGGCGCCGCGAGGGCGCCGGGGAACACGTCGGCCGGGGAAGCGGGTCGCCCCGCCGCCCCGGCCGACGTCCGTGCGGTGGCCCTAGAGGGCGTCGGCGCCGCGTTCGCCGGTGCGGACCCGCACGATCTCGTCGATCGTGGTGACCCACACCTTGCCGTCGCCGATCTGGCCGGTGGAGGCCGACTCGACGATCGCGTCGACCACACGGGCGGCGTCGATCTCGCTGACGACGACCTCGATGCGGACCTTCGGGACGAAGTCCACCTGGTACTCCGCGCCGCGGTAGACCTCGGTGTGGCCCCGCTGACGGCCGAAGCCCTGGACCTCGCTGACGGTCAGCCCTGCGATGCCGATCAGCTCGAGGGCGTTCTTGACGTCGTCGAGCTTGAACGGCTTGACGATGGCGGTGACGAGCTTCACACCCGGCTCCCTTCGATGTTGCGGGCCTCGGCCCGGCCCTGCTCACGAACTGTGGGACCACTGCCTCCGCCGAGGGAGTCGAGGTCGTACCCGGACTCGGCGTGCACCGTGGTGTCGATGCCGGTGACCTCCTCCTCCTCGGTGATCCGGAAGCGCATGACCTTGGCGATGACCAGGCCGATGACCAGTGTGAGCACGAACGAGTAGGCCAGGACGGCGAGGGCGCCGACCGCCTGCTTGCCCAGCTGGGACAGGCCACCACCGTAGAAGAGGCCGTCGATGCCGGCCGTGGCCGACGCCGTGCCGAAGAGGCCGACCGCGAGCGTGCCCCACAGGCCACCCACGAGGTGGACGCCGACGACGTCGAGCGAGTCGTCGTAGCCGAGCTTGTACTTCAGGCCCACCGCCAGGGCGCACAGGACACCGGCGACGAGGCCGACGGCGATCGCGCCCAGCGGGGACACCGCGGAGCAGGCCGGGGTGATGGCGACCAGGCCGGCGACGACGCCGGAGGCGGCGCCCAGCGACGTGGCGTGCCCGTCGCGGATCTTCTCGGTGGCCAGCCAGCCCAGGACCGCGGCGGCGGTGGCGGCCAGGGTCGTCACCGCGACCTCGGCGGCCTGGCCGTTGGCCGCGAGCGCCGAGCCGGCGTTGAAGCCGAACCAGCCGAAGAACAGGATGCCGGAGCCGATCATGACCAGCGGCAGGTTGTGCGGACGCATCGGGTCGCGCCCGAAGCCGCGCCGCTTGCCCAGGACCAGAGCCAGGGCGAGGCCGGCCGCACCGGCGTTGATGTGCACCGCGGTGCCGCCGGCGAAGTCCACGGCCAGCAGGTCGTTGGCGATCCAGCCACCGGTCTCGGACTCCGCGCCGTCGAAGGCGAAGACCCAGTGCGCCACCGGGAAGTACACGATCGTCGCCCAGACGCCGGCGAAGACCATCCAGGGCCCGAAGCGGGCGCGGTCGGCGATGGCCCCGGAGATGAGCGCGACGGTCAGGATCGCGAACATCCCCTGGAAGGCCACGAAGGCCATCGACGGGATGGTGAACACCAGCTCGTCGGCGGCGAAACCGCCGTCGACGCCGGCGGTCCCCATGAGGCCGTCGAGGCCGAAGAACTCGAACGGGTCGCCGAGCAGGCCGCCGCCGACGTCGTCGCCGAACGCCATCGAGTAGCCGTAGACCACCCACAGCACGCCGATCAGCGCGACGGCGCCGAAGCTCATCATCATCATGTTGAGGACGCTCTTCGCGCGGACCATGCCGCCGTAGAAGAGCGCGAGTCCGGGAGTCATGAACAGCACGAGTACTGCGCTGATCAGAACCCAGGCGGTGTCGCCGGTGTCCACGGCAACCTCCTGAGGTTGTCGGTGTGGCGGTGCCACAGGGAGGACCCGGGGAGCGAGGACACCCCGGGGGTCTTCGGGAGGTACGGCTCCCGTCCCTGGGAGCGACCGTGGGCGTCACGGTGCCGGGCTCCTGTTTCGCCGGGCGGCACGCGACTGTTTCCGGACGGTGAACTCCCGTCCGCGTGTCCCGGCATCGTGTTTCGCCCCTGTTGCGACCACCCCGGTGGGTGACCCGCTGCACCCGGCTCCCGCTCTGATGCGACGGCTTCGCAGTTGCGAACCGCATGCAATAAGCTCGCCGGGGGGCCGCTCGGCTCCGCCCACCTCGTCCCCAGCGGAGGCAGCGTGCACGTCCCGGACGGCTTCCTCGACGCCCCGACGTCCGTGGCCACGGGCCTGGTGGCCGCCGGCACCGTCGCCCTCGCCCTGCGCGGCGCACGCCGCGAGCTCGACGAGCGCACCGCTCCCCTGGCCGGGCTGACGGCGGCCTTCGTCTTCGCGGTCCAGATGATGAACTTCCCCGTCGGCGCCGGCACCAGCGGGCACCTCATCGGCGGCGCCCTGACCGCGGTCCTCGTCGGGCCCTGGACGGCGGTGCTCTGCATGACCGTCGTCCTGGTGGTGCAGGCGGTGCTGTTCGCCGACGGCGGGCTCACCGCGCTCGGCACCAACATCACGCTCATGGGGCTGGTCGCGGTGGCACTGGGCTACGGCGTCTCCCGGCTCCTCGTCCGGCTGCTGCCGCGCACCCGCACCGGCGTGCTGGCGGGCGCGGGCGTCGGGGCGTTCCTCTCGGTCCCGGCGGCCGCGCTGGCCTTCGTCGGCCTGTTCGCCGTGGGCGGGGTCGCCGACGTCTCCCTGGGCGCGGTCGCCGCGACGATGGGCGGCATCCACCTGCTCATCGGCCTGGGCGAGGCGGCGATCACCGTCGCCGTGCTCAGCGCCGTCCTCACCGTCCGGCCCGACCTGGTGCACGGGGCCGCGCACCTGCGCCGCCCGTCCGACCTCGCGCCGCGGCCGCTGACTGCGCCGGCCGCCGGGGGTGCCCGGTGAGCCGCCGCAACCGCGGCTTCCTGGTCGCCGGCCTGCTGCTGGCCCTGCTGATCGCCGGCGTCGGCAGCTACTACGCCTCCTCGTCCCCCGACGGCCTGGAGTGGTCGGCCGAGGAGGAGGGCTTCGGCTCCACCGCCGAGGACAGCGCCACCGCCGGCTCCCCGCTCGCCGACTACGCCGTCGACGGCGTGGACGACGGGCGGCTGTCCGGTGGCCTGGCCGGCGTCATCGGGGTCGCGGTGACCCTGGCGCTCGCCGGTGGGCTGACCCTGGTGCTGCGCCGCCGCACCGGCGCGGCCCCCGGTGCCGGCGACCTCGCCGACGCTCCCGGCGCGCCGGTCGCCGCCGACCGGGCCGGCTGAGTGGGAGCGGGGCACGGCGGGGCCCTGGGCGCCGCCTACGTCCCGGGATCCAGCGTCGTCCACCGGCTGGCGCCGCAGGTGAAGCTGGTCGCCGTCATGGCGTTCGCCCTCGTCGTCGTCGCGACGCCGGTGCACGCCGGGTGGGCGTGGGCGGCCTACGCCGGCTTCCTCGCCCTCGTGCTCTCGGTCGCGGCCGTCGCCGGCCTGACCCCGCGCCGGCTCGCCCGCGGCCTGGCGGTGGAGCTGCCCTTCGTCGTCTTCGCGCTGCTGCTGCCGGTCGTCTCCCGCGGTCCGCGGGTCGAGGTCGCCGGGCTGTCGCTGTCCGAGAGCGGGCTGGCCGCCGGCGGCGGGCTGCTCGCCAAGGCGACGCTGTCGGTGCTCGCCGCCACCGTGCTCGCCGCGACCACCGAGGCCCGGGAGCTGCTGCGCGGGCTGGAGCGGCTGCGGCTGCCCGCCGCCCTCGTGCAGATCCTGTCGTTCATGATCCGCTACGCCGACGTCGTCTCCGGCGAGCTGCGGCGGATGCGGGTGGCCCGCGAGTCCCGCGGCTTCCGCGCCCGGCACCTCGGCGCGCTCCGGGTGCTGGGCCCGGCGGCCGCGTCGCTGTTCGTCCGCTCCTACGAGCGCGGCGAGCGGGTGCACCTGGCGATGCTGTCCCGCGGGTACAGCGGCCGGCTGGTCGGCGCCCCCGCCACCGCGGTGCGCCCGGGCCAGTGGGCCGTCGGGCTGAGCCTGCCCCTGGCCGCCGCCGCCGTGCTCGGGGCGGGGATGCTGGTCGGGTGAGCGCCGCCGTCCCCTCCCTGCTCGTGGAGGACGTGGCCTTCGCCTATCCGGACGGGCACCAGGCGCTGTTCGGCGTGGACCTGCGGATCGACCCCGGCGAGCGGGTGGCGCTGCTCGGGCCGAACGGCGCCGGCAAGACCACGCTGGTGCTGCACCTCAACGGGGTGCTCCGCGGTGGCCGCGGCCGGGTCGCCGTCGGCGGGCTGCCGGTGGAGAAGCGGACGCTGCAGGAGGTGCGGCGCCGGGTGGGCGTCGTCTTCCAGGACCCCGACGACCAGCTGTTCATGCCCACCGTCGGCGAGGACGTGGCGTTCGGCCCCCGCAACCTCGGCCTGCCCGAGGACGAGGTGTCGGCGCGGGTCGCCGCGGCGCTGGACCAGGTCGGCATGGCCGGGGTCGCCGAGCGCCCGCCGCACCACCTGTCGTTCGGCCAGCGCCGCCGCGTCGCCGTCGCCACGGTGCTGTCGATGCACCCGGAGGTGCTCGTCCTCGACGAGCCGTCGTCCAACCTGGACCCGGCCGGCCGGCGCGAGCTGGCCGAGGTCCTCCAGGCGCTGCCGGTGACGATGCTGATGGTCACCCACGACCTGCCCTACGCCCTGCAGCTGTGCCCGCGCTCGGTCGTGCTGGACGGCGGCGTGGTGGTCGCCGACGGGCCGACCCGCGAGCTGCTGGCCGACGCCGACCTGCTCGCCCGGCACCGCCTCGAGCTGCCCTACGGCTTCGACCCCACGCGCGTGCCCTAGCCGGAGAGGATCCGTCGGCGTCACGCCGACGGATCTCCTCCGCTCACTCGCCGCCGACGAGCGCCTCGGCGAACGCCTCCGGCTCGAACGGCGCCAAGTCGTCGGCGCCCTCCCCCAGGCCGACGAGCTTCACCGGGATGCCGAGCTCGCGCTGCACCGAGACGACGATGCCGCCCTTGGCGGTGCCGTCGAGCTTGGTGAGGACGACGCCGGTGACCTCGACCGCCGAGGTGAACACCCGCGCCTGGACGACGCCGTTCTGCCCGGTCGTCGCGTCGAGGACCAGCAGCACCTCGGTGACCGGTGCCTGCTTCTCCACGACCCGCTTGATCTTGCCGAGCTCGTCCATCAGCCCGGACTTGGTGTGCAGCCGCCCGGCGGTGTCGACGACGACGGTGTCGACCTCCGCCTCCACGCCGGTGCGCACCGCCTCGAACGCGACCGAGGCGGGGTCGGCGCCCTCCCGGCCGCGCACGGTGAGCACCCCGACCCGCTCGCCCCAGGTCTCCAGCTGGTCGGCCGCGGCGGCGCGGAACGTGTCGGCCGCCCCGAGGACGACGCTGCGGCCGTCGCCGACCAGCACGCGGGCGATCTTGCCGACCGTCGTCGTCTTGCCGGCGCCGTTGACGCCGACCACGAGGACGACGCCGGGACGCCCCTCGTGCCGCTGCACGCCCAGGGAGCGGTCCAGGTCGGGCCCGAGGACGGCGGTCAGCTCGCGCACCAGCAGGGCGCGCAGGTCGGTCCCGGAGGAGGTGGCCAGCACCATCGACTGGGTGCGCAGCCGGTCGACGATCTGCGTGGTGGCCCCGATGCCGACGTCGGCGGCCAGGAGGGTCTCCTCGATCTCCTCCCAGTCGTCCTCGGTGAGCTTCTCGCGCGCGAGCACGGTGAGCAGGCCGCGGCCCAGCGAGGACTGCGAGCGGGCCAGCCGGGAGCGCAGCCGCACCAGGCGGCCGGCCGAGGGCGGCGGGGTCTCGAAGAGCAGCCCCGGCTCCGGCTCGGCCGGCGGCAGGTCGACGGGGACGTCGGGGCGGGTCTCCTCGGCGGCGGTGGTGCCCTGGCCGCTCGCCGTGGCCCCGGCCTGCGTGGCGGGCTCGGTCGACGGGGCCTGCGGGGGACGCGGCCGGGTGGTCGTGGTGCCCGTCGCCACGTCGTCGTCCAGGCGCAGGGTCCGCCGGCCTCGGCTCACCAGCAGGCTCGCGCCCACCAGCAGGGCCACGACGAGGATCGCGATCGCGATCAGCACGAACTCCATGCCGTCAGTCTCCCAGGAGAGCCCCAGGCCGCACCGACCCCGCCACCAGGTCCGGAGTGGGAGGCTGGCGCGCATGGCGCTGTCCACCGGGAGCACCCCGGCCCTCCTGATCGGCCCGCTGCTGCGGCACGTCGACCCCGTGTCGGCGACCGTGTGGGTGGAGACCGACCGTGCCTGCGAGGTGGAGGTGCTGGGCCGGCGCGCCCGCACCTTCTGCGTGGGCGGGCACCACTACGCGCTGGTCGTGGTCGAGGGCCTCGAGCCGGGCAGCAGCACGGTCTACGAGGTCGCCCTGGACGGGCGGCGCGTCTGGCCGGACGCGGTGTCGTCCTTCCCGGCGAGCCGCATCCGCACCCCCGGCGGTCCCGGCCCCTTCACGATCGCGTTCGGCTCCTGCCGGTACGCCACGCCGAGCACCGTCGGCCTGACCGAGGGGATCCCGCCCGACGCCCTCGACGCCTACGCCACCCGCGTCGCGGAGCTGCCCGAGGACCAGTGGCCCGACGCCCTGGTGTTCCTCGGCGACCAGGTCTACGCCGACGAGCTGACGACGTCGACGCGCTCGTGGCTGTCCCTGCGCCGCGGCGCGCAGGTCGGCGACGACGGCCAGGTCGCCGACTTCGAGGAGTACACCCGGCTGTACGCCGAGTCCTGGACCGACCCGCAGGTGCGCTGGCTGCTGTCGACCATCCCGTCGTCGATGGTCTTCGACGACCACGAGATGATCGACGACTGGAACACCTCGGGCGCCTGGCGGCGCGAGGTCACGGCCACCGACTGGTGGGCCGACCGGATCGCCGGCGGGCTCGCCAGCTACTGGATCTACCAGCACCTGGGCAACCTCAGCCCGAACGAGCTGTCGGCGAACACCGTCTGGCAGGCGATCCGGGAGCGCACGGACGCCGGTGACGACGCCGACCTGGAGCCCCTGCTGCGCGAGATGGCGGTCGGGGCCGACGCCGACCCGGGGTCGATCCGCTGGAGCTACGTCCGGCACTGGGGCGACGTGCGGCTGCTCATGGTCGACAGCCGGGCCGGCCGCGTCCTGGACGAGCGGGCGCGGCGGATGGTCGACGACGCCGAGTTCGAGTGGGTGGAGGCGGCGATGCGCCAGGCGGTCGACGACGGCGTCGACCACGTCGTCCTCGGCACGTCCCTGCCCTGGCTCCTGCCCCACGCCATCCACCAGATCGAGCGCTGGAACGAGACGCTCAACGTCCGGCACGAGGGCCGGCTGCTGGGCCGGCTGGCGGAGAAACTGCGGCAGGCCGCCGACCTGGAGCACTGGGCCGCGTTCGGGCACTCCTTCGAGCGGCTGGGCCGGGCGGTCACGTCGCTGGCCCGCGGCGAGGCCGGCCCGGCGCCGGCCACGGTGCTCGTGCTCTCCGGCGACGTCCACCACGCCTACGCGGCCGAACTGACCGAGCCCGGCGGCCTCACCTCCCGGGTGCACCAGCTGACCGTCTCGCCGCTGCACAACGCCGCCCCGCACCCCATCGAGGTCGGCTTCCGACTGGGCTGGAGCCGGTGGGCGCAGCGGTTCACGACACGGCTGGCCCGCCTCGCCCGCGTCGAGCCCTCGCCGCTGGCCTGGACCAAGGGGGCCGGACCGTTCTTCGGCAACCAGATCGGCGAGCTCGTGCTGGACGGGCCCGACGCGCGGTTCCGGCTGCTGATCACCGACCGGAGCGACCGCCGCCACGAGGGCCTCGAGCAGGTGCTGGACCTGTCGCTGACCGACCCGGTGCCCGCGGAGGTGCCAGGCTGACCACGTGAGCGACGCAGCGACCGACTCCCCCGGCCCCCGCCCCGCACCCGGACCCGACCAGCCGCCGATCCCCGTCCGCCTCGTCACCTTCAACACCCACCACGGCGTGGGCACCGACGACCGGCACGACCTCGCCCGCCTGGCCACGGTGCTCGCCGCGGCCGAGGCCGACCTGATCTGCCTGCAGGAGGTCGACCGCCGGTTCGGCCCGCGCAGCGAGGACGTCGACCAGGCGCTGCTGCTCTCCCGCGCCCTGGACATGCAACTGGCGTGGGGACCGGCGATCGACGAGCCGCGCCGCGACGGCGGGGACCGGCGCCAGTACGGCAACGCGCTGCTCTCCCGGCTGCCGGTGCTCGTCAGCGACGTGCACCGCCTGCCCGGCAGCGGAGAGCCGCGCAGCGCCCTGCAGACCATGGTCGAGCTGGACGGCGGCACCCTGTGGGTCACCGCCACGCACCTGACCACGAGCTCGCCGGCCGAGCGGGCCGAGCAGGTCGCGGCGCTGGCCGCGCTGCAGAGCGACGAGATGGGCACGGGCGTGCTGGTCGGCGACTTCAACGCCGGCCCCGACGCCGCCGAGCTGGAACCGCTGCACGGCCGCTTCACCGACGCGTGGGAGCTGGCCGACGCGAAGGAGGACCGCGCGGGCTGGCGGTTCTGGACCAGTGGTCAGGGGCTCACCCACCCGGCCGGTGCCCCGCGGCGGCGGATCGACCAGGTGTGGGTGTCCGGCGGGGTCGGCGTCGTCGCGGCGCGGGTGCTCGACGCCGAAGGCGCCTCGGACCACCTACCGCTCGTGGTCGACCTCCTCGTCCCCTCGGGCGTGTGATGAAGGACCCCCTCGCCCCCACCACTCGCGAGCTCGCGGCGGGACCCTGCGAGGGAGCCGCTAGGCGGGTTCGGCCTCGCGGAGGCGCTGGCTGATGACGCCGGTGATGCCGTCGCCGCGCATGCTCACGCCGTAGAGGGCGTCGGCGATCTCCATCGTCCGCTTCTGGTGGGTGATGACGATCAGCTGGGACGTCGCCCGCAGCTGCTCGACGAGCGTGAGCAGCCGGCCGAGGTTGACGTCGTCCAGCGCGGCCTCCACCTCGTCGAGCACGTAGAACGGCGAGGGCCGGGCCCGGAAGATCGCCACGAGCAGCGCCACCGCGGTCAGGGACCGCTCGCCCCCGGACAGCAGCGACAGCCGCTTGACCTTCTTGCCCGGCGGCCGCGCCTCGATCTCGATGCCCGTGGTCAGCATGTCCTCGGGCTCGGTGAGCGTCAGCCGCCCCTGCCCGCCGGGGAAGAGGACGGCGAAGACCTGCTCGAACTCCCGCTGCACGTCGGCGAAGGCGGCCGCGAAGACGTCGTGGATCCGGCCGTCGACCTCGCGCACGACGGTGAGCAGGTCGCGGCGGGTGTTCTTGAGGTCCTCGAGCTGCGTGGCCAGGAAGGTGTGCCGCTCCTCCAGAGCCGCGAACTCCTCCAGCGCCAGCGGGTTGACCTTGCCCAGCGTCGCGAGGTCGCGCTCGGCGCGGGCGGCCCGCCGCTCCTGGGCGGCGCGCTCGTAGGGCACCGGCTCGGGCTCGGGCTCCCCCGCCGCGCGGGCGGCGGCCTCCTGCGCCGGGGACGGCGGCACGAGCGCGGCCGGCCCGTACTCGCCGACCAGGGTCGGCAGGTCGACGCCGTACTCCTCGGCCGCGCGGGCCTCCAGGGCCTCGATCCGGTACCGCTGCTCGGTGCGGGCGACCTCGTCGCGGTGCACCTCGTCGGTGAGCCGCTCCAGCTCCGCGGTCGCCGCCCGCACCCGGCTGCGCGCCTCCAGCAGCTCGGCCTCGGCGGCGCTGCGCCGGCGGGCCAGCTCGTCCCGCTCGGCGGCCGCGCGGGACAGCGACCCGGCCAGCGCGGTGAGCGCCACCTCGGCGTCGGTCCGCACCCGGCCGGCGACGGCGGCGCCGCGCTCCCGGGCGGCCGCCGCGGCGGCGGCGCGCTCGCGGGCGGCGCGCTCCTGCCGGGCCTGGCGGCGGAGGGAGTCGGCCCGGCCGGACAGCGCGCGGGCGCGCTCCTCGGCGGTGCGCACCGCGAGCCGGGCCTCGGTCTCGGCGCGCCCCGCTGCGGCGACCTCGAGCCGCAGCCGATCGCGCTCCTCCGACGACGGCTCGTCCTCCAGCGGCACGGCCTCCGCGGCGGCCAGCCGCTCCTCGAGGCCGGTCAGCGCCGCCTCCGCCTGCTCCAGCGCCTGCTCCGCCCGCACCCGCGCGGCCGCCGAGCGCTCGGCCTCCGCGGCGGCGGACCGTGCGGCGGCGCCGAGCTCGGCCAGCTCGGTGGCGACCGCCGAGCGGCTGCGGTCGGCGGCCTGGCGGGCGGCCAGCGCCGTCTCCACCTCCGCGGAGCGCTGCCGGGCGGTGTCGCGGGCGGCGGCGAGCTCCTCGGCCAGCGTCGCGGCCCGGGCGGCCGCCGCCGCCAGCGCGCGGCCGGCCTCGTCGACCCGCGCCCGGACCTCCAGGCCGGTGGGTGCGTCGGCCTGGCCACCCGCCGCCCAGTCGGCGCCGACGAGGTCGCCGCCGTCGGTGACGGCCCGCACGCGCGGGTGGGTGGTGACCAGTGCGGTCGCGGCCTCCAGGGTGGGGACCACGGCGACGCGGTCCAGCGCCCGGGCCAGCGCCGGGGCGAGCTCGGGGGGCGCCTCGACGAGGTCCCGGGCCCAGCGTGCGCCGTCGGCGAGCTCCGGCCAGCCCTCGCGCGGCAGCGGCGGCAGGCCGGCGGTGACCAGGAGGGCGGCCCGGCCACCGGCGACCTCCTCGAGGTGGGCCAGCACGGCGGCCGCCTCGGCCACGCCGGTCACGACGACGGCGTCGGCCATGCCCGCCAGCGCGGTGGCCAGCGCCGTCTCCGCACCGGGGACGACGGTGAGCCGGTCGGCCAGCGGCCCGAGGACGCCGGGCAGGCCGGCCGCGAGCACGGCCGCCGCACCGTCGGCGGGGGCCAGCCCGGAGGCGAGGGCGTCGCGGCGGGCCTGGGCGCCGGCCCGGTCCCGCTCGGCCGCCCGCTCGGCGGCGGTCAGCTCGGTGACCCGGCGCGCGGCCTCGGCGTGCGCGGCGACGGCGTCGGAGTGGGCGGTGACCAGCGCGCTGTCGCCGTCCTCCTGCTCGGTGAGCGCGTCGCGGCGCTCGGCCAGCCGGTCGGCGGCGGACCCGGCCCGCTGGGCGGCCTCGCCGGCCGCGGCGGCGAGCCGGTCGGTCTCGGCCTGCCCGGCCGTCACCCGGGAGCGCGCCGCGGCGACCTGGCCCGACAGCCGGGCCAGCCCCTCGCGGCGGTCGGCCAGCGCCCGGCTGGCCGCGACCCACGCCTTCTCGGCGGCGGCGAGGGCCTGCTCCAGCTCCGCCCGGGTGGCGACCGCCGTGGCCAGCCGGCCGCGCTCGGCCGTCAGGCCCTCGGCGAGCTCGGCCTCGGTGGCGGCGATCCGGTCCGCCTCGGCCTGCAGCTGGTCGGGGTCGCGGCCGCCGGTCGCCACCGCCAGCGGCGCGGACAGGTGCCGGTGCCGCTCGCCGGCGAGCGAGGCGACCGCCCGGAACCGCTCGGTGAGCGCCGAGAGCCGGTACCAGGTGTCCTGCGCGCTGCCGAGCAGCGGCGCGTTGGCCGCCAGGCCGGCCTCCAGCGCCGCCTCGCGGGCGGCGACCGCGGCCAGCTCCCTCTCGACGACGGCGCGGCGCTCGCGCGCGGCGGTCTCGTCCGCGACGTCCTTGTCCAGGGCGTCGCGGAGCCGGACGAGGTCGTCGGCGAGCAGGCGCAGGCGGGCGTCGCGCAGGTCGGCCTGGACGCCGGCGGCGCGGCGGGCGACCTCGGCCTGCCGGCCCAGCGGCTTGAGCTGGCGGCGCAGCTCCGCGGTCAGGTCCCCGAGGCGGTCGAGGTTGGCCTGCATCGCGTCGAGCTTGCGCAGCGCCTTCTCCTTGCGCCGGCGGTGCTTGAGGACGCCGGCCGCCTCCTCGATGAAGGCCCGCCGGTCCTCCGGGCGGCCGGAGAGGACGGCGTCGAGCTGTCCCTGGCCGACGATGACGTGCTGCTCGCGGCCGATGCCGGAGTCGCTCAGCAGCTCCTGCACGTCGAGCAGGCGGACCTTGTCGCCGTTGATCTCGTACTCGCTCTCGCCGGAGCGGTACATGCGGCGGGTGATCGACACCTCGGTGTAGTCGATCGGCAGGGCGCCGTCGGCGTTGTCGATCGTCAGCGTCACCTCGGCCCGGCCCAGCGGCGGGCGACCGGCGGTGCCGGCGAAGATGACGTCCTCCATCTTGCCGCCGCGCAGGCTCTTGGCGCCCTGCTCGCCGAGGACCCAGGCGATGGCGTCGACGACGTTGGACTTGCCCGACCCGTTGGGGCCGACGACGGCGGTGATCCCCGGCTCCAGGCGCAGGGTCGTCGCGGACGCGAAGGACTTGAAGCCCTTGAGCGTCAGGCTCGACAGGTGCACGAGACGGGGAGGCTATCCGAGGGGGCGGCCCGCGCCCCGGGATCCGGGGCGCCTGGGCCGGGTGGTGCCGATGGGGCGACGGCAGCGCCCCGTGACGTTCAGGCCAGCGCCGGCTCGGCGCTGTCGCCGGCCATGCTGAGCAGCTCGGAGGCGATGACGGCGTCGCGGGCGGCGTCGCGCTGGGCGCGCAGCTCGTCGAGCTCGGCCTCCAGCCGGCGTACTCGCGCCCGCAGGGCTGCGTTCTCCTCGACGACCAGCTGCGCCGGGCTGACGACGTGACCGAACAGGGCCTTGGCCATGGTTGTGGCGGCCTTCCTACAGCGGGGAGTGTGCCCGGCGCCCCGGATCGCGGTCGGCGCGGGCTGGATGCATCCCCAGGGTGACAGGCGAGGACACGCAGGTCAACGTCCACACTGCACACCTCCCGTGTCCGGGCGATGTCGTCTTCGTCACGCCGTGGTGAAGCCCTGCACCCCTCGCACCGCGTCGTCCCGCACGTCCACCGTGCGCACGGTGCCGGGCGCGCCGGGGCCGTCGAGTGCGGCGACGGTGGCGCGGACGACGTCCGCCGGGCCCTCGAGCACCACCTCGACGCGGCCGTCCGGCAGGTTGGTCGCCGAGCCGGCCAGCCCGGCGTCGCGGGCCAGCCCGCGGACGAACCAGCGGTACCCCACGCCCTGGACCAGGCCGGACACCACCGCGACGACGCGGACGGGCTCGCTCACGCCGGCGTCCGCCGGGCCCGCGGGCGGGGCTGGCACCTCGGGCAGCTGTAGCTCGACCGGTTCATGAACGACTCGCGGCGGATCGGCGTGCCGCACCGCGGGCAGGGCCGGTCGAGCTGCCCGTAGACGGCGAGGAACCGGGAGAAGTAGCCGCTCTGGCCGTTGACGTCGACGTAGAGCGAGTCGAACGAGGTGCCGCCCTGCGCCAGGGCCTCCCCCAGGACGTCGCGCACCCCCTGCAGCAGCGCCGCCACCTGGGGCCGGGTCAGCGCGTCGGTGGGTCGGGCGCCGTGCAGCTGCGCCCGCCACAGCGCCTCGTCGGCGTAGATGTTGCCGACCCCGCCGATCAGCGTCTGGTCCAGCAACGCCCGCTTGACCTCGGTGCGCCGGCGGCGCAGCGCCGCGCTGAAGGCCGCCTCGTCGAAGGAGTCGTCCAGGGGGTCGATGGCGATGTGCGCCAGCCGCGACGGCAGCTCGTCGGCAACGGCTCCGCCCGCCCCACCACCCCCGGCGCACTCCTCGACCGCCAGCCCCCCGAAGGTGCGCTGGTCGACGAAGCGCAGCTCGCGCCCGCCGTCGGTGAAGGTGAACCGGGCGCGCAGGTGCACCTCGTCGGGCTGGCTGCGCTTCTCGACGAGCAGCTGCCCGCTCATGCCCAGGTGCGCGACCAGCGCCCGGCCGGACGGCGACCCGTCGGGCTCGGCCACCGGCAGCCACAGGTACTTGCCGCGCCGGTGCGCCGCGGTCAGGGTGCGGCCGGTCAGCGCGGCGACGAAGTGCTCGGTGCCCTCGAGGTGACGGCGCACCGCGCGGGGGTGGTGCACCTCGACGGAGGCGACGGTGCGGCCGGCGACCCACTGCTCGAGGCCGCGCCGGACCACCTCGACCTCGGGCAGCTCGGGCACGCCGGCTCAGTCCTCGGCGACGGCGGTCAGGGCCCGCCAGGCGGCCTCGGCGGCCTCCTGCTCGGCGGCCTTCTTGGTGCGGCCGCCGCCGCGCCCGTACTCGGTGCCCGACAGCAGCACCGCGGCGGTGAAGCTCTTGGCGTGGTCGGGACCGGTGTCCTCGACGACGTACGTGGGCGCACCCAGCCCGCGGGCGGCACCGAGCTCCTGGAGGCTGGTCTTCCAGTCCAGGCCGGCGCCGCGGGTGGCGGACTCGGCCAGCAGCGGGTCGAACAGCCGGTGCACGATCGCCGCCGCGACGTCGAGGCCGAGCCCGAGGTGGACCGCCCCGATGAGCGCCTCCATCGCGTCGGCCAGGATCGAGTCCTTGTCGCGCCCGCCGGTGGTCTCCTCGCCGCGGCCCAGCAGCAGGTGCGGGCCGATGCCGCCGTCCCCCAGCCGGCGGGCGACGCCGGCCAGCGAGGTCATGTTGACGACGGAGGCCCGCAGCTTGGCCAGCTGCCCCTCGGGCAGGTCGGGCTGGCTGCGGTAGAGCTCGTCGGTGACGACCAGGCCGAGCACGGAGTCGCCGAGGAACTCCAGCCGCTCGTTGGTCGGCAGGCCGCCGTTCTCGTAGGCGAACGACCGGTGGGTCAGCGCCAACGCCAGCAGGCCGCCGGGCAGCTCGATGCCGAGGGCGTCGAGCAGCCAGGCGGCCGCGGAGTCGGAGTGGGCAGCCCCGCCCGGCGCCGGGCTCGTGCCGGTGTCGCTGGCCGGTGCGGCCGCGGCGGGACCCCCCACGATCGGTCGGGTCAGACCGAGAGGACCTGACGGCCCTCGTACTGGCCGCAGGTCGGGCAGGCCTGGTGCGGGGGCTTCAGCTCGCCGCAGGCCCGGTTCGGGCACGGCGACAGGGTGGGGGCGGTCGCCTTCCACTGCGAGCGGCGCGCGCGGGTGTTGCTGCGGGACATCTTCCGCTTCGGGACGGCCACGTCAGTTCTCCTTCGGGTTGGTACCGCCAGGAGCGCCCGGCGGAGGTGTGAGCTTGCCGGCGAGCCCGGCCCAGCGGGGGTCGACCACGTCGTGCGAGTGGTCGGCGGGGAGGTCGTCGAGGCGCTCGCCGCAGTCGACGCACAGCCCCGAGCAGTCGTCGGTGCACGTCGGCGCGAGCGGCAGCGCGAGGACGACGGCGTCGCGCACCATCGGCTCGAGGTCGAGGTGCTCGCCGTCGACCCGGCGGACCTCGTCCTCCTCGCTGGTGGCCTCGGTGGTGCTGCCGGAGTAGGCGAACAGCTCCTGCACGGACAGGTGGAGGGTGTCCTCGACGTCCTCCAGGCACCGGGCGCACTGGCCGACCAGCGGCGCCTCGAGGTCACCGCTGACGAGCACGCCCTCCATGACCGCCTCCAGCCGCAGGTGCAGCTGCACCGGCGCACCCTCGGGCACGCCGATCAGCTCGACGCGGAGACCCTCGGGAGCCGGCAGGGAGCGGTCGAGCTCCTGCATCGACCCGGCGCGGCGGCCCAGCTCGCGCAGGTCCACCCGCCAGAGGTCGGCGGCGGGACGCCGGGCGTCCGTGGACGCGGCGCCGGGGCGGGGCAGCGGTGCGGCAGGCATGTCGGTACTCGCGTGTCGGGAGGGAGTGAGGGTCCGGCGGGGGCTGACACCCGCGGCCGGAGCAGCTGCCAAGACTACCCGATCGCCCCGGAACGCCGTCCGGCGCCGGGACAGGACCTCCCCGCCGCGATCAGGGACCCTGAT
Organism: Trujillonella endophytica; assembly: GCF_019799905.1. Lineage (GTDB taxonomy): Bacteria > Actinomycetota > Actinomycetes > Mycobacteriales > Geodermatophilaceae > Trujillonella > Trujillonella endophyticus_A. Next base: position 1,312,570 of record NZ_JABGCI010000001.1, on the reverse strand, counting down.
CGTGCGGTGTCCTCCCTCGCGGTGGGACGTGAGGGAGGACGCTCGGCGATCAGGTCACCTGATCCCGGCGGAGCCGGCTCAGGGCTCGCGGAGGTTGAGCCGGGCCTTCTCCACCGAGCGGAGCATGCGCTCCAGGGTGGTGCCGAAGTCGGCCAGCCGGCTGTCGACGTACTCGTCGACCTCCGCACGCATCCGGGCCACCTCGGTGGCCGTCTGCGCCCCCAGCTCGTCGGCGCGGGCGACGGCGCCGCGGTAGACCTCGGTCTCGGCCACCAGGCGCTCGTGCTCCCGGGCGGCCGCGGCGAGCAGCTCGGCCTGCTGCGCCTGCGCGTCGGCCAGCACGACCTCGTGGTGCCCGCGGGCCTCCTCGACCAGCCGGGCGGCCTCCGCCTCGGCCTCGGCCAGCAGGTCCTCCGCCTCGGCCTGCGCCTGCGCCAGCAGCTCGTCGCGCTGCCGGCGGGCGACCCCGAGGATCTCCTCCCGCTGCCGCCGCGCGGAGCCGACCAGCTGCTCGCTCTCGCCGCGCGTCCGGCCGGTGAGCCGCTCGGCCTCGGCCTGCGCCTGCTCGAGGATCTCGGTGCGCTGCTCGACGATCCGCCCGGCCTGCTGCACCTCCTCGGGGAGGTTCTCCCGCAGCTCGTCGAGCAGGTCGAGGAGGTGGTCGCGCGGCACCATGCAGGAGCCGGACATCGGCACGCTGCGGGCGTGCTCGATGACCTGGCTGAGCTCGTCGACGACGTCGTAGAGCCGGTACACCACCTCGGTCATGCGCCCGGCTCCCGCTGGGCCAGGAGCCGGTCGAGCACGGCCTTGGGCACCAGGCGGGAGACGTCCCCGCCGAACCTGGCGATCTGCTTGACCAGGCTCGACGAGAGGTGACCGACCTGCGGCGCGGTCGGCACGAAGAGCGTCTCGACGTCGGCGAGCTCGCGGTTCATCTGGGCCATCTGCAGCTCGTACTCGAAGTCACCGACGGCGCGCAGGCCCTTCACGATCACCGGGACGTCGTGCTCCCGGCAGTAGTCGACGAGCAGGCCCTCGAAGCTGTCGATGGTCACGTTCGGCAGCTCGGCACAGGCGTCGCGGAGCAGCTCCATGCGCTCCGCGATGCTGAACAGCCCCGCCTTGCCGGGGTTGACCAGCACCGCCACGACCAGCTCGTCGTAGAGGGCGGCGGCCCGTTCGATGACGTCGACGTGCCCGTTGGTGACCGGGTCGAACGAACCGGGACACACGGCACGTCTCACGACACGCGACCGTACCGGAGCAGGGCCTCCCCGTAGCGGCGATCGCGGACACCGGTCAGGGGTGTCGGCCACTCCCACGGCTCCTCGCGGCTGGACCGCTCGACCACGACCACGGCGTCCTCGGTCAGCCAGCCCCCCGCGGCCAGCGCCGTCAGCACCCCGAGGACCTCCTCGACCGGCGTGGCGTAGGGCGGGTCGGCCAGCACGAGGTCGAACCGCGCCGGCGGCGGCCCGGCGACGACGGTGGGCACGGACCCGGCGACGACGACCGCGCCGGGCAGCCCGACCGCCGCCACGTTGCCCCGCAGCACCGGGAGCACCTTCGGCCCCGACTCCACGAACACGGCCCGCGCGGCGCCGCGCGACAGCGCCTCCAGCCCGAGCGCGCCGGAGCCGGCGTAGAGGTCCAGCACCGCGGCGCCGTCGAGGTCGAGGAGGCTGCCGAGGCTGTTGAACAGCGCCTGGCGGGCCTTGTCCCCGGTGGGCCGCACGCCCGCGGGGGGCACCTTCAGCCGCCGTCCCCCGGCCAACCCCGCGATCAGGCGGGTCACTGGGACGTCACGCCGGGCGGCCCCCTCGCAGGGGCCCGCCGCGAGCGTGCGAGCGGTGGGGGGCGAGGGGGTCCTTCACGCCTTCTCCAGGTACTGGGCGCGCTCGTCGGTGGCGAGCGCCGCCACCTCCATCGCCAGGCCGGGGTGGTCGGCCAGGCCCCGCTCGGTGGCCAGCAGTGCGGTGGCCTCGGCGCGGGCCCGCGCGATCAGCTCCTCGTCCTCCAGCAGGGACAGCAGGCGGATGCCCGAGCGGCGTCCCGACTGGGCGGCACCGAGGACGTCGCCCTCGCGCCGGGTCTCCAGGTCCAGGCGGGCCAGCTCGAAGCCGTCGGAGGTGCTGGCGACGGCGGCCAGCCGCTGCCCGGTGGCCGAGGCTGACGGCACCTCGCTGACCAGCAGGCACAGCCCCGCGTGCTTCCCCCGCGCGACCCGGCCGCGCAGCTGGTGCAGCTGGCTGACACCGAAGCGGTCGGCGTCCATGACGACCATCACGGTCGCGTTGGGGACGTCGACGCCGACCTCGACGACGGTCGTGGCGACGAGCACGTCGGTCTCCGCCGCCGCGAAGGCCCGCATCCGGGCGTCCTTCTCGTCGGGGGTCAGCTTGCCGTGCAGGACGTCGAGCCGCAGCCCCGCCAGCGGGCCGCTGCGCAGCTGCTCGGCGACGTCGAGCACCGCCAGCGGGGGCCGGCGGTCGCCGCCGTCGTCGGCGGGGGCGCCGTCGTCGTCCCCGGGTTCGTCCTCGGCGCCCTTCTCCCCCTCCAGCTCGCCGATCCGCGGGCAGACGACGTAGGCCTGCCGCCCGGCGGCGACCTCCTCGCGCAGCCGTTCCCAGGCACGGCCCAGCCAGGCCGGCTTCTCCTTGACCGGCACGACCGAGCTGCTCACCCCGCCGCGACCGCTGGGCAGCTGGCGCAGCGTGGAGATCTCGAGGTCGCCGTAGACGGTCATCGCGACGGTGCGCGGGATCGGCGTGGCGGTCATGACGAGCACGTGCGGCGGCCGGTTGCCCTTGGCGCGCAGGGCGTCGCGCTGCTCCACGCCGAAGCGGTGCTGCTCGTCGACGACGACCAGGCCGAGGTCGGCGAAGTCCACCCCCTCCTGCAGCAGGGCGTGCGTGCCGATCACGATGCCCGCGCTGCCGTCGGCGACCGCGGCGCGCGCCTCGCGGCGGACGGCGGCCCGCTGCGAGCCGGTGAGCAGGACGACGCGGGTGCCGGCCGGGTCGCCGTCGATCTCGCCGGCCCGGCCGAGCGGGCCCAGCAGCGCGGCGATCCCCCGGGCGTGCTGGGCGGCCAGCACCTCGGTGGGCGCCAGCAGCGCCGCCTGGCCGCCGGCGTCCACGACCTGCGCCATGGCCCGCAGCGCGACGACGGTCTTGCCCGAGCCGACCTCGCCCTGCAGCAGCCGGTGCATCGGGGTGTCGCGGTCCAGCTCGGCGGCGAGCTCCTCGCCGACGTCGCGCTGACCCTCGGTGAGGGCGAACGGCAGGGCGGCGTCCACCGCGTCGAGCAGTCCACCGGCGCGCCGCGGGCGGGCGGTGCCGGGCTCCAGCGCCGCGGCCCGGCGCCGGGCGGCGAGGGTCAGCTGCAGCGTGAGCGCCTCGTCCCACTTCAGCCGCTCGTCGGCCCGGTCGACGTCCTCGGCGGAGGTGGGCCGGTGCTTGTCCAGCAGCGCCGCGGGCAGGCTGGGCAGCCCGTGCCGGGCGCGGATCTCCTCGGGCAGCGGGTCCTGCACGAAGCCGAAGCCGCCGGCGGCGTCCAGGAGCAGCTTGACCGAGCGCTGGATCACCCAGCTGCTGACCTCCTTGCTCGCCGGGTAGAGCGGGATGAGCGCGCGCGCCCAGTCCTCGTCGTCGTCACCGGTGATCAGGTGGAAGTCGGGGTGGGCGAACTGCTTGCTGTTGCGGTACTCCCCCACGGTCCCGGCGAACAGCCCCCAGGCCCCCTCCTCCAGGCGGGAGTGGCGGGCGTTGAAGAAGACCAGCTGCATCGAGCCGGCACCGTCGCCGACGGTGACCTCGGTGAGCGTGCCCCGCCGCTGGCGCATCGGGCGGGTGGTCACCCTGCGGACCTGGGCCAGCACGGTGACCCGGTCACCGACCTGCAGGTCGTCCAGGCGCGCCATCTCGCCGCGCTTGGCGTAGCGCCGCGGGTAGTGCCGCAGCAGGTCGCGCACGGTGTGCAGGCCGAGCGAGGTCGCCATGGCCTTGGCCGTCTTCGGGCCGAGCACCTTGTGCAGCTCGGTGGTCAGGTCGACCGCCACTCACTCCACCCCCACCAGCAGCGGCACCCCCGCCGCTCCGCCGTCGTACCGCACGACCTCGACCGTCGGGTGCGCCGACGACAGGTGCGCGCAGGCCGCGTCGCCGAGCCGGTGGTCGGGGCCGATCACGAGCGTGGCCAGCTCCCCGCCGGCCGACAGCAGCCGGTCGAGCAGCTCGCAGGCCACGGTGGCCGGGTCGGGGCCGATGACGACGACGTCGCCCTCCGCCGAGCCCAGGACGTCGCCGGGCTGGCAGCGGCCGGCGGTCGTCAGCGCCTCCTGCTCGGCGACGGTGATCTCCGCCCACCGGGTCGCGGCGGCGGCCTCGGCCATCGTCACCACGTCGTCGCCGAAGTGCCGCGAGGGGTCGGCGACGGCGATCGCCGCCAGCCCCTGCACCGGCGAGCGGGTGGGCACGACGGCGACCTCGCGGCCCAGCTCCCGGGCGCGGACGGCGGCCCGGGAGGCCACCGGGGTGAGCGCCGGGTCGTTCGGCAGCAGGACCACCGCGGCGGCCGTGGTGCCGAGCACCTCGTCGAGCACGTCCTCCTCGGTGACCCCCTCGGGGCCGCAGGTGACGACGAACACGCCCTCCCCCGCGAAGAGCGCGGCCAGCCCCTCGCTCGGGACGACGGCGACCACCGCCCGGGCGCCCTGCACGGGCGCGGCCGGCGGGACGGGGGCCAGCGGCGTGACCGAGATCCGGTACGGCCGGCCCGCCTCGATGCCCGCCTCGATCGCGGCGCCGACGTCGGCCACGTGCACGTGCACGTTCCACTCCCGGCCCGTCGGGGTGTCGACGCCGACGACGACGAGGCTGTCGCCGAGGCCGGCCAGCCGGGTCTGCAGGCGGGCGACCGCGGCCTCGTCGGTGCCGGCGAGCAGGTACTGCACCTCGCTCCCCGGACCCGCCGGCGGCTGGTGCGGCACGTCGCGGTCGCCGTGGTGGTGGTGCCGGTGGGCCGCCGCGGCGCCCGCGTCGCCGGCCGCGCGCCGGCGCACCAGCGCCGGGCGGGCCGGCTCGACGCCGGTGACCGTGGTGACCAGCGCGTCGAGGACCAGGCAGAGCCCCGCACCACCGGCGTCGACCACCCCGGCCTCGCGCAGCACGGCCAGCTGACCCGGCGTCGCCTCCAGCGCGACCCGGGCGCCGTCGGCCGCCGCGCGCACCACCTCGGCGAGCCCGCTGCGCCCCTCGGCCACCGCGGCGACCGCCGCCTCGCCGCCGGCACGGGCGACGGTCAGGAAGGTGCCCTCCGCGGGATCGGCGACCGCGGCGTACGCGGTCTCGGCCGCGCCCTGCAGCGCCGCCGCGAAGGCCGGGCCGTCGGCCGGCGGCGCGCCGGCCAGCCGGTCGGCGAGGCCACGCATCACCTGCGCGAGGATCGTGCCGGAGTTGCCCCGGGCGCCGAGCACCGCGCCGCGGGCCAGCACGGCCCACGCGGACTCGCCCTCGCCGGCCGCGTCGAGGGCGGCGAGCGCCGCCTCGGCCGTCAGGAGCAGGTTGGTGCCGGTGTCACCGTCGGGCACCGGGAACACGTTGAGCTCGTCGAGCCGGCCCCTGGCCCCGGACAGCGCGTCGACCGCGGCGCGGCACCACCGGCCGGCCGCGGCCTCGTCCAGCACCGGCAACACGGCCGGAGAGTACCCACGCACACCGACGTCGCCGGGGCGCGCGACGGCGCCGGCGAGGAGCGGCTAGACTGGCCGACGGTCTGTACGCGGTCGCCATCCGAGCGCCGCCTGAAGTGAACTGAACCCCTGGGAGTGATCCGCCGTGGCTGCCGTGTGCGATGTGTGTGGCAAGGGCCCCGGTTTCGGTATGTCGGTGTCGCACTCGCACCGCCGCACGCCGCGCCGTTGGAACCCGAACATCCAGTCCGTGCGGGCCCTCGTGGCTCCCGGCAACCGTCGCCGGATCAACGCGTGCACCTCGTGCATCCGCGCCGGCAAGGTCGTGCGCGCCTGACGTAGGCCGCACCGCTCGCCCGACCCCGGAGGCCCTCGGCCTCCGGGGTCGTCGGCGTCTCCGGCCGGTCAGTGCCGGCCGATGCCCCGCGCCCGCGCCGCGAGGACCACGAGGTCGACGACGGAGTCCAGCGGCAGAGCCGTCCCGTCGACGACCAGGTGGTAGTGCCGGGGCGACCGCGGATCCACCCGGTAGAAGTGCCGCACGTAGGCCTCCCGCGCGCGGTCGTTGGCCTCCTGCTCGCGGCGCACCTCGGCCCGCGGCCGCCCCGTGCGGGCGACGACCATCGACACCCGGCGCTCCGGGGGCCCGTCCAGCCGCACGTGCAGCGCGTCGGAGCGGTCGTGCAGCACCAGGGCCGCCGCCCGGCCGAGCACCACTCCCCCGTCGCCGGCGGCGATCTCGCCGAGCACGCGCTCGGTCTGCTCGCGGAACGCCCGCTCGTCGGGCACGCCGGTCAGCGGCACCACCCCGCCGACCGGGTCGGGCACGCTGCCCAGCGAGGCCACCAGCCGCCACAGCCCGCGGGCCACGCGCTCGTCGTTCTCCTCCGCCTCCGCGACCGGCACGCCCAGCCGCCCGGCGACCTGGAAGGGGATCGCCCGGTCGTGGAAGGTCACCCCCAGCCGCTCGGCCACCGCCGGGCCGACGTCCACCCCGCCCGCGCCGTAGGACGCGGAGATCGTCACGACGCCCACGACTGCTCCTCCGCTCCGCCGGTCAGGTCCCCGCCGACGTCCCCGCCGATGATGCCGCCGATGATGCCGCCGACGTCCCCGCCGATGTCCTTGCCGAGGAAGACCGCCCCCGGCGAGTCCGCGTAGACGCCGTACCCGGCGGCGGGCCGGTAGCCGCGCCGGCGGTAGAGCTCGATCGCCTCCGGCTGGCGGTCGCCGGTGTTGAGCACGACCGACCGGTGCCCGGCGGCCACGGCGCTGGCCTCCAGCGCGTCCATCAGCACCTGCGCCAGGCCCAGCCGCCGGGCGGTCGGCACCACGTACACCCGCTTCACCTCGACCACCCCCGGTGAGTGCACCCGCCAGGCCGCGCACCCCACCGGCTCGCCGTCGCACTCGGCGACGAGGAACAGGCCGGCGGGCGGCGAGAACTCCCCCGGGTCGACCACCGCCTCGTCGGGGCCGCCGTAGCGGACGACGTACTCCTGCTGCACCGCGGCGACCAGCGTGCGGGCCACCGGCGAGTCGTAGCCCGCCGGGCGCAGCCGCACGACCCTGCCGTCGGTCAGCACGTGCTCGTGCTCACCCGAAGTGGACATGTCCCGTTCCTCCCGCTCCCAGCGCCTGCGCGACGTCGGCGGCCGGCCGGCCGTCCACCCGCACGCCCGGCCCGTCGTCCCCGGCGGCGGACACGCCGCCGATCACCGCCCAGCCGGGAGGCAGCGTCGCATCCGGCGGGAAGCTGGCCAGCAGCGCGTGGTCCTCCCCACCGGTGAGGACCCACGCCAGCGGGTCGACGCCGAGCGCCGCGCCGACCTGCTGCAGCGGTCCCGGCGGGTCGAGCGTGACGGCCGCGAGCGCCGCCCGGTCCACCTCCACGACCACCCGGCTCGCCGTCGCCAGGTGCCCCGCGTCGGCCAGCAGGCCGTCGCTGACGTCGCACATCGCGGTGGCGCCGGCGTCGGCGGCCGCGGGGCCGGCCGCGTACGGCGGCTCCGGACGCCGGTGCGCGCGCACGGCCGCCAGCGGGCTGCTGAAGCCCCGGCGCAGCACCGCCAGGCCGCACGCCGACCAGCCCAGCCGGCCGGCCAGCGCGAGGACGTCGCCGGGCGCGGCGCCGGAGCGCAGGACCGGCCGGCGTCCCCCGAGGTCCCCCAGCGCCGTGACCGACAGGACGACGGCGCCGCTGCCCGGCGCCGCCGCGACGGTGTCCCCGCCGACGACCGCGGCACCCAGCGGCCCGGACTCGGCGGCCAGCCCGTCGGCGACCGCCTCGAGCCAGGCGGTGGGCGTGTCCGCGGGGCAGGCGAGCCCGACGAGCAGCGCGGTGGGGACCGCGCCCATCGCGGCCACGTCGGCCAGGTTGGCCGCGGCCGCCTTGTGCCCGACGTCGGTGCCCGAGGACCAGTCCCGCCGGAAGTGCCGCCCCTCGACGAGGACGTCGGTGGTGGCGACCACCCGGCCGTCGGGCGTCCGCAGCACCGCGGCGTCGTCGCCGGGGCCCACCTCGGTGACGCGCGCGACCCCCGCCCGGGCGACGACGCGGTCGATGAGGGCGAACTCGCCGAGGGCCGCGACGGTCTCGCCCGGGGTCCCCGGTGCAGGCGGTCGAGTCACGGGGTGCCTCCGGTCACTGGGGTAGGTTTCGAGCCGAACCGTCGGCCGGCGGCAGCACACCGGCGGCAGCACTGCCCGAGGAAGGTCATCCCGTGGTCCACGCCTACATCCTGATCCAGACCGAGGTCGGCAAGGCCGCGCAGGTGGCCACGACGATCGCCGAGATCGCAGGCGTCTCCAAGGCCGAGGACGTCACGGGCCCCTACGACGTCATCGTCCGCGCCGAGGCGGAGACCGTCGACGAGCTCGGCCGCCTGGTCGTCGCGCGGGTGCAGTCGGTCGACGGCATCACGCGCACGCTGACCTGCCCCGTCGTCAACATCTGAGCCGCTGAGCGAGCACACCCGCCCCGCGGACGACGGCGCCGCCCCGGCCGTCGCGGACCCCGACGCTCCCGAGCGGGGCGCCTCCCCCACCACGGCCCCGGACCCGCTGCGGCGCGCCGCCGTGCTGCTGACCGCGATCGCCGTCCCGCTGCTGGTCGTGCTGCTGGTGCTCGTCAACGTCGTCGGCGGCGACGAGGAGTCGGACCCGCCGGCCGAGGTCGAGGGGCCGGCGTCCACCGCCCGGGCGGACCTGCCGGTGCTGGAGGTGCCGGTGCCCCCGGTGACCCCCGAGGCGGACGCGGCGTGCCCGGCGTTCATGACCGACCTGCCGATCGAGCTGGTCGGCGAGCAGTCGCGGCGGGTGCGGTCGGACACCCCCTACGCCTACGCCTGGGGCGAGCCGCCGATCGTGCTGCGCTGCGGGGTCGACCGTCCGGCCGGCTTCGTCCGCGACTCCCCGCTCATCCAGCTCGACGCCGTGCAGTGGTTCGTCGACGACTCCGACCCCGACGTGTACGTCTGGACCGCGGTCGACCGGGCCGTCTACCTCGAGCTGTCCATCCCGAGCAGCCTCGGCAGCGAGGCGGCGATCGCGCTCGGCCCCCTGATCACCGCCACGCTGCCGGTCCAGGAGCTCCGCCCCGGCGGCTGATCAGCCCGGCAGCCGGTCCAGCTGCTCGGTCACCACGGCGGTGACCTCCTCGGTGGCCGCCTCCACCGAGCCGCCCTCCCCGCCGGTCACCGCGCTCACGGCGACGCTGAAGGTCCCGTGCGCGCACCAGGCGAAGGCGGCCGGGCCGGTCACCCGGGAGTCGGGGTCGGGGCGCTCCACGGTCAGCAGCCGGCACCCGTCGGGCAGGACCGCCGGGTCGTGCCGCAGCATGCCCGCGTAGTAGTCCGCGCCGTCGCCGGCGAGGTCCTCGGCGTAGGCGGCCGCGCCGGGGGCGTCGTCGAACTGGTCGACGAAGACGCTGGTCACCGTCCCGCCCGGCGTCCCCCAGAAGCGTTCCCAGCCGTACCGGTACCCGTAGTCCTCGAGGACGTCCCGCTCGTAGCCGGGGTCGTCGGCGTACCCGGCGACGTCCGCGAGCGACTTCTCGCCCGCCGGCGGGTCGACGTCGGAGTCGGCGACGCGGGCCAGCCCGGAGGGCACCTCGGTGACGAGCAGGGCGGCCAGGTCGCGCGCGTTCTCCGGGGTCCGGGCGGTGGCCGCGGTCGAAGCTCCGCTGCCCCCGGCGTCCTGCGACCCCGCGGAGCACGCGACGGCGGTCAGGACGGCGAACAGCGTGGCGACCGGCCGCGCGTGCCGCCGGGAGGTCACCGACCGGTCCGGGGACCGCCACCCGCGGACGCCCCGGCGAGCGCGTCGGCCAGGAGCCGGTCGACCAGCTGCGGGTAGGCGACCCCGCTGGCCGCCCACATCCGCGGGAACATCGAGATCGGCGTGAACCCCGGCATCGTGTTCACCTCGTTGATGACCAGCCGGTCCTCGCCGTCGGGGCCCGCGCCGAGGAAGAAGTCGACCCGCGCCAGGCCCCGGCAGTCCATCGCCAGGTAGGCCCGGGTGGCCGTCTGCTGCACCAGGCGGGTCTGCTCGGGGGTGAGGTCGGCGGGCACGTCGAACTCGACGGCGTCGTCGAGGTACTTGGCGTCGAAGTCGTACCAGTCGGTGCCGGGCTTCAGCCGGATCTCGGCGGGGAGGCTCGCCTCGGGCGGGCCGCCGTCGGGGCCGGCCAGCACGCCGCACTCGATCTCGCGGCCGGGCACGGCGGCCTCGACGACGACCTTGCGGTCGACGGCGGCGGCGGTGGCCACGGCCTCGGGGAACTGCGCCCAGTCGGTGACCTTGGTGATGCCGATGCTGGAGCCGGCGCGGGAGGGCTTGACGAAGACCGGCAGGCCGAGCCGCTCCCGGGCCGCCTCGTCGAGCACCGCGGGGTCCGGGCACAGCGCGCCGGAGGCGTCGCGGAGGACGACGTGGTCGCCCTGCAGGAGGCCGGCGGCGGCCAGGAGCTTCTTGGTGAACTCCTTGTCCATCGACGCGGCGCTGGCGAAGACGCCGGACCCGACGTAGGGCAGGCCGCTCATCTCCAGCAGCCCCTGGACGGTGCCGTCCTCGCCGTAGGCGCCGTGCAGCACGGGGAAGACGACGTCGACCTCGGTCAGCGCGGGCCCGATCGCCGCCGTCGCGTCCAGCACCGCCAGCCCGCGACCGGCCGGGTCGCCGACCAGGGAGACCGCCGTCCCGCCGGTGACCTCGGGCAGCGCGCCGCCGGCGATCGCGAACCGCTGGTCCGGATCGGGCAGCACCCACCGGCCGTCGCGGGCGATCCCCACGGGGACGACGTCGTAGCGGCCCGGATCCAGGGCCGCGAGCACGCTCCCCGCCGAGACGCAGGAGATGGAGTGCTCGGCGCTCCGCCCGCCGAACACCACCGCGACGCGCAGCTTCCGTGCCTGTCCGCTCATCGGCAGCGACCCTAGTCGAGCCCCCCGGGCTCGCCCGGACGGCTGCGGCGCCGGCGGTGTGGGAACCTCGTCGCCGATGCCCCAGGACCCCGCCCCGCCGACGGGCCACGCGCCTCCGGCCGCCCCGGGCCCGACGGCTGCGGCCGTGGCCGTCCCGCCGGCCCTCCGGCTGGCCGGTGCCGCCGTCCACCTGTACACCGCGCTGGGCACGGTGCTCGCCTTCCTCATCGTGATCGCGGCGATCGACGGCGACGTCGAGGCCGCGCTCTGGCTCGGGCTGGCGGCGCTGTTCATCGACGGCACCGACGGGATGCTGGCCCGGCGCGCGCGGGTCAAGCAGACGATCCCCTGGTTCGACGGCGCGCTGCTGGACAACATCGTCGACTACCTGACCTACGTCTTCGCCCCGGTCGTGCTGCTGTGGACGACCGGGCACCTCCCCGACGGGCTGCCCGGCTGGCTGCTGGCGGCCCTGCCGCTGCTGGCCTCCTGCTACCAGTTCTGCCGGGTCGACGCGAAGACCGAGGACCACACGTTCCTGGGCTTCCCGAGCTACTGGAACGTCGTCGCCTTCTACGCGATCGTGCTGGACGCGAGCGAGCCGGCCCTCGCGGTGTCCCTCGTCGTCTTCTCGGTCCTGGTGTTCGTGCCGATCCGCTTCCTCTACCCCTCGCGCAGCGGGGCGCTGCGGACGCTGAGCCTGGCCCTGTCGGCCGTGTGGGCGCTCACCTACGTCGTGCTGCTGGTGCAGTACCCGGACCCGCACCCGCTCGTGGTCGCCGCGTCGCTGGGCTACGTCGTCTACTACTGGGCCGTCAGCCTCTGGCTCACGGCCCAGGCGGCCCGCCGCCGGAAGGGCCGCACACCCGCCTGACGCTCAGTCGCCCCGGCGGGGGTCGCGCACGACGAGCTCGACGTTGCGGTCCTGCGGGCCCCCCGCCAGCCCGGAGCCCAGCCCCGCCCACGGCACGTTGGCCGCCAGCTCGCGGTGCAGCGAGGCCAGCGCCCGGGGGTCACGGGCGGCCGGGTCGAGCGCCTCCGGCGGGCGCGCGGGGCTGTCGTGGTCGAGCATCGTGCAGACCAGCGACAGCGTGCCGTCGCCGTTGTCCAGGAACTCCACCAGGCGGGCCTGGCCGGGCCAGTCGACCACCGCGCAGGTGGTGACCTCCCAGAACCCGCGGCCGGGCCGCCCGGGCGCGGGCCAGGGCCGGACCTCGCTCACGTGGGTGTGCCCGTTGAGCCACAGGACGACGTTGCCGAAGCGGTGCAGCAGGTCGACCAGGTCCGGGCCGCCGAGGACCCCCCGCTCGCCGGCCGGGCGGGCGCGGACGGCCTCCGAGCGGGTCAGCGTCGTGGACCCGTGGTGGGACAGCAGGACCACCAGCCGGTCGGCGTTGGCGGTGCCGACGCGGGTGCCGTCGGGCTCCAGGTACGACGAGGAGACCTCGCGCAGCCGGTCGACCAGCCAGGCGGCCTGGACGGCGTCCACCGAACCGGCGCTGCCCCCGGTCACCCGGGTGGTGTCGAGGCAGATGACGCGGACGCCGGGCAGGCCGTCCCACGCGTAGTACGCCGTCCCGTCCCGGTAGTTGTCGGCGGTGAAGCCGTGCCCCTCCGGCGTCCCCGGGTCCGACAGGTGCGCGGCCACGAACGAGCGCCGGTCGACGATGCGCCGGTCGGCCAGCGGCGTGACCGTCCGCGACGGCGCGGTGGTGAAGACCTCCGAGGTGTGCGTGAAGAGCCGGACGGCGTCCTCCAGCGGCAGGTCCGGCGCGATCTCCACGGGCTTCTGGTCGGCGAGCAGGTACTGCTGCAGCGCGGGCGTCGGCACGCCGACGCCCTGGATCAGCGCCTCGTGGTTGCCGTGGCAGCCCAGCCACGGCAGCCGCAGGCCCTCCGCGGTGAAGCCGGCGAAGGCCGCCTCCAGCAGACCCGGCCGGTGCGGGAAGCCGTGCCGGTCGCGGAACAGGTCGGGCTCGCCGTCGACGTCGGGCCGCCAGAACAGGTCGTGCGGCCAGCCGGCGGCCTGCACGCCGTCGTAGGCGGTCAGCCCGGCGCCGGGGTACACGACGCCCCCGGCGAGCAGGTCCAGCCACAGCGACAGCTCGTTCCACTGGGCGTTGTCGATCGCGTCGCCGGTGGTCACCACCACCTGCAGCGGGTGCCCGGTGCGGGGAGCGCCCCGGACGGCGTTGAGCGTGCGCACCAGCGCGTCGATCGCGTGCGCGGTCAGCGCCTCCTGCGGCCGCTGCATCGGCACCAGGGCCGCCATCCGCGGGTCGGCGGCGAACCGGTTGAAGAACTCGAACCGCGCCGGCGAGCAGACGTCGGCCAGCTGCATGTCGGTGACGTGGGCGAGGCAGGCGAGCGCCTCGACCCCGGTGCGCGGCGGCTCCCAGGAGGCGCCGACCAGCTCGCGGCGCACCCGGTGCGGCTCGCCGGGCTGCCAGGCCAGCGCGTGGTACGGGCTGTCCCGTCCGAGGCGCAGCACCTCGCCGGCGCCGAGGACCCGGTCGAGCGTCGTCCGGCTCAGCGGAGCCCCCCGAGGGCCGGACCACCGTGCGCCGGGTCCAGCGCGGAATCCAGTCCGGCGGCCAGGTCGGCCACCACGTCGGCGGTGTCCTCGATGCCGCAGGAGAACCGCACGAAGCCGGCCGGCACGTCGTCGCCACCCCACTGGGCCCGGCGGTCCACCGTGCTGTGCAGGCCGCCGAAGCTGGTCGCCGCGGCCCACAGCCGGCCGGCGGCCACCAGGCGGGCGACCGCCGCCTCGTCGGGCAGCACCGCCGAGACGACGCCGTTCGGGCGGAGCATCTGGCGGGCGGCGAGCTCCGCCGACGGGTCCCCGGCCAGCCACGGCCAGCGGACGCCGGTCACGCCCGGGTGGGCGGCGAGGAGCTCGGCGACGGCCCGGGCGTTCTCCGCCTGGCGGGCCAGCCGCAGGTCCAGCGTGGCCATCGAGCGGTGGCCGAGCCACGCCTCGAAGGGACCGGGGGTCCCACCGGTGCGGTCGCGCCAGCCCTTGAGCCGGTCGTACACCGCGTCGTCGCCGGTGCTGACGTGCCCGAGCAGCAGGTCGCTGTGCCCGGTGAGCGCCTTGGTGTCCGAGCCGACGGTCATGTCCGCGCCCAGGGCCAGCGGGCGCTGCCCGAGCGGGGTGGCGGTCGTGTTGTCGACGGCGAGGAGCACCCCGGCGGCCCGGGTGGCGCGGGCCACCGCCGCGATGTCGCAGACGTCGAGCGTGGGGTTGCTCGGCGTCTCCAGCAGCACCAGCCGGGCGCCGTCGAGCCCCCCGCCCGCGGCGAGCGCCTCGATGGCCGTCGTGGGCACGTACTCGACCCGCAGCCCGAAGCGGTCGAGCTCCTCGCGGCCGAGCAGGCGCGTGGCGTAGTAGCCGTCCGAGGGCAGGACCACCCGGTCGCCCGCGGCGGTCACCGCCAGGACGGCGGCGCTGATCGCCGCCATCCCGGTCGCGAAGGACAGGCACCGGCCGCCGTCGAGCTCCCCGAGCGCGGTCTCCAGGACGCGCAGCGTCGGGTGCTCGGTGCGGGCGTAGGCGTCGGCCCCGCCGGCGCGCGGTGGGGAGTCGGCGAGGTGGAAGGGCGCGGCGAAGACCGGTGAGGGCCGCAGCGGGGCACCGGGGACCGCCGGGTCCTCCCCCGCGCGCACCGACCGCGTGCCGTCGCCCCACTCCCCGGAGGGACCACTCACTCGTGCTCGGCCTCCCTGGTCGCCCCGCTCACTCGTGCTTCGCTTCCCGGGACATGATCTCCTTGACCATCTGCGCGGCGGTGACGCCCTCGTGGCAGACCCGGACGACGGCCTCGGTGATCGGCATGTCCACCCCGTGGGCGTGCCCGAGGTCGAGGACCGGCCGGCAGCTCTTGACGCCCTCGGCGGTCTGCCGGGTGCTGGCCTGGACCTCCTCCAGCGACATGCCCCGGCCCAGCTTCTCGCCGAAGGTGCGGTTGCGGGACAGCGGCGAGCTGCAGGTGGCCACGAGGTCGCCGAGGCCCGCCAGCCCCGCGAACGTGGTGAGTTCCCCGCCCAGGGCCGCGCCGAGCCGCGCGGTCTCGGCCAGGCCGCGGGTGATGAGCGAGGCGCGGGTGTTGTCCCCGAAGCCCATGCCCTCGGCCACGCCGCAGGCCAGCGCGATGACGTTCTTCACCGCCCCGCCCAGCTCGCAGCCGACCATGTCCGTGTTGGTGTACGGGCGGAAGTACGGGGTCAGGCAGGCCGCCTGGATCGCCGTGGCGCGGTCGTGGTCGGGGCAGGCGATGACGGTGGCGGCCGGCTGCTGCTCGGCGATCTCGCGGGCGAGGTTCGGCCCCGACAGCACCGCGACCCGGTCGGGTCCGGCGCCGGTGACCTCGCAGATGACCTCGCTCATCCGCTTGGTCGTGCCCAGCTCGATGCCCTTCATCAGGGAGAGCAGGCTGGCGTCGGGCGGGAGCAGCGGCGTCCAGGCGGTCAGGTTCTCCCGCAACGACTGCGACGGCACCGCCAGCACCACGATGTCGGCGCCCTCGAGCGCCTCGGCCGCGTCGGTCGTCGCCCGCAGTGCGTCGGGCAGCCGCACACCCGGCAGGTAGTCGGCGTTCTCCCCGTCGGCCGTGATGGACGCGGCGAGCTCCGGCCGGCGGGCGTGCAGGGTCACCGAGCAGCCGGCGTCGGCGAGCACCTTGGCGAACGTCGTCCCCCAGGACCCGGCGCCCAGGACGGCGGCCCGGACACGGCCGGTCCCCGTCACGCAGCGGTCCCGGGCAGGTCGCCGGGCAGCCGGCGACCCGGGCGCGGGGCGAAACCGGCGGGTGCGGGCTCGCCGCGCAGCTCGGCCAACTGGTCACGCACCCGGCCCATGATGAGGTCGGTGGTCTGCCGCAGCAGGTCGGGCGTCAGGGCGCGGCCGGCGCGCACCTCCGCGCGCAGCCCGTCGAGGTCGACGGGCTCGCCGACGAGGTAGTCCGTCGGCCGGCGCGGGCGCAGGTGCAGCTTCTTGGCGTGGTAGTCGTGCACCTCCTGCGGCCCCCACTGGGCCACCGGGACGACCGCCGCGTCGGTGGTCAGCGCCAGCCGGGCGACGCCGGTCCGCGCCTGCATCGGCCACCAGTCGGGATCGCGGGTGACCGAGCCCTCCGGGTAGATGACCACGAGGTTGCCCGCCCGGAGGTCGGCCCGTGCCGCGGCCAGGGAGCCGGTGGCGTCCGTGGCGTCCCGGGCGACGGGGATCTGCCCGGCGTGCCGCAGGATCGTGCCCGCGAGGCCCTTGAACACCGCCTGCTTGGCGAGGAAGTGCGGGACGCGGCCGTTGTCCCAGACGAGGCGGGCGCAGGCCAGCGGGTCCAGGACCGAGACGTGGTTGGCCACCAGCAGCACCCCGCCGCGGGGCGGGAGCCGGTCCCCGTGCCGGTAGCGGAGCCGGAACAGCAGCGACGCCGTCGGGTAGATCACCACGACCGCCATCCAGATCGACCACGGGATGGGCCTGCGGGTCTGCCACTTCGACGGCCGGCGCCCCTGCTCGCCCACCGCCTCCGGGGACGTCTCCTGGGTCACGGCACCCCTCTCGCTCGCTGTGATCCGCACCATGATCGACCCTGCCGTCGGGCCGCGGGCCCACCGGGTCCTCGTGCGCGCCGCTGCCGGACGGGCCGATGTGCTCACATTGTGGCCGTGGAGTGGTCCGTCGTCGTCCCGGCCAAGCGGCTGGCCGTCGCCAAGACGCGACTGTCCCCCCTCACCGCGCCCGACGGGGACCTGCACGCCGACCTGGTCCTCGCGCTGCTGGCCGACACGGTCACCGCCGCTCTCGCCGCCGCCGACGGCGACACGGTCGTGGCCGACGTCGTGGTGGTCACCGACGACCCCCGCGCCGCGGCGGTGGTCACCGGGCTCGGTGCGCGGACCGTGCCCGACGAGCCCGACCGCGGCCTGAACGCCGCCCTCGTCCACGGCGCCCTGGCGGTCCGGACGACGGCGGTGGCGGCGCTGTCCTCCGACCTGCCGGCGCTGCGCCCGGCCGAGCTCGGTGCCGCGCTCCGGGCGGCCGGCGGACACCCCCGGGCCCTGGTGGCCGACGCCGCCGGCACCGGCACGACGCTCCTGACCGCGCGCGACGGCGACCTCGCCCCCCGCTTCGGGCCGGGGTCGGCGGCGGTGCACGCGGCCGCGGGCGCACTCCCGTTGACCGGCGAGCGGCCGGGGCTGCGTCGCGACGTCGACACCCCGGACGACCTCGCCGCCGCGGTCCTCCTGGGGATCGGCCGCCACACCGCGGCGCTGCTGCCGCGCCTGCCCTCACCGGCGCCCCGCGGCTGAGCTGGGGGGACCCCTTCCCCGTCGCTCGCCGTTCACCAACCTGCGGCACGATGACGCCGTGGCCGACACGACAACCTCTGCGACCTCCGAGACCCCCGCCCTCCGCACCGAACTGCCGTCGGACCGCTTCCTCAACCGGGAGCTGTCCTGGCTGGACTTCAACGCGCGGGTGCTCGACCTCGCCGAGGACGACGGTCAGCCGCTGCTGGAGCGGGCCAAGTTCCTGGCCATCTTCGCGAGCAACCTCGACGAGTTCTACATGGTCCGCATCGCCGGTCTGAAGCGGCGGCAGAGCACGGGCCTGACGGTCCGCTCCCCCGACGGGCTCACGATCCGCGAGCAGCTGGCCCGGGTCACCGAGCGCACCCAGGAGCTGGTGCACCGGCACGCCCAGTGCTTCGCCGGCGACGTCCGGCCGCTGCTCGAGGCGGCCGGCATCCGCATCGTGCACTGGGACGACCTGGGCGACGCCGACGCGCTGCGGCTGCGGGAGTACTTCCGCGACCAGGTGTTCCCCGTGCTCACCCCGCTGGCCGTCGACCCGGCGCACCCCTTCCCCTACATCAGCGGGCTGTCGCTGAACCTCGCCGTCTCCGTCCGCGACCCCGACACCGGCGCCCCGAAGTTCGCCCGCCTCAAGGTCCCCAACAACGTGCCGCGGTTCGTCCAGGTGGGCGTGGCCGACCAGACGGCGACCTTCCTCCCGCTGGAGGACCTCATCGCGGCGCACCTGCCGCAGCTGTTCCCGGGTCTGGACGTGCTCGACCACCACCTGTTCCGGGTCACCCGCAACGCCGACCTGGAGGTCGAGGAGGACCGCGACGAGGACCTGCTGCAGGCGCTGGAGCGCGAGCTGGCCCGCCGCCGGTTCGGCCCCGCGGTGCGGCTGGAGGTCCACGAGACGATGGACCCGCGGATCCTCGACGTCCTGGTGTCCGAGCTCGAGGTCAGCCCGCAGGACGTCGTCACCGTGCCGGGGCTGCTGGACCTCGGGTCGCTCATGGCCCTCTACGACCTCGACCGGCCCGAGCTCAAGGACGAGCCGTTCGTGCCGACGACGCACCCGCGCCTGTCCGAGGGCGAGACGCCCATGAGCGTGTTCGCGACCCTGCGCGAGGGCGACGTGCTGGTGCACCACCCCTACCACTCGTTCGCCACGAGCGTGCAGCGCTTCATCGAGCAGGCGGCCGCCGACCCGAACGTGCTGGCGATCAAGCAGACGCTGTACCGGACCTCCGGTGACTCGCCGATCGTCAACGCGCTGATCGAGGCGGCGGCCTCGGGCAAGCAGGTCGTCGTCCTCGTCGAGATCAAGGCGCGCTTCGACGAGGAGGCCAACATCAGCTGGGCCCGCGAGCTGGAGCGGGCCGGCTGCCACGTGGTCTACGGGCTCGTGGGGCTCAAGACGCACTGCAAGACGGCGCTCGTCGTCCGCCGCGAGGGCGGCGTGATCCGCCGGTACTGCCACATCGGCACCGGCAACTACAACCCGAAGACGGCGCGGATCTACGAGGACCTCGGCATCCTCACCGCCGACCCGCGCGTGGGCGCCGACCTGACCGACCTGTTCAACACCCTGACCGGCTACTCCCGGCAGACGGCGTACCGCCAGCTCATGGTCGCCCCCCACGGCGTCCGCGCCGGCCTGCTGGAGAAGATCCGCCGCGAGGCCCGGCACGTGGCCGAGGGCCGGCCGGGCGGCATCCGGTTCAAGGTGAACTCGCTGGTCGACGAGAAGGTCATCGACGCGCTCTACGACGCCTCCTGCGCCGGGGTGCCGGTGGAGCTGTTCGTCCGGGGCATCTGCGCGCTGCGCCCCGGCGTCCCCGGGCTGTCGGAGAACATCCGGGTGCGCTCGATCGTGGGCCGCTTCCTCGAGCACTCCCGCGTCTTCCACTTCCGCAACGGCGGCGAGGGCGAGTGGTGGATCGGCAGCGCCGACCTCATGCACCGCAACCTCGACCGGCGGGTCGAGGTCATGCTGCGGGTCTCCGAGGAGGGCGCCCAGCGGCAGATGCAGGCCATGTTCGACTCGGCCATGGCCGACGACGTGCGCTGCTGGGAACTCGGCGCGGACGCCCGGTGGACCCGCCGCGAGGGCCGCGACCACCAGGCCGCGCTGGTGGCCACCGTCGCCGAGCAGGTCGGCTGAGGTGGCGTCCGACGGCGTGGTCGCGGCTGCCGGCGGTGCGGTCTGGCGACGGACCCCCGACGGGGACGTCGAGACCGCGGTGGTGCACCGCCCCCGCTACGACGACTGGTCGCTGCCCAAGGGCAAGCACGACGACGGCGAGGCGCTGGTCGAGACCGCCGTCCGCGAGGTGCTCGAGGAGACCGGCCTGTCCGTCGTCGTGGGCCGGCGGAGCCTGCGCACCCGGTACGCGGTCGAGGCCGGCACCAAGCAGGTCGACTACTGGCTGATGGAGGCCGTCGGCGGGGAGTTCGCGCCCGGCGACGAGACCGACGAGCTGCGCTGGCTGCCCCTGCCCGAGGCCACCGCGCTGGTCACCCACGACCACGACCGCGTGGTGCTGGCCGACCTCGCGCGCACCGACGTCCCGCGGTCGCCGACGCTGCTGCTGGTGCGCCACGCGAAGGCCGGCAGCCGGTCGGACTGGGACGGCGACGACGACCTGCGCCCCCTGGACGGCAAGGGCCGCAGGCAGGCCCGCCGGCTGGCCGCGGTGCTGCCGCTGTTCGCGCCGACGGCGGTGCTCTCGGCGGAGCGGACCCGGTGCCGGGAGACCGTCGAGCCGCTGGCCGACGCGCTCGGGCTGCCGGTGCAGCCGCTGCCGGAGGTCGGCGAGGAGGAGTTCACCGCCGACCCGCAGGCGGGGCTGGCGGTGGTCGAGCGGTTCCTCGAGCCGCGCCCGGCGCCCGGGGTCACCGTGGTGTGCAGCCAGGGCGGCGCGATCCCCTCGATGCTCATGGCGCTGGGGGTCCGCTGGGCCGGCCTGGCGGGAGCGCTGTGGCCGCCGGCGGCCAAGGGCAGCACCTGGGTCCTGGGCGGGAGCCCGGGGGCGCTGCTGGCCGACTACTACCGCGACTTCGCCCCCGACCCCGACGCGGCCGGCGGCCCCGGCGTCCACGTCGGGACGCCGGGGCCGGGAGCCGCTGTCCGCTAGGCGGGGAGGGCCGGCAGCGCCGCGGGCTTCCAGGCGGGGCGGGCCGCCTCGTAGGCCTCGATGTCGGCCAGGTGCCGCTCGGTGAGGCCGACGTCGTCGAGCCCCTCCAGGAGCCGCCAGCGGGTGTACTCGTCGATGTGGAACGGGACGACGCGCTCGTTCCAGCGGACCTCGTTGGCCTGCAGGTCGACGGTGACCTGCGTCGTCGGGTCGGCCTCGCTGGCCGCCCAGAGGGCCTCGACCTCCTCCTGGGGCAGCAGCACGGTCAGCAGCCCGGACTTGGTCGAGTTGTTGCGGAAGATGTCGGCGAACCGCGAGCTGATCACCGCGCGGAACCCGCCGTCCATGAGTGCCCAGACGGCGTGCTCTCGGGAGGAGCCGGTGCCGAAGTCGGGGCCGGCCACGAGCACCGAGGCGCCCTGGTACTGCGGCTGGTTGAGCACGAAGTCCGGCTCGTTGGTGCGCCAGGCCTC
Source organism: Trujillonella endophytica (assembly GCF_019799905.1). Lineage (GTDB taxonomy): Bacteria > Actinomycetota > Actinomycetes > Mycobacteriales > Geodermatophilaceae > Trujillonella > Trujillonella endophyticus_A. Next base: position 1,291,533 of record NZ_JABGCI010000001.1, on the reverse strand, counting down.
GAACAGCCCGTCCTCGAACCCGGAGCGGGTGACCCGCTTCAGGTAGACGGCCGGGATGATCTGGTCGGTGTCGACGTTGCTGCGGCGCAGCGGGGCGACGGTGCCGGTGTGGGTGGTGAAGGCGTCCATGTCGAGGGCTCCAGCGGTCAGGCGTCGACGGGGGTCAGGTCGGCGGGCGCGGCCAGGTGGCCGGTGAGCGCGGTGGCGGCCGCGACCGCCGGCGACACCAGGTGGGTGCGCCCGCCCTTGCCCTGCCGGCCCTGGAAGTTGCGGTTGCTGGTGGAGGCCGACCGCTCCCCCGGCGCCAGCTGGTCGGGGTTCATGCCCAGGCACATCGAGCACCCGGCGCCGCGCCACTCGGCCCCGGCCTCGATGAAGACCCGGTCCAGGCCCTCGGCCTCGGCCTGCGCCTTGACGCCGACCGAGCCGGGGACGACGAGCATGCGGGTGTCGGCGTCGATCCGCCGGCCCTTCAGCAGCTCGGCGGCGACCCGGAGGTCCTCGATCCGGCCGTTGGTGCAGGAGCCGAGGAAGACGGTGTCGACCGGGATCTCGCGCAGCGGCGTGCCGGGGGTCAGGCCCATGTAGGCCAGCGCGCCCTCGACGTCGCGGCGCTCGTTCTCGTCGGCGAAGTCGGCCGGGTCGGGCACCCGCTCGGCGATCGGCAGACCCTGGCCGGGGTTGGTCCCCCAGGTGACGAACGGCGTCAGCGAGGCGGCGTCGAGGACGACCTCGCGGTCGAAGACGGCGCCCTCGTCGGTGCGCAGGGTGGACCAGTACTCGACCGCGGCGTCCCAGTCGGCGCCCTGCGGGGCGTGCGGCTTGGCCTCCAGGAAGTCGAAGGTCGTCCGGTCGGGGGCGATCAGCCCGGCCTTGGCGCCGGCCTCGATCGACATGTTGCAGATGGTCATCCGCGCCTCCATCGACAGCTTCTCGATGGCGCTGCCGCGGTACTGGATGACGTGGCCCTGCCCGCCGCCGGTCCCGATCTGGGCGATGACGGCGAGGATGACGTCCTTGGCGCTGACCCCCGGGGGCAGCTCGCCGTCGACGGTGACCGCCATCTGCTTGGGCCGGTACTGCGGCAGCGTCTGGGTGGCGAGCACGTGCTCGACCTCGCTGGTGCCGATGCCGAAGGCCAGGGCCCCGAAGGCGCCGTGGGTGGAGGTGTGGCTGTCGCCGCAGACGATCGTCATGCCCGGCTGGGTCAGCCCGAGCTGCGGGCCGATGACGTGCACGATGCCCTGGTCGCGGTCGCCCATCGGGGCCAGCCGGATGCCGAACTCGGCGGTGTTGCGGCGCAGCGCGTCGACCTGCGCGCGGCTCACCGGGTCGGCGATCGGCGCGAGGATGTCGAGGGTGGGGACGTTGTGGTCCTCGGTGGCCATCGTGAGGTCGGGACGGCGCACCCGGCGCCCGGCGGCCCGCAGCCCGTCGAACGCCTGGGGGCTGGTGACCTCGTGCACGAGGTGCAGGTCGATGTAGAGCAGGTCGGGCTCGCCCTCGGTGCTGCGCACGACGTGGGCTTCGTAGACCTTCTCGGCCAGGGTCTTCGGCACGGGTGTTCCTCTCCCGGTGGGGCTCGGGACGGCGGCTCGGGGCCGCCTCCCGCTGGATTCTCACGCAGTGGGATGCAAGTATTGCTGTGTGGGACAGCCTAACCCCGTTGCCGTGCTGGACAAAGCCGTCGCGATCCTCCGCGCGGTGGCCGACGAACCGGCCACCCTCGCCGAGCTGGTCGCGCGGACCGGACTGCCCCGGGCCACCGCGCACCGGCTGGCGGTCGCCCTCGAGGGACACCGGCTGGTCCGCCGCACCCCCGCGGGGGCCTGGACCCCGGGCCCCGGGCTGGCCGAGCTCGGCCGCAGCGGCGCCGACCTGGGCGACGTGGCCGGCCGGCACCTCGTCTCGCTGCGCGACACCAGCGGCGAGAGCGCGCAGTTCTACGTGCGCGACGGCGCCTCGCGCGTGTGCATCGCGGCCGCCGAGCGCGCGCACGGCCTGCGCGACACCGTGCCGGTCGGCGCCCGCCTCCCCATGACGGCCGGGTCGGCCGCGCACGCGCTGCTGGCCTTCGCCCCCGTCGAGGAGGTGACGCCGCTGCTGCCGTCGGCCAGCTTCACCGCGCGCACGCTGCTCGACGTCCGCCGGCGCGGCTGGGCGCACAGCGTCGCCGAGCGCGAGCCGGGCGTCGCGTCGTTGTCGGCCCCCGTGCGCGACGCCACTGGCGGCGTCCTCGGCGCGGTGTCGATCAGCGGACCGGTCGAGCGGCTGGGCCGGCGGCCCGCCGCCGAGGTCGTCAGCGCGGTCCTCGAGGCCGCCGGCGCGATCGGCCGCGCCGCGCGCTGACCCGCCGCAGAGCCGACCCGGCCGGCGACCAACTCCCCTTCCCGTCCCGGGGCAGCGGGCGTACACACGCCGCATGACCGACACCGGGACACGCAGCCGTGCCCGCATCGCCGAGCCCGGCGAGGGCATCGGCCTCGACGAGCTGGCCCTGGCGACCCGCAACCACGGGCTGCCGCTGGAGGCACTCCGCTACGACGTCACGCCGCCGGGCCTGCACTACGTGCTCACGCACTACGACATCCCCGCGGTCGACGCCGACGGCTGGCGCCTGGAGGTCACGGGCGCCGTCGACCGGCCGCTCACCCTGGACCTCACCGCCCTGCGGGCCCGGCCTGCGCTGAGCACCCGGGTCACGCTGGAGTGCGCCGGCAACGGCCGGGCCCGGCTGGAGCCGCGGCCGGTCAGCCAGCCCTGGCTGCTCGAGGCCGTGGGCACGGCGACGTGGACGGGCACCCCGCTGGCCGCGCTGCTGGGCGAGGCCGGGGTCTCCCCCGGCGCGGTCGACGTCGTCTTCACCGGCTCCGACCACGGCGTGGAGCGCGGCGTGGAACAGGACTACGCCCGCGCGCTGCCGCTCGCCGAGGCCCTGCGCCCCGACGTCCTGCTCGCGTGGGAGATGGGCGGGTCGCCCCTCCCCCCGCAGCACGGTGCTCCGGTCCGGCTGGTGGTGCCCGGGTGGTACGGCATGGCGCAGGTGAAGTGGCTGACCCGGATCGAGGTCCTGGAGGAGCCCTTCGAGGGCTTCCAGAACGCCGTCGCCTACCGGCTGAAGACCGACCCCGGCGACCCCGGGACGCCGGTCGAGCGGATCCGTCCGCGCGCCCTGGTCGCCCCGCCCGGCTGGCCGGACTTCATGACGCGGGAACGCTTCCTGCGCGCCGGCCCCGTCCGGCTGTGCGGCCGTGCCTGGTCGGGCCGGGCGCCGGTCGCCCGCGTGGAGGTGAGCACCGACGGCGGCCGTGCGTGGACCGACGCCGAGCTCGCTCCGGCCGACCCGGCGCACCCGTACGCCTGGCGGGCGTGGACGGCCGACTGGACCGCGTCGCCGGGGCGCTGCGAGCTCCTCGCCCGCGCCACCGACGAGGCCGGGGACACCCAGCCGCTGGAGCAGGAGTGGAACCGGCAGGGCATGGCCAACAACCTGGTCCAGCGGGTGCCGGTGACGGTCCTGCCGGCCTAGTGGCCGGCCGCCGTGCCCGAGCCGTCGTCGACACCCTCGCCCGCCGTGGGCGTCGGGTCGACGACGATCGGCCGCAGCCGCGACCACAGCGCGAACCCCGCGGCGACGACGATCATCGCGATCCCCGACCACAGGTTGGCGTCGACGCCGCCCGTCTTGTCGTGGGCCTCGCCCGAGTCGACCAGGCCGTAGACGGTCAGGACGACGCCGTAGAAGCCGATCAGCGCGGCGATGACGTTGCGGACGTCGAAGGCTCCCGCGGAGTGCTTGCGCGCGGACGGGTCGCCGGTGCCGGTGCCGGGACTGCTCATCGGGGGCTCCTGGGTGCTCATCGGAAGATGACGTTGAGGGCGATGACCATGACCAGGGCGATGCCGGCCAGCGGCACCGGCGACTGGTACCAGGGCAGCCGGTGCGCGTCGGGATCGGTGCGCACCTCCTTGGGCGTCTCGCTGTAGACCAGCCCGGCGAGCTCGTGGACCGGCTTGGGCCGGGTCACCATCGTGACCGCGACGCTCACCAGGATGTCGACGACGAACGCCGCGCTGGCGGCGATGAAGCTCGCGCCCTGGCCGCCGAGCGGGATCACGCCCAGCGAGGCCGTCCCGAACGCGTCCTCGCTGAACAGCGCCACGAGCACCGCGGCGAGCGTGCCCGACACCAGGCCGGCCCAGCCCGCGGTCGGCGTCATCCGCTTCCAGAACATGCCGAGGATGAACGTGGCGAACAGGGGGGCGTTGAAGAACCCGAACAGCGTCTGCAGGTAGTCCATCAGGTTCTGGTAGCCCGAGGCGATGATCGCCGTCCCGATGGCGGTGACCGTGGCGCCGACCGTCGCCCACCGGCCGACCTTCAGGTAGTAGCCGTCCGGCCGGTCCTTCTTCACGTACTGCTGCCACAGGTCGTAGCTGAAGACCGTGTTGAAGGCCGAGATGTTGGCCGCCATGCCGGCCATGAAGGCGGCGAGCAGGCCGGCGATCGCGATGCCCAGCAGGCCGTTGGGCAGCGTGTCGGCGATGAGGCCGAGGATGGCGTTGTTGTACTCGAACTCGGGGTCCTGGGCGGCCTTCGCGTCGATCACGTCCTGGACGAGGACGCCGGCGATCATGCCCGGGACCACCACGATGAACGGCACGAACATCTTGGGGAAGGCGCCGATGATCGGGGTGCTCCGCGCCGCCGACATCGACTTGGTCGCCATCGCCCGCTGCACCTCGACGAAGTTCGTCGTCCAGTAGCCGAACGAGAGCACGAAGCCGAGGCCGAAGACGATGCCGATGACCGACAGCACCGGGTTGTCGAAGGTGGACAGCTGGGTGCCGGGCCAGGACCTCAGCTGCTCGTCGTCGGCGGCGCTCACCTTGTCGATCAGCCCGTCGACGCCGCCGACCTTGTGCAGGCCGATGAGCGTCAGCGGCAGCAGCGCGGCCACGATGACGAAGAACTGCAGCACCTCGTTGTAGATCGCCGCGGACAGACCGCCGAAGGTGATGTAGCTGAGGACGACGGCGGCGGCCACGATCAGGGCCAGCCACAGGGGCCAGCCCAGCAGCAGCTCGACGATCTTGGCCAGCAGGAACAGGTTGATCCCGGCGATCAGGATCTGGGCGATCGCGAAGCTCAGCGCGTTGACCAGGTGCGCCCCGGTGCCGAACCGGCGCCGCATGAACTCCGGGACGCTGCGCACCTTCGACCCGTAGTAGAAGGGCATCATGACGATGCCCAGGAAGAGCATCGCCGGGACCGCGCCGATCCAGAAGTAGTGCATCGTCGGCATGCCGTACTGGGCGCCGTTGGCGGACATGCCGATGATCTCGACCGCGCCGAGGTTGGCCGAGACGAACGCCAGGCCGGTGACCCAGGCGGGCAGCGACCGGCCGGACAGGAAGAAGTCCAGGCTGTCGGACACCCGCCGTTTCGCGGCGTAGCCGATCATCAGGACGACGGCGAAGTAGGCGGCCACCAGCAGGTAGTCGACCCAGTTCGCGTCGAGGCGCAGCTCGTCCACGCGGACCTCCGTTGTCTCGGGGGGGCTCAGGCGAGCCGGCGGGCGCCCGGGGACGGCACGGCGAGGGAGGTCCGGGGCGCCCCGAACCCCTCTGCCCCGAAGCGGCTCGTGATCACGTCGGTCACCCGATCGACGGACGCCGCCTCGACCAGCACGATCGCGCTGCCGCCGAAGCCGCCGCCGACCATGCGGGCGCCGGCGGCCCCGGCCTCCAGGGCGGCCTCGACGCAGGCGTCCAGCTCCGGCGTCGAGATCTGGAAGTCGTCGCGCAGCGAGTCGTGGCCGGCGGTCAACACCGGGCCGATCGCGCGCGGGTCGCCGGACCCGCGCAGCAGCGCCACGACCTCCAGCACGCGGGCGTCCTCGGTCACCACGTGCCGGGCGCGGCGCAGCAGCAGTGCGCCGTCCTCGGTGCCGTCGTCGAGGGGGGCGAGGGCGGCGACGTCGGGGACGTCGCGCAGCGCGGGCACCCCGAGACGCTCCGCGGCCAGCGCACACTCCCGGCGGCGGTCGCCGTAGCCGCCGGTGGCGTGGCTGTGCGTCGTCCCGGTGTCCACGACCAGCAGGACGAGACCGGCCGCCGCCAGGTCCAGCGGCACCTGCTCGGTGCTGCGGTCGCGGGTGTCGAGGAACAGCGCGCTCCCGGCGGTGCACAGCAGCGACGCCGACTGGTCCAGGATGCCCGTCGGCGCCCCGACGAAGTCGTTCTCGGCGGAGCGGGCGACGTCGACCAGGTCGGCGAGGCCCAGCTCCGGCGCGGCCAGGTCGCGCAGCGCGAGCGCCACCGAGCACGACAGCGCCGCCGACGACGACAGCCCCATCCCGGCGGGCACGTCGCCGTCGACCAGCACGCTCACCCCGCCCGGGACGCGCTCGCGCAGCGCCTGCACCACGCCGGCCGGGTAGCCGGCCCAGCCCCCCGGGTTGCCGGGTGCCAGATCGGCGAGGGGCAGCTCGACCCGCTGGTCCGGGTGCTGCGCCGAGACCAGCGCGACCCGGCCGTCGGCGCGGCGGGCCACCGCCGCCCGGGTGGTCTGCCCCAGCGCCACGGGCAGCACGAAGCCCTCGTTGTAGTCGGTGTGCTCGCCGATGACGTTGACCCGTCCGGGCGCCGCCCATACGCCCTCGGGCTCGGCGTCGAAGGCCGTGGCGAAGGCGGCACGGGCCGCGGCGCCGAGCTCGGCGTCGGGGGTCACCACGTCGTGTCCCGCAGCTGCTGCGCGACGTCCTCCGGGGTGGTGTCGCTGATGAAGGCGCCCATGCCCGACTCCGAGCCGGCCAGGTACTTCAGCTTCCCCGGGGCGCGCCGCAGGCTGAACAGCTGCAGGTGCAGCCACCAGTCGTCCCGCCCGCGCCGGACCGGCGCCTGGTTCCAGGCGGCGATGTAGTTCATCGGCTCGTCGAAGCGGTGCGCGAAGCGGCCGAGCGCGTCCCTGAGGGCGCTCGCCAGCGCGTCCCGCTCGTCGCCGGTCAGCGCCGGCAGGTCCGGCACCCGCCGGTGCGGGTAGAGCTGGAGCTCGTAGGGCCACCGGGCGGCGGCCGGCACGAACGCCGTCCAGTGCTCGTTGGTGGCGACCACGCGCGGACCGCCGCGCTCCGCGGCGACGACCTCGGCGAACAGGTCCCCGCCGGTCGCGGCACGGTGCCGCTCGATCGAGGTCAGGATCCGCTCGGCCCGCGGCGGCAGGAACGGATAGGCGTAGACCTGCCCGTGCGGGTGGCCCAGCGTCACCCCGATCTCCTCGCCGTGGTTCTCGAAGGGGAAGACGTACTCGACCCCGTCGATGGCGGCCAGGGCCGCGGTGCGGTCGGCCCACACGTCGACCAGCAGGCGCAGGCGCTCCGGGGTGAGGTCGGCGGGCGCGCGGTCGTGGTCGCTGGTGAAGACGACCACCTCGCACCGGCCGAAGCCCGGCCGCAGCTGCGCGTACGGGGCCCCGGGCGCGGTGGGCGGCACGTCGGGGTCGACCGCCGTGGCCAGCGACGGGAACCGGTTCTCGAAGACGACGACCTGGTAGTCGGCCTCGGGGACCTCCGTCGCCGGGCGGCCGGGCCGGGTCGGGCACAGCGGGCACTCGTCGGCGGGCGGGAGGAACGTCCGTGTCTGCCGGTGCGCGGCGTAGACCACCCACTCGCCCTGCAGCGCGTCCCAGCGCCGCTGCGAGTGCGTGCTCACCGGGGGGAGGTCACGTCCGTCGACGGCATCGTGAGCGGCGGCGGGGCCATCGTGGGCCACGGTCGACCCGTCGGTGTCGTAGTAGACGATCTCCCGGCCGTCGGCCAGCCGACGACTCGTGCGGATCACTGAGCTCCCGCCCTCCTGCTACCCCTTCCGGGCGGCGACGGAGGACGACGGTAGACCCGTCGCTGGTCAGCCGCCTGTCCCGGCCCCCGTCCGGCCGCCCGGGACGGCGAGAGCCCCCGGTCCGGGGACCGGGGGCTCTCGTGCGCGTAGCCCCGAAGGGATTCGAACCCTCGCTACCGCCGTGAGAGGGCGGCGTCCTGGGCCGCTAGACGACGGGGCCGTGCAGCGCCATTTTGCCATGCCCGCGGCACGCACCGCCGCGGGGGTCCCGGGACGGCGAGAGCCCCCGGCCGGGAGGCCGGGGGCTCTCGTGCGCGTAGCCCCGAAGGGATTCGAACCCTCGCTACCGCCGTGAGAGGGCGGCGTCCTGGGCCGCTAGACGACGGGGCCGTGCAGTGGTGCGTGAGGGCGCCGTTCCGGGGAACAGCGCTCTCGCTGGGGTACCAGGACTCGAACCTAGACTAACGGAACCAGAAACCGTCGGGCTGCCAATTACCCCATACCCCAAGGGTCGTGCACGCCTCGCGGCGCGGTGACCACCATACCCGACGCCCGGAGGCCGCCCGCGCACCCCTCCCTCAGCGGGGCGCGCCGGCCGCCGCGAGGGGCCGGAGGTCCTGCGCCGGCGTGCGCAGCTCGAGCGGGCGGCGGGCGACCGACCGCCGGACGAGCAGCACGTAGGCGGCCATCCCCAGCACGTCGAGGACGAGGACCAGCAGCCCGGTCCAGCCGCCGACCACCGTGTCGGTCTGCACGCCCTCACCCAGCGCGCCGGCCAGCAGGAACACGAGCACGTTGTTGACCGCGTGCAGCACGATCGCCGCCTCCAGGCCGCCGGTCAGCCACACCACGGCCGAGGCGGCGAGGCCGAAGGCGAACCGGTCGAGGAACAGCACGACGTCGCCGGGCAGGTGCGCCAGCGAGAACAGCGCCGCGGTGAGCACCGCCGCGACCAGCGCGCCGGCCCGCTCGCGTCCCACCCACGCCGCGATGGCCTGGCTGAGGTAGCCCCGGAAGACGTACTCCTCGGCCGCCGACTGCAGGGGCGTGGTGAGCAGGACGAGGACCACCAGCAGGGCGAACGAGCTGGTGGGCCCGGAGACCTGCGCGTCGTCGTCCAGGGCGGCGCCGAGCGCGAGCTGGAGGACCAGCCCCACCCCGATGCTCAGCAACGCCAGGGGCACCCAGCGGCCGAACAGGTGCCAGCGCGGCCGGGCCAGGACGGAGGCCGACGAGCCGATCGGCATCTGGTGGCCGGCCACCCAGCACAGCCACACGACCGGGATCGCGACGACGAGGCTGAGGTTGGTGACCAGCAGGACCCAGGGGTCGGTGAGGTCGACGCCCTCGAGGTCGACCGAGTCGCGGACGAAGACGGCGCCGACGACGACCACCGCGACGAGCGCCGCCGTGTAGGCGCCGGCGAAGACCAGCAGTCCGATCAGCGGCCGCCACCAGCGCCAGGTGCGCGACCGCATGGCGAGGAGGAACGGCGTCGGGACGTCGTGCGGCAGCGGCTTGGGCAGCAGCCAGGGCGGTGGCGCACCCCAGGGAGGCGGGGCGCCCCAGGCCGGCGGCTGTCCCCACGGCGGTGGCTGTCCCCACGGCGCTGGCTGCCAGGCCGGAGGGCCGCCGGGCGGTCCGTACCCGGGCTGTGGCCGGGGCCAGGGCTGTAACCCGTGCCCGGCGTGTGGCCCGGGCCCGGCGGGTGGCCCCGCCCAGGGCTGGGGCCCGCCGGGCACCGCCCAGGGCGGCGGCGGCCCGGTCCCGGGCGTGTGCGGCCCGACCGGCATCGCCACCGGCCCCAGCGGCCAGGGCACGGGCCCGTGGTCACCGCCCCCGGGCAGCGGCGGGTGCAGCCCGGGCAGCGCGCCGGGCACCCGCGGTGGGGCGGCGTAGCGCGACGTGGGCGGCGGGCCGGTGTAGGGCTCGTCCGCCCCGTCGGGGCCGCCTGCCCAGGTCATCCCCCGTGCGCCCGCGCCGCGGCGAGCCGGGCGAGCGTGCGCTCCCGCCCCAGCAGCTCGATGGACTCGTAGAGCGGCGGGGAGACCGTGCGGCCGCTGACGGCGACCCGGACGGGGCCGAACGCCTGCCGGGGCTTGCGGCCGAGCCCGTCGACGAGGGCGGTCCTCAGGGCCTCCTCGACGGCGGCGGTCGACCAGTCCGTCAGGCCGGTCAGCGCCGCGGTGGCGGCGTCGAGCACCTCCGCGGCGTCGTCCCCGGCGAGCTGCTTGGCGGCGGCGGCCGGGTCGATCTCCACCTCGTCGGTGAAGAGGAACCCGAGCAGCCCGACGGCGTCGGAGAGCACGATCATCCGCTCCTGGGCCAGCGGGGCGATGGCCCGCAGCACCCGGTCCTGCTCCTCGGTGGGCGGGTCGGCGACCAGCCCGGCGCCGGCGAGGAAGGGGCGGACCTGCGCGAGGAACTCCTCCGCCGGCAGCGCGCGCAGGTGCGTGGCGTTGATCGCCTCGGCCTTCCTGAGGTCGAAGCGGGCCGGGTTGGCGCTCACCCGGGTGACGTCGAAGGCCTCGACCATCTCGGCCACGGAGAAGACGTCCCGGTCGTCGGCGATGGCCCAGCCCAGCAGCGCCAGGTAGTTGGCGAAGCCCTCCGGCAGGAACCCGCGCTCGCGGTAGACGTCGGCGTTGGACTGCGGGTCGCGCTTGGACAGCTTCTTGTTGCCCTCGCCGGTCACGTAGGGCAGGTGGCCGAAGCGCGGGGTGCCCTGCGCGACGCCGATGTCGGTCAGCGCCGCGTACAGGGCCAGCTGGCGGGGCGTCGAGGGCAGCAGGTCCTCGCCGCGCAGCACGTCGGTGATGCCCATGAGGGCGTCGTCCACCGGGTTCACGAAGGGGTAGAGCGGCGCGCCGTTGCCCCGGACGAGCACGAAGTCCGGCACCGACCCGGCGGCGAAGCGCACCTCACCGCGGACCAGGTCGGTCCACACCAGGTCGGCGTCGGGCATCCGCAGCCGCAGCACCGGCTGGCGGCCCTCGTCCCGGAACGCCGCCTTCTGCGCGTCGGTCAGGGAGCGGTCGGCGTTGTCGTAGCCGAGCTTGGGGTCCTGCCCGGCCGCCCGCCGCCGCGCGTCGACCTCCTCGTTGGTGGAGAAGGACTCGTAGGCGTGGCCGGCGGCGAGCAGCTCCGCGGCCACCTCGCGGTAGACGTCGGACCGCTCGGACTGCCGGTAGGGCCCGTGCGGACCGCCGACCTCGGGGCCCTCGTCCCAGTCCAGGCCCAGCCAGCGCAGGCAGTCCAGCAGGTGCCGGTAGGAGTCCTCGGAGTCGCGGGCGGCGTCGGTGTCCTCGATGCGGAAGACGAACGTGCCGCCGGTGTGCCGCGCGTGCGCCCAGTTGAACAGCGCGGTGCGCAGCAGCCCGACGTGCACCATGCCCGTCGGCGACGGGCAGAAGCGGGTGCGGACGCCGGTCGCGGGGGGCGGGGTGGCGGGGGACGTCATCGCCCGCCGCCCGCGGTGGAGACGGTGTCGGCCCCGGAGACGGTGTTGCTCAGCGTGCCCAGCCCCTCGACGGAGACCTCGACCCGCTGCCCGGGCGCGATCGGGCCGACGCCCGACGGCGTCCCGGTGAGGACGACGTCGCCCGGCAGCAGGGTCATGACGCGGGAGATGTAGGAGACGAGGGTCGGCACGTCGAACAGCAGCTGGCTGGTGCGGCCGTTCTGCCGCAGCTCGTCGTCCACCGTGCAGGTGACCGTCAGGTCGGCCGGGTCCTTGCCGATGCCCGGCAGGTCGGTCTCGATCCACGGGCCCAGCGGGCAGAACGAGTCGAAGCCCTTGGCGCGGGTCCACTGCCCGTCGCTCCTCTGCATGTCCCGCTCGGTGACGTCGTTGCCGATCGTGTAGCCGAAGACGCTGGCCGGGACCTGCTCGGGGCTGACGTTGCGGGCCCCGCGGGCACCGATGACGACGGCGAGCTCGGCCTCGTGGTGCACGTTGGTGCTGCCCGGCGGGATGCGGATGGCGTCGCCGGGGCCGATGACCGAGGTGGAGGGCTTGAGGAAGATCAGCGGCTCCTTCGGCGCCTCCCCGGTGTTCATCTCCTTCACGTGGTCGGCGTAGTTCTTGCCGACGCACACCACCTTGCTCGGCAGGATCGGCGACAGCAGCCGGATGTCGGCCTGCGGGAACCGCTGACCGGTGAACGAGATGGTGCCGAAGGGGTGGCCCTCGATCTGGGCGACCTGACCGTCACCGTCGAGGACACCGAAGGACATGCCCGAGGGCGAGGCGAAGCGGACGATGCGCACACGCCGAGGCTACTGACCGCCGGCTCCCGGGCGCGCCGCCGCCGCCCACCACCTACGGTCGGAGCTCGTGGCCTGCCGCTTGTCCGAGATCGTCATCGCCTGCCGGGACCCCGAGGCCCTCGCCGCGTGGTGGGCGGAGGTGCTGGGCTACCGGGTGCTCGGCCGCGAGGACGACGGCGCGGTCGAGATCGGCGCGGAGGCCGGCTTCGGCGGCCCCGCCCCCACGCTGGTCTTCGGCCCGGTCGGTGAGCTCGCACCGAACAGGTCGCGGCTGCACATCGACGTCAGTCCCACCGACCGCGACCAGGAGGCGGAGCTGCAGCGCCTGCTCGCCCTGGGCGCCGTGCCGGCCGATGTCGGGCAGACCGGCGAGGAGACCTGGCACGTGCTCGCCGACCCCGAGGGCAACCCGTTCTGCCTGCTCCGCACCCGCCTGGAGGACCTCCCGTGATCCTGATCGTCGTCACGTTCCCCGTGCGACCGGAGTTCCTCGAGAGCTGGCCCGAGGAGGTCCGGGACTTCACCGAGGCCTGCCGCGCCGAGGAGGGGAACCTCTTCTTCGAGTGGTCGCGCAGCGTGGAGGAGCCCGACACCTACGTGCTCGTCGAGGGCTTCCGGGACGCCGACGCCGGCGCGGCCCACGTCGGCACCGACCACTTCCGGGCGTTCCTCGAGCGCGGCCCGGACCTGGTGGCACGGCAGCCGCAGATCATCTACGTCGACGCGCCCGACGTGGACGGCTTCGGCCCGATGGGCGAGATCCAGCCGCGCGGCTGAGCTCACATCGCCGTGGCGGAGTCCAGCCCCAGCTCGGCCGGCCGCACGGCGAAGTCGCGGACCATCGCCTGCACCGCGTAGGTGGCGACCAGCCGGCCGTCCCTGGTGTGGACTCGCCCCTCCCCCTGGACCAGCCCGCGCCCGGCCGAGACGGCGGCGTTCGTGTAGAGCAGCCACTGGGTGACGTCGACGTCGTCGAGGAACGAGATCGCCGTGGACAGCACCCCCGTGGAGAGGGTGACGTGGGCCTGGGCCTCCCCGAAGCCGGGGTGCGGGCGCATCGCGGCGGCGATGGTCCAGTGCGTCGTGGACTGCGCCAGCAGCGCCTGGTGCAGGTACTGCGGGCCGGGGTCGTCGCGGAAGCGGCACCACACGGAGATCTCCGGCGGGCCGACGAGGTCCGGATCGGGCCGGTACGCCCCGTCGACCACGCGCAGGTCCCGGCCGGAGACGCCCATGTCGAGGGGCTCGGACTCCTCGGGTCCGGGGACGTCGGGCATCGGCGCGTCGTGCCGGATGAGGTCCTCGGCCCCGGCGTCCAGCATCAGGGTGCCGCCGCTGCGGAAGGTGCCGTCCTGGTCGATGCGCACCGCGACCGTGGCGAAGCCCCGGCCGTCGCGCAGCACCTCCACGCCGACGTCGACCGGCTTCGTGAACGAGGCGGCGCGGGAGAACGTCACGTAGCCGGACACCACCCGCTTGTCCGGCACGGACTTCGCGGCGGCCACGACGGCCTCACCGAGCAGCTGCCCGCCCTCCACGACGTCGCGGGGCGTCGGGCCGTACGCCGGGCCGACGAACCGGCCGGGAGCGACCTCCTCGACGTCCATCAGCCGGGTCAGCTCCGCCTGGTCGCCCCAGGCCGGGAAGCGGCGGGTGCGGTGCTGCCCCGGCGGGTCCGACGGCCAGCGCTCCTCGACCTCGATGCGGGTCCGGTCCTGGTAGAAGCAGACGTGGCCCGCGATCCCGGCCACCTCCGGCAACGGGTCGCGGTAGGTCCAGACGACGGTCGACTCGACCGGATCGGCCGCGGTCAGGTCCCAGTAGTCCGCGACGCCCTTGAACGGGCAGATCGTGTGCGCGCCCTCGGCCACGGTGAAGTGGGTCCAGTCGACGTCCTCCTCGGGGACGTAGATGCGGTCGACGTGCCGCGTCTCCTCCATCCGCAGGCTGCGCGTGCTCTCGGCCAGCACCAGGTCGCCGTGCCGGACCCGCACCGTCCCCTCGATCGGGACCAGCTCGATGCGGTAGTCCGGGTACCTCGGCCATGCCGACTCGACGTCCACGCGCACGCTCCTCGCCAGTGAGGGCCGGACCGGGCGGTCCGGACGCCTCCGCACGCTAGTGGGCGGGGTCCGCCCCCGGGGAGTGCTCCCGCGGGTCCTCCACCGTGACCGCGCGCAGCTCCGGCAGCGACCGGCGCAGCATGTCGGCGGCGACCTGCTCGAGGTGGGCCCGGGGCATGACGCACTCGGCGCACAGGGCGTCGCGGAGCAGCAGCCGCAGCCGGACCTCCCCCGTCGCGTCGACGTCGACCAGCTCGAGGTCTCCCCCGTCGCCGTCCAGCAGCGTCCGGAGGGGGCCCATCGCGGCGGCGACCCGTTCGGCGTCCACGCGTGCAGCCCGCCCGTCAGCGATGGCGGACGGCGTAGGTCAGCGCGTCGACCAGGGCGTGCCACGACGCCTCGACGACGTTGTCGTGCACGCCGACGGTGGTCCACTCCCCCGCGCCGTCGGTGGTGTCGATCAGCACCCGCGTGGTCGCGCTGGTGCCGCCCCGCCAGCCGAGGATGCGGACCTTGTAGTCGGCCAGCTCCACCCCGGCCAGCTGCGGGTAGCGGGTCACCAGCGCCTGCCGCAGGGCCTTGTCCAGGGCGTTGACCGGCCCGTTGCCCTCGGCGGTGCAGATGACCCGCTCCGTCGTCCCGTCCTCGTTCGGGACGTGCACCTTGACCGTGGCCTCGCCCACGACCAGGCCGTTGCCCCAGTGCTCGACGGTCGCCCGGTAGCTCTCCAGCTCGAACAGCGGCGGGGCGGCGTCGGGCAGCTGCGCGCGCAGCAGCAGCTCGAAGCTCGCGTCGGCGGCCTCGAACGACCAGCCGTCGGCCTCCAGCACCTTGACCTGATCGACCACCCGCCCGATCGCGTCGGCCTGCCCCTCGAGGTCGACGCCCAGCTCGCGGCCCTTGAGCTCGACCGAGGCGCGGCCGGCCATCTCGGTGACGAGGATGCGCATGTCGTTGCCGACGACGGCCGGGTCCAGGTGGTTGTACAGCTCCGGGCTGACCTTGATGGCGCTGGCGTGCAGCCCGGCCTTGTGCGCGAACGCCGAGGCGCCGACGAAGGGCTGGTGGTCGTCGGGGGCGATGTTGGCCAGCTCGGCGATCGCGTGGCTGACCCGCTTCAGCTCGGGCAGGCACTCGGCCGGCACGACGGGCAGGCCCATCTTGGTGACCAGGTTGGCGATCAGCACGAAGGTGTCGGCGTTGCCGGCCCGCTCCCCGTAGCCGTTGGCGGTGCCCTGCACGTGCGTGACGCCGGCCTCGACCGCGGCGAGGGTGTTGGCGACGGCGCAGCCGGTGTCGTTCTGGCAGTGGATGCCGAGCCGGCCGCCGGTGCGGGCGCGGACGTCGGCCACCACCCGGCCGACGGTCATGGGCAGCATCCCGCCGTTGGTGTCGCACAGGACGCCGACCTCCGCGCCGGCCCCGAACGCGGCCTGAAGCACGCGCACCCCGTAGTCGGGGTCGGCGGCGTAGCCGTCGAAGAAGTGCTCGCAGTCGAGGAACACCCGGCGGCCGGCGGCGACGAGGTGGGCGACGGTGTCGGCCACCATGGCCAGGTTCTCCTCCAGCGTCGTCCGCAGGGCCTCGCGCACGTGCCGGACGTCGGACTTGGCGACCAGGCAGACCACCGGGGTCTGCGCCTCGAGCAGCGCGGCGACCTGCGGGTCGTCCTCCACCCGGACGCCGGCCTTGCGGGTCGCCCCGAACGCGACCAGCTGCGCGTGCCGCAGCTGCAGCTCGGTGCGGGCGCGGGCGAAGAACTCGGTGTCCTTGGGCAGCGCCCCGGGCCACCCGCCCTCGATGTAGCCGACGCCGATCTCGTCGAGCAGCCGGGCCACGGCCAGCTTGTCGGCCACGGAGTAGCTGACGCCCTCCCGCTGCGCGCCGTCGCGCAGGGTGGTGTCGAAGACGTGGAAGTCGGGATCGGTGACCACTGCGGGCTCCTGGGACGGGAGGAGGACGTTCCGGCCGCACACGAAAAAGACCCCCCGGGTACGGGAGGTCTGCGCGCAGTCGGAGGGGGACTGCGCGCTAGGCGATGATCGGGGTGCCGGTGCGGGACATCACCGCGGAGTAAAGCACACGGCCGGAGCCGCTCAGCCGGTCCCGGCGAAGAGGCAGACGGCGACGTCCGCCCCGTCGACCCCGTCCGCGGCCAGCCCGGCGAGCTCCGCGGGGCGGTCGAGGAGGATCACGCTTCCTGCCGGCAGCTGCCGCTCCCCGTCGGAGAGGGCGCCCGCGAGGACGACGGCGTAACCCCGGCCGGACGCCGGCAGGGTGTCGGCGTCGGGCGCCGCACCGGCGGGCAGCCGCAGCCCCAGGGCACGCGCGCCGCGCGCCGTCCGGCCCAGCTCCCGCGCGCGGGGGCCGGGGGGCACCGCGCCGTCGAGGGCGCAGGTGAAGTGCTCCCCTCCCCCGCCGGCCGCGCGCCGCTTCTCGCGCTCCCGCGGCATGGGGTTGATGCCGGTCGTCGGCTCCAGCCGCAGCGTCACGTAGGCCAGCCCGACGGCGGGGTCGGTGCGGATCGGCCCGTAGGCGGTGTAGGCGTCGGCGTAGTGCAGGACGCCGCGGCGCACGGGGTCCCGGCCCAGCGTCCCCTCGCCCCCGACGACGACCTGGAACTGGTCCACCTCGTGGAAGTGCGCGCCCAGCTCGGCGGCGCTCTGGCGCACGAGGTACGCCTGCGGGCCGGCCCCGGCGTCGGTGTGGTCGCCCACGTGGTCGCTGAGGGCGTAGCCGTGGCCGCGGTCGACCGTCCGGGCCTCCGCAGGGGTCACCGTCAGCACCGCCGCACCTCCGTCAGCACACCTGCTCCGTCGACACTCACCGCATGGTCAGCGTCGCGCCGCCGTCGACCACGAGCGACTGCCCGGTGATCCACCGCGACTCGTCGCTGACGAGGAAGGCCACCGCGTCGGCGACGTCCTCCGGCGTCCCCTCGTCGGGGATCAGACCCGATCGGCGCCGGCGGTCCCGGTACCCGTCGGGATCGGGTTGCCGGGCCGCCGCCGCCTCGACCATCGGCGACCACACCTGCCCGATCACCACGGTGTTGGCCCGCACCCGGTGCGGCCCGAGCTCGCCGGCGACCGACAGCGTCAGCCCGCTCAGGGCCGCCTTGCTCGTCGCGTAGGCCAGCGCGCCGGGCTGGTAGTGGCGCAGGCCCGCCGTCGACCCGACGGTCACGACGGACCCGCCGCCGGCGGCGACCAGCGCGGGCGCGGCCGCGCGGATGCAGTGCAGCGCGCCGGTCACGTTGACGTCGAGCACGTCGGCCCAGGGGTCGGGGTCCGGCGGCGCGAGCACGGAGCTGGGCCCGCCGACGCCGACGGTGCAGACCAGCCCGGTCAGCGTCCCGAAGCGGTCGACCGCCGCCGCCACCATGGCCGACGCCGCACGGGGGTCGCGGACGTCGCCGGCGTGCGCTGCCGCCGTCCCCCCGGCGTCCCGGATGGCCTGCGCGACGCGTTCCGCGCGGTCGCCGTGCAGGTCGACGCAGAGGACGGCCGCGCCCTGGGCGGCCAGCAGGCGGGCGACGGCCTGGCCGTTGCCCACGCCGTCGCCGGCCGTGCCTGCGCCGGTGACGACCACGCTGTGGCCGGCCAGGCGGTCGCGCAGCGCGGGACGGGTCCGCCCTCCGACGCCGGTCACCGGATCGTCAGCTGCCCGCCGTCGACGTTGATCGCCTGACCGGTGATCCACGCCCCCTGGTCGCTGCACAGGAAGGTCACGAGGGAGGCGACGTCCTCCGGCCGGCCCGCGCGCCGCAGCGGCACCGAGGACTCCAGGACGGCGGCGAGCCGCTCGTCGGACACGTCGTCCAGGCGCGAGGTCCGCACGAGGCCCGGGCAGACCGCGTTCACCCGGATGCCGGCGGGGCCGAGTTCCTGCGCCATCGCCGAGGTCAGCGCCTGCAGCCCCGCCTTGGAGGCGGCGTAGGCCGCGGTCCGGCCGGCCGCGAGCTTGCCGCCGATCGAGGAGATGCTCACGATGCTGCCGCCGCGGCCGGCGGCCGCCATCTGCCGGGCGACGGCCCGGCTCGTGTGGAAGGCACCGGTGAGGTTGGTGTCGAGCACCGACTCCCACACACCGTCGGGCAGGTCCACGACGGGCACGCGGTCGGCGCCGCGGGAGGCCGCGGCGTTGTTGACGAGCACGCCGATCGGGCCGAGGGCGCCGGTCACCCGCTCGACCAGGTCGTCGGCGTGCGCCTGCGGGTCCCGGCCGTCGGTCGTGACCGGCAGGCAGCGCCGGCCGAGCGCCTCGATCTCCGCAGCGACCGACGCCAGCCCGAGCCAGCCCGACGCGCGCTCGTCGGCGGGGAACGTGTCGGGCCGCCGGTCGGTGCCGGTGATCGCCACGTCGCAGCCGGCCCCGGCCAGCCCGACGGCGATGGCACGGCCGATCGAGCGCATCCGGGCCGCGCCCGTGACGACGGCGACCGTGCCGGTCAGGCCGGTGATCTGCATGCGACTCCCTCGGCGCGATCCGGCCCGCAGTCTGTAACCGCGTTTCAGTCGCGTCAAGGGCGGCGGTCGTTGCCGCCGGGGGTCAGCCGGAGGCGAGCGCGGCGAGGCGGTCGCCGACCTCCTGGGTGCGGATCGTGGCCTGCGGGTCGCGGGTGGACAGGTCGAAGGCGACCGCCGCGTGGACCTTCTTCGCCTGGTCGCCCCGGCCGAGGTGCTCGAGCAGCAGGCCGACGGACAGCACGGTCGCGGTCGGGTCGGCGACCCCCGTGCCGGCGATGTCGGGAGCCGAGCCGTGCACCGGCTCGAACATGCTCGGGTTGGTGCCGGAGGCGTCGAGGTTCCCGCTCGCGGCCAGCCCGATGCCCCCGGTCACCGCGGCCGCCAGGTCGGTGACGATGTCGCCGAACAGGTTGTCGGTGACGATGACGTCGAAGCGCCCGGGGTCGGTCACGAAGAACATCGTCGCGGCGTCCACGTGCTGGTAGGCCACGGTGACCTCGGGGAACTCGGCGGAGACCTCCTCGACCGTCCGCGACCACAGCGACCCGGCGTGGGTGAGCACGTTGGTCTTGTGGATCAGCGTCAGGTGCTTGCGGGGGCGCGCGATCGCGCGCTCGAAGGCGTACCGGACCACGCGCTCGACGCCGAAGGCGGTGTTGACGCTGACCTCGGTGGCGATCTCCTGCGGGGTGTCGCGGCGCAGCACGCCGCCGTTGCCCACGTAGGGGCCCTCGGTGCCCTCGCGGATGCAGAGCATGTCGATGGGGCCGGGGGCGGCCAGCGGGCTGCGGACGCCGTCGAACAGCCGCGCCGGGCGCAGGTTGACGTGGTGGTCCAGCTCGAAGCGCAGCCGCAGCAGCAGCCCGCGCTCGAGGATGCCCGGCGGCACGCCCGGGTCGCCGATGGCGCCGAGCAGGATCGCGTCGTGCTGGCGCAGCTCCTCGACCACGGAATCGGGCAGCAGCTCGCCCGTGCGCTGCCAGCGCGCGGCGCCCAGGTCGTAGGGGGTGGTCTCCAGGTCGGGAGCGACCTCCCCGAGGACCTTCAGGCCCTCGGCCACGACCTCGGGGCCGATGCCGTCTCCCGCGATGACTGCCAGGCGCATGGGGACCGACCCTAGCCGGGCCGCGGGACCGGTCCCCGGGCAGGTCGGCGGAGGGTCACAGGTCGGCGGCGCGCGCCTCGCGGGCTCCGATGCGGGCACCGATGTCGGCGAGCAGCTCCGCCGGCACCGGGCTGTCCACGGTGACCACCATGAGCGCCTCGCCACCCCGGGTCGTGCGGCTGACCTGCGCCCCGGCGATGTTGATGCCGGCCTCCCCGAGCGCCGCACCGACGACGCCGACGACGCCTGGCCGGTCGGTGTAGACGAAGAAGAGCAGGTGGCCGGCGAGGTCGAGGTCGATGTCGAAGCCGTCGATCTCGGTCAGCTTGGGCACCTGGTTCTTGCCGAAGAGGGTGCCCGAGACCGTGATCTCGGTGCCGTCGGCCATCGCGCCCCGCACCCGCACGAGGTTGCGGTAGTCGGGGCTCTCGACGTCGCTGGTGAGCGCCACCTCCAGGCCGCGCTGCTCGGCGAGCAGCGGGGCGTTGACGTAGGTGACCTGGTCCTCGACGACGTCGGCGAACACGCCCTTGAGGACGGCGAGCTGCACGACCGACACGTCGAACTCGGCGAGCTTGCCGCGCACGTCCACGGTGATCGACTGGGCCAGCCCGCCCGCGACGGCGGTGAACACCGCGCCGAGCCGCTCCGCCAGCGGCAGGCCCGGCCGCACGTCCTGCGCGACGATGCCGCCGGCCTGGACGTTGACCGCGTCCGGCACGAACTCGCCCTGCAGCGCCAGGCGCACCGAGTGGGCCACGGCCGTGCCGGCCTTGTCCTGCGCCTCGCTGGTGGAGGCGCCCAGGTGCGGGGTGACCACGGTGTTGGGGAGCTCGAACAGCGGGCTGTCGGTGGTCGGCTCCCGGACGTACACGTCCAGGCCGGCCGCCCCCACCTGACCGGAGCGCAGGGCGTCGGCCAGGGCCGCCTCGTCGACCAGGCCACCGCGGGCGGCGTTGACGATGATGACGCCCCGCTTGGTCGTGGCCAGCTCCTCGGCGCCGATGAGGCCCAGGGTCTCGGGGGTCTTGGGCAGGTGGACGGTGATGAAGTCCGACTCGCGGAGCAGCTCCTCCAGCGAGACCAGGCGGACGCCCAGCTGGGCGGCGCGGCCGGGCTGGATGTAGGGGTCGTAGGCGATCAGCGTCGTGCCGAAGGCCGCCAGCCGCTGGGCCACGAGGACGCCGATCCGGCCGAGCCCGACGACGCCGACGGTCTTGTCGGTGACCTCGACGCCCATGAACTGCGACCGGCTCCACGCCCCGCGGCGGAGGGAGGCGTCGGCCGCGGGGATCTGCCGGGCGGCGGCCAGCAGCAGCGCGACGGCGTGCTCGGCGGCGCTGACGATGTTGGACGTCGGCGCGTTGACGACCATGACGCCGCGCGCGGTGGCGGCGGCGACGTCCACGTTGTCCAGGCCGATGCCGGCCCGGGCGACCACCTCGAGCTGCGGCGCGGCCGCGAGGGCCTCGGCGTCGATCTGCGTGGCGCTGCGGATCATCACCGCCGCGGCGTCCGCGAGGGCCGGCAGGAGGGCGGCCCGGTCGGCGCCGTCGACGTGGCGGATCTCCACGGCGTCGCCGAGCACCTCCAGCACGCTCGGGGCGAGCTCCTCGGCGATCAGGACGACGGGCGCGGCGCCGGGCAGCGAGGCAGTCACGGGCGCAGAGCCTAGATCGGTCGCCCTCCCGCCCCCGTCGTCCGCCGCCGGGGACCTCCCTCGTCGGTGTGGCCCACCGACGGCGGTCCTTGCCGGTGCCGCGGTCCGCGGACATCCTGGGCCGGTCGCCGGCCCGGCCGGCGCCCCACGGAGGAGATCATGAGCACCTACGGCAGCGAGCCGTCGCCGGCGGGCGACCCCTACGGCCAGGCCTACGGCCGGCCCCACGGCCAGACGTACCCCGAGCAGTCCTACGGCCAGCAGCCCCAGCAGTCCCACGGCCAGCAGCCCCAGCCCTACGGCCAGGCGTACCCGCAGCAGGCGTACGGCGGGTACGGCGCCGCCACGGGCCGCCCCGGCGGCGTGGTGACCGCCGCGGTGCTCGGTTTCATCTGGGGCGCCCTCGGCGTCCTGGTCACCGTCGGCTTCCTGATCGGTGGAGCCGTCTTCGGTGGGAGCAGCGACGAGGCCGACGAGGCCCTGCCGGGACTCGGCGGCGCCTTCGGCGCCGCGGCGGGCATCATGCTGTTCTTCGGGGCGCTGGCACTGGCCTGGACCGTCGTCATGATCTGGGGCTCGGTGTGGGCCCTCACCGGCCGCAGCCGGGTGCTGCTCCTCGTCGGCGGGTCGATCGCGATCGCCTGCACCGGGCTCATGTTCGTGGGCGGGATCGCCTCCGTGCAGGACGAGGGCGGGGGCGGTGTGGTGCTCGGCCTGATCGGGCTGGTCGTGTCGATCCTGATCGTCGTCCTGCTCTCGACCGCACAGGCGGCCGCCTTCTTCGCCGCCGGGCGCGCCCGCACCCACCGCTGACGCGACCAACCGCCCCGAGCGGCTCGCCGGACCCATACGCTCCACGGCCGACCCGCCGTCGCGGGCGGCCACCCGTACCAGGAGGAACAGCCGTCATGTCCAGCCCCGACCCGAACCACCCCCCGTACGGCGGCGCTCCGCAGGGGCAGCCCCCCTACGGCGCACCCCAGCAGGGGTACGGCGCACCCGCGCCGGGCTACGGCGCCGCCCCGCAGGGGTACGGCTCTCCCAGCCCGCAGGGGTACGGCGGCTACGGCGCCCCCGGCGGTCAGCGCCCGGGGCAGGTGACCGCCGCCGCCGTCATCG
Organism: Trujillonella endophytica; assembly: GCF_019799905.1. Lineage (GTDB taxonomy): Bacteria > Actinomycetota > Actinomycetes > Mycobacteriales > Geodermatophilaceae > Trujillonella > Trujillonella endophyticus_A. Next base: position 1,269,006 of record NZ_JABGCI010000001.1, on the reverse strand, counting down.
GCATCGTCATCGGCGCGCTGGGCCTCCTCGCGGTCTTCAGCAGCGGCGTCCTCTTCGCCTTCGACGCGTTCCTCGGGCTGCTCAACCTGCTCGCGGTGGCCTCGGCCGTGGTGCTGCTCGTCGGCGGCATCCAGGCCATCCAGGGGAAGTCACCCCGCCTGCTCCTGCTGGGCAGCTACGCCTCGATCGGCGTCCAGCTGCTCACCCTCGTCTGGGCGCTGGTCAGCGGCTGGGGGTTCCTCTTCTTCGGCCTCATCGGCTTCGTGCTGCCGGGGCTGATCGCCTTCTTCCTGCTCCAGCCGCAGTCCCGGCAGTACTACGCCGCGCGGGGCATCCGCTACTGACGCCCTGACGCACCCCCACGACGCACGAGGCCCCCGCTGCCAAGCAGCGGGGGCCTCGTCATGCCCGGCTCCCTCGCCGGGGGGCGAGGGGGTCCGTCCTCAGTTGCGGGCGGCCGTGCCGGTGTAGTCGTCCGACGCCGACACCCAGCTCATGAGGCCACGCAGCTTGCGGCCGGTCTCCTCGATCGGGTGTGCCTCGGCGGCGGCCCGCTTGGCCTTGAAGTCCGGCGCGCCGGCGTCCTGGTCGGCGATGAACGCGGCGGCCCAGGAGCCGTCCTTGATCGCGGCGAGGACCTCGCCCATCGACTCCTTGACGCGGGCGTCGATGACCTTCGGACCGGAGGTGTAGTCGCCGTACTCGGCGGTGTCGGACACCGACCAGCGCTGCTTGGCGATGCCGCCCTCGTACATGAGGTCGACGATCAGCTTCAGCTCGTGCAGGCACTCGAAGTAGGCGACCTCGGGCTGGTAGCCGGCCTCGGTCAGGGTCTCGAACCCGGCGGTGATGAGCGCGCTGGCGCCACCGCAGAGCACGGCCTGCTCACCGAAGAGGTCGGTCTCGGTCTCCTCGGCGAACGTCGTCTTGATGACGCCGGCGCGGGCGCCGCCGATGCCCTTGGCGTAGGAGAGCGCGAGCTGCAGCGCGCTGCCGCTGGCGTCCTGCTCGACGGCGACCAGGCAGGGCACGCCCTTGCCGTTCTCGAACTCGCGGCGCACCAGGTGGCCGGGGCCCTTGGGGGCGACCATCGCGACGTCGACACCCGCCGGGGGCTTGATGTAGCCGAAGCGGATGTTGAAGCCGTGGCCGAAGAACAGCGCGTCGCCGTCCTGCAGGTTGGGCTCGACCGACTCGGTGTAGAGGTGCCGCTGCACGTGGTCGGGGGCCAGGATCATGATCAGGTCGGCCTCGGCGGCCGCCTCGGCCGGCGTGAGGACCCGCAGGCCCTCGGCCTCGGCCTTGGCGCGGCTCCTGCTGCCCTCGGGCAGGCCGACGCGGACGTCGACCCCCGAGTCGCGCAGCGACAGCGCGTGCGCGTGCCCCTGGCTGCCGTACCCGAGGACGGCGACGGTGCGCCCCTGGATGATCGACAGGTCGGCGTCGTCGTCGTAGAAGATCTCGGCGGCCATACGGAACGTGCTCCTTCGGTGTGCGGGTTCTGCGGGGACGGACTAGGCGGTGCGCTCGACGGGGCGCAAGGTACCGGCGCCCGACATCGACCGCGGACCCCGGCCCAGGGCGACCGTGCCCGACTGGGCCATCTCCTTGATGCCGAGCGGGGCGAGGATCGCCAGCAGCGCCTGGAGCTTGTCCGGCGTGCCGGTGGCCTCGATGGTGACCGTGTCGGTGTTGACGTCGATGACGCGGGCCCGGAACAGGTCAGCGGTCTGCAGCACCTGGGTGCGGTCGGCCATGGGCGCCCGCACCTTGACCAGGAGCAGCTCGCGCTGGACGGCGGCACCGCCCTCGAGCTCCACGATCTTGATCACCTCGATGAGCTTGTTCAGCTGCTTGGTGATCTGCTCCAGCGGCGCGGACTCGGCGTCGACGACGATCGTCATCCGCGACAGGTCCGGGTTCTCGGTCGGGCCGACGGCGAGGGACTCGATGTTGAAGCCGCGGCGGCTGAACAGCGCCGAGACGCGGGCCAGGACCCCGGACTTGTTCTCGACGAGGACCGACAGCGTGTGGCGGGTCATGACTCTCCTCAGACCTGGTCGTCGCCGAACACCGGGCGCAGTCCGCGCGCGGCGAGGATGTCGTCGTTGCTGGCGCCGGCGGCGACCATCGGCCACACCTGCGCGTCGGCGCCGACCACGAAGTCGATGACGACCGGGGCGTCGGTGATGGCCATCGCCTTCTCGATCACCGCGTCGACGTCGTCCTTGGACTCGCAGCGCAGCCCCACGCAGCCCAGTGCCTCGGCCAGCAGGACGAAGTCCGGGATGCGGACGGGCTTGGGCGCGCCGTTCTCGTCCACCGCGTGCAGCTTGGTGTTGGAGTACCGGCCCTCGTAGAAGAGGGTCTGCCACTGCCGGACCATGCCGAGGTTGCCGTTGTTGATGACGGCGACCTTGACCGGGATGCCCTCGATGGCGCAGGTGGCCAGCTCCTGGTTGGTCATCTGGAAGCAGCCGTCGCCGTCGATCGCCCACACCGTGGTGTCCGGGCGGCCGTACTTGGCACCCATGGCGGCGGGCACGGCGTAGCCCATCGTCCCGAGGCCGCCGCTGTTGAGCCACGTGCCCGGCTTCTCGTACTTGACGAACTGCGCGGCCCACATCTGGTGCTGGCCGACGCCGGAGGTGTAGATCGCGTCCGGCCCGGCGATCGCCCCCAGCCGCTCGATGACGTACTGCGGGGACAGCGCGCCGTCCTCGGGCTCGTCGTAGCCCAGCGGGTAGCGGGTGCGCCAGTCGTCCAGCTGCGCCCACCAGGCCGCGAGGTCCGGCGTGCGGCCGGCCTCGTGCTCGGCGCGGACGGCGACGACGAGCTCGGCGATCGTCTCCCGGGCGTCCCCGACGATCGGCACGTCGGCCTTGCGGTTCTTGCCGATCTCGGCCGGGTCGATGTCGGCGTGCACGACCTTGGCCTCGGGGGCGAACGAGTCGAGGTTGCCGGTGACGCGATCGTCGAACCGGGCACCCAGCGCCACGAGCAGGTCGGCCTTCTGCAGCGAGGTGACCGCGGCGACGGTGCCGTGCATGCCGGGCATGCCCAGGTGCTGCGGGTCGCTGTCGGGGAAGGCGCCGCGGGCCATCAGGGTGGTCACCACCGGCGCCCCGGTGAGGTGCGCCAGCTCGGCCAGCTCCTCGCTGGCGCCGGCCTTGATCACGCCGCCGCCGACGTAGAGCACCGGCCGGGAGGCCGCGGCGATCAGCGCGGCGGCCTCGCGGACCTGCTTGCCGTGCGGACGCGTCGTCGGCTTGTAGCCGGGCAGGTCCAGCCGCGGCGGCCAGGCGAAGTCGGTGGTCGCCTGCAGGACGTCCTTGGGGACGTCGACCAGGACGGGACCCGGGCGCCCGGTGCTGGCCAGGTGGAACGCCTCCGCGATCCGCTGCGGGATCTCGGCGGCGTCGGTGACCAGGAAGTTGTGCTTGGTGACCGGCATCGTGATGCCGCGGATGTCGGCCTCCTGGAAGGCGTCGGTGCCGATGGCGCCGCTGGGCACCTGCCCGGTGATCGCGACGATCGGCACCGAGTCCATGTAGGCGTCGGCCAGCGGGGTCACCAGGTTGGTGGCTCCGGGCCCCGAGGTCGCCATGCAGACGCCGACCCGGCCGGTGGCCTGCGCGTACCCGGTCGCGGCGTGCCCGGCGCCCTGCTCGTGCCGGACGAGCACGTGCCGCACCTGCGAGTCGAACAGCGGGTCGTAGAGCGGGAGGATCGCCCCGCCGGGGATGCCGAAGACGACCTCGACGCCGACCGCCTCGAGCGACCGGACCAGGCTCTGCGCCCCGGTGATGCCGGTCTGGGGGGCGTGCGCTGCCTCGGCGACCGAGCGCGCGCCGGTCTCCACGCCGGCCAGCGCTGCGGCGGCGTCGCGGGTCGGTTGCTCGCTCGGGGTGGTGCTGCTCATGTCGGCGTTCTCCTGGCGGCGGGTCTGGGTGGATGGCCGGGAACTGGGCGCGCCGCCTGCTCGGGGCGCAAAAAAACCCCTCGTGCCGCGGGCACGGAGGGGTCAGCGCGTCGGTCGGACGACCGACGCGCTAGGCGACTACGAGGATCTGGCAGGCGGGACGCACGGACCCACTGTGCGCCCCTGCCCGCCTCCCCGTCAACCGAGGCGTCCCACGAGGTGGACGGATGCCTGCGTGGCGTGGGACACGTCGGCGGCGGCCCGCGCCGCGTCCAGGACCGCGGGGTCGAAGCCGTCGACCACCTCGGCGAGCGCGGTGGCCGGGACGGGGCGGCCCAGCAGCCACCCCTGGAGGAAGCGGCAGCCGAGCGTGGCGAGCGCGTCGAGCTGGGCCGGCGTCTCGACGCCCTCGGCGACGATGTCCATGCCCAGCGTCCTGCCCAGGTCGACCACGCCGGCCACGAGTGCGGCCCGGCGCGGGTCGGACTCGATGCCGGTCACGAAGCCGCGGTCCATCTTGAGCACGTCGACCGGCAGACCGGCCAGCTGCGTGAGCGAGGAGGAGCCGCGGCCGAAGTCGTCGAGGGAGATCACGCAGCCCAGGTCGGACAGGGCCGCCAGCGTGCTGCGCAGCAGCTCGGCGTCGTCGGCGAAGACCGACTCGGTCAGCTCGATCATCAGCCGGTCGGCCGGCAGGCCGGCGAGGTCGAGCGCCGCGGCCACGTCCTCGACCAGGCAGCGCGCCTGCACGTGCAGGACGGAGACGTTCACGGCCAGCCGCAGGTCCCGCCCGCCGGCGATGAGCCGGGCGTGCTCGGCGGTGGCCGTGCGGATGACCCAGCGCTGGAGGGGCACGATCAGGCCGTCCTCCTCGGCCAGGGCGACGAACTCCTCCGGCGACACCGCCCCGAGCTCGGGGTGTTCCCACCGGACGAGCGCCTCCAGGCCCAGGACCCGGCGCTCGACCAGCCCGACGACCGGTTGGTAGACGACCCGCAGCTCCTCGCGCTCGAGGGCCAGCGGGAGGTCGCGGGCCAGCCGGCTGCGCCGGGCGGTCTCCTCGACGATCGCCTGACCGGTGACCCGGACGCCGTTCTTGCCGTGGGCCTTGGCGGTGCGCAGCGCGAGGTCGGCCTCGCGCATCGTGGCCGAGGCGTCCCCGTGCCGGCCGATCTCGGCGACGCCGATGCTCGCCGACACGTGCAGCGGCGGCCCGGGATCCGCGCCGCCCGGGCCGGTGAACCGGTGCGTCCGGTCCAGCAGCGCGACCAGCCGTTCGGCCAGGGCGAGTGCCTCCGAGGGCCCCGAGTCGACGACGAGGGCGAACTCGTCGCCGCCCAGCCGGGCCACCAGGTCGCCGTCCCGGGCGGCGCCGGCCAGGTGACCGGCGACCTCCTGGAGCAGCTGGTCGCCGGCGTCGTGGCCGGCCACGTCGTTGACGGACTTGAAGCCGTCGAGGTCGAGCAGGATCAGGCAGGCGCGGCGACCGGCGGCGCCGCGGGCGATGGCGACGTCGAGGGCCGCCATGAGCCGGGCCCGGTTGGGCAGGCCGGTGAGGAAGTCGGTGTAGGCCATCCGCTCCAGCTCGCGCTGGGTCGCGCTGCGCTCGGTCACGTCGCGCAGGTGCAGGACCAGGCCGCTCGAGCCCTCCCCGTCCGGCGCCGCCCCCAGCACCTCGACGTCGCGGTCGGGGCCCGACCGCGCGCTCAGCCGCAGCGTGACGGGCAGGTCGACGGCGCTCCCCGCGCGGACGGCGGCGGTGACCCCGGCGAAGCGGGCGCGGGAGTCGGCGTGCAGGAGGGTGCGGAGGAACCGCCCCGTCAGCTCGTCGTCGTCCCAGCCCAGCTGCTCGGCCACCGGGCCGGACACCCAGGAGACCCGCCCGGTGGGGTCGAGCGCCACGGTGACGGCGTCCCCGCTGTGCACGAGCGCGTGGAACCGGCGCTCCGCCCGCTGCAGCCGCCGGGTGAGCCGGTGCGCGTCCAGCGCCCACAGCAGGGTGCGCACGGACATGAGGCTCACGACCACGAGGCCGCCGGCGGCCTCGGCCGTGCTCATCGGCCGGCCGGCGGCGGCACCGCCGGTGAGGACGGCGAGCAGCACGCCGGCCCCGGCCAGCGCCGCCAGCCCGCCGCGCAGCGGGAGGGTGCGGTGCGCCGGCGGTCCGGCGGGCTCACCGGGGTCGACGGCCGCGCCGCGAGCGGCGGCGGCGAGCGTGCCGAGCCAGGCCAGGTCGGCGAGCAGGAGCGGCGGGGCCGCACCGGTGGCCCGCCCCACCGCACCGCTGACGGCCACGACCGCCATGCCCAGGAACGTCACCAGCAGCCAGGTGGCCGCGCGCCGCCGGACCTCGGCGACGGCGGTCACCGGGAGCAGGCCGATGCCGCACAGCGCGACGGCGACCAGCGGGTAGGCGGTGGCGAGCAGCTCGTCCGCGGCACCGCCGCCGGCGGGGAGGAGGTCGCCGAGGGCGACGTTGCCGAGGAGCGCGACGGACGCCGTGAGGATCGACCCGTCGAGCAGCGCGCGCGAGCCGATCCGGCGTCCGGCCCGCGTCGGCATCAGCCAGAGGGCGCCCGCCAGGGCGACCGGGGCCGCCGCCAGCATCGCCAGGTCCTCGACGCCGCCGGTGCTGCGGTCCGCCGTGACGCCCCGGACCCCGGCGATCAGCTGGCCGCAGGCCAGCAGCGCGCCGGCGACGACCAGCGCGCGCCAGGGCCGGCCGGAGCGGCCGGTCAGCCCCGCGGTGAGACGGGTGACCAGGACGACGGCCGCCAGCGATCCCGAGGCCAGGCACGCGGGGACCACCCAGGAGTCGAGCGACGAACCCGAGAGCTCCGCGACCGTGCACACGGCGCCGAGCAGGACCAGCACGATCCCGAACGCGACCGTGGCCCGCGAGCGCGGACGGGGGCGGGTCACCGGGAGCCGACCAGACCCGGCCAGAGGGCGCCGGCGCCGGTCTCCAGCAGCTCGGTGAGCTCCGACAGCCGCAGCGGCCGGGAGAGCAGGAAGCCCTGGGCGAAGCCGCACCCCAGGCCGCGGAGGACGCCCAGCTGGGCCGGGGTCTCCACTCCCTCGGCGATGACGTCGAGCCCCAGCGCCCGGCCGATCGCGATGATCGACTCGCAGAGCGCGCGGCTGCGCGGGTGCCGGTCGATCCGGGCCACGAAGTCGCGGTCGAGCTTGAGCACGTCGATCGGCACCGCGCTGAGCGCGGTGAGCGAGGAGTGCCCGGTGCCGAAGTCGTCGAGGGCGACGTGCACGCCCATGAGGCGCAGTGCCTCGACGTCGACGGCGATGTCGTCGGTGTCGGCCATCAGCGTGGCCTCGGTGATCTCGAGGATGAGCCGCTCGGGCGCCAGGCCGGTGCACTGCAGCACCGCGGCCACGTCGCCGACCAGGGTGCGGGCGGCCACGTGCGAGGCGGAGATGTTCACCCCGAGCCGCAGCGGTGCGTGCACCACCGGCAGGGACACCGCGGCGCGCGCGGCCTGCTCCAGCGCCCAGCGCTGCAGCTCGCCGATCACCCCGGCCCGCTCGGCGATGGGCACGAACTCCGTCGGCGGGACCTCCCCCAGCTCGGGGTGCCGCCAGCGCAGCAGCGCCTCGACCCCGACGATCCGCTGCTCCTCCAGGGCGACGACGGGCTGGAAGACCACGGACAGCTCGCCGCGCGAGCAGGCGCCCGGCAGGTCCTCGCGCAGCCGCGCCCGCCGCTCGGCGGCCGAGCCCAGCACGGGCTCGAACCGGCGGGCGGTGCCGCGACCGGTCCGGCGGGCGGCGCGGACGGCGATCTCGGCCCGCGTCCACACCTCGGCCAGCGACAGGTCCGCCTCGAGGGCGACCAGCCCGATGTCGGCGGTGAGGTCGTAGACGCCGGCCGCGGTGGTGATCGGCTGCTCGACCGCGGACAGGCAGCGGTCGGCGAGCAGGTCGCCGGTGCGCGGGTCCCCGGACGCGAGGACGGCGAACGCGTCACCGCCGAGGCGGGCCACCGGCTCGTCCCCGCGGACGGTGACGCGCAGCCGGCGGGCGAGCTCGACGAGGACGGTGGAGGCCAGGTCGCGGCCGGCGTCCTCCCGGACCCCGGCCAGGCCGTCGACCTCGACGAGCAGCAGCGTCGTCCGCCCGGCGTCGAGGCCGGTCGCGGCCGCGGCCAGCCGCTGCTCGATCAGCCGGTCGCACCCGGCCCGGTTGGGCAGGCCGGTGGTGGGGTCGGTGAAGGCCAGGTCCTCGAGCGCCTTCTCACGGGCGTACCGCTCGGTGATGTCGCGGCAGTGCAGGACGATCCCGGCGATCCCGGAGTCGGCGCGCAGGTCGGCGACGCTCGCCTCGACGTACCGCCAGGTGCCATCGGTGTGCGGCAGCCGCAGCACGACCAGCGCACCGGGCGCCGCCCCCGGCACCGCGGGCTGCAGGGCGCGGGCGACGGGCAGCGCGTCGGCCGGGTGGGTCACGGTGAGCAGGTCCCGGCCGGTCAGCGAACTGCCGGCGCCGAGCAGCCGCTCGACCGTCGGCGAGGCCCAGGTGACGCGCAGGTCGGCGTCGAGGATGAGGACCGTGTCGCCGTTGGAGCGCAGCAGCGAGCGGAACCAGGACTCGCTGCGCAGGATGCGGGTGCTCCGCCGGGCGTCGTCCAGCGCGGTCACCCAGCGGTGGACACCGGCGAGGGCGACGCAGACGATCGCGCCGACGACCGAGACCGCCGACGGCTGGAGGCCGCACAGGTAGGTGACGCCGACGGCGAGGACGGCGACGAGCATCGCCAGGTGCGGCAGCACCGAGCCCAGCCGGACCGACCGGCCGGTGCGCGGGTGCGGCTCCCGGGAGTCCCCGTCGCCCGGACCGGGGTCCAGGGTGGCGGCCAGCGCCAGCAGGCCCAGGCCGACGACGACGAGGAAGCGGCTGACCGTGACGGCTCCGTCGAGGCCGTTGACGGTGGCGGAGGTGCCGAGGCCCCGGCCCGCGGTGAGGGACACGGCCGCGCCGAGCAGCACCAGGGCCATCGGCTGGCGGTGGCTCTCGACGGCGGCCAGGAGCACGAGCGCGGCCACCAGCAGGGCGGAGGTGGTGAGGACGGCGGCGGTCAGCACCAGGCCGGCGGGCAGCGGGGTGACCGCCCCGGTCCCCTGGGGGCCGAAGACGAGCAGCTGCATGCCGGTCACGCAGGCGGCGCCGAACAGCGCGGTCTCGACGACGGCGCGGGCGCCGGTGCGCAGCCGGTCGCGGTCGACGAGGGTCAGCAGGCACGCGACGGCCAGCAGGTAGCCGGGCACGGTGGGCACCCAGCGCAGCAGGACCCGGTCGAGCGGGTCGGTGGGGGCCACCACGAGGAAGGCGACGTAGGCGGCGACGGGGAACAGCGTCGCCACCGCCATGAGGCGCCAGCCCCGGGCACCGCGCCGGCGCCACCACGCCGCGTGGGCGATGCAGGCGGCGGTCGCGACGCCGGCTGCGGCCACCGCCACGTCGCCGACCCGGTCCTGGGCGGGCAGCGCGGCGGAGACGGCGCAGGCCGCGAGCGCCACGACGGTGCCCGCGAGCAGCGCCCACCTCTGCCTGTCCACACCGGAGACCTCGGCGGCGGCGAGGTCGCGCTGGAGTCGGCGGCGGGCGGGCTCACCCCTTGGGGGTGCCCCTCGGACCCCTCGCAGGACCCGAGCGTGGCCCCGTCCTCCGCACGCCTGGCTCGCGAGGCGTGCGGAGGACGGGGTCCTCCCTCAGCCGCAGATCGCGCCGGTGGCCGCGGAGCCGACGAGCTTGGCGTACTTGCCCAGCACCCCGGTGGTGTAGCGCGGGGGCAGCGGCTCCCAGCCCTCCCGGCGGCGGGCCAGCTCGTCGTCGTCCACCAGCAGGTCGAGGGTGCGGGTGGCGAGGTCGAGCCGGATCCGGTCGCCGTCCCGCACGAAGGCGATGGGACCGCCGTCGGTCGCCTCGGGGGCGACGTGCCCGACGCACAGCCCGGTGGTGCCGCCGGAGAACCGGCCGTCGGTGAGCAGCAGGACGTCCTTGCCCAGGCCCGCGCCCTTGATGGCGCCGGTGACGGCGAGCATCTCGCGCATCCCCGGACCGCCGCGGGGGCCCTCGTAGCGGATGACGACGACCTCGCCCGGCTGGAGCGTGCCCTCGGTGACGGCGTCCATCGCGCCCTGCTCGCCGTCGAAGACGCGGGCGGTGCCCTCGAAGACCTCGGCGTCGAAGCCCGCGGACTTCACGACCGCACCGTCCGGGGAGAGCGAGCCGCGCAGGATCGTCAGGCCGCCGGTCTTGTGGATCGGGTTCGCCATCGCGTGGATGATCGTGCCGTCGAGGTCCGGCGGGGCGATCTCGGCGAGGTTCTCGGCCATCGTCCTCCCGGTCACGGTGAGCGCGTCGCCGTGCAGCAGGCCGGCGTCCAGCAGCGCCTTCAGGACGACCGGGACGCCGCCCACGCGGTCGATGTCGGTCATCACGAAGCGGCCGAACGGCTTGACGTCGGCCAGGTGCGGGGTGCGGTCGCCGATGCGGTTGAAGTCGTCGAGGGTGAGCTCGACCTGCGCCTCGTGGGCCATGGCCAGCAGGTGGAGGACGGCGTTGGTCGAGCCGCCCAGCGCCATGACGACGGTGATGGCGTTCTCGAAGGCCTCGCGGGTCATGATCTGGCGCGCGGTGATGCCCTTGCGCAGCAGGTTCACCACGGCCTCGCCGGAGGCGACGGCGAACGCGTCGCGGCGGCTGTCGGGGGCCGGCGGCGCGGCGCTCCCCGGGAGGCTCATGCCGAGCGCCTCGGCGACGCTGGCCATGGTGTTGGCGGTGTACATGCCGCCGCAGGAGCCCATGCCCGGGCAGGCGGCCTTCTCGATGGCCGTCAGCTCGTCGCGGGTGATCTTGCCGGCGGCGCAGGCGCCGACGCCCTCGAAGACGTCGATGAGCGTCAGGTCGCGGTCGCCGAGCTTCCCGGGCAGCGTCGAGCCCGAGTAGAGGAAGACGGCGGCGAGGTCCAGCCGGGCCGCGGCCATGAGCATGCCGGGCAGCGACTTGTCGCAGCCGGCGAGCAGCACGGAGCCGTCGAGCCGCTCGGCGAACATGACGGTCTCGACCGAGTCGGCGATGACCTCGCGGGAGACCAGCGAGGCCCGCATGCCCTCGTGGCCCATCGAGATGCCGTCGGAGACCGAGATGGTGCCGAACTCGAGCGGGTAGCCGCCGGCGGCGTGCACGCCCTCCTTGGCCCGCTTCGCCAGCCGGTCCAGGGAGAGGTTGCAGGGGGTGATCTCGTTCCACGACGAGGCCACGCCGATCTGCGGCTTCTCCCAGTCGTCGTCGCCCATGCCGACGGCGCGCAGCATGGCGCGGGCCGGGGCCTTCTGGTCCCCGTCGGTCACCTCACGGCTGCGGGGCTTGACGTCGACGGTGGCTGCGCGGGGTTCCTCGACCGTGGTCACGACCCAGAGGGTAGGCGCGGCGCCGTGGCCTGCCGAGACGGCGTTGATACTGGTACCGCCACCACCACCCGGACGACACGCGGAGGCACCGTGACCGACCCCGCCCGGCACGAGCTCGGCCAGTTCCTCCGCTCGCGACGCCGGCAGGTGGACGCGCGGAGCACCGGGCTGCCGGCGGGTGGCCCCCGGCGCACCCCGGGGCTGCGGCGGGAGGAGGTCGCGCTGCTGTCGGGGGTGAGCCACACCTGGTACACGTGGCTGGAGCAGGGGCGGGACATCCACCCCTCGCGGCAGGTCGTCGACGCGCTCGCCCGCACGCTGCGGCTCTCGGCCGCCGAGCACGAGTACGTGCTGCGGCTGACCGGGCACGGCGCACCGGCGACGTCGTCGGGGCCCGACCGCTTCCCCGCCCACCTGCAGCGGCTGCTGGACGCGCTGGACCCCTCCCCCGCCTACGCCATCACGGCCAGTTGGGCGATCGTCGGCTGGAACTCCGCGTACGCCCGCTTCTACCCGGGCGTCGCGGCCGCGGAGCCCGCCGACCGCAACCTCCTGTGGCTGGTCTTCACCGACCCGGCGGTCCGCGCGTTGCTGGGCGACTGGGCGACCGACAGCCGCCGGTTCCTCACCCAGTTCCGCGCCGAGGCCGGCGCCCGGCTCAGCGACCCCGAGGTGGTCGCGCTCGTGGCCCGGCTGGAGGCCGCCAGCGAGCACTTCCGGGCCGGCTGGGCCAGCCGGGACGTCGACCGGTTCAGCTCCGGGGAGCGGCGGTTCGAGCACCCGGCGGTCGGCTCGCTCCTGCTCGAGCACCACCAGGTGACCCCCGCGGACGCGCCGGGCGTGCAACTGGTCGTCTACACCGCCGCGCCGGGCAGCGAGACGGAGCAGCGGCTGCGCCGGCTCGCGAGCTGACGGCGTCTGGGAGCATCGGGAGGCGTGGCCACCCTCGCCCGCATGCGCATGAGCCGTACCGCGCTGCTGCCCGTCTTCGCGCTGTTCGTCTGCGCCGTCCCGCTGGCCTCCGCCGCGTGGTGGGGCCTGTTCGTCCTGCTCATCCCGCTGGTCGCCGCCGCCTGGGTGCTGCGGGTGGGCGTCGACGTCGACGGCGAGGCGGTGACGGCCCGCTCGCTGGTCGGGTCCCGCCGGGTGCCGTGGAGCGAGTTGGCCGGCATCCGCGCCGGTGACCGCGGCGCACTGTGGCTGGTGACCACCCGCGGGACCGAGGTCCGGCTGCCGGTGCTCCGGGCCCGCGACCTGCCGCGGCTGGCGGCGCTCTCGGGTGGCCGGATCGACGTCCCCGCGCCACCGCTCCGCTGAGCGACGAGCCGCCGGCGAGGCGGCTCCGAACGTGGCGGCTCAGAAGGGTGCCGATCCGTTGGCTTCCCGGGTCCGGGTGGTCGGTGTGGGGTCGATGAGGGCGCGGATGTGGGCGCGGCGCTGCGCGGGGGTGAGTTGGGCCCAGCGGGGTCCGCTGGCCGTGCTGGTGGCCGCGCTCGCCGTCGTGGTCGGCGTGCTGCCGTCGTCGGTGCCGTAGCGGGGCGGGACGGTGGTGATAGTGGTGCCGCCGGGCAGGGTCCAGCACAGGCCGTCGCCCGCTGAGCCGGCCAGTTGCCAGCCGGGGGCTTGGTGGGAGAGCCGGTGATGGTGTTCGCACAGGCCTTCGAGGTTGGTGTGGGCGGTCGGGCCGTGCGGATAGGGCACGCGGTGGTCGAGGTCGCACTTGCGGATGCGGGCGCGGCAGCCGGGGAAGCGGCAGCGGCGGTCGCGGAGCCGGACGAACCGGTCCAGGGGCTCGGAGGGGCGGTAGCCGTCGGTCTGTGCCGGTGGGCTCAGTCCCTTGCCTGATCGGGTGGCCTGTCGGATCTCGATGCTGTCGGTCAGGGCGAGCAGGCAGCCGGACAGTTGGTCGACGACGGCGATCCGGGGCCGTTCGGCCAGTGCGGTGTCGGAGAGCCGGCGCAGGTCCACCAGGCCCGCCAGCGCCAGCGCCCGTGCCTGAGCTTGCGGCTCGGCCTCGGCGGTCAGTTGGTCGGCCGGCTGGGCCTCGCTGGCGGCGGCAGCCTGTCCCGCTGGCATCTGCCTAGCCGCGGACGCCTCGTCGGTCACGGCGTGCTCGGCGTTCGCGTCATCGGCGGACGCGGCATCCCCGCCGTTCGCGTCCTCAGCGGGCGCGGTGTCGGCGGGCGCGGCGTCACCGGCTTTCGCGTCCTCGGCGGGCGGGGCGAGTTGGTCGGTCACGGCGTTCCGGGCGGGCGCGGCGCCGTTGATGTGTGTCGCCGCCTCATCGCGGCCGGGGGCGTCCACGGCCGGCGGAGCGCCTCCGCCGTCGAGGGCGGTGGTGGTGGCGGTGTCGGCTGCGGGTGTGGGGCGGGGCATCAGGCCGAGGGCGTACGCCAGTTCCCGCACGAGGGCGGCGGGGACGGTCTGGCCGTCGACCTCGCCGGGTTCCTCGGCATCCGGGCCGGTGCCGGTCAGGGTGCCCGCGCCGGCGATCACGGTCAGCAGCACCCGCACCACCGACCGGCCCTCGGCGTCGGGCCGCAGGAACAGATCAGCGAAACAGTCGGCCATCCGCTGATCCAGGCTCCGCGGATCCGGCCTGCCGTCCTCGTCGACGGCACACGCTGCTGCGTAGGCGCGCACCGCCTCGTGACAGGCCCGCGCCACCGGCGCGGGCAGCACCGCGGTCAGCACCGCCATCCCCTCCTCACCGGGGGCCAGGGTGACCTTCCGCCCACGAATCGCCTCGGTCAGCCGCCGAACTGCGGCGTCGGCGTCGATCCGGGCCACCGCGCGCTTGGTGCACTCCCGCAACTGGGCGACTGTCTGCCGGCCGGCTCGCGGCAACACTCGCGCCTCCACCAGCGCCTTCTTGCCCGCCGCGACCGGGCGCAGCAACTCGGCCAGCGCCCGCGCGTGCGACCAGGAGATCTCCCCGGCCTCGAGCTCGGCCAGCGTGCCTGGCAGCTGCTCGGCCAGCTCCACCGACTCGGCCAACAGCCCGGCCGCGGTCCGCTCCGACAGCCGCAGCCGGGCCGCGACCTCGGCCACCGCCCACTCACTCACCTGCGTCAACACCGCCGGCCGCGCCGCCCGCGACGCCGCCGACGCCGCACCCCGCTCATCGGGCTGCCGATCCCACGACGACGGCCGACACCGGGCAAAGGACGCCAACGCCCGCACCCGCGCCCCCGCCAGCTGCGCCAACCCCCGCTCCACCTCCGCCGCAGCATCCAGCCAACCGGCGCCCTCCTCCAACAACCGCGCCTGCGGACCCAGCCCGCCCACTTCCGCAGCGACGTCCGTCGCGCGCTCGGCGGAGGGGTCCGCGCCAGCCGCGGCGGGGTCGGAGGACTCAGCGGAGGGCTCGGACAAGGGGTCGGACGAGGACTCGGCGGAGGGCCCGGAGCGACGCGCGGCGGGGCGCGACCACATGCCACGGCTGTGCGGAGCGCCCACGATGCACACGCCGCGCCGCCCGATCTCCAGCCGCGGCGCACCGGCCAGGCGGGCGAGCAGGGCGACCTCCACCGGGGACGGCTCGTCCTCGTCGTCGGCCACGACCTGCTCGTACACATGTTCGATTCTAGCGAGTCTGCGATCGGCTGACCAGCGCAATCGCCTCCTGTGGACAGGACGGACCACTGTGGACAGCAGACGCGGAGAAGTCCCCATCGTCGCGCAAGCTCAGCGCCATGAGAGATCGCCCGGACCGATGCCCCGCGCACCCGGCGGCCTCGGCACGAGGCCGGCCCCCGGCTCCCGCACGTACTGTTCGAGGGGTGAGACGGGAGCGCGGACGCCGGGCGTCCCGGCTGGCGTGCGCACTGCTGCTGACCGCGGTGGTCGCCGGCTGCGGGGACGACGGTGGCTACGAGTCCACCGGTGACTGGCGGCCCCTGCCCGAGGGGGCGCCGCCGCAGGTCGCCCCGCCCACCGAGGGCCAGGCCCCACCGCCGACCGCCCCGCCGTCCGGCCAGCAGGGGCAGCCCGGCGATCCCGCCAGCGACCCGAACGTCGTCGCCAGCGGCCTCGACGTGCCCACCGGCCTCGCCCTGCTCCCCGACGGGACGGCGCTCGTGGCCGAGCGGCGGACCGGCCGCCTGCTGCAGGTGTTCCCCGACCGGTCGCCCGCGCGCGAGGTCCTGGTCGTCCCCGGCATCGACCCCCGCGGTGACGGCGGCCTCCACGGCCTCGCCCTCTCCCCCACCTTCGCCGAGGACGGGCTGGTCTACGCCTACCTGTCGACCGCGACCGACAACCGCGTGGTGCGCTTCCCGATCAGCGGCGGCACCCCCAACCCCGTGCTCGCCGGCATCCCCCGCGGCGACGTGCACAACGGCGGCGCGCTGCTGTTCGGCATCGACGGTTCCCTCTACGTCGGCACCGGCGACACGGGCAACGCCGCACTGGCCCAGGACCCGGCGTCGCTGGCGGGCAAGGTGCTGCGGATCGACGTCTTCGGCCAGCCCGTCGGGGACGGGCCGGTGCACGGCAGCGGCTTCAGCAACGTGACCGCGCTGTGCGTGGCCGGCGACGAGACGCTGTACGCGACCGACGACGCCGGCGACCGCGCCGACGAGCTGACCGAGGTGGTCGAGAGCGGCGACGCCGGCTTCCCCACCGAGCGCGCGGGCACCACGTCCGCGGTGCAGGAGATCGACGGGGCCGTCGGCGGCCTGGCCGGCTGCGCGGTGGCCGGCTCGACCGTGCACCTGGGCGCACTCGAGGGCCGGCGGATCTACTCGGTCACCCTCGACGGGACCGGCGCACCCGTGGCCGAGCCGGAGGAGCTGCTCGCCGACCAGTACGGGCGGCTGCGCACCGTCGTCCTCGAGCCGCAGACCGGCGCCCTGTGGATCACGACGTCCAACCGCGACGGCATCGGCGTCCCGGGCGACGGGGACGACAAGGTCCTGCGCATCCTCCCGCCCGGCGCCTCGGGCGAGGAGTCCCCGCTGTAGCGGCGCACCGCCGGACGCGAGAGGCCCACCCCGGCGACCGGGGGTGGGCCTCTCACGTCCACGGGTGGGAGCCCGGATCAGCTCCCGACGACGCGCTCCTCGAGCATGCGCTTCACGGTGGCCGCGTCGGCCTTGCCGCGGGTGGTCTTCATGACCGCACCGACGAGCGCTCCGAGGGCCTGCACCTTGCCGCCGCGGACCTTCTCCACGACGTCGGGAGCCCCGGCGATCGCCGCCTCCACCGCCGCGACCAGCTCGTCGGACTCGCCCATGACCGCCAGCCCGCGGGCCTCGACGACCTGCTTGGGGCCGCCCTCACCGGCCAGGACGCCGTCGAGGGTCTGCCGGGCCAGCTGGTCGTTGATCGTGCCGTCGGCGAGCAGCGCGGTGAGCTCGGCGACCTGCGCCGGGGTGACCGCGAGCTGGGTCAGCTCCACGCCGGCGTCGTTGGCGCGGCGGGCGAGCTCGCCCAGCCACCACTTGCGGGCGTCGGCGGGCGAGGCGCCGGCGGCCACGGTGTCGGTGACCAGCCCGAGCGCGTCGGCGTTCACCAGCCACGCCATCTCGGTCGCCGACAGCCCCCACTCCTCCATGAGGCGGGCCCGGCGGGCGGCCGGCAGCTCCGGCAGGTCGGCGCCGAGCTTCTCGACCCACGCGGCGTCGGGGGCCAGCGGCACCAGGTCGGGCTCGGGGAAGTACCGGTAGTCGGTGGCCTCCTCCTTGCTCCGTCCGGGAGAGGTGCTGCCGGTGTCCTCGTGGAAGTGCCGCGTCTCCTGCAGCACCCGGCCCTCGGCGTCGAGGACGGCGGCCTGCCGGCGCATCTCGTAGCGCACCGAGCGCTCCACCGAGCGCAGCGAGTTGACGTTCTTGGTCTCGGTGCGGGTGCCCCACTCGAGGCTGCCGATCGGCGCCAGCGAGGTGTTCACGTCGCAGCGCAGGCTGCCCTGCTCCATGCGGACGTCGGACGCGCCGAGGGCCTGGACGATCTCGCGCAGCTCGGTCACGTACGCGCGGGCGACCTCGGGGGCCTTCGCGCCGGTGCCCGGGATGGGCCGGGTGACGATCTCGACGAGCGGGATGCCGGCCCGGTTGAAGTCGACCAGCGAGTGGTCGGCGCCGTGGATGCGACCCGTGGCGCCACCGACGTGCAGGTTCTTGCCGGTGTCCTCCTCCAGGTGCACCCGCTCGATCTCCACGCGGTAGGTCTCGCCGTCGACCTCGACGTCCAGGTGGCCGGCCGTGCACAGCGGCTCGTCGTACTGGCTGGTCTGGAAGCCCTTGGGGATGTCCGGGTAGAAGTAGTTCTTCCGCGCGAACCGCGACCAGGTCGCGATGCGGCAGCCCAGCGCCAGGCCGATGCGGATGGTGTGCTCGACGGCGGCGGCGTTGGCCACCGGCAGCGAGCCGGGCAGGCCCAGGCAGACCGGGCAGGTCTGGGTGTTGGGGTCGGCGCCGAAGGTGGTGGAGCAGCCGCAGAACATCTTCGAGGCGGTGCCCAGCTCGACGTGGGTCTCCAGGCCGATGACCGGCTCGTAGCGGGTCAGCACCTCGTCGAAGTCGACGAGGCGATCGGGGGTGGTGGTCACGGGGTGGGGTCCTCCTTCGGGAGGGACCGGCCGGTCAACCAGGCGCCGACACCGGTGAGCAGACCGAGGACGATGAAGACGGCGAAGACGGGACGGTCGGTGACGACCCACAGCACCGCGCCGGCGACGATGACGAAGATCGTCAGCGCCCAGGCCGCCTTGAGCGGGCCGTTCACGCCGCGCCCCCGGTGGCGCCCGCGCGCGTCGGCAGCTCGTCGAGGAGCCGGTGGCCGCGGGCGCTGTCCAGCGCGGCCTCGACGGCCGCGGCCAGCGAGTAGCAGCGGTCGTCGGCCAGCGCCGGCGCCATGATCTGCAGGCCGACCGGCAGCCCCTCGGACAGGCCGCAGGGCACCGAGGTCGCCGGCAGTCCGGCGAGGCTGGCCGGCAGGGTGCACAGGTCGGCGGCGTACATGGCCAGCGGGTCGTCGACCCGGCTCCCGATCGGGAAGGCCACGCTCGGGGTGGTCGGGCTGATCAGGACGTCGACGTCGGCGAAGGCGGCCGTGAAGTCGCGCGTGATGAGGGTGCGCACCTTCTGGGCCTGGCCGTAGTAGGCGTCGTAGTAGCCGGCCGACAGGGCGTAGGTGCCGAGGATGATGCGGCGCTTCACCTCGGGCCCGAAGCCCTGCTCGCGGGTCAGCGCCATGACCTCGTCGAGGTCGTGCCGGCCGTCGTCGGCCACCCGGATGCCGAAGCGCATGCCCTCGAAGCGCGCGAGGTTGGACGACGCCTCGCTCGGCGCGATCAGGTAGTAGGCGGGCAGCGCCAGGTCGAAGCTCGGGCAGGAGACCTCGCGGACCTCCGCGCCCATCCCCTCGATGAGCTGCACGGCCTCGGCCATGCGGGCGAGCACGCCCTCCTCGTAGCCGTCGGTGTGCCCCTCGCCGCCCAGCTCCCGGACGACGCCGACCCGCAGGCCCTTCAGGTCGCCGGTCGCGCCGCGGCGGGCGCACTCGGCCAGCGGTGGCGACGGGGCGTCGATGCTCGTGGAGTCGCGCGGGTCGTGCCCGCCGATCGCCTCGTGCAGCACGGCGGCGTCGAGCACCGTGCGGGCCATGGGGCCGGCCTGGTCGAGGCTCGAGGAGAACGCGATGAGGCCGTACCGGGAGACCGAGCCGTAGGTGGGCTTGTGCCCCACCAGGCCGGTCACCGCGGCGGGCTGGCGGATCGAGCCGCCGGTGTCGGTGCCCAGCGCCCAGGGGGCCAGGCCACCGGCGACCGCGGCGGACGAACCGCCGGAGGAGCCGCCGGGGATCCGAGCGAGGTCCCAGGGGTTGCGGGTGACGCGGTAGGCCGAGTTCTCGGTCGACGACCCCATGGCGAACTCGTCCATGTTGGTCTTGCCGAGCAGGACCGTGCCGGCGTCCTTCAGCCGGCGGGCGACCGTGGCGTCGTACGGCGGGCGCCAGCCCTCGAGGATCTTCGAGCCGCTGGTGGTCGGGACGCCCTCGGTGACGAACACGTCCTTGAGGGCCACGGGCAGCCCGGCCAGCGGGCCGAGCTCCTCACCGGCGGCACGGGCGGCGTCGACGGCGGCGGCCCGCTGCAGCGCGGTCTCCCCGTCGACGTGCAGGTAGGCGCCGACGGCGCCGTCCTCGGCCTCGATCCGGTCCAGGTACGCGCGGGTCGCCTCCACGGAGGAGACCTCGCCGCCGGCCAGCCGGCGGCCGAGCTCGGCGGCGTCGAGGTCGGTGAGCTCGGTGCTGCTCACGGTCAGTCCTCCCCGAGGATGCGCGGGACGCGGAAGCGGTCGTCCTCGGCGGCGGGTGCGCCGGCCAGGACGACGTCGCGCGGCAGGCTCGGGGTGGCGACGTCCTCCCGCAGCACGTTGGTCAGCGGGACGGCGTGCGTCGTCGGGGGGACGTCCCCCACCTCGGCCTTGCCCACCTGGGCGACCGCGTCGAGCACCGCGCCCAGCTGTCCGGCGAAGCGGTCGAGCTCCTCGTCGGTGAGGGCGAGGCGGGACAGCCGCGCGAGGTGCGCGATGTCATCGCGCCCGAGGGCTTCCTTCGGTGACGGCGTGCTCATGCTGTGGCGGGACTCCACTCCTGCGCCGTCCCGACGCCGGCCCGACCGTGCGGTGCGGGGACGTGCGGGACCGGGGTACCAACCCCGCCACTGTACGTGTGCCGCCCCGCGGGCTCCCGTGGCCCAGCACCGGCCAGGGGGCGCCGGCGGGCCGCTCGACCCGCGGGTGCGCATGGGGGAAGCTGACCGCGTCCCGATCGACGACGATCGACCCGCATCCGAAGGACGCCCCGGAGGCACCGTGTCCTATCTCCTGCGGCTGGTCGTCCCCGACCGGCCCGGCATCCTCGGCGCCGTGGCGACCGCGCTCGGCGCCGCCGGGGTCGACATCGTGTCGGTCGACGTCCTGGAGCGCGGCGGCGGGGTCGCCGTCGACGACATCGTCATCGACCTCCCGCCGGACCGGCTGCCCGACGGCCTCATCACCGCGGCGCAGGCCGTGCCCGGCGTGCAGGTGGAGTCGCTGCGGCCGTTCTCCGGGCCGCTGGACACCCACCGCGAGCTCGAGCTGCTCGAGGCACTGGCCCGGGCCGGCGACCGCTCCCCCGAACCCGCCCTCGCCGTCAAGCTGCTGGCCGCCGAGCTGCCCCGGGTCTTCACCAGCGGCTGGGCGGCGGTGCTGGGGGCCGGGGACGGCGGGTGCGAGGTGCTCGCGGCCTCCGACGCCGCGCCCACGTTCGACCGGATGGCGCTGCCGTGGCTGCCGCTGGACGCGCCGCGGCTGCTGTCCAGCGAGGACGACTGGCTGCCCGAGCGGTGGCGGGAGATGGCCATCGAGATGATGGCGACCCCGTTCGGGTCGCCGCGCACGGCGGTCGTCATCGGACGGTCCGGCGGGCCCGCGTTCCGCCGGTCGGAGCTGCTGCGGCTGGTGCACCTCGCCGGCATCGCGGCGACCGTCGCGCACCTGCCGCCCGCCTGAGGCCCCCTCAGGCCTCGGCGGGCGCGTCCTCGGCCGGGGCCGGGGTCTCGGCCGGGGCCGGGGTCTCGGCCGGGGCCGGGGTCTCGGCCGGCTCGGAGCCGTCGCCGATGGTGGCCACCGCGCGGGCGGCGTCCGGCCCCTCCTCGAGGAGCACCCGGAAGCCGTCGTCGTCCAGGATCGGCGCCTTCACCTGGACCGCCTTGTCGTACTTGCTGCCCGGGTCCGCGCCGACCACCACGAAGCCGGTCTTCTTGCTGACCGAGCCGGTGACCTTGCCGCCGCGCTCCTGGATCGCGGCGATCGCCTGGTCGCGGCTGAGGTCGCGCAGCGACCCGGTGACCACCACGGTGACGCCGGTCAGCGGACCGGGACCGGCGGCCTCGCCCTCGTCGGCCATGCGCACGCCGGCCGCCCGCCACCTCTCGACGAGGTCGCGGTGCCAGTCGACGGCGAACCAGTCCTGGACCGAGCGGGCGATGGTCGGGCCCACCCCGTCCGCGGCGGCCAGCTCCTCCTCGCTCGCGCTCATGATCCGGTCCAGCGAGCGGAAGTCCCGCGCCAGCGCCTGCGCGGCGGTCGGCCCGACGTGCCGGATCGACAGCGCGACCAGCACCCGCCACAGCGGGACGTCCTTGCGGGTCTGGAGGTTGGTCAGCAGCTTGCGGCCGTTGGCCGACAGCGTGCCGTCCTTCTTGGTGAAGAACGGCGACCGCTGCAGACCCGCCTCGTCGAGGGAGAACACGTCGCCCTCGTCCTGCAGCAGCGAGCTCTCCAGCAGGGCGACCGCCGCCTCGTAGCCGAGCACCTCGATGTCGAAGGCGCCGCGGCCGGCCACGTGGAAGACCCGCTCCCGAAGCTGCGCCGGGCAGGACCGGGCGTTGGGGCAGCGGATGTCGGCGTCGCCCTCCTTCTCCGGCCGCAGCTCGGTGCGGCACTCCGGGCAGGTGGTCGGCATGACGAACTCGCGCTCGTCGCCGGTGCGCGCCGCCACGACCGGCCCGAGCACCTCGGGGATCACGTCACCGGCCTTGCGGATCACCACCGTGTCCCCGATGAGCACGCCCTTGCGCACGACCTCCGAGGCGTTGTGCAGCGTCGCCAGCTGGACGGTCGACCCCGCCACCTTGACCGGCTCCATGTAGGCGAAGGGCGTCACCCGCCCGGTCCGGCCGACGTTGACCCGGATGTCGCGGAGCTTGGTCGTCGCCTCCTCCGGCGGGTACTTGAAGGCGATCGCCCACCGCGGCGCCCGCGACGTCGACCCCAGCCGGCGCTGCAGCGACACCTGGTCGACCTTGACCACGACGCCGTCGATCTCGTGCTCGACCGAGTGCCGCTGCTCCCGGTACCGCTCGATGTAGGCCCACACGCCCTCGAGGTCGTCGACCACCTGGTACCGGTCGCTCACCGGCAGGCCGAGCTCGCGCAGCCGGTCGTAGGCGGCCGACTGCCGCTCCACGGCGAACCCGCGTGCCGCCCCGAGCCCGTGCACGACCAGCCGCAGCGGCCGCGAGGCCGTCACCCGGGCGTCCTTCTGCCGCAGCGAGCCGGCGGCGGCGTTGCGCGGGTTGGCGAACGGCGCCTTGCCGGCCTCGACCAGGCCGGCGTTGACCTCCGCGAAACCGGCGACGGGGAAGTAGATCTCGCCGCGCACCTCGAGCAGCTCCGGCAGGTCGTCCCCGGTGAGCTGCTGCGGGACGTCCCGCATCGTCCGCACGTTCGCGGTGACGTCCTCCCCCGTCGTGCCGTCGCCGCGGGTGGCCGCCCGCACCAGCCGGCCGCGCTCGTACAGCAGCGCCACGGCCAGGCCGTCGACCTTGAGCTCGCACAGGTACGCCGCCCCGGTGCCGGCGTCGCGCTCGACCCGGGCGGCCCAGGCGGAGAGCTCGTCGCTGCTGAAGGCGTTGTCCAGGCTCTGCATCCGCTCCAGGTGCTCGACCGGCGCGAACGTCGCGGTGAACCCGCCGTTGACCTTCTGGCTGGGCGAGTCGGGCGTGACCAGCGCCGGGTGCCGTGCCTCGATCGCCTCGAGCTCGCCCATCAGCTCGTCGTACTGGCCGTCGCTGACCAGCGGCGCGTCCTGGACGTAGTAGGCGAAGGCGTACCGGTCGAGCTCCTCGGAGAGGTCGCGGTGGCGGGTACGCGCCTCGTCGGGGACCTCGGTGAGGTCCTCCCGGTCGACCGGTGCGGCGACCTGCGGGGCGTCGGTGTCGGCGTCCGTGCTCACGGTCGAACGGTAGCCGCCGGGTACGACGGTCCACCCGCCGTGATCACCCGGTCGGGGACCTAGTCGGGCAGCAGGTACCTCGCCGACTCGCGCACGTGGGCCATCGCGGCCCGCGCGTGTGCGGGCGTCGCCCCGGCGAGCCCGCAGGCCGGCGAGAGCGTGACCGCGGCGGCCAGCTCGTCGGCGGGGAAGCCCAGCTCGTTCCACCACGCCCGCAGACGGGAGGCGGTCGCCTTCGGTGCCGGCAGGACGGAGTCGGTGCCCGGCACGACGCCGAGCACCAGGTGCAGGCCCGCGTCGACGGCGGACCCGACGGCGTCGAGGTCCTGCACCGTGCCGGAGTCGAAGGAGACCGCGGCCGCCCCGGCGGCACGGAACAGCTCCAGGGGGGCACGGTCGGCGCAGCAGTGCACGACCACCGGCGCGCCCACGGCGTCGACCACCGCGGCCAGCTCCTGCTCCACCACGCTCGCCTCGACCGCCGGGAGCTTGCCGAAGCCGCTGGCGGTGGGCAGGCCCCCCACGAGGACGGCGGGCACGCCGGGCTCGTCCAGCTGCACCACGACGCGGGCGCCGGGCAGCCGCGCCGAGACCTCCGCGACGTGCGCGGCGATCCCCTCGGCCAGCGACTGCGCCAGGTCGCGGCGGGCGCCGGGGTCGACCACCGCCCGGTCGCCGCGCATGCGCTCCAGCCCTGCGGCGAGGGTCCACGGCCCGGCCGCCTGCACCTTGAAGGTGCCGCGGTACCCGGCCGCCACGTCGTGCAGCGCGTCCAGGTCGCGGGCGAGGAACTCCCGGGCCCGCCGCTGGTCGAGCCCGGCGCGCGGGACGAGCCGCCAGCCGGCCGGGGTCAGGTCGACGGCGAGGTCGACCAGCAGCCCGGCGCTGCGGCCCAGCAGGTCCGCCCCGGCACCGCGGCCGGGGAGCTCGGGCAGGTGCGGCAGGTCGGGCAGCTCGCCGAGGACCACCCGCATGGCCTCGACGGGGTCGGTCCCCGGCACCGAACCCACGCCGGTGGCCGCCCCCCACGTCGTGGGAGCCGCCGCCGGAGCGTCGGTCGGGTCGGGGACCGGATCGCTCGGGGAGGCCACGACGCGACGGTAGCCCGCTCGGCGGGGCCGCCCGTCACCCGGAGCCCGGTCGTCCGGTGGACGTGGCTCGGGGGAGGACGGGTCAGCGGGAGACGGTCCCCTGGCCGAGGACGACGTCCCCGTTCTCGGGATCGGGGCGGTACAGGACGGCCGACTGCCCCGGCGCGACACCGCGCTGCTCGGAGTCCAGCGCGATGACCAGGCCGCCGTCCTCGGTGGCCGCCACCAGGCACGGCACCGCGGCGGCGTGCGCCCGCAGCTGCACCTCCGCGCGCAGCGGCAGGCGCGGCGCCGTCCCCGTCCACGTCGGCGGGCCGGTGCGCACCTCGGCGACCCCGGCGAGGTCGGCGGTGCCGACGGTCACCGTGCGCGAGACGGGCTCGATGCCCAGCACGTAGCGCGGCCGCTGGTCGCCGACGCTCACGCCCAGTCCCCGGCGCTGGCCGACCGTGAAGCCGTAGGCCCCGGAGTGCTCCCCCACGGTGGCGCCGGTGGCCGCGTCGACCAGCGGGCCCGGCTGCTCCCCCAGCCGCCGGGCCAGGAAGCCGCGGGTGTCGCCGTCGGGGATGAAGCAGATGTCGTGCGAGTCGGCCTTGGTCGCGACGGCGAAGCCGCGCCCGGCCGCGATCGCCCGCACCCGCTCCTTGGTCATCGACCCGAGCGGGAAGACCGCGCCGGCCAGCTGCTGCGCGGTGAGCACGGCCAGCACGTACGACTGGTCCTTGGCGGCGTCGACCGAGCGGCGCAGCTCGCCGTCGGCCAGCCGGGCGTGGTGACCGGTGACGACCGCGTCGAAGCCCAGCGCACGGGCCCGGTCCAGCACGGCGCTGAACTTGATCTTCTCGTTGCAGCGCAGGCAGGGGTTGGGGGTGCGCCCGGCCGCGTACTCGGCGACGAAGTCCTCGACGACGTCGGCAGCGAACCGCTCGGCCAGGTCCCACACGTAGAACGGGATGCCGAGCTCGTCGGCGACCCGGCGTGCGTCGTGCGCGTCCTCGACGCTGCAGCACCCGCGGGCGCCGCTGCGCAGCGTCTGCCGGTCCGGCGACAGCGCCAGGTGCACCCCGGTGACGTCGTGGCCGGCGTCGACCGCCAGGGCCGCGGCGACCGCGGAGTCCACCCCGCCGCTCATCGCGGCCAGCACCCTCACCGCGAGGCCCTCACGCCCGGCTCATCCCCGCCCGCCGCGCCCGCTCGACGACCGGTCCGATCACCTCGAGGACCGCGTCGACGTCGCCGTCGGTGGACGTCGTCCCGAGGGAGAACCGCAGCGAGCTGCGCGCCCGGTCCGCGTCGGCCCCGACCCCGAGCAGCACGTGGCTGGGCCGGGCCACGCCGGCGCTGCACGCCGACCCGGTGGAGCACTCCACCCCGCGGGCGTCGAGCAGCATGAGCAGCGCGTCGCCCTCGGCGCCGGGGAACGACAGGTGCGCGTTGCCGGGCAGCCGGCCGGGGCCGCCGGCGAGGACGTCGTCCAGCGGGGGGCCGTTGAGCTGCGCGTCGGGGACCTGCCGCACCACACCGGCGACCAGCCGGTCGCGCAGCGCCATCAGCCGGTCGGCACGGTCCTCGCGGACGGTGACGGCGACCTCGGCCGCGACCGCCAGGCCGACGATCGCCGCGACGTCGAGCGTGCCCGAGCGCACGTCGCGCTCCTGGCCGCCGCCGTGCAGCAGCGGCATGCAGGCCGCGTCCCGGCGCAGCAGCAGCGCGCCCGCCCCCATCGGGCCGCCCAGCTTGTGGCCGGTCATCGTCAGCGCGTCGACACCGCTCGCGCCGAAGTCGACCGGCACCTGCCCGACGGCCTGCACCGCGTCGGTGTGCAGGGGCACGCCGACCTCGTGCGCCACCGCGGCCAGCGCGGTCAGGTCGCTCACCGTGCCGATCTCGTTGTTGGCCCACATGACGCTCACGAGGGCGACGTCCGAGCCGTCGCCCAGCGCCTCGCGCAGCGCCTCCGGGGTGATCCGGCCGGTCGGCTCCACCCGGAGCCAGGTGACCTCGGCGCCGTCGTGCTTGGCCAGCCACTCGACGCTGTCCAGGACGGCGTGGTGCTCGATCGGGCTGGTCACGATGCGGCGCCGCTGGGGGTCGGCCTCGCGGCGGGCCCAGAAGATCCCCTTGACCGCGAGGTTGTCGCTCTCGGTCCCGCCACCGGTGAACAGCACCTCGGACGGTCGCGCGCCCAGCGCGGCGGCGAGGCGCTCGCGCGCCTGCTCGGCGGTCCGACGGGCCGCGCGCCCGCTCGCGTGCAGCGAGGAGGCGTTGCCCACGCGGGCCAGCTGCTCGGTCATCGCAGCCAGCGCCTCGGGGAGCACCGGCGTGGTCGCCGCGTGGTCCAGGTACGTCATGACGAGCCCAGGGTAGTCGCGGGCTGCGGAGCCGCCTGTCCGGCCGCGGGCCGGCCCGCGCGCGGGGCCACGACGGCGCCGGTCGCGGCGACCACGGTCAGCAGCGCGACGGCCGCCAGCACCGCACCGGCGAGCGGCAGCGTCCCCGCCGTCGCCGCTCCGATCAGGACGCCGATCGCACCCACGCACAACGCCGCCGTCGTCACGTCGGCGATCTGCAGCGCCGCCGAGTCCACACCGCGCCGGTGCTCGGGCGAGTGCTCGAACAGCAGCACGCCCACGCTCGGCATCCCCAGGCCCATGCCGAGCCCGGCGACCGCCCACGTCCCGTACGCCGGCCAGCCGCCGAGGCCGGGCACGGCCACCAGCGCGGTACCGGCCACCCCCAGGGTCAGCAGCCCGAAGCCGATGCGCAGCAGCCGGGCCCGCGGCAGACCCGGGTGGCGGCCCTGCAGGAACGACGCCAGCGCCCAGCCCAGCGAGCCCGTGGTGAGCGGGATCCCGGCCGCGACCGGGCTGTACCCGTGCAGCTCCGTCAGCGTCAGGGGCAGCAGCGCGTCGACGCCGAAGAAGGCGCCGGCCAGCAGCCCGCGGGAGGCCACGACGGTGGGCAGCCCGCGGGCTGCGCGCGCCGTCCCGGCAGGGAGCAGCGGGCGCAGCCCGACGACGACGGCGACCAGCCCGGCGACCGCGAGGAGCACCGCGAGCCCGTCCAGCCGCTGACCGGCGTACTGCAGTGCGGCGATGCCCAGCCCGGCGAGCCCCGCCCACCAACGCCGGGCCGGGTCCGGCGGCGCCGTCCCGTCCGCGGCGGGCAGCGCGCGGAGCGCCGGCAGCACCAGCACCAGGCCGGCCAGCACCAGCGGGAGGAGACCCAGGAAGACCAGCCGCCAGGAGAGGTGGGTCGTGACCAGCCCGGAGACCAGCGGCCCGACGAGCGAGGGCACCACCCACGCGGTGGAGAACGCGCCGAACAGCGCCGGCCGCGCCCGCGCCGGATAGGCACGGCCGGCGGCCACGTACAGCGAGACCCCGATCAGGCCGGAGCCCAGTCCCTGGACCGCACGGCCGCCGACCAGCACCGCCATGGAGCCGGCCAGGCCCGCGGTCAGCAGCCCGGCGGCGAAGACCGAGACCCCGGCCAGCAGGGCCGTCCGGGGACCGCGGCGGTCGCCCAGGTCGCCGCCGACCACCATGCCCACCAGTGAGGCCACGAGGAACGCGGAGAACGGCCAGCCGTACCAGGCCAGGCCGTCCAGCTCGGCCACGGCGGTCGGCATCGCCGTCCCCACGGCCATCGTCTCGAAGGCGACGAGGGTGACCAGCATGAGCAGCCCGGTCGTCCGCAGCCGCAGGCGCCGGCCGAAGACCCCGTCCTCCACGTCCTGCGCCAACCCGCCTCCGTCGCTCCTGCTTCCCGCTGCGGACGCGACCGGGCGCCGGCCCCCTGGTGAGGGGACCGGCGCCCGGTGCTGCGGCCCCGCTGAAGGGTCCCGCGCCGCGCGGAGCGTGGCGTGGGGGGCAGCGGGGTCCTTACGCCTTGCGGGCGGTGATCTGCTCGGTGGCCTGCGGGACGACGACGTTCAGGTCGCCGACCACGCCGAAGTCCGCCAGCTCGAAGATCGGGGCCTCGGGGTCCTTGTTGATGGCCACGATGTTCTTCGAGGTCTGCATGCCGGCCCGGTGCTGGATCGCGCCGGAGATGCCGACCGCGACGTACAACTGCGGCGACACCGTCTTGCCGGTCTGCCCGACCTGGAAGCTGTGCGGGTAGAAGCCGGAGTCCACCGCCGCGCGCGAGGCACCGACGGCCGCGCCGAGGGAGTCGGCGAGCCCCTCGATGACGGAGAAGTTCTCCGCCGAGGCCACGCCACGACCACCGGAGACGACGATCGCGGCCTCGGTGAGCTCGGGGCGCGAGGACTTCTGCTCGACGACGCGGTCGACCACGCGGGCCTGCTTGGCCGCGTCCGAGATCGAGACGGCGACCTGCTGCTCGGTGCCCGCGGCCGGGGCCGGCTCGGGGGCGACGGAGTTGCCGCGCAGCGTGTAGATCGGCGTCCCGACGTTCACCTTCGAGTGCACGATGACCTGGCCGGCGAAGGCCAGCTGCGTCGCCGTGCCGTCGGGGGTGATCTCGGTGACGTCGGTCAGGAAGCCGCTGCCGGTCTTGAGCGCCACGCGGGCGGCGATCTCCCTGCCCTCCGGCGAGGAGGGGATGACCACGGCGGCGGGCGACTTCTCGCCGACCAGCTGGGCCAGCACCTCGGCCTTGGGGGCGACGAGGTACTCGTCGACCTCGGGGCTCTCGGCGACGTAGACCGTCGCCGCGCCGTACTCGGCCAGCCGGTCGCGCACGCCCGCGGCGACACCGGGGGCGCCGATGACGACGGCCGACACCTCGCCGAGGGCGCGGGCCGCGGTCAGCGCCTCCAGCGTCGTCTTGCGCACACCGTCACCGGTGGGGTTGAGCTCGGCCAGGACCAGGATCTCTGCCATGACTGCTTCGTCTCCTCTTCCGCGTCGATCCGGGTCAGACGATCTTCTGGCTGGCGAGGTAGTCGACGAGCTTCTGCGCGCCGTCGCCCTCGTCGGTCACCTTGATGCCCTCGCCCTTCGGCGGGCGGCCGGCGAAGTCCACGACCGAGCTGGTGGCACTGCCCAGACCCACGGTGGAGGGGTCGATGCCCAGGTCGGCCAGCGACTTGGTCTCGACCGGCTTCTTCTTCGCCGCCATGATGCCCTTGAAGGACGGGTAGCGAGGCTCGTTGATGGTGTCCCAGGTGGACACGATCGCCGGCAGCGGGGCCTCCAGGGCCCAGTAGCCGCCGTCGGTCTGCCGGTTCACCTTCACCGTCGAGCCCTCGACGGTCAGCTTCTGCGCACCCGACAGCTGCGGGAGCCCGAGACGCTCGGCCAGCAGCGCCGGCATGACCGCCACCTGCCCGTCGGTCGAGGTCGCGCCGGTGAGGATGAGGTCGTACTCCATCTGCTGCAGCGCCGCGGCCAGGATCGCCGAGGTCTGGATGGCGCACGAGCCGTGGATCGCGTCGTCGACGACGTGCACGGCCTTGTCGGCACCCATCGACAGCGCCTTGCGGATCGCGTCGGTGGCGCTGGCCGGGCCGACGGTGAGCACGGTCACCTCGCCGCCCTGCGCCTCCTTGACGGTGAGCGCCTCCTCGATGGCGTACTCGTCGATCTCGTTCACGACGTTGTCCGCGCCGGCACGGGCGACGGTGTTGTCCGACGGGTCCAGCGAGCGCTGGGTACCCGAGTCCGGGACCTGCTTGACCAGAACGACGATGTTCATCGCCAGACCTACCTCCGAGAACGTGCAGGGGACGCGAGCCCGACGGCCCGCCTGGCTCCGATCATGGAGGTTACTTCCCGGTAACAGCGGCTGGGACGGCGAGGGCTGGTGAGCCCGGTCACCCGGCGGGCTGCCACTCCCCCGTCGCGGCGAACAGGCGCAGCGTCTCGGCGGGCAGAGCGAGGTCCAGGCCCTGGGCGGCCACCCACTCGTCGGAGTAGTAGGTGTGGGCGTACCGCTCGCCGCCGTCGCACAGCAGGGTGACGACGCTGCCCCGGACGCCGGCCCGCAGCATCTCCGCGACCAGCGTGAACGCGCCCCACAGGTTGGTACCGGTCGAGCCCCCGGCCCGCCGGCCGGTCGCCGTGGCGAGGTGGCGCATGGCGGCCAGGGACGCCGCGTCGGGCACCCGGATCATCCGGTCGACGATCGTCGGGACGAAGGAGGGCTCGACCCGCGGCCGGCCGATCCCCTCGATGCGCGAGGACGTCCCCGTCGTCCAGTCGGCCCGCCCGGTGGCGTAGCCGGGGAAGAACGCCGAGTTCTCCGGGTCGACGACGGCCAGGCGGGTGCGGTGGCGGCGGTAGCGCAGGTAACGCCCGATCGTCGCGCTCGTGCCGCCGGTGCCCGCGCCGACCACCACCCACTCGGGCACCGGGTGCCGCTCCATCGCCATCTGCTCGAAGACCGACTCGGCGATGTTGTTGTTGCCCCGCCAGTCGGTGGCCCGCTCGGCCAGGGTGAACTGGTCGAGGTAGTAGCCGTCGCACTCGGCGGCCAGCCGCCGGGCCTCCTCGTACATGTCCGGTGCGTGCGCCACGAAGTGGCACCGGCCGCCGTGGAACTCGATGAGGGCGACCTTCTCCGCGCTCGTGGTCGCCGGCATCACGGCGATGAACGGCAGCCCGAGCATCCGCGCGAACCAGGCCTCGCTGACGGCGGTCGACCCGCTGGAGGCCTCGACCACCGTCGTCCCCTCGGTGATCTGCCCGGAGCACAGGCCGTACAGGAACAGCGAGCGCGCCAGTCGGTGCTTGAGGCTGCCGGTGGGGTGGGTCGACTCGTCCTTGAGGTAGAGGTCGACGCCCCACTCCGGTGGCAGCGGGTAGGTCAGCAGGTGGGTGTCGGCGCTGCGGTGCGCGTCGGCCTCCACGGCAGCGATCGCCCGGTCCATCCACGCGCGCCCGCCGGGATCGGAACGGTCGAGGTCGGAGAGGTCCAGGTCGGGGCCGTCCGGTGCGCTCACCGGGCCATGGTGGCGCACGGACCCGCGCCCGCCCGCGCGACCTTCCCGGCGCCCACCCCGCGGCCCTACGCTGCGGCCCGACGCGGTCCCTAGCCGCGCCGCCGGAGGAGATCCGATGACCCCGCGCCCGTTCGGCCCGTACGAACTCGTCGAACTCCTCGGCGTCGGCGGGATGGGCGAGGTCTGGCGGGCCCGGGACACCCGCCGGGACCGCTGGGTGGCCCTGAAGGTGCTCCCCGAGCAGCTCAACGGCGACCGCGAGTTCGCCAGCCGGTTCCGCCGCGAGTCGCACGTCGCCGCCCGGCTGCGCGAGCCGCACGTCGTCCCCATCCACGACTACGGCGAGATCGACGGCCGGCTCTACATCGACATGCGCCTGGTCGACGGCCGCGACCTCGGCAAGCTCCTCGAGGACGGACCGCTCGCGCCGGCGCGCGCCGTCGCGCTGCTCGGCCAGGTGGCCGAGGCGCTGCAGGCCGCGCACGACGACGGACTGGTGCACCGGGACGTCAAGCCGAGCAACGTGCTGGTGACCGCCAGCGACTTCGTCTACGTCGTGGACTTCGGGATCGCCCGCTCGGTGGGCAGCACCAGCACGTCGCTGACGATGACGGGGGCGACGGTCGGGACGCTGGACTACATGGCGCCCGAGCGCTTCACCAACCAGCCGCTGGACGGCCGCGTCGACGTGTACTCGCTGGCCTGCGTGCTGGCCGAGGCGGTCACCGCGCGACGCCCGTTCCGGGGCACGGACCTGCCGTCGCTGCTGTACGCACACCTCTACACCGACCCGCCCCGCCCCAGCGAGATGGTCCCCGACGTGCCACCCGCCCTGGACGAGGTGGTGGCGCGTGGGATGGCGAAGCGTCCCGAGGACCGGTTCGACACCCCCGGGGAGCTGATCGCCGCGGCCCGCGCCGCGCTGACGGCCGCACCGGCCGCGTCGCGCGCCCCGGAGACGACCCGTGCGCCCGTCGCCGTCGCCGTGACCCCGCCGGCGCCGACGGGCGCCCCGACCGAGCTCGGGGTGGTCTCCGGTGACGGCGGGCACCGCTCGGTGGACCCCCTGCCGACCCCTCCGCCGGCCGTCCCCCCGCCTCCCGGCGCCTGGGCCCCGCCGGGCAGGCCCGGCCGCGGGCGCCGACGCGGCCGCCGCGCCGCCGTGGCCGCGGCTGTGACCGCGCTGCTGGTCGTCGCCGGGCTCCTCACCGTGTGGCTGTGGCCGCGCGACGGGGACGACGACGGCGGCAGCACCGTGGCCGGCGGCTCGAGCGCTCCCGCCACGACCGGAGCCGAGGACCGCCAGGAGCAGCCCGAGCCGCCCCCGCCGGCCCCGGAGGCCAGCATCGCGGTGCCGACCGCAGTCGGCGAGCCCGTTCCCGTCCCGCCGACGCCGGGCTACCTGGCGGTGGCGCCCAACGGGCGTTACGCCTACATCGCCCACCGCGACGCGGGCGTGGTCTCGGTGCTGGACACCACGTCGCTGCGGGTCAACGCGACGATCCGGATCGACGCCGGGCCGCCGCAGTTCGTGACCTTCTCGCCGGCGGGCGACCGCGCCTACATCACGGTGTACAACGCCGACTACAGCGAGAACGCCGTCGTCTTCGTCGACACGGCGACCAACGAGGTGACGGACACCGTCGAGGTCGGGCTCAGGCCGTTCGCGCCCGCGGTCTCCGCCGACGGTGCCCTGCTCTACATCCCGCTGCACAACGAGGGCCGGGTCGAGGTGCTCGACACCGCGACAGCGACCGAGATCGCCTCCTACGCCGTGCCGCCCAACCCGCACTGGATCGCGCTGAGCGACGACGGCACGCGCGGCTACACCGCCAACCACGAGTCCGACGTCCTGAGCGTCCTCGACCTCACCGACGACGGCCGGGTCCTGGACACGCTCCCGGCCGGAGACTCGCCGCACAGCGTCGCCGTCTCCCCCGACGGCAGCCGCGTCGCCGTCGTCGCGTTCGACAGCAGCGACGTCCACGTCGTCGACACCGCGACCGAGCAGGTCGTGGCCCGCGGACCGGTCGGCCTGCGACCGCAGGACGTCACCTGGGCACCGGACGGCCGCCGCTTCTACACCGCCGACGTCGACGGCGGCACCATGTCGGTGGTCACCGCCGACACCCTCGCCGTGACGGCCAGCGTGCCGGCCGGTGAGTCGCCCACCAGCGTCGGCGTCTCCCCCGACGGCAGCCGCGCCTACGTCACCGACCTGGCCACGGCCACCGTCCGGGTCTTCGACCTCAGCGGGTAGGCCCGCCCACCGGTGAGCCCTCGGTGGGCGGCTCGGCCGCGGCGACCAGCGCGGGACGCTCCGCGGGGGTCACGGTCACCGCGGTCCCCGGGGTCAGGTCCTGGCTGTCGACGCTGGCGACGTCGACCTGCACCTCGAGCCCGTCCGGGAGGGCGACGGCCAACCGGGTGCTGGCGCCGGAGAAGGTGCGGGTGACGACGCGCCCGACCCCGCGCTCGTCGGCCTCCACCAGCAACCCCTCGGGGCGGACCAGCGCGACGGCCGGGCCGGGGGGCGGGGTGGCGCCCAGCACCTCCCGGCGCACGCCGAGGAACTCCACGTCGCCCTCGCCGAGCACCGCGGGGATGCGGTTCATGGTGCCCACGAACTGGGCGACGAACGCCGTCGCGGGGCGCTCGTACAGCTCGTCGGGCGAGGCGACCTGCTCCAGCCGCCCGGCACGCATGACGCCGACCCGGTCGGCCACCGACAGCGCCTCGGCCTGGTCGTGGGTGACGAAGACGGTGGTGATCCCGAGCTCGAGCTGCAGCCGGCGGATCTCCTCCCGCAGCTGGACCCGGACCTGCGCGTCGAGCGCCGACAGCGGCTCGTCGAGCAGCAGCACGCGCGGCTCGACGGCCAGGGCGCGGGCCAGCGCGACCCGCTGCTGCTGGCCGCCGGAGAGCTGGTGCGGGTAGCGGCCGGCGCGGTCGGCGAGGCCGACCAGCTCCAGCAGCTCCCCGGCGCGCTGCCGGCGCTCGGCCTTGCTGCCGCGCCGGCGCACCCGCAGGCCGAAGGCGACGTTGTCGGCCACCGTCAGGTTCGGGAAGAGGCTGTAGGCCTGGAAGACCATGCCCATGTCGCGCTTGCTGGCCGGTACGGCGGTGACGTCGTCGCCGTCCAGCAGCACCCGGCCGGAGTCGGGCTGCTCGAAGCCGGCGATCGCGCGCAGCGCCGTCGTCTTGCCGCAGCCCGAGGGGCCCAGCAGGGCGAGGAACTCGCCGCCGACGATGTCGAGGTCCAGCCCGTCCAGGGCCATCACCGAGCCGTAGCGCCGGGTGAGGCCGTCCAGGCGCACGGCGACGGCGGGGCGCCGGCGCAGTTCGGCGGCCGCCCCCGTGGTGGGCGGCGCGATCGGCGGGGCCGACGGCGAGGGCGTCGACGGGACGGCGGTCATGCGGGGTCCTCCCCCTTGCGCTGGCGGTCCAGCGCGGAGATCAGCAGGAGCAGCGCCCAGGTGAGCAGCAGCGACAGCACCGAGACGGCGACCGACAGCTGCGGCTCCGCGCCCGAGGCGAGCACGATCCAGGTCGGGAAGGTCTGGAAGCCGAGGATGTTGGCGACGGTGAACTCGCCCAGGACCAGCGCGATGGTCAGGAACGCGGCGTTCAGAACCGAGGTGCGCAGCACCGGCAGGACGACCCAGAGCATCACCCGCGGCCACGAGGCGCCGAGGTTGCGGGCCGCCTCGGTGAGCGTGCGCAGTCCGGCGCCCCGCACCCCGGCGTCCAGCGCCCGGTAGACGAAGGGCATCGCCAGGACGACGTACACCAGCACCAGGATCCAGGGCAGTTCCGGCTCCTGGAGGGCGAACATGAACTCCGCCACCGGGGTGTCGAGGAAGTAGTCCGGCGCCCAGGCCAGCACACTGCGGACGCCGACGACGAGCGCGATCGGCGGCAGCACCAGCGGCAGCAGGGTGATCAGCTCGACCGCCGTGCGCAGCCGGGGCAGCCGCAGCTCGACGAGCACGACGACCGGCAGCACGAGCAGCAGCGCGATCACGACGGTCAGCAGCGCGAGCAGCAGCGAGCGGCCGAACGCCTCGCTGAAGCCCTCCGCGCCCGGGATCCGGGTGTACGGCTCGAGGGTGATGCCGCCCTGGCGCCGGTCGCGGATCGTGTACCAGATCGAGGCGCCCAGGGGCACCACGAAGTAGACGCCGACGACGGCGAACACGAGCCAGCGCCACCAGCCGGTCCCCCGGCGTCCGGCCCGGACCGGCGTCTCGGGGGCGACGCTCCCCGCCCCGGTCACCCCGGTGGTCATCGCGGTCATGCGAGCCACCGCTGCGCACGCCGCTGGACCCATGCGTAGAAGACCAGCACCAGGCCGACGAGGACGACCATGCCCAGGGCCAGCGCCTTGCCCACGTTCTCCGCGCCGACGACGACGTTGCTCGACAGCGAGTCGGCGATCTGCAGCGTGATCAACGGGACGCTGCTGCCGACCAGCGCCCTCGCGGTGGCGTAGGCGGCGAACGCGGAGGCGAACAGCAGCATCATCGCGCCGAGCACCGGCGGGGCGAGCACCGGGCCGCCGACGTACCGCCAGTACTGCCAGCCGCTGGCGCCCAGGTTGTCGGCGGCCTCCCGCCACTGCGGGCGCAGCGCCTCCAGCGCCGGGGTGATGGTGAGGACCATCAGCGGGACCAGGAAGTAGAGGTAGACGATGCCCAGGCCGGTCATCGAGGCCAGCGAGAACCCGTCCAGGCCCAGGGTGTCGGTGAGCAGCGAGGTCACCACGCCGGCGCTGCCGATGGTGGCGAGGAAGGCGAAGGCCAGCGGGATGCCGCCGAAGTTGGCCAGCACGCCCGAGGCGGTGAGCACCAGCCGGCGCAGCAGGCGCCCGCGGCGCGAGCGCAGGATCGCGACCGAGAGCGCGAGACCGATGGCCGTGCTGAGCACGGCGGTGACCGCCGAGAGCTGCAGGCTGCCCAGGTAGGCCCGCCCGTAGGCGCCCTCGGTGATGCGGCCGATGTTGTCGGTCGACCAGCCGTCGTCGTAGGTGACCGGGTCGGTGACCCGGAAGGCCTCGACGGCGAGCACGCCCAGCGGCAGCAGCAGGAAGACCGCGACGTAGAGGAAGAACGGCAGCGTGCCGAGCGCGCTCAGCAGCCGGGCGCGCTGGGCACCGCCGCGCCGGCCCCCGCGGGTGCGGGGAGCCGGCGCGGTGGGGGCGTCCAGGGTGGTGCTCAGCCGGACATCTCCTCGTTCCAGCGGGCCGTCACGACCTCCTTGGCGGCGCTCTCCTGCTCCTCGGTCGGGAACTCCGCGTTCCCCTGGACCTCGGGCAGGGCGGCGAGCGCCTCCGCGTCAGCGGTGCCGGCCTCCTCCATCGACGGCAGGCGCACCGGGCGCGCGCCACCGGCGAGCCACAGGTTCTGGCCCTCGTCGCTGTAGAGGAACTCCTGCCAGAGCCGGGCGGCCGCCGGGTGCGGCGCGTAGGCGCTGATGGCCTGGCTGTAGTAGCCGCCGAACAGCCCGTCGCTGGGGACGGCGACCTCCCAGGTGGTGCCCACCTCGGCCAGCCCCTCGGCGTAGGCGGCGTTCAGGTAGTCCCAGTCGAGGACGATCGGGGTCTCGCCGCTCTCGATGGTGGCCGGCGTGCTCTCGACCGGGGTGAAGTTGCCGGCCTCCTTGAGCTGCACGAAGAAGTCGATGCCCGGACCGATGTCGTCGAGGTCGCCGCCGTTGGCCAGCGACGCCGCCCAGACGCCGCTGAACGCCGCCGCGGCCTGGGTCGGGTTGCCGTTGAGCGCCACCTGGCCCCGGTACCGGGGGTCGAGGAGGTCCTGCATGGTCTGCGGGCACTCGGTGACGATCGAGGCGTTGCAGCCGATCGAGATGTAGCCGCCGTAGTCGTTGTACCAGTGCCCCTCGGGGTCCTTCTGGCCCTCGGGGATCTCGTCCCACGTCTCGACCTGGTAGGGGGCGAGCAGGTCCTGGGCCTGTGCCTGGCGCGCGAACGCGGTGCCGAGGTCGAGCACGTCGGGCGCCCGGTCCTGCCCCCGCTGCTGCTCGACGGCGTTCAGCTCGTCCTGGCTGGAGCCGTCGGGCGACGCGCTGTTGACCGTGATGTCGTACTTCTCCTCGAACGTGGAGATGATCTCCCCGTAGTTCGCCCAGTCCGGCGGCAGCGCGATGACGTTGAGCTCGCCCTCCTCCTGCGCCGCCGCGACGAGGTCCTCCATCGAGCCGAAGTCCGCCAGCGAGGTGGCCTCGGCGGCGTCCGTACCGCCGCCGCCACCGCTGCCACTCCCGCCGTCGTCGTCCCCTCCCCCGCAGGCGGCGAGGGTGAGCGCGGCCGTGAACAGGGCCACGGTCGTCGAGGTGCTGCGTCGCACGGAGTTCCTCCAGATGTCCGTGCCGCCCGAGCTCGGGCGGCCTCGGGATGGTGACAGACCACGGGCCGATCGGGAGACCGGAACGGCGACGGGGCGGCGAACAGCCGGAGAACTGCCCGGTCGGGACCGCGGCCTCCCCGGGTCAGCGACCGGTGAAGGTCGCCTTGCCGGGACCGCTCTCGACGAAGGAGCGCATGCCCTCCTGCTGGTCCTCGGTGCCGAAGAGCCCCGAGAACAGCCGGGTCTCCAGCGCCAGCCCCTGGGGCAGCGTCATGTCCAGGCCGTCCTCGATCGCCTGCTTGGCCGCGCCCAGCGCCAGCGTCGGCCCCGCGGCGAACCGGCGCGCCATGGCCACAGCGGTGGAGTACACCTCGTCGTCGGGCACGACCGCGTCGGCCAGCCCCATCTCCAGCGCCTCCTCGGCGCCGACGTGCCGGCCGGTGAACACCAGGTCCTTGGCCTTGGCCGGGCCGACCAGCCGCGCCAGCCGCTGCGTGCCGCCGGCGCCGGGGATGATGCCGAGCTGGATCTCCGGCTGGCCGACCTTGGCCCCCGCGCCCATCACCCGGAAGTCGGCGCACAGGGCCAGCTCGTAGCCGCCCCCCAGCGCGTAGCCGGTGATCGCGGCGATGACCGGCTTGGGGATGCGCTGCACGGCCATGAAGGACTCCTGCAGCTCGCGGCCCCACTCGGCCATGCCGCGGGCGTCCAGCTGGGCCATCGCCTTGATGTCGGCGCCCGCGGCGAAGACGCGCTCCCCGCCGTACACGACGACCGCCCGCACGTCGTCGCGACCGGAGGCCTCGAGCGCGGCGGCGCGCACCTCGCGGTGCAGCTGGTCGTTGATCGCGTTCATCTTCGGCCGGTCGAGGCGGATCGTGCCCACCCCGTCCTCGACCTGCAGGGTCACGAACTCGGGTGCGCTCACGCGGGCCTCCGGCGGTGGGACGTCGTCGTCCCCGGCACCCTATGAGTGCGGCCGCTCAGGATGCGCGGCGGGCGGAGAAGCGGCCGTCGGGGCGGTCCAGGCGCAGCGGCAGGCCGAAGGTCTCCGACAGCCCCTCCGCCGTCACCACCCGGTCCATCGGCCCGGCGGCGACCACCTCGCCGCCGCGCAGCAGCAGCGCGTGCGTGTAGGCGGGCGGGATCTCCTCGACGTGGTGGGTCACCAGCACCTGGGCCGGCGCGTACAGGTAGCCGGCCAGGTCCGACAGGCGGGCGACGAGGTCCTCGCGGCCGGCGAGGTCGAGGCCGGCTCCCGGCTCGTCGAGCAGCAGCAGCTCCGGGTCGGGCATGAGCGCGCGGGCGATCTGCACCCGCTTGCGCTCCCCCTCGCTCAGCGTGCCGAACGGCCGGTTCGCGAACGCCTCCACGCCCCACTGCCGCATCAGCATCGCGGCCCGGGTCAGGTCGGCGATGTCGTAGCGCTCGCGCCAGCGGCCCACGACGGCGTAGCCCGCGGAGACGACGACGTCGCCGGTGCGCTCCGCGGGGCCGATCCGCTGCGCGAGCGCGGCGCTGGTCAGCCCGATCCGCGGCCGCAGCTCGAAGACGTCGACGGCGCCGAGCGTCTCCCCCAGCAGCCGCACCTCCCCGCGGGTCGGGTGCATGTGCGCGGAGACCAGCTGCAGCAGCGTCGTCTTGCCGGCGCCGTTGGGGCCGAGCACCACCCAGCGCTCGTCGGCCCGGATCGTCCAGTCGACCCCCCGCAGCAGGTGGTTCTGGCCCCGGACGACGTCGACGCCCGCCAGCTCCACGACGGGCTCGGCGACGGGCTCGGACCTGGCAGCACTCGCGGAGCTCGACACGGGCCCATCCAACCAACCCGGCGGACCGCCGGGGTTGGCAGGATCGGACCGTGCAGGACGACGGCGAGCGCGCGGCAGGGAACGACCTCGAGGTCTGGCCGGGCTCCCCCGCGCCGCTGGGAGCGCACTGGGACGGCAACGGGACGAACTTCGCGCTGTGGTCCGCCGGCGCGCAGGCCGTCGACCTCTGCCTGTTCGACCCCGACGGGACCGAGCACCGCCACCGGCTGCAGGAGAACACCCACCAGGTCTGGCACGGCCGGGTCAGCGGGGTCGGCCCCGGGCAGCGCTACGGCTACCGGGTGCACGGCGGTCACGACCCGGGCGCCGGCCTGCGGCACAACCCGGCCAAGCTGCTGCTGGACCCCTACACCCGCGCCGTCGACGGCGAGCTGACGCTGCACCCCGCGCTGTTCGGCCACCCGGCCGACGCGGTCGACTCCGGCGTCGCCGACCTCGCGGACTCGGCGCCGTACGTGCCCCGCGGCGTCGTCGTCCACGACCCCTTCCCCTGGGACGGCGACCGCGCCCCGCGCACCCCCTGGTCGGACACCGTCATCTACGAGGTGCACGTGCGCGGCGCGACGATGCGCCACCCCGACGTCCCCCCGGCTCTCCGGGGCACCTACGCGGGGCTGGCCCACCCCGCGTTCGTGGAGCACCTCCAGGCACTCGGCGTCACCGCCGTGGAGCTGCTGCCGGTGCACCACTTCGTCAGCGAGCCCCACCTGCTGCGGCGGGGCCTGACCAACCACTGGGGCTACAACACCCTCGGCTACTTCGCCCCGCACGCCGCCTACAGCTCGGCGGGCTCGGGCGGCCGGCAGGTCACCGAGTTCAAGGCCATGGTCAAGGCGCTGCACGCCGCCGGCATCGAGGTCGTGCTCGACGTCGTCTACAACCACACCGCCGAGGGCGACCACGCCGGCCCGACCCTGTCGTTCAAGGGCATCGACAACCGCGGCTACTACCGGCTCGACGGCGCCAACCCCGCCCGCTACACCGACTACACCGGCTGCGGGAA
Source organism: Trujillonella endophytica (assembly GCF_019799905.1). Classification (GTDB taxonomy): domain Bacteria; phylum Actinomycetota; class Actinomycetes; order Mycobacteriales; family Geodermatophilaceae; genus Trujillonella; species Trujillonella endophyticus_A. The sequence goes on along the minus strand of NZ_JABGCI010000001.1, from coordinate 1,228,732 downwards.
CACCCTCGACGTCCGCCGTCCGCAGGTGCTGGCCCTGCTCATGGACTCCCTGCGGTACTGGGTCACCGAGATGCACGTCGACGGCTTCCGGTTCGACCTCGCCGCGGCGCTGGCCCGGTCGATGCACGACGTCGACCGGCTCTCGGCCTTCTTCGACGTCATCCACCAGGACCCGGTCGTCAGCCAGGTCAAGCTCATCGCCGAGCCCTGGGACGTCGGTGAGGGCGGGTACCAGGTCGGCAACTTCCCGCCGCTGTGGACCGAGTGGAACGGGCTGTACCGCGACACCGTCCGCGACGTGTGGTCCGGTGCGCACGTCGGCGTCCGCGACCTGGCGTACCGGCTGACCGGCTCCTCGGACCTGTACCGCTCGGACGGCCGCCGTCCGTTCGCCAGCGTCAACTTCGTCACCGCGCACGACGGCTTCACCATGCGCGACCTGGTCACCTACGAGCACAAGCGCAACGAGGCCAACGGCGAGGACAACCGGGACGGCGAGAGCCACAACCGGAACTGGAACTGCGGCGTCGAGGGCCCCACCGACGACCCGGCGGTGACCGAGCTGCGCGACCGGCAGGTGCGCAACCTGCTCGCGACGCTGCTCCTGTCGACCGGCGTGCCGATGCTCACCGCCGGCGACGAGCTCGGCCGCACCCAGCAGGGCAACAACAACGCCTACTGCCAGGACAACGAGATCTCCTGGATCGACTGGGGCGGCGTCGACACCGACCTGCTGGCCTTCGTGTCCCGGCTGGTCGAGGTCCGGCGCTCCTCACCGGTGCTGCGCCAGGTGGCCTTCTTCGAGGGACACGAGATCCCGGGTACAGGGGGCACCCGCGACCTCGCCTGGTTCGCCCCGGGCGGGGGCCAGCTGACCACGGCCGACTGGTTCGACACCGGCCTGCAGACCGTCGGGATGTACCTCGACGGGCGCGGCATCCGGCACCGCGACGAGCGCGGGCGGCCGGTCCAGGACGAGTCCTACCTGGTCTGGCTGAACGCCGGGGCCGAGCCGCTGACCGTGCAGCTGCCGGGTGCGCCGTGGAGCGACGGCTACGAGTTCGTGCTGTCCACCGAGTACCCGACCGGCACCTCGCCGCGGCCGGCCGTGGTCGCGCCGGGCCCGATCGAGATGCCCTCGCGGACGGTCTGGCTGCTGCGGGTCCTGCGCAGGCACTGAGGCATGGGTGGCGATACCCACGCCCTGGCGCGCAGGACGTGGGTATCGCCTCCCATGCCTGGGGACCGCACCCCGAGGACGCCAGTGGCCCAGGACCGGTGAGGTCCTGGGCCACTGGGTCACAGCGGTGGGGCTAGTCCTGGGGCTGCTCGAAGGTGATGACCGTCCAGCCCAGCAGCAGGCGGTCGCCGTCGGCCAGCGGGTGGGCGACGCCGGGCTCGAGCTGCGTCCACTCGGTGGCCTCGGGGCCGGCGACGTGGGTGCCGTTGAGCGAGCCGAGGTCGACCAGCGAGACCTCGCGGCCCTGGCGCTGCACGGCCGCGTGGGCCGAGGACAGCACGTTCTGGGTGTCGGCGATCGGGACCGCCCGCGCGGTGCCGCCGGCCACCATCTCGTGGCTGTCGGGGCGACGGCCGAGGACGAGGTCCTCGTCCACGGTGACGACCAGGCCGTCGTCGAAGCGGAGGATCGGCGCCGCGCTCGTCTCCGGCTTCCAGAAGGCGGTCGCCTCGCCGCCGTCGGTGCCCGGCCCCTGCGCGGCCCCTGCCGCGGCGTAGCCGCCGCTGGGGGCGCCGAAGCCGGCGTCGGAGCCGGCGGAGAACGACGACGGGGCCTGGGTGGCGCCGGGCACCACGGCGGCCGAGACGTGCGCGGCCGCCGCCAGCTGCAGCATCGCGCCGCTGCCGGGGACGGTGCCCTCGACGAGGTCGTACGCGACGCCCGGCGGCATCGTCGGGACCGGCTGTCCGGGGCCGACGTACAGACCGGAGCCGAGCTGGAAGCCCGCCGCCAGCGTGCAGCCCCCCTCGACCTGGTGCCCGGCCACGGGTACGCCGTCGACGGCGGGCTGGCCCTTGCCGGCCCACAGCGCCACGCCGGTGCCCGAGCCGCCCGCGGTGTCGACGAGGACCAGGGCGAAGGACGCCGAGCCACCGCCGAGGGCGGCGACCTGGCCGGCCACCGCGGCCAGCACGCGGTCGGCGCCGGGGCCGGACACGCCCAGGCAGGCGTGCAGGGCCGCCGTCAGCGCGGGGGCCCCGGGAGCGTCCACCCACAGCAGTCCGCCGCCGCGACGGGCGACGACGGAGTCTCCGGGCAGGACTTCACAGCGGTCGGGCATACCCGCCAGCGTAGTGACCGACGGCGGAAGTGGGCGGTCGGGCAGCCCCGCCACGCCGGGCGCACCCGTCCCTCGCGGGAGAGGTGCGACCGGCGTGACGGATGAGCCTGCAGGGGGTCACCTGGTGGCTCCTCCCGGTCACCGCCCGACCGGCCGCGGCGGGAACCGGAGGGCACCTCAGGCGGTGGCGACCAGACCCAGCTCGGCGGGATCCGCCAGGTGCGCGGAGTCCGGGAGGACGCGCACGGTGTAGCCGAACGGCCCCGTCCGCTCCAGCGGGACCGTCGCGGTGAACCAGTGCCGCGAGCCCTCGGCGTGCTCGTGGGTCATCGGCACCGTCGTGACGTCGTGCAGCCCGTCGGCGTCGTCGACCCGGCCGTAGGCCGCCTGCACCTGGACGTCCTCCGGCGTCAGCCCGGGCAGCTCCACCTCGGCCCGCAGCGCCAGGGTGGTGCCGATCTCCGGGGTGTCCCCTGCACCGGTGGCCTCGACGTGGGCGACCCGGATGCTGCTCCAGCGCTCGCCCAGCCGGGCCCGCCAGGCGGACTCCTCGCGGGCCGGCCCGTAGCCGCCCTCGGCCATGACGCGCGCCGACCCGGCGGCGGGCACGTAGAGCCGCTGCACGTAGTCGCGGACCATGCGGGTGGCCAGCACCCTGGGCCCGGTCTCGCGCAGGGTGTGCCGGACCATCTCGACCCACCGGGTGGGGATGCCGTCGCGGTCGGTCTCGTAGAACCGCGGGATCACCTGGGTGCCCAGCAGCTCGTAGATGGCCCGGGCCTCGACCTCGTCGCGGCGGTCGGCGTCGGCCACGCCGTCGGCGGTCGGGATCGCCCAGCCGTTCTGGCCGTCGAACCACTCGTCCCACCAGCCGTCGCGGATGGAGAGGTTCAGCCCGCCGTTGAGCGCGGCCTTCATCCCCGAGGTGCCGCAGGCCTCCAGCGGCCGCAGCGGGTTGTTCAGCCAGACGTCGCAGCCCCAGTAGAGGTAGCGGGCCATGCCGATGTCGTAGCCGGGCAGGAAGGCGATCCGGTGCCGCACCGCGTGGTCGTCGGCGAACTTCACCATCTGCTGGATCAGCTGCTTGCCGCCGTCGTCGGCCGGGTGGCTCTTGCCGGCGATGACCAGCTGCACGGGCCGCTCCTCGTCGAGGAGCAGGGCCCGCAGCCGCTCGGGGTCGCGCAGCATCAGCGTCAGCCGCTTGTAGCTGGGCACCCGCCGGGCGAAGCCGATGGTGAGGACGTCGGGGTCGAAGACGCTGTCGGTCCAGCCGACCTCGGCCTCGGTGGCCCCGCGGGACAGCGCGGTCTCCCGGACGCGGCGGCGGACCTCGTCGACCAGCCGGCCGCGCAGCATCCGCCGGGTGCTCCACAGCTCCCCGGCGCTGATCCGGTCGACGCCGTCGAAGGACGCCGGCTCGTCGCCCTCGACCGGGTCACCGGTGCTGGAGCTCTGCGTGCCCAGGTCGACCAGCTCGCGCGCGGTCCAGGTCGGCGCGTGCACGCCGTTGGTGATCGAGCCGATCGGCACGTCGGACTCGTCGAAGCCCGGCCACAGGTCGCTGAACATCCCGCGGCTGACGTGGCCGTGAAGCTGGCTGACGCCGTTGGCGCGCTGCCCCAGGCGCAGGCCCATGTGCGCCATGTTGAACTTCGTCGGGTCCTCCTCGGCACCCAGCGGGATCAGGTGCTCCAGCGGGACCCCGAACGCGGCGAAGTAGCGCTCGATCAGGGCGCGCGGGAAGCGGTCGATGCCGGCGGGCACCGGGGTGTGGGTGGTGAACACCGTGCCGGCGCGGACGGCCTGCAGCGCCTCGGCGAAGGACAGCCCGTGCGACTCGGTGAGCTCCCGGATGCGCTCGACGCCCTGGAAGCCGGCGTGCCCCTCGTTGGCGTGGAAGACCTCGGGCGCGGGGGTCCCGGTGAGCTGGCAGTAGGCCCGCAGGGCCCGGACGCCGCCGATGCCCAGGAGCATCTCCTGGCGCAGCCGGTGGTCCTCGTCACCGCCGTACAGGCGGTCGGTGACCCCGCGCTCGGCCGCGGCGTTCTCCTCGATGTCGCTGTCGAGCAGCAGCAGGGAGACCCGGCCGACCTGCGCCCGCCAGACGTGGGCGAACAGGGTCCGGCCTTCGGGCAGCGGCACGGAGATGACGACGGCCGACCCGTCGCCCTGGCGCAGCAGCTTGACCGGCAGGCCGTTCGGGTCCAGGGCGGGGTAGTGCTCGAGCTGCCAGCCGTCGGCCGACAGGCCCTGCTCGAAGTAGCCGGCCCGGTAGAGCAGGCCCACCCCGATCAGGGGGACGCCGAGGTCGGAGGCGGCCTTGAGGTGGTCGCCGGCGAGGATGCCGAGACCGCCGGAGTACTGCGGGAGCACCTCGGTGATGCCGAACTCCGCGCTGAAGTAGGCGATCGACGCCGGGGCCTCGGCCCCCAGCGACTGGTACCAGTGGGGGGCGGCCAGGTAGTCGTCGAGGTCCTCCACGACGTCCTGCAGGCGGCGCACGAAGCGCCGGTCCTTGGCCAGCGTCGCCAGCCGGGAGGCGGAGACCTCACCCAGGACCTTGACCGGGTCACCCCCGCAGGTCCGCCAGAGTTCGGGGTCGAGCGCCTCGAAGAGGTCCCGCGTCTCCGGGTGCCAGGACCACCGGAGGTTCATCACGAGTTGGGCGAGCGGCATCAGCTCCTCGGGGAGCGATGCCCGGACCGTGAGTCGACGGAGAGCACGCACGGCGGAACCCTAGCGAGGCGAGGACCTCGCTGCCCCCCACAGCTCGCAGGCCCCCTCAGGCCCCTGCACCGAGACCGGCAGACCCTCCGAAGTGCTCGACATGGGCGACCTCGTTAGCGTGATCGCCGATGACTGGCCGCGCTGACCTCCGTCTCGGCATCACCGATGTCGCCCCCGTCGTGTCCTGCGGGTCCTTCTCGGCCCGCGCCGTGGTCGGCGAGCACCTGCCGATCACCGCCACCGTGTTCCGCGAGGGCCACGACGCCGTCGCCGCCGACGTCGTCTGGAGCCCACCCAGCGACTCGGCCGGCGGTCCAGGCCGCCCCTCCCCCGACGGCACCCCCTCCGCGTTCACCCGCATGGCGCCCTACAGCCAGGAGCCCGATCGCTGGCTGGCCACGGTCGTACCCACGCAGGAGGGCCGCTGGACCTTCCGCATCGAGGCGTGGAGCGACCCGCTGGCCACCTGGCACCACGCCGTCGAGGTGAAGATCGAGGCCGGGCAGGGCCCCGAGGACCTGGCCAACGACCTGGAGGAGGGCGCCCGGCTGCTCGAGCGGGTCGCCGCCGAGGCCGACGACGGCTGGCGGAGCCGGCTGACCGACGCGGCGACCGCACTGCGCGACACCGACCGCGGGCTGCCCGAGCGCGTGGCGCCGGCGCTGACCGCGGCCGTGCAGGACTACCTGCACGACCACCCCGTGCGTGAGCTCGTCACCGCGACGCCCGACCACGAGGTCTGGGTCGACCGGCCCCGGGCGCTCTACGGCTCCTGGTACGAGTTCTTCCCCCGCTCCACCGGCCCGGTCGTGGACGGCGTCCCCACCCACGGCACGTTCACCACCGCCGCCGACCGGCTGCCCGCCGTCGCCGACATGGGCTTCGACGTCGTCTACCTCCCCCCGATCCACCCGATCGGCGAGGTCAACCGCAAGGGCCGCAACAACACGCTGACCCCGGAGCCCGACGACGTCGGCTCCCCGTGGGCGATCGGCTCGGCCGAGGGCGGCCACGACGCCGTCCACCCGCGGCTGGGCACCATGGACGACTTCCGGGCCTTCGTCGCGCGCACCCGCGAGCTCGGCATGGAGGTGGCGCTGGACTTCGCGCTGCAGGCCGCGCCCGACCACCCCTGGGTGCAGAGCCACCCGGAGTGGTTCACCACCCGGCCCGACGGCACGATCGCCTACGCCGAGAACCCGCCGAAGAAGTACCAGGACATCTACCCGATCAACTTCGACAACGACCCCGCGGGCATCTACGCCGAGTGCCGCCGGGTGATCCAGGTCTGGATCGACGCCGGGGTGAAGGTCTTCCGCGTCGACAACCCGCACACCAAGCCGCTGAACTTCTGGCACTGGCTGATCTGGGACGTCAAGCAGAGCCACCCCGACGTGCTCTTCCTCGCCGAGGCCTTCACCCGGCCGGCGATGATGCACCAGCTGGCCCGCATCGGGTACACGCAGAGCTACACCTACTTCACCTGGCGCACCGAGCGCGGCGAGATCGAGGAGTACGGCCGCGACCTCGCCGGCACGGCGCACTACATGCGGCCGAACTTCTTCGTGAACACCCCGGACATCCTGCACGCGTCGCTGCAGTTCGGCGGGCCGCCGATGTTCAAGATCCGTGCGGTGCTCGCCTCGATGATGAGCCCCACCTGGGGCGTCTACTCCGGCTACGAGCTGTTCGAGCACGTCGCTCTCCGGCCGGGCAGCGAGGAGTACCTGGACACCGAGAAGTTCCAGCTGCGCCCCCGCGACTGGGCCGCCGCCGAGGCCTCGGGACGCAGCCTGGCGCCGTACCTGAAGCGGCTCAACGAGATCCGCCGCGCGCACCCCGCGCTGCAGCAGCTGCGCACGCTGCGGTTCCACCCGGTCGACAACCCGAACCTGATCTGCTTCTCCAAGACCGACCCGGGCTCCCAGGACGCCGTCCTCGTGGTGGTCACGCTGGAGAGCCACAACCGGCAGATCGGGACGACGGCGCTGGACCTCGGCGTGCTCGGGCTCGACTGGCACGAGCGGTTCACCGTGCACGACGAGCTGTCGGGCGCCAGCTACGACTGGGGCCAGTTCAACTACGTGGAGCTCGACCCGTACGCCGAGCCGGCGCACGTCTTCTCGATCACGTTCCCGCGGCCGGTGACCTGGCCGCCGCCGGTCGCCTGACCCGCCCCGCCCACTCACTCCCACTCCACCCGCACGGCACTACCGAGGGGCGACACCTCCCGATGACCGTTCCCGTTCCCGACAGCCCCCGCCGCTCCGCGCTGCCGCCGCCCGGCACCGACCCGGAGTGGTACAAGCGCGCGGTCTTCTACGAGGTCCTGGTGCGCGGCTTCGCCGACAGCAACGCCGACGGCGTCGGCGACCTCCGCGGGATGATCGACAAGCTGGACTACCTGCAGTGGCTCGGCGTCGACTGCCTGTGGCTGCCGCCGTTCTTCGCCTCGCCGCTGCGCGACGGCGGGTACGACGTCAGCGACTACACGGCCGTGCTGCCCGAGTTCGGGGACATCGAGGACTTCAAGGAGTTCCTCGGCTCCGCCCACTCACGCGGCATGCGCGTGATCATCGACTTCGTCATGAACCACACCTCGGACCAGCACCCCTGGTTCCAGGCCAGCCGCAGCGACCCCGAGGGCCCGTACGGCGACTTCTACGTGTGGGCCGACGACGACACCGGCTACGCCGACGCGCGGATCATCTTCGTCGACACCGAGTCCTCCAACTGGACGTTCGACCCGGTGCGCAAGCAGTACTTCTGGCACCGGTTCTTCTCCCACCAGCCCGACCTGAACTTCGAGAACCCGAAGGTGGTCGAGGCGATCCTCGACGCGCTGAAGTTCTGGCTCGACCTCGGCATCGACGGGTTCCGGCTGGACGCCGTCCCCTACCTGTTCGAGGAGGAGGGGACCAACTGCGAGAACCTCCCGCGCACGCACGAGCTGCTCAAGCAGGTGCGCAAGTTCGTCGACGCCGGCTACCCGGACCGGGTCCTGCTGTGCGAGGCCAACCAGTGGCCGGCCGACGTCGTCGAGTACTTCGGCGAGAACGGCGACGAGTGCCAGATGGCCTTCCACTTCCCGGTCATGCCGCGGTTGTTCATGGCCGTCCGGCGGGAGCAGCGCTTCCCGATCTCGGAGATCATGGCGCAGACGCCGGACATCCCGGACAACTGCCAGTGGGGCGTCTTCCTCCGCAACCACGACGAGCTGACCCTCGAGATGGTCACCGACGAGGAGCGGGACTACATGTGGGGCGAGTACGCCAAGGACCCCCGCATGAAGGCCAACATCGGCATCCGCCGCCGGCTGGCGCCGCTGCTGGACAACGACATCGACACCCTCGAGCTGTTCAACGCCCTCCTGCTGAGCCTGCCCGGTTCGCCCGTCCTGTACTACGGCGACGAGATCGGGATGGGCGACAACATCTGGCTCGGCGACCGCGACGGCGTCCGGACCCCCATGCAGTGGACCCCGGACCGCAACGGCGGCTTCTCCACCGCCGACCCGCAGCGGATGAACCTCCCCCTCAACGCCGACCCGGTGTACGGCTACCAGGTCACCAACGTCGAGTCGCAGCTGCGCAACACGACCTCGCTGCTGCACTGGATCCGGGAGATGCTCCGCGTCCGCGGCCAGCACCCGACCTTCGGGCTGGGCAGCTACGCCGAGATCGGCTCGCGCAACCCCACGGTGCTGTCGTTCGTGCGCGAGTTCGGCGACGACGTCGTGCTGTGCGTCAACAACCTGTCCCGGTTTCCCCAGCCGGTGGAGCTGGACCTGCGCCGGTTCGAGGGCTACACGCCCATCGAGCTCACCGGGCGGGTCGAGTTCCCGCAGATCGGCGTCCTGCCCTACATGCTCACCCTGGCCGGCCACGGCTTCTACTGGTTCGAGCTGTCCAAGCCCGCCGCCGAGCGCACCGAGCCCGTGGTCGAGGGGCAGGAGGCAGCCGCGAGCACGGCGGTCGCCGACTCGCTGCGCGCCGCCGGCGTCATCGGCTCCGCCGGCGACGCCCCGACCCCTGGAGGGGACCGATGAGCGCACTCACCGACATCCTGAAGGAGTGGATGCCGCACCAGCGGTGGTTCGGCGGCAAGGGCCGGGAGTGGGCAGGCGTCGAGGAGGAGGGCTTCTTCCTCGACCAGTCGGGGCCGGTCCTCTCCGTGCACCGGGTGCGGATCAGCTACACCGACGGCGGCAGCGACACCTACCTCGTGCCGCTGTCGTGGCGCGACCACGTCATCGAGGAGCTCTCCTCGGCGTTCGTCGGGGCCGTCTCCGGCGGTGACCGGGAGAACTACGCGTACGACGCCATGCGCGACCGGGACGCCACCGCGCCGTGGCTGGTCCACCTGGTCGCCGCCGACACCGTCGGGCCGATGCACTTCCACCCCGCCGGGGTCGCCCCCATCCCCGAGGGGGTGCCCGGCGACATCGTCTCCACCGAGCAGAGCAACACCTCGCTGGTCTACGGCCAGGAGGCGATCTTCAAGCTGTTCCGCCGCCTGGAGCCCGGGCTCAACCCCGACGTGGAGATCCACGCCGCGCTGCGGGAGACCGGCAACCAGCACATCGCGCCGCTGCTCGGGCACGTCGAGATCCTCGACGCCGACCCGTCGCGCGAGCCGGCCACCGTGGCGATGCTGCAGGAGTTCGTACCCAACGCCAGCGACGGCTGGCGGCTGGCCACCGCGAGCGTGCGTGACCTCTACGCCGAGGGCGACCTGCACGCCGACGAGGTGGGCGGTGACTTCGCCGCCGAGAGCGAGCGGCTCGGCGCGGCGACGGCCTCGGTCCACGCCGACCTCGCCCAGGTGCTGCCGACCGAGTCGGCCGACCGCGCGTGGTTCGCCGCCGCGGCCGAGGAGATGACCGGTCGGCTGGAGGCGGCGCTGCCGGCCGTCCCGCAGCTGGAGGAGCACGCCGAGGGCCTGCGCCGGCTCTACGCCCAGCTGGCCGACAGCTCCGAGCCGGTCCGGCGCCAGCGGGTGCACGGCGACCTGCACCTCGGTCAGGTCCTGCGCACCACCACCGGGTGGATCCTGCTCGACTTCGAGGGCGAGCCGGCCCGGCCCCTGGCCGCCCGGCGACAGCTGGACAGCCCGATGCGCGACGTCGCCGGCATGCTCCGCAGCTTCGACTACGCCGCCCGGCACATGCTGGTCGAGCAGCCGGAGGACACCCAGCGCGCCTACCGCGCGCAGGAGTGGGCCGAGCGCAACCGCAGCGCCTTCTGCGCCGGCTACTCCGCCGCCAGCGGGCTGGACCCGTGCTCCGGCTCCCCCGTGCTGCGCGCGTTCGAGGCGGACAAGGCCGTCTACGAGTGCCTCTACGAGGCGCGCAACCGCCCCCACTGGCTGATGATCCCGCTGCAGTCGCTGTCCCGGCTCGCCGCCGCCGCCGCCGGCTGACCGGCCCGGATCCGCAGCCCGACGACACCGACGCAACGATGAGGACGACGACGCGATGACCTCCCCCGACGGCCCCCGGACCACCGAGACCCCGGACAGCCCGGCGACCCGCGAGCAGCTGGAGCAGGCGGCCGAGCAGATGGCCGAGGAGGCCCGGGCCGCCGAGGCCGAGCCGGTGGTCAACGCCGCCCCGGCCCGGAAGCGCGCGGCTGCCAAGAAGGCGCCGGCGGCGAAGAAGTCCCCGGCCGCGGCGGCGAAGGCACCTGCGGCGAAGAAGGCCGCGACGAGGAAGACGGTGGCCGCCCAGGGCGCCGTCGCCGAGGTCGAGCCCGCCGCCGGCGCGGACGACGTCTCGGCGCAGAACGCCCCTGCCGACGCCGCGCTCGCGAAGAAGGCGCCGGCCAAGCGTGCGCCGCGCAAGAAGGCGGCTGCGGGCTCCCCGGCGGCGATCCACGAGCCGCAGGGCGAGGTCGTGGCCGAGCAGGGCGGGACCGCCGCGCCGGTCGTCGCGCCGGCGCCGATCGCCGTCCCGGGCTCGCCCTCGGGCGCTCCCGCCGGCCAGCCGGAGGCGCCGGACCCCGACCCCGCCGAGCCGAACACGCCGCAGGCACCCGAGGAGGCCCCGGCCGAGAGCCCGGTGGAGACCCCCGCGGAGACGCCGGCGGACGGCACGGCGCAGGCCGCCAGCGCCGGCACCTCCGAGGTCTCCGGCGACGACCTGCGGGCGGTCGTCGAGGGCTGGTCGCACGACCCGCACGCCGTGCTGGGCGCCCACCGCACCGGCGGGGGCTGGGCGGTGCGCACGCTGCGGCCCGACGCCGTCTCCGTCGCCGTGCTGGACGAGGACGGCAGCCGCTACGAGGCGCGCCAGCTGCACGGCGGCGGCATCTACGAGGCGCAGCTGCCGGGTCAGCCCGGCGACTACCGGATCGAGGTCACCTACGGCGACGGCGCCGGGGGCACCTCCGCGTTCACCGTCGACGACCCCTACCGCTGGCTGCCGACGGTCGGCGAGCTGGACCAGTACCTCATCCGCGAGGGCCGGCACGAGCGGCTGTGGGAGGTCCTCGGCGCGCACGTCCGCCGCTACGACACCCCCCGCGGCGCCGTCGAGGGCGTCTCCTTCGCCGTGTGGGCGCCCAACGCCCGCGGGGTGAAGGTGACCGGCGACTTCGACTACTGGGAGGCGCGCGCCTACCCGATGCGGTCCCTGGGCTCCTCCGGCGTGTGGGAGGTCTACATCCCGGGCGTGCAGGTGGGCAGCCGCTACCGGTACCACGTGCTCGGCGCCGACGGCACCTGGCGGGAGAAGTCCGACCCCCTGGCGTTCGCCACCGAGGTCCCGCCGCTGAACGCCTCGGTCGTCACCGAGCAGACCCACGAGTGGGGCGACGACGAGTGGCTGGCCGCCCGCGCGGCCGGGAACTGGCACGAGCGGCCGATGAGCGTCTACGAGGTGCACCTGGGCTCGTGGCGGCAGGGCCTGTCCTACCGTCAGCTCGCCGACGAGCTGGTCGACTACGTCGTCTCGGCCGGCTTCACCCACATCGAGTGCATGCCGGTCGCCGAGCACCCTTTCGGCGGCTCCTGGGGCTACCAGGTCACCAGCTACTACGCACCGACGTCGCGGTTCGGCAGCCCCGACGACTTCCGCTACCTCGTCGACCGCGCCCACCAGGCGGGCATCGGCGTCATCGTCGACTGGGTGCCGGCCCACTTCCCCAAGGACGCCTGGGCCCTGGCGCGCTTCGACGGCACGCCGCTGTACGAGCACCCGGACCCGCGCCGTGGCGAGCAGCCCGACTGGGGCACCTACGTCTTCGACTTCGGCCGGACCGAGGTGCGGAACTTCCTCGTCGCCAACGCGCTCTTCTGGTGCAAGGAGTTCCACATCGACGGCATCCGCGTCGACGCGGTCGCCTCGATGCTCTACCTGGACTACTCCCGCGAGGAGGGCCAGTGGGCGCCGAACGTGCACGGCGGGCGGGAGAACCTCGAGGCCGTGGCCTTCCTGCAGGAGATGAACGCCACCGTCTACCGCGAGGTACCGGGCGTCGTCACCATCGCCGAGGAGTCGACCGCCTGGCCCGGCGTCACCCGGCCCACCCACCTCGGCGGCCTCGGCTTCGGCTTCAAGTGGAACATGGGCTGGATGCACGACTCGCTCGAGTACATGAGCAAGCAGCCGGTGCACCGCAGCTTCCACCACGGACAGATGACGTTCTCGCTGGTCTACGCCTACTCCGAGAACTACGTGCTGCCGATCAGCCACGACGAGGTCGTCTACGGCAAGGGCTCGATGCTGCGGAAGATGCCGGGCGACCGGTGGCAGCAGCTGGCCAACCTCCGCTCCTACCTGGCCTTCATGTGGGGGCACCCGGGGAAGCAGCTGCTGTTCATGGGGTCGGAGTTCGCGCAGGACGCCGAGTGGGCCGAGAGCCGGTCGCTGGACTGGTGGCACCTCGACGACCCGGCGCACCGCGGGGTGCTGCAGCTCGTGACCGAGCTCAACGCCCGCTACCGCGAGATCGACGCGCTGTGGTCGCTGGACGTCGACCCCGCCGGGTTCCAGTGGATCGACGCCAACGACGCGCCGGGCAACGTGCTGAGCTTCCTCCGCTACGGGAAGCCGACGCGGGCGGAGCTGCCCGACGGTGGCGACGACACCGGCGGCTCCGCGGGCCAGACCCCGGGGCAGGCGCTGGCGGTCGTCGCCAACTTCGCCGGCAGCCCGCACCACGGGTACCGGATCGGGCTCCCCCGCGGCGGCACCTGGCGCGAGGTGCTCAACACCGACGCCGAGGCGTTCGGCGGCTCGGGGGTGGGCAACGCGGGCACCGTCGTGGCGACGGAGGAGCCGTGGCACGGGCAGCCGTTCTCCGCGACGCTGTCGGCGCCGCCCCTGGGCACGGTCTGGCTGCTGCACGAGGGATGACGGACGCGGCCCGGGGAGCCGGAGCGGTTCCCCGGGCCCGCCGCGCCGCCGCGTCCACCCGGTCGGGCGGACGCGCGCGCGAATCGGCACCAGGACGGGCGTCCAGCGGGCATCATGTGCCGGCTCGCGAAGGCCGTCGCCGATGGCCGCACCCCCAGCAGACGAGGAACGACGCTCCATGAGGCAGGTCTCGCGCCGCGCGGTCGTCGCGGCAGCGGTGGGCAGCGCACTGATCAGTGGCTGCACCACCAGCATCGACGGCTCCCCCGCTCCCCCGGTGACCGACGTGTCGGCCGAGGACTTCGCCATCACCGCGTCGTCCGACAGCCCGGTCGACCAGTACGCGCGCAACGCGATGGCCGACATCTACACGTTCTGGGAGCAGGCGTACCCCGAGTACTACGGGGAGGAGTTCACGCCACTGCAGGGCGGGATCTTCGCCGTCGACACCGAGGACATCGACTACAGCCTGTACCCCGAGGACACCGGCGTCGGCTGCGACGAGCTGCCGATCGACCCGGCGGAGGTCGAGGGCAACGCGTTCTACCAGCAGGACTGCGACGTCGTCGTGTACGACAGCGTGCTGCTGCGCGACCTCGGCGAGCAGTTCGGCCCCTTCCTCGGCCCGGCGGTCATGGCCCACGAGATGGGCCACGCCATGCAGGGGCGGTTCGGCTTCAGCGAGGCGTCCATCCGCGACGAGACGCAGGCCGACTGCTTCGCCGGCGCCTTCACCCGCTGGGTGGTCGACGGCAACGCCGAGCACGTCACGGTGCGGGTGTCGGACCTGGACAGCGTGCTGGTCGGCTTCATCAACCTGCGCGACCAGCCGGGCAGCAGCCCGGACGACGGCTCGGCACACGGTTCCGGCTTCGACCGGGCCGCCGGCTTCTACCAGGGCTACGACGAGGGCGTCGCCGCCTGCCGGGACGACTACGGCCCCGACCGGGTCTTCACCGCGACGGAGTTCACCACCGAGGCCGACCTCGAGAACGAGGGCAACGCGCCCTACGACGAGATCCCCTCGATCCTCGACGCCTCGCTGCCGGTGTTCTACGAGTCCTTCGTCGACGGCTTCGAGGCACCCGCCGTCGAGTTCTTCGACGGGACCGCCCCCGGTTGCGGTGACATGGGCGCCGAGGACCGCGACGTGGGCTGGTGCGAGACCGACAACACCGTCTACGTCGACGAGACCGACCTCCTGCAACCGGCCTACGACATCGGCGACTTCGCCGTCGCCATGGCCGTCGCGCTGCCCTACGCCGAGGCGGCCCGCGCGACCCTGGGCCTGCCGAACGACACCCCGGAGGCGACCGTGTCCACCGTCTGCCTCACCGGGACCTACACCGCGGCGTTCTTCAACGGCGACTTCGACCCCGACCCCGACGACGAGCAGGGCGTCACGCTGAGCCCGGGTGACGTCGACGAGGCGATCCTGTTCCTGCTCAGCTACGGGCAGACCGATGCCGTGCTGCCCAACAGCGACGACGCCGGCTTCGAGCTGGTCGGCGCCTTCCGCGACGGGTTCGTCCAGGGTGCCGGCGCGGAGGCCTGCGGCCTCAGCTGAGGCGCACCGCGCCACACGAGTGGTTGCCGTCCCATCGGCGCGGGCACCCCGCGCTGATGGGACGTCGCCGTGTCCGGGCCGTGCTCGCCGCGCTCACCGCCGGCCTGCTGCTGCCGGGCTGCGCGGTGACGATCGGTGGCGACCCGCGGGCGGCCGAGCCACCCCCACGGGACGCCCCCGACGGCGAGGTGACCGTCGTGGGGTCCGACGGCGGTCCGGTCGACCAGCTGGCCACCAACGCCCTGGCCGACCTGGGCACGTTCTGGGCCCAGCAGTTCCCGGACGTCTTCGGGGAGGCGTTCGAGCCGCTGCGGGGCGGGTTCTTCAGCGTCGACCCCGACGACGTCGACCCGGCCGTCTACCCCGACGGCGTCGGCTGCGGCACCGATCCCCGCGACCTGGAGGACAACGCCTTCTACTGCGAGTCCCCCGACGCCCCCAACGCCGACTCGATCAGCTGGGACCGGACGTTCCTGGCGCAGCTCGCGGACGGGTCGGGCCGGTTCCTCCCCGCCCTGGTCATGGCGCACGAGTACGGGCACGCGATCCAGGCCCGCGTGGGCTACCCCCGGACGTCGATCCTGACCGAGACCCAGGCCGACTGCCTGGCCGGCGCCTGGACGGCGTGGGTCGCGGCGGGCGAGGCCGAGCACACCAGCATCCGGCGGTCGGAGCTCGACCAGGTCCTCGGCGGCTACCTGCAGCTGCGCGACCCCATCGGCACCGGGCCGCGGGAGGAGCAGGCACACGGTTCCTTCTTCGACCGGGTGTCGGCGTTCCAGGAGGGGTTCGACGCCGGCGCCGAGGCGTGCCGCGACGACTTCGGTCCCGACCGGCCCTTCACCCAGCGCGGGCTGACCGACGCCGACCTCACCCAGGGCGTCGATGCGCCCTACCCCACGGTCGAGCAGCTCGTGGCCGAGTCGCTGCCCGCGTTCTGGCGGCGGGCGTTCGACGAGGTGTTCGGCGGCAGCTTCGACGCCCCCGCCCTGGAGCCCTTCTCCGGCACCCCGCCCGGGTGCGCCGGCGACGACGACCTCGACCTCGTGGCGTGCCCGGACGAGGGGGTGGTGGGCTACGACGACCGCGACCTCGCCCGGCCGCTGTACGAGGAGATCGGCGACTTCGCGGTGCTCACCGCCGTCTCGGTGCCCTACGCCCTGGTCGCCCGCGAGCAGTTGGGGCTCTCGGCCGACGACGACGCCGCGGTGCGCTCCGCCGTCTGCCTGACCGGCTGGTACGCCGCGGCGGTGGCCGACGGGGAGCTCCGCGACATCATCCTGGTCTCCCCCGGCGACGTCGACGAGAGCGTGCAGTTCCTGCTCACCCGCGCCGGCGACCCGGCGGTGCTGCCCGACGTCGACCTGTCCGGCTT
The DNA here is from genome assembly GCF_019799905.1 of Trujillonella endophytica. GTDB lineage: Bacteria > Actinomycetota > Actinomycetes > Mycobacteriales > Geodermatophilaceae > Trujillonella > Trujillonella endophyticus_A. The sequence continues at coordinate 1,212,407 of NZ_JABGCI010000001.1, read as the reverse complement.
CGAGCTGGTCGACCTCTTCCGCTCCGGCTTCCTCGAGGGCGCCTCGGCCTGCGACATATAGGACCCCCTTGCCCCCCGGCACTCGCGAGCTCGCACCGGGCCCCTGCAAGGGGGCCGTCCGTGGTACCGGACGCTGTCAGGCTGCGGTCGATCAGTAGAGGGCGATCATCAGCTGGCGGCGGGCGGCGGCCACCCGCGGGTCGTCGTCGCCGACGACCGTGAAGAGCTCGACCAGGTGCGTGCGGGCGGCGTCGCGGTCCTCGCCCGCGGTGCGCCGGACGGTGTCGACCAGGCGGGCGAAGGCGCCCTCGACGTCGCCGGTGCCGAGCAGGAAGTCCGCGGCCCGGGTCTGCGCGGCGACGTCGTCGGGGGATGCGTCGGCCAGCGCGAGGGCGTCGGGGCCCGCGGCATCGGCGCGCTGGAACAGCTGCACCTGCCGCAGCGCCAGGCCGGCCACCGGGTGGTCGGGCTCGACGTCGAGGATCGCCTGGTAGGCGGCCTCCGCGCCGGCGAGGTCGCCCCGCTCGAGCGCGGCCTCGGCGGCGTCCAGGCGTGGGTCCTCGGCCTCCGGCTCCTCGGCGCCGTCCCCTGGCACCGCGCCCCCGCTCGTGGCCCGCACGAGCTCGGTGACGAACTGGCGGGCCTGGTCCTCGGGGATGGCGCCGGTGAACTCGGCGACGAGCTGGCCCTGCCACACGGCCTTGACCGCCGGGATGCCCTGGACCCGCAGGCCCTGCGCGAGCGCCGGGTTGGCGTCGACGTCGACCTTCGCCAGCACCCAGGACCCGCCGCCCTCCGCGGCCAGCCGCTCGAGCACCGGGGACAGCTGCTTGCACGGCCCGCACCACTCGGCCCACAGGTCGAGCACGACGGGGACCTGGAAGGAGCGGTCGAGGACCTCGCTCTGGAACGTCGCCTCGGTGACGTCGACGACGGCCGCACCGGGGACGCCGGCCGGGGCGGCGGCGCTCGGCGGCGGGGCGGCCTGGGCGCGGGCGGCGGCCTCGGACCGCGCCTTGACGGCGGCGAGGTCGACGGCGCCGGACATGGCGGCGGCCAGCTGTGCCTGCTGGGCCTGCGCGCGCGGGTCGGGACGTCCGGGGCGGGAGGGCTGCATGCCCCCGATGATCCCACCCCCGCCCCGGGTGTGACGGCGGGTGCCCTGCTCAGGGCCGGGGCGCCGTCGTCGGCCGGGCCCTACGCCGCCGGGGCCGGCCGCAGCGCGGGCACGTGCCGCAGACCGAACACCTCGCGCAGCGCCAGCCGGGCGGCGTTGTCCCCGCACATGCCGTGCACCGCGGGCCCCGGCGGGGTGGCGGCCGAGGCGAGGTAGGTGCCCTCGATCGGCGTCTTGTAGGTGTTCCAGCGCGGCACCGGCCGGGCGAGCATCTGGCGCAGCGACGCCTCGCCGTTGGAGATGTCCCCGCCGATGTGGTTGGGGTTCCACTGCTCCATCTGGGAGGCGTTCTTGGTCGCCCGGGCCAGGATCGTGTCGCGGAACCCGGGCGCGAACCGCTCGATCTGCGCCTCGATGGCCTCGGTCATGTCGACGTCCGAGGCGTGCGGCACGTGCACGTAGGCCCAGAAGACGTGCTCGCCGCCGGGTGCGCGCGTGGGGTCGACGACCGTGGGCTGGACGGCGAGGACGTAGGGCTTCTCCGCAGGGCGGCCGTTCGCCGGGCCGTCCTCGCCGGCGATCGTCTCCGCCAGGTTGCCGGCGACGTGGATGGTCCCCGCCCGCCGGACCTCCGGGTTGGCCCACGGCACCGGCTCGGACAGGATCCAGTCGATCTTGAAGACGCCGGGGCCGTGCTTGTAGCGCGACACCCAGCGGCGGTAGCCGTCGTGGACGCGGTCGCCGGCCATGCGCACGAACGCCCGCGGCGACGTGTCGAGCAGTACCGCGGGGACGCCCTCGAACTCGCGCAGATCGGTCACCTCGTGCCCGGTGACCAGCTCGCCGCCCTGCTGCTCGAAGGCGCGGACCATCGCGTCGGCCAGCTCCTGCGAACCGCCCTCGATCAGCGGCCAGCCGCCGTGGTGGGCGAGCATCCCGAGCAGCATGCCCAGCGCGGAGGTGAGCGGCCGGGACAGGTCGAGCATCCCGTGCGCGGCCGCGCCGGCCAGCAGCGCCTGGCCCTCCTCGGTGTCGAAGTTCCGCCGGGCCAGCCAGCGCACGTTGGGCAGGCCGGTCAGCCCGAAGCGGGCGACCTGGACCGGGCTGCGGGTGGGGATGCGGCGCAGCATGCTGGAGAGGAAGAAGTCGACGACGTCCTCCCGGTGCTCGACGAGCGGCTCGAACAGCCGGCGGTACGCCGCCCCGTCCGTGCCGAGGCCCGCGGCCGTCTCCTCCAGCGACCGGCGGGAGACCGCGGCGCGGCCGCCGTCGAGCGGGTGGGCGTAGCAGATCTCGGGGTGCACCAGCCGGACCCCGCGGCTGTCCAGGTCGAACTCGCGGAAGAACGGCGAGACCGCGGCCATGGGGTGCACCGTCGAGCAGACGTCGTGGCGGACGCCGGAGCTGATCAGCTCCTCGGTGCGCATCCCGCCACCCGGCCGCTCGGCGGCCTCGACCAGCTGCACCCGCAGGCCGGCGGCCGACAGCCGCAGGGCGGCCGCCAGCCCGTTGGGTCCCGCTCCGACGACGACGGCGTCCGGCTTCCCGCTCATCGGCCCATCCTGGCCGAGTCGGGTCAGAGCTGCGCGAGCAACCGGTCGGCCGCGGAGAACGGGTCGGTCTCCCCCGCCACCACCCCCGCCGCGAGGGTCTCCAGCGCCGCGGAGCCGCGGACGTCCCCCAGCCGCTCGCGCAGGCCGGCGAGCGCGATCGCCTCGATCTCCCGCGCCGCCCGCTCGGTGCGCCGGCGACGGCCCTCGCCGGAGGACGCCAGCCACCCGGCGTGGCGGTCCAGCTGCTCCAGCACCTCGTCGATGCCGTTGTCCGCGTCCCGGCTGGCGACCGTCCGGCAGATCGGCGGCCGCCACCACCCGGCCTCGTCGTGCCGGCCACCCAGCGACTGCGCCGCCCGCAGGTCGCGCACGGTCTGCGCCGCGCCGTCCCGGTCGGCCTTGTTGACGACGAAGACGTCGGCGATCTCCAGGATCCCCGCCTTGGCCGCCTGGATGCCGTCGCCCATCCCCGGCGCGAGGAGCACGAGCGTCGTGTCGGCGAGCGAGGCGATCTCGAGCTCGGACTGCCCCACCCCGACGGTCTCGACGAGGACGACGTCGCACCCCGCGGCGTCGAGCACCCGCAGTGCCTGGGGCGTGGCCCAGGCCAGCCCGCCCAGGTGGCCGCGCGAGGCCATCGAGCGGATGTAGACGCCGCGGTCGCCGGCGTGGTCCTGCATCCGCACGCGGTCGCCGAGGAGGGCCCCGCCGGAGAACGGCGAGGACGGGTCGATCGCGAGCACCCCGACACGCAGGTCCCGGGCCCGCAGCGCCTTCACCAGCGCCGTCGTCGTCGTCGACTTGCCGACTCCCGGGGACCCGGTCAGGCCGATGACGCGGGCCCGGCCGGTGTGCGGGGCGAGGGCCGCGGCGACCTCCCGCAGCGCCGGGCTGGCGTCCTCGACCAGCGAGACCAGCCGCGCCACGCTGCGCGGGTCACCCTCCCTGGCCGCGGCGACGAGAGCGGGGACGTCGACAGCGCGGCGGCCCCGCCGCCCGGAGGGGGCGGCGGGGCCGGGCGTCTGGACCGCGGTTCCCTCGAGGGACTCCGTCACGCCTTCGCGGGCACGTGCAGGATCAGGGCGTCGCCCTGCCCGCCGCCGCCGCACAGCGCGGCGGCGCCGACACCGCCGCCACGGCGGCGCAGCTCCAGCGCGACGTCGAGGACGACGCGGGCACCGCTCATGCCGACCGGGTGCCCGAGGGCGATCGCACCGCCGTTGGGGTTGACCTTCTCCGGGTCGATGCCCAGCTCGCGGGTCGAGACGAGCGCGACCGCGGCGAAGGCCTCGTTGAACTCGACCAGGTCGAGCTCCTCGGGGTCGATGCCCTCGCGCTCGCAGGCCTTCTGGACGGCGCGCGACGGCTGGCTCTGCAGGGTGGCGTCCGGGCCGGCGACGACTCCGTGGGCGCCGATCTCGGCGATCGGCGTGATGCCCAGCTCGGCGGCCTTCGCCGCGCTCATCACCACGACCGCGCAGGCACCGTCGGAGATCTGCGAGGCGGTGCCCGCGGTGATCGTGCCGTCCTTCGCGAACGCCGGCTTCAGCTTGGCCAGGCTGGCGGCGGTGGTGTCGGGGCGGATGCCCTCGTCGTCGGTGAACTCGATCGGGTCGCCCTTGCGCTGCGGGATCAGGACCGGGGTGATGGCCTCGGCGAAGATGCCGTCCTTGTGGGCGCGCGCGGCCTTCTGGTGGCTGGCCGCGGCGAACTCGTCCTGCTCCTCGCGGGTCAGGTCGTAGCGGGAGTTCGCCTTCTCGGTCAGCTCGCCCATCGCGACCTGGTCGAAGGTGTCGGACAGGCCGTCGTGGGCCATCGAGTCGACGAGCGTCGAGTTCCCGAACTTCGTGCCGGTACGGCCGTTCATCAGCAGGTGCGGCGCCTGGGTCATCGACTCCATGCCGCCGGCGACGACGACGTCGAACTCCCCGGCACGGATGAGCTGGTCGGCCATCGCGATCGCGCTGAGGCCGGAGAGGCAGACCTTGTTGATCGTCAGCGAGGGCACCGACATGGGGATGCCGGCGGCGACCGCGGCCGGGCGGGCCGGGTTCTGGCCGGCACCGGCCTGGATGACCTGGCCCATGATCACGTAGTCGACCTGGTCGCCGGTGATGCCGGCCCGCTCCAGGGCGGCCTTGATGGCGACGCCACCGAGGTCGGCGGCCGAGAAGTCCTTGAGGGAGCCGAGCAGCCGGCCCATGGGGGTGCGCGCTCCGCTGACGATGACCGAACGGGGCTGGGTGGACGGGCTCATGGGGGCCTCCAGGTGCCGGGCCGCCGACGCTGGCGACCGGGTCGGTGCGGACCGGCCGCGACGGTGGGCGCCGCCTGCGACCGGGTGGGCTGCCGGACAGGATAGGACGCCCGGTGCAACGAGCGGACCTCGCGGGCGGCCACTGTCGCCTCCGCCACACCCGTGCCGGCGGGGGCCGCGCCCCTCGGTCCGGCGGCCCCGACCTGACGACCCCGGCGCCCTGCGGCAGGATGCCGCCCGTGACCGACACGCAGACCGGCCTGCCCGCGGGCCTGTTCACGACCATCGACCACGTGGGCATCGCCGTCCCCGACCTGGACGAGGCCATCGCTTTCTACGAGAAGACGTACGGCATCACCTCGGTGCACGAGGAGACGAACGAGGAGCAGGGCGTCCGCGAGGCGATGCTCGCCGTCGGCGACGGCGACACCCGCATCCAGCTGCTGGCGCCGCTGACCCCCGAGTCGACCATCGCGAAGTTCATCGGGCGCTCCGGCCCCGGCCTGCAGCAGCTGGCCTTCCGCGTGGAGGACGTCGACGCCACCTGCGCGATCCTGCGCGAGCGCGGACTCCGGCTGCTCTACGACGCCCCCAAGCGCGGGACCGCCGACAGCCGGATCAACTTCATCCACCCGAAGGACGCCGGGGGCGTGCTGGTCGAGCTGGTCGAGCCGGCGAGGACGCCCGCCGCGCACTGAGCTCGCGACGCCCCGACGCCCGCCGGCTCAGCGGGGCCAGACCACCGGGAACAGCGGGTGGTCCAGCTCCGCGCCGGCGGGCAGCTCGTCGGCCAGCCCCTCGAAGGGCGGCGACGTGCGCCACGGCCGCGGCGCGTGCCGCGCCTCGTCGGACAGGTAGCGCAGCGACAGCACCCGGCGACGTCCCGGGAACGGGAACCCGGGCGCCCCGTGCACGGTGAGGAAGTCGAAGAAGACCGCGTCCCCCGGCTGCAGGTCGAACGCCCGGATGTCGTGCGCCGACCGGTCGGCCTCCACGTCGGGCAGTTCGGCCAGCGACCCCTCGGGGAACCAGCGGGCCTCCCCCGTCATGAAGGTGCGCGGCATCAGCCACGGCCCGGCGTGGCTGCCGGCCAGCAGCTCCAGGCTGCCGGCCAGCGGCACAGGGTCGACGGGGATCCACGCGCTGACGCCGCGGCCGTCGACGTCGTAGTACGGCTGGTCCTGGTGCCACGGCGTCCGCTGGGCCGTGCCGCCCTCCTTGACCAGCACGTGGTCGTGGTAGAGCCGCACCCTCGGGGTGCGCAGCAGCGCGGCGGCGATCTCGGGGACCCGCGAGCGCAGCGCGAGCTCGGCGATGTCGGGGACGTCGCCCCACCGGCAGAAGTCCTCGACGAAGCGGCCCGGGTCCTCCGGCCGGCTCGCCGTCAGCGCCAGGCCGCTGGGCCGGCCCAGCACCTCCTCGATCGCCCGCTCCGCGCGCCGGACCTCCCCGGGGTCGAACGCGCTCCGGACGCAGACGACGCCGTCGCGCGCGAACGCGTCGACCTGCTCCTGGCTCACCGGACCCGTGTCCACGGCGGCAGCCTAGGCAGCGCCGGTCCCCGGGCGGCCACGGGAGTGACCCACGTCGCCCCCGCTGCTGTCGCCGAGCTCACTACCCGTCAGTAACATATGCCCCGCCCTCCGAGCCGACGAAGACCCGGGAGACACCGTGGACGAGATCAGGGACGCCATCCTCGCCGACCAGCTGGCCGACATCGGGGGGCTGGGAGTACCGGGGTCCTACCGGGCGGTCGTCGTCCGCAAGGACGAGCAGACGATGTTCGAGGGTCTGGCCACCCGCGACAAGGACCCGCGCAAGTCGCTGCACGTGGACGAGGTGGCGACGCCGGAGCTGGGCCCCGGCGAGGCGATCGTCGCGGTGATGGCGTCCTCGGTGAACTACAACACCGTGTGGACGTCGATCTTCGAGCCGGTCTCGACCTTCGGGTTCCTCGAGCGCTACGGCCGGGTGTCGGAGCTGACCAAGCGGCACGACCTGCCCTACCACGTCGTCGGGTCCGACCTGGCCGGCGTCGTGCTGCGCGTGGGCCCCGGGGTCAACAAGTGGAAGCCCGGTGACGAGGTCGTCGCGCACTGCCTGTCGGTCGAGCTCGAGGACCCGGCCGGCCACGACGACACGATGATGGACCCCCAGCAGCGCATCTGGGGCTTCGAGACCAACTTCGGTGGCCTCGCCGAGCTGGCCCTGGTGAAGAGCAACCAGCTGATGCCCAAGCCCGGTCACCTGTCCTGGGAGGAGGCGGCCGCACCGGGGCTGGTGAACTCCACCGCCTACCGGCAGCTGGTCAGCCGCAACGGGGCGAACATGAAGCAGGGCGACACCGTGCTGATCTGGGGCGCCTCCGGTGGGCTGGGCTCCTACGCCACGCAGATGGCGCTCAACGGCGGCGCCATCCCCGTCTGCGTGGTGTCGAGCCCGGAGAAGGCCGAGATCGTCCGCCGGATGGGCGCGGAGCTGATCATCGACCGCTCCGCCGAGGGCTACCGGTTCTGGAAGGACGAGAACACCCAGGACCCCAAGGAGTGGCAGCGCCTGGGCAAGAAGATCCGCGAGCTGACCGGCGGTGAGGACGTCGACATCGTCTTCGAGCACCCCGGACGGGAGACCTTCGGCGCCAGTGTCTACGTCGCCAAGAAGGGCGGCACGATCGTCACCTGCGCCTCCACCAGCGGCTACATGCACCAGTACGACAACCGCTACCTGTGGATGAACCTCAAGAAGATCCTGAGCTCGCACTTCGCCAACTACAAGGAGGCGTGGGAGGCCAACCGGCTCATCGACAAGGGCCTCATCCACCCCACGCTGTCGAAGGTCTACCCCATGGACGAGGTCGGCCAGGCCGCCCTCGACGTCCACCGCAACGCCCACCAGGGCAAGGTCGGCGTCCTCACCCTGGCCCCCGAGGAGGGCCTGGGCGTCCGCGACCAGGCCAAGCGCGAGAAGCACCTCACCGCCATCAACCGGTTCCGGGGCATCTGACGGGGGGTCCCTGGCAGGGGAGGCGCGCGCTCGGGCACCTCCCCTGCCAGGACCGCGTTCTATCGTCGGGGTACCGGGCCGGTCCCGGACCACCGACCGACACGCCGATGAGCCGCCGACTCTGCGAGGATGACCGCATGACCGATCCCCGTCGCGACCTGGTCCCGATGCGCGAGGCACAGCACTCGTTCGACGTGGTCCTGCGGGGCTTCGACCGCCACCAGGTGGCGGAGACGATCGAGCGGCTCGAGGCCGACATCCGCGTCGCCCTCGCCGACCGCGACGCCGCGGCGGCCCGCTCGAACGACCTCATCGGCCAGCTGTCGGCCATGCACGCGGAGATCGACCAGCTGCGCCGCAAGGCCGCCAACGCCGGGCCCCCCACGTTCGAGAACATGAGCGAGCGCATCTCGCACATGCTGCGGCTGGCCGAGGAGGAGGCCGCGGAGATCCGGCAGGCCGCCCAGCAGGAGGCGCAGGCGCTGCTCGAGCACACCGCTGCCGAGGAGCGGGCGATGGCCGAGCGCCACGCCGCCGGGCAGGCGGAGGTCGAGCGCATGCTCGCCGAGGCGCGCCAGAGCGCCGAGCAGATCTCCAGCAAGGCGCAGATCCGCGCCGACGAGCTGGTCGCCAAGGCGCAGGACAAGGTCGCCCGGCTCGACGCCGAGTCCCAGGCCCGCCGTGCCAAGGTGGAGGAGGACTTCGAGATCGCCCAGCGCACCCGGCGGGCGGAGGCGGCCCGCCTCGAGGAGGAGCGCGACCGCGCGTCCACCCAGGCCGCGCACCAGCGCGTGGCACTCGCCGAGCAGCACGCCGCCCGGCTCGTCGGCGAGGCGGAGGCCGCCGCCCAGGCGATCCGCAGCGTGCGCGACGAGCTGACCGGCCGCCTGCTCGAGGCCCGCCGCATCCTCGGCGCGCTCCCCGACCTCGGCGACCGCCCCGCGGCTCCGCCGGTGCCCCAGGGACAGCAGCAGGTCCGCTCCCAGGACGAGCGGCAGGGCGCCCGCCCGGCGCCCGCGGGCCCGTCCGCCGAGCCGGTCACCGGAGCCGGGGAGACCGCCGCGGCCCGCCAGCCCGTCCGGCCGTCCACGCCGCCGACCCAGCCGGCCGTCCAGCGCGGCGCCCACCGCACCGAGACCGGGCCGCAGCAGGCCGTCCGCCCGCAGGGCCCCACCACGCAGGTCGCCATGCAGACCGTCTCCGGCGGCCAGACGAGCACGCCGCCGGCCTCGCAGACGCAGGTCATCCGGCCGGTCACCTCGCCGCAGCAGGTCGTCCGCCCGGACGGCGGCGAGGCGACCGGGGCGCGCCGCGTCGACCCGCCGACCCTGATCCAGCCGGCCGTCTCCGCCGACACCCCGGCCGAGTCCGCCACCCAGGCGGAGCAGCGCGGCCCCGAGAACCGGACCGCCCCCGACGACCGCACTCCCGCCACCGACACCGAGGCCGCCGTCCGCCGCTGATCCGCTCCCGCTGACCGGGCTCCCGGTCACCCACTCCACCGCGCCCCGACGGGTCCGGTGCGGTACGGAGGAACCGTGCACGACCCCTCCGAGACCGACCCGGGGCCGCCACAGGCGCCCGCCCGCCAGGGCGGCCCCCGGCACGCGGCTCCCGAGGACGTCCCGGCCCTGGCGGTCGCGGCTCCCCCGGGCCCGCCACCCGCCGCGCCCGCCGCGCCCGCCGGGCGCCGGGCCACTCACCGCCGCCGGCGCGGGCCGGGTCCCGCCGGGCGCCGCGGGCGATGGCTCGCCCTCGTCGCGGCGCTCCTCGCGGTCGGGGCCGTGCTCGCGGTCGGGCTCGTGCACGGCGACGACGGCGCCTCCCCCGGCATCGTCGGATCGACCGCCCCGCAACCCGCCGGTGCGCCGGCCGCCCTCGTCGACTGGATGACCTCGCAGCTGCCCGACGGCGGCACCGTCGCGGCGCCGCCGGAGCTGCGGGACGCGCTGCTGCGGGCCGGGGTTGACGCCGCGGCCCTGCCGCAGTCGCCCGCCGAGGGTGGGGACCCCGGGAGCCCGGCACTGGCCGTGGTCGGGAGCCCGCCGCCGGGCAGCCGGGTGCTGGCCCGCTTCGAGCCCGGGGGTGGCGCCGCGCCGCTCCTGCTGGTCGACCCGGCGCCGGTCGACCCGACCGACGAGCAGCGGGCCCGGCGCGAGACCCTGGCCGCGGCCGTGCTCGCCAACCCGACCACCCGCGCCGAGGACGACGCCCGCGCGGTCCTCGCCGCCGCCGACGTGGACCCCCGCCTCCTGTCGCTCGTCGCCGCGCTGACCGCACGGGAGGGCGTGGGTCTGTGGGCCTTCCCCGCGCTCCCGGGCGAGGAGCCGGGGGCGGCGCCCGCCCGCCGCGTCGTGGTCGACGCGGTGGGCGGCACGCCGGTGCCGGCCGACGGGGCGACGACCCAGCGCCTGGTCGCCTGGCTGGACGCCCAGCTGCCGCCGTTCGCCCCGGACGTCGTGGAGGTCACCGGGGACGGCGTCCTCATCGCGTTCGACTACGTGCCGGGCCCGGACGCGGTCGTCAGCGCGGCCACCCCCTGACCGTCACCGGGCAGAGGCGCCCGAGGGCGGGTACACGTAGGCGTGGGCAGCGGGCGCCGGTGCACCGCTGCGGCCACGGGGGCCGGAACCACCACCAGGGGGAACTCATCGTGCGGATCACCCGCGCCTTCGTCGTCGCGTCGCTCGCGGCGTTCTCCGCGGCCCTGCCGCTCAGCGGCGCCCAGGCTGCCGAGACGGGGCTGCTGCGCCTGGCCCACCTGTCCCCGGACACGCCCGCCGTGGACGTGTACGTCGACTCGGTCTCCGATCCCGGGGACGGGACCGCGCTGCTCACCGTGCCCGGCGTCGGCTACGGGACGATCAGCGACTACCAGGTCGTTCCCCCCGGCGTCTACGCGGTCAGCATGCGGGAGGCGGGAGCCGATCCCGAGGCTCCTCCGGTGCTGTCCACCACCGTGGAGGTCGGGTCCGACACCGCGCGCACGGTCGCCGGAGTGGGCGCCTTCGCCGACCTGGGCCTGGAGGTGCTCGAGGACGACCTCACCCTGCCGGCGAGCGGCCAGGCGCGGGTCCGGGTCGTCGCGGCCGCGGCGACGGCTGCCAGCCTCGACGCCACGGCCGGGAGCACCCCGCTGGCCAGCGGCCTGGCCTTCGCCGAGACCGGCGAGTACGTCTCCGTACCGGGCGGCACGGCACGCCTCGCGGTCACGGTGCAGGGGACGCCGACCGAACTGCCCCTCGACCTGACGGCCGGCTCGGTGTTCAGCGTGTTCGTCCTCGACGCCCCGGGTGGAGGACTCACGGTCGAGCCGGTCCTGGACGCCGCGGGCGTGTCCGCCGTCCCCGCGGGCGGCGTGGAGGCCGGGGCGGGCGGCGTGGACGAGACCTCGCCGCTGCCGCTGGTCCTCACGGGGGGCCTGGTCGCCCTCACGGTCGCCGGGGGCCTGGTGGCGGCGTCGCGGACCGGCCGGCGCGTCCCCGCCGGCCGGCACAGCGCGGCCTCCTGAGGGCCGTGGGAGAGCCCAGGCACCGCCGCCCGCCGTCCCGGCACCGGGTGCCGCGCTGGCGGCGGCTCCTGGGCGTCCGGGTCCTGCTCGCCGCGGTCGTCGTCGTGGCGGGCACCGTCGCCCTGATCGCCCCGGGCTCCGCCCCTGCCGCGCCGACGTCGGGCGCGGCCGCCGCCGCCTCGGAGGCAGGCCCGCCCGTCGCCCTCCGGTCGTCGGCGCCCCGGTCGGCCGCCGAGCCGGTGCGCGTGCGGGTGCCGGGGATCGGCGTGGACAGCCCGCTGGAGCGGCTGGGCATCGACCCCGCCGGCGCCCTGGAGACCCCGGCGGACTACGACCTGGCCGGCTGGTTCGGCGGCGGCCCCGCACCGGGGGACGTCGGACCCGCGGTGCTGGCCGGCCACGTGGACTCCACCGAGGGGCCGGCCGTCTTCTGGCGGCTGCGCGAGCTGACCGCCGGGGACGAGGTGCTCGTCGACCGCGCGGACGGGACGACGGCGAGGTTCACCGTGACCCGCGTCGAGCGCCATCCCAAGGACGCCTTCCCCACCGACGCCGTCTACGGCCCCACGCCGGACGCCCAGCTGCGGCTGGTGACCTGCGGCGGGGAGTTCGACCGGTCCGCCCGCAGCTACCGCGACAACGTGGTGGTGTTCGCCCGCTTGGGGACGTGAGGGGACCGGCTCGAGCATCTCCGGAGCGGCCTTCCCGCAGGGTCCCGCCGCGAGCCTGTGAGTGGTGGGGGGAGGTCCTTCTTCAGCGGCGGCGGTCCCGGGCGCGCCAGCACGCCGTGTGCCAGTGCCGCCGGGTGTCCGCGGCCGAGTCCGTGTCCCAGGGGTCGAGGTCGGAGTCGCGCGCGTACGCCGGCCAGGTGACCAGGTGCGGCGTCCCGGGCCGGATCTCCTGGTCGCAGCCGGGGCAGCGGTAGCTCTTGGTGCTGGCGGCACCGGTCAGCGACCGGACCACCCAGTCACCGTCGGCCGCCTCCTCCACCCGCTCGGCACGCCGGGCCGGGTCGGGTCCCGGAGGACGCGACCCGGCCCGTGCGCGCCGTCGGGGCACGGGTCAGCGGCGGGCGTAGTCGCGGAAGCCGCGCCCGGTCTTGCGGCCGAGGTAGCCGGCGGTGACCAGGTGCTCCAGCAGCGGCGCCGGGGAGAACCCGGGCTCGCGGAACTCGGTGTAGAGCTCCCGCTCGATCGCCAGCGACACGTCGAGGCCGACGACGTCCAGCAGCTCGAACGGGCCCATCGGGTAGCCGCAGCCGACCTTCATGGCGGCGTCGATGTCGTCGGCGGTCGCGTAGTGCGCCTCCAGCATCTTCACCGCGTCGTTCAGGTACGGGAACAGCAGCGCGTTGACGATGAAGCCGGCCCGGTCGGTGCACGACACCGGGTGCTTGCGCAGCTTCTCGCAGACGGCGTACGCGGTGGCGGTGACGTCGTCGGCGGTGGAGATCGTGGACACGACCTCCACGAGCTTCATGACCGGCGCCGGGTTGAAGAAGTGCAGGCCGACGACGTCGGCCGGGCGGCCGCTGGCCCGGGCGCACTCGATGACCGGCAGGCTCGAGGTGGTCGTGGCCAGCACCGCGCCCGGCTTGGCGATCTCACCCAGCGCGGCGAACAGCGCCTCCTTGACCGGCAGCGACTCCACCACGGCCTCGATGACCAGGTCGCGGTCGGCCATCTCGTCCAGATCGGTGGTGCCGCGCACCCGGCCGAGGACGTCGTCCCGGCCGGCCTCGTCGAGGCGCCCCCGGGCGACCTGCTTGTCCAGCGACTTGGCCAGCGCCGTGACCACGGCGTCCACCTTCTCCGCCGAGCGGGCGTGGAACAGCACGTCGTAGCCGCCCTTGGCGACGACCTCGATGATGCCGGTGGCCATCGTCCCCGAGCCCACGACACCGACGGCCTGCACCGGCCGGGCGCCCGCGGCGGCCCCGCCCGGCTCCGGGGTCAGCGCGTCGGCCACGACCTCGGCCGAGTCGCGCTGGGCGTAGGTGTAGAAGCCACGACCGGACTTCCGGCCCAGCAGCCCCGCGGTCATCATCTGCTTGATGACCGGTGCCGGGGCGTGCAGCCGGTTGCGCGACTGCTTGTACATCGTGTCCAGGATCTCGTAGGCGGTGTCGATGCCGATGAGGTCCATCAGCGCCAGCGGGCCCATCGGCAGGCCGCAGCCCAGCCGCATGGCCGCGTCGATGTCCTCGCGCGAGGCGTAGCGCGCCTCGTACATCGACACCGCGTGGTTGAGGTACCCGAACAGCAGCGCGTTGGCGATGAAGCCGGCCCGGTCGCCGATGGTCACGTCGACCTTGCCCAGCCGGGCGGCCAGCGCCTCGACGTCCTCGACCACCGCGGGCTCGGTGACGACCGTGCGCACGACCTCGACCAGCTTCATGACCGGGGCCGGGTTGAAGAAGTGCATCCCGATGACCCGGCTGGGCCGGGCGGTGGCCACCGACAGCTCGGTGACCGACAGGCTGGAGGTGTTGGTCGCCAGGATCGTGTCCGGCGGGCAGATCGCGTCGAGCTTGCCGAAGATCTCGGTCTTGAGCTCCAGCCGCTCCGGCACGGCCTCGATCACCAACTCCGCGTGCGCCAGGTCCTCCAGCGAGGTGCTGAACCGGATCCGGCCCAGGATCTCGTCGCGCTCCGCCGTCTCCAGCTTGCCGCGGCTCACCGCGCGCTCGGTGGACTGCTCGATGTGCCCGCGCCCGCGGGCCACGGCCTCGTCGTCGACGTCCACGGCGGTCACCGACAGACCCGCCCGCGCGAGCACCTCGCTGATCCCGGCACCCATCGTGCCCAGGCCGACGACGCCGACCTCGGTCAGTTCTCTGGCCACGCTGCCAACTCCTCCCGATCGCTGAACGACGGGAGTGTCGCACCCTTCACCGACCGGACGCTCGTCGGGGTTACCCGTGAGTAACCAGAAGGCCCGCGCGGGAGGGTGGACGCGCCGGGGGTCCGAGATCGCGGGCGAAGCGCGCCGGGCTGGTTCCCAGGTGCTCCCGGAATGCCACGCCGAAGGCGCTCTGGGCGCTGTAGCCGACCATCTGTGCCACGCGCTCCACCGGATGCCCCTCCGCGAGCAGCTGAACGGCCCGCAGCACACGCGCCTGCTGCCGCCAGACCCCGAGCGACAGCCCCGTCGCCTCGGCGAAGAGACGCTCCACGGTGCGCCGGCTGGACGCCGCAGCTCCGCATGCGGTGGCGAGCTCGCACGACGGGTCGTCGAGCAGGCGGTCCGCCACGGCCGCCGCCCGCTCGTCACGGGGCATCGGGAGGTGGAGAGGCGATGCCGTGGGGGCGGCTTCCACCAGCGTCGACAGGAGGTGGAGCACGGCGGCGGCGGAGGGGTCCTCCCGGTGCAACGGGGCCGACCGGACGGCATGGTGCAGCAGCTCGCGCAGCAGTGGCGAGACCACGACGACCCGCACACCCACGGATGCCTCCGCCGCCGGCCGTAGGTAGGCGATGCGCAGGCGACAGGGGGACCGCAACAGGAGACGGTGCGTCGTGCCTGCGGGGATCCAGGCCGCCCGCCCCGGGGGGATGGTCCACCGGCTGCCCGGGGTCACGACGACCGGCGCACCGGTCGCGGAGTGCACGAGCTGGTCCCACGTCCCGGACTGCGGCGCGACGACGACGCCGGCCGGATGCGTCACGGCATAGCCCCGCAGGTCCGGCTCCTGTCGCACGAGCGACAGGATCCGGCGCACTGTCGACAGACGGCAAGCCCCCCGCCCCCGACGCTGACCCCGTGACCGACTCCCCTGGTCCCTCCCCGGGACACCTCGCACACTTCGCCGTGAACGCCGACGACGTCGATCGCGCCCGCGCCTTCTACGCCGCCGTCTTCGGCTGGACCTTCGCGCCCTGGGGACCGCCCGGCTTCTACTCCGTGCGCACCGCCGACGGCGCCGCCCCAGGCCTCATCGGCGCGCTCCAGCCGCGACGCGAGCTGCTCCCCGGGGTCCCACAGCACGGATTCGAGTGCACCGTGGCCGTGACAGACCTCGCGACGAGCCTCGCCGCAGCCGAGGCTGCCGGCGGACGCGTGCTCATGCAGCCGACGGTCCTCGCCGGGATCGGCGAGCTGGCCTTCGTCTCCGATCCCGAGGGCAACGTCTGTGGCGTGATGCGCTACGACTCCGGGGCCGACTGAGCCCCCGGCGATCAGAAGAGGCGCTGGGTGGGGTCGTCGGTGCCCTTGAGGACGGCGTAGTCGACGGTCACACAGTCGATGCCGCGGTCCTGGGCGAGCACCCGGGCCTGAGGCTTGATCTCCTGGGCCGCGAAGACGCCCTTCACCGGGGCGAGCAGCGGGTCCCGGTTGAGCAGCTCCAGGTACCGGGTCAGCTGCTCGACGCCGTCGATCTCCCCCCGGCGCTTGATCTCGACGGCCACCGTGGTGCCGGCGGCGTCGCGGCAGAGCAGGTCGACCGGGCCGATCGCCGTGGGGAACTCCCGGCGCACCAGCGACCAGCCGTCGCCGAAGGTCTCGACGTGGAGGGCCAGCAGCCGCTGCAGCTCGGCCTCGACGCCGTCCTTCTGCAGGCCGGGGTCCACGCCCAGGTCGTGCGAGGAGTCGTGCTCGACCGACTCGACGGTGATGACGAGCTGCTCGCCGGCCTTGTTGGTGACCGTCCACGTGCCCGACCCGTCCGCGAGCTCCTCCCGCAGCGAGCACGGCGGGCTCATCCAGTTGAGCGGCTTGTAGGCGCGGTCGTCGGCGTGCACCGACACCGAGCCGTCGGCCTTCACCAGCAGCAGCCGGGTGGCCATCGGCAGGTGGGCGGTCAGCCGCCCGATGTAGTCGACCGAGCAACGGGCGATGACCAGGCGCACGGGGAGGGACGGTACCCGGCGGGACGGCAGGGACGGCCGGGGCGTGGCCGGGAACCCGGGTGCCCGTCCGGTCGTCCACCCAGCGTGACGCGGATCGCCCTGCGCAGCGCCCTCGCCGTGCTCTCGCTCGTGCTCCTGTGCTCGTGCGCCGAGCGCCCGGCGGAGGACGAGGGCGGGGAGGCCGGTGGGGCCGCGCCCGAGACGACGCCGAGCGCGCCGGCGCCGCCCGGTGGTCTGGTGCTGCAGGTCTCCCAGGTCGGCGGCTTCGTGACGCCGGAGATGCTGGCCGGCCGGCTGCCCCAGGTGAGCGTCTACGCCGACGGCCGGATCCTCTCCGAGGGCCCGGTGCCGGCGATCTACCCCGGCTCGGCGCTGCCCAACGTGCAGGTCGTCCAGGTCGACGAGGCCACCGTGCAGGGCCTGGTCGAACAGGCGCTCGCCGCCGGGGTGGACGAGGCCGGTGACCTCGGCATGCCCCCGATCGCCGACGCGACCTCGACCCGGTTCTCCCTCGTCACCCCCGAGGCCACGTACGTGCGGGAGGCCTACGCGCTCATGGAGTCCTTCGGCGCGGACGACGACCTCAGCCCCGAGCAGCAGGAGGGCCGTGCTGCGCTGTCGGGCCTGCTCGACGCGCTCACCGCCCCCACGGAGGCCGCGAGCGAGGGCTACGTCCCCGCGGGCCTCGTGGTCCTGAACCGGCCGTGGACCGAGGCCGACGGCGACTCCGAGCCGGCGCAGCCCGACGTCGCCTGGCCCGGCCCGGCACTGCCCGGCGAGCCGTTCGAGCCGGCGCTCGGGATGTCCTGCCTGACCGTGGCGGGCGCCGACACCGCGGCGGTGCTGGAGGCCGCCGCCGCGGCGACCACCCGCACGCCGTGGGTGGCTCCGGACGGTTCGCGCTGGGCGCTGACGTTCCGGCCGCTGCTGCCGCACGAGACCGGCTGCGCGGACCTCCGCGACTGAGCGGGGCGCCGACACCGGCGAGGACGGCCCGTCGGCCGGTCAGCCGCCGAGGTGCGCCAGCGCCTGGAGCAGCAGGGTGCCCTGCCCGCCCGCCAGCTCGGTCAGCACGGCGGGATCGCGCACCTCGTCCGGGGAGAACCAGGTCAGCTCGAGCGCGTCCTGCTGGGGCGCGCAGTCGCCCTCGACCGGGACCACGTAGGCGAGCGACACCGCGTGCTGACGCGGGTCGTGGAAGGGCGTCACCCCGGGCGTCGGGAAGTACTCCGCGATCGTGAAGGGCTGCGGCGCCGGCGGGACCCTCGGCAGCGCCAGCGGGCCCAGGTCCTTCTCCAGGTGCCGCAGGAGCGCCGAGCGGACCCGCTCGTGGTGGAGCACCCGGCCCGACACCAGCGCGCGCTTGACCTGCCCGTCCTCGCCCATGCGCAGCAGCAGGCCGACCGCGGTGACCGTCCCCTGGGCGTCCACCCGGACCGGTACCGCGTCGACGTAGAGGATGGGCAGCCGTTCGCGGGCCGCGTCCATCTCCTGTGGGGACAGCCAGCCGGTGTGCGGCTCGGTCACGTCGGTCACCCCGACTGTCTATCCGACGCCCGCAGGCCGGTGCGCAGGGCCCCGCTCAGTCCGTCCAGACCGGCGGCCGCTTCTCCAGGAAGGCGGCCATGCCCTCGCGGGCGCCGTCGAGCTGGCTCGAGGCGGCCATCACCTCGACGGCGATGTCGTAGGCGTCCCGCTCGGGCCGGTCCAGCTGGGCGTACATCGCCGACCGGCCCCACGCCTTGCTGGCGCGGGAGCCGCGGGTGGCTCGGCCGATCAGGTCGGCCACCGCGGCGTCGAGCTCGCCGTCGGGCACGACACGGTTCACCAG
Source organism: Trujillonella endophytica (assembly GCF_019799905.1). Taxonomy (GTDB): domain Bacteria; phylum Actinomycetota; class Actinomycetes; order Mycobacteriales; family Geodermatophilaceae; genus Trujillonella; species Trujillonella endophyticus_A. Next base: position 1,194,285 of record NZ_JABGCI010000001.1, on the reverse strand, counting down.
CCCCCACTCCAGCGCCGTCCGCGCGTCGATGACGTCCCCGGTCAGCGCCAGCTCCATGGCGCGCTTGCGGCCGACGTTGCGGGCGATGGCGACCATCGGCGTGTGGCAGAACCAGCCGCCCTTGCCGCCGGGAGCCGCGAAGCCGGCCGACTCGGCGGCGACGGCGAGGTCGCAGGAGGCGACCAGCTGGCACCCGGCCGCGGTGGCCAGCCCGTGCACGCGGGCGAGGACCACCTGCGGCACCTGCTGCAGCGTCTGCACCAGCTCGGTGCACAGCAGCAGGAGGCTGCGGACCTCGGCGAGCGGCCGGCCCGCGACGTCGGCGAAGTCGTGGCCGGCGCTGAAGACCGGCCCCTCGGCGGCCAGCACGATCCCCGTGGCGTCGGTCCCCCCGATGCGGGTCACCGCCGCCAGAAGCTGCGTGAGGTGCTCGCGGGACAGCGCGTTGCGCCGGCCGGGGCGGCACATCGTGAGGGTGACGACGTCGCCGTCGCGCTCGACCCGGGGTGCGCCCTCGCTCATGGCACGACGCTACCGAGCACCCGCCCCCGGGGCATCCGACGACGTCAGCGCGGGGACGCCGTCGTCCGCGGCCCGCGGCAGCGGGAGCTCGTCGCCCGCCGCACCGGCGTACAGCAGGCCGCGGCCCCGGGCCTTCGCGCCGTACATCGCCGCGTCCGCCTCGGCCAGCACCTCGGCGAAGGTGGTGGCGGGGCCGGCGACGCCCAGCCCGATGCTGACCGAGACCCGCACGGTCCGCCGGCCCACCTCGATCTCGTCGGCCAGCTCGGTCACCAGGCGCCGGCCGATCGCCGCCGCGTCGTCCCGGGTGACCCCGGGGAGGACGGCGGCGAACTCGTCGCCACCCAGCCGGCCCACCACCGCGCCGGGCAGCTCGACCAGGCCGGCCTCCAGCCGCTGCGCGAGCCGGGTGAGCAGCTGGTCGCCCACGGCGTGCCCGGCGCGGTCGTTGACCTCCTTGAACCGGTCGACGTCCACGAACAGGACGGCGCCCCCGCGCCCCGACAGCGCCTCCTGGCCGGCGACCGCGAGGTGGCCCCGGTGGGCCAGCCCGGTCAGCGGGTCCTGGCGGGCGGTCCGGGTGAGGGCCCGCCGCCACGCGTCTGCGTCGGTCGCGATGGTGGACAGCCGGGCGACGGTGTCGTCGAGGGCCAGGCGCTGGCTCGCGTCGGCGTCGGGCGCCAGCTCGCGCACCCCGGCGGCCACCAGGTCGAGCACCTCGTCGAGCGCCGAGCCGGTCGCCACGCCCTCCAGCGCCCGGCTCTGCAGGGCCAGCAGCCGGGCGTCCCACCGGTGCGCGAGGACCTGCCGGCGCAGGGAGAGCACGCTGCGCACGAGCCGGACCTGGATCTGCAGCACGTCGAGGTCGGCACCGACGAAGGTGCGCACGTCGTCGTCGAAGACCCCCAGCGAGCCCAGGACGAAGCCGTCCTCGTCGACGAGCGGCACGCCCAGGTAGGAGCGGATCAGCCCGGCGGCCACGGCCGGGTTCCGGGCGAACACCGGGTGCGCCCGCGCGTCGCTCACCTCCAGCGGCTCCCCCGTGGCCACCACGTACGCGCAGAACGACAGCTCGTCGGGCACCTCGGAGAACGGCGCACCCACGCCGATCTCCGCGGGGAAGCACTGCAGGTCCGGGCCGACCAGGTTGATCACCGCGATCGGCGCGTCCAACGCACGGGCCATGTAGCCGACGACGGCGTCCAGGTCGGCGTCCCCGGCGTGCCCCGCCAGCCGGTAGCTGGCGACGGCCGCGAGCCGGGCGGGGTCGGCGACGGCGCGGCGGAGGGACTCCATCGGGACGAGGTTAACCGCTCTGGGTCACCGTGCACACACGTTCCGACGTGGAACCGCCGATCCGCTCCCCCGCTCAGGCCGGCGCCGGCACCCGCTGGCCGGGCTCGGCCGGCAGGTCGTTGGCCTCGCGGACGACGTCGACGATGGCCCCCATGATGTCGGTCAGCCCGAAGTCCTTCGGGGTGAACACCCGCGCCACACCCTGCTCCCGCAGCCGGCGGGCGTCGCTGTCGGGCACGATGCCGCCGACCACGACCGGGACGTCGTCCAGCCCCGCCTCCCTGAGGCCGCGCAGGACCGCCGGCACCACCTGCAGGTGCGACCCGGACAGCACCGACAGGCCGACGACGTGCACGTCCTCCTCGACCGCAGCGGACACGATCTGCGCCGGCGTCAGCCGGATGCCCTGGTAGACGACCTCGAAGCCGGCGTCCCGGGCACGCACCGCGATCTGCTCGGCGCCGTTGGAGTGGCCGTCCAGGCCGGGCTTGCCGACGAGGAACCGCAGCCGGCCGCCGAGCTCCTCGCCCGTGGCCCGGACCCGCTCGCGCACCTCGGCGAGCGCCTCGCCGGCGCCGCCCCCGGAGGCGGCCGAGACGCCCGTGGGGGCGCGGTACTCGCCGAAGACCTCGCGCAGGACCCCGGCCCACTCCCCCGTCGTAACTCCCGCGCGGGCGCACTCGAGGCTCGCGTCCATGAGGTTCTCGTCGGTGCCGGCGGCCCGGCGCAGCCGCTCCAGCGCCCGCCGCACCGCCTCGGGGTCGCGCTCGGCGCGCCACTTCCGCACGGCCTCCTGCGCGGCGTTCTCCACCGCCGGGTCGACGACCATGATCGCGGCGTCGAGGTCGGCGGTGAGCGGGTTGGGCTCGGTGCTGTCGAACCTGTTCACGCCGACGACGACGTCCTCACCGCTCTCCATGCGGCGGCGCCGGTCGGCCAGCGACGCGACCAGCTGGCCCTTCATGTAGCCGGACTCGACGGCCGCGACGGCGCCGCCCATCTCCTCGACGCGGGCCATCTCGGCACGGGCGCCCTCGACCAGCTCGGCGACCTTGCGCTCGACGACGACCGAGCCGGTGAACAGGTCCTCGTACTCCAGCAGGTCGGTCTCGTACGCGAGCACCTGCTGCAGTCGCAGCGACCACTGCTGGTCCCACGGCCGGGGCAGGCCCAGGGCCTCGTTCCACGCCGGCAGCTGCACGGCACGGGCACGGGCGTCCCGCGACAGGGTGACGGCCAGCATCTCCAGCACGATCCGCTGGACGTTGTTCTCCGGCTGCGCCTCGGTCAGGCCGAGCGAGTTCACCTGCACGCCGTAGCGGAACCGGCGGTGCTTGGCGTTCTGCACGCCGTAGCGCTCCCGCGTCAGCTCGTCCCAGAGCTGGGTGAAGGCGCGCATCTTGCACATCTCCTCGACGAAGCGGACGCCCGCGTTGACGAAGAAGGAGATGCGGGCGACCACCTCGCCGAACTGCTCCTGCGGCACCTGCCCGGAGTCGCGCACCGAGTCCAGGACGGCGATCGCGGTGGAGAGCGCGTAGGCGATCTCCTGCACCGGCGTCGCGCCGGCCTCCTGCAGGTGGTAGCTGCAGATGTTGGTCGGGTTCCACTTCGGCATGGCCGTCACCGTGTAGGCGACCATGTCGGTGATGAGCCGCATCGAGGGCCCGGGCGGGAACACGTAGGTCCCGCGCGACAGGTACTCCTTGATGATGTCGTTCTGGGTGGTGCCGGCCAGCTTGGTGACGTCGTGCCCGTGCTCCTCGGCCACCGCCTGGTAGAGCGCGAGCAGCCACATCGCGGTGGCGTTGATCGTCATGGACGTGTTCATCTCGTCCAGCGGGATGCCGTCGAACAGCGCCCGCATGTCGCCGATGTGCGTGACCGGGACGCCGACCTTGCCGACCTCACCGACGGCGAGCTCGTCGTCGGGGTCGTAGCCGGTCTGCGTCGGCAGGTCGAAGGCCACCGACAGGCCGGTCTGGCCCTTGGCCAGGTTGCGGCGGTACAGGGCGTTGGACTCGGCGGGCGAGGAGTGACCCGCGTAGGTGCGCATGACCCAGGGGCGGTCGCGCTCCTCCGGCGACGAGGGGAACGGCATGCACGGAGGATAGGGCGGTTACCCGCCAGTAGCATCCCCGCCCCCCGCCCTCCGGCGGTGGCACACTCGACCGGCGGAAGGGACCCCGCCCTCCTCGCCCCCGCACGCTCGGGGCGAGCCTCCGGGCGGGGCCGGTGCAGACGAGGAGGACGCCGGTGGCGGTCGCGGACAACCTCCACTACGCCGCGGGACCGGTGGTGGTCTTCGCGGTCCTCGCCCTGCTCGCGCTGTTCATGCGATGGGCCTTCGGCACCGGCAGCGGGAGCCCCCGTCGCCCCTCGACGCCGGCCGACGACGGCCTCCTCCTCCGGGTGGCCACCACGTCCAGCCGCGAGGCCGCACTGGCGCTGCGGGCGATCCTCTCCGACGCCGGGATCCGGTCCACGATCCGCTACCCCGGCGCCCACCGTGCCGAGGTGCTCGTGTTCCCCGAGGACGCCGACCGCGCCCGGAGCCTCGCGGCGACGTTCCCCGGCACCTGAGGCTCAGCTCGGCCTGGTGACCCGCTCGATCGTCGCGCCGAGCCCGCGCAGCTGGTCGACGAAGTCGGGGTAGCCCCGGTCGACGTGGTGCACGTCGGCCACCCCGGTGACCCCGTCGGAGACGAGCCCGGCCAGCACCAGCCCCGCGCCGGCGCGGATGTCGGTGGCCAGCACGGGCGCGCTGGACAGCCGCTCCCGGCCGCGGACGACGGCGTGGTGACCGTCGATGCGCACGTGCGCGCCGAGGCGCACCAGCTCGTTGACGAACATGAACCGGCCCTCGAACACGTTCTCGGTGATGAGCGCGGTGCCCGAGGAGACGGCGGCCAGCGCCACGGCCATCGGCTGGAGGTCGGTCGGGAAGCCGGGGAACGGCAGCGTGACGATGTCCACGCAGCGCGGCCGCTCGGTCATGACGACCCGCAGCCCCTCGGGCACGACCTCGATCGAGGCGCCGGCGTCGGTCAGCTTGTCCAGCGCCACGCTCAGGTGCTCGGGGACGGCCCGCTCGATCACCACGTCACCGCGGGTCATCACGGCGCCGATCGCCCAGGTGCCGGCGACGATGCGGTCGGTGACGGTCGTGTAGGTCACCGGGTGCAGCCCGGAGACGCCCTCGACGGTGATCGTCGAGGTGCCGGCGCCGTCGATGCGGGCGCCCATCGCGTTGAGCATCGCGCAGAGGTCGGCGATCTCCGGCTCACGGGCGGCGTTGTCGACGACCGTGGTGCCCTCGGCCAGGACCGCGGCCATCACGAGGTTCTCGGTGGCGCCGACGGAGGGGAAGTCGAGCCAGATCGTCGTACCGACCAGGCGAGGCGCGGTGGCGACGAGGAACCCGTGCTCGCTGTCGATCGTCGCGCCCAGGCGCTCGAGCCCGGAGATGTGCATGTCCAGACCGCGGGAGCCGATCGCGTCGCCGCCGGGCAGCGCGACCCGGGCGCTGCCGCACCGGGCGACCAGCGGACCGAGCACGCTGATCGAGGCGCGCATCTTCCGCACCAGGTCGTAGTCGGTCTCGGTGCCGGGCTCCTCGGGGACGTCGATGGTGACCCGCCCACCGCCGCCCGTGCCGGGGATCCGCTCGTAGGTGACACCGCACCCGAGCCGGCGCAGCACCTCGCTCATGATCGACACGTCGAGGATGTCGGGGACCTCGTCGATCGTCGTCCGGCCCGCGGCGAGCAGCGCCGCGGCCATGAGCTTCAGGGCGCTGTTCTTGGCCCCCGTCACCCGCACCCGGCCGTCGAGCGCGGTGCCACCGGTGACCTCGAAGCACTCCACGCGATCACCCTACGGCGACGCACTGCCACACGTCGGTGAGCATCCCGAGGCCCCCGTGCAGGGCCCCGCGGCGAGCCCGCGAGGCGTGGGGGGCGGGGGCCCTTCACTAGGCTCGACGCCATGACCGTCCGCCTGACCCGCATCTACACCCGCACCGGTGATGCCGGTCAGACGCACCTCGGGGACATGAGCCGGGTCGCCAAGACCGATCCGCGGCTGGTGGCCTACGCCGACGTGGACGAGACCAACAGCGTCCTCGGGGTCGCCCTGGCCCTGGGCGGGCCGACGGCCGAGGTCGCCGAGCTGCTCCGCGGGGTGCAGAACGACCTGTTCGACGTCGGCGCCGACCTGTCCACGCCGATCGTCCCGGACCCGGCCCACCCACCGCTGCGGGTCACCGCGGAGTACACCGCGCGGCTGGAGGCGGCCTGCGACGAGCACAACGCGCGCGTGGCACCGCTGACGAGCTTCATCCTGCCCGGGGGGACGCCGCTGGGTGCCCTCCTGCACCAGGCACGGGTGGTGGCCCGGCGCGCGGAGCGCAGCGTGTGGGCGCTGCTCGAGGCCGACGCGGACCGGACCAACCCGGAGACGGCCCGCTACCTCAACCGGCTGTCGGACCTGCTGTTCATCCTCGCCCGGGGCGGCAACCCCGACGGCGACGTGCTGTGGCAGCCCGGCGGCGGGCGTACCCGAGACGCCGAGGCCTGAGCGAGCTCAGCGTCCGCGCGGGGCGGACTCGACCCAGCTGAGGAAGCCGGTCACGGTCGAGACGTCCATCGCCAGGTCCCGCGGGCCCGCGGCGGTGAGGATCGACAGGACGACGACGTCGTCCGGCAGGGCCACGTCGGCCCGGGTGGCACCCCGCCGGCCGGCCACCTCCAGCTCCGCCCGGCTGAGCCGGTGCTGCGGGCGCACCGACAGGGACACGGCGCGGTACCAGAGCAGGGCGTCACCGCCGTACCAGGCGACCCCGACCGACCAGCGCGTCGAGCCGCCCGGCCGCAGCCACATGGTGACCGCGCCGAGGCCGGAGAGCAGGAAACGGCGGCGCAGCAGGAACGCGACGAGCAGGACGAGGAGCACCACCCCCGCCAGCACCAGGAGGACGGTGGTCATGGGGTGCGTCCCGGCGGCCGACGGTGGGGCGTGCGGTCCGGCAGGGGGCTCAGGCGTCCTGGCCGGCGGCGCGCAGCCGGCTGGAGGCCCGGCGGGCCGCGGCGAGGGCCTCCGGGTCGTCGCCGCTCTCGGCCTCGGCGCGGCGCAGCGCCTCGCGGGCCCGCTCGACGTCGATCTCGCCGGCGATCTCCGCCGTCTCGGCGAGGATGGAGACGCCCTGCTTGCTGACCGACAGGAAGCCGCCGTGCGCGGCCACGACGAGGTCCTCGCCCTCGGCGGTGCGGATCGTGACGACGCCGCCGTCGGCCAGCTGCCCGAGCATCGGGGCGTGGCCGGGCAGCACGCCGAGCTCGCCCTCGGTCGTGCGGGCGATGACCATGCTCGCCTCGCCGGACCAGATCGTCCGCTCGACGGCCACCAACTCGACCTGCAGGGTCGCCACGACACTCCTCGGGGTGCACCGCCCGGGGGCGGCCTACGGGCGCCGGTCCTCGGGAGGCACGGCGACGGGTCGGTTCCACTGTAACGGCGGCGGCGACACGCCCGGACGGCAACCCGTCCGGGTGACCGCGCCCGCCCGGCACGGACGACGACGGCCGGGCCCCCGTGCGGGGACCCGGCCGTGGCGAGGTGCTGGAACGGCCACCCTCCAGGGTCCCGCGCCGAGCTGGCGAGGTGCGGGGAGGAGGGTGGTGCTCCGCTATCCCTTCTTCAGCTTGTCCGCGTTGCGCTCGAGGTCCTCGAGCCCACCGCACATGAAGAAGGCCTGCTCCGGCAGGTGGTCGTAGGTGCCCTCGGTGAGCGCCTTGAAGGCCTCGAGGGTCTCCGACAGCGGCACGAACGAGCCGGGCTGCCCGGTGAACGCCTCGGCCACGAACATGTTCTGCGAGAGGAAGCGCTCGATGCGCCGGGCCCGGTTGACCGTGACCTTGTCCTCCTCGCCGAGCTCGTCGATGCCGAGGATGGCGATGATGTCCTGCAGCTCCTGGTAGCGCTGGAGGATCTGCTTCACGCGCTGGGCGATCTGGTAGTGATCCTGCCCGACGTACTGCGGGTCGAGGATCCGGCTGGTGGAGTCCAGCGGGTCCACGGCCGGGTAGATGCCCTTCTCCGAGATGGGCCGCGACAGGTTCGTCGTGGCGTCCAGGTGCGCGAAGGTGGTGTGCGGCGCCGGGTCGGTGATGTCGTCGGCGGGCACGTAGATCGCCTGCAGCGAGGTGATCGAGCGACCCCGGGTCGAGGTGATCCGCTCCTGCAGCTGGCCCATCTCGTCGGCCAGGGTCGGCTGGTAACCGACCGCCGACGGCATGCGGCCGAGCAGCGTCGACACCTCGGAGCCGGCCTGGGTGAACCGGAAGATGTTGTCGATGAAGAGCAGCACGTCCTGGTTCTGCTCGTCGCGGAAGTACTCCGCCATCGTCAGCGCCGACAGCGCGACCCGCAGGCGGGTGCCCGGCGGCTCGTCCATCTGGCCGAAGACGAGGGCGGTGGACTCGATGACGCCGGACTCGGTCATCTCCGCGATGAGGTCGTTGCCCTCACGGGTGCGCTCGCCGACACCGGCGAACACCGACACACCACCGAACTCCTGGGCGACGCGGCGGATCATCTCCTGGATGAGGACCGTCTTGCCCACGCCGGCACCGCCGAACAGGCCGATCTTCCCGCCGGCCACGTAGGGCGTCAGCAGGTCGATGACCTTGATGCCGGTCTCCAGCATCTCGGTGCGGCCCTCGAGCTGGTCGAAGCGCGGCGGCTGCCGGTGGATGCCCCAGTGCAGGGCGTCGGCCCCGTAGCCGGGGGTGTCCAGGCACTCGCCGAGGGCGTTGAACACGTGGCCCTTGGTCACGTCGCCGACCGGCACCGAGATCGGGCGGCCCAGGTCGGTGACGACCGCACCGCGGATCAGGCCGTCGGTCGGTGCCATGGAGATGGTGCGGACCACGTTGTCGCCGAGGTGCTGGGCGACCTCGAGGGTGAGGGTCTTGCCCAGGTCGGCGAGGGTGACCTCGACGTGCAGGGCGTTGTACAGGTCGGGCATCGCGTCGCGGGGGAACTCGACGTCGACGACCGGCCCGGTGACCCGGACGACGCGGCCGGTCGACTGGGTGGTCGGACGGTCCTCGGTGACGGTCATGAGGTGGGTCTCCTGCTCTGGGTCAGTCGTCTGCGTTCGCTGAGACCAGCGCGTCGGACCCGCCGACGATCTCGCTGATCTCCTGGGTGATGTCTGCCTGGCGGATCTGGTTGGCCTGCCGGGCGAGGCTCTTCGCCAGCTCCTCGGCGTTGTCCGAGGCCGACTTCATCGCCCGCCGCCGGGACGCCGACTCCGAGGCCGCGGCCTCGAGCATCGCCGCGTAGATGCGGGTGGTGACGTACTTCGGCAGCAGCGCGTCGAGCAGCGCCTCGGCCGAGGGCTCGAACTCGTAGGAGGTCGGGACGCCGGAGTCGGCGGAACCGGCCGCCGTACCGCTCTCCCGGTCCTCCCGCTCGTAGTCGAACTCCTCGACCTCCTCGACCTCGAGCGGGGCCATCCGCTTCGCCACCGGGACCTGGGAGAGCAGCGAGCGGAACTCGGTGTAGACGATGTGCAGCTCGTCCACCCCCAGGACGCCGTCGGCACCCGCCCCGTCGCTGCCGTCGTCGTCCTCACCGGCGGTGAAGACGTCGATCAGCGCCCGGCCCACGGCCTGGGCGTCGGGGTAGGACGGCTGCTCGGAGAAGCCCGTGAAGGTCTCGGCCATCGCGCGGTCACGGAACCGGTAGTACGTCTCGCCCTTGCGGCCGACGACGTACAGGACCGGCTCCTTGCCCTCCTGCCGCAGCAGCGAGAGCAGTTCCTCGGTGCGACGCAGCACGTTGACGTTGTACGAGCCGGCGAACCCGCGGTCGGAGGTGATGACCAGCACCGCCGCCCGTCGCGGGTTCTTCCGCTCCGTGAGCAGGGAGTGGTCCAGCGACGCCGACGAGGCCAGCGCCGACAGGACCCGCGTGATCTCGCGGGCGTACGGCTTGGAGGCCTCCACCCGCGCCTGGGCGCGCACGATGCGGGCGCCGGCGATCAGCTCCTGGGCCGAGAAGATCTTCTTCGTCGACTTGGTGGAGCGGATGCGGCGCCGCAGCGCTCGGAGGTTGCCGGCCATGGGTCAGGCGCTCCGCTTGACCTGGACGCGCTCCTGGCCACGCTCCGAGGCGTCCATCGCCTCGGCCTCGGGCTCGTTCAGCAGCGTTCCGCCGTCGGGGAGCTGGAACTGGCCGTAGAAGCTCTGCACGGCCCGCTCGAGGCTCTGGACGGCGTCGTCGCCGAGGGCCCGCGACGTCCGGATCTCGTCGTAGACACCGTTCTCGCTGCGACCGATGTAGTCCAGGAACTCCGACTCGAAGCGACGGACCTCGCTGACCGGCACCTTGTCCAGCTTGCCGGTGGTGCCCAGCCACAGGGAGACGACCTGGCGCTCCACCGGGTAGGGGCTGTACTGGCCCTGCTTGAGGATCTCGACCAGGCGCTGACCGCGGTCCAGGGTGGCGCGGCTGGCGGCGTCCAGGTCCGAGGAGAACGAGGAGAAGGCCTCGAGCTCGCGGAACTGGGCCAGGTCCAGCCGCAGGCGGCCGGCGACCGACTTCATCGCCTTGACCTGCGCCGAGCCACCGACGCGGGACACCGAGATGCCGACGTTGATGGCCGGGCGGACACCGGAGTTGAACAGACCCGTCTCGAGGAAGATCTGCCCGTCGGTGATCGAGATGACGTTGGTCGGGATGTACGCCGACACGTCGTTGCCCTTGGTCTCGATGAGCGGGAGACCCGTCATCGAGCCGGCGCCCAGGTCGTCGGAGAGCTTGGCGCAGCGCTCGAGCAGCCGGGAGTGCAGGTAGAAGACGTCGCCCGGGTAGGCCTCGCGGCCCGGCGGACGGCGCAGCAGCAGCGACACCGCGCGGTAGGCCTCGGCCTGCTTGGTGAGGTCGTCGAACACGATGAGGACGTGCTTGCCCTCGTACATCCAGTGCTGGCCGATGGCCGAGCCGGTGTAGGGGGCGATGTACTTGTAGCCCGCGGCGTCCGACGCGGGGGCGGCGACGATGGTCGTGTAGTCCATCGCGCCGGCCTCCTCGAGGGCCGAGCGGATCGAAGCGATCGTCGAGCCCTTCTGGCCGACGGCGACGTAGATGCAGCGGACCTGCTGCGCCGGGTCGCCGGTGGCCCAGGCCTGCTTCTGGTTGATGATCGCGTCGATGGCGATCGCCGTCTTGCCGGTCTGCCGGTCACCGATGATCAGCTGACGCTGACCGCGGCCGATCGGCGTCATGGCGTCGATGGCCTTGATGCCGGTCTGCAGCGGCTCGTGCACCGACTTGCGCTGCACGACGGTGGGCGCCTGCAGCTCCAGGGCACGGCGGCCGGTGGTGGCCACGGGACCGCCACCGTCGATCGGGTTGCCCAGCGGGTCCACGACGCGGCCGAGGTAGCCCTCGCCGACGGGGACCGACAGGACCTCGCCGGTGCGGCGGACCTGCTGGCCCTCCTCGATGCCGGCGAAGTCACCCAGGATGACGACACCGACCTCGCGCACGTCCAGGTTCAGCGCCAGACCACGGACGCCGCTCTCGAACTCGAGCAGCTCGTTGGTCATGACCGAGGGCAGGCCCTCGACCCGGGCGATGCCGTCACCGGCCTCGGTGACGATCCCGACCTCTTCCCGGGAGACGTCCGGGGAGTAGTCGGTGACGTAGTTCTGGATGGCACTGCGGATCTCGTCTGCGGAGATCGTCAGCTCGGCCATGGCTCGCGTCCTCTTCCCTGCGGGGGTCGTGTCTGTGTTGCGGGCTGGATGGGTGGCGGTCGGTCCGGTCGGGTCAGCCGACGAGGCGGCGGCCGGCCTCGTCGAGGCGGCGCAGGACGCTGCCGTCGATGACCTCGTCACCGACGCGGATCACCAGACCCCCCAGGACGGCGGGGTCGACGGTCACCTGCAGCCCGATGGCGCGGCCGTAGACGCGGCCGAGCACCTCGGAGAGGCGCTGCTCCTGCGCCGCGGTCAGCGGCGCGGCCGCCGTCACGTGCGCCACGGACTGACCGCGGCGCCGGGAGGCGACCTCGGACAGCCGCTCGATCGCCGTCTCCGCGTTGGAGACGGTCGGCCGGGTCAGGTGGTTGCGGAGCAGCTGCGCGGTCACCGGGCTGACCCGGTGGGCGAGGAGCTGGTCGAGCAGCGCCGTCTTGCCGGCCGCCGGCGCCGCCCGGTCGGTGAGGATCCGGGACAGGGCCGGGTCGCCGGCGACGATCCGGCCGAAGCGGAACAGCTCGTCCTCGACGCCCTCGAGCTCGCCGCGGGCGTCGGCGGCGTCGAGCGACGCCTCCGTCGCCAGGATCTCGGAGGCCTCGACGAGGTCGAACGGCCGCGACCAGCGCTGGCGGGCGAGGGTCTCCACCAGGTCGAGCGCGGCGTCGGACACCTTGCCGGTGAGCAGCCGCTGCGCCAGCGCGGCGCGCTCGGCCGGCTTGCCGGCGGGGTCGGAGAGCGCGCGCCGCAGCGACGCGTTCCCGTCGAGGAGGCGCGCCACGGCGAACAGCTCGTCCGCCAGCCCGAGCAGGTCCTGGGGTTCCAGGACCCGCGGCTGCCCGATGACCCGGTCCCGGGCCCGCTCGAGCAGCCCCGACGCGGGACGGGTCAGCTCGGCCAGGCGCTCCCGCGCCTCGGCGATGCCGGCCCGGCTGGCGGCGTCCATCAGCGGTTGCCCTCCGCCGCGTACACCGACGAGCCGCCACGGCCGTCCGGCGTGGTGCCGGTCGCCATGCCGTCGAGCTGGTCGAGGAAACGGTCGACCGTGCCCCGGCGACGGGCGTCGTCGGAGAGCGACTCGCCGACCACGCGGCCGGCCAGGTCGACGGCGAGCGTGCCGATGTGCGTCCGCAGCTCGTTGAGGACCTGCTGGCGGGACGCCGCGAGCTGCTCCTCCCCGCGGGCGACGATGCGGGCCGACTCCTCCTGGGCCTGCGCGCGCAGCTCCTCGAGGATCTGCTGCCCCTCGGCCCGCGCCTGGTCGCGGATCTGCGCGGCCTCGGTCCGGGCCTCGGCGAGCTGGGCGCGGTACTGCTCCAGCGACGCCTTGGCCTCGGCCTGCATGGCCTCGGCCCGCTCGATGCCGCCCTCGATCGCCTCACGACGAGCGCGGAAGACCTGCTCGAACCGCGGTGCGACGAACTTGAAGAACACCAGGAGCACGATCGCGAACGCGATCAGCCCGATGATGATCTCGCCGATCGGCGGCAGGAGCGGGTTCTCACTCTCCGCAGCGAGGATGCTCATGGTCTCAGTGTCCCTGTCTGGAGTCGGTGCCCGTACGCCGGCGTACGGATCAGGTGCCGAAGACGAAGGGGACGACGAAGCCGATCAGCGCCAGCGCCTCGGAGAGCGCGAAGCCGAGGAAGGCGTAGGTACGGGTGAGGCCGGCGGACTCGGGCTGACGCGCGGTGGCCTGGATGTAGGCCGCCCACACGATTCCCACACCGATGCCGGGGCCGATCGCGGCGAGGCCGTAGCCGATCGAACCGACGCTGCCGGTCACGCCCTCAGTTGCAGCCAGAAGATCCATGACGAGGTGTTCCTCCTGTGTCGTCGCCCGGCACCTGCCGGGCGGCTTCGTGGGGTGGTGCGGTGGTGCCGTTCAGGGGTGGTGCGACGCCGGGCGCGGTCGCGTCCGGCGCGGGCTCAGTGTTCGGCCTCGATCGACCCGTTGAGGTAGGTGCCCATCAGGACGGTGAAGACGTAGGCCTGCAGGAAGATGACCAGCAGCTCGAAGAAGGTCATCACGATCGCCATGAGCGCCGAGACCGGACCGAAGACGATGGAGAAGTTGTCCCGGCCGAAGAGGTAGACGGCACCGAGGGAGAACACCACCAGCAGCATGTGGCCGGCGAACATGTTGGCGAAGAGTCGGACGGCGAGGGTGAACGGCCGGACGACGAAGTTCTGCAGGATCTCGATCGGCGTGACGAGGATGTACATCGGCTTCGGCACGCCGGGCAGGAACAGGATGTCCTTGAAGTACTTGCCGGCGCCCTGCTCGCGGATCCCGATGTAGATGTAGAGGACCCAGCAGATCCCCGCGAGCACCAGCGGGAACGCGAACTTCGACATCGGGGAGATCTGCGCGAACGGCACGATCGCCATGAAGTTGTTCGCGAGGATGAAGAAGAACAGCGCGGCGAGGAACGGCGCGAACGGGATGCCGCGGGGGCCGACCACGTCGCGGGCGATGCCGTCGCGGACGAGCGAGTAGCCGCTCTCCCCGATGAACTGCAGCTTCCCCGGCACGATCTGGGGCTTGCGAACCGCGGCGATCACGAACGCGAGCATCAGCGCCGTGGCGATCCACAGGATGATCGTGATGCGGGTGATCGCGAAGTCGACACCCAGGAGGGAGAACTCGGCCACCGTCTCCGGGTAGAACTCGCCGAGACCGGGGGCCTGGAAGCCGTCGCCGCCGCCGGATTCGACCGCGAGCACGGTCCCGAGCGCGTGGGCGCTGGAGGTCACCGTTGTCCCTTCTGCGTCCTGGGCCGGCTCCGTCGTCCGCCCTGGGTGGTGCTGGTGCGATTCGGCCCCGATTGCTGGGGCAGGCCGCCGAACCGGGCGACGACCAGGTAGATCGCCACCGCCATGCCGAGGATGATGCCGACCGGGAAGAACACGCGCGTGTCCAGCCACTGGTCGAGCAGCCACCCGGCCCCGCCCCACACGGCCATCCCGGAGATCAGCGTCCCGATGACCGCGTATCCGGTCTCGGCACCGCTGCCGCCGCTGGTCGGCTTCGCAGTCGGGGGCCGTGCAGACCCAGGTGTCGGGTCGTCCTCGGCCATCGGTCCCGGACACTATCAGCCGCGTGTCGCAGGCCTTCCGGGGTGCGGCGGAGGGCCCGGCCGGACCACCCGTACGGGTGTCGCGACGGGCCCGCCGAGTGCCCGGCTGGGCACCCCGGTCAGGCGCCGGGCGGGCGCGGTGGCGGGACGTAGTACAGCGGCTGGGTCCACACCCAGCGCAGCTGCACGCCGCTCCACAGCAGCGCGCCGACGATGACGGCCCAGGCCAGGGTCAGCCGGTCCAGCCAGCCGTCCTCCGGCAGCGCGTTGAGCACGGCGAACAGGACCAGCGCCTTGACGAAGAAGGCACCCAGCGCCGCCGGCAGCGTGAAGGCGTCGTTGATCCGGCCGGCCCACGCGATGACGACGCCGCTGAACACGAAGAACGCCGTCACCACCGCGGCGCCGACGACCACGCCGACCGCGTCGTCCCAGCCGGCGACCAGGCCGGTGACCGGCGCCGCGACGGCGGTGACGGCGAGCGTGGCCAGGGTGCCGATGCGCAGGAACGACAGGTCCCAGCCGGGGTCCTCCCGGGGCATCCTGCTCACCGGACCACCTGCTCGGCGTCGGGCGCGCGCGGGGCGCGCACCGGGGCGGATCCCGGCCCCGACCCCGGCCCGGCGGCGGGTGCGGCCCCGACGGAGGACCGCACCGCCCGGGCGGTCGGGTGGGCCGCCCGGCTGCGCCGGCGCTGCGCGAGCAGGTCGGCGGCGCGGGCCTCCCGCGCGGCCCGGCGGGTGCGCGGGGCGAGCACGACGACGACCCCGACCACGAGCAGCGCACCGATGGCGACGAGCAGCTCGGCCTTGCCGCCGGTGATGGACAGCGCCACGGCGCCGCTGGAGAGCAGGGCGGCCCAGAAGTACATGACCAGCACCGCCCGCCGGTGCGAGTGGCCGATGGCCAGCAGCCGGTGGTGCAGGTGCATCTTGTCCGGCGAGAAGGGCGACCGGCCCCGCCGGGTCCGCCGCACCACGGCCATGACCAGGTCGATGAAGGGGATGAACAGGACCGCGATCGGCACGAGCAGCGGCAGGGCCAGCGGCAGCAGGCTGGCGGCGGAGTCGAACGACTGCGGGTCCACGTTCCCGGTCGCCGACACGGCCGCGGCCGAGAGCATCAGCCCGACCAGCATCGACCCGGAGTCGCCCATGAAGATGCGGGCGGGGCTGAAGTTGTGCGGCAGGAAGCCGAGGCACGCACCGGCCAGCACGGCGGTGATCAGGGCGGGGGCGCTCGCGACGTCGTCGTACCCGGTGAGGCCCAGGTTGTAGCTGTACGCGAAGAAGGCCAGTGCGGCGATGGCGGAGACGCCGGCGGCCAGCCCGTCCAGCCCGTCGATGAAGTTCAGCGCGTTGACCGTCAGCACCGTGAACAGCAGGGTCAGCGGGACCCCGACGTCGGGTCCCAGCGAGATCGTGCCCAGGTCGGCGACGGGCAGGAAGACGAACGACAGCTGCACCCCGAGCAGCACCATGACGCCGGCGGCGGCGATCTGGCCGGTCAGCTTCGTGAGCGCGTCCAGGCCGAACTTGTCGTCGAGCACCCCGAGCAGGCAGATCAGTCCACCCGCCGCCAGGACGGCCGCGGTCTGGGAGTCGTCGAAGGTGCGCTGCAGTGCGGGCAGCCGGGTGGCGACCAGGATCGCGGCCGCGACGCCGAGGTACATCGCCACTCCCCCGCCTCGCGGCGTCGGGATGACGTGCACGTCCCGCTCGCGGGGCGCGGCCATCATCCGCAGCCGGATGGCGGCGATCCGCACCACCGGCGTGGCGAGGTAGGTGACCAGCCCGGCGGTGAGGAGGACGACGAGGTATTCGCGCATGGCTCAGCCGGCGCCCGGGGGCGCTGCTGGCGGAGTGCCCCGGCCGGGGATGCGCATCGGGGGATCTCCCGGGCTGGACGACGTCGGTGGGACCACGGTAGCTCCCCGACTCGGCGCCGGAGGTTCACACCGCCGGCGTCGAGCCCGGCCCTCCTGCAGCGGCCCGCCTCGAGCTCGCGAGTGTGGGGGCAGGGGGGCCTCGATCAGTCCTCGAGCTCGGGGACGACGGCGCGCAGCGCGTCGACGTCCACGGCGCCGACCCGCAGCACCCGTGGCGTCGGCGCGGTGCAGTCGACGATCGTGCTGGCCGACGAGCCGGTGCGCGGGCCGCCGTCGAGGACGACCGCGGCACGCTGGCCCAGCTGCGCGATCGCCGCGGCCGCGTCGGTGGCCGCCGGGCGGCCGGAGCGGTTGGCGCTGGAGACGGCGAGGGGGCCGGTGCGGCGCAGCAGGTCGCGGGCGATCTCGTCGTCGGGCAGCCGGACGGCGACGGTGCCCTCGGCGTCCCCGAGGTCCCACGCCAGCGACGGCGCGTGCTCCAGGACCAGCGTCAGCCCGCCCGGCCAGAACATCTCGGCCAGCCGGCTGGCGACCGCGGGCAGGTCCACGACGAGGCCGCCGAGGGTGGAGGCCTCGCCGATCAGCACCGGCACCGGCATGGCACGGCCGCGGTTCTTGGCGGCCAGCAGCCGGGTGACGGCGTCGGGGGTGAAGGCGTCGGCGGCGACCCCGTAGACCGTGTCGGTCGGCAGGAGCACCAGCTCGCCACGGCCGATCGCCGCGGCAGCGGCGTCCAGGCCGGCGGCGCGGGCGTCGGGGTCGGAGCAGTCGTAGAGGTCGGCCACGAGGGGTCAGTCTCCCCCCGCGCCCCCGCGGGCCCGACGGGCGGTGGTGAACCGCGGGCGGCCGGCGAGGTCGGGGTGGTCGGCGACGTCGTCCCACCCGCCGTGCGCGCGGACCAGGGCCGGCAGCGCCGTCCCCTGCAGGTCGGCGTGCTCGATGCCCAGCCCGCCGCCGGGCCGCAGCAGGCGCGCGGCGGTGCCGAGCAGGCCGCGGACGACGTCGAGCCCGTCCGGGCCGCCCCACAGCGCCATCGGCGGGTCGTGGTCGGCGACCTCGCGGGGCACGAGGGCGCCGTCGGGCACGTAGGGCGGGTTGGAGACGACGAGGTCGACGCCGCCGTCGAGGGCACGCAGCAGGAGCGGGTCGGTCATGTCGCCGGCGAGCACCTCGACCGGCCGGTCGCCGGCGGCCGCCCGCGACGCGGCGTTGAGCCGGGTCCACTCGATCGCGTCGGGGTCCCGCTCGACCGCCGTGACGCGCGCCCCGGGGTGCTCGTGCGCGATCGACAGCGCGATGGCGCCCGAGCCGGTGCCGAGGTCGACCACGACCGGCTCCGGGACGCCGGCGAGGCTCGCCAGCGCCCACTCCACGAGCTGCTCGGTCTCCGGCCGGGGCACGAAGACGCCGGGGCCGACGGCGAGCTCGAGGTGCCGGAACGCCGCGCGGCCGGTGAGGTGCTGCAGCGGCACCCGGTCGGCGCGCTGGTCGAGCAGGGCGGCGAACCGGGCGGCGGCACCGGCGTCGAGCTCGTCGAGGGTGATCAGGCCGGCGCGGGTGCGGCCGGTGACGTGGGCCAGCAGCAGTTCGGCGTCCACGCGGGGGGACTCGACGCCGGCCTCGGCCAGCCGCCGGGCGGCGTCGGCGAGCAGCGTGCTGTGTCTCGAGGGCACCGGCTCTAGGACCCGGCCGCCAGCAGCTCGGCGGTGTGCGCCTGGGTCAGCGCGTCGATGACCGGGTCGAGCTCGCCGTCGAGCACCGCGTCGAGGTTGTGCGCCTTGAACCCGACCCGGTGGTCGGCGATGCGGTTCTCGGGGAAGTTGTAGGTCCGGATCCGCTCGCTGCGGTCCATCGTGCGCACCTGGCTGCGGCGCTGGTCGCTGGCGACGGCGGCCGCCTCCTCGCGGGCAGCGGCCAGCATCCGGGCGCGCAGGATCCGCAGCGCGGACTCCTTGTTCTGCAGCTGGCTCTTCTCGTTCTGGCAGCTCACCACGATGCCGGTCGGCAGGTGCGTGATCCGCACCGCCGAGTCGGTCGTGTTCACGCTCTGCCCGCCCGGCCCCGAGGACCGGAAGACGTCGATGCGCAGGTCGTTCGGGTCGACGGTGACGTCGACCTCCTCGGCCTCGGGCAGCACCAGCACGCCGGCGGCCGAGGTGTGGATGCGGCCCTGGCTCTCGGTGACCGGCACGCGCTGGACGCGGTGCACGCCGCCCTCGAACTTCAGTCGCGACCAGATGCCCTCGTCGGTGCGGGACTTCACCGCGACCGACACGTCCTTGTAGCCACCGAGGTCGGCGTCGACGGCGTCGATGACCTCGGCGGACCAGCCACGCCGCTCCGCGTACCGCAGGTACATGCGCAGCAGGTCACCGGCGAACAGCGCGGACTCCGCACCGCCCTCCCCCGCCTTGATCTCGAGGATGACGTCCTTGTCGTCGTCGGGGTCCTTGGGCAGCAGCAGCTCGCGCAGCCGGCCGGACAGCTCCTCGATCTGCGCCTCGATGGTCAGCGCCTCGGCGCGGAACGAGGCGTCCTCGGCGCCGAGCTCACGGGCGGCGGCCAGGTCGTCGCGCGCCTGGTCCAGCGCGCGGGCGGTCTCGACCACCGGGGCGAGCTGGGCGTAGCGCCGCCCCAGCCGGCGGGCACGCCCGGTGTCGGTGTGCACCGCGGGGTCGGCGAGCTCCAGCTCCAGCGCGGCGTGCTCGTCGAGCAGCCCGCTCAGCCGGTCGGTGCCGGCGTCGGTCGTGCTCATCGCGAGGGCCTCTCAGCGGGGTGCGACTCGGGACGTCGCCCGAGGCGGGCGGGTGCGGACACGACGACGGCGCCCGCCCCCGGCCCCTCGCGGGGTGGGGGCGGGCGCCGTCGGACGTGCTACTCGCCGGCGGGGACCTTCGAGTCCGCGCGCTTGCCGAAGCGCTTCTCGAACCGGGCCACGCGGCCGCCGGTGTCGAGGATGCGCTGCTTGCCCGTGTAGAACGGGTGGCACGCGGAGCAGGTCTCGACGGTCAGCTGACCGCTGGCGACGGTGCTCTTCGTGGTGAAGGTGTTCCCGCAACCACAGGTCACCGTGGTGGTGTGGTACTCGGGGTGGATGCCGGGCTTCATGCCGTGGACCTCTTCCGCAGGTGTCGGTGCTGTAGTCGTGAACGCCGCCTACCGGTGCGGCATTCCAGGCGCGCCGGGCGGGACTCGACCGTCGAGTATCCCCGATCGGTGAGCTCGCCCGGCGCGCGGGTGGTCAGTCGCCGCCGGGGCCCAGCGTCGTCTTCTGGATCTGCATCAGGAACTCGATGTTGTTGCGCGTCTTGCGCAGCTTGTCGACCAGCAGCTCCAGCGCCTGCTGCGGCTCCAGAGCGCCGAGCACGCGGCGCAGCTTGATGGTGATCGCCAGCTCGTCGGGGGCCAGGAGGATCTCCTCCTTGCGGGTGCCCGAGGCGTTGACGTCGACCGCGGGGAAGACGCGCTTGTCCGCCAGGCGGCGGTCGAGCTTGATCTCCGCGTTACCGGTGCCCTTGAACTCCTCGAAGATGACCGTGTCCATCGTCGACCCGGTCTCGACCAGCGCCGAGGCGATGATCGTCAGCGAGCCGCCGTTCTCGATGTTGCGGGCGGCGCCGAGGAAGCGCTTGGGCGGGTACAGCGCCGTGGAGTCGACACCACCGGAGAGGATGCGCCCGCTGGCGGGGGCCGCCAGGTTGTAGGCGCGGCCCAGCCGGGTGATCGAGTCCAGCAGGACGACGACGTCGTGGCCCATCTCGACCAGGCGCTTGGCCCGCTCGATCGACAGCTCGGCGACCGTGGTGTGGTCGGCCGGCGGGCGGTCGAAGGTCGAGGCGATGACCTCGCCCTTCACCGACCGCTGCATGTCGGTGACCTCCTCGGGCCGCTCGTCGACGAGGACGACCATGAGGTGGCACTCGGGGTTGTTCGTCGTGATCGCGTTGGCGATCGCCTGCAGCACCATCGTCTTGCCGGCCTTGGGCGGGCTGACGATGAGGGCGCGCTGGCCCTTGCCGATCGGCATGACCAGGTCGATGACCCGGGTCGTCAGCTGCTGCGGCTCGGTCTCCAGCCGCAGCCGCTCCTGCGGGTACAGCGGGGTCAGCTTGGTGAACTCCGGACGCTGACGCGCCTGCTCGGGGTCCAGTCCGTTGACCGTGTCGAGCCGGACCAGCGCGTTGTACTTGTCCTTGCGCTCGCCCTCACGGGGCTGGCGGACGGCGCCGGTGATGGCGTCGCCGCGGCGCAGGCCGTACCGGCGCACCTGCGACAGCGACACGTAGACGTCGTTCGGGCCGGTGAGGTAGCCCGAGGTGCGGACGAACGCGTAGTTGTCGAGCACGTCGAGGATGCCGGCCACGGGCAGCAGGACGTCGTCCTCGCTGACGGTCGGCTCGTTCGGCTGGTCGAAGCGCTCACGCCCGCCGCGACGGTTGCGGTCGCGGTAGCGACGGCCCCGGCGGCCGCGGCCGCCCTCGAAGTCGTCGTCGTCCTCGTCGTCGCGGGCGTCGCGGGGGCCCCGGGTGTCGGCGCGCCCGTCGGTGCGGTCGCCGTCGGTCCGGTTGTCCGGACGCCCGTTGCGGTCACCGCGGTCGGGACCGCGGTTGCCGTCGCGGGCCGCGCGCTCGCTCCCGTCACGGGTGCTCTCGCGCGGTGCGCGCTCACCGCCGTCGCGGGCGGCGCGCTCGCTCCCGTCACGGGTGCTCTCACGGGGTGCGCGCTCACCACCGTCGCGGGCGGCGCGCTCGCTCCCGTCACGGGTGCCCTGGCGCGGCGCACGGTCCGCACCGTCGCGGTTGCCGTCACGGGCCGCGCGCTCGCCACCGTCGCGGGGCGCACGCTCGGCGCCGTCCCGGTCCCGGGTGCGACCCCGGTCCCGGTTGCGGACGGGACGCTCGCCGTCGGGGCGCTCGTCCTCGGTCCGCTCGTCGGTGGCGTCGCTCGAGGGCGTGCTCGCGACGGCGGGCTCCGCGGCGGTCTCGGCGGCGGTCTCGGCGACCGGGCTCTCGCTGCCGGACGCCTCGACGGTCGGCGCGCCGGCCGGGCGGCTGGCCGCACGACGGCGGCGCGGCTGCTGGGCGGGGGCCTCGGCCGGCGCGGAGTCGGCGTCGGGGGTGGTCAGCGGACCGCCGTTGGCGCCGCCGCTGACGGGGGCCTCGAGCGGAGCCGCGGTGGCCGCCTCGCCGCGCGGGGTCGGCACGCCGTCCCGGGCACCGGCGGCCGGGGTGCTGTCGGTGTCACTGCCGGCGCCCTCGGCGCCGTCCCCGCCGACCTGGCGGGCGGAGATGGCGGCGACGAGGTCGCCCTTGCGCATCCGGGCGGTCCCGGAGATGCCCAGTTCGGCCGCCAGGCGCTGCAGCTCGGGCAGCAGCATCCCCGACAGGCCGCTGCCGCGGCGGCGGGATCGGCCCGCCTGCCCAGAAACGGCAGATGCCTCGTCGGCAGCACCCTGGGGCGCGGCGACGAGGTCGGTGGTTTCGCTCACGTACAGGTCCTTCCCTGCGGTGACCTGCGCCTACCAGCGCAGGGGGTGACCCGGTCCACCTGCCCGCCCGGTCTGTTTCCGGGGTCGACAGGGAGAAGGGATCGCGTGGGTGCGGGGCGGGTTCTGCGGCGATGGACTCTTCGTCAGCAACGCCCCGCGCGAGGCCAGCCCCAGTGGGGCGGCTACGCCGTGAGCCTAGATGCAGCTCACGGGCAGGACAACACCGGTTGACGCCGGGGTGTTCCTCGTTATCAGGACGATACCTGAGCGCCCGAGAGCACCCGCACGCCCGTGCCGTCGACCGACAGCGGCATGAGTCGCCAGCCGGGCGGGGTGAGGCCGGCCACCCGCCGCACCTCGACCCCGTCGCCGAAGTCGACCAGGTCGTCCTCGGGGTGCCGGCGGCCGAGCACCAGCACGCTGGGGCCGGCACCCGAGACGACGGCGGCCAGGCCCTCGGCGCGCAGCCGGTCGACCAGCGCGAGGCTGTCGGGCATGGCCTCGGCCCGCTGCCGCTGGTGCAGCCGGTCCTCGGTGGCGGGCAGCAGGAGCGCCGGGTCCCAGGTCAGCGCCGCGACCAGCAGCGCGGCCCGCCCGGCGTTGTAGGCGGCGTCGCGGTGCGGCACCGCCTCGGGCAGCAGGCCGCGGGCCGCGCTGGTGGACAGCGTGCTGTCGGGGACGAGCAGCAGCGGCTGGATGCGCGGGTCGACGTCGAGCCGTTCGGCGACCGGGCCCCCGGGCCCCTGCCACGCGAGCGTCATGCCGCCGTGCAGGCAGGCGGCGACGTTGTCGGCGTGCCCCTCGAACCGGTCCGCCAGGCGGAGGACCGCGTCGAGGTCGATCCCGCCGACCTCGGGGCACAGCGCCCAGGCACCGAACACCCCGCCGACGACCGCGGCGGCGGACGAGCCCATCCCCCGGCCCTGCGGGATGGCGTTCACCGTGGACAGCCGCAGCCCCGGCGGGGTCCAGCCCAGCTCGTCGCACGCGGCGCGGAAGGCGCGGACGACGAGGTGGGACTCGTCGGTCGGCAGCGCGTCGGCGCCCTCGCCGGTCATGGTCACCGACAGGCCGCCGTCGGTCACGGTGAACTCGAGGTCGTCGGTGCAGCTCAGGGCCAGTCCGGCGCAGTCGAAGGCGGGCCCGAGGTTGGCGCTCGTGGCCGGCACCCGGATGCGCACGGAGGTGCGAGCCGCGGTCACGACCCGCTCAGGCCGAGCTGCGCGGCCGCGGCGGCCGCGTCGACGGGGATCGTCACCGGGGCCGGCGCACCGGAGATGGCCCACTCCGGGTCCTTGAGCCCGTTGCCGGTCACCGTGCAGACGACGCGCTGACCGGGCTCGAGCTCGCCGGCCGCGGCGACCTTGAGCAGCCCGGCGACCGACGCGGCCGACGCCGGCTCGACGAAGACCGCCTCGCTGCGGGCCAGCAGCCGGTAGGCGGCGAGGATCTCCCGGTCGGTGACGGCGTCGATGCGCCCGCCGGAGTCGTCGCGGGCCGTCAGCGCCTTGGTCCACGAGGCGGGGTTGCCGATGCGGATGGCCGTGGCGATGGTCTGCGGGTGCTCCACCACGGCGCCGTCGACGATCGGGGCGGAGCCGGCGGCCTGGAAGCCCCACATCCGCGGGGTGCGGGAGGAGATCCCGTCGGCGGCGTACTCGCGGTAGCCCTGCCAGTAGGCGGTGATGTTGCCGGCGTTGCCGACCGGCAGGCAGTGGATGTCGGGGGCGTCGCCGAGGACGTCGACGATCTCGAACGACGCCGTCTTCTGGCCCTCGATCCGGTACTGGTTGACGCTGTTGACCAGGCTGACCGGGTAGTCGATCGCCAGCTTGCTGGCCAGTGCCAGGCAGTCGTCGAAGTTGCCGTCGACCTGCAGGAGCTTGGCCCCGTGCACCAGGGCCTGGGCCAGCTTGCCGAGCGCGATCTTGCCCGTGGGGACCAGGACGGCGCAGACCATCCCGGCGCGCGCGGCGTAGGCGGCGGCACTGGCGCTGGTGTTGCCGGTGGAGGCGCAGATGACCGCCTGCGCCCCCTCCTCCTTGGCCTTGGTGATGGCCATCGTCATCCCGCGGTCCTTGAAGGAACCGGTGGGATTGGCGCCCTCGACCTTGAGGAAGACGTCGCAGCCGGTGCGGCGGGAGATCTCGACGGCGGGGACCAGCGGGGTGGCGCCCTCCTGCAGCGTCACCACCGGCGTGCTTTCGCTGACCGGGAGCCGGGAGCGGTAGGCCTCGATGAGCCCCGGCCAGTGCGGGGACACGGCCCCGCGCAGCGTTCCGGTCATGACAGCCCCTCCACTCGAAGCACGCTGGTGACCCCGCGGACCGCGGGCATCCCCCGCAGGGCGGTGACGGTCGCCGACAGCGCCGCGTCGGGCGCGCTGTGCGTGACGATGACCAGCGTCGCGGCGTCCCCGTGCCCGTCCTGGCGCACGGTCGCGATGCTGACGCCGTGGGCGGCGAACTCCTGCGCCACCGTCGCCAGCACGCCGGGCTTGTCGGCCACGTCGAGGCTCACGTGGTACCGGGTCGGCGTCTCGGCGATCGGCCGCGCCGGCAGCCCCGCATAGGTGGTGACGCCCGGACCGGCGACGCCGGCCACGCGGTTGCGGGCCACGGCGACCAGGTCGCCGAGCACGGCGCTGGCGGTCGGCTCGCCGCCGGCGCCGCGGCCGTAGAACATCAGCTCTCCGGCGGCCTCGGCCTCGACGAAGACGGCGTTGAACGCCCCGCCCACGGCGGCCAGCGGGTGCGTCGTCGGGATCATCGCCGGGTGCACGCGGACGGCGACCGATGCACCGTCGTCGCCGTCGACCTTCTCGCAGATCGCCAGGAGCTTGACGGTGCAGCCGATCTCGGCGGCGCGCGCGACGTCGGCGGCCGTCACGGCGGAGATGCCCTCGCGGTAGACGTCGGCCGCGGTGACCGCCGTGTGGAACGCCAGCGACGCGAGGATGGCCGCCTTCGCCGCGGCGTCGAAGCCGTCGACGTCGGCCGTCGGGTCGGCCTCGGCGTACCCGAGGTCGGTGGCCTCGGCCAGTGCCTCGGTGAAGCCGGCGCCGGTCTCGGCCATCCGGGACAGGATGTAGTTGGTCGTGCCGTTGACGATGCCGACCACCCGGCGCAGCTGGTCACCGGCCAGCGACTCGCGCAGCGGTCGCAGCATCGGGATCGCGCCGGCGACCGCGGCCTCGTAGTAGAGGTCGACCCCGGCCTTCGCCGCCGCCTCGTGCAGCGCCACCCCGTCCTCGGCCAGCAGCGCCTTGTTCGCGCTGACCACCGACTTGCCGGCGGCGAACGCGGCCAGCAGCAGCGTGCGGGCGGGCTCGATGCCGCCGATGACCTCGACGACGAGGTCGACGTCGTCCCGGGTGACCAGGCCCTCCGCGTCGGTGGTGAGCAGGTGCGCGGGCACCTCGGGGTGCCGGTCAGGACGGCGGACGGCGACCCCGGCCACCTCCACCGGCCGGCCGATGCGCGCGGCCAGCTCCTCACCCTGCTCGTCGAGCAGGCGCAGCACCGCTCCCCCGACGGTCCCGCAGCCCAGCAGCGCGACCTTCAGCGGCGCGTTCACGACTGCGCCTCCGCGCCGACTCGCGAGCTCGTCGACCGAGCCCCCACCGGGTGCTCCGGCGCCGGCTGGTCGATCGCCGGCGAGGGCGCGGGCATCCCGGCGAGGACGGCGTCGAGGGCGAACACGTCGGACAGTGTCTGACGGCGCACGATCTCGGTGGCGACGCCGTCCCGGACGGCGACCACCGGCGGCTTGAGCAGGTAGTTGTAGTTGCTCGCCATCGACCAGCAGTAGGCCCCGGTGGCGGCGACCGCGAGCAGGTCCCCGGGGACGACGTCGGAGGGCAGCCACAGGTCGCGGACCAGCACGTCCCCGCTCTCGCAGTGCTTGCCCACGACCCGGCACAGCGCGGGCGGCGCGGTGGAGGTCCGGTTGGCCAGCACGCAGGTGTAGGCGGCGTCGTAGAGGGCGGTGCGGATGTTGTCGCTCATCCCGCCGTCGACGGAGACGTAGTTGCGCACGGCCGGCGTCCCGGAGGAGCTGCCGGAGCCGAGCCGGACCGGCTTTATGGTGCCGATCTCGTACAGGGTCACGGTGCCGGGGCCGGCGATGGCGCGGCCCGGCTCGACGGCCAGCCGCGGCACCGGCAGGTCGAGCGCGGCGCACTCGGCCGCCACGACCGTGCGCAGCCGCCGGGCGACGTCGGCCGGGCTGACCGGGTCGTCGTCGGGCAGGTAGGCGATGCCGAACCCGCCGCCGAGGTTGAGCTCCCCGAGCACCTGGCCGGTCGCCTGGGCGATCTGGCCCAGCAGGCCGACGACCCGGTGGGCGGCCGCCTCGAAGCCCGCGGTGTCGAAGATCTGCGAGCCGATGTGGCTGTGCAGCCCCGTCAGGTGCAGCGCCGGCTCCCGGATGATGCGGACCGCGGCGGTCAGCGCGTCGCCCGTGGCCAGGGAGAAGCCGAACTTCTGGTCCTCGTGCGCCGTGGCGATGAACTCGTGGGTGTGCGCCTCGATGCCCACCGTCGTCCGGATGAGGACCGGCACCGGCGAACCGCCACCGGCGACCCGGGCGGCGGCCATGGGCACCAGCCGCTCGATCTCGTCGAAGGAGTCGACGACGACGTGGCCGATGCCCGCGTCGACGGCCAGCTGCAGCTCGACCAGTGACTTGTTGTTGCCGTGCAGCGCGATCCGCTCGGCCGGGAACCCGGCGGCCAGCGCCACGGCGAGCTCGTTGCCGCTGCAGGCGTCCAGGTGCAGCCCGTCCTCGGCGATCCAGCGGGCCACCTGGCCGCACAGGAACGCCTTGGAGGCGTAGTGGACGTCGGCGTCCATCCCGTCACCGCCGAAGGCGGTGGCGAAGTCGGCGGCGCGGCCGCGGAAGTCGGCCTCGTCGAGGACGAACAGCGGCGTGCCGTGCTCGCGGGCCAGCTCGCTGACCGGCCGGCCGGCCAGGTGCAGCTCGCCGTCGACCCGCGTGGCCGAGCGCGGCCACACGTGCGGGTCGAGCGCGACCAGGTCGGCGGGCGGCGCCCCGACCGCCGCCGCGACCTCGAACGCCCCATGCAGCGGCCCCGCCGGGTGCGCCCTCACATCCGCTCCGGGGCGGAGACGCCGAGCACGGCCAGGCCGTTGCGCAGGACGACGGCGGTGGCCGCGCACAGCCACAGCCGGGCGGTGGTCAGTGGCGTCGCCTCCTCGTCGCCGCGTGGCAGCACGCGGCAGGAGTCGTAGAACCGGTGGTAGGTGCCGGCCAGCTCCTCGAGGTAGCGCGCCACCCGGTGCGGGGCGCGCAGCTCGGCGGCGGAGGCCACGACCCGGGGGAACTCGGCGATCGCCCGCAGGAGGTCGCCCTCGCGCGGGTGCTCGAGGGAGGCGGTGTCGACGTCGGCCGGCTCGCCCAGGTGCAGGCCCAGGTCGGCGGCGTTGCGCAGCAGCGACGAGATGCGGGCGTGCGCGTACTGCACGTAGAAGACCGGGTTGTCGTTGGTCTGCCGCGTCCAGGCGTCCAGGTCCAGGTCGATCTGCTGGTCGACCGAGGCCCGGGCCAGGGCGTAGCGCGCCGCGTCGGCGCCGATCGCGTCGACCAGGTCCTCGAGGTTGACCACCGTGCCGGCCCGCTTGCTCATCCGCACGGGTTCGCCGTTGCGCACCAGGTTGACCAGCTGGCCGATCAGGATCTCGAGGTTGACCCGCGGGTCGTCGCCCATCGCCGCGACCAGCGCCTTGTACCGGCCGACGTAGCCGGTGTGGTCGGCGCCGAGCATGATCACGACCCGGTCGAAACCGCGCTCCCGCTTGTCGAGGTAGTACGCGCAGTCGGCGGCGAAGTAGGTCGGCTCGCCGTCGCCCTTGACCAGCACCCGGTCCTTGTCGTCACCGAAGTCGGTCGTCCGCAGCCAGACGGCGCCGTCGGACTCGTAGACGTGCCCCTGCTCGCGCAGCCGGGCGACCGCCTTCTCCAGCGCGCCGCTGTCATGCAGCGTCTTCTCGGAGAAGTAGGTGTCGAAGACGACCCCGAAGCCGGCCAGGCTGCGCTTGATCTCGGCGAACATCAGCTCGACGCCGCGGACCCGGAACCGCTCCTGCTGCTCCTCGGCGGGCAGGTCCAGCACGCCGGGCTCCGCGGCCACGACCTGCGCCGCGATCTCGCCGATGTAGTCGCCCGCGTAGCCGTCGTCCGGGACCGGCTGCCCGAGAGCAGCCGCCTGCAGGCTGCGCGCGAACCGGTCGATCTGCGAGCCGGCGTCGTTGAAGTAGTACTCCCGGCTGACCTCGGCCCCGCTGGCCGTGAGCAGCCGGCCCAGCGCGTCGCCGACGGCGGCCCACCGCGTGCCGCCGATGTGCACCGGCCCGGTGGGGTTGGCGGAGACGAACTCCAGGTTCAGGCGCTGTCCGGCGAGGGTGTCGGTGCGCCCGTAGGCCTCCCCTCCGGTGACCGCCCGGACGGCGATCTGCCCGAGCGCGTCCTTGGCCAGGGTGATGTTGAGGAAGCCGGGCCCGGCCACGTCGACCCCGGCGATGCCGGACAGCGCGCGCAGCTCGACGGCCAGTGCCTCGGCGACCTCGCGGGGCGGCCGGCCGGCGGGCTTGGCGAGCCGGAGCGCGACGTTGGTCGCGTAGTCGCCGTGGTCGGGGTTCTTCGGGCGCTCGATGACCAGCTCGTCGGGGACGGCGACGGCGAGCGTGCCGCGCTCGACAGCCGCCCCGACCGCGGTCCGGACGAGGTCGCGCAACTGCTCGGGTGTCACCGCGCGATCGTACGGGGCCGGTCGGGACGCCCCGGTCGAGGTCCGGGGCGCACACAGGTTGCCGACCTAGACTCGCTGCCCGGGAGGCGCCGGAGCGCCGCCCGGTGGGCCGGCGGCATGCGGGCTCGCGTGGACGAGCACGAGGAGAAGCTGTGCCCAAGGACGGTAAGCCCGACGACCCCCGGAGCGCGCGCGGAGCGTCCGGCCGGGGTGCCTCGGCGTCGTCCGGCCGGGGCGGCAGCGGCTCCCGGCCGGCCGGGGCCCGCGGCGGGGCGGGCAAGGGCGGTCGCGCCCGTCCGACGGCCAACGTCGTCTCGCCGCAGCGCCCGTGGGGGCTGATCGCCGCCGCGATCGCCGTCGTCGTCTTCGCCGGCGCCGTCCTCACCTACGCCGTCCTCCAGGTGCGCGAGTCCGAGGCGAACGAGGCCGACGGCCCGGGCGACATCGCCGGGCTGCAGACCTACGACTACGCCGAGGGCCAGGAGCACGTCACGACCGTCGTCGACTACGCCGAGTCGCCGCCCGTGGGCGGCCCCCACGAGCCGGCGCCCGGCTGGGCCGACTGCACCGGGACCGTCTACGACGTCGACATCCGGCACGAGAACGCCGTGCACAGCCTCGAGCACGGCGCCGTGTGGATCACCTACGACCCCGAGGCCCTCTCCGACGACCAGATCGACACCCTCGCCGAGCTGGTCGACGGCGAGAACGGCCGGATGATGTCGCCCTACGCCGGCCTGGACTCGCCGATCAGCATCCAGTCGTGGAACCACCAGCTGAAGGTGGACAGCGCCGACGACGAGCGCCTGGAGCAGTTCGCCGACCTCCTCACCCTCAACGGCGACTACTACCCCGAGGTCGGGGCCAGCTGCCAGAACCCCGACTTCATCGCCGACCCGCGGGTCGCCGCCGAGGACGCCGCGACGCCGCCCGCCGCGGAGAGCGGTGCCGCCGAGAGCGGTGCCCCCGAGTCCGGCGCCGCGGCCGCCGGCAACTGACCGCACGACCATGAGCTCCACCGACGGGCCGGCGCGGGGCGGCGTCCTGCGCGCGGTCCTGACGGCCGTCATCGCGGTCGCCCTCGTGCTGCTGGGGGGCGGTCTGGCGGTCGTGCTCGGCATCGGCGACGACGAGACGTCGACCCCCGGTGTCGACTCCGTCGACGCCGGCTTCGCGCGGGACATGGCGATCCACCACGAGCAGGGCGTCGAGATGGCCAACCTCGCCCTCGAGCGGAGCACCGACCCCGCCGTCCGCGGCCTGGCGTTCGACATCGCCGAGACGCAGAACAACCAGGTCGGCCGCATGCGGGGCTGGCTGACGCTGTGGGGCGTGACGCCCACCGGAGGTGAGCGGATGGCCTGGATGGGGGACGAGTCCATGTCGGGCCACGACATGTCCGGCATGGACACGGGCGGCGCCCAGATGCCGGGGATGGCGACGGAGGAGGAGCTTGCGCAGCTGCGCAGCCTCTCGGGGACGGCCTTCGACGTCGAGTTCCTCCGGCTGATGATCCGTCACCACGAGGGCGGCGCCGGGATGGCGCGGTACGCCGACGAGAACGCCGCCGAGGCCGCCGTCCGCTCCCTGGCCGGGTCGATCGCCGACTCCCAGGCGGCCGAGACGGCGCTGATGACCGACATGCTGGTCGCGCGCGGCGGCACCCCGCTGCCGCCGCCGTGACCGCCGATCCCGCCGTCGGCCGGCCGGGGCGGGGCTGGTAACTTCTCTCCTGCCCCGAGCCCCCGTAGCTCAGGGGATAGAGCACTGCCCTCCGGAGGCAGGGGCGCAGGTTCGAATCCTGCCGGGGGCACACAGATCGCCGACGTCGCCGCTCCCCGGCCGGCTTGGTCCATCCCCCGCGACACCTGCTCCCCCGTGGGCCCGCACGTAGCGGCGGAGCGTGGCGATCACCCGGCGCGCGCCACGGCCTCCGACCCCCGGCGCCCCCGGACGTCGCGCCGGGACGCCGAACGCCACCGCCGCCGGTACCGCGCGGCGAACAGGGCGGTGACCAGCGCCAGGTCCACCAGGTGTCCCCCGTGGTACATCACCTGCGCGGCGGCCTGCACCTCCCCCGCCGTCAGCCCGGCGCCCGGCGGCAGCTCCCCGGCCCGCGCGTACAGCAGCTGGGCCAGGACCGCGTGCGCACCGCCCGCGGCGACCACGACGGCGACCCGCACGCCGGTGCCGGGTCGCCGCGGCGCCGGGTCGGGACCCGCGACCGCCCAGGCGAACAGGCTGCCGGCGGCGAGCAGGTGCCCGTGCACGAGGGCGTGCACCGGCCCGGAGCGCGTGCTCAGCGCGTACAGCGGCGTGAGGTACAGCAGGTACAGCCCGCCGACGGCGAGCACCGCCCCGGTGGCCGGGTGCGCGAGGACGCGCAGCGCCCGGGCGTGCAGGACCGCCGCCACCGGCCGGCGCGCCGTCGGGCCGAGCGTGCCGAGCAGCAGGGTCACCGGTGCACCGAGCACGAGCGCGAGCGGTGCGGCGGCGCCGAGGAGCAGGTGCTGCACCATGTGGCCCGGCGCGCGGGTCGCGGCCGCTTCGAGCGGTGGGGCGAGCGCGGCGCCGACGAGCAGGCAGCCCAGCAGCCAGGACGCCGTCCGCCCCGGCGGCCAGGTCCGGCCGCCGTCCGCGCGGATCCGCACGCCGGCGAGGTAGACCCCGGCCGGGAGCGCTGCCGTGCCGGCGGCGAGCAGCCAGCCGGCGGCCAGCGCGCCGGTCACCCCTCCTCGCGCCCCTCGGCGCGGGTGGCGAGCGTCAGGCCCACGCCGGTGACGAGCAGCAGCAGCGAGGCGCCGATCCAGGCCACGTCGTAGGGCAGCAGCTCGACCCCGTAGCGCACCTGGTGCAGCCGCAGCAGCTTGTGGTCGACCAGCCCGTCGAAGAGCTGGAAGGCGCCCAGGCCGGTGACGAAGCCGGCGACCGCGGACCGGCGGGCCAGCGTGCCGGCACGGCGGGCGTCGGCCAGCCGGAAGGCGCCGGCGACCAGGAGCACGAGGTAGCCGGTCTGCAGCAGCCCGTCGGAGAGCAGCCCGACCGAGGTGGTGGAGCGGTCGTAGAAGTGGTGCCAGCCGAGCAGCAGGTGGAACACGACGACGTCCGCGGCCGCCATGACCGCGACGCCGAGCATCGCGCCGGTCAGCAGGCTGCGGCGACGGGCCGCCCGGCGGGGCAGGACCGGGGGCACGGCGGCGGTCACGCCCTGCGGATAGCCACCGCGCGCCCCGGCCACACCGCCGCCCGTGTCCCACTACAGCCGCCGGGCTAGCGTCGCCGCCATGGAGCACAACGGGGTGCAGCGCACCAGCGTCGGGGACGTCGAGATCGCCTACGAGAGCTTCGGGACGCCCGGGGACACGCCACTGCTGCTCGTCATGGGACTGGCGACGCAGATGCTCGGCTGGCCCGACGAGTTCTGCCGGGGCCTGGCCGACCGCGGTCTGCACGTCGTGCGGTTCGACAACCGCGACATCGGGCTGTCCAGCCACCTCGACCACGCGGGCGCGCCGGACGTCGCCGCGCTCATGTCCGGCGCCGGCAGCGCCGCGTACTCGCTGGCCGACATGGCCGACGACACCGCCGGCCTGCTCGACGCGCTCGACTGGGACAGCGCCCACGTCGTCGGCGCCTCGATGGGCGGGATGATCGCCCAGTCGCTGGCGATCCGGCACCCGCAGCGGGTGCGCAGCCTCACCTCGATCATGTCCACGACCGGCGACCGCAGCGTCGGGGGCCCGGCCGAGGCGGCGCTCGGCGTCCTGTTCGCGCCGGCCGCCCGCACCCGCGACGAGGCGCTGCAGCGGGCCGTCGACACCTACCGGGTGATCGGCTCCCCCGGGTTCGAGTTCGACGAGCCGGCGCTGCGCGACCGGGCCGGCCTCTCCTTCGACCGCGCGCACGACCCGGCCGGCGTCGCCCGCCAGCTGGCCGCGATCCTCACCACCGACGACCGGACGCCGCACCTGGGCGAGATCTCCGTGCCCACGCTGGTGATCCACGGCGCGCAGGACACGCTCGTCGACGTCAGCGGCGGCCGGGCCACCACGGCGGCGATCCCGGGAGCGGAGCTGTGGGAGGTCGAGGGCATGGGCCACGACCTGCCCCGGGCGCTGTGGCCGGAGATCACCGAGCGGATCACCGCGCTGGTGGAGCGGGGCGAGGCCGCCCGCTGACCGCGGCGACACCGACCCGGCGCCGCGGGTCCGGTCGAGGCCGCCGTCCCGGTCAGCTGGTGAGCAGCCCGCCCTCGACCGGGATCGTCGTGCCGGTGACGTAGCCGCCGGCGTCGCTGACCAGGAAGACCAGTGCCGCGGCCAGCTCCATGGGGTCGCCGGGCCGGCCGACGAGCACCCGCCCCAGCTGCTGGTCGATGTAGCCCTCGGGGTACTGCTCGGTCATCTCCGAGTCGAAGAAGCCCGGGGCCAGGGCGTTGACGCGGATGCCCTTGCGGCCCGTCCACTGCTGGGCGAGGTCACGGGTCAGCCCGATCAGCCCCGCCTTGCTCGCGGCGTAGGCGGCCTGCGGCAGCCCGGCGGTGGTCAGCCCGAGGATGCTCGAGATGTTGACGATCGAGCTCCCCGGCTGCATCGCCCGGGCGCAGGCCTGCGCCATCCAGTAGCAGCCGTTGAGGTTGACGTCGATGACCGAGCGGAACTGCTCGGGCGTCTCCCGGGTGGCCGGCACGGCGGTGCCGATGCCGGCGTTGTTGACCAGGACGTCGACGCGCCCGAGCTCGGCCACGGTCCGGTCGACGAGCTCCTGGCAGTCCTCGGGCCGGGAGACGTCCGTCCGCACGGTGATCGCCCGCCGGCCCGCCGCCTCGACCGCCTCCCGGGTGGCCGCCAGCCGGTCCTCGCGGCGGGCGCCGAGCGCGACGTCGGCCCCGGCCTGCGCGAGGGCCTGCGCGAAGACGACGCCGAGACCGGACGACGCCCCCGTCACGATCGCCACCTTGCCGTCGAGCCGGAACATGTCCAGGACGCCCTTGCCCGCCACGTGCTTCTCCCGTCGTCGATCTCGTACCCGGAGCCTGTCGCCCCGGGGGGCGCGCCGCCACCGCGGGCCACGCCGATCGTGGCGTAGGCCACATCCCTCTCGGGTAGGCCCCCGGCCACCCCAGGGAGACGCAACGATGACCAACCTCGCACAGCACCTCGTCGACACCGCCGGCGCCCACGGCGACCGCCCTGCGCTGCGGATGGACGACACCGTCCTGACGTACGACGAGTTCCGGGACGCGGCAGCCGCGGTGGCGGCCGGCCTGCGGGACCGCGGCGTCCGGCCCGGCGACCGGGTGGGCATGGTGCTGCCCAACGTCGTCGCCTTCCCCGTGGTCTTCTACGGCGCGCTCATGGCCGGCGCCGCCGTCGTCCCGATGAACCCGCTGCTCAAGGCGCGCGAGGTCGAGTACTACCTGCGGGACTCCGGCGCGCGGCTCGTCGTCGTGCTCGACTCGGTCGCCGACGCCGCGACGGAGGCGGCCGCGACGGTGGGGGTCGAGGCGGTGCCGGTCGGACCGGTCGACCCGGGCGCCGCCCTGGGCGGGTCGGGGAGGACCGACGCCGGGGTGGCTGAGCGGGCCGACGAGGACGACGCGGTGATCCTCTACACCTCCGGGACGACCGGGCAGCCGAAGGGCGCCGAGCTCACGCACGCCAACCTGCGGGGCAACGCCCGGACGACGCAGGAGACGCTCCTCGAGGGCACCCCGGACGACGTGATCATGGGGTGCCTGCCGCTGTTCCACGTCTTCGGCCTGACCTGCTCGCTCAACGCCGGGGTCCTGGCCGGCGCGTGCCTGACCCTGCTGCCCCGCTTCGACGGCGCCCGCGCGCTGGAGATCGTCGAGCGCGACCGGGTCACCGTCTTCCAGGGCGTGCCGACGATGTTCGCCGCGATGCTGCACCAGCCCGACGCCGGCCGGTACGACGTCTCCAGCCTGCGGTTGTGCGTCTCGGGCGGCTCGGCCATGCCCGTCGAGGTGATGCGCGGCTTCGAGGAGGCGTTCGGCTGCATCGTGCTGGAGGGCTACGGCCTGTCCGAGACCTCCCCCGTCGCCTCGTTCAACCACCCGCACGCCGAGCGGAAGCCCGGCACCATCGGCACACCGATCCGCGGCGTCGAGATGCGGCTGGTCGACGACGAGGGCCGCGACGTCCCCGAGGGTGAGGTCGGCGAGATAGCCATCCGCGGCGAGAACGTGATGCGCGGCTACTGGCAGCGCCCCGAGGAGACCGCGAAGGCGATCCCCGACGGCTGGTTCCGCACCGGCGACCTCGCCCGCCGCGACGCCGACGGCTACTACGCGATCGTCGACCGGAAGAAGGAGATGATCATCCGCGGCGGCTACAACGTCTACCCGCGGGAGATCGAGGAGGCGCTCTACGAGCACCCGGCCGTCGCCGAGGCCGCCTGCATCGGCGTCCCCCACGCCGACCTCGGCGAGGAGGTCGCGGCCGCCGTCGCCCTCAAGCCCGGCGCGTCGGCCGAGGTCGACGAGCTGCAGGCGTGGGTGAAGGAGCGGGTCGCCGCCTACAAGTACCCGCGCCACCTCTGGCTGGTCGACAGCCTGCCCAAGGGGCCCACGGGCAAGATCCTCCGGCGGGCGGTCGAGGTCCCCGCCGAGGTGCAGGCGTGAGCGAGCCGCCGCTGTGGCGGCAGGCGTTCGACGCCGTGGAGGGCCGGGTGACCCCGCACGCCGACCGCCTGGTGCGCACCCCCGGTTTCGCCGTGGGGGTCACGCTGTTCCGGCGAGCCCGGACGCTGGCCCGCGACACCGCCCAGGACGTGACCGCACGGGCCTGGCACCTGGTCAACCTGCCGGCCGGCAGCGACGTCGCCCGGCTGCGCGCCCAGCTCGGCGCGCTCGACCGCGAGGTGCGCCGGCTGACCCTCCACCTCGAGGACGAGCGCCGCCGTCCCGGCCGTCCCACCCCTGACGAGGAGCCCGATGCCCACCCTGCCCAGCCCGCAGACGGTCCTCGACCGGGTCCGCCGCGACGTCGAGCGCAACGCCCTCCGGGCGCGTAACGGCATCAAGCTGGTCGCCGGCGTCGACCGCCCCGGCGTCGGCTGCACGCCCAAGGACGTCGTCTGGCAGCGCGGCCGCACCCAGCTGTGGCACTACCGCAACGACGTCGACACCCACGGCGGGGTGCGCTACTCGCCGCCGCTGCTCATCGTGTTCAGCCTGATGAGCCGCAGCTACATCCTCGACCTGCAGCCCGGCAACAGCTTCGTCGAGCAGCTGCTGGACGCCGGCTTCGACGTGTACATGCTCGACTGGGGCGAGCCCGACGAGCGGGACGCCCAGAACCGGCTCGAGGACTACGTCGACGACTACATCCCGGCCGCGGTCGACCGGGTGCTGGAGATCTCCGGCTGCGGCGAGCTCAACATGATCGGCTACTGCTTCGGCGGCGTGCTGGCGCTGCTGCACGCCGCCCACCACCCCGAGGCCCCGCTGCGCAGCCTCACGGTCATGGCCACCCCCGTCGACTTCCGCCGGATGGGCCCGATGGCCGACCTGTTCGCCGTGGGCGGCCTCGAGGTCGACGAGGTGCTCGACGCCGACGGCAACGTGCCCCCGCGCGTCGTCCTGCAGGGGTTCAAGTCCCTGACCCCGACGGCGGAGGTGACGCGCTACGTGACGCTGTGGGAGCGGCTCTGGAGCGACGAGTACGTGAACTCGTACCAGGCGATGACCGGCTGGGCCGACGACCACGTGCCGTTCCCGGGCGCGGCGGCGCGGGAGACGGTGCAGATGCTCACCCGCGACAACGGGATGGTCACCGACCGGCTGAGCGTCGGCGGCGACCGGGTCTCCCTGCGCGACGTGACGCTGCCGTTCCTGACGGTCCTGGCCGAGCGCGACCACATCGTCCCGCCGGACGCGTCGGCCCCGCTGATCGACCTGGTCGGCTCGACCGACAAGCACGAGCTGCGACTGCCGGCCGGGCACATGGGACTGGTGGTCGGGCGGACGGCGGCGAGGACGACGGTGCCGACGATCCTCGACTTCCTCCGGCGGCGCAGCGACGAGGTCTCCCCCGCCGCCTCGGTCCGCCCCGACACCGCCGCGGACGCCTGACGTGCCCGTCACCGACCTCGCGCCCGGGCACTGCGAGGCGCTGCTGCGGTTCTTCGGCGAGCTGCCCGAGGGCGACCTGACCTTCATCGAGGAGGAGGTCACCGACCCGGAGGTCGTGCGCGCGTGGGCTCGCGGCGAGGGCGGCGGCTCGCGCTGGGTCGCGGTGCAGGACGGCTCCGACGGGCCGGTCGTGACCGGCTACGTCGCCGTCCGCCCGCTGCCCGGGTGGTCGGACCACGTCGGCCGCCTCCGGCTGGTCGTCTCGCCGGCCGCGCGGGGGTCGGGACTGGGCCGCGACCTGGCCCGGCACGCGCTCGTGCGGGCGGTCACCGCGGGGCTCACCAAGATCGTCGTCGAGGTGGTGGCCGAGCAGGGCGCCGCGCTGGCGCTGTTCACCGGGCTGGGCTTCCGCGGCGAGGCGGTGCTCGTGGACCACGTCCGCGACCGCGAGGGCCGGCTGCGCGACCTGATGGTGCTGGCCCACCACGTCGGCGACACCTGGGCCGGGATGGACGCGGTCGGGCTCCCGGAGGCGCTGGAGGGCTGAGGGTCCGGCCACCAGCCGTCGTCCACTCGCATCACCGACACCCCCGGACCGTCACCGTCCCGACACCTCGGGCGCCCACGCTCACCGTGTGAGCCCGACCCTGATCGCGCCCGCCGCCTCCCCGCCCACCGTCTCCCCCCGCCGCTGGGTCCGCACCGCCGCCGTGCTGGCCGGTGCCGGACTCCGGCCCGGCGCCTCCCGCCGCGGCGCCGTCTGCGGCGCCGCCCGCCTGCTGACCGCGCTCGGCGTCCGGGTGCGCGTCCACGCACCGCTCGTCGCCTGGCCGCGGGTGCGCGCCGGCGCCCCGGGCGTCCTCGTGGTCGCCGACTCCGCCGCCGACCTGGCGCACCTGGCCCTGGTGACCGCCGTCCCTGGGGTCGTGGCGGTGGACCCCGCTTGCCGCGGCCGGTTCGCCGGCGCCCTCCGGCTGCCCACCGTGCCCACCACGGCCGACGCGATCGCCGCGGCACTGCGGGCCGGCACGACCGTCACCGTCCGCCCGGGGCCGACCGGCTCCCTCTCCCCCGCCGGCTTCGCCGCCGCGGCCGCGGTCGGGGCGCCGGTGTGCCCGGTGGCCGTCCGCAGCCGCCCGGGCGCCGGCGCCACGGTCATCGAGCTGCACCTGCTGCCCGAGGTCGCCGGCGCGGCCGGCGACGCCGCGGCCCTGGCCGACGGCGCCCGGCGCGCACTGGCCGCCGTGCCCGACGGCCTCAGACCTCGGTGACGCGTCCCCCGCGGACGTCGAGCCGCCGGGTGGTCTCCACGGCCTCCAGCATCCGGCGGTCGTGCGTCACCAGCAGCAGCGTGCCGCGGTAGGTCTCCAGGGCCTGCTCCAGCTGCTCGATCGCCGGCAGGTCGAGGTGGTTGGTGGGCTCGTCGAGCACGAGCACGTTGACCCCGCGCGCCTGCAGCAGGGCCAGGCCCGCGCGCGTGCGCTCCCCGGGTGACAGCGTCTCCGCCGGGCGCGTCACGTGGTCGGCCACCAGCCCGAACTTGGCCAGCACCGTGCGCACCTCGGCCGTCGGCCAGTCGGGCAGCTCGGCACCGAAGACGTCCAGCAGCGGCTCCGGGCCCAGGAAGCGGCCGCGCGCCTGGTCGATCTCGCCGATCCGCACCGCCGGCCCCAACGACCCGCTGCCCTCGTCGAGCGCGACCCGCCCCAGCAGCGCGGCCAGCAGCGTGGTCTTCCCCGAGCCGTTCGGCCCGGTGATCGCCACCCGGTCGCCCCAGTCCACCTGCAGGTCCACCGGACCGAGCGTGAACTCCCCACGCCGGACGACGGCCCCGCGCAGCGTCGCCACGACCGCACCGGCCCGGGGCGCCGCGGCGATCTCCATCCGCAGCTCCCACTCCTTGCGGGGCTCCTCGACGGCCTCGAGCCGCTCGATCCGCCGCTCGGTCTGCTTGGCCTTGGCGCCCTGCTTCTCCGCCGTCGACCGGTTGTGCGCCACGATGTGCTTGTCGGGGTCCTTGCGCTTCTTCACCGCATCCCGCACGCCCTTGGCCAGCCAGTTGCGTTGCATGCGCGCCCGCGCCTCGAGCTCGGCCTTGGTCTCGGCGAACTCCTCGTACTCCTCGCGGGCGTGCCGGCGCGCGACCTCCCGCTCGACCAGGTAGCTGTCGTAGCCGCCGTCGTGCACCCGGACGAGCTGCTGCGCGAGGTCGAGCTCGACGACGCGGGTGACGGTGCGGGCGAGGAACTCGCGGTCGTGGCTGACGAGGACGACCCCGCTGCGGATGCCGGTGACGAAGCGCTCCAGCTGGTCGAGCCCGGCCAGGTCCAGGTCGTTGGTCGGCTCGTCGAGCAGCAGGACGTCGTAGCGCGACAGCAGCAGCGCGGCCAGCCCCACCCGCGCGGCCTGTCCGCCCGACAGTCCCGTGGTCAGGACGTCCAGCGCGACGCCGGGCGCCACGTCGGCGACCACCTGCGCCGCCCGCTCCTCGAGGTCGGCGCCACCCAGGGCCAGCCACCGCTCGAGCGCCTCGGCGTACTCGTCGTCGGCACCGGGCGCGCCCGCGGTCAGCCGCTCGGTGGCCGCCTCCATGGCGGCCTCGGCTGCCGCCACCCCGGTGCGCCGGGCCAGCAGCCCGGCGACGGTCTCTCCCGGACGGCGCTCGGTCTCCTGCGGCAGGTGGCCGATGGTGGCGTGCGGCGGGCTCAGCGCGATGCTGCCGGACTCGGCGGGCAGCTCCCCGGCGAGGATCCGCAGCAGCGTCGACTTGCCGGCGCCGTTGACCCCGACCAGGCCGACGACGTCACCCGGGGCGACCACGAGGTCCAGACCGGAGAACAGCACGCGGGCGCCGTGACCGGCGGCCAGTTCCCGGGCGACGAGGGTGGCGCTCACGGGGGTCCAGCCTGCCAGGCCCGCTCAAGCCGATTCGTCGTCCGGGTGGCCGGGGTCCGCGTCGAGGTCCGCGTCGGGGTCCGCGTCGAGGTCCGCGTCGGGGTCCCCGTCCTCCCGCTCGAGGACGTCGTCGGCGATCTCGTCGAGCAGCCCCTCGAGCGCCGTGTCCTCTCCCCCGGCCGGACGGCGGCGCAGCAGCCACGGCTGCAGGTGGTCGTAGCCGCGCACCGACACCCGGCGCAGCGGGCGCACCCGGAAGTCCGGCAGGCCGCGCAGCCGGCGGGCCAGCTCGCGGTCCACGAGCACCGTGTCCGGCCGCGCCAGCGAGGTCAGCCGGCTGGCCAGGTTCACCACCGGCGAGTACACGTCGCCCAGGTGGGTCAGCACGGTCCCGTAGGCCGCGCCGACCCGCAGCGGCGGGCGGTCCTCGGCGTGCCACGCCTCCGGCAGGTCCAGGGCGATGTGGGCCGCGGTGGCCGCCGTCGCGGCGGTGAACAGGACGCCGTCCCCCACGGTCTTGACCACCCGGCCGGCCCGGCGGGCGACCACCTCGGCGGCGATCGACTCGAAGTCCTCGATCATCGCGCCGAGCTCGCGCCCGCCCATGCCGCGGCTGCGGGAGGTGTAGCCGACCAGGTCGGCGAAGCCGACGGCGAGCTCGCGGCGCTCCCCGCCGGCCCCCGGCGTCGCCAGCAGCCGGTCGGCGTTGGCGGCCAGGTGCCGACGCCACACGTAGTCCTGGACCGCCCGCAGCACCGGCAGCAGCCGCTGCACGCTGTCGACCGCGCGTGCGGGGTCCAGCTGCCCCGGGTCCTCGGTGCCGCGGGTGAGCACCTCCGCGAGCAGGTCGGCCTGCCAGTCCGCGAGGCGGGAGAGCGCCTGTGCCAGTGCCCGGGCGATGGACGCCTCGGTGCTCTCGTCGACGAAGCCGGCGTCGATGAGCGCGGAGAGCAGGCCGAGGGCGTGGACGTCGGCGTCGGTGAAGACGGCGTCGTCGTCGGCGACGTCGGGGAACCCGAGCGCCCGCCAGAGCCGCTGCGTGCGCGCCGGGGGCATCCCGGCCATCCCGGCCACCTCGTGGCGGGTCCAGCGGCGCGGTCCCCCGAGCAGCAGCCGCTCGAGGGCGTCACGGGCTCCTCCGTCGGCGTGGGTGCCCGGCTCGTCCATCGCGCGACCGGCCGCGGCTCAGCCGGTGGTGTGGACGACGAGGACGTCGCAGCCCGCCCGGCGGGTCGCGTCGGCCGGCACCGAGCCCAGCAGCCGCCCCTTGACGCTGTTCAGCCCCCGGTTGCCGACCACCAACAGGTCCGCCTGCTCGCGCCGCACCACGTCGAGCAGCACCTCGACAGGGGACCCCGCCACCGCGAGCGGCCTCACCTGCCCGGCGCCGGCCGACACGGCCCGGTCGGCGGCCGTCCGCACCGTCTCGTCGGCCGGCGAGGAGCCCATCACCTGGTAGGCGTCGTCGCCGAGGACGTCCTGTGCCCGGGAGAGCTCGCGGTCGTCGGTCCCGGTCGGCAGGTACGCGCAGGCGATCACGAGCGTGGCCCCGCAGGCGCCGGCCAGTGCCCCGGCGCGCTCCACCGCGCGCAGCGAGGACTCCGAGCCGTCCGTCCCGACGACCACCGTGCGATACGCGCCCACGTCCTGCCGCTCCCGCTCTCTCGACTCCGTCGTCGCCGGACTGTAGGTGACCGGCGACCCCCGTGCCCTGCAGCACGACGACCGGGCCTGCGACGGGACACGGTGAACTTCTCGCAAACGGTTTGCAAGAAGGCCGACCGGGTGCGGTTGGATGGCCGGACACGAGAAGATCAACGAGGAGGGCGTCATCGCCACGGGCAGCACTGCCACCGGCACCCCGGCTCGCCGCGACCCGGTACGGGTCGAGGTCGCGGGCCTCACCAAGACCTTCGGCGCCGTCCGGGCCGTCGACGACCTGAGCTTCACCGTCGAACCCGGCTCGGTCACCGGCTTCCTGGGGCCCAACGGTGCGGGGAAGACGACGACGCTGCGCATGGCCCTCGGCCTGCTCGTCGCCGACCGCGGCGGGGCCACCTTCAACGGCCGCGCCTACCGGGACCTGCCGGAGCCCACGCGCACGGTCGGTGCCGTGCTGGAGACGGCCTTCCACCCGGCCCGCTCGGGCCTGAACCACCTGCGCGTCTACTGCCGCGCGGCGGGCTTCCCCATCAGCCGCGCCGACGAGGTGCTGCACCAGGTCGGCCTCGGCGACGCGGGCAAGCGGCGCGCCGGGGGCTACTCCCTCGGCATGCGGCAGCGGCTGGCCCTCGCCACGGCCCTGCTGGGCGACCCCTCGGTGCTGGTCCTCGACGAGCCGGCCAACGGCCTGGACCCCGAGGGCATCCAGTGGCTGCGCGGGTTCCTCCGCCACCTCGCCCACGCCGAGGGGCGCACCGTGCTGGTGTCCAGCCACCTGCTGGCCGAGGTCGAGCAGACCGTCGACCGCGTGGTCATCGTCGGCGCCGGCCGGCTGGTCCGCGAGGGGTCGATCGCCGAGCTGCGGGCCGGCTCGGACGGTGCGGGCAGCGTCGTCGTCCGCAGCCCGGAGGCGGCGCGGCTGGCGCAGGTGCTCCAAGGGGACGGCCGCCGGATCGGCCTCGAGGACGCGACCCGCCTGACCGTCACCGGCGCGACCACCGACGAGGTGGGCGCCGCCGCGTTCGCCGCCGGGGTGGAGCTGCACGAGCTCGCCTCGCACAGCAGCGGCCTGGAACAGATCTACTTCCAGCTCACCAGTGGCACCGAGCAGTACGCCGCCGCGCCCGCCGGCAGCGCCATGCAGCAGGAGGGCTCCCGATGAGCGCGCTGGTCCGGGCCGAGTGGACCAAGCTGTTCACGACCAAGACGTGGCTGGGCCTGCTGCTGGGTGCCTGCCTGCTGGCCGGAGGCTTCGCCGCGCTGTTCACTGGTCTGGCCGGTCAGGACGAGGGGCTGCCCGCTCTGGGCAGCCGCCAGTTCGAGGAGCTGGTCTTCTCGGTCGCGGCGAACGCCAGCGTCTTCCTGCTCATCCTGGGCATCATCGGGATGACCCAGGAGTACCGGCACCGGACGGCGACGCCGACCTTCCTCTCCACCCCCCGCCGGGGCCGCGTGATCACCGCCAAGGTGCTCGCCTACGCACTGGTCGCCGTGCCGATGGCGCTGGTGGTCCTGGCCGTGACCGTGCTCGTCGTCCAGCTGTACGCCGGGGCGCGCGGGAACGCGCCGGAACTGGCCGGGGACAACCTGCAGACCCTGGCCGCGTCCGGCCTGGTGCTCGTGGTCTTCACGGTGATCGGCGTGGGCGTGGGTGCGCTCGTGCGCAACCAGGTCGGGGCGATCGTCGGCGCGCTGGTCTACCTGAA
Source organism: Trujillonella endophytica (assembly GCF_019799905.1). Classification (GTDB taxonomy): domain Bacteria; phylum Actinomycetota; class Actinomycetes; order Mycobacteriales; family Geodermatophilaceae; genus Trujillonella; species Trujillonella endophyticus_A. Next base: position 1,151,117 of record NZ_JABGCI010000001.1, on the reverse strand, counting down.
CGTGATCGAGCCGATCGTCGCCTCGATCGGCGCCATCTCCGGTGCGTACAAGTGGCTGCCCGGCGGGGCCGTGCAGGCCATCACGTCCGACTTCGAGGCGCCGGACCTGCTGGAGCCCTGGCAGGGCACGATCCTCCTGCTCGCCTACGGCGTGGTCGCCGCGATCCTGGGGACCTGGCTGGCGTCCCGCCGCGACGTCGTCTGAGCCAGGCCCCGACCGGGCCGCCCGCCCCACCCGTCCCGGGGGTCACGGGCGGCCGGACCGCCGTCGACGCCGACCGGTCCGCCGCACCCGGCGGGCGTAGAGTCGGACACCGGTCAAGACACGTCCACCGACGACGAAGAAGGCACTCGACCCCGTGTCAAGCGTGAGCCCCTCCCGGCCGTCCACCCCCTCCTCCCACTCCTCCGCGGTGGCCGGTTTCGGCACCAACGAGTGGCTGGTCGAGGAGATGTACCAGCAGTACCTCGCCGACCCGTCCACCGTGGACCAGGCCTGGCACGAGTTCTTCGCCGACTACCGGCCCGGCAGCCCGGTCTCCGCGAGCGATGACCGCGAGCAGACGCCGGCCCCGGCGAGCGCGCAGCAGTCGGCCCCCGCGACGGCCCCTGCCGACCGGCCCGCGCCGAAGCAGTCCCCTCCCGAGCAGTCCGCGCCCCAGCAGACGGCCCCCCAGCAGACGGCCCCCCAGCAGTCCGCGCCCCAGCAGTCCGCCCCGGTGGAGCCCGCACCGCAGCAGGCCGGCAACGGCCGGGACGGTGCCGCCCGGCCGGCTCCCCCCTCCCCGGCCGGGGGGATCGAGCCGAAGACCGAGGCCACCGTGGTCAACCGCGCCGCCGACCGCACCGACCAGCAGCGCCCGGCCGCCCCCGCGCCGAAGCCCGCCGCCGCCGCCGCCGCCGCCAAGGCGCAGCCGGCCACCTCGGGCGGGGGCCCGAAGCAGTCGCCGCTGCGGGGCGCGGCCGCCAGCGTCGTCAAGAACATGAACGCCTCGCTGACCGTGCCGACGGCCACGAGCGTGCGCGCGGTGCCGGCGAAGCTGCTGGCCGACAACCGCATCGTCATCAACAACCACCTGACCCGCGCCCGCGGCGGGAAGGTGTCCTTCACGCACCTGATCGGCTACGCGCTGGTCCGGGCGCTGGACGACTTCCCGAACATGAACAACGCCTTCGCCGAGGTCGACGGCAAGCCGGTGCTCATGCAGCCCGAGCACGTCAACTTCGGCCTGGCGATCGACCTGCCGAAGCCCGACGGCTCCCGGTCCCTCGTCGTGGCCTCGATCAAGGCCGCGGAGACCATGGACTTCGCCCAGTTCTGGGCGGCCTACGAGGACGTCATCCGCCGGGCCCGGCAGAACAAGCTGACCCTCGAGGACTTCGCGGGCACCACGATCAGCCTCACCAACCCCGGCACGATCGGCACCAACCACTCGGTGCCGCGGCTGACCGCCGGCCAGGGCGCGATCATCGGCGTCGGGGCGATGGAGTACCCCGCCGAGTTCCAGGGGATGAGCCCCGAGGCGCTCACCGAGCTCGGCATCTCCAAGATCATCACGCTGACCTCGACGTACGACCACCGGATCATCCAGGGCGCCGAGTCCGGCGACTTCCTGCGCCGGCTGCACTCCCTGCTGCTGGGCGAGGACGGCTTCTACGACGGGGTCTTCCGGTCGCTGCGCATCCCCTACGAGCCGGTGCGCTGGATGGCCGACGCGCGGGTCAGCCGCGAGGGGCAGATCGACAAGGAAGCCCGGGTCATCGAGGTCATCGAGGCCTACCGGCGCAACGGCCACCTCATGGCCGACACCGACCCGCTCGAGTTCAAGGTCCGCACCCACCCCGACCTGGACATCCTCCAGCACGGGCTGACGCTGTGGGACCTGGACCGGAAGTTCCCCGTCGGCGGCTTCGCCGGCGAGCGGGTGATGGCCCTGCGCGACATCCTCGGCGTGCTGCGCAACTCCTACTGCCGCACCGTCGGCGTGGAGTACATGCACATCACCGATCCCGAGGAGCGCGAGTGGATCCAGAAGCGGGTCGAGCTCAAGGCCGAGCAGCCCGACCGGGAGAAGCAGAAGCACGTCCTCGGCCGGCTCAACGCCGCTGAGGCCTTCGAGACGTTCCTGCAGACCAAGTACGTCGGCCAGAAGCGGTTCAGCCTCGAGGGCGGTGAGTCGCTCATCCCCGTGCTGGACGAGGTCCTCATCGCCTCCAGCGACTACGGCCTGGACGAGGTCGCGATCGGCATGCCGCACCGCGGCCGGCTCAACGTGCTGGCCAACGTGCTCGGCAAGAGCTACGCCAAGATCTTCGGCGAGTTCGAGGGCAACATCGACCCCGGCACGGTCCAGGGCTCCGGCGACGTCAAGTACCACCTCGGCGCGACCGGCACCTACCGCAACCCCTTCAAGGAGGGCGCGGAGATCGAGGTCTCGCTGGCGAGCAACCCCTCTCACCTGGAGACCGTCAACCCGGTCCTCGAGGGCATCGTCCGCGCGAAGCAGGACATGCTGAACAAGGGCGAGAACGGGTTCACCGTGCTGCCCGTCCTGCTGCACGGCGACGCCGCCTTCGCCGGCCAGGGCGTGGTCGCGGAGACGCTCAACCTCTCCCAGCTGCGTGGCTACCGCACCGGCGGCACCGTGCACGTCGTCGTCAACAACCAGGTCGGCTTCACCACCAGCCCGGCGCAGTCGCGCTCCAGCCTGTACTCCACCGACGTGGCGCGGATGATCGGCGCCCCGGTCTTCCACGTGAACGGCGACGACCCCGAGGCCTGCATGCGGGTCGCGCGGCTGGCGGTCGACTACCGGCAGGCGTTCCGGAAGGACGTCGTCATCGACCTGGTCTGCTACCGCCGGCGCGGGCACAACGAGGGCGACGACCCGTCGATGACCCAGCCGCTGATGTACGACATCATCGACCGCAAGCGCTCGGTGCGGAAGCTGTACACCGAGGCGCTGATCGGCCGCGGCGACATCACGCTGCAGGAGGCCGAGGAGGCACTGAAGGACTACCGCGGTCAGCTGGAGCGGGCCTTCGCCGAGACGCACGACGCCCGGGACACCTCCAAGCCCGAGCCGGTCATGGACCCGCGCAGCGCGCACGAGTCCGCCGTCGCGACGGCCGTGACCACCGAGGTGCTCAAGGCCATCGGCGACGCGCACGTCTCCTTCCCGCCGGACTTCAGCCCGCACCCGAAGCTGCAGAAGATGCTCGAGCGGCGCGCGGCGATGGTCAGCGAGGGCGGCATCGACTGGGCGATGGGCGAGCTGCTCGCGTTTGGCTCGCTGCTCATGGAGGGCATCCCGGTCCGGCTCGCCGGACAGGACTCCCGCCGCGGCACGTTCGTGCAGCGGCACGCCGTGCTCATCGACCGGGAGAGCGCGGAGGAGTACACGCCGCTGCTCTACCTGGGCAACCAGGCCAAGTTCTTCGTCTACGACTCGCTGCTGTCCGAGTACGCGGCGCTCGGCTTCGAGTACGGCTACTCGGTGGCCAACCCGAACGCCCTCGTGCTGTGGGAGGCCCAGTTCGGCGACTTCGTCGACGGCGCGCAGATGGTCATCGACGAGTTCATCAGCTCCGGCGAGGCCAAGTGGGGCCAGCGCTCCGGCGTCGTCCTGCTCCTGCCGCACGGGCTCGAGGGCCAGGGTCCCGACCACTCCAGCGGCCGGATCGAGCGCTTCCTGCAGCTGTCGGCCGAGAACAACATGACGGTCGCCAACTGCACGACCCCGGGGAACTACTTCCACCTGCTGCGACGCCAGGCACTGTCGGACGTGCACCGGCCGCTGGTCGTGTTCACGCCCAAGTCGCTGCTGCGCTCCAAGGCGGCGGTCAGCGAGGTCCAGGAGTTCACCGACGAGGCGTTCCGCCCTGTTCTGCCCGACACCGGGGTGGGCGGCAAGCCGCTGGACGCCGGTGCGGTCCGCCGGGTCCTGCTCTGCAGCGGCAAGGTCGCCTACGACCTCATGGCCGCGCGCGAGTCGGCCGGCGACGAGGCCACCGCGATCGTGCGCGTCGAGCAGCTCTACCCGCTGCCCGCCGAGCAGATCGTGGCGGAGCTGGAGCGCTACCCGGACGCGTCGGACGTCGTCTGGGTGCAGGAGGAGCCGGCGAACATGGGCGCCTGGCAGTTCATGGCGGTCAACCTGCCCGAGCACCTGCCCGCCGGGCGGAGGTTCCGGCACGTCAGCCGCCGCGCGTCGGCCAGCCCGGCCGTGGGCTCGGCGAAGGTCCACGAGGTCGAGCAGCGGCAGCTGGTCGCACAGGCCTTCGCCGACTGAGCCCGGCCGCGGACCCACCGACCGTGTACTTCACCGACAGGGGCCTGGAGGAGCTGGCCGAGCGGCGGGGCGAGGAGCAGGTGACCCTCGCCTGGCTGGCCGACCAGCTCCAGGCCTTCGTCGACCAGAACCCCGAGTTCGAGGTGCCCGTCGAGCGGCTGGCCACGTGGCTGGCCCGCGGCGGCACCGACGACGACGAGGAGTGAGCAGCCGCTCGAGTCCCCGCGGGCTGCTCGTCCTGCTCGGCGCGCTGTCGGCGTTCGGCCCGCTGGCGATGGACCTCCACCGCCGGCGCTGCCGGCGGTCGAGGACGACCTGGCCGCCGGTCAGTCGCCGGTCCGGCTGACCCTGTCCGCCGTCGCGATCGGGCTGGCCGCCGGGCAACTGGTGGCCGGCCCGCTGTCGGACCGCTCCCCGCGCGCCTCCCCCGCCGGCGCCCGGCGGCGCGGCACCCTGCGCGCGTGCTCGGTCACTCCCACGCCCTGTCCGGACTGGCCGTCGGCGCCGCGACACTGCCCTGGGCCCCGGTCGACGGCACCGTCGGCCAGATCGCCTGGGTGGCCGCCGTCGGCGGCTTCGCCATGCTGCCCGACCTCGACGCGCACGGGTCCACGGTCTCGGACATGTGGGGGCCGCTCACCGACGTGCCCTCCGGCGCGATCGGCCGACTTGCGCAGGGGCACCGCTGGGGCACCCACGACGCGGTGATCGGACCGCTGGCGTTCGGCGCGCTCGCGGTGGCGGCCGCCACGGCCTACTGGTCGAGCCTGCTGTTCATGGCGCTGGCCATCGGGCTCGCGCTGCGGGCCCTGCACTTCATCATCCCGGGCCGCGCCGAGAACACCGTGGTGGGGAACCTGGTGCTCTCGTGGACCGCCGCCTGGTTCCTGCTCGAGCACATGGCGCAACCGATGTGGCTGCCCTGGGCGGTGGGCCTCGGCTGCCTGGTGCACATCGTCGGCGACATGATCACCAAGCAGGGCGTGCCGGTGCCACTGATCTGGCTGCTGCGTCGCTGCCGCATCGTGCTGACCCCGATGCACACGGGAGCGTTCCTGGAGAAGGCGGTCCTGGCGCCCGCGTTCGTCGTGGCCGCGCTGTGGTTCCTCTACGCGAACACGTCCGCCCGCGAGACGCTCGACCCGATTATCGCCGACGTCCTCGCCCGCTAGCAGCGGGCCCGAGGGGATCGGTGGGTGGAACGCCTCCCGATCCCCTCCGGCCGGTCAGACGGTGACGTGCTGGTCGCGGGCGCAGGCGGCGACCGCGATCGCGACGGCCTCGGCCACCCGACGGTCCAGCGGGCTCGGGACGATGTAGTCGGGCCGCAGGTCGTCGCCCACCACGTCGGCGATCGCCGTGGCCGCGGCCAGCTTCATCTCCTCGGTGATGTGCTTGGCGCCGGCGTCGATCGCGCCGCGGAAGACCCCGGGGAAGGCCAGCACGTTGTTGATCTGGTTGGGCTCGCCGCTGCGACCGGTCGCGACCACGGCCGCGTACCGCGCCGCCATCTCCGGGTCCACCTCGGGGATCGGGTTGGCCAGCGAGAAGACGATGCAGTGGGGCGCCATCGACGCGACGGCCGCCTCGGGCACCGAACCGCCGGAGAGACCGAGGTAGACGTCGGCGCCCTCGAGCGCGCCGGCCATCGTCCCGGCGTACCCGGCCCGGTTGGTGTTCTCGGCGACCCAGCGCTTGATCGGCGTCAGGTCCTCGCGTCCCGTGTGCAGCACACCCCGCGAGTCGGCGACGGCGATGTCCCCGACGCCCGCCTCCAGCAGGATCTTCGTGCACGCCACACCCGCCGCGCCCGCACCGGACACGACGACGCGCAGGCTGCCGAGCTCGCGGCCGACCACCTTGGCGGCGTTGCGCAGGGCGGCGAGGACGACGATCGCCGTCCCGTGCTGGTCGTCGTGCATGACCGGGATGTCCAGCCGCTCGCGCAGCCGCTCCTCCACCTCGAAGCAGCGCGGGGCGCTGATGTCCTCGAGGTTGATGCCACCGAAGGACGGCGCCATCGCCACGATCGTCTCCACGATCCGGTCGACGTCGGTGGTGGCCAGCACCACGGGCACGGCCGAGAGGCCGGCGAACTCGCTGAACAGGCAGGCCTTGCCCTCCATCACCGGCAGCGCGGCGGTGGGGCCGATGTCCCCCAGGCCCAGCACCGCCGTGCCGTCGGAGACGACGGCGACGGTGCGCGGCGCCCACGTGAACCGCCGGGCGAGCGCCGGCTCGACGGCGATCGCGCTGCTGACCCGGGCCACGCCGGGGGTGTAGGTCAGCGCCAGGTCGGCGATCGAGTTGATGGACCGCGTGGCCCGTACGACCAGCTTGCCGCCCTCGTGTACCGCGAACGCCGGGTCGTCGGCGAAGCGGTCGGGGACGTGCGAGGTGCCGTTGCTGTCCATGGACACGGCAGCGTAATCGCCCGTTCGCGGACCCCTCGCTACGGTGCGCCCGTGGACATCCGCCAGCTCGCCGTGCCCGACGCCTACGCCATCGACCTGGTGTCCCACGGTGACGCCCGGGGCCGGTTCACCGAGTGGTACCGCGCCGACCTGCTCGCCGAGGCCGCCGGGTCGGCGCTGCCGCTGGCGCAGGCCAACCACAGCGTCTCGGCCCGCGGCGCCCTGCGCGGGGTGCACTTCGCGCTCGTGCCGCCCGGCCAGGCCAAGTACGTCTACTGCCCCGTCGGGCAGGTGCTCGACATCGTCGTCGACGTCCGGGTCGGCTCCCCCACCTTCGGCGTCTCCGAGGCCGTGCTGCTCGACAGCGAGCAGCCTCGGGCGGTCTACCTGGCCGAGGGGCTGGGCCACGCCTTCGTCGCCCTCGCCGACGGCAGTTCGGTCACGTACCTGGTCTCCAGCGGCTACGACCCCACCCGCGAGTTCGGCGTCCACCCGCTGGACCCGGAGCTGGACCTCCCCTGGCCCGGCGACGTCGACTTCGAGCTGTCGGTCAAGGACCGGGCCGCCCCCACCCTCGCCGAGGCCCGGGAGCAGGGCCTGCTGCCGACGATGGAGGCCTGCGCCGCCCGCTACGCCGAGCGACGCGGCGCCTGACCGCCCCTCAGGTCTGCTTGAGGAAGCCGGCGTCGACGGCGAAGTCCGCCCCCGTGGTGCTCGCCGACCGCGGCGAGGCCAGGAGCACGATCACGTCGGCCACCTCCTGCGGGTCCACCATCCGCCCGGTGGACAGGCGCATCGCCTCCGGCGCGACCGTCGTCAGGACGCTGTCCCGGTCGGAGCCGAAGGCCGCGGCGAGCACGTCGGCCGCGCCGCCGTCGTCGGTCCACCACGGCGTGCGGACCGGGCCGGGCGACACCGTGTTCACCCGGATGCCCTGGGGGGCGTACTCCTCCGAGAGCGCCTTGGTCAGGACGGTGAGCCCGGCCTTGGCGGCCGCGTAGTCCGCGTTCATCGCCCCGGGCGCGCGGGCGCTGCCCGTCGACACGTTGACGACGGCCCCGCCGCCGCGCTCGAGCAGGCACGGGACGGCGGCCCGGACCGTCCGCACGGCGGAGAACAGGTTGAGCTCGAACATCGCCTGCCAGTCGGCGTCGTCGGCGGCCATGAACGAGAAGCGGGGCAGCGTCGCCCCCGGAGGCGGGCCGCCCACGTTGTTCACCAGCACGTCGACGCCGCCGAAGTGCCGGACCGCCGCCGCCAGGACGGCGGCCGGCGCGGCGGGGTCCATCAGGTCGGCCGCGACGTGCAGGAGGTCGGGCCCGGCCAGCCGTTCCAGCTCCGGGCCGGGCCTCCGTGAGGCCGCCACCACGCGGGCGCCCTCCGCCAGCAGCGTCCTGGTCGTCGCCAGGCCGATGCCCCTGCTGCCGCCGGTGACGACGGCGACCTTCCCGTCCAGTTCGAGGTCCATGACCCGTACGTTCCGCCAGCCCGGCGCCGCCTTCTGGCGGTCCTCGGCCACGGCATGTGCGACGTCCGGATCCCGCCGGGGAACCCGGTGGTCGGCCCGGCCTACGCCGGCGGGACCGGGCCCAGCGGCCCCGGGCGCGGCCACAGCCGGGCCACCACGCGGCCGACGACGACGGCCACGCCGAACGCCCGGCTGTCGTCGGTCACCAGCGGGTTGTCCCCCTGCACCCAGTGCCCCCCGGGCAGCGGGTGCACCACCCGCTTGACGACGAGCAGCTCCGGCCGGGCGGGGAACCGGGCGAGGACGACGTCGCCGGAGCCGACCCGGCCGCCCGGGGTGACCCGCCGGACGAGCAGGCGGTCATCGTGGCGGACCGTCGGGCTCATCGAGGGGCCGCTCACCCGGGCCAGCACCCAGGGCGTGAGCAGGGAGGGAACCCGCTCCTCCCCCATGTCCGGCCCGGTCACCGCGAGTAGGGTCGCAGACGACCCACCCCACGACATCCGGAGGCTCGTTCCATGCGTCTGTTCCGCATGCTCTCCGCCGTGGAGGCCACCGCGCACTGCGACCTCCCCTGCGGCGTGTACGACCCGGCCCAGGCCCGCATCGAGGCGGAGTCCGTCAAGGCCATCCAGGAGAAGTACCAGGCCAACGAGGACCCGGTCTTCCGCACCCGCGCGATCCTGATCAAGGAGCAGCGCTCGGACCTCGTCAAGCACCACCTGTGGGTGCTGTGGACCGACTACTTCAAGCCCCCGCACTTCGAGAAGTACCCCCAGCTCAACGAGCTGTTCAACAAGGCGACCAAGCAGGCCGGCGCGGCCGGCGGCAAGGGCAGCATGGACCCCGCCGAGGGTCAGAAGCTGCTCGACTACATCGCCGAGATCGACAAGATCTTCTGGGAGACCAAGGCCGCGGCCTGAGGAACGGCCTCCCTGCCCCCGCCGCTCGCACACTGACGGCGGGATCCTGCAGGGAGGCCGTTCCAGCAACTCACCACCGGCCGGTGACCCCTCGGGTCACCGGCCGGTGGCGTCTCCGCTGCCGGGTGCGTGTCCGAGGAGGCCCGCGTGAGCGTCGAGTTCCTGCTGACGTCCCTGGTCCTGGCGGTCACGCCGGGGACCGGCGTCGTCTTCACCGTCGCGGCGGCGCTGAGCCAGGGCGCCCGCGGGGGCGCGGTCGCCGCCCTCGGCTGCACCCTCGGGATCGTGCCCCACGTGGCCGCGGCCATGACCGGGCTGGCCGCGGTGCTGCCCGCCAGCGCGGTCGCCTTCACGGTCCTCAAGTACCTCGGCGTCGCCTACCTGCTGTACCTGGCGTGGAGCACCCTGCGCGAGCACGGGGCGCTGCGGCTGGAGCCCGCCGGTGGCCCGCCCCGGTCGCCCCGGCAGGTGGTCGTCTCCGCCGTGCTGGTGAACCTGCTCAACCCCAAGCTCACGATCTTCTTCCTCGCCTTCCTGCCGCAGTTCGTCCGGGACGACGGCGCCCTGCCGCTGCTGCAGATGCTGCAGCTGTCCGGTGCGTTCATGGCCGTCACGTTCGTGGTGTTCCTCGGCTACGGCTGGGCGGCGGCAGCCGTCCGGCCCCACGTGCTGTCGCGCCCGTCGGTGCTGACCTGGATGCGCCGCACCTTCGCCGCCGCCTTCGTCGCCCTGGGCGCCCGCCTGGCGCTCGCGGAGCGCTGACTTCCGCCCTCCTCCGCGGTCACACCTGACGGGCCCGCCCGTGGCCCGGGACGGGAGGCACGGAGGATGGCCGGACTCGAGGGCAGGGTCGCGCTGGTGACCGGCGGCGCGCGGGGCCAGGGGCGGGCACACGCACTGGCGTTGGCGCGGGAGGGCGCCGACGTCGTCGTGTGCGACATCGCCGGCCCGGTCGAGGAGGTCGACTACGCACCGGCCACGCCTGCCGACCTCGACGAGACGGTCCGGGCGGTGGAGGCCCTCGACCGCCGGTGTCTGGCGGTACGGGCAGACGTGCGGGACCTCGAGGCGATGCAGGGGCTGGTCGAGGCGGCGATCGCGGCCCTCGGCCGGATCGACGTCGCCGTCGCCAACGCCGGCATCGCGAGCAGCGCCCCGATCGCGACGATGTCCCTGCGCCGGTGGCAGACCGTGCTCGACGTCAACCTGACCGGCGTCTTCACCACCTTCCGGGCGGTCCTCCCGCACATGGTCGACCGCGGCAGCGGGCGGCTGGTGGCGACGTCGTCGATCGTCGCGACGACCGGCGCCCGGAACTCCGGCCACTACGCCGCGGCCAAGGCCGGTGTCGTCGCCCTGGTGCGGTCCCTGGCGTACGAGGTCGCCGAGCACGGGATCACCGTCCACGCCGTGCTCCCCGCCGGGGTGAACACACCGATGATCCACGACCCCGCCACGTACCGGCTGATCCGGCCCGACCTCGACGACCCCGGCCGGGAGGACGTCGAGGAGGTCTTCGCCCAGGGGCGCCCGCGTCCGGGGCTGCTCGAGCCCGAGGACGTCGCCCACGCCGTGCTCCACCTGGTCTCCGACGCCGGACGGGTCCGGTCGGGCGAGTCGATCACCCTCGCCAACGGGCTGGACTGACCGCGGCCGTGCGATGAGTTCGCCGCGCCCGGCCGGTCTGCCCCCTGACGTCCCACCACCCGAGGAGCGACCCATGGCGATCCGCCTGAACCCCTACCTGCACTTCTCCGGCGACGCCCGCGCGGCGATGGAGTTCTACCGCTCCGTCCTCGGTGGGCAGCTGGACGTGATGACCTTCGGCGACGTCGGCGGAGGCGGCGGCGAGTACCCCGACGACGGCGTGATGCACGCCTTCCTGCGCACCGACGCCGGCCTGGAGCTGATGGCCTCCGACGGCGCCGACCCGACGGCGGGGACCGCCGGCAAGGTGTCGTGCTCGATCTCCGGCGACGACGTCGGGACCCTCACCCGGCACTTCCACGGACTGGCCGAGGGCGGCACGGTCGACGTGCCGTTCGAGGAGCAGATGTGGGGCGACACGTTCGGCCAGGTGACCGACCGCTTCGGCGTCCGCTGGCTGGTGAACGCGGGGTCGCCGACGCCCTGAGGCCCCCGCCGTGCCGTCCGCCGGTGCCGTGGGCGCGGCGCCCCCGTAGCGTGCGCCCGGACGACAGGGGGCGTGACGGTGGGACGAGGTGACGGCATCGACGTCGGCGCGCTGCTCGAGCTGGTCGAGTCGGCACCGCCGGTCGAGTCGGTGGACGCGGTCGCCGCGGCCCTCGCGGACATGGTCGCCGCCCGCGAGGTGAGCTTCCTGATCACCGACTTCAGCGGCCGCGCGGTCGTGCGGCTCAGCACCAGCGGAGGCGCGGGCCACGGCATCCGGTCGACCGGGGCCGAGCGGGCCGAGGCCGTGCCGCTGCCCGGCAGTCGCTTCGAGCGGGTCCTGCGCACGCAGCAGCCGATGGTCGAGCAGGTCGACGACGCCTGGCGCATGACCGTCCCGGTCACCGACCGCGGGGACGCCATCGGCCTGGTCGAGCTCCTGCTCCCCGCCGAGCCGGCGCCCGCGACGGTCGCCGAGGTGCGGACGGCCGCGCACGCGCTCGGCTACGTCGTCATCGCCGCCCGCCAGCACACCGACCTGTTCGAGTGGGGGCAGCGCTCCGCGCCCTTCGCCCTCGCCGCCGAGATCCAGCGCCGGCTGCTCCCGGCGGCCTACACCTGCGAGGCCGGCCAGTTCACCCTCGCCGGCTGGCTCGAACCGGCCGGGGAGGTCGGCGGCGACACCTTCGACTACACCCTCGACCGGCACTGCCTGCACCTGTCGATCACCGATGCCGTCGGCCACCAGGTCCCGGCGGCGCTCCTGGCCACCCTGTTCGTCGGCGCCCTCCGCAACGGGCGCCGGCGCGGCCTGGACCTGCCCGAGCAGGCCGCCCACGCCGGGCGGGCGCTCGCCGACGAGGCACCCCCGGGGCAGTTCGTGACCGGTCAGCTGCTGCGCATCGACCTGGAGACCGCGTCCGCCCGGATCGTCAACGCCGGGCACCCCTTCCCGCTGCGGCTGCGCGACGGGAAGGTGGAGGAGGTCGAGCTGGCGATCGACCCGCCCTTCGGCGTCAGCCCCGAGATCTCCTACCGGGTCCAGTCCTTCCCGCTCGAGCCCGGGGACCGCCTCGTCTTCCTGACCGACGGGATGCAGGAACGCAACGCCGCGACCCTCGACGTCGCGACGGCGCTGGCCGGGACCGCGGACCTGCACCCTCGCGAGGTCGTGCACGCGCTGGGGTCGGCGGTCCTGTCGGCGACCGGCGGCGACCTGCGGGACGACGCCACGATGCTCTGCCTCGACTGGTTCGGCGGCCCCCAGCGGTCCCGGGACACCGAGCACGGAGCGGATCCCGAGCGCGCATCGGCGGCCGTCGCGCCGTCCCCCTGAACGCCGACGGCCCTCCCGGTAGCGTGGGGTCACCATGCGCATCGACCCCGCCGGCTGGCCCTTCATCGCCGGCCCGCTGGCCCCTGCCGCCGTCCTGTCGACCGCCACGTCGGTCTCCGGCCGCCGGTGGCCGCGCCGGGCGGCCTGGCCGCTCGTGGGGCTGTCGGCCTACATGACACTGTTCTTCCGCGACCCGGACCGCCGCTGCGACCGCGAGGCCCCACCGCCGGACGACGTCCTCTCCCCCGCCGACGGCGTGGTGATGGTCGCCGGCGAGCCGCAGGAGGGCGTGGCGCCGCCGGGCGATTGGCAGCAGGTGAGCGTCTTCCTCTCCGTCGTCGACGTGCACGTCAACCGCTCGCCGTACTCCGGTGAGGTCGTGGAGAGCTCCTACCGCAAGGGCAGCTTCCTGGCCGCCTACCGCAAGGAGTCCGCGCACCGGAACGAGCGCAGCGAGCTGTGGCTGCGCGAGGGCGAGCGGACCGTGGTCTTCCGCCAGATCGTCGGCGTGCTGGCCCGCCGGATCGTCACCCGCACCGGGATCGGCCGGCGGCTGGCCGCCGGGGAGCGCATGGGCCTGATGAAGTTCGGCTCACGGATGGACGTCTTCGTCCCCCCGGAGTGCGAGGTCCTCGTCCGCAGGGGCCAGCGCGTGCGAGGCGGCGAGACCGTCATCGCCCGCTGGCCCGACGCCGGCTGAGAGCGACTGCCATGCCCAGTTCCGCGTCGGGGGCGCGGCCGCCGCAGACCCGGCGGACGGCGACGGTGGAGTTCGTCCGGGGCTCGGTGCGCGGCACCCGCCGCCGGGCGCTGGCGACGCTGCCCAGCCTCTTCACGCTCGCCAACATGATGTGCGGCTTCGTCGCCATCCTGGTCTCCATCCGCGGGGACCACACGCTGGCCGCCGTCCTGATCGGCCTGTCGATCGTCTTCGACATCACCGACGGCGCGGTCGCCCGGCTGGTCGGCGCGGTGACCCCGTTCGGCCTGCAGTTCGACTCGCTGGCCGACCTGGTGTCCTTCGGCATGGCGCCGGCGCTGATCGCCTTCACGCTGTTCTCCGAGGGCCGCGACGGGTGGGACCCGCTGGGCTGGGTGGTCTGCGGCCTGTGGGTGGCGTGCGCGGCCATCCGGCTGGCCCGCTTCAACACCACGATCGACCCGACGGCCGACAAGCGGTACTTCACCGGCATGCCGAGCCCGGGCGCCGCGGGCGTCGTCCTCGCCTCGGTCTTCGCCTTCGGTGACCAGATGCAGGGCCGCGACCGGCTGTGGGTGCTGCTCATCGTCGCCCTGCCGGCGCTGCTGATGGTCAGCACCATCCGCTTCCGGTCGTTCCGCTCGCTGGTCAGCCCGAAGAGCGGCCGACCGTACGGCCTGGTCGCGGCGGCGATCCTGATGGTGGTCGGCTTCGCCACGGTCCCGGTGGTCACCGGGTGCGTGCTGGCCTACGGCTACCTCTTCGCGCCGATCCTGGTCCCGGCGATGTCGCCACTGGCCAAGCTCGTGCCGACCCGGGTGCGGGAGCTGCTCACGTGAGCGTCCGCGAGATCCGCCCGGACGACGTCCCCGCCGTCGTGGGCCTGGTGCGGGAGCTGGCCGAGTACGAGGAGGCGGCGCACGAGGTGCGGCTGACCGAGGAGCAGCTGACCGCGGCGCTGTTCGGCGACTCGCCCAAGCTCTTCGGCCACGTCGCCGAACGCGAGGGCACCGTGGTCGGCACGGCCCTGTGGTTCCTCAACTTCTCCACCTGGCGCGGCACCCACGGCATCTACCTGGAGGACCTCTACGTGCAGCCGGAGCACCGCGGCACGGGACTGGGCCGGGAGCTGCTGCGGACCCTGGCCGACACCTGCGTCGAGCGCGGCTACGACCGGCTGGAGTGGTCGGTGCTGGACTGGAACACGCCGTCGATCGACTTCTACCGGGCCGCGGGCGCCGTCCCGATGGACGAGTGGACGGTCTTCCGGCTGACCGACGAGGCGCTCGCCGGCTTCGCCGCCGATCGGAGGGGCGCATGAGCACCGGCCGTCAGCCCGCCGAGTGCTGGCTGACCGACATGGACGGCGTCCTGGTCCACGAGGGTCAGGCGCTCCCGGGGGCCGCCGAGTTCCTGGCCCGGCTGGTCGACCGCCGCCGGCGCTTCCTCGTGCTCACCAACAACTCGATCTTCACCCCGCGCGACCTCGCGGCCCGGCTGTCCCGCTCAGGGCTGCAGGTGCCCGAGGAGGCCATCTGGACCTCGGCGCTGGCGACGGCGGACTTCCTGTCCACCCAGCTGCCCGGCGGGTCGGCCTACGTCATCGGCGAGGCGGGACTGACCACGGCGATGCACGAGGCCGGCTACACACTGACCGACGTCGACCCGGACTACGTCGTCCTGGGCGAGACGCGCACCTACTCGTTCGAGGCGATCACCCGCGCCGTCCGGCTGGTGGGCGCCGGCGCGCGGTTCATCGCCACCAACCCCGACGTCACCGGCCCGTCGGCGGAGGGCCCGCTGCCGGCGACCGGCGCGGTCGCGGCCATGATCACCAAGGCGACCGGCGCGGAGCCGTACTTCGTCGGCAAGCCGAACCCGATGATGTTCCGCAGCGCGATGAACCGGATCGAGGCGCACTCGGAGAGCACGGTCATGATCGGCGACCGGATGGACACCGACGTGGTGGCCGGCATCGAGGCCGGGCTCGACACGATCCTGGTCCTGACCGGCTCGACCCGGGCCGCGGACGTCGCCCGCTTCCCGTTCCGTCCGGGCCGCGTGCTCGACTCGATCGCCGACGTCGTCGACCTGGTCTAGTCCTCGGGGCCTCGGTCGAAGGCCAGCCGCGCCTCGGGGGTGGCCAGCAGGTACAGCTCCACGGCCACCAGCGCGAGCACCGGGACGGCGATCTCGGGACGCTCGGCGGTGAACGCGGTGTACCCGATCGCGGCCAGGATCAGCTGCAGCGCCACCACCGGCCCGCGGGCCCACGACGAGACGCGCCACAGCCCCCGGGCCGCCGCGGCCATGGCGACGCCGAAGAGCGCGACGAGGACGACCTCGGCGACGGCGTTGCGCATGCTCAGCGGCGTGCTGGTGAGCGTCAGGTAGAGCAGGACGACCGCGCCGCCGAGGAGCAGCACCGCCTCGAGGGCGACGACGAGCGCGGCCCGGCGGACCGCGGCGGGCGCCTCGGGGCGGCCGGCGGCCGGCTTCGGCGTCCCGGGGTCGGCGGCCCCGCCCAGCAGCCGGTCGAAGCGGCCGGGGCGCGGGTCGGCGCCGTCGCGCTCCCGCCGGCGCCCGGCCGCACCGCTCTCCTGCGTCACAGCAGCGAGGCTACGCGTCAGCGGTCACAGGATTGACTCGCCGCTGACCGGGGACATCTCCCCTCGTGGCTAGCCTGGACCGCATGCGTGCGCTCGTGGTGGCCAACCCCGCGGCGACCTCCACCAACACCAAGGTGCGCGACGTGCTCGTCGGCGCCCTCGGCAGTCAGCTGAAGGTCGACCTCGCCGAGACGACCCACCGCGGGCACGCCCGCGAGCTTGCGCAGGAGGCGTGCGCGGACGGCGTGGACATCGTGGTCGCGCTCGGCGGCGACGGCACGGTCAACGAGGTCGTCAACGGCCTGCTGTACGCCGGGCCGGGCGCCGGTGTGCCGACGCTGGCCGTCGTCCCGGGCGGCTCGACCAACGTCTTCTCCCGGGCGCTGGGCCGGTCGCGCCACCCCGTGGAGGCCGTCGCGGAGATCCTCGACAGCATCCGGGCGGGGCGCACCCGGCGGGTCTCCCTCGGGACGGCCAGCGCGTCCGGCACCAGCAGTGCCCCCGTCGAGCCCATCGACCCCGCGGCCGCGCCGGCGGTGGCGGCCCGCGACGCCGCCGCCCACCCCGCGTGGACCGACCCCCGCTGGTTCACCTTCACCGCCGGGCTGGGCTTCGACGCCGACGTCATCGCGCAGGTGGAGGCCCACCGGGCCCGCGGCCGGCGCTCCTCCGGTTCCCTCTACGTCCGCGAGGGGACGAGGACGTTCCTGCTCGGGCGCGAGCGCCGTCGCCCCGCCGTGACGATCGAGGTACCCGGCGAGGCCCCGCGCGACGGCGTCTTCCTCTGCCTGGTCTCCAACGTCAGCCCGTGGACCTACCTGGGTGCCCGGCCGATCAACCCGAGCCCGAGGGCCTCGTTCGACACCGCCCTGGACGTGTTCGCCCTCGGCCGGACGGGCCCGCTGCGGATGCTCAACACCCTGCGTCAGGCGATGGCCCCGGCGCCGGCCACCCGGGGACGCCAGGTCCACCACTGGCACGACCTGCCGGAGCTGACCCTCACCGCCACCCGGCCGCAGGGGTGGCAGCTCGACGGCGACCACCTGGGCACCGCCACCGGCCTGCGGCTGCGCTCGGTACCGGCCGCGCTCCGCGTGGTCGCCTGAAGAAGGACCCCGTCCCTCTCACGCCTCGCGGGCTCGGCGCGAGCCTCCGGACGGGGCCACGGGAGGCACGTCCCGGCGGTCCTGTCAATGATCCGGACCGGCCGAGTGGCAGCCCTATCACGGGCGTGGTGAGCTTGCTCACGAGGGGTCCCACCGAACCCTCCATGCGCTTGACAGGCGTCTGTGTCGTGAAAACATCGCGACCAGGAACGCAACCTGCCGGTAACAAGAGCAGGCGGTCGCTGGAAGACGGCACTGACCACAGGTGCCGGCGCGCAGACGCCCGGAGACAGCGGCCCGCCCGGCACAAGTAGACGACTTCGAGGAGCACACCACCATGGACTGGCGCCACCGCGCCCTCTGCCGCGACGAGGACCCGGAGCTGTTCTTCCCGATCGGGACGACCGGCCCCGCCACCGTGCAGGTCGAGCAGGCGAAGGCGGTCTGCCGGCGTTGCCCGGTCGTGCAGTCCTGCCTGGACTGGGCCCTGCGCGCGGGTCAGGACTCCGGCGTCTGGGGCGGGCTCTCCGAGGACGAGCGGCGTGCCCTCAAGCGCCGTCAGTCCCGCACCCGCGTCCGCGCCTGACGGACACACCGCAGCACAGCAGCGCCGCGCGAGAGGCCGGCCCGGGAACCCGGGCCGGCCTCTCGCGCGTCCGGGGCCGGGTCAGCGGCGGGGGCGGCCCGCCCCGGGGACGTCCAGGACGACCTCGGTGCCCGTTCCGCCGTCGGCCGGGGGGCCCATGGTCAGCCCGCCGCCGAGCTCGCTGGTGACCAGCGTGCGGACGATCTGCAGGCCGAGGCCGTCGCTGGCGGCCGGGTCGAAGTCCGCGGGCAGCCCGGTGCCGTCGTCGCGGACGCGCACGACGAGGTCGTCGCCGTCCCGCTCGGCCTGCAGCTCGATGCTGCCGGTCTCGCCGTCGGGGAAGGCGTGCTCGGCGGCGTTGTGCAGCAGCTCGGTGACCGCCAGCACCAGCGGCGTCGCGGTGGCCGCCGGCAGCTCGCCGAAGGCACCGACGCGGCAGGTGCGGGCGGCCGGGCCGATCGAGGCGAGGTCGCCCAGCATGGGCAGCACCTGGTCGAGGACGTCGTCGACGTCCACGACGTCCTCCCGGCTGCCGGCCAGGGTCTCGTGCACGATCGCGATGGAGGCGACCCGGCGCACCGACTCCTCGAGCGCGGCCCGGGCGGCGGGCTCGGTCATCCGCCGCGCCTGCAGCCGCAGGAGGGCCGCGACCGTCTGCAGGTTGTTCTTCACCCGGTGGTGGATCTCGCGGATCGTCGCGTCCTTGGTGAGCAGCGCGCGGTCGCGGCTGCGCACGTCGGTGACGTCCCGGACGAGCACCAGCGCGCCCTCCTCGCCGCCCGGCGCCTGCAGCGGCAGCGCGCGCACCAGCAGCGTCGCGCTGAAGCCCTCCAGGTCCGTCGGCTCGGGGAAGCGGCCGGCGACCGCGGCCCGGATCCCGGCCGCGACCGCCTCGCCGGCGACGCGGTCGGCGGCGACCTCCCGGCAAAGCCGCGCCAGGTCGGCCCCGACGACGTCCCCGGTCACCCCGATCCGGCGGTAGGCCGACAGGGCGTTCGGGCTGGCGTAGACGGCGCGGCCGCTGCCGTCGAGGCGGACCAGGCCGTCGCCCACCCGCGGGCTGAGCTCCGCGTCGAGCACCCGCTGCGGCGGGAACGTGCCGGCCGAGACCATGAGGCAGAGGTCCGCGGCGATGTCGAGGTAGGTGAGCTCGAGCGTCGACGGCGACCGGGTCACCGCCAGGTTGGTGTCCCGGGCCAGGACGGCGACGACGACGCCGTCGTGGCGGACCGGGATGATCTCGCGGCGTCGCGGGGCGGCCCCCGACCAGTCCGGCTCCCCCTCGGTGACCGGCCGACCCTCCCGGTGCGCCACCACGAGCGGCTCGGCGGCCTCGCCGGACACCTCGCTGCCGACCAGGTCCTCCGGCTGGCTCGTGGGCGCCGTCAGCGGGCGCACCTGCGCGACGCACCACCAGGCGCCCGTCCTCAGCGGCACCCAGAGGGTCAGGTCGGCGAAGGAGAGGTCGGCCAGGAGCTGCCAGTCGGCGACCAGCCGGCGGGCGTGGTCCACCTGGGACGGCGAGGTGGCCGCGCCCCGCGTCAGACGGTCGGAGAGGCTGCTCATGATGCCCCCGAGAGTAAGGACCCCCGTGGCCCCCAGCGCCGAGGTACCCAGCGCCACCGTCCCCGTCGTCGGGCCGGCCACCCGCGCCGACTTCGACCGGATCCGCGAGCTGACCGTCGGCGTCTACCGCGACGAGGAGCTGGCCTCGACGCAGTACCTGGCCGAGCTGGGCGACGTGGAGGGCCGGGCCGGCCGTTCCCAGCTGCTGGTGGCCCGGCTGGACGGCCGCGTCGTCGGCAGCGTCGCGCTGGTCCTGGACGGCGACTTCGGCGAGGTGACCGCCGGACCGGCGGAGGCGGCGTTCCGGATGCTGGTCGTCGACCCGGCCGCGCGCGGGGCCGGCGTCGGCGAGCTGCTCGTCACCACCTGCCTGGACCGGGCCCGGGCGGCCGGCAAGGCGTCGATGGTGCTGTCCACCGATCCGCGGATGACGGCGGCGCACCGCCTCTACGAGCGGCTGGGCTTCCGCCGGCTGCCCGGGCGCGACTGGTCGCCCGTGCCCGGCGTCGACCTGCTGGTGTACGCCCTCGGCCTCTGACGCGGACCGCTGAGCTCAGTCGGCGGCGACGGTGGCGATGAGGTCGCCCTCCTGGAGCACCTCGCCCTCCATGACGTGCAGCTCCGCCACGGTGCCGGACCGCTCGGTGAGCACCGGGATCTCCATCTTCATCGACTCGAGGATGACCAGCGTGTCACCCGCCGCGACCGGCGAACCGGGCGCCACGAGCACCTTCCAGACGCTGGACACCATCTCGGCGTGGATCTCCTCGACCGCCACCGGCACCTCCCCCACCTCGACGCTGCCGGCTCATCCAACCACTGCGGACGCGCGGGACGGCCGGCCTCAGCTGCCGGGCACCGGATCCCCGGAGACGAGCCGGTCCAGGACCGCGCACACCTCCGCGCCGTCGTGCGGCACCCCGATCTCCCCGAGGCCGGTGAGTGCGTCGCTCACCGCGCGGGCCGCGGTCGGGACGTCGGCTGCGCCGGCGCTGACCGTGGCCAGCAGCGCGTCGTACCAGCCGTCGAGGCGGTCCCCCGGCTCGTAGCCGCGGGTGGCGACCACGTCCAGCGACCGCCGTCTGCCGCGCATCCGGCCGTGCCCGGGGAGGCGGCCGGTGACGCGTCCGGCCCGGCCCGGCGGGAGCGTGGACCGCAGCTGGACGGCGACGGCGGACCGGGGCGGGTCCACGGGCGTCGTCAGCCTGGCCGCCGTGCCGGACGCGCTGCGCACCGCCAGCTCGACGGCGTTCACGCCGTGCGCGCGTTCGAGCACCGCCATGTCCAGCGAGAAGCCGGCCGCCACCTCGGCCAGCTCGCCGTCGGGGTCGACCCCGACGGTGACCAGGCCGCGCCAGCCGACGTCGACCAGCCGGCGGGCGGTCGCGGGCAGCGGAGGCGCCTCCTGCGGCGTCCAGGAGACGCGAGCGATGCCCGCGGCGCGGTCCCGGGTGACCGGGGTGACGCAGCGCAGGCCGTCGTCGGTGACCCACGCCAGCAGGCCGCGCTCGCTGGCCGGCTCCACCCCGTCCCCACCGAGTCGCTCGAGGACCGCCGCGTCCGGGCCGATCCACCGCAACCCCGACGCCATGACCGCGCCGGCCAGCCGGGCGTTGCCGGCCAGTGCCGGCGGCACCGGCAGGACCGCGGACACGCCGCTGCGTCGCGCGGCCTCCACGATCCGGTCGACCGCGAGGTAGGACTCGGACGCCGGCGCCGGCCCGAGCAGGACGGCGTCGTCGGCGAGGCGCACGTGCAGGGCGTTCCGCTCGGTCTCGGAGTGGACGGCGACGGCCTTGATCTCCAACCGCTCGCACGCGGCGATCACCGCGCACGCCGCCGGGCCACGCCCGGCCACCAGCACGCTCTCGATCCCCGACTGGGCCACCGCCTGCGGTCCTCCCCCGTGTGCTCCGTGCCGTGTGCTCCGTGCCGCCCGATCCGGGTCCCCAGCCCGGGCGTGAGAGGCTTGTCGGGTCAGCTTGGCGGGTCCGCCGGGCGGCCGCACACCCGGCCCCCTGGCGCGCCCACCCGATCGAGACGTCCGACCGGGCGTCTGTCACACCAGCGAGGGAAGGAGGGCAGCGATGTCCAAGCGTGGACGCAAGCGTCGCTCCCGCAAGGGGAGCAAGGCCAACCACGGCAAGCGCCCCAACGCCTAGAGCAAGGACCCCCTCGCCCCCCACCGCTCGCACGCTCGCGGCGGGACCCTGCGAGAGGGCCGACCGGTCGAGTGCCCCGCCGCTCAGGCGGTGGGGCGCTCGCCGGTCCGCTCGGTCACGACGACCTCGGTCGTCACCCGCTCGACACTGATGCTGGTGCCGTCCTCCTCGAAGGAGACGGTGGTCAGCTGCATCTTGATCCGGTCGCGCAGGCCCATCGGCGGCGCGTCGCCCCCGCAGCGGCGGCGGACCAGCGCCTTGAACTCCTGCTCGATGCCGAACTGCCGGAGGCACGGCGAGCAGTCCTCGAGGTGCTCGGCGATGACGGCCCGGCGGGCGTCGTTCGTCTCGTGGTCGAGGAACTCGAACACGTGGGACAGGACGTCGTCGCAGGAGTCGATCCCGACGGGGTCCTCGGCGTGGCCGTGTCCCTCATGAGGAGAGTGCTCGCTCACGACGCCTCCTCCCCGGCGCCCGCGCGGACGAAGCCCCGCTCACGGGCGTAGTCGGCCAGCAGCTTCTGGAGTCCGCGGCGACCGCGGTGCAGCCGGGACATCACCGTGCCGATGGGCGTGCCCATGATCTCGGCGATCTCCTTGTAGGCGAAGCCCTCGACGTCGGCCAGGTAGACCGCGAGCCGGAAGTCCTCCGGCAGCTGCTGCAGGGCCTCCTTGATGTCGGAGTCCGGCAGGTGGTCCAGCGCCTCGATCTCGGCGGAGCGCAGGCCGCTGGAGCTGTGCTCCTCGGCGGCGTACAGCTGCCAGTCCTGCACCTGGTCGGTCGGGTACTGCTGCGGCTGCCGCTGCTTCTTGCGGTAGCTGTTGATGTAGGTGTTGGTCAGGATCCGGTACAGCCACGCCTTGAGGTTGGTGCCCTCGGCGAACTGGTGGAAGGCCGAGTAGGCCTTCACGAACGTCTCCTGGACCAGGTCCTCGGCGTCGGCCGGGTTGCGGGTCATCCGCAGCGCCGCCGGGTAGAGCTGGTCGAGATAGGGCAGCGCGTCGCGCTCGAAGCGGGCGTCGCGCTCGGCACGGGACTCGGCCACCTCGGTGCGGCTGCCGCCCTCGCGGGCCTCGGGCACCTCCACGGGCGCACCGGGCTCGACCATCGGCGTCGCCTCGGCAGCCGTCGGCTCCTCCGGGGGCGTGCTCGTGGGCTCCTGGGCCACCGACCGTCCTCTCTGCGCACCCCGGACGCGGGGTGCCACCTCGGACGATCCTAGTCGTGCGGCATCGGGGCGGCCCGGCGGACGGCGGTGCACGGCCGGGCCGGCACCGGCCCGCGCGCGGGCGGTCGAGGGGGTGCTGCTCACGGCCGGTGCAACCGACCGATCGGGGAGCCGATTCCCGCGTCCGGGAAACCGGCCGCGGACCTGGCGACCGGTCGCTACGCTCCCCCGCCGTGGCGGCCACTCCGGCGGTGCGGGTCCTCGAGAGGGCGCGGGTCGCGCACACCCTGCACCCGTACGACCCGGAACACCCGAGCGACCAGGGCCACGGCGAGGCCGCGGTGGCCGCGCTGGGCTCCGACCCCCGCCAGGTGTTCAAGACGCTGGTGACCCGGGTGGACGGCACCCTCACCGTCGCCGTCGTCCCGGTGGCGACGACCCTCGACCTCAAGGCCCTGGCCGCGGCCGTCGGCGGCCGCAAGGCGGCGATGGCCGACCCGGCCGACGCCGAGCGCACCACCGGCTACGTGCTCGGGGGGATCAGCCCGCTCGGTCAGCGCAAGGCGCTCGCGACCGTGGTGGACGACTCCGCGCTCGGCTTCGCCACCGTCCTGGTCAGCGCCGGCCGCCGCGGGCTGCAGGTGGAGCTCCCCCCTGCCGACCTCGTGCGCCTGACCCGCGCCCGCACGGCGCCCATCGGGCGCTAGCGGGCGTCAGCCCGGCGCGCCGTAGGGGGTGAGCAGCTGGTCGACCGGCGCGGCGTCGTCGGTCAGCACCTGCGCGTCCCCGACGAACGCGTCCAGCTCGGCGCCCTCGGCGACCTGCCAGGCGAGGTCCCGCTCGGGCAGCGCCGCGGTGATCGCCTCCACCGGCAGCGGGCGCTGGGAGGCCACCGCCACGACGTTGCCGCCGTCCTCCCCCGCGAGCACCGGCGCCCGGGCGAGCAGCACCACCTCACCGAAGACGGCCCGCAGGGTGGCGAGCTCGGCACGGACGAAGTCCAGGGGCGGGTGGTCGATGAGGTTCACGACGTACACGCCGTCGTCGGCCAGCGCGTCGTCGACCGCCTCCAGCGCCTCCCGCGTGGTCAGCTGCCACGGCACCGAGAGCCCGCCGAAGGCGTCGCCCACGACCAGGTCGCGGCGCCCGGCCGGCTCGTCGGCGAGGCCGATGCGGGCGTCGACGACCCGGACCTCGAGCTCCTCGGAGGTCCGCAGGCCCAGCTGCTCGCGGTCGACGTCGACCACACCGGCGTCGACCTCCAGCACCAGGCTCTCGGTGCCCGGGCGGACCTCGGCCAGGTAGCGCGGCACGGTCAGCCCGCCCCCGCCGAGGTGCAGCGCCGACAGCGGCTCCCCCTCCGGCGCGACGACGTCGGTGACCGACGCGATGGCGCGGACGTACTCGAACTCCAGGTGCGTGGGGTCGGCGAGGTCGACGTAGGAGTGCCGGAGCGTGTCGAGCAGCAGCACCCGGCCGGTGGGCCGGTCGGGGTCGGTGGCCACGCGCGCGCAGTGGTACGCGGTCTCCTCCTCGCAGGGCGTCGGCGCGAGCGCGGCCAGGAGCGTGCCGACGACGGCGAGGACGAGCAGGCCCACGGTCAGCCGCCCGGCGCCGCCGGAGGCGCTCCGCAGGTAGACCGCCGCCGCGATGCCGGTGACCACCGTGACCAGGCCGGTGGCCACGAGGATGCCGCTGGTCGGGAACAGCGCCACGAGCACGAAGCCGGTGAGGAACGTGGCCGCGATCCCGCCCAGCGTGCCGATGCCGGACAGGCGCCCGACGACGGCGCCGGTCTCGGCGAGGCTGGCCAGCTGGAGCTTGACCACCATGGGCGGGACGGCCGACAGCAGCGCGGCGGGCACCACGATCGCGACGAAGGCCAGCAGCAGCACGCTGCCGGCGTCCCCGCCGCTGAACGCCTCACCGGTGAACCGGACCAGCGGGAGCACGGCGACGATCAGCGCGCCGCCGGCGATCACCAGCGGCGGGATGAGCCGCCGCGGGTCGGCCCGGTCGGCCAGGGTGCCGCCGGCCCAGGCGCCGACGGCGATGGCGGCCAGGGCGAAGCCGATGACCGCGGTGTTGGTCTGCAGCGTGATGCCGACGTAGGGGGCGATGAGCCGCAGACCGGCGATCTCCAGCACGAGCACGGCGCCGGAGCTCAGGAACGTCAGGCCCGCGGCGACCCAGCCGGGCAGCGCGCGCACCTCGGTGGTCGGTGCGGCCACCTCAGAACAGTGCCGGCTGGTCGGCCGGCTCACTGACCGACTCCGACCGCTCGGTCAGCTGGGCGCCGTTGTTCTTCACGCTGTTGACCATAGGGCTGACCGGCCGGAGCTCGAGGGCGGCCACCAGTTCCGGCGGGGTGGGCCGGGCCACGGCCGCGACGTCGTCCTGCGCCGGGTCGAGCCACTCGGCCCAGCGCTCCTGCGGCAGCACCAGCGGCATCCGGTCGTGGATCTCGGTCAGCGCACCCTGCGCGGGCGCAGTGACCACGGTGCAGGTGTAGAGCCGGTCATCGCCCTCCCCCCACACCTCCCACAGGCCCGCCATCGCGAGCACCGAGCCGTCGGCCGGGGTGATGAAGTACGGCTGCTTGCCCGGCCGGTCCAGCCGCTTGGCCCACTCGTACCAGCCGTCGGCCGGAACCAGGCAGCGGCGCGAGGCGGCGGCCCGGCGGAAGGCGGGCTTCTCGGCGAGCGACTCGACGCGCGCGTTGAGCATGCGGTTGCCGATCGAGGCGTCCTTGGCCCACGAGGGGACCAGCCCCCAGCGGACGGCGCGCAGCTCGCGGTGCCCCCCGCCGGTGAGCGCCCCCTCGGCGTCGCGCTCGCGCTTGTGCCGGACGACGTACACGTCCTTGGTCGGGGCGACGTTGTAGTCGGCCGGCAGCGGCTTCTGCCCCTCGGCGGGCACCGCCTCGAACTCGACCACCAGGTCGTCCGGACGGCGGCTGGCGGCGTACCGACCGCACATCGGGGACTCCTCACTGCAGGGGCGTTGGCTCGGCACGAGCCTAGGTGCGCGCACCGACAGCCGGCCCGCGCGTGCGCTCCCGGCAGCCGGGTAGGGGTCCGGTGCAGGACGACAGCAGGCAGAGAAGAGGATCCCCACGTGACCGCCACCCAGGACACCGCACGCGAGCAGCCGAAGACCGCCAGCGACTCCGCCGAGCGGAGGTACGCCACGGTCAACCCCTTCACCGGCGAGACCGAGCAGGAGTTCGACTTCACCCCGACCGAGGAGATCGACGGGATCATCGGCCGGGCGCACGCCGCCTACCAGGAGTGGCGGCAGCGCCCCGTCGCCGACCGCGCCGCCGTCGTCCGCCGGGCGGCGGAGCTCATGGACGAGCGCCGCGACGACCTCGCCGCCCTCATCACCACCGAGATGGGCAAGCGCAAGGAGGAGGCGACCGGCGAGCTCTACCTGTGCTCGATGATCCTCAAGTACTACGCCGACAACGGCCCCGGCTTCCTCGAGCCGACGTCCATCCAGCCCCTGATGGGCAAGGGCGAGGCGGTCGTGGAGACCCTGCCGATCGGCGTCCTGCTGGCCATCGAGCCCTGGAACTACCCCTTCTACCAGGTCGTCCGCGTGGCCGGCCCGAACCTGGTGCTGGGCAACACCGTCATCCTCAAGCACGCCGAAATCACCCCGCAGTGCGCCGTCGCCATCGAGAAGCTGTTCCTCGACGCCGGCGCGCCCGAGGGCGTCTTCACCAACACGTTCCTGCGCATCGACGACGTCGAGCAGGTCATCGCCGACCCCCGCATCCAGGGCGTCACGCTGACCGGCAGCGAGCGGGCCGGCAGCGCCGTCGGTGCCCTGGCCGGGAAGCACCTGAAGAAGTCCGTGCTCGAGCTCGGCGGCAGCGACCCGTTCATCGTGCTCGACGCCGACGACATGGCGGCCACCGTCAAGGCGGCGACCTCCGGCCGCATGCAGAACACCGGCCAGGCCTGCACGGCGTCCAAGCGGCTGATCGTCACCGAGGAGCTCTACGAGCCCTTCGTCGAGGGCCTCAGGCAGGCGTTCTCCACGTTCGCGCCCGGGGACCCGGCCGACCCGTCGACGTCGCTGGCCCCGCTGTCCAGCGAGCGCGCCGCACAGGACCTGCACGCCCAGATCCAGGACGCGATCGACAAGGGCGCGACCGTCGTTGCCGGCGGGAAGCGCCCCGACCGCCCAGGCGCGTTCGTGGAGGCGACGATCCTGACCGACGTCACCCCGGAGATGCGGGCCTTCCGCGAGGAGCTCTTCGGGCCCGCGGCCGTCGTCTACAAGGTCAAGGACGACGACGAGGCGGTCGCGCTGGCCAACGACAGCGACTTCGGCCTCGGCGCCACGGTCATGAGCAGCGACGTCGACCGCGCGCGGGCGGTGGGCGAGCGGCTGGAGGCCGGGATGGTCTGGATCAACCAGCCGACCGGCTCCTCCCCCGAGCTGCCGTTCGGCGGCGTGAAGCGGTCCGGCTACGGCCGGGAGCTCTCCGAGCTGGCCATGTTCGAGTTCGCCAACCGCCGCCTGGTGCGCACGGTGCCGGCGAGGAAGGCGTCCAAGCCGGTCAGCGGCTGATGAAGGACCACCCTTCCCCCCACGCCTCGCAAGCTCGGCGCGGGCCCCTGAAGGGTGGCCGTTCCAGCACGTCAGGGGGGAGCGTGCGGCGGCCGGGCAGACTGAGGCCGTGACCGAGGTCTGGCCGGCGCCGCACGCGCCCTCCCCCGTGGACGCGGTCGCCGTCCTCCCGGGGTCGAAGTCCATCACCGCCCGCGCGCTGGTCCTGGCCGCGATCGCCGACGGGCCGAGCCGGCTGGTGCGCCCGCTCCGGGCGCGGGACACCGACCTGATGGCCGCCGCGCTGCGCGCGATGGGCACGGGCATCGCCGGGGACGGCGACGACTGGCTGGTGACGCCCGCGCCGCTGCGCGGGCCCGCCGAGGTCGACGCCGGCCTCGCGGGCACCGTGCTGCGCTTCCTCCCGCCGGTCGCTGCGCTGGCCGACGGTCCCGTCCGGCTCGACGGCGACCCGCGGCTGCACGAGCGCCCCAACGCCGGCCTCATCGCCGCGCTGCGCGACCTCGGCGTGCAGGTGGACGACGGCGGCCGCGGCCGCGCGCCGTTCACCGTGCACGGCACGGGCGGGATCCGCGGCGGTGCGGTGACCGTGGACGCCTCCGAGTCCTCCCAGATCGTCTCGGGGCTGCTGCTGGCGGCCGCCCGCTTCGACGAGGGCGTCGACCTGGCGCTCGCCGGCGGGCTGCCGTCGATGCCGCACGTCGAGATGACCGTGACCACGCTGCGGGAGCACGGGGTCGAGGTCGCCGCCACCGAGCGCGGCTGGCGGGTGGCGCCCGGCACGATCCGCGCGCTGGACCGCACCGTCGAGCCCGACCTCTCCAACGCCGCCCCGTTCCTGGCCGCGGCGCTGGCCACCGGCGGGCGGGTCACCGTGCCCGACTGGCCCGCCGTGACCACCCAGCCCGGCGCCCAGCTCGACCGGCTGTTCACCGCGATGGGGGCGTCGGTCGAGCGCACCGCCGACGGGCTGACCGTCACCGGCCCCGGGCCGATCGCGCCCCTGGTCGCGGACCTGGGCGAGGTCGGCGAGCTGACCCCGGTGCTGGCGGCGCTGTGCGCGCTGGCCGACGGCACCTCGCGGCTGACCGGCATCGGCCACCTGCGCGGCCACGAGACCGACCGGCTGCAGGCCCTCGACGAGGTGCTCACCGCGGTCGGCGCCCGGGTCGAGCAGCTGCCCGACGGCCTGGTGATCGAGCCCGGCCCGCGCCGGCCGGCGCAGCTGGACTCCTACGCCGACCACCGGATGGTGCACGCCGCGGCGGTCCTCGGCCTGGTCATCGAGGGCGTGCGGATCACCGACCCCGGCGCCGTCACCAAGACGCTGCCGGACTTCCGGGAGCGGTGGGCGGCGATGCTCGGGGGTCGGCCATGAGCCCCCGCCGGCTGGACAGCCGCTCGGACGAGGACGACGTCCGGCAGCGGCCCGGCAAGCACGGGTCGCGGCCGCGGACCCGCACCCGGCCGGCCCACGGCGACGCCGTCCCCGGGCTCGTCGTGGCCGTCGACCGCGGCCGGATGACCGTGCGCGTCGAGGGTCCGGAGGGCGCCCCGGTCGACATCACCACCATGCGGGCCCGGGAACTCGGCAAGCACGGCGTCGTCGTGGGCGACCGGGTCCGGGTCGTGGGCGACACGACCGGCCGCACCGACAGCCTCGCCCGGATCGTCGTCATCGAGGAGCGGACGACGTCGCTGCGGCGCACCGCCGACGACACCGACCCCACCGAGCGGATCGTGGTGGCCAACGCCGACCTGCTGGTCGTCGTCACCGCGGTGACCGACCCGGAGCCGGCGTTCGGCTTCCTGGACCGCTGCCTCGTGGCCGCCTACGCCGGCGGCCTGGAGCCGCTGCTGTGCCTCACCAAGACCGACCTGGCCAGCCCGCAGCCCCTGCTGGACCGCTACGCCGGCCTCGGCCTGGACGCCGTGGCGATCTCCCGGGAGCTGCCGCTCGACGACCTGCTGGAGCGGCTGGACTCGCGGATCAGCGTCCTCGTCGGACAGTCCGGCGTCGGCAAGTCGACGCTGGTCAACCGGCTGGTGCCCGACGCCTTCCGCGCCACGGGCGACGTCAGCAAGATCGGCAAGGGCCGGCACACGTCGTCGTCGGTGGTGCTGTTCG
The DNA here is from genome assembly GCF_019799905.1 of Trujillonella endophytica. Classification (GTDB taxonomy): domain Bacteria; phylum Actinomycetota; class Actinomycetes; order Mycobacteriales; family Geodermatophilaceae; genus Trujillonella; species Trujillonella endophyticus_A. Next base: position 1,121,945 of record NZ_JABGCI010000001.1, on the reverse strand, counting down.
ACCTGCCCGCGGCCGGGATGGTCATCGACACCCCGGGCATCCGCTCGTTCGGTCTCGCGCACGTCACCGCCGACGACGTCCTGGCCGCGTTCGACGAGATCGCCGAGGCGGCCGTCGACTGCCCGCCGCTGTGCGGGCACACCGCCGCCGATCCGGGATGCGCCCTGGACGCGTGGGCGGCCACCGGTCCCCCGGCGCGGCACGAGCAGCTCGCCGCCCTGCGGGTGCTGCTGGGCGCTGTCGGTCAGGTCGGCCCCGGCTACTGAGGAAGGACCTCCCTGCCCCCACCGCTCGCGAGCTCGCGGCGGGCCCCTGCAGGGAGGCCGTCAGAAGAGGGCGTCGGCCATCGGCTCGTCCACGGCCTCGATCAGCACCTCGTGCCCCTCGCCTGCGTACGTGCCGTCGAGGACCTCGGTGAGCACGCAGACGGCGGTGCCGACGTCCAGCCGGACCCGGGTCGCGGTCGGGTACGTCACCCCCGCGAAGCGCCCCGCTGCGTCGTCCCACTCGTCGCGGTCCACCCCGGCGTCGTGCAGCAGCGGGCAGCAGCCGCAGCGCGGGTCGTACGTCGACGTCGTCGCCACGACGGCCTCCCACGCGGGCCGCCCACCGTGCTCCACCTCGCCGACCGCGTCGACGACCAGCGGCGGGTCGGCGGGCCCGCCGGTGTCCCGCTCCCGACCGTCGGCAAGCTCGACCGGGTCGAGCACCGCCACCCACCGGTAGTCCTGCCACATCGGGTCATCGGCCTGGCCGAAGCTGCCCCAGGAGGGGCGGACGGCGACCAGCCCGTCGGGACGCAGCACCGGCGGCGGCTCCGGCGGCGGCTCGTCCCACGGCCCGGCACCCAGGACCCCACCGACGCTGGACCGCCCGTGGACGACGCCGAGCAGCGCGCCGGTGACGTCCTCCACCCGCAGCAGGTCCGGGCGGCGCAACCAGGCGCGCACCGCGGTCGCGGACCGCCCCTGCCGGAACGTGAACCGCAGCGAGGTGAACCGCCACGGCGAGGACCGGGCGAGCGCGCGGAAGTCCTCGGCGTCGGGCACCCGGCGAGTGTGGGCGCACCCGACGCCGCTGGCCAGCCGTTTCCCGGCCCGCTCGCAGGGGCCCGCCGCGAGCTCGCGGCGGTGGGCGGCGAGGGGGCCCTCCCTCAGACGTCGACCCAGCCGCCGCTGCGCCAGTACACCCCGGCCTCGCGGGTGAGCAGCCCCTCGTCGACGAGGTACCGCCGCAGCGCCGCGGTGTCGGGGTGCCAGACGCCGAGCAGCGCGTTGACCTCGCGCTCGGGGTAGCGGACGCCGGCGTCGAACACCCGCACCAGGTGCTCGAGCACCACCCGCCGCTTGGTGGCCTGTGCCGGGATGGACACCAGCCGGCCGTCGCGGACGAACGCCGACAGCACGGCGTCCTCCGCCGGGTCGTCCGACAGCGGCTCGGGCCGCGGTGCGGCCTCCGCGGCCGCGCGGGCGGCGGCGCCGAACCGGTCGGTCAGCAGCTCGAGCGCGTGCCGGTCGCGGCGGACGAGGCCGGCGCGGGCCAGCCGCCGGGCGGCCAGCGCGACGTCCTTGAGCGGGAGCCCGGCGGCCCCGGCGACCTCCTCGAGCGTCCCCGCGCCGAGGGCGAGCGCCGCCACGACGCGCAGACGGGTGGGGTCGGCGAGCAGCCCCGCGATCGTCATCGCGTCCGGCCTCGGGTCCACGCCTGCGACGGTATCCAGCTCCGGCCCGCTAGGTTCGGTGTCCATGACGTCGGGGCGCGACCACACCGGGGACATGCACCTGGCGCACGTACTGGCCGACCAGGCCGACTCCATCAGCATGGACCGGTTCCGCGCGCAGGACCTGAAGGTGGAGACCAAGCCCGATCTCACCCCGGTCACCGACGCCGACCGGGCGGTCGAGGAGCAGCTGCGGATCACGCTGGCCCGCGCCCGCACCCGCGACGCCGTCCTCGGCGAGGAGATGGGCACGACCGGGCACGGGCCGCGGCGCTGGGTGCTGGACCCGATCGACGGGACGAAGAACTTCGTCCGCGGCGTGCCGGTCTGGGCCACGCTGATCGCGCTGTTCGACGGCGACGAGCCGGTGGTCGGCCTGGTCTCCGCGCCGGCGCTGAACCGCCGCTGGTGGGCCGCCAAGGGCGTGGGCGCCTGGACCGGACGGCGGCTGGAGTCGGCGACCCGCTGCCGGGTCTCGGGCGTCAGCGAGCTGGCCGACGCGAGCCTCAGCTACTCCTCGCTCTCCGGCTGGGAGGAGCGCGGGCTGCTCGACGGCTTCCTCGGCCTCACCCGGAACGTGTGGCGGACCCGCGCCTACGGCGACTTCTGGAGCTACGTGCTGCTCGCCGAGGGTGCGGTGGACGTGGCCTGCGAGCCCGAGGTCTCGGTGTGGGACCTCGCCGCCCTCGACGTCATCGTGCGCGAGGCGGGCGGCACCTTCACCGACGTCACCGGCGCGCCCGGTCCGGCCGGCGGCAGCGCGCTGGCCACCAACGGCCGGCTGCACGACGCCGCGCTCTCCTACCTGGCACCGCCCTCCGGCTGAGCGGCCGGCCGGCCGTGCACCGCGCCGCCGGCCCGGCCGTTGCGGTCGGCGAGCAGGCCGGCCAGCGTGCTCAGCGCGATCTCCGCGGGCGCCTTGGAGCCGATGTCGAGCCCGATGGGCCGGTGCACCCGGGCGATCTCGTCCGCGGGCACCCCGAGTGCCGTCAGCGCGGCGACGTGGGGGCCCTCGTGCCGCGGGTTGCCCATGACGCCGACCCAGCGCACCGGCCGTGCCAGCGCGTCGCGCAGCACCTCGCCCAGTTCCGGGCGGTGGTGGTCGGTGACGACGACGTCGGCGTCCTCGAGCCGGACGTCGATCCGACCGAACGCCGTCACCTGCGCGCCACGGCCGGGGTCGGGGTCCAGCAGCACCGTGCGGTAGCCGAGCTCGGGCGCCCACCGCAGCAGAACGTCGGCGACCGGCGAGGCGAAGACGGCGACCAGCACGCGGCCGGGGGCGGCGGGCGCGGCGGCGCCGTGGGCGACCCCGCAGGCCGGGTCGGCGCTCACGAGGTCCCCCGCCCAGGGCTGTCGCCGTAGCCGGGCCCGGTGGCGGCGTACCGGGCCCCCTGGGCCACGTCCGGCGGGGCGATCTCGGCCAGCCGCGCCAGGTCCTCGTCGGTCAGCTGCACCGCCGCCGCGCCGACGTTCTCCTCGAGGTTGCGCCGGCGCTTGGTGCCGGGGATGGGGACGACGTCGGGCCCCTGCGCCAGCACCCACGCCAGCGCCAGCTGACCGGCGGTCGCGCCCTTCTCCTCCGCCAGCGCCCGCACCGCGTCCACCAGCTGCAGGTTGGCGGTGAACGCCTCCCCCTGGAACCGCGGCATCCGCCGGCGCCAGTCGTCCTCGGCGAAGTCGGCCGGGCTCCGGATCGCGCCGGTGAGGAAGCCCCGGCCCAGCGGGCTGTAGGGCACCACCCCGATGCCGAGCTCGCGGGCCACGCCCAGGACGGCGTCCCCGTCCGGCCCGGCGACCTCCAGGTCGCGGGTCCACAGCGACCACTCGCTCTGCAGCGCCGCGATCGGGTGGACGGCGACCGCCCGGCGGAGCGACGCGGCGCTGGCCTCGGACAGGCCGAGGTGGCGGACCTTGCCCTGCCGCACCAGCTCGGCCATCGCGCCGACGGTGTCCTCGATCGGGACGGCCGGGTCGACGCGGTGCTGGAAACAGAGGTCGATCGCGTCCACCCCCAGCCGCCGCAGGCTGGCCTCGGCGCAGGCGCGGACGTTCTCCGGCCGGCCGTCGATCCGCATGCCGCGCTCCCCCGGGGACAGCGAGAACTTCGTCGCGAGGACCACCTCGTCGCGCCGGCCGGCGATCGCCTCCCCGACGAGTTCCTCGTTGTGCCCGTCGCCGTAGACGTCGGCGGTGTCGAGGAGGGTCACGCCGAGGTCGAGCGCGCGGCGGATCGTCGCCAGGGACTCCGACCGGTCGGCGGCCCCGTACATCTCGCTCATGCCCATGCAGCCGAGGCCGAGGGCGGACACCGTGAGCCCGTCGCCGAGCGTGCGGGTGCCGGGAGCGGACGAGGACATGCGCCCATCCTGGTCCGGCCGGGGGTGCGGCCGCGACCGGCGCGCACGGCTCCCCTGCGCGGGGGTCCCGGCGGGTGGTGGGATGGGTGCGGCGAGTGCGCCCGTCCGGACGCCGCCGAGGAGGAGACCGTCGTGCAGTACGCCGAGTCCGTCGTCGACCTGGTCGGCGGCACCCCGTTGGTGCGGCTCCGGTCGGTGACCCGGGACCTGGGCCCGGACGCGCCCCTGGTGCTGGCCAAGGTCGAGTACCTCAACCCCGGCGGGTCGGTGAAGGACCGCATCGCCGTCCGGATGGTCGACGCCGCCGAGGCCAGCGGCGCGCTGCAGCCCGGGGGCACCATCGTCGAGCCGACCAGCGGCAACACCGGCATCGGGCTGGCGCTGGTCGCCCAGCAGCGCGGTTACAAGTGCGTCTTCATCTGCCCCGACAAGGTCGGCCAGGAGAAGGTCAACGTCCTCAAGGCCTACGGGGCGGAGGTCGTCGTCTGCCCCACCGCCGTCGACCCGTCCGACCCGCGCTCCTACTACTCGGTCTCCGACCGGCTGGCCCGGGAGACCCCCGGCGGCTGGAAGCCCGACCAGTACTCCAACCCGGCGAACCCGCAGTCGCACTACGAGACCACCGGCCCCGAGATCTGGGCGCAGACCGAGGGGCGGATCACCACGTTCGTCACCGGCATGGGCACCGGCGGCACCATCAGCGGGATCGGGCGCTACCTCAAGGAGGCCTCCGAGGGCCGCGTCCGGGTCGTGGGCGCCGACCCCGAGGGCTCGGTCTACTCCGGCGGCACCGGCCGGCCGTACCTCGTCGAGGGCGTCGGCGAGGACTTCTGGCCGTCGACCTACGACCGCGGGATCGCCGACGAGATCATCGCGGTCTCCGACGCCGACTCCTTCGCCATGACCCGGCGGCTGGCCCGCGAGGAGGGCCTGCTGGTCGGCGGCTCCTGCGGGATGGCGGTCGTCGCCGCTCTGCGGGCCGCCGAGCGGCTGACGAAGGACGACGTGATGGTGGTGCTGCTCCCCGACGGCGGGCGCGGCTACCTGAACAAGATCTTCAACGACGCGTGGATGGCCGACTACGGGTTCCTGGACGCCACCTCCGGGGAGACCGTCGGCGAGCTGCTGCACACCAAGTCCGGGGAGACGCCGACGCTCGTGCACACCCACCCCAACGAGACCGTGCGCGAGGCCATCGACATCCTCCGCGAGTACGGCGTCAGCCAGCTGCCGGTGGTCCGCGCCGAGCCGCCGGTCACCGCCGGCGAGGTCGTCGGCTCGGTGGACGAGAAGGTGCTGCTCGACGCGCTGTTCGCCGGCCGCGCGACGCTCTCGGACCGCGTGGAGACGCACATGTCCGCGCCGCTGCCGATCATCGGCTCGGGCGAGGCGGTCAGCGCCGCCGTCGCCGCCCTCGGCTCGGCCGACGCCCTGCTCGTGCACATCGACGGCAAGCCCGCCGGCGTCGTCACCCGGCAGGACGTGCTCGGCCACCTCACCGGCGTCGCGCCTACGGTCGGGGCATGACCGGCACCTCGCGCCCGCAGGGGTCCAGCTCCTCGCAGCGCCCTGCTCAGGGCTTCAGCACGAGGGCCATCCACGCCGGGCAGGACCCCGACCCGGCGACCGGGGCGGTGGTGCCGCCGCTGCACCTGACGACGACGTACAAGCAGGACGGCGTCGGCGGGCTGCGCGGCGGCTACGAGTACAGCCGCAGCGCCAACCCCACCCGGACGGCGCTGCAGGAGGCGCTCGCGGCGCTGGAGGAGGGCGCGACCGGCCTGGCCTTCGCCTCCGGCCTGGCCGCCGAGGACACGCTGCTGCGCACCGTCTGCTCGCCGGGCTCGCACGTGGTCCTGGCCGGCGACGCCTACGGCGGCACGTTCCGGCTGCTGTCCAAGGTCGCCGCCCGCTGGGGCGTCGAGCACACCCCCGTGGACCTGGGCGACCTCGGCGAGGTCCGGGCGGCGATGCGCGACACCACGGCCGTGCTGTGGTGCGAGACGCCGACCAACCCGCTGCTCAACATCGCCGACATCGCCGGGCTCGCGGAGATCGCGCACGCGTCCGGGGCGCTGCTCGTCGTGGACAACACCTTCGCCTCGCCGTACCTCCAGCGGCCGCTGACGCTCGGCGCCGACGTCGTCGTCCACTCGACGACGAAGTACCTGGGCGGGCACTCCGACGTGGTCGGCGGGGCGCTGGTCGTCGCCGACCCCGACCTCGGCGAGCAGCTGGCCTTCCACCAGAACGCCATGGGCGCCGTCAACGGCCCGTTCGACGCCTGGCTGGTGCTGCGCGGCATCAAGACCCTCGGCGTGCGGATGGACCGGCACAACGCCAACGCCGCCCGGGTGGTCGAGTTCCTCCAGGGCCGGCCCGAGGTGTCCGCCGTGCTCTACCCGGGGCTGCCCGACCACCCGGGGCACGAGATCGCGGCCCGGCAGATGTCCGGCTTCGGCGGGATGGTGTCGGTCCGGCTGGCCGCCGGCGAGGAGGCGGCGCTGCGGCTCTGCGAGCGCACCGAGCTGTTCACCCTCGCCGAGTCACTCGGCGGCGTGGAGTCCCTGGTCGAGCACCCCGCGCGGATGACCCACGCCAGCGCGGCCGGCTCCCCGCTGGAGGTGCCGGCCGACCTGGTGCGGCTGTCGGTCGGCATCGAGGACGCCGAGGACCTGCTCGCCGACCTGGAGCAGGCGCTCAGCTGACCCCGTGGCGGGTCACCGGGCCCCCGTCAGCCGGGCCGGCAGCCGCTTGAGGCCGTTGACGAACGACGACTGCAGCCGGGCCGGCTCCCCGCAGACCTCCAGGTCGGGCAGCTCGTCGGCGAACGCCCGGAACGCCACGCCGATCTCCCGCCGGGCCAGGTGGGCGCCGAGGCAGAAGTGCGGCCCGCGCGAGCCGAAGCCCACGTGCGGGTTGGGGTCGCGGGACAGGTCGAAGCGGTGCGGGTCGGCGAAGACCTCGGGGTCCCGGTTGGCGGCGGCGTAGAAGAGCAGGAACTTCGAGCCGGCCGGGAAGTGCTGCCCGGAGAGCTCGACGTCCTGGGTCGCCGTCCGGCGCATCCAGGTGATCGGGCTCGTCCACCGGACGATCTCCTCCACCGCGGTGCGGGTGAGCCCCGGGTCGGCGGCCCAGCGGTCCCGTTCCGCGGGGTGCTCGGACAGCGCCAGCACCCCCTGGGAGATGGCGTTGCGGGTGGTCTCGTTGCCGGCGACGAGCAGCAGGATGAAGAACGAGGCGATCTCCTGGTGCGACAGCCGCTCGCCGTCGACCTCGGTGGTGACCAGCGCAGTGGTCAGGTCCTCGGCCGGGTGCGCGTGCCGCTCGTCCGCCAGCCGCTCCATGAGCCCGGCCAGCTGGGCCCCGGCCTCGAGGAACGCCGTGACCATGTACTCCTGGTCCTCGACGAGCTCGGGGTCGCCGCCGGAGAGGATCACGTTCGACTGCTGCAGCACCATCGCCCGGTCGTCCTCGGGGACGCCCATCATGTCGCAGATGACCCGCAGCGGGATCGGCGCGGCCAGGTCGGCGACGACGTCGATCGTGCCGTCGCCGGACTCCGCGGTGCGCCGGGCACGGGCCACCACGTCGTCGGCGACCGCCTGCACGTTGCCCACCAGCTCCTCCAGCACCCGCGGCGTGAAGGCCTTGGCGACGATCCGGCGGATCTTGCCGTGGCGTGGGTCGTCCATGCTGATCAGCGAGCCGTAGAACTCGTTGAGGTCCGGGGGCATGTCGGCGATGGAGACCGCGCCCTGACCGGAGGCGAACAGCGCCGGCTGGCGGCTGATGGCCGCCACGTCGGCGTACCGGGTGACCGCGTGGTAGCCGGGGCCCACGGGGATGAAGGGCACCTCCGGCTCGGCGAAGAAGGCGAACGGGCTCTCCCGGCGGAGCACGTCGAACACCGCGTGCCGCTGCTCGGGTGGAGCGCCCCAGAACCCGCGCTCGGACAGGTCGATGGTGTCCGGTGTCGGCGTCGACACGGTGCTCCCCCCGGGCGGTGGCGGTGGGTCGGGAGCCGTCACGCTAGCCGACAGTGACACGCACCACACCCCTCCGCGTCGGCCGCGTCGGGCGGCGCGGCGACCGGGCGCCGGGCACGGGAGGATCGGCACCATGAGCACCACCGAGCGCCCCGACACCGCAGCAGCCGAGACCGAGCGCGCCCGCATCCGGGCCGCGCACCTCCGCCCGGTGGGCGAGCGCCCGGCCACCACCGCGCGCGGGCTGCACCACACCGCGCTGATCAGCTCCGACGTCGAGCGGACCGTCCGCTTCTACCAGGACGTCCTCGGCTTCCCGCTCACCGAGCTGATCGACAACCGCGACTACCCCGGCTCCTCGCACTTCTTCTTCAACATCGGCAACGGCAACCTGATCGCCTTCTTCGACTTCCCGGGGCTGGACGTCGGCCCCTACGCCGAGGTGCTCGGCGGGCTGCACCACGTGGCGATCAGCGTGGACCCGGCGCGCTGGCGCGAGCTCGTGCAGCGGCTCACCGACGCCGGCGTCCCGCACGAGGTGCACAGCGGCGTCTCGGTGTACTTCCGCGACCCCGACGGGGCGCGCCTCGAGCTGATCGCCGACCCGCTGGGCGAGATGTACGGCCAGCACGTCCTCTGAGCCGACGGGTCAGGCCCCGGCGTCGTCGACCAGGTCGGCGTAGTCGGGGTGCTTGCCGATCCACCCGCGCACGAACGAGCAGCTGGGCACCGCGCGCTCGCCACGGGCCCGCACGTCGTCGAGGGCGCCGCGGACCAGCTTGCCGCCCAGGCCGGAGCCCTCGGCGTCCGGGTCGATCTCGGTGTGGGTGAACACGACCCGGCCGCCCTCGCGGCGATAGGCGGCGAGACCGAGCACCCGGTCGCCGTCGCGGATCTCGTAGCGGGAGGACTCGGGGACGTCCTGCACGGTGGGCTCCATGCCCCGCCCCAACCCGGCGTGGGGCGCGGCTGTTCCCCGGAGCCGACCCGGACACGACGGGCCCCGGACACGACGAGGGCCCGGTCACCGTGGTGACCGGGCCCTCGTGCCAGTAGCGGGGACAGGATTCGAACCTGTGACCTCTGGGTTATGAGCCCAGCGAGCTACCGAGCTGCTCCACCCCGCGTCGGTAGGACCACCATACACACCGCGTGCGGACGCTGCCGCGGGGGCCGGAGCGCCTCCCGGGAAGTGACTGTTCCGCCACTTAGAGTCGCGATGTGGGTGCGGAGTCGACGGTGACCTTCCTCGGCCGGCCCAAGCCGGTGGAGGTCCGCCACCGGGACCGCTGGCACATCGGCGTGCTGCTGGGCTGGCGGCACGATGCCGACGGGACCTGCTGGCTGCGGGTGAGCGCCCTGGTCGACGGCTACAAGCGCACGGCGTGGGTCGAGCTCGACACCGTGCGGCTGCCCGTCCCGCCCCGGCGCGCCGTCGCCGACACCCGCCCGCAGCGCCTGGTCCGCCACGGCGACCATCCGGAGCGGACGCCACCGCCTCCACCCCTCCCCCGCCCGCGGTCGTGGGCCGTGCGGGAGCGGGTCGACGAGCCGCTGGACCCCGCCTGGGCCTGACCGTCCGCCCGGGTCCAGCCGCCTCGGTCCGGCCGCCTCAGCCCAGCCGGCCCCGGATCGCGGCCGCCACCCGCGCCGCCGCCCCCTCGGCCACGCCCAGGAACAGGCTGGGCTCGGTGAGCTCGACCTCCAGGACCATCGGCCGGCCGTCCCCGTCCGGGACGAGGTCCACCCGCGCGTAGAGCGGCTCGACACCGGTCCGCGCCCGGAGCTCGGTGAGGACGGCGTCCCCGACCCGCCGCTGCTCGGCGCTCGCCGTCCGTGCGGTGATCGTCTCCTCGGCGAACAGCCCCGGCCCGAGGGTGCCGCCGGCGAGCAGCGCCGCCTTGCCGAAGGCGTGGCTGAAGGTCCCGTCGAGGTGGACCAGCCCCGTCTCGCCCTCGGCGTCCAGCCGCTCGAGGTAGGGCTGCACCATCACCGGCCGCCCGGCGGCCACGAGCCGTCCGGCGAAGTCGGCCGCATCGGCGCGCTGGTCCGGCGAGAAGCGGGCGGTGTCGCGGGCACCGGCCGAGACGACGGGCTTCACCACCACGTCGCCGTCCCAGCGCCCCAGGGCGTCCGGGACCTCGTCGGCGTGCGTGGCCCACGCGGTGGGGACGACGGGCAGCCCGGCGCCGGCCAGCTCGGCGAGGTAGCGCTTGTCGGTGTTCCAGGCGAGGACGGCGGCCGGGTTGAGCAGGGTCGTCCCCGCCTCCACCCGGCGGGCCCAGTCGAGGAACTCGTCCCGGCGCGGCGCGTAGTCCCAGGTCGAGCGGACGACGACCAGGTCGGCACCCGCCCAGTCGACGGCCGGGTCGGCCCAGTCGGCGGAGGCGGCGGAGAGGCCGGCGTCGGCGAGGGCGGCGAGCAGCAGCGGCTCGTCGTCGTCCCGGCCGACGGCTCCGGCACAGCTGGCGAGCAGGACGCGTGGCATGCCCCCGATCATGCCGACCGGCCCGCCACCTCCTCCACGAACGCCCGTGCCGCGGCCCGGCCCTCCGGTGCCGGCACCAGCGGGTAGACGTGCACCGCGCCCTCGCACACGGTCAGCTCGGCCGCCGCCCCCTCCTCGCGGGCCCGGTCGCGCAGCGACAGCGCGTCGGGCAGGCAGATCTCGCGGGTGCCGACGTACACGTGCACCGGCGCCAGGCCGACGAGCGACGCGTTGCCGGGGCTGAGCCGCGGGTCCGTCGGGTCGTCCCCACCGGCCCACGCGGCCGCGGCGACGTGCAGCCCTGCACTGCTGAGCCACGGGTCGCGTCGCTCGACCGCGGGCAGGTCCGGGTGGCTCAGCGTCAGGTCCAGCCACGGGGAGAGCAGCACCAGCCGCCGCGGCTGGGGCAGGCCGGCCCCTGCCAGGGTGTGCGCCAGGCCGAGGGCCAGCCCGCCGCCCGCGGAGTCGCCGGCCACCGTGACCGCGGCGGCGTCGACCTCGCGCAGCAGCTCCCGGTACACGGCGGTGACGAAGGGATACGCCTCCCGGTACGTGTGCTGCGGCGCCAGGCCATAGTGCGGCACCTCGACCCGTACGCCGGCGTCGGCCAGCCGCGAGACCAGTGCCCAGTGCTGGGGCGCGATCGCGCTGATGTACGCCCCACCGTGCAGGTACACCGCCGCGCGCTCCGCGCGCCGTCCCCTGGGCGCGACGGTGGTGCAGGGGAAGCCGCCGACCTCACGGTGGACGACGTCGTGCCGCCGGCCCAGCGCAGCGGGAGGTGCCGGGCTCCCCTTCGGGGCGGCCAGCCGACGGCGGGCGCGCTCGGGGGTGGCCATCGCCCGCTTGCGGGTGAGCCGGAGCGCGGCCGCGACCGCCGTCATCTGCACGCTGGTCATCGCTGCTCCTCCCCGCACGGCACAGGGCCCCGGCACTCGATGAGTGCCGGGGCCCTGTCGTTGTAGCGGGGGCAGGATTCGAACCTGCGACCTCTGGGTTATGAGCCCAGCGAGCTACCGAGCTGCTCCACCCCGCGTCGGTATGGACCACTCTACACACCGCGGAGGCCACGGTCCGGCCGGGGCGGGGTGCCTCTCGGCACACCCGCCCCGCCCGCGGTCACCCGCCGGGGCTCGCCGCGGCCTGGGCCGCCTGGTAGGCCTCGACCGCCGCCTGCAGGTCCTCCAGCGCCTGGCCCTGGGCGGCGAAGTTCCCGCTGCGCTGCGCCTCGGCCAGCGCGTCGAGCGCCGCGTCCAGGTTGGCGACCGCCTGGTCCAGCTCCGGGGTGGAGCCGATCCCGCCGTCACCACCGGCAGGCGGAGCAGGGGTGGGTGCGGGAGTCGGCTCGTCGCTCGGTTCCGGCTCGGTCGCCGGTGTCTCGGTGTCCGGGTCGGTGCCGGCGTCGTCGCTGTCGGTCGCGACGGCCCCCGCACCGGTGCCGAAGACCTCGTCGAGCGCCTGCGCCAACGTGTCGGCGTAGCCGACCTTGCCACCGTAGTTGACCAGCACCTTGCGCAGCAGCGGGAAGGAGTTCTGCCCTGTGCCCTCGACGTACAACGGTTGGACGTAGAGGAGCCCGTCCTCCCCGATCGGCAGGGTCAGCAGGTTGCCGAAGACGGCCTGCGAGTCCTGGCTGTTGAACAGCGTCAGGTCACGCGCGACCTCGTCGTTCGTCTTGAACGACTGCTGCACCTGCGACGGCCCGCGGAACGGTGTGTTGCCCGGCAGTCGGAGCACCTGGATCTGCCCGTAGGAGTCCGGGTCCGCGGAGGCGGAGATGAACGAGGAGAGGTTCTCCCGCCGGTAGGCGTTCAGGGCGCTGGTCAGCTGGAACGTCGCCTCCTCGTCACCCGGCCGCTGGGCCAGGATGTAGTAGGCGGGCTGAGCCTCGTCGCTGCCCTCGCGGGTCGGGTCGGTCGGCACCTGCCAGCGGTCGTTCTGGTTGTAGAAGTCGGTCGGGTCCTCGACGTGGTAACGGGTGAGGATGTCCCGCTGCAGCTTGAACAGGTCCTCGGGGTAGCGGACGTGCTCCTCCAGCTCCTGGGGCATCTCGTCACCTGGCTGGATCACCCCCGGGAACGCCTTCATGAACGTCTGCAGGACCGGGTCCGGGTTGTCGTCCTGGTCCCAGGCGTACAGCCTCACCGTGCCGTCGTAGGCGTCGACGGTCGCCTTCACCGAGTTGCGGATGTAGTTGAACTGCTCGTCGGGCAGCGCCGACGTCCCCTGGCCGGTGAGTGCGTCGGTGGCCGCGTCGCCGAGCTCCATGAGCTCGGCGTACGGGTAGTAGGCCGACGTCGTGTAGCCGTCGAGGATCCAGGTCACCCGCCCGTCGATCACCGCCGGATACGGGTCGCCGTCCACCTCCAGGAACGGCGCCACCTTCTCCACCCGGTCCCGCGGGTCGCGGACGTACAGGACGCGGGAGGCGTCGTTGACCGCGCCGGAGAGCAGGAAGTTGCGCTCCCGGTAGTGGATGGCGAACGTGAGCTGCCGGAAGAAGCTGCCGATCGACACCCCGCCCTCGCCGTCATAGGTGTTGTTCACCTGCCCCTCGTCGGAGCCGTCACCCTCTGGCCGGTCGAACTCGCGCGGCGCCTGCTCCTCGGGCGCGCCCACGACGGAGTAGACGTCCGCGCCCTGGTCCTGGATCAACTCGCCGTAGTAGATGCGCGACTGGTCGACCTCGATGGTGCCCGTGGTCGGCAGGTCGCCGGTGGTGAAGTCGGGTTCGCCACCCTCCTGGCCGGCGACCACCTGGTTCGCCGGTGCGGCGACGAAGCCGTGGCCGTGGGTGTACACGGTGTGCCGGTTGATCCAGCTGCTCTGGTTCTCGCTGAGCCCCTCGGTGTTGAGCTCACGGACCGCGACGACGTAGTCCTGCGTCACGCCGTCGATCGTGTAGCGGTCGATGTCGAGCTTCTCCGGGAAGCCGTACACGTTGCGGATCTGCTGGCGTGCCGTGAACGTCGCGGCGAGGACGTTCGGGTCCAGCAGCCGGGCGTTGGGGATGGTCTGGGTGTCGTTGCGCAGCTCGCCCAGCGCCGTCTCCGTGGCAGCCGACTCGCCGGTGTTCTGCTGGGCATAGTCGACGTAATCGACCTCGTCGAGCCCGTACGCCTCGCGGGTCGACTCGATGGCCCGGGTGATGAAGTCGGCCTCGCGCTGGTCGGCGCTGGGCCGGACCACGAACTGCTGGACGATCGCCGGGTAGGCGACGCCGATGACGAGGCTGGACAGCAGCAGCAGCACGAGCGCGGCCGCCGGCAGCCGCAGGTTGCGCACGATGACGTTGGCGAAGAAGGCCACGGCGCAGAAGGCCGCGGCGAACACCAGGATCGTCTTGGCCGGGAGCAGCGCGTTGGTGTCGGTGTAGCTCGCGCCCGTGAAGACCTCGCCGCGGTCGGAGAACACCAGCCCGTAGCGGTCCAGCCAGTACGCCACTGCCTTGAGCAGCACGAACAGGCCGAGCAGCACCGACAGCTGCACCATCGCCGCCGAGGTGAGCTTCTGCCCCGGCGTCTGCAGCCGCAGGCCGCCGAAGAGGTAGTGCGTCAGCGCCGACCCCACGAGCGCCAGCAGCACGATCGCGAAGCCGAACCCGAGCAGCAGCCGGTAGAAGGGGTAGTCGAAGACGAAGAAGGACAGGTCCAGGCCGAACTCGGGGTCGGTCCGGCCGAACTCAGTGCTGTTGCGGAAGGTCAGCCAGGTCTCCCAGCTGCCCTGCGCGGTGAAGCCGGCGAACAGCCCGACGACGACGGCGACCGCCGAGACCACCAGCGTCCGGCGCGGCTCCAGCGACTGCCGGTAGCGCTCCAGGTTCTGCTGCTCGAGCGACATCGGGCGGAAGGTGGGCCGGAACCGGTAGGCGAGGTAGATCGCCAGCGCGGTGAGCCCGCCGGTCGCCACGCCCGCCACGGCGAACAGCAGCGCGCGGGTCTGGAGCTCGGTCCAGAACACCTCGGTGTAACCGGTCTCGTCGAACCACAGGTAGTCGACGTAGACGTTCGTCAGCGTCCCGATCGTGGTGAACAGCACCAGCAGGACGGCGATGGCCCCGATGACGATCTTGGCGCGTCGCGACAGCGTCGGCACGGACACGGGGGGCCGCATGGCCACGAGCGGTCTCCTTCAGTTGCGGTGGTGCGCGGGACCTCGGTGGAGGACCCACCGGAGACCCCGACGATCAGGCGTTCGACCGCGGGCGGCCGGAGCGGCGTCGGGACCCGGTCGACCGACCCGGCGCCGGCCCGGTCAACCCTGGACAACGCACGGGGCCGCCCCGGGTTCCCAGCCGCGGCCCAGCTTCCCCCACGGGGGACCAGAGGGGGGCGGCGGTGGCCGCGGCCACGGTCAGCAGGCCTGCGGGGTGCGGCCGGCCCGGTGGTCGGCCAGCGCGGCGAGCGCGTCGTCGAGGTCGGCCACGCGGGCGAGCACCAGGCCCGGCTGTGGGGCCTCCACGGCCTGCTCGCAGTTGTCCGCGGGGACCAGGAAGAGCTCCGCGCCGATCTCCCGGGCGGCGACCATCTTCAGCTGGATGCCGCCGATCGGCCCCACCGCGCCCGCCTGGTCGATGGTGCCGGTCCCCGCGATGACCGCGCCCTCGGTCAGGTCGGTGTCGCCGACGAGGTCGAGGATGCCCAGGGTCAGCATCAGCCCGGCCGAGGGGCCGCCGACGTCGGCCACCTGGATGTCGATGTCGAACGGCGCCGAGGGCCGGTCGGCGACCAGGATGCCGAGCAGCGCCCGGTCGCCGTCGTCGGACCGTCCCGTGGTGACCTGCGCGGTGCCCGGCTGTCCGAGCCGGGAGTAGGCCACGGTGACCGTCGTCCCGGGCTCGACGGCGGTCAGCACCTCGTCGAGCGCCGCGGTGTCCGGCGTCGGCCGCCCGTCGACGGACTCGATGGCGTCGTTCTCCTCCAGGAGGCCCTCCGACGGCGACTCCCCACCGGAGAGCCCGCGGACGACGACCTTCACCGGGTAGCCCAGCTCCTCCAGTGCCACCGACTCGGCCCGCTCCTCGGAGGTGAGGAAGGCCTCGCGGTTGGCCCGCTGGGTCTCCTCCCTCGACCGGCCGGAGGGGTAGACCGCCTCCTGGGGGACGACGGCGATCTCGTCGTCGAACCAGCCCTGGACCGTCTCCACGAGGCTCAGGCCGGCCTGGCTCACGCCGACCGTCGTCAGGTTCAGGTTGCCGCTGACGTCGTTGCGCTCGCGCCCCTCGACGGCGATGACGGGCTCGCCGTCGACGTCGCCGAGGGTGTTCAGCGTCGGCCCGGGCACCTGTGCGACGTAGGGCACCGGGACCGCCGTCCCGAGCACGCCGAGGACGAGGAGCAGCACCACGCCGGTTCCGAGCACGGCGGTCCGACGGGTCACGACGGGCGAGCATAGAGGCAAGGACCTCGGTGCCCCCCGCCGCTCGGGAGCTCGCAGCGGGCCCCTGCACCGGGGCCGGAGCCACCGCGTCCGCTCTGGGCGTAGCCCGTCCGGTCGCGGCATGTGGCCGGGGAGATCACCGCGACTACCGTGGAGCCATGAGTGACGTGCCGTTCGGCTTCGGGATGTCCGACCGCGACCCCGAGCGTCGTGACCAGCCCGGACCCGGGGACGACCCGTTCGGCCTCGGCGCGCTCTTCGGCGCCGGCGGCGCAGCGGGTGCCGGGACGCCGCAGGAGTTCCTGGCGAAGATGCCGCTGTTCGCGGAGCTGCAGAAGCTCATGAACTGGTCCGGCGGTCCGGTGAACTGGGACCTCGCCCGCCAGGGCGCCATCAGCGCGCTGGCCACCGGCACGCAGCCGGCGTCCGACGGCGAGCGGACCGCGGTCGCCGAGTCGCTGCGGCTGGCCGACCTGTGGCTGGACCAGGTGACCGACATGCCGTCGGGCGTCGAGCGCGCCCTCGCGTGGTCGCGCGTCGAGTGGGTGGAGCAGACCCTGCCCGAGTGGGCCCGGCTGATCGACCCGCTCGCCGAGCGCGTGGTCGCCGCGATGACCGGTGCCCTGCCCCAGGAGGCCATGGCGATGGCCGGCCCGCTGGCCGGGATGATGGGGCAGATGGGCGGCCTGATGTTCGGCGCCCAGGTCGGCCAGGCCTTCGGCCGGCTGGCCGGGGAGGTCCTCACCGGCACCGAGGTCGGCCTGCCGCTGGCCCCCGTCGGTGCGGCGGCACTGGTCCCGCAGAACGTCGCGGAGTTCGCCGCGGGGCTGGACCAGCCCGCCGACGAGGTGCGGCTGTTCCTGGCGCTGCGCGAGGCCGCCTCGCTGCGGCTGTTCGCCCACGTGCCGTGGCTGCGCCAGCAGCTGCACGACGCCGTCCACGCCTACGCCCGCGGCCTCACGGTCGACCGCGAGGCCATCGAGCGCGGCGTCACCGAGGCGATGGGGTCCGGCGGCATCGACCCCAGCGACCCCGAGAGCCTCCAGCGGCTGCTGCCCATGCTCGAGCCGGAGGAGACCCCGGAGCAGCAGATGGCGCTGCGCCGACTGGAGACGCTGCTCGCGCTCGTCGAGGGCTGGGTCGACGCCGTCGTGGCCGCCGCCGCGGGCGACCGGCTTCCGGGGCACGGTGCCCTGGCCGAGACGATGCGCCGCCGCCGCGCGTCCGGGGGTCCGGCCGAGCAGACGTTCGCCACGCTGGTCGGGCTCCAGCTGCGGCCCCGCCGGCTGCGCGACGCGGCGACGGTCTGGGGCGCGATGGCCCAGCAGCACGGGGCCGCCGAGCGCGACCGCCTCTGGTCGCACCCGGACCTGCTGCCGACGTCGGACGACCTCGACGAGCCGCTGGACTTCGTGGCACGTCAGGGCACGGGCGTGGACGACGAGCTGCGCGCGCTGACCGACGAGCCGGAGGACGGCGGCTCGGACAGCGACTCCGACGGCGGCTCGGACCCCGAGAAGGGCTAGTCGGGGTCCACGTCGTCGTCGTCGTCGGAGGTGGTGGGCTCGCCGGCGTCGTGGCGGGCCAGCTCCACACCCTCGAGGAAGCCCCGGGCGCGCTCGGCCCGCGGGTAGGCGGCGACGAGGGCCCAGAACCGCTGGTCGTGACTGGGTTCGATCAGGTGCGCCAGCTCGTGCACCAGCACGTAGTCGACGACGTACTCGGGCATCCCGCGCAGCCGGCTCGACAGCCGGATGCTGCCGTCGGCCGGCGTGCACGAACCCCAGCGCCGCTGCTGGTTGTCGACCCACCGCACGCTGGTGGGCTGCGGCACGCCGCCCAGGTGTGCGGTCGAGAGCTCCCGGGCGCGGGCCATGAGCTGCTCGTCGCCGCCCAGCGAGCGACGACGGCGCTCCTCGCGGGTCTGCAGCTTCGCCACCATCTGCGCGACCCAGCGGCGCTCCTCGGCCGGCGTGAACGCGGCCGGGATGAGCACGATCGTGCGACCGGACTCGCGGTAGGCCGTCACCGTGCGCCGCCTCCTCGTGCTGCGGCGCACCTCGACCGGCCCGGTCGACGGGCGCGTCAGCTCGGACCCGCCCGTGGGCATGGCCGGGCGAGCCCGCTCGGCCGGCGGTCGGTCCGCCGGTCCGGGGCTCGTCGAGGGGTGAGGGGTCCTTCCGGGCACGAGGTGCACGGTAGTTCCGTCGGCGGGGCGTCGCCGCTCGGCGACACCCTGTCGGGTGCAGGTCCGCACGGACGGTGGACAAGGTCGTGCGCTCTCGCCGGGGACGTGCTCGACTGTCCGGCCTCCACAAGGCACGAGCCGGAGTTCCCGCAGGTGGGGCCGCCGTCCGGGGAGCCCGCGGCCCGGCCGGGGGAACCGGTGTCCCCCGGGCGCCCACAGCGACACGCCGCCGGCTCCCCAGCTGGTCCACAGCGTCGTCCACAGGCTGTGGGGAGCCGGGTACCGGGCCGCCCGTCGATCCCGGCGGCGCCGCCGGAGCGGGAGGCGAACGGCAGGTAGCGTTCCAGCCCAGCGACGCCCCGGACCGGGTGTCGGACCAGCCCAGCAGGAGGAGGAGCACCGTGGCGGAGAGCTACAACGGCTACTGCGTGAAGTGCAAGGAGAAGCGGGACTTCGACGGCGAGGTCAAGGTCAGCGAGTCCGGCCGCCGCATGGCCCAGGGCACCTGCCCCGTCTGCGGCACCAAGATGAACCGGATCCTCGGCAAGGCCTGAGCACCGACCTCCCGCCCCCAGTAGGGGGCCGGCGACGGCGGCGCCCGCGTACCTGCGGGCGCCGCCGTCCGCGTTCCCGGGCACCTGTGGACGACGGCGGCGGGCACCGGCCGGCGATGCCAGGCTGCGCCGCGTGTCCGACACCGCCCACCCCCTGCTGCCACCGGCCACTCCCCTGCTGCACCGCACCGCCGACACCGTCCAGGTGGGTGGCGTGGACAGCGGCGACGGACTGGTCGTGCGGCCGGGCGCGGCCGAGCTGACCGCCCTGCTGCGCGGTCTGGACGGCCGGCGTCCGCAGCGGGCCGTCCTGGCCGACGCGGCCGGGTCGGGCTTCGACCCGGCCGCCGTCACCGGCCTGCTCGACGGCCTGCGCGGGGCGGGGCTGCTGGTCGACCTCGACCCCGCGGACCTGCTGGCGGCCGACGCCGGCCCGGCCGCGGCGGCACGGACCAGGGCCGAGCTGCCGGCCGTCCACGGGCTCGCGGGCGGGCGACCGCGGTGGGCGGTGCGCCGCCGGGCCACGGTGGTGGTGGAGGGCGCGACGCGGGTGGGTGTGCCCCTGGCCGCGGTCCTCGCCGCCAGCGGCGTCGGCCGGGTCAGCACCAGCGACCGGGGGGTCGCGACCGCCGCGGACGCCGTCGTCGGCGGCCTCTCCGCGGGTGACGAGGGCCGGCCGCGGGCGCTGGCCGCCGCCGACGCCGTCCGCCGGGCCAGCCCGCTGGCCGACGTGCGGCCGCTGCCGGAGGGCACCGCCCCGGACCTGGTGGTGCTCGCCCGGCCGTGGGCGGCGGCGGACCCCCTGGTGACCGGGTGGCAGCGGTCCGGGACCGTCCACCTGGTCGCGACCGTCCGCGGCGAGACCGGCGTCGTCGGCCCGCTCGTGGTGCCCGGGCGGACCAGCTGCCTGCGCTGCGCCGACCTGCACCGCCGGGACGCCGACCCGTCCTGGCCCAGGCTCGCCGCCCAGCTCACCGCGGGCGAGGCGCCGCCGAGCGGCGCGACCGTCACGTGCCTGCTCACCGCGCTGACCGCCGCGCAGCAGGTGCTGGCCTACCTCGACGGCAGCGGCGCGCCCTCCACCCTCGGGGCGACCGTGGAGCTGCGGCCACCCGGGCTGGTCCCCGTGCGGCGCCGGTGGGCGCCCCACCCCGAGTGCGGCTGCCTGGCCGCCCCGGACCCGTCCGGCCGGGCCGCGGGGACCCCATCGGGGGAACGCCAGGGACCCGCGCTCGGCGGTCCCGACGCCGGACGGGGACAATGGTCCCAGGAGCGGCGCGCCCGTGGCCCCCTCCCGACCGACGACCTGCCACCGCCGTGACCGACGAGCGTCAGCGAGGAGGGCACGTGCCCGACAGCGAGCGGCCGATCCCCAGGGGTTCGGTGGCCCGGACCGCCCGCCTGGCCTCCCTCCCGCTCGGCGCCGCCGGCCGGGCGACGCTGGGCATCGGCAAGCGGCTGTCCGGCCAGTCGGCCGACGCGGTCTCCGCCGAGCTGCAGCAGCGCACCGCCGAGCAGCTGTTCGCCGTGCTGGGCCAGCTCAAGGGCGGGGCCATGAAGCTCGGCCAGACGCTCTCGGTGTTCGAGGCCGCGGTGCCCGAGGAGGTCGCCGCCCCCTACCGCGAGGCGCTGGTCAAGCTGCAGGAGGAGGCACCGCCGATGCCGGTGCGCACCGTGCACGCGGTGCTCGCCCAGCAGCTCGGCGGCAAGTGGCGGGAGCGGTTCCGCCACTTCGACGACCAGCCGGCCGCCGCTGCGAGCATCGGCCAGGTGCACCGGGCCACCTGGCGCGACGGGCGGGACGTCGCGGTCAAGATCCAGTACCCCGGGGCCGCGACCGCGCTCATGGCCGACCTCAACCAGCTGGCCCGGTTCGCCCGCCTGTTCGCCGGCCTGTTCCCCGGCATGGACGTCAAGCCGCTCATCGCCGAGCTCAAGGCGCGCGTCATCGAGGAGCTCGACTACGGGCTGGAGGCCGACTCCCAGCGGCAGATGGCCGCGGCCTACGTCGGCGACCCGGAGATCGTCGTCCCCCGGGTCGTCGCCAGCGCACCCAAGGTGATCGTCTCGGAGTGGCTCGACGGCATCCCGCTGTCGAAGATCATCGCGGACGGGTCGCGCGAGCAGCGCGACCGCGCCGGTCTGCTGATGGCCCAGCTGCACTTCTCCGGCCCCCAGCGGGCGGGGCTGCTGCACGCCGATCCGCACCCGGGCAACTTCCGGCTCACCCGGGACGGGCGGCTGGGTGTCATCGACTTCGGTGCGACGGCGCGGCTGCCCGACGGGCACCCCGAGCCGATCGGCCGGCTGCTGCGCTGGGCCCTGGACGGCCGCGCCGAGGACGTGCTCGTCGACCTGCGCGCCGAGGGCTTCATCCGGGCCGGGATCGAGGTGGACGCCGACGGGGTCCTCGACTACCTGAGCCCGCTGCTCGCGCCGATCGAGACCGACCACTTCCACTTCACCCGCGCGTGGATGCAGGAGCAGGCGGCCCGGATCGCCGATCCCCGCAACGAGGCGAGCCGGCTGGGCCGCCAGCTCAACCTCCCGCCGGCCTACCTGCTCATCCACCGCGTGACGATCGGGTCGATCGGCGTGCTGTGCCAGCTGGACGCCGCCGGCGACTTCCGCGCCGTCCTCGAGGAGTGGCTGCCCGGCTTCGTCGAGTGACCGGCCGGCGGCACCTCCGCTAGGAGGCCGGCTCCAGCAGCCCGTGCCGCTCGAGCATCGCGCGGATCACGGCGGTCTCGTGCTCGTCGGCCTCGATCAGGGGCAGGCGCAGGCGGGCCGAGCAGTGGCCCAGCAGGCTCAGCGCGCGCTTGATGCCGATCGGGTTGGTGGTCACGCCCAGCGCCTCGTAGACGTCGCGCAGGGACGCGTCGATCTCGGCCCGCCGCCCCGGTTCGGTGACCATGCGGCGCATCTGCGGCCCGACGACGTGGCTGGCGACGAGGATGCCGCCGACCGCACCGACGTCGAGTGCGCGTGCGAAGGAGTCGTCGTTGCCCGCGTAGAGGTCGAGCCCGTCGATCGGCGCGAGGTTGTCGTCGTTGGCCTGCTTGACACCGACGATGTTGTCGGCGCTCGCGCCGATCTCGGCCAGCAGGTCGTTGGGGACGTCGATGACCGCCCTCGACGGGATGTTGTAGAGCAGGACCGGCTTGTCGGTGCTGCGCGCGACCTCGGCGTAGTGGGCGAGCAGCCCGCGCCGGTTGGGCTTGTTGTAGTACGGCGTCACCGACAGCACCCCGTCGACGCCCAGCTCGGTCGCCCGCGCCGTCATCTCGCAGGCGTGCCGGGTGTCGTTGGACCCCGTGCCCGCGATGACCTGCGAGCCCGCGGGCTTCTCGCTCACCGCGAGCTCGATCACCCGCAGGTGCTCGGCAGCGGAGAGCGTCGCCGCCTCGCCGGTGCTGCCGCACGCCACGATCCCGTCCGAGCCGTTCGCGACGACGTGCCGGTGGAGGGCGACGAAGGCCTCCTCGTCGACGTTGCCGTCGTCGTCGAACGGGGTGGCGATCGCCGTGATGATGGGGCCGAAGGCGGACACGACCGGCAGGCTATCCGGCGCAGCGCCGCCGCCGGGCCGGCCGTGTCCGTCCGGGGTGTCCCCCACCGTCAGCGGACGGCGGCGCTGGCCCGCGCGGCACGCAGCCGCGCGTACTCGGCGCGCCGCGCCCAGCGGCGGGCGGCCCGTAGCCGCCGCAGGCGCGCGGCCGTGTCGGCCTCGGCTCGCAGTTGCGTGAGCCGGTCGCAGGCCAGGTCGTACTCGTATCCGTACATCGCAGGTCGCCTCTGTTCTCAGGAGACGGCGCCCAGGGGGGCACGCCGTCGGTGTCGGATGGTGGGGTGGCCCCCCTGCCGGGGGGCAGGGGGGCCTCGCTCATGCCGCGACGACCTTGCGGGGACGTCCCCGCGGCCGCTTGCGGGCGATGACCGCGCCGCGCTCGAAGATCTCGCCGCCCCAGACGCCCCAGGGCTCCGCCCGGGACAGGGCGCCGGCCAGGCAGGCGTCGCGCACCGGGCAGTCGGCGCACAGCGCCTTGGCCATCTCGAGCTGCTCGGGCCGCTCGGCGAACCACAGGTCGAGGTCGGCCTCGCGGCAGGGCAGCGGCCGGCGCACGGGCGCCGGGGCGAGCGGCTCCTGCGGCTGGCGGGGGGTGGGGCCACCGGTCCGGGGCGTCCCGGGCCGGCGGTGGGACGTCGGGCGGGTCAGCGTCGACTGCACTGCCGCTCCTCCTCGTACTCGTCGTCTTCGATCGGCGGGGGGCCGACCGGAGGTTCGGGGCCGGGCGCCGCAGAAAAGACGGAGGCCGCGGATCCCGGGGTTCGGGTTCCGCGGCCTCGAGGAGGTCCGGTGAGCGCTAGCTCAGCGGCCTGCCCGGGGAGTGGATCCCGAGGGTGGACTTGTTCTGGATGTCGTTCTGAGCGCCGGGGTGCCGCTCATCTGCTGCCGTGCCGGCGCCGAACGGCATGCCGCCGGTCAGGGCACGCAGGCGGGCCGAGGGCACACGGGTGCCGTAGACCGGGGCGGGGACGGCAGCGGGCAGCGGTGCGACCGGAGCGGCGCAGGCGCTGCCGGCAGCGGCCGGACGCGCGACGAGGACCCCGGCGACGAGGGCGGGGGTGGTCGTCCAGGACATGTCGATCACCTGTGTCACCCCTCCTCCCGGGACGCGGTGCGGCCGTGGTCGGCGGCACCGGAGTTGGTGCGGCCCGAGGTCGTCCCGGGCGCGATCAGGACAGTAGGGGGACCCGCGAAAGCGGGTCAACGCAATTAACGGGCGGTTCCTCCGAGCGCGGGAACGGCCGGGTCCGCACCGCGCTGCCGTGACGGTGTGTCGACGGTCACTGGCTGACGGTCGCCAGCACGTCCTCGCCGTACAGCTCCAGCTTCTTCGAGCCGATGCCGGGCAGCCCGGACAGCTCCCGCAGGGTCGCCGGACGGGTCTCGGCGATCGCCTGCAGCGTCGAGTCCGGGAAGACCACATAGGCCGGCACGGAGGCCGCCTGGGCCGCCGAGCTGCGCCAGGCCCGCAGCCGCTCGAACAGCTCCCCCGCCTCGCCGTCCAGCACGACCTTGGGCTTCTTGGGCCTGCGCGCCGGGAGCGCGGCCCCCGCGTCCGGCGCGAGACCGTCGAGGAACCGGCTGCGCGGCCGGCTGCGCCGGGCCCCCGGGTTGCGGGCCAGCGACCAGGAGAGCGTCAGCTGCTCGCGGGCCCGGGTGACGGCCACGTAGAGCAGCCGGCGCTCCTCCTCCACGGCATCGGGGCGGGCGAGTGACTGGCTGATCGGGAGGACGCCGTCCACCAGGCCGACGACGAAGACGGCGTCCCACTCCAGGCCCTTGGCCGCGTGCATCGAGGCGAGCGTGACGCCCTGGACCGTCGGGGCGTGCTGGGCGTCGGCGCGCTGGGCGAGGTGGGCGACGAACCCGGGGAGGTCCAGCGAGGGGTTCTCCGCGACCAGGTCGACCGCGAGGTCGACCAGCGCCGACAGCGACTGCCACCGGTCCCGGGCCGCCCCACCGGCGGGCGGCCGGTGCTCCACCCAGCCGGTGGAGGCCAGCACGTCGCGCACGGTGGGCACCAGCGCGCCGGGCTCGCTCCCGCCGGCCGCCGCGCCGCGCAGGAGCAGCACGGCCTCGCGCACCTCGGGGCGCTCGAAGAACCGCTCGCCGCCCTTGAGCACGTACGGCACCCCGGCGTCGGTCAGCGCGTTCTCGTAGACCTCCGACTGGGCGTTGATCCGGAACAGGATCGCGATCTCGGCCGCCGGCGTGCCCGCGTCGACCAGCGCGCGGCACGCGGCGGCGACGGCGGCGGCCTCGGCGGGCTCGTCGGGGTGCTCGGTGAACCGCGGCGCCGGGCCCTCGGCGCGCTGGCCCAGCAGCCGCAGGCCGGGCAGGCCCTTGCGCCGGGGCGCCTGGCCGATGAGCTTGTTCGCCAGCCCGACGACCTGCGGGGTGGAGCGGTAGTCCCGCTCGAGCTTGACGACCTCCGCGTCGGGATAGCGGTCGGCGAAGCCGAGCAGGTAGTCGGGGTCGGCCCCGGTGAAGGAGTAGATGGTCTGGTTCGGGTCGCCCACGACGCAGACGTCGGCGCGACCGCCGAGCCAGGCGTCGAGCAGCCGCTGCTGGAGCGGGTTGACGTCCTGGTACTCGTCGACGACGAAGTGCCGGTACTGGGCCCGGATCTGGCGGGAGACCTGGTGGTGCTCCTCCAGCGCGTAGGCCGTGACGAGCAGCAGGTCCTCGAAGTCCAGCGCCCCGTCGCGCTGCTTGGCCGCCTCGTAGGAGGCGTAGACCTGGGCGACGGCGGCGGCCTCGAAGGGCGGCTCGCGGCCGGCGGCCGCGGCCTTGGCCGGGTAGTCCTCCGGCGTGGCCAGCGTGGTCTTGGCCCACTCGATCTCGCTGGCGAGGTCGCGCAGGCTGGTGCGGTCCGTCGTCAGCCGGGCGCGGGCCGCGGCGTTGCCCACCACCCGCAGCTTGTTCTCGATCAGCGGTGGCATCGGCCCGCCGAGCACCTGCGGGGCGAAGTAGCGGAGCTGACGCATCGCGGCGGCGTGGAACGTGCGCGCCTGGACGCCGCCGACGCCGAGGGAGGCCAGGCGGGTCCGCAGCTCCCCCGCGGCACGCGCGGTGAACGTCACCGCCAGCACCGCCTCCGGCGCGAACGCCCCGACGTGGACGCCGTAGGCGATGCGGTGGGTGATCGTCCGCGTCTTGCCCGTGCCGGCACCGGCCAGGATGCACACCGGCCCGGTCACCGCCGAGGCAGCGGCCCGCTGCTCGTCGTCCAGCCCGGCGAGCACCGCCTCGCCGCCCCGCTCTCCCGCGCTCACCCCTCGATCCTCCCAGCCGCCGACGACAGACCCGGGAAGCATCCCCGGCCCGGTGGCGTTGCCGGGTCCGGGACAGCGGAACCGTCCCGGACCCGAACGTCGTCAGTACCTGGGAGGACCCCTCGATGAGCGCCGCCACCGCTGCCGTGACCATGTACACCACCACCTGGTGCGGCTACTGCAACCGGCTCAAGAAGCTGATGCAGCGCGAGGGCATCGAGTTCGCCGAGGTCGACATCGAGCTGACCGAGGGCGCCGCGGACGTCGTCATGGCCGCCAACGGGGGCAACCGGACCGTCCCCACGCTGGTCTTCGCCGACGGCGTCGCACTCACCAACCCCAGCCTCGACCAGGTGAAGGCCCAGCTCGCGCAGCTGTCCGGAGCCTGAGCGGGACACGTACCCGGGACGATGGTGTGGCGAGAGCCCGCGACAGTGCATGATCCCTGCGAACGGACCGCACGGGGCGGCCCGTACCCGGACCGTGTCCGGGGTCCTGCGTCGGAGGTCGTCACGTGAGCAACTGCCTCGAGCACGCGGGTCGTGCCCCCGGCTGCCCGGAGGACGCGCTGGGCGGGGACGTGCCGCCGGTGATGGTGGTGCGCACCGCCCGCGGGTGGTCGGTCGTCGCCCCCGGGACGACGGCGGACGTGGACGACCTCCTCGAGGGGCTCTCCCTCGCCGACCTGCTCGCCGAGGCCGCCGGGTCGGCGCCCGAGCCCGACCGGCTCGCCCGTCGCGCCGCCCGGGGGCCCGCGCCGGCCGAGGGCGCCCCGGACGTCGACCCGCGCGACGTCCGGCTGGCCTCCCTGGAGCGCACCGTCGCCCAGCTCGAGCACGCGCTCGCCGCCCGCGTCTCCACCGAGCGGGCCATCGGGGTGCTCGCCGAGCGGAACCGCACCACGCCGCGGTCGGCGTTCGAGCTGCTCCGCGGGGAGGCACGCCGCACCGGGCGGCCGGTGCACGAGCTCGCCCGCGCCGTGCTGGCCCCGCTCGAGGAGTGCCCCGAGGTGCCGCTGACGACTCCGCGCGCCGCCCCGCCGGCCGCCGGGGCCCACCCGCCCGTCGACGTCCCGCTGCCTCCGGCGCCGCGCGGCGGACGTCGGGCCCGTACCCGCTCGGGCGCCGTCGTCGCGGCGGACGGCCGCCGGTCCTGACCCGGCCGGAGCCGCTCACCCCCGAGGGGCTCGCCGAGCGACTGGCCGGGCTCCTCGCCGCGCTCCCCGCGGAGCCGGGTGCCACCGCACTGCGCGTCGCCGTGGACGGCCCGGACGTCGCCGACCCGGTCGCGCTGGCCACCGCGGTCGCCGACCTGCTGCCCGTCCTCGGCCACCCCGCCACCGTCGTCCCCGCGTCCGGGTTCTTCCGGCCGGCGTCCCTGCGGCTGGAGCACGGCCGCACCGACCCCGACGCCCGCTACACCGACTGGCTGGACACCGGCGCGCTGGCCCGCGAGGTGCTCGACCCGCTCGGGCCGGGCGGCAGCGGCGAGTACCTCCCGGTGCTGTGGGACCTCGAGCGCGACCGGGCGGCCCGGGTGCCGCGCCGGCCGATGCCGCCGGGCGGCGTCGTCCTCGTGGCCGGGGCGCTGCTGCAGGGGGTGGGCCTGGCGTTCGACGTCGTCGTCCACCTGCGGGTGGCCCCCGCGGCCCGGAACCGCCGGACGCCGGCCGGGGACGCCTGGCAGCTGCCGGCGTTCGACCGGTACGACGACGAGGTCGACCCGGTGTCGCTGGCCGACGCCGTGGTGCTCGCCGACTCCGCCGACCACCCGGCGCTCGTGCTGCAGGGCCGCTTCGCCTGATCCGTCGCGAGGAGCCGGCGGGGACCGCTCAGGACGGCTCGCCGTGGCAGCCGACGATCGCGGCGGCGCGGTCGCGCAGGGCGGAGCGCAGCCACTGCGGGGCCAGCGCCGGAACGAACGGCGGTCAACCCGGTGACGTGGTCGGTGGCGATGGGGTTCAACCAGGGGGAGGTCGTCTCCGGGCACACGCGCACGCTGTACTGCTCCGGGCAGACCGCGATGAGCGCCGACGGCAGACCCGGCACGACGGGGACATGGCGGCACAGGTGGCCCTGAGCCTCGACAACCTGGAGGCCGTGCTCGGCGAGGCCGGCATGTCTCTCGCGGACCTCGTCCGGCTCACCGTCTACACGACCGACGTGGACCTGCTCGTCCAGCACCACGGCGTGCTGGCGTCGCGGCTGGGGGCCGCCGGGGTGGCCCCGGCCACCACCGTGCTGGGGGTGACCCGGCTGGCGATCCCGGGCCAGCTGGTCGAGCTCGAGGGGACCGCCGTGGCCTGACGCCGTCGCCGGCCCGGACGTCACCGGCCTAGATGTCGCCGGCCACCCAGCGGTCGATGATGTTCCGCGCGATGGACACCGGCGGCGGCAGCGCCCGGGGGCCGTCCCCGGAGCGGAGCTCGTCGCGGGTGAACCAGCGGGCCTCCTCGATCTCCGTCGGGTCCAGCCGCAGCGTGGGATCGCCGTCGAGCCGGGCGGTGAAGCCCAGCATCAGCGACTGCGGGAACGGCCAGGGCTGGCTGGCGACGTAGCGGACGTCGGTCACGTGGACGCCGACCTCCTCGAACACCTCCCGCACCACTGCGGCCTCGGCCGACTCCCCGGGCTCGACGAACCCGGCGAGGACGGAGAAGCGGCCGGGCGGCCAGACCGCCTGGCGGCCGAGCACGCAGCGGTCCCCGCCGTCGTGGACGAGCATGATCACGGCGGGGTCGGTGCGCGGGAACAGCTCGGCGCCGGTGACCGGGTCGCGCTGCACCCAGCCGGCCCTCTCGATGGTGGTCGGTGCGCCGGAGAGCGGGCTGAACCGCGCCCGGGCGTGCCACTCGAGGATCCCGATCGCCTGCGCGAGCAGCCCGGCGTCGAGGTCGTCGAGGTCGGCGCCGAGCTCGCGCAGGTCGTGCCAGCCGTCGACGTCCCGGCCGTTCACGGTCAGCGCGCGCTCACCGCGCAGCGCGGCGAAGGGGACCCCGTCGGCCTCGCCCAGGTAGATCGAGCCCGCCGGCAGGGTCGGCTGCTCGTCCCACACCAGCTGCGGGCCCGACGGCGTCCGGCGCACCGGGACGGCGCCGCGCGGGTCGACCGTGAGCACCCGGACCGGACGCCCGCCCGCGGGGTCGGGCAGCGACCGGGACAGGTGCGCGCGGTCGTGGGCGGAGCGGGAGAGCACCGGCACGAGGCCGGTGGTGGACCGGCTGTCGTCGCCCCATGCATCCGGCGGCGCGGCGTCGGGCGTGGGGTTGTCCGCCGGGGTGCTCCCGCCCTCGGGGACGCTCACTCGCCGTCCGCCGCCGGTTCGTCCGTGGCGGTGACCTCCACCGGGCCGAGCGTCCGCAGCGGCTCGGCGACGACCGAGGCGTCGCCCACGACCACCGCGGTGAGCGCGTCGGGCGCCAGGTACCGGCGGGCGGCCTCCTGCACCTCGTCCACGGTGACCGCGGCCAGGGCGCGCTGGTGCTCGCCCAGCCACTCCGGCGCCAGCCCCGCGCCCAGCAGGGCCGAGACGGTGCTGGCGAGGCCGGCGTGCGTGGCCGTGGACAGCGCCATGCTGCCCAGCACGTACCGGCGCGCCCCGTCGAGCTCGGCCTCGGTCACCGGAAGCAGCGCCATCCGGCCCAGCTCGTAGAGCGTCTCCAGCAACGCCGGGCCGGTCACCTCGGTGGCGACGTCGGCCTCGACGAGGAACGACGACGCCGCCGCCAGGTGGTCCACCGAGCTCCGCGGGCTGTAGGTGTAGCCGCGGCGCTCGCGGATGTTCTCCACCAGCCGTGAGGAGAAGTAGCCGCCGAAGACCATGTTGGCCAGCCGGACGGCGGCCAGGTCGCCGTCGGTGCGGCGCGGGGCCGGCCCGCCCAGGCGCACGTTCGACTGGACGGCGCCCGGCCGGTCGACGACCTGGAGGGCGCCGGGTTGCTGCTCGGTGACCGGCGGGGCGACGACCGCGCTGCCCTCGCCGGTCCACCCGGCCAGGGCGGTGGCGGCGGCGTCGACGGCCGCGGCGGGGTCGAGGTCACCGACGAGCACCAGCGTGCTGCCGGCCGGGACGACCCGGTCGCGGTGCAGCTTGCGCAGCGCGGCGGCCCGGACCAGCGCCACCTGCTCCGCCGCGGGGAGCTGGAGCGCGTAGGGGTGGGCGCCGTAGCGACGCTCGGCCAGCGCGGTTCGGGCGATGACGCCGGGCTGGGAGCGGGCGATCCCGATCCGCTCGGCGACGCGCGCGCCCTCGGCCACGACCTGTGCGTTCGGATAGGTGGCCGAGGTGAGCACCTCGGCGAGGACGCCGAGGACCGGCGCCAGCCCCTCGGTCAGCAGCGTCGTGGAGAACAGCACCCGGTCGGGGTCGGTGGACACCGCGAGCTCGCCGCCGTGGGCCTGCACCAGCTGGGCGATCTGCGTCTGGTCGTGCTGCTCGGTGCCCAGCAGGACCGCGCCGGCCAGCACCGAGGCGCGGGCGGCGTGCTGGGCCGCGGCGCGCGCCGTCCCGGCGGCGAAGGGGACCCGCAGGCGCAGCTCGACCAGCGGCACGCCGGGGCGCGGGACGACGACGACGCGCAGCCCGTTCGGGAGGGTCTGCTCGGTGACCGCGAGCTCGGGCTGCGGGCGGGGCTCACCCAGCGGCGGGACGAGGTCGAGGTCCAGCACCGGCGCGCTCATCGACGTCCTCCCGTGGCCTTGAGCTCGAGGACCGCGACCGTGCCGGGATCGAGGCCCCGGGCGGCGGCCTGCACCTGTTCCGGCGTCACGGTGGCCAGGCGGGCGGCGAGCTCACCGGCCAGCTCGGCGCGACCGTGCACCAGCTCGGCGGCGGCGAAGCCGAGCGTGCGGCCGAGGACGCTGTCGGCCTGCTGCAGCAGCTGCGCCTCGGCGCGGGCCTGCACCCGGGTCAGCTCCTCGGGCTCGACGCCCTGCTCGGCGACCTTCGCGATCTCCTCGTGCACCGCGCCGACGACCGCCTCGACCGGGACGGCGGCGGGGTGGTGCACCTGGGCGGTCAGCAGCGTGGCGTCGCGGACGTCGAACGGGTCGCCGAACAGCCCCACGTAGCTGCTCTGGGCGACGGCCAGCTGGTCGTCGTGCACCAGCCGGCGCTCGAGGCGGGAGGCGTCGCCCTCGCTCAGCAGCTCGGCGAGCAGCACCGTGCCCAGGTAGGTGTCGAGGTCGCCGACCGGGTCGGGCACCCGCCAGCCGAGGGCGACCGCGGGCGCGGGGGCCAGCCGGTCCTCGACGACGGCGGAGCGCACCGTGGTCGGCGAGGCCTCGCCGGTGGGCACGGTCGGCGGGACGTCGCGGGCCTCGACGGCGCCGAACCAGCGCTGGACCAGCCGCTCGGTCTCGGCGACGTCGAGGTCACCACCGATGCACAGCACCGCGTTGCCGGGCGCGTAGTACTTGTGGAAGAAGTCGGCGGCGTCGTCGACGGTGGAGGACTCCAGGTCGACGAAGGAGCCGTAGCCGTCGTGGGTGTTGGCGAAGCTCTCGAACGCGACCGTGGGCAGCTGCAGCCAGGGGAAGGCGCCGTAGGGCCGGTTGAGCACGTTGACCCGGATCTCCTCCTTGACCACGTCGATCTGGTTGCGGAGGTTCTCGGCGGTGATCGCCGGCGCGGCCATGCGGTCGGCCTCGAGGAACAGCGCGCGCTCCAGCGCCTCGGAGGGCAGCGCCTCGTAGTAGTTCGTGTAGTCCTGGTGCGTCGACCCGTTGAAGGTGCCGCCGGCGGCCTGGACCAGCCGGGCGTGCTCCATCTTCGGGACGTGCGCCGAGCCCTGGAACATCAGGTGCTCGAAGAGGTGGGCGAATCCGGTGCGGCCCTCGGGCTCGTTGCGCATCCCGACGTCGTAGAAGACGGTCACGGCCACGACCGGCACGCTGCGGTCGGGCGCCACGACGACCCGCAGGCCGTTGTCGAGGCGGAAGCGCTCCACCGGGTGCCGGATGGTCAGGTCGGCCCCAGCTGCTGTCACGTCACGACCCTAGCCGCGCAGGCCGACCCCCTGCCGCGCGGAGGACCGGCTGGGATCAGGTCACCTGATCGTGGCGTGTCCACCCTCACGGCCCGCGGTGAGGGAGGACACGCGGCGGTGAGGGAGGAGATCTGAGGGGAATGCAGTGTCAGGGCACGGGTGTCAGAGCACGTCGACGGAGCTGATGACCCGGTCGATGACGCCGTACAGCTCGGCGTGGGTGTTGGGGATCGACAGGTAGAGCAGGGCCGGCTGCTCGCGGCCGACGTCGATCAGCAGCAGGGCCGCCCGTTCGCCCGAGGCCTCGTACCCCTCGACGTCCCAGCTGAGCTGGAACTCGATCAGGTGCGCGGGGGCGCCGTCGACGGTCAGCGCCTCGTTCCGGCGGATCTCCTGCTCGTTGGGCGCCGGGTAGTAGCTGATCCGCGCGCTGTCGACCACCTGCTCGAGGGTGGCCGCGAGGCTGCTGGGTCCGGCGTAGCCGAACTCCGGCGCGAGCGGGCCGGAGGTGCACTGGGCGATGAAGTTGCCGCCCGAGGGCACCTGCTCCTGGGTGACGAAGTACTGCCCGGCCGTCTCCGAGGTCTCCGACATCGGGAAGAGGTCGTACTCGAACCAGCCGTCGCCGAGGAACGGGTAGGCGATGCCCGCGGCATCGTCGAGGATCCGCACCGTGCCCGGCGGGAACGTCTGGCCGGAGGCGATCGGGGGGTCGTCGGTGCGCGAGGCCTCCCCCGGGTCGCCCCCGCCGCCCTTGCCGACGAGCAGCGCGAGGACGACGACGAGCACCAGACCGAGCACGCCCAGCCCGATCCCCCAGGCCAGCCGTCCGTTCGGTGGCCGCGACGGGGCGCCCACCGGCTCGTAGGTGACCGGCCGGGCCGGCGCGAGCACCGGACCGGCGCCCGGGGCGGACTGCACCGCGATCCCCGGGCCGGCCGGCGTGGTGACGTCGGACCAGCTCAGGCCGTTCCACCAGCGCACCATGGCGGGCGCGCCGTCGGGGTCGGGGTACCAGCCCGCGGGCACAGCGGGCTCGCCAGGTCCGGTCACGGGGTCAGATTAGGACGTCAGAAGCCGCGGTCGGCGTTGCCGACCCACCAGGTGGCGAGCCCGTCGATGTCGTCGACGCCGCCGTTGCCCACCACGACCTCCCCGCGGACGCCGAGGTCGTTCCAGGACCAGGTCAGCACCGCGTCGTTGCTCTCCTCGTCGACGTAGCAGGCGACGGTGCCGTAGACGGTCTCCTGGGAGTCGCTGACCTCGAACCAGCCGGCGGGCGTGTCCTCCGACCCGCAGTCGGAGAGGCGCTCGAGCTCGCCCAGGCCCTCGCGGTCGACCACCGCGGCGACCTGGTCCGCCGCCGCCCCGTCGTCGAGCACGGTGAAGGTGACGGCGGGCAGCGTGGCGTCCGGCGACCCGTCGGGACACGACAGACGGCGCAGCTCGCCGTCCTCGGGGGTCTCGGGGGTGCAGTCGTCCGACGTGAGGTCGCCCGGCAGGGCGAGGGCGACCAGCCGGTCCGCCGTGGCCTCGACGCCGTCCTCGGCCGAGTCGGCCTGCCGGTCCAGGACCACCGCGAGGACGGCGAGCGCGAGGACCGCCGCGGTGAGCAGGGCGACGAGCGCCCACGGCAACCGGCTCCGCCCCCGCGCCGGCGCGGGCCCGCCCGGGGCGACGGCCCCGACGACGGTCGGTGGTGCGCCGGCTCCCGGCTGCCGGCGGGTCGCCGGGCGGTCGTCGCCGGGGACCGGCCTGACGGTGGTGCGGTCGTCGTCCGGCCGTGGGACGGGCACCCCGCTGCCGGCCAGCGCCTCCCGGGCGGCGGCGGCCATGGCCCCGGCGGTCGGCCAGCGCTGGTCGCGGTCCTTGGCCAGCCCCCGGAGCACGACCGGGTCGAGGGCCGGCGGGAGTCCCGGGCGCACGGACGACGGCGGCGGCGGCTCCTCGTGCAGGTGGGCGTACATCAGGCCCATCGGGTCGCCGGGGGCGAACGGACGGCGGCCGGTGAGCACCTCGAACAGCACGCAGGCCAGCGAGTAGACGTCGGCGCGGCCGTCCAGCGGCATCCGGCTGAACCGCTCGGGCGCCATGTACTCGGTGCTGCCGATGGCCAGCCCGGTGCCGGTGAGGCCGGGTCCGGTGGTCTCGTCGGCGACCCGGGCGATGCCGAAGTCCGCGATGTAGGCGAAGTCCTCCCCGGGCGCGGAGCCGGCGAGGTCCCCGCCGTCGGCGCGGCCGACCAGCAGCACGTTGGACGGCTTCACGTCCCGGTGCACCAGACCGCCGGCGTGGGCGGCGTCCAGCGCGCGGGCGACCTGGCCGACGACGTCCACCGCGCGGGCCGGGGCCAGCGGGCCGGAGCGGTGCAGCAGCGAGCCCAGGTCCTCGCCCTCGACCAGCCGCATGTCGAGGAACAGCTGCCCGTCGATCTCGCCGTAGCGGTGGATGGGCACGACGTGCGGCTCGTTGAGCCGGGCGGCGATCTGCGCCTCCCGGCGGAACCGCTCGCGGTAGTGCTCGTCGGCGGCCCACTGCGCGGGCAGCAGCTTGAGGGCGACGTCGCGCTGGTGCTCGGCGTCGTGCGCGCGCAGCACCTGGCCCATGCCGCCCCGGCCGATCACGCCGAGGACGCGGTAGGGGCCGAAGTCGAACGACCCCTCGCCCCCCACCGCTCGCGAGCTCGCGGCGGGCCCCTGCGAGTGGCCGTCCTGCGGGGTGCTCACCGGCGCGGCACCGTGGCGAGCTCCCGCCACAGGTGCGCGGCGGCCTCGGCGCCGCGGTGCAGCATCGGCAGCAGGACCCGTTCGTTCGGCGAGTGGATGCGGTCGGTGGGCAGGCCGGCGCCGAGGAAGAGCAGCGGCGCGCCGAGGACGTCGACCAGGTCGGCCTCGGGACCGCTGCCGCCCTCGCGGGTGAACAGCACCGCCCCGGGCTCGGTGTCGAAGGCCCGCGCGATGGCGGCCAGCAGCGCGGCCATGGCCGGGGAGTCCAGGTCGCTGGCGCACGGCGAGACCCCGCCCGGCGGGGTGTGCACCTCGGCCTCGATCCCCTCGGGCAGGTGCTGCTCGACCCAGGCGCGGACCTGCGCGGCGACGTCCTCCGGGCGCTGGTCGGCGACCAGCCGGAAGGTGAGCTTGGCGTGCGCCTCGGCCGGGATGATCGTCTTGTGGCCGGGGCCGGTGTAGCCGCCCCACATGCCGTTGACCTCCGCGGTCGGGCGGGCGCCGATCCGCTCCAGCGTGCTGAACCCCGCCTCTCCGGCGGTGGCCCGCGAGGCGGCGGGTCCGGCGAGCCAGGCCTGCTCGTCGAAGGGCACCCGCGACATGAGTTCGCGCTCGCGGTCGGACAGCGGGCGGACGGCGTCGTAGAAGCCCGGCAGCGTGACCCGGCCGTGCTCGTCGTGCAGCGCCGCGAGCAGCGACGCCATCGCGTGCAGCGGGTTGGGCACGCCGCCACCGAAGGAGCCCGAGTGCAGGTCGACCGCGGGCCCGCGCAGGGTGATCTCGGCGTCGGCCAGGCCGCGCATGCCGACGACGGCGCTGGGCACGTCGGGGGCGACCATGCCGGTGTCGCTGACGACGACGACGTCGCAGGCCAGCCGGTCGGCGCGCTCGCGCAGGAGGTCGGCGAAGTGCGGCGAGCCGGACTCCTCCTCGCCCTCGATGAGCAGCTTCACGGTCACGGCCGGGGTGTCGCGGCCGGTCGCGGCCAGGTGGGCGCGGATGCCGAGCAGGTGGAACGCGACGTTGCCCTTGTCGTCGATGGCACCGCGGGCGTGCAGCTCCGGCCCGTCCGCGCCCTCGACGAGGGTGGGCTCGAACGGCGGGTGCTGCCACAGCTCGACCGGGTCCACCGGCTGGACGTCGTGGTGGCCGTAGACGAGCGCCACCGGGGCGCCCGCGTCGGCGGAGGGCCACTCGCCGTAGACGGCCGGCGCACCCGGGGTGGGCCAGACCTCCACCGTCGGGAAGCCGGTGCGGCGCAGCGCCTCGACCAGCCACTCGGCGCTGCGCGCGACGTCGGGCGCGTGCGCGGGGTCGGCGGAGATGGAGGGGATGCGCAGCCAGGCGTCGAGATCGGCGTGCAGCTCGTCGAGATGGGCGTGCACGAACGCACGTTCGGGGCTCGTCACGCCCCGACGGTAACGGGGCGCTCCCGCTAGCGTTCGGGCATGACCGCAGGCCTGCAGCGCGTGGACGTCGGCGACCTCACCTTCGACGTCCGGGCCGACGGCCCGGAGGACGGCCGGCCGGTGCTGCTGCTGCACGGCTTCCCGGAGACGTCGCTGTCGTGGGCCGCGGTGACGCCGCTGCTGGCCTCCGCCGGCCTGCGCACCTACGCCGTCGACCAGCTGGGCTACTCCCCCGGCGCCCGGCCGGCCGAGGTCGAGGCCTATGCGATGACCAACCTCGCCCAGATCACCGCCGACCTGATGACCGCGCTGGACGCGCCGGTCGCCGACGTCGTCGGGCACGACTGGGGGGCGAACGCGGCGTGGGCGCTGGCCGCCTGGCACGGCGACCGTGTCCGGTCGCTGACCGCGGTCTCGGTACCGCACCCGACCGCGTTCACCGCGGCCTACCGCAGCGACCCCGAGCAGCAGGAGCGCTCGGCCTACATCCGGCTGTTCTGGCAGGCAGGCAAGGCCGAGGAGGTGCTGCTGGCCGACGACGCCCGCCGGCTGCGCCGGATGTTCGGCGGGGTGGTTCCGGAAGAGGCGGTCGACGAGTACGTGTCGGTGCTGTCCGCGCCGGGCGCGCTGACCGCGGCGCTGAACTGGTACCGGGCGATGAGCTCGTCGACGCCGGTGGACGACGTCGCGGTGCCGACGACCTACGTGTGGAGCGACGCCGACGTCGCGATCGGCCGCACTGCAGCCGAGGGCTGCGCGGCGCACGTGACCGCCGACTACCGCTTCGTGGAGCTGCCCGGGGTGAGCCACTGGATCCCCGAGCAGGCACCGGAGGAGCTGGCCCGCGCGATCCTGGACCGCATCGCGTCGACGTGAGCGTGCGGCTGCGCGTCCCCACGGACGAGGACGCGGACGCCTGGGCCGCCCTCTTCGACGACCCGGCGGTGATGCGCCACGTCGGGACGGGCGAGGTGCGCCCGCGGGAGTGGTACGCGGCCTTCGTGCAACGGCAGCAGCAGCTCGCCGCCACCACGGGGCTGTGCCTGTTCTCGGTGCTCGTCGACGACCGCGTCGTCGGGTTCACCGGCATCCAGCCGTGGCGGGCGCAGTGGGGTCCCACCGGGGCCCTGGAGATCGGCTGGCGGCTGGGCCGGGACTCCTGGGGGCAGGGGTACGCGACGGCGGCGGGACGTCAGGTCCTCGAGCTGGCCCGGAGCCGGGGCCTGCCGCACGTCGTCGCGATGATCCACGCCGAGAACGCGGCGTCCCTGGCCGTCGCCCGCACGCTGGGGCTCACGGAGGAGGCGGCACTCCGGTCTCCCTCGGGTGCCGACGTCCGCCGGTACGGGACGTCGCCGGCCGGCTGACGGCAGGGCGAGCGCCCTCGTCAGCGCAGCGGCAGCTTCATGCCGACGTGGCCGGCGGTGAAGCCGAGCCCCTCGTAGAAGCGGCGGGCGCCGGGGCGCGAGGCGTCCGTGGTGAGCTGCACGAGGACGCAGCCTCGGGCTTGGGCCTGGTCCACCGCCCAGGTGAGCAGCTGCCGGCCCACACCGTTCCCCCGGTGGCCGGCCGCCACCCGGACCGCCTCGATCTGCGCCCGCTCGCCGCCCCGGCGGACGAGGTGCGGCACGTAGGACAGCTGGAGGGTGGCGACGAGCCCGCCGGCCTCGACCTCGGCGACCACCAGCCGATGCCGCGGGTCGTCCCGCAGCTCGGCGAAGGCGTGCCGGTACTCCTCGGGCAGCGGGTCGGCCGGCGACTCGCGCGTGGCGCCCAGCTCGTCGTCGGCGTACATCGCGACGATGGCCGGCAGGTCGGCCTCGACGGCGTCCCGGATGCGCATCAGGCCGTGCCGCTGACCAGCGCGAGGAGGCCCGCCTCGTCGAGCAGGTCGACGGGGCGCAGGGTGAGCTGCGCCGCGACGTGGTGGAAGCCCGCGCTGACCCGCTCCACGGGCACGCCGGTCAGCCGCGCCCAGCCCAGCCGGTAGGCGGCCAGCTGCACGCCGGCCGCCGCGAGCTCGGCGCCCTTCGGCGGCGGGCCGGTCTTCCAGTCGATGACCTCGTAGTTGCCGTCCTCGTCGGCGAAGACGGCGTCGATGCGGCCGCGCAGCGTCAGCGGCCCGAGCGGCGTCTCGAACGGGACCTCGACCTCCACCGGCTGCCGGTCGGCCCACTCGCCGGCCAGGAACGCCTCCTGCAGGTCGGCCAGCGAGCTGTCGGGCACCGCCAGCTCGTCGCCGGAGCCGGGCAGCTCGTCGAGGTCGAGCAGCCGGGAGGCGCCGAACCGTTCCTCCAGCCAGGCGTGGAAGGCGGTGCCCCGGCGGGCCTGCGGTGCCGGCGCGGCGGGCATCGGCCGGCGCAGGCGGCGGGCCAGCTCGGCGGGGTCGCGGCGCAGCGTCACCAGCGCCGAGACCGACAGGTGGGAGGGCAGCGCCACCTCGACCGATGGGCGCTCGGTACGCGCCCGCTCGCGCAGCAGCAGGTCGGCGTCGCGCACCCAGGAGTCCACCAGGTCGTCGTCCGTGCCGAGCCGCGCCCCGCCCGACCCCTCGCTGTCCAGCGGGTGCGGCGCGGAGGCCTCGACCAGTTCGGCGGCGGCGGTGAGCGCACGACGGCGCGGCTCGGAGAGCGGGTCGGCCGGCCACACGCCGACCGGCCACTCCGCCAGCGCGGGGTTGGTCGCGCCGTCGGCGGGCGGCCCGGCCCAGTGCACGACGACCCCGGCGCCGGCGGCGCAGGCCCGGCGGGCGGTGTCCAGCAGCACGGAGGGGCCGCAGGGCTTCACGCCGTCGCGCCACCAGCTCCCCGAGCACAGCAGCAGGTGGCGGGCGCGGGTGACCGCGACGTAGCCGATCCGGATCTCCTCGGCGCGGCCGAACTCCTTCCACTCGGCCACGTAGTCCTCGAGCGCGGCCCGCACCACGGCCTGGTCCCCGGAGCCGGGCACGGGGAGCCTCAGCCGGGGCAGCTCCTCGCGGTCGGTGAGCCGCAGGTCGACCGGGATGGCGCCCGGGTCCTTGACCCAGGAGTCGCTGCTGTCGGTGCGGGCGGGGAACTGGTCGGCGGTCATGCCGGGGACGGCGACGACGTCCCACTCCAGGCCCTTCGCCGAGTGCCCGGTGAGCAGCTGGACGGCCTCGGGGTTGACCGCGACCTCGCCCGGCTCCAGGCCGCGCTCGCGCTCCTCGGCGTCCCGGAGGTACCCGAGGAACGCCGGCAGGGACGGCAGCTCGGCCAGCTCGGTGAACTCCGCGGCGACGGCGTGCAGCGCGTCGAGGTGGGCCCGCGCGCCGGCGGGGCTGACGCCGGGCGCGCTGGCCAGCTCCGTCTCCAGACCCAGGGTGCGGGCGACCTCGTCCACCAGGTCGGGCAGGGAGTCGCCCAGCCGGCCGCGCAGCCGGTGCAGCTCCGCCGACAGCCGGCGCAGCCGCCGCCAGGCCGCCGCGGAGTACTCCGCGGCGTCGCCGAGGTCGTCGAGCGCCTCGACGATGCTGCCCCGCTCGGTCGGGGCCTCGGCAGTCGCACCGTCGGCGGCCGGACGCTCCGGACGGCGGGCGTGCACCAGGGCGCGGGCGCGGGCCTCCAGCGCGGCGAGGTCGCGGGGGCCGATCCGCCAGCGGGCACC
Organism: Trujillonella endophytica; assembly: GCF_019799905.1. Lineage (GTDB taxonomy): Bacteria > Actinomycetota > Actinomycetes > Mycobacteriales > Geodermatophilaceae > Trujillonella > Trujillonella endophyticus_A. Next base: position 1,082,676 of record NZ_JABGCI010000001.1, on the reverse strand, counting down.
GGTCAACAGCCGGCCGAGGGCGTCACCGGCGGTGGGGTCGACGAGCACGGTCAGCGTGGCGACGACGTCGGACACCTCGGGCACCTCGAGCAGCCCGCCCAGACCGACGATCTCGACGGGCAGGTCGCGCTCGCGCAGCGCCGCGGCGATGGCGGCCAGCTGCTTGCGTGTGCGGACGAGGACGGCGACGGTCGGCCGGCGGGCGGGGCCGCCGGCCGGGAGGGGCGCCGCCGAGAACTGCGGATCCGTGCCGTGCCAGCAGGCGGCGAGCCGGTCGGCGAGCGCCGCGTTCTCGTCGGCGACGGTCTCGTACAGCCCGACGGTGACCGCCCCGCGACCCGCGGTGGGCGCCGGCGCGAGGTCGGGCAGCTCCTGCGGCGGGGGCGGGAGGAGGCCGGAGACGGCGTTGGCGATGGCGAGGACCGACTCGTCGTTGCGCCAGCTGGTGGCCAGGGTGAGCCGCTCGGCCGGCTTGCCCCGGCTGCCGGGGAAGGTGCGGGCGAAGCGCTCGATGGTGCCGGCCGACGCCCCGCGCCAGCCGTAGATCGACTGCCGCGGGTCGCCGACGGCCAGCACGGGGTGGCCGGTGGCGCGGCCGAAGAGCGCCTCGAGCATCCGCAGCTGGCCGACGCTGGTGTCCTGGTACTCGTCGAGCAGCACGACCTGCCAGCGGGCCCGCTCGCGGCGGCCGACCTCCGCCGCGGCGACGGCGATGCGCGCGGCGTGGCTGACCTGGTCGGCGTAGTCGATCGCGCCGGCCGCGCGCTTGCGGGCCTCGAACGCCTCGACCAGCGGCAGCAGCGCCACGCGCGCCCGCTGCCGGGTGAGCATCTCCAGCACCGGCGCGTAGGGCCCCTTCTTGCGCGGGGCGTCGGGGTAGCCGGCGACCTGGTGCTCGAGCTTCGTGGTCCAGGCGCGCAGGGCGGCCGGGGTGACGTCGTGCTCGCCGAGCTCGGCGGCCAGCGCCAGCACGTCCTCGACGGTCGAGACCAGCCCGAGCGGGACGTCGTCCATGTCGCCGGTGTAGCCGGTGACCACGGTGGCGGCCTGGCCCCAGCACATGGCGGGACCCAGCACCCCGGCGCCGGGCTCGACCCCGATCCGCAGGCCGTGCTCGGCGACCAGCGCGGCGGCGTAGCCGTGGTAGGTCGACACGGTGGGCATGGCGATCGCCAGGCGCTCGCGCAGCTCCGGCTCGGTCTCCGGGTGCCGGGCCAGGGCGCTCAGCCGCATCCGGATGCGCTCGTTGAGCTCGCTGGCGGCCTTGCGGGTGAACGTCAGCCCGAGGATCGCCTCGGGCTCGACCACCCGGTTGGCGACCAGCCACGACACCCGCGCGGCCATGGTCTCGGTCTTGCCCGAGCCGGCGCCGGCGACGACCACCAGCGGCCGGTCGGCGGGAGCGGCGACCACGTGGGCCTGCTCCGTCGACGGCGCGTAGGACAGGCCACAGCGCGCGGCGACCTCGGCCGGGGAGAGCACGCGGCGGGGTGGGGGAGCCGGCTCGGGGGCGCCGCCGAACAGGTCGTCGAAGGACAGCTGGTCCTCGGTCGCGGTCTGCCGGGGGCTCATGCCGTCACCTGCCGGCCGCGCTCCTGCAGGGGGCAGTTGCGCCGGGCCGGACAGCGGGAGCAGTGGCTGCCGGTGCGCACCTCGAAGGTGGCCGCGCCCATGCCCTCCCCCACCTCGGCCAGCAGCTCACCGGCCCAGGTCTGCTCCACGGGGACGCCGGCCGGCAGCGGCTCCTGGTGCTGCTCCTTGGCCTTGGCGCCGGTGCCCACCTGCAGCAGGGCCGCGCCGCCCGGGTCGCTGCCGTGCTCGCCGAAGGCCCCGGCGGCGATCGCGACCTGGTAAGCGGCGAGCTGGCCGTGGGTCTCGATCTCCCGGGGCGCGCTCTTGCCGGTCTTGAGGTCGACGACGACCAGCCGCCCCTCGGCATCGCGCTCGAGGCGGTCGACCTGGCCGCGGATGCGGGCCCGGCCCAGGACGACGTCGAAGTCGGCCTCGGCGGCCAGCAGCTCGCGGCGGTTGGCGGCGTGCCAGTGCAGGAACCGGTCGAGCATCTCGTGCGCGGCCACCCGCTGCCGCTGGTCGGACCACCCGGGCCCGAGGTCGAGCAGGTCCAGCTCGGCCGCCAGCGCCGGCACCGCCTCGGCCGGCGGCAGGCCGTCGGCCACCCGCTGCGCCACCGCGTGCACCGCGGACCCGACCGTGCGGGTGGCGTCGGGCGAGGCCTCCGCGCCCACCGCGCCGAGCACCCAGCGCAGCGGGCAGCGCTGGAAGGTCTCGATGGCCGAGGGGCGGACCCGCACGGTCAGCTCCTCGGGCACCAGCGGCGCGTCGTCGGACAGCGGCGCGAGTCCCCACCAGTCCCGCGGCGAGGCCCCGGGCACGCCCTCGTCGGCGAGCCGGCGCAGCACCGCGGCGGCGGTCGAGCGGCGGGCCGGCGGGGTGTGCGGGTCGGTGACCGCCCGGCGCAGCTCGGCGACCAGCGCCGGCAGCGTGAGCGACCGGGGCAGCGGGGTCAGCGGGCGGCCGTCCTCGGGCGGCGTGGCCACGAGGTCGAGGAAGCGCGAGGCGGTCGCGCCCGCGTCGGCGCCGTCGAGCGCACCCTCGACGGCGGTGACCACCAGCCGGCGGCGGGCGCGGGTGCAGGCGACGTAGAACAGCCGCCGCTCCTCGGCCAGCGCCAGCGTCCGCCGGTCGACGGACGTGCCGTCGATTCCGGCGGCCCGCTCCACCAGCTGCTCGGTGCCCAGCAGCGAGCCGCGGTCGCGCAGGTCGGGCCACAGCCCCTCCTGCACGCCGGCGACGCAGACGACGTCCCACTCCAGCCCCTTGCTGGCGTGCGCGGTGAGGACGCGCACGGCGTCGGTGGCCGCCCGGGCGGCGCCGGTGTCGCCGGGCAGCTCCTGCGCGGCGAGGTGCTCGACGAAGGCCCGCACGTCCGCCGAGGGCAGCCGGTCGACGAAGCCCGCGGCGGCGTCGAACAGCGCGACGACCGCGTCCAGGTCACGGTCGGCGCCGGCGCCGGCGGCCCCTCCGGCGGCGCTGGCCCGGGACCACGTGCCGGCGAGGCCGCTGCGCTGCCACATCGCCCACAGCACGTCCTCCGCGGTGCCGCCGGTGGCCAGGGCGGCGCGGCCCGCCCCCAGCACCCCGGAGACCCGGGCGGCCGGCCGCGCGACGTGCTCGGGCAGCTCGGCCAGCAGGAACTCGTCGGTGAGCACCGTGGCCAGCGGCGCACCCCGCTCGGCGGCGTCGATCCCCTGCCGGGCCAGGGCGATGCGCACCGCCCGGCGCAGCCGGCGCAGGTCGAGCACCGTGGCCCCTCCCAGCGGCGAGGCGAGGAGCGCCTCGGCGGCGGGCTCGTCGAGCGGGAGCTCGTCCGCGGCGCCGCCCGGCCGGGGCAGCAGCACGCTGAGCACCCCGAGGAAGGGCGCCACCGCCGGCTGCGCGTGCAGCGGGAGGTCGTCGGCGGAGACCGCGACCGGCACCCCGGCCGAGGTCAGCGCGCGGCGCAGCGGACCCAGCGCGAGCGCCGTCCGCACCACGACGGCCATCTCCGACCAGGCGACGCCGTCGAGCAGGTGGGCCCGGCGCAGGGTGTCGGCGACGTAGGCGGCCTCGATCGCCGTCGACCCGAAGACGTGCACCTCGGCGGTGCCGGCCCCGGCGCCCTCGACCGCCGCCAGCCGGCGGTGCTCCCACGGGCCGGGCAGCCCGTCGGCGACCCGCCGGCTGATCGCCAGCAGCTCGGCACCCGAGCGGCGGCACACCCCCAGCGAGCGCCGGTCGGCGGGCCGGCCGTCTGCGTGCCGGAAGCGCTCGGGGAACTCGACGATGCCCCGGGGCTCGGCACCGCGGAACGCGTAGATGGCCTGGTCCGGGTCGCCGACGACGACCAAGTCGCCCCCGCCGCCGGCGAGCAGCTCGAGCAGCTCGACCTGCGCGGGGTCGGTGTCCTGGTACTCGTCGACGAACAGCCAGCGGGCGCGCTCGCGCTCCTGGCGCAGGAGCTCCGGGTCGCCCGCCAGCTCGGCGATGGCGGCTCGCACGAGCTCGGCCGGGTCGTACCCGGAGGCGTCACCGCGGCCGGCGGTGGAGAACGCGGTGACCGCCTCGTACTGCTCCTGGAACGCGGCCGCGTGCACCCACGCGTCGTGGCCGAGCTCGCGGCCCCACGCCTCCAGCACGTCGGCGCCGATCCCCCGCTCGGTCGCGCGCAGCAGCAGCTCGCGCAGCTCGGTGCGGAACCCCGCGGTGGTCAGCGCCGGGGTGAGCGACTCCGGCCAGCGGACCGCGCCCTCCTCGGCGAGGTCACCGCGCAGCAGCTCGGCGACGACGGCGTCCTGCTCGGCGGCGGTCAGCAGCCGCGGCGGTGCCTCGCCGCGCAGCAGCGCCGCCCGGCGCAGCACCCCGTAGGCGTAGGAGTGGAAGGTCCGGGCCAGCGGCTCGCGGATGGTGCGGGCCACCCGGGCGGTGATCCGGCTGCGCAGCTCGGCGGCGGCCTTGCGGCTGAAGGTCAGGACCAGGATCTGCTCGGGGTCGACGCCCCGGTCGATGCGGGCGGCGACCGCCTCGACGATCGTCGTCGTCTTCCCCGTGCCGGGGCCGGCGAGCACCAGCAGCGGACCCCCGGCGTGGTCGACGACCGCCTGCTGCGTCGGGTCCAGCCGCGGCCGGACCGACGGCGCCGCCTCCTGCTGCACGAGCCGGTAGACCGGCTCGGCCTCCCCCCGAACTGCCACCCCCCGATGGAAGCACGCGGGTCCGACACTCCTGCGGTCCGGCGGGCGGGCGCGTCACGCGGCGAGCGACCCGGCGAGCGCGGCCGCGGCGACCGCCCCGGCCACCGTGCGGACGGTGTTCCACCTCGTCCACCGCCGGGTGTAGCCGGCCCACACCGCTGCCTCCGCCGGGCTGCCCGGCGCGGCGGCCGCGAGCCGGTCGTTGAGGGGCACGTTGGCGGCGACGGTGACGCCGACGACGCCGGCCAGGTACGCGCCGGCGCCGGCCAGGACGAGCGCACCCGACCGGTCCACCGGCCCACCGGTCAGCACGCCGGCCGCGGCGACGCCGTCCAGCAGGGCGGTGCCGAACAGCGCCGTCATCAGCGGCGGCCGGACCGCCGCGACGTTCACCGCCCGCATCGCCGCCGCGCCCGTGGCCGGCGGCAGTCCGCTCAGCGCCCGCATCACGAACCCGGAGAAGCCGTAGAAGACGCCGGCCACCAGCCCGCTGCCCACGGCCGCCGGGACGACGACGGCCGCGCCGGTCACCGGGTCACCTCCGCGCCGTCCCAGGCCCCGTCGGCGACCGCCCGTGCCAGGGCGACCCGCACGTCGGTCGCCGACCGGCCCAGTGCGGCCTGCACTCCGCCGCCGGGTGCGGAGTTGCGGCCGTCGAGGACGGTGCCGAACAGGTACGTCAGCAGCCCGACCTCGTCGGCCGGGACACCGGCCGCCCGCAGCTCCGCCGCCCACTCCGCGGCCGGCACGTGCACGAACCCGACCGGCCGCCCCGCGGCGGTGACCTCCGTGGCCAGCTCGGCGAAGGTCAGCGACCTCGGACCGGTCACCTCGTACACCCGGCCGGCGGGGCAGTCGCCGGTGAGCGCGGCCACCGCGACGTCGGCCACGTCGTCGGCGTCGACGAAGGGCTCCGGGACCTCCCCGGCCGGCAGCGCCAGCACCCCGCCGGACACGGCGTCGCGGAACGCCCCCTCGGTCAGGTTCTGCACGAACCAGGCGGCCCGGACGACGGCCCACTCCGCACCGGCCGCCTCCGCGACGGCCCGCACCCGCCGCTCGGCCTCCTGCGCCTCGGGCTCGCCGCGCCCGGAGAGCAGCACGACCCGCCGCGCGCCGCCCGCGACGGCCAGCCGGGTCAGCTCGGCGACGTCGTCGTCGGCGCCCGGGACGGCGAGGTCGGGGGCGTGGCACAGGTAGACCGCGGCGACGCCGTCGACCGCGGCGGGCCACGTGCCGCGGTCCGCCCAGTCGAACGGGGGTTGCCCCCGGCGGGAGCCGAGCCGCACGGGGACGCCCCGGCTCCGGAGCCGGGCGGCGACGCGGCGGCCGGTCTTGCCGGTGCCGCCGAGGACGAGGACGGGGTGCGCTGTCGATGTCATGGGACCAGCCAAGCGGCAGCCTCCGAGACGCACCATGGTCGACAAGCCCGATGACATACGCGATCGTCTCGGCATGGACCCCCTGGCCGGCCTCCTCGACGGCCCCCGCGCGCGGGGCGCGTTCGTCCTCCGGTCGGTGCTCTCCCCGCCGTGGGCCATGCGCATCGAGGACCGCGCGCCGCTCACGCTCGTGGCCGTGGTGCGCGGTCGGGCGTCGGTGCGCTGCGACGGCGGCCCGGGCGCCGAGCTGACCGTCGGGGACGTCGCGGTGCTGCGCGGGCCCGACGCCTACACCGTCGCCGACGCGCCGGGGACCCGGCCGCAGGTCGTGATCGGCCCGGGGCAGGTCTGCACCGCCGTCTCCGACGACGCACCCGGGATGAGCGACCTCGGCGTCCGCACGTGGGGCAACGACCCGTCCGGCCGCGACGTCCTGCTCACCGGCACCTACCAGGTGGACGGCGAGGTGAGCCGGCGGATGCTGGCCGCCCTCCCGGCCCTGCTGGTCCAGCCCGCGGACTCCCTCGAGGAGCCGGTGCTCGGCTGGCTGGCCCGCGAGGTGGCGCGGGACGGGCCGGGCCAGGGCGCGGTCCTCGACCGCCTCCTCGACCTCGTCCTCGTGTCGACGGTCCGCGCCTGGTTCGCCCGGCCGGACGGCGATCCCCCCGGCTGGTACCGCGCCTCGGCCGATCCGGTGGTCGGTCCCGCGCTGCGCGCCCTGCAGGCCGACCCCGCCCGCCCGTGGACCGTCGCCGGCCTGGCCGCGCTCGCCGGCGTCTCCCGGGCCACCTTCGCGCGACGCTTCACCGGCCTGGTGGGCGAGCCCCCGATGGCCCACCTGACCTCCGCGCGGCTCGCGCTCGCGGCCGACCTGCTGCGGGAACCGGGGGCCACGGTGGGCGCGGTCGCCCGGCGGGTCGGGTACGCCAGCCCGTTCGCGCTGAGCACGGCGTTCACCCGCGTCCACGGGGTCAGCCCCCGGGAGCACCGGGAGCGGCTCAGCCGCTGACCAGCTCCCACGACGCGTCGGCCACCTCGTCGGCCTCCGCGCGGGTCAGGGTGCCGACGTCGACCAGCCGGTCGAGCACGTGCTCCTGGCGCGCGGCCGCCCGCTCGGGGTGCTGCAGCGGGTCGTAGGCGCTGGGTGCCTGGAGCAGGCCGGCCAGCAGGCTCGCCTGCGACCACGACAGCTGGTCCGGTGCCAGCCCGAAGTAGCCCTCGCTCGCCGCGGTGACGCCGTGGAAGCCGTGCCCGAAGTAGGCCATGTCCAGGTACATCCGCAGCAGCTCCTCCTTGCTCCAGTGCGCGTCGAGCTTCACCGCGAGGACGACGGACCGCAGGCGGGCCAGCGGGTCGGCGGCGCCGTCCTCGTAGAGGTTCTTGGCCAGCTGCTGGTCCAGCGTCGAGCCGCCCTGGTCCACGCCGGTCACCACGCCCCACGGGGCGCGCAGCGCGCCGCGCCAGTCCACCCCGACGTGGTCGGCGAACCGGCTGTCCTCGGTGGCGAGCACGGCGAGGGTGGCCCGCTCCGGGAGCTCGCCCTGCAGCGCCGGCGCGCCGTGGCCGGCCAGGAGCGCGTCCACCCGCTCGCGGGCGTCACCGACGCCCGGGGTGGCCAGCCAGGCCGCGGCCGCGAGGAGCAGGGCGAGCAGCAGCCCCACCAGCCCCGCGGCCGCGACCCGGCGCAGCACACGGCCTCCTCGCGGACGGGGACGCGGGGGCACGGCGAGCGGCCGGTCGAGGGTCGTGTGCATGCCGGTAGTCCATCGCCGCAGGCCACCCCGCCGCGTCGGCCCGGAGGACGATCATGGTCGCCCCGCTGTCAGACCCCGGGACGACGGCGGGTCAGTCCGGCCAGCCCACCGTGTGCAGGTCGACGCGGCCGTTGCGCACCGGCACGCCCTCCCCGGCCAGCAGTTCGAGCTGGCGGGCGCGCACCGGCTCCGCCGCCGTGCCGTCCGCGCGGACCACCCGGTACCAGGGCACCGCTCCCCCGCCCTGGGCCAGCGCCCGAGCCACCCGCCGGGGGCCGACGCCGACCAGCCGGCCGATCGCGCCGTAGGTGCTGACCCGGCCGGACGGGATGTCCTCGACCGCGTCGTACACCGCCTCGTCGACGTCGGCGGGGTCCTGCCGCTCCACCTCCGTCAGGCCCGGCGGCCGTACCGCGCCAGCACCCGTGCCTGTTCCGGTGCGCCGTCCGGCAGCTCGACCGGCGGGTCGAACAGCCCGGGCACGCCGTCGGGCGGCAGCCGGTCGGCGAGCACGGCCGCGGCGCGCAGCAGCGCGGGGTCGATCCGCTCGTCCCCGCCGGTGGCCCGGGCGAGGTCCCACCCGTGGACGACGAGGTCGGCGGTGAGCTCCTCGAGGTACTCGCGGACCGGCGTCGGACCGCGGGACAGGTGGACGGTGCCGGCCAGGTCGCTGGTGGCCAGCGCGGCCAGGGCGGCGTCCGCGGCGGTCTCCCAGGCGGTGAGCGCATCGTCCCCCAGCAAGTCGCCGGTCGCGTGCGAGAAGCGAGGCTCGACCAGATCGGCGGGGTCGCCGTCGAGCAGGCCGGGGATCCAGCGCGCCTCGTCGACGAGGTGGGCGACCAGGTCGGCGACGGTCCAGCCGGGCATGGCCTTCGCGTCCCACTGCCCGGCCTCGACGGCGTCGACGCGGTCGGTGAAGGCGTTCTGCGCGCGCTGGAAGAGCTCGAGGAGTGCGGCGTCGTCGTTCGGCACGTCGCCCAGTCAACCCCGGGGCCCCGACACACGACGAGGGCCCGGCCTCCCCTCGCGGGGAGACCGGGCCCTCGTGCGGCGCGGCCTAGTAGGTCGGGAGCGCCTTGTCGATGCGGGTCGCCCAGGCGGTCACGCCGCCCTGGACGTGGACGGCGTCCTTGAACCCGGCGTTCTTGATCGCGGCCAGCACCTCGGCGGAGCGGACGCCGGTCTTGCAGTGCAGGACGATCGGCTTGTCCTGGGGCAGCTGCGACAGGGCCCGGCCGGAGAGCAGCTCGTCCTTGGGGATGAGCTTCGCGCCCGGGATCGACACGATCTCGTACTCGTTGGGCTCCCGGACGTCGATCAGCTCGAAGTCCTTGCCGGCGTCCATCATGTCCTTGAGCTCGTCGACGGTGATCGTCGCGCCCGCGGCGGCCTCCTGGGCCTCGGTGGAGACGACCCCGCAGAAGGTCTCGTAGTCGATGAGGCCGGTGATGGGCTCACCCTCGGGGTCCTTGCGCACCTTGATGGTGCGGAAGGTCATCTCCAGGGCGTCGTAGACCATCAGCCGGCCGAGCAGCGTCTCGCCGATGCCGGTGATCAGCTTGACGGCCTCGGTGGCCTGGATGGCGCCGATGGTCGCGCAGAGGACACCGAGCACGCCGCCCTCGGCGCAGCTGGGCACCATGCCGGGCGGCGGCGGCACCGGGTACAGGTCGCGGTAGTTGGGCCCGTGCTCGTTCCAGAAGACCGAGACCTGACCGTCGAACCGGTAGATCGAGCCCCACACGTAGGGCTTGCCGAGCAGCACGCAGGCGTCGTTGACCAGGTAGCGCGTGGCGAAGTTGTCGGTGCCGTCGACGATGAGGTCGTACTGGCTGAAGATCTCCATGACGTTCTCGCTGTCGAGACGCGTCTCGTGCAGCCGGACGTCGACGTAGGGGTTGATCTCCTTGATGGAGTCCCGCGCGCTCTCGGCCTTGGACCGGCCGACGTCGGACGCCCCGTGGATGATCTGCCGCTGCAGGTTCGACTCGTCGACGACGTCGAACTCCACGATGCCGAGGGTGCCGACGCCCGCGGCCGCCAGGTACATGAGCACCGGCGAGCCGAGCCCGCCCGCGCCGACGGCGAGCACCTTCGCGTTCTTGAGCCGCTTCTGCCCGTCCATCCCGACGTCGGGGATGATCAGGTGCCGGCTGTAGCGGCGGACCTCGTCGATCGACAGGTCGGCGGCGGGCTCCACCAGGGGTGGCAGGGACACGCTTGCTCCTCAGGTCGCGGACAGCGGTCCCTCCCGGGACCGGCGTTCGGGTGGAGAACAGCGTGCCACCGGTCCCTGTTCCCGCCGTCCGCGCCCCCGGCCGCAGGCCGGCCGGGGATCGGGCTCAGGGATACGGCCAGGCGTTCTTGGTGCAGCCCTCGAGGCCGAGCGTCTGCTGCTGCATGACGGGCGCCAGCTGGCCCGCGCCCGGGCAGGGCTGGTGCCCGTTGCCGAGCGCGTGCCCGACCTCGTGGTTGACGACGTACAGGCGGTAGGTGGCGACGTCGCCCTGGTAGTCGGGGACGGCGGTCTCCCAGCGGGCCAGGTTGATGACCGCCCGGTCCCCGTACCGGCAGGACGTGTACCCACCGGTGCCGACGCCCGGGCAGTAGGTCTCCATGTTGCCGGGGCTGATCAGGGACACCTTGAAGTCGAACTCGCCGGCGGCCGCCTCCTCGACGCCCACCCGCTGGAACGACATCCGCCCGCCGGCTCCCCACCCGCGCGGGTCGGCGAGGGTGGCCTCGACCGCGGCGGCGAAGCCCGGACCGTCGACGGCGATCCCGTTCTCCACCTCGACGACGAAGCGCCGCAGCGGGCCCGTGCCGTAGACCGGGGACGACCCGGGGACGACGGTCACCGTGCCCTCCCCCCGCTCGACGTAGGTGCCGGCGGCGGCGGACGGCGTGGAGGAGGGGGCGGCCTCCCCCTCGGCCGGGCCGGTGGGGGTCGGGGTCCCCGGGCCGACGGCCGCGCCGGCGGTCCGCGCGGGCGAGGTCGAGGCGGTCACGGACGGGCCGGCCGCAGCCTGCTCCGGGGGTGCGCCCTGCCGGGTGAGGTCGACGAGGGTGAGCAGGGTCGCGACGGTGAGGAGCGGGATCGCGTAGGCCCGCCACCCGTACCGGCGGACGAACCGGCGCAGGCGCCCGGGCGGCGGGCCGGTCCGCCGGGAGGACGACGCGCGGGCGGGCTCCCCGCCGGCGGACGGGCCCGCGGGGCGCTCGCCGGCGCGGTGCGGGGGCCCCGGGCGCTCGACGACGCGGCGCTCGGCCGCGGAGCGGTCGTCGGCCGGGACCCGCGGCCGGGACGCCGCGGGACGGGCGGGCGCCGCCGGGCGGGGCGGCGGTGGACGGCGGCCGGCGGGGGGTGGCACCCGCGGCGAACGGCGGTCGGCGTCGTCGGCGCCGGGCGGTCGACTCCCGGAGCGGCCGCCGGCCGGCGGTGCTGCCACGGCACGCCCTCCCGCGGGTCGTCGGTCTGCCGGCCGGTCCCCGGCCACCCGCCAGAGTCTCACGGTGACGGGCCGTGAGTGTCGAGTGCCAGTCGGTGCGGGGCGTGTCGGCGCTGCCGCCGGCATCACCCCACGGCGACGTCCTCGACGAGTCCGAGGACGGCGCGCGCGGTCTCCTCCGGGGCCTCCAGCATCGCCACGTGCCCCACCCCGGGGAGCAGGAGCAACCGCGCCTCGGGCACCACCGTGGCCAGCCGCGGGGCGAGGGCCGGGTCGACCAGCCGGTCGCGGTCGCCCCAGACGACCAGCGTCGGCACGCGCAGCGCGCGGGCCATCCGCCACGCGTTGGCCGCACCCACGCGCAGGTAGGAGGTCATCAGCCCGCGCATGCTCCGGGCGAGCGCCCGGTGCGCCCAGGCCTGCTCGGCGCGCTCGCGCATCTCCGCGAGCGCCTGGTCCAGCCGCTGCCGCGGGATCCGCGACGGATCGCCGAAGCACATCCGGACCATGCCGCGCACCTGCTGCTCCGGGGTCACGCCCGCGAGCCGCCGCTCGGCCACCGTCGGCATCCCGGGCAGCAGGAGCAGCAGCAGGGCGGGGCTGAAGGCGCGCGGCACCCGGTAGACGGGCATCGCCGGGGAGACCAGCGTCAGCGTGGCCACCAGGTCCGGCCGCCGGGCGGCGACCATCAGGCTCACCAGGCCGCCCAGCGAGTTGCCGAGCAGGTGCACCGGCCGGCCGGCGGCCTCCCCCGGCTCGGCGGCGACCCGCTCCAGCACGTCGACGACGGCCTGGACGTGGCCGCGGATGGAGTACGAGCCCCGCGGGGGCGGCTGGCTGCGGCCGAAGCCGGGCAGGTCCACCGCCCACCCCTCGAAGCGGACCGCGAGCAGCCCGGCGAGGTCGGTCCAGTTGGTGGAGGCGCCGCCCAGGCCGTGCACGTACACGGCGCGCTCGCGGGGCGCGTCCGCGTCCGGCCCGTCGACGGGGCCGCGCCACGGGGTGCACCGGACGAAGACGTCACCGCCCCGCACGCGCATCGGGCTGCCGGGCCAGGCCGCCGACGCGGTGTCGAGCGGCGGCAGGGGGACGTCCGACGCCCGTGCGGGCGTCGGCGCGGATCCGGCGGATCGGAGCACCGGGGAACGGTAGAACGCCTCGTGCCACGGCGCGCACCGTGGTGACCCGCCGGTAACATCGCCCCGTCATGTCACTGTCGCGCCCATCACCTGCCCCGGCCCGTCGCACCGCGCGTCTCCCGCGTGGCGCGCGCCGCCTGCAACTGCTGCAGGCCGCCCAGGAGGTCTTCGTGGCCCAGGGGTTCCACGCGGCGGCGATGGACGAGATCGCCGACCGGGCCGGCGTGAGCAAGCCCGTGCTCTACCAGCACTTCCCGGGCAAGCGGGAGCTGTACCTGGCGCTGCTGGAGCTGCAGGTCACCGAGCTGACCGAGCGGGTGCGCCGGGCGATGTCGGGGACCGCGGACAACCGCGAGCGCGTCGACGGCGCCGTGGGGGCGTACTTCGACTTCATCGACGCCGAGGGCGAGGCGTTCCGGCTGGTCTTCGAGTCCGACCTGCGCAACGACGAGGACGTCCGCACGCTGGTCGACCGGGGCACCCGCGCGTGCGTCGAGGCGATCGCCGACGTCATCGGCGCGGAGACCGGCGCCGACCACGAGCGCGCGCTGCTGCTGGCCTCGGGGCTCACCGGGCTGGCCGAGACCAGCGCCCGCTGGTGGCTGGCCAGCAAGGGCTCGGTCAGCCGCGACGAGGCGGTCACCTTCATGTCGGCGCTGGCCTGGCGCGGCATGTCCGGGTTCCCGCGGGTCGAGGCCGGCGACGCGTCCGCCTCCTGAGCGGGGAGCCCGTTCGCTGACGGCGCAGCCGCGCGGCAGGTCGCCCGCCTGCGCCTGGACTAGCGTGGACGCCAGCAGTGCAACTCGAGGAGGCATCCGCGTGGAAGTCAAGATCGGTGTCCAACACTCCCCCCGGGAGCTGGTCATCGACAGCCCCAAGACCCCCGACGAGATCGCTGCCGACGTGGCCGCGGCCATGAGCGGCGCCACGAAGGACGGGCTGCTCTCCCTGGTCGACGACCGCGGTCGCCGCGTCGTCGTCCCGGTCGACCGGATCGCCTACGTGGAGATCGCCCCGGCCGACAAGCCGCGGGTGGGCTTCATCGCCGGCGCCGGCTCCTAGAGCTCACCGGCCCGACGCGGGGCGTCCTCTCTCCGGAGAGGGCGCCCCGTCGGCGTTCCCGGGGCGGGACGGACCGCGACTGGAGCCGCGGGTCGGGCGCCCGCAGCCGGCGCGACCAGCTCTTGGCGCAGGTCGACCGCCCGCTGCGGGAAGTTCGTCGTCACCATCCAGGTGCGCTCGTCGCCGAGCCACCCCCGTAGTTCGCCCGGGTCGTCGACGGTCCACACCAGCAGCGGCAGGCCGTGGCCCCGGGCCCAGCGCGCGCCCCAGAGCCGGGCCTGGGTCCGCTGGCAGACGACGAGGTTGGCGTCGCTCGTCCGCAGCCGCCGGCTCGGCAGCAGCTGGTCCAGGCGCCCGGTCACCAGCTTGCGCAGCCCCCGCACGCCGACGTCCCGGCTCAGCGACAGCCCCACCAGCAGGTCGGGGTGGTGCTCCCGCGACCAGCTCCGGACCGCCGCCACCGCCCGGTCCCGCAGCCCCGTCACGACGACGTTCTCCGCGCCCATCACGTCGACCACGTGCTGGACCAGCCCGAGCTCGTGCCCGTGCGGCACGGCCCCGGCCTCCTCGAGGTCGGACACGAACTTCAGGTCCAGGTGCACCTTCTTGCGCCCCCGCAGCACGTCCAGGGCGTCGTCGAGCACGAGGTGGGTGTCGGCGTGGCGGGTGAACTCCTCGAAGGTGAGCGCCGGGATGGGCACCCGCCGGTCGCCGATGCGCACGTGCTTGTCGTGGTGGACGACGTACACGCCACCCCGGCACCGCTGGACGTCGAACTCGACGTACTCGCAGTCGAGCTCCGTGGCGTCGCGCAGTGCCCCGATGGTGTTCTCGCGGGCCCGATCCGAGCCCGCGCCGCCGCGGTGGGCCGACACCAGGGGCAGCCGTCGGTCGCCGGCCGGCCGCCGTCCGCGCATGTCGTCCTCTCGTGCCCGGGCTCCGGGCGCCCCGCCGTCGTCCGCGGTCCTGACCGACGAGCCGGGGAGGTGCGCGCGGTGGACAGCGCCGCCCATACCCACCGGTGCCGGGCTGACCCGGTGACCGCGGGCGCGACCGTGTGACCTGCGACGCGCGCCCGGTTCAGGGATTGAGGCCGAGGGCCTTCATGCGCTCGGTGTGCGCGCTGGTGATCCGCTCGATCAGCCGGCCGATGCCGGACAGGTCGCCGGTGCCCGCCATGATCAGCTGCGCGAGCTCGTCGCGTTCGGCGATGACGGCCTGGGACTGGGTGATCGCCTCGCCGACCAGCCGGCGGCCCCAGAGCGCGAGCCGTCCGGCGACGGTCCGGTTGGTCGCGATCGCGGCGCGGACCTCGCGGACGGCGAAGTCCGCGTGGCCCGTGTCGGCCATGACCTCGACGATCAGCCCGCGGTCGGGCTCGGGCAGGAACGTGGCGAGCTCGCGGTAGAAGTCGGCCGCCAGCCCGTCGCCGACGTAGGCCTTGACCAGGCCCTCGAGCCAGGTCCGCGGCCGGGTGGTGGCGTGGAAGGCGTCGAGCGCGGCGACGAAGGGCGTCATCGCCTCCGCCGGGTCCGCCCCGAGCTCGACCAGGCGCTCCGTCAGCCGCCCGTGGTGGGCCAGCTCCGCCGCCGCCATGCGGGCCAGCGCGGCGTGGCCGGTCAGCGTGGGGGCCAGCCGGGCGTCCTCCGCGAGCCGGTCGAAGGCGGTCAGCTCGGCGTAGGCGAGCGCGCCCAGGAGATCGACGACGGCACGGGTCTCGACCGTGGTCACGGCAGGCTCCTCGGGGTCGGGGGAACTCCTCGGGTGCCCCGGGAGGGGGGTACCGACACGCGGCGGGACGGAGGCTGACCGGCCCGCGCGCTAGCATGGGGCTCGGCAGGCCTCCAGCCCGCCTGATCCACGTGCGCTGACACGTCTTGGACGACGCCCCGCCGACCCCCCAACCGGGCGCGGGGCAGTCTCCCGGGCAGCCCTCGCAGGCGACCCCGGTCCGCTGGCCGCGTCGGCGCTGGAGAGAGATCCGCGACCCCCGACCGCGGAGCGGACCGCAGCGACGACGCCGTCGACGCCGGTGCCCGCTCCCCCAGCAGACCGAGGCGAGACCACTGACGTCCACCGACGACACCCCCACCACCACCGAGCTGGAGCACGCCGAGACCGGCGCGCCCGCACCGGAGCAGATCGAGCAGACCGTCGAGGAGCTCGGCGGCGCGCCGGTCGCCCCCGACAGCCCCCTGTTCAGCGACTTCGACGTGCATCCCGACATCGTCGGGGCCCTGGCCGACGTGGGGATCCACCGCACGTTCGCCATCCAGGAGCTCACCCTCCCGCTGGCCCTGGCGGGCAACGACCTGATCGGCCAGGCACGCACCGGCACCGGCAAGACCCTCGGCTTCGGCGTCCCGATGCTGCAGCGCGTCACCCCGCCCGCCGAGGGTGGCGACGGCGTCCCGCAGGCGCTGGTCGTCGTCCCCACCCGCGAGCTGTGCGTGCAGGTCGCCCGCGACCTGGCAGCCGCCGGCACCCGCCGCGGCATCCGCGTGCAGGCCATCTACGGCGGCCGGGCGTTCGAGCCGCAGGTCGAGTCGCTGCAGAAGGGCGTCGAGATCGTCGTCGGCACGCCCGGGCGACTGCTGGACCTGGCCCAGCGGGGCGACCTGATCCTGGGCAAGGTCAGGGTCCTCGTCCTCGACGAGGCCGACGAGATGCTCGACCTGGGCTTCCTGCCCGACATCGAGCGGATCCTCGCGATGGTCCCCGAGAAGCGGCAGACGATGCTCTTCTCGGCCACCATGCCCGGGCCGATCGTCACCCTCTCCCGGTCGTTCATGACCCAGCCGACGCACATCCGCGCGCACGGCAACGACGAGGGCAGCACGGTCCCGCAGACGACCCAGTTCATCTACCGGGCGCACAACCTGGACAAGCCCGAGCTGCTCTCCCGCGTGCTGCAGTCCCGCGACCGCGGCCTGGTGATGGTGTTCTGCCGCACCAAGCGCACCGCGCAGAAGGTCGCCGACGAGCTGGTCGACCGTGGCTTCGCGGCCGCCGCCGTGCACGGCGACCTCGGCCAGGGGGCCCGCGAGCAGGCGCTGCGCGCCTTCCGCAGCGGCAAGGTCGACGTCCTGGTCGCCACCGACGTCGCGGCCCGCGGCATCGACGTCACCGGCGTGAGCCACGTCGTGAACTACCAGTGCCCGGAGGACGAGAAGACCTACGTGCACCGGATCGGCCGCACCGGCCGCGCCGGGAGCACCGGCGTCGCGGTCACCCTGGTCGACTGGGACGACATCCCGCGCTGGCAGCTGATCAACAAGGCGCTGGACCTGGACTTCGCCGACCCGCCGGAGACCTACTCCACCTCGCCGTGGGTCTACAGCGACCTCGACGTCCCCGAGAACGCCACGGGCCGGCTGCCCCGCTCGCAGCGCACCCGCGAGGGCCTGGAGGCCGAGACCCTCGAGGACCTCGGCGAGACCGGCAAGCGCAACCGCCCGGCCGGCCGCGATGCCGGCCGGGACAGCCGCGGCCCGGCGCGCGACGCCGGACCGGCCGACGAGGCCGAGCGCCCGGCCGGCCCGCGCAAGAGCCGCCCCCGCCGCCGCACGCGCGGCGCCGGACCGGCCGCCGAGGGCGCCGCTGCCGTGTCCGAGGACAGCGGGGCCGCGGCCGCGAGCTCGCCCGACGCCGCCGTCGCCACCAGCGAGGCCGGCGAGGGCGCCACGGGTCCGGGCGACGGCACGGGCAGGCCGCGCCGTCGTCGCCGTCGTGGCGGCTCCGGCCGCCGGCCGGCTGGCTCGGGCGGCACCGACGGCGGTTCCGGCGGCGGTTCCGGGTCCGACGCATAGTCGGCGGCATGGGTCCCGGCTCGGCTGCCGTCCCCCGGCTGCGCCGCCCGCCGCTGCGCGTCTGGGTGTGGACGGCGGCCACGCTCGCCCTGGTCGTGGTGGCCGCGCTGCTGTGGCGCGGTTCGGACGCCGCGGCGACGGAGAGCACCACCGCCGGCCCGGCCGACGTCCCCGACGGGGCGCCGGCCGCAGCCGTCTCCGAGGCCTGGGCCGTCGACGGGGACCCGATGCCCGAGGTCCCCGTGCAGGCCGGCCGGGTCGTGGTCGGGGATCCGCACGGCGTGCGGGCGATCGACGCGGTCACCGGCGAGGAGGCCTGGCACTACACCCGGTCCAACGCGCGGCTCTGCGACGCCACCGCGGTCGACGGCCGGGTGATCGCCGTGTTCGCCACCGCCGGCCGCTGTGACGAGGCCGTGGCCCTCGACGCGGGGACCGGAGTGCGGCAGTGGACGCGGAACCTGAGCCTGCGCCCCGACATCGCGCTGACCAGCTCCCCGGGCATGGTGCTGGCGACGGCGCCGACCGGGGTGGTCGTGGTCGACCCGGGCAGCGACACCCTGCGCTGGCGGGCCGACGCGTCCGACGACTGCCGGATCGAGGACGGAGCCGTCGGCAGCGCCGCCGTCGTCCTGCTGGAGTCCTGCGACGGGACCACCCGGCTGCGGGGGCTGGACCGCGGCAGCGGCGACCAGCTGTGGAGCCGCGACCTGCCGCCGGCCGGAGGCGCGGGCAGCGTCGCGCTGGCCGGCACCGACCGGCTGGTGGCCGTGGTGAGCGGGGACGAGCTGCAGCTGTTCCAGGCCGGCAGCGGAGAGCCGCTCCCGGCCGTCCCGCTGCCGGCCGTCGGTGCCGACGAGCCCGCGCCCGCCACGGTCGACAGCGCCGGCACGCTCTTCGTCTGGGCGCGCGGCACCCTCGTCGCCGTCGAACAGAGCGGTGGGCGGGTGCTGTGGTTCGCGCGGTCGCTCGGGCTGCCCGCCGTCGACACCGACAAGTCGCTGGAGCTCGTCGACCCGCCGGTGCTCGTGCCCGAGGAGGGCGCGTTCGTCGCGCGGGTCGCCCGGACCGGCGCCGAGACCGGCCGCAGCACGCTCGACGGCGAGCTCCCGGCCGGCGGACGGGCGGCCACGATCGGGCCGGTGGTGGTCTACCGGCTGCCCGACCGGGTGCTCGCACACTCCTGAGGGTGGCCCGGTCGGGGCCTGGGCGGCAGCGACGGCCACCGCGCGGTTCACTGGGTGCATGGTCCTGCCCGGCGGCTCCGACGACCGCACCACCCTCTCCATCGCGCCCGACGACCTGCGCCAGCTCGCCGACCACGACGCGGCCGCCCGCACCTTCGCCGGCGGGGCCGGACCGCTGGCCGGGCTGGACACCGGCGGGGACGGCGCGCGCGGCACCGTGCTCATGGTCGCCGGCTACACCGGCAGCAAGGAGGACTTCGCCCCGCTGCTGGCCCCGCTGTCCGCCGCCGGCTACCGGGTGGTGGCGATCGACCAGCGCGGGCAGTTCGAGTCCCCCGGTCCCGACGACCCGGCGCGCTACTCGGTGACCGAGCTCGCGGAGGACCTGCTCGCCGTCGCGCGGGTGCTCGCCGACGAGACCGGCGTCCCGCACCTGCTGGGCCACAGCTTCGGCGGGCTGGTGGCCCGCGCCGCGGTCCTCGCCGACCCCTCGGCGGTCCGCTCGCTGACCCTGCTCGGCTCCGGGCCGTCGGAGCTGGTCGGCCCGCGCGTGGCGCTGCTGGACCACCTCGGCCCGCTGCTGGACGAGGGCGGCGTGCCGCTGGTGCACGAGACGCTCGAGCAGCTGGCGATGACCGACCCCAAGGCGCAGGCGGTGCCCGCCCCCACCCGGGCCTTCTACGCCCGCCGGTTCCTCGCCAACAACGCGGCGGGGCTGCGCGGCATGGCCGACGCGATGACCTCCGAGCCCGACCGCGTCGCCGAGCTGGCGGCCACCGGGGTGCCGGTGCTGGTGGCCCACGGCGTGGCCGACGACGCCTGGACCCCGGCCGCGCAGGCCGACATGGCCCGCCGCCTCGGCGCCCGGTACGCGGTGATTCCGGGCTCGATCCACTCCCCGGCGGTCGAGAACCCACCGGAGACGCTCCGGCTGCTGCTGGAGTTCTGGGCCTCGGTCTCGGTCTCCGCCGCCGACGAGGACGCCGACTCCGACGCCACGGCGGCGGGTCGCCCGTGACCGGCTACCGGACGCCGCTGCCCGAACCGGGCGACTGGACCGCCGAGGAGGACCACCGCGGCTTCTTCGGCCCCGACAGCGTCACCTGGCGGATCCACGCGGACCCGAGCTACTCGGCGGGTGGGCTGCGCGCGCTGATGCTGCAGGCGCTGCACCCGGTCGCGATGGACGGCGTCGCGCGCAACTCCGCGGCCTTCCGCGACGAGCCGTGGCAGCGGCTGATCCGCACCGGCCAGTACGTCGAGACGCTCACCTTCGGCAGCCGCACCGAGGCGCGCCGGATGGTGGCCCGGGTGCGCGGCCTGCACCACCAGCTGGGTGGTGTGGAGGAGAGCACCGGCCGGGCCTACCGGGTGGACGACGCCGACCTGCTGCTCTGGGTGCACAACTGCGAGGTGGACTCGCTGCTGACCACCGCGCGCCGCGCCGGGGTCCCGCTGACCGACGACGACGCCGACCGCTACGTCGCCGAGCAGGTGGTCGCCGCCACCCTCGTCGGGGTACCGGAGGAGACCGTGCCGCGCACCGTGGCCGCGCTCGACGCGTACTTCGCCGACATGCGGCCGTCGCTGGCCGCCACCGACGACGCCCGCAACGCCATCCGGCTGCTGCTCGTGCCGCCGATGCCGACCTGGGTGCAGCTGCTCACCCCCGCCCGACCGGCGTGGGGCGGGCTGGCCGGGCTCGGCTTCGCGCTGCTGCCGGGGTGGGCGCGGAGGATGTTCTCCATGCCCGGCTTCGGGCTCACCGACGCCGCGGCGACCGGTGCGTTGCGGGCGTTCCGGCAGGGCCTGCTCGCCCTGCCGCTGCGGGTCCGGCAGTCGCCGATCGTGCGGGCGGGCTTCGAGCGGACGGCGGAGGCGGCCACCGCCTGACGAAGGCCCCCTCGCCTCCACGCCTCTCCGCTCGGGGCCCCGGCGAGGGGACTGGTCAGGTGGAGCTGGTCGCCTCCGACCCGTCCTCGGCGAGGAAGCTCCAGGTCTCCGGCTGCGGACCGGCCGCCCGGCCGGGCGCGCAGCTGGAGCGGAAGTCGCACCAGCCGCACTGCCGGCCGGGGACGGCGGGGAACGCGGCCTCGGCATCCTCGCCTGCCTTGAGCGCCTCGGTGGCCCGCTCGATGTCCTCGGCGGTGTCCTCGGCCCGGCGCACGTGGTTGGCCAGCGAGCGGTCGGTGTGGTCGAACGCAGCGACCGTGCCCGAGGGCAGGTGGTGCAGCTCCACCCGGCTGCAGGCCCGGCGCAGCGTGCGGCGGACGCCGAGCACGTAGGTCGCCAGCGCCGCCGAGCCGCGCGCCTCGTCGTCGGTGCTGGGCCGGCGGCCGGTCTTGTAGTCGACGATCACCAGCTCGTCGCCGCGCTGGTCGATGCGGTCGATCCGCCCCGACAGCGCGAGCCGCTCGGTGGTGGCGGCGACCTGGCGCTCGGTGCCGACCGGCTCCTCGGCCGGGTCGAGCCCGGTCACGTAGTCGGTGATCCAGTCCGCGGCGCGCGAGCGCCATCGCTGCGCCTGGTCGCCGTCGCGGAACCCGGCGGGCGACCACACGCCGTACAGCAGCTGCCGCGCCGACGCCGCCGTCCGCTCCCGGATCGGCAGCTCCCACCACGACCGGAGCGCCGCGTGCACCGCCGAGCCGACGGAGTTGTGCGCCCAGGGCGGGCCCTTCGGCGGGGTCGGCCGGTCGAGGTAGGCGTGCCGGTAGCGGCGCGGGCAGTCGGTGAAGGTGGCCAGCTTGCTCGGCGTCGCCGGGAAGAGCCGCCGCGGCATGCCCGGCATCTCCAGCTGTCCCCCCATGCCCCCACGCTAGCGCCGGGGGCCGACGGTCCGGGAGCTCAGTCGGTGAGCGGTGCGCTGCCGGTGCCGGCGGCCAGCAGGGCCTCCAGCTGGTCCGGTGCGGTGGTGCAGGCGGCGATCGGCGTCGTCTTGTTGCTGCCGTGGTAGTCGCTGGAGCCGGTGACCAGGAGCCCGAGCTCGCCGGCCAGCCCGCGCAGGTGGGCGCGCTCGGCCTCGCTGTGGTCGGGGTGGTCGACCTCCAGGCCGAGCAGCCCCGCCTCGGCCATCGCGGCGATCGCCTCGTCGTCGACGACCCGGCCGCGCTTGGTGGCCAGGCCGTGGGCGAAGACGGGCACGCCGCCGGCCGCGCGGACCAGCCGGATGCCGTCGAGGACGTCGGTGTCGGCCTTCGCGACGTAGTGCGGGCTGCGGTGGTGCAGCAGATCGGCGAACGCCTCGTCGACCGAGCCGACCACCCCGGCGTCGACCAGCGCCCGGGCCACGTGCGGCCGCCCGACCACCCCACCCTGCGAGGCGGCGACGATCTGCGACCACTCGACCGGGTAGCCCGACGCCACCAGCCTCGAGACGATCCGCTCGCCACGGAACAGCCGCTCCGCGCGCAGCCGGGCGCGCTCGGCCGCGAGGGCCGGGTGCTCGGGGTCGAAGAGGTAGGCCAGCAGGTGGAGGCTGATCGGGTTGCCCTCGGCCCGCATCCAGCGGCAGGACAGCTCCATCCCCGGGACGACGGTCAGCCGGCGGGGCCGCGCCTGGGCGGCGGCCGCCCAGCCGTCGGTGGTGTCGTGGTCGGTGAGGGCGACGACGTCGAGCCCGGCGTCGCTGGCCGTGGCCAGGAGCTCGGCCGGCGTCTGGGTGCCGTCGGAGACCGAGGAGTGGGTGTGCAGGTCGATCCGCATCGCCGGTCAGCCTGCCGTACGCGGTGCGAGGTCCATCAGGAGGGCCGCGGGGCGCGTGGGATCGGCTGGGTGTCCCGCCGTCCGGCCGGTTCCCCGCTGTCGTGACCGGCGTCCTGACCGGTGGACCGGCCCGTGCCCTGGTGGACGACGGGCTCGGTGCCGCCGTCCTCCTCGTCCTCGACCCCCTCGGTCCCGAACAGCAGCTGGCTGACCCGGCGGTACAGCACGTCGGCCTGCGGCAGGTAGGTGATCTCCGACAGCGCCTGCTGCTGGCCTGCGGACTCGAAGCGGAAGGTGCCGTACCCCAGCACCTGGCCGAGCAGCGTCTCCTTCCAGGTGAGGTCGGTGATGCGGCGCAGCGGCAGCAGGGCGACGGTGCGGACGACGATGCCGCTGGTCAGCAGGACCCGGCGGTTGGTGACGATGAAGTGGCGCATCCACCACTCGCCGGCGCGCAGCGCGAGGAAGACCAGCGCGGCCGCCACGACCAGCAGCCCGGCCGTGCTGGTGATCCGGTTCTCCGGGTCGACCGAGAGGAGCCAGCCGCCGAGGACGAGCACCGGCAGCGCCTTGAGCGCGGGCACGATGAGCACCGCCCAGTGCCGCCGGGTGGCGACGACGGGCGGCTGCTCACCGGGCAGCAGGTACTTGGCCGCGTCCTTGCGCCAGCGCTCGGGCCGGCGCTCGGGGGCGGGGTCGGTCACGCCGGCCTAGACGAGGGACCCGACGAAGTCGGCCAGCGACGACGCCGCGTTCCCGAGGGTCTCCCCCGCGCTCTTGACGATCTCCGCCGACTTCTCCGGCGCCTGGATGACGTAGAAGATGACGAAGGCGACGACCAGCCAGGTGATGACCTTCTTGAGGTTCACCGTCACCTCCGCGGGTGCTGTGGGCACCGGCGGACGACGCCGCCGGGTGGCCCGGCGGGCCGGTCACATGGGTAACACGGGTCCCACCTGCACTCATGGGAGACACGCCGCCGCGATCCGAGGCGCTCCGGTCCGCTACCGACCGGGCAGCAGGTGCTCGCTGGGCGGCCCCAGCGGGAGGTCGGGGTAGACGCGGTCGCGCAGGTCGAGGAGCTCCAGCTCCTCGGCGAGCAGCCACGCCGCCGACATCGGCCACATGACCAGCCACAACCACACGCCGTAGGCCTCGCCGACGAACGCCGCGCGGTCGTCGGTGGTCGGCACGGCCCAGAGCGGGGCCCGCTGACCGGCCGCCTCGACCGCCGCCGACGAGGGCCCGGTGATGACGTCGCCGGGGTCCAGGCCGGGCAGGCCGGCGTAGCCGCAGCCGACCCCGGTACCCGGCTCCTCGGCGACCAGCACGAGCTCGGCCGAGCCGCCCAGCGGCGCCGGGCCGGCGCAGTCGACGACGATCGCCCGTGCCCCCGGCTCACCGCCCCACGCCATCCCGGTGACCGACCAGCCGGCCGGCATGGGGTCGGGCACCCAGGCCGGGACGCGGGCGTCGGCGGTCACCGCGGAGATGGCGTCGTGCGCGATGAGCGCCGTGTGGTGCAGCGGGGTCACCGCCCCGTGGACGTGACACCAGGCCTGTGCCGAGTCCCCGGGGCGGACGGCGAGGCGCTCGCCGCAGCGAGGGCAGACCGGGGAGGCGCTCATCGTCGTTACCGTCCTGTGGCCGTGGGTGTTCGTCAAGCGGACGTGCGGGCGCCGCGGCGTAGCGTCCGCGACGTGCCGGTCGAGAACCCTCCCGCCGCCGCTCCCGCCACTCCTCCCGCCGGCGACGGGGACGCCGGTGCGTGCGCCGTGGTGGCCTGCGTGGGAGCCGTGGTGCACGACGCAGCGGGGCGGCTGCTGCTCATCCGGCGGGGCACCGACCCCGGCCGTGGACGCTGGTCGGTGCCCGGGGGCCGGGTGGAGGCGGGTGAGTCGCTCGCGGCGGCGGTCGAGCGCGAGGTCCGTGAAGAGACCGGCCTGCGGGTGCGGGCCGGCGCGGAGATCGGGCGGGTCAGCATCCCCGGAGCAGGCGGCGTCGTCTTCGACGTCGTGGACCTGGCCTGCACGCTCCTCGACCCGGAGGCGGTGCCGGTGGCCGGTGACGACGCCGACGACGTCACCTTCGCCGGGGCGGCCGACCTCGCGGAGCTGTCCTGCACCGACGGCCTGCTGGAGAGCCTGGGCAGCTGGGGCGTGCTGCCCCGCTGATCCACGGCCTGCTCTCCGGTCGGGTCACCTCCGGCGAGCTCGCCGGCCGGCGACGGGGCGCCGGCCGGCCCGCCAGGGTCAGCGCGGGTTCGGCACCGGGCGGCCGGGCTGCTCGCCGCCGCGGGCCTCGCCGTAGCTGCGCTTGGGCACCATGACCTTGCGCCGGAAGATGCAGACGACGGTGCCGTCCTGCTTGTAGCCGATGGTCTCGACGTAGACGACCCCGCGGTCGTCCTTGGACTTGGACTCGGTCTTGTCCAGGACCGTGGTCTCGCCGTAGATGGTGTCGCCGTGGAAGGTCGGCTTGACGTGCCGCAGCGACTCGACCTCGAGGTTGGCGATCGCCTTGCCCGAGACGTCGGCGACGCTCATGCCCAGCAGCAGCGAGTAGATGTAGTTGCCGACGACGACGTTCTTGCCGAAGTCGGTCGTCTCGCCCGCGTAGTGCGCGTCCAGGTGCAGCGGGTGGTGGTTCATCGTGATCAGGCAGAACAGGTGGTCGTCGTACTCGGTGACCGTCTTGCCGGGCCAGTGCTTGTAGACCGCCCCGACCTCGAACTCCTCGTAGTACCGACCGAACTGCATGTGGGCGCTCCCGGCGTCGTTGCTGGTGGTGGCACCGGAGTGCACGGGACAGCGGCCACGGGCCTGACCCGGGGGCTGTGCCCACGCACGCGTCGGTGACCCGTCTGGACGGGCGCCGATCCTACGATGCTCGGGTGTCCCAGCTCTCCACGGCCGAGAGGGCCGACGTCACGGACGTCGTCCCCCTCTCCCGGGCGTCGCGCTGGGTACGACTCGCGGTCAGCGCGGTGGTGTTCGCGGTGGTCATGACCGGGACCGTGTGGGGGGACGACGCGGACTTCCCCTTCGGCCCCTTCCGCATGTACTCGACCCGGGCCGACCCGAACGCCCCGGTGGTCTCCACCCGGGTGGTGGGCCTGACCGAGAGCGGCCAGGAGGTGCGCCTCTCCGGCGGCGAGGTCGGCCTGCGCCGCGCCGAGTTCGAGGGCCAGCTGCCGCGCATGCAGGCCCGGCCCGAGCTGCTCGGCCTCCTGGCCGACACCTACGCCGAGCGCCACCCCGAGGCCGAGCCGCTGGTCGAGGTCCACGTGGTGCAGCGCCGCTTCGAGCTGGTCGACGGTCAGCGCACCGGTGAGTTCACCGACACCGTCGTCATCGACCACGACCTGGAGCAGACGCCGTGAGCCGGCCCGACGCCTCCTCCGCCGCCGCCCCGACGTCGGCCACGTCGACCGGACCGCTGCCCCTCAGCCGCGCCTGGTGGTTCCGCCCCGTGCCGCTGACCCGCATCGCGGTGATGCGGACCATCGCCTACCTGTTCATCTGGGTCGACGTCTGGCTCACCACCTCCTGGGTCAAGGCGCACGCCGACGTGCCGCCGGAGTGGTATGCGCCGCTCACCGTGGGCAAGCTCCTGCACCTGCCCACGCCGACCCACACGGTGGTCACCGTCGTGCAGTGGGCGCTGCTGCTCACGGCGCTGGTGGCGGCGACCGGGCGGGCTCCCCGCCTGCTGGGCACCGCGGTGTTCCTCCTCTACTTCGAGTGGATGGTCATCGCGATGAGCTACGGGAAGGTGGACCACGACCGCATCGCCTTCCTGGTGCTGCTCGCGGTGCTCCCGACCGTCGGCGTCGCCCGGTGGCGAGACCGCCGCAGGTCCGAGGCCGCGGGCTTCGCGATGGCGGCGGTGCTGGTCACCGTGGCGCTGACCTACTTCCTGGCCGCCTGGGCGAAGATCCGCTTCGGCGGCTGGGACTGGCCCACCGGCGCGACCCTCGCCCGCGCGGTCATCCGCCGCGGCACCCCCCTGTCGGACTGGACGCTCGACTTCCCGTGGCTGCTCGAGACGCTGCAGTGGGCGATGATCGTCCTGGAGGCGCTCGCCGTCCTGATGCTGCTGGTCTGGCGGGACCGGGCACGCGTGGCCCTGGTGGTCTTCCTCCTCGGCTTCCACCTGATGGTCTTCGCCGGCGTGACGATCGTCTTCCTGCCGCACTGCGTCGCGATCCTGTCGATCCTGCCGTGGGAGCGCGTCCCGGAGCTGCGGAGCCGCCTGCGGGAACGGCGGGGTCGCCGGCGACCCGGCCTCCCGGCGCCTGCGGCTCCCTGACGCCCCCGTCGACCGGTTGGTCCAGGCCGGCGCGTCCCGGTCAGAGCAGCGCACCGATCCTCGCCGCCATCTCGGCCTCGTGCTGCTGGTAGGAGTCGGCGACCCCCGACAGCAGGGCGCCCATGCCGGTCAGCGCGTCGGCGACGCCCTGGGCGGCCAGGCGCCACTGCTCGTACAGCTCGGTGAACCGCACCGCGGCCTGGCTGTCGGTCCAGCCGTCGAGCACCGAGGTGTTGACGCTGCTGGACAGGGTCGCCTGCCGGGCCGTCGTCTCCGCCGCCTCGGCCCTGCACTGTCCCGCCATCGACTCCAGCGTGGCGATGTCGACCTTCATGTGTCCTCCTCCGGCCCGGGCCCCTCCCGGTCGCGGCGGACGTTAGGCCCGCACCGGGTCGAACGAGGGCTGGTCGTCCACAGGTGGGGGCGCCGTCCACAGACGTGACCGGACCGGAGCCGCAGCCCGTCTCCCGGCCCACGATCGGGGCGTGAGCACTGCCTCGACCCCCGGCCGTCCGGCGACGCGGAGTTGGACCCTCGTCGGCCCGGCGGGGTCCGTCGACGTCGAGGTCACCGCGCCCGACGACGCACGGCTCGGTGCCGTCGCCGAAGCACTGGCGGCCTCGACCGGGGAGCAGGTGGAGCTCTGGAGCGGGTCGACGCGGCTCGACGCGGCGGTCCCCCTGAGATCTGGTCCGCTCGCCCACGGGGCAGTCCTCGGCCTGGGCCGGCCGGGCCCGCGGCCGGCCGCGGGGACAGCCGTGAGCGCGCTGGCACTCGAGGTCGTCGGTGGCCCGGACGCCGGCCGCTCCGTCCCGCTGTCGGCAGGCCGGCACATCGTCGGCCGGGGCAGTGGCGCCGACGTCGCGGTCGACGACCCCGATGTCTCGCGCGCGCACGTCGTGGTCGACGTCTCCGCCGGGCGGGTGTCGGTCCACGACACGGGATCGGCCAACGGCAGCCGGCTCGACGGCACGGCCGTGAGCACCCGGCCCACCGAGTGGCCCGAGGGCGCTGTCCTCCGCATCGGCTCGTCCGCCCTGGTGGTGCGCGGGCCGCGGGGGTCCCGGCTCGCGTCCGGGCCGGCATCGGGCGGCCGGGTCGTCGTCCACCCGGCGCCCTCGGCGCCGCCTGCGCGCCTCCAGGTCGAGGTCCGGTTCCCGGGAGACCCGTCCGGGCCCCCGCGGCGCCGACTCGCCTGGGCGGCGATCGTGCTGCCCGCCGTCGCCGGAGCACTGGCAGCGTGGGTGTTCGGGTCACCGATGTTCCTGTTCTTCGCCCTGCTCGGTCCGCTCGTGGCAGTGGGCACCTGGCTCGGGGACCGGTGGAGCGGCCGGAGGGCCGCCCGGCGGAGCTCCTCGGCGTACGAGGCGGCGACCGCCGTGGCCGAGGCCCGGCTGGCGGAGGCGTTGCACGCGGAACGGCGGGAGGCCGAACGGGCGGCGCCGGACCTCGCCCGGCTGGCCGGCGCCGCGCGCCGCCGCGCCGCCCCCCTGTGGGAGCGGCGCCGCGACGATCCCGATGCGCTCGTCGTGCGGCTGGGACGCGGTCCGGGGACCACCGGCGTCATCCGGGTCGCTGCCGACGGCACCCGGACGGCGGAGGGGTGCGGCGACCTCCCGGTCACCGTCGACCTGTCGTCCACCGGCGGCCTGACCGTCGCCGCTCCCCGGGCGCGCTCGCTCGGCGTGGTGACGGCCGTGCTGGCGCAGACCTGCACCCTGCTCTCCCCCGCCGACCTGGGCGTCGCGGTGCTCACCACGCCGGCGCGGCTGACCGACTGGCGGTGGCTCCGATGGTCGCCGCACGTCCATCCCGGGGACGTGCGCGTTGCGGTCGCACCGGCTCCGGCCGCCGAGCAGTCCGACCTGGCCTGGCTCGATGCGGCGGTCGCCCGCCGGAGCCGCGGGAGGGCTCGGCCCGGATCGGCCGAGGGGCCTCCGCCCTGGCTGCTCGTCGTGCTCGACCGCCCGGTGGACAGCCGGCTGGCTGCGGCCATCCGCTCCGCCCGGCAGAGCGGCGTCCTCGTACTGGTCACGGCGGGTCCGGCCCCTGCCGAGCCGACCGCCCTCCTGCGGGTGACCGGCGAGACCGGGCTGGCCGCCCAGCTGCACATGCCCGGATCGTCGGTGCAGGAGCTCGTCGTCGACCAGCTGTCCCCGTCCGTCGCAGCGGCTCTGACGCGCGACCTGGCACCACAGTCGACCCCGGCGACCGGCGGGGAGGGGCTGCCGAGCAGCGTCCGTCTGCTGGACCTCCTCCCCCGCGACGCGCTCGCCAGTGGCAGTGGGCCGGGGACCGCCGGCTGGTCCCGGCGGCGGGACGCCCTCGTGGCGGCGCTGGGCAGGTCGGCGGAGGGAGTGGTCGCCGTCGACCTGTGCCGGGACGGGCCCCACGCCCTCGTCGCCGGGACGACCGGGGCGGGCAAGTCGGAGCTGCTGCAGACGCTGATCGCGGGGCTCGCCCTCGCCCACCCGCCCGACCGCTGCTCCTTCCTGCTCGTGGACTACAAGGGCGGGGCCGCGTTCGCCGAGGCAGCGGACCTGCCCCACACGGTGGGCGTGGTGACCGATCTGGACGCGCGGACCACCGCACGGGCACTGCGCTCGCTGGGCGCCGAGCTCGCGCGCCGCGAGACCGTCCTGGCGGCCGCCGGGGTGGCCGACGTCGCGGGCCTGCCGGAGGACGCGGACCTGGCGCGACTGGTGATCGTGGTCGACGAGTTCGCCGGGCTGGCCGAGGAGCTCCCCGACTTCGTCCCCGGTCTGGTCGCCATCGCCCAGCGGGGCCGCTCGCTCGGGGTGCACCTGGTCCTGGCGACCCAGCGTCCCGCCGGCGTGGTGTCACCGGAGATCAGGGCGAACTGCAGTCTCCGGCTCTGCCTGCGGACCACCGACGAGTCCGACTCGCGCGACGTCCTCGGCACGGCCGTCGCCGCGCACCTGCCGGTGCACCACCCGGGCCGGGCCTACCTCCGCGTCGGCTCCTCCGCGCCGGTGCTGCTGCAGGTCGCGCGGGTCGCCGGCCGCCCGGCTCCCGATCCCGGTCGGCCGCGCGTCCGACGGTGGACGTGGCCCGACGGCGGCACGAGCGCAGTGGCTCTCGCAGCGGCGGGGCCGACGGACCTGGCGCGCCTCGTCCCCGCCCTCCGGGAGCGCGCCGACGACGCCGGTGTGGGGCGTCCGCACCGGCCGTGGTGCCCACCGCTCCCCGACCGCCTGAGCGCCGCCGACCTGAGCGGCGCCCACCTGAGCGGCGACCACGCCCCCACCCCCGCCGGGAGGGGACCGGTCCTCGCGGTCGGCTTGGTCGACCGCCCGGACGCGCAACGCCAGGAGGTCCTGACCGTCGACCTGGGCCGAGGCGGCGGCTGGCTGGCCGTCGGCGGCCCGTCGAGCGGACGCAGCACCCTCCTGCGCACCGTGCTCGCCGAGGCCGTCGCCTCCTGCTCCCCCGACGAGCTGCACGTGCACGTGCTGGACCACGACGGGGGCGTCCTCGCGCGCGCGGCCGCGGCCCTCCCGCACACCGGGACCGCCGTGACCGCCGACGACGCGCTGCGCACCGTGCGGCTGGTCGACCGGCTCGCCATCGAGGTGGCGGAGCGCCGGGCGACCGGCCGCACGACCCCGCGCTTGCTCCTGCTGGTCGACAACGTCGAGTCCCTGTCGGCGCAACTGGACGAGGCCGATCCCGCGCGCGGGTCGGCGGTGCTGCTCCGCCTGGTCCGGGAGGGCGGCGCGGCCGGGCTCACGACGCTGCTGACCGCCGACCGGGCCGTGCCCGGTGGCCGCCTCGCGGCGGCGGTCGGCACCCGGCTGGTGCTGCCGCTGCCGGACCGTGCCGACTACGGGGTGGCGGGGGTCCCGGTCCGTGCCGTTCCGGAGCACCGGCCGCCCGGCCGCGGCCTGGTCGGCGAGTCCGCATGGGAGTGCCAGCTCGCCCTGCCCCGTCCGCTGCCGGCCGGCGTCGGCGCCGTCCGTCCCGCCGCCACGGCGCTGCGCATCCCCGTGCTCGAGCCGGCCCCGGAGCTGCCCCTACCGCTCGGCGATGGCCGGGTCCCGCCTCTGATGACCGTGCCCGTCGGTCCCGGTGGCGACGAGGGCGGCGTGCTCACGGTCGACCTCCGCCGGTCCCGGGGGCTGCTGGTGGCTGGCCCGCCCGGGAGCGGTCGATCGGCCGTCCTGGCGGCGGTCACCGCACACCTGGCCACCGGGGGCACCCCGGTGCTGAGGATCGGCTGCGGGACGCCGACCGGAGGGGACGCGAGGAGTGTCGGCACGGAGGGGACGTGCCCGGACCCGTCGACGGCGGCGGTGACCGACGTCGACGCAGCGGACCTCGCCGGCTGGACCGCCTGGGTGGACCGGCTGTCGGGCCGGCCGGCCGTCGTCGTCGTGGACGACCACGCCGCCGTGGCCGAGGCGGCGGTGGTCACCGCGCTGAGCACCCACCAGCCGGACGGCGTCGTCGCGGTGGTCTCGGGCACCCCCGCCGAGCTGTCGAGCGTCTACCGGGGACCGGTCGCCGCCCTCCGGCGCCGGCGCAGCGGGCTGCTGCTCTGCCCGGGCCCGGGCGACGCGGACCTGCTCGGCGTCCGGCTGCCCCGCACGCCGGTGCCGGTGCGGCCGGGCTCCGGGTGGCTGGTCGACTCGGGGGTCCCGCAGCGGGTCCAGGTCGCGCTGCGGCGCACTCCCGCCGCGGCGTCACGGTGACCGACCGGCCGGCCCGCCGGCGGCCGTCGTCAGAGCAGGTCGAGCAGGGGCCCGATCTCCTGCGTGGCGTACCAGGCCAGCTCGTGGCCCTCGGCCTGGTCGACGACGAACTGGGCGTCGTCGCTGCCGAGATCCGCCTCGAGGACGACGTTGACCGCGGCACGGACGTCCTCCTCGGCGTCCGCGCCGTCGACGTGCACGCTCGCCACGTCGCGCAGGCCGATGTCTGTGCCCACCCGGACGGCACCCGCCTCGATGTGCGGCTCGTCGAGGGTGGAGACGACGTCGTCGGCCACGTCCGCGGCGACGACCGCCCGTCGGCGCGGGGCCAGCGGGTCGTTGTCGAGCAGACGCAGGCTGGCGCGCGCGGCGGCGAGCAGGGCGGCGTACTCGAGCTCCTCCGAGTCGGCTTCCGCCTCGCTCACCGCGTAGTGCTCACGGAGCACCGCCGTCACGGCGAAGGCGGTGTGCGGCCCGGCCAGCCGGCCCTCGTCCACGAGCGTCCGCAGCACGTTCGTCGTCGCCGGCAGGTACACGCGCACCCGGGTCGCTCCCTCCATCGGTGGAACGACGACCGTATCCCGGCCGCCTGCTCGTTCCCCGCCGGCGCCGGCCGGCCCGGCAGGTCAGTGGGAGGCCTCGACCAGTTCGGCCATCTCCTGCTCGATGAGGTCGGCGAGCAGGTCGACGTCGCCGACGGTGTCACGGTCGGCGTTCAGGCAGACGTAGACCCGTCCGTCATAGCTCGTCATGCCGATGGACAGGCCCTGTCCGCGCACCAGCGGCACGACGGGGAAGACCTCGAGCATCCGCGCGCCGGCGGCGAACAACGGCACCTGCGGGCCGGGCACGTTCGTGATGACGAGGTTGAACATCCGCCGGGTCAGCCCCCGGGCCGCACGGGCGCCGAGGGCGTGCAGCGTCGGCGGCGCGAAGCCGGTGAGAGCGATCAGGGCATCGGCGCCCACCGACCGGCCGGAACTCGCCACGCCCCGCATCGCGTAGCTCAGCCGGGCGAGCCGGACACGGGGGTTGGGCTCGCCCACCGGCAGGTCGACCAGGTAGCTGGCCACCCGGTTGCCGGGCGCCTCCTGCTCGTCACCCTGCACCGACACCGGTACCAGCGCACGCACCGACGTCGAGGCGACCACCGCAGCGCCCCGGGAGAGCAGCCAGTCGCGCAGCGCACCGGTGACGACGGTCAGCAGGACGTCGTTGATCGTCCCCCCGTGGGCGCGGCGGACGGCCCTGAGGTCCTCGAGGTCGGCACGGGCGACGGCCACCCGCCGCTGCCGCCCCCGGGCGAGGTTGAGCGGGCTGCTCGGCGCCGGGAAGACCGCCGACCGCGCCGCGCGCACGAAGCCCGAGGCCGCGCCGCCGACCCGGGCCATCGTCGCCCGCACGTCGGTCACGGCGGAGGCCAGCGTCTCGACGACCGCGGAGGGCCGCTGCACGTACTCGGTCACGGCCGTGCGCAGCAGCTCCGCGCCGCTGGGCAGCCGCCGCGGCCGCCACGGCTCGGCCTCCGGCACCGTCGCGTCCGGGGACGGGTCCAGCAGGACCTGCGCGATGTCGACCGCCCCGAGCCCGTCCACCAGGGCGGGATGCGTCTTGGTGAGCACCGCCACCCGGCCGTCGGACAGACCCTCGACGAGGTACAGCTCCCACAGCGGCCGCCGCAGGTCCAGTGGGCGGGAGGTCAGCCGCGAGACCAGGGCGAGCAGCTGGTCCTCGGTCCCCGGCCGGGGCAGCGCCGACTGCCGCACGTGGTAGGCCACGTCGAAGTCGGGGTCGTCGGCCCACACCGGATCGGCGAGTCGACCGGGCACCTCGACCACCCGCTGGCGGTACCGCGGCACCAGCGGGAGTCGCGCCTCGACCAGCGCCGCGAGCGCGTCCAGGCCCCCGGGCGGAGCCTCCAGGAGCAGGACGCCGGCGACGTGCATGGGGGCGTCGGGTTCCTCGAGGTACAGGAACGACGCGTCGATCGTCGTCAGGCGCTCCAGCATCGCTTCCCCTCGGTCCGGCCCGCCACGCTACGCACCCGCTGCGCAGGCGATCCACGGGCGCCGTCCGTTCGTGCCGGGGTTCACCCCGCGGACCGCCGGCTCCGGGCACGGATCCGGCGGGAGGTCGGCGCAGGCACGCCGGTCACCCGCGCCGCCAGGCCCCGCAGTCCCTCCCGCAGGGCCGAGCCCGGCGCGACCTCCGCCAGCGTGCGCCCGGTGGCCAGCGCGGCGTCGGTGGCCCCGCGGTCGGCCGGCAGGAAGCAGTCGACCGCACGGCCGGCGAACCGGTCGAGGGCCTCGGCGATCTCCCGCCGCGGGTCACCCGGTACCGGTCCCCGCCGCACCTGGTTGACCACGAGCAGCGGCTCGACGTCGGGGAGGACGTCCCGCAGGTCGCCCAGGGCACGGATGCAGCGCTGCAGCGCCACCGGGTCGGCACCGCCCACGCACAGCACCACGTCGGCGGCCTCCAGCACCGCCAGGGTCGCCCCGTTGCGGCGCGGGGCCGCGCTGTCGAACGACAGCTCCTCGTCCTCCTCGAGGCTGAAGCCGCAGTCCACGACGGTCAACGCGGCCAGCCGCCGGGCCTCGTCCAGCACCTGCGCCACGGCCGACGGCCGCAGCTCCGGCCACCGGTCGGCCCGCGCCAGGCCGGTCAGCACGCTCAGTGCCGGCCGGACCTCCCAGGCCAGCGCCCGCAACGCCGCCTCGTCCAGTGCGCCCGTGGCCGCCCGCCGCGCCGCCGCCGCCAGACCCGGCGACTCGTCCAGCAGGCCGAGCACCTGGGCCACCACGCCGCCGTAGACGTCCGCGTCGACCAGCAGCGTCTCCACCCCCAGCCGGGCCGCCTCGTCGGCGAGCCCGACCGCCACGGTGGTCCGGCCGGGCGCGCCCGTCGGCCCCCAGACGGCGACCACCGTGCCCTCGCCACCGGCGCGCTCCCCCGGCGGCTCGGGACGGCTCCCGCCGGGGAGCGCAGCACGCGGATCGGCGATGTCCCGGCCCCGCGGCGGACCGCCGGCCACCGCCTCACGCAGCGCCCGGGCAATCTCCTCGGCAGCGGCGTCGGCGGGCAGCACGTGCAGCACACCCCAGGCCTGGAGCCGGGCAGCCGCCCGCTCGTCCCCCGGCTCGACCAGGCCGACGACCGCCACCCCGGCCGCAGCCAGGCGGGCCACGGCGTCCCCGTCGAGCCGTCGCAGGTCCGCCGACAGCAGCGCGGCGGAGCCGGTCCCGGTGGCCGCGGCGGCCAGCAGCTCGGAGACGTCGACGCAGCGGCGCACCACCGTCACGCCGTGGTCGGCCCGGTCCAGCGCACCGACGAGAGCCGACTCCCATGCCGCGCCGGTGACCGCGGTGAAGACCTGCAGCGCCATCAGGTGGTGGGCGCCGCGGGCGGGACCGCCGAGTCGGACGGCGCGGTGCTGCCGGCCGATGCGGTCGGCGGCGTGGTGGGCGGCGTGGTCGACGGCGCGGTCGACGGCGTGGTGGCAGGCGTGGTGGGCGCAGCAGTCGTCGGAGGCGCAGTCGTCGGAGGTGCAGTCGTCGGGGGCCCGGTCGTCGGAGGTGCGGTGGACGGGGACGCTGTGCTCGGCGCCGGCACGTCGACCGATCCGCGCACCACCACGACCAGCGGCCGCCCCCCGATCGCCGCCAGCACGTCGTCGGCGGAGTCGGCCGTCACCGACACGACGACCTGCACGGTCGTGGCCGAGGTGGACAGCACCCCGTCGGTCCGCCCCGAGACCGCCTGGACGGGCGACTGGTCGACGACCAGCGTCACCCGGCCGTCCGCCGTCCCCGTGGCTCCGGCGGCGGGATCGGCGACCGCGTAGACGTCGACGATCTGACCGCGGCTCAGCCCCGGCGGCACGAAGCCGGCCTGCACGGGCAGTGCGAGCTGGACGAGATCGGGCACCCCCTCGAGCACCGACCGGGGCAGCAGCTCCCCGGCTCGCACCGCGCGGACCAGCGTCCGGCCCTCGGGGCGGGTGCTCGTGGCCAGGTAGCGATCGGCCGCGTCGTCGAGCCGGACCTCGATCGCCACCAGGTCGCCGGCGGAGAGCACGGTCCCGGCGGCGAGGTCGCCGGACGCCGACCACACCGGCACGGTGGTGTCCGCCGCGGCCACCACGCGGGCACCGAGCAGCACCGACACGAGCACCAGGAGCACGCCCAGCACGAGCCGCAGGTCCAGCCATCGCGGCGGCCGCACCCGTCGAGGCACCGGCCCGCGCGACCGCGCCGGCGCCGCGGGAGCCGCCGGAGCAGGGGTGGGGCCCGTCCGCACGTCGGTCACCGGGGCCGTCTCCGTCCGCTGGGGCGGCCGTGCCGCCTGTCCTGTGCCGCCGGGAGCCGACGGTCGGACGCAGATGATGCGGGACGGACACGTTCCCGTGCACCGGTTGTCCACACGTTCGGGTGTGGATGCCGCGGCCGATGCCTCCGGAGGGCTGACAGACTGGGAACGACCCCGGATGAGAGACCACCGATGCCCACACCGCGCTTCCTGACCCTCGCCGACGTGGCGGAGGTCCTGAACGTCTCCTGGCGGCAGGTGTACGCACTCGTCCGCCGCAAGGAGCTGATCGCCATCCAGATCGGCGGGCGCGGCCAGTGGCGCGTCGAGGTCGACGAGCTCGAGCGCTTCATCCAGCAGCGCTACGCCGAGGCGCGCTCCGGCGACGTGCCGGAGATCGAGCCGGAGGCCGAGGACGCGCGGACGGCGGTCGAGGGCTCCTAGTCCAGCCCGGGCGCCAGCCGCCGGACCGCGGCGACGGCGTCCAGCGCGACCGCCCGCACCTCGCGCACCGCCGGACCGCGCCGCGGCTCGTCCGCCGCGTGTTCGGCGAGCTCGAGGAAGTCCGCACCCACGCGGTCGACCGTGCCGGTCAGCGCTCCGCCGTCGTCGAGCAGCAGCTGCACGGGGCTGCGGTCGCGGGCCAGCCCGCGTAGCGCCCAGCGCAGGTCGAGCCGCTGGGCCACCTCTCCTGCCACGGGGACGGCGGTCCCCCGGTCGAGCCCGCCCACCGTGCGCACCGCCGGCGTGGCGACCAGCACCTCGCGGCCCCCGGTCTCGGTCAGCAGCAGCCAGCCGGACCCGACCTCGGTCACCAGCCCGCGCAGCTCGCCCGCGCCCCGGCACCGCAGCGCGAGTTCCCGGCCGACCGCGCCGCCCAGCCGGTCCACGAGGCGGACGGCGCCGGTCTCCAGCCGCGCCCGCGAGGCGTCCTCGGACCGCTCCGCCGCGACCTCGGACGCCTCCAGCTCCGCCTGGAGATCGGCGAACAACCGCTGCCACCGCACGGCGGGAGCGTACCTCTGTCCACATATCTTGCGTTTGATGACGTTTGCTTGCTCTAGTAGCCCCCGTCGCCCGAGGAGGTTTCGATGTCGCTGCGCCGTCTGGCCGCCACCACCGCCGTCATGGCGG
Source organism: Trujillonella endophytica (assembly GCF_019799905.1). GTDB lineage: Bacteria > Actinomycetota > Actinomycetes > Mycobacteriales > Geodermatophilaceae > Trujillonella > Trujillonella endophyticus_A. The sequence continues at coordinate 1,045,973 of NZ_JABGCI010000001.1, read as the reverse complement.
CTGCCGCGGCACTGCTGGCGGTGCTCACCGCGGGGCTGCCCGACCCCGGCCTCCTGGCGGACCCACAGGCGGTCGTCGACGCGGAGGGGCCCGAGGCCCTCGTCGTCGCGGCGGTGGGCCTGGCGGCGTGGGCGGCCTGGGGGTGGGGCGCGCTCGGGCTGCTGCTCACCGCCCTGTCCGCCACCCCCGGGCTCGTGGGGGCCGTCGCGCGCGGAGCCGGCCGGCTGCTGCTCCCCGCCGGTGCCCGGCGGGCCGCCGCGGTGGCGCTCGGCGTGGGGCTGACCGTCGGGGCGCCGGCCCTCTCCGCCTGCTCCGCTCCCGCGACCCCGGCGGCCGCCGTCCAGTCGCTGCCGGACGCCGGTCCGGTGCCCGACTGGCCGACCGCGCCGACGACCCCTGCGCCGACGCCCCCGGCCCCGACCGCACCCGCGCCGACCGGGGCCGACGCACCGCCGGCGGCCCCCGACCTGGTACCGGACTGGCCGGTCGGCGACCACGTCGTCCTCCGCGGTGAGTGCCTGTGGGAGATCGCTGCGGCCGACCTGCACGCCCGCACCGGTGACGAGCCCAGCGCGACCGAGATCGCCCGGGCCGTCGCGGCCTGGTGGGCCACCAACGCCGGCGTCATCGGCGACGACCCCGACCTGCTGCTCCCCGGCCAGGTGCTGCGCGCACCGGCCGCCCCGACCGTCCCCGGAGAGAGCGAGACCCCGTGACGACCGCGCCACCCCCCGCCACCGCCCGGCCCCGGACCGATGCGCCCCCGGTCCGGGCCTTCCGGTTGACGGTCGTGCCGACGCCGCAGCCCCCGGTCTGCGACGAGCCGGCCCTCCCGCTCGTCCGGCACGGCGTCACGCCCCCGCGGGCGCCGCACCGGCCCGGGCCGAGGCCTCGGGAACTGCACCAGCGGACGCCCGACTTCGGTCCGACGTGGTCCTCCCGCAGCGACCTGCCCGATCCGGCGCTCGCCGGACGGCGTCTCCTCCTGCTGGTCCTGGAGGGTCTGGCCGATCTGCGGCCGCTCGCCCAGGTGCAGCGCCTGACCGCGCCCACCCTCTACGCCAGGCTGACCGGCCGCCGTCGGCCCGCCTGGTGTGCCGGCGGCACCGCGCCGGTCCTCCTGGGGCCCGTGCACGTCTGCGAGCCGGTGGACGGCGTCGCGGAGATCAGCGCCGTGGCGCGCCGGTCGGGGCGGGCCCACGCCGTCGCCGCGCGGCTGGAGGGCATCGACGGCCGGTGGCGCTGCACCGCCCTGCAGATCGGCTAGCCCGCCCGGCCCCCTCGCAGGGACCAGCCGCGAGCTCGCGAGCGGTGAGGGGCGAGGGGGTCCTTCACTTGGCCGCCCCGTGGCAGAACTTGAACTTACGCCTACGGATACCCGTTCATCGGCCTGACCAGCGGTTTTACGGCCGTCCGCCGTCGGCAGTCCGCACCGAGTCCGCAACAGCTCCCAGGACCGCGTCGACCGCGTCGCGCGTCCGGTCGTCCGAGTCGGGCCACAGATGGGAGTACACGTCGAGCGTCTGCGCGGCCGACGAGTGCCCGAGGCGGGCCTGCACCGTCTTGACCGATTCCCCGTGCCGGATCAGCAGACTCGCGTAGTAGTGGCGGAGCGCGTGGAACGTCACCGAGTAGTCCAGTCCGGCGGCGGCCACGGCTGGCCGCCACACCGACCCCGACCACGCCGACCGCGTCATCGGCCGTCCGTCGTCGCCGACGAAGACGAGACCAGTTGACTCCGCCGGGAACGCCGCCAGGTGCTCGGCGAGGGCGGCGACCACGGTCTGCGGCAGCGGGACCGTCCGTACGGACGCCCGTGTCTTCACCGGTGCCAGCTGGGGCGCCTGCCCGGGCAGGTTGATCAGCTGCCGGTCGACCACCATTTGCCGACGCAGGAAGTCGATGCGGTCGACGGTCAGACCGAGCAGTTCGCCCTGGCGGACGCCGGTGCCGGCTCCGAGCACCACCGCCGCCTGCCAGCGCGGGGCCATGGCATCCCGGAGGGCAACCACCGCTGACGTCTGCAGCGGCTGCACCCGGCTCTTGTGGATCTCCGGCAGCCGGACACCGGTGCAGGGGTTGGTGACCAACCGGCGGTCGCGGACGGCCGACTTGAACACGGCGGAGGTGACGCTGAGCGTGACCCGGACCGTGCGCGGTGCCAACGCGCGGCGTCCGTCGGCGTCTGCAGCAAGCCAGGCCACAAGACCCTGGATCTCGCTCGGTCGGATGGACGCCAGGGGGCGGGTGCCCAGCCTCGGATAGACGTTGCGCCTCAGGACCCGCTCGTACGCCAGGCCGGTCGTGGGTCGCACGACCTGCGTCGCCCGCCACTGTTCGGCGTACTCGGCGAAGGTCACGCGTCCGGCGCGGGGATCAACGTAGGCCCCGGTCACCATGGCGGCGGTCTGCTCGTCGAGCCAGCGTTGGGCGTCGACCTTCCGCTTGAAGTGGCGGGCGTGCTCCTTGCCGGTCTCGTCGCGGAACCGCGGTCGGTAGGTGCCGTCAGGCCGCCTCGCGATCGACGCCATCGCTCACCGCTCCCTCATCGTCGTGCCTACCAACTGGCTCCGGGCATGCGCTGGGGCCGAGGCTCGCAGCTCGGACGCCGGTTCGAGCTCTGCGTCCACCTCGTTCGGGATTCACCGCGATATCCCCAGGCTGGGTGCGGCGCGCCGGCTGACGTCATCCATGGCTCGAGCGGTCGCTGATCGGTCCTCGTAGTGCGACCGGGCTGGCGGGGGGCTGGCCCGCCAGGACGCCTTCCGCTCGAGGTCGCCGCGGGCGCGCCACTGATCGCGCTCCCGGGCAAGTCGGTCGCCGGGCAGGCTGAGCAGCGCGGACTCGGCCCGGAGTTGTTCGATGCGGCTGCTGGCGGCGGCGAGCTCGGCTCGGATGGCGGTGATCGCGTCGTCTGTCGCGGCCAGCTCGGCGGCTGCGGCCAGAGGCTGGGCGGCCTCACCGAGGCCGTCGATCCAGATCTCATGCTGACGGCGGGCATCGGTCAGGTCGCGCCGGGCGCGGTCGTGCGCAGCTCGGGTGGCGTCTGCGGTGGCGGCGAGCTGTGCGTGTTCGGGGTGGTCCTGCTCGGCGAGGCGGCGGGCGTGGCGATCGAAGGCAGCCTGCAGCCGTGTCGGATCGTCGGCGGCGACGGCGACGGCGACGGCGACGGCGACGGCGAGTGTGGCGATCTGCCTCGGGTCGGTGGGCATGGAGGGGAGGCATGGCCGCCAGGTGTCGGCCCAGGCGGTGAGCTCCTCTGCGGCGCGGGTGACGGCGCCTCGCCGCAGCCTGAGTCGACCGGGGCCGTCGAGCACAAGCTCGGCGGCCCGGTAGGCGGTGTCACGCTGGTCGCGCCAGGCGGTGGCGAGCGCACCGGTGAGCCGGTCGGTCTCGGCCGAGACAACGGTGGCGCTGGCGTCTATTCGGCGCGCAGCGTTCTCGGCGTTGGCGGCCGTCTGCTGGCAGGCGGCGGTCAGCTTGGCGAGCCGATGGGTGTGATCGGCCTCGCGCTGGGCGAGAGTGGCGCCGATGCCGTGCAGCAGGTCGCGGCGGGCTTCGGCTTGGTGGAGCCGGTTGCGGCAGCGCTGTTCGGCGGCGAAGGCGGCCTGCAGGTCCTCCAGCGCCTGTAGGGCGGGGTGGACTGGGGCGTAGTGGGCGGCCTCGGCGGCGGCGAGGACGGCGGCGTGACCGGGGCCCAGGTCGGCGCGGTCGCGGCCGCACACGGCGATCCACTGGTCCCGGGCGTCGATAAGGCTGTCGGCGACGAGGTGGGCGGTGTTGGCGGTGCGGCCGCGGGTCATGCCGACGTAGGCGGTGGCGGCGCCGGTGTGCTCGCCGATCACCAAGTGCGCGGTGGGGACGGTGTCGCCCTGGGCGCCGTGCGCGGTGGTGGCGTAGGCCAGCTGCACGTGCTCGGCGACGTACTCGGCGGGCAACTGTCGCGCGCCGGCCGGTGCCCCGCGACCGGCGGCTATGCCCGACTCTGCGGAGACCACGGTGAGTTGCCCGTCGGAGCTGACCGCGGCGACAGTCCAGACGTCGCGGTTGGCGACGGCCAGGTCGCGGTCGTTGCGGCGGGTGGCGATCCGGTCGCCGGCGCCGATCCGCTGCCCGGCCCGCGTGGTGACAGTCGTCGTGTCGTCGACCCGGGCGGCGGCCACCAGATCCTGGCGGACGGCGGCGTTGAGCTCGTGCGCCTGCTCGCCGGTGTCCACGATCAGCGCCACTCGCTCGCCCTGGCGGTGGTGGTCGGCGGCGGTCTCAGCGAGTGCCGCGGTGAGCGTGGCGGCGTCGGGATGCAGCCGGATCTGGCGGCGGGCGGTGAGGGCGTCGAACACCGCCCCCGGATCGGTTCCCTCCCGCATGGCCAGGGTCAGGTCGGCGTATTCGCTGTCCCGCACCGTGCGCCCGGTGCCGTCGGTGCGGGTGAAGCGGTGCACCGCGTCCAGGGTCAGGCAGCCGGCCGGGCCAGCCGCCCGGGCCGCGAGATCGAGGACGCCGCCGCGGCCGACCGCGGCCAGCTGGTGGCGGTCGCCGAGCAGCGCGACGCGGGCCTGGCACTCGTCGGCGAGGGTGAGCAGCGCGCGGGCGGTGTCCTGGTCGAGCATGCCGGCCTCGTCCACGACCAGCAGGTCCCCGGCCCGCAGTTGCGCCCCGTCCTCGGGTCCGCGGTAGGTGCGGCCGGTGCCCGGGTCGACCTGCCCGAGTTGGAGGCGGCGCCAGGTGCGGTCCTTCCACCGCCAGCCGTGCTGGAAGGCCAGCCACGCCGCCGACCCCGCGGCGGCACCCACTTCGGCGGCGGCGACCTGGGCCGCCTTCAACGTCGGGGTGGCCACCACCAGCCGACAGCCCCGGACGGCGAGCAGGTCGGCGGTGGCGACCAGCGTGCTGGTCTTGCCGGCACCGGCCGCGCCCTCCACCACCACCAGCGGCCGGTCGCCGACCAGTGCGGCGACCGCCGCGACCTGGCCGGCATCCAGCCGCCCGACGGCCCGCGGCGCGACCGTCGGCGGCGGCGGGGCATCGGGGTGGGGTGCGCGGGCGGTGAGCCGGGCGGTCAGGTCGGCCTCGACCTCGAGCACCGGCCGCGACGTCCACGCCCGGACATGCTCCGGCACGCTCTGGCCCGGCAGCAGCGGTAGGCAGCGCTCCAGCGCCCGGGCGGTGAGGTCCTCGGCCAGCTCGATTCGCACCGCCGCCTCCACGACGACCCCGGCGGAGGCGATCAGCTTCTCGACCTCGCCGCGGATGTCCGCGGCGTTCCACGCCGACCGTCCCGCCGCCAGCGTCGACAGCACCCGCCCGACTGTGGCGTCCCGGTCCATGGAACCCACCGGGATAGGAGTTAGGTCGACCGGCCGCCGGGGAGGGCGGAAGCCCAGCTCCGTGAGTTCGGCTAGCCATCGGGCGGTCACCGTGCCGCCGGGCCGAGGCTTGGCCTTGTCCGGTCGGCCCTCGGCCCAGGCTCGGGCGTCCCACGCCCGGCGCAGTGACGGGCCGGGCTGCTCGCCGGGATGCGCGGCCATCCATTCCCGTTCGTACCGGTTCACATTCGCCGCGATCTGCTGAGCGCGCGCACTGAACGGCCCCACGTAGGCCGCGAGCTGCTCGATCTCAAGTACATCGTTCAGCGTGTATCCGTGTGCTGCCAATTCGGCGCGGAACTGCGGATCGGTCGCGACCGCGGAATGTCCGATCCCGTTGATCGCTGCGAGGAAGTCGCGGATTGCGACGGTGTGCAGCCCGCGCCATTTCCCGGCCGCGAACACGCGCGCGAGCAGTTGCAGGTGCAGATGCCGGTGCGGATCGCCGGCTCGGGAGGTGTAGTGCCGCACCGTCACCGCCTCCAGCACCTCCACCGGTACCTGCACCTGCCCGCCGCGGGGACCCACCCGCGTGGTGGCGTGCTCGGCCAGCCAGCCGATGATCTGCGCCGCGGCGCGGTCCTGCGCCGCCTCGTAGGCAGCGGCGATCTCCGGGTGCAGGGCCGCGGCCAGCGACCAGGACTTTGGGCCGTTGACCACCACCTCGACGAACCGCACCGCCCGGTCATCGGTCCGCAGTCGCCCCCACGGCTGCCCGGTGTCGGGATCCCGGCCGGCCACCCACGTCTCGTACCGGTACCCCGCCAGCGGGTCCCGCTCGCTCAGCCGCCCCGCCTGCGCGGTGAAGCGCCGCGCCACCCCGGCACCCTCAGCCAGGTAGTAGTCATCCGCCCGCCCCCGATCAGCCTCCAGGTAGTGGCGGGCACCCGCCGGGGCACCGACATACACCTTCATTCCGCCACGCAATTCTCAACACCACCCAACAACGTCCAACACGCCACCCCCATAAACACCGAAAGGCCCCGCGAAGCGGGGCCCGATCTACCTCCATTGGTAGCATGCGTGCCGATCTTTTGGAAAGGACTTAAGGTTGCCGAGAAAGGCTGGACTGACTGGCGTAGGGACGTCGCGGGGTGTCGTGTCGTTGGTTGTCCACGGCGATTCTCGGCTGAGCAGGCCGTCTCCCTCCAAGCCGCAGGTGCGGATGACGATTAGCTCCGGGTACCCCGGCCCGGGTCGCTGGCCCTTCTGTGACCCGGTGCCGCGGATGTCGAGCGGCAGCTGGACGACGAGGCTGCGACCGCCTCCCAGGGGTGTCTCGGTCGTCCTCCCGGTGCGGGAAGGTTCACCGGGCGGGTCTTGCGGGACGGCGGACGAGGGCGTCTGCCCTGTCCTGCGGTGCTCTCGACCCCGGGTTCCTTCAATGGGACGGTCGCCGCAACCGACGTCCCGACCCGCGGCATACCGGTCCACGAAGTCGCACCTCCAGAGCTCGGTCCGGCTCTTCTGAAGGCAAGGTCCCGGCGTCCTTCCATCCCAGCGCAAGGCAACTTGTATGACGGTGTTACGGTTGGCGTCATACGCAACTACGGAGGGAAGCCGCCATGGCAGTCCTGAACATCCGAGTCGACGACCGGGTCCGCGACCAGCTGAAGGAGCTGGCCGACGGCCACGGCGTGACAACCAGCGAGTACGTTCGCGACTTGCTGATGGAGGCGCTCGTGCCCGTCTTCGAACGCGAGGTGGAGCACGGCGACGAGCCCCCGGCCGAGAGCATGCGGATCGTCGACCGACAGGTGCTTTCCCTGCTGCACCGGATCCTGGGCCGTGTGCTTCCGGAGGACGTCAACGGCGTCGACGGAGACCTTGAGTACCAACTGATGCGGGCGAGAATCCTCGAGGAAGGCTACGCGGGCGAGTACTGGTACGAGACCGCGGGCTTTAGGACGGAGTTGTCGAAGCGCGACTGCAGCCGAGTGTCGGACATCCTGCAGATGTTCCGCATCGCCGCCTACAGCATCAGCGACCTGGAGAGCGAGGGGACGCCCGTCGCCGAGAAGCTGGCCCACCAGCTCGAGTTCCGGGGCTTCGACCACAACGACGCGCTCGAGGGGCACATGGCGAGCTACGTCGAATTCCTGATGCGCGACGGCGAGCGCTGGACCGAACTGCAGCCTCAGCTCGAGCGAAACGACCGCGGCAACTCGCACATGCCCATACTCGACACCTACCTGCGGATGCTCTCCGAATTCCGCCGCATCATGGACAGCCGCAAGCGGGGAGCCGGCCGCCTCGACTATCTCTTGTCGCTCGAGGAGCTGGAGCGGATCGCAGATGCGCGGGTCCACCCCTCCCACCGAACCCCGAAGAGTTGACCGAGTGGAGGAGTGCTGGGGTCAGGGTCCAGGTGGAATACGTCTGAGCACGTCCACGATCGGAAGTCGACCAACCGCCCCTGGCCCGTCCGCCGCTCGGCGCAGCAGGTTGGTCTGACGGGCTGCGCCGAAACCCCGGGTGTCGGAGTCCTCGGTCACGATAGCGATGTGAGGGACAAGGAGTTCATCGCCCGGGGGCGCGCAGGCACAAGCCGAGCGCTCTGGTGCTAGACCTTCAACGTGAGGGCAGGATCGTGCGCTGATCCGGACGTGAGGCTTCGGCCCCGTCGCCGTCGCGGTGCCCCATGGCTCACATGGACAGCCGGTTCAATCCGGGTACAGGACCGCGATTACCTCGTGCGCCGTAGCGAGTACCGGCGCGGCCATGCCGACCGTCCAGGCCTCCTGCTGTCGGGCGTGGGCGAGGTCGTTGCGCACTTGCCGGGCCGCGTGAAGCCGGGTCGCCCATTCGTCGGTGATGAGCCCCTCCTGCTGGGCGCGTCCGATCAGCTTGACGAGCTGCTGCTCGCTGTCGAGCCGCACGCGCAGTGCCGCCTCGACCGCCAGCAGGGACCACATGCCGGCGACGACCATGGACTCGTAGTGGAACCACGCCAGGGTAATAAGGGCACGGGCGGTGCTCAGCAGGTCGGCAACACCTGGGGGCGTGGCGGCCGTCGTCGACCACTTCTCGGTCAACCGGACGAGGTCTGCGTGGGCCATGGGGCGAGGTCGTCCAGCCGCGTCGAGTCCACCGATGAACAGTGCCCATCGCGGGTCCGGCGGCACCTGCTCACTCGTCATGCAGATTGCTCCACAGCTCGGCGGCGCGCACGGCGGCGCGGGGGACGATCTCGTCGGCCAGCAGGCAGGTGGTGTCCGATGGGAAACGGGCCCCGGCGATCAGTGCCTCCCTATGCCCGGGGATGCGTCGGTGCACCCTGTTCCCGGGGGTGCCGCAAAGCAATCCCCTGCGGGACGGTGGCCAGCTGATCGACAAGCCGGCCGTTGGTGCCTCGGTCGTCGTTCGATAGCGGGTTGCCGTTGCTGCCGTCGCCCGGCTGTTGGACTGACTGCCGGCGAGGACGCGACGCTACGGGGTCACGGTCTTTACCGTCCCGGGCCATGACGAACTCACGCTCTGGCTCGGACGCCGACGCCTGTCCGCGCTGCGGTGCTCCCATCAAGGTCTATGGGCACTACACCAAGTCAGCCCAGGGTGGGGTTGGACGTTGGATCGAGGACGGCCGCGACTGCTCCAGCGGATGCCAGCTCACGGACGACGAATTCGAGTAGGACACACCTTCCGCAGCGCTTGCCCGCCCCGGATGTCCGGGGACGGGCACCGCAGCCGCTGGGGTGCGTGCCGATGGGTGGCTGTGAGCGCGCCCTCAAGACCTTCGCCGCCCGCGCGGTCGCCATCGCTGAGGTGAGGTTCAACGGACCTCAGGTCACCCGACGCCGTAGAGCAGACCTGTGGAGCGTGATCCGCCGGCGAGTCAGCCCTTCGGTCCTTGCTGTCGGCGACGTCCATGGCCTGGACTCCGTGCGAGGGCGAGTGAGCACCGTCGTACGTGGGCCTGCGAGCTCAGGTGCGGCGTCGGCCACGCCTGACACGGCGTGTGGCGCACCGAGGCCGACTTCCCGGTCTGAATGTACGAGCTCCAAACACACGCGCGGCCGCTTATGCCGCGACCCGGCTACCCCGCGTTCAAGGCATCGCCTATCGACTCAGTTACCCCTTAGAAGTTCTTAACTGGCCCGCGATGGAAGAGCCCTCAGCGATTCCTCAAGGGACGGCAGACGGCACTTTTTCTGGATTGGCCGAAAGCTAGGCCATCAGCAGCACGGCAAGGCAAACGGGCACGAACGACCGCCCAGGTCCCGCGTGGTCGAGGTCAGTCCTGCCCTTCGGGGCCAGGTTGCCGCGTCAGGACCGGAAGCAGAACGCCAGAGAACCCCAGACGTAAGGCCGTGCTCGCGATCACCTCGCGGAGGTAGGGATGAGCCATAAAGGAAGCAGACGTCATGCCGAACTGCTGCAAAGCAGCCAAATCCGGCTCGACATCCGACTTGGCAGACACGATTACCGCCGCTTCCACCGTTCCGTAGTCGTTCTCATCCGGATCGGTCAAATGAGCTACGACCTCATAGCGCCACAGCAGGCGGTCGTCCGCTCTTTGCCAAGCTGCGGATAGCTCGAATCTGGTGTGCGAAGCGTCGCCGGGTGCTCGACGTTCTGCATTGAGCTTTACAACGTCGATCGACTCCAGCGTCACGGCTTGCGCAAAGGCGTTATAGGCCTCAGCTGATAGTGCAGCCGACTCGCCAAGTGTCTCGAGGCTTCGCTCCATCACCGCACTCGGACCTTCGCAACCCGTGGGCCCTTCGGCGAAGACGGGTGAGCACCGTTCTCAACCAGGAGAGCCGTCGAGAAGGTACAGAGCGACTCAGGCTTATCGCCGAAAAGGAGACTTGTGAATCCTGCCGGAAGAAGTTGGTCCGTGGCCCGAGTGCTGTTCATTCGGACTTGCCGAATGCTGGTGTCGACTATTGCCCACTCGCCCCGATCAACAAGCTCGACATTGACGCGAGCAAGCGCGACATCATCCAGGTATGTCACACCCTCGTCGGGGTCGATCTCGATGACCTCTCGCACCCACGAGACAACGTCCCGCCAGGCATACAGGCTCATTTGCTTGCCGCCCGCTGCGGATCCCACAACCTGCCGTGGGGAGGGGAATGGGCGAAGGTTTGCCCGACGTTTGCCGGCAGCCCACAGTCGGACGGCCTCTGCCGCCACCTCACAACGTCCCGCAATGTCGGCGACTGAGACCAACTCGTCGTGGACGCCAACGACCGTCACACCGTCGAGGAACTTCGCTACGCGACGGGACGCGTCCGCGGCAACCCACGTTGGGTCGATCTCGTCGGTAAAGACCGTCGCAAGGCTGACGCCGCCGTTCGCCTCGAAGAACAGGTCACTCAGCTCGGGACTGATCCGCTCGTAGGCGGCCGCGTCACGCAGGTCGATGCCGCTAAGGCGCAATGAGATCTTGACGGTCACAGCTCGACCTCCTTGAGGGCTGCACGCACGCTAGCGCGTGTGTTGGAAAGCTCCAACACACTAACCATCGGCATGCCTCTAGCGTTCCTGTACCACGGCAAGCCGTGCCCGAAGGTCGTCGATGCGCGCGCGTGCGCGCCGCGCTCGCTGAGCTAGCGGCTTCGCCAGACCTTCGCGGCGGCGCAGGGCGACGGCAACGTCTTCGGCCTCTCCGACCTGCTGCCTGGCCGCCTCCAGCGACTCCTCGACGACGTCCGCCGCAGGAGGCTCGTCAAGCGAGTCCGCCGTGGTCAGCTCACTCTCGAGCTGCGCCTCCACGACCGCCAGCTCGGCCTCCAGCGCGGTCAGTTCGTCCCGGTGCAACGCCGCTCCGTCGGCGATGCAGTCGGCCTCGGCGAGCGTCAACTCGGCGGTGTCGATCTGCATCTGGAGTTGGTCCGACTCCGCCTCGAGGCTCCCAACGATGCTCCAGCTGGCCTGGTACACCTCGATGTGACTCAGCTTGCTCTCTGCCATGTCGAGGAGCTGCTCCGCGCGTTCGAGGAGTTCGGCTCCCCGCTCCACGCGTTCCCTAACCTTGCCGGCCTGAGTCCCGGCGCCATGCCGACACTTGCGCGTGACGATCTTGCTCGCCTCGGCGGCGAAGAAGGCCGCCCCGGTCGCCGTGCCATCGATCTTGAAGGTGTGCTCACCCGCGGGACATGCGGCGGTCCCGAACGTGTGGGGCGCGTCGACGTAGTGCAAGGTCCACCCAGCGGCACGAGCCTGCTCGAGGGGCGCGCGCCAGTAGGCCTTCTTGTGGGTTGGCCACGTCTCGTCGGGCCCATAGTCGCGGGTCACCGACCCGCCCCGCACGGAGCCCCGTCGCGCAGGCCAAACCGACCCACTGCGGCCCTGAAGGCAGAAGGCGCCGGAGCCCGACTGGACACAGCCCCTCCCCTTTTCGAGCCCGCTCGTCGCGGGGGCTCAGCGCCGACAGCCCAACCATGATCACCAGCTCGTATGGACCGCTTGGTTGCGCCCACCAGTCGAGGCGCCGGGGTTGGAGTCTACCGGGACTGGCGGACGGCGACCCCGCTGTGGCGACCGCCGGGGCGTAGGCACGGAGCTCAGTGCATGTCCTATGGATGACCACTGTCCGCACCGTATCCACCTCCGCGGGCAGATGGTGGCCGCGTCCCAGACGCCTGGCCGTGGCCATTCGCCATAGATGTCGAGCTACCGCCGGGGGCCTGTGCCTGCTGCTGTTCAGCCACCCAGCGGTCCACGTCCGCACGCCGGTAGACGACACGGCGACCGAGGCGGAAGCCGTTCGGCCCAACACCGAGATGCCGCCAGTACCGGAGCGTGGCCACCGGGGCACGAAGAGCGGCCGCCACCTCCTGGAGGGTCAGAAGTTCCGCCACCCCGGTGGGGATGTCGTCGTCGGTCACGGTCAGCCACCTCCGGGGGCACTTGCGGAACCTCGCCCTTGCCTCATCCGGTCACCAGGCTCTCGGCGAATCTCCAGTGCTTCCCCGGGTCGTGAGTCCGCTGACTCGCGCGGGGCGACGATGGCCGGCACCGATCAGCGCGGACATATCCGCCGTTCTCCAGTTCCCCGACGAAGACCTGCAGGAGACGCCGGCAGGCTCACTGGAGGACAACTGAAGGTTCACCGCTGCGCCCGGCGGCGCCTCGCCGCCGTCGAGCCGGCCCAGCGTCGTAGCGGACCCGAACGACGCAGCCTGGGGCGCCTGCTCACAGTCCTGGCCGCTTCCCATAACCGGCTTCGCCCGGCTGCAGCGGGTCGGGGGAAGGGTGGGCCGAAGGCCCATCCCGCAGGGACGCGCAGCGCCCTTCCGGCGACCCGCTGCAGCCGGCACCCTCGGCCGGCTTGGGAGCGGTCCGACGGCCAACTGAGGCCGGCCCGATCGGCAGCGCGGATCAGCTTTGACCGCACCGAGCCCGACTGTTCGCCGTCACACCGCAACGGACGCATCGGTCGGCGCGCCACACTGTGGCGGCGGTGGCGCGGCGCCCTCCGTCAGGAGCCCCCGGCGATGGTGCGGCGAACCTCTGCGTCGTAGGTGGCGAAGGCGAATGCCGCCTGAACAGGGCCGACGGCCTGGCGGTCCAGCCCGGCAGCGAGCTCGCGCAGGATGACCGGACGAGCGCCGGCGAGGCTGGCTGCCGCCTGCAGCACGCCCACCTCGCTCCTCCTCCCCCTGAGATCGCCTCGGGACAGTGCTTCGTCCACGCTGGCCCAGTTGATCTGGGCTGTCGGGCCGTCCCCACAGCAGCCGTCCAAGCAGATGTCCACGGCGATGAGACCAGCCTCGCTCAGCTGGGGCAGCCAGTCTCCGCAGCTCATGAGTAGGAGCACGCCCGCCTCGGCTCCGTGATCACCAGCAGCGGTGCGCAGCAGGGCCTTCTCGACGTCGACCGGGCCGAAGCCGGCGGCCGGGAACTGGAAGCGCACAATGCATCTCCACTCAAGAGTTGACGCGGCGTCGGACGGTGGGCCCGACAGCGGAGACCCTGGCCGCCCGCTCTGAGCTCGAGGCGCCCTGCTCCCGAATCTGTGGACAAAGAACCCCACAGGCCGCGAGTGGAGGCGCACTCACCCATAGCCACGACGCCGGCGGTGCTCGGCGACCTGCCGAATGCCGTCCTCCGCGGCGTTTACGGCGAAACGAATCGAGGGTCAGCGCCACGGAGGGTCAGACGCTTCAGGTGGAGTCCCTGAGCGTCCGAATCTCAAGCCGACTGAAGACTTCAGTCCGCAGATAGTCCGCAAGACAGCCGAAAACGAGCAATCTCGCTCATCGACGACCAACGGCATCTGCGCAGGTCACAAGGGAAGTCGGATGGATCGAGCCAGCTACTTGGCCGCTCCGTGGCAGAACTTGAACTTCTTGCCCGAGCCGCAGGGGCACGGGGAGTTGCGGGCCGGCTCCTTGGAGCCGCTGACGGTCACCGTCTTCGCCGCCTTGGCCGTGCCGCCCTCCTTGGGCGAGGCGTCCAGGGTGGGGGCCGAGTAGCTCAGGTTCTCCTGCCGGCGCGGCTCGTCCAGGCCCTTGACGGCCAGCTGCGGTCCGGTGCCCGACGACGACGGGACCTCGTCCTCGGCAGCGGGGGCCGGCGCCGCGGCGGCGCGCGCCACGGGCTTCGCGGTCTTCTTCCCCGGGCCCGCCCCCGCGCTGCGACGCGCGGCCGGAGCGGCCTTGGCCGGGGTCGTCCCGGTGGACTTCCCCGGCGCCGTCCCGCCCGGGGCGCCGGCGGGCGCGGTGCCGGCGCCCGAGCCCGCACCGTTGCCGGTGGTCGCGGCGGCGGCGTTGCCGCTCGTCGCGGCGGCCGCGGCGGCCGCCTGCTGGCGGGCCAGCACGCGCGCCGTCCCCTCCTGGGCGGCGGCCAGCGCCTTGGCCTCGGCCTCGGCCTGCTTGGCCCGGGCCTCCTCGTCCTGCTGCTCCTTGGTCTTGACCTCGAGGTTGAACAAGAAGCCGACGGACTCCTCCTTGATGCCGTCGAGCATCGCGGTGAACATGTCGAAGCCCTCGCGCTGGTACTCCACCACCGGGTCGCGGTTGGCCATCGCGCGCAGGTGGATGCCGGCCCGCAGGTAGTCCATCTCGTAGAGGTGCTCGCGCCACTTGCGGTCGAGCACGCTGAGCAGCACCCGCCGCTCCAGCTCGCGCATGACCTCGGCGCCGAGGCCGCTCTCGCGCTCCTCGTAGGCGCGGTGGACGTCGTCCAGCAGCTCCGACTTCAGCGTCTCGCCCGACAGCGCGGCCTGCTCGCCGTCTGCGACCCGGTCCAGCAGCTCCTGGCGGTCCAGCCCCACCGGGTAGAGCGCCTTGAGGCCGGTCCACAGCTGCTCGAGGTCCCAGTCCTCGGCGTAGCCGACCTCGGTCGCGCCGTCGACGTAGGCGCCGATGACGTCGTCGAGCATGTGCTGGACCTGGTCGGCCAGGTCCTCGCCGTCGAGGATCTTGCGCCGCTCGTCGTAGATGACGGTGCGCTGGCGGTTGAGCACCTCGTCGTACTTCAGGACGTTCTTGCGGATCTCGAAGTTCTGCTGCTCGACCTGGGTCTGCGCCGACAGGATCGCCCGGCTCACCATCTTCGACTCGATCGGCTGGTCGTCGGGCACCCGCAGGGTGTTCATCATGGACTCGAGCATCGGGCCGTTGAACCGGCGCATGAGGTCGTCGCCGAGGGAGAGGTAGAACCGCGACTCCCCCGGGTCGCCCTGACGGCCGGAGCGGCCGCGCAGCTGGTTGTCGATGCGGCGGCTCTCGTGCCGCTCGGTGCCGAGCACGTACAGGCCACCGGCCTCGACGACCTGCTCGTGCTCCTCCTCGACCTGCTGCTTGGCCTTCTCCAGCGCGTCGTCCCAGGCGGCCTCGTACTCCTCCGGGGTCTCCGTCGGGGTGAGGCCGCGGGCGCGCAGGTCCTCGTCGGCGATGAAGTCGGGGCTGCCGCCGAGCTGGATGTCGGTACCGCGGCCGGCCATGTTGGTGGCGACGGTGACGGCGCCCAGCCGACCGGCCTGGGCGACGATGTGCGCCTCCCGCGCGTGGTTCTTCGCGTTCAGCACCTCGTGCGGGATGCCCTTGCGGAGCAGGTACTTGGCCAGCAGCTCGGACTTCTCGACGCTGGCGGTGCCGACGAGCACCGGCTGCCCGGCCTCGTGCCGCTCGGCTATGTCCTCGACGACCGCCTCGAGCTTGGCCTTCTCGGTCTTGTAGATGACGTCGGAGCGGTCGATGCGGACCATCGGGCGGTTCGTCGGGATCGGGACGACGCCAAGCTTGTACGTCTGGGAGAGCTCGGCCGCCTCCGTCTGGGCGGTGCCGGTCATCCCCGACAGCTTCTCGTAGAGCCGGAAGTAGTTCTGCAGCGTGATCGTGGCGAGCGTCTGGTTCTCGTCCTTGATCTGCACCTTCTCCTTGGCCTCGATGGCCTGGTGCATGCCCTCGTTGTAGCGCCGGCCCGACAGCACGCGACCGGTGAACTCGTCGACGATGAGCACCTCGCCGTTGGTGACGATGTACTGCTGGTCGCGGTGGTAGAGCTCCTTGGCCTTGAGCGCGTTGTTCAGGTAGCTGATCAGCGGCGAGTTGACGGCCTCGTAGAGGTTCTCGATGCCGAGCTGGTCCTCGACGAACTCCACGCCCTCCTCGGTGACGGCGACCGTGCGCTTGGCCTCCTCCACCTCGTAGTGCACGTCGCGCCGCATCAGCGGGACGATCCGCGCGAACTCCTGGTACCACTTGCCGGCCGACTCGGCCGGGCCGCTGATGATCAGCGGGGTGCGCGCCTCGTCGATGAGGATCGAGTCGACCTCGTCGACGACGGCGTAGTGGTGACCGCGCTGGACCAGGTCGGCCTTGCTCCAGGCCATGTTGTCGCGCAGGTAGTCGAAGCCGAACTCGTTGTTCGTGCCGTAGGTGATGTCGCAGGCGTACTGCTCGCGCCGGTGCGCGGGCCGCTCGCCGGACAGGATCGTGCCGACCGACAGGCCGAGGAAGCGGTGCACCCGGCCCATCCACTCGGCGTCGCGCTTGGCCAGGTAGTCGTTGACCGTGATGACGTGGACGCCGTCCCCGGTCAGCGCGTTCAGGTAGGCCGGCAGGACGCCGGTGAGCGTCTTGCCCTCACCGGTGCGCATCTCGGCGATGTTGCCGAGGTGCAGCGCCGCGCCGCCCATGATCTGCACGCGGAAGTGCCGCTGGCCCAGCGTGCGGGTGGCGGCCTCCCGGACGACGGCGAACGCCTCCGGCAGCAGCTCGTCGAGCGACTCCCCGTCGGCGTACCGCTCCCTGAACTCGTCGGTCTTGGCCCGCAGCTCGGCGTCGGTCAGGTCGACGTAGTCGTCGGCCAGCGACTCGACCGCATCGGCGATCTTGTTCAGCCGACGGACGATCTTTCCCTCACCGGCACGGAGGATCCTCGAGAACACCACGGCCCCAGAGTAGGCGGCCCACCTGTCTGCACCAGGATCTGCGCACATACCCTCCGCCGGTGGCATCCGACCCGCGCACCCTGGGCCCCGACACGCTCACCTTCCTCACCGAGCGGCACCTGGCCACGCTGACCACCCTGCGTCCCGACGGCAGTCCGCACGTCGTGCCCGTCGGGATGACGTTCGACCCGGAGACGGCGACCGCCCGGGTGATCACCTCGGGCACCTCGGCCAAGGCCCGCCACGTCCGCGACGGCTCCGGCGGGGCCCGGGTGGCGGTCTGCCAGGTCGACGGCCGCCGGTGGCTGACCCTGGAGGGCGCGGCGGTGGTGAAGGACGACGCCGCGTCCGTGGCCGACGCCGTCGAGCGCTACGCCCGCCGCTACCGGCAGCCGCGGGAGAACCCGGCGCGGGTGGTCATCGAGATCTCGGTCGACCGGGTGCTGGGCAACGCCTGAGGACGCCCGCGTGGACATGCTCGCCGGCCTGGCGTTCGAGCACGGCGCGGCGCGGGTGCACCTCTGCACCGACGTCGGCAACGGCCCCTCTCGGGCGGCTGCCCGCCGCGCGGGCGTCACGCAGGAGGACGTCGTCCGGTCCTGCCTGGACCATCGGGACGGCTCCCGCGCCGACGCCTACCTGTTCTCCCGGCTGCGCGAGGACCGAGCCGGAGTCGCCCGGTGACGGATCACGTCACCGAGCGACTCCGACGGGGACTCAGAGCGGTGCCGCCACGGGTTCGGCGGGGGCGGTCAGCCGCGAGGCGTCGCCGTCCACGGGCACGTCGACCAGCCGGATGAGGCCGTAGTCGTAGGCGTGCCGGCGGTAGACGACCGTCGGCTGCCCGGTGTCCGCGCACTGGAAGAGGAAGAAGTCGTGGCCGACCAGCTCCATCTCGTGGAGGGCCTGGTCGACGTGCATCGGCACGGCCGGGTGGAGCTTCTCCCGGACGATCTGCCCGGGCAGGTGCTCGTCGAGGTCGGTGACGAGTGGCTCGCCGTCGAGCTGCGGGTCCGGCGCGGCGGCCGACGCCGTCGGCTGGAAGGCGGGGAGCGGCTCGGCGGTGTTTCCGGCGATCCGCACGCTGGCCGGGGTGCGCCGGCCGTGGTGCACCCGGCGGCGGTCGGCCGCCCGGCGCAGCCGGTTCTCGAGCTTGGCACAGGCGAGGTCGAGCGCCGCGTAGAAGTCGGGCCCGGCGGCCTCGGCCCGGACGACGGGGCCCTTGCCTCGGAGCGTGATCTCCACGCGCTGACAGTTCGCCGACTGTCGTGGGTTCTTCTCGTGGAACAGCTCGACGTCCATCCGGAGCATCTTCAGCTTGCCGTCGAACCGGTCGAGCGAGCCGACCTTGTCCTCGACGTGCTGTCGGTAGTGTTCCGGCACTTCGACGTTCCGGCCGCGGACAACGATCTCCATGAGACCTCCCGGTAGTACGGGTGTGTGTCCAGTTGAACGCTAGTCGTCCGGCAGGTGTCCCGACAGTCGACGCCGAGTGCACAGGTGACCTGCATCACCCCGTCCGTCGCGTCCGCGCAGGTGGTCCCGCACGACCCGGTTCCGGGGCCCGGCGCGGGGTCGCGGCCACCACGGCGGCGAGCACCGGCGTGTCGCCCTGACGTGTCCCGCCCAGCGCGGCGGCGGCCTCCGTGAGCGTGGCTCCGCTGGTGACCACGTCGTCGACGAGCACCAGCAACGTCCCCCGCGGCACCTCCCGGCCGGTGAGGACGGCGAACGTGCCGGCCAGGTTCGCGCGCCGCTGGGCGGCCGACAGCCCCGCGGAGTCCAGCACCCGCCCGGTCCGCCGCAGCAGCCGCGCCTCCGCGGCGGGCACCCCGGCGGACTGCAGCTCCGCGACCGCGGCGCGGGCCAGTTCGGCCACGTGGTCGCGCCCTCGCACCCGCAGGGCGGCACGGGTCGCCGGGAGGGGCACCAGCAGCACCGGCGTGCCGGGGCCGGCCTCCGGGACGCCTGCCCGCACCGCCGCGACCGCCAGGGCGAGCGCCACCCCGAGCGGCCGGGCCAGCTCCGCCCGACCGTGCTCCTTGAACGCGTTGACCGCCGGGCGCACCGGTCCGGCGTAGACGGCGGCGGCGACCGTGGGCGGGAAACCGGCCGGGAAGCGCCGCGGCTGGGCCAGGTGCGGCTGTGCGAACCGCCCCGCGCAACGTCGGCAGAGCAGCACGCCGGGCACGCCGCACCCGGCGCAGATCCGCGGCAGCACGAGGTCGGTCAGCGCAGCGGCGGTCGCGCGGGCGAGCTCCCCGACCGCGCGCACACCTCACCCTCCCCTGCCGGGCGGGCCAGGCCCAGGAGGAGCCCGCCGCTGTGGACGGCGCCGCTACGCGGGGAAGAAGGGCTCGATGCCGGGCACCGGCTGCTGCCCGCGCTCCAGCGTCAGCCACGTGCCGCCGGACAGCTCCCAGATGGTGCCGTTGGCGCTGACCAGCGGCTGCTGGTTCGGCGCCGCGGCGATGCTGGTCGGCTGTCCGGGCAGACCGGCGGTGGCCACGGCGTCCAGGCCCCAGCCGTCGACTCCCAGGGAGTACGGGGCGGGGCCCTCCTCGCCGGAGGCCAGGACGAGGAGCCGGTCGGCGGCGGCCCACGCGACGTCGGTGACCCCGGTCAGCGACGGCGCGACCGGGCGGAGGTCCCGGAGCGTCACCGGGGCGTCCTCGTCGCGGACGACGGTCCCGACGTACAGCTGGTTGCCGTTGACCACCACGGCCGCCCGCACCCCGTCCGGGGAGAGCTGCAGCGCCGTCGCACGGCCCTGCGCCCCCAGGGAGGGGGCACTCACGGGCTGGGGTGCCTGGTTGTCCGCGGTCACCCGCAGGATCGCCGTGCCGTCCTCGATGGTCCAGAACTCGTTGTTCCGGGTGGCGGCGACGCTGGGCATGGTCAGTTGCCCGGCGACCCGCACCTCGGCCAGTTCGCCGCCGTACGCGCCGGCCAGGAGCTCGACCCGGCCGTCGCGCAACGTCGCGACGACCATCGACGACGGGTCACCGGTGCGGGGGTCGGTCGAGATCGCGGCGCCGAACGCCCCGAAACCGGCCTGACCGGCCGGGCCGGGGGTGGGCTCGCCGTCCGTCCGCCGCAGGGCGCCGTCGGAGAGGAAGTGCCCGACGGCGCCGACCGGCGCCGCCTCCGGGTCGAAGGTCGACCAGTCCTCGACGGACTGCTCCGCCGGGACGCCGTCGAGGCGCAGCGGCTCGCCGTCCACCAGGAGCTCCACCGACGGTGCGCCGGGGAGCTGGTTCAGGGTCCACACCACCTGCGCGCACAGCACGGACAGCTCCGGCTGGGCCAGCTCGGCCACGCCCGAGAGGTCCACGGTGACCAGCTGGCCGGCGACGGTGACCGTCCGCAGCAGCCGGAGTCCGGCCAGCGCGTTCTCCACGCCCCCGGCCAGGGCCGGCGAGGGGCCGGCCAGGAGCCGATCGACCAGCGCGGTGGGCTGGGCCTCCCCCGAGATCAGGTAGCGGACGTCGGGGACCACCCGCTGGCGGGTCGGGTCGACGAAGTACACCGCCCGCTGGTCGTAGAGGCGCTGGAAGTCCGGCTGCGCCATCAGCAGGCCGTCCGGCGGGTTGGTGATCCGCCACTCCCCGTCGACCTCGGTCAGCGTGAAGTCGGCTCCGTAGTCCTGCCCCGACACGGTGAAGGCCCCGGCCCGGTCGACGTCGCCCACCCGGTCGGCGGTGACCTGGACCGTGCCGGCGGGCGTCGTCACCGTCGCGTAGTCCGCGCCGATGACGGTGATGCCCGCCTCGTCCGACCAGGCCTCGTCGGCCTCGTCGGTCAGGTACATCCGCGCCACCGGATGCCGCCGCTGGGTGCTCGCCGCGGCGGAGATGAAGCCGCGCACGATCTCCTCCGGCGTCGCACCCTCCTCGGGCTCGAGGGGCTCGATGCCCACGGCCTCCGCGGCCCGGGCCGGCTCCTGGGTGATCTGCACGGTCGGCGAGCTGGAGGGCACCGTGGAGCACCCGGTCAGCACCACCAGGAGCGCGACGACGAGCAGCCGGGCCGGACGCGTCACGGCGCGCCCCCGGGGCGGCGCGCGATGACCGGCCGCAGGGGCAGCGGGGAGCTCGCCAGCTCCGCGCCGGCGGTCAGCGGGAGGGTCAGCCGGAACTGGGCGCCCACGCCCGGCGAGCCCCACACCTGCAGCCAGCCGCCGTGCAGGCGCGCGTCCTCGAGGCTGATCGACAGCCCGAGGCCGCTGCCCCCGACGGTGCGCACCCGCGAGGGGTCGGCCCGCCAGAACCGGTCGAACACGTGCTGGGCCTCCGCGGTGCTCAGCCCGACCCCGTGGTCGCGGACGGTGACCGCCACGGCCACCCGGTTGGCCGCCCAGGTCACCTCGATCGGCCGGCCCGCCCCGTGCTCGACCGCGTTCCCGATCAGGTTGCGCAGGATGCGCTGCACCCGGCGGGCGTCGACCTCGGCGATCACCGGCTGCTGGGGCCCGCTCACCCGGAACTCGGAGCCGTGCATGGTGGCCAGCGAGGTCATGTCCCCCACGACCCGGCGGACGAGCGACCCGACGTCGGTGGGCTCCCAGTCCAGCACCGCGGCCCCGGCGTCGTACCGGCTGATCTCGAGCAGGTCGGTCAGCAGCGACTCGAACCGGTCGAGCTCGTTGTGCAGCAGCTCGGCCGACCGGGCGACGTGCGGCGCGAAGTCGTCGCGCGACTCGTGCAGCACCTCGGCGGCCATCTGCACGGTGGTCAGCGGGGTGCGCAGCTCGTGGCTGACGTCGGAGGTGAACCGCTGCTGCAGCTGGGAGAGAGCCTCCAGCTGGGTGATCTGCCGCTGGAGGCTGTCGGCCATCGCGTTGAAGCTGGTGGCCAGCCGCGCGAGGTCGTCCTCGCCGCGCACGGTCATGCGCTCCTCGAGCTGCCCCTCGGCCAGACGCTGGGCGGTGCCCGCGGCCCGCCGGACGGGGTCGACCACCAGACGGGTCACGAGCACCCCGATGCCGACGACGAAGAGGGTGAGCGCGATCCCGCTGATGATCACCGTGCTGCGGATCCGCGACAGGCTCTCCTCCTCCTGGTCGAGGGGGAAGGCGTAGTACAGCTCGATCCGCTCGTCGCCGGTGGCGTCGACCGACACCGGCGCCCCGATGAGCAGCGTCGGCTGCGGCTCGTCGTCGGCGTCGCGCACCAGCGCGTACTGGGAGAACTGACCGCCGGAGTCGACCCCGGCCCGCAGCTCGTCGGGCAGCGCGTCGACGACGGCCCGCCGGCCCGCGGGCTGCTCGCGGTCGCCGGTGCGGGAGACCATGACGACGTCGAAGTCACCCGCGGAACCGGCGCGGCTCTCCAGCCCCTCCACCGTCCGCTCCAGCGTGGCGCGCAGGCTGGCGGCGTCACCGGCGGCGATGCCGGCCACCTCGTCGCGGGCGTACACGACGCCCGCCTGGGCCTGGTCGACGGCCGCGTCGCGCTTGACCGACAGCAGCTGGTCCCGGATCTGGCTGAACAGCACCAGGCTCACGATCACCACGACGGTCCCTGCCACGACCATGGTGATCGCGCCGATGCGCACGTGCAGCGAAGACCGCCAGGCGTGCGCGGCGGCGACCGCCAGCCGGCGCGTTCCGCGGCGGGCGCGGGCGGCGCGGACCTGCAGCCGGCGCCGCAGCCGGGGGGCCTGGCCCGGGCCGCGCGGCGGCGGCGCACCCGCCGCAGCGGGCGGCGCGGCCGGGAGGGCGGGGACGGCCGGCGCCTCCGCGGGCCGTGCGGTCATCGGGTCACGGTGCCGATCGGGTCGCTCCCGCCCGACGGAGCCGAGCCGGGGGCGGAGTCGCTCGTGCGCATCGGTTCGCTCCCGCGGCCCGTTCCGCTCCTCGCTCGTCCCTCGCTGCGATGCTCACGGGCCCGTCCGCTCACGGGGGGCCGGCCTTGTAGCCGACGCCGCGCACGGTCAGCACGATCTCGGGCCGCTCCGGGTCCCGCTCGATCTTGGCCCGCAGCCGCTGCACGTGGACGTTGACCAGCCGGGTGTCGGCCGCGTGCCGGTAGCCCCACACCTGCTCGAGCAGCAGCTCGCGGGTGAAGACCTGGCGCGGCTTGCGGGCCAGCGCCACGAGCAGGTCGAACTCCAGCGGGGTCAGGGCGATCGGCGCGCCGTCCCGGGTGACCTGGTGGGCCGGCACGTCGATGGCGATGTCGCCGATCGTGAGGTTCTCCGCCTGGCCGGTCTCCCCGCGGCGCAGCTGCGCCCGGACGCGGGCCACCAGCTCCACCGGCTTGAACGGCTTGGTGACGTAGTCGTCGGCGCCGGCCTCCAGGCCCTGGACGACGTCGATGGTGTCGCCCTTGGCGGTCAGCATCACGATGGGGACGCTGGACTGGGTGCGGATGTCCTGGCAGATCTGCAGCCCGTTGCGGCCGGGCAGCATCAGGTCCAGCAGGACGAGGTCCGGGCGGGTCTGCTGGAAGACGCCCACCGCCCGGTTGCCGTCGGAGACGAAGGCGGGTTCGTAGCCCTCGCGCCGCAACACGATGCCGAGCATCTCGGCGAGGGCTGCGTCGTCGTCGACGACGAGGACGCGGCCGCGACTGGGTCCGTTCGACGCTGCGGTGGGTGCCACGGGGACATTCTGCGCTGTCCGAGCCGAAAGGCGCGGACACCCGCCCGGTCGGATGAAGAAGGACCCCCGTGCCCCCCGCCGCTCGCAGGCTCGCGACGGGCCCCTGCACGGGGGCCGGCCGAGCTGCGGCAGCGGGAGGCGGGGACCACCTCAGTAGCGGTAGTGGTCCGACTTGTAGGGCCCCTCGACGGGGACGCCGATGTAGTCGGCCTGCACCTTGGTCAGCTCGGTGAGCTTCACGCCGAGGGCGTCGAGGTGCAGCCGGGCCACGTGCTCGTCGAGCTTCTTCGGCAGCACGGTGACGCCGGGGGTCTTGCCCTCGTACGCCGCCCGGTTGTTCCACAGCTCGATCTGGGCGAGCGTCTGGTTCGAGAACGACGCGCTCATCACGAAGCTCGGGTGCCCGGTGGCGTTGCCCAGGTTCAGCAGCCGGCCCTCGGAGAGCACGATGATCGTGTGGCCGTCGGCGAAGCGCCACTCGTCGACCTGCGGCTTGATGGTGGTCCTGACGACGCCCGGGGTGCGGGCCAGGCCGGCCATGTCGATCTCGTTGTCGAAGTGGCCGATGTTGCCGATGATCGCCTGGTGCTTGGTCGAGGCGAGCTGCTCGGCCGAGATGATGTCCTTGTTGCCGGTCGTGGTGATGATGATGTCGGCCTTGCCGATGACCTCGTCGAGCGTGGTCACCTCGTAGCCGTGCATCGCCGCCTGCAGCGCGCAGATGGGGTCGATCTCGGTGACGATGACCCGGGCGCCCTGGCCGCGCAGCGACTCCGCGCAGCCCTTGCCGACGTCGCCGTAGCCGCAGACGACGGCGACCTTGCCGCCGATCATCACGTCGGTGGCGCGGTTGAGGCCGTCGATGAGCGAGTGGCGGCAGCCGTAGAGGTTGTCGAACTTGCTCTTGGTGACCGAGTCGTTGACGTTGATCGCCGGGAACAGCAGCCGGCCGTCGCGCGCGAGCTCGTAGAGCCGCATGACGCCGGTCGTCGTCTCCTCGGTGACGCCCTTGATCTCCTGGCCGATGCGCGTCCAGTACTGGCCGTCCTCGGCGAGGGTGCCGCGGAGGGTCTCGAGGATGACGCCGTACTCCTCGGAGTCGGCCTCGGTCGTGTCGGGGACGACGCCGTCGGCCTCGAAGCGGGTGCCCAGGTGCACCAGGAGCGTGGCGTCGCCGCCGTCGTCGAGCAGCATGTTCGGGCCGACGACGTCGCCGTTCTCGTCGCGGAACTCGAACAGCCGCTGGGTGCACCACCAGTACTCCGGCAGCGTCTCGCCCTTCCAGGCGAAGACCGGAACGCCGGTGGGCTCCTCGGGCGTGCCCTCGCCGACGACGATCGCCGCGGCGGCGTGGTCCTGGGTGGAGAAGATGTTGCAGCTGACCCAGCGGACCTCGGCGCCCAGCGCGGTCAGCGTCTCGATGAGGACGGCGGTCTGCACGGTCATGTGCAGCGAGCCGGCGATGCGGGCACCGGCCAGCGGCTGGTCGTCGCCGTACTCGGCGCGCAGCGACATCAGGCCGGGCATCTCGTGCTCGGCGAGCTGGATCTCCTTGCGGCCGAAGGCGGCGAGGGAGAGGTCGGCGACCTTGTAGTCGGCTTCGCCGGACGGGGTGGTCAGGACAGCGGTGCCGGTAGAGGCAGTCATGTCGCTCCAGGGATACGGCCCGCCGCGACGATCGCGGCGGGTCCAGGGTTCAGGGAGAAGCGAGCATGCCGAGGCCTCGGCGGGGCTCGTGCCGCCCCCAGGGTAACCCGGGGGCGGTCCGGTCGTCAGGACTCGCAGCCCACGCCGTCGCCGTCCCCGTCGAAGGCCGGGTCCCAGCCGGGGTCGCCGCGGTGCAGCGGCGCAGCTCCGGCCGCGCGCACCGCCGCGCAGTCGGGGTAGGTGACCGGGGCGTCCGGGACCGGCGCCGAGGGCGTGTCCGGCACCGGGGCGTCCCCGCCGGGCAGCGGCTCGTCCGGGCACGCGCCGAGCACGCCGGCGACGGCGTCCCGCTCCGCGGCGGTCATCCACAGCCCGTGGTCGAGCTTCACCGCGACCTGCCGGGCGACGTAGGCGCAGCGGTAGCCGCGGTCGGGCGGCAGCCAGGTGGCCGCGTCGCCGTCGCCCTTCTGCTGGTTGAGCGGGCCGTCGACGGCCAGCAGGTTGAGCGGGTCGTTGGCGAAGGCGACCCGCGTCTCGGCGTCCCAGCCCTGCGCGCCCTTCTGCCAGGCGTCCGACAGCGCCACGACGTGGTCGATCTGCACGTCGTCGCTGGTGTCCTGGCCGCGCCGGAACTCGATGGTGGTGCCCGAGTACGGATCGGCGAGGGTCCCGGAGACGACGACGCAGTCGCGGGTGCCCGGCTCGAACCGCTCGCCGGTCAGGTCCCGGGCGAGGACGTCGTTGCGGGTGTCGCAGCCGTTGTGGTCGGTGTCGACCCAGCCGGCGCCGAACTCGTCGCGGTCGTAGCCGGTGGTCGGCGCCCGCCCGCGGACCTCGAGCTCGCCCAGCGCGGCCAGCGCCGTGTCCGGCCGGGCGGCCTCGATCGCGTCGTCGGTGCCGCCGGCACCGCCGGTGTCGCTGCCGTAGGTGACCTCACACCCGCCGAGGACGGCGACCGCGACGAGGGCCGCGGTCAGCGTGCGGACCGGGCGGAACGGCCGCCGGGAGGACACGGGGTGGACGCTAGGTCCGGAACTCCCCGCTCCCGGGGAGCCACGCGGGGCTCAGCGCAGGTTCGTGGTCGTCCGGTAGAGGACGGCGGGCCCCCGGGCCGTCACCGGCTCCCCCGCCGGCACGAAGGCCGACTCGCCGCGGCGCAGCACCAGCTCGTCGCCCCCGGAGGACAGCACCGCCTCGCCCTCGGTGCACAGCAGCACCTGCGGCCCGGCGGTGCCGAGGCTGCCGGCCTGGTGGTCGAGCTGGCACCGGGTGAGGTCGAAGTCCTCGACCGGCACGGGGTAGCGCAGCCCGCCGGGCCCGAGCACGGGGTGGAGCACCGGCACCCGGCCGTCGGTGAAGTCGAGCACCTCGATCAGCGCGGCCAGGTCGACGTGCTTGCGGGTCAGGCCGCCGCGCAGCACGTTGTCCGAGCTGGCCATGACCTCCACACCGGCGCCGGCCAGGTAGGCGTGCAGGTTGCCTGCGGGCAGGAAGACCGCCTCACCGGGCGCCAGTTTCAGGTGGTTGCACATCAGCGAGATGACCACGCCCGGGTCGCCCGGGTAGGCCTCCGCGAGCCGGGCGGCCCACTGGTAGGTGTTGATGAACTCGGGGTCGGCCGCCGCGACGAACTGGCGGGCCCGGCCGGCGACGGCCCCCACCAGGTGCGTGCGCCGCTTGCCCGACAACGCGATGAGCTGCGGGATGGCGGCGCGCAGGCCACCGCGGGCCAGCGCGGCGATCGTCGGCTTGAGCTCGGGCAGCTGCAGCTTCGCCAGGCAGTGCAGCGACTCCTCGACCGGTCGGAACCCGCAGAGCGCCTCGAAGGTCGTCAGCGCCAGCAGCAGCTCGGGCTTGTGCCAGGGGTCCTTGAAGGTGCGGGCCGGGTCGTCGTGCGGGATGCCGGCGGCGTCCTCGGCCGCGTAGCCGGCCATGGCCTGCTCGATGGTGGGGTGCGCCTGCAGCGACAGCGGCGACTCGGCGGCCAGCACCTTCATCAGGAACGGCAGCCGCGTGCCGAACCGCTCGACCACCGCGTTCCCGAGCAGCCGGTCCGGGTCCTCGACGATCGCCTTGTCCAGCGGGCGACCGTCGGCCAGCAGGCTGGGGAGGTCCGGGTGGGCACCCATCCACAACTCGGCGTGCGGCTGGTCGGCGGGACTCGGCCGGCCCAGCAGCTCCGGGATGACGGTGTGGCTGCCCCATGGGTAGTGACGCACGTTGCTGGTGAGGTGCCACATCGTCGAGGAGGTTACCGGCGAGTTGGGCACCTGAGCTTTCTAGCCCGCGCGGCCGTCCGGCGAATCGCCCGTTCGGAGGACCTCACACGGCGGCGCGCACGTCGCGGGCCCCGAGCCGCGCTGCGTCGGCGGTGCGGTCGTCGGGCATCCGCTGCGACTCCCGCTCGGCGGCCACCCGGGCCTCGTAGTGCGCCACCTCGCGCTCGGTCCGCTCGGCGTCCCAGCCGAGGACCGCCGCCATGAGCGCGGCCACGGCCGGCGCGGACTCCGTGCCGCGGTGCGGGGTGGTGATCGACACCCGGGTGCGCCGGGTCAGGACGTCGTCCAGGTGGAGGGCCCCCTCGGCGGTGACCGCGTGCACCACCTCGGCAGCCAGGTGCGCGGGCGCGCCGGGCAGCGGACGGGCGAGCTCGGGATCGCCGGCCGCCAGGGCGAGCACCGCGCCGACCTGGTCGCCGTGCCGCTGCAGCAGCCGGGCGACCGTCTCCTCGGGCAGCCCGGCCGCGGCTGCGAGATCGGGGGCGGCGTCCTTCACGGCGGTCCAGCGGTGCGCCCCGACCAGCGGCAGGTGCGCCGTCCGCGACTCCGCGACACCGGGCAGGCCGACGGTGGCCGCGTCGACGGCGTCGGCCGCCATCACCCGATAGGTCGTGTACTTGCCGCCGGCCACCAGGACCAGCCCCGGCGCGGGGGTGACCACCGCGTGCTCCCGGGACAGCCGGCTGGTCTGGTCGGCCTCGCCGGCCAGCAGGGGTCGCAGGCCGGCGTAGACGCCGATGATCCGGTCGGGGGTGAGCGGTCTGGCCAGCACCTGGTTGACCTGGCCCAGCAGGTAGGCGATGTCCGCGCTGCTGGCCGCGGGGTGGTCGCGGTCGAGCCGCCAGGGGGTGTCGGTGGTGCCGACGATCCACTGCTCGCCCCAGGGGATGACGAACAGCACGCTGGTCGGCGTCCGGAGGATCAGCCCGGGGCGCTGCTCGTCCGGTCCCCCACCGGTCGCCACCCCACCGGACGCGCCGCGGGCGAACTCCCCGCCGTCGATGGCGTCGCGCGGCACGACCAGGTGGACGCCCTTGCTGGCGCGCACCCGCAGGCTGGGCGCCGCGTCGCCGAGCATCTCGCCCACGTCGTCGCTCCACACGCCCGTGGCGGCGATGACGCTGCGCGCCCGGACGACGAACGAGGACCCGTCGGTGAGGTCGGCCACGCGCACGCCGATCACCGGGGCGTCCGGGCCCTCGCCGTCGCGGAGCAGGCTCGTGACGCGGGCGCTGGACAGGGCCGCCGCCCCGTAGCCGGCCGCCGTCCGGACGACGGCGAGGGTGTGCCGGGCGTCGTCGACCTGGGCGTCCCAGTAGCGGATCGCGCCCCGGATCGCGTTGCGGCGCAGGCCGGGGAACTCGGCGAGGGCCGCGCGCCGGGACAGGTGCCGGTGGGTGGGGACGCCGCGGTCGGCGGTCAGCGCGGCGCCGAGCGCGTCGTACAGGGCGACGCCGGCGCCGTAGTACGCGCGCTGCCAGACCGGCGCGGTCAGCGGCAGGAGGAAGGGCAGCGGCCGGACCAGGTGCGGGGCGATGGTCGAGACGAGCCGGGACCGCTCCTGCAGCGCCTCGTGCACCAGCGGGAAGGCCAGCTGCTCCAGGTAGCGCAGTCCGCCGTGGATCAGCTTGCTGGAGCGGCTCGAGGTGCCGGCCGCCCAGTCGCGGGCCTCGAGCAGCCCCACGGACAGGCCCCGGCTGGCCGCGTCCAGGGCCGCACCCGCGCCGGTGACGCCACCCCCGATGACCAGGACGTCGGCCACGCCGTCGACCAGTCGGGCCCGGTCGGCGCGCCGGCGCTCCGGCGACAGCAGCGTGCGGTCGGTGACTCCCCGTTCCATGTCCCCACTGTCCCTGACGGCGGCGTCCCCGGGCCGCGCGCCTCAGTGGTGCGCCGGCTGCTTCTTCTTCCGCAGCCGGAGCACGAGGGTCACGATCATCACGAGCACCGCGCCGACGACCAGGCCGATGATCGCGCTGGCGAAGGTGTTGACCAGCCAGCCCACCACGCCGCCGAACGCGCCGGTGGCGTCGTGCGCCGGCTCCTCCAGGTGGTGCACGATCTCGTACGGCGCGTGCCAGCCCAGCTCGTCCGTGCCGACCAGCAGGATGTGACCACCGACCCAGAGCATCGCGGCGGTCCCGATCACCGTGAGCGCGGTGAGCAGCCGGGGCATCCCCTTGACCAGGCCGCGCCCGAAGGCGGCCACCCCGCCGCTCTTCTGCTGGGAGAGCCGCAGCCCGGCGTCGTCCATCTTCACGATGCCCGCGACGACGCCGTACACCAGGACCGTGATGCCGATCGCGACGACGATCAGCGTCGCCAACCGGGCCACGAACGGCTCCTGGTCCACCTCGTTCAGCGAGATCACCATGATCTCGGCGGAGAGGATGAAGTCGGTGCGCACGGCGCCCTTGACGATCGTGTCCTCGTCCTTGAGCTCGCCGTCGTCCGAGCCGTGCCCGTGGGAGTGCCCGCTGACCTTCTCCCACACCTTCTCCGCGCCCTCGTAGCAGAGGTAGCAGGCGCCGACCATGAGCAGCGGGGTGAGCAGGCCCCCGGCGAACTGACTGAGCAGCATGATCGCCGGCAGGATGAACAGCAGCTTGTTGCGCAGCGACCCCTTGGCGATGCGCACGACGATGGGGACCTCGCGCTCGGCGGCCAGCCCGCGCACGTACTGCGGCGTCACCGCGGTGTCGTCGACCACGACGCCGGCGGCCTTGGCGCTCGCCTTCGCAGCGGCGGCGCCGATGTCGTCGATCGAGGCCGCGGCCGCGCGCGTCAGCGTCGCCACGTCGTCCAACAGGGCTGCCAGTCCACCCGCCACGGGATGTCCCTCCGCTCGTCCGGCAGTCGTCTGCCGTTCTCGTCGATGGTGCTGCGTCCGGCGCCGTCCCGCGACCGGGTGTCAGGCCCGCAGGGCCCGCTCCTGGTCGAGGGCGAGCGCGAGGTAGACCGCACTGAAGTCGGCGACGGCGAGTTGCCGGGCCAGGCGGCACATGCGCCCGTACCGCTCGAGGTCACCGTGCTCGGCCAGCCCGCTCACGGGGACGTTCGAGGTGGCGGCGGTGCGCAGCACCTCGTGCATCGCCTCGGCCGCCGACCGCGGCTCGCGCTCGCCGTGGCCGTCGTGCTCGCCGGCGTCGGTGTCGCGGATGGTCAGCAGCCGTAGCCGCCTGCCGGACTCCTCCTCGCGGTCGCGGAAGAAGTCGTCCTGGCCGTCCCGTGGCGCCAGCGGGCCGCCGAGCACCGCCCGGGCGGCCACCCGCTGGTCGGGCAGCCGGAAGGTCGTGACCGGCAGGCCGGCGAGCGTCTCGAGCTGGTCGGCGACCCGGGCCGCGGCCGCACCGGCCAGCGGCCCCTCGGCGGCGATGACCGGCAGGGCGTCCAGCAGCTCGAGGGCCAGCGTCTTGGCGGGGTTCACGAAGGACTCCTGCGCCGGCCCGCACTCCTGCGCCACCTCGTCCAGCGCCGCGGCGATGGCCTCGAGGTCCGCCGTCTGCGCCGGCAGCAGGCCCAGCTCCGTGGAGAGCTTGAGCAGGGGCGTCAGCAGCGACCACAGCGTGGCGTGCTGCACGCGTGAGCCCGGCAGCGGCACGTAGGGAGCGCGGGCCGTCGAACAGGCGGCGCGCAGCGGGGCGTCCTCCGCGCCGATGCCGACCAGCGTGACGCCGCGGCGGGCGGCCTCGTAGGCAGGAGCGACGGCGTAGCGGCCCGCGCCGGTCCGGGTGGCGACGACCGCGATGTCGGTCGGCCCGGTCCACACCGGCAGGTCCGGCCCGGGGACGACGTCGACGGTCACCGGGCTGGCCGGGCCGAGCAGCGCGCGCAGCACCGAGGCCGCCACCGCACCCTCGCGGCGCGCCACGATGACCAGTCCGCGCGGACGCCCGCCCTCGGCGATCCGCGCCAGCCCGGCCTCCTCCGTCAGCCGTGCGGTCTCCCTGACCTGAGCACCGGCACCGGCGACGGCGGGCAGCAGCCCGCGCGGGTCGCGGGCGCGCAGCACCTCCAGGTCGTCGAAGACCTCCTCGGCCAGCTCGGGAGAGGTCATGCGCCGGGGGTCCCCCGGTGGCGCGCCTCGTCGAGCAGCAGCACCGGGATGCCGTCGCGGACGGGGAACGCCCGGTCGCAGGTGGTGCACAGCAGCTCGCTCGCGGCCTCGTCCACCGTCAGCGGGCTGTGGTGGGTGTCGGGGCAGGCGAGGATCTCCAGCAGCGCGGGGTCCAGGCCCAGCGGTCCGGTCGTTGCGGTCATGCGCGCACCATCTCCAGTACTCGGTCCCGTAGCCGTTCCATCGTGGCGGCATCCGGCGCCTCGACGTTGAGCCGCAGCAGCGGCTCGGTGTTGCTGGCCCGCAGGTTGAACCACGACCCGTCGGGCAACTCGACGGTCAGCCCGTCGAGCTCGTCGACCGTGACCCCCTCAGCGTCCTCGTAGGCCGCGCGCACCTCCGCCGTACGGGCCGCCGCGTCCGCCACCGTGGAGTTGATCTCCCCGGACGCGGCGTACCGGCTGTAGGCGGCGGTCAGCTCCGACAGCGGTCGGCCCTGCTCGCCGAGGGCGGCCAGCACGTGCATCGCGGCGAGCATGCCGGTGTCCGCCCGCCAGAAGTCGCGGAAGTAGTAGTGGGCCGAGTGCTCGCCGCCGAAGACGGCGTCGGTGCGGGCCATCTCGGCCTTGATGAACGAGTGCCCGACGCGGGTGCGCACCGGCTCCCCGCCGTGCTCGCGGACGATCTCCGGCACGGCCCGCGAGGTGATCAGGTTGTGGATGATCGTCGTCCCGCGGCCCTTGGCCAGCTCCCGCACCGCCACCAGTGCGGTGATCGCCGAGGGACTCACCGGCTCACCGCGCTCGTCGACGACGAACACCCGGTCGGCGTCGCCGTCGAAGGCCAGCCCGATGTCGGCACCCTCCCGCACGACGGCCGCCTGGAGGTCGACGAGGTTCGCCGGGTCCAGCGGGTTGGCCTCGTGGTTGGGAAAGCTGCCGTCGAGCTCGAAGTACATCGGGACGACGTCCAGCGGGAGCCCGGCGAGCACGACCGGCACGGTGTGCCCGCCCATGCCGTTGCCGGCGTCGACGACGACCCGCAGCCGACGGATCGTGGAGAGGTCGACGAGCGAGCGCAGGTGCTGGGCGTACTCCGACAGCAGGTCGCGCTGGCCGATGGTCGCCTGCCGGTCGGGCGCGCGGTCGTAGGCGTCGCGCTCGGCCCACTCGCGGATGGTGACCAGCCCCGACTCCTGGCCGATCGGCGCGGCCCCCGCGCGGCACATCTTGATGCCGTTGTACTGGGCCGGGTTGTGACTGGCGGTGAACATCGCGCCGGGGATGTCCAGCGATCCGGCCGCGAAGTAGAGGAGGTCGGTCGAGCCCAGCCCGGCCTCGACGACGTCGACGCCGCGGGCGAGGACCCCCTCTGCGAAGGCGCGCGACAGGGGCACCGACGAGTCGCGCATGTCGTGGGCGGTGACGACGGCGCTCGCCCCGCTCTCGGTGCGGACGAACTCGGCGAAGGCTGCGCCGATGCGGCGGGCGACGGACTCGTCCCACTGGTCGGGCACCACACCGCGGACGTCGTACGCCTTGATGATCGAGCGCAGGTCACCCACGTGTTCGTCGCCCTTCGCCGGATCCGCGCGCGACTCCCCGGCCAGCACGCCGGTCGATCTTAGAAGGCTCACGTCCTCCTCACCCCTCGCGCGTACGGACGAGCGCCGGTCCGGCGTCGAGGACTCTCCGAGCCGGCACCCCGGCGGGACGGTCGCACTGCGGTTCATGTCCGCGACCCTGCCCGCCGGCCGTGACAGTGGAGTTCTCTCCGTCCACAGGCAGCAGGTCTGTCCACAGGAGGCGTCCACGCTGGTCAGCGGGTCGTGAACTGGCTAGAATCGAACACGTGTACGAGCAGGTCGTCACGGATGACGAGGACGAGCCGTCCCCGGTGGAGGTTGCCCTGCTCGCCCGCCTGGCCGGCGCGCCGCTGCTGGACATCCGGCGGCGAGGTGTGTGCATCGTGGGTGCCCGGCACGGCCGTGGCCCGCGGTCGCGGCCGGTTCGGTCCTCCGCCGCCTCGGCTGGACCAACCACAGCTGATCCCTCCGCCCCCGCGGCTGGACCCACTGCCTCCGCCGCTGAGCCCTCCGGCCCCGCGGCTGGACCCACTGCCTCCGCCGCTGAGCCCTCCGGCCCCGCGGCTGGACCCACTGCCGCCGGCGTTGAGCCGTCGGTCGCCGGCGGTCTGCTTCCCGCGTATGCCGCTGGGTCCTCCTCTCCCGCCGTTCCGCCGTCCGCCGCCGAGGCAGAGACCGGTGTTCCGGCGGAGGGTGCTGGGCTGGGTCCTGAAGCGCGGTTGTTGGAGGAGGGCGCGGGGTGGCTGGATGCCGCGGTGGAGGTGGAGCGGGGGTTGGCGCAGCTGGCCGGGGCGCGGGTGCGGGCGTTGGCGTCCTTTGCCCGGTGTCGGCCGGCGACGTGGGATCGGCAGCCCGGTGAGCGGGGTGCGGCGTCGGGGGCGTCGCGGGCAGCTCGGCCGGCGGTGTTGGCGGAGGTGAGTGAGTGGGCGGTGGCCGAGGTCGCGGCCCGGTTGCGGGTGCCGGAGCGGACCGCGTCGGGGTTGCTGGCCGAGTCGGTGGAGTTGGTCGAGTTCCTGCCGGGGACGTTGGCGGCGTTAGAGGCCGGGGAGATCTCCTGGTCGCACGCGCGGGCGCTGGTGGAGCTGCTGGGCCCGGTCGCTGCCGGGAAGAAGGCGTTGGTGGAGGCGCGGGTGCTGCCCCGCGCGCCGGGGCAGACGGTGGCCCAGCTGCGGGAGTGCACGAAACGGGCGGTGGCGAGGGTCGACGCCGACGCGGCGGTCCGGCGGCTGACCGCGGCGATCGGTGGGCGGAAGGTGACCGTGTCCCCGGGTGGGGACGGGATGGGTGTGCTGGTCGCGCTGCTGCCGGCGCCGGTGGCCCGGGCCTGTCACGAGGCGTTGCGGGCCTACGCCCAGGCGTGCGCGGTGGACCAGGACGGGCATCTGGATCCGCGGAGTCTGGATCAGCGGATGGCCGATTGTCTGGCCGATCTGATCCTGCGCCCCGATGCCGACGGCCGGTCGGCGGTGCGGGTGTTGCTGACCGTGATCGCCGGTGCGGGCACGCTCACCGGGATCGGCCCGGACGCCGAGGAGCCCGGCGAGGTCGACGGCGAGACCGTCCCCGCGGCCCTGGTCCGGGAACTGGCCCACGCCCTCCGGTTGATGCCCCGCCCCGCTACCACCGCTGCCGCTGACGAGGACCTTCCCTCCACCGACGGCGAGCAGGCCTCGGCCGAGCCCGCCGACACCGCTGCGCCCGCTGAGAGCACGGAACCCGCAGAGACAGCTGAGAGGACCGCGCCCGCTACGCCGGCCGCACACTCCGCGCCGGCCGAGACAGCTGAGAGCACCGCGCCCGCCGCGGCCGAGCCGGAGGCGCAGGCACAGGCGTTGGCGGAGCTGCTGGACCTGCGCCGGCTCACCGACACCGCGCTGGCCGAACGCCCACGCATCGCCGTGGTCGACGAGCTGTCCGGCTGCCTGCTCGCCCTCACCGACACCATCGAACTGCGGCAGGCCACCCGATCAGGCAAGGGACTGAGCCCGCCGGGTGAGACCGCCGGCTACCGCCCCTCCGACCCACTGGACCGGTTCGTCCGGCTCCGCGACCGCCGCTGCCGCTTCCCCGGCTGCCGCGCCCGCATCCGCAAGTGCGACCTCGACCACCGCGTGCCCTATCCGCACGGCCCGACCGCCCACACCAACCTCGAAGGCCTGTGCGAACACCATCACCGGCTCTCCCACCAAGCCCCCGGCTGGCAACTGGCCGGCTCAGCGGGCGACGGCCTGTGCTGGACCCTGCCCGGCGGCACCACTATCACCACCGTCCCACCCCGCTTCGGCACCGACGACGGCACCGCACCCCACACATCCACGCCCCGAACCCAGGAAGCAACCGCCCGCCGCCGATGGGCCGACCTCGACCCAGCACAACGCCACGCCCAGATCCGAGCCCTCATCGACCCCCGCCCGACCGCCGCAGCCCGGGAAGCCGCCGGCCCGGCACCCTTCTGACGGGGGCAGGTCGCGGTGCGCGGTTCCCGGTTCCTCCCCGCACCCGTGGGACGTGCCGGGGTGCGCCTCGCGATGCGCGCGGAGGTCGTCAGCGAGGGACCGCCGGGCGGGCGGCCGCGTGCCTCAGCTGAGGTCGGGCAGGACCCGCAGGTGGCCACGACGCGTGCCGCGGCCGTCGTCGGCCGGGTCGCGCGGCGGCTCGGGCCGGGCGGCCTCACGGACCGCGTCGGCCAGGGCCAGCAGGTCGTCGCCCGTCGGGCCGTCGTCGTCGACGTCGATCTCGTGCCGGACGACGTCCCAGCCACGCGGGACGGTAAGCCGCTGGCCGTGGAACTCGCAGAGGTCGTAGCTGTGCGGTTCCGAGAAGGTCGCCAACGGACCGACGACAGCGGTGGACTCCGCGTACACGTAGGTCAGTGTCGCCGCTGCCGGTTGCGCGCAGCCGCTGCGCGAGCAGCGACGGGACTGCCTCACCACCGGTTCCTCACGGCGCTGAGAGTAGACGCGCGACCGGGGGGATGGCAGCAGGCGCACCGGGATTCTCCGGTGACGGGTGCAGGAGCCACATCCTGCACGATGGGCCCCGTGGGCACCGCCAGCGACTCC
Source organism: Trujillonella endophytica (assembly GCF_019799905.1). Lineage (GTDB taxonomy): Bacteria > Actinomycetota > Actinomycetes > Mycobacteriales > Geodermatophilaceae > Trujillonella > Trujillonella endophyticus_A. The sequence goes on along the minus strand of NZ_JABGCI010000001.1, from coordinate 1,010,023 downwards.
GTCCTCCTCCTCGGTGGGCGCAGCGAGATCGGCCTCGCCGTCGCCCGGCGGCTGGTCGCCGCGGGCTCGCGGCACGTGGTCCTGGCCGCGCGCCGCGCGGACGACCTGGACGACGAGGTGCGCACGCTGCGGGAGGCGGGAGCGGAGACGGTCGACCGCGTCGAGTTCGACGCCGATGACCTCGCCGGCCACGCCGATGTGCTGGCCGAGGTCGAGCGCCGGCACGGGCTGCCCGACACCACGCTCGTCGCCTTCGGCGTGCTGGGCGACCAGGCGACAGCCGAGCGGGACCCGGCCGCGGCGGTGGCCGTCGTGCACACCGACTACGTCGCCCAGGTGCACGTGCTCACCCTGCTCGCGCAGCGGTACCGGCAGGCCGGTCGCGGGCGGATCGTCGTCTTCTCCTCCGTCGCCGGCGTGCGGGTCCGCCGCGCCAACTACGTCTACGGCTCGGCCAAGGCCGGGCTCGACGGCTTCGCCAGCGGCCTCACCGACGCGCTCGCCGGCTCCGGCGTGCGGCTGCTGCTGGTCCGGCCAGGTTTCGTCATCGGCCGGATGACCGAGGGGATGTCGCCGGCGCCGCTGTCGAGCACGCCCGACACCGTCGCCGACGCGGTGGTCGCCGCGCTGGCCCGCGATCGCGAGGTCGTCTGGGTGCCGGGGTCGCTGCGGCTGCTCTCCGGCCTGATGCGGGCCGCCCCCCGCGTGCTGTGGCGCCGGCTCCCCCGCTGAGACGTACCCTTCTGCCGCCATGACCCGACCTCCCCGCCGCCCGGTCCGGTCCCGCCGGGACCGGCACGGCCGCGGCCTGCGCGGACGCCTGGTGCCGGCCGAGGTGCCGCTGTCGCGCAGCCGTGCGGAGCAGTTCGACGACCTCGTCCTCGACGCCGTGGAGGACCTCGAGCGCCGCTGGGAGCGGGAGCTGGCCGGCGTGGAGTTCGCCGTCGAGGACGTGCCCTGGGTGGAGCACACCAGCCCCGACGAGGTCGTCCTGGACGCCGACGTGCTCGACGACAGCAGCGTGCCGCTGGCGCGGGTGCTCCCCGCCCACCGCGAGGGCGGCCGGGACGTGCCCGCCCGGATCGTCGTCTACCGCCGCCCGCTGGAGATCCGGGCGCACGACCGCGACGACCTGGCCGACCTGGTGCGCGACGTCGTCGTCGACCAGGTCGCCGTGCTGCTGGGCCGCGACCCGGAGGAGATCGACCCCACGAGCTGACTCAGCCGCTGACCGGACTGCCCAGGTCGGCGGCGCGCTGACGGGCCTCGGCCAGCCGGGCACGGGCGGAGGCGACGTCGAGCCCCTCGGCCCGCCCGGATCCGGTCACCCGCTCGACCAGCTGCTCCAGCGCGACCGCGTGCCACAGCAGGCCGACGTCGGGCCCCTCCCAGCCGGCGGTGCGGTCGAGGACGACGTCGGCGATCTCGGCCCGGTCCTCCTCGTCGGGCGTCGTGGCCCAGAGCGTGAGCAGGTCGCGGTGCCGGGGCGCCGCACGCACTCCGGTCCACTCCAGCACGACCAGCCCCCGCTCGACGTCGAGGACGGCGTTGGCGGCACAGAGGTCGCCGTGGGTGACCTCCGACAGCGGCAACTGGGCGGCGGCGGCGCGGACGGCCCGCAGCTCCCCGAGACGCACACCCGCGCGCAGCAGCCGCCCGGTGTCGCTCACCGTGCCGCGGACGCGGTTCAGCCCGCGGCCGGCCGGCGGCTGCCACGGCGCCCCGGACGGCGCGGGCAGCGGCGCGATGCGGACCGCGGCGTCGACGGCGGCCTCCGTCCAGCGCGGACCGCCCGAGGGCGCCGGGTGCAGCCGGCGGGAGAGCATCCAGCGGCCGTCGTCGGCGGCCGCCAGCACCTCGGGCACCCCGATGCCGCGCTCCTCGGCCCAGCGGCGGCCACGCAGCTCGGCGCGCAGCCGGCGGCGGCCGCTCTCGGTGACCGCGAGGTCGAGGACCCGGTCGGGCAGCACGCCCGTCACGGTGCCCAGCCCCGCGGTGTGGTCGGCGACGGTCAGCGACTCGGGGACGACGCCCAGTTCGGTCAGCAGCGCGCCCAGGCGCTCCCGGAGTGCGCCCTCGCCGGCGCCGGACCCGTTGCTGCCGACCATGTCCGGATCGTCGCAGCCTCCCCCGACAGCCGCGCGGGAAGCTCGGGCCATCGGGGCGACCGGGCCGTGCTGCGATGCTGAGCGCGATGGACGCCGCCACCGTGCCCTGGCTCGTGCTGGCCGTCGTCCTCCTCGCGGCCGCCGGACTGCTGGTCGCGCCGGGCGCCCGCGGGCGCCCGAAGTCGGTCCCCGCGGCGCCCGCCGGGGTCCCGCCGCGCGCCCCCTTCCCGGACGACGACCTGCCCGCCTTCCGGGTGGCGCCACCGGGCACGCCCGGCGCCCCGCCGGCCGGCACCCGGCCGGCACCGTCCGGCGTCGCGCCCTCGCCGGTGGACCGCGCGGACGGTGGCGCGTCGGCGGGCCGGGTGGACGGTGCGGCGTCGGCGGGCCGGGTGGTCCTCGCGATGGCGGCCACCGCGCTGGCGCTGGTGGCGGTGCTCGCGGGCCTCGCCGGCGTCGACGCGGACGCCGAGCCCGACGCCGGCCGGCCGGTCGCCAGCACGACCGCGGGGACGCCGTCGACGGCGCCGTCCTCCCTGCCGGTCGTGGCGCTGCCCCCCGTGCCGGCGAGCCCGGCGCCCGGTGAGGCCGGCGCCGGCTCCCTGGCGACGCGGTCGGTCCCCCTCGACGCCGACGGCTGGGCCGCTCGGCTCGCCTTCGCGCCCCTGGTCCTCGAGCGCCGCGCGGTGGGGGTGACGGCCGCGACCGCGGCGGTCAGCGTGACCCGCCGCTCCGACGGCACCGCGCTGGCCCACGTCCGGCTGCCGACGTGGAACTGCCTGACCGCCGGGGCGCCCGCCGACCCGGTGGCGGCCGGGTGCTCCCCCGGCCCGGTCGAGTACGCCGACCTCCCCTCCCCGGCGCTGCACACCACGGTCGTGGACGGCGGACTGCGCCTCACCGGGCGGTTCCCCACCTACACCCGCCCCTCCGGCGGGCCGCCGGTCTACACCGGCCGGGTCTACGAGTTCACCGTGACGCTGGCCGCCGAGGACCCCGCCGCCGAGGACCCCGCCGCCCCGGGCACGTGGACGCCGGCTCGCGGCACCCTGTTCCTGGGCACCGAACGGACGGAGTCCCTGCCGGACCCGGGGGTCAGCGCGGTGCGACGGGGCGGCTGAGCCAGCCGTCGGCCACGCGCAGGGACGTCGTGGGCGCACCCATCTCGCTCGCCAGCGCACCCGGCTCACCGCAGCCGGCCCACGGGAGCCGGTCGGCGCCGTCGACGAGGGTCAGCAGGGCCGCCCGGAGGGAGTCGCCCTCGGTCACCACGCCGACCTCGACCTGGTCGATGGCGGCGTGCAGCCGGGCCGTCGCACGCAGCGCCCGCCGGGCCCGGGGATCCGGCTGCGCGGCGAGCAGGGCGGGCAGCCAGCGCTCGACGTCGCGGGGGTCACGGCTGCGGGTGACCGGCCCACCGAGGGAGTCCAGGCGGTCCACCAGCCGGCTGCTCCGGGCGGTGGCGAAGGCGGCGTCGGGGCGCAGGGCCCCGAGGGCTCGGGAGGTCGGATCGCCCATCGGCAGGCCGGTCAGCGACAGCAACCACGGCGTCCGGCGGGCCTCCCCGAGGGCGAGCAGACCGGCGGCGAGCTGCCCGGCCACGTCGTCGTCCCGGGCGAGCAGCCGGGCCGCGGGCCGCCCGGGTGGGACGACGACGCCCCGGCCCCCCAGCAGCGTCAGCTCCAGCCCGGCGCCGCGGCGGCGGGCCGCGAGCAACGCGAGCCCGTCGGGACCGGACCTGCCATCCCGCTCGACCACCACCGCGACGGGGCGAGCGGCCCGGACGTTGAGGACGGCGGTCAGCCACGGGGCCCGCGCGGTGATCGGTGCGCGCAGCGCGGCCATCAGCGGCGCGGCGGCCCGCAGCTCACGGACCACGCCCTCGCGGCCGGTGACCACCCGCGTCTGCACGGGCCCATCCGATCACGGGCCGGAGACGACACAGCCGCCGGCGTCCGGGACGTCGGCGGCTGCGGGGAGGCCGTCCTCAGACGGCGCGGCGGCGGAGCCGGCGACGCTCGCGCTCGGAGAGGCCGCCCCAGATGCCGAAGCGCTCGTCGTTGGCCAGCGCGTACTCGAGGCACTCGGCCTTGACCTCGCACCCGGTGCAGATCTTCTTCGCCTCGCGGGTGGAGCCGCCCTTCTCGGGGAAGAACGCCTCCGGGTCGGTCTCGGCGCACAGGGAGCGCTCCTGCCACGACTGGGCGTCCTCGTCACCGAGACCCAGCAGGCTGCCGAAGGCGGGAGTCGAGGCCACGGTCCCCCGGTCGGCCGACCGCTCCGACGCGCTCACGTACTCGCTCAACCACGACACCTCAGCCATGACGATGCGTCCCCTCTCGCTTCTCGTCGCCGAGGCGATCCGCGGGACGTTCCCGGGGCTCAGCTCTCGGTGACACCGCGGGAATTACACGCGTGTCGTTGGGTGACCGTCAACCTCGCTTGGTGTAACCAAATGACCACACGGGCCCCATCAGTCACAGATCGTTCGTCAGATCTCGTCCTGGGCCGCGACACGCCGGGCGAACAGTCGACAAGTGCCCATGGGGCACCATGAACTTCGTGGAGATCGTCGTACTCGCCGGCGGCATCGGCGGCGCCCGGTTCCTCACCGGGCTCAAGGACGTCACGGGCGGGTCACGGATCACGGCGGTGGTCAACACCGGTGACGACGTGACCCTGCACGGCATGCGCATCTGCCCCGATCTCGACACGGTGATGTACACCCTCGGCGGCGGCATCGACCGCGAGCGGGGCTGGGGCCTGGCCGGCGAGACCTGGCGCGTCAAGGAGGAGCTGGCGGCCTACGGCGCCGAGCCCACCTGGTTCGGCCTCGGCGACCGCGACCTCGCCACCCACCTGATCCGGACCCGCATGCTCGACGCCGGGTACCCGCTCTCGCAGGTCACCGCGGCCCTGGCCGACCGCTGGCAGCCGGGCGTGGAGCTGCTGCCGATGAGCGACCAGCGGGTGGAGACCCACGTCGTCGTCACCGATCCCGACTCCGGGCGGCCGGCGGCGATCCACTTCCAGGAGTGGTGGATCCGTCACCGGGCCGAGCTGCCGGCGAGCGAGTTCGTCCAGGTGGGCGTCGACGCCGCCCGGCCGGCGCCCGGGGTCGCCGAGGCGTTCGCCCGGGCCGACGCGGTCCTGCTGGCGCCGTCCAACCCGGTCGTGTCCGTCGGCACCGTCCTCGGCGTCCCCGGGCTGCGCGAGGCGCTGCTGGCCACGCCGGGCAGGGTCGTCGGGGTCTCCCCCATCGTCGGCGGCGGCCCGGTGCGGGGCATGGCCGACAAGTGCCTGCCGGTGGTGGGCGTGGAGGTCAGCGCCGAGGGCGTCGGCCGGCACTACGGCGCCCGCTCGGACGGCGGCCTGCTCGACGCCTGGCTGGTCGCCCCCGGCGACACCGCCGACGTGCCCGGCGTCGACGTCCGGCAGGTGCCGTTGCTCATGTCCGACCCCGAGGCGACCGCCGCGCTGGCCCGCGCCGCCCTCGATGCCGCCGGTGTCTGAGGGGCCGCCCCCGGGGATCTCCGTCCACCCCGTGCCGGGGCTGCCGGAGTTCGCGCCGGGCGACGACCTGGCCGGCGCGATCGCCGCCGCCGCGCCCTGGCTGGCCGACGGCGACGTCCTCGTCGTCACCTCCAAGGTGATCGCCAAGGTCGAGGGGCGGCTCGTGCCCGTGCCGGCCGGCCAGGACCGCGAGGCGGTCCGGCAGCGGGCGATCGACGGCGAGACGGTGCGCGTCGTGGCCCGCCGCGGTCCGCTGCGGATCGTCGAGACCCGGCAGGGCTGGGTCGTGGCCGCCGCCGGCATCGACGCCTCCAACGTCGCCGGCGACTCCCTCGTCCTGCTCCCCGAGGACGCCGACGCCTCCGCACGCCGGCTGCGCGCCCGGCTGGGCGAGCTGCTCGGCGTCGACGTCGCCGTGGTGGTCAGCGACACCTTCGGCCGCACGTGGCGCGAGGGGCTGACCGACGTCGCCGTCGGCGCGGCCGGCATCGCCGCCCTGACCGACCTCCGCGGCGCCGTCGACGCGCACGGCAACACGCTGGAGACCACGCAGGTCGCCGTCGTCGACGAGCTGGCCGCCGCGGCGGACCTGGTGAAGGGCAAGCTCGCCGGCCTGCCCGTGGCCGTCGTCCGCGGCTGGTCCACCGCCCCGCCCGCCGAGGACATCGGCACGCGGCCACTGGTCCGGCTCGGCCCCGGTGACCTCTTCCGCTACGGCACCCGCGACGTGGTGGCCAGCCGGGCGCCCTCGGCCGACCTCGTGCCGCGGCCCGGTGAGCTCGACGCCGTCGCCGAGGCCTTCCGGGTCGCGGTCGCGGCCCTGCCGGAGTTCCCGGTCGTGCTGCGCTACGGCGGGGTGGACGACGGCGTGGTCGACGTCCACCTGCCCGAGCGGGCCACCGTCACCTCCGCGCTGAACCTGGGCGCGGTCCTCGGAGCGGTGGTCGTCCAGCTGCACGCCGAGGGGTGGGCCACCCGCTGGGAGCCGGTCGGCACGCCCGGCGGCTCCTCACTCGTCGGGAGGTTGTGGCTGGGCTCGGACCCCGCCTGACCAGCGCGGAGTCGGTAGCGTCCTGCCCCATGCGCGGGATCATCCTGGCCGGGGGCACGGGCAGTCGTCTCTTCCCCATCACGCAGGCCGTGAGCAAGCAGCTCATGCCGGTCTACGACAAGCCGATGATCTACTACCCGCTCTCGACGCTGATGATGGCCGGCGTCCGCGAGGTGCTGGTGATCACCACCCCCGGCGACCAGGCGGCGTTCCGGGCGCTGCTGGGCGACGGCGCCCGGCTGGGCATGCGCATCGAGTACGCCGTCCAGGAGCGCCCCGAGGGCCTGGCGCAGGCCTTCCTCATCGGCGCGGACTTCATCGGCGGGGAGTCGGTGGCCCTCGTCCTGGGCGACAACATCTTCTACGGCGCGGGCCTGGGCACGGCCCTGGGCCGGCTGCCCGACCCCGACGGTGGGCACGTGTTCGCCTACCACGTCGCCAACCCGCAGGAGTACGGCGTCGTGGAGTTCGACGGGGCGGGGAAGGTGCTCTCCATCGAGGAGAAGCCGACCACGCCCAAGAGCCCCTACGCGGTGCCGGGGCTCTACTTCTACGAGTCGTCGGTGGTGGACGTCGCCCGGGGCATCTCGCCCAGCGCCCGCGGCGAGCTGGAGATCACCGCCGTCAACGAGCACTACCTGCACGAGGGCCGGCTGACCGTCACCGTGCTGGACCGCGGCACCGCCTGGCTGGACACCGGGACCTTCGCGTCGTTGCGTCAGGCGACGGAGTTCGTCTCCGTCGTCGAGGAACGCCAGGGCCTCAAGATCGGCTGCATCGAGGAGGTCGCCTGGCGGCAGGGCTGGCTCTCCGACGCCGACCTGCAGGCGATCGCCGACCCGCTGGCCAAGAGCGGCTACGGCGCCTACCTGCTGGGCCTGCTGGCCGAGCCCAGGTAAGGGCGGCCGGGACGGCCCCCTGCCGGGCCCTGCCACGAGGGCCGGGGGGCAGAGGGGTCCTCCTTCAGATCCGCCGGTGGTCCGTCGGGGCGTTGCGCGGACCGAACCGCGGCGCCCGCGCCCTGCCGTTCACCAGCAGGAGCCGCACGACCCGGTGCCGCTGCCCACGCCAGGGCTCGAGCAGCGCCATCATCGCGTCGTCGTCCGTGCGGGCCTGGCCGGTCAGCGCGAAGCCGACCTGGTTCTTCAGGTGGTAGTCGCCGTAGCTGACCGTGTCGGGGCACCCGAAGACCCGCTGCACCACCTCGGCCGCCGTCCACACCCCGATGCCGGGGACGGTCTTCAGCCGGCGCTGCAGGTCCGCGGAGCCCACCGCCTCCGGCGGCTCCATGCGGGCCGCCACCGAGGTGACGGCGCGCAGCGCCCGGCGGCGGGCGCCGTCCAGGCCGCAGCGGTGCCACTCCCAGTCGGTCACGTCGAGCAGCCGGCGTGGCGACGGCGGCACCCGCATGCCCTCGGGCGCGGGACCGGGCGCCGGCTCCCCGGCCAGCCGCAGCAGCGCCCGCCAGACACGGTGCGCCTCGGTGGTCGTGACCTTCTGCTCGAGGACGGCGGGGACCAGGCAGTCCCACGTCCGCGCGGTGCGGCCCAGCCGCAGCCAGGGGGTCGTGCGGTGCAGGCGGCCGACCAGGGGGTGGCCGCCGCAGTCGAACGCCGTCGGGTCGTCCTCGGCGCCGAGCCACGCCGGCACGCGGCTGCCGGCCCACTCCGCGCCCGGCCCCCACGCGGCGATGCGCACCTCGCCGGCCACCACGGTGATCCGCACGGTCGCCGCGCCGTCGGGGGTCGTGCACACCCGCCAGGTGCCGTCGGACTCGAACCGCAGGGTCGGGTCGCCGGCGCCGCGCAGGTGCACCGACAGCGTGCGGCGGACGTCGAGCGGCCAGTCCGGCCGGAAGGAGGACTCGAAGGCGGGCGCCTCGGCCGCGCGGGCGGGCGCCGTCGTCGTGGTGGTCGTGCTCAGGGCGTGCTCCGGGGTGCAGGGGAAGCGGTGCTCGCCGCGGGGCGGGCGGATCGTGGGTGGTGCGGGGTCAGGGGTGGGGCGGGGTCAGGGGTGGTGCGGGGTCAGGGGGTGGGGCGGGGTCGGCGGGACGGGGTCAGCGGGGCGCCATCCGGAGGGCGCCGTCCATCCGGATGACCTCGCCGTTGAGGTACCCGTGCTCGACGATGGCCAGGGCCAGCTCGGCGAAGTCGTCGGGCCGGCCCAGCCGCCGCGGGAACGGGATGCCGGACGCCAGCGCCGTGCGGGCCTCCTCGGGGAGGCTGCCCAGCAGCGGCGTGTCGACCAGCCCGGGGGCGATCGTGCAGACCCGGACGCCGACGCTGGACAGGTCCCGCGCCGCCGGCAGGGTCAGCCCCACGATGCCACCCTTGGACGCGGCGTAGGCGACCTGTCCGATCTGCCCGTCGTAGGCCGCGATGGAGGCGGTGTTGACGACGACGCCGCGCTCGCCGTCCTCCCCCGGCTCGGTCTGCGCCATCGCGGCGGCGGCCAGCCGGAGCACGTTGAAGGTGCCGACGAGATTGACCATCACCGTCGTGGTGAACTGCGGGAGGCCGTGCGCGGAGCCGTCGCGGTTGACCGTGCGCTCGGCCCAGCCGATGCCGGCGCAGTTGACGGCGATCCGCAGCGGGCGGTCCTTGGCGGTCGCGTCGGCGATCGCGGCCTGCACCGATGCCTCGTCGGTGACGTCGGTGCGGACGAACGTCGTGTGCCCCCCGACCTCGGCGGCCAGGGCCTGCCCGGCGTCGGCGTTCAGGTCGAGGATCGTCACGGCCGCGCCGCGTCCGGCCAGCGCCCGGACGGTGGCGGCCCCGAGGCCCGAGGCCCCTCCGGAGACGACGGCGGCGACGTCGAAGCTCTTCATGCCCCCGAGCGTAGGGGCGGGCGCGCGACCGCCGCCGCCAGCCGCCGGCTCGGCCGCTCCACCAGCCGGGAGAAGGCGACGGCGACCAGCAGGCTCAGCGGGATGCCGACCCCGGCCACCACCGCGAGGCCGCGGACGCCCACCGGGGTCAGCGTCGCCAACGTCACGACGATCGGCTCGTGCACCAGGTAGAGGGAGAAGGAGATCGCCCCCAGCCACTGCAGCGGCCGGGAGAGGGTGGCCGACCGCAGGGGCGCGCAGTGCAGCACGGCGAACACCAGGAGCACCGCGCCGAGGGTGGCGGCCGGCCGCCCCACGGGCACCCACGACCGCGGGTCGGCGCCCAGCGCGGCGAGCTCCCACCTGGCCATGAGCAGCACCGCCGCCGCGAGGAGCACGCCCGTCCACCCGGCGACCGAGCCCGCCAGCCGCCGGCCGTGCTCCGCCAGCGCGTCCAGCCGCCGGGCGAGCAGCGCGCCCACGGCGAAGACACACAGCAGGCTCAGCAGGTCGTGGCCGTGCCAGGAGGCCCAGCCCATCGCCGCCAGGACGACGGGCAGCGTGGCGCGCAGCCGCGTGGTGAGCCCCCGGACGAGGACCACGTACAGCGGCAGTGCGAGGGAGAACCACACCTCGATCCGCAGCGACCACAGCACCGAGTTGCGCCAGCTCGTGCCGCCGAGCAGGGCGGCGTCGGCCACCAGCGCCGCCGCGTCGTCCGGGACGACGTGCTCGGCCATCCACCAGCTCCAGCCGGGGTCGCCGGTCCGCGGGAAGACGGCGAGGACCGCCGCGGTGAACGCCACCGCCGCGACGACCGGGACGTACAGCCGCACCGCGCGCTTGCGGTAGTACGCCGGCCAGGCGCCGGCCCCGGTGCCGGAGAGGAACGGCAGCGTGAGCACCAGCCCGCTGAGAACGAAGAACACGAGCACGGCCTCGTCGCCGGCCCAGGCGAGGTGCAGCGGCGTGTAGGTGGCCCACCAGCCCAGCCCGGCCGGGTCGGGTCCGGTCCACTGCCGGGCGAGCGCCGGGAGGGTGAGGGCGCAGTGGTGGACGACGACCACGAGCGCGGCCAGCCCGCGGAGCCCGTCCAGCGCGGCCAGGCGGGCCGGCTGCGGACGCGCCTGCGCCACCGGGACCGGCATCCGGTCCAGCACCCGCTCCATCGCCACGGTCGGCGCGGCCGCTGGTCCGGGCAGGGTGGCGGTCACCGGCCGAGTCTGGCCGCCGGGGACCGCCGCGACGGGCGGACACCGCGGACCGGGCGGGAGCTCACGGCCCGGCCGTCACCGCCGTCCCACCGCTCCCACGGGCACCGGCGCGGGGCGCTCCGGCTCGCTCAGCCGAAGCGGCCGCCGTGGGCGGCCTCGACCTCGGCCAGCAGCTGCTTGACCCGCTCGGCCTCGCCCACCGGGCAGACCATCGTCACGTCCGCGGTGTGCACCACCACGCTGTCGCGGACGCCGACCAGCGCGACCAGGTGTTCCGGGTCGTCGCTGAAGACGATGTTGCCCGCGGCGTCGAGGGTGACCGCCAGCCCGCGGACGGCGTTGCCCCCCACCGTCTCGAGCGTCTGCGCCAGCGCCGGCCACGAGCCGACGTCCAGCCAGTCGACGTCCAGGTCGGCGACCAGCACCCGGCCCGGCTCGCGGGCGGCGGGCTCGAGCACGGCGTAGTCGACGCTGATCTTCGGCAGCGTCGGGAAGACCTCGGCCAGGACCGCGGTCCGCTGAGCACCGGCCGGCGCCGCGACGATCCGCGCCAGGCCCTCGGCGCTCTCGGGCAGGTGGTCGGCCAGCGCGTCGAGCACCGTCCGCGCGCGCCAGACGAACATGCCCGAGTTCCACAGGTACTCGCCCGAGGCCAGGTAGCCCTCGGCGGTGGCGCGGTCGGGCTTCTCCACGAAGGCGGCCGCCTCGGCCACGCCGGGCACCTCCGTCGGCCCGCCCCGACGCACGTACCCGAAGCCGGTGGCCGGCGAGGTGGGCCGGATGCCGAGGGTCACCAGCGAGCGGGGACGCGCGGCCAGCGCGTCGTAGGCCGTGCGCAGCGTGCCGGCGAAGCGCTCCACCGGGCGGATGACGTGGTCGGCGCTGACGACCGCGAGCTCGGCGTCCGGGTCGACGTCGGCGACCAGCGCCGCGGTCAGTCCGACGGCGTTGGCGGTGTCGCGGGCCACCGGCTCGAGCACCAGCCGGTCGGGGTGCAGCCGCGGCAGCGCGGCGCGCACCTGCTCGCCGTAGCGGGCGGCGGTGCACACCCAGATGTGCTCGGCCGGCAGGACCGCCTCCAGCCGCGTGAACGCCTCGGCCAGCAGGCTGTGCGCGCCGCCGCCGGGTCCGCCGGCGGCCCCGTCGCTGATGATGTCGAGCAGCTGCTTGGGCCGCTCCGCGCGGGACAGCGGCCACAGCCGGGTACCCGATCCGCCGGCCATGATCACTGCGTGCCTCATCGGGCAGCTCCTCCGCGGACGGCGCGCCCGGGCCGGGCCAGCTTGGCCGCACCGGGCACCCGGGCGGCGCGACCGACACCCTCCGCCCGGCGCTGGAACGGCGCGCCGGCCGCCACCCGCCCGCTGACGTAGGACACGAGCATCCGGGCTCCCAGCCCGGCCCGCAGCGCACCCCGCAGCGGCGCGTTCCGCCGCCCGGGGTGCTGGTGGGAGAGGTAGCGCAGGGCGCTGGTGTGGTGCACCCGAGCCATCCGGTGCGGCTCGCGGCCGGTGGCGTGCCCGCCCTCGTGGACGACGACGGCGCTGGGCACGTAGACGTGCAGCCAGCCGCGGCGCCCCAGCCGCTCGGCGAGGTCGACGTCCTCGAAGTACATGAAGTAACCCGGGTCGAAGCCGCCGACCGACCGGAAGGCGGCGACGTCGACCAGCAGGCAGGAGCCCGACAGCCAACCGGCCGGCCGCTCCCGCGGCGCCTCGCGCTCGCGCCGGTAGCGGGCCGTCCACGGGTTGCCGGGCCAGGCCCAGCCGAGCGCGGCGTGCCCGATCCCGGTGGACAGCCGCGGCAGGTCCCGGGCCGACGGGTAGAGCTGGCCCTCGGGCGTCCGGATCGCCGGGCCGAGGGTCGCCGCGCGCGGCCACCGCTCCGCCGCGGCGAGCAGCTCGTCGACCGAGCCGGGCTCGAACCGGACGTCGGGGTTGGCGACCAGCGCGTACCCCTCGGTGACCCCGGCCATCCCGGCGTTGACCGCGGGCCCGTAGCCGACGTTGCCGCCGGTGCGCAGCAGCCGCACGTGCGGATGGGCGGCCGCCGCGGCCTCGGGGGCGCCGTCGGTGGACCCGTTGTCGGCGAGCACCACCTCGGTGGGCCGGGTGGTGGCCGTGGCCAGCGACCGCACGAAGCCCTCGAGCGTGTCCCCCGGTGAGTAGGTCACCGCGACGACGCGCAGCGGGACGGCGGGGTCGGCGGGCGGCACACCGGCACTCTAGGGCGTGCGGCCCGGGGCCCACCGGCGGTCGGGACCGGGCCGGTGGGGCCCGTGGGGCGGACGGGGCCGGATCGCCGGAGGAGTGGCGGGTCCGGTCGACGCGGGCGCCGGGGCGCGGGGCCCGACGACGGTATCGTCGCCAGGCGTGACTTCAGCTCCGCCTGACCTGATCGTCGTCGGCTCCGGCTTCTTCGGGCTCACCGTGGCCGAGCGGGTGGCCACCCAGCTCGACAAGCGGGTGCTGGTCATCGACCGCCGGGACCACATCGGGGGCAACGCCTACTCCGCGCCCGAGCCGGAGACCGGCATCGAGGTGCACGTCTACGGCGCCCACCTGTTCCACACCTCGAACGAGCGGGTCTGGCAGTACGTCAACCAGTTCACCGAGTTCACGAACTACCAGCACCGGGTCTTCACGACCTACGCCGGGCAGACGTACTCGTTCCCGATGAACCTGCTCACGCTGTGCCAGTACTTCGGGAAGAGCTTCACCCCCGACGAGGCCCGCGCGCTCGTGGCCGAGCAGGCCGGCGAGATCGACACGGCGAACGTGACCAACCTCGAGGAGAAGGCGATCTCGCTGATCGGCCGCCCGCTCTACGAGGCGTTCGTCCGCGGCTACACGAAGAAGCAGTGGCAGACCGACCCCACCGAGCTCCCCGCCGCCGTCATCGCCCGCCTGCCGGTCCGCTACAACTTCGAGAACCGGTACTTCAACGACACCTACGAGGGCCTGCCGGTCGACGGGTACACCTCCTGGCTGGAGCGGATGGCCGACCACCCGAACATCGAGGTGCGGCTGTCGACCGACTACTTCGACGTCCGCGACCAGCTGCCCGCCGACGTGCCGACGGTCTTCACCGGCCCGATCGACAAGTACTTCGACTACGAGGCCGGCGAGCTGGGCTGGCGCACCCTGGACTTCGAGACCGAGGTCCTGCCGATCGGTGACTTCCAGGGCACGCCGGTCATGAACTACGCCGACGAGGACGTCCCCTACACCCGCATCCACGAGTTCCGGCACTTCCACCCCGAGCGCGACTACCCCGGGGACAAGACGGTCGTCGTCCGGGAGTACTCGCGGTCCGCCGAGACCGGCGACGAGCCGTACTACCCGATCAACACCCCCGAGGACCGCGCCAAGCTGGAGCGCTACCGGGAGCTGGCGAAGAAGGAGGCGGCCGACCGGCGGGTCCTCTTCGGCGGCCGGCTGGGCACCTACAAGTACCTGGACATGCACATGGCGATCGGGTCGGCGCTGAGCATGTTCGACAACCGGATCCGCCCCTTCTTCGACACGGGCGAGGCGCTGCAGGGCGACATCGAGGCGTGAGCACCTCGGTGTCGGCGACGGCCGCGGAGAGAGACGGGGCGACCGACCTGGCGCCGGCCGAGCGCTCCCCCGCCGCGGACCGCCGGCGCCGCCGGCTGGTGCTGCTGGCCCCGTGGGTGCTGGTGCCCCTCGCCGTGGGGCTGGCCTACCTGGTGCTGCCGCCTCCCTCGGACATGCGGTCGCAGTACCAGGCGTCGGCGGTCGCCCTGGTCTCGGCGCCGGCGGTGGCGTGGCTGCTCACGCGGCGGACCGCGCTGGCCCACCACTCCGCGGCGGCCCTCGTCGCCACGCTGCTGCCCGGCCTGACGCTGATCTCGCTGCACGGCACCGACTGGTACTTCTCCGGACCGTTCGGCGACCAGTCGTTCCGGATGGAGTACGCCACCCGCTTCGCCGACGACCTGTCGCTGCAGGACTACACCTACCGCGACGTCCCGGCGTTCTACTCCCCCGGCTGGTTCTGGGTGGTCGGCGCCGTCTCGAAGATCACCGGGACGCCGGGCTGGCAGACGTACAAGTGGGTCGGGATCGCCTCGCTGTACGTCGCCGTCGTCCTCGCCTTCCTGCTGTGGCGGCGGACCTGCGACACCCGGCTGGCGGCCGTCATGGTCACGGCGACCACCATCGGTCTCCCGGCCGCCGACGCCTCGTGGCTGGGCGGGGAGACGCTGCTGTTCTCCGGTGCCTACGAGCCCTACGCGTGGCTGGTCGTGCTCCCCCTGCCCGCCCTGCTGACCTGGCTGGTCGCCGGCGGGGACCGCTTCTCGTGGCGCCGCGGCGTGGCCCTGGGCGCCGCGCTGGCGGTCGCCGCGTGGCTGTACGTGCTGTACGCGCTGGTCGCCGCCATCGCCGTCGTCCTGGTCACCGCCTGGCGGTGGCGCGACCGCGCCCGGCTGGTCGAGACGGCGGTCGCGGCCGGCACCGCGATGGTGCTCGTCTCCCCGTGGCTGGGCCCCTTCCTCGTGGAGTGGCTCGCCGCCGGGACCCCGCCGGCCCTGGCCACGACCTACGTGAACGAGGACTCCTACGTCCGGCTGGTGGGCTCGGCGGCCACCCCGTGGTTCGCGCTGGCGCTGGTGGGCGCGGTCGGCCTGCTGGCGCTGCGCGGGGAGCGGGAGCGCCCGCTGCTCGGGCTGCAGGCCCTCGCCGCGACCGTGGTGCTGCTCGGCCTGGTGCAGGCGGTGCTCGGCCAGGCCGCCCGCGGCGTGCTGTTCCACCGGATGCTGATCGTGCTCGGCGTCTGCCTCCTCGCGGCCGCCGTCCTGGTGCTGGCCGCCGTCGGGCCGGCGCTCCTCGCCCGCGTCCGCGACGTCGGCCCGCGGGTCCCGCTGGGCCGGCTGGCGTTCGGGGCGCTCACGGTGCTGCTGTTCCTCAACGTCTCCGCCCACGGCCGCGAGTGGATGTCACTGGACGCCGACCTGCGCAAGCTGGCGCACGACGTGCCCTACCCGGACGGCACCTTCCCCGCCCTCGTGTCCCCGCAGACGGTGGAGGACCTCGAGGACGAGGTGCCGGTGACCGACCTCGCCACCGCCATCCGCGACACCGCCCGCGAGGCCGGCCAGGAGGAGGTCGGCGTGGTGCTGACCGACAACATGGCGCTGCTGGCCACCCAGCCGTTCCACGGCTACCTGCAGTGGTGGGGGCTCTACTCGAACCCGCTCGGCGACTACCCGGGCCGCCGGGACTTCCTCGAGGGCCTCGCCGGCGCACCCGCCGAGGAGCTCGTCGACCGGCTGCGCGCGGACCCCGACGCGCCGACCGTGTTCGCCCTCCAGGTGGACGACGGCGAGGCCACCTTCGGCTCGGAGGACTGGGACCCGGGCGGCGACGACGGCGGTCCGTGGTCGGTGACCTTCCCCACGGAGGTCTTCGACGACGAGGACTTCGTCACCGTGCGGGTGGACGACTGGCTGGTCGCGTCGCTCCGGGAGGGGTGACCCGTACCGGCGGACCGAGGGATGCGACGGGCGCTCCGGCGGTATCGTCGAGGAGCAGGTCGCTCGACGGCCGACTCGACGAACCGAACCGAGGACTGATCGACCGATGACGACCACCCCGACGTCGCCGGTGACCGCCGCCGACCTGACGACCGCTCCCGCCACCACGGCCACCCTGCTGCAGCGCGTGCTGATGCCGCGGGCCGACGACACGCGCAAGGTGCGGGCGCTCTACCTGGACGAGGCGCGCTCGGCGAAGGTCCAGGTCGAGGACCGTGCCACCGGTCGGCTGGCCGCCGGCGACGAGGTCTCCTTCGCCACCTACTTCAACGCGTTCCCGGCCGGCTACTGGCGGCGCTGGACGTCGCTGGGCAGCGTGACGCTGCGGCTGGCGGTCTCCGGGGCGGGCCGGGTCGACGTCTACCGCTCCAAGTCCGACGGCAGCACGATCCACGTGACCGGCTCGGCCCTCTCCGGCACCGGGCAGACGCTCGACCTCGAGCTGGACCTCACGCCGTTCGTCGACGGCGGCTGGTACTGGTTCGACCTCACCGCCGACGGCGAGCTGACCGTCGACGAGGCCGGCTGGTACGCCGACCGCGAGCCGCTGCGCCCCGGCCGGCTCGCCGTCGGCATCTGCACGTTCAACCGGCCCTCGGACTGCGTGGACGCGATGGCCACCGTCGCCGCCGACCCCGTGGTCTCCGCCGAGCTCACCGCCGTCGTCGTCGCCGACCAGGGGAACAAGAAGGTCCGGGACGACGCCCGCTTCGCGGAGGTCTCCGGCCTGCTGGGCGACCGGCTGCACCTGGTCGAGCAGGGCAACCTCGGCGGCAGCGGCGGGTTCGCCCGCGCGATGCACGAGACGCTGCAGGCGACCGACGCCACGCACCTGCTCTTCCTCGACGACGACGTCCAGCTCGAGGCCGACAGCCTGCACCGGGCGCTCACCTTCAGCCGGTACACCGACGACCCGGTCCTGGTCGGCGGTCAGATGCTCGCCCTGCAGGACCGCTCGGTGCTGCACACGATGGGCGAGGTCGTCGACCGCGGCAGCTTCCTCTACCGGCCCGCGGCCTTCGGGGTCATGCAGCACGACTTCGCCGAGAAGTCCCTGCGCACCACGCCGCGGCTGCACCGCCGGATCGACGTCGACTACAACGCCTGGTGGATGTGCCTCATCCCGCGGCCGGTCGCCGAGGAGCTCGGGCTGCCGCTGCCGCTGTTCATCAAGTGGGACGACGCCGAGTACGGCCTGCGCGCCGGGGCGGCGGGCTACCCCACGGTGACGCTGCCGGGCGCGGCCATCTGGCACCTGGCGTGGACCGACAAGGACGACGTCAGCGACTGGCAGGCGTACTTCTTCGCCCGCAACCGGCTCATCGTCGCCGCGCTGCACGGGAACGGCAGCGACGCCTCCGGGATCACCAAGAGCAGCATCCGGGCCGACCTGCGGCACCTGCTGAAGATGGAGTACTCGGCGGTCGCGCTGCACCTGAAGGCCTACCGCGACTTCCTCGCCGGCCCGTCGGCGATCTTCCCCACGCTGGGCACGGCGCTGCGCGACGTCAAGGCCGTGCAGGCCGACTACGCCGACAGCCGGGTGATCACCGAGCGGTCGCAGATCCCCGAGCCGGAGATGAACGCCGTCGCGGTGGAGGGCCTGATCGGCGCGCCCAAGGGCCTGCGCGGGCTGCCGCGCAAGGTCGGCTTCGCCGTCAAGGCGCTGCGCAACCAGACCCGCCCGGCGCGCCCCGCCGGGGAGCGCCCGCAGGTGCAGGTGTCGGCCCCGGACGCCGCCTGGTGGGTGCTGTCACGCCTCGACCACGTCGCGGTCGGCACCGCCGACGGGCGCGGCGTGACCCTGCGGCACCGGGACCGCGAGCTGGCCCGCCGGCTGGGGCGCGAGGTCCAGCAGCTCAACAAGCAGATCCGCCGGGAGTTCCCGCGCCTGTCCGAGGAGTACCGCGCCGCCTTCGGCGACCTCACCTCCCGGGAGAGCTGGGAGAAGGCCTTCAACGGCTGAACTCCCGCGACGAGATCTGCACACTCGTCGCCATCGGGCCCCGATGGTGACGAGTGTGCAGATCTCGCGCGTCAGGGGCGGGTGAAGCGCTCCCGGCGGCCCTGCCGGACCAGGCCGACCCAGGTCCGCAGGCCCTCGACGTCGCGGCGGCTGAGGAAGAACCACGAGAAGCGCAGCAGCTCCAGCGGGAGCAGCCAGCGCATGCCCGGCTGGGCCATCAGGTAGCCGCGGTTGCGGTAGACGAAGAACCGCTTGGTCGCGTCGTCGGGGTACTGGGCCGACAGCCGTCCGCCCAGGATGGGCTTGAACTCGTCGGTCCCCTGCGGGTGGATGTAGGCCGCCCGCAGGTCGGTGCCGAACCGCAGCCCGGACCGGACGAGGCGCCGGTAGATCTCGGTCTCGTCGCCGCGCAGGAACAGCCGCAGGTCGGGCACGCCGACGGCCTCGAGCGTGCTGGCCCGGAAGAGCGCGCCGTTGAACAGCGAGGCGTAGGACGGGAGGAACTCGACGTCGTCGAACTCCGCGAGCGTCCGCCGCCAGCGCAGCCCGCGGCGCAGCGGGAAGGCCAGCCGCTCGGGGTCGGCGTCGTCGACCACCGCGGGCGACACCTCGGCGAGGTCGTGCCGCTCGGCGCTGTCGAGGAGGGCGGCGAGCACGCCGGGGCCGGCGGGCCGCCCGTCGTCGTCGGCACACCAGACCCAGTCGGCGCCCTGGGACAGCGCGGTCAGCATGCCGAGGGCGAAGCCCCCGGCTCCGCCGAGGTTGCGCCGGGAGGCGATGTAGGTGGTCGGGATGTCGGCGGCCGCAACGACCTGCTCGGTCTCGGTGTCCGGCCCGTTGTCGACCACGACCACCGAGTCGACGGGCCGGGACTGGGACGCCAGTGCCGCGAGGCTCTGCGTGAGCAGGGCGGGGCGCTGGCGGGTCACCACGACCGCGATGACGGTCCCGGCCGACGGCGGCGCCGCGGGTCCGGAGCCGGCAGCCGGCTGCATCACCCGAGTCCCGCGTGGGCGTCGTCGAGGAACGGGTCCTTGCCCTTGTAGGCGGTCAGCACCTCGCGCAGGCCGCCCTGCTGCTTCACCTGGCCGTGCTCCATCCAGATCGCCGAGGTGCACAGCTGGCGCAGGAACTCGTCGGAGTGCGAGGCGAAGACCAGCAGGCCGGCCCGGGACACGAGCTCGCCGAGCCGGTCGCGCGCCTTCTCGAGGAACGCGGCGTCGACCGCCCCGATCCCCTCGTCGAGCAGCAGGATCTCCGGGTCGATGCTGGTCACGACGCCGAGCGCGAGCCGCACCCGCATGCCGGTCGAGTACGTGCGCAGCGGCATGGAGAGGAAGTCCCCGAGCTCGGTGAACTCGGCGATGTCGTCGACCCGGGCCTCCATCTGCTTGCGGCTCATCCCGAGGAACAGGCCGCGGATGAGGATGTTCTCGTAGCCGGAGATCTCCGGGTCCATCCCGACGCCGAGGTCGAAGACGGGCGCGACGCGGCCCTCGACGATCGCCGTGCCGCGCACCGGCTCGTAGATGCCCGAGAGCAGCCGCAGGAGCGTGGACTTGCCGGCGCCGTTGTGCCCGACGAGGGCGACCCGGTCGCCCTCCTCGATCGTCACGCTGATGTCGCGCAGCGCCTGGATGACCGGCACCTTCTGGTCGGAGGCGATGTTGCCGCCGACCACGCCGAGGACGGCCTTCTTCAGGGAGCGGCTCTTGGCGTCGAAGATGGGGAACTCGACGCTGGCGTCCCTGGTCTCGATGCGGACCACGTTCTCTGTTTCCTCTCCCCCGCGGCTCAGACCCAGTAGGACACGCGCGGCCGGTACTTGCGCAGTGCCAGCAGGGCGACGGCCCAGCCCACGACGGCGATGGCGGCGACCACGATCCAGTTCGTCCACATCGTGTCCTCGCCGAGCAGCGGCCGCCGGATGATCTCGATGAAGTGCAGGAGCGGGTTGAACTCCATGATGCGGGCGCGCTCGGCGATGTCCTCGTTGGCGCTGTTCAGCAGGTCCTCGTAGATCCACACGATGGGCGTGAGGAAGAACAGCAGCTGGACCAGGCTCCCGATGATCGGGGTGATGTCGCGGAACCGGCTGGCGGCCATGCCGGACAGCAGGGTGACCCAGCCGCCGTTGATCGCCAGGAGCACGAAGGCGGGCACCGCCAGCAGGCTCGACAGGCCCAGGTCCTGCGGGAAGACGAAGAGCATGACCACGTAGACGATCAGGTTGTGCGCGAACAGCAGGATCTGGCGCCACACCAGCCGGTACACGTGCACCGACAGCGGCGCCGGCAGGTGCTTGATCAGCCCCTCGTTGGCGATGAAGACGTCGGTGCCCTCGAGGATGCAGCCGGACACGAACGCCCAGACGATGAAGCCCACGAGGATGTAGGGCAGCTGCTCTTCCAGCGGGTTGCCGAAGAGCCCGGCGTAGAGGATCCCCAGCGCGATCGCGGTGACCGCCATGCTGATGGTGATCCAGATCGGCCCCAGCACCGAGCGGCGGTAGCGCTGCCGGATGTCCTGCCAGCCCAGGTGGGCCCACAGCTCCCGCTGCCTCCATCCGTCGACGAGGTCACGCCGGGCCAGTGCCCATGCTCGGGAGTCGGATCCGGTCACGGCCATGACGTATGAGGCTACCCAGGGATCCGTGGCGGACGCGTCGGCCGGGTGCGGAGGGGACAGCAGTGACCTCAGGTGCGATCGAGTCGCACGAGAGCCCCTCCGGAGGCCCCTGAGACCACCTGTGCGTGGCGTCTAGCCTCGCCCGCATGCCCCCGCACTCCCCTGCACAGGCACGCGCGCGCCGGCCGGCCGTCCTCGGCGCGGCCCTGGTCTCGCTGCTCGCCGCCGTGGGGTTCGTGCTGGCACCCGTCGAGCGGCCGGAGGCCGTCTACAGCTGGCCCGCGGCCCCGGACGACGTCTCCGCCGTCGCCGTCCCGCTGATGCTGGGACGCCCGGCCGAGCTGACCGCCTCCGGCAGCTGCGCCGACGCCCGGGACCTCGAGGCGGACACCGTGCTGCTGTCCACCACGCCGCTCGAGGGCGCCGCCGGGGAGCCCGCCCAGGCCGGTCTCCGGCTCGAGGTCGGCGACGGGGACGCGCTGCGCGTGCGCACGGCGGGGACGGACCTGGCGGCCGTACCCCTGGCCGGCGACTGCACCTGGGAGCTGGTCACCGCCCTGGAGATGACGACGCTGCGGGTGGACGGCGAGGTGCTCGACGTGCGCTCCGGCGACCTGCGCCCCGAGGTGGCCGGGGTGTTCAGCGAGCTCGGCCGCCCCGGCGACGTGACCGTCGACGTCACGGCCGACACCGTCTTCCAGACCAGTCCTCCGCCGCTCAAGGTCGCGCTGGGGGTGCTCGCGGTCGTCTCGCTGCTGGCGGGGCTGGTGCTGGTCTCCCGGCGCCGGGGGACGGACCCGGACCCGGACCCTGCGGCGGCAGCGGACGGGGCCGCCGGCGCCACCGCGGTCCGCACCCGGCCGCGCGGGCGGCCGCTGCGGTGGCTGGCCGACGCCGGGGTCGTCCTGGCGCTGGCCTACTGGACGGTCCTCGGCCCCATGACGGTCGACGACGGCTACATCTCCGGGATCGTCCGCAGCCGCGAGGGCAACGGCTTCATCGGCAACGTCTACCGCTGGTTCAACGCGCCCGAGGCGCCCTTCGGCTGGTTCTACGAGTTCTTCGACCTCTGGTCCCGCGTGAGCACGTCCACCGTGTGGATGCGCGTGCCCTCGCTGCTGCTCGGCGTGCTGACCTGGCTGCTCGTCGCCCGCGGGCTCCTGCCGCGGCTCGGTGCCTTCGCTGCCACTCGCGGCCCCGGCCCGTACGTCGTCGCCGCCGTCGTCTTCCTGCTGTGGTGGCTGCCCTCCAACGCCGGTCTGCGACCCGAGCCGTGGGTCGCGGCCGGGCTCGCCGCCGTCCTGGTGCTGGTCGAGCGCGGCCTGGCCCGGCGCAGTGTGCTCCTGCTGCTCCTCGGCCTCGTCGTCGCCGGCGCCACGCTCGCCGCCACCCCCACCGGCGCGGTGGCCTTCCTGCCCTACCTGGCCGCCGCCGTGCCGGTGCTGCGGGTGTGCCGCGACTCCGGCTGGGGGCTCTGGACGGTCACCGCCCTCGGCGCGGCCGCCGCGGCGTCGGCGCTGCTGCCGATGTTCGCCGACCAGAGCCTGGCCGCGGTCTCGCTGGCCAACGACATCCGCGCCGACCTGCCGGGATCGGTGCCCTGGTACACCGAGATCGACCGCTACGACTCCCTGCTGTCCGACGACGGCTTCCAGGGGTCGCTGTCCCGGCGGGTTCCGGTCCTGCTCACCTTCCTGGCCGCCGCGGGCATCCTGTGGCAGCGGGTGTCGGGGCGGCTGCGCGACGACGTCTCCGCCGGCGTCGCCGGCCGGCTGACCGCGGTGCTCGGCCTGTCCCTGGTCCTGCTCCTGTTCACCCCCACCAAGTGGACGATGCACTTCGGCGCCCTGGTGCCGGTCGGCACCGCGCTGCTGGTCCTCGCCGTGCACCTGTTCCGCGCCGACCAGCGGGAGCCGACCCGCCCGGGCATCCGGGAGCGGCTGCCGCTGCGCACCGTGGCGACGCGGTCGGTGTCCCTGACCGCGGTCCTGCTCGTGGCGGCGCTGAGCTGGGCCGGCCCGAACGCCTGGGCCTACCTCTCCGACCTCGACGTCCCCTGGAACCAGGTCGGGCCCGAGCTGCGCGGCATCACGTTCTGGGCGGTGTTCCTGACCGGTGCCGCCGTGGCCGCCGTCGTCGGTGCGGTGGTGGTGGTCCGGGGCCGCGTGCGGGACGAGGACGACGTCCACCTGCCGTTCTGGCGGTGGGTGCCGTCGGCCGGCTCGGTGGTGGTCGCGCTCGCGCTGCTCACGGTGGCGCTGCAGCTGGCGAGCTTCCTCAAGTCGACCTCGGACCGGCGCGACACCTACACGCTGGCCGGCGACGCCGGGGCCACCGTCGACGGCCGGCCGTGCGGGCTGGCCGAGGAGCTCACGGTCGAGACCGACCCCACCCGCGGCCTGCTCCGACCGGTCGACGCGGACGAGCCGGACGAGCAGCTGGACGGGTTCGTCGAGGTCTCCGGGACCGACGTCCCGCGGGGCCCGGCCCTGACGATGGCCGGGCAGGAGCTGCCCGGCTGGGCGGCGACCGGCCACGCGTCGGCCGACGGCTCGGGTCCGGCGGAGCTGACGACCGGCTGGTTCGAGCTGCCCGACGGTGAGCGGGACGGCGGGCTGCCGCTCGTGGTCACCGTGACCGGCGACCTCGCCGCGGGCGCGGGCCTGTCGGTCGAGTTCGGCGTCCCCTCCGGCGACGAGGTCACCGCCGTCGGCGGCGTCGGCCTGAACGACCCCGTCGGTGGGCCGGCCCCGCGCGACCTGCGGCTGGACACCGCGGCCGTCCCGGCCGACGCCGGGTTCGTGCGCCTGAGGGCCGTCGACGGGGGCGCCGACACCGACGTCCCGCTGGCGGTCTCGGCGCCGCGCGTGCCCGAGACCGAGCGGTTCGCCGACGTCGTCGACCCCGGCTCCCCCGTGCTGGTCGACTGGCCGGTGGCTTTCGTCTTCCCCTGCCAGACGCTGTCGGTGCAGAGCGAGGGCGTCACCGACGTGCCGGACTGGCGGATCTCGCCGGCCCTGCCCAGCGACGCCGGCGACATCGCGATCGCCGGCTTCGTCGGCGGCCCGTACACGGCGGCGCGGAGCCTGGTCGACCAGGTGGAGGTCCCCGTCTACCAGGACGGCCGGCCGCTGGACCGCCCGGTCACGTTGTTCTCCTGGCGGTCCCGCGTCGACGTCACCGACCCCGGCCGCGACGTCTCGGACCGGACCGTCGCCGGCTGGACCCGCTGACGGGCCGGGCTCCCCCGGCCCGTCAGCGCCGACGGGTCGTCAGCGGGGCGTCACCGTGGTGGCGCCGGTCGCGGCGGTCCAGGTGATCGTCCCGTGCTCGAAGTCGCTGCGCCGGCCGCCGGGGACCGGGTACTCGTCGCTGGTCGGCAGCCCCAGCGCGGAGGTGTGCGCCCCGATCCCGCGGTAGGCGGCCGCGATCGAGCCCTGGACGGCCTTCGCCCCGCCCGACGGCGTCCAGTACACCGAGCCGTTCTGGAAGGTGGTGTAGCGGGCCCGGCCGTCCGGGGTGCCGAGCTCGTCGGAGGTGGGGTAGCCCA
Organism: Trujillonella endophytica; assembly: GCF_019799905.1. GTDB lineage: Bacteria > Actinomycetota > Actinomycetes > Mycobacteriales > Geodermatophilaceae > Trujillonella > Trujillonella endophyticus_A. The sequence goes on along the minus strand of NZ_JABGCI010000001.1, from coordinate 985,606 downwards.
TGAGGCCGCGCTCCCACCCGCCGGCGGCCCAGCGGGTGCGGATGTCGCCCTGCACGGCGTGCGCACCGGTCGCCGGCGTCCAGTAGATCGATGCGCCCCGGGAGAAGTGGTTGTACCGGCCGACCCCGTCCGGCGTGGTCAGCTGGTCGGTCGTCGGGACGCCCCAGCCCCAGTTCAGGCCGCCGAGGGTGTGCCACCGGTCGGCGATCGCGTCGACGACCGCGCGGGCGCCCGTCTCCGGCGTCCAGTAGATCGCCCCGCGCTGGAACGTCGTGTAGCGCGTGCGGCCGTCGGGGGCCAGGACCTCGTCGGAGGTCGGGTAGCCCAGCCGTCCGGCCTCCCAGCCCATCCGCCCCCACAGGGTGCGGATGTCGCCCTGCACGGCGTGCGCCCCCGTGGACGCCGACCAGTAGATCGAGGCGCCGCCGGAGAAGTGGTTGTACCGGCCGGAACGGTCCGGCGTGCTGGTCTCGTCGACGATCGGGACGCCCCAGCCCCAGTTCAGGCCGCCGAGCGCGAACCAGCGGTCGCCGATGGCGCCGGAGACCGCGTGCGCCCCGGTCTGCGGTGTCCAGTAGACCGCGCCGCGCTGGAAGGTCGCGTACCGCGTCCGGCCGTCGGGGGCCAGGATCTCGTCGGAGGTCGGGTAGCGCAGCGGTCCGGACTCCCAGCCCAGCCACGACCACACGGTGCGGATGTCGCCCTGGACGGCGTGCGCACCGGTGGCCTGCGTCCAGTAGATCGAGGCCCCGCCGGAGAACTGGTTGAACCGGCCGACGCCGTCGGGGGTGGGCAGCTCGCCGGTGGTCGGCACGCCCCAGCCCCAGTTCAGGCCGCCGAGGTTGTTCCACAGGAAGCCGATGGCGCCGGAGACGGCATGCGCACCGGTGGCCTGCGTCCAGTAGATCGAGCCGCGCTGGAACGTGGAGTAGCGGATGCCGCCGGGCGCGCCCAGCTCGTCGGTGACCGGGTAGCCGAGCGGCCCGGTCTCCCAGCCGGTCCTCCCCCACTGGGTGCGGATGGTGCCGCGGACCAGGTGCGCCCCGGTGGTGGGCGTCCAGTAGATGGAGGCGTTGTTGGCGAAGTGGTTGAAGCGGGCCACCCGGTCGGGCGTCGGCAGCTCGTCGGTCGTGGGCGCACCGATGTCGGCCGGCCCCCCGACGGCCAGGTACGCCCGCAGGATGTCGCCGGTGACCGCGTGCACGCCCGCCGTCGGCGAGGAGTACATCCGGCCGTTCTGGTAGGCCTGCCAGGTCACCCCGGCGGTGGTCTGCCGGCCGCCGACGGGGGCGCCCAGGAGGGTGCGCAGCGCCGGCTCGGAGGAGTACCGGCCGTCGATGGTCTGCGAGGTGGCCATCGCTGCCGCGACCCGGTCGCGGACCTCCGGCAGGCGGGCGTAGCCGGCGTTGCCCGGGCACGTCGTGTGGTTGGTGTCGCGGTGCCCGAAGATCGTCGGCACGGTGACGGGCACCCCCGCCGCGTACCGGGCCGTCGACCCGCCACCCGACACGAGCGTCGTGGTGCCGCGCGGGTTCACGTTGTAGAGCGAGAACTTCCAGGCGATGATCGCCGCCACCGCGTTGGTCACCACCTGGGGGACGGCGGTGGTCTCGTAGGTGCCGAGCATCGAGACGCCGAAGGTGCCGCTGTTGAAGCCACCGGCGTGCGCGCCGACGATGTTCTGGGACAGGCCGCCCGCGCGCCCCTCCCACAACCGGCCGAACCGGTCGACGATCACGTTGTACCCGATGTCGCCCCAGCCCCGGGTGACCGAGTGGTAGCGGTAGATCCCCCGCAGGATCCCCGCCACGTCGCCGGCGGCGTAGTCGTTGGCGTTCGCCGTGTGGTGCACGGTCGCGGCCTTGAGCGTCGGGACGTGCTGAGGTCCCCAGCTCATGATCGACTCGTCGGCGCCCCACTGGGCGCGCGAGTAGACGTCCGGCATCGCCATCGCGGCATCGGCGGTGTCCTGGATGTCCGGGGTGCCGAGGTCGCCGTCGGCGTCGCTCTCCCCCGGGTCGACCAGCGCGAGCTGCACGTCGATCGGCTGCGCCCCCGACCGGGCGACCACCTCGGCCTCCACCGCCGTGCTCGGGCCGGTCCACAGCGGCTCGGTGCCCCCGCGGACGTCCGCGCCCACCGGGGCGTCGGAGGCCTGCTCGGCGTCCTCGGTGGCGACCTCGGTCCACGGACCCCACTCGCCGTCGGCGTCCTGCGCCCGGATCTGGACGACGGTGTCGGTGACCGCGGGGTCGTGGGCCCAGGTGACCCCGACCAGCGAGAACTCGTCGACACCGGTCCGGCTCACCGTGAGCGTCGGCGCCGTGTCGCTCACCCCGGTGACCGGCTCGGTCGTCCCCTCCTGCACCTCCGCGGCCGGAGCCGGGTCCTCGACCGAACCGAGCGCGATCTCCTCGCTCGAGGTGGTCACCGGCTCGGGCTCGGGCCCCTCCTCTGCGTACACGGGCAGCACCAGGAACGTCCCGGTGAAGGCGACGACGGTCAGGGATCCCGCGAGGAGGCGGCGCACGAGGGGTTCCTCCGGTGGTCGGCGGCGGCGTACCCGGCTGAGGGCACATCTCTCCACCGGAGAGCTTCGGCAGCAGTCCCACGGATGTTCAGCCGACCCAACCGGATCCCCCTGTCGACTGCGTCCCACCCGTCGCAGCAGCCCCGGACCGCGGGTGGGCGCCAGAGGCACCCCGCACGCCCGGCATCCTCCCGTCGGGGACCGCTCGGGCAGCCGCTGGCACGGGTGGGCGCCGCATCGCCGGTCCCCGGCGTGCCGCTGCGTCCCGCCAGTCACAGGCGTCTCCGTGTCGGGTCCCGCGCACCCACGGGGTGGGCAGCGCGCGACCTAACCTGGCGAGGCGCCCCCCGCGCGCCGCACCCACGTGGCCACGGCTGGTGACGGAGGGGTTCCCACGCCCCGGCCGCCGCCGCCGGGAGCGAGCGTGGTCAGCACAGGGAAGGACACCTCCGTGAGCCGTAAGAACCCCGTTCCGCCCGGCGAGTCCGGCGACCGGCAGCTGCCGGCCCGCCTGGACCCGCGGCTGGGCCGGCCCGGTTCCGGCCGCACGTCCCGGTCCGAGCGCCCGGCCGGCGAGCCGCGGGGTGGCAGCACCCGGACCGCCGGACGGCGCACCGCGCGCGGCACCGTCGTCACCCGCGTGCTGGCCGGGGCGCTGTCCGCCGTGCTCCTCGCGAGCACCGGCTGGAGCTGGTACCTCGGTCAGGTGGCCGAGGCGTCGGTCAACCGCACCGACGCGATCCCCAGCACGGGCAACGAGGACTCCGGCGACGCGCCCGAGGCGATGAACATGCTCCTGGTCGGCAGCGACAGCCGCGCCGACCTCACCGAGGAGCAGCTCGCCGAGCTGAACGCCGGTACCGACTCCGGGCTCAACACCGACACGATCATCCTGGTGCACGTCCCGGCCGACGGCTCCCGCGCCTCGTTCGTCTCCTTCCCCCGCGACTCCTACGTGCAGATCCCCGGCCACGGCTGGGACAAGCTCAACGCCGCCTACGCCTACGGCTACGGCGGGGTGGACGACTCCATGCCCGAGGACGACCGGCAGGCCGGCGGGGCGCAGCTGCTGGTCCAGACCATCAGCGAGCTCACCGGTCTGCAGATCGACCACTACGCCGAGGTCGACCTGCTCGGCTTCTTCCAGCTCACCAGCGTCGTCGGCGGCGTCGAGGTGAACCTGTGCGAGGCGGTGGACGACCGCGCGTACTCGGGCGCCGTGTTCGACGCCGGCCCGCAGACGATCTCCGGCGCGGACGCGCTGAGCTTCGTCCGGCAGCGGCACGGGCTGCCCCGCGGCGACTACGACCGCATCATCCGCCAGCAGGTCTTCATCGCCGGCGTGCTCCGCAAGATGCTGTCCGAGGACGTGCTGCTGGACCTGGGCAAGCAGCGTCAGCTGGTCGAGGCCGCCTCGCAGGCGGTCACCGTGGACCAGGACCTGGACCTGTTCTCCCTGGCGCGGCAGATGCAGTCGGTGACCGAGGGCAGCATCGAGTTCCAGACGGTGCCCTACGTCGGCGACGAGCGGGACGACCAGGGTCGGTCGATCATCCGGCTGGAGGACGAGGAGACCCTGTACGCGTTCTTCGCGCAGCTGTCGGCCGAGCCCGAGGCCCCGCCCGCCGAGGAGCCCTCGGCGCCACCGGCGACCGTCGACCCGGCCACGGTGAGCGTCGAGGTGCTCAACGGCTCCGGCATCTCCGGGCTGGCGGGCAGCGCGGCCGGCGAGCTCGAGACGGCCGGCTTCACGGTCGCGGGCACGGGCAACGCCGACGGCGACGACTACGCGCAGACCGTCGTCCGCCACGCCTCCGGTGACGAGGCCCTGGCCGCCACCCTGGTCGGCCAGGTCCCGGGCGCGATCACCGAGGTCGACGACGCCCTGACCTCCGGCACCGTCCAGCTGGTGCTCGGCGAGGACTTCAACGGCGTCGGGGTGCCCACGACCGCGCAGCCGGCTCCCGACGAGGTCGTCGGCGAGGACGTGCGCACCGCGCAGGACACCACCTGCATCAACTGACGTAGGACCCGGAGGCGGGGGTGCCGCCTCCGGGTCGGCACGTCGGAGCCCCCGCAGCGGCCCGCGGCGCCCTACCCTGGCGCGGCGCTCCCGGCGACCGCCGGAGGGCGACCGGCGCGCGCAGGGAGGACGTCTCCGTGAGCTCCGAGGACCCCGGCCGGTCCGGGGACCGGCGACTGCCCCCGCACCTTGACCCCCGCGTGGGCCGACCCGGGGCGGGCAGCGCGCCCCGCGGTGAGCGCCCGGCCGGCGCGCCACGCGGTGACGGACGTCCGTCCGGCCGGTCCCGCACCCCGCGCGCCACCGTCGTCACGCGCGTGCTGGCCGGCATCGTCTCGGCGGTCCTGCTCGCCACCACCGGCTGGAGCTGGTACCTCGGCCAGGTCGCCGAGGCGACCGTGAACCGCACCGACGCGATCCCCAGCACGGGCAACGACGAGTCGGGCGACGCGCCGGAGGCGATGAACCTGCTGCTGGTCGGCAGCGACAGTCGCGCCCGGCTGACCCCCGAGCAGCTGGCCGAGCTCAGCGCCGGCACCGACTCGGGGCTCAACACCGACACGATGATCCTGGTGCACGTGCCGGCCGACGGCTCCGCGGCGTCGTTCGTCTCGTTCCCGCGCGACTCCTACGTGGACATCCCGGGGCACGGCTGGAACAAGCTGAACGCCGCGTACGCCCTCGGCTACAGCGGGGTGGACGACGGCCTGCCCGAGGCCCAGCGGCAGGCCGGCGGCGCGCAGCTGCTCGTGCAGACGATCAGCGGCCTGACGGGGCTGCAGATCGACCACTACGCCGAGGTCGACCTGCTGGGGTTCTTCGAGCTCACCAACGTCGTCGGCGGCGTCGAGGTCAACCTGTGCCAGGCCGTCGACGACCGGGAGTACTCCGGCGCGTTCTTCCCGGCCGGTCCGCAGACCATCTCGGGCGCGGACGCACTGGCCTTCGTCCGGCAGCGGCACAACCTGGGCCCCCAGGGCCGCGGTGACTACGACCGGATCATCCGCCAGCAGGTCTTCATCGCCGGCGTGCTCCGCAACATGCTGTCCAGCGACGTGCTGCTCGACCCGGGCCGGCAGCGCCAGCTGGTGGAGGCCGCCTCGCAGGCGGTGACCGTGGACCAGGACCTCGACCTGTTCGCCCTCGCCCGGCAGATGCAGTCGGTGACGCTGGGCAGCATCGAGTTCCAGACCGTGCCGTACGTGGGCGACGAGCGGGTGGACGGAGCCGGCTCCGTCGTCCGGCTGCAGGACGAGGAGACCCTGCACGAGTTCTTCGCGCAGCTGTCGGCCGAGCCGGAGGCGCCGGCCGAGGAGCCCGTCGAGCCGCCGGCGACGGTCGACCCCGCCGAGGTGAGCGTCGAGGTGCTCAACGGCTCGGGCGTCTCGGGCCTGGCGGCCAGCGCGGCCGACGAGCTGTCCGCCGCCGGCTTCACCATCGCCGACACCGGCAACGCCGACTCCAGCGACGTCACGCAGACCGTCGTCCGGCACGCCGCCGGCGACGAGGCGCTCGCGGCGACCCTGGCCGGGCAGGTCCCGGGCGCGGTGGTCGAGCTCGACGACGCCCTTCCCGCCGGCACGGTCCAGCTGGTCCTGGGCTCGGACTACAACGGCGTGGGCGTGCCGACCACCGCCCAGCCGGCTCCCGACGAGGTCGTCGGCGAGGACCTGCGCACCGCGCAGGACACCAGCTGCATCAACTGAGGGAGAGCCAAGCCCGACGAGTGGTGCCCGGGACCCACCGGAGTGGGTCCCGGGCACCCGGGTCGTCATTCGTCGGGCCGGCGTGGCCCCGGGGTCAGCCGCGCACGCGCTCCGCGGCACGCGCCAGCCGGCGCACCCCGCCGCGGCCCGTGCGGCGCACCGTGCCGGCGAGGGCACGGGCACGGGCGACCGGGAGCCGTGCGGCCAGGTCGGCCGCCCGCTGCTCGCCTGCCGCGAGCTGCGCCGCCGCCTGCCCGGCCGCCGCGGCGGCCTGCTCCACCGCCGCCGCGTGCGCGGCCCGGGCCTGCTCGGCGGCGGCGGCGCGCTCCGCCGTCGCCGCGTGCGCGGCCGCCAGCTCGGCGTTCAGCCGCTCCAGCTCGAGGTGCTGGTCGTGGATGATGCCGCCCAGCCGCTGGGCCTCGACGCCCGCCGCGACCGCGCCGTGCTGGAGCTCCAGCACGCGCGTGTACAGCGCGATCCGGTTGTTCTCGAGGGACTCGAGCAGCCGCGACCCGGTGAACGGGCGCAGCCGCTCCATCAGGTCGTGCCCGGCCTCCGAACGGCGCACCATGACGCCGACACCGAACACGGCGGGGACGACGGCGAGCAGCCACTCGTCGTCGGCGGCGGCGATGGCGTCCTCGACGGCCGTGAGGACGCCGTTGCGCTCCCCGCCGGCCTGCACGGCCGCCGTCCAGGCGCCCATGCCGACGAAGCCGGCCGGGGTCAGCTCGTCCTGCCAGACGGTGGGCCCGTCGTGGCTGTCGGGGAAGCGCTGCTCCGCGTCGATGAACGACGGCTGGTAGTAGAGGTCCCGCCGCGAGCACGGCCACGCCACGTCGTGCAGCACGACGACGGCGTCCGGCGCGTTCTGGATGATCCAGTCGACCTCGCCGCGGACCGTCGCGTAGTTGTGGTCGCCGTCGACGACGTAGAGGTCCGCCACCGGCAGCTCGCCGAGCACCTGCGGGGAGGGCTTCTCGACCAGCTCGAGGCCGGGGGTCTCGGCCAGCCGCGCCCGCAGCTCGTCGCTGGGGAGCGGGTCGACGCAGAAGACGCGCGAGGCACCGAGCTCCGTGTAGATCGAGCTGACCTGCCCCGACTCCACGCCGACCTCGACGACCGTGGAGATGTCCCGGCCCGCGTAGACGACCTCGAAGACCTCACGGAAGAGCGACAGCGAGTGCAGCAGCAGCGGCTGCGTCCGCGCGGCCCGCTCCTGGGCGAACGGGTCCTCCCGGGTGCTGAGCGTCGCCGGGAGCGTGTTCAGGGTGGTGGTCATCGGGTTCCCTTCAGCTGGCGGGCGGCGATGCGGACGGCGGCGGCGGCGATGCCCGCCCCACCCCGCGCGTGGTACTCCTCGCGGATCCGGTTGGACATGCGCGCCAGGCGCGGTGCCGCCGGCAGTGCACGGCTCAGGCCCGTCCGGGACTTCGGCAGCATCGCGAAGGCGACGGTGACCTGACCGGAGCTGACCTGACCACCGACGCGGGTGGCGATGGGCAGCCACACGGCCGACTCGTTGTACTGGAACTCGAACATGTTGCCGCCGAGCCAGGTGCAGGCCGCGTGGATGAGGCCGGCGAAGTCCTCCGCGCCGTCCCAGCGGACGACCACGGGCTCGGAGCTGCCCTCGCGGATCGCCTTGACCTCGATCCAGTCGATCCGGACCAGGGCGGGCCGGCCCGGGACGGCCAGGGAGAGGGTCGTCACCTCGCCGTGCCCGGAGGCGAAGTCCATGCGGGCGAAGGACAGACCGTTGTGGTTGATCCGCACCCGGCGGCGCTGGCCGTCGTGCCAGTGGCCGTCGGTGGTCTGGTACCGCAGCGCGGTGTCCGACGGGTCCTCGCTGGTCTCGAACAGCGACGCCTCGATCTCGCCGTCGGCGAGGGCGCGGGCAGCGGCACCGAGCCGCACGTCCGAGGCGGCGATGAGCGCGGGCCAGAACGAGTCCCGCATGTTCAGGTCGGCCAGGTCGGCCGGCGACATGTACGGCACCGCCGGGGCGATGTCCGTGGGCAGCAGGTGGGTGACCGCCGAGGAGCCGAAGTTGTCCTCGTGCGCCCAGTTGCCGAACAGCAGGGCCTCGCGCTGGGTGGGCGACTTGATCGCGCTCACGAGGATCCGCGCCAGCCGCTCGCGGCCGTCACCGGTCAGCAGCGGCCAGGCGGGGTCGCCGTCGGCGTAGCGGTTCCACTCCCGCTGGAAGGTGAAGATGCCCGCCTGCACGGCACGCCGCTCCACCTCCTGGGAGGGGGTGTCGGAGTAGACGCCCAGCACCGGCTCGCCGGAGTCGTCGAAGCCGAGCAGCGAGCCGCAGAGGTCGTTGACGCACTGCTCGAGCACCTCGGGGCTGCGCACGACCGTGGCGACGACCTCGCGCGGGTGCCCCGACTGGGCGAGGTACGCCTCGGTGTGCAGGCCGTCCAGGTTGAGCCGGGCGGACCGCTCGTCGGTGATCAGGTAGTAGCCGGAGGCCTTGATCCCGGTGCTGGCGATGGAGAGCACCTTCGACAGGTAGTGCTGGATCGTCCCGCCCCACCCGAGGTCGACGAGGGCGATCTCCGACTCCTCCAGCGCACCCTCGGCGCGCAGGTGGTCCAGCAGCCGCTCGCGGGCGCGCATGACGGTGACGCCGAGACGGTTCTTCAGGTGCGCGGTCTCGGTGAGCGCGTCGCGCACGTCGGTGACGATGCGGTGGTTGTCCAGGACCGTGTCGAGGATCTCGGCGACCGCCGGCACCTCGCCCGGGTTCAGCTGGAGGGTCTCCAGCAGCTGGCGCACGGTGAGCTGGTAGCGCTGGGCGATGAACTCGTGCAGCTTGTCGCCGTCGAACGGGTCCAGGGCGGCCAGTGAGGTGACGTGGCGGGACAGCCAGATCGGCCGCGCCTCCACCTTGAAGCCGCGCGCCTGCGCGGCGTTGTTCACCAGGGCCGAGAGGACCGTGCCCTCGCGCATCGGGCACCAGACGACGCGGGTGCCGGCGGCGGCGGCGCGCTCGGCGACCCACTCGGCGAAGCCGGTGAGGACCGGGCCGAGGACGGCGGCGCCGTACTCCCACGCGTTCTTCGCCGCGATGTTGCCCGAGGAGGGGCGCAGCGCCAGGGTCTTGGCGCGCAGGCTGGTCAGGCCGAAGTCGCCCAGCTCGGGGTGGAGCCCGGCGTTGAAGGGACCGAAGCCCTCGACCGACTCCTTCTCGCGGCGGAGCACCTCGTCGAAGGAGGAGTCGATGCGCTCGTAGAAGACGGTCCGGACGCCGAGGCGGCCGGGGGTGTCGACGTCGGCGGCGCGGTTGTCGCCGATGTGCACGACCTGCTGCGGGCGGACACCCAGCTCCTCGAGCACGATGTCCCACAGGCCCGATGCCTTGTCACGGCCGTGCTGGTGCGAGCGGAAGACGTGGATGTCGTCCATCGACCCGAGCTCGGGCCGGTCCAGCAGGTGCGCGAGGTGGTCCTCGGTGAAGTACGTGTCCGAGACGAAGACGGTCTTGACGCCGTGGGCACGGGCGCTCTTGATGACCTCGGCGATGTCGAGGTCCACGACGGTGAACTCCCGCTCGAGCGCGACCTCGTCGGCGACGAGCTCCTCGATCGTGCTCCCTCCGAACAGCGCGATCGGCATCTCCTCCCAGATGTCGAACAGCGACACCTCGGTCCCCAGCGAGCCGCGGCGCATGCGGGAGTTCCGCTCGGCGTCGATGCGCATGGCGCGGAAGGCGGCGTCGGTCAGCCACTCCGGCGCCCGGCCCTCCTTGCGCAGCCGCGAGCCCATGACCGCGAACACGTCGGTCGGCCGCGGCACGCGGCGCCACAGGACGGTGTCGAAGATGTCCAGGGACAGCACGGAGCACGAGCCGTCCGCGACCATGCGGTGCAGCTTGCGCAGTCGGGGGCTCCTCGCCGTGACGTCACGGTCGATGGACAGGGACAAGATGTCCTCCTCGCAGGAGACAGCGCGGGAAGTCCGCGGGTCGGAGGCGTGCGCGACCGCGGCGCGGTCACGAGGTCGAGGGACTCCCGGCATGGGAGCGGGGTTCAGCAGCGTCCGGGAGAGCGCATCGACGCGGTCGCGACGAACGGGGCGACCAGTGGCGCCCGGGGAATCACACGACTGAGATTAGCAGTGTGTGACCGCTCGGTCACGCTTTCTTGGGGTCCGTGGGACTCACGTGACCAACCGGTCCGGAGGGCCTGCAGGTGAGGGCGGGTGTCCGCCCGCGGGGGGCGCCGACACGCGGGCACCCGGGGACGCCCGACACGCCGACGGCCCGCCGGCCGGACCGGGTGGTCCGGCCGGCGGGCCGTGGGTCGGGTCGGGAGGTCCGGCCGGCGGAGGGGGCCTGCCTCAGATGGGCAGGCGGCGGAAGACCGCGCGGGGCGTGTGGCGCAGGCCGCTCATCACCCAGCGCATGGCACCGGGCACCCACACGGTGTGCCGGCCCTTGCGGACGCCGGTCACGATCGCCTCGGCGACCGCCTCGGGCGTCGTGGCCAGCGGCGCGGCCGGCATGCCCTCGGTCATCTTCGACCGCACGAAGCCGGGCCGGACCACCAGCACCGACACCCCGGTGCCGGCCACGGAGTCCGCGAGCCCGCTGTAGAAGGCGTCCATCCCGGCCTTGGTCGAGCCGTACACGAAGTTGGAGGCCCGGGCCCGCTCCCCCGCGGCCGAGGAGAGGGCGACGATCGTGCCGTGGCCCTGGGCGCGCATGCGCTCGGCCAGGACGGTGCCGACGACGACCGGCGCCACGTAGTTGACCCGCGCGAGCGCGGCCACGGCGTCGGGGTCCCGCGCCAGCTGCTCCTGCTCGCCGAGCTGGCCGAAGGCGACGACGGCGACGTCGACGTCCCCGCCCGCCGTGGCCTCGGCCACCATCCGCTCCGGCGACTTCGGGTCGTCGGCGTCGAAGTCGACGACCTCGACCGTCGCCCCGGCGGCACGCAGCTCCTCGGCCACGGCGCCGCGCCGGGCGCTGGCCCGCGCCGCCAGGACGACGCGCAGCGGCCGCTCCTGCAGGTAGCGGCGCGCCGTCGCCACGGCGATGTCCGAGGTCCCGCCCACGAGGAGCAGCGACCCCACCGATCCGAGCGCGTCGATCACAGGGAGAGCCTCCTGGCCAGATCGGACGTGAAGACGCCGTCGGGGTCGACCCGGGCGCGCACCGCCCGGAAGTCGTCGATCCGCGGGTACATCCGCTCGAACACCTCGGGCCGGACGCGGGAGTCCTTGGCGAGGTAGGTGCGCCCGCCGACGTCGACCACGGGCTCGTCGAGCTCGTCGAGCAGCCGGGCCAGGCCCCGCACCACGGGGATGTCCAGCGCCAGCGTCCACCCGGGCGAGGGGTAGGACAGCATGCCGGGGTTGCCCTCGCCGAACCGCTTGAGCACGGCCAGGAACGAGGCGTGCCCGGAGCTGCTGATCCGCTCGAGGACGTGCCGCATCGTCTCCTCGTGCCCGAACGGCACGGTGACCTGCCACTGCACGAAACCGCGCGGGCCGTAGATGCGGTTCCAGGCGCCCACCCCGTCGAGCGGGTGGAAGAACGTCGGGATGCTCTGCAGCTGGTCCCGCTTGCGCTTGGGCGCCTTGCGGTACCAGAGCTCGTTGAACGCCGACACCGTGGCGACGTTGAGCAGCCCGGGCGGGAACACGTCGGGCACGGAGACCTTGACCGACTGCGAGTAGCGCAGCGGGTCGGCCTGCTTGCGGGCGGGCAGCTCGTCGCGTCGGGCGAACCGGCCGCGGGTGAGCACCGAGCGGCCCATCCGCGCGCCCTTCGCGACGCAGTCGATCCAGGCGACCGAGTAGTCGTAGAGGTGGTCGGTCTCGGTGAGCAGCGTCATCAGCGAGTCGAGGTCGGGCGTCCGGTCGGTGTCGACCATCGTCTGCGAGGTCTCGATCGGCTTCATCCGGACGCGCGCCCGGAGGATCACGCCGGTCAGGCCCATGCCGCCGGCCGTCGCCCAGAACAGGTCCGGGTCCTGCTCGGGGCTCACCCGACGCACCTGGCCGTCGGCGGTGAGCAGGTCCAGCCAGCGCACGTGCTGGGAGAAGCTGCCCGCGACGTGGTGGTTCTTGCCGTGGATGTCGGCCGCGATGGCCCCGCCGACCGTGACGTACCGGGTGCCGGGGGTGACCGGCACGAACATGCCCAGCGGGACGAAGAGGTTCATCAGCCGGTCCAGCGAGATGCCGGCCTCGACCTCGACCTCCGCGCCGGCCAGGTCGACGTCCAGGACCCGGTCCGAGCCGGTCATGTCCAGGACGTGTCCGCCGGCGTTCTGCGCGGCGTCGCCGTAGCTGCGGGCCAGGCCGCGGGCGACGACCCCGCGGCCGCGCGCCTCGGCGAGCACCTTGCGGACGTCGGCCTCGTCGGAGACCCGCTCGACCAGTGCGGGGGTGGCCGCGGTGCGGCCCCACCCCGTCAACGTCTCAGGGCTTCGCCCGGCCCCGTCCAGGGCCCCGCGCCGAGCCTGCGAGGCGTGGGGGGGACGGGGTGTTTCATCAGACACCGTAGACACCCAGCGCCATCGTCGCGGCCCACAGCACGCCGAGGGTGAGCAGCACCCGGTCACCGAGGACGATCTCCTCCGGTGCGCCGGCCTCGCCCTTGTCGACGTCGCGGGCGTACAGCAGGATCGCCAGCACGAACGGGGCGATGGAGATCAGCGACCACGGAGCGCCGGTCTGGGTCTCGCCCATCTCGAAGGCCCACAGGCTGTAGGCGGTCAGCGCGACCGCGGCCGAGAGGCTCCAGACGAAGCGCAGGTAGCTGGCCGAGTACTCCTGCAGCGTCTTGCGGGTGGCCGCCGCGTCCCCGACCAGGACGAGCTCGGAGTACCGCTTGCCGGCCACCATGAACAGCGACCCGAAGGCGGCGACCAGCAGGAACCACTGCGACAGCGCGAGGCCCGCGGCCACACCGCCGGCGATGCCGCGGAGCAGGAAGCCGGAGGCGACGACGGCGAGGTCGATGACCGGCTGGTTCTTGAGGAAGACGCAGTAGCCGAGCTGGATGACCACGTAGCTGCCCAGCACCCAGGCCAGCGCGGGCCGGGTCAGCAGCACCGCCGCCACGAGCGCCACGGTGAAGCACACGACCGCCATGGCGAGGGCGAGGCTCTTGGGGACGATGCCCGCGGCGATCGGGCGGAACCGCTTGCGCGGGTGCCGGCGGTCCTCCTCGACGTCGATGGTGTCGTTCACCAGGTAGACGCCGGAGGCGGCCAGGCAGAACAGCAGGAAGGCGACGGCGGTGGGCCCGAGCACGTCGAGGTGGAAGATCTCCCCGGCGGCCGCCGGAGCGGCCAGCACCAGGACGTTCTTCGCCCACTGCCGGGGCCGGACGGCGCGGACGACGCCCCAGGCGAAGGTGCCGCGCCAGCCGGGCAGGCGCGGGGCCAGCGGCGGGGAGGCGGGCGGGGTCTTCGGCGTCGACGGGGCCGGCGCGTCGACCGTCGCCGGGGGGACGACGGCACCCGCCGGAGCGGTCGGTCCCGGGGGGCCGGGCTGGGAGATGGTCACGGTCATGCCTTCCTACCTTCGAGTCGGGTCAGGCGCCGCCGGACGAGGGTGGCCGTACCGGCCCCCAGCGCCGCTCCCGAGACGACGTCGGACGGGTAGTGCACTCCCAGGAGCACCCGCGAGACGAGCATCGCGCCCGTCACGCCGGCCATCGGGAGGCGGCCGACCATGGGTCCGAAGCCCACGGCCGCCGCGGCGGTCGAGCAGCTGTGCGCACTGGGGAACGACAGCCGGCTCGGCGTCGCCACCAGGGCGGGGACGTCCTCCAGCTGAGGACGCACGCGCCGCACGACGCGCTTGACGACCACTCCGGCGGCATGGGCCGCCACCACGCCGACGGTCCCCGCCACCCACTCCGGACGACGCCGGCCGGACAGCCAGCCGGCCGCGCCCAGCGCGAGCCAGCCGAGGGCGTGCTCACCGAAGTGGGACATGCCCTGGGCCACCGGGACGGCGGGGGTCGAACCGAGAGTCCGACGGGTGGAGCGGAGCAGCGCGTGGTCCAGGCGCAGGAGCCGGGAGCCGGTGCCGCCGCGTGTCGCAGTCATCGGAGGAACTGTAACCGCGCCGTGACATGGCCGAGGGGGACGCGCGAGGGGAACCGCCCCGTCACAGCGCACCCATGCCACAGGGCACTCTCGTCCCATGCGAACCACGCAGCCCTCCGTCCCGTCCGATCTCCTGCGCGGGGCCCTGCAGCGCTCGGCGGCCGCACCCCTGCTCACCGCCTACGACGACGTCGCCGCCTCGCGGGTGGAGCTGTCGGCCACGACGTTCGCCAACTGGGTGGCCAAGACCGCCAACCTCCTGCAGGAGGAGTTCGACGTGGGGCCGGGCAGCCGCGTCGCGGTGGTGCTGCCGGCCCACTGGCAGACCGCCGCGGTGCTCATGGCGGCCTGGAGCTGCGGCGCCACGGTGACCGAGCCGGCCGCCGAGGACGACGGCGCGCTCGCCGACGCCGACGTCGTCCTGGCCGACCAGGGCCGGCTCGGCCCGCTGGAGGAGCTGGACGTGCCCGAGCTCGTCGGCCTCTCGCTGCACCCGCTCGGCGCCGGCATGGCCGGGTACGTCGGCCCGGCACGCGACTTCGCCGTCGAGGTCCGCACCCACGGCGACGTCTTCACCCCCTGGCAGCAGCCCGACCCCGCGGCCCCCGGCCTGCTGGTCGGCGGGCTGGAGCTGACGCTGGCCGGGCTGGTGGAGACCGCCACCGAGCTGGCGCAGCGGCTGGGGATCGGCGAGGGCGACCGCGTGCTGGTCGACGCGCGGACGGCGGCGGAGGCCGGGCCGGTGGCCTGGCTGCTGGCCCCCCTGGCCGCGGGGGCCTCCGTGGTCCTCGTCACCGCCCCCGACCTGTCCCGGCTGCCCCGGCGGGCGACCGATGAACGCGTCACGGCTACGCTCGGCGCGCGCATCGAAGGCATCCGCGAGCTGGGCCGCCCCACCTGACGCGGGAGCCGGCCGGCCGCACGCGACGGACGGTGGTTCCCGGTATGGACAAGGTGGTGGCCTCGGCGCGCGAGGCAGTGGCCGACATCGGCGACGGAGTGACGCTGGCGGTGGGCGGGTTCGGCCTGTGCGGCGTCCCGATCAACCTGATCGACGCGATCCTCGAGAGCGGCGCCCGCGAGCTGACCACGATCTCGAACAACTGCGGCGTCGACGACCAGGCCCTGGGCGTGCTGCTCTACGCCGGGCGGATCCGCAGGACGATCAGCTCCTTCGTCGGCGGCAACAAGGAGCTCGCCCGGCTCTACCTCTCCGGTCAGCTGGAGGTCGAGCTGACCCCGCAGGGGTCGCTGGCCGAGCGGCTGCGCGCCGGTGGCGTCGGCATCCCGGCCTTCTACACCCCCACCGGCGTCGGCACGATGGTCGCCGACGGCGGCATCCCGGTGCGCTACGACGCCGAGGGGAACGTCGTGAAGACCTCCACCCCCAAGGAGGTCCGGGAGTTCGACGGCCAGCAGTACGTGCTGGAGACCGCCCTGACCGCGGACTTCGGGCTCGTCCGTGCCGCGGTCGGCGACCGGCACGGCAACCTCTTCTTCCACGAGTCGGCGGCGAACTTCAACCCGCTGGCCGGCATGGCCGGGCGGATCACGATCGCCGAGGTCGAGGAGCTCGTCGAGCCCGGCGAGATCCGACCCGAGCACATCCACCTGGCCGGCGTCTTCGTCGACCGCGTCGTGGAGGTCGGCACCGAGGGCAAGGGCATCGAGAAGCGGACCACGCGGCCGCGCAACTCCGCCGCTGCACCCGCCGCGGCCGGCGAGGAAGCGACCGCGACGGACACGGGAGCGAACTGACATGGCACTGACCCGCGACCAGCTCGCCGCCCGCGTGGCCCAGGAGCTGACCGACGGCTCCTACGTCAACCTCGGCATCGGCATGCCGACCCTGGTGCCCAACTTCGTGCCCGAGGGCGTGCACGTGGTGCTGCACTCGGAGAACGGCGTCCTCGGCGTCGGGCCCTACCCCTTCGAGGGCGAGGAGGACCCGGACCTCATCAACGCGGGCAAGGAGACGGTGACGGTGCTCCCCGGCGCCAGCTTCTTCGACTCCGCGATGTCGTTCGGGATGATCCGGGGCAAGCACCTCGACGTCGCCGTCCTCGGCGCGATGCAGGTCAACCCCCGCGGCGACCTGGCCAACTGGCTGATCCCCGGGAAGATGGTCAACGGCATGGGCGGGGCGATGGACCTCGTCCACGGCGCCCGCCAGGTGATCATCATGATGGAGCACGTCGCCCGCGACGGGTCGCCCAAGCTGGTCGAGGAGTGCACCCTGCCCCTCACCGGCAAGGCCTGCGTCGACCGCCTCGTCACCGACCTGGCCGTCGTCGACGTGACGCCCGGCGGGTTCGTGCTGCGCGAGGTGGCCCCCGGCGTCGAGGTCGACGAGGTCGTCGCCGCGACCGGCGCACCGCTCACCGTCGCCGACGACGTCCGCACCATGTCGCTGCCCGCCACCGTCTGACCCGCCGACCCGCCTGCCCGCCGGTGACCTTCTCCGTCGTCGCCCGCGACCCGGCCTCCGGCGAGCTGGGCATCGCGGTCTCCTCCTGCATCCTCGCCGTCGGCCGCGCCGTGCCGCGGGCACGCCCCGGCGTCGGGGTGGTGGCCGTGCAGGCGCGCAGCCCGCGCGGGCTGGGCGGCGTGCTCCTGGCCGGGCTGGCCGAGGGCACTGCCCCGGCCGACCTCGTGCGGCGGGCGGCGCACGCGGCCGAGGACGCCGACCGGCAGGTCGCCGTCCTGTCCGCGACCGGCGAGATCGCCGCCGACACCGGGCCCGGCGCCTTCCCCGTCAGCGGGCAGATCGTCGCCGAGGCGGTCAGCGTCCAGGGCAACATGCTCGCCTCCGACGGCGTCCTCCCGGCGATGCTGTACGCGTTCACCGTCACCGCCGGCGCGCTGGCCGACCGGCTGCTCGCCGCGCTGTCGGCCGGACAGGACGCCGGCGGGGACCTGCGGGGTCGCCAGTCCGCCGCGCTGCTGGTGGTCGGCGGGGAGCCGGAGACCGAGGAGGACGACGGCGTGCGCGTCGACCTGCGGGTCGACGACTCCGGCGACCCGGTGGCGCAGCTGCGGATGTTGCGCAACCTGCAGCGCGCCTACGAGGACAAGGACTACGACACCCTGGCGGTGTTCGCCCCCGAGGGCGCCCGCGACCTCTACGCGGCGATCGCCGCCTCCCGGCGCGGCGACCGGGACGCCGCCCGAGGCGCGCTGGAGGCCATGCGCGCCCGTCCCGGCTGGGCGCAGTGGCTCGCGGCGATGGCCGGCGACGAACGGCTGTCCGCGGTCTCCAGGCTGCTGGCCTGACCAGCACCGGAGGCCGACACCACAGCCGCTCGGGTCAACTCCGGACCGCCGGGTGCCGATGAGACGGGGAGCAGTCCTGTCCGCACCGGCTCCTCTCGAGGTGATCCATGTCGACCGCGGCCCGCCGTTGGTTGCTCCTGTTCGTCGTCCTGGCCGCGGTCGGTGGGGTGTCCGCCGTCGCCGTCGGGGCCACGTTCCCGGACACGTCGGGGAGCGGCGCGGCCTCCTCCACCACGAGCGCGGCCCCGACCTCTGCTCCGCCCTCGGCGGAGAGCACCGCCGGCGACGCCGCCCCGTCCAGCACGGCGGGCCAGGACCCCCGCGTCACCAGCACCGAGACCGTCGACACCGAGGCGCCCGCCGACCTGCCGACGGACGAGCGCCCGGTGGCGGAGGACGGCGAGGCGACCGTGCAGGTCGGCTACGCCGAGTGGACGGGCGGGTCGGTGGAGGTCAACGCCTTCGTCGTCGACCGGGTCGAGGACGGCGGCACCTGCACGCTCACCCTCTCGCGCGGCGAGCGGTCGCACGACGTCACCGCCTCCGCGTTCGCCGACGCGAGCACGACGATCTGCGGGCTGCTGGCCCTGCCCGGCTCCCAGCTCGCCCCCGGGGCGTGGGATGCCGTGGTCACCTACAACGCCGGCGGCGCGACCGGCGTCACCGAGGTCTTCGAGGTGACCGTCCCGTGAAGCCGGTCGTGAGCCTGCTCCGCTGCGCCGTCGCGCTGATGCTCGTCGGCGCGTTCCTGCTCGTCGACGGCTCGGCCGCCGAGCAGTACCGCACCGACCCGGTCGCCACCACGGAGCTGCAGCTCGTGGCGGACACCAGCCAGTTCCGCGCGGGCAACATCATCAGCGACGACATGTTCTTCCACGGCAACGCGATGTCGGCCGGGGACGTCCAGGCGTTCCTGGACGCCAAGGGCGCCAGGTGCACCGACGGCGCCCACCCCTGCCTGAGGAACTACCGGCAGGACACGTGGACCCGCCCGGCCGACGCCTACTGCGGCGCCTACACCGGCGCACCGGGTGAGACCGCTGCCTGGATCATCGCGCGTGTCGGCCAGGCCTGCGGCATCAGCCAGCGGGTGCTCCTCGTCCTGCTGGAGAAGGAGCAGTCCCTCGTCACCAGCGCCGGCACAGAGACCCGGTACAAGAAGGCCACCGGCTACGCGTGCCCGGACACCGCCGCCTGTGACAGCCGGTACGAGGGCTTCTACAACCAGGTCTACATGGCCGCGTGGCGGTTCAAGGTCTATGCGAAGAACCCGGGCAACTACAACTACCGGGCCGGGCGCACCAACACGATCCTCTACAACCCGGACCGCGCCTGCGGTAGCTCGCAGGTCTTCATCGAGAACCAGGCCACCGCCAACCTCTACATCTACACGCCCTACCAGCCGAACGCCGCCGCCCTGGCCGCCGGCCGGGGCACCGGGGTCGGCACCGGGGACGCCTGCTCGGCCTACGGCAACCGGAACTTCTGGGTGCTCTTCTCCAACTGGTTCGGCTCGACCCAGTCCCCCGGCGGCAACGCCGTGGTCACGCGCGCCAACCAGGCAGGCGCGGCGCTGGGCAGCCCGGTGAACTTCGTCAGCTGCGGGATCAAGGACGGCGGCTGCTTCCAGGCCTTCGAGAAGGGCTCGGTCTACTGGTCGCCGGCCACCGGCGCCCGGATCGTGTGGGGGGCCATCCTCCAGCAGTGGGCCTCGGGGGGCTGGGAGACCGGCCGCCTCGGCTACCCCACCGGCGAGGAGGCCTGCGGCCTGCGGAACAGCGGCTGCTTCCAGACCTTCCAGAACGGCTCCATGTACTGGTCGCCGGCCACCGGCGCGCACGGGATCAGTGGCGAGATCGCCAAGGCGTGGTCGGTGCAGAAGTGGGAGACCGGCCCGCTGGGGTACCCGACCAGCGCGGAGACCTGCGGCCTGCGCGACGGCGGCTGCTACCAGGGCTTCCAGGGCGGGACCGTCTACTGGTCACCCGGTACCGGCGCCCACCCCCTCACCGGCGCCTACCTCGACCACTGGGCGCAGTCCCGGTACGAGGCCGGCGCGCTCGGCTACCCCACCGGCTGGCAGACCTGCGGCCTGCGCGACGGCGGCTGCTACCAGGCCTTCCAGTACGGCAGCATCTACTCGTCCCCGGCCACGGGCGTCCGCCACCTCATCGGTGAGTTCATGACGAAGTGGGGTCAGGCGGGCTGGGAGACCGGTCGCCTGGGCTACCCCACCTCCAGCACGATCTGCGGCCTGACCGGCGGGGGCTGCTACGCGCTGTTCCAGACCGGTGCCATCTACTGGTCCTCGGCCACCGGTGCCCGGCTGGTCGGCAACGGCCCGATCGCCACGCGGTGGGCCGACCAGCAGTGGGAGCGCGGCCCGCTCGGCTACCCCGTCACCGACACCGTCTGCGGCCTGCGCGACGGCGGCTGCCGGCAGGACTTCACCGGCGGCTCCGTCACCTGGACCAACCCCACCGGCACCCTCGTCGTCCGCGGCGCGCACCGGGACCGCTGGGTCGCGCTGGGCGCCGAGGGCGGCGTCCTCGGCTGGCCGACCACGGACGTCGCCTGCGCGGTCGCCGGCGTGAGCTGCACGCAGCGCTTCCAGAACGGCTCCGTGGTCAGCAGCGACAGCGGTGGGAACCGCGCCGTCGTCGGGTCGATCGCCGACGTGTGGCAGCGCCTGGGCCGGGAGACCGGCACGCTCGGGCTGCCCACGGGCGACGAGGTGTGCGGGCTCCCCGGCGGCGGCTGCTACCAGCTGTTCCGCGGCGGCGCCGTCTACCGCAGCACCGCCGGTGGCACCCACCCCGTGTGGGGCGCCATCAGCCAGGCCTGGGCCCGGCAGTCCTGGGAGCGCGGCCCGCTCGGCTACCCGACAGGCGCCGAGGTCTGCACCCCGTCGCACGACAGCTGCACCCAGACCTTCCAGGGCGGCGTCGTCGTCTGGTCGGCCGCCCGCGGCGCGTACCCGGTCATCGGGGCCATCGTCGGCGCGTGGACCGCGTCGGGCGGCACGACCGGCGCGGTCGGGCTCCCGACCGGCGCCGAGATCTGCGGCCTGGTCCAGGGCGGCTGCTACCAGGCCTTCGAGCGCGGCGGCATCTACTGGTCCCCCGCGACCGGGGCGCACGCCGTGACCGGCCCGATCCTCGCCAGCTGGGGGCAGGCCGGCTGGGAGGCCGGATCGCTCGGCTACCCGGTCGGCGACGCGCAGCCCAGCGGGAACACCGTCGTGCAGCGGTTCGAGCGCGGCACCCTGACGCTGGACAAGGCCAGCGGGAGCGTCACGCGCAGCTGAGTGCGGTCGGCGGCCCGGGTGGCCGCACGGGGAGTGCTACCTAGACTCCCTCGGGTGACGTCAGCGACCGCGGCCCCCCGGTCGCTCCCGTCCCCGTGACCCGGTCCGCCGACACGACGGACGACGCGGCGGCGTCGCCGTCCGGGTCGACCCGTGCCGACGAGGCCGCTCCGGCCGGCGGCCGGGACCGGGGTCCGTGGCCGCGGCGGCTCGCCTGGGTGCTGGCCTCCCTGACCGTGCTGCTGGCCCTGTCGTTGCCGATGGCCCCGGTCGTCGTCGACACCCCCGAGGTGCAGTGGCCGCGGGACACCGCGGACCCGACGTCCACCGCGGCGCTGTTCATGCCGTACCGGCCGATCGACCTCGACGCCACGGTGCCCTGCGCGACCATCCGGTCCCTGGACGACGGCGGCAGCGCGGTGGCCTTCGCGACCGCGCTGCAGAGCTCGGAGCGGAGCCGGGAACGCGCCCTCTTCGTCACGGTCGACGCGGGGACCCTGCGGATCGTGTCCTCGGGCACCGAGCTGTGGGCCGGCAGCGTCCCCTCCGACCCGGGCTGCTCGCTCGTGGTCCGGGCCGACCAGGACGGCACGACCGTGCTGCTGGCCGGCTCGGGCGGCGCCGACGAGGTCCTGGCCGACTCCCCCGGCGCCGACGTCCCCGAGGTCACCGCCTTCGTCACCGACGCAACGGCGGCCGACGGCCCCTCCCCCACGGCCGTCGCCCACCCCGACGCCCGGTTCCAGAGCTCCCCGACGCCGCTCAAGCTCGTCCTCGTCGCGCTGCACGTCCTCGGGCTGGCCGCGTGCCTGGAGGCGCTGCGCCGGGGTCGGACCGCCGGCCGCCGGGAGGAGGCGCGTTCCCGGCTCCGGGACGACACCCAGGGCGGACGGCCGCTGCGCCTGCTGGCCGACGTCGGCGTCATCGGGGCGCTGGTGGGATGGACCGCGATCGGGTTCATCAACACCGACGACTACTACTACACGCTCGAGGCGCGCACCCTCGACTCCGCGGGCTTCGTCGGCAACCAGATCCGCTACTTCAACGTCCCCGAGATCCCGTTCGTCCTCGAGCAGACGCTCCTGGCGCCCCTCGCGGACCTGTCGACCTCGCCGTTCGTGCTCCGGCTGCCCTCCCTGGCGGCCGCGATCGCGATCTGGTTCCTGCTGACCCGGCAGCTGCTGCCGCTGCTGGTCCAGCGGCCGCACGCGGCGTTGCGCCTCGTGGCCGGCATCGCGTTCCTGGCGTGGTGGCTGCCCTGGAACATCGGCGGGCGTCCCGAGTGGCTGGTCTGCCTGGCCTGGACGGTCACCCTCGTGCTCGCGCTGCAGGCCATCCGGCGGGACCGCGTCTGGCTGATCGGCGCGGCGGCCGCCGTCGCCGGTGCCGCGGTCACGATCACCGCCTCGGGGCTGGCCTGCGCCGCGACGCTGCTGGTGCTGACCCCCAAGCTCTGGCCGGTCCTGGCGCGGTCCCGGTGGGGTGCGTGGGCGAGCCTGGCGCTGGTCGTCGCCTGCGCCAGCATCGCCTCGACCATCGTCTTCAGCGATGCGACCCTGGCCACGGCACGCACCGCGCTGCGGGTGCACCAGGAGCGGGGGCCGGCCGAGCCCTGGTACGAGGAGACGCTGCGGTACTGGTACCTCACCCTGGGCCCCGACCCGAACCAGAGCACCTCGGGCCGGGCGGTCGTCGTCCTCGGCACCCTGGTGCTCGTCGTCGGCGTCTCCGTGGTGCTCCTGCGCACGACCCGGCGGACGGGCCCGCTCGTCAGCTGGGCCGTGCCGGCGCTGGGCTACCTGGCCGCCAACGCCGCCCTGCTCCCCTCCCCCACCAAGTGGACGCACCACTTCGGGGCCCTGGCCGCGCCCGGTGCGCTCGCAGTGACGGTCGCGGTCGCGCTGGTCATCCGCCGGCGGCCCGACCGCTGGGCGTCGCTCGTGCTGACCGGCGTCCTCGCCCTCACGGCGGCGCTGGCCTACCACGGCGGCAACCACCAGGTGGAGTACTCCGGCTTCGCCGTCGACGAGGACCTCCCCGGCATCCTCGGGAACCCCCTGCTGTGGCTGGCCATCGGCCTGCTCGTGGTCGCGATCCCCTGGTGGCGCGGCCGCAGGCGCGCCGCGGCCCCCGCGGCCCCCGCGGCCCCCGCCGCGACGGCCGACGAGGCCCCCGGCCGCACGACCGACGAGGCCCTCGACGGCTCCGCCGACCAGGCCGGCGCGACACCGGCGCGGTGGCCCGACGCGGTGGTCGGGACGCTCGTCGCCGTCCTCGTCACCTCGGTGCTCATCCAGGTCGGCAGTGCGGCCCTGGCCACCTACCGGCTGCGGGACACGTGGTCCATGGGCCGCGACACCCTCGACACGCTCACCGGGGGCGGCGGCTGCGGCTTCGCCGACCACGGCGTCGCACTCGTCCAGCCCCGGACGCTGAGCGAGGCGGCCGCGGCCAACCGGGCCCAGACCCAGGCCGAGGCCGGCGCCTCCGCGGAGGAGCGGACGACGGCACTGGTCCCCGCCGAGCCCGAGTCGCTGCCCGGGGCGGACCCCGACGACCTGGCGGACGTGGCGCCCCAGGACGGGCGCGTCTGGTCGACGTGGCGTCCCGAGGGCGGCGGCGGACCGGCCGTCGTCGCGAACACGCCGTGGCTGGAGCTGTCGAGCTTCTCCGAGCAGGACGCCCTCGCCGTCACCATCGCCGGGGAGTTCGACGCCGGCACCGGCGTGGTCATGGAGTACGCCCGCATCGGCGACGGGGCACCCACCCCGGTCGAGGAGCTCCCCGTGGACATCGGGGGCGAGAACTCCAGCGGCGAGCCGGAGTGGCGGCAGTTCGTCCTCGGCGCGGCGATCCACCTGCCGCGCGGCGCGGACGTCGTCCGGCTGCGCGTCGAGGACCTGGAGTTCAGCGACGAGGGCTGGATCGCCGTCACCGACCCCTACCGGATCGAGGGCCGGACGGTCAGCGAGCTGGTCGGGGACGAGCCCGTGGCGCTGGACTGGCCGATCGGCTTCAACATGCCGTGCATCGAGCCGCCGGTGGTGGCCGACGGCATGGTGCAGCCGGTGCGGTGGCTGGTGCAGAGCGACACGTACGCGGCCGTTCCGGAGCTGACGCACGTCGACTCGCGCGGCGGCAGCTACGCGACCGCGGAGACCGTGGCCGACGAGACGGAGTACGTGGGCTTCATGCCCGGCGTGTACCCCTTCGAGGAGTGGGGCGTGCTCGTGCGCCTCGAACCGGAGCTCCCCGAGGACGGGTACACCGTCACCCGGTCGACGCGCGTCGTCCCCGGGTGGGGCTGGTGGCCGGGCGCGGGTCCCGGGCCGTCCTCGGAGTGAGGTCGGCCCGTCGCCCGTGCCCTCTGGCGCGGGCGGCGGGCCCCTCGGTCAGTGCGTCCCGGCGCCGACCGGCTCGTGCTCGGCCGCTGCCGGGTGGCGCCGCTGCTCCAGCGCCACGCCCTCGACGTCCAGGCGCGGCAGCCAGCCCAGCCAGCGGGGCAGCCACCAGGCCCGCTCCCCCAGCAGCGCCAGGGCCGCGGGCACCAGGACCATCCGGACCACGAAGGCGTCGAACAGGATCCCCATGGCCAGGGCGAAGGCGATCATCTTGATCGTCGCCTCGCCGGCGGGCACGAAGCCGGCGAACACCGAGAACATGATCAGCGCGGCCGCCACGACGACCGGTGCGGCCTGGCGGAAGCCGGTGCGGATGGCGGTCAGCGGCTCGGCGCCGGAGCTGTGCGCCTCGTGCATCCGGGACACCAGGAAGATCTGGTAGTCCATCGCCAGGCCGAACAGGATGCCGATCACCAGGATCGGGGTGAGGCTGACCAGCGGCCCGGTGGCGTCGAGGTTCACCGCGCCGGCGATCCAGCCCCACTGGAACACCGCCACGGTGGCGCCGAGCGAGGCGCCGACGGTCAGCAGGAAGCCCAGGACGCCGACCAGCGGCACCAGCAGCGAGCGGAACACCAGCACGAGCAGCACCAGCGCCAGGCCGACGACCAGCACCAGGTAGACCGGCAGCGCCTCGTCGAGGGCCTGCGCGACGTCGACGCTCACGGCCGTCTGCCCCGTCACCGACACCTCGACGCCGTCGAGGTCCCCGAGCTCGGTGCGCAGGTCGGACACCAGCTGCTCGGTGGCCGGGTCGGCCGGGCCGGACTCGGGGATGACGTTGAGGGTGGCGGCGGTGCCGTCGCCGTTCGTCTGGCCCGGGACAGCGCGGGCGACGTCGTCGACCTCGGAGACCGCGCCGAGGGCCTGCTGGGCGGCCGCGGCCGCACCGTCGCCCTCGAAGAGGACGACGAGCGGGCCGTTGAAGCCGGCGCCGAAGCCCTCCGCGAGCAGCTCCTGGGCCCGGGCGGCGGTGCTGCCCTCCGGCGGGTCCTGCACGAGGGTGGTCTGCATCGAGGCGAAGGGGACGGCGACGACCCCCAGGGCGACCACGCTCGCCAGCAGCGCCAGCACCCGGCGCCCGGTGACCGTGGCGACCCAGCCGGCCAGCACTCCCCGCCCCGCGGGCGTGCGGACGGCTCCCTCGGCCACGGCTGCGCGCTGCCGGCGCGGCAGCGCCCGCACGCCCAGGAAGCCGAGGACGGCGGGCACCAGCGTGAGCGCGACGAGGACGGCGACCACGATCGTCGCGGCCGCGGCGACGCCCATCTGGGTGAGGAACGGGATGCCGACGACGGACAGGCCGGCCAGGGCGATGACCACGGTGAGGCCGGCGGTGACCACCGCGGACCCGGCCGTGCCGACGGCGGTGGCGACGGCGGTCCCGACGTCGGAGCCGTGGCCCAGCTCCTGCCGGTAGCGGGTGATGATGAACAGCGCGTAGTCGATGCCGACCGCCAGCCCGAGCATCGCGGCCAGGATCGGCGTCGTCGAGGAGAGCTCGGTGAAGCCGGTGGCGATGGTGACGCCCAGGACGCCGATGCCGACGCCGACCACGGCGGTGAGCAGGTTCATGCCGGCGACCAGCAGCGAGCCGAAGGTGACGGCGAGGACCAGCAGCGCGACGACGACGCCGATCACCTCGGCGGGACCGCCGACGTGCGGCGGCTCCTGCACCGCCTCGCCGCCGACCTCGACGGTGAGCCCGCTGCCGCGCGCGTCCTCGACGGCGGCGCCGAGCGCGTCCTGCTGCTCCGGGGTGACCTCGCCGGGAGCGGCGTCGAACGTCACCGTGCTGTAGGCGACGGTCGGCTGCGCCGAGTTCACGGCCGGGTTCCGCGGGTCGAACGGGTCCGCGGCCGAGACGACGCCGGGTAGCCGACCGAGCTCGGCCACCACGGCCTGGATCGAGGCGGCGTTCTCCGGACCGGCGAGCGTCTGCCCCTCCGGTGCCTCGAACACCACCCGGGCGGTGGCGCCGGCGACACCGCCGAACTCCTCGCCGATCCGCTCGAGGGCGTTCGTCGACTCCTGGCCGGGGATCGCGAAGCTGCTCGACGTCTCGCCGCCGAGGGTGACGGCGCCGGTCCCGCCGGCGACCAGGAGGACGAGCCACACGAGCAGCACGGGCACGCGGCGCCGGTGGGAGAAGGCCCCGAGTCGGGAGAGCAGGACAGCCATGCGGATCAGGCCTCGTTCTGGTCGGGTGCGGTACGGGACGCGGCCGGCTCGCGGGAGCCGAGCGCATCGAGGCACGTGGCGACGATGTGCCGCCGCCACGCGGTGATCTGGTCCTGCTGGTGGGCCGCGAGCGTCAGGACGGCGAGCGCCGCCAGGGCGCCGATGACCCGGACGACCCGCTCCTGGTCCTCGGTGTCCGGGGTGACGCCGAAGGCGCTCAGCGCCTCGGCGTGCGCCGCCGGCGGCTCCTCGGCGTCTCCGCCCGACTGGGACGCGGGCGCCAGCATCAGCGCGACGATGCCGGGGTGTGCCAGGGCCACGTCCACGAGCACCTCGACGGCGCGCCGGTCCCGCTCGGCCCCGAGCGGCAGGTGCGCCACCTGGTCGACGACCCGGCGGCCGACCTCCTGCGCGTGCGCCAGGACGGCCTCGTAGAGCGCGTCCTTGCTCGCGAAGTGGTGCAGCAGGCCGGCCTTGGACAGGCCGACGGCGGCCGCCACGTCCTGCACCGACGTCTTCGCGAAGCCGCGCTGCGCGAACAGCCCGGCGGCCCGATCGAGGATCCCCTCGTCGACCTGCCGACGGAACGGTCTCAGCACGGGCCCACGGTAGGCACCGACCGACCACTTCGGTCGGTAAACCGCCCGAAGTGGTCGGGTGTCGTTCCTCACGACCGGACGCGCCGCCGCGGTCGCGGCTCGGATCCCGTGCTCCCGGACCGCGCGGAGGGCAGGGCCCTGGCGCCTCGGCGGGCCCTGCCGGCACCGGGCCGGGTCCCCGGGGCGACACGCGCGCCGTCCTGGGGAGACGGCCCCGCGGAGGGGTCCGCGGGCCGGCGGAGTGGCCTTCATCACGTTCCGGCGACACGCCTACGCACGCAGCAGCGACGCAAGAAGTGATCTGCGTCACGACGACAGTTCACATGACGGTACGTAGCTTCTTGGCAGCGTTCTGCACATGAGCGCGGACGACCGGTCCGCTCAACCCCGCCCACCGGTCGCTTCCCACGAACTCCAGGGCGGGGGTGGGGGACCCACTTTCCACGGTGCGCACGCGCACCTCGGGGTGGAGCCGCGAACAGCGGCCGGGCACCGATCGCCCGAACCCGACAGCTCACCTCACCGGCGGGGATCGGAGAACCACGCACCCTTGTCCAAGCACCGCGCACCCCGCTACGTCCGCACCAAGAAGGTGCTGTCCCGGGCCCCCGTCGCCGCCGGCGCCACCGTCGTCGGGCTCGGCGTCTTCAGCTCCCCCGCACAGGCCCACCCCGCGCCGGCGGACTGGTCCGGCGGCGAGCACGAGGCGCACGTCGACACCTGGACCACCGGTCCCTCGGCGGCCGCCCCCGAGAGCTACGAGGACACGACCGACACCTACGGCGCGCACGCCGCCCCCACCGGCGCCCACACCGTCGTGCGGGGCGACACGGTCTCGAGGATCGCCGCCGCCCACGACCAGCCGTGGCGCGAGCTCTACCAGCGCAACGTCGCGGTCATCGGTGCCGACCCGGACCTGATCCTCCCCGGCCAGGTCCTCGTCCTCACCGGCGTGGCCACAGCGGCCCCGGACGCCGGCGGCACCGGAGGCGACTCGGCCCCCGTCGCCGCGCCGGCTCCCGCGCCCGTCCCGGCTCCCGCTCCGGCGCCCGCCCCGGCTGCCGAGCCCGTGCCAGAGCCCGCTCCGGCGCCCGAGCCCGCACCGGCCCCCGCGCCGGTGGCCGCCCCGGCTGCCGAGCCCGTGCCAGAGCCCGCTCCGGCCCCCGCGCCGGTGGCCGCCCCGGCGCCCGAGCCCGCGCCGGTCCCCGCACCCGCTCCCGCTCCGGCGCCGGTCCCCACACCCGCTCCGGCGCCCGCCCCGGCCCCGGCTGCCGCTCCGGCCCCCGCGCCGGTGACCCAGCTGGTCCGGGCGGTCGCGCGGATCAACAACACCGCCGGCGCGATCAGGCCCCAGGCGCAGGCGGCGGCCGACGCCGTCGTCTCCAACGTCCCCGGCGCCGGCGCCATCACCCTCGGCGGCACCCGCGCCAGCGCCGTCGACCCGCACGGGCACCCGTCCGGGCTCGCCGTGGACTACATGGTCATGACCGACGCCGCCCTGGGCGACGCCGTCGTCCGGTACCACCTCGAGCACTGGGACGAGCTCGGCGTCGAGTACCTCATCTGGGAGCAGCGGTACCTCGGCTCGCCGGGCGGCGCCTGGCGGCAGATGGAGGACCGCGGCGGGGTGACCGCCAACCACGTCGACCACGTGCACGTGAACTACCGGGGCTGAGCCCCGGCAGCATCGAGTTGCACGACCCCCACCACGGCACGGAGGGGCCGGCTGCGGATCGCAGCCGGCCCCTCCGTCGTGGGTGGGTGACCGTCAGGCCGACGCCGGCGCTCCCGCGGGAGCGTTCTCGTCCTGCCGGGAGGCCGGCTCGGCAGGCCCGGCGGAGGACGCCCGGCGCCCCCGCGCCCGCAGCAGCCGCGACACGGCCGTCTGCTGGCCGAACGCCCCCGTCAGCCGGTCGAGGAAGATCGCGAGCAGGACGACGGCGAGCCCGCCCTCGACGCCGGAGGCGATGTCGAGCTGGGTCACCGCCCGCACCACGACCGCACCCAGACCGGCGGCACCGAGCAGCCCCGCGGTGACGACCATCGACAGCGCCAGCATGATCACCTGGTTGACGCCGGCCATGATCGACGGCAGGGCCAAGGGCAGCTGGACCTCCCGGAGGATCTGCCCCGGCCGGGCACCGAAGGCCTGCGCGGCCTCGACGACCTCCCGGTCGACCTGCCGGATGCCCAGCTCGGTGAGGCGCACACCGGGCGGGATCGCGAACAGGATGGTGGCCACGACGCCGGGCACCACGCCGACCCCGAAGAAGAACACCGCCGGGATCAGGTAGACGAAGACCGGCGTCGTCTGCATGAAGTCCAGGACCGGCCGGACGACGACGCTCACCGCCCGCCGCCGCGCGGCCAGGATCCCGACGGGCACGCCGATCGCGGCGGCGATGACCGCGGCGACCAGCACGAGCGCGAGGGTCTGCATCGTCTCGACCCAGAGCTCCAGCGAGACCACGAGCAGGAACGCGACCAGCGTGTAGAGCGCCAGCCACGGACCGCGCAGGACCAGCGCGACGACCGTGAACACCACGATCCAGACGATCGGCGCCGGCGACACGAGCAGGTCGGTCAGCCCGTCGACGAGGACCTGCATCACGTTCGAGATCGCGTCGAACAGCCACGGGACCGTGTCCAGCAGCCAGTCGATGAAGTCGGAGACCGTCTCGCCGATGGGCAGGTGCGGGATCACCGGACACTCCCCCGCGCCGGGACGGCGGACAGCGCATCGAGCACCGCGGCCCGCGGCACCACCCCGAGCAGCCGGCCGTCGTCGTCCACGACGCCGAGGGGCACCGTGTGCCGCCCGACCAGGTGGACGAACTCCACGACCGGCCGGTCGGCGCCGATCGTCGCGTACTCGGCGACCACCTCGCGGGTACCGAGGTCGGTGCGGCCCTCCTGCAGCGCCCGGGCGAGCAGGTCGTCGCGCGCGACGCCGGCGATGCGCCCCCGGTCGTCCAGGACGTACACGCCGTTGGCCTCCGCCGTCCCGAGGGCCCGGAGCACGTCGCCGGCCCGGTCCCCGAGGCGGGCGGTCATCCGCGGTTCGCGCAGCAGGTCCCCGGCGGTGAGCACCCGGGTCCGGTCCACGTCGGAGGTGAAGTCGGCGACGTAGTCGTCGGCGGGCGCCGAGATGATCTCCGGCCCGGTGCCCAGCTGCACGGTCCGCCCGTCCTTGAGCATGAGGATCCGGTCGCCCAGCCGCATGGCCTCGTTGAGGTCGTGGGTGATGAAGACGATCGTCTTGTGCAGCTCGGACTGCAGCCGCTCGAGCAGGTCCTGCATGTCGCGGCGGATCAGCGGGTCCAGCGCGGAGAACGGCTCGTCCATGAGCAGGACCTCCGAGTCGGCGGCCAGCGCGCGGGCCAGGCCCACGCGCTGGCGCATGCCGCCGGACAGCTCGTCGGGCCGGGCGTCGGCCCGCTCCAGCAGGCCGACCGTGCGCAACGCCCAGTCGGCCCGCTCCCGCTGCTCCCTCGCGCCGACCCCGCGGATCTTCAGCGCGTACGCGGCGTTCTCCCGCACGGTGCGGTGCGGCAGCAGCGCGAAGTGCTGGAACACCATGCTGATCTTGTCGTTGCGCACGCTGCGGAGCTGGGCGTCGTCCAGCGCCCGCAGGTCGCGACCGTCGACCTGCACCGTGCCGGCGCTGGGCTCGATGAGCCGGTTCAGCAACCGGACCAGCGTCGACTTGCCCGAGCCCGACAGCCCCATGATCACGAACAGCTCGCCGCGCTCGACGGTGAAGCTGACGTCGTGGACCGCGAGCGTGGCCCCGGTCCGCCGGAGGATCTCGTCGCGGCCGACACCCTCGTCGGCCAGGCGCAGGGCCTCCTGCTCGCGGGCGCCGAAGACCTTCGACAGCCCGGTCACCTGCAGCACCGGCGGCATGGTCAGCCGATCCACTCGTCGATCTCGTCGCTGTGGTCGTCCACCCACTGCCGCGCGACGGTGCTGACGTCCTCGCCGTCGACGTCGACGGCCTTCTGCATCTCCTCCATCTCCTCGACGGAGATCCGCAGGTCGCGCAGCAGCTCGACGAACTCCGGCGCCTGCTCCGCCAGCTCGTTGCTGGCGGCGATGTTGGCGCTGTAGGACGGCATCGCGCAGGCGCCGTCCCCTGTGGTGAAGCAGCCTTCGGTGTAGGGCGTGGGCTCCTCCAGCTGGACCATGTCGTACTGCGCGAAGACCGCGTGCGGGTGGTACAGGTACAGCACGATCGGCTCCTCGCGGCTGTAGGAGTTCTCCAGCTGCGCGAGCTCCGCCGCCTCGCTGGAGACGACCTGCTCCAGGTTGATCCCGTAGCCCTCGAGCCGGGCGGCGTTCTGCTCGGTGGTGATGTAGCCCGGGTCGGCGTCGTAGAACTTGCCGCCGAGCTCGTCGGCGTAGTCGTTGAGCTGGGTGACGCTGGTCAGGCCCTCCAGCGGCCCGCCGGGCTCCACCGCGTAGGCGGGGACGAACCAGCCCTGCGCGGCCTCGCCGTAGGTCTCGGACACGATCTCGACCTGCTCGGCGGCGCTGTCGGCGAGCTCCTGCTGGTTGGGCAGGGCGACCTCGGTGAGCAGGTCGATGTCACCGCGCTGCGCCCCCGCCCAGGCCGCGGCCGGGTCCAGCTGGGTCGTCGCCAGCGAGGAGACGCCCAGCTCGGGGTGGTCGGCGGCGATCTCGCTCAGGATGCCGTTGGTCAGGCCGGCGGCGGTCCAGCTGAACTGGGCGGCCTGGACGGTGATGCCGTCCCCGCTGCCTCCGGAGCCGCCCTCCTCGCTCGTGCAGCCGGCCACCGTGGCGGTCAGGAGCGCGGCGATGGCCACCGCGGACGCGCGCGGGCGGATGGTCGTGGACAGCATCGGGACTCTTCTCTCGCGGGGCGCCGGGGCGTCTGCCGCCGGCGTCGGGGACGCACCGCGTGGCGAGGCGCAGGCCGGATGTGGCCTGCGCCTCGCCACGCGGTGGGATCGACGGTACGAGCGTCGGGCGTGCCGGGAGTTGCCGTACTGGGCGGAGTCAGGCGATCGGGGGACCGACCGGCTGGTCGCCACGCAGCGTGATGCGGTGCATGATCCGCCGCTCGGTGCCGTAGTCGCGGTTGGCGTAGTGCACCGTCGACCGGTTGTCCCACATGGCGACGTCGCCGACCGACCACCGGTGCCGGTGGATGTGCTCCGGCCGGGTGATGTGGGCGTAGAAGAGGTCGAGCAGGTGGCGGCTCTCCGCGTCGGAGACGTCCTTGATGTGCGAGACGAAGCCCGGGTTCACGAACAGGCTCCTGCGTCCCGTCTCCGGGTGCACGCGGACCACCGGGTGCTCGACGGGGACGAGGGTGTCGAACTCCCGGCCCTCCCACGTCGTCCGCTCCTTGCGCTGGGCGAGGTAGTACCCCCACTCGCGGGTGCCGTCGTGCACCGCGACCAGCTGGTCGGCCAGGCGCTGCACCGGCCCGCTGAGGGACTCGTAGGCCAGCTCGAGGTCGGCCCACTGGGTGTCCCCGCCCGTGGGCGGGAGGACGACGGCCCGCAGCACCGAGCCCAGCGGTGGGCGGCGCACGAAGGTGACGTCGGTGTGCCAGACGTCGGCGAACCCGCCCTCGGCGCTGTCGAGGGCGTAGATCTCCCGGTGCGCGGGGTCGACACCCGGCACCACGGGGTGGGACTCGGTGACCTCCCCGAGCCGGCGGCCGAGGGCGATCTGGGCGTCGGCGTGCAGGTCGTGCTGCCCGGCGAAGAACAAGACCTTGTGCTCGGCCAGTGCGGCGCGGAGGACGCCGGCCTGCTCGTCGGTGATCCGGGCGAGGTCGAGCCCGTGGACGGCGGCGCCGAAGCGGGGCCCGAGGCGCTCGACCTCGAGGGCGGCGGTCCCCGCCGGCGGGTGCGGGGCGGCGGGCGTGCGGGGTGCAGCGAGCAGGGTCATGGGGAGCTCCGGTGGGGCTGGGACTGCGGGGTGGGACCGGACGGCGTCAGGCCGTACAGAGCGCGCTCGCGCAGCGCAGCAGGTCGACGTGCCGGCGCTCGACGAGCGCGGATCGCACGATCTCGACCGGATCCATCCGGATCACCGTACCCGGGCTCGCCGCCCCGTGCGTGTCAGGGACGTCCCTGGCGGGGGTCAGGTGCCGTCCGTGGCCGGGGCGGGCGCGCCGTCCGCGGTCGCGGCCGCGGAGGTCGCCGCCCAGCTCGCCAGCATCTTGAGGCCGTCCTCGGACGGCGTCCCGGGCTCGGCGGTGTAGATCGTCAGGCGGAGGTCGGCGCTGTCCTCGGTGGGCAGGTCGAGGGTGCAGTAGGTCAGTTCGAGCGTGCCGACGACGGGGTGGTGGAACTGCTTGACGCCGTCGTGGTGGATGCGGACGTCGTGTGCCGCCCAGCGGATCCGGAACTCCTCGCTGACCGTGGACAGCTCGCCGACGAGCGCGCGCAGCTGCGCATCGTGCGGGCGGCGGCCGGCCTCTGCCCGGAGCAGGGCCACGGTGACGTCGGCCGCGCCCTCCCAGTCCCGGTAGAAGTCGTGCGCCTGCGGGTCGAGGAACTGGAACCGGGCGAAGTTCGCCGGCCGCCGCGGGCCGGCGAACAGCGGCGAGTGCAGGGCCCGCCCCAGGGTGTTGGCCGCGAGAATGTCCAGCCGCCCGTCGGCGACGAATGCGGCCGACCCGGCCATCGAGTCGAGCATCCACTGCACCCGGGGCTGGACCTGCACCCTGCTGCGCCGCTGTGGCGTGCGGGTCGGCCGCGCCGCGGCGCGGGCGAGGTTGAACAGGTGGGTCCGCTCGGCGTCGTCCAGCTGCAGGGCCCGGGCGACGGCCTCCAGGACGTCCTCGGAGACGCCGGCGATGTGTCCCTTCTCCAGCCGGGTGTACCAGTCGGTGCTCACCCCGGCGAGGACGGCGACCTCCTCCCGGCGCAGGCCGGGTACCCGCCGCCGGCCCCCGCCGGGCAGCAGCCCGGCCTGCTCCGGGGTGATCCGGGCACGCCGGGTGGCGAGGAAGTCGCGGATGTCCGAGCGGTTGTCCACGGGATCGACGCTACGTCGCGCGGCCGGCGGCGGGGGGTCGAGCTCCCACCCCCCAAAAGCCCGACCTCCCACGTCCGCGTCCGGGGGCGTTCCGTGAGGTCCATGCGCGTCAACGCCTACGCCGCCCCTGCCGCGGGCCGGCCCCTCGTCCCCATCACCATCGACCGCCGGGACGTCGGCCCGGACGACGTCCTCATCGAGATCGAGTACGCCGGCATCTGCCACTCCGACATCCACACCGTCAACGGCGACTGGGGTCCACAGCCGTTCCCCGTCGTCCCCGGCCACGAGATCGTCGGGGTCGTCGCCGCGATCGGCGCCCGGGTCACCCGCCATCGGGTGGGCGACCGCGTCGGCGTCGGCTGCATGGTCGGTGCCTGCGGCGCGTGCGCCAACTGCCGGAGCGGCGACGAGCAGTACTGCCTCCGGGGCATGGTCGCGACCTACGCCGGGACCGACCGCGACGGCACCACCACCCAGGGCGGCTACTCCACCCACGTCGTCGTCGACGCCGGCTTCGTCCTGCGCGTGCCCGACGCCATCGAGCCCGCCGCGGCCGCGCCGCTGCTGTGCGCCGGCATCACCACCTACTCACCGTTGCGCCGCTGGGGCGCCGGGCCGGGCCGGCGGGTCGCCGTCGTCGGTCTCGGCGGGCTGGGCCACATGGCCGTCAAGCTCGCGCACGCCATGGGGGCAGAGGTGACTGTGCTGTCGCAGTCGCTGAAGAAGCAGGAGGACGGCCTGCGACTGGGCGCCGACGCCTATCTCGCCACCAGTGACCCGGCCACCTTCAGCGAGCTGGCCGGCCGGTTCGACCTGATCGTCAACACGGTCAGTGCGGTCGTCGACGTCGACGCGTACCTGTCGCTGCTGGCACTCGACGGCGCGCTGGTGAACGTCGGCGCCCCGGCCGAGCCGCTGAGCCTGAACGCGATGTCGCTGATCGGCGGTCGCCGCACCTACGCCGGCTCGATGATCGGCGGCATCGCCGAGACCCAGGAGATGCTGGACTTCTGCGCCGAGCACGGCATCGGCGCCGAGGTCGAGGTCATCGCCGCCGACCAGGTCAACGAGGCCTACGAGCGCGTCCTCGCCTCCGAGGTCCGCTACCGCTTCGTCATCGACGCCTCGACCCTGCGGTGACCCCGGATTCCCTGACCCGTGCGGCGGGGCCGGCGGCGTCGTCCGCCGGCCCGGCCGCCGGCGGGTGGACGCCGGCGCCGCCGCTCCCGCTCGTCGTGTACGTGCTGGCCGCCGGCACGTTCCTCATGCTCACCACCGAGTTCGTCGTCGCGGGCCTCCTGCCCGAGATCGCCGGCGACCTGCAGGTGACCGTGGCCCAGGCCGGGCTGCTCATCACGGTGTTCGCGGTCGGGATGATCGTCGGCTCGCCGACGATGGCGCTGCTGACCCGGCGGATGCCGGGGCGGACGACGCTGCTGCTCGCCCTGGCGGTGTTCGCGGCCGGGCACGTCGTCGTCGCGGTGGCGAGCAGCTTCCCGCTGCTGCTGGGCGCCCGGTTCGTCACCGCCTGGGCGACCGGGGCGTTCTGGTCGGTGGCGTCGGTCGTCGCGACCCGCGCCGCCGGTCCGGGCGCCCCGTCCCGCGCACTGGGTCTGGTCGGCGCCGGCGCCATGCTCGCCAACGTCGTCGGCGTGCCGCTCGGCGCGTTCGCCGGTCAGCTGTCGGGTTGGCGGGGGCCGTTCTGGGCCCTGGCCGTCCTGTCCCTGGCCGCCGTGCCGCTCGTCGCCCGGCACGTCCCGCGCGCGGAGGAGGACCGCCGGCCGGTGTCCCTGCGGTCGGAACTGGGCGCGCTGCGGTCCGGCCCGCTGTGGCTGGTGCTGGCGGCCTGCGCCACCACGACCGGCGGCGTGCTCTCGGCCTACTCCTACGTCTCCCCGCTGCTGACCGACCGCGCGGGCATCGCCGCCGGGTGGGTGCCCCTGGTGCTCGTCGGCTTCGGCGTCGGGTCGCTGGTCGGGACCGTGGTGGGTGGCCGCCTCGGCGACGTCCACCCGCACGCGACGACGACCGCGGTCGCGGCGTCGACCGCGGTCGTGCTGCTGGCGATCTGCCTGCTGTCGGCCCACCCCGTGCCCACGGTGCTGCTGGTGGTGCTGCTCGGCCTGATCGGGCTGAGCGCCAACCCGGTGCTGTCCTCCCTGGCCGTCCGCTTCGCCGGCGTGGCACCGACGCTGGGCGTCGCGATGTCCGTCGCGGCGTACAACCTCGGCACCGCCGTCGGCTCCTGGTCCGCGGGCCACGCGCTCGAGTCCGGGCTCGGAGCATCCGGCCCCGCCGTGGTCGGCACGGGGATCGCCGTGCTCACCCTGGTGCCCGCGTTGGCCATCGCCCGGCTGGGGCGCCCGTCCCGGTCGTGAGGTCCGGGACGGCCGCCCTACCTCAGGAGGCTGCGGGCGATGACCATGCGCTGGATCTGGTTGGTGCCCTCGTAGATCTGGGTGATCTTGGCGTCGCGCATCATCCGCTCGACGGGGAAGTCCTGCGTGTAGCCGGCGCCGCCGAACAGCTGGACGGCGTCGGTGGTCACCTTCATGGCGACGTCGGAGGCGAAGGCCTTCGCGGCGGCACAGAGCCGGCCGAGGTCGGGGTCGGTCCTGCCGCCGGTGTGCGCCGCCTCGCCACGGGCGGCGGCGACGTAGACCAGGTGCCGGGCGGCCTCGATCTGCATGGACATGTCGGCGAGCATGAACTGCACGCCCTGGTTGTCAC
This sequence comes from Trujillonella endophytica, assembly GCF_019799905.1. Lineage (GTDB taxonomy): Bacteria > Actinomycetota > Actinomycetes > Mycobacteriales > Geodermatophilaceae > Trujillonella > Trujillonella endophyticus_A. Next base: position 948,761 of record NZ_JABGCI010000001.1, on the reverse strand, counting down.
TGACCGCGCGGCCGAACTGCTTGCGCTCGCGGGTGTACTCGACGGCCGCGTCCAGGGCGCCCTGCGCGACGCCGACGGCCTGCGCGCCGATGGTCGGCCGGGTGAAGTCCAGGGTCCGGAGCGCGGTCTTGAAGCCGGTGCCGGGCTCACCGATGATCCGGTCGGCCGGGATGGTGCAGTCGGTGAAGTAGAGCTCGCAGGTCGGCGAGCCCTTGATGCCCATCTTCCTCTCCTTCGGGCCCACCTCGAAGCCCGGGTCGTCGCGGTGCACGACGAAGGCGGAGATGCCGTTGGCGCGCTTCTCCGGGTCGGTGACGGCCATGACCGTGTACCACTCGGAGACGCCGGAGTTGGTGATCCAGGCCTTGGTCCCGTTGAGCACCCAGCTGTCGCCGTCGCGCCGGGCGCGGGTCTTCATCGCCGCGGCGTCGGAGCCCGCCTCCCGCTCGGAGAGCCCGTAGCTGATCATCGCCCGGCCCTCGGCGATGCTGGGCAGCACCCGCTGCTTCAGGTCCTCCGACGCCGAGAGCAGGATCGGCATCGAACCCAGCTTGTTCACCGCCGGGATGAGCGAGGCGCTCATGTCGACGCGGGCGACCTCCTCGATGACGATGCAGGTCGCGATCGCGTCGGCGCCCTCACCGCCGTAGGTCTCGGGGATGTGCGTCGCGTGGAAGCCGGCCGCCGTCAGTGCCTTCTGCGCCTCGATCGGGTAGCGCGACTCCGCGTCCACCTCCGCCGCGAACGGCTCGATCTCGCGCTCGGCGATGTCTCGGACCGCGGCCCGGATCGCGTCGTGCTCCTCGGTCAGCTGGTACAGCCCGGTGCCACTCACGGCCCGATGCTAGGACGTCCACGCACCGCCAGGGTCACCCAACCGTGCCGGACGTCGCTCGCGGCCGCCTCCGCGCCGCGGCGCGATGACTTCCCGGCGGCCGGGCGGTCTGCCCGACCAGTCCGCGGACGAGCCGCGGGTCGAGCCGGAGCGGGGTCCGATGGGGCGCGTCCTGGTACAGCAGTGGGCCTCCGCCGACGGCATGGTCGCCGGCCCGGGCGGAGAGGACGACGTCTTCGCCGCCGTGGCCGACTTCTCCCCCTCGGACCGGCACGACGCCGCACTGCTCGAGTCCGTCGACGAGGTGCTCGTGGGCAGACGGACCTACGAGGTGTTCGCCGGACTGGGCGCCGCGCCGTGGGGCGCGCACGCCCCGGCCCGGGTCGTGCCGGACGCGTCCGCGCACGTCCGCGCCCGCCGCGGGGATCCCGGGGCGGGGACGACGATCGTGTGGGGCCGCATCTCCGTGGCCCGGGCCCTGCTGGAGGCCGGGCTGGTGGACGACGTGGAGCTGTTCGTCGCCCCGCTGCTGCTGGGCACCGGCCGGCCGCTGCTCGACGGGACCGGCCCGGCGGTGCGGCCGGCGCTGCAGGACAGCGAGACCTGGCCCGGCGGCACGCTCCGCGCGCGGTACGCGGTCGGCTGATCCCGACCGGCGCCCCGCTGCTCAGCCGGCCGGCGGGACCTCGGTCGCCAGCCGCTCCTGCAGTGCCGCGTCGCGGGCCAGCACCGACTCGGCGAGGTCGGCCTGGAACCGCTCGACCGCCGCGCGGAGGGTGTCGTCCGCGGCGGCCAGGATGCGCACCGCGAGCAGGCCGGCGTTGCGGCCACCGCCGATCGAGACGGTGGCCACGGGCACCCCGGCCGGCATCTGCACGATCGACAGCAGGCTGTCCAGCCCGTCGAGCCGGTCCAGCGGCCGCGGGACCCCGATCACCGGCAGCGGGGTCGCGGCGGCGACCATGCCCGGCAGGTGGGCCGCTCCCCCGGCGCCGGCGACGACCACCCGCAGGCCGCGGCCGGCGGCGGACTCGGCGTAGTCGAGCATCCGGCGCGGGGTGCGGTGGGCCGAGACCACGTGCACCTCGTACGGGACGCCGAACTCGGCCAGCGCCTGGGCGGCGGGCTGCATCATCGGCCAGTCGGAGTCGCTGCCCATCACGATGCCGACGAGGGGGTCCGCCACGGTGCTCCTCAGTGCTCGGGGAACGCGAATGCCGGGTCGACGACGCCGTCGGCCAGGTAGCGGGCGGCGGCGACGGCACGCGCACGCACCTCGGCGAGGTCCTCGCCGAGCGCGGTCACGTGGCCGAGCTTGCGCCCCCGGCGCTGGCCCTTGCCGTACCAGTGCAGCTTGACGTCGGGCCAGTGCGCCATCAGGTGGTGCAGCCGCTCGTCGAGGCCGGGTCCGGACCACTCCGCGTCGGCGGCGTCACCGCCGAGGACGTTGGCCATGACGACGACGGGCGCGGTCATCGCCGTGGACCCCAGGGGGTAGTCGAGGACGGCGCGCAGGTGCTGCTCGAACTGGCTGGTCCGGGCGCCCTCGATCGTCCAGTGCCCGGAGTTGTGCGGCCGCATGGCCAGCTCGTTGACCACGACGCCGTCGGCGGTCTGGAACAGCTCGACGGCGAGCAGGCCGACCACCCCGAGGCGGGTGGCGATGCGGATCGCGAGCTCCTGCGCGGCGGTGGCGGTCTCGTCGTCCAGACCGGGGGCGGGGGCGAGCACCTCGGTGTTGATCCCGTCGCGCTGCACCGTCTCCACGACGGGCCAGACCGCGACCTGCCCGAACGGCGAGCGGGCCACCTGCACGGCCAGCTCGCGCACCATGTCCACGCGCTCCTCGACGAGCAGCCGGCCGTGCCGCTCCAGCAGCGCCAGCGCGGCGTCGAGGTCGTCCACCACGAACACGCCGTGCCCGTCGTAGCCGCCCCGCGGGGTCTTCAGCACGATCGGCCAGCCGGTGGCGCCGGCGAAGTCGGCGATGCCGGTGTCGGTGACCACCTCGGCCCAGGCGGGCTGGGGCTCCCCCGCCTGGCCGAGTGCCCGGCGCAGGACCAGCTTGTCCTGGGCGTGCACCAGTGCGGCCGGTCCGGGGGCCACCCGGACGCCGTCGGCCTCGAGCGCCTGCAGGTGCTCGGTGGGCACGTGCTCGTGGTCGAAGGTGACCACGGTGGCGCCATCGGCCACGGCCCGCAGTGCGTCGAGGTCCCGGTGGTCGCCCAGCCGGACGTCGGCGGCGACCAGGGCGGCCGACTCCGCCGGGTCGGTGGCGAGGACCCGCAGGGACTGCCCCAGGGCGATGGCCGCCTGGTGCGTCATCCGGGCCAGCTGCCCACCGCCCACCATCGCGACGACGGGCAGCCCGGTACGGCGGTCCAGCGGCGCGGCGCCGGGCCGGGCGGGGGGAGACGACATGATGCGGCCGAGGTTATCGGGCCGGTCCGGAGCCCCCGTCCGGCGTGGTGCCGCCGCTCCCCCGGGCACCTCGGGCGCCGGGACGCCCTGCGGGTCGGGGCGGCCGGCCGCGTCCTCGTAGACTCCCCGGGTGCCGGCCGCCCGTGCGGCGGGCCTCCCGCCGGCCGAGGAGGGCCCGCTGGTGCTGCAGGGCGCTGGGAGGAAGGAACACTCGTGACGGCAACGGACGCCGTGAGCTGGGACGTCTCCGTCGGCCGACTCGTCACGGCCGCCGCGCTCGCGGAGCGGGCGGTCTCGCAGATGGCCCGCCAGCTCAGCGGGGTGGATCCGGTCAACGCCCCCTACCTGCTGCCGCTGGAGCTCGAGGCGCTGGTGCGGCTCATCCGCAACCTCATGCCGGTGCACGTCCGCGACCGGCACCTCAACGACGACGTCCTCGAGTGGACCCACCAGGTGCGCAAGCTCTACGCGGTGCGGACGGCGATCCTGCACACCGTGTGGGGTGAGCCGCAGGACGGCGCCGAGGGCGGGCGGCTGCCCACGTGGTCGAACGCCGGCGTCGGCGAGCACCCGATGACCGTCGCCGAGCTGACCCGGACGACCGACCGGCTCACCGCCCTGTGCGGCGCTCCCTGGGAGAAGCTGATGGGGCGGATCGCCGAGCGCGCCCCGCAGCCGCCCGTTCGCTGATCCTCACCCCGCCAGCCGGGAGCCCGACCGGCCGGTGACGACCTCCAGCCGGGTGGGGATGCGCGTGCGCAGTTCCTCCACGTGGCTGATCACGCCGACGGTCCGGCCACCGCGACGCAGGTCGTCCAGGACGTCCATCACCGCGTCGAGAGCACCGGCGTCGAGCGTGCCGAAGCCCTCGTCGACGAAGAGCGTGTCCATCTGCACGCCGCCGCTCTCGGCGGTGACGACGTCGGCCAGGCCCAGGGCCAGGGCCAGGGACGCCATGAAGCTCTCCCCGCCGGAGAGCGTCTTCGTCGGCCGGAGGCTGCCGGTGTACTCGTCGAACACCTCGAGCCCGAGGCCGCCCCGGGCGCCGTGCCGGCCCTGCGCGTCGCTGTGCCGGAACGTGTAGCGGCTGCCCGACATCTCCAGCAGCCGGCGGCTGGCCACCTCGGCCACCTGCTCGAGCCGCGCCGCCAGCACGAACGACTGCAGCCGCATGCGCAGCGTGTTGGCGCCGCGGCCGTTGACCAGGTCGGCGAGGCCGGCCACCTGCTCGGCCAGGCCCCGGCGCTCGTGCAGCCGCACCTCGGCGGCGACGACGTCGCCGGCCAGCGCGTCGAGGTCGGCGCTGGCGCGGCGGGCCCGGTCCAGCGCCGTGACGGCCTCCTCGCGTGCGGCGGTGGTCTCGGCACAGTGCGCCTCGGCGGCGGACAGGTCGGGTGCCGGTGGGAGCCCCGCCAGCTCGGGGTCGGCGAGCACGCGCTGGACGGCGTCCCGGGCCCGCTCGTGCGCGGTGACCCGCTCCTCGATCTCCGTGAGCTCCGCCCGCTCGAGCAGGGCCCCGGCCGCCTCGCCGACGTCGGCGAAGCCGGCCGCGGCCGCGCGCTCCCCCGCGGTGCGGCGGGACGTGTCCGCCGCGACCCGCGCCCGCAGCTCGGCGGACTCCGCGTCCAGCACCGCCTCGCAGCGCTCCGCGGCGGTGGTGAGCCGGCGGGCGCGGGCGCCGAGGTCCGGGTCCTCGCCGCGGACGGCGTCCAGCCGGGCGGTGAGCGCGGCCAGCTCGGCCGCCACGGCGGCGCGCTCGGCGCTGCGGCCGCCCAGCGCCTCCCGGTCGGCGGCGAGCCCGGCGGTGAGCGTGTCGCGCTCGCCGGCCAGCCCGGTCAGCTGCGCACGGGCCCGGGGGAGTTCGCCGGCGGCGGCGCTCACCTCGGCCAGGACCCGACCGGTCTCCCCGGCGGCGGCCTCGAGCTCCGCGGTCGGGCGGTCACCCGCCCGGGCGCGCAGGACCGCCAGCTCGCGCTCCAGCTCCTCCGCGGCCGCGGCGGCCTCCGTGGACGCCGCCTCGGCGGCGTCGGCGGTCTCCCGCGCGCGGTCCTCGTCCTCCGCGGAGACCGCCGGACCGGCGTGCACGGCGGGGCGGGGGTGCTCGACGGCCCCGCAGACCGGGCAGTCGGCGCCGTGGCGCAGGCCGGCGGCCAGCTCGGCGGCCATGCCGTCGAGCCGGCGGGTGCGCAGGTCGAGCAGCTCCTCGCGGGCGGTCAGCCGGCGCTCGCGGGCGGTGTCGGCGGCGGCCCGCGCCCGGGCCAGCCGGCCGGCCAACCGTTCGGCGGCCCGCCCCGCGGTCAGCGCGGCGCGGGCGGCCTCGGCCTCGGCGCTGCGGGCGGGCACCGCGGCGGCAGCGGCGGCCGCGGCGTCGACCCGGGCCTGCGCCTGCGCGATCGCCTCCGGCAGGCCGGCCAGCACCTCCTCGGCGGCGGTGCAGCGCTCGGCGAGCCGGGTCGCCTCGGTGGCCAGGCGGGTCGCCCGGCGGGCCAGCTCGGTGGCGCGGTCGGCCTCCGGCTGCAGCGCGCGGGCCTCGGCCGCGTCGTCGCGCAGCCGGCGGGCCAGGTCGCCGGCCGGGTCGCGGCCCTCGCCGGTGGCGGCCCAGGCCCGGCGGGCCGCGGCCAGCTCCGCGACGGCGCGCTCGGCGTCGAGGGCCGCGCGGCCGGCGGCCTCCAGCGCGTCACGCAGGAGCTCGGCGCGCCGACCGGCGTCCAGCCGGGCGCGCACCGGCGCCAGGGACGGCTCGACCGCGCTGAGCCGGGTCAGCTCCTGCTCGGCGCGGCTCCGCCGGGTGTGCCGGTCGGCCAGCAAACGGGCGGCGGCCAGGGCCCGGCCCGCCGCGGTGGCGGTCGCCGCGGCGGTGTCGGCTGCCTCCTCTGCCGCTGCCAGCTCACCGGCGGCGCGGCCGCGCAGCCGGCCGACCCACGCGTCGACCGGCCCGCCCGGGTCAGCTCCCACCAGCTCGGGGGCGAGCTCCTCGGGCACGTCGGCGTCGGCGGTCTGGGCCACGCGGGCGAGCAGGGTGGCCAGCCGCAGCCGCTCGGCCCGCAGCGCCTCCTCGGCGGCGCGCCGCTCACCGGCCAGCCAGTCCTCCACCCGGGCGAACCGGCCGACGTCGAACAGCGTGCGCAGCAGCTCGGCGCGGGACTCGGGCTCGGCCCGCAGGAAGCGGGCGAAGTCACCCTGCGGCAGCAGCACGACCTGGCAGAACTGGTGGACGTCGAGCCCGAGCCGGGTGCGCAGGTGCTCGGCACCCTCGTCGATGCGGGTGCTCACCGCCTCCCACCCCTCGGCCCCCAGCCGCTGGACGAGCAGCCGGGCGGGCTCGGTGGTCGTGCCCGTGCCCCGCTTCTTCGGCCGGGTCTGCTCCGGCCGGCGGGTGACCAGCAGGCGCTCCCCGCCGAGGGTGAGCTCGCAGCAGACCTCGGTGCGGGTGCCGGCGTCGGCGTGGTCGCTGCGCAGCCGCTTCTCCTCGCCGCGCGCCCCGGGGACGGTGCCGTAGAGCGCGAAGACGACCGCGTCGAGCAGCGTCGTCTTCCCCGAGCCGGTCGGCCCCCACAGCAGGAACAGACCGTCCCGGGCCACGGCGTCGAGGTCGACGACCTCCGTGCCCGGGAAGGGACCGAACGCGCTCAGCGACAGCCGGTGCAGCCTCACCCGGCCACCTCCTCGCGCGCCGCGGCGCTGAGCGCGCGAGCGAGCAGGTCGCGCTCGCCCGCGGTGGCGCCGACCCCACCGCGCACGTGGCTGACGAACTCGCCGACGACGTCGAGGTCGCCGCGGCCGGCGATGCGCTCGGTGTAGCTGCGGCCGTCGACCACCGTGCCGCTGCCGGTCCACTCCAGGTGGGCGCAGTACGGGAAGCGCGCCTGCAGCCGGCGCATGGGGTCGGCCGGGCGCACCGCGTCGGTGAGCCGCGCCGAGACGAACGCCTCCTCGGCGGCCGCGTGCGCCGGGTCGCCGAGCAGTTCGTCCAGGGTGCCGGTGAGCACCACGAGCGGCCGCGGCACCGGCAGCGGGACCGCGCGGACGCCGGCCAGCCCGGAGGCGTCGAGGTCGACGAGCCAGACCTGCTTCTGCTGGCCCGCCTCGCCGAAGGAGTACGCCAGCGGCGAGCCGCTGTAGCGCAGCCGCTCGGTCAGCGTCTGCGGGCGGTGCAGGTGGCCCAGCGCCACGTAGTCGACGCCGTCGAAGACCGGCACCGGCACCCGGTCGACGCCGCCCACGCTGATGTCACGCTCGCTCTCGCTGGGCAGACCGCCGCCGACGAAGGCGTGCGCGAGGACCACCGACCGGGTGCCCGGCCGCAGGAACAGGTCGGCCCGGACCCGCTCCATCGCGGCGGTGAGCACGGCCTCGTGGGACCGGGCCCCGCCGACGCCGAGCTCGTCGCGGGTGATCTCCGGCTCGAGGTAGGGCAGCCCGTAGATGGCGACCTCGCCGTGCTCGTCGGCCAGCAGGACCGGCTCGTCGAGCCCGGCGGTGGTGGCGCGCACGTGCAGCCCCGCGGCGGCCAGCAGGCCGGAGAAGGTGCCCAGCCGGCGGGCCGAGTCGTGGTTGCCGGGGGTGAGCACGACGGCCGCCCCGGCCCGCCTGAGCCGCTCGACCACCCGGTCGAGCACCGCGGTGGCGTCGGCCGAGGGCACCGCGCGGTCGTAGACGTCACCGGCGACGACCACCACGTCGACGCCCTCGTCGGCCACGACGCGGGCCAGCCCGCCCAGCACCGCCTCCTGCTCGCGCAGCAGGTCGGTGCCGTGCAGCGACCGACCCACGTGCCAGTCGGAGGTGTGCAGCAGCCGCATGGACCGGGACGGTAGGTCGGGGTACCGACAGAACCGGCCAGGCTCGCCGTGACCGATCCGTCACACACCGCGTGCGATACCGCGCTGCGCGGAGGCTGGTCCCGGCCCGGGCACTGCGAGACGCTGTCCGGCGTGCCTCTCCAGCCCGGCGACGTCTTCGCGGGCTACTCCGTCGTCCGGAAGCTCGGCGAGGGCGGGATGGGCGCCGTCCACCTCGTCCGCCACCCGCGCCTGCCCCGCCTGGAGGCGCTCAAGGTGCTGCGCCCGGAGTACTCCTCCGACGCCGACTTCGCCCGTCGCTTCCTCCGCGAGGCCGAGCTGGTGGCCGGGCTCGAGCACCGCAACATCGTCCCGGTGCTCGACCGGGGCGAGGACGAGGGCCGGCTGTGGCTCACCATGCGCTTCGTCGACGGGATCGACGTCGAGCACGCGCTCCGCGCCGCCGGCGGCCTGCTGCCGGCCCGGCGCGCGGTGCGGATCGTCGGCGAGGTGGCGGCGGCCCTCGACTGCGCCCATCGCAGCAACCTGGTGCACCGCGACGTCAAGCCGGCCAACGTGCTGCTGTCCCAGCCGGTCGACGACGAGCCCGAGCAGGTCTTCCTCACCGACTTCGGCATCGCCCGGTCGCTGGACGCCGGCACCCGGCTGACCCGCACCGGCATGGTGCTGGCCACCTTCGACTACGCCTCCCCCGAGCAGATCGAGTCGCGGGAGCTGGACGGCCGGTCCGACGTCTACGCGCTGGGGTGCGTCCTCCACCGGCTGCTCACCGGCAGCGTGCCGTTCCCCGGCGACTCCGTCGCGGTGGCGCTGCACGGCCACCTCGCCCTGCCACCGCCGCGCCCGACGGCCCGGGCGCCCTGGCTGCCACCGGCCCTGGACGACGTCGTCGCCCGCGCCATGGCCAAGGACCCGGCCGACCGGTACCCCACCTGCCGGGCGCTGGCCGCCGACGCGCTCGCCGCGCTCGACAGCCAGCCCACGCTCCCCCCGGTCCCGTTCCGGGTGGCGGTCGCCGATGCCGGCGGGGCGACGCGGCTCTCCAGCGAGGCGCTGCGCCCGGCCGACCGCGAGCGGCTCACCGGGCTGCTCCGGCAGACCCGCTTCTTCGACCTCCCTCCCTCGCTGCTGGACGCGGGCGCGCCGGCGGTGCCCGGCGGGCACGCCCCCACGCGTCGGGTGACCCTCGAGGTCAGCGGTGGGGGCCGCACCCACCGGGTGGTCGCCGACCTCGCGCTCGCCCGCCGCCCGCCGGAGCTGGACGACCTCGTCGCCACCGTGCGGGAGCTGGGGTCGGCCGCGGCCGACCCGCCGGTCCGGACCGCCCCGGCCCCGACCCGGCCGCCCGCACCGAGCACGGTGCTCGAGCTGCCGCGGCAGTCGGCGCCGCCGGCGCCGGTGTACCGACCGCCCGCCGTGCCGCCTCCCTCCGGCCGGCCGGCCGCCGTCCCGCCCGCCGCCGTCCCACCGGTCCCCGTCCCGCCCGCTGAGCCCACCCGCACGGCCGGACGCCGCCGGTTCGTGGCCCTCGCCCTGGTCGCCGCGCTCGCCGGGGCCGGCGGCACCACCTACCTGCTCACCCGCTCGGACGACGAGGGCAGGGACACGGACGCCGCCGCGGACGACGGGCCCGCCGCCGCGCTGGCGGCGCTGCCCGCCTCCCCCACCCCGCTGCCCGGCACGGCCGTCGTCCTCAGCCGCGAGATCGACGGCGCGACCGACCTGTTCGCCGCCGACGGCGGCAGCGGCGCGGTGGTGGCCCGCCTGGCCGCCGGCCCGGATGCGGAGGTCTCCCCCGTCGTGCTCCCCGGGCGCCGGACCGTCGTCTACCTGCGCGACGGCGACGCCGGACGGGAGTGGCGGGTCGTGGCCGCCGACGGCAGCGGCGACCGTGCCCTGTTCCCCGGCGGGCTGCCCGGGTGCGCCGACCCCGGCCGCCCGACGTTCGACCCGGCCGAGCCCAGCAGGCTGGCCCTCACGTGCGGCGCCGACGGCGGCATCTCGCTGCGACTGGCCACCCTCGACGGGGTGCTCGGGGACGTCCTGCACGAGGGCACCGCGACGGCCGGCGACCCGGCGTTCTCGCCCGACGGCACGCGCGTCGTCTTCTTCGCCGGGGACGACCCCAGGAGGGACGGCGGCGCGCTGTTCGTCGTCGACGTGGACTCGCCGGACACGGTCACCCGGATCACGGGTGGGGAGGACGGCGCGGACGCCGACCCCGCGTGGTCCCCGGACGGGGACCGTCTGGCCTGGCGCCGAGCGATCACCGACACCGAGCGGGGCATCGTCGTCGGGTCGCCCACGACCGCCGATGACGCCCGCTTCCTGACCAGTGGGGACTTCGACCAGGACCCCGTCTGGGCACCCGACGGCGGCACGATCGCCTACAAGAGCTCCCGGACGGGGGACGCGGCCCCGGCCGGGGACCAGGTCTGGCTGATGGACGCCGACGGCTCGGACCCGCGCCAGCTGCCCGCCGGCGAGGGCGCGGTGGTCGACGGGCTCGCCTGGGCCGACCACGGCTGAGCCCGGCTGAGCCGGCCGCCTGGGCCGTGCGGCCGGCGGCGGACGGTCAGTGGGTCGGCGCCCCGTAGGCCTGGTCGTCGCCGCGCAGGAAGCCGGCGTTCTCCCGGCCGCGGCGGTCGGCGTCCTCCTCCACCATGTGGTTGAGGAGCTGCTGGACGCCGTCGCTGTCGGGGATCTGCCTGAGCACCGTGGCGCCGCTGTCGCCGGCGGACTCGATGGTGATCGTGCCGGACTGGATGATCCGCTCCCAGACGTTCTGGCTGTAGGAGACGTCGGTGATCCGGGAGAGGCCGATGTCGCGGCCCTTGCGGGCGAGGATCCCCTCGCGGAACAGCAGGCGGTGCGTGGTGATCACGTAGTGCGTGGTCCGCCAGCGCAGCAGGGGCACGAGGACGAACGCGAGCAGCAGCAGGAGCGCGGCCCCGACGATCAGCAGCCGGTACAGCCCGGCGTCGTCGGAGTCGGAGTCGACGAGCGCGGCACCGAAGGACGCCCCGCCGACGACCAGCAGGAAGAACACCACCGGCCAGAACACGGTCAGCCAGTGCGGGTGCAGGTGGCGCACGACCTCCTCGTCGGAGGCCAGCAGCTTGTCGGGATAGCCCATGGCGCACAGGGTGGCGCAGCGGAGCCGGGCCCGGGAGCTGTCGGCGCACGGCACCGCCGTGTCGTCCCACGCGTCCCAGCGGACCCGGGTCCCAGCGGACCCGCGGCTGCGGTCAGGCGCGCGGGCGCACGTGCCGGACGTCGCCGCTGGCCAGCTCCACGGTGCCGCCGTCGGTGCGGACGACGAGCCGGCCGTCCCAGTCCACCGCCTCGGCCACCCCCTCCAGCAGGCCGCCGTCGGGAAGCATCACGGCGACCTCGGTGCCGACCGTGGCGCACCAGGCGAGGTAGTCGTGCGCCAGGCCGCTCTGCACCGGGTCGCCGAGCCTCGCCGTCCAGCCGAGGTAGCGGCGCTCGAGCGCCCGCAGGAACTCCAGCAGGACCGGCGCCCGGTCGACGGTGCGGCCGACCTCCATGGCCAGCGACGAGGCACCGGGCGGCAGCTCGCCCGGGCGGGTCGAGACGTTCAGCCCGACGCCGACGACGACGGCCCCGCTCGTCGCCTCGGCGAGGATCCCGGCCAGCTTGCTCCCGTCGGCGGCGAGCAGGTCGTTGGGCCACTTGAGCGCCGTCCGGCAGCCCGGTACGGCGGCGACCGCCTCGGCCAGCGCGACGCCGGCCAGCAGCGGCAGCCAGCCGCGGCGCGCGGCGGGGACGTCGGGGCGCAGCAGCACGGAGACGGTCAGCCCGGCACGGGGCGGCGACGTCCAGACCCGGTCGAGCCGGCCGCGACCGGCCTCCTGGTGCTCGGCGACGAGGACGGTGCCCTCCGGCGCCTCCTCGGCGGCCCGGGCGACGAGGGCCGCGTTGGTCGAGCCGATCCGCTCGACCACCTCCACCGAGCGCCACAGCTCGCTGTCGCGGATCAGCGCGGCGGTCAGCGCGGCCGCGTCCAGGGCGGGTCGCTCGAGGTCCGACCAGCGCGCGTCCGACGGCGACGACGAGGGCTCTGCGGGCACTCCCCTACGCTACGGCCGCGAGCCCGGCCCTCCCGAGGAGCCGGCCGGCCTGATCACCGAGCAGAGCGAGGCAGGGTCTGTGAGCGCGGCTGAACTGGAGAGCGCGGGCGACACCGTCCCCGGCGACATCGACATCCACACCACCGCCGGCAAGCTGGCGGACTTCGAGCGGCGGGTCCAGGAGGCCACCCACGCCGGCTCGGAGCGGGCCGTGGAGAAGCAGCACGCCGCGGGCAAGATGACCGCCCGTGAGCGCATCGAGGCGCTGCTGGACCCGGGCTCGTTCACCGAGCTCGACGAGTTCGCCCGGCACCGCTCGACCAACTTCGGCATGGACGCCCGCCGGCCCTTCGGCGACGGCGTGGTGACCGGCTACGGCACGGTCGACGGTCGCCCGGTCTGCGTCTTCTCCCAGGACGTCACCGTCTTCGGCGGCAGCCTGGGCGAGGTGTACGGCGAGAAGATCGTGAAGGTCCTCGACCTGGCCATCCGCAACGGCTGCCCGGTCATCGGCATCAACGAGGGCGGCGGCGCGCGCATCCAGGAGGGCGTGGTCTCCCTCGGCCTCTACGGCGAGATCTTCCAGCGCAACGTGCACGCCTCCGGCGTGATCCCGCAGATCTCGCTGGTCATGGGCGCCGCAGCCGGCGGGCACGTCTACTCCCCCGCGCTGACCGACTTCATCGTGATGGTCGACCAGACCAGCCAGATGTTCATCACCGGTCCCGATGTCGTGAAGACCGTGACCGGCGAGGAGGTCACCCTCGAGGAGCTCGGCGGCGCCCGCACGCACAACACCAAGTCCGGCGTCGCGCACTACATGGCCGAGGACGAGACCGACGCCCTCGACTACGTCAAGGCGCTGCTGTCCTACCTGCCCAGCAACAACCTCGACCCGCTGCCCACCGTCGAGGTCGGCCCGGTCGACGCCAGCCCCGACGGCGTGACCGACGACGACCGGGAGCTCGACACCGTCATCCCGGACTCGGCGAACACGCCCTACGACATGCACGCCGTGCTCGAGCACGTGCTCGACGACGGCGAGTTCCTCGAGGTCCAGCCGCTGTTCGCGCCGAACATCCTGATCGGCTTCGGCCGCGTGGAGGGCCGCCCGGTCGGCGTGGTGGCCAACCAGCCGACCCAGTTCGCCGGCACCCTGGACATCGACGCCAGCGAGAAGGCCGCCCGCTTCGTCCGCACCTGCGACGCCTTCAACGTCCCCGTGCTGACCTTCGTCGACGTCCCCGGCTTCCTCCCCGGCACGTCTCAGGAGTGGGAGGGGATCATCCGCCGCGGCGCCAAGCTGATCTACGCCTACGCCGAGGCGACCGTCCCAAAGATCACGGTGATCACCCGCAAGGCCTACGGCGGCGCCTACGACGTCATGGGCTCCAAGCACCTCGGCGCCGACCTCAACCTGGCCTGGCCGACGGCGCAGATCGCCGTCGTCGGCGCCCAGGGCGCGGTCAACATCCTGTACCGGCGGGAGCTCGCCGACTCCCCGGACCCCGACGCCCGTCGTGCCGAGCTGATGACCGACTACGAGGACACCCTCCTCAACCCCTACGTCGCCGCCGACCGCGGGTACGTCGACCAGGTGATCCGCCCCTCCGAGACCCGCGTCGAGGTCACCAAGGCCCTGCGGCTGCTGGCCAACAAGCGCCAGACCCTGCCGCCGAAGAAGCACGGGAACATCCCGCTGTGACCGAGGGGACCGAGCAGCCGCAGCGACCGCTGCTGCGCGTGGTCCGGGGCGAGCCCACCGCCGAGGAGCTCGCCGCCCTGACCGTCGTCGTCGCGGCGCTGTCGCAGCCCCGTACCCGCCGCCGGCCCGTCCCGGTCGGCGCCTGGGGCTCGCCGGTGCACGGCCACCGCCGCGCCCTGCTGACCGGCCCGGGCGGCTGGCAGTCCTCCGGGAGGCCCGCATGACCCCGGCCGCTGCCCGCCGGCTGGTGCTGGCCTCGGCGTCGCCGGCGCGGCTGGCGCTGCTGCGCCAGGCGGGGCTGGCACCGGACGTGGTGGTCAGCGACGTCGACGAGTCCACGGTGACCGCGCCGCGGGTCGCCGAGCGCGTGGCGCTGCTCGCGGCGGCCAAGGCCACGACGGTCGCCGAGCGGGAGACCGACGCCCTGGTCATCGGGGCCGACTCGCTGCTGGAGTACCGCGGGCAGGCCATGGGCAAGCCGGCGGACGCGCACGAGGCCCGTGACCGGTGGCAGCACATCGGGGGGCGGTCCGGTGTCCTGCACACCGGGCAGGCCCTGTTCGAGGTGCACGACGGCGCGGTGGTGAGCCGGGACGTCGCCGTCGTCTCGACCACGGTGCACTTCGCCCGGCCGACCCCCGCCGAGCTCGAGGCCTACCTCGCCACCGGGGAGCCGCTCGCCGTCGCCGGCGCGTTCACCCTCGACGGGCTGGGCGCGCCGTTCGTCCGGCGGGTCGACGGCGACCCCGCGGCGGTCGTCGGGCTGTCGCTGACCACGCTGCGGACGCAGCTGGCCGCCCGCGGCGTCGCCATCACCGACCTCTGGCGGCGCTAGCGCCCCGTCCGTCACAGGCGGCACACCCCTCCGTGGAACAGTGGGGATCCGGAACTCGGGGGGTGCTCGTCCATGCGCTGGGTCAGGTTCGTCGTCGCCGTGGTCATCGGCCTCTCCGTACCGCTGACGACGGCGCCGACGGCACAGGCCGACCCGATGCAGTCCCTGGTCGACGCGGGTGGGGCGGAGTCCCACGCCCGCGGCACGACCGCGGGCATCGCCGTCATCGACCGCGTCACCGGCGCCTACACCGACAACGGGCCGACCGGACACCAGCTGCGCTTCGGCTCGGCCTCGCTGGTGAAGCTCTTCATCGCCGACGTCCTGCTGCGCCGGGCCCGGTCGGGCGGGATCCCGCTCGGCCCGGCCGATCAGGACGCCCTGGCGCGCATGCTGCGCTCGTCGGACGACGCGGCGGCCAGCGCCTTCTGGGGGCGGCTCGGCGGCTCGGCCATCGTGACCGACGTCGCCGGCCGCTACGGGCTCACCGGGACCACCCCGCCGACGAACCCCCGCTTCTGGGGCCTGACCCAGGTCACCGCCCGCGACATGGTCGTGTTCTACGACGGCATGCTGTCCGGCCGCGGCGGCCTGCACCCGGCCGACCGCGATCTGGTCCTGGGTCACCTGCGCGCCGCCACGTCCCGCGGCACCGACGGCGTGTACCAGTGGTTCGGCCTGCACGACGGCCTGCCGCGCGAGCCGGTGATCGGGATCAAGCAGGGCTGGATGTGCTGCTTCGCCGACGGGTTCATCTGGCGGCACTCGGTCGGCATCGTCGGGCCGGACGCGCGCTACGTCGTCGCCGTCCTGACGCGCGACCCCGGTCACCTGGGGGCCGCGCACACCGACGCTTCGGTGACCCGCATCGTGCAGCGGATGTTCCCGGCCGGGCTGATCCCCCGCGTGCAGGGCGCGATCGCGGACCGCTGGTACGCGCTGGGCGGCCCGAACAGCCGGCTCGGCCTCCCCGTGCGGGACGAGATCCCGCTCGTGCGCGGCGGCGCGATGAGCGCCTTCGAGCGCGGCGCCGTCTACTGGTCGCCGCCCACCGGCGCGCGCTGGGTGTTCGGGGACATCCTGCTGGCCTACAGCGCGCAGCGCGGGGAGACCGGCCCGCTCGGCTACCCGACGACCGACGAGATCCCCCTGCCCGGCGGGGCGTACAGCGGCTTCCAGGGCGGCGCCGTGTACTGGTCGCCGGCGACCGGCGCGCACTGGTTCGACCACGCCGTCTGGGGCGCGTGGGGGCGGCAGCGCTGGGAGACCGGCCCGCTCGGCTACCCCACCACCGACCGCATCGCCCTGGCCGGCGGCGCGTACACCGCCTTCCAGGGCGGGGCCGTGTACTGGTCGCCCACCACGGGCGCGCACTGGATCGACCACCCGATCTGGAGCGCCTGGGGCCGGCAGCGCTGGGAGACCGGCCCGCTCGGCTACCCCACGACCGACCGGATCGCCCTGGCCCGGGGCGGCGCCTACACCGCGTTCTCCGGCGGGGCCGTCTACTCCTCCCCCGCCACGGGCGCCCACTGGTTCGACCACGGGATCTGGGGTGCCTACGGCGCCCAGGGCTGGGAGACGGGGCCGCTCGGCTACCCGACCAGCGACCAGTACGCGACTGCTGCCGGGAAGCGCGTGGACTTCCAGCACGGCAGCCTGACCGTGACGCCATCGGGTCAGGTGCTCCGCAACGCCCCTCTCCCCCCGACGTCGTCCCCGGGCACCTCCGCTCCGACGGCCGCCGGCACCCCGGCTCCCCCGGCGGCCGGCTCCCCGGCCGCGACGTCGTCCGCGGCTCCGGGACCGGCGACCGACGACGAGCCGGTCCCGACGCCCGCACCGGCCGGCACGCCGTGACGCCGCGCCGGGTGCTCGTGGCGGCCGCGGCGCTGCCCGCGCTGCTGCTGGCCTCCGGCTGCACCTCGTCCGACGACGGCGGGACCGGCGGGTCACCCGCCGCTGGCACCTCCGCCCCCGGCAGCTCCGCCCCCGGCAGCTCCGCCGCCGGCACCTCCGCCGCCGACAGCTCCGCCCCTGCCCCGCCTCCGCCGGCCGGCGAGGCGGAGGCCGAGGCGCTGGCGTCCCTGCCGGAGGGCCCCGCCGCGGGGACGGCGGTGCTCGCCTACTCCGGTGTCGGCGAGGTGCGCGCCCCGTTCAGCGGCGAGTGCACCCACGACGGGGACGCCACCCGCCTGGAGGGCTCGGCCGACACGGCGCGGATCCGGCTGGACGTCGCGCCCGACGGCGCGCAGCTCACCCTGGACGACGTCGGGCTCTCGGCGACCTCCGACGTCGCGACGGGCCGCTACGACGTCGAGGGGAACCACCTGTCCCTCTCCGCCGCGCTCCTGTCGGGCGACCAGACCATCGGCCGGGTCGAGCTCGAGGTCGACTGCGGCCGCTGAGCCGCGACCGTCGCGGGCACGCTCCCGCCCGCCCTCACTCCGGAGCCCGCGGAGCCGCTGGCTAGAGTCCGACCGATCTGCCGCGCGGGACGAACGACCACGCGGCAGCCGGCCATGCGGAGGAGACACGGTGCAGAAGGTCCTGATCGCCAACCGGGGGGAGATCGCCGTCCGGGTCGCCCGCGCCTGCAAGGACGCGGGACTCACGAGCGTCGCGGTCTACGCCGAGCCCGACCGGGACGCCCTGCACGTCCGCACCGCCGACGAGGCATTCGCCCTCGGCGGGACGACCCCGGGCGACTCCTACCTGGTGATCGACAAGATCCTCGACGCGGCGAAGCAGTCCGGCGCCGACGCCGTCCACCCCGGCTACGGCTTCCTCTCCGAGAACGCCGACTTCGCCCGGGCCGTGATCGACGCCGGGCTCACCTGGATCGGCCCCTCGCCTCAGGCGATCATCGACCTCGGTGACAAGGTCGCCGCCCGGCACATCGCCACGCGCGCCGGCGCTCCGCTGGTCCCGGGCACCAAGGACCCCGTCGGCGGCGCCGACGAGGTCGTCGCGTTCGCCGAGGAGCACGGTCTCCCGGTCGCCATCAAGGCCGCGTTCGGCGGCGGCGGGCGCGGGCTCAAGGTGGCCCGCACCATCGAGGAGATCCCCGAGCTGTTCGACTCCGCCGTCCGCGAGGCGGTCTCGGCCTTCGGCCGCGGCGAGTGCTTCGTCGAGCGGTTCCTCGACAAGCCCCGGCACGTCGAGGCGCAGGTCCTCGCCGACACCCACGGCAACGTGATCGTCGTCGGCACCCGCGACTGCTCCCTGCAGCGGCGCAACCAGAAGCTGGTCGAGGAGGCGCCCGCGCCGTTCCTCACCGACGACCAGCGCGCCCGCATCCACTCCTCCGCCAAGGCCATCTGCAAGGAGGCCGGCTACCACGGCGCCGGCACCGTGGAGTACCTCGTCGGTGCCGACGGCTCGATCTCCTTCCTCGAGGTCAACACCCGCCTGCAGGTGGAGCACCCGGTCAGCGAGGAGACCAGCGGCCTGGACCTGGTCCGCGAGCAGTTCCGGATCGCCGAGGGCCTGCCCCTGGAGATCACCGAGGACCCGACGCCGCGCGGGCACAGCATCGAGTTCCGGATCAACGCCGAGGACGCCGGCCGCAACTTCATGCCGGCCCCCGGTCCGGTGGAGCGGCTGGAGATCCCGCAGGGTCCTGGCGTGCGCTGGGACTCCGGCGTGGAGACCGGCGGCGAGGTCGCCGGCGCGTTCGACTCGATGCTGGCCAAGCTGATCGTGACCGGCGCCAGCCGCGAGGAGGCGCTCGCCCGGGCCCGGCGCGCGCTGGACGAGCTGGTCGTCGAGGGCATGCCGACCGTCATCCCCTTCCACCGCGCCGTCGTCCGCGACGAGGCGTTCACCACCGAGCCGTTCACGGTGCACACCCGCTGGATCGAGACGGAGTGGGACAACCAGGTCCCGCCGTACTCCGCCGCCCCCGGTGAGGGCGCGGAGGCCGAGCCGCGGCAGACCGTCGTCGTCGAGGTCGGCGGGCGCCGGCTCGAGGTCTCCCTGCCCGCGGGCCTGGCGGCCGGCGGCGGTGGGGTGGGCGGGAGCGGCGGAGCCGCCGGTGGTGGCGCCAAGCCGCGCAAGCGCGGCGGCGGCTCCGGCGGGTCCGCGGCGTCGGGCGACTCCCTGACCTCCCCGATGCAGGGCACGATCGTCAAGGTCGCGGTCGAGGACGGCGCCACCGTCGCGGCCGGTGACCTGGTCGTCGTCCTCGAGGCGATGAAGATGGAGCAGCCCATCACCGCGCACAAGGCGGGCACCGTGACCGGCCTGTCCGCCGAGGTCGGCGCCACCGTCACCAGCGGCGCCGTCATCTGCACGATCGCCGACGCCGAGTAGTCCACCGCTCGCACGAGGGGCCCGGCACCGCGCTCGCGGTGCCGGGCCCCTCGTCGTCTAGGGCACGTGGTGGTAGGAGTCGAGGGTCCCGCCCTGGAATCGCTGCTCGCACATGCCCCCGAGGTGGGTCCCCCACTGGTTCGGCGCGCAGACCGGGTCCGCCACGGGATAGCCGAGCCGGCCGGTCTCCCAGCCCTGTGCGGCCCAGCGGTCGCGGACCGTGCCCCACACGGGCCAGGCGCCGGTCAGCGGCATCCAGTACACGGAACCGTGCTGGAACACCTGGAAGCAGCCGCCCAGGCGCAGGCCGCACCGCTCCTCCGTCACCGGGTAGCCCAGTCGACCGGCCTCCCAGGTGTGTGCCCCCCAGCGCTGGCCGATGGCGCCGCCGAGGACGACCTGGGCCCCCGAGGCGGGCGACCAGTAGATCGCACCGTTCTGGAACGCCTGGTAGCAGCCGCCGTCGCGCAGACCGCAGACCTCGTCGGCCCTCGGGTACCCCAGCCGGCCGGACTCCCAGCCCTGTGCCGCCCACCGCTGCCCGATCGCGCCGGTGACCATCGCGGCGCCCCAGGCCGGCGACGAGTAGATCGCCCCGCTCTGGAACAGCTGGTAGCAGCCGCCGTCCCGCAGACCGCACGTGTGACCGGAGGTCGGATAGCCGAGCCGGCCGGCCTCCCAGCGCAGTGCCGCCCACCGGCTCGCGATAGGCCCGCCGGTCACGAGCTGGGCTCCGCTGGCCGGCGACCAGTACACGGTGCCCCTCGTGAAGCCCTGGTAGCAGCCGCCGCCGCGCAGTCCGCAGATCTCCTCGGTGGTGGGGTACCCGGCCACGCCGGTCTCCGAGCCGTGCGCCCACCACCAGGCCCGGATCGCACCCCACACCGCGTGGGTGCCGCCGCTGTTGCTGGAGAAGATCGACGCGCGCTGGTAGTTCTGGAAGCAGCCGCCGTCCGTCAGCCCGCACGCGCCGTCCCCGAGCGGGTGACCGGTGACGAACCGCTCCTGCCAGAAGCGCCGACCCACCGGGCCGTGGGGCACCACGTGCACGCCGGTGTCGGGGAACCAGAACAGCTGCGCGTTCTCGAAGTGCTGGAAGCAGCCGTCCTGCTCCCACGTGCAGCCCACCGTGTTGGTCGCCGCGCCGAGGGCGCCGCCCGGCCCACCCAGGTGTGCGTACCTGGCCGCGATCGCCTCGGCGGCCACCGTTGCGTCGATGGCCCTCGCGGGTCCCGACACGGTGAGGACGGACGCCAGCGCGACGGCGAGGACGACGACCACTCGCAGGACGAGCGGGCGGTGGAGCACGGGCACGGTCTCTTCTCCCTCGGGCGGCGGGGCTCGCGAGCTGTATCGGCACCCGGCGGTCCCGGCGGGACCCGAGCGGGGGCAGTCGTGCACACCGCGCCGCTCGTCCCTCAGCTGCTGCGGATCGTGCCCCGCTCGAACTGCTGGGACCACGTGCCGTCCGCGGCGCGCACCGCCTCACCGGTCGGGTAGCCCAGCGGCCCGTTCTCCCAGCCCTGCGCTGCCCACCGCGGGCCGAAGTCACCGGTGAGCGCGTGCGCCCCGGTGGCCGCCGACCAGTAGACCGAGCCGCGCTGGAACAGCTGGTAGCAGCCCCGGTCCCGCAGACCGCAGATCTCGTCGGTGGTCGGGTGGCCCAACGGCCCCGCGGCCCCGCCGGAGGCGAGCCACCGGTCGCGGATCCCGCCCAGCACCCACCTCACCGGTGCGGACGCGCTCCCGACCAGGGTGCCGAACTGGAAGTCCTGCCGGCAGCCGCCGTCGGGCAGGCCGCACACCGGGTCGGTGACGGGGTAGCCGAGCGCGCCGCGTTCCCAGCCCAGCGCCGCCCACCGGGCGTTGATGGCCCCGGACAGCATCCGCGCGCCGGTGGCCGGGGACCAGTAGACCGAGCCGCGCTGGAACAGCTGGTAGCAGCCGCGGTCCCGGAGCCCGCACACCTCGTCGCCCGTCGGGTGGCCGAGCGCACCGCCGGCGGAGCCGGTGGCCTCCCAGCGTTCCCGGATGCCACCGAACACGATGTGCACCGCCGTCGCCCCCCCGCCGGTCAGCCAGCCGCCCTGGAACAGCTGGGAGCAGCCGGACGCCGAGCAGTCCGGGTCGGTGAGGGGGTAGCCCATCCGTCCGGCCTCCCAGCCCAGCTGCGCCCACCGCTGGGCCAGCGCCCCGGACACCGCGTGCGCGCCCGTGCCCGGCGACCAGTAGACGGCGCCGCCCTGGAACAGCTGGTAGCAGCCGCCCCCGGGCAGCCCGCAGCGCTCGTCGGACAGCGGGTAGCCCAGCGATCCACCCTCGGCGCCCAGCGCGGTCCACCTCGCGCCGATCGCGCCGGTGACCATCCAGGCACCGGTCGCCGTGGACCAGGACACCGCTCCGCGCTGGAACTGCTGCCGGCAACCGGCGTCCCGCAGGCCGCACTGCTCGTCGGACGTCGGGTAGCCCAGCCGGCCGGCCTCCCAGCCGAGGGCGCCCCACCGCACGCTGATCGCGCCCAGCACTCCCCACGCCCCGGAGCCGGGCGACCAGTACACCGCCCCGCGCTGGAACAGCTGGTAGGCGCCGCCGTCGCGCAGCCCGCACAGCCGGCCGCTGGTGGCGGCACCGAGGACCGGGCTCAACCGCTGCCCGGCGACCTGCATCGGGTGCTGGGCGGTGCCGGTCGCCACCTCGACGCAGGCACCGGCTCCCGTCACCTGGTGGACGGTCACGCGGAACGCCGCGTCCCCGAACGTCACCGTTCCGCCGGTGGGCAGGGCCGCGGCCCGGTCGCCGGCCCACTGGCTCTGCGCGGACGGGCTGGCGTCCAGGAGCAGCGCGGTGTCGCCGGAGTCGTCGACGCTCCGCCGCAGCAGCACGCCGGTCTGGAGGCCGGCGGAGCCGGGGGAACCGAGCCAGGCGTCGCGGCCGGTCGCCGACCGGTACTCGAGCCAGTACGCCTCGCCGTCCGCATCGGTCAGCTGCAGGGCGCGCGTGCCGGCCCGCGCGCCCACCGGCGAGAGGAACACCTGCGTGGACCCGGCTCCCGCCGCCACCCCGGGGGTCGAGCCGGACGGGGAGACGCGGAGGAGCGCGGCGTGCGGTGCGCTCAGCGAGCCGACGCGGTCCCAGGAGACGCCCATGACGTCGTACATGTCGTAGTAGGGGCGGATGCCGCAGACGCCGGCGTCCACGGCGGACTCGCAGTGCAGCAGCGAGCTGTGGCCCAGCCCGAGGTTGTGCCCGAACTCGTGGGCGATGACCGACGTCGCGGTCGCCTGGACGTACGCGACGCCGCCCGAACCGGTACCGGTGCCCACGCTGCCCAGCCCGTAGGAGCAGCCGGGTGATCCCGCCGGCACGTAGAGCAGCAGGTGCCGGCCGGCTCCCTGGACCCATCCGGCTCGGCGTGCCGCCTCGTTCCACAGCGCCACGGGGTCGTCGCAGGCGAACGACGAGGTCGCCCAGTCCCCACCGGCGACCGCCCGGAACCGGACCGCGCCGTCGGTCTGTTCCGCCCAGAAGTCGGCGACCGGCCCGTTCACCGCCGCCAGCACGCCGGCCAGCGTGGCGCCGTCCCGCACGGCACCCGCGGGCTGCACCATCACCACGGTGACCGGGTGGTCGACCGGTGCGCCGGCCGGCGCCACCGGGGCGGGCGCCTCCCTGAGGACCTGCGCCTCCGACACCTCCACCGCCGGTTCGAGACCCGCAGCGGCGGCCTCGTCGTGGACCTCTCCGCCGAGCGTGACCTCGACGGTGTCGCCGACCGTCGCCTCGCCGAGGTCCTCGGTGGGCACCCGCACCGACTCCCCGGGAGCGGTGCGGACCCAGCTCAGCAGGCCCGGATCGGCGTGGTCCCCGTGTTCGACGTCCTCGGGTCCCGGGTCGGCGTACCCCTGCACCAGCTCCCCGACGATCGTCTCGCCGGGCGCCGGGCCGTCGTCCGCCGACACCGGCGACGGAGAGCCCAGCACGGGCACGGCGAGGGCCGCCGCCAGTCCGAGCAGGAGCGCCCGCCGGGGCGGGAGACGACGTTCGCGCACGAGCACTCCTGATCCCGGGGACTACGTCCGTATCGGCAGCCGCCCGGTCCGGGTTGACCCCGGCGCCCGCTCAGGGACGCGCGGCCCGCAGCCGGCGCACGGCCCGCCAGCCGGCGAGGAAGGTGCCCGTGACGGCCAGACCCGTCACCAGCGGCAGCAGCCACACCGCCGAGGAGGTCTGGGACCGGGCCTCGAGTGCAGGGGCGGGGTCGACGTCCGCCCGGGTGTCCACCGTGCCGGGAGCCGCGACCGCGGCCTGCCCGGCCGGCTCCGCCGCGGGGACGGCGGCGGTCGCGTCGGCCGCACCGGTTCCGGCGGTGCCGGCGGTGCCGGCGGCTCCGGTCCCGGCGGCACGGGCGGCTCCGGTCCCGGACGCGACGCCCGGCAGCACGTCGGGGGCCGCGCCGGTGCCCGTCCCGGCCGGCGGCGCGGGGACGGCGCGGGCGGCGGGCTGGACCAGCAGCGTCGCGCCGCTGCCGGCGACGGTCTGGACGGTGACGGTGAAGGCCCCGCCGCCCACCGCGACCGGGACGCCGAGCGGGAGGGCGGCCTGCAGGTCGCCGTCCCACCCCGCCGCGGGGGCGGGCGTGCCGTCGAGCAGCAGCGCCGTGTCGGTGGCGTCGCCGGCGCGGTGCAGCAGCACGCCGGTGTCCAGGCCGAACCGGTTGCCGGCGCCGGCGAGCCAGCCGTCCTGCCCGCCTGCCGCCCGGTGCTCCAGCCAGTAGACGGCGCCGTCCGAGGCGGTCAGCCGCAGCGCCCGCGTGCCGCCCGCCGCGCTCAGCGGGGCGAGGGAGACGGTGGTGGCCGGGTCGCCGACGGCCAGGGCCTGCTGGTCGGCGGCCGGCAGGACGCCGAGCCGGTCCGCCTGGACCGCGTTCAGCGAGCCCAGCTGCTCCCAGGAGGCACCCATGACGTCGTAGTAGTCGCGGTAGGCGGCGGTCCGGCAGGTGCCGGTCTCGACCGCGCCGTCGCACTGCCGGCCCGACGAGTGGCCGAGGCCCATGTTGTGGCCCAGCTCGTGGGCGATGAGCGACGGCAGCACGGTGCGGACGTAGACCCGGCCACCGGCGCCCGGGCCGGTGCCGAGCTGGCCGAGCGCGGTGGCGCAGCCCGGCAGGTCGGCCGGCCGGCTGCTGACGTAGACGACGAGGTGCCGGCCCGGTCCGGGCTGGAACCCGGCGGCGGCCGCGGCCTCGGCCCACATCGCCCGGGGGTCGTCGCAGCCGGCCGCGGTGGCGACCCAGTCGGGGTGGGCGGAGGTGACGCCGAAGCGCACCGCGCCACCGGTCTGCCGCGCCCAGAAGCCGGCCACCGGACCGTCGATCGCCGCGACCAGCGCCGTGATGCCGGTGCCGTCCTCGACGCCGCCGGCGGGCACGACCCGGACGACGGTGACGCCGTTGCTGGGGGTGGCCGCCGCGACGGGGGCCGCGTCGAGCACCTCGCCGGCCAGCACGGCGCGGGCGTCGTCCGCTCCCCCGACCTCGTCGTGCGACTCGTCGGCGGCCCCGCCCAGGGTGAGCTCGACGGTGGCGCCCACCGGCAGCCCGGCGACGTCCTCGGTGGAGACCGGAACGGCCTCGCCCTCGGCGGTCTCGACCCAGCTCAGCGGCCCGGCCTCGGCGTGCACGTGGCCGGCCGACGGCGCCTCCTCCGGCCAGGCCTGGACCAGCTCGCCGACGACGGTGACCGGGACGACGGTGTCGTCGGCGGCCGCGGGCGCGGTCACCACGAGCGGCGCGAGGGCAGCGGCGGCGACCGCGAGCAGCGGCAGCAGGCGGCGGGGGCGGCGGCCGGCGGCGGGGAGGGAGGACATCTCCTGCTCCATCGGCGGCCCGCGCGCGGGTCGGCACCGGATCGGCGATGTCGACCCGAATCCCCGTCACAGGTGTCGCAGTGTTCCCGCGGTGCACGGTGGCCCCGTCCAGAGGCTCGCCCCGAGCCTGCGAGGGGGTGAGGAGGACGGGGTCCTTCCTCAGGCGAGGGCGTCGGCCCCCATCAGCCGGCGTCCGGCCTCGGTGATCGAGCCCGACAGCGACGGGTAGATCGCGAAGGTCTGCGCGAGGTCGGAGACCGTCAGCCCCTTCGTCACCGCGAGCGCGATCGGCAGCACGAGCTCCGAGGCGCCGGGGGCGACCACGACGCCGCCCACGACGACGCCGGTGGCCCTGCGGGCGAACAGCTTCACGAAGCCGTCCTGCATGTCGGCCATCTTGGCGCGGGCGTTGGTGGCCAGCGGGAGCCGGACGACGTCCAGCGGCATCCCCTCGGGGAACGCGCCCTCCTGCACGCCGACCGTAGCGATCTCCGGGTGCGTGAAGACGTTGGCCGCGACCGTCTTGAGCCGGATGGGCTGCACGGCCTCGCCCAGCGCGTGCCACATCGCGATCCGGCCCTGCATCGCCGCGACGCTGGCCAGCTGGAAGACGCCGGTGACGTCGCCGGCGGCGTAGATGCCGGGCACCGACGTCCGCGACACCCGGTCGACGACGACGTGGCCGCTCTCGCTGAGCCGCACGCCGCACTGCTCCAGGTTCAGTCCGGAGGTGTTGGGCACGGTGCCGACGGTCATCAGCGCGTGCGAGCCCTCGACGGTCCGCCCGTCGGTGAGGGTGACGAGCACGCCCTTCTCGGTCCGCTCCACCGTGGCCGCGCGCCCGCGCTGGGCGATCCGGCCGCCGCGGGACTGGAAGACCTGCTCGAGCACCTCGGCGGCGTCGGCGTCCTCGCCCGGCAGCACGCGGTCGCGGGAGGACACCAGGGTGACGGGGACACCGGCCTCCAGGTAGCCGGAGGCGAACTCGGCGCCCGTGACGCCGGAGCCGACGACGACGAGGTGCTCGGGCATCTCCTCGAGCTCGTAGACGTCGCGCCAGTCGAGGATCCGCTCGTGGTCGGGCTCGGCTCCGGCCAGCACCCGGGGGTCCGCGCCCGTGGCGATGAGGACGACGTCGCACTCGAGCACCGTGCTGACCGCGCCCTCGCGGTCGAGCACCTCGACGCGGTGCTCGACCAGGCCGCGGACCTCGTCGGCCAGCCGGCCCTGCCCGGCGAGGATGCGCACGCCCTCGGCGCTGAGCCGGGCGTGGATGTCGGCGGACTGCGCGACCGCGAGGCCCTTCACCCGGTGGTTGACCGCGGCGAGGTCCATGCCGGCGGTGCGCAGGTCGCTGCCCAGCACGCCCAGGGCCGCGGAGTCCCGGACGCTGGTCATCGCCCCGGCCGAGGCGATGAGCGCCTTGGAGGGCACGCAGTCGGTGAGGACGCTGGCGCCGCCGACGCCGTCGCGCTCGACGACGATGACCTCCGCACCCAGGGAGGCGCCGACCAGCGCGGCCTCGTAGCCGGCCGGGCCGCCGCCGATGATGACGATGCGGGTCATGGGCTGTGCTCCTGTGCTGCTCGTGGGCGTGCCCCGTCGACGGGTTGGCCCCATTGTCCCCGCTGGGCACCCGTGGTGTCGGCATCCTCACGGGTCGGGCCCGCCACACCCGCCGTACGCTCGGGCGCGATGGGCCTCTACGCCGCGTACGGATCCAACATGGACCCGGCGCAGATGCTGCGGCGCTGCCCCTCCTCCCCCCACACCGGCACCGGCTGGATCCGCGGCTGGCGGTTGACGTTCGGGGCGGAGGAGTTCGGCTGGGAGGGCGCGCTGGCGACCCTGGTGCCGGCCGACGACCGGGAGTCGACCGGCGTGTTCGTGGCGCTCTACGACCTCACCGAGGCCGACGAGGCGGCGCTGGACGCGTGGGAGGGCGCCGACCTGGGCCTGTACCGCAAGCTCAACCTGCGGGTGCACACGCTGGCCGGCGACGTGGTGGCCTACGTCTACGCCCTGGACGCCTTCGAGGGCGGGCTGCCCTCGGCCCGGTACCTGGGCACCCTCGCCGACGGTGCGCAGGCCGCGGGCGCGCCCGACGACTACGTCGCCGAGCTGCGCGCCAGGGAGTGCCGCTCCTCCGGCGTCTGACGGAGCCGGGACCGCACGGCGAACGCGGCGACACCGGCCAGGACCAGCAGGACGCCCGCGTCCACCCACGGCCGCTCGATGAGCGACAGCGTCGCCCGTCCCCCCGGGAGGGCCAGGAAGAGCCCGGCCACCGACCAGCCGACCACGAGCCGGGTGTGCCCGCGCCGGCCGGTCAGCGCCAGGAGCACCGTGGCGGGCATCAGGTACCAGGGCCACAGCGAGGCTCCGGAGAGCAGGACCGCCAGCCAGATCCAGGCGGCGACCCGCACGACGCCCCACCGGGGCAGCCGGGTCAGCAGGAAGGCCGAGACGGCGACGCCGAGAGCCAGCGCCACCCCCCGCACGAGGTCCAGCGGCGGGTCCGAGGGGTCGACGAGGAACGCCAGCGCCGTCGGCGGGGAGAGCGGTTCCACCGTCTTCCCGGGCACGGACAGGTTCCCCACCCACCGCCACCCGTAGCCGCACACCGTGACCGCCAGCGCGAAGCCGCCGGCGCCGAGTGCCGCCGTCCCGGCGAGCACGCGCAGCTGCGCCGGCCGGGTCGGCATCCGCCAGGCGGCGGACAGGACGACGACCGGGATCAGCGCCAGGGCCGTGACCTTCACGCACGCTGCCGCGACCAGCAGCGCGACGCCGAGGTACGGACGGCGGGCCAGGGCGGCGGCCAGCCCCGCCACCGCCAGCACGGTCATCAGGGCGTCGTTGTGCAGCCCGGACACCGCGTGCACCAGCAGCAGGGGGTTGGCGACGGCCAGCCAGGCGGCGTGGGCGGGGTCCACGCCGCAGCGGCGGGCCAGCCGCACGACCAGCCCACCCAGCAGCACCCAGCCGAGCACCGTGAGCACGCGCAGCACCACGAGGACCGTGTGCAGGTCCTCGTCGGCCAGCGAGGAGATCCAGGCCAGCAGGACGACGAACGGCGGGCTGTACGGCGTCGGCGTCCGGTCCCAGAACGGCTCGGCTCCCCGGGTGCCCTCGACGTCCCCGGCGGCGGCCGGCCCGTCGACGAACGGGTCGACGTCGTGCTGGATCGCCGAGCCGATCGCCGCGTAGTGGTAGGCGTCCGGGCTGAACAGCGGCGGGCCGGCCAGCAGCGGGAGCGCCCACAGCGCGGCGACGAGGAACACGACCGGGGCGCGCGCCCCGAGGCCCACCGCCCGGCCCAGCAGCAGCCAGGCACCGATCAGCGCGGCGACCGAGACCCCGGCCAGCGTGTACGCCGCGGGCTCCCCCAGTCCCTCCGGGGACAGCCCCGACAGCTCGAAGAACCAGAGGTCCTCGGCCACCCGCGTCTGGCCCAGGAGGGTGCCCGCCAGTGCCAGGTAGGTCGTGGCCGCCGTCCCGAGCACGGCCGCCGCCACCAGGGCCGCCCGCGGCCGCGGGCGCCGCGCGATGACGCGGACGACGAACGCCGGCTCCGGGAGGTCAGCGGCGACCGGGAGGCCGCCCGCCGGCACCGTCACGGGGCAGGCGTCGGTGGGGCGTCGGCGTCGCGGCCGGGCTCGGCGAGGAAGAGCTCCAGCAGCTCCTGCGCCGCGACCGCGGGGGTGGCCTCGCCGGCCAGCACGGCACGCTCCAGCTCCGGTGCGCGGGACCGCACCCGCGGATGGGCGCGCAGCCGGTGCTCGAGGCCGCTGCGCACCAGCTGCCAGGTCCAGCGGACCTGCTGGGTGCGGCGGCGCTCGTCGAACGCACCGGACGCCCTGGCGCGCTCCTGGTGCTCGACCAGCTTCGCCCACACCTCGTCCAGGCCCTCACCGGTGAGCCCGGCGCAGGTCATGACCGGCACGTCCCAGTCCTCGCCGGGTCCCCCTGCCCCTGATCCACGGAGCATGCGGATGGCGCCGGCCAGCTCGCGGGCGGCCTTCCGGGCGTCGGCCGCGCCGGGCCCGTCGGCCTTGTTGACGGCGATGACGTCGGCGATCTCCAGGATGCCGCGCTTGATCCCCTGCAGCTGGTCGCCGGTGCGGCCCAGGGTCAGGAACAGGAACGAGTCGACCATCTCCGCGACGGTCACCTCCGACTGCCCGACACCGACGGTCTCGACCAGGACGACGTCGTAGCCCGCCGCCTCCACCACGACCATCGACTCGCGGGTCGCCTGGGCCACCCCGCCGAGCGTGCCCGCCGTCGGCGAGGGCCGGACGAAGGCGCGCTCGTCGACCGACAGCCGCTGCATGCGCGTCTTGTCCCCCAGGATCGACCCGCCCGAACGCGCCGACGACGGGTCGACGGCGAGCACGGCCACCCTCGACCCGGAGGCGGTCAGGGTCACGCCGAGCTGGTCGATGAAGGTGGACTTGCCCACCCCGGGCACGCCGCTGATCCCCACCCGCCGGGCGCCGCCGGCGTGCGGCAGCAGCTCGACCAGGAGTTCCTGGGCGCGCTCACGGTGGTCCGCCCGCCGGGACTCCACCAGCGTGATGGCACGCGCCATCGACCGCCGGTTCCCGGCGAGGACCCCCTCGGCCAGCGCCGGGACGTCGACCTCTGCCATCAGGAGGACATCAGTGGCCGAGCCGCTCCGACAGCGTCCTGAGCAGGTCCTGGGCCGCCTCGGCGATGACCGTGCCGGGCAGGAACACCGCGGCGGCGCCCATCTCCTTCAGCGTCGGCACGTCGTCGGGCGGGATGACCCCGCCGACCACGACGACGACGTCGTCGGCGCCCAGCTCGGCCAGCGCCTCGCGCAGCGCCGGCACCAGGGTGAGGTGGCCGGCGGCCAGCGACGAGACGCCGACGACGTGCACGTCGGCCTCCACCGCCTGCCGGGCGACCTCCTCCGGCGTCTGGAACAGCGGACCGACGTCCACGTCGAAGCCGAGGTCGGCGAACGCGGTCGCGATGACCTTCTGGCCGCGGTCGTGGCCGTCCTGGCCCATCTTGGCGACCAGGATCCGCGGGCGACGCCCCTCGGCCTCCTCGAACGCCTCGGCCATGCCGCGGGTCTCCTCCACCGGCCCGGAGCTGCCTGCCTCGTCGCGGTACACACCGGAGATGGTGCGGATCTGCGCCTGGTGCCGCCCGTAGACGGCCTCCAGTGCGTCGGAGATCTCCCCCACCGTGGCCTTCGCGCGGGCGGCGTCGATCGACAGCTTGAGCAGGTTGGTGTCCAGCTCGTTGCCGCGGCGGCCCTCGGCGGCGGCGCGCGCGGCGTCGGTCAGCCGGGACAGCGCCTCGCGGGTGGCCGGCTCGTCGCGGTCGGCGCGCAGCCGCTCGAGCTTGGCGGTCTGCTCGGCCAGCACCTGGGCGTTGTCGACGCGCAGGACCTCGATCGCCTCGTCGGCGTCCACCCGGTACTTGTTCACGCCGATGACCGGCTGGCGGCCGGAGTCGATGCGCGCCTGGGTCCGCGCCGCGGCCTCCTCGATGCGCATCTTGGGGATGCCGTCGTCGATGGCCCGCGTCATGCCGCCGTGCTCGCGGACCTCCTCGATGTGCGCCCACGCCCGGCGGGCCAGGTCGTAGGTCAGCCTCTCGACGTAGGCCGAGCCGCCCCACGGGTCGGCGACCCGGGTCGTGCCCGACTCCTGCTGCAGCAGCAGCTGGGTGTTGCGGGCGATGCGGGCGGAGAAGTCGGTGGGCAGGGCCAGCGCCTCGTCGAGGGCGTTGGTGTGCAGCGACTGGGTGTGCCCCTGGGTGGCGGCCATCGCCTCCAGGCAGGTCCGGACGACGTTGTTGTAGACGTCCTGCGCGGTCAGCGACCAGCCCGAGGTCTGCGAGTGGGTGCGCAGCGACAGCGACTTGGCGCTCTTCCCGCCGGCCTGCTTCACCAGCTTCGCCCACAGCAGGCGCCCGGCCCGCATCTTGGCGACCTCCATGAAGAAGTTCATGCCGATCGCCCAGAAGAAGCTCAGCCGCGGGGCGAACGTGTCGACGTCCATCCCGGCGTCCTGGCCGGCCTTCAGGTACTCCACGCCGTCGGCCAGCGTGTACGCCAGCTCCAGGTCGGCCGTCGCCCCGGCCTCCTGGATGTGGTACCCGGAGATCGAGATGGAGTTGAACCGCGGCATCTCCTGCGCGGTGAACGCGAAGATGTCGCTGATGATCTGCAGCGACGGCGCCGGCGGGTAGATGTAGGTGTTGCGGACCATGAACTCCTTGAGGATGTCGTTCTGGATGGTCCCCTGGAGTGCGGCCGGCTGCACGCCCTGCTCCTCGGCGGCGACGACGTAGAGCGCCAGCACCGGCAGCACCGCGCCGTTCATGGTCATCGAGACGCTCATCCGGTCCAGCGGGATGCCGTCGAACAGCTGCCGCATGTCCAGGATCGAGTCGATGGCGACGCCGGCCATGCCGACGTCGCCCGGCACCCGCGGGTGGTCGGAGTCGTAGCCGCGGTGGGTCGCGAGGTCGAAGGCGACCGACAGGCCCTTCTGCCCCGCGGCGAGGTTGCGCCGGTAGAAGGCGTTGGACTGCGCGGCGGTGGAGAAGCCCGCGTACTGGCGGACCGTCCACGGCTGGGTGGTGTACATCGTCGGGTAGGGCCCGCGCAGGAACGGCGGGAGGCCCGGGAAGGTCGACAGGAAGTCCACCCCGGCCAGGTCGGCGGGGGTGAACAGCGGCGGGACGTCGATGCCCTCGGGCGTGTGCCAGGTGGCCTCGGCGACGCTGCGCCCGGTGGCCTCCTCGTAGCGCTTGGCCCAGTCGTCCGGGGAGACGTGCGCCGCCGGGCGGCCCAGCTCCGCGGAGCCGAAGTCGGGGATCTGGCTCATGCCGGCACTCCCAGCTGCTCGTGGGCGGCGCGCAGGACCTCGAGCGCGTCGCATCCGGCGTACACGTACCCGTCCACGCCGTCGACATCCAGCGACGGCCGGCCCGCGAGCCACACCGACGTGGCGCCGGCGGCCCGCAGGTCCGCGGCCAGGGTGACCGCCGACTCCGCGTAGTCCTTGTCGGTGCCGCAGATGCAGGCCACCGTGGTGCCCGCGTCCGCGAGGCCGGAGGCGCCGTCCGCGGCGGGGGTCTCCAGGCCGCCGGCCTGGAAGAGGTTGGCCGCGAAGGAGGCGCGGGCGGTGTGCCGTGCCTCGGCGCCGATGGTGGCCAGGTAGACGCGAGGCCTCGACGCCGCCGCGTCGGCGCGGTCGCGCAGCTCCTCGAAGTCCTGCGCCGCGCGCACCCGGGGCAGCCCGGCGCCGGTGGCCGGCAGGACCTCGGCGGCCGGCTTCCGCTGCGGCAGCTTCTCGGTCAGGTTCGGGAACTCGCTGACCCCGGTGATCGCGTCGGAGCGCTTGGCCAGCCGCTTCCGCCGGTCCTCCCAGGCCGCGGCCAGCCGGTCGCGGACCAGCCCGTCGGCGAGGGCGCGGACGATGCCGCCGGCGCGCTCGATCTCGGTGAACCACGCCCAGGCGGCCTGGGCGAGCTCCTCGGTGAGCGACTCGACGTACCAGGAGCCGCCGGCGGGGTCGAGCACGCGGGCCAGCGAGCCCTCCTCGACGAGCAGGCTCTGGGTGTTGCGGGCGATCCGGCGGGAGAACGCGTCGGGCAGGCCGAGCGCGGCGTCGAACGGCTGCACGGTGACGACGTCGGCGCCGCCCACGCCCGCGGCGAAGCAGGCGACCGTCGTCCGCAGCATGTTGACCCAGGGGTCGCGCCGGGTGGTCATCACCGAGGAGGTGACGGCGTGCTGGCGCTGACCACGGACGTCGGGCGAGGCGCCGGAGAGCTCGCCGACCCGGTCCCACAGCCGGCGGGCGGCGCGCAGCGCGGCGATGGTCGTGAACTGGTCGGCGGTGGCCGCGAAGCGGAACTCCAGCTGGCCGAACGCCTCGTCCACCGAGAGTCCCGCGTCCGTCAGCGCGCGCAGGTAGGCGGCCCCGGCGGCCAGCGAGCAGCCGAGCTCCTCCACGGCGCCGCCGCCGGCGTCGTGCCACACCGTCCCGTCGACGACGACGGTGCGCAGGCCCGGGTGGGCCAGCGCGCGGCGGGCCACGTCGGCCAGCCCGGAGAGGTCCTGCTCCTCCCCCGTCGCGGCCTGCACGCCGATCGGGTCGAGGCCGAGCGAGCCGCCGGGTGCGAGGTCGTCGCGGCCCTCGACGAGGGCGAGGAACGCCTCGGCGGCCGCGACGCCGCCCTGCACCGTGACCGGCGCGAGGTCCAGGTAGACGTCGGTGAGCACCTCGCCGAGCGCGTCGACCGGGACCGCGCCCTCGCCGAGCACCAGCCACAGCGAGGAGACGCCGTTCTCCAGGTCGGCCAGGACCGCCTCGCGGGTGGCGGCGACGTCGGGGTCGGCGTGCCGCTGCCGGACGTCCCAGCCCCCCGGCACGTCGGTGTCGGCGCCCCCGGCCGCGGTGACGCCGGCGGCCCCGGCCCGCGCTCCGCGCACGAACGGCGAGAGCCCGGGCACGCCCACCGCGGTGGGCAGGTCACCCGCGTCCTCGGCGGTGTAGAGCGGGGCGACGGTGACGCCGGTGGCCACGGTGCGGCGCAACGCGTCCTCGGCGTGCTCGGGCAGGTCCTCGCGGCCGGCCTTGCGCAGCACGCCGGCGACCAGCTCCCGCCACTGCTCGCGGGTGACGGCGGGGAACTCGCCGGCGAGCACGAGGTCCTCGGGGATCTCGTGCTCTGCGGGGGCCCCTCCCTCGACGTGCTCGGCTTTGGCCGGGGCGGGCTGAGCGGGGGAACTCATCATCGGGCTCCGGTGCGTGAGGGCCTCGAGGAGGCGGTTCGCTGGGAGTTTTCTACCGGCGGTCGCGCGGCGCCGGACGCCCGGGGGCCGGGGACCGCCCCTCCGAGGGAGTCCCGACGTCGGCCACGAGCGCGTGCAGCGCGGTGCGCGCGAGCAGGCGGACGCCCACCCCGATCGCCCGCTCGTCGACGTCGAAGGTGCCCCGGTGCAGGTCCAGGGGCGGGCCGCCGCCGTGCGTGCCGAGCCGGGCCAGGGCGATGGGCAGGACGTCGGCGAACCAGCCGAAGTCCTCCCCGCCCATGCTCTGCGGCGTCGGCCGGACGCCGTCCGGACCGACCGTGTCCAGCGCCGCCGACCGCAGCAGCGCGACGGCGCGGGGGTCGTTGACGACCGGCGGGACGCCGCGGACGTAGTCGACCTCGACGCCGGCGCCGGTGGCCGCGACCACCCGCTCGACCAGCGTGCGCAGCAGCTCCTCGGCGGACTGCCAGGCGTCCCGGTCCAGCACCCGCACCGTGCCGCGGAGCTGGCCGCGCTGCGGGATGGCGTTGGCCGCGACACCGGCGCTCACCGCGCCCCACACCACCGACATGCCCGAGCGCGGGTCCACCTGCCGGGAGAGCAGGCCCGGGAGGTCGGTGATGAGCCGGCCGAGGGCGTCGACCAGGTCGACGGTCAGCTGCGGCCGCGCGGTGTGCCCGCCGGGCCCGGTGAGGACGACGTCGATCCGGTCGCAGGCCGCGGTGATCGCCCCGGTGCGCAGCCCGACGGTGCCGACCGGGATCGCCGGGTCGCAGTGCACGGCGAACGCCCGCGAGGCGCCGTCGAGGACGCCGGCGGCGACCACCTCGGTGGCACCGCCGGGCACCGTCTCCTCGGCGGGCTGGAAGACGCAGCGGACCGTGCCCGGCAGGTCGTCGAGCTCGGCCAGCGCCAGCGCCGCGCCGAGGACGACGGTCGTGTGCACGTCGTGTCCGCACGCGTGGCACATGCCCTCGCGGGTCGAGGCGTACGGGACCTCCTTGAGGTCGGGCAGCGGCAGCGCGTCGATGTCCCCGCGCAGCACCACGACGGGCCCGTCCCCGCCCGGTCCCGGGCCGACGTCGACCACGAGGCCGGTGCCGGTCGGCAGCCGCTTGGGCGACAGCCCGGCGTCGCGCAGCTTCTGCTCGAGGAAGGAGGTGGTCTCGAACTCCGCGTAGGCCAGCTCGGGGTGGGCGTGCAGGTGACGGCGGACGGCGACGAGCTGCTGCGCGTGTGCCGCCGTCCACCCGTCCACCGTGGTCCCGAGCCGCTCGACGAGCGACGTCATGCGGTGGCCCCTCCCCCGCAGTTCGGGGCGTCCGCCGGCGGGTCGGGCAGGTCCGCGTCGGCCGGGGTGGCGCCGAGCCCGTCCCGGCGCTCGGCGACGAGGGCGTCGACCACGGAGCGGAGATCACCGTCGTGCGCCGCGGCGACCGCCCGCTGCCGCTGGTACGAGGCGCCGGCGGCGAGCACCCGCTCGATGTCGGCCAGCTGCTCGGCGCAGTCGAGCCGGCGCGCGGTGGGCTCCAGCTCCTCGGCGAGGTCGAGCAGCGCCTGCCGCACGGGCCGGACGGTGCCCTTGTCGTCCACGACGATGTCGGCGTCCAGCCCGTAGCGGGCCGCCCGCCACTTGTTCTCCCGCAGCACCCAGCTCGCCGGGGTGGGGAGGGTGTAGCCGCGGTCGAGCTGGGTGTCGAACTGCTCGACCAGGCACTGGGAGAGGGCGGCGACCACACCGATCTCGTCGAGCGTGGGCAGGCCGTCGCAGATGCGCAGCTCCACGGTCCCGAAGTCCGGGTGCGGGCGGATGTCCCACCACACCTCGCGCACGCTCTCGATGGCCGACGTGGAGATCAGCGTCTCCATGTAGTGCTCGAAGTCCTCCCAGGCGGCGAGCTGGTGCGGCAGGCCGGCGGTCGGCATCGCCTCGAAGACCTTGCTGCGCGCCGAGGCCAGGCCGGTGTCGCAGCCGACCCAGTAGGGCGAGGACGCCGACAGAGCGAGGAAGTGCGGCACGTACTGGGTCAGCGCGTTGACGATCGGCATCGCCTTCTCCGGCGCCCGCACCCCGACGTGGACG
The DNA here is from genome assembly GCF_019799905.1 of Trujillonella endophytica. Classification (GTDB taxonomy): domain Bacteria; phylum Actinomycetota; class Actinomycetes; order Mycobacteriales; family Geodermatophilaceae; genus Trujillonella; species Trujillonella endophyticus_A. Next base: position 912,998 of record NZ_JABGCI010000001.1, on the reverse strand, counting down.
TGGACGCCGAAGATCTGCAACCGGCGGGCGAGCCACTGCATCTTCTCGACGAGCTGGAGGTAACGCTCCTTCGGCGAGATGAGCTGGGTCTGCCAGTCGGTGAACGGGTGGGTGCCGGCGCACATGAGGTCCAGGCCGCGCCGGTCGGCGGCGGCGACGACCTCCGCGACGGTGCCGGCCAGGTCGGCCTTGGCCTCCGCGACGGTGGTGCAGACACCGGTGATGACCTCGACGGTCGACTGGAGGAGCTCGTGCTTGGCCTTGGCCGGCTCCTCGGCGCCCTCGGGGGTCAGCTCGGCCAGGATGTCGACGGCGCCCGCGCTCAGCTCGCGCGTCTCCCGGTCGACGAGCTGCAGCTCCCACTCGACGCCCAGGCTGGCGCGCTCGGACGACCGGAAGGGGATCTGCACCCTCGGAGTCTAAGAACGCCGCCCACTCTCCACCGGCTGAACGGCTGCCGGTCCCCCGACCGGGTCCGGCAGCGGCGAGGAGGCGGACGGGACGACGGGGCACGCGGTGCTCCGGGAACTCGAGGACAGGGGTCCTCGGACACTCGCGAGCCGGGGCGACGACAGGTGGTCGGGCCGGCGAACACCCCCCGCGACGCGACGGTGACCGGCGGCCGGCGGCCGGCGGCGCCCGCGGCCGCTGGAGCCCCTCGGGGGTGCGGTCCGGGTCACGGACGGCCGGCGAGGACCCCCTCCTCCGGCACCGGCCGCGGCGCGGGCACCCACACGTGCTGAGGCAGCCGCGCGCGGACCGCCGCCACGGCCCGCCGGCCGTACACGTCCTCGTGGACGTCGATGCCGCACAGGTTCCTGCCGACGACGAACACCCCGTCGCCCTGCGCGGCCGGCACCGCGGCCTCGACCTCGCCCCAGGGGATGACGTGGCCGTCCCCGTCGCAGTCCTCGTGCGCGAGGAGGTCGTCGGTGACGACCAGGCGCAGCCGGGCCGCCTTGTGCAGCGCCCGGGCCAGCAGCGGCGGGCGGAAGGTCGTGCCCTGCGGCAACTCGCGGACGAGGTTGCAGATGTAGCGGCGCCCCACGCCCTCGAGCGGGCCCGGGTCGACGCCTTCGGGCACCATCAGCAGCGCCGACGGGCGCAGCGCCCGGGTCGCCGCCGCGACGTCCCGGGGCTCGACCGTGCGCCAGGCGGCGAGGCTCTCGGCGGCCGGGCGGGACCGGAGTCCGAACACCCGGCAGGACGCCGCCCGGACGAGGTCGGCCAGGACGACCTCGTCGCCGCCGCCCTCGGCGAACTCCGCGAACCCGTCGACGGCGTGCGCGACCTCGGCCGCCGACGGACCGGAGGCGCACAGCGCCTCGAACTGCTCCCACACGAGGCGGGCGACCTCGGCCTCCTGCCCCTCCCGCGCGTCGACGAGGAGCGCCGTCTCGCGGTGGTCCGGCGCGACGTCGACGATCTCCAGGTCGGCGTGGTAGCTCAGGCCGCGCTCGTGCCGGGCGACGTCGCGCACCCGCTCCAGCAGCACGTCCAGGGCCACCGCCGTGGCTGCGTCCAGCCCGTCGGGGACCGTCACGAGGAGGCCCGCGCCGACGGCCGGCCCCTGCAGCCACTCGGGCCCGTCCTGCCGGCGCACCCGGGGCACGGACCGCTGCGGCGGGGAGCCGGCGGGCAGCGGGAGCCGGAGCCCCTCGGGGACGTCGCCGTGCCAGACGAGCGCGGCGTTGGACCGGACGAACCAGCGCCGGGCGTGGGCCCGCACCGCGTCCTCGTCGAGGAACTCGGGCACCCCGCCGCCGGCGTACGCGAGGCCCGGGCCGTCCAGCCGGAACCGGGCCGCCCAGAGCGCCGCGGCGGTGGGGTGGGAGCCCGTGCAGTTCTCCGCCTGGAGGATCCCGACCTCGAGATCCAGACGGTCGGTCGGCAGGTCCGACAGGGCCGCGCACACCCCGGCGAGGAAGGCGGCGACGGACTCCGGCCGGCCGGTGGCGTGGAAGATCGTCGACTCGACGTCGACGGTCGCGTTGCACTCCAGGTGCGACTTCGGGAGCGAGCCCATCACGAGGTGCTCGATCAGGTGGGTCACGCCGAGGGTCCCGTACGTCTCGTCGCGGACGCCGACACCGAAGACCAGGGCGCCCGTCACGCGGGCCGGGCCGCGGGCGGTGAACGCCGGGATGCCGTCGATCTCCGCCTGCTGCACCGACCGGATCTGCTGCATGCGGACAGGATCGGACCGTCCGGTACCGACTCAAGTGGACCCGCCGGGACCGTGACCCCTGGTGCGGATGTGCCCCGGCCCCGGGCCCGCCACCTACCCTCGTACCGGTCGGACGCGGCGCCCGACCGTCACGAGGACCGACGGCCGGGGCCGCACCTGCGCCCGCGCGGCGCGCCGTCCCTGCGCTCCGTCGCCCGAGCCCGGGCCCTCACCGATCGGGTCCCGTCACCCGGGCTCGTCCCGCCGCCACCGGAGGTGTCATGCGTCCCGCCACGTCGACCCGCTCCCTCGACGCCGGCCGGCCCGTCGGTGCGGCTCCGGCGCGGCGCACCGAGGTCGACGGGCTCCGCGCGCTGGCGGTGACGCTGGTCGTGGGCTACCACGTGTCCACCGGGCGGGTGTCCGGGGGCGTCGACGTCTTCCTCGTCCTGAGCGGCTTCTTCCTGGTGCACTCGCTGGCCGGCCAGCACCGGCGCACCGGTCGCATCCGGGTCCTCCCCCAGCTGGTGAGGACGACGTCCCGCCTGGTGCCACCGGCCCTGGTCGTCCTGGCGGTCACCGCGGTCGCCGGCGTCCTCGTGGTGCCGGAGGGCCGCTGGCGCGAGCTGGCCGCGCACCTCCTGGCGTCCGCGACCTTCACCGAGAACCAGCGCCTGGTGCTCGAGGCCGTGGACTACAGCGCGTCCAACGCCATGGCCAGCCCCCTGCAGCAGTTCTGGTCGCTCTCCATCCAGATGCAGGTCCTGCTCGCCGCGCCCGTGCTGGTGGTGGCCGGGGCCTGGCTGCTGCGCCGCACCGGCCGGGAGGCGTGGGGCCGCCCGGTCGCCGTGGCGTCGGTGGCAGCCGTCACCGCCGCGTCGCTGGCGTGGTCGGTCGTGGCGACCGCGGAGAACCAGTCCGTGGCGTACTTCTCGACGCTGCCGCGCGTCTGGGAGCTGGGCATTGGCGCCCTGGCGGCGCTGCTCCTGGCGGGCGTCCGGCCGCGACCGGGCGTCGCGGTGGCACTGGGCTGGGGCGGCGTCGGTGCCCTCGTCTCCTTCGGCGCCCTGGTGGACGGCGCCCACCGCCTCCCCGGCTGGGAGGCGCTGTGGCCGGTGGCGTGCGCCGTGGCCGTGGTGGTGGCGGGCGACTCCGGCGGCCGCTGGGGCGTGCACCGGCTGCTGGGCCTGGCACCGGCGCGGTGGTTGGGCGTCCGCTCCTACGGCCTGTACCTCTGGCACTGGCCCATCCTGGTGCTCTACCTCCTCCACACCGGTCAGGACCAGCCGTCGATCAGCGGCGCCGCCGCGATCGTCGGCCTGTCGGTCGTCCTGGCCGCGGCGACCCACCACCTCGTCGAGCGGCCGGCCGGCGCACGGTTGCCCGGACGGCGACCGGTGGTGGCGCTGGCCGTCGTCGTGGTGGGGCTGCTCCCGGTGGCGGGCGCGGGGCTGGCCGCGCTGGAGTGGCTGGACCGGCAGGCGGCGCGGACGGCCGCGGCGGCCGACGACCCGGACTACCCGGGCGCGGTCGCCCTGACCGGCTCCCTGGTGAGCACCGGCGGGGTCGACGGGGTCGACCCCCTGCCCGACCTCGCCGTGATCCGCGACGACTGGGCCGACTTCCCCGACGCCACGTGCGCGACGGACGAGGAGCCGGCCGAGCCCGTCCCGGCCGTGACGGAGGTGTGCGTGCTCGGTCCGGACGACGCGGAGCGGCGCCTCGTCGTCGTCGGCGACTCGCACGCGGCCCACTGGCTCACGCCGCTGGCCGTGATGGCCGAGGCGCACTCGTGGCAGCTGACCTGGCTGCTGCGGGGCGGGTGCAACCTCTCCACCGAGTCGGAGTTCATCCAGGAGGGCACCCCCGGCTACGACGAGTGCGCGGCCTGGCGCGCCCGGCTGGTCGACCGCATCGTCGCGCTGGAGCCCGACCTCGTGGTCACCAACGGCACCCGCACCGAGCGGGACGGGCCGGAGTACCTGCCGGCCGGCTACCTCGCCGCCTGGCAGCAGCTGTCCGACGCCGGCCTGCCGGTCCTCGCGCTGCGCGACACCCCGAGGCACGTCGACGACGTCCCCGACTGCATGGCGCGCGAGGGAGACACGTCACCGGCCTGCACCCTCTCCCGGGACTCCGTCTACCAGGACGGGGTGCTCGACGAGGCGGCCCCCGCCCTCCCCGCCGGGGTGCAGCTCGTCGACAGCAGCCGCTACTTCTGCACGGCCACGACCTGCCCTCCGGTGATCGGCAACGTGCGCGTCTACATGGACGTCGGGCACGTCACGGCCACGTACATGCGGACCGTGCGGCCACTGCTGCAGGAGGACTTCCTCGCCCGCACGGGCTGGTGACCCGGCGGCGCCGGATCGGTGCCGGTCCGCCCGCCCGCGCTGGGTTACCGTCCCCGCGTGAGCGAACTGTCCACCGGTCCCGATCCCTCCGTGCTCGCCCGCCTGGCCAAGGACGACCTCGAGGCGGCGCTGGGCGAGGGCCACGACACCGCCGTCGTCATGGGATCCGGCTGGGCCCAGGCGGCCGAGGCCTTCGGTGCCGCCGACGCCACCGTCGCCATCGACGAGCTGCCGGGCTTCACCGCCCCGGTCGTGGCCGGGCACGGCGGCGAGGTCCGCTCCGTGCGGGTCGGCCGGCGACGTGTCCTGCTCTTCCTCGGCCGCACCCACCTGTACGAGGGCCGCGGGGTGGCACCGGTCGTCCACGGCGTGCGCACCGCGGCGGCCGCGGGCGTGCGCACCGTCGTCCTCACCAACGCCGCCGGCGGGCTGTCGCCGGAGCACCGCGTCGGCCAGCCGGTCCTGATCAGCGACCACCTCAACCTGACGGCGCGTTCGCCGCTGGTGGGCGCCGACTTCGTCGACCTCACCGACCTGTACTCGGCCCGGCTGCGCGAGCTGGCCCGGCAGGTCGACCCGTCCCTGACCGAGGGCGTCTACGCCGCCCTGCCCGGGCCGCACTTCGAGACGCCCGCCGAGATCCGCATGCTCCGCGGGCTGGGCGCCGACCTGGTCGGCATGTCCACGGCGCTGGAGGCCATCGCCGCCCGCGCCGCCGGCATGGAGGTGCTGGGGCTGTCGATGGTCACCAACGCCGCGGCGGGCATGACCGGGGAGGCGCTCGACCACCAGGAGGTCCTCGCCGCCGGCCGGGAGGCCGCCGGGCGGCTGGGGCAGTTCCTCGTCGAGCTGGTGACCCGCCTGCCGTGAGCCTCGTCGACGCGGCGCGGGCCTGGGCGGCCGGGGACCCGCACCCCGGCGACCGCGCCGAGATCGAGGCGCTGGTCGCGGCCGGGGACTCCGCCGAGCTCGCCCGCCGCTTCGCCGGCCCGCTCACCTTCGGCACGGCCGGGCTGCGCGGCCCGCTGCGCGCCGGGCCGGCCGGGATGAACGCCGCCGTGGTCACCCGGGCGGCGGCCGGGCTCGCCCGCCACCTCGTCGGCACCGGCTCCGCCGGTGGCGGGGTGGTGATCGGTTTCGACGCGCGCCGCCGCTCCGACGAGTTCGCGCGGATCTCGGCGGCGGTGCTGTCGGCGGCGGGGTTCGCCGTCCAGGTGCTGCCCCGGCCGCTGCCGACGCCGGTGCTCGCCTACGCCGTCCGGCACCTGGGCTGCGCCGCCGGCGTGATGGTCACCGCCAGCCACAACCCGCCCGACGACAACGGGTACAAGGTCTACCTCGGCGACGGCGCGCAGCTGGTGCCGCCGGCCGACCGGGAGATCGAGGCGGCGATCGCCGCCGTCGGCCCGGCGCGGGAGGTGCCCGTCTCCGACGACTGGCTCACGCTGGGCGACGACGTCGAGGCCGACTACGTGGCCGCGGTGCTGGCGGCGCTGGAGCCCGGGCGCGTGCCGCCTGCCGACCGGGCCGCGCTGCGGATCGCCTACACCGCGATGCACGGCGTGGGCGCCGCCACGACCCGCACCCTGTTCGCCGCCGCCGGCTTCGCCGAGCCGGCGACCGTCCCCGAACAGGACGCACCGGACCCGCGCTTCCCGACGGTCACCTTCCCGAACCCGGAGGAGCCCGGCGCGGTCGACCTGCTGCTGGCGCTGGCCGGGCGCACCGGGGCCGACGTCGCCATCGCGCAGGACCCCGACGCCGACCGCTGCTCGGTGGTCTGCGACGGCCGTCAGCTCACCGGCGACGAGGTCGGCGCCCTGCTCGCCGACTGGCTGCTGCGCCGAGGGGTGCGCGGCACCTACGCCGCCTCGCTGGTCAGCGGCTCCCTGCTGCACGCGCTGGCGGGAGCGCACGGCGTGCCGTTCGCCGAGACGCCCACCGGCTTCAAGTGGATCATCCGCGCGGGCGACCGGGAGCAGCCGCTGGTGTTCGGCTACGAGGAGGCGCTGGGCTACGCCGTGGCGCCGGACGTCGTCCGCGACAAGGACGGCATGTCCGCCGCGCTGGCGGTCGCGCTGCTGGCCGCGGAGCTGGGGGCGACCGGGCGCACGCTGCTCGACCGGCTCGACGAACTGGCCCGCGAGCACGGCCTGTTCGCCACCGGCCAGCTCTCCGCGCGGGTCGAGGACCTCTCCCTCATCGCCGACGCGATGGCGCGGCTGCGCGCCCGGCCCCCGGCCACGCTGCTCGGGCGGCCGGTCACCGCGGCCGACCTCGCGCACGAGGACCCGCCGGTGGACGCCGTCCGGCTGCTCGGCGACGGCGTCCGCGTCGTGGTCCGGCCCAGCGGCACCGAACCCAAGCTCAAGGCCTACCTGGAGGTCGTCGTCCCGGTGCACGACGACGCCGGGGTGATCGCCGCCCGCGGTCGCGGCGCCGACGAGCTCGACGCCCTGCGCGCGGAGATGTCGGGGGCGCTGGGGCTGTGATCGACGTCCGCGCGCTGGTCTTCGACGTCTTCGGCACGGTCGTGGACTGGCGCGCCGGCGTCGCCCGCGAGGTGGCCCGGCTGGTGGGCGACCGCGTCGACGCCGGCACCCTGGACCCGGAGCGGTTCGCCGACGACTGGCGGGGCCGCTACGCGCCGTCGATGGACGAGGTCCGCAGCGGCCGCCGTCCGTTCGTGCCGCTGGACGTGCTGCACCGCGAGACGCTCGACGACGTGCTCGCCGCGCACGGCGCCGACGACGTCCCGGGAGCCGTGCGCGACGAGCTGGTGCTGGCCTGGCACCGGCTCGACCCGTGGCCGGACGTCGTCCCCGGGCTGCGGCGGCTGTCGGCGCGCTTCGTGCTGGCGCCGTTGTCCAACGGCGGGATCGCGCTGCAGGTGGCGCTCGCCCGGCGGTCGGGCCTGCCGTGGGACGCCGTGCTCGGGGCGGAGGTCGTCGGCGCCTACAAGCCCGACGCCGAGGTCTACGACTCCGCCCCGCGGCTGCTCGCACTCCAGCCCGGGCAGGTGCTGATGGTGGCCGCGCACGACTCCGACCTCGCCGCGGCCCGGGCGCGCGGCCTGCGCACCGCGTACGTGCACCGGCCGGACGAGTTCGGCGGGCGGCGCACCCCGCCGGCGACCGACCCGGCGGCCGAGCTGAACGTGACGTCGTTCGCCGCGCTGGCAGACGTGTTGGGCGTGTGACGGGAGGGGCGGACCGACGTCGCGCCGGAGCCGGGATCCCCGGTACCGGGTGGTCACAATGGTCCGCGTGCCCGACGACAGGACGCCGCAGCTCGCCGACGAGACCCACCGGGCAGCGCAGGTGACGGCACCCGACGAGTCCCCGGGACGGCGCAACGGGCTGGTCGACCAGCTCGTGCGCTTCGTCGCGGTCGGCCTGCTCGGGGCGGTCGTGGACCTGACGGTCTACACGCTCTCCTTGCACCTGGGCCTGTGGACCACGGCGGCCCGCGCGCTGAGCTTCCTCTGCGGCACCACGACCGCCTACGTGCTCAACCGGCGGTGGGCGTTCCAGGTCGAGGGCGGCGCGAAGCGGGCCACCGGCTTCGCCCTGCTCTACGGGACGACGTTCTTCGTGATCCTCGGCGTCAACGCCCTCGCGCTGGAAGTCCTCCCCGAGAGCAGCTGGCGGGTCACCCTCGCGTGGGCCGTCTCGCAGGGCTTCGGCACGGCGGTCAACTTCGTGATGCTGCGGCTCGTCGTCTTCCGGACGTGAACGGGGACCTCGCTGCCCGCCGGCAGCGAGGCCCGGGGACGTGGGTGCGGGCCGGGGTCCTGGCCACGCTGGTGGCCATGGGCGTCGTGCTCGTCGCCGTCGTCGACCTGCCCGCCGTCGACTCCGCGCGGGACTGGCTCGACCGGAACGCCGTCCTCGGCCCCTTCCTCCTCGCTCTGGGGGTCGGGCTGGCCCTGCTCGGGCCGGTCCCCCGGACGGCGCTGTCGGTGCTCGCCGGGCTCGTCGCCGGCTTCCCCGCGGGGCTGGCGATCTCGCTGGCCGGCGGGATGCTCGGCGGGATCGGTGCGTTCGCTCTCGGCCGGCTGCTCGGCCGGTCGGCCGTCGCGGCGCTCGCCGGGCCCCGGATGGCGCGGGCCGACCGGTTCCTCGACGCCCGCGGCTTCGGCGCCGTCCTCACGCTGCGGCTGATCCCGGCCGCGCCCTTCACCGTGGTCAGCTACGGCGCCGGCCTGGCCGCGGTCCGGCCCGGCCCCTACCTGGCGGCGACCGCCCTGGGACTGGTGCCGAGCACGGTGCTGCAGGTGGGCGCGGGCGCCTCGGTCGAGCACCTGGACCGCTGGGCCGACCTGCTCACCACGCCGGTGGCGACCGCCGTCGCGGTCGGGGTCCTGCTCACCGCCGCCGGCCTGGCGCTGTGGTGGCGCCGCCGCTGACCGTCAGGTCTCGACGGTCTCCCGGCAGCCGCTGGCCAGGGCCCGCTCCGCGGCCGCGAGGACGGCGACGACGTCCCGGCCGAAGGAGACGTCGACCGGGTGCGCGCCGCCGGTGAGCGCGGCCGCCCGCAGCTCGTCGACGGCGGCGGTGAAGGACTCGACGGCGGCGTCCAGCTGGGGCAGCAGCACCAGCCGGCCGGCGTCGCCGTGCACGTAGAACTCCACGCCCTCGGACATCGGCGCCACGGTGTGCGACACGGTGACGGTGCTGGCCACGCCGCCGGGGTGGTGCAGCACGAGGTGCACGGTGTCGCGCAGGCCCGCGGCGGCCTGGACCGCGACGACCGGCCCGAGTGCCGGCACGAGCAGGGAGAGCGCGTGCGGGCCGATGTCCCACAGCGCGCCGTGCTCCTGCCGCCAGGGCGACGCGGCGAAGGGCGAGCCCGCGATCGAGCCGAGCCAGCTGCCCGCCCCGCCGGCCAGGCGGGTGCGCGCGGCCTGGGTCAGCCAGGTCGACGTCGCCTCCTGGAAGCGGAACGTGAAGAAGACGACCGACGCCACCCCGGCCTGCCGCACCGCGGCGACCAGCCGGTCGGCGACCGGGAGGCTCAGCCCGGTCGGCTTCTCCAGCAGCAGGTGCTTGCCGGCGGCCGCAGCGCGCTCGGCCAGCGGCGCCTGGACGTCCGGCGGCAGCGCGATGGAGACCGCGTCGACCATGGCGAGGACGGCGTCCAGGTCGTCGGTGCCGGGGACGTCGAACTCCGCACCGACGTCGGCGGCCTTCGCGCGGTCCCGGCCCCAGACGGCGACCAGCTCGGCGTCGGGGTGCGCGGCGAGCGCGGTCGTGTGCACGACCCGGGCCCAGAAGCCGGTGCCCAGGACGGCGAAGCGCACGGTCAGACCGATCCGAACTGGCGGTCTCCCGCGTCACCGAGGCCCGGGACGATGTAGGCGTTGTCGTTCAGGCCCTCGTCGACGCTGGTGGTGAAGACCCGCAGCGGCAGACCGCTCTCCTCCAGCCGGCGCAGCCCCTCGGGTGCGGCCAGGACGCACAGCACGGTGATCTCCGTGGCGCCGCGCCCGGTGAGCAGGCCGCAGCAGTGCACCAGCGAGCCGCCGGTCGCGAGCATCGGATCGAGCACGAACACGTGCCGGTCGACCAGGGACTCCGGCAGCGAGGCCATGTACGCCTCCGGCTGGAAGGTGACCTCGTTGCGGGCCAGGCCGACGAAGCCCATCTGCGACTCGGGCAGCATCTGGTGGGCGACGTCGGCCATGCCCAGGCCGGCCCGCAGGACCGGCACGATCAGCGGCGCCGCGGCGATCCGGTAGCCGGTCGTCCGCGTGACCGGCGTGGTGATCGGCTCCTCGGCGACGGCGAGGTCGCGCGTGGCCTCGTAGACGAGCATCTGGGTGAGGTCCTGCAGGGCCGCACGGAAGCTCGCGTTGTCCGTCCGCTCGTCCCGCATGCGCGACAGGCGGGCACGGGCGAGCGGGTGGTCGACGACGGTCAGCTGCACGGCCGCCACCGTAGCGGGAGGTCTGCCGCCGACGACCGGCCGCGATCAGGTCCCGGGGGGTGTGCCTCCCCCGCCCCCGGCCGCGGACCCGCCATGCTGCGCCCGTGCGGAGGCGAGCGGGATGGCCACTGGGCTGGCAGCTCGTCGCCCAGGCCGTCGTCCTCGGCTGTCTCGCCGTGCTCGCGCCGCTGCTCGTCAACGGGTTCGGCCCGCCCGACGACGACTGGGCCACCTGGGACTGGGACGGCCGCGAGGACGCGGCGCTCACCGCCCGCGGCGCGCTGATCATGCTGGCGGTCGTCTCCGCCGTGGCCGGGGCACGGTGGCTGCTCGGCCACCACACCGGCTGGGAGTTGCTCCCCGCCGCCCAACTCGGCGCCGCCCTCGTCCTCGGGACGTCCGGCTCCCCCGCGCTGAGCGTCGCCCAGCTCGTCGCCGCCGGCGCGTGGCAGTGGCTGCTCGGCAGCGCACTCCGCGGGCGTCTTCCGGACGATGCCGGCGCGATCGCGCCCACGACGTCCGGAACTCACCGGCAGGGTGGGTGAGCCGCCCCCTCCTGCCGTCCCCGGCGTGATCCTGGCCGCAGAGTGCCGGAGTGGCGTGACCCGGGCGGGTGGCCGCGCTCCGGTCCGGGACGCCCTGCGGGGGATGATGGCCGCATGACGCACGTGCTCGATCCGCACGCCCTGACGGCGGAGACCCCGCCGCGGCGCGAGCTCCCGACGCCGTACGCGGACGTGACCCGCTCCGAGTCCGCCTTCCGCGCCTTCCTGCACGGCCTGCCCGGTGTCGACCAGGTCGGCGCCCAGTCCCGCGTGGCGATGCTCGGCACCCGGTCGATCAAGACCACGTCCAAGGCGTGGGCGATCGACACCGCCATCTCGATGGTCGACCTGACCACGCTCGAGGGCGCCGACACCCCCGGCAAGGTGCGCTCGCTGGCCGCCAAGGCGCGCCGTCCCGACCCGACCGATCCGGGCTGCCCGCCGGTCGCCGCCGTCTGCGTCTACGGCGACCTCGCCGGGATCGCGAAGGAGGCCCTGGCCGGCACCGGGATCAACGTCGCCGCCGTCGCCACCGCCTTCCCCAGCGGCCGCGCGAGCCTGGCGGTCAAGCTCGCCGACGTCCGGGACGCCGTCGCCAACGGCGCGGACGAGATCGACATGGTCATCGACCGCGGCGCCTTCCTCTCCGGCCGCTACCTCGACGTCTTCGACGAGATCGTCGCGGTCAAGGAGGCGTGCGGGGAGGCGCACCTCAAGGTCATCCTCGAGACCGGCGAGCTGGTCACCCTGGACGCCGTCCGCCGCGCCTCCTGGCTGGCGATGCTCGCCGGCGGCGACTTCATCAAGACCTCCACCGGGAAGGTCTCCCCCGCCGCGACCCTGCCCGTCTGCCTGGTGATGCTCGAGGCGGTCCGCGACTTCCGCGCCGCCACCGGCCGCCAGGTCGGCGTCAAGCCCGCCGGCGGCATCCGGACGACGAAGGACGCCGTCAAGCACCTCGTGCTGGTCAACGAGACCGCCGGCCCCGACTGGCTGACCCCCGACCGGTTCCGCATCGGCGCCTCCAGCCTGCTCAACGACCTGCTCCTGCAGCGGCAGAAGCTCCGCACCGGCCACTACTCCGGCCCCGACCACGTGAGCGTCGACTGATGGCCACCCCGCCCAGCCCGGACCGGCCCTCGAGCGTCTTCGAGTACGCCCCCGCCCCCGAGTCGCGGTCGATCGTCGACATCGCCCCCTCCTACGGGCTCTTCGTCGACGGCGAGTTCGTCGACGGCTCCGGCGAGGCCATGAAGACGGTCAACCCGGCGACCGAGGAGGTCCTCAGCGAGGTCGCGGTCGGCACCGCCGACGACGTCGACCGTGCCGTGAAGGCCGCCCGCCGGGCCCACAGCCGCGTCTGGGGGCCGATGCGCCCGGCCGACCGCGGCAAGTACCTGTTCCGCATCGCGCGGCTGCTGCAGGAGCGGGCCCGGGAGTTCGCCGTCCTGGAGTCGCTGGACAACGGCAAGCCGATCCGGGAGTCCCGCGACGTCGACGTCCCGCTGGCCGCGGCGCACTTCTTCTACCACGCGGGCTGGGCCGACAAGCTGGCCCATGCGGGCCTGGGCCCCGACCCGCGCCCCCTGGGCGTGGCCTGTCAGGTCATCCCCTGGAACTTCCCGCTGCTCATGCTGGCGTGGAAGGTCGCCCCCGCGCTGGCCACCGGCAACACCGTCGTCCTCAAGCCGGCCGAGACCACCCCGCTGACCGCGCTGCTGTTCGCCGAGGTCTGCCGGCAGGCCGACCTGCCCCCGGGCGTGGTCAACATCGTGACCGGCGCCGGCGAGACGGGGCGGGCCGTCGTCGAGCACGACGACGTCGACAAGGTGGCGTTCACCGGCTCCACCGAGGTCGGCCGCTCGATCGCCCGGGCGGTGGCCGGCACCCGCAAGAAGCTGACCCTGGAACTGGGCGGCAAGGCCGCGAACATCGTCTTCGACGACGCCCCGATCGACCAGGCGGTCGAGGGGATCGTGCAGGGCATCTTCTTCAACCAGGGCCACGTCTGCTGCGCGGGCTCCCGGCTGCTGGTGCAGGAGAACGTGCACGACGAGGTCATCGCCGCGCTGCAGCGGCGCATCGGCACCCTGCGCGTGGGCGATCCGCTGGACAAGAACACCGACATCGGCGCGATCAACTCCGCGGAGCAGCTGGCCCGCATCCGGGAGCTGTCCGACGTCGGCGAGGCCGAGGGCGCGACCCGCTGGCAGCCGGCCTGCGACCTGCCCGACCGCGGCTTCTGGTTCCCGCCGACCGTCTTCACCGGCGTCTCCCCCGCGCACCGCATCGCCCGCGACGAGGTGTTCGGCCCGGTGCTGTCGGTGCTCACCTTCCGCACCCCCGACGAGGCCGTGGCCAAGGCGAACAACACCACCTACGGGCTGTCGGCGGGCATCTGGTCGGAGAAGGGCTCGCGGATCCTCGCGATCGCCGACCGGCTGCGCGCCGGCGTGGTGTGGGCCAACACGTTCAACCAGTTCGACCCGACGTCGCCCTTCGGCGGCTACAAGCAGTCCGGCTACGGCCGCGAGGGCGGCCGGCACGGCCTGGCCGCGTACCTCTCGACGGGAGACGAGCAGTGATCGGCAACGAGCGGCTCGCGGTCCGCAAGACCTACAAGCTCTACCTGGGCGGGGCGTTCCCCCGTTCGGAGTCCGGGCGCACCTACGAGGTCCACGACGCGAAGGGCGCCTTCCTGGCCAACGCCGCGTGGGCCTCCCGCAAGGACGCCCGGGACGCCGTCGTCGCCGCGCGCGGGGCCTTCCCGAAGTGGTCCGGCGCCACCGCCTACAACCGCGGCCAGGTGCTCTACCGGGTCGCCGAGGTGATGGAGGGCCGGCACGCGCAGTTCTGCGAGGAGGTCGCCGCCGGGGAGGGCCTGTCGTCCGGGCGGGCGCGCGCCGCCGTCGACGCCGCCATCGACCGCTGGGTCTGGTACGCGGGCTGGACCGACAAGCTGGCCGCCGTCCTGGGCAGCGCGAACCCGGTCGCCGGCCCGTACTTCGACTTCTCGCTGCCCGAGCCGACCGGGGTGGTCGCGGTCCTCGCCCCGCAGCGGTCGTCCCTGCTGGGCCTGGTCAGCGTGCTCGCGCCGGTGCTGGCCGGCGGCAACACCGCCGTCGTCGTCACCTCGAGGGAGCGGCCGCTGCCCGCGGTGACCCTCGGCGAGGTGCTGGCCACCAGCGACGTGCCCGGCGGGGTGGTCAACCTGCTCACCGGCGACGCCGCCGAGCTGGGCCCCTGGCTGGCCGAGCACGACGACGTCGACGCCATCGACCTCACCGGCGCCCCGGCCGAGCGGGCCATGGAGTTCGAGCGGGAGGCCGCCGGCAGCATCAAGCGCGTGCTGCGCCCGCCGGCCGTGGAGCCGGACTGGTCGGCCGACCCCGGACTGACGCGGATGCGGACGTTCCTGGAGACCAAGACGGTCTGGCACCCGAAGGGGTTCTGATCGGCGGCCCCGTCCCGAGGCTCGCCGCGGGCCCCTGCAGCGGGGCCGTCCAGCACGAATGGGTATCCCTGGGGCGCGCTCCCGGGCGCACCGGGCAGGATGGGCCCGTGGCCAGGCCAAGCATCGTGCCCATCGCACTCACCCTCGACGACCGCACGGGCTACACCCTCTGGGCGCCGCCGTGGGAGGAGGACGGCGAGGAGTGGCAGGCGTTCCTCGGCACCACCGAGGAGGAGACCGCCCGGGTGCACCTCTTCCCGAGCCCCGCGGCGCTGGCGGCGTTCTGCCGCACGGCGACCGACCACGACCTGGCCGACCACCCGGTGTGGCCGGTCGTCACCGGCCTGGGCGCGGCCGACCTCACCCCGGACGACGACCACCGCTACGACCTCGACGGCGTCTACGACATCGCCGCGGAGAACCCCGACCGTTGGGCCGTCGAGGAGCTCGGCGCGACCATCGACATCGTCAGCCGGCTGGCCGAGTGCCTCGACACCGGTGACGACGACGAGCTCGACGAGGAGCTGGACGAGGAGCTCGAGGAGGACCTCGACGAGGACGCCGACGGCGCCGACGACCGGGTCGTCGACCCCGACGTGGACCTCGACACCCGGCCCGAGAGCAGCGGCGGCTCGGCCGGGGAGTTCTCCGCGCTGGCCGAGCTGGTCGCCCGCCCGGAGGTCGGCTCCCTGGGCCTGGGCGTCGACGCGTTCGCCGGTCGCGCCGGCGAGGACGCGTGGGTCGGCGTGGGCTCGGCGCTGGACGACCTGTGGGAGGACGTGCTCGAGGAGCTGTCCGCCCACCTGGACTGGACCGGCGCCGGGACGGCCCGGCTCGAGGACTACCCCTCGGCCGCCGAGACGGCCGAGGACGACGAGCCCGACGACGACTTCGACGACGAGTCCGCCGAGGACGACGACACCACCCCGGCCGCTCCGGCCCGCGCGACCGCCGGCGCCACCGCCGCCGGTGCGACCGCCGTGGCCGCGCCCGCCCCGGGCACCAGCACCATCCGCGGCGGCCGCATCCCCGCCGACCCGGCGGCGGTGGCCGCCGCGGCGGGGTTCTGGGAGGGCGTCGGCATCCTCCCGGTCGAACTGGTCGTGCCCGAGGGCGCCGGGCTGACCCTGCGCTGCTACGTCGAGGACGAGGCCCGGTTCCTCGGTCGCGACGGCGAGGTCTACCTGTTCGCGTCGCCGGGCGAGCTGTCCCGCTTCTGCGCCGGCGACGAGGAGCACGACCTGGTGGGGATCGCCTCCTGGCCCGAGGTCGCCGCCACCGACACGCCCCCGCTGCCGGCCGAGCAGGACCGCTACGACCTGACCGACCTCGCGGAGGTGCTCGCCGAGGTGGCCGACGGAGCCGCCGGGCTGGTGCAGCAGGAGGCGCTGCTGCAGCCCGTGGAGGGCGTGCGCGACGTCGCCGAGTACGCCGGCCTGAGCCGGGTCGACGAGCTGCTCACCCCGCCGGCGCCGCTGGGCCGGGCGCTCGCCCGCGCCGACCGGGAGCCCACCGCCACGCTGCGCGCGGAGGACGCCGCGGCACTGCGCGCCGACTGGGACGAGGTCGTCCGGGAGGTCGGCAGCGCCCTGGTCTTCCGCGACTAGTCCCCGGGGCGTCCGGCCGGCCCTCTCCACGGCAGCGCGGGTGTTCCGCCCGCGCTGCCGGTCCTGCAGGACCGGCAACGCACGGAGAACGCCCGCAATGCAGGCCAGGAACGCCGAACGGCCGGCCCCGGGATCCGGGACCGGCCGTCCTGCAGGCGCCCGCCGCGGGCTCGCGAGCGGTGGGGGCAGGAGGGTCCTTCGACTTACTCGGCGACGTGCGAGCCGGGGCGACGGCCCTGGCCGCGGTACGCGCTCGGCCGGCCGGCGCCGGAGCGGCGCTCGCCACCGAAGGGACGGTCGCCGGCGGGGCGCTCGCCCGCGGGCCGCTCGGAGCGCTCGCGGTACGGGCGCTCCGAGCGCTCGCCGGTCGGCCGGTCGCCGTAGGGACGGCGGGGACGGTCGCCATCGCGACGGGGACGCTCGCCGTCCCGGCGCGGACGACGGCCACCGGGGCCACCGGACCCGCCGGAGGGCCGGCGCGACTCGCGCACCGGACGCTCCACCGGCTCCACGTGCACGCCCGTGGCGACCAGCTCGGCGATGGGGGCGTCGCCGGGGCGGACCCGGCTGACGACCGGGTCGACCTTCGCCGAACGGAAGCGCCGCTTCGACTGGCCGACCTGGTCGGGCAGCAGCAGCGAGACGACCACGCCGCCGGCGCCGGCGCGGGCCGTGCGGCCCGAGCGGTGCAGGTAGGTCTTGTGGTCGGCCGGCGGGTCGTAGTGGATGACCAGCGACACGTCGTCGACGTGGATGCCGCGGGCGGCGACGTCGGTGGCGACCAGCACCGGGCTGCGGGCGTCGGTGAACGCCTCGAGCGCCCGGCGGCGGGCGGCCTGCGGCAGCCCGCCGTGGATCGGCTCGGCCTTGATGCCGACGGCCTGCAGGTTCTCGGCGAGCCGGTCGGCACCGAGCTGGGTGCGGACGAACACGATCGTCCGGCCCGGGCGGGCGGCCAGCTCCTGGGTGAGCGGCACCTTGTCGCGGAACGCCACGCTGTAGGCGAGGTGCTCGGCGGGCGAGGGCTCGTCGCCGTCCCGCTTGACCTCGTGCCGGGCCGGGTCCTTGAGGTAGCGGCGGATGAGCGAGTCGACCTCGCCGTCCAGCGTCGCCGAGAACAGCATCCGCTGGGCGTCGGGGCGGGTCTGGTCGAGCAGCTCCTTGACCACCGGCAGGAAGCCGAGGTCGGACATGAAGTCGGCCTCGTCGACGATCGACAGCGAGACCTCGGCGAGCGTGACCTCGCGCTGCTCGATCAGGTCCTGCAGGCGGCCCGGCGTCGCGATGACGACGTCGACGCCGCGGCGCATCTGCTGGATCTGGCGGTACATCGAGGCACCGCCGTAGACGGCGGCCAGCTGGACGCCGATGGACTGGCCGAGCGGGGCGAGCGCGTCGTGCACCTGCTGGGCCAGCTCGCGGGTCGGCACGAGGATCAGGCCGCGCGGGTCACGCCGGCCGGAGCCGGGCTCCGCACCGAGGCGCGCGAGCAGCGGCAGGCCGAAGGCCAGCGTCTTGCCCGAGCCGGTGGCGGCCTTGCCGAGCACGTCGCGCCCGGCGAGGGCGTCGGGCAGGGCGACGGTCTGGATGGCGAAGGGGTGGCTGATGCCCTTGCGCGCCAGGGCGCTCACCAGCTGCTGGGGCAGGCCCAGCTGGGCGAAGGACGGGCCGGTCGGCTCGGGAGCGGCCTCGGCGGCAGGCGCCTCGGCGACGGCGGGCTCCTCGACGGCGGTCTGCGTGCCGGTGCTCTCGGGAGCGGTGAACTCAGGGGTGTTCTGGACGTCGACAGAGTCGAACGAGGACAAGCGGGGACTCCGATACATGCTCGGGCGCGTCCCGTGGTGATTGCGCGGACACCGACCGGCGTCCTCACTGGCGATCGCTCGCGCCTTGGAGACGGTGAGGATCTGCACGGATGCGCTCATGCCCGGACGGACCGTCCGGGAGGATTGACCGGCTCATGCCGGTACACCCAGGTTAGCAGCGTCGGGGGCGGGCCTGTTCCCCCGGCCGGGGGTGGCCGTGGTCACTGCGCAGGTCAGGCCGCCAGTACCGCGTACCCGGGCCGGACGACCTCGGCCAGCAGGCGGGCCCGCTCGGCGTCGTCGACGAACGCGGCCGCGAGCGCGCGCTCGGTCACCCGCTGCACGTCCTCCCACCCCCAGCCGAAGGTCGCGACGACGTCGGCGAGCTCGCTGGTCGCGCTCACGCCGCTCATCAGCCGGTTGTCGGTGTTGAGGGTGACGGCGAACCCGGCGCGGTGCAGCCGGTCGACCGGGTGGTCGGCCAGCGAGGGGTAGGCGCCGGTCTGCACGTTGGACGACGGCGCGATCTCCAACGGCACCTGCTCGTCGCACACCCGCCGCGCCAGCGGGCCGAGGGTGCCGTCGAGCGCGACCTCGTCGGCGATCCGCACCCCGTGCCCGAGCCGCTCCGCGCGGGCACCGTCCAGGGCGGCGCGGATGCTGTCGACCCCGGCGGCCTCCCCGGCGTGGATGGTGCGGTGCGCCCCGGCCCGGTCCAGGAGCTCGAGCGCCGAGGGGTGCCGGTCGGGCGGGAAGCCGATCTCGGGGCCGGCCAGGTCGAAGCCCACCACCCCGGCGTCGCGGTAGCGGACCACCAGCCCGGCCACCTCGTCCCACCGGTCGGCCTGGCGCATCGCGCACAGCAGCGCCCCGACCCGGATCGGCGTCCCGGCCGCCGCGGCCTCGGCACTGCCGGCGGCGAAGCCGTCGAGGATCGCCTCGACCGCCTCCTCGATCGGCGTGCCCTCCGCGGTGAGCAGCTCCGGTGCCATCCGCACCTCGGCGTAGACGACGCCGTCGGCGGCGAGGTCGAGCGCGCACTCCCGGGCCACGCGGCGGACCGCCTCGGGCCGCTGCATGACGCCGACGGTGTGCGCGAAGGTCTGCAGGTAGCGCACCAGGGAGCCGGAGTCGGCGGCCTGCAGGAACCAGGTGCCCAGGGCGGCGGCGTCCCCCGTCGGCAGGTCGCGGTAGCCCGCCTCGTCGGCCAGCTCGATCACCGTCCGCGGCCGCAGCCCGCCGTCCAGGTGGTCGTGCAGGAGCACCTTGGGCGCGGAGCGCAGCTGCTCGGGGGTGGGCACGGCGGCGGCCATCAGCCCTGGCCCCGGTCCTGCCAGCGGAACGTGCGCACGCACAGCACCAGCCCGACGACGCACCAGATGCCGAGCACGAGCGCGACCCGGCCGAGCTCCCAGTGGCCGGCCGGCTCCTCCGCGGCGAGCGCGTCAGGGAGGAAGACCGAGCGCAGGCCCTGGGCCATCCACCTGAGCGGGAACAGCGCGGCGACCGTCTGCAGCCAGGTCGGCACCTCGCTGAACTGGAAGAAGACGCCGGAGATGAACTGCAGGACCAGCGCGATGGGGGTCACGGTCGCCGAGGCCGAGCGGCCGTTGCGGGCCAGGCTGGAGACGGCGATGCCCAGCAGCGTGCAGGCCGCCGAGCCCAGCGCCGCGACCCAGACGAAGGTCAGCCAGCCGGCGCCCGAGGGCAGGTCGACGTCGAAGAAGAGGGCGCCGATGGCCAGCAGGATCGCCACGAGCGCCACCGTGACGGCGAGGACCTGCACCACCTTGCCGACGAAGAAGGCGCTCTTGGGCATCGGCGTGCCGGCGAGGCCCTTGAGCGTGCCGTCGGACCGCTCGGTGGCGATGCTGATCGCCATGTTCTGCAGGCTGGCGCCGAGGATGCCGGCCGCGATGACACCGGCCATGAAGTACTGGGTGAACGAGACGCCGCTGCCCAGGTCGTAGTCGAGGACCGACCCGAAGACCAGCAGCAGGATCACCGGGAACATCAGCGTGAAGACGACCGACTCCCGCTGCCGGAAGAACTCCTTGAGCTCCACGCCCGCGCGCGTGCGGCAGACCGCGGCCACCGAGGGCAGGGTGCGCTCCGGGGCGGCGGTCACGCCGGGCCCCCGATCATCCGCAGGTAGACGTCCTCGAGCGTCGGCCGGGCGACGGCGAGGTCGGGGACCTCGCCGCCGAAGCGGCCGGCCAGCTCGCTGACCAGCGCCGTCGGGGCCTGGGTGGCCTGGGTGCGCCGCACGCCGTCCTCGGTCCAGCTGACGACGGCGGGCGCGCTCCCCCGCCCGCCCAGCGCCGACGGGACGGCGACCTCGACCAGCCGGCCGCGGGCGATGACGCCCACCCGGTCGGCCAGCGCCTCGGCCTCGTCCAGGTAGTGGGTGGTCAGCAGCATCGTGGTGCCCAGGTCGCGCAGCGAGCGGATCAGCGACCAGAACTGGCGGCGGGCCTCGGGGTCGAACCCGGTGGTCGGCTCGTCGAGGAAGAGCAGCGTCGGCTTGCCGACGATGCCCAGCGCGACGTCGAGCCGCCGCCGCTGCCCGCCGGACAGCGCCCGCCCGCGGACGCCGGCCTTCTCGCTCAGCCCGACCAGGTCGAGCACCTCGTCGGGGTCGCGTGCCCCCGGGTAGTAGGAGGCCTGGGCGCGCAGCAGCTCCCGGCAGGTCAGCTGGCTGTCCCCGGCACCGGACTGCAGCACGATGCCCAGCTGTGCCTTCCACCGCCGCCCGCCGGTGGCCGGGTCGGTGCCCAGCACCCGCACCTCACCGGCGTCGCGCCGGCGGAAGCCCTCGCAGATCTCCACCGTCGTCGTCTTGCCGGCGCCGTTGGGGCCCAGCAGGGCGAAGATCTCGCCGCGGTGGATGTCGAGGTCCAGACCGTCGACCGCGGTGAACGAGCCGTACCGGCGCACGAGCCCGCGCACGGAGATCGCGGCGTCGGGATCCACCGGGGTGTCGGGACGCGGGGCCGCGCTGGCCGCCGGGACCGCGGTCGGACTCGTCACGGCTGCCCAGTGTGCTCCGTCCCGCGCAGTGACCGGCGTCACCCTCCCGCCGGGGCCCCCTCGCAGGGGCCCGCCGCGAGCGTGCGAGCCGTGGGGGGCGAGGGGGTCCTTCGACTCGCTCACGCCGTGATGCGGTCGAGCAGCAGCGGCAGCGGGCGGTCGTCGGTGTCGACGCCGACCGCGCCCTCCAGCGCCTCCAGTGCCCGGGGGATCCGGGCGGCGTCGTCGGTGTGCAGCTCCAGCAGCGGCTGGCCCGCGGTCACCCGCTCGCCCACGGTCGCCGTCCAGGTCACGCCGGCCGCGGCCGCGACCGGGTCCTCCTTGCGTGCCCGGCCGGCGCCCAGCCGCCAGGCGGCGACGCCGAGCGCGTAGGCGTCGAGACGGGTGAGCGTGCCGGTGGCCGGCGCGGTCACCACGTGCCGCTCGGCCGGCTGCGGCAGCGCCGCGTCGGGGTCCCCGCCCTGCGCGGCGATCATCCGCCGCCACACGTCCATGGCCCGGCCGTCGGCCAGCGCGTCGGCGGGGTCGACGTCGCCGCGGCCGGCTCCGGCGAGCATCTCCCGCGCCAGGGCGAGCGTGAGTTCCACGACGTCGGGCGGCCCGCCGCCGGCGAGCACCTCCACCGACTCGGCCACCTCGACGGCGTTGCCGGCGGCGCGGCCCAGCGGGCGGTCCATCGCCGTCACCAACGCCACCGTGCGGACGCCGGCCGCCTCCCCCAGCCCGACCATCGTGCGGGCCAGCTCCCGGGAGGCCTCCGGGTCCTTCATGAACGCCCCGGAGCCGGTCTTCACGTCGAGCACGAGCGCGTCGGCGCCCTCGGCGATCTTCTTGCTCATGATCGAGCTGGCGATCAGCGGGATCGACTCCACCGTGCCGGTGACGTCGCGCAGCGCGTAGAGCTTCTTGTCCGCCGGCGCCAGGTCGTTGCCGGCGGCGCAGACCACCGCGCCCACCTCGCGCAGCTGGCGCAGGTAGGCCTCCTCGTGCACGTCGGCCCGCCAGCCGGGGATCGCCTCGAGCTTGTCCAGCGTGCCGCCGGTGTGACCGAGCCCGCGGCCGGACAGCTGCGGCACGGCAACCCCGCAGGCGGCGACGAGCGGCGCCAGGGGCAGCGTGATCTTGTCGCCGACACCGCCGGTGGAGTGCTTGTCCGCGGTCGGCCGGCCCAACGAGGAGAGGTCCTTGCGCTCGCCGGAGTCGATCATCGACTGCGTCCAGACGGCCAGCTCGCCCGGCGTCATGCCCCGGAAGAACACCGCCATGAGCAGGGCGCTCATCTGCTCGTCGGGCACCTGGCCGGCGGTGTACGCGCCGATCACCCAGCGGATCTGGTCGCCGCTCAGCTCTCCGCCGTCCCGCTTGGCGCGGATGACGTCGATCGCGTCGTGCCCGCTCACCGCTGCCCCCGCTCCTCGGCGGCCGTTCCCCCGGCAGACCGCGTGGCGGCAGCCGCGAGGTCGTCGGGCCCGAACGCGTCGGGCAGCACCTCGCGCATCGGCACGATGCCGAGCGAGACGGTCTCGATGAGCATCTCCGCGCCGCCGTGCTCCCAGAGCAGCTGGCGGCACCGCCCGCAGGGCATCAGCGGCTGCCCGTCGCCGCCCACGCAGGCCACGGCCACGAGCCGGCCGCCGCCGGTGCGGGCGAGGTCGCTGACCATCCCGCACTCGGCGCACAGGCCGAGGCCGTAGGAGGCGTTCTCCACGTTGCACCCGGTGACCACCCGGCCGTCGTCCACGAGGCCGGCGACCCCCACCGGGAAGCGGGAGTACGGCGCGTAGGCGTGGGTCATCGCCTCCCGCGCCGCCGTCCGCAGCGCGTCCCAGGCAGCGTCGTCCACCCGCCCCACCACCCCGTCGGCCACTAGTGCTCCCCTCGTCGGTAGACCAGTCCGTCGGCCTTGGGCATGCGCAATCGCTGCGAGGCCAGGGACAGCACCAGCAGCGTGATCAGGTGCGGGGTGAACGAGACCAGGCCCGGCGCCAGCTCGTCGATGGTGAGGAAGCCCCACAGCGCCGCCGCGGCGATCACCAGCGCGGCACCGGCCTGCCAGTAGCGGGCACGGCGCAGCTGCACCACCGCGACGACCGCGAGCCCGACGGCGACCAGCAGCAGCAGGGCGACCACGGCGGAGCGGCTGCGCAGCTGCAGGGCGTCGGCGAAGCCGAACAGCCCGGCGCCGGCCGCCAGCCCCCCTGGCCGCCAGTTGCCGAAGATGAGCGCGGCCAGGCCGATGAAGCCGCGGCCTCCGGTCTGCCCCTCGCGGTAGATCCCGGCGATGAACACCAGGAACACGCCGCCGAGGCCGGCCAGCGCGCCCGAGATGACGACGGCGATGTACTTCAGCCGGTACACCGGCACGCCGAGGGAGTCGGCGGCCGCCGGGTTCTCGCCGCAGGAGCGCAGCCGCAGGCCGAACGCCGTCCGCCACAGGACCAGGTAGGAGACCGGGACCAGCAGCACCGCCAGCAGCGTGAGCAGGCCGATGCCGCTGGTCACGCCACGGAGCAGGCCCGCGACGTCGCTGACCAGGAACCAGTGCTTCGACTCGACGTCCCCGAGCCAGTCCGGGCCGGAGGACAGCACCGGCACCGAGAAGCTCGGCGGGTCGCTCTCCAGCGACGGCGACTGGGTCGGGCCGCCGCCGGTGTCCTCGGTGTAGACCAGCTCGGACAGGAAGCGGACGACGCCGTCGGCGAGCAGGTTGATCGCGACACCCGAGACGACGTGGTCGACGCCGAAGGTCACGGTGGCCACCGCGTGCAGCAGGCCACCCAGCGCGCCGCACACCACGCCGGCGACCAGGGCGCCGGTCCAGCCCCAGTGCCAGCCGCCGAAGCCGGCCCCCCAGGTGCCGAGGACCATCATCCCCTCGAGGCCGATGTTGACCACGCCGGCGCGCTCGGAGAACAGCCCGCCGAGGGCCGCCAGGCCGATCGGCACGGCCAGCAGCAGCGCGGCGCCCATCGTCGACGACGACGTGAGGGCCTGCTCCCCCGACACCACCCGGACGATCGAGAACAGCACGACCAGGCCGATGGCGGCCCACATGAACCGTCGCGCCCGGCCGCCCCCGGTCAGGAGGTCGGTCAGCGGCCCGCGGCTCGGGCGGGCGTCCTGCTGCTTCCCGCTGTGCGTCGATGCCGCGCTCACGGCCGTGCTCCCTCGGGCTCACCGGGGACACCGGTGTACGTGCGATGGCCGCCGTCGGGTCCGACGTCGGGGGTGGGCGGCGTCCCCGGTCCCCCGCCCCCGCCGCCGTCCGGCGGCGAGCCGGTGGCCCGGGCGCCGGCCCGCTCGGCGGAGCGGCGGGCCAGCCGGCGGGCGATCTCGTTGGCGACGACGACGGCGAGCACGATCGTGCCCTGGATGATCGTGACCACCGACGCCGGGATGTCCTCGAACTGCAGCAGCGGCGCGGCCCGGTCGAGGACGGCGAACAGCAGCGCGGCCAGCGCGATGCCCAG
The DNA here is from genome assembly GCF_019799905.1 of Trujillonella endophytica. Lineage (GTDB taxonomy): Bacteria > Actinomycetota > Actinomycetes > Mycobacteriales > Geodermatophilaceae > Trujillonella > Trujillonella endophyticus_A. The sequence continues at coordinate 888,638 of NZ_JABGCI010000001.1, read as the reverse complement.
CGGCGAGTTGCGCCCGAGCAGCGCGACGGCGATGCCGAGGAAGCCGAGGCCGGCGGTGAACTCGGTGCCGTACTCGTAGTCCGCGCCGAGCAGGTCGGGCAGGCCGATCAGGCCTGCGACGGCCCCCGACAGCAGCATCGTGCTGATGACCATGCGGCGGGTGTCGACGCCGCTGGCGGTGGCGGCCGACGGCGACAGGCCGGTGGCGCGCAGGTCGAAGCCGAACCGGGTGCGCGAGAGCACCACGGACACGAGCACCCCCACGACCACGGCCACGACCAGGAAGCCGAAGAGCTCGCTGCGCGGCTCGGCCAGGCCCATCCCGGTGAGCACCCCGGTGAGGTCGGGGAACCGTCCCGACTCGGGGATCTCAGCGGTGGTGACGATGCCCGCGCCCTCGGCGCTGCCCCTGAGGGGGCCGGTGAGCAGGTAGCCCGCCAGCCCGAGCGCGACGAAGTTCAGCATGATCGAGCTGATGACCTCGCTGACGCCGCGGGTCACCTTGAGCACCGCGACCACGCCGGCCCACACGGCGCCGACGGCCATGGCGACGACGATGATGAACAGCACGTGCAGCGGCGCCGGCAGGTTGACCGCCGCACCGGCCGCGGCGGCCAGGATCGTCGCCAGCCGGTACTGACCCTCGACGCCGATGTTGAACAGGCCCATCCGGAACGCGATGGAGACCGCCAGGCCGGCGAGGAACAGCGGCACGGCCCGGTTGAGGATCACGACGATCGACTGCACCTCGGCGGCCGGCGTCTCGCCGAGGTTCGTGATCACCTCGAGCGCGGTGAAGGGGTCCTCGCCGATGGACGCGATGACGATGCCGGAGATGACGAGCGCGACCACGAGGGCCAGGAGCGGCCCCAGCAGCGCCAGCCCCGCGCGGCGCAGGGCGCTCACGCCGCACCGACCGCGGTCCGGGCGCCGGTCATGTAGCCGCCGAGCTCCTCGGGGGTGACCGTGCCGGGATCGACCGTGGCGACCAGCCGGCCGCGCAGCATGACGTGCAGCGTGTCCGACAGCCCGATGAGCTCGTCGAGGTCGGCGGAGACCAGCACGATGCCCAGCCCCTCGGCGCGGGCGTCCTTGAGCAGCTCCCAGATGACCGCCTGCGCGCCGACGTCGACACCGCGGGTGGGGTGGGCGGCCAGCAGCAGCCGCGGGGAGGCGCTCATCTCCCGGCCCACGATGAGCTTCTGCTGGTTCCCGCCGGACAGGGCGACGGCGAGGGTGTCGGGCCCGGGTGCCCGGACGTCGTACTCGCGCATGATCCGCTCGGTGTCGGCGCGCGCGCCGCGGCGGTCGATGAAGGGGCCCTTCACCGCCGGTGGGCGGGTCTGGTGGCCGAGGATCCGGTTCTCCCAGAGCGGGGCCTCGAGCAGCATCCCCTGGCGGTGCCGGTCCTCGGGGATCAGGCCCACGCCGGCCTCGCGGCGGGCGCGGGTGCTCCAGGTGCTGACGTCGTCGGTGCCGAGGGTGAGCGTGCCCGCCGACAGCGCGCGCAGCCCCATGATCGCGTCGATGAGCTCGGCCTGGCCGTTGCCCTCCACGCCGGCGATGCCGACGACCTCGCCCTGGCGGACGGTGAGGTCCACGGCGTCCACCAGGTCCCGGCCGCCCGCGTCGCGCACGGTGACCCCCTCCAGCCGCAGCACGACGGTGTCCCGGACCGTCGACTCGCGGGTGGCCGGGGTGGGCAGCTGCGCGCCGACCATGAGCTCGGCCAGCTGCTTGACCGTCGTCGTCCTCGGGTCCGCGGTGCCGACCGTGGTCCCGCGCCGGATGACGGTGATCGAGTCGGCGACGCGGCGGACCTCGTCGAGCTTGTGGGAGATGAAGATGACGGTCAGCCCCTCGCGCTTGAGCTCGGCGAGGTTGCGGAACAGCTCGTCGACCTCCTGCGGGACCAGCACGGCGGTCGGCTCGTCGAGGATCAGCGTGCGGGCCCCCCGGTAGAGGACCTTCGCGATCTCGACCCGCTGCCGGTCGCCGACGCCGAGGTCCTCGACGAGGGCGTCGGGCTCCAGGCCCAGGCTGTAGCGGGCGGAGATGTCGTTGATGCGCCGGCGCGCCTCGACCATGTCCAGGCGCCCGCCACGGGTCGGCTCGCTGCCCAGGACGATGTTCTCCAGGACGGTGAAGTTGTCGGCCAGCATGAAGTGCTGGTGGACCATGCCGATGCCCGCGGCGATCGCGTCCGCGGGGCTGCGGAAGACGACCTCCCGGCCGTCGACGCCGATCGTGCCCTCGTCGGGGCGGTGCATGCCGTACAGGGTCTTCATCAGCGTCGACTTGCCGGCGCCGTTCTCCCCCACGATCGCGTGCACCTCGCCGCGGCGGACGCTCAGCTCGATGTCGCGGTTGGCCACCACGCCGGGGAAGCGCTTGGTGATGCCGCGCAGCTCCACGGCGAGCGGGGTGCCGCCCGGGTCGCTGCCGCCGTCGTCCGCGCCGTGGTGCCGCGGCCGGTCCGGCGGGCCGCCTGCTGTGGCCATGGGGGGCCTCTCCCTCACTGCGGCCCCGCGGGTGTCGGGGCCGGTCGATCCTCGGTCGTCCGGCGCGGGGTCGGCCGCGCCGTCCGGTCTGCCCGCCGGGCTGGGACGGGGCACCGCCGCATGATGGCGCACCCGTGCCGGCGCGGCCCGGCCGAGGGCCGGGTCCCCGACACGGCGGCGGGCCCGGGAGTGTGCTCCCCCGGGCCCGCCGTCGTTCGCGCTACGCGTCAGCTCACGGGGTCGTCGGGACCGTGATCTCGCCGCTGATGATCTGGTCGCGGTACTCGTCGATCTGGGTCTGGATGTCGTCGATCTGCCCACCGCTGGTGGACAGGCCGACGCCCTCGGTCTCCAGGTCGTTGCGGATGTCGGTGCCGCCCTCGACGTTGCCCTCGGCGAAGTCACCGATGAAGGCCTCGACGGCGTTGTCGACCCGCTTCAGCATCGAGGTCATGATCACGGCCTGCTGCGCCGGGTCGTCGACCGTCTCGTACTGGTCGGAGTCGACGCCGATGGCCAGCTTCCCGGAGGCGGCCGCCGCCTGGAACACGCCGGTGCCCGAGCCGCCGGCCGCGTGGTAGACGATGTCGGCGCCGGCGTCGTACATGCCCTGGGCGAGGATCTGGCCGCGGGCCGGGTCGTTGAACCCGGAGAAGTCACCGGCCGGCGAGATGTACTCGCTGGTGATGACGATGTCCGGGCGGGCCGCCCGCGCGCCGGCCTCGTAGCCGGCCTGGAACTTCTGGATCAGCGGGGACTCGACCCCGCCGACGAAGCCGATCTGGCCGCTGGTGCTCTTGAGCGCGGCGGCGACGCCGGCCAGGAACGAGCCCTGCTCCTCGGCGAAGACGATGCCGGTGACGTTGTCGATGCCGAGCTCGGCGACCTCGGAGTCGATGATCGCGAAGGTCGTGTCGGGGAAGTCCTCGGCGACCTCGCCGATCGAGTCGCCGTACGCGAAGCCGACGGCGATGACCGGGTCGTAGCCCTGGTCGGCCAGGTTGGCCAGACCCTCGACGCGGTCGGAGCCGCCGTCGTTGGGGCTGAACTCCTGGACCTCGCCACCGAGCTCGTCGATGGCGGCCTGCACGCCGGCGTACGCCGAGTCGTTGAACGAGCGGTCGCCCCGGCCGCCGGTGTCGTAGGCCAGGCCGATGCGCAGCTCGTCGCCGCCGCCCCCGCCGCCGCTGCCGCCGCTGTCGGTGTCGCCGTCCTCGTCACTGGCACAGCCCGCCAGGACCAGGCCACCGGCCAGCAGCAGAGCCGTGGCTCGGACGCTGCCCTTCCTCGTAAGCGCTCCGCGCACGACGTCTCTCCTCCTCTTGGGGGCCGGCCCGGTGTCGCCGGACCGGCCCGGTGGGCCTCGCCTGCCGTCCGCGACCGCCACCGGCGGTGAGCCGGTCGGCTGCTGACGGCAATGCCGGGAAAGCTACTCGCGGGTACCAGCTCCTCCCACGGCCCGGCGGCGGATAGAGACGCGATCGTTGCCAATCCAGGGACCAGCGACGGAGCGGTCATGCACCCGTCACCCGACCGTCACGCAGAGCGCCGCCCGGTCCTCGGCGCGCGGGGGCGGCTAGCGTCGGGACCGTGCGAGGGGGCGCGGGACGGCGGCTGGTCGGGGCCGCACTCACCGCGGCGGTCGTGCTCCTCAGCGGGGCCGGCCCGGCACTGGCCGACCCGGCCCGGCCGACGGTGGACCCCGGCGCGCCCACACCCACGGCCCCGTACCCGGGGCTGCCCCCGCAGGGCAGCGCACCGGGCGGCGGCACGGTCGGCGGCGACGGCATGGACACCCGCGGGCTCGTGGTCGCCGACGGGACCCCGCCGCTGCCGGGGGACGTGGCCGCCCAGGGCTGGCTGGTCGCCGACGCGCGCTCCGGGGAGGTGCTCGCCGCACGTGACCCGCACGGCCGCTACTACCCGGCGAGCACCCTGAAGACGCTGACGCTGCTCACGCTCATGCCCCTGCTCGACCCCGCCCAGGTCGTCGAGGGCACGGCCGAGGACGAGCAGGTCGAGGGCAGCCGGGTCGGGCTGGTCGCCGGCGGCCGGTACCCGGTGTCGCTGCTGTTCCTGGCGATGGTCCTGCAGTCGGGCAACGACGCGGCCAACGCCCTCGCCCGCGCCGCCGGCGGGGTCGACCGCACCCTGGCGGCGATGAACGCGACGGCCGAGCGGATCGGCGCCTTCGACACCGTCGCGGGGACGCCGTCGGGACTGGACGTCGCCGGCCAGTCCTCCTCCCCCTACGACCTGGCCCTGGTCTTCCGCCGGCTCGTGGCCGACCCGGTCACCGCCGCGGTCCTGACGACCCCGACCGCCCAGATCCCGCCGGTGGACGGCCGCTCCCCCGGCTACCAGATCCAGAACCAGGACCCCCTGCTCACCAGCTACCCGGGGAACCTCGGCGGCAAGACGGGCTTCACCGACGCCGCGCGGCACACCTTCGTCACCGCCGCGGAGCGGGACGGCCGCCGGCTGGTGGTCAGCGTCATGGCCACCGAGAACCTGCCGCTGCGCGCCGCCGACCAGGCCCGGCTGCTGCTCGACTGGGGCTTCGCCACGGACCCGGCCACCGAGGGTGTGGGCCGGCTGGTCGACTCCGGCGCCGAGGCGCTGGCGTCGGCGTCGGCGGCCGAGCCGACGACGGAGGCCCCGACGAGCGCCGCCCCGGCCGGCGACCCCGCCGCCCCCGCCGCGGCGGCCCCCGAGGACGACGACGGGAGCGGCGCCCCGGTCGTCATGGGCGCCGCGCTGGCCGCGGCCGCGCTGGGCGTCGTCGTCGCCACGGTCGTCGGCCGCCGCCGCGCCGTCATCCGGACGCCGGGGCCGCCCGCACCGGGTCCGGGCGATCCGGGTCCGCCGGGTCCGGGTCGAGCGGGTGGTCCGGCCCGGCCGGACGGTCCGGCGACAGCCGAGGGAGCGTCGCCGTCCACGCCGCCGTGAAGAACGCGAAGCGGAAGACCAGGTTGATCCACACCAGGATGCCGACCGCACCACCCAGCGCCGACGACGTCACGCTGTCGTCGATGAGCGAGAGGTAGAAGCTGCCCAGCAGCTTCATCACCTCGAAACCGGCCGCGCCGAACAGCGCCCCCGGCAGGAGCGCGCGCAGGGTGTGCGGCGTGCTCGGGACCACCTTGAGCAGCCACAGGAAGACGACGACGTCGGTGACGAGGGCCAGCAGCAGGCCGACCACGGTCGTGAGGACCGACAACCCGGGCACGTCCTCGAGGCCGAGCCGCTCGAGCGTCCACGACGTGGCCAGGGTGGCGACGCCCGTGAGGGCCAGGCTGAGCAGCGCCACCGCGCCGAGGATCAGGAGCGCCAGCAGGTCCTGGACGTTGTCCCGCCAGAACTCCGGCTCGTCGACACGGCCCTTCCAGATCTGCTCCATGCCGATCCGCAGCTTGTCCATCGCCCGCAGCCCGGCGTAGACGAAGCCGACCAGGCCGATGACGCCGACGACGCCGGCCGCGCCCACGGCACCGCGCAGCTCCTCGACGATCCCCCGCCCGGTCGCCCCGGGGAACGCCTCCCGGATGGCGTCGTAGAGCTCCCGCTGGAGCAGGGCGTCACCGGCGATGACCAGCCCGATGATCGAGGCGGCCAGCAGGAGGACCGGGAAGAGCCCGAGGAACGTGAAGTAGGTGACCCCCGCGGCCAGCAGGTCACCCTGGTGGCGCCGGTAGCGCCCACCGGCGCGGGCGAGGTGGTCGAACCAGGGCGCCCGGCGCCGCAGCGCCGCGACGGCGGCCTCGCCCCGCTGCCACACCCGGGCGCCCCAGCCGGGGCGATCCGCCGCCTCGGCCGGCTCCGGTCGGATCCGGCTCGCGCTCACCGGCACCAGTCTGCGGTCTCCGCGGGACGATCGCGCGAGCGGCGACCCCGGCCCGGCGACTAGCGCACGGGACCGCAGAGCGGGTACTCACGGGCGACCACCCAGGCGCCGGAGGGCGACTGCTCGAACTCCGTGAAGTGCTCGACGCGGAACTCGGCCGACATGTCGGCCAGCGCGCTGTAGGCCAGGTCGAGCATGTCCGGGGAGACGTCGTGGGCGACCGTCACGTGCGGGTGGTACGGGTAGGCCAGCGGCCGGGCGAGCGGGCCGTTGCGCACGTCGTTGGCCAGGAGCTCGCACGAGCCGATCCCGCGGGCCACCGCCACGAAGACCACCTCGGACACCGGCGAGAAGGTGCCGGTGCCCGACAGGTGCATGTCGAAGGCCGGGTGCCGGCGGGCCACGGTGCTCAGGTGCGCGGTGACGGACGGACGCTCCGCGGCCGGCACCTCGGTGGGCGGCAGCAGCGTCACGTGCGGCGGGACGATGCCCGCCTGCGGGTCCCCGCACTTGGCCCGCCAGTCGGTCAGCAGCTGCGCCCACGGCTCCGGGATGGCGACGACGACGCCGAGGACCGCCGTCTCCGCGCGCGCGGCGCGGGTGCGCGGCACGAACGTGTCGTCGTTCATCCGCCGGTGCGTCATGCGCGGGGCCCCGCCGGCGGGAGGAAGCCCACCCGGTCGTACACGGTGGCCACGGTCTGCGCGGCGACCTCGCGGGCGCGGGCCGCCCCGGCGGCGAGCACCCGCTCGAGCTCCGCGCGGTCGGCGAGCAGCTCCTGGGTGCGCTCGCGGACCGGGGTCACGAAGTCGACGACGACCTCGGCGAGCTCCTTCTTCAGGTCGCCGTAGCCGCGGCCGGCGAACTGCTCCTCCAGGGTGGCGACGGGGGTGCCCGACAGCGCGCTGTGGATGGCGAGGAGGTTGGTGATGCCCGGCTTCTCCACCGGGTCGGCGACGATCTCGCGTCCGGTGTCGGTGACCGCCGACCGGATCTTCTTCGCCGTCACCTTCGGGTCGTCCAGCAGCAGGATGCAGCCGGCCGGCGGCAGGCTCTTGCTCATCTTCCTGTCCGGCGACTGCAGGTCCATGATCCGCGCGCCACCCGCCGGGACGAGGGTCTCCGGCAGCGTGAACGTGTCCCCGAAGCGCCCGTTGAACCGGGTCGCGAGGTCCCGGGTGAGCTCCAGGTGCTGCCGCTGGTCCTCGCCCACCGGGACCTGGTCGGCCTGGTAGACGAGGATGTCGGCGGCCTGCAGGACCGGGTAGGTGAACAGGCCCACGGATGCTCCCGAGGTGCCCTCGCGCTGGCTCTTGTCCTTGAACTGGGTCATCCGGCCGGCCTCGCCGAAGCCGGTGAGGCACTCCAGCACCCACGACAGCTGCAGGTGCTCGGGCACGTGGCTCTGCACGAACAGGGTGCTGCGGGCCGGGTCGACGCCCAGCGCGATGAGCTGGGCGGCCGAGGCGAGGGTGTTGCGGCGGAGCTCGGCCGGGTCCTGGGGCAGCGTGATCGCGTGCAGGTCGACGACGCAGTAGAAGGCCTCGGTGGTCTCCTGCAGGGCGACCCACTGGCGGAGCGCGCCGAGGTGGTTGCCGAGGTGGAACGAGCCCGCTGTCGGCTGGATGCCGGAGAGCACACGGGGCGGGAACACGTGGGACGGCGGCACGTCGGCCATCAAACCAGTCCGCGGCCGGGCCCGGACCGCCCGTCCCGGCCCGGGAGGAGAACGGCGAGGCCGGGATCGGCGTGCCGGGTCAGACCCCGGGTGTGGCGTCCGGTGTGTCGCCGGCGAACCGGTCGAGAGCAGCGAGGAACGCGTCGTCCTCGTCGGGCGCGCCGACGGTGACGCGGATGCCCTCGCCGGCGAAGGGACGGGTGATGACGCCCTGCGACTCCAGCGCGGCGGCCAGCTCCGTCGTCCGCTCGCCGACCGGCAGCCAGACGAAGTTCGCCTGGCTGTCGGGCACGTCGAACCCGCGCTCGCGGAGCCCGGCGGTCAGCCGGTCCCGCTCGGCGACGACGGCGGCCACGCGGCGGCGCACCTCGTCCTCGCTGGCCAGCGCGGCGACCGCGGCCGCCTGGGCGAGCACCGAGACGCTGAACGGCACGTGCGTGCGGCGGACGGCGTCGGCGACGGCCGGGTCCTCGGCGAGCAGGTAGCCCACCCGCAGCCCGGCCAGCCCCCAGGCCTTGGAGAACGTGCGCAGCACCACCACGTTCGGCCGGCCGCGCATCAGCTCGATGCCGTCGGGGACGTCGGGGTCGGTGACGAACTCGCGGTAGGCCTCGTCGAGCACCACGAGGGTGTCGGCCGGCACGGCGTCGAGGAACCGCTCCAGCGCGGCCCGGCGGACGGCGGTGCCGGTCGGGTTGTTGGGGTTGCAGACGAAGACCAGCCGGGTGCTCCCGTCGACCGCGGCGGCCAGCCCCTCGAGGTCGTGGGTGTCGGCCGGGCCGCCGGGGCGGCCGGGCACCAGCGGCACCGGGACCGGCCGCGCGCCGGCGACCTGGGCGAGCAGCGGGTACATCTCGAAGCTGCGCCAGGCGAAGGCGAGGGCGGTGCCGGGGTCGTTGAACGACTGGGCCAGCTGCTGGCAGAGCATGACCGCGCCGCAGCCGGGCACCACCTGGGCCGGGTCGACGCCGTAGCGCCGGGCGAGCGCCTCGGTCAGGACGACGGCCCCGTTGTCCGGGTAGCGGTTCGACTCGGCGGCCGCGGTGGCCAGTGCCTGGACGACGGCGGGCAGTGGCGGGAAGGCGACCTCGTTGCTGGCCAGCTTCACCGCGCGCGGCACACCGAGTTCGCGGGCCAGGTCGGCGGGGTTGCGCCCGGGCCTGTAGGCCGGCAGCGACTGCACCGCCGGGCGTGCGCTGACCACGTCGTCCGTCCTCTCCACCGGGCCGGTCCCCGGTGCCGCACCGCTCGTGCGGGTGGTCCCGCTCCGCCGTCCCTAGGGTGGGGCCCATGCGCGTTCTCGTCGCCGGCGGCGCCGGCTACATCGGCAGCGTAGTCACGGCCGCCCTGGTGGAGGCCGGGCACGAGGTGACCGTGCTCGACGACCTGTCCACGGGCCACGCGGACGCGGTGTCCGAGGGCGCCCGCCTCGTGCAGGCCACGCTGCAGGACTCGGGCCCGGTGCTGGCCGACGTGCGGCCCGAGGCGGTGCTGCACTTCGCCGCCAAGAGCCTGGTCGGCCAGTCGCAGGTCGAGCCGGGGCTCTACTGGGAGACCAACGTCGGTGGCTCGCTCGCCCTGCTCGAGGCCATGCGCGCGGTGGACTGCCGGCGGATCGTGTTCTCCTCGACCGCCGCCACCTACGGGGAGCCCGAGGAGGTGCCGATCCGCGAGGACGCACCCACCCGCCCGACCAACACCTACGGGGCCACGAAGCTCGCCGTCGACGCGATGCTGACCTCCTACGCCGCGGCGTACGACTTCGCCGCGGTCAGCCTGCGGTACTTCAACGTGGCCGGTGCCGCCTACGGCCTCGGCGAGCGGCACACCACCGAGACCCACCTCATCCCGATCGCGCTGCAGGTGGCGGCCGGGCAGCGCGAGTCCATCACCGTCTACGGCGAGGACTACCCGACGCCCGACGGCACCTGCGTCCGCGACTACATCCACGTGCAGGACCTCTCCGACGCCCATCTGCTCGCGCTGCCCGCGCCGCGGCCGGGCGAGCACCGCATCTACAACCTGGGCAACGGCACCGGCTTCTCCGTGCAGCAGGTGGTCGACGCCGTCCGCGAGGTCACCGGGCACCCGGTGCCGGTGGAGGTCGGGAAGCGGCGGGCCGGGGACCCGGCGCAGCTGGTGGCCGCCAGCGACCGCATCCGCGCGGACCTGGGCTGGACCCCGCGGCACACCGACCTGCCCGGGATCGTCCGCGACGCGTGGGAGGTCGCGAGGAACCGCGGCGAGTAGGCGCCGCGGAGGAGCGGTCCTCCCTCAGGCGCCGATCGTGGGCGTGGACACCGTCGTGGGGTCGATCTGCGCCTGCGGCTCGGGGCGGGTGACCGACAGCCGCGCGATGCGGCGTCCGTCCAGCTCGAGCACGGTCAGCCGGCGCCCCTCGACCTCGACGACGTCCCCCACCTGGGGCAGCCGGCCGAGCTCGGCCAGCACGAACCCCGCCACGGTCTCGTAGGGCCCCTCGGGCAGCTCCAGACCGGTGGCCTCGGCGAAGTCGTCGAGGTTGAGCAGGCCGTCGACGTCCTGCGGACCGCCGGGCACCTCCTCGGGCTCCGGCGCGACCTCGTCGTCGTACTCGTCGTAGATCTCCCCGATGACCTCCTCGATGAGGTCCTCGAGGGTGACGATGCCGTCGGTGCCGCCGTACTCGTCGACCACGATCGCCAGGTGCTGGTTCTCGCGGCGCATCTCCGAGAGGGCGGTCAGGACGCCGGCGGTGCCGGGCAGCCGCTTGACCTCGCGGGCCAGGTCGCCGACGGTCGCCGCGCGTCCGGCCGGGTGGTTGGGCAGCAGCAGGTCGCGGATGTGGACGAAGCCGACGACGTCGTCCTGGTCGCGGCCGACGACCGGGTATCGGGAGTGACTGCTGTCGGAGACCTGGCGGGCGGCGCGGCTGGCGGTCAGCGGGGCATCGAGGAAGTCGACCTCGGTGCGCGGCGTCATCACCTCGCGGACCTCGCGGTCCCCGGCCCGGAAGACCTCCCCGATGAGCTGGCGCTCGTCGCTGCTCAGCGACTCGTGCGCGGCCACCAGGTCGCGCAGCTCCTCCTGGCTGATCTGCTCGCCGGCGGCCTTGGGGTCCCCGCCCAGCAACCGGACGAGGACGTTGGTCGACCGCGACAGCAGCCAGATGACCGGACGGGCGGCCGTGGCGATGCCGTTGAGCGGGGCGGCGACCAGCAGGGAGAAGCCCTCGGCCCGCTGCAGGGCCAGCCGCTTGGGAGTCAGCTCGCCGACCACCAGGGAGAGGTAGCTGATCGCGATGGTGACCAGGACCAGGGCCAGCGTGCCGGCCAGCCCCTCGGACATCCCCCGCTGCTCGAGCACGCCCGCCAGGGGCGCGGAGAGGGTGCTGGCACCGAAGGCGGCGGAGAAGAAGCCGGCGAGGGTGACGCCGACCTGGACGGCGGCCAGGAAGCGGTTCGGGTCGCTGAGCAGCTTCGAGACCGCCCGGCCGCGCCTCCCCTCGTTCTCGGCCATCGCCCGGACCTGCGACTCGCGCAGGGAGACCAGCGCGATCTCCGCTCCCGAGAAGGCGCCGCCGACCAGCACGAAGGCGACGACCATGACGATGTCGAGCCAGACGTCGCTCACCGGCGGCGTGCTCCTGTCGGTGTCGGGTGCTGCGGACCGCGTCCATGCTGCCCGTCCCGACAAGCCCTCGGGCACCGCGCCCCCTCGGACGGACGAGGCGGACCTCTCGCGCCCGGGACTGCTGATGTCTTTCCGTAACGGTTCAGTCACGGCTAGTCTCTCCAAAACGACACCGCTGTGATTGGCAACTCGAGAGGTCCGCGTGCACCACATGCCGTCCGGCCCGTCCGCCGCCGCCCGCCTGGCGGCGCTCCTCCGCCGGCGGGGCACCCTGCTGGCGGGGGTGACCGCCTGCGCGACCGTCGCCCTGGTCGTGCTGGCGGCCCTGCTGCTCGGCGGTTCCGGGCTCGCCGACGACCCCGGGACGGTCGACGCCTCCGTGGAGACCTCCCCCGGCGAGGCCGAGCTCGAGCCGGGGGCGGTGCGGCTGGGGGTGGACGGCGACCCCGCCACCGGCGGCCCCGCGGCCGAGGTGCCGGACGCGACGACGCCGTCCGCCCCGGGGACCGCTCCGGGCAGCACCGCACCCGACAGCACCGCACCGGGCAGCACGACACCCGGCAGCACCGCACCGGGCAGCACGACCCCCGGCAGCACCGCACCGGGCAGCACGACACCCGGCAGCACCGCACCGGGCAGCACGACACCCGGCAGCACACCCGGCAGCACCGCTCCGGGCAGCACCACCGCCCGTGAGAGCGCGCCCGGCAGCGCCGCCTCCCACACCCCGTCGGGCAGCACGGCGGCGACCGGCGCGGAGCCCACCCCGACGGACACCGGCCCGACCGGCCCGGCGACGCCCGTCCCGGGTGCCACCTCCGACCCGCCGGCGCCGGACCCGGCCCCCTCGGCGCCGGTGTCGACCACCCCGGCCCCGGCGCCTCCCGGGACCTCCCGCCCGCCGGCCGCGCCGCAGGTCGTCGCGGCACCGGTCGGCGGGTCCGCGGAGGCGCAGGTGCTCACGCTGGTCAACCAGGAGCGGGCCGCCGAGGGCTGCGGGGCCGTGACCCCCGACGCCGGCCTCGCCTCGGTCGCCCGGGCCCACAGCGCCGACATGCGCGACCGCGGGTTCTTCGCCCACACCGACCCCGACGGCCGGGACCCCTTCCAGCGGGCCGCCGCGGCCGGGCTCTCCGCCCGCGCGGAGAACATCGCCCGTGGCCAGTCCGACGCCGCCGCCGTCATGGCGGCCTGGATGGCCAGCCCCGGCCACCGCGCCAACGTCCTCGACTGCGACCTCACCCGGCTGGGGGTCGGTGTGGCCGAGGGCGCCGGCGGCCCGTGGTGGACCCAGCTCCTCGCCTGACCCCGGACGCACGTCGGCCCCCGCACCCGGTGGGTGCGGGGGCCGACTCGGCCTCACCGGCCAGCCTGCAGGGGCCCGCCGCCAGCTCGCGAGCGGTGGGGGGCAGGGAGGTCCTTACTGCATGGCCTTCTTCAGGTTGCCGTCGATGGCCGCCAGGAAGTCCTGGGTGGTCAGCCAGGGGCTGTCCTTGCTGATGAGCAGCGCCAGGTCCTTGGTCATCTGACCGCTCTCGACGGTGTCGATGCAGACCTTCTCCAGCGTCTCGGCGAAGCGGGTCACCTCGGGGGTGCCGTCCAGCTTGCCGCGGTGGGCCAGGCCCCGGGTCCAGGCGAAGATCGACGCGATCGGGTTGGTCGACGTCTCCTTGCCCTGCTGGTGCTGCCGGTAGTGCCGCGTCACCGTGCCGTGGGCGGCCTCGGCCTCGACCGTGCGCCCGTCCGGGGTCGCCAGCACCGACGTCATCAGGCCCAGCGAGCCGAAGCCCTGCGCCACGGTGTCGGACTGCACGTCGCCGTCGTAGTTCTTGCACGCCCAGACGTAGCCGCCCTCCCACTTGAGGGAGGCCGCGACCATGTCGTCGATGAGGCGGTGCTCGTAGGTGATGCCGGCAGCCTCGAACCTGTCCTTGAACTCGGCCTCGAACACCTCCTCGAAGATGTCCTTGAACCGGCCGTCGTAGGCCTTGAGGATCGTGTTCTTCGTCGACAGGTACACCGGGTAGCCGCGGTCGAGGCCGTAGTTGAGCGAGGCCTTCGCGAAGTCCCGGATCGACTCGTCGAGGTTGTACATCGACAGCGAGACACCGGCGCCGGGGGCCTGGAAGACCTCGTGCTCGATCGGCTCGGAGCCGTCGGAGGGCGTGAAGGTCACCGTCAGGGTGCCCGCGGAGGGGAACTTGAAGTCGGTGGCGCGGTACTGGTCACCGAAGGCGTGACGGCCGACGATGATCGGCTTGGTCCAGCCCGGCACCAGCCGCGGCACGTTCTGCATGATGATCGGCTCGCGGAAGATGACGCCGCCGAGGATGTTGCGGATCGTGCCGTTGGGCGACCGCCACATCTTCTTGAGGCCGAACTCCTCGACCCGCGCCTCGTCCGGCGTGATGGTGGCGCACTTGACGCCGACGCCGTGCTTCTTGATGGCGTTGGCGGAGTCGATCGTCACCTGGTCGTCGGTGGCGTCGCGGTGCTCGATGCCGAGGTCGTAGTACTCGAGGTTGACGTCGAGGTACGGGAGGATCAGCTGGTCCTTGATGAACTGCCAGATGATCCGGGTCATCTCGTCGCCGTCCAGCTCGACGACCGTGCCCTCGACCTTGATCTTGCTCACGTGGTTGGTTTCCCTCTCTGCAGCTCTGACCAGTTCGGTCAGAGGTCGGCTACGTCGGCCTGCTTGGCGCGCACGGCCTCGGCCGCCTCGCGCAACCCGGCCAGCTCGCTCTCGGTCAGGTCGCCCTGGACGACCCGCCGCACTCCCTCGCGCCCGATCTCGGCCTCCACGCCGAGGTAGACGCCGGAGATGTCGTACTCGCCGTCGACCCACGTGCACACCGGCATCACGGCACCCGAGTCCTCGATGACGGCCCTGGCCATCCGGGCCGCCGCCGCCGAGGGCGCGTAGTACGCCGAGCCGGTCTTCAGCAGCGCGACGACCTCGGCCCCGCCGTTGCGGGTCCGGGTCACGAGCTCCTCGATGCGGTCGGCGGCCAGCACGTCGGCCAGCGGCTTGCCGTCGACGGTGCACCGCGAGGGCACCGGCACCATCGTGTCGCCGTGCGAGCCCAGCGTCAGGGTGCGCACCGAGGCGACGGGGACGCCGAGCTCCTCGGCGACGAAGTGGCTGAAGCGGGCGGTGTCGAGCATCCCCGCCTGGCCCATCACCCGGTTCTTCGGGAACCCGGTGGCGAGCTGGGCGAGCGCCGTCATCTCGTCCAGGGGGTTGGACACGACGATGACCACCGCGTCGGGCGAGGTCCGCGCGACGTTCTCGGCGACCTGCCGGACGATCCCGGCGTTGGTCTCGATCAGGTCCATCCGGCTCATGCCCGGTTTGCGGGGCACGCCGGCGGTGACCACGACGACGTCGGAGCCCTCGGTGCCCTCGTAGGAGCCACCGCCGACCCCGATCAGCTTCGTCTCGAAGCCCTCGATCGGGCGGGACTGGTTGATGTCGAGGGCCAGGCCCTCGGGCTTGCCCTCGACGATGTCGGTGAGGACGACGGTCTCGAAGACGTCGTACTCCGCCAGACGGAGGGCGGTGGTCGAGCCGTAGAAGCCGGCACCGACGACGGTGACCTTGCCGTTCCGGGGCTGATCTGCCATGGCGGCCAACCTAGCGCCAGAACGCACCTGCGCGCCTCAGCGGGTCACGGGCGGGAGCGGGGGGACCCCGACGTCGTCCCCGGGGATGGACAGGGCGACGGCGACGACGGCCGCGCCGACCCCGGCCAGCAGGACGACGTCGATCGGCCGGCTGCGGACGGCGAGGAAGCCCACCCGGCGGACCGGCAGCAGCAGCCGCAGCGCCCCGGCGGCCATCAGCGCGACCCCGATGACGACCAGCCCGCGGCGCCAGTGCTCGAACGCGACCATGGCCAGCCCGACGCCGACGGCGACCAGCACGGCGAGCAGCGGGAGCTGGCGCAGCAGCCCGGCCAGGAACGGCCGGCGGCGGTGGAGCGGCGGGCGGGTCATCGTCACCGGACGTCCCTCACGAGGCGTCCGTCATCGGGCGTAGAGCGCCGATCCACCGGCGAGGGGGACGCCGGCAGCCCGCTCGGCGGCCAGCACGACGTTCTGCAGGAGCATGGCCCGGGTCATCGGGCCCACGCCGCCGGGGTTGGGCGCGACGTGACCGGCGACCTCCACGACGTCCTTGGCGACGTCGCCGGCGATCTTGCCGTCCACCCGGCTGACGCCCACGTCGAGGACCGCCGCACCGGGCTTGACCAGGTCCTTCGTCACCAGCCCGGGGACCCCGGCCGCGGCGACGACCACGTCGGCGGCGCGCAGGTGGGCGGCCAGGTCCCGCGTCCCGGTGTGGCACAGCGTCACGGTGGCGTTCTCGCTGCGCCGGGTCAGCAGCAGGCCCAGCGGCCGGCCGACCGTGATGCCACGACCGACGACCACGACCTCGGCGCCGGCGATCGGCACGTCGTGGCGGCGCAGCAGCTCGACGATGCCGACCGGGGTGCACGGCAGCGGACCGTCGACGCCGAGCACCAGCCGGCCGAGGTTGGTGGGGTGCAGCCCGTCGGCGTCCTTGGCCGGGTCCATGGCCTCGAGGACGGCGAACTCGTCGACCTGCCGCGGGAGGGGCAGCTGCACGATGTAGCCGGTGCACGCGGGGTCGGCGTTGAGCTCCTCGACGACGGCGAGGACGTCGGCCAGCGTGGCGGTCGCGGGCAGCTCCCGCTGGATGCTGGCGATGCCGACCTGCGCGCAGTCGGAGTGCTTGGCGTTGACGTACCAGCGGCTGCCCGGGTCGTCGCCGACCAGCAGGGTGCCGAGCCCGGGACGGTGGCCGGCGGCGGCCAGCGCGGCCACCCGCTCGGTCAGCTCGGTCCGGATCGCGGCAGCGGTCGCCTTGCCGTCGAGGGTGGTGGCGGGCACGGGCACAGTCTGCCCGAGAGCGCTCCGGCCCAGCGACCGCCTGCCCGAGAGGTCGGCGGCGCTATCCCCACGGCCCTAGGCTGACCCGCCAGTGGGCGTCTCCCCGCGCCCGCACGACCCGCGAGGAGAGCCCATGAGCGAGCGCGACCAGTCCCCCGCCGGCCCGCGTCCGGAGTGGCCGGCCCAGCCGCCCGTGGACTGGCGCGCCGACACCACCCCCGGCCTCCAGCACGCCGGGAGCGGCCCGTTCTCCGGCGCCGGGGCCAGCCCGGCCGGCGCGGGCGGTTCCGGAGCCCGGGCCGGGCGCGGCCAGGACGACAGCGGCGCCGGCCACGTCGGCCGCCACGGGTACCAGGACCAGAGCGGCACCTCCGGGTACCAGGACCAGAGCGGCACCTCCGGGTACCAGGACCAGAGCGGCACCTCCGGGCACCAGGGACAGGGCGACACATCGGGGTACCCGGACCAGAGCGGCACCTCCGGGTACCCGGACCGGGACGATCGCCGCGAGACGGCGCCGCAGTACTCGACCTCGCCGGTGCGGGTCCGCCGTCCGGACGTGCTGGCCGGCCTGCTGCTCGTGCTGGCCGGCATCGCGGCCGGGATCAGCCTGCTGCTCGACTGGGTGCAGGACGCGAACGGCTGGGACCTCGTGGAGAACGGCTTCGAGGACTTCGGCGCCGACTCGTGGCCGTTCCCGGTCATCGCGGTGGCCGGCGGCGCACTGCTCGTACTCGGTCTGCTGATGTTCCTGCCGGCCCGCAACCACCGGACCCTCGGCGTCCTCGCGCTGCTGGCGACGCTGGCGGCCCTGTGCGCCGTGGTGGTGCTGCTCCAGTCGGTCCAGTGGAACCTCGACCCCTTCGAGGCCGGCTTCTGGGCCGCCTGCGCCGTCCCGGCGCTCGGGCTGCTCGGCTCGCTCAAGGCGATGCTGACCAACCCGAAGCTGCGGTAGTCCGGCGTCAGGCCCTCCGGCGGCGGTCGGCCTGCATGAGGTGGACGACGATCCCCTGGTAGCCACCGGCCACGTAGTCGTGGATGTCGGTGCACGTGATGCGGCCGGGCAGCGGCGCCCGGTCCTCCCGCGGCAGCACCGGCTTGCGGGAGCGCGGCAGGTACGACCGCAGGCTGCGCCGGACCGCGGCCGGGACCTCCTGCCCGTGCTCGGTCCTGCCGGCCAGGACGTCGCTGTGCCGGTGGAGGAGTCCGGTCCGGACGGCGACGGTGCAACCGATCAGCAGGACGAGGAGGGAAGCGGCGAGCATGCCCCCATCATCGAGGTTCTAAACCCGTGACGGAAGGGTCCTGTTCACTCGACTCACAGTGACATCAGTCGGCAACCACCGCACCGTGCGCGCGGGCCACCTGGACCGCCTGCAGGAGGTCCAGGCGCACCCCCGTCAGGTCGAGCGCCCGCCAGTTGACCGCCTCGGTGTCGGCACCGCGCAGGTCGCTGCCCCGCAGCTTCGTCCCCTGCACCCGCGCGCGCGCCAGGTGCGCGCCGGTCAGGTCGCACTCGCGCAGGTCGGCGTCGGTCAGGTCGGCCTCGGTGAACCGCTGCCGCGACAGGTCCGAGCCCGACAGGTCGACCCCGCGCAACGACGTCCAGCTCCAGTCGGAGTCCGTCGTGGTGAGCGGCCGCAGCGTCGCGCCGGGGAAGTGCGAGCCGGTGAGCTTGCACCCGTCCCAGACCGCGTCGAACAGCCGCGCGCGGTCGAAGCGGCAGCTCAGGAACGCCGTCCCGGAGTGCCGGGAGCCCGCCATCCGGGCGCCGGTGAGGACGCAGTCGGTGAAGACGCACCGCCGGGTCACCAGCTCGGTCAGGTCGGCGTCGTCGAAGCGGCAGCGGGTGAAGGTGACCTCCGTCAGCTCCGCCCCCCACCAGTCCACCCGGGCGAGGTCGGCACCCTCGAGCGTCTCCCCCGCCTCCGGCGGCTGCACGTGGGGGCGCGGCCCCGCGCCGAGCTTGCGAGGAGCGGGGGACACGGGGTCCCTCCTCAGTGGGCGAAGTGGCGGGTCCCGGTGAGGTACATCGCCACCCCGGCCGCGGCGGCGGCCGCGACGACCTCCTCGTCCCGCACCGAACCCCCCGGCTGCACGACGGCCCGCACCCCGGCGTCGACGAGGACCTGCAGGCCGTCGGCGAACGGGAAGAACGCGTCGGAGGCCGCGACGGAGCCGGCCGCCCGCTCCCCCGCCCGGGAGACGGCGAGCCGGGCGGCGTCCACCCGGTTGACCTGACCCATGCCGACCCCGACGGTCGCCTTGTCGTGCGCCAGGAGGATGGCGTTGCTCTTCACCGCGCGCACGCTGCGCCAGGCGAAGACGAGGTTGTCCAGCTCCGCGGCGTCCAGCGGCTCACCGGTGGCCAGCGTCCAGCTGGTCGGGTCGTCGCCGGCCGCGTCGATCCGGTCGGCCGCCTGCAGGAGCACGCCGCCGCCGATCGGGCGGAACTCCACGGCGCTGCGCGCGTCCGTGGGCAGCCGGAGCAGGCGGATGTTCTTCTTCGCGGTCAGCACCTGCACCGCGTCCGCGGTGAACGACGGCGCCACGACGACCTCGGTGAACACGTCGGCGACCTGCTCGGCCATGGCGAGGTCGACCTCGCGGTTGGCGGCGATCACCCCGCCGAAGGCCGAGACGGGGTCGCAGGCGTGCGCCTTGCGGTGCGCCGAGGCGATGTCCGGCCCGACGGCGATGCCGCACGGGTTGGCGTGCTTGATGATCGCCACGCACGGGTCGTTGTGGTCGTGCGCGGCCCGCCAGGCGGCGTCGGTGTCGACGTAGTTGTTGTACGACATCTGCTTGCCGTGCAGCTGCTCGGCGTGGGCCAGGCCGGGCTGCGTGCCGCGGTAGAGGGCGGCCCCCTGGTGCGGGTTCTCGCCGTAGCGCAGGACGTCGGCCCGCTCCCAGCTCGCGCCGACCCACGCCGGGTATGCCGTGTCCGCGTCGGGGGCCAGCACGCTGCCCATCCAGGAGGCGACGGCGATGTCGTACGTCGCGGTGTGCCGGAACGCGGCGGCGGCCAGCTGCTGCCGCTCGGCCGGCGTGAAGCCCCCGGACCGGACGGCGGCCAGGACGTCGCCGTACCGCGCCGGGTCGACGACCACCGCCACCGACGGGTGGTTCTTGGCCGCGGCCCGCACCATGGCCGGGCCGCCGATGTCGATCTGCTCGACGCACTCGTCGGGCGTGGCCCCCGAAACCACGGTCTCGGTGAACGGGTACAGGTTGACGACGACGAGGTCGAAGGCGGCGATGCCGAGCTCCTCGAGCTGCTGCACGTGCTCGGGCCGGCGGCGGTCGGCGAGGATCCCGGCGTGCACCGCGGGGTGCAGCGTCTTGACCCGGCCGTCCAGGCACTCCGGGAAGCCGGTGACCTCCTCGACCGGCGTGACCGCGATGCCGGCCTCGGCGATGCGGCGGGCGGTCGCGCCGGTGCTGACGAGCTCCACGCCCGTCTCGGCCAGGCCCCGGGCCAGCTCCTCGACGCCGCTCTTGTCGTACACGCCCAGCAGCGCTCGGCGGATGGGGGTGCGGTCGCTCATCGGGGGCTCTCCCTCGTCCTCTCGGCGGCGAGCAACGCCACCGTGTCCACCAGGAGCGTCCGCTCCACGGCCTTGATCCGTTCGTGCAGGCGGGCCTCGTCGTCGCCCCGCAGGACCGGCACCTCGCGCTGGGCGATCACCGGGCCGGTGTCCACACCGGCGTCGACCCAGTGCACCGTGCTGCCGGTCACCTCGGCCCCGGCGGCGAGCGCGTCCCGGACGGCGTGCGCCCCCGGGAAGGCCGGCAGCAGCGCGGGGTGGGTGTTGAGCAGCCGGCCGCCGAAGGCGCCGAGCACGGCCGGGCCGACGATCTTCATGAACCCGGCGGACACCACGAGGTCGGGCCGGTGCGCCGCGATCGCGTCGGCCAGCGCGCGGTCCCACGAGGCGCGGTCGGGGTGGTCGCCGAGCCGGCACACGAACGTGGGCAGGTCCCGCCGGCGCGCGTGCTCGAGGCCGGGGGCGTCGCGGTCGGCGCCGACGGCGACGACGGCGGCCGGGTAGGCGGGGTCGTCCGCGGCGTCCAGCAGGGCGGCGCACAGCGACCCCGTGCCGGAGACCAGGACCAGGACGCGGGCGCGCCGGGTCGGGTCGGCGGACGGCACGCCGGTGATCCTATGAGGACCCCTCTGCCCGCCCGGCCCCGGTGCGGGACGCAGGCCCTCCCTCAGCCCCTGGCCCGCCGGCGCGCCACCGCGGCCCCGAGCGCGCCGGTGATGCCGGCCTGCGCCGCGACCGCGATGCCTGTGGCGAGCGGCGGCGCGCCGACCTCGGCCAGCCCGCCGTCCCCGAGCACGCCGCCGCCGGCCCAGGCGACCGCCGCGGCGCCGACGCCGAGCAGCACACCGGCGAGCAGGCCGGACAGCCCCGCGACCACCGATCCGCCGTCGCCACCCATCCGGCGCCCGACGGCCGCGCCCGCGACGAGCCCGGCGACGGCGGGGATCGCCTGCGACACCCAGGCGATCAGGGGGACGGCCTGGGTGTCGGGCAGTGCGGCGAGCAGGGGCAGCGCGGGCAGCGGCCCCAGCGTGACGCCGTGGACGGAGACCAGCGTGGCGGAGCCGATGGAGAAGCCGGGCCCGGCGGCGAGGCCGAGGACGGCGGCGGCCGCGTTGGGCAGCAGGAGCAGCGCCAGGCCGAGCGTGCCGACCGCGCCGGCGCCCGACCCCCCGAGCTCCGCCGCCACGCGGCCGTAGCCACCGGCGTCGGCGGCGACGGCGATGGCCACCACCGCGGTGCACAGGGCGAGCGCGGCGAGGAGTCCGGCGGCGGCACCGCGCAGCACCGGCCCCGCGGGTGCCGGCAGCCGGTCGAGCGCGTCGGCGAGGACACCGGTCTCGCGGCCCACCCCCCAGCCGGCGGCCAGGAGGGCCAGGACGGCGGCCCCGGCGACCGCCTGGAGCAGTCCGCGTCCGGGCGCGCCGACGGCGACGGCGACGAACAGCATGAGCAGGGCGTGCACCGCGACCACGACGCCGAGGACCTCGACGCCGGCGCGGACCCCTCCGACGTCCCGGTGGGCGACCACTCCCCTCCCGATCCGGCTCAGCCCCCAGGCCGACCCGATCGTCAGCAGGAGCGGTGCGACGGCGAGGGGGCCGGAGTCGAGCTGGAGCCGTCCGCCGTGGGCCAGCAGCCACAACCGGCCGGCGAGCCCGGCGGACCCGCTGACCGGGAGCCCGCCCGTCGGGTCGAGGGTCTGCACCACGACGAGGGCCAGCCCCAGCCCGAGCAGTCCCAGCGCCGAGAAGGCCGTGGTGGCGGCTGCCGCCAGCCAGACGGGGTGCCCCGGTGCCCGGCGTCCGGGGGACGTCAGTCGGGAGAGCAGCGGGACCACGCCCCCACTATCCCGAGCGGGGGGCCCGGGTGGGGGGCGCACGCGCCGGAGAACGCCACGAGGGCCGGCGACGGAGCGTCGCCGGCCCTCGGAGGTGTCGTGCGGTGTCCCTCCGGGCGGGCCCGGGCGGGACGAGGTGGGTCAGAACCCGCCGGTCGGCTGCCCCGGGTTGGTGCCGTGGCCCGGCTGGGCCGGCGGCGGGGGCGGGGGCGAGTACGGCTGCTGCGGCTGCTGCGGCTGCTGCGGCTGCCCGAACTGCTGCTGGGGAGCCTGCGGCTGGCCGTACTGCTGCGGGGGCTGCGGCTGGCCGTACTGCTGCTGGGGGGCCTGAGGCTGGCCGTACTGCTGCGGGGGCTGCGGCTGGCCGTACTGCTGACCGCCACCGAAGCCCTGGCCGCCGTGGCCCTGACCACCGTGGCCACCGGCGCGGCGTGCGGCCTGGAACTCCTTCAGCTCGGGCAGCAGCGACAGGACGGCGACGGCTGCGATGGCCAGCGACGTCAGGAAGGCCAGCAGGGCGATGATGCTGAAGCCGGTGTCGTCGGGGAAGAACTCCTCGAGACGGTCGTCCAGGCTGAGGGCCGAGATCCACGTGATGAGCGCGAACAGGAAGCCCAGCCCGGCGAGCCCCGCGGTGACGAAGCTGCGCGGGAAGGGCAGCTTCAGCTTCGCGACCGCCGACCCGATGGCCCAGAGCGCGGCCAGCAGGAACAGGATCCACGCGAAGACCATCAGGCCGGACGTGTAACCGGTCTCGTTGTCGCTGAAGCCGTTGGCCGACTCGTCGATCCCGAACTCCTCCTGCTCGAAGCTGAACCACGGCAGGATCATGAACAGCGTCAGGAGCACCCAGAGGGCCGGCAGCAGCCAGTCGAAGAGCTTGACCCGCGAGAAGTCGAGCGATCCGGAGCCGCCACCCTGCCCGCCGAAGGTCGGCTGCTGCTGGCCGTAGACCGGCGGCTGACCGTAGGGCTGAGCCGGCGGCTGCTGCCCGTAGGCGGGCTGCACCGGCGGCTGCTGCCCGTAGGCGGGCTGCGGCGGCTGCGGCTGCCCGTAGGGCGAGGAGCCGGCCGGCTGCTGGCCGTACCCCGGCTGCTGGCCCGGAGCCGGTTGCCCGTGCCCCCCGGGCTGCTGGGGCGGCTGACTGCTGGTCATGGTGCGACTCCTCTGTTGTGACGGTGTGGCGATCTCATCCTCGCCGGTGGTGCGAGCGTGCCTTCGACCGGACGCTCAGGATCCGCCGGTCGGGTGACCCTGGCCGGGCGCCTGACCGGGCGGCGGGGCGTACGGCTGCTGCGGCTGGCCGTACTGCTGCTGGGGGGCCTGCGGCCGGCCGTACTGCTGCGGGGGCGCCGGGGGCTGGCCGTACTGCTGCTGGGGCCCTGCCCCGAAGGCGGGCGCCTGCTGGTTGGCCCACTGGGCGGCGTTCGCCAGTCCACCGGGCAGACCCGGGCGGTTCTTCAGCTCGGGGAGCAGCCCGAACACGGCGAACGCGGTGACCGCGAGGGCGACGAGCAGCGCGAGGAGTCCGATGAGGCTGAACTCCAGGTCGAAGGCCTTGATCCACACGATCAGGGTGAAGAGGGCCGCGAGCGCGGTCAGTCCGACCGTGACGAAGCTCCTGGGGAACGGCAGGCGCACCTCGGTGACCGCCGGGAGCAGCGCCCACACCGCCGCGGCGAGGAGGAAGAGCAGCGCGAAGGTGGTCAGCGGGCCGCTGATGTCCCAGGCGTTGAAGTTGTAGTCGCCGAAGACCTCGTCGAGGTCCACCCACGGCAGGAAGGAGAGGACGAACCACAGCAGGGTGCCGCCGGCCACGACGTAGTCGGCCAGCTTGAGCCGCTTGGCGTCGAAGCCGAGCTGACCGCCCGTACCCGCCGGCTGGGCGTAGGGGTTGTGTCCGTACCCGGGCTGCGGCTGGCCGTGGGCCTGCCCCGCCGGCGGCTGGCCGTGGACGGGGGACTGCTGACCGTAGGACGAGGAGCCGGCCGGCTGCTGGCCGTGCCCCGGGTTCTGAGGCGGCTGACTGCTCGTCATCGGTCGACTCTCCTACGTAGTCACTGGTGGGCAGCTGGGATGCTGGCGCGTCGATGTTGTCGCACGCAACTGCGCCACGCCTAGTCCCCCCACTCCCGGGTGGGTTTCGTGACCGGGCCGAAACACATCGAGGTCAGTCGAAGTCCTCGGCGCACGTGCCGTAGAACTCCTCGTCCGCGCGCCCGCCGCAGGTGCTCCCGTACTCCTCGTACTCGCTGCCGACCGGGGTCTGGAAGTACAGCGAGTCGCAGGCGTCGAGGTCGCCGTCCCGGCAGCCCTCGGCCAGCTCGTGGAACGTCGAGTCGTACTCGGAGTCGGACTCGTCCACGGGGATCGGGGCCGGCCCGGAGCCGGAGCCGAAGAACCCGTCGCGGCCGTCCTCCGCGCCGTCGCCGTCCACCCCGGCGAGGACGAGCGCCGTGGCCCCGACGGTCGCGACCGCGAGGACGGCCGCGGCGACCGCCCAGCCCGTCCCGCTGCCGGCGACCTGGTCGCGCCCACCGGCGGGCTGCGCCAGGACGCGCTCGACCACCCGCTCGGCGGACCGCCGCTCCGCCGAGCGGTACCACCGCTGCGAGGGCGCGAGCACGGCGAGGACTGCCAGCAGCGCGCCGACGACCGCCGTCGCGGCGGCCAGGCCCAGCCGCACCCCCTGGACGTCGTCGGTCAGCCCGCTGCCGACCGCGACGGCCGCCGCGAGCACCGCGAGGGAGACGCCCGCGACGAGCAGCAGCCCCCCGCCCCGGCCCGCCAGGGCGGCTCCGGCCCCGCCGATCAGCGCCGCCACGAGGGGGCCGGCGAGCAACGCGGGGACGGCGTCGGCGTCGGCCGGCAGCCACCCGGCGTCCGCGAGCAGGTCCCCCGGACCGCCGACGACGGCGGCGACCACCACGGCGACGACGGCCAGCAGCGTCAGGCCGGCGGCGACCACGAGCGGGACCGGCGGGGGCGGCGGGGGCGCCGACGGCGGCTGGGCCGCCTGGGCCGGCGCCACGAGGGTCGGGGGTGTCCCCCACCCGAGCGGCTGCGGCTGCCCCTCCCACTGGGGCGCGCCCGGCTGCTGCGGGGACGGCTGCTGAGGGGACGGCTGCCCCCAGGCGGGCGACGTCCAGCCCTGCCCGGGCCGACCGGGGTCGTCCGGCGAGCTCACCGGCCACCTCCGACGGCAGCGCGGGCGCGGACGGCGTCCAGCACCGGCGCGAGGACCAGGGGGACGACGGCGGCGAGCGCGGTCCACAGGGAGACGAGCAGCAGCACGACCCCTCCCCCGGTCCGGAGCCCCTGGTCGATGTCGAGGTCGGCGTTGAGCTCACGGAGGGAGCCGGCGAGGTCTCCGACGTACCCGCTGACCATCCAGCCGACGGCGACCGCACCCCCGACGCCCGCGGCGGCCACCGCGGCAGCGAGGCCGCGCAGCGAGGCGGACCAGCGCGACAGCAGCAGGAGGACGCCGCCGGCCAGCAGCGCGGCCGCGACCACCACCATCGGGATCCCCCAGCGGATCGGCGTCGGGAAGCGCTCGCCACTGTCGCTCCAGGCGGTGGCCTCGAACGGAGGCTCGCCGAAGGCCATCTCGATCTCGAAGACGGTCAGGAAGCAGGCGATGGTCGTCAGCACCCCTGCGACCAGCAGCAGGCCCGCGGCGACCAGGCGCAGGACCGCTCCGACGTCGGCCGGCGGCCGCGCCGGGGCCGGCGGCGGGGCGGCCGGCATCCCGGCGGTCCAGGCCACGGACGCCTGCCCGCCGGGCGGGGGGAACGCCGGGGGGACGCCCGGCGGGACCGTGGGCGGCGCCTGCGGCGGCCAGTACGCGGGGCCGGTCACGACGCGTCCCCCGCGCCGATGGTGGCCAGCACGGCCGCGCGTCCGCGGCGGGCGGTCACGGCGGCGGCCACGGCGAGGACGGCCGCGGCCCCCAGGACGGCGGGCGCGGGGCCCCAGCGGGTGACGATGCCCTCGCCGTCCTCGTACGCCGAGACGTCGGACGCGGCGAAGACCACCATGACCCCGGTCGCCGCGACGAGCAGCCCCGCCGCCCCCGCGGCCAGCTGCTGGGCGGCCGAGCCCCAGCCGCCGGGCCGGTCGGTCCGCGCGGCGAGCACCGCCGCGGTCGCGGCCACGACGAGCAGTACCACCGCGAGGACCGTCGGGCCGCTCCAGGCCAGCCGGTCGAACGCCGCGTCCTCGTCCCCGACCACCCCGCCGTCGGCCATCCGGCTGAACGACTGGATCGGCTCCTCGTCACCCGCGAAGAAGAACCGCGTGGTGTCCAGGCTCAGCGCGAGCGACAGCAGACCGGCGACCGCCGCCCCCACCGCCAGGCCCGCCGACACCTGCCGGACGCGGACCGGTCGCAGCACACGCACCGATCCCGGCACGGGCGGTGCCACCGTCGATCCGACCATCTCCGTGGCCCCCGTCCCCGCGCCCGGTGCGCGGCGGGCCATTCCTACTCGACCGGGTCCGCGCAGCGCCCGGGACTCGCCGGGAGACGCCGCTGCCCCGGCCCTCCGAGGAGGAGCCGGGGCAGCAGGTGACGGGCTGGAACGGCCACCCTCCAGGGGCCCACGCCGAGCGTGCGAGGCGTGGGGGGAGGGTGGTCCTCCTTCAGGCGCCGACGAGCTCGCGCATGAGGCGGGCGGCCTCGGACGGGGTCTTGCCGACCTTGACGCCCGCGGCCTCGAGGGCCTCCTGCTTGGCGGCGGCGGTGCCCGCCGAGCCCGAGACGATGGCGCCGGCGTGGCCCATGGTCTTGCCCTCGGGCGCGGTGAAGCCGGCGACGTAGCCGACGACCGGCTTGGTCACGTTGGCCTTGATGAAGTCCGCGGCGCGCTCCTCGGCGTCGCCACCGATCTCACCGATCATCACGATGGCCTCGGTCTCCGGGTCGTCCTGGAAGGCCTGCAGGCAGTCGATGTGCGTGGTGCCGATGACCGGGTCGCCACCGATGCCGACGGCGGTGGAGAAACCGATGTCCCGGAGCTCGTACATCATCTGGTAGGTCAGCGTGCCGGACTTGCTGACCAGCCCGATCTTGCCCTGCTTGGTGATGTTGGCCGGGATGATGCCGGCGTTCGAGCGCCCGGGGCTGATCAGGCCGGGGCAGTTCGGGCCGATGATCCGGGTGGCGCCGCCCTGGGCGTGGGCCCACACGTAGGTGGAGTCGTGCACCGGGATGCCCTCGGTGATGACGACGGCGAGCCCGATCTGGGCGTCGACGGCCTCGATGGCGGCGGCCTTGGCGAACGGCGGCGGCACGAAGATGACGCTGACGTCGGCGCCGGTCTCCTTCATCGCCTCGGCGACGCCGCCGAACACCGGGACGCTGGCGCCGTCGAAGTCGACGCTGGTGCCGGCCTTGCGCGGGTTCACGCCGCCGACGATGGCGGTGCCCGAGGCGAGCATGCGCTGGGTGTGCTTGCTGCCCTCGGAGCCGGTCATGCCCTGGACGATGACCTTGCTGTTCTCGTTGAGGAAGATCGACATGTCTCTGGTGTCCTGTCGTTGCGAGGGGCGATTAGGCGGCGAGCTCGGCGGCCCGGCGCGCGGCGCCGTCCATCGTGTCGACCACGGTCACCAGGGGGTGGTTGGCCTCGGCGAGGATCCGCCGGCCCTCCTCCACGTTGTTGCCGTCCAGCCGGACGACCAGCGGCTTCGTCGCCTCGTCGCCCAGGATGCCCAGGGCGGAGACGATGCCGTTCGCGACGGCGTCGCACGAGGTGATGCCGCCGAAGACGTTGACGAAGACGCTCTTCACGGCGGGGTCGGAGAGGATGATCTCCAGGCCGTTGGCCATGACCTCGGCCGAGGCGCCGCCACCGATGTCGAGGAAGTTGGCGGGCTTGACGCCACCGAACTCCTCACCGGCGTACGCGACGACGTCCAGGGTGCTCATGACCAGGCCGGCGCCGTTGCCGATGATGCCGACCGCGCCGTCGAGCTTGACGTAGTTGAGGTCCTTCTCCTTGGCGCGCGCCTCGAGCGGGTCGGCCGCGGCGGTGTCCTCGAGCGCGGTGTGCCCGGGCTGGCGGAAGCCCGCGTTCTCGTCGAGGGTCACCTTGGCGTCGAGGGCGAGGACGGTGCCGTCCGGCGCCTTGGCCAGCGGGTTCACCTCGACGAGGGTGGCGTCCTCCTTGCTGAAGACGTCCCACAGCTGGACGGCGATCGCGATGACCTGGTCGCGGACCTCGGCCGGGAAGCCGGCGGCGTCGACGATCTCGGCGGCCTTCTTCGCGTCGACGCCGACGGAGGCGTCGACGGGGATGCGCGCCAGCGCCTCGGGGCGCTCGACGGCCAGCTGCTCGATCTCCATGCCGCCCTCCTTCGAGGCCATCGCCAGGAAGGTCCGGTTCGACCGGTCGAGCAGGTAGGAGAAGTAGTACTCCTCGGCGATGTCGGACGCCTGGGCCACCATCACCTTGTGGGTGATGTGCCCCTTGATGTCGAGCCCGAGGATGTCCTGGGCGCGGGCCCGCGCCTCGTCGGCGTCCGCCGCCAGCTTGACGCCGCCTGCCTTGCCGCGGCCGCCGGTCTTCACCTGCGCCTTGACGACCACCTGCTGCCCGATCTCGCGGGCGATCGCCTCCGCCTGCTCCGGCGTCTCCGCCACACCACCGGGGAGCACGGGCACACCGTGCGAGGCCAACACGTCACGGGCCTGGTACTCGAAGAGATCCACGAGCAGGCACCGTAGCCCGCTCGTAACCCCGCCGTCTCCCCGGCGTTCCCGGGGCGTGGGCGGCATCACACGCCGGCCACCCGGACGAGTCCCCCGGCGACGAGGGCCCAGCGGTGCCCTCCCCCACCACCCTCGCCGTGACCGCCCTGCTCACGGCGGGGGTGGTGGGTGGGGACGGGAGCCAGCGCCCGACCGCACCGCCACCGGCGGCGGGAACCCGCGATCAGATCCTCCCCGGCGCGGGTCCGGGGACCGGACGGTGCACCCGCTCCCCCGACGCCCGCACGGTCACCGGCTGACGGCGCGCAGCCAGGCGACGACGTCGTCCGGAGGGGTGCCGGGCGGGAAGGCCCGGGCTCCGTCGGGCAGGGCGCCGTCGGCGTCCTCGTCCCGGCGGCCCAGCAGGGAACCGGAGACGTCGTCGGCGCCCTGCCCGGCCGCGAGGGCGAGGACCTCGGCGAGCAGCCGCGCGGGGCCGCCGGCGAGGCCGATCGGCGTCCTCCTGGACCAGCGTGGCCGCGAGCTGCGCCGGCGACCCGCCACCCCCGGTGTGCACGACCTCGGCGCCGGCGTCCCGGAGGACCCGGGCGAGCGCGATGGCCCCGGGTGCCTCCCCCGCCGGGCTGCCGGCGCCGGGCCCGGCGACCACCACCCGCAGCCGTTCCGCGTCCACGGCGGGCAGCGCAGGAGGGCGGGGAGGAGGCCGCGTCAGGCGCGCGCCGATGCCCACCGGCGCAGCAGCCAGGCCAGCACGGTGAGGCCTGCGTACCCGAACCCGAGCAGGAGCAGGCCCATGCCGGGCAGCGTCCACTCGAGCTCGGGCGCGGTGGCGTCGCGGACGCCGGCCAGCCCTGCCGCGAGGACCGTGGCCGTGATCGCCAGGAGTCCACCGACCGTCGCCAGCCGGGGCCGGAGCGAGGGCGACAGCACCGAGCACAGCAGGATCGCCCCGGCGAGCAGGAGACCGCCGAGCAGGGCCCAGCCGGGCCGCCCGTACAGCGCCTCCGGTCCCTGCTGCTCGACGACGATCTCCTCCAGCGTGCGCTGGTTGGTCACCAGCAGCTCCGGCAGGCCGACCGCCGGGGCCGCCAGGCACAGCACGGTCCCCGCGCCCAGCAGCGCGGCGAGGCCGGCCAGGCCCGGGCGGGCGGGGTCGAGGGCGCCGTCGTCGTCCATCACCGTGCGCCCCCACGCCGCGACGCCGCAGGCGCCGGCCAGGACGAGGCACGCCAGGGCGAGGACGCCCAGCCACCAGCCGGCGCCCCGCTGCACCGAGACGGTGAGCAGCCACTCGCCGGCCACGACCTCGCGGCCGGCGCGTTCGAGGGACTCGCTGCCGTTGTAGACCTCGATGAACAGGGAGCCCAGCGCGAGCGCGCCGCCGACGCCGGCGTGGGCCAGGCCGAACTTCGGCAGCCGCCCGGCGGCCAGCAGCGCGCCGACGGCGAGCGAGGAGAGCGGGACGACGAGGGCGGCCACCACACCGGCCGGCCCCGCGGCCAGTGAGGTCTCCCGGCCGTCGACGACCAGGTAGGTGGGGAACAGCGACGCGACGCCGAGCAGACCCGCCAGCACGAGCAGCCCACCCGCGACGCGGGCGATCACCGGCGTCGTGCCGACGACCAGGGAGGGGACCGCCGGCGACGGTGCTCCTCGCCGTCCCGGTTGCCGCGACCCCGTCGCCGCGGCACGGCTCCGACCGGAGGGAGGGCCTCCGCGGCCGGGAGCGGGCCGGCCGCCGGTTGCCCGCCGGGCGGTGACCCGGGCGTCTCGGGCCGGACGTTCGCGGGCGGACACGGTGCCCCCTTCGTCAGCTGGGTCACGAACCGGCCACGATGCGACCGGCCCCGGCGTCGCATGTGTGACATGCGACACACGGCGGTATTACCGTCGGGTGAACGGAGCACTTCAGGTGCTCAGACCGCCGACGGAGCAGGTACCCGGTCCCTCCCAGGGACCGAACGGGGAGGGAGTGCCATGCGTCCGTCCGTCGACCCGGGGTCGTCTCCAGCGTCGCACACGGAGGTCGGGCCGACGGGTGCGCCACGGGGTGTCCTCCGGGCGCTCGCCCGCCCCGCCACGCTGACCGGCGGGATCACCGAGCTGGCCCTCGTCGGCGCCCACGTGCTGATGTACCCGCTCGGCGCGCGGACCGAGGTGCTGCGCCCCGACCTGTCCCGCCGGCCGGCCCCTGCCCCGCCCTCGGCCCGGGCGCTGTTCGCCGCCGACCCCCTCGCCGCCCGCGTGCCCGTGCTGCTGGTGCACGGCCTGGTGGACAACCGGTCGATCTTCACCGCCATGCGCCGCGGCCTGCGCCGCCGGGGCTTCGCCTCGGTCTGCACCTGGAACTACAGCCCGATGCTGGGGGACGCCGCCCGCGGCGCGGAAGACCTCGGACGCGAGATCGAGCGGATCTGTGCGCAGACCGGTCACGACAGGATCCACGTCGTCGGGCACAGCCTGGGCGGGCTCATCGCGCGGTACCACCTGCAGCGGCAGGACGGCGCCCGGCGGATCCAGAGCCTGGTCACCCTCGGCACCCCGCACCAGGGCTCGGTGCTGGCCCACCTCCTGCCCACACCGCTGGTCAAGCAGCTGCGCCCCGGCTCGCCGCTCCTGCGCGAGCTGGCGGAGCCCGCGCCCGGCTTCGACACCCCCGTGACGGCCGTGTACAGCGACCTCGACCAGCTGGTGCTGCCGACGAACGCCGCCCGGTGCGAGCACCCGGACATCCGGGCCCGCAACGTCCTGGTCCGGGGAGTGGGGCACATGTCGCTGCCCTTCTCCCGGTCGGTCGTCGACGAGGTCGCCGCGACGCTGGCCGGCCAGCGCAGCTCCACCGCCGCCACCTCGTCCGCCGCCGTCGCCTGAGCCCTCGCGCTCCCGCCGCGCCGGACCGGCCCGCTCGCCTCAGGCGGTCACCCCCCAGCGGTCCCCCCGACGCCGCGGGGTGCCGCCGCGCCTCCCGCGCGTGCCTCACCCGCCGTCGGTCGGCGTCGCCCTCATCACCGTCGGCGACATAGCGACACGCAGTGTGGGTTACACGCCACGGGCCTGACTGAGGGTTACGGTCCGATCACGGCGCCGGGAGATCCCCCGGCGGGCGTCGCTGGACCGGACGCCTCAGCCGCCGTCGCTCCCCCGACGGGTGCCCCCCGGCACCGCGGCGGGTGGGCCCACGGGAAGGGTGCACCGTGTCTCGCTCTGCTGGTCCCACGCTCCTGGAGCGGTCGGAGGCCTCTCGCGAGCTCACCGAGCCCGCCGAGGTCCCCGGTCGCTTCTCCCGCTCGGCCCGCACCGCGGCCGACAGCACCGCGGAAACCACCACCGGCGACACGACGGAGACCCCGGCCGAGCAGCAGTCCGACGACGACACCGCGGCCGCACCGAGCCCGCGCCGCCGGCTCCCCCGGCCCCCCGGCCGGCGCGGCCCCCTCTGGCTGGCCGCCCTGATCGTGGGCGCGCTCGCCGCGGGCACCCCCGGCCTGCTCGGCGACGGCCCGGCCGCCCCCGTGAGCGTCAGCGCCGTCGACTACGGCCTCGGCGACTCCGCCGGCCTGACCGGCGACATGGAGGACGCCGGCGCCCGCCAGGTCCTCAGCGCGGCCGAGGCCGAGGCCCGCCTCGGCGAGCTCGCCGCGTCGCGCGCCGCCCGCACCCCCACCACCGCCGACCCCGTCCCCGGCGCCCGCATGACCACCTGCTTCTGCACGCGCTGGGGCCAGATGCACTGGGGCGTCGACCTGGCCGCCCCGCTCGGGACGCCGATCTACGCCACCACCGACGGCGTCGTCATCCGGGCCGGCCGCGCCTCCGGCTACGGCAACGCGGTCTACATCCAGGACGCCGACGGCGACGTCCACACCTACGGCCACATGCGCTACTACGACGTCGAGGCCGGGCAGATCGTGCACGCCGGCGACGAGATCGCCCAGGTCGGCAGCGAGGGCCAGTCCACCGGCCCGCACCTGCACTACGAGATCCACCGCGGCGGCATGGACGGCCGGCGGATCGACCCCGAGGACTACCTCGCCGAGCGCGGCGTCGAGATCTGAGCTCCCGGCCTCAGAGCTTGACGAGCGGGGCGTACCGCAGGACGAGGCGCTTGGTGCCGCCGCTGCCGAAGTCCACGGTCGCCTGGGCCTTGTCCCCGACGCCGTTGACCTCGACGACGGTGCCCATGCCGAACGCATCGTGGCTGACGCGGTCGCCCACCTCGACGGAGATGACCGCGCGGTTGCCCGCGCCGCCGCGCAGACCGCCCGTGGACAGCCCGGTGGCCGCCACGCGCGACTGCGCCGACGAGTAGCCCCTGCTGTAGCCGGTGCTCGGCGCCGGGGTCGGGGTGAGGTTCGCCCAGTGCACGGTGTCGGCGGGCAGCTCGTCGAGGAACCGGGACGGCGGGTTGTACGCCGGCTGGCCCCAGCTGGTGCGCACCGTGGCGCGGGAGAGGAACAGCCGCTGCTGCGCCCGCGTGATGCCCACGTAGGCCAGCCGCCGCTCCTCCTCCAGCTCGCGCGGGTCGCCGAGCGCCCGCAGGTGCGGGAAGACGCCGTCCTCCAGACCGGTCAGGAAGACGACCGGGAACTCCAGCCCCTTGGCCGTGTGCAGCGTCATCATCGTGACGACGCCGGCCTCGTCACCGGCGACCGGGATCTGGTCGGCGTCGGCCACGAGGGAGACCTGCTCGAGGAAGTCGGTGACCGTGCCCTCGGGATGGGCGGCCTCGAACTCCGCGGCCACCGAGATGAGCTCGTTGAGGTTGTCGACCCGGCCCTCGTCCTGCGGGTCGGTGCTCTCCGAGAGCTCGGTCAGGTAGCCGGTGCGGTCGAGGATGCTCTCCAGCAGTGCCGCCGGGCCCGAGCCGGTCTCGACGAGCTGCTCGAACTCCTCCAGCAGCGCCACGAACTCCTGGATCGCCTTGAGCGACCGGGCCGCCAGCGTGGTCACCTCGGAGCACAGCCGCAACGCCGAGGCGAAGGGGATCCGCTCCCGGTCGGCGTACTGCTCGATGCAGGCCTCGGCCCGCTCTCCGATACCCCGCTTCGGCGTGTTGAGGACCCGCCGCAGGCTCACCACGTCGGCCGGGTTCGCGACCACCTTCAGGTAGGCCAGCGCGTCCCGGACCTCCTTGCGCTCGTAGAAGCGCACCCCGCCGACGACCTTGTAGGGCATGCCGACGCGGATGAACACCTCCTCGAACACACGGGAGGCGTTGTTGGTCCGGTAGAAGACGGCGATCTGCTTGGGCTGCGCCTTCCCCTCGTCGACCAGCGCGTCGATCTGCTCGGCCACCCACGCGGCCTCGTCGTGCTCGTTCTCCGCGACGTAGCCCTCGATCAGCTCGCCGTCGCCCGCGTCGGTCCACAGGTTCTTCGGCCGGCGCCCGGTGTTCTTGGCGATGACCGTGTTGGCCGCCCGCAGGATCCGCTGCGTCGAGCGGTAGTTCTGCTCCAGCAGGATCGTCGTCGCCTGCGGGTAGTCGCGCTCGAACTCGTCGATGTTGCGGATCGTCGCACCGCGGAAGGCGTAGATCGACTGGTCGGCGTCACCGACCACGCAGAGCTCGGCTGGCGGTACCGGCCCCTCGCCGGTCCCCACCAGCTCGCGCACCAGCACGTACTGGGCGTGGTTGGTGTCCTGGTACTCGTCGACCAGCACGTGCCGGAAGCGCCGGCGGTAGTGCTCGGCGACGTCCGGGAACGCCTGCAGCAGGTGAACCGTGGTCATGATCAGGTCGTCGAAGTCCATGGCGTGCGCCTGGCGCAGCCGCTGCTGGTAGAGCTTGTACGCCTCGGCCAGCACCTTCTCCGGCGCGGTGACCGGGGCGAAGGACTCCTCGTCGACCAGTTCGTTCTTCAGGTTGGAGACCTGCGCGGCGAGGCTGCGGCCCGGGTAGCGCTTGGCGTCCAGGTCGAGGTCGCGGGCGACCATCGACATCAGCCGCACCGAGTCGCCCTGGTCGTAGATCGTGAACGACGACTTGAGCCCGAGCTTCGGCGCCTCCGCGCGCAGGATGCGCACGCACATCGAGTGGAACGTCGACACCCACATCGCGCGGGCGCGCGGGCCGACGAGCGCGGCCACCCGCTCCTTCATCTCGCCGGCGGCCTTGTTGGTGAACGTGATCGCCAGGATCTCGCCGGGCTGCACGTCACGGGCGCCCAGCAGGTAGGCGATGCGGTGGGTGAGCACCCGGGTCTTGCCCGAACCCGCGCCCGCGACGATGAGCAGCGGGCCGCCCTCGTGGACGGTGGCGTCGCGCTGCGCGCCGTTGAGCCCGGCCAGCATGCGGTCGAGCTCCCGGCCCATCGAGCCGCGCGCGTGCCGCTGGAGTGTGGCGGTGCCGGGGAGGGCCTGCTGGACGCTGCTCATAGCCACACCACTGTAGTTCGGACCGGTGACAGGTCCGGCGCGGCGAGGTGGGGGCCGGGCCCGCTGTCCCCTCCTCCGGCGGTGTGGCAGACTCCCTGCCGTGCTCGCCACGGTCAGCTTTTACTACGGCCACCGGGATCCGGTGTCCGTCACCGCTGGCTGAGCACACGCCGCAACAGACGCCCCGGGCCCGAGGAGCCCGGGGCGTTTCTCGTTCCCGGGGTCCGACGGCCGGCGGCCCGACCCGCAGGAGCAACCCGATGAGCACTCCCGTCCCCACCCCGGCCCCCCGCGCCGCCGACGACCCGGCCGACCGCATCGGCGCGCTGCGCGAGCAGATCGACGACTGCGACGCCGAGATCATCGAGCTCGTCCAGCGCCGCCTGGCCGTCTCCCGGGAGATCGGTGCGCTGCGCGCCGCCTCCGGCGGCACCCGCCTCTCGCTGTCCCGGGAGTCCCAGGTGCTGTCGCGGTTCCGGTCGGCCCTCGGGGACGACGGCGCGACGCTGGCGCTCATGCTGCTGCGCCAGGGCCGCGGCCGGCTCTGAGCCGACCCGGCCGCCCCTGAGCGGGCTCAGCCGGTGAGGACGCCGCGGCTGCCCAGCAGGTCGGGCACCGCCGCGGCCGGCACCGGGCGGGCCAGGAGGAAGCCCTGCGCCTGCGGACACCCCAGGCGGCGCAGCGCCGCGAGCTGCCCGGGCCGCTCGACGCCCTCGGCGATCACGGGCAGGGCCAGGTCGCGCGCCAGCCGGAACACCGCCCCCAGCAGCGTCGCCTCCCGCTCGTCGGTGTCGATCCGCGACAGGAACGACCGGTCGATCTTGACCGACTCCAGCGACAGCGCGCCCAGCCGCGCCAGCGAGGACTGCCCCACGCCGAAGTCGTCGAGCGAGACGCCGACACCCAGGTCGGCGAGCTCGCCGAGCACCCGCTCGGCGGCCTCCTCGTGCACCAGCAGGCCCGACTCCATGAGCTCGAGCACGAGCTGTCCGGGCACGAGGCCGTACCGGTCGACCAGCTGCCGCACGCAGGGCACCAGCCCCGTCCAGGTCAGGGAGGCCGGCGCGACGTTGACGTGCACCGACAGGGCGTCGTCCCGGTCGACGGCCCAGCAGGCGACCCGCTCGCAGGCCTGCGCCAGCAGCTGGCCGGTCAGCTCGTCGAGCAGCCCCGTCCGCTCCGCCACCGGCACGAAGACGTCGGGGCCGACCGTGCGCCCGCCCGTCGTCCAGCGGGCCAGGGCCTCCAGCGCCACGACGCGCCCCGTCCCGAGGTCGACGATCGGCTGGTACGCGAGCGTCACCTCCCGGGCGTCGAGCGCGCGGCGCAGCGCCTCGGCGACGCCCGCGAGCTCGACCTCCGCCAGGTCGAGCCCGGGACGGTAGAGGACGACCTGGTCCCCGCCGGAGCGCTTGGCCGCGTACATCGCGGTGTCCGAGCGGACGAGCAGCGTGTCGGCACGGACAGGCGGGTCGTCCGGGCCCAGCGCGCAGATGCCGACGCTGGCTCGCACCGGCAACGTGCGGCCGCCCACGACGAACGGGGCGCGCAGGGCCTGCACCGCCCGGGCGGTCGCCTCCTCGGCGTCCCCGCCGTCCTCGAGCAGCACGGCGAACTCGTCCCCGCCGAGCCGGGCCACGGTGTCGCCGCCCCGCATCGCGCCGCTGAGCCGCTGGGCCACGCCGACGATGAGCTCGTCCCCGGCGGCGTGACCGAGGGTGTCGTTCACGACCTTGAAGTCGTCGAGGTCGAGGAAGACCACGGCGACGGGGCGCAGGTCGCGCCGGTGCAGGGCCAGCGCGTGCTCCAGCCGGTCGAGGAACAGCGCGCGGTTGGCCAGGCCGGTCAGCACGTCGTGGAAGGCCTGGTGCCGCAGCATCGCCTCGCGCGCCGCGAGCTCGCCGGCGAGCCGCAGGTTCTCCCGCAGCGCCAGGTACTGGCGGACCAGCAGGAGGGCGATGACGACGGTGGCCAGGCCGACCTCGACGATGCCCAGCTCCCCGCCGAGGACCACGTGCACCACGGTGGTCACGAGCGCGACCGCCACGGGCACGTACGGCAGCACGTGCGCGCCGAGCGCCCCGCCGTCCCGCCCCGGTGCCGGGCGAGCCACCTCCGTGGCGCCGGTCTCGCGGGCCGCGCCGGCCAGCGCGAGGAGCAGGAAGCCGGTGACCCAGCCGAGGTCGGCCGAGAACCCGGCGTACATCATCGTCGCCTGCAGGTACGCGAAGGTGCCGTCCGAGACGCTGAGGGCCAGCAGCCCCGCGCAGACCAGCAGCAGGTCCGGCCGGCGCCTCCGCACCCGGGCCGCGGTGAGCAGGCACAGGACGATGAGCGCGACGTCGAGCGCCGGGTAGGTCAGGAACAGCAGCCACTCCAGGTGCGGGGTGTCCGTCTGCCGCGCGACGACCGGTCCCAGCACGAACTGCCAGCTGACCAGGCCGACCGCCGCCGTGCACATCACGGCGTCCGACGTCCGGCGCCAGCGGTCGCGTCCGCCGCCCTCGGCGGGGTGGAGCAGCAACCCCACGGCCGCGAGGACGGCGAAGGCCACGAAGCCGACGTCGGCGACCGACGGGAACGGGACGCCGGCGCCGGTCATCTCCTGCGACGCCCACCACGCCTGACCCGCCGCCCAGCTGGCGCACGCGGCACCGAGCGCTCCCCAGGTCGCCCGCAGCCGGCCCCCGGCCCGCCGCGCCCGCCGCAGCAGCGCCCCGGCGGCCGCCGCGGGGGCGACCAGCTGCGCGAGGTTGGAGACCACCCGGTCGTGCAGGTCCGCCGGCAGCACCAGCGCCAGGCCGAGGACGGCGGCGAGCAGGGCCCCGGCGCAGCCCACCGCGACGCCCGGGAGGACGCGCGACGGCCCGGTCGCCGGGGGTCCCGTCGAGGGAGCCGGCATCCGCGCCGTCGTGACGCGCCGTGTCTGCGAGAGCACGGTAGGACAGCTTGGTCGCAGTTCGCGGGGATGAGAAGGGGTTCGGGCACTCAAGAGGGGACTGATCGGTGTCGATACCGGGTCCGTGACACCGCCCCAGCCGCCGGACGCACCCGCGCCGGAGTCGCGCCCCGTGCGCTGGCTGCGTGGGAGCTCGGTCGAACGCGCGTGCTACGCGGACATGCAGCGGGCGTTCCGCCGCCCGCAGCGCCTCGGCGGCGCCATCGGCGTCGCGACGCGGCCGTCGCCGACCCGATGACCGGCCTGTTCAACCGGCTGACGCTCTCCGCCCGCTTCGCCGAGGCCCAGCGCGACTCGGCCCGCAGCGGGGAGCCCACTGGCGTCGTGATGTGCGACGTCGACCACTTCAAGCAGGTGAACGACACCCACGGCCACGACCGCGGGGACGAGGTCCTCGTCGAGCTGGCGGGGCGGCTGCGGGGCAGCCTCCGCGCCACCGACGTCGCCTACCGGGTCGGCGGCGAGGAGTCGTCCTCCTGCTGCCCGGCCGGGACGTCGACGACGCCGTGCGGGTCGCCGAGCGGGTCCGGAGCGCCGTCGCGGCCGCTCCCGTCGCCGGACTGGCGATCACGGTCTCCGCCGGGGTGGCGAGCGTCCGCGGCGACGACTGCACGCTCTCCGAGCTGCTCCGTGAGGCCGACCGGGCCCTCTACGCCGCCAAGGCCGCGGGCAGGAACCGGGTGCTCACCGCCGCCGACGTCGTGGCCGCCGTGACCGCGGCCCGCGCGGCCGAGACGGACGGCGCCGAGGTCGTCCTCGCGCCGTAGGGGGCGATGTCACGTTCGCGACGCCGTCGCCGTCTGCATGGGCACACCCCACGGAGAGGCGACCACCCATGACCCGCATCCCGCTCGACCCGCCCCGCACCCTGGTGAACCGCCTGGCCGGCTGGTACTCGCGCCGCACCTACGGTGCCGTGCTGGACCCGGCCGCGGCGATGGGGCACCACCCGGGGGTCCTGCTGAGCTCGGCCCTCCAGGAGGCCGCCCTGGCGCGGTGCCACCGGCTCGACCCGACGCTGGAGGCGCTCGCCGTCCTCTCCTCCGCGGTCGCCATCGGCTGCTCGTGGTGCGTGGACTTCGGCCACTGGATCAGCACCGAGGACGGGGTGGACCCGGCGAAGCTGCGCGCGGTCCCGCACTGGCGCGACAGCGATGTCTTCACCGACCTCGAGCGCCGGGTGCTCGACTATGCGGAGGCGATGAGCGCCACCCCGCCGGCGGTGACCGACGAGGTGGTGGCCGGCCTGCGGCGCGACCTCGACGACGCGGCACTGGTGGAGCTCACGATGATGGTCGCCGTGGAGAACAGCCGGTCGCGCTTCAACGCCGCGCTCGGGCTGACCAGCCAGGGCTTCCGCGACCGCTGCGAGGTCCCGGCGGCATGACCGACCTCCTGGAGGCCTTCGACGCGCACCGGCGGCTGCTGTTCACGGTGGCCTACCAGATGCTGGGCAGCGTCGCCGACGCCGAGGACGTGGTCCAGGACGCGTGGCTGCGCTGGTCGGCGGCCGACCGGAGCGACGTCGCCGAGCCGCGCGCCTACCTGGTGCGGGTCACCACCCGCCTGGCCCTCGACCGGCTGGGCAGCGCGCGCAGCCGCCGGGAGACCTACGTCGGCCCCTGGCTGCCCGAGCCGCTGCTGACCGGCACCGAGCCCCGGCCGGCCGATCCCGCCGACGAGGCCGAGCTCGGCGAGTCGGTCTCCCTGGCGCTGCTCGTCGTCCTGGAGACGCTGTCCCCGCTCGAGCGCGCGGTCTTCGTGCTCTTCGAGGTGTTCGGGGTGCCGGCGGCGGAGGTGGCCACGGTGCTCGGCCGCTCGGAGTCCGCGGTCCGCCAGCTCGCGCACCGGGCCCGGGAGCACGTGGCGGCCCGCCGTCCCCGGTTCGACACCGACCGCGCGGCCCAGCGCGAGGTCACCGAGCGGTTCCTGGCGGCCGCCGTCGGTGGGGACATCGAGGCGCTGCTCGCGGTGCTGGCCCCGGGAGCGGTGCTGGTCACCGACGGCGGGGGCCGGGCGAAGGCGGCCCTGCGCCCGATCGTCGGTGCGGAGAAGGTGGCCCGGTTCCTGGCCGCCGTCGGCCCGGAGGGCGCCGCCACCCCGGGGCTGTGGATGGAGCTCGCGGAGGTCAACGGCGAACCGGGCGTCGTGGCGTGGACCGCCGACGGGCCCCTCATGGCGACGACGCTCGTCGTGGCCGACGGCCGGGTCGACCAGGTGCTGGTCTTCCGCAACCCGGACAAGCTCGCCGGCCTCCGGGTCCCCGGCGGCGCCTCCTAGGCTCGGCCCGGTGACCGCCACCCTCCCCCGCCGTCCCGCCGAGCACGTCGAGCGGGCCCTGTGCGTCCTCGCCCACCCCGACGACGTCGACTTCGGCAGCGCCGGGACCGTCGCGACCTGGACGTCGGCCGGCACGGAGGTCACCTACTGCATCGTCACCGACGGCGACGCGGGCGGGTTCGACGACACCCCCCGGGACCGGATGGGCCCGCTGCGGCAGGAGGAGCAGCGGGCCGCGGCCGCCGCCGTCGGCGTGACCGACGTCCGGTTCCTGGGCCACCCCGACGGCCGGCTGGAGCCCACCCTCGACCTGCGCCGTGACATCTCCCGGGTCATCCGGCAGGTGCGCCCGCAGCGGGTGCTCACCAGCTCGCCCGAGCGCTGGTTCGAGCGGATCGGCGCCAGCCACCCCGACCACATGATCGTGGGCGAGTCGACGCTCCGGGCCGTGTACCCCGACGCCCGCAACCCGTTCGCGTTCCCCGAGCTGCTCGGCGAGGAGGGGCTGGAGGCGTGGACCGTGTCGGAGGTGTGGCTGGGCGCCAGCCCGCGGACCGACCACGCGGTCGACGTCACCGATGTCGTCGAGCTGAAGTTCGCCGCCCTGAAGGCGCACGTGAGCCAGGTCGGCCACCGCGACGACCTCGAGCAGTTCGTCGGCGGCTGGATGCGTCAGACCGCCCGGACGTTCGGCCTGCCCGAGGGGCGCCTGGCCGAGGCCTTCCACGTCGTCTTCACCGACTGACCGCCCGCGAGATCTGCACAGTCGTCACCATCAGGCGCTGATGCCGACGAGTGTGCAGATCTCGTCGTCACAGGAGGCGGTTGGTCGCCGCCCACCTCGTGAGCTCGTTGCGGTTGGAGAGCTGGAGCTTGCGCAGCACGTTCGAGGCGTGCGACTCGACGGTCTTCACCGAGATGAACAGCCGGGAGCCGATCTCGCGGTAGGTGTAGCCGCGGGCGAGCAGCTGCATGACCTCCCGCTCGCGGGCCGACAGCAGGTCCAGCCCCGGGTCGGTCGCCGGGTCCTCGGAGGGCGACGGCGCGGCGGTCGTGGCGGCGAAGGCGTCCAGCACGAAGCCCGCCAGCCGGGGGCTGAAGACGACGTCGCCCTCGGCCACCCGGTGCACGGCGGCGCGCAGCTCCGGCCCCGAGATCGTCTTGGTGACGTAGCCGCGGGCGCCGGCGCGGATGACCGCGATGACGTCCTCGGCGGCGTCGGACACCGACAGCGCCAGGTACCGCACGCCCGGCAGTTCGGTCCGCAGCGCCTCGAGCACGGCCCGGCCACCCCCACCGGGCAGGTGGACGTCGAGCAGCACGACGTCGGGCACGGTCGCGCGGATGCCGGCGATGGCCGCGTCGGCGTCGGCCGCCTCGCCGACCACCGTGACGCCGTCGGCGAGCTCGGCGCGCACGCCCGTGCGGACCATGGCGTGGTCGTCGACGAGGAAGACCCGCGGCACCGCGCCGGTCGTCGCGGGATCGCTCACGGGTTCTCCTCCCTGGGCAGCAGCAACTCGACCTCGGTCCCCTCTCCCGGCGCCGAGCGCACGGTCGCCGTCCCCCCGGCCCGCGTCAGCCGGCCGGCGACGGAGTCTCGCAGCCCTCGGCGGTCGGCCGGGACGGCGGCGGGGTCGAACCCCCGTCCCCGGTCGCGCACGAACACCGTCACCTGGTGCGGGGCCACCTCGGTGTAGAGGTCGGCCGACGCCGCACCGGAGTGCTTGGCCGCGTTGACCAGCACCTCCCGGGTGGCGGCACCGAGCGCGGCCAGGGCCTCGTCCACCGGTGCGTCCCCCACGACCACCGGGTCGACCGTGAGCTCGTGGTCGGCCTCCACCTCGGCGACCATCGCCGAGACCAGCCCCGCCCAGGTGCCCTCCGACGCCTTCTCCGGCTCGTACAGCCAGGTGCGCAGCTCGCGCTCCTGGCTGCGGGCCAGCCGGGCGACCGCCTGCTGGTCGGCGGCGTGCCGCTGGATCAGCGCGAGGGTCTGCAGCACGGAGTCGTGCAGGTGCGCGGCGACGGCGGCGCGTTCCTCCGACCGGATGCGGGCGGTGCGCTCGACCTCCCGGGAGGTCAGCAGCCGGCGCCAGATGGGCAGGGTGGCCAGCACGATGCCCACGAGGATCACCAGGGTCGCGGCGAAGCCGTTGCGCGCGTTGGCCAGCTGGCCCGTGGTGGCCAGCAGCAGGACCACGCCGATCACGCCGAGGGTGACGCCGCCGGCGAGCACCCAGGGAACACCGGGCCGCGCGAGGGTGCGGTCGGTGTCGAGCTGCCGCCAGATGGTCGCCAGCCCGACGCCGACCAGCAGCAGCGGCACGGTGACGTCGCCGCTGCCCCAGCTCGCCAGGTTCGTCACCAGGGCCAGCGCGCCGATGCCCAGCAGGACCAGGCCGATGGTCTGCCGCCGGCTCGGCTGGGCGACGACGGGGGCGGCGGGCACGTCGACGTCGGAGATCGGCATGAACAGCCACAGCAGCCCGTAGGCGACGACGCCGATGCCGGTCACCGCGAGCGCGACCAGGGCGACCCGCACCACCAGCGGCTCGACGCGCAGGTGCGCGGCGGTGCCCGCGGCGACGCCGGCGAGCATCCGCCCCGAGCGTGGGCGCACCAGCGGCGGGCGCGGGGACGGGACCGTGGCCGTCGTCCCCGCCACCGCCGTCCCCGGCACCGTCGTGGTCGCACCCTCGGTCATCGCGCTCTCGGTCATCGCGCTCTCGGTCGTCGAGCCGGCACCTGTCATCGCGTCGATCGTCGCACCGGGCGCGGCTCCTGGGCACCGGTGATCACCCCCGCGGGCAGGACCAGGGTCGGATGGGGGCCTTCCCTGATGTCGCGGACCGCCCGGGCCGCGCACGCTTCTGGCATGACCGCAGCTCCGCCTCCCGCGCCGCCCACGGCGGACCCACCGGGCGCTCCCGCCCCCTGGCCCCCGCCGCCGCCCACTCCCGACGCTCCCGCCCGCACGGCGTTGCGCCGCAGCCGCGACGACAAGATGGTCCACGGCGTCGCCGGGGGCCTGGCCGAGTACAGCGGCATCGACCCGCTGCTCTGGCGGGTCGGCTTCGTCGCCCTCACCCTCGCCGGCGGCACCGGCATCCTCGTGTACCTGCTGCTCTGCGTGGTGATGCCCGCCGGGCCCCGTCGCTCCGGCGAGGAGACCTCGAGGCGCTCGCTCCACGAGCGCACGCTGCCCCGCTCCCCCGTCGGCCGGCTCACCCTCGCCGGCGTGCTCATCGCGGTCGGCGTGCTGGTGCTGGTGGCGCGGCTGGGCGACTGGAACCCCGGTCCCCGCCCGTTCCTCGGTGTCGCGCTGCTCGTGGTCGGCGTCGGCCTGTGCGCGACGGCCTTCGTCCCCGGGCGGACCCCCCGCGGGGGGCTGATCGCCCTGGGCGTCGTCCTCTCGCTGGGCATGCTGCTCGCGTCGTCCGTCCCGTGGTCCGACGGCGCCGGGGTCGGCGACCGCGACTACCGGCCGACGAGCGTCGCCGAGGTCC
Organism: Trujillonella endophytica; assembly: GCF_019799905.1. Taxonomy (GTDB): domain Bacteria; phylum Actinomycetota; class Actinomycetes; order Mycobacteriales; family Geodermatophilaceae; genus Trujillonella; species Trujillonella endophyticus_A. The sequence goes on along the minus strand of NZ_JABGCI010000001.1, from coordinate 844,860 downwards.
GGGACCGGTACGAGCTGGGCGCGGGTGACATGACCGTCGACCTCAGCCGGATCGACGTCGACGACATCGACGAGCCGCTGCGCATCGAGGTCGACCACGGCGTCGGCGACCTCGACGTGATCCTGCCCCGCGAGGCCGACGTGCAGCTCGAGATCGACCAAGGGGTGGGGCAGGCCGAGGTGTTCGACGGCGGGTCCTCCGACGGCGGCTACTTCCCGGGCACCGGGTCCGGCCGCGGCGTGGACGACGACGAGCCCGAGTTCGTCCTGACCGTCGACCACGGGGTCGGCGACGTGGAGGTGTCCCGTGCCTGACTACAGCGAGTTCCCGACGACCCCGACCGCATGGCAGGAGCAGACGCTGCGCGAGCTGACCGCCGCGGACGCCCCCCTCCTGGCCGCCGGGGCCACCGCGGTCCCCGTGCCCGCCCCGCGCCGCCGCCGGCCAGACCTGACCGCGCTGGTCCCGGGTCTGTGCTTCGTCTTCCTGGCGCTGGTCGGCCTGAGCCCCGCCGACCTCCCGCTGGGGATCTTCGAGGACGGCGGGGTGCTGTGGGTGGTGCTGATCGGCGCCGGTGTCTCGCTGCTCCTCAGCGAGATCCGCAGGGCACGACGGCGCGGGTGACCGCAGACCGCCGGACCGGGGGCGGACCGGCGGGAGGGCCCGGGGAGCGACTGCTCCCCGGGCCCTCGTCGCGTTCCGTTGCCCACCGCCGCTCCCGGGGCCAGGCTGGCCGGGTGCCCCGGCTGCTGCTCCTCGCCGCACTGCTCGTGCCCGTGCTGGCGTCCTCGGCCGGCTGCGCCCCGGCCGACGCCGGCGACCGCGTCGACGTCCTCGGCGACTGGGACCTGGTCTCGGGCGACGTCGGCGGCACGGCCCTGGCCCTCCCCTCCGGCGCCGCGGCCACGCTGGTGGTCGACGAGGAGCGGCTGAGCGGTCAGGCCTTCTGCAACACATACTCCGCCGACTACCGGCTGGACGGCGACGCGCTGGACGTGGCCGGCATCGGGCAGACCGAGATGGGCTGCGACCTGCCGGTCATGGCCGCCGAGTCCGAGTTCCTGGCGGCGCTGGCCGTCGTCGACCGCGCCACCCGGGACGGCGAGGACCTGGTGCTCACGGGCGCCGACGTCACGCTGCGGTTCACCCGCCAGGTCCCCGAGCCCGACCGCGAGCTGGCGGGCACGCGCTGGGTGCTCGACACCCTCGTCGACGTCGAGACGGCCTCGTCGGTGCGGGGCGAGCCGCTGCTGCAGCTGGCGGCCGACGGGACGGCGGGCTTCACCACCGGCTGCAACGGGACGGCGGGCACCTGGCGACGGGACGGCGGCGTGCTGACCGTGGAGTTCGGCGCGTCCACCCTCGGCGGCTGCGACCCGTCGCTGCAGGCGCAGGAGGAGCACGTCCTCCACGTCCTGGGCGCCGGGCCCACGGTGACCGTCGAGGGCGTCCGGCTCACCCTGACCGCAGCCGACGGCCGCGCCCTGGGCTACCGGGCGGGGTGAGCGACTCCCCTCACTCCCACTCGATGGTGCCGGGCGGCTTGCTCGTCACGTCGAGGACGACGCGGTTGACCTCGGCCACCTCGTTGGTGATCCGGGTCGAGATCCTCGCCAGCAGGTCGTAGGGCAGCCGGGTCCAGTCCGCCGTCATGGCGTCCTCGCTGGAGACCGGCCGCAGCACGATCGGGTGCCCGTAGGTCCGGCCGTCGCCCTGCACGCCGACCGAGCGGACGTCGGCCAGCAGGACCACCGGGCACTGCCAGATCTCGGTGTCCATCTGCGCCGCGGACAGCTCGGCGCGCACGATGGCGTCGGCCCGGCGCAGCACGTCCAGCCGCTCCTGGGTCACCTCGCCGACGATGCGGATGCCGAGCCCCGGCCCGGGGAACGGCTGCCGCTGGACGAGGGTGTCGGGCAGGCCGAGCTGGCGGCCCACCTCGCGCACCTCGTCCTTGAACAGGGTGCGCAGCGGCTCGACCAGCGTGAACGTCAGGTCCTCGGGGAGGCCGCCGACGTTGTGGTGGCTCTTGATGTTCGCCGTCCCGGTGCCGCCGCCGGACTCGACGACGTCCGGGTAGAGCGTGCCCTGCACGAGGAAGTCCACGGTCTCGCCGTGCGCCTGCGCGTCGGCGACGACGTCGAGGGCGGCCTGCTCGAAGACCCGGATGAACTCCCGGCCGATGATCTTCCGCTTCTCCTCCGGGTCGCTGACGCCGGCCAGCGCCCCGAGGAACCGCTCGCGGGCGTCGACGACCCGCAGGTCGGCGCCGGTGACGGCGACGAAGTCGCGCTCGATCTGCTCGGTCTCGCCCTCGCGCATCAGCCCGTGGTCGACGTAGACGCAGGTGAGCCTGTCGCCGATGGCCCGCTGCACGAGGGCCGCGGCCACCGCGGAGTCGACCCCGCCGGAGAGCCCGCAGATCGCGCGCCGGTCGCCGATCTGCTCGCGGATGCCGGCCACCTGGTCCTCGACGACGTTGGCCATCGACCAGGTCGGCTCCAGGCCGGCGATGTCGAACAGGAAGTGCTCGAGCACCGTCTGGCCGTGCGAGGTGTGCCGGACCTCGGGGTGGAACTGCACCCCGGCCAGCCGGCGGTCGACGTCCTCGAAGGCGGCGACCGGCGCACCCGTGGAGGTGGCGGTCACGGTGAACCCGGGCGGGGCGGCGCTGACGGCGTCCCCGTGGCTCATCCAGACCGACTGCAACGCCGGCAGGTCCCCGAACAGTCGGCCGCCGGTGGTGACCGTCAGCGGGGTGCCGCCGTACTCGCGGTCCCCGGTGCGGGCGACGGTCCCCCCGAGGGAGGCGGCCATCGCCTGGAAGCCGTAGCAGATCCCGAAGGCCGGCACCCCGGACTCGAACAGCGTCGGGTCGATCTGCGGGGCTCCCTCTGCGTAGACGCTGGACGGTCCGCCCGACAGCACGATCGCCGCCGGCTTGCGCGCGACGATCTCCTCGGCCGGCACCGAGGAGGGGACGATCTGGGAGTAGACGCCGGCCTCGCGGATCCGCCGCGCGATGAGCTGGGCGTACTGGGCGCCGAAGTCGACGACCAGGACGGTCGGGAAGTCCATCAGGCCCCGCCGCCGATGTCGCCGCCCGGGGCGCCGCCGCCGATGACCAGGTCCACCCGCTGGAACTCCTTGAGGTCGCGGTAGCCGGTCTTGGCCATCGTCCGGCGCAGCGCACCGAAGAGGTTGGTGCGGCCGTCGGCGGCACGCGCCTCGCCGAGCAGGACGTCGGCCAGCGAGCCGGCCGGCTCGATCGGGGCCGAGGTGCCGCCGCGGGGCAGCCGCGGGTGGGCGGCCACCGAGTCCCACCAGATGCCGCCGCCGGGCGCCTCGGCCGCCGCGCGCAGCGGCTCGCCCAGCTGGACGGCGTCCGCGCCGCACGCGAGGGCCCGGGCGATGGCGCCGCTGTTCTCGATCCGGCCGTTGGCGATGACGTGCACGTACCGGCCACCGGTCTCGTCGAGGTAGTCGCGGCGGGCCGCCGCGGCGTCGACGATCGCGCTCGCCAGCGGCACGCGGATGCCCATGACGGCGTCCCCGGTGGAGTAGCTGTCGGCACCGACGCCGACGATCACGCCGGCCGCGCCGGTGCGCATGAGGTGCAGCGCGGTCTGGTAGTTCGCCGCGCCGCCCACGATGACCGGGACGTCGAGGTCGGCGATGAAGTCCTTGAGGTTGAGCGCCTCACCGGACGTCGTGACGTGCTCGGCCGACACGATCGTGCCCTGGATGACCAGCAGGTCCACGCCCGCGGCCAGCACCGCCGGCGCCAGCTGCTGGGTGTGCTGGGGCGAGATCCGGACCGCCGTGGTGACCCCGGAGTCACGCATCTCCTTGACCCGGGCGGTGATCAGGTCGGGCTTCACCGGCTCGGCGTAGACCTCCTGGAGCACCGACACCGGCGGCGCACCGGCAGCGGCGGCGGCACGGATGCGGGCGTAGGCCGGTGCGGGATCGTCGTACCGGGTCCACAGGCCCTCGGCGTTGAGCACGCCCAGCCCGCCGGCCTCGCCGACGGCGATCGCGGTGGCCGGGCTGACGACGGCGTCCGAGGGGCTGGTGACCAGCGGGATCTCGAAGCGGAAGGCGTCGATCTGCCAGGCGGTGGAGACGTCGTCCATGTCCCGGGTGCGCCGGGACGGGACGATCGACACCTCGTCGAGCTCGTACCCCCGGCGGGCGAAGCGGTTCAGGCCGATCTCGACGGTGTCGCGTGCGGGCATCAGTCGGTCACCGGGCCCGGTAGTTGGGGGCTTCGACGGTCATCTGGATGTCGTGCGGGTGGCTCTCGGTCAGGCCCGCCGAGGTGATGCGGGTGAGCTGGCCGCGCTCCTGCAGGTCGGCGACGGTCGCCGCGCCCGCGTAGCCCATCGACGCGCGCAGGCCGCCGACGAGCTGGTGGGCCACGGTCGACAGCGCACCGCGGTAGGGCACCTGCCCCTCGATGCCCTCGGGGACGAGCTTGTCGTCGGAGAGGACGTCGTCGGCGAAGTAGCGGTCGCGGCTGTAGGACTGGTTGCCGCGCTTCTGCATCGCGCCCAGCGAGCCCATCCCGCGGTAGGTCTTGTACTGCTTTCCGTTCATGAAGACCAGCTCGCCCGGGGCCTCCTCGACGCCGGCGAACAGGCCGCCGATCATCACGGTGTCGGCGCCGGCGACCAGGGCCTTGGCGATGTCCCCGGAGTACTGCAGCCCGCCGTCGGCGATGACCGGCACGCCGGCCGGGCGGGCGGCCAGCGAGGCCTCGTAGATGGCGGTGATCTGCGGGACGCCGACGCCGGCGACCACGCGGGTGGTGCAGATCGACCCCGGCCCGACGCCGACCTTCACCGCGTCCACACCGGCGTCGACCAGCGCCTGGGCGCCGGCCCGGGTGGCGACGTTCCCGCCCACCACCTGCAGACCCTGCCCCTCCCCGGCGGCCCCGCCGCCGAAGTCGGCCTTGACCCGGGCGACCATGTCGAGCACCGCGCGCTGGTGGCCGTGCGCGGTGTCGACGACGAGCACGTCGACCCCGGCGTCGACCAGCAGGCCGGCGCGCTTGTAGGCGTCCTCGCCCACACCGAGGGCGGCGCCGACGACCAGCCGGCCGTCGGCGTCCTTGGTGGAGTTCGGGTACTGGTCCCGCTTGACGAAGTCCTTGACGGTGATGAGACCGCGCAGCCGCCCGGACTCGTCGACGATAGGCAGCTTCTCGATCTTGTGCTTGCTGAGCAGCGCCAGTGCGGTGTCCGGGTCCACCCCGACCGGGGCGGTGACCAGTGGCATCGGCGTCATCACGTCGCGCACGAGCCGGTGCTGGTCGGTCTCGAAGCGCATGTCGCGGTTGGTGCAGATGCCGACGAGCACGCCGTCGTCGTCGACGACCGGGGCGCCGGAGATGCGGTAGCGGGCCGAGAGCGCGTCGACCTCGGCGAGGGAGTTGTCCGGGGACACGGTGACCGGGTTGGTCACCATGCCGGCCTCGGAGCGCTTGACCAGGTCGACCTGGCCGGCCTGCTCCTCGGCGGCGAGGTTGCGGTGCAGGATGCCGACGCCTCCGACGCGGGCCATGGCGATCGCCATGCGCGCCTCGGTGACCGTGTCCATCGCGCTGGACAGCAGCGGCACGGCCAGCCGGATGCCGCGGGTCAGCCGGCTGCTGGTGTCGACCTCGGCGGGGACGACGTCCGAGGCGCCCGGGATGAGCAGGACGTCGTCGTAGGTCAGGCCGAGCGGGGCGAACTTCGCCGGCAGCTCGGGTGTGAACTCATCGGGCCGCATGCGTGCCGCCACCCCTCCGGGATCGGTCTGCGCCCTCGTGGGCGCGCGGGGAACCGCCCCTGATCGTAGGCGGCACCCCACGGGGGGCGGCCGGTCGGCCGGTGGGCCGCTACCGTGGGCACGCGAGCGAGCGTGCGTCCACGAGGTGGAGCAACCTGGGAAGCCTGGCGGCGACGAGCGCCAGCGAGGAGGAGAGCGTGAACTTCGACGACGCGACCGGTCCCGACTTCGGGTCCGCCGATCCGTCGGGTCCGCCGCCGCTGACGATGGAGGAGCGGGCCGGCGTCCTCGACGACCTGGCCGAGCTCGAGGTCTTCCGCACGCTGCTGGAGCCCAGCGGCATCAAGGGCATCGTCGTCGACTGCCCGGACTGCGAGGAGGAGCACCACGTCGACTGGGCGCTGATGCAGGCCAACCTCCGCCAGCTGCTGGAGGAGGGCCAGACCGGCCGGCACGAGCCGCCGTTCGACCCGGACCCGGCCGACTACGTCAGCTGGGACTACGCCAGCGGCTACGCCGACGGGATCGCCGCCCTGGCCGAGAGCGAGGAACCCGGCAACGGGCGCGGCGGCAAGCACGCCCGCGAGGACTGAGCGGGGAACCCGCTGCCCCACCCTCCGCGAGCCTCACAGCGGGGCCAGGAGATGACAGATGGCGGTCACCCCCCGAGGGGTGACCGCCATCTGCGTGTCCGGGGCGGCAGCGCCGCCTCGTCTCAGGTCATCATGCCGCGGCGGAAACCGGTCGCGACGGCCTCGGCGCGGTCCTTGGCGCCGAGCTTGCGGAACAGCCGCCGGGCGTGGGTCTTGATGGTGTCCTCGGAGAGGTAGAGCTCCCGGCCGATCTGGGCGTTGCTCTTGCCCTGGCTCATGCCGGTCAGCACCTGCATCTCGCGCATCGACAGGCTCACCGGGGTGGCCTCGCGGGTGACGGCCGCACGGACCACGGTCGGCGCACTGCCGGCCAGCGGGGTGGCGCCGTTCCAGGCCGGCGCGGCGACGTGCGCGCCGACGCTGGCCAGCGGGACCGGGTGCCCGTTCGCCGGCTGCGGCGTCCGCCCGTCGACCCGGAGGCCGACGCGGGACAGCCCCAGGCCCATCTCCAGCGCAGTGGCGTCCCAGCGGAGGTACCCGCGGGCACCGACCGAGACGGCCGCGCGGACGGTCTCGGCGTCGTCCGGGGCGCCCAGCACCAGCACCGGCAGCCGCGGGTGGGCCCGCAGCGCCTGGGTGGCGACGGTGAGGCCGGAGTCCATGGCCCGCTGCGTGCCGATCAGCAGGACGTCGGGGTGGCGGGTGGCCAGCCGCGACATGAGGGCCGCGGCGTCACCGATCGCCTCCACCCGGCCGACGAACGGCAGCGCCACGAGCCGGGAGGCGATGTCCTCACGGACCCGTCGCCGCTCGTCGTAGACCCACACCGTCGTCGTCCCGTGGCCGGGACCGCGCATCCTGTCGTCGATCACGCCTGTGCTCCTCGCTCCCGGCACGGTGTCCGGGCGATTCCCCCGCCGACCTCGGACGGGGCTCCCCCGCCGGTTTCGGCACGACCGAGACCCACCTTGATCGTCTCGGGGGACGAGGGACAGACACCCTCACCCCGGTGGGTGAGGCACGAGCGACGAAATGGCGCAACTCGTTGGGTTTGGCCCGGGTGGGCCTCGGGCACCGGCCCCCTTGCGACCGGACCGCCCCCTCCGGCTCGCACCGAGCCGAGGAGGACCGACATGGCTGACATCCGCCGACTGCCCACCCCCGTCGCCGAGGTCTGGGACTGGCAGCTCCATGGCTCCTGCCGTGGCGAGAGCACGGCCCTGTTCTTCCACCCCGACGGTGAGCGCGGGCCCGCGCGCGCCCGGCGTCAGAACGCCGCCAAGGCCGTCTGCGGCACCTGCCCCGTGATCGACGCGTGCCTCAAGCACGCCCTGTCCGTCCGCGAGCCCTACGGGGTGTGGGGCGGGATGAGCGAGGAGGAGCGGGCCCGGCTGATCGCCGCGGAGCCCGCCACCGTCGCCGCGGGCGTCTAGCTCCCCGGAGCACCCCCACAGACACCGAGAGGGCCGGTCCAGCGCATCGCTGGACCGGCCCTCTCGTCGTGCTGTGGCCGTTGCTCCTCCCTCACGGGAGGGCGTCCTCCCCCACCGTCTGCGGTGAGGGAGGACGCGCTGGGATCAGGTCACCTGATCCGAGCGGGAGGCCTCACTCAGTGGGCGTGACCGTGGCCGTGCGAGTGGCCGTGGGTGTGGTGCCCGCCGCCGGCGTGGTCGTCGTCCTCCTCGGGCGCCTCGACGACGGCCGAGTCGGTGGTGAGGATCATCGCCGCGATCGAGGCGGCGTTGCCCAGCGCGGCCTTGGTGACCTTGACGGGGTCGATGACGCCCTGGGCGGTCAGGTCGCCGTACTCGCCGGTGGCGGCGTTGAAGCCGGTGCCGACGCCGGCCTCGCGGACCTTGCTGACCACCACGCGACCCTCGAAGCCCGCGTTCTCGGCGATGCGGACCAGCGGGGCGTCCAGCGCGATGCGGACGGCGCGGGCGCCGGTCAGCTCGTCACCGGTGAGGTCGAGGGCGTCGACGGCTGCGGCGGCGTGCACCAGCGCGGAGCCACCACCGGGGACGACGCCCTCCTCCACCGCGGCGCGGGTGGCGGCGATGGCGTCCTCGATCCGGTGCTTCTTCTCCTTCATCTCGACCTCGGTGGCCGCACCGACGCGGATGACACCGACGCCGCCGGCCAGCTTCGCGAGCCGCTCCTGGAGCTTCTCGCGGTCCCAGTCGGAGTCCGTCGCGTCGATCTCGCGGCGGATCTGCGCCACGCGGTCGGCGATGGCCTCGGCCCCGCCACCACCGTCGACGATCGTCGTCTCGTCCTTGGTGACGACGACGCGGCGGACGGTGCCGAGCACCTCGGTGCCGACGGAGTCGAGCTTCAGGCCGACGTCCTCGCTGACGACCTGGCCACCGGTGACGATCGCGAGGTCGGTCATGAAGGCCTTGCGCCGGTCGCCGAAGAACGGCGACTTCACCGCGACGACCTTGATGGTCTTGCGGATCGAGTTGACGACGAGGGTCGACAGGGCCTCGCCCTCGACGTCCTCGGCGACGATCAGCAGCGGGCGCCCGCCGGAGCCGAGCACCTTCTCCAGCAGCGGCAGCAGGTCGGCCAGCGCGCCGATCTTGCCCTGGACGAGGAGGACCAGCGCGTCCTCGAGGACGGCCTCCATCGCCTCGGTGTCGGTCACGAAGTACGGCGACAGGTAGCCCTTGTCGAACTGCAGGCCCTCGGTGACGTCGAGCTCGGTGGAGAGGGTGTTGCTCTCCTCGACGGTGATGACGCCGTCCTTGCCGACCTTCTCCATGGCCTCGCCGATGAGCTGGCCGACCTCGGCGTCCTGCGCCGAGATGGTGGCGACTCCGGCGATGGAGGCCTGGTCCTCGACCGGGATGGCGGCCTCGTCCAGCGCCGCGTGCACGGCGTCGACGGCGGCGCGCATGCCGCGGCCCAGCCCCATCGGGTTGGCGCCGGCGGCCACGTTGCGCATGCCCTCGTGGACCAGCGCCTGGGCCAGCACCGTCGCGGTCGTGGTGCCGTCACCGGCGACGTCGTTGGTCTTGGTGGCGACGTTCTTGGCCAGCTGCGCGCCGAGGTTCTCGTACGGGTCCTCGAGGTCGACCTCACGGGCGATGGTGACGCCGTCGTTGGTGATCGTCGGGGCGCCGAACTTCTTGTCGATGACGACGTTGCGGCCGCGCGGGCCGAGCGTCACCTTGACGGCGTCGGCGAGCTTGTCGACGCCGCGCTCGAGCGAGCGGCGGGCGTCCTCGTTGAACTTGATGATCTTGGCCATGGGCCAGCTCCTCGATCAGTGAGTCGGGGGTGAGACGACGACCGCCCCGGGACCCGGTGGAACGGGTCGCCCGGGGCGGTCGGTGGTGAGCTGCTGGAACGGCCCCGTCTAGAGGCTCGTCCCGAGCGTGCGCGGGATGAGGAGGACGGGGTCCTTCTACTTCTCCACGACGGCGAGCAGGTCGCGCGCGGACAGGACGAGGTAGTCCTCGCCGCCGTACCGGACCTCGGTGCCGCCGTACTTCGAGTAGATGACCACGTCGCCGACATTGACGTCGAGCGGGACGCGGTTGCCGTTGTCGTCGACGCGGCCGGGGCCCACGGCGATGACCGTGCCCTCCTGCGGCTTCTCCTTGGCGGTGTCCGGGATGACCAGACCGGAGGCGGTGGTGGTCTCGGCCTCGTTGGCCTGGACCACGACGCGGTCCTCCAGCGGCTTGATGCTGACCTTGGTAGCGGTCGTCACGTCGGTGACGCCCCCTTCGGGATCGGACGGGCTGGTGGGTGGAGCTGATGCTGTGGCACGGACCTGCACACCTGCCGTCGCGGGGGTCAGGCGGCTGCCGTGTCGTTTGGCACTCTACCCATGAGAGTGCCAGCCCCTCAACCGGGTCCCTCGACCGTGTCCCGGACCGGTGCGTCACGCTGTCGCCGTGCCTGCCGACGCGTCCGGGACCCACCCGGAGGGGACCCTCGAGCAGCTCGCCCTGCTCCGTACCGCCGAGGGCGCCGCGGCCCTCGAGCTGGCCGCCTCCCTGCATGCCGCCGGCGTCGACGTCCTCGCCGGCCTCGACCGGCTCCGTGCCGCCGTCGGCGCCGAGCTGGCCGGACCGGCCTGGGGGTTCGCCCGCGTGCGTGCCCGGGCCCGGCCGGTCTTCGGGACCGACGCCGACCGGCTCTTCCTGACCGCCGACACCCTCGAGCAGGCCGGCCGCCCCGAGCTCGCCGCGCGCCGGGCCGCCCGCCTGCTGGCCGCCGGCGGCGGGGAGGTCGACTCCGTCGCCGACCTCGGCTGCGCGGCCGGCACCGACACGATCGCCCTCGCCCGGGCCGGCGCCAGCGTGCTCGCGATCGACGTCGACCCGCTCGCCCGCGAGCTGACCGCCGCGAACGTCGAGGCCCTCGGCCTGGCCGACCGGGTGTGGGTGGTCGCCGGCGACGCCGTCGAACTGGTCGCCGCCGCCCGCGGCGGCGAGGTGGCGAACTGCGCAGCCGCGGTGCTCGATCCCGCCCGGCGGGCCGGTGGACGCCGGCTGCTGGACCCCGACCGCTGGTCGCCGCCGTGGTCGACCGTCGAGGCGCTGCTGGACCGCGTGCCGGTCACCGCCGTCAAGGTGGCGCCGGGGCTGGACCACGACCGCGTCCCCGACGGCGTGGAGGCCGAGTGGGTCTCCGTGAAGGGGTCCATCGTCGAGGCCCTGCTGTGGGGGCGTGCGGTCTCGACGGTGTGGCGGCGGGCGACCGCCGTCCGGGACGGCGTCGCGCACGAGCTGACCGCCGACGCCGACCCCGGCCGCGCCCCCACCGGCCCGGTCCGGGGATGGCTGCACGAGCCGGACCCGGCGGTGATCCGCTCGGGGCTCGTGTCGCTGGTGGCCGCCGACCTGGGCGCGACGCTGGTCGACCCGACCATCGCCTACCTGACCTCCGACGCGCCGGCGACGGGCTCCCCCTGGGTCACCTCCCACCGCGTCGACGAGGTGCTGCCCTTCAACCTGAAGAAGCTCAAGGCGCTGCTGCGCGCCCGCGGCGTCGGCCGGGTGACGGTGAAGAAGCGCGGCTCGGCGATCGAGCCGGAGGAGCTGGCGCGGCAGCTGCGCGGGCCGGGCGAGGCGTCGGCCGTCGTCGTCGTCACCCGCGTGGCCGGGAGGCCCACCGCCCTGGTGTGCGGGGCCTAGCCGACTCCGACGACCTCGATCGGCAGCGAGCTGTCCGCCCCCAGGTCCGGCGCCGAGGGGGCGACGCCGGCCGCGACCAGCCGCGAGCCGAGCGCGGCCACCATCGCGCCGTTGTCGGTGCACAGCCGCGGGCTCGGCACCCGCAGCACGATGCCGGCGGCGGCGCACCGCTCCTCGGCCAGCGCGCGCAGCCGGGAGTTGGCGGCCACTCCCCCGCCGAGGACCAGGTGGTCCACCCCGTGGTCGCGGCAGGCCCGCACCGCCTTGGCGGTGAGCACGTCGGCGACGGCCTCCTGGAACGACGCGGCGACGTCGGCCACCGGCACCGGCTCACCCGCCCGCTGCCGCGCCTCCACCCACCGGGCGACGGCGGTCTTGAGGCCGGAGAACGAGAAGTCGTAGGGCGCGTCCCGGGGCCCGGTCAGCCCCCGCGGGAACGCGATCGCCGAGCCGTCGCCGTCGCGCGCCGCCCGGTCGATCGGCGGGCCCCCGGGGAAGGGCATGCCCAGCACGCGCGCGACCTTGTCGAAGGCCTCCCCCGCCGCGTCGTCCACGGTCCGGCCCAGCGGGACGACCTCCCGGGCCAGGTCGGGCACGAGCAGCAGCGAGCTGTGCCCGCCCGAGACCAGCAGCGCCAGCGACGGCTCCGCGAGCGCGCCGTGCTGCAGCTCGTCCACGGCGACGTGCGCGGCCAGGTGGTTGACCCCGTAGAGCGGCACGTCGAGGGCCAGCGCGTAGGCCTTGGCGGCCGCCAGCCCCACCAGCAGGGCGCCGGTGAGCCCGGGCCCGGCGGTGACGGCGACGGCGTCGACGTCCGAGGCCCGGACCCCGGCGTCGGCGAGCGCGCGGTGCACGGTCGGCACCATCGCCTCGAGATGCGCGCGCGAGGCGATCTCCGGGACGACGCCGCCGAAGCGCTCGTGCTCGGCGATGGAGGTGGCGAGGGCGTCCGACAGCAGCGTGCGGCCGCGGACCAGCCCGACGCCGGTCTCGTCGCAGGAGGTCTCGAACCCCAGCACCAGCGGCTCCGTCACGGCTTCTCCCGTCTCATCACCACGGCGTCGGTGTTGCTCGGCTGGTAGTAGCGCGGCCGGCGGCCGATCTCAGCGAACCCCCGGCGCCGGTAGAGCCCCTGCGCCACCTCGTTGTCCGCCCGCACCTCGAGCAGCACGACCGGGCTGCGCCGGTCGGCCTCGGTCAGCAGGGCGTCGAGCAGCAGCGCGCCGATGCCCTCGCCCTGCCGCGCCCCGGCGACGCCGATGGTCGCCACGTGCGCCTCGTCGTCGTAGGCGATCAGCCCCGCGTAGCCGACCACCGTGTCCTCGTCGACCGCCACGAGGTAGTGCCGGGTGTCGGTGCGGGAGAGCTCGTCGCGGTACATCGACACGGTCCACGTGTCCGGGGCGAAGAGCTCCTCCTCGAGCTCCATCACCGTGCGCAGGTCGGCCAGCCGCATCGGCCGCAGCCGCACGGTCATGCGGTCGTCACCGGCTTGAACGACGTGGGCGGGGTCGCGTCGGGCCGGCGCAGGTACAGCGGGACGAGCGGCGCTGCCGGGCCGTCGGACAGCGCCGGGTCGGCCAGCCGGGGCGCCGCGGCGCGCATCAGCCCCGCCGTCGTCACCTCGGCCGGGGTGACCGGCGCGCCCAGCCGGTCGGCGAACGCCGGGTCCCCGGCGAACGGCCCGGCCAGCTCCGCTGCCTCCGGGCGGACGACGCCGGGGCCGTCGGTGCGGGCGCCGTCGGCGGCGTAGGTGGCCCAGTAGACCTCCTTGCGCCGGGCGTCGGTGACGACGGTGCGGGCGCCCGAGCCGATCGCGTCGAGCGAGCAGACGCCGAGGACCGGCAGCCCGCGGGCGTCGGCCAGCGCGGCGGCGGTCACGATGCCGACCCGGAGCCCGGTGAAGGGGCCCGGACCGAGGCCGGTGACGACCGCCCCGAGGTCGGCCAGGGTCACCCCGGCGTCGGCGAGGACGTCGCGGATCGCCGGGGTCAGCAGCTCGGCGTGCCTGGTCCCGGAGGGCACGGCCCGCTCGGCCAGCACCTCGACCTCGCCGCCCGGGGACCACCGGGCGACACCGGCCAGGAGGGTCGGCGTCGCGGTGTCGAGGGCGAGGACGAGCACGGGGAGCCAGGTTAGTCCGCGCACCTCTGCCGGACCCGTGCCGGACGGGGACGGCCGGCCCCGCGCGGCCCCGTCCCTCGCTACGGTCGCCCGGTGGACGTCGAACTCGCCCAGGTGAACGTCTCCCGGCTGCTGGCCCCGCTGGACTCGCCCCTGCTCCGTGACTTCATGGACGCGCTCGACGAGGTCAACGCCGCCGGGGACGCCGCAGCGGGGTTCCGCTGGCGGCTGCAGACCGAGGACGGCAACGCGACGTCGGTGCGCGCGTTCGGGTGGGACGTCGGCAACTCCCACGGGGTCATCGTGAACCTGACGACGTGGGAGTCGGTGCAGGCCCTGGCGGACTTCGTGTTCTCCGGACGGCACCTGGAGGTCATGCGCCGGCGCCGCCGGTGGTTCGAGCGGGCCGTCGAGCCGATGACGACGCTGTGGTGGGTCCCCGCCGGGCACCGGCCGGGCACGGCCGAGGCGGAGGACCGGGTGCGGCACCTGCGCCGGTGCGGCCCGACCGCCGAGTCGTTCACCTTCCGCTCGCCGTTCCCCCCGCCCGGGCGCCCCACGGACGTCGTGCGGTCGGACGACGACTGGTTCTGCCCGGCCTGAGCCGGGCGCGGGTCACCCGGCGAGCCGCTGCTCCCAGCCCTGCCCGTGCGGCACGAGGACGGCGGTGCGCACGTCGTCGTCCCGCCGGTCCAGCCGCACCTCCAGGTGCTCGTCGGCGAGCTGCTCGACCAGGCCCTGGCCCCACTCGACCACGGTCACGGACGACGCGACCGTGACGTCCAGGTCCAGGTCGTCGACGTCGGCGACGCCGCCCAGCCGGTAGGCGTCGACGTGCACCAGCGGCAGCCGCCCGCCGCGGTGCACCCGGGCGATGACGAACGTCGGTGAGGTCACCGGCTCCCGGACCCCGAGCGCGGCGCCGAGGCCCTGCGTGAGCGCCGTCTTGCCCGCTCCGAGGGGACCGACCAGCACGACCAGGTCACCGGGGCGCGCGAGGTCGCCCAGGGCGGCGCCGAGCGCCTGGGTGTCCTCCGGCGTGGGGAGCAGGTGCTCACGGTTCACGGCGGTCCCCCAGGCTCCCGGCGACGGCGGTCAGGTCGGCGAGCAGCCCGGCCCGGGGCGCCCCGTTGGGGCCGAAGCGGATGGCCGCCGACGGGTGGTAGGTCGCCCACACCGCCCGGCCGTCGACCTCGTGCGGCCGGCCCCGCGCCTCGGCCAGCACGGTGCGCGGACCGAGGAACCACTTCGCGCTCGACAGCCCCAGCGCGACGACGACCGGTGGGTCGAGCAGCTCCAGCTGCCGCCGCAGCCAGCCGCTGCACCGGGCGACCTCGGGCGCCTTGGGCGTGCGGTTGCCCGGCGGCCGGCACTTCACCACGTTGAGCACGGCCGCCTCCGCCCGCGACAGCCCCGCCTCGGCCACCAACTGGTCGAGCAGGGCACCGCTCCTCCCGACGAACGGCCGGCCGGTCTCGTCCTCGTTGGCGCCGGGCGCCTCGCCCACCAGCACGAACCGCGGCCGGCCGGTGGCGGGGACGTCGCCGACGACGACGTGCTGCCGGGCGGCGGCGAGCTCCGGGCAGGCGACGCACCCCCGCGCGGACGTGGCCAGTGCGGCCCAGTCGGGCGCGGCCGCGGCGGTGCGGGCGACCTCCTCGGCCGCGGCGTCGTAGCGGGGCGGACGGGGAGCGGCCACACGCCGACCCTACGGCGCCCCTCCCGGAACCAGCTCGTCCGTGCGACCGTGCTCCTCCAGGCCCGGGACCGGAGGAGCACACCGTGGCGGCAGCTTCCGAGCTCGACGTCTACGACGTCGCCCACCTCGCCGGTGGCCCGTCCCGCGTGGTGGAGGCGGCCCTCGCCACGCTGGTCGCCTCCGGTCGGGTCCGCGCCGCGGGTGGCGTGTTCACCACGGTCGACGCCAGCCGGGTGCACCCGGTGGAGGCGGCGGTCCTGGACGCCGTCGGCACCCGCGGGCACCGGTCGCTGGAGACCGTGCACTGGCGGCTCGCGGACGACGACCGGCTGCTGGCCGTGGCCCGCCGCCTGACCGCCGCCGGGTTGCTCGCCGGCCCGGCCCCCTGGCGCCGGGGCGCGTCGCCGACCCGCGCCGGCCGCGACCTGCTGCGCCGGCTCGCCGGAGATCCGGCAGCCGGGGCGCCGGCCGGCGATCCGGCGGCCCTGTCCGTCGCCCTCCACGGGCCGGAGCGCGCTCCCGACCCGATGGTGCGGGCGGCCCTCACCGAGCGTCCGCCCGCACCCGCGTCGACCGCCGGACGCCGCGCCGGGCCGCCGCCGCAGCGGGAGGTGCTGCACGGCGACCCCACCCACGCGGCACACCGGACCCGGAGCGCCCTCGGCGGTGCGGCCGTGCTCGGCGACGGCGGCGGCAGCGGGTTCTGACGGTCGGGGGTCAGGCGGACGCGGCCGTGCGCTCCGCGCTCACCCGGCGGATGAGCGCCGACAGCGCGGCGGTGACCTCGGCCGGCTTCTCCAGCGGCACCATGTGGCCCGCGCCGGGGACCACGACGTGCTCCACCCGCTCGGCGTCGTCCCCGCCGAGCAGCTCGACCAGCTTGTCGCTGTGCTCCGGCGGGATCAGCGTGTCGCTGTCGCCGGTGAGCACGAGGGTGGGGACGGTGGCCAGCGGCTCCAGCGCGCCCGTCTCGTCGAGGCCGGCCAGGGCGGGGTAGAACTCCGCGATGACGTCGACCGGCGTGCCGGCGATCATCGCGTCGACGTAGCGGCCGAGGTCGGGATCGACGTCGCGCGAGGCGAACGACAGCGACCAGGTCACCGCGGAGATGACCGACGCGGCGAGCTTGCGGGTCCGCTCGGCGAACCCCGGACGGCGGCGCATCGTCCACGCCGCGACCGGGATGACCGCGGCCCGGAGCCGGGTGACGAACTCGGGCAGGCCGAAGGAGAGCTCGGCGAGGCCGCCGCTGGAGGTCGACAGGAGGGCTGCGCCGACGACGCGGGTGCCGAACAGCTCCGGGCGCTGCTCGGCCAGCGCCATGACCGTCATGCCGCCCATGGAGTGCCCGACCAGGACCACCGGCCCGCGCGGCACCCGGCTGTCGAGGACCGCGGCCAGGTCCCGGCCCAGCTGGTCCATCGTCGAGTGCTCCGCCGGCCCGCGGCCGGAGGAGCCGTGCCCCCGCTGGTCGTAGAAGACCAGCCGGGCCCCGGGTCGCGAGCCGTTGGCGGTCGCCAGCTCCGCGCCCAGCGACCGGCGCTGGAACGTCCAGGAGTGCATCGACAGCGTGTAGCCGTGCACGAAGACGACGGTCAGCGGGGCGTCGAGGGGGCCGATCTCCTCCACCGCCAGCAGCACGTCGTCGTCGGCCAGCACCAGCGCCGTCCGGTCCGCGCGGCGCGAGGCCGTGCCGAGCGGGTCCTCCTCGCGCAGCTCGGCGTCGGTGGCCGTGGCCGGCAGGACGGCGGCGGAGCCGACGCGCTGGGCACCGACCCGGCGGCCGGCGTGCCGGTGGACGGCGACCCCGACCGCGGTGCCGGCAGCGGCCAGGCCGGCGACCGCGCCGACGACGCCCGCGGTGGAGTGGGGGACGTGCGGCTTCCCCGGCGCCTTCCCGAGCCGCCTGGACGCCGCCATCACACCGCCCCTGCCGTGCCGGTGTAGCGCCGCGCGAACCGGCCACCGATCCGGGCGACCAGCTCGTAGTGGATGGTGTCGACCGCGTCGGCCCACTGCTGCGCCGTCGGCTCGCCGGCGGTCCCGGGACCCCACAGCACCACCCGGTCGCCGGCGCGCACGGGCGCGTCCCCGACGTCGAGCACGAACTGGTCCATGCAGACCCGGCCCGCGATCGCGCGCTGCGCGCCGCCGGCGAGCACCGGCGCGCGGTTCCCCGCCGCCCGCGGGATGCCGTCGGCGTAGCCGACCGGGACCACCGCGAGGGTGGTCTCGGCGGCCGTCGAGTAGGTGTGGCCGTAGGAGACGCCGACACCCGCGGGCACCCGCTTGGTCAGCATCACCTGCGCCTGCACGGTCATCGCCGGGCGCAGCCCGTACGCGCCCGGGTCACCGCCGAGCGGGTCCAGCCCGTAGACGGCGATGCCCGGGCGGACCAGGTCGTACCAGGTCTCGGGCAGCGCCACGGTGGCCGCGGAGTTGGCCAGGTGCCGGCGGGCGTCGCGCAGTCCGGCGTCCCGGGCGACGGCGACCGCCTCGTCGAACACCGCCTTCTGCCGGCCGATCGTCGGGTGCGTGGGGGCGTCGGCGTAGGCCAGGTGGCTCCACAGCCCGACCACCTCGACCTCGCCGCCGGCCCGGGCCCGCGCCGCGGCCTCGACCACGGCCGGCCACTCGTCGGGGGTCGCCCCGCCGCGGGAGAGCCCGGTGTCGACCTTGAGGTGCAGCCGTGCGGTGCGGCCGGTCGCCCGGGCCGCCGCCACGACCTCCTCCACGCCCCACGTCGCGTTGACCGACACCTCGACGTCGGCGGCCAGCGCCGCGGCGAAGTCCTCCCCGGGCGCGTTCAGCCAGGCCAGCAGGGGCGCGGTGACGCCGGCGGTGCGCAGGGCCAGGGCCTCCTCGATCACCGCCACGCCCAGCGCGTCGGCACCGCCGGCCAGCGCCGCGCGGGCCGAGGGCACCAGCCCGTGGCCGTAGCCGTCGGCCTTGACGACGGCCATGAGCGGCCGCCCCACGCGCTCGCGCAGGGCGGCGGTGTTGGCGGCGATGGCGTCGAGGTCGACGACCAGTTCGGCCCGGGTCGGTGCGCTGCTCACGCCCGTCAGTCTCCCAGGCCGGGGCTCCGGCCCCGGCGGAGGCGGGCGAGTGTCCCGGGCAGCCGGCGCACGAGGTCGCCGGCGATCAGCGGCCCGCCCTCGGCGGCCAGCTGGCCGGCCCGCCCGTGCACGTGGGCGGCCACCGCCGCCGCCTCGGCCGCCGGCAGGCCCGTCGCCAGCAGCGCACCGGCGATCCCGGAGAGGACGTCGCCGGTGCCGGCGGTCGCCAGCCACGGCGTGCCGGTGCCGTTGACGAACGCCTGCCCGTCCGGCGCGGCGACGACCGTGGCCGCCCCCTTCAGCAGCACGACGGCGCCGAGGTCGGCGGCCAGCCGGCGGGCCGCACCGATCCGGTCGGGACCGACCCCGTCGCCACCCGCCCCCCCGCCCCCGTCGCCACCCGCCCCACCGCCCCCGGCCGGCCCGAACCGCGCGTACTCGCGGTCGTGCGGCGTGAGCACGGTGGGGGCCGTGCGGTCCCGGACCAGCTCCGGACGGCGGGCGGCCAGGGTGAGCGCGTCGGCGTCGAGCAGGACCGGCAGGTCGGTGGCCAGCACCTCCGCGACGAGGCCGGCCGCGGCGTCGTCGGTGCCCATGCCGGGGCCGACCACCCAGGCCTGCACCCGTCCCGCGTCGGACGGCCGGTCCTCGGTGACGATGGCCTCCGGCCACGCGGCCCGCACGCCCGCGGCCGCCGTCCCGGCGTAGCGGACCAGGCCCGGCCGGGTGCGCAGGGCGGCGCCGGTGCACAGCACCGCTGCGCCCGGGTACGTCGAGGAGCCGGCCACGACGCCGACCACGCCGCGGGAGTACTTGTCGTCGTCGTCGGTGGGCGGGTCGAGCCGCGCGGCCACGTCGTCGTCGGTGAGCCGGACCGCGCGCGGTCGCGGCAGCGTGCCGGCCAGCCCGATGTCGACCAGGTGCACCTGCCCGGCGTACTGCCGCCCCTCCCCCACGACCAGGCCGGCCTTGACCGCGCCGAACGTCACGGTGTGCTGGGCGGGGAACGCCTCGCCTGCGACGGCGCCCGTGTCGGGGTCGACCCCGCTGGGCAGGTCGACGGCGACCATCAGGCCCGGCCCCGCCGCCGCCTCCGCCACGAGCCGCGCCGCGACCGGGCGCAGGCCCCCGCGCGCGCCCAGCCCGACGATGCCGTCGAGCACGAGGTGGGCGCGCTCCAGACCGGTCGGGCCGTCGGCGCCGGTCACCCGCCCGCCGGCCCGCCGCAGCGCCGCCAGGCCCGCCGGGTGTGCCCGGTCGGGGTCCAGGAGCACCGCCGTCACGCGGACGCCGCGGCCGGCCAGGTGCGCCCCGGCGAGGAGGGCGTCCCCGCCGTTGTCGCCGGCGCCCACCAGGGCGGTCACCCGGGTGCCGTGCGCCCGGCCCAGCAGCCGCAGGCAGACGGCGGCCAGGCCGGTGGCGGCGCGCTGCATGAGCGCGCCCTCCGGCCCGGCGGCGAGCAGCGGCGCCTCGGCGGCCCGGACCTCGTCGGCGGTGTACAGGCCGATCACGGGACCTCCTCGCTGCGGGGGATGCCCTCGGCCAGCACAAAGGCCGAGGCGATGCCGCCGTCGTGGCTCAGCGACACGTGCCAGGAGGTGACGCCGAGCTGGTGGGCCCGCCGGGCGACCGATCCGGTGACGCTCAGCCGCGGGCGGCCGTGCTCGCCGACCATGACCTCCGCGTCGTGCCAGTGCAGGTCGCCGGGTGCGCCCAGCGCCTTGGCCAGCGCCTCCTTGGCCGCGAACCGCGCCGCCAGCGACTCACCGGTGCGCGGGCGGCCCGACGGGGTGCGCTGCTCGTCGGCGGTGAAGAGCCGGTCGCGCAGACCCGGGGTGCGTTCCAGCGAGGCGGCGAAGCGGTCGACGGGGACGACGTCGATGCCGATCCCGATGATCACGCCGGCCAGTCTGCCCTGGGCACCCGGCGGGCGCGCGCGTCAGGCGGGGCGGCCGAGCTCCTCGAGGAAGGCGTCGACCGCGCTGGTGAAGTCGTCGTTGTCGTCGCCGGCCACCATGTGCCCGGCCTCGGCGACGTCGACGACGCGCGCGGTGGGCACCGCCGCCAGGAACTCCGCGATGCCCTCGTCGTCGACGACGTCCGAGCGACCGCCGCGGACCACCAGCACCGGCAGGGTCACGGAGCGGGCCAGCTCCAGCAGCGGCTCGGGCTGGACGCCGGGGCGCGGCTCGTCGTCGGGGACGATCGACATCATCGCCGGGTCCCAGTGCCAGTACCAGCGGCCGTCCTCGCGCAGGCGCACGTTCTTCTTCAGGCCCTCGGGGTTGTCCCGCCGCGGGCGCTGCGTGTAGGCCGCCACCGCGTCGGCGACCTCGTCGAGGGTGTCGAAGCCGTCGAGGTGGGCGCGCATGAAGTCGCCGATCCGCTTGACGCCCGCGGCCGCCGTGCGCGGCACGATGTCGACCAGCACGAGCGCCCGCGCGGCACCGGGATCGCGGCCGGCCACGGTCAGCGAGGTGAGGCCGCCCAGCGAGGCGCCCACCAGGACGACGCCGCGGCCCAGCTGGTCGACCACCTGCGCGACGTCCCCGGCGTAGCGGTCCATGCCGTAGGTGCCGTCGGGCGACCAGCCGCTGTCCCCGTGCCCGCGGAGGTCCAGCGTCGTCGTGGTCCAGCCGCGGGCGGCGAGGGCGCGCGCGGCGCCGCCCCACGAGTGGCGGGTCTGACCGCCGCCGTGCAGGAACAGCACCGGGCCGCGGTCCCCCCCGGCCCACCGGTCGCCGCGCAGGACGACGTCCCCGCAGTCGTAGGAGACCGTCTCCGGTGCCTCGATCGCCGTCACCTGACGGAGGTTGCCACGCACAACCGACCCACCGACAGCCGGGTCACCCGACGGGACGCCGTCCTCCCTCACCGCAGCGCGTCCTCCCTCACCGCACACCGTGAGGGAGGACGCGCCACGATCAGGTCACCTGATCGTGGCGCGGCACGACCCGCTCACTCGACGGTGACGGACTTCGCCAGGTTGCGCGGCTGGTCGACGTCGTAGCCGCGGGTGTCGGCGATCTCGCAGGCCAGCACCTGCAGCGGGACGGTGGTCACCACCGGCGCGAGCAGGGTGGGCGTGCGCGGCACCCGGATGATGTGGTCGGCGTAGGGGACGACGTCCTCGTCGCCCTCCTCGGCGATCACGATCGTGCGCGCACCGCGGGCCCGGACCTCCTGGATGTTGGAGACGACCTTGCCGTGGACCGACTCCCGGCTGCGCGGCGACGGGACGACGACGACCACCGGCGTGCCCTCGTCGATCAGCGCGATCGGGCCGTGCTTGAGCTCGCCCGCGGCGAACCCCTCGGCGTGGATGTAGGCCAGCTCCTTGAGCTTGAGCGCGCCCTCGAGCGCGACCGGGAAGCCCACGTGCCGGCCCAGGAACAGGATCGTCCCCGCGTCGGCCAGCGAGCGGCCGAGCGCCCGCACCGGCTCCATCTGCTCCAGCACCTCGGCGACCTGGTCGGGCAGGCCGCGCAGGTCCTCGACGATCGCGGCGACCTCGTCCTCGTACTTGATGCCGCGCACCTGGGCGAGGAAGAGCCCGACCAGGTAGCACGCCACCACCTGGGTGGTGAAGCCCTTGGTCGAGGCGACGGCGACCTCGGGCCCGGCGTGGGTGTAGAGGACGGCGTCGGACTCCCGCGGGATCGTCGAGCCGTTGGCGTTGCAGATGGCCAGCACGCGGGCCTTCTGGTCCTTGGCGTGCCGCAGGGCCATGAGCGTGTCCATCGTCTCGCCGGACTGGCTGATGACGACGACGAGCGTGGAGCGGTCCAGCACCGGGTCGCGGTAGCGGAACTCGCTGGCCACCTCGACCTCGACGGGGATGCGGGTCCAGTGCTCGATCGCGTACTTGGCGATCAGCCCGGCGTGGTACGCGGTGCCGCAGGCGACCACGAACACCTTGTCGATGTCGCGCAGGTCCTGGTCGGAGAGGCGGACCTCGTCCAGGACCAGCTGGCCGTTCTCGCCCAGCCGGCCCAGCAGGGTGTCGGCGACCGCCCGGGGCTGCTCGGCGATCTCCTTGAGCATGAACCAGTCGTAGCCGCCCTTCTCGGCGGCCGCGGCGTCCCAGTCCACGGTGTAGGCCTTGGGCTCGGCCGGGGCGCCGGAGAAGTCGGTGACCGTCAGCCCGCGGGCGCGGTCGATCTCGACGACCTGGTCCTGGCCGAGCTCGCGCGCCTCGCGGGTGTGCGCGATGAACGCGGCGACGTCGGAGCCCAGGAAGTACTCGGGAGCACTCGTCCCGTCTGCGCCCGTCGTCTCCCCGATGCCGACGACCAGCGGGCTGTTGCGGCGGGCGGCGACGAGGGTGTCGGGCTCGTCGGCGTGCGTCGCGACGAGGGTGAACGCCCCCTCCAGCCGGCGGCTGACCACCCGCATGGACTCGGCGAACCGGTCCGGGCCGGCGGGCAGCTCGTCGTAGGCGGCGGCCAGCAGGTGGGCGGCGACCTCGGTGTCGGTGTCGGAGGAGAACTCGACCCCGCGCTTCTCGCACTCGGCCCGCAGCGCGGCGAAGTTCTCGATGATGCCGTTGTGGATCACCGCGACCCGGCCGTCGGCCGACAGGTGCGGGTGCGCGTTGCGGTCGGTGGGCCCACCGTGGGTCGCCCAGCGGGTGTGGCCGATGCCGATGGTCGACGCGGGCAGCGGCGCGTCCGCCAGCACCTTCTCCAGGTTGGCCAGCTTGCCGGCCTTCTTCGCCGAAGCGAGCTCACCGCTCGCGCCGCTGCCGACCCGGACCGCCACGCCCGCGGAGTCGTAGCCCCGGTACTCGAGCCGGCGCAGGCCCTCCAGGACGACGTCCAGGGCGTCCTGCGGGCCGACGTAACCCACGATTCCGCACATTCGTCCGAGGGTACCGGCGGAACCGCCCTCGACCGGCGCGCCACCACCCGGGAGAGGGGGGTCACTCGGCGAGATCACCGAGCGGGGCCCGCCTCGCTCACCCGACGGCGGCGACGACCTCCGCGAGCCGGTGCGCGACGTCGTCGGCCTGCTCCTGGGTGGGCGCCTCGACCATGACGCGGACCAGCTGCTCGGTGCCCGAGGGCCGCAGCAGCACCCGGCCCTCGTCGCCGAGCTCGACCTCCACGGCGTTGACCGCGTCGGCGACGGCGGTGCTCTCGACGACGGCCATCCGGTCACGCACCGGCACGTTGATCAGGATCTGGGGCAGCCGCTGCACCACGGACGCGAGCTCGGCCAGCGACGACCCGGTCGCCTGCATGCGCCCCAGCAGGGCCAGGCCGGTGAGCGCACCGTCACCGGTGGTGGCGTGGTCGAGGAAGACGAGGTGGCCGCTCTGCTCGCCGCCGAGGCTCAGACCCCCGCGGCGCAGCGCCTCCAGCACGTAGCGGTCGCCGACGGCGGTCGTCAGCACCGCGATGCCGGCCCGCCGCATCGTGTGGTGGAAGCCGAGGTTGCTCATGACGGTGGCCACGACGGTGTCCTGCCGCAGCTCCCCGCGCTCCTTGAGGCCGAGGGCGCACACG
Source organism: Trujillonella endophytica (assembly GCF_019799905.1). Lineage (GTDB taxonomy): Bacteria > Actinomycetota > Actinomycetes > Mycobacteriales > Geodermatophilaceae > Trujillonella > Trujillonella endophyticus_A. The sequence goes on along the minus strand of NZ_JABGCI010000001.1, from coordinate 820,950 downwards.
GCGAGGATCGCGTCGCCGTCGACCTGGGCGCCGTCGGCGGACACCGCCAGGCAGCGGTCCGCGTCGCCGTCGTGCGCGATGCCGATGTCGGCGCCGTGGGCACGCACGGCCTCGACGAGCGGGCCCAGGTGCGTGGAGCCGATGCCGTCGTTGATGTTCCAGCCGTCGGGCTCGCCCCCGATGACGTGCACGGTGGCGCCCGCGCGGCGGTAGACCTCCGGCGCGACCGAGGCCGCGGCGCCGTGCGCGCAGTCGACGACGACGCTGAGCCCGGCGAGGGGCTGGGCGACGGTGCCGAGCAGGTGCTCGGCATAGCGGGCCGCGCCGTCGGGGAGGTCGCGCACCCGGCCGATCGCCGCGCCGGTCGGGCGGTGCCCGTCGGTGCGCCGCCGGGCGGTGGTGACGGTGTGCTCGATCGCCGCCTCGAGGGCGTCGGGGAGCTTGTGCCCGCCACGGCTGAACAGCTTGATGCCGTTGTCGGGCATGGGGTTGTGGCTCGCCGAGATCATGACGCCGAGGTCGGCGCCGGCGTCCGCGGTCAGGAACGCCACGGCCGGCGTGGGCAGCACGCCGACGCGCAGCACCTCGGCCCCCGCGCTGGAGAGCCCGGCCACGACCGCGGCCTCGAGCATCTCACCGCTCGCGCGGGGGTCGCGCCCGACGACCGCGACGGGACGCGAGGTCCCGTCGCGGTCGGCGAGCACACCTGCGGCGGCACGTGCCACCGCCAGGGCCAGCTCCGGCGTGAGGTCGTCGTTCGCACGACCCCGGACGCCGTCGGTGCCGAAGAGTCTCCCACCCATGGGCGGCAGGGACGCGCCGGTCAGCGCTTGCTGTACTGCGGAGCCTTGCGGGCCTTCTTGAGGCCGTACTTCTTGCGCTCCGTGACGCGGGCGTCGCGCGTGAGGAAGCCGGCCTTCTTCAGGGCCGGACGGTCCTCGGGCTCGATCTCGATGAGCGCCCGGGCGATGGCCAGGCGCAGCGCGCCGGCCTGGCCGGAGACGCCGCCACCGTGCAGCAGGCCGACGACGTCGTACTGCTCGCCCTTCTCCAGGATGGTGAAGGGCTCACGGATGAGCTGCTGGTGCACCTTGTTCGGGAAGTAGTCCTCGATGGTGCGGCCGTTGAGGGTGAACTGGCCGGTGCCGGGGAGCAGCCGCACGCGGACGACTGCCTCCTTGCGGCGGCCGACGGTCTGGATCGGACGCCCGTCGGCGTCAGTCACGGTCAGCGAGCTGGTCACTGGGCCACCTGCTTGATCTCGAAGGTCTGGGGCTGCTGGGCGGTGTGCGGGTGCTCGGGCCCGGCGTACACCTTCAGCTTCTTGAGCATCTGCCGGCCCAGGCTGTTGTGCGGCAGCATGCCCTTCACGGCGCGCTCGATGACGCGGTCGGGGTGCGTGCGCAGCTGGTCGCCGACGTTGATCGTCTTCAGGCCGCCCGGGTAACCGGAGTGGCGGTAGGCGACCTTCTCGTCGCGCTTGGAGCCGGTCAGGGCCACCTTGCCGGCGTTCACGATGACGACGAAGTCACCGACGTCGACGTGCGGGGCGAACTGGGGCTTGTGCTTGCCTCGGAGGAGGATCGCGGTCTGGCTGGCGAGTCGACCGAGCACCACGTCGGTGGCGTCGATGACGTGCCAGGTGCGGGCGACCTCTCCGGGCTTGGGGGTGTACGTGCGCACGGCGCTCGTGTCCTCCGTCGTCGTCGGGTTGGCTGGTGGGATCGCCTCACCGAGGACGGGAGACATGGGAGGTACGCGCGCACCAGCCGGCGGCTGCGCACCAGCCGTCGACGATACCAGCAGCGCAGAGGCGCCCCGACCGGGCCCTCAGCCGTCGATGCGGTCCCGCTGGGCGGGGAGGAGCTCGTTCATCCGCGCGTAGTCGTCGGGAGCGGTGAGCCCGCCGACGTCGACGCTGGCCAGGTGCGTCCGGAAGCCCACGTAGCAGCGCTGGTAGAAGCTCCCGCCGCCGGCGTCGAACACGAAGCAGGGCGCCTCGGGGATGGCCGGCAGCACGAACGGCGTCCCGCCGAACGCCGTCGCCTCCAGCTGCGCGAAGCCGTCGTAGACCGCGTTGGTCTGCTCGACGGTGCCGAACCGGTAGAGCGCCACGGCGTACAGCCGGTCACCCTCGTCGGACTGCTTGGCGTAGAAGCCGGAGAAGCCGTTGGCGCCGAGCAGCTCGCGCTCCCGCGCGGGGTCGATCGCGATCCGCAGGTAGCCCTCGAAGTCGTACGGGCCGGAGAAGTCGTTGAACTCCCCCGGCGGGTCCAGCGCCATGGCCTGCAGCCCGTCGGGGTCGGTCGGCAGGGCCGGGACGTCGGCCTGCGGGGTCGGCGTGAAGCCCTCCAGCAGCGTCACCTGGTCGGTCAGCACGCGGGCGATGTCGTCGCCGGCGGTGGCCGCGGGACTCTCGTGCCAGACGTAGGCGACCATCCGCCCGACGGACACGAAGGCCTGGACCGTGGCGTCCTCGCCGTCCAGCCGCAGCAGCGCCCCGCCGTCGACGTCCACGTCGACCGGCTCGAAGCCGTCGATCGCCTGCGCCTCGACCAGCTCCTCGGCCGCCCGGACCGCGGCCTCGGGGTCGGACATCTCCATGGCGAGGGTGAGGGTGCCGTAGGTGCCGTCGACGGTCCGGTTGCACTGCCCCCACGCGGTGACGAACCCGTAGCGCTCGAGGACGTCGGCCGCCGTGCCCGGCGTGAAGTAGACCGCCTCCAGCCCGTCCGGCGAGGTCGACGGCCCGGAGGGGAAGCACGACTCGGTGCGGTCCGGGAAGCTCGTCTGCACCAGCGCGGTCACCGAGGCGATGCGGTGCGCCTCGAGCAGCAGACCGACGCCGCGCGCCGGCGGCGGGGTGATCTCCAGCGGCGGCTCGCTCGGCCCGGTGGTGGTCGGCGCGCTCGTGGTGGGCGACGGCGCGGCGGTGGTGGCCGGGCTCGCCGTGCCCTCGACGGTGCTGGTGCACGCGGCCAGCGCGGTGAGCAGCAGCAGGCCCGCCGTCCGGGCCCGCCACCGCCGGATCACGGCCGGACCTGGCGCAGCCGGCCGGTGGAGACGTCGTAGACGGTCCCGCAGATGTCCTTCGAGACCAGGTACGGGCTCTCCTGCAGCAGCCGGATCGACTCGCGGACGTCCTCGTCGACGTCGGTGAAGGTGCGGGCCGGCCATGGCGGGCGGGCACCGGTCGCCTGCTCGACGAGGTCGGCGAAGGACGCGTCGTCCGTCTTCTGCAGGCCGCAGTCGGTGTGGTGGACGAGCACGATCTCGCGGGTGCCCAGGACGTGCTGGGAGATCGTCAGCGAGCGGATGGTGTCCTCGGTGATCACCCCGCCGGCGTTGCGGATGACGTGCGCGTCACCCACGGCGAGGCCGAGCAGGGGGAACAGCGGCATGCGGGAGTCCATGCAGGCGACGACCGCCACCTTGCGCGCGGGAGCGACGGGCAACCCGCCCGCGAACGACCGCGACCACTCCTCGTTCGCGGCCAGCATCTGCTCGTACTCGGCCATCGACGCGCCTCCCGTGAGTTCTGCCAGGGCGGATAGAGGCTAACGGCGACCCGTCGGCCAGGATGACGGGGTGCGCACGGTCGAGGAACACCGGGCAGTGGTCACCGCGCTGCTGCCGTCCATGCCGGCCGAGCGGGTGCCGCTGGCGCAGGCCCACGGCCGGGTCCTGGCCGAGGACCTGCCCGCGCTGGTCGCGCTGCCCGGTTTCGACAACTCGGCGATGGACGGCTACGCCGCCCGGGCCGCCGAGCTGGCGGCGCTCCCGGCGCGGATGCCGGTGGCCGACGACATCCCCGCCGGCCGCACCGACGTCCGCCCGCTCGAGGCGGGCACGGTGCAGCGGATCATGACCGGCGCACCGCTCCCCGAGGGCGCGGACGTCGTCGTCCCCGTGGAGCAGACCGACGCCCGCACCGACGTCGTCGAGATCCGCTCCTGTCCCGCGGCCGGCACGCACCTGCGCCGGGCCGGGGAGGACATCGCCGCGGGCACCGTCGCCCTGGCCGCGGGCACCCCGCTGGGCGCCGCGCAGCTGGGCCTGGCCGCCGCGGTCGGCCACCGCGAGCTGCCCGTGGCGCGCCGGCCCCGCGTGCTCGTCCTGTCCACCGGCAGCGAACTGGTGGAACCCGGCGCCGCGCTGCTCCCGGGACAAATCTACGAGTCGAACTCCGCGCTGCTCGCCGCCGCGGTCGAGGACGCCGGCGGGACGGCGCGGCGGCTGCACTTCGTCCCCGACGACGTGGACGAGTTCCTCACCACCGTGCGCGCCGAGCTGGCCACGGCCGACCTGCTGGTCACCAGCGGCGGCGTGAGCGCCGGCGCCTACGAGGTGGTCAAGGACGCGTTCGCCGCGCTCGGCACCGTCGAGTTCGTGAAGGTGGCCATGCAGCCCGGGGGCCCCCAGGGAGCGGGCACCGTGGACGGCGTCCCGGTGGTGACCCTGCCCGGCAACCCGGTGAGCTCCTTCGTCTCGTTCGAGGTGTTCGTGCGTCCGGCGATGCGCCGCGCCCTGGGGCACGCCACCCCCGACCGGCTGCGCGCCCCCGCCGCCCTCGCCGAGCCGCTGCGCTCCCCCGCCGGCCGGCGCCAGTACCTCCGCGGGCGCTACGACGGCGGGCAGGTGTCGCAGGTCGGCGGCCCCGGCTCCCACCTGGTCGCCCACCTGGCGCGCGCCAACTGCCTGGTCGTCGTCCCCGAGGACGTCACCGAACTGCCCGCCGGCGCCTCCGTGGACGTCGTGCTGATCGAGGGAGCGCTCCAGTGACCGAACCCCGCCTCACCCACGTCGACGAGTCCGGGGCCGCCCGGATGGTGGACGTCTCGGCCAAGGCGGTCACCGCCCGCGAGGCCACCGCCGCCGGCCGCGTCGTCGTCAGCCCCGAGGTGGTCGCGCTGCTGCGCGGCGAGGGGGTGCCCAAGGGCGACGCCGTCGCCGTGGCACGCATCGCCGGGATCGCCGGGGCCAAGCGGACGCCGGACCTGATCCCGCTGTGCCACCCCATCGCGCTGCACGGGGTGACCGTCGAGCTCGAGGTCACCGACGACGCCGTGGAGATCACCGCGACCGCGCGCACCGCCGACCGCACCGGGATCGAGATGGAGGCGCTGACCTCGGTCGCCGTCGCCGGGCTGACCATGATCGACATGGTCAAGGCCGTCGACCCTCGGGCGTCGATCACCGACGTGCGGCTGCTGGCCAAGTCCGGCGGCAAGAGCGGGGAGTGGCGGCGGTGACGCTCCCCGAGGGCGCCCGGGCCGTGGTGGTCACGGCGTCCAACCGCGCCTCCGCGGGGGTCTACGCGGACCGCAGCGGGCAGGTGCTCGCCGAGGGGCTGCGCGGCCTGGGCTTCGCCGTCGAGGGGCCGCGCGTGCTCCCCGACGACCGCGAGGCGCTATCCGGGGTCCTGCGGGAGGCCGTCGCCTCCGGGGCGGACGTCGTCCTCACCACCGGCGGCACCGGCCTGTCCCCCACCGACGTCACGCCGGAGGCGACCCGCGACGTGCTGGAGCGGGAGGCGCCGGGCATCGCCGACGCCGTCCGCCGGTACGGCGCCCCCGAGGTGCCCACGGCGGTGCTCTCCCGCGGCCTGGCCGGCACCGCGGGACGGACGCTGATCGTCAACCTGCCCGGGTCGACCGGCGGCGTCCGCGACGGCCTCGCCGTCCTCGGCCCGCTGCTCCCCCACGTCGTCAGCCAGCTCCGCGGCGGCGACCACTGAGGGAGGACCCCTCGAAGGACCCCTCCGCCCCCCACCGCTCGCACGCTCGCGGCGGGCCCCTACGGAGGGGCCGAGGCCATCAGGGGAGCTGGATCCGATCGGTCCGCGTGTAGACGTTGCAGCCGTCGCCGCGGAGGAAGCCGACCAGCGTGATGCCGACGTCGGCGGCCAGCTCCACCGCGAGGGACGACGGCGCGGACACCGCGGCCAGCACCGGGATGCCGGCCATCGCCGCCTTCTGCGTGAGCTCGAAGCTCGCGCGGCCGCTCACCATGAGCACGTGCCCGGCCAGCGGCAGCCGGCCCGCACGGAGCGCGTCGCCCACCACCTTGTCGACGGCGTTGTGCCGCCCCACGTCCTCGCGCAGCGCCACCAGCTCGCCGTCGGCGGTGAACAGCCCCGCCGCGTGCAGCCCGCCGGTCTTCTCGAACACCTGCTGGGCGGCGCGCAGCCGGTCGGGCAGGGCGAGCAGGGTGGCCAGCGGCAGCCGGACGCCGTCGGCGGCGACGTCGTGCCGGGTGCGGGTGCGGATGGCGTCGATGCTCGCCTTCCCGCAGACCCCGCAGGAGCTGGAGGTCAGGAAGTTGCGGTCCAGCGCGGTGTCCGGCGCCTCGACGCCCGGGGCCAGGTCGACGTCGACGACGTTGTAGGTGTTGCGGCCCTCGGCGTCGACCGAGTCGCAGTAGCGCAGGGCCAGGACGTCGGCGTCGGAGGCGATGACCCCCTCGGTCGCGAGGAAGCCGTGCACGAGGTCGAAGTCGTCCCCGGGCGTGCGCATGGTGACCGCCAGCGGGGTGCCCGACAGCCGGATCTCCAGTGGCTCCTCGGCCGCCACGGTGTCCGGGCGCGTCGTGCGGTGCTCCCCGCGGATGCGCAGCACCGGTGTCCGGCTCGTCACTCGTCCCACGTCGGGCGACGGTACCCACGCCGCGGCCGTACGGTTCGCTCGTGCCCGCGCTGCCGCCCTACGCCGCCGTCGTCCTGGCCGGGGGGCGGGCGGCCCGTCTGGGTGGGCAGGCCAAGCCCCAGCTCGAGGTCGGCGGGCGCTCGATGCTCGCCGCCGTCCTCTCCGCCGTCGCCGACGCGCGGCCGCGGATCGTGGTGGGCCCGCCCCAGCGGGTGCCCGCCGGCGTCGAGGTGCTGCGCGAGGAGCCTGCGGGCGGTGGGCCGGTGGCCGCGATGCGCGCCGGCCTCGGGCGGGTGGACACCGACGTCGTCGCCGTCCTGGCTGGGGACCTGCCGTTCCTCACCGCGGACCTCGTCCGGCAGCTGCGCGAGCGGCTGACCGGCGACGGGGTGCTCGTCGTGGACGACGCCGGCCGCGACCAGCTGCTGCTGGGCGTGTGGCGCACCGCGGCGCTGCGGACCGCGCTGGCCGGCGCGGCGGCCCACGCGCCGGTCCGCCGGGTCCTGGCGCCGCTCGCGGTGACCCGGTGGCGTGCCCCTGTGGAGCCCGGCCGGCCGGCGCCCTGGACCGACTGCGACACCCCCGCGGACCTGGCCCGCGCCCGGGCCGCGGCCGCCGCGGCGGGGAGTGCCGCCCCCACCAGCGGGTAGGGGCCGGACATGCGGATCGTCGTCGCCGGAGCCCACGGGCAGGTCGCCCGCCGTCTCGGCCGCCTGCTGTCCGCTCGCGGGGACACCGTCGTCGGCATCGTGCGCAACCCCGCGCACCGCTCCGACCTGACCGACGACGGCGTCGAGGCGGCGGTGCTCGACCTCGAGGCGGCGTCGGCCGACGACATCGCCACGGTCGTCCGCGGCGCCGACGCGGTCGTGTTCGCGGCCGGCGCGGGGCCGGGCAGCGGCATCGCGCGCAAGGACACCGTCGACCGGGCCGCCGCCGTCCTGCTCGCCGAGGCGGCCGAGCAGGCCGGCGTGTGCACCTACCTCCTCGTGTCCTCGATGGGCGTCGACCTCGTCCGCGACGGCGCCACCCCAGAGGGCGTCGACGAGGCGTTCACCGCCTACCTGCGCGCCAAGCTCGCCGCCGAGGAGGCGCTGCTGGGCCGGCCGGCGCTCGCGGTCACGGTGCTCCGGCCCGGCGGGCTGACCGACGACCCCGGCACCGGCCGCGTCACGCTGGCGCGCTCGGTCGGGCGGGGGTCGATCCCGCGCGACGACGTCGCCGCCGTGCTGGTCGCCCTGCTCGACGCGCCCCGGGACGGCGCGGTGCTGGAGCTCGTCTCCGGCACGACCCCGATCGCGGACGCCGTCAGCTCGGCCTGAGGGCCCGGGTCACCACGGCCCGGGCGGCGAGCTCCTCGTCGGGCGGGTAGTCCACCGCGACCAGGGTGAGCCCGCCCGGGGGGACGACGGGGACCTCGCTGGAGCGCTCCGTGGCCGCCAGCAGCGCGGCCGGCCACCCGGGCGGACGCCGTCCCTCCCCCACCGCGGTCAGCGCGCCGACGAGGCTGCGCACCATCGAGTGGCAGAACGCGTCCGCGGAGGCGTGCACGCGGATCAGGTCGCCCTCGCGCTCGACCCGCAGGTCCAGCAGGGTGCGGATCGTGGTCGCGCCCTCACGGCGGCGGCAGTAGGCGGCGAAGTCGTGCAGCCCGACCAACGGGGCGGCGGCCTCCGCCATCGCGTCGGCGTCCAGGCGCCGTGGCCAGCCGACGGTGTCGGCCCGGCGCAGCGGCTCCGGGCCCGCGTCGACGTCGGTGAGGCGGTAGACGTAGTGCCGGGCGAGCGCGCCGAAGCGGGCGTCGAACTCGGCGGGGACCTCGCGGACGGCACGGACGCCGATGTCGCCCGGCAGCACGCCGCGCAGCCGGCGGACCAGCTTCGCCCGCTGCTCCTCCCACAGGGCGAGCGGCACGTCCGCGTGGGCCACCTGGCCCGTCGCGTGCACCCCCGCGTCGGTCCGGCCGGCGACCGTCAGCGACACCGGCCGGCGCAGCACCCGCGCCAGCCCCTCCTCCAGGTCCGCCTGCACGGTCCGCTGGGCCGGCTGGCGGGCCCAGCCGTGCAGTGCCGTCCCGTCGTAGGCGACGTCGAAGCGCAGCCGGACCAGGCCGGCGGGGGAACCGGCCGGGAGACGGACGAGCCCGCCCCAGGGGTCGGGGGCGGGCTCGTCGAGGTCGTGCGTGTCCAGGACGTCAGGCGGGGTCGGGGGCGGAGTCCCCACCGGGCGCGTGCGTGCTGGCGGAGGCGGCGTCACCGATCTCGGCGGCCTCGATCTCCGCGGCGGCGGCCGCGGCCACCTCGGGCGAGAGGTTCGAGCCCTCGACCACCGCGAGGTTCTCGGCGGTCGGCTGCGGGGTGACCTTGCCGTCGTCCTGGTGGTCGCCGTCGGGGTTGAAGACGTCCGTGACGATCTCCTGAGCTTCCGGGTCCACCGCGGGCTGGGTGGGGTCCGACCCGGTCGCGGCCGGCGAGGTGTCGCCGCCGGGCGTCGTCACTTGGCGCCGTCCGCGTCCTCGGCGTCGTCCGCCGGGGTCTCGTCGGTGGCCTCGGGAGCGGCCTCGTCGGCAGCGGCCTCGTCGGTGGCGTCCGCGTCAGCGGCCTCGACCTCGGTGTCCTCGACGTCGGTGGCCTCGGCCTCGGTCGCCGCCTCGTCGGTGGCGTCCGCGGACTCCAGCGCGTCGGCCGTGACCTCACCGCTGGCCGCGGACGACCCGGTCCGCTTGGTGAACTGGGTGCCACGGGCGGCCTCGGCCTCGCCGACGGCCTGCTGACCGACGGTCAGGGCCTCGACCAGCTCGATGACGGCCATGGGGGCGTTGTCGCCCTTACGCGGACCGACCTTGGTGATGCGCGTGTAGCCACCGGGGCGGTTCTCGTAGCGAGGCCCGATCTCGGCGAAGAGGTGGTGGACGACGTCCTTGTCACGGATCGTCGTCATGACCTGGCGACGAGCGTGCAGGTCACCGCGCTTGGCCATGGTCACCAGCTTCTCGGCCAGCGGGCGCAGCCGCTTGGCCTTCGCCTCGGTGGTGGTGATCCGGCCGTGCTCGAACAGCGAGGTGGCCAGGTTCGCCAGCATCAGCCGCTCGTGCGACGGGGAACCGCCGAGACGGGGGCCCTTGGTGGGGGTGGGCATGTCGGTCCTTCCTCAGGCTGCCGGGCGGGCGTGCCGGCTGCATTCCGTGGTGCTGTCGTCGCCTCGCCCCGCGCCAGGAGGGCGGAGGTGGCTGCGCTGGGGTGCCTCGGCGACCAGTGTGGCGGTCACCGAGACGGCGCCGGACGGCGGGGCGTGCCCGCCGTCCGGCGCCGGAGTGCTCAGAGCTGCTCGGTCTCCTGGTACACGGCGTCGCCGTAGTCGGCGCCGTCGGCGTACCCGGTGGTCTGGTACGCGTCGGTCTCGTAGCCCTCGTCGTAGCTCTCGATCGAGCTGGGGATGAACCCGGGCGGGCTGTCCTTGAGCGCCAGGCCCATGGCCGCCAGCTTCATCTTGACCTCGTCGATCGACTTGGCCCCGAAGTTGCGGATGTCGAGGAGGTCCGCCTCCGAGCGGGTGACGAGCTCACCGACGGTGTGCACGCCCTCGCGCTTGAGGCAGTTGTAGGACCGGACGGTGAGGTCCATGTCCTCGATCGGCATCGAGAAGTTCGCGATGTCGGCGGCCTCGGCCGGGCTGGGCCCGACCTCGATGCCCTCGGCGTCCAGGTTCAGCTCGCGCAGCAGGCCGAACAGCTCGACCAGCGTGGAGCCGGCGCTGGCGATCGCGTCGCGAGGGGCGATCGACGGCTTGGTCTCGACGTCGACGACGAGCCGGTCGAAGTCGGTCCGCTGCTCGACGCGGGTGGCCTCGACGGCGTAGGTGACCTTGAGGACCGGCGAGTAGATCGAGTCGACGGGGATGCGGCCGATCTCCTGGCCGGGCTGCTTGTTCTGCGGCGCGGGCACGTAGCCGCGGCCACGCTCGACGACCAGCTCGATCTCGAGCCGCCCCTTGCCGTTCAGCGTCGCGATGTGCAGCTCGGGGTTGTGCACCTCGACGCCGGCCGGCGGCGCGATGTCGGCCGCGGTCACCTCACCGGGGCCCTGCTTGCGCAGGTACATGGTCACCGGCTCGTCCGAGTCGGAGCTGACCACGAGGCCCTTGAGGTTCAGGATGATCTCGGTGACGTCCTCCTTGACGCCCGGCACGGTGGTGAACTCGTGCAGGGTGCCCTCGATCCGGATGCTGGTCACGGCAGCACCGGGGATCGACGACAGCAGGGTGCGACGCAGGGAGTTGCCGAGCGTGTAGCCGAAGCCCGGCTCGAGCGGCTCGATGACGAACCGCGAGCGCTGCTCGGAGATCGTCTCCTCGGTCAGGGTGGGGCGCTGTGCGATGAGCACGGTCGTTCTCCTTCGTGTCCTCCGGCGACCGCCATATGACGCCGTGAGGGGGTGGTGCCGGCTCCGGCGGACATCGGTCCGCCCGCCGGAGCCGTTCGTGCGGGTGGTGCTGCGAGCGGCTACTTGGAGTAGAGCTCGACGATCAGCTGCTCCTGCACCGGGGTGTCGATCACCTGGCGCGCGGGGACGTTGTGCACGAGCACCCGCAGCTGGTTGGTGATGACCTCCAGCCACGGCGGCACGGGACGCTCGCCGGCGCGGGCCTGGGCGATCTCGAACGGCAGCATCGTGCGCGACTTCTCCGCGACCTCGATGATGTCGCTCGCGCCGACCCGGAAGGACGGGATGTCGACCTTGCGGCCGTTCACCCGGATGTGGCCGTGGCGCACCAGCTGGCGCGCCATGTCGCGGGACTCGGCGAAGCCGGCCCGGTAGACCACGTTGTCGAGGCGGGACTCGAGGATCTGCAGCAGGACCTCACCGGTCTTGCCCGACTTCTTGTTCGCCTCTTCGTAGTAACCGCGGAACTGCTTCTCCAGGACGCCGTAGATGCGGCGGGCCTTCTGCTTCTCGCGCAGCTGGAGCAGGTACTCGCTGTCCTTGGTGCGCCCACGGCCGTGCTCGCCCGGCGGGTACGGCCGGATCTCGATCGGGCACTTGGGGGACTCGCACTTGCTGCCCTTGAGGAACAGCTTCATCTTCTCGCGCCTGCACAGGCGGCAGTCGGCTCCGGTGTAACGGGCCACGTCAGGTACTCCTCGTCAGTCTCGTGAGTGGCCGGTCAGACCCGGCGGCGCTTCTTGGGGCGGCAGCCGTTGTGCGGCTGCGGCGTCACGTCCTGGATCTGACCCACCTCGAGGCCGGTGGCCTGCAGGGAGCGGATCGCGGTCTCCCGGCCGGAGCCGGGGCCCTTCACGAAGACGTCGACCTTGCGCATGCCGTGCTCCTGCGCCTTGCGGGCGGCGTTCTCCGCCGCCATCTGCGCGGCGAAGGGGGTCGACTTGCGCGAGCCCTTGAACCCGACGTGCCCGGCCGAGGCCCAGCTGATCACGTTCCCGTTGGGGTCGGTGATCGACACGATCGTGTTGTTGAAGGTGCTCTTGATGTGCGCGGCGCCGTGGGCGACGTTCTTCTTCTCCTTGCGGCGGACCTTCTTGGCACCAGCCGCGGCGCGAGCCCTGGGAGGCATGTCTCTCCGGTTCCTTCAGCGTTTCAGTGGCCAGATGCAGCACGCTGCGCGCCGTCGCTCCCGCCCTCACGGGTAGCTGCGACGGCGCGCGTCAGCGGCTTACTTCTTGCCGGCCTTCTTCTTGCCGGCGATGGTCTTGCGCGGGCCCTTGCTCGAGCGCGCATTGGTCTTGGTCCGCTGCCCGTGGACGGGGAGTCCCCGCCGGTGCCGCAGCCCCTGGTAGCACCCGATCTCCACCTTGCGGCGGATGTCGGCGGCCACCTCGCGGCGGAGGTCACCCTCGACGCGGAAGTGCTCGTCGATGTAGTCGCGCAGCTTCAGCAGGTCCTCGTCGCTGAGGTCCTTGGCGCGCAGGTCCGGGCTCACGCCCGTCGCCGCCAGGGTCTCCTTGGCGTGGGTCTTGCCGATCCCGTAGATGTAGGTGAGCGCGATCTCCATCCGCTTCTCGCGGGGGAGGTCGACGCCGGCCAGTCGTGCCATGTCTCAGGTACTCCCTCAGCCCTGCCGCTGCTTGTGGCGGGCGTTGTCGCAGATGACCATGACCCGGCCGTGCCGGCGGATCACCTTGCACTTGTCGCAGATCTTCTTCACCGACGGCTGGACCTTCACCGGTGCCGCCCCTCATTCCTGTCGATCGTGAGCCGACCGCGGCCCGCCCGGGGGGCCGGACGCCGCGGTGCAGCGGTTACTTGTACCGGTAGACGATGCGACCGCGCGTGAGGTCGTAGGGCGAGAGCTCCACGACCACGCGGTCCTCGGGCAGGATGCGGATGTAGTGCTGCCGCATCTTGCCGCTGATGTGGGCGAGCACCCGGTGCCCGTTCTGCAGTTCCACCCGGAACATCGCGTTGGGCAGCGGCTCGACGACGCGACCCTCGACCTCGATGGCCCCGTCCTTCTTCGCCATGCCCTACACGGCCTCCCTGATCGGTGCTGCTGGTGTGTGTGGTGCTGCTGTGTCCTCCGCGCGCCCACGCCGGTACCCGGCGGGTCGGATGCGGAGAGACAGAACGAGCGGTGGTGCAGACGCTCTCGCGAGGGCGTCCCGAGTCATGCGGCCACAGCACGACGACAGGACGGCGCGAACGCCGTCGTTCACTGTACCCCGCCCCGGTCCACGACTCCAACCGGGGTCTGGTCACAGACGGAACCGGCCGTCGTCCCCCTGCGGGGACCCGCCGTGCGCTCGCGCGTGGCGGGAGCCGTGCTCAGGTGCGGGGCTCGATCCCGAAAGGGGCCAGCCCGGCGACGCCGCCGTCCTCCGCGGTGAGGACCCAGGGGCCCTCTGGGGTGACGGCCACGGTGTGCTCGAAGTGCGCGGCGCGCGAGCCGTCCTTGGTGACGACGGTCCAGCCGTCCTCCAGCTCGACGGTCGCCGGGTCCCCCACGGTCACCATGGGTTCAATGGCGAGCGCCAGCCCCGGGACCAGCCGCGGACCGCGGCCGGGACGCCCGTGGTTGAGCACGTGCGGGTCCTGGTGCATCTCGGTGCCGATGCCGTGCCCGCCGTACTGGTCGACGATGCCGTACGGGTGTGCCTCGGCCGTGATGACCTGCTCGACGGCGTGGCTGATGTCGGTCAGCCGGTTGCCCGCGACCGCCGCGGCCAGCCCGGCCCACATCGACCGCTCGGTGACCGCCATGAGGGCGGCGTCCTCGGCGGAGGGCTCCCCCACGGTCACGGTGACGGCCGAGTCGCCGTGCCACCCGTTCAGGATGGCACCGCAGTCGATGGAGATGTTGTCGCCCTGGACGAGTGCCCGCGTCGGGTTCGGGATGCCGTGCACGATCTCGTCGTTGATCGAGGCGCAGATGCTGCCGGTGAAGCCGTGGTAGCCCAGGAACGACGGGACGGCGCCCGCGCTGCGGATGGCGTCCTCGGCGATGGCGTCGAGCTCCCCGGTGGTGACGCCGGGGCGCACCGCCGCGCGCACCGCCGCGATGGCGCCGCTCACCACCAGGCCGGCTGCCCGCATGAGCTCGAGCTCGTGCGGGGTCTTGATCTGGATCATCCGTCCACTCCACTTCGCCAACAGGGGCAGGCGGCTGAGGATCCCGGTCGACATCTGCGAGCGGCGCCTACGCGCCGGCCTGCTGCCCGGACCGGGGGCTCCACCCCAGGGCCTCGAGGGCCCGCGCGGTGACGTCCTCGACACTGCCGATGGCGTCGATGCGCGCGAGCAGCCCCTCGCCCTCGTAGAAGCCCGACAGCGGGGCGGTCTGTTCCCGGTATACCTGCAGGCGGTGCCGCACCGTCTCCGGCTCGTCGTCGGACCGCTGCACCCACTCGCCGTCGACGAGCATCCGGCGGCCGGACAGCCGGCGGACGAGCTCGTCCTCGTCCACGACCAGCTCCAGGACCCGGTCGAGGCCGTTGCCCAGCTCGGCCAGCGAGTCGCGGAGCTGCTCGGCCTGCGCGATGGTCCGGGGGAAGCCGTCGAGCAGGAAGCCCGCCTTGGCGTCCGGTTCCGCGAGGCGGTCCTTGACCATGGCGACCGTGACCTCGTCGGGCACCAGGTCCCCGGCGTCCATGTAGGTCTTGGCCTTCTGCCCCAGCTCGGTCCTGCCGCTGACGTTCGCGCGGAAGATGTCGCCGGTGGAGATGGCCGGCGCGGCGAGATGGCCGGCGATGATCTGGGCCTGGGTCCCCTTGCCCGCGCCCGGAGGGCCGAGCAGCACGACGCGCACTACTTCAGGAACCCTTCGTAGTTGCGCTGGTTGAGTTGCGTCTCGATCTGCTTCACCGTCTCCAACCCCACTCCGACCATGATGAGCACCGCGGTCCCGCCGAACGGGAAGTTCTGGTTCTGGCCCTCCTGCGTCACCGAGAGGAACAGGTTGGGCAAGACTGCCACGAGCCCCAGGTAGATCGATCCGGGGAAGGTGATGCGGGACAGCACGTACTGCAGGTACTCCGCCGTCGGGCGCCCGGGCCGGATGCCGGGGATGAAGCCGCCGTAGCGCTTCATGTCGTCGGCCCGCTCCTCCGGGTTGAACGTGATCGACACGTAGAAGTACGTGAAGAACATGATCAGCGCGAAGTAGATGACGATGTGCGACCAGCTGCTCTGGTCGATCACGTAGTTCTCGAAGAACCGACGGACCGTGCCCGTCTCGTCGCCCTGGAGCTGAGAGATCAGCTGCGGGAGGTACAGCAGGGACGAGGCGAAGATGACCGGGATGACGCCGGCCTGGTTCACCTTCAGCGGCAGGTAGGTCGACGTCCCGCCGTACATGCGCCGGCCGACCATGCGCTTGGCGTACTGGACCGGGATGCGGCGCTGCGCCTGCTCGACGTAGACGACCGAGGCGATGATCACGAGGGCAAGCAGGCAGATCAGCGCGAAGACGACGCCGCCGCGGGTCTGCAGGATCGACCCGCCCTCGGCGGGGATCCGGGCCGCGATCGAGGTGAAGATCAGCACGGACATGCCGTTGCCGATCCCCTTCTCGGTCAGCAGCTCGCCGAGCCACATGATCACGGCGGTGCCGGCGGTGAGCGCGACCACCAGGATGACCGTCGTCCAGATGGACTCCGACGGGATGATCTGCTCGCTGCAGTTGGGGAACAGCTGACCACTGCGGGCCAGGGCGATGATCCCGGTGCTCTGCAGGACGGCGAGGGCGATCGTGAGGTACCGGGTGTACTGGGTCAGCTTGGCCTGACCCGACTGCCCTTCCTTCTTCAGCTGCTCGAAGCGCGGGATGACCACGACGAGCAGCTGCACGATGATGCTGGCCGTGATGTACGGCATGATGCCGAGCGCGAAGATCGACAACCGGAGCAGTGCCCCGCCGGAGAACAGGTTGACCAGCGAGTAGAGATCCCGCTGGTCGGAGGCCTGGGCCTGCTCCAGACAGCTGTTGATGGCCTCGACCGACACGCCCGGGCCGGGGACCGCGGCGCCCAACCGGTAGACGGCGATGACGCCCAGGGAGAACAGGATCTTGCGCCGGAGGTCTGGCGTCCGGAACGCCGCGGCGAACGCCTGCAGCACGTGCCCTCCCCTAGTCGGTCGTACGAGTGTAAGGACCACCCTGCCCAACACCGCTCACGCGCTCGCGGCGGGTTCCTGCAGGGCGGCCGAGAAGCGTGCTCACGACGCGCCGTACAGCAGATGACCCCCGGGGCGCGGGCCTCCCGTGAGGAGGCGCGCCCCGGGGGTCATCGGCGGCTCAGACGAGCGTGGTGCTGCCCCCGGCCGCGGTGATCTTCTCGGCAGCCGAGGACGAGAACGCCTGGGCGCGCACGTCCACGGCGACGCCGCCGAGGTCGCCGGTGCCGAGCACCTTGACCGGCTGGCCGCGGCGCACGGCCCCGGCCGCCACGAGGGCGTCGGCGTCGACGGTGCCGCCCTGCGGGAACAGCGCCGCGATCCGGTCGAGGTTGACGACCTGGAAGACGACCTTGTTGGGGCTCTTGAAACCCGACAGCTTGGGCAGCCGCATGTGCAGCGGCGTCTGCCCGCCCTCGAAGCGCGCGGAGGTGTTGCCGCGCGCGCCGGTGCCCTTGGTGCCGCGGCCGGCCGTCTTGCCCTTGGAGCCCTCACCACGACCCACGCGGGTCTTCTTGGTGTGGGCGCCCTTGGCCGGGCGCAGGTGGTGGACCTTCAGTGTCATCGGAGTCTTTCCTCAGCTCAGCTGATCTCTTCGACGGTGACCAGGTGCGGCACCGTGGCGACCATCCCGCGGATCTCGGGACGGTCCTCCTGCACGACCGAGTCGTTGATCCGCTTGAGGCCCAGCGAGCGCAGCGTCTGGCGCTGGTTGGGCTTGGTGCCGATCGCGGACTTGACCTGGGTGACCTTCAGCTGCGCCATGTCAGACCCCCTGACCGGCACGCGCCCGCAGCATCGCGGCCGGAGCGACGTCCTCCAGGGGCAGACCGCGGCGAGCCGCGATCTCCTCGGGACGGACGAGGTCCTTCAGCGCCTGCATGGTCGCGTGGACGATGTTGATGGGGTTCGACGAGCCGAGGCTCTTCGAGAGCACGTCGTGGATGCCGGCGCACTCGAGGACGGCACGCACCGGGCCACCGGCGATGACGCCGGTACCGGGGCTGGCCGGCTTGAGCAGCACGACACCGGCCGCCGCCTCGCCCTGCACGGGGTGCGGGATGGTGCTGGCGATGCGCGGCACCTTGTAGAAGTGCTTCTTGGCCTCCTCGACGCCCTTGGCGATGGCCGCGGGCACCTCCTTGGCCTTGCCGTAGCCGACGCCCACGGTGCCGTCGCCGTCGCCCACGATCACCAGGGCGGTGAAGCTGAAGCGCCGACCACCCTTGACGACCTTGGACACGCGGTTGATGGCCACCACGCGCTCGATGTAGTTGCTCTTCTCGGCAGGAGCGCCGCCCGGCCCCCGACCGCCGTCACGGCGGTCGCGGCGGTCGTTGCCGCCGCCGGCGCCGGCGCCGCCGCCGCGTCGCTGTGGTCCTGGCATCAGACGTCCCTCTCGATCACTGTCACGGTGCTGGTGTGCGTGCTGGTCATCAGAAGTCCAGCCCGCCCTCGCGCGCGCCGTCGGCGAGCGCGGCGATCCGGCCCTGGTAGCGGTTGCCACCACGGTCGAAGACCACCGCGCTGATCCCCGCGGCCTTGGCCCGCTCCGCCACCAGGGCGCCCACCTGGCGGGCCAGGGCGGACTTGTCGCCCTCGGCGGTGCGCAGGCTGGCATCCAGCGTCGACGCGCTGACCAGGGTGCGGCCGGCGGTGTCGTCGACCACCTGGACGTGGATGTGGCGCGAGCTGCGCTTGACCACCAGGCGAGGACGCTCCGGCGTGCCGGAGACCCGCTTGCGCAGGCGGTTGTGCCGGCGGAGCCGGGACACCCGTCGCTTGGTGCTGACGTCGGTGCCCACGGGTGTGTGGACCCGAGCACTCTTCTCGGTCTGTGCCATCACTTACCCGTCTTCCCGACCTTGCGCTTGACGACCTCACCCTGGTAGCGGACGCCCTTGCCCTTGTACGGGTCGGGGCGACGCAGCTTGCGGATGTTGGCCGCGACCTGGCCCACCTGCTGCTTGTCGATGCCGGTCACCCGCAGGCGGGTGGGCGACTCGACCGTGAACGTGATGCCCTCGGGCGCCTTGACCGGCACCGGGTGGCTGAAGCCCAGGGCGAACTCGAGGTCGGAACCCCGCGCCTGGACGCGGTAGCCGACGCCGACGATCTCGAGGGTCTTGGTGTACCCCTCGGTGACGCCGGTGATCATGTTGGCGATGAGGGTGCGCGACAGCCCGTGCAGGGCACGGCTCCCCCGCTCGTCGTCCGGCCGGGCCACCTGCAGCGTGCCGTCCTCACCGCGGGCCACCGTGATCGGTGCCGCGACCGTGTGGGACAGGGACCCCTTGGGGCCCTTCACGTTGACGGTCTGGCCCTCGATGGCGATGTCCACACCACCGGGCACCGGAATCGGGAGTCGTCCGATCCGTGACATCTCAGCTCGCTCCTCTTACCAGACGTAGGCGAGGACTTCCCCACCCACGCCCTTCGTGTTCGCCTGGCGGTCGGTCAGCAGCCCGGTGGAGGTCGAGATGATCGCCACCCCGAGACCGCCGAGCACCTTGGGCAGCGCAGTCGACTTGGCGTACACCCGCAGACCGGGCTTGGACACCCGACGGACGCCGGCGATGCTGCGCTCGCGGTTCGGCCCGTACTTGAGGTCGATGACCAGCTCCTTGCGGGTGCTGCCGTCCACCTCGACCTCGTTCACCTTCCAGCCGGCGATGTAGCCCTGCTGCTGGAGGATCTCCGCGATGTGGGTCTTGATCTTCGACGACGGCATCGTCGCGGAGTCGTGATACGCCTGGTTGGCGTTGCGGATGCGCGTCAGCATGTCCGCGATCGGGTCGGTCATCGTCATGGGTGTCGTGCCTCTCTCGCCGCGGTTCCGCACGCGGATCTCGCGTGGGCCTCTCGGCGATCGGTGTTGCTCAGGGTGAGCCGTGCTCGGTACTGCCGCCTGGAGCGGCCCCGGTGCAGGGACCCGCAGCGCGCGGAGCGTGCTGTGGGGGCACCGGGGTCCTTCACCAGCTGGACTTGCGCACGCCGGGGAGCTCCCCGGCGTGGGCCATCTCCCGCACGCAGATGCGGCAGAGGCCGAACTTGCGGAACACCGCGTGCGGACGACCGCAGCGCTGGCAGCGGGTGTAGCCGCGGACCGCGAACTTCGGCTTGCGGGCCGCCTTGTTGATCAGGGCCTTCTTGGCCATCTCGGTCTCCTGTAGCTCTCTCGAAGGCCGGGGTCAGCGGGTCGTCATGACGACGGGCTGGCCGGCGAAGGGGAAGCCGAGGAGCCGGAGCAGCTCGCGGCCCTCGTCGTCGTTGGTGGCGGTCGTGACCAGGGTGATGTCCATGCCGCGCGGCCGGTCGATCTTGTCGACGTCGATCTCGCGGAACATCGACTGCTCGTTCAGGCCGAACGTGTAGTTGCCGTGGCCGTCGAACTGCTTGGCGTTGAGGCCACGGAAGTCACGGATCCGGGGCAGGGCCAGCGACAGCAGCCGGTCCAGGAACTCCCACATGCGGTCGCCGCGGAGGGTGACCTTCGCGCCGATCGGCATGCCCTCGCGGAGCTTGAACTGCGCGATGGACTTGCGGGCCCGGACGACGGCCGGCTTCTGGCCGGTGATGGCGGTCAGGTCGCGGACCGCGCCGTCCATCAGCTTGGCGTCGCGGGTTGCCTCGCCGACGCCCATGTTGACGACGATCTTGGTCAGCCGCGGGATCTGCATGACGTTCTCGTAGCCGAACTCCGACTGCAGCGCCGGCGCGATCTCCTCGCGGTACCGGGCCAGGATGCGGGGCAGCTCACGGGTGGGTGCGCTCATGGGATCAGAGGTCCTTACCGGTGCGCCGCGAGACCCGGATGCTGCGGCCTTCCTCGTCCTTGCGGTAGCCGACCCGGGTCGGCTTGTCCTCGGAGTCGATCACCATCACGTTGCTCACGTGGATGGGCGCCTCCTGCGTGACGATCCCGCCCTGCTGGGCGCCGCGCTGGTTCGAGCTGATCCGGGTGTGCTTCTTGACCCGGCCGACGCCCTCGACGAGCACCTTCTGCGTCTCGGGGTAGGCCGCGATGACCCGGCCCTTCGCGCCCTTGTCCTTGCCGGACAGCACCACGACGGTGTCGCCCTTCTTGACCTTCATCGACGGCGCCTTCTTGGTGCCGGGGTCGTTCTTGTGGGCAGCCATGCTCACAGCACCTCCGGAGCGAGCGAGATGATCCGCATGAAGCGCTTGTCGCGGAGCTCACGGCCGACCGGGCCGAAGATGCGCGTGCCGCGCGGGTCGCCGCTGTCGCGGATGATCACGGCGGCGTTCTCGTCGAAGCGGATGTACGAGCCGTCGGGACGACGACGCTCCTTCACGGTGCGGACGACGACGGCCTTGACCACGTCACCCTTCTTGACACCGGCACCAGGCAGCGCGTCCTTCACGGTGGCGACGATGACGTCGCCGATGCCCGCGTAGCGTCTCCCGGACCCGCCGAGGACACGGATGCAGAGGATCTCCTTGGCACCCGTGTTGTCGGCGACCCGGAGTCGCGACTCCTGCTGGATCACGTCCTACTCCCAAAGATCAGTGGTGACAGCCGGGCCGGAACGGTGAACCGGCTGTCCGGTACCCACGTGCGGACGCACCGGCGGCTGAGCCGCCGGTGCTCACCGTCGCACGGGTACCGGGATGCGGCGCACACCCGAGGGGGCGCCAGTCGTCCAGAGTACCTGCTCCGGACTCGGCCCTCGCGGGCCGGTCGGCCGGGCCCCGCCCGGAGGCGGGGCCGCGACCCGTCGTGCTGCCTACTTGGCCTTCTCCACGACCTCGACCAGCCGCCACCGCTTGGTGGCGGAGGTGGGTCGGGTCTCCATGATCTGCACGCGGTCCCCGATGCCGGCGACCCCCTGCTCGTCGTGCGCCTTCAGCTTGCTCGTACGGCGGATGACCTTGCCGTACAGGCCGTGCTTCACGCGGTCCTCGACCTCGACGACGATGGTCTTGTCCATCTTGTCGCTGACCACGAGGCCCTCACGGACCTTGCGGTAGCCACGGCCCGCCAGGCCGGGCCCGGACGCCGACGCCTCGTTCGCGGTGGCCGACTGGGACTCGCTCATGCCACACCCTCGTTCGGGGCGACCGACAGGCCCAGCTCGCGCTCACGCATGATCGTGTAGATCCGCGCGATGTCGCGGCGCACGGTCTGCAGTCGCCGGTTGTTGTCCAGCTGGCCGGTGGCCACCTGGAACCGCAGGTTGAACAGTTCTTCCTTGGAATCGCGCAGCCGCGAGGCGAGCTCGTCGACGGACAGCTCGCGCAGCTCCGGAGCGGTCAGACCGGCGGCCATCACACCTCTCCTTCACGAGTGATGAAGCGGCACTTCATGGGCAGCTTGTGGATGGCGCGGCGCATGGCCTCGCGGGCGACCGGCTCGGCCACGCCGGAGAGCTCGAAGAGCACCCGGCCCGGCTTCACGTTGGCGACCCACCACTCGGGCGAGCCCTTGCCGGAACCCATGCGGGTCTCGGCCGGCTTCTTGGTCAGCGGACGGTCCGGGTAGATGGAGATCCACACCTTGCCGCCACGCTTGATGTGCCGGGTCATGGCGATACGGGCGGACTCGATCTGCCGGTTCGTCACGTAGGCCGGCTCCAGGGCCTGGATGGCGAACTCACCGAAGTTGATCTCGGTGCCGCCCTTGGCCCGGCCGGAGCGGCTCGGGTGGTGCTGCTTGCGGTGCTTGACACGCCGTGGGATGAGCATGGCTCAGCTCTCCGTGTTCTCGGTCGCGGTCGTCTCGGTGGCGGTCGTCTCGGCGGCCGCAGTGGCCTCCGGACCGGCCAGCTCGGCGACCGTCGTCTCCGGCGCCTCGCCCGAGGTCTGGGCGACGACGGCGTCGGTGGTGTCCACCGCGGGCCCGGTGCCCTCGGCGGCGGCCCGGCCGGCCTCGGTGCCACCAGCGGTGGTGCCGCTGGAGCCCGAGCGACGCTGCGGGCGCTGCGCGCGCTCACGACGCTGCTGACGGGCGGCGAGGGCCTCGAGGGCCTCGCGCTCGGCCCGGGAGCCGCTCACGTCGCCCTTGTAGATCCACACCTTGACGCCGATGCGGCCGAAGGTGGTGCGGGCCTCGTAGATGCCGTAGTCGATGTTCGCGCGGAGCGTGTGCAGGGGCACCCGGCCCTCGCGGTAGAACTCCGACCGGCTCATCTCCGTGCCGCCCAGGCGACCCGAGCACTGCACCCGGATGCCCTTGACCTGCGGGCTGCGCTGGGCCGACTGCATGGCCTTGCGCATGGCGCGACGGAAGCTCACGCGGCTGGACAGCTGCTCGGCGACGCCCTGGGCGACGAGCTGCGCGTCGGACTCGGGGTTCTTCACCTCGAGGATGTTCAGCTGCACCTGCTTGCCGGTCAGCTTCTCCAGCTCGCCACGGATGCGGTCGGCCTCGGCGCCGCGGCGGCCGATGACGATGCCGGGACGGGCGGTGTGGATGTCGACGCGGACCCGGTCACGGGTGCGCTCGATCTCCACCTTGGAGATGCCGGCCCGCTCCATGCCCTTGGACATGAGCTTGCGGATGGCGACGTCTTCCTTGACGTAGTCCTTGTACAGCTTGTCCGCGTACCACCGGGACTTGTAGTCGGTGGTGATGCCGAGCCGGAACCCGTGCGGGTTGACCTTCTGACCCACTAGCGGGTCCCTCCCCTCGTGTTGCTCTTCTGCTGGGTGGCGGGGCCGGACTGGCCGGTGTCCCGACGCGCCTTGCGCGACTTCTGCGCGAGCTCGGCGCTGCTGGCGACCTCGCTCACCTCGACGGTGATGTGGCTGGTCCGCTTGTTGATGCGGAACGCCCGGCCCTGCGCACGCGGACGGATCCGCTTGAGCGTCGGGCCCTCGTCGACGTATGCGGCGCTGACGACGAGCGCGTTGCGGTCGAGCTGCAGGTTGTGCTCGGCGTTGGCGACGGCGCTGGCCACCACCTTGGCGACCGGCTCGCTGGCAGCCTGCGGCGCGAAGCGCAGCAGGGCCAGTGCCTCGTCGGTCGGCAGGTAGCGGATCATGTCCACCACCCGGCGTGCCTTCATGGGGGTGACGCGGACGAACCGGGCCGTGGCCCGGGCGACCGGCGTCTCCTGTCCCAACTGGGAAGTCATCTGAGTCTCTCTCTACCTGGTCAGCCGCGCCGCGACCGGCGGTCGTCCTTGATGTGCCCACGGAAGGTGCGCGTGGGCGCGAACTCGCCGAGCTTGTGCCCGACCATCGCCTCGGTCACGAAGACCGGGACGTGCTTGCGGCCGTCGTGCACGGCGATCGTGTGCCCGAGCATGTCGGGGATGATCGTCGAGCGGCGCGACCAGGTGCGGATGACGTTCTTGGTGCCCTTCTCGTTCTGGGCGTCCACCTTGGCGAGCAGGTGGTCGTCGACGAACGGGCCCTTCTTGAGGCTGCGTGGCATGTCTGTCGGACTCCTCTACCCGCTCAGCGCTTCTTGTTGGTGCGCCGGCGGCGCACGATCAGAGCGTCACTGGCCTTGCGCTTGCGCGTGCGGCCCTCCGGCTTGCCCTTCGGGTTCACCGGGTGGCGCCCACCGGAGGTCTTGCCCTCACCACCACCGTGCGGGTGGTCGACCGGGTTCATGGCGACACCACGGACGGTCGGGCGCTTGCCCTTCCACCGCATGCGGCCGGCCTTGCCCCAGTTGATGTTCGACTGCTCGGCGTTGCCGACCTCGCCGATGGTGGCGCGGCAGCGGACGTCGACGTTGCGGATCTCGCCCGACGGCATGCGCAGCTGGGCGAACCGGCCCTCACGGGCGACCAGCTGGACGCTCGTGCCGGCCGACCGGGCGATCTTCGCTCCGCCACCGGGACGGAGCTCGATCGCGTGGACCACCGTGCCGACCGGGATGTTCCGGAGCGGGAGGTTGTTGCCCGGCTTGATGTCGGCGGCCGGGCCGCACTCGACCGTGTCGCCCTGCTTCAGGCGGGCCGGCGCGATGATGTAGCGCTTCTCGCCGTCGGCGAAGTGCAGCAGGGCGATGCGCGACGTGCGGTTCGGGTCGTACTCGATGTGCGCGACCTTGGCCGGCACGCCGTCCTTGTCGGCCCGGCGGAAGTCGATCAGGCGGTACGCGCGCTTGTGGCCGCCGCCCTGGTGGCGAGCGGTGACCTTCCCGTGCACGTTGCGCCCGCCGCGGCCGTGCAGCGGCCGGACCAGCGACTTCTCGGGATGGTCGCGGGTGACCTCGGCGAAGTCGGCGACGCTGGAGCCACGGCGGCCCGGCGTCGTCGGCTTGTACTTGCGGATAGCCATTGCTGACTCAGTCCTCTATCTCTGGTCCGGAGGGTCGCGGCGCTCAGGCGCCGGGACCACCGAAGATCTCGATGCGGTCGCCGGGGGCGAGCGACACGATGGCCCGCTTGGTGTCGGGACGCTTGCCCATCCGGTTGCCCCGGCTGCGCTTCTTCTTGCCCTGACGGTTGATCGTGTTGACGTCCAGGACCTTCACGTTGAAGACCTGGGCCACCGCGATCTTGATCTGCGTCTTGTTGGCGTCGGGGTGGACGAGGAACGTGTACTGGTTCTCGTCCAGCAGCCCGTAGCTCTTCTCCGAGATGACCGGCGCGAGCAGGACGTCCCGGGGGTCGTGGAAGGTCACGCCGTCTCCTCGGTGGTGTCGGTGGCCGAGCCCGCGACCTCGACGGTGCCCTCGTCCTCGGCAGGCGCGATCGACGGCACGCCACCCGGGGTCAGGTGGGTGCCGAGGTCCGGCTTGGCCGACCCGTGGGCCGGGCCGGCGACGAACTCCGCCAGCGCGGCCTCGGTGAAGACGACCTCGTCGGCGAGCAGGACGTCGTAGGTGTTGAGCTGGCCGGCCTCGAGCAGGTGCACGCGGGGCTCGTTGCGCAGGCTGATCCAGTTGAGGACGTCGTCGTGGTCGAGGACCACGAGCACGCGCTTGGCCTGGGTCACCGCGTCGAGCGCCTTGAGCGCCTCCTTCGTCTTCGGGGCGTCGCCCTCGACGAAGGTGGTGATCACGTGAACGCGGTCCTCGCGGGCCCGGTCGGAGAGGGCGCCGCGGAGGGCGGCGGCCTTCATCTTCTTCGGGGTCCGCTGCGTGTAGTCGCGCGGCTGCGGGCCGTGGACCGTGCCACCGCCGGTGAACTGCGGCGCACGGATCGAGCCCTGACGGGCGCGGCCGGTGCCCTTCTGGCGGTAGGGCTTGACGCCACCACCGCTGACCTTGCCACGGGTCTTCGTCGCGTGCGTGCCCTGGCGCGCGGCGGCCAGCTGGGCCACCACGACCTGGTGCATCAGCGAGACGTTGGCGTTGGCGTCGAAGAGCGCACCGGGCAGCGTCACGCTGCCGGAGGTCTCCCCCGCCGGCGTGCGGACGTCGACCTGGCGGTCGGTGCGCGTCTCGGTCGCCCCGCCGTTGATGGACGTGGTCACTTCGTGTCACTCCCCACGGGGCCGCCCTTGACGGCCGAACGGACGAGCACGAGGCCGCCCTTCGGGCCGGGGATGGCGCCCTTGATCAGCAGCAGCCCGCGCTCGGTGTCCACGCCGTGGACGGTGAGCGAGAGCGTCGTCGTCTTGACGTGGCCCATGCGGCCGGCCATGCGCAGGCCCTTGAAGACCCGGCCGGGCGTCGATGCCCCGCCGATGGAGCCCGGCGACCGGTGCTTGCGCTGGGTGCCGTGCGCGGCGCCCAGGCCCTTGAAGCCGTGACGCTTCATGACACCGGCGGTGCCCTTGCCCTTGCTGGTGCCGATGACGTCGACCTTGGTGACGCCCTCGAAGACCTCGGCCGTCAGCTCCTGGCCGACGGTGTACGTGGCGGCGTCGTTGGTACGCAGCTCGACCACGTGGCGGCGCGGCGTGACGCCGGCCTTCGCGAAGTGACCACCCTCGGGCTTGTTGACCTTGCGGGGGTCGATCTCACCGAAGCCGAGCTGGAGGGCCGAGTAGCCGTCCACCTCGGGGGTGCGCACCTGGGTGACCACGCACGGCCCCGCCTTGACGACGGTCACCGGCACGATGCGGTTGTTCTCGTCGAAGACCTGGGTCATGCCCAGCTTCTCGCCGAGGAGCCCGCGGAAGTTGCTCGCCATGACTCCCCCTTACTGGATGTTGACGTCGACCGAGGCCGGCAGGTCGATGCGCATGAGCGCGTCGACCGTCTTCGGCGTCGGGTCGAGGATGTCGATGAGCCGCTTGTGCGTACGCATCTCGAAGTGCTCCCGCGAGTCCTTGTACTTGTGCGGGGAGCGGATGACGCAGTACACGTTCTTCTCCGTCGGCAGCGGCACGGGGCCGACGACACGCGCACCGGTCTTCGTCACCGTCTCGACGATGCGCCGCGCCGAGGCATCGATCGCCTCGTGGTCGTAGGCCTTCAGCCTGATGCGGATCTTCTGTCCCGCCATCGGTGTTCTCGCTCCTGCCGATCGTGACTACGTCTGTGGTGGTCCGGTTCCCGGATCCAGCTAGGCCCGGGATCCGGACCCATGGGACGGGCGGCGGCCTGCTGGCCGCCGCCCGTCCGCGGGTGTTACTTGTTGATCTTGACGACGCGACCGGCGCCGACGGTCCGCCCACCCTCACGGATGGCGAACTTGAGGCCCTCCTCCATGGCGATCGGCTGGATCAGCTCGACCGTCATCTCGGTGTTGTCGCCGGGCATGACCATCTCGGTCCCGGCGGGCAGCGTCACGACGCCCGTCACGTCCGTCGTCCGGAAGTAGAACTGGGGACGGTAGTTGTTGAAGAACGGCGTGTGCCGGCCACCCTCGTCCTTGGAGAGGATGAAGACCGAGGCCTCGAAGTTCGTGTGCGGGGTGATCGTCCCGGGCTTGATGACGACCTGGCCGCGCTCGACGTCCTCGCGCTTGATGCCGCGCAGCAGCAGGCCCACGTTGTCGCCGGCCTGACCCTGGTCGAGCAGCTTGCGGAACATCTCGACGCCGGTGACGGTCGTCTTGGTCGAGGTCGGGCGGATGCCGACGATCTCGACCTCCTCCGACACCTTGACGATGCCGCGCTCGACGCGGCCGGTCACGACGGTGCCACGACCGGTGATCGTGAAGACGTCCTCGACGGGCATGAGGAACGGCTTGTCGATCTCGCGCTCGGGCTCCGGGATCGACTCGTCGACCGCGTTCATCAGCTCCATGAGCTTGTCGCCCCACTCGGCGTCGCCCTCGAGCGCCTTGAGCGCCGAGACGCGGATCACGGGGAGGTCGTCGCCCGGGAACTCGTACTCGGACAGCAGCTCACGGACCTCCAGCTCGACGAGCTCGAGGATCTCCTCGTCGTCGACCATGTCGGCCTTGTTGAGCGCCACGACGATGTAGGGGACGCCGACCTGGCGGGCCAGGAGCACGTGCTCCTTGGTCTGCGGCATCGGGCCGTCGGTGGCGGCGACCACGAGGATCGCGCCGTCCATCTGCGCGGCACCGGTGATCATGTTCTTGATGTAGTCGGCGTGCCCGGGGCAGTCGACGTGCGCGTAGTGGCGCTTCTCGGTCTGGTACTCGACGTGCGCGATCGAGATCGTGATGCCGCGAGCCTTCTCCTCGGGCGCCTTGTCGATCTGGTCGAACGCCGACGCCTCGTTGAGGTTCGGGTACTTGTCGTGCAGGACCTTGGTGATCGCCGCGGTCAGCGTCGTCTTCCCATGGTCGATGTGCCCGATGGTGCCGATGTTGACGTGCGGCTTGGTCCGCTCGAACTTGGCCTTGGCCACTGGGTTCCTCTCCTCGTGGTGTCGCAGTCGTACGCGAGTCTGGGGTGGGGTTGCTGAGGGGTGCCGGGCGGGGGCGCCGCCCGGCGGGTCACTCGCCGGTCGCCTTGGCGATGATCTCCTTGGCGACGTTCTGCGGGACCTCCGCGTAGGTCTCGAAGACCATGGTGTAGCTCGCCCGCCCCTGGGTGCGGCTGCGCAGGTCACCTACGTAGCCGAACATCTCCGACAGCGGGACCAGCGCCTTGACGACCCGGGCACCGGAGCGCTCGTCCATCGCCTGGATGGTGCCGCGGCGGGAGTTCAGGTCGCCGATCACGTCGCCCATGTTCTCTTCCGGGGTGACGACCTCGACGGCCATCATCGGCTCGAGCAGAGCCGGGCTGGCCTTGCGGGCAGCCTCCTTGAAGGCGATCGACCCGGCGATCTTGAAGGCCATCTCCGACGAGTCGACCTCGTGGTACTGGCCGTCCAGCAGCGAGGCCTTGACGCCGACCATCGGGTAACCGGCGAGCACGCCGTACTGCATGGCGTCCTGCATGCCCTGGTCGACCGAGGGGATGTACTCCCGCGGGATGCGACCACCGGTGACCTTGTTCTCGAACTCGTAGGTCGCCGAGTCGGCGGTCATCTCGAGCGGCTCGATGGCGATCTGGACCTTCGCGAACTGGCCCGACCCGCCGGTCTGCTTCTTGTGCGTGTAGTCGTAGCGCTCGACGGCCTTGCGGATCGTCTCGCGGTAGGCCACCTGGGGCTTGCCGACGTTGGCCTCGACGTTGAACTCACGCCGCATGCGGTCGACCAGGATCTCCAGGTGCAGCTCACCCATGCCGGAGATGACGGTCTGACCGGTCTCCTCGTCGAGGCGGACCTGGAACGTCGGGTCCTCCTCGGCCAGCTTCTGGATGGCCGTGCCCAGCTTCTCCTGGTCGCTCTTCGTCTTGGGCTCGATGGCGACCGAGATGACCGGCGCGGGGAAGGTCATCGACTCCAGGATCACCGGCTTCTGCGGGTCGCAGAGGGTGTCACCGGTCGTCGTCTGCTTCATCCCGTTCACGGCGACGATCTCGCCGGCGCCCACGCCCTGGCGCTCCTCACGCTTGTTGGCGTGCATCTGGTAGATCTTCCCGACCCGCTCCTTGCGGTCCTTGGTGCTGTTCAGCACCGGGGAGCCCGCGTCGAGCTTGCCGGAGTACACCCGGATGTAGGTGAGCTTGCCGAGGTGCTGGTCGGTCTGGATCTTGAAGGCCAGCGCGGAGAACGGCTCGTCCTCGTCGGCGTGCCGGAGGACCTCGGTCGTGCCGTCCAGGGCGGTGCCGACGATGGCCTCGATGTCCAGCGGGCTCGGCAGGTAGTCGACGACGGCGTCGAGCATGGGCTGGACGCCCTTGTTCTTGAACGCCGAGCCGGTCACGACCGGGTTGAGCTGGCCCGCGATCGTCGCCTTGCGGATGGCGGCCTTGATGGTCTCCACCGAGACCTCCTCGCCGGCGAGGTAGGCCTCCATGATCGCGTCGTCGTTCTCCGCGACACCCTCGAGCAGCTTCTCGCGGTACTCGGCGGCCTGCTCGGCCAGCTCCGCGGGGATCTCCTCGATCTCGTAGTCCTCACCGAGCTTGGTCTCGCCGCGCCAGGTGAGGGCCTTCATCTGCACCAGGTCGACGACGCCGATGAAGTCGCCCTCGGCGCCGATCGGGATCTGGAGCACCAGCGGGTTGGCGTTCAGCCGCTCGACCATCATGTCGACGCAGCGGAAGAAGTTCGCGCCGGTGCGGTCGAGCTTGTTGACGAAGCACATGCGCGGGACGCCGTACTTCTCCGCCTGCCGCCAGACCTGCTCGGTCTGCGGCTCGACGCCGGCGACGCCGTCGTAGACCGCGACGGCCCCGTCGAGCACCCGCAGGGACCGCTCCACCTCGACGGTGAAGTCCACGTGCCCCGGGGTGTCGATGATGTTGATGTCGTAGCCGTTCCAGGTGCACTTCGTCGCGGCCGACGTGATGGTGATGCCGCGCTCCTGCTCCTGCTCCATCCAGTCCATCGTGGCCGCGCCGTCGTGGACCTCACCGATCTTGTAGTTGATACCGGTGTAGAAGAGGATGCGCTCGGTCGTCGTGGTCTTGCCGGCGTCGATGTGCGCCATGATCCCGATGTTGCGGGTCTTGGCGAGCTGGGCCGCGTTGCTGGCCATCTCTACTTCTCCTCTTCGGTTCGGTCCGTGCTCGGGTGCCGGGGATCGCCCGGTCCGTCCGCGGGCAGCGGCGGCTGGTGGAGTTCCGTCACCAGCGGTACAGCGGGGCCGGCGACGTCACCAGCGGTAGTGGGCGAAGGCCTTGTTCGACTCGGCCATCTTGTGCGTGTCCTCGCGGCGCTTGACCGCCGCACCCAGGCCGTTGCTGGCGTCGAGCAGCTCGTTCATGAGGCGCTCGGTCATGGTCTTCTCACGACGAGCGCGGCTGTACTGGATCAGCCAGCGCAGGCCGAGCGTCGTGCTGCGGGAGGCGCGGACCTCGACCGGGACCTGGTAGGTCGCACCACCGACGCGGCGGCTGCGGACCTCGAGGGACGGCTTGACGTTGTCCAGCGCGCGCTTGAGCGTGACGACCGGGTCGGTGTCGCTCTTCGCGCGGGCGCCCTCGAGGGCGCCGTAGACGATCGCTTCGGCGATGGAGCGCTTGCCGTCGACCAGCACCTTGTTCACCAGCTGGGTGACCAGCTGCGACTGGTACACCGGGTCGGCGACCAGCGGACGCTTCGGCGCGGGGCCCTTGCGCGGCATTAGCTCTTCTCCTTCTTGGCGCCGTACTTGCTGCGAGCCTGCTTGCGGTTGCGGACACCCTGGGTGTCCAGCGACCCGCGGATGATCTTGTAACGGACACCCGGGAGGTCCTTCACGCGACCGCCGCGCACGAGCACCATCGAGTGCTCCTGCAGGTTGTGGCCGACACCGGGGATGTAGGCGGTGACCTCGATGCCACTGGTGAGGCGGACGCGGGCGACCTTGCGCAGCGCCGAGTTCGGCTTCTTCGGCGTCGTCGTGTACACGCGGGTGCACACGCCGCGACGCTGAGGGGAGCCCTTCAGCGCCGGCGTCGTGGTCTTGACGACCTTGTCCTCGCGGCCCTTGCGGACCAGCTGGTTGATCGTGGGCATGGGGGGCCTGGATCTCCTACCTGCGCTGGGGTCGTGCTGTCGGTCGGTGCTCTGTCTTCGTGGCTCTGTCGTGCCGGGTGCCGGTCCTGCTGGGGTCGGGCCCGCCCCTGGCCACAGTCCACCACCGGCCCCCGCGGTCGGGCGTGTCGCCCTTCCCGGGACCGATCGGCGTGACCAACCGGACGGTCGCCCCCCGCGACTCGGCGCCACCAACCTGCCGGCGAGCGCACCGCGAACGGGAGCAGGCCCAGGACACCCTGGGCACGGCTGACCACGATACTCGTGCCGGAGGAGCCGGTGCAAACCGGGTCCCCATGTCGACGGAGCGGCACCGCTCACAGCGGCGCTCTCCCCGGTCAACGCCCCTGCCGACGGTTCATTCCCGGCTGCGGGGACCGGCCGGTCCACGGTGGTCGGCGGGGACTGTACCGGGCCGGGGGCAACTCCGGCAGGGCGGTTCTGTCGTACCCCCGCCCTACCGTGGGTACCAGTACGGACACCCTCGGCGACGAGCCGGGGAGCGAGGGGGAACGGTGCAGATCGACGCGGCACGGGAGCTGAAGGTGCGGCTGGGCGCCCGCCTGGCGGACTGGACCGGCCCGGTCACCGCCAGCGGGCTGGGTCCGGGGCTCGTGTGGGCCCGGCCCGCACTGGGACTGGTGCCGGTGGCACCGGGGAGGGCCCGGCTGGCCGTCCGGGTGGTGTCCCCCGCGGATGCCGCGGTCCTGCTGGACGGCGTGGACGAGGCGGTCCGGGCCGAGGTCGACGTCCGGGTGATAGGGCCGGTGCGCGCCCAGTCCTCCCCCGTCGGCACGCCCGCGGTGACGCCGGCGGAGCTGCAGCGACGCGTGCGGCCGCTGCGGCCAGGCCTGTCGGTCGCACACCCCTCGGTGACGGCGGGGACCCTCGGGGGCTTCGTCCGCGTGGACGGCCGGCTCGCGATGCTGTCGAACAACCACGTGCTGGCCGCCAGCGACGCCGCGTCCCCTGGGGACGCGGTCCTGCAGCCCGGCCCCGCCGACGGCGGCACCGTCGCGGACCGGGTGGCCACGCTCACCGCCTTCGAGCGCTTCACCGACGGGCCGAACCTCGTGGACGCCGCCGTCGCGGTGCTCGACCCCG
The DNA here is from genome assembly GCF_019799905.1 of Trujillonella endophytica. Lineage (GTDB taxonomy): Bacteria > Actinomycetota > Actinomycetes > Mycobacteriales > Geodermatophilaceae > Trujillonella > Trujillonella endophyticus_A. The sequence continues at coordinate 788,716 of NZ_JABGCI010000001.1, read as the reverse complement.
GCGTCGACGCCGATCCGGGGGCCTACCCCGGCGGGCCACTCGCCTCCGCCGTGGCCGACGGGGACGAGGTGGACCCGGACCAGGCCGTCGAGAAGGTCGGCCGCACCACCGGGCACACCCGCGGGCGGATCACGGCGGTGGAGGTCGACGGCGTGGCCGTCCAGTACGACGACGGGGTGCACACCTTCGACGGCCAGATCGAGATCGAGGGCCTGAGCGGCGGCTTCAGCGCCGGCGGGGACAGCGGGTCGGTCATCTGGCGCAGCGCCGACCGCGCGCCCCTGGCCCTGCTGTTCGCCGGCAGCGAGGTGGGCGGTGCACAGGGCGGCGGCGTCACCTTCGCCAGCCCACTGGCCACGGTGCTCGACGTCCTCGGGGTGGAGTGGGTCGCCGGCTAGATCAGGGCCGGCCGTGCCCGGCGGCCCGATCTCCGGCAACGGTCCGGAGAAGGTCGCCCGCACCCCTGTCCACGAGGCCGGGAGTGGCGCACCATGGAGGGGTGTCCGACCGTGCCTCCGCCCGCGCCGCGAAGAGCGCCCTGAGCGAGCAGCTCGCTGCGGTGCCCGAGGTCGTCGGGATCGGGCTGGCCCGACGCGGCACCGGCTACGTCGTCAAGGTGGACCTCGCCGAGCCCGGCGCGGCCCGCCGGGTGCCCAGCGACGTCGACGGCGTCCGTGTCGTGACCCAGGTGATCGGGGTGGTCCGCCCCCTCTGAGCCGGCGCCGATACGGTCGTCCCGGCGCCGACGAGGGCGCCGACGACCCCGGGAGGGCACGTGCGCATCGGCATCCAGGCCAGCTACAGCGGGGGCTTCCGCGACACCGCGGACGAGATCCGTGACCTCGAGGCCGCCGGCCTCGACGTCGCGACCGTCGCCGAGGTCTACACGTTCGACTCGGTGAGCCAGCTCGGCTACCTCGCCGCGGTCACCGAGCGGGTGGAGCTGCTGGCCGGCATCCTGCCGATCTACAGCCGCACCCCCGCACTGCTGGCCATGACGGCGGCCGGCCTCGACTTCGTCTCCGGCGGCCGGTTCACTCTCGGCCTCGGCGCCTCCGGCCCGCAGGTGATCGAGGGCTGGCACGGCGTCCCCTACGACGCGCCCATCCAGCGGACCCGGGAGATCGTGGAGATCTGCCGCCAGGTGTGGCGGCGGGAGCGGCTCGAGCACGCGGGGTCCAAGTACACGATCCCGTTGCCCCCGGAGCAGGGCACCGGGCTGGGCAAGCCGCTGAAGCTGATCAACACACCGGTCCGCCCGCGGGTGCCGATCATGCTCGCCGCGCTGGGGCCGAAGAACGTGGAGCTCGCCGCCGAGATCGCCGAGGTGTGGGAGCCGATCTGGTTCATGCCGGAGAAGGCCGCCGACGTCTGGGGGGACTCCCTCGCGGCCGGCAAGGCCAAGCGCGACCCGGCGCTCGGCGAGCTGCAGGTGGTCGTCGGCGTCCCGGTGGCCATCGGTGAGGACGTCGACGCGCTGCACGACCACGTCCGCCCGCAGCTGGCGCTCTACGTCGGCGGCATGGGGGCCAAGGGGAAGAACTTCTACAACGACCTCGCCCGCCGCTACGGGTTCGCCGACGCCGCCGAGACCGTGCAGGACCTCTACCTGTCCGGCCGCAAGGACGAGGCCGCCGCGGCGCTGCCCGACGAGCTCGTGCGCGCGGTGTCGCTGATCGGGCCGGAGGGGTACGTCGCCGAGCGCATCGCCGCCTTCGCGGAGGCCGGGGTGACCACGCTGGCCCTGCAGCCGCTCGACGACAGCCGCGAGAACCGGCTGCGGACGGTCGAGACGATGCGCCGGCTCTGCGGCTAGGCCGGGGCGGTTCCGTCACGCACAGGAACCCGCGGACGCGAGAGGGCCCCGCAGGCTGCTGCCTGCGGGGCCCTCTTCGTCTACCTGGGCATCACTGCCGCCAGTCGTACTCCTCCAGGCGCACGGCCTCGCCGCTGCCCGAGCCGAAGACGTCGGGGCTGTAGTACTGCCCGTCGTCGTACCCGGCCATCGTGTAGACGGCGGCGCGGGCCTCCTCGGTCGGCTCGACCGTGATGTTGCGGTAGCGGCTGATTCCGGTACCGGCCGGGATGAGCTTCCCGATGATCACGTTCTCCTTGAGGCCGAGCAGGCTGTCGCTCTTGCCCTGGATCGCCGCGTCGGTGAGCACCTTGGTCGTCTCCTGGAAGGAGGCGGCCGACAGCCACGACTCGGTCGCGAGCGAGGCCTTGGTGATGCCCATGAGGACCGGACGGGCCGAGGCCGGCTCGCCGCCCTCGGCGACGACACGGCGGTTCTCGGTCTCGAACAGCGTCCGCTCGACCAGCGCACCGGGCAGGAACTCCGTGGCGCCCGAGTCGATGATGGTCACCCGCTTCAGCATCTGGCGGATGATCACCTCGATGTGCTTGTCGTGGATCGACACGCCCTGGCTGCGGTAGACCTCCTGGACCTCGCGGACCAGGTGCAGCTGCACCTCGCGCGGGCCCATGATCCGCAGCACCTCGTGCGGGTCGACGGCACCCTCGGTGAGCTGCTCCCCCACCTCGACGTGCGCGCCGTCCTCGACCCGCATGCGCGAGCGACGCGACATCTTGTCGATGACCACCTCGTCCGAGCCGTCGTCCGGGGTGATGGTGAGCTTGCGGAACTGCTCGCCGTCCTCGATGCGCAGCGTGCCGGCCAGCTCGGCGATCGGGGCCTTGCCCTTGGGGACACGGGCCTCGAAGAGCTCGACCACACGCGGCAGACCGTGGGTGATGTCGGCGCCGGCCACACCACCGGTGTGGAAGGTGCGCATCGTCAGCTGCGTACCGGGCTCGCCGATCGACTGGGCGGCGATGATGCCGACCGCCTCGCCGACGTCCACGAGCTTGCCGGACGCGAGCGACCGGCCGTAGCAGGTGGCGCAGGTGCCCAGCAGCGACTCGCAGGTCAGGACGCAGCGGACCTTGACCTCCGCGACGCCGGCCTCGATGAGCTCCGCGAGGAGCACGTCGCCCAGGTCGGCACCGGCCTGCGCGATGACCGTCCCGTCCTCGGCGACCGCGTCGGCGGCCAGGGCACGGGCGTACACGCTGGTCTCGACGTGGGCGTCGCGGGTCAGCTGACCGTTGACGACCGTGCCGATCGGCATGAAGACGCCGCGGTCGGTACCGCAGTCCTCCTCGCGGATGATGACGTCCTGCGAGACGTCGACCAGACGACGGGTGAGGTACCCGGAGTCCGCGGTCCGCAGCGCGGTGTCGGCCAGGCCCTTGCGGGCACCGTGCGTGGAGATGAAGTACTCCAGCACCGACAGACCCTCCCGGAAGTTGGCCTTGATCGGCCGCGGGATGATCTCGCCCTTCGGGTTGGCCACCAGGCCACGCATGCCGGCGATCTGGCTGATCTGCATCATGTTGCCTCGGGCGCCCGAGTTGACCATGACCCAGACCGGGTTCGTGGTGGGGAAGTTGTCCACCATCGCCTGGCTGACCTCGGCCCGCGCGCGGGTCCAGATCTCGATCAGCTCGCCACGACGCTCGGAGTCGGTGATGACGCCGCGCTCGTACTGCTTCTCGATGGCCCGCGCCTCGGCCTCGTGCCGGTCCAGGATCTCCTGCTTGGCCGGCGGGGTGACCACGTCGTCGATGGCGATCGTGATCCCCGCGCGGGTGGCCCAGTGGAACCCGGCGGACTTGAGGGCGTCCAGCGTCGCCGCGACCTGCACCTTGGGGTAGCGCTCGGCGAGGTCGTTGACGATCGCCCCGAGCTCCTTCTTCGGCACCTGGTAGTTGACGAAGCGGTAGTCCTCGGGCAGGGCCTCGTTGAACAGCACCCGGCCCAGGCTGGTGAGCACGCGCGCGGGGGCGCCCGGCGTCCAGTCCTCCGGCTGCTCCCACGCGTCGTTCACGCCGTTGTCGACGCCGAAGACCTCGTCCAGGCGGATCCAGGCCCGCTCCTGCAGACCGAGGTCGCCCTTGTCGTAGGCCATGATCGCCTCGGCCGTCGAGGAGAACGACCGGGCGTGACCGCCGTCGGCCTCCCGCGGCGAGGCCACGAGGGTCGTCAGGTGGTACAGGCCCAGGACCATGTCCTGCGTCGGCGCGGTGATCGGGCGACCGTCGGCCGGGCTGAGGATGTTGTTGCTCGACAGCATCAGGATCCGGGCCTCGGCCTGCGCCTCGGCCGACAGCGGCAGGTGCACCGCCATCTGGTCACCGTCGAAGTCCGCGTTGAACGCGGTGCAGACGAGCGGGTGGATCTGGATGGCCTTGCCCTCGACCAGCTGCGGCTCGAAGGCCTGGATGCCCAGGCGGTGCAGCGTCGGTGCGCGGTTGAGCAGCACCGGGTGCTCGGTGATGACCTCCTCGAGCACGTCCCACACGACCGGCCGCGCGCGCTCCACCATCCGCTTGGCGGACTTGATGTTCTGCGCGTGGTTGAGGTCGACCAGCCGCTTCATGACGAAGGGCTTGAACAGCTCCAGCGCCATCTGCTTGGGCAGGCCGCACTGGTGCAGCTTCAGCTGCGGGCCGACGACGATGACCGAACGGCCGGAGTAGTCGACGCGCTTGCCGAGCAGGTTCTGGCGGAACCGGCCCTGCTTGCCCTTGAGCAGGTCGCTCAGGGACTTCAGGGGGCGGTTGCCCGGGCCGGTGACCGGCCGGCCGCGACGGCCGTTGTCGAACAGCGCGTCCACGGACTCCTGGAGCATCCGCTTCTCGTTGTTCACGATGATCTCGGGGGCGCCGAGGTCGAGCAGTCGCTTCAGGCGGTTGTTCCGGTTGATGACCCGGCGGTACAGGTCGTTCATGTCGCTGGTGGCGAAGCGGCCACCGTCGAGCTGCACCATCGGGCGCAGGTCCGGCGGGATGACCGGGACGCAGTCCAGCACCATGCCCATGGGCGAGTTGCGGGTCTGCTGGAACGCCGCGACGACCTTGAGCCGCTTGAGGGCCCGCAGCTTGCGCTGGCCCTTGCCGTTGCGGATGGTGTCGCGCAGCGACACGGCCTCGGCGTCGAGGTCGAAGCCGGCCAGCAGCTTCTGCAGCGCCGCGGCACCCATGCCGCCCTCGAAGTACTCGCCGAAGCGGTCGCGCAGCTCGCGGTAGAGACCCTCGTCCGAGATCAGCTGCTTGACGTCGAGCTTGCGGAAGGTGTCGAGCACCTCCTCGAGGCGGTCGATCTCCCGCTGGGCGCGGTCGCGCATCTGGCGCATCTCGCGCTCGCCGCCCTCGCGGACCTTGCGCCGGACGTCGGACTTGGCGCCCTCGGCCTCGAGCTCGGCGAGGTCGGCCTCCAGCTTCTGCTGGCGGGCCTCCACGTCGGCGTCGCGCCGGTTCTCCAGGTTCGACTTCTCGGCGCTGATCTCCGCCTCGATCGTCGGCAGGTCGCGGTGCCGCGACTCGTCGTCGACCGTCGTGATCAGGTAGGCCGCGAAGTAGATGATCTTCTCGAGGTCCTTGGGCGCCAGGTCGAGCAGGTAGCCCAGGCGCGACGGGACGCCCTTGAAGAACCAGATGTGCGTGACCGGCGCGGCCAGCTCGATGTGACCCATCCGCTCACGGCGCACCTTGGCGCGGGTGACCTCCACGCCGCAGCGCTCGCAGATGATGCCCTTGAAGCGGACGCGCTTGTACTTCCCGCAGTAGCACTCCCAGTCCCGCGTGGGACCGAAGATCTTCTCGCAGAAGAGACCGTCCTTCTCCGGGCGGAGGGTGCGGTAGTTGATGGTCTCGGGCTTCTTCACCTCACCGTGCGACCACTGGCGGATGTCGTCGCCACTGGCCAGACCGATGCGCAACTCGTCGAAGAAGTTGACGTCGAGCAAGGGGACCCCTTTCCGGGGGCTCGTTACAGAACTTTCAGATCAAGGCTTGGTTGGAAGGCCCCCGTGCCCCCCGCCGCCGCGAACTCGCGAGCGGCGGGGGCACGGGGTCCTTCATCACACGTCCTCGACGCTGGAGGGCTCGCGGCGGCTGAGGTCGATGCCCAGCTCCTCCGCGGCCCGGAACACCTCGTCGTCGGTGTCGCGCAACTCGATCGCCTGCCCGTCGCCGGACAGCACCTCGACGTTGAGGCAGAGCGACTGGAGCTCCTTCAGCAACACCTTGAACGACTCGGGGATGCCCGGCTCGGGGATGTTCTCGCCCTTGACGATCGCCTCGTAGACCTTGACCCGGCCGAGGATGTCGTCGGACTTGATGGTCAGCAGCTCCTGCAGCGCGTAGGCCGCGCCGTAGGCCTGCATCGCCCAGCACTCCATCTCACCGAAGCGCTGGCCACCGAACTGCGCCTTACCACCCAGCGGCTGCTGCGTGATCATCGAGTACGGGCCGGTCGAGCGGGCGTGGATCTTGTCGTCGACCAGGTGCAGCAGCTTCAGGATGTAGACGTAGCCCACGGCGATCGGCTCGGGGAAGGGCTCCCCGGAACGACCGTCGAACAGCCGCGCCTTGCCGGTCTCCTTGACCATCCGCTGGCCGTCCCGGTTCGGGATCGTCGACCCCAGGAGGCCGACGATCTCGTCCTCCTTGGCGCCGTCGAACACCGGCGTCGCCGTCCGGGTGTTCGGGGCGGCCCCGCGGGCGGCGGCCGGCAGGTTGGCGGCCCACTCGGGGGTGCCCTCGACCTCCCAGCCCTGCTTGGCGACCCAGCCGAGGTGCATCTCCAGGACCTGGCCGACGTTCATCCGGCCGGGCACGCCCAGCGGGTTGAGCACGATGTCCACCGGGGTGCCGTCCTCGAGGAAGGGCATGTCCTCCTGCGGCAGGATCTTCGCGATGACGCCCTTGTTGCCGTGGCGTCCGGCGAGCTTGTCGCCGTCGGAGATCTTGCGCATCTGGGCGACGTAGACCCGGATCAGCTCGTTGACGCCGGCGGGGAGCTCGTCGCCGTCCTCGCGCGAGAACACGCGGACGCCGATGACCTTGCCGGACTCACCGTGCTTGACCTTGAGGCTGGTGTCGCGGACCTCGCGGGCCTTCTCGCCGAAGATCGCGCGCAGCAGCCGCTCCTCGGGGGTCAACTCGGTCTCGCCCTTGGGCGTGACCTTGCCGACGAGGATGTCGCCGGGGACGACCTCGGCACCGATGCGGATGATGCCGCGCTCGTCGAGGTCGGCGAGGACCTCCTCGGAGACGTTCGGGATGTCCCGGGTGATCTCCTCGGCACCGAGCTTGGTGTCGCGGGCGTCGACCTCGAACTCCTCGATGTGGATCGAGGACAGGACGTCGTCCTGCACGAGGCGCTGCGACAGGATGATCGCGTCCTCGTAGTTGTGGCCCTCCCACGGCATGAAGGCGACGAGCAGGTTCTTGCCCAGCGCCATCTCGCCCTGGTCGGTGCACGGCCCGTCGGCGATGACCTGGCCGACCTCGACCCGCTGACCCTCGTCGACGACGGGGCTCTGGTTGATCGAGGTGCCCTGGTTCGAGCGGCGGAACTTCAGCAGCCGGTAGGTCTGCCGGGTGCCGTCGTCGGCCATGACGGTGACGTAGTCGGCGGTGGAGTCCTCCACCACGCCGGCCTTCTCGGCCACGACCACGTCGCCGGCGTCGACGGCGGCACGCAGCTCCATGCCGGTGCCGACCAGCGGCGCCTCGCTGCGCAGCAGCGGGACGGCCTGACGCTGCATGTTGGCGCCCATGAGCGCGCGGTTGGCGTCGTCGTGCTCGAGGAACGGGATCATCGCCGTGGCGACCGAGGTCATCTGGCGCGGCGAGACGTCCATGTAGTCGACGTTCTCGGGCGACAGGTAGTCGACCTCACCGCCCTTGGTGCGGACCAGCACGCGGTCCTCGGCGAACCGGCCGTTGGCGTCCAGCGGCGAGTTGGCCTGGGCGACGACGAAGCGGTCCTCCTCGTCGGCGGTCAGGTAGTCGATCTGGTCGGTGACCGTGCCGTTCTCGACGCGGCGGTACGGCGTCTCGATGAAGCCGAACGGGTTGACCCGGCCGAAGGAGGACAGCGAGCCGATCAGGCCGATGTTCGGCCCCTCCGGCGTCTCGATCGGGCACATCCGGCCGTAGTGGCTCGGGTGCACGTCGCGGACCTCCATGCCGGCCCGCTCACGGGACAGACCGCCGGGGCCCAGCGCCGACAGGCGACGCTTGTGGGTCAGGCCCGCGAGGGGGTTGGTCTGGTCCATGAACTGGGACAGCTGGCTGGTGCCGAAGAACTCCTTGATGGAGGCGACGACCGGCCGGATGTTGATCAGGGTCTGCGGCGTGATCGCCTCGACGTCCTGGGTCGTCATCCGCTCGCGGACCACGCGCTCCATGCGGGACAGGCCGACCCGGATCTGGTTCTGGATCAGCTCGCCGACGGTGCGCAGGCGACGGTTGCCGAAGTGGTCGATGTCGTCGGTGCCGTGGTCGGGCTCGCCGGCGTGCAGCCGCACGACGTACTCGATCGTGGCGACGATGTCGTCCTCGGTCAGCGTGCTGGTGCTCTGCGGCACCGAGACGCCCAGCTTCTTGTTGACCTTGTAGCGGCCCACCTTCGCCAGGTCGTAGCGCTTGCTGTTGAAGAACAGGTTCTCCAGCAGCGCCTGGGCGCTCTCCCGCGTCGGCGGCTCGCCCGGCCGCAGCTTGCGGTAGATGTCGAGCAGGGCCTCGTCCTGCCCGGCGATGTGGTCCTTCTCCAGGGTGGCGAGCACCGTGGGCGACCACTGGAAGTGCTCGCGGATGCGGTCCTCGGTCCAGCCGAGGGCCTTCAGCAGCACGGTGACCGGCTGGCGGCGCTTGCGGTCGATGCGGACGCCGACGGTGTCGCGCTTGTCGACGTCGAACTCCAGCCACGCACCGCGGCTGGGGATGACCTTGGCGCTGAAGACGTCCTTGTCCGACGTCTTGTCCAGGGTCTTGTCGAAGTAGACGCCCGGGCTGCGTACCAGCTGCGAGACGACGACGCGCTCGGTCCCGTTGATGACGAACGTGCCCTTGCTCGTCATGATCGGGAAGTCGCCCATGAAGACGGTCTGGCTCTTGATCTCGCCGGTCGTGTTGTTCATGAACTCGGCGGTGACGAACAGCGGCGCCGCGTAGGTCATGTCCTTGTCCTTGCACTCCTCGAGGGACGCCTTGACGTCCTCGAAGCGCGGGTTGGAGAAGGACAGCGACATCGAGCCGCTGAAGTCCTCGATCGGGGAGATCTCCTCGAGGATCTCGGCGAGGCCGCCGACGGCCGCCGCCTGCTCCTCGGGCGAGAGGGTGGCGCGCCACTCGGGGCTGCCGATCAGCCAGTCGAACGAGGCGGTCTGCAGGGCCAGCAGGTCCGGGACCTCGAGCGGCTCGTTGATCTTGGCGAAGGAGACGCGCAGCGGCGCGCCCGGGATCTTCTGCTGGTCGGCCTCACCGGTGCGCGGACCGGACTGGGGGGCCTGGGTGGTGCTCTGCGAACTGGGTGACTCGGTGGTGCTGGCGGAGATGCTGGTGGGGCGAGAGCCTGCCAAGATGCGTCCTTCCAAGGACCTCACGACGTGCGGGCGGTGGGTGCGGGTCGTCCTGGGTCGTCGTCGGTTTCGGCGAGGCTGTCCCCGGCCTGCGTCGAGGCCCGCTCGGTCGGTCGGCAGGGTGCTCGGGAAGGACCCCCAGGGCACCCCAGGTGACCCGTCTCGGCGGGCATGCAGTCAGGGGGCAGCGCAACAGGGAACCCTACCCCTGCTGCGACACGCTGTCCACGTCGGGAGTCGTGACGACCGACACCACACCCGGTAAGGACCGTGCCGCCCGAGAGGCGGGACTGCCGCGGCCATGATGCCAGTCCGCGGTCACCCGGACAGCCGCCACGCCGTACGGCTCCCTCGCGGGGGCCCGCCCCGAGCCCGCGAGGGATCCTCGCTCAGCCGGTGGTGAGGACCGTGAGCTCGCTGATCTTCCAGTCGTCGTCGACCTGGACCATGCGGATCTGCACCGTGCGCACGCAGGACTGCTCCCCCTCGGGGGTCACCTCGCACTCGCTGCCCTCCGGTGCGGGCTGCGTGCCGGTGTTCACCGACTTCGCCACCAGCCGCCCGAAGACCACCAGCGTGGCCCCCTCCTGGTCCTCGTCGACCTGCTGCACGGCGACGTCGCGCACGTCGTACCGGATGCTGGCCGACACCTGCTCGTAGGTGTCGATCAGGGCCCCATGCGCCTCGGCCTCGTACTGGCTGCGCAGGTCACCGGTGAGGACGTCGAGCTGGCCGGCCACGCTGCCCTCGGAGTCCTGGTAGTCGTAGGCGTAGACCGCCTCGATGGCGTCCTCGGCCGCCGTGAAGACGTCCGGGTCGACGTGGGTGGGCTCGACCGGCCGGAGCACCAGCAGCGCCGCGGCGCCGGCGGCCAGCAGGCAGAGCACGGACAGGAGGGCGACGACGGGCACCCGCCGCCGCGACCCGGCCGCGGGGACCGGCCGCCCGCGGACCGGGCGTCCGTCCTGCCGGCGCGCCGAGGACCGCGACGGCTTCGCGAGGGAGACGGCCGGCCCGGAGGCGGCCGTCGATGCCGAGGCGGCGCGCCCCGCCCCCGGAGCGGCGCTCCCGTCCCCGGTGCCGGGAGCCGGGGAGCCGCCCGGCGTGGGCCGCGGCCGGGGGGCCGGGCGGGCCGGACCGGCCGCCTGGCCGGCGGAGGCCTCGTCCCGCTCGCGGCGGCTGCCGGCGACGCGGGGACGGGGGCTCGGGCGCCCCGCGGGCGTGGGGCGGGGCCGCGGCGTGGGCCGCGGCCGCTCGTCGGGGCGGTCACTCATCGGGCGTCCCCCGGATCGCCGACAGCAGCCACCGGTCGCCCTCCCGCTGCAGGTCCACCTCGATGCGGTCGCGGCGCACCTGGGCCGGCACGCCGGCGGCCTGCCGGGTGGTCGCGATGACCATGACCACGGTCCCCTCGTCGTCGGTCGCGCGGGTCACGCCGGCGCCGACCACCTCGGTGCTGGTGACCGCCTGGCCGTCGACGAGCTGCTGGCGGACGCGCTCGAGCCCCTCCACCGACTCGTCGGTGAGGTTCCCGGTGGTCACCCGGCGGGCCTGCTCGATGTCGTCGTCGATGGTCAGGTGGTCGAAGGAGGTCAGGTCCACGACGTTCGCGCGGGCCGCCTGCAGCACGGCGACGTAGGTGCTCGTCCGCACCGAGGACTCGTCGGCGAACAGGCGCGGCGCCAGCAGGGAGGCGTTCAGCCCGAGCAGGAGGAGCAGCAGCACCCCCAGCGCCGGCACGAGCGGCACGGCGATCCGCCGGCGGTGCCGCGGCGCCGCGTCGGCCGCGGCGTCGGTCCCGGCCGGGTCGTCGTCCCCGCTCGGGGACGCGGGCCCGGCAGGGGTGGGCGCGGCGTCGGCGGCGACGTCCGCCGGGTCCCCGTCGGTGCCCCCCGGTCCGGTGACCAGGTCGTGCTCGGCGACGGCGGTGGAGCGTGTCCCGGTCCCCGCCGCCTCCTCGGCGGCCGGAGCGGGCCCACGCCGGCGCGCGCTCGGGCGCGGCCGGACGGTGTCGCTCACGGGAGGGTCCTCTCGGTCGGTCGGGCGGGCGGCTCGCCGTCACTCGACGACACCCAGGAGCGTGTCGGTGAACGGCAGCGTTCCCAGGATGCCGGTCAGCAGGTCGTCGATCGTCGCCAGAACGGGTGGGAGCGAGCCGGACTGGCCCTGCGGCCCGGGGGCGCCGACGCCCCCGGTGCGCCCGATGTTCTGCTCGCCGCGGAGGTCCGAGCCGCTCTCGTCCACGCCGTCGCCCGGGTCCGGGTCGACGCCGTCGACCACGTCGCAGCGCACCGACTCGGTGTCGATCCGCAGGATGTCGTCGGGGCTGCCCGTGGCGCCGGTGGAGACGTAGCCACTCGTGCATGCCCGCGGGTCGTCGGAGTTGAGGACGAACCCGAAGTGGGCGCGCATCTGGCCGCCGTCGTCGCGGACGACGGTGAACCCGCCGGAGACGACGTCGGGGTAGGTCACCAGGATCTGCTCCACGCCGGCCAGCCGTGGGATGTACACCCCGTTGAGGACGTCGACGTGGCTGACCAGCGAGCCCAGACCCGGGCCGGCGCGGTCGAGCAGCTGCTGCAGGGAGTCCCCCGCTGCCGGCGCGTTCACCAGCAGCCCGCGCAGGTCGGGGTCGATGTCGACGAGGGTGTCGCTCACCGCACGCAGGTCCGACGCCCACTGCTCGATGGCCGAGCGGCTGGCCACCTGGGTGTCGAGGACGGTCTGCCCGTCGGTGATGAGCGCCAGGGTCTGCGGCAGCGACTCCTCGGCGCGCGCGAGCAGCAGGTCCCCGTTGTCGATGAGCCGGGCGAGGTCGTCACCGGCGCCCTCGAAGGCGTCGCCGAGCTCCTGCACGACCACCCGGAGGTCCTCGGGATCGACGGAGGTGACCAGCTCGTCGACGTTCAGCAGCAGCTGCTCCACCGGGATCGGGATCCCGGTGCGCTCGACCGGGATCAGCGCGCCGTCCTCCAGGAACGGGCCGTCGCCGTCGGCCGGCCGCAGGTCGACGTACTGCTCACCCACGGCGCTGCGGGTGGCCACGACGGCCTCGGTGTCGGCCGGGATGTCCTCGGTGTCCGGGTCGATGGTGAGCGTGACGCGGACGCCGTCCTCGGTCAGCTGCATGTCGCTGACCCGGCCGACCGCCACGCCCCGGTAGGTGACCTCCGCGTTGACGAAGATGCCGCCGGAGTCCTCGAAGTCCGCCTCGACCTCGTACCCGGTGCCGAGCAGGAGCCGGTCCAGGCCCACGTAGTTGAAGCCGACGTAGGAGATGCCCAGCAGGGCGACGACGGCGAAGGCCAGCAGCTGCAGCTTCGTCTTCCGGGTGATCACGGCGTACCTCCCACGATCCCGGGGAGGTCACCGGCGCTGGACGGCCCGTCGCCGGCGGCCGGCGTGGGCTGCCCGGCGCCGGCCGGCTGACCGGACTGTGCCGCGGCCGCCCCGTTGCCCGGCGGGGTGCCTGGCACGCCGCAGGAGTCCCCCGCGAGGTCCTGCGGCTCGAGGACCTCCAGCCCGCCGGTCACCGGGTCGACGACGTAGCGGCACAGCAGTTCGCGCAGGTCGAACGCCAGGCTCGCGGTCATGTTCGCGTAGAGGCCGTAGCCGCCGGTGCGGGCGTCGAACCGGGGGTTGACCGGGCACGGGTCGCCGGTGAGGCAGCCCTGGACCGAGCTGGCCGGGAAGGGGTAGGTCAGCAGCAGGTCCAGCGAGTTGGCCAGGTCCGGACCGGCCGCGGCGAGCTGGCTGAGGATCGGCTGGAGCAGCCGCAGGTCCTCGACGGTGTTCTGCCCGGCCTGGTTGATCACCCGGGTGCCGACGTCGCCCAGGCGCGCGAGGCTGTCGAGCATCGAGACGAGCAGGTCGCGCTGCTCGGTGACGACGTCGAGGCCCGGGCCGATGCTGTCCAGCGCCGTCTCGATCGTCTCCGTGCGCCCGGCCAGGGTCTCGGCCAGCGCATCGGCGCTGTCGATCGCCCGGTTGATCTCCTCGCGCTGGGCGTCCAGGCCGCCGATGAGCACGTCCAGCTCGTCGAGGGTGTTGCGGATGGCCTCCTCGCGGCCCTCCAGCGCCACGCCCAGCTCTCGGCTGATCGTCTGCAGCTGGGCGAGCCCGCCGCCGTTGAGGACGAGGGAGAGCGCGCCGAGCAGCTCCTCGACCTCGACGTTGCGGTTGGTCCGCTCCAGCTCGATGAGCGCGCCGTCCTCGAGCCGGCCCCGGGGCTCCTCGTTCCCCGGCGCCGCCAGCTCGACGTACTTCTCCCCCAGCAGCGAGGACTGCTGGATCATCGCGACCGCGTTGGCGGGCAGGTCGACGTCGCCGTTGACCTCGACGGTGACCAGCGCCGTCCAGTCGTCGGACAGCTCGATCTCGTCCACCCGGCCGACGGCGACGTCGGCGACCCGGACGCCGGCCTGCGGGACCAGGTCGAGGACGTCGAGGAACTGGATCTGCACCGTGTACGGGTCGTCGCCGAGGTCCGCCCCGCCGGGCAGCGACAGCGAGTAGGCCCCGCGGAAGCCGCAGCCGCTGAGCAGCAGCATGCCGGCCGCCAGCGCGGCGGCCCGGCGTGTGCCGGCCCTCACGGCTGGGCCCCGGTGAGGACGGGCAGGCCCAGGACGCCGCCGCCGGTGGGCGTGCCTCGGCCGGTCCCGCCGGCCGCGCCGCCGCCGAACAGCAGCCCGAGGAGCTCCTCGAGGTCGGCCACCCCGTTGCCGTTCAGGTCGTCGATCGTCCCGTCGTTGCCCGGGTCCCCGGAGAGCAGCCGCAGGCAGATCTGGTCGGTCGGCGGCAGGCGGAGGAAGTCGGCCAGGTTCGTGAGCGGGATCCCCGCGACGTCGAGCCGGCCCGCCGTCCCGAGCAGCTGGCACACGACGACCTCCGGGCTGGTCGAGCCCAGTGAGTTGTCCCGGGTGTCCAGCGTCCCGAAGTCGGGGTTGTAGGCGTGCGCGACGTTGCCCAGGGCCGCGGGGGCGACGTCGAGGATCTCGGCGAGCGCCTGCCGCTGCTGCACGAGGGTGAGCGTGACGTCGGCCAGCCGGTCGACGTTGGTGGTGAGCAGGTCGGTGTTGGTCTGCACGAAGCCCGCGATCTCCCCGAGGGCGGAGGAGAGGAGCTGCACCGCCGCGGCGAGGTCCTCCCGCTCCCCCGCCAGCTGGTCGGCCACCGCCGCCATGTTGTCGTTGAACCGGGCCACCTGGGCGTCGATGGTCGCCAGCGCGGTGGTGAACACCTGGAGCTCGTCGATGGAGCCGAACAGGTCGTCCCGGTTCTCGGCCAGCGTCTCGACCGCCTGGGAGAAGCCGGTGAGCGTGCGGTTGAACGCCTCGCCGTTGCCGTCGAGGTTCGCCGCGCCGGTCTCCAGCAGGTCGTCCAGCGCGCCGTCGGCATTCGCGCCGGTGGGGCCGAGCGCGGCCGAGAGCTCGTCCAGCGCGCCGTACACCGCGTCGAGCTCCACGGGCGTGCCGGTGCGGTCGAGCCCGAGCTCGGCGCCGTCGGCCATCGTCGCCCCGCCGCTGTAGACGGGGGCGAACTGCACGTAGCGGTCGGAGACCAGCGACGGGGCCAGGATGTCCGCGTCGGCCTCGGCCGGGATGTCGTAGCCCTCGTCGATCATCATCTCGACCCGCACCCGGTCGCCCATGGGGACGACGCCGGTGATCTCGCCGACGTCGATGCCGAGGATGCGCACGTCCCCGCCCTCGTAGATGCCGACGGTCTGCGTGAAGTACGCGGTCACCCGGTACTGGTCGACCGGCCGGAGCACCGTCCAGCCGAGCGCGCCGACGAGGACCAGCGCGGCGGCCAGCGCCACCCCGCGCTGCAGCGACCCGCTCACGGCGCACCGTCGCAGGAGACCAGGCCGCCGGGGACCTGCTGCGTGCTGCCGCAGACCACCGAGGCGACGGCCCCGGGCAGCAGGTTCTCCACGAAGCTGTCGAACCACCGCCCGTTGCCGAGCGTGTTGGTGAAGACCCGCACGAACGGCGCGTAGTTCTCCACGGTCTCCCCCAGGGCGGCCCGGTTGCGGGACAGGATGTCGGTCACGGTCGCCAGCTGCTGGAGCGCCGGGGTCAGCGCCTCGCGGTTGTCGGCCACCAGACCGGTCAGCTGGTCGGAGAGCACCTGGGTGTTGGTCAGGATCGAGTCGATCAGCTGCCGCCTCGCCTGCACCTCCTCCAGCAGGGTGTTGGAGTCGAGGACCAGCCGGGTGAACTCGCCGTTGCGGTCGGCGAGGACGGCGGTCACGTCGCGCGTCGCCGACAGCAGGCGCTCGAGCTCGTCGTCCCGGGAGGCGATGGTGTCCGACAGCCGCGCGAGGCCCTGCAGCGAGGCCTGCACCTCGTCGGGGGTCTCGGCGAACGTCTCGGCGAGCACCTCGAACGAGGTCGCGAGCTGCTGGGCGTCGATCTCCTCGACCGTCGTCGACAGGTCGGCGAAGGCCTCGACGACGTCGTACGGCGAGGCGGTGCGCTCCAGCGGGATGCGGTCGTCGGGGTCGAGCTCCTCGCTGCCCCGCGGGACCAGGGCCAGGAACTTGGCGCCCAGCACCGTCTCGATGCGGATCGCCGCCTGGGACCGGTCGCCGACGAAGGCGTCCTCGACGCGGAACTCCACGGTCACCGCGCCGTCCTCCAGGCGGAGCTCCTCGACCTGCCCCACCTTGACGCCGGCGATGCGGACCGGGTCGTCGGGGCGCAGCCCGGCGGCCTCGGAGAACTGCGCCGAGTAGACCGTCCCGCCCCCGATGAGCGGCAGCGACCGGGCGTTGAACGCCAGCAGGACCTGCACGACGATCACCGCGAGGCTGACCGACCCGATGACGACGGGGTCGCGGTCCCGGAAGGGCTTCGAGTGGCGGGCCATCAGCACCCCTCCGAGCCGCTGGAGAACCCGCCGGGCGGGAGCTCGGAACCCTCGGTCTCACCGGGCAGGACGACGTAGCCCGACGCCCCGCACAGGTAGAAGTTGAACCAGCTGCCGTTCACCGCGGTGCGCGTGATCAGGTCGATCTTGGTCGGGGCGAGCTGCAGGAAGTCCTCCACGATGTCCCCCGTGTCGGCCAGGTTGCCGGCCAGGTCGCCGAGCGCCCGGACGTCGGCCGCCAGCGGCGGACGGGCCTGCACGAGCAGGTCGGCCGTGGCCACGGCGAGCGTGTCGATGGTCTGCAGGGAGTCGAAGATCGCCTGGCGGTCCTCGGACAGGCCGGTGACGAACTGCTGCAGGCTGATGACGAGCGAGGACAGCTGCTCGTCGCGCGCGGCCACCGTGCTCATGACCGTCGTCAGGTTGTCGATGAGGCTGCCGATGACGGCGTCCCGGTCGGCCAGCGAGGTCGACAGCGAGGCGACGTGGCCGAGCAGGCTCTCCACGGTCCCGGCCTCTCCCTGGAAGACCTGGATGATCTCGTAGGACAGCCGGTTGACGTCCGTCGGCGACAGCGCCTGGAACAGCGGCTGGAACCCGCCGAAGAGGGTGGTGAGGTCCAGCGCCGGCCTGGTCTGCGACAGCGGGATGGTGTCGCCCTCCTCCAGCGTGCGGCCGGCGGAGCCCTCCCCCTCGGTGAGCGCGACGTAGCGCTGGCCGACGAGGTTGCGGTAGCGGATCGTCGCCTGCACGCCGCTGGGCAGCGGGACGTCGGCGGCCACCTCGAGCTCCACCTCCGCCACCGGGGTCTCCCGCCCCTCGGCGAGGCCGATGCCGGTCACCTGGCCGACCCGGACACCGGCGATGCGCACCTCGTCGCCCTCGACGAGACCGGCCACGTCGGTGAACTGGGCGCGGTAGGCCAGCTGCTCGCCGTAGCCGGCGTTGGTGATGGTCGCGATGAGCACGTAGCTGGCCAGGATGGTGACCAGGGCGAAGACGGCCAGCTTGGTGAGCGGCCCGGCCAATGACTTCATGCGAGCCTCCGCGGTCGTTCCGCTCCTCGCTCGCTGTCCCCCGCGAGCGGGAGGTGCCCCCAGCCCGCTGCGATGCTCGCTCCCTGTCGGCTCGCGTTCGACGTCACGGCACCAGCACCTGGTTCCCCCGCAGCAGCGGCGTCAGGGCCGAGGCGGCCAGGTCGGAGACGTCGTCCGGGTCGGTCCCGGTCTGGTAGCCGAGGAGGCTGCGCACGAAGTCCAGCTCCGCGGTCGAGCCGGCCAGCTGACCCGGCACCGTGTCGCCCGCTCCCCCGCCGGGGTTGGGGTCGCCGGCGCCCTCGGGGACGTCGTCGGGGCCGCGGCCGCCGAGGCAGACGGGGTTGCCCGAGACGGGGTTGTCCACGGAGTCCACGCCGTCCTCCGGCGGGGTCGGGCAGTAGTACTCACCCCGCTCGGCGGCGGCGATGATCCCGTCGATGTCCTCCAGCCCCTGGCAGTCCGGCCCGGAGGTGTCCAGGTAGGCCGGCTGGTCGCCGGGCTGGTACGGGTTCCGCGGCGGGAGGGTGACGACGACGTTGAGGTTCAGCGCCGGGTCGCCGTCCCCACCGAAGGCCTCGGTGATCATGGGGTTGAACCGGGAGAGCCCGTTCAGCAGGCAGGGGTAGATCGGCGAGTACTCGGCCAGCAGCCCGAGCACCGGCCGGGAGGTCGCAGCCAGCGAGATCAGGTTCCGCTCGTTGCGCTCGAGGAACTCCGCCGCCGTGGTGGACGAGCGGTCGACGACGGTGAAGGTGCGGCGCAGCTGCTCGGACTGGTCCACCAGGGTGTCGGCGGTGACCGAGAGGTCGTCCAGCACGGCGAGCAGGTCGTCGGCGGCCGACTCGTAGGTGTCGGCGAAGTCGGCGAGCCCGGAGATGTCGGCCTGCAGCTGCGGCAGGACCGTGTTGATCTCCTCGACGTAGTCCCCGACCGAGGCCAGGTTCTCGCCCAGGACCTCGCCCCGCCCGCGGAGTGAGTCGGCGACGGCGGCGAGGGTGTAGCTCAGGTCCTGCGGCTTGACCGACTGCAGCAGCGGGAGCAGGTCGTCGATCACCCGCTGCAGCTCGATCGCGTTCTCCGTGCGGTCCTGGCCGATGACGTCGCCGTCGGCCAGGCGCTCGGGAGCGGGCTGGTCGGGCAGCACGAGGGAGACGTAGCGCTCTCCGAACAGCGTCTTGGGCAGCAACCGCGCGGTGACGTCGGCCGGGATCCGGTCGAGGTACTGCGGGCGGATGGCCAGCTCGATGGTCGCGCCCTCGGCGCTGGCCTCGACCGCGCGCACCTCGCCGACGATCATGCCGCGGACCTTGACGTCGGAGGCCTCCTGCAGCTGGTTGCCGGCGGTGTCGGCCTCCAGCGTCACGCGCGCGAAGTCGGTGAACGCCTTGTTGTAGAGCGCGACGGTCAGCCCGAGCAGCAGGGCAAGGACGACGAGGAAGGCCAGCCCCTGCAGGCGCCGGCGGATCACCGCTGCTCGGGACACGCCGCTCACCCCGCGATCCGGACGGTGGTCGTGGAGCCCCAGATGGCCAGGGACAGGAACAGGTCGATGACCATCACGGCCACGATGGAGAACCGGACCGCCCGGCCCACGGCCAGGCCCACGCCGGCCGGACCGCCCGCGGCGCGGTAGCCGTAGTAGCAGTGGCTGAGGATGATCACGACGGCGAAGACGAGCACCTTGACGAACGACCACAGGACGTCCTGCGGTGGCAGGAACAGGTTGAAGTAGTGGTCGTAGGTGCCCGCCGACTGGTCGTAGGCCTGGGTGGTGATGAGCCGCGTGGCGAAGTAGCTGCTGAGCAGGCCGATCACGTAGAGCGGGATGACGGCGACGAAGCCGGCGACGATCCGGGTGGTCACGAGGAACGGCAGCGAGGGGACGCCCATGACCTCGAGGGCGTCGATCTCCTCGTTGATCCGCATCGCGCCGATCTGGGCGGTGAAGCCGCATCCCACGGTGGCGGACAGGGCCAGCCCGGCGACGAGCGGCGCGATCTCGCGGGTGTTGAAGTACGCCGAGAGGAAGCCGGTGAAGGCCGAGGTGCCCAGCTGGTCGAGGGCCGCGTAGCCCTGCAGGCCGACCTCGGTCCCGGTGAAGAAGGACAGGAAGGCGATGACGCCGACCGTGCCGCCGATGACGGCGAGGGCGCCGGTCCCGAAGGTCACCTCGGCCAGCAGCCGGGCGACCTCCTTCTTGTAGCGGCGGAGCGTGCGCGGGGTCCAGGCGAGCGCGCGGCCGTAGAAGCCCAGCTGGTCGCCGAGATCGTCCAGCGTGTCCATCGGCCGCTTGTAGACGGTGCGGAGGGCCTTGCGGACCCCGACGCGGATGCGGTCGACCGGGTTGAGCAGCGCCATCGGTCACTGCCCCTTCGGCGGGACGAGCTGGAAGTACACGGCCGTCAGGATGAAGTTGACCGCGAACAGCAGCAGGAACGTGATGACCACCGACTGGTTGACCGCGTCGCCCACGCCCTTGGGCCCACCCCCGGCTCGCAGTCCCTTGTAGGAGGCCACGATGCCGGCGATCATCCCGAAGATCAGCGCCTTGATCTCGCCGGACCAGAAGTCCTCCACCTGGGCCAGCGCACCGAACGAGGCGAGGTAGGCCCCGGGCGTACCGCCCTGGAGGACGACGTTGAAGAAGTAGCCGCCAGCCACGCCCACGACGCTGACCAGCCCGTTGAGCAGTGTGGCGACCAGCATGGAGGCCAGCACCCGGGGCACCACGAGACGCTGGATGGGGCTGATGCCCAGCACTTCCATGGCGTCGATCTCGTCCCGGATCTTGCGCGCGCCGAGGTCGGCGCAGATCGCCGACCCGCCGGCGCCGGCGATGAGCAGCGCGGTCACGATCGGGCTGGCCTCGCGCAGCACGGCGAGCACCGACGCCGAGCCGGTGAACGACTGGGCGCCCAGCTGCCGGGTCAGCGAGCCCAGCTGCAGCGCGATGACGGCGCCGAAGGGGATCGCCACGAGCGCCGTCGGCAGGATGGTCACGCTGGCGACGAACCACGTCTGCTGCACGAACTCGCGGAACTGGAAGGGCCGTTTCGGCAGCGCCCGGCCGACGTCGAGGGCGAAGGCGAACAGGTTGCCGCTGGCGCGCAGCGGCCGCAGGGGCGAGAGCTTGCCGTCGAGGATGCCCGGGGCCTTGGGCTCGTCGGTGGCCGTCACGACTGTGCCCGCGGCCCGGGCAGCACCGCGGCGTGCGCCCCCGCGGGCGAGGTCTGCGGGTCCCAGTGGCGGCCGCCGGCGCCGGCGGTCGGCGAGAAGACGCCAGCGTCGGCCTGGGCCAGCAGGTCCTCGGGCAGGGAGGCACGGATGGCCTCGGCGGTGGTCGGGTCGAAGTCGTGCAGCATCCGCGCCACGCGCTCCTGCCGCCGGCGCTGCGCCTGCCGCTCGGGCAGCCCCGGCGAGGGCTCCAGCTGCGGCGGGACGGCGTCGCCACCGCCGGCGCCCTTGGGCCCGACGCCGTTGTGCTGGTCGCCGCCCCGCGCCTCCAGGGCGGCCATCTCGGCCTCGACCTGGGCGACGTCCTTCTCCTCGCTCATGCCGATGGGGCCCTCGCGCCGGCCGTTGAGGAACTGGCGGACGACGGGCTCCTGGCTGGTGAGCAGCTGCTCGCGCGGCCCGAACATGGCCAGGTGCCGGCGGAAGAGCAGGCCGAGGTTGTCCGGCACGGTCCGGGCGGTCCCGATGTCGTGCGTGACGATGAGGAAGGTGGCGTCGATCTGGGCGTTGAGGTCGACGATGAGCTGGTTGAGGTAGGCGACGCGGACCGGGTCGAGGCCGGAGTCCGGCTCGTCGAACAGGATGATCTGGGGGTCCAGCACCAGCGCGCGCGCCAGCCCGGCGCGCTTGCGCATACCGCCGGAGATCTCGCCGGGCAGCTTCCCCTCGGCGCCCTGCAGACCCACCATGTCCATCTTCTCGAGGACGATCCGGCGGATCTCGCCCTCGCTCTTCCTGGTGTGCTCGCGCAGCGGGAAGGCGATGTTGTCGAAGAGGTCCATCGACCCGAACAGCGCGCCGTCCTGGAACAGGACGCCGAAGAGCTTCCGCACCTCGTAGAGCTCGTGCTCCCTGCAGCGCACGATGTCGGTGTCGGCGATGACGATCGACCCGCGCTCCGGCTTGAGCAGCCCCACGAGCGACTTGAGGAAGACCGACTTGCCGGTGCCGGAGGGGCCGAGCAGCACGGAGATCTCGCCGGGCGGCAGGGTGAGCGTGACGTCGCTCCAGATGTTCTGGCTGCCGAACGACTTCGTGAGCCCCTCGACCCGGACCTCGACGCCCACGTCGACCCTCCTGTCCACCCCG
Source organism: Trujillonella endophytica (assembly GCF_019799905.1). Taxonomy (GTDB): domain Bacteria; phylum Actinomycetota; class Actinomycetes; order Mycobacteriales; family Geodermatophilaceae; genus Trujillonella; species Trujillonella endophyticus_A. The sequence continues at coordinate 767,049 of NZ_JABGCI010000001.1, read as the reverse complement.
CTCCGTCGCCGGTGGCCGCTCGAGATCGACCGGGCTCCGGGCTGCTGCGGCCTCTCGGAACACATCGCAGGTCAGAGCGCCGGAGCCCGGACCTACCAGCGAGTAACGAGCGGCCCGGCGCGAGGTTACGTGCGTCACGGGCGCGGCGTGACGCGCGTCTCGCACCATTCACCCGAACGCGCAGAGGCCGCCCTCCCCGGGGGGAGGACGGCCTCTGCGGTGTTGCTGGGGTACTGCTACCCGGCCACGGGGGGCCGGGCGGGGGTCACTTGACGGTGACGGTGGCGCCGGCGCCCTCGAGAGCGGCCTTGGCCTTCTCGGCGGCGTCCTTGGCGACCTTCTCCAGGACCGGCTTCGGCGCGCCGTCGACCAGGTCCTTGGCCTCCTTGAGGCCGAGCGAGGTCAGGCCGCGCACCTCCTTGATGACCTGGATCTTCTTGTCACCGGCAGCCTCGAGGATGACGTCGAACTCGTCCTGCTCGGCAGCCTCCTCGGCGCCACCGCCGCCGCCGCCACCGGCGGCCGGGGCGGCCGCGACGGCGACCGGAGCAGCAGCGGTGACCTCGAAGGTCTCCTCGAACTGCTTCACGAACTCGGACAGCTCGAGCAGCGTCATCTCCTTGAACGCGTCGAGCAGGTCCGCGGTGGAAAGCTTGGCCATGGTCGTCTCCTTCTGGGTCAGTCGGTGCTGGCCGCGGCGTCGGCGGCGTCAGCGGTGTCGGGGGTGGTGTCAGCAGCAGCGGCGTCGGCAGACGCGTCCGCGGCAGGAGCGGCGGAGCCCTCGGTGGACTCCTTCTTCTCCTGCAGCGCGGCGGCCAGGCGGGCGACCTGCGACAGCGGGGCCTGGAACAGGCCGGCGGCCTTGGTCAGGTTGCCCTTCATCGCGCCGGCCAGCTTGGCCAGGAGCACCTCGCGCGGCTCGACGTCGGCGAGGGCGGTGACCTCGGCGGGCGAGACCGTGCGGCCCTCGACGACGCCGCCCTTGACGACGAGCATCGGGTTGGCGCGCGCGAAGTCGCGGATGGCCTTGGCGGCCTCGACGACGTCGCCCTCGATGAAGGCGATGGCCGTCGGGCCGTTCAGCAGCGGGCCCAGGTCGGTGTGGCCGACCGAGTCCGCCGCCCGCTTCGTCAGGGTGTTCTTGACGACGGCGTAGCTGCTGCCCGCACCGAGGGAACGGCGCAGCTGGGTCAGCTGCGCCACGGTGAGCCCGCGGTACTCGGTGAGCACTGCCGCACTGGACTTCTGGAACCGCTCGGTGATCTCGTCGATCACCGCGGCCTTGGCCGGTGTGGGCACGGGGCCTCCTCTCGTCTGTCGGGTGACCACCGGACGGCGCACGACGACGGACGATCTCCGGCCCCGGAGACGACGAACGCCCCGGCGCAGGCGCACGGGGCGAGGGCAGGCACCACGGTGCCCGCGATCGAACCGTCCTCCTGCGCGGGCCGCCCGGTGGATCCGGGACCTTCGATCGCACGCGGACGTGCGACGACCAGCGGTCGTGGGGGGAACGGGGACGAGACTACACGTGTGCCGCACCCGCCCGCCGCCGGGCCGGGCTCCGCCCCCTCACCGCCCCGGCGCCGAGCCCCGGAACCCAGAGGGCCCCGCAGCGCGAGTGCGCTGCGGGGCCCCCGACGGGCTCGCGACCTCAGGCGGTGGGCTCGTCCACCGTCAGGTTGCGGGTGCGGTTCGGGTCGACCGGGATGCCGGGGCCCATGGTGGTCGAGATGGTGACCTTCTTCAGGTACCGGCCCTTGGCGGCGGCCGGCTTGGCCCGCAGCACCTCGTCGAGGGCGGCGGCGTAGTTCTCGACCAGCTTGGTCTCGTCGAACGACGCCTTGCCGATCACCAGGTGCAGGTTCGCCTGCTTGTCGACGCGGAAGTTGATCTTCCCGCCCTTGATGTCGTTCACGGCCTTGGTGACGTCGGGGGTCACCGTGCCCGTCTTCGGGTTCGGCATCAGGCCGCGGGGGCCGAGGATGCGGGCGATCCGGCCGACCTTGGCCATCTGGTCGGGGGTGGCGATCGCCGCGTCGAAGTCCAGGAAGCCGCCCTGGATGCGCTCGATCAGGTCGTCGGAGCCGACGACGTCCGCACCGGCGGCCTCCGCCTCGGCGGCGCGGTCACCGGTCGCGAAGACGATGACGCGGGCGGTCTTGCCGGTGCCGTGGGGCAGGTTGACCGTGCCGCGGACCATCTGGTCGGCCTTGCGCGGGTCGACGCCCAGGCGCATGGCGACCTCGACGGTCGCGTCGTAGGCGGTCGGCGAGGTCTCCTTCGCCAGCCCCGCCGCCTGCAGCGGGCTGTACAGGTTGTCGCGGTCGACCTTCGCGGCCGCCTCGCGGTACTTCTTGCCGTGCTTGGCCATGGTGCTGTCCTCTCCTCCACCCGGGGGCGGCGGTTCCGTGGTGAACGGGCCGGCGAGGCCCTCCCACACCTGCTGTCCGGGCCCGTCCTGGGCCCGGGGTGGTGCTACTGGACGGTGATGCCCATCGACCGGGCGGTGCCGGCGATGATCTTCTCGGCCTCGTCGAGGTCGTTGGCGTTGAGGTCGGCCATCTTGGTCTGCGCGATCTCGCGGACCTGGTCGCGCGTGACGGTGGCGACCTTGGTCTTGTGCGGCTCGCCCGAGCCCTTCTCCACACCGGCCGCCTTGAGCAGCATGCGCGCCGCCGGCGGGGTCTTGGTGATGAAGGTGAACGTGCGGTCCTCGAAGACCGAGATCTCGACCGGGATGACGTTGCCGCGCTGCGACTCCGTCGCGGCGTTGTACGCCTTGCAGAACTCCATGATGTTGACGCCGTGCTGGCCGAGCGCCGGACCGACGGGCGGCGCGGGGGTGGCCGCACCGGCGTTGATCTGGAGCTTGATGACCGCGGTCAACCGCTTCCGGGGAGGCATGGCTTCCTTCTTCTACTCGTGTGTCAGGTACCGGGGACCCGGGTCAGATCTTGCTGACCTGGGTGAACGACAGCTCGACGGGCGTCTCGCGCCCGAAGATGGAGACCAGCACCTGCAGCTTCTGCTGCTCGGCGTTGATCTCGTTGATGGTGGCCGGGAGGGTGGCGAAGGGGCCGTCCATGACGGTCACCGACTCGCCGACCTCGAAGTCCACGACGGTGGTCGGCGCCGCGACGGTGGTGCCGCCGGTCGCGCCAGGCTCGGCCACCTTGGCCGCGGCCGGCGCGGCCGGCACGGCGAGCAGCTTGACGACCTCGTCGATCGACAGCGGCGAGGGCCGGGAGGTGGCGCCCACGAAGCCGGTGACGCCGGGGGTGTTGCGGACCGCGCCCCAGGACTCGTCGTTGAGGTCCATCCGCACCAGGAGGTAGCCGGGCAGCTTCTTCCGGTTGACCTGGGTCCGCTTGCCGTTCTTGATCTCGGTGACCTCCTCGGTGGGCACCTCGATCTGGAAGATGTAGTCCTCCATGTCCAGCGACTGGATGCGCGACTCGAGGTTGGTCTTCACCTTGTTCTCGTAGCCGGCGTAGCTGTGGATGACGTACCAGTCGCCGAACTGGGCCTTCAGCCGGTTGCGCAGGGCCTCGATGGGGTCGGCGTCCTCCGCCGGCTCCTCGTCCTCGGCCAGGGCCCCGTCCGAGTCGGGGGCGGCGTCCGCGAGCGGGTCCGAGGCGAGCGTGTCGGGGTCGCCGTCCTCGATGGCGGGCACCTCGTCGGCCACGTCGGTGGCCGGGTCCTGGTCGACGGTGTCGACGCTGCCCTCGGCCGCGCCGATCTCCCCGGCACCGGTCTCGAGGTCGACGCTGCCGAACTCGTCGACGCGGGCGTCGTCCAGGTCGATGGCCGGGACGGCGCTGTCGGTGTCGAAGGGCTCGCGGGGGTCGGTCACGGGGATTGCTTCCTTTGCGTCGTGTGCGGCGGGCGGGGTCGGTCAGCCGAAGACGGCGAGCACGCCCTGCGCGAAGAGGAGGTCGAGGCCGGCGACCAGCGCGACGATGAAGGTCACGAAGATGATGACGACGGTCGTGTAGGTGACCAGCTCGCGCCGGCCGGGCCAGATGACCTTCCGGAGCTCGGCGACGACCTCCCGGAGGAACCGCCGGAGGCTGCGCCGCTGCCGGACCTCCGAGGCGCGCGCACGCTCGGCCTCGGACCGGGAGCGGGTGCCCTCTGCGGGGCGTCCTGCGGGGCGGCTGGAGGTGCGCTCGCGGGCCGGGCGGCGGGTGCGCGGGGCGACCGGCTCGTCGTCGTCCTCGTCGTCCTCGTCGTCGGCCGTGATCCGGCCACCACGACGGCGCGCGGGGCGGGCGACGACCTTGTCCTCCGCGGACTCGGCCTCCTCGGCGATCGCGTCCTCGGCGGCCTCGAGCTCGCCGACGTCCTCGACCCCGGGCGCCTCGCGGTCGAGCTGCTCGTCGGTCGCGTCGGAGCCGGAGCGGGGGTCGTCGTCCTCGCGTCCGCGTCTCTCGTCGCTCACTGCGCCTCGCTGCCTCGTGGTGGTGGCCCCGGCTGCGGGTCGCGGCCGGTGTGCTGGTCGGTGCTGCCGTGCGGTCGTGCTGGTACCTCGTGTGCGCTGCGTGGTTCGTGCTGGTCGCCGGTGAGGGAACCGGCGGCACGGGCAGGGGTGACAGGACTTGAACCTGCAGCCTGCGGTTTTGGAGACCGCTGCTCTGCCAATTGAGCTACACCCCTAGTGCCCGGGACGGCTGCCCTGAGCTGGGCCCGGGGGACGCCTCGCCTCGCGCGGGCACCGGTTCCCCGAGGGGATCCGGGGCACGCCGGTGGCGGGGTCGAACACCCCAGGACGTCGAGTGTACTCAGACCGCGGGGACGCCGGACGGACGCCCCGACCCGGATCCTCCGCCGACCGGTCCGGCAGGACCTGCCGGCGGGCCTGCTCGACGAGATCGGGTCGCCGTCGTCCCGTGCTCCTGGGCGACGGCGAGCGGCTGTCCGCCGTGGGCAGGTCGTCGCGCACGTGCGCCTGGGCCGGGACCGACCGGCGCCGGGGCCTCAGCCCAGGCGGACGACGGCGCGGGCGAGGGAGAGGACCTTCTCCCCGCCGCTGGTCACCGTCAGGTCCACCCGGACCCGTCCCTCGTCGAGGACGGCGGCCACCCGCCCGCGCACGGTGACCTCCGCGCCGGTGTCGTCGTCGGGGACGACGACGGGGCGGCCGAAGCGGACCTGGTACTCGACGAGGGCGGCCGGGTCGCCGGCCCAGTCGCTGACGGCGCGGCCGGCCAGGCCCATCGTCAGCATCCCGTGCGCGATGACGCCGGGCAGCCCGACCGACGTGGCCACCCGGTCGCTCCAGTGGATCGGGTTGAGGTCGCCCGAGGCCCCGGCGTAGCGGACGAGGTCGGCGCGGGTCACGGGGTACACGCGCTCCGGCAGTTCGGTGCCGACGGCGACGTCCGCGGCGCGCACCCGGGCGGTCACGCGGCACCCCGGGCGACGAGCATGGAGGTGGCCGAGCACACCGGCTCGCCGTCCTCGGTGGCGACGTCGACCCGGGTGGTCAGCAGGTCGTTGCCCGCGACGGTGCGCACCGCCTCGATGGTGGGGGTGGCGACCAGCCGGTCCCCCGCGCGGATCGGCCGGTGGTGGACGAACCGCTGCTCGCCGTGCACCACCCGGCTGTAGTCCAGGTCGACGTCCGGGTCCTCGACCACGACGCCGGCGGCCGAGAGGGTCAGCGCGATCGCGAAGGTGGGCGGGGCGATCACGTCCGGGTGGCCGGCCGCGCGGGCCGCCTCCGTGTCGAGGTGGACCGGGTCGGTGGACCCGAGGGCGGCGGCGAACTCGGCGATCTTGGCCCGTCCCACCTCGTACACGGCAGAGGGCGGGTAGCTGCGCCCGACCAGTCCTGCGTCCAGCGCCATGCTCCCCGCCCTCCGGCAGTGCTCGGTACTACCCGGTCAGCGCGTCTCGCGGTGCACGGTGTGCTTGCGGTCGTGCGGGCAGTACTTCTTCAGCTCGAGCCGGTCGGGGTCGTTGCGCCGGTTCTTGCGGGTGATGTAGTTGCGGTTCTTGCACTCCTGGCAGGCCAGGGTGATCTTCGGACGGACGTCGGTGGCTGCCATGGGGTGCTCTCCCAGCCTTGTCGGGCGGGCCGTCGGGCCCGGGTGCGAGCAGGGTGCTCGCACGACGACGGACCCCGGCGACGGGGTCCGTCATGAGTAGCGGTGACCGGACTTGAACCGGTGACACAGCGATTATGAGCCGCTTGCTCTACCAGGCTGAGCTACACCGCCGGGATGACCGTGCGGTCCGGTCTCACGACCGGACCGGTGGTCACTGATTGCTACGAGCCCCTTTACGGAATCGAACCGTAGACCTTCTCCTTACCATGGAGACGCTCTGCCGACTGAGCTAAAGGGGCGTGCCGCGTGGGCGTGGAGAACTCTACCTGACCCGTTCGGCCTCCCTGCAGGGGCCCGCCGCGAGCCTGCGAGCGGTGGGGGCAGGGAGGTCCTTCCTCAGGCCCGGACGAACAGCCGGCGGTGCGTCGCCCCGGGAGCCGCCGAGCGCACGCCGGCACGGGCGAGCAGCCAGCCCTCCAGCCGGTCGTCGGGCAGCGGGCGGCTGACCAGGAAGCCCTGCAGCTTGTCGCAGCCCATCTCGGCGAGGGCGTTGCGCGTGAGCTCGTCCTCCACGCCCTCGGCGACCACCCGCAGGCCGAGGTTGTGCGCCAACTCGATGATCGACCGGGCGATGAAGGACTCGCCCTGGCTGGTGGACATGCCGAGCACGAATGACTTGTCGATCTTGACCTCGTCGATCGGCAGCTGGCGCAGCTGCGACAGCGACGAGTAGCCCGTGCCGAAGTCGTCCATCGACAGCCGCAGCCCGAGGGCGTGCAGGTCGGCGAGGACGGTGCTGCTGCGGACGGAGTCGTCGATCACGCTGCCCTCGGTGAGCTCGAGGATGAGCAGCTCGCCGGGCACGCCGTGCCGCCGCAGGGCGCGCTCCACCCGCTCGACGAGGTCCGGCTCGGTCAGGCACCGGGCGGAGAGGTTCACCGAGACCGACAGCGAGATGTCCTGGTCCAGCCACTTGCGGCAGCGGATCAGCGCGAGGTCGAGGACGTGGTCGGTCAGCGCCCCGATCCGGCCGATCTGCTCGGCGAGGTGGATGAACTCGTCCGGCGCCACGGCGCCGTAGCGCGGGTGGGCCCACCGCACGAGCGTCTCCACGGACACGATGTCGGAGGTCCGGGCGTCGATGATCGGCTGGAACACCACGGTGATCTGGCCCTCGGCCATGGCCTGCTCGATCTCCGTGCCCAGCTGGAGCCGGCGCAGGCTCTGCTGGTCGAGGACCGGGTGGTAGCTGGCGACGCCCTTCCCGGCGGCACCGGCGAGCAGCGCGACGTCGGCCCGCTGCATCAGCGTCCCGGAGTCGGTCCCGTGCACGGGGGCCGCGGCGACGCCGATGGTGAGCGAGACCTCGAGGTCCAGCCCGGCCACCCGCGCCCGCGTGGAGGTCGCCTCGCGCAGCCGTCGGGCGGCCCGCTCGGTCGCGGCCAGGGACAGCCCGGGCAGCAGGACGGCGAACTGCTCGCCCTCCATGCGGGCCAGGACGGCCTGCGCGGGGGCGTGCTCGCGCAGCAGGCCCGCCGTCACCAGCAGGAGCTCGTCGCTGGCCGCGTGCCCCAGCGTGTCGACGATCTCGGTGTGGTTGGCCAGGGAGGCCAGGATCAGCCCGGCGCGGGTGGAGGCCGGGTCGCTGCCCAGCAGCTCGTCGATCTCGGCGACCAGCCGCTGCCGGTTGGGCAGGCCGGTGAGCCGGTCGTGGTCGGCGTCGTAGCGGATCTGGACCAGCAGCTGCTGCTGCCGGATGGCCGCGTTGACGTGGGTGAGCATCGACTCCAGCGCGGCACGGTCGCCGGCGGCGAAGTTGACGGTGTCGGCCCGCCGGTCGCAGACCTCCAGGTAGCCCGGCTCGCCGGCCGCGGTCGTGATCGGCGCGCCGAGCACCTCCACGGCGCCCCGCCGCGCGAGGGCCGCGAGTTCGGCCGGGTCGGCCCGGACGGCGGACAGGAGGACCGGACCGTCGACACCGGGCGCCACGGCCCGGCGGCGCACCAGGTCCTCGGGGTCACCGGGGCCGTCGTACCAGGCGGCGCCGTCCTCCGCGTCGACGACGAGCCGGGGCCCCTCGTCCAGGTAGGGCGGCAGCCACAGCGCCACGCGCTCGGCGTTGAGGAGCTCGCGGACCGCGGCGACGAGCTCGCGGGTGCCGGTGTCGTCCTGGCTCAGGCTCTCCACCCGGCGGGCGAAGTCGTAGACCCGCTCGAGGCTCTCCCGCTCCCGCGTCACGAGCGCGAACCGGCGGTAGAGCAGCCCGAGCACCAGCAGGACCGGGACGAGGAGCAGCCACGCCCACGCCGTCCGGTCGACCAGCAGCGCGGTGACCAGGCCGACGACGACGGAGACCGGGTAGACCACGAGGGCAGGGACGAAGAGCTGGGTCAGCATCGCGTGACCGGGATAGCCCTGGGTGAGGGTGATCGCCCCGACGATGAGCAGCGTGCCCACGGCGGCGGCCGGCAGGACCGCCAGGAGGTAGCAGAACCAGGTGACCGGGTCGGTCAGCGACCCCACCGGGAGGACCTCGAGGAGCAGGACGGCGACCCCGACCTGCACGACGGACACCGCGACGTTGAAGACCGTCTTCGGCAGCGCCAGGCGCTGCCGGGCGTAGAGCACGGTCAGCGCGGCCGCCCACGCGAAGGCGGTCCAGAGGCCGCCGACCTCGACCAGCGCGAGGACCAGGACCGTCTCGCTGCCGGAGCACTGGAAGGTGTGCGACCGCACCTCGATGGTGAGGCGGATCGACTCGGCGGCGAAGAAGGCCAGGCAGAGACCCAGGACCTCCCACGGGGACACGCTGCGGGCCGCGTCGTCGGCGAGGTGGAAGAGGAACGGCGCGGCCAGGGGGATGCCGGCCAGCGCGGCGACGCCGGGTCGTCGGAGCGACGGCCAGGAGAGGGCCGCGCTCGTCGCACGATCGGCCACGGCCACCGCTCTCGAGATGGGGAAGAAGGCGGCGCGAGGCTAACAGTCTGACGGGGGTGGTCCGCGCCGCGCGCGACACCACCCCACCCGAAGGAGGGGGCAGCCGGTTCCCCGGGCTGCCCCCGGCCTCAGGTCAGCGGCCCCACTGGGTGCCGCGACCCCACTGGGTCCCGCGACCCCACTGCGTACCGCGACCCCACTGGGTCCCGCGACCCCACTGCGTACCGCGAGTCGTGACCGTGCTGCTCATGACGCCTCCTCAGGCATGAAGAACTGGCTCTCTTCGATGCGGGCTGGCACCCGGGGCGCGGGGACAGAGCGTCATTCGGTGTACGGACCGCACCCGGGACATTGCTTCCCGTCACTCGTTCGGGGCAAGCACCGACGATCACGACAGCGTGACGAACCGTTATGTCGTCACGGTGTGTCACACAAGATCGCTGCTCGGTCACCCGATCGTGGGGCGAACGGGGTCTTTGGGATCTGGCGCGCCGTCCACAGGCGCCCCCCTGGCCGGCCGCAGATCGGCTGACGCCGTCCACACCCGTCCACACCCGTCCCCAGCGGCGTCCACAGGCCGTGGACGGCGATCTACCCTCCGCGGCGTGCGGGAGACTGACCGGTCGACGTCCGAACGCGGGTCGTCGCTGCCTCTCGTCCTCGTCTGCTGGCTCGTCGCCGCGCTCATGGCCCTGGGCGCCGTCGCCGCCTCGGACGCGTTCCTCGAGCAGCAGGAGGTCCAGGCGGTGTGCGACGCGGCCGCCCTGGCCGCGGCGAACCAGGCCGACGAGGCCGTCGTCTACACCGCCGGGATCGACGGCGGCGCGCTGCCGCTGACCCGGGCCGGCGCGCAGGCCGCGGTCGCCGACTCGCTCGCCACCGGCGGCGACGAGCTGGACTCCTGGTCCGCCGAGACCGACGGCACGGAGGTCACGGTGCGCTGCACCCGGCAGGTGGACATCGCCTTCGGCTGGCTCTTCCTGGGCGGCCGGCCGCTGGAGCGCACCGCGGTCGCCGGTGCCCGGGCGCCGACCGTCCCCTGAGCGGGCGACCGGGCCGGGGAAGGCGAACGGCCCCCGACCTGGAGGTCGGGGGCCGTTGACGTACCGGTGGCGGGTGAAGGATTCGAACCTTCGTAGGCTAAGCCGACGGATTTACAGTCCGCTCCCATTGGCCACTCGGGCAACCCGCCGTGGTGGTACCGGGAAGAGACTACAAGACGGGCCGCGCCCGTCCGCCGGACCCCACCGGCCGACGGCGCACCCGCAGGAGGAAGGAGGGGACGTGGCCGACTCGTCCTTCGACGTCGTCAGCAAGGTCGACCGCCAGGAGGTCGACAACGCACTCAACCAGGCGGGGAAGGAGTTGTCCCAGCGCTTCGACTTCCGCGGCACCAACGCCTCCATCGCCTGGGCCGGCGAGGAGGGGGTCACCCTCACCGCCGACACCGAGGAGCGGGTCAGCGCCGCCCTGGAGGTGTTCAAGGAGAAGCTGATCAAGCGGAACATCTCGCTGAAGGTCCTCGACGCCGACGAGCCGCAGTCCTCGGGCAAGTCGTACAAGATCTCGGCGCGGATCAAGCAGGGCATCGAGTCCGACGTCGCCAAGAAGATCGCCAAGATGATCCGGGACGAGGGCCCCAAGGGCGTCCAGGCGCAGATCCAGGGCGACCAGCTGCGGGTGACCGGCAAGAAGCGCGACGACCTGCAGGCGGTGCAGCAGCTGCTGCGCGGCGCCGACCTCGACGTGGCGCTGCAGTTCGACAACTACCGCTGACCCCCCGCCGGTGGGTGCCCGGACGGGGACCCACCGGGTCAGGCCAGCGGCGCGGCGTCCACGGGCACGGGCGTGACGTCCACCCAGTCCAGGTGCTTGCCGGTGCGCGCGTCCCCGGACGAGCGGCCGCGCAGGTGCCGGCCGACCCAGGGCAGCACGTGCTCCCGGTAGTAGCGGGCCTCGGCCAGGGCGCGGCGTGGCGCGTCCGGCGCCGGGTCGACGGCAGCCGCGGCGACGTCGTGGTCGAGCGCCGCCAGCACCAGGGAGGCGACCCGGCGGTGGCCGGCCGACCCGAGGTGGAGCCGGTCGGGCGACCAGTAGGCGGCCCGGTGGAGCTCGGTGTCGGCGAAGGCGTTCACGAAGGTCACCTCGTGGCGCGCCGCCAGCTCCTCGAGGGCGTCGGTGAGCTGCGCGGCGCGCCGGCGCATCGTCCGCCCGAAGGGCAGCCTGCCGGACGGGTCGGCCCCGCTGATCAGGACCAGCCGCACGCCGGCGTCCACCACCCGGCGTACCGCCTGCTCGGTGAGCTCCAGCAGCCGCCGCGGGTCGACGCCGGGCCGCATGATGTCGTTGCCGCCCCCGTTGAAGGTCAGCAGCGTGGGTGCCGGGTCGAGCGCGAGCGCCGCGGGTACCTGCTCGGTCGCGATCGGCTCCAGCAGCCGGCCCCGGACGGCGAGGTTGGCGTAGGCGACCGGCCCCTCGGTGGCGGCGGCGAGTCCGCCGGCGACCAGGTCGGCCCACCCCCGGACGGCGCCGTCCCCCAGCTCGTCCCCGACCCCCTCGGTGAAGCTGTCCCCCACCGCCACGTACCGCACTCCGCTCCTCCCGTCGTCCTCGCGGGAGCGTAGGTGGCGCCGCGGTCAGGACTGGCCGCGGTCCCGGGCCAGCTGCTCGAGCCGGGCGATCCGCTCGGCCATGGGCGGGTGGGTGGAGAACAGGGACGCCAGCCCCGAGCCACGGAACGGGTTGGCGATCATCAGGTGGCTCTGGGTGACCAGCCGGTCGTCCTGGGGCAGCGGGCGGGTGGTCGCCCCGCGCTCGATCTTGCGCAGTGCCGAGGCGAGGGCCAGGGGGTCCTGGGAGAGCTGCGCGCCGGTCGCGTCGGCCTGGTACTCGCGGCTGCGGCTGACCGCCATCCGCACGAGCCCGGCCGCGACCGGACCGAGGAAGACCAGCAGCAGCGCCCCGAGGGCGTTGCCACCCCCGCGGTCGTCGTCGGACCGGCCGCCGAACAGGGAGGCGAACATCGCCATGTGGGCCAGGTACGTGATCACGGTGGCCATCGCGCCCGCGACCGAGCTGATCAGGATGTCCCGGTTGTAGACGTGGGAGAGCTCGTGGGCCAGGACGCCGCGCAGCTCCCGGCGGTCGAGCAGCTCGAGGATGCCCTGCGTGCAGCAGACGGCGGCGTTGCGCGGGTTGCGCCCGGTGGCGAACGCGTTGGGCTGGTCCGTGGGGCTGACGTACAGGCGGGGCACGGGCTGGCGGGCCTCCGTCGCCAGCTCCCGGACGATCGCGTACAGCTGCGGGGCCTGGGTCTCGGTCACCGGGAACGCCCGCATCGACCGCAGCGCCAGCTTGTCGGAGTTGAAGTAGGCGAACCCGTTCACGGCAAGGGCGATCACGAGGGCGACGAGCAGTCCCCCTCGACCGCCGATGAGCGCGCCCGCGAGGAGGATGAGCCCGCCCATCAGGCCCAGCAGCAGGGCCGTCTTCAGCGCGTTGTTCCAGCGGTGCACGCCCGCTCAACGCGGGCCCCCGGAACGCCGTTCCCCGCCCGGGGCCGGCGCCGGACCGCTCGACGCGGGAGGGAATGACAGGTTCGTGGAACGTGTTCAGTACGTAAAGCGCGCCCAAGACATGCTCACCGTCTCGATCTGCGTGACAGGATCTCGCCATGCGTGACAGGGCACCCCGAAGTGTGCGATTCCACACCCCTGTTCATTCACACACACGTAACCTCGTCCGGTGGAGGTAGATCACTGATGACTGCGACCGACCCGGCTGTGACCGCGGGCAGCTCTGCACCTGGCGGCTTCGTGAAGAGCGTCGTCGAACTGGACCGCGTGGTGATCCGGCTCGCCGGTGACTCCGGCGACGGGATGCAGCTGACCGGCAACCGCTTCACCAGCGAGACCGCATCCTTCGGCAACGACCTGTCGACGCTGCCCAACTTCCCCGCGGAGATCCGGGCGCCGACGGGCACCCTGCCGGGGGTCAGCTCCTTCCAGCTGCACTTCGCCGACCACGACATCATGACGCCGGGCGACGCCCCCGACGTCCTCGTCGCCATGAACCCGGCGGCTCTGAAGGCCAACCTCGCCGACCTCCCCGGTGGTGGCCTGCTCATCGTCGACTCCGACGAGTTCACGCCGCGCAACCTGGCGAAGGTCGGGTACGCGGCCAACCCGCTCGAGGACGGGTCCCTCGAGAGCTGGCAGACCGTGAGCGTGCCGCTGACCAGCATGACGCTGGACGCGCTCGCCGACTCCGGCCTGGGCAAGAAGGAGGCCGAGCGGAGCAAGAACATGTTCACGCTCGGCCTGCTGTCGTGGATGTACCACCGGCCGACCGAGGGCACGGTCCGCTTCCTCGAGCGCCAGTTCCGCCGCAAGCCCGAGATCGCCGCGGCCAACATCGCCGCGTTCCGGGCCGGCTACAACTACGGCGAGACCACCGAGGCGTTCGCGGTCTCCTACGAGATCAAGCCCGCTCCCATGGCCCCGGGCAAGTACCGCAACATCTCCGGCAACCAGGCGCTGTCGCTGGGTCTCGTCGCCGCCGCCAAGCGCTCGGGTCTGCCCCTGTTCCTGGGCGCCTACCCGATCACCCCGGCGTCGGACATCCTCCACGAGCTCTCCAAGCACAAGGCCTTCGGCATCCGGACGTTCCAGGCCGAGGACGAGATCGCCGGCATCGCCTCGGCGATCGGCGCCTCGTTCGGCGGCGCGCTCGGGGTCACGACGACGTCCGGTCCCGGCGTCTCGCTGAAGTCCGAGGCGCTGGCCCTGGCGATCATGACCGAGCTGCCGCTGATCGTCGTGGACGTCCAGCGCGGCGGCCCCTCCACCGGCCTGCCGACCAAGACCGAGCAGTCGGACCTGCTGCAGGCCATGTTCGGCCGCAATGGCGAGGCCCCGCTGGCGGTCATCGCGCCCCGTTCCCCCGGTGACTGCTTCGACGCCGCCATCGAGGCCGCCCGGATCGCCATCACCTACCGCACCCCGGTGATGCTGCTGTCCGACGGCTACCTCGCCAACGGCGCCGAGCCGTGGGCGGTGCCGGCCGCCGAGGACCTGCCCGACCTCACCGGAACGGTGGACTTCGCCACCGAGCCCAACGGCGAGGACGGCGAGTTCCTCCCCTACCTGCGCGACCCGGAGACCCTGGCCCGGCCGTGGGCCATCCCCGGGACGGCGGGCATGCAGCACCGCATCGGCGGGCTGGAGAAGGCCGACAGGACCGGCAACATCTCCTACGACCCGGAGAACCACGACTTCATGACGCGCACGCGTCAGGCGAAGATCGACGGGATCGCCGCGTCGATCGGGCCCACCGACGTCGACGACCCCACTGGCGACGCCAAGGTCGCGGTCATCGGCTGGGGCTCGACCTACGGGCCCATCGGTGCCGGCGTCCGCCGGGTCCGCCGCTCGGGCCGCCAGGTGGCCCAGATCCACCTGCGGCACCTCAACCCGTTCCCGGCGGACCTCGGCGAGGTCCTGGCCCGCTACGACCGGGTCATCTGCCCCGAGATGAACCTCGGGCAGCTCGCGCTGCTCCTGCGCGCGAAGTACCTCGTCGACGTCCAGAGCCACACCCAGGTGCGCGGGCTGCCCTTCCGGGCCGCCGAGCTCGCCGCGGTGATCCAGGACGTCATCGACTCCACCAGCGGCGCACCTCTGGCCGCCGACCCCACCGGAGGCGGGGAATGAGCACCACCGATCACGTGCACGACCTCGGCATGCCCACGTCGAACCCCATCGACGCCGCGATCGCCGCGTCGGTCAGCACCCAGGGCGAGAAGCAGACGGCCCTCAAGGCCAAGGACTTCAAGACCGACCAGGAGGTCCGCTGGTGCCCCGGGTGCGGTGACTACGTCATCCTCAACGCGGTCCAGAGCTTCCTGCCCAGCCTCGGCATCGCCCGCGAGGACATGGTCATCGTGTCCGGGATCGGCTGCTCCTCCCGGTTCCCGTACTACATGAACACCTACGGGATGCACTCGATCCACGGCCGCGCCCCGGCGATCGCCACCGGCCTGGCCGTCTCGCGTCCCGATCTCTCGGTGTGGGTCGTGACCGGTGACGGCGACTCGCTGTCCATCGGCGGCAACCACCTGATCCACGCGCTGCGCCGCAACGTCAACATCACGATCCTGCTGTTCAACAACCGGATCTACGGGCTGACCAAGGGCCAGTACTCGCCCACCTCCGAGGTCGGCAAGGTCACCAAGTCCACGCCGATGGGGTCGCTGGACCACCCGTTCAACCCGGTCTCGCTGGCCATCGGCGCGGAGGCCACCTTCGTCGGCCGCGCCATGGACTCCGACCGCAAGGGCCTGACCGACGTGCTCCGCCAGGCCGCGGAGCACCAGGGCACCGCGCTGGTGGAGATCTACCAGAACTGCAACATCTTCAACGACGGCGCGTTCGACCTGCTCAAGGACCCGACCACGGGCACCCAGTGGTCGATCCCGCTGGTCCACGGTGAGCCGCTGGTCTTCGGGCCCGACGGCGCCGCGTGCGTCGTCCGCGACGACTTCGGCGGACTCCGGATCGCCGAGACCAACCAGGTCGACGCGTCCCAGATCGTCGTCCACGACGCGCACCGGGAGGACTCGTCCTACGCGTACGCGCTGTCCCGGCTCTCCAGCCAGGACCTCCGGTACACGCCGATGGGCGTCTTCCGCTCCGTGCAGAAGGCGACGTACGACCGGATGATGGCCGAGCAGCTGGACGTCGCCGCGGCCCAGGGCAGCGACGACCTCGACGCGATCCTCGGCGGGAACGACACCTGGACCGTCAGCGCCTGACACACGGCACAGGCAGGGCCCGTCCCCTCGGGGGGGACGGGCCCTGCGTCGTCTCAGCAGGCGGACGTCGGGCTTCCCCTGCCCGCCCGGGGCCGACAGGATCACCCGATGGCCATCGCCGGGATCTCCCACGTCGGACTGACCGTCTCCGACCTGAACGTCAGCCGCGAGTGGTACTCGGCCGTCCTCGACTGGACGCCCCTGCAGGACGGGGCGACGGCCACCACGGCCTTCGTCTACGGGCAGCTGCCCGACGGGACCGTCCTCGTCCTCCGCCGGCACTCCGAGTCGGCAGCGCCGGCGTTCGACGAGCGCGCACCCGGGCTGGACCACCTGTCGTTCGGTTGCACCCGGGCCGACCTGGACGACGTGGAGCGGCGGCTCGCCCAGCGCGGTGCCCGGTTCACCCCGACCGAGGAGACCGACTACGCGCTCGTGCTGAACTTCCGGGACCCCGACGGCATCGCGCTCGAGCTGACCGCGCCCCGGGGCTGACTCAGGCCGGCTCGACGCGGAGGAGCTGGTCCTCGCCGTCGCCGTTGTCGGTGGTGACGTAGAGGGCGCCGTCGGTGCCCAGCTGCGGAGTGCGCAGGCGGCCGTACCGGTCCTCGAGCTCGGGGACGCGGAACTGCTCCACCAGCCGGCCCTCCTCGTCGAGCCGCAGCGCCAGCAGGCCGGTGTCCTTCTGCACGCCGACGACGAGCAGCCCGTCGTAGCTGCCCCAGTCCGCGCCGGCCAGGAACGTGGCGCCCGAGGTGGCGATGGTCGGGTTGCCGGAGCTCCACACCGCGGCGACCGCTCCCGGGATGTCGGGATCGGTCATGGGGACGCTCTCGTCGTAGCTGCCGTCGCCGTCGGGGTCCCAGCCGTGGTTGGCGCCCGGCTGCAGGAGGTTCACCTCGTCGTCCCGGTCCGGGCCGTGCTCGACGGAGAACACCTGCCCGCTGCCGGGCCGGACCGCCAGCCCCTGCACGTTGCGGTGCCCGTAGGTCCAGACGAGGTCCTGCGCGCCGTCGCCGGGGCCGGCGAAGGGGTTGTCGGGGAGGGCCGCGCCGGTCGCGGGATCGGCCCGGAGGACCTTGCCCGCCAGGGTGCCGAGGTCCTGGGGGTTGGTGCCGACGGCGTTGTCGCCGGTGCCCACGAGCAGTGCGCCGTCGGCGGCGAACTCCACCCGGCAGCCGCCGTGCCGGCCGGACGCCTCGTTCACGGGGATCCCGCCGATGAGCGGGTCGGCGACCCGGGTGGCCGCGGACCAGTCGGCGGCCATCCTCCAGGCGAGGACCTCGATCGCCGGCCCGGCGTCCCGCGTGCCCTGGCAGGTGTAGAAGCGGCGGTTCCGGTCGAACGCGGGGTCCAGCGCCAGTCCCATCAGGCCGGTCTCGCCGTCGGCGAAGAGGTCGTCGAAGTCGGCCGCGACCTCGCGCACCGTGCCGTCGGGCAGCACCGCCGTCAGCCCGCCGGCCCGCTCGTCGACCAGGAGGGTGCCGTCGGGGGCCTGGGCGACGTCCCACGGGTGGTCCAGCCCGTCGGCGACGACGGTGACGCGCAGCTCGGGCGCGTCCGTCGGCGTGGCGCCGGTCCCGCCCCCGCCCCCGCCGTCGCCGTCGCCGGAGGCACCGCAGGCGCTCAGCAGGGCGGCGCAGAGGACGGTCGGCAGGAGGCGGGGAGCGGGCACCTCCCCAGCATCCCTGCCGCTGGTCAGCTGGTGCGCGTCACCACGTAGTCGCAGAGGGCCGACAGCGCCTCGCGGACCTCGCCCGCCGGGACCTCGGCGAGCCGGGCGCGGGCACGGTCGGCGTACTCCCCCAGCACCTGCGTGGCGCGCTCCAGGGACGCCGAGGACCGCAGCAGGGCCAGCGCCTCGGCGTGCTCTGCGTCGTCGTTCACCGGGGCGGCGACGAGCGCGCGCAGCCGGTCCTCGGCGGGGTCGTCGCCGGCGAGGACGAACAGCACCGGCAGGGTGGCGATGCCCTCGCGCAGGTCGGTGCCGGGCGACTTCCCGGACGCCCCGCCCTCGCTGACGATGTCGAGCAGGTCGTCGGAGAGCTGGAAGGCGACCCCGACCTCCTCGCCGAAGGCGGTCAGCGACTCGACGAGGCCGGCGTCCAGCCCGGCGAAGGAGGCACCGAACCGAGCGGAGGTGGCCACCAGCGAGCCGGTCTTGTCGGCCAGCACCTGCAGGTAGTGGTCGACCGGGTCGTCGTCGGGCCCGGGGCCGACGGTCTCGCGGATCTGCCCGGTGACCAGCCGCTCGAACGTCCGGGCCTGCACGCGCACGGCCTCGGGACCGAGGTCGGCCAGCAGGTCCGAGGCGCGGGCGAAGAGGAAGTCGCCGGTGAGGATGGCGACGCTGTTGCTCCAGCGGGTGTTGGCGCTGGGCGCCCCGCGGCGCACGGCGGCCTCGTCCATGACGTCGTCGTGGTACAGCGTCGCCAGGTGGGTGAGCTCGCAGACGACCGCCGACTCGGTGACCCCCCGCGCCGTCGGGTCGCCGAGCTGAGCGGCCAGGAGCGCCAGCATGGGCCGGAAGCGCTTGCCGCCGGCGGCCATGAGGTGCGCGGCGGCCTCCCGGACGAACGGGTGCGGGCTGTCGACGGACGCCGTGAGGGCCGTCTCCACCCGGGTCAGGCCCTCGGCGAGGGCGTCGCCGAGGGCGCCCTCGGGCAGCCAGGCGCCGATCGTGGACGCCGGGGCGGAGCCGCGGTGCCAGACCTCAGCGGGTGGCGATCCGTCGACTGCGGCGTTGGCTCCGGTCATCAACCGACGAGGTTAGCCGCCTGGCCTGCGAGATCGAGCACCGACCCGGGCACGATCCCCAGGACGAGGGTGGCGGCGGCGGTCACCGCGAGCACGATCGTCGTGGGCAGGCCGGGGACGCCGACCGTCGGGCCGTCGGCCAGGGGCTCGGAGAAGTACATGAGGACGACGACCCTCAGGTAGAAGAACGCCGCCACGGCGCTGGCCAGGAGCGCGACCACGGCCAGCGGCCAGGCCCCGTCGTCGATGGCCGCCCGGAAGACGGCGAACTTGCCGGTGAAGCCGCTCGTGAGCGGGATCCCGGCCAGCGCCAGGAGGAACAGCGTCATCACCGCCGCCACCACGGGCGCCCGCTGGGCCAGGCCGGCCCACTGCGACAGGTGCGTGGCCTCACCGTCGCCGTCCCGGATCATGGTGAGGACGGCGAAGGCGCCCAGCGTCGTGAGCCCGTAGACGAGCAGGTAGAACAGCGTGGCCGCCAGGCCCGGGCTGTCGCCGGTCGCGTCGAAGCCGAGCACGCCGGTGAGCAGGAACCCCGCGTGCGCGATCGAGGAGTACGCCAGCATCCGCTTGAGGTCGGTCTGGGTCAGCCCGAGGACGGCGCCCACGATCATCGACACGATCGCGATGCCGTAGACCAGCGGCCGCCAGGTCCACTCGTCGGTGCCGAAGCCGACGTAGAGCAGCCGCATTATCGCGCCGAAGGCGGCGACCTTCGTGCACGCGGCCATGAAGGCCGTGACCGGCGTGGGCGCGCCCTGGTACACGTCCGGCGTCCAGGTGTGGAACGGCGCGACGCTGGCCTTGAACATCAGCCCGACGATCAGCAGGGCCAGGCCCAGGACGAGGAGGGTGTCCCCGCCGCCGGTGGTCACCGACTCCGAGATGGTCGACAGCCGGACGCTGCCGGTGGCGCCGTAGACCAGCGCGAGGCCGTAGAGGAAGAAGGCGGAGGCGAAGGCGCCCAGCAGGAAGTACTTGACCGCCGCCTCCTGGGACAGCAGCCGGCGGCGGCGGGCCAGCCCGCAGATGAGGTACAGCGGGAGGCTGAGCACCTCGAGCGCGATGAACATGACCAGCAGGTCGTTGGCCGCGACGAACAGCATCATGCCGCCGATGGCGAAGGTCGCCAGCGGGTACACCTCGGTCTGCACGCGGTCCGCCGTCAGCAGCTCGCGGTCGCGGGGACTGCCGGCGGGGACGGCGGCGGAGGCGACGAACGACGACCGGGCCGGGTCCAGGGAGCGCTCGGCGAACAGCAGGATCGACAGCGCACCGAGACCGGCGATGGTCGCCTGCAGGAAGATCCCGGCCCCGTCGACGGCCAGGGCTCCGTCGGCGGTCACCTCGGCGCCGTCGCCGGACAGGTCGCGGGTGGCGGCGAGCAGGATCGCGCTGACGAGCCCGCCCACGGTGCCGACGAGCGCGACGGCGACCTGCGCCGGGTGGCGGGCCTCGCGGGGTGCGAACGCCTCGACGAGCACCCCGACGCAGGCCGCGCCGAACAGGAACAGCAGCGGCGCCAGCGCCGCGTACGAGAGGTCCGGTGCCTCGATCATCAGTTCCCCGCCTCAGTCTCGGCACCGCTGGTGTCGGCGCCGTTCGTCCCGATCTCGGGCACCGTCCCGCCGGGGTCGCCGCCGACGTCGTCGACCGTGGCGGCGACGGCGGGCTCGATCAGGTCGATGAGCGGCTGGGGGTACACGCCCAGCGCGATGATCAGCGCCACGAGGGGCGCGGCGACGGCGATCTCCCGGCGGCTCAGGTCGGGCATCCACCGGGCGCTGGTGACGGTCTCGGTGGCCGTCGCCGTCGCCGTCGCCGTCGCCGTGGCCGTGGCCGTCGCCGTGGCGGACGTGGCCCCGGAGGAGCCGGCGGGGGCGGTCGGCTCCCCCGTGCCCGGCGTCGTCAGGCCCTGCCCGTCCATCAGCCCGCGCACGGGGCCGTGCATGGTGCGCTGGTACATGAGCAGCACGTAGAGCGCGGCCAGGATGATGCCGACGGTGGCCAGGATGGTGAACACCGGCCGGGTCGGGAACGAGCCGACGAGCACGAGGAACTCGCTGACGAAGCTGTTGGTGCCCGGCAGCGCCAGCGACGCGAGACCCGCGATCAGGAAGACCCCGGCCAGCACCGGGGCCTGCGCCGCCACCCCGCCGTAGTCGGCGATCCGCCGGGAGCCACCGCGGGCTATCAGCATGCCGACGACCAGGAACAGCAGGCCGGTCGCGATCCCGTGGTTGACCATGTACAGCACCGCGCCGGTGCCGGCCTCGGTGGTGAAGGCGAAGATCCCCAGCGCGATGAACCCGAAGTGCGCGACCGAGGTGTAGGACACCAGCCGCTTCATGTCGCTCTGCCCCATCGCCAGCAGTGCTGCGTACAGCACCCCGGCGACGGCGAGGACGAGCACGTACGGGGCGAAGTCGCGGGAGGCGTCGGGGAACAGCGGCAGGCAGTAGCGCAGGAAGCCGAAGGTCCCGACCTTGTCGAGGACGCCGACCAGCAGCACCGCTCCCCCGACCGGCGCCTCGGCACCGGCATCGGGCAGCCAGGTGTGGAACGGGACCAGCGGCGCCTTGATCGCGAAGGCGACGAAGAAGCCGAGGAACAGCAGCTTCTGCACGTCGGGGTCGATGTCGATGGCGTTGAGCACCTCGAAGGCGAAGCTGCCCTCGCCCTGGTTCGCGCTCACGACGTACAGGCCGATCACCGCGGCCAGCATGATCAGGCCGCCGACCAGGCTGTAGAGGAAGAACTTCACCGCCGCGTACTGCCGTCGCGGCCCGCCGAAGCTGCCGATCAGGAAGTACATCGGGACGAGCATCGCCTCGAAGAAGACGTAGAACAGGAAGACGTCGGTCGCGGCGAAGACCCCGACCATCATCGCCTCGAGCAGCAGGATCCAGGCGAAGAAGACGGTCATCGACCGGTTCCCGACCGGCTCGTCGTCCCACGAGGCGCCGATGACCACCGGGACGAGGACGCCCACCAGCAGCAGCATCACCAGGGCGATGCCGTCGACCCCCAGGGCGAAGGAGACGCCGAAGTCGTCGATCCAGGACACGGAGCTGGTCAGTTGGAACCGGTCGCCGTCGGTGTCGAACGCCACGGTGGCCAGCACCGCGAGCAGCAGCACGACGAGGCTGACGCCGAGGGCGATCTGCTTGGCCAGCAGGTCACGGCCGCGCGGGAGCGCCGCGACGACGGCCGCCCCGACCGCGGGCACCACGATCATCAGCAGCAGGAACGGGAACGAGTTCACTGGTCGACTCCGCAGGCTTCGTCTCGGCCGCTCACTGTTCGGACACCTCTCCGGGGTTCTGCTGCCTGGTCATCCCGCCGTCACCGCCAGCAGTGCACCGGCGACCAGCACCGCGCCGCCGAGCATCCCCAGCGCGTAGGTACGGACGAACCCGGTCTGCGTGCGGCCCAGCCGGGACGACGAGCCACCCAGGGCGGCGGCCATCCCGTTCACCGCGCCGTCCACGCCCCGGTTGTCCACCCACACCAGCGCCCGGGTGAGCCACTGTCCGGGCCGCATGAACAGCGACTCGTTGATCGTGTCGGCGTAGAGCGCCTTGCGGGCGGCCCGGGTGACCACCGAGACCCGCTCGGGCGCCACCGCCGGCACCTCGCGGCGGCCGACGAACAGCCACGCGGCCAGCACGCCGAGCGCCATCACCGCGGTGACGACGATGCCCACGAGCGCCGGCGCGACCACGTGCTCGGCCTCCTCGGGCTCGCCGAACACCGGGGTCAGCCACTCGTCGAGGGGGAAGGCCTGCACGAGCAGGAAGCCGGCCGCCACCGACCCGATGGCGAGCACCACCATCGGCGAGGTCATCACCGACGGGGACTCGTGCGGGTGCGGGGTGGGCCGCCCGGGCGCCGAGGGCGCCCACCGCGCCCGGCCGAAGAAGGTCATCAGCATCAGCCGGGTCATGTAGAAGGCGGTCAGCCCGGCACCGAGGACGGCGACTCCGCCGAGCACCCAGCCCCAGGCCCCGCCGTGGTCCAGCGCGGCCTCGATGATCGCGTCCTTGGTCCAGTAGCCGGACAGGAACGGGAACCCGATCAGCGCGAGGTAGCCCAGGCCGAAGGTGACGAACGTGACCGGCAGCTTCCGGGCCAGCCCACCGAACCGTCGCATGTCCACCTGGTCGTCCATGGCGTGCATGACCGACCCGGCCCCGAGGAACAGGCCGGCCTTGAAGAAGCCGTGGGCGAGCAGGTGGGCGATGGCCGCGGCGTAGCCGACCGGCCCGAGCCCGACGGCCAGGAACATGTAGCCGATCTGGCTGACCGTCGAGTAGGCCAACACCTTCTTGATGTCGTCGTAGGCACAGCCGGCGATCGCGCCGATCAGCAGGGTGACCGCGCCGACGGCGAGGACGACGGTCCGCGCCGTCTCCGTCAGGTCGTAGATCGGCGCCGACCGGGCGATCAGGTAGACGCCGGCGGTGACCATCGTCGCCGCGTGGATGAGGGCCGAGACCGGCGTCGGGCCCTCCATGGCGTCGGGCAGCCACGCCTGCAGCGGGAACTGGCCGGACTTGCCGCACGCGCCGAGGAGCAGCAGCAGGCCGATCGCGGTCACCGTGCCGCCGGCCAGCAGCCCGACGGACCCGAAGACACCCTCGTAGGTGACCGTGCCGAGCTGGGCGAACATCACGAAGATCGCCAGGGCCAGGCCGACGTCGCCGACCCGGTTCATGATGAACGCCTTCTTCGCGGCGGTGGCCGCCGCCGGGCGCTCGTGCCAGAAGGCGATGAGCAGGTAGGAGGCCAGGCCCACGCCCTCCCACCCGACGTAGAGCGCGACGTAGTTGTCGCCGAGGACCAGCAGCAGCATCGCCGCGACGAACAGGTTCAGGTAGGCGAAGAACCGGCGGCGGCGCGGGTCGTGCGCCATGTAGCCGATCGAGTAGACGTGGATCAGCGCGCCGACGCCGGTGATGAGCAGGACGAAGACCGCCGACAGCGGGTCGAACAGCAGCCCGGCCCGCACGTCGAGGGAGCCGCTGTCGATGAAGGTGAACAGGTCGACCGCGACCTGCCGCTCGTCCAGCTGCAGGGTGCAGGCCAGCGCCAGGACGAAGGCGGCGACCACGGTCCCGGTGCCCAGCAGGTGGCCCCAGCGGTCGGTGCGCCGGCCCCCGAGCAGCAGCACCGCGGCACCCGCGAGGGGCAGCGCGATGAGCAGCCAGGAGGCCGAGAGCAGCCCGTCAGCAGGCACGGTGTCCATGTCCGGCGTCCCCGTCTCGTCAGTACTTGAGCAGGTTGGCGTCGTCGACGGACGCCGAACGGCGGGTCCGGTAGATCGACATGATGATCGCCAGGCCGATGACGACCTCGGCGGCGGCCACGACCATCACGAACAGCGCGATGATCTGGCCGTCCACCGTGCCGGTGGACCGCGCGAAGGTGATCAGCGTGAGGTTGACCGCGTTGAGCATCAGCTCGACGCACATGAAGACGACGATGGCGTTGCGCCGCACCAGCACGCCGACGGCCCCGATCGTGAACAGGATCGCGGCGAGCACCAGGTAGTAGGCGATCGTCATCGCTGCCCCCCTCCGGACGCGCCGTCCTGGGTGCCGAGCGCGTTGTCCGGCTGGCCGAGCTGCTCGCGGCCGATGGGGCGCGGCATCTGGTCGACCTCCTGGGGCTCGATGCCGGTGGCGAAGCTGCTCTCGGCCGGGCGCCCGTCGGGCAGCAGGGCGGGGGCGGCGACCGAGTTCGCCCGGGCGTACACGCCAGGGCCGGGCAGGGTCTGCGGCCGGCCGGTGAGGAACCGCGCCTGCGAGAGCTCCTTCTGGCCACGCTTGGTGCCCGGCTCCCGCTCGACGTGGGTGAGCACGAGCGCGCCGACCGCGGCGACGATCAGCAGGGCCCCGGTGACCTCGAAGGCCAGCAGGTAGCGGGTGTACAGGAGGGCGGCGATCGCCTCGACGTTGGAGGTGTCACCGCCCTGCACCGCCGCCAGCCCGGTCACGGGGAGGTCCTGCGTGGCGCGGGCGATCCCTGCGCCGGACAGGGCCGCGAAGCCGAGGCCGAGCACGATCGCGGCCACCCGCTGCCCACGCAGCGTCTCGACCACGGAGTCCGACGAGTCGCGCCCGACCAGCATCAGCACGAACAGGAAGAGGATCATGATGGCGCCGGTGTAGACGATGATCTGCACCGCGCCGAGGAAGGGCGCCTCCTGGACGACGTAGAACACGCCCAGGGACAGCATCGTGGTCACCAGCCA
Organism: Trujillonella endophytica; assembly: GCF_019799905.1. GTDB lineage: Bacteria > Actinomycetota > Actinomycetes > Mycobacteriales > Geodermatophilaceae > Trujillonella > Trujillonella endophyticus_A. The sequence continues at coordinate 742,235 of NZ_JABGCI010000001.1, read as the reverse complement.
CAACGCCGAGTGCACGGCGTTGCGGGACAGCACCATCCCCAGCGCCCCGGCGAGGGCCACGGGTGCCAGCACCCAGAAGACCACGGCCTCGCCGGTGCCCAGCGCCACGCCCGTGTCGGCAGCCGCCGCCAGGGCGGTCATGCCTGCTCCCCGCGCTGTGTGGCGGCCAGGTAGTAGTCCTTCTCGTCGTCACCCAGGCGCATGGCGTGCGGCGGGGCCTCCATGCCGGGCAGCAGCGGGGCCATCAGCTGCTCCTTGGTGAAGATCAGGTCCTGCCGGTTGTCGTCGGCGAGCTCGAAGTCGTTGCTCATGGTCAGCGACCGGGTGGGACACGCCTCGATGCACAGCCCGCAGAAGATGCAGCGCAGGTAGTTGATCTGGTAGACGCGGCCGTAGCGCTCCCCCGGCGAGAAGCGGGCGTCCTCGGTGTTGTCCCCGCCCTCGACGTAGATGGCGTCGGCCGGGCACGCCCAGGCACAGAGCTCGCACCCGACGCACTTCTCCAGCCCGTCGGGGTGCCGGTTGAGCACGTGCCGGCCGTGGTAGCGCGGCTTGGTGACCTTCGGGACCTCGGGGTACTCCTCCGTGGTCACCCTGCGGAACATCTGCGCGAAGGTGACGCCGAAGCCCTGTCCGGGTGCGGGCAGCAGGCTGCGGCGGCCGGCGGGGGCCGAGCCGGGTCGCTGTCCCACCCGTTCGACCTCGCCGCCGCGGGCCGCCCGGGTGAGCTCGGTGCTGCCGCTGGTCGGGCTCTGGTCAGGCATCGCCGTCCTCCCGGACATCGGAACGGGTGCTGCCGCGGCGGCCGGTGGCGACCACCCCGCCCTCGGTACGCGTGGCCGCTCCCACCGGCTCGCCGCGCCGCAGCCGCGGGGACGGCGGGACGACGAGGTCCATCGGCGGGATCGGGAACCCGCCTTCGGCGCGACTGGGCCCGCTGCGCTGCGCCGGCCGCCGCCGCGGCCCGGCCGGCGGCAACAGGTCGGGCGCCGGCTCGGTGGCCCGCACGGCCCCGGCCGAGGCCTTCTCGGCCGCGATCCGGGTGTCGCGGGTGCCGGCCCGGCCGGCCAGCCACAGACCGGCGAGCACCAGGAGCGCGATCGGGACGCCGACGAACAGGGCGACCTGGCCGGTGGAGAGGTCGGCCTCGCGGGAGACGGTGCGCATCGTCGCGACCGCGAGGATCCAGACCAGCGCGACCGGGACCAGGACCTTCCACCCGAAGCGCATGAACTGGTCGTAGCGCAGCCGGGGCAGCGTGCCGCGCAGCCAGATGAAGACGAACAGCGCGGCGACGACCTTGAGGAAGAACCACAGCAGTGGCCACCAGCCGGAGTTCGCGCCGTCCCAGATCGACAGCGGCCACGGCGCCCGCCAGCCACCGAGGAACAGCGTGGCGGCGAGGGCGGAGACGGTGACCATGTTGATGTACTCGGCGAGGAAGAACAGGGCGAACTTGAGCGACGAGTACTCGGTGTGGAAGCCACCGACCAGCTCGCTCTCGGCCTCGGGGAGGTCGAAGGGCGCCCGGTTGGTCTCCCCCACCACGGCGATCGCGTAGATGACGAAGCTGACCGGCAGCAGGATCCCGAACCAGCTGGGTCCGGTGAACTCCAGACCGAAGAACGACACCTCGTTGCCGTCCGCCTGCGCGGCGACGATCTCCGAGGTCGACATCGTGCCGGCGTAGAGGAAGACCGCGACGATCGACAGCCCCATCGCGATCTCGTAGCTGATCATCTGCGCGGCGCTGCGCAGGCTGCCGAGCAGGGGATACGTCGAGCCCGACGCCCAGCCCCCGAGCACGATGCCGTAGATCCCCATCGCCGAGCAGGCCAGGACGATGAGGACGCCGATCGGGGCGTCGGTGAGCTGCAGCGGCGTGTGCTCCCCGAAGATGCTGACCGACGGCCCCATCGGGATGACCGAGAACGCCAGGAACGCCGGCACCGCGGCGAGGACCGGGGCGAGGAAGTACACCGGCTTGTCGGCCATCGCCGGCATGATGTCTTCCTTGAAGGCGAGCTTGAGCCCGTCGGCCAGGCTCTGCAGCGACCCGCGGGGGCCCACCCGGTTGGGGCCCCGGCGCTGCTGCATCCGCGCCACGACCTTGCGTTCCAGCACGATCGCGAAGAGCGTCATCGCGACGAGGACGGCGAAGACGCCGACGACCTTGATGAGGACGATCCACCAGACGTCGTTGCCGAAGTCCTCGAGGGTCGGCTGGTCCCGGGTGGCGAGGGGGGTCACGCGACTCCTCCGGTCAGGGGCGTGGCGGACAGCCGCACGACGCCGCCGGGCGCCGTGCCGAGCTGGCTGCGGACCTCGCTGCCCGGCGAGCGCATGGGCAGCCAGACGACGCGGTCGGGCATCTCGGTGAGCTGCACGGGGAGGGTGATCGAGCCGGTCGCGCCGGTGACGGTCAGCCGGTCCCCGTCGACGACACCGAGCCGGGCGGCCGCCTCACGGCCGAGCCGGGCCACCGGCGGCCGGGCGGTGCCGGCCAGCTCCGGCTCGTCGCGCTGCAGCGTGCCGACGTCGAGCAGCTGGCGCCACGAGGCGAGCACCGCCTCGCCCTCGCCGGGCGCCGCGTCGGGGGCGGCGGCGACGTCCAGACCGGTCACCGGGGCGACGGTGGCCGGCAACCCCAGCGCGCCCAGTTCCGCCTGCGCGGCCTCGACCGTGGGCAGCCGCAGGTCGAGGCCCATCTCGTCGGCCAGGCCGTGCAGGACGCGCCCGTCGGTCAGCCGGCCGGTGCCGTGCAGCGTGGCGTCGAAGGACCGCACCCGGCCCTCCCAGTCGAGGTAGCTGCCGGCCTTCTCCGGCGCCGAGGCGACCGGCAGGACGACGTCGGCGTGCTCGGTGACCGCGCTCGGCAGCATCTCCAGGCTGACCACGAAGGCGGCGGCGGACAGTGCCGCCTCGGCCAGGCGGGGGTCGGGCAGGTCGGCGGGGTCGACACCACCGACCAGCAGCCCGCCCAGCCCGCCGTCGCGGACGGCGGTGAGGATGCCGGTGGTGTCCCGGCCCCGCGCGGCCGGCAGCGCATCGGGGGCCAGGCCCCACAGCGCGGCGACCTCCGCCCGGTGGGTGGCGTCGGCGACGACGCGGCCGCCGGGGAGCAGGCCGGGCAGGGCGCCGGCCTCCACCGCACCGCGCTCCCCCGCCCGCCGCGGCACCCAGGCCAGCCGGGCGCCGGTGGCGCGGGACAGCTCGGCCAGGGCGCTGAACGCGCCGGGGACCTCGGCCAGCCGCTCGCCGGCGAGCACGACCGCCCCCGGCTGCCGCAGCGCCTCGATCGCCGGGCCGCCCCAGGTGCCGGCGGCGAGCGCGGCCAGCGAGCGGGCCTCGGTGCCGGGCAGGGTGCCCAGCACGGTGGCCTGGAGCTTGGCCGCCGCACGGGTGGCGAACGGCGCCAGGTCGAACACCGGCATCCCGCGGGTGCGCACGGCGCGGCGCAGCCGGAGGAAGACGATCGGCGACTCCTCCTCCGGCTCGAAGCCGGCGAGGAGCACCGCGGAGGCGTCGCTGAGGTCGTCGTAGGTGACGGCGCCGGCACCGGGGAACCGGCCGGCGACGCGTGCGGCGAGGAAGGCCTCCTCCTCGGCGGAGTGGGCGCGGGCCCGGGCGTCGACGTCGTGGGTGCCGAGGGCCACGCGGGCGAACTTCGCGTAGGCGTAGGCGTCCTCGACGGTCAGCCGGCCGCCGGGCAGCACACCGACGCCGCCGGCGGTCCGGGCCGCGGCGAGCCCGGCGGCGGCCGTGGCCAGCGCCTCGGGCCAGGAGGCGGGCTGCAGCACGCCGTCCCGTCGGACCAGCGGCGTGGTGAGCCGCTCCGTGGCGGTGCTGTAGCGGAAGGCCCAGCGGCCCTTGTCGCAGTTCCACTCCTCGTTGACCTGCGGGTCCTCACCGGCCAGCCGGCGCAGCACCCGGCCGCGGCGGTAGTCCGTGCGCTGCGCGCAGCCCGACGCGCAGTGCTCGCAGACGCTGTCCTCGCTGCGCAGGTCGAACGGGCGGGAGCGGAACCGGTACTGGGCGCTGGTGAGGGCCCCGACCGGGCAGATCTGGGTGGTGTTGCCGGAGAAGTAGGACTCGAACGGCTCGTCCTCGTAGATCGCCACCTGCTCCAGCGCGCCGCGCTCGAACAGCTCGATGAACGGGTCGCCGGCGATCTGCTGGGAGAACCGGGTGCAGCGCGCGCACAGGACGCAGCGCTCGCGGTCCAGCAGCACCTCGCTGCTGATCGGCAGCGGCTTGGGATAGGTCCGCTTGACGTCGACGAACCGGCTCTCGGCGCGGCCGTTGCTCATCGCCTGGTTCTGCAGCGGGCACTCGCCGCCCTTGTCGCAGACCGGGCAGTCCAGCGGGTGGTTGATCAGCAGCAGCTCCATCGTGCCCTGCTGCGCCTTGTCGGCGACCGGGCTGGTGAGCTGCGTCTGCACGGCCATGCCCTCGGTCACGGGCATGGTGCAGGAGGCCACCGGCTTGCGCTGGCCCTCGACCTCGACCAGGCACTGGCGGCAGGCGCCGACCGGCTCGAGCAGCGGGTGGTCGCAGAACCGCGGGATCTGCACGCCGATCATCTCGGCGGCGCGGATGATCAGCGTCCCCTTGGGGACGGCGACGTCGAAGCCGTCGATGGTGCAGTGGACGGCGTCGGGTGGGGTGTGCGGCCCGGGCGCGCCGGGTGGCACCGCCGCGGCCGGCTCCGGGGTGGTCGGGGTCAGTGTCACGAGGCGGCCCCCACGGGCTCGAGGCGGAGGGAACGACCCAGCCGGCCCTGCTCCTCGGCGGGCAGCAGGGCGACGTACTCGTCCCGGAAGTACTTCAGCGAGCTGGCGATGCAGCTGGTGGCGCCGTCGCCGAGGGCGCAGAACGAGCGACCCAGGATGTTGTCGCAGGTGTCGGTCAGCAGGTCGAGGTCGGCCGCCGTCCCGCGGCCCGCCACGATCCGCTCCAGGATCTGGACCAGCCAGTAGGTGCCCTCCCGGCAGGGAGTGCACTTGCCGCAGCTCTCGTGCGCGTAGAACTCGGTGAACCGCAGGGTGGCCTCGACGATCGAGTCGGTCTCGTCGAAGACCATGAGCGCGGTCGTGCCGAGCATGGAGCCCGCGGCGGCGACGGAGTCGAAGTCCAGCGGGACGTCGAGGTGCTCGGCGGTGAAGTAGGGCGTCGAGGAGCCCCCCGGCGTCCAGAACTTGAGCTCGTGGCCCGGGCGGACGCCGCCGGCCATGTCCAGCAGCTCGCGCATCGTCGTCCCCATGGGGGCCTCGTACTGGCCGGGCCGGACGACCCGGCCGGACAGGGAGTAGATCTTCGGACCGGGCGACTTCTCCGGGCCGAAGGCCTTGAACCACTCGGCGCCGCCACGGACGACGAACGGCACGCTGGCCAGCGTCTCGACGTTGTTGATCACCGTCGGGGCGCCGTAGAGGCCGGCGACGGCGGGGAACGGCGGCTTGAGCCGCGGCTGGCCGCGGTAGCCCTCCAAGGAGTCGAGCAGCGCCGTCTCCTCGCCGCAGATGTAGGCGCCCGCGCCGGCGTGCACGACGAGCTCCAGGTCGTAGCCCGAGCCGAGGATGTCGGTGCCGAGGTAGCCCGCGGCATAGGCCTCCTGCACGGCCGCGACCAGCCGGCGGTGGGCGTGCACGGCCTCGCCGCGGACGTAGATGACGGCGAAGTGGCACCGGATGGCGAAGGCGGAGATGATCACGCCCTCCACCAGCGAGTGCGGGTCGGTCATCATCAGCGGCAGGTCCTTGCAGGTGCCCGGCTCGCCCTCGTCGGCGTTCACCACGAGGTACTTGGGCTTGGCCGCCGGGCCGGTCGGGGTCTCCCCCGGCTTGGGCTGCGGGATGAAGCTCCACTTCATGCCGGTGGGGAAGCCGGCGCCGCCGCGGCCGCGCAGCCCGGAGTCCTTGACCAGGGTGACCAGCTCGTCGGGGGCCATCCCCAACGCGGTGCGCAGGGCGGAGTAGCCCTCCAGCGACTCGTAGGTGGACAGCCGCCAGGGCTGGTCGGCGCCCCAGCGCGAGGTGAGGACGGGGGTCAGGGGCATGGCTCAGGCCTTCCCGGGACCCTGGCCGGACGTGCCCGGCTCCGATCCCGCGGGTGTGTCGGTGCCGGTGACGCCGTCGGGGAGCCGCCGACCGGCGGGCTCGGGGGCATCGGGGTGCGAGCCGGCGGCGCCGGCCTTCTCGGCGGGGGTGTCGGCGGCGGCGACGCGGGCGTCGGCGGCCTCCTCGCCCGGGGACTGACCGGTGCGCCCGCTCGGCCGCACCGTCTCGCGGGCCTCGCCGGCGTCGGCGTCCTGCGTCCCGGCCCCGGGGCCCGGGGCGGTCATCGGCGGGGCGGCCTCGCCGCGCTCGGCGGCGAGGTGGACGCCGATCAGCGTGGGTCCGGCCGACCAGGGGGCGTCGACGGCGGCGGCCTCCGCGTCGGCGTCCGCCCACTGGGAGAAGCCGGCGAGCTGGCGGGAGACGCCGCGGAAGTCGCTGAGCGGGGCGCCGCGCGTGGGGTGCGGCTTCTCGCCGCGGCGCAGGGCCGCCACCAGGTCCCGAGCGCTCTCGACGTCCTGCTGGTCGTAGAACTCGTAGTCGACGGTGACCACCGGCGCGTAGTCGCAGGCGGCCAGGCACTCGGCGTGCTCGAGGGTGATCGAGCCGTCGGCGGCGGTCTCGTCGTGGTGCACGCCGAGGTCGGCGCTGAGCGCGTCCATGATCCGCTGGCCGCCGAGGACGTTGCACAGGGTGTTGGTGCAGACGCTGACCAGGTGCCGGCCGGTCGGGCGGCGCTTGTACATCGTGTAGAAGGTCGCGACCGCGCCGACCTCGGCCTTGGTCAGACCCAGTTCCTCGGCGCACAGCGTCACGCCCTCGGGCGAGACGTACCCCTGCACCGACTGCACCAGGTGCAGCATCGGCAGCAGCGCCGACCGCGGCTGTGGGTAGCGGGCCATGATCTCCCGCGCCTCGAGCCGCGTCTGCGCGGTCAGCGGCGGGAGCGCCGCCAGCGTCTCGGGCGAGGCGTCGACCGGGGTGTCGACCAGCCCGGTCGTCGCTGCGCCCTCCGGCGAGCCAGGAAGCGAACTCACCTGTCGACTCCTCCCATCACCGGGTCGATCGACGCGATCGCCGCGATGACGTCGGCGATCATGCTGCCCTCGCTCATCGCGGCCGTGGCCTGCAGGTTGACGAAGCTGGGGTCGCGCACGTGGACGCGCCACGGGCGGGTGCTCCCGTCGCTGACCACGTGGTAGCCGAGCTCGCCCCGGGGCGACTCGACCGGCACGTAGACCTGCCCGGCGGGCACCCGGAACCCCTCGGTGACCAGCTTGAAGTGGTGGATCAGGGACTCCATCGAGCCGGCCATGATGTGCTGGACGTGCTCGAGGGAGTTGCCCATGCCGTCGGCGCCGAGCGAGAGCTGGGCGGGCCAGGCGACCTTCTTGTCCTCGACCATGACCGGACCGGGCTCGAGCCGGTCCAGCGCCTGGGCGACGATCTTCAGCGACTCCTGCATCTCGGCCATCCGGACCAGGTAGCGGCCCCAGGCGTCGGAGGTGTCGGCGGTCGGCACCTCGAAGTCGTAGGTCTCGTAGCCGAGGTAGGGCTCGACCTTGCGCAGGTCCCACGGCAGGCCGGCGGCGCGCAGGATCGGGCCGGTGATGCCGAGGGCGACGCAGCCGGTGACGTCGAGGTAGCCGACGTCCTTGAGCCGGCGCTGCCAGATCGGCTGGCCGGTGAGCAGCTTGTGGTACTCGGCCAGGCGCTTGGGCATCACGGTGAGCCACTCGCGGATGGACTCCACCGCGCCCGGCGGCAGGTCCTGGGCGAGCCCGCCGGGGCGGATGTAGGCGTGGTTCATCCGCAGCCCGGTGATCTCCTCGAGGAGGTCGAGGCACAGCTCGCGCTCCCGGAAGCCGTTGGTCATGGCGGTGAGCGCGCCGAGCTCCATGCCACCGGTGGCCAGGCCGACCAGGTGCGAGGCGATGCGGTTGATCTCCATGACCAGCACGCGGATGGTCGCCGCGCGCTGCGGGATCTCGATCCCCAGCAGCTTCTCGACGGCCATGCAGTAGCCGGCCTCGTTGAACAGCGGGGCCAGGTAGTCCATCCGGGTCACGAACGTCGTGCCCTGCGTCCAGTTGCGGTACTCGGTGTTCTTCTCGATGCCGGTGTGCAGGTAGCCGATCGTCACCCGCGCCTTGGTCACCGTCTCGCCCTCGAGGTCGAGGATCAGCCGGAGGACGCCATGGGTCGACGGGTGCTGCGGCCCCATGTTGACGACGAGCCGTTCCTCGCCGGTGAGGTCGGTGCCGAACGTCTGGTCCCAGTCGCCGCCGGTGACCGTGTAGACGCGGCCCTCGGTGGTCTCCCGGGACCCGGCGGCGTACGGGTCCTGTGTGGTGGTCATGCGAGGCCCCTCACCGGTAGGCGCGGCGGGTGTCGGGCGGCGGGATCGTCGCGTCGTGGTACTCCACGGGGACGCCGCCGAGCGGGTAGTCCTTGCGCTGGGGGAAGCCGTCCCAGTCGTCGGGCATGAGGATCCGGGTGAGCGCCGGGTGGCCGTCGAAGACGATGCCGAACATGTCGTAGGTCTCGCGCTCGTGCCAGTCCGCCGTCGGGTAGATCCCGGTCAGCGACGGCACGTGCGGGTCCTCGGCGGTGACCGCGACCTCCAGGCGGATCCGGCGCCGGTAGGTCATCGACGTCAGGTGGTAGACGACGTGCAGCCGTGGCCGGCCGGGCTCGACCTCGGGGCCGCCGCTGTCGAGGTAGTCGACGCCGGAGAGGCTCGACATCAGCTCGAAGCGCAGCGCGTCGTCGTCCCGCAGCGCCTGCACGATCGTGAGCAGGTGCTCGCGGGCGACGAAGTAGGTGAGCTCGCCGCGGTCCACGAGCACCCGCTGGACCGCAGCGGCGTACGTCGCCTCGCCGACCTCGTCGATCAAGGCGTCGGTGACCTCGTCGAAGTAGCCGCCGTAGGGGCGCTCGGTCGAGTGCAGGGCCACGGCGCCGCCGGGCTCGACGCGGACGAGCCCGCCGAAGCCGGAGGTGTCGCCGCTGCCGGAGACGCCGAAGGCGCCTCGCCGGAAGCCCCCGGCCGGGCCGCCGCCGATGCCCTGCTGCCCCCCGTCGGGACCGGGGGTCGGGAAGCCGCCGTCGTTGCTCACCGGCTGATCCGCACGTACGGCTCCGGCAGCAGCACCGCGTTGCCGTTGCGCTGCTCGATCGCGAACTGGCCGGCGCGGCCCTCGGCCGCGGCCTGCTCGTAGGCCCGCCGTGCGGCCTTGTCCGCGCGGACGCTGGAGGGCATCTCGACCAGGAGGTCCTCGGCCGTGCCGTCCTCGCGTGCGCGGGCGAGGGCCTTCGCGCGCTTCGGCCCGAGGGGCTCGTGCTGGATCTTGTAGTGCAGCTTGAGGATCGCGTCCATCAGCATCTCCGGCCGCGGCGGGCAGCCGGGCAGGTACATGTCCACCGGGACGACGTGGTCGACGCCCTGCACGATCGCGTAGTTGTTGAACATGCCGCCGGAACTGGCGCAGACGCCCATCGCGAGCACCCAGCGCGGCTCGGGCATCTGGTCGTAGATCTGGCGCAGGACCGGGGCCATCTTCTGGCTCACCCGCCCGGCCACGATCATCAGGTCGGCCTGCCGCGGCGAGGCCCGGAAGACCTCCATGCCGAAGCGGGCCAGGTCGTAGCGGCCGGCGCCGGTGGCCATCATCTCGATGGCGCAGCAGGCCAGGCCGAACGTGGCCGGCCAGAACGACGACTTCCGCGTCCAGTTGACGAGCTTCTCCACCGACGTCAGCAACACGCCGCTGGGCAGCTTCTCCTCGAGACCCATGGGTCAGCCCCTCAGTCCCACTCGAGCCCGCCGCGCCGCCACTCGTAGGCGAAGGCGAGGAAGACGGTGCCGATGAACACGACCATCGCGACCAGCCCGAACACCCCGAGCGCGTCGTTGGCGACGGCCCACGGGTACAGGAAGACGATCTCGATGTCGAAGACGATGAAGAGCATCGCCGTCAGGTAGTACTTGATCGGGAAGCGGCCGCCGGTGAGCGGCTGGTCGACCGGCTCGATGCCGCACTCGTAGGCCTGCAGCTTCGCCCGGTTGTAGCGGCGCGGGCCGATGAACGGTGCCGCCGTCACGGAGAAGAGCGCGAATGCCGCGGCCAGGGCGAACAGCCCGAGGATGGGCACGTACATCGACAGCATCAGCGGCACCCTACGGTGACTGGGCTCACGGCCGGCGCGTGCCGCGGACGGTCGGTGCCCATTCGGTATCGGATCGTCATGTCGACCTCACACTGCCGGGGTCAGTCGGGTCAGGACGGCGAGCGCCCGGTCGAACCGGTCGCCGTCGCGGCCGTCGGACAGGTTGCCCATCAGCCGCAGTGCCCGCTTCACCAGAGCCGGGCGCTTGAGCCCGTGCGCGGTGGCGAAACGGACGACGTCCGGGCGGTCGAGCAGGGCGAGGAAGCCCATGCCCAGCCGGTGGTGCCGGCCGTACTCCTCGCGCAGCCGTGCCGGGTAGCGGCGCAGCGCGGCCTCGCGCGCCGGCCCCTCGGACAGGGCGAGCGCCTCGATCGCGGCCTGGGCGGCCATGCGACCGGTCTCGAGCGCGTAGCTGATGCCCTCGCCGTTGAACGGGTTGACCACCCCGGCGGCGTCGCCGGCCAGCAGCAGGCCGCGCGTGTAGGAGGGCTGGCGGTGCAGCGCCATCGGCAGCCCGGCGCCGCGCAGCGGGGTCACCGCGTGCTCCTCGTCCAGCTGCCACTCGGGGGGCAGCGTGGCCAGCCACTGCCGCAGCACCGCCCGGGGCTCGGCACCGGTGCCACGCCGGGTGTCCAGCAGCCCGAAGCCGACGTTCGCGGTGCCGTCGCCCATGCCGAACGACCAGCCGTAGCCGGGCATCGAGTCGGCGCTGGGACCCCCCGCGGAGAGGTCGAAGGAGATGTCGAGGTAGGGGTCCACGGAGCGCGGGGTGCGGACGTACCGGCGGACGGCGACGCCGAGCGGGCGGTCCTCGCGGCGGACCAGGCCCAGCGACTTGGCCAGCCGGCCGGACAGCCCCTCGGCGGATACCACCAGGGGCGCCCGCCAGGTGGCCGGCTCCCGGCCGGGGCCGACCAGGGTCTGCACCCCGGCCACCCGACCGGCGTCGTCGAGGTGCGGAGCGGTCACCTGGACGCCGGTGTGCACGCGCGCGCCCGCGGCCGCGGCGTGGTCGGCCAGCTGGGTGTCGAGGTCGCTGCGGGTGCGGATGAGCCCGTGGTCGGGCCACGAGCGCAGCTGCGGCCAGTCGACCTCGAGCACCTGACCGCCGCCGAACACGCGCAGGCCCCTGTGCCGCACCCAGCCGGTGGTGTCGACGCCGAGCTCGTCCAGCACCTTGACCCCGCGCGGCGTCAGTCCGTCGCCGCAGACCTTCTCGCGCGGGAAGTCGGACTTCTCCAGGACGACGACGTCGAGGCCGGCCGTCGCGAGCGTCCAGGCCGCCGACGACCCCGCCGGACCTGCTCCGACGACGACCACGTCGGCGTCCAGGTCGTCGCCGCGCGGCGCCTCGGCGAGCGTGCTCGGCACGTCGACACCCCCTCGGCGGTTCCCGGCACGCTTGTGAACATTTTCACGAAGTCGGCCGAGTCCGAGCCTACGCCGCGCTGTGAGCCAGGGAACAAGCCCCCCGTGACGAGGTTCACGCGAGCTCAGCCGACGGAGGCGGCCAGCGCGGCGCGCACGGCGTCGTCAGGGGTGGCGGAGAAGTCGGCGTAGGCCTGGCCGACCGCGCGGAACCAGGCGGGCGCGGACAGGCAGACCAGCTCGTCGACCTCCGCGGACAGCTCCGCGACGACCCGTGGCGAGGCGACGGGGACGGCGACGACGACCCCCGCGGGCCCCTGGACCCGCAGGGCCGCGAGGGCGGCCCGCATCGTCGAGCCGGTGGCCAGGCCGTCGTCGACCAGCACCACGGTCCGCCCACCGACGGGCACCGGCGGCCGGCCGGTGCGGTAGGCCACGACGCGCCGGGCGAGCTCGGCGAGCTCCCGCTCGCGTACGGCCGCGAAGGCGGCGTCGTCCACGCCGGCGGCCTCCAGGACGTCGGCGGCGCGGACCGTCTCGACCGTCTCCCCCACCGCCGCGATGGCCCCCATGGCCAGCTCCGGCCGGCCGGGCAGGCCGAGCTTGCGGACGACGAGCACGTCCAGCGGCGCATGCAGCGCCGCGGCGACCGGTGCGGCGACGACCACCCCGCCGCGCGGCAGGCCGAGCACGACCACGTCGCCCCGGACCCGTCCGGCCAGCGCCCGTGCGAGTGCGCGGCCGGCCTCGGCGCGGTCGGCGAAGCGCATGCTCAGACCGGCTGCGGCCCGCTCGGCGGTGGCGCGGTCGGGTCGGCGGGGTCGGGCGTCGGATAGGGCGCCGGCATCGGCGGCGGGATGGGGTCGGTCGGCGACGGTCCCGGTGTCGGGGGCCGGGGGCCCGGAGGTGGCGGCAGCGTCATGGACCGACGCTATGCCGGTCGCCGGGCAGCGACCAGGGTCCCGCGGCCGCCGGATGCCGAGGCGGGCTGTGCCAGGGTCGGGGCATGGCCGTGGTCCACGACACGACACTGGTGCCGAGCAAGGTGGAGCTGCTGACCGGCTGGCTGCCCGGACAGCCGTGGTACCGCGGCACCGGCGCCGCGCCGGACCTCCGGCGGGCGGGCGGGTTCCGCATCGACGACCCCGCCGGCGAGGTCGGCATCCAGGTCCTGGTGGTCGTCGACGCCGGGCGGACGGCGTACCTGACCCCGCTGTCCTACCGCGGCGCACCGCTCCCGGGGGCCGACGACGCCCTGCTGGGCACCTCGGAGCACGGCGTCCTGGGCCGGCGCTGGATGTACGACGCCGCCCGGGACCCCGTGGCAGTGGCGCAGCTGCTCGCCGTCCTGACCGGCGCGGCCCCCGCGCAGGACCAGGACCGCAGCCACACGCCCGACGACACGGTGGCCACGGCGTGGCACGGGCCCGGGACGCTGCTGCCCGCCCTCCCGCTGCAGGTCACCGACAGCGACGTCACCACCGTGGTGGCCGTGGAGCGCGCGGCCGGGTCCGGACGGGCCGAACGGCTCGCCCTGGAGCTGCCCCGCGTGCTCCAGCTGACCGGCGACGGCGGGGCCGCCGGCTGGGTCACGGCGCGCTGGGAGCACCCCGGCCGCGGGGTCGTCTCCGGACGGGTCGCCCTGGTGCGCTAGCGGCCTACGACCGGGGCCGGCGGGCGCGGTGCAGGGCCACGACGCCGCCGGTCAGGTCCCGCCAGGCGACGTCGGCCCAGCCCGTGCCCTGGATGCGGGCGGCGAGCGCCGGCTGGTCCGGCCAGGCCCGGATCGACTCGGCGAGGTAGACGTAGGCGTCGGGGTTGCTGCTCACCGCGCGGGCGATCCGCGGGAGCGCCCGCATGAGGTACTCGAGGTAGACGGTCCGGAACGGCGCCCAGGTGGGGCTGGAGAACTCGCAGACCACCAGCGTGCCGCCGGGCCGGGTGACACGGAGGAACTCGCGCAGGGCGGCGTCGGGGTCGGCCACGTTGCGCAGGCCGAAGGAGATGACGACGGCGTCGACGCTGGCGTCGGCGAGGGGCAGCGCCATGGCGTCGCCGGCGACCTTGGGCACCTGCCGGCCGGCGCCGGCGCGGAGCATGCCCTGGGAGAAGTCGCAGGCGATCGCGTACACGCCGCCGGCGGCCAGCTCCACCGTGGACACGGCGGTGCCGGCGGCGACGTCCAGCACGGTCTGGCCGGGCCGGGCGCCCACCGCCTCGCGGGTGGCCCGCCGCCAGCCGGCGTCCAGGCCGCCGGAGAGGACCGTGTTCGTCAGGTCGTAGCGGCGGGCGACGCCGTCGAACATCGCCGCCACCTCGGCGGGCGCCTTGTCCAGGCCGGCCCGCCGTCCGGCGTGTGCGTCGTCTCGCCGGTCTGCCACGGCGACTGACGTTACAGAGCCATCGGCGGCGGCAGGGCTCCACCGCTGCCTACTCTGGGTACGTGACCGCAGCGGCCGTGACCTCGCAGGACGCCGTCGCGTCCGCGGTCAGGACCGTCGAGCTGCCGGACAGCCCCTCGCTGTTGGGCCTGCTGCCGGCCGACGGAGCGCTGTCGTGGGTGCGTCGCGGCGAGGGCCTGGTCGGCTGGGGCGAGGCCGCCCGGCTGGAGGTCTCCGGCCCGGGCGCCCTCGCCGAGGCCGCCGCCTGGTGGGCGGAGCTGTCCGCCGAACTCGGCGGCGACGACCCGGTCGGCGTCCCCGGCTCCGGCGCCGTCGTCTTCGGGAGCGTCGCCTTCGACCCCGCGGCGGGGACGTCGGTGTTCGTCGTCCCGGAGGTCGTCGTCGGCCGTCGCGCGCGCGCGGCCTGGATGACGACGATCGGCTCCCCCTCCCGGCCCGACCCGGCGTCGGCCACCCGGGCCGAGGCGCCCGGGCGGCTGCGCTACGCCGACGGCGCCCTGGACCCGGCGTCCTGGTGCGCCGCCGTGGCCGCGGCGGTGCGTCGCATCGGCGAGGGCGAGCTCGCCAAGGTCGTGCTCGCCCGGGACCTGCTCGTCACGGCCGACGTCCCGCTGGACACGCGCCGGCTGCTGGACCGGCTGGCCGCCCGCTTCCCCGACTGCTGGACCTTCGCCGTCGACGGCCTGCTCGGCGCGACGCCGGAGCTGCTGCTGCGCCGCACCGGCCGGGAGCTGTCCTCCCGCGTGCTGGCCGGGACCGCGCCGCGCGGCGCCGGGGCGGACGACGAGCGCCTGGCCGCGGCCCTGCTCGGGTCGGCCAAGGACCGCTCGGAGCACGCCCTGGCCGTCGACTCGCTGGTGCGCGCGCTGGAGCCGTACTGCAGCGAGCTCAGCGCGCCCGAGGAGCCCTCGCTGCTCACCCTGGCCAACGTCCGTCACCTGGCCACCGACGTGACGGGCACCCAGCGCCGGTCGGGCCGGCGGGGCGCGGCCAGCCTGCTGGACCTGGTCGCCGCCGTGCACCCGACCGCCGCCGTCTGCGGCACCCCGCCGGACCGCGCGGCGGCGCTCATCGGCGAGCTCGAGGGCATGGACCGCGGCCGCTACGCCGGGCCGGTGGGCTGGCTGGACACCCGCGGCGACGGCGAGTTCGGCCTGGCGCTGCGGTGCGCGCAGCTCTCCCCCGACGACCCGGCCAGCGCGCGGCTGTTCGCCGGCTGCGGCATCGTCGCCGGCTCCGACCCGGCCGCCGAACTGGCCGAGACCCAGTCGAAGTTCGCCGCGTTCCAGGCGGCCCTGGAGGGCTGAGCCGCGCGCGTCAGCGCAGCAGCTTCTCCACCGCCGCGGCGCCCAGGCCGACCTCCTCGTAGTGCCTGCGAGCCAGCTCCAGGTAGTCGTAGGCGTCGAAGGTGCCGCTGGGCTGCCCGTCCTCGTCCAGCCAGATGAGCGGCCCCGTCACGTTGAAGTGCACGCGCATCGGCTCGTCGGACTCGTGCGCCACGAGCGTGTGCGCCTCGCCGGGCGTCTCGTAGACGAAGCAGCCGCGGGTGGCCACCCAGTCGTGCTCCAGGTAGCTCCACTTCCCCGACAGCGTGTATCCGAAGACCTGGTGCGGGTGGTAGTGCCGGTTGACCAGCCCGGCCTCCTTGGCCATCAGGATGTCGGCCCACCGGTTCTGGGTGAGCGAGATCCACAGCGGCCGCGAGCCGACGGTCTCCGACAGCGGGATGAAGTACCGCTCGTCGTCGTCGAGGGTGTCGGGCAGGAAGATCTCGGGTGCGGCGTCGGCACGGAAGACGTTCTCCAGCGGCTTGAGATCGCGCCAGAACTCCCCGCCGTTCGGCTCCGGACTGACCATCGTGGGCCCCTTCCGTTCGAGATGTGTGACGACGCCCACAGCCTGCTCCGCGGCGGCACGCGGCGCATCAGCACCGGCGACGTCGACGGCCGGCGCCGGCTCCCGGCGCCGCGGTCGAGCGCCTCCTCACGGTGTCGTTCCCGTCCAAGACCCGGCGGCGCTCCGCTTCCTACGGTCGTCCGGTCGGGAGGCGCGAGGGCCGCCTCCCCCGGTCCGAGGGGACGCGGGTCCCCTCAGAAGCGTGGAGGTACGCCATGTCGCGAGAGCTCGTCTAGACGGGGTTCATGACGGTGGACGGTGTCGTCGACTCCCCCGGCGACGTCGTCGAGGGGCACCGCAGCGGCGGCTGGGTGCTGAGGACGCCGTTCGACCGCGAGTCGTTCGCGCTCAAGGCCGACGAACTCGAGGAGACGAGCGCCCTCATGTTCGGTCGGCGCAGCTTCGAGATGTTCGCGGCCACGTGGCCCGACTCCGAGGACCACATCGCCTACCGGGACCTGCCCAAGTACGTCGTCTCCGGCTCGCTGGGTCAGGACGCGCTCGTCGACGGCTGGGGCCACCAGGAGATCCTGCGGACCACCGAGGACGTCGCCGCGCTCAAGCAGACCGACGGTGGCGCGATCTTCATCCACGGCAGCGCCGAGCTCGCGCGGAACCTCGCCGACGCCGACCTGATCGACCGCTACAACCTGCTCGTGTTCCCCGTGCTGCTCGGCGCGGGCACGAGCGTGTTCGGCCGAACCGATCGCGACCGGCACGAGCTGTCGCTCCGGGAGTCGGCGTCGTACTCGAACGGCGTCCTCAAGGCGATCTACGACGTCGTGCGCTGAGCCGTGAGCGCGAGCGCACCGCCGGTCCCGCTGCGCAGCTCGCCGGCGGTGCGCCCGACGTACCGCCGCAGCGCGCGGGCCAGGTGCGGCTCGTCGTAGTAGCCGAGGTCCGCGACGACGGTGCCGGCGGCCGTTCCGGCCAGCAGCAGGGCGGTCGCGGCCCGCACGCGTTCGATCCGACCGATCGCGCCCCGGCTCAGCCCCGTCGCCGCACGGAAACGGCGCTCGATCGTGCGGTCGGAACCGGGTACGCCGCGACCACTCAGCACCGAGGTGACCAGCGGGTCGCGCACGATCGTGCCGCTGCGGACGAGACGGTCGACCAGCGCCTCCGCGTCGTCGGGTCCGGGCGTCTCCCAGCGGTCGCCGTGCAGCCGGAAGTGCCGGTGGGTCGTGTCGGGCAGCTGCAGCCCCGAGTCGACCAGTGTCGAGGTGGGGGTCAGCCGCAGCGAGGTGCCGACCGCGAACTGGATGCCGACGAACACGGCACCCTCGGGCACCGGGGCAGAGCTGGTGCGGCTCTCCGGACCGGTGACGGCCGCGTGCGACGCGCCGTCCTGCTCCCAGAACACGAGTCCCCAGGTCTCCGACGCCACCGACGTCATCTGCGACACCTCGTCGCTCCGGCTCGTCCAGACCGAGGCGATCCACGGCGAGTCGGACGCGCGCGTCTCGATCTCCAGCCCCACCGCGCCAACCTACGTCGACCGCACGTCCCGCCCCACCAGCCGGCACGCCTTCGGTCGGCTGCTCCACTCCCGCGGTGGCCCTCGACCGCACGGCGCCGTGACCGAGGGCCCCGCCGTCCCACCTCGGCCCGATCGGGACCGGGTCGACGGGTGGCTGCACCGCTCCCGCCTCCGCTGCCGGGAGAGCCTCCGCACCTGACGCCCGCCGCCGTCGGAGGCCGACGAGGTCGGCGTGGGTGCCCTCGTCGACCACCCGGCCGACGCGGTCGGCGTCGGAGGTCGCTGTCGCCAGCACCAGCCCCGTGCCCAGCAGCGCGACGACCAGCGCCGGCACGTCGCCGGTCGCCACCGCGCGGTCGGCACCCCGAGCTGACCTGGTCGCCGCGCCGTCACGCCTCTCGGAGCGCCTCTCGGAGCGTCTCTCGGAGCGCCTCTGCGGCCGCCTGCCGCAGCCGGACGGCGAGCTCGGCCTCCGCCCGCTGGTCGGTGCGCATGACGAACACCCGCGGGCCGCCACCGGTGAGGGCGCCCGGCAGGTCCGCGGCGTCGGGCACCTCCTCCGCCGTCCACCCCAGGGACCGCGCGACGGCGAGCAGGTCGCGGCCGTGCGGTGTGCCGAACACCCGGTCGTAGTCGGTGGCGTACCGCGGCCGGCCCGGCTCCAGCTGGGCGAAGATGCCGCCGCCGTCGTTGTCGGGGACGACGACGGTCAGGTCCGGCGCGGGCTCGCCCGCGCCGAGCAGCAGGCCGGTCAGGTCGTGCAGGAACGTCAGGTCGCCCAGCAGCGCGACGGCCGGCCCGCCCCCGGCCCGCCGGTGCGCCAGCGCGCCACCCACCGCCGTGGAGATCGTGCCGTCGATGCCGGCGACGCCCCGGTTGGCCAGGACGGTCAGGTCGCCGCGCGGCACGGCGAGCCGGTCGACGTCGCGCACCGGGGTGGACGAGCCGAGCACCAGCAGACCCCCGGCGGGCGCGGCGGCCACGACGTCGCGGGCCAGCCGGGCGGCCGTGGCCGGGGCCTCGGCGAGGACCGCGTCGACGGCCGCGCCGATCCGGCCGGTGGCCGCCGTCCACGCACCGGCCCAGTCGGCGTCGACCGGTCCGCCTGCCTCGGGCAAGCCGCCGACGGCGCTCGCGCTGCGGCCGGCGTCGGCCCAGCGGGCGCCGGCGGGGACGACCTCCACGCGCACGGCGGGGTCGGTGAGCAGGGCGTTGACCGGCCGGGAGAGGGTCGGCCGGCCCACCACGAGCACCCGCTCCGGGCGGTGCGCGGCCAGCCACTCCGCCGTCCCGAGCAGCAGCGCCCCGCCGCGCAGGCCGGCGCCCCAGGCCCCGCTGCTGGGCTCGGCGACGACGGGCCAGCCCTGCCGGCGGGCCAGCTCGGCGGCGACCCCGCCGAGAGCCGCCGGGGCGTCCCCGGCGACGACGACGGTGCGGGCGGGGCCGGAGGGCAGCGGCGCCGGACCGGGCGTGCCGCGGTCGCCGGCCGTCCAGGACGAGCCGTCGGCCCGGCCGGCCCAGGGGCCCTCGACGGCGGCGGTGTCGTCGGGCAGCAGCGGCTCCCGGAACGCAACGTTGAGCTGGACGGGACCGGGGTCGCCCGAGACGACGCCGCGGGCGACCAGCAGCGCGCGGGCCACCAGGGCGCGCCAGTAGCGGTTCTGCTGCTCCTCGCGGCCGGCCTCGGGGACGCCGACGTCGGCGGCGAACCGCACGGCGCCGCCGAAGAGGCCCGGCTGGTCGATCGTCTGGTTCGCGCCGGTGGCCCGCAGCTCCGGCGGGCGGTCGGCGGTCAGCGCGAGCAGCGGCACCCCGCTCGCGTCGGCCTCGAGGACCGCGGCGTGCAGGTGCGCCACCGCCGTGCCGGAGGTGGTGAGGACCGGCACGGGCCGGCCGGACACCCGGGCCAGGCCGAGGGCGAGGAAGGCCGCCGTCCGCTCGTCGATCCGCACGTGCAGGGTCAGCCGGCCGGCCCGCTCGGCCGCGGCCAGGGCCAGCGCCACCGGAGCCGACCGCGAGCCCGGCGCCACGACGGCGTCGGTGACCCCGCCGCGGAGCAGCTCGTCGACCAGCACGGTGGCCAGCGCGGTGGAGGGGTTCACCCGGCCACCTCTCCCAGCCGGGCCCGCCAGCGGGCATCGACGTCGACGGGGGCGGCCAGCGCGGCGAGCCGGTCGGGGACGACCGTCCGCACCGGGAGCTCCCCGCCGGCCGGCAGCAGCGGGTGGCCCGTGACGTCGTCGGTGAACAGTGCGACGGTCGCCAGGCCGCAGGCGAAGGGCAGCTCCGGCAGGGCGGCGGCCAGCGCGACACCGGCGGCGATGCCCACGGAGCTCTCCAGCGCCGAGGAGACGACGCAGGGCAGGCCGTGCGCCTCGGCCACGCGCAGCGCCGCCCGGACACCGCCCAGCGGCTGCACCTTGAGCACGACGACGTCGGCGGCCTCGCGCAGGTCCACGCGCAGCGGGTCGTCGGACCGGCGCACGCCCTCGTCGACGGCGATCCGCACCGCCACCCGGCGGCGCAGCTCGGCCAGCTCGGCCAGCGTGGCGCAGGGCTGCTCCACGTACTCCAGGCCCGCGGCGGCGGCGTCGAGCGCGCGGATGCGGGAGACCGCGGTGCCGACGTCCCACGCCGCGTTGGCGTCGACCCGCACCGCGCCCGCGGGGCCGAGCGCGTCGCGCACGGCCTCCACCCGGGCGACGTCGTCCCCGGCGGCCTGGCCGGGCTCGGCGACCTTGACCTTGGCCGTGCGGCAGCCCGACGCCGCGACGATCCCGTGCGCCCGCTCGGGCCCGACGGCGGGCACGGTGACGTTGACCGGGACGGCGGCGCGCACCGGCGCCGGCCAGCCCTCGACGGCCGCCTCGCGGGCCGCGGCCCACCAGCGGCGGCTCTCGGTCACGTCGTAGTCCCAGAACGGGCTGAACTCGCCCCATCCCGCCGGGCCGTGCACCAGCACGCCGTCGCGGACGTCGATGCCACGGAACCGGGTGCGCAGCGGCACCGAGAAGACGTGCACGGCGTCGATCCCCGCCGTGTCCGCCACGCCCGTCAGCGTAGGTGAAGGACCTCCCTGCCCCCGACGCCTCGCAGGCTCGCCGCGGACCCCTGCAGGGAGGCCGTTAGCGTGGCTCCCGTGGCCAGGCACCTGACCCTCGTGCCCGCGCCCGAGGACCCCCGCGCGCTGCTCGACCCGCTGCGCGCCTGCCTGGCGGGTGCCGCGCCGCTGGCGGTGCTGCCGACCGGGCCACCGGCGGCGGTGGACTCCGCCCGCGCCGTGCTCCGTCCGGAGCAGCCCCTCGAGGAGGGCGCCGACCTCGTCGTCGTCACGTCCGGGTCGACCGGCGGCGGCCGCGGCGTCCTGCTGTCCGCCGCCGCGCTGCGGGCCTCCGGCGAGGCCACGCACGCCCGGCTCGGCGGCCCCGGCGCCTGGCTGCTGGCCCTGCCCGTGTCGGCGATCGCCGGGCTGCAGGTGCTGTGCCGCTCCCTGCTGACCGGGACCGTGCCGACCGTGCTGCGCCGCGGCGAGGCCCTGGCCGCCGCGGTCGCCCGCATGCCCGCCGGCCGCCGCTACGCCGCGCTGGTCCCCACCCAGCTGCGCCGGTACCTCGACGCCGAGCCCGGCGCCCTGCGCGCGCTGGACGCGGTGCTCGTCGGCGGCGCCGCCACCGACCCCGCACTGCTGGCGCGCGCCCGCTCCGAGGGGGTCGCGGTGGTGACGACGTACGGGATGACCGAGACCGCCGGGGGCTGCGTCTACGACGGGGTGCCGCTGGGAGCGGTGTCCGTGCGCGCCGACGACGACGGCGTCCAGCTCGCCGGGCCGGTGCTGGCCCTGGGCTACCGCACCGACCCGGCCGCGACGGCCGAGGCCTTCGCCGACGGGTGGTTCCGCACGCGGGACGCCGGCGAGCTGGTCGACGGCGTCCTCACCGTGCACGGCCGGCTGGACGACGTCGTGGTCACCGGCGGGGTGAACGTCGCGCCGCAGGCGGTCGAGGGCGCCCTGCGCGAGCACCCGGCCGTCGCCGACGCGGTGGTGTTCGGCCGGCCGGACGACGAGTGGGGCCAGCGGGTCGTCGCCGCGGTCGTCGCGGCGCCGGGCGCCGAGCCCGTGCTCGACCAGCTGCGGCCGTGGGTGGCCGAGCGGCTGGGGGCACCCGCCGCCCCGCGGGAGCTGCACCGCATCCCCGCCGTCCCCACCCTGCACACCGGGAAGCCCGACCGCCGCGGGGTCGCGGCGGCCGTTCTCGGCGGGGCGCGCTGATGGCCACGCCCGCGCAGTGGGTGGCCGGCGCCCGCCCCCGCACCCTGCCCGCCGCCGTCGCCCCCGTCCTCGTCGGCACCGGCGCCGCGGCGGCGCTCGACGGCTTCCGGCCGGGACCCGCGCTGCTGGCGCTGCTGGTCGCCCTGGCCCTGCAGGTGGCGGTCAACTACGCCAACGACTACTCCGACGGCCGCCGCGGCACCGACGCCGACCGGGTGGGGCCCATGCGGCTGGTCGGCTCGGGCGCGGCCACACCGCGGCAGGTGCTCACCGCCGCGCTGGCCGCGTTCGCCGTCGCCGGACTGGCCGGGCTGGCGCTGGCCGCGCTGTCGAGCTGGTGGTTGGTCGCGGTCGGGGCGGTGTGCATCGCGGCGGCCTGGACCTACACCGGCGGCCCGCTGCCCTACGGGTACCGGGCCCTCGGCGAGGTGTTCGTCTTCGTCTTCTTCGGCCTGGTCGCGGTCGCCGGGACGACGTTCGCGCAGACCCGCGAGGTCGAGGGGCTGGCGCTGGCGGCGGCCGTGCCGATCGGCCTGCTGTCGACGGCGCTGCTGGTGGTCAACAACCTGCGCGACATCGCCGGGGACGCCGTCGTCGGGAAGCGGACGCTCGCGGTGCTGCTCGGCGAGCGCGGCACCCGGCTGGCCTACGCG
This sequence comes from Trujillonella endophytica, assembly GCF_019799905.1. GTDB lineage: Bacteria > Actinomycetota > Actinomycetes > Mycobacteriales > Geodermatophilaceae > Trujillonella > Trujillonella endophyticus_A. Next base: position 719,940 of record NZ_JABGCI010000001.1, on the reverse strand, counting down.
GGGCTGCTGGTCGGCGCCTTCGCCGTCGTCGCCGCCATCGGGGTCGTCCGCCCCTGGGCCCTGATCGCCCTGCTCGCCGCCCCGCTGGCCGTGCCGCCCGTCCGGCTGGTGCTCTCCGGCGCGCGCGGCCCGGCGCTGATCGCGGGCCTGCAGTCGACCGGCGTGCTCACCCTGGCCACCGGCGTGCTGCTCGGCGCGGGTCTGGCCGCGTCCGGATGAGCCGCCGTCCGTCGCGGCGGTGGCTGCTCGTCCACGGTCTCGTGGTCGGTGTGCTGCTCGCCGTCCTCGCGCTGCTGGTCGCGACGAGCGACCCGGCCGACGGCGCGAACATCGGCGCGGGCCTCGTGGGGCTGCCGCTGCTCGCCCTCGGACTGCCCTGGTCCCTGGTGGTCCTCGTGGACCCCTATCGGTTCGACGACCTGTCCGGCGCCGCCCGGTGGGTGGTCTACGTCGGCCCCGCCGTGCTGAACGTGCTGCTCCACGCGCTGGTCGTCGAGCTGGTCGCGCGCCGCAGGCGCTGAGCGCCGGCCGGGCGAACGGCTGCGGGCGGCCGAACAGCCGGCCCTGGCCGTGGCTGACACCGCGTTCGGCCAGCGCGAGCTGCTCGCCCTCGACCTCCACGCCCCCGCGACCACGTGCGCCCCCACGTCGAGCACCTCCCGGGTGGTGAGTGCCTCCGGCGAGAGGTCGACCGCCCCGGCCGCGTCGAGCGGCCGGTCGCCGCCAGCGCCGTCCGCAGGGCCCAGAGTTCCGGGTACCGGCCCTCGGTGTCGAGGAACTCAGATCTCGTCGGGGGCGTCGCCCGACAGGCGGGCGCGCAGGTCCTCCTTGGCGGTCCGGCGCGCGACGCTGCGGGCGGCGAGCGCCTCGGTGAGCCGGTCGCGGACGCCGCGCAGGAGCACGTGCGACACCGGCATCGACAGCAGCAGGCCGAACAGCAGCGCCGGGAAGCTGGGCAGCCCGGCGACCCAGATGACGGCCACGAGCGCGACGGTGATCAGCAGCCGGCCGAGGGTGTAGAGCACCAGGGGCGGCCACACCGGCGGTGGGGTCGCCGGGCCGCCGGTCGGGGCGCCGGGCGTCGCCGGGTCGGTCGTCTCAGCCATGCCGGCCCTCCCACTTGGTCGAGAGCACCACCGTCGTCCGGGTGCGTGCCACTCCTCTGATCCGGTTCAACGCACTGATGGCCGCCTCGAGTGCCGGGATATCGGTCACGCGGACCTTGAGGACGTAGCCCTCGTTGCCGGCCACCCGCCAGCAGTCCTCGACCTCGGGCATCGCGGCCAGCGCCGCCTCGACGCCGGTCTCGTCGACCGAGTCGCTCTCGATCACGCTGATCAGCGCCGTCACGTCGAGCCCCACCGCCGTCGGCTCGACGACGGCCCGGTAGCCGGTGATGACCCCCGCGGCCTCCAGCTTGCCGACCCGCTCGTGCACCGCCGGCGCCGAGAGACCCACCTGGCGCGCCAGCTCCGCGTAGCTGGCCCGGCCGTTGGACTGCAGCAGCTCGATGAGCCTGCGGTCGACCCCGTCGATGACGTCCTCCGTCCCGGATCGGCGCCGGGTGCTCCGCCGCCGCCCCCGAGTATCGCCGCGGACGTACTGTTGTCCCCACGGGGGAGACGGAGAGGTGGCGCCGCGTGGTGTTCCTGGTGTTCCTGGTGGTGGCGATCGCCGTGGTCGTGCTCGTGATGCGCGCCGCGGAGAAGTCCGGTGGTACCGGCGGTCCGGGTCTGGGCGACCCGCGCCCGCCGCGCCGTCCGAAGCCCCCGCGCGCCGCGCGCCCGCTGGCGCCCGACGACGACCCTGAGTTCCTCCGAGAGCTGGACCGTCGCACCAAGCGCGACGACGGCTCCCCCGCCTAGGCCGCGCGGCCGCCGAACAGCCGCCGCCAGCCCCTCGGCCGCTCCGGCGCCGGGGCGGCCTCCGGTGTGCCCGCCGTGCGCTCGGCCGGCTCCCCGGCGGCCGACCCGGGCCAACCCACGGGCGATCCGGCCGGTCCGCCGTCGCCGTCCCGGCCCGGCCAGCCGACCGGGCCGCCCTGCCGCTCGTCGCCGCTCCCGTGCCGGGTGGCGCCCGCCCCCCGCCTGGCCAGCGCCGCCGCGACGACGGGGTCGATCTGCGCGCCGACAGCTGCCGCGTGCCTACCCACCGTGATCAGCCTCGAACTGGTCCATGGCTGCATCCCAGCACGAACCGGGGGCTCCGTCACCCGTCGACGTCCCCCGACCGTGTTCTCGTCACCCGGAGTGACGAGGCGGTCCCGCGTCCCGGCGCTCACCCCGCCCGATCGGAGGACGGGGTCCGGCGTCAGTTGACGCCGGCGTAGCTGTGCAGCCCGGTGGACACCATGTTCACGTAGAGCAGGTTGAAGACCATGACGCCCAGGCCGACGACGTTGACCCAGGCGGCCGGCCCGCCCCGCCAGCCCGCGGTCGAGCGGGCGTGCAGGTAGGCGGCGTAGACGACCCACGCGATGAACGCCCAGGTCTCCTTGGGGTCCCACCCCCAGAAGCGGCCCCAGGCGCTCTCGGCCCAGATGGCGCCGGCGATGACCGCGAAGGTCCAGATCGGGAAGCCGAACACGGCGGTGCGGTGCGCCACCCGGTCGATGGCGGCCGGCGCGGGCAGCCGGTCCAGCAGGCCCCCCGGGGCTGCCGTGCCCGCGGCGACCCGGGCGTCGTGGCGCAGGCGCAGCAGGTACATCACGCTGGCGATCCCGCTGACGAAGAAGATGCCGAAGCCCAGGATCGCCGTGGAGACGTGGACGGCCAGCCAGCTCGAGCGCAGCGCGGCCACCAGGGGACCGGCCTCGGCGTAGAGGAAGAGGCCGATGGCCACCATGGCCAGCACGACCGGGCCGAGGACGAAGACGCCGAGGTGCCGCAGCGCCGGCCGGCGCACCGCGAGGACGGCGAAGGCCACCACCGCGACGAGCACCACCCCGGTCGCGAACTCGTACATGTTGCCCCACGGCAGCCGGTCGGTGGCCAGTCCGCGGAACAGCAGGACCCCGAGGTGCGTGAGGGCACCCAGCGCGGTCAGGGCCATCGCGGCCATGCCGTAGCGGCGGACGCTCCTGGGCTCCGTCACCGGGACGTCGTCGGCCGGGGGCCCGACCGGCGCCCCGGCGCCGACGAGCTCGCGCCGGACGGCCGGGCGCCGGCCGAACGCCAGCTGGGCGCAGTAGGCGATGACCGCCAGCGAGTACAGGCCGACGGTGACGGAGAACAGGGCGTCCGAGAGGTCGGCCAGGGTGGTGTCGACGGTCACGGGGTGGGGACCTCCGGGTCCGAGGGGGCCCCGCCGGCCGGCGGGGTCGGTCGTGCGGGGACGCGGGCGGCCAGGGCGGCCCGCAGGTCGTCGGTCAGCGCCGTGAAGCGCTCGCCGCCCTCGCCACCGCCTCGCGTCAACGAGCCGACGGTCAGCACGGTACCGCCGCCGTCCGTACCGGGGCCGACGCGGGCGAAGACCCGCTCACGGCGGAGCAGGAGCATGCCCAGCAGCCCGACCAGGACGGCGATGGCGGCCCCGAGGACCCACACCTGCCCGGGGTCGTGCGACAGCTGGAGCGCGGCGAACTGCGTGTAGCCGGTGAACGTGACGGCCGTGCCGTCGGGCAGGGTCAGCGTCTCGCCCACGGCGAGGTTGGCCGAGCCGACCTGGCTCAGCGCCCCGCGGTCGATCTGCTCCTGGTCGATCGCGTACACCGACTGCGGTCGGCCGGTGTCCAGGCCGAGATAGCCCTGGAAGGCCTGGATCGCCACCCGCGGCTCGAGCGGCCGCGGGTCGACGCTGGTGAGGATGCCGTTCTGCACCACGCCGGTCGGCGCGAAGAAGCCCCGGATGGCCAGCTGGGACTCCGCGTCGGCGCCCAGGTCGGGCAGCTTCAGCGCGCCCTCGCTGCCCATCGTGGCCTGGTCGGTCGGGAGGAACGGCGCCGAGAGGTCCTCGAAGGTCTGCCCGGTGGGGGTGGTGATGGTGAAGCGCGGCGCGTAGCCGTGGCCGGTGACGTAGACCCGGTCGCCGTCGACGCGCAGCGGGTCGTTGACGCCGATCGTCTCCCGCCGGCCCTCCTCGCCCGGCCCGCCGAACCGGATGTCGGCGCGGAACGAGGCCGCGGTGAGGTCCGTCTCGTACTCGGCGCGGAAGTCGTCGAGGTCGATGCACAGCTGGCTCAGGTCGCCGCCCTCCACGAGCGGGCCGGCGGAGTAGGTGTCGTACTGCTGGAAGGCGTTGCAGAAGCCCCGCCCCTCGGTGACCAGGACGCTGCCCTCGTAGCCCCACAGCTTGCCGCCGGCCAGCGCCACGAGCAGGGCCACCAGGGAGAGGTGGAACAGCAGGTTGCCGGCCTCCTTGGCGTACCCCTTCTCCGCCGAGAGCTCCCTACCGGCCGGGCCCTCGCGGCGGACGACGCGGTAGCGCCGCACCCGCAGCTCCTCGTCGACGGTGTCGAGGGCGGCCGGGCCGTCGAGCGGGGTGTCCAGCCGGGCGGAGTCCGGGAGCCGGAGCAGGTTCCGCGGGGCCGCCGGCGGCGGCGTCCGCAGCGCCCGGGCGTGCTCCGCGGCGCGCGGGAGCACGCAGCCGACGAGGGAGACGAACAGCAGCAGGTAGACCGCGGCGAACCACGGCGAGCTGAAGACGTCGAACAGGTAGAAGCGGTCGAGCACCGGCGCCAGCGTCGGGTGGTCGGCGAAGTACCGGGCGACGTTGGTCTGCGACAGCGAGCGCTGCGGCAGCAGCGACCCCGGGATGGCCGCCAGCGCCAGCAGGAACAGCAGGATGATCGCCGTCCGCATCGCGGTGAGCCGGCGCCACCAGCGCAGCCACAGGCTCCACGCCCTCCGGCCGGCCGACGGCCGGGCGGGCGGCGGCGGGGCAGGGGCCTCGCGCGGCGGGGCGGTGACGGTCACAGCGACGACCCGATCCCGGTGGCGGCCGCCCACGAGCGCAGCCAGATCATCATCTCCGACCACGCGCCGGTCACCAGCAGGAGGCCGACGAGCACGAGCAGCGCCCCGCCGACCCGCGTCACGCCCCGGGCGTGCCGGCGCAGGAACGACGTGGCCCCCAGCGCCCAGCGCGCGCCGAGCGCCACCAGCACGAAGGGCACGCCGAGGCCGATGCAGTACGCGACCGAGAGGAAGGCGCCGCGGCCGGCGGTGCCCTCGGCGTAGGCGAGGCTCAGGACGGCACCCAGCGTCGGCCCCAGGCACGGCGTCCAGCCCAGCCCGAAGACGACGCCGAGCAGCGGCGCGCCGACCAGGCCGGTGGCCGGCCGCAGCGACAGCCGCTTGGTGCGCTGCAGGAGGGGCAGCCAGCCGAGGAAGCCCAGGCCGACGACGATCACCACGACGCCCATGACCCGGGTGATGACGTCGTCGTGCACGAGCAGCAGGCGGCCGAGGCTGCCCGCCGCCGTGCCCAGCGCGACGAACACCGCGGTGAAGCCCAGCACGAAGAGCACGGCACCGAGGACCATCTGCCGCCGGCCGGTGCGCTCGTCGGCCAGCGTGGCCGTGGCGGTCGACCCGCCGGCGACCGCGGACCCGTCGTCCTGCGTGCGGGTGCCCGTACCGGCGAGGCCGGCGACGTAGGAGAGGTAGCCGGGCACGAGCGGCAGCACGCACGGCGAGGCGAAGCTGATCAGCCCGACCAGGGCCGCGACGGCCGCGGCCACGAGGAGGGGGCCGTCGGTGACCAGGCCGCTGAAGGTCTCCCCCACGTCAGCTCTCCCCGAGGAGCCGGTCGATCACGGCGCGCAGGTCCTCGCCGGTGATCTCCGCGGTGTACACGGCGGCGACCCGGCCCTGCCGGTCGAGCACGATCGTGGACGGGACGGCATTGGCGGGGAAGTCCCGGAAGGCCAGCGCCACCTCGCTCCGGGGGTCGAACAGCGACGGGAACTCGACGCCGTAGCGCTCGAGGAAGGCCGTCGCGAGCTGCTCGTCGTCCTTGACGTTCAGCCCCAGCAGCTGGACGCCCTCGTCGCGGACCTCGGCGTAGACCTCCTGGAACGCCGGCGTCTCCGTGCGGCACGGCCCGCACCAGGAGGCCCAGAAGTTGAGGACGGCGATGTCCCCGGAGAGGTCGGCCGAGTCGAAGTCGCTGCCGTCCAGCAGCTCCCCGCGGAACTCGGGCGCCGTCGCCCGGTCGCTCTCGGGGATGACCTCACCGGACGGCGTCCCGGCCACGAAGCGGAACTCGCCGCCGTTGTTGACGTCGACCGCCGAGCCCTCGCCGGTCGTGCACCCGGCGGCGAACAGCAGCCCCGCCAGCAGCGCTGGGACCAGTCGCCTCCCGGGACCTCCGCGGGAGCGTGGAGCGCCAGCGGAGCGGAGCAACGTCGTGGGGTGGCTTCGTCGGGTGGTCATGCGCCCGGCACCGCGTCCGGATCGGTGGCACCGGCGGGCTCGGCGTAGGTCACACCCGCGAACCGGTCCCCGTCGAACGTCACCGACGTGACGCTGGCCAGCGCGCACTCCCGGCGGCGCGGGTCGTGCACGTAGCTGCGGCCCTCCAGGTGCAGCCGCAGGGTCCAGATCGGCAGCTGGTGGCTGACGCAGACCGCCGCCGAGCCGCGGGCGGCGTCGCGGGCCGCCTCGACCGCGCGCAGCATCCGGGCGGCGATCTCGACGTAGGGCTCGCCCCAGGAGGGCCGGAAGGGGTTGCGCAGCTTCCACCAGTGCCGCGGGTCGCGCAGCGCGCCGTCACCGACGGCCACCCGCAGCCCCTCGAAGTCGCTGGCCGCCTCGATCAACCGGTCGTCGGTCGCGATCGGCAGGTCGAGCGCCTCGGCGATCGGGGCGGCCGTCTGCTGCGCGCGCTCCAGGGGGCTCGCCACCAGGTGCGTGATCACCGGATCGGCGGCCACGCCGCTGAACCACCGGGCGGCGTCGCGCGCCATCTCCTCGCCGGCGGTCGACAGCCGGTAGCCGGGCAGCCGGCCGTAGAGCACCTTCGCGGGGTTGTGCACCTCGCCGTGGCGCAGGAGGTGGACGACGGTGGTCTCGCTCATCAGGTGCTGACCTCGCTCGGGTCCTGGCCGGTGGTCCGAGGCGCGTCGTCCGGGCCGGCCTCGGCCGCGGCCCGGGCGGCGGCGGGCAGCGCGTCGAGCACGTGCTCGACGGCCGCGTCGTCCAGCGCGGCGCTGACGAACCAGGCCTCGAACGCCGACGGCGGCAGGTACACGCCCCGGCTGAGCATCGCGTGGAAGAAGGCGGTGTAGCGGAACGTCTCCTGGCTGCGCGCGTCGTCGAAGTCGCACACCTGCCGGTCGTCGGGCACGAAGAACACCGAGAACATCGACCCCGCCTGCTGCACGCGGTGCGGCACGCCCGCGGCGAACAGGGCGGCGCTGGCTGCCCCGCGCAGGGTCACCGCCACCTCGTCGCACCGGGCGTAGACCTCGTCGGTGCACAGCCGCAGCGTGGTCAGGCCGGCGGCGACGGCGACCGGGTTCCCCGACAGCGTGCCCGCCTGGTAGACCGGCCCGGACGGCGCCAGCTGGGACATCAGGTCGGCGCGGCCGCCGAACGCCGCGGCCGGCAGTCCCCCGCCCATGACCTTGCCGAAGGTGAACAGGTCGGCGTCCACCGGGTCCAGGCCGTACCAGCCCGACCGGGACACCCGGAAGCCGGTCATGACCTCGTCGAGCGCGAGGAGGGCGCCGTGCGCGGCGGTGATCCGGCGCAGCTCGGCGTTGAAGCCGGCCAGGGGCGGGACGACGCCCATGTTGCCCGGCGCGGCCTCGCTGATGACGCAGGCGACGTCGGCCCCGCGCTCGGCGAACACGGCCTCGACCGCGGCGACGTCGTTGTAGGGCAGGACGACCGTGTCCGCCGCCGCGCCCGTGGTGACCCCGGGGGTGTCGGGCAGGCCGAGGGTGGCCACGCCGGAGCCGGCCGAGGCCAGCAGCGCGTCGACGTGACCGTGGTAGCAGCCGGCGAACTTCACGACCAGCCGGCGGCCGGTGGCGCCGCGGGCCAGCCGGATCGCCGACAGCACGGCCTCGGTGCCGGAGTTCACCAGCCGCACGCGCTCGACCGGCGGCATGCGGGCGATGATCTCGTCGGCGAGGTCGAGCTCGCCCTCGGTCGGCGCGCCGAACGAGGTCCCGCGGCGGGCGGCGGCGGTGACGGCCTCCACCACGGCGGGGTGCGCGTGGCCGAGGATCAGCGGCCCCCACGAGGCGACGAGGTCCACGTAGCGGCGGCCGTCGGCGTCGGTGATCCAGGGCCCCTGGCCGGAGGCCATGAAGCGGGGGGTGCCGCCGACGGCGCGGAACGCGCGGACCGGGCTGTTCACCCCGCCCGGTGTCACCCGCTGACCGCGGGCGAAGAGCTCGGCGGAGACCGGGGCCTCGTAGCTGTAGACGGATCTGTCCTGCGAGGTCACGACCCCAGTGTCCCCTCCGTACCGGGGGAGCCGGGTGAGGCCCCCGTCTCACCGGATCCGGTCCCGTCCCGCCCGCCGGGCGCCGCGGCCAGCAGCGCGCGGGCGAGCGCGGCCGGGTCCCGGGTCGGCACGAGGACGGTCCGCCCGTCGGTCAGCCGCAGGGGCAGGCCGGTCCGCCCCCGGGGCAGCGACCAGCCGCCGCCGAGCACCGGGGCACCTGCGTCGACGCCCGCCTCGCCCTCGCGCACCGCCTCCAGGTGGCCGGTGTCGACGTCGGCCAGCGGCACCCGCTCGCGGCCCACCGACAGCACCGGTGCGGCGCCGTCGTCCCCCGGGCCGACCCGCACCGTCCAGATCCGCCGGGCCGACAGCACCCCGGCGGCGACGATGCCGAGGACGGCGACCAGCGCCAGCGCCCACAGCAGCGGCGGCACGTCCGGGCCGGGCAGCACCAGGTCCATGACGAGCAGCAGCCCGAGGGCCCCGGCGACCAGCCAGAACGGCTGCCAGGAGCCCCCGGGCTCGACGTGCTCCATCAGCGCTGCGGGTCTCCGGCCGTCAGCGGCGGAGGAGGCGGGCGGCCTCGACCGCCCAGTAGGTCAGCACCGAGCTCGCACCGGCGCGGCGGATCGCGGTCAGCGTCTCCAGGATCGCCCGCTCGCGGTCCACCCAGCCGTTGGCGGCGGCGGCCTCGACCATCGCGTACTCCCCGCTGACCTGGTAGGCGCTCACCGGCACCCGGACCTCGTCGGCGACCCGCGCGATGATGTCGAGATAGGCCAGTGCCGGCTTCACCATCACCGCGTCGGCGCCCTCGGCGAGGTCCTGCTCGACCTCCCGCAGCGCCTCGTCGGCGTTCGGCGGGTCCATCTGGTAGGTCGAGCGGTCGCCGAACTGCGGAGCGCCCTCGGCGGCCTCGCGGAACGGGCCGTAGAAGCAGGAGGCGTACTTCGCCGCGTAGGCCAGCACCGGCAGCTCGCCGTACCCGCCGCCGTCCAGCGCCCGGCGGATCGCCGCGACCTGCCCGTCCATCATCCCGCTGGGGGCGATCACGTGGGCGCCGGCCTGGGCCTGGGCGAGCGCCACCGCGGCGTAGCGGTCCAGCGTCGGGTCGTTGTCGACGACGCCCGCGGGCGTGACCACGCCGCAGTGCCCGTGGTCGGTGTACTCGCACAGGCAGAGGTCGGCCATGAGCACCAGCTCGTCGCCGAGGTCGGAGCGCAGCTGCTGCAGGGCGACGTTGACCACGCCGTCGGCGGCGTCGGCCTGCGAGCCCACCGGGTCCTTGTCCGCGGGGATCCCGAAGAGGATCAGCCCGCTGATGCCGGCCTCGGCGGCCTCGTGCGCGGCCTTGCGCACCGAGTCCTGGGTGTGCTGGACGACGCCGGGCATGGAGGTGATCGGCCGCGGGGAGTCGATGCCCTCCTTGACGAACACCGGCAGCACGAGGTCCGCCGGTGACAGCCGCGTCTGGGCGGTCAGCCGCCGCAGCGCGGGCGTCGACCGCAGCCGGCGCCCGCGCGCGAAGCCCGGGTGGGAGCCTCCGGACGTCACCTGCCCCCGCCTTCCTCCTCGGCCCGGCGCGCCTCGGCGAAGGCGGCCAGCGCGTCGACCAGCGGCGCGACGGCAGCGGTGTCGGGCTGGACGTCGACCCGGAGGCCGAACTCCTGGGCGGTGGCGGCGGTCTGGGGGCCGATCACCGCGACGACCGTCTTGGCGTGCGGCTTGCCGGCGATGCCGACCAGGTTGCGCACGGTGCTCGACGAGGTGAAGCACACCGCGTCGAAGCCGCCGCCCTTGATGGCCTCGCGCACCGCGGCCGGCGGCGGGGCCGCCCGGACGGTGCGGTAGGCGGTGACGTCGTCGATCTCCCAGCCGCGCTCCTTGAGCCCCGCGGCGAGGGTCTCGGTGGCGATGTCGGCCCGCGGCAGCAGCACCCGGTCGATCGGGTCGAGGACGTCGTCGTACTCCGGGAAGTCGGCCAGCAGGCCCTCGCTGGACTGCTCACCGGTGGGCAGCAGCTCCGGCACGATGCCGAAGGCCCGCACCGCCGCGGCGGTCTGCTCGCCCACGCAGGCCACCTTCACGCCGGCGAAGGCGCGGGCGTCGAGCCCGAGCTCGGCGAACTTCTCGCGGACGGCCTTCACGGCGTTCACCGACGTGAACACGATCCAGCCGTAGCGGCCGGTGACCAGGCCCTTGATGGCGCGGTCCATCTGCGCCGGGCTGCGCGGCGGCTCGACGGCGATGGTCGGCACCTCGACCGGCACCGCGCCGTAGGCCCGCAGCCGGTCGCTCATGTCGCCGGCCTGGTCCTTGGTGCGGGGCACGAGCACCCGCCAGCCGAACAGCGGCCGGCTCTCCCACCAGGAGAGCTTGGCGCGCTTGTCGACGACGCTGCCGACCGTGACCACGACCGCGCCGGAGAGCGCGTCGAGGCCGGCGGTCTTCTCCGCGACCGCGGCCAGCTTGGCGGCGACGCTCTTCTGGTCGGTCGTCGAGCCCGCGGCGGTGACGACGACGGAGGTGGCGCCGGGCAGTCCGCCCTCGACCAGACGGATGGCGGCATCGGCCAGGAACGCGGCGTCGCCGGTGAGGACCAGCGGCGCGCCCAGCCCCTGTGCGGCCGAGGCCAGCGCCGTCAGGTCGGCGGTGCCGCCCAGCTCCGCGGTGAGGGTCGTGCCGCCGAGCGCGACGCCGCCGAAGGCCGGGACGGCGGTGGCCGGGGCGACGCCGGGCACGACGTCGAACGGCACCGAGGTGCGGCCGACGGCGAGCACCTCCTTCACCACCGCGTCGGACGTGAAGGGGTCACCGGCGACGAGCCGTACGACGGTGTCGCCCTTCTTCGCCGCGGCGACGGCGGCCTTGGCGACCTCGTCCGGCTCACCGGTCGCGGTCGTCGGCTCGAGGTCGGGCCGGCTCTCGCGGACCGCGGCCGTGACCGCGGGCGCGACGCCGGCGTCGACGACGAGGACGTCGGCGTCGGCCAGGGCCGCGGTCGCCCGGGCGGTCAGCATGCCGGGGTCGCCCGGTCCGGCGCCGACGAAGACGACCGTGCCGGCCGTCCCGCCGTTCTGCTTGCGGAAGCGCGTCATCGCGTGCTCCTGTTCCATGTCGTCTGAGCAGCCCTGATGAGGGCGTGTGCTGGGGTCTCGTGGGGTGCCGGGCCGCGGTGCCCGGCGGTGGGTGCGATCAGGGGGGCGCTCACCGGGAGGCGGCCATCAGCTCGGCGGCGCCGCGGTCGAGCAGCTCGGCGGCGAGCTCCCGGCCGAGCCGCTCGGCGTCGTCCGGAGGCCCGGTGACCGAGCCGCGGACGCCGTCACTGCCGTCCAGCGCGGTCACGGAGGCGCGCAGGAACAGCTCGGGGCCGTCCTCGCCCTCGGCGACCTCGGCGTAGGCCGCGACCGGCGCGCTGCAGCCGGCCTCGAGCGTGGCCAGCGTGGTGCGCTCGGCGAGCACGCAGGCCCGCGTGACGGCGTCGTCCAGCGGGGTCAGCAGCGCGCGGGTCGCGTCGTCGTCGGCCCGGCACTCCACGGCCAGCGCGCCCTGGGCCGGCGCGGGGAGCACCTGCAGCGGGTCGAGCGTCTCGGTGATCGTGTCCAGCCGGCCCAGCCGGGTCAGCCCGGCACGGGCCAGGACGACGGCGTCCAGGTCACCCGGGACCACGCGCGCCATCCGGGTGTCGACGTTGCCGCGGATCGGCACGACCTCGAGGCCGAGGCCGAGCGCGCGCAGCTGGGCGACCCGGCGGGGGGCGCCGGTGCCCACGCGGGCGCCGGCGGGCAGCTCGCCGAGGGTGAGGCCGTCGCGCGCCACGAGGGCGTCGCGGGGGTCCTCCCGCGGCGGGATCGCCGCCATCACCAGCCCCGGCTCCGGGGCGGTCGGCAGGTCCTTGTAGCTGTGCACGGCGACGTCGACGGTGCCCTCGAGCAGCGCGCGGCGGATGGCGGTCACGAAGACGCCGGTGCCCCCGAGCTGCGTGATCGCCGCGGCCGAGCGGTCGCCCTCGGTGCTGATGTGCACCAGCTCCACCGGGACGCCGGTGGCCGCGGTGATCGCGTCGGCGACGGTCTGCGACTGCGTCGTCGCCAGCCGGCTGGCGCGGGTGCCGAGCTTGAGCGTGCCCACGTGCCGGGCGCTCAGCGCCTGGGCGGTCACGACGGGCCGCCGGGACGGAGCTCGTCGGGGTCGACGCTGACGGCCTCGGCCAGCCGGCCGCCGTCGGCCGGGACGTCGGTGTCGATGCCCAGGCCGAAGAGGGCCCGCAGCGCGTCGGCGTAGTCGACCCCGCCCGGCGTGCTGGCCAGCTCCTTGACCCGCACGGTCGGCTCGTGCAGCAGCTTGTCGACCACGCGCCGCACGGTGCGGGAGATCTCCGAGCGGGCCCGCGCGTCGAGGTCGGGCAGCCGGGTGGACAGCCGCAGCAGTTCGGCGTCGACGACCTCGGCGGCCTGGCTGCGCAGGGCGGACACGGTGGGCGCCACCGCCGCGGCCTGCCGCTCGGCGCGCAGCAGCGCGGTCTCGGCCTCGATGAGCGCGTGGGCGGCGGCGATGTCGGCCGCCGCGACCGCGTCGGCCAGCGACCCGGGGTGATCCCCGCCCTCGGCGTCCAGGAAGGACGCCCGCCGCTCGCCCTGCAGGAGGGCCAGGTCGACGACGTGCACGCCGGGCAGGCCCGCGACCGCGGGGTCGACGTCGCGCGGCAGCGCCAGGTCGACGACGGCCAGCGGCCGGTCCGCACGCCCGCGCATCGCGGTGGCGACCGCCTCGGCGCCGATGACCAGCCCGGTGGCCCCGGTGCAGGTGAGCAGCACGTCGGCGGCGGCGATGGCGGCGGGGAGGTCGTCCAGGTCCGCGGTCGCGCCGTCGACGGCGGCGGCCAGCCGGGCCGCCGACTCGGCGGTGCGGCTGGCGACGGTGACCAGCGCGCCGCGGCGGGAGAGCGTCGCCGCGGCCAGCGCCCCCATCGAGCCGGCGCCGACGACGAGCACCGGCCGGCCGGCGAGCGACCCGATCCGCTGCTCCGCGTGGTCGAGCGACACCGAGACCAGCGAGGCCCCGGCCTTGTCGATGCCGGTCTCGGCGTGCACCCGCTTGCCGACCCGCAGCGCGTGCTGGGCGACGGGGTGCAGGGCCCGGCCGACGGTGCCCTGCTCGCGGGCGAGGGCGTAGGCGTTGCGCAGCTGGCCGAGCACCTGCGTCTCGCCCACGACCATGGAGTCCAGGCCGGCGGCGACGGTGAACAGGTGGGCCACGGCCTGGTCCTCGTAGTGGACCGTGACGTAGGGCGAGAGCTCCTCGACGGTGGCCCCGGCCTGGCGGGCCAGCACGCGGCTGACCTCGGTGACCCCGCCGTGGAAGCGGTCGACCTCGGCGAAGACCTCGACGCGGTTGCAGGTGGCCAGGACCATCGCCTCGCTGACGTGGTCGGTGCCCACGAGCTCGTGCAGCGCCTTGACGGTGTCGTCGGCGCCCATCGCGAACTGCTCGAGCAGCGAGACCGGCGCCGTCTGGTGGCTGATCCCGACCGCCAGGAGGCTCATGACATGCCCCCGAGCGCAGGCACCGGCGCGTCGCCGTGGGTGTCCCGGTCGGTGTCGCTGTCGGTGTCCCTGTTGGTGTCGAGGAAGGCGAGCACCTGGAGCTCGACGGAGAGGTCCACCTGGCGGACGTCGACGCCCGCAGGAGCGGCCAGCGTCACCGGCGCGAAGTTCAAGATGCTCCTCACCCCGGCCGCGGTCAGCCGGTCGCAGACCGACTGCGCCACCTCGGCCGGTGTCGCGATGACGCCGATGGTCGCCCGCGTCTCGGCGACGACCTGGTCGAGATCGGTGACGGGGCGCACGGGGTGGCCCCCGACGAGCTGCCCGATCCGCTCCGGGGAGCTGTCGAAGAGCCCGACGAACTCGAACCCGCGGCTGCCGAAGCCGGCGTAGTCGGCCAGCGCCGACCCGAGGTTGCCCAGGCCGACGAGCACGCAGGCGCGGGAGCGCTCGACGCCCAGGACCCGGGCGATCCGGTCCCGCAGGCCGAGCACGTCGTAGCCGACGCCGCGCACGCCGCACGGCCCCAGGTGGGAGAGGTCCTTGCGCAGCCCGGCGGGGTTCACGCCCGCGGCGCCGGCCAGCTCACCGGAGGAGACGCCCGCCCGGCCGCCGTCCGCGAGACCGGTGAGCACCCGGAGGTACACGGCCAGGCGGGCCACGGTGGCCTCCGGGATCCGGGGCCTGGACGGGTTCACGGGAACTGTCTCCACAGCGGGCGCGTCGTCGGCCCCGGCGGCTGCCGGGGAGGGACGTACGACATCGGGGACCGGACGGGAGACCGACCGGCGCCGCCCACGTTAACCGCTTGTGAACGCAGGAACAAAGTCGCTGCCGGGCGCTCGGGCCCCGGGGCAGCGCGGACGTCTGCGGTTGTGGTGAGGACCATACCCGGACGAGTTCCCCGGGGCCCCTGCGAGGGGGCCGTCAGACCAGGCCGAGGTCGCGGCGCAGCCGGGGGACGTCGACGGTGAAGTAGGAGTGCTCGCGGTCGTCGAGCAGCACGACCGGCACGCGGTCGCCGTACTCCGCCTGCAGTTCCGGGTCGGCGTCGACGTCCACCGGGATGACGGCGAGCCCGGCCTCGGCGGCGATCGGCGCGAGCGTCGCCGCGGCGCCCTCGCAGAGGTGGCAGCCGGCCCGGGTGACCAGCCGCAGCCGGCCGGCGTCAGCCATCGCCGCCGGTCGCCGCGGCCGCCGGCTCCCGATCGGCCTCGTCACCGCTCGAGGTGAGTCCGAGCTCCCGCAGCCGCGCGCGGCTGACCTTGCCGGTCAGGGAGTGCGGGAGCGCCGACAGGAAGTGCACCGAGGTCGGCACCTTGTACCGGGCCAGGGACCCGGCGGCGTGGGCCAGCAGCTCCTCGGCGCTCGCGCTCGCACCCTCGACCAGGACGACGACGGCCTGCACCGCCTGGCCGGTCCGGGCGTCGGGCACCCCGATGACCGCGCTCTCCTGCACCGCGGGGTGGGCCTCGAGCACCCGCTCCACCTCGGCCGGGTAGACGTTGAAGCCGCTGACCAGCACGAGGTCGCTGCGCCGGTCGACCAGGTGCAGGTCGCCGTCGGCGTCGCGGTAGGCGAGGTCGCCGGTCGCCAGCCAGCCCTCGCCGTCGGGCCCGTCGGCGCCGTCGGGCCAGAAGCCGGCGAACAGGTTGTCGCCGCGGACCCAGATCTCGCCGGGCCCCTCGTCGACGTCCTCGGCGGGCGCCTGCGGGTCGACCTCGTGCAGTGCGGTGTCGCGCAGCTGCACCTCCACGCCCGGCAGCGGGCCGCCGATGCAGGCCGGCTTGGCCCGCCCGCTGGCCAGCGTGCTGGCCACCACCGGGCAGGCCTCGGTGAGCCCGTAGCCCTCGTGCACGGTGATCGCGGCCCGCTCGCGCATCGCCGTCCAGACCTCCTCGGGCAGGGGCGCCGCGCCCGAGGAGGCGAGCCGCACCGCCGCGAAGGCCCGGCGCAGGTCCGCGTCGCTGCCCGCGGCGTCCGCGGCGGCCAGCCACGCCTGGTACATCGGCGGCGCCCCGGGGACGGCGGTCACCTGCTCGGCGGTCATGAGCGCGAGCGCCGCACGGGGGTCGAAGGCCTCCATGAGCACGGCGCAGGCGCCGGTGGCGGCGACCAGCCCGAAGCCCGCGTTGAGGCCGTAGACGTGGAACAGCGGCAGCACGAGCAGCACGCGGTCGTCGGCACGCACCGGCGGTGGGTCCATCGCCAGGCACTGCAGCTGGTTGGCGCGCACGGCCGCGGTGGTCAGCATGGCGCCGCGCGGCCGGCCGGTCGTGCCGCTGGTGTACGCCAGGAACGACAGCCCCGCGGGGTCCGGCTCCACCTCCGGGGGTGGGCCGTCGTCCTCGGGCGGACCGGGACACACCGGGACCCCGGCGACCGGCTCCCGCTCCGCCCCGGTCACCAGCAGGGCCGCGCCGGAGTCGCCGAGGACGTGCTCGAGCTCCGGGTCGGTGTAGGCGGTGTTCACCGGGACGACGACGAGGCCGGCGCGCAGCGCGCCGAGCGAGGCCTGCAGCCAGGCGAGCCCGTTGGGCAGCTGGACCGCGATCCGCTCCCCCGCCGCGAGGCCGCGCCGGGCGTAGCCGGCGGCGGCGCGGTCGACCAGCGCGTCGAGCTCCGCCCAGGTCAGCCGGGTGTCGTCGGCGACCACCGCCGGGGCGTCCGGACGCTCGCGGGCTGCGTCGCGGACGAGCGCGGCGAGCGAGGGCGGGGCTCCGGACACTCGGCATCTCCTCCGGTCGCGCGGTGGTGGTGACCCACGCGGAGGACCTCCGTGGGGGCAGCCACCCGGGTGGCGTGGACGGGCTCCCGCGATGTTGTCACCATGTGACGAGCACCGCACCATGCGTGGGCCCCGCGAGGGGCACGCAGACGAGCCGGTCCCGGGTCCGCGGGCCGACGAGGAGGTCGAGCCCGCGCATGGCCCAGTCGCGCCCTGTGGACGAGCGGTCCGCCGCCGTCCCCGAGGGGGCCGCCGGGCTGCCGCCCACCCCGCCCCGCCCGAGCCCCCGGCCCCGCCCCCGGCCGACGCCGCACCCCCGGGTCAGCGGGGAGTCCACCACGCCCGCGGGTCCGCCGGGCGTGGTCACCGCCGGCCCGCCCGTCCCCGTCGCGCCGGTCACCGGTGTCCCCGACGGCGTCGACGACCTGGCCCTCGCGCCCGGGGCCGACCCGGAGGACGCCGCGCTGGTCGCCGAGGTCGCCGCGTTCGAGGAGGCCCTGCCCGACGAGCAGGTCGACGTCTGGGGCTTCGTCGCCCGGGCCCAGCACGGTGACGCCGAGGCCTTCGGCCGGCTCTACGACCACTACGTGACGATGGTGTACCGGTACCTCCACCACCGCGTCGGTGACCGGACGCTGGCCGAGGACTTCACCAGCGAGACGTTCGTGCGGGCGCTGCGCCGCATCGACTCGCTGTCCTTCCAGGGCCGCGACGTGGGCGCCTGGCTGGTGACGATCGCGCGCAACATCGTGCGCGACCACGTGAAGAGCAGCCGCTACCGGCTCGAGGTCACCACCGCCGACATGCGCGACGCGGACCGGGGGACCGAGGGCCCGGAGGACGCAGTGGTGTCCCGGCTGACCCACGAGCAACTGCTCGCGTGCGTGCGACAGCTGGGCAGTGAGCAGCAGGAGTGCATCTCGCTGCGCTTCCTGCAGGGGCTCTCGGTGGCCGAGACCGCGGCGGTCATGGGCAAGAAGGACGGCGCGATCAAGGCGCTGCAGCACCGCGCGGTGCGCCGCCTCGCGAGCCTCCTGCCGGAGGGGTTGCGGTGACCGTCGGGGTGAATTCTCCAGTTACCCACGAGTACCCCGTAACGGCCACCCGGGGGCACTCGTTGGCCGTCCGGATGCGGATCGGAGCAGACCGAGCCGGTCCGGGGACGACCGGAGGACCGCGATGACGACGGAGGACGGTGGAACGCGCACGCGCGGCCGCCGCGCCGGCGTGCGCGACCGGGAGGAGGCGGTCGCCGCCGGGCTCCAGCGGCTCGCGACCGCGCTCGACGACGAGCCCGCCCCCGACTTCCGCGCCGCGACGCGCGCCCGGCTGGTCGCCATGGCCGCGGTCCGGTCACCGGAGCCCGCGCGCCCGGGTGTCGTCCGGCGGCTGCTCGGGGCCCGCGCCTCCGACGGCCCGCCACCGCGCTGGCGCACGCGCGTCACCGCCGGTCTGGCCGGAGCCGCGCTCGCGGTCAGCGCGCTCGGCACGCTCGTCGCCCTCTCGGCCGACGCCCAGCCCGGCGATCTCCTCTACGACCTCAAGCGCGGCACCGAGCAGACGCAGCTGGCGCTGGCCCGCGACGACCGCGCGCTCACCCTGCTGCAGTTCGCCAGCACCCGGCTCGACGAGCTCCCCGCCGCACGGGACGACGCGGACCTCGTCGTCCAGACCCTCGCGACCATGGACACCCAGACCACCGAGGGCGCCGCCCTGCTGGTCGGCTCCGCGCTGGAGTCCCGGCAGTCGGCGCCCGCCGACCGGCTGGCCGAGTGGAGCACGGATCAGGCGGCCGGGCTCGCCGCGCTGAAGCCGGAGCTGCCCACCGTGACCGCGGGCGCGGCGCAGGCCTCCCTGGAGCTGCTCGACGCGGTGCAGGCCCGGGTCGCCGCGGTCCGGGCCGCGCTCGGCTGCGCCACCGTCCCGGCCAGCGTGGGCAGCGACGACCTCGGCCCGATCCCCGGCATCTGCCGGGTCGGGACCCCGGCGGTCCCGCCGTCGGCCGGCGCCGTCCCGCCGGCGTCCGCCGGCGCGTCCGGTCCCGCCACCGTGCCGTCGCCCCCCGCGGTGCCACAGCCGACGGCCGCGGCACCGCAGCCGGGCGGTGGGACGAACGGCAGCCCGGGCGTGGACCCCGGGACCGGTTCGGGCGGCGCGGCAGGTCCGGGTGGTGGCGGCGGTCCGGGCAGTGGCGGTGGTCCGGGCAGTGGCGGCGGTCCGGGCGGCGGCGGTGGCTCGCCGTCGGCCGGTGCCGGACCGGCGCTCCCCTCGCTGCCGGTGCCCGTGCCGCAGCCCGGCACGGGCACCGGCACGCTGCCGCTCCCGACGTCCGCGCCGACCACGGCGCGGCCCCCGCTGGTCGACCTGCCGCTGCCGACCTGCATCCTCGGGCTGCTCTGCGACCGCTGAGCTGAGGCGGTCCGGCGGGCCCACTAGGGTCGAGGGAGCAGTGTCCGCCGCAACTGGCGGCGGGCTCGGAGCCAGGAGGTCGCCCGTGCCGGTCCTGCCCTTCCGCGGCCGCCGGACCCCGGAGGCCAAGGGTGCGAGCGAGGAGACACGGGCATCGGTGGCCGGTGCGGCATCGGCCGCCGCGGCGGAGGTGGAGCCCCCACCGGCCGTCGTCCCCGACCTGACCGCCGCCGCCTTCTTCGACGTGGACAACACGATGATGATGGGCGCGTCGCTGTTCTGGTTCGCCCGCGGGCTGGCTGCGCGGAAGTACTTCACCGCCCGCGACGTGGCGCGATTCGCCTGGCAGCAGGCCAAGTTCCGGATGGCCGGCAACGAGAGCGCCGACGACATGCACACCATCCGGGAGAACGCGCTGGCCTTCGTGACCGGCCGTCCGGTCAGCATGATCGTCGAGGCCGGCGAGGAGATCTACGACGAGCTGATGGCCGACCGGATCTGGGCCGGCACGCGGGTCCTGGCGCAGAAGCACCTCGACGCCGGTCAGCGGGTCTGGCTGGTCACCGCCACCCCCGTCGAGCTGGCCAGCATCATCGCCCACCGGCTCGGACTGACCGGCGCACTCGGCACGGTCTCCGAGATCAAGGACGGCCAGTACACCGGGCGGCTGGTGGGCGAGCTCATGCACGGCGAGGCCAAGGCGGAGGCGGTCCGCGCCCTGGCCGAGCGTGAGGGGCTGGACCTCTCCCGCTGCACCGCCTACAGCGACTCGTCCAACGACCTGCCGATGCTCACCCTCACCGGGACCGCGGTCGCGGTGAACCCCGACACCGAGCTCCGGGCGGTGGCGCGCTCGCGCGGCTGGCAGATCCGCGACTTCCGGACCGGGCGCAAGGCCGCCAAGATCGGCCTGCCCGCGCTGGCCGCGGCGGCGCTGTCCGGCGGCGTGGTCGGCGGGACGCTGGCCATCCGCCGCCGCAAGCAGCCGGTCCTCCTGCCGCCGCCCCCGCCTGCCCGCCGACTGGTGGCCAAGCTCTTCTGAGGAGCGGCCGCACGTCCGCACCGGAGGGCGCGGTCGTGCGCCTGCGCACGCCATCCTCGTCGGATCGCGTGGACGACTGCACAGCGACGGGCGGTCCAGAGGACCGCCATGTCACGCTCAGCCGAAGACGGAGGGGCGCCTGAGCAGCAGCTGGTAGAGCGACTGCTGGATCGTCTCGCGGACCTGGTCGGTCAGGTTGAACACCAGCATCGGGTCCTCGGCGGCGGCGGGTCCGTAGGACGCCGTCTCGATCGGCTCACCGAACGCGATCAGCCACTTGGACGGCAGCGGCACCAGCCCGAGCGGGCCCAGCAGGGGGAACGTCGGGGTGATCGGCAGGTAGGGCAGGCCGAAGAGGCGCGCCGCCGTCTTGGCGTTCCCGATCATCGGGTAGATCTCCTCGGCCCCGACGATCGCGCACGGGATGATCGGCACCCCGGTGCGCAGAGCCGCTGTGACGAAACCGCCCCGGCCGAACCGCTGCAGGGTGTAGCGGTCACGGAACGGCTTGCCGACGCCCTTGAACCCCTCGGGGAAGACGCCGACCATCTCCCCGCCGGTGAGCAGGCGCTCGGCGTCCTCGCTGCAGGCGAGCGTGGCGCCGAACTTGCGGGCCATCGCACCGATGAAGGGCAGCTCGAAGACGAGGTCGGCGCCCAGCAGGCGGAACCGCCGCTGCGCCGGGTGGTCGTCGTGCAGGGCGACGGTGGCCATCAGGGCGTCGACCGGGATGGTGCCGGAGTGGTTCGCCACGACCAGCGCACCGCCGGTCGACGGCACGTTCTCGACGCCGTGGGTCTCCACCCGGAACCAGCGGTTGAACATCGGCCGCAGCATCGGCAGCAGCACGTGGTCCGTGAGGTCGGGGTCGAAGCCGAACTCGTCGGTGGAGTACTCGCCGGTGAGCCGGCGCCGGAGGAACTCGAGGACGTCGGTCAGCTGCGCGTCCCAGCTCTGGGCCGACGGCGGGGGCAGGTGCGGCTCGTCGTCGTCGGGCCGCAGCGGGATCACGCGCGCCTCAGGCATCGCGCACCGCCCGGAGTCCCGGCATCGGCGGCGCCGGGCGCAGCCGGGTCCCCACCGAGCTCGCGGTGGAACCGACCCGGCCGATCAGCTGCTCGGCGCGGCCGGTCACCCCGGCGACGAGTTCCGGCGAGATGACCGGTGGCACCGTCCGGGCGTAGTCGGCCAGCGCCTGCACGGTGGTGTACCGGGGCGTGTAGCCGAACTCGGTGCGCAGCACGGTGGTGTCCACGACGCGGCCGAAGTTGAGGAAGCGCATCTGCTCCGGCGAGTAGTCGATGAAGCCGAACCTGCGGGTCAGCCGGCCCAGCGAGCCCAGCGTCGGCGAGGGCAGGGGCACCTGCAGGCGGCCGAGCCGGCGGATCACCTGGGAGAGCAGCAGCGTCCCCTCACCTCCGACGTTCACCGTGCCGGCGAAGTCGCCGTTGGTGGCGCGGGTCAGCACGGCCAGCGCGTCGTCCTCGTGCAGCAGCTGCACGCGCGCGTCGTAGCCGAGCGCCGTCGGGACGACGGGCATCCGCAGGAAGCCCGTGAGCAGCGAGTCGATCCGCGGCCCGATGAAGTTGGTGAAGCGCAGCACGGCCACGCCCACGTCGGGGCGGCGGCGGGCGAAGGAGCGCACGTAGCCCTCGATGTCGAGGCTGTCCCTGGCGAATCCGCCGGAGGGCACACGGCGGGCCTGCATCGCCTCGGTGAAGACGGCGGGGTCGCGCGGGGAGGCCCCGTAGACGGCGCTGGTCGACTTGAGGACCAGCCGGCGCACCGACGGCGCCCGCTGGCAGGCGGCCAGGAGCTGCATCGTGCCGATGACGTTGAGCTCCTTCATCGGCCCGCGCCCCCCGGACCCGGCGGGGGTGGAGCTGATGTTCATGTGCACGACGGTGTCGACACCCGCCGTCGCGATGACCTTGCCGATCAGCGGGTTGCGGATGTCGGCCCGCACGAACTCCGTGCGGCCCAGCCGGCGCAGCATCTCGGCCGACGGGGGGACGGTGTCCACCCCGATCACCCGCCCGATGGACGGGTCGTGTGCGAGCTCGGCCGCCAGCGCACCACCGAGCCACCGGCTGACACCGGTGACCAGGACGACCGCGGGCGGCACGAGCGTCAGCTCACTTCTTGTTGCGACGCTGGACGCGGGTCTTCTTCAGGAGCTTGCGGTGCTTCTTCTTCGCCATCCGCTTGCGGCGCTTCTTGATGACCGAACCCATGGTCTGCTCCTGAGGTCTGCTGGCGCGGCACCGGAACGGGGTGGCCGGGACGCGCCGGGTGGGTGATCAGCTCTGCGCGGCCGGGCGGGAGCACGTGCCCCCGAGCCGCATCGCGCCGAGAGTACCCGGCACCCCCGCGGCGACGCTGCCGCGGGAGCCGGAGACACCCCGTTCGGGAGGTGGGGCGGCTGACCGACCGCCACACCTCGGCCCCCTTCCAGGTGCCCGCCCTGAGCTCGCGAAGGGCGGGGAGGAAGGGGGTCCTCTCTCAGGCGATGTCGGTGTAGGCGTCGCGCAGGTAGTCCTGCACGGCGCGCTCCGGCACGCGGAACGACCGGCCGACGCGGACGGCGGAGAGCTCGCCGGCGTGGACGAGGCGGTACACGGTCATCTTGGAGACGCGCATCATGCTCGCGACCTCCGCGACGGTCAGGAAGGTGACCGAGGCGCGGGGGGCCGGGACGACCGGGCGGCCGACGGGCATGGCGGCCGGGTGGGCCGGGCCGACGGGACGGGCCATCGTCGCGGCCGAGATCGGCCGGCCGGCGGGGCGCGGCGCAGGCATGCCCGGACGGGCGTACTGAGCGGCGTGCTGAGCGGCGTGGCGCTGCTGGGGCATGGTCATGACTTCGTCTCCGGACTAGCACGTATCGGGTGCCGGCTTCCCCACCGGCTACGGGACACGCACGTGCTGATACAGAGAGTAGGGGGGCCCGCGTGACTGATGCGACGTATGAAACGGACATGCGGACCGGTCCGTCCTCGGCAGAACTACACCTATGTAGCCCTGTCGACATGTGTCCGGGCGAGTCGTGGACGACCGGTCCGCGACACGCGGCCCAGCGTCCGTCGTCCCGGCCGCACCGTCGATATCCTCACGGGCTGCCCAGCTCCCGGGACCGCTCGGATGCGGCCTCGACCGCGGCGATCAGCGCCGCCCCCACGCCCTGCCGCTCCAGCTCCAGCATCGCGGCTGCCGTCGTCCCCCCGGGGCTGGTGACCGCCTCCCGGAGCGCGACCGGGTGCTCCCCCGTCTCCCGCAGCATCACCGCCGACCCCAGCGCGGTCTGCACGACCAGGTCGGTCGCCAGCTCGCGGGACAGCCCGAGCAGCACGCCGGCGTCGACCAGCGCCTCCACGGCGTAGAAGAAGTAGGCCGGCCCGCTGCCCGACAGCGCGGTGACCGCGTCCTGCTGCGCCTCCGGCACCCGCCGCACCCGCCCGACGGCGCTCAGCAGCTCCTCGGCCTCGGCCAGGTCCTCCTCACCGGCGTGCGCGCCGGCGGACAGGACGCTCATCCCCTCGTCCACGAGGGCCGGGGTGTTGGGCATGACCCGGACGACCGGGACGCCCGCGGGCAGCGCGGCCTCGATCCGGGCCGTCGAGATGCCGGCCGCCACGGAGACGACGAGGTGCCCGTCGTCCACGTGACCGGCGAGGAGCCCCAGCAGGGTCCCGATGTCCTGCGGCTTCACCGCCAGCAGCAGCACCCGCGCGCGCGCCGCCGCCTCGGCCAGACCCAGCACCTGCACGCCGTGGCGGGCGGTCAGCTCGGCGGCGCGGACCTCGCTGCGCTCGCAGACCACGACGCCCTCGGGGCCACGCCGGCGGACCAGGCCCGCCAGCAGCGCCTCGCCCATCTTGCCGCCGCCGACGACGGCCACCCCGGAGCGTTCGGGCCGGCTCATCGACCGGCTCCCGAGCGCACGGCCACGCGGACCGGGTGTCCCCCGGCCAGCAGCCGGCGCTGCTCGTCCACCCGTGCTCCCTGCCTCATCACGTACTCCCAGCTCTCCGGTTCCCGCTCGTTCCAGGCCGCGCGCTCGCCGGCGATCGCCAGCAGCCGCGGGTCGCTCGTGCCGACCCCGGGACGCCCCCCGCCCGACATGAGCACGTTCAGGCAGCGCACGAAGGCCAGGTCGGCGGCCGCGCCCCCGAGGCGGGACGTGCGGCCGACCAGCCGCACCCGCCCGTCGGCCAGCTCCCGGCAGGCGCGCTCGGCCCCGGGCGCGGCCGCCGGCACGACCGCGCCCGCCTCCGGCACCCGTGCCACCAGCGCGCGGACGCGGTCCAGCGGACCGGCGAGGTCCAGGCCCACTCCGGCGTCGAGCGCCCGCTCCCCCAGCGCCGTCACCGCGGCGTCGCGGAGCGCGGCCACGGGGGCGGTCAGCCGGCACGAACCGGCGAGCCCGGCCGAGACGACGGCGTCCAGGAGGGCGAGCAGCTCGCCCGCGGGGTCGGCCCCCGGTGCGGCGTCCAGCGCCACGGGGTGACCGGCGGCGACCAGGCCGGCCGCGGCGCGCAGCGCGTCCGCGGGGCGCGGCGCCGCTCCGGCGACGCCGGGCAGGTACCGCCGCGACCCCGTCCACAGGCCCAGCCCGACCCTGCGGGCGGGGCAGACGGCGGGGCCCTGCGACAGCGGGAACGGCGCACGCACGGCCCGAACCGTAGTCGCGGGCCTGGTCCGGGCCGGGGTGTGCCGTCCCGGACCCCGGGGTAGCCGCCGCCCATGGCGGACGAGCTGAGCGGGATGAGGGTCGCGGTGCTGGCGACCGACGGCGTGGAGCAGGTCGAGCTGGACCGGCCGTGGCAGACCCTGGAGGAGGCCGGCGCCGAGCCGGAGCTCGTCTCCCTCGAGGCCGGCGCGATCACCGCCTACCAGCACATCGACAGGGGCGACCGGAAGAAGGTCGACACGACGGTGGCCGACGCCGACCCCGACGACTACGCCGCGCTCGTGCTGCCCGGGGGCGTCATCAACGGCGACTTCGTCCGCGCCGACGCCGACGCGGTCGCCTTCGTGAAGGCCTTCTTCGACGCGGGCAAGCCCGTCGCCGCCATCTGCCACGCCCCGTGGGTGCTCGCCGAGGCCGACGTCGTCCGCGGCCGCCGCATGACGTCCTGGCCGTCGCTGCAGACCGACCTGCGCAACGCCGGCGCTCAGTGGGTCGACGAGGAGGTCGTCGTCGACGGCGCCCTGGTCACCAGCCGCAACCCCGACGACCTGGACGCCTTCGGCGCCGCGATCCTGGAGGTCTTCGCCAAGGCCGAGGCCGGGATCGACGCCGAGGACGACGACTCCGACGTCTGATGGAGGACCCTCCTGCCCCCCACGACCCGCACGCTCGCTGCGGGCCCTTGCGGGAGGGCCTCAGCCGGTGCCGAGCAGCGCCGCGGCCGGTGCCACGGTGAGCAGGGTGCCGGCGAAGACGAGGACGACGACCAGCCGCAGACCCAGTGCCTCGCCGCCGAACCGGTGCCGCCAGGCGCCCACCGCCGCGACGAGCGCGGTGACGGCCAGCGGGGCGATCACGACGGTGGCGCGCGGCAGCTGCTCCCAGAGCACGGTGAACAGCAGGTAGATGCCCACACCGGCGGCGAGGGCGACGACGAGCTCACCGCCGAAGCGCAGCCACGCGAGCGCTCCGCCTGCGGGCTCGTCGTCCAGCAGCGGCGGGTCGTCGTCGCGCACGATCGGGATGGGGCCGGTCGAGGGCCCGGCGTCGTCGGCCCCGGGAACGCCGGGGACACCGGGCTTGCGGGAGGGACGTAGTCCGGGGATGGCGGCGGTCGAGGGCCCGTCGGAGCCGCGCCCGCGGGTCGTCGGCAGGTCCCCCGGCGGGCGGGGGCGGCCGGCGAGCGGGTCGGCGGGCGTCCGGACGCGGGCCTTGACGGGGTCGGCCGGCGGGACGGGCGGCGTCTTGCCGGTGTCGCCGGCGCGGCGGCCGAAGGGCGCCGCCTCCGCGACCCGGCCGGTGTCGCCGTCCCCCCCACGGGTGCCGCGCTGCCGGACCGCGGGCTCCTCACCGGTGTCGCGGCGGCGACGGCCGGCGCGGGGTGACTCGACGCCCGCCTCGCGGAGGATGTCCGCCAGCGACCGGCCCCCGGTCTCGGGGTCCCTGCGCGGGTCGGACATCACACGCCTCCCAAGGAGTCCAGCCGCCGGAGGATGACGCCCTCCCGCAACGCCCACGGACAGATGCGGACGAACGGTACGTCCAGGGAGGCCATCGCGGCCTGCGCCACCACGGCGCCGGCGGGGACCTGGTGCGCGCGGTCGGGCGACACGCCCTGCAACTCGGCCAGCGCCGCGCTCTCGATCCGCGAGACGAAGCCGAGCAGCTGCTCCAGGCCGTCCGCGGTCAGTTCCCGCGACACCCGCAGCCCGGCGGAGTAGGGCGCCGCGCCGGTCAGCCGGGCCAGGGTGCGGAACGTCTTGCTGGTCGCGACGACGAGGTCCGGCGGGCCGACCGCCATCAGCTTCTCCGCCGCCGGCGCGAGGAGGTCGTCGGCGTGGTCGCGCAGGGCCCGCAGCGCCCGCAGGTCCGGCCGGCCCCCCGACGCGGCCTCGGGCAGGAAGCGGCGGGTCATCCGCCCGGCCCCCAGCGGCAGCGACAGGGCGACGTCGGGGTCCTCGTCCATGCCGGCCGCCAGCTCCAGCGAGCCACCGCCGATGTCGAACACCAGCATCCGCCCGGCGCTCCAGCCGAACCAGCGCCGGACGGCGAGGAAGGTCAGCCGGGCCTCGTCCTCGCCGCTGGTCACCTGGAGCTCGACGCCGGTCTCGGCGCGCACCCGGTCCAGCACCTCCAGGCCGTTGCGCGCCTCCCGGATCGCGGAGGTCACCAGGCCGAGCAGCTCCTCGCAGCCCAGCCTTTCGGCCTGCTCACAGGCCTTGCGCACGGCCCTGACCAGTGCCTTCTCCCCCGCCTTGGACAGCACGTCGTCGTCGCTGACGTGCTCGGACAGGCGCAGCAGCCAGCGGTCGTCGTGCGTGGGCGTGGGGTGGCCACCACGGTGGGCGTCGACCACGAGCAGGTGGACCGTGTTCGAACCGACGTCCAGCACCCCGAGCCGCATGACGGTCAGTCTGCCGGGCGCAGGTCACGGCGGCCGCACCGGCGCCGTCCGGCCCGCCCGGCCGGAGCCGTCCGGCCCCGTCCCTACCCTGGGCCCGTGCCGCACGAGAGCTCCGCCGAGGCCCCGCCCGAGGTGGACCCCGACTTCCCCCGGGAGTGGCTGGAGTTCCCCGACCCCGCCGACCCCGGCAAGGTCGTGCGGGCCGACCTGACCTGGCTCACCTCCGCCTGGACCTGTGTGTTCGGGCGCGGCTGCGCGGGGGTCGTCGAGGGCCGGGCGGACGACGGCTGCTGCAGTCACGGCGCGTTCTTCAGCGAGGAGGACGACCTGCTGCGGGTGACGGCCGCGGTGGCCGAGCTCACCGACGAGGACTGGCAGCTCGCCCCCGTCGGGCGCGGCGCGTGGACCGAGGTGGACTCGGCCGGCGACGAGGCCGGCAGCGAGGCCGGCGACGGGGCCGCCGAGGAGGGGGCGCGCTCGCTGCGCACCCGCCTCGTCGACGGCGCGTGCGTCTTCCTCAACCGGCCCGGCTTCCCCGGCGGGGCGGGCTGCGCGCTGCACCGGATGGCGGTGCGCGAGGACCTGTACCCGCTCACCACCAAGCCCGACGTCTGCTGGCAGCTGCCGGTGCGCCGGGAGGAGGAGGTCGTGGAGCGTCCCGACGGCAGCCGGGTCGTGGTCACCACGCTCGGCGAGTTCGACCGCCGCGGCTGGGGACCGGGGGGCGCGGACCTGCACTGGTGGTGCACCGGGTCGCCGACCGCGCACGTCTCACCCGAGCCCATGGTGGCCACCTACGCCGCCGAGCTGACCGCGCTCATCGGGGCCGCCGCCTACGCCGAGCTCCGGCGGCTGGCCGAGGCGCGCCTCGACCTCGGCATGGTCGCCCCGCACCCGGCGAGCCCGGCACCCGTTCCGCTGGTGCTGCAGGTCCGCCGTCCGGGTGGAATCGGGACGCCCGGGGTGCGAGATCACTGAGCCGGGCGACCCCGCCACTACCCTCTCGGCAGACCGACCGACGAGCGAACGGCGAGGCCAGTGACCGAGGAGCACGCGAAGGCGGGCGCTCCCCAGGCCACCGCGCCGCCGGGCGGCCCCGGCGCGGCGGCGGACAACGCCCTCAAGGCACTGCTGCGCGTCCCCGTGTTCCGCCGGCTCTGGCTGGCGATCACCGTCTCCAGCTTCGGTGACTGGCTGGGCCTGCTGGCCACCACCGCCATGGCCCAGCAGCTCACCCGCGAGGAGTCGCTCGCCGTCCAGGGCGCGGCCATCTCCGGCGTCATCCTCACCCGGCTGCTGCCGGACCTGCTGCTGGCACCGCTGGCGGGCGCCCTCGCCGACAAGCTCGACCGCCGGGTCACCGCGGTCGTCGGCGACCTGCTGGCGCTCGCGCTGTACATGTCCATCGCCTTCACCTACGAGCTGACCTGGCTCTACATCGCGCAGTTCCTGGTCGAGGCGGTCGGGCTGTTCACCAACCCGGCCAAGCAGGCCATGCAGGTGGCGATCGTGCCGCGGGAGCGGCTGGCCGTGGCCAACCAGCTGATGCAGTTCTCGATCTACGGCGCCGTCCCCATCGCGGCGCTGGTGTTCGCGCTGCTGTCGACGACGACCCGCGCCGTCTCCGACGGCCCCGGCGCGGAGGAGACGGCGATCGTCATCGCCCTGGTCTTCGACGCGCTGACCTACGGGGTCACGGCGTCCACCATCTTCCTGTCCCGCCACCTCATACCCGGGCGGGCGGCCGAACGCGGCGAGGCGACCAACGTCTTCTCGCTCATCGCCGAGGGCGTCTCGTTCCTCCGCACCCAGCCGAACATGCGGGCGCTCTACATCGGGACCGTCGGGGCGTTCGGCGCCGGCGGGCTGATCATCGGCGTGGCCCAGCTGTACATCGCGACCCTGGGGTCCGGGCCGGCCGGCTACGGCATCATCTTCGGCACCGTCTTCACCGGCCTGGCCCTCGGCATGCTCGTCGGGCCGCGCATCCTGCCCACGGTCCCCCGGCGCACGCTGTTCTCCCGCGCGATCGGCATGGCCGGGCTGGCTCTGCTGGCGATGTCGCTGCTGCAGGACTTCGTCCTCGCCACGGCGGCCGCCTTCCTCGTGGGCCTGTTCGCCGGGATGAGCTGGATCATCGGGTACACGCTGATCGGCCTCGAGGTCGAGGACCGGCTGCGCGGCCGGGTGTTCTCCTTCGTCGTCTCCTCGGTGCGCATCGTGCTGCTGCTGGCGGTGGCGGTCGGCCCCGGGCTGGCCGGCGTCCTCGGCTCGCACGACATCCAGATCGGCGACCTGGTCTTCAGCGTCACCGGTCCCGGCCTGACGCTGCTGGTCGGGAGCGGGATCGCGCTCCTGGTCAGCACCTACGCCACGCGGCAGGTCGCCCCCCGCCACCGCGGCCGCTCGCGGGACCTGCTGCGCCTGCTGTGGGGCAGCTCGGACATCCTCACTGCGACCCCGCGCTCGGCGGGCCTGTTCCTCGTCGTGGAGGGCGCCGACCGGGCACTGACCAGCCGCTACACCGAGGCGCTGGCCCAGGTGGTCCGCGACCGGGGGTGCTCCGTCGTCGTCACCTCCGAGCCCAGCGACACCGACCTCGGCCGGCGGGTCGGCCGGCTGCTGTACCCGCCGCGGCCCCCGGCCACCTCGCAGGAGCCGGGTTGGCCCGCGCCCGCCGCGCACCACACCGCTCGGGAGGACGGCGACGGCCCGCGGGTCGAGGCCTACACCGCGGCGCTGCTGGCCGCCGCCGACCGGGCCGAGCACGTCGCCACCGTGATCCGGCCGGCGCTGGCGGCCGACCAGGTCGTCATCACGGCGCACTACGTCGACGCCTCGATGGCCTTCCACGGCGCCGGCCAGGGCCTCGATGCCGACCGCATCCTGCGGACGTCGATGTGGGCCACGCGCGGCCTGCTGCCCGACCTGACCGTGGTGGTGGACGCGCCGGTCACCGAGGCGCCGGTCGACGCCGATCCCGCCGCGGTGCGCCGGGCGTTCCTGCAGCGGGCCGAGGCCGCGCCGGACCGCTACGTCGTCGTGGCCGGCGAGCACCTCGAGCTGGAGGCGCGGGCGACGGGCACCGGGCTGATCTCCCCGACCGTGCGGGAGCGGGTCGCGACGCTGCTGGCCCTCCGCTTCCCCCGCACCGCCGTCGTCCCGCCGGCGGGGCCGCCCGGCGTGACGGCCCCGCCCGTCGACGTCGGCCCGGCTGCAGGGGCCCGCGCCGAGCTCGCGAGGCGTGGGGGGCAGCGGGGCCCTTGATCAGGCCGCGGCGTCGCCCTCGGCGGCGGCGTCCGCGCCGCGCACGGTGCGGAAGGTCTGCCGGAACGCCCGGGGTGACACGCCCCGCCGGCGGGTGAACTGGTCGCGGAACCCCGCGGCGGTGCCGAAGCCGACCAGCCGGGCGATCTCCTCGATCGGGGCGTCGCTCTCCTCCAGCAGCGCCTCCGCGGCGGCCAGCCGCTGCTGGAGCAGCCAGGCGTGCGGCGTGGTGCCGGTGGTCGCCTTGAAGCGCCGGGCGAAGTTGCGCGGGCTCATCAGGGCCCGGCGTGCCAGCGTCTCCACGGTGACCTCCTCGGCCAGGTGCCCGACCGCCCACTCGAGGACGACGCCGAGCCGGTCGTCCTCGCACGCGGCGACCGGCGCGTCGATGAACTGCGCCTGGCCGCCGTCGCGGTGCGGCGGCACGACCATCTCGCGGGCCAGCGCGTTGGCCGCGGCCGCGCCCCACTCCCGGCGGACCAGGTGGAGCATCGCGTCGACACCGGCCGCGGTGCCGGCACCGGTGATGACCTGGCCGCAGTCGACGTAGAGGACCGCGGGGTCGACGTCGACCGCGGGGTACCGGGCGGCCAGCTCCCCGGCATATCGCCAGTGCGTCGTGGCGCGGCACCCGTCGAGGAGTCCGGCCGCGGCGACGGCGAAGGCGCCGGTGCAGTGGCTGACGAGGATGGCGCCGCGGGCGTGCGCGGCACGGAGGGCGTCGAGCAGCGCGTCCGGCGGGTCGGTGGACATGCCCTCCCAGGCGGTCATGAGCACCACGTCGGACACGGCCAGCCGCTCGAAGCCGTGCTCGACCACGATCGGCATGCCGATGTCGGTGCGCACGACGCCGGGCTCCGAGCTGACCAGGGCGAAGTCGAACGGCGGCAGCCCCATGTGCGTGCGGTCGTAGCCGAACACCTCGGCGGCCACGCCGATGCCGAAGCTGCCCACGAGGCCGTCGGCCACGACCGCGCTCACGACCACCGGGCGCCGCAGTTCTGTCATGCCGCCACTATGGCAGGAATGACGCGATCCGTGTCACTCCGGCCACTCGTCCCGGTGGCCGCGCAGCGACAGGCTGACCGCATGTTGCTGATCACCTGCCCCGTCACCCGGACCGACGAGCTGGTCGCCGAGCGGCGCATCCGTTCGGTCACCAACCACCCGACCCACGTGGCCCTGGCCGTGGAGTGCCCCTCCTGCGGCAGCGTGCACGTCTACCGGACCGGCCGGCGCTGGGAGGAGGCCCGCCGCCGGGTCGCCGAGGCCGACGCCCGCGCGGCCACCGCGGCGGCGACGGCGGCCTCCGCTCGCGCTGCACGGGAGCTCAGCCGGGCCTAGACTCGAACACATGAGCGAAGCGAACGTCAACAGCGGCCAGCCCGGCGACCCCACCGCCGAGAAGGACCCGAAGGACTGGGTGACCGGCGACGAGCCGGCCACCGGCGCCCAGAAGAGCTACCTGAACACCCTGGCCCGCCAGGCGGGCGAGGACGTGCCCGACGACATCACCAAGGCCGACGCCTCGATGAAGATCGACGAGCTGCAGGAGGAGACCGGTCGGGGGAACTGACCGGAGCCGACCCCGGGGGGTCACCGGCCGGTGGCCCCTCCGCAGGGTCCCGCCGCGAGCTCGCGAGCGGTGGGGGCAGAGGGGCCCTCCCTCAGGCCTCGAACTTGTAGCCGAGGCCGCGCACGGTCACGAGGTACTCGGGGTTGGCCGGATCCGGCTCGATCTTCGCCCGGAGCCGCTTGACGTGGACGTCGAGGGTCTTGGTGTCCCCGACGTAGTCCGAGCCCCAGATCCGGTCGATCAGCTGGGCCCGGGTGAGCACCCGCCCGGCATTGCGCAGCAGGAGCTCCAGCAGGTCGAACTCCTTGAGCGGGAGCGACACCGGCTGTCCGTCCACCGAGACGACGTGCCGGTCCACGTCCATGCGGACGGGCCCGGCCTCCAGGGCGCCGTCGGCCACGGCCTCGGGCTCGCCGCGGCGGCGCAGCACCGCGCGGATGCGGGCGACGAGTTCGCGCGCGGAGTACGGCTTGGTGACGTAGTCGTCGGCGCCGAGCTCCAGGCCGACGACCTTGTCGATCTCGCCGTCCTTGGCCGTCAGCATGATGATGGGCACGCTGCTGCGGCTGCGCAGCGTCCGGCACACCTCCGTGCCGGAGAGGCCGGGGAGCATCAGGTCGAGCAGGACGATGTCCGCGCCCTGCCGGTCGAACTCGTCGAGAGCCTGGGGCCCGGTGGACGCGACGACGGCGTCGAATCCCTCCCGCCGCAGCATGTACGACAACGCGTCGGAGAAGGACTCCTCGTCCTCCACCACGAGCACCCGGGTCATGACCGTCCTTCCGTGTGTCCGCCGCCGGCGTGCGAGACGGCGGACGTGGGTGATCCGGGGCCGGAGGCCCCGGGGTGGGGTGCGCCGGGAGGCGCAGAGTCAGGGGCGGCGGGGCCGGTGCCGGACGCGCCGGTGAGCGGGATGCGCAGGGTGAACGTCGATCCCAGCCCCTCTTCGCTCCACACGCTCACCGAGCCGCCGTGGTTGCTGGCCACGTGCTTGACGATGGCGAGGCCCAGGCCGGTGCCACCGGTGCTCGAGGCCCGCGACTGGTCGACGCGGTAGAAGCGCTCGAACACCCGGGAGCGGTCCTCCCGCGGGATGCCGATCCCGCTGTCGGTCACCGCGATCTCGGCGAACCCGGAGCGGGCCCGTGCCGCCACCGCGATGCGGGTGCCCTGCGGACTGTAGGCCACCGCGTTGGCCAGGAGGTTCGTGACCGCCGTCGCCAGCTGTCCCTCGACGCCGCGGACGACCAGCCCCCGCTCCCCGCCCACCACGATGTCGATCTGCTTGGCGGCCGCGGCCAGCCCGGTGCGGTCGGTCGCCTCGTGCAGGACGGTGTCGACCTGCACCGGCACCAGTTCGGGCATCGGCTCGCCGCCCTGCAGGCGGGAGAGGTCGATCAGCTCGCGGACCAGCCGCGCCAGCCGGTCGGCCTCGTGCGACATCCGGGCGGCGAAGCGCTGCACGGTCTCGGGGTCGTCGGCCGCGTCCTGGACGGCCTCGGCCAGGAGCGCGAGCGCGCCCACCGGGGTCTTCAGCTCGTGCCCGACGTTGGCGACGAAGTCGCGCCGGACCTCCTCGACGCGGCGCGCCTCGGTCACGTCCTGCAGCACGAGCGCGACCGGGCCGGGCACCGGCGCCGACCCGCTCTGCAGGCGCACCCCGTGCACGCCGACCAGGCGTGGGCCCGAGCCGACGAGGTCGCCGGGCAGCGAGACGTCGGCCCGGCGGCTCCCGCCGTCCCGCACCTCCCGGACCACCCGCAGCAGCTCCGGCACCAGCAGACGCGTCCCGCGCACGATCCCCAGCGCGCGGGCCGCCGGGTTGGCCAGCACCACGGCCTCGTCCAGGTCGAGGACGACGACGGCCGGGTCCATCAGGTCCACCAGGCGCCGGGCGAGCACCTGCTCCAGCGTGGGCTCGGGCACCACCCGCACCGGGGCCTCGGCGAGCCGACGGCGCGTCACGACCACGACCGCGACGAGGACGGCGCCCACGGCGAGGCCGGTCACGAGGGCGACCATGGGGCTCACGCGGCCGATGCTAGGCCGGAACGATCCCCCGTCATCCCCCGTGCGAGTGGCGCGACGACGCGCCGGGGGGACTGTTCACGTCCCGGTGCCCCCTCGTTCACCTCTCGGGCCGGGCCCCGTCAGGGGCTCCGGCCTACCCTCGGAGCCTGAGCGCGGCAACCGGAGCAACCGGAGCCGCCGGAGAGACCCGGCTCCGATGATGGGCCGACCAGGAGGGACAGCCGTGCGCGAGCACTACCGCGAGGAACTCGAGGACGTCAACTCCTGCCTCGTCGAGATG
Organism: Trujillonella endophytica; assembly: GCF_019799905.1. GTDB lineage: Bacteria > Actinomycetota > Actinomycetes > Mycobacteriales > Geodermatophilaceae > Trujillonella > Trujillonella endophyticus_A. Next base: position 685,570 of record NZ_JABGCI010000001.1, on the reverse strand, counting down.
GCCAACTCGGTGGGCTCGGCCATGAGCACGGCCACCACCGCCCTGCTGGACGCCGACGTCGCCCTCGCCGACCGGGTCATCGCCGGCGACGAGCACATCGACGCGGTGCGGGAGAGCATCGAGCAGCGGTGCTTCGCCCTGCTGGCCCGCCAGCAGCCGGTCGCCACCGACCTGCGCACGGTCACCGCGGCCATGCGGATCGTCGCCGACCTCGAGCGCATGGGCGACCTCGCCGTCCACGTCGCCAAGGTCGCCCGGATGCGCTTCCCCGAGCCCGCGGTGCCGCAGGAGGTGCGGCCGCTGTTCCTCGAGGCCGGCCACATCGCCGAGAGCCTGGTCAGCAAGACCGCCACGGTGATCGCCAAGCTCGACGTCGAGGCCGCCGCCCAGCTCGAGGCCGAGGACGACCTGATGGACCAGGTGCACCGGCAGCTGTTCCTCGAGCTGCTGTCCGACGCCTGGCCGCACGGCATGGAGCAGGCGATCGACGTGACGCTGCTCGGCCGCTACTACGAGCGCTTCGCCGACCACGCCGTCAGCGTCGCCCGCCGCGTCGTCTACCTGGTGACCGGTGAGATGGAGATGCGGAGCTCCACGACCTCGTGACCCTCCGGGTCACACCGCCACCACGTGCCGTCCCCCAGCTGCGCTGAGCCCCTCCGCCGCACGCGGCGGGGACCTTCCAGGCCCACCGCGTACGACCCTCGCGGGGCGGCTCGCGTCACGAGCCGTCGCGAGGGCGCGCTGCGGTCAGCCCTTCGTCGGGGAGGCCTCCGGCCCCCTGCTCCTCAGCGCTTCCCCTGGTTCTTGACGGCCTCGATGGCGGCCGCGGCGGCGGCCGGGTCGAGGTACTCGCCGCCGGCTTTCACCGGCTTCAGGTCGTCGTCCAGGTCGTAGCGCAGCGGCACTCCGGTCGGGATGTTGAGCCCGACCACCTCGTCCTCGCCCATGCCGTCCAGGTGCTTCACCAGCGCCCGCAGGCTGTTGCCGTGCGCCGCCACCAGCACGGTCAGGCCGGCCCGCAGGTCCGGGACGATCGCGTCGTACCAGTACGGCAGCATGCGGACGACGACGTCGGCCAGGCACTCGGTCGCCGGGCGCACCTCGGGCGGCAGGGTCGCGTAACGCGCGTCGCCGTCCTGGCTGTACTCGCTGCCGGGCTCGATCGCCGGCGGCGGCGTGCTGTACGACCGGCGCCAGATCGTGAACTGCTCCTCGCCGTACTCGGCGAGCGTCGCGGCCTTGTCCTTGCCCTGCAGCGCGCCGTAGTGCCGCTCGTTGAGCCGCCAGGAGCGCTTGACCGGGATCCACTGCCGGTCGGCGGCGGCCAGCGCCAGTTCCGCGGTGGTGATCGCGCGGCGGAGCAGCGAGGTGTGCAGCACGTCCGGCAGGAGGCCGTTCTCGACGAGCAGCTCACCCCCCCGGGCGGCCTCGGCGCGGCCCTTCTCCGACAGGGGCACGTCCACCCAGCCGGTGAAGAGGTTGGCCTTGTTCCACTCGCTCTCGCCGTGGCGGAGCAGCACGAGGGTCCCGGTCACGACGCCCATCCTGCCCGACGCGGTCCGCGGGCACGCCAGTGAGGGCGGACCGGGCTCAGGAGGGGTCGACCGTGCCGCCGGCCGAGCGCCGGGTGGGGTCGGCGAAGTCGGCGAAGGCCTCGAGGTTGCGCAGGGACTCCCCCCGCTTGACCCGCCAGGCCCACTCCCGCTTGATCGACGTGCCGAAGCCGATCTCCAGCATCGTGTTGAAGTGGTCGTCGGCGTAGCTGAGCACTGCGCCGAGCACCCGGTCCAGCTCCTCGGCGGTCACCGCGGCGTGCGGCAGCCGGCCGGTCAGGTAGACGTCGCCGACGGCGTCGACGGAGTACGCGACCCCGTACATCCGCGCGTTGTGCTGGAGCAGGTAGGTCCACAGCTGCTCGCGGTTCTCGTCGGGCTGGCGGCAGACGAAGGCCTCCACCCGCAGCGCGTGCTCGCCGACGACGAGGCCGCAGACCGTCTTCAGCTTCTTCGTGCCCGGCAGGTCGACCAGCCAGCGGCCCGCCGCCGGGTGCTCGTGCACCAGGTCGGCGTCGCGCAGCGCCGCGTCGATGACGGCGTCGAGCTCCTCGACCGACCGCCGGGTCACCGGGCCACCTGCGCCCGGGCGACCGCGTGCAGCCCACCGGCAAGACGCCGGCCGGCGCCCGCCAGCTCCCCGGCCGCGGAGGTGTAGGCCTCGACCAGCGAGTCGGCGGTCCGGTCCCAGGAGAAGGCGGCGGCGTGCCGCCGCGCGCCCGCGGACAGCAGCTCCCGGCGGGCCAGGACGGCGCGGACGGCGGCCGCGTAGTCCGCCGGGTCGCGGCCGGCGACCAGCACACCCGACACCCCGTCGCGCACCGCCGTCGGGAGGCCGCCCACCGCGGCGGCGACGACCGGGGTGCCGCAGGCCTGGGCCTCCAGCGCCACCAGCCCGAAGGACTCGTTGTGGCTCGGGACGACGGCGACGTCGGCGGCGCGGTAGTGCTCGGCGAGCCGGTCCGGGGGCTGCGGCGGGAGGAAGTGCACCAGGTCGGCGATGCCCAGACGGGCCGCCATCTCCTGCAGCTGCCGGGGGGCCTCCAGGCCCGAGCCGCTGGGCGCCCCGATGACCTGGACCCGCAGCCGGCCGCGCAGCGCCGGGTCGTCGGCGAGCATCCGCGCGGCCGCCTCCAGCAGCAGGTCGGGGGCCTTGAGCGGCTGGATGCGGCCGACGAACAGCAGCACGACCGCGTCGTCGGGGACGCCGGCCGCCCGGCGGGCCGTCGACCGGTCGTGGGCACGATCACCCGGCCGGAACCGGTCGAGGTCGACGCCCGGCGGCACCACGAGGGTGCGGCGGGGATCGGCGCCGTAGTGCTGCACCAGCTGGCGGGCCTCGTCGTCGGTGTTGGCGATCAGCCGGTCGGCCTCGGCGACCACCTGCTCCTCGCCGATGACCCGGGCCCGCGGCTCGGGGCGGTCACCGGCGGCCAGGGCGGCGTTCTTCACCTTGGCGAGGGTGTGCGCGCTGTGGATCAGCGGCACGCTCCAGCGGTCGCGGGCCAGCCACCCCACCTGGCCCGACAGCCAGTAGTGCGAGTGGACGACGTCGTAGTAGCCCGGCTCGTGCTGGGCCTCCTCGCGCAGCACCGCCGCGGTGAAGGCGCACAGCTGCGCGGGCAGCTCCTCCTTGCCCAGGCCCTCGAACGGGCCGGCCGGCACGTGCCGGACCACGACTCCGGGGCTCATCTCCACGACCGGCGGCAGGTCGCTGGAGGTCGCACGGGTGAAGACGTCGACGGCGATGCCCCGGGCCGCCAGCCGCCGCGACACCTCGACGATGTAGACGTTCATGCCCCCCGCGTCGCCGGCACCGGGCTGGTCGAGCGGGCTGGTGTGCACCGACAGCGTGGCCACCCGCTGCAGCGGGCCGGGGACGTGCAGGCGGGAGACCACGCGCGTGCGACCTCCTGCCCGGACCGCCGACCGTCTGGTGCGCGGGGGTCCGGCGGAACACCCCTGTCGACCTCCCATCCTGCAACAGCGCCAGGATGGGGGCATGTCCGGTCCGTCACACACCGCCGAATCGCCCGCCTCCGGTCGCACCGCCGTCGTCACCGGGGCCTCGTCCGGGATCGGCGCCGCGACCGCCGAGCGGCTGGCCGCCGAGGGCTTCGACGTCGTCCTCGGCGCGCGGCGGCTCGACCGGCTGACCGACCTCGCGGAGCGGATCGGCGGGCGGGCGCTGCCGCTGGACGTCACCGACCCCGCCTCGGTCGAGGCCTTCGTCGCGGCGCTGGACCGGGTCGACGTCCTGGTGAACAACGCCGGTGGGGCCTTCGACGCCAAGCCGGTGGCCGAGGCCGACCTGGACTCGTGGCAGCGCTCGTTCGACGTCAACGTGCTGGGCACCGTGCGGCTGACCAAGGCGCTGCTGCCGGCGCTGCGCGCGTCGGGCGCGGGCGACGTCCTCTTCGTCGGGTCGACCGCGGGGATGGTCAGCTACGAGGGCGGGGCCTCGTACACGGCCGCCAAGCACGGGGTGCACACGCTCGCCGGGACGCTCCGGCTGGAGCTGGTCGGCGAGCCGGTGCGGGTCATCGAGATCGCGCCGGGGATGGTGCGCACCGACGAGTTCGCGGTGAACCGGACCGGCTCGGCGGAGGCGGCCGCCGCGGTGTACCGCGGGGTGCGCGAGCCGCTGGTCGCCGAGGACGTCGCCGACTGCATCGCCTGGGCGCTGACCCGCCCGCACCACGTGAACGTCGACCTGCTCGTCGTCCGCCCCCGGGCGCAGGCCGCCCAGCACAAGGTCCACCGCGAGTAGGGCGACCCCGTCCTCCGCGAGATCTGCACACTCGTCGGCATCAGCGCCTGACGGTGACGAGTGTGCAGATCTCGTCGGCGTCAGGCAGGCGCTCGGACGGCGGTCGGTTCCCGCTCGAGTCGGACGCCGAAGCGCTCCTCGACGGCGGTGACGACGTCGCCGGCGAAGGCGAGCAGCTCCGCGGCGGTGGCGCCCGGCTCGGTGGTCAGCGCGAGGCTGTGCCGCGGTGAGGTACCGACCCGGCCGCGCCGCGTGCCCTTGCCGAAGCCGGCGGACTGCACCAGCCAGGCGGCGCTGAGCTTGACCGCGCCGTCGCCGGCCGGCCAGCTGGGGCAGCCCTCGACGGCGCGCTCCGCCGGCACGACCGGGTTGGTGAAGAAGGACCCGGCGCTGCGGGTGTCGGGGTCGGCCGGGTCCCAGACCATGCCCTTGGCCCGGCGCAGGCCCAGCACGGCCTCCCGGACGGCGGCCAGCGGCGCCGTCTCCCCCAGCTGCACGCCCAGCGTCCGGGCGAGCTCCGCGTAGCCGACCGGCCGGGAGACGCCGGACTCCTCGAGCGCGAAGCCGACGGTGAGGACGACGAACCGCCCCGGCTCGCGCTTGAGCCGGCTGTCCCGGTAGGCGAAGCCGCACTCGGCGTTGGTCAGGACGCACTCGCGGTGCTCGGCGCGGTCCCAGACCCGCACCTCCGTCACCACCTGCGCGACCTCCTGGCCGTAGGCGCCGACGTTCTGCACCGGGGTGGCGCCGGTCGACCCGGGGATCCCGGCCAGCGCCTCGACGCCGGCCAGCCCCTCGGCCACGGTGTGCGCGACCAGGTCCTCCCAGGGCTCGCCGGCCTGCACCTCCAGCTCGCCGCCCCGGCGCGCGATCCCCCGCGAGCGGACGAGGACGACGTCGCCCGGCCACCCCTCGTCCGGTGCGACGACGTTCGAGCCCCCGCCCAGCAGCAGCAGCGGCCGGCCCGCCTCGTCGGCGTCGCGGACCGCGGCGACGAGTTCGGCGGCGTCGGTGACCTCCACCAGCCGCGCGGCCGGCCCGCCGACCCCGAGGGTGGTGAGCGTGGCGAGGGGGACGTCGGAGCGGACCTGCACGCACCCACGCTAACCGCGACTACCCTCGGCGCCGGTGAGCGAGGCGAGCGGCGGCGACCACAAGCGGCGCGCGGTCCTCCCCGGCAACACCCCGCGCAAGGCCAACCCGAGGCTGGCCGCCGGCCGGGCACGCGCCCTGGGCCTGCCCACCCGCGGCACCACGAACGCCAACCGGCTGCGGCGGGTCGACCGCTGGCTGGTGGCCACCCAGGTGCCCCGGCTGCGCGACGCCGCCTCCCCGCTGGTGGTCGACCTCGGGTACGGCGCCTCGGCCGTCACCACCGTCGAGCTGGCCGAGCGGCTGGCACCCCGGGTGCCCGGCCTCGAGGTCGTCGGCCTGGAGATCGACCCCGAGCGGGTCGCCGCCGTGGCCGCGGACCGCGATCCGCCCCGGCTGGACTTCCGGCTCGGCGGCTTCGAGCTGGCCGGCCTGCGCCCGGTGCTGGTGCGCGCGTTCAACGTGCTGCGCCAGTACGAGGAGGAGTCGGCCGCCCGCGCGTGGGACACCATGCGCGCCGCCCTGGCGCCGGGCGGCCTGCTGGTGGAGGGCACCTGCGACGAGTGGGGACGACGCTCGGCCTGGGTCGCCCTCGACGCCGGCGGCCCGCTCACCCTCACCCTCTCCGCGCGGATCTCCGACCTGGAGCGCCCCTCCGACCTCGCCGAGCGGCTGCCCAAGGCGCTGATCCACCACAACGTGCGGGGCGAGCCGGTGCACGAGTTCCTGCGTGCGTTCGACGCCGCCTGGGCCGCGGCGGCCGGCCTCTCGACGTTCGGCCCCCGGCAGCGCTGGGCCGCGGCCGCGCAGACCCTCGCCGACCAGGGCTGGCCGCTGGTGGGCTCCTCCCGCCGGTGGCGCGACGGCGAGCTGACCGTGCGCTGGTCGGCCGTCGCTCCCGCGGGACCGGCCGCGTGAGGCGCCGCGCCGCCGAGCCTCCGCCGCCGCCGGGCCGCGTGCCGGTCGCCGGCGGCGTCGCCGAGCTGCTCGGGGACGCCGACCGGGACGGCGCGTGGGTGCTGCTGGTCGACGACACGCCCCAGTCGCACGTCGACCTCGCCGACCCCACGCACCTGGAGTTCGAGTACGTGCGGCGGATGGGCCACGTGCTCGACCTGGCCGCCGACGAGGGCGCGCCGCTCGACGTCCTGCACCTGGGCGGCGGCGCCCTGACCCTGGCGCGCTACGTGGCGGTGACGCGGCCGGGCTCGCGGCAGCGGGTGGTCGAGCTCGACGAGCCGCTCACCGAGCTGGTCCGCGCGCACCTGCCGCTGCCGCGCGGTGCCCGCGTCCGGGTACGGGCGGCCGATGCCCGGGCCGGGCTGGAGGCGACGCACCCGGCGAGCACCGACGCCGTCGTCTGCGACGTCTTCGCCGGGGCGCGCACGCCGGCGCACCTGACGACCGTCGAGTTCGCCGAGCAGGCGCGTCGGGTGCTGCGGCCCGGTGGGATCTACGCGGCCAACGTCGCCGACGGCCCGCCGCTGCGCTTCGCCCGCGGGCAGGTGGCCACGCTGCGGGCGGTGTTCGCGCACGTGTGCCTGGTCGCCGAACCGGGGACGTTCCGCGGCCGGCGGTTCGGCAACCTGGTCGCGGTGGCGTCGGACCGGCCGCTGCCGGTCGCCGCACTGACCCGGCGCTGCGCGGGGGACCCGATGCCGTCCCGGGTGGTGGACGGGGCCGACCTCGACCGCTTCGCCGGGGACGCGGCGCCGGTCACCGACGCCGTCGCCGTGCCCTCGCCCGAACCGCCGCCGGGGGTGTTCAACCGCTGACCCCCCGGCCGGACCGCCGCGGGACCGGCCCGCCGGACGGGGCCGGGACGGCTACCAGCCGGTGTTGCCCCGGCGGAGGCCGCGGACGGCCGGGCGCACGTCGACCAGGTACACGATGGCGGCGATGACGGCCGGCAGGCCGAGCAGGCTCATCGGGTTCTTCATGGCGAAGGTGAGGAGCGCGGCCAGCGCGGTGATGGCCAGCCAGGCGGGCTTGGTGAGCTTGCCGGCGGCGACGTACCCGGCGGCCGGCCGGATGACGGCGTCGGCGAAGGCCCACACCGTGAGCGCGAGGGTCCCGTAGTACAGGAGGTCGTACAGCAGGACCTGGATCTCCATGCCGGCAGGGTACCCGCGCCGGACCGTGCTGCCGGCGCGGCGCGGGGACGCCGTACCGGCTGCCCCGGACACGACAGGGCCCCGGAGCGCCTGTGGCAGCTCCGGGGCCCCGGTCGGTGTCCGACGGTCGGTCGGTGCCCGGCGTGGTCAGACGGTCGGGTCGGCCGGCTTCGCCGAGCGGGTGACGCGCGCGGAGGTGGTGCCGGTGGTCTTCGACCGGGCGGGGGTGGTCCGCTTCCGGACCGGCTTGGTGACGGGCTGCTCGGCGGTCTCGAGGCCGGCCTTGGCGGACTCGGCGGCCTCGTCGACGGCGGCCTCGGCCTTGGCGGCGGCCTTGGTCGCCTTCGCGGCGGTCTTCTGCGCGACCGAGGTCACCTTGTCCGAGGCTTCGGACACGGTCTCGGCGCCCTCCTCGAGGACGTCCTCGAGGGTGTCCTCGACGGCGTCGACGGCCCGCTCGGCCCGGGCGACGACCTTGCGGAAGGCCGGCTGGCGGCGCAGCTCGTCGATCACGCCGGCGCCGCGCTCCGCGAGGGTCTCCAGCGTGGTGACGGCCTGGGTGCGGGCGGTGTCGACGAGCCCGGTGACGGTGGCGCGGACGGTCTCCGGCTCCACGACCTTGGCGAACTGGACGGCGGTGGTGCGGGCGGTCTGCACGGCGCCGCGGGCGCGACCGGCGGCCTCCTCGGCGCGGGTCCGGGCCTCCTTGGTGGCCAGGTCGACCTGCACCTGGGCCTCGCCGGGCAGGGCCTCGGCGCGGGAGACGAGCGAGCCGATCAGGGTGCGGGCGCGCTCGACGGCCAGGTCGCCGGCGCCGACGAGGGCCAGCACCGGGGTGCGGCCGCGCTCGGTGAGCTGCTCGCCGTAGGTCTTCAGGGTCTCGGTGGTGCTCATGCCGACTCCTCCGTGGGGTCAGGGGTGGTGGTCGTGTCTGCGGTGTGCGCGTCTCGGTGCAGGGTGCGGGTGGCGGCGTGCTCGCGGACGTAGGTCTCGTAGAGCTCGAGCAGCACCGCCCGGTGCCGCTCGGAGAGCGCCTCGTCGTTGCGGATGGCCGCGACGGTGTCCGGGTTGCCCGACCGGCGGTCGAGGATCCCGGCCTGCTCGTAGAGCGTCTCGGCCGAGATCTGCAGGCCCTTGGCGATGGCCGCGAGGATCTCCGCCGACGGCTTGCGCAGACCCCGCTCCACCTGCGAGAGGTACGGGTTGCTCACCCCCGCCGTGCGGGCGAGCTCCCGGAGGGACACCCGGGCGGCGTTGCGCTGCTCCCGGATGAAGTCCCCGACCTGGGAGCTGGTCGCCGACACCTTGTCCTTCTCGGCGGCGACCGTCCCCGCGACGCTGCCGGCGAGCTGGTCCACCTTCTCGCGGACGGTGGTCACCTGCTCGCGGACGAACTCGGTCGGGGTCTGCACGTCCACGACGCTAACCGCGGGTGCTAGCAGTTGCAAGCAGTACGGCTGGCACCTGACGTGAACCGCCTCACACCCGCGTCGTCCGGTCCCGTCCGGTGAGCGACGCCGCCGCGCGGATCTCGCCCACGACGCCGTCCCCGCCGGTCACCGGGGTGACCACCCAGGGCGCCACGGCCTCCGGTGGGACGCCGAGGCGCCGCAGGCCGGCGGCCAGCAAGGGGGTGCGCCCCCGCTGGCCGCCGTCGTCCAGCTTGAACGCGAGCACTCCTCGCCCTGGCACCGCAGCCACGTGGACGCCGTCCGCGCCGTGCTTGACCAGAGCACCGGGGACGGCGCGCATCAGGTCCGTGTCCTCGTGGCCGCTGCCGGCGACGTACCAGGGCTCGGCCCGCATCGCGTCGGCCACCCGCCGGCCGGGGCTGCCCTCCGGCGCCTCCACCAGCGACAGCACGCTGCGGGCCAGCCCGGTCAGCGACAGGGCGTGCTGCGGCGCGCCGCACCCGTCGACGACCACGGCGGCCACCGGCTCGCCCGCCGCCTCGCCCAGCCGCGCCTCGATCGCCTGCTGCAGCGGGTGCTCCCGGTCCAGGTAGCCCTCGGTCGGCCACCCGGCGGCGACGCAGGCGGCCAGCATCGCCGCGTGCTTGCCCGAGCAGTTCATGGCCGGCCGCTCCGGCGCCCGGCCGTCGGTCAGCCAGCGCGCACGGGTCTCCTCGTGCTGCGGGAGGGCCGGCGGGCAGCCCAGGGCGTCGGGCCCCAGGCCGGCGGCGGCCAGGATGCGGGCGGCCAGCGCGCGGTGGGCGTCCTCGCCGGAGTGCGAGCCGGCGGCGATCGCCAGCTCCTCGGGAGAGCCCGGCGACCAGCCGGCATCCAGGTAGGTGGTGGCCTGCACGGGCTTGTTCGACGAGCGCGGCAGCACGGGGCGGTCGACGTCGCCCGCGGACGAGGCGACCGAGCCGTCGGCGCCGAGGACGACGAGCGCCCCGCGGTGCACCGACTCCAGGAACCCCGACCGCCAGACCTCGACGAGGACCGGGTTCCCGGGCCAGGTGCCCGTCGCGCTCAGTGCCGGCCCTCGTCGGCCAGCAGGGCGGCGACGTCGGCCTCGCCGTTGCGGTAGCGGCGGGCGAGCTCACCGGCCAGCCCGTCCATCACGGCCTGCACGCCTCGCCGGCGCTCCGACAGCGTGCCCTCGGCCGCGGCGAGGGCACGGGCGGCGCCCTCGAGGTCGGCGTCGGAGGTGTCGCTGATGGCCAGCAGGTCGATGCCGGCGGTCAGCGCGTTGACCCAGGACTCGTACTCCTCCGGAGCGGCCGGCTGGACGGTCTGGTGCCGGCCGAGGCCGTGCGCGGGCCCGCGGCCCTTCTCGGCGAGGATCTCGGGCAGCAGGTCGACCAGGGAGCGGCCGTCGTCCTCGGCGCGACGCTGCAGCTCGCGCCGCACGATGTCGAGCCGGCCCTGCAGCAGCCGCCGCGTGTAGGAGAGGTTGACCTCCTCCTGCTCGGCCTGGCGCCGCAGCCGGCGCACCTCGGCCATGGAGCTGCTGACCGCGGACTCGAGGAAGCCGGGGTCGAGCAGCGCGTCGACGGGAGCACCGCCGGCGGGCGGGGGCTGGGGCGTCATCGGATCTCCACGGACGTCGGGTCAGGGGCGGGGCGGGGCGCGACGAGCTGGGCGGGCGGGGCGAGGAGCAGCGCGCGGGCGGCGAGGGGCGGCACCGGCGGACGCTGGGCGATCCGGGCCAGGCCGGCCGCCCGGGCCACCAGCTGCAGGTCGGCGCGGGCCGGGTCGCCGGGCTCGGGGGTGTCGGCCGAGCCGGCGCGGACGTGTCCCCCGCCGGACAGGGCGGCCAGCAGCACGGGGAGGGCGGTGGACCCGCGGCCGGTGGCGCACCACAGCGCGCCGGCCGGTAGCCGCTCCAGGCACGCGGCCACCGCGGGGAGCGTCCCCGGCAGCCCGCCCGGCGCGCCCAGCACCAGCGTGACGTGCACCGGGCCGGCCGCGGACCCGCCGGACCGGTCGACCAGGCGGGCCAGGACGTCCAGGTGCCCGAGCGTGCGGGCCTCGTACACCGGGACCGCACCGGTCCGGGCCAGGTCGGCCGACCAGTCGCCCAGCAGTTCCTCGGGGGTGTCCAGCGGCAGCGTGACCAGGTCGGGGCCCAGCGCCGGGTCCGACGCCTGCACCAGCAGGTCGGTCTCCTCGCGCAGGGCGGCGACCGCCTCCCGCGCCGCGCCCGGGTCCATCGACGGCAGGGCCAGCACGGCTGCCCCCACGGCCTGGCAGTCCCGCGCGGTGGCGGCCAGCTCGTCCGGGTCGGCCGGGGCCGGCGCCAGCGTCACGAGGGTGCCGGAGGTCACGCTGTCCCGCCTCGGTTCCGCACTCGCTCCGCTCCTCGCTCCATCACACCGGTCGCCTCCGCGGTCGCTCCGCTCCTGGCGCTCGCTGCGATGCTCACTCCCTGTCGGCTCCGGGGCATCTCGCTGCGGTGCTCACCCGCGCGTCACCCTCGGATGGGCATGGTCCCAGACCGCACCGCCCGCACCCGCTGCCGGGCGGCGGCCTGCGCGTCGTCGAGGTCCGCCGGGGCGTCGTCGGGGTCGACCGACGCGCGCGACCCGCCCACGGTCAGCTCGGCGTCCGCCGCCACGGACTGCTTGACCAGCGCGAGCGCGACGACGCCGAGCTCGTGGTGCCGGACGACGGTGCCGGCCCGGCCGACCTCCCGGTTCCCCAGCTGCACGGGCGTGCCGGGCGCGGGCAGGTCCTCGCTGACGCCGTCCAGGTGCAGCAGGACCAGCCGTCGCGGCGGGCGGCCCAGGTTGTGCACGCGGGCGACGGTCTCCTGCCCGCGGTAGCAGCCCTTCTGCAGGTGGACGGCGGTGCGCAGCCACTGCAGCTCGTTGGGAATCGTGCGGTGGTCGGTGTCCACGCCCAGCCGCGGACGGCGCGCCTCGACCCGCAGCGCCTCGAACGCGTCCTGCCCGGCCAGGGCCGCGCCGGCCGCGAGCAGCGTGTCGGCCACCGCGTCGAGGTCTGCGCGCGGCACGAGGAGGTCGACCACGGGGGCGCCGTCGCCCACGGGCGGCATGCGACGCACCCAGCCGCCGTCCGGCAGCGGTGCGACGGCGTACGGAGCGGCCGGCACGGGCAGCCCCGCCCTGGCGAGGACGTCGTCCCCCCGGGGCCCGACGAGGGAGAGGACCGCCCGGTCGGCGGTGACCAGGGCGGGCTCGACGCGGAGCATGAACCGCATCCGGTCCAGGAAGGTCTGCAGCGCCTCTCCGGTGCCGGGCTCGACGTCGGCCCACACCGTGCCGTCCAGGTCGGCGAGCACCAGGTGGTGCTCGACGTGGCCGTTCGGGGAGAGGACGAGCGCCTCGGTGCCGGTGCGGTCGGCCAACTGCTCCAGGTGCTGGCTGGTGAGGCTGTGCAGCCACGTCAGCCGGTCGGCGCCCGGGACGGTGAGGACGTCGCGGTCGCTGCGGTCGACCAACCCCGCCCCCTCGGCGAGCAGCCGCTGCTCGCGCAGCGGGTCCCCGTGGTGAGCGGCGACCGCGCCGCTGTCGGCGGCGACGGCGCCGGGCCGGGAGAGCAGGGGGGATGGGTTCACGGTGCGTCCTCGTTCTCGCGGCAGGCCCGGCACGTCCCCGAGAGGGCGACGTGGCCGATGTCCAACCTGAAACCCAGGTCGGCGGCCAGACGTTCCGCGGCGGTGTCGAGCAGGTGCGGGTCGGCGGAGTCGATCTCGCCGCAGGACTGGCACACGACGTGCAGGTGCGGGTGCTCGAAGGCGTGGTAGACGGGCGCGCCCTTGCCCAGGTGGGTGTGCCACACGAGGCCGAGCCGCTCCAGCAGCTCCAGGTTGCGGTAGACGGTCGAGGTGTCCGGCGCCGCGCCGCCGGGCCCGGCCTCCTCGCGCAGCCGGGCCCCGATCGCCTCGGGAGTGGCGTGCGGCAGCGCCGCGACGGCGGCGAGCACCTGCTTGCGCTGGGTGGTCAGCCGCAGGCCGCGGGACCGGAGCCGCTCGGCGAGCGGTTCCGCCTCGGGCGCGGGGAGGTCTGCCACACCCGCGAGCCTAAGCCCGGCCCAGCCTGGTGAGTTCCGGGAACAGGGACGCGTAGTCGGCCACCGCGACGCCGTCCACGCCGAGCCCCGCCTCCCCGGTGACGCCGTCGATCCCGCCCGCCGCGGTGGCGGCCGCCAGCAGAGCGGTGTCGAGGTCGGGGTCGAGCAGGGCCAGGAGGCCCGCGGCCCGGTCGGGCACCCTCCGGGCCAGCGCGGCGACCAGCCCGTAGCAGCCCCAGTTGGAGGTCCCCGCGACGACGAGGGCGTCCACGGGTGTGCGGCAGGCGATCTCGCTGCCGTGCGGGACGACGGCGGCCACCACGTCCAGCGGCACGTTGCCCATGCCGATCTCGTTGCCGCCGTCGCCCACGGCGCCGGTGGGGAGCCCCGGCAGGTCGAACGCGGCGTGCAGCGGCGCGGTGGAGGCGGTGATGTCGACCGAGCGCATGGTCATCACCCGCCCGTGGCGGTTCGGGCCGAGCCGTTCCACGGCGACGAGCGCGGCGAGCCCCGCCCCGGCCACGGCGGCGCGGACGTCGTCCTCACCGGCGGTCCGTGGCAGCACCACGGCCGGACCGCACCCGGCGGCTCCCAGGCACGCGTCGACCACCGGCCCGCACCAGGCGTCGGTGAGCACGACCGGCTCGCCACCGAGGAGCGTCAGCGCGCGGGCGAGGACCGCGGTGCCGACCGGGCCGTCGGTCTCGGCCGCCGGCCGCGGCGCCCAGGCGATGTGCACGCCGGTGACCAGCCCGATCCGGCCTCCTCCGGTGGCCGCGCCCGCCAGCTCCGCCGCGAGCCGGGCGAGCTGGCCGGCCACCGGCGGCCCGAACGCGGCGACGTCCCGTGCGCCCGGTCGCAGCAGCACCCGCTCGAGGGGATCCAGCGGCTACTCCACCGGCGGGCGGGCGTCGGCCAGGAGCTGCTGCAGGGCGGCGAGGTACCGGTCGGGGACGGCGTGCTCACCCCGCGGGGGCAGGAACCCGGCGACGGTCGAGCCGGTGGCCGCGGCGAACGCGGCCGCCTCCTCGCCGAGCTCGCGCACCACCGGCTGGCCGCCCCACGCCCGCGTGCCGGCGAGGTGCGCCAGCGCCGCGGCACTCTCGGCCCGCTCCCCCACGCAGTCGAAGGGCTTGTCGGTCGCCCAGAGCACGCGGAAGCCGTCGACCAGCGACGGGTCGGCCAGCGGGTTCCCGCCGAACATCCGCTGCGCCTCGGCCGGCGTCAGGAACACCGCGAACATCAGGAACGTGAACAGGCACTTGTCGCAGTGCAGGCACCACCGCTGCGTGGCCTCGCCGCCCATGTGCCGCTGCGTGTAGGAGCGGTTGCAGGACAGGATGCTCTCGCGCAGCGGCAGCGCGGCCACGGCGGCCACGGTGGCGAGCTCCGACAGCTGTCGGGTGAGGCTGAAGTAGGTGACCCCCACCTCGGCGGTGGCGGCGGCGAACAGCCGCTCGAACTCGTAGGACTTCGAGTACTGGTGGTTCACCGGCACCCCGCCGACCGACATCGTCTCCTCGTCGGCCGAGCGCTCGTTGGCGAAGACCACGGGGTCGTACCCACCCAGGACGGCGACCAGCGTCGAGATGGCCGAGTTGATCGCGGTGACCGGGACGTGGCCGTTGAACCCGCCCTCCTTCGTGCGCTGGATCAGCAGCGGATCCAGCCGGCGGCGCACCCCCAGCAGCGGTGCCCCGGCCGCCCGGGCGACGTCGCGCTGCGCGTCGGTCGGGTTGACCGCCAGCGCCGTCCCGTCGGGGATGACGACCAGCGCCAGCGCCGAGTCCTTGCCGCCGCCGACGGGGAGCAGCGCGCCGCGACCCCCCTCCGCTGGGCCGGGAGGCAGCGCGTCGCGCACCTCGACGTCCCACGAGACGGTGTGCGGCAGCGGCAGCCGGTTCACCGCCGCGAACTCGCCGAGCCCGGAGCTGTAGGCGGCCTCGGCGACGGCGCACTGCGCCTTGCTGATCGGCCGCCGCACGGTGATCCGGCCCGGCGCGCGCAGCTTGTAGTAGCTGGTGCCCATGACCAGGTGCACGAGGTCGAGGGCGGCGTCGAGCTGGCCGGGCGCGGTGTCGCGCAGCAGCGCGGGGTCCAGCGTCAGCCGCTCGGTGAACTCGTCGTCGCCGAGCCGGTAGCTGAACCGGGCCTCGCCGGTGGCGACGTCGAGCGCGCGGTCGGTGATCTCGAAGGGGGCGGACGGATCGGTCATCGGGCGGCTCCTGGGAGGACGGTCGCGCCGGCGGCGAGCACGAGCTCGGTGAACCGGGCGGCCAGCTCCTCGTAGTTGCGGAAGCGGTTGTAGCTGGGGGCGCCGGGCGAGAGGAGGACGACGCCGCCGGGCGCCGTCGTCCCGATCGCCGTGGCGACCGCCTCGTCCAGCGACGCCGTCTCGTGCACGGCGACCGCCGCGCCGCCGGCCACCCGGCGGACGTCGGCGGCCAGCCGCACGCCGGTGTCGGGCACGGTCACCAGCGAGACGGTGTCGCTGCGAGCTGCCAACGCCGCGGCCAGCCCCGTGTAGTCCAGGCCGCGGTCCTGGCCCCCCGCCACGAGCGTGACGGGCCGCCCCGCCAGCGCGTCGAGGGCGGCCAGCACCGAGACCGGCGTGGTGCTCAGGGTGTCGTCGACGAAGGTGACGTCGCCGAGGCGGGCGACCGGCGAGAGCCGGTGCGGCAGGGCCCGGAAGGCGCCGACGGCGGCGGCGACCGCCCCGGCGGAGGCGGCGAGGTCCACGCCGAGCAGCGCGCAGGCGGCGAGCGCGAGGCGCGCGTTGCCGAGGTTGTGCTCGCCGAGCAGGTGCTCCGGGCGCAGCGCCGCGGCGAGCTCGGCGGGCACCAGCTCGCCGGGGTCGACCAGCTGCGCGGGGTCGAGGTACCGCTCGGCGAGCGGGCGGGCCTGCGGGGACACGACCACCGACCGCGGCGGGCACGCGGTGAAGACCCGCAGCTTGTCGCGGTAGTAGGTGGCCTCGTCCCCGTGCCAGTCCAGGTGCTCGGGCGCCAGCGTGGTGAGCGCGCCGCGGCCGGCGAAGTCGGGCACCGCCGCGGCCTGGTAGCTGGAGATCTCGACGACGAGCGTGCGGCCCTCCGCGGCGCCGTCCAGGAGGACGTCGAGCAGCGGGGTGCCGATGTTGCCGGCGTGCACGGCGGGCCGGCCGGCGGCCTCGAGCGCGGCCGCGGCCAGCGCGCTGGTGGTGCTCTTCCCCTTGGTCCCGGTGACGCACAGCGTCGGCACGGCGCGGCGGGCGAACTCCGCCAGCGCGATGCCGGTGCCGGTGGTGACGCAGGTGCGCTCGGCGAGCTGCCGTGCCTCGGGCCGGTAGGGGCTGATCCCCGGCGAGCGGACGACGACGTCGCAGCCGGCGAGGTCGGCGACCTCCCCCGAGGCGGTGACCCCGGCCGGCAGCGTGGCCGGGTCGGCCGGACGGCTGTCGACGACGGCGACGGCGGCGGCACCCGCGCCCAGCGCCGCGCGGACGGCGGCGTGCCCCTCCCGGCCGTGCCCCCAGACGCCGACGCGCACGCCGGCGAGCTCCTCGAGCCGGACGGAGCGCTCCCGCGGCGGTGCTGCGGGGGCCGGTTCCACGCCTGCCCACTCTACGGACCGCGGGCGGTGCCGCCCGGCCGCCCGGAGCGCTCGCCGGTAGGGTCGACGGCGGTGTGCCGGGAAGTCTGGTCGGCGTCTGCTCCTGCAGGGGCAGGCTCCCATCCGACCCCTCTCCGAGGAGCCGCTCCATGCCCAGCACCGCGTCGAACGTCCCGCCGGTCCTCAGCCGCGGCTCCTGGGCCGAGGCGAGCCGGATCGCCGGGGTGCTGCGCAAGGAGACCGTCGGTGGCGTCCTCCTCCTGATCGCCGCGGCCGCCGCGCTGGTCTGGGCCAACTCCCCCTGGTCGGCGGCGTACGAGACGCTGCGGGACACCCGGGTCGGGCCCGAATCGCTGCACCTGGACCTGACGCTGGGCACGTGGGCCGCGGACGGGCTGCTGGCGATCTTCTTCTTCGTCGCCGGCCTGGAGCTGAAGCGCGAGTTCGTCGCGGGCGACCTGCGCGACCCGCGGCGGGCGGCGCTCCCGGTGGCCGCCGCGGTCGGCGGGATGGCCGTCCCGGCGTTGTTCTTCGTGCTGTTCAACCTCGGCCGCGACGACGGCGCGCTGAGCGGCTGGGCGATCCCCTCGGCGACCGACATCGCCTTCGCGCTCGCCGTCCTCGCCGTGATCAGCACCCACCTGCCGACCGCGCTGCGGACCTTCCTGCTCACCCTGGCCGTCGTCGACGACCTGCTGGCGATCATCGTCATCGCGATCTTCTACACATCGGGCTTCGCACTCACCCCGTTGCTCCTGTCGCTGATCCCGCTGGCCGTCTTCGGCTTCCTGGTGCAGAAGCGGATCCGCTCGTGGTGGCTGCTGCTGCCCCTGGCCGCGGTCACGTGGGTGCTGATGCACGAGTCCGGGGTGCACGCCACCGTCGCCGGCGTGCTCCTGGCGTTCACCGTGCCGGTGGTGCGCAGCGACGCCGCGGGGGGTCCGGACGCCGGGCCGGGGCTGGCCGAGCACTTCGAGCACCGCATCCGGCCGCTGTCGGCCGGGATCGCCGTCCCCGTCTTCGCCTTCTTCTCCGCCGGCGTCACGGTCGGTGGACTCTCCGGGCTGGGCGCGTCGGTCACCGACAGCGTGGCCCTCGGCATCGCCGTCGGTCTCGTCGCCGGCAAGGTCATCGGCATCACCGCAGCCACCTGGCTGGTCGCGCGCTTCACCCGGGCCCAGCTCGACGAGAACCTGGGGTGGCCGGATGTGGTCGGGCTGGCGCTGCTCGGCGGCATCGGCTTCACCGTGTCGCTGCTCATCACCGAGCTGGCGTTCGGCCTGGGGTCGGAGACCTACGACCACGCCAAGGTCGGCATCCTCATCGGGACCGTGGTCGCAGCCGCGCTCGCCACGGTGATCCTGCGCAGCCGCAACCGCCGGTACCGGCAGATGTACGAGGAGGAGCGGGTCGACCGGAACGCCGACGGCGTCCCCGACGTCTACCAGACCGAGATGGTCCAGGAGACCGCCGAGCACGACCCGGACTGGAAGGGCACGCCGCCGCCCGGCCGCATCGTCGGCGGTTCCGCCGAGGGCTGAAAAAGCCCGTTGCCGACCCCCGGATCGCGTCGTACCGTCGAGGTACACGAGAGAGGAGGTGGTCCGTAACTTGCATGCTTACAGGACACGTGAGGTGGCTGTCCGCTAGCCGCCGTCCAGATGGGCCGCCCGTTCGGAGGGGACTCCGAACGACGGCATGATCGCCCGTCCGTCGTACGGCGGCGAGCGAGAACCGGACAGTCACCCGACCCCCGGGCCGCCGACCAGTCCAGTCGGCCCGCGTGCATCCCCTGGTCTTCCAGGCAGGGCGCCGCGGAGCAGCCCGGGGGTTGTCCGTTCTCCGGGCGTCCCGGCGGTAGGTTCCGTCCCGTGCTGCTGGCCGGACGGCCCGTCGAGACCGACCTCTCCCCTGCCGCGTGGCTCGTCGACGCCCTGGGCGCCGCCCGCCGCGGCACCGTCGCCTCGCTCGTGCCGGCGGGCTTCGCGGCGTACGCGCGCGTCCTGCACCCCGCCGTCCGCTACGACGGGGACGACGACGTCGACGTCCGCTGGGACGAGGTGGCCGCGTACAACGGCACCACCGCGCACCGGCTGATGCAGTGGCCGGGGGTCACCGGCTCCTGGGACCACGTCGGCGAGGAGGACCAGCCCGACCTCTGGAACGACACCCCGGCACCGGGCCACCTGCCCGCGCACGTGGCCGTCGAGCTCGCCACGCTGCTGACCGGCGCCACGACCACGCCGGACCGGTGCTTCTTCGGTGCGTGCGACGAGGACGGCGCGGGCGGGCCGCACCTGGTGCTGCCCGCCTGCGAGCTGCTCGTCGTGAGCGGCCCGATCACCCTCGCGGCGGCCAACGTCGCGCCGGAGCCGCAGGAGCAGAGCCCGGCGCTGTGGTGGCCGGCCGACCGCGCCTGGTGCGTGGCCACCGATCCCGAGCTGATGAGCACCTACGTCGCCGGCTCGGTCGAGGTCGTGGACGCGCTGCTCGGCTCGCGGTTGGAGGTGCACCCGGCCGCCCCGGGAGACCCGGTCGGCTACGGCGCCGACACCGTCAACCCGGTCGCCCCCCGGAGCTGAGGAAGGACCACCCTGCCCCCCACCGCTCGCAAGCTCGCGGCGGGCCCCTGCAGGGCGGCCGTCAGAGGGTCGCGAGCTCGGACTCCAGGTCGTCGAGGCCCAGCGACCCCTGCGACAGCGCGGCCATGTGCCAGGCCCGGAGGTCGAAGTCCGCGCCGCGGTTGCGCCGGGCGGCCTCCCGCCCGGCCAGCCACGCCCGCTCGCCGAGCTTGTAGCTGATCGCCTGCCCCGGCACGCCGAGGTAGCGCACCAGCTCGCTGTCCAGGAACGCCGTCGTGCTGCCGCTGTGCTCGCCGAGGAAGGCCCGGGCGAGCTCCGGCGTCCACGGCCGGCCGCGGTGCTCGGCGAGGACGCCGCCGGCGTCGGCGGGCACCGGCAGGCCCAGGTGCATGCCCAGGTCGACGACGACGCGCATCGCCCGCAGCTGCTGCCCGTCCAGGTACCCGAGCCGCGCCCACGGCTCGGCGAAGTAGCCGAGCTCGTCCATCAGCCGCTCGGCGTAGAGCGCCCAGCCCTCGATGTCCGCGCCGACCATCCCGACCGACGTCTGGAACGTCGACAGGTCCCCGGCCCGCAGCACCCACTGCGCCAGCTGCAGGTGGTGACCCGGCACGCCCTCGTGGTACCAGATCGACACCAGGTCCCAGAGCGGGAAGCGCTCGCGGCCCAGCACCGGGAGCCAGGTGCGCCCGGGCCGCGAGAAGTCCTGCGACGGCTGCGTGTAGTAGGCGCCGGCCGCGCTGCCCGGCGGCGAGACGACCGCCTCCACCGCGCGGATCGGCGCGGCGATGTCGAAGTGGACGCCGTCCAGGGCGTCGATCGCCCGGTCCATGACGCCCTGCAGGTGGGCGCGGGTCGCCTCCACTCCGTCGACGGCGGGCCCGTTCCGCTCCACCCAGCGCATCGCCTCGCGCGGGCTCGCACCGTCCTGGACCTCACCGGCCGCCCGGCGCTGCTCGGCCAGCAGCCGGCGGTGCTCGTCCCAGCCGAAGGCGTAGGCCTCCTCCAGCCGGCTCGCGGCGCCCAGCTCGGCGCCGGTCCAGCGACGGGCGGCGAGCGCGTAGCGCTCCCTCCCCACGGCGTCCGGCGTCCCCTCGGCGCGCGGCAGGTACTCGTCGCGCAGGAAGTCGCGGACCTCGGCGACGGCGGTGTCCGCGGCTGCTGCGGCGGCGTCCAGGTCGCGGCGCAGCACCTGCGGGCCGGCGGCGGCGAACGTGCCGAACCAGGGCCCCGCGAGCCACGCGTCGAGCTGGCCGACGACGGTCGCGACCTGCCGCGGGGCGACCGGCAGCCCGCGCCGGGCACCCTCCCGCAGCGTGGCCACGAACCCGCGGTAGGCCGCCGGGACCGCGGCCATCCGACGGGCGAGGAGGGACCAGTCCTCCTCGGTCGCCGCCGGCATGAGCATGAAGACCTGCCGGATCCCGTGCACCGGGCTGAACAGGTTCGACAGTTCCCGCAGGTCCTCACCGGCCTCGTGCAGCGCCAGGTCGGCACCCAGGCGTTCGGCGAGCAGCCGGGCGCACCGCCGCGCGCGGGGGTCGGGTCCCGGCGCCGTCCCCAGCTCGGTGAGCGTGCGACGGGCCAGCTCCGCCCGCGCCTCGAGCCCCTCCGGTGTGGTGTCCGGCAGCCGGTCGGCGCCGGCCGGGTCACCCAGGGACGTGGCGACCAGCGGGTCCAGCTCGCACAGCGCCGCCACGTACCGGTCGGCGACCTGCCGGGGGCTCGGCGCCGGGCCGGTCACCGGAGGCGTTCGAGCCGCGCCGACATGGTGGGGCGCGGCGGCGCGTCCCCGAGGGCCCGGTCGATGGCGTACATCAGGGCACCCTCGACGACGCCGTAGAGGCGGACCGAACGGGTCACGTCCGGACCGTCGGGGGTGTGCGCCAGGACGTCGGAGGTGAGCTCCCAGCTCGTCGTCGTCCGGGCGGTCCCGACGTACAGCTCGACGAGGCCGGCGGGGTCGACGACGAGCAGCTCGACGTCGTCCTCGCCGCGCGGCCGCCAGAACCCGGCCTCCCGGGAGTCGGGACCCGCCGGCCTGCCGTCGTCGCCGATCAGCCAGGTCCGCGACTCGTAGGCGAGGAACCCGCGGCCGTCGTGCGCGAACCGGGCCCACTGGCCGAACCGCTGGTCGGTCTCCGGGCCGTCGCCACCGGCGCGCACGCCCTCGCCGTGCCACTCACCGAGCAGCGGCAGCAGCCCGAGGAGCTCGTGGGCGACCTCCGGACCGGACCGGACGTCGACCGTGTCCTCGACCGGCAGCTCCGTCGGCCCACTCATCGCCGGGTCTCCCGCGGGCGGCGGGCGAGGCGGACGGCGCCGTACCCGCTGCCGAGGGCAGCCAGCGACGTCAGGGCGACGAGGACCCAGGCAGCGACCATGGGCTCCACCGTAGGACGAGCCGGCCTCCCGGGGCTCAGGCGGTCGCCGTCACCCCGCCGACGGTGGCGGCCGTGACCTCCGCCCACGGTGTCGCGGTCAGCCCGAACGCCTCCGTCGTCGCGGTGGCGTCCATCAGGTAGGGCTGGTCGAACTGGTGCCGGACGTCGACGACCTCCCGCATCATGGGCGAGAAGGCGCCGACCGCCCGCAGCACGGGCCACGGGATGCCGCTCACCGGGACCGCCGGCCGGCCCGCGGCCGCGCACAGGTCGGCGATCGCCTCGCGCTGGGACCGCGGCGGGCTGCTGGGCACGTGCCAGGCCCGGCCCAGCGCACGCTCGTCGGTGCCGAGGGTCGCCAGCGTCGCCGCGACGTCGGGCAGGTAGCTCCACGAGCGCGGCGCGTCCGGGTCGCCGACCACCCAGGCCCGCCGCCCGCGGCGCACCGCGGGGAGCTGGCGGACCAGGTGCGAGTTGGCGGCCGGCACCTGCGGGCCGACGAAGTCCGCGGCGCGCGCCTCGGTCGTCCGGATCCGGCCGGCCTCGTGCGCGGCGAGGGCCTCGGCCCACATCCGGTTGCGGACCCGGCCCTTGGTGTCGGTGGCAGCCAGCGGGGAGTCCGGGGTCATGACCCCGGACGGGCGGCCGTAGCCGTAGAGGTTCCCCATCGTCACCAGGACGGCGCCGGTCCGCTCGGCCGCGGCGAGCAGTGCGGCGGCGACGGGCGGCCAGTCGGTCGGCCAGCGGTGGTAGGCGGGGTTCACGGCGTTGTAGAGGGCGGCCGCACCCCGGGTCGCCTCGGTGAGGGCCCCGGCGTCGGCGGCGTCGACCTGCCGGTGCTCGACCGCCGCGGTCGAGCTGGCGCCACTGCGCGACAGCACCCGCACCTGGTGCCCGCGGGCGGCCAGCGCCTCCGCGGTCGTCGTCCCCACCGGACCCTTGCCCACGATCACGTGCAGTGCCATGACGAGCTCCCGTCGGTTTGTCCGAGAGCGGTGCTCTCGGTGTGGATCGACGGTCGCACATCACCATGGCGCGGTCAAGAGCAGTGCTCTTGCTTGCGGACGCCGCTCTCAGTACGGCAGCATCAGCGCGTGCCCACCGCCCGCGAGCGAGTCCGCGCCGAGATCACCGGCGAGATCACCGACGCCGCCCGCCGGCAGCTCGCCGAGGTGGGCGCGGCGGCCCTGTCGCTGCGGGCGGTCGCGCGCGAGCTCGGCATGGCCTCGTCGGCGCTCTACCGGTACTTCCCGAGCCGGGACGACCTGCTGACCCGCCTCATCATCGACGGCTACGACGCCCTCGGGGCCGCCGCCGAGGCCGCCGACGACCCCACGGCGGCGCCCCTGGACCGCTGGCTGGCCGTCTGCCGCGCCGTGCGGGCGTGGGCCCACGCCCATCCGCACGAGTACGCCCTGTTGTACGGCTCGCCCGTGCCCGGCTACTCCGCGCCGCAGGACACGATCCCGGCCGCGGCCCGCGTCGGCGTCGTGCTGGGACGGGTGCTCGGCGACGCCGCGCGCGCGGGCGCCCTCCCCGACGCCGCCGGCGGGGACGCACCCGGGCTGGTCACCGAGGACGCCCGCGCCGTCCTCGGCGGGGAGCACCCGGCACTCGACGACGCCGTGCGCGTCCGCGCGCTGCTGGCCTGGAGCTCGGTCTACGGGACGGTCAGCTTCGAGTTGTTCGGCCACCTCGTCGGCTCCGTCGCCGACGGCGACCGGTACTTCGACCGCGCCATGACGGAGCTGGCCCGGATGATCGGCCTCTGAGGTGCCCTTCACCCCGAGCCACGCCGCCGCCGTCCTGCCGCTGCTGCGCACGGGTCTGCCCGCGTCGGCGCTCGTGGCCGGCAGCGTCGCGCCCGACCTGCCCTACTTCCTCCCGGGCCGGCCGGACTGGGCGACGCACACGCTGCTCGCCGTCGTCGGCCTCGACGTGCTGCTGGCCGCGTCGATCTGGGTCGTGTGGCACGGACTGCTGGCGGCACCCGCCCTCGCGGCGGCTCCGGCCGGTGTGCGCGGGCGGCTCGCCGGCCGGGTGCCGCTGGGGCTGCGGCCCCGGGTCGGGTCGGCCCGGGCGCTGCCGGCCACGGTCGCCGCGCTCGCGATCGGGGCGGCCACCCACGTGCTGTGGGACGAGTTCACGCACGCCGGGCGGTTCGGCACCGAGCACCTGGCCGTGCTCCGGGAGACGACGGCCGGCCTGCCCGGCTACAAGTGGGCCCAGTACGCCAGTGGCCTCATCGGCGCCGCCGTCCTCGGCCTCTGGTTCCTCCGGTGGTGGCGGCGCACACCGGCGCACCCCGTTCCGCCGACCCCGGCCACCTGGTGGGTGTACGGCGGGTTCCTCGCTGCTGCCACCGTCGTCGGCACCGCGGCGATCCTCGCGCACGGTGTCCCACCGGACGCCGGCTTCCTCGGTGCCCGCGTGGGCGGGGGCACCGGTGCCGGGCTCGCCCTGGCCGCGGCCGTGGGGTGGCACCTGCGGCGCGCCACGGCCACCCGGCGCTGAGCGGGGCCGGCCCCGGACACGACGACGCCCCTCCCGGCCGGAGCCGGGAGGGGCGCTGTCGATCAGTCCGTCACTCGATGACGAGCGTCGTCTCGTTCAGGCCGACCTCGGCCGAGACCACGCGCTCGCCCTTGCCCACCTGGGCCAGCGAGCGGAGCTTCCACTCGCCCGGTGCGGCGAAGAAGCGGAACTCGCCCTCCGGGCTGGTGACGACCTCGGCGGTGAACTCGTCGGTCGAGTCCAGGAGCCGGACGTAGGCACCGGCGACGGGTGCGCCGTCGTGCCACACCTGCCCCTGGATCACCGTCTGGTTGCCGACCTCGATCAGGGTGTTGCCCTGCTTGGGTGCTGCGCACATGTCTGGTCCTCAGCTCACTTCTCGATCGGGACGCCGACGAGCGAGCCGTACTCGACCCAGCTGCCGTCGTAGTTCTTGACGTTGGACTTGCCGAGCAGCTCCTGGAGCACGAACCAGGTGTGGCTCGACCGCTCGCCGATGCGGCAGTAGGCGATGGTCGGCTTGCTGTCGTCGAAACCCTGCTCGGCGTACAGCGCCGCCAGCTGCTCGTCGGACTTGAAGGTGCCGTCCTCGTTCGCCGCCTTGCTCCACGGGATGTTGATCGCCGTGGGCACGTGGCCGGGCCGCTGCGACTGCTCCTGCGGCAGGTGCGCCGGCGCCAGGATCTTGCCGGAGAACTCGTCGGGCGACCGGACGTCGACGAGGTTCGCGCTCCCGATGGAGGCCACCACCTCGTCGCGGAAGGCGCGGATCGACAGGTCCGGCTCCCCGGCCGTGTACTGGGTGGCCGGACGCTCCACCGTGTCCTTCGACAGCGGGCGGCCGTCGAGCTCCCACTTCTTGCGGCCGCCGTCCATCAGCTTGACGTCCTGGTGGCCGTAGATCTTGAAGTACCAGTAGGCGTAGGCGGCGAACCAGTTGTTGTTGCCGCCGTACAGCACCACGGTGTCGTCGTTGCCGATGCCCTTCGACGACAGCAGGGCCTCGAACGAGGACTTGTCGATGTAGTCGCGGCGCAGCGGGTCCTGGAGGTCCTGCTTCCAGTCCAGCTTGACGGCGCCCTCGATGTGGCCGCCGTCGTAGGCCGAGGCGTCCTCGTCGACCTCGACGAGGACGACGCCGGGGGCGCCGAGGCTCTCCTGGACCCAGTCGGCGGTGACGAGTACGTCGTTGCGGCTCATGGGGGGTGTTCCTCCCTGTGGTGGGTGTGCGTGCGGTCAGGCGGTGCGGGCGGGCAGCGCCCGCCGGAGGAGCAGGTGGAGCTCGCAGCCCAGGCAGGAGCCGGTGGCCGCGTTGAGCAGGGCCGCCACGAGGGCCGCCCCGGTGGCGACGGCGCCCAGGACCGGCGCGCCGAGCAGGTGGCCCGCAGCTCCGATCAGGGCGAAGAGCAACCCGACGAGCTGCGCGAACCGCAGCGGCGCCTCGGGCTCACGCTCCCGGACCGGCCCCAGCCGCGGCGCGACGAGGACCCGGAACAGGACGGCGTAGGGAGCCCACCGCATCCCGGCGGACGCGCCCACCGCGAAGACGGCGGCCTGGACGGCGACCAGCCAGCCGGCGCCCAGCAGCAGGGCGACGGCGAGCACGCCGCTGGTGACCCACGCGGCGAAGCGCGGGCCCCGGACGTCGACACGGACGTCGACGGACGCGGACTCACGGGACATGGTCGGACGAACTCTCTGAGACGGCGGTCAGGGCACGTCTGGGCGGGCGGGCCTGCCCTCAGGGAGTCGGACACAGGCAGCTGCCGACGCGGCACAGGTCGACTGTGCGGCGAGAGGTCAGCATGAGGCCCACGGGGCGAGAGTAGCCGATCACCCCGCACCCCCCGTGTGGGCGTCGACCAGCGCGGTCAGCTGGTCCGGCCGGGGCGCCCCGCTGCTGCGCCCGAGGAGCCGTCCGGCGCGGTCGAGGTAGAACAGCGTCGGGGTGCGCCGGACGTCCAGCGCGCGCACCTCGTCGAGGTGGCTCTCGGCGTCCACGTGCACGTAGGCCAGCCCGGGCCGGGTCCGCTGCAGCTGCTGCAGCCGGGCCCGGGTCGCACGACAGGGACCGCAGAAGGCGGTGGAGAACTGGACGACGGTGAGGTCCGCCTCGGCCGGGCGCACACCCAGACCCGCCAGCACCGCCGACTCCTGCATGCCGCCCTCCGGCCCGGTCCCGGGGCGGCTCAGCGCCCCGCTGCGCGTGCGCAGCCACCCGGCGACCGCCGCGGTGACCAGCAGGACGGCCACCAGCACGGCCGGCCCGTCACGTCCGTCCCCCGCAGCAGCACTCCGGCGGCGCACCGCATTCCCGGTGCGGTCAGCCCCCGGTGAGCACCGTGTCCCGCGCGCCGCCGGTGAGGTGCACCCCGTCGGCCGCCGGGGTGACGCCGGTCAGCTCCAGCCCGAAGGGCAGGTCGATCGGGTAGCGGAGGTCCAGCGCGTCGCTGGCGGCGGCCACCACGGCGCCCGGCAGGTCGATGCCTGCCGCGCGGGCCCCGGCGACCTCGATGACGAGCTCCTGGCCCTCGAGGACCACCGTGCCCGTCGCGCTGAGCGGCACATCACGGCCGAGGACCTCGACCGTCGTGGTCAGCCGCAGGCCGTCGCCCTCGGGGACCAGCGTGGTGTCGGTGCCCAGCTCGCGGGAGAGCAACGCGTAGGAGAGCGTCACGGTCCCGTCGATGCTCTCCACCGGGAGCTCCGCGACCGAGCCGCCGAGCACGTCCGACAGCGGCGCCTGCACGCCGCGCAGGCGGACGTCGGCCGTGGTGCCCTCCGGCTCGCCGAGGTCGGCGGCGGAGAGCCGGACGCGGACGTCCTCGTACTCGCCGGCCAACGCCTGGGTGAGGAACGGCCAGCCGTCGACCGAGACCTCCGGCGTCCCCGCCAGCTCCCCGCGCTCGGCGATCGCCTCGGCCACCCGGTCCTCGGCCACCGCGACGGCGACCCGGTCGGCGACCACCACGAGGCCCAGCAGGACGACGAGCGTGATCAGCAGCCCCTTCACCGTGCGTCTCAGAAGGCCGTGTGGAGGGCCAGCGCGAACGCCACCGGCGCGCACGCCGCGATCGGCAGGACCGCCTGGAGGACCGGCGCCGCGGCGGCGCGGCCGCGGCGCGCCCCCTCCGACCCGGCGACGACGTAGCTGCCGGCGAGCCCGACCAACGCCGCCACACCGGCCAGCACCAGCCCGACGGTGACCGACGACAGGGTGTCGGCCAGCCCGCCCGGCGAGTGCCGCAGCACCGCGACGGCGACCCCGGCCATCAGCGCGACGAGCAACCCGAGCACGCCGCAGTCGATGCCCGCGGCCACCTGCGGCCGCGGCACGACCACGTCGACCAGGTGCCCCGCGACGAGCGCCGCCCCCACCACGAGGGCGGCCGTGGCCGCGGACCGCTCACCGCCGGTGGCGTCGGGCAGCCGCAGCAGCACCGCCAGGCCGCAGACGGCGCAGACCAGCAGGAGGGTGCCGGCCAGCGAGCCGACGACGTCCTCGCGCGGCGCCCGCCGCAGCATCTGGTGCAGGACCGCGGCGACGAAGGCGATCCCCGGCACCGCCAGCAGGTCGCCGAGCTCGGGGCGGTCCGGCAGCACGAGCAGCAGGTCCGCGGCGAGCGCGGCGGCCAGCCCGAGCGCCGTTCCGCCGACCCCGCCCCGGATGCCGGACGCCGGCGCCCATGCCGCCACCAGCGCCGCCTGCAGCACGACGACGGCGACGAGCGTCCCGCGCTCCCCCAGCTGTGCGGTCAGCAGCACGAGCAGGCCGGTCCCCAGGGCGGCGACCAGCGCCGCGGGCAGGTGGTGCACCCGCGCCGGCTGCTCGACGTCGGGCGCGGCGGGGAACACCACCCGATCGTCGCAGACACCCGACGGCCGACCGGCCCGACGGAGCGGAGCGGCCGCCACCTCCACCGAATCGGTATCCACCGGCGACGCCACAGGTCGGCTTCCCCACACCGGAACGGGATCCGGCGTGACGTCGGTTATCCTCTGCTCTCACCCGACAGCGCAGTCGTGGACCCCTGGACGACCTCGTCGTCCCCGGCTCCCCAGAGGAGGCGACATGCGACTCGTGCTCATGACCGCTGCGCGCCAGGCCACGACAGAGGTGCTGCCCGCGCTCGGGCTGCTCGGTCACCAGGTCCGCGTGGTCGCCCCGGAGCTCTCCAGCCTGCTGGACGGCGACTCGGGTGACGTGGTCCTCGTCGACGCGCGCCACGACCTCATCCAGGCGCGGACGCTGTGCGGCCTGCTCTCCTCCACCGGTGTGGCCTCCGCGCTCGTCGCCGTCCTCTCCGAGGGCGGGCTGGTGGCGCTGTCGGCCGACTGGGGTGTCGACGACGTCCTGCTCGACACCGCCGGCCCGGCCGAGGTCGACGCCCGCCTGAAGTGGGCGACCGCGCGCCGGCTGGCCGCCGCGACTCCCGCCGACGGCCTCGACGGCGGGGTCACGCAGGCCGGCGAGCTCGTCATCGACGAGCACAGCTACTCCGCGAAGCTGCGCGGCCGCCCGCTGGACCTCACGTACAAGGAGTTCGAGCTCCTCAAGTACCTGGCCCAGCACCCCGGCCGGGTCTTCTCCCGTGCGCAGCTGCTCCAGGAGATCTGGGGTTACGACTACTTCGGTGGCACGCGGACCGTCGACGTCCACGTCCGCCGGCTGCGGGCCAAGCTCGGCATCGAGCACGAGGCTCTCATCGGCACCGTCCGGAACGTGGGCTACAAGCTCGACCAGCAGGTCGCTGACGCCACCGCCGCCGCGGCCCGCGCCGAGAGCGCGGAGAGCAGCGAGACGCCGGGCGACCGGACCACCGCTCCCCTCCGCTGAGCCCGACCTGAGCTCCGACCCTGCGGTGCGGGACGCCCCGCGCCTGGAGACCGCACTGGTGGCGGCCGTGCTGGGACTGCTGCGCACCGCCACGGCCGCCGACGGCGTCCGCCCCCTCTCCGAGGAGGCCGAGCTGCGGCTGCAGCACGGCGGCCCCGAGGGCGGCCGGGACGTGCTCGTGGCGACCGGCGACGCGGTCCTCGGCTACGCCCGCTTCGAGGGCGGGGACGCCGCGGGGGATGCCGAGGGCGAGCTGGTCGTGCACCCCGACGCCCGGCGTCGGGGGATCGGCCGAGCCCTGCTGACCCGCCTGGAGGAGCTGGCCGGCGACCGTCCCCTGCGTGTCTGGGCGCACGGCGACCTGCCGGGGTCGGCCGAGCTCGCGACCGCCGGCGGCTACGACCGCGCCCGCGTGCTCCTCCAGATGCGCCGTGACCTCGCGGGGGTCGACCCCGATCCGCGCCCCGCGCTCGCCGACGGCGTGCACGTGGCGGCGTTCCGGCCGGGGCGCGACGAGGCCGCGTGGCTGCGGGTGAACGCCCGGGCGTTCGCCTCCCACCCCGAGCAGGGCAGCTGGACCGCCGAGGACGTCGCCCTGCGCGAGGCCGAGCCGTGGTTCGACCCGGCCGGCTTCTTCCTGGCCTGGCGCGGGGACCCCGACGACGGCGGCACGCTGCTCGGGTTCCACTGGACCAAGGTCCACCCGCCCGGTGACGCCGGGGACGAGGCGATCGGCGAGGTCTACGTGCTGGGCATCGACCCCGACGCCCAGGGCACGGGCCTGGGCCGGGCCCTCACCGACCTCGGCCTGGCGCACCTGCGGGGGCGCGGGCTGCGTGCGGTGCTGCTCTACGTCGAGGCCGACAACGTGCCGGCCGTCAACCTCTACGAGAAGCGCGGGTTCACCCGCCACGCGGTCGACGTCTCCTGGCGGCGCACGCCCCGCAGCTGACCGTCGGGGCCGCGAAGTCGACGGTCAACCTGCCACTATCGGCGTTACCGGACCGTTATGCGACCCGCCACGCGGCTCGTTCACCGGCCGGACGTGAGCTGGTTCTCATCCGGTCAGGGAGACCTCTGGCGGCGTTCACCTCGCGTTCACCGATCGACCCGGATGCGGCCACCTCGGCTGCTTAGCGTCGTTCCACGTTGGATTCGCGCTGCTCGGCATCGAGGTCCGGGCACCCTCCGAAAGGCACTGACTTGAAGCTGCGCAACAGGACGCGCACCCTCGCCCTGTCCACCGCACTGGCCGCCACGCTCGCGCTGGCCGCCTGCGGCGCCGACAACGAGTCCGACACCGGCTCCTCGGGCGGCGACAGCGGCGGCGGCGAGACGCAGGAGCTGAGCGGCGAGCTCGCCGGCGCCGGCGCGAGCAGCCAGCAGGCCGCCATGGAGGCCTGGCAGGCCGGCTTCCAGGGCGAGTACCCCGACGTCCAGTTCAGCTACGACCCGGCCGGCTCCGGCGCCGGTCGCGAGCAGTTCATCGCCGGCACCACCGCCTTCGCGGGCTCCGACGCCGCGCTGGACGAGGAGGAGCTGCCGCAGGCGCAGGAGCGCTGCGCCGGCGGCGAGGTCTTCGAGCTGCCGAACTACATCTCGCCGATCGCGGTCATCTTCAACCTCGAGGGCGTCGACGAGCTCAACCTGTCGCCCGCGACGATCGCCGGCATCTTCACCGGTGCGATCACCACCTGGAACGACCCGGCCATCGCCGAGGACAACCCGGACGCGACGCTGCCGAGCACGGCCATCACCCCCGTGCACCGGGCCGACGACTCGGGCACCACGGACAACTTCACGGACTACCTGTTCCAGACGGCTCCCGACGTGTGGACCTCCGAGCCCGACGGCGTGTGGCCCCTCCCGGGCGGCGAGGCCGCCAACGGCACCTCGGGCGTCGTCGGCGTCGTGGAGAGCACCTCCGGCGCCATCACCTACGCGGACGCCAGCCGCGCCGGTGACCTGGGCGTGGTGAGCGTCGCCGTCGGCGAGGAGTTCGTCGCTCCCACGCCGGAGTCCGCCGCCGCCGTCGTCGAGAACTCGCCCGCCGTCGAGGGTCGCGGGGAGTACGACTTCGCCATCGAGGTCAACCGCGAGACCGAGGGCTCGGGTGAGTACCCGATCGTCCTGGTCAGCTACCACATCGGCTGCATCGAGTACGACGACGAGAGCACCGCGAACAACGTCAAGGCGTTCATGGAGTTCGTGATCAGCGAGGACGGCCAGCAGCAGGCGGCCGACAACGCCGGCAACGCGCCCATCTCGGAGTCCCTGCGCGAGCAGGCGCAGACCGCGATCGACGCCATCACCGCCGGCTGAGCACGGCTACCACGGTGGCCCGGGGCGTCGAGAGACGCCCCGGGCCACCGCACCGCCCGGACCCGAACACCCCAGCCACCAGGCATCCACGAACCCCTCCCACGGAGCAGCGGTGACCGCCACGAAGGCCCCGACCGAACCCCCCTCGCAGCAACGCGTAGTCCGGCGGCCGGGTGACCGCATCTTCGCCGGCGCCGCCAAGGGCTCCGGCATCTTCATCCTGCTGGTCCTGGCCGGAGTCGCCGCCTTCCTCATCAGCGAGGCGATCCCGGCTCTCACCGCGTCGTCCGAGGAGATCCCCGGCGGCGAGGGCCTGGCCAGCTACATCTGGCCGCTGATCGTGGGTACCCTCCTCGGCGCGCTGCTCGCCCTGGTGGTCGCCACTCCGCTCGCCGTCGGCATCGCCCTCTACATCACCTACTACGCCCCACGCCGGATCGCCGCCACGATGGGGTACGTCATCGACCTGCTGGCGGCCATCCCCAGCGTCGTCTACGGCTTCTGGGGCCTGGCGGTACTCGCGCCCCAGCTCGTCCCCTTCCACGTCTGGGCCGCCGACAACCTGAGCTGGATCCCGCTCTTCGACGGGCCGGCGTCCACCAGCGGCCGCACGATGCTCACCGTCGGCCTGGTGCTGGCGGTGATGATCCTGCCGATCATCTCCGCGATCGCCCGCGAGGTCTTCAGCCAGGCGCCGGCGCTGCACCGCGAAGCGGCACTCGCCCTGGGGGCGACCCGGTGGGAGATGATCAAGATGGCGGTGCTGCCCTACGGGAAGTCGGGCGTGATCGCCGGCGCCATGCTGGGCCTGGGCCGGGCGCTCGGCGAGACCATGGCGGTCGCCATCGTCCTGTCCGGCGGCGCGGGCGCCACGATCAACCTGATCAGCAACTCGAACCCCTCCACGATCGCGTCGAACATCGCGCTGAGGTTCCCCGAGGCCACCGGCCTGGGGGTCAACACCCTGATCGCCAGCGGCCTGGTGCTGTTCCTCATCACCCTCGCGGTCAACATGCTCGCCCGCTGGGTCGTCAACCGGCGTGCCGACTTCTCCGGAGCCAACTGATGAGCACCGACACGCAGTCCGCGCCGCAGCTCTCCGAGCCGCAGCCGGGTCCGGTCCGGGTACAGCGCAAGCTGCCCCGCTTCGCCCCGCTCGGGCTCTTCGTCCTGGGCATCGCTCTCGGCGCCGCGCTGTCCGCAGCGACCGGCTTCAGCGTCACCTCGACGGTGATCTACGGCGTCATCCTGGGCACGCTGCTCGTCTACGTCGTCACCCGGGCCGTCGAGGGCCGCCGCAAGGCCACCGACCGGCTCGTGACCTGCCTCGTGACCACTGCGTTCGGCATCGCGATGATCCCGCTGGTCTCGCTGGTCTACACGGTGCTCGACAAGGGCCTGGCGCGGTTCGACGGCGACTTCTTCGGGATGTCGATGTTCCGGGTCGTCGGCGAGGGCGGCGGCGCCTACCACGCCATCATCGGCACGCTGATCATCACGCTGGTGGCGACGGCCATCTCGGTGCCCATCGGGCTGTTCACGGCGATCTACCTGGTGGAGTACGGCACCGGCCGGCTCAAGAAGGCGATCACGTTCTTCGTCGACGTCATGACCGGCATCCCGTCGATCGTCGCGGGTCTCTTCGCCTTCGCCCTCTTCACGCTGCTGTTCGGCAACAGCTTCCGGGCGGGCATCATGGGCGCCGTCGCCCTCTCCGTGCTGATGATCCCGGTCGTCGTCCGGTCGTGCGAAGAGGTCCTCAAGCTCGTGCCCAACGAGCTGCGCGAGGCCAGCTTCGCCCTCGGCGTGCCGAAGTGGCGCACGGTCGTCAGGGTCGTGCTCCCCACCGCGATCGCCGGGCTGGGGACGGGGATCACCTTGTCCGTGGCCCGCGTCGTCGGTGAGACTGCACCCCTGCTCATCACCGTCGGTCTCATCACCGGCACCAATCTGAACCCGTTCGACGGACGCATGGCGACGCTGCCTGTGTTCGCGTTCTACCAGCTCACTCAGCCGGGGACGGCCACGCAGGCGTTCATCGACCGGGCCTGGACGGCGGCGCTGGTCCTGATCATCTTCGTGATGGCGCTCAACATCCTCGCCCGCCTGATCAGCCGCTTCTTCGCCCCCAAGACCGGTCGCTGACCGGCCCGACCAGGAGGACACCCACGTGGCCAAGCGCATCGAGGTCTCCGACCTCAACATCTACTACGGCAACTTCCTGGCCGTGGAGGGCGTGAACGTCTCCATCGAGCCGCGCAGCATCACGGCCCTCATCGGCCCGTCCGGCTGCGGCAAGTCCACGTTCCTGCGCTCGCTGAACCGGATGCACGAGGTGCTGCCCGGCGCGCGTGTGGAGGGCAAGGTCGTCATGGACGGCCAGGACCTCTACGGCGGTGACGTCGACCCGGTCGACGTCCGCCGGCAGATCGGGATGGTCTTCCAGCGGCCCAACCCGTTCCCGACGATGTCGATCTACGACAACGTCATCGCCGGCAACCGGCTGAACAGCAAGCGGATGAAGAAGTCCGACACCGACGAGCTGGTCGAGAAGTCGCTGCGCGGCGCGAACCTCTGGAACGAGGTCAAGGACCGTCTGGACCGCCCCGGCTCCAGTCTGTCCGGTGGCCAGCAGCAGCGGCTGTGCATCGCCCGCGCGATCGCCGTCGAGCCCGACGTGCTGCTCATGGACGAGCCGTGCTCCGCGCTGGACCCCATCTCCACGCTGGCCATCGAGGACCTGATGGCCGAGCTCAAGGAGCGGTTCACCATCGTGATCGTCACGCACAACATGCAGCAGGCCGCCCGCGTGAGCGAGCAGACCGGCTTCTTCAACCTCAACGGCGTCGGCCAGCCCGGCCGGCTCATCGAGTTCAACCCGACCGAGAAGATCTTCAGCAACCCCGACCAGAAGGCCACGGAGGACTACATCTCCGGCCGCTTCGGGTGACCTGACCGCTCGTTCCCCCACCGCACCCCCGGGCGCCACGCGCCCGGGGGTGCGGTCTCTCCGGGGGTGCGGTCTTTCCGGGGGTGCGGTCTTTCCGGGGGTGCGGTCTTTCCGGGGGTGCGGTCTTTCCGGGGGTGCGGTCTTTCCGGGGGTGCGGTCTTTCCGGGGGTGCGGTCTTTCCGGGGGTGCGGTCTTTCCGGGGGTGCGGTCTTCTCGTGGCTCGGTCGTGCCGGCCGGCCGGTCCCGCAACGCTCAGGCGCAGCTGACCGAGGCGGACGCCGGCTGCGCCTCGACCGCGACGGTGTCCCCCGCCGGCTGGGCAGCGGCCTCGGTGGTGGCAGCCGTCGGCGCAGCCGCCGGCGCGGGGGCCGGTGGCGCCACCACGGTCGTGTAGTCCGGGCCCACGACGAGCCGCACGGTGTCGCCGATGGCGTCGCTGGGCTCCAGGACCGAGTTCGGCACCGCGGCCGCCACCGTCCGGGCCTGGGCGACGACGCCGGGGCCGTGCCGCACGACGGTCCGCGCCACCCCGCCCGGCTCGTTGCCCACCTCGCCGACGACGAAGCCCTGGTCGCGCAGCCGATCGGCGACGGTGGTCGCCAGCCCGGCGGTCGCGGTGCCGTTGCGGACGTCGAGCGTGACCTCGGACGGCGGGACCACCGGCGGCTCGGCCGGAACGGCGGCCGGCTGCTCCGCGGGGGGCGCGGGCGCCGCGGCGGTCTCCTCGGGCTGCGCCGCGACGGGCACCCGGCCCTCCTCGAGGACCGACTCGAACAGGGCACGGGTGGCGGTGCGGTCCAGCAGCACGAACGCCTCGTCCGTGCCGGCGGGCACGTAGCCCACCTGGGTCACCGGCAGGGCGGTGCGCTGGACGGCGTCGCCGGAGAGGTCGCCCAGGGTGCCGGCCAGGGTGCGCAGGTCCCCGAGGTTGGTGGCGTCGTCGACGGTGAGCGCATCGGCGGCGCGGGTCAGGAACGAGGTGAGCCGGGCCGGATTGCCGAGCACGCCCCACGACATGGCCTGCCGGAGCGTGGAGGTGAGCAGGACCTGCGCGCGCTCGGCGACCGCCGTCCCGCCGGCGTCGGCCGCGGCGTCCCCGGGGCGCAGCCAGCCGGCGGCCCGCGCGCCGTCGAGCTCGGAGGCCCCGGCCGGCAGGGGGTCGGCAGCCGCGGCCCAGGCGGGGGTGACGGTGGGCAGGCAGACCGGGATGCCGTCGAGCGCGTCGACCATGTCCGGCAGCCGCGCGAGGTCGACGCCGAGGTAGTGGTCGACGCGCAGGCCGGACAACTGCTGGACGGCACGCACCATGCAGGCGGGACCGCCCTCGAGCAGGGAGTTCCCGAACGCCTCGGTGACGGGCTCGCGCACGTCCCCGTCGGCGGCACGGCAGGCCGGGGTGTCGACCAGCGCCGTCGGCGGCAGGCTGACCAGCACGGCGGACTGCTCGTCGGGCGCGACGCGAGCCAGCAGTGCCGCCACCCCACCGGGGCCCTCGGCGCCCGGGAGCCCGGTGCCCACGACGAGGTAGGTGGCCGCGCCCTCCTGCAGCCGCGGGGCGACGATCTCCGGGGCGTCGACGTCCAGGGCCTGGACGCGCTCGATGCTGTTGTCGACGTAGACGTACAGACCCACGTGGAAGGCGAGGACGAGGGCGACGAGCGCCGCCACGCCCTGGGCGAGCCGGACCATGCGACGCCGACCCGGGCTGCGCGCCGCGCGGCGGGCGGCTCGGCTCTCACGGCGCGGCGGCCGGGGCGCCACCGTGGCCCCGGACCGGCCGGGGGCGTCGAGCCCGGGGATCGGGGGCAGCGGCCGGCCCGGCCGCGCGACGGGCTGCAGCCCGGACGGACCACCGCCGGGCAGCGGGGGCACCGGCTGGCTGTACCGCACCCCGGCCAGCGCCGGGACGGGTCCGCTGCGCTGCACCCCCGGACCGACGCCGGGCAGCGGGGGCACCGGCTGGCTGTACCGGACGCCCGCGGCGGCTGCCGGCCGGCCGTTGGCGGCGGGTGCCGGCCGGCCGTTCGCTGCGGCGGCGGGGGGCGCGGCGGACGGCACCGGAGACGGCACTGCGGGCTTCGGCGGCACGGCGGCGGCCGGCGCCGGCTGCTGCGGAGGGGCTCCGGGCACCGGGGGCAGCCCGCGGGCGGGCGGCGGCGTGTCGGCGGCTGCCGCAGGAGCGGCGGCCGGCAGCCGCGTGGCTCCCGCGGGTCGCCCGGCTGGTCGGGCGCCGGCCGGCGGGACGGCGGGACGGGGACCGCGGTGAGGGGGCAGCGACTCGCCCGGCAGCAGAGGGATGGGGACGTCGCCGGTACGACGGGCCGCGCGACGACCGCTCGGCCCGGCGCCCTGGCGGGCGATCAGCTGCTCGAGGGTCAGCGGCTCGCTGTTCGCACCGACCGCGCCGTTCCCGGCACCGCCCTCAGCTCGCGAGTCCCCCACCGCGTCGACATCCCATCGTCGTGGTCCGTGCCCGTCCCCGTACCCGCGCACGCGAGCACAACCGCACACGCTTCGGAGGCGGCCCCTCACGATACGTCCCAGCGCCGCTCCGGACGGGTGACGCGCGGAGATCGTCCGGCGACGGATCGGTCACGGACGTAGCGTCGGGACGTGCGCCTGCCCTCGATCCCTGGTCCCTCCGACGTCCTGGCCGCGGTCGACGGGCTCCGGGAGGGTTTGTCCGAGGCCGTCGCGCTCGTGCCGCGCGTGGTCACCGCCGTGAGCCGGATCGAGGGCCTGCTGGACCGCGTGTCCGCCGCCGTCTCGTCCGTCGAGGGCCTGCTGGACCGGGCCGACCGCGCGGTGACCGCCCTCGAGGCGACCAGGGAGCGCGCCGACGAGACGATCACCCGCGCCGGAGGCACGCT
Organism: Trujillonella endophytica; assembly: GCF_019799905.1. Taxonomy (GTDB): domain Bacteria; phylum Actinomycetota; class Actinomycetes; order Mycobacteriales; family Geodermatophilaceae; genus Trujillonella; species Trujillonella endophyticus_A. Next base: position 648,508 of record NZ_JABGCI010000001.1, on the reverse strand, counting down.
GCAGGAGGCCGACGAGGCCATCAGCGCCGTCGGGGACACCCAGAAGAAGGCCGACGAGGCCATCAGCGCCGTCGGCGACACCCAGAAGAAGGCCGACGAGGCCATCAGCGCCGTCGGGGACACCCAGAAGAAGGCCGACGAGGCCATCAGCGCCGTCGGGGACACCCAGAAGAAGGCCGACGAGGCCATCAGCGCCGTCGGGGACACCCAGAAGAAGGCCGACGAGGCCATCAGCGCCGTCGGGGACACCCAGAAGAAGGCCGACGAGGCCATCGACGCCGTCGGGACGACGATCGAGCGGTCGGAGGGCGCCGTCGCCCGGGCCGAGGACGTCGTCTCCCGGGTCGATCCGCTGCTGGCCGGCTTCGAGGGTCCGCTGAAGCAGCTGGTCCCGGTGGTGCAGCGCCTGGCCGAGACGATGGAGCCGCGGGAGATCGAGGCGATGGTCGAGATGATCGACCGGCTGCCCACCCTGCTGGGCCACCTGGACGACGACGTGCTGCCCGTGCTCAAGACTCTCGAGGGCGTGGGGCCCGACGTGCACGACCTCGTCGACACGATGCAGGACCTGCGTCAGGTGGTGAAGGGCTTCCCCGGCTCGAAGCTCTTCCGCCGCCGGGGCGCGGAGGAGATCGCCGAGGACGAGCAGGAGGAGCAGGCCGACAGCTGAGCCGGCCCGCCCCTCCGGCCCGTCAGGTCTCCGTCGGGTACCCCAGGGCGCGGACGACGTCGCCGATCCGCTCGTAGGTCTCGCCGTCGGGCAGCCGGCGCAGCTCGTCGATCACGACGTCGGGTGCGCGGTGGTCCAGTGCCGCCTCGACCAGGTCGGGGCCGCTGTTGGGGAAGTCGGCGCGGACCAGCCACCGGGCCAGTTCCGCCCGGGCGACGACGGCGTCCTCGGTCATGCCCTCCGGGACGCCACCGACGAGCGTCCCGCTCGGGTCCGACGTGAGGTCCGGCTCGCCCTCGGCCACCGGCTCGACCTCGCGCCACTCGTGCGAGCGGGTGGCGTGCTCGGCCTTGAGCATCCCCTGGATCTCGTGCTCGAGTTCCTCGTCGAGGCGCGGGTTGTGCTTGGTGCTGCGCGATGAAACGCCGGCGAACTGGTCGTCGCTCTCGCTCACGGGTGCCTCCTGTGTGCTGGTCGTGCCGTGGTTCCGGGGATCACTTCTTCTTCTCGTGCAGGGCCGACGGCTTGTGCACCGCCGTCCCCCCGCTCTTCTCGCTCTCGACCTCGTACTGCGGGTCGTCCGGGCTGGCCTTGACCTTGCGGCCGGCCGCCTCGGTGTCCTTCGTGATCTTGCGTTGGACGGTTCCCTCGGCCTCGCCGCCGTGGCTCTTCCACGTGACGTGGTCGCCCTTCTGCAGGTCGTCCGCCATGTCGCCCTCCCCGGTGCAGAGCCGCGTCTCGGCTCCGCCTGCCCGGCTGCCTGCCCCCCGGACGACCGCGACACACATCACCCGCGCGGGAGCCAGGTTCACTCCTGCGGGCGCTGCGACCGCGTCTCCGGTGACGTAGCGTGGTCATCGACGGGCAGGGATGTCGGGTAGACGCTGGTCAGCACGGACGGTCCAGCTACCGAGGGTCACCTCTCCGTCCTCGATCGCCGGCCCGGTCGACTCCATTCCCCCGGGGTCGGCCGGGTCGGCCCACATCCGGGCCACGGGCCGCGGCCGGGGTCGCGCTGCCTACCCTCTGCCGTGTGACTGCTCCCGACGGCCTGCGCGCCGTGGACGTCCTCACCGTCGTCGCGGTCACCGCCCCGACCCCCACCGTGCGCCGGGTCGTGCTGACCGGGACGGCGGAGGCGGTGGCCGCCGCCGGGCCGACGGTCAACCTGCTGGTGCCCCGCGTCGACGACCCGGCGCCCCGCTGGCCGCAGGTGGCGCGCGACGGCCGCGTCGTCTGGCCGGTCGGCTCCCACGGGGTCGCGCTGCGCAGCTACACCGCCCGGAGGCAGGACCCGGCCCGTGGCGAGGTGGAGATCGACTTCGTGCTGCACGGGGACGGACCAGCCGCTGCCTGGGCGGCGGCCGCTGCCCCTGGCGGCGTCCTCGGGATCGCCGGGAGCGGTGACCTGGGCGTCCGTCCCGCCGCGACCGTGCTCCTGGCCGGCGACGAGACCGCGCTGCCGGCGATCAGCCGCATCCTCGCCGAGGCGGCGCCGGCGACCACCGGGCTGGCGCTGGTGGAGGTCGCCGGGCCCGAGGAGGAGCAGCCGCTCGTCGCCCCGACGGGTGTGACCGTTCGGTGGCTGCACCGCGGGGACACACCGCCCGGGGAGAGCACGCTGCTCGCCGATGCGGTGGCGGGGCTGGACCCGGCCGGGGACGACGTCTTCGCCTGGGTGGGCGCGGAGTCCGCCGCCGTCCGGGCCATCCGCGCCGACCTCCGCTCACGCTGGGGGCTGGGCCGCGCCCAGCACCACGCCATCGGCTACTGGCGGCACGGCCGCCCGATGTCCCCCGCCGGCTGACCGCCCCGGGAGCACCGCAGGAAGGGACGAGCGAGGAGCGGACCCCTCGACGAGATCTGCACACTCGACGGCATCAGCGCCTGAGGGCGACGAGTGTGCAGATCTCGGCGGGGGTCAGGGGCGTCCAGCGTCTTCACAGGTAGCGTCCAGCCCGACTGCAGCCGTCGGCCCGAACCTGGTGTCATGACCACGGCAGCGGTGCGTTCAGCGGGAGGGTCGATGCAGGGGACCCGGGACACCGGCGGCTCCGCCGGGCGGGCGCCGGAGGCACGCCTGCTGGTGGTGGACGACGAGCCCAACATCCGGGAGCTGCTCTCGGCGAGCCTGCGCTACGCCGGGTTCGAGGTGGCGACGGCGGCCGACGGACAGCAGGCGCTGGCCATGGCGGCGTCCTTCCGGCCCGACATGCTGGTCCTGGACGTGATGATGCCGGGGCTGGACGGCTTCGGCGTCGTCCGCCGGCTGCGCGAGACCGGCCGGCACACCCCGGTGCTGTTCCTCACCGCCCGGGACGCACCCGAGGACAAGATCTCGGGCCTGACGCTCGGCGGCGACGACTACGTGACCAAGCCGTTCAGCCTCGACGAGGTGGTGGCCCGCATCCGGGCCGTGCTGCGCCGCACCAGCGCGGGCGCCCAGCGGGCGGCGGAGGCGCCGCGGCTGACCTTCGCCGACATCGAGCTGGACGAGGAGTCCCACGAGGTCATCAAGGCCGGCACCCTGGTCAGCCTCTCCCCCACCGAGTTCAAGCTGCTGCGCTACCTGATGGCCAACGCCGGCCGGGTGCTCTCCAAGGCGCAGATCCTCGACCACGTGTGGAACTACGACTTCAACGGCGAGGCCAACGTCGTGGAGTCCTACATCTCCTACCTGCGCCGCAAGGTCGACACCACCGAGCCGCGTCTCCTGCACACCATCCGGGGGGTCGGGTACACACTGCGGCTGCCGCGGGGCGCATGACACCTCCCCCCGCGCCTCCGCTCCGGGGGCCTCGCGTCCCGCTGCGGGTCACCCTCGTCGCGCTGATGGTGACGTTGCTGAGCTTCGCGCTGCTCGCGACCGGCTTCGCAACCACCTCCCTGCTGCGCGACTACCTGCAGCAGGAGCGGGACGATGAACTCCGCGCCACCGTCGCGAGCGCACCCGCCCGGCTCCTCGGCGAGTGCTTCCAGACCGACGATCCGCAGTACAACTCGTTCTACGTCGCGTGCCTGGTGCCCGACAGCGACGACCCGGTCGTCATCGGGGAACCCCGCGGTCCGGGCGGCGACGAGCTGCCCGAGCTGAGCGACGCGGAGGTCGAGGAGCTGCGCGGAGCCGACCGGCCCATCACGGTGTGGGTCGACGGCGAGAAGTGGCGGATGGCCTCGAGGGAACTGGCACCCGGTTACACGCTGGTCGTCGGCGTCGACCTCGAGGGCGACGAGAAGGCGATCGCCCGGCTGGTCCGCATCGAGCTCTTCGTCGGGCTCGCCGTCCTCGTCGTGCTCGGCGCCGCGGGGTACCTGCTGGTGCGCAACAGCCTCCGCCCACTGGGGGAGGTGGAGCGGACGGCCCAGGCCATCGCGGCCGGCGACCTCTCCCAGCGCGTGCCCTCCGGCGACCAGCGCACCGAGGTCGGCCGCCTGGCGATGGCCCTCAACGTGATGCTCGCGCGCATCGAGAGCGCCTTCTCCGCCCAGCGGGCGTCCGAGGGGCAGGCGCGGGCCTCCGAGGGCCGGATGCGCCAGTTCGTGGCCGACGCCAGCCACGAGCTGCGCACCCCGCTGACGTCGATCCGGGGCTTCGCCGAGCTGTACCGCCAGGGCGCCGTGCAGGACCCCGACGACGTCGGCCGGCTCATGCAGCGCATCGAGTCCGAGGGCGCCCGGATGGGCGTGCTGGTCGAGGACCTGCTGCAGCTGGCCCGGCTGGACCAGCAGCGGCCGCTGACCGTCACCCCGGTGGACCTCGCGGAGGTGGCCGGCGACGCCGTCCACGACGCCCGCGCGCTGCAGCCGGACCGGCCGCTGGAGCTCGTCCTGGACCCGGCACTGACCGAGCTGCCCGTGGTGCTCGGTGACGAGGCGCGGCTGCGCCAGGTGGTCGGCAACCTGGTCACGAACTCGCTGGTGCACACCCCAGCGGGCGCGAGGGTGACGGTGACGCTGAGCGAGGAGCCCGGGCCGCCGGACGCCGAGGACGACGGCGGCACGGTCGTCGTGCGCGTGGCCGACGAGGGCCCGGGCATGACCGCCGAGGACGCCGCCCGGGTGTTCGAGCGCTTCTACCGCGCCGACCCGAGCCGCAACCGGGCGGCCGGGGGTACCGGGCTGGGGCTGGCCATCGTCGCCTCGCTGGTCGCGGCGCACGGCGGCACGGTCGACCTGCGGACGGCCCCCGGCGAGGGCGCCGTCTTCACCGTGCGGCTGCCCCGCAGCGGGCCACCGGAGCCCGCCGCAGGAGGCGGCTGAGGCTGGTCCTACCGTCGACGGCGTGCACAGCGACGACGGCGGGCAGCCCTACGACTTCGAGCTGATGGCGGCGGTCACCGAGCTCGGCAGCGCGCTGCGGGAGCTGGTCGACGCGTCGGTGACCACCGCCGTCCCGGCCGCCGTGCTGCGCGCCGCCGCGGCGGGGGCGCGGGAGCAGACCGCCCGGCTGGCGGCGCAGCGACGTCCGCCCGGCCGGCTCTCCCCCCTGGACGACATCGCCGAGTTCCGTCAGGTCTACAACATGGTCAGCGGTGTGGGCAGCGCCCTGGCCCCGCCGCTCGACGTGCGCGTCGTCGACGGCGGTGTGGAGGCCGAGACCTCGTTCGGCCTCGCCTACGAGGGCCCGCCGGGCTACCTGCACGGCGGGATGAGCGGACTGGTCATGGACCAGGTGCTCGGCGCCGCCACGATCCGCGCCGGGCTGTGGGGCATGACCGCCCGGCTCGAGCTGGACTACCGCGGGCCGGTGCCGCTGCACACGCCCGTCGTGCTGCGGGCCGGGGTGACCGGGGCGGAGGGCCGCAAGTCGGTCGTCACGGGCTCCATCGCGCTGGCCGCCGAGCCGGACCGGCCGCTGGTCGAGGCCCGGGGCGTGTTCGTCGTGCCGCGGCAGGACAAGCTGGCCGACTACTTCGCGACCGTCACCGACGCCTCCGGGCGGCCCACCCGGCCCAGCCGGCCGACCGACGCCACGGCCCCGACGGGCCGGCCGTGAGGGACGTCGAGGTCGCCGTCGAGGCGGCGCGTGCCGCCGGCGCGGTCCTGCTGGAGCTGCGCGGCGGCGAGCTGACCGGCCGGGCGCTGGGGGACGCGGGGGACGCCGCGGCGCAGCAGGCCATCGCCGCGGTGCTCGCCGCCGCCTGCCCCGGCGACGCGGTGTTCAGCGAGGAGGCAGCCGACGACCCGCGCCGCCTCACGGCCGACCGGGTGTGGATCATCGACCCGCTGGACGGCACCCGCGAGTACGGCGAGCCCGGCCGGGAGGACTGGGCGGTGCACGTGGCGCTGTGGGCCGCCGGTGGGCTCTCGGCCGCCGCCGTGGCGCTGCCGGGGCTGGGCGAGGTGCTGGTCACCGACCCGCCGCCCGCGCCGCCCGCGACCGGCGCGCCGCGGCCCCGCATCGCGGTGAGCCGCAGCCGTCCCCCGGCCGTCGCCACCGCCGCCGCCGAGGCCGTCGGGGGCGAGCTGGTGCCGCTGGGCTCGGCCGGCTACAAGGTCACCGCCGTCGTCCGCGGCGAGGTGGACGCCTACGTGCACGCCGGCGGGCAGTACCAGTGGGACTCCGCCGCCCCGGTGGCCGTGGCCCTGGCGGCCGGGCTGCACGCCAGCCGGCTGGACGGGTCGCCGCTGCGCTACAACGGGCCCGATCCGTGGCTGCCGGACCTGCTCATCTGCCGCCCGGAGCTGACCGCGGACCTCCTGGCCGCCGTGCGCTGAGGGCCATGCCGGACACTGGTCGGGGAATCCCCTCCGGACGGGTGCGGTTGGTGCTGTGCGGAGGAGTGCCCCGGCGCGCCCCCACCGCCCGCCGCGCGAGTCCCCCGTCGCCGAGTTCCGGAGTATCCGTTCGTGACGAGTCCTGACTACCGGCTGACGCAGCTGGAGACGCTGGAGGCCGAGTCCGTCCACGTCATCCGCGAGGTCGCCGCCGAGCTCGAGCGGCCGGTGCTGCTCTTCTCCGGCGGCAAGGACTCGATCGTGATGCTGGAGCTCGCCCGCAAGGCCTTCGCGCCGGCGCGGATCCCGTTCCCGGTCATGCACGTCGACACCGGGCTGAACTTCCCCGAGGTGCTGGAGTTCCGCGACAAGCGGGTCGCCGAGCTCGGGGTGCAGCTGGTGGTCACCTCCGTCCCCGACGCGATCGCGGCCGGCACGGTCAAGGAGGAGCCCAACGGCTCCCGCAACCGGATCCAGACGCCGGTGCTGCTCGACGCGGTCGAGGAGCACGGCTTCACCGCGCTGTTCGGCGGCGCCCGCCGCGACGAGGACAAGGCCCGCGCCAAGGAGCGCGTCTTCTCCTTCCGCGACGAGTTCGGCCAGTGGGACCCGAAGAACCAGCGGCCCGAGCTGTGGGACCTGTTCAACGGCCGCATCCACGTCGGTGAGTCCATCCGCGTCTTCCCGCTGTCCAACTGGACCGAGCTCGACATCTGGCAGTACATCGCCCGCGAGCACATCGCGATCCCGCCGCTGTACCTGGCGCAGGAGCGGGAGGTCGTCGAGCGGCAGGGGATGCTCTACGCGGTCAACGAGTTCATCCGCCCGCGCGACGGGGAGCAGGTGTTCCGCGAGACCGTCCGCTACCGCACCGTCGGCGACGCGAACCTGACCGCCGCCGTCCGGTCGCACGCCACGACGGTCGAGGAGGTCATCGCCGAGATCGCGGTGACCCGGATGACCGAGCGCGGCGCCACCCGCGGCGACGACAAGGTCAGCGACGCGGCCATGGAGGACCGGAAGAAGGAGGGCTACTTCTGATGGCTGTCCAGCCTGGGGCCGCCCAGCCCGGCATCCACCCCGCGACGGGCACCGAGGACGTCGTCGACGTCCACTCCCCCGTGGCCGAGAAGGTCGCCGAGCTGGCGACCGCCCGCAAGGACATCCTGCGGATCGCCACCGCCGGCTCGGTGGACGACGGCAAGAGCACGTTGATCGGGCGGCTGCTGTACGACAGCAAGGCCGTCTTCGAGGACCAGTACGAGGCCGTGGCCCGCGCCAGCAAGGGCGACTTCGTCGACCTGGCGCTGCTCACCGACGGCCTGCGCGCCGAGCGCGAGCAGGGCATCACCATCGACGTCGCCTACCGGTACTTCAGCACCCCGCGGCGCACGTTCATCCTCGCCGACACCCCCGGGCACGTGCAGTACACGCGGAACATGGTCACCGGCGCCTCGACCGCGGACCTGGCGATCGTGCTGGTCGACGCGCGCAAGGGCCTGCTCGAGCAGAGCCGCCGGCACGCCTTCCTCGCCTCGCTGCTGCGCGTGCCGCACCTGGTCGTGGCGGTCAACAAGATGGACCTCGTCGACTGGTCGGAGGAGACCTTCGAGCGGATCAGCGACGAGTTCAGCGCCTTCGCCGCGAAGCTGCAGGTCCCCGACCTGACCGTCGTCCCGATCTCGGCGCTGCAGGGCGACAACGTCGTGACCCACTCGCCGAACACGCCCTGGTACGAGGGCCCCACGCTGCTGCACCACCTCGAGCACGTGCACGTGGCCAGCGACCGCAACCTGACCGACCCGCGGTTCCCGGTGCAGTACGTCATCCGGCCCCAGATCCATGGCTCAGGACAGGCGCACTTCCACGACTACCGCGGCTACGCCGGCACGGTGGGCAGCGGCGTGCTGCGGGTGGGCGACGAGGTGCAGGTGCTGCCCAGCGGACTGACGACGACGATCGCCGGCATCGACGGCCCCCGCGGCCCGGTCGAGGAGGCCTTCGCGCCCATGTCGGTGACCGTGCGGCTGGCCGACGACCTCGACGTCTCCCGCGGTGACCTGATCTGCCGGCCGGGCAACGCCCCGCGGGTGACCCAGGACCTCGACGCGATCGTCTGCTGGATGGCCGACGAGCCGCTGCGCCCCCGTCAGCGGCTCGCGGTCAAGCACACCACCCGGTCGGTCCGGGCCGTGGTGAAGGAGCTGACCTACCGGCTCGACGTGAACACGTTGCACCGCGACCAGGAGGCCGGCGAGCTCGGGCTCAACGACATCGGCCGGGTGCGGCTGCGCACGACCCAGCCGCTCTTCGTCGACGACTACCTGCGCAACCGGGTGACCGGCCGCTTCATCCTGGTCGACGAGGCGACGAACGCCACCGTCGGCGCGGGGATGCTGACCCCGGCCGGATGATGGGACGACCCCGTCCCCCTCACGCCACGCACGTTCGGCGCGAGCCTCCGGACGGGGCCAGGGCACGGCTCGCCACCTGGCTGCTGGTCGCGGCGATCGTCGGGGTCGCGCTCAACCAGCGGCCCGCGGTGGTGGCCGTCGCGCCGCTCCTGGACGAACTGCGTGCCGACACCGGGCTGTCGTCGGCCATGGCGGGCCTGCTGACCACGGTGCCGGTGCTCTGCTTCGGGGCGTTCGCGCCCGTGGCCCCGCGACTGGCGCGGCGGTTCGGCCTGGAGAGCGCCGTCGGGGCGTCCCTGCTGCTGCTCGCGGCCGGCATCGCGCTGCGGCTCCTCTCCCCCGTCGCCCTGCTCTACGCCGGGAGCCTGCTGGCCGGCGCCGCGATCGCGCTGGCCAACGTGCTGATCCCGGCGTACGTGAAGCGTGAGTTCGTCCGGCCGGGGGCGGTCATGGGGGCGTACTCGGCCGCGCTCATCATCGGCGCCGCCGCCGGTGCCGCGCTCACCCTGCCGCTGGCCGACGCCCTGGACGTCGGCTGGCGCACCGGGCTGGGGCTGTGGCTGTTCGTCGCCCTGGGTGGGCTCGTGCTGTGGCTGCCGGTCGCCGGCACCGGCCGGGCGCGGCGCACCGCCGGGGACACCCCGCCCGGCGGCTCGTGGGCGCTGCTGCGGCTGCCGCTGGCCCGCCGGGTCACCGCGTTCCTGTCGATGCAGAGCGTGCAGTTCTACGCGGTCTCCGCCTGGCTGCCGACCCTGCTCGCCGACTCCGGGGTCCCGGCGAGCGAGGGCGGCCTGCTGCTGGGGCTGTCCAACGTGGTCGGGGCCGCCGGCGCGCTCCTCGCCCCCGCCCAGGCCGGCCGCATGCGCGGCCAGCGGCCCCTGGTGGTCGCCGTCGTGGCTGCCTACGCGATCGGCCTGACGGGGCTGCTGGTCTCGCCCGACGCGGGCACGGCGATCTGGGTCTGTGCCTGGGGGGTGGCCCAGGGGTCGGGCTTCGCCGTCGCGCTGACCCTCATCGTGCTGAGGAGCCCCACGCCGCTGGTGGCCGCCCGGCTCGGTGGCGTCGCGCAGTGCCTGGGCTACCTCGTGGCGGCCGCCGGCCCGCTGCTGCTCGGGGCGCTGCACGACCTGACGCACGGTTGGTCCTGGCCGCTCGTGCTGCTGCTGGCGGCGCTGGTCCCCATGGCGTGGGCCGGCTGGGGTGCGGCACGGGACGTCCTCCTGCCCGACGCCGACGCCGACGCGGCCGCGGGCAGGGCCGCCGACGTCGTTCCCGAGCCGGTCAGCCGAGACTGACCGGCAGCACCTCGAAGCCGCGCAGCGTCCGCAGGTCCCGGCGCGCCGGCCGGCCGGCCACCCGCAGCCGGGGGAAGCGCTCGGTGAGTGCTCGCAGCGCGACCTCGGCCTCCAGCCGGGCCAGGCCCGCGCCCAGGCAGTAGTGCACCCCGGCGGAGAACGCCAGGTGGTCGCGGGCGTTGTGCCGGGTGACGTCGAAGCGGGCGGGGTCGGCGAAGACGTCGGGGTCGCGGTTGGCGGCCCCGAGCAGCAGCGTGACCCGCGTGCCGGCCGGCACCCGCTGCCCGGCCAGCTCGACGTCCGCGCGGGCCGTCCGGCCGGTGAGCTGTACCGGGCTGTCGTACCGGAGGGCCTCCTCCACCGCGCCGGCCCAGCCGGCGGGCTCGGCCCGGAGGGCGTCCCACTGGTCGCGGTGGGCGTCCAGCGCGACGACGGCGTTCCCCAGCAGGTTCACCGTCGTCTCGAACCCGGCGCCCAGCAGCAGCATCACGGTGGCGTGCAGTTCGCGCTCGGTGAGCGCCTCCTCGCCGGGCAGTCCCACCAGCCGGCTGACCAGGTCGTCCCCGGGGTCGCGGCGCAACCGCTCGAAGTGCTCGCGGAGGAAGGCGTGCATGGCCCGCAGCCCGCGCTCGGCCGCCAGGTAGCGGCGCAGCGGCAGGCCGGTGTCCAGGGTCGCGGCGGCGGCGGCGCCCCAGGCGAGGAAGTCCTCCCGGCGGTCGGTGGGGACGCCGAGCAGCTCGGCGATGACCAGCACCGGCAGCCCTGCTGCGAAGCGGTCGACCAGGTCCACCGGCCCATCGGCGCCTGCCGCGGAGACGGCGAGGTCGTCGAGCAGCTCGTCGGCAGTGCGCCGGATCATCGGCTCGAAGGCCGCGGTCGTCCGAGGGGTGAACGCCCTGCTGACCAGCCGGCGGAAGCGGGTGTGGTCGGGCGCGTCGACGACGAGCATCGATGGCCGTTCGGCCACGCCGCTGGCATCGAGCTCGTCCCCGAACCGCAGGGCCCAGCCGACGAGGCCGGGGACGTGCGAGCGGTCCCAGCCGACCCCGAAGCGGTCCGAGCGCAGCACCTCCTGCGTGACCGCGTGCGAGGCGGTCACCAGGCCCAGGGCGCTGGGCACCAGCCGGCCGGCGGCGCGGACCTGCTCGTAGAGGCCGTACGGGTGGTCGCGGAGGGCGGGCTCGCGCAGCAGCCGACCGACCAGGTCGCCGCGGCGCGCGGCGCGGGCGAGGTAGCGGGCCGGCAGACCGTGGCGGACGGCGTAGCGGGCGGCGGTCCGGGCGGGGCGGAGCAGCGGCGACAGCGCCGGCTCGGAGACGGGGACCGCCGGGGGCTGCCGGCGGGCGGTCAGCGAACTCATGGGCGGCTCCTCCGGGGCTGCGTGCCGACGTGCGCCGGCAGTCTCCCAGTGGCCGTCCGGCCGTGCCCCGGCGCCGCCCGGTCGTCCCGGGCGGCGCGGGACCTCAGCCCTCGTCCGTGGGGGCGGGCGCGTCGAGGTCCTTGCCCGCCCAGTCCTTGCCGGCCTGGTCGGCGTGCTCGGAGGCGCTGTCGGTCTGGCCGGCGACCGTCTCGATCATCTCCTCGTCGGACAGGCCCTCACCGGCGGCGTTCGTACCGGGCTCGGTCATCGCGCATCTCCTTCGACTTGCGGGACGGATCGTCCCTCCGCCCCTCCCCGTCCACCGGCAGGGCCAAACCCGGGGACGGGCACGTCACAGGCCCGGCGGGCGGAGGTCGAACCAGACGCGCTTGCCGCCGCAGTGGTCCTCGGCGCCCCAGCGGTCGGCGATCGCCGCGACCATGCGCATGCCGCGGCCGCGGGGGTGGCCGGTGTCGAGCTCGCGGACGACGGGGCGCACCGACGAGCCGTCGACGACGCCGATGCGGAGCCAGTCCTCGGCCAGGGACACCTCGAGCGTGAAGGGCTCCGCCCCGCCGACGTGGTCGACGACGTTCGCGACCAGTTCGGTCACCAGGAGTGCGGCGTCCTCCGCGTCGTGCAGCGCCTGCCAGGAACGGAGCAGGTCGAGCACCAGGTGCCGGGCGACGGGGACGCTGCGTGCGGAGGGCCGGAGGTCCATGGACGCAGTCAGGGTGGACAAGAGGCCTCCGTGTCGAGAGCAGTGACGGCAGGCGCTGATGTCGATGTTGCGTGCCATCCGGTGGTACTCAACGGAAACATGCGATGGCGCCCCTCTGCAACCCCCCTTGCGTGTCACGGCCATTGCATGTCACCGCTCTTGCATGCAACCCCTCTTCAGATGCATAGTGGGCAACCGAGTCGGCCTCCATCCGGGCCGTGCGAGCGAGCGGAGCAGTGGTGGCTACGGACGTCGGCCTGGACGAGGAACCCGCCAAGGCGGCGCTCCGCGCCCTCGTGGGCGCACTGGACCTCTGCGCCGAGGAGCTGCGCTCCGCCCGGGAGCGGGCAGAGCAGCTGCTGGCGCAGCGCGAGGCCGGCCATGCCTGGCTCGACATCGTGACCGACGAGTCACGCCCGCTGATCGTCGAGCGGATCAGCACGGTGCTCGCCACCCTGGCGACCGCCGGCAGCGCCTGGCGGCGGGAGCAGGCCCACGCCCTGCACGCCGAGCAGGTGAGCATCAACCGGATCGCGGCCCTGTTCGGGGTCACCCGCCAGCGCATCTCCGCTCTGCTGCGCGAACGCCCCGAGGACGACCTCACCCCCGCCCAGCAGGTCTAGCCGGCGTCAGGCGGGGACGCGGTCCATCAGCTGGTCGATCGCCTTGTAGATCCGCTGCTCGGAGACCGCGCGCGGGGTGCCGAGCTGCTGGGCGAACAGCGCGACCCGCAGCTCCTCGATCATCCACCGGACACGGACGACGGGGTCGTCGGGCGAGGCGCCGGGCGGCACCCGGCGGCGCAGCTGGTCGTACTCGGCGGTCACGGCCTCGACCTGCTGCATCCACAACGCGTCGCGGGCGGCGTTGGCGGGGAGCTTCTCGAGCCGGTGCGCCATCCCCGTGAGGTACCGGACGACGTCGGGCAGCCGGCGCCGGCCGGTCGTGGCGACGAAACCCTTGTGCAGGAGACCGGCCATCTGCCGGCGCAGGTCCGCGATCGCGGCGTCGGGCACCCGGCGGGCGGGGGCGGCGCCGAGCGCCACGGCGACCTCGCGCGCCTGGGTGAGCACCGCCTCCACCCGCGTCACGACGTCCTTCGTCAGCGCGGGCAGCTGCCCGCGGGCGGTCCCCACGAGCGCGGTGAACGCCGCCTCCTCCCGCGGCGGGCCGCCGGCCGCGGCCATCAGCTCGTCCGCGGCGGCGTCCACGCAGTCGGCGACGAGGTCGGCGATCTCCCCGTCGGGGTTGAACTGGAGCGCCAGGCGCGAGCGCGGGCCGAGCCCCTTGGTCACCTGCCGGACCGGGGAGCCGGCCGCGAGCACCAGCAGGCGGCGGACGCCGCGCCAGTGCAGGCGGTCGGCCTCGGCCTGGGTCGCCACGACGCGCACGCCGGCGGTCTCGCCCTCGTCGACCACGGCCGGGAAGGCCGTGACGACGTGCCCGCCGCGGCGGACCTCCACCGTCCGCGGCAGGTCACCGACGGTCCACGCGGCCAGCCCGGTGCGTTCCAGGTCGGCGGCCGCCCGCGCCAGGCTCGCCCGGCTGTGCGGCGCGACCTCGGCACGCAGGGCGTGCAGGTCCTTGCCGGTGGCCAGCGTCCGGGAGCGGTCGTCGACCACCCGGAAGGTGGCGCGCAGGTGGCCGGGGACCTGCTCCGGCGCCCAGGCGTCCGGGGGGACGACGACGCCCGCGGTCCGGCGCAGCTCGCGCTCCAGCGCCGGCAGCAGCGGCTCGGTGGCCTCGATCCGCGGCAGCATCTCCCGCACGCGGTCGGGGATCGGCACCAGCGCGCGACGGATCTGCTTGGGCAGGGTGCGCAGCAGCGCCGTCACCAGCTCCTCGCGCAGGCCCGGCACGGTGAACGCCAGCGAGCTGCCCGCCGTCCGCTCCGCGACGGTGTCCAGCACCGCGAGCGGGACGTCGACGGTGACGCCGTCCTCCGGCGCGCCCGGCGCGAAGGCGTAGGACAGCGGGAGGGTGAGGCCCTGCGTCAGCGGGACGGCGTCGGGGAAGTCCTCCTCGCGCACCTGCCCGGCGCTCGCCGCGTTCGTGAGCAGCTCCGGCGTGAGGGTGAGGAGGTCCGGCGTCCTGCGCCGGGCCTCCTTCCACCACCGGTCGAAGTGCCGCGTGGAGACGACCTCGGCCGGTATCCGGGCGTCGTAGAGCTCGAACAGGGTCTCGTCGTCGACCCGGATGTCGCGGCGGCGGGCGCGCTCCTCGAGCTCGGCGACCCGCTCCAGCGCCCGCTGGTTGTCCGCCCAGAACCGGTGGTGCGTCGTCCACTCGCCCTGCACCAGGGCGTGCCGGATGAACAGCTCGCGGGAGACGACGGGGTCGATCGAGCCGTACTGCACCCGGCGGCCCACCACGAGCGGGAGTCCGTGGAGGGTGACCCGCTCCGTGGCGACGACGGAGCCGCGCCTGGCGTCCCACCGCGGCTCGGAGTACTCGCGCTTGACCAGGTGGTCGGCCAGCTGCTCGACGGTCTCCGGGTCGATCCGGGCGACCGTGCGGGCGAACAGCCGATTGGTCTCCACCAGCTCGGCCGCGACGACCCACCGGGGCGGCTTCCTCGCCAGCGGGGTGCCCGGCGCGAGGACGAAGCGGGCGTTGCGGACGCCGAGGTACTCGCGGCTGCCGCGGCGACGGTCGCCGTCCTTCTGCTGCTGCCCCTTCGCGTCCTCGACCTGCAGGCCGATCTGCGACAGCAGCCCCGCCAGCAGCGCGGTGGTGATGCCCCGCTCGTCGGGCTCGACCGCCGGCCCGCCCAGCGTCATGCCGAGCCGGCGGGCCGTGCCGCGCAGCTGGCCGTAGAGGTCCTGCCACTCGCGGATCCGCAGGTAGTGGAGGAACTCGCGCTTCACCGTGCGCCGGAAGGCACTGCCCGAGAGGGCGTCCTGCTGCTCCTCCAGGTACCGCCACAGGTTGAGCAGGGCGAGGAAGTCGGAGTTCTCGTCGGCGAACCGGGCGTGCAGCTGGTCCGCGGCCTGCTGGTGCTCCGCCGGACGCTCCCGCGGGTCCTGGATGGTCAGGCCGGCGGCGATCACCAGCACCTCGTCGAGCACGCCGCGCCGGTCGGCCTCGACCACCATGCGGGCCAGCCGCGGGTCCAGGGGCAGCGCCGCCAGCGCGCGGCCGACGGGCGTCAGCGCACCGGCGTCGTCGAGTGCGCCGAGCTCGGCCAGCAGGGCCAGGCCGTCGGCGACCGCGCGCCGGTCCGGCGGGTCGATGAAGGGGAACGCCTCGACCCCCTCCTGCCCCCTGCCCAGGTCGAGCGAGGCCATCTGCAGCAGCACCGCCGCGAGGCTGGTGCGCAGGATCTCCGGATCGGTGTACTCGGGGCGCGCGTCGAAGTCGGCCTGCGTGTACAGCCGGATCGCGATGCCGTCGGAGGTGCGGCCGCACCGGCCCGAGCGCTGCCGGGCCGAGGCCTGGCTGATCGGCTCGATGGGGAGGCGCTGCACCTTCGTGCGCGCGCTGTACCGGGAGATGCGCGCCGTCCCCGGGTCGACGACGTACCGGATGCCGGGGACCGTCAGGGACGTCTCGGCCACGTTGGTGGCCAGGACGACCCGCCGGCCGGTGTGCGGCTCGAAGACCCGGTGCTGGTCGGCGGCCGACAGCCGCGAGTAGAGCGGCAGCACCTCCACGCCCGGGAAGCGGTCGGTCAGCGCGTCGGCGGTGTCCCGGATCTCCCGCTCCCCGGCCAGGAAGACCAGGACGTCGCCCGGCCCCTCCCCGACCAGCTCCTGTACCGCGTCGCCGATCGCGGTGACCTGGTCGCGCTCGTCGTCGGCGTCCGGATCGTCCGGGTCCACCACCGGGCGATAGCGGACCTCGACCGGGTAGGTGCGGCCGGTCACCTCGACGACCGGCACCTCCGCGCCGTTCCCCGAGAAGTGCCTGGCGATCCGCTCGACGTCGATCGTGGCCGAGGTGATGACGACCTTGAGGTCGGGACGACGGGGCAGGATGCGGGCCAGGTAGCCCAGCAGGAAGTCGATGTTGAGGCTGCGCTCGTGCGCCTCGTCGATGATCAGCGTGTCGTACTGGCGCAGCAGCCGGTCGTGCGCGATCTCGGCGAGCAGCACGCCGTCGGTCATGACCTTGACCAGCGTCGAGTCCGACACCTGGTCGGTGAACCGGACCTTCCAGCCGACCACGTCGCCCAACGGGCGCTGGAGCTCCTCGGCGATCCGCTCCGCCACGGTGCGCGCCGCGATGCGCCGCGGCTGGGTGTGCCCGATCCGCCCGCGCACGCCGCGGCCCAGCTCCAGCGCGATCTTGGGCAGCTGAGTGGTCTTGCCCGAGCCGGTCTCCCCCGCGACCACCACGACCTGGTGCTCCCGGAGCGCCTCGGCGATGTCGTCACGGCGGGCGGAGACGGGCAGCTCGGCCGGGTAGGTGACGGGCGGGACGGCGGCCCGGCGGCGGGCGATGCGCTCCTCGGCGGTCGCGACGTCGGCGAGGATCCGGTCCCGCTGGCGGGCCCGCGCCTCGGCGTCCCGGGTGCGCCGGGTGCCGTCGAGGCGGCGACCGAGGCGGTGCTCGTCCTCCAGGGCGAGCGAGGCCAGCCGCGCTCGGAGGTCGCCGGCGGGCGGCGCGTCGGCGGCCATGGTCGATCTCCTCCTCGGGGTACGCGGCGGGTCTGGTCGGGTGGCCGGTACGGCTCTGCCTCCAGGGTTCCGGCCCTCCACGATCCCACTCCCCGCCGCACGGTCCGGCGCGACCGGCGGACCGCGTGCCCGACATCACGCCTTGTGCAGTACGCAACCATGTGCGTGTATCCCGCAACAGGTTGTACCGTGCACCTGTTCCGGCGCCTCCCGCCGTCCCCGTGTCTCCTGGAGCTGCCCGTGTCCGGTCCCGTCTCGCCGGCCGACACCGCCCGGCAGGCGCAGCTGCACGCCCTGGGCGAGCAGCTCCCGCGCATGATGCGGGTGATCCACGCGTTGAAGGCCGCGACCGCGGGCGACAGCCGCGAGCGGGCGGCCTTCGTGCTGCTGTTCCCCCTCGTCCGGCTCGGCCCGCTGCGCCAGGGCGCGCTCGCCGACCTGGTGCACGCCGACCCCTCCACGGTGAGCCGGCACGTCGCCACGCTCGTCGAGGGCGGCCTCGTCCGGCGCGTCCCCGACGAGCGGGACGGCCGGGCCAGCAGGCTCGTCGTCACCGACGCCGGCCACGCCGCTCTCGCGTCGCTCCGGGCAGAGCGGGAGGCGGTCCTCGACCGCGTCACCGCCGACTGGGACGACGCCGACCTCGCCACGCTCACCGGGCTCTTCGGGCGCCTCCTGGACGCCCTGACCGCCGTCCTGCCGTCCGACGCCGCTCCCGACGTCCTCCCCTCCCCGAGAGAGACCCGATGACCCAGACCACCCGGGGTACCGCCGCCCGGCGCAGCGAGGCGCGTGCCGCGGCCGCCGCCCCCGACGCCGACGGCGGGTTCACGCACCGGCAGATCGTCACGATCCTCGGCGGCCTGATGGTCGGCATGTTCCTGGCCGCCCTGGACCAGACGGTCGTCTCCACCGCCATCCGGACCATCGCCGACGACCTCGACGGCTACGACCTGCAGGCGTGGGCGACCACGGCGTTCCTCATCACCTCGACGATCGCCACGCCGCTGTACGGGAAGCTGTCCGACGTCTACGGCCGCCGGCCGTTCTACCTCTTCGCCATCGCCGTGTTCGTGGTCGGCTCGCTGGCCTGCGCCTTCGCCGAGACGATGTACCAGCTGGCGGCCTTCCGCGCGATCCAGGGCGTCGGCGCCGGCGGCCTGCTCTCGCTGGCCCTGGCGATCATCGGCGACATCGTGCCGCCGCGGGAGCGCTCCCGGTACCAGGGCTTCTTCATGGCGGTCTTCGGCACGTCGAGCGTGCTCGGGCCGGTCATCGGCGGCTTCCTCGCCGGCCAGGACCAGCTGCTGACCTTCGACGGCTGGCGCTGGATCTTCCTGGTCAACGTGCCGCTGGGCATCGCGGCCTTCGTCGTCGTCAGCCGGGTGCTGCACCTGCCGCACAGCCGGCGCGAGCACCGCATCGACTGGCCCGGCGCCCTGGCGCTGGTCGTCTTCCTCGTGCCGCTGCTCATCGTCGCCGAGCAGGGCCGCACCTGGGGCTGGGGCTCGGGCGGGGCGCTGGCCTGCTACGCCATCGGCGCCGTCGGCTTCGTGCTCTTCCTCGGCGCCGAGCGCGCCTACGGCGACGACGCGATGCTGCCGCTGCGGCTGTTCCGCAACAGGACGTTCGCCATCGGCGGCATCGGCAGCGTGGTCATGGGCGCCGGCATGTTCGGCGGCATCCTGCTGCTGCCCCAGTACCTGCAGATCGTGCAGGGCTCCAGCGCGACGGTCGCCGGCCTGCAGATGATCCCCATGGTCGGCGGCATCATGACCGGCGCCGTGAGCTCCGGGATCCTCATCGGCCGGACGGGCCGCTACAAGGTCTTCCCGCTGGTCGGCATCGTCTTCATGGTCGTCGCGCTGGTGTCGATGTCGTTCGTCGTGGGGGCCGACACCTCCATCTGGGCGCTGTGGCCGTTCATGATCCTGCTGGGCCTGGGCCTGGGCTTCAACTTCCAGCCGGTCATCCTCGCGGTGCAGAACGCCGTCTCCCCCCGGGAGATGGGCGTGGCCACGTCGTCGGTGACGTTCTTCCGGCAGATGGGCGGCACCCTCGGCGTCGCCGTCTTCCTGTCCCTGCTGTTCACCCGGCTGCCGGTCGAGATCGGGAACGCCTTCCGCTCCGCGGGGCTGGGCGACATGGCCGGGACGATCGACGTGGACGCCGCGCTCAGCGACACGACGTCGATCTCCTCGGCGCCCCCCGAGGCTGTCCAGGCGTTCCGGGTCGGCTTCTCCGAGTCCCTCGACCTGGTGTTCCTCATCGCCGCCGGCGTGGTGGCCGTCGGGTTCTTCGTCCTGCTGTTCCTGCCGCAGCTGGAGCTGAGCGACAAGTCCGGCATCCAGGCCCAGCAGGAGGCCGCGGACGCGACCGCCACCGGGGATGCGACGGAGGCCGACGACGCCACCCGCGCCGCGGGCGCCGCCGCGCCCACCTCGGTCAGCCCGGCGCAGGGGCCGGCCGCGGGCGACGGCACGACCGGCGACGGCGTGGCGGACCGCGGCCCGCGCCACTAGCCCCTCGACGAGATCTGCACAGTCGTCGGCATCAGTGCCCGAGGGCGACGACTGTGCAGATCTCGGCGGATCAGGGGGTGAAGACGGCGCGCACGCAGCCGTCCTGCTTCTCCTTGAACAGCTCGTACCCCCGCGGCGCCTCGCTGAGCGGCATCACGTGGGTGGCCAGGTGCTCGGTGACCAGTTCGTCGCGCTGCATGAGCTCGAGCAGTCGCGGGATGTACCGCGGCCCGTGCACCTGGGCGCCGCGCAGGGTGAGGCCCTTGTTCATCAGCGCCCCGAGCGGGAACTTGTCCACCATCGACGCGAAGACGCCGAGGGTGAAGATGCTCCCGCCCTTGCGGCAGGCCATCACCGCCTCGCGGACGGCGGTCGGCCGGTCGGTCTGCAGTCGCAGCTGCTGCTTGACCTGGTCGTAGACGCCCTGCGGGCCGGGGCTGTGCGCCTCCATGCCCACGGCCTCGATGCACACGTCGGGTCCGCGGCCGCCGGTGAGCTCGCGCAGCTCGGCCGCGACGTCGGTCGCCGTGTAGTCGATGGTCTCCGCGCCCGCGTAGGTGCGCGCCTGCTCCAGCCGCTCGGGCAGCCGGTCGATCACGAACACCCGCTCGGCGCCGACGATCGCCGACAGCCGCGCGGCCATCTGGCCGACCCCTCCGGCGCCCCACACCGCGACCGTGTCCCCGGGCTGCACCCCGCCGAGGTCCACGCCGGTGAAGGCGGTGGACGCCGCGTCGGAGGCGAACAGCGCCCGGTCGTCGGAGACCCCGTCCGGGACGACGAAGCTGCCGACGTCGGCGAAGGGCACCCGCACGTACTCCGCGTGGCTGCCGGCGTAGCCGCCGAGTGCGTGCGAGTAGCCGATGCACCCGCCGACGCTCTGCCCCCACAGCCCCTCGGTGATGCCCGGGTTGGGGTTGCTGTTGTCGCACAGCGAGTACATCTCGTTCCGGCAGTACCAGCAGCTGCCGCAGGAGACGAACGAGGCGACGACGACCCGGTCGCCGACCTCCCGCTCGCGCACGCCCCTGCCGACCTCGACGACCTCGCCCATGAACTCGTGGCCGATGACGTCGCCGGCCCGCATGAAGGGGACGTAGCCCGACAGCAGGTGCAGGTCCGAGCCGCACGTCGTCGTCCGCCGCACCCTCAGGATCACGTCGTGGTCGTTGAGGATCTGCGGCTCGGGCACGTCCTCCACCGACAGCTTGTTCACGCCGGCCCAGGTCACCGCCTTCACAGCGCACCCCGTCCGCTGCCGCGAACCGCTCCGCTGCTCGCTCGTTCCTCGCTGCGATGCTCACGCTTCTGTCCGCTCACAGCACACCCTCCTTCTTCGCGTCCGCGACCACGCCGTCCAGCAGGCGGCCGGCCGGTGTCTGCGCCCGCTCGCCGTGGGGACGCGGGTCCATCCGCAGCACCTCGCCGACCTCGAGCAGCTGCTTGGCCGTGCGCAGCGCCGCGCGCAGCCGGCCGATCTCCTCCTCGGACGAGTCGGCCCGGTAGCGGGCGGCGACCTCGGTGCCCTTGTCCCCGGGGGCGGGTGTCACCCGGACCTCGATGAGGGTGCCGAGCGCGGCCAGCGGGGCGGGCAGGTCCTCGCCGGAGCCGACGCGGTCCGCGGGGACCAGCACGGTCACGACGCGCCACCGCCGGGCGGCGGTGACGGGGTCGTCCTTCGCCGACGCCGTCCCGACGCCGGGCAGCCGCAGGCCCTGCAGGCGGCCGAGGAGGGTGCCGCCGAGGTCGGCGGCGCGGTCGAGCAGTGGATTGGGCACGGAGGCCCCCCTTCCGGATGGGTCGTGCCCCACCTACCCCCACCCGGGGTCGGGGCAACCGGCATACGGTGAGCGCAACGCCCGTCGTCGCGCGCCCCTGGAGGCCCCCCGTGCCCGCGTCCTCGCTGATCCTGAACCGCCGGGACCTGCAGTTCCTGCTGCACGAGTGGCTCGACGTCGAGAGCCTGGTGAAGCGGGAGCGGTACGCCGAGCACTCCCGCGAGACGTTCGACGCGGTGCTCGAGCTGGCCGAGCAGATCGCCACGGACCACTTCGCCCCGCACAACCGCACGGCCGACGAGAACGAGCCGCGGTTCGTCGACGGCCGGGTCGAGATGATCCCCGAGGTCAAGCGGGCGCTCGAGGTCTTCGCCGAGGCCGGGCTCCTGGCCAGCGAGTTCGACGAGGAGTACGGCGGCATGCAGCTGCCGCACGTCGTCGGGCAGGCGGTGTTCGCCTGGTTCAAGGCCGCGAACGTCGGGACGTCGGCCTATCCGTTCCTGACGATGGGCAACGCGCGGCTGCTGCTCGCGCACGGCAGCCGCGAGCAGATCGACACCTACGTGCGCCCCGAGGTCGAGGGCCGCTGGTTCGGCACGATGGCGCTGTCGGAGCCGCAGGCCGGGTCGTCGCTGGCCGACATCACCACCCGCGCCGAGCGCCAGGACGACGGCACATACCGGCTGACCGGCAACAAGATGTGGATCTCCGGCGGCGACCACGAGCTGACCGAGAACATCGTCCACCTGGTGCTGGCGAAGATCCCCGGTGGCCCGCCCGGGGTGAAGGGCATCTCGCTGTTCATCGTGCCGAAGTTCCTGGTGGCGGAGGACGGCTCGCTGGGCGAGCGCAACGACGTCGTCCTCGCCGGGCTGAACCACAAGATGGGCTACCGGGGGACGACGAACACGCTGCTCAACTTCGGCGAGGGCGTGCACACGCCGGGCGGGCGGGCCGGCGCGGTCGGCTACCTGGTCGGCGAGGAGCACCGCGGCCTCACCTACATGTTCCACATGATGAACGAGGCCCGGATCGGCGTCGGGATGGGCGCGACGGTCCTCGGCTACACCGGCTACCTGCACGCGCTGGAGTACGCGCGCACCCGCACCCAGGGCCGGCCCCCGGCGGCGAAGGACCCGTCCTCCCCCGCGGTGCGGATCGTCGAGCACACCGACGTCCGCCGGATGCTGCTCGCCGCCAAGTCCTACGCCGAGGGCGGCCTCGCGCTGGGCCTGTACTGCGCCCGGCTGGTCGACGAGGAGCAGACGGCGGAGTCGGACGAGGCCCGCGCCCGGGCCCACCTGCTGCTGGAGATGCTCACCCCGATCGCCAAGGCGTGGCCCTCCCAGTGGGGGCCGGTCGCCGACGACCTCGCGATCCAGGTGCACGGCGGCTACGGCTACACCCGCGACTACCCGGTCGAGCAGTTCTACCGGGACAACCGGCTCAACCCGATCCACGAGGGCACCAACGGCATCCAGGGGCTGGACCTGCTCGGGCGCAAGGTGGTCATGCAGGACGGCGCCGGGCTGCGGCTGCTCGGCGAGACGATCGGCGCCACGACGGCGCGCGCCGTCGGCACCGGCTGGGCCGGCTTCGCCGCGGACCTGGACGCCGCCGTCGCCCGGCTGGGCGCGGTGACGGCGACGCTGTGGGCCGCGGGCGACCCGGCGGTCACCCTGGCCAACGCCACCGCCTACCTCGAGGCGACGGGGCACGTGGTCGTCGCGTGGCTGTGGCTGGAGCAGGCGCTGGCGGTGGAGGCGCAGGACGGCGCCACCGAGCCCTTCTACGAGGGCAAGCGGGCGGCCGCGCGCTACTTCCACCGGTACGAGCTGCCCAAGGTGCACACGCACCTGGACCTGCTGGAGTCCCTCGACCGGACCGTCCTGGACACCGACGAGCGCTGGCTCTGAGAGACCACCCGGACATGCCCGCGCCCCGCGGCTCCTGAGCGGAGCGGCGGGGCGCGGTGGGCGGGGAACCGGCTCCCGGCAGGCCTGCGGTCAGGCGCTGCCGACGGGGACGGCCACCGGCTCGGAGGCGTGCTGTGCGGCCCGCGGGGCGCTCGCGGCACGCTGCTCGCGCTCGTAGCGAGCGGTGCTCGACGAGCCCATCACGATCACCAGCCCGGTCAGGACCAGGAACCCGAGAAGGGTCACTGCCGGCCAGAACATCATCGAGGACTTCCCCCTGTCGATCTCGTCCACCGGCCCGCCAGGTGCGCGGGGCGGCATGTCGTCGGGACCTGTGTCCCCCGTGGATCTACCTCTCAATCGTCGATCTGTGATCGTTACCTGACTGGGGGTGATGCGATTCACAGCCGTCACCGGCGCGACACCTCCCGCCCCGGTGCGCCCATCCTGTCGACCGCCCGGGGGGCGCCCCCGGAGCCGCGGCGTCGGCGCGTCCGCCTGGGTCGGCGCGTCCGGGTCCTGGGTGGCGGCGCCGACACGCCCGGTCACCGCGCCCGACACCGCATCGTGACGAATGGAACGGCACCGTCCGGGGAACCGAGGAGCAGAACGCTGTAAACGCCCCCGACCGGAGGACTCCCGATGGCCCGTTCCACCGGCCCCCGCAGCTCGGCCACCGCTGCGAAGGACACGAAATTCTCCGGCAACGTCGCCGGCGACCCAGCACCCCATGACGACAAGGTCAACTCGACCCGGTTCGACAACGCCCCCCGCGGGGCGGACAAGTCGCCCACCACGATGGGCACGCTGAAGCGCACGCTGAAGGAGTTCAGCGAGGATCAGCTCACCGACCGGGCGGCGTCACTGACGTACTACGGCGTCCTCGCGATCTTCCCGGCGATCATCGCGCTGCTGTCGATCGTCGGCCTGCTCACCGACCCGCGTCAGCTGTCGGACGCCCTGACGAAGGTCGTCCCCGCGGACGCGGCCGAGACGCTGAACCCGGTCATCGAGCAGATCGCCGGCAACACCGGCACCGCCGGGTTCGCGCTGATCCTCGGTCTGGCCGCCGCGATCTGGTCGGCCTCGGGCTACGTCGGCGCGTTCACCCGCGCCGCCAACGTCGTCTACGAGACGCCTGAGGGCCGCAAGATCTGGAAGCTCAAGCCCCTGCAGCTGCTCGTGACGCTGATCGGCATCCTGTTCGCCGCCGTCATCGTCGCGATGCTGGTGCTCAGCGGCCCGGTCGTCGAGGCCGTCGGCAGTGCCATCGGGCTGGGCGACACCGCGATGACCATCTGGAACGTCGTCAAGTGGCCCGTGATGGTCGTCATCCTCGCGCTGATGATCGCGGTCCTGTACTACGCGACCCCGAACGCCAAGCTCCGCGGCTTCAAGTGGGTCAGCCCCGGTGCCGGCGTCGCCATCCTGGTCGCCGTCGTCGCCTCGGCCGCGTTCGCGTTCTACGTGAGCAACTTCGGCAGCTACAACAAGACCTACGGCGCGCTGGCCGGCGTCGTGATCTTCCTGATCTGGTTCTGGCTGATCAACCTCTCGCTCCTGTTCGGCATCGAGCTCGACGCCGAGCTCGAGCGGACCAAGGAGCTCAAGGAGGGCGTGCCGGAGGCCCACAAGGAGATCCAGCTGGACGCCCGGGCGGAGCCCAAGCCGCGCCAGACGAACTGACGCACGCGACGACGAAGGGCCGGTCCCCACGGGGGCCGGCCCTTCGTCGTGCGTACGGAGTCGCTCGGAGTCGCTCGGTGTCGCTCGGTGAGGGAGAGGCACCGAGCGACTCCGCTCAGCGGGAGGTCGGCGGGCGGTCGCCGTACCGGGCCGGCGGGGTGCGCTCCACGAGGCCGGCCACCCCGGCCAGTCCCCGGCTGACCGCCTCCCCGACCGGCGCGAGGCGGGCGGGGCCGCGGCGGACGCCGGCGTCGACGAGGTCGCGGGTGCGGTCGAGCACGGTGAGCGGCAGGGCCGCGAGGGCGTTGCCCGGGGGACGGCGGGCGACCGTCGGGTGGGGGCGCGTCGGCGAGACCCGCCGCACCAGCTCCCACTGCCGCCCGAGCCGGCGCAGCTCGTGCGGGTCCAGCCGCTCCTGCAGGCGGGGCAGCAGGACGTCCTCCTCGTCGCGGACGTCCTCGCGCAACACCTCGACCAGCCGCGCGAGCCGCGCGGGCCGCCGGGGGTCGTCCGGGCCGTCCTCCTCGAGGGCGGCGACCAGCTCGTTGACCTCCTGGTGCTCCTCCTCGATCCGCAGCGTGAGCTCCTCGCCGTCGGGCAGGACCCGGCGGACGGCGGGCCACAGGACCGCCTCCTCGGCGAAGGCGTGCGCGAAGACCAGGCGGTCGATGCGCTGCAGCACCTCCTCCTGCGCGCGCCCGGTCGTGCCGTCGAGCTCGTGCAGCAACTCGTCGAGCCGCACGTGGTCGCGGCGCTGGCGGGTCAGGACGCTGCCGGGGCCGCCGAGCTCGGCCTCGGTCTGGTCGGCGATGGAACGGGGCACGGGGACACGACCTCTCGATGCGTAACGGAACCGTCCCCCTTCTTCCCCGACCGGACGCGCCGCATGCCATCGGCGCGCCCCGGTTGCCCGGACCCGTCCCGCGGGTACGCCCCTCCCCTGCGGGCGCCGGAGCCCGCGGACCGAGGAGGCACCATGGCCCCGCCCGTGACGTCGGACTTCTACGAGCTCGAGGCGCTGCTCGACGACGCCGACCGGGAGACGCTGCACCGGGTCCGGGCCTTCATGGACACGCAGGTCGAACCGGTCATCAACGAGTACTGGACGCGCGGCGAGTTCCCGCACCAGCTCGTCCCCGGGCTCGCCGAGCTGGGCGTCGCCGGGGCCCAGTACTCCGGGTACGGCTCCCCCGGCCGCTCCGCGCTGTTCGACGGCATGGTCGCGATGGAGTTCTCCCGCGGGGACCCGTCGATCGCGACCTTCATGGGCGTCCACGGCGGCCTGGCCATGGGGACCATGCACCTGTGCGCCTCCGAGGAGCAGAAGGAGCGCTGGCTGCCGGCGATGGCGCGGATGGAGCTCCTCGGCGCCTTCGGCCTCACCGAGCCCGACCACGGCTCCGACGTCGCCCGCGGCCTGCAGACGACGGCCCGCCGGGACGGCGACGAGTGGGTGCTCGACGGCCAGAAGAAGTGGATCGGCAACGGCAGCTTCGCCGACCTGGTCATCATCTGGGCCCGGGACGAGGAGACCGACCAGGTGCTCGGCTTCGTCGTCGAGAAGGGCTCGCCGGGCTACTCCGCCGTCGACCTCAAGGACAAGATCGCGCTGCGGGTGGTGCAGAACGCGCACATCACCCTGGACGGCGTCCGGGTGCCCGAGGCCAACCGGCTGCAGGGGGCGAACTCCTTCCGCGACACCGCGCAGGTGCTGCGCGCGACCCGGGTGAGCGTGGCCTGGTCGGCCGTCGGGTGCTCCCGGGGCGCCTACGAGCACGCGCTGCGCTACGCCGAGGGCCGGCAGCAGTTCGGCAAGCCGATCACCGGTTTCCAGCTCGTGCAGGACCTGCTGTTCCGCATGCTCGGCAACATCACCGCCTCGGCGACCCTGTGCGCCCGCGCCTCGCAGCTGCAGGACTGCGGCATGCTGCGCGACGAGCACGCCTCCATGGCCAAGGCCTACAGCACGATGCGGATGCGGGAGACCGTCGGCTGGGCCCGCGAGCTGATGGGCGGCAACGGCATCCTGCTGGAGAACCACGTGGGCCGGTTCGTCGCCGACGCCGAGGCCATCTACTCCTACGAGGGCACCCGCGAGGTCAACAGCCTCATCGTCGGCCGCGCGGTCACCGGCGAGAGCGCCATCGTCTGACGGCCGCGCCGTGGAGTCCCCCTACCCGGTGGCCTCCCACCACTGCGCCGCGGCGTCGGCCGGCGTGAGGCCGTCGAGGGCCACGGCGCGGTTGAGCTCGACCAGGTCCGCCGTCGTCAGCCGGGCGCTGACCGCGTCCATCGCCGTCGCCAGGACGTCACCGGTGTCGTCCAGGACGTCGGTCCGCACGATGGGGACCACGTTCTCGTGCGGCTGCAGGCCGCGGTCGTCCTCCAGCAGCAGCAGGGACCGGTCGGCGAGATGGGGGTCGGTCGTCTCCAGCATGCCGACGTCGATTCCCCCGGTCAGCAGCGTCTCCACGGTCGCGGCCCGCGACGGCATGCTGAGCACCGCGCCGAACCGCAGCCCGTACACCTCGCGCAGGCCGATCAGGCAGTGGGCCCGAGAGGGGCACTCGGGCGGACCGCCGAACGCCAGCCCGGGCGCCAGGGGGGCGAGGTCGGACAGCCGGCTGATCCCGTGCTCGACGGCGACCCGGGTCAGGACGACGAACCCGTTCTGGTCCTCGGCCGCCGCGGCGGCGAGCACGCTCAGACCCCGGGGGGCGAGGGTGCGCTCCAGGTCGGCGTGCGCCGCGACGGGGTCGCGGCGCGCCGCGTCCGCACCGGCGTGGAGGAACTCCCCGGCGGTGCCGAGGTAGTCGACGACGACGTCGACCACCCCCTGCTCCAGCGCCGGCAGGACCACCTCCCGGGTACCGACGCCGTGCTGCACCACCACCTCCAGGCCCGCCCGTCGCAGCCCGGCCGCGTAGACCTCGGCGAGGATCTGGTTCTCGGAGAAGTCGTAGGACGCCACGCGGACCGTCCCGGCCGGCGGCGCCGCGGGATCTCCGGCCGGGCCGCCGCACGCGGCGAGTGCCACGACGGCGAGGACGGCGGCGAGGACGGCGGCGAGGACGCGGCGCGGCATCGCGGACTCCTCCCGGGAGCCGGTGCCCGGGCCCCCCGGGCAGAGTCACGCTAGCGCCGGGAGAGGTCCGGGGAACGGGACCAAGGTTCGTGTACCGCGGCCCGGATCGGGGGGAGCATCGGCCGGCATGGCGGCAGCCACGCGCGCGGCGGCGGGCCAGGCCTCGCGGCCGGCCCCGACCGGGCTGGGACGGGTCCCGCGGCCCGACCCGCCCGCGATCCAGCGCGTCCGGCGCCGCCGCCGGCCCTCCGGAGAGGCGCCGCCGCTCCCCCGGCACCTCGCCACGTCGGGCAAGTGGTGGGTGGCCCTCAGCGGCGTCGTCCTCGTGGTCTGGACGGTCGTCTTCGTCACCGACAGCGTGGAGTACGTCGACGTCGTCGACACCCGGGTGCTCCAGGCCATCGCCGAGGTCCGCACCGATCCGCTGACGGAGGTGGCCGAGGCGGCCGGCGTCCTGGCCACCGCAGGCGCCATCCACGCGCTGTGGCTGGCCAACCTCCTCGTGCTCGTGGCGGTGCGGCGGTGGCGGCACCTGTTCGTCTGGCTGGCCACCGGGCTGCTCGTGGTCAACCTGACCGCGGTGGCGGCCGCGACGCTCCAGCGGCCGCGGCCCTACGAGGTCGAGGTGATCGGCCGGTGGTCGGGCTTCTCCATGCCGTCCCTGCCGGTCACGGTGCTGGCCACCTTCCTCGTCAGCAGCCTCTACTCGCTCGTCCCCGCCGGCCGGCCGCGGGAGATCGGCAAGTGGGTGGTGTGCGGACTGCTGGTGGTCACCGCGGCCTCGCGGCTGTACCTGGCCCAGGACCACCCGTCCGACGTCCTGGCCGGCGTGGTGATCGGCGTGGCCGCCCCGCTGGCCGCGTTCCGGCTGCTGACGCCGAACGAGGTCTACCCGGTGCGCTACCGGCGCGGGCGGCCGGCGCACCTGGACGTGACCGGCGCGCGCGGGACGGCGATCGTCCGCGCCCTGGCCGACCAGCTCGGCGTCGTCGCCACGGCGGTGGAGCCGTTCGCCCTGGCCGGGTCCGGCGGCTCCACGCCGCTGCGGATCACGGTCCGGGCCCACCCGTCGGCCGCCGAGTCGGAGAGCTGCCTGTTCGGCAAGCTGTACGCCGCCACGCACGTCCACTCCGACCGCTGGTACAAGCTCGGCCGCACACTGCTGTACGGCCGGCTCGAGGACGAGAAGCCCTACCACGGGGTCCGGCGGCTGGTGCAGTACGAGGACTACGTGCTGCGGCTGCTCTGGGACGCCGGCCTGCCCGTGCCGCACCCCATGGGGATCGTCGAGATCACGCCCGAGCGCGAGTACCTGCTGGTCTCCGAGTTCATCCAGGACGCGCAGGAGATCGGGGACGCCGAGGTCGACGAGGCCATCATCGACCAGGGCCTGTCCGTGGTGCGCCGCATGTGGGAGATCGGCATGGCCCACCGCGACATCAAGCCGGCCAACCTGCTCGTGCGCGACGGCACGTTGTTCCTCATCGACCCGGCCTTCGCCGAGGTCCGCCCCAGCCCGTGGCGGCAGGCCGTGGACCTGGCCAACATGATGCTGGTCCTGGCCCTGCGCACCGACGCCGCACGGGTCTACGCGCGGGCCCGGCTGCAGTTCTCCGACGAGGAGATCGCCGAGGCCTTCGCCGCGACCCGCGGGCT
This sequence comes from Trujillonella endophytica, assembly GCF_019799905.1. Lineage (GTDB taxonomy): Bacteria > Actinomycetota > Actinomycetes > Mycobacteriales > Geodermatophilaceae > Trujillonella > Trujillonella endophyticus_A. Next base: position 619,068 of record NZ_JABGCI010000001.1, on the reverse strand, counting down.
CACCATGCCCTCCCAGCTGCGCCGGATGATCCGGGCCCTGGGCCGGGACCTGCACGGGGACTTCCTGGCCCTGCTGCCCTACCAGTTGCCGCCGGTGCCGATCCAGCGGTGGACCTGGCGCCGGGTCGGGCTCAGCCTGGTCACCGTCGCGGGGCTGGTCCTCGCGGTCGCCGTGGGCATCGACCTCGTGGGCTCCCCCCTGTGACCGGCCCGCGCGCCGGCCGGACGCCGACGGTGCTGGGCACCACCGGCGCGCTGCTGCTCGCCGGCTGCGCGGCGGAGGAGGCGAGCGTCAGCCGGGAGGTGCCGGCCTGCTCGGTGGACGACGACGGCGTGGCGGCCGACGGCGTCGTCCTCATGGCGCAGGCGGTGCCGAGCGCGACGTGGGTGCCGTGCGTCGAGGGCGTTCCGCTGGGCTGGGGGTTCGGTGGGCTCGATGCCCGCAGCGGCTCGGCGAGCTTCTGGCTGGACTCCGACCGCGACGGCCCGCGCGCCATCGAGGTGCGGCTCGCGGAGTCGTGCGACACCGCGGGCGCCACCGAGATCCCCTCCGACCGGGAGGGACTGCGCCGACTGGAGCGGGTCACCCAGGTCACCCCGGAGTTCCACGGCCGGCGCTACTACCTGTTCGAGGGCGGCTGCCTGACGGTCGTGTTCACGCTGGGCGGCGAGTACCGGGGCGAGCCGCTCGCCCTGGCCACCCAGGGCATCGGCGTCGTCAGCCGCGCGGAGCTGGCCGCCCAGGTGCGGGAGGAGACCGGCGGCCGGCTGGAGCTCGACCCGCCGGCCGGCGACCAGGAGGGTGCCCCGTGACCGCTGCACGTCCCCTGGCCCCGCCGGCCCCCGCCGGCCCTCCGCAGCGCCGGACCCCGCGCTGGCGGCGGCTCGTCGCCCCGCTGCTCTCCCTCGTCCTGGTCGGCGCCGTCTTCGCCTGGTTCCTGCCGCAGTTCACCAGCCTCTCGGCCGTCTGGTCGGCGGTCACGGCGATGTCGTGGGCCGAGCTCACGCTCCTGGGACTGGCGGCCGCGTGGAACATCGCGACGTACCAGTTCGTCATGGTCACGACCATGCCCGGCCTCCGGCTCCGCGAGGCCACCGTGTCGACCACCACCACGACCGCCGTCTCCAACACCGTCCTCGGCGGCGCGGCGCTGGCCCTCGGGCTGACCTACGGCATGAACTCGTCGTGGGGCTTCTCCCGCTCCCGGACGTCGGTCTCCCTGCTGCTGTCGGGGCTGTGGAACAACTTCGCCAAGCTGGCGCTGCCGGTGGTCGCGCTCGTGCTGCTGGCCTTCTCCTCCCCACCGACCCCCGGACGGCTGATCGCCGGGCTGGCCGGCGTCGCCGGGCTCGTGGTCTCGGTCGCCCTCCTGGGCATGCTGCTGCGCAGCCGGGAGAGCGCGGCGCGGATCGGGACCGCCGCCGGCCGGGTCGCGTCGGCGCTGCGCCGTCCCCTGGGCCGGCCGCCGGTGCGGGGCTGGGACCGGGCGACGACCAGGTTCCGCGACCGCACGGTGCTGCTGCTCAGGGCGCGGTGGCACTGGCTGACCCTGGCCACGGTGGTCAGCCACCTCTCGCTGTTCGGCGTCCTCCTGCTCTCGCTGCGCGCCGTCGGCGTCGACGGCGACGAGGTCTCCGCGGTCGAGGCCCTCGCGGTGTTCGCGTTCGCCCGGCTGCTCACCGCCGTCCCCCTCACCCCCGGCGGGCTGGGCGTCGTCGAGCTGGCGCTGATCACCGGCCTGTCCGCGGCCGGCGGCGACCGGCCGCTGGTGGCCGCGGCCGTCCTGGTCTTCCGCGCCCTCACCTACGTCCTGCCCATCGTCCTCGGCGTCGGCACCTACCTGTTCTGGCGGCACAACCGGTCGTGGCGGCGGGCGCCGAACTCCGCCCCACGGACGGAGCTGGTGCCGGAGTCGCCGTGAGCGTGCGCGCCGGCACCCGCCCGGACCCGCTGGTGCGGACCGGACGGGACGCCGCTCTCGTCGGCCTGGGGGCGCTGGTGCTCGTCCTCGCCGCGCTGCCGGTCGACGCCACCCGGGTGTCGCCGGCCGAGGCCGCGGTGTTCCGCGCCGTCAACGGCGTCGACGTGGTCCCGTTCGTCCTCGTGTGGCCGGCCATGCAGCTCGGCAACGTGCTGGTCGTGCCGGCGGCGGCCCTGCTCGCCGCGGCGTTCCGGCGCCGGCGCCTCGCGGCCGGCCTGCTGCTGGCCGGCATCGGGACCTACTACGCCGCGAAGGTGGTCAAGGGCGTCGTCGAGCGCGGCCGGCCCGACGGCCTGCTGGCCGACGTGGTCGTCCGGGGCGCAGCGGCCGCCGGGCGCGGCTTCGTCTCCGGCCACGCCGCCGTGGTCGTCGCCCTCCTGGCGACCGCCTGGCCGTGGCTGGGCCGCCGTGGCCGGATCGCCGGCAGCGCCGCGGCCGCGGCGGTGTGCCTGTCGCGGGTGCACGTGTCGGCGCACCTGCCGCTGGACGTCGTCGGCGGCGTCGGGCTGGGACTGGCGGTGGCCGGCGCCGTCCGGCTCCTGCTCGGCCGGCCGCGCTGATGCTGGTCGATGCCCGCCGCGGCCTGGTGGTCGGCGCGGTGCTGCTGACCGGCGCGGCCGCCGTCGCGACGCTGGTGGCCCTCCCGGCGACGAGGCCGGCGGTCCAGGCCGTCGACGACGCGGTGTGGCGCTGGGCCGTCGCGGTCGAGAACGAGCCGTCCACCGCGGTGGCCGTCGGGCTCTCCTGGCTGGGCGGCGTGTGGGTGACCTGGCCCCTGCGGGTCCTGGGGCTGGCCCTGCTCGCCTGGCGCCGGCACTGGCTGCGGCTGGCCGCCTTCGCCCTCGCCGTCGTGACCAGCGAGGCGTTCATCGGCCCGCTCAAGGCGGTCTACGACCGCGCCCGGCCGACGGACTCCCTGATCGAGACGTCGGGCGCCTCGTTCCCGTCGGGACACGCGATCGCCGCGGCGGTGACCGCGGTCGGGCTGGTGCTGGTGCTCTCCCCGCCCGGGCCGATGCGCTGGCGGTGGGAGGTGCGGGCGGCGCTGTTCGCCGCCGTGATGGCGCTGTCCCGCGTCTACCTGCGGGCCCACTGGCTCTCCGACGTCGTCGCCGGCGCCCTCCTGGGCGCCGGGCTCGCCCTCGGCTGGCCGGCCCTGCTGATGGCGGTGCGCGAGCGGCGTGCCGTCAGTCGAACAGGTCGGGCTGGTCCCGGCTGATGCGCTCCCAGATGGGCTGGAACTGGAACCAGCCGGCGAACTCGTAGCCGACCTGGCCGCGGGTGACGGTCGCCTCCTCGGGCCCGATCCGCCGCGGTGGCGCGCCCAGCCCCGCGGCGGCGGCGTAGGCGGTCAGCTGGGCCTGAGCGGTGCGCTCCAGGGTCAGGAACCACCAGGCGGCGCTGTCCACGGACGTGCCGACGGTGAGCATGCCGTGGTTGCGCAGGATGACCGCCTTGTGCGACCCCAGGGCCGCGCCGATGCGCCGGCCCTCCTCGGGGTCCAGGACGACGCCGGAGTAGCTGTCGTGGACGCCGACGTCCTCGTAGAAGGCGCAGGAGTCCTGGGTCAGCGGCTCGATGGTCATGTCCAGGCAGGACAGCGTCTTGCCGTACGGCCCGTGCGCGTGCGCGGCGGCGAGGACGTCGGGCCGCGCCGCGTGGACGGCGCAGTGGATGGCGACCGCCGCGCCGTTGACCGCCCGGTCGCCCTCGACGACCTCGCCGTCCTCGTCGACCCGCACCAGGTCGCTGCTGCGGATCATGCTGAAGTGCATCCCGAAGGGGTTCACCCAGAACGTGTCCGGCGCCCCGGGGTCGCGCACCGTGATGTGCCCGGCCACGCCCTCGTCGAGCCCGGCCCTGCTGAACATCCGGAAGGCCGCCGCGAGCTTGGCCTTGCGGTGCGCCCGCTCGTCCTCGACCGAGTCGAAGACCGGCGGCGTGGCCATCCGCAGGCGCCGTCCGGTGGCGTCGGTGTCCGCGGCCGCTGAGGGTAGCGGGGTCACGGGCGACGGGGTGGCAGCGGTCCGGTCCGTCACGGTCACGTCGGGCTCCTCCGGTCGGCGTCTGGTGCCGTACGACTCCGAGTGTGCACGATCCGGTGGGGCCCCGGCGCTCGTCACGGTCACCGTGCCGGACCCCGGCGACCGTGGTTGAGTGGGCCAGGTCACAGCTGCCGCCGAGCACCTCGAGGAGGCCGGCATGACCACGACCGCCCGCGACACGAGCACCCCCCGTGGCGAGCCCAGCACCGCACCCACGGCCACGCGCGAGCGCGGCGACACCGGTCCCGGGCAGGCCGCGGAGGCCGCCGCCGACGCCATGACGGGGCTGGACATGGTCCTCGTCGACGGCGCCCGCGGACCGCTGCGCCGGCTCGTGCCACCGGCCCGGACGACCGTCCGCCTCGGCGCCTCGCTGGCCCGCCGGCCCGACGCCGTCGCCCGGCGGGCCGGCGCGCTCGTGCAGGACCTCGCCCGGATCGCCGTCGGCCGCAGCGACATCGAGGCCTCGCCCAAGGACAAGCGTTTCGCCGACCCCGCGTGGACGGGCAACCCGCTGCTGCACCGGGCGATGCAGGCGCACATCGCCGCGGCCCGCGCGGCGGTGGGCCTGGTGGACGACGCGGACCTGGACTGGCAGGACGACGAGCGCATCCGCTTCTCCCTGACCAACCTCGTCGACGCCCTCGCGCCGAGCAACGTGCCGCCGCTGAACCCCTTGATGTGGAAGGCCGTCATCGACACCGGCGGGCGCAACCTCATCGGGGGCACCCGGCGGCTGCTCTCGGACGTGACCTCACCGCCCCGGGTGCCGTCGATGGTCGAGTCCGACGCCTTCACCGTCGGCGAGGACCTCGCGGTGACCCCCGGGGCCGTCGTCCTGCGGACCCCGGTGTTCGAGCTGATCCAGTACCGCCCGTCGACGGCGACCGTCCGCAGCGTCCCCCTGGTCGTCGTGCCGCCGACGATCAACAAGTACTACGTCACCGACCTCGCCCCCGGCCGCAGCATCGTCGAGCACTACGTGGCCGCCGGGCAGCAGGTCTTCATGGTCTCGTGGCGGAACCCCACCGCGGAGCACGCCGACTGGGGCATCGACGACTACGGGCAGGCCGTCCTCGACGCGATGGCCGGCGCCCAGGAGATCACCGGCAGCGACCGGGTGGCCCTCCAGGCGTTCTGCTCCGGCGGCATCATCACCTCGATGGTGCTGGCCCACCTCGCCGCCACCTCCGGCCTGGACCGGGTCGCGGCGGCGAGCTTCGCCGTCACCGTCCTCGACTGGGACCGCGCCGGCACCGTCGGGGCCCTCATGGACCCGCAGGCCGTGCAGCAGGCGGTCGAGAAGTCCCGGGAGAAGGGCTACCTCGACGGCGCCATGCTCGCCGAGGTGTTCGCCTGGCTGCGGCCCAACGACCTGATCTGGAACTACTGGGTCAACAACTACCTGCAGGGCAAGCCGCCGCCGGCCTTCGACATCCTCTTCTGGAACGCCGACACCACCCGGATGACCGCCGGCCTGCACCGGGACTTCATCGACATCGCCGTCCGCAACGCGCTCACCAAGCCGGGGTCGGTCAGCATGCTCGGCACCCCCGTGGACCTGTCCGCCGTGGACGTGGACACCTACGTCACAGCGGGAATCGCCGACCACCTGTGCCCGTGGCAGTCCTGCTACCGGACCACCCAGCTGCTCGGTGGCCGCAGCCGCTTCGTGCTCTCGACCAGCGGGCACATCGCCTCGCTGGTCAACCCGCCCGGCAACCCGAAGGCGACCTTCTCGGTGGCGCAGGAGACGCCGGCCGACCCGGACCAGTGGCTCGCTGCGTCCGAGAAGGTGAAGGGCTCGTGGTGGCCGGACTTCGCCGCCTGGCTGGGCGAGCGCGCCGGCGAGGAGGTGCCGGCCCCGGCGGAGCTGGGCTCGGCCCGCCATCCCGTGCTCGAGGACGCTCCGGGGAGCTATGTCCGTGAGACGTGAGCGGAACCGGTCGACGGCGCGCGGGGAGTCGGTGCGGTCGGTCTCCGCCGCCGGCCGGACCCTCCGCGTGTCGGTGAGCCCCGGCAGCGACGACGACGTGCCGCCGCTGCTGCTGATGAACGGGATCGGTGCCAGCCTCGAGGTGCTCCAGCCCCTCGTCGACGCCCTGGACACCCGGCGGACGGTGATCCGCTTCGACGTCCCCGGCGTGGGTGGCAGCCCGCGGCCGGTGGTCCCCTACGTGCTGGCCACGCTGACCCCCGTCATCGCCGGGGTGCTCACCCGGCTCGGGTACGACCGGCCGGTCGACGTCCTCGGGCTGTCCTGGGGCGGAGGGCTGGCGCAGCACTTCGCCGTCCAGCACCGGCGGCGCTGCCGCCGCCTGGTGCTCGCCGCCACCGGGACGGGCACGCTCATGGTGCCGGGCTCGCCGAAGGTGCTCGGCCGGATGCTGACCCCCCGCCGGCACCGCGACCCCGACTACGCCCGGCAGGTCGCCGGGTTGCTCTACGGCGGCACGATGCGCTCGGACCCCGAGCGGGCGGCGCGGGTGCTGCACGCGGCGGCACGGGTGGGCCCTCAGCGCGGGTACTACTACCAGCTCGCCTCCAGCACCGGCTGGAGCAGCCTGCCGTTCCTGCGGCTGATCCGGCAGCCCACGCTCGTCCTCGCCGGGGACGACGACCCGATCGTGCCGGTGGCCAACGCGCGGATCATGGGCCGGCTCCTCCCCGACGCCGAGGTGCACGTGTACCGCGGCGGGCACCTGGCCCTGCTCACCGAGGCCGCCGAGCTCGTGCCGGTGGTGGAGGGCTTCCTCGACCGTTGAGGGACCCACCTGCGGGGAGGGCCGGACTACAGGCCGCAGGTGCCGTCGAGGAAGCCCTGCCGGAAGGAGTCGACGAGCTCGAACCCGGTGGAGTCGGACCCGGGCAGCACGTTGTCGCCCTCGCCGTACTGCAGCAGCGCCACGGCGGCCTCGTCGACGTCCCCGGGGGAGAACTCGTACCCGGCGCGGTCGACCTCGCCCTCGAGGAACTCCCGGGCCATCCAGCCGGTCGTGCACACCGCGCTGTCCACGGCCACCTCGCCCGTGGTCGGCAGCCCGCGCTGGGCCCGCACGGCCATGGCGTAGGGCAGCCCGAGCAGCGTGACGACGGCGAAGTCGCCCACCTCCTCGTGCGCCGGCTCGAGCAGGCCCGGCTCGTCGAAGCGGACGTCGCCGTCCGCGCGGCAGTACTCGACGTCGACCTCCGGGCCCCGCCCCGTGCAGGCCGAGCCGGACGGCTCGCCCACCTCGACGTCCGGCAGGTCGATCGTCCCGCCCAGCGGCGGGACGTCGGCGAAGCCGGTGGTGACCGCCTGCCGCCAGAAGGCGGTGAGCAGCCGGTCGGCGAAGCTGACCGCCTCGTCGTAGTCCAGGTCGCCGCCGTTGCGCTCGTCGTCGGGGTCGTAGGGCTCGAGCGTGAACACCCGGTCCTCGTCGAAGGCCGCGCAGGCCCGCGCCCCGTCGGCGTACCCCTCCTGGAAGGCCGACAGCTGGTCGAACAGCGAGCCGTGGGCGCTGGGGTCGTCGGGCTCGCTCCCGGCCGGGTCGCCGAAGTACAGGTAGCCCAGCAGGTAGGCGTCCAGCTCCGCGGGCCGGACGGCGAAGTGCCGCGCGTTGCCCTCGACGACCCAGCGGGTCCAGGCACCGGCGAAGCACTCGGCCTGGGTCTCGGCGACGATCGACGGGTCGTCGAGGCCGGCGTGGTCCTGGACGGCGTGGGCCAGCTCGTGCGCCATCACCTCGGCGACCAGGAAGGGGCCGTAGTCCTCCGACAGGTCGGCCAGCCACGCCCGGTCGTAGACGATCCGGTCGTCGGACGGGCAGTACAGGGCGTTGTCGGCCAGCTCGTCGACGTCGTCGTCGAAGCAGGGGCTGTCCGGTAGGTCGTCGTCGTCGGTCTCGTCCGGGTCGATCGACCAGAAGCCGCCCTCGACCTCGCCGAACTCCTCGCCGTAGAGCTGCGGGAAGGTCTCGGCCCAGTAGTCGAGGACGTCGGCCGCGGCGTTGCGGGCGATGCGGTCGGTCTCGTCCCCGTCCTCGGCCAGCCCGATGACGAGGTCGGCGTCCGTGGCGTCCATCCGGACTCCCCCGGCGGGCGTGGGCACCCCGGGGACCTGGGAGGTGCACGCGGTCAGCACGGTGACGGCCGTGACCGCCACCAGCGTCGGACGCACGCGCACGGGGCCCCACCTGTCGGTCCGGCGGACGCTCGCGGTCCGGTTCCGGGGCCGAAGCTGCCCGTCGGCCGGGACGTCGTCAACACCACACCGCCGGGACGGCGCGTGCCGGTGCCGCGCGGCGTCCCGGCGACGGTCGCTCACGAGGTCAGTGCGGCCGGGACGGCTCCCATCAGGGCACCGGCCTCCTCGGCCGGCAGCGGGCGGTGCAGCAGGTAGCCCTGCGCGTGGTCGCAGCCCTCGGCGCGCAGGCGGGCCAGCTGCCCCGGCTCCTCGACGCCCTCGGCCACGACGGTCAGGCCGAAGGTGTGCGCCGCCCGGATCATCAGCGCGACCAGCTCCTCGTGCCCGGGGTCGGTCGAGCCGATGAAGCTGCGGTCGATCTTCAGCGTGTCGACCGGCATGTGCCGCAGCTGCCCGATGGACGTGTAGCCGGTGCCGAAGTCGTCGATCGCGATGCCGACGCCCATCGCCTGCAGCGTCGCCAGGTGGTCGTACGCCGCCGGGTCGCTGACCAGCACCGTCTCGGTCACCTCCAGCACGAGCAGGGACGCCGGGAGCCCGGAGGCGGCCAGGGCGTCGGCGACGTCGTGCACCACCCCCGGCTCGGCGAGGTGCCGGCCGGAGATGTTGACGGCGACGGTCGGCTCCGGCTGGCCTGCCACCCGCGGCGCGGCCGCCCGCCACTCGGCCAGCTGCCGGGTCGCCTCGCGCAGCACCCACCGGTCGATGTCGCAGACGAGAGCGGAGCCCTCGGCGACCGGGACGAACTGGTCCGGTGGCACCGGGCCGATGCCCGGGCGGTGCCACCGCACCAGGGCCTCGAAGCCGGTGACGACGCCGTCGGCCACGTCGTGGACCGGCTGGTACGCCAGCCGCATCTCCCCGGCCGCCAGACCGGCTGCGATGGCGGCCTCCGTGTCGGCGCGCGCGGTCAGCTGGCTGCGGAGCTCGTCGTCGAAGACCTCGGCGCGGCCGCGGCCGTGCGCCTTGGCCCGGTAGGCGGCGGTGTCTGCCTCGGCGAAGAAGACGTCGGCGCCGGTGCCGCCGTCGCGGCTGACGGCGACGCCGATGCTGGCGCCGACCCGCACCCCGACGCCCTCGACGTCCACCGGCCGGCTGACGAGGGCGATGATCCGCTCGGCCAGCTGCACCAGCTCGCGCTCGTCCTCCACCTGCTCGACCAGGACGACGAACTCGTCCCCGCCCAGCCGGCAGACGGTGTCGCCGGTCCGCACGGCGGCCTGCATCCGGGAGGCCGTCACCCGGAGCACCTCGTCACCGCAGGCGTGGCCGTGCCGGTCGTTGACCACCTTGAAGCCGTCGAGGTCCACGAACAGCAGCCCTGTCGTGCCGCCCGAGCGCTGCGCCCGGTGCAGGGCGCCGGTGACGGCGGCGACGGCCTGCGCGCGGTTGGGCAGCTCCGTCAGCGGGTCGTGGGTGGCGCGGTGGGCCAGCGCGACCTGGAGCTCCTCGCGCTGCCGCACGGACGTGACCATCTGCTGGACCGAGGCGTGCACGACCTCCCCGAGGGGGCCGGGCAGGGGCTGGTCGAGGACGACGTCGTCCAGGTCGCCGCGGGCGACGGCGGCGGCCTGCGCCTGCACGCGGCGGAGGCTGGCGACGGTCGTGCGCAGGGCGGCGGAGACGGTACGCACCTCGCGCGGGCCGGCGACCGGGACGTCGACCAGGTTGCCCTCGCTGATCCGGCCGGCCTGCTCGGCCAGCCCGCCGAGTGCCCGGCCGAGGCGGAGCCCGACGTAGGTCGCGGCGAAGCCGCCGAGCAGGAGGATGCCGCCGCCCAGCTGCAGCGCCGCCTGCAGCTCCTGCCGCGCCCGCTCGGCATCGGCCGCGGCCAGGGCCCGGGCGCTGGCGACCGCCTCGGCCACGAGTCCGTTGAGCAGCGAGTCGCGCTCGGGCCCCCGGCTCATCAGGGGGACGAGCTCGGTCACCGTGAGACGGGTCAGCGTGCCGGCGGCCTGAGCGGCGAGGAGGCCGTCGAGGTCGACCATCAGCGAGGTGGCGCGGGTGCGCTCCCAGGCGGCCATCAGCGCGGGCTGCGAGAGGTCGCCCATCCTGCGCTGGGCGTCCTGGTAGGCCAGCCAGGCCGACTCCCCGGCCAGGCGGGAGCCGACGGTCAGGTCGCCCGCCTCGAGCTGGGCGGCGAGGAACAGCGGGAAGACGCGCGCGGAGGCCTGCGCCAGGGCGGCGGCGATCTCCACGTCGCGCGTGGCCCGCATCGTGGCGGCCGGCACCTCCCCGGAGGTCGCGGCGGAGGCGGCCTGGTTCTGCGCCTGGGCGAGGGTGTTGGAGACGTCGACGTAGACGAAGTAGACGTCCTCGACCGCGATGTCGTGGGCGTCGATGTCGGCCCGCAGCTGGGCCAGCTGCCGGAGCGCGCGGACGACCGGCCCGGACCCGGCCGACGACTCCGGGAGAGCCGCCACGGCCGCATCCGTCGCGACGCGGGAGGCGTCGGACGCCTGGTGCATCTGGACGGCCACCGACGCGAGGATGGAGCCCGCCACGTTCATGCTCCGTGCCGTCGAGGGGTCGTCGATGACCCAGGTCGCCAGCGCGGGCACGATCTCCTGCTCCACGGCGTGGCGGACGGCGTCGAGCTGGGCGAGCGCCTGCACGGCCTCCTCGGCCTCCCCCGCGCTGGCGGCGTGGCTCTGCTCCTCCCGCACGACGGCCGTGGTGAGCAGGGCGACGCCGGACTGCGGGATGAGCACCAGAGCGAGGACGAAGAGCCACAGGGGGACGCCGCGGCGGGTCCTCCGGGCCGAGATGCGCATGCGCCGGACATCGGTCGGTGCGGCACGCCGCCTGAGGATGCCTACCCCGGACGGGGGAGGTCGCCCGCCCCACGCCCGCGCTCGGCCGCGAGGAGTGCATCGCTCCCCGCGGCGTGGCCCGCCGCGACCGCCGGGTGGTAGCCGTCGCCGAGGACGGCCGCCAGGCGGTCGGACGTCGCCGCGACCGCTGCCTCCTGCGCCTGCGGCAGGGGCAGCCCGGCGCGGGCCCGGAGCTGCTCGGCGTGGCCGAGCAGGCGGGCCGCGGCGGCCGGGTCGCGGGCGACGAGCGCGGCGGCCAGCAGTTCCAGCGCCTCGGCCGTGGCCGGGACGTGGCTGAGATCGCGCGCCCGGCGCGCCGCCGCGAGGGCGGCGTCCCGCGCCCCCGCCAGGTCCCCGGTGGCCAGCGCCGCACGGCCGAGGGTGAGCGTGGCGGCGATGACGCCCTCCGGGTAGCCGAGTTCGGCGAAGGACACCACGCACTCCCGGGCCAGGCGCGCGGCCTCCGTGGAGCACCCCGTGGCCAGGCGGGTGCGGGCCAGCTGCTCGACGCACAGCGCCACGAGGTGCTCGTCGCCGGTGCGGTCGAGCACGTGGCGGGCGTGGGCCAGCAGCCGCTCGGCGGTCGCGGCGTCGCCCTGCTCGAGGGCGGTCCGGGCCCGCTGCACCAGCCCGAGGCCGGCGCCGCTGTCGTGCCCCACCGAGCCGAACAGCTCCACCGCACGGTCCTGGGCGGCCGCCGCCCGGGCGAGCCGGCCCGACGCCCAGTGCACCGTGCCCAGGTGCAGCAGGCTGCGCGCCTCCCCCCGGACGTCGCCCAGGCCCCTGAAGGCGGCCAGGGCGGCAGTGCACTCGACCTCCGCGGTGGCGAGGTCACCCACCGACTCGGCGTGCATGCCCGCGGCCAGGCGCAGCCGCGCATCCAGCAGGGGCTCGTGCGGGCCGGCCGCCCGGGCGGCGGCGATCCAGATGCGGGCCTCGGCGAACGCCCCCTCGTAGGACCAGAACCAGGCGAGCGCCCGCGCCAGCCGCGCCCCGAGCGCGGGCTGCACGCCACCCGGGCCCAGGCAGTGGGCCAGCGCGGCACGCAGGTCCGGCGCCGTCGTCCGGACGTCGGCGAACCAGCCGAGCTGCCCGGTGGCGTCGCGCAGCGCCCGGTCGGCCTCCTCGGCGAACTGCGCGTGCCACCGGGCGTGCCGGTCGCGCGCCGCCCGCTCCTCCCCCGGCCGGGTCGCCAGCCGCTCGGCGGCGTAGGCGCGGATGGTGTCCAGCAGCCGGAAACGGTCCCCGTCGGCGACCGCCACGAGGCTCTGGCGGACCAGCCCCAGCAGCAGCCGCAGCCCGTCGGCGGGCAGTTCCGCGCCGGCCACCTCGACGGCGGCCTCCACCGGGAACGGCCCGGCGAAGACCGACAGCCGGTCGAGGAAGGTGACCTCGGCGGCGGTGAGCAGGCCCAGGCTCCAGTCCACGGTGGCCCGCAGGTCGGCATGCCGGTCGGGGCGGGTCGTGCCGTCCCCGGCCAGCCGCAGCCGGTCGGTCAGCAGCGCGGCGGTCTTGGCCGGGCTCAGCGCGGCGGCGTGCCCGGCGGCGAGCTCCACGGCCAGCGGGAGCCCGTCGAGCAGCCGGCACACCCGGGCGACGTCGGCGGCGTTGTCGGCCGTCAGCGCGAAGCCGGGCCGGGCACGCGCAGCGCGGTCGACGAACAGCCGCGCCGCGGGCGAGGCGCCCACCGCCTCGACCGTCGCCTCCGTCGCGGCCGGCACGGGGAGCGGCGGCACCGGCCAGGACAGCTCGCCGGGCACGCCGAGCGGACGCCGGCTGGTGGCGAGGACCCGGAGCCCGGGGCAGCGCGGGGCGAGCGTGAGCACGAGCCGGGCGACGTCGTCCGGGACGCGCTCGCAGGTGTCGAGCACCAGGAGCGCGGCGCGTCCGCCGATCCACCGCGCCAGCGCCCCGGCCGGGTCCTCCTCGCTGGCCAAGCCGGTGCCGACGGCGGTGGCGACGACGGCCGCGACCCCGGTCGCATCCGTGACGGGAGTGAGGTCGGCCCACCAGACGGTTCCCCCGCGCCCCTCGGCGGCGGCCACCGCCAGCCGGGTCTTGCCGGCACCGCCCGGACCGGTGAGCGTGACCAGCCGGTGCCCCGCCAGCGCGGTGGCGAGCGCGCCGAGCTCGGCCTCCCGGCCGATGAGCGGGGTCAGCGGCGCCGGGACGTCGGCCACCGGTGCCGGTGCCGGGGGTACCGGCGCCGGCGTCGGCCTGGACTCGGCGACCGGGGGCGCGGCGAGCACCGGGTCCTGGCGCAGGATCCGGCCGGCCAGGTCCTGCAGCTCGGGGCCGGGGTCGAGGCCGAGTTCGTCGGCGAGGGCGCTCCGGACCGCATCGAGTACCCGGAGCGCGTCGGCCTGCCGCCCGGCTCGGTAGAGCGCGAGCGCGTACTGCCCGTGCAGCCGTTCCCGGAACGGGTGCGCGCGCACCAGCTGGCCGAGGTCGGGCAGCGCGTCGTCGTGCCTCCCCATGTCCAGCAGCGCCGCTGCGCGCAGCTCGGCGGCCTGCCGGCGCAGCTCCTCCAGCCGGGCGCGGTCGCCCTGCGCGAAGGGGTCGTCGGCCACCTCGGCGAGCGCCGGGCCCCGCCACAGCGCCAGCGCCCCGTCGGCCGCGTCCAGGCGGTCCGCGGCCGGCGTCCCCGCCGCTCCGGCCGCCCGCACCAGCGCCTCGAACCGGACCATGTCGACGTCCTCGGCGTCGACCAGCAGCCGATAGCCGGCCGGCGTCCGGTCGATCGTCAGGTCGGTGCCGCCGATGCTCCGCCGCAGGTAGGAGACGAGCACCTGGAGCGCGTTGTCCGCGTTGACCGGTGGCTCGTCCCCCCACAGCTGGTCGACCAGCGCCTCCGGGGCCACGGCTCCGCCGCGCTGGAGGAGCAGCGCGAGGAGCAGGCGCCGCGGCCGGCCGCGGCGCACCGGCAGCAGCCGGCCGTCACGCCACACCTCCAGCGGGCCCAGCACGAGGACGGGCACGGGACTCCTCGGTCGGGACGACGCCGGCGGGACCGCGGAACGGTAACCGGCGGGGGCACGCCGGGCCACCACCGACGGCGCCGACCGATGACGCGACGCACGACACGGTCGCGACAGTGCCGCGACAGCGGGCCGCGGAGGGTCGCGGACAGGCGACGGCGACCGCCGCCGCCCCGACCGATGGAGGTCCCCCGTGACCCGCCTGCTGCACATCTCCGCCTCGCCCCGTGGCGCCCGCTCCGAGTCGCTGGCCGTCGCCGGCACGTTCCTCGACGCGTACCGCGAGGCCAACCCGCTGACCGAGGTCGACACCTGGGACCTCTGGGACGGCAGCCTGCCGGCCTTCGGCCCGGACGCCGTCGCCGCCAAGATGGCCGTCTTCGCCGGCGAGACCCCCACCGGGGACGGCTGGGCCCGCGCCGAGGACGCGTTTCGCCGCTTCGCCTCCGCCGATCGCTACCTGTTCAGCGTGCCGATGTGGAACGCCGGCGTGCCCTACGTCCTCAAGCAGTTCATCGACGTGGTGAGCCAGCCCGGCATGGTCTTCGGCTTCGACCCGGTCGAGGGCTACACCGGGCTGCTGACCGGCAAGAAGGCCGTCCTCGTCCTCACCAGCGCCGTGTACGGACCGGGGCGCCCGGCCTCGTTCGGCTCGGACTCCCAGGCGCCGTTCCTGCGCGACTGGCTGCGCTGGGCCGGCGTGACGGAGATCGAGGAGGTCCACTTCCGCCCCGACCTGGCCACCGCCGACGCCGACGCCGGCCGGGCGCGGGCGCACGCCGAGGCCGCCGAGCTGGGGATGAAGTTCTGATGCCGACGCTGCAGCGCACCGCCGAGGACGTCGTCCGGGAGTTCCTCACCGACGTCCGCTCCGGCCGGCACCCCGAGCGCGCGGCGCGGGTGCTCGCGCCCCGTGTCGTGGCCCACCAGGGCCGCCCCGGAGCCGAGCACGGCGTCGTCGTGCGCACGCCGGCCGGCTACGCCGACCACGTGCGGGAGATGCTGAGCGCGTCCGGCCCCTGGGACTTCTCGTGGCGGACGACGACACTGCCCTCGGGCGACGTCGCGGCGTCGTGGACCCAGCGCCGCACCGGCCCCGCGGGTTCGGGGGTCGAGCACGGCCGGGCGACCTACCGGGTCCGCGAGGACCGGGTGACCGAGTACTGGGTCGAGTCCGGCCGTCATCCCGGGCCCTGCCCCGCGCCGGCCGGCTGCCCGGAGGTGCTCCGCTACGCGGCGTTCAGCGCCGATCCGGCCGGCGGCAACCCCGCCGGGGTCGTCCTCGACGCCCGTGGGCTGACCGACGGGCGGATGCTCGCGATCGCGGCCGGGGTCGGCTACTCGGAGACGGCGTTCCTCGTGCCGGGGGACGACGGGCACGTCGCCGTCCGGTACTTCAGCCCGCGCGCCGAGGTGGACTTCTGCGGGCACGCGACGATCGCCGCGGCCGTCGCCCTCGCCGAGCGGCACGGCCCGGGACGGCGGGTGTTCGCGACCGCCGCGGGCCCGGTGCCCGTCACCACCGAGCGGGCCCCCGACGGGTCGTGGCGGGCCACCCTGACCAGCGTCCCCCCGCGCACCGTCCCGCTCGCCGACGCCGACCTGGCCGCCCTGCTCGCCGCGCTGGGCTGGTCCGCGGCCGACCTGGACCCCGCCCTGCCCCCGCGGGTCGCCTACGCCGGGAACTGGCACCCCGTCCTGGCCGCCCGCACCCGGGACCGCCTGACCGACCTCGACTACGACGTCCCCGCGCTGGACGCGCTCATGGCCGGGCGCGGCTGGACCACGGTCGCGCTCGTCCGGCGGGAGTCGGAGGGGGTCGTCGTCGCCCGCAACCCCTTCCCGCCGGGCGGCGTCGTCGAGGACCCGGCCACCGGCGCCGCCGCGGCGGCACTGGGCGGCTACCTGCGGGAGCTCGGCGCGGTCCGGCTGCCGGCCGAGCTGACCGTGCGACAGGGCGAGGACATGGGCCGCCCGAGCGTGCTGCTCGTCGACGTCCCGGCCGATCCGGCGTCCGGCATCCGCGTCAGCGGCACCGCCGTCGCGATCGCCTGACCACCATCTCCCCGAGGAGGAACCCGTGCACACGATCTCCACCGACCGGCCGCGCACCGACGAGTGGCGGACGGCCCTGACCGCGGGCCTGTGGGCCCTGCCGGTCTCCGGCGCGCTGCTCACCGTCTCGACCCTCACCCACCAGCCGTCGTACGCCGACGACTTCCCCGCCTACGCCGCCTACGTCACGACCGGCACCTTCCTGGTCAGCCACCTCGTCGCGAGCATCCTCGGCGCCGCCCTCGGGATCGTCGGGGCGCTGTCGGCGGTCGCGCTGGCCGCCGGCCGGGTGCGCCGGCCGCGCGCCGCCCTCGCCGGAGCGGCGCTGACCGTGACCGGCCAGGTGCTGAGCACCGCGGTGTTCGGCGTCGCCGCGTTCGCCCAGCCGGCGATCGGCCGCGCCCACCGCTCCGGCGTCGAGGAGGCGGTGGCCTGGAACTCCGACGTGTACGGCCCGGCGCTGTTCGGGACCGTGGGCGTGGCGCTGCTGGCGTGGACCGCGGGCGCGGTCCTGGTCGGCCGGGAGCTCGCCGCGGTCGACTCGGGGCTGCGGGTCGCCGGCCTCACCTACGCCGTGTCGCTGCCGCTGTTCTACGTGGCCGGGCCCACGGTCGAGGTGCTCCAACCGGTGGCCGGCGCGGCGTTCACCGTCGCGGCCGTCGTCCTGGCCCGGCGGCTGCCGGCCCCCGCCACCGCGCGGCAGCGGCCGGCGGTGGCGCCGGCGTGCTGATCGGACGCCCGTCCGCGGCTCAGCCGCGGGCGGGGTCGCCGGCGCGCAGCGCGGCCAGCACGGGGGCGTACATCGTCGCCTTGATCGCGGCCAGCGTCGGGCCCGCGAGGTCGGCCCGGGCGGCGGCCAGCTCGACCGCCGTCGCCCGGACGGCGTCCTCGGGCACCGCGGCGTCGACGATCGCCGCGGCGGCGGCCTCCTCGCCCCCGTAGCGGCGCCCGGTGACCATCGCCTCGTGCGCGACCTGCGGGGCCAGCCGCGCCTGGATGAGCGCGGCCATCCCCGGCTGGAACGGCAGCCCGAGCGCGGCCTCGGGGAGGCACCAGAACCCGCGGTCGGCGCGCATCACCCGGCTGTCGTGGGCGAGGGCGAGCATCGCGCCGCCGCCGAAGGCGTGCCCGGGCAGCGCGGCCACGGTGAACAGCGGCGCCTCGAGGACCCGGGCGAGGACGACCTCGATCCGGGCGCTGTAGCCGTGGCCCTCCTCCGGGTGCGCGAGCAGCCAGTCGAGGTCCAACCCGTTGGTGAAGAACCGGCCGCCGGCCGTGGTGACCAGCGCGCGTGGGCCCTCGGCCGCCGTCACCTCGTCGAGGGCTGCTTCGACCTCGACGAGCCAGTCGAGGGTGAAGCGGTTCTCGCCGTCGCCGAGGTCGAGGACGAAGACGTCGCCGTCGCGGGTGAGAGCAGGCACCTCGCGGACGCTACTCAGTCGGTGCCCGCCTCCATCGCGGCGCGGTCCAGCAGCTCCTCGTCGGCCGACACCTCGCCGCGCGAGGCGATCGCCTCCGCGCCGCCGGCCGTGAGGGCGCCGATGAGCCCGGTGGAGGCGGCCTGCGCGGCGCCGACCAGCGCCGGCTGCGCGCTGCCGACCATGCCGAGGCCGGCGTACTGCTCGAGCTTGGCGCGCGAGTCGGCGATGTCGAGGTTGCGCATGGTCAGCTGGCCGATCCGGTCGGTCGGGCCGAAGGCCGAGTCCGCCGTCCGTTCCATGGACAGCTTGTCGGGGTGGTAGCTGAAGGCGGGGCCGGAGGTGTCGAGGATCGAGTAGTCCTCGCCGCGCCGCAGGCGCAGCGTGACCTCGCCCGTGACCGCCATCCCGACCCAGCGCTGGAGCGACTCCCTGAGCATGAGCGCCTGGGGGTCCAGCCAGCGGCCCTCGTACAGCAGCCGCCCGAGCCGGCGGCCCTCGCTCTGGTAGGTGGCGAGCGTGTCCTCGTTGTGGATGGCGTTGACCAGCCGCTCGTACGCCACGTGCAGCAGCGCCATCCCCGGCGCCTCGTAGATGCCGCGGCTCTTGGCCTCGATGATCCGGTTCTCGATCTGGTCGGACATGCCCAGCCCGTGCCGCCCGCCGATGGCGTTGGCCTCCAGCACCAGGTCGACCGCCGAGTCGAACTCCTTGCCGTCGATGGTGACCGGGCGGCCCTGCGCGAAGCCGATCGTGACGTCCTCGGTGGCGATCTCCACCGCCGGGTCCCAGAAGCGGACGCCCATGATCGGCTCGACGATCTCGATGCCGGCGTCGAGGTGCTCCAGCCGCTTGGCCTCGTGGGTGGCGCCCCAGATGTTCGCGTCGGTGGAGTACGCCTTCTCGGTGCTGTCCCGGTAGGGCAGGCCGTGGGCGACCAGCCACTCCGACATCTCGGTGCGCCCGCCGAGCTCGCTGACGAAGGCCGCGTCCAGCCAGGGCTTGTAGACGCGCAGGCCCGGGTTGGCCAGCAGGCCGTACCGGTAGAAGCGCTCGATGTCGTTGCCCTTGAACGTCGAGCCGTCGCCCCAGATCTGGACGTCGTCCTCGAGCATGGCGCGCACGAGCAGCGTCCCGGTCACCGCACGGCCCAGCGGAGTGGTGTTGAAGTACCCCCGGCCGCCGGAGCGGATGTGGAAGGCCCCGCAGGTCAACGCGGCCAGGCCCTCCTCCACCAGCGCGGCCCTGCCGTCGACCAGCCGGGCGATCTCGGCGCCGTACGCCTGCGCGCGGCCGGGGACCGAGGCGATGTCGGGCTCGTCGTACTGACCGATGTCGGCGGTGTAGGTGCAGGGCACCGCGCCCTTGTCGCGCATCCACGCGACCGCCACGGACGTGTCCAGCCCCCCGGAGAAGGCGATCCCGACACGCTCGCCGACCGGCAGGGAACTGAGCACCTTGGACATGGGCCTGATTATGCATGCCAGTGCATGACCATGCACACGCGGGCCCCCGCCCCCGGGGCATGGGATCCCCTGCCTACGTCAGGAGCCTCCCGACACGGGCACGGGATCCCTCGCCTCTCACATCCCCCGGCGCACGACGTGGCCGCAGCCCCCGCCGAAGGCCTCCACCGCGAACCCGCGGACGGCCAGCACGTCGGCCACCGCCCGGTTCATGACCTGCTGCACCGCGGCGTCGGCCGGCGCCCCGTGCACCTGGTCGACGCTCATCCGCTCGTGCTGCCGCCAGGTGACGACGATGCCGTCGAGGTCGGGCTCGCAGCGGAGGGAGGCGCCGCCCAGGGCGCTGTCCTCCCCGTCCGCGTCGTGCAGCGACAGGCCGGCCTCGGCCAGTGCGGCGGCCACCTCGACGACGAGGGTGGTCAGCGGGTCCTCGTCGTCGACGACCTCCTCCCACTCGGCCGGCAGGCGGCCCAGCTGCTCGCCCAGGTGGGCCAGCCAGGCCCACTCCTGCGGCGAGGGGCGGCGCTTGACACGGCTGTCGGGCCGGCGGACGCCGTAGACCGTCTCGACGGCCTCGGGGCCGTGCTCGGCGGCCGCCCAGCCCGCCTCCTGGCGGGTGGGGAACGGGCCGGCGACGAGCGGGCCGCGGCCGTCGTCCTCGACCTCGGTCAGCCACCAGCCGAGCGCCGTCGCGCCGCCGACTGCGATCCCACTGACGGGTGGACGACTCACGTTCCGCACGACTCCTCCTGGACTCCGACCGACGGCGGGGAAGGCCACCGGTCCCCCGTGCGCCGGTCGGGGACCGGTCGCTCGAGGTGCTCGAAAACTATGGGTCGGGTCGACGTCGACCCGGCGTCCGACCTGGGCGGCTCCCGGCGCGTCGCGCCGCGGCTGCGCGGCGGACACGCGGAGTTGCCGACCCGCCTCGGAGTGCTGCCCCCGAGGCGGGTCGCGCTCAGCGCGCTCCGGGCGTGACCATCCAGCAGCCGCTGGCCCCGAAGGGCTCCACCTCGAAGCCCACGGTGCGCAGGAGCTCGGCGACCGCGGCGCTCATGGTCCGCTGCACGGCGGCCTCCATCGCCGCGCCGCGCACCTGCTGCACGCTCATCCGGTCGTGCTGGTGCCACGTGACGAGCACACCGGCGTGCGCCGGGCCGGGGCTGAGGCAGACGCCGCCCGACGCGCCGTCGCCGGCGCAGTCGTGCAGCGGGAGCCCGGCCTCCACCAGCGCGGCGGCCACCTCGACCACGAGCGTGGTGAGCGCGTCGTCGTCGCTCACCAGCTCGTCCCAGTCGTCGGCCAGCCGGTCCAGCTGGTCGCCGAGCTCGGCGAGCCAGGCGCGCTCGGCGGGGAGCTGCCGGCGCACCACCGTGCCGTCGGCCCGCTGCGAGCCGTAGACCATCCGGGTGGACTCGGCCAGGCCGTGGGCGAGCAGGGCCCAGTCGGCCTCGACGCGGTCGGCGAAGGGACCGGCCACGGCGTGCTGCCCCGGCTCGTCGGCGTCCTCGTCGACCAGCCACCAGGCGGGGGCCGAGCCCGGCTCGCCGATCCGCTTGCCGGCCGGGTGGGTGGCGAGGCCGACGGCCGTCGCCTGCTCGGCGCGGGCCTCCTCCCCCGCGCCGTCGGCCGCCGGCGCGGAGTCGCCGGGGCGGGAGACGGGGGCTCCGGCGACGACGTCCGCCGCGTCGGCGTCGGCTCCCGCGGCGGCGGGGGCCGTCACGGCGGCCCGCTGCCGCTGGGCCTGCACGGCGTTGCGCTCGAACTCGTACCGCGCGGTCGAACTGGTCCCCAGCGCCACGACGAGTGCAGCGAGGACGACGAACCCGCCCAGCGTCACCGCGGGCCAGAGCAGGAGCACGGACTCACCAGGCACGCCAGGCTCCCTGCGGGCCGGCGCCCCACGAGGCGGCGCGCTGCGACGACGCACGGGTCCAGGCGACCGCGCGGGCACCGGAGGCCCGCAGCGAGGGACGCGGGTGCCGCACCGCCGCGGGGGTACGGGGAGCGGGCTCCTCTGCCGAGAAGAGTTCCAGCAGCACCGTCAGCCCCGTCTGCTCCTCGTGCTCGACGAGTCGTGGCGGTGGGGGTGCCAGTGCATGGGGCGCGTTCACGCGGTGCTCCTCGAGTGCGTCCGTCGCGGCCGGGGAAGTGCCGCTGACAGGACGAAAAGTAGGGTCCGGCGCCGCTCGGCGAGGCCGTCCGGACACGACACGGTGGCCGCCGTCACCCGATCGTTGTGCAGCCTCCCGGCCGGGCCGGTGACCGGCCGCAACAGGCACCGCCTTGTCGACAAACGGCGAGGTCCGGAGCGTGCGGAGCCCCGGACGGGCCGCGGTCACGCCTGCGGCGCCCGGAGCCGCGGCATGTCGCGGCGGCCGGGTGGCGCCCGTCCGTCAGCGGGACGGCGCCGCGGTCGCGTCGGCGGGCGCCGGCGAGGGGAAGGACCGGTCGCCGAAGAGCACCCGGCGCGCCGCCGCCCGCCCGGGCGGGGTGCGCAGCAGCGGGAACAGCGCCGAGGCGACGGCCGGGGTGCGGACCTGGGCCAGGCCGTGCCGCAGCAGCAGGCGCCCGCGGAAGCGTGCGCGCAGGGCCGCCCCGTCGTAGCGGGCCAGCGCGTCCGGCCGCCCGGTGCGCAGCGCCTCGCCGAGGACGTCGGCCGCGTGCTCGGACAGGCGCAGGCACGGGTCGAGACCGCCGGCGGTCAGCGGGGAGACCGCTCCCGCGGCGTCCCCCACGAGGAGCCCGTCGGCGCAGCTGATCCGCCGCAGCAGGCCGCCGACGGGGATGGGCCCGCCGCGCCGCTCGACCGGGCCGACCGGGCGGGGCGCGGGCACGGAGGCGCGGAACCGGGCCAGCGCCGCGCGGAGCCCCTCGGGGAAGCGGGCGGCGTAGCCGGCGACGCCGACGTGCGCGTGCCGTCCGTCGTCGACCACCCACGCCAGGTAGCCGGGGGCCAGCGAGGGGTCGAGCACGCAGGAGAAGGTCGGCGGCTCCCCGCCGGCGGCCACCGGGAAGACCTCCTCGGCCCCCACCAGCAGCTGCCGGTTGCGGTCGAGGCCGAGATCGCGGGCGACGCGGGAGCGGGCGCCGTCGGCGCCGACGACGAACCGCGCGCGCACGCGCGTCGGACCGGCCGGACCGGTCAGCAGCCACGCGCCCTCCCGCCGTCCGGCGCAGCGGGTACCCAGGGCGATCCGCACGCCGGCGGCCGCGGCGTCCCGGGCGGCCGCCAGGTACAGCGGACCCATGTCGCCGACCCGGAACTCGTCGCGGTCGCTGACCAGGGTCACCGGGCGGCGCCGGTGCGGCGGGTACAGCACCACCCGCCGGATCGGGGGCCCGAGGCAGTCCTCCGGCAGCGGGAAGTCGTCGAGCGTCCTGCGGACGAAGATCCCCGTCGTGCGGACGGCGCCCGTCAGGGTGGGCCGGCGCTCGACCAGCAGGACGTCGGCACCGCGCCGGGCCAGCAGCGTGGCGGTGTGCAGCCCGGCCAGCCCAGCGCCGACGACGAGCACGTCGACCGACCGGTCCCCCGTCACCGGGCGTTCAGGTGCGGGGCGGCCGGCGCGTCCTGCTCGTCGGGCACCCACTCCAGCAGGTCGCCGGGCTGGCACTCGAGCACCCGGCAGATGGCCTCCAGGGTGCTGAAGCGGACGGCCTTGGCGCGGCCGTTCTTCAGCACCGCCACGTTGGCCGGCGTGAGGCCGACGCGCTCGGCGAACTCGCCGACGCTCATCTTGCGGCGGGCGAGCTCGACGTCGATGCGCACGACGATGGGCATCAGATGACCGACTCCAGGTCGGTCCGCAGCGCGGTCGCCTGCCGCAGCAGCGCCCGCATGACGACCATCAGCAGCCCGACGACGGCGCCGACCAGCAGCGCCACCAGGAGCAGGGCGACCGGCACGGGGTCGTCGCTGACCTCGTCGATGATGAAGTAGTAGGAGCAGACGAGGGCGCCCAGCAGGGCCGCCCAGCCCACGGCGACGGCCCCGACGATCGTGTCGACCCAGGGCAGGGCGTCCGCGCTGAAGATGCGGTCCTGGGCGACCCGGGTGAGCAGGGCCCAGGTGCACACGACGACGACCTGGACGCAGAGCAGACCCAGCAGCGACGCCGCGAGCATCGTCCAGCGCACGACCGACTGCTCGAGCGAGGGGTCGGCCAGGTCGGGCAGCATCCCGGGCGCGGCCCAGATCTGGGCGGCCAGGAGGGCGACGAGGACGACCGCGAGCAGGACCCGCAACGGGAGCAGCACCCGGCTGATGCGTGACATGCATCGACCTTCGCGCGATGGCTATCGATTGTCAATCGACAGCCATCGCGTGTCGTTCTCCCGGGTGGTGCTGCACCGCCGACGGCGCTGTGATCACCCGCGCCGGGGACACCGGTCCGGGGGCGCGACGCGGCAGGATGCGGCCGTGACCAGCAGCGCCGCCGCGGACCAGCGCCTGCGTGACCTCGCGCGGCTGCGCCGCGTCCGCGACCGCATCGACCGGGAGTACGCCCAGCCGCTGGACGTCGAGGCGCTGGCCCGGGGCGTCCACATGTCCGCCGGCCACCTCAGCCGCGAGTTCCGGCAGGCCTACGGGGAGTCCCCGTACTCGTACCTGATGACACGGCGCATCGAGCGGGCGATGGCGCTGCTGCGCCGCGGCGACCTGAGCGTCACCGAGGTCTGCTTCACGGTCGGCTGCTCGTCGCTGGGGACCTTCAGCTCCCGCTTCACCGAGCTGGTCGGCATGCCGCCCAGCGTCTACCGACGGCAGGCGGCGAGCGGCTCGGCGGGGCTCCCGCCATGCGTCGCCAAGCAGGTGACCAGACCGGTCAGGAATCGAGAAGCACCGGCGCCCGTGACGTCCCTAGCGTGATCACCATGGACACCACGACCGACATCGCCATCCACCAGACCTTCCTCCCCGCGGACGACCCGGAGGCCTCGCTGGTCTTCTACCGCGACGCCGTCGGCTTCGAGGTCCGCCTCGACGTCGGGCAGGGCACCATGCGCTGGATCACCGTCGGCCCCGCCGGCGGCGAGGGCACCTCCGTGGTGCTGCACCCGCCGGCCGCGGACCCGGGCGTCACCGACGAGGAACGCCGCACCATCGCCGAGATGATGGCCAAGGGCACCTACGCCAGCCTCATCCTCGCCACGAGGGACCTCGACGCGACCTTCGAGCGGCTGCAGTCGCGCGGCGCCGAGGTCGTCCAGGAGCCGGTCGACCAGCCGTACGGGGTGCGCGACTGCGCCTTCCGCGACCCCGCCGGGAACATGGTCCGCATCCAGGAGGTCCGATGACCACGAGCACCGAGGCGACTCCCGACACACGTACCGGCGGTCCGCACCTCGCGGACAGCCACGACGCGATCCGTGTGGTCGGCGCGCGGGTGAACAACCTCCGCGACGTCAGCCTCGAGATCCCGAAGCGCCGGCTCACGGTCTTCACCGGGGTCTCGGGCTCGGGCAAGAGCTCACTGGTGTTCGGCACCATCGCCGCGGAGTCCCAGCGGCTGATCAACGAGACCTACAGCGCGTTCGTGCAGGGCTTCATGCCCACGCTGGCACGGCCCGACGTCGACGTCCTCGAGGGCCTGACGACGGCGATCATCGTCGACCAGGAGCGGATGGGCGCCAACCCCCGCTCCACCGTGGGCACCGCCACCGACGCCAACGCGATGCTGCGGATCCTGTTCAGCCGGCTGGGCACGCCGCACATCGGTCCCCCCACGGCGTTCTCGTTCAACGTCCCGACGCGCAAGGCGAGCGGGGTGATGAGCACGGAGAAGGCCGGCGGCCGGGTGGAGAAGAACGTCGTGCGCGACGTGGTCTACCTGGGCGGCATGTGCCCCCGCTGCGAGGGCATGGGCTCGGTCTCCGACTTCGACCTCACGGCGCTGTACGACGCGTCGAAGTCACTGGCCGAGGGCGCGCTGATGGTCCCGGGCTACAGCATGGACGGCTGGTACGGCCGGATCTTCGCCGGCTTCGGCTTCGACATGGACAAGCCGATCGGGGAGTTCACCAAGAAGGAGCTGGACGACCTCCTCTACAAGGAGCCGACGAAGATCAAGGTCGAGGGCATCAACCTCACCTACGAGGGCGTCGTCCCGAAGATCCAGAAGTCGATGCTCTCCAAGGACGTCGACGCGATGCAGCCCCACATCCGCGCCTTCGTGGAACGGGTCATCACGTTCCAGCGGTGCCCGGAGTGCGAGGGCACGCGCCTGACCCCGGAGGCCCGGTCGTCGAGGATCGCGGGGGAGAACATCGCCGACCTCTGCGCGATGCAGATCAGCGACCTGGCCGACTGGGTCCGGGCCCTGCGCGAACCCTCGGTCGCGCCGTTGCTCACCGGTCTGCAGCACCTGCTCGACTCGTTCTCCGAGATCGGGCTGGGCTACCTCTCCCTCGACCGGCCCGCGGGGACGCTCTCCGGCGGCGAGGCGCAGCGGACGAAGATGATCCGTCACCTCGGCTCGTCCCTCACCGACGTCACGTACGTCTTCGACGAGCCCACGATCGGGCTGCACCCGCACGACATCGAGCGGATGAACGGCCTGCTCCTGCAGCTGCGGGACAAGGGCAACACGGTGCTCGTCGTGGAGCACAAGCCGGAGACCATCGCGATCGCCGACCACGTCGTCGACCTCGGCCCCGGCGCCGGCACGGGCGGCGGCCTCGTGTGCTTCGAGGGCACCGTGGCGGGGCTGCGGGAGAGCGACACCATCACCGGCCGCCACCTCGACGACCGGGCGAGGCCCAAGGACTCGGTGCGGTCGTCGTCCGGCGCGCTGGAGGTCCGCGGCGCGTCGACGCACAACCTGCGCGACGTCGACGTCGACATCCCGCTCGGGGTGCTCTGCGTGCTCACGGGCGTGGCGGGCTCCGGGAAGAGCTCGCTGGTCACCGGCTCGATCGCGGGCCGCGACGGCGTGGTGGTGGTCGACCAGGGGGCGATCAAGGGGTCCCGGCGCAGCAACCCCGCCACGTACACCGGGCTGCTCGAGCCGATCCGCAAGGCGTTCGCGAAGGCCAACGGGGTGAAGCCGGCGCTGTTCAGCTCCAACTCCGAGGGCGCCTGCCCGACGTGCAACGGCGCCGGCGTCGTCTACACCGAGCTGGGCGTCATGGCCACCGTCGAGTCCCCCTGCGAGGAGTGCGGGGGCAAGCGGTTCCAGGCCTCGGTGCTGGAGTACCGATTCGGCGGCAAGGACATCAGCGAGGTGCTCGCGATGCCGGTCGCGGAGGCGCGGGACTTCTTCGGCGACGGCGGGACGAGGACGCCGGCGGCGCACGCCGTCCTCGACCGGCTGGCCGACGTCGGGCTCGGCTACCTCACGCTCGGCCAGCCGCTCACCACGCTCTCCGGCGGCGAGCGGCAGCGGCTGAAGCTGGCGACGCAGATGGCCGACAAGGGCGACGTCTACGTCCTCGACGAGCCGACCACCGGCCTGCACCTCGCCGACGTGGAGAACCTGCTCGGCCTGCTCGACCGGCTGGTGGACTCCGGGAAGTCGGTGATCGTCATCGAGCACCACCAGGCGGTCATGGCGCACGCCGACTGGATCGTCGACCTCGGTCCCGGGGCAGGTCACGACGGCGGCCGGATCGTGTTCGAGGGCACCCCGGCCGATCTCGTCGCCGCCCGCTCCACCGTGACCGGTCAGCACCTCGCCGACTACGTCGGCGCCTGAGCCCGGGGACTGCTCCGTCCACGCCGCGAGGGGGACGCCCTCGGTGGCGGTGCCTGACGCGGCACCGCCCTCCCTCCGGACGTGCACCACCGCTCAGCGGCCCCCGTCGCGCTCGGGCCCGGTCCTCGGCCAGGGGTCCGCCGCGGTGGGTACCTCGTCCTCCCTCGGTACGCAGGGCGTCTCCTCAGGTGACGGCACGACACCGAGGAGGCCGAGGATGACGACCGACGGACGAGGTGTCCCCGGTCCCCGCCGCGACCACGGCCCCGCCGTCGCGCGCGATGTCCGCCCACCGAGGCCGGCGTGGTGGACGGCGCAGATCTCCGTGGACGAACGGCGCGAGCTGCTCGAGCAGCTGCAGGTCGTCGACGTCCACATCCAGACGGCGACCTCGTTGGACAGCCGCGCCGACGCGTGCAGCAACGCCGTCCTCGCCGGGGTGCTGCGGGACCGCGCCGGTCAGCACCGGCGATCCGCGGAGCGGCTCCGGGCCGTCCTCGCCCAGCGGGGCGTCGCATCGTGCCGCTCGGCGCGGCGTCCGTAGGCGGGCGCCTACGAGGCCAGGAACCCGCGGAAGGTGCGCAGGTAGTCGACGAAGGCCGGGCTGACGTCCTGCCCGGGGAGGTACGCGGGGTCGACGGGCATCGGCACCGGCTGCCACGCCGGGTCCTGGGCCAGCTGGGCGTACTCGCCGTGCAGGATCGCCGCGCGCCCGATGAAGGCGAAGTCCGCCCCCCGCTCGAGCAGCGCGACGGCGTCGGCCGGCGTCCGCACCTTCCCGGCGGCCCCGAGGCGGATGTCGCCGCGGGGCAGCTCGGCGAACAGCTCCAGCAGCGGTTTGTCCTGGGCGTCGTCGTCCACGGCGTACTTGGTGACGTCCCAGAGCGAGAGGTCCAGGTAGTCGAGCTCGCCGCGGCCGAACAGCTCGCCCACCAGGTCGCGGATCTCCAGGGTGCGCAGCCCGAAGCGCTCGGTGGACAGCCGCAGGCCCAGCTGGAGGTCCGGCCCGCAGGCTGCACGGATGCCGGCCAGCACCTCGAGCAACAGCCGGGCGCGGTTCTCCGGCGAGCCCCCGTAGGCATCGGTGCGCCGGTTGGTCTCCGCGGAGAGGAACTGGGTGAGCACGTAGCCGTGGGCGCCGTGCACCTCCACGCCGTCGAAGCCCGCCCGCTCGGCGCGCACGGCCGCGGCGACGAAGTCGTCGCGCAGCTGGTGGACCTCGTCGGTGGTGAGCGCCCGGGCGCCGTCGAGCTCGGAGGCCGACACGCGGTCCCGGACCAGCTCGCGCTCGGCCCGTGCGCCGGCGTGGTGCAGCTGGACGACGGCGAGGGTGCCGGTCCCCCGCAGGTCGGTGGCGAGCGAGGTGAGCCCGTCGAGGAAGGCGTCGGAGTGGATGGCGAGCTGACCGCCGAACCCCTGGCCGTTCGGCTGCACGTGGGAGGCGCACGTCATCGTCATCCCGAAGCCGCCCCGGGCGCGGCGCACCAGCCAGGCGCGCTCCTGCTCCGACAGCCGGCCGTCGTCGTGGCTCTGCCGGTTCGTCAGCGGCGCCAGCGCCAGCCGGTTCGGCATCGGGCGGCCCCGCGGGAAGGTCAGGGGCGCGAAGAGGTCGGGCACCGTCGCAACGTAGCTCCCGCTCCGGCGTCGGAGCGGTGCCGGTCAGTGCGGGGCGACCCCGGTCAGCGGTACCGGCTCTGGCGGCGGGCCACGACGACGAGGGCGGCCAGGACGAGCGCGAGCGGGACCCACGACGGCAGCCCGAACGGCCCGAGCACGACCGCGGCGACGAACAGCACGAGCTGGAAGCCGAGCCAGATGCCCAGGGCGATGATCACCCAGAACAGGACGGGCCGCTCCATCTGCAGACGGCGGAGGTAGTCCATGGTCTCTCCTCGATCGTGCGGGTCCGGCGCCTGGTGACCGGGCCTCCGGCGCCGGCCAGGTCGCCGGCGGCCACCGGGGACATCGGCACCGCGAGACCAGAGCTGGAGCGCCGCGTCACGGGCACAACGCCCCAGGGGCGCCCCGGCGTTCCCACGCGGGCTCACTTCGGGTGGACGTCGTCCGCGCCGGTCAGGTCCCCACCGGGGCGACCCCGCTCCTCACCGGCGCCGCCCCGGGCCGGTGGGATGGAGGGCGTCGTACGCGCCCGAGAGCTTGTCCGGGACGACCATGCGCCAGGCGTCGACGACGAGCTCGCGCGCTTCGGTCGGGTCCACGGCGGCGAGGTCGGCGTGGACCCAGTGGAAGCGCATGTCCGAGGCCGCCGGCATCCGGAACCTGTGCGGATCGGCCAGGACGAGCGCCTCCCGCTCCTCTCTGGGGAACGCGAACCCGATCCCGCTCTCGTCCGCGGAGAAGGCCACGTAGACGATCCGCCGGACGCGGGACTTCAGCCTGGCCCGTACGTACACCGGGTACGAGCGCTCCAGCTCGGCGCCCAGCGGCCGGACGTCGTCGATCACCGCCATGTCGGCACCCCCGCTCGTCCCGCCTCGCGCACACAGGATCGACTCCGACGGCGGGCCGGAGTGATCGGCTGTCGCGTGCGCGGCGAGCCCTGTTCGACCCGCCGGCGCAGGTCGGCACGGTGGGCCCCGTGGGGATCGAACCCACAACCCGCGGATTAAAAGCTCCCCCGAGACGCTCTTCTGACCTGCGAGGATCTGGGCAATTGCGGCTTTGACCTGGCCGTATGGCGTTGACTGCTGTTGGCCGCGAACGACGGAAAACGGTCCTTCTGTGGGCGCGGTGCGGGCGCCGTGTGGGCGCGGGGGCCCCTACGCATCGGCGGCTCAACGGGTTCTATCCACCATGACCGACTGTCCCTAAAGGCGGCCTATGGGACAGCCCCTGTCCAGGGCTGTCGGCGCCCGTTGGCCTATGGGACACCTTCCCCGGGGCTGATGGTGATGTGGTCGCTTCGACCGAGCAGTCCGGGGACCTGTTCGGTGCACCGTCCGTCCGGTCGCGCCGCCGGCCGATGATGGAACCGAAGGGGCTACGGGAGGGAACCAACGCGCGACCGGTACCCGACCAGCAGGTTCCCCGGCGTTCGCCGCGCACCTGACCCGCCGAGATGCACAGTGGCGAGTAGCTCTGCCCGTCCCTCGACAGCGGTTCCCCCGGAGGACTGATGACCACAGCGTCACGCACAACCCGCCTCCCCTGGACCGCCCTTTTCTGGTGGGGCGTCGTCGGCGCGGCCGGCAGCTTCGGCGTCATCGCCTTGTTGACCGTCGGCATCTTCGTCCTGATCGGGGTCGCCTTCTTGATGGCCGTTGGACTGGCCGTGCCGGGGCTGCGCGAGCGTGGGTGGTCAGGGCTGGTTGTCGGTGTCGCGGCTGCTCCGCTGTTCCTGGCCTGGTTGAACCGGGAGGGCCCCGGCGAGGTGTGCCGCGTCTACGGGTCCACCACCGAATGCGCGCAGCGGTGGAGTCCGTGGCCGTTCCTCCTTGTGGCCCTGGCTCTCGTCGCCGCCGGCCTCATCCTGGCCCGAATCGAGCTGCGCTCACACCGGCCGCTGCACCGGGCACCCCAGATTGGTCCGCCGGAGGATGGGACACACCGCGGGGCCAACGACGACACGGACCGCATGCCCTGAGTACCGGAGCCGCGCCTCTTGCCAGCCAGCGACACCATGGCCGGCGCACCGCGTGCTCGACCGGCCCAGCCGTTTCGGAAGACGGCCCTGTCCGTTTCGTCCCAGAAGCCGATGGGATTGTGACCTGCGGTGATTCACAATTCACCACGCCCCCACTTCGCGGCAACGGTTTGCCTCGTCCGCTCCCTGGTCCGTCGTGGCAAAGATGACGGGCGGGGTTGACCCGGTGGGCACCCAGACCTCTTACGTCCGGAGGACGGTGGAGAGTTCCTCACGACTGATGGGCATGAGGGTCGCTCGTCGCCAGACGGGAGCTTGTCGTCCCACACCCCGCGGTAAAGGGTGATCAGCCCGGCCTGCACGAGGTCGTGGACCACACTTTCCGCTAGAACGAGGCGCTCGCCAATCGACAAGTCCGGGAACACGCCGTTGGCTTCCCACTACGCCTCATAGAAGCCGGTCCCTTCCTCACTGGCATCGATCAGAACCGCGCATCTCAGTTCGGAATAGGGGTCGGCCACCCGGTCATGATGACGGAGGACCGGGCAAGCACGTGTCCCATAGGCCGCCTTCAGGGCGTGTCAGAGCCTCGGATCGACCGGTTCCGACTCCAGCGCGAGGACGGCGAAGACGCACTCGTGAACCCGCCACAGCGGTTCGCCGCGGGCGAGCCGCTCGAGTCCTTCGATGCCGAGGGCGTACTCCCGGAGCGCGAGACCCCGCTTGCGGCCGAGTGAGCGCTCCCTCAGCCGGTCGAGGTGCTGGGGTTCGGTGTAGTCCGGGCCGTAGATGAGCCGCAGGTACTCGCGTCCGCGGACCTTCAGCCCGGGCTGCACAACGCCTCGCGGTCCGCGCGTCAGGTTGCCCGCCGGCTTGATGACCATGCCCTCGCCCCCGGCCGCGGTCATCTGCTCCCACCAGGCGGTCGCCGCGGCTTCGCTGGCCGGGTCGGTTACGTCGACGGTGAGCGAGCGCGTGCCGCGGATCAGTTCGGGGTCAACGTCGGCGAGGCGGTCTGCGACATTGAGGTGCCAGGCGTGCGGCCGGTCGGCGTAGGTGGCGCCTGCGGTGGCGAGCATCTGGAACGGGGCGAAGGAGACGCCGGTCAGACCGTCGGTGGGCCAGCAGTACCGGCGGTAGACGTCCGTGAACAATTCGGCGTCGGCGGCTCGCCTCCGCTGGCGGTCGAATAGCTCGCCCACTTCAAGCCCACGGCTGGCGGCCTGCTCGAGCGCGGTGACGGCAGCCGACAGCGCGGTCCTCGCCGCGGCACCGACGGCGGCGTACTGGTTGCGGATGAGGTCGCCGGCCTTCACCGACCACGGCAGCAGCTCGGCGTCCAGCATCAGCCAGTCGGTGTCGAGTTCGTCGAAGAGACCGGCCTTGTCGGCGGCGGCGCCGAGGCGGCCGAGGAACGCGGCGGTGAGTTCGGCGCCGAAGAGGGACCGGCCGGTACGGGTGTGCAGCGCGCCGAGGGACGACGCGTCCTCGGCGCGGCGGACGAGGGCGACGGCCCGGGAGCCCATGTGCTTCTCCTGGCAGACCACCTCCGCCACGCCTTCTCCACGGAAGTAGGCGAAGGCCTCGGCCGGGTGCTCCAGCAGGCCGGGCCGGGTACTGGTGGCCGAGGGGCTCATCGTCGGCGGCAGGTACAGCAGCTGTTCCGGGGCGACGGCGAAGCGGCTCATCACCTCGATCGCCGCCGCGGCGTTCTCCTCGCGCACGGTCACTCGGCCCGCCAGACGGGTCTCGACGACCCGCTTCCCGAGCACGTCCTCCACATCCAGGACGTCGTCCCGCCGCCGCGCCTCGACCGCAGGCGCGGCGTCGTCCTCCGGCAGGAACGGGCGGGCCGGCTCGTAGTAGGTCCGCTCGGCGGCCACGCTGAGGAGTTCGCGTTCGGGATAGCGCAGCGCGGTGAGCCGGCCGCCGAACACGCAGCCGGTGTCCAGGCACAGGGTGTTGTTGACCCACTCCGGCGTGGGCACCGGCGTGTGCCCGTAGAGGACCATCGCCCGTCCCCGGTACTCGGTCGCCCACGGGTAGCGAACCGGGAGGCCGAACTCGTCGGTCTCCCCGGTCGTCTCGCCGTAGAGCGCGAAGGCCCGCACCCGTCCGCTTGAGCGGCCCTGCAGGGACTCCTTCAGCCCGGCGTGGGCGACGACCAGCGCCCCGCCGTCGAGCACGTAGTGGCTGACCAGGCCGTGGCAGAACTCCTCGACCTGCCGGCGGAAGGTCTCGTCCTCGGCCTCGAGCTGGGCCAGCGTGCGCTCCAGGCCGTGGGTGAGCTGCACGTTGCGCCCGCGCAGCGCGCGCACCAGCTTGTTCTCGTGGTTGCCGGGCACGCACAGGGCGTGTCCGGCGGCGACCATGCCCATGACCAGGCGCAGGACCCCGGGTGAGTCCGGCCCGCGGTCGACGAGGTCGCCGACGAAGACCGCCCGCCGCCCGGCCGGGTGCTCGGCGTCGACGGGGCGGCCGTGCTCGTCGAAGCGCAGCCCGTAGCCGAGTTCGGCGAGCAGTGCCTCGAGCTCGCCGCGGCAGCCGTGGACGTCACCGATGACGTCGAACGGGCCGGTGTCCTCGCGCCGGTCGTTGTACTGCTTCTCGTAGGCGATGGCCGCGCGTTCGACCTCCTCGGTGCCGGTCAGCACGTGCACCTTGCGGAAGCCCTCGCGGCTCAGGCCGCGCAGGCCGCGCCGCAGGTCGGCCCGCTGCCGCCGGACGACGCCGGGGTCGAGGTCGCGGTCGGGCCGTGCGGCGTTGCGGGCCAGGCACTCGCTCTCGGGCACGTCGAGGACGATCGCCACCGGCAGCACGTCGTGCTCCCGTGCCAGCCGCACCAGCGACGCCCGGTCCTCGGCCTTGACGTTGGTGGCGTCCACCACCGTCAGCCGGCCGGCGCGCAGCCGGATGCCGGCGATGTGGTGCAGCAGCGCGAACGCGGCCGGGGTCGCCGCCTGGTCGTTCTCGTCGTCGGCGACCAGGCCGCGGCAGAAGTCGCTCGACAGCACCTGGGTGGCGCGGAAGTGCCGGCGCGCGAAGGTGCTCTTGCCCGAGCCGCTCACCCCGATCAGCACGACGAGAGCCAGTTCGGGCACGAGGACGGTGCGCGGCCCGACGGCGGCGCGTTCCTCGGTCGGGGCGGTCACGCCGCCACCTCCGCGGACCGGCGGGTGAAGACGGCCATTTGCGAGGGCGCACCCAAGTCCGGATCCTCGTCCCCGACGCCCAGCAGCCGTACCGCGTAGCCGTGCCGGTCCCCGACGGCGGCTGCCCAATCGGTGAACTGCTGCCGGGTCCACTCGAAGCGGTGGTCCCGGTGCCGGAACGCCCCTGGCGGCAGGTCCGGATAGCGCACGTTGTACTCGACGTTGGGCGTGGTGACGACCACGGTGGTCGGCGCGGCGGCCGCGAAGACGACGTGCTCCAGGGCCGGCAACCGGTCGAGGTCGAGGTGCTCGACGACTTCCATCAACACGGCGGCGTCGAACCCGCGCAGCCGGGCGTCCGTGTACGTCAATCCGCTCTGCAGCAGCCGGATCCGGGCACGCTGCCGCTCGGGCAGCCGGTCCAGCCGCAGCTTGCGGGCGGCGACCTCCAGTGCCCGGGCGCTGACGTCCACCCCGAGGATCTCGGTGAAGGCCGACTCGGCCAGCAGCGCGGGCAGCAGCGCGCCCGCTCCACAGCCCAGATCGATCACCCGCTGCGCACCGGCCGAGCGCAGTACAGCCAGGACCGCCCCGTGCCGCTGCAGCGCCAGAGGCACCGGCCGGTACACTGCGTCATCTCCGTTAGCGGTCGACGGCCCGCCGACCGCCGGCACCGGTGGGGCGGTGGCGTCGTCCAGCGCCTCGGCCTCGGCGTCGTCGACCTCGGCGAGCCGCTCGATCGCCCGACGGGTCAGCGCGGTCCGGTGACCCAGATACCGGCGGGTGATCAGCTCCCGGTCCGGGTGGGTGGCCAGCCAGCCGCTGCCGGCGCGCAGGAGCTTCTCCACCTCGTCGGTGCCCACCCAGTAGTGCTTGGCGTCGTCCAGGACCGGCAGCGCGACGTAGAGATGGTTGAGCGCGTCCGCCAGCCGGAGCTCACCGGCCAGCCGCAGGTCCACGTACCTCGAGGCGCCCCATCCCGGCAGCGTCTCGTCCAGCGGCACCGGGGTTGCCTCGACGTGCCAGCCCAGCGGCCCGAAGAACCGCTGCGCCATCTCGACGCCACCACGGCACGACAGCGCCGGCACGTGCACCTCCAGCGGCAGCGCGGCGTCGACCAAGTCCGGCCGCTCCTTGCTCACGCCCCTACGCGCACTGGAGAACGCCTTGCCCAGCGCTACGGCCAGCAGACTCGACGCCGCGTATGGGCGATCGTTGACGTACTGGGCCAGCGCGGCCCCCTCGGCACCGCCGGAGCGAGCGGTCCGCACCATGCCGATCGGATCGACCTCCAGCAGCAGGGCCACCGTGCACCGGCGCTCGTCCGCCTCCGGGTAGAACACGTGCGCCGTGCCCGTCGACACCTCCACCTGCTGCGCCCGCGCCGGGTTCTTGTGCAGCAGGAAGCCGAGATCGGTCGCCGGCACATGGGTGGTGGACAGAGTGACAAGCACGCCGCAGTCTCACCGGGCCCCGACCCAGAGTCGAGCACCTTTCCGGCCCGTCGGCGTCCACCCGCGGCGTCTTTGGCGGGTGGTCATCGAGCGGAGGACTCCGATGCGCAGCGCCGGCGCTATCGCGCGGACCTCAACGCGGCCGCGGAGACCTCCTCGCCGGACGTAGCCCTCCAAGACCACCTATAGGTTGCAGGAGATCGACAAGATCGCGAGCCGTCACACCTCTTGCACCGCCGGACCTGCGCGTTTGCGGCAGCGAGCAGGCAAGACAGCCCGCCTCGGGGACGTCGGCCTCCGAACTCGTTGTGACGCGTGAACCGGGCGCTGAGGGTGGAAGTGATGCAGCGTCTCGAGAGACGATCTCGCCGTGGCCAAGCGATCGGGTGAGGACCCGGACGTCCTGCACCGGAAAGCGCAGATCGCGATCCTGTCCGGCCTCGCCAGCGGGAACGACGACGCCTTCGAGCTCATGCTGTCGGTGCGGCCGTACGACGTCCGGAGCCACTTCACGCCGGACGTCGCGCTGCTCGAGGTGGCAGCAGCGGCGCTCGGGCTGGCCTGTCCGCCCGGCAGCGAGCGGCTCGAGTACGAGGGACTGACGGATCGCTACCTGGCCGACCTCATGCTCGACGGTCGGACCGTGCGCCACCGGACGCGGTACGCCATCTACGCGGCAGCCTGCATGCACGGAGGACTGAATCCCGACCTGCTGATGGAGGCCGGAGGTTGGGACCCGCGGCTGTGGACGTACGCCGTCTCGGCCGTCGTCCTCTACAGCCGAGCTGCGGCCGACCGCCTCGGAGTACCCCGGTCCGAGGTGGCGTCGAGGGTCGCCGAGGAGCTCGGCCTCGAGCTGTCCGCAGCGACCTAGACGCGCCACGGGCTGCGGACCGCTTCTCCGGTCCCGGCGACGACCTCCCGAAGACTTCCTCAGTGGACTACTGGAGAAGTTCTGGGGACATCGGCCGGTCCCGCTGGCAATCTCCAGCGAGACTCGAGCTTCGGCCGACCGCAGGTCGATCCCGGTGCGGAGGAGTGCGATGGCAGGGTCGATCACCGTCATCCAGCTGAGCGACGGCAATCGGCGCTACCGCGCCCGGTATCGCGATGTCAGCGGCCGGCAGCACGAGAAGCGGTACGCCCGCAAGGTCGACGCCCAGCGCTGGCTCGACGAGGCGACGTCGGCGCTCGTGACGCGAACCTGGACCGCACCGGAGCGCGGCCGGGTCACGGTCGCCGACTGGTCCGAGCAGTGGCTCGCAGCGCAGACCGGCATCAAGCCGAGCACCCGTTACCGCTATAGCTCTCTCCTGCGCACCCACGTGTTGCCTCTCTGGGGCCGCTACCGGCTGGCCGACGTCACCCACGCTGAGGTCGCCGCCTGGGTTGCCTCGCTCCGCTCGAACGGCTCCGCACCATCCACGGTGCGTCAGGCACACCGGGTCTTCTCACTGCTGCTCGACCTCGCCGTGCGAGACGGCCGCATCCCCGGGAACCCCGCCACCCGAGTCCCCTTGCCGCGGCTGACTCGCGACGAGCCGAGGTTCCTCACCCACGACCAGGTCGAGCACCTCGCCGAGGCAGCAGGCGACGACGCCGACGTGATCCGGTTACTCGCCTACACCGGGCTCCGCTTCGGCGAGATGGTCGCCCTGCGGGTGCGCCGCGTCGATTTCCTACGCCGACGGCTGGTCATCGCCGAGGCCGCCACCGAAGTGGCGGGCAAGCTCGTCTTCGGCACGCCCAAGACCCACCAGCAACGGACGGTGCCCTTGCCGGCGGCAGCCACGGAGTCACTGGCCCGGCGGTGCGAAGGCAAGCGCACTGACGACCTGGTGTTCACCGCACCGAAGGGCGGACCGCTCCGCCTCCGGAACTGGCGCCGAGAGGTGTTCGACCGCGCCGTCCGCGCGGCCGGACTGAGCGACGTCACTCCGCACGACCTCCGCCACACCGCCGCCTCGCTCGCCGTCGCCAGCGGAGCCACGGTGAAGGCCGTCCAGCGGATGCTCGGCCACGCCTCTGCGGCCATGACGCTCGACGTCTACTCCGGCCTCTTCGACGACGATCTCGGCGATCTGGCCGCGCGGATGGACGCGGCGGCGCGGGCGGCCGCGGAAGCTCGTGTGGGCGCCGTATGGGCGCGGCCCCCGACTGAGGAGGCGAAGAAGGGAAAAAGGCCAGGTCAGCGAGGTGGGCCCCGTGGGGATCGAACCCACAACCCGCGGATTAAAAGTCCGCTGCTCTGCCAGTTGAGCTAGAGGCCCGGTGGGTCGGCGGTCCCGGCCCGCGCCGAGGCTACCGCCGGCCACGCCGCGGACTCCCGGACCGACGGATGGTGACGTAGCGCGCACCCGGTCGGGGGGCGTCACCCGGTCAGGGGATCGCGGCACCCCCGCCGGTTACCTAGCGTCATGTCCGTTCCGCCGACGACCCGCGCACACCGCGCCCGGCCGGCGGAACGCCAGGCCCCGGCCCGGCCGCCCCGTTCCCCCCGGGGTGGCCGGGCCGGTCCCGTCCCTGGGGCCGGTTCGTCCCGGGGCGGTCAGCCCGGCACGCAGATCCGGTCGGTCAGCTCCCG
The DNA here is from genome assembly GCF_019799905.1 of Trujillonella endophytica. Taxonomy (GTDB): domain Bacteria; phylum Actinomycetota; class Actinomycetes; order Mycobacteriales; family Geodermatophilaceae; genus Trujillonella; species Trujillonella endophyticus_A. Next base: position 581,634 of record NZ_JABGCI010000001.1, on the reverse strand, counting down.
CAGCTGCCCGCGCTGCGCGTCGTCCAGCGGCAGGTCCAGCAAGACCTCCGGACCGCCGTCCACCGTGACCGCCAACGGCATCAGGTAGGGCTGCTTGGTCTCGGCCAGCGCGTGCGGATCGCAGCGCGCCGTGCGGAAGACGACCCCCGCCGCGACCTCCCGTTCGCCGCCCGCCAGCTCCAGCGGCAGCTCCGCCTCCGCGGCGTACAGCACGTTGCCCTCGACCCGGGCCGCCGTGACGGTCGCGTCGTCGTCCCCGTCGCGGGTCAGCACGAGCCGGCCGGTCAGCGCGTCCCCGTCGGGGACCAGGTCGGCCACGGTGACGGTGACCAGCTCCTCCACCGCGACCGCGGCGCACAGCCGCGTGTGGATCTCCGTGAGCGCCCCGGCGGCCAGCGGCACCCGCAGCTCCTCGACCGCGCCGCCGGGCCGGACGACGGTCAGCCGCGCCGCGGCAGGCTCCGCCGCGGTGTCGCAGACGGGGTCGCCGTACGGCGTGGGCAGGTCGATCCGCCGGCCGGGCACGAACGACGCCGTCAGCGCCACGGCGGGCAGCGGGACGAAGCCGGGCGAGTCGAGGGCGACGGCGGTCACCGCGAACGGCTCCTCGCCGGTGTCGCTCACCTTCACCTGCACCTGCCCGCCGGCGGCCCGGTCGGTCCGGCTCTCCACCGCCTCCGCGGCGATGCCCGGCACCGGTGGCACGGGGGGTCCGGTCCGCAGCGGCGGCGCGGACGACGACGGGCCCGCCGACGACGACGCCGACGACGACGATGCGGACGACGACGGCGCATCGGCACCGCACCCGGCGCAGACCAGGACCACCAGCAGCGCCGCGGTCCGCCTCACGGGCGTCGAGCGTAGGAGCCCGGGACGGTCAGCGGTTGTGGCTGGGCAGCCGCGCCATCACCCGGCCGGCCTCCATCCGCACCTCGAGCTTCTCCTGCGGGTTCGCCGCCGGCCCGCGCCTCGGCTCGCCGTTCTCCAGGTCGAACGCCGAGTCGTGCCAGGGGCACACCAGGCACGTGTGCCCGCGCACCTCCTCGACGCTGCCCTCGTACAGCGGCCCGGACAGGTGCGAGCAGGCACCGATGAAGACGTCGACCCGCGCACCCCGGCGGACGGCGGCCAGCGGCACCGCCACCCCACTGCCCGTGCCGGTGCGCAGCGCCGGCCGGCCCTCCGGCAGGTCGTCGAGCGGACCGAGGTCGATCCAGTCGGAGGACAGCGCCCGCGCCGCCGTCGCCGCGTGGGAGGCGCCCGAGGACTGGGCGTAGGACATGTGCCCGCCGATGGCCGCCGAGCCGCCCGCGACGCCGAGCCCGGCGTACGCCAGCACGAGTCCCAGCGTGCCGCGCCCCTTGGCCCGGGCGGTCAGCGAGCCCACGTAGAGCCCGAGCGCGAGGGTGTTCGCGACCGCGTGCACCGCACCGAGCCGCCGGACGCCGATCCCCTGCTCCGACCAGTCCGCGGCCCCGGACGCGGCGGCGGGCAGCGACGCGGCGACGCCGGTGCCGATCAGCACGGTCGCCGCCGGGCGCATCGCCGGGAAGGCGTCGAGGATGCCCGCCGACACCCAGCTGCCCACCGGCACCTGCACCAGCACCGGGTGCACCGGATGCCCCAGCCACGTGCCGTGCAGGAGGTCCTTCACGGCGCTGGGCACCGACTGCACGGCCCTGCGCGCCGGTTCCATCGCCTTGTCGAAGGTGTCGACGTCGGCGAGGCGATCGAGGAAGCCCATCAGACCCATGGCCGCGTCCTACCCCCGACGGCCCCCGGGCAAGCCGCCCGTCCGACGACTCGTCGCCGCTCCCGCGAGCAGCCCGCCGGCGACCGCCCCCGCCGCGTTGAGCAGCGCGTCCACCGGTGACACCACGCGCCCCAGCGGCAGGACCCACTGGAGCACCTCGACCGTCGCGCCGGCGGCGAGCGCGGCCGCCGCGAGCGTCGCGGGAGAGCGCAGCGCCGGCCACCTCAGCACGGCCAGCACCGCCAGGGGCGCGAGCAGGAGCAGGTTGCCGATCAGCTGCAGCAGCACCGTGCGCGACTCCAGCGCGCCGAGGTACCACCGGACCTCCGTCAGCGGCGCGGCCCACGCCCAGCCCTCCCCGGCCGGGCTCAGCGTCACCAGCACGACGGGCAGCACGGCCAGTGCCACCGCCGCGCCCGGCACCTGGGGTGACCACGTCCTGTCGGTGCTCCGTGGTGTCATGCAGCCACGGTCCCCATCCGTCCTGGGAGGGGGCTGGGAGCCGACTGGGAGCCGGGTTCGACCCCGGCCGGGTGAAGACGCTGTTCACCGCCGGAATACCGCTGGCGTCCAGGGGGCTCCCAGGAGGAAGCTGCAGATTGCCCGCGTGTCCACCCAGGAGTCGACCATGTCGTGCCCCACCCTCACCCGCCCTCGGGGCGTGTGGGTCGAGGGCGCCCTGGCGCGGGTCCGGGCGGACGACGGCCTCGCCCAGTTCATCCGGTTCGTGCTGGTCGGGGGCTCGACGAGCGCCCTGTACGCCCTCCTCTTCGTGGCGCTGCACGGCTTCGGCGAGCAGCCCGCCAACTGGATCGGTTCGGTCCTCACGTCGATCCTGGCCAACGAGCTGCACCGGCGGCTCACCTTCCGCGCCGGCGGCCGGGTCAGCTTCCTCACCGCTCAGGTCGAGGGTGGGGCGCTGTCCATCGCCGGCCTGGTCTCCACCAGCGTGGCCTTGGCCTGGCTGACCGCGGTGACGGACACCGACGACCCCTACCTGCAGTTCGGGCTGGTCGCCCTGGTGACCGCCACGATCGGCACCATCCGGTTCATCGCCCTGCGCTGGCTGTTCCGCCCGCACACCCCCTCGCTCGACTGAGCCGGAACCGTCCTCCCCGTCCCCCGCGAGCCCGGTACGAGTCCGTGGACGGGGGCTGGACTCCTTAGCCTGGACCGGTGACCGCCTCGACCGAGCCGCCCGAGCCCGACGGCGAGCGGTCCCCCACCGCCCCTCCCGCTCCGGCCGCCGACGGGCCGACCACCCCGTCGCGTCCCGGCCGGTGGGGTGACCTCGGCCGGTTCGCCGGCCGCTGGGGCCTGTGCCTGCTGGTCGCCCTGACCGGCGCCCTGGTCGGCGTGCTGCTGTTCGGCCGGGTCGACGCGCCGCTGGGGCCGTTCGACGCGCGCTTCACCGTGAGCCCCAGCGGCGGCGGGGTCGCCCTCGACATCCCGCCCCTGGGCGCGCTGGACGTCGACGCGTACGACGGACCGCTCGGCCTCGACGTGCAGCTGCAGCGCGCCGACGAGCTGCGGATCCGCGCTCTGGTCGACGACCCCCGCCGCCTGGACAGCCTCGTCGACCGGATCACCGCCGACTTCGGCGACGCCGTGACCGAGCTCGTCGTGCGGTCCTCGCTGGCCGCCGTCGGCGGCGCCCTGCTGCTCACCCTGGCCGTCTACCGGTTGCGGTGGCGGCAGGCCGCGGTGGCCGCCGGCGCCGTCGTCGTCGTCCTGGCGGGCACCGCCGGCATCGGCGCGGCGAGCTGGCGACCCGACGCCCTGGCCCAGCCCACCTACACCGGACTGCTGGCCAACGCCCCCAGCCTCATCGGCGACGCGCGCGACCTCGTGGCCCGCTTCGACGCCTACCGGGCATCCCTCGAGGACCTGGTCGGCAACGTGAGCACGCTCTACGCCGCCCTCTCCGCGCTGCCCGCCCCCGGCGGCGCCGACGACACCGTGGCGCTGCTCCACGTCTCCGACATCCACCTCAACCCGGCGGGCTTCGCCCTCATGAGCCAGGTCGTCGAGCAGTTCGGCGTCGACGGCGTCCTCGACACCGGGGACATCACCGACTGGGGCAGCGAGCCGGAGAACCAGGCGATCTCCTCGATCGGCCGCCTCGGCGTCCCCTACGTCTTCGTCCGCGGCAACCACGACTCGGCGATCACGGCGGACCTCGTCGCCGCCCAGGCGAACGCGACCGTCCTGGACGACTCCGCCACGACCGTCGCCGGGATCACCGTCGTCGGCGCGCGCGACCCCCGCTTCACCCCCGACCCCGCCAACGACGTCGGCGAGGAGTCGCTCGAGGAGAGCGGCGAGCAGCTGGCCGAGATCGCCGAGGAGCTGCCGACGGCCCCGGCGATCGCGATGGTGCACGACCCGGGGCAGGCACCCCCGCTGGACGGCGTGGTCCCGCTGGTGCTGGCCGGGCACACGCACGACCGGGACGTCTCCACCCTCGACGAGGGCACCCGGCTCATGGTGCAGGGCTCCACCGGCGGCGCCGGCCTGCGCGCGCTCCAGGGCGAGTACCCGGAGCCGCTGACCTGCACGGTCCTCTACCTCGACGTCGGCACCGGCCGGCTCACCGGCTACGACGAGATCACCCTCGGCGGGCTGGGCGAGACCGAGGTGACCATCCAGCGGACGCTCGTCGGGGCCGACGACGGGGACGACGACGGCGGCGAGGTCAGCGACGGGAACGGCGCCGGGGACGGCGAGGACGGCGGCGCGGTCCCGCCCACCGCGCCCACGACACCCGGGGGGTGACCGGCCCCGCCGACCACCCGGGGGTGCCCGCCCGCCCTACCCTCGCGGCATGACGACGTCCCGGAACGCCCGACTCGCCGGCGCGCTGCTCGCCGGCGGCCTGGGGCTGCTGCCCCTCACCGGCTGTTCGTTCAGCTCCGAGAACTTCTCCTGCGACTCCAACTCGTGCACCGTGACGCTCAGCGGCGACGGTGCGGAGGTCGACCTGCCGATCGGCCCCACGATCAGCCTCGGCAGCGTCCAGGACGGTCGCGCCTCGATCAGCGTCGGCGGCGCGAGCGTGTCCTGCGCCGAGGGCGAGCAGGTGTCGGCCGGCGGACTGTCGATGGAGTGCACCTCGGTCTCCGGCGACGAGGTCGAGCTCACCGCGTCGCTGAACTGAGCTCCACCGACCGCACGAGCGCGAGCGTGCTCGCGGTCAGCGCGACCGTACGCACCAGGTCGGCCGGCAGCAGGCTGTCGATGGTGGCGGCGGACCGGCCGGCCTCGTCCAGCCGGTCGTGCGTCGGCACCGCCCAGAGCATGGCCCACCGGTGGACGCCGGCGGATCAGCCGGCGTCGGCCACCTCGACGACGACGCGGGCCGGGCCCTCGAGGAGGTACACACGGAAGGGGGTCTGCCCCGTCGTCCCGATGAAGGCCACGGACGTGCCCTCGAAGGTCGCGTCCCAGACGACCTCGGTGACCGCCTCGCCCGACCCGGCCACCGGGCCGTCCGTGGCGAACTCCTCCACGCCCGTGTCGAACGGGTAGCCGACACCGGTCACGGTCACCTGGAGGACGGCGTCGCCGGCCACCTCGACCGGGTTGCCGCGGCCCTGCTCGACGGGGTCCTCGACGTAGCGGACGTCCCAGCCGGGCAGCCCCTCGCCCTCGACCTCGAACACGACCCGGTCGAACCCGTCGTGCCGTCCGGTGCGGATGTCGGTCACGGTGACCAGCGCGTCGCCGGACGCGGCCTGCTCGTCGGCCGAGACGTCGGAGGGGAACGGAGGCGCGTCGCCCTCGTCCTCCCCGGACGCGGCGCCACTGCCGTCCGCGCCGCCGTCCGCGCCGTCGTCCCCGCTGTCCTCCCCGCCGTCGCCGCCGTCGGGCGTGGCCGGTGACTCGCCGGCGACCGAGCCGGTGGACGCGGCGGGCTCGTTGTCGTCCTCGCTGCCGCAACCGGCGACCAGCAGGGCGGCGGCCAGCAGGGCCGAGACCGGGGCGACACGTCGGCGGGTGATCACCTGCCGAGCCTGGCACCGATCCCGACGGCGCAGGCGCACCCCGGGCGCGTGTCGCGGGCGTGACACCCCGGGCGCGCGGCCCCCCGTCCGATGCCTCCGGGCGGGCATGTACAGTTCTCAGCGCCCCCGGCGAACATCGAGCCCCCATCGTCTAGCGGTCCAGGACGCCGCCCTTTCAAGGCGGTAGCACGGGTTCGAACCCCGTTGGGGGCACTGGCTCCACAGCACGAGGCACCACAGCAAGGCCCTGTAGCGCAGTTGGTTAGCGCGCCGCCCTGTCACGGCGGAGGTCGCGGGTTCGAGTCCCGTCAGGGTCGCTTTTCGGCGGTCACGCCGGATCGGGGCAGGTAGCTCAGTCGGTACGAGCGCTCGCCTGAAAAGCGAGAGGTCGGCGGTTCGACCCCGCCCCTGCCCACACCTCTTCCCGCCACCACCTCGGTGGTCGGCGCCCTCCGCGCACGTCCCCGACAGCCCGCCGAGGAGCACCGGTGCCCGACCATCCGTGGCCCGACGGCCCGCACGTCGAGTACCACGCCGTCGGCTCGGTCCGTGCCCGCGGCACCGTGGCCGGCGGCCACCCCGACGGGTACTGGGAGTGGTTCCGGCTCGACGGCACCCTGATGCGCTCCGGCCACTACGCCGAGGGCCGCGAGGTCGGCGAGTGGACCACCTATGACCGCAGCGGCGCCGTCTACCAGGTCACCGACCGCGGCTAGGCCCCGGTCCCCGCTCAGCCGGCGGCGACGCGGTCCCCGACGACCTGCGCGTACACCTGCGCGTGGACGTCCCGCACGGCCGTCCGCTGCTGCTCGCGCCAGACCCGGTCGGCCGGGCGCGGCGCGGGCCGGGTCAGCGCGGCGGCGACCGCACCGTTGAGCGACACCGGGTCGAACCCCCGCTGCTCGTCGTTGCCGTAGGTCACCACGTCGGACCACTGGTCGGCGAACCAGCCGCAGCTGGGCGCCACCACCCGGGTGCCGACGTCGCGGCAGATCTCCAGCTCCACCGAGTGCGTGCCGCAGGACTCCGGCAGCACCGCCACGTGCAGCTCCTGCAGCTGCGCGGCCCACCGCTCCTCGTCGAGCACGACGAGCTCGAGCGACGCGCTGTCGGCCAGCTCCCCGAGGTCGGGCAGCCGGTAGCCGGGCTCGACGAACACCCGCAGCCGCCCGCCGCCGTTGACGGCGCCGTTCAGCGCCGCGCGGACGACGTGCACCGGGTCCGGCGTGCAGGCACTCGCCCGCAGCGGCAGGCCGACCAGCCCCCGGTCGCCACCCACCTCGGGATCGGGCGCGGCGACCGTGGGGTGCGCGACGACGATCGCCGTGCGCCCGTAGGTGTCGACGATCTCGTCGGCCGCACCCGGCGTCAACGTGAAGACCACCTCGGCGGTGGCCAGCAGGGCCCGCAGGTGCGCCTCGTGGCGTGCCGGGAGCGGCTGCGCCGGGTCGCGCAACTGGTGCACGGTCACCACCAGCGGGACGCCGGTGCGGCGGATCGTCTCGGTGAAGCAGACGACCTCGTCCTCGGGCAGGTGCCCGTACCCGCTGTGCACGTGGACGACGTCCACCTCGGAGGCGTGCGCGGTCAGGTAGGCCGGGTCCAGCCACGGGCTCGGCTGGTGGTCGGGCCCCACGCGGACGGCGCCGGCCGGCAGCACGGCGTCCACGTAGGGATCGCGGTGCGGGACGCAGGCCACCCGGATCGCGGGCGACGCTGCCCGCGGGTGCTCGTCGGGGTCCACGCGGACGGCACTCCTCCTGACGCCGAGCACGCGACGACAGGGCGCTGCTCTCCATGGGACTTCGGTCCCGGTCCGGCTACCCAGCATGCACCCCGGCAACCCCTTCCGGAACCGTCCGGAGTCGACCAGGTGTCCTGAGTCACCCCGAGGGGGCACTCCCGGTGGTCGCGCGCACTCGACCCGTGGACGGCGCTCGACGAGGCGCTCGCCGCGGTCCGCTGAGAGCCCGGGCGGCCTCAGGTCGCGGGGAGCCGGGCCCCGGTCCCGGTCCCGCCCTCCTCGGCCGCCGCCCGCTCCTCCTGCGCCCGCGCGTACGCCGGCGCCCGGAACCGGGCCATGGGCCCGTCGGCGTGCAGCTGCGGCGGCGGGTGGCGTACCGCGTCGAAGCGCACGTCGGGGTCCGGCTCCTCCAGCGGGCCGCCCAGCGTCAGGGTGGCGAAGGCCCGCCAGGGGCCCAGGCCGCGGGCGACGGCGAGCGTGAAGGCCACCTCCCGCTCGCGCAGCGCCGACAGCAGGGGGTGCGGGTCCGAGGGCACCGGCCCGTCCGCCCAGGCCGCCAGCCGCAGGGTCCCGGCCGGCGAGCGGTAGCCCATGATCGAGGAGTAGGGCCCGCGGGCATCCCGTCGCGGGACCGGGAGGAGGCGGGCGAGCGCGCCGCGGCCGGTGGTGGACAGCAGCAGGTCGACCGGCCGCTCCGCCGTCGGCACCCGGACGGCGAGGCCCAGCAGGTCCGGCCACGGCGGGGGCAGCCCGGCCCCCCGGCTCAGCCGCACGGTGACGTCGTCCCGGGCCGGCCGGTCGAACCACGCGACGCCGGTGTCGGCGCCGCCCGTGCGCTCCAGGATGCCCGTGACGACCGCGCCCCGGGGGTGCATCGGCTTGCCGCGGCGCCGGCGGGCGAGAGCCGACAGCGGCGCGGCCACGGCCCGTCCGGCCAGCTCGGGCAGGGTGGTCACAGGGGCCTCCTGTCGTCGGGACGCCGGTCCTCCTACCCACTCCCGGCGACCGACGCCCCCGCTCCCTCGGCCACCACCTCCGGTGCGCCGTCCCGCCGCGGGAGCTGGCAGGACCTGCACAACCGGCCGGAGATGTCCGTGCGGATCTGCTCCGCCGGGCCGGTGACACGGATCGGTCCCCCCAATACGTTCAGTACATGTTCACGACGCTCTTGGTCATCGGCGGTGTCCTCGTGGGGCTGCTCGTGCTGCTCGCGCTCATCGTCGTCCTGAGCGCCCGCCCCGCCACCCGGAAGGGCGCGACGCCGGCGCCCTCGTGGGTCGCCCAGAGCGGGCGCCCGCACCCCGACGCGTGGTCGCCCCTCACCGAGACCAGCACCTCGGAGATCACCGCCATCCGCTGATCTCCCCCAGACCCGGCGTCCCGGCGGCTGCGACCACGCGCCGCCGGGACGCTCCGGACCACGACCCGCCGGTGGCCACTTGTCGCCGGCCCACGGCGGGCAGATGATCAGGCCGACGGGGGGTGTCCGGGAGGCCCGGGCATCGTCCCCGCAGACAGGCAGGTCGATCATGGGCGGGCGCCGCCACCCCCGCCTCCGTGCAGCTCTGCTGCTGCTGGTCACGATCCCGCTGGCCGGGGCCCTGGTCGCCGGCGCTCTCGCCCCGTGGGTGGTGGGCACCGGGCTGGCCGCCAGCTCCTCGGCGGACCTGCTGGTCCCGCTCCCGGTCGAGCTGGCCGATCAGACCTTCCCCGGCCCGACCGTGCTCCTCGCGGCCGACGGCAGCGTGATCACGTACTTCTACGAGCGCAACCGGCAGCCCGTCCCCTCCGACCAGATCGCCCCGGTGGTGAAGCAGGCCCTCGTCGCGATCGAGGACCGTCGCTTCTACGAGCACCGCGGGCTCGACGTCGAGGGCACCCTGCGCGCGCTGGCGCGCAACCTCGTCGCCGGGTCGGTGCAGGAGGGCGGGTCGACGATCACCCAGCAGCTGGTCAAGCAGACGCTGCTGCAGACCGCGGACGAGGCCGACGACCGGCTCGCCGCCACCGAGGAGAGCGTCGGCCGCAAGCTGCGCGAGGCCCGGCTCGCGCTGAGCCTGGAGGAGACCTACTCCAAGGACGAGATCCTCACCCGCTACCTGAACACCGTGTACTTCGGCGAGGGCAGCTACGGGATCCAGGCCGCGGCCCGCCGCTACTTCTCCGTGAACGCGGCCGAGCTGGACCTCCCGCAGGCCGCCATGCTCGCCGGCCTGGTCCGCACCCCGACCGCGGACAACCCGCTGGCCGACCCCGAGCGGGCCCGGCAGCGCCGGGACCAGGTGCTGGCCGGGATGCTCGACGTCGGGGACATCACCCAGGCGCAGTTCGACGAGGTGAACGGCCGGCCGGTGGAGGTCGCGCCCTCGCCCCCGCCGCCGAACGGCTGTGTCGGCGCCGTCGTCGGCGGCTTCTTCTGCGACTACGCGCAGCAGTACCTGACCCAGACGCTGGGCATCCCGCAGGAGACGCTCGAGGCGGGCGGGATGGCGGTGCAGACGACGCTGCGGCCGGACCTGCAGCGCGCCGGTGACGCCGCCGTGCTGGCGAACCTGCCGCTGGGGGACCCGCTGGCGGCCATGTTCACCGTCCTGGAGCCGGGCACCGGTCACGTGCAGGCGATGAGCGTCAACCGGGTGTTCGGCTACGACGTGGCCGACCCCACGCAGGAGTCGGTGAACCTCAACGTCGCCGCCAGCCAGGGCGCCGGCTCGACCTACAAGACGTTCGTGGCCGCCGCGGCCCTGGAGGCGGGCTTCCCGCCGTACCACGTCATCACGACGCCGAGCCCCTACGTGTCGTCCGTCTACCGGAACGGGACCGCCCCGTACACCGTGGCGAACGTGGGCAACTACCCGCCGACCCTGACGATGGCCGAGGCGCTGGTCCGGTCCTCGAACACGTACTTCGTGGCGCTGGAGGACCAGCTGGGCAGCGTCGAGCGGCCGGTGCGGACGGCGCAGCGGATGGGCCTGTTCTCCCTGGACCCGATCGCCGACCAGGTGGTCGCGGAGAACCGCGGGTCCTTCACGCTGGGTCCGGAGGCGACCAGCCCCCTGGCCCTGGCCAGCGCGTACTCCACGCTCGGGGCCAACGGCACGCAGTGCTCGCCGGTCCCCGTCACCGCCATCGTGGACCGGGACCGGGCCGCCTTCGCCCTGGAGCCCGGCGGCCCGCCGGTCGACACGGGGGACGACTGCACGCCCGAGGCGGTGCCGCCGGCCGTGGCCACCACGCTGAACCAGATCCTCGTCGGCGACACGGAGGCGCCCTACGGCACGGGCCTGGAGGCGCGGGTCCCCGGGCACCAGGTGGCGGGCAAGACGGGCACCAGCCAGAACCGCTTCTCCATCGCCTTCGTCGGCTACACGCCCCGCTACGCCGCCAGCGTCATGGTGCTCAACCCGAAGCAGAACCAGGACGTCGGCACGTACGGCGGCGGTCGCGCCGCCCGGATCTGGTACGACGCGATGGCCCCGGTGCTGCTGACCGAGCCGGCCGTCCCCTTCCCGCCGGCGGGCATCCCGCTGGCCCCGCCACCGCCGCCGACGTCGCCGCCGCCGCCGCCCGGCCCCTGACCGCGGGGCTCCCTCCTAGAGCTCGGCCGCCCGCTCGCCGACCATGACCGCGGTGGCCGCCGTCCCCCGGGACGGCACCCGCGGCAGCACCGAGGTGTCGGCGATCCGCAGCCCGGCCACGCCGCGCACCCTCAGCCGCCCGTCGACCACGGCCCCGGGGTCGGCGTCGGGCCCCATCCGCGCGCCGCCGCAGAGGTGCACCGCGGTGCCGACGTGCCGGCCGATCCAGCCGTCCAGCGCCGCGTCGTCGGCCAGGACCGTCGTCGTCAGCCCGTCCCCGGGCGGGAGCCCGCCGCCCGGCCCGGCCAGCGCGGCCAGCGGCGGGGTGCGCAGCAGCTCCGCGGCGAACCGGACGCCGGCCCGCATGCCCGCGCGGTCGGCCGCCGAGGCCAGGTAGCCGTAGGACAGCCGGAGCGGGGAGCCCGCCTCGGCCGAGGTGAGGGAGAGCCGGCCGCGGCTGTCGGCCTGCAGCAGCGAGACGCCCAGGGCGAGCACGCCGTCGTCCTCCGGCGTGGAGCGCCACGGCGGCAGCAGGGCGCCGAAGGAGCGGAACCAGGGCAGCACCTCGACGGGCGCGCCGTCGGGCGCGGCGTGCAGGACCTGCTCCAGGGCGAGCCCCGGTGGGGCGGGGAAGCCCGGCACCGGTCGCCACGGCACGGACACCATGGGGTGGTCGCTGAGCCCCTGCCCCACGCCCGGGAGGTCGGCGACGACGGGCAGGCCCAGGGCGCGCAGCGGATCGGCCGGACCGATGCCCGACCGCAGCAGCAGCTCGGGCGAGCCGACCGCGCCCGCGGACAGGACCACCTCGGCCGCGCGCACCTCGCCCGCGTCGGTGGCCACCCCGACCGCCCGGCCGTCCTCCACCAGCACGCGGGAGACGCGCACCCCGCCGCGCACGGTGAGTCCGGCCTGGCCGCGCAGGTAGGCCGTCGCGGCGCTGACCCGCACGCCGTCGACGGCGTTGGCGGGCAGCGGCCCGCAGCCGGGGACAGCGGCGCCGTTCTTGTCCGGCTCGGCAGGGACCCCCAGCGCCGCGGCGGCGGCCGCGAACGCCCCGGCCGGCTCGTAGCCCGGCGCCGGGCGGGTCACCGGCACCGGCCCCCCGCTGCCGTGCAGCGGCGAGCCGCCGAACTCGCGGTCGGCCTCCAGCCGCCGGTAGGCCGGCAGGACCGCCGCCCAGGACCACTCCGGCACCCTCCAGCCGTCGCAGTCGGCCGGGGTGGCGCGGATGAAGTAGCAGCCGTTCACGGCGCTGGAACCGCCGACGCCCCGGCCGCGGACCACCGTCCGGGTCACGGTGGCGGTGAGCTCGGCCGGCACCTCCACCGCGGCGGGCGAGCCGGGCACGGCGGCCCGCATCGTCGTGGCGTCGCGCGACTCGGGGAGCAGCTCACCCGGGCCGGCCTCCAGCAGCAGCACCGACCGGCCCGCCTCGGCCAGCCGCGCGGCCAGCGCACAGCCGGAGGTGCCGGCGCCGACCACGACGACGTCGGCCTCGCGGGGCAGGGCCTCAGGCACCGTCACGTACCCGGCTCCCCTGCCGGGTCCCGTGGCCAGCCCGCGAGCGGTGGGGGGCCGGGGGGGCCTCCCCCGAGGCCGAGCACGCCCGGCAGGTCCAGCCGGCGCACCTTCCCGGTGGAGGTCCGCGGCAGCTCGCCGACGGGGTGCAGGCTCTTGGGCCGCTTCGCCGGGCTGAGCCGCTCCCGGACCCACACGGCGAGCTCGGCCGGGTCGGCGTCGCCCACGAAGGCGGCGACCACCCGCTGCCCCCAGTCCGCGTCGGGGACGCCGACGACCGCGCTCTCCACGACGCCGGGGTGCGCGTCGAGCACCGCCTCCACCTCGGCCGGGTAGACGTTGACCCCGCCGGAGATGACGAGGTCCTCCCGCCGGCCGTCGAGCCACACCACGCCGTCGTCGTCCACCCGGCCCAGGTCGCCCACGGTGACCCGGTCGCCCCGCCAGGCCGCGGCGGTCTTCTCCGGCGCCCGCCAGTACTCGAAGCGGGCCCAGCGCGGCACCGTGCACCACAGCTGACCGCGCTCGTCGGTCTCCAGCGCCCGCCCGGGCCGCGCCCGGCCCACGCTGCCCGGGTGCGCCAGCCAGTCCTCGGGCGAGCAGACGGTGAACTGCGCCTCGGTGGAGCCGTAGAACTCCCAGACGCTGCCCTCGGGGGCGGCGGCGAGCACCGCGCGCTTCAGCGGCTCGGGGCACGGGGCCCCCGCGTGCACCAGCCGCCGGAACGAGGACCAGTCGACGGCGGCGTGCGCGAGCAGCCGCTGCAGGTGGGTGGGCACGCAGAACGTCGTCGTCGGCCGCAGGGTCGAGATCGCCTCCGCCGCCCGCCCGACGTCGAAGGGCCCCGGCAGCAGCACCTCGCCACCGGCGAGCAGCGTGTGGACGGCGAACCGCAGCGGCGCCGAGTGGTGCAGCGGCGAGAGCACCAGGTGCCGGTCGCCCGGCCCGAAGCCCCACAGCTCGATCTCCTCGGCGGCGAGCGCGCGGGCGTCGTCCTCGGCGAGCACCCCGGACCACACGCCCTTGCGCCGCCCGGTGGTGCCCGAGGTGTAGTGCATGGGCCGGGCCAGCGGGACGTCGGCCAGCTCGGCCCGGGCGTCCCCCGCCAGGAGCCGGGCCGGGTCGTCGCCGAGGTCGAGCGCGGGGTCGGCGTCCGCGGCCAGTTCGGCGCGCTCGGCGGCGGGCAGGGCGGGGTCGAGCACGACGGGGACGACGCCGGTGCGCAGCGCCCCGAGGACGACGGCGAGCAGCGCAGGCGAGGAGGCGGCGGACACCAGCAGCCGGTCCCCGGGACGCACGCCGGCCTCCTGCAGCGCGGCCGCCGCCCGCCGCTGGTCGCGCTCGCTGTCGGCCGCGCGCACGACCGGCACCGCCGTCATGCCGGGCGGACCTCGTCGCCGGCGACGGCGAGCCGCCCCTCCAGCGCGAGCTTGTCGAGCATGGACCGGGTCGAGGAGGCCGCGGCCGGCCACACCTCCCGGGGGACGGCGGCGTAGATGGTGGCCACCAGGTCGTCGACGCTGCGGGCGCCTGCCGCCACGGCGGCCAGCACCTGCGCCTCGCGGAACGCGCGGTGCGCGAGGTAGTAGTCCAGGACGGCCAGCGGGTCCTCGGTCAGCTCCGGCCCGTGGCCGCAGTAGAGGGCGCTGGGGCCCAGGTCGTGCACGCGGCGCAGCGACTCCAGGTACGCCACGACGTCGCCCTCGGGGTGGGTGACCACCGAGGTGCCGCGGCCCAGCACGTGGTCGCCCACGAGCACGGCGCCCGAGTCGACCCGGAAGGCGAGGTGGTCGGCGCAGTGGCCCGGCGTGGCGACGACGTCCAGCGCAGTCCCGGCCAGCCGCAGCCGCTCCCCCGGTTCGAGGACCCGCCCGCCGGGGCCGGCCACCCGCGGGTCGGCGGCGGCGACCTGCGCGCCGAAGCGGGCGCCCCACGGCTGCGCGGCGTCGGCGTGGTCGCCGTGGTGGTGGGTCACCAGGACCGCGACGCAGCGCGCGTCGCGGGCGGCCAGCGCGGCCTCCACGGCGGACAGGTGTGCGGCGTCGTCGGGCCCCGGGTCGACGAGGACCGCCTGCCCGCTGCCGGGCTCGCCCACCACGTAGGTGTTGGTCCCGTCCAGCGTCATCCCCGAGGGGTTCGGGGCCAGCACCCGCGTGACCAGGGGCTCGAGGTCGGCGGTGCGCGACATCGCGCCTGGGGCAGGGAGGTCCCACGTGAGCCGTGGGTCCAGAGGTGCGTCCACGCACGGCACGCTATCGGGGGATTGCGGTGGCGCACTTCCCGACGGATAGCGTCCGGCGCATGCGCGCACTCCGACGCCTGGCCCGCCCCGCGATGGCCACGGCCGCCGCCGTACTCCTCCTCTCCGGCTGCGGGGGTGACGACAACGACGACACCGCGTCCTCGTCGTCGTCCTCCTCCTCCTCGTCCTCCTCGTCCAGCTCCTCCAGCAGCTCCGCCCCGAGCAGCTCGGAGTCCGGTGGCTCCGGCGACCCCGCGGTCGCCGAGTTCTGCGCCCAGGCCGAGACGTTCGTCAACGAGCTCACCGAGGTGCAGTCGGTCACGGACCCGGCGCAGATCGCCCCGCGGCTGAGCGCCGCGGCCGACACGTTCGAGGCCACCGAGGCGCCGGCCGAGATCGCCGACGACTGGGCGGTGCTCGGCGGCGCCCTCCGCAACTGGGCCGACGTGGGCTCCTCGGTCGACCTGGCCACGCCGGACGGCCAGTCGCAGTTCCAGGCGGCCGGCCAGCAGTTCGTCGACACCTTCGAGGGCCCGTCCGGGCAGGCCGTCGACGAGTACGGCAGCGCCAACTGCGCCTGACCAGCACCCCCTGCTGACACGACGGCGGCCCGCCACCCCCCTCGGGGGTGGCGGGCCGCTCGCGCGTCGGGACGCCGCTCAGCAGGCGCTGAAGCTCACGCCACGGGCGCGCAGCCACGGCGCCGGGTTGACCGCGCCCGAGTACATGCTGCCGCCGGGGTGGACCTCGAAGTGCAGGTGCGGGCCGGAGGACTGGCCACGGTTGCCGACCTCGGCGATCTGCTCACCGGCGCGGACCCGATCGCCGGTGGAGACGAAGTAGCGGTTGACGTGGCCGTAGACGGTCACCGCCCCGTCGTCGCCCTCGATGTAGACGGCGAGGCCGAAGCCGCTGGCCGCGCCGGCCCGCTTCACCACGCCGCTGTGGGCGGCGTAGATCGGCGTGCCGATGGGGGCGGCGATGTCCACGCCGTTGTGGCTGACGCCCCAGCGGGGGCCGAAGCAGCTGGAGATCCGACCGGAGGTGGGCAGGACGTAGGGGCCGCTGCTCCCGCTGGAGACACTGCCACCGGTGGAGGCACCGCTCGCGCTGGTGCTCGCGCGGGCCGGCTGGGCGGCCTGGGCGCGCGCGGCCGCGGCGGCGGCGGCGGCCTCCTGGGCCGCGCGCTGGGCCGCGGCAGCTGCCGCTGCCTCCTCGGCCGCCTTCTGCTGCTGCCACTGCTGGTAGGCATCGCGCGCACCCTGGAGCTGGAGCAGCTGGATGTTCGCGGCCTCGAGCTGCTGGTCGTACTGGGCCTTCTGCGCGGCCACCTCGGCGTAGGCGGCCTGCCCCGCGGCGGCCTGCTCGTCGGCGACCTGCTTGGCCGCGGCGGCCTCGGCCTCGGCCGCGGCCGCCGCGTCACGGGTGGCGCGGGCGGCGGACTCGGCGTTGGCCTGATGCACGCGGGCCACCTCGAGGGTGTCCAGGACCTCGACCTGGGTGTCGCCGACGAACTCCAGCAGAGCCGCACGCTGGATCAGCTCCGCCGGTCCCTCGGCGTCGAGCAGGGCGTGGGTGGTGGTGAGCTGGCTGCCGTTCATGTAGCTGGTCCGGGCGAAGTCGCCGATGCGCGAGCGCGCGGCCGCGACGGCCTCGGCGGCCACCTGCAGCTGGGCGGCCGCCTCGTCGGCGGCGGCCTGGGCGGCCATCGCGGCCTCCTCGGCGACCAGGTAGTCCGTGCCCGCGGCCTCCGCCAGCACGGTCAGCCGGTCGAGCTCGGCCTCGGCACCGGCCACGAGGGCGGCGATGCGGCCCACCTCGGCCGCGGCGGCGTCCTGGGCGGCCCGGGCGTCGGAGATCTGGCCGTCGGTGGGGTTCGGCGGCGGGGCGGGCACGGCCAGCGCGGGGCCCGCGGACCCGATGAGCGCCGCCGACGCGAGGAGCCCGGCGAGCGCGAGGCGCAGGCCGCGCGGACGGCGGCCGGCGCTGGTCCGGATCACCTGCGTCCGGCGACGGGCGGGGCTCTGCAGCATGCTGTCGCTCCCTGGGGAAGAGGGTCGGCGTGGAGCCGGGTCCGGCATCGTTCCTGTGACGTCTCGTCACGGGAGCCGCACCGCATCACTCCTGTCCCTCCTCTTTTCGTCACCCGGGTGAGTGACCTTGAGAGCTCTCGGCCGGTTTTCTCCCCGAACGTGAGGACCGTCTCGTCACACCTACGCTGGGCGGGTGGACGTCTTCGGCTCCGGTCACGAACAGGTGGTCTTCTGCTCCGACCCGGAGTCGGGCCTGCGCGCGGTCATCGCGATCTACTCGACGGCACTGGGCCCCGCCCTCGGCGGCACCCGGTTCCACCCGTACGCCGGCGAGGAGGCCGCGGTCGCCGACGCCCTGGCGCTGTCCAAGGCCATGGCCTACAAGAACAGCCTGGCCGGCCTGGACCTCGGCGGCGGCAAGGGCGTGATCATCGGTGATCCGCGCACCGACAAGACCGAGGCGCTGCTGCGCGCGTACGGGCGGTTCGTCGAGTCCCTCGGCGGCCGTTACCTGACCGCCTGCGACGTCGGGACGTACAACGCCGACCTGGACGTCGTCGCCCGCGAGACGCGGTTCGCCCACGGTCGCTCGCTGGCCATGGGCGGCTGCGGGGACTCCTCGGTGCTCACCGCCTACGGCGTCTTCCAGGGGATGCGGGCCGCGGCCCAGCACCGCTGGGGGAAGCCGAGCCTGGCCGGCCGCACGGTCGCCGTCGCCGGGGTCGGCAAGGTCGGCAGCTGGCTGGTCGACCGCCTCGTCGAGGACGGCGCCGACGTCGTCGTCACCGACGTGGACGCCGGCGCCGTCGAGCGGGTGCTGGCCCGCCATCCCGACGTGGACGCCGTGGCCGACACCGCCACCCTGGTCCGCACCCCGGCCGACGTGTACGCGCCCTGCGCCCTCGGTGGCGCCCTCGACGACGAGACGGTCGCGGTCCTCGAGGCGGAGATCGTCTGCGGCGGGGCGAACAACCAGCTCGCGCACGACGGGACGCCCGACCTGCTCACCCGCCGGGGGATCCTCTACGCGCCCGACTACCTGGTGAACGCCGGCGGCGTCATCCAGGTGGAGGACGAGCGGCACGGCTTCTCGTTCGCGCGGGCCGAGGCGCGGGCGGCCGGCATCTTCGACGTCACGCTGCGCGTCCTGCAGGCGGCCGAGGCCGACGGGGTCTCCCCCGCCGTGGCCGCCGACCGGATGGCCGAGGAGCGCATGCGCTCGGTCGGCCGGCTGGCCACCATCCGCCTGCCGCGCTGAGCTGAGAGATTCGGGAGGGCGTCGCACGGGGCAGCGCCCCCGGCCGTGATCCCGACCGGGGCCGCTGCGTGTGCGGGCGCAGGCGCGTCTATGGGCACAGGAGGCACAGCCCTCGACACCTTCGCTCCCCCGAGTGGACCGTGACGAGCACCGGGGGTGACGTTGACGCCGCTAGCTCTTGGCTGTCTTCCTGGCCGGCGCCGTCGCCGACTGGATGACCTGCCGTTCGAGCCACTTGGCCGCGAGCCGGTCCTCGACGTTGAGCAGCGAGCCGCCTTCGAGGTACTGGCCGTCGTGGTTCACGGCCTGCCCGTGGACGACCTTGACCCAGGTCACGACGTCACACCGCGGAGGACGACGATGGCCGAGGGGTTCAGCGGCGCGGCGTCGTACCGGGCGACGACGCGGATGGCCTGCTGGTCGAAGTCGGCGTAGGTCTGGTCGAGCAGCTTGACGCTCGGCGCGAGGTCGCGGGCGACGGCGATCTGGGAGGAGTCAGCGAGCACGACCGAGCCCTCGTCGGTGCCGGCGCCGCCGTTGGTGGGGATCCGGTTGGTGACACGACCGGGATGCCGAGCAGCCGGAAGGTGACGTCCGCGGTCGCGTCGGGCTGAAGGAGGTAGTTCGGGTTGCCGTCCTCCAGCTTCCGCAGGGCGATGAACGTCCGCGACGGCATCAGCCAGCGCAGCCGGGCGGTGTCCACGTTCGCGGTGTACATCAGCGCGATGGCGTCGAGCAGGTCGTCGAGGCTGAGCGCGCCGACGGCGGTGATCGCCTGGACGCCGGTGTAGTTCAGCAGTCCGCGGGGGACGCCGCCGGTGCCGCTGCCGTTGATGAAGGCCTCGTCGATCTCGGCCGCGACGTCGAGCACCATCTTGTCCGCAGGGCCGCGTCGAGCGCGACGACCGAGGACCGGGCCAGCTCGTTGGAGAAGCGGGTGATGCTCTTAACGCTCTTGACGCCGTCGAGCAGCGTGACCTCATCGAAGTCGGGGTCGACCTCGGTGATGAGTTCGTTCTCGCCGTGCCACGCGGGCGCAGTCATGCCGACGAGCTTGGGGATGCGGACGACACCGGCGGCGGTGACGTCGAAGATGCGGGGGCCGGCGGACAGGAAGACCGAGGCGGCCTCCAGCGGCTTGACGAGGATGCGCTGCACCTGCTCCTGAGTCAGCTCAGGGGCGGTGACGGTGGACGAGGCCATGAGAGCTCCAGACGAAGATCCGGTGTGGGGATCTCGGGCTCCCGGCCGTCCGTGTGCGTCGAGGCTCCCGGCCTCAAGATCGTTTTGACACGACGACCAGGGCGGAACGGCTCTTGCCGCACCTGTTCGGCAGGAACACGCTTCCCCTCTCCAAGCGGCGAGGGGGCCGTCATGTATGCGGTGCTGGTGAAGGTGCGGATCAAGCCAGGTCGTCACGATGACGCCATGCGGTTGTTGCAGTCGAACGTGGTCCCGGAAGTCAAGGGGGTTCCGGGCTTGGTCAGGGGAACGTGGTTCGGCGACACCGAGACCGGACACGGACTCATGGTGTTCGAGTCCGCGGACCAGGCCCAGGGAATGGCGGGCATGGTCTCCGCTGGGGATGACGACCCAGTCGAGATCCAGGACGTCAAGGTCTACGAGGTGAACGCGGAGACGTAGGCCTCTCAGTCAAGCGCCACGCCGAAGCAGCGCGCCGAGGCCGATCTCGGGGACCTCGGGCCGCGCACCCTGTCCGACGTCACCGGTCGGTCGGCGCGCTGCGAGGTGCGGCTTGCGCTTGATGAGGTCGTCGACGGCCGTCTGCACCTTGGTCTCGTCGACGAGCCCGTCGTCGTCGAGCAGGTCCTCGGTGAACGGCAGGTCGGTGGGGTCGGCGAGTTTGCCGGTGAGGGCGGCCTGAGCGGCGAGGGGCTGCCGCGTATTCGCTGGTGACCAGCAAGTCGGTGAAGACCTTCGAGGCGGCGTCCGTGATCGGGATGATGTCGGTCAGCTCGGTCTCCCCGTTCGGGGACAGCAGCCGGGGCCGGTTGACCAGCGCGACGACCGGCACGTCACGCTGCGCGTCCTGCAGGCGGCCGAGGCCGACGGGGTCTCCCCCGCCGTGGCCGCCGACCGGATGGCCGAGGAGCGCATGCGCTCGGTCGGCCGGCTGGCCACCATCCGCCTGCCGCGCTGAGCCGCTCGAGGCGCGCTAGGAGCTCGGGGTGCCCTTCCGCGGACCGGGAGGGAACCGGACGGGCAGGCTCGTCGGCGCGTAGACGTTGCACGCGTCGGCGAAGCGCGGGACCTCGTCGACCGTGATCTCGAAGTCCGGCAGCCGGTCGAGGACGACGTCGAGCATCACCTGGAACATCGTGCGGGCCAGGTTCGACCCGAGGCAGCGGTGCGTCCCCACACCGAAGGCCAGGTGCCGGTTCGGCCGGCGCTCGAGGTCGACGCGGTGCGGCTCGGGGAACTCGGCCGGATCGCGGTTCGCCGCCGCCCACAGGACCAGGACGCGCTCGCCGGCGCGCAACTGCTGACCGTGGAACTCGGCGTCCCGCGACAGCGTCCGCGCCTGGCCCTGCGTCGGCGTGCCGATCCGCAGGAACTCCTCGGTCGCGGTCGGCAGGAGGCCGCGGTCGTCGCGGAGCCGGTCCCGCAGGGCGTCGTCGCGGCCCAGGTGCACGAGGGCGTTGCCGGTGAGCCCGCTGGTGGTGTCCATCCCGCCCAGCAGGACGAGGAAGACGTAGCGGACCTGCTCGGCAAAGCCGATCGGCTCGCCGTCCACCTGGCAGCCGATGATCGAGGTGAGCAGGTCGTCGACGCCGCGGGGGTCCGCCGTGCGCGCCTGGATCTCGGCGGCGACGTGTGCGAACACCGCCCCCTGGGCCTCCCGGCCCTCCTCCGCGGTGCCGTGGATGATCGCGTGGATCCACCGCACCCACTCGGCCCAGCGGAACTCGTCCATCCCCAGCAGGCGCAGGGTGACCCGCGCGGGCAGCGGTGTCGACAGCTGCTGGACGAGGTCGGCCCGCCCCTCCTCGATGAACGCGTCGACGAACTCGTCGGCCATCGCGCGGATCGCCGGCTCCATCCCGGCGACCGAGCGGGGCGACAGCGGCCCCAGGGCCGCCTTGCGGTACTGCTGCGTGTACGGCGGGTCCGTCTCGATCGGGATCGGTCCGGTCCCCGGCGGGAGGGCGTGCTCCTCGCCGTCGCGCGGCAGGCCGACCCCGCTCGAACAGGTGAACAGGCCGTCGTCCCTCGTCGCCTCGTAGACCGGCCGGTAGCCGGTGAGCATCCAGAAGCCGCCGTTGGTCGTCGACCACACGACCGGGTGCTCCTCGACCAGCTCGTCGTAGATCGCGTGGACGTTCGCGCAGAACGCGGGCAGGTGCGGGTCGAGCCGGACGACCGGCCGCGGTGGCGCTCCCTCCCGCACGGTCTCGGTGCCGACCGGGCAGACCCGGGTGCTGTCCGTCGTCGTCATCGGGCCGCGGCCCTCCGTCCAGTGGCCGCACCGGCGGCGGCGTCGGTGGTCGGGGCCGGCGGGAACGCGGTGCCTGTCCTGCCGAGCCGGACCCTCGGAGTGAAGTGGATCACATGCAGGAGCCCCCTGACGACGTCGGGGGCGGAGGCGCCGGTCACACCGCACCCCCGGACGGGCGACGGGAGGGGAGGACGTGTGCCCGCCGTCGATGCGTGTCGTAAGGTTGGCCGAGACACAGTCACTCAGTCGGGGTCGCCACGCGGGCCGCTCAGCCCGGAGCTGGGCTCCCGTACTCCGTAACGAGGGGGTCGAGCCGATGGGGCGCGGCCGAGCGAAGGCCAAGCAGACACGCGTGGCCCGTGAGCTCAAGTACAGCTCACCCAACACCGACCTCTCCGCGCTCCAGCGCGAACTGGCCGGCTCTCCGTCGACCTACACGCCGTCTCCTGCGGCGAAGGACGACGACGAGGACGAGGACGACGAGTACGCCGACCGCTGGGCGGACGACGACTCGGACGACGACTGGGCCGCCAGCCGCTGAGCGGCGTCTGACGCGGTCCCAGCCCGACGACGCACCGCCACCCCTCCCTGGGGCGGCGGTGCCGTCGTGCTGCCCGGAACGGGGCGGCTCCGCCCCCGTGCACCGGGCGGGAGCGCACTCCTCCGCGGGACAACTCCGCGCGCCTGCGCCGGCGACTCCGCGGAGTCGCCCGCCGGGTCAGCGGTAGGTGCCCACCAGGCGGGCGGCCGCGGGCTGCCCGGGGGTCTCGCCGATCGTGCCGGCGATCCACGCCGGGACGCCGCGGCCGGTCAGCAGCGCGACGGCGCGGTCGGCCTCCTCGGCGGACACCACGGCGACCATGCCGACCCCGCAGTTGAACGCGCGCTCGGACTCCTCGCGCGGCACGCCGTACTCCTCCAGCAGCTGCACCGCGCCCGGCAGCGCCCAGGTCGCGCGGTCGAGCACCGCCTCGGCGCCGTCGGGCACGACCCGCACCGTGTTGCCGGCCAGGCCACCGCCGGTGATGTGCGCGAACGCGTGCACGCCGTCGCTGCCGAGCTCCCCGACCAGCGCGAGGCAGTCGAGCGCGTAGATGCGCGTCGGCTCGAGCAGCGCGTCGCCCAGCGGCCGGTCCAGGCCGGCGGGGGTGCCGGTGAGGTCCAGCCCGGCCTGGGCCACGACCCTCCGGACGAGCGAGTAGCCGTTGGAGTGGAAGCCGGAGGATGCCATCGCGACCACGACGTCCCCCGGCCGTACGCGCTCGGGCCCGAGCACGGCGTCGGCCTCGACCACGCCGACCGCGGTGGCCGCCAGGTCGTAGTCCTCGGGCGCCATGACGTCGCCGTGCTCGGCGGTCTCCCCGCCGACCAGCGCGGCGCCGGCGCGCGTGCAGCCCTCGGCGATGCCGGTGACGATCGCGGCGATGCGCTCGGGCACCACCCGGCCGCAGGCGACGTAGTCCTGGAGGAACAGCGGCTCGGCGCCGCAGGCGACCAGGTCGTCGACGACCATCGCGACCAGGTCGATGCCGACGGTGTCGTGCCGGTCCAGCTGCCGGGCCAGCGCGATCTTGGTGCCGACGCCGTCGGTGGACGACGCCAGCAGCGGCCGCCGGTACTTGGCGACGTCCAGCGCGAACAGCCCCGCGAAGCCGCCGAGGCCGCCGACGACCTCCGGCCGGTTGGTGCGCTCGACCGCGCTGCGCATCAGCGTGACGGCGCGCTCGCCCGCGTCGATGTCGACGCCGCTGTCGGCGTAGGTGAACCGCCGCTCGCTGCCGCTCGGGGCGCTCACGGCCGGCGCAGGGCGTCGTCCGCGCCACCGGGCACGGTCGCACTGCCGGCCTGCTGGCCGGTCCAGCCCGTGACGGCGCGCTGCGCGTCGTGGGGGGCGGGGAGGTCGCGCGGCATCGGCGTCCGCCCGATGCCCTCGAGCACGTGCTTGCCGAGGACGTCGACCTCGCCCAGCTCGATCGGGTACCGGCCGGTGAAGCAGGCCGTGCACAGCCGGTTGGCCGGCTGCTCGGTCGCAGCGATCAGCCCCGCCTCGGAGACGTAGCCGAGGGAGTCGGCGTTGATCGAGGCGCGCACGCCGTCGACGTCCAGGCCGTTCGCGACGAGCTCGGCGCGGCTGGCGAAGTCGATGCCGTAGAAGCAGGGCCACTTGACCGGGGGCGAGGAGATCCGGACGTGGACCTCGACCGCGCCGGCCTCGCGGAGCATCCGGATGAGCGCCCGCTGGGTGTTGCCGCGGACGATCGAGTCGTCGACGACGACCAGTCGCTTGCCCCGGATGACGTCGCGCAGCGGGTTGAGCTTCAGCCGGATGCCCAGCTGGCGGATCGTCTGCGAGGGCTGGATGAACGTGCGGCCCACGTAGGAGTTCTTGACCAGCCCCAGGCCGTAGGGGATGCCGCTGGCCTCGGCGTAGCCCACCGCGGCCGGCGTGCCGGACTCCGGGACCGGGATGACGAGGTCGGCCTCGGCCGGGTGCTCCCTGGCCAGCCGGCGGCCGATCTCCACCCGGGCGGCGTGCACGCCGCGGCCGCTGATGGTGGTGTCGGGCCGGGCCAGGTAGACGTACTCGAAGACGCAGCCCTTGGGGTCGGCGGCGGCGAAGTGCTGGCTGCGCAGGCCGTTGCCGTCGATGGCGATCAGCTCGCCGGGCTCGACCTCGCGCACCACCGAGGCGCCGACGATGTCCAGCGCGGCGGTCTCGCTGGCCACCACCCAGCCCCGCTCCAGCCGGCCCAGCACGAGCGGCCGCACGCCCTGCGGGTCACGAGCGGCGTAGAGGGTGTCCTCGTCCATGAACGTGAGGCTGAAGGCGCCGCGCAGCTGCGGCAGCACCTCCATCGCCGCGGCCTCGACGGAGAGGTCCGGCCGGGCGGCGATGAGCGAGGTGACGAGGTCGGAGTCGGTGCTCGCGGTGAACGCGCCCTTCACCCCGGCGTCGGCCGCCGTGCTGGCCAGCTCGGCGGTGTTGACCAGGTTGCCGTTGTGGCACAGCGCCAGGCCGGTGCCGGCGTCGGTCGTCCGGAACGTGGGCTGGGCGTTCTCCCACGTGGACGAGCCGGTGGTCGAGTACCGGGTGTGGCCGACGGCGAGGTGGCCGCGCAGGCTGCCGAGCGTGGCCTCGTCGAACACCTGGCTGACCAGGCCGAGGTCCTTGTAGACGACGACCGAGGCGCCGTCGGAGACCGCGATGCCCGCCGCCTCCTGCCCGCGGTGCTGGAGGGCGTAGAGGCCGAAGTAGGCGAGCTTCGCGACCTCCTCACCCGGCGCCCAGACACCGAAGACGCCGCAGGCGTCCTGGGGTCCGGGGGATTGGGGATCGAGGTCGTGCGTCAGCCGTCCGTCTCCGCGAGGCACTCGTGCGAGAGTACCGGTGCGCCGCCTGCCACGGGTCCCCGACAGGGGGATCCACACCACATCCCGGGCGCGTCGCCTACGCGGCGCGTCGGCTCAGCCGCAGGTCACGACGCCACCGGCGGTCCCGGCGCCGTCGTCCAGACGTCGGGCGTAGGCGTCCGGCGGGCCCGCTGAGCAGGCCGACAGCGCCGCGTCCGCGGTCGGGAACGGCCCGAGGTAGACGGTGTGGATCAGCGTCCCGTCGTCCGACCGGTCGCGCAGCGACCCGCACGTGCCCTCGGTGGTGAACCACTGCGCGCCGGGAGTGGCGTCCAGCAGCCGGACCACCGCCTCCTGGTAGCCGACCGGCGTGGTCACGCTGCCGACGACCAGCACGTACGAGCCGTCGCACGGCGGGACGACGGGAGCCGGCAGCCGGGACGCGACGCCACCGGGCGGAACGCTCCCGCCCGCCGACGGCCGGCCCCCGCCGGGGCCCGTCGCCGCGCCCGCCGACGTGCCGGGGGAGTCGCCGAGCGCGGCGTAGCCGGCGACCAGGCCCCCACCGACGACGACGAACCCGGCGAGCATCCAGGCCAGCCAGCGCCCGGGCTGCAGGGGACCGTCCGCCCGGTCGGCACGGGTCCGCACCGGCCCGGCGACCGACGGAGGGCGCCAGACCGGCGGAGGCTCGGCGACCGGCGGCTCCGGAGCCCGGTGCCGTCCCCCGCGGCGCCGGTCCGCCGTGCCGGCTTCGTCGGCGGATGCCGCGTGCACCGCTCCCCCGCCCGCTCGTACCCCGTGTCGCCCCGTGCCCGCCTAGTGCACCGTGCGCAGTTCCGCGGCGATGGTCGTGTCGTCGCCGTGCCCGGTGCGGACCACGGTGTCGCCGTGCAGCGTGAGCAGCTTCGACCGGATGGAGGTCAGGATCGTCGGCTTGTCGCTGAACGACCGGCCGGTGGCGCCGGGTCCGCCGCAGAACAGCGTGTCGCCGGTGAACACGGTGTTCAGGTCGGCCGAGTGCAGGCAGGTGCTGCCCGGGGAGTGCCCGGGCGTGTGCAGGGCGACGAGGGAGCTGCCGGCGATCCGGAACGTCGTCCCCTCGGTGAGGTCGCGGTCGGGATCGGCGGCAGGCTGGGCGGCGCCGTAGACCATGTCCCACAGCATCCGGTCCGCGGCGGGGAACCAGATCGGGGCGTCGACGGCCTCGCGCAGCGCCACGGCGGCGGTGATGTGGTCGTTGTGCCCGTGGGTGAGCACGATCCCGGCGACCTTCCGCCCACCGACCGCCTCGACGATCGGCTCGGGACGGTGCGGCGCGTCGATGACGAGCACCTCGTCGTCGTCCCCGACGAGCCAGACGTTGTTGTCGACGTCGAAGTCCTGCCCGTCGAGGCTGAAGACGCCGCTGATGACGGTCTTGTCGATGCGCGCTCTGCTCACTGCTCGACTCCCCGCTCGTTCCGCTCCTCGCTCGTTCCTCGCTGCGATGCTCTCTCGCGCGTCGTCTTCGCGGCCATGCTCAGAACACCACGACCGAGCGCAGGACCTCGCCGGAGTGCATCTTCTCGAAGGCGCTCTCGACGCTGTCCAGGCCGATGGTCTCGGAGACGAAGTCCTCCAGCGGGAAGCGGCCCTGGAGGTACAGGTCGACCAGCATCGGGAAGTCGCGGCTGGGCAGGCAGTCGCCGTACCAGGAGGACTTGAGCGCCCCACCGCGGCCGAAGACCTCGATCAGGGGCAGCTCGATCGTCATGTCCGGCGTGGGGACGCCGACGAGCACGACCCGGCCGGCGAGGTCGCGGGCGTAGAAGGCCTGCTCGAAGACCTTCGGGTGGCCCACGGCGTCGATGGCGACGTCCACCCCGAAGCCGCCGGTGGCGGCCTTGATCGCCTCGACCGCGTCGGTCTCCTTGCTGTTGACCGTGTGGGTGGCGCCGAACTGCCGCGCCCACTCCAGCTTCCGGTCGTCGATGTCGACGGCGACGATCGTGCTCGCCCCGGCGAGCTTGGCCCCGGCGATCGCGGCGTCGCCGACGCCGCCGCAGCCGAACACCGCGACCGACTCGCCCCGGCGCACGCCGCCGGTGTTGATGGCGGCGCCGACGCCGGCCATCACGCCGCAGCCCAGCAGGCCGGCGGCGGTGGCCGGGGCCTGCGGGTCGACCTTGGTGCACTGGCCGGAGTGGACCAGCGTCTTCTCCACGAACGCGCCGATGCCCAGCGCCGGCGACAGCTCCGTGCCGTCGGCCAGCGTCATCTTCTGCGCGGCGTTGTGGGTGGCGAAGCAGTACTGCGGCTCGCCCTTGAGGCAGGCCCGGCACTGCCCGCACACCGCCCGCCAGTTGAGGACGACGAAGTCACCGACGGCGACGTTCGTGACGCCCTCGCCGACCGCCGCGACCGTGCCGGCGGCCTCGTGGCCGAGCAGGAAGGGGAAGTCGTCGTTGATCCCGCCCTCGCGGTAGTGCAGGTCGGTGTGGCAGACCCCGCACGCCTGGACGTCGACGACCGCCTCCCCCGGACCCGGGTCCGGAACCAGGATCGTCTCGATGCTGACGGGAGCGCCCTTGCTGCGGGCGACGACGCCCTTCACCTCGTAGGCCATGGCGCGAGCCTAGAAGGCGACTCCTCCCCCGGCCTCTCCGCACGGACCCGCAGGAGACATCGTGCACGACCGAGTGGTGCACCAGGTTCGACAGGCGAGGTGCCGACGGCGGACGTAGCGTCCCTGGCGGCCCGTGACCGTCGTCACGTCGTCCGCGCCCGGCTCCCGGGCCCGACCAGCGGAGGTCCGCTCGTGGCAGTGCCGAGCTTCCTGGCCCGCGAGCGCATCGTCGCCCGCCCGGGCTTCAACCGGTGGCTGATCCCGCCGGCCGCGCTCGCCGTCCACCTGTGCATCGGGCAGGCCTACGCGACGAGCGTCTACAAGACGGCCCTGGTCGAGGACTTCCAGGTCAGCCAGACGGCGATCGGCATCGTCTTCTCGATCGCGATCGTCATGCTGGGCCTGTCCGCCGCGGTCTTCGGCACGTGGGTCGACCGCAACGGTCCCCGCGCGGCCATGTTCGTCTCGGCGGTGTGCTGGTCGACCGGGTTCCTGGTCGGCGCACTCGGCATCGCCACCCAGCAGCTGTGGCTGCTCTACCTGGGCTACGGCGTCATCGGCGGCATCGGCCTGGGCATCGGCTACATCTCGCCGGTGTCCACGCTGATCAAGTGGTTCCCCGACCGGCCGGGCCTGGCCACCGGGATGGCGATCATGGGCTTCGGCGGCGGCGCGCTGATCGCGTCCCCGCTGTCCCGGCAGCTGATGGACCTCTACGACCCGGACTACGACGGCACCGCCGGCACCGTCCCCGCCGGCAACGCCGTCGCGCTGCTCTTCCTCACCCTCGGTCTGGTCTACCTGGTCTTCATGCTGTTCGGCGCGACGATCATCCGGGTCCCGGCCGAGGGCTGGAAGCCCGACGGCTGGGACCCGTCGTCGGTGAAGCAGAAGGCCCTGGTCACCACCGAGAGCGTCTCGGCGGCCAACGCCATCAAGACGCCGCAGTTCTGGCTGCTGTGGGTGGTGCTGTTCTGCAACGTCACCGCCGGGATCGGCATCCTCGAGCAGGCGAGCCCGATGATCCAGGACTTCTTCCGGGACGACGAGGGCAACTCGTCGGTCGCCCTGGCCGCCGCGACCGGCTTCGTCGGCGTCCTGTCGCTGTTCAACATGGCGGGCCGGTTCGTCTGGTCCTCGACCTCAGACTTCCTCGGCCGCAAGCCCAACTACATGATCTACCTCGGCGTCGGGCTGCTGCTGTACATCGGCCTGGCCACGGTCGGCAGCAGCGCCACCTGGCTGTTCGTGCTGCTCGCCGCGGTGATCATCTCGTTCTACGGCGGCGGGTTCGCCACGGTCCCGGCCTACCTGCGCGACCTGTTCGGCACCTTCCAGGTGGGCGCCATCCACGGCCGGCTGCTCACCGCGTGGTCCGCCGCCGGCGTGGCCGGCCCGCTGATCGTCAACGGCGTCCTGGACACCCAGGGCGAGCCGGGCACGCTGCAGGCCGGCAACTACCGGCCGGCGCTGTTCATCATGGTCGGCCTGCTGGCGATCGGGTTCGTGGCGAACCTGCTCGTCAAGCCGGTCGCCGCGAAGTGGCACGAGCCGACGTCGTCCCCCGGCGCCGAGGGCGCCCCGATCCCCGAGCGGAGCGCCGCCCGATGAGCACGCCGATGTCCACGCAGGACGGCCAGCGGCCCACGCACACCCCGACCGGCCTGATCGCGTTCGCCTGGACGCTGGTCGGCGTCCCGCTGGCGTACGGGCTCTACCAGACCGTGAAGACGGCGTTCGACCTGTTCACCGGGGGCTGAGCACGGGTCACCGCTCCCCGGCCGGCCGGGCGTAGCGGTGCTGGACCCGCGGGTCGGGCAGGGCGGCGGTGACGCAGTGCCCGATCCGGCCGTCGCGGTCGTACATCCACGACGTCCCGAGCGCGACACCCCCGGCGCCGACGTGCCCGGCGGACTCCATGCCGATCCACTCCCCGCGGGGGTCCCGGGCCAGGTACATCGTCACGTCGGCGTTGATGAACTCCAGCCCGTCCCCGCCGGAGTTGGCCAGCGGGCTGGCGAAGTCGGCCATCAGGGCGGCCCGCAGCAGCGGGGTGAGCGGCTGCCCGGCCACGAACTCGACCCGCTCGCGCAGCCAGACCCGTCCAGGAGCGCCGTTCCAGTCGGCGATCTGCCGGATCTCGAACGACATCGGCCCGCCGCCCGCCCCCTCGATCGCCTCCGGCGGGGGCGCGTCCCACTCCGCCGGCGCCCAGGGCTCCCCCTCGGGGTGCTCGGAGCGGCGGAGCAGCAGCGCCGACCCGCGGGCGACCTCGACGTCGCCGTCGACGACGCTGACGTCGACGGCGCGCAACCGCCGCCCGTCCCGGACCCGCCGGGGGAGCACCCGCAGCGGGCGCATGGGCACCGGGCGGACCATGTCGACGGTCAGCCGGGAGACCTGGAGCTGGGGGTCCGGGCTGTCGCGCTGGACGCCCCACGCGACGAGCCCGCCCACGTGGTGGCCGTTGACCATCGCGTCCGACCAGGGACTCCGCGCGGACGCCGACGGCACCAGCCGGTCGCCGTCCGGCGTGAACGACGCCTCCATGACACCTCCGTCGAGAACCGGCCGACCGCCCGCTCCGGGCCCCGAGCATGCCGGTCGCCTCGACGAGATCTGCACAGTGGTCGCCATCAGGGCCTGATGGCGACCACTGTGCAGATCTCGGCAGGCGGTCAGCGCAGGGGGCGCAGGGGGAGGTGCTCGGCCAGGTCGGCGCGGTTGCCGCTGGCGACGACCCGGCCCTCGGCGACGGCCTCGGCCCACGTGGTGGCGCCGGTGGCCAGCCGCAGCCAGGTGGCCGCGTCGGTCTCGATGACGTTGGGCGGCGTCCCGCGGGTGTGCCGCGGCCCGGGGACGAGCTGGACGGCGACGTGCGGGGGCACCCGCAGCTCCACCGACCGGCCGGGCACCTGCTGGGCCAGCCAGCGGGTGCTCGTCTTCACCGCCGCGCCGAGCACCGCCCGCGGGGGCTGCTCGGCGTCTCCGGCCAGCCAGGGCCGGACCGCGGCGACGGCGGCGCGCAGCTCCTCGGCGGGGATCGGGGCCGTGCCGGCCATCAGCTGGTCGGGACGGTTCCGGCGGGAACGGCGCCGGCCGCCTGACCGGTCGCCGTCTCCGGGTGCCCGAACAGCGCCGGCAGGGTCGCCGTCCACGCCGCGCGGAGCTCGGCGAGCGGCAGCTCGGGGAGGCCGTCGACGACGAGTGCGTCGCCGCCCGTCGTGCCCAGCTCGGTCACCGGGACGCCGGCCCACTCGGCGGTGGCGCGCACGGCCTCGGGGTCGGTCGTCGTCACCACGGCGCGGGCCGCGGACTCGCTGAACAGCGCCACGAACGGGTCGCCGTCCAGGGTCACCGCGGCACCGACGCCGTACCGCAGCGCGGACTCGGCCAGGACCTGCGCCAGGCCGCCGTCGGCCAGGTCGTGCGCGGAGGTCACCTGACCCTCGCGGGCGAGCGCGGCGAGCAGCTCGCCCAGGGCGCGCTCGGCCGCCAGGTCGACCGCCGGCGGGCGGCCGCCGAGGTGGCCGTGCACGACGCTCGCCCAGGCGGAGCCGCCGAGCTCCTCGCGGGTGGCGCCCAGCAGCAGCACGGTCTCCCCCGCGGCCCGCCAGCCCGTGGGCACGCGGCGGCGGACGTCGTCGTGCACGCCGAGCACGCCGATGACCGGGGTGGGGTTGATGGCGACGTCGCCGGTCTGGTTGTAGAGGCTGACGTTGCCGCCGGTGACCGGGAGGCCCAGCTCGCGGCAGGCGTCGGCGAGACCGCGGACGGCCTCGGCGAACTGCCACATGACCTCGGGGTTCTCCGGGGAGCCGAAGTTCAGGCAGTTGGTGACCGCCAGCGGCGCGGCGCCGGAGACGGCGACGTTGCGGTAGGCCTCGGCGAGGTTGAGCTGCGCTCCGGCGTAGGGGTCGAGCCGGGCGAAGCGGGCGTTGCCGTCCAGCGCCAGCGCGATGCCGCGGTGGGTCTCCTCGTCGATGCGGACGACGCCCGCGTCCTCGGGCTGCGCCAGCACGGTGTTGCCGCGGACGTAGCGGTCGTACTGCTCGGTGACCCAGGTCTTGTCGGCGCCGTCGGGGCTGGCGACGACGGCGAGCCAGTGCGCCTGCAGCTCCGCCGGGGTGCCCGGGCGGGGCAGCCGGGCGGCGTCGTCGGCCTGCAGGGCGTCGAGGTCGGCGGGGCGGGCCATGGGCCGCTCGTAGACCGGGCCCTCGTGCGCGACGGTGCGCGGCGGGACGTCGACGATCCGCTCGCCGTGCCAGTCGACGGTCAGCCGGTCGCCGTCGGTGACCTCACCGATGACGGCGGCCAGGACGTCCCACTTGCGGCAGACGGCGAGGAAGGCGTCGACCTTGGCCGGCTCGACGATCGCGCACATGCGCTCCTGCGACTCGCTCATCAGGATCTCGGCCGGGGTCAGCGTGCTGTCGCGCAGCGGCACCCGGTCGAGGTCGACGTGCATGCCGCCGGTGCCGGCGCTGGCCAGCTCGGAGGTGGCGCAGGAGAGGCCGGCCCCACCGAGGTCCTGGATGCCGGTGACCAGGTCGGCGGCGAAGATCTCGAGGCAGGCCTCGATGAGCAGCTTCTCCGTGAAGGGGTCGCCGACCTGCACGCTGGGCCGCTTCGCCGGGCCGGTCTCGTCGAAGGACTCCGACGCCAGCACGCTCACGCCGCCGATGCCGTCGCCGCCGGTGCGGGCGCCGAACAGGATCACCTTGTTGCCGGCGCCCTCGGCCTTGGCCAGGTGCACGTCCTCGTGCCGCATGACGCCGACGCACAGGGCGTTGACCAGCGGGTTGCCCGCGTAGCACTCGTCGAACAGCAGCTCGCCGCCGATGTTGGGCAGGCCGAGGCAGTTGCCGTAGCCGCCGACCCCGGCGACGACGCCGGGCAGCACCCGTGCGGTGTCGGGGGCGTCGGCGCGGCCGAAGCGCAGCGAGTCCATGACGGCGATCGGGCGGGCGCCCATGGTGAGGATGTCGCGGACGATGCCGCCGACGCCCGTGGCCGCACCCTGGTAGGGCTCGACGTAGCTCGGGTGGTTGTGCGACTCGACCTTGAAGGTGACCGCGTAGCCGTCGCCGACGTCGACCACGCCGGCGTTCTCGCCGATGCCGACCAGCAGCGCCTCGCTGCGCGGCAGGTCACCGAATCGGCGCAGGTGCACCTTGGAGCTCTTGTAGGAGCAGTGCTCGCTCCACATGACCGAGTACATGGCCAGCTCGGCGGTGGTGGGCCGGCGGCCGAGGATCTCTCGGATCCGCGCGTACTCGTCGGCCTTCAGGCCCAGCTCGGCGAAGGGCTGCGCGTCGTCCGGCGTCTCCGCGGCGACCTCGACGGTGTCGACCCTCACGCCGCCACGACCGCCGTCAGGACGCTGGTGAAGAAGCCCAGGCCGTCGGTGCTCGGGCCGGTGAGGTCCTCCACCGCGTGCTCGGGGTGCGGCATGAGGCCGACGACGCGGCCGTTCTCGCTGGTCACCCCGGCGATGTCGTTGAGGCTGCCGTTCGGGTTGCCCCCGACGTAGCGGACGGCGACCCGCCCCTCGCCCTCGAGTCGCTCGAGGTCGGCCGGCGCGGCGACGTAGCGGCCCTCGCCGTTCTTCACCGGGACGACGATCGTCTGGCCCGCCCCGTACGACGACGTCCACGCGGTGTCGGCGCGCTCGATCCGCAGCTGCTGGTCGCGGTTGCGGAAGTGCAGGTGGGCGTTGCGGTGCAGCGCACCGGGCAGGAGGCCGGCCTCGCAGAGCACCTGGAAGCCGTTGCAGATGCCGAGCACGGGCAGCCCGGTGCGGGCGGCCGCCACGACGTCCTGCATCAGCGGCGAGCGGGCGGCGATGGCCCCGGCCCGCAGGTAGTCGCCGTAGGAGAAGCCGCCGGGGAGGACGACGGCGTCGACGTCCTTCAGGTCGTGGTCGCCGTGCCACAGCGCGACGGGCTCGCCGCCGGCCAGGCGGACCGCTCGGGCGGCGTCGACGTCGTCCAGGGAGCCCGGGAAGGTGATGACACCGATGCGCACTTCGGTTCCGTTCAGTCGGTCGGGAGGTGCAGCTCGACGTCCTCGATGACGGGGTTGGCCAGCAGCGTCTCGGCGATCTGCTCCAGCTCCGCCCGGTCGGGGGTGCCCTCGACCTCGAGCACGAAGTGCTTGCCCTGGCGGACGCTGGTCACCCCGCCGTGGCCCAGCCGGCCGAGGGCGCCGAGCACCGCCTGCCCCTGGGGGTCGGAGATCTCCGGCTTGAGGACGACGTCGACGACCACCCGCGGCACGGGACCAGGCTACCGGGCGGCCCTGCGGCCTCCGACGCCCCGCCGGTGACCCTCATCTCCCCCGCCCGTCCCATCCGCCCATGCCGCCACGGGGCCCACGGACGGGTCCGGCGTTCGGCTGCAGAATCCGGGCCGTCTGCCGAGGAGGGCACGTGCGACCCCTGATCGCTGTCATATCCGCCGGGCTGGTGCTCCTGACGGCGTCACCGGCCTCCGCCGAGCCGGTGAACCAGCCGCCGGTGGCCGTCGACGACGCGGTGACCTACCGGAACAGCGGTGGCATCGACTACCCGGTGGCCGCCCTCGCGAACGACAGCGACCCCGACGGGGACCCGCTGAGCTACGTCTCGGTCACCCCGGCCGCGAAGGGCAACGCCTACCTCCAGGACGGCAAGCTCCACTACGAGCCGTTCCTCGGGAACACCGGGACGGACGCGTTCACCTACACCGTCTCCGACGGCCAGGGGAACAC
The DNA here is from genome assembly GCF_019799905.1 of Trujillonella endophytica. GTDB lineage: Bacteria > Actinomycetota > Actinomycetes > Mycobacteriales > Geodermatophilaceae > Trujillonella > Trujillonella endophyticus_A. Next base: position 547,335 of record NZ_JABGCI010000001.1, on the reverse strand, counting down.
GTCGACCGCCACCGTGACGGCGACGCTGTGGGTGGATCCTCCCGAGGTCACCGGCCTTGCCCTCACCCAGACCGTGGGCACCGCGACGGTGTCCTGGACCGCCGCAGCGCGAGCTGCCGAGTACCGCGTCTACCGCATCGAGTACGGGACCGTCATCCGAGTCGCGACCACGACGGACCTGAGCTGGACCGACACCGGCATCCCGGACACAGCGACGTACCGCTACGCAGTCGCCGCGGTGAACGGCGGTGGGTTCGAAGGCCCGCGATCGGCGCCGCTCACCCGCGATGCTCGGCCTCATGCCCCGGGGCTCCTCATCGTCGAGACAGCCGACGACCCGACGGCTCTGGACCTCACCTGGTACGGCGGAGACTCGACCGGCCCGTGGCGGGTGTACCGGGACGGGGCGTTGGTGGCCACGACCTCCGCGGCCCGGTTCCAGGACACCGGCCTGGTCACCGGTCGGCAGTACGGCTACCAGGTGTCCGTCGTCGGGGCTCTGGAGAGTCCCCTCTCCAGCACGTTCTACGGCATCCCGAGCACCACTCCCATCGCCCGGCTCTACCGGGACATGGGCTCGGTGTTCGGCCCCCTCGGAGCGATCACCGTCGCGGAGCGCGCGATCCCGGGTGGGCGTCAGCAGGACCACGAGTTCGGGTTCCTCCTCCAGCAGGACGGGGAGGAGGCGTTGGCCGTCGTCGGGGACTTCGCCGAGGAGTACACCGCGGCTGGGGGTGTCGACGGTCTCGGGTTCCCCCTCGTCGCGCGGCAGTGCGGGCCCCAGGACATCGAGTGCGGCCAGTTCTTCGAGCACGGCAGCCTCTGGAAGTCCGCTGACACGTGGCCCACGGTGGTGCGACCGGTCATCGAGGACGGCTGGGCCGCGATCGGCTGGGAGGAGGGCCCGCTCGGGTTCCCGGTCGGCGACCAGGTCGACCTGCCGGGCGGCGTCGGGCAGGCGTTCGAGGGCGGCAGCGTGTACTGGAGCGCCGCCACCGGTTCCCACGGGGTGAGCGGCGAGATACACGACGCCTACGTCGCCCGTGGCGGGGTGAAGGGCTACCTGAGCTCCTTGGGCTACCCGACCACCGACGAGATCTGCGGTCTCCGCGCGGACGGCTGCTACCAGCTCTTCCAGCGGGGGGCCGTCTACTGGTCGCCCGCCACGGGCGCACACGTCGTCCTCGGCGCCATCGCCGCCACGTGGGCACGGCAGGGCTGGGAGGGCGGCTTCCTCGGGTATCCGACCACGGGCGAGATCTGCGGGCTCCGGAGCAACGGCTGCTACCAGCTGTTCCAGGGCGGCGCCGTCTACTGGTCCCCCGCGACCGGCGCGCACATCGTGTTCGGGGCGATCGCCGCGACCTGGGGGCGGTACGGCTGGGAGGCCGGCTTCCTGGGCTACCCGACCACCGGCGAGATCGTCCTCGCCCGCAACGGCGGCCGTTACCAGGCCTTCCAGGGCGGCACCGTCTACTGGTCCCCCACCACCGGCGCGCACGTCGTCACCGGAGCCATCGGCAGTACCTGGGCCCGCTTCGGGTGGGAGGCCGGGTTCCTCGGCTACCCCACCACCGGCGAGATCCCCCTCGCCCGCAACGGCGGCCGCTACCAGGCCTTCCAGGGCGGGACCATCTACTGGTCCCCCACCACCGGCGCCCACGTCGTCACCGGCGCCATCGCCGCCACCTGGGCCCAGCAACGCTGGGAGACCGGTTCCCTCGGCTACCCCACCACCAGCGAGATCCCCCTCGCCGGCGGCGGCCGCTACCAGGCCTTCCAGGGCGGCAGCATCTACTGGAGCCCCAGCACCGGGGCGCATCCCGTCACCGGCGCGATCCGGGACGCCTGGGGGCGGCAGGGCTGGGAGGCCGGCCGGCTCGGCTACCCCACCACCGGGGAGTTCCGCTCCGGGGGATCGATCCGGCAGAACTTCCAGCGCGGCAGCATCACGTTCGACCCCGTCACCGGCCGGATCGCCTACGGCTGAGGCGACCTGCCCTGCACCCGCCGGGACGCGAGTGCGACCACCCACGCCGGCCGGCCCAGCACGTCGGCCGAGCTGGAGCGGAGCACGGTCCACCCGGCGAGCACCAGGCCGTTCTGGCGACGCAGGTCGTCGACGGAGGTCCGCCGGTCGCGGTACACCTCGCCGTCGAACTCGACCATGACACGGTGCTCGGGCCACGCCAGGTCGACGGCGCCGACGCGCGCGCCGGTGACGTCGAGGACCACGTGCTGCAGCGCCGGCCGCGGCAGACCGGCCTCGTGCAGCAGCCATCGAAGCACCGACTCCATCGGCGACCCGGCCCGTCCGTCGGCCACCGGCAGGACGCGGCGGGCGGTACGGACGCCGCGAGCACCCCGCGCGGAGGCGAGCAGGGAGTCCAGCGCCGCGACCGCGATCCGGCGTCGCAGCAGCTGGTCGGTGACCGCGAGCAGCGACGGCGCGGTGAGCTCGGCGGCCAGGTCCAGCCAGGTGCGCTCGACCGAGGTGACGAGGACGCCGCGGTGCCGCAGGGACTGACCGGGTCGCAGCAGCGCGCAGTGCACCCGCCGATCCGCCCGCGACCGCACTCGCTGCTCCGGCGCCACGATCAGGTGCACCCTCGGATCGGCCGGGACGAGCGGGATCTCCAGGCCCGAGAGGGCTGCCGCGGTCAGGTGGCTGACCACCGCGGCCGACGGCGCACCCAGGAGCACCGCCGCGATGCGCCCGTGGAGGTCGGCGGCGGCTTCCCGTGGGAGGTAGGTGTCCCGGGAGCTGCGCACCGTGTCCCGATGGCGCAGGTGCCAGTCGCTGATGCCGTCCCGCCGGGCACCGCGGCGATCGGTGGGACGGCGGACCCGCGGCGGAACGGGAGGTGTGGGCACCGGCGGAGCCTGCCGACATGCGGTCAACCGCCGCTGGCGTCGTCCACAGGCTCGTCGAGTGCGACGAACTCGTGGCCATGCCGCGTCGATGACCCCGAGTTCGTCGCGCTCGGCGGGAAGCAGCGCTGTGACGGCGCTGTGGACGCCGCCGGAGCGACGCTGTGGACGGCGCCCCAGCAGCGGTCAGGCGAAGGAGCGGCCGGTGAGCTTCTCGTAGGCGGTCACGTAGCGCTCGCGGGTGGCGGCGACGACGTCGTCGGGGAGCTCGGGCGGCGGGGAGACGCGGTCCCAGCCCGACGACGTCAGCCAGTCGCGCACGAACTGCTTGTCGTACGACGGCTGCGCGGCACCAGGCGACCAGGTGATCGCCGGCCAGAACCGCGACGAGTCGGGGGTCAGCACCTCGTCCCCGAGCGTCAGCCGGCCCTCGCCGGAGAGCCCGAACTCGAACTTGGTGTCGGCCAGCACGATGCCCGCCTCGAGCGCGATCTCCGCGCCGCGGCGGTACAGCGCCAGGGTGAGCTGCCGCAGCTCCTCGGCCCGTGCGGGGCCCACCAGCGAGACGACGGTGGCGAAGTCGATCGCCTCGTCGTGCTCCCCCACCTCGGCCTTGGTGGACGGCGTGAACACCGGCTCCGGCAGCTGCGAGCCCTCGACCAGCCCCGCCGGCAGCGGCACGTCGCGGATCGAGCCCGTCCGCTGGTACTCCGCCGTCCCCGAGCCGGACAGGTAGCCGCGGGCCACGCACTCGACCGGCAGCATCGACAGCCGCCGCACGAGCATCGCCCGGCCGGCCACCTCGGCGGGCACGGCGTCGTCCGCCGACAGTAGGTGGTGCGTCGCGCCGAACCGGTCGAGCACCGGCACCAGCTGCTCGAACCACCACACGCTCAGCGCGGTGAGCACCCGCCCCTTGTCCGGGATGGGCGTGGGCAGCACGTGGTCGTAGGCGGAGATGCGGTCCGAGGCCACGAGCAGCAGTCGGTCGGCGCCGGCGTCGTAGACCTCGCGCACCTTGCCGCGCGCGACCAGCGGGAGGTCGATCACGTCAGCGCTGCGACGCGGGCGAACAGCGGGCCGAGGGACTCGACGTACCGCTCCGGCCGGCAGATGTCGTCCAGCCGGGCCTCGTCGAGCGTCACCCCGGCGGCACCGGCGCGGGCGCGCAGGGTCTCGCGGAACGGCGTCCCGGTGTTCCAGGTCTCCATGGCCGCCCCCTGCACCAGCGCATAGGCGTCCTCCCGGGACAGGCCGCTCTCCACGACCTCCAGCAGCACCGACGACGTGTAGATCAGCCCGCCGGTCAGGTCGAGGTTGTCGCGCATCCGCTGCACGTCGACGACGAGGTTCTCCACCAGGCCGGTGGTCAGGTGCAGCAGGTAGTCGGTGGTGATCGCCGCGTCGGGCAGGAAGACCCGCTCGGTCGACGAGTGCGAGATGTCCCGCTCGTGCCACAGCGGGATGCCCTCCATCACCGGGACGACGGCGGCGCGCACCACCCGCGCGAGCCCGGCGATCCGCTCCGAGCGGATGGGGTTCTTCTTGTGCGGCATCGCGCTGGAGCCCTTCTGGCCCGAGCCGAACGCCTCCGACAGCTCGCGCACCTCGGTGCGCTGGCCGTGCCGGACCTCGAGCGCGACGGTCTCGCAGACCGTGGCGATGATCGCCAGCGCCGCGACCCACTCGCTGATCGAGTCGCGCAGCACGACCTGGGTGGAGGCGTCGGCGGCCCGCAGGCCGAGTGCCTCGGCGACCGTGCCCTCGACGGCGGGGTCGATCAGCGAGTACGTGCCCACCGCGCCGGAGATGGCGACGACGCCGACCCGCTCCCGGGCCGCGCGCAGCCGGTCGCGGGAGCGCGCCGCGGCGAAGGCGACGTCGGCTACCCGGTGGCCCCAGACGTCGGGCTCGGCGTGCACGCCGTGCGTGCGGCCGACCTTGATGGTCGCCCGGTGGGCCAGCGCGTGGTCCCGGAGGACGGCGACGAACCGGTCCATCCGCGCCAGCAGCAGGTCGGTGGCCTCGGTCAGCTGCACCGCGAGCGCGGTGTCCAGCAGGTCCGACGACGTCATGCCGTGGTGCACGTAGGCCGCCGCGGACCGGGGCTCGGTGTTGTCGGCCCACGCGGAGAGGAACGCGATGACGTCGTGCTGCGTCGTCTCCTCGATCTCGGCGACCCGCTCCGGCGTCGGCGGCGCCGCGTTCCGCACCGGCTCGACGACGTCGGCGGGGACGCGGCCCGCGGCCGCGTGCGCCTCGAGGACCAGTGTCTCCACACGGCACCAGAGCTCGTACTTGTGCTCGTCGCTCCAGACCCGGCCCATCTCGGGCAGCGTGTAGCGGTCGATCATGCGGGTATCCGGCGGTTCCGGTCAGCTCGTCGCAGCACGGCAACAGTCTCCCGCAGCGCTAGCGTGATCATGGACGCCCCCCATCCGGCTGCCGGAGGACTCGATGCTGCGACGCGCCAACGAGCTCGTCGGCCGCGCGCGCGAGCGGATCCGGGCCGCCGCCGAGGCCGATCCGCACGGCTGGCACTGGCGCGACGAGGACCGGTCCATCCTCGTGCAGGACGGGGAGGGCGAGCCGGCGGCCGACAGCCCCCTGGACGCCGCCCCGGACGGCGTCCCCACCGGTGCCACCCGTCCCCCGCTCGGCAGCCCCGAGCCGGGCGCCCCCGACCTGGACGGCGCGGTCGGTCCCGGCGGCGTCAGCGGTCCGCCGGCGGGCGGCTCGTCGCGCCGGCGCCCCCCACGGCGCCCGGTCGGCGACGACAGCGTGCCCTCCGGCCTGCGCACCGCGGCCGCGTGGTCCTGGCGGTTGATCGTCGTCCTGGTCGGCGTGTACGTGCTGATCTCGGCCGCTGCCTACGTCGCCGTCGGCGTCGTCCCGGTCATCGTGGCCCTGCTGCTGGCGGCTCTGCTCCAGCCGGGCGCCGCGAGCCTCGTACGGCACGGCTGGCCGCGGTCCCTGGCGGCGTTCGCCATGCTGCTGGTCGGTCTCGGCGTCGTCGCCGGGATCATCACACTGGTCGTCGAGCGGTTCATCGACGGCTTCGCGGACCTCTCCACCCAGGTCACCGCCGGCCTCGAGAAGGTCCGGGACTACGTCGTCGACACCTTCCCGGTGACCGAGCGGCAGCTCGACCAGGCGCTGGACCAGGCCCGGGACTTCTTCGCCGGGAACCAGGAGCAGATCGCCTCCGGGGCGATCGACACGGCGGCGACGGTCGGCGAGGTGTTCACCGGCATCGTCCTCGCGCTGTTCACGCTCTTCTTCTTCCTCAAGGACGGCCGGTCCATCTGGCTGTGGCTGGTCGGGCTGCTCCCCGTCGACGCCCGCGCGTTCACCGACGAGGCCGCCCGTCGCGCGTGGCGCACGCTGATCTCCTACGTCCGCGCCACCGTCGTCGTCGCGCTGGTCGACGCGATCGGCATCGGCATCGGGCTGGCGATCCTGCAGGTGCCGCTGGTCATCCCGCTGGCGGCGCTGGTGTTCCTCGGCGCGTTCATCCCGATCATCGGCTCGTTCCTGGCCGGCTCGGTCGCCGTGCTGGTCGCCCTGGTCGCGGTCGGGCCGATCAAGGCGCTGATCGCCCTGGCCGTCGTCGTCCTCGTCATGCAGCTCGAGAGCCACGTCCTGCAGCCGCTCCTGCTCGGGCGCGCGGTGCACGTGCACCCGCTGGCCGTCGTCCTGGCCATCGCCGCCGGCCTGCTGGTCGCGGGCATCTTCGGGGCGCTCATCGCCGTGCCGGTGGTCGCCTGCGGGAACGTCGCCGGCACCTACCTGGCCCGCCGGCACGACGGCCCGCGGCCGCCCGAGCCGCGACCGGACCGGGCGCGACCGGCGGTCGGCGTCCGCGGCTGACCGGCCGGCGGTCCAGCAGGTCGCCACGGCCGGCTACGGCAGCGCGATCCGCCCCTCGACCGCGGCCAGGGCGATGTCGCTGCGCCAGTGCGCGCCGGCCAGCCGCACCCCGGCGACCCGCTCGTAGGCGGTCTGCCGGGCGGCGGCGAGGTCGCCACCGGTCGCCGTCACCGCCAGCACCCGGCCACCGGCCGACCGGACGGTCCCCTCGGCGTCCACCGCGGTCCCCGCGTGCAGCACGCCCTCGCCGTCGGCCCCGGTGATCGGGTCCCCGGTGCGGGGCCGCTCGGGGTACCCGTCGGCGGCGACGACGACGGTCACCGCGGCGCCCTCGCGCCAGCGCAGCGGCGGGTGGTCGGCGAGCGTGCCGGTGGCCGCCGCGTGCAGCAGCCCGCCCAGCGGCGTCTCGAGCAACGGCAGCACGACCTGGGTCTCGGGGTCGCCGAAGCGGGCGTTGAACTCGACCACCCGGACGCCGCGCGAGGTCAGCGCCAGCCCGGCGTAGAGCAGCCCGGAGAAGGCCTCCCCGCGGCGGGCCATCTCGTCGACGGTCGGCTGCAGGACCGTGGCCAGCACCTCGTCGACCAGGCCGGCCGGCGCCCAGGGCAGCGGCGCGTAGGCGCCCATGCCGCCGGTGTTGGGTCCGGCGTCGCCGTCGTCGCGGCGCTTGTGGTCCTGGGCGGGGAGCAGGGGCAGCACCGTCGTCCCGTCGGTGACGGCGAACAGCGACACCTCCGGGCCGTCGAGGTACTCCTCGACGAGCACCGCGCCCCCCGCCTCGAGCACGGAACGACCGTGGGCCAGCGCGGCGTCGCGGTCGGTGGTGACGACGACGCCCTTGCCGGCGGCCAGGCCGTCGTCCTTGACCACATAGGGGGCACCGGGCGTCAGCGCCGCCGCCTCGTCGAGCGCGGTCTCGAGCTCCGCCGGCCCGCCGACCGGCCAGGCCCGGGCGGTGGGCACGCCCGCCGCGGCCATGACGTGCTTGGCGAAGGACTTGCTGCCCTCGATCTGCGCCGCCTGGGCGGAGGGGCCGAAGCAGGCGATGCCGGCCTCGCGGACGGCGTCCGCGGCACCGGCGACCAGGGGCACCTCCGGGCCGATCACCACCAGGTCCGCACCCCACCCGGTGGCCAGCGCGGCCACGGCGACGGGGTCGGCGGCGTCGACCGCCGCGGGCTCCGCGACCGCCCGCGTCCCGGCGTTGCCCGGGGCGCAGGCCAGCGCGGTCACCGCGGGGTCGGACTGCAGAGCCACGCACAGGGCGTGCTCCCGGGCACCGGAGCCGATCACGAGCACGCGCACGGACGGCGACCCTACCGACGGCACCGATCGAGTGACCCTGCCGGCCGACTAGCGCAGGCGGTTGGGCTGGGCGCGGTGGGCCCGGAACTGCGCCCGGACCCGGGCGTGCTCCGCCGCGCGGGCGCGGGCGTCGGAGCGCAGCGCCTGGCGGTGCGCCTCGGCCTGGAGCTTGCGCCAGCCGCGCAGCCGCCCGGCGTCGAGGCGGCCCTCGGCGATGGCCTCCTGCACCGCGCAGCCCGGCTCGGTCCGGTGCTCGCAGTCGCGGAAGCGGCAGGCGGGGGCGAGCTCCGCCACGTCGGCGTAGGCGCTGTCGATGCCCTCGTCGTCGGGCAGGGCGAGCTCGCGCATGCCCGGGGTGTCCACCAGCAGCCCGCCGCCGGGCAGCCGGTACAGCTCCCGCGCGGTGGTCGTGTGCCGGCCGCGGCCGTCGGCCTCGCGCACCTCGCCGGTCGCGACCAGGGGGCTGCCGAGCAGCGCGTTGACCAGGCTGGACTTGCCGACGCCGGAGGGGCCGACGAGGGCCCCGGTCCGGCCCGGCCCCACCAGGGCGCGCACCCCGTCGATGCCCTCGCCGGTCACCGCGCTGACCGCCACGACGTCGACGCCGGGCACGGCACCGGAGACCTCGGCCAGGACCGCCGGCACGTCGTCGCAGAGGTCGGCCTTGGTGAGGACGACGACGGGTGCGGCCCCGCTGCTCCAGGCCACCGCCAGGTACCGCTCGATCCGCCGCAGCCGGACCGGTCCGCCGAGCGCGTCGACCACCAGCACCGTGTCCAGGTTCGCTGCGACGACCTGGGCGGCCGACGTGCGGCCGGCCGCGGTGCGCACGAACGCCGTCCGCCGCGGCAGCAGCGCGACCGCCAGGTCACCGCGCACGGCGACCCAGTCCCCCACGGCGGGGCCGGTGTCCTCGTACAGCGCGGGCGAGGGGTGCACCCGGCGCTCGCCGTCGGCGGCGAGGACGGTCAGCAGGCCGCGGTCGACGCGTCCGACCCGGGCGGGTTCGGTGCCTGCGGACAGCGCGTCGGCCAGGTCGCCGTCCCAGCCGAGGGGGGCGAGGTCCGTCACGGGAACGATCACGGGGACGATGGTGGAGCCGCACCCGGCCCGATGTCTCCCGGATTTCCGGGCCGCAGGGGTAAAGCCGGCCGCCTCGGGAGCCGACACAGGGGTATGCCACTGCCTCGGCGAGCACGCGCCGGCGCACCCTCGCCCGGAGGCCCCTCGCCGCGCCGTCCCGTCGCGCCGTCGGTCCCTCCTCGCGACTCTCGTCACACGCGTCCCGGTGGTGGGGCGGTGACCTGCACGTCCGTCGAATGGTGCGGGAAACGCCGCACGGCGTTCGCCGCCCCGTCATCTGGTTGGGGTGTCCTTGGGACATGCGCGCGACCGTGTCGCAGGCAACCAGTCCTGTGACCCGCTTCCCCCGTCCCGTGATCGTCGGCCACCGGGGTGCCCCGGCATACCGCCCGGAGCACACCGCGGCCAGCTACGAGCTCGCGATCGACCTCGGCGCCGACATGATCGAGCCCGACGTCGTCGTCAGCCGTGACGGCGCCCTCGTCGTCCGGCACGAGAACGAGCTCTCCCGGACCACGGACATCTCCGTGCGCCCCGAGTTCGCCGACCGGCGCACCACCCGCCTGGTGGGCGACAAGGAGCGCACCGGCTGGTTCGCCGAGGACCTCACCCTCGCCGAGATCAAGACGCTGCGGGCGATCGAGCGCATGCCCGAGCTGCGGCCGCTGAACACCGCCTACGACGGCCAGTTCGGCATCCTCACCCTCGCCGAGGTGGTCGAGCTGGCGCGCCGCCGGTCGACCGCGCTCCGCCCGATCCGGGTGCTGGCCGAGCTGAAGAAGCCGACGTGGTCGGCCGACCACGGGCTCCCCATGGCCGAGATCGTCGCCGCGGAGCTGCGCCGGCTCGACGCGGTCTCCCCCGACGGCACGGTCGTCGTCCAGTCGTTCGACGCCCCGGGCCTGCAGGAGCTGCGCGCCCTGCTCGGCGACGACGGGCCGACCATGTACCAGCTCGTCGACGACGCCCCCGAGGACGACCAGCTGCTCACCAACGCGGGGCTGCGCGGCATCTCGACCTACGCGCAGGGCATCGCGCCCAGCCGGCACCGGATCCTGCCGCGCGACGCCGAGGGCCACCTCACCGCCGTCACGGACCTGATCGCCCGCGCCCACCAGGCCGGCCTCGCGGTCGTCCCGTGGACGCTCCGTGCGGAGAACGCCTTCCTGCCGCGGCACCTGCAGGTCGGCGACGACCCGGGCGCTCCCGGGGACGCCGCCGGTGAGGCCCGTCTGCTGATCGGTCTCGGGGTGGACGGTCTGATCACCGACTCCCCCGAGGTCGCCGTCGCCGTCCGCGAGGAGTTCGCGCCCGTCCGCGCGGCCGCCGCCGCCTGACAGCACACCCAGCCGCCCTCGACCCCGTCCAGAGACTCGCCCCGAGCTCGCGAGGGGCGAGCCTCTGGACGGGGTCCTCAAGCGAGGAGGTCGTGCAGGACGACGTTCTCGTCGCGGCCCGGGCCCACGCCGATCACGCTCACCCGCGCACCGGAGAGCTCCTCCAGCCGCCGCACGTAGGCCTGCGCGTTGGCCGGCAGCTCGTCGAAGGACCGGCAGTGCCGGATGTCCTCGAACCAGCCGGGCATCTCCTCGTAGACCGGCGTGGCGTGGTGGAAGTCGGTCTGCGTCATCGGCATCTCGTCGTGCCGCACGCCGTCGATCTCGTAGGCCACGCAGATCGGCACCGTCTCCAGCCCGGAGAGGACGTCGAGCTTGGTGAGGAAGTAGTCGGTGATGCCGTTGACCCGGCTGGCGTACCGCGCGATGACCGCGTCGAACCAGCCGGTGCGGCGGTCGCGGCCGGTGGTGACGCCGACCTCGCCGCCCTGCTTGCGCAGGTACTCGCCGCTGGCGTCGTTCAGCTCGGTCGGGAACGGGCCGGAGCCGACGCGGGTCGTGTAGGCCTTGAGGATGCCGATCACCCGGGAGATCCGGGTGGGCCCGATGCCGCTGCCCACGGCGGCGCCCCCGGCGGTCGGGTTGGACGACGTCACGAACGGATACGTGCCGTGGTCGACGTCGAGCAGCGTGCCCTGCGACCCCTCCAGCAGCACCCACTCGCCCGCGTCGAGCGCGTTGCCCAGCATCAGCCGGGTGTCGGCGATCCGGTGCTTCAGGACCTCGGCGTACCCGGCGTACTCCTCGACGACCTCGTCGACGTCGATCGCCTTGCGGTTGTAGACCTTGACCAGGACCTGGTTCTTCTCCTGCAGCGTGCCCTCGAGCTTCTGCCGCATGATCGACAGGTCCAGCAGGTCGGCCACGCGGATGCCGGTGCGGGCCACCTTGTCGCCGTAGGCCGGGCCGATGCCGCGGCCTGTCGTTCCGATCTTCCGCTTGCCGAGGAAGCGCTCGGTGACCCGGTCCAGCGCCCGGTGGTGCGGCATGATCAGGTGCGCGTCGGCGGAGATGACCAGCCGCGAGGTGTCGACGCCGCGCTCCTCCAGGCCGGTCAGCTCGCGGATGAGGACCTCGGGGTCGACCACCACGCCGTTGCCGATGACCGGGGTGCAGCCGGGCGTCAGGATCCCCGACGGGATCAGGTGCAGCGCGTACCGCTCACCGTCGGGGGTGATCACGGTGTGGCCGGCGTTGTTGCCGCCCTGGTAGCGGACCACGTAGGGGACGCGGCCACCGAGCAGGTCGGTCGCCTTGCCCTTGCCCTCGTCGCCCCACTGGGCACCGATCAGCACCACAGCCGGCATCGCTCGTCAGATCCCCTCGCCCATCGGCACCGGTGATGACCGGCTGGCACAAGACAGTGCAGATGGCAGGGTAATCGCATGCCCGTGCGCGACGTTGACCTGCGCGGCCTCGCCCCCGGCGAGGCGCCCTCCCGCGAGGCCGTGGCCGGTGCGGTGGAGGGACCGGCGGTGCTCGTCCGGGGCCCCGTGCCGGCGCTGTCCGCCGTGCTGGCCACGCTCAACCGGGCCTCCCGCACCGCGGACGTCGTCGTCTCCTGGGAGCCCGCCGACGACAAGCTCTCCCGGGGCCTGGCGCGTGACCTCGGCATCGGCGGTGGCAGCGAGCGCGGGCTGACGCTGGTGCGCGACGACCACGGCGGCGTCCTGCTGCACTCCGGCCGGGTCGAGCCGGCCGACGACGGCCGGCGTGCGCTGCTCTCGCGGCGGCTGGGCGCGCAGGCCCACCACGACGACGCGAAGGTCGCCGACGGGATGATCAGCCGCATCACCGCCCGCCCCGACTGGCGGGCCGTGGACACCCTGCGCGTCGCGGTGCTGGTCCAGCCCATGCGCCCGCCCCGGCTGTCCCGCGGCCGGGCCCTGCAGATCGCCTGCGACCCGGCGCGGCTGACCCGGGACGGCGTCGTCCACCCCCGGCCCGTGACCCGCTGGACCTGGTACGCCGACGACCGCGTCCGCTGGCGGCTCCAGCCCTAGCGGGCCGGCGCGGGCCGAGCTCCGCGGACCAGCCGGCCGGGCAGCTCCCCGGTGTGCTCGCCGTCCCGGTAGGTCACCGCGCCGCCGGCGACCGTGAGCAGGTAGCCGTCGGCGAGCTGACGCAGCCGTCGTCCGCCCGCCGGCAGGTCGTGCACGACGTCGGGCCGGTGCAGCCGCAGGGCGGGCAGGTCGATCACGTTGAGGTCGGCCCGGTAGCCGACGGCGAGGCGCCCGCGGTCGGCGAGCCCGACCGCCCGGGCCGGGGTGTCGCTGAGCGCCTGGACGGCCTCGGGCAGGGGCAGGTGACGCTCGCCCTCGGCGTCGCGCACCCAGCTCTCCAGCAGGTAGGTGGGGTAGCTGGAGTCGCAGATGAGCCCGTAGTGCGCGCCGCCGTCGCCCAGGCCGAGCACCGTGCGCGGGTGGCCGACCATCTCCCGGGCGGCGTCCAGGTCGCCCCCGGCGTAGTTGGCGGTGGGCCAGAACAGCAGGGTGCGGCCGTCGTCCGCCAGCAGCACGTCGTAGACGTACTCGTGCGGGGTCAGCCCGAGCCGCCGCGCCCGGTTGCCGATCGAGTCGGCCGGGTCGGGCTCGTAGTCGGGGCGCTCGCCCATGACGTGCGCCTCGCCGAAGCTGCGGGCCAGCCGGAGCAGGAACGGGTTGGGGTCCGCCGGCTCCTCCGCCAGCAGCCGCTCGCGGAGCGCCGGGTCCCGCAGCGCGGCGGCCTTCTCCGCCAGCGGCAGGTCCTGCAGCGGACGGAAGGAGGGGTGCAGGGCGAACGGGTGCAGGGAGAGGTCGAGCCCGAAGAGCATCCCGACCGGCCGCGGGAACACCTGGGCGCGGATCTCCAGGCCCTCGGCGTCGGCCTCCTCGAGCAGGCGCAGGTAGGTGCGCCACTGGTCCGGCGCCACCCGCGTCTGCAGCAGCGAGAACGACAGGGGCCGGCCGGCCGCGGCGGCCAGGCGGCGCATGAGGCCGAACTCCCGCTCGGCCGGGGCCTCGACCTCGGGGATCAGCTGCAGCACGCCGGCGCCCGCGTCGCGCAGACCGGCGGCGAGCGCGAGCAGCTCCCGCTCCTCGGAGCCGATGCTGGGCGCCTGCTCGCCGGCCCGGGTGCGGTGGTGGATGTTGCGGGACGTCGTGACGCCGAGCGCGCCGGCGCGGATCCCCTCGGCCACGAGCCGGCGCAGCGCGGCGAGGTCGTCGTCGGTCGGTGCCTCGCGGGCCGCGCCCCGCTCCCCCATCACGTACACCCGCAGCGCCGAGTGCGGCAGCTGCGCAGCCAGGTCGACGTCGAGCCGGCGGGCCGCCAGGGCGTCCAGGTACTCCGGGAAGGTCTCCCAGTCCCACGGCAGGCCGGTGGTCATGACCACCTCGGGGATGTCCTCCACGCCCTCCATCAGCCGGACCAGCATGTCGCGCTCGTCGGGCCGGCACGGCGCGAACCCGACGCCGCAGTTGCCGGTCACGACCGTCGTCACCCCGTGCTGCGAGGAGGGCGTCATCCGCTCCTCCCACGTGGCCTGGCCGTCGAAGTGGGTGTGGACGTCGACGAAGCCCGGGGTGACCACCGCGCCGGCGGCGTCGACCTCCTCGGCGCCCCGGCCGGACACGCGGCCCACGGCCACGATCCGCCCGCCCGCCACGGCGACGTCGCCGGTCGCCCCGGGGCGGCCGGTGCCGTCGAGGAGCTGTCCCCCGCGCACGACCAGGTCGTACTCCGCCATGGGACCCCCTCCGCTCGGCACCGGTCGCCGCACCGATGGGCTCCCTGCACATGCATAGATGACGAGGATGGAGGGTCCCCTGTCAAGGACCCGCCCACAGCGACCCCGCACCCCTGCCGGCTCCCCGCGGTCGTGGACACTGGTCCGAACTCCCCAACAGTCGAGGAGGCCCCGCTGCCGTCGTCCCGCTCCCGGCTCACGTGACCGCCGGACCGCTGCCCGGGTTCCGGTCCGCCGCCGTCCACCGGCCTCCCCACCGCCTGCTCGGCCGCACGCTGGCCCGCCCCAGCACGGCCGCCTGGGTGGGCCTCGTGGTCGTCACGGTCTTCTTCGCGCTGGTCGCTCCCGCCCTGGTGAGCGCGGCCGGCCTGGCCGGCGTTCTGGACCGCGCGGCCCCGCTCGGCATCGGCGCGCTCGCGGTCGGCCTGCTGCTGGTCGCCGGCCACGTCGACCTCTCGATCGGGATGGTGGCCGCGGCCAGCGCGCTCGGGACCGGGCTGCTGGTCGGCGAGGCGGGGTGGGGCATCTGGCCGTCGCTGGCCGCCTCGCTGGCCGGCGCCCTGCTCGTGGGGCTGCTCAACGGCTGGCTCGTCGTCCGCACCGGGCTGCCCAGCTTCCTGGTGACCCTCGCCGCGCACCTCGTGCTGCAGGGCGCCTCGCTCGCCGTGACCCGGGCGGTGGCCGGGACGACGGTGCTCCAGGGCCTGGACGAGGCGCCCGGGTGGTCCTCGGCGAGCGCCGTCTTCGCCTCCACCGCCCAGTGGGGCAACGGGTTCTTCCACGTCTCGACCCTCTGGTGGCTCGCGCTGACGGCGTGGGCGGCGTGGGTGCTGTGGCGCACCCGCTTCGGCAACGGCGTCTTCGCCGTCGGCGGCGCCCGGCGCCCCGCCAGGGAGCTCGGCGTCCCCGTCCGGCGCACCACCCTGACCCTGTTCTGCTGCACGGCCGCGGCCGGCTGGCTGGTCGGCACGCTGGCGCTGGTCCGGGTGGGCAGCGCCTCGGGCGGCTCGTCGCTGATGCCGTCGATCGAGTTCCTCGTGGCCGCCGTGATCGGCGGCTGTCTGCTCACCGGCGGCTACGGCTCCGCGGTCGGCACCGCGGTCGGGGCGCTGCTCTACGCCGTCGCCCAGTTCGGCATCACGCTGGCGGACTGGGACCCGCTGTGGTTCCAGACCTTCCTCGGTGTGCTGCTGGTGGTCGCGCTGCTCACCAACGGCGTCGTCCGCACCCGGCTGCGCGAGGTACCGCAGTCGTGAGCGCGTCGGCCTCCCGCGCCGCGGAGCCCGCCGGGGAGGACCCCTCCGGCCCGACGCCGCTGCTGGAGCTGAGCCGGGTGACGGTGCGGCACGGCAGCGTCGCGGCGCTCTCCCGGGTGACCGCGGCGTTCGCCCCCGGCTCGATCACCTGCGTCCTGGGCGAGAACGGGTCGGGCAAGTCCACCCTGGTCGCGGTGCTGTCCGGGCTCACGCGCCCCGAGGAGGGGAGCCTGCTCCTCGACGGCCGCCTCGCACGCTTCCGGTCGCCGCGGGACGCGCGGGCGGCCGGCATCGCGACCGTCTGGAACGACCTCGCCGTCAGCCCGCTGATGTCGGTCTGGCGGAACTTCTGCCTCGGCGCCGAGCCCACCGCGGGCGTGTGGCCGCTGCGCCGCCTGGACCGGGCCGCGGCCCGCGACACCACGGTGCGCGCGCTCGCCGACGTCGGCATGAGCGGGGTCGACCCGGACCAGCCGGCCAGCACCCTGCGCCCGGGTGAGCGCCAGAGCCTGGCGATCGCGCGCGCCCTGCACTTCGGCTCGCGCGCCCTCGTCGTCGACGAGCCGACGGCGCCGCGCAGCATCGCCGGGGCCACGCAGGCGGGGCAGGCGCTGCTCTCGGCGCGGGCTCGCGGGCTGGCCGTCGTCGTCGTCACGGCCAACCCGCGCTACGCCCACCTCGTCGGCGACCGGTTCCTGCTGCTGGCCAGCGGCCAGGTCGCGGGCAACCTCACCCGGGAGGACGTCGACGCCGACAACCTGACCCGCCTCATGGCCGGCGACGACGAGCTGTCCGCGCTCACGGACACGATCCGCCGGACGCACCCCGACCGCTGACCCGGGCGGGGCCGAGGCGCTCGTGGAGACGCCCCTCCCGGCAGGTGCGATCCCGCCGGGAGGGGCCGGGTCAGACGTTGAAGACGCTCACCCCGCCCGGGCCGACGAGCAGCCCGACGACGATCAGCACGATGCCCCACAGGAGCTGACGGCGGACGATCGCCACGACGCCCGCGATGACGAGGACGACGGCGAGGATCCAGAGCAGTGTTGCCATGACCCACCCACTTCGCGTCTGGGTGCCCGGATGGCACCTGGAACACGGAGTGTCATCGCCTACCGGCCGTTCCGCCTGCCGAGATGACGGTCGGTCACCCTATGGTGCGAGTGTCGGGTCGCAGTCGCGCAGCAGCTGGGTGCAGCGCTCCTGCTCGTCGGTCTCCCCGATGGCCTCGGCGGCCCGGGCCAGGACCGTGACGCAGCGCAGGAAGCCCCGGTTGGGCTCGTGCGACCACGGCACCGGGCCGTAGCCCTTCCAGCCGTTGCGGCGCAGCGCGTCCAGCCCGCGGTGGTACCCGGTGCGCGCGTAGGCGTAGGCCTCGATCACCCGGCCGCCGTCGACGGCCTCCTCGGCCAGCGCCGCCCAGGCCGCGCTGTACGTCGGGTGGTGCGCCGCGACCTCGGCCGCGGGGAGGCCGTCGGCCAGTTCGCGCTCGGCCTCGGGGGACGACGGCAGCAGCGTGGCCGGCGGCTCGCCCAGCAGGTTCCCGTGCGAGTGCGTCATGCGCTCGTGGACTGGCCGGCGGAGAGCAGGTCCTCGCAGGCCTGCACGACGCGGGCGGCCATGTTGGTCTCGGCCGCCTTGAGGTAGCTGCGCGGGTCGTAGGTCTTCTTGTTGCCGACCTCGCCGTCGATCTTCAGCACGCCGTCGTAGTTCGCGAACATGTGCCCGGCGATCGGCCGGGTGAAGGCGTACTGGGTGTCGGTGTCGACGTTCATCTTCACGACGCCGTAGGACAGCGCCTCGCGGATCTCCGACTGCAGCGAGCCCGAGCCGCCGTGGAAGACGAAGTTGAACGGCTTGCTGCCCTCGGCCAGGCCCAGCTCGGCCGTGACGACCTCCTGGCCCTGCTTGAGGATCTCCGGCCGCAGCTTGACGTTGCCCGGCTTGTAGACGCCGTGCACGTTGCCGAAGGTGGCGGCGAGCAGGTAGACGCCCTTCTCGCCGAGACCGAGCGCCTTGGCGGTGGCGACGTAGTCACCGGGGGCGGTGTAGAGCTTGTCGTTGATGTCGTGGCTGACGCCGTCCTCCTCGCCGCCGACGACGCCGATCTCGATCTCCAGCACGATCTTGGCCGAGGCGCACTTGGTGATGAGCTCCTCGGCGATCTGCAGGTTCTCGTCGAGGTCGACGGCCGAGCCGTCCCACATGTGCGACTGGAACAGCGGCGCCTGGCCGGCGTCGACCCGGTCCTGCGACAGGGCGATCAGCGGGCGGACGTAGGAGTCCAGCTTGTCCTTGGGGCAGTGGTCGGTGTGCAGCGCGACGTTCACCGGGTACTTCTCGGCGACGACGTGCGCGAACTCGGCCAGCGCCACCGCGCCGGTGACCATGTCCTTGACCTTGGTGCCCGAGCCGAACTCCGCGCCGCCGGTGGAGAACTGGATGATCCCGTCACTGCCGGCGTCGGCGAACCCGCGCAGCGCCGCGTTGATCGTCTCGGAGGACGTGCAGTTGATCGCCGGGTAGGCGAAACCGCCCTCCTTCGCCCGGCTGATCATGTCGGCGTAGACCTCGGGGGTCGCGATGGGCATGCGGGGCACTCCTGTCGTCGGCGACGTGCGCACGGGCTGGGGGTCAGTATCCCGGACCCCACGGCCCCGCTGTAGGGGCCTGCGGCGCGCGAAGCGTGGCGCGGGGGGCAGCGGGGTCCTTTCCTCAGCCCTGCTCGATGCGGCTGGACACCCGCGCCGCCACCAGGACCGGGTCGTAGGTCGGCGAGAACGGCGGCGCGTAGGAGAGGTCGGACCCGGCCAGCTCCTCGGCGGTGAGCCCGGCCCAGATCGCGGTGGCGAACACGTCGATCCGCTTGCCGCTGCCCGGCCCGCCCACGATCTGCGCGCCGAGCAGCAGGCCGGAGCCGCGCTCGCTGATCAGCTTGACCGTGATGTCCTCGGCGCCGGGGTAGTAGCCGGCGCGGGTCGTGCCCTCGACGATCTCGTCCCGGGCGTCGTACCCGGCCCGCTCGGCGGCCAGGGAGCTCAGCCCGGTCAGGCCCACCTCGGTCTCCCCCACCTTGGTCAGCGCGGTGCCGAGGACGCCGGCGAAGCGCGCCGGCCGCCCGCCGATGACCGAGCCGGCCACGCGGCCCTGCTTGTTGGCGTGGGTGCCCAGCGCGATGTGCATCGCCTGGCCGGTGAGCCGCGAGAACGTCTGCGAGCAGTCGCCCGCGGCGGAGACCTCCGGGTGGGAGACGCTGCGCTGGCTGCGGTCCACCTCGATCGCGCCGGTCGAGCCCAGCTGCAGGCCGGCCTCGCGCGCCAGCGCCACCTCCGGGCCCATGCCCAGGCCCAGCACGACCAGGTCGGCCGGGTACGCCGCGGCGTCGGTGCGGACCGCGCGGACCACCCCGTCGGCGTCGGCCTCGATCTCGCGGACCGGCTCCCCGGGGTGGACGTCGATGCCCATCGCGCCCATGGCCCGGCACACGCGCTCCCCCATGTCGGGGTCGAGCTGCGCCATCGGCAGCGGGTCGGCGAGGACGACGGTCACCGCCAGGCCACGGGCGTGCAGCACCTCGGCCATCTCCAGGCCGATGTAGCCGCCGCCGAGGACGACGGCCCGCTCCGCCCCGGCGGCGATCGCGGCCCGGATGTCGCTGCCGTCGGCCAGCCGGTGCACCCCGTGCACGCCGTCGGCGTCCAGCCCCTGGATCCGCGGGCGGGTCGGGCGCCCGCCGGTGGCGACCACGAGCCGGTCGTAGCCGAGGACCTCTCCGGTGGACGTGTGCACGGTGCCGGCGGACAGGTCGATCCCCTCGGCGCGGGTCCCGGTCCGGACGTCGATGTCCTGGGCGGCGAACTGCGCCGGCGTCCGGGCGATCAGCCGGTCGCGGTCGCTGACCAGGTCACCGACCCAGTAGGGGATGCCGCACGCGGAGTAGGAGACGTCGGGCCCCTGCTCGAGCACCGTGATGCGCAGGTCGGGGCGCAGCCGGCGGGCCTGCGCCGCAGCGGACATCCCCGCGGCGTCGCCGCCGATGACGAGCAGCCGTTCGGGAGCCATGCGACTCAGGGTGTCAGGCGCCGCAGGACCTTGCCGGGATTGAGCAGGCCGCCCGGGTCCAGGGCGTCCTTGATCGAGCGGTGCACCTCCAGCGACACGGGGCCGATCTCCCGCTCCAGCCAGTCCACCTTGAGCGAGCCGACGCCGTGCTCGCCGGTGATCGTGCCGCCGAGGGAGAGCCCGAGCTCGAGGATGTCGTCGAACGCGGTGAAGGCCCGCTGCCGCTGGTCGGCGTCGGCCGGGTCGAAGACGATCGTCGGGTGCATGTTGCCGTCGCCGGCGTGCCCGACGACGCCGATGGTCAGCTCCCGCCGGGCGGCGATCGCGGCGCAGCCGTCGAGGAACGTGGCGATCGTCGACCGGGGGACGGCGACGTCGTCGATCAGCGTGGCCCCCAGCCGCTCCAGGGCGGGGAGCGCCATCCGGCGGGCGGCGAGCAGCAGGTCGCCCTCCGCCGGGTCGTCGGTGGTGTGCACCAGGTCGGCGCCGGCCTCGCGGCAGAGCGCGGCCAGGGCCTCGATCTCGGCCACGGCCGCCACCCCGCCGGTGTCGGACTGGGCGACCAGCAGCGCGTGCGCCCCGCGGTCGAGGTCGGCGCGCAGCAGGTCCTCCACCGCGCAGATGCAGGTGTTGTCCATGACCTCGAGCAGGCTCGGCACCAGCCCGGACGTGACGACCCGCTCGACGACCTGGCCGGTCCGGGCGGTGGTCGCGAAGGTGGCCACGAGGGTGACCGGCCGCTGCGGCGCCGGGCGCAGCGCGAGCGTCGCCTCGGTGATCACGCCGAGGGTGCCCTCCGAGCCGACGAACAGCCGCGCCAGGTCATAGCCGGCCACGCCCTTGACGGTGCGCCGGCCGGTGCGCAGCACCCGCCCGTCGGCGAGCACGACCTCCAGGCCGAGCACGTAGTCGGTGGTGACGCCGTACTTGACGCAGCACAGCCCGCCGGAGTTGGTCGAGAGGTTGCCGCCGATCGTGCACCAGTCGTAGCTCGACGGGTCGGGGGGATAGAAGAGCCCGTGGGCGGCGACGGCGTCGCGCAGCTGCTTGTTGACCACGCCCGGCTGGACGACGGCGAGGCGGTCGGCCGGCGACACCTCGAGGACGGCGTCCATCCGGGTCATCACCAGCGTGAGCGCGCCGTCGACGGCGTTGCTGGCCCCCGCCAGCCCCGAGCCCGCGCCGCGCGGCACGACGGGGACGCCGTGCCGGTGCGCGATCTGCATGACCGCGACGACGTCGGCGGTGGTGCGGGGGAAGGCCACGGCGGCGGGGACGCCGGCCTCGGCGAGCATCGCCTGGTCACGGGCGTAGGCGGCGGTGACGTCGGGGTCGGTGCGCACGCCGTCGGCACCGAGCACGTCGGTCAGCTCGGCCACCCAGGCGGTCGTCACCGTGGTCACCGCCACACCGTACGGCGGCCCCCGCCACGATCAGGTGACCTGATCGTGGAGCGTCCTCCCGCAGGGCAGACCGTCGGGGAGGACGCGCTCCGGCGAGGGAGGACGGCGGCTACTCCAGGCCGAGGTCGGCCAGCGTGTAGGCGGCGCGGTACTCCAGGCCCGCCTCCTCGACGGCGGCCCGGCCACCGCGGTCGACGATCACGGCGACGGCGATGGGCTCGGCACCGGCCTCGCGCAGCGCCTCGACGGCGGTCAGCGGGCTGCCACCGGTGGTCGAGACGTCCTCCACGACGAGCACCGCGCGCCCGGCGACGTCCGGTCCCTCGATCCGCCGCTGCAGACCGTGCGCCTTGCCGGCCTTGCGGACGACGCAGGCGTCGAGGAACCCCTCCCCCTGGGCGGCCGCGTGCAGCATCGCCGTCGCCACCGGGTCCGCGCCGAGGGTGAGCCCGCCGACGACGTCGTAGCGCAGGTCGCCGGTGAGCTGGCGCATGACGCGGCCGACCAGCGGCGCGCCCTCGTGGTGCAGCGTCAGCCGGCGCATGTCGATGTACCAGTCGGCCTCGCGGCCGGAGGAGAGCGTGACCTTCCCGTGCACGACGGCGAGCTCGACGATGAGCTCCAGCAACCGGTCGCGGTCGGGGTGCCTGGCGGGCGACTGCATGGAACCGACCCTACGCAGCACGACGGCCCGGCCCCCCGAGGGGAGCCGGGCCGTCGGCCCCGTCCAGAGGCTCACCCCGAGCTTGCGAGGGGTGAGGAGGACGGGGTCCTCCTTCAGGCGGCCGGGGCCAGGACCTGGTCGATGATGTAGACGGTGGCGTTGGCCGTCTGCACGTTGCCGCAGATCACCGAGGCCTGCGTCTCGGTGATGGTGCCGTCGATCGTGAACGACTCACCCGAGCCGCCGATGGTCACCTGGTCACCGTTGAGCGTGGTGTGGGTGCCGGCCAGCTCGTCGGGGGCCAGCCGGCCCTCGATGACGTGGTGGGTCAGGATCGCGGTCAGCTGCGCGTTGTCGGCCAGCACGGCGTTGAGCGCGTCGGCCGGGATCGCCTCGAAGGCCGGGTTGGCCGGGGCGAGCACGGTGATGTCCTCGGTGCTGTTCAGCGTGTCACCGAGGTTGGCGGCCGTGACGGCCTGGACCAGCGTCGACAGGGCCGGGTTGTTGCTGGCCGCGGTCGCCACCGGGTCGTCGGTCATCCCGGTGAAGCTGCCCTCGCCGTCGGCGGGGACGGCGCTGCAGCCGGCGCCGAAGGGCTCCTCCTCGGACATCGCCCCGCCCGTGGTGGGCGAGCTGCTCTCCATGCTCGAGTCGGAGGAGCTGCTGCTCGCCGACCCGCTGTCCGAGGCCGTGTCGTCGGAGTCGTCGGAACCGCAGGCGCCCAGGGTCAGCGCGAGGGTCGAGGCGGCCGCCAGCATCACGCCGCGGGTCAGGGTGCTCTTCACGAGGTGCTCCATCTCTCTGCGTGCGGCGCCAGGGGCAGGGGCGCCGCGGGTGGGTGGTGCTCTCCCGGCCGTTTCCGGCATCGGGAGGTGCGTCTGCGGCCGGGCGGCCGAGACGGGTCTGTGAGGGGGTGGTGCCGGGCGGGGACCGCTAGGTCGCGATCACCCGGATGGAGTGCAGTCCGGTCGAGCCGGAGGGGAAGGGCGACGCCCGGTCGGCGGTCTGCGTCTCGCCGTCGGACGACGTGGCGCGGACGGTGAGCTGGTAGCTGCCGGGGGCGAAGTCGTGGGGCAGGACCCACTGCCGCCACAGGTCGGCGTCCACCTCGGGCGCGAGCTCGGCCTCCAGCCACTCGCCGTCGTCGATCCGGACCTCGACCGACGCGATGCCGCGGGTCTGGGCCCAGGCCACGCCGGCGATCGGCAGGCGGCCGGCCGGGAAGCGACGGAGCGGGGCGGGGGTGTCGATGCGGGAGGCGATCTTGATCGGCCCCTCCTGCGCCCAGTCGCGCTCCACCCAGTAGGCGTCGAAGGCGTCGAAGGTGGTCGCCTCGATGCCGACCAGCCACTTGCACGCCGACACGTAGCCGTAGAGGCCGGGGATGATCATCCGGACCGGGAAGCCGTGCTCGACGGGGAGCGGCTCGCCGTTCATCCCGATGGCCAGCATCGCGTCCTCGACGTCCAGGGCCGAGCGGGTCGGGGCGCCGATCGTCATGCCGTCGCTGGAGCGGCAGACCAGCTGCGTGGAGTCGGCGGAGATGCCGTTCTCGCGCAGGAAGGCACCGAGCGGGACGCCGATCCAGCGGGCGGTGCCGGCGAGCCGGCCGCCGACCTCGTTGGAGACGCAGGTCAGCGTGATGTCGCGCTCGATGATGTCGTCGCGGTCGTAGAGGTCGTCCAGCGAGAACGTGGCGCGGTCGTCGAAGGACCCGGTCAGCTCGAGCCGGTAGTCCGCGGGCTGGATCTGGGGCACGGTGATCGCGGTGTCGACCCGGTAGAAGTCCCCGTTGCGGGTCATGAGCGGGGTGACGCCGTCGACGGTCTCGGCCAGGTCGGCGCCGGCCGGGAGGGCCCGAGCCGGGGAGGCCGGGGTGGGCAGCCGCAGGTCGGCGCGGGCCGCGCTGACGTCGAAGCGGCGCTGCAGCAGGTACCCGCCGCCGCCGGTCACCGCGGCGGCGCCGACGGCGACACCGCCGGCGAGGAAGAAGCCCCGACGGTCCATGCCCTTGCGGTCGCCCGAGGCGCCCAGCGTCTCGCGCAGCCGGTCGACGGCGGTCTCGTCGGCGTGCCGGCCCACGGCCGGGGTCGCGTCCGCCGCCGGCCGGGACCGCGGGAGGACCGGCACGCCGGTGAGCGGGCGGAGGAGGAACAGCAGCGCCACGATGCCGGCCGCCGCGCCGACGACCGACGGCAGCCAGGCCAGCTTCTCGGCGGCCGGCCGGGACGCCGCCGCGAGGGCGCCCAGCACGCCGAACAGCGCGACGCCGACGATGCCGACCGCCCGCCGGCGCAGCGACAGCACGCCGATGACGAGGGAGTAGAGGGCGACGACGACCACGACCCCGGCGACCAGGGCGATCTTGTCGTTCTCCCCGAAGGTCCGGATCGCGAACTGCTTGACCGGCTCGGGCACCAGGGTGATCACGGTGTCCCCGACGGCCACGACGGGGGCCGACGACGGGCCGGTCAGCGCGGACACGAGCTGGGCCACGGCCAGCGCCACCGCCGCGGCGAGCAGCCCGGCGAGCGCTGCGAACAGGCGCCGCAGCCAGCGGCCGCCCCGACCCGCGGGAGCGGTGTCGGCGGCGGGCGCGGGGGCCTGCTCGGTGGTGGTCACGTCGAGTCTTCGCGCCGGGGGGACGATCCGGATCATCACGGTTGGATCACGATGCCCGGACCGCCCCGTCGCGGCCAGACCTCAGCGCGCGGCCGAGCGGCGCCACCCCTCGTGGCGGTACCACTCCGACGACGGCTTCAGTGCCAGCGCCACGATCCCGACGATCGTGAGGAGCAGCGAGAACACCGACAGCGAGGTCAGGAAGCCGTTGGCGGTCGACGCCCCCGTCGCGCCCCCGAGCCCCGCCAGCCCGCTGAGGACGCCCAGGCCCCCGAGCACGAACAGGACGATGCGCGCCCAGTTGCGCCCCTTCCAGGCGAACCAGATGAACAGCGCCTGCAGGCCGACGATCAGCAGCCCGATGACGATGCCGACGGTCAGGGCGGTGCGCGCGACGTCCTCGGTGATCGAGGGATCGGCGTCCTGCAGCGCGTCGACCAGCCCGTCACCGTCGGAGAACTGCACCACGGTGGCGATCAACCCGAGGACCAGCGTCGCGACGAACGCGCCGATGCCGATCCGCACCGTGATCGGCCGCTCCTTGGGCGCGGGTGGTGGGCCGCCCCAGCCGGGCGGCGCGGAGGGCGCCGGGGCGTAGCCGTACGGAGGCTGCTGCCCGGACGGGGGCTGCTGGCCGTACGGGGGCTGCTGGCCGTACGGGGGCTGCTGCCCGTACGGAGGCTGCTGCCCGTACGGAGGCTGCTGGCCGTACGGGGGCTGCTGCCCGTACGGAGGCTGCTGGCCGTACGGGGGCTGCTGCCCGTACGGCGGCTGCTGACCGGGACCCGGGTACGCCGGGGGACCCTGCGGCGGCTGTTGCTCGCCCTGCCGGTCGGGACCGTCCTGCCCTGCTGTCATGTTCCGCTCCCTGACGCGCCGGTGTGCCGCTCTGATCATGGACGACGCCCGGCCGGGACGACGAGTTCCGCCGCCCCGGCCGTGGCCCGTCCCTAGGCTCCCCCGGGCCGGCGAGGGGTGTGCCTCCGGGCTGGGTCCCCCGTCAGGCCGGGCGGACGACCAGCCCGTCGACCGAGAGGTCCTCCGGCGCGTCGACGACGACCTCGTCGCCGTCCCGGATGTCGCCGGCCAGCAGCGCGCGGGCCAGCTGGTCCCCGATGGCCGACTGCACCAGCCGGCGCAGCGGCCGGGCGCCGTACACCGGGTCGAACCCGTTGAGCGCGAGCCAGTCGCGGGCGGCCGGGGTGACGGTGAGCGTCAGCCTCCGGGCGGCCAGCCGCCGGGCCAGGACGTCGACCTGGATGTCGACGATCCCGCTCAGCTCCTCGCTGCCCAGGGCCCGGAACACCACGACGTCGTCCAGCCGGTTGAGGAACTCGGGCTTGAAGTGTCCGCGCACCACGCCCATGACCGCCTCGCGCCGGCGCTCCTCCGGCAGCGACTGGTCGGCGATGAGCTGCGAGCCCAGGTTCGACGTCAGGATCAGGATCGTGTTCCGGAAGTCGACCGTGCGCCCCTGGCCGTCGGTGAGCCGCCCGTCGTCGAGCACCTGCAGCAGGACGTCGAAGACGTCGGGGTGGGCCTTCTCCACCTCGTCGAGCAGCACGACGGTGTACGGCCGGCGCCGCACCGCCTCGGTGAGCTGGCCACCGGCCTCGTAGCCGACGTAGCCGGGCGGGGCACCGACGAGGCGGGCCACCGAGTGCTTCTCGGAGTACTCGCTCATGTCGATGCGGACCATCGCCCGCTCCTCGTCGAACAGGAACTCCGCGAGCGCCTTGGCCAGCTCGGTCTTGCCGACGCCGGTCGGGCCGAGGAAGAGGAAGGAACCCGTGGGCCGGTCGGGGTCGGCCACGCCGGACCGCGCCCGGCGGACGGCGTCGGACACCGCCCGCACGGCGTCGGGCTGGCCGACGACCCGCCGGGCGAGCTCGTCCTCCATCCGCAGCAGCTTCTGGGTCTCGCCCTCGAGCAGCCGGCCAGCCGGGATGCCGGTCCAGGCCTGCACGACCTCGGCGATGTCGTCGGGGCCGACCTCCTCCTTGAGCATCGAGTCGCCGGTCTCCACCGACTCCTCGGCCTCGACGAGGGCCTTCTGCAGCTGCGGGATGCGCCCGTAGCGCAGCTCGGCGACGTGGGCCAGGTCGCCCTCGCGCTCGGCGCGCTCGGCGTCGGTCCGGACCCGCTCCAGCTCCTCCTTGATCTGCTGGATGCGGACGATCGCGCTCTTGTCCTGCTGCCAGCGGGCGGTCAGCTCGTCGAGCTCCTGCCGCTTGTTCGCGAGGTCCTCCCGCAGCGCCTCGAGCCGGACCACCGAGGAGGGGTCGTCCTCCTTCGCGAGCGCCATCTCCTCGATCTCCAGCCGGCGGACGGCCCGCTCGACCTCGTCGACCTCGACCGGCCGGCTGTCGATCTCCATGCGCAGCCGGCTCGCGGCCTCGTCGACCAGGTCGATCGCCTTGTCAGGCAGGAACCGGGCCGTGACGTACCGGTCCGACAGGGTGGCGGCGGCGACGATGGCGGTGTCGGTGATCCGCACACCGTGGTGCACCTCGTAGCGCTCCTTGAGCCCGCGCAGGATGCCGATGGTGTCCTCGACGGACGGCTCGCCCACGTAGACCTGCTGGAAGCGCCGCTCGAGCGCCGGGTCCTTCTCGATGTGCTCGCGGTACTCGTCGAGCGTCGTCGCGCCGACCATGCGCAGCTCGCCGCGGGCGAGCATCGGCTTGATCATGTTGCCGGCGTCCATCGCCGACTCGCCGGTCGCACCGGCGCCCACGATCGTGTGCAGCTCGTCGATGAAGGTGACGACCTGGCCCTCGGCCTCGGTGATCTCCTGCAGGACGGCCTTGAGCCGCTCCTCGAACTCACCCCGGTACTTGGCGCCGGCCACCATCGCACCCAGGTCCAGCGCCATGAGCCGCTTGCCCTTGAGGCTCTCCGGCACGTCGCCGGCGACGATCCGCTGGGCGAGGCCCTCGACGATCGCCGTCTTGCCGACGCCGGGCTCGCCGATGAGGACGGGGTTGTTCTTGGTCCGGCGGGACAGCACCTGCACCACGCGGCGGATCTCGGTGTCCCGCCCGATGACCGGGTCGATCTTGCCCTCGCGGGCGCGCTCGGTGAGGTCGACGGCGAACTTCTCCAGCGCCTGGAAGGTGTTCTCCGGGTCGGCCGTCGTGACCTTCCGGGTGCCGCGGACGGTGCGGAAGGCGGCCAGCAGGGCCTCGCGGGTGGCGCCGGCGCTGTTCAGCACGGCGGCCGCCTCGCCGTCGGAGCCGGCCAGGCCGACCAGGAGGTGCTCGGTGGAGACGAACTCGTCACCGAGCGCGCCGGCCTGCTCGCCCGCGGCGTTCAGCACCCGCAGGAACTCGCGGGAGGGTGACGGGGCGGGGACGGTCGCGCCACTGACGCTGGGCAGCCGGCGTACCGCGGCCTCGGCCTTGGCCCGGACGTCGGCGGGGTCGGCGCCGGTCGCCTTGAGCAGCGGGACGGCGATGCCGTCGGACTGCTCCAGGAGCGCGACCAGCAGGTGGAGAGGCTCCAGCGAGGCCTGCCCGCGGTCGACGGCCAGTCGCTGGCCGGCCGCGACGGCCTCCTGCGAACGGGTGGTGAGCTTGCTCTGCGCCATCGGTGGCGGGTCATCCTCTCGGTGTCGGGCCGGGGGGTTCCGGCGGGTCGATCCGTCCAACGCGCTCAGGGTTGAGTCTGTTCCGCTCAACCCTGCGTCGTCTACCCGCCCCCGGATCGGTGCGCAGTGTGACCCACGCCTCAGCACGGTCGTGCATCCGTTGGAGCGCTCAGGAAGGAAGAGCACAATTCGGCCGTAGACTCCCGGACATGACGCGCCTCCCGGCCCCGAGCGTGCTCCTCGACGACCAGCTCTGCTTCGCGCTCTACGCCGCGTCTCGCGCCCTCACCGCGCGCTACCGGCCGCAGCTCGACGAGATCGGCCTCACCTATCCGCAGTACCTGGTCATGATGCTGCTCTGGGAAGAGGACAACCAGACCGTCGGCCAGCTCGGCAGCCGGCTCAACCTCGACAGCGGCACCCTCTCGCCCCTGCTCAAGCGGCTCACCGCCGCGGGCCTGGTCACCCGGCACCGGCGCGTCGAGGACGAGCGCTCGGTCGCCATCGCCCTCACCGACGAGGGTCGCGCGCTGCGCAGCCGGGGCCTGGAGATCAACCGGGACATGATCTGCGCCCTGCAGCTCGAGTCCGACGACTTCGGCGCCCTGAAGGACCAGCTCGAGACGCTGATCGAGCGGGTGGGCACGGCCGAGCGCCTGAGGGCCTGACCCCCTCCGGTTGTGGGCGACCCGGCCGGGTAGGTGCCGGGCAGCGCCGTCCAGACGAGGGCGGCCCGACCCACGGAGGAGAGCCCATGCCCTCACGCACCGCCCGTACGGCCTGGAACGGAACCCTGCAGGAGGGGTCCGGGCAGGTGGAGCTGTCGAGCTCGAAGGTGGGCACCTTCGACGTCAGCTTCCCCAAGCGGACCGCCGACGAGGCGGGGGGCACCACCAGTCCGGAGGAGCTCATCGCCGCGGCGCACTCCTCCTGCTTCGCCATGGCCCTGTCCAGCGAGATCGGCAAGGCCGGCGGGACCCCGCAGTCGCTGGAGATCGGCGCCGACGTGACGCTCGGCCAGAAGGACGGCGCCCCCACCATCACGAAGATCCACCTGACCGTGCGCGGTGAGGTGGAGGGGCTCGACGCCGCAGGGTTCGAGCAGGCCGCCCAGGCGGCGAAGGCCGGCTGCCCGGTGAGCAAGGCCCTGGCGGGCGTCGGAGAGATCACCCTGGACGCCTCGCTCGACAGCTGACCTCGAACGGTCGAACGGCAGTGGCCCAGGACCCGTCGGGGTCCTGGGCCACTGCCGTTCGACGGTCGCGGGCGACGGGGCTCAGCGCGTGAGCGCGGGCTCCGGCTGCTCGGCGCGCATCCGCTCGTCGCCGCTCTCTGTGCGCAGCGCGATCTCCCGGATGAAGTGGATCGCCACCATGGCGACCACGGCGACGACCGCGGACACGAGGAAGACGCGACCGGTCGCGTCGCCGTAGGAGACGGTGATCAGGTGCTTGATCGCCGGCGGCGCGTCGGCGAGGTCGGCCAGACCCACGCCGCCACCCGCGCCGGTCGGCGCACCCTCGGGCAGGCCGGCGTCGACCAGGGTGCCGACGCGGGCGCTGAGGACGGCCCCGAGCGCCGAGACGCCGATCGTGCCGCCGAGGCTGCGGAAGAACGTGACCGCCGAGCTCGCCGCGCCCAGGTCGTGGGCCGCCACGGTGTTCTGCACGGCCAGCACCAGGTTCTGCATCGTCATGCCGATGCCGGCGCCGAGCACGAAGAGGAAGGCGCCGAGCAGCGGCATCGGGGTGGCGTGGTCGATCGTGGCCAGCAGCCCGAAGCCGACGACGACGGCGACCGAGCCGGCCACGAGGAAGCGCTTCCAGCGGCCGTGCCGGGTGATGAGGATGCCGGAGCCCGTCGAGGAGAGCAGCATGCCGGCGATCATCGGGATGGTCAGCAGGCCGGCCGCCGTCGGCGAGTAGCCGCGGGAGATCTGCAGGTACTGGCCCAGGAAGACCGACGAGCCGAACATCGCCACACCGATCGCGACGCTGGCGATGATCGCCAGGGTGGTCGTCCGGTCGCGGAACAGCCGCAGCGGCACGATCGGCTCGGCGGCGCGCATCTCGGTGACGACGAAGGCGGCGACCGCGAGGACCCCGCCGGTCAGGAACAGCGCCGACTCGGTCGAGGCCCAGGCGAAGGTGCCGCCGGCCAGGGTGACCCAGATGAGCAGGGCCGAGACGCCGGCGGTGAGGTAGGCCGCGCCGAGGTAGTCGATGCGCACGCCCTCGCGCCTGGTCACCGGCAGGTGCAGGGTGCGCTGGAGGAGGACCAGCGCGACGGCGGCGAAGGGCACGCCCACGTAGAAGCACCAGCGCCAGCCCAGCCAGCTGGTGTCGACCAGCAGGCCGCCCAGCAGCGGGCCGCCGACCATGGCCACCGCCATGACGCTGCCCAGCAGGCCGGAGTACCGGCCGCGCTCACGGGGGCTGATCATCGCCGCCATGGCGATCTGGACCAGCGCCTGCAGGCCGCCGAGGCCCAGGCCCTGCAGCACCCGCCAGGCGATGAGGGTCTCGACCGACTGCGACAGGCCGGCGAGCATGGAACCGGCGATGAAGACGACGATGGAGAGCTGGAGCAGCAGCTTCTTGCTGAACAGGTCGGCGAGCTTGCCCCAGATGGGCGTGGATGCCGTCGAGGCCAGCAGAGTCGCCGTGATGACCCAGGTGTACTGCCCCTGCGAGCCGCGCAGGTCGGTGATGATCGTGGGCAGGGCGTTGGAGACGACGGTCGAGGACAGGAGCGCCACGAACATCGCCAGCAGCATCCCCGAGAGCGCCTCGAGGATCTGGCGGTGACTCATCCGGCCCTGCTGTTCGGCGGGTGCCGGTGTGTCGACGGTGCTGGTCACGGTTCTCCTGGTCGGTGCGGGGGAGGCGGGGCCCTCGGACACGGCGGTCACGGGGCGACCCGGGTGGAGACGGGACGACCGGGGTCGCGCAGGGCGACCGCCATGTCGTCGACGAGGCGCTCGACGAGCACGGAGAGGTGGACGGCGTCGTCCTCGACCCAGCCGGCCGGCGACGAGGCGGCCCAGTCGTTGCGCAGCGCGCGGCCGGCGGCGAGCGCGGCGGCGCCGGCCTCGGTCAGCCGCAGCAGGCTGGCGCGCCCGTCCCGGGGGTCGGGACGGCGCTCGAGGTGGCCGGCCCGCTCGAGGGTCGCGACCTGGCGGCTGGCGACCGAGACGTCGATGCCCGCGGCGGCCGCGAGGGCGCTGCACCGCTGTTCGCCGTCCCGCTCGAGCGGGACCAGCAGCGCGAAGCCGTAGGAGGGCAGGTCGCCGGAGAGGGAGTCGACGGCGTGCACCCCGAGGTGGCGGCCGGTGCGCAGCAGCCGGGCGAGGCCGGTGGCGAGCCGGTCACGGGTGTCGCGGGTGGTGGGCATCGTCGTCCTCGGGCAGCAGGTGCTTGCTGAGGACAACCATAATCTTGTTGGTTGCTGTCTGCAACGACCGACGCAGTGGTGTCGCCCACTCATCCCCGGACGGGGGAGGGCGCGGTCCGGAACGGCAGGGGTCCCCCGTCAGGCGGGAGGCGCCGTCAGGCGGGAGGCGCGGTCCCGCGGATCTGCGCCTCGCCGAGCCGGTTGAAGCGGCCCAGCAGCTCCCCGAGGCTGGCGACGTCCTCCACCGGCCAGTGCGAGAGGTCCTCCTCCCACCGGGCGCGGCGCGCCGCCCGGATGCGGGTCAGCTGCGCCGCCCCCTCAGCCGAGGGCGTGAGCACCTGGGCGCGCCCGTCGGTGGGGTCGGCCTCGCGGCTGACGAGCCCGAGGTCGACCAGCGAGGCCACCTGGCGGCTGACCGTGCTCTTGTCCAGCCCGAGCCGGACGACCAGGTCGGTGGCCCGCAGTGGGCCGGCGTCGGCGAGCAGCGCCAGCAGCCCGTAGGCGGCGCCGTCCAGGTCCGGGTGGATCTCCCGGGCGAGCCGGGTGGACATCGCCCGCGACCGGCGCAGCAGCAGCCCGATCTCGCGCTCCACGACGACGTACGCCTCGTGGGTGTCGACCGGCCGGTCCGTGCTCATCGGGCGTCCCGGGGGCGCCAGACCACCAGCGCCGAGGTGGAGGGCCGCAGGGGGACCAGGGCCCCGCCGTAGCCGGTGTCGCCGCCGTAGCCGGCGCGGGCCGCGGACTCCGCCGCGATGCGGCGGCTCTCGGCCACCTCCAGCTCGTCGAGGAGCTCGCGGACCCGGTGCTGCAGCGCCTCGACCTGCGACTCCAGCTCGATGATGCGCTTGATGCCGGCGAGGTTGACGCCGTCCTCCTGGGACAGGCGCTGCACCTCCCGCAGGAGCGCGACGTCCCGCGGGCTGTAGCGCCGCCCGCCGCCCGCCGTCCGGCCGGGACGGACCAGGCCGAGCCGGTCGTACTGGCGCAGCGTCTGCGCGTGCATCCCCGCCAGCTCGGCGGCCACCGAGATCACGAAGACCGGCGCGTCCTCGGCGACGGCGCGGGCGGCGTCGGCGCGCTCGCGGCCCCCGTCGGTCGGTGCACTCATCGCCCACCCCCACCGGAGACCGCGGCGGTGATCCGCGGCCGCGGGTCGCCGAGCTCGGCCTCGAGCGTCTTGATGGCCTGCTCCGCGGCCGGCGACACCCGCTTGGGGACGGCGACCTCGACGGTGACCAGCAGGTCGCCGGCGCGGCTCTTCCCGGGGACGCCACGGCCGCGCACGCGCAGCGTCTGCCCGCTCGCGGTGCCGGGCGGCACCCGCAGCGAGACGTTGCCGTCGAGCGTGGGCACGGTGAGCGTCGTGCCGAGCGTGGCCTCGCCGAAGGTGATCGGCACGGTCAGCGTGAGGTCGCTGCCGTTGCGGCCGAACAGCTCGTGCGCCGAGACGTGGACGACGACGAACAGGTCGCCCGCCGGACCGCCCCGCCGTCCCGGCGCGCCCTTGCCGGCCAGCCGGATCCGCTGGCCGTCCTTGACGCCCGCCGGGATCCGCACGGTGATGGTCCGGCTCTGCGTGGTCACCCCGCTGCCGGTGCACGTGGGGCACGGGTCGTCGACCACCGAGCCGCTGCCGCGGCAGTTGCGGCAGGGCTCGGAGAAGGCGAACGCCCCCTGGCTGCGGCTGGTCACCCCGGCGCCCTGGCACACCGGGCAGGTGTGCGGGGAGGTGCCGGGCCTGGCGCCGCTGCCGGCACAGGTCGGGCAGGTGCCCGGGCTCTGCATGCGCAGCGGGACGGTGACGCCGAGGACGGCCTCCTCGAAGGAGAGGGTCGCCTCCGTCTCGACGTCCTGACCACGGGCCGGGCCGGACGCCGCCTGGCTGCGGGCACGGGCACTGCCCGGGGCGGCACCGCCACCGGCACCGCCGAACAGCCCACCCAGGAGGTCACCGAGGCCGCCCGCCCCGGCCGTCCGCCCGCCGGGACCCCCGGCCCCGCCGGCCGCGCCGAAGAGGTCGCCGAGGTCGAACGGCTGCCCGGTCCCGGCGTTGTTCGGGAACCCGCCGGGGAACCCCGCCCGCGCGCCCGCGCCACCGGCGCCGAACAGCCGCCGGGCCTCGTCGTACTCGGCCCGCCGCTTGGTGTCGGACAGGACGTCGTAGGCCTCGGACACGTCCTTGAACCGGGCCTCCGCGTCGGCGTTGCCCGGGTTCTTGTCCGGGTGCAGGTCACGGGCCAGCTGGCGGTAGGCCTTCTTGATCGCCGCCGCGTCGGCGTCCTGGGTGACGCCCAGCGCGGCGTAGTAGTCCTTCTCGATGAAGTCCCGGGTGCTCATCGGACGCCCCCTCTCGCGCTCAGTCGGACGACGGTGAGCCGGTCGCCGGCTCCTCCGCCGTCGCCGGACCCGACTCGCTCGAGGCAGGCGCCGGGTTCTCGGGCTCGGTCACCGCGACCATCGCCGTGCGCAGCACGCGCTCGCCGCGGCGGAAGCCCTGCCGCAGCACCGTGGTCGCGGTCGGCACGCTCACCTCGGCGGAGGTGTCGTGCATGACCGCCTCGTGCAGCGCCGGGTCGAACGGGTCCCCGCTCGCGCCGAACGCCTCGACGCCGAGGCCGTCGAGCACGCCGAGGACCCGGTCGGCCACGACCTTGAAGGCGCCGGTCAGGTCGCCGTGGTCCCGCGCCCGCTCGATGTCGTCGACGATCGGGAACAGCCCGGTCGCGAACCGCTCGGCGGCCTGGTCGACGACCAGCGTGCGGTCGCGGTCGACCCGCCGCCGGTAGTTGGCGTACTCGGCGGTGACCCGCTGGAGGTCCTCCGTCCGCTCGGCCAGCTGGCGGGCGAGGTCGCCGTCGCCGGTGACCTGCTCCGTCGCCGGCGGCTGCGCAGCGGCCGCCGCCGTCTCGTTCTCGCTCATCTGCTCCCCTGCTGAACGGCTGGTGGGCGGGCCCGGCGGGGAGCCGGCCGGCTGTGCGCCGGCCGGCTCCCGCACCGTGCCGCTGGTGGGGTCGATCCGCCGCTTGTCACGGATCACGACCCGCGGCTGCTCGTCCCCTGCACTCATCGGCGGGTGTCGTCCTCGTCGACGATCTCGGCATCGACGACGTCGTCGTCAGCCGCCGTCGCGCCACCCTGGGCACCGGCGTCCGGGCCGGGGGAACCGTCCGCGCCCGCCGCGCCGGCCGCGCCGGCCTCGGCCTGCTGCGCGTAGAGCGCGCCGCCGACCTCCTGGGAGATCCGGGCGACCTTCTCCTGCGCGGCCTTGATGGCGGCGATGTCCGAGCCGCCGAGGGCAGAGCGCAGCTCGGTCAGCGCCTCGCCGAGCTCCTCCTTCTTGTCGGCCGGGATCCGCTCGCCGTTCTCGGCCAGGAACTTCTCGGTCTGGTACTGCAGGGACTCGGCCAGGTTCCGGGTCTCGGCCTCGTCGCGGCGGCGCTTGTCCTCCTCGGCGTGGGCCTCGGCGTCGCGCATCATCCGCTCGATGTCGTCCTTGGGCAGGGCCGAGCCACCGGTGATGGTCATCGACTGCTCCTTGCCCGTGCCCAGGTCCTTGGCGTGGACGTGCACGATGCCGTTCGCGTCGATGTCGAAGGCGACCTCGATCTGCGGGACGCCGCGGGGCGCCGGCGGCAGACCGGTCAGCTCGAACATGCCGAGCTTCTTGTTGTACATCGCCATCTCGCGCTCGCCCTGGAACACCTGGATCTGCACGGACGGCTGGTTGTCGTCGGCCGTCGTGAAGATCTCCGAGCGCTTGGTCGGGATCGTGGTGTTCCGCTCGATGAGCTTGGTCATGATCCCGCCCTTGGTCTCGATGCCCAGGGACAGCGGGGTGACGTCGAGCAGCAGGACGTCCTTGACCTCGCCCTTGAGGACACCGGCCTGCAGCGCAGCGCCGATGGCGACGACCTCGTCGGGGTTGACGCCCTTGTTGGGCTCCTTGCCGCCGGTGAGCTCCTTGACCAGCTCCGTGACGGCGGGCATGCGGGTCGAGCCACCCACCAGGACGACGTGGTCGATCTGGCCGACGGAGATGCCGGCGTCGCGCACCGCCTGGTTGAACGGCGCGCGGGCCCGGTCGAGCAGGTCCTGGGTCAGCCGCTGGAACTCCGCCCGGGTGATCGTGACGTCCAGGTGCAGCGGGCCGTCGGCCCCGGCGGTGATGTAGGGCAGGTTGACGTTGCTCGACTGCGCGCCGGACAGCTCGATCTTGGCCTTCTCAGCGGCCTCGCGGAGCCGCTGCATCGCCAGCTTGTCCTTGGACAGGTCGATGCCGTTCTGGGCGTTGAACGTCTGCACGAGGTGCTTGACGACGCGCTCGTCCCAGTCGTCACCACCGAGGTGGTTGTCACCCGCGGTGGCCTTCACCTCGATGACGCCCTCGCCGATCTCCAGCAGGGAGACGTCGAACGTGCCACCGCCGAGGTCGAAGACGAGGATCGTCTGCTCGGTCTCGCCCTTGTCCAGGCCGTAGGCCAGCGCGGCCGCCGTCGGCTCGTTGACGATGCGCAGGACGTTGAGGCCCGCGATCTCACCGGCCTCCTTGGTGGCCTGCCGCTGCGCGTCCTCGAAGTAGGCGGGGACGGTGATGACGGCGTCGGCCACCGGCTCGCCCAGGTAGGTCTCGGCGTCCCGCTTCAGCTTCTGCAGGATGCGGGCGCTGATCTCCTGCGGCGTGTACTTCTTGCCGTCGATCTCGTCGGTCCGCCAGTCGGTGCCCATGTGGCGCTTGACGCTGCGGATCGTGCGGTCGACGTTGGTGACCGCCTGGTTCTTGGCCGACTGGCCGACGAGCACCTCGCCGTTCTTGGCGAAGGCGACGACCGAGGGCGTGGTGCGCGAGCCCTCGGAGTTGGCGATGACCGTCGGCTCGCCGCCCTCCAGGACGGTGACGACGGAGTTGGTGGTACCGAGGTCGATTCCGACCGCTCGAGCCATGGAGCTGGCCTCTCTTCCGTAGTGCGAGGGTGGTGCTGGTCCGGGTGGTGCTGGTCCGCGGGGCAGTCGGGGGACGCCGTCGACATCTTGCGTCGGGTCCGCTCAACTTTCCTGCCCAGCCTAACGGCACCCCATGGCGACTTGTTCCCGGGGCGCCGTCCGGCGCTCCTCACTGCCGCCCGCCGCCCGCCGTCCCGCCCCGCCGCCCGCCGTCCGCCGTCCCGCCGTCTCCCGCCCCGCCGTCCGCCGTCCCCCGACGCGCGGATCGTGATCATCGACGCGACGCCGCCGTCCTCACGGCGCACGGCGTGGCCGGCCACCCCCACGCGAGGGCGGCGATCAACAGGCGACCCCACCATCCGCAGGCCCGCGCGACGGCCGACCTGCCAGGCCGCGGCCCGCCAGCCTCCGAGGCATGCACCCCACCCTCCGCGCCGCGGCCGATCGCCGGCTGGGTCTCGTCACGGCGGTCGACGCCCGCCGGGCCTGCTACAGCGCCTCCGAGATCCGCCACCTGTGCAGCTCCGGCCGC
Source organism: Trujillonella endophytica (assembly GCF_019799905.1). GTDB lineage: Bacteria > Actinomycetota > Actinomycetes > Mycobacteriales > Geodermatophilaceae > Trujillonella > Trujillonella endophyticus_A. The sequence continues at coordinate 510,617 of NZ_JABGCI010000001.1, read as the reverse complement.
TGGGTCCGCCTCCGCCGCGGCGTGTACGTCCCCGCAGGGACCTTGGCCGAGCACGAGGCACAGGGGCGGCGCCACCAGGTGGACTGCCTCGCCGTGCTGTTCGCACTGGACAGGCCGTCCGCGGTGCTCAGCCATGCGACGGCCGTCCGGTTGCGCGGACTGCCGACGCCGCGCAACCAACCGGGCGTCGTACGACACACCGATCCCCACCAGTGGCGGCGCGGCCGCGACTGGGCGATGGCCGCCGGGCCACTGGAGCCGGTCGACGTCACCATCTCCGGCTCCTTCCGCCTCACCTCCTCCGCGCGCAGCCTCGTGGATGCCGCACGGGAGTGGTCACTGGAGGACGCCGTCGTCGCCATGGACGCCGCACCGCTCCGGGAGCGGACGACGTCCGCGGAGCTGGCCCGTGTCGCCGGCGTCCAGCACCACTGGCCCGGCGCTCCACGAGCCCAGCGTGCCGTCTCCCTCGCGGACGGCCGCGCCGAGTCGTCGCTGGAGACACGCGGCCGATTGCGCATCGTCGGCGCTGGCCTGCCGCCGTTCGACCTGCAGCGTGAGGTGTGGTCGGAGGTCGCAGGGTCGCCGTGGCCGACCTCTGGTTCGACGAGTCGGCCGCCGCCGAGTTCGACGGTCAGGTGAAGTACACGCAGCCGTGGCGGGACCCGGGCCGGGTGCTGTGGGAGAGGAGCTCCGGGAGGATGCGCTGCGGGCCCTCGACGTCGGCGTCGTCCGCATCGTGTCGGCCCACCTGGCCGGCGGGTGGCCCGCCAAGGAGGCCCGACCACGGGAGCTGACTCGGCGACCGGGGCCGGTTGTCCGGCGGTTCACGACCGTCCGCCGGGACCGCGGGCGAGTCCACGCCGGCTGAGGGGCGCTGCGTGATCGCCGACCTCGCCGGGGAGTCGCCGTCCCAGTGGTCGGCCGCGAGGGCGGCGACCACACCGCGACGATGACGATCCGCCCGGCGCGGTCCCGGCCGCCGCAGGGTGGCACCGGGGAGGGGCGCCTGCGCGCACCGGGACGGCGGGTGGACGGCGGAAGGGCGCAGGTCAGGGTGAGCGGGGTCACCGGCCGGTCTCGCCGATGCGCGGCGGTTCTGGTTACCGGCGAGTAGCGTGAGCGCGCGCCCGTTATCGTGCGCAGGCGTGCGGGCAGCGGAGCCCGTGGCGGTCCGCCGTCGGCCCCACCGGCCGGTGTGCGGCGGCGAGGGGGCACCTCCCGTCGCCGGGGGACCGGAGATCGTCCGACGCCGCCGGGCGTCCGGGAGGGAAGCGCTCTATGACAGGCCCGCTGCAGATCGTCATGGGGACGATCAGCGTCCTGTTCCTGATCGTCGCGTCCGTGATGGCCTACCGGGCGGTCCGCGCGATGATCCGGATCATCAGGACCGGCCAGCCGGACAGCAGCCGCAACGGCCCGGTGGGGCCGCGACTCAAGACCCTCGCGGTCGAGTCGCTCGGCCACACCCGCATGCTCAAGTGGTCGGCCATCGGGGTCGCCCACTGGTTCGTCTTCATCGGCTTCTACGGGCTGTTCCTCACCCTCGTCGAGGCCTTCGGCGAGGTCTGGAACCCGGCCTTCCACCTGCCGCTCATCGGCGAGTGGGGCCTGTGGAACCTGTTCGCCGAGATCATCGGCGCGGGCACGATCCTCGGGATCGTCTACCTGATCTACCGGCGCCAGAAGGACCACCCGCGCCGGCAGGGCCGCAAGAGCCGGTTCGCCGGTTCCAACGAGGGCCGCGGCTACTTCGTCGAGGCCGTCGTCCTCACCGTCGGCATCTGCATCCTGCTGATCCGCGCCCTCAAGGTCTCCTCCGACCTGACCGACGCCCCCGGCTGGTCGCACCCGATCTCCAGCGCGCTGGCGACCGTGCTGCCCGACAGCCCGACCCTGCTCTCGGTCGTCGCGTTCATCAAGATCCTCGTCTCGCTGACCTGGCTCGTGGTCATCAGCCGGATCCTGAACATGGGCGTCGCCTGGCACCGGTTCAGCGCGTTCTTCAACATCTACTTCAAGCGCGAGGCCGGCGGTGGCGTGGCGAACGGCCCGCTGCAGCCGATGATGTCGAACGGCAAGCCGATCGACTTCGAGGACCCCGGCGAGGACGACGTCTTCGGTCGCGGCAAGATCGAGGACTTCACCTGGAAGGGCATGCTCGACTTCACCACCTGCACGGAGTGCGGTCGGTGCCAGAGCCAGTGCCCGGCGTGGAACACCGGCAAGCCCCTGTCGCCGAAGATGGTGATCATGGACCTGCGGGACCACCTGTACGCGAAGGCCCCGTACCTGCTCGGCGCGCAGACGGCGAGCGAGACCGCGCCGGACTACGACGTCCTCAAGCCCAGCGACGAGCAGGTCTGGGCGTCCGGCTACGCGCGGATCGAGGGCACGAACGACGCCCAGGCCCACCGCCCCCTGGTCGGCACCCTCGAGGAGGGCGGGGTCATCGACCCCGACGTCCTGTGGAGCTGCACGAACTGCGGCGCCTGCGTGGAGCAGTGCCCGGTCGACATCGAGCACATCGACCACATCGAGGACATGCGCCGCTACCAGGTGCTCATCGAGTCCAGCTTCCCCTCGGAGGCCGGCGTGATGATGCGCAACCTGGAGAACCGCGGGAACCCCTGGGGCGTGAGCCCCAGCACCCGGGGCGAGTGGATCAAGGAGATGGACTTCGAGGTCGAGGTCGCCGACGGTCCGCTCGACGAGGACGTCGAGTACCTGTTCTGGGTCGGCTGCGCCGGCGCCATCGACGACCGCGCCAAGAAGGTCACCAAGGCCGTCGCCGAGCTGCTGCACACCGCCGGCGTCCGGTTCGCCGTCCTCGGCGAGGGCGAGACCTGCTCGGGTGACCCGGCCCGTCGCATGGGCAACGAGTTCCTGTTCCAGATGCTGGCGCAGGAGAACGTGGCCACCCTCGACGGCGTCTTCGAGGGCCGCGTGCCGGGCATGCGCAAGGTCGTCACGACCTGCCCGCACTGCTTCAACTCGCTGGGCCGGGAGTACCCGCAGGTCGAGGGCCACTACGAGGTCGTGCACCACACGCAGCTGCTCAGCCAGCTGGTCGAGCAGGGCCGGCTCACGCCGGTCACGCCGATCGATCGCAAGATCACGTACCACGACCCGTGCTTCCTCGGTCGGCACAACAAGGTCTACACACCGCCCCGGGAGATCCTGGACTCGGTGCCCGGCCTCTCCACCCAGGAGATGCACCGCTGCAAGGACCGCGGCTTCTGCTGCGGCGCCGGCGGCGCGCGCATGTGGATGGAGGAGAAGATCGGCAAGCGGATCAACGTGGAGCGCACGGAGGAGGCCCTCGGCCTCGACCCGGACGTCATCTCCACCGCCTGCCCGTTCTGCATCACGATGCTCTCGGACGCCCTCACGTCCAAGAAGCAGAACGGCGAGGCCGCCGAGCACGTCGAGGTCCTGGACGTCAGCCAGATCCTGCTCCGCTCGATGGCTCCGGTCGGCGCACCGGGGACGGAGGCGGGGGCCGAGGTCGGCACGAAGGCCGACGACGTGGCCGGCACCGGCTCCGCGGCGACGGAGCACGGCCCCCAGGCCTGACCTCCCCGCACGTCCGCGACGGCGCGTGTCCCCCTCGGGGGCACGCGCCGTCGTCGTCCCCCGCCCGCGCACGTTCCTGAGCGCGCGCCGGATCCCGGTGGCGGAGCCGTCGGGACGGCGGAGGACCATCGTCCGGTGACCAGCACCTCCGCGCCCGGCACCGCGACGACGGACACCGGGTCCGGACGGCGGGGCCTGGGCCTGGTCGCCGTCGCCATCGTGCTGACCGGCCTCAACCTGCGGACGGCGGTCGGCAGCGTCGGGCCCGTGCTCGAGGAGATCGAGGCGGGGCTGGGGCTCTCCAGCGCCGCGGCCGGGCTGCTCACGACCATGCCGGTGGTCTGCTTCGCGCTGATCGGCTTCGCCGGGCCGCCCCTGTCCGCCCGCTTCCGCGACTCGCACGTGCTCGCGGGCGGCCTGCTGGTGATGGCGGCCGGGCTGGTGCTGCGCTCGAGCGCGAGCTCGCCGGCCCCCTTCTTCGCCGGCACGGTGCTGGCGATGACCGGCGGTGCCCTGGGCAACGTGCTGCTGCCCAGCCTGGTCAAGCGCTACTTCCCCACCCGGACGGGCCTGCTCGTCGGCGCCTACGGCGTCGCGCTGGGGCTGGGCGCCGCCGTCGCGGCCGTCGTCCCCCAGCAGGTGGTGGCGGCCGTCGGCGACGACGGCTGGCGGTGGGGGCTGGGTCTGTGGGCCGTGCTCGCCGTCGTCTCTGCCCTCCCCTGGCTCGCCGTCCCCGCCCGCCCCGGCTCCTCGCGCGGGACGCACACGGCCGTGCCGATGCGGGCACTGTTGCGCAGCCGGCTGGCGTGGGCGCTGGCGCTCTTCTTCGGCGTGCAGGCCATGCAGGCCTACGTCGTCCTGGGGTGGTCCGCGCAGTACCTGCGCGACTCGGGGCTGCCGGCGTCGACGGCCGGGTGGCTGCTCGGCTTCAACACCCTCCTGACCATCCCCATCAACGGGGTCGTGCCCGCGCTCGCCGTCCGCCAGCGCCTGCAGCGCCCGGTGCTGGCCGTCTCGCTGCTCGCCTACGTCATCGGGTGGTCGGGTCTGTGGGTGGCCCCCGCCGCCGCGCCCGTGCTGTGGATGGCCGTGCTCGCCGTCGGCCTCGGCAGTTTCCCGCTGGCGCTGACCCTCTTCGGGCTGCGCGCCGGTTCGCCGGAGTCGACGGCGGCGCTGTCCACCTTCGCCCAGGGCGTGGGCTACCTGATCTCCGGTCTGGGGCCGCTGCTGGTCGGTCTGCTGCGCGGCGCGACCGGCGACTACACCGGCATGTTCGTCGTCGTGCTCGCCGGCGTGGCGGTCCTGGCCGGCGCCGGCTGGGTGAGCACCCGGCCGCGCACCGTCGAGGAGGAGATCGGCGCGGCGCGGGGCCCCCGGCCGCGCGAGCCCGAGGTCCTGGAGTGCGCCGGTGACGCGCCCGTCGTGGTCAGGGAGCCGGGCGGCGGGTCTCCGCGCGGGTGAAGTTCCGGAAGGAGCGGGACGGCGTCGGCCCCCGCTGGTCCTGGTAGCGGGAGCCGTAGACCGCCGAGCCGTACGGGTGCTCGGCCGCGCTGGTCAGCCGGAACAGGCACAGCTGGCCGATCTTCATGCCGGGCCACAGCGTGATCGGCAGGTTCGCCACGTTGGACAGCTCCAGCGTGATGTGCCCGGAGAAGCCGGGGTCGACGAACCCGGCCGTGGAGTGGGTGAGCAGCCCCAGCCGGCCCAGCGAGCTCTTGCCCTCGAGCCGCGCGGCGAGGTCGTCCGGGATCGACACCAGCTCCAGCGTGGAGCCCAGCACGAACTCCCCCGGGTGTAGCACGAAGGGCTCGTCACCCTCGGGCTCCACCAGCGTCGTCAGGTCGTCCTGCTGCTGTGCGGGGTCGATGTGGGTGTACCGGGCGTTGTTGAAGACGCGGAAGAACCGGTCCAGCCGGACGTCGATGCTCGACGGCTGGACCAGGCCCGGATCGTGGGGCTCGATGCCCAGGCGTCCCTCGGCGATCGCGGCGGTGATGTCGCGGTCGGACAGCAGCATGGGCGGAGTCTAGGGACGGCGCCGCTCACCCCTTCGGGCCGATCTCCCGGCGGGCCCTCGAGCGGCGGCGACGGCACCCGCGATGCGTTCCGGGAGGGCGCTGCGGCGTGCCGGGGTGAGGTGCCTGTCCCGCATCGCCGAGCAGCTGCGGGCGGAGGCGATCTCCTTCCTCGGCGAGATGCGGCGCCAGCCCGGCCGGACCCGTCGGGGACACCTCCCCGTCGGCCGGACGGCCCCCACGGGGCGCATGTACCGTGCTGACTTCACGGGGCGGCCCACCCCTGGGCCGATCACTGGCGGACGCGTGTCCTCACTCCGCGTCCCCGCACGTGGACGGTCCGGAGCGTGGGAGGTGTGCGTGGGAGCGGAGGGCCGGGCTGTCCCCGCGGGCGCCGAGCTGTTCTCCGGCGGGAGCGAGAACGACCGCCTGATGGCGGCGTTCGACTGGTCCCTGACCCCCATCGGGCCGGTGGAGGTGTGGCCGGCCAGCCTCCGCTTCGCCGTCCGCACCGTGCTGGCCTCGCGCTTCCCCATGATCCTGACGTGGGGGCCGGACTACACCCAGATCTACAACGACGGGTACGCCGAGATCATCGGCGCCAAGCACCCCGCCGCGATCGGCGGCGACCTGCGGGTGACCCAGGCCGAGCACTGGGCCGAGCTCCAGGGGCCGGTGCAGCACGCGATGACCACGCGCGAGCCGACCTGGATCCCCCAGCTGCTGCTCCCGCTCGAGCGCGCCGGTTACCGCGAGGAGACGTACTTCACCGTCTCCCACGCGCCGGCGTTCGGTGACGACGGCGAGGTCGCCGGCATGCACGCCGTGTGCACCGAGGTCACCCGGCAGGTGCTCGCCGAGCGCCGGCAGGAGCTGCTGCGCCGGGTGTCCGCTGCGGAGGGGCGGCTGGACGGCGACGCGGCCGTGGTCGAGGCCATGTGCACGGCGGTCGGCGAGGACCCCAGCGACGTCCCCTTCGCCGCCGTCTGGCTGAGCCCGGCCGACGGCGGGGACCTCGAGCTCGTGGCCTCCTGCGGGTGCGACGAGGCCCGGCTGCCCGCCCGTGCCGTGGACCCCGCGGCGCTGGCTGCCGTGGCCGTCCCCGAGCTCGCCGTCCACGGCGGTCCGTTCGGGGACCCGGTGACCGAGGCGGTGGTGCTGCCCCTGAGCAGCGGCGCCGGGAGCGCGCCGGTCGGGGTCCTCCTCGTCGGGGTCAACCCCAACCGGGCCCTGGACGCCGAGTACCGGTCCTTCCACGAGCTGCTGGCCGGGCAGGTCGCCGGGGCGGTGGTCAACGCCCGCGCCTACGCGGCCGAGCGCTCCCGCGCCGAGTCGCTGGCCGCGCTCGACCGGGCCAAGACGGCGTTCTTCTCCGACGTGAGCCACGAACTGCGCACCCCGGTCACCCTGCTGCTCGGGCCGCTCGCCGACGTCCTGGCCGAGAGCGGGGACCAGCTGCCCGGCGACGTCCGCGAGCGCCTGGCGATGTCGCTGCGCAACGGCCAGCGGCTGCGCCGCCTCGTGGACGACCTCCTGGAGTTCGCGAGCATCGAGGCCGGGCGCAGCAGCGCCGTCCGCGTCCCGGCCGACGTCGCCGCCCTCACCGCCGAGCTGGCCGGGGTGCTCCGGGCCGCCGCCGAGCGCGCCGGCCTGCGGCTGACCGTCGACTGCCCGCCGCTGCCGCGCACCGCCGCCGTCGACCCGCGGATGTGGGAGAAGATCGTCCTCAACCTGGTCAGCAACGCGGTCAAGTACACGTTCGTCGGCAGCATCGACGTGTCGCTGCGGGACGAGGCCGGCCAGGTGGTCCTGCGCGTCGCCGACACCGGAGTGGGGATCCCCGCCGACGAGCTGCCGCACGTCTTCGAGCGCTTCCACCGCGGTTCGGACAGCCGGGCCCGCAGCCGGGAGGGCACCGGCCTCGGGCTCGCGCTGGCGGCCGAGCTGGTGGAGCTGCACGGCGGCGCGGTGACCGTGAGCAGCGAGCCCGGGGTGGGGAGCACCTTCACCGTCACCCTGCCCTACGGCGAGCCCGACGCGGCGGCGTGCGGCCCGGTGGGGCTCTCGGAGACGGCGACGGCCGCCGCCCTCGTCCCGTGGGACGACGAGCCGGCGTGGGACGCCGTGCCGGCGACCGCACCGGCCGACGCCGGCGACCGCACCACCGTCCTCGTCGTCGACGACAACGCCGACATGCGGGCCTACCTCACCCGCCTGCTCGCGCCGTACCACGACGTCCGGACGGCCGGCGACGGGCAGCAGGCGCTGGAGGCGATCGGGCGGGCCCGCCCGGACCTGGTCCTGACCGACGTGATGATGCCGGTCGTCGACGGCTTCGAGCTGCTGCGCGTGCTGCGCGGCGACGAGGCCACCCGGACCATCCCCGTGGTGATGCTGACCGCCCGCGCGGGTCAGGAGGCCGCCGTCGAGGGGCTGGAGGCCGGCGCCGACGACTACCTGCCCAAGCCCTTCGAGTCGGCCGAGCTGCTCGCCCGCGTCCGGGCCGTGCTCGACCGGGCCGCCGTCGGAGCGGCCACCCCGCGGCCCGAACCGGCCGGTAGCCCGGCCCCGCCCGCGGACACCGCGCCCGCACCCACGGCACCGCCGCGCCCCCGGGAGCCGCTGGTCCTGCCGGTGGCGACGCCGCCGCCACCTGTCGTCCCGGCCGGCCGCTCGGAGCGGTGGCGGCTGCCGTCGGCGAGCGCGTCGATCCCGGTCCTGCGCCGCCGGCTCCGGGCGGTGTTCGCCGAGGAGGGGCTGGACGAGGACCTGGCCTACGACCTGCTGCTGGCCGCCGTCGAGGCGGCGACGAACGCCGTCGAGCACGCCCAGGAGCCCAGCGAGCCCTTCGTCGAGGTGACCGTCGGCATGGGCGCGGGGGAGGTCGTCCTCGTCGTGCGCGACCACGGGCACTGGCGGGAGCGGGTCCCGAGCATGGACCGGGGCCGCGGCTCGATGCTGATGAGCGCCTTCGCGGACGTGACGGCCACGCCCAGCGCCGAGGGCACGACCGTGGTCATCCGCGCTTCGCGGGCCTGATCCGCTCGCGGGCGGGCACTCCCCCGCTACGGTCCCGCGGCCGCACCGTGTACTCTCTCCGAGACTGCTCGACCGGCCCCGCGCCGGGGCCCACGGACTCGTTTCCGCAGGTCAGAGCGTCACCGCGGGTGTAGTTCAATGGTAGAACATCAGCTTCCCAAGCTGACAGTGCGAGTTCGATTCTCGTCACCCGCTCTCCGCACCTGACCAGCAGGTCAGGCGTCCCGCTCCCGCACGGCGGTCACCGCCCACAGCGGGTCCCCGGGCCCCGGCGGCGTCCGCAGCGACACCGCCGGCTCCGCGAAGCCGCCGGCGCGGCGCACGAGCTCGGCCACCAGCTCCCCGTGCTGCCCCTCGGGCGTGTGCAGCCAGCCGCGCACCGCCTTGGTCGGGAAGCACCGGTTGGAGAACGTCACCGCCAGCACCCCGCCCGGGCGCAGCACCCGTGCGACGTCGGCGAGCACCGCGATCGGCCGGGTGAGGTAGTCGATCGAGACGCAGCAGACGACGGCGTCCACGCCCGCGTCGGGCAGCGGTACCCGCGGGTCGGCGTTGAGGTCGTGGACGATCCGCTCCGTGGCGGCCTCGTTGGCCGCCAGCTCGCCGGCGTTCATGCCGAGGACGACGAGCTCGCCCGGCGGACGGCGGAAGTGCGAGATCCACGAGGACATGAGGTCCAGCACCCGCAGCGGGCGGCCGGCGTCCCCGTCGATGCCGAGCTCGGCGTAGAGCCCGCCGACCGCGGCGATCGCCCGGTCGTCGAGGTGGGTCACCAGCCGCGGCGGCCGGTAGAAGACGTCGTCGGCGCTCTCGTCGGCTCGGGAGAAGAAGCCGGCGGGGAAGCCTGCGTAGGGGTCCACGGATCGAGTCTCGCCCGGCGGCCCCCGCCGTGCAGACTGCCCCGGTGCGCCCCTCCCCCCCGGCTCCCGGCCCGCGCGGCGACGAGCAGTTGGTCGCGACGCTCCGGGCCGCCGGCTGCGTGTTCGCCGAGGACGAGGCCGCCGTCCTGCTCGGCACGCCGGCGACGGCCGCCGGGCTGGCCGCGCTCGTCGCGCGGCGGGTCGCCGGGGAACCGCTGGAACAGGTGGTCGGCTGGGCGCAGTTCGGCGACGTCCGCGTGCCCGTCGAGCCGGGGGTCTTCGTGCCGCGGCAGCGCACCCGGCTGCTGGTCGAGGCGGCCCTGGCCGCGGCGCCCGCCCCGCGCACCGTCGTCGACCTGTGCTGCGGTGCCGGCGCACTCGGGGCCGCCGTCGCGACCGCCGTCCCCGGCGTCGGCGAGCTGCACGCCGCCGACCTCGACCCCGTCGCCGTCCGCTGCGCGGAGCGGACGCTGGCCCCCCTCGGCGGGCAGGTGCACCTCGGGGACCTCTACGACGCGCTGCCGGCCCGGCTGCGCGGCCGGGTCGACCTGCTGCTGGTCAACGCCCCGTACGTCCCGACCGACGCGATCGCCCTCATGCCGCCGGAGGCACGGCTGCACGAGCCCCGCACGGCGCTCGACGGCGGCGCCGACGGTCTGGACCTGCACCGCCGCGTCGCCGCGGGCGCGCCGGAGTGGCTCGCGCCGGGCGGCGTGCTGGTGCTGGAGACCAGCGAGGAGCAGGCGCAGGGCACGCTCACAGCGGTGCGCGCGGCAGGCCTGACGGCGTCCGTGGTCACCGACCCCGACCTGGACGCGACGGCGGTCCTCGGCCGGCGCCCGGGGGCGCGTCACGTCGGGTGACGTCGCGGGCCCCGACTGTTCCGGAACGCCGACGCCTTTAGGAAGGTGCAGGTCAGCGAGGCCCTTGGTCCCTGTACGCAGGGTCGCGACCTCGTGACGATGGCGCCATGACGGACGTCGAGCCGATCCGACTCGGACACCTGCGACCCCGGCGGCAGCCGCCGGCCCTGCTCGTGGACGTCGACGGCTCCCCCTCGGCCTACCGCTCCCTCGTGTGGGCCCTGAACGAGGCCGCACGACGCGAGGCGACCGTCGTCGCCGCCTGCGTGCTCGACGAGGCCTCGGGGTCCGCCGCCGCCCGGGCCCGCGTCGAGGCCCAGGTGCTCCGGGCGATCGCCGAGACCGGCGTGCACGGGCGCGTCCGCACCGCGGTGCTCGAGCGCCCCGTGTTCGACGTCCTGTCCGGGGCCGCCCGCGGCGGCGACCTGGTGCTGGTCACCGGGACCGGCAAGAGGTTGCTGCGCCCGGCGGTGCCGCGCACCCCGCCGCGGCGCCTGGCCCGCGGCGCCTGAGCCGCTGGTCGCCCCGCTCGTGCCGTCGCCCTCCTCCGATCGGGCCGTGCCCCCGCCCGACCGGGAGGAGCCTGCGGTCAGCACCCCACTGGTCGCCGCCGTGCGCGCGGCGGCGGCCGGTGGGCCGCTGGAGTCCACCCTGGACCAGGTGGTCCGGGCGGCGACCGAGCATGCCGGAGCCCGCTACGGGGCCCTCGGCGTGGTCACCTCCGACGGGCGGCACCTGGACCGGTTCGTCGTCGTCGGGACGACCGACGACGACGCCGTCCGCATCGGGCGCCTGCCGTCCGGCGAGGGGATCCTGCGCCTGATGGTGGACCACCCGGTCGCGCTGCGTCTCGACGACCTGGCCGCGCACCCGTCATCGGTGGGCTTCCCCCAGGGGCACCCGCCGATGCGGTCGTTCCTGGGGGTGCCGGTCCGCGCGGGCGAGTACGTGTTCGGCCACCTCTACCTCACCGAGAAGCGAGGCGGGGGCGGCTTCACCGCCGCCGACGAGGAGGTCGTGCTCGCCCTCGCCGCCGCGGCCGGGCTGGCCGTGGAGAACGCGCGGCTGGCCGAGGCGGCGGAGCAGCGGCGCGCGTGGGCGCAGGCCGGCGCGGCGGTGGCGACGTCCCTGCTGTCGGGGACCGATCCCGACCGGGTGCTGCACGAGGTGGCCGAGCGGGTGGTGGAGCTCGCCGAGGCCGACCTCTGCGGCGTGCTCGCGCCACGGGAGGACGACGAGGACGTCTTCACGGTGGTCGCGGCCGCGGGCGAGATGGGCGACGACGCCGAGGGCGTGCAACTGCCGCTGGCCGGCACCCGCCTCCGCGCGGCGCACCGCGCCGGCCGGCCAGTGCTGCTCGACGACATCACCGCGATCGCCGAGAGCCGGCCCTACGCCCCGGTGGTCCGCGAGCTGGTCGCCGGCGGCTACGGGCCCGGCCTGGTGGTCCCGATCCCCGGCCGCCCGTCGTCGGCGACGCTCGTGGCGCTGCGTCGCGTGGAGCGACCGGCGTTCGACCAGCACACCATGGAGTCGGCGACGGCCTTCGCCTCCCGGGTCGGCCTGGCCCTCGAGCTCGCCCGGAGCCGGCTCCGGGAGCGGGACCTGGAGGTCGCCGCCGACCGCGACCGCATCGCGCGCGACCTGCACGACCACGTCGTGCAGCGGATCTACGCCACCGGCCTCGCCCTGGACCGGATCAGCCGGTCCCTGGCGGACGACGCCCCGGACGCCGCGGCCCGCATCGCCGAACGGGTGGACGAGCTCGACGAGACGATCGCGCGCATCCGCACCGCGATCTTCGAGCTCCACGACGGGGGCACGAGCTCGGCGACCGCCGTCCGGGGTCGCCTCTCGGAGGTCGTGCGGTCGGTGACCGAGGGGCACGGACTGCGCGTCGACCTCCGGGTGCGCGACGGCTCGGAGGACCTGCCCGCCGAGCTCGTCCACGAGGTGGTCGCCGTCGTCCGGGAGCTGGTGACCAACGTGGTGCGGCACGCGGACGCCAGCCGGGTGACCGTCGAGGTGCTGGCCGACGGCGGCGTCGCGGTGGAGGTGACCGACGACGGCCGGGGGATGCCGCCGGTCACGGCGCGCAGCGGGCTGGCCAACCTCGCCGAGCGGGCGGAACGGCGCGGCGGGCAGATGGTCGTCACCGCGGGTCCCCCGGGCACCGCGGTCCGCTGGTCGGTCCCCCTCCCGTCGAGCGGCTGAGGGCGGCGACCCCGGTCAGTCGCGGTCGCGGAGTTCGGTGGCGAGGATCGCCGCCTGCGTCCGCCGCTCGAGGTTGAGCTTGGCGAGCAGGTGGCTGGTGTAGTTCTTCACCGTCTTCTCCGCCAGACCCATGCGCTCGCCGATCTGCCGGTTGGTCAGGCCCTCCCCGATCAGCCGCAGCACCGTGCGCTCCTGCTCGGTGAGGGTGGCCAGCCGCCGCGAGCGATCCGACTCCCGCGGCCGCAGTACGGCCGGGCCGGGGGGCGAGACGCCGTAGTGCGTGCCCCCGGCGGCCACGGTGCGGACGGCGGAGACGAGTGCGGCCCCGCGGACCTGCTTGAGCAGGTAGCCCGCCGCCCCGGCGGCGGCCGCGGCGGCCACCGCCTCATCGTCGGCGTAGCTGGTCAGCACCAGGCAGCGGAGTCCGGGCACGCGCTGGCGCAGCTGCCGGCAGACCTCGGCACCGTCCCCGTCGGGCAGCCGCATGTCGACGACGGTGACGTCGGGGCGGACGGCGGGCACGCGGGCCAGCGCCTCGGCCGCCGAGCCCGCCTCACCGACGACGACGATGGCCGGGTCGTCCTCGAGCACCTCGGCGACCCCGCGGCGCACCACCTCGTGGTCGTCGACCAGGAAGACCCGCACGGTCGGCACGGTCGCGGGCACGCCCACCGCCTCTCATTGTGATCTGCATCACCTTATGCCTGTCACAGAGAGTAGTACCTGCAGCTCCGCCCCACATCCCGGCGTGGCCCGCCCGCTCGGATTGTCCCGCCGCCCGCTGGCGAGGGGCGGGGGGCGAGGGGGTCCTTCAGCAGGCCGGCATCAGCAGCGCGGCGTACAGCGTCAGACCCGGACCGAACGCCATGACCACCACGGGGCCGTCGACGTCGGCGAGCTCGTCGAGGACCAGCAGCACGGTCGCCGAGGAGCAGTTGCCGTGCTCGGCCAGCACCCTGCGTGACGCCGCGATCTGTTCCTCGGCGAGACCCAGCTCGTCGCGGACCACGTCGAGGATGCGCGGACCGCCGGGGTGCACCGCCCAGCCCGCGACGTCCTCGACCCGCAGGCCGGCGTCGGCGAGCAGCTCGTCGACCACGCCGCCCACGTGCCGGGAGAGGACGTCGGGCACCCGCGGGGACAGGCCCATCCGGAAGCCCAGGTCGGTGACGTCCCACGTCATGTGGTCGGCGGTGGAGTTGTCCGTGCGGGCCACGACCCCGGCCAGCCGCCGCCCGCGACCGGCGCCGGGCTGGACGACCACGGCGGCCGCGGCGTCGGAGAACAGCGCGTGGGCGACCACCTGCTCGAGGTCCCGCTGCGCAGGCTGGACGTGCAGGCTGGTGAGCTCGCAGCACAGCAGCACGGCCGGCTTGGCCCGCGCGGTCACGTAGTCGCCGACCGCCGCGAGCCCGGGGATCGCCGCGTAGCAGCCCATGTGCCCGACCAGGAGCCGCTGCAGCCCGGGGGGCATGCCGAGGTCGCTGGCGAGCCGGATGTCCAACCCCGGGGTCGCGTAGCCGGTGCAGGTGACGACGGCGAACATGCCGACGTCCCCCGGCGCCAGGCCCGCGCTGTCCAGCGCGCCGGCGACCGCCTGCTTGCCCAGGGGCAGCGCCTCCTGCACGTAGCGCGCCATGCGCGCACCGGTGCTCCAGTTGCTCAGGTCCTCGTCCACCGGGTTGGCGACCGCGTGCCGGGTGCGCACCCCGGCGCCGGTGAAGATCCGGCGGGCCGCCCGCACGCCCTCGTAGTGCCGGGCGAAGAAGCCGTCCCAGGCGGCGTCCTGGTCCAGCGACGCGGGCAGAGCCGAACCGGACCCGGTGACGACCGCGCTCACCACCGCGGGTCCCGGGTGTCCGTGCTGCTCAGCGAGGCGCTCATCTCTCGACGGTATGCGTGGTCGGCGATCCGTGCCGCCTCACCGGGTCGTGCGCACCCAGCCCCTCCGCTGCCGGCGTGGCGCGCTTCACGCCGGAGCCGGCGAAGAGGACCGACGTGAGCGGGAGTCGCCGCATGCGCACGACCGCGCGCCGGCCCCGCCGCCAGGCCACCAGGTCGCGCACCGAGGGACGCAGACCCCACAGCCGCAGGTCCAATCCGAGCCGGTCGGCGGCCGCCAGCAGCCGGCGCCGGTCGACGAACAGCGCGGGGTCGTGGATCCCGGGCGGCGGCCCGCCGGGGATCCGCTCGAAGATGTCGACGGCGACCCAGCCGGCCAGCCGGGTGGCCGCGATCGCATCGATGACCAGCGTGCCCCCGGGGCGCAGCAACCGGGCGCACTCCGCGAGGACGGCGACGTCGTCCTCGACGTGCTCGAGGACCTCGCCCGCGACGACGACGTCGGTGCAGCCGTCGGCCAGCGGCACCTCGAGCACCGACCCCCGCACGGGGAGCACCCCGTGCTCGCGCGCCGTCCGCAGCCCGGCGAGGTTGAGGTCGATCCCGACGTGCCGGTAGCCGAGCCGCGCCGCGTGCGGGGCCATGAGCCCGCCGCCGCAGGCCAGGTCGACGAGGACGGCGCCCGGCTCGGACGCCGGCGGGATGTGCTCGGCGCGGGCGGCTGCGAGCCAGTGCAGCATCGCGAAGCCCCCGGTCGGCTCCCACCACTGGTCGACCAGCTCGTCGTACTGCGCCGGGTCGTTGCGCCGGGGGTCGTCGCGCTTCATGGCCTGCGCCGCATGCGGGTCCAGCCCTTCGTCGTGGGGTCAGCTGCCCTTGAGCGGGTCGTGGCCCCAGTTCATCAGCGAGTACCGCCACTTCGAGGACTCGACGTCGGACTTCGTCGGCTCCTGCGCCAGGTGACGCTGCACGTAGCCGTGCACCTTCCGCATGTGCGCGTAGTCGTCGTCCGTGAGGTCGGCCTTCTCGGTCTTCAACAGCTCGACGATCCGCCGCCCCGACTCGTGCCCGGTCGACTCCCCCGACCCCCCGGTCTTCTGCCCGACCGACTGCGAGTCGTCGGTCGCCAGCCACTCCTCCAGCTCCCCCGCGGTCATGTTGACCGCCTCGCCGAACTCGCGTCGGATGGTCTCGCGCTCGTCGTCGGCCATGCGTCCTCCCGGGTCGTCGTCGGCCACCCCCTACCCGGCGCCCCGCCTGCGGGAACGGCGCGCGGCGCACCGGTCCGGCAGGGTGGACCCGTGGAACTCCCGTCCGGCCGCTTCGACGCCTCGGCCGCGCGTCGCAGCGCCGAGGCCCGGGGCGAGAGCCTCGACCAGCTGCTGGACCGCAACCTCAGCGAGCTGCTCCAGGAGCTGCGGGTGGCGATCACCGGCGTCCAGGTGCTGTTCGCCTTCCTCCTGGGCCTGGCCTTCACGCAGCGCTTCGCCGACCTCGACGGCTTCGGGGTCGCCGTCTACACGCTGACGCTGATGACCACGGCGCTGGCGACCGTGCTGCTGATCGCGCCGGTGTCGTTCCACCGGCTGGTGTTCCGGCGCCGGCAGAAGGCCGCGCTGATCCGCGTCGCCGACGTGATGCTCCGGGCGGGGCTCGGCATGCTCGTGGTCGCGATCAGCTGCGGGACGCTCCTGGTCCTCGACGTCGCCCTGAGCCGCGGCGCGGCGTACGCCGGCGGCGGCCTGGTGCTCCTGACCGGCGCCCTCACCTGGTACGCGCTGCCCCTGTGGGCCCGCCGGCCCGGTTTCCCCGAACCGCCTGCGGATACAGCCCCTCCCGTCGACACAGCCGTCGATCCCGAGGGAGGACTCCGATGAGCGAGCCAGGCAGCGGCCGCACGCCGCACCCCGAGCAGCCCGCCGAGAGCGGTGAGCAGGAGCCGGGCCGGGAGGAGGACGGCCGCACGCCGCACACCGAGCAGCCGGCCGAGGGCGACGAGGTCGCGGGCGAGGGCGCCGACACGCCCTCCTGAGCGACCACTCCCGGCGCCGTCGACGTCCCGCATCGATCTCGCGATGCGGGACGTCGTCTCTCTTGACGGTCCGCAACTGTGTGCCCTAGCGTTCTCGGCACCGCTCGCGCAGACACATCCCCGGGGAGGCAGACCGTGACCGCAGCCGGTACGCCCGCCCCGTCCCTGCGTCCGAGCATCCGCCCCGGCACCGCAGCCGGGGCCGTCCAGGTCCCCTTCTGACCTCTCGCCTCCCAGCCCGCCGACGTCCCCACGTCCGCGGGCCGGAGGCGCATCTCCGTGTCGCCGTCCGCACGCCCGCCCCGCACCTCAGTCCTCCGGAGGAACCCATGACCAGCACCGTCTCGCTCTCGCCCGTGGAGGGCCCCGCCGCCTGGCGCGGCGACGTCCTGTCGCAGACCACCGAGTGGATCTACGAGCTGTCCGAGGCCGAGCGCACCGAGCTGGAGGAGGTGGGCCGCCGGTTCGTCGCCGACGACCCCGACCTGCGCGCGGTGACCGCCGAGCAGTACCCGATCCCGGCCAACGCGGCCCACCTGCGCGAGGTCGCCGGGCAACTGGACGGCGGCCGGGGCTTCATCCTGGTCCGCGGGCTGCGCACCGAGGAGTACGGCGACGTCCTGGCCAGCGCGATCTTCTTCGTCATCGGCCTGCACCTGGGCGTGCCGATGAAGCAGAACGAGGTCGGCGACCTGCTCGACCACGTCATCGCCACCTCGAACCTGACGATGGCCGACGGCGCACTGCCCTCGCGGGTGCGCGACCGGCTGCCGTTCCACTCCGACAGCTCCGACGTCGTCGCCCTCATGTGCCTGCGCGGCGCGAAGGCCGGCGGGTCGAGCAGCCTGGTCAGCGGCGCGACGATCTACAACGAGATCCTGCGGCGCCGTCCCGACCTCGCGCCGCTGCTGTTCGACACCTGGCACTGGGACTGGAAGGCGCAGGACAAGGACGCGCCGGCCGACTGGTACACCTCGCCGATCTGCAGCTGGGTGGACGGCGTCTTCTCCAGCTACGCCGGCAGCTCGATGATCGAGTCCGCGCAGCGCTTCCCCGACGTGCCGCGGCTGACCGAGGCGCAGAAGGAGCTGCTCGCCCTCTACGACGAGGTGTCGCAGGAGGAGGGGCTGCCCATCGACATGGACTTCCAGCCCGGCGACGTCCAGTGGCTGCTCAACTACGCCGCCCTGCACTCGCGGACCTCGTACGAGGACTTCCCGGAGGTCGAGCGCCGTCGCCACCTGCTGCGGCTGTGGCTGCGCCGCGACGTCGGCCGGCCGCTGGTCGAGGGCTTCGGCAAGAACTCCGTCGTCCAGGGCCGCGACAGCGACCGCAGCGAGAAGGAGGACGTCGAGCGCATCTCGCACATCGCGAGCGCCGCCGTGCCGGACATGAACTGGGGTCTGTGAGAGAGGACCACCCTTCCCCCCACGCCTCGCACGCTCGGCGCGGGCCCCTGAAGGATGGCCGCTGACCGCGGTCCCCCGCCCCTCTGAGCCCAGGAGGCCATCTCCGTGTCCGTCACCGTCGTCGGCAGCCTCAACGAGGACGTGCTCATCACCGTCGACCGCCTCCCCGGCCGCGGCGAGACCGTCATCGGCAGCGCGTCGGCCACCGCCGCCGGCGGCAAGGGCGCCAACCAGGCCGCCGCCGCGGGACGGCTGGGCCCGGGCGTGCACATGGTCGGCCGGGTCGGGGACGACCCCGCCGGCGCGCGCATGCAGGCCGCGCTCGCCGAGTGCCGGGTGAACGTCAGCCGGGTGCACCGCACGGCCGGGGTGCCCACCGGTACCGCCACCATCCCGGTGGAGAGCGGCAGCGGGGAGAACCTGATCGTGGTCGTGCCCGGTGCCAACGCGGCGCTGGTGCCCGGGGACGTCGACGTCCCGGCCGTGCAGCGCGCCGACGTCCTGCTCCTGCAGCTCGAGGTGCCGATGGAGACCGTCACCGCCGCGGCCGGGCTGGCCGGCGGCACGGTGGTGCTGAACCCCGCCCCACCGGCGCCGCTGCCCGCGGAACTGCTGGCGCGGGTCGACGTCCTGGTGCCCAACGAGCACGAGCTGGCCGCGCTGGCCGGCGTCCCGGACACCGAGCGCTCCCCGGCCGAGGTGGCCGCGCTGGCCCGCGACCTGATGAAGGACCTCCCTGCCCCCCACCACTCGCAAGCTCGCGGCGGGCCCCTGCAGGGAGGTCGCACGGCGGTGGTCGTCACCGTGGGCGCGCGCGGCGCCGTCGTCGTCCCGGCCGACGGCGGTCCGGCGCTGCTGCAGCCCCCGCCGCCGGTGACGCCCGTGGACACGACGGGAGCGGGCGACTGCTTCTGCGGGGCGCTGTGCCAGGCGCTCTCCCGGGGCCAGGCGCTGCCGGAGGCGGTCCGCTACGCGGCGACGGCGGCCGCGCTGTCGACGACCGGCGCCGGCGCCCGCGGCGCGCTGCCGGCCAATCGCGACGTCCAGGCGGCGCTCGAGAAGACCCCCGCTGCCGAGCCCCTCACCTAGTCCCCGACGAGATCTGCACACTCGTCACCATCAACCGCTGATGCCGACGAGTGTGCAGATCTCGTCGAGGGGTCAGGGCGTGGCGAGGGTGACGGCGACGTCGGCGTAGAGCTCGGCGAACGACCGCAGGGCGGCCAGCGACAGGCGGTCCCGGCGCGGGTCGGCCGGGTCCGGGGAGGCCGCCGGGCCGCAGCGGGCGGTGTCGATGCCCGCAGCGCGGAAGACGACGCCGTCGGTCGAGCCGGTCCAGTCGCGGACGGCGACCGGCGGCTCCGGCCGGTGCCGCGCCCACGCCGCCTCCGTGGCCCGCACGACGGGCGCGTCCGCCGCCGTGACGCCCGCCGGGTGCAGCGGCTCGGCCGCGACCTCGACGGCGCAGCCGGCCAGCGGCGTCCGCGCCAGGTCCGCGCGCACCGCGGCGGCCAGGTCGTCGGCGAGGGCGGCCAGGTCGTCGCCGGGCACGGTCACGCAGTACAGGCGCAGGTCGAGCGCCGCGGGCAGCAGGTCGGGCTTGTCCGGCCGCCCGCCGGAGAGCGCCCCGAGGCCGAGCTCGCCGCCGAGCCCGTCGGCCCGGCCGCGGCGGGCGTCACGGAAGGCCACCCGCCACCGGCCGACCGCCTCCAGCACGGTCCCCGCGTGCACGAGGACGCCGCCCACCGGGTCGGCCGACGCCGGCGCGAGCGCGGCGCCCATGCGGCCGGTGACGGTCAGCCGCAGGTAGCCGGCGCCCGGCTCGGCGCGCAGCACCGCCGCCGGGCCTCCCTTGGCCACCAGGACGGCGTCCGGGCGGGGGTGCGTGGTCAGGTGGGCGAGGGCGCCGGCACTGGACGAGGGGCGCACGGAGCCCGCCGCCAGGGCAGCCGGGAGCGCGCTGCGGTGCGTGCCGGAGCCGGCCAGCAGCAGCTGCACGGTGCGGTGCGGACGGCCCGCCAGGCGCTCGGCGGCCAGCGCGAGCCCGGCCAGCGCGGCGGCGGCCGGCCCGCGGGCGACGCCCAGGCCGGGTCCGCTGACCTCGTCGCCGTCGATCCGCAGCGGGTCCGGGGCGTCGGCCCGGCCGGTGACCGGGGCGTCCTCGGCCGGCAGCCCCGAGAGGGAGGTGTCCAGGTGGGAGGCGAGCAGCAACGCCGGGGCGCCGTCCCCGGGCAGGGTGACGACGACGTTCGCCCCGGCGTCACCCACGGGCGTGACGGACCAGTCCGGCCCGGGCAGCGCGCCGCGTCCCCAGGCGGCGAGGGCCTCCGCGGCCGGCCGCTCCGCGCCGTGCGGGGCGGGGGTGGCCGCCAGCACGCCGAGGGCGGCGGGGAGGAGCTCCCCGCCGCCCTCGGCGGTACCGGTCGAGCTCAGAAACGGCCCCAGTCGTCGCTGGCCGGCCGCCACACGTCGATGTTGCGCGGGTCGGCGACCATCTTCCGGGCCCGGTGCGTCTCGTGCTCCTCCGGCGTGAACACCCGGTGGGCGTCGCAGAGCTCGTAGCGTGGCCCGTACCTGGGGTCGTGCATGTAGAAGGCGATCGAGGTGGACGCCGAGTGGTTGACCATGTCGGAGACGATCGGCCGGTCCTTGTACAGCGCCCGGGCCCGCATCCGCATGACGTGGTCGAGGCTCTTCATCGCGAAGCACAGGTGGCCGACGAAGGAGCCCTCGCCGCGGCTGCGGGAGATCGCGAGGCTGTGGTGGTAGCGGTCCTCGCAGCGGAAGAACGACGTCGACCCCACGACGTGGTCGCTGGGCATGAAGCCGAGCACACCCTGGTAGAAGCCGACCATCTCGTCGAAGCGCTCGGTGATGAGGAACGGGTGGACGAGGTCGACCGGGCGCAGCTCCGCGTGCGGGGCCTCGGCGTACTCGTGGAACTCGGTGAACAGCTCCACGACCATGCCGTCGGGGTCGCGGACGGCGAAGCCCTCGTCGCACAGCGCCCGCTGGCGCTCGTCGAGCTCGAACACCTCGAGGCCGGCGTCGGCGACCCGCTTCTGGATCTGGCCCAGGACCTCGGCGTTCTCCACGCTGTAGCCGACCGCGACGGTGTGCCCGACCTCGCGGTGCGGCGCGGCGATCAGCTCGATGCAGTGGTGCTCGATGTCGGTGCGGAGGTAGGCGCCGTCCGCGGTGCGCTGCTCGAGCTGGAGCCCGACGTGGTAGACGAGGAAGTCGATCGTCTCGTCGATGTCGGGCACCTCGATGCGGGCGTACTCCATCCCGAACGGGCCGTGAGGGCGAGCGGGGTGCGGCATGGGGTCTCCTGCGCTGGGGGTGTACTCGTAGCTGACGATGGCCCGCTCGGCGATGACCGGGCGCCAGACCTCGGCGACGAAGCGCTCGTGCCGTTCGCTGGACAGGTAGGCGGCGAGCTCGGCCTCGGTGTCGAACTCGACGGAGAAGGCGTGCGTGAAGCGGTCGTCGCGGGTGCTGCGGTTCTCCCCCGACGACCAGCGCCGCATGGCCGGGAAGTGCGCCGGGAAGGTCTCCAGCTGGGCCAGGACGTCCTGCACCTGCGCGGGCGGGACGTCGGCGGAGAACCGGAAGGCCACGGTGTGCCGGATCATCGCTGAGCTCCTCGGGGTCCTGTCACAGGATGAACGAGAGCCGGGCGCCGGCCTCGAGCCGCTCGAGCGAGAGCACCGCCCGGCGCAGCCGGAAGCGCAGCCCGTCCTCGGTCACCTGCAGCCGGTGGACGTAGCGGCCGTGGAAGGCGTTGGTGTGGCCGTCGCGGGCGCGGTGGACGATGAAGTTCGCCGTGACGGCCAGCTCGTCGCCGTCCCGCTCGAGCAGCCGCACGTTGGCGATCATCCGGTGGGTCAGCGACGCGGGGTTCTCCGCGTGTGCCTTGCGGCTGCGGAGCCGCTTCACGCGGGCGCGCAGCAGGTCCCAGTCGTCGCAGACGAAGTAGCCGCCCTGGCTGGCGGGGGTGTCGCCGGCGTCGGTCGTCGGGATCTCGAACCGGCCGCCCTCGACGAACAGGGTCAGCCACTCGTCGTAGCGCTGCCGGTCGAGGAGCTCGGCCTCGGCGAAGAGGAAGTCCTCGACCTCGGCGCGGGTCACGGTGCGGGTCGAGCCCGCCAGCGACGTGTCCGTGCCGTCGGGGTGGAGGGCGGTCATCGGGCCGCCACCTCCTCGGAGCCGGACACGATGCCGGTCTCGAGCCCCGCGAGGATCTCGTCCAGCCCGTGCGGGCGCTTGCTGGGCAGCGGGGTCGGCTCGGGGTGCGGCGGCGGGGGGGTGCCGAGGTCGACCGGGCCGCCCTCGCCCACCGCGGTCACCCAGTGCCGCCAGAAGCCGCGCATGGCGCCCTCGTCGGTGGAGCGGCCGCGCTCGCCGGAGACGTCGGCGGCCATGCCGCGGGACATGTCGCTGTAGTCCAGCTCGGCGCGCCCGTCGCCGGCGGTCGCCTCGATGCCGCGCTGCACGGCCTCGTAGGCCTCGATGTCGTCGGGCGTGGCCAGGCCGCCGGGGCCGACGAAGCTGACCATCGTGCGCATCCGCAGGTCGCGGACGGCGGGGTCCTCCCCGCGCGGGGCGAGCTGCCAGGCGCGGACGTCGGTGTGCCCCGGGGCGACCGGCTCCAGCTGGCGGATCGACAGGCCCTCGAGGTCGAACAGCAGCAGGTTGGGGAAGACGAACAGGATGTGGCTCTCGTCGGCCACCAGGTGCGCGCGCTCGGACCCGAGCCGCAGCTCCATCTCGCGGCGGTGCTCGGCGGTGCGCTCCCGCTCGGCCTCGCCGAAGCGCGGCTCCCACAGCATGCTGATCCGCCCGCCGTGGCCGGTGAGGATCAGCAGGGAGTGGCCGTTGCCGAGGTTGTAGGCGTACTGGTCGTCGTCGTCGACGGCGAAGCCGCTCTCGCGCAGGTAGCCGACGAAGGTGTTGTGGGTCGGGCTGAAGTGGTAGCCGTCCATGGCGTTCTCGACGGCGAGCTTCCAGTTGCCGCGGACGCCGTAGAGCTGCGTCCCGGGCAGCACCTCCATGCCGGCGACGTGCTGCTCGCTGATCATCCGCATGTAGTCGGCGGCCGGGCCGAGGTGGTCGACCAGCGGCGGGACGTCGTCGGTGAACGAGACGAAGACGAAGCCCTCGAACACCTCCAGCTTCGCGACCTCGCGCAGCCGCATGCTGGCCTTGTACTCCTCGTCGGCGTAGGCCGACGGGTCCGGGATGGCGGCCACCTCGCCCGTGTTGTGGAACGCCCACGCGTGGTAGAAGCAGTTGAAGTGCCTGCTGGACCCCTGGGTCTCGCGGCACAGCACCGTCCCGCGGTGCGGGCAGCTGTTCAGGAACGCGTGCAGCTCGCCGGTGGAGTCGCGGGTGAAGATCAGCGGCCGGCCGCCGAGGGCGCGGACCTTGAAGTCGTTCGGCTTCGGCAGCTCGGTCTCGTGCCCGAGGTAGAGCCAGGTGCGCTCCCAGATCCGCGCGCGCTCGGCCGCGAAGAGGGCCTCGTCGCGGTACGCGCGGCGGTGCACGCGGAAGGCGAGGCGCTCCCAGTCCTGGACGACCAGCGGCGCGGCGCCGTCGGACGCGGGGGAGGTGCTGGGCGACGTCATAGGGGCTCCCGTCTGCCCCGCGGGAGCGGAGGCGGCACGACGACTACTGCGGTAACTCTCGTGAAACACATGCGAGATGCTGTCTCGCATCGCGGTATTGAGCATGTGCCGCGGCCTCTCCCGTGTCAACCGCTGCGGGGACGGAAGGGCGGGCGCGAGGGCCCCGGCCGGAAACTGTCACCACCGTTGACCGTTCCCGTCTCGCCGACCAGGATGCTGTCTCACCAAGGGAGATGGCGCCGTCGCCGTCGAGCCCTGCGCGACCTTGCCCGAGGAGACCTCCGTGTCCGAGCCTGCCAGCCGCCCGGGGCGCGAGGGTGACGCCGCCGCCCCGACCATCCAGACGGTGCAACGGGCGGCGCTCATCCTCGACGCCTTCACCCCCGCCAAGCCCTACCTGAGCCTGAACGAGATCACCCAGCGGCTCGGTGCCAGCAAGGCCACCGCCCACCGCTACACCAAGGCCCTGCGGGCGGCCAAGCTGCTGCGCTACGACGAGCGGTCGGCGCTGTTCTCGCTCGGCCCGCAGGTGCTGACCCTGGGCGCGGCCGCCCGCGCCGGCCTGCCGATCGTCAGCGCCGCGGAGCCGTTCATGGAGCGGCTGGTCCACCAGGTCGACGAGACCGTCGTCCTCTCGGTGTGGGACGGCGAGTCCCCGATCGTCGTCCGCTCGGTCGACAACACCGACCGGGTGATCCGGATCAGCGTGCGGGTGGGCTCGCGCCTGGACCCGGTGCAGTCCGCGCAGGGCCGGGTGTTCTGCGCCTGGCTGCGGCCCGAGGAGGTCGCCGGCCTGCCGCGGGCGCTCAAGCGCGACCCGGAGCTGCGCACCGAGATCGAGGCGGTGCGCGCGGCGGGCGTCTCGGTGAACGTGCCGGCGGTCAACGGCGTGCGCACCCTGGCCGCCCCGGTCTTCCAGGGCCCGACCCTGGTCGGCGCGGTGGGCATCGTCGGGACGACGGCGTCCATCGACCCCGACGTGCACAGCCCGATGGCCGCCGCGCTCGTGCAGACCGCCAAGGAGATCTCCGCGCACCTGGGCACCGAGGACCCGGCGCCCGTCTGAGCCGCCGTCCGCTCAGGCGCCGGTGGGTCCGGC
This sequence comes from Trujillonella endophytica, assembly GCF_019799905.1. Classification (GTDB taxonomy): domain Bacteria; phylum Actinomycetota; class Actinomycetes; order Mycobacteriales; family Geodermatophilaceae; genus Trujillonella; species Trujillonella endophyticus_A. The sequence continues at coordinate 486,041 of NZ_JABGCI010000001.1, read as the reverse complement.
CGTCATCCAGCTCAGCGCGGAGGCGAAGTCGGCCCGCGGCGGCACGAAGAAGTCGATGTTCACGCACGGCCCCTCGAGCGGCTCGACGAAGTGCTCGGCACCCGCCGGGACCAGCAGGAACGAGCCGGCCCGCATGCGGTGCGGCGTGCCGGCCACGTGGTAGTCGCACACGCCCTCGGCGATGTGGACCAGCTGGTCGAAGTCGGCGTGGGAGTGCGGGTTCAGCGTCATCCCGACGTCCAGGCTGTGCCAGGCGATCATGATCTCGTCGGTGCTGTAGACCTTGCGCCGCACGCCCGGGCGGACGGTCTGGGCGGGGATGTCGTCCCAGTTCACCACCCGGCCGAACAGGGCGGGGTTGCGCGACGGCGCGGGTTCGGTGCTCATCGGGTCTCCGGGGACGACGGGGGTGCGGCGGCACGGAGCGCGGCGCCGAGGAACTGCAGGTCGGAACCGACCACGAGGTAGCGCGCCGGCCCGAGGCCCAGCCCCTCGGCGGCGTCGGGCCGGGGCGCCCAGCCACCGAACGAGACGGCGGCCCCGGCGGCGGCCTCGGCCACCGCGTCCACCTCCGCCCGGATCGCGGCGGCGTCGTCGGGGTCCAGGCCGAGCGCCACGGTGAGGTCGGTGGTGCCGACGAACGCGACGTCCAGCCCGGCGACGACCTCCTGGACGGGGTCGACGGTCCGGCTCTCGATCTGCCCCACGAGGACGGGCGGGGCGGCCCGCTCGGCGTCCAGGTAGCCGCGCAGGCCGGTCGCGCCGTACCCGGCACCGACGTGGCCGAGGCTGACCGACCGCCGGCCCACCGGGCCGTAGGAGACGGCGGCCTGCAGCTCCTCGCGCTGGGCGACCGACGTGAGCATGGACAGCTGGATGCCGACGGCGCCGGCCTCGAGCACCCGGTTGACCAGCGGCGGGTCCACCCGCGCCAGCCGGACGAGTGCCGGCAGACCGAGCGCGTCGGCGTAGCGGAGCAGCGTGAACGCCTCGGCCTCGCCCAGCACGGAGTGCTCGAGGTCGATCACGACGAAGTCGAAGCCGGCCGCGGCGGCCAGCTCCAGCACGTCCGGGCAGGGCAGCTTGACGAAGACCCCGGTGAGCCGCTCGCCGGAGGCCAGGGCGGAACGGAGACCCACCCGTGCCCGGTGCACGTCGCTCATCGCGGTACTCCCGTCGGTCAGGGGGCGGTCGGAGGGGTCCGCCCGGTTCCTCAGGCGTCGATCCCGCGCCACGGCACGAGCTCGACCGGCGCCCCGGCGTGCAGCACCGTCACCGGCTCGTAGCGCGGCGCCACGATCGAGTTGCCGGCGGCGTCGGGCAGCAGCTGGTCGCTGACCTCTTCGACCACCGTGACGTGCGCGGGGTTGCCGACCGTCAGGGCACCGTAGCCCTCGTCGGCGATGCCCAGCAGGCGGGCCGGGTCGATGGTGGCGCGCTTGATGATCTCCGGGAGCGGAGCGCCGAGGGCGACCAGCTTCGACAGGCTCGTCAGCAGGTCGTAGACCGGGCCGCGCCAGTTCCGGCCACTGGTGTCGGAGGAGGCGATGTCGGGGAGGAAGCCCTCCGCGATCGCCGGGCGGGCGACGTCGTAGCTGAGGTTGCTCTTGCCGTGCGCGGAGTCGAACAGCACACCGCGCGCGCGGGCCTCGGCCACCGCGGGCTGGACCGCGCCGTCGACCAGGATGTTGTAGGGCTTGCCGGTGTAGCAGTGGGCGATGATGTCGCCGGCCCGCAGGTAGGGCAGCACCTCGGTGAGCGGCTCGGGGGTCTCGCCGATGTGCACCATCAGCGGCAGGCCGGCCTGCTCGCCGATGGAGATCGACGTCTCCAGCAGCTCGCGCCACCTCTCGTGGGGGACGACGTCCTCGGACAGCCGGATCTTGAAGCCCTTGACGATGTCGGGGTTCTCCGCGGCGACCTGGAGGGCGTCCTCGGGCACGAGCGTGTCGGGGTTGAGCAGCTCGCCGAAGCGGAAGTCGATGAGGCCGAGCACCGAGACGTTGAGGAAGCTCAGGATGCGCATCCCGCTGGGCTCGACGACGAACTTCTTGAACGCGGCGAACGTCGAGGCGCCCGCCGTCCCCGCGTCGGCGGCGGCCACGACGCCGCGGCGCAGGTGCGCCTCGACGGGGTTGGCGCCGACCTTCGACACGTGCTCGAAGATGTGGGTGTGGCCCTCCACCAGGCCCGGCAGCACGAGCCGGCCGGTGCAGTCGACGCGCTCGGTCGCCGGGCCGTCGATCGACGGGGCGACCGCGCTGATCCGGCCGTCGGTGACCGCGACGTCGTAGCGGCCGTCGAGGCCGTTGGCGGGGTCGAGGACCCGCCCGCCGGTCAGGACCAGGTCGTGGACGGCGCTCGCTGCGTCCGTGCGGGTGTCGGCGGGTGCGGACATGCGGTGGGCTCCGTGGGGCTCGGGGACGACGGGGTCGGGGGGCGCGTCAGTGCGCCGGGACGCGGGAAGGTCCCCGTTGCCCCCCACCGCTCGCAGGCTCGCGGCGGGCCCCTGCAACGGGGCCGGAGGGGGGACAGGGGGTCTCGATCGGTGCGGTCACGGTGGTGGTCAGCGGCGCGACGCCGTCGACCTCGACGGTGACGACGTCACCGGGGACCAGGTAGCGGCCACGGTCCTGGCCGGTGCCCGCGGGCGTGCCGCTGAGGAACACGTCGCCGGGCTCGAGCGCGGCGTACCAGGAGATCCGGGCGAGCAGCTCGGGGATCGACCAGATCATGTCGGCGCTGCTGTCGTCCTGGTGGACGACGCCGTTGACCCATCCGCGGACGCCGATCGAGCCGGCGTCGGGCAGCGTGCGGGCGTCGAGCACGGACGCACCCAGCGGCGTGCACCCGGGGAAGCTCTTGGCCAGCGCCGGGGTGCCGGTCGCCTTCATCACGTCGCGCGCGGTGAGGTCGTTGCCCGCCGTGATCCCGGCGACGGCGGCCCACGCCTCCCGCTCGGAGGCGCGGTACAGCCGGCGCCCCAGGACGACGGCGATCTCGGCCTCGGCGTCCAGCTCCTCGGTCACGCCGGACGGGTGCGGCAGCAGCCCGTTCGGCCCGGTCACCGACGAGGCGGCCGAGACGTACAGGATCGGCTCGGCGGGGACCTCGCGGCCGGTGACGCGCGCCTTGGAGCGGTAGTTCAGCCCGACACCCCAGACCGTGCCGGGCGCCGGCAGCGGCGGGAGCGCGGAGGCCAGCGCCTCGAGCGTGGGGAGCCGCCGGACGACGCCCGCACCGGCCGCCGCGGCGAGCGAGCCGGTGTCGCGGACGAGCGCTCCGACGTCCCGGTGGGGCAGGTCGAGGACGACGACCTCGTCGCCCTCGCGGCGCGCCAGGCCCTGGGGCGTCGCGAGCAGGTCCATGTCGGCGATCCTTCGATGCGAGACGGCGTCTTGTCAAGCAATACGAGACGACGTTACGTGTCGTGAGATGAGGGCTTCGCCGCCACCAGCGGGCGGCCCGGCTGCAGGGGCCCGCCGCGAGCGGAGCGAGGGGTGGGGGGCAGCCGGGTCCTTCTTCAGTGCGCGAACGTCGTCGGCCGGGACGGGTCCGCCGGCGCCTCGTCGATCCGGGCCCGCTGCTCGGCCGAGAGCTGCAGGTCCGCCGCGGCGGCGCTGTCCCGGATCGACTCGGGCCGGGTGGAGCCCGGGATGGGCACCACGGCCGGCGAGCGCGCCAGCAGCCAGGCCAGTGCCACCCGCTGGGGTGACACCCCGAGCTCCCCGGCCACCGACCGCGTGGCCCGCGCCCGCGCCCCGTCCCCGGCCACGCCCGCCAGCGGGGTGTAGGGCAGGAACGCCAGCCCCAGCTCCTCGGCCCGGCGCAGCATCGGCTCGCCCCAGCGGTCCTCGACGGAGAACGGGTTCTGCACGCTGACCAGCCGGTCGCCGAGCACCTCCGCAGCCGTGTCCAGCTTCGCGACGTCCACGTTGCTCACGCCCACCGCGCGCACCACCCCGGCGTCGACCAGCTCCCCGAGGGCGCCCACGGACTCCGCGTACGGCACCGACGGGTCCGGCCAGTGCAGCTGGTAGAGGCCGATCGACTCCACGCCGAGGGCCCGTGCGCTCGCCCGGGCGGCGGCGTGCAGGTGCTCCGGCGTGCCGCGGAAGTCCCACCCGCCGCCGGGGCGCACGAGGCCGCCCTTGGTGGCGACCACGACGTCGTCGGCATCCCCGGACCAGGCCCGCAGCGCGGCGGCCACCAGCCGCTCGTTGTGGCCGATCTCGGTGTCGTCGTGGCAGTACACGTCCGCCGAGTCGACCACGCTCACCCCGGCGTCCAGCGCGGCGTGCACGACGGACGCCGCGCGGGCGGGCTCGGGCCGGTCCGGAGCGCTCGACAGGTGCATGGCACCCAGGCCGACCGCGCCGACCTGCCGGGAACCGATCGCACGGGTACGCACGCCGGCCACCTCCTCTGCTCGTGGGGTCGGATCACAGTATGAGACGCCGTCCCGTCATGTGAACCACTGCGCCGGCCGGGATCGCGGTCGGCCCGCCGCCGCGACCGAGCGCACCGGTCACCGCCGCGCTCCTGCGGTGTTCCTCGTGCCCTTGCGGTCCTGCAGCACCGCAGGAGCACGTGCAACACCGCGAGAGACCGCGCATCGCGGGTGGTTCCCGCGCGTCGCGGGTCCTGCAGCCCCCGCCACCCGCGAGTTCGACCCGCACGGGTCGCCGGGGCACGCGGCGGCCCCGCCCACCGCACGGGTGGGCGGGGTCGCCGGGCGGCGCGGCTCAGCCCCAGAGGTCCTGGATGGTCGCGAAGACCTTCTGGTTGTGCGAGAACTCCAGGACGTTGCCGTCGGGGTCCAGGACGGCGCAGATGTACCCGATGTGCTCGGCCATCTGCGTCGGCTCCCACTGCAGCCGGCCGAGCTCCTTCGCCTTCGCCGCGACGTCGTCGACGTCCGAGCGGTTGGGCAGCTCGATCCCGATGTGCGCCCACGGCGAGAACGTCGGGTCGGGCTTGCCGTCGACGATGCCGAAGCGGGCACCGACCTCGGGCACGAACTCGCCGAGCACGAGCACGAACGGCGTCTCGACCTGTCCGGGGTTGGAGAGCCACGCGCTGCGGCCGCTCTCGTCGGCGTTCTTCTGCACCAGCACCAGCGGGGTGACCGACGTGTAGAACTCGATCGACCGGTCGATGTCGGTGACGGGGATGGCGACGTGGGTCCAGCGGGCCTCGGTCAGTTGGGGCATGACGGTTCCTTCCTGTTGGGTGTGTCGGCCCCCGTGCAGGGACCCGCCGCGAGCTGGCGGGGGGCACGGGGGTCCTTGTGTCAGTACGAGGGCCACTTGGCCCGGTCGGGGAGCCCGGAGCGGGCGACGATGCCCTCGCCCGCGGCCTGGGCGCGGCGCAGCAGGTCGTCCTCGTCGATCGTGGTGCAGCGGTAGTCCTCGACCACGCGGCGTCCGCCGACGAAGACGGTGTGCACGCCGCGGCCGTCGGCGGACCAGACCAGCTGGTTGGCGACGTTGTGCAGCGGCCGCCACTCGGGGCGGTTGGTGTCGTACAGGACCAGGTCGGCCTGCTTCCCGACCTCGATCGAGCCGAGCTCGTCCTCGGCCTGCAACGCGCGGGCGCCGTTGCGGGTGGCCATGGCGAACGCGTCCTCGGCCGGGAACATCGTCGCGTCCCGGCGGGCGTCCTTGAACAGCCCGGCGACGAGGTAGGTGGCCCGCATCAGGTCGTGGTAGTTCGACGCGTTGTTGCCGTCGGTGCCGATGGCCACGTTGACGCCGGCGGCGACCATCTCCGGGAACTTGCCGATCTGCGTGATGCCGTAGGACACCTTCAGCGCCGTCGTCGGGCAGTGCGCGATCGACGTCCCGGTCCGGGCGAGGACGGCGATCTCGGCGTCGTCGACGTGGACGGCGTGCGTGAGCAGCACGTTGCGGTCCAGGACGCCGATCTCGTCGAGGTGCACCATCGGCCGCTGCCCGAAGGTGGCCAGGAACCCCTCGGGGTCCATCGCGGCCGGGGACATGTGCGCGCTCATCCCGGTGCCGCGCTCGTCCGACATCCGCTTGGCGGTCTGCCACAGCTCGTCGCTGCAGGTGGTGTGCCCGATGACGATCGGCCAGGCCTGGACGCGGCCGTCGGCGGCCGAGCCGTAGGTGTCCATCGCGTAGGTCATGGCGCCGATCGCCTCGGCGGTGGTCATCCGCAGCGCCTCGTAGTCGTCGACCAGGTCCCACGCCCAGGGGCCGACCCGCGCCCGGATCCCGATCTCCGACAGCCCGTCGACGACGGGGTCGATGAAGCGGACCGTGCCGGCCTCCAGGAAGGCCGTCGTCCCGGACCTGAGCATCTCCAGCGCGGCCAGCTGCGCGGAGATGTGCTCGTCCTCCTCGGTGTAGTGGGTGTGGATGGGCGTCAGCCACTCGAAGACGTTCTCGAGGAACGGGGTGTCGTCGGGCACGAAGCCCCGGGTCAGCGGCTCCCCGGTGATGTGCACGTGCGTGTTGATCAACCCGGGCGTCGCGACGAAGCGCTCGCCGCGGACGACGTCCCCGGCGGTCCAGCGGGCGGCGACGTCGGCGGACTGCCCGACGTCGACGATCCGGCCGTCGCGGACGGCGATGCCGCCGTCGCGGAACACCCGCCGCTCGTCGTCCATGGTCACGACGTGGGCGCCGAGCACGAGCGTGTCGCAGGGCTCGCCGGTCGGGGTGCTGTCCTCGGTCATGGTCACCTCTCGGTCGCGGTGGAGGAGTCGGGGCGGATCAGGAGGACGGTCTGCCGCGGCACCGGCTGCAGGACGTCGGTGAGCCGGGCCCCGCCGTCGGCGGCCCAGGACCGGAGGTCGGCGAGGGTCAGGCCGTGCCCGTCGGTGGCGGCGGCCATGGTGAGCGAGAGCAGCAGCTCGTGGCGGGCCCCGGCGAGGACGGCGTCGCGGCCCGGGTCCGGCGCCGCGACCGGGTCGGGCCGCGGGTAGTCGGCCACCACGACGACACCTCCGGGCGCGAGCAGCTCCAGCGCACGCAGCAGCAGCCGGCGGGCCCGCTCGGCCGGCTCGGCGCGGAGCACGTGCGCGAGGACGACGACGTCGGCCGAGCCGCGCGGCACGTCCACCTCGAGGTAGTCGCCCTCGACCAGGGTCACCCGCACGCCGAGGCCGGCGACCGTCTGCCGGGCGACCGGCAGGACGCCGGGCAGGTCCACCCCGACCGCGGTGGCGGCGGGCCGGTCGGCCAGCAGCGCGGCCAGCCAGGCGCCCGAGCCGCAGCCGAGGTCGACCACCCGCGGGGCGGCCGGCCACAGGCCCCGCTCGGCCAGCGCCGCGGCCACGCCGGTCGCGACCGCCCGCTGGGTCGGCGCCGTGGCCGAGACCAGCGCCGGGTACATCGCCGTCAGCTCGTCGCGGGTGCCCGCCGGGACGGCGCCCGTGCGGATCGTCGCGGCCAGCTGCTGCCAGCCCGACCACGGGCCGGGCGAGAGCCGGCCGAGCGCCGCCATCGAGGCGGGCGAGCCGGAGACCAGGAAGCGCTCGGCCACCGGGAGGAGCCTCACGGCGCGCCCGTCGCCGGTGAGCAGGCCCAGGGAGACCAGGACGTCGGCGAGCAGCGCCACCGCGTCGGCGTCGGCCGCCGACACCGCGGCGGCGAGCTCCGCGGGCGGCAGCCCGGGCTCCCCAGCCGCCACGAGCGCATCGAACAGGCCCAGCTCCAGCGCGGCGGAGAGGGCGCCGAAGGCGGCCAGGCCGTTGACGACGTCCCAGACGGGGCCGGGCCCGACCGGCGGGGCGCTCGCCGGCCCCGCACCCGTGGCCGCCGCACTCACGGGCGCAGCACGATCTTGCCGGTGGCCCGCCGCGACTCCATGTGCCGCTGCGCGGCCGCGGCGTCGGCCAGCGCGAACTCGCTGTCCACGGGGGTGGTGAACCCCGAGCTCCAGTAGCGCTCGAGCATCGGCCCGAACTCGCGGCGGTCGTAGGGGTCCGAGCCGAGGAAGCGCAGCCCGAAGTGGTAGGCGTAGACGAGGTCGAACGACGTCCGGTCGCCGGTGGTGTTGCCGAGGAAGACCATCCGGCCGCGCGGCGCCATGCTGTACACCGAGGCGTCCCAGACCGCCGGCCCGACGTGGTCGACGACGAGGTCCACCCCGCGGCCGTCGGTGAACCCGCGGGCGGCGCCGACCAGGTCGGTGCGCGAGGTGTCGACCACCAGGTCGGCGCCGATGCCCTCGGCGTAGGCGACCTTCTCCGCGCTGCTGACGGTCGTGACGACCCGCGCGCCGGCCGCCTTGGCCAGCTGGATCGCCGCCGTGCTGACGCCGCTGGCACCGGCGTGCACGAGCACGGTCTCCCCGGCCGCGACGGACGCCACCTCGACCAGGGCGTGCCAGGCGGTCATCCAGACCGTGGGCACGACCGCCGCCTCGACCAGGTCCCGTCCGTCGGGGACCTCGTGCACGTTGGCCTCCGGGACGACGACGTACTCGGCGTAGCCGCCGGCCACGTTGCCTCCGACGACCCGGGCGGTGCCGCAGAGCCCGTCGGCGCCGCTGCGGCAGGCCGGGCAGTCGTCGCAGGGGACGGCGGGGTTGACCACCACGCGGGCGCCGGTGCGGGCTGCGGGGTGCACGGCGGGGTCGACGTCCGGCCCGACCGCCTCGACCGTGCCGGCGACGTCCATGCCGGCCACGTGCGGCAGCGCGAAGCCCGGGATCAGGGCCGGCCCGCGGCGCTGGAGGACGTCGAGGTGGTTCAGGCCCGCGGCGGCGACGGCGACGAGGACCTCGCCGGGCCCGGGTTCGGGCACGTCGGACTCGGCGGCCTCGAGGACGTCGGCGTCGCCGTGGACGCGGTACAGGATGCTCAGCACTGGAGGGCTCCCGGGGGTGGACCGACATGTGGTCCGGCCGGGCGCACCGTGGTCCCCGCGGCACGCCCGATCGGCATGCAACGGTGGGATCCAGCGGGCTGCGTCGCCGCGCTCCCCCACCCGGGCCTGTTGCCAGCCCGGGCGGGTCGTGTCGGTGTCGAAGGAACCAGGTCGGGGCCGGGGTCGTCAATCCCCCGCCGCACCGGCCCGGCCGCAGCTCAGCCGGAGTCCGCCGCGGCGATCTGGGCGGCCACGACCTCGCCGTCCCAGTAGTCGGCCCGTGCGGCGACGAGCCCGTCGCGCACGCGGAACCGGAAGACCCCGCGCACGTCGACGGGCACCTCGGGGGCGCCGTCGCGCTGCATGCGCGCGGTCATCCGGTACGCCACCGCCGCCCGGTCGCCGTCGGCCAGCAGCTCCTCGACCTCGTAGCGCAGGCCGGCGAACGTGGTGAGGAACCCGGGCAACCGCTCGCGGTAGGCCGCCCGGCCCGTGAGGCTGCGCCCCCGGGCACTGGTGTGCTCGTTGACGAAGTCCTCCGTCACGCGGGCGGCGACCGCGTCCGGGTCGCCGGAGTTCAGCGCGGCGACGTAGGCCTCGACGGCCGCCCGCGTCTCACTCAGCGGTGCCCCACTTGCCGCGCACGAGCTCGTACACCTTCTGGTTGTGCGAGATCTCGATGACGTTGCCGTCGGGGTCGTTGAGCGCGCAGATGTAGCCGACGACGCCGGGCATGTCCCGCGGCTCCCACTGCAGGGTGCCCGCCTCGCGCGCCTTGTCGGCGATCGCGTCGACGTCCTCGCGGTTGGGGACCTCGATGCCCAGGTGCGCGAACGGCTTGAGCAGGCCGAGCTTGCCGCCCTTGGCGCTGTTGAACGACACGAGGACCAGCACGAACGGCGAGTCGGCCTGCTTGTCGTTGGACAGCCAGGCGCTCTCGCCGTCGTCGTCGGAGAACCGCTCCACGACGACGAGCGGGGTCAGCGACGTGTAGAACTCGATCGACGCGTCGAGGTCGCCGCAGGGCAGCGCGACGTGCGTCCACCGGGCCTCGGTCAGTCGGGTCTCGGTCACGGGTTCCTCTCCTCATCTGCGCCCGGCACCACGGTGGGCCGGGTGGGTGCGTCCGCGGCAGCCGTCACACCAGGCCCCGTTCGAACGGCTTGCTGAGCGCTCGGGGCTCCCGCTGCGACTTCGCCATGAGCACCATGACGGCCAGCGCGAGCAGGTACGGGGCGGCGACGAGCAGCTGCGGGTTCAGCTCCACGCCGAGGGAGGGCAGCGCGAGCCGGAGGGCGTCCGCGGCACCGAACAGGAAGCAGCCGAGCAGGGTCCCCTTGAGCCGCCAGGCGCCGAAGATCACGGCGGCGATGACGATGAACCCGCGGCCGGCGGTCATGTTGCTGTTGAACGAGCCGACGAGGCCGACGGACAGGAAGGCCCCGCCCAGCCCCGACATCAGGCCGCACCACATCAGGGCCTGGCGGCGCCGCACGTTGACCTTGATGCCGCTGACGTCGGCCGCCTGCGGGTTCTCGCCGACCGCGCGCAGCTCCAGGCCCCACCGCGTGCGGTTGACCAGGAACCAGGTCAGGGGGACGACGAGCAGGAGCAGGTAGAACGGCCAGCGCTGCTCGAACAGCACCCCGAGCAGCGGGATCTCCGCCAGCCCGGGTATCCGCAGCATGCCCACCTGCGTGCGGGAGAACTCCATGGTCTGCAGCAGGAAGCTGGTCAGACCGAGCACCAGCGTGTTGATGACCAGCCCCACCACGAAGGTGTTGATCTGGATCCGGTGCGAGAGGTTGGCGTGCACGAGGGCGACCAGCAGGCCGACCACCGCGCCGGCGAACAGGCCGACCGTGGGGCTGCCGGTCGCGCTGCCGACGGCCACCGCACCGAAGGCGCCGGACAGCATCATCCCCTCGACGGAGATGTTGAGCGTCCCCGCCCGCTCGGCCAGGTACTCGCCGCAGGCCGCGAAGGCCAGGGGAGCGGTCAGGCGCAGGGCGCTGGCGAGCACCGTGCCGCCGTCGTCGAGCCACATCAGACCGGCACCTCTTCCTTGGCGGGCGCGGCGGCGGACGGCCGGGCGGGGGTGTCCGCGACCGGGGCCCGGTTGCGGATGCGCCGGGCCCACAGCGCCGAGAGCACGGGCGGGACGACGAAGGCGAGGACGAGCAGCGCCTGCACGACGTCCACCAGGTAGTCGGGCACGCCCGTCGCGGCCAGGTAGCTGGAGCCCGAGCGCAGGGCACCGAACAGCACCGCCACCGGCAGCGCGAGGCCGGGACGGCTGCGGGCCACCAGCGCGACGAGCAGGCCGTCCCAGCCGAAGTTGTTCGAGATCGCCGGCTGCAGGCGGAACACCGTGCCGAGCAGGATGACGCCGCCGGCCAGGCCGGCGAAGGCACCGGAGAGCACGAGGGCGGACCCGCCGAGCCGGGAGGCGCGGATGCCGGCGTGCCGGGCGGCCATCGGGTTGAGGCCGAGCATGTTGAGCCGGAAACCCCACCGGCTGCGGGCCAGCAGGACGGCGAGCACGACGGTGGCGACCACCGCGACGATGACGCCGACGCCGATCGTCAGGTCCGGGTACTGCCCGAAGCTGGCCAGCCGCAGGTACTCGGGCACGGCGTCGGACTGCGGCCGCGCGGGGCCGCTGCCCATCCCGCTCTCCTGGAGCAGCGAGGGGCTGTTGACCGCGAACTGCACCACCTGGGCGGCGATGAAGGTGAGCAGCAGCGTGCTGACCACGACGTTGGTGCCGCGGGTGTAGTACATCGCCGCGCTGATCCCCGACCAGGCGCCGCCGCCGAAGGCGGCCGCGACGAGGGCGACGGTGACGACGATCCAGCCCGGGCCCTGCAGGCGCAGCGCCACGAAGCAGCCGACCATCGCGCCGATGAGCAGCTGCCCCTCCTGGCCGATGTTGAACACCCCGGCCCGGTTGGCGATGCAGGCACCGAGCGCGACCAGCAGCAGCGGGGCAGCGTTGACCAGCGTCTGCGACCAGCCGGCGGTGTCGGAGACGCTGCCGGTGAACAGGGCGTCGACCACCTCGACCGGCGAGCCGCCCGAGATGGTGACGAGCAGTGCGGCCAGGCCCATGGCCACCAGCACGCACAGGACCGTGATGCCGGCGGTACGCCAGGCGTCGGGGCCGGGCCGGCGCAGCCCGCTCCTGCCGACGACGTAGGAGGCCAGGGGCCGCCGGGCGGGCGCCGGGGCGGGCGTGCTCACGCCGCCTCACCGCCGACGAGCATGCCCAGGCGCTGCGGGGAGGCGTCCGCGACGTCCAGGATCCCGGTGATCCGGCCCGACGAGATGACCGCGATGCGGCTGGCCAACGCCATGACCTCCTCCAGTTCGGTCGAGATGAGCAGGACGGCGACGCCGGAGGCGGCCGCCTCGCGCAGCCGGGCGTACATGTCCTCGATCGCGCCGACGTCCAGGCCGTGGGTGGGCTGGGCGGCGACCAGGACGGTGGGCTCCGCGGAGAGCTCGCGGGCGAGGACGACGCGCTGCTGGTTGCCGCCCGAGAGCGTGCGCAGGGGGGCGTCGATGGACGGCGTCCGGATGGCGAACCGCTCCACCAGCTCCTCGGCCTGGGCGCGGATCTGCGCGCGGCGCATCAGCAGCCGCCCGCTGAAGCGGCGGAGGTCGGTCATGACGAGGTTGTCGGCCACGCTCATGTCGAGGACGACGCCGGAGCGGTGCCGGTCCTCGGGGATGACGCCGACGCCCGCCTCGTGCAGCGCGCCGGGCCGGTCGAGGGACACCGGGCGGCCGTCGACGCGGACCTCGCCGGCGTCGGGGGCCATCAGGCCGGAGAGGAGGTCGCCGAGGGTGGCCTGGCCGTTCCCCTCCACCCCGTACAGGGCGACGATCTCGCCGGTGGCCACCTCGAGGTCGAGGGAGTCGAGCAGGGTGCGGCCGTCGGGACCGGCGACGCACAGCCCGTGCAGGGCCAGCGCGGCGGTCCCCGGGACGTCGGCCGGGGCCTCGGGGGCCGGCGGCTCGGCGGGGACGGCGTCCAGGCCGCCCGCGAGCACCGGGGTGAGGTGCTTGGCGGGGTCGTCGGTGACCACCAGTCCCAGGGCGGCGCCCTCGGACCGCAGCGACACGTCGCGGCCGACCATCTGGCGGGCCAGCTCCGGCGCGGAGGTGTCGGCGGTGCGGCAGTGGAAGGCCAGCCGGCCCCGACGCAGGACCGACACGACGTCGGTGGCGGCGGTGATCTCGGCGAGCTTGTGGCTGATGAGGATGACCCCGCGGCCCTCGGCCGCGACCGCGGTGCGCAGCACCTCGAACAGCGCCGCGGACTCCGCGATGGTCAGCACCGAGGTGGGCTCGTCGAGGATGAGGACCTTCGGGTCGCGCCGCAGCGCCTTGATGACCTCGACGCGCTGGCGCTCCCCGGCGGACAGCCGCTCCACCGTGGCGGTGGGGTCGATCGCCAGCCCGTAGCGCGCACCGACGGCCTCGACGTCGGCGCAGATGGCCTCGCGGTCGATCCGGCCGGGCTCGCCGAGCGCCACGTTCTCCCACACGGTGAGCGGCTCGATGAGGCTGAAGTGCTGGTGCACCATGCCCAGGCCGAGCTCGGCGGCCTCGAGCGGGGTGTGCACCTGGACCCGGGCGCCGTCCCGGTGGATCTCCCCGGCGTCGGCGTGCACGAGGCCCATGAGGACCTTCATCAGCGTCGACTTGCCGGCGCCGTTCTCCCCGAGCAGGCCGTGCACCTCACCGCGCTGGACGGTGAGGTCCACGGCGTCGCAGGCCACGACCGGCCCGTACCGCTTGCTGACGCCCCGCAGTTCGAGTGCGGGGACGGGCCCGTCGGTACGGGCACGGTCGTGGCTCATGCGTCAGCTCCCCAGGCGCTCGACCTCGTCGTCGGGGACGATCGTGCCGTCCCCGACGGAGGCGATGAAGTCCGCCAGCTGCTGCTCCTGCTCGGCGGTCGCACCGCTGGCGTCGCAGAACTGCACGGTCGGCAGCGGGTCGACACCCATCTTCCAGACGCGGGTCGAGCCGCCCTCGAGCTCACCGTCGGCGAACTCCTCGAGCGAGGCGGCGAAGTACTCACCCGGGTCGAAGATGACCGAGATGGCGAAGTCCTCGCTGCAGCGGTCGGTGCCGGGCGTCAGGACGGGGATGTCGGCCTCGAAGCCGAGCTCCGCCGCGGCGTCGGTCGCCCCACCCAGGTACGGGTAGAGACCGCCGATGCCCTGGCCGATCTGGGCCTGCGTGGCCTCCACGGCCAGGCCCGAGTCGTCGAAGTCACCGGTGTAGGTGGTGACCACCTCGGCGTCGGGGACGATCTGCCGGATACCGGCCTGGAAGGCCTGCGCCGCGATGATGCTGAAGTCCAGCTCGGGACCGGTGACGAAGCCCGCCGTGGTCGCGCCGCTGCCCTGCATGAGCAGGCCCAGGGCGTAGCCGGCGGCCAGCAGCGACTCCGACGCCGAGTCCTGGGAGAGGACGACGTTGTCGGCGAGCTCGTAGCCCTCGGTCTGCGACGGCAGGTACCAGATCGTCCCCGCGCAGACGTCCTCCTCGGCCGCCGGCAGGGCGTCGGCGAGCTCGGAGGCGGCCAGCGCGACCATGTCGACGCCCTGGCGGCACATGTTGCGGGCCTGCTCGAGCGCGTCGGCCGGGTTGATCGAGCCGACCTTGATCAGCTCCCAGCCGTCCTGCCCGTCGACGAACTCCTGCGCCTTGACGACGAAGGCCTCGTAGTAGCCGTTGTCGTTGAGGTCGCCGGGGCTGAGGACGCCGATCTTGACGTCGCCGTCGCCGTTGACGTCCGGCTGCTCGCCCGAGGCGCTGCCGCCGCCGGAGGAGCCGCCGTCGGAGCCGCTGCCGGAGTCGTCGGCGTTGTCGCCGCAGGCGCTCAGCGCGACGACCGCGACGGCCGCCAGTGCGGCGACGCGCCGCAGTGGTCTGGTGGATGACATGTGCTGCCTCCCGTGGGTTCTGGGGTGGAGCGGACGGTGGTCGGTGCTGTGGAGCCGGTGGTGCGGTGTGCTGCGCGACCGGCTCAGCCGGCGCTGTCGACCAGGTCCGCGTAGGCGACGCGGACCTGTTCGAAGACGGCGTCGCCGGTGGCGGCGACGAAGTAGGGGAAGCCCATCCGGCCGACGGCGGCGACCCTGGTCGGGTCGATCCGCGTCTCGCTGCCCGCGGCGAGCAGCTCCTCGGCGACGCGGATGTTCACGACCTCGGCCAGCACGAGGTGCACGCCGGAGAAGCAGGAGGCCGGGTCGCCGCGGTCGATGACCTCGAGCACCCGGCACTCCATGTGCGCGGGGCTCTCGGCGACCGACGGGGCGGCCACGACCTCCGAGGGTCGGGTGGTCCAGCCGACCAGCGCGGCCTCGTCCACGCCCGCCGGGTACTCACGGGCGACCGTCTCGATGTGGTCGGCCATCGCCGTCGTCGTCAGGTTGATCACGAACTCGCCGGTGGCCTCGAGGTTCACCCAGGTGTCCTTGGGCTCCGCGGTGGCCTCCCGGACGGTCCCGATGGTCACCGCGACGGTCGGCGGCAGCCCGCAGACGGGCATGAAGTAGCTGAACGGCGCCACGTTGACCCCGGCCGGGCCGGTCGTCGAGATCATGGCGATCGGCCGCGGCACGACCAGCTGGGAGAGCAGGCCCTGCAGCTGGTCCGGGGAGCGGCCCGCCAGGTCGATGGTCCTCACGCTCGGGTGCCTCCGGGGACGAGGGCCGGCCGGACCGGCCAGCTGGGGGCGGGGTCGATGCCGGCCCGGCGCAGCAGCGCGGTGCGCCGGCCGGCGGCCTCCTCGCGTAGGGCGGCCAGGTCGACGGTGGTGACGCGGCCGTCGCGGACCACCGGGCGGCCGTCGACGAGGACGTCGCGGACGGTCCCGCTGGGGGCGCCCCAGACCAGGTGCAGGGCCAGGTCGCCGCGCGGCGTCCACGCGGGGGCCGTGCCGTCGAAGACGACGAGGTCGGCACGCTTGCCCACCTCGATCGAGCCGACGAGCTCCCCCAGGCCCAGGGCCTCGGCGCCGGCGCAGGTGGCGGCGGCGAACGCGTCGGCGGCGGTGAGCGGCGACGCCGCGCGGCCGGTGTCGCGGGAGACGCCGGCCAGCAGCCAGGCGGCCCGCAGCACGTCCGGGGTGTCGCCGGCGTTGTGCGAGTCGCAGCCCAGCGCCAGCCGGCCGCCCGCGCGGACGAACTCGGTGTGCCGCGAGGCGGCGGTGTAGCCCTGGCCCAGGCGCAGGTAGGCCGCCGGGCAGACGGCGATCGCGGTCCGGCTGTCCAGCAGCGCGGCCAGCTCGTCGTCGTCCAGGTGGACGGCGTGCCCGAGCACCAGCCGCGGCCCGAGGACGCCGAGGTCGGCGAGGTGGGTGACCGGGCGCTTGCCGCTGCGGGCGGCATAGGCCAGCCCGTCGGCCGCGCTGGGCGACAGGTGCCAGGTGACCTGGGTGCCGGCCCGCTCGGCGAGCTCGGCGGCGCCGGCGAACAGCTCGTCGCTGGCCAGGTCGTGGCCGACCAGCGTCACCCACGCGCCGACGACGCCGCCGGACGGGAGGTCGGCCAGCAGCTGCTCCTGCCGGCCCAGCACCTCGGCGGCCGGCCCCGACCACGGCAGGCCGGGGGCGTCCCAGCCCCACGTGCCGACCCGGGCGCGGATGCCGGCCGCGGACAGGCCGCGGGCGACCGACAGCGGATGGGCCACGGTGCCCGGCTCGGCGATCGTGGTGACGCCGTTGGACAGCGCCTCGACGGCGGTGAGCGTCGCGGACACCTCGTCGTCGCCGGGCTCGTGCCCGGAGTGGATCGGCACGGCCCAGTCGAAGATCGCCTGCTGGGCGTCGATGTCGTCGGGGATGGTGCTGCGGATCAGCGGATCGCCGGTGGTGTGCTGGTGGGCGTCCACCAGGCCCGGGGTCACGACGCAGCCGGCCGCGTCGATCTCCTCGGCGCCGGGGTACGCGGCGCGCAGCTCCGCCGCGGTCCCGAGCGCGGCGACGGCTCCGTCGACGACGGCGACCGTGGTGCGCTCGAGCACCGCGCGGTCGGGGGCCATGGTCACGACGTCGCCGTCGACGACGAGGAGCGCGCTCACGGGACCACCAGGACGCGGCCGACCGTGCTGCGCTCGCAGAGCAGGTCCTGGGCGACGCCGGTGTCGGCGAGCGGGAAGGTGCCCGCCACCAGCGCCGTCCCGCCGTCGGCGAACAGCTGCAGCGCCGCGGCCATGTCACTGGGCACGTAGCCGCCCGCGCCGAGCAGCTCCAGGCCCCGGTGGAAGGCGTCGGAGAGGGAGAAGGAGACCTGGTCACCGGTGGTGTTGCCGAGGAAGACGAGGCGGCCGCCGATCCGGAGGGCCGCCATGGAGGCGGTCCACGTGGCCGGGCCGAGGTACTCGAGGACGACGTCCACCCCGCGCCCGTCGGTGACCTCGGCGACGAGCCCGGCGACTCCGTCGGGGTCGGCGGCGACGTGCTCCACGCCCACCTTCGTGAGCGCGGCGGCCTTCTCGGGGCTGCCGACGGTGGCGATCACGCGGGCGCCGACCCGCTGGGCGATCTGGACGGCGGCCAGGCCGACCGACCCGGCGGCGGCGTGCACCAGCAGGGTCTCCCCCGCGCGCAGCCGGCCCACGGTGACCACGGCGTGGAAGGCGGTGGCCCAGGGCGTGGGCAGGCAGGCGGCGTCGACCAGGTCGACGGCGTCGGGGACGAGGTGCGCGGCCGAGGCGGGGGCCACGACGTACTCCGCGAGGCCGCCGTCGACGGTGGCGCCGATGATGCGCAGGTTCGGGCAGTGGCCGCCGCGCCCCTCGTGACAGAGCGGGCAGGCTCCGCAGGGGACACTGGGGTCGAGGAGGACCCGGGCGCCGACCGGCACCGGGGAGTCCGCACCCGCGGCCTCGACGACGCCGGCGACGTCCATCCCGGCGACGTGCGGCAGCTCGAGGCCGGGCAGGCGCACCACCCCGCGCCGCTGCAGGACGTCGAGCTGGTTGAGGCCGCACGCCGCGACCCGGACCAGCACGTCGGCCGGGCCGGGGGTGGGCACCGGGAGGTCGGCGAGCCGCAGCACGTCAGCGCCGCCGAAGCCGGTCTGGACCATCGCCCGCACGCTCGCCGCACCTCCGTCCCGCTTCTCGCCGTCTCGCATCGTGAATCGGTAGTTCACGATGTGGACCGATGCGGGTCACTGTTGTCGGGGCCGCAAGCCGTGTCAACGGTGGAGTCCCGGCCGTTACGGAATCAACGTGGTCGTAACACGTCCCGGCTGCGGAGTGGCGTCCGTCACTCACCCAGCGTGACCCCGGTCACTCCTCCGCGTGACGGCGAGCCGCCCGCGACGCCTCAGGCGCCGAAGGTCAGCACCGCCTTGCCGACCCGGCCGGCCCGGACGTCGTCCAGGGCGCGGTTGACCTCGGCGAACGGGTAGTGGGTCAGCAGCCCGTCGACCGGGAACCGGCCGGCGCGGTGCAGCTCCACCAGCCGGGGCAGGAACTCCTCGGGCACGCTGGCCCCCGCGGTGATCCCGACGACCGACCGGCCGGTGGACAGGATCGACCGCCACTCGAACGACATCTCGGCGCTGGCGCCCACGCCGATCACCCCGCAGACGCCCAGCGGCGCCAGCGACTCGACCGCCGCGCGCAGGACGTCGGCCCGGCCGGTCGTGTCGACGCTGTACTGCAGCCCGCCGGGGACCTCGGCCCGCACCCGCCCCGCCAGGTCCGGCTCGGCGGCGGAGACGGTGTGCGTGGCGCCCAGGGCCCGCGCCTGCTCCAGCTTCGCCGGGTTCACGTCGACCGCGACGATCGTCGTGCAGCCCGCCTCCACGGCGCCGAGGACAGCCGCGGCACCCACCGCGCCGGCGCCGAAGACCCCGATCGAGCTGCCGGGCGCCGGGCGCAGCACGTTGAGGACGCCGCCCGCGCCGGTCTGGAAGCCGCAGCCGAACGGGCCGACCACGGTGAGGTCGGTGCCCTCGGGGACCTTGACGACGCTGCCGCGCCGGGCGACCACGTGCGTGGCGAAGGAGGACTGCCCGAGGAAGTGGCCGTGCACCGGCTGCCCGTCCTGCGACAGCGCCGTGCTGCCGTCGGGTCGCGTGCCGATGAAGTTGTACTGCCAGAAGTTCTCGCAGTAGGCCATCGCCTGCTGCGCACAGGGGCCGCACTCGCCGCAGAACGCGAAGGTGAGGGCGACGGGGTCCCCGACGGCGAGGTCGGTCACGCCCTCCCCGACCTGCTCCACGACCCCGGCGCCCTCGTGGCCGAGCACCACCGGCGGGGTCATCATGGAGCGGAACTCCAGGTCGGTGCCGCAGATGCCGGTGCTCACCAGGCGCACCACCACCTCGTCGGCCCGCGGTGGCGCGAGCTCCAGCTCGACGAGCTCCAGGGGCCCTGCGGGGTCGCGCAGGACGGCGGCGGTCACGGCAGTGGGTCGACCGGTCATGCGTGTCACGTTACGAGAGACCGTCTTGACTGACGAGATGGTCGCGCCCACGATCTCGGCATGACGACGTCCGTGCGCGAGGGCCTCCAGTTCATCGACGGGGCCTGGACGCCCGCGGCCGGCGGCGGGCGGCTCGAGCTGGTCGACCCCGCCACAGGCCAGCCGTTCGCCACGGTCGCGGAGGGCAGCGCCGCCGACGTCGACGCCGCGGTCGCCGCGGCCCGCCGGGCGGCGCCGGGCTGGGCGGCCACCAACCCGACCGACCGCGGCGCCCTGCTGTCGCGCTGGTCGCAGCTGGTCTTCGAGAACGCCGAGCGGCTGGCCGCGCTGGAGGCGCAGGACGTCGGCAAGCCGCTGTCCGGCGGCCGGATGAACGCCTTCATCGCCGGCGGGATCATCGGCTACTTCGGCGGGGCCGCCGACAAGCTCACCGGCGTCACGCTGCCCACCCGCACGCCGGACTTCCACGGCTACACGCTGATGGAGCCCCTGGGCGTGTGCGCCGTCATCACGCCGTGGAACGTGCCCGCCGTCCTGACCGCGGCCAACGCCGCGCCCGCGCTGGCCGCCGGCAACGCCGTCGTGCTCAAGCCGTCCGAGGTCGCGCCGCTGGTCGTGCTCGCCCTGGCCGAGCTGGCCGCCGAGGCCGGCCTCCCGGCGGGCGTGCTCAACGTCGTGACCGGTGGACCCGAGGCCGGCGCCGCGCTGTCCGGGCACACCGACGTCGACCACCTCAGCTTCGTGGGCTCGACGGCCACCGGCCGCGCGATCATGCGCGCGGCGGCCGAGAACCTGGTCCCGGTGAAGCTGGAGCTGGGCGGCAAGTCGCCCAACCTGCTGTTCGCCGACGCGGACCTGGACGCCGCGATCCCCGCGATCGTCGGCTCGATCACCGAGAACGCCGGGCAGAACTGCTACGCCGGCTCCCGGCTGGTCGTGGAGGAGTCCATCGCCGACGAGGTCCGCGAGCGGGTGGTCGAGGCGATGCGCGCGGTCCGCATCGGCGCCTGGGACGAGGACCTGGACATGGGTCCGCTGGTCAACGCCACCCAGCGGGACCGGGTGCTCGGCTTCCTCACCGAGCTGCCCGGCACCGGCGCGCGGGTGCTCACCGGCGGCGGCGTCCCCGCCGACCGGGACGCCGGCTGGTACGTCGAGCCGACCGTGGTCGACGGCGTCTCGGCCGACTCGCGGATCGTCCGCGAGGAGGTGTTCGGTCCGGTGCTGGCGCTGCAGACCTTCCGCGGCGACGCCGAGGCCCTGGAGCTGGCCAACCGCACCGACTTCGGGCTGCTCTCCTGCATCTGGACCTCCGACGTCTCCCGCGCCCTGCGGATGGCCGCCGGGGTGCGCAGCGGCCAGGTCGCGGTCAACCAGTTCCACGACGCCGGCGTGATCGGCTTCCCGTTCAACATGCAGAAGGACAGCGGCTTCAGCCGCGGCGGCGGCTACACCGCCATGCGCGAGTACGTGCAGGAGAAGGCCGTCGCCATCCGCCTGCTCCCCCCGCGCGCCGTCTAGGCTCGCGAATCCCCGGTGGCGCGGCCGGGCAACACCGCGCGTTCGCCTCGAGCCCCTCCGGAGCACGAGTTGACCCTCTCCCCACCCGACCAGCAGTTCGACCACCACTCCGCCGAGGCCAACGCCGACCCGGTGGCCTACTACCGCCGGTTCCGCGAGCAGTCGCCGGTCGGCTGGACCGAGGCCCACGAGGGCTTCTTCTTCACCACCCGGCACGCCGACGTCGTCCGCATCGCCCGGGACGACGCCACGTTCTCCTCCGAGCGGGCGCCGGCGGGCGACCGCGGCATCTCGTTCGTCATCCCGTTCGGGCCGGGGCTGGAGCAGTACCCGATCGAGCTCGACCCGCCCCGGGCCACGCCCTACCGGGAGCTGATCAACCCGCTGCTGTCGTTCGAGGCGGTCGAGGCCCTCAGGCCGATGATCGCCCGGCACACCACCGCGGCCATCGACGCCTTCATCGAGTCCGGCTCGGCCGACTTCGTCCGCGACCTGACCAACCCGGTGCCGGCCGCGATCACGCTGGACTGGCTGGGCTTCCCGACCGACGACTGGAAGAAGCTCGCCGGCCCGGTGCACGACATCTTCGCCAGCGTCCCCGGCACCGAGCGGGCGATGCGCGGGGTCGAGGGGCTGATGTACCTGGAGAGCCGCATCCGCGAGCTCATCGCGGCGCGGCGGTCCGACCCGCGCGACGACGCGGTCTCCGTGCTGGTGCACGCCGAGCACCCCGAGGGCCGGCCGTTCACCGAGCAGGAGCTGGTCTCGGTGATGTACCTGCTGGTCGCCGGCGGGGTGGACACCACGACGTCGCTGACCGGCTCGACGCTGGTGTGGCTGTCCGAGCACCCGGCGGAGCGGCAGCGCCTCATCGACGACCCCGACCTGCTCGACGTCGCCGTCGAGGAGTTCCTGCGGGTGTTCGCGCCGTCGCAGTCCATGGCCCGCACCCTGCTCGCCGACACCGAGGTCGGCGGCGTCCGCATGGCGGCCGGCCGGCGGGTGCTCATCCCGTGGGTGGCCGCCAACCACGACCCGGAGGTCTTCCCCGACCCCGAGACCGTGGTGCTGGACCGCAACCCGCAGCGGCACCTGTCCTTCGGCATCGGCACCCACCGCTGCGCCGGTGCGCACCTGGCCCGGGCGATGTTCGGCGAGATGATGCGCCAGGTCCTCACCCGGCTGCCGGACTACCGGGTGCTCTCCGAGTCCCTCGTCCCCTACCCGACGCGGGGCAACCAGACCGGCTGGGACGCCATCCCTGCGCTGTTCACCCCCGGACCGCGGCTCGGCTCGGCGGCGGCCGTTCCCCCGATCGTCACCCGGGAGCTCGAGGTGACCGAGGTGCGGACGGTCGCCACCGACGTCGTGGCGGTGACGTTCGCCGACCCCTCGGGTGCCGCGCTGCCCGCCTGGACGCCCGGCGCCCACCTGGAGGTGCGGCTGCCCTCGGGCCGGCTGCGGCAGTACTCCCTGTGCGGTGAGCCCGACGCCGACACCTGGACCGTCGCGGTGCTCCGCGAGCCCGCCGGCCGCGGTGGCTCCGTGGAGCTGCACGAACTCGCCCGCAGCGGCGCCCGGCTGACCGTGCGCGGCCCGCGCAACCACTTCCCGCTGGTCGAGGCCCCCGACCACCTCCTCATCGCCGGCGGCATCGGCATCACGCCGATCCTGGCCATGGCGCGCGAGCTCGTGCGCCGCGGCGCCCCGGTGCGGGTGCTCTACGGCGGGCGGACGGCGGCGTCGATGGCGTTCGCCGAGGACCTCGTCGCGCTGGCCGGCGACGGCGTCCAGCTGCTCCCGCAGGACGTCCACGGCGTCCCGGACCTGGCCGCCGCGGTGGCCGCCGCCGGGCCGGGGACCGCGGTCTACTGCTGCGGGCCGGCGCCGATGATCGCCGCCGCCGAGGCCGCCTGCACCGCCGCGGGGATCTCCGACCGGCTGCACGTCGAGCGCTTCACCGCGCCCGCGGAGGAGGTCGTGGTCGACACCTCGCACGACGTCGCCTTCGACGTCCACCTGGCCCGCACCGGGACGACGGTGACCGTGCCGGCCGACCGGCGGATCGTCGAGGCGCTGCGGGACGTCGTCCCCACGCTGTCGTCGGACTGCGAGCAGGGCTACTGCGGCGCCTGCGAGACCCGGGTGCTGGCCGGCGAGCCGGAGCACCGCGACTCGGTGCTCACCGAGGAGGAGCGCGCCGCGGGCCGCTCGATGATGGTCTGCGTCGGCCGAGCGCGGACGCCGTCCCTCACCCTCGACCTCTGACCCTCTCGACGAGATCTGCACAGTCGTCACCATCGAGCCGTGATGCCGACGAGTGTGCAGATCTCGTCGGGGCCTCAGCGGCCGAGCGCCGTCCCGATCCCGCCGACCACGTCGTCCGGTCGGCCGAGCACGTCCGCGGAGGTGTAGCGCAGCACGCTCCAGTCGGTCAGGACCAGCCCGTTCTGACGGCGGAGGTCGCGGACGAAGACGTCCCGCTCGCGATGGACGTCCCCGTCGAACTCGACGACGAGGCGGCGCTCGGGCCAGGCCATGTCCACCACGGCGACGACCCGCCCGGCTGCATCGACGATCCGGTACTGCAGGACGGGTGCCGGCAGCCCCGCTTCGTGGAGCAGCCACCGCAGCACCGACTCCATGGGGGACCCGGCGCGCGCATCGGCGAGCGGCAACACGTCCCGCGCCCGCTTGGCGCCCCGGCCGCCGGGACGTCGGTCGAGGGCATCGCTGAGGTCCTGCTGCGAACACAGTCGCACCAGGAGCTGGTCGGTGACCGCCAGGAGCGCCGGTGGCTGGAGGACACCAGCGAGGTCGCGCCAGGTCCGCTGTGGCGTGGTCAGGGGCTGCCCCCGGCGCGAGGTGACGTCCCCGGGCACGCGGGCCGTCCGGTGGACACAGCGATCCGCGCGGGCCCGGATGGCACTCCCGGGGTCGACGGTCAGGTGGACCCGGGCATCCGGCCGCTGGAGCGGGATCTCCAAGCCCCACAACTCGGCCGCGGTCGAGTGGCTGGCGACTGCGCTCGGTGGCGCGGTCAGGAGGACGGCGGCGACGCGGGAGGCGGCGTCGTCCGCCGAGGCCCGCGGCAGGTACGTGTCGCGCGAGAGACGACGCACCCCGGCATGGCGGAGCGCCCGCTCACCCAGGCCTGCGGCGAGGACCGCAGAACGCGTGGTGGGGCCGTGGACGCGGAGGCGGGGTGGGCGGCTGGGCACCGCGGCAGAGTGCCCGGAGGAGGCCCCCGCCTGCTGCCGCCGTCCACAGCCTCGACGAGATCTGCACACTGGGCGGCATCAGCCGCTGATGGTGACGACTGTGCAGATCTCGTCGAGTGGGCTCAGAGGAAGATCGAGCGGGCGATTCCGCAGTGGGCGCCCAGCGTGCCGTCGACGACCTGGGTGACGCCCATGTCCATCGCCACGGAGCACAGCGAGTAGGCGTCGTCGGCGGTGAGCCCGACCCGCCACTGCAGCAGCGTGATCATCTCCTCGACCGCCATCCGTGCGGCGGCGTCGAGGTCCGCGCCGAAGCCGTGGGTGTACCAGTGGGTGTCGGTCTCCAGCATCGGCGCGCGCAGCTGCAGGTCGTCGACGGCGGCCAGCCGCACGGTCGCGTTCGCCGAGGCCTCGATCGCGGTGCCGCAGACCTCGCCGTCGCCCTGGGCGAAGTGCGGGTCGCCCCAGTAGACGCCGGCGCCCTCGCGGAACACCGGGTAGTAGACCGTGGCGCCCGGGCCGAAGCGCCAGTTGTCGACGTTCCCGCCGAACACGCCGGGCGGGATGCTGGAGAGGACGTCGCCGCCGCCGGGCAGCACGCCCATCAGGCCGAAGTGCGGCCGGACCGGCACGCGGACCGGCCGGCTGAACGGCTCCTCGACCCGCGCCGAGGCCGGCGTCCTCCACCCCGGGACGTCGTAGAGGGCGCGCGACGTGAAGTCGTAGGCGAACACCGGCTGCGCGACGGTCGGGAACCCCCCGGCCGGGACGCCCTCGGAGGAGTCGAGCTCGTAGACGGTGATCCGCTCCTTGCCGTACGTGTCGTACAGCAGCCCCCAGTTGGCGGCGCAGTTCGAGCCGTAGGGCACCCGCGGCGCCATCGTCTCGATGCGGACGGCGACCGCGCCGCCCGGACGCGCCCCGGCGACGGCGACCGGTCCGGTCAGCACGTGCACGCCCGGCCCGCGCTCCCCCTCCGGGATGGCCGCCCAGATCGCCTCGAGGCCGGCGTCCATCATCAGCTCCGGGGCGTCACCGGCGTGGTGGCTCACCGCCTCCAGCGCGACCCCGGCGCCGGACGCGACCTCCAGCACCGGCTCGGCACCCGGGTCGATGGCCCCCCAGCGCACGGTCCCGGGCGTCGCCGGGAGCGCGTGCTGCGAGGGAGCCGGGGCGGCGAAGGTGCGCTCGGCCTGCGGGGAGAGCGCCAGGAGCGAGGTGGCGGTGGTCATGGTGCGATCGCACCGCGCAGGCGTTTCGACGGCGTTTCCCGCAGGTGACATGTCGTATCGCATCGCGGGACGCCGTATGCACAGGACGGGACGTCTGCATGCTGCAACGGACCGCCGGACGTGCGCCATACTGCTGTGCGACCGATAACCATTCTCTGGAGTCCCGTGCCCCGCGCCGTCACCACCGCCGTCGCCGTCCTGGCGGTCCTGTCCGGCCTGGCCGGGTGCTCGGGCGGGGACCCCGGACCGGTCACCGAGACCGGCGACCCGGCCAACTGTCCCGGCGAGGTGCTCGACGTCGTGGTGTCGGTCGCCCAGTGGGGTTCGCTCGTCGACCAGCTCGGCGGTGACTGCACCAACGTCACGACCGTGCTCGGCTCCGGCGCCGGTGACCCGCACGACCACGAGGCCAGCAGCGGGGACATCGCGGCCTTCGAGGACGCCGACGTCGTCGTCTACAACGGGCTCGGCTACGACGAGTGGGCCGCCGACGCGGCCGGCGGCGCCTCCCCCCGGCCGGTGGTCCTCGAGGTCGCCGAGATCGCCGGCGCCCGGACCGGCGACGACCCCCACCTCTGGTACGAGCCCGAGCTCGTCCCCCGGTTCGCCGACGCGGTGACGCAGGCGCTCGCGGAGCTGTCCGCCGACGCGGCGCCCTACCTCCAGCAGCAGCGCCAGCTGCTCACCACCGAGCTGCAGCCCTACGTCGAGGCGCTGGCACGGCTGCGCGACGTGTCCGCCGGGCGGACCTACGCGGCCACCGAGCCGGTCTTCGACCGGACCGCCCGGGCGGTGGGCCTCGGCGACGCCACCCCCGCCGGCTACCGCGACGCCGTCGGCAACGAGGGCGAACCCGCCCCGGGTGACCTCGCCGCCTTCGAGGCCGCGCTCGCCGAGGGCGCGGTCGACGTCCTCCTCTACAACAGCCAGACCGCCGGCAGCCTCCCCGAGCAGGTGCGGGACGCGGCCGAGGCGGCCGACGTCCCCGTCGTGGAGGTCACGGAATCCGCGCCGGACGACGACGGTTCGTTCGTGGAGTGGCAGGTGGACCAGCTGGACCGGCTCTCCGACGCGCTCGAGGAGACGGCGTGAGCGCCCCCGCCGGGCTCGCCACCCCGGGCACCGGCGACACCGCGCGGCCGCCGGCCCTCGTCCTCGACGACGTCCGCGTCGTCCGGGGCGGACGGACCGTCTGGTCACAGGGCACCCTCGCCGTGCCCGCCGGCGCGATCGTCGGGGTGATCGGCCCCAACGGCGCCGGCAAGACGACGCTGTTCCAGGTCGCCCTCGGGCTGCTGCCCATCGCGGCCGGCCGCGTCGAGGTGCTGGGCGCCGTCCCCCGCCGCGGCGACCGGCGGATCGGCTACGTGCCGCAGAACTACACGGCGGCCCTCGGCGACGCCATCCGCTGCCGCGACCTGGTGACCCTCGGCGTCACCGGGCACCGCTTCGGCCTGCGCCGCACCACGGCCGCCGAGCGCGCACGGGTCGACGAGGCGCTGCGGCGTGTGGGCGCGCTCGAGTACGCCGACCGGCGCATGTCGCAGCTGTCCGGCGGTCAGCAGCAGCGGGTGGCCATCGCCCAGGCGATCGTCGACGACGCCGAGCTGCTGCTGCTCGACGAGCCGCTGGCCAACCTCGACCTGCGCAACCAGCAGGAGATCGTCACGCTGCTCGGCGAGCTCCGCCGCGAGCGCGCGGTCACGATCATGGTGGTGGCGCACGACCTCAACCCCCTGCTGCCCGTGCTCACCGACGCCGTCTACCTGCTCGACGGGCACCCGCACCACGACCCCATCGGCGAGGTGGTGCAGGAGGACCTGCTGACCCACCTGTACGGCACCACGGTGCGGGTCGTGCGGACGGCGCAGGGCGACCTGTTCACCCGCGCGACGGGACCGGACCCCGCATGACCCCGCTCGCCGTCACCGTGCAGTTCCAGGACGACTGGTGGTCGGTCCTGCAGACCGACTTCATGCGCAACGCGCTGATCGGCGGCTCGCTGGTCGCCGTCGCGGCCGGGCTGCTCGGCTACTTCGTCATCACCCGCAGCAACGCCTTCGCCGCGCACGCCCTGGCCCACATCGGGTTCCCGGGCGCCACGGGGGCGATCCTGGTCGGCGCCCCCATCACGCTGGGTCTCGCGGTGTTCTGCGTCGGGGGCGGCCTGCTGATCGGGCTGCTCGGCCGCCGCGTGGCCGAGCGCGAGATCGCCACGGGCACGGTGCTGGCCTTCGCGACCGGCCTCGGCGTGCTGTTCGGCTCGCTGGCCAGCGCGAACGCCAGCACGACGACGTCGGTGCTGTTCGGCAACCTGCTGGCGGTCTCCGACGACGAGCTCGTCGTGTTCGCGCTCTTCACCGCCGGGGTGGCCCTGGCGCTGGCCGTGATCGCCCGGCCCCTGGTCTTCGCCTCGGTCGACCCGGCGGTCGCCGAGGCCCGCGGCGTGCCCGTCCGGGCGCTGGGCGTGGCCTTCGTCGTCCTCCTGGCGCTGACGATCACGATGGCCGTGCAGGTGGTGGGCACGCTGCTGCTGTTCGGTCTCGTCGTCACCCCGGCGGCCACGGCGCTGCGGCTGACCGCCCGGCCGGGACGCGTCGCCGCCATCGCCGTCGCCATCGCGCTGCTCTCGGTGTGGACCGGCCTGGTCCTGGCGGCGATGGTGGACCTCCCGCCGAGCTTCTTCGTCGTCACCGTCTCCGTGCTCGTCTGGGCCTGCGTCCTCGTCGCCACGCGTGGCCCCGGCGGGGTGCACCGGGGCCACGGGCACGCCGGCGGCCACACCCACGACGCCGTCCCGACCACGGGGTCCGCCACCGCGCTGTGAGCGACATCTCAGCCGTTCGACCACATGTCACCCCCGCGGGGCTGTTTCCCGCCCCGCCCGTCCGGGGACCCTGTGCACATGGAGGACACGCAGCGCGACGCCCGAGTGACCACGGAGAACGCGGTCGAGCAGCTGGTCGACGAGGCGCGCGACCAGCAGTCCTCGGCCGGGCCGGTCTCGCGGATGCTCGCCAACCCCCGCCGGGTCCGCCGGGCCTGAGGTCGGGCCCCTCCCGCTACACCGGGTCACAGCCGCCCCACGCGCAACCGGAGCCCCGGCTCACCCGGGGGCCCCTGGTCACCCAGTGCAACCAACCTGGGGCGTCGATCGGCGTGCCGCGAACTGCTCCGTCACGGAGCCGGGCACGATCCGGGACGTGACCGCAGCCGCTCTCTCCCTCGCCGCCGACGCCCACGGCACCGACGGAGCCCCTGTCCGCCGCAGCCGTGCGGAGCGGCAGGCCATCGTGCTCGACACCGCCGAGCGGCTGTTCGCCGCCCGCAGCTCGCGCAGCGTGGGCATGGACGAGCTGGTCCGCGAGACCGGCCTGGGCAAGATGACCGTCTACCGGCTCTTCAAGAGCAAGGACGAGCTGGTCGGCGCCTACCTGGCCCGCAAGGCGGCCACCGTCCTCGCCTCGGTCGACGCCGACCTGGCGCGCCTGGACGGCGACCCGCGCGCCGCCCTGCTGGCGGTCGTGGACACCGTCGAGCGCGACGTCACCCGCGCCGGGTTCCGCGGCTGCCCGTTCACCAACGTGAGCAGCGAGTACGACGACCCGACGCACCCGGCCCGCAGCGCCGCCGCCGACTACAAGTTCGAGCTGCACGCCCGGCTCGAGCGCCTGGCCGACCAGCTCCTCCCCGACGCCGGCGAGGACCTCGCCGCCCAGATCCACCTCGTGATCGACGGCATGTACCTCTCGGGGGGACTGCTGGGCCCCGACGGGCCGGCGTCCCACGGTCGCCAGCTGGCCGAGCGGCTCGTCGACGCCGCCCTGGTCGGCACGCCGCTGCCCGTCTGACCCGGGCTCACCGCCTGGACGAGCGGTCCCGCCGGTTCCACCGCAGGATGCAGTGGTGACCGACGACCGCAGCCGCCCCGACCTCGACGACACCACGGTCGAGGGGCTGGGCAAGCTCTCCGAGGCCCTCGAGACCATCGAGCAGGCGCGAGGCCAGCTCTACGGGTTCCACCAGCACTCCGGCAAGGCCGACCTGCTGCTGCAGGACGCCGTCGAGCTGTTCCGCAAGGCCGGCCACACCCAGCTGGCCGACGACCTGGACCGGGACCTCGTGGGCCGCAACGTGGTCGCCGACCGCTGGACCTTCCAGATCGTCGAGGACTACGACGCGAACTACTGGTCGGCGTTCCGGTCCTTCGACGAGCGCGCCCGCACCGAGCTCTCCGGCGGCGACCGGCACGTCTACGAGGCGCGGATGAAGCAGCGGGAGCGCACGCAGGGCCACCCGCACCACGAGGCGGGGCCGGCGCTCTCCGACTAGCCGCGGTTCCCGGGCCCCCGGAACGGGCACCGGAGGGGCATGAACATGCCCGATGGGAACGGCGCCGGATCCGAGCGCAAGGCCGAGCCGCTCGGGGCGGAGAAGGCGCCCGGCGAGGACCAGGAGTCGCTCGGTGCGACCGAGGGACCGGCCGACGGGATCGCCGGCCCGGCATGGCCTCCCGCCGGTACGGAGCCGGACGCGCACTGACCGCCCCGCCCCGCCGGACGGCCGTTTGACCTGCGGCCTCCGGTGGGCATCCTGGTGCCGTGACCACTCCCGCCTCCCCCGCCGA
This sequence comes from Trujillonella endophytica, assembly GCF_019799905.1. Classification (GTDB taxonomy): domain Bacteria; phylum Actinomycetota; class Actinomycetes; order Mycobacteriales; family Geodermatophilaceae; genus Trujillonella; species Trujillonella endophyticus_A. Next base: position 456,138 of record NZ_JABGCI010000001.1, on the reverse strand, counting down.
CCCCTACCCCGGCACGACTCCCGGAGCTCCCCGCGCGCCCGGCGGGCCGGGGCTCGGCACGTCCGGGGGGACCACGGCGGGCCCCTCGACCGGGCAGACCGCACCGAGCGGCGGCCCGGCCCACACGGAGCGGCACACCGGCAAGACCATCGGACGCACCCTGGCGCTGGCCCTGCTGCTGTTCGTGACGGTCGTGCTGGTCCTGTTCGTCGTCTACAACACCCAGAGCGTCGACATCAGCCTGGTCTTCGCCGACGTCAACGCGCCCCTGGTGCTGGCGCTGCTCATCGCCGCCGTTCTCGGCGCGCTGATCTCCGCACTGGCCGGCGCCGTGCTGCGCGCCCGCCGCCGCAACCGCTGACCCACTCCTCGACGGCTCCCGCGTGGGCGTCGAGGCCGCCGCCCCGAGCACGGGGAGGCGGTCGCGGCGCCCACGCTCCCGTCGTGCGTCCGCAGGGGCCCCGCTCCTCCCTCCTCCGGGGCACCCGCCCCCTCCGAGCGTGTCGGACCGGCAGGCGCTTGCCGTTGTTACCAGCGAGTAATAGCGTTTGTTACTGGCGGGTACGAATCCGCCGGACACGGCACGGAGCACGGGAGCCACACGCGCATGAGCCACTACACCGCGAACCTGCGGGACCTCGAGTTCAACCTCTTCGAGTTCCTGGACACCAAGGACCGGTTCGGCACCGGCCCGTTCGCCCAGATGGACACCGAGACCGCGCGGGGCGTGCTCGCCGAGATCCGCCGGCTCGCCGAGGGCCCGATCGCCGCGTCGTTCACCGAGGCCGACCGCAACCCGCCGGTCTTCGACCCCGCGACCCACTCCGTGGTCCTCCCCGAGGCCTTCAAGAAGTCGGTGCAGGCCCTCAACGAGGGCGAGTGGTTCCGCCTCGACCTGCCCGAGGAGCTCGGCGGCTTCGGCGCTCCGGTGGCCCTGCGCTGGGCGGCCTTCGAGATGATCCTGGGCGCCAACCCCGCCGTCTTCATGTACGGCTCCGGCCCCACGTTCGGCGCCGTGCTCCACGAGCTGGGCACCCCCGAGCAGAAGAAGCTCGCACAGTTGATGGTCGACCGGCGGTGGGGCGCCACGATGGTGCTCACCGAGCCCGACGCCGGCTCCGACGTCGGCGCCGGCCGCACCAAGGCCGTCCAGCAGCCCGACGGCTCGTGGCACATCGAGGGCGTGAAGCGCTTCATCACCTCGGCCGAGCACGACCTGACCGACAACATCATCCACCTGGTCCTGGCCCGACCCGAGGGCGCGAAGCCGGGCACCAAGGGCCTGTCGCTGTTCGTCGTCCCCAAGTTCCACGTGGACGTCGAGACCGGCGAGCTGGGCGAGCGCAACGGCGCCTACGTCACGAACGTCGAGAAGAAGATGGGCCTGAAGGTCTCCACGACCTGCGAGGTGACCTTCGGCGACGGACCGGTCCCCGCCAAGGGCTGGCTGGTCGGCGACGTGCACGACGGCATCGCCCAGATGTTCAAGATCATCGAGTACGCCCGGATGTTCGTCGGCACCAAGGCGATCGCGACCCTGTCGGCCGGCTACCAGGTGGCCCTCGACTACGCGAAGAACCGCGTGCAGGGCGCCGACATGGCGGCCACCACCAAGGACGCCCCGCGGGTGACCATCACCCACCACCCGGACGTGCGCCGCTCGCTGATGCTGCAGAAGTCCTACACCGAGGGCATGCGCGCCCTGTACCTGTACGCGGCCGGTTTCCGCGATCAGGTCATGGAGGCACAGGCCGCCGGGCAGGCCCACAGCGAGGAGGCGGAGCTCGCCGAGCGCCTCAACGACCTGCTGCTGCCGATCGTGAAGGGCTTCGGCTCCGAGCGGGCCACCCAGCTGCTCACCGCGGAGTCGCTGCAGACCCTCGGCGGCTCGGGCTTCCTCCAGGACTACCCGATCGAGCAGTACATCCGGGACTCCAAGATCGACACCCTGTACGAGGGGACGACGGCGATCCAGGGCCAGGACTTCTTCTTCCGCAAGATCGTCAAGGACGGCGGCGTCGCGCTGACCTGGCTGGCCGGTCAGATCCAGGCCACGATCGACGCGGAGGCGGGCAACGGCCGGCTCAAGGAGGAGCGCGCGCACCTCAAGACCGCCCTCGGCGAGGTGCAGTCCATGCTCACCGCGATGTTCGGTCACCTGACCGCCGCGCAGGAGGACATGACCAACGTCTACAAGATCGGTCAGAACTCCTCCCGGCTGCTGCTGGCCGTCGGCGACCTGGTCACCGCGTGGCTGCTGATCCGCCAGTCCGAGGTGGCGCTGGCCGCGCTGAGCGGCGAGGTCAGCGAGCGGGACCGCCACTTCTACGACGGCAAGCTGGCCGCGACGCGCTTCTTCGCCACCCAGGTGCTCCCGCGCCTGGCCGGTGAGCGGGCGATCGTGGAGGCCACGGACAACTCGCTCATGGAGGTCGACGAAGCCGCCTTCTGAGGAAGGACCCCCGTGCCCCCCACTCGCGAGCTCGCGGTGGGCCCCGGCACGGGGGCCGTTCCGTCTCCCCACACACGGCGGCCGTCGCCGTGTGTGGGGACGTCCGCGACGGGCATGGACGGGCGGTGACCGTCGCCAGGAGGACCCGATGACCGATCCGCGGACGAGTGACCCGGACCAGCAGGACGCCGGCACGACCGCGGCCACCGACGGCTCCCTGGAGGGCCTCGACGTCGGGGACGGCTCGGCCGGAGGCCTCTCCCCCGCGGGCCTCTCCCTCGAGGACATGGCCGAGCACGGCTCGGGGCACGGCGTCGACCTCCCGGCGCCGGCCGTGGACGACGACGTCGTCGCCGAGCGTGCCGATCCACCCGCCGGGGCATGAGCCAGCCGACCGCGACCCGAGGAGAGACATGAGCGAGACCCAGAGCACCGGCTACGGCGAGTCCCCGGACACCGCCGACAGCAGCGAGAACCTGATCGACGGCCAGACCGGGGACAACGCGAGCGACCGCGGCGAGCTGGACACGACGCTGACCACCGACGACGAGGCGCAGCGCGACGAGTCCATCGTCCGCGGCGGCAACGACGCCAGCTAGATCCAGCCGTGCCGGCGGGCCGCCTCCACGGCGGCGTGCCGGTTCGCGGCGCCGAGCTTGGCCGCGGCCGCGGACAGGTGGTTGCGCACGGTCCCCGGTGACAGGTGGATGCGCGCGGCGATCTCCTCGACCGGGGCCCCACCGGCGGCGAGTTCCAGGACGTCGGCCTCGCGGGGGGTGAGCGGGCTGTCCCCGGCGCTGATCGCCTCTGCGGCCAGCTCGGGGTCGACGTAGCGCCCCCCGCGGGCCACCGTGCGGACGACGTCGGTGAGCACCGGCGCCGAGACGGTCTTCGGCAGGAACCCCCGCACGCCCGCCTCCAGGGCCCGCTTGAGGTGCCCGGCGCGACCGTGGCCGGTGACGATCATGCACGCGCAGCCCGGGAGCAGGCCGGCCAGCTCGGCCGCGACGGAGATGCCGTCCCGGTCGGGCATCTGCAGGTCGAGGACGGCGACGTCCGGGTGGTGCGCCCGCGCCATCGCCAGCGCCTCGGCGCCCGAGGCGGCCTGGGCGACGACCTCGATGTCGTCCTCGAGCGCCAGCAGCGCCGCCAGGGCCGACCGGATGAGGTTCTCGTCGTCGGCGAGCAGCACCCGGATCACGCCGTCCCCTCCCCCGGCAGGTCCGCCTCCAGGACGAAGCGGTCCCCGTCCCGGCCGGCCGCCAGCCGGCCGTCCCTCGCCGACAACCGCTCGGCCAGCCCGGTCAGCCCGTTCCCCCACCCGGCATCCGTGACCTCGGCACCGTCGTTGACCACCCGGAGCCGGGCGGTCGGTCCCGTGACGGTCAGCTCGATCGTGCACTCGGTGGCCCGGCTGTGCCGCAGCACGTTGGTCACCGCCTCCCGCACCACCCAGCCCAGCGCCGTCTGCACCGGCCGCGGCAGGGCCGACCCGGCGTCCTCACCGCTGACGGTGCAGGCCACACCCGCCGCACGCAGCACGGAGCGGGCTCCGGCGAGCTCGCCGCCCAGGTCGGCGGTCCGGTAGCCGCGGACGACGTCGCGCACCTCGCGCAGCGACTCCTCGGCGATGCGGCTGATCTCCCCGAGCTCGCCGTCGGCACCGGGCCGTCCCCGGCGTACGAGCTCGGCCGCGAGCTGGCTCTTGACCGCGATCGCCGACAGGTTCCGGCCCATCACGTCGTGCAGGTCCCGGGCGAAGCGCAGCCGCTCCTCGGCGACGGCCAGCTGTACCTGCACGCCTCTGGTGCGCTCCATCTCCGTGACGACGTCGAGGACCCACACCGAGAAGCGGAAGGCCAGGGCCAGGAACGTCACCGCCGCGCCGGTGCCCACCGCGAGGCCCGCGGTCACGGCCAGGGGTTCGCCCACCGCCGTCACCACGATGCCGGTCGCCCCGCCGATCCCGAAGCCCCACCGGGTGAGCCGCGGCGACGGCCAGGCGCTGGAGGCCGCAGTGAGCGCCATGGCCGGCGGCATGGCCAGGCCCCAGGCCATCGCCGGGGTGTCCGTGCTCTCCGGGGCGAACGCCCAGACGGCGGCCCCCGCCGTGACCACGGCGGCGACCGCGGCCGCCGTGAGCGGCCCCCGCGGCAGCGGGCGGCCCTCGCGGTGGGCGGCCAGGCCGGCGTGCGACAGCCAGACCCCGGTGACGCAGACGGCGAGCGAGCCGGCGAGGAACACGGTGGGGGCCGGGCCCGTCGCCCGCTCCGCCGCGCCGTACACCCCCAGGCCCAGCAGCGGCGTGACGGCGAGCCAGGTGTAGAACGACCAGCGGGTGTAGAGGTCGATCCGCTGCGGGGCCGTGCGGCCCTGCCACCAGCGGGCGACGGTCGGCACGGCGGCCATGCTGCCGTACCGGCCGCCGCCGCCCGGGACCACGGTCCCCGTCGCGGCGCCCAGGGGAACACCCGGGGCGCCACGACGGCGCCGGCCACCAGCCAGGTCGCCAGCACCGCGAGCGGCAGCGGCGCCGCGGCCCAGGCACCGGCGAGGTCGACGGCGGCACCGTGGGCGTCACGGCCGGCCAGCCCCAGCGTCGCCAGCTCCACCACCGGCGTGAGCGGCAGGAAGCGGGCGACGTCGGCCAGCCCGCCGGGCAGCGTGGAGAGCGGGAAGAGCAGGCCCGACAGCGCCGTCGTCGCCATGACGAGCGGCAGGGTGGTGATCTGGGCGCTCTCCGGGGTGCGGGTGAAGGCCGCCGACGCCGCGGCGAGCAGCACCATCAGCGCCGCACCGCCGAGCAGGGCCACCAGCGGGAGGACGACGTCCACCGGCGCGACCCACTGGCCGATGACGGCGACGCCGGCGGTCACCAGCACCACCTGGCCCACCGTGACGAGCAGCGTGGGCGTGGCCGTGCCGAACAGCACCTCGGCGTCGGTGAGCTCGCCGGTGCGCATCCGCTGCAGCACCAGGTCCTCGCGGCGGGCCACGAACGTGGTGACCAGGTTGTAGTAGGTCAGGAAGACGAGCGTGACGCCGATGGCGGCCACGAGGAGCAGCGGACCCGCCGGGCCCTCGCGGTCCAGGTCGAGCGCCGGGACGCCGGCCACGAGCAGCAGCGGCAGCAGCACGGAGTTGACCAGGGCGGTGCGGTTGCGCACGAGCAGGCGGGTCTCGGCGCGGGCCAGGACGAGGGTCCGGCGCAGCCGGGACGGTGCGGGGGCGGCCGGCGCGGTCGGGGTCAGGGTCGGGGTCGGGGTGGTCACGGTCGCGGTCCTCCGGATCGGTCGCTCAGGCGGCGGGGTGGACGGGGTGGGACTCGTCGGGTGCGTCGGCGACGGCGAGGAAGGCCTGCTCGAGGGTGGCCGAGCGGGCCTGCAGCCCGGTCAGGACGACGCCCTCGCGCTCGGCCCAGGTCAGCAGCCGGGTGAGCACCGGCTGCAGCGCCCGGGTGTGCAGCTCGACGCGCGGGGCCCTCGTGACGAGGCGGGCACCGGGCAGCTCGGGCACGTCCGGCGCGTCCGGCGGCAGCTCGAATCGGATCGTCGCCGGCTGCGTGGCGGCGATCTCGCCGGCGGTCCCGGCCAGCACGATGCGACCGGCCCGCATGACGGCGATGCGGTCCGCCAGCTCCTCGGCCTCCTCCAGGTGGTGGGTGGTGAGGACCACGGCGGCGCCCTCGGCCACCCGCCGGCGGATCAGCCCCCAGAGCGTGCGCCGGCTCTCCGGGTCCAGCCCGGTGGTCGGCTCGTCGAGGACGATGACCCGCGGCCGCCCGAGCAGGGCGAGGGAGAGGTCGAGCCGGCGCCGCTCGCCACCGGAGAGGCTGCGGACCCGGACGTCGGCCCGGTCGGTGAGGCCGACCTGGGCGAGGGCGTCGTCCACCGGCTGCGGGGAGGTGAGGGTGCCGGCCCACGCCCGCACCGTCTCGGCCACCGTCAGGTCGCCGGGCAGCCCGCTGGCCTGCAGCAGCACGCCCAGCGCGGGCCGGACGACGGCCCGGTCGGCGATCGGATCGGCACCCAGCACCCGGACGGTGCCGGCGGCCGGCCGGGCCAGCCCCTCGAGCACCTCGAGCGCCGACGTCTTGCCGGCGCCGTTGACCCCCAGCAGGGCGAACACCTCTCCAGGGAGGACCTCGAAGGAGATGCCGCGGACGGCCCGGAAGGAGCCGTAGCGGCGTTCGAGGTCGACCACCTCGACGGCCGGGGTGCCGGCGCTCCCGGGTCCCGGTCGCGGGGTCAGGACGGCGTGCGGGCGCATGTGGCCTCCTCGTGCTGCCCCCCGGCCGTGGTCCGGCCGGTCCCTGGGCACCTCCGAGGCTGCCGCCGGTCCGCGCCCGGCACAGGTGTCACCTCTCACGACTCCCGCGGGCGGCGGCACGGTGGACCCCTGACACGTGTCACGGGTCCGCCGTCGGCCGGACGCCCGCGACCGGCTCCCGCGACGGCCGCTCCTACGCTGGAGCCGTGCCGACCGCCGTCCCCTCCGGCCCGTCCGGGACCCGGCTCCCGGCCCACGAGTGGCGGCGCCGGGCGGCGGCGCACGCCGAGCGCGCCGACGCCCTCACCGCCGCGCGCCGCGACCGGCGCGCCCGCGGGGAGACCCACGCGGTCGAGGACTTCCTCTACACGTACTACGACACCCGGCCCGCGCTGCTGCGCCGCTGGCACCCCGGAGCCGGGGTGGCCCTGCTGCCCGACACCGGGACGCCCGCCCCGCAGGGCAGCGGCCGCTGGTACGCGACCGCCCCCGACGGCACGGTGGGCCTGGACGCAGCCGCCTTCCTGGCCGACCGGGGCGACACCGTGCGGTTCGTCGCCGGGCTGCTGGCCGCCACCGCCTCCCGGCCGGCGTTCACCGGCTGCTTCGGCCTGCACGAGTGGGCGATGGTCTACCGGGCCGACGAGCGCCGGCACCCCCTGCCGCTGCGGCTGGGACGGGCCGGCACGGACGCCGTCGTCGAGGCCCAGCCGATCCGGTGCACCCACTACGACGCGTTCCGCTTCTTCACCCCGGAGGCCGTGGGCCGCAACGCGCTGCAGCCCACCCGCGCCACGCAGGTCGACCTCGAGCAGCCGGGCTGCCTGCACGCCGGGATGGACCTGCACAAGTGGTCGCTGAAGCTGGGCCCCGCGGTGCCCGGCGAGCTCGCGCTGGACTGCTTCGCCCTCGCCGCCGACGTCCGGCTGTTGGACATGCAGGCCTCGCCCTACGACCTGAGCTCCTACGGCCGGCCCGCCGTCGCGGTGGAGACCCCGGAGGGCAGGGCCGAGTACGTGCGCCGGCAGCGTGAGCTGGCGGAGCGGGCCGCCGGCCTGCGGCGGGGGCTGCTCGACGTCTGCGACGCCCTGGTGCGCCAGGACGGCAGCCCGGACGACGTCGCGGCCGGGCCGGTGTTCACGGGACCGGCGTGCGGCTGAACGTGAGGTGGGTGACGCCGCTGGGGGACGAGACGGCCTCGACGTCGTAGGCGTCCTCGAGGGCCTCCAGGCCGTCCCAGAGACGGACGCCGCGGCCGAGCACGATGGGCACCTGGACCAGGTGCATGTGGTCGACGAGCCCGGCGGCGAGGAAGTCGCGCACGACGGTGGGGCCGCCGCCGATCCGGACGTCCTTGCCGTCGGCGGCTGCACGAGCGGTCTCGAGCGCGTCGGCCGGAGCGGCGTCGAGGAAGTGGAACGTGGTGCCGCCCTCCATCTCCATCGGGGGCAGCCGGTGGTGGGTGAGCACGAAGGTCGGTGTGTGGAACGGCGGGTTCGGCCCCCACCAGCCCCTCCAGTCCGGGTCGTCCTGCCAGCCCGGCGGGCCGAACTTGTTGGCGCCCATGATCTCGGCTCCGAAGCCGATGCCGTGGCGCTCCGCGAACGCGTGGTCGACTCCCGTCGACCCGCCCGCGTCCGCTCCACCTCCGGCGCCCTCCACGGCCCAGAACCGGGTGCGGAGCATCCACTCGTGCAGGCGATGGCCGGCATGGCCGAAGGGCGCCTCGGCGGACTGCGGCTCCCCGGTCGCGAAGCCGTCGAGCGAGATGGACAGGTTGTGGATCCGGGTGAGTGACATCTGCGCGCCTCCATCGGTGCGGCCGGCCGGGGGAACCGGGCCTGAGGGGACTGACCCGGGTCGCCGGGCATTCTCATCGGTCGACCGGCCCCTGACCTGGGCTCCCACGGCTGCTCGACGTCGGCGGCGTCTCGCCCGGTGGACTCCCGCCCGTCGCTGCGCGGTTCCCGGCCCGTCGTACCGTCGGGACGTGACCTCTCGCTCCGCTGACCCCGTGCGCACCGACCGCTGGCTCCCCCTGGACGGGACGACCAACACCCGTGACCTGGGCGGCCTGCCCACCGTCGACGGCGGGACGACGCGGTCGGGACGGGTGCTGCGCAGCGACAACCTGCAGACCCTCAGCGGGGACGACGTCCGCCGGCTGGTGGCCGAGCTCGGCCTCCGGGAGGTCATCGACCTGCGCAGCACCGCCGAGGTGCTGATGGAGGGCCGCGGCCCGCTGCGCGACGTGCCCGAGGTGACGCACCGGCACTTCAGCCTGCTGCCCGAGCGCGGTCACCGCACCGACGTCTTCGCCGTGGAGGAGGCCGAGGTCCCGGAGCTGCCCGGCGGCTGGCTGGAGTCCCTGTTGCCGCGGCAGGTCGGCGAGCGGGACCAGGAGGAGCCGCCCGCCGTCCGCTCGTACCTGGGCTACCTCGAGCACAGGCCGGAGAACGTGCTCGGGGCGCTGCGTGCCCTGGCGGCCGCGGACGGCGCGTCGGTGGTGCACTGCGCGGCGGGCAAGGACCGCACCGGCGTCATCGTGGCCTTCGCGCTGGCGGTGGCCGGCGTGCCGGCCGAGGAGATCGTCGCCGACTACGCCATGACGGCCGACGTCATCGACGCCCTCGTGGCCAAGCTGGCGACCTCCCCCACCTACGCGGAGGACATGGAGAAGCGCGACGTCGCCCTGCACACCCCGCGTGCCGAGACCATGGAGCGCGTGCTGGCTTGGCTGGACGAACGGCACGGCGGGCCGCTCGGCTGGCTGACCGCACACGGCTTCGGCCCCGAGGAGCAGGCTGCCCTGCGGGCGCGTCTCCGGGACTGAGGGGGGCGCCGCCGGTCAGGGCTGCCGGCGGCGGTCGGCGAGGGCGGCGCCGAGCAGGTCGTCGGCCACGCCCCACTCACCGGAGTGCACGGCCACGCCGACGGCGGTCTCGACCCGCACCGGCCGGCGGGCCAGGCGGAACGGCTCGGTGAAGCAGGCGCGGACGCGCGCCAGCACGGCCTCGACGTCCCCCGGGGTGCCCAGACCCGGGAGGACGACGGCGAACTCGTCGGCACCCAGCCGCGCGACGGTGTCGGCCGGGCGGACGGCGGCGCGCAGCCGCGCGGAGACCTGTCGCAGCAGCTCGTCGCCCGCCTGGGCACCGTGGGCGTCGTTGACCGCGGCGAAGCCGTCGAGGTCGCAGCAGAGGACGCCGACGTGCTGGTCGGGGCGCACCGTGGTGAGCGCCGTCTCCAGCCGCTGGCGCAGCAGCTCCCGGTTGGGCAGACCGGTCAGGGGGTCGTGCGTGGCCTGGTGGCGGAGGGTGTCGGCGAGCCGGATCCGGTCCAGCGCGACGGCGACCTGGTCGGCCGCGGCACCGAGCCGGCCGAGGTGCTCGCCCTCCAGTCCGGCGGGCGCGCGGCCGGCCGGCCAGCTGGCCGTGACCACGCCGAGGAAGGCGCCGCCGGCGACGAGCGGGACGGCGAGCGCGTCGGTGATGCCGCCCGCGCCCAGCATGTCGCGCACCGCCGGGCTGCACGTCTCCCAGCGCAGCACGCGGGGGGTGCGGTCGGTGAGCATGCCCACGAGCTCGGGGGTCTCCTCGGCGTACAGCTCCAGGGGGAGCGGGTCGGGCGAGCCACTGCCCGCGACCGCACGGAGCCGTCCGGCGCCGGTCTCCCACAGCAGCAGGGCGACCCGGTCACACCCGACGACGACGGGCAGCACGTCGGCGGCCTCGACGCACACGGCCGGGGCATCGGACGCGGCGGCCAGGGCCGAGCCCAGGGAGAGGAGGGCGTCGACGCGGGCGGCCGCACGGCGCGCCTCCTCACCCGCGGCGGAGCGCTCGAGGACGGCCGCGGCGAGCCCGGCGTAGGCGGGCAGCACCCCGGGCGCGTCGGCGAGGGAACCGGCGCCGTCCGCCGCGTCCGTCGCCGTCCCGGGCAGGGCGGCGAGCCGGCCGAGCCAGCGCCGGCCCGAGACCACGTCGACGACGACGGCCCCGGGCGCCGGCGCGCTGCCGGACACCAGGACCGCGGCGAGTCCGGCCACCTGCTCGGCGGGGACCCCCACCGCCCGGGAGAGCACACCCTCGGTACCTGCCGGGGTGACGGCGAGCAGCAGAGCGGCACCGGGGAGCGCCCGCGCGGCGCGGTCCAGCAGGTCGGTGAGCGCCTCGGCGGGATCGGCACCGGAGGAGAGCCCGGCGGCGGCGTCCTCGAGGGCGGCGAGGCGCGTGGCCGCCGTCCCCTCGGGTGTCGCGGCCGGCGGGGTGGTGCTGGGCCGGCGTCCCGGCCGGAGCCGTCCACCGCGGTCGGGAGTCCTCACCTGTCCCCGATCGGCAGGACCGGCGCCGTGGTTGAGACGGACCGACCCCTGCGGGGGAGACCGGAGGGGCGTGACGTCCCGGACGCACCGGCGTATCACCGCATACACCCGTAGCGGTACCGGTACCGCCTACTCGAGGAGGACGACCACGGACCACGTCCGCACGGTCGAGACCGGGCACTCCGCACACTCCGTCGGCGACCACCGGGTGAGCTGGCACGCCGCCACCCGGGCGACGCTCCATGCGCGGGGTGCTCCGCACCGGCCTGCCGTTCCGGGCCGCCCTGGAGGTGGCCCTCTCCGCCGACACCCTGTCGATCACGGTCATGGGACTGGTCGACAACGGCGTCATGGTGGCCGTGCCCGGCGCCATGGAGGCCGGCCTGGCGAGCGTGCTGTTCTGGGGTGCGCTGGCGTTCGCGCTCGCCGTCGCCTTCGTCGTCACCCTGCCCGTCAACCGGTGGCTGATGAGCCGCGGACGGGGCCACGCCGTCGTCCACACGATGCACTGGGGAAGGACCCCCCTGTGGGGCCTGAGACGGCAGCGACCCCGGCCTCCGTCGAGGAGGGCGGGGTCGCGCGTGCGGTGGTGTGGCTGCTCAGCGGCTGTTCGCGATGGTCAGCAGCTCGTCGCGCAGGGCGGGACTGGGCGCACGGAAAGCCGCGCGCTCCACAGCCCGGCGGGAACGCGCGGCCTGTCGACGCTGACGCCAGGTGGACACGGTGCTCATGCTGCTCTCCGGGGATGTCGTCGTTGGAACCAACACCTGTAGTAAAGCAGGCATGGTCCAAGATATTCCTAAGGATCGCAGGCGTGTTGCCTCACATCCCTACGGAAGCTCACCCCGACGAGGGGTGCCGGTCATCCCCCGGCCAGCGCGACGCGCGCCGCGGCCCGCGCGGCGGCGGGATCGGCCGCGTCCAGCGCCGCCTCCGCTGCCTGCCGGCAGGCATCGAGGGACACGGTGGCCAGCCGGGCCCCCACGCCCGCGACCGACGACGCCGCGCACGACAGCGAGGTCACGCCGAGGCCCACCAGGACGCAGGCCAGCAGCGGGTCGGCAGCCGCCTCGCCGCACACCCCGACCGGACGGCCCGCCCGGATGCCCGCCTCGGCCGTGTGCCGGACGAGGGTCAGCAGGGCCGGCTGCCACGGGTCGGTGAGGTCGGCCAGCTCACCGGAGAGCCGGTCGGCGGCCAGCGCGTACTGGGACAGGTCGTTCGTGCCCAGTGACAGGAAGTCGACGTGCCGCAGCAGCCGGTCGGCCAGCAGCGCAGCCGACGGCACCTCGACCATGACGCCCGGGACCAGACCGCGGGCACGCACCCGGGCGGCGAAGTCGGCGGCCTCGGCCTCGGTCGCGACCATCGGGGCCATCACCCACGGCACCTCGCGCGTGCGTCGGGAGGCCTCGGCGATGGCGTCGAGCTGCCGGTCGAGCAGCCCCGGGTCACGGCGGGCGACCCGCAGGCCGCGCACCCCCAGGGCCGGGTTGGCCTCGGCCGGCGGCGTGGCGAAGGCGAGCGGCTTGTCCGACCCCGCGTCCAGCGTGCGGACGACGACCCGGCGGCCGGCGCACGCGGCGAGGACCTCGGCATAGCCGTCGGCCTGCTCGGCCACCGAGGGCTCCTCCGCGCGACCCAGGAAGGCCAGCTCGGTGCGCAGCAGCCCGACACCCTCCGCCGAGGCCTCCAGGGCCAGGCGCACCCCGGCACCGTCCTGCACGTTGGCCAGCAGCGGCACGGCCACGCCGTCGCGGGTGACCGCCGGACCGCGGTAGGCGGCCAGCAGGGCGGCGATCTCGCGCGCCTCGGCGACGCGGGCGCGCGCCACCTGCTCGTCCGGGGCGACGGTGACGGTCCCGTGCTCGCCGTCGACCAGGACGGTCGCACCGGCGGGGACGTCGTCCAGACCGGCGACGGCGACCACGCAGGGCAGGCCGAGCTGGCGGGCGATGATCGCCGTGTGGCTGGTGGCGCCACCCTCCGAGGTCGCCAGCCCGAGCACCCGGGCCGGGTCGAGGCCGGCCGTGTCGGCGGGCGCCAGGTCGTCGGCGAGGAGCACCGAGGGCACCTCGGGCGCCGGGACGCCGGGCTCCCCCTGCCCGGTCAGCTCGGCGACGATCCGGTCGCGGACGTCCCGGACGTCGGTGACCCGCTCGGCCATCACGCCGCCGAGGCCGGTGAAGAGGTCGACGAACTGCTGGGCCGCCGCCACGGTGGCGACCGCGGCCGGCGAGCCCGCGTCGATGCGCTGCTCGACCGCGGCGAGCAGGCCGCGGTCGCGGGCCAGCCCGGCGGTGGCCGACAGGACCTCGGCGCTCACCCCGGTCGCGGCTCCGGCCCGTGCGGCCAGCCGATCGGCCACGACACCGGCGGCCGCGGTGAAGCGCTCCTTCTCCGCCGGGCGGGCCTCCTCGGCCACCGCATCCGTGGGCGCGTCGGGCAGCCGCACCGCCCCCGACGGCCGCACCACGGGCCCCCACGCGACACCGGGGACCACCGGGGTGCCGGAGAGCACGACCGGCGTGGGGGCGGGAGCAGGAGCGGGAGCGGACATCGGTACCTCGCTGCGGGGTGGCGGTGGGCGGGGCGGGGCGCGGGGGCGCGCACGCCGGGTCGGGACGACGTCGACCCGTTGTCGGTGACCAGACTCACGAATCAGTGTTGACTTGTCAACGCAACCAACGTAGAACAACACCAACGCAAACACGAAACCACACAACCGGACATCCGGGCGGTGTGAGGCGAGGAGACGCGGTGTACGCGGAGGAGCGGCAGCAGACGATCGCCGGCCTCGTGGCCGACCGCGGCCGCGCGTCGGTGACCGCGCTCGCCGAGGAGTTCGGCGTCACCACCGAGACCATCCGCCGCGACCTGGCGGTGCTGGAGCGCACCGGGGCCCTGCGGCGGGTGCACGGCGGCGCCGTGCCGGCCGGCGCGCTGACCCTGGCGGAGACGGCTCTCGGCGAGCGGACGGCCACGCGCCACGAGCAGAAGCGCAAGATCGCCGCGGCGGCGCTCGACCTGCTCCCCGACACCGACGGCAGCCTGCTGCTCGACGGCGGCAGCACCACCGCCGCGCTGGCGGAGCTGCTGCCGCCCGACCGCCGGCTGTTCGTGGCGACCAACTCCGTGCCGATCGCCGCCCGGCTCTCGACCGCGGCCGGCCTGACCCTCCACGTCCTCGGCGGGCGGGTCCGCGGCATCACCCAGTGCGCCGTCGGCGAGACGCCGGTCCGGGCGCTGGGCGAGCTGCGGCTGGACGTGGCGTTCCTCGGCGCGAACGGCGTCACCGCCCAGCACGGGTGCACCACGCCCGACGAGGCGGAGGCCTCGGTCAAGCGGGCGATGGTCCGCGCCGGGCAGCGCGTGGTGGTGCTGGCCGACAGCAGCAAGCTCGGCCGGGAGCACCTGGTCCGCTTCGCGTCGGCCGACGACGTCGACGTCCTGGTCACCGACGACGGGGCCGACCCCGCCGTCGTGGACGCGCTGGAGGACGCCGGCATCGAGGTCGTGGTCGCGTGAGCGACCTCGCCGGCCGGCGCGGCGGCGGACGGGTCGTCACCCTGACGGCCAACCCGAGCCTGGACCGCACGCTCGCGCTCCCCGGTGCCCTCGAGCGGGGCGCGGTCGCCCGCCTGGGCCCGAGCTCCACCGAGCCCGGCGGCAAGGGGGTCAACGTCGCCCGCGCCGTCGCAGCGGCCGGTGGCGAGGTCGTCACCGTGCTGCCCGCGTCGCTCGACGACCCGATCGTGGCCGCGCTGCACCGGCTCGCCCTGCCGATGGCGACGGTCGAGGTCGCCGGTGCGGTCCGCACCAACTACAGCCTGACCGAGCCCGACGGCACCACGACCAAGCTCAACGAGCCCGGCACGCCGCTCGACGCGGCCACCCGCGCCGCCCTCACCGAGACCCTGCTGCGGGCGGCCACCGGCGCGGCCTGGGTGGTGCTGGCCGGCTCGCTGCCGCCCGGGACGCCGGTCGACTGGTACGCCGAGCTCGTCCGCGCCCTGCGGCCGACGGGTGCGCGGATCGCCGTCGACACCTCCGAGGCACCGCTGCTGGCGCTGCTGGCCGCCGGCCCCACCGCGGCGCCGGACCTGCTCAAGCCCAACGCCGAGGAGCTGGCCCAGGTCGCCGGCACCGACGAGGCGGCGCTCACCGCCGACCCCGCTGCCCTGCTGGCCGCCGTCGACGGCCTGCACGCCGGCGGCGTCGCCGAGGTGCTCCTCACCCTGGGCGCCGACGGCGCCCTCCTGTCGACCGCGGCGGGCGGCCGCTTCTCCGCCCGCCCGCCGCGGATCGCCGTGCGCAGCACGGTCGGTGCCGGGGACTGCAGTCTCGCCGGGCACCTGCTGGCCGACCTGTCCGGCGCACCCCCGGTGGAGCGGCTGCGCCGCGCGGTGGCCTCCGGGGCCGCCGCGGCCGGCCTGCCCGGCTCCGCGGTCCCCACCCCGGCGCAGGTCGACAGCGTGGCCGCCTCCGTCGTCGCCGCCCCGCTCCCCGACCCGGAGCCCGCCGACCCCCACGCCCCCGTCCCCGTCGCGCCCGCCGGTCGCGACGTCCCCTGACGAACCTCGGAGAGGTCCGCATGTCCGCTCTCATCACGCGCGAGCTCGTGGCGCTGGACGCCGCCCTCGGCGCCGACAAGGAAGCCGTGGTCCGCCGGCTGGCGGCCCTGGTCGCCGACACCGGCCGGGCCACCTCCGCCGAGGGCCTCGCCGGAGACGCCCTCACCCGCGAGGCACAGGCCGCCACCGGCCTGCCGGGAGGCATCGCGATCCCGCACTGCCGGTCCGGCGCGGTGACCCAGGCGTCGCTCGCGTTCGGCCGCCTCTCCCCCGGCGTGGCCTGGGGTGCCCCGGACGGTCCGGCGGACCTGGTGTTCCTCATCGCCGCCCCCGAGCACGGTGACGCCGACCACCTCACGCTGCTCACCGCCCTCGCCCGCGCCCTCGTGCGGCCGGAGTTCGTCGCCTCGCTCCGGGCGGCCGGCTCGGCCGACGAGGTGGTCGCGCTGGTCCAGGACGTCGTCGCGCCCCAGCCCGTCGCCACCGCGGCCGCCTCCGCCCCAGCCGCCACCCCCGCGGCAGCCGCCCCCGCGGCAGCCGCCCCCGCCGCTGCCGCCCCCGCCGCCGCGACGCGCAGCCTCGTGGCCGTCACCGCCTGCCCGACCGGCATCGCGCACACCTACATGGCCGCCGACAAGCTGACCGCCGCCGCCCAGGCCGCCGGCGTCGTCCTGCACGTGGAGACCCAGGGCTCGTCCGGCGCCACGCCGCTCGACCCGGAGGTCATCCGTGCCGCGGACGCCGTGGTGTTCGCCGTCGACGTCGGCGTCCGGGACCGCGACCGCTTCGCCGGCAAGCCCGTCGTCCAGTCGGGGACGAAGCGGGCCATCAACGAGCCCGACGTCATGATCCGCGAGGCGCTCGCCGCCGCGGACGACCCGGCCGCCCGCCGCGTGCCGGGCACCACCGGCGGCGCGGAGGCGGCCGGCACCACGGGGGCACGCCCCGGGACCGGCACCGAGATCCGCCGCTGGCTGCTCACCGGCGTCAGCTACATGATCCCGTTCGTCGCGGCCGGCGGCCTGCTCATCGCCCTGGGCTTCCTCTTCGGCGGCTACCAGATCGTCAACGACGACCCCGACGTCGAGGGGCAGAGCTACGCCCTCAGCTGGGTGCTCAACAACTCGTTCTTCGACCTGCCCAGCGCATCGGGCGTCGAGGGGCTCAACGACGGCTTCCTCGGCTACCTGGGCGCCGTCTGCACCGTCCTGGGTCAGGCCGCGTTCGGGTTCCTGGTGCCGGCGCTGGCCGGCTACATCGCCTACGCCATCGCCGACCGGCCCGGGATCGTCCCCGGCTTCGTCGTCGGCGCGGTCTCCGTGACCGTCGGCGCCGGCTTCATCGGCGGCCTGATCGGCGGCATCATCGCGGGCTTCGTCGCCCTGTGGATCAGCCGCTGGAAGCTCCCCGCCGGGGTCCGCGGGCTGCAGCCGGTCGTGATCATCCCGCTGCTGGCGACGCTGATCTCCAGCGGACTGATGGCCGTCGTCCTCGGCCGGCCCCTCGCCGCCGCCCTCGAGGGCCTGGGCAACTGGCTGAACGGCCTGACCGGCACCGCCGCCATCGGGCTGGGGATCATCCTCGGCCTGATGATGTGCTTCGACCTCGGCGGCCCGATCAACAAGGCGGCCTACGTCTTCGCCACCACCGGCCTCACCGCCGCACTGGCCGGCGAGGGCGGGGAGCAGCAACTGGTGATCATGGCGACCGTCATGGCCGCCGGCATGGTCCCGCCGCTGGCCATGGCCCTGAGCACCGCCGTCCGTCCGCGGCTGTACACCCCCGCGGAGCGGGACAGCGGCAAGGCCGCCTGGTTGCTCGGCCTGTCCTTCATCTCCGAGGGCGCCATCCCGTTCGCGGCGGCCGACCCGCTGCGGGTCATCCCCTCGATGATGCTGGGCGGCGCGACCACCGGCGCGATCGTGGCCGGCAGCGGGGTGGAGCTGCAGGCCCCGCACGGCGGCATCTTCGTGTTCTTCGCGATGAACGGCGTGCTCGTGTTCCTCCTCGCCCTCGTCGCCGGGACGGTCGTGGGCGCCGCCGCCGTCACGGTCGCCAAGAGCATCGGCCGGCCGAAGGCGGACGTCGTCCCCGAGGACGCCGTCGACCTGACCCACGCCCACGCCGCCACGGGCGTCGCCGCCCAGCCGGTCCGCGCCTGATCCGGCAGGCTCAGGTCACCGTCCCCAGCGTCCCCAGCAGCGAGGAGAGGCACTGATGCCCAGTCAGACCGTCACCGTCGGGTCCCGCGTCGGGCTGCACGCCCGCCCGGCAGCCCTGATCGCGGAGGCCGTCGCCAAGAGCGGCGTCCCGGTCACCCTGGCGACCCCGGGTGGCGCTCCCGTCGATGGCGGGTCCGCCCTGATGATCATGACGCTCGGCGCCAAGCAGGGTGCCGAGGTGACCGTCACCAGCGACGACGAGGCGGCCCTGGCCGAGATCGCCGGCCTGGTGGCCGCCGATCTCGACGCGGAGTAGCAGGACGGACAGCGGCGCCCGCCCCCTCGAGGGGGCGGGCGCCGCTGTCTCGTGCGGCCTCGCTGCAGGGGCCCGCCCCGAGCCTGCGAGGGGTGGGGGCAGCGAGGTCCTCGCTCAGCGCTGGTCGGGACGCGGGACGTCGCCGCGCCAGGCGCCGCTCTCGGTGCCGCGGCTCTCGATGAACTCCTTGAACTTCTTGGCGTCGGCCTTGACCTGGCGGTCGTCGAAGCCGAGCGCGGCGCCGGCCTTCTCCACCAGACCCTGGGGCTCCCAGTCGATCTGGATCATCACGCGGGTCTTGGCGTCGTCCAGGCGGTGGAAGGTCACCACACCGGCGTGCTTGGCCTCGCCGCCGGTGCTGGCCCAGGCCACGCGCTCCTCGGGGTGCTGCTCGGTGATCTCGGCGTCGAACTCCCGCTTCACCCCGTCGATGTTGGTGACCCAGTGGGTGTGGGTGTCGTCGATCTGGGTGATCCGCTCGACGCCACCCATGAACTGGGGGAACGACTCGAACTGCGTCCACTGGTCGTAGGCGACGCGGATCGGGACGTCGACGTCGACGGACTCCTGCACGCTGGCCATGGGACGGCCTCCTCTGTATCGGGATGTCGGTCGTGCACCAGCTACCCGCCCTCTCCGGGTCGGTACACACGCATCCGCAGGTCAGCGCAGCGCCGCCGCCACGCTGCCGCGCACGGGCCGGCCCTCGAGGAGGAGCATCTGGGCCAGGTGGTACGCGTCCGGCTGGCCGGCCCAGACGCTCGTGCCGACCCCGCCCCGCGGGGTCAGCTCGTGGTGCCAGCTGCCGGTCGCGACGTCGGCGAAGCGCTCCTCGCCGTGCGCCCGCCAGGCACGGACGAGCTCGGCGTACCGGTCCTCGCCGGTGGCGGCGTGCAGCACCGTGGCCGCCGCGACGGCCTCGCAGAGCACCCAGTGCATGCGGGCCTCCACGACGGGCCGGTCGTCCCAGTCGAGGGTGTACGGGAACCCCGGTTCGCCGTCGGCCGCCCAGCCCCGCTCCGCGGCGGCGTCGAACAGCGCGACGGCGTCGTCCAGCAGCCAGCCGGGAGCCTCCTCCTCGAGGGCCGCCCGCAGGTGCAGGCACAGCCGCGCCCACTCGAACTGGTGCCCGACGGTGACGCCGTACGGACGGAAGGGGTCGGCCGGCCGGTCCCGGTTGTACCCCGGCACCGGCTCCCAGCCGGCGGTGAAGTGCTCCGGCAGCCGCCAGTCCCGCTCGCGGGCCCAGCCGTGCACGATGCGCCCGGTGCTGCGCAGCGCCCGCTGTCGCAGCGCGGCCGCCGTGAGCGGGTCCTCGCCGGCCAGGACGTCGGCGGCGGCGAGGGTGGCCTCCACCCCGTGCATGTTGGCGTTGGCGCCGCGGTAGTCGCTGCAGGCCGACCAGTCGCGGGTCCACTCCTCGACCGCCAGGCCCGCGGCGTCGTCCCAGAAGCGGCCGTCCCACACCGCCAGGGCCTGACCCAGCAGCTGCCGGCCGCCGTCGACGCCGGCGGCGGTCGCGGTCGCCCCCGCGAGGACGGCGAACGCGTGCACGTAGGCGGCCTTGGTGTCGTCGTCCCCGGCCGCCCGCCAGCCGCCGTGCTCGGCGTCGTGCAGCGGCCCGTCGAGCAGCGCGGCCACGCCGTGACGGACCGGTCCGCCCGGACGCCCGAGCAGGTGCGCCAGCCCGAAGACGTGCGTCATCCGTGCGACGACGTAGGTCTCCTGCGGCCGGTCGACCAGCGCGCCGTCGGCCCCCAGGTGCCCGAAGCCGCCCTCGGGCACCCGGGAGCGGGCGGCGAAGGCCAGCAGCCCGTCGAGGTCGGTCACCCCCGTCAGAACGCCAGCGCCGCGGCGGGGTCGTGCAGCACCGCGCCGACGTCGGCCAGGAAGCGGCTGCCCAGTTCGCCGTCGATCACCCGGTGGTCGAACGACAGCGCCAGCGTGGTCACCTGCCGCGGCACGACCCTGCCCTTGTGCACCCACGGCATGGCCCGCACGGCGCCGAAGGCCAGGATCGCCGACTCCCCCGGGTTGAGGATCGGGGTGCCGGTGTCCACGCCGAAGACGCCGACGTTGGTGATCGTGATGGTGCCGCCGGCCATGTCGGCCGGGGAGGTGCGCCCGGCACGGGCGGTCTCGGTCAGCCCGGTCAGGGCGCGGGCCAGGTCGGGCAGGGAGAGCCGCTCGGCGTCCTTGACGTTGGGCACCAGCAGACCGCGCGGCGTGGCCGCCGCGATCCCGAGGTTCACGTGCCCGGGGACGACGATCTCGCGGGTCCCCTCCTCCCAGCGCGCGTTCACCATCGGGTGCCGGCGGACGGCGAGGAGCAGCGCCTTGGCCACGAACAGCAGCGGGCTGACCTTGACCCCCGCGAACTCCGGGCGGGCGGCGAGGCGGGTCCGCAGCTTCATCGTGCGGGTGACGTCCACGGTGAGGAACTCCGTCACGTGCGGCGCGGTGAAGGCGCTGGTCACCATCGCCGCCGCCGTGTGCTTGCGGACGCCGGTGACCGGGATGCGCTGCTCGCCCTGGTCCGACACCGGTGGGGAGGGTGGGGGAGACACGGCTGCGGAGGCACCCGCCGGGGCGGCGCTCGCCGCCGCGACGTCCGCCCGCGTGATGACCCCACCCGGCCCGCTCCCGGTCAGGAGCGCGAGGTCGACGCCCAGGTCGCGGGCGAGCTTGCGCACCGGCGGCTTGGCCAGTGGCCGCGGCCGGCCGGTGCCGTGCCGCGCGGGGGCGGCCGTCGCCGCCGCCGTCGTCGTCGCCTCCTCCTCGAGGGCGTTCGCCTCCGCGGCCCGGCCCATCTCCAGGCCGCCGTGCCGGACCGGCTTGGTGTCGAGGTCGGGCACCGTCGCCAGGAGCGGCGTCCGGACGGCCGGCGCGGTCGCCCGGGCGGCCACGGCCGCGCCGGTGCGCCGCGGCCGGCGACGGGCCTCGGTGGTCCGCGGCCCGTAGCCGACGAGGTTCGCCGTCCGCTCGGGCGCCGCCTGCCCGCCGTCGCCGTCCGCGGCCGGGTCCTCCCCGGAGGTCTCGATCGTGATGATCGGCGCGCCGACGTCCACGGTGCTGCCGGCCTCGTGCAGCAGCGCGGTGACCGTGCCCGCGAACGGTGACGGCAGCTCGACGGCGGCCTTGGCCGTCTCCACCTCGCACAGCGGCTGGTTGACCGTCACCTCGTCACCGACGGCGACCAGCCACTGCAGGATCTCGCCCTCGGTGAGGCCCTCGCCGACGTCGGGCAGCCGGAACTGCTTCAGCGCGCCCATCAGAAGGCCATCGCCCGGTCGACGGCGTCGAGCACCCGGTCCAGGTCGGGCAGGTACTCCTCCTCCATGCGCGCCGGCGGGTAGGGGACGTCCCAACCCCCGACCCGCAGCACCGGCGCCTCCAGGGAGTGGAAGCACTGCTCGGTGACGCGGGCGGCGATCTCCGCGCCCAGGCCGAGCGTCGTCTGCGCCTCGTGCACGACGACGCACCGGCCGGTGCGCCGGACCGAGGCGATCACCGGGTCCAGGTCGAGCGGGGAGAGCGTGCGCAGGTCCACCACCTCGAGCGAGCGGCCCTCCTCGGCGGCGGCGTCGGCGGCCTGCAGCGCCGTCTTCACCATGGGGCCGTAGGCCAGGACGGTGACGTCGTCCCCACCGCGGACCACCCGGGAGCCGAACAGCGGCTCCGGCGTGGCGTCGAGGTCGACCTCGGCCTTCTCCCAGTAGCGGCGCTTGGGCTCGAGGAAGACGACGGGGTCGGGCGCGGCGATCGCCTGCTGGATGCCCCAGTAGGCGTCGACCGGGTTGCTGACCGCGACCACCTTGAGCCCCGGCGTGTGCGCGAAGTAGGCCTCGGGGCTCTCGCTGTGGTGCTCGACGGCCCCGATGCCGCCGCCGAACGGGATGCGGATGACGACGGGCATCGGCACCCGGCCCTGCGAGCGTGCGTGCATCTTGGCCACCTGGGTGACCAGCTGGTTGAAGGCCGGGAAGACGAAGCCGTCGAACTGGATCTCGCAGACCGGCCGGTAGCCGCGCATCGCCAGGCCCACCGCGGTCCCCACGATGCCGGCCTCGGCCAGCGGGGTGTCGACGACGCGGGCCTCGCCGAAGTCCTTCTGCAGGCCGTCGGTGATCCGGAAGACCCCGCCGAGGCGGCCGATGTCCTCCCCCATGAGCACGACCTTGGCGTCGTCCTCCATCGCCCGGCGCAGCCCGAGGTTGAGCGCCTTGCCGATGGTGAGCGTCTCGGTGGTCACGAGGAGCTCCCCTCGAACGAGGCCTGGTACGCCTCGAACTCGGCCCGCTGGGCGGCCAGGGGCGGGGTCTGCTCGGCGTACACGGCGTCGAACATGCTCACCGCCGGCGGCGGCTCCATCGACGTCGTCCCCGAGCGGATCCGCGCCGCGAGCTCGTCGCCCTCGGCCTCCACCCCCGCGAAGAAGTCGGCGTCGCCCAGTCCCTCGTGGGCCAGGTAGACCTTGAGCCGGGCGATCGGGTCGCGCAGCTTCCACTCCTCGAGCTCGTCGGCGAGCCGGTACCGGGTGGGGTCGTCGGACGTGGTGTGCGCGCCCATCCGGTAGGTGAACGCCTCGATGAAGGTGGGGCCCTGGCCCTCGCGCGCGGCGGCCAGGGCGGCCCGGGTCACGGCGAGGACGGCGAGGACGTCGTTGCCGTCGACCCGCACGCCCGGGAAGCCGAAACCCGCCGCCCGCTGGTACAGCGGCACCCGCGACTGCCGCTCGATCGGCGCGCTGATGGCGTACTGGTTGTTCTGGCAGAAGAAGACGACCGGCGCCTGGAACGACGCGGCCCAGATCATCGCCTCGTTGATCTCGCCCTGGCTGGTGGCGCCGTCGCCGAAGAAGGCCAGGACGGCGGTCTCGGCTCCGTCGCGCTGCACGCCCATGGCGTAACCGGTCGCGTGGAGCGTCTGGGCCGGGATGACGATGGTGTACAGGTTGAAGCCGGTCTCCACGGGGTCCCAGCCGCCGTTGTCCACGCCGCGGAACAGGCTCATCACGTGCAGCGGGTCCACCCCGCGCACCCAGGCGACGCCGTGCTCGCGGTAGGTGGGGAAGGCCATGTCGTCGGGCCGGAGCGCGTGCCCGGCGCCGACCTGCGCGGCCTCCTGGCCGAGCAGCGAGGCCCACAGGCCCAGCTCGCCCTGGCGCTGGAGCGCGGTGGCCTCGGTGTCCCACCGGCGGACCAGGACCAGGTCGCGGTAGAGCCCGCGCAGCTCGTCCGGGGTCGGGTCGATCGAGTAGACCGGGTCCTCGACGCGCTGACCCTCGGGGGTCAGCAGCTGCACGAGGTCGGGCTGCCGGGGCAGGTGCGGGGCACCCGCTCCCGGTACCGGGTCGGCCACCGCTGTGGCGGGCACCGTGGGCATGGGGCTGCTCCTCGTCGTCTCCCGCGGACCCGGGGTCACCGGGCGGCTGCGGTCGGTGGACGTGCCGTGGCACCGGGGTGTGGCGCCACTCACACCATCGTGACACGGCGCGCCCCGCCGCGGAGGAGATCACCCCCCGAAGGAGTGCGCAAGGATGCTTGGACGTCCTATGCAGATCGCGCAGTGCTTGGACGTGCAGCCATGCCAGACTGCGCAGCGTGCCGGCCCTCGACTCCACCGACGCCCGCCTGCTGCAGGCGCTCGCCGAGGACCCCCGGGCCTCGGTGATGGCGCTGTCCCAGCGGCTGGGGCTCGCCCGCAACACGGTGCAGGCGCGGCTCGCCCGGCTCGAGACCGGCGAGGTGCTCGCCCCGTTCACGGCGCGGGTGCGACCCGAGGCCCTGGGCTACCGCCTGGAGGCCTACATGACCCTGCAGGTGGTGCAGCGCGGGCTGAGCGACGTCGGTGCCGCCCTGGGGGACATCCCGGAGGTGCTGGAGGTGACCGCACTGTCCGGGCCGGCCGACCTGCTCGTGCGTGTCGCCGCCGCCGACGCCGACGACCTCTGGCGGATCTCCGAGCAGGTGCTGGCGCTCCCGGGGGTGGAGCGCACCGACACGGCGCTGGCGCTGCGCCGTCTGGTCGACCACCGGGTGACGCCGCTCCTGGAGCGGGCGGCCGGCGGACCGGACGGGACCGTCTCGGACGGAGCCGGCGCCGAGTAGCGTCGTGCTCCAGGAGTGTGGGGGCCGTCCGGCGCGCCCTCCCGGCCCAGCAGGAGGCCACGTGAGCACCGACACCGAGCAGTCCCCCTCCGACGGCACGACAGCGGCGCTGGCCACCGAGCTCAGCGACCTGGCCCGGCAGCTCGAGCACGAGGACGACCCCGACGCTGTCCTGGACGACATCGTCCGGGCCGCGACGGCGATGATCCCGGGCGCTGCCGAGGCCTCGATCAGCACCGTGACCCGCGGTCGCAGGGTGGACTCGCGCGCGGCGTCCAGCGACCTGCCCCGGCGCGTCGACGCCCTGCAGCAGGAGACCGGCGAGGGTCCGTGCCTGGACGCGCTCTCCGAGCACCGCACCGTGCGGGTGCCCGACATGGCCGCCGAGACCCGGTGGCCCCGGTTCGCGACCCGGGCGGCGCAGCTCGGCGCGGCGTCGATGCTCGCGTTCCAGCTCTACGTCGAGGGCGACAACCTCGGCGCCCTGAACCTGTACGCGCGGGAGCCGCACGGCTTCGGCGCGGAGTCCGAGTCCATCGGCCTGCTGTTCGCCGCGCACGCGTCCGTCGCCTACGCCGGCGCCCGCAAGCAGGAGGACCTCGAGCGGGCCCTGGACGCGCGGGACGTGATCGGGCAGGCCAAGGGCATCCTGATGGAGCGCTACGGCCTCACCGGCCAGCGCGCGTTCCAGCTCCTCGTGCGCCTGAGCAACGAGCAGAACCGCAAGCTGCGCGACCTGGCTCTCGACGTCATCCGCAGCCCGCGCCCCGCCGGCACAGGACCCCGCGCCACGACGCGGGCCGACCACGCCGTGGCCGCCGCTGCCGGGGACTAGGCTGGGCGCGATCCGCCTCCGGGCGGTGTCCGTGCGGTCATGACGCGGCTCACGGTGGCGACCGGCTCCTCGGGGAGCCGGGCTGCCGTGGACGCCGGCGCCCAGGGGCCCGGCCCCCGTAGACAGGTCCGACCGTGCCGCCCCACGAGCAGCCCACGCACATCGACGCGCGCGCCGCTTTCGACGAGCTCGCCCGGCTGCCGCTGCGGGACGAGACGCTCGACTCGGTGCTGCAGCGGGTGGCCGAGCTGGCCAAGCGGGTCGTCCCGGGCGCGGGCGAGGTCTCGGTGACCCTGCTCAGCGACGGGACGGCGACCACGGCGGCGTCCAGCGGCCGGCTGGCCGCCGACCTCGACGAGACGCAGTACGACGCCGGACGGGGCCCCTGCATGGAGGCCGCCGCCGCCGGCGAGATGGTGGAGGTCCCCGACTTCACCGCGGAGACCCGGTGGCCGGAGCTGGCGGCCGCCGCGACCCAGCGCGGTGTGGGCGGCTCGCTGTCGGTGCCGATCCCGGGGCAGGTCCAGCTGCAGGTCGCGGTGAACGTCTACTCCCGCGAAACCCACGCGTTCGACCACGGGGCGCGGGACATCGCGAGGACGTTCGCCTCCTACGCCGCGGTCGCCGTCGCCAACATGCACCTCTACGAGGACACGCGGGCGCTCGCGGAGAACCTCCAGGCGGCCATGGACTACCGCGCCGTCATCGAGCAGGCCAAGGGCGTCCTCATGAGCCAGCACCGGATCTCCGCCGCCGAGGCCTTTGACCTGCTCTCGGCGGCCTCGCAGCGGTCGAACCGGAAGCTGCGCGACATCGCCGCCGCGATCGTGGCCGGCATCGAGGACGGCAGCGCGCGCCCTCCGGTTTGAGCGCACCCGGCGCGGGCATGCGCCGCTGAGGGGACGCGCGTTTGCCGGCGACCGCGCGTACCCAGGCTCGGCGGTCGAGAACACGGCCGCCGAGTCGTCTGTGCGGGTGCCGGCCCTCGGGTCCCGCGGTCGTCAGCGGGGGCGGCGGACCCGCACCGGGCCCCGGGCGGTCGCGACGTCGACCACCGCGCCGCCCTGGGTGACCTCCGCGTCCCCGGCAGCGGCCAGCCGGCCGGCGGCCGCGCGGGCCGCCGGCATCAGGTCGCGCCAGCCGTCGGGGTCCACCGCCCGCGCCGCCTCCGACGGGCAGATCGAGGCGTCGGCGGCCCGGGCGTCGAGCAGCGTGACGATCCGCCGCTCCAGTGCCCGGTCGACGTCGTCCACGCGGGCCAGCGTCCGCCGTCGTCCGCGGGTCCGCCAGCCGGCCCCGGGGGAGCGAGCCGTCGAGATCTGCACACTCGTCGGCATCAGCCGCTGATGGTGACGAGTGTGCAGATCTCGTCGAGGGGGTCACTGCCAGCCGCGCTCGTCCACGCCGCCGGGCACCGGCGCCTCCGGGTCGTAGGGCGTGCGGGTGAAGACGAAGGTCCCCAGGTCCAGGTGGTCGGGGGCGATCCGCAGCGTCTCGCCCGCGTGGTAGCCGTCCAGGCCGAGCCACGTACCGTCCTCGCGCGGCGCGAACCGGCTGGCCCGCCCCGGCCGGCCGGGCATCGGCGCGAGGTCGAGCATCCCCCCGCCGACGGCGCGCAGCAGGTACGGCGCCGGACCCCAGAACCAGACGCCGAGCAGGTCCAGGTCGACCGCCGCCGGGGAGGGGCGCCACTCCTCGACCACCCGCGGCTCCGCGGCCCGCAGGTCGGCCAGCAGCGCCGACCACAGCGGGAGCAGGCCGCTGGTGGTGTTGGCCAGCGTGACGGCGCCCGTGCCCTCCTCGCGGTCGACGAAGACCCCGGCCAGGAAGCCGGGCATCGAGCCGCCGTGGCCGGTGTAGGTCCGCCCCTCCACGCGGAGGACCTGCAGCCCCAGGCCGTAGGCCGACCAGCCCGGCGCGGAGGAGTCGACCCCGGCCGGCACGGCCATCTCCTCCAGGCTCGCCGGGCTCAGCACGTCCCCGGTGTCGCCGAGCAGGAAGACGGCGAAGCGGGCGAGGTCGGCCAGCGGCGCCCACAGCTGCCCCGCGGCGGCCATCACGCCGGCGTGGTGCTCCGGCTCGGCGAGGACGACGTCGGCCCACGGGTGCACGGCGGCACCCTGCGCGGCCGGCTGCTCGGGGCGGGGCGTCGTCCGGGTCATGCCCAGCGGCAGGAGCACCTCGTCGCGGACGACGTCGTCCCACGGCCGCCCCCGGTGCCGGGCGACCAGCTCGCCGAGCAGGCCGAAGCCGAGGTTGGAGTAGTGGAACCGGCGGGCGGCGCCGAGCACGACGTGCTCCTCGCGCAGCCGCAGCTCCTCCAGCGACCCGCCGGGCACCCGCTCCCACCAGCCGCCGGGGCTCTCCGCCGAGGCACCGGCCAGGTGGGAGAGCAGCTGGCCGACCGTGCGGTCCCCGAAGGGGGTACCGGGCACGTGCCGCTCCAGCGGGTCGTCCAGACCGAGCCGGCCCTCGTCCCGCAGCCGCAGCACGGCGACCGCCGTCACGGTCTTGCTGATCGAGCCCAGCCGGTACTGCACGTCGGTCACCGGCCCCGGCACCTCGCCGCGACCGGCCGACCACACCAGGCCGCCGTCCCGCACGACGCCGGCGACCAGACCGGGCACCCGGCCGTCGCGCTGAGCTCGGGCGGTGCGCGCCAGCAGGGTCCGGGCGGTCGAGGGCAGCACGGGCTCCGGCATGACGGCGACCGTAGGCCAGCCCCGGCCGGGCCGCGGCTCAGGCGGTGCCGACGACGCCCAGCCGGCCGGAGCGGCGGGCCCACACCTCGAACAGCACCGTGGCGAACGGCGGGACCGAGGCCGCGAGGGCCAGCAGCGTCGTCCCGGGGGACCAGCGCAGCCGGCGCGCCGTCAGCAGGGTGACCCCGACGTAGAGCACGAACACCGCGCCGTGGATGGGGCCGAACACCTGCACGCCCACCTCGGAGGTCTCCGGCACGTACTTCACGTACATGCCGGCCAGGAGGCCCACCCACGTCAGCGCCTCGGCGATCGCGACGGTGCGGAACAGCAGGACGGCGGTGCGCGGGCTCATGGCCCCCATTCTCGGACGTCTGCCGGAGGGCCCGTCGCGGCCCCGGAGAAGGACCCCCTGCCCCCCACCGCTCGCACGCTCGCAGCGGGACCCTGCAGGCGGCCGGACGGCCCCGAGCCTGCGAGGGGTGAGGAGGACGGGGTCCTTCCTGTCGGTGGCAGGGTCTGTGTCCGTGCGGGGGCTGGCGCGACGCGAGTTCTGCCTCGTGCTGCTGCGCCGCATGGCCGACGTCCGCCCCGACCTTGTCGCCGAGGCCCTGCCGAGGCTGTCGGCGACCCGGGGCCAGGCGCACGCGGCGCACACCCGCTGGCAGGCCCTGCACCACAGTCCGCGGGCGCCGCGCGGCCTGGCCCTGCGGACGGCGGTGCTGGGGCCGCCCGACACCTGCGTCCCGCGCCGCGAGGGCGACCTCGAGCTGGAACTGCGGCAGTGGCCGCTGCCGCTGTGGCCGCAGCTGCGCTGGCGGGTGGTCAGCGGACCCGGCGGCGAGGTGCTCGACGAGCAGCTGGTCCGCGGCCCGGGGTCCGGGATCCCCGCCGCGCGGCCCGACCGGCTCCTGGTCTGGCAGCACGTGGTGGACGACGTCGCCGCGGTGCCGGGAGCGCAGCACACCCCCGCCGGGATGCCCGCGCACTGGGAGGTCGCCCTCCCCGACGGCCGGCGGGCCCGCTTCGTCTGGGGCCTCCTCCAGCGGGTCACCTGAGCCGGCCTCGGCCTCCCCGCAGGGGCCCGCCGCGAGCGTGCGAGCGGTGGGGGGCGGGGAGGTCCTCCCTCAGCCGGCGATGCGGCGGGCGCCGGCGTAACCGCCGACAGCGTCGACCGGAGCGACCTTGACGACGTCCCCGGACGTCGGCGCGTGCACCATCTGGCCGTTGCCGATGTAGATGCCCACGTGACTCACCGGGCTGTAGAAGAAGACCAGGTCACCGGGCTGCAGGTTCCCGCGCGAGACGGACTGGCCCATCTGCGACTGCATCCGGCTGGAGTGCGGGAGGTTGATCCCGGCGGCCCGGAAGGCGAACTGCGTCAGGCCGGAGCAGTCGAAGGCACGGGGACCGCCGGCGGCCCAGACGTAGGGCTTGCCCCGCTGCGCCATGGCGGTGGCGATCAGGGTCTGGACGGCACCGCTGCCGCCGACGACCGGGGCGGACGGCGCCTCCTCCGCGGGCTCCGCGGGCGCCTCGCGCTCGTCGCGGCTGGCCGCGGTCTCCGCGGCGTGCGCCGCGGCGGAGGCGGCGAGGGCGGCCTGCCGCTCGTCGGCGCTCAGCCGGTCGAAGTCCGCGCGGTACTCGGTGACCTGGGCCTCGAGCGCGGCCTGCTGGGCGGCGACGGCGTCGTAGGTCTGCTGCGCCTGAGCGGCCGCCTCGTCGGCCGCGGCCCGGGCGGCGGCCGCGGCGTCGCTCGCGCCCACGGCCGAGGAGAGGAGGCCGTTCTGGTGGTCGGCCACCATCTCGATCACGCTGACCCGGTCGATGAACTCGTCGGCCGAGCCACTGGTGAACAGCGCCTGGAGCGAGCCCCCGCTGTCCCCGGTCCAGGCGCTCCGGGCCACGCCGCGGACCTGCTGCTGCGCGCTGGTCACCGCGAGCTCCGCCGCGTCCGCGGTGGCCGCGGCCTGCGCGGCGGCGTCCTGCAGCGCGGTCAGCTGCACGCGCGCCTCGTTGAACTGCTCCGTCACCGCCTCGAGCTCGTGCCCGCGCGCCGCCATGAGCTGGGCGGCCTCGGACGAGGTGGTCGGCTCCTCGGCACCCGCCGGGGCGGGGACGAGCGTCACCCCGAGGGCGACACCCACCGAGGAGGCGATCAGGAGGACCCGGCGGACGGCGGCGGTGCGCCGGATCCGGTGCGTACGCGCGGGGAAGGCGCGTGCAGGGGACGCCATGGTGCGGCGGCTCTCTCTTTCTCCGACGGCCGCCTACCGGGTTAGCTGACGGGTTCGGACGGGAGTTCGTCCGGTGCCCGCGGCGGACCGCGCGCACTACACCCCGGGACTACGGTGGGTCCCCGGCCCGGCGTCCCCCGCAGGGTCGGCCGGCTCGACGGCGTCCAGGGGCTGTCACCCATCTCAGTGACGCAGCGCCCCTTTGGACACACAGACCGTAATGGCCGTTATGGCCGCGTGACAATCACCAGCGTGTAATTCGTTCGCTCACAGTGAGCAACAGGCCCCGTTCCGCGACCGGCGGGCCGCCCGTGGCGCGGTGACCAGCGCGGATGTCCTCGTCTCCGACGAGCGTCCCGGCGACGGCGGCACGACACGCGGACCGACCGCCCACCGGCGCGGATCGGGACCGCACGGGACGCGTTTGCCGGTGCGGTCCGGCGCGCACCCACCCGGCATGCGCATCACCCGACGGGCCCTGGCCCGCCCGCTCGTCGTCCTGGCCCTCGCGGGCGCCCTCACCGCCTGCGGGGACAACAGCGACACCGAGCGCAACGAGCAGGAGTGCGGCACCGCCGAGAACAGCGGCGACTGCGCCGAGTCGGAGGGCCCCTCCACCCAGACCTCGGAGTCCGACGGCTGAGCGGGTCCCCGGCCCCGCCGCCACCGCACAGCACCCGCTGGTCCCACGCCCGGGTCGGCGCGGAGACCCGATACCTCGCCGCCTCGGTCCGGCAGCGCCTCCGCGGCCGTGACCTGGCGCTCATCGCCGCCGGGCTGACGTTCTACGCCGGCATCGCCGTCGTCCCCCTGCTGCTGGTCGCGGTGCGGCTCACCGGGTGGCTCACCGGGCCGGAGGAGGTCTCGGAGCTGACCGACGGGCTCACCGAGATCCTGCCCGCCCAGCTCGGCGCCCCGTCCGTGGTGCGCGACCTGGTGGACGCCGGGCTGGCGATGGACGTCGTCGGCCTCCTGCTGGCCCTCCTCCCGCTGTCGCTGTACGGCGAGGGGCTGCGCCGGGCGCTGCTGCGCTTCAGCCACCGCCGGGACACCATGACCGGCTGGCGCGGCCGGCTGCTCGGGCTCCCGCTGGCGCTGGTGACCCCGCTCCTGCTGTACCCGCTGCTCCTCGCGGCCGACGGCATGGCCTCGCTGGCCGGCCAGCCGGGGGCGGGCGCGGCGATCGGCCGGTTCGCCCTCGGCTACTACTCGGTGCTGGTCGTGCTGACCGTCCCGCTGGCGTGGGGCTACCGGGTGGTGGCGGCCGGGCGGCTGGGCTGGCCGGCGCTGGTCAGCGGCGCGCTGTTCACGGCGGCCTGCCTGTCCGGCTTCCTGCAGGGCTTCGTCCTCTTCCTGTCGCTGCCCCTCGACCTCGGCGCACCCTTCGGCGGCCTGACCCCCGTGGGCGCGGCGGTGGCCATCGCCCTGTGGCTCTTCCTCCTGCACCTGGTCCTGCTGGGCGGCTGGCTCGTCACGCAGGCGCTCGACGACCGCCTCGCCGCCGGGCGCGCGGCGGGCGAGCCCGCGGGCGCGGAGCGCGCACTCACCCCGCCAGCTCCGCCGGCAGGTCCCCGCGGTGCAGCACGACCAGGGAGCTCACCGCCCGCGTGAGGACGACGTAGAGCCGCTGCAGGCCGCGGGGCTTGGCGGCCACGATCGCCGCCGGGTCGACGACCACCACGGCGTCGAACTCCAGGCCCTTGGCCAGCCCGGCCGGCACGACGGCGAGCCGCCCGGCCGGCGCACCGTCGTCGGCCAGCGGCTCGGCGGGCAGCCCGGCGTCCCGGAGGCCGGCGACCACCTCGTCGACCGCCGCGTCGGCGCAGACGACGCCGACCGAGCCCGGCGCGGCCGCCAGCTCCCGCAGCACGGCGGCGAGCGGGCCGGCGAGGTCGGCTCCCGAGCGGAGGGTCAGCGAGCCGGGTTCCCGCCGGACCGCGGCGGCGGCCGGCAGGCCCGGCGCGATCACGGGCAGCAGCCGGTTGGCGAAGTCCAGCACCTCGCCGGGCACGCGGTAGCCGCGGGTCAGCGGGCGGACGGCGGTCCCCGGCCTGCCCAGGCCCCGCAGCGTCGGCGCCCACTCCCCCGCCGACCAGGGGCTCGTGGCCTGGGCCAGGTCGCCGAGCACGGTCAGCGAGCCGGCGGCCAGCCGGCGGGCGATCGCCCGGCACTGCATCCCCGAGAGGTCCTGCGCCTCGTCGACCACGACGTGCCCGTAGCCGCCGGTGCGCTCCAGGAGGCCCGCGACCTCGTCGACGAGCACCGCGTCGCCGACCGACCACGGCGCCGTGCGCACCGAGCGGGGCCGGACCGGCCACAGCAGCGCGGCCTGCTCGTCCGCGTCGAGCACGCCGCGTGCGGCCCGGGCGAGCAGCGCGGGGTCCGACAGCAGGTCGCAGACCAGCCCGGCGGCGTCGCGGGCCGGCCAGACCGTGTCGCAGAACGCGCGCACCTCGGCGCTGCGGGCCGCACTGCGCGTCTCGCCGTCGGTGGGGCTGCCGCCGGCCTCCTCCTTCTGCCGCCGCGCGTCCTCGGCCAGGCTCATCGCCAGCCGCTCGCGGCCGGCGGCGTAGTGCAGCACCCGCTGGTCGTCGTCCGCGCGGCCGCGGCGGCGCAGGTCGTCGACGTATCGCTTGAGGCGCTCCACCGGCACCCGGTAGCGGCGGCCGGCGAGCGGCACCTGGACGTCGTCGGCCGGTTTGGCGATCGCGCCCCACAGGGCCCGGTGCAGCACCGCGGCCATCCGCTCGTCGCCCTTGAGGACGGCGACGTCCGGGGCGTCCTCCGCCCGGACCGGGACGCGGGCGGTCAGGTCGGCGACCGTCGTCTGCTCGACGTCGACCTCCCCGAGCGTGGGCAGCACCTGCTCGATGTAGCGCAGGAACGCCCGGTTGGGGCCGACGACGAGGACGCCGCTGCGGGCCAGCTGCCCGGTGTGGGTGTAGAGCAGGTAGGCGGCACGGTGCAGGCCGACGGCGGTCTTGCCGGTGCCGGGAGCGCCCTGCACGCAGACCGACTCGGTGAGCGGCGCGCGGACGATGTCGTCCTGCTCGGGCTGGATGGTGGCGACGATGTCGCGCATGGGGCCGCTGCGCGGGCGCTCGATCTCCGCGAGCAGGACCCGGCTCTCCAGGTCGTCCTGCAGCCGGGAGTCGCCCTCCTGCCCGGCTCCCAGCAGCTCGTCCTCGAAACCGGTCAGCTCCCCGCCGCCGAAGCCGAACCGGCGGCGGCGCACCAGGCCCTGCGGATCGGCGGCGGTGGCCCGGTAGAACGGCCGGCTCATCGGCGCCCGCCAGTCGATGACCACCGGCTGCCCGGCGTCGTCGCGCACGTGCCGCCGGCCGATGTGGAAGCTCTCGTGCCCACCGTCGGTGCGGCCGAAGAACGCCGGGACGCCGGGGTCGACGGCCAGGGCGCGCAGCCGCTCGGCACGGGCCGCGCCGAGCCGCTCGGAGGCCCAGGCGTCGACCCCGGCGTCCACCACGGCGGCCGCCGCGGCGCGCATGCGGTCAGGCAGTCGGCGGCGTGGGCCAGGTGCGCGCGCTCGGCGGCGAGGACGGCGTCGGTGACGGTGGCGGTGGCGGTGGCGGTGGCGGTCGTGTCGGTGCTGTTCGCGGACACGGTCGCTGGACGTTACGCGCGCCACCCCGCGCGGTCGACCGACTACCGGCACGTGTGCCCGGACGCTCCGGCGGGGAGGGAGGACCCATGACGGAGTCGATGCTCGCCGGCCGGTTGAACGTGCGCACGAAGGAGTTCGCGGTACGGGAGGTCCCCCGTCCCGCTCCCGGCCCCGGCGAGGTGCTGATCCGGGTCCGGGCGGCGGGCATCTGCCTGTCCGACGTCCACCTCATCTCCGGCGAGCTCTCCCCGCTGTTCCTGGCCGGCGAGGAGGTCACGCTCGGCCACGAGGTCGCCGGCGAGGTGGCCGGGCTCGGCGAGGGGGTCACCGGGGCCACGGTCGGCCAGCGGGTCACGCTGCAGGCCGGCGAGGAGATCGGCGGCTGGATCCACACCCGCGGGGTGGACTACGACGGAGGCTGGGCCGAGTACGCGCTGGCCACCGTCCCGACGCTCGTGCCGATCCCCGACGACATGCCGTTCGAGCAGGCGTGCATCGTCCCCGACGCCGTCTCCACGCCGTGGGCCTCGATCGTCCGGACCGCCGGCGTCCGCGCCGGGCAGCCGGTCGGCGTGTGGGGCATCGGTGGTCTCGGCGCGCACGCCGTCCAGCTGCTGCGGCTCGCCGGCGCGGCGCCCATCGTCGCCGTCGACCCGGTGGAGGCCGCGCGGGAGCGGGCACTGGCCTTCGGCGCCGACCTGGCGCTCGACCCCTCCGAGGACGTCGCCGCGCGGGTCCGCGAGCTGACCGGCGGCGCGGGCCTGGCCCACGCCTTCGACTTCGCCGGTGTCGCCGCCGTGCGCGAGCAGGCCGTGCGCTGCCTGGAGCGGGACGGCGGCCTGGTGCTCGTCGGGCTCACCGACCAGCCGCTGACCCTGCGCAACGGCACCCAGTTCAGCTACTTCGGGCAGCGGCTGCTGGGCCACTACGGCTCCGAGCCCCAGCACGTCGAGCAGCTGGTGCGCCTGGTCCGGCACGGCCGGCTGGACCTCTCCCGGTCCATCTCCGGCACCCTGCCGCTGGCCGAGGCCGCCCGCGGCGTCGAGCAGCTCGAGCGCAAGGAGGGCAGCCCGATCCGCCTCGTCATCCAGCCGTGAGGTCACCGGGCTCGACGATGTGGACGTCGACCGCGCGGAACTGACCCGGCGTCTCCAGCAGCACGGCCTTCATCGGCTCGCCGACGTCCAGGAGCGCGAGGCGGGGCAGCGCGGCCAGCGGGCGCAGGCGGGGGTCGCCGAGCACGTCGTCGACGAGGCCGCGGTCCCCACCGGGCGCCAGGGCGTCGAGCCCGGCGGCGTGCGGCAGGAGCACCCGCGCCGCGGTGTCCGCGGCCGAGGTGACCACGGCGGTGGTCTGGTTGTCCCGGCGGCGGGCGAAGCGCTGCTGCGACCAGCCGCCGGCCGCCGTCCGGCCCTGCACGAGCCGGCTGTCGACCTTGGAGACGACGAGGTCCGCGCCGTCGAACACCCCCACCGCCCAGCGGCCGCGCCGCACGAGCACGACGGCCACCCGCCGGGGACGACGGGCAGCGGCGGTGAACGACGCCAGCAGCGGCGGCTCCGGGTCCCAGCCGAACGGGGCGCGCAGGGTCACCGTGGTGCCGTCGGTGCAGCGGACCGCGATCGCGTCCCCGTCGGCGCGGACGTCGGCGAAGGCGCCGTGCCGTGCCGCGACGCCGTCCAGCCACTTGCCCAGCCGCTCCGGGGCCACCCCGAGGCGACGGCCCCCACCGGCGGCGGGACGGGGGCGGCTCACCGGCCGAGCATGCCAGGCCGACCCCGGGCGGGGCCGGAGCAGCTCAGGGCCGGGCGCCGAGCCGCTCGGTCCCGGCCGGCAGGCCGAGGACGTCGGCGACCGCGGCGGGCAGCCCGACCGCGACAGCCCCGCTCGCGGCGGCCAGCTGGTCGGTCGGCGGCCCGCCGGCCGCGGGGAACTCCGCCCCGCTGGCCTCCTGGCCCGTCGCCGCGCGGAACTCCGCGACCGACGGGTACGCCACCGGGGTGGCCGCGCCCTGCGGCCAGGTGACGACGGCCTCGGGAGCGGTCACCAGGTAGGCGTTGCCGGAGAGGGTCAGCCCGATCTCCTCGGCGGTGCGCAGCAGGGCGGCGTCCTGCGCGCAGACGAGGCAGCCGGCGGCCGCTCCCCCGCCGATCACGTTGTCGCCGAGGGTGACCGGCCCGAGCACCCAAGTGACCGTGGGGTCGGGCAGCTGCTGCCGGGGGTCGTGTCCGGGGACGTCGAGGTCGGCGGCCAGCCGCCCGTCCTGCACCACCCACAGCGGCCGCTCGCCGTTGCCGACGACGGTGTTGTTCCAGACCTCGACCTCCGAGGCGTTGTTGATCTTCAGTCCGGTGCGGCCGTTCCCCGTGACCAGGTTGTCGGCGACCACCGCGCGGCTGGAGATCTCGTAGGCGATGCCGTTGGCGGTGTTGCCGAGGACGTCGTTGCCGGTGACCGTCGCGTCGAAGACCGACTCGTCGAACCACAGCCCGGTGCCGAGGTTGTCGGCGAACAGGCTGTCGCGCACGGTCAGCCCGCGCGCCCGGGTGAGCTTGGCGCCGCCGGAGACCGGCGCCGCGTTGAACCGCTCGGTGTTGTTGCCGACCGCCCGCAGCCCCTCGACCACCAGCCCGTCGGCGTAGGAGGACTCGAGGCCGATCAGCCCGTTGCGCTCGAGCGTGACGTCGCGGACGACGACGTCCTCGCCCTGGCCGCGGCCGCCCACGAACAGGCCCTGGGTGGCGGTGTCCCGGACGACGACGTCCTCCACGGTCACGCCGCGGGCGGTGACCCGCACCGTGCCCTTCTGCGGCACCGACGTCGCGTACCCCCGGAAGCCGATGCCCCGGACGGTGCTGCCGGCGCCGAGCACGGTCAGCGCCACGTCGAGGTCGCTGGCCCGCACCGCGCTCCCCGTGGGGTCGGAGCCCAGCCACAGGCGGTCGCGGGCGTCGTCCACGGCGAACGTCCCGGGCACGACCTCCGCCCGGCTGCCCACCTGCCGCTGCGGGACGCCGTCGACGAACACCATGTCCGGGTGCGCGGCCATGGGGTGGTCCGGGTCGACGAAGCGGAACCCCGGCTCCGTGCCGTCGGGGGCGCCCGCCGTGTAGGTGGGGCTGCTGTCGAACTCCGCCGTCCACCCGTCCAACCGCCACACCGGGCCGTCGGCGACCCAGCCGGCGACCTCGCGGGTGCCGTCGAACCAGACCTCGTCGCCCGGGGCGGGCTGCAGGGTGAGCGCCCGGCCCTCGGGGAGGGTGATCCGCTCGTGGTAGGTCCCCGCGGAGAGCACCAGCGTCGCGCCGTCCGGTGCGGCGTCGATCGCCCGGGCGACGGTGCGGAAGGGCGCGTCCCGGGTCCCGTCGGCGGCATCGTCCCCCGCCGGCGCCACGTGCAGGGCGCCGGCAGGGGCGGCGTACTCGCGGCTGCCCGGCCCGGCCGCGCCGGCGGCCGCCGCGGGGCGCGGACCGGGTGCCGGAGGAGTGGTCCCGGCCGCGCTCGGGGCGGCGGACGGCGACGACGGTGCCGCGGTCCCGGTGGCGTCCCGGTCGCCGGTGCCGACCACGACGCCGGCGACCACCGCGGCGACGGCCAGCGCCCCGACGAGCAGCA
Organism: Trujillonella endophytica; assembly: GCF_019799905.1. Lineage (GTDB taxonomy): Bacteria > Actinomycetota > Actinomycetes > Mycobacteriales > Geodermatophilaceae > Trujillonella > Trujillonella endophyticus_A. The sequence continues at coordinate 418,920 of NZ_JABGCI010000001.1, read as the reverse complement.
GCAGCCTGCGGCGACGGGAGGGCGCCGCGACGCCGGGTGCGGACATGACGGCCCGGCGGCTCAGGGGCCGATGACCGGCAGACCGGCCGCCTTCCACGCCTGGAAACCGCCCACGACGTCGGTGGCGCGGCGCAGGCCGAGGGCCCGCAGCGAGTCGGCGGCGAGGCTGGAGGAGTACCCCTCGTCGCAGAGGACGACGACCTCGACGTCGTAGCCGGTGGCCTCGGGGACCCTCGCGTCGCTGGCCGGGTCGAAGCGCCACTCGAGGTGGTTGCGCTCGATCACCAGGGCGCCGGGGATGGCGCCGTCGCGGTCCCGCTGGAACACGGAGCGGGTGTCGACCAGCACCGCGCCGGCCTCCGCGCGCTGCGCCGCCTCGCCGGGCTCGACCCGCCGCAGGCGGCCGCGGGCCTCGGCGAGCAGCTCGTCGACCGTGCGGGCACCGGCCGGCCGGTCGGCGGCGGTCATGCCATCACCGCTTCGGCGTCGGCGTTCTCGGCGGGGACCACGAGCAGCCGCTGGAAGCTCGCGACCACCAGGGCGGCCAGCCCCGCGGGGACGATCGCGACGAGGAAGGCGGCGTTGGCGCCGTACTCGTCGACCACCAGGCCGGCCAGCGAGGCGCCCACCGCCACGCCGAGGCCCAGCGCCGTGCCGATCCAGGTGAACGCCTCGGTCACCGCCGAGCGCGGCACCAGCAGCTCGGCGAGGGTGAAGGAGCTGATCAGCGACGGCGACAGCGAGATCCCCGCCACGATCACGAACGGCACCATCAACCAGACGTCGCCGATCAGCAGCAGCGGGACGATCAGCACGGTGAGCGCCACGAGCGCGGCCGCCAGCCGGCGGTTCAGCGGCGTGCGCCAGTGCACGGTGCCCCAGCCGATGCCGCTGGCCATCGAGCCGACCGCCAGACCGGCGATGAGCACGCCGGAGAGGGACATCGCGTCCTCCTCGTCGGCGAAGGCCACCAGCGCGATCTCCAGCGTGCCGAGGATGGCGCCGACGGCCGCGCCGACGACGAACAGCACGCGCAGGCCCGGGGTGCGGATGGCGGCGGGGCCGTTGCGGCTCGCGTGGCCGTGCGGCGGCGGCTCGGTGCGGCCCTGGGCGCTGAACAGCAGGGCCCCGACGACGGCGAGGACGAAGGCGGTGACGACGCCGGAGGTCGCGTGGCCGGTCGTGGACAGGAAGGTGACCAGCACCGGGCCGACGATGAACACGAACTCGTCGACGACCGACTCCAGGGCCAGCGCGGCGGGCAGCCGGTTCGTGCCGCGGAGCAGGTGCGTCCAGCGGACCCGGATCATCGAGGAGACCGGCGGGATGGTCGCGCCGGCCAGGCCGGCGAAGAGGAACACGGTCCACGCCGGCCAGTCCTGCTTGACCGCGGCGAGGAAGCAGGCGCCGGACGCCGCGAAGACCGCCGTGACCGGGAGCAGGGTGCGCCGCTGGCCGAACGTGTCGGCCAGCCGGCCGAGCAGGGGGCCGGCCACCGCCGTCGTCACCGCGCCGGCCGCGGCCACGGCCCCGCCGTAGCCGTAGGAACCGGTCTCCGCGGCCACGAGGAGCACGCAGCCCAGGCCCACCATGGACAGGGGCAGCCGGCCGATGAACGCGGCCAGCACCATGGGCACCGCATGCGGCGTCCGCAGGACGTGGAGATAGGGAGACACCAGCGAGAAGCCCGTCGTGTGCGAGGGGAAGGGTCCTACCTCACGCTAGCCCACGGTGCCCGACACGGCGCGCAACGGGAGGCCACGCCGGACGACGGGGTCTCGGTGTCCCCACCGCACCCCTCAGGCCGCGCCGGCGCCGTATCCGGGGCCGACGTCGGCGAGGAAGGCGTCCCAGTCCGCCGGGGCCGCGGCGCCGGTGACGACGGCGTCCAGGCGGTCGAGGTACCAGTGCCAGCCGGTGGCGACGTCGGCGAGGCCGGTGTCGCCGTCGAGCACGTGGGTGAACGTCAGCGTCGTCGTCCCGCCGGCCTCGGTGAGGTCGACCTGGACCCGCCAGCCCATCTCGTCGAGCCACTGCACGACCACCCGCCGCGGCGGCTCGCACTCCACGATGCGCACCTGCTCGGCCGGGGAGCCCTCCTCGGCGGTCATGGTGAACGTCCCCTCGGCGCCGGCCCCGGAGGGCCCGTCGTACCGGCCGATCCACCGCGCCGACCGCTCCGGCTCGGTCAGCGCCGCCCACACGTCGGCCGCCGGGACCGGCCACGAGCGCCGGAAGACCAGCCGGCGCCGGCCGTCGGGGTCGGTGCTGATCTCGCCACGCCGGTCGCCGGGTGTCGTCGTCGCGGGGTCTGCGGTCATCGGGCCTCCTCGGGGGTGGCCGCCCGCCGTCCGCGGGCGAGCTCGGTGTCCAGCGCGTCCAGCCGCTGCGCCCACAGGTCGCGGTAGGGCTCCAGCCAGGTGTCGAGCTCGCGCAGGGGTGCCGGGTCGAGCGCGTACAGGTGCCGGCGGCCCTCGACCCGGGCGCGGACCAGCCCCGCCTCGCGCAGCACGCGCAGGTGGCGGCTGACCGCTGGGCGGCTCAGCGGAAAACGGCGGGCCAGGTCGCCGGCGGCGATCTCCCCGCCGGCGAGCAGGGCGACGATCTCGCGACGGGTCGGGTCGGCGAGTGCCGCGAGCGCCTCCACCACTGATGTGTAACACATCGCTGACATGTCCGGGGCCCGTCGGAGCGCGGCGGGGGGTTGCGACGACGCCGTCCCGGGAACGGGTCCGACCATGACCGTCACCGATCCCGATGTGCCCGACCCCCTCAACGACCCGCGGACGCTCCAGGCCGACCCCGGCGCCCACGGCCAGGGCGACGACCTCGCCTCCGCCGGCGACGACCCAGCCGCGAGCGGCGAGGACGAGCTCACGGCCGGGCAGACGCCTGCCGACGACGCCGGCGGGGGCGACGTGACCGGCGGGCTCGCCGAGGGCGGCACGGGGGAGGACCTGGTCGGCGGACCGCTGACCGGCGGCGGGACGACCGCCGGCGGCGTCTCCTGACGGCTCGGCCGGAGGCGTGCCCGGTCCGTGACGGATCGGTCCGTTTCGTCGCGACGACAGGGGGAAACGTGACCTGCATCCCATCCCGACGAGACGGAGGTCCGTCATGGCCACCGGTGAGACCGGCTTCGAGGACGTCACCTACGACCTGATCTCGCTGCAGTACCACTCGCTCAAGGCCGGGCACGACTACGGCCAGTACGTCCGGGACGCCGAGAACGCGGGTCTGGACGACATCGCGGGGTTCTTCCGCGAGGTCATGGAGCAGGACTCGGCGCGGGCTCGGCGCTGCCACGAGTTCCTGCGGGCGCTGTCCGGCACCGAGCAGGGTGGTCCCGCCACGACGTGACCGCGGGACCCCCTGCTCACACGGCGCAGCTGTCGCCCTCGCAGCCCTCGGCGGCGGGGACGGTGGCCAGCGGGTGGGCATCGGCCCACGCCCGCTCGAGCAGCTGCACGAGCAGCTCGGCCGGCTGCGCGCCCGCTGCGCCGTAGCGGCGGTCCACGACGAAGAACGGCACGCCGGTGGCGCCCAGCGTCCGCGCGGTGGCGATGTCCTCCTGCACGTCCGGCCGGTACCGGTGGTCGGCCAGCGCGGCGCGCACCTCGGCGTCGTCCAGGCCGACCTCTCCGGCCAGCGCGGCGAGCGAGTCGGCGTCGAAGACCGAGCGCGCCTCCTCGAAGTGGGCGTGCAGCAGGCGCTCCTTCACCGCGTCCTGCAGGCCGCGCTCGGCGGCCAGGTGCAGCAGCTCGTGCGCCAGGAGGGTGTTGCCGCTGACGCCGTTCGCGAGGTCGTAGCGCAGGCCCTCGGCGGCCGCGGTCTCCTCGACGTGCCGCATCGTGCCGCGCATCTCCTCGACGCTGCGGCCGTACTTCGCAGCCAGGGCGGGCAGCGTCGCGTGCGTCTCGCCCTCGGGCACCGACGGGTCCAGCTGGAACGACCGCCAGACCACCTCGACCTCGTCCCGGTGCGGGAACCGCTCGAGGGCGGTCTCCAGCCGGCGCTTGCCGATGTAGCACCACGGACAGACGACGTCGCTCCACACCTCTACGCGCACGCCGCGGGCAACGACGTCCGCCGCGCCGTCATTCCGGCCGGTGCAGCTGCGCCCGGGCCCTCGGCCCGCGGCTCGTCGCGCAGCCGCTGCGCAGCGCCGGTGGGATGGGACGCCCGTCACGGTGCGGTCGGCGCCCGGCCCGACACCAGCACGGCCGCTCCTCCGGTCGCCAGCGCGGCCGCGAGGACCACCAGGCCGGTCACCCCCGCGCGGCCCAGGACGACCCCGCCGAGCGCCGCCCCCGCGGCGATGCCCACGTTGAGGGCGGTGATCGCGACCGCTCCCGCCGTGTCCCGGATCGCGGGCGCGGCGAGCCGGGTCACGCGGGTCTGGAAGACCGGCGGCAGCAGCCCGATGAGCAGACCCCACACCGCGACGACGGCGTAGGCGACGACGGGATGGGTGCCCAGGAGCGCCAGGGCGGCCAGCCCGGCCGCGAAGGCGACCGCGGTGGCCGGCAGGGCCGCACGGGGACGACGGTCCGACAGCGGCCCGGCGAGCGCCAGCCCCGCCACCCCCGCGAGGCCGGACACCAGCAGGACGACCGGCACGGCGCGCGCGGACAGGCCCGCCCCCTCGGTCACCAGGACCGCCACGTAGGTCGCGACGGCGAAGTGCCCGGCCAGCAGGGCGGCGGTGGCGATTGACGTCCGCAGCACGGCCCGGGCGCTCGGCTCGCGCCACCAGGCGCCCGCGGCGGGAGCGCCGTCGGCGGCCGGGGCCGGGGTGCGCCGGCCCAGCAGGACGAGCGCCGGCGGCACGGTCAGCGCGGCGAGCAGCACGAGCGTCCACCGCCAGCCGAACAGGGCGCCGAGGGCCGTGCCCGCCGGCACCCCCAGGACGGAGGCGGCGGTGGGGCCGGCCAGCACGACCGAGACCGCGCGCCCCAGTCGCTCCGGCGGGACGAGGCCGGCCACGTACGGGACGAGCAGCGCCCACACCACCCCGTGGGCGGCGGCCCCGGCGACCCGCGCGGCGAGGGCGACCGCCAGCGTCGGCGCCGCCGCGGTGGCGAGCGTCGCCGCGCCGCACAGCAGCAGCGCGACCGCGACCACCCGCTCCCGCGGCCAGCGGCGGGTGGCCCGGACCAGCACGATGCTGCTCGCGGCGAGGGTGACCGCCCACGTCGCGACCAGCGATCCCGCCGCGGAGACGCTCACCCGGAGGTCGGCGGCGATCAGCGGCAGCAGGCCCGTGGGCGTGAGCTCGACGCTGACCGAGGCGAACGCCGCCGCGGTCAGCGCGCCGAGGACCCAGCCGACGGAACGGGTGGGGGCGGGCTCGCTCGGGGGGCGGAGGGCGTCCGGCGCGGGAGCCGTGCAGCCCGGGGCGGGGAGGGTGTCGCATGCCATGCGGTCGATGCTGGTGATTGACACCGGTGTGAAGGTCAAGCCCGCAGAGAGGGGACGGCATGAGGATCGGTGAACTGTCCGCCCGCACGGGCGTGAGCGCGCGGATGCTCCGCTACTACGAGCAGCAGCACCTGCTGACGGCGCAGCGCGCGGCCAACGGCTACCGGTCGTTCGCGGCCGGCGACGTCGGACGCGTGGGCCGGATCCGCGCCCTGCTCGGCGCCGGCCTGCCGACCCGCTTCGTCCGTGCCGTGCTCGACATGGGGCTCGAGGGCGACGACGCACTCCCGGGGTGGACGCCGACCTGCACGGCCACCTTCGCCGAGCTGCTGCGCTCCGAGCTGGGCCGGCTCGAGGAGCAGGTGGAGTGCCTGACCCGCAGCCGGGACGCCGTCCGGCGCTACCTGGAGGTCGTGACCGTCGTCGCGGGCACGGACGGCGCGGCGGCCTGAGCCGCCCGGCGCGGGGCCGGGCGGCTCGGACGGCGGGATGCGGCGGTCAGCGCACGCCGACGAGGTCCACCACGAACACGAGGGTGGCGCCGGGCTTGATCACGCCGCCGGCCCCGCGGTCGCCGTAGGCCTTGTGCGCCGGGATGGTCAGCCTCCGCCGGCCGCCGACGCGCATGCCCTGCATGCCCTCGTCCCAGCCCTGGATGACCATGCCGACGCCGAGCCGGAACTCCAGCGGGTCGCCGCGGTCCCAGGAGGCGTCGAAGGTCTCGCCGCCCTCGTGGGTGACGCCGACGTAGTGCGCGCTGATCAGGTCACCGGCCTTGGCCTCGGGGCCGTCGCCGACGACGATGTCCTCGATCTCCAGGTCCGCCGGCGCGGGGCCGGTGGGCGGGTCGACGTCCGGTCTGGTCAGCTCGGCCACGGTTCTCCCTCCTGCACCGGGGAGGTCCCGGCACCGCGGTCCATCCAAGCAGCGCCGGCCGTGGCCGGCTCCTCCACCGGCTCGTCGACCGGCACGGCCGCGAGCGGCGCGGTGTCCAGGGGGTGCGCGAGCTCGTCGGCCGGCAGCCGGGCCGCGACCGGGTCGCGCGCATTCCGGACGACGCGCGGCGGCGCTACGGTCCGCCCCGTGATCGACCACCTGGCCCTGCAGGTCGCCGACGTCGACGCCGCCGCGGCCTTCTACACCCGCGTCTTCGCCGCCTGCGGCGTGCGCGAGTTCACCCGGGCGGAGGCCCCGCACGGCTCCGTCGTGGGCCTCTGCGGACCGGACGGGCGGCCGCGCCTGTGGCTCGGCCCCCTGACCGATCCGGGCACCCAGGCGGTCCACCTGGCCCTGGAGGCGCCGACGCGGGAGGCGGTGGACGTCGCGTTCGCCGCCGCCCGCGAGGCCGGCGTCGAGCTGCTGCACGCGCCCCGGGTCTGGCCGGAGTACCACCCCGGCTACTACGGGGCCTTCTTCCGCGACCTCGACGGCAACAACGTCGAGGCGGTGCACCACACGTCCGGCTGAGCTCCGGCTCCGAACCCGCTACGCAACCGGTGGTTGCGCTTTCCGCCCGGCGCCGCTACCTTCAGCCGCAACCAATCGTTGCGAATGAGGGAGACGGCATGGAACACGGCACGATCGAGCGGGAGATCCACGTCGACGCCTCACCGGAGGTGGTCTTCGACGTGGTGAGCAGCCCGGAGCACCTGCGCGAGTGGTGGCCCGACGAGGCGGAGTTCCCGGCCGTCCCGGGCGGGTCGGGGCGGATCGGCTTCGGTGCCGACCCGCAGGACCGCACCTGGGTGCGGTTCACGGTGGTGGACGCCGTGCCGCCGCGGCTCTTCTCCTTCCGGTGGACCCACCCCGAGGGCGAGGCGGCCGCGTCGGGCAACTCCTTCCTGGTCGTCTTCGAGCTCGAGCCGGCCGGCCGGGGGACGCGGCTGCGCATGACCGAGAGCGGCTTCCGCGAGCGCGGCTGGGACGAGGCGAAGGCGGCCGCCGAGCACGCCGACCACGTCTCCGGGTGGGACCACTACCTGCCGCGGCTGCCCCTGTACGCCGCCCGGCTCGGGGCGAGCGCCTGAGCGCGATGGTGGACGACGACCTCTGGTCCGCGGTCGGCGACCCGACCCGGCGCCGGATGCTCGACCTGCTGCTGAGCGACGGCGGCGGGACGGCGACCAGCCTGGCCGAGCGGCTGCCGGTGACACGGCAGGCGGTGGCCAAGCACCTCGTCGTCCTCGACCGGGTCGGGCTGGTGCACGCCACGGCCATCGGCCGCGAGAAGCAGTTCCGCGTCGACGAGGCGCAGCTCGCCCGGGCCGTCGCCCAGCTCGCCGCCGTCGGCGACGCCTGGGACGCCCGCCTCCGGCGCATCAAGCGCATCGCCGAGACGATCCGGCGCCGAGCGGACGAGAACGGCCAGCAGACCGAGAACGACCCGTAGAGAGAGGCACGGAGATGGCAGACATCCTCCACCGCATCGGCGTCGAGCAGTCCTCGCCGCGGCAGGTGTACGAGGCGCTCACGACGCTGGACGGCCTGTCCGGCTGGTGGGCCGAGGAGACGGCGGGACAGACCGACCCCGGCGGCGTGATCGAGTTCCGGTTCGGGCCGGGCGGGATCGACATGCGGGTCGCCGAGCTCGACCCGGGCCGGCTGGTGCGCTGGGACGTCGTGGGCGGGCCCGACGAGTGGATCGGCACGAGCGTGCAGTGGGACCTCCGGCAGGAGGGCGACTGGACGATCGTCCTGTTCCGGCACGAGGGGTGGCGGGAGCCGGTCGAGTTCATGCACCACTGCAGCACCAAGTGGGGCACCTACCTGATGAGCCTCAAGCAGCTGCTCGAGACCGGCAACGGGGCGCCGGACCCGCGGGACGTGCGGGTCAGCGACTGGCACTGAGCCGATCCGGAGGAGATCCGCCGGTGGAACGCCGGTGGATCTCCTCCGGGTCGCGGATGCGGCCCGACGAGGGACGTGCTGGGCTGGGGCGATGACCGACGCGCGGGTGGGCGGGCAGGCGGCATGGTGGACCAGGGCCGTCGTCTACCAGGTCTACCCGCGGTCGTTCATGGACTCCGACGGCGACGGGATCGGCGACCTGGGCGGCGTCCTGCAGCGGCTGGACCACCTCGCCGACCTGGGCGTCGACGTCCTCTGGCTGTCCCCGGTGTACCCCTCGCCGCAGGCGGACAACGGCTACGACATCAGCGACTACCAGGGCATCGACCCGCTGTTCGGCGACCTGGCGACGTTCGACCGGCTGGTCGCCGAGCTGCACGCCCGCGGGATCAGGCTGCTCATGGACCTGGTGGTCAACCACACCAGTGACGCCCACCCGTGGTTCGTGGAGTCGCGGTCCTCACGGGAGAACCCCAAGCGCGACTGGTACTGGTGGCGGCCACCGCGGGCCGGGATGGCGGCCGGCGCGCCGGGGGCCGAGCCGACCAACTGGCAGTCGTTCTTCTCCGGGCCGACCTGGGAGCTCGACGAGGCGACCGGCGAGTACTTCCTGCACCTGTTCGACCGCCGCCAGCCCGACCTGAACTGGGAGAACCCGCAGGTCCGGCAGGCGGTGTACGCGATGATGCGGTGGTGGCTCGACCGCGGGGTCGACGGCTTCCGCATGGACGTCATCAACATGATCAGCAAGGACGTCGCCCCGGACGGGACCCTGCGCGACGGGCCCCCGCTGCCGGGCTCGGCGTGGGGCGACGGGTCGGCGTCCTACCTCTGCGGGCCGCGCATCCACGAGTTCCTCCAGGAGATGCACCGCGAGGTGTTCGCCGGCCGGGAGGGCGCCTTCCTGACCGTCGGCGAGATGCCGGGCGTGACCGTGGAGCAGGCCCGGCTGTTCACCGACCCGGCCCGCGCCGAGGTGGACATGGTCTTCCAGTTCGAGCACGTCGGCCTGGACCACGGGACGTCGAAGTGGGACGTCCACCCCCTGCGGATGCGCGACCTCAAGGCCTCGTTCGGCCGCTGGCAGGCCGGCCTGGCCGACGTCGGCTGGAACTCCCTCTACTGGGACAACCACGACCAGCCGCGCGCGGTCTCCCGCTTCGGCGACGACTCCCCGCGGTACCGGCGGGACTCCGCCACCTGCCTGGCCACGCTGCTGCACCTGCACCGGGGGACGCCGTACGTCTACCAGGGCGAGGAGCTGGGGATGGCGAACTTCCCGTTCACCTCGCTGGAGCAGTTCCGCGACGTCGAGTCGCTCAACCACCACGTGCACGCGGTGTCTGCGGGAGCCGACGCGGCCGCCGTCCTGGCCGCGCTCCGGACCATGAGCCGGGACAACGCCCGCACGCCGGTGCAGTGGGACCCCTCGCCGAACGCCGGCTTCACCGCCGGGACGCCGTGGATCGCGGTCAACCCCGACGCGGCGGAGTGGAACGCCGAGGCCGAGCGCGCCGACCCGACCTCGGTGTTCGCCCATCACAAGCGGCTGATCGGGCTGCGGCACGAGCTGCCGGTCGTGGCGGTCGGGGACTTCACGATGCTGCTGCCCGACCACTCCGACGTGTACGCGTTCACCCGCTCGCTGGACGGCGAGACGCTGCTCGTCGTCTGCAACCTGAGCGCGACCCCGCACGACCTGGCCGGTCTGCTGCCCGACGCGGCGGGGGCGGAGCTCGTGCTGGGGAACCTCCCCGACGCCGGCCCGACGCTGCGCCCCTGGGAGGCCCGCGTCCTGCGCCTGCCCTGAGCGTCGAGATCTGCACAGTCGCCGCCATCGGGCGCTGATGCCGGCGAGTGTGCAGATCTCGTCGAGGGGGCGTGGCTCAGGCGACGGCGGCCGCCGTCGGCGCGGCGCCGCCCAGGACGCGGGCGTAGTGACCGATCAGCTCGTCGCCGACCCGCGCCCAGGTCCGGTGGACGACGGAGCGGCGGGCCCGCGCCGCCGCCGCCCGCAGCGCGAGCCGGTCGTCGCGCAGGCCCGCGACCATCGCGGCCAGCACGCGCGGGTCGTCCCCGCTCCACAGCCAGCCGTTGTGGCCGTGCCGGACGAGGTCCAGCGGCCCGCCGGCGGCGGCCACGAGCGCCGGCACACCCGCGGCGAGCGCCTCCTGCACCGCCTGGCAGAAGGTCTCGTCCCGGCCCGGGTGCACGAGGAGGTCCAGCGAGGCCACCAGCCGGCCGAGGTCCGCGCCCGTCCGCTGGCCGGTGAACTCCGCGCGCGGCAGCACCCGCTCCAGGCGGCGCCGGCAGGGCCCGTCCCCGACCACGACGAGGCGCACGCCCGGCAGCCGGTCCACCGCGGCGAGCAGGTGCAGCCGCTTCTCCACGGCCAGCCGGGCGACCACGCCGACCAGCAGCTCGCCGCCGGGCGCGAGCCGGGCCCGCAGCGCATGGTCGCGGCGCCGGGGGTCGAACTGGCGGCCGTCCACGCCGCGCGCCCACAGGGCGAGGTCCGCGATCCCCCGGCTGCGCAGGACGGCGGCCGTGGCCGACGAGGGCACGAGGGTGAGCCCGGCCGTCCCGTGCACGTGCCGGACGAGCCGGTCGGCGAGCGCGGCGCCCCCGGGCAGGTGGTAGCGGCGGGCGAACGCGGCCAGGTCGGTCTGGTAGACCGCGACGACCGGGATGCCGAGCGCCCGCGCCGCCCGGCCCGCCGCGGCGCCGAGCAGGGCCGGCGAGGCCAGGTGCACGACGTCGGGCCGCAGCCGGCGCAGCGTGTCGGTGAGGTCGAGCCCCGGACGCGCGACCGCCAGCCCGCGGTAGCCCGGCAGGCGCATGGCCGGCACGCGCACCACGTCGACGGGGGCACCGCAGTCGCTGGTGTAGGACTCGCCGCTGGGGGCGACCACCACGACGTCGTGCCCGCGGACGCTCAGGTGGTCGGCGACGCGGACGACGGAGTTCACGACGCCGTTGACGGCCGGCCGGAAGGTCTCGGCGACGACCGCGACCCGCAGGCCGGCCACCGGCGGCTCGGGTCGGGTGGGCACGGCTGCGGGTACGGGTGTGGGCACGGGTGCGGACACGACTGCGGTCACGGGGGACCCCTCGGGCGCCGGCGGGCCCCGGACGGGCCCGACACCCGGCAGGGTCGGCGCGGCACGTGTCCGCCCGGTGACCGGGGGAGGACGGCGTCGCGACGGGTCCGCGCCGTTTCGGCGCCGGTCAGGAGCCGGTGGGAGCCGGTCAGGGGCCGGTCGGGCGCCGGCCGCACCGCCGGGTCAGCGCGTGGCGTCGACCTCCGCGACGGTGTGCAGCTCCGTGATGGCGTGCACGGGACAGTCGAGCAGCGCCCGCCGCACGCCGTCCTCGTGCTCGGGCGCCACGTTCCCCGCGTGGGTGAGCGACACGTAGCCCCAGTCGTCGAGGTCGAACGTCTCGGGCGCCCAGCGGGCACACGCGCCGAAGCCGTCGCACTTGGTCCGGTCGAGCTTGATCTTCACGGCGGTCCTCCTCGGCGAGCGGGTGCGGCGTCAGGCCGCCGTCGGCGGGGCGACGGCGAACGGTGCGGCCGGCACCGGCTGCTCGTCGGCCGCGCCGCAGGTGGCGCACGTGCCGTCCAGGTGGGTGCGGACGGCGTCGGGGTACTCGCGCAGGAGGGCGGCCGCGACGTTCGTCGCCCCGTCGAGCGTGCCGCAGGCGCCTCGACCGCGGAGCCGGACCGACCAGCCGGTCAGCCGCTCGACGTCCTCGGCCTCGGCGCGGGAGTCGCGCAGCGCGTCGAGGACGGCGCTCATCGCGGCGGTGCCGTTGAAGCAGGAGCCGCACTGGCCGGCGTTCTCCCGGGCGAAGTACGCCATGACGGCGGCGGAGACCTCCACCGGGCAGGTCCCGGCCGACAGCACCCCGACGGCGCCGCAGCCGAGGCCGCTGTGCAGGGCCTTGAGCGCGTCGTACTCCAGCGGCACGTCGAGTACCTGCCGGCCCAGGACGCCGGAGAAGTAGCCGCCCATCAGGACGCCGTCCACCTGCGCCGGGTCCTCGCCGAGCCAGGTCAGCACCGCGGTCAGGGTCACACCGAAGGGCACCTCGTACAACCCCGTGGCGGCGCACCCGCTGAGCGTGAGCAGGAACGTGCCCGGCGAGGCGTAGGTGCCGAGCCCGCGGTACCCGGTCGCGCCGAGCCGCTGCACCAGGGGCAGGTTGGCCAGCGTCTCGACGTTGCTGACCAGCGTGGGCCGGCCCTTCACGCCCGCCTCGAAGGGCCGCGGCGGCTTGTCGGTCGGGAGGGCGGGGCCGCCGTCGATCGCCTGGACGGCCGCGGTCTCCTCGCCGGCCACGTAGGTCGGCTCGACCAGCGTGACGGCCACCTCGGCGTCCCAGACCCCGGCGCCGCGCAGCTCCTCGAGGGCGCGGGTCACCGACTCCGCCGAGGCGGGGTCGGACACGTACACGTGCAGCTCGTCCGCGCCGACCATGAGCGAGGCCAGCCGCAGGCCGTCGAGCACCAGGTGCGGGCGGGTGCGCAGCAGCCACCGGTCCTTCACCGACGCCGGCTCGCCCTCCTCCCCGTTGGCGACGGCGACGGGCACGCCACGACCGCCGCGGACGGTGCGGATCTTGGTCGCGATGGGGAACGCGGCGCCGCCGCGGCCGCGGACCGCGGCCTCGTCCACCTCGTCGAGCAGCCGCTCGGCGTCATCGACGGCCGCGTAGCCGCCGGCCGCCCGGTACGCGGCGAGGTCCTCCCGCTGCCCGCCCCCGATCAGCAGCCGGCTCTCGACGTCCGGGTGGGCGGCGACGGCGGGGGTGACCGGCGCGTCTGTCGCCAGGGTCATGGTGGGGGCCTCCGGGCTCGCCCGGCAGGCCGGGACGGATCGGGGAACGGGACGGGTGGGGCGACCGGCGGGCGCGAGCGCGCCCGCCGGCCCCCTCGTCAGGCGGTGACGATGACGTCGGAGCCCTGCACCCGCACCGGGTAGGTGCGGATGCTCCACTCCGGCTTCACCGCGGTGGTGCCGGTCGCCAGCTCGAAGCCCCACTGGTGCCAGGGGCAGTAGATGAACTCGCCGGCCCGCGACTCCGCCGCGCCGCCCGGCCGCTCCGGGTCGACGACGGTGAGGCCGTGCGTGCGCCCCGAGCACAGCGGGCCGCCCTCGTGCGGGCAGTAGTTGGCGATCGCGTAGAACCGGCCGTCGACGTTGTAGACGCCGACGCCCCAGCGCCCGATCGGCACGACCTTGTGCTCACCCGGCGCGATCTCGTCGACCGTCGCCACCACGTGTTCCCGACCCCGCGCGAGCGGGGTCCGTACGGTCGAGCGCTCCCGCACTACAGGGGCCGCTTCTGCCCGGGCAGCGCCGGGACGGTGCTGGGGACGTTCTTGAAGACCTCGAGGGCGTTCTGGTACATGATCTTGTCCTGCATGTGCAGGGGCAGGTGCTTGCGCACCCACTGCGGGTCGTCGAAGGTCCAGTGCGGGTAGTCCGACGAGAACAGCAGCAGCTTGTCGGCCTCCATCCACTCCAGCGCGCGGGTGAACTCGAGCTTGTCCTCCGGCATGTCCAGCGGCTGCGTCGTGCACCAGATGTGGTCCTTGACGTACTCCGACGGCTTGCGCTTGAGGCCGTTCTCCGGGCCGCGCTTGGCGTGGACGGCGTCCATCCGCCACATCAGCGGCAGCAGCCAGTTGAAGGCGTGCTCGATGAAGACGATCTGCAGGTCCGGGAACCGGTCGAAGACGCCGTCGAACACCAGGCTCATCACCTGGTTCGCGGCCAGCATCGAGTAGCTGACCATCAGGTCGTGGTTGTAGGTCATGAAGCCGACCGGCGACATCGGCAGCTCGTTGTGCTGACCGCGGCCGAGGTGGCAGGCGACCGGCAGGCCGTTGCGGGTCGCGGCCTCCCAGACCGGGTCGTACTGCGGGTCGCCCCACGCCGGGCGGAGCTCGGCGCCGATCAGGACCTGCGACATGCAGGGGTGGCCGGCCCAGTGCTCGATCTCGCGGGCGGCGGCCTCCGGGTGCTCCATCGCGGCGACGATCGAGCCGCGGTAGCGCTGGTGCCAGTTGTGCTCGCTGTCGAGCCAGCAGGCGTCCTGCCACGCGTTCGTGGCCTGGGTGACCGCGTGGTGCTCCTCCTCGGTCTGGCCGCCGCCGTTGAGCGGGCCGAGGATGAGGACGTCGCAGCCGGCCTCCATGACCACCTGGCGGAACATCAGGTCGGGGTCGGAGCCGGCGAAGTTCCCGTCGGCCGGGAACGAGTCCGTCCGCATCGCGAAGGAGTGCGCGAAGTCGGGGGCGTCGTAGTAGACGGGGCTGCCCGCGCCGGTCGCCCGGTTCTCGAACAGGCTCCGGAACTTCGCCGGCAGGAACGGGGTCAGCTCACCGCGCTTGGGGGTGGGGTGGATGTCGCTGTCGACGACCCGCACCTCCGTCGTCTCGGTGGAGAGCGTCTTCGGGCGCTGCATCTCGATGGTCATGCCGGGTTCCTCTCGTCGCTGCCGGACGGTCGGGGGTGCGCCTCAGGCGGACGCGGGGACGGGGGTCTCCAAGCCGTAGAGCCGGGCCGCGTTGCGCCACAGCACCTTCTCCCGCTGCTCGGGCGTCCAGGCCCGCGGGAGGTCGTCGGGCGAGTGCATCTGCCAGTCCGGGTAGCTCGACCCGAACAGCAGGTGGTCCTCCTTGCCCGTCATGCGCAGCCACTCGTCGGCGAACTCGGCGTCGGCGCCGGGACCGTCGAGCGCGCCGTGCACGAAGTACACGTGCTCGGCCAGGTACGCGCTGGGGATCTTCGGCGCCCAGGGCGTCTGCTCCAGGTGCGGCCGGCCGAAGGAGTCCATCCGCCAGATGAACGGCGTCAGCATGTCCGCGGCGCCGTCGGCCCACACGATCCGCAGCTCGGGGAACTCCTCGAACACGCCCTCGGCGATCATGTTGAGCAGGTGCCAGACGAACGTCATCGGCTGGTAGGCGGTCAGGTGCGAGAAGGTCCGGGTGATGCCCGACGGGGTCGGCGGGTGGGTGATGCCCACGCCCATCTCGATGTGGACGGCGACCGGCAGGCCGGCCTCGACCGCGGCGCGCCACAGCGGCCGGAAGTACGGCCGGCCGTAGGGGTGCTGGGTCTGCATCGGCAGGCCGATCTGCACCACCCGCGGGTGGTCCTTCCAGCGGTTGATCTCCCGCACCGCGCCGTCGATGTCGTTGGGGTTCACGCGGATCGTGCCGCGGAAGCGGTCGGCGTAGGTGCCCGAGTCCAGCCAGCGCTCGACGAGCATCCGGTTGTAGCCGGCGAAGATCGCGCTGCCCAGGTGCCAGTCGGGCAGGATCCCGGCGTTGGACATGGGGTGCAGGACGGCGACGTCGACGCCGCGCTCCTCGAACAGCTGCCGGCCCACCAGTTCCGGGTCCGAGCCCGGGTGGCCCTTCACCGTGGAGACGGCGCCGCCGAAGGCCCGGCCCGTGGTCTCGGCCTCGGCCTCCGTGCCCGGCGCGTAGCGGACGCCGTCCGGCGGGGCGAACCAGGCCACGTCGACGTCGGGGTACCCGCGGCTCTTGAACGGCTCGTGCAGGTACCCGCGCAGGTCGGCGTCGTTGGCGAAGAACACGTGCACGCTGGCGTCGACCACCGGCTGACTCTCGGAACCCAACGCGCGTCCTCCCCGGTACGGGCGGCCTCCACCCGGACCAAATGATTGCTCCGCCCACCGTAACGCGGTGGTGACGACCCTCACAAGCCGGGACGGGGGTCCGCGTGCCCGGGAGCCCCCGGGCACGCGGCCGCCTCCGTCAGCCGATCGGTGCGCCGTTCCAGGCGACGGTGGTCGCCACCCCCGCCTCCTTGCCGTCGATGAAGTCGACGAACGTCGGAGCGGCGAGCACCCAGGACTGGAAGATGCCGCCGGTGCCGGCCTCGCGGTCCCGCGCGCCCTGCTCCCAGGCGTCCTCGGGCCACGGCGGCTCGATCAGCCGCGAGCCCTTGATCAGCGTGTGCACGCGGAAGGACGTCGTCGGCGGGTGGTCGTGGTCCTCGATCCCCGGCCGGATGATCAGCGTCGGCACCGTGATCTCGCCGAGCTCGTACTCGGTGACCCCCGGGATGGGCTCGTTCGGCTTGGGGATGAACGCATCCAGCCAGCGGTTCATCACCCGCTCGAACTGCTCGGCGCCGATCGCGCGGAGCCGGTCGGCGTTGCGCGGGTTGGCCGCGATCAGGTCCGTCCAGCCGCCCGCCAGGCCCTCCAGCCCGATGATCCCCTCGATGCCCTTGGCCCAGACCGTGCGGAGCTCGTTGAGGATGTAGACGCCCGCGAGCGACATCGTGCTGAAGTTGCCGCCCACGATGTTCCACAGGCCCAGCCGGGTGACCTTCTCCGGGTACATCAGGGCGAAGACGATCGAGTCGCGGGCGCCGCCGGAGCCGCCGAGCTTGACCACCTCCTCGATGCCCAGCTCCTCCAGCAGGAGGCCGAGGGTCTCCGCCCGCATGTGCGACTCGGACTTGCCGTAGATCTGGATGTCGGAGGCGCCGCAGTTGGGGCGGTCCCACAGCAGCACCCGCTTGCCGCCCTCGGCGATCCCCTCGGCCAGCTCCCGGACGCCGGGGTAGTCCTTGCTGAACCGCCCGCCGGGCGTCAGCACCACCACCTCGCCGTCCTCCGGACCGACGAACTCGTGGACGACGATCCCGCCGTTGACCTCTGTCTCAGCCACCTGCACCTCTCCTCGTGTCGACACATCGGGTGATCCGTGGGACGCGGCGCACCGCGGCGCCGGAGCGGGCACGGCGGCGGCCATACTCGACGGCATGGCCGGCGCCCAGGGGACCGCGGGGCGCACGGCGCCCGGCGACAGCGCCCGCGCCCAGGCCGTGCGCGACACCGCCGCCCGGTTGTTCGAGGCGTCCGGCTACGCGGGCACGACGATGAACGACATCGCCGACGCCGTGGGGGTGCTGCCGGGCAGCCTCTACCACCACTTCGCGTCGAAGGAGCAGATCGCCGCCGAGCTGCTGACGGCGTTCAGCGCGGCGCTGGGCGACGTGGCGGCGGCCGCCGTGGGTGACCCGCCCGAGCCGGGCCCCGCAGCGGAGCAGCGGGTGCGGCAGCTGACCGCCGACGTCATGGCGCTCACGTTCACCCACGCCGCCGCCGTCCGGCTGCGGGCCTTCGAGCCCCCGACCGTGGCCACTGCGCGCCTGCGCGAGGCGATGCGGCTGCCGACCGCCGCGCTCGAGCACGCCTGGCGGGACGCCGTGGACGGGCTCCGGTCGGGGAGCGGGGCTCCGGCGCACGAGGGCGGGGCCGACCCGGCGCTGCTGCGGTTCGCGTTCCAGCAGGCGACGCTGGACGCGCCCGGCAGCTACCCCGGTGACCGCGACCCACGGGCGCTGGCCGGGCAGCTGTGTGACGTCCTGCTGCAGGGGGTCACCACCGACTGCCCGCCGGACGCCGAGCTCGACGCCTCGGCCGCCTCCCGCGCGGCGGTGGAGGCCCTGGCCGCCTGGCGCGGCGGGGACCGGCCCGGCGACCCGCGCGACCGCGACAGCATCGTGGCCGCGGCCCGCACCGAGTTCGCCCGGCGCGGCTACGACGCGACGACCGTCCGGGACATCGCCGCGGCCGCGGGCGTGCGGATGGGCACGCTGTACCGGCGGGTGGAGTCCAAGGAGGCGCTGCTGGGCGAGGTCCTGGCCCGCTACTCGGGACAGCTCGGCGAGGCGTTCGGCGCGGTCTTCTCCGCCGGGTCGACCGAGGTGGAGACGCTGGACGGCCTGGTCCGCGTGTTCGTGCACGCGAGCCGCCGGTTCGAGGCCGAGTCCTGCATCCTCCGCTACGGCTGGAGCGGGCGGGAGGCCACGTCCAGCCCGTTCCACGACTACTACCTGCAGACCCAGGCGCGGCTGCGGGCCCTGGAGGACCTCCTGCTCGGGGGCGCGGCGGACGGCGCGCTGCGCACGGTGCCCGACATGGCTCTGCACATCCGCTCCGTCCTGTGGCTGCCGTTCCACCAGCACGCACGCACCGGGACGGCACGCGCGCACGCCTTCCTGCGCGCCGCGCTGCTACGAGGCGCCCTCCGCGGCTGACGACGCGGGCACCGCGGCGTCGGCCGCGACCGGGTCCGCGACCACGATGCGCACCTCGGCGTTGAGGGCCGCCTCCAGCGCGGTGTGCAGCCGTCCCTCGGGCACGCGCCGGGACTGCTCGCGGTCGAGGACGACGCGCACCACCTCGTCGTCGCCCTCGAGGAACCGCTCGACGGGCGCGTCGAGGCCGAACCCGGCCAGCACGCCGCGCGCGTCCTCGTCGGTCCCCCGGCTGATGAAGGTGACCACACCCGGCGCCGCCGGCAGGCCGAACGCCTTCGAGCACAGGGCGACGTAGTCGTCCCGCTCGGCCAGCTGCGCCTCGTCGAGGATCAGCTCGACCTCGCGGGCGCGCTCCGGGAGGTGCGCCGGCGGGCTGGCGACGACCTCGACCGAGGCCTCCCGGAGCGCGACGAGACCGGCCTCGTACGCGTCCGGCCCGAGTTCGCCGTCCGCGTCGATGACCACCCGCATGACAGCCGTCCGCACGTCCGGAAGCTACCCGACCGCCGTCCCGGACGGAACGAATACTTGCTCCGCTCTGGCACGCTCTCCCCTGCCGTCCCGGCCAGTCGAGGAGTCCTGTTGCTGCACCGAACGCGCCGCCTGGCGCTGCTGGGGCCGGCCTTCATCGCCGCGGTCGCGTACGTCGACCCCGGCAACGTGGCCACCAACGTCACCGCGGGGGCGCGGTACGGCTACACGCTCGTGTGGGTCGTGGTCCTCGCCAACGTGATGGCCGTGCTCGTGCAGTACCTGTCGGCCAAGCTGGGGCTGGTCACCGGTCGCTCGCTGCCCGAGCAGCTGGGCGACCGGCTGCGGACGCCGGCCCGGCTGGGTTATTGGTTGCAGGCCGAGGCGATCGCGGTCGCGACGGACCTGGCCGAGGTGGTCGGCGGGGCACTGGCCCTGGCCATCCTGTTCGACGTCCCGCTGGTGCTCGGGGCGGTGCTCACCGCCGCGGTCTCGCTGGTCGTGCTCCGGGTGGGCGACGCCCGCGGCCAGCGGGCGCTCGAGCGCGTGATCATGGGCTTCCTCGCGCTGATCGCGGTCGGGTTCACGGCCGGCCTGTTCGTCGACCCGCCCGACGCCGGGGACCTCGCCGGCGGCCTGGTGCCCACCTTCGCCGGGGCGGACAGCGTGCTGCTGGCGTCGGGGATCATCGGCGCGACGGTCATGCCGCACGTGATCTACCTGCACTCGAGCCTGACGACGACACGGCTCGGCGTCCGCGGCGAGGGGCTGGGGCTCGGCCGGCTGCTGTCGGCGACCCGGGGCGACGTCGTCGCGGCGCTGGTCCTCGCCGGCGTGCTCAACCTGTCGCTGCTGGTCGTCGCGGCGTCCAGCCTCCAGGGCTTCCCGGGCACGGACACGCTCCAGGGCGTCCACGCGCTGATGTCGTCGGAGCTGGGCACCGGCGTCGCGCTGCTGTTCGCCGTCGCGCTGCTGGGCTCGGGGCTGGCGTCGACGTCGGTGGGCAGCGCGGCCGGCGCCGAGGTGATGCGCGGGCTGCTCCGGCGGCGGATCCCGCTGCTGCTGCGCCGGGTGCTCACCGTGATCCCGGCGGTGCTCGTACTGGCCCTGGGCGCCGACCCCAGCGCGGCGCTCGTCGTCTCCCAGGTGGTGCTGTCGATGGGCATCCCGTTCGCCCTGGTGCCCCTGGTGGTGCTGACCGCGCGGCGGGACGTCATGGGCGAGCACGTCAACCGCCGCGGGACGACGGTGGCCGCCTCCGCCGTCGCGACCGCCGTCATCACGCTCAACCTGTCGCTGCTCTACCTGACGTTCACCGGCTGACCCGCCACGTCGGAGTCGCTGGAGCGCACCTCCCGCACCCCAGCGACTCCGACGTCAGGCGAGGGGGGAGCGGGGCAGCATCCGGTCGCTGATGATCCGCTTCTGGATCTCGCTGGTGCCCTCGAAGATCGTGGTCAGCCGCGCGTCGCGCCAGTGCCGCTCCACCTGCCGCTCGGTGGTGTAGCCGTTGCCACCGTGCAGCTGCATCGCCTGGTTGGTGACGCGGACGGCCATCTCGGTGGCCTCCAGCTTCACCATCGCGGCCTCCCGCTCGCAGGGGACGCCGAGGTCGAGCAGGTGCGCGACCTGGCGGTAGAAGGCGCGGCTCTGCTCGATCTGCGCGGCCATCTCGGCGACGGCGAAGCGGAGCGCCTGGAAGTCGGCGATCGGGTGGCCGAACTGCTCGCGCTCCTGCAGGTAGAGGACGGAGTCCTCCAGCGCGGCGCGGGCCAGGCCGACGGCGCGGGCCGCGGTGTGCACGCGGGCGGTGTCCAGGAACTCCTTGGCCTTGCGCATCCCCGCGCGGGCCGCCTCCTCACCCTCCCCGCCAGCTGCGTTGGCGTCGTCCAGCACGTTCTCGGCCGGGATACGGACGCCGTCGAAGGTGAGGTCCCAGGTGAGGAAGCCGTGGTAGCCGACCTTGTCGATCGGGTGGCCGGACAGGCCCTCGGGGAACTCGCCGCGCTCCTTCTCCAGCAGCAGGGTCCGCAGGCCGCGGGAGCGCGGCTCGCCCTCCTCCGCGTCGCGCTCGCGGACCAGCACCTGGATGAAGTCGGCGGCCTCGGCGTTGCCGCACCAACGCTTGTGGCCGGTGACGACCCACTCGTCGCCGTCGCGGACGGCGCGGGTGCTGACGCCGGCCAGGTCCGAGCCGGCGTCGGGCTCCGACAGCGCGATCGCGCCGATCCACTCGCCCCGGGCGCTGCGCCGGAGCAGCTCGCGGCGGCGGTCGGGGTCGGCCAGGGTCGTCCCCAGGCCCTGCGCGCGGGCGAGGATGCTCGCGGTGCTCATCCAGGCGCGGGCCAGCTCCTCGGACACCATGCAGTACTCGAAGACGCCCAGCCCCAGGCCGCCGTGTTCGGCGGGGACCGTGATCCCGAAGTAGCCGAGGTCGGCCAGCCGCTGCAGCAGCGACGCCGGGATCAGCCCCTTCTGCGGGTCCAGCTCGTTGGCGACCGGCAGCACCTCCTCGATGGCGAACCGGCGCGCCTGCAGCTGCAGCTGCTCCCGCTCGGGGGTGTGCCACGGCGGCAGGAGGTCCGGCGGACGGGCCTCCTGCGGTTCGGTCCCCTGACTGGCGCTGTCGCTCGACGTCATCGTCGCTCGCTCCCTGCTCGGCCGGCGTTGCCCGACACTGTGGCCGCCTGGCATGCCCCCCGCAGAGCAGCCTCACCCGCGGTCATGATCGGGATCACGCCGCGATGCGGCGCCTAGTGGGTCAGCCGGACGGCGGTCGTGCCCGACGCCCAGGAGGCGGATCCGCCCTGGAACCGCTGGCTGCAGCTGCCGGCCGAGCAGACCGCCGCGCCCACCGGATAGCCCAGCCGGCCGGTCTCCCAGCCCTGCGCTCCCCAGGCCGCCGCCACGGGCGCGGCCACCGGCCAGGCGCCGCTGGCGCCCGACCAGTAGACGGTCCCCCGCTCGAAGCCCTGGTAGCAGCCGCCGTCGCGCAGGCCGCAGATCTCCTCGGTCGTCGGGTACCCCAGCGAGCCGAAGTCCCAGCCCGTGGCCGCCCACCGGTCGCGGATCGCACCCCACACCACCCGGGCGCCGCCCACGGTGCTGGAGAAGATCGAGCCGGTCTGGAAGTGCTGGAAGCAGCCCCCGCCGTGCAGACCGCACACCGTGTCCGTCGTCGGATAACCCAGCGGCCCGGCCTCCCAGCGCTGCGCGGCCCACCGGGCCGCGACCACGCCGCTGATGTCGTGGGCGCCGGTGGCGGCCGACCAGTAGACCGTGCCGCGCTCGAAGCCCTGGTAGCAGCCGCCGGCGCGGAGCCCGCAGACCTGCTCGGTCGTCGGGTAGCCCAGCGAGCCGAAGTCCCAGCCCGTGGCCGCCCACCGGTCGCGGATCGCACCGGAGACCACCCGGGCGCCACCGGCGGTGCTGGAGAAGATCGAGCCGGTCTGGAAGTGCTGGAAGCAGCCCCCGCCGTGCAGACCGCACACCGTGTCCGTCGTCGGGTATCCGAGCGGCCCGGCCTCCCAGCGCTGCGCGCCCCACCGCTGCGCGACCACGCCGCTGACCAGGCGCGCCCCGGTGGCGGCCGTCCAGTAGTAGGTGCCGCGCTCGAAGCCCTGGTAGCAGCCGCCGTCGCGCAGCCCGCAGATGTGCTCGGTCGTCGGGGAGCCCGCCGCGCCGGCCTGCGCGCCCGCCGCGGTCCACGCCGAGCGGATCGCCCCCACCACGGCGCGGGCGCCACCGGCGGTGCTGGTGTGGATGGACCCGCCCTGGAAGTGCTGCCCACAGCCGGCGGGAGCGCACACCGCACCCCCGGTCGGGTAGCCCAGCGGGCCGGTCTCCCACCGCTGCTCCGCCCACCGGGCCGCCACCGCGCCGCTGACGAGGTGCGCGCCGGTGCCCTGCGACCAGTAGTAGGTGCCCCGCTCGAACCCGCGGTAGCAGCCGCCGTCGCGCAGGCCGCAGATCTCTGCGGTGACCGGGGCGCCGGCCGGACCGGCGTCCCCACCGGCGGCCTCGTGGGCGACCGTGATCGGCGTGCGCGGCGCGGGCGGCGGCGCGAGCGGTGTCACCGGGGCGCTCGGCGCGCTCGCCGGGCCGGTCCCCGCGGCGTTCCGGGCGGTGACCCGGAACGTGTAGGCGGTGCCGTTGGTCAGACCCGTCACCGTCGCCGTCGTCGCGCCGGTCGTGTGCGCGTACGCGCCACCGGGAGAGGCCGCCACCCAGTAGTCGGTCACCGGACTGCCGTTGGTCGCGCCGGCCGACCAGGACACCGTCGCCCGCCCGTCACCGCGCACGGCCGTCACGGCGGTCGGCGCCCCCGGGGGCCCGGTCGGCGTCACGGCGGCACTCGCCGCGCTCGCCGGGCCGGTCCCCACCGCGTTGGTCGCGGTCACCGTGACGGTGTAGGCGGTGCCGTTGGTCAGCCCCGTCAGGGTGGCGGTGGTCGCACCGGCGGTCGTCGCGGAGGCTCCGCCCGGGGACGCCGTCACCCGGTAGCCGGTCACGGGGCTGCCGTTTCCGGGCGCCGCCGTCCACGTCACGGCGACCTGCCCGTCGCCCGCCACCGCGGTCACCCCGGCGGGGGCGCCCGGCAGCAGCGCGGGTCCCTGCGCGCCCGTGACCAGTTGGTAGGCGTCGATCAGCCCGTACCCGGTGTTGTTGTCGAAGCCCGCCGCCTCGATGTCGATCGCCGTGCTGCGGACGAGGTCCCGGATCTGCGCCTCGGTGTGCGACGGGAACGCGTCCCGGTGCCTGGCCAGCACCGCCGCGACGTGCGGCGCCGCCATCGACGTGCCGCTGCGGTACACGTACTCGTAGGCCGGGTCGGTGGAGAGGATCTGCCAGCCCGGAGCCGAGATGAGGTTGGTCGGGCCCGAGTAGGAGAAGTACGTGCTGGCTCGGGACTCGTCCGTCGCGGCGACCGAGATGGCGCCGGGTGAGGCCGCCGGGTAGCCGACGGCGTTGCCCTCCTGGCGGTTGTTGCCGGCCGCCGCCACCACCACGACGTCCCGGTCCGTGGCGTACTTCACGGCGGTGTCGTAGGCGGAGTTGTACGGCCCGGAGAGGCTCATGTTGATCACGTCGGCGCCGTGGTCGACGGCCCAGATGATCCCGTTGGCCACCGAGCTGGACGTGCCGCCGCCGCTCGTGCCGAGGACGCGCACCGGCATGATCTCGGCGTTGCTGGCGCCGGCGATGCCGAGGTCGTTGTCGCTCACCGCGGAGATCTGCCCGGCGACGTGGGTGCCGTGGCCGTGCGGGTCGATGCAGCCGTTCGTGCCCGGGTAGGACGCCGCGTCGGGGGCGAAGTCGGCACCGAGGTCGCAGCGGACCCGGCCTGCCAGGTCCTCGTGCGCGGCGAGGACGCCGGTGTCGAGCACGGCGACGAGCTGACCGGAGCCGTCCGCGGCGTCCGCCGGGAGGTCGGGGAGCCGGAGGTCCTCCAGGGCCCACTGCTCGTACCGGTACATGTCGGTGCCGGTGATGGAGACGGGCGTCTCCACGGACACGTCGAGGACGCCGGGCTGCGCCGCCAGCTCGGCGGTCACCTCGTCCACCTCGGTCGGCTCGGCCTGCCGGGTGATGACCTCACCCTCGCCGTCCACCACGGCGATCGCCGAGACGGTGACGGGCGCGCCGTCCTCCACCGGGGCCGGTCCCGTCTCCGGCGGCAGTTCGATGAGGGCGGGCGGCGCCGGCTCCGTGCCGCCGCTGTCCGCGGGGACGCCAGGGGTCTCCGCCCGCGCCGGTCCCACCGCCACGAGGGAGAGGAGGACGGCGACCGTCCCCACGGTCGCCGCGGCACGACGACGGGCTGCGGCGAGGGCACTGCGTTGCACGGGGGGAACTCCTGGGTCGGGTGCGGCGCCTGCGACACGACGTCGCGAACCCATCGGCGGCAGCGGCCCTGCACCTGAGCGGGCCTCACCCAAAGGTGATGCGCGGCGCCGGCAGGACACGACGAGGTCACGGCAGGGGAGACCCGGCGACCGTTCCCCAACCGCTGGTTCACAAGAAGCTCACATTTCTCACACGGCTGTGCTAGGAACGTCGCATGGCCGTTCCCGACCGACTCGACGTGACGCTGCGCCTGGTGCGCAACGCCGGCCGCGTCTCGCTGGCCGACCTGGCCGCCCGGCTCGGTGTCTCCGAGATGACCGTGCGGCGCGACCTCGACGCCCTGCAGGCGCGCGGCCTGGTGGAGCGCGTCCGCGGTGGGGCCGTGGCGGTGGCGGAACCGGAGTCCGCGGCTGGCTTCGCCGCTCGGGCCGGCTGGCAGTCCGCCGTCAAGGACCGGCTCGGCCGGGCGGTGGCCGACCTCGTCGAGCCGGGCTCGACCGTGCTCCTGGACGCCGGGACGACGACGGTGCACGTCGCCCGGGCGCTGGCCGACCGTGCCGCCACCGACCGGGGTCCGCTCACCGTGGCCGCGCTCAGCCTGCCCGTCGCCGCCGCGCTCGCGGACCGGCCGGGCATCCGGCTGCTCGTGGTCGGCGGGGAGTCCCGGCCCGGCGAGCAGAGCCTGGCCGGGCCGCTGACCGCCGCGGTGCTCCGCCAACTCACCTTCGACCTGTTCGTGATGTCCATCGGCGCGGTCAGCGCCGAGGCCGGGTGGACGGAGTTCACCCTCGAGGACGCCGCGGTCAAGCAGGTCGCCCTCGAGCAGGCGCGGACCTCCCTCGTGGTGGCCGACGCCGCCAAGCTCGGCGTCCGCGCGTTCGCGGCCGTCGCCCCCCTCGGCGCGGTCGGCCGGCTGGTCACCGACTCCAGCGCCCGGGACCCCCAGCTCTCCCCCGTGGCGCAGGACACCCTCGCCGCCCTCGAATCCGCCGACGTGGAGGTGGTCTGCGCATGACCGCGAACGAACCCCTGATGATCCTGGTGGCCGGGCCCTACCGCGGCGGCACGGGCGACGACCCGGCGCTGATCGCGGCCAACCACCGGGCCATCCAGGAGGCCTGCCTCGCGCTGTTCCGCGCGGGCCACCTGGCCGTCAACGGCGAGGACCTCGCCCTCCCGCTGGCCGGGCTCGCCGGGTCCACCCGGGTCGGCGACGCCGCGTTCGACGAGGTGTTCCACCCGATGGGCCGCCGCCTGGTCGCCCGCTGCGACGCCGTCCTGCGGCTGCCGGGCGCCTCGGCGGGGTCCGACGAGATGGTCGAGCTCGCCCGGGCCCGTGGCGCGGCGGTCTACACCCGCGTCGACGACGTCCCGGCGGTGGCCCGGTGACCGCGGCGACCGGCGTCCGCGGCGTCGACGTCCCCGACTCCCGCGGCCGTACCGGCCTGGACCGGGCCGGGCGCGACCTGACCGGCAACCCGGACGTCGTCGTCCGGGACGTGGAGCTGCTGTCCGACGGGTGGCACGTGCTGCGGCGGACCACGTTCGACCAGCGCCGCCGCGACGGGAGCTGGACGACCGAGCAGCGGGAGACCTACGACCGCGGCGACGGCGCCACCCTGCTGCTGTTCGACACCGAGCGGCGGACCGTCCTGCTCACCCGGCAGTTCCGCTACCCCGCCTACGTCAACGGCCATCCCGACGGGATGCTCGTGGAGGCGGCGGCCGGTCTCCTCGACGACCAGGACGCCGTGGCCGCGATCCGCCGGGAGGCCGAGGAGGAGCTCGGCGTCGTGGTGGGCGAGCTGACGCACGTCTTCGACCTCTACATGAGCCCGGGCTCGGTCACCGAGTGCCTGCACTTCTTCTCCGCGCCCTACACCCCGGCCGACCGGGTGTCGGCCGGCGGCGGGCTGGTGGCGGAGGGCGAGGACATCGAGGTGCTCGAGCTCGGCCTCGACGAGGCGCTGGCGATGGTGGACGACGGCCGGATCGCCGACGCCAAGACCGTGCTGCTCCTGCAGTGGGCCGTACTGCGCGGCCCCTTCCCGCGGTGACGCTCAGCGGGTGCCGCGCTCCCGGGCCAGCGCGACGTAGTGGTCCACCGCCGCGGGGTCGTCCACCGCGCCGGTGTTCACCGCCTTCTGCGGGTCGACGCCCTGGAAGAGCCGCTTGAGCGGCACCTCCAGCCGCTTGCCGGTCCGGGTGTGGGGCACCGCGGGCACGGCGATCACCTCGTCGGGCACGTGGCGCGGGCTGGCCTGCGTCCGGATGGCCTCGCGGATGCGCGCCACCAGGTCGTCGGTGAGCTCGGCGCCGGCCGCGAGCTGGACGAACAGCGGCATCCAGTAGCCGCCGTCCCGCTGCTCCACGCCGAGCACCACGCAGTCGGCGATCTCCGGGATGGGCTCCACGGCGGCGTAGATGTCGGCCGTGCCCATCCGCACGCCGCCGCGGTTGAGGGTGGAGTCCGACCGGCCGGTGATCACGCAGGTGCCGCGCTCGGTGATCTCGAGCCAGTCGCCGTGCCGCCACACGCCCGGCCACGGCTCGAAGTAGGCCTCGCGGTAGCGGGTGCCGTCGGGGTCCGCCCAGAAGTACAGCGGCATCGAGGGCATCGGCTCGGTCACCACGAGCTCCCCCAGCTCGCCGACGACCGGCCGCCCCTGCTCGTCCCAGGCCGCGGCCGCCACGGCCAGCATGGGCCGCTGGAGCTCTCCGGCGGTGACCGGCAGGAGCAGCGAGCTGCCGATGAAGCCGGTGGCGACGTCGGTGCCACCCGACAGCGAGCCGAGGAAGACGTCGCTGCGCACCGCGTCGTACACCCAGGAGAACGTCGAGGCCGGCAGCGGCGAGCCGGTGGAGCCGATGGCGCGGACGCGGGACAGGTCGTGGGTGTCGCCGGGGCGGATGCCGGCCTTCTCGCAGGCGGTCAGGTAACCGGCGCTGGTGCCGAGGTAGGTGACGCCGGTGCGCGCGGCGAGGGCGAACTGGGCGTCGACCGCCGGGTACGCCGGCGCCCCGTCGTGCACGACCACGGTGGCGCCCACGAGCAGCGCCGAGGTGGCGATGTTCCACATGATCCAGGCGGTGGAGGCGTACCAGTAGAAGCGGTCACCGGGGCGGACGTCGCCGTGCAGGGCCAGCTGCTTCCACTGCTCGAGGACGACGCCGCCGTGGCCGTGCACGATCCCCTTGGGCAGCCCGGTGGTGCCCGAGGAGTAGACGATCCACAGCGGGGCGTCGAAGGGCAGGGGCTCGAACTCGGGCTCCTGCTCGTCGGCCACGGCGTCGTCCCAGGCGAGCACCTCGCCGGGGCCGCCGTCCGGCAGCTCGCCGGGGAACAGCCGGGGGACGGCGATCGTCGTCCGCACGCTGGGCAGCGCCGCGCGCAGCTCGGCGACGACCTCCCGCCGGTCGTGCGGGCGGCCGTTGAAGCGGTAACCGTCGACGGCGACCAGCACCGTCGGCTCGATCTGCGCGAACCGGTCCAGGACGCTGCGCGTGCCGAAGTCCGGCGCGCACGACGACCACACCGCCCCGATCGACGCCGCACCGAGGAAGGCGACGACGGCCTCGGGCACGTTGGGCAGGTAACCGGCCACCCGGTCGCCGCGCCGCACACCGAGCCGGCGCAGCGTCGCGGCGAAGGCGCCCACCCGCCCGCGGAGCTCGGCCCAGGAGATCTCGACGGGCTCGGCGTCACCGGCCAACGTCTCCTCGGTGACCGCGACGAGGGCGGGGTGCGCGTCGGACGCCGATCGCAGCGCCTGCTCGGCGTAGTTGACCGTGGCACCGGGGAACCACTCGGCGCCCGGCATGTCCCGCCGGCCGAGGACGCGGTCGTCCGGCACGCCCGGCAGCGCGCCGCTCCAGTCGGCGACCTCGGCCCAGAAGCGGTCGAGGTGCTCGACGGACCAGCGCCACAGCCGGTCGTAGCCCAGAGGATCGCCGAGGTCCACGCCGCGGCGCTGCTGCACCCGGGCCGCGAACTCGGCCAGGCGCGTGGCGCCGATGGACTCGGGGGTGGGCCGCCAGAGGACCTCGCGGGCGTTGCCGGTCACGTCCGGCACCCTGCCATCCCGCCTCACGCGTTTCACGTGACACAGCGCTCGCAGCCGCTGATAACGGGGTGTGACCGGTCCGTCGCAAGGGACCACCCGATCGGGGGACGGATTCCGGCTCGCGCCGGCCGTCAGCACGCGTCACGCTTTGCAGTGGACCGATCACAGCGAGGAGCCGGCATGGACGAGCGCAGCAGCGGGGCCCCCGGGCTCCGTCGTGCCCTCGTCCGGGGCGTCGCGGTGGTCGGGTTCGGTGCCGGCCTGTGGCTGGCCGGGCAGGTCTCCGCGTCCGCCTCGGCGGAGGAGGCGCCGGCCCCCGGGCTGCTGACCGGCACGGTGACCGCTGCGGCGGACGTGACCGGCGCGGTGGTCGACGCCGTGCCGCCCGTCCGCGAGCTCGTGCCTCCCCCCGTCCGGCCGGTCGTCGACCAGGTCGTCGCCCCGGTGGCCGACCGCGTCATCACCCCGGTGGTCGACCGCGTCGTCGCCCCGGTGGTCGACCAGGTCGTCGTCCCGGTGGTCGACCAGGTCGTCGTCCCGGTGGTCGACGCGGTGACGACGCCCGTGCTCGAGGTCCTCGACCGCACCCCCGCCGCTCCGGTGGTCGACGCGGTGGTCGAGCCCGTCCTCGACGCGGTGGGCGCGCTGCCCGGGGCCGTCCCCTCGCCGTCCGCCTCCGCCCCGCCGGCTGCGCCTGCGGTCGAGGTGGCGGCTCCGACGTCCGTGTCCGCCTCCGCGGTGGTCGACGCTCCCCCGGCGGCCTCGTCCGGCGACGGCGCCTCCGTCGTCGGCCCGGTCCGCAGCACGTCCTCCGCTCCCGCCGCGGCCGGCCCCGCTGCCGCTGCCGGCCTCCTCGGCGACGCGGGCGCGCCCCTCGCTCCGGTGCAGCTGCCGGCCGGGCCGTCGGCGCTGCCCCCGGCGGGCCCCGCCCCGTCGTCCGCCGGAGCCGGTTCGGGCACCGACCTGCCGCCGGCGGCCCTCGCGTCGGACGGGTCCCCCGTCGACGACGACTCCCGGTCCGGCGTGCGCGCCGACCGCTCGGCGCCCTCCCTCGACACCCCCGAGGACCCCGCCACCTCTCCCGACTGAGTGCCGCGCCGCCGGCTCCACCGCCGGCCAGCGCCCATCCCCGCCGTCCCGTCCGGGACCGGGGGCACTCACCCAGTCAGGAGAACTCTCGTGAACACCTGGATCCGTCGCGGCCTCGAGGCCGCGCTGCTCACCGGCGGCCTGTGGGCCGTCGGAACGGGGGTCGCGTCCGCGGACGACGGCCTCGACGTCACCGTGCCGGTCACCGTGACCGACAACGCGATCGCCGTCCTCGGCGACGTCCCCGCACCGGGGATCGACCTGCCCGCGCTGAACGCCGACATCGGCGTGGACCTGGGCGCGGTGTCGGTGTCGGTGCCGGTCACCGTCGGCGGCAACGGCGTCGGCCTGCTGGGCACGACGGCGACGCAGGCGCCGGCGTCCGCGCCGGCACAGGAGCCGGCGGACGTCAGCGTGCCGGTGACCGTCGCCGGGAACGCCGTGGGCGTCCTCGGCGAGGCCACGGCGTCCGGCACCGCGCCGGCGCCCGCCGGCACCGACGGCGGCCTGCTCGGCGTCTCGATCCCCGTGACGGTGTGCGGCAACGGGATCGGCGTCCTGGGCGACGCCGCGGGCACCTGCACCCCGGCGCCCGGCACCCCCGGCGCCCCCGGCGGCGGGAGCGGTTCGCTCCTGGACGTCGACGTGCCCGTGACCGTCTGCGGCAACGGCCTCGGCGTCCTGGGCGACGCCGCGGGCACCTGCACCCCGGCGCCCGGCACCCCCGGCACCGGCGGTCCCGGCACCGGCGGACCGCTCCTGGACGTCGACGTGCCCGTGACCGTCTGCGGCAACGGCCTCGGCGTCCTGGGCGACGCCGCGGGCACCTGCACCCCGGCGCCCGGCACCCCCGGCACCGGCGGTCCCGGCACCGGCGGACCGGGCACGGACGGCCCGGGCCTCGACGTGGACGTCCCCGTGACCGTCTGCGGCAACGGCATCGGCCTGCTGGGCAACGGCTCCGGCACCTGCGGCACGACCGGCCCGGTCACCCCCGGGACGCCGACCCAGCCGGGCGGCCCCGGCACGCCGGGTCGGCCGGTGCACCCGGCACAGCCCGGTGCGGCGGGCGGGTCCGCGGGCGTGGTCTCCCCGGCCGCGTGGACGGGGACGACGACGGCGGCTCCCCCGCTGACCGGCACCGGCAGCCAGAGCGCCGGCGCCTCGGGCACCGGCACGGACGAGCTGGCGTACACCGGCCTCGACGTCGCCTCGTGGCTGCTCCTCGCCGCGCTGTTCCTGCTCGCCGGGTTCGGCACGGTGACGGGCCTGCGTCGCCGGGACCCGGTGTCGCTGGACTGATCGCGCACGGACCGGCGGTCGGGCTCCCTCGCGGGCCCGGCCGCCGGTCCGGCGTGTCCGGCTCAGCCGCGACGGCGCCGGAGGACCAGCCAGTGGTTGACGCCGTCGATCCGGACGTACTCGATCTCGTCCACGGCAGCGCGCGCCATCGCCAGTCCGCGGCCGGACTCCACGAGGTCGTCGGGCAGCTCGGTCGGCACGGCGTCGGGCTCGAGGGCGATGCCTCCGTCCTGGAACCGTGCCTCGAGGCGGTCGTCGTACACCCGGACGTCGAGCCGGAACTCGAGCTCGGTCCCCGCAGCGGCGTGCTCGACGATGTTGCCGGCGATCTCGACCACCGCGATGCCGAAGAGGGTGCGGTCCTCCGGCAGCACGTCGGCGTGGGTGCCCCAGACGCTCTCGAGGAGCTCGTACACCCCGTCGAGGGCCTGTGGCACCGCGGTCGCGGTCAGCCCGTGACCGAGGTCAGCCGTCACGGAGCGCCGCCTCGACGCTCTCGTGCGGCCGCAGCACCCGGTTGAGGTTGGTCAACTCCAGGACGGTCACCACCTGCACGGTCGGCGCAGCGATGCGCAGGTCGCCGCCGGACTGGCGGGCCGCCTTCAAGGCGCCCACGAGCGCCCCGAGACCCGAGGAGTCCATGAACTCGCACCGGCTGAGGTCGACCACGACCATGGCCCCACCCGCGTCCAGCGCCTCGGTCACCGCCGAGCGCAGGTCTGCGGCGTTGACCATCGTGATGCGCCCCTCGGGCCGGACCACCGCGGTCCCCCGCGAGCCGTCCACCTCCACGTCCATCAGTCGATCACTCCGTCCGTCGTCCTCGGGCCCCGGTACCGGGCCGCCCGCACCACGATGCTGAGCGCCAGCAGGTCGTAGGCCACCCACAACAGATTCACCCACACGCCGTCGGCGAGGGACGTCTGCCCCTGAGCCAGCCGGATCACGCCCGCCCCCGCGGCGGCCACGAGCAGCCCCATCGCCACGAGCTGGGGCCGGATCAGCCGCCACGGTGGCCGGTGGTCCCCGCCGGCGGTCTTGGGCGTCACGACGAAGCCGAGTTCGCGGCCGAAGGCGACGTTCCCGACCGCCGTCACGCAGGCGCGGATCCACAACGGGAACAGGGCCAGGCTGTACTGCTGCGCCCGCCACGTCCGCATCCCGCGCCCGACCGTCCAGGCCAGCAGCTGGTTCACCACCAGGCAGGGCAGCAGCCGGACGAGGAGCTCGCCGTCGAAGGCCAGCACCGGTCGCACGTCGAAGAAGAGGAACGCCATGGGCGTGGCCAGGAACACCACGGTCGCGAACCCGCTCAGGTAGCTCCACATGGTCGCCAGGTACATGAGCCGTTGGCCGGCGGTGAGACCGCCCTGCACGAGGGGGTTCTCGCGCAGCATGACCTGCAGCGTTCCCTGCGACCAGCGCAGCCGCTGCTGCAGCATCCCCGCGAGGTCCTGGGGTGCCAGACCGCGCGCCAGCACCTCGTGGTGGAAGACGCTGCGCCAGCCGAGGGAGTGCAGGCGCATCGACGTCGCCATGTCCTCGGTCACGGAGATGGTGGCCAGGGGCATCACGGGCTGCGCCTCGTCGCCCAGGTCCACGTCGATCGCCGTCACCAGGGTCTTGAGCGACTCGATGGCGGCCAGCGGCGACCAGTCCGAGCGGCCGAGCCGCTCGACGGCGGCCTCGAGGCCGGCCGGTCCGGTGGGCTCGGCCAGCAGGGTGGTGGCCGTGGCGACCGTCCGGAGTGCGGCGGCCGACCCCGACGCGGGTCCCGGCAGGTGCGGGACGGGCGTCGCGACGAGCTCGTCGATCGCCGCGAGGTCCGCCTGCATCGCGGCGAGGTCCGCGGCGACCAGGTCCCGACCCGCCTGGTCGACGGCCCGGTGGAAGGCGTAGGTCAGCTCGGTCACCGGCGTCCCGGCCGCCAGCTCGGTCCGGGCCCGGCCGAGGGCCGCGCCGACCTGGTCGAGGGCCGCCACGCCGGCCGGTCCGTGCGCGTGGGCCTCCCGTCGTGCGCGGGCGAGCAGGTCTCCCGAGGCGCGGAGCGCGGCGCGGACCGAGCGCTCGACGTCGCGGACGTAGCCCGAGACGCCCAGCTGCATCAGGGCCTCACGGCGCAGCACGGCGTTCGAGCCGCAGAAGTAGGCGGCGTCCCAGCCGTCCTTGCCCTGCTGGATCGGCCCGTAGAACAGCGGGGCCTGGCTCCCGAGCACGTCGGCGTCGTCCACGTTGGTGAACCACTGCGGGGTCTGGACGAGGGCGACCGCCGGGTCGGCGAAGTAGCCCAGCGTGCGGTCCAGGATGGCCGGGTCGGGGACCTGGTCGGCGTCCAGCACCAGCAGGAACTCGCCGTCGGTGGCGAGCAGGGCGTTGTTCAGGTTGCCGGCCTTGGCGTGCCGTGGCCGGCCGGCCCACTCGGGTCCGCGGGTGAGGTAGCCGATGCCCTCGGCCCGGGCGGCGGTGCGCAGGTCGTCGCGCGCACCGTCGTCCAGGACCCAGGTCCGGTGCGGGTAGCGGATGGCACGGGCCGCCACGGCGGTGGCCATGACGAGCTCGAGGGGTTCGTCGTACGTGGTGACGAAGACGTCGACGGTGACCGGTCCCGGGAGGCGCGGGGGCTCCCCGCGCCGCCGGATCCGCCACATCGTGAGGCCGAACAGCATCGTCTCGACGAGGCTGTACGTCTCGGCCACGACCAGCGGCACCGCGATCCACCAGGCGGCCCAGTCGACCGACTCGAGCCACCGCCACGCGAGGTAGTTGGCGCCGCCGGACACGCCCAGGACGACGAGGAGGCGCACCGTCCAGCGCACCCCCCACGGCAGGGTGCACCGTTGGGTGCGGTGTCGCCCGGTCACCCCTCGCGCCGGATGGCCACGACGGTGACGTCGTCGGGGAGCACCGGGATGGCGGCGGCGACCTGCCGGTAGTGGTCGACGACGTCCTGCGCCCGCGACGAGCGCGCGACCACGCCGGCCACTTCCGCCAGCGCCTGCAGCGTCCCGTCGTGGATGTCGAGCAGTCCGTCGCTGCAGGCGACGACGGTGTCACCCGGCTGCAGCCGGATCTCGGCCTCGGGCCACTCCTCGTCGCTGCCCCATCCCAGCGGCAGCCCGCTGGGCATCCGCGGCTCGACCGAGCCGTCGGCCCGGACGACGAGGATCAGCCCGTGACCGGCGTCGGCGAGCGTGACCACGCCCTCCTGCAGGCACAGGCGGGCCTGGCACAGCGTGACCAGGGTGTCGGTCTGCTGCAGGTCGTCGTACAGGGTCCGAGCCGCCTCGCGCACCGCGGCCGCAGGCCTCGCGGTGCGGCCGGCCGCACGCATGACGGCGCGGACCGTGGCCATGATGATCGCCGCCTGCATGCCCTTGCCCATGACGTCGCCGAGGGTGAACACGACCGAACCGTCGGAGCCGTCGTACCAGTCGAAGAAGTCACCGCCGACCGTGCCGGACGGCAGGCAGAAGCCCGCGATGTCGTACCCGGGCAGCGTCGGGGTGGTCCGCGGCAGCAGCGACCGCTGGACGACCGCGGCCCGCTCGAGCTCGTCGGCGCGGACGACCTCGCGCTGCGCCCAGGAGGCGAGCTCGGCGAGCATGCCCCGCTCGGCCTCGGAGAACCGGCGCGGCTTGTCGTCGACGAGGCAGAGGGCGCCGACGCGGTGGCCTCCGGGCGCCTCGATCGGATGCCCGGCGTAGAACCGGATACGCGGTCCGCCCGTCACCGCCGGGTTGTGGACGAAGCGCTCGTCGACGGTGGCGTCCTCCACGACCATGGTCTCCGCGCGCCGGATCGTGTGGTCGCAGAAGGCCTGCGCCCGCGGCCCGTCCTCGAGTCGGACGCCGTACTGGGACTTGTGGTGCTGGACCGTGCGGTCCACGAGGGTCACCGCGGCGGCCGCCACACCGAACACCTGCTGGGCGAGGCGCGTGATCCGGTCGAAACGGTCGCCCGAGTCGATGCCGAGGATGCCGAGCTCCTCCAGCGCCACCACGCGACGCTCGTCGTCGGCCGGCACGCCGTCCAGCACGGCGGTCGAGAACTCGCTGCTCACTGCGGTCGCCTCTGTTCGTGATGCGACGGGCCCGTCCCCGTCTCACCCGTCACATCGGCACCACGGGTCACGAAGTTGAGCGGGCCGGGAGGGCCGAGCCGGTTCCGGGGGTCCGACGCCGTCCGGTCCCACCGGCGGGGCGCCAGGGCCCCGGCTGCCCGGCTCCGCAGGCGCGCCCGGCGGCCGGACCGGCCCGGGGCTAGGTTCGCAGCCGTGACCGACGCGGACCTGCGGTTCTACTTCGACCCGGTGTGTCCCTTCGCCTGGATGACCAGCGAGTGGGTGCGGCTCGTCGCCGCGCGCCGGGAGTACCGCGTCGAGTGGCGGTTCGTCTCCCTGCGCCTGCTCAACGCACACGTCGACTACGCGGCGCAGTTCCCGCCGGACTACGAGGCCGGACACACCGACGGGCTCCGCCTGCTCCGGGTGGCGGCGCGCGTCCGGGACGAGCACGGACCGGAGGCCGTCGACCGGCTGTACCGCGAGCTCGGGCAGCGGGTGTTCGGGACGCCGGAGTCCGCGCAGACCGCCGCAGGCAGCCGGGGGACGGCGGAGTTCGTGCGCCCCGTGCTGGCCGCCCTCGACCTGCCCGGTGAACTCACCGGGGCGCTGGACGACGAGAGCTGGGACGCGGTCGTGCAGGCCGAGACCGACGAGGCCCTCGCCCTGACCGGACGCGATGTCGGGACACCGATCCTGCACTTCCGGCCGCCGGAGGGGACGGCGTTCTTCGGGCCGGTGATCAGCCGGCTGCCGGACGAGGACGCGGCCGTCGAGCTGTGGGACCACGTCGTCGCCCTGGCCGGCTTCCCGGGGTTCGCGGAGCTCAAGCGGAGCCTGCGCGAGCGGCCGCAGCTGCCCTCGTTCGGCGTCCGGCAGGGCGAGGCGGGCCGCGAGGAGGACTGGCACGGCGGCAGCCGCCGGCAACGGAGATGAGCGAGCGGGTGAGCGGGCGATGAGCAGTCCCCACGAGGAGCGCAACGTGCTGGGCGGCGAACTGGAGCCGTGCGGCACGCAGCCGATGACCGGCTTCTACCGGGACGGCTGCTGCAGCAGCGGCCCCGACGACCTGGGCCGGCACACCGTCTGCACCGTCGTCTCCGCCGACTTCCTCGCGCTCCAGCGCGAGCTCGGCAACGACCTGAGCACCCCGCGGCCGGAGTACGGCTTCCCGGGCCTCGTCCCGGGCGACCGCTGGTGCGTGGTGGCGGTGCGCTGGCTGCAGGCCTACCAGGCCGGGGCCGCGGCGGGCGTCGTCCTGGCGGCGACCAACGCCCGGGCGCTGGAGGTCGTGCCGCTGGAGGCGCTGCGGCAGCACGCCGTCGACGTCCCCGACGACATCAGCGGCCTCGGGTAGGCCGTCGGTTCACCCGGCGTCCGGAGCGCTGCTCGCGACGCTCGGCCGTTCCGCCCAGAAGCGCGGCGAGACGAAGCGCCAGACGACCATGAAGACGACGCCGACCAGCATGATCAGCACGCCGATGACCAGGGGCGGCCCCAGCCCGAACCACGACGTCCCGAGCTCTGAGTTCGCCGGGTCGGCCAGGTCGACGACCGACTCCACCAGCAGCCACGCCAGCAGGCCCGCGCCGATCAGCGGCCCGACGCCGACGAGCAGCAGCATCCGCACGCTGCCCAGCAGCTGGCGCCGGTAGAAGACGACACACGCCAGGCCGGTGAGCGAGTAGTAGAAGGCGATGAGCAGCGAGAGCGCGGTCAGCGAGTCGAACAGCGCGTTCTCGCTGATCAGGGTCATGAGCACGTACCAGACCGCAGCGATGCCGGCGACCCACCAGGTGGAGACGTCGGGCGTGCGGAACCGGGGGTGCACCCGCCCGAAGGTGCGGGGCAGCGCCGCGCGGCGGGCCATCGACAGCCCCGTCCGGGACGCGGGGATGATCGTGGTCTGGGTGGAGGCCAGCGCCGCCGTCGCCACCGACAGCAGCAGCACCCAGTCCCAGCCGCCGAGCACGTCGGTGCCCAGCAGGGCGAAGAGGAACTCCTCCTCCCCCTCGTTGGCGGCCAGGTACCCGGTGCCGGAGAAGGCCAGCACGGCATAGGCGACCGCCACGTAGGTGACCAGCAGGACGACGGTCGACCAGATCGCCGCGCGGCCGGGCGCCGTGGCCGAGTTCTCGGTCTCCTCGTTGAGGTTGACCGCCGACTCCCAGCCCCAGTAGGCGAAGACGCCCAGCAGCAGGCCGCTGGTCAGCGCCGCGCCGCCCTCCCCGAACGGGTCCAGCCACGACAGGGACGGCGTCAGCCCGCCGGCCAGGCCGTCGCCGGCCAGGGACCGCCAGATGGCGACCACCGCGAAGACCAGCAACGCCCCGACCTGGGCCAGGATCAGCGCGTTCTGCACCCGCGCGGACAGCTCCGTGCCGAGCACGCAGATCGCCGTCATCCCCACGATGACGACGACCACGAGGGCCATCACCCAGGGCGTCGACGCGGCCAGCGAGTCCAGCCCCACCATGAGCAGGCCGAACCGCACGGCCGTGTCGGCCAGCGAACCGACGACCAGGACGCCGGTCATCGCGATCGCCCAGCCGCCGAGCCACCCCATCCACGGCCCCATGGCGCGGGTGACCCAGGAGAAGGTCGTGCCGCAGTCCTGGTCGACCTTGTTGAGGTAGTGGAACGCCGAGGCGATCAGCGCCATCGGCACGAACGAGGCGAGCAGGACCCCCGGGGCGTGCACGCCGACCAGCGCCACGACCGGACCGATGATCGCGGCCAGGGAGTAGGCGGGTGACGTGGCGGCGAGGCCGATCACCAGGGAGTCGAGGAAGCCGATCGCATCGGGCCGCAGGCGGACGGGCGCCCCGTCGGCCGTGGGGGACGCGACCGTCACCGGGCTCCCTGTGGTGTCACCGCTGCGTCCATCCGCTCGCCCCCTGACCGCACGATCCTGTCGAGCGCATCCTGCCTCCCGCGATCCGTCGCCGCCGTGGGGTCCCGGACCGGACAGCACGCCAGTA
Source organism: Trujillonella endophytica (assembly GCF_019799905.1). Classification (GTDB taxonomy): domain Bacteria; phylum Actinomycetota; class Actinomycetes; order Mycobacteriales; family Geodermatophilaceae; genus Trujillonella; species Trujillonella endophyticus_A. The sequence goes on along the minus strand of NZ_JABGCI010000001.1, from coordinate 380,741 downwards.
AGGTGAGCCTTGCCTGAGTTCAGGCGCCTCTGCACCCCTGCCCTCGTACGCCGTCCGTCCGGGAGTCGCCGTGAGCGCCGTGACCGACGCCCCGGCCCCCGCCGCTCCGACCCCCGCCGCGGCGGCGCTCGCCGGCCAGCGGCGCGGGCTGCTGCGGGGCACCGGCGGCCGCGCGGTCACGCTGCTCGCGCTGCTGGCCCTGCTGGTCGTCGCCGCGGCACTGAGCGTCGCCGTCGGGTCGCGGCCGATCCCCCTGGGCGCCGTGTGGGAGGCGCTCACCACGCCGGGGCTGGGCACCGAGGAGGCCGTCGTGGTCCGCGAGCTCCGGGTGCCGCGGACCCTGCTGGGGATCCTGGCCGGCCTCGCCCTCGGCGCGGCCGGCGCCCTCACCCAGGGCCACACCCGCAACCCCCTGGGCGACCCGGGCCTGCTGGGGGTGACCGCCGGCGCCTCGTTCGCCGTCGTCCTGTCCATCTGGCTGCTCGACGTCGGCTCGCCCTCGGGCTACGTCTGGTTCGCCTTCGCCGGGGCCCTGGCCGGCAGCGTCGTCGTCTTCGCCCTCGGCTCGGCCGGGCGGGGCGGCGGGACGCCGGTGGCCCTCGCCCTGGCCGGCGCGGCCGTCACCGCCCTGCTGTACGCGCTGGTCCAGGCCATCCTGGTCAGCGACCAGGAGACCCTCGACGGCTTCCGCTTCTGGGTGGTCGGCTCGCTGGCCGGCCGCGACTCCGACGTCGCCGGGCAGGTCGCCCCCTTCGTCGCCATCGGGCTGGTGCTGGCGCTGCTCAACGCCCCGGCGCTGGACCTGCTCGGGCTCGGCGAGGACGTCGCCCGCGGCCTGGGCCAGCGGGTGTGGCTCGCCCGGCTCAACGGCCTGGCCGGGGTCACGCTGCTGTGCGGCGCGGCCACCGCCGCCTGCGGGCCGATCTCCTTCGTCGGCCTGGTCGTGCCGCACGTCGTCCGGGCCCTCACCGGCCCGCGGCACCGCTGGCTCGTCCCGTGCTCGGCGCTGCTCGGCGCGGTGCTGCTGCTCACCGCCGACGTCCTCGGCCGGGTGCTGGCCCGCCCCGGCGAGGTGCAGGTCGGCATCGTCCTGGCCTTCATCGGCGCCCCCTTCTTCATCGCCCTGATCCGCCGACGCCGGCTGGCCGGACCGTGACCGCGACGCAGGACCGCCCGGTGGCCGTCCCGGCCCGCCGGGGGACGACGGTGGTGCGGATCGGCCCGGTGTCGGGCCGGATCCGCTGGCGGCAGCTCGTCGTGCCGCTGACCGCGGCGGGAGCCCTGGTCCTGGTGGGCGCCGTCAGCCTCGGCCGCGGCGACTACCCGATCGCGCTCACCGAGGTGCTGCGCACCCTGGCCGGCCTGGGCGAGGGGCCGGCGGAGTTCATCGTCCTGGAGCTGCGCGCGCCGCGGATCGCCGTCGGCGCCCTCGTCGGGGCGGCGCTCGGCCTGTCCGGTGCACTGTTCCAGACCTCCGCCCGCAACCCGCTGGCCTCGCCCGACGTCCTGGGCATCACGCAGGGCGCGTCGGTCGGCGCGGTCTCCGCCATCGTGCTGAGCGGGACGACGACCAGCGGCGAGCTGCTCGGCGGCCTGGGCATCCCGCTGTCGGCGCTGCTGGGCGCGCTGGTCGCCGGGTCCCTGCTCTTCGTGCTCGCCTGGAAGGCCGGGATCGAGGGGGTCCGGCTGGTCCTCGTCGGCATCGCCCTGTGGTCGCTGGGCAGCGCGACGGTGGAGTACCTGCTCACGCGCGCCGAGATCTACGACGCGGCGGCGGCCTACGTGTGGATCACCGGCTCGCTCAACGCCCGCACCTGGGACCACGCCGTCCCGCTCGCCCGGAGCCTCCTCGTCCTGCTGCCGCTGGCGCTGGCCGCGTCGCGGGCGCTGGCGGCGCTGCAGTTCAGCGACGACACGGCGCGGGGGCTGGGTGTGCGGCTGCCGATGGCCCAGGGCGCCATCGTGCTGATCGCCGTCGTCCTGACCGCGACCGCGGTCGCCGCGGCGGGGCCGATCGCCTTCGTGGCGCTCGTCGTCCCGCAGGTCGCCGTCCGGCTGACCGGGGGTCCCCGGCCGCCGCTGCTGGCGTCGGTCCTGCTGGGCGCGCTGCTGGTCGTGAGCGCCGACCTGCTCACCCGCACGGTCCTCCCGGCCGCGCTGCCCGTCGGCATCCTCACCGCGGTCGTCGGCGCGCCCTACCTGATCTGGCTCCTCGTCCGTGGAAGGCGGCGATCGACGCTGTGACCACCCACCTCGCCGCCGTACCGGCCGCGCCCGCCGGGCCGTCGACCCCGGACGGAACGGTCCGCCTCGCCGCCGAGGCCGTGCGGCTGGCCTACGACGAGCGGGTCGTCGTCCACGACGTCGACCTGGCGCTCACCGACGGCTCGTTCACCGCGATCGTCGGGCCGAACGGCTGCGGCAAGTCCACGCTGCTCAAGGCGCTGGGCCGGCTGCTGCGCCCGACGTCGGGCCAGGTGGTCCTCGACGGCCGGGCCATCTCCTGGACCTCCACCCGGGACGTCGCCCGCGTGCTCGGTCTGCTGCCCCAGACGCCGACCGCCCCCGACGGGCTGAGCGTGGCCGACCTGGTCGCCCGGGGGCGGCACCCGCACCAGAGCTGGATGCGCCAGTGGTCCCGGGACGACGAGTCCGCGGTCGCCGAGGCCCTGGCCTGGACCGACATGACCCAGCTGGCCGACCGGCCGGTCGAGGCGCTGTCGGGCGGCCAGCGGCAGCGGGCCTGGATCTCCATGGCACTGGCCCAGGGCACCGACCTGCTGCTGCTGGACGAGCCGACGACCTACCTGGACCTCGCCCACCAGATCGACGTCCTCGAGCTGGTCGCCCGGCTGCACGCCGAGCGCGGCCGGACGATCGTCGTCGTCCTGCACGACCTGAACCTGGCGGCCCGGTACGCGCACCGGCTGGTCGCGATGCGCGACGGCGTGCTGGTGGCCTCGGGGACGCCGGGCGAGGTGCTCACCGAGCAGCTCATGGCCGACGTGTTCGAGCTCGAGGCCCGCATCGTGCCCGACCCCGTGGCCGGCACCCCGATGGTCGTCCCGGTCCGCCGCCTGCGCTGAGGTCGTCCCGGGCGTCGACGTCGTCCCGAGGCATCGGATCCCATGCCTCGGCGGAGCTGCTCGCTCAGCCGGCGACGCCGAGGCGCCAGTAGCCCATGAAGGCGACCTCGTTGCGCGGGACGCCGAGGTCGGTGACCAGGTGGCGGCGCAGCTGCTTCACCACGCCCGCCTCGCCGGCCAGCCAGGCGTAGCACCCGGCGGTCGCGTCGACGTCGGGCACCTCCCACAGCATCTCCGCGTCGAGGTCGACGTCCTCGACGTCCGGGTCCACGTCGGTGCGGGCGATGCCCAGCTCGCACAGCGCCGCGTGCACCGCCGGCACGAGCAGCTCGCCGCGTGCCCGGCCCGACCGCGGCAGCCAGCGCACGGTCACGCCCTCGGGGACGTCGAGCGCCTGCTCGTCACCGGCCTCGGGCACCTCCAACAGGGCGACGACGCGCCGGCCGGGATCCAGGCCCTCGAGGATGGCGCCGACCGCGGGCACCGCGGTCTCGTCGGCGGCCAGCAGCAGCGTGTGCGCGGTGGCCGGTGGCGCCCACTCCACGCCCCACATCCGGCCGGAGCCGGGCCGGTCGGGGCCCAGCAGCACCAACCGGTCCCCGGGGACGGCGGCGGCGGCCCACGTGGCGGCCGGGCCGGCGTGGCCCTCGCCGACCCCGTGCAGGACGACGTCCACGTCGACCTCGGCCCGGTCGGGACGGGCGGCGCGGACGGTGTAGGTGCGCAGGAACGGCCGCACGTCGTCGGACATCGCGCAGTAGGCGGCGTACCAGTCCTCGCCGTCGACCATGAGCCCGCTGATGTCGGTGCCCGGCTGCGGGAGGACGAACTTGATGCGCTGGTCGTCGCCGGCCGCGCCGAACCACGCCAGGTCGGGTGCGCCCAGCGTCAGCCGCACCGTGCTCGGCCCCAGCCGCCGGGTCCCGGTCACGACCGTGTCGTAGAAGCGCCAGCCCGGCGCCTCGACCTGCGCGACCTCGGCGGGAGCGGCTTCGGTGGTGGTCACGAACAGGCCCCGTTCCTCGGCGCCGACCCCGGCGGACGGCGGATTAGGTGAGGCTAACCTGCACCCCGTCGGGAGGGGAACCCCCTCGTCAGGACGGCGCGACCTCGGGCACGGGCGTCGCCGCGGCCGGCGCCCGGGCGGTCTGCGCCAACCCGATCCCGGTGAGCACGACGAGCCCGCCGAGCACCTGCCACCCGGTGAGCACCTGCTCCACCCACAACCAGGCCACCACCGACGCGAACACCGGCTCGACGGTGGCGACCAGCCCCGCGGTCGTCGGCGGCAGGTGCCGCAGGGCGCCGATCGAGAGCCAGAACGGCAGGACCGCCCCGCAGACGACGATCCACGCGACGAGCACGCCCAGCGGCAGCTCGAGGTCGCCGATCGACACCGGTACGGACTCGGTGAGCACCCCGGCGTCGAACCGCCACCAGGGCGCGGCTCCCGCCCAGAACAGCGCGGCCGCGACGAAGCTCCAGCAGGTCAGCGCGACCGGATCGCGGGTCGTCGTCCCCCGCTCCCCCATCAGGTAGTAGGTCGCCAGGCAGATCGCGGCGCCGAAGGCCGCGGCGACGCCGGTCGCCGACAGCGAGCCCCCGCCCTCCCACACCTGGGCCACCAGCAACAGCCCGGACAGCGACAGGCCCAGCGCCACCCACAGCCGGCTGCGCACCCGCTCGTGGCGCACCAGCCAGACGTACAGCGCGATGAGCACCGGCGCGGTCATCTCGAAGACCAGGGCGATGCCGACGGGCAGCCGGTCGATGGCGACGTAGTAGAGGAACTGCGTCAGCGCCACGCCCACCACGCCGAAGACGGCGAGGAAGGGCACCTCGCGCAGGCTCAGCCGCAGGCGCGCGGGGGCCGCGACGGCGAGCACCGCCAGCAGCACGAGCGCCGCCCCGGCGCAGCGCAGCGAGACCAGGCGCGTCGGCTCCACGCCCGCCTGCAGCGCGAGCGTGGAGACCGTGCCGTTGACCCCGAACAGCGCGGCCGCGCCGATCGTCGCGGCGTAGCCGATGCCGGGACGGACGGCGGTGGGCACCCGCCGGACGGTAGTCCCCGTCCGACCCCGTGCCCCCTACCGACCCGGATCCCCGGGCAACTCCGCGCTCCTGCCCCGCGCGATGCGTCGCGCCCGCACGGTGCGGACCAGTCAGTCGACGACGTGCGTCTGGTCCAACCACATGACCTCCCAGACGTGCCCGTCCGGGTCGGCGAAGCTGACGCCGTACATGAAGCCGTGGTCCTGGGCCGGCTTCCAGGGCTTGCCGCCGGAGGCCAGCGCCTTGGCGAGCATCTCGTCGGCCTCCTCGCGGCTCCCCGCCGACAGGGCGGTCAGCTGGGTGGTCGCCGCGGACGGGTCGCCGATCGGGCCGGTGACGAAGTCGGCGAAGCGGTCGCGGGTCAGCAGCATCACCACGATGTTCTCGTCGACGACCACGGAGGTCGTCCTCTCGTCGGAGAACTGCTCGTTGAACGAGAACCCGAGGCCCGCGTAGAACCTCCGCGAGGCGGCGAGGTCCGAGACCGGGAGGTTGAGGAAGACCATGCGCACGATGAGCTCCTGTCGTCGGGGGCCGGGCGGCCCCGTCAGGAGAGCAGACGGGCGCCGTCGCGGGAACTCATCGACGGGTCCACCCGGGGTCTGATGCGGCGCGCCCGGGCAGCGGGGAGGCTCGACCCGTGACCGAACCGCGCCCGCCGTGGTCGCGCCGCAGGCGGCGCACGCTGATCGGCCTCGGGCTGGCCGCCGTCCTCTTCGGCCTGGCCGGCATCGGCCTGCCCGACCAGTACGGCCTCGCTGCCGTCTACCTGGGGGCGCTGGCCGCGTTCCTGCTCGTCGTGGCGCTGATCGTCTTCGTCGCCATCCCCGGACCGGGCACCGTCGACGCGCTGCTCCGTTCGCTGACCGTCTCCGGGGCCGTGCTGGTCGTCGCCGTCCTGCTGGTGCTCTCCACCGCCGGTGAGCCGCTGCGGTGGCTGTGGGTGCTCGCCGCGCTCGCCGCCGCGGCCTGGCTCGGGACGGCGCTCTGGCTCAACCGCCGGGACGGCCCGGTCGGCTGACCGGAGGCCCCGGCGACCGCCGGCACGCCGGGGTGGACGACGATCAGGGCGAGGAAACGGCCGACTCCCGAGAGGTGCCCGTGCAACCGCTGGACGACCTGCTGGAGTGGCTCGCGGGCCGCGGCCTGGAGATCGTGCTGATCGTCCTGGCCTCGGTGCTGCTCGCCCGCTTCGTGGCCTGGACCGGCAGGAAGATCACCGACAACATCGACCGCCGCTTCACCGGCGGCGACGAGCTCGTGCGCTCCGAGGCGGCCAAGCACCGCCACTCGCTGACCCAGGTGATCACCTGGACGCTGGTCGTCCTCATCTACGCCGTCGCCGTCTTCTTCGTGCTGGACCGGCTGGGCGTCCCGGTCACCGGGCTGGTCGCGCCGGCCACGGTGCTCGGCGTCGGGCTGGGCTTCGGTGCCCAGCGGATCGTCGGCGACGTCCTGGCGGGCTTCTTCATCATCACCGAGCGGCAGTACGGGTTCGGCGACGTCGTCTCGATCCAGGTGGTCGGCGGCGGCGACCCCGCGACCGGCACCGTCGAGGACGTGACGCTGCGGGTGACCCGGCTCCGCTCGCCCGACGGCGAGGTGGTCACCCTCCCGAACGGGCAGATCGTCAAGGTCGTCAACCTCTCCCGCGACTGGGCCCGCGCGGTGGTCGACGTCCCGGTGCCGCCCTCGGTCGACGTGAACCAGGTCAACGAGATCCTGCGCGGGGTGGGCCGGGAGGCCTTCGCCGACCCCGCCCTGCATCCGCTGCTGCTCGACGAACCGTCGGTCATGGGCGTCGAGAGCCTCGGCCTGGACGAGGTGAACGTCCGGATGGTCGCGCGGACCCTGCCGGGCAAGCAGTTCGAGGTGGGCCGCGACCTGCGCGCGCGGGTGGTGCTCGCCTTCCGCCGGCAGGGGCTCAACGTCCCGCCGCCGACGACGGGCAACGGCCCGGCGCAGCCCGTCGCCGCGCGGGGGGAGCAGTGAGCGCCCCGGACGGCCCACGGCGGCCCGAGGAGCCGACCCGCACCATGCCGACGGCCCCGGCGCCGACCGTGAGCACCGCACCGGCCGAGGGGCCGCGCCGCTGGTGGGCGGGCGTCCCGCGCCGGCTCGGCCGGGCCCGGACGTCGACCGTCGTCCTCGCGGTGCTGTTCGTCGCCATCGGCGTGCTCTACCTCTACGTGCGGCCGGAGGGCACCGACACCGCGCCCGCCGGGGACACCGGCGACGTGCCGGCCGTGCCCGCGCCGGTGCTGGTCCCGACCCCCGAGCCGACGACGACGGCGCCGGCCACCTCCGCCCGGCCGACCTCCTCCGCGCCCGCCACCACGACGGACAGCGAGCGGACCGACGAGGAGACGGAGCCGACGGAGGACACGGAGCCGGCGGAGGACGAGGCGACGTCGACCGCCGAACCGTCGGAGACCTCCTCGACGTCGACGTCCAGCCGCACCCCGACCACGTCGCGGTCCTCGACCAGCGACTCCGGCCCGGCCACGGGCTGACCGGGGAACCGTCCGCTGGGACCCCCGTGGCAGGTGGGGCGCTCGGATCGCTATCTTCGGGACAGGCTTCCGAGAGGCAGTGACAAGCACCTGGCTGGCTGCCCGGCAACCTCTACTCCGTCCGAGGTGCTCCAGGGGAAGAGCCGGTCGGACGGCGCCCGCCGCCCGGCAAGACGGAGTCTCCGGTGCGCCGCCGGGTCTCCCGACCGAGAGGAGACCGGCGCATGAGCGACCCCCAGAGCTGGAGCTTCGAGACCCGGCAGATCCACGCCGGCACGAGCCCCGACCCCACCACCGGTGCCCGCGCGCTGCCCATCTACGCGACGACGAGCTACCAGTTCCGCGACGCCCAGCACGCCGCGGACCTGTTCGCGCTGGCCGAGATGGGCAACATCTACACGCGGATCATGAACCCGACGCAGGACGCGCTCGAGCAGCGCGTCGCGTCGCTCGAGGGCGGCGTCGCCGCGCTCGCCGTGGCCAGCGGGCAGGCCGCCGAGACCCTCGCGATCCTCAACATCGCCGAGGCCGGCTCGCACATCGTCGCCTCGGCGTCGCTCTACGGCGGCACGTACAACCTGCTGCACCACTCGCTGCCCAAGCTCGGCGTCACGGTCTCGTTCGTCGAGGACCCCGACGACCCGGAGAACTGGCAGTCGCTGGTCCAGGAGAACACCAAGGCCTTCTACGCCGAGACGATCGGCAACCCCAAGGGCGACATCCTCGACATCAGTGCCGTCTCCGAGGTCGCGCACCGCAACGGCGTCCCGCTGATCGTCGACAACACGATCGCCACGCCGTACCTGATCCGGCCGATCGAGTTCGGCGCCGACGTCGTCGTCCACTCGGCGACGAAGTACCTGGGCGGCCACGGCACCGCGATCGCCGGCGTGATCGTCGACTCGGGCAACTTCGACTGGACCAGCGGCAAGTTCCCCGGCTTCACCACGCCCGACCCGACGTACCACGGCGTGGTCTACGCCTCCCTCGGCGCGCCGGCGTACGCGCTCAAGGCGCGGGTGCAGCTGCTCCGCGACCTCGGGCCGGCCATCAGCCCGTTCAACGCGTTCCTGGTGGTCCAGGGCATCGAGACGCTGTCGCTGCGCATGGACCGGCACGTCGAGAACGCCACGAAGGTGGCGCAGTTCCTCGAGGGCCACGACGCCGTCGAGCGGGTCAACTACCCGGGCCTGCCCTCCTCACCGTGGCACTCCGCCCAGCAGAAGTACGCCCCCAAGGGCGCCGGCGCGGTGCTGACCTTCGAGCTGCACGGCGGCATGGAGGCCGGCAAGCGCTTCGTCGACGCGCTGGAGCTGCACAGCCACGTGGCCAACATCGGCGACGTGCGCAGCCTGGTGATCCACCCGGCGTCGACCACGCACTCGCAGCTCACGCCCGAGGAGCAGCTCACCACGGGCGTCACCCCGGGCCTGGTCCGCCTCGCGGTCGGCCTGGAGGGCATCGAGGACATCCTCGCCGACCTGGAGGCCGGCTTCCGCGCCGCCAAGTCCTCGTGAGCCGGGGGGCCTGACGTGACAGGGGTCCGGGACGCCGGACCGGCGTCCCGGACCTCGCCGCGCGCCGGCGGGTGGCGGGACGGCGACCCGGCCGGCTCCCGCCTCTTCCTCGACCTGGACGGGCCGGTCACCCTCGAGCGCGGCGGTGTCCTCCCGGGGGTCCGGGTGGCCTACGAGACGTGGGGGTCGCTCGCGCCGGACGGCGGCAACGCCGTGCTGGTCGAGCACGCCCTGACCGGGGACAGCCACCTCGCCGGCCCCGCCGGGCCGGGGCACCCGACGCCGGGCTGGTGGGAGGGGCTGGTCGGCCCGGGCGCCCCACTGGACACCGACCGGCTGTTCGTCGTCTGCGCGAACGTGCTCGGGGGCTGCCAGGGCACCACCGGGCCGTCGTCGACCGCGCCGGACGGCGCCCCGTGGGGTTCGCGCTTCCCCGCGGTCACCGTCGCCGACCAGGTCGCGGTGGAGGCGGCGCTGGGCGACGCGCTCGGCGTCGGCCGCTGGGCCGCGGTGCTCGGCGGCTCGATGGGCGGGATGCGCGCGCTGGAGTGGGCGGTGGCGCACCCCGGCCGGGTGGCAGGGCTGTTCTTCCTCGCCTCCGGCGCCGCGGTGACCGCCGACCAGCTGGGCACCCAGACCACTCAGCAGGCGGCGATCCGCGCCGATCCCGCCTGGGCCGGCGGCGACCACCTGCCGGGCGCCGGGCCGGCCACGGGGCTTGGCGTGGCCCGGCGGATCGCGCACCTGACCTACCGCAGCGCGCTGGAGCTGGAGGAGCGGTTCGGCACGGCCGTGCAGGACGACGGCCGCTTCGCCGTCGCCTCCTACCTCGACCACCACGCCGACAAGCTGGCCGGCCGCTTCGACCCGGGCAGCTACGTGGTGCTCACCGAGTCGATGAACACCTGGGACGTCGGCCGCGGCCGCGGCGGCGTCGAGGCCGCCCTGGCCCGGGTGACCGCGCGGGCCGTCGTGGCCGGCGTGGACAGCGACCGGTTGTACCCCCTGGAGCTGCAGCAGCGTGTGGCCGACGGTCTCGGCGTCCCGCTGCGCGTCATCGGGTCCCCGTACGGGCACGACGGGTTCCTCATCGAGATCGACGCCGTCGGCGCGCTGGTCCGCGAACTGCTCGGCACCTGACGTCGCGCGTTCCTCGACGAGATCTGCACACTCGTCGGCATCAGGCGCTGATGGTGACGAGTGTGCAGATCTCGTCGGGCGTTCAGATGAGGCCGTGCGCGTGCACCGCCTCGGCGACCTCCAGGAACCCCGCGACGTTGGCGCCGAGCACGAGGTCGCCGGGGGCGCCGTACTCCTCGGCCGTGGCGTGGCAGCGGGCGTGGATGGCCCGCATGATCTCCTCCAGCCGCGCCTCGCTGTGCTCGAAGGTCCAGCGGTCGCGCGAGGCGTTCTGCTGCATCTCCAGCGCCGAGGTGGCCACCCCGCCGGCGTTGGCGGCCTTGCCCGGGGCGAAGGCGACCCCGGCCTCCTTGAGCACGCGGACGGCGTCCGGGGTGGTGGGCATGTTGGCGCCCTCCACGACGTACCGGCAGCCGTTGCGGGCGAGCACCGTCGCCGCGTCGGCGTCGAGCTCGTTCTGCGTCGCGCTGGGCACCGCCACCTCGCACGGGACGTCCCAGACGCTGCCGTCGGCCACGAAGGACGCCGAGGGCACCCGGTCGGCGTAGGCGCCGATCCGCCCCCGCTCGACCTCCTTGACCTGCTTGAGCACCTCGAGGTCGATGCCCTTCTCGTCCACGACGTAGCCGCTGGAGTCGGAACAGGCGACGACGGTGCCGCCGAGCTGGTGCACCTTCTCGATGCCGTAGACGGCGACGTTGCCCGAGCCGCTGACGACCACGCGCCGGCCGTCGAACGACTCGCCGCGGGCCCGCATCATCGCGTCGGCGAAGAAGGCCGCGCCGTAGCCGGTGGCCTCGGTGCGGACGAGGGCGCCGCCCCAGCCGAGCCCCTTGCCGGTGAGGACGCCGGACTCGTAGCGGTTGGTGATGCGCTTGTACTGACCGAACAGGTAGCCGATCTCCCGGGCGCCGACGCCGATGTCACCGGCCGGCACGTCGGTGTACTCGCCGAGGTGCCGGTAGAGCTCGGTCATGAACGACTGGCAGAAGCGCATGACCTCGCCGTCGGAGCGGCCCTTGGGGTCGAAGTCGGACCCGCCCTTGCCGCCGCCGATCGGCATGCCGGTCAGCGCGTTCTTGAAGATCTGCTCGAACCCCAGGAACTTGACGATGCCGAGGTTGACCGACGGGTGGAACCGCAGACCGCCCTTGTAGGGGCCCAGGGCCGAGTTGAACTCCACCCGGAAGCCCCGGTTGATCTGCACCTCGCCGGCGTCGTCCTGCCACGGCACCCGGAAGATGATCTGCCGCTCGGGCTCGCAGATCCGCTGGACGGTCTTCATCTCGGTGTACTCGCTGTGCCGGTCCAGCACCACGGCCAGCGACTCCAGCACCTCCCGGACCGCCTGGAGGAACTCCGTCTCCCCCGCGTTGCGCCGGAGGACCTCCTCGTAGATCTCCTGCACCGTTGCAGGTACCTCGTCGCCCACCAGTGCTCCTCGGATCGTCCGGCCCGTCCAGGTGGACGGTACGTCGGTGCCCTCCGCCGGGTCGCCGCCCCGACCGCCGGGCGGCGCGGCGCTCAGTCGGCGGCGTCGCCGTAGGTCAGTCCGGCGGCGGGCAGCTTCCCGCGGACGACGGGGCGCACGCGCCGCGCCGAGGGCAGCCGCTCGCTGTAGGACAGCGCGTTGCCCCGGATGTGCAGCAGGTCGTCGTCGGTCGCCTCGCGGACGACCTTGGCCGGCACCCCGGCGATGACCGAGCGCGGCGGGAACTGCTTGCCCTGGGTGACGACGGCGCCGGCGGCGACGATCGAGCCCGAGCCGATGTGGGCGCCGTTCATCACGATGCTGCCCATCCCGACGAGGACGTCGTCGTCGACCCGGGCGCCGTGCAGGACCACCCGGTGCCCCACCGTGACCCCCGAGCCGACCACCAGCGGGAAGCCGGGGTCGGAGTGCAGGGTGCTGCCGTCCTGCACGTTGGAGCCGGCGCCGATCTCGATGACCTCGGCGTCGGCCCGCAGGACCGCGCCGTACCAGACGCTCGCGGCCGGCCCGAGCGTCACCGCCCCCACGACGACCGCGGTGGGCGCCACGAACGCCTCCGGGTCGATCTGCGGTGCGCCGAACTCGAGTTCCCCGATGTAGTTCTCCGCCACCGGCCCACCACAGCACAGTGCCGCCGGCGCCGCACCTGTCGGGCAGACTCGCCGCCGACACCGCCGTCACCTGGAGCGCCCGATGCCCGTCCTGCCGCCACTGCCCACGTCGATCGTCGGGAGCCTCCCGCAGCCGGAGTGGCTGGTCGACCACGCCAAGCTGGCCGGGCAGTTCCCGCCGCGGGTGCGGGCCCGCGAGATCTGGCGGGTCGCCCCGGACCTGCTCGCCGGCGCGCAGGACGACGCCACCCTCCTGGCCATCCGGTCGCAGGAGGACGCCGGGCTGGACATCGTCACCGACGGGGAGATCCGCCGGGAGTCCTACTCCAACCACTTCGCCACCGCCCTGGACGGCGTGGACGTGGACGCCCCCGGCTCGGTGCTCAACCGCTCCGGCAAGCCGATCCCGGTGCCGCGGGTGGTCGGCCCGATCGCCCGGCCGCGCCCGATCCAGGCCGACGACGTCCGGTTCCTCCGGGCGCACACCGACCGGATCGTGAAGATCACCGTGCCGGGGCCGTTCACGATGGCCCAGCAGTCCCAGGACGACCACTACGGCGACGACCGCGCGCTGGCCCTGGCCTACGCCGACGTCGTGCGCGAGGAGATCGCCGACCTCTTCGCCGCCGGCGCCGACGTCGTGCAGATCGACGAGCCGTGGCTCCAGGCGCGGCCCGAGGTCGCCCGCCGGTACGGCGCGGAGGCCGTCACCCGCGCCGTGGAGGGTGCGTCCGGGCCGGTGCACCTGCACCTCTGCTTCGGCTACGCCGCGATGGTCTCCGAGCGTCCCGAGGGCTACTCCTTCCTCCCCGAGCTGGCCGACACCCCCGTCGACACCGTCGCGGTGGAGACCGCGCAGTCGCACCTGGACCCGGCCCAGCTGCGGCCGCTGCGCGGCAAGGGCATCGCCCTGGGCGTGCTGGACCTCTCGACGCCGGAGGTGGAGACGCCGCAGGTGGTCGCGGACCGGGTCCGCCGCGCGCTGGACGAGGTGGACGTCGAGCGCCTGGTGCTCACCAGCGACTGCGGGCTGAAGTACCTGCCGCGGGCGTCGGCTGCGGGGAAGATGCGCTCGCTGGCGGAGGCGGCCGCGATCATGCGGCGCGAGCTCTAGCCGCTGCCGGGGACAGGGACCAGGATCGGCGCTCGTGACCCTGCCGACCGACCTGCCCGTCCTGGCCTTCCCCGACCAGGCCGCCCTCGAGGCGTGGCTGGAGGCGGAGGGGGACTCGGCGCCGGGCGTCTACGTGCGACTGGCCAAGAAGGGCTCGGGGATCGCGTCCGTGACGTATGCCGAGCTGGTGGAGAGCTGCCTGTGCTTCGGCTGGATCGACGGCCGGTCCAACCGGCTGGACGAGGCGACCTATCTGCAGCGCATCACGCCCCGGCGGGCCCGCAGCGTCTGGTCGCAGAAGAACGTCACGGCCGTGGGCCGACTGCTCGAGGCCGGCCGGATGCGCCCCGCCGGCCTCACCGCGGTCGAGGCCGCGCAGGCCGATGGGCGGTGGGAGCGCGCCTATCCGGGCAGCGCGGACATGACGGTGCCCGAGGACCTCGCCGCGGCCCTGGCCGCCGTCCCCGGCGCGACGGAGGCGTTCGCCGCGCTCAGCGGCACCGAGCGCTACGCCGTCCTCTGGCGGGTGCACACCGCCGCGACCCCGGAGACCCGCGCCCGCCGGATCGCCGCCGCCGGTAAGGACCTCGCTGCCCCCCACCGCTCGCGAGCTCGCGGCGGGCCCCTGCAGCGAGGCCGTTAGAGGATGCGGCGGGCTCCCGCGTAGCCGCGCATGTCCACGGTGGTGACGGCGACCGGCTGACCGGTCTGCCGCGCGTGCACCATCTGGCCGTTGCCGATGTAGAGGCCCACGTGGCTGACCGGCGAGTAGAAGTAGACGACGTCGCCGGGCTGGAGCTCCCCGCGGGACACCGCGACGCCCATCCCGGCCTGCGCGCGGCTGGAGTGCGGCAGCGCGACGCCGGCGGCGGCGTAGGCGAACTGGGTCAGGCCCGAGCAGTCGAAGCCGTTCGGCCCCGAGGCGCCCCAGACGTAGGGGTCGCCGACCTGCGCGAGCGCGGCCTCGACGACGGCGCCCGCGGCCTCCGAGGGCGGCGGCGCCAGGTCGGTGGGCACCTCGAGCACCGGGCCACCCAGCGTCGTGAAGACCACCTCCCGCTCGGCCTCCGAGAGCCGCGCGAGGTCGGCCTCGTACTGGTCGACCCGGGCCTGCACCTCGTCCTGCTGCTGCTCGAGCGTGGCCAGCGCCTGCTCGGCACCGGCGGCGGCGGCCTCGGCCTCTGCCTGGGCGGCCAGGGCCTGCTCGCGGGCGGCCGACACCTCGACGAGGACGCCGTCGGTGTGCGCGGCGATCATGTCGAGGGTCGTCATCTGCTGGACGAAGTCCTCGGCCGAGTCGCTGGTGAGGAAGGCGGCCACGCCGGACGTGGCGCCGCTGGTGAAGCCGGTCTGCGCGATGGCGACGAGCTGCGGCTCGAAGCGGGCGACCTCGGCATAGGCGGCGTCGGCAGCGGCGCGGGCGTCGGCCGCGGCCTGCTGCAGCTCGGTGACGGCCAGTCGCGCCTGGTGCACCTGCTCGTCGAGCTGGGTGAGCTCCTGACCGGTCTGCGCGACCAGGTCGGCCGCCTCGTCGGCGGTGGTCGGCGCGGCCGTGGCGGTCGTCGGTCCCAGCACCACGGTGACGGCTGCGGCGGCCGCGAGCACGGCACCGGCCCACCGGCGGCTCGTCGTCCGGTTGCGCTGCATCGTCTGCTCCTCGTGTGCTCCGCGCCCCGCCCGGGGAAGGGGCGGTGGTCAGCGCGTCAGTACGCACGGTAAGGACGATGTGTCGACACGTGAGGAGGGCACGCGGGGCGGGGACGGGGCGGTAGACCCCGTTCGTCACACGCGTCCCGGCAGGCCCCGGGCGCCGCAGGGGTCACCCGCGATGCCGGGGGTCGGGGGTAGTGCGCGCCGCGGGGCGGCGCAGGGGGATCGGTGCGGGGAGCTCAGCGCCAGAGGTCGCTGCGCGGGCCCCGGGCAGCGCCGTCGGACGCCCGGTCGGGCGCGAGCGGCACCAGGAGGTCGGCGACCGCGCCGGTCACGAACGAGTAGACGGCCTTGCCGCCGACGTCGACGATCTGGTCCTGCCGCGACCAGGTCCACGGTGGGGACCCCACGCCGGTCGCGTTCTCCAGCGTCTGGTCGGTGGCCAGCCGGACGGAGGTGTGCCAGGCCGAGGCACGCCAGCCGCGCAGCCCGCTGGCCGACCACACGCCGCGGAGCGCACCGACGAGCGCGCCGGTGCCCCAGTGCATGAGGTGGTTGCGCACCGGCGGGCGGGCCCGCTCGGGCAGCCGCCGGCCGGTGGTGAGTGCGGTCAGGGTGCGACCGGGGACGTAGCTGTCCGGCCGGTGCGTGACCTGTTGCTCGATCTTCTCGGCCACGGTCATCGCCGCGGTGCCGGCCAACCCGGCCAGTGCCCCGCGGAGGGCAGCGCGTCCCAGCATGGGCGCCCACCTACCCGCAGGAGGACGTCGAACACGTCACCAGCGGCGGCCCCCCCGCAGGGCCCCGCCGCGAGCGTGCGAATGGCGGGGGGCGAGGGGGTCCTTCATCCGGCGAGGGGCTCCTGCGCGTCGAGCGCGGAGAGGATCTCGAAGTCACGGAGGACGCCGGACAACTCCTCGGCGGTCCACGCCTCGCAGCAGTCGCAGTCCACGAGGTAGCTGACCAGCCCGAGCCGGCCCGCCGCCTGGTCCTCGTCGATCGCGAGGTGACCGGCGGACGGGTGACGGTGGCAGGAGCAGGACGCGGCGCACAGGCCCAGACCCCATCCCGAGACGACGACCGTGCGGCCGTCGTCCCACACCTGACCGACCTGGAACACCGACGGCTTCAGCGTCCTGCTCATCGGGACGACTCCCCTCGACAGCCCCGTCGAGGGGCCTGCGTGCTGGTGACGGAAAAATATCCCCGTGCCATGTTTGAACGGCACCCCCGCGCGGTAACTGAAGTGCTTTTCACGTCCGTCGCCGCACCGGTCCCAGCAGTCACACGCACCAGCGCCTTCGCCGGTGGCCCCGTCAGCTGGCAGGCGACACCGAGCTCATGTGGAAGTCCGGCACCCGCACCGCAGGCATCGCCGCCCGGGTGAACCAGTCGTTCCACTCCCGGGGCAGCGTGCGCTCGGTGCGACCGGCCTGGGTGATCCGGCCGAGCAGGTCCACGGGCGACTCGTTGAAGCGGAAGTTGTTGACCGCCCCCGTGACCTCGCCGCCCTCGACGAGGAAGACGCCGTCCCGGGTGAGACCGGTCAGCAGCAGCGTCTGCGGGTCGACCTCGCGGATGTACCAGAGCGTGGTGAGCAGCAGGCCGCGCTCGGTGGACGCGACCATGTCCTCGAGGCTCGCCGTGGCGTTCGGGTCCTCGAGGATGAGGTTGTCCACCGCGGCGGTGGCGGGGGCCGTCGTCTTCAGTGCCCAGGCCCGCGGGCGCACCAGGTTGGTGAGCACGCCGTCGCGGATCCAGTCGACCGCGGGTACGGCCATGCCGTTGTCGAACACCGACGCCGCCCCCGAGGAGCCTCCGACCACCTGGAACGGTGCGGACTCCAGCCCGGGGGCGTTCGGGTCGCTGCGCAGCGTCAGCGGCAGCGCGGCCAGCCGCTCCCCGAGGCGGCTGCCGCCGCCCGGCTTCGCGTAGACGCTGCGGCCCTCGTCGGCGTCGCGGGCCTCCATGGTCCAGTAGGCGTAGATCATCAGGTCGCTGACCGCCGACGGCGGCAGGAGCGTCTCGTAGCGGCCCGCCGGCAGCTCGACCCTCCGCTGCGACCAGGCGAGCTTGCGCTCGACCTCCGTGGCCAGGGCCGCGACGGAGACGTCGAGGAAGTCCCGCGTGCCCACGCCGGCCCACACCGAGCGGCTGAAGTCGCTGCTCTTGCCGTTGAGCTCGACCCGGCCGGTGGGCTGGTCGTGCCGCAGCCGCAGCCCGGTGGAGGTGCCGAGGTAGGTGGTCGACATCGAGTGCTCGGCGTAGCCGAACAGCAGGTCCCCGCGGTCCCGCGCCTGCCCGAAGGCGGCGCCGAGGGCGGGGGCGAACTCCTCGAAGACGCTGATCGAGGTCTCCGCCGGGTCGGCGTCCCACTCGCCGGCACCGGGCGGGGGGTCGGAGACCAGCGGGACGGCGTCCTCGGCGGGCCCGGCGTCCCGGGCCGCCTGCTCGCTCGCCGCGACCAGCTCGGCGATGTCCGGGCTGCCGGAGCGGGCCACCGTGCCCGCGGCCATCCCCGCGCCGCCGTCGACGAAGGAGATCACCACGACCTGGCGCGAGCGCATCGCGCCGTTGGTCGTCAGGCTGTTGCTCGCCCAGCGGAGGTTGGCCTCCGAGCTGTCGACGACGTAGACGACCTGCTCGTCCGCGGTCGAGGCGGCCAGCGCCTGCTCGACGAGCTCCTGCGCGCGGTGGTGGCTCACGCGACCTCCTCGCCGACGCTCGTCGGCCGTGTTCGCCGGGCTGTTCCGTTCCCGGGTGGGCTCGCGAGCTCGCTCACCTGCCGCCCTCCTGCACCGTGTTGAGGATGGACACGCCCTCGAACAGCGCCGAGGGGCACCCGTGGCTGACCGGGGCGACCTGGCCGGGCTGGGCCTTGCCGCAGTTCAGCGCGCCGCCGAGCACGTAGGTCTGCTCGCCGCCGAGCGCGCGCATCGAGCCCCAGAAGTCCGTCGTCGTGGCCTGGTAGGCGACGTCGCGGAGCTGCCCGGCCAGCTCCCCGCCCTCGATCCGGTAGAAGCGCTGACCGGTGAACTGGAAGTTGTAGCGCTGCATGTCGATCGACCAGCTCTTGTCGCCGACGACGTAGATGCCCCGGTCGACCCCGGCGATCAGCTCCTCGGTGGAGGGGCCGCCGGCGGCCGGCTGCAGCGAGACGTTGGCCATCCGCTGCACCGGCACGTGCTGGGGCGAGTCGGCGAACGCGCAGCCGTTGGAGCGCTCCATCCCCCGCAGCCGGGCCATGTTCCGGTCGACCTGGTAACCGACGAGGACGCCGTCCCGGACGATGTCCCACCGCTGGGCCTCGACGCCCTCGTCGTCCCAGCCGACCGACGCCAGCCCGTGCTCGGCGGTGCGGTCACCGGTGACGTGCATGAGGTCGGAGCCGTAGCGCAGGCTGCCCAGCTTGTCGACGGTCGCGAACGAGGTGCCGGCGTAGGCGGCCTCGTAGCCCAGCGCCCGGTCCAGCTCGGTGGCGTGGCCGACCGACTCGTGGATGGTCAGCCAGAGGTTGGAGGGGTCGACCACCAGGTCGTAGCTCCCGGCCTCGACGCTGGGCGCCTTGGTCTTCTCGCGCAGCAGCTCGGGGAGCTGCGCCAGCTCGCCGTCCCAGTCCCACGAGGCGCCGGTCAGGTACTCCCAGCCGCGGCCGGCCGGCGGGGCGAGGGTGCGCATGCTCTCGAAGGCTCCGGTGGCCCGGTCGACGGTCAGCGCGGTGAACGCGGGGTGGATGCGGACCCGCTGCTGCGTCGTGCGGGTGCCGGCGGTGTCGGCGTAGTACTTCTGCTCCTTCACCGCGGTGCAGCCCGACTGCACGTGCTCGACGCCGTCGGCGGCCATCAGCCGCTCGGAGAGCTCGGTGAGCAGCCCCGTCTTCTCTGGGTCGGGCACCGCGAAGGGGTCGGTGTCGTACTCGGAGACCCACACGGCGTCGGGGTGCACCGGCTCGGGCGCGAGCTCGACGCGGTCGCTGCTCAGCGCCGCGGACACCCGCGCGACCGCGATCGCCTCCTCCGCCAGCCGCACGGCCTCGGCCGCGGTGAGGACGACGCCCGCGGCGAAGCCCCAGGTGCCCTCGTGCACCACCCGGACGGCCAGGCCCAGGTCCTCGCCGTCGGCCAGGCTCTCCAGCCGGGCGTCGCGCAGGGTGATCGACTGGGTGCGGATCCGCTCCACCCGGATGTCGGCGTGCTCGCAGCCGAGGTCGACCGCGCGGGTCAGTGCCGCCTCGGTGAGCGCGGAGAGCGGGAGGGCGAGGAAGGACGCGTCGACGTCGCGGGGTCCGGCCACGGCCTCTGTCTACCAGCCATCGATGACGCCGAGATCTGCACAGTCGTCGGCATCAGGCGGTGATGGCGACGACTGTGCAGATCTCGTCGAGGGGTCGGTGCTCAGCCCAGCTCGCCGTCCACCCAGCACCACCGCCAGGCCTCCCCCGGCTCGGCGCTCACGACGACCGGGTGCCCCTCGTCGCCGAAGTGCGCCCGCGAGTGCCGGCGCGGGGAGGAGTCGCAGCAGCCCACGTGCCCGCACGTCAGGCAGGTGCGCAGGTGCACCCACGTCGTCCCCTCGACGAGGCAGTCCTGGCAGGCGGCCGCCGGGTGCGACTCCCCCGCGGCCGCCGCGCGGAGGTGCTCGCACCGCGGCTGCTCGGCCCGCGGCGCCAGCGCCCGGTCCCGCTCGAGGGCCTCGAGCTCCTCGGTGCGGTCCAGCAGGGACTCCTCGACGTCGATGGCGGCCAGCGCCGCGGCGAGCACGTCCCCGGGCGCCCGGCCCTCGTCGCGGGCGCGCACGACGACGTCCCGCTCGGCCGCGAGCATCGCCGTGCGCAGCCGGGCGTAGGTGGCCGAGGGCGTGTCCTGGTCGGCGAGCGGCCGGCCCAGCCGCTCCCAGGCCGCGTGCGACCGCGCCTCCGACCGGTCGCGGAGCCGCTCCACGACCCCCTCGGGTTCGTTCCCGGCGAGCAGTTCCTCCAGCCGGCGCAGGCCCGCGGCGGAGGCGGCGTCCCCGAGCTCGGCGGCCTGGAGGGCGTCCTCGGCCGGGTCGGGCGGCGGCAGGCCGACCCGGCGGACCAGCCACGGGAGCGTCGAGCCCTGGACCAGCAGCGTGCCGACGACGACCGTGAAGGCCGCCAGCAGCAGGACGTCGCGCTCGGGCAGGTCCTCGGGGATCAGCTGCGCCGCCGCGAGGGTCACCACGCCCCGCATGCCGGCCCACGAGACCAGCCCCGCCACCGGCGTGCTCCAGGCCTGCCGGCGCATGCCGGGGGTCCCGGCGCGCAGGACGGCCGCCGTCCCGAAGACGAAGACGAAGCGGGCGACGATGGTGGCCACCAGCGCACCGGCGCAGACCAGGGCCACCCGCCCGGCGCCCACCCCGCTGTCCTGGAGCCCGGAGAGCAGGCCCGGCAGCTGCATGCCGATGACCAGGAACACCGCGTTCTCCAGGACGAAGGCGACGGTGCGCCAGGTGATCGCCTCGGTGACCCGCGCCGAGGCCGTCTGGACCCGGGGGGACAGGTGCGCCAGCGTGAGCCCGGTGACGACGGTGGCCAGCACGCCCGAGGCGTGCACCTCCTCGGCCGGCAGGAAGGCCAGGAACGGGGCGACGAAGGACACGAGGGTGTCGAGCACCGGGTCGCGCAGCCGGGCCCGGACGACGGCGAGCAGCGCGGCGACCGCCCCGCCGATCAGCACCGCGCCGACGACGGCCCAGACGAACTCGCCGGCCACCTCCGGCGCCGACGGCGCCGAGGTGAGCGCGGACACCGCGACCGTCAGCGCGATCAGCGCCGCGGCGTCGTTCACCAGGCTCTCCTGCTCCAGCAGCGTCGCCACCCGCCGCGGCAGCCCCAGCCGCCGGCCGATCGCCGACGCCGCGATCGCGTCGGGCGGCGCGACCACCGCGCCGAGGGCCAGCGCCGCGGCGAGCGCCACTCCCGGCAGCAGCAGCCAGGTGACCCAGCCGACGACGACCGTGGTGAAGACGATCAGCACCACGGACATCGAGAAGATGCTGAGCTTGTTGCGCGAGAAGTCGAACAGGGACGTGCGCGCGGTGGTCGCGTACAGCAGCGGTGGGAGCAGCCCGTAGAGCACGACGTCGGCCTCGAGCTGGACGTCGGGCACGCCCGGCAGGAACGACGCCGCCGCGCCGGCCACGACGAGCACCAGCGGCGTCGGCCAGCCCCAGCGGTCGCACAACCCGGCGACGACGCCGACGGCGATCACCAGGCCCAGCAGCACGGCGGCCACCTCCACGCGTGCTCTCCTCTCCCGCACCAGAGCCCCCGCCGTGCGGACGGCGCATCCGGCCGGCCGGCAGGTGCCGGCCGGTCCGGGTACAGGCTGCACTGCCGGATCGGCGGCCGGCGGGGCGGCCTCGACCACCGCACCGACCGCCTCCCGCCGCGCCCCGGTCAGGGCTCCAGGAGCGTCCACATTGCCGTGATCAGCCCGTCCCGGACGAGCGCGACGTCCGTCCCGGTCGCCACCGGCGGCTGTCCGGCCGGTCCGAGCCGCCAGCTCGCGACGCCGAGCCCGACGCTGACCTGCACCGGCCGGCGCAGGTCGAAGGGCAGTCCGCCGGTGCCCGCGAGGAGCTCGCCGATCTTGGCGGCGAAGGCGTCGCGGCCGGTGACCGTGCCCTCGGGGTCGTGGAACACGACGTCCGGGGCATAGGTGGCGGCGATGAGCTCGGCCCGCCGGTCGGCGTCGGCCTCGTTGAAGACCTGCAGGACGCTGCGGGTCAGCACCTCGGCGATGGCGTCGGGCACGGCGGTCAGTCCGTTCCGAGCACGCCGCGCAGGAACGAGATCCCCTGCGTGATCGCGGCCTGGGCGGCGTGGGTGTGACGCAGCGGGTTCAGCCCGACGAAGTCGTGCACCATCCCGCCGTACCGCACGGCCGTGACGGGGACGCCCGCGGCGCGCAGCTTGGCCGCGTAGGCCTCACCCTCGTCCCGCAGGACGTCTGCCTCGGCGACGACGACCAGCGCCTGCGGCAGCCCGGCGAGGTCCTCGGTCGACGCGCGCAGCGGGGAGGCGGTGATCTCGGCGCGCTGCGCCTCGTCGGTCGTGTACTGGTCCCAGAACCACCTCATGCCCTCGCGGGCGAGGAAGTAGCCCTCGGCGAACTGCTCGTAGGAGCCGGTGTCGAAGGCGGCGTCGGTGACCGGGTAGAAGAGCAGCTGGCCGGCGAAGGAGACGCCGCCGCGCTGCTTGGCCAGGATGGTCGCGACGGTGGCCATGTTCCCGCCCACCGAGTCCCCGGCAACGGCGATCCGGCCCGGGTCCAGCCGCTCGTCGGCGCCGTTCATCGCGATCCAGTCGGCGACCGCGTAGACCTGCTCGATCTGGGTCGGGTACCGCGCCTCCGGGGCGAGGTCGTAGTCCGGGAAGACGACGGCGGCCTGCACGCCCACGGCGAGCTCCCGGACCAGGCGGTCGTGGGTCTGCGGGCCGCCGAAGACCCAGCCCAGACCGTGCACGTAGAGGATGACCGGCAGCACGCCGGTGGCCCCCGCCGGGCGCACGATGCGCACGCGCACCTGACCGGTGGGCCCCCCGGGCACCGTGATGTCGGAGACGTCGGCAGCGGGCAGCACCGGTGGCGGGTCGGACTGGACGCCGTCGACGATCGCGCGGCCCTCTGCGGGGGAGAGCTGGTACAGGAAGGGCGGGGTGGAGTTGGCGTCGGCGAAGGCCTGGGCGACGGGCTCCAGGACGGGCTCGACCGGGTGGGTGGCCATGACGGTTCCTCTCGACTCTGTTCGACTGCGGACGGCGTGGCGGTGAGACTGCCTCCGGCCGACCAACAGGAAGTTACGTGACATGTCACCTAAGCCGAAGTCTCGTCGGGTTCTTCCCGAACCCCCGCTGACCGAGGAGCAGCAGGAGACGTGGCTGGCCTACATGCGCGTGAAGCTGCGGCTCAACTACGAGATGAACCGGCAGCTGCAGACCGACAGCGGACTGAGCCTGGCCGACTACGACGTCCTCAACGCCCTGGCCGACTGTCCCGGCGGCCGGATGCAGGTGGGCGTCCTCGCCGCCCGCATCGCCTGGGAGCGCAGCCGGCTGTCCCACCACCTGCAGCGGATGACCGCCCGGGGGCTGGTCGAGCGGAGCCCCTCCGAGCAGGACGGGCGGGCCACCGACGCCGTCCTCACCGCCGCCGGCCGCGCCGAGCTCGACGCCGCGACCCCGGGGCACGCGGCGCTCGTCGCGCGGATGTTCTTCGCCGGCCTGGACCCGGCGCTGCTCCCCGCGCTGCGCACGGCACTGGAGCAGGTCCACGAGCAGGTGCTGGCCGAGGGGACCCTGCCGCGCCCGGTGTCGCAGCACCGGCTGCCGGGCCTGTACCCCGGCAGCTGAGCCGCGGCCGGGCACCGGGGACGCGTCCGCTCGGAACCGTCCGTCACATCCTGTTCACCGTCCGTCGGGCGCGTCCGTCACCTGCCCCGCCGAGGCTGCACCGGTCCCCCTTCGCCTCCCGTGAGGACTCCCGTGCACCGAACGTCCCGCCCCCGCTGCGCCGCCGGCGTGGGCCTCACCGCGACCGCCGCCCTGATGGTGACCGCCGTCGGGATCACCCCGGCCGCGGCCGCGCCGCCGACCACGCCGTTCATCTCCGAGATCCACTACGACAACGCCGGCACCGACACCGGCGAGTTCGTCGAGGTGCAGATCCCGGCAGGGACCACGTCGGCCGGGCTGTCGATCGTGCTCTACAACGGCAGCAACGGCGCCACGTACGACACGGACCCCCTGCCGGTCGTGACCGCACCCACCGGCGGCCCCGCCGTGGCGGTGCTCGAGTACCCGGCCAACGGCATCCAGAACGGCTCGCCCGACGCCGTGGCCCTGGTCCGGAACGGGACGGTGCTGGAGTTCCTCTCCTACGAGGGCACGTTCACCGCGACCAACGGCCCCGCGGCCGGCAGGACCAGCGTCGACATCGGCGTCAGCGAGGCGGGCACGGAGCCCGTCGGGCAATCCCTGTCGCGCAGCTACGACGCCACCGCAGGCGCCCTGGTGTGGGCCGGTCCTGCCGCCGCCACCCCGGGCCAGGTCAACGCCGCGCCCGGTGGTGGCGAGGAGCCGCCGCCGGCCGGGGACGTCTGCGGCGCCGAGGACGCCGTCGAGATCGGCACTGTGCAGGGCACCGGGGCAGAGACCCCCCTCGCCGGCCAGGAGGTCACGGTCGAGGGCGTCGTCGTCGGCGACGTCCCGGGACTCAGCGGGTTCTACCTGCAGGACGCCGACGGGGACGGGGACGCCGCCACCTCCGACGGCGTCTTCGTCTTCAGCCCGGACGCCGCGGTCGACCTCGGTGACCGCGTCGCCGTCCGGGGCGACGCGAGCGAGTACTTCGGCCAGACGCAGGTGAGTGCCGGCGGTGACGTGGAGGTCTGCGCCGAGGGCACCCCCGCCGACCTGCCCGCCGCTTCCCCGCTCGACCTGCCGGCCGACGACGCCGCCCGTGAGCGGCTGGAGGGCATGCTCGTCGCCCCGGCCGACACCCTCACCGTGAGCGAGGTCTTCGACCTCACCAGCTTCGGCGAGCTGACCCTGTCCGAGGGCGGCCTGCTGGTCCAGCCCACGGAGCTGGCCCGCCCCGGCGCCGCCGCGGACGCGATCGCGGCGGACAACGCGCTGCGCAGCATCACGCTCGACGACGCGATGGGCAGCCGGGTCAGCGTCACCACCGCCCCGTACCTGTCGCCGGCGACCCCGGTGCGGGTCGGCGACCGGCTGACCTTCACCGAGCCCCTCGTACTGGGCTACGGATTCGAGGCCTGGCGGCTGCAGCCGGCCGACGGCACCGCGGACGGTGTCTTCGCGCCGCAGAACACCCGGCCGGCCGCGCCGGGGGAGGTCGGCGGTGACGTCCAGCTGGGCGCGTTCAACGTGCTCAACTACTTCCTCACCCGCACCGGGCCCGACGCCCGCGGCGCCCGCAGCGACGCGGAGTTCGAGGAGCAGGCCGGCAAGATCGTGCCGGCCATCCGGGCACTGGGCGCCGACGTCGTCACGCTCATGGAGATCGAGGACACCGACTCCACCGGCCTCACCCCCGGCGACGCCGACACCGCGCTGGCCGACCTGGTCCGCCGGCTGAACGCGGCCGAGGGCGCCGACGTGTGGGCCTACGTGCCGCTGCCGGACGAGCTCTACGCCGTCGACCGGGACGCGATCCGGAACGGGATCATCTACCGCACCGACGAGGTGCAGCCCGTCGGCGCCCCCGTCGGCCTGGTCGACGAGACGGTCTGGTCCAACGCCCGCGAGCCGATCGCGCAGACCTTCGTCCGCGACGGCGACGCCTTCACCGTGGTCGCCAACCACTTCAAGTCGAAGAGCCCGGGGCAGCCGACCGGCGACAACGTCGACACCGGGGACGGGCAGGGCGCCTGGAACGGCGACCGGGTTCGCCAGGCGGCCTCGCTGGCGGCGTTCGCCGACCGGCTGCGGGAGCAGACCGGCGACCAGGACGTGATCCTGCTGGGTGACTTCAACGCCTACACCCGGGAGGACCCGATCGAGGCGCTCCGGGGGGAGGGCTTCGTCGACCTGGGTGAGCAGCTCGACCCGGGCCGGTACAGCTACGTGTTCGACGCGCTGTCCGGCTCGCTGGACCACGCGCTGGCCACGCCCGAGCTCGCCGCCAAGGTGACCGACCCCGTGCACTGGAACATCAACTCCGTCGAGTCGTTCGCCTACCAGTACAGCGGCGCCCCGGCGCTCTACGCGGCCGACCCGTACCGCTCCAGCGACCACGACCCGCTGCTGCTGGGGATCGACCTCGAGGAGCGGTGCCAGGGCCTGCTGCCGACGATCGTCGGGACCGACGGGAACGACACCCTGCGGGGCACCAACGGGGCCGACGTGATCATGGGCTTGGACGGCGTCGACACGATCACCGGCGGCAACGGCGACGACGTCGTCTGCGGCGGACGCGGGAACGACGTCCTGGCCGGCGACAACGGCGCCGACGTGCTCTCCGGCGGGTTCGGCGACGACCGGCTCAGCGGGGGCAACGGCGACGACCGGCTGACCGGCGGCCCCGGCACCGACGTCCTCGACCAGGGCCGCGGCACGGGCCCCGCCGAGCAGGAGGGCCCGGAGTCCTGACGCGGCGCTGACACCAGGCCTGCACATCCGGGAGCCCCGGGTGTGCAGGCCTGCGTCGTCCGGGGCGGTGTCGGTCGCGGCGGCCGCGGGTAGCCCGCGCACCATGACCGCCGTCCCACCCGCGCCGTCCGAGCCGACCGACGACGTCACGCTCACCTTCGGCGGCAACGCGACCGCGCTGCTGCGGATCGGCGGGTTCACCCTGCTCACCGACCCGAACTTCCTGCGCCGGGGGCAGCGCGCCTACCTCGGCAAGGGACTGTGGACCAAGCGGCTGACCGACCCGGCGCTGCTGCCGACGCAGCTGCCGGCGCTGGACGCGATCCTGCTGTCGCACCTGCATGCCGACCACTGGGACCGGATCGCCACCCGCACCCTCGACCGCGACACCCCGGTCGTCACCACCCAGGAGGCAGCGACGGCGCTGGGCCGGCGGGGCTTCCGGCAGACCCTCGACCTCACCCCGTGGCAACGGCACGAGATGACCCGCGGCGGCGAGACGCTGCGGATCACCTCGGTGCCCGGCGAGCACGGCCCCGGCCTGCTGGCGAAGGTGCTGCCGCCGGTGATGGGCAGCGTGCTGGAGCTCCTGCGCGACGGCGAGGTGAGCTGGCGGGGGTACATCAGCGGGGACACCCTGTACCGCCCGTACCTGGCGGAGGTCCTGCAGCGCTGCGGCCCGCTCGACGTGCTCGTCCCGCACCTGGGCGGCACGAGGGCCCTCGGTTTCACGGTCACCATGGACGGCCGCCAGGGCGCGGACCTGGTCGAGCTGCTGAAGCCGCCGGTGACCGTGCCGGTGCACTACGACGACTACTCGCGGTTCGCGTCGCCGCTGGGCGACTTCGTCCGCGAGGTGGCCGACCGGCGGGTGCCGGGCGAGCTCCGTCCCGTCACCCGCGGCGAGACGATCTCCCTCCGCCCGTGACCGAGTCGCTCGGTGACGGTTCCCGTCACGGGCGCTGTGCGCCTGCTGCCCCATCCGGCCGCGGAACGGGCACCCAGCGCACGGTGGCTGCAGCGGGAGCTGCGCGCCGAGCGCGGTAGACGGCCGCGATCTCTCCGCGGCAGGCGGCCGGCTCGCGGGTCGACCGGCGGTAGCTGAGACGGAGCACCAGCCAGCCCGCCGCGGCGAGTGCCGCGTCCCGGCGCAGGTCACGCTCGCGCTGCTCGGGGGGTTGCCGTGACGACGACGTGCGGCAGCAGCCGCAGCAGCCGCCCCTCGCGGATCCAGCGCGAGACGCTCGTCGAACTCGTCCGGGCGGCGAGGTCGGAGATCCGGATCGCGCCGTCCGCACCGGACGCGCCGCGCAGGCCGACCACCACGGGCGCAGCGTCCCGCCCGAACAGCGCGTTCGAGGCCTCCGCGTGCCACCCGTGGATCCGCCCCGGACCTGTGGACGACACCGGCGCTGTGCGGCTGAAGACCGTTCCACCGCCGGAGTGGGCCCCCAGCGCACAGCGCCCGTGTCGGATGCGGCCGAGGTCAGATGCGGGTGCGGCTCAGGTCAGGTGCGGTCCGGGTCAGGCGCGGTGCTGCGCGCCGGCGAGGCGGGCGGCGCGCTCGGCGACCTCGATCCGCAGCGCCTCGGCGTCCACGGTGGTGCACGCGCCGCCGGCGACGACCTGCCGGCCGCCCACCCACACGTCCCGTACCAGCCGCGAGGCGCCGGACCAGACGAGGTGGGTGACCAGGTCGGCCACCTCGCCCACCGGCTCGAACCCCAGGTCCCGGGTGTCGACGTGCACGAGGTCGGCCCGCCGGCCCACGGCGACCTGGCCCAGGTCGGGCCGGCCGATCGCGTCGGCCGAGGCCCCGGTCGCCAGCCACAGCGCCTCGGCCGCGGTCAGCGCGGTCGCCGAGGACTCCCGCAGCCGGGCCAGCTGCGCGGCCAGGCGGGCGTCGGCCAGCAGGTCCAGCCCGTCGTTGGACGCCGGGCCGTCGGTGCCCAGCCCGACCCGGATGCCGCGGTCGAGCATGTCGCGCAGCCGGGCGACGCCGCTGGCCAGCTTGGCGTTGCTGGCCGGGCAGTGCGCGACGGCCACGTCGTACTCCTGCCACAGCTCGAGGTCGCCGTCGTCGAGGTGGACGCAGTGGGCCGCCAGCACCCGGCCGCCGAGCACGTCGTGGGCGGCGAGCAGCGCCGGCACCGACAGCCCGTGGGTGGCCAGCAGGTCGCCGCCCTCCGTGGCGGTCTCGGCGACGTGCAGGTGCAGCAGCATCCCGTGCTCGCGCGCGGCCGCGGCCGCCTTGCCGAGCAGGGAGAGCGGGACGGTGTAGGCCGCGTGCGGGCCCAGCCCGTACTCGACCATCCCGTCGGACGGCGCTCCGGCGGCCAGGTCGACGGCGGCGGCCAGCTGCTCCTCCAGCGGCGGCATGCCGGGCAGCGGCACCATCGGGGCGGCGATCACCGCGCGGGCGCCGGTCCGGCCGACCGCCGCGGCGATCCGCTCGGCCTCGAAGTACATCTCCACGCTGGTGGTCACGCCGGCGCGCAGCATCTCCGCCGACGCCGCGGTCATCGCCACCTCGACGTCGTCCGGGGTCAGCCGGGCCTCGCGCGGCCACATGACCTCCTGCAGCCAGCGGTCCAGGGGCAGGCCCTCGCCCTGGCCGCGGAACAGCACCATCGGCGCGTGCGAGTGGGCGTTGACCATCCCCGGCACCAGCACCCCGGGGACGGCGACCGGCTCGGCGTCGTCCGCCGGCGGGGCGTCCGCTGCCGGGCCCACCCAGGTGACCAGCCCGTCGGCGACGTCGACCACCGCGTCCGGGACGACGGTCCCGGACCGGTCCCCCACGACGACGGCCCGGGCGGTGAATCGCTGAGACATGCAGGCACGCTAGCCCCACCGGCCCCGCCCGACCCGACGGCGTCCAGGCAGTCGCCGGGGGCCGCCTCTACCGTGGGGGCATGTCCTTCCTCGCCGCCGCCGCGTCCGACGAGGGTGGTCTCACCGCGTGGCTGCTCGACCTCGTCGACACGCTCGGACCCGTCGGGGTGGGCTTCAGCATCCTGCTGGAGACCGTCATCCCGCCCATCCCGAGCGAGGCCGTGCTGGGCGCGGCCGGGGTCCTCATCGACACCCCGCTGGACTTCTTCCTGGTGGTCTTCTTCGCCACGACGGGCTCGGTCCTGGGGGCGATCTTCTTCTACTACATCGGCCGGGCCCTCGGTCCGCGCCGGTCGCACGCCTTCCTCGACCGGCTGCCCCTGGTCGAGACCGGGGACGTCGACAAGACCTTCGAGTGGTTCGAGAGGCACGGCCGCGCCGCGGTCTTCTTCGGCCGGATGGTGCCGATCGTCCGCAGCTTCATCTCGGTGCCGGCCGGTGTCGTGCGCATGCCGTTCGGCCAGTTCCTGCTCTACACCGCGGCAGGCAGCCTGATCTGGAACAGCGTCCTGGTCACGCTGGGCTGGCTGGCCCGCGACTTCATCGAGGCGAACCTGCACTACCTGGACTACGTCGTGGTCGCCGTCGTCGTCCTCGCGGTCGGGTGGTTCGTCTACAAGAAGGCCACGGGCAGGCTGCGCCGGCCTCGGGACGCCGGCGCGGACCTGCCGGTCGACGAGCGCGACCGGGCATGACGCCCCGCCGTCCCGAGGTCGTCGCCCTCGACGTCAACGAAACGCTGCTCGACCTCGCGCCGCTGCGCGCCGGGCTGGTCGAGCTGGGCGAGGCGCCGGAGCTGCTCGCCACGGTGTTCGCCCGCACGCTGCTCACCGGCGTCGCGGCGGTCACCGCCGGCACCTGGTGCCGCTTCCGCGACGCGTTCGACGCCGCGCTCGCGCAGCTCACCGACCTCTCGGGCCCCGACCGCGCCCGCCTCGCCGACACCTTCCTCGAGCTGGGCCCGCACGCCGACGTGGAGCCCGCCCTGCGCCGCCTGGTGGAGGCCGGCATCCGGGTGGTGACGCTCACGCACGGCTCCCCCGGCGTCGCCGAGGCCGGGCTGGAGCGCGGCGGCATCGCGCCGCTGGTCGAGCGATCGCTGTCCAGCGAGGTCATCCGCGCCTGGAAGCCCGACCGCGCGGTCTACCTGTGGGCGGCGGGGACGTGCGACGTCGTCCCGGCGCGGATGGCGCTGGTCGCCGCCCACGGCTGGGACGTGCACGGCGCCGTCCGGGCCGGGCTGACCGGCGTGTGGTTCGCTCGCGCCGAGCGCAGCTACCCGGCGGTCTACGACCCGTCGGCGCTGGTCGCCACGGACCTCGCCGCGGCGGTCGACGCCGTGCTCGCCCTGCCCGCGCCGTGACCGTCGCGCTCCCCACCCCGCACGGGCCGGCCCGGGTGCACACCGACGAGCCCGCACACGTGCGCGGCACGCTGCTGCTCGGCCACGGCGCCGGGGGCGGCGTCGCGTCGGCCGACCTGACCGCCGTGGCCCGGGACGCCGTCGACGCCGGGTGGCGCGTCCTGCGCGTCGAGCAGCCCTGGCGGGTCGCCGGCAAGCGGATCGCGCCGGCGCCCCCGCGGCTGGACGAGGGGTGGACGGCGGTGCTCGGCGCCCTGCGCGACGACGGCCGGCTGGACGGCCCCCTGGTGTTCGGCGGCCGCAGCGCCGGCGCGCGGGTGGCCTGCCGGACCGCGGCCGCGCTCGGTGCGGACGGCGTCCTGGCCCTGGCGTTCCCGCTGCACCCGCCGGGCCGTCCGGAGCGCAGCCGCGCCGGGGAGCTGACGGGCGTCGAGGTCCCGATGGTCGTCGTGCAGGGCGAGACCGACGCCTTCGGGGCGCCGGCCGACGTCGCCGCCGCGCTGCAGGGCCGGGTCACGGCGTCGGTCTACGCGGTGCCCGGCGACCACTCGCTCAAGAAGAACCCGGACCTCGTCGCCGCAGCCGCGCTGGCCTGGCTGGACGAGGTCCACCCGAGGTGCTGAGCGGAGTCGCTGGGTGGCGGTTCCCGTTCCCCAGCGACTCCGCTCGGCGCCTCAGCGGCGGCGCCGGCGGACGACGAGGCTGATCACGAGCAGCACCGCGGCCGCGCCGGCCAGGGGCTTGGCGAAGCGGGCCAGTGCGGCGCCGCCGGCGACCTCGAGCAGGTCGATCGGCTCCGGCTCGGCGACCGGCGGGCGCATCGTGGCCGGCGAGCTCTTCGCCGGACCGCCCGTGGCGGGACGGCTCGGCGGCGCGGTCGGACCGGACGGCGGCGTGCTCGGGCGGACGGGGACGTCGGAGGCGCCCGGCATCCGGTCGACCAGCGTGGCGTCCGGCGGCGGGCTGTCGGCCTCGACCGGGGTGCCCGCGACCGGCGCGAGGTCCGTCGCCTCGGGCGCGGTGTCGGTCGCCGCCGGGGCGGTCTTCTTCGCCGGCGCCTTCTTGGCCGGGGCCGTGCCGCCGCCGGCCGCGTCGGTCGCCGCGGCCGCCGTCTTCTTCGCCGCCGCGCCCGCCTTGCGGGCCGTCTGCGCCGCCGCGTTGTCGCCCGGCGTCTGCTCGACGGAGGCCGCGACCTCCTCCACCACGCCGCTGACGGTGGCGGCGGCCTTCGTGGCCGCGGTCTCGGCGCGCTGCGCGTCGCCCTGGGCGTCGCCCTCGCCGAGCTGGGCGGCGAGCTTGTCGGCGAACTGCCCGAGCAGCTTGTTGCCGACGTCGGTCATCACGCCACGGCCGAACTGCGCCGGGCGCCCGGTGATGTTCAGGTCGGTGAGCACGTCGACCCGGGTGACCGACCCCTCGGCCGCGAGCGTCGCGGTGACGACGGCGGCCGCCGTCCCGTTGCCCCGCTGGTCCTTGCCGCGGGCGTCGATGACGGCCCGGTGCGCCGCCTCGTCCTTCTCCACGAACGACGCCTTGCCCTGGTAGGTCAGGTTGATCGGGCCGAGCTTGACCTTGACCCGGCCGGTGAAGTCGTCACCCGTGACCGAGTCCAGCGCCGCGCCCGGCATGCACGGGGCGATCCGCTCGATGTCCAGCAGCACCCGCCAGGCCTCGTCGATCGGGACCGGGACGGTGAACGAGTTCTCCAGCTGCACGGGTGCGACCTCCTGGGAGTGGACAGCTCGGCCGGCCCGCCGGGAGGGACGGGCCGGCCGAGCCGGTGGAACGCGGTTTCCGGTTGTGGCGAACGCTACAGCCCGGCGGCCGCCGACACCGCTCGCCGGGTCAGCACCTGGACCAGGTGCTCGCGGTAGTCGGCCTGGGCGTTGAGGTCGCTGCTGGGGCTGGTCCCCTCGGCGGCCTGGCGGGCGGCGGAGGCGATCGCCTCCGGGGTGGCGTCCGCGCCGGCCAGCGCCGCCTCGGTCGCCCGCGCCCGCAGCGGGGTCGGGCCCATGTTCGTCAGCCCGATCCGCGCCTCGGCGATGTGCCCGTCCTCCCGCCGCACCGCGGCCGCCACCGCGACGATCGACCAGGCCTGCGCCACGCGGTTGAACTTCTCGTAGCGCATGCCCCACTGGCCGGTCAGCTTCGGCACCCGGATCTCGACGAGCAGCTCCCCCTCCTCCAGGGCGGTGGTGAGGTAGTCGACGAAGAAGTCCGCCGCGGGCACGGTGCGCCGT
This sequence comes from Trujillonella endophytica, assembly GCF_019799905.1. Taxonomy (GTDB): domain Bacteria; phylum Actinomycetota; class Actinomycetes; order Mycobacteriales; family Geodermatophilaceae; genus Trujillonella; species Trujillonella endophyticus_A. The sequence continues at coordinate 347,931 of NZ_JABGCI010000001.1, read as the reverse complement.
CCGCCGGGCCCGGCGATCACGAACTCGGCGTCCAGCGCGAGCGCGACCGCGGGCAGGTCGCCGGCCGGGTCGGCGTGGGCCAGCGCCCCGCCGAAGGTCCCGCGGTACCGCACCTGCCGGTCGGCCACCGTCTCCGTCGCCTCGGCGACGAGCGGGGCGTACTGGGCGATCAGCGGGTCGGTGATGACGTCGTGGTGCGTCGTCATCGCCCCGATCACGAGCGCGTCGCCGTCCTCCCGCACCCCGCGCAGCTCGCCGACCCGGGTGATGTCGACGACGGTCTCGGGGGCGGCCAGGCGCAGCCGCATGACCGGGATGAGCGACTGCCCGCCGGCGAGGATCTTGACGTCCTCGCCGCCCTCGGCGATCGCCTGCAGCGCCTCGTCGACCGTCGTCGGCCGGGCGTACTGAAAGGGTGCGGGGATCATCGGTCGCCTCCCAGCGACGACGCGGGCGTCGAGACGCCGGCGGTGGACTCGGTCTGCGCCCCGCCGTAGGCGTTGGTGCCCGCTGTGGCGCGGTCACCGCCGTCCCCGCCCTGGTGGATCGCCCGCCAGACCCGTTCCGGCGTCAGCGGCATGAGGATGTCGGAGACACCGAGGTGCCGGACGGCGTCGAGCGCGGCGTTGACCACCGCCGGGGTGCTGGCGATGCAGCCGGCCTCGCCCACGCCCTTGGCACCGATCGGGTTGCCCGGCGCCACGTGCACGGTGTTGGCGGTGTCGAAGTGCGGCAGGTCCGCCGCCGAGGGCACCAGGTAGTCGACGAACGAGCCCGTGGTCAGGTTGCCGTCGGCGTCGTAGACCGCCTCCTCGTACAGGGCCTGCGCGATGCCCTGCGCGAGACCGCCGTGGATCTGCCCCTCGACGATCAGCGGGTTGACGATCGTGCCGACGTCGTCGACGCACGCGTACTTGCGGATCTTCACCATGCCCGTGTCGGTGTCGACGTCCATCGCGCACAGGTGGGTGCCGTGCGGGAAGGAGAAGTTCACCGGGTCGAAGGTCGCCTCCGCGTCGATCGAGGGCTCGACGTCCTCCGGGTAGTTGTGCGCCGCGAACACGGCCAGCGCGATCTCCTGGATGCCGACCGACGCGCCCGGCGTCCCCCGGACGGCGAACTTGCCGTCGGCGAACTCGAGGTCGTCCTCGCTGGCCTCCAGCAGGTGGGCGGCCACCTTGCGGGCCTTGGCGACGACCTTCTCCGCGGCCTTCACCACGGCGGTGCCGCCGACGACCAGCGAGCGGGAGCCGTAGGTGTCCATGCCGCGGGGCGCGACGGCGGTGTCGCCGTGCAGGACCTCGACGTCCTCGAACGGCACGCCGAGCTGGTCGGCCACCAGCTGGCTCCAGGCCGTCTCGTGGCCCTGGCCGTGCGGCGTGGAGCCGGTGACGACCTCGACCTTGCCCGTGGGCAGCATCCGGATGGACGCCGACTCCCAGCCGCCCGCGCCGTAGGAGAGCGAGCCGAGCACCCGCGAGGGGGCCAGGCCGCACATCTCGGTGAAGGTGGAGAAGCCGATGCCCAGCTGGACCGGGTCGTTCGACTCGCGGCGGCGCTTCTGCTCCGCCCGCAGCTCGTCGTACCCGAGCAGCTCGAGCGCCTTCTGGGTGGCCTGCTCGTAGTCGCCGCTGTCGTACTCCAGGCCGGCGACCGTGGTGAAGGGGAACTCCTCGGCCTTGATCCAGTTCTTGCGGCGCAGCTCGAGCGGGTCCATCCCCAGCTCCACGGCGAGCTCGTCCATGATCCGCTCGACCGCGAACGTGGCCTCCGGGCGGCCGGCGCCGCGGTAGGCGTCGGTGGGCACCTTGTTGGTGAAGACGCCGTCGCACTCGAAGCGGTAGGCCGGGAACTTGTAGATGCCCGGGAACATGAACGCGCCCAGGGCCGGCACGCCGGGGGTGATCAGCCGCAGGTAGGCGCCCATGTCGGCCAGCAGCCGGACGCGCAGGCCCTTGACGTTGCCCTCGCGGTCGGCGGCGATGTCGATGAACTGGACCTGGCCGCGGCCGTGGTGGGCCGCCATCAGCGACTCGCTGCGGGTCTCGGTCCACTTGACCGGCTTGCCCAGCCGCCGCGCCAGCAGGAGGCAGAGGATCTCCTCCGGGTTGACCTGCAGCTTGCCGCCGAACCCGCCGCCGACGTCGGGGGCGACGACGCGCAGCTTGTGCTCGGGGATGCCGGTGACCATGGCGGCCATGACCCGCAGGACGTGCGGCACCTGGGTGGCCGACCACATCGTGTAGTTGTCGCCCTGCGGCTGGACGACGACCGACCGCGGCTCCATGAACGCCGGGATCAGCCGCTGCTGGACCAGCCGCCGGCTGACCACGACCTCGGCGTCGGCGAACGCCTGCTCGGTGTCGGTGCCCGTGCCGGCCTCGCCGGCGTCGAAGACGAAGTGGTAGCTGGTGTTGGACTCCAGCTGGTCGTGCACGAGGTCCGCGCCGTCGGCGACGGCCTCCTCCAGGTCCAGGACCGGCGGCAGCAGCTCGTAGTCGACGTCGACCAGCTCGACGGCGTCGGTGGCCGCGACCTTCGACCGGCCGACGACGATCGCGACGGCCTCGCCCACGTGGTTGACCTGGTCGACGGCGATCGACGGGTGGCCGGGGTTGACCATGTCGGCCGTGACCGGCCAGGCGCAGGGGATGGAGCCCTGCTCCTCGGCGAGGTCGCGCCCGGTGTAGACGGCGACGACGTTGGGCGCCTGCTGCGCCGCGCTGACGTCGATGCCGGTGATGCGGGCGTGCGCGACGGGGCTGCGCACGACGGCGAGGTGCAGCATCCCGGGCAGCACCATGTTGTCGGTCCAGGTCGTCCGGCCGGTGATCAGCCGCGCGTCCTCCTTGCGGCGGCGCGGCTGGCCGACCTCCTTGGCTGGGGCGAGCGTCGCGGCGTCCTCGGTGACCGTCATGCCTGAGCTCCCAGGGTGTCGGCGCCGGACATCTCACCGGCGGCCTGCTGTACGGCGCGGACGATGTTCTGGTACCCGGTGCAGCGGCAGAGGTTGCCCTCGATGCCCTCGCGGATCTCGGTCTCGCTCGGGTTGGGGTTCTCCCGGAGCAGGTCGATCGACGCCATGATCATCCCGGGGGTGCAGTAGCCGCACTGCAGGCCGTGCATCTCGTGGAACGCCTTCTGCACCGGGTGCAGCGCGCCGTCGCGGCCCTCTTCGGCGATGCCCTCGATGGTGGTGACCTCGCTGCCGTCGGCCTGGACGGCGAAGACGGTGCAGGACTTCACGGCCTGGCCGTCCAGGTGCACGGTGCAGGCGCCGCAGTTGCTGGTGTCGCAGCCGACGACGGTGCCGACCTTGCCCAGCTGCTCTCGCAGGTAGTGCACCAGCAGGGTCCGAGGTTCGACGTCGTCGCTGTAGGACATCCCGTCGACCCGTACGTTGATGGACGTCACGTAGATCCTCCGCTCCGTTGCAGGCCAGGACGTCGCGCCGGCTCGGCCGGGCGTCGTCCGGAGTCTGTCAACGCGGGAGTGACTCAGGCCACGCTAAGTTGCCGCGCGCCCGGAGCTCCGGCCCCGGTACCCGGCGTCCGGCCAGGTCAGCGGGCCATCGGCAACGTTGCAGCGGGGTTGCAGTCGACGGCCGGGACGCCGTCAGGACGCGGTCGCGGGGTCCTTCGCGGCCGGTTCGCGGCGGCGCAGCGCGGCCGACACGGCCAGGATCAGCAGCCCGACGACGGCCAGGCCGGCGCCGACGAGCGCCGGCGCGCGGTAGCCCAGGCCGGCCGCGATCACCGCGCCGCCCACCCAGGCACCGAGGGCGTTGGCGGCGTTGAGGGCGGAGTGGTTGAGCGCCGCGCCGAGCATGCGCGCCTCGACGGCGACCTCCATGAGCCGCAGCTGGAGGCAGACGACCAGCACCGAGCCTGCCGCGGCCAGCAGGAACACCCCTGCCGCGAGCGTCACGCCGGCGCCCGAGGCGAGCGGGAGCAGGGCGAGCAGCACCGCCGTGGCGGCCATCCCCCCGACCAGCGAGGGGAACAGCGCGACGTCGGCCAGCCGGCCGCCGAGGACCGTGCCCGCCACCCCGCCCACGCCGAAGGCGAGCAGGATCCACGGGACCGCGCCGCGGGAGAGACCGGCGACGTCCGTCGTCAGCGGCGCGATGTAGCTGTAGACGGCGAACATGCCGCCGAAGCCGACCACCGCGACCGCGAGGGTCAGGAGCACCTGCGGCCGGCGCAGCGCGCCCAGCTCCGTGGCGACCGACGCGCCGGGCTCGGCCGCCGAGGGCGGGACGACGGCGGCGACCGCGGCGAGGGTCAGCGCGGCGAGGGCGACGACCGCCCAGTACGCCGACCGCCAGCCCAGCTCCTGGCCCAGCCAGGTGGCCGCGGGGACGCCGGCGACGTTGGCGACCGAGAGGCCGAGCATCACGGAGCTGACCGCCCGGCCGCGCAGCGCCGGCGGGACCAGGGACGCCGCGACCAGCGAGGCGACGCCGAAGTAGGCCCCGTGCGGGAGGCCGCTGACGAAGCGCGCGAGCAGCAGCGTCGTGTTGCCCGCCGCCATGGCGCTGAGCACGTTGCCCACCAGGAAGGCACCCATGAGGCCCAGCAGGAGGCCGCGGCGGGGCAGCCGCGCGCCGAGGGCCGCGATGAGCGGCGCGCCGATGACGACGCCGAGCGCGTAGGCGGAGATGACGTGCCCGGCGGTGGGGATGTCGACCGAGACGCCCTGGGCGATCTCGGGCAGCAGGCCCATGGTCACGAACTCGGTGGTGCCGATCGCGAACGACCCGACGGCGAGCGCGACGATCGCCGCGACCACCCGGCGACGGCTGGACAGCGCCTCGGCCGGGGGGCTGGACGTGGCCACATCGGCTGCTGCACTCACGTGCACAGGCCAATGCCGCACGCCCCGGGGCGCATTCCCGACACGGGGGAGGGCTGTGCCACAGCCGGCGGGTCAGGTGGCGCGGGCAGCCCGGCGCAGCCGGCCCAGGTGCGCGGCGACCGCGGCCCGGCGTGCGGATCCCGTCGGCAGGACCTCGAGGCAGGCCTGCCAGACCACCGCGTCGGCCTGGGCCTCCGGCAGCCGGCTGTAGCGCAGCAGCAGCTCCGGCCGGCGACCGGTGAGGACCGCCCGCCGCAGCCGCGCGCCCAGCCGCTCGCGCGCCGCGGCCACGCCGGGCGCGGTCGAGCGGGGCAGCACCGCGCCGGGGTAGCGCTCCAGGGCCTCGGCCACCGCGCCGAGGTCCAGCAGGCGGCGCACCCGGTCGAGGTCGGTGTCGAGGCGGCCGAGGAGGCGGTAGGGCCGGGAGCCGATGACGTGGGCGCCGACCAGCCGGCGCAGCCGGGAGAGCTCGGCCCGCACGGTGACGACGGCCGCGTCGCCGCCGTGACACTCGGCGGCCAGCTGCTCCGCCGTCCGGCCCTCGCCCGTCGCCGCGGCCTCGGCCAGCAGCAGGAGCAGCTCGGAGTGACGCAGCGACAGCTGCACCGGACCCGAGGGCAGCACCAGCCGGGCACGGTCGCGGCCGAGGACCTCCAGCCGCGGGGCCGGTCGGGGCGCCACGGGCGGCGCGGTGGGCCGGACGTCCATCGAGGCGCGGTGCAGCCAGCGCAGCTCCGCCTCGACGGCGGCCACGGTGGCGCGGACGAGGGTCAGCACGTGCGGGCTGGCCACGTGGTCGCCACCGGTGACGTCGATGGCGCCGAGCAGCTCCCCGGTGACGGGGTGGTGCACCGGTGCCGCCGAGCAGCTCCACGGCTGCACCGGCCGGCGGTAGTGCTCGCTGCCGTAGATCTGCACGGCGTGGTCGAGGGCGAGCGCGGTGCCCGGGGCGTTGGTGCCGGCGACGTCCTCGGCCCAGCGGGCGCCCTCGACGAAGTTCATCCCCGCCGCGCGGGTGCGCAGCCGGGCGTCGCCCTCCACCCAGAGCATGCGGCCGGCCGCGTCGGTGACGGCGACGATCATCCGGTCGTCCTCGGCGTCCTCCACGAGCAGCCGGCGGATCACCGGCAGCACCGGCGCCAGCGGGTGCGCCGCGCGGTGGGCCTCGAGGTCGTCGTCGAGCAGGTCGACCGGCGGGGCCACGCCGTCGGGGTCGACCCCGTTGCCCAGGCTGCGCCGCCAGGACTCCCAGACGACGCTGCGCACCGGCTGCGGAGGCCCGGGCGCGGCGGTCACCAGGGCCTCGTGCGCGGCGCGCAGCCGACGGGTGAGGGCGGGGTCGGGCCGCCCGTCGGGCAGCGCGAGCCAGGGAGAGGAGGTCACGGTCTCGGACCTGGGCAGTGGCTCATGTCACGCCCATCGTCCCCGGTCCGGGGGCGGCGCACCAGGCAGCGCCTCCGCGGTCAGATGTGCGGTGGGCTCGCGGGCAGCAGCGCCCCGGCGCTGCGGGCCCGGAGGGCCCCCGCCCACAGGCCGGCGCCGTAGGCCAGGTCCTCGGCCCGGCGGGCGGCGAGGAAGGTCGCCGGCCCCACGGCGCGCCGGTGCGGCCACCAGGCGGCCAGCCCGTCGACGACGGCGACGCCGGTCAGCAGCACCCGCGCCCGGCGGGAGACGACCGCACCGGCGACCGCGACCGGCCAGTGGTGCCGGGTCGCCGCGCGGGCCAGGGTGCGCGCGGCCGTCGCGGTCCCGCGGACGACGAGCCCGGCGGCCAGCGCGGCCGGGGGGCGACCGCCGGGCGGGGCGAGCCGGCGCGCCAGCCGCACCGTGGCCCCGCCCAGGACGCCCGCGGCGGCGAGCCGGCCCGGCGTCCGCCCGGCGAGCGCCAGCCCCAGCGCCGCCGCCGACCACCCGGAGACGACGACGGGCGCCACCGCTGCCCCGTGCCGCTGCGCCAGCAGCGCGGCCCCGGTGCCGTAGAAGGCCCGGCGGCGCAGCCACGGGCCGGCCGCCGAGGGGTGGTCGTGCGCGACCTCGGCCGCCGGCTCGTACCGGACCCGCCAGCCGGCCGCGGCCAGCCGCCACACCAGGTCCACGTCCTCGGCGACCCGCATCGACTCGTCGAACCCCGCGCCGAGCGCCTCCCGCCGGACCAGCAGGGCGGCGCTGGGCACGTAGGAGACCCCGGCGAGCGGCCGGACGGCGGCCGGCCGCGGGCCCATGTCCAGCGCGCTGACGGCGGCCTCGTACGCGGCCAACCGGCCGTGCGGGGCTCCGCCCAGGGCCACCACGCGCGGGGCGACCAGGGCCACCCGCGGGTCGCCGAGGTGCCGGCGCAGCGGCGGGAGCCAGCCGGGGCGGGGCACGCAGTCGGAGTCCAGGAACGCCACCAGCGGCGTGCGCGCGGCACGCAGGCCGGTGTTGCGGGCCGCCGCCGGCCCCCGCGAGACCTCGCTGCGCAGCACCTCGGCCCCCGCGGCCGTGGCCGCGGCCGCCAGTGCCGCGGCATCGGCCGAGCCGTCGTCGACGACGAGCACCGGCGCCGCGGCGGTGTCCGGGTCGGCGCGCAGGGCGGTCAGCAGCCGGGCGATGCCGGCGGTCCGGTCCCGCACGGGGACGACGACGGTGACCGCCGTCCCGGGGTCCGGCAGCGTCGCGACGTCGGGGTGGGCAACGCCGGTGTCGAGCAGCCGGTCGGCCAGCGCAGCCGAGGCTGCGCCCGAGACGACCAGCCGGTCCCCGTGCAGCAGCTCGACCGCCCGCGGGCGCAGCCGCAGCAGCCGCAGCGGTGCCCCGCCGAGCAGCGTCGTGCCGCCGTCGCGGCGGCGGACCCCCGGGTCCAGCCGCAGGGTCCAGCCGTCGGGGAGCCGGACGGCCGGCGGGGCGGGGACGTTCAGGCGTCGCTGCCCGGCGCCGCGCCGCCCAGCACCTGGGCGGTCGTCACGACCTGCACCAGCGGCGCGTAGCAGCCGAGGATCTGCAGGGCGTCCTCGTGGGCCCGGTCGCTGGCCCCCGCGCACCCGTCGGAGACGACCCGCACCGGGACGCCGGCGTCGGCCGCCGGGAGCACGGTGGAGAGCACGCAGCAGTCGGTGGCCACGCCGGTGACGGTGATCGGCCCGTCGCCGACGATCCCGGCGAGCTCGGGGCCCCACTTGCCGAACGTGGTCGCGTCGAGCACCGGCGCGCCGCCCGGGTCCTCGACCAGCCGGTAGAGCGGCGCGTCGGGCGGCTGCAGCGCGAAGTCGTACTGCTCGTAGTAGTCGACCCAGGCGCCCGTCGGCTCCTCCGGCGCGACGAATCGGGTGAACACGACCCGGTCGCCGAAGGCCTCGACCAGCCGGCGCACGTTGGGCCGGATCTCGTCGAAGCGCGGCGCCGTCCACGGCGACTCCTGCTCGCGGAACACCTGCTGCAGGTCGACGACGACCAGCCACCCCCCGGGACGCACCAGCCGAGCCTAACGAGGGCCGCGATCCGCCCATGATCCCCCCGGTGGTCAGGTGAGCCTTGCCTACCTACCTTGAGGAGCGGCCGCATGTCGTCCCGAGCCCCCCACCGCGCGGCCGCCCTGGCGACCGCCGCCGCCCTCGTCCTCACCGCGTGCGGGGGCGACGACGACAGCGGTGCCGACTCCGGCGCCGGGGGGAGTTCGTCGTCGTCCGGCGCGTTCCCCGTGACGGTGGAGACCGCGTTCGGGGACGTGACGATCGACGAGGAGCCCGCCGTCGTCGTGGCGCTGGGCTGGTCCGACGCCGAGACGGCGCTCGCGCTGGGCGTGCAGCCGGTGGCCGCCAGCGACTGGCTGGGCTTCGGCGGCGAGGGCGTCGGCCCGTGGGCCGAGGGGCTCTACGACGAGGCGCCGGAGCTCGTCGAGACGCTGGAGCCCGCCCTGGAGGCGATCGCCGCGCTCGAGCCCGACCTCATCCTCGACACCCGCTCCTCCGGCGACCAGGACCGGTACGACGCGTTGAGCTCGATCGCCCCCACCGTCGGGATCCCCGAGGGCGCCGAGAACTACCTGACCTCGTGGCAGCAGCAGCTGGAGCTCGTGGGCCAGGCCCTCGGCAGGACCGACGAGGCCGAGGAGCTGACCGCCGAGCTCCAGCAGCGGATCGACGACGCCGCGGCCGAGCACCCCGGGTTCGACGGCACCGAGGTCGCCGTCGCCGCCTACACGTCCCAGGGCTTCGGCGCCTACGTGCGCGGCGACGGCCGGGTCGACTTCATGGAGGCCCTCGGCTTCGTGAACTCCGAAGCCGTCCAGGCGGAGGCCGGGAGGAACTTCTTCATCCCGGTGAGCGACGAGCAGGTCTCCCTGCTGGACGCCGAGCTGACCGTCGTCTTCCCGATCTCCGTCGAGGCGAGCGAGATCACCGACAACCCGCTGTGGGCCACGCTGCCCTCGGCGCAGCAGGGCCACGCGGTCGTGCTGGAGGACGAGACCGTCGTCAACGCCTTCTCCAGCGCCTCGGTCCTCGGCATCGGGTACGCCCTGGACAACGCCGTCCCGCTGTTCGCGGACGCGCTCGCCGGCTGACCGCGCAGGCACGGGCACGGGCACGCACAGGAGGGTCTCCCCAGCTCTCCGCGGCCGGGACGTGGGAGGAGCCTCCTGCGCCTCGTCGGTCAACCCCTGAGCCGACCGGTCGAGCCGTCCACGTCCCACCCGCCGGCCGCGGCGACCAGCCGGTCGGCCAGGCCGGCCAACAGTTCGGCGCCCTCGTCCGCGGTCGCCCCCGCCGGGTCGCCCAGGATGCCGTTCGGGCTCACCGCCCGCACGCCCTCGGCGCGCAGCCGGGGCAGCAGCTCGGCGATCGGCGTCCGATCCCCCGCGGCCGCCCGCTCTCCCAGCACCCACTCGGGTTCCACGTGCAACATCAGTGACGTCTCGGTCCGGCCGGCGTGCGCGTCACCGCCCAGCACCCCGCAGGGCCACCAGGCGACGTCGCGGCCCTCCGACCGCAGCAGCGCGCCGGCCGACCGCAGCGCGTCCAGGTTCCCGCCGTTGCCGTTGACCAGGAGCACCCGCCCCGCCCACCGGCAGGCCGAGCGGCCGTACTCGACGAGCAGGCCGGTCAGCGCCTCGGTGCCCAGCGAGATCGTGCCGGGGAAGTCCTCGTGCTCGCCGCTGGCGCCGTAGGCCAGCGCCGGTGCCAGCAGCGCCGTCTCGATCCGGTCGACCGCCGCGTCGGCGACCGCGCCGGCGACCGCGGTGTCGGTGAGCAGCGGCAGGTGCGGGCCGTGCTGTTCGACCGCCCCGAGCGGCACCAGCAGCAGGGCCGACTCGGGCAGGTCCGGCCAGGTCGCGGCGGCGAGGGAGCGCACCCGGGGAGCCTAGGTGGGCCGGGCGCCGGACCCGCGGGTCAGGCCGGGGCCGGAACAGCGCCCAGCTGCACCAGCAGGCCCAGGAAGTCGGCGGACGTCCAGCGCTCGACCACTCGCCCCTCGCGGAACCGCATGATGGTGATGCCCTCGAGGACGTAGGGCCGCCCCGTGGCAGGCACCCCCATGAAGTCGCCGCGGTGCTCGCCGGACAACACGAACCGGCCGCTGTACAGGTCGCCGTCGACCAGCTGCTCGTGGACGTCCAACTGCGGGCTGGGACGCCCCGGAGCGCCCAGGGCCGCCCAGATCTGCTCGTAGAACGCGATCACCGACGGCTTGTCCAGCGGACCCGGCTCCACGCCGTGGAACCGCAGGTCGTCCGCGTACACGTCGAGGTAGCCGGGAGGTCACCGGCGTTCCACCGTTGCCGCGCCCGTTCGACCCGCTCGGCGGGAGTGGTCATGGCTCCTCCTGCGGGAGATGCCTCGCAGCCTCGCCGAGACCCTCGCGCACGAGTCCCGCCGCTCCTAGAGCCCTTCGTCCCCCGCTGGCCGGACGAGCCGACGGGCCCTCAGTGGGCGACGACGACCGCCGCGTCCTCGTCGTCGGACGGGTCGGGCAGCTCCCACGGCCGCACCACGACGAGCAGGACCACGAGTGCCAGGGCGAGGGCCAGGACCACGACCGCGCCCATGGCCAGCGCGTCGTTCCCCAGCACCCCGACCAGCGGGGCCACGGCGGCGCCGACCACGAACTGCACGGCGCCGAGCATGGCCGCGGCGGTCCCGGCGGTGTCCCCGTGGCGGGCCAGCGCCAGGGCGGGCGCGTTGGGCAGACCCAGGCCGGTGGCGAACAGGACCGCCCACATCGGGATCGCCACCGACCAGATGCTGCCGGTGTCGAGGAGGGCCAGGCCGACGAGGACCGCCCCGGCGACCGCGCCACCCACGGTGGCTGCGACCAGCACCCGGGCGGCGGACCACCACCTCAGCAGGACCGGGTTGAGCTGCGTGGCGGCGATCAGCCAGATCGCGCCCGCGCCGAAGAACAGGCCGAACTCCTGCTCGTCGAGGCCGAACTCGTCCTGGTAGACGAAGGCGGCGCCCGAGACGTAGCTGAACAGCCCGGCGATGGTGAGGCCCGCGACCAGGACGAGCCCGACGAACACCCGGTCCCGGAAGAGCCCCCGGTAGCCGGCCATGGTGCTGCGCACCCCCACGGCGACCCGCCGCTCTGGCGGCAGCGTCTCGCGGACGACGAACCACCCGACCGCGAGCAGCAGCAGGCCGTAGCCCGCGAGGACGAGGAAGACCCCGCGCCAGGAGGTGTACCGCAGCACCTCGCCGCCCAGCGCCGGGGCCAGCACCGGGAAGGCGCCGATCACCAGCATGAGCCGGGAGATCATCGTGGCGGCGGCCCGCCCGGAGAACAGGTCGCTGATGACGGCGAGCGCGACGACCATGCCCGCGGCCGTCCCGATCCCCTGCAGCAGTCGCAGCACCCCCAGGACGGCGACGTTCGGCGCCACCAGCACCAGGAGCGAGGCGACGACGTGGAGGACCGTCCCGGCCAGCAGCGGGGCACGGCGACCGAGGGCGTCGGACAGGGGACCCAGCACGAGCTGGCCCAGCCCCATCCCGACCAGGGTGCCGGTCAGCGTCAGCTGGACACCGGCCGAGGTGGTCATCAGGTCGTCGGCGACGGTCGGCAGCGCCGGCAGGTAGAGGTCGATCGTCAGCGGCCCCAGGGCGACGAACGCGCCCAGCGTGAGCGCGGTGCGGGCCATGCCCGGCCGCGCGGCGGCCGGGACCGTCTCGGCCGCGGTCGGCCGGTCGTGCGTCGTGGTCACGCGAGCGCTCCTGTGTCCGGGTGTGTCCCCCGGGCGCTGCGCTCCCGGCTCGTCGGGCCCAAGGGGCCGCATCGCCCCGGCATTCCCGGTCCCGGCGCGTCGTCGCGCGGTTCTCGTATGCCTTTCGGTTCCCCGCTCCCTTTGTAGCCGCTACCCGGCCACGTGTCACGCGACGGACCGGCGGGCACCGGGTGGACAGGTTCCCGACGGAAGGACGCGCATGAGCACCGAGGACACCCGCAAGGTCGCCGAGCTGCTGAGGGGTGAACGCTTCGGCTTCCTCACCACGACGACGCCGGCCGGGAAGCTGACCAGCCGCCCGATGACGCTCCAGGAGGTCGAGTTCGACGGCGACCTGTGGTTCTTCGCCGAGCGCGGAGCCGAGTGGCTCGACCACATCCGCGCCTCGCCGCAGGTCAACGTGGGCGTCGGGTCCGGCGGCACGTGGGTGTCCCTGACCGGGCACGCCGCGGTGGTCGACGACGTGGCGAAGAAGAAGGAGCTGTGGAACAGCGGGGCCGAGGCCTGGCTGCCGCAGGGCCCGGAGGACCCGTCCGTCGTCCTGGTCAAGGTCGACGGCGACACCGCGGAGTACTGGGACAGCCCCGGTGGCCGGCTGGCGACCGCCTTCAGCTTCGTGAAGGCCAAGGCCACCGGTCAGCGGATCGAGTCCGGCGAGAACGAGGTCGTCGACCTCTGAGCCGGCGGGTGCGGCGGGGCCGGCCCGCCGCACCCGGGGTCACTTGGCGGTGAAGCCCGCGTCCACGGGCAGCGTCACCCCGGTGACGTACCGCGCGTCGTCGCTGACGAGCCAGACGATCGCGTTGCTGATGTCGACGGCCTCGATCATCTCCACCGGCAGCAGGTTGGCCATGGCCCCGGCGATGGTCGGGTCCTCCGCCAGCCACTTCTGCATGAAGTCGTTGACGACCATGGGCGTGTTGACGCCGGTGGGGTGGACGCTGTTCACCCGGATGCGGTGCTGCGCCAGCGTGTTGGCGAACGTCCGCATGAGGCCGACCACGCCGTGCTTGGCCGCCGTGTAGCCCTGGCCGCCGGGGGAGTCGCCCCCTATGCCCTTGAGACCCGCGGTGGAGCTGGTGATGACGATCGCCCCGCCGTCCCCCTGCTCGATCATCGCCGGGGTCGCCGCCCGCACCGTGTTCCAGACGCCGGTGAGGTTGACGTCGATGACGTCCTGGAACTCCTGCCCGGCGTTCCCCTCCCCGCCCATGGGCGCGATCCCGGCGTTCGCCAGCACGATGTCGACCCGGCCGAGCTCGGCGATGCCGTCCCGCACGGCCCGCTCCAATGCCGCGAGGTCGCGGACGTCGGCGCGGCTGGCCACGATCCGGCGGTCGAGCGCCTCCACCTCGCGGACCGTCTCCTCCAGGTCCTCCGGGGTGGCCATCGGATAGGGGACGGTATCGATCTGGGCGCAGAGGTCGACGGCGATGACGTCCGCGCCCTCCTGCGCGAGCCGGACGGCGTGGCTGCGCCCCTGGCCCCGCGCCGCACCGGTGATGAAGGCGACCTTGCCCTCGAGCTTGCCCATGGCACCCGCTCCGTTGCCGTCGGCGACCGTGATCCAGGCCACACGCTAGGGGTGGGTAGCGGCTCCCGGCAATCACCGCTCCCAGCCGGCTCCCAGCCGACGTCGAGCGGCCCACCAGCGGCGACGAGCAGGCTCGGGGCACGCACTCGGGAGGTGCCCCATGCTGCTCGTCGCCGTGCTCCTCGCACTGCTGCTGGCCACGATGAGCCTGGCCGACCTGGCCGCCGACCTGCTCCCACCCGGCGAGCGCAGCCGGCTGGTGTCGCTGCCCTGGGCGGGCTCTACTGCATGCCCGCCAGCGGCGACTCGTCGCACATCTTGGCCGGGATGGCCGGCATGCCCAGCAGGGTGGGCTGGCCGCGGACCGGGCCGGTGTGCGAGTGGTCGATGTGCGACTTCGGCGCCGTCCGGTCGGCGTCGCGCGCCGCCAGCGCCGTCTCGCCGTAGCCCTGCACGCACTCGGGGTCGGGACCGTCCAGCGGCAGACCGGTGAAGAACTTGGCCGCCATGCAGCCGCCCCGGCAGGCGTCGAAGTGCGCGCACTTGGTGCAGGCGCCGCCGGTCTGCGGGGAGCGCAGCTCCTGGAACAGGTCCGAGGTCTGCCAGACACGCTGGAAGCCGCCCTCGTCGCGGACGTTGCCGGCCAGGAAGTCCTGGTGGATGGCGAACGGGCAGGCGTAGACGTCGCCGACCGGGTCGATCAGGCACACCACCCGCCCGGCGCCGCACAGGTTCAGCCCGGGCAGGGCCTCCCCGTAGGCCGAGAGGTGGAAGAACGAGTCGCCGGTGAGCACGCGGTCGCCGTTGGCCAGCAGCCAGTCGTACAGCTCCCGCTGCTGGGCCTGGGTGGGGTGCAGCTGGTCCCACACGTCGGCCCCGCGGCCGGAGGGGCGGAACCGGGTGATCCGCAGCTGCGCGCCGAAGGAGTCGGTGAGCGCCTTGAACTGGTCCAGCTGGCCGGCGTTCTCGCGGGTGACGACGACGGAGACCTTGAAGTCCTTCATGCCGGCCTCGGCGAGGTTCTCCAGCGCCCGCGTGGCGGTCGCGAAGGAACCGGTGCCGCGGACGCGGTCGTTGACCTCGGCCGTGGCGCCGTCCAGGGAGAGCTGCACGTCGACGTAGTCGGTGGCCGCGAGCTGGGCGGCACGCTTCTTGTCCAGCTTGATGCCGTTGGTGGAGAACTTGACACCGACCTGGTGGTCGATCGCGTAGTCGAGCAGGTGCCAGAAGTCCGGCCGCACCGTGGGCTCGCCGCCGCCGACGTTCACGTAGAAGACCTGCATGCGCTGCAGCTCGTCGATGACGCGCTCGGCCTCGGCGGTCGACAGCTCCCGGGGGTCGCGCCGTCCCGAGGAGGACAGGCAGTGCACGCACGCCAGGTTGCAGGCGTAGGTCAGCTCCCAGGTCAGGCAGATCGGCGCGTCGAGGCCGTACTCGAACTGGTCGATCAGCCGGCCCCCGACGGGGCGCTCGGGGGCGGCGGGACGGGACGGCAGGACGGCGGTCATGCGGGCATCTCCCTGACTTCGATCATCTGCGAGCGGGCCAGGTCGGCGAGCGCCTTGACGTAGGCGGCGCGCTGGGTCTCGGGGACCGCGCAGGCCATGAGCGTGGCGTGCACGCTCGGGTGCTGCTCCAGCGACTCCACGACGGTGACCAGGAGCTTGGACTTCAGGAACGACAGCTTGCGGTTCCCGAAGTGGTAGACGAGCGCCCCGAAGGGCTCGGGGCGCATCGCCACCGACCGGGCCCGCTGCCAGGGCAGCGCCGGGTCGAACACGTCGCCGTCTCCGACGGTGGTCACGACAGCGGGCTCGGCGGAGGTCACGACGTCGGGCTCAGTAGACGCCGCACATGCCGTCGATGGAGACCTCCTCGACGAGGGTCTCCTCGACCAGCGCCTCCTCGGCGACGGCGGCGGTCTCGTTCTCGGTGCTGACGGTGACCTGCTCGGGCATGACGCCTCCTCGGAATGGGTGACCTGGGTCGCCGCGAACGCTAGTGACACCGGGTGCCACAAGCAACAGGGTGAACCAGGGCCGGCGACGGTTCCCGCGGCGGACCGGCCGGTTCAAGATGGAGGCGTGACCACGGCCCCGACCGACCTGCGTGCCGACACCCGGGCCCGCCTCGAACAGGTCGCCCTGGAGCTGTTCGCCGCGGAGGGCTTCGAGCGGGTCACCGCCGACGAGATCGCCGAGGCGGCGGGGATCAGCCGGCGCACGTTCTTCCGCTGGTTCCCGACCAAGGCCGACGTGGTGTGGGGCGACTTCGCCGGCCACGTGGCCCGGCTGGAGGCCCGGCTGGCCGCGACCGCCCCAGAGCAGCCCGTGCTCACCTCCATCTACGCGGCCTACCTGGAGGTCAACGACTACCCGCCGGACCAGCTGCCGGTGCTGCGCCAGCGGATGCGGCTCATCCTCGGCGAGCCGGCCCTGCTGGCCCACTCCCAGCTCCGCTACGCCGAGGTCGACCGGGTCGTCGCCGCACACGTGGCCCGCCGGACGGGGATCGCCGCGGACTCCCTCGTGCCCCGGCTGGTCGCCACCAGCACCCGCGCCGCCGCCACGACCGCCTTCGAGGTCTGGCTGGCCGGCGGCACCCCGCTGACCTCCGGCCTCCGCCGGGCCTTCGACGAGCTCGCGGCCGGCTTCCCGTCGCTGCTGTCGAGCGACTCGGCGCGGGCCTAGGCCGCGAGCAGCTCGGTCAGGCCCGCGAGCAGCCGGGCGACGTCCTCGTCGCTGGTGTAGGGCGCCAGCCCGATCCGCAGGCCCCCGGCGTCGCCCAGGCCCAGCCGGCGCGCGGGCTCGATCGCGTAGAACGAGCCGGCCGGCGCGTTGACCCCCCGCTCGGCGAGGCCGCGGGAGAGCTCCGCCGCCGGGCGCCCGTCGACGGTGAGGAGCAGGGTCGGCGTGCGGTGCCGGGCGCGCGACCACAGGGTGACACCGGGCAGCCGCGCGAGGGCCTCCTCGAGGCGGACCCTCAGCCGGTCCTCGTGCTCCTCGACCGCGGTGAGCCCACGCACCAGGCGCGCCCGCCGGTCGCCGTCCGCTCCGCCGAGCCCGGCGAGGAAGTCGACCGCCGCGGTCGTCCCGGCCAGCAGCTCGTAGGGCAGCGTGCCGAGCTCGAACCGCTCCGGGACGGCGTCGGTGGAGGGCAGCAGCTTGTCCGGGTGCAGCGTCTCGAGCAGGGCCGGGTCGGCGATCACGCAGCCGAGGTGGGGACCGAGGAACTTGTACGGCGAGCAGGCGTAGAGGTCGGCCCCCAGCGCGGCGGCGTCGACCGGCGCGTGCGCGGTGAGGTGCACGCCGTCGACGTAGGCCAGCGCGCCGGCCCGGTGGGCGAGCGCGGTGATCGCCGCGACGTCGGGCCGGGTGCCGATGAGGTTGGAGGCGCCCGTGACGGCGACCAGCCGGGTGCGCTCGCCCAGCACGGCGGCGACGGCGCCCGGCTCGAGCTCCCCGGTCGCCGGGTCGAGGTCGGCCCACCGGACGGTGGCGCCACGGGCCTCCGCGGCCTGCACCCAGGGGCGGACGTTCGCGTCGTGGTCCAGGCGCGTCACCACGACCTCGTCGCCGGGGCCCCAGCCGGCGGCGAGGGTGCGGGAGACGTCGTAGGTCAGCTGCGTCATGCTGCGCCCGAAGACGACGCCCCGCGGGTCCCCGCGGACCAGGTCGGCGACCGCCGCCCGGGCGGCCAGGACGACGTCGTCGGCGTTCCGCTCCGCCGGGGTCAGCCGGCCGCGGTTGGCGATCGGGCTGGTGAGCGTCGCCGCCACCGCCTCCGCCACGGGCGACGGCACCTGCGAGCCGCCCGGTCCGTCGAAGTGCGCCGCGCCGGCGCGCAGCGCGGGGAAGGCGGACCGGACGGCGTCGACGTCGTAGCTCACGGCGGCATGCCGCCCGGCGCGAGGCCCGGCAGGGCGCGGATCAGCGGCCGAGGATGCCGCCGAGCGCGCCGCCGAGGCCGCCCCCACCGCCACCGAGCTTGCTGATCAGCTCCATCGGGTCCAGACCCAGCTTCTGGAGGATGCCGGCGTGCTGGTCGGTGTCCACGGTCCCGGGCAGCTCCTGGTCGGCCTGCTGGGCCTTGGCGTCGTCGCCCTGGCTGCGGAGGAGCTCGAGGATCTGGTTCTTGTCGATCTGCATGCCCGCCCCCTACCCAGCGGCCGGGCGGCGACGCACGGGCCCCGCGTGTCGTGGCGGCGGGACCGCCGGTCCGGGTGCGGGAGGATGCCGGCGTGGAGTCCCTCCGGCATGCCGACTCGGTCGTCGTCCGCACCTCCCCCGAGGCGCTGTACGACCTGGTCTCGGACGTGACCCGGACCGGTGAGTGGAGCCCGGTGTGCCGGGCGTGCTGGTGGGACGAGGGGGGCGGGCCCCGCGTGGGCGCGTGGTTCACCGGGCGCAACGAGGTGCCGGGCCGCACGTGGGAGACGCGCAGCCAGGTGGTGGCGGCCGACCGCGGTCGCGAGTTCGCCTGGTCGGTCGGCGGGTCGCTCGTGCGCTGGTCGTTCACCCTCGAGCCGGTCGAGGGGGGCACGCGGCTCACCGAGTCGTGGGAGTTCCTGCCCGCGGGCCAGGAGCTGTTCGCCGAGCGCTACGGCGACGACGCCGCGGCGCAGGTCGAGGACCGCACCCGGGCAGCGCGCGAGGGCATCCCCACGACGCTCGCGGCCATCGCCCGCATCGCCACCGCCCAGGACGACGAGGCCGGCTGATCGCGGCCCGGACGGCGTCCGTCCGGGCCGCACCGGCCGGTCAGGTGCCGGCGATGTTCCCCAGACCGCCGCCGCCGGCGAACTGGGACGCCAGTGCCATGGGGTCGACGCCGAGCTCGTCGAGGACGCCGCGGTGCTCGTGGATGTCGACCTGGTCGGGGAGCTCCCGGTCCGCGCGGTCGGCCGCCTCGTGGTCGCCGCGCGTGCGCAGGAGGTCCAGGATCTGTGACTTGTCGGTCTGCATACCGGAAGCCCTACCCGAACTCGGCCGCCGCACGCTCACTCCGCGGATCGGACGATCCGGTCCGGCCGGACGACGACGGATCGCGCGCCCCCGAGCCACGCCGCCAGCACCCCGTCGACGTCGGCCACCGGGGTCCGGCGCCCGCCGGCGTGCACCACCAGCCCGCCGCCGTCCCGGGACAGCGACGCCGTCCCCGGCCCGAGCACCTCGTCGACCGGGGAGCGGCGGCCGTCCACCACGACCTGCGCGCGCGGCAGCAGCGCGCCGGCCAGCCGGCGGCCGGCCCGGCCAGAACGTTCGACCAGCGCCCCCCGGCGCAGCGGCGGCGTCCGGCTGTCCGTGGCAAAGGCCGCCACCGCGGGTACCCGGTCGACCGCGGCGAGCACCGCATGGCGCACCCCGTCGGCGCCTCGCCCGCCGCCGGCCATCAGGGCGCCCACCAGCACGGCGAGCCGCACCAGCGCCCGGGCGTGCGGCGCCCGCTCGGCCTGGTGGGTGTCCAGCAGCGCGTCGTCGGCCCGCCCGGTCACGACGGCGGCGAGCTTCCACGTGAGCTGGTGGACGTCGCGGAGCCCCAGGCCCAGGCCCTGCCCGATGAACGGCGGGGTGAGGTGGGCGGCGTCGCCGGCGAGCAGCACCCGCCCGGCGCGCCAGCGGTCGGCCACCTGGGCCCGGTAGACGTACTCGGCGGTCCGCACCACCTCGGCGCGGTCCGCGGCGAACGGCGCCAGCAGCCGGGCCAGCGGGAGGTCCGCCGCGCACTCCCCCGGCGCCAGCCGCGCCTCGAACCGGTAGCGGTCCCCCGCCACCGGCATGAAGGTCGCCGCACGCCGCGGGTCGCAGACCTGGTGCACCCCTGGCCACACCGGCAGCGGCTCGTCCGAGCGCAGGTCCGCCACCAGCCAGCGGGCGGGGCGCCCGAGGTTCCGCATCCGGGCGCCGACGAGCCGGCGCACGGTGCTGTTCGCGCCGTCGCAGCCGAGCACCGCCGAGGCCGGGACGGATCGGTCCGCCACGCGCACCGTGACGCCGTCGCCGTCCGGGACCAGGCCGGTCACCTCGGCGCCGGTCTCGACGCGGACCAGCGGCTCGCGGGCCACCGCGGCGTGCAGCAGCTCGTCCAGGTCGGGCTGGTGGAACATCGACGCCTGCGGCCAGCCGTGGAGCCCGGCCCGGGCGTCACGGCCGAACTCGGCCAGCACGGAGGCGCGCGCGTCGAGCAGCCGCAGCCCGGCCGCCGGGCGGCTGACCCGCAGGAAGTCGTCGACGACGCCGGCGTCGGCCAGCGCGCGCAGCGCCTCGTCGTCCAGGTGGACCGCCCGCGGTGAGCCGTACGGCCGGTCGTGCCGCTCGAGCACCACGACCGGCACTCCACGCCGGGCGAGCAGCAACGCCGCCGTCAGCCCGACCGGCCCGGCGCCGACCACGACCACCGGGGCGCCGGACACCCCGCCAGTCTGCGGGAACGCTGCACGACGTTGCAGCGCCGGCTCCAGCGGTTGACGGGCTCCGGCCGCCTGTCGAGTCTGGGGGCCGGAGCGCACCGCCGTGGGCGGTGGGCGGAGGTGCCCGCCGACGACGACGGGCCGGCGAAGGGACGACGACGTGAAGACCAAGGGTGCGCTGCTGTGGGGCGTGGGCGAGGAGTGGTCGATCGAGGAGATCGAGCTGGGAGACCCGCGGGAGGGTGAGGTCCAGGTCCAGCTCGCCGCCTCGGGGCTGTGCCACAGCGACGAGCACCTGGTCACCGGGGGCACGCCGGTCGCGTCGTACCCGGTCCTCGGCGGGCACGAGGGCGCCGGCGTCGTCACGAAGGTGGGCCCGGGGGTGACCGGGCTGAAGGAGGGCGACCACGTCGTCACGGCCTTCATCCCCGCCTGCGGGCAGTGCCCGCCGTGCTCCAAGGGGATGCAGAACCTGTGCGACCTCGGCGCCAGCCTGCTCGCCGGGACGTCGATCTCCGACGGCAGCTACCGCGTCCAGGCCAAGGGCAAGGACGTCATCCCGATGTGCCTGCTCGGCACGTTCTCGCCCTACATCACCGTGCACCAGGCGTCGGTGGTGCGGATCGAGCCCGACATCCCGCTGGAGGTCGCCGCGCTCGTCGGCTGCGGGGTCACCACCGGCTGGGGCTCGGCGACCAAGGTGGCCGACGTCCGGCCCGGCGAGAACGTCGTCGTGATGGGTGTCGGCGGGGTCGGCATGAACGCCGTCCAGGGCGCGGCCGCGGCCGGCGCCAAGCGGGTGGTGGTGATCGACCCCGTGGCGCAGAAGCGCGAGTGGGCGATGGAGATGGGCGCCACCCACGCCTACGCCAGCATCGAGGAGGCCACCGGCCCGATCACCGAGCTGACCTGGGGCCGGATGGCGGAGAAGGTGATCATCACCGTCGGCGACATCCAGGGCGAGGACATCGCCGCGGCGCTCAGCGTCACCGGCAAGGGTGGCCGCGCCGTCGTCACCGGCATGGGCAACGCCGCCAACATGGACGTCAAGCTCAACCTCTTCGAGCTCGCGCTGCTGCAGAAGGACCTGCAGGGCGCCATCTTCGGCGGGCTCTCGCCGCGCTCGGCGATCCCCGAGCTGCTCTCCCTCTACCAGGAGGGCCAGCTCAACCTCGACAACCTGGTGACCACGAAGTACTCCCTGGAAGAGGTCAACCAGGGCTACCAGGACATGCGCGACGGCAAGAACATCCGCGGGATGATCATCTACACCGACGCCGACCGCTGACCTGCGCGGAGTGGATCCGTGGGGGTGACGCCCACGGATCCACTCCGGTTCAGCCGCGCAGCTCGGGGAAGTCGCTGTCCTTGTACTCGGTGCCGCTCCCGGCCGGTGCCAGCTCCTCCTCGCGCTGCCGCAGCTCCACGCGGCGGATCTTCCCGGAGATCGTCTTGGGCAGCTCCGCGAACTCCAGCCGGCGCACCCGCAGGTAGGGCGCCAGCCGCTCGCGCGTGTGCCGGAACACGGCCAGGGCCGTGTCGGCGGTGGGCTCCCAGCCCGGCGCGAGGGTCACGTACGCCTTGGGGACGGCGGCGCGCACCGGGTCGGGCACCGGGACGACGGCGGCCTCCACGACCGCCGGGTGCTCGATCAGCACGCTCTCCAGCTCGAACGGGCTGATCTTGTAGTCACTGGCCTTGAAGACGTCGTCGGTGCGCCCGACGTAGGTGATGTAGCCCTCCGCGTCCCGGGTCGCGACGTCGCCGGTGTGGTACCAGCCGCCCGCCATGGCCTCGGCCGCCCGCTCCGGGTCGCCCTGGTAGCCGGTCATCAGGCTCAGCGGCCGCCGGGAGAGGTCGAGGCAGATCTCCCCGTCGTCCCCCGGCCGGCCGGTGACCGGGTCGACCAGCACGACCGGCACGCCCGGCAGCGCACGGCCCATGGAGCCCGGCTTGACCGCCGCGCCGGGCACGTTGCCGACCGACGCCGTCGTCTCGGTCTGGCCGTAGCCGTCGCGCAGGGTCAGACCCCACTGCCGGCGGACCTGCTCGATCACCTCGGGGTTGAGCGGCTCGCCGGCCGCGATCACCTCGCGCAGCGAACCCGGACCGCCGGAGAGGTCGGCCTGGATGAGCATCCGCCAGACCGTGGGCGGCGCGCAGAAGGTGGTGATGTGCCCGCGGCGGATGCGGTCGAGCATCGCCGGGGCGTCGAAGCGCCGGTAGTTGGCCAGGTACACGGTCGCCTCGGCCGCCCACGGCGCGAAGAAGCAGCTCCAGGCGTGCTTGGCCCAGCCGGGAGAGCTGATGTTCAGGTGCACGTCGCCGGGCCGCAGCCCGAGCCAGTACATCGTCGACAGGTGCCCGACCGGGTAACTGACCTGCGTGTGCTCGACCAGCTTGGGCCGGCTGGTGGTGCCGCTGGTGAAGTACAGGAGCAGCGGGTCGGGAGCCGTCGTCCCGGGGTGCCCGGGCGGCTCCTCCGGCGCGCCCGCGGCCTCGGCGTAGGCGGCCCAGCCGGGGACCTCGCCGCCGACCACGATCCGCCCGTAGTCGCCGGGGACGTCGTCGAACTTGGCGGCGTCCGCCGCGTTGGCGACGACGTGCCGGGCCCCGCCGCGGGCGATCCGGTCGGCGAGGTCCGCCGGGCCCAGCGCGGTGGTGGTCGGCATGATCACCGCGCCCAGCTTCATCACCGCGAGCATCGACTCCCAGAGCTCGACCTGGTTGCCCAGCATGAGGACGACGCGGTCGCCCGTGCGGACCCCGCGCTGCCGCAGCCAGCCGGCCACCTGGTCCGAGCGGCGGGCGAGGGTGTCGAACGACCAGCTGCCCTCGGTGCCGTCCTCCTCGGTGATGACCAGCCCCGGCCGGTCGACACCCCGGGCGATGACGTCGAACCAGTCCACCGCCCAGTTGAACGGGCCCTCGATCTCCGGCCAGCGGAACTCCGCGACCGCCCGGTCGGGGTCGCCGCTCAGCGCCAGCAGCTGGTCCCGGGCGGCGCGGTAGCGGGCGGTGGCCGTGCTCTCGGGCATCGGTGGGGGTCCCCTCTCGTCGTCCCCGCATCCTGGGCTCGGCCCGGGACGACTCGCCACCCCCGATCGCGCCTGTCCACCGGAGGTCTCGTCCGGCGCGCGACGGTGTCCGGCCGTCGCAGCACCGAGCTGCGCTAACGTGATCGGGGTCACCCGTCGGCTCGGCCGAGAGGAATCGCCCGTGTCCGTCCCGGCGGCCGCTCGGCCCGACGACCGCGACGCGCTACGCGCCGCGGTGCGCGAGGTGCACGCAGTGTCGGGGATGAGCGTCGTGTTCGCGGGGCCCGTCCGCGCCGCCCGGGGCGGGGGGTCGATCCGGATCGGCGAGCTGCTGGGCGCGCGGACGCCGCACCTGCGCGGCCTCGTCGTCCGCGCGGGCGCGGGCCTGGGTGGCCGCGTCATCGCCGAGGCGCGGCCGGCGGGTGTGGAGGACTACTCCGTCTCGCGGGACATCACGCACGAGTACGACGGGCCGGTGCTCGCGGAGGGGTTGTGCACGGTGGCCGCCGTCCCGGTGCTGGTCGACGGCCGGCCGCGGGCGGTGGTCTACGCGGCGTCGCGCGAGCGCGGGTCCGTCGGTGACCGGGTGCGCGACGCCCTCGCCCGGTCCGCCCGCCGGATGGCCGCGGAGCTCGCGATCCGCGACGAGGTCGACCGGCGCGTGGCGCTGCTCGCGGCGTCGACCACCTGGTGCCAGGACGACGACCCGCCCCGCTGGGAGGAGGTCCGCGCGGTCCACGCCGACCTCCGCCTGGCCGCGCAGGACACGGCCGACGAGGCGCTGCGGCACCGGCTGCTCGACGCGTGTGCCCGGCTCGCGGCCCTGGGCAGCGCTCCCGAGGCCGCCCCGGACCGGCCGGCCCCACACCTGTCGGCCCGCGAGCTCGACGTCCTGGCGCAGGTGGCGCTCGGCTGCAGCAACCGCGAGGTCGCCGTCCGGCTCTCGCTGCGGCCGGAGACGGTCAAGAGCTACCTGAGCGCAGCGATGAGCAAGCTCGACGCCCACACCCGCCTGGAGGCGGTCGTCCACGCGCGGCGCCTGGGCCTGCTCCCCTGAGACGAGATCTGCACACTCGACGGCATCAGCGGCTGATGGCGACGACTGTGCAGATCTCGCCGTCCGTTCAGCCGAGCAGCCGGGTGAGCGCGGGCCCCAGGTCGCGGATCGAGCGCACCATCTCCGCCGTCCCCCCGCCCCGGGCCGCGAGCGCACGCGCGGCGCCCTCGGCCTCCGGCGTCGGCAGCGGGCACAGCACGTGCAGCCGGTCGATCCCGCCCAGCGCCGTCTCCGGCGGGTCACCGGTGGTGTGCAGGCAGTCGGACAGGAGGACGGCGACGCGCTCGTCGGCCACCGCCGGCAGCAGCTGGCGGCGGAGCGCCCGCAGCGCAGCGGCGAGGTCGGTCATGCCGTGCCCGCGCAACGTGATCAGGTGCTGCACCAGGTCCTCGGGCGCGCGCCGCTGCCCGTGCCGCTGGACGACGTCCACCTCGCGGCCGAACGTGAGCACGCTGGTCTGCAGCTTCTCGTCGGCGGTGAGCACGACCCCGGCGGCGGCGATCGCGGCGATGGCCACGCCGAGCCCGGTCATCGAGCCCGAGGTGTCGACGGCGAGGCAGACCGCCCGTCGCGCGCCGGTCCAGGTGCGGGTGACGAGGTCCTCCGGCGCCAGGGCACGGCCGGGGTCCCAGCGGTCCAGCGTGCGGTCCAGGTCCAGGTCGCCGTCGCCCCGCCGGTCGGCGACGAGCCGGCGGGTGCCGCGGGTCCGGGTCCGGCCGACCCGGCCGACCTGCACGAACACCCGCGCGGCCACCCGCTGGGCGGCGGCGCGCAGCTCCCGGTCGGTGGCCAGGGCGAGGTCGGTGAGCAGGGCCGCCGCGGCGTCGGCGTCGGCGGCCATCAGCGCGGAGAAGGCCTCGTCGTCGAACTCGCCCACCTCCGGGCTGACCTCGGCGAAGGACTCGTGCCGGGCGGCCATCTCGCGGCGGCCGGTCTGCCGCCGGGAGCCGCCGGCGCGGCGGTCGCGGCGCAGGGACGACGCGGACTCCGGGCCCGCCTGCGCCGCAGGCGGGCCCTCACCTTTTCCCGGGTCTCCCCCCTCCCCGGGTGGCGGCGGTTCCTCGGCCGCGGGTGGCGCCCCGTCCTCCGGCCAGATCTCGGCCAGCAGGTCGTCGATGACCGCCTCGGGGGTGCGCTCGACGCCGTCGGCGACGCGGATGCGACCCGACAGCGCGGCGTGGGCGGCGTCCCGGGTGGTCTCGCGGGCGCCGTCGTGCCCCAGACCTGTCAGTCCGCGCATCTCCAGCAGGCCGCCGAGCAGGAGCACCAGGTCGATGGCTCCGCGCACGGAGGACCCCATCCGCACGTCACGGTGCTCGCGGGTGGCGCGCACGAGCCGCACGGCCAGCGCGGTCAGGTCGGCCGGCGCGGCGGTGACGGCGCCGGTGATCGAGCGCTCGCCGGCGGCGTCCTGGTAGCCGAGCACCACCCGGCACATCCGGTCGGCGATGGCCTGGCCCACCCGGGCGGTGCCGATGGCGTCGAAGGGGTTCATCGCCGCGATCAGCCGGAAGCCGGCCGCGGCCCGCACGTGCCCGAGCCGCGGCACGGTGATCTCGCCCTCGGTGAGCACCGTGATGAGGACGTTGAGCGTCTCCTCGGGGATGCGGTTGAGCTCCTCGAGGTAGAGGAGGCCCGAGCCGCGCATCGCCGTCAGCAGCGGGCCGTCGGTGAAGCTCTCGGGCACGTAGCCGGCGGCGAGGACGGCGGCGGGGTCGTACTGGCCGATCAGCCGGGCGGGGGTGAGCTCGGCGTTGCCCTCGACGAAGACGACCTCCTGGCCGACGTCGGCCGCGATCGCCCGCAGCAGCGTCGACTTGCCCGTGCCGGGCGGCCCCTCCAGGACGACGTGCCGGTTGGTGCGCAGCGCGACGGTGAGCACCTCGCGCTCGCGGCGCAGCCCGATCACCGGGTGCGGCTCGGTCTCCGTCGTCACGTTCCTCCTCGTTCCCGGGCAGGGGACCTGCCCGGTTCCCCGCGACGGGACCTGCACACCCGGGGGTCGGGGTCCCGGTGGTGCAGGTCCCGCGGTGGCGCGCCGGGTCAGGCCGGCGCGCCCTCCAGCGGCGGGGTGTCGTAGACGATCACGCCGCGGATGTTCTTGCCGGCCACCAGGTCCTCGTACCCCTGGTTGACCTCGTCGAGCGTGTACGTGGTGGTGATCAGCTCGTCCAGCTTGAGGTCGCCGGACCGGTACAGCTCCACCATCTTCGGGATGTCGTGGAACGGGTCGCCCGAGCCGAAGAGGCTGCCCTTCACGGACTTCTCGAACAGGGTCAGCATCGCGCTGTTGAGCTCGATGTTGGGCTTGGACGGGTCGGCGAGGCCGATGATGATCGCCGAGCCGCCCTTGCGGATCGTGTTCACCGCGTCGGAGACCACCTTCGCCTCGACGACGCCGACGGTGATGATCGCCTTGTCGGCGCCGACGCCACGGGTGAGCTCCTGGATCAGCTCGTGCGCCTCCTCGGCGGTCTCGCAGCTGTGCGTGGCGCCCATCTGCTCGGCGGCCTCGCGCTTGTTGGGCAGCGGGTCGACGGCGACGACGTTGCGCGCCCCGGCCAGCGCCGCACCCTGCACGCTGTTGATGCCGATGCCGCCGATGCCGTAGATGACGATCGTGTCGCCGGCCTCGGTCTCCGCCGCGTGCACCGCGGCACCCCACCCGGTCGGCACGCCGCACCCGATGAGGACGACCTTCTCCAGCGGGACGTCGTCGTCCACCTTGACGGCGGAGTTCTCGCTGATCACGGCGCGCTCGGAGAAGGTGCCGAGCATGCACATGCCGCCCAGGTCGTCCCCGTCGTGGTGGAACCGGTAGGTGCCGTCGGGCAGCATCCCGTCGAGGATCGTCGCGCCCTGGTCGCACAGGTTGGACTTGCCGGTGGAGCACCAGCGGCAGTGCCCGCAGACCGGCAGGAACGAGCAGATGACGTGGTCGCCGGGCTTGAGCCGGGTGACCCCCGGGCCGACTCGCTCGATGATCCCGGCGCCCTCGTGCCCGCCCACGATCGGGAAGCGGGGGACGATGTCGCCGTGCCGCAGGTGCTCGTCGGAGTGGCACAGCCCGGCGGCGACGAACCGGATCAGCACCTCCCCCGCCTTGGGTTCGTCGAGATCGATCTCGGTGATCTC
Organism: Trujillonella endophytica; assembly: GCF_019799905.1. Classification (GTDB taxonomy): domain Bacteria; phylum Actinomycetota; class Actinomycetes; order Mycobacteriales; family Geodermatophilaceae; genus Trujillonella; species Trujillonella endophyticus_A. Next base: position 320,703 of record NZ_JABGCI010000001.1, on the reverse strand, counting down.
GAACGGCTGACCGACGGCGCGGAGTACGGCTGCCCTGGTCTTCATCGACCCTCCAGTCCCCGGCCCCGGCGCGGGCACCGGACGTGCTACACGGACGAGTTCCCGATGGCGACGGCATGGACGCTCCCCAACGGGTGACCGTCATCGTGAGCTCGCAGCTGTGACAGGGGCCACCCCCGGACGGGGGGACCTCCAGGCGTCGCCCGGTGGGGGGAGGGGTCTTGGGGATCCGGCGCCGGAGCGGTCACCATCCGGCCGTGCCGAAGTCCTCCGCGGTCCTCGCGTGACCCACCTGTCCGGAGGGGAACTCCCCTCCCCTCGCGCCGCGACGACGTCGTTCGGCATCCCGACTCGTCAGCCGACGCTCGAGTGGGCGGTACCCCGGGCCGAACGGCCCGCCGTCGTCACCGACCCGGGTCATGCGGCGGGACCGGCGGACCGTGGCACCGGGAGGGGGCGCCAGGCGGTGGTCCGCGGGCTGACCACCGCGGTCATCGCCGCGACCGTCTCGGCGGGGACGTTCTGGGGGCTGACCTGGGTCGGTCCACTCGCCGACTCCATGGAGCATGCACCGCTCGGCGTCGCCAAGGCCGCTGCCACCCAGAGCGACACCGGCTGGCAACCCCTCCCGGTGAGCGGCGGATTCATCGTGACGGGCGACGGCGCCCGCTACCGCGTGATCGACGGGGTCTGTCATCTGCAGGTGCACCTGCGCGACCCCGACGGGATCTGGGCGGCGAACTCACCGATCGCGATGCTCCCCGAGTCGGCGCGGCCGGCGTGGAACCACGCGTTCGTCGCGAGCCGCGACGCCGTCCCGTACAGCGAGGTGGGTGTCTACGACGACGGTCAGGTGCTCATGACCCGACCCGGCGACGGCGTCGCCGGCTGGCTGGCGCTGTCGGCGTCCTTCCCGGTGGGGGACTGACGGCCGCCGGTCAGCCTGCGAGGTCGCTCAGGTCCAGGAAGTCGGCCGGCGGCTCGATGGGCGCGACGGTGCCGAACTCGCTCAGGCGCATGACCCCGGCCTCGGCGCCCGTCTTCGTGATCTGCAGGGGATAGGGCTCGCCCTCGGCGGCGACGTGCATGACGGAGCCCACGGAGTCACGGATCTCCCACACCGGCAGGCCGTCGAGGGACGTGGCAACGGCCTCCTCGGCCACCGTCGCACCGTCGGAAGGTGACCGCAGCTCCTCGGCGACGGAGGCGACGGAGAATTCCGCGAACTCGCTCCCCTCCTCGGCGGGAGACATCACCCAGGTGCCGCCCAGGCGTGAGGCCATCGCCGCCGGCGCTCCCTGGTCGGTCCAGAAGCTCGCCGGGGCCTGCATGTAGACCGCGCCGTCCAGTGCGATGATCCGCACCGTCTGCCCGCCGAAGACGAAGCTCCCGACGAGATCGGAACCCTGCACGTGGAGATCGACCTCCGCGGGCCCCGGCTCGATGACCATCGATCCCTGCATGCGGAAGGCATCGGCCTGCTCCAGTGCGTCGGCGGCCGCCCCGACGATCTGCGGCCCGGACCGGTCGGCTGCCGCCTGGCTGGCGGCCACGTCCGACACGGAGCCCCCCGACCCGCCGTCGGAGGAGTCGCTGTCACCACCGCACGCAGTGAGCAGCAGTGCGGTGAGCCCGGCGAGGGCGAGGGCGCGGATGCGCATGGACCATCCGTTCGGTGGAGGAACCGGTTCGGTGGACACCGGCGAGGTGTCCATCGGCAGTCCGCCTCGGTTCTGTTACCGGGCGGTCCCGGTCCGGATCGGCCGTGCCGGGCGCCGGACCTCGCCGGCACGGGCCGGGTCGAGCGGGACGGCGCTGGTGAGCACCGCCGGCCCGACCCGGAGGACGCCGTCGGACAGCGGGGCGCAGCGGACGCCGCCGCGACCCCGCATGCCGCGGTGCGCGCCGGGCGCCAGGACGACGTCCATCCACGCGCACGGGTTGGCGGGCCGGCCGCTGCGCAGCCGCACGAGCCCCTCGCCGGAGTCCAGGGCGAACTCCACGCCGCGCAGCGCCTCCACCTCCGCGCCCCGGAGGACGACGGTGCGCCGGGCCAGCAGCGGGTCGAACGCCGGCACGCCCAGCTCCGCCGCGAGCGCCTCCAGCGACTCGACGGCGAGCACGGTCAGCGCGGCGTCGCGGTGGGCGGCCCGGCCGGCGTAGCGGTCGCCGACCACGCCGTGCCCGGCCCGCACCTCGGCGCGGGTGGCCCGGTCGCCGTCCTGGTGCGGCACGCTCCGGCCCGGCCGCCCGTCGTAGCGGTGCACCGGCGAGACGACGAGCCCGACGACCTCGACGTCGTAGCCGTACGGCAGCGGGTCGGTCAGCGCTCCGCCGTCCGGTGGATCGGGCCCTCGACGCCGGTCAGCCGCTCCCCCGTGCCGCCCCACCGGCCGGCGATGATCTCGGCCGCGATCGAGACGGCGGTCTCCTCCGGCGTCCGAGCCCCGAGGTCCAGGCCGATCGGAGAGGAGAGGCGGGCCAGCTCCGCGTCGGTCATGCCGGCCTCGCGCAGCCGGTCCAGCCGCTCGTCGTGCGTCCGCCGCGACCCCATCGCGCCCACGTAGGCCACGGGCAGCCGCAGCGCGACCTCCAGCAGCGGCACGTCGAACTTCGGGTCGTGGGTGAGCACGCAGAGCACCGTGCGCTCGTCGATCCGGCCGCCGTCGACCTCGGCCTGCAGGTAGCGGTGCGGCCACTCGACGATGACCTCGTGCGCGTCCGGGAAGCGCTTGGGGGTCGCGAACACGGGCCGGGCGTCACAGACGGTGACCCGGTAGCCGAGGAAGGCACCGACGCGGGCCACCGCGGCGGCGAAGTCGATCGCCCCGAAGACGACCATCCGCGCCGCGGGGGCGAAGGAGTTGACGAAGAGGGTCAGGTCGTCGCCGCGGCGCTCGCCGTCGTGGCCGACGTGCAGCAGCGCGGTGCGGCCGGCGGCGAGCATGCCCCGCGCGTCGGCGGCGACGGCGTCGTCCAGCCGCTGCCCGCCGAGGGTCCCGGAGGTGCGGTCGGGCCAGAGCACCAGGCGCTTGCCCAGCCGGTCGTCGGGCCCCTTCACGCAGGTGACGACGGCGACCGGCTCGTGCCGACCCACGGACTCGGCGATCTCGCCCAGCTCGGGGAAGGACTCGCGCGACACCTGCTCGACGAAGACGTCGAGGATCCCGCCGCAGGTCAGGCCGACGGCGAAGGCGTCGTCGTCGCTGACGCCGTAGCGCTCCAGCGAGGGGACGCCGGTGTCGACGACGTCGCGGGCCTCCTCGTAGACCGCGCCCTCCACGCAGCCGCCGGAGACGCTGCCGACCGCCGTCCCGTCGGGGCCGACCAGCATGGAAGCACCGGCCGGGCGGGGCGCGGAGCGCCAGGTGGCGACGACGGTCCCCATGCCGACCGTCTCCCCGGCCTGCCACCAGCCGACCAGGTCGTCGAGCACGTCACGCATGAAGGCCTCCCTCGTCCCCGGAGTGGATCGATGCAGGTAACGCCGACGGATCCACTCCGGTCAACACCGCGCGATCACTCCCGTGAGCTCCTCGAACGCGGCCAGGCTGTGCCCCGCCACGAACGCGTCCAACGACGGCAGCGCCGCCTGCATGCCGCCGGTCAGCGGCTCGTAGCCGGCCCGGCCCTTGTGCGGGTTGACCCACACGACGGCGTGCGCGAGCCGGCTCAGCCGCGCCATCTGCTCGGCCAGCAGCTCGGTGCCGCCGCGCTCCCAGCCGTCGCTGCAGACGACGACGACGGCGCCCCGGGCGGTGCCGCGCTGGCCCCACCGGTCCAGGAACGCCTTGAGCACCTCGCCGAGCCGCGTGCCGCCGGACCAGTCGGGGATGGCGCTGCCGCTGGCGGCCAGCGCCTTGTCCGGGTCCCGCAGCCGCAGCTCCCGGGTGACGCGGGTGAGCCGAGTGCCGATGGTGAAGACCTCGGTGACCGCCGGCCGGGCGCGGACCGCCACGTGGGCGAAGCGCAGCAGGGCGTCGGCGTAGGGGCTCATCGACCCCGAGACGTCGATCAGCAGGACGACGCGGCGCGGCCGGGGCCGGGCGCGCCGGTGCATGAGCCGGGTGATCTCCCCGCCGTCGCGCAGGGCCCGGCGGACGGTGCGGGCGGCGTGCACCGACCCGTGCGCCGACGGCCGCCGCCGCCGCGAGGCCCGCATGGGCGCGGCGGGCCGCAGCAGCGCGAACAGCCGGCGCAGCTCCTCCCGCTCGGTGAGGGTGAGCTCGGCGACGTCCCGGTGGCGCAGCACCTCGTCGGCGCTGGCCTGGCCGGCGACGTCGGGGGACGCGTCGTCCTCCCCCTCTCCGGTGCCCGTCTCCAGCGGCGCGGACAGCGCCATGACCTGCTTCTGGTCGGCCGGCGCGGAGCGCATGCGGGGCGCCTCACCGGCGAAGTAGGCCGCGAAGGCGGCGTCGTAGCGGTCCAGGTCGTCGGGACCGCTGCACAGCGTCAGCCGCCCGGCCCAGTACACGGCGGTGGCGTCCAGGACGTCGAGGGCGCCGATCGCCTGCAGCATCGCCTCGACCCGGTCCGGCGAGGCGGGGACGCCCGCGGCGCGCAGCGTGCGGGCGAAGCCGAGGACGGTGGCGACGACGTCCCGCGGCGGCGTCCCCCGGTCCCCCGACGTCCCCGGCGTCCCTGGTTCAGCCACCGAAGAGCGCCCCGGCGGCGAGGGACTGCACCCGGTCGGTGTCCTCGCGGTACTTGAGCACGGCGCCGAGCGTGCGGGCGGCCAGGTCGGGGTCGAGCTCCCGCGCGCCGAGCGCATGCAGCGCGCTGGCCCAGTCCATCGCCTCGGCCACGCCGGGCGGCTTCAGCAGGTCCAGGCCGCGCAGCTTCAGCGTCGCCCCGGCGACCTGCCGGGCGAGCCGCTCGGTCACCTCCGGCAGGCGGGTGCGCAGGATCGCCACCTCGCGGTCGAAGTCGGGGTGCTCCAGCCAGTGGTAGAGGCAGCGGCGCTTGAGCGCGTCGTGCACCTCGCGGGTGCGGTTGGAGGTGAGGACGACCAGCGGCGGCACGTCGGCCCGGATCGTCCCCAGCTCGGGGATGGAGATGGTGAAGTCCGACAGCACCTCGAGCAGGAACGCCTCGAACTCGTCGTCGGCGCGGTCCACCTCGTCGACCAGCAGCACGCTCGGGGAGTCCTCCAGCGCCTGCAGCAGCGGGCGGGCCAGCAGGAACCGGCGGTCGTAGAGCGACGCCTCCAGCGCCTGCGTGTCACCCGTGGCGTGCGCGGCCTCGGCGGCGCGCAGGTGCAGCAGCTGCCGGCCGAAGTCCCAGTCGTAGAGCGCCTGGCTGGCCTCCAGGCCCTCGTAGCACTGCAGCCGGTAGATCGGCCGGCCGGTCACCTCGGCCAGCGCCCGCGCCAGCGCCGTCTTGCCGACGCCGGCCTCGCCCTCCAGGAACAGGGGGCGACGCATGACCAGCGCCAGGTACGCCGCGGTGGCCAGGCCCTCGTCGGGGAGGTATCCCGTGGCGCGCAGTGCCTCGGCGAGCGCGTCCGGGTCGGCGGGCAGGGTGGGCTGGCTCACGTCTGGAGCATCCCACCTCCCCGGCTCGGCGCCGGGGGGAGGATGGCGGGCATGCCCGACCCCCGATCCGGCGACGACCTGCGCGCCTTCCTCGACGCCGCCCCGACCCCGTTCCACGTCGTCGCCGAGCTCGTCCGCCGGCTCACCGCGGCGGGGTTCACCGAGCTCGCCGAGGCCGACGCCTGGACCGTTCCCCCGGGGGCCCGGCACTTCGTCGTCCGGCACGGCAGCCTGATCGCCTTCCGCGTGGGCAGCGAGCCGCCGGCCGAGGTGGGGCTGCGGCTGGTCGGGGCGCACACCGACTCGCCGACGTTCCGGGTGCGGCCCCGCCCCGACGTCCGGCAGGCGGGGTACCGGCTGGTGGGGGTCGAGCCCTACGGCGGCGGCCTCTGGCACACGTGGCTGGACCGCGAGCTCACCGTGGCCGGCCGGGTGGTGCTGCGCGGCGGGGGGACGGCGCTGGTCCGGCTGCCCGGGGCGCCCGTGCGGCTGCCCTCGCTGGCGATCCACCTGGACCGCAGCGTGCGCGACGGCCTGACCCTCGACCCGCAGCGCGAGCTGGTCCCGGTGTGGTCGCGCGACCTGGCCGAGGTCCACGGCCTCGCCACGGCGGTCGCCGAGGCCGCCGGCGTCCCCGCCGAGGAGGTGCTCGGCGCCGACCTGGTGCTCGCCGACACCCAGCCCGCGGGCACCGCCGGGGCGGACGGCACCTGGGTGGCCTCGCCGCGGCTGGACAACGTGGCCAGCTGCCACGCCGGCGTGACCGCGCTGATCACCGCTCCCGCCGGGGCGCGGACCCAGCTCCTGGTCGCCAACGACCACGAGGAGGTGGGCAGCGGATCGATGTCCGGCGCGCGGGGCAGCTTCCTCGAGGACGTCGTCGCCCGGCTTGTCGCGGTGGCCGATCCCGGCGACCCCCAGGCGCTCCCGCGGGCCCTGGCCCGGTCGCGGCTGGTGTCGGCCGACATGGCGCACGCCGTCCACCCGACCCGGTCCGACCGGCACGAGCCGTCCCACCAGCCGCAGCTCGGCGGTGGTCCGGTGGTCAAGGTGAACGCCAACCAGGCCTATGCGACCGACGCGGCCGGGGCCGCCTGGTTCGCCGAGCGGTGCGCGGAGGCGTCGGTGCCGTCCCAGTACTTCGTGTCCCGCGCCGACCTGCCCTGCGGCAGCACCATCGGCCCGCTCACCGCCACCCGGCTGGGCCTGCCCACCGTGGACGTCGGCGCCCCGATGCTGGCCATGCACTCGTGCCGGGAGCTCGCCTCGGCCCTGGACGTGCCGCTGATGGTCGACGCGCTGACCAGCTGCTTCGCCGACTGACCGGGGCACCGCGCAGGGGCGCCCGCCTGCCGGGGTGGTCGGCACACGCAACAGCGACCGGGCCCCCCACGCAGGTGGCCGGCCGGGACGAGTCCTCGGCCGGCCACCGCCGTGTCGGAGCCCGGTCGCTGCCGGGCGTTTCAACCAGTCAGGTCAGCCGATGTGGCCGTCCCGGTCGCGGTCGAGGGCGTTGCCGCGGGTGCCCTCGGCGCCCTCCATCTCGATCTGCTCCTTGCGCACGCTGTCGCTGACGGTCTCCGTGTCGGTGACCGTGTCGACGTCGAGTCGGACGCGCTCGACCGGCACGGCCTCCTTGGCGACGACGGGGCGCTCGGCGTGGAGGACGACCTCGTGCTCCTCCTCGGAGATGGCCGGGCCGTCCATCGCGTTGCCGACGTTGGCGTCGGTGATCGGCTCGCGCTCGACCCGGACCTCCTCGCGGGACACGGGGACGGTCTCGGTCACGTTCTCGGTGACCACGAACTTGCGCAGCCGGGCGCGGCCGACCTCTTCGGCGCGGGTGCCGACGGACAGCCGCTCCTCGGAGCGGGTCATCGCGTTGTCGGTCGTCGGGCCCGAGGTGTCGCGGCCGACGGTGCCGTGCACGTTCGTCGTCTCGGTCTGCGCCATGCCGGTCGTCTGGGTGTCGGCCATGCCGCTCGTCTGGGTGCCGGCCATGCCGGTCGTGTTCGTGGTGGTGGTGTCGGTGCCCATGCCGTAGTACCGGTACAGCTCCTGCTCCTCCTGCGGGGAGAGGTGGCCGTCGGTGTCGATCTTCGGGGCGTCCTTCACCCGCTCCTTGCTGACCGGTACGCGCAGACCGTCGTTGGTGAGGTCGGCGTTGCGGATCGGGACGAAGGACTCCTTCGTGCCGAACAGCCCGGTGCGGACGGTCAGCCACTCGGGCTGGCCGGTCTCGTCGTCGAGGTAGACCTCGGACGCGGAGCCGATCTTGCTGCCGGACTCGTCGTAGACGTCCTGGCCGATCACTCGGCTGATGCTCTCGGTGCCGATCATCGCGTGTGTCGCTCCCATCGCTGTGTCTTCACGGTGACTGTCGAAGCCGTCGCTGTGTTCACGGTGACTGTCGAAGCGGTCGTCAGAGGGGTTGCCCGGTGAGAGATCGCGAAACCGGATCGACATGATCGACACGCCCGGGGCACGGCGTGTCGCGGCGGCGCACCGGCTCCCGTACGCGCCGGGCGCTCGCGAAAGTCCTGGTCAGGACACGCCCGGCTCCCCTCCGGCTCGAAGCAGACCGGATCCCCGAAGTCCAGTCACGACCCGTCACGATGGGTGAGCAGGTCCCCATTCGGGCGTGTCGCGGTCGGTGTTCCGGCGCGTCTCCCGCCGTCTCGCGGGACGGCTGCACAGACTCGGGGACGTGCCACCTCGCTCGCCCTACGACAACCTGGTCCACCCGCGGACGGTCAAGAAGGCCTCACCCGAGGTCGAGGCCGAGCGCGACCTCGTCGTCGAGGACCCCAGTTCCGGGTTCGTCGGCGCGGTCGTCCGCTGCGAGAAGGACGTCGTCCACCTCGAGGACCGGTTCGGGAAGGTCCGCGCCTACCCGCTCGGCCCCGGCTTCTGGGTCGACGGCCGGCCCGTCGTCCTCGTCCGGCCGAAGGTGAACGCCCCGTCCGGGCCGCAGCGCAGCGCCTCCGGGTCGACCTACGTCGTGGGTGCGCGGGCCCGCGTCGCCCGCCAGGGCCGCATCTACGTCGAGGGCAAGCACGACGCCGAGCTCGTGGAGAAGGTGTGGGGCCACGACCTGCGCATCGAGGGCGTGGTCGTGGAGCCGCTGCACGGCGTCGACGACCTGCCCGGGATCGTGCGCGAGTTCCGCCCGTCCCAGGGGCGGCGGCTCGGCGTGCTGGTCGACCACCTGGTGAAGGGGTCGAAGGAGTCGCGCATCGCGGGGCAGGTCACCGGCGAGCACGCGCTCGTCGTCGGCCACCCGTTCATCGACATCTGGCAGGCGGTGAAGCCGTCGGTCGTCGGCATCCCGGCGTGGCCCACCGTGCCGAAGGGCGAGGACTGGAAGGGCGGCGTGTGCCGCCGGCTGGGCTGGGAGGACGACACCGGCTACGTCTGGGCGCAGCGCATCCTCGCCCGCGTCAAGACCTGGACCGACCTCGAGCCGGCGCTGATCGGCCGGGTCGAGGAGCTCATCGACTTCGTCACCACCGACTGACCGCGGAGGATCCGTCGGCATGACGCCCACGGATCTCCTCCGCTGACGTCGGATGCCTGCCACGCTGCGCGCGTGACCTCACGGGGACGAGCGTGGACGGCGCTGCTGGCTGCCGTGCTGGCCGCGGGCCTGACCGGGTGCGCGGATGCGGGGGACGACGCAGCGGCACCGGGGCCGACGGCGGACGTCGGCCCCGCCCGCCCCGCGGCAGGAGGGGACGAGGTCGTCGTCGACACCCTCCCTCTCGACGCCCCGTTCCTCCTCGACCAGGTGCCGGAGGAGTTGCTGATCACCGAGCTCTCGTACGACCCGCCGGAGGAGGGCACCGACTGGGGGCGCGCCACCCTGTACGGCGATCCGGTGCTGGCCGACACCCTCGACGGACCGGTCCTCCTGGTCGGGACGAGCGGGGGGTCGGCCCAGATCGGCGGCCCGCGGTACGAGGCCCCGGGTGAACAGGTCGACCTCGGCGGGCGCACCGGCACGGTCGTCCTCGACGGCGACCGGACCTGGGTGGTGATCCAGGGCAACGACCACGTGGAGTTCGTCGTCGGGCGGGGGATCGACGAGGACGAGCTCATCGAGGCCGCGAGGGGAGCCGACTTCGGGTCGACGACGGCGACGCTCGCGCCGGACGCCGTCCCGGCCGGGCTGGCGCCGCTGATCGCGGGCGGCCCGCCAGATGGACCCGGCCCGGGCCTGGGCGAGCACATGTTCCTGTTGGGCGACTCGACGTGGATCTCCGTCACCGCGGTCCGTGCCGATCAGCGTCTCGCCGCGCTGTGGGGGTTCTGGGTCGACGACGCGGCCGGCACCGTGATCCGTGGTGAGCCGGGGTCAGCCGGCGTCCTGCGGGGGACGTACCTCGGCGGCCCGGCAGCTCCGGGGCGGGTGTGGGCCGAGGACGGCATGGTCCTCGCGGTCGTCGTGACCCTGGACGAGGCCGGGCGGGGAACCGACCTCCTCGAGCAGGTCGTCTCGGGGCTGCGCATGGCCACCTGGGACGAGTTCGAGGCGACGCGCCGCACGATCGCCGAGCGCCCACCGACCCGCGAGGAGGTCGGCGTCGGTCACCCGGACAGCGGGTTCGTGAGCGGCGTCGACGGCGCCGACCGATGGTCGTTCGAGCTGTATCCCGATCCGTACCCCGGCATGGACGACTGGTCGGCCGCGTACCTCGACCTCACCTCGGGCGGCGGAGGCGGTGGATCCGTCCTCCCTCCGCCGCTGGGTGAGGTCGCCGTCCATGTGGGTGGGTCGATCGTGGGCGGCGTCGCCCCGCCAGGGACCGCCCGGGTCACCGTCACCGGCCCCGACGGGAGCACCCGCGAGGCGGTGCTCTCCGATGTCGGACCGCGTCCCGGCGAACGGGTCTGGGGCACGTTCCTCCCCAGCGTCTCCTCACCGACGACGTCGTCGACGCCGCCGTACGTCTTCTGGTCGATCACCGTGACGGCGTACGACGCGGCCGACGTCCTCCTGCACAGCAGGACCGTCTGAGCGGAGTGCGGCAGTGCAGGTTTCCTGCACCGCCGCACTCCGACAGCCTCAGCCGGGGACGTAGTCGAAGGTGTCCGGGTCGGGGCCGGTGCGCTCGTTGCGGTCGAGGGCGGTGATGTCGCCCATGGAGTCCTCGTCGAGCTGGAAGTCGAACAGCGCGAAGTTCTCCTCCATCCGGCTGCGGGTCACCGACTTGGGGAAGACGACGTCGCCGCGCTGCACGTGCCAGCGGAGCACGACCTGGGCCGGCGTCTTCCCGTAGCGCTCGGCCACGCGCACCACGGCCGGGTCGTCGAGCACCTTGCCCTGGGCGATGGGCGACCAGGCCTCGGTGACGATCTCGTGGTCGGCGTCGAAGGTCCGCAGCTCGTCCTGCGCGAGGTAGGGGTGGATCTCGATCTGGTTGACCGCGGGCCGGATCTCGGTCTCGGCGAACAGCCGGCGCAGGTGGTGCGGGTTGAAGTTGGAGACGCCGATCGCCCGGCAGCGGCCGCTGCGGTAGATCTCCTCCATCGCCTTCCAGGTCTCCACGTAGTCGACGTCGATGGTCGGCAGCGGCCAGTGCACGAGGAAGAGGTCGAGGGTCTCGAAGCCGAGGTCGGCCAGCGTCTGGTCGAAGGCCCGCAGGGCGTCGTCGCGGCGGTGGAAGCCGTTGTTCAGCTTGCTGGTGACGAAGACCTCGTCGCGCGCGATCCCCGAGCGGCGGACGGCCTCGCCGACCCCCTTCTCGTTGCCGTACATCTCGGCGGTGTCGATGTGCCGGTAGCCGATCTCCAGCGCGGCGGCGACGGCGTCGGCGGTCTCCTCCGGCGGGATCTGGTAGACGCCGAAGCCCAGCTGGGGGATCGCGACGCCGTTGTTCAGGCGGATGGTGGGCACGGTTGCCACAGGGGTCCTCTCGATGTCGCGGTGGAGTGCGCAACCCGGTCGCGCACCTCCTGCCGCTCGGCCGCTACCCCGCCGCCTCCCGCTCAACCGGCGCCACCGGTGAGGCCTGCGGCACCTCGGCCGGGCTCCGCAGGAGGGACGCACCGGCCAGCGCCAGCAGCGCCGCCAGGGCGGCGGCCAGCGCGGGGACGGCGAACGCGTCCTGGGCACCCCAGGCGTCCACGGCCGCGCCGGCCAGCGCCGACCCGGCCGTCACGCCGATGGTGAGCCCGGTGATGGTCCAGGCCAGCGACTCGGTGAGGACGCCGGGCGCCACCCGCGACTCGACCAGGGACGTCCCGGACACCAGCACCGGGGCGATGGTGAGCCCGGCCAGGAACCCGACGCCGACGAGCACCGGCAGCGACCCGACCCCCCACAGGAGCTGCGCCGCCAGGCCGAAGGCCACCGCCGTCCCGACGAAGCGGGCGGCCATGGTGCCGGGCAGCCGGGCCAACCCGTAGGCGAGGCCGGCCACCAGGCTGCCGAAGGCGAAGACCGCCAGCGCCGCACCGGACAGGGCGGGGACGCCCTCCTCCTCGGCGAAGCCGACCACCACGACGTCCAGCGCGCCGAAGAGCGCGCCCACGGCCACGTACGCCACCACCACGACGAGCAGGCTCGGCGTGAGCACCGCGCCGCGCCGCCGCCGGGGGGCGCCCGCGACGAGGGGCCGCGGCGGCGGCTCGGTGTCGCGCTGCCTGGCCAGCCAGAGCCCGCCGAGCACACCCGAGACGATCCCGGTGAGGAAGCCGACCGGCGGTGCCACCAGCGTGGCCAGGAGCGTCACCAGGGGCGGCCCGAGGACGAAGGTCACCTCGTCGGCGACGGCCTCGAACGCGTAGGCGGTCTGCCGACCGCCGGGCTCCAGGACGGCCGACCACCGGGCGCGGACCAGCGAGCCGATGTTCGGGCCGCTGGCGCCGGCGGCCGCGGCGAGGGGGAACCAGGTCCAGGTGGGCGCGCCGGCCACGACCGCGGCGACGAACGCGAGGCCCGCGACGGCGAACCCGGCCATGGCCAGGCGCAGGACGCGCCCCTGGCCGCGGCGGTCCATCGCCCGCCCCCACTGCGGCCCGGCGATGCCGTAGGCCAGCGCGAGCACGCCGGAGACGGCGCCGGCCAGGCCGTAGCTGCCGGTCTCGCTCTCGACGAGGAGGACGGCGCCGAGGCCGAGCATCGGCGCGGGGAGCCGGGCGAACCAGCCGGCGAGGGTGAACGCGCGCGCCCCTGGGACGGCGAACAGGCGGGTGTAGGGGGCGAAGACGGTGCGGGGTGACACGGGGTTCTCGCGCTTCCTGGCCACAGGCGAGTGCGGGGGGAGGCCCGCCGGGCTCTCGGGTGGCGCGGCGACGGTAGCAACGTCACCGCCGCACCCGCCCCCGACTTTCCCGGGAGGGGGACCGGAGCTCGCGAGCCCGGCCGTCCGCCGCGTATCCGCACTACATTCGAGGCATGACCTCGCTGAGCCCGCTCCCGGACCCGGTGCTCCGCCGTCCCGACCCGGCGCCGGGCAGCGGCGGTCTGGTCGACCGCTTCGGCCGCACGGCCACCGACCTGCGCGTCTCGCTGACCGACCGGTGCAACCTGCGCTGCACGTACTGCATGCCCCCGGAGGGGCTGGACTGGCTGCCCAAGGTCGAGGTGCTCACCGACGACGAGATCGTCCGGCTGGTGCGGATCGGCGTGGAGCAGCTGGGCATCCGCGAGGTGCGCTTCACCGGTGGGGAGCCGCTGCTGCGGCCCGGCCTGCCCGGCATCGTGGCGTCGACGACGGCCCTCTCCCCGCGGCCCGAGGTCAGCCTGACGACGAACGCGATCGGCCTCGCCCGGGTCGCCCCCGCGCTCGCCGACGCCGGTCTGGACCGGATCAACGTCAGCCTCGACACCCTCGACCCGGTCCGGTTCAAGCAGCTCACCATGCGCGACCGGCTCGACGACGTGCTGGCCGGCCTGGCGGCCGCGCAGGCCGCCGGGCTCACGCCCGTCAAGGTCAACGCCGTCCTGCTGCACGGGATCAACGACGTCGACGCCGTCCCGCTGCTGGACTACTGCCTGGAGCACGGCTACCAGCTGCGCTTCATCGAGCAGATGCCGCTCGACGCGCACCACGCCTGGACCCGCGGCCGGATGGTGACCGCCGAGGACATCCTCGAGCGGCTCTCCGCCGCGCACACGCTCACCCCCGACACCGAGGAGCGCGGCTCGGCCCCGGCCGAGCGCTGGCTCGTCGACGGCGGCCCGGCCACGGTCGGGGTCATCGCGTCGGTGACCCGCTCGTTCTGCGGCACCTGCGACCGCACCCGGCTGACCGCCGACGGGCAGATCCGCAACTGCCTGTTCGCCCGGGACGAGTCCGACCTGCGGTCGGCACTGCGGGCGGGTGCGACCGACGCGGAGATCGCCGACCGCTGGCGGATCGCCACGCTCGGCAAGCTGCCCGGCCACGGGATCGACGACCCGAGCTTCCTGCAGCCCACCCGGCCCATGTCGGCCATCGGGGGCTGACCGTGCCCGCCGCCGTCACCGTCCGGTACTTCGCCGGGGCCCGCGCCGCGGCCGGCGTCGACACCGAGGCCCGCACGGCCGGGACGCTCGAGGAGCTGGTCCGGCAGCTGGCCGACGTGCACGGGGAGAAGCTCGAGCGGGTGCTCACGGCCTGTTCCTTCCTCGTCGACGGCGCCCAGGCGCGCGACCCCCGTGCCGCCCTGTCCCCCGGTGCCGTGATCGACGTGCTGCCGCCCTTCGCGGGAGGATGAGGGAGGACCCCCTGCCCCCCACCCCTCGCGAGCTCGCGGCGGGTCCCTGCAGGGGGCCGCAGGAGGAGAGAGGTACATGAGCGTCTTCGACAAGGCGAAGGCCAAGGCCGAGCAGCTGCTCGGTCGCGCCGAGGAGCTGTACGGGCAGTCGCACGGCGACGCCGCGGCCACGCTGGACGGCGAGGCCCGCCGCGCCGAGGGCGAGGCCGAGGAGGAGAGCGCCGAGCGCGCGGAGGCCGCCGAGGAGGCCCGCCGCGACGGGGACGATGGCCTCGCCGGGGCACGCTGAAGCGGGGGCGCCGAGTCCTCCGGAGGCGCATGACCCCCCGCCCGGCGGGTAATGCAGGCTGGTATGCCACTCCCGGGGATCCTGGACATGGCGCCCTGGCGGACCTGGCCCGAGGCGGCCGGCGGCGCCCTCGAGTACCTGTACGCCCAGTCGTCGTGGGACGCCTGGCTGGTGACCCGCGTGGTCGGGGACCGGCAGGTGATCCTGTCCGCCCGGCCGATCGACGCCGCTCAACCGGGGGCCTGCCTGCCGTGGGCGGAGAGCTTCTGCCGGCAGATGGTGAAGGGGGCGGCGCCGCGGGTCGCGACGGTCACCGCCGCCGTCCCGGCGTACGCCAGCCGCACGCTGCCCAACGGCATCAACGTGGCCGCCTACATCGGCGTCCCCCTGGTCGGGCCGGACGACGAGCTGTTCGGGACGCTGTGCGGCGTGGGTGCCCGCGCCCGTCCGCGCACCGCGTCCCGGGACCTGCCGATCGCGGAGCTGGTCGGCCGGCTGCTCAGCTCGCTGCTGGCGGCAGGGCTGGACCCGGGGCCGGTGCCGGAGCCGGTGCCGCTGACCGCGGAGCTGACGACGCCCCGCTGAGCGCACCCCTCAGGGGCAGGCGACCCATTCCTCCTCGCCGTCGGTGAAGACCTGCCGCTTCCAGATCGGCAGCCGCTTCTTCACCTCGTCGACGAGCTCGGCGCAGGCGGTGAAGGCCGCGCCGCGGTGGGCGGCGCTGACCGCGCAGGCCAGGGCGACGTCGCCGATGCCGAGCAGGCCGATCCGGTGGGAGACGGCGACGGCCTGCACGCCGGGCCGGGCGGCGAACTCCTCGGCCAGCTCGACGATCACCTCGGTCGCGCTGGGATGACCCACGTACTCCAGCTCCGTCACCGACCGGCCGCCGTCGTGGTCGCGCACCACACCGGCGAAGGAGACGACCGCCCCCGCGGCCTTGTCCGACACCGCGTCCTCGTGCTCGGCGACCGTGAGTGGCTCGTCGACGACCCGGGCGATCACGGCGCCGACGGTACCCCGCCGGGCGGCACGTCGAGGTCCGTCGGATCGGCGAGACCCGTGCAGTCGACCTCGGTGACCTCGCGTCCGGCGAGATAGCGGCGGGCGCCCTCGTCGCCGGTCGCCGTCTCCCCGACACCGGTCCAGTGGTCCCGGCCGAGCAGGACGGGGTGGCCGCGGACGCCGTCGTAGGTGGCGACGGCCAGGGCGCCCGGGGCGCCGTGCGCGGCGAGCCGCTCCAGCGCCGCCGGGGTCATGCCGGGCATGTCGACCAGGGTGACGAGGGCGGCGTCGATCCGCCCCGGCCAGGAGCGGAGACCCTCCAGCCCGGTGCGCAGCGAGGAGGCCATGCCGGTCTCCCAGTCGGGGTTGGCGAGCACCGTGGCGCCGTCGAGGTCGGCCGACCGCCACACGTCGACCGCGCGGGCGCCCAGGACGACCAGGACCGGGTCGCACACCGCCCGCGCCGTCCGCACCGCCCGCTCGACCAGCAGGCTGCCCTCGTACTCGACCAGCGCCTTGGGCATGCCGTACCGGCGGCCGCCACCGGCGGCGAGGACGAGGGCGGCGGTCGTCGGCGGCTGAGGGGGCGTCACCGGCCCAGCCTCTCAGCGCGCGTAGACGGCGACCTCGGAGGCCTTCACCGTCGCCCAGAGCCGCGCGCCGGGCGCCAGCCCCATCTCGGCGAAGGAGGCGGCGGTGACGTCGGCCAGCAGCGGCACCTCGCCGGCGAGCTCGCAGCGCACGGTGGCGCCGTGCGGGGTGGCGCCGGTCAGCACGACGGGCCAGGTGTTGCGCGGGCTCCCGTCGGGGCGCTGCGGCCACAGCGCGACCGATTCCGGGCGGACGGCGACCAGGACCGGTCCCGCCGTCTCCTCGGCGACCGCCACCCGACCCCCGCCGTCGAGCCGGACCGTCGTCCCCTCCCCCGTGCCGGGCAGCAGCGAGAGGCCGACCAGCCGGGCGACGTAGTCCGTGCGCGGGCGGCGGGCCACCTCCGCCGGCGGACCGGCCTGCACGACCATGCCGTCCTCGACGACCAGCACCCGGTCGGCCAGGGCCATCGCGTCGATGGGGTCGTGGGTCACGAGCACCGTGCTGCCGGGGAAGGCACCGAGGTGGCGGCGCAGCTCCGCGCGCACCGTCAGGCGGGTGCGCGCGTCCAGCGCCGACAGCGGCTCGTCGAGCAGCAGGAGCGCCGGCTCCCCCGCCAGCGCACGGGCCAGGGCCACCCGCTGGGCCTGGCCGCCGGACAGCTGCGCCGGGCGACGGGCGCCGAGGTCGGCCAGCTCCACGCGCGCGAGCCAGCCGGCGGCCGCGGCACGGGCCTCGCGGCGGCCGGCGCCCCGGGTGCGCAGCCCGAACGCGACGTTGTCGGTGACCGTCAGGTGCGGGAAGAGCAGGTGGTCCTGGAAGACCATGCCCAGCCGGCGGCGGTGCGGCGGGAGGTGCACGCCCGCGGCGACGTCGTCCCACGGCTCGCCGTCCACCTCGACCCGGCCGCCGTCCGGCGCGAGCAGCCCGGCCAGGACCCGCAGGAGCGTGGACTTGCCGGCGCCGTTGGGCCCGAGGACGGCCAGCACCTCGCCGTCGGCCACCTGCACGTCGAGCTCGACGGCCAGCGGCCCGCGCTGCACGCGGACCTCGGCGGTGAGGCTCACGGCGCGGCTCCCGCGCGGCCCAGCCAGCGGCCCCTCAGCAGCAGCAGCGTGGCGAGCGAGACGACGAGCAGGACCAGCGAGAGCACGATCGCCGACTCCGGGTCGCGCTGCAGCGCCAGGTAGACCGCCAGCGGCATCGTCTGCGTCGTCCCCGGGAAGTTGCCGGCGAAGGTGATCGTGGCGCCGAACTCGCCCAGCGCCCGCGCCCAGCAGAGCACCGCGCCGGCCGCGATGCCCGGCGCGACCAGCGGCAGGGTGACTCGGCGGAACGTCGTCCACCGGTCGGCGCCCAGGGTGGCCGCGGCCTCCTCGTAGCGGGCGTCGGCGGCGCGCAGCGCGCCCTCCACGCTGATGACCAGGAAGGGCATGGCGACGAACGTCTCGGCGATGACGACGGCGGTCGTGGTGAACGGGATCGTGATGCCGAACGCCTCGTCCAGCCAGCGCCCCACGATCCCCTGGCGGCCCAGCACCAGGAACAGCGCGACGCCGCCGACCACCGGAGGCAGCACCAGGGGCACGGTGACCAGCGCCCGGAGGACGCCGCGGCCGCGGATGCGCGACCTGGCCAGGACCCACGCCAGCGGCACCCCGAGGACCAGCGAGACCGCCGTGGCCAGGGAGGCCGACACGAGGGAGAGCCGCAGCGCCTGCCCCACCCCCGGCGCCGTCAGCTGCGACCCGAGCTCGCTCCACGGGGTGCGCACCAGCAGGCCGACCAGCGGCAGCACGAGGAACGCGACGGCGACGACCGCCGGGACGAGCAGCGGGACCGGGACGCTCCCCTGACCTCCCCGCGCGCGGCGGCGCCTCACGGGCGCCGCTCGCGATGCCTCGGAGCGCGCCTCACGGGGTGCGGAAGCCGGCGTCGGCCAGGGCGGTCCGGCCCTCGTCGGAGAGCACCAGCTCGACGAAGGCGCGCGCGGCGGCCGGGTTGGGGGCGTCGGCCAGCACGCACACCGGATAGTCGTTGACGGCGTCCTCGGCCTCCGGGAAGGAGATGCCCTCGACGCTGTCACCCGCGGCCGCCACGTCGGTGGCGTAGACCAGCGCGGCGTCGACCTCGCCGAGTTCGACCTTGGTGAGCGCGGCCCGGACGTCTTCCTCCTGCGTGTCCGGCCGCGCCGTGACCCCGGCGGCGGCGAAGACGTCCTCGGCCGCCGCGCCGCACGGGACCTCGGGGGCGCAGACGGCCAGGGCCAGCTCCTCGCGCTCGAAGTCGGCCAGCCCGGTGACGTCGGCCGGGTTGCCCGCGGGGACGGCGATCTCGAGGACGTTGGCGGTGAACACCTCGGGCTCGCCGTCGGCCAGGTCCGCGTCGGCGACGACGTTCATCTGGCCGGTGTTCGCCGAGGCAAAGACGTCGGCGGGGGCGCCCTGCGTGATCTGGGTGGCGAGCGCGGAGCTGCCGGCGAAGTTGAACTGCACGTCCAGGTCGGGGTGGTCGGCCTCGAGCCGGTCGCCGAGGTCGGTGAAGACGCCGGTGAGCGAGGCGGCCGCGAACACGGTCAGCGTGCCGGTGAGGTCGCCCCCCACCGCGCCGCCACCCGTGCCGCCGTCCCTGCCGCCGCTCGTGCCGCCGTCGTCGCCCGACCCGCATCCGGCCAGCAGCATCGCCGCGAGCACGGCTGTCCACACGCGAGCCGGCATCCGCATGCGCGGGACACTAGCGCGGTGTCCCATCCGCAGGCACGGACCCGACCTGTTCAGGGGACGTCGACGCTGACCTGGGTCGCCTTCACCGTCGCCACCGCGCGGACGCCCACGTCCAGTCCGAGCTCGTCGGCCGCCTCGCGCGACATCAACGACACCAGCCGGAAGGGCCCGGCCTGGATCTCGACCTGGGCCATCACCGTGTCCCGGACGACGCGCGTGACGATCCCGGCCAGCCGGTTGCGTGCCGAGGAGCTGCGCGTCGTGCCGGGCTCCGGCGCCTCGTGCAGCCCGGCCGCCACCCCGGCGAGCGCCTCGCCGTCGATCACCGCCGGTCCGCCGGCGTCCCGGCGGGCGGCGAGCCGGCCGCTGTCGATCCACCGACGGACGGTGTCGTCACTGACGCCGAGCAGCTCGGCGGCCTCGGCGATGCGGTAGGTGGCGGACACGGCGCGGACCCTAGCCAGCTCGGCTCGGCCGGGAGTCCATGATCGCCGTCCTCGCTCCGGAGTCGCCGGCCACGCGCCCTGCCGGGAGGTCGGCGGCGCCGTGGCGGTGATCGAGATCCCCGCAGCGGCGGTGCGCGGCCTCCCGGATGGGCGTGCCGTTTGTCGATCTCGCGCGCCGGGAAGCGGCAGTCGGTGACGATGACGAGCAACCCGGCGGGGGCCAACGCATCCGTCCGCACCCGCCGCCTCCGGGAGGTCGCCCGCGACGTCCTCGGCTACGACGGCTTCCGGCCCGGCCAGGAGGAGGCCATGCAGGCGGTCCTGGCCGGCCGCGACACCCTCGGCGTGCTCCCGAGCGGGGCGGGCAAGACGGCGGTCTACCAGGTCGCCGGCCAGTTGCTCGACGGTCCGGTCCTGGTCGTCTCCCCGCTGATCGCCCTGCAGCGCGACCAGGTCCAGCGGCTCACCGAGATCGACGGGCTGGACGGACGCCCGGCCCAGCTGAACTCCAGCCTGTCGGCCGGCGACCAGCGGGCGGCCCTGGAGGGTCTCGTGGACGGAACGGTCCGCTACTTGTTCCTCGCGCCCGAGCAGCTGGCCAAGCCGGAGGTCGTCGAGGTGATCACCCAGGCGCGGCCGGCGCTGTTCGTCGTCGACGAGGCGCACTGCGTGACGGCCTGGGGCCACGACTTCCGGCCCGACTACCTGCGCCTCGGCACGGTGGTCGAGCAGCTCGGCCACCCGACCGTGCTCGCACTCACCGCCACCGCCGCGCCACCGGTCCGCGGGGAGATCGTCGACCGGCTCGGCATGCGCGACCCGGTCGTCGTCGTCGCCGGCTTCGACCGGCCGGAGATCCGGCTGGAGGTGGAGCAGCACGCCGAGGCGCACGGCAAGCACCAGGCGGTCCTCGACCGGGTGCTCGCCGAGGTCGGCGAGGGCCACGTGCCCGGCATCGTCTACAGCGCCACGCGCAAGGGGACCGAGGAGCTGGCCGCCGACCTGACCGAGCGCGGCCTGCGAGCCCGGGCCTACCACGCGGGCCTCAACAAGGGTGACCGCGAGGACACCCAGCGGGCCTTCATGGACGACGAGCTGGACGTCGTGGTCGCCACGACCGCGTTCGGCATGGGCATCGACAAGCCCGACACCCGTTTCGTGGTGCACGCCGAGCCCGCCGACTCGATCGACAGCTACTACCAGGAGATCGGCCGCGCGGGCCGGGACGGCGAGCCCGCCCTCGCCGTCCTGGTGTACCGGCAGGAGGACCTCGGCCTGCGCCGGTTCTTCGCCGCCGGAGCGCCCGCCGAGGAGGAACTGCAGCAGGTGGCCGGACTGGTCGCGGCGGCGCCCGCGGCCGGGCTCGAGGACGGCGTGGAGATCAAGCAGCTGCGCGAGGAGACGGGCCGCGGCGCCACACCTCTGGCCCGCGACCTCAACCTGCTGGAGCAGGTCTCCGCGGTCGTGCTCGACGACGAGGGCGCGGCACACCCGGCGGACGGCGCCCCGAGCCCCGCGGACGCCGCTGCCGCGGCCCGCGAACTGGCCGAGCACCACGAGCGGGTCGACCAGAGCCGGGTGGAGATGATGCGCGGCTACGCCGAGACCACCGAGTGCCGGCGGCAGTTCCTCCTCGGCTACTTCGGCGAGCAGCTCGAGCAGCCGTGCGGCAACTGCGACAACTGCTCCGCCGGCCTCGCCTCGGAGCGGTCCGCCGGAGGCGCCGGGGACGACCCCTTCCCGCCGCAGTCGCCGGTGGAGCACGCCGAGTGGGGTCCGGGCATCGTCATGCGCGTCGAGGACGACCGCGTCGTCGTCCTGTTCGAGGACGTCGGCTACAAGACGCTCGCGCTGGCCGCCGTCCTGGCCAACGACCTGCTGCGCCCTCGCAGCCCCGCCTGAGACCACCCGATCGGTCCCTCGGCCTGCGGACTCCGGCCGGCGACCTGATGATCAAGCCGAGAGCCGGGCGCGGCGCCCGGGAGTGAGGAGTGCACGCGTGAAGGTCCTCGGCATCAACGCGATCTACCACGACCCGGCGGCGGCGCTGGTCGTCGACGGACGGATCGTGGCCGCCGCGGAGGAGGAGCGGTTCAGCCGCCGCAAGCACGGCAAGCGGCCCCTGCCGTGGAGCGCGTGGGAGCTGCCCGAGCTCTCGGCCGCGTGGTGCCTGACCGAGGCCGGCCTGCGCCCGGAGGACCTGGACGCCGTCGCCTACTCCTTCGACCCGGCTCTGATGGGCTCGCCGGAGGAGTCGGGGCTGAACGACCCCGGCGACGTGATGCGGAAGATGTACGCCGAGAAGGCGCCCGAGTTCCTCGCCCACGCGCTGCCGGGGCTGGACCCGGCCAAGGTCCGCTTCGTCAAGCACCACGTGGCGCACGCGGCCTCCGCGGGCCTGGCCGCCCCCACCGCCGACAACTCGGTGCTGGTCCTCGACGGTCGCGGCGAGGCGCACAGCCACCTGGCGGGCCGGTACACCGACGGGCAGCTGGAGATCCTCGCCGGCCAGGCCCTGCCGCACTCGATCGGACTGCTGTACGAGGACCTCACCGACCACCTCGGCTTCCTGCGCAGCAGCGACGAGTTCAAGGTCATGGCGATGGCCTCCTACGGGAAGCCGCGCTTCCTCGGCCAGCTGTCGGAGCTCGTCGTGGCCACCGACGACGGCGGGTTCCGGACGCCGGAGATCGACTTCTCCGAGTACGCCCCGCGCCTGGGCAAGGGCGACGAGTGGACTGCCGACCACGCCGACCTGGCCGCGAGCGTGCAGCAGCGCGTGGAGGAGGTGCTGCTCGACCTCGCTCGCTGGCTGCACGAGCGCACCGGCGACCGCACGCTCACCCTCGCGGGCGGCGTCGCGCTGAACTGCGTCGCGAACACCCGCATCTTCGCCGAGACCCCCTTCGAGCAGGTGTGGGTGCAGCCGGCCGCCGGCGACTCCGGCACGGCGCTGGGCAGCGCCCTGCACGTCGCCCGGGGCCTGGGCGAGAGGACCGAGCCGATGCCCGGTGCCGACCTCGGCCGCGGCTGGTCCGACGACGAGATCGAACGGTGGCTGAACACCGCGGCGATCGAGTACGAACGCCCGCGCGACGTCGCCGACGCCGTCGCGGAGGTGCTCGCGAACAACGGCATCGTCGCCTGGTTCCAGGGCCGCAGCGAGTTCGGACCGCGGGCGCTCGGACGCCGCTCGCTGCTGGCGCACCCCGGCTACGAGGCCAACCTCGAGCGGATGAACGACGTCAAGGGCCGGGAGCAGTTCCGTCCCGTCGCCCCGATGGTGCTGGCCGAGCGCGCGTCGGAGATCTTCAGCCGCGGCCCGATCCCGTCGCGGTACATGCTCTTCGTGCACGACGTCGCGAAGGAGTGGGCAGACCGCATCCCGACGGTCACCCACGTCGACGGGACGGCGCGGATCCAGACCGTCGACCGCGCCGAGGACCCCCTCGTGGCCCGCATGCTCGAGTGCTTCGAGCGGCGCACCGGCCTGCCGGTCGTGGTCAACACCAGCCTCAACACCGCCGGCCGCCCGATGGTCGACGATCCGCGCGATGCGCTGGAGTGCTTCGGCTCGGCGCCGGTCGACCTGCTGGCCATCGGACCGTTCGTCGTCCGTCGGCGGCGCTCGACCCTGCCTGGCTGAACCGTTCCGCGCTCGACCTCCGAACTCCGGGGGCACGGGGCCCGGTTGGTGACGGTTCGGCAACGGTCGTCCCCCGAAGGGGGGGCGGTCGTTACTGGATGTCGCCGTCGGGTACCCCATCCACCGAGATCTCGTCACGGGCTGGCGAGACCCGAATCCCTGGAGGACCCCATGGCTTCTTCCCGTGGCACCGGCGCAGCGCGCCCGGGCATGACCTGGCCGCAGATGCTCGCGCTCGCCTTCGGCGTGATCTACCTGCTCGTCGGCATCGTCGGCTTCTTCATCACCGGCTTCAGCGGCTTCTTCGGCAACGACAACGGCGTGCCGATGGAGCACGCCGACGACAAGCTGCTGTTCTTCATGATCAACCCCATGCACAACGTCGTCCACATCCTGATCGGCGTCGTGGGCATCGCCCTGTCCCGCACGCTCGCGGGTGCGCGGACCTACGGCTGGCTGCTCGCGGTCGGCTACGGCGCGGCGTTCGTCTACGGCCTCATCGCCCTGGGCAAGGACTGGGACTTCCTGAACCTGAACGCCGCTGACAACGTGCTGCACATCGCCACGGCGATCGTCGGCCTCGTCATCGCTCTCGGCCCGGTGCGCAACGCCATCGACCACCGGAGCAACCGCGTCTGATCGAGGACCCCGTCCTCCTCACCCCTGAGCTCGGGGCGAGGAGGACGGGGGCCGGGCACGTGCCCGCCGCGGCACGGTCCACCACGAGCCGGGTCCCTCCTCGGAGGGCCCCGGCTCCGTGCTGTCCGGGGCGTGGCGCGGTCTCGTCCGGTCCGGTGCCACCCCCGCCGTGCCGACCGCGACCGGCCCCTCTACGGTCCGCTCATGGACTTCGCCCTCTCCGCCAAGGCCGAGGACGTCTGCGCGCGCGCGTGGGACTTCATGCGGGAGCACGTCTTCCCCGCCGAGCCCGTCTACGACGCCTGGCGTGCCGAGCGCGGCTACGACAACCACGAGCACCCGCCGGTCCTCGAAGAGCTCAAGGCCGAGGCGCGCAAGCGCGGCCTGTGGAACCTCTTCCACCACGAGGTCGGCGGCCTGACCAACCTCGAGTACGCCTCGGTCGCCGAGATCACCGGCTGGTCGCCGGTGATCGCCCCCGAGTCGATGAACGTGGGCGCGCCCGACACGGGCAACATGGAGACGCTCATGCTGTTCGGCACGCCCGAGCAGAAGCAGCGGTGGCTCGAGCCGCTGCTCGAGGGGGAGATCCGCTCGGGCTTCGCCATGACCGAGCCCGACGTCGCCTCGTCCGACGCGCGCAACATCCAGACCGCGATCGTGCGTGACGGCGACGAGTACGTCATCAACGGCCGCAAGTGGTGGACCAGCGGCGCGGCCGACGAGCGCTGCCAGATCTTCATCGTCATGGGCAAGACCGACCCCGAGGGAGCGCCGCACCGGCAGCAGTCGATGGTCCTGGTCCCCCGGGACACCCCCGGCCTGGAGATCGTGCGGCACCTGCCGGTCTTCGGCTACCAGGACCAGCACGGCCACTCGGAGCTGCGGTTCACCGACGTCCGCGTGCCGGTGAGCAACATCCTCTCCGGCGAGGGCGACGGCTTCATGATCGCCCAGGCCCGCCTCGGTCCCGGCCGGATCCACCACTGCATGCGCGCCATCGGCATGGCCGAGCGCGCGCTGGCCCTCATGGTCGAGCGGACGCAGAACCGCGTCGCCTTCGGCCGGCCGCTGGCTGACCAGGGCACCGTCCGCGAGGCGATCGCGCTGTCGCGCATCGAGATCGACCAGGCGCGGCTGTACGTGCTGAAGACCGCCGACCTGATCGACAAGTTCGGGGCCAAGGGGGCCAAGACCGAGATCTCCGCGATCAAGGTGGCCGCACCCCGCGTCGCGCTGAACGTCATCGACCGGGCCATCCAGGTGCACGGTGGCGCGGGCGTCAGCAACGACACGGTCCTGGCGCGGTTCTACGCCAGCGCTCGGACGCTGCGGATCGTCGACGGCCCGGACGCCGTGCACATCCGCGGCGTGGCCAAGGAGGAGCTGGCCCGGGAGCGCCCCTACACCGGCTGACCGATGCGCCGCGGCGGAGCCCCCACCTCGGGGCCCCGCCGCGGCGGCGCGTCAGGGGCTGAGCGTCGTCCCGAACGCCCCGCCGGCGAGCTTGGCCATCAGCTGCGTGCGGTCCAGCCCGGCGGCCTCGAGGGCTCCCGCGTCCCGGTCGGTGTCGATGTCGTCGGGGAGCTGCGCCTCCACCTTGTCGGCGGTGTCGTTGTCACCCTCGGTGCGCAGCGTCTCGACGAGCTGCTGCTTCGTCAGCTTCACGCGGTCCTCCGTCCTCGCCCGGCACTCTCTCGCTGGAGTGTGGTCCGGGTCACGAGCGACCGCCAGTCCGCCTAGCGGGAAGCCGCCCGGCGCAGCAGGACGGCGCCGACCGCGGCGAGGAGCACACCGACGGCCAGCTGGGCGACCCCGATGAGCTGCCGGTCGCTCGCGAACCAGGTGGGCGACGAGACGAGCAGGACGACGGCGATGCCGAGGACCAGCAGGCCCACCAGCCGCTGCCGGCGCGGATCTCCGGCCAGTGCCACGACGCCTCCAGTCCGCGGGCCCGTCGGACGGGGCCTGCCGGGGCAGCGTCCCAGACGGGTGACATGTCTCGTCGGCCGGGCACCTGACGCGCCCGGTGACGTAGCGTGACGGATCACGCGCCGTCGCCACGGAGCGTGTCGGTAGCCGCCCGGTCACGAGGGAGTCCGATGAGCGAGCCGTACAGCCTGCCCGCGGGGGGACAGCCGGGGTGGCAGCAGCAGCCACAGCCGCCTCACCAGCAGCAGCCTCAGCCGTCGTGGGGCGGCCAGCAGCCGGCCTGGGCGCCGCAACCGGCGCCGCAGCAGACACCACAGCAGGGCGGGTCACCGGGCTGGGGGGCGCCGCAGCCGGCGTGGGGTCCGCAGCCGCCTCCTCCGCGGCGCTCGCGCACGGCCCTGTGGTGGACGCTCGGCGCCGCCCTGGTCGCCGTGCTCGTCGGCGTCGGGGTCACGGTGTACCTGCAGACCCGGCCGGTCGACCCGCCCGCCGACGTCCAGGCCACGACCGGCGAGGACGGCATCGCGGTCAGCTGGACCGCCGCCGAGGACGCGGTCGAGTACGAGGTGCACCGCGGCGAGGACTTCCTGGGCACGACGACGGAGACCTCGTACGTCGACGGCGAGGCGCTGGGCGGCACCGAGTACCGGTACGCCGTCATCGCGCTGGACGACGACGGCGACCGCTCCGACCGCGTGGACAGCGACGTGGTCGTCACGCCGCTGGACGCGCTGACGGAGTTCGGCGCGAGCAGCGTCGACGCCGACGTCGAGCTGGACTGGGAGCCGGTGACCGGCGCCGACCGCTACGAGATCACCCGGGACGGCACCCTGCTCGACGACGCCGTGACCGACAGCCCGTACCGGGACGAGGACGTCCCGCTCGGCGAGCACCTCTACGAGCTCACCGCGGTCGACGAGGACGGAGCGGGCAGCCGCACGTCGATCGACCTGACCTTCTTCACCCGCGGACCGTGGCTCCAGGCCTACGAGATCGCCCAGACGTTCCCCGAGCTCGTGCCCACCGAGCCCGGGGGCACCGCCTGGCAGGACTCCACCTGCGACCGGGGCACGCCGTCCGGCAGCGAGGCGGTCGTGACCTGCGCCTACCCCAACGGCCTCCAGCTCCGGCTGATCCAGTTCCCCGACGCGGCCGCCCGCGATGCCGAGCTGGGGGGCGCCCGCGCCTTCGGCGGCCCGGTCACGACCTGGTCCTACACCGAGGGAGTCCCCGAGGGGGACCTCGTCCTGTCCCCGCCGGGGCCGACGACCTGGCGCTACATCACCTTCTACGACGGCGCCCTCGAGCTGTTCGTCATGCGCGTCGACTGGGACGGTCACAGCCAGGACGAGCTCGACGCCGTCTGGTTCGCCGAGGCGCCGTTCTGACCGGCCGGGGCTTGTCAGGCAAGTAGCGGCTTGCGTATTGTTCCGTCGTGGGCGACGTGTTCAAGGCCCTCGCCGACCCGACCCGGCGCGCGATCCTCGACGAGCTCCAGGAACGGAGCGGCCAGACGCTGTTCGAGCTCTGCACCCGGCTGGTGATGAAGCACGGGGTGGGCTCGTCGCGCCAGGCCGTCTCCCAGCACCTGGAGGTCCTGGAGGCCGCGGGCCTGGTGCACAGCCGGCGGGAGGGTCGCTACAAGTTCCACGACCTGGACACGACGCCGCTGCGCACCATCGTCGAGCGGTGGCCCCCGCCACCGGCCAGCCCCCAGCCCCAGCCCCCGGAGGGACCCCCGTGCGGATCGGCCTGACCAGCATCTTCGTGGACGACCAGGAGAAGGCGTTGCGCTTCTACACCGAGGTGCTCGGCTTCCAGGAGAAGAACGACGTCCCGCTGGGCGAGCACCGCTGGCTGACCGTCGTCTCCCCGGAGCAGCCCGACGGCGTCGAGATCGTGCTCGAACCCAACGCCCACCCGGCCGTCGTCCCGTTCACCGAGGCGCTGGTGGCCGACGGCATCCCGTTCACCGCGTTCTCGGTGGACGACGTGCAGGCCGAGGTCGACCGGCTGAAGGGGCTGGGGGTGCGGTTCACGCAGGAGCCGCTGCGGATGGGCCCGGTGACCACCGCCGTCCTCGACGACACCTGCGGCAACCTCATCCAGCTCGCCCAGATGCACGCCGACCAGGGCGTGGCCGGCTAGTCGGCCTGGTTCGGGGGCTCGCCCGCGGCCAGGGCGGCGGCCGCCTGTTCCGGGTCGTAGGCGCAGGCGTCGCCGATGTCGGTCACCGGCTCGACGGCCGGCTCCTCACCGGCCACCGGCGGCGGCGCGGACGTCTCCGCCGCCGGGGGCGCGGAGGTCTCGGGAGCGGTGGGAGCGGCCGCCGGCGACAGCGCGCTCAGCACGATCAGGCGCATCTTCTCGAAGTCGGGGTAGGCCGGGTCGATGACGGTGTTGTCGAACACGACGCTGGTCACGTCGCCCTCCTTGACCCGGTCACCGAGATCGACGAAGTCCTGCAGGGCCGAGCGCGGGATGTCGGTGCTGACGATGTCGCTGGTGGCCGACGCCAGCTCCTGGTAGTCCTGCAGCAGGGTCAGCGGGTCCGCGGTGTCGATGATCGCGTCGATGGTGCAGCGCTGGCGCGCCATCCGGTCGTAGTCGGTGAGCCCGAACCGGCCGCGGGCGAATGCGAGCGCCCGCTGTCCGTCCATCCGCTGGTCCGGCCCCGGCTCGATGTAGTCGTCGGGGAGCTCGCCGGTGCCCGGGTCGCCGTTGATCGGCACGTAGTAGTTGACGTTGACCGTGATGCCGCCGAGTGCGTCGACCAGCCGGGCGAAGCCGTCGAGGTTGACGAGCACGAAGTAGTCGATGTCCAGGCCCAACGCCTCGCCGACACCGAGCTTGAGGAAGTCGGCGCCGGGGTCGTCGGTCGGCCCCAGGATGTCGGGGTGTGCAGCCGGACCGTTGCGGTAGACGGCGTTGAGCAGGCTCTCGCTCTCGCTCCCGGCGTCGAAGCCGTCCGGGTACACCGCGGCCAGCGGGCTGTCCGCCGGGAAGGGGAGTTCCTCGAGGTTCCGGGGCAGGCTGAACAGCACCGTGTCGCCGCTCTCGGTGTCGATGCTGGCGACGACGACGGTGTCGGTCCGCACGCCGTCCCGGCCCGCGCCGCCGTCCCCACCGAGGAGCAGCACGTTGACCCGCTCCTGGTCGCCGAAGGGATCGGGCTCGTCGACGACGGTGGCGGACTCCCGGTCCTCGGCGAACACCTCGTCGAGGAGCCCGGTCTGGGCGACGGCGAACTGACCGACCAGGTAGGCCGGGTAGCCGACGGCGGCGACGAGGGCGACGACCAGCAGCGCCCCGATCGCGTGCCGCCCCGGTGACGTCGGGCGCGGCACCAGGGCCCGGTAGCCCAGGACGACCGACAGCACCCAGAGCACCGCGACGGCGACCACGCCGGCCAGCAGCCAGCGCAGCTGGTCGGTGTCGACGGCGATGTGCAGCGCCGTCCGCCGGCCCGCGGTCACGAGCCAGATCGCGCCGACCACGAGCAGCAGGAAGACGCCCAGCACCGCGACACCGGTACGCCGCCGGCCCGCCGCGAGGAAGCCGGTGCCGGGCACGACGGTGTTGGCGACGGTCCAGGCCAGCGCGGCCCAGAAGTCGCGGGGACGCCCCTGGGCTCCGTCGCGCGGAGCCGTCGAGACCGCCGCACCCCCGGCAGCCCTCGCCACTCTCCGTGACCGGGACGGCGCCGTGCCCGGCACGGGGGGCAGCGAGCCCCGCGGGGACCCGATGGGCCGGGTCGCGTCGTCGGCGTCCGTCACGAACGGACCCCGCCGCGCCAGCTGCTCATTCCGCCATGGTCCCATCTGCGCGCCACCTCGGCGGGTTCGTGGGGCCTGCCGTCCGCATCCCGGCCGATCGGGCGTACGGCCAGCTCCGCCACGTGTGACCGGCACCTCAGGGGGGAAACCCCAGGAGGCGGACGACCGTGGGACCGGGAGCACACGGGGGTCCGCTCCCGGGGACAGACAGTCCCCCGCCGACGACGACCGGGAGTCCGCCGTGACCACCTCTCCGCACACCGCCCTCCTGACCGAGCTCGAGCCGGTGGTGGCCGACAACCTGGACCGGCACGTCTCCATGGCCCGGGAGTGGCACCCGCACGACTACGTGCCGTGGTCGGAGGGGCGCGACTTCGCCCTCCTCGGCGGCGCGGACTGGTCGCCGGAGCAGTCCCGGCTCGACGAGACCGCGCGGGCCGCGATGGTCACCAACCTCCTGACCGAGGACAACCTCCCCAGCTACCACCGGGAGATCGCCACCCGGTTCGGGCGGGACGGCGCCTGGGGCCAGTGGGTGGGCCGGTGGACCGCCGAGGAGAACCGCCACGGCATCGCGCTGCGCGACTACCTGCTCGTCACCCGCGGCGTCGACCCCGTCGCGCTCGAGCGCGCCCGGATGGACTACATGACCAGCGGATACGACTCCGGGGACAAGAGCCCGCTGGAGGCGCTGGCGTACGTCTCGTTCCAGGAACTGGCCACCCGCGTCTCGCACCGCAACACCGGCCGCGCCACCGGCGACCCCATCGCCGACAGGCTGCTCGCGCGCATCGCCACCGACGAGAACCTGCACATGGTCTTCTACCGGAACCTCATGGCGGCGGCGTTCGACATCGACCCCGATCTCGCCATGCAGGCGGTGACCACGGAGGTCGTGGGCTTCGAGATGCCCGGGGCCGGCATGGCCGGGTTCCGACGGATGTCCATGCTGATCGCCAAGGCCGGGATCTACGACCTGCGGCTGCACCACGACGAGGTGGTGAGCCCGGTGCTGCGCGCCTGGCGGGTGTTCGAGCGCACCGACCTGGGCCCCGCCGGCGAGAAGGCCCGGGAGGAGCTGGCCGAGTTCGTCGCCGGTCTCGACGCGGCGGCCTCCCGCTTCGTGGAGAGCCGGGAGCGGGCGCGCGCCCGGGTGGCGGCGCGCTGACCCCGGCCCGTTGACCCCGGCCCGCTGACCCCGACGCAGGAGCCGGGGGCGACCGGACCACTCCGTAAGCTCGGCAGCCGTGCGCCTGGCGACCTGGAACGTGAACTCGATCCGCTCCCGTGCCGACCGGGTGGTGGCCTGGCTGGAGCGCTCGGACGTGGACGTCGTGGCCCTGCAGGAGACCAAGTGCCGCGACGACCAGTTCCCCGAGGAGCGGTTCCGCGAGCTCGGCTACGAGGTCGCGCACGTCGGCCACTCGCAGTGGAACGGCGTCGCGCTGCTGTCGCGGGTCGGCCTCACCGACGTCGAGGTCGGCTTCCCCGGCATGCCGCCGTGGGCGGCCAAGGAGGGCGTCGACCCTGCGCCGGAGGCCCGCGCGCTGGGCGCCGTCTGCGGCGGGGTGCGGGTGTGGAGCCTGTACGTGCCGAACGGCCGGCAGCTCGGCGACCCGCACCTGGACTACAAGCTGGCCTGGCTCGAGGCGCTGCGGGTGGCGGCCGGGGGCTGGCTGACCGACGACGCCGACGCGCAGGTCGCCCTCGTCGGCGACTGGAACATCGCCCCGCAGGACGACGACGTGTGGGACATGTCGGTGTTCTCGCACTCCACGCACGTCTCCCCGCCCGAGCGCGAGGCCTTCCGCGCGATCGTGGAGACCGGCTACGCCGACGTCGTCCGCCCGTACACCCCGGGTCCGGGCGTCTTCACGTACTGGGACTACACCCAGCTGCGCTTCCCCCGCCGCGAGGGCATGCGGATCGACTTCGTGCTCGGCTCCCCGGCCCTGGCCCGGCGGGTGTCCGGCGCCCGCATCGACCGCGAGGAGCGCAAGGGCAAGGGCGCCAGCGACCACGCGCCGGTCATCGTCGAGCTGGCCGACTAGCGGACCGGTCCCCGGGTCGGGGCACATCCGGGGCACAGGATTCGGCTCTGTCCCAGGCCTGCACCTCGGACGGACGCACATCGGCGGAGCCGCCGGCCACCGAGCCGAGTGCCCTCGATGTGCAGACGGCATGGGGGCCTCGTTACGGCCGCTCCGCGCCCGGCGAGATCCGACCTCGCAGCCGGGGAGACGATCGGCCAGAAGGGTCCGGACGGTTGTTCTCAGCCAGCCGAACGCCGGAGTGAACGGACGCATCCAAACGCGGCCGCGCCGACGAAGGACTCCGGTAGATCGACGACCTGTCGGCGGCAGGCCGCCGCCCGTGCACTGCCACAAGGGGAGCGTTGCAGGTGAGCAAAGCTGATTCGAGCGCTCGGACCACTGCGCCCGGCGCCGGTGATGACCTGTTGAGTCTGTCGACCTCGGCCGACCAGGACGGAGCGGTCACCGTGTCGGCCACGGGGGACATCGACGCATACACCGCTCCGCTGCTCAGGACGGTGGTGGAAGCCCAACTGCGACGGGGACGCCCAAAGCTGATCCTCGACCTGTCCGGCGTGCAGTTCCTCGGCTCGGCCGGCCTGGCCGCTCTGGTGGAGATACAGAAGCTGGCCACCGCCCAAGGCATCGACCTCCGACTGATCGCCAGCACCCGGGCGGTTACGCGGGCCCTCGAGGTGACCGGCCTGGTGCGGCTGTTCGCGATCTCGGGCGCTGCGGACTAGCGCCGCGTCCAGCACCGTTCCGCCGCGAAGGCGACGTCAGGACCAGTGTTCAGCGGATGCCGGTCCACAGCACCGAGCAGGGCCCGATGGACGTGTCGCGGGACGCTGCCGAAGGCGGAACTCCTCGAAGGCCTCCGCAGTGAGGAGCACGCGGCACGGGCGGCGTCGGCCCTGTGCTGACCGCAGCCTCCCGGGGCCGCACGTCGTCGGGCGTTGCAGGCCTTCAGGAGGACGGAGTCGGGATGGCGACGAATGCGCCGGCTTGCCGGGAGCCGATGTGGGCTGCCGCAGCGGTCACCCAGGGATGCCGCGGGTCCAGGCCCTCGGCATCCACCACCGCACGGAGGGTGGTGAGAGCGATCTCGACCGGTTGTCCTGCGGCACGATCAGCGGCCAACTCGTAGGACAACAACGCCTTCACCCGCTCCTCGACGGATAACCCGTCGAGGAGAGCTCGCCAGTCGGACGTCGTCACGCCCACGTGATGCCCGTTCCCTGCGTGAGCCAGTCCCCCGTCACCCGAACGTGACTTCCTCTGCGAACCTCCTCCGATCCTCGGGGCCGGGGCGGTCGACGGCCTGCCTCCTCGAAGGGCCTCGGCTGCCATCCCTCGCCTCCAGGTGCCCCATGGCGGGCCGCTCGGGGACACCCGGCCAAAGCGCTGGAGAGGGTCGACTGCAGGGCCAGCCCGGACCTCCGCGTAGTTGCCGCTGCTGACCTCGATCCGCGCGGAGGGGATCCGAAACCGAAGCGGATGCGAGAGGATGGGTGCTCTGGTCCGACACGAGAGTTGGTCGTCGAGGGGCCGCCATGCCCGGAACTGATCCCGCCGACACTTCACCGACCTTCCAGTCCCTGCCGGCCTACAGGCACGCAGCCACCGGCTACGACGCCCGGACGAAGCACTTCGACTCGTATCGCCGTGGCGCAGTCGATCTGCTGCGCATCCGACCCGGCGACGTCGTCCTCGACGTCGGGTGCGGAACCGGGCGGAGCTTTCCATGGCTTGTCGACCGGGTCGGCCCCACCGGCACGGTGGTCGGCGTGGATCCCGCCGAAGAGATGCTCTCTCGCGCCAGCCAGAGATGCACCGCACACGGCTGGAGCAACGTGGTGCTCATCCACTCGACGGTGGCGCAGGCGGTGCTGCCGATGGTCGACCACGCCCTGTTCTGCGCCGTACACGACGTCCTGCAATCTGGACATTCCGTCGACCACGTCCTCAAGCACGTCAGAGAGGGCGGCACGGTGGCCGCGGCCGGCGGCAAGTGGGCCCCGCAATGGAAGGTGGCGCTCAACGCGTGCGTGGTGGCCATGCATCGGCCATACGTTGAATCGTTCTCCGGGTTCGGGCGCCCTTGGGCGCTCCTGGCGGATCGCGTCCCCGATCTGGTCGTGCGGGAGATCGCCATGGGCGCGGGCTACCTGGCCTCGGGATCGGTGCAGGGTGGTGGGTCCTGACCTGCCGGCGGGCCGTAGCCGGTGCTGCCGGAGCAACGGAACTGTCCCCAGGTGGGCCGCCATGGGACAGCCGAAGGACTGACCGTGAGGGCGGCTGCTACTCCGCACATCCCGCCCGTTCACCGGACACCTGCTCCCTCAGGCTGACCCAGGGATGGGACGAGCCGTCGGGGCCGGTGACCCCCTTCACCTCGACGAAGTCCAAGCTGCCGACGAGCATGCCCCGCCGAGAGAAGCCGTAGTTGCGGGAATCGAACGACGGGTGGTTGTTGACGACATAGGCGCCCACTGTCGATGGAGGCGCCCAACCCTCGTCGCGAACCGTGGCCAGGAGAGCCGGCACGAGGACCTCCTCGATGTCGGGCACGGCTGACTTGTCGAGTTGTTCGTCCCATACAGCCGTCGTCGCACCCGCAGGGCCGTCAGGGTTGGCGACGGTGGACGCCTCGTCGCCGCTCGTAGCGTCGGGCCCGTCCGGGGCAGGCCCGGTGAGGACCTCTGGGAAGGTGAACCGGTCGCACGCGTTCTGGAAGGAGACGTGCGTCTTCTGAGCGCCATCAGGGGCACATCAGGGGCACAGCAGCCCTGAATTGGTCGTAGATGAGCGGAGTTGGCTGACGCCTGTTGTTGCAGCTCAGGGGCGGGGTCGAGAGGAGATCCGCCGGTCAGCTGATCTCGATGAGGTGTCCTGGGACCACACGCAGCTGCGCTTCCCCCGCCGCGAGGGCATGCGGATCGACTTCGTGCTCGGCTCCCCGGCCCTGGCCCGGCGGGTGTCCGGCGCCCGCATCGACCACGAGGAGCGCGAGGGCAAGGGCGCCAGCGACCACGCCCCCGTGATCGTCGAGCTCAGCGACTGAGGTCCCGCCGCATCACCCACCGCGGCCGTCCTCCGCTGTGGCCGGTGGTGGGCGCCGCGCGCTCGAACCCCGCGCGCTCGAACAGCTCCACCGTGCCGACGTAGCCGGAGATCACGTCGACCCGGCTCCCGCCCGCCTCGACCGGGTACCCCTCCACCACCGCGGCGCCGTGCGCCCGGGCGTGGTCGACGGCGCCGAGCAGCAGGTGGTGCATGAGCCCGTGCCCGCGGTAGCCGGCCCGCACGACGAAGCAGACGGCGACCCAGGCGTCGCGGTCGTCGAGGACCGGGATGGTGCGCGAGTTCAGCAGCCGCCGGTAGCGGGCCCGCGGGGCGATCGAGCACCACCCGGCGACGACGTCGTCCACGTAGACCAGCACCCCCGGCCCGGGCTCGCCGCTGCACTCCGCCCGCATGTACGCCGGCCGCTCCCGGTTGGGCACCCGGCTGTCCCGGTAGGCCATGCACCAGCAGCCCTCGGCGTCCGGACGGCGCGTACCGACGATCGTCGCGAGGTCCTCGAACCGGCCGACGGCCGGGCGCACCTCGATCGTCGGCTGCGTGTCGGTCGGGTACCGGGGTCGCGCGGGCATGGCGGGAGGCTAGGTCGGGCGGCCGGGGTGGTCGACCTCACCCGGAGCCGGGGCCTGCGGGCGCCGCCGGCGGCGTTGTACAGGGCGATGGTCACCCCGGTGCTCGCCCCCGCCCCCGCCTCCGCCGCCCCGACGCCCTCCCGCCTCTGGACGCCGTCCCGCGTCCTCGTCACCCGCTCCGCCGCCGAGCGCCCGCACGGGCAGCGCGTCCTGGCCCGCCTCGAGGCCGCCGGCGTGACCGACGTCGAGCTGCTGCGCGGCGACCGGCTGCCCAACCTGCGCGGCGACGGCGACCGCGCGGCGTTCATGCGCGCCAAGGACACGATGGCGCTCGTCGTCGGAGCGCCGTCCCGGCGGCGCCTGCACCCCATCCCCCCGTCGGCGGACTGGCGCTTCGACCTGGCCGAGGGGTGCCCCGCGCACTGCCAGTACTGCTACCTCGCCGGATCGCTGTCCGGTCCGCCGATCACCCGCGTCTTCGCCGACCTCGACGAGGTCCTCGCCGGGCTCGACGAGTACGTCGGTCGTGGCGCCGTCACCTCCGGCACCGCCGCCCGCGGCGACGAGGGGACGACGTTCGAGGCCTCCTGCTACACCGACCCGCTGGCCATCGAGCACCTCACCGGCGGGCTGGCCGCCGCCGTCACGTACTTCGGCACGCACGACTGGCCCGGGCCGGTGCAGCTGCGCGCCACCACCAAGTTCGACGACGTCGCCGGGCTGCTCGACCTGCCCCACGGCGGCCGCACCCGGCTGCGCTTCTCGGTGAACGCGGCATCGGTGGCCCGGCGGTTCGAGGGGGCGACGGCGCCCGTGGCCGGCCGGCTGGCAGCGCTCGGGGCGGTCGCCGCGGCCGGCTACCCGGTCGGCCTCACCATCGCGCCGATCATGCCGGTCGACGGCTGGCGCGAGGAGTACGGCGCCCTGCTCGACGCCGTCGCCGCGGCGCTGCCCGCGGGCGCCGACCTCACCGTCGAGTGCATCACCCACCGCTTCACGCCCGGCTCGAAGTCGACCCTGCTCGACTGGTACCCGCGCACCAGGTTGGAGATGGACGAGGAGCAGCGCACGACCAAGCGCGGCAAGTTCGGCGCGGTCAAGCACGTCTACCCGCGGGACACGATGGCCGAGCTGCGCGGGTGGTTCGAGCGCGAGCTCCCGGCCAGGCTCCCCGGCGGGCGCATGCTGTACTGGACCTGAAGGACCCTCCCGGCCGCCGTAGCCCCCCTGCAGGGTCCCGCCGCGAGCCTGCGAGTGGTGGGGGGCAGGGGGGTCCTCCGACTCGTGCTCGTCCTGCTGCCGCCGTCGGAGACCAAGCACCCCGGCGGGGACGGCGCCCCCCTCGACCTGCCCACCCTGGCGACGCCGGAGCTGACCCCGGTGCGCGAGCGGCTGGTGGGCGCGCTCGTCGACCTCGCCGCGGATCCGGCTGCTGCCCGGCAGGTCCTGGGCCTGTCGGAGGCGCAGGCCGGGGAGGCGGCCCGCAACGCCCTGCTGCGGACGGCGCCGACGCTGCCGGCCCTGGAGCGGTACACCGGCGTCCTCTACGACGCGCTCGACGTGCGGTCGCTGACCCGGTCGCAGCGCGCCCGCGCGGACCGGCGGCTCGCGGTGGGCTCGGCGCTGCTCGGGCTGGTCCGCGGCACCGACGCCATCCCGGCCTACCGGCTCTCCGCGGGCACCGTCCTGCCCGGCCTGCCGACGCTGCGGGCGCTGTGGAAGCCGGTGCTGGGCCCGGTGCTCGCCCGGTCCGAGGAGCTCGTGGTCGACCTGCGCAGCGGCTCCTACCAGGCCCTGGCGCCCGTACCCGGCGCGGTGACCATCGACGTCCTCAGCGAGCGCCCGGACGGCTCCCGGTCGGTGGTCAGCCACTTCAACAAGGCGCACAAGGGCCGGGTCGCGCGGCTGCTGGCCACGACGACGGCCGAGCCCGCGGACGTCGTGCGACTGCGGGCCCTGCTGCGACGCGCCGGGCTGCACGTGGAGCACCCCGGCGGCACCGCCCTGACGCTGGTCGTCCCCGCTGACGAGGTGACGCGACGCGGTCGATCCCTGGTGCAGTCGTGACGCAGCGTGTTGTTGTCGATCTTCTCCGCTGAGATCGTTGCCCACAACGGGAATTGCGTGTCATAACTGTGCCGCGTCGCGGAACTCCAACAGCCGGTTCGGTGGTGTCGACGCGTGCCCACGGGGCAGAGGAGAAGCGTGGACGACGCCCCGGGGCCCCGGCCCGTCGACGGACGGGCCACCGCCCGTGCCGCCGTCGCGGTCCGGTCCGACGCCGAGCGCGTCCGGGCCGCCCTGCGGCTGCGACCCGCCGAGCCGGGCAACCCCGCCCTGGACCGCATCTCCGAGCTCGCCGCCCGGCTGCTCGGCGCGCAGTCGGCACAGGTCAACCTGCTCGACGACGTCCTCGTGGTGGCCGGCGGCGCGGGCGCGGCAGCGCCGACGGTCGGCGACGAGACACCGGTCGAGGAGTCGTTCTGCAGCCTCGCCGTCGCCGATCGCGCGCCCCTGGTCATCCGCGACGCCACGGCCGACGACCGCGTCCGTGACCTGCACTGGGTGACCGGCGGGCAGATCGGCGCCTACCTGGGCGCACCGCTGACCGGGCCGGACGGGCACCCCGTGGGCACGCTGTGCGTCTTCGACCCGAAGCCCCGGGAGTGGACCGACGCCGACGCCGGGGTCCTGGCCCAGCTCGCCGCGTCCGCCGCCAGCGAGCTCGAGCTCGCCGCCTTGGTCCGCGAGTACGAGCGGGTGCGGGTGAGCTGGCGGCTGGCCATCGACGCCGGCGGGGTCGGCGCCTTCGACTGGGACCTGCACACCGGCGAGCTGATCTGGGACGACCGGCTCATCGCCATGTTCGGCTACTCCGCCGACGAGTTCGACCACACCATCGAGGCGTTCAACGCCCGCGTGCACCCCGCCGACCTGCCGCGGGTCTCCGAGGCGCTGCAGAACTCGATCGCCGCAGTGGGCGAGTTCGAGGCGGAGTACCGGATCGTGCTGCCCACCGGCGAGACCCGGTGGGTGCAGGCGCGCGGCCGGACCGTCGCGGACGCCGAGGGCGCCCCCGCCCGCTTCCTCGGTGCCGCCTACGACACCACCGACCTGCGGCAGGAGGACGTGCGGGTCACCCGCGTCCTGGAGGCCATGCCCGCCGGCTTCTACTCCCTCGACCGCGACTGGCGGTTCACCTACGTCAACGCCGAGGCCGAGCGCCTGCTGTGGCACTCGCGCGACGAACTCCTGGGCGAGCTGCTGTGGGACGCCTTCCCCGCGGCGGTCAACAGCGTGTTCGAGGAGCAGTACCGCGCCGCCGTCCGCACCGGGCGCGCGGCCGCCTTCGACGCCTACTACCCCCCGCCGCTGGACGGCTGGTACGAGCTGCGCGCGTGGCCCAGCCCCGAGGGGCTGTCGGTCTACTTCGTCGAGGTGACCGAGCGCCGGACGGTGCAGGACCGCGCCGAGCGGGCCGCGCAGCGGCTGGCGCTGCTGGCCCAGGTCAGCTCGGAGCTCGCCGGCACGCTCGACGCCCAGGCCGCCACGGCCCACCTGCCGCGGCTCGTGGTCCCCGCGCTGGCCGACTGGTGCATCGTCACGCTGGTCGACGACGACGGCAGGATCCGCGACGTCGGGCACTGGCACGCCGACCCGGCGCTGCGCCCCCTCGTCGCCCGCTACGCGGCGGCCCGGCTCGACGCCATGCCCACGAACGGACCGGTCGGGCGCGCGCTGCTCACCGGCGAGCCGGTGCACAGCCCGGGCCGTGAGGTGCTGGCGCTGCTGCCACCGGGAGAGGCCCGGGACACGCTGCAGCTGCTGGACCCCGAGGGCGGGGTGGCGCTGCCGCTGCGCGCCCGCGGGCGCACCCTCGGCGTCCTCACGCTCTTCTTCCGGCGCGGCTGGACGCCCCGCCAGGAGGACCTGGCGACCGCCCAGGACGTCGCCGACCGCGCCGGCCTGTCGCTGGACAACGCCCGCCTGTACCGCCAGCAGCAGCAGCTGGCCGAGGGGCTGCAGCGCAGCCTGCTGACCGAGCCCCCGGAGCCCGACCACGCCGAGGTCGCGGTGCGGTACCTGCCGGCCGCCGAGGCGGCCCGCGTGGGCGGGGACTGGTACGACGCCTTCCTGCAGCCCTGCGGCGCCACGATGCTGGTCATCGGCGACGTCGTCGGCCACGACACCGAGGCGGCCGCGGCGATGGGCCACCTGCGCGGACTGCTGCGGGGCATCGCCACCTACAGCGACGCCGCGCCGGCCGAGGTGCTCCGCGGGCTGGACTCCTCCATGGCCGTGCTCGGCACCGACGTCCTGGCCACCGCCGCCGTCGCCCGGCTGGAGCAGACCGCCGACGAGCGCGCCCGTGGTGTGACCCGCCTGCGCTGGGCGAACGCCGGGCACCTTCCCCCGCTGGTGCTCCAGCCCGACGGCAGCGTGGCCGACCTGGCCTCGTGGCACGGCGACCTGATGCTGGGCGTCGACGCCGCGGCGGTGCGCCAGGAGTCCGTGGTCACGCTCGACCGCGGCGCGACCGTGCTGCTGTACACCGACGGGCTCGTGGAGCGGCGCGACTCCGACCTCGACGCCGGCGTCCTGCGCCTGCGCGAGACCCTCGCCGAGCTGGCACACCTGCCCCTGGAGGAGCTGCTGGACGAGGTGCTGGAGCGGCTGGTCGACGGCCGCCCGGAGGACGACGTCGCGCTGGTCGCCGTCCGGCTGCACCGCCAGGACCGGCCCCGCCCCGCCGAGGCCGGTCCCAACCGCGTGCCCGCGGCCGTCCCCGACGAGGCCTGCCCCTGACGGGGCCGGCCGGGCGGGCGGCGTCGCTCAGGCGGCGGCCGGCCGCCGGGCGCGCAGGTGCGGGGCGTGGGCGGCGGCCTCGCGCTCGGCCGCGTCCTTCAGCTGCGCGGCGACATCGGCGAAGG
Organism: Trujillonella endophytica; assembly: GCF_019799905.1. Taxonomy (GTDB): domain Bacteria; phylum Actinomycetota; class Actinomycetes; order Mycobacteriales; family Geodermatophilaceae; genus Trujillonella; species Trujillonella endophyticus_A. The sequence goes on along the minus strand of NZ_JABGCI010000001.1, from coordinate 280,799 downwards.
AGTCGAGGGCGGGGTTGACGCCGACCAGCGTGAACTCGCGCTCCACCACCCGGAGGTCGAGCTGCCAGACGTCGGCCAGGATCCGGCGCATCCACCCGGTCGCGTGGTCCCAGCCCTCGCGCGGGGTGCCGGCGGAGTAGTTGCCGCCGCGGACGGTGACCAGCACGGCCGGCCGGCCGGCGAGCGGCGGCGGGACGCCCGGGCCCATCCGCGGGTCGGTGATCACCAGGTCCACCCACGTCTTGAAGTGCTGGGAGACGCCGAAGTTGTACAGCGGCACGGCGAACAGCAGTGCCTCGGCGTCGAGCAGCTCGTCGGTCAGCGTCGCGGCGAGGGCGACCGCCTCGGCCTGCTCGGGGCTGCGCTCGGCCGCAGGAAGGGCGGACCCGGCGACGGCGGCACCCCAGACGGTGGCCGGCAGGGGCTCGGTGCCGAGATGGCGGCGGACGACGGACGCCGACGGGGCCTCGGCCCGCCACCCCGCCTCGACGATGTCGGCGATCTCGCGGCTGGCCGACCCCTCGACGCGGATGCTGGCGTCCAGACGGAACAGGGACATGACTCTCTCGCTCTCCTCTGCCTAGCTACTCGTAATGAGCTAGTGCTTCGAGAAAGCTAGCACTTCGTTTTGCGAAGTGCATGTCGGACCGTCCACGCCTACGATGACCGCGTGTCCGAGGAGGTCCTGCACACGCCACAGGCGTGCGACGACGCGCTGAGCCGCGCGTTCGGCTTCCTCGGCAAGCGCTGGAACGGCGTGATCATCGGGGTGCTGACCGGCGGGCCGGCCACCTTCAGCGGGCTGCGCCGGGCGGTCGGGGGGATCAGCGACTCGGTGCTGTCGGACCGGCTGACCGAGCTGGCGGCGGCCGGCCTGGTCCACCGCGCGGTCGACACCGGGCCGCCGGTCGCCGTCACGTACGAGCTCACCGGCGCCGGCGCCGCGCTCATGCCCGTGCTCGACCAGCTCTCCGCCTGGGCGCGGACCAACCTGCCCGCCGAGCGGTGTGCCGAGGAGCCCCGGGCCGCGAGCTGACCCCGGCACCGGCTCGAGAGCCGTGTGGCAACCTCGTCCGGTGACCCACGCCGACGACGAGCTGTGCCTGCGCCCCGCGACCGAGCTGGCGGCGATGGTCCGGTCGCGGGAGGTCTCGGCCCGGGACCTGCTCGAGGCGCACCTGGCGCGCATGGAGCGCCTCGACCCCACGATCAACGCCGTCGTCACGCTCGATCCCGAGGGAGCCCGGGCCGCCGCCGACGCCGCCGACGCGACGCTCGCCGCGGGCGACCCGGTGGGCCCGCTGCACGGCCTGCCGGTCGCCCACAAGGACACCCACCTCACCGGCGGGATGCGCACGACCTGGGGCTCCCCCGTGCACGCCGACCACGTCCCCGAGCACGACGAGCTGGTCGTCGAGCGGCTCCGGCGGGCCGGGGCGATCCGGGTGGGCAAGACCAACACCCCCGAGTTCGCGGCCGGCTCGCACACCTTCAACACCCTGTTCGGCGCGACGCACAACCCGTACCGGCACGGGCTGTCGGCCGGCGGCTCCAGCGGCGGCGCGGCGGCCGCCCTCGCCGCCGGACTGGTCCCCGTGGCCGAGGGCAGCGACATGGGCGGCTCGCTGCGCAACCCTGCCGCGTTCTGCGGCGTCGTCGGCCTGCGCCCGACACCGGGCCGGGTGCCCACCTGGCCGGCACCGATGGCGTGGTCGCAGCTGTCGGTCCAGGGCCCGATGGGGCGCACCGTCGCCGACGTGGCGCTCACCCTCTCGGCGATCGCCGGGCCCGACCCGCGGGTGCCCGTCTCGCTGGCCGACGACGGCGCCGGGTTCGCCGCTCCCCTGCCCGAGGAGCTGGCCGGCCTGCGGGTGGCCTGGGCGCCGGACCTGGGTGGCCGGGTGGCCGTCGACCCCGCGGTCCGCGCCGCCCTCGCCCCGGCGACCGCGGTGTTCGAGCAGCTCGGCGCGACGGTCGAGGAGGCCTGCCCCGATCTCTCCGGGGCCGACGACGTCTTCGGCACGCTGCGGGCCTGGCTGTTCGAGGCATCCTTCGGGGAGCTCGTCCGCCGCTCCCCCGAGCTGGTCAAGGAGGCGATCCGCTGGAACGCCGAGCAGGGCGCACGCCTCACCGGCGCAGACATCGCACGCGCGGAGCAGCGGCACACCGCCCTGTACGAGCGGGTCGTGGCGTTCTTCGAGCGCTACGACGTCCTCCTGGCGCCCACGACGCAGGTGCTGCCCTTCCCGGTCGAGCAGGAGTACCCGACCGAGATCGACGGCGTCGAGCTGACCAACTACCTGGAGTGGATGCGCTCCTGCACCCTGATCACCCCGACCGGCTGCCCGGCGCTGTCGGTGCCGGCCGGCCTGACCCCGGACGGTCTGCCGGTCGGGCTGCAGGTCATCGGGCCCCCGCGGGCCGACCGGCGGGTGCTCGAGATCGGCCACGCCTTCGAGCAGGCGTCCGGCGGGATCCCCGCCCCGGCTGTCTGACGTCGTCTGGTCCTCTCTAGCGTCGAGGCTAGAGGAGCCCAGACGAGGGCATCGATGAGTTCGGCCGCGTCACGCGGTCTCCCCCGCATGAGCGCCGACTCCACCGCCGACTCCACCGCCGACTCCACCGCCGACTCCACCGTCGACATCGCCGCCCGCTACCGCCGGCGCGCCGACGCCTTCGAGGCCACCGTGGCCGCCGTCCCGGCCGGGGACTGGGACCGCCCGTCCCCGTGCGCCGAGTGGGACGCCCGCGACGTCGTCCGCCACCTCGTCCGCATGCACGCCGCGATGCTCCGCCCGTACGGGCGGACGCCGGCGCCCGCACCGTCGGTCGACGAGGACCCGCTGGCCGCCTTCCGGGTCGCCCGCACAGAGGTCGAGGCGCTGCTCGACGACCCCGGACTCGCCGACCGCGTGGTCGACGGCCCCGCCGGCACGGTGCCCGGCGCGCAGATGGTCGACGGCGTCGTGAGCGAGGACCTGGTGCTGCACCGCTGGGACCTCGCCCGCGCCACCGGCCAGGACGACACCATCGACCCGGCCGAGCTCGAGCGCCTCTGGCCGGGCCTGCAGGAGATCCCCGACGTCATGCGGGTGCCGGGCGCCCTCGGCCCGGGCGTGGTCGTGTTCGGTCCCGTCGTCCCCGTGCCCGACGACGCGCCGCTGCAGGACCGCGCGCTCGGCCTCCTCGGCCGCGACCCGGCCTGGGCGCCTCCCGTCTGACGGCGTCTGTGCTCGTCTAGCGCTGACGGTAGACGGGCGCAGGCGAGCGCAGACGGGGCAGCGGACGGGGACTCAGCCCTCCCGGTCGGAGTCCAGGCGGTGGAGGTCCAGCGCGACGAACACGGCCAGCCGCCGGTCGGGGTCGCCGACGAAGTCGCCGAGCTGCTGCTGCAGCTTGGCCAGCCGCTGGCGGAACGTGTTGTGGTGCAGGAACAACAGCCGTGCGGCCTCGGTGACGTTGCCGTTGGTCGAGCGGAATGCGCGCAGCACCCGGCGCGCCTCCAGCGCGGGGGCGTCGGTGCCGGCGGCGGGCCCCAGCACATCTCGGACGAACCCCTGCCGCTCGTGCTCGGGCAGCTGGTGGAGAAGGCGGGTCACGCCCAGGTCATCGAAGCGGGTGACCCGGTTGGCCGCGCCGAGCGCCCGCCCGATCGCCGCGGCCCGCTGGGCCTGCCGGTGGGCGCCCGGGAAGCTGCGGACGTCGTGGACCGGCCGGCCGGCGCCCACCGAGAGCGGCACCGTCGTCCGCCGGTACATGGCCCGGACCAGCCGGTCGAGATCGATGTCCGCGTCGATCAGCGCCACGACGGACCCCTCGTGCACGAGCACGGTGGCCCGGTCGTCGACGGCCCGGACCGCGGGCTCGACGGCACGGGCCAGGCGGGCCAGGCCGGCGCTGGACACGTCGGTGCCGAAGGGGACCAGCACGAGGAACAGCGCCGTCCGCGCCGGGAAGGCGGCCAGCCGACGGCTGCGCCGGACCGCGCTCTCCCGGGCCGCGAGGTCCTCCCCCAGGACGGCGGTCAGCAGGGCCTGCACCGGCGCCGCCGCTCGCTCTTCGGTGGTGTGCACCCGCAGCGCCAGCGTCAGCACCGGGGTGACCAGCTCGACCAGCGTGGTCTCCGCCGCGGTGAGCGGCGTCGCCCGCAGCACCCGCCAGGAGCCCAGCTGCCGCCCGGCGTGCATGAGCGGCAGCACGGGTCCGTCGGGGTCGACGGTGACCGCGCTCGGCCCGTGCAGGTCGACGAGGTCGCGGCCGGCGGCGTCGGTCACTCGAACGGCGGCGCCCAGCTGCTCGGCCACCTGCTCGGCGACAGCGGCCAGCCCCAGATCGCCCTCGAGCACCCGGGCCAGCCCGGCGGGGGGGCCGGGGAGCTCGTCGGGCGTGAGGTGCACCAGGCGGCGCAGGTGCTCGACCGAGAGCTGCTGCGCGGCCGGCCACAGGAGCGCGACCCCGGCCTCCCGCGCCCGCTCCACCGCCTCGGCGGGCGGCCGCACGACCCGGCCGCGGGGGACGACGAGCACGGCCGAGGGTACTGACGCCAGCACCGGCGCGAGCAGCGGGACCAGCGGCGGCAGCGGGGAGCCCCGCCGCGGCGCCGCCCAGGGGACGACGGCGAGCACGCCTGGGCCCAGCGTCTCGGGCAAGACCCCCTCGAGCACGCGCACGGTGTCCACCCGCCGGTCGAGGCCCTCGCCCGGCGTGACGACCTCGAGGTCCGCCGCGCGGGCGAGCTCGGCGACGGTCGGCCTCACCGGCACCGCGCCGCTGGGGCAGACTCAGCCGGATGCGGACGGTGCCGGTGATCGACCTGACGCCCCTGCGCGCGGGCGAGGCCGGCGCCGCATCGGTGGCCGCGCTGGTCGGCCAGGCGTGCGACGAGGTCGGGTTCTTCCAGGTCACCGGTCACGGCGTGGCCCCCTCTCTGCTGACCGAGCTCTTCTCCGTCACCCGCCGGTTCTTCGCGCTGTCCCCGGACCAGAAGGCAAGAGTGGCCCAACCCGCCCCCGACCAGGTCCGCGGGTGGTCGGGGGTCGGCAGCGAGGGCATCACCTACTCCCTGGACGAGGAGTCCCCCGCCGACCTCAAGGAGAAGTTCGACATCGGCCCGGTGGACGTCGACCGCGACGACCTGGCCACCTCGCCGGAGCGGTCGGGGCCCCACTTCGCGGCCAACCTCTGGCCGGCCGAGCTGCCGGAGATGCGGGCTCCGTGGGAGGCGGCCCACCGGCAGCTGTCCCGGGTGTCGGCGGAGCTGATGGGCTGCTGCGCGCGGGCCCTCGGGCTGCCGTCGGACTTCTTCGACTCCCGGATCGACCGCGCGGTGAGCATGCTCCGCGGGCTGTACTACCCCGACCAGCCCGAACCGCCGCTGCCGGGCCAGATGCGGGCCGGCGTCCACTCCGACTACGGCACGCTCACCCTGGTGACCGCCGAACCCCGGCCCGGCGGGCTGCAGGTGCTCGACCGCGGCGGGGAGTGGGTCGACGTCCCCGTCATCCCCGGGGCACTGATGGTCATGATCGGCGACCTGCTGACGGAGTGGACCGGTGACCGCTGGCCGGCGACCCTGCACCGGGTGGTCAACCCCCGTCGCGAGCAGGCGATGAACTCCGACCGGCTGGCCTTCGCGTTCTACTCCCACCCCAACCACGACACCCTCGTGGACGTGCTGCCCGGGCTCCCCGGCGGCGGCGCCCCTCCCCCCGGGACGCCCACGGCCGGTGAACACCTGCGGGAGAAGTACCTGCGCCAGACGACCTTCGGCGCCTCCTGACGGGGAGCGGGAGGGACGCACGTCCCGCGCCCTCCCGCTCTCCGTCACAGGGGCAGGTGGTTGATCCGGAACGCGTGTCCGTCGGGGTCGCGGACGACGGACTGCCAGGCGCCGTAGTACGTGTCGTAGGGCTCCTTGACCACGGCCCCGCCCAGCTCGGCCGCCCGCGCGGTGAGCGCGCTGACCCCGTCGCGGTCCTCGGCCTCGAAGGTGAGGAACGTGTCCACGCCCGGCTCCCCCGCGGCCGGCGCCGGCAGCTCCAGCAGCTCGTAGGCCTTGGGCCCGCTGAAGCCGAGGACCGTCGGGCCGATGCGCAGCCCGCGGAAGTGGGGGCTGGCCAGCTCCACGACCTCGGGCAGGCCGAACAGCTCCTGGTAGAAGGTCACCGACCGGTCGGGGTCGGGGACCATCAGGCTGGCGAAGGAGAGCGAGACCGCCATCAGATGGTCGCCGCCTGCTCGGCGAACTCCTCGTAGCGGTACGGGTGGTCGGCGACCATCTGCTCCGCGTTCTCGGGCGTGATCATGTCCTGGAAGATCTCGTTCTCGAAGGTGGCCTCGTCGCCCTCGATCGCCGCGAGCACCGCCTGCGCGGCCACCAGGCCGGTCTCGGCCGCGGAGTAGTAGCGCGCGGCGCTGAGGTAGGGCGTCTGCAGCCAGTCCATCATCTCGTCGTCGGCGTCGCTGGAGACGTGCGCGATGTTCGTGATGCCCTGCGACTCCAGGTAGGAGCTGATGCCGTTGGACATCGAGGCGGCGTAGGCCACGATCGCCGTCACCCCGGGGTTGGCCTGCAGCCCGGACTCCACGATGTCGGTGGCGGTGTCGCGGGCGAAGAAGCCCTGCTCCCGGACGACGACCTCGAAGCCGCTGCCCTCCAACGCCTCGTCGAGCCCCTCGTCGATCCGCTCGGAGAAGCCCTGGCCGACGATGCCCTGCACCACGATGACCGGGCCGGGGGTGGCGTTGGCCTTGAGCCACTCGCCGATCAGCCGGCCGCCCTCCACCGAGTCCAGTGCGGCGACGCCGGTGAAGAACTCGTCCGCCTCGCTCTCCCCCGGCCACAGGGCGTTGCCGACGGGGATGTCCTGCGCCTGCGCCTGCTCGGCCGCCCGGGCCAGCGTCGCGGCGTCGGCGGGGAGCACGACCAGCCCGGCGATCCCCTGGCTGAGCAGGTTCTCGATGTTGCCGAGCTCGACCGAGGAGTCGAAGTCGTTCTGGATGCCGGTGAAGTCGTAGTCGGTCCCGTCCAGCGCCTTGAGCACGCCCTCGGCGACGTAGCTGGAGTAGGCGTTGTTGCCGTTGAGCGAGATGCCGATCGTGCCGCCGCCCCCACCGCCACCGCCGGAGCCGCCCGAGCCGCCGGAGTCGTCGCCGCAGGCGGCCAGCAGCAGGCCTCCGCCGACGAAGCCGGTCAGGCGCAGGAAGCCGCGGCGGTCCATCGGCAGGAGGGGGGTGCTCGGGGTCGGGGGACGGGAGGTCATGGCTGCTCCAGTGGCTCAGGCGGCTCGTGTCGCGGGGTCGGGGGTGGAACAGCCGTCGGCACGGCGCTGTCCGACGGTGGTCGAGGGGGGCTACGCCCCGTCCGGGGGCGGGGTCCCGCGGGAGGAGGGGCGCGTCAGCGGCGCGATCAGCCCGCGCAACGCCGACCGTCCCCGGGCGCCACCGGCCCGCGCCGAGCGCAGGTCGGCCGCGGCCGTGACGACGACGGCGATGATCAGGATCCCGCCGGAGACCAGCGCCTGGTAGGCGCCGGGGACCCGCAGGAACGTGAGCGAGGCGGTGATGGTGCCGAAGACCAGCACGCCCACGGCGGTGCCCAGCATGGTGCCGCGCCCGCCGGCCAGGGCCGCCCCGCCGAGCACGGTGACGGCGATGACCGACAGCTCCAGCCCGGACCCGGCGCGCGGGTCGCCCGCGGCGAGACGGGCCATCAGGACCAGGCCGCCGAAGGCCGCGAGTGTGCTGTTGCCGACGAACAGCAGCACGATGTGGCGGCGCACCGGGACGCCGGCGAGGAAGGCGGTCTGCTGCGAGGACCCCAGGGCGTAGGTGGTCCGGCCGAAGCGGGTGAGGTGCAGCAGCATCCCCGCCAGCACGAGGACGACGATCAGCATGACCGCCGGCGCGCGCAGTCCGAACCACTGCCCGAACCCCCAGCTGTCCAGGCCGTCGTCCACCCGGATCGGCACGTTGTCGCTGAACACCAGCGCCAGCGAGGCGAGGACCGACAGCCCGCCGAGGGTCAGGATGAACGGCGGGACGTCGAGGTAGGCCACGACCAGCCCCCAGACCAGCCCGACGAGCGCGCCGAGAGCGAGGCCGAAGGCGACCACCGCCACCGTGCTCCACCCAGCCGCGAACTGCTTGGCCGCGAGCACGCCGACGAGGCTCACCAGGCTGCCGACGGAGAGGTCCATCTGCCCGCCGATGAGCAGGAACGTCTGCCCGGCGGCGAGGATCCCCAGGACGGCGACCTGCGTCAGGATGTTCTCGATGTTGCTGCCGCGGAGGAACGCCGCGTTCTCGCTGTTGGTGTAGAGCGCCAGGCCCACGACGAGCACGAGCAGCGGCACGATGGTGCGCAGCGCCTGGGTGGTCGTGTGCTGCAGCCGCGGCCCGCGCGCGGCCGTCGGCCGCGCGGGCGCCTGTGCCGGGGGGTCCTGCAGGGTGGTCATCGGTCCTCCTCGAGGGACGCCGTGCGGACGTCGAGCCGGTCGTCCAGGACGACGGACTCCCCCACCTCGTGGGCGCCCGCGGTCTCCAGCTCGTACAGCCGCTCGGGGGTGATCGCGTCACCCTCCAGCGCGGCGGTGGCCATGCCGCCGACCATCACGACCACCCGGTCGGCCAGGGCAGCGATCTCCTCGTAGTCGCTGGAGACGACGACGACGGCCACCCCCTCGGCGGTCAGGTCGAGCAGCTGGGCGTAGATGTCGAACTTGGCGGCCACGTCGACCCCGGCGGTGGGCTGGTCGAGGACCAGCACCCGGCAGCCGGCCGACAGCCAGCGGGCGAAGACCACCCGCTGCTGGTTGCCCCCGGACAGCACCCGCACCGGTGACCCGGGCGAGGCCGCCCGGACCCGGCCCCGTTCCAGCGCGGTCGCCGCGTCGCGCAGCGCGCGCCGCGGCCGGAACAGCCGCGAGCGGGCCGCCGCACCCAGTTGCAGGTTCTCCACGATCGCGCGCTCCAGGAGCAGCGCCTGGCGCTTGCGGTCGGCGGGCACGAAGCCGATACCTGCCGACGCCGCGGCCGCCCGGCTGCGCAGCCGCCCGGTGCCGGCCAGCTCGACGGTGCCCTCGACGGGCTCGCGCACCCCGGCCAGCAGCTCGGCCAGCACCGACGTGCCCGATCCGGCCGGGCCGGACAGGGCGAGGACCTCGCCGGGGCGGACGGCGACGTCCAGGGACGCGAGCTGCCCGGGGACGGCGACGGCGGAGGCCTCCAGCACGGGCGCGGGGGGCCGGGACGGCCGTGGGGCGCGGGGCAGCCGGCTGTGCTGGATCTCGCGGTCGAACATCGCGCGCAACAGCCCGTCGGTGTCGGTCTCGGCGACCGGGACGTCGAGGACGTGCCGGCCATTGCGCAGCACCGTGGCGGCGTCGGCGACCTCGAACACCTCGTGCAGGTGGTGGGAGATGTAGAGCAGCGTGGTGCCGTTCTCCCGCAGCGAGCGGATGACGCGGAAGAGCACCTCCACCTCGTCGCCGGCCAGCGAGGCGGTCGGCTCGTCGAGCACGATGACCTGGGCCGGCCGGGCGGTGGTGCGGGCGAGCTCGACCAGCTGCTGCTGCGCTGCGGTCAGGTCCCCGGCGCGCGCCCGGGCGTCCAGGTCGAGGCCGAGGCGGTCGAGGTGCGCCTGCGCCCGCCGGGCGATGGCGCGGGCGCTGACCAGGCCCAGGGCGTTGCGCGGCAGGGAGTCCAGCAGCACGTTGTGCCCGACGGTCAGGTCGGCGGCGACGTGCCGCTCCTGCGGCAGCACGCGGACGCCGAGCCTGCGGGCGGCCACCGGGGTGGCGTGCCGTAGGGGCTCGCCGCCGATGTACACCTGGCCGGCGTCGGGCCGCTCCGCACCGGTGAGGATCCGGATGAGCGTGGACTTGCCGGCGCCGTTCTCCCCCAGCAGCGCGTGGACCGTGCCCGGGCGCAGGCCGATCGAGACGTCGTCGAGGGCGCGGACACCGGGGAAGGACTTGGAGATCCCGACGCAGGAGATGGCGAAGCCGGGGTCGGCGAGGTCGCCGGCGGCCGCCGCTGGTTCCACGTGCAACAGCGCGCTGCCCCGCTCCATCGGCGACCTCGCCAGCTCCGTCACAGGTCCAACACCAGGACCGGTGTGACGGAACGGTCCACGCACAGCGCGATCCGCCGTCCGGCCGCCCGTGCGCGGGCCGACAGTACCGTGTTGCGGAACTCCGGCACGCCCTCCAGGACCGTGCTCACGCAGGAGCCGCAGTCGCCGTTCCGGCAGGTGAAGTCGACCTCGACGACCTGCTCGACGACCTCGAGCAGGGTGCGGTCGGCGGGTACGTGGAGCGTCACGCCGGTGCGGCGGAGCTCGACGTCGAAGGCGGGCCCGGTCGCGGCCGCGGCCGGCCGGGGAGCGGTCTCCTCGATCGTGCTCACACCCGCTGGTGCGTCTTCTCGAACTTCATGGTCAGGTGGTCGCCCGAGGTGGTCGGCGCGTACTTCGGCGGCACGCCGGGCTCCAGGCAGGTGGGCAGCGCCTCGACGACGGCGTCGTAGTTCGGCTGGTGGAAGAAGACGATCGACATCCGCTCCGTGCTGCCCTCGGCGTCCCGCGGCGGGTTGGCCACCCGGTGCCGGGTGGAGATCCACTGGTCGTTCGTCCACTGCGCCATCAGGTCGCCGATGTTGACGACGAGCGCGCCGGGGATGACCGGCACGTCGACCCAGTCGCCGTCCTGGGTGAAGACCTGCAGGCCGCCGGGGGCCTCCTCCGGCCGGACGATCGTCAGGCTGCCGTAATCGGTGTGCGCCCCGGCCCGCAGCTGGCCGGGAAGCGGAGGCTCCTCGCGGTGCGGGTAGTGGATCGCCCGCAGCATCGAGATGTCCTTGTCGATCTTGTCGTCGAAGAAGTGCTCGGGGAGGTCGAGCCCGAGGGCGAAGCCCCGCATGAGCGTGCGGCTCAGGTCGTCGGCGGCCTCGAAGTAGCGCTCCCACGCCTGCTGCATGCCGGCCGGGCGCTCGGGCCACTGGTTGGGGATGAAGTGCGGGCCGGCGTTCTCGAGGGCGAAGTACGGGTCGTCGGAGACCACGTGCGGGCCGACGTCGAACTTCTCGTGCAGGTCACCGGGCGCGCTGGTGTCGTCGTTGTAGGCGAAGGCCTGTTCCCCCACCGCGGTGTAGCCGCGGACCGTCCTGGGGTCGGGCTGGGCCACTCCGCGCTTCTCCTCCAGCGGCAGGGCGAAGAACTCCTTGGCGGTGTCGTAGACGCCCGCGATCAGCTCGTCGGGGACGCCGTGCCCGGTGATCGAGAAGAAACCGATCTCCCGGCACGCAGCGGCGATCTCCTTGCCCACGGCGCGGCGGCGCTCCTCGTCGGGGCTGGAGAGGTCGCTGATGTCGATGACCGGGACCGGGCTGGTGTCGCTCACGTCGTCCTCCTCGCGCTGGAACCGCACCGATGAGTCTGCGGAGCCCCGCGAGGCCGCTCAACGAGCGGTTCTCACACTCCTGGGGCCCGGGAGTGTGAGAACCGCACATCCGAAACCTGCATGAAGCACCCCGGCTCCCCGGCCGCCACGCAGGTCACGAACCGGTGCCGGAGCGACCGCTCAGCCGCGCACCCGGGGCCCGAACCGGACGTCGACGCCCGGGGAGAAGAGGACGCTGTCGGGCGGCCCGTCGACCGGCAGCCCGGCGGCCGCGGTGAGGTCGTCGGTCCACGACAGCAGCTCCGCCTCGTGCAGGGGCCACGCCGGGTGCTCGTTGGGCCAGTAGCGGGTGGCGCCCCACGCGCTCTGGTGCAGGCCCCAGCGGCCGGTGAGGAACGCCGCCAGGGGACCGGGGTCGGCCAGCCGGGGGCCGACCCGCAGCTCCACGCCGGCGGCGGCCCCGCGTGGCCCGGGCCAGCGCCGGCGCGAGGTGTAGGCCAGCCGGTCGCCGTCCCGGTCCAGGCGCATCCGTGCCCACGTGTAGGGCAGCCGCGCGACCCACCGGGCGACGAGGACCGTCGGCAGCCGCTCGGCCTCCAGCGACCGGAAGACGACGCCGCGGCGGCCGCGGTCGTCGACCGAGTACAGGCGCACGTTGGTCTCGAGGAACGAGCCGACCCAGGGCAGGCCCGGCGCGCCGAGCAGGCCGATGCGGCGCATCCGGAAGGGGATCAGCCCGACGTAGGTGACCCCGTCGAGCACGTCCGGCCGCGTGCCCGGCGGCAGCAGCGGCGCCACCCGCGCCGGCTCCACCGCCCAGTGCAGGAAGGCCACGTCCCGCCACCCCTGGGTGAAGAGCGTGCGACCGGCGGCGCGGGGGGCGGTGGGGCCGATCGGCTCGGGCTCGGCCGGGAGGAGGGGTTGCACTCCCCCAGCGTCCGCCCCCGGGGCAACCCGGCGGTCCTGCACCGGGCGACGTGGCGGTACCGACCCCTGAGGAGGGCCGGCGGCAGCAGAGGCCGGTCTCCGGCGCGGGGATGTGCGCGGGTCCACGTCACTCGCGGCCGATGAGGTGGAAGCGCGCACAGTCGCTCCCGCCCCGAGGCGGGGAGTCCTAGCGGCGGCGGAGGCCGCGCAACGTGCGGACGGCGACCAGCAGCTCGGCCAGCTCCTGGCGGTCCCCTGCGGCGAGGTCGGCCAGCTGGGCCGCGGCGCGGCGCTGGCCGGCGTCCCAGCGCTCGGCCCAGGCGGCGACGAGCTCGTCCGCGTCGGTGCCCGGCGCGGCGCCCTCGACCACCTCGGCGGTCAGCTCGGCCTGCTCGGCGGCCAGGTCGTCGCGCAGCGTTGCCCGCGCCAGCGAGGGCCAGCGCCGGTCCCGAGGCAGCGCGGTGACGAGGTCCCGCAGCACGACGAGGCCCAGCCGCTCGCCCAGGCACTGCTGCACCCGCCCGGCCAGCTCGATCGGCGCCCCCGTCCGCTCGGCGACGACGGCGAGGTCCAGCGCGGCCGGGAGCAGGGACGCCGTGGCCGCCTCCGCTGCCGCCTCCGCGGGCACCCCGGCCGCCCGCAGCCGGTCCGTCCGCTCGGCGTAGGCCGCCGCCTCGGAGCCCAGCAGCCACCCGGGCAGCCCGGCGCGCACCTCGGCCACCGGTGCGGCGAAGCGCGCGACCACCTCGCCGATGGGCGCGGGCCGGTCCCCAGCGAGCTCGGGCAGCCGCAGCAGCCACCGGGTGGCCCGCTCGGCCAGCCGGGTGGCCTCGGTGCGCAGCTCCACCTGGGTGGCGGCGGGCACCCGGTTGTCCATGCCGCGGGGGGCGTCCCAGAGCCGGTCGACGCCGAAGACCGCGCGGGCCACCGCGTGCGCCCGCGCGACGCCGGCCAGGCCGACACCCGTCTCCTCGACGAGCCGGAACAGCCCCGTGACACCCGCGACGTTGACCGCGCGGTTGGTGAGCCCCGTCGCGACGATCTCCCGGCGCAGCGGGTGACCCGCCACCGCCTCGGGGAAGCGCTCGCTCAGGGCCGCGGGGAAGTACTCGGTCAGCAGCGGCTGCAGCGCCGGGTCGTCCGGCAGCCCCGAGGCCAGGACGGCGTCACCCGCCTCGAGCTTGGCGTAGGCCAGCAGCACCGACAGCTCGGGGCCGGTCAGCGCCTGGCCGTCGCGGCGCCGCTCGCCCAGCACCCGGTCGTCGGGCAGTGCCTCCACCGCCCGGACCAGCCGCCCCGAGCGCTCCAGCGCGCGGATGAACCGCTGGCCGGCGTCGAGCAGGCTGCGGGCGGAGGCCACCTCCCCGGCCAGCGTGGCGTTCTGCGCGTGGTTGTCGGTGAGGACGGAGACGGCGACCTCGTCGGTCATCTCCTGCAGCAGCGCCGCGCGGGCCTCGGCGCCGAGCGCGCCACGGCCCACGACGCCGTTGAGGGCGATCTTGATGTTGACCTCGTGGTCGGAGGTGTCCACGCCGGCGGAGTTGTCGATGGCGTCGGTGTTCACCCGCCCGCCGGCCAGGGCGAACTCCACCCGGCCGCGCTGGGTGAGCCCGAGGTTGCCGCCCTCCCCCACCACGCGCACCCGCAGCTGGCCGCCGTCCACCCGCACGGCGTCGTTGGCCTTGTCGCCGACGTCCAGGTCGCTCTCGCCCGCCGCCTTGACGTAGGTGCCGATGCCGCCGTTGAACAGCAGGTCCACGGGCGCGAGCAGCACGGCGCGGATCAGCTCGACCGGGGACAGCGTGTCCACGTGCTCGGCCAGGCCCAGGGCGGCGCGCATCGGCTCGCTGACCGGGATCGCCTTCGCCGTGCGGGGCCACACGCCGCCGCCCGCGCTGATCAGCGCGGGGTCGTAGTCGGCCCAGGAGGAGCGTGGCAGCGCGAACAGGCGGCGGCGCTCGGCGAACGACGTCGCGGCGTCGGGTGTCGGGTCGACGAAGACGTGCCGGTGGTCGAACGCGGCGACCAGCCGGATGTGCTCGCTGAGCAGCATCCCGTTGCCGAAGACGTCGCCGGACATGTCCCCGACGCCGACGACGGTGAACTCCTGGCTCTGCACGTCGACGCCGAGCTCGCGGAAGTGCCGGGTCACCGACTCCCAGGCGCCGCGGGCGGTGATGCCCATGGCCTTGTGGTCGTAGCCGACCGAGCCGCCGGAGGCGAAGGCGTCGCCCAGCCAGAAGCCCCGCTCCAGCGCCACGGAGTTGGCCAGGTCGGAGAAGGTCGCCGTCCCCTTGTCCGCGGCGACGACGAGGTAGCTGTCGTCGCCGTCGTGGCGGACGACGCGCTCCGGGGGGACGACGGCGCCGGGGGTCACCCCGTCCTCAGTCGCTCGGTTGTCCGTGATCGACAGCAGCGTCCCGATGAAGAGCCGGTAGCAGGCCTGGCCCTCGGCGAGCTGGGCGTCGCGGGACGGGTCGGCCGGCGGCCGGCGGACGACGAAACCGCCCTTGGCGCCGGTCGGCACGATGACGGTGTTCTTCACCATCTGGGCCTTGACCAGGCCGAGCACCTCGGTGCGCAGGTCCTCGTGGCGGTCGGACCAGCGCAGGCCACCGCGGGCGACCGCGCCGAAGCGCAGGTGCACGCCCATGACCCGCGGCGAGCTCACCCAGACCTCCCGCTCCGGGCGCGGCTGCGGCACGTCCGGCACCTCGGCGGGGTGCAGTTTGACCGCCAGCGGGGTGCCGGTGGCGGAGACGGCGTAGTAGTTCGTGCGCTGGGTGGCGAGGACGGCGGCGAGCAGCGAGGTCAGCACCCGGTCGGCGTCCAGCGACTCGACAGCGGCGATCGCCCGGCGCAGGGACGCGGCGAGCTCCTCCTGGCGCCTCTCCCGGCCGGCCGGGCGGTCGGGGGAGAACCGGGTCTCGAAGAGGGCGACGAGCCGGGCGACGACGTCGGGGTGGGCGGCCAGCGTCGTCTCCACGTAGCGCTGGCCGAACGGCAGGCCCGCCTGGCGCAGCCACTGCACGTACGCGCGGACGACGGTGACCTGCCGCCAGTTCAGCCCCGCCAGCAGCACCAGCGCGCCCAGGCCGTCGTCCTCGGCCTCGCCCCGCCACACGGCCAGGACGGCGTCGGTGAACCGTTCGGGCAGCGAGCCGGCGAACGGCAGCTCCCCACCGGGGGCGGCGAGCCCGAAGTCGTAGATCCACGCCGGCGGGGCGCCGATCCGGTCGATCTCGTACGGCCGCTCGTCGACGACGTCGACGCCCATGTGCTGCAGCACCGGCAGGATGTCCGACAGCAGCAGCCGCTCCCCGACCCGGTACACCGACAGGCGCGCCTCCCCGCCGTCCCGCGGGCGGCGCAGCCGCAGCCCCAGCTCGCCGGGGGCCAGCGCGTCCAGCCGGGCGAGGTCCTCCACGGCGGTGGCCGCGGGGAAGTCCTCCTGGTAGGCGGCGGGGAAGGCGTCCGCGACCCGAGCGAGCAGCCGCTCGGCGTCGGCGCCGTGGTGTGCGTCCAGGGCGTCGGTCAGGTCGTCGGTCCAGCTGCGGGCGGCGGCGGCGAGCTCGGCCTGCAGCGCGGCCACGTCGACGTCGGGCAGCGTCGTCCGCCCGTTCCGGGCCACCGGCGGGCGGACGACGAAGTGGAGCCGGGCCAGCACCGACTCGGTGACCCGCGCCGTGTACTCGATGCCGCTGCCGCCCAGCCGCTCCAGGAGCAGCTGCTGCATGCGGGTGCGGACCTCGGTCGTGTAGCGGTCCCGCGGCAGGTACACCAGCGCCGACCAGAACCGGCCCTGGGGATCGCGGCGCAGGAACAGCCGGGTCTGCCGGCGCTCCTGCAGCTGCAGCACGCCGAGGGCGACGGGGAGCAGCTCGTCGGCGCCCACCTGGAGCAGCTCGTCGCGCGGGTGGGTCTCCAGGAGGTCCACCAGCTCCTTGCCGGTGTGGCTGTCCTCCGGCACACCGGCCCGCGCGACGACCTGGGCCACCCGCCGCCGGACCACCGGGGCGTCACGCACGCTGGTGGCGTACGCGGCGGTCGACCACAGCCCGGCCAGGCGGTGCTGGCGCGGGACGCCGTCCTCCCCGGGCAGCGTGACGGCGACCAGGTCCAGCCAGGCGCGGCGGTGCACGGTGGCCCGCACGTCGGCCTTCGTCACGCTGAGCAGCACGCCGCCGTCGGCGGTGCCGGACTCGGGCGGGGCTCCCGCCGTGGGGTCGCTGCGCAGCATGCCCAGCCCGCTGCCCGGCACGGCGCGCACGGTGCGGGCCCGGCCGGTGGGCAGCGTGACGTCCCGGGCGCCGAGGAAGACGAAGTGCCCGTCGGCCAGCCAGCGCAGCAGGGCGGCGGCCTCGGCGGGGTCCTGGGCGGGGTCGCCGGCCTCGCCGGCGTCGGACGGGGGCAGCTCGGCGAGCCGGTCGGCGAGGGCCAGCGCGCGGGACCGGATCCGGTCGGCGTCCTCGTCGACGGCGCGGACGTCGGCCAGCACGGTGCGCAGGCCCTCGACCAGGTCGTCGCGCGCCTCGTCGTCCAGCGGACCGTCGAGCACGACGGCCATCCACGACTCGACGACGGCGTCCGGGCCGCATTCGGCGGGGTCGGCGCTGTCGCAGATGGCACCGATCCGCCCGTCCGCGTCCCGCCGCACGACCAGGACCGGGTGGACGACGTGCTCGAGCCGGAAGCCCTGGCGGACCACCTCCGCGGTGACGGAGTCCACGAGGAAGGGCATGTCGTCGGTGACGACGAGGACGATCGAGCGGCTGCGCTCGGCGCGGTCGTGCCGGGTGACCTCGACCGTCGCCGAGCCCCGGGGGCGGACGGCGGCCGCGCGCAGGTGCTCCAGCGCCAGTGCCGCGAGCTCGGCGGGGTGCTGACGGACCACCTCGGCCGCGGGCTCGCTCCAGTAGTAGCGGCGGAACAGCCCCGGTAGGTCCGCCGAGGTGCAGCCCGGCGGCAGCGCGGGATCGGAGGACGGCGTCTCCCGGGCCGCCGCCTCGAGCAGCCGGCTCTTCGCCGTCCGGGCGGCCTCCAGAGCGGCCAGGTCGGAGGAGGCGGCGCCGTCGGCGGGCGGGGAGTCGGGCTGCTGGTCGGCTCCCGCGACGCTGCCGTGGGTGCGGACCATGCCTGGACGCTAGTCCCGCGGAACCCGGACGTCCCGCCGACGCGGCACTGGCGCGAGGGCTAGTCGCGGTCGAGCAGCTGGTCGGCCAGCCAGCCGCCGACGGCGAGGAGCAGCCCGCCGAGGACGGCGCTGCCGAACCCGTCGACGGTCAGCCGGTCGGTCACCGCCGCGGTGATCCCGAGCAGCGCGGCGTTGATGACGAGGAGGAACAGACCGAGCGTCAGCAGCACGAACGGCAGGCCGATCAGCCGCAGGATCGGCCCCACGATCGCGTTGACGACCGCGAAGACCAGCGCGATCCACAACCAGGTCCCGAACTCCCCCAGCGGCCCGTCCGGGTTGGGCAGCACCTCGACGCCGTCGAGCAGGTAGGCGACGCCGTAGAAGACGCCGGCCATGAGCACGACCTTGAGCGCGAACTTGATCACGGCGCGCACGCTAACGGCCCGCAGCCGCCCACGCGGGGACCTACGGGCATCTACCGCTCTCTAGCGTCGCCCGTAGAGAGAGCCAGAACGCCGTAGTCGTGCGCCCACCCGCCGACAGCCGCGTCGGCCGCGCCGCTACCGACACGCATGTCCTGTTCTACGGATGTCTACGTCCGCCGCTAGAGAGCGGCATACGGTGCTCGACGTGGATCCCGTCCGGAACCCCTACGCCCCCGGCGCCGGCCAGCGCCCGCCCGAGCTCGCCGGCCGGGACGACGAGCTGTCTGCCTTCGACGTCGTCCTGGAGCGGATCGCGCGGGGGCGCCCGGAGCGGTCGCTGGTGCTCACCGGGCTGCGCGGTGTCGGCAAGACGGTGCTGCTCAACCAGCTGCGGTCCGCGGCCATCGGCCGGGGGTGGGGCACCGGGAAGATCGAGGCCCGGCCCGACCAGTCGCTGCGCCGGCCGGTCTCCTCCGCGCTGCACATGGCGCTGCGCGAGCTGCGGCACCCCGACCAGGACTCCATGGACGCCGTCCTCGCGACCGTCAAGGCGTTCGCGCAGCGGGCCGTGGGCAGCGACGCGAAGGTCCGCGACCGGTGGCAGCCCGGCATCGACGTCCCCGCGGCCAGCGGCCGGGCCGACTCCGGGGACATGGAGATCGACCTGGTGGAGCTGCTCACCGACGCCGCCGGCCTGGCCGCCGACGTCGGCCGCGGCATCGCCCTGTTCATCGACGAGATGCAGGACGTGCAGGCCCCCGACGTCTCGGCCATCTGCGCGGCCTGCCACGAGCTGTCCCAGCAGGGCGCGCCGCTGATCGTCGTCGGCGCGGGCCTCCCCCACCTCCCGGCCGTGCTCAGCGCCTCCAAGAGCTACTCCGAGCGGCTCTTCCGCTACCTGCGCATCGACCGGCTGGACCGCGCCGCGGCCGACCGCGCCCTGCTCGCCCCCGCCGCGCGCGAGGACGTCGAGTTCGAGCCGGCGGCGCTCGACGCGCTCTACGCCGCCGCCGACGGCTACCCCTACTTCGTGCAGGCCTACGGCAAGGTCACCTGGGACGTCGCGGCCGCCTCGCCCATCACCGCCGCCGACGTCGCCATGGCCGCACCGGTCGCCGAGACCGAGCTCGCCGTGGGCTTCTTCGGCTCCCGCTACGACCGCGCGACGCCCGCCGAACGGGAGTACATGCACGCGATGGCCGAGCTCGGCGGGCCGCAGGGAACCGCCGTCGCGACGTCGGAGGTGGCGGTCTCCCTGGGCCGTAAGCCGGCCTCGCTCTCCCCCGCCCGGGACTCGCTGATCAAGAAGGGGCTCGTCTACTCCGCCGAGCGCGGCCAGATCGCCTTCACGGTGCCGCACTTCGGCCGCTACCTGCTCAGCCACCCCGCGGACTGATGAAGGACCCCGTCCTCCTCATCCCTCGCAAGCTCGGGATGAGCCTCTGGACGGGGCCGCCGGTGGCACGCCTGGTGTCGGCGCCCGGAGGGGTCAGCGGGCGGCGGTGCGGGTGCGCAGGGCCAGCAGCGCGACGTCGTCCTCCGCGCCGTCGGCGAGCATCACGGCCAGGAGCCGATCGCACAGCTCCTCCAGCGGCCGGTCCCCGAAGTCCGCGAGCAGCCGGCGCACCTGGTCCCGGCCGTCGTCCAGCGGGATGCCGCGGCGCTCGAACAGCCCGTCGGTGAACAGCAGGACGGTGGCGTCGTCGGGCAGGTCCGCCGCCCCGTCGGCGCGCGGCCCACGCCAGCCGATGCCCAGGGGCGGGCCGATGGGCGCGGTGAGGTCGGCGACGCGGCCGTCGGGGGTGAGTACGAGGGGCTCGGGGTGCCCGGCCGACGACCAGCGCAGCGTGCGGCCGCCGGCGCCGTCGTGCTCGACCCGGCAGACCAGAGCGGTCGCCATCGTCGGCACGGCCAGGCCGACGAGCGCGTGGTCCACCCGCCGCAGGACGCCCGCCGGCTCCTCCAGCCGGTCGAAGGCGATGCCCCGCACCAGGGTCTTGACCTGGCCCATCGCCGCCGCGGCCTCGATGTCGTGGCCCATGACGTCGCCGATGACGATCACCATGTCGCCGTCGGGCTGGAGGAAGCTGTCGTACCAGTCGCCGCCGATCGAGACGCCGCGGGTGGCGGCGCGGTAGCGGACGGCGGTCTCCAGGTGCGGCTGCTGCACCGGCGGGGAGAGCAGCGACAGCTGCAGCCGCTCGGCGACCTGCTGGTTGGCCGCGGCCAGGCGGGCGTTGTCCAGTGCCAGGGCCGCCCGGCGGGAGGCGACCTCGGCGGTGCGCAGCTCGACGTCGGTGTGCGGCCCCCGCTCCGGACCGTTGGCCAGCGTCAGAGCGCCGAAGTGCTCCCCGCGCGCCAGCAGGGGGAAGGTGGCGACGGCGGAGACGTTCAGCGGCGCCAGCGCCTCGCGGGCGGCCTCGTCGCCCACCATCTGGTCGATGTGCGCGCTGGTGAGCCGCGGGATCACCACGGGCTGGCCGCTGCGCAGCGCCGTCGGCACCGGTGCGTTGGTGCGGTTGCTGCCCACGCGGGCGTCGGCGTAGCGGTGCATCGCCTCGACCATGGCCGGGTCGCGGTGCGCCCGGCCGACGTCCCGCCGGGTGCCGTCGGGGTCCACGACGGTCACCAGGCACATGTCGGCGAGCAGCGGGACGACCAGGCGGGCGAAGCGGCTGACCGCCTCGTCGGTGTCCAGCGTGGACGTCATGGCCTGGCTGATGTCGCCGAGCAGCATCAGGTGCCGGCCGGCCAGCTCGGCCGTGGCGGCGGCGTCGGCGGCCCGCCGCGCGGCCTCGGCGGCGCGCTGGGCGGCCTCCTCGCGGGCCGCCACGGCGGCGGCCCGCTCCTGCTCCGTGCGGTGGCGGTCGGTGACGTCGTCATAGGTCACCACCAGGCCGGCGTCGGTGAGGAAGGCGTCGGCCTGGAACCAGGTGTCCAGGGGCGGGAAGAAGGCCTCCGTGCGGCCGGACTCACCGGTGCTGCGCACCTTCGTGTAGAGCTCCTCGAACTGGCTCCCCACGGCCTCGGGGAACTCGTCCCAGACGACGCGCCCGACCAGTCCTCCCACGGTGCGTCCCAGCACGGCGGCGCCCGCGGGGTTGATGTAGCTGAACCGCCACTCGTCGTCGAGGACGAACAACGGGCGCTCCATGCCCTCGACGGCCTGCACCAGCAGGTCGCCGGGCGGCCGCGCCCGGTCGTTGATCACGGCGACACTCTGCCGCATGCAGGCGCCGGAACCGGCCACCCGCCGCCGGGTACCACCCTGTCGGGGATCACACGGTTGAGGCAGTGCGCGACTGGGAACCGGGAGGACATCCAAGAAACCGGATGCGACGGGGGCGGGGACATGAGTCGACTGGCGTGGCCTCTGCGGCCGCTGCCGGACGGCCGGGGCGAGATGTGGCGGTGGGACCTGGCGTCGCTCGCCGAGCTCCCGGCGGTCCGTGCCGCGTTGCGCGCCCGTCTGGACGAGGTCGGCTTCCCCCGCGACCACGACGACCCGGTGGCCGACCGGATGATCCTGGCCTTCGACGAGCTCGCGTCCAACGCCCTGCGGCACGGGGACCGGCCCGTGGTCGCCACGGTGATCGCCGGCAGCGGCGGCTGGATCTTCGACATCAGCGACCGCGCGCGGGACACCATGCCGGCACCGGCGGTCGACCGGGACCCCGCCAAGGGCGGGATGGGCCTGTACCTGGTGGCCCGCCTGTCGGTGGCGCACGGCTGGTACGTCGACGACGTGTGCAAGCACGTGTGGGCCTGCCTGCCGACGTCGGTGGAGGACCTCGAACCCGCCTACGGGTGAGGCCCGCCCCGCGGTGCGCGGACGGGCCTCTGACGGGATGCGCCCGGGGCGGCGGGGCACGGGTGGCCCTGCGCCGCCCCGGGGCAGCTCCTCACGCCGGGGGTCGCCCGGCTCCGCGAGGTGGTTACGGGATGACCAGCGACAGCCCGCCCTTGCCGTAACCGGGGACCTCGACCGCGAGGTCGAGCCGGTTGAAGGCGGCGAGCATGCCGGCGATGTCGCCGTCGACGTCGTCGCCGGGGGCGAAGAGCTTGTGCAGCTTGGAGTGCGGCGCACCCGGCACGTTGAACAGGGCCGAGAGGACGTTGACGACCTCGTGGAGCGCCTCGGTCAGCATGGAGGTCAGCTCGCCGTCCTCCTCGACCGCGTCCTGGCAGCCGCCGGGGGGCAGCAGGGCCAGCGCACCGCCGGTGTAGGCCGACAGCGCGAGGTCCATGACGCACAGCGCGTTGGTGTTCATCTGCGGGTCGACGTACACGGCGACCGACACCGGCGAGCGCTCGGTCGGGGTGACCGGGGCGCCGGGAGCGACGTTCACCGGCTTCCCGACGAGGCCCGACAGCATGTCCTTGACGTCCTTGATGTTGGGCAGGACGACGGCGAGGGGGGCGGTCACACGATCACCCCGTCCAGGTGGTCCTGGAACGTCTCGGACGTGAAGGGCTTGGCGATGAGGAACATGGCGCCGGCGTCGGCCGCCTTGCCCCGCATCTCCTCCGACCCCTCCGAGGTGACGAAGCCGAAGGGCACGGTCGAGCCGGAGGAGCGCAGCGCCTCCAGGCACTCCATGCCGGTCATGTTCGGCATGTTCCAGTCGGACAGGACCAGGTCGGGCTTCTCCGACTGGACCTTGTCGTAGGCGTCGCGGCCGTCCTCGGCCTCGACGATCTCGTGGTCGTCGTAGCCGGCCTGGCGCAGGGTGCGGATGACGATCTGCCGCATGACCCGGCTGTCGTCGGCGATGAGGATCTTCACAGGGTGACTCCGTTCTCGTGCGTGGGTGGTCAGGGGTGGGGGTCGTGCGGGACGGGCAGGGCCGGGAGCGCGCCCTGGACGGAGATCGAGACCGGCTCACCGCGCCAGGTGAGGTCGATCCGGCAGACGTCGGCCGTGTTGCGGACCTCCGGGCTGGTGCCGACCGACGGGAGGCTGAGCGCGGACTGGCCCGGCAGGGCCGCCTTGACGCTTCCCCCGACGACGTTGGCGATCTCGCCGAAGGCGTCGACGACGTCCTCCTCCTCGAGCACCTCGGGGGCGCTCTCGCGGAGCAGGGCGCGGGTGAGCTCCTCGGCGGTCTGCCGGCC
The DNA here is from genome assembly GCF_019799905.1 of Trujillonella endophytica. GTDB lineage: Bacteria > Actinomycetota > Actinomycetes > Mycobacteriales > Geodermatophilaceae > Trujillonella > Trujillonella endophyticus_A. Next base: position 257,796 of record NZ_JABGCI010000001.1, on the reverse strand, counting down.
GGCCGTGAGGACGACGCTGCCGGTCCACGGGCCGACGACGTCGACCCAGCTGGACAGGACGTCGGCCGGCAGCTCGGCGGGCAGCGGGACGAGGACCTCCTCCTCACCGACCAGCGAGATCCACGCCTCCTCGGCGATGGACTGGACGGTGGTGCCGTCGATCAGCTCGGTGATGACCGGGCGGGCGTCGCCGACGCGACGGCGCTCGGCGGTCTCGAAGACGGTCACAGGACGACCTCCTGGGGGAGCAGGCCGAGCAGCGCCAGCTTGTCGCGGATGGCGTCGGCCGTGAACGGCTTGATCACGTACTCGTGCGCGCCGGCGGCCAGCGCCCGCACGATCTGGGTGTGCTCGCTCTCCGAGGTGACCATCATCATGGTCATCGAGCGCCAGGCCGGGTTGGACCGGACGGCGGAGACGAACTGCAGCCCGTCCATCACGGGCATGTTCCAGTCGATGGTGGCCAGGTCGGGGACCCAGCCCTCGTTCAGCACGTCGAGGGCCTCGCCGCCGTGGCCGGCGTCGCGCACCTCGTAGCCGAGACCGATGAGGATCGAGCTCACGATCCGGCGCATGGCGCGGGAGTCGTCGATCACCAGTGCACGCATGTCAGGCCCCCTTCAGCGGGCGGTAGGCGGAGCTGCGGCCGAGCACGACCCGCTCCCAGGAGTCGTCGACGCCCAGGGTGGTCTCGGCGGCGCCGAGGAACAGCCACCCGTCAGGGCGCATCAGCGACCGCACCCGGCGGAGGATGGCCTGCTTGGTCGACAGGTCGAAGTAGATGAGGACGTTGCGCAGGTAGACCACGTCGAACGGGCCCATCCGCGGCAGCGGCGCCGCGAGGTTGCACTCGGTCGCGGTCACCATCCGGCGGAGGTTGGCGTTGACCTCCCACTCGCTGCTGGCCCGGCTGAAGTGCCGGACCAGCATCGGCGCCGGCAGGCCGCGGTTGACCTCCAGCTGGCTGAACCGGCCCGCGCGGGTCCGCTCGACCATCTCGCGGGAGAGGTCGGTGGCCGTGATCGAGACCCGGCTGCCCGCGTTGGGCATCGCGTCCTCGAGCAGCATCGCGATCGTGTACGCCTCCTGCCCGCTGGAGCAGGCGGCGGACCAGATCTGCAGCCGCTCGGCCGGACCGCGGGCCGCCTGCAGCGCCGGGAGGACGGTCGTGGTCAGCGCGGTGAACGGGTCGCCGTCGCGGAACCACGAGGTCTCGTTGGTGGTGAGCGCCTCGACGATGCGCCGGGTGTTCTCCGGGCTCGGGCGGGTGCGCACGCTGTCGACGAGCTGGCCGACGTCCGCGAGTCCCATCTGCCGGGCGATCGGCAGCAACCGCGCCTCGACCAGGTACTCCTTCCCGGGCTGGAGCACGATGGCGCTCTCCCGGTGGACCACCTGGCGGACCCAGTCGAAGCTGGTGGCGGTCAGGGTCATCGGACTCCTCCGGTGGCCAGCAGGGCGTTCCGGCTGGAGACAGTGCCCGTGGTGGGGCCGAGCAGGCGCCGCGTGATGGTCTCGGCGATGCGGTCCAGCGGCAGGATCTCGTCGGCCAGGCCGGCCGACGCGACCGCGCCGGGCATGCCCCAGACGACCGAGGTGGCCTGGTCCTGCACGACGACCGTCCCCCCGGCCTCGCGGATCCGGGCGGCGCCGAGCTTGCCGTCGGAGCCCATCCCGGTCAGGACGACGCCCAGCACCGCGCCCCGGTGGGCCTCGACGGCGGAGCGGAAGAGCGGGTCGACCGCCGGCCGGCAGAAGTTCTCCGGCGGGCCCTGGGTCAGCATCGTGGCGTTGCCGCGAGCGGTGGACCGGATGGTCAGGTGGTGGTCACCGGGAGCCAGGTGGATGGTCCCGGGGGCCAGCGGCGTGCCGTCGACGGCCTCGACGACCCGCAGGGCGCACAGCCGGTCGAGCCGCTGGGCGAACTGCCGGGTGAAGACCGGCGGCATGTGCTGGACGAGGAGCACCGGCACCGGCAGCGAGGCCGGCAGCGCGGGCAGCACCTTGGCGAGGGCCTCCGGACCCCCGGTGGACGAGCCGATCACCAGGATCGCCGGCTTCTCCACCGGCGTGGTGCGCGGAGCGGCCGGGCGGGCGGGCGGCAGCGCGGCGGCGGCGCGCATCGGCCCGGTGGTGACCGGGCGGCCGAGCAGCGCCTTGATCTTCGGGATCAGCTGCTCGCGGACGCTCTCCATCGACTGGGCGACGCTGCCGACGTTCGCCGGCTTGGTCACGTAGTCGTTGGCGCCGGCGGACAGCGCGTCGAGCGTCGCCGACGCGCCGCGCTCGGTCAGCGTGCTGAACATGATGATCGGCACGCGGGAGCGTGTGGCACGGATGGCCCGCACCGCCTGGATGCCGTTCATCTCCGGCATCTCGATGTCCATCGTGACCAGGTCGGGCTTGAGCTGCTCGACCTTGCTCACCGCCAGCTTGCCGTTGACCGCGGTGCCGACGACGTCGATCCCCGGGTCCTGGGAGAGCACGTCCGTCACGATCTTGCGTACGACGATCGAGTCGTCGACGACCAGCACCCGGATCGGGTTCATCCGTCCTCCTGCTCCTGTCGGACAGCCGACAGGGGCTGTTTCTCGTGTATCGGCACCAGCGATGCGGCCTTGAGTTCGGTCGCGCGCCACTGGTCCAGGCCGGTACGGATGTCTCGGGCGCACCACCCGTCACAGGAGTTGTCGGCCGCACCAAACGCCACCTGAAGCGTTCTCGCGAACTCGTTACGCAGTCCCCGCTGACCCCCGTCGGGCAGGGCTGCACGGCTCCTTGTCGACAGGCCCGGACGGTGGCCGGCCGCACCCCTGTACGGCGGCTGACCTGCGGAGACGCCGCCGGACCACAGGCACTGTGCGGGGGGGTGCCCGATCGGTCGTCGGAACGGGCCCGGAGCGCACAGTGCCCGTGACCGGCGGAAGGGCCGCGACCTGCCGCGCCCGGCCGGGGATGCTGCTCGACCGTGGGCAGGCAGCGCTGGCGGCGATCGCCCGTCCGCTCCGATCGCAGGCACCTCGAGCGACTCCGCGCGGCCTGGCCCGGGTGGACCGAGGACTGGGCCCCGCCCACCGTGGTCGTGGTCATGGGCGAGTGGGAGGGCACCGGACCGTGGAACCGCTCGCCCCTCGGGGACCGCGGCCGGAGCGCCGACGACTACGTCCTGGAACCGGGGACCCTCGGCGTCTCACGTCGCCTGGCCGAGCGGCTGACCGGCTGGAACGAGCGGTACGGCGGCGAGACCGCTGCCTGGCTCGAGGAGGGGTGCGCGATCGCGCGAGACCTGCAGCGCGAGTTCGACGCCCGCGACCTGGCGGTGGAGGTCCTGTTCCACGACGACGAACGGCGCGAGGAGCTCCCCGTGCGGGACCGTCCCTATCGCTGAGGGGCGCGAGCACTGTGCGCTGGGTGCCCGGTCGGGCGGCGGAACGGGCACCTGCTGCACAGTGCCCGTGCACCGGCGACGGCCGACCTCAGTCCGCCAGCAGCTCCGGGGGTGGCGCGAACGGCGTGATGCAGAACGGGTGGCCGGCCGGGTCGAGCAGCACGCGCCAGCGGGGGTCCGGCTGCGGATCGGCCAGGCGGGCGCCCAGGGCGAGGGCGCGGGCGACGGGCTCGTCCAGCGCCTCGCCGGCGGTGAGGTCCAGGTGGACGACGGAGGCGCCCGGCCAGACCGGCGGACGGTACCCCTCGACCCGCTGCGGGATCAGCAGCACACCGGGCACCCGCACGCCGACGCTGCCCTCGCGCCGCCACAGGACGCGGCCGCCGAGCAGCCGCAGGTAGAAGTCGGCGAGCTCGCCGGGGTCGGCGCAGTCCAGGGACACCCCGACGAACCGGACGCCGGTGGGCTCCCCCTCTGTCACGACGCGACCGTAGACCGGCCGCCGGGTCACGGCGTCAGGCGGTGGTGACCCGCTCCCAGGGGGCCAGCAGCACCGAGAGCGCACTCGCGTCGAGCAGGTCGCCCATGGTCAGGCCCTGCACCACACCGGCCACGGCGTTCCAGACGCCCTGCGCGCCGTCGCGGCCGTCGAAGCCGCCGTCGACGAAGGCCTGCACGGCGAGCAGCTGCGCGCCGGCCAGCACCCGCAGCCGCCCGGAGACGTGCGCGGCCCACGAGGCCTCGTGCATCGCCTTCGCCCACGGACGGCGCTCGAAGCGCCCCTCGTCCACGGCCAGGCGCCAGCGTCCGCGGGCGGCGTCGTCCTGGTCGCCGATGGCGGCGAGGAGGGCCCGCACCTCGGCCGCGGCGGGCCCGAGGTCCGGCTCCGCGGGAGGGACCAGGCCGGTCGCGGTCGCCAGGGCCAGCGGTCCGGTGAGCTGACGGCGGACCAGCGGCGGCAGCACGTCGGCGGCGAAGGAGCCGATGACGGCGTCACCGAGCACGTCGGCGGCCGCGGCGAGCACGTCCTCCTCGACCAGGGCCGCGGCCGGGTGCTCGGGGCCGAGGACGTCGTCGCGCAGCACGCGCTCGACGGCGGCGGCGTCGCCGATCATCCCGCGCTCGAGCTGCTCGACGAGGACGGAGGCGCGGTCGGTGTCCCCGGCGGAGCGCAGGTGCGGCACCGCCGCGGCCAGCTCCCGCGCCCGGCGGGCACGGACGGCCAGGACGGCGCGCTCCTCGCGGTCGCGGCCCGCCGACGGGTGGGCGCCGGCGATGCCCGCCAGCGTGGCCGCGTCCGCGGTCAGCCCGGTGAGCAGGACGTCGGCCACCTGCCGCCCGAGCGGCAGGCGGACCAGGTCGAACCCGAGGGTGGCGGCACTGACCAGCGAGTAGGGCACGGCAGCGCCTCCGGGACCGAGGGGACGGGACTGGCGACCATGCTGACCGTGATCGGCCGATGGCGCCACGGGCCCGTCACTCGTTGGCGGGAGGCCCGGCGCCCACCTCTTGCGCGCCCACCCCCCGATGGTCATCGCACGCACACGCAGCGTGATCGGTCCTGGGGGCGCCGGATGCCCCCGGGGACGACGACGGCCCCCTGGCTCTCCGGTCGGAGAGACAGGGGGCCGTCCGGGGAGGTGTCCCTCCGTCAGGCGCTGACCGCCTTGTGCACGTCGAGGGCGAGCAGCAGCTGGCCGTCGAGCTTGAACGCACCGCGGATCAGGTCGCGGGCCGTGCCGTCCAGGGTGTCCGGCGGCGCCTCGAAGTCCGCCGGGTCCACGTCGACGACGTCAGCGATGGCGTCGACCAGCAGGCTGACCGCCTCACCGTGCAGCCGCACCACGATGACGACGGCGTCGGTGCCCTCGGGCCGCGGCGGCCGGCCGAGCCGCTCCCGCAGCTCGATCGCCGTCACGACCTGACCGCGCAGGTTGATCAGGCCGGCGACGGCCGTCGGGGCCAGCGGCACCCGGGTCAGGCTCTGGCTGCGCAGCACCTCCTGCACGTGCGCCACCTCGACGCCGTACAGGTCGCCGTCCAGCCAGAACGTGGCCAGCTGACCGCCGATGACGAGCGCCTCGTCCTTGGGTCGGGTGTCGGTCGGGGCACTCACGTCAGACCTCCATCAGGGACGCGGCGACGCCGTGCGGCGTCGAGGTGGTGGTGGTGCTGTAGAACGCCGGGTCGGCGGCCAGGATCGCGGCGCGCACGTCGAGCAGCTCCGTCACCTTGTCGCCGAGGACGGCGGAGCCGAGCAGGCCCATGTCCTCGATGTCGCTGCGGACCGCGGCCTCGCCGTCGACGATGTCGAGGATCTCCTCGACCACGATGGCGACGCTGCGACCGTGGTCGCTGTAGACGATGACCTCGAGGACCTCGCGGTCGGCCTCGCCGTAGGCACCCAGGTGCCGGTCGAGCCGGACGATCGGCAGGATCGCGCCGCGGTACTGCACGACCTCGCGGTTGCCGACCCGCTCCACGCTCTCGGTGCGGACCTGCTCCAGGCGGGTGACCGTGTCCAGCGGGATCGCCACCCGGCGCCCGCCGCCGATCGCCGCGAGCAGCATGCGCTCGCGCGCCGCCTCGGTGTCGGCCGCGGCGACGGCGGCGGCCACACGGGCCTCCTGCCGCTCGGCGCTCTCGGTGCGCAGCGCCCGGCGGGCCAGGGCCTGCACGTCGAGGATCAGCGCGACGGTGCCGTCGCCGAGGACCGTGGCGCCGGAGTAGAGGCCGATCGCCTTGAGCTGGCCGCCGACGGCCTTGACCACGATCTCCTCGGTGTTGATGACCCGGTCGACGACGAGGCCGAAGCGGCGACCCTCGGACCGCAGCACGGCGATGACGACGTGGCCGTCGTGCCGGTCGGAGGTCAGGCCGAGGACGTCGGTGAGGCGGACCAGCGGCAGGAGCTCGCCGCGGAGGCGGTAGACCGGCGCGCCGCCGACCTCCTCGACCGCGTTGGCGGCCTTCTCGGCGTCCAGGCTGACCAGCTCCTGCAGGCTGATCTGCGGGATGGCGTAGCGGTCGCCGGCGCACTCCACGGTCAGCGCCGGGACGATCGCCAGCGTCAGCGGGATGCGCAGCCGGCAGACGGTGCCGGTGCCGGCGACGGACTCGACCTCGATGGTGCCGCCGATGGACTCGATGTTGGTCTTGACGACGTCCATGCCGACGCCGCGGCCGGACACGTTGGTGACGGCGGCGGCGGTGGAGAAGCCCGGCAGGAAGATCATCTGCAGGACGTCGGTGGGGCTCATCCGCGCCAGCTGCGCGTCGGTGACCAGCCCGCGCTCGACGGCCTTGGCGCCGATCTTCGCGGGGTCGATCCCGGCGCCGTCGTCGGCGACCTCGACGACGACCTGGCCGCTCTCGTGCTTGGCGCGCAGGGTCAGCACGCCCTCGGCGGGCTTGCCGGCCCGGCGGCGGAGGTCGGGCGTCTCGATGCCGTGGTCGACGGAGTTGCGGACCAGGTGGGTCAGCGGGTCCTTGACGGCCTCGAGCAGGGTCTTGTCGAGCTCGGTGTCCTTGCCCTCCATCTCCAGGCGGACGCTCTTGCCGCACTGGATGCCGAGGTCGCGGACGACGCGCGGCAGCTTCGACCAGATGTGGTCGATCGGCTGCATGCGCGTCTTCATGACGCCCTCCTGCAGCTCGCTGGCGATGAGGTTGAGCCGCTGCGAGGCGCGGACCAGGTCCGTGTCGTTGGACCGGCCCACGTACTGGACGATCTGGTTGCGGGTCAGCACCAGCTCCCCGACCAGCAGCATCAGCTCGTCGAGCAGGTCGACGTCCACGCGGATGGTGCTGTCGGCGACGGCACGGCGGGCGCCGCCGCCCTCGGCGGCGGGGGGGTGCTCGGCGTCGGCGGCCTCGGCGGCCGGCGCCGGCCGGGGGACGGGCACGGCGGCGGCGGCCGGCACCGCGGCGGGGGCCTCCTCGGCGACCGGCACGGGAGCGGCCTCGGGTGCCTCCACGACGGGGGCCTCGGCGGCGGGCTCGGCCGGCCGGTCCTCCATGGCGGCGCTGATCGCGGCGACGACGTCGGAGACGTCGACGTTCCCCTCGCCGCCCGTGGCCTCGATGGAGGCGAGCAGCGCGCGGACGGTGTCCACCATGCGCAGCAGGACGCTCGTGCGGGTCGGGGTGAGCGCCAGGGCGCCGTCCCGCAGCCGGGAGAGCATGTTCTCGCCGACGTGGGCGACCTCCTCCAGGCGGTTGAACGCCAGGAAGCCGCTGGTGCCCTTGATCGTGTGGATCGTGCGGAAGATGCTCGAGAGCCGCTCCCGGGAGTTCGGCTCCTGCTCGAGCGCGACCAGGTCGGTGTCCAGCTGGTCGAGGTTCTCGTGGCTCTCGACGAGGAACTCCTCGACGATGTCGTCCAGACCGTCCACCGATGCCTTCTCTCTGATCTGCGTCGGTCCCGCACGGGACCCGATGGTTCTGTCGGCACACGGACGCGCGAGTCAAGGCGAGTCCGGGCTCTCGGCCGGGAAACGTAGGAGCCGGGAGGACGCCGCGCGGCCATCCCGGGAGCGTGTCGCGGCGACGTCCAGCAGAAGGGTCGGCGACCGGATCCCCGCGGTCGACAAGGCGACCGGCAGCCCCCGCTCCCCCGTCGGCTGCCGGCGCGCGGACCACCGGTGGGAGGATCTGCGCCCATGAGCAGGGAGGACGTGACCGCCCCCGTCCCCGACGCGGCCGCCGCGCTCGACGCGGCCCGTGCGGTGGCCGGGACACTCGCCGCCGACGTCGTCGCCCGCGATGCCGCGGGCGGCACCCCCGGACCCGAGACGGGGCTGCTGCGCCGCTCGGGACTGCTCCCCCTCCTGCTCCCGGTCGAGCGGGGCGGCACGGGGGCCGGCTGGGACACCGCCTACGCCGTCGTCCGCACCGTGACCGCCGTGGACCCCTCGATCGGCCAGCTGCTCGGCTACCACTACCTGCACTCCTGGCGGATCCGGCTCAACCGGGACGCCGCGGCGGTCGCGCGGCTCGACGAGCAGGGCGCGGCGGCCGGGTGGTTCTGGGGCGGGGCGGGCAACCCGCGCGACGCCGGCCTGGAGCTGCGGCCGGTCGAGGGCGGCTACCTGCTCAGCGGCACCAAGCACTTCGCCACCGGCGCCGAGGTCGCCGACCGCATCAACGCCAGCGGCACCCGCACCGACACCGGCGAGAAGCTCGCCCTCGCCGTCGACGCCCACGCCGAGGGGGTGCGGCACGGCCGGGACTGGGACGCACTGGGCCAGCGGCGGTCGGCCTCGGGGTCGGTCACCTTCGCCGACGTCTTCGTCGCCGCGGACGACGTCCTGGGCCCCAACGAGCAGGGCGCACCCGGAGCGCCGGCCTACGCCACCCTCCACGTGCTGGCGTTCCAGGCGATGCTCGGTCAGCTGCACGTCGGCATCGCCGAGGGGGCGCTCGCCGCCGGCGCCGGGTACACCCGGACCAGGTCGCGGGCGTGGGCGACCGCCGGCGTCGAGGAGGCCGTGCAGGACCCGCTGGTGCGGGCTCGCTACGGCGAGCTGTCGGCGCGTCTGCAGGCGGCCGCCGCGCTCACCGACCGGGCGTGCGCCGCCCTCACCGAGGCCGCCGGGCGCGGCTGGGAGCTCACCGCACAGGAGCGGGCCGAGGTGGCCGTCGGGCTGGCCGCGGCGAAGGTGGTCACCACGGAGGCGGTGCTCGACGTGGCGAGCACCGTGTTCGAGCTGACCGGGGCACGGGCCACGAAGGCCGGCACCGGCCTGGACCGCTACTGGCGGGACGCGCGCACGCTCACGCTGCACGACCCCGTGGCGCACAAGGCCGTCGAGGTCGGCGACTGGCTGCTCACCGGCACGGCGCCGGTGCCCAGCGCCTACAGCTGAGCCGGCCCGGCGACCGGGTCCGTGGCCGGCTCAGCGGCCGGCGGCGAGCTCGTCGTACGTCGGGAAGCTGCGGGAGACGTCGCTGCCGGTGAAGGAGCCGACCCAGCCCTCGTCGTCGTGGAAGAACCGCACCGACACGTAGTCGGGGTTCGTGCCCATGTCGAACCAGTGCGTGGTCCCGCCGGGGACCGACAGCAGGTCGCCCGCCTCGCAGAGAACGGCGTGCACGCGGCCGTCGACGTGCAGGTAGAAGACGCCGGAGCCGGTGGCGAAGAAGCGGTCCTCGTCGTCGTCGTGGGTGTGCTCGTCGAGGAACTTCTCGCGGCTGGTGCGCACGGTCTCCGCCCACGAGGGGTCGTCGCTGGGGTGCATCTGCACCACGTCGACCAGCACGTAGCCCTCGGAGCTCGTCACCCCGTCGACGCGGTCCCGGTAGGCGGCGAGGACCTCGTCCTGGGTGGGCCGCTCGGGCAGCTCCTGCACCGGCCACTGCTCGAACCGGACGCCGATCCCCTTGAGGACGGCGGCGACCTCCGCGGCGTCCTCGGTCCGGACCTCGGGCGTCTCCGGGGCGTCGTCACGCCAGACGGTCAACAGGGTCACGTCGCACCTCTTCCTCGCGGGATCCACCGTCCGGGGCAGCGGGCCGGACGCGTCCAGTATTCCCCCCGGGACCACGCTCCACGTGAAACGTGGTCAGGCGCCGACCGACCCGCCCGGGCGCGTCTCGGCCGCGAACTGCATGAGGAACTCGACGATCTCCGTGTGGTGGCGGGCCTGCTTGAGGTCCCTCCCCCACGCGTACATGCCGTGCCGGGCGACGATGAACGCCGGCACCTGGCCGTCCCACCGCGGTTCCCAGGCGGAGGCGATCTCGGCCATGTCCTGGCTGTTGGGCACGACGGGGATGGTCACCGTCTCGTCGTGCGCCCTGCGGCCGATGCCCTTGAGCATCTCCAGGTCCCGCAGCGGCAGGCCGTCGGGGTACCAGTGGCCGGCCAGGACGGCCGACATGCAGTGCACGTGCACGATCGCGTCAGCGCCGGCGTGCGCGGCGACCCGGGCGTGCAGCGCGGCCTCGGCCGAGGGCGGCAGGTCGGGGTGGGGCTGGTCGGGGACGGCCGCACCGTGCTCGTCGACGACGACGACGTCGCCACTGGTCAGCTCGCCCTTGTCCAGGCCGCTGACGGTCACCGCCAGCCGCAGCGGGTCGCGGGTGAGCACCACCGACAGGTTCCCGGAGGTGCCGCGCATCCAGCCCATGCCGGCGAAGCGCGCCGACTCGGCGGCCAGCGCGCTCCCGGCCGCCTCGAGCGCCCCGCGCGGGATGCCGCCCGCCTGCACCAGCCCGCTCATGCCGGCACCACGTCCAGCTCGGTGAACTCCGCGATCACCGGGACGTCGCCGAAGTCGGCGCCGGCGTTGGGCTCGCCCTCGCGGCGGACGCCGACCACCTGCCAGCCGGCCTCGCGGGCGGCGAAGAGCTCCGCGGGCAGGTCGGAGAGGAACAGCAGCCGGCCCGGCTCGTCGCCCAGGGCGGCGGCGATCGCCTCGTAGGACGCCGCCTCCCGCTTCGGGCCGGCCTTCACCGTGTCGAAGTAGTCGGTGATCATCGGGGTGAGGTCGCCGGCCGGGGCGTGCCGGAACCAGGGCACCTGGCTGGTCACCGAGCCCGACGAGAAGACCGCCAGCCGGACGCCGCGGTCGTGCCAGGCCTCCAGCCGGGGGACGACGTCGGCGAAGAAGTGCGACGACAGCTCCCCCGCGGCGTACCCGGCGGCCCAGATCTGCCCCTGCAGCGTCTTGAGCGGGGTGGCCTTGACGTCGTCGTCCATCCAGCCGTGCAGGACGGCGACCACCGCGTCGGTGCCGGCGTCGGCGGGCAGGCCGCCGTCGGCCTTGGTCTGCGCCACGGCGCCGGCCACGTCGGGGTCGTCGGCGTGCGCGTCGATCCACGGACCCAGGCGGGGGCGGGCGTGGTCGTAGAGGGTGCCGTGGACGTACCCGGCGGCCCCGGTCGTGCCCTCGATGTCGAGGACGACGGTGCGTGCGGTGAGGCTCAGGGTCACGGAACGCCAGCCTACGCAGCGGTCCCCGCGACCCCGTCGGGCTCCGGGGCGGCGTGGTACTCCGCCACCCGCGCGGGCTCGAAGGACCCGCGGTCGGTGGCGATCCGGGTCACGAACCGCGGCGGGGTGACGTCGAAGGCCGGGTAGTGGCCGCGCTGCACCAGCGGGGAGGCCGACCGGACCCCGAGCACCGACAGCACCTCGTCGCCGTCCCGCTCCTCGATGACGACGTCCGCACCGGTCGGCGCCTGCGGGTCCGGCGCCTGGACCATCGCGTAGAAGGGGACGTCGAAGGCGTGCGCGGCCACCGCGTGGCCCAGCGTGCCCACCTTGTTGATCACGTGGCCGTCCATGGTCACCCGGTCCGCGGCGGTGACCAGCGCGTCGACCCGGCCCAGCGTCGAGGTGGGGGCGAGGACCGCGGCGGCCATCCCGTCGGTGATGAGCGCGACCTCCTGCCCCATCTCCACCAGGGTGTGCGCGGTGAGCCGGGCGCCCTGCAGGTAGGGCCGGGTCTCGGTGGCGACGTAGGTGTAGCGGGTGCCGGCGGCGTCGGCCGCGCGGACGAGCTCGATCAGGTAGGCGTCGGCCCAGCAGTGCGTGAGCACCCGGGCGCCGTCGGGCAGCAGCGCGACGGTGTGCGCGGCGAGGGCGGCGCTGCGGGCCCGGTACTCCGCGTCCAGCGCGGCGGCGCCGGCGCCGACGGCCTCGGCCAGCTCGCCGGCGGTGCGCGCACCGGCGACGTCCGGGCGGACCAGCAGATCGGCGACGGCGTCGCGGACGGCGTTGTTCGTGGGTCTGGCGCCGGTGAGCGCCGAGCCCGCCGCCAGCAGTGCGGCACGCGCCTCGTCGACGGGCCGGTCGGCGTGCTGGCGCGCGTCCAGGGCCATCCCGGCCAGCGCGGCGTAGAAGGGGCCCGAGCTCTGGGTGACCATCGCGCGGATCGCCTCGGCCACCTCGACGGCGTCGCGGGCCAGCACCCACTCCTCGCGGGCCGGGAAGACCCGCCGGTCGAGGATGCGGACGCCCTCGTCGGTGAGCCGGACGCTGTCGTCGAGCACCGGTCGCGGCAGGGGGGAGGAGGCGGTCACGCCCCCCATGATCCCCCGCCCGTCAGACGACCAGCGCGGCCACCGCGGCGGGGTCGGGGGCGCCGGTCGCATCCCGGAACGCCGCCCGGTCCAGCAGCAGGGTGCGCGCCGCGCGCAGCACGACCGCGCTCGCCGGGCCGGGGTCGGGCAGCGTCTCCAGGTCGGCGGCGTGCGAGTAGCCGGCGACGCGGCGCACCATCTCGACGGCGGCGAAGCCGAGGGTGTCGTCCCAGACCGACGCCAGGTGCCGCGTCAGCCAGCCGTCGTCGAGGAAGCGGTCGACCCGGCCGGGCCACCCGGCGCGCCACGCATCCGTGAAGGCCGCCCAGAGGACGCCGGCCTGGCCGGCCCGGTCCGCAGCCGCCGCGGCGTCGCCCAGGGCCGCGCTGCGGGCCGCGGCGACCAGCGCGTTGGCCAGGTACAGCCCGAGGTCCAGCCCGATCGGGCCGACGACGGCGAACTCGGGATCGATGACCCGCACCACCGCGGCGCCGTCCCGCTCCCCCACCATCACGCTGCCCGAGTGCAGGTCGCCGTGCACCAGCGCCTCGGCCCGCGAGCCGAACGCCGCCCGCAGCACCGACACCTCGGTGCGCACCGCCGCGTCCGCCCGCAGCGCGGCCACCTCGGCGTCGACCAGCCGGTGGTGGCTGTTGTTCTCGTGCACGGTCAGCGGCTCCGACAGCAGGTACCGCTCGGTGACCGCGGCGAGCACCGGGTTGACCGAGGCCGCGAGCAGCGTGGCGCGGTCGGCCGCCGACGCGCCGGCCACGCTGGTGGCGAAGGTGACCCGGCCGACGAGGTCGCCGACCTGGCGGGAGGTGTCGCCGAAGCCCGCGCCGCCGACCAGGGCCGTACGCAGGACGGTGAGGTCGGAGAGGTCCTCCATGGTGAACGCGAACCGCTCGGGGTCCACGTCCAGCACGGCGGGGGTCTGCTCGGGCGCGAAACGGGCGAACGTGGCCAGCGCCCGGACCTCGACCATCGCCCGCTCGGGGCTCATCGGCGCCGACGGGCCCAGCGCCCGGATCCACGGCGGCGCCTGCTTGACCGCGACGCTGCGTCCCCCGCCGCCTGGCCCGCCCGCGTCCGGCACCGCGACGAAGACGCGGTTCATGTTGCCGTCGCCGACCTCGCGCACCGTTCCGGTGCTGCCGTCCGGCACGACGCCGCGGCCGACCAGGTAGGCCCAGACGTCGCCGGGCTCCAGCACGGCGCTCATCGGTCCCCGGCCCCCCGGACCCCTGCCAGGACCCCGACGAAGTCGGCCAGGAAGCCCTCGACGTCCACCCCGGTGACCACCTTCGTCGGCGGCGCGGTGCGCGCCTCCTCCTGCGCGAACGGCACCGGCAGCCCCTCGGCGGTGCGCAGCAGGTGCGCCCGCGACAGCAGCCCGTCGGGGACGACGGCGACCGGCCCGTCCACCGAGGCGGTGATCCAGCGGGGCTCGACGAGCAGCCCGGCGGCCAGGCCGTCCCAGGCCGGGGAGACCCGGCGGCCCCACGCGTACTGGTAGAAGTCCATGTAGGACTCCAGGACGGCGGCGCAGAACTCCCCCACCGGCGTGCCGCTGCGGTGCAGCACCTGGACGGCCGCCTCGTCGAGGATCGTCCGGCCGCCCACGTTGACCCCCACCATGACGAGCTCGCTGCGCGGGGCGGCGAACACCGCGCGGGCCGCGGCCGGGTCGTTGGCGACGTTGGCGTCGACGGTCTGGGTGACGCCCAGCGGCGGGAACGGCCCGGAGCCGCCCATGAGCACCGTCGACCGGAACCTGGTGAGCACCAGCGGGTCGAGCTCCAGGGCCAGCGCCAGGTTGCTCAGCGGGCCCAGCGGCAGCAGGTCGTACTCCCCCGGCGCCGAGTTCGCGAGCTCCACCAGGTACTCCGCCGACGTCTGTGCGACGACGCCCGGGACGGACCGGTCCAGGCCGAGGTCGCCCAGGCCGTCGGCGCCGTGCACGTAGGGCGCCAGGTGCGCGGGACGGCCGTCGACCGGCCCCGCGGCCCCCGCGGCGACGGGGACGTCCTCGAGGCTGGCGAGCCGGAGGACGGAGCCGATGTTGAGCAGCGCGTCGTCCACCGAGCAGTTGCCGTACACCGAGGTGACCGCGCTGATCTCGACGTCGGGCCGGCCGGCGAGCCACAGCAGGGCCAGCGCGTCGTCGATGCCGGTGTCGGTGTCGACGACGACCCTGAGCGGACGGGTCAACGGATCTCCTCCGGGTGGGCGGCGTTCTCGGCGGCCACCGGGTCGGCGGCGCGCAGGCGGCGGCGGACGCGGACCCGGGAGAGGACCAGCACCACCAGCGTGACCAGGTAGGGGGCGGCGTCGGTGAGCTGCTGGGGCAGGCCGATGCCCTGCAGCCGGAAGCCCCACGCCTCGGCGGCGCCGAACAGCAGGCAGGCCCCCAGCACCCACAGCGGCCGGTTCACGGCCAGCATCACGGCGGCGACGGCGACCCAGCCGCGGCCGGCGGTCATGTTCTCGGTGAAGGCGGTGACGGTGCCCAGCGACAGCTGGGCCCCGCCGAGACCGCACAGCGCGCCGGCCAACACCACCGTGGCCATCTGGTAGCGGGTCACGGGCACGCCGAGGCTGGTCGCCGCCTCGGGGTGCTCCCCCACCCCGCGCAGCCGCAGGCCGACCGACGTGCGGGCCAGCCACAGCGACATCGCGACCGCGAGGACGACGGCCAGCGGCACCAGCACGGTGGCCCGGCCGAGGACGGCGCCCAGCACCGGGACGCCGTCCAGCGCGTCCAGGTCCGGCAGCCCCTGCAGGCCAGACGGCGCGAAGGTGCCCGTGGCGTCGAGCGCCTCGCGCATGACGAAGCCGGTCAGGCCCAGGGCCAGCAGGTTCATCCCGACGGCGACGATGATCGGGTCCGCCCGCCAGGCGACGGCGCCGACGGCGAGCACGAGGCTGAACACAGCGGTCGAGACGACCGCGGCGAGCACGCCGAGCCAGGGGCTGCCGCTCCACCAGCCGACCGCCACCGCGGTGAAGGCGCCGCACAGCAGCTGGCCCTCGAGCGCGATGTTGAAGACGCCGGCCCGGCCGCACAGGGCGCCGCCGAGCGCGGCGTAGAGCACCGGCGCGGCCGACGTCAGGACGGCGGCGACGAACGCGAGGTTGAGGACGTCCACGGGTCAGGCCCTCCCACCGGCCGCGCGCCGGGCGCGGGCGGCCATCCAGCGGGCGGCGAGCACGCGCAGCGCCAGCACCAGGATCACGACCGCCTGCAGCACCTGTCCGAGCTGGCGCGGCACGTCGACGTCGCGCTCCATCCCGGCGGCGCCGACCGACAGGATGGTGAACAGCGCCGCGGTGAGCGGCAGCAGCGCCGGCCGGCCACCGGCCAGCAGCGCCGCGGCCACGCCGGCGAAGGTGTAGCCGGGCGCGGTCAGGGCGTCGTCGATGAAGCGGAACGGCTGGCTCATCACGATCACCGCGCCGGCCAGGCCGGCGACGGCACCGGCCGAGGCGAGCGTCCCCAGGGTCAGCCGGGGAACCGACAGCCCGCCGTAGGCGGCGAAGCCCCGGTTGGCGCCCGCGACGCGGATCTCGTAGCCGACCGGCGTGCGGGCGTCGACGTAGACGGTGACCAGCAGGACGAGCAGCACCAGGACCAGCCCGACGTTGGTGTAGCTCATCCCGGGGAACGCGGGCAGGTGCGCGGCGTCGGGCAGCCGCGGCGTCTGCGGGACCGGCGAGCCCTCCTCGGCCAGCGGGAACCGCACGAGGTAGGACGCGAGCGCGACCATCGGGGTGCTGAGCAGCAGCGTGGAGATGATCACCGGGACGCCGGCCCGGGTGGACAGCGGCGCGGAGACCGAGGCGAGTGCCCCGCCGGCCAGCGCCCCCGCGACCACGCACAGCGGGAGCAGCAGCGCGGCCGGCCCGGGCACGGAGAGGGCCACCGCGGCCGCGGCGATGCCGCCGGCGACCAGCTGGCCGTCGCCGCCGAGGTTGTACTCCCCCATCCGCGCCGGGATGGCGAAGGCCAGCGACATCGCCAGGATCGCGGTGAACCCGGCGACGGCGAAGTCGATGTTGCTGACGCTCAGCGCCCCGCGGAACATCGCCTCGTAGCCGCGCAGCGGGTCCACGCCGGCGGCCAGCATGACGAGGGCGCCCACCAGCGCGGCGACGGCGACGGCGCCGAGGGGCACCAGGGCGGCAGGCGCACCCAGGCGCAGCCGCTGCGCGAGGGCGTTCACCGCTCCCCTCCCCCGGTCGCTCCCGCCGAGTGCACCATCGCGGCGCCGAGCACCTCGTCGGTGGCGTCCGCGGCGTCCAGCTCCGCCGCCACCTCGCCGTCCAGCATGACCAGCACCCGGTCCGCGAGCGCCCGCAGCTCGCTGATCTCGTAGGAGACGAGCAGCACCGCGCCGCCGCGGGCGCGGTACTCCAGCAGCAGGCGGTGGATCTCCTCGCCGGCGCCGACGTCGACGCCCTGCGTGGGCTGCTCGACGACCAGCAGCGCCGCCTCGTGGTGCAGCTCGCGGGCCAGCACCACCTTCTGCGCGTTGCCGCCGGACAGCGAGCTCAGCGGCACGGCGACGCCGGCGGTCTTGACGCCCAGCCGGCGGACCAGCTCGGCCGCCTGCGTGCGCGCGGCGCGGGGGGAGAGCCGGCCGCGACGGCCGATCGGCGGGCTGCGGTGGTGGCCCAGCGCCAGGTTGTCGGCGACCGACAGGGCGGCGGCCGTGCCGACGCCGGGGCGGTCCTCGGGGACGTAGGCGATCCCGAGCCCGCGGCGCTCGCGGACGCCGAGGCCGCCGAGGTCGCGGCCGTGCAGCCGGACGGTGCCCGCCTCGGGGGTGCGCAGTCCGACGACGGTCTCCACCAGCTCCCGCTGGCCGTTGCCGGAGACACCGGCGATGCCGACGACCTCGCCGGGGGAGACCCGCAGCGAGACGTCCTGCACGCGGCTGGCGCCCGGTGCGGCCGGCATCCGGACGCCGGAGACCTCCAGCACCGGCTCGCCGGACACGGCGCCGCGCGGGTTGACGGCGGGCACGAGCCCGCGGCCGATCATCGCCTCGACGACCTCGCCGGCGGTGGTCTCCGCGGTGGTCAGGCGGGCGGTGACGACGCCGTCGCGGAGCACGGTCACGCGGTCGGTCGCCTCGAGCACCTCGCGGACCTTGTGGGTGACGAGGGCGACCGTCGTCCCCTGCTCGGCCATCCGCCGGACGACGACGAACAGCGAGTCGACCTCGCCGGGGGTGAGGACGGCGGTCGGCTCGTCGAGGATCAGCACCTCGGCCTGCCGGTGCAGCGCCTTGAGGATCTCCACCCGCTGACGGACGCCGAGCGGGAGCGTGTCGACGCGCGCGGTGGGGTCGACGTCGAGGCCGATGCGGGCCGAGAGCTCCTCCACCCGGCGCTCGGCGGCGCGGCGATCCAGGACGCCGAAGCGGCGCGGCTCGGCGCGGTAGACGACGTTCTCGGCCACGGTCAGCGAGCCGAAGAGCCGGAAGTTCTGGTGCACCATGCCCAGCCCGGCGGCGATGGCGTCGAGCGGGGAGGACAGCCGCACCTCGCGGCCGTCGCGCAGCACCTGGCCGGCATCGGGCCGGTGCAGGCCGTAGAGCACCGACATGAGGGTGGACTTGCCGGCCCCGTTCTCCCCGACGACGGCGTGCACGGTGCCGCGCTCGAGGACGAGGTCCACGCCGTCGACGGCGAGGACGGGGCCGAAGCGCTTGGTGATGCCACGCAGCTCGGCCGCGGGGGGAGCCCCCGCGGCCGAGCCGTGAGCCGTGCCCGAGGCGGTGCTGCCGGTCATCCAGCGGCCGGGTCGTCCACGGTGATCGTGCCGTCGATGATCTGCTGACGGACCTGCTCCAGCTGGTCGATGACGTCCTGGCGCTCGGCGATGAGGCAACCGGAGTCGGCCACGTCCTCGGTCAGGCCGGTGAGGCCGACACCCTCCTCGGCGAGGCCGTAGACCTGGGAGCCACCGGTCTCGCCGCCGAGGATCGCGCTGACCGACTCGGCCAGCGCCACGTCGACGTTCTTCAGCACGTTGTCCACGACCTGGCCGGGAGCGGACGGGCACTCGTTGACGTCGACGCCGTAGGCCTGGAAGCCGCCGGCCGAGGCCACCTCGAAGGCGCCGACGTTGCTGCCGGACGCCGCCAGCAGCACCTGGTCGGCCCCGCCGTCGGCGAGCACCTGGGCCTGCGCCCCGCCGCGGGCGGGGTCACCGAACGGGTTGTCGCCACCGACGAACAGGGGGGTGGAGGTGACCTGCGGGTTCACGCTCTGGGCGCCGGCGAGGAAGGGGTCGACCCAGCGGCGGATGAACGGGGTGTCCAGCGCGCCGACGACGCCGATCCGCCCGGTCTGGGTGAGCAGCCCGGCCTCGACGCCGGCCAGGTAGGTGGCCTCGTGCTCGCGGAACGCGGCGCAGGTGACGTTCTCCGGCTGCGGGTCGGGGCAGCCGTCGACGAGCAGGAACTGCTGGTCCGGGTTGTCCTCCGGGACCGTCGCGAAGGCGTCCTCCAGCGAGAAGGTCAGGCCGATGACGATGTCGGGCTGCTCGCGGACGGCGGCCTCGACGTTCTGCTGGATCGACGTCGGGTCGTTGCTCTCGTAGACGTCGAGCTCGAGCCCCTCCTCCTCGGCGGCGCGCTCGGCGCCCTCGATGGCGAGCTCGAGGAAGTTGTTGCCGCCGACCGGGTTGGGGGTGATCACGATGATCGAGCCCGCGGAGTCGCCGCCGTTCCCGCCGTCCCCACCCCCCGAGTCGCTGTCGGAACAGCCGGCGACGCCCACCACCGCGAGGAGGGTGGCGGCGGCCAGCCGGCCGCGGCGGCGACGGATGAGGTCGGTCATCGGACGGGCTCCCTGCGGTGTGCGCCGCATCTGCGGCGGCGGGACGTGGCGACGCCGCGGCCGGTCCGGCGGTAGGAGGACCACTCGAGCCTCCTGCGCGTCCTTACCCGGGGAACACGGCATCCAGGTCTGGTCGTCACCCGGAGCACCCCGCGACGGAGAGGGTTGCCGGCCAGCGAGCCGGGGCTTGGCGCTGGCACTCAGGACCGGCCGAGAATCTACACGCGCCCCACCCGTGCGCGGCAGCCACCCCTGCCCCATGCCGTCCCGCGGGCCGGGACGGCGGTCCACCCACCGGGACGGCGTCCGTGCCCGGGTCCCGGTGGGAGACTGGCCGCCGTGAGCCTGCCGCGCGCCGCGCTGACCGAGCGCATGCAGCCCTTCGCCACCACCGTGTTCGCCGAGATGTCGGCGCTGGCCGCGCGCACGGGGGCGATCAACCTCGGGCAGGGCTTCCCGGACACCGACGGTCCGGCCTCACTCCTGGAGGACGCCGTCGCCGCCATCCGCGGTGGGGGCAACCAGTACCCGCCGGGCGCCGGGGTGCCCGCGCTCCGGGAAGCCGTGGCCGCGCACCAGGCGCGGTTCCGCGGACTCCGGGTCGACCCCGCGGACGTCCTGGTCACCGTCGGCGCCACCGAGGCGATCGCCGCCGCCGTCCTCGCGCTCACCACGCCGGGCGACGAGGTGGTCACCTTCGAGCCGTACTACGACAGCTACGCGGCCACCGTGGCGCTGGCCGGGGCGACCCGGCGCACCGTCGTCCTGCGCTCGCCGGACTTCGCCCTCGACGAGACGGCGCTGCGGGCGGCGTTCTCCGACCGCACCCGCGTGGTGCTGCTCAACACCCCGCACAACCCGACCGGCAAGGTCTTCACCCGCGCCGAGCTGGAGCTCGTCGCGCGGCTGGCGGTCGAGCACGACGCCGTGGTGGTCGCCGACGAGGTCTACGAGCACATGACCTACGGCGTCGCGCACGTGTCGATGGCGACGCTGCCCGGCATGGCCGAGCGGACGCTGACCATCTCCTCGGCCGGCAAGACGTTCTCGGTGACCGGCTGGAAGGTCGGCTGGGTGCACGGGCCGACGGAGCTCGTGGCCGCCGTCCGCGCGGTGAAGCAGTTCCTGACGTTCGTCGGCAGCGGGCCGTTCCAGCCGGCCGTGGCACGGGCCCTCGCGCTGCCGGACGAGTACTTCGACGGCCTGCGGGCCGACCTCGGGCGCAAGCGGGACCTGCTCGTGAGCGGGCTGGAGGCCGCCGGCTTCGCGACCAACCGCCCCGACGGCACCTACTTCGTCACCGCCGACGCCGCGCCGCTGGGCTACACCGACGCGATGGCGCTGTGCTGGGACCTGCCGGAGCTGGCCGGCGTGGTCGGCGTGCCGGTGCGGGTCTTCCACGACGACCAGGCCGCCGCGCCGTCGCTGGTGCGCTTCGCGTTCTGCAAGCAGGACGCCGTCCTCGCCGAGGCCGCCGAGCGGCTCGCCGCCCTCGGCGCCCGGCTCGCGATCTGAACCGGACCGTCCCCCACCACTCGGCACCGCCGGTGGCCCCGCCGCAGGGGCCCGCCGCGAGCTTGCGAGTGGTGGGGGGCGGTGGGGTCCTCCATCAGTAGGTGAAGCGGCCCACGGTGGTGCGCAGGTCCGCCGCCATCCGGGACAGCTCGTCCACGGCGGTGCGGGTCTGGGTCAGCGCCTGCGTGGTGGAGTCGGCCGCCGACGAGACGCCGGTGATGTTGTCGGCGATCTGACCCGAGCCCTGCGCGGCTTCCTGCACCGAGCGGGCCATCTCGTTGGTGGTCGCGGTCTGCTCCTCCACCGCCGAGGCGATGGTGGTCTGCCGGTCGGAGATCTGCGCGACGATCTGCGAGATCTCCCCGATCGCGGCCACCGCGGCGGTGGTGTCGCCCTGGATGGCCTGCACCCGGCGGGCGATGTCCTCCGTGGCCTTCGCGGTCTCCTGGGCCAGCTCCTTGACCTCGTTGGCCACCACCGCGAAGCCCTTGCCGGCCTCGCCGGCGCGCGCGGCCTCGATCGTGGCGTTCAGCGCCAGCAGGTTCGTCTGCTCCGCGATCGAGGTGATCACCTTGACCACGTTGCCGATCTCCGCCGAGGACTCACCCAGCTTCGCCACCGTCGCCGTCGTCGTCTCCGCCGCGCTCACCGCGCGGTGGGCCACCTCCGAGGCCTCCGCCGCGTTGCTGGCGATCTCCCGGATCGAGGCACCCATCTCCTCGGCCCCCGCGGCCACCGTCGCCACGCTGCGCGACACCTCCTCGGCCGCGCCGGCCACGACACCGGACTGCGCCGAGGTCTCCTCCGCCGAGGCCGAGATCTGCGCCGAGGACGCCGACAGCTCCTCCGACGACGCCGCCACCGCATCCGCGGCACCCACCACCGAGGACATCACGGTGCGCAGCTCGACCACGGCACCGTCGATCGCCGCTGCCGCGCGACCCACCTCGTCGTCCCGACGGACCCCCGTCTGCCGGGTCAGGTCCCCAGCGGCGAGCGCGCCGGCGACCGAGACGACCGCATTGAGGGGACGCATGATCCTGCGGGCGACGGCCAGCGCCAGACCGGCGACGACCAACGCCCCGACCGCGATGACGGCGATCATCGTCGCCCGGGTCCGGGACTCCTGCGCCTCGGCCGTGGCGGTCGCCTCCGCGACACGGTCCTCCAGGGATGCCTTGAGCTGCTCGGTCAGCTCGATGATCCCGAAGTAGATGTCGTAGCCCTGCCCGAGGATCAGGGCGTCGGCAGCGGCCGTGTCGGCGGGCGTGCCCCGGCCGTACAGCGCGACGACCTGGTCGTCGATGGTGAAGAACTCCTGCCACTCGGTGCGGACCTGCTCGTAGAGCGCCGCCTCCTGCGCGTCGAGGTGCTCCATCGGCATCGCCTCGAGCTCGTCGCGGAGGCCGTCGGCGACGTCCAGGAAGCCGGCCCGGTTGGCGCTCGTGGGCTGGACCGCCACGACCGGGCCGCTCAGCCGGGCGTCCCAGGCGTACGCCGTCTGCCAGCCGCTGACATCGGCGTTGAAGTACTCCATCCGCTGCGCGTGGCCCAGCGCGTCGTTGAGGTCGGCCACGTGCTCGCGGGCTCCTCCGGCCGTGCCGAGGCCCGCGAGCGCGAAACCACCGACCGCGACGGCCGCGGCCATCCCTGCGGCGCCGACGGCGAGGATGGAGCCGCGGACCCCGATGGTCCGGCCGGCGGTGCGCGATGACATGACTGCTCTTCCTGGTCGGGGGAGTGGGGGAGCCGCGGCTCAGTAGGTGAAGCGGCCCACGGTGTGCTCTGTGGTGCGCCGCGATCCTGCGACATCCCGGACGTTCAGGAGCCCGAAGTGACGGCGTGTCGTACTGCCTCCGGAAAATGGTCGGCGACCTCCTCCCCGGAGTCGACAAGACGCCATTCCACGCCTTCCGCGAAATGGCCGGGAAAGGCGAGAGCGCGGGACCGGAAGCCGGTCCCGCGCTCTCTCCCTGCGCCCCCCGGCGCGGTGGTTCAGTAGCTGAAGCGGCTCACCGTGGTGCGCAGGTCGGCGGCCATGCGGGAGAGCTCGTCGACCGCGGTGCGGGTCTGGGTGAGCGCCTGCGTGGTCGACTCGGCCGCGGAGGACACCCCGACGATGTTGTCGGCGATCTGACCCGAGCCCTGCGCGGCCTCCTGCACCGAGCGGGCCATCTCGTTGGTGGTGGCGGTCTGCTCCTCCACCGCGCTGGCGATCGTCGTCTGCCGGTCGGCGATCTGCGCGACGATCTGCGAGATCTCCCCGATCGCCGCCACCGCCGCACCCGTGTCGCCCTGGATGGCCTGCACCCGGCGGGCGATGTCCTCGGTCGCCTTGGCCGTCTCCTGGGCCAGCTCCTTGACCTCGTTGGCCACCACGGCGAAGCCCTTGCCCGCCTCGCCGGCCCGGGCCGCCTCGATGGTCGCGTTCAGCGCCAGCAGGTTCGTCTGCTCGGCGATGCTCGTGATCACCTTCACGACGTTGCCGATCTCCGCCGAGGACTCGCCCAGCTTGGCCACGGTGGCGGTGGTGGTCTCCGCGGCGGTGACGGCGCGGGCGGCCACGTCGGAGGCCTCCGCGGCGTTGGTCGCGATCTCGCGGATCGAGGCGCCCATCTGCTCGGCGCCGGCGGCGACGGTCTGCACGTTGCGGCTGACCTCCTCGGCCGCCGAGGTGACCACGCCGGACTGCGCGGAGGTCTCCTCGGCCGAGGCCGAGATCTGTGCCGAGGACGCCGACAGCTCCTCCGACGAGGCGGCCACCGCGTCGGCGGCACCCACGACGGTGGACATGACGGTGCGCAGTTCGACGACGGCGGCGTCCAGCGCCTTCCCCATCTCGCCGAGCTCGTCGCTCGTGTCCAGTCCGCTGCGGACGGTCAGGTCGCCGCGCGACAGCCCGGCGGTGACCAGCCCGACGCGCGCCGCCTGGCGGGCGATGCCGGCGGCGACGAACCAGCCCATCCCGGCGGCGACGGCGATGCCCGCGACCATGAGCACGAGGGCGAGGGTCCGCTGGGTCTCGTAGCTCGAGCTGATGTCGTCACGGGCCGCGGCCGCGTCGGTCATCTCCAGGCCACGGAGCTGCTGCACGTCCTCGGTGAGGACCTGCACCAGGGGCGCGCCCTGGGCGTCGTTCGCCTCGTTCCAGCTGGGCACGTCGTTGGCCATCGCCAGCGGGGCGAGCACGCCGTCGTTGAAGGCGCCGAACTCCTCCATGGTGGCCTCGACGTCGTCCACGATCGCCTGGCGGCGCTCGTCCAGGCCGCCCTCGGAGTACACGGTGAGGGCCTCGGCGAAGTCGTTCCGCAGGTCCGCGGCGATCTGGAGCTTCTCGGTCGTCTCGGCCGGGGTGTTGGCGATCAGCGCGTTGCGGGTGGCGACACGGATGTCGCTGAGGATGCCGTCCACGTCGGCCGCGGCGACCGCCCCCTGGAGGTTCTCCTCGTAGAGGGCGTTCGCCGAGTCCGCCGACGCGCTCAGCGCCTGCAGGCCCATGAACCCGACGGTGCCGGTGATGACGGCGGAGACCGCCACTGTGCCGAGGATCTTGGTCTTCACGCTGCGGTCGCCCCACCAGTGGGAGGAGCCGGCGGCGGGGGGGCCGCCGACAGGCTGCACGGAGTTCCTGGGGCTGGTCATCGCGGTCTCCTGGGAAAGGCAGGAACGGGGGGGGGAGGGGATCGCGGGCGGAGGCCGCGTTCACGAGGAGAGTGGGCCATCGGAGCCCCGGGGAGAAGCAATTGTGCGGCGTGTCGGAAATGATTCGGCCGGAAGCCCGCAATGGATTTCGCGGCGTCATGTCGACACTTCCGGGAATCGTGCGACGACCATTCTCTGCGCTGTCGACACGGCGACACCCGCCGGAATGCCGAGGAGCGCCCGGCCCGGTGGGCCGAGCGCTCCTCGTCATTCCTGGTGGGCGGCGGGGGAGACCCACCACCTGGCCCCGCCCCCTGGACGGGCCCTCCTCAGTAGCTGAACCTCCCGATGGCGGAGCGGAGGTCCGAGGCCATCCGGGACAGCTCGTCCACGGCGGTGCGGGTCTGGGTGAGGGCCTGGGTGGTGGAGTCCGCGGCGGTGGAGACGCCGGTGATGTTGTCGGCGATCTGACCCGAGCCCTGCGCGGCCTCCTGCACCGAGCGGGACATCTCGTTGGTGGTCGCCGTCTGCTCCTCCACCGCACTGGCGATGGTGGTCTGCCGGTCGGAGATCTGCGCGACGATCTGCGAGATCTCCCCGATCGCGGCCACCGCGGCGGTGGTGTCGCCCTGGATGGCCTGCACCCGGCGGGCGATGTCCTCCGTGGCCTTCGCGGTCTCCTGGGCCAGCTCCTTGACCTCGTTGGCCACCACCGCGAAGCCCTTGCCGGCCTCGCCGGCGCGCGCGGCCTCGATCGTGGCGTTCAGCGCCAGCAGGTTCGTCTGCTCCGCGATCGAGGTGATCACCTTGACCACGTTGCCGATCTCCGCCGAGGACTCGCCCAGCTTCGCCACCGTCGCCGTCGTCGTCTCCGCGGCGGTGACGGCGCGGGCGGCCACGTCGGAGGCCTCCGCGGCGTTGGTCGCGATCTCCCGGATCGAGGCACCCATCTGCTCGGCGCCGGCGGCGACGGTCTGCACGTTCCGGCTGACCTCCTCCGCGGCGCTGGCCACGACACCGGACTGGGCCGACGTCTCGTTGGCCGAGGCGGAGATCTGGGCGGAGGAGGCGGAGAGCTCCTCGGAGGAGGCCGCGACGGCGTCGGCGGAGGCGACCACCGAGGCCATCACCGACCGCAGCTCGGCCTGCGCGGAGTCCAGCGCCGCCGCGGTGCGGCCCAGCTCGTCACCCTGGTCGATCCCGGTGCTGCGGGTCAGGTCACCGGCGGCGATCCCCTCGGCCACGAACTGCACCGCCAGCAGCGTCCGACGGATCGACCGCGACACCAGCCACCCCAGACCCAACGCCAGCAGCGCCCCGAGGACGATCACGGCGACCAGGGCCGTGCGGGCGGCCGACGCCGTGTCGGAGACCGAGGCAGCAGCGGCGGCGGCCTCGTCCGTCTCGGACGTCAGCAGCGCCTCGATGTCGCTGCCGATCTGGGGGAGCAGCTGCTGGGACTGCGCGTACAGCGCGCCCGAGGTGGCGGTGTCACCTGCCGCGGTGGCCGCGAGGACCTGCGCGTTGAGGTCGCTCCAGCTCCCGTAGGTGTCGTTCAGGGCGGTGGCGGTCTCGAGCTGCGAGGCCGTGGGGGACGTGGCCAGGTACCGCTGCGCTGCCTCACCGACGGCGACGCCGGCCGCCGCGGAGGACCGGGCGTACTCCGCCGCACCCGCGCCGCCGCTCATGCCCTGGATGTAGGCCATCGCCTGGTCCAGCTGGAGCTCGAGGAACTGGGACCGCATCTCGTCGACCTCGACGAGGGCACGGGTGCTCTTCTCGTAGCTGTCGGCGGCCGCGTCGGCCGCCGAGTTCAGGGAGACGACGCCGACCACGCCGACGGACACGCCGGCGACGACCGCGACCGACACCGACGCGAGGATCTTCCGGGACACCGACATGTTCGCCAGGACACGCCGCGCACCACCGTTCGCTGCCACCACACACACTTCCGATCGCACTCAAGGGAGAGGACCGACCCGTTCAGACGCGGGTCGAGGTGCCGGGGTGAGCCGGCGACGACGCAGAAGCTAGAGCGGCGACAATGTGTGGGACAAAACATTCTCGGAGTGTCGCGGAACGGCGTTCACAACGGTTAGACAACGGAGTCGACATCCCGGGTGATCGATTTCGACGAGCATTCTCTGCCCTGTCGACACGGCGCCGGAGCACATGGCGGTGACCGTTCCACCTGCCCGTGATGGCGCACCAGGCGCAACGATGGGGAGGTGGCCGCCGCGTGCGCCGGCGGCCACCTCCGGCGGTCAGAAGCTGAACCGCCCCACCGTCGTGCGCAGGTCGGCGGCCATGCGCGACAGCTCGTCGACGGCGGCCCGGGTCTGGGTCAGCGCCTGGGTGGTGGAGTCCGCAGCCGTGGAGACGCCGGTGATGTTGTCGGCGATCTGACCGGACCCCTGCGCGGCCTCGCTGACCGAGCGACTCATCTCGCTGGTCGTGGCCGTCTGCTCCTCCACGGCACTGGCGATGGTCAGCTGGTAGTCGTTGATCTGCCCGATCACGTCGCTGATCCGGCCGATCGCGGCCACGGCTCCGGTGGTGTCGCCCTGGATCGCCTCGACCCGGCGGGCGATGTCCTCCGTGGCCTTGGCCGTCTCCTGGGCCAGCTCCTTGACCTCGTTGGCCACCACGGCGAAGCCCTTGCCCGCCTCACCGGCCCGGGCGGCCTCGATGGTGGCGTTCAGGGCCAGCAGGTTGGTCTGCTCGGCGATCGAGGTGATCACCTTGACGACGTCGCCGATCTCGCGCGAGGACTGGCCCAACCTGCTGATCTGGCCGGTCGTCGTCTCCGCCTCCACCACCGCCGCCGCGGCCACCCGCGCCGCCTCGTTGGCGTTCTGGGAGATCTCGCGGATCGACGCACCCATCTGCTCCGCGCCGGCGGCAACGGTCTGCACGTTTCGGCTGACCTCCTCCGCCGCCGAGGAGACCACGCCCGACTGGGCCGACGTCTCCTCGGCCGAGGCCGAGATCTGCGCCGACGACGCCGACAGCTCCTCCGACGAGGCGGCCACCGCGTCGGCGGCACCCACGACGGTCGCCATGACGTCGCGCAGGCCCTCCTGGGCCGCGGCCAGCGCCTCGGCCATGCGCCCGAGCTCGTCCCGGCCGCGCACCTCGGGGGCGACGGTCAGGTCGCCGCGGGCCAGCGCCTCCACCGAGCCCTGCACGGAGCGGACGGTGGAGGTGATCCGGCGGACCACGACCACGGTCAGCGCGCCCGCGACGAGGATGCCGGCAGCCAGCGCCGTCCAGAGCGTCAGGACGGCGGCCTCGACGATCCCCGCGGCGTCGTCGGTGTCGGCCTGCCCGGCGGCGACGCGGCGCTCCTGCATGGCGCTGTACTCGTCCATGATCGTGTCCGAGAAGCCCTGCAGCGGCCCGGTGATCAGCTGCCCGGCGCGGGCCAGGTCGCCGGCGTCCGCCGCCGGCAGCAGCTGCCCCTCGGCCACGGCGTAGTACCCCTCCACGTCCTCCCGGAAGGCGTCGAAGGCCTCGCGGTTGACCGTGACCTCGGCGTAGGCGTCCAGCTGGGCCTCGATGGTGGCGCGGCGCTCGGTCAGGTCCGCGCGCAGCTCCTGCCGGGTCGGCTCGTCGGCCAGGGCGTAGGAGTTGTACCGGGACCGGTCGCCCTGCCACGACCGCTGGATGTCGGCCAGGGTGGCCAGGGTCACCACGTTCTCGTTGATCCGGGCCGCGGCCGTGTTGACGGCCGAGAGGCGGCTGACGGCGAGGACGGCCATCGCGACGGCGACGAGCACCAGGACGGCCAGCGCGGCACCGATCTTGACGGCGATCGGCCGGTCGGCGAACCAGCGGGCGGGTGCGGGGGACGGGGTCTTCACGACGGGGCTCCAGGGAGACGGTCACGTACGGGTGGGCGCCCCGGTGTCCCGCCACACTGCGGGACAGAGGAGGTGCTGATGCGATTCTGCGACATCACGAGACCGGGGAAAGGCATTCCTGTAGCAGGTACGGGCCCGTGTCGCGAAATGGTCCGATCACCGTCCGCCAGGGGTCGATGTGTCGACACGGAATGGTTCCGCCGACCATTCACGAACGCGTGACGAGCCGGGTCGAGGGGCTGGAGACGGCGAGAGCGCGGAACCGGTCATCCGGTTCCGCGCTCCCCTCCACGCCGTCGGGCGGTGTGTGCCCCCTCAGTAGGTGAAGCGGCCCACCGCGCCCTGCAGGCCGGCGGCCATCCGCGACAGCTCGTCCACGGCGAGCCGGGTCTGCGTCAGGGCCCGGGTGGTCGTCTCCGCGGCGGTGGAGACGCCGACGATGTTGTCGGCGATCTGCCCCGACCCACCGGCGGCCTCGCCGACCGACCGCGACATCTCGCTGGTGGTCGCGGTCTGCTCCTCCACCGCCGAGGCGATGGTGGTCTGCCGGTCGGAGATCTGCGCGACGATCTGCGAGATCTCCCCGATCGCAGCCACGGCGGCCGTGGTGTCGCCCTGGATCGCCTGCACCCGCCGGGCGATGTCCTCCGTGGCCTTGGCCGTCTCCTGGGCCAGCTCCTTGACCTCGTTGGCCACCACGGCGAAGCCCTTGCCCGCCTCACCGGCCCGGGCCGCCTCGATCGTGGCGTTCAGCGCCAGCAGGTTCGTCTGCTCCGCGATCGAGGTGATCACCTTGACCACGTTGCCGATCTCGATCGACGACTCGCCGAGCTTGTTCACCGTCACCGTGGTGGCCTCCGCGGCGCTCACCGCGCGCATGGCCACCTCCGAGGCCTCCGCGGCGTTCTGCGAGATCTCCCGGATCGAGGCACCCATCTGCTCGGCGCCGGCGGCCACCGTCGCCACGCTGCGCGACACCTCCTCCGCCGCACCGGCCACGACACCGGACTGCACCGAGGTCTCCTCGGCCGACGCCGAGATCTGCGCCGACGACGCCGACAGCTCCTCCGACGACACCGCGACGGCGTGCGCCGACGCCGCGACACCGGCCATCACCTCACGGAGGCTGGCCTGCGCGGCCTCGAGCGCCAGGGCCATCTGGCCGACCTCGTCGCGCGACGTGACACCGGTGGTCGCGGTCAGGTCACCCGCGGCCAGGGCCTGCAGCGCGACCTGGACCCGCTGCACCGGGCGGGTGATGGACCGCGCGATGAGCCAGCTGATCCCGAGGATGAGGAGCACCGCGCCGGCGGCGACGAGCAGGCTGATCCGCTCCGCGCGGCTGATGGCGTCCTGGAGGCTCGCCTCGCCGGCGTCGCGAGCGGCGATGAGGGCGTCCTTCGCCGTCCCCACGGCGCTGTCGGTCAGGTCGTTGGCGGCCTGGATCTCCTCCCACCGGACGCGCATGGCGGCCTGGTCGGCCACGGCCCCGTCCACGAACGCCTGGATGGCGTCGGTGTACGCGCCGAAGCTGGCCTGCAGCTCGGCGACGGCCGCCGCGGCCGCACCCTCGAGCGGGATGGCGTTCAGCTCCGCGATGATGCCCTCGGGGGTGGCGATGTCGTCGGCCAGCTCCGCCAGCTGCTCGGCCGGGACGTCGCGCACCAGCGCCTTGAACCCGTCGACCTTGAGCTCGCTGGCCCGGGTGTCGAGCTGGAGGACGAGGCTCTCCGCGTCGGCCAGGTCCTGCAGCTGGGCGGTCTCGTCGCGCACCGTCCCGTTGCCCACGAGCACCGTGGACAGCAGCGCGGACAGCGCGAGGACGACGACGCCGACGAGGATCCCGAACTTCACCGCCAGGGGCCGGTCGGCGAACCAGCCGGCGGGACGACCGGGGGGAGGAGGAACGGCAGAGAGGGACACGACGGTCTCCAGGGAGTGGGCACGGCGGAGCGGAGGCGCCATCCTGCGCGGCGACTCACCGACGACTCACCGCCCCACGCCGTCAGTGACGGAACTGTGGTGATTGCACCGGGTCACCTGCCGCGCCGATGTCGACCTGTCGACGGGGTCCCGACCGGCGGTCGCGACCTGCGGCGCGTGCCTCCCGACGTCTCCGCAGGTCGAGGCGGGTGTCGGGTAGTCCCGGCGGGGGACCCCGGAGTGCCGGATCGGCGTGGGGGAGTGGGGGACCGGGGCGGTCGTCCCCGGCCATCCGGCGCGGCGTCAGCCGGCGGGCTGCCGCAGCGCGTCGTCCAGCGCTGCCAGGAGGGCGATGGCACCCTCCGGATCGGCCACCCGGGCCGTCGCGATCGTCTCCCCGGGCCCCACCTTCACCCCGAGGTCCTCGGCGCCGAGGACACCGAACGCGTCCTCGTCGGTGAGGTCGTCACCCAGGTAGAGGACCGCGGCGGCGCCCAGCTCCTCGCGCAGACGGCGGACGGCACTGCCCTTGTCGGCGTCGGTCACGGCGACCTCGAGCACGTCCTTGCCCGGCTTGAGCGTGAACTCGCCCTGGGCCGCCCCGGCAGCGGCGACCTCGTGCGCACGGGCCAGCAGGGCGCCGGCGGCGGTCCGGTCGGTCACCGGCCGGACGTGCACCGCGACGCTCGCCGGCTTCACCTCGAGCCGCGCCCCGGGCGTGGCCTCGACCAGCGGCGCCAGCCGTGCGGCCAGATCGTCGCGGCGGCCGGCCAGCTCCGCCGGGATCGGCCCGTCGAACTCGGCCCCGTGGCTGCCGACCCAGCGGTAGGGGCCAGAGAGCCCGCTGGTCTCCTGCAGGTCGGCCACGCCCCGACCGCTCACCAGCGCGACCGTGACGCCGTCGTGGTCGGCCAGCCGAGCGAGCACCTCGGCCACCCCCGGCTCCGGGACGGCGGCGGACGGGTCGTCGCGCAGCCGGGCGAGCACGCCGTCGTAGTCGCTGGCGACGAGCAGGGGACGGCGGGCGGCCAGCCGGGGGAGTGCGGCGGCGAGCTCGGCCGGGGGCACGGTCACGCCTGGGCCTTCAAGGCGCTGAAGAAGGAGGAGGCCCAGTGGTCGAGGTCGTTCTTGAACAGGTGCCGGCGCATGGCGCGCATGCGCTTGGCGCTCTCCTCGGGCTCGGCCCGCAGCGCGCGGACCAGCTGGCTCTTCACCCCGGCGATGTCGTGCGGGTTGACCAGGAACGCCTGCTTGAGCTCGGCAGCGGCGCCGGCGAACTCCGACAGCACCAGGGTGCCGCCGAGGTCCCCGCGGGCGGCGACGTACTCCTTGGCCACCAGGTTCATGCCGTCGCGGTAGGGCGTCACGAGCATGACGTCCGCCGCCCGGTACAGCGCGACCAGCTCCTCGCGCGGCACCGACTGGTTGATGTAGTGCACCGCCGGGCCGCCGAGGGTGCCGTAGATGCCGTTGATGTGGCCGACCTGCTGCTCGATGGTCTCCCGCATGTGCACGTAGTGCTCGACCCGCTCGCGGCTCGGGGTGGCCACCTGCACGAAGACCGTCGTCGGCGCCTCGACGACGCCGTCCTCCAGCAGCTCCTGGAAGGCGCTGAGCCGGACGGCGATGCCCTTGGTGTAGTCGAGCCGGTCGACCCCGAGGATGATCTTGTCGGGATCACCCAGCTCCTTGCGGATCTCCGCCGCCCGGGCGACCACGTCGGGGGAGCTCGCCAGCCGGTCGAACGACTCGACGTCGATGGAGATGGGGAACGCGCGCGCCGACACGGTGCGGCCGTCGTAGGTGATCTCCTGCTTGCGGGCGGGCAGGTCGTGCAGCCGGCGGGCGAGCTGCACGAAGTTGCTCGCGGCGCTCGGCAGCTGGAAGCCGACCAGGTCGGCACCGAGCAGCCCCTCCACGATCGCCGATCGCCAGGGGAGCTGGGTGAACAGCTCGTAGGGCGGGAAGGGGATGTGCAGGAAGAACCCGATCGTGACGTCGGGACGGCGCTGGCGCAGCATCGCCGGCACCAGCTGGAGCTGGTAGTCGTGCACCCAGACGATCGCGCCCTCGCCGGCCACCTCGGCGGCACGGTCGGCGAACCGCTTGTTGACCTGCACGTAGGTGTCCCACCAGGTCCGGTGGTACTCGGGCTTCTCGACGACGTCGTGGTAGAGCGGCCACAGCGAGGCGTTCGACATGCCCTCGTAGTAGCGGTCGACCTCCTCCTCGCTGAGCTCGACCGGGACCAGCGAGATGCCGCCGGACTCGAACGGCTCGGGCGCGGGCCCGGCGGAGCCGGACCAGCCGACCCACGCTCCGCCGCGGCCGGCCACGAAGGGCTCGAGCGCGGTGACGAGGCCGCCGGGGCTGCGCTGCCAGCGGGTGCTGCCGTCGGGGTCGGTGACCTGGTCGACGGGGAGTCGGTTGGCCACGACGACCACCGGGCTCTCCGCCCGCGTCTGGTGCTCCGGAGTGTCGGACATACCGACCGCGACCCTACCCAGCGGCCCGCGGTCAGACAGCGGCGGCTGCCACATATCCGGCGGCGGCGGCACCCAGCCCGAGGACGAGGGTCCCGGCCAGGTAGGCGCACGCCCGGCCATCGACGCGCTCCTCGACCAGCCGGACGACGTCGGCGCCGAACGTGGAGAACGTCGTCAGCGTGCCGCAGAAGCCGGTGCCGACCAGCGCGACGACCCCGGCCGGCGCGTCCCCTGCGCCGAGCAGCGCCCCGAGGACCAGGGACCCGGCCACGTTGACGGTGAGCGTCCCCAGCACGCTGCCCCGGCCCCGCCGTGCGACGGCCACCCGCTCGGCGAGCAGCCGCAGGGGAGCGCCGAGCGCCGCGCCCAGGACGACGAGGAGGACCGTCACGCGCGCCGTCCCAGCCGGACCCCGGCCGCCGTGGCGAGGACGCCGCCCACGACGGAGGCGACCACGTACCCGGCCGCCGTGCCCACCGCTCCGGCGTCGACCAGCCGGACGACGTCGACGGCGAACGTCGAGTAGGTCGTGTAGCCCCCGAGGACGCCGGTGGCCAGCAGTGGCCGCAGCCAGGCGTGCCGGGGGAACCGGGGGAGCACGGCACCGAGCAGCACACCCAGCAGCAGGCAGCCGGTCAGGTTCACCAGCAGCGTCGCCCACGGCCAGCCCGGGGCGGGGGAGGGGAGTGCGGCGTCCACGCCCCAGCGGGCCAGCGCGCCGAGCGCGCCACCGACCGCGGCCAGCACGTAGGCCATGCGCCCCTCCAGGCTCCGGCCGTGCGTCAGCGGCGGCGGGTCTCGGGGAAGAGCAGGTCGACGAAGCGCTCGGCGGTCGGCTGCGGCTCGTGGTTCGCCAGCCCCGGGCGCTCGTTGGCCTCGATGAAGACGTAGTCGGGCCCGTCGACGGCGGGGACGAGGAAGTCGATGCCCGTCACGGGGATCCCCAGCGCCTCCGCCGCGCGGACGGCGGCCTCGCCGATCACGGGGTGGAGGCGGTCGGTGACGTCCTCGATGGTCCCGCCGGTGTGCAGGTTCGCCGTCCGCCGGACCGGCACGCGCTCCCCGTGGGGCGGGACGTCGTCCATGGCGTAGCCGGCCTCGGCGACCACCGCCCTGGTGGTGTCGTCCAGCGGGATGCGGGACTCCCCGCCGGTCGCCCGCTCGCGCCGCCGGCTGGTGGAGCGGACGAGGTCGGCCACCGGGTGACGCCCGTCGCCGATGACCTCGGCCGGGCGCCGCACGGCGGCGGCCACCACCTGCCGGTCGATGACGACGACGCGCAGGTCCTGCCCGGGCACGAGCTCCTCGACCAGGACGTCGGGGCAGAACTGGAGGGCCAGGGCGACGGCGCGGTCCAGCCCCTCGTCGTCCCGCACCCCGACCGTGATGCCACGCCCCTGCTCGCCGCGGGCGGGTTTGACGACGACGTCCCCGACGTCGCGCAGCAGGGCACGGGCCTCGTCCAGGTCGCCCTCGACGGCCAGCGCCCCCCGGGCCACGCGGACCCCGGCGCGGCGCATGATCCGCCGGGTCACCCGCTTGTCGTCGCAGCGGCTCAGGGCGACGGCGGTGGTGAACTCCGACAGGGACTCCCGCGTGAGCACCGAGCGGCCGCCGAGCGTCAGGCGCATCTCGCCCCACTCGGCGTCGGTGACCTCGACGCGGACGCCGCGGCGCAGCGCCTCCTCCGCGATGATCGTCGCGTAGGGGTTGAGCTTGTCCAGCCCCGGCGGCCGGGAGGCGAACAGCGGCGTGTTGATGGGGTTCTTGCTCTTGACGCAGACGGCGGGCACGCGGGTGAAGCCGAGCTTCCGGTAGAGCGTGATCGCCGGGGTGTTGTCGTGCATGACGGAGAGGTCCAGGTAGGCGCGGCCTCGGGCGGCGTACCGCTCGGCCAGCACGCGCACGAGCGCCTCCCCGGTCCCCGGCGGTGCGTCCTGCCTGTCCGCCACGAGGCACCACAGGCTGGTGCCGCCCTCCGGGTCCCCGAACGCCAGCACGTGGTCGACGCCGGTGACCGTGCCGACGATCTTCCGCGTCCTGGTGTCCTCGGCGACGAGGTAGGTGTAGGTGCGGGTGCGGTGGTTGGCCCACATGATCTCCGGGTCACCGGCGACCATCCCGTTGCGCGCGTACAGGTCGTCGATCACCTCCATCTCCGCCTGCGAGGTCACCGTGCGCACGAAGACGCCGCGGATGACGTCGGGGCGCGGCCGGTAGCGGTGCAGGTCGAGGCGGTAGGTCAGCGACGGGTCGATGAACAGCTCGTCGGGGGCCATGCCGACGAGGACCTGCGGATCGCGGGGGTAGACGCAGATGTCCCGCCGTCCGGTCTCCTCCGCCCGCAGGGCGTGCACGATGCCGCTCAGGTCGCGGAAGGTCTGGCCGAACACCAGCCGGCCCCAGCCCAGATCGGCGACGACGTCGCTGGCCATGCCCTCGAGCTCGCGCGCCGAGGGCTGGTGCCAGGACCGGCTGGTGAGGGCGGGGGTGGACGCGACCGGGGTCCGGCGCCGGTGTCCGGCGATGTGGGGAGTCACGGCGGGTGCGCTCCTCAGACCCCGTGGTTCTGCAGCCACAGCTCCAGCAGCCCCAGTTGCCAGAGCTTGTTGCCCCGCAGCGGCGTGAGGTCCCCGTTGGGGTCGCCGAGCAGGCTCCTGACGTAGTCGGGCCGGAACAGGCCGCGGTCGCGCGCGGCGTCGGTGCTGAGCGCGTCGCGCACCAGGTCGAGGACCTTGCCCTCGAGGTGGGTGATCGCCGGCACCGGGAAGTAGCCCTTGGGCCGGTCGATGACCTCGGGCGGGATGATCCGGCGCCCGATGGCCTTGAGCACCCCCTTGCCGCCGTCGGCCAGCTTGAGCTCCGGCGGGCAGGCGGCGGCGAGCTCCACCAGGTCGTGGTCGAGGAAGGGCACGCGGGCCTCCAGGCCCCACGCCATGCTCATGTTGTCGACCCGCTTCACCGGGTCGTCGACGAGCATGATCTCGCTGTCCAGGCGCAGCGCGGCGTCCACGGCCGTCTCCGCGCCGGGCGCCTCCATGTGGGCGGCCACGAACGCCCGGCTGACGTCCTCGTCGAGGGCGTACCGGTCCGCGACGACCCGCAGCAGGTCGGCGTGCGTGCGGTCGAAGAACGCCGAGGCGTAGCGGTCCACCGCCTCACCGCGGGGCACCCCGGCCAGCGGCGGGTACCAGTGGTAGCCGGCGAACACCTCGTCGGCGCCCTGGCCGGACTGGACCACGCGGATCGACTCGCTGACCCGCTCCGACAGCAGGTCGAAGGCGACGACGTCGTGGCTGACCATCGGCTCGGCCATCGCGCCGATCGCGTGCCCCAGCGCGCCGGCCAGCTCGTCGGAGCCGACCCGGATCCGGTGGTGGTTCGTCGCGAACCGCTCGGCGATGACGTCGGAGTACTGGAACTCGTCGCCCTCCCGGCCGCCGACCGACTCGAAGCCGATGCTGTAGGTCGCCAGGTCGGTCTGGCCCTCCTGGGCGAGCAGGCCGACGATGAGGCTGGAGTCCAGCCCGCCGGAGAGCAGGACGCCGACCGGGATGTCGGCCACCAGCCGCCGCCGCACGGCGACCCGCAGCGCCTCCTCGATCGCGTCCTCCCAGTCGCGGGCCGACCAGTTGGCGTGCTCGGCGCGGCGCTCGTAGGTCGGCGCCCAGTACCGGTGCTCGCGGCTGGTGCCGTCGGCCTCGAGGACGCGGACGGTCGCCGGGGGCAGCTTGCGGACGCCGTTGAGCAGGGTCCGCGGCGCCGGGACGACGGCGTGCCAGGTCAGGTAGTGGTGCAGCGCGACCGGGTCGATGGAGGTGTCGACCTCACCGGCGCGCAGGAGTGCGGGCAGCGTCGAGGCGAAGCGGAGCCGCCCCGGCGTCTCGGCGAGGTAGAGCGGCTTGATGCCCAGCCGGTCGCGGCCCAGGACCACCCGGCCGGTGTCGCGCTCGTGGATCGCGAACACGAACATGCCGTGCAGGTGGTCGACGACGTCGGTGCCCCAGTGGTGGTAGCCCTTGAGGATCACCTCGGTGTCGCTGGTGGAGAAGAACCGGTAGCCGTGGCCCTCGAGCTCGGCGCGCAGCTCCTTGTAGTCGTAGATGCAGCCGTTGAAGACCGCCGTCAGGCCGAGCTCGTTGTCGACCATCGGCTGGCCCCCGGCCGCGGAGAGGTCGATGACCGACAACCGGCGGTGCCCGAAGGCCACTCGGCCGGCGCTCCACATGCCCTGGCCGTCGGGGCCGCGGGGGACGAGCTGGTCGACCATCCGCCCCACCGCGGTGGTGTCGGCGAGGGTGCCGTCGAACCTGATCTCGCCGGAGAGGCCGCACATGCGCAACGATCTAACCCGCGCGCGCGGGCTGCCGCGACCAGAGTCGGGCGCGTCGTGAGCGGCGTCACGGCGGTTCCACGTGGAACGCGCCGCGACCCCACGAGACGTCGTCCTCCCTCACCGCAGCGCGTCCTCCCTCACCGCACACCGTGAGGGAGGACGCGCCACGATCAGGTCACCTGATCCGCGCGGATCAGCGCAGGGCGGAGCGTGCGGCCCGGGCGGGGGAGGCGAGCAGAGGGCCGGCGACCGGGGGAGCGGGACCCGTCGCCCGCTCAGGCGGCGGCCGCCTCCAGGTCGTCCATGACCAGGTCCGCGGCGATCGGGCCGGAGGCGCTGCTCCACACCGAGCCGTCGACCTCGACCACGTCTCCGCTCTGCACGGCGGCGAGCTGCTGGAAGGCCGGCTGCGACCGGGCGGCCTCGAGCGCGCCCGGGCCGTCGGCGCCGAAGGCTGCGACGAACAGCCGGTCGGCGTCCACCTCGGCGAGGTTCTCCAGCGACAGCGGGTCGCTGTGCGGGCGGCTGCCCAGGTCGGCCGCGACCTGGATCGGGGTGGCCCCCGCGGCCTGGAGCAGCGAACCCGGCATCAGGTTCGCGTTCATCATCAGCGGGCCGTTGGCCATCCACCGGATGACGGCGGCGCTGCCCCCGAACCCACCCTCCCCGGCGAGCGCGGCAGCACGCTCCTCGACGGCGTCGAGCTCCTCGGTGAGCTGGTCGTCGGCGCCGAGCGCCTCGGCGTAGGTGTGCAGCGGCGCCTGCCAGTCCCCGCCCGTCGAGGCCTCGGGGACGATCGTGGGCGCGATCGCCGACAGCGCGTCGTACTGCTCCTGCGCCAGCCCGCCCGCGGCGAGGATGAGATCCGGCTCGGCCTCCAGGATCGCCTCGAGGTTGGGCTCGGAGACCGTCGCGACGATCGGGATGTCCGCGGCATCCTCCCCGAGGTAGGCCGGTGCGGAGTCGCCGCCGCGGCTGGCCGCCGTGCCGACGGGCGTCACCCCCACCGACAGCGCGACGTCGAGGGCGCTCTCGGCGAGCGTGACGACGCGCTCCGGCCCGGCCGGGACGGTCACCTCGCCGTAGAGCGTGCTGACCGAGACCTCCTGGGCGGCGGCCTCGCCGCTGCCCGAGGAGCCGGAGGAGTCGTCGTCGCTGCCGCAGGCCGTCAGGACGAGGGCGACGGCAGCCACCGTGACGGTGGGCAGGGCCCGGCGCCGCAGCGCCGAGGGCAGGTGGTTCACGGGTGGTCCTCCGGGTTCGGTGGGGCGGGACGACAGGTCCGACGGCGTCGCGGCGGTAGGTTAGCCTCACCTAAGGCGGATCTGACAAGGCCGGTATCGACAGGGGGACACGTGGACCGACGGCTGCTGCGCGGCCTCGTCCCGGCCGCCGCCGTCCTCGTCCTCGCCGTGTCGGGCAGCCTGCTGTTCGGCGCCGGGCAGGTCGGGCCCGCCCGGGCGCTGGGCGTCCTCGTCGGCTCGGGGGACGTCGACGCACGCTTCGCCGTCCTGCAGCTGCGGGTCCCCCGGACCGTCGTCGCCGTCGCGGTCGGCCTCGCGCTCGGCGTGGCGGGCGCGGTGCTGCAGACCGCCGCCCGGAACCCGCTGGCCGAGCCCGGCCTGCTCGGCGTCAGCCAGGGCGCGTCGTTCGCGGTCGTCGTCGTGATCGCCTCCGGCGCCGGCGCCGCCACGGTCGCTCCGTGGGTCGCCGTGCTGGGCGCCGGGGCGGGGTGCGCCCTCGCCCTGGGAGCCGCCCGGTTGCGCGGGACCGGGGACGACCCCATCCGGCTCGTCCTGGCCGGCGCCGCGCTGTCCTCGCTGCTGGGCGCCGCGACGTCCGTCCTGCTCCTCCTGGACCAGCGGACCGCCGACGAGGTCCGCTTCTGGACGGTCGGCTCGGTGGCCGGCCGGGACCTCGACACGCTGACCCAGGTGGGGCCCGTCCTGGCGGCGGGGCTCGTGCTCGCCGTGCTCGCCTCGCGGGCGCTGTCGGCCCTCGCGCTCGGGGACACCGTCGCCCAGGGGCTGGGGCACCGCCCGGCCCGGACCCGCGCCGTGGCGATGGCGGCCACCGCGCTGCTCGTCGGCGGTGCGGTCGCCGCCCGGGCCCGATCGTGTTCGTCGGCCTGGTGGTGCCGTTCCTCGCCCGAGCGCTGGTCGGCCCGGACCTGCGCCGGGTGCTGGCCGTGACGGTCCTGCTGGGGCCGGCCGTCGTCCTCGTCGCCGACGTCGTGTCCCGCCTGCTGGTGCGGCCCTACGAGATGCCGCTGGGCGTCGTGACCGCGCTCATCGGCGCGCCGGTCCTCGTGGCCGTGGTCCGCTCGACCCGGATGCCGGCGCTGTGAGCGGACAGGTGCGTGAGCATCGCGGCGAGGCACGAGCGAGGAGCGGAGCGCGCCGCGGGGCCGGACCAGGGGACACCGTGACCGCTCCCGCGCCGCCGGGCACCTGGCGGCTCGGGCTGCTCGGCCGGTCGCTGCTGCTCGACCGGCGCGCGTTCGTCACGGCCACCGTGCTGGCCGCGCTGGTCGTGGCCACGGTCGCCACCGGCCTCGCCACCGGGACGGCGCGGATCCCGCTGTCGGCCACCCTCCCGGCGGTGTTCGGCTCGGGCTCCCCCCGGGACGTGCTCCTGGTGCAGGAGCTGCGGCTGCCGCGGATCACCGCCGGGCTCGCGGTGGGCACAGCACTGGGCGTCGCCGGGGTGCTCCTGCAGACCCTCGCCCGGAACCGGCTGGCCACCCCGGACACGGTCGGCCTCAACGACGGCGCGACGGCCTTCGCCGTGGCCAGCGTCGTGGCCGTGTCGACGACGGTCACCCCGTCCGCGTTCGCCCTGGTCGGCTCCGCGACGGCGGCGGCGCTGGCCCTCGGCCTGGCCGGTGGCGCCGGCCGGCAGGGCTACCGCTTCCTCGTCGTCGGCCTGGGGGTGGGCGCCACGCTCGGGGCCGTCACCCAGCTGATGCTCGCCCGGGCCCCGATCGACGACGCCAACCGTGCCTTCCCGTGGACGATCGGGAGCCTCAACAGCCGCTCGCCGACGTCGGTCCTGGTGCTGGTCGTCGCGCTGGCCGTCGTGCTGCCCGTCGCCGTCGTCCTCGGCCGCCAGCTGCGGCTGCTGCGGCTGGCCGACGCCGTCGTGATCGGCCTGGGCGCCCGCGTGGGCCGGATCCGGCTGGCCGTGATCGCCACCGCGGTCGTGGCGGCCGGCCTGGCGGTGGCGACCGCCGGCCCGCTCGGGCTGGTCGCGCTCCTGGCTCCGGAGATCGCCCGCAAGGCCGCCGGCCCGCGTGTGGTGCCGGTGGTGGGCGCGGCGCTGGCGGGAGCACTCGTCGTCCTGCTGGCCGACCTGCTCGGGCGGACCGTCGCCGCGCCGCTGGAGCTGCCCGCCGGGCTGGTCACCGCGGTCATCGGCGGGCCGTACCTGCTGTGGCTGCTGCTGACCACCCGCACGAGGAGGCTCCCGTGAGCGTTCTGGAGACGTCCGCCGCCGGACCGGGCGCCCGCGCCGTCGAGCCCGCCGACCTGGCCACCGAGCGGCTGGACCTGGGCTACGACGGGGCCCGGGTCGTGCACGACCTCGACCTCCGCCTGCCGCCCGGGCGGGTCACCGCCATCGTCGGCCCGAACGGCTGCGGCAAGTCCACGCTGCTGGGCGCGCTGGCCCGGGTGCACGGGCCGCAGGACGGCGCCGTCCTGCTCGACGGCCGCGACCTGGCCGTGCTGCGCCCGCGGGACGTCGCGCGCCGCATCGGGCTGCTCCCACAGCAGGCGGAGGCCCCCGACGGGCTGACCATCCGCGACCTGGTCCGCTACGGCCGCCACCCGCACCAGGGCCTGCTCCGCCAGTGGTCGCCGGAGGACGCCACGGCGGTGCACCGGGCCCTGGCCGCCGCCGACCTGCTCGAGCTGGCCGACCGGCCGCTCGACACCCTCTCCGGAGGGCAGCGCCAGCGGGCGTGGATCGCGATGGTCGTGGCCCAGGAGACGGCGGTGGTGCTGCTCGACGAGCCCACCTCCGCCCTCGACCTCGGCCACCAGCTCGAGGTGCTGGACCTGGTCGCCGACCTGGCCGCCGAGGGGCGCACCGTCGTCCTGGTGCTGCACGACCTGTCCACCGCCTGCCGGCACGCCGACCACCTGGTCGCCATGCGGGAGGGGCGGGTGGTCGCCGAGGGGCCGCCGGCCGAGGTGGTGACGCCGGCGCTGGTGCGGGAGCTCTACGGCGTCGAGGCGGCGGTCCTCGTCGACCCCGCGGCCGGGACGCCGGTGGTCTGCCCGATCCGGCTGGTGCGCCCGGACTGATCCGGGGTTGCCCGCGGCGGGCGCCGGGCAGGAGCGGGCCATGCAGACGCGCGAACTGGGAGCCCTCCGTGTGCCGGCCATGGGGCTGGGCTGCATGGGGATGAGCGAGTTCTACGGGACGGCGGACCAGGCCGAGGCCGAGCGGACGATCCGGCGCGCCCTCGACCTGGGCGTCACGTTCCTCGACACGGCCGACATGTACGGGCCCTTCACCAACGAGCGGCTGG
Organism: Trujillonella endophytica; assembly: GCF_019799905.1. GTDB lineage: Bacteria > Actinomycetota > Actinomycetes > Mycobacteriales > Geodermatophilaceae > Trujillonella > Trujillonella endophyticus_A. Next base: position 216,233 of record NZ_JABGCI010000001.1, on the reverse strand, counting down.
TCGGCCGGGCGATCGCCGGCCGCCGCGAGGAGGTGGTGCTGGCGACCAAGTTCGGCAACGAGCGGGGCGAGGACGGCTCGCGGCTGGGCATCAACGGCCGCCCGGAGTACGTGCGCCGGGCCTGCGACGCCTCGCTGCAGCGGCTCGGCGTCGACGTCATCGACCTCTACTACCAGCACCGGGTCGACACCACCGTCCCCGTCGAGGACACCTGGGGCGCCCTGCGGGAGCTGGTCGAGGCGGGGAAGGTCCGGTTCACGGGCATCTCCGAGGCCGCCCCCGAGACGATCCGGCGCGCCCACGCGGTGCAGCCGGTGACCGCGGTGCAGACCGAGTACTCGCTGTGGACCCGCGACCCCGAGGACGACGGCGTCCTCGCCACCTGCGCCGAGCTCGGCATCGGGTTCGTCGCCTACTCCCCGATCGGACGCGGCTTCCTCTCCGGGCAGATCCGCAGCGTCGACGACCTGGCCCCCGACGACTTCCGCCGGCACAACCCGCGATTCCAGGGCGAGGCCTTCGCCCGCAACCTCGAGCTGGTCGACCGGGTGCGCGAGATCGCCGAGGAGAAGGGGGTCACCGCCTCCCAGCTGGCGCTGGCGTGGGTGATGGCGCAGAGCGACCGCGGCGGGAACCCGGCCGGGGGCGGCGGGCGGGGCCGACCGACCATCGTGCCGATCCCGGGCACCAAGCGGGTGGCCTACCTGGAGGAGAACGCCGCGGCGGCCGACGTCGACCTGACCGACGACGACCTGCGCCGGCTGGACGAGGCCGCGCCGCGCGGGGCGACGGTGGGGGACCGCTACCCGGACATGTCGAGCGTCCACGTGTGAGCGGGGCCCGCTGACCCGCGGCGTCGGGGCCGCGGCGGCGGCGCGCGAGGATGGGGCCGTGCAGAGCGGAGCGGCCCGGTGACGACGGCGCTGGTCGTCCCCACCACCGTCGTGGCCGCGCTGCTCACGGTCGCCGGCATCGCCTCCACCGCGGCGCGCCGCCGGATCGGGCTGGTGCACCTCGTGCTGGCCGGCGTCCTGGAGGCGCTGCTGGTCGTCCAGGCGGTGCGGGCGGGCGTCCGGCTGGCAGGGGATGCCGAGCTGCCGGAGATGGCGACGTTCCTCGGCTACCTGGCCGGCGTCCTGCTGCTGCCCGCGGCCGGCGTGCTCTTCGCCCGTACCGAGACCAGCCGCTGGGCCGGCACGGTGCTGGCCGTACCGGCGGCCGCGGTCGCCGTCATGGTCTGGCGGCTGCTCCAGCTGTGGGAGGCCGGGAGTGGCTGAGCGCCGCGCCACCGCCGACGCCCCTCCGGCCGAGGGGCTCGGGCGGGTGCTGGTGGCCCTCTACGGGGTGTTCGCCCTGGCGGCCGGAGCCCGGGCCGCCGTGCAGCTGGCCACCCGCTTCTCGGAGGCGCCGCTGGCCTACCTGCTGTCGGCGGTCGCCGCCGTGGTCTACCTCGCCGCCGCCGCCGGGCTGCTGCGCGGCGGCCGCGGCGGACGGCGGACCGCCCTGGTCGCCTGCGCGGTGGAGCTGGCGGGGGTGCTGGTGGTCGGCGTCCTCTCGCTGGCCGACCGGGCGGCGTTCCCGGACGAGACGGTGTGGTCGGGCTTCGGGCAGGGCTACGGCTACGTGCCGCTGGTCCTGCCGGTGCTGGGCCTGCTGTACCTCCGCGCGCAGGGACGGGCTCAGAAGTCGCCGCCGCCGAAGTCCCCGCCGAAGTCGCCCCCGCCGAAGTCCCCGCCGCCGCCGTCGTAACCGCCGTCGTAACCGCCGTCGTAACCGCCGTCGAAGTCCCCGCCGCCGCCGTCCGCGGCGCCGTACTCCCCGCCGCCGTCGCCGCCGTCGCCTTCCGCGCCGTCCTGGTAGCCCTCCGCGTAGGCCTCCTCGTCGCCGCCGCCGAACAGGCCGCCGTCACCGAGGCCGGTGTCGAAGAGCGCGTCAGCCACCGCGCTGCCGACGACGAGGCCACCGATGGTGCCGAGCATGGTCGCGCCGATGCCGGCCCCCATGCCGCCCATCCCGAAGCCGCCGCCGCCGAACCCGCGGCCGTACCCGCCGCCGTGGCCCGGGCCGTACGCCGGCCCGTACCCGCCGCCGTAGCCGCCGGGCCCGTTCCCGGCCCCGAAGACGCGTTCGAGCGTGCCGGGTTGCCGCACCTCCGCACGGGTGGCCGCACGGGCCAGCGTGCGCGGGTCGTCCGAGCGGGGCCGCTCGCCCGACGGGACCGCGGCGGCCAGCTGCACGAGCACCTGCTGCCGCTGGTCCGGGGTGAGCCGGGCGAACGCCTCGGCGTGCGCCTCCTCCACCTGGTCCGGCGGCGCGGTCCGCAGGAGGTAGCGGTAGCGCTCGACGGCCTGCTGGTCGGTCAGCTGCTTCCCGCGGGCGGGCGGAGGCGCCGGGGCGGCGTACCCCTCGTCGTCGTACCCCTGGCCGTACCCCTGGGTGTGGCCCCGGTGGTCGTCGTACCGGCTGCCGTAGCGGTCGTCGTACCGGCGCGAGCGACCGAACAGGCGATCGAGCAGTCCCATCGTGGTCCCCTCCCTGGCGGATCGGGCGTCCAGCGCCCGCGCGGCGGCGCCGGTCGACCGGCGCCGCCCCCGCTTCGTTCCCGCTGCCGGCCCGGCCACACCTCCGGCCCGCCGGCGGCGGCGAAGGCCCTGGTCCGAGGCGGCCTCGTGGTCTAGGTCGTGCACGACCGATAAAGTGGGCGGGTGCAGCAGGCCCAGGACCCGACCCGCCTCCCGGGGGTCCCGATCCCGGCGACCGTGGACGGGCAGGCGGGCAAGCAGGCCGGGCTCGTGGCCACGGCGAGCGCGCTCGTGTCCGGCACCCAGTCCCCGGCCGCCGCCTCCACGGCGCTGCCCGGCGTGCTGGCCGACACGCCCGTCGCCGTCCTGCTCATCGATCGCACGACCGGCACGGTGACCTTCGCCAACGCGGCCGCGGTCGAGCTCGCCGGCCAGGTCCGGCTGCCGGTGCCCGTGGACGCCTGGGGTGCCGCGGCCGGGCTGACCGACCTGGCCGGGCAGCCGCTGGCCACGACCAGCGGACCCCTCTCCCTGGTCGCGCAGGGCCGGCCGGTGACCGGCGAGGCCGTGCGGCTCGTCCCGGGCCGCAGCTCCGAGGCCGGGCGCGCGGCGGCCGACGACGGCGACAGCGACCAGCTGCTCTGGGTGACCGGGTTCCCGCTCTCCCAACCCGACAGCGAGCAGCAGCTCTCGCTCGTCGTCTTCCTGGAGGTCGAGACCCCGTTCGGGGAGGTCGACGCCGAGGCGCAACTGCAGTCGCTGCGCGACCGGGCGGTCATCGCCACCGACATCGCGTTCACGATCAGCGACCCCCGCCAGCCCGACGACCCGCTCATCTGGGTCAACCCCTCGTTCACCCGGATCACCGGTTACGAGTACGGCGAGTCCGTGGGTCGCAACTGCCGGTTCCTGCAGGGCCCGGGCACCGATGCCGAGGCCGTCGCGGAGCTCCGCGCGGCCCTCCGCGAGCGGCGCCCGGTGACCACCACGCTGCTGAACCACCGCAAGGACGGCACGGCCTTCTGGAACCAGCTGTCGATCAGCCCCGTCGTCGACGGCGAGGGCGAGCTGGTCAGCTTCGTGGGCGTCCAGACGGACGTGACCGAGCGGGTCCGGGTCGAGCACGAGCGGGAGGCGGCCTTCGCCGCCGAGCAGGCCGCACGGCGGGAGGCCGAGCTGGCCCGCGCCACCGCCGAGCAGGCGCGGGCCGACGCGGAGGGCGCCCGGGCGCAGTCCGAGCGCGCGACCGACCGGCTGGCCCTTATGGCCGAGGCGACGAGCACGCTGATCGCGACGCTGGACATGTCCGACCTGCTCGAGCGGCTGGCCGGGCTGTGCGTGCCGCTGCTCGCCGACTGGGTGTTCCTCACCCTGGTCGACGAGCACGGCGACGTCGTCGAGACCGCCTACCGGCACCGGGAGGGGCGCGTGGAGGAGCTGCGCGCCTTCAGCTCGCTGCACGTCGAGCACCTGCCGCACGGCTCGCCCAGCCGGCAGAGCATGCACACGAGCCGGCCGGTGCTCATCGACCGCGACCGGGCCCGCATCGAGGCCGCGTTCGTCAACGACGCCGCCCGCGACTCCTTCGACGCGGTGGGCGGCCACTCCGTCATGACCGTGCCGATGGTCGCCCGCCGCCGCACCCGCGGCGCGCTGGCGCTGGTCCTGTCCAGCGAGGACCGCACGTTCACCCAGGAGGACGTCGACCTCGCCGAGGACCTCTCCCGCCGGGCGGCCCTGGCGATGGACAACGTGCGGCTGTACCAGCAGGAGCACGCGGTCGCCGACACGCTCCAGCGGTCCCTGCTGCCCGAGCTGCCCGACATCCCCGGGATCACCGCCGCGGCGCACTACGTCAGCGCCTCGACCGCGGCGGAGATCGGCGGCGACTTCTACGACCTGCTGCACCTCCCCGACGGGTCGGTCGGCGTGGTCATCGGCGACGTCGTCGGCCACGACCTGGCCGCCGCGGCCGCGATGGGGCACCTGCGCGGGCTCATCCGGGCCTGCCTCTGGGACGCCCCCGACCCGGACCCGGGGATCGTGCTGGGCCGCGTCGACCGGCTGGTGCAGGGCCTGCGGATCGCCTCGATGGCGACGATGGCCTACGGCCGGGCCGTCCCCCCGGCCGGCGAGGGCGACCCGTGGCGGCTGCACCTCGCCGACGCGGGACACCCGCCGATGCTGCTGCGCGAGCCGGGGGGCGCCGTCCGGGTGCTCGACCAGGTCAGCGGCCTGCTCGTCGGGGTCGACGACGGCGCCCAGCGGCCGACCACCGTCCTGGACGTCGTCCCCGGCTCGACGCTGCTGGCCTACACCGACGGCCTCATCGAGCGCCCCGGCCTGGACCTCGACCTCGGCATCGCCGAACTGGTCCAGCGGATCGCCGCGACGCCGGCCGGCGCACCCCCGCGCGCGCTGTGCGACGCCGCGGTCGCCGGCACCCTCGACGGCCGGGACGACGTCGCGGTCATCGCCGTCCGCCTGGGCTGAGCCGTCCGCCTGGGCTGAGCCGCCACCCTCTGCGCGCACCGCAGTGGCCGGGCCACCGGAGGCCGCCCCCGACCGCGGATCTCCCCACTCTGCCGGCGAGTTCAGGACCCTGCGGGCGGGATCCCACCCGCGAGGTCCGGGATCCGCCCGCAGGGTCGCGGCGCGGCATGGCGGTCAGCCCGCGGGGCGGACCCCGTCGTCGAGCAGTCCGTACCCGCCGCGGTGGAACAGCAGCGGGCGCCGTCCGGGATCGGCGCCGAGGTCCAGCACCCGCGCGGCGACGAGGGTGTGGTCCCCGCCGTCGTACTCGGCCCACAGCGCGCAGTCGATCCAGGCGACGACGCCGTCGAGCACCGGCTGCCCCTGCCGGCTGGGCTGCCAGCCCACGCCGGCGAAGCGGTCCGCCGCGCGGGCGGCGAAGGTCGCCGACAGCGCCGTCTGGTCCTCGGCCAGCACGTTGATGCAGAACCGGCCGAGTTCGCGGAGCCGCGGCCAGGTGTTCGACGAGCGGGCCGGGGCGAAGACGACCAGCGGCGGGTCCAGCGACAGCGAGCTGAACGACTGGCAGGTGAAGCCGACCGGCCCGTCGGCCGTCGCCGCGGTGACCACGGTGACGCCGGTCGCGAAGGACCCCATGACGTCGCGCATGAGGCGCTGGTCCACCACCTCGACGGGACCGTCGCGGGAGGGGAGGGGCGAGCTCACGACCCCGAGTCCATCACGTCCGTTCCGCGCCGGCGGCGGTCTGCTCCGTGACCCTGGGCACGGACCGGCCCCCCGCGCGGTACAGCGAGCTGGGCAGGGCGTGCCCGACGGCGCGCTCGGTGACGCGCGCGGCGGCGAGCACGGCGTCGAGGTCGAGACCGGTGTGCACCTCGGACTCCTCCAGCAGGTACACCAGCTCCTCGGTGGCGATGTTGCCGCTGGCGCCGGGGGCGAACGGGCAGCCGCCCAGGCCGCCCACCGAGGAGTCCAGCTGGGTGACGCCGGCCTGGACCGCGGCGAGCGCGTTGGCCTGACCGGTGCCCCGGGTGTCGTGGAAGTGCACGCCGACCGGGACGCCCGGGCACACCCGGCGGACGGCGTCGAGCAGGCGGACGACGCGCATCGGGGTGGTCGTCCCGATCGTGTCGCCGAGGCAGAGCCGGTCCGCGCCGGCGGTCACCGCGGCCCGGGCGACGTCGACGGTGCGGGCGATCGGGGTGCGGCCGTCGAACGGGCAGTCCCAGGCGGTCGCGATGACGACCTCGAGCGTGCCGCCGGCGCCGTGCGCGAGGCCGGCGATCCCGCCCACGGCCGCGACCGCCTCGGCGGTGCTGCGCCCGGCGTTGGCCCGGCTGTGGCCGTCGGTGGCCGAGACGACGTACTCGAGGTCGGGGATCCCGGCGTCCACGGCGCGCACGGCGCCCCGCGGGTTGGCGACGAGCGCGGAGAAGGCCACGCCGCTCCACCGGCCGAGCTCCGCGGCGACCTGGTCGGCGTCGGCCAGCGCGGGCACCGCCCGGGGCGAGACGAACGAGGTGGCCTCGATCCGCCGGACGCCGGTGGCGACGAGCGCCTCCAGCATGGCCAGCTTGTCGGCCAGCGGGAGCGGCGCCTCCAGCTGCAGCCCGTCGCGCATGCCGACCTCGCGGATGTCGACCGCGGGCGGCAGCACCAGCTCGAAGGGGTCCCGGTCGTCGAGGTGCACGTGCCTCTCCTCTCCTCGGCGCGACCCCGGTCCCGGGCCCGTCCCGGGCCCTGTCCCTGGCCCGGGTCCCCGGCGCGCGGCGCCATCCTCCCCCGTCCAGGGAACGGCCGAGATCACGTTCCACGTGGAACGGCTCAGGGCACTACTCGTGCGTAGTGCGACCAGGACTGTCACGGGGGGCGTCCAGGATGAGCGCTGGAGGTGGGACGTGGGCGAGCGGAGCGGCACCGCGGCGATGGCCGAGGAGCGGCCGCCGTGCGTGCGGGACGCCTTCGGGCACGCGCCGCTCGGCATGGCCATCAGCGGCGTGGACAGCGTGCTCATCGAGGTCAACCCGGCGCTCGAGCGGCTGCTGGGGCGGTCGGCCGTCGAGCTGGCGGGGACCTCGCTGTACGACCTGACCGACCCCGAGCAGCTGCCCGGCATCCGGGACGCGTGCACGGCGGTGTACGCCGTGCCCGGCCGGGTGTCGCGGGTGGAGGGCGGGCTGCTGCACGGCGACGGGACGACGGTGCCGGTCCAGGTCACCGTCACCCGGGTCGCCGAGCAGCCCGGCCTGCCCACGCACCTGGTCCTGGTGGTGGAGGACATCACCGATCGCAAGGCGCTGGAGGCCCAGCTCGTGCACCGGTCGCTGCACGACGCGCTGACCGGCCTGCCCAACCGGATCCTCTTCGGCGACCGGCTGCGGCACGCGCTGGAGCGGGGGCACCGGGAGGGCACGCCGACCTGCGTGCTCGTGGTCGACCTCGACGGGTTCAAGGCCATCAACGACCGGTACGGGCACCCGATGGGGGACGCCGTGCTGGTGGCCGTGGCCGAGCGGCTCACCTCGGTGCTGCGGGCCAGCGACACCGCCGCGCGTCTGGGGGGCGACGAGTTCAGCATCGTCTGCGAGAACACCGAGCGGGCCGACGCCGAGGTGCTCGCCGAGCGGCTGCGTACGACCCTCGACGACCCCCTGGAACTCGACGGCACGTCCATCACGGTGGGGATGAGCGTCGGCATCGGCACCGTGCGCCCCGGCGCGGACCCCGACGTCGCCTGCGAGCAGGTGGTCCGCGAGGCCGACGACGCGATGTACGAGGACAAGCAGCGCACACGCTGAGCGACCGCTCCGGACGGTTCAGTCCGCGCTTCCAGCTGGCCGGGTGAGGGACCGGGGCCGTCGCGGGCCGGCGTCTCAGCCGCCGAGCGCCGCGGTCACCACCTCGCGTGCCTCCTGCTGCACCTGCGCCAGGTGGCCGGGGCCGGCGAAGGACTCCGCGTAGACCTTGTAGACGTCCTCGGTCCCCGAGGGGCGGGCGGCGAACCAGGCGTTCTCCGTGACCACCTTCAGGCCCCCGATCGGGGCGTCGTTGCCCGGGGCGCGCGTCAGCTTGGCCACGATCGGCTCACCGGCCAGCTCGGTCGCCGTCACCGCCTCCGGCGACAGCTTCCCGAGCGCCGCCTTCTGCTCCCGGGTCGCCGGGGCGTCCACCCGCGCGTACGCCGACTCGCCGTACCGCGCGGTGAGCTCACCGTGCAGCTGCGAGGGTGACCGGCCCGTCACGGCCTGGATCTCGCTCGCCAGCAGCGCCAGGAGGATGCCGTCCTTGTCCGTCGTCCACACGCCGCCGTCCCGGCGCAGGAACGACGCCCCGGCCGACTCCTCCCCGCCGAACCCGACCGACCCGTCGAGCAGCCCGGGCACGAACCACTTGAAGCCGACCGGGACCTCCAGCAGCCGCCGGCCGAGGCCGGCGACGACGCGGTCGACCAGCGACGAGGACACCAGCGTCTTGCCGACCGCCACGCCCGCGCCCCACTCCGGGCGGTGGGCGAACAGGTAGGAGATGGCGACGGCGAGGAAGTGGTTGGGGTTCATCAGGCCGCCGTCGGGGGTGACGATGCCGTGCCGGTCGGCGTCGGCGTCGTTGCCGGTGGCGATCGCGAAGTCGCCGCGCTTGTCGATCAGCGACGCCATGGCGGACGGGGACGAGCAGTCCATGCGGATCTTCCCGTCCCAGTCCAGGGTCATGAACCGCCAGGTCGGGTCGACCAGCGGGTTGACGACGGTCAGGTCGAGCCGGTGCCGCTCGGCGATGGCGCCCCAGTAGTCGACGCTGGCTCCACCGAGGGGGTCGGCGCCGATGCGCACGCCCGCGTCCCGGACGGCGTCCAGGTCGAGCACCTGCGGCAGGTCGGCCACGTAGGTGCCGAGGAAGTCGTGGGCACCGGCCGCGGCCCGCGCGCGGGCGAACGGGATCCGCCGCACGCCCTCGAGCCCGGCGCGCAGCAGCTCGTTGGCGCGGCGCGCGATCCAGCCGGTGGCGTCGGTGTCGGCAGGGCCGCCGTGGGGCGGGTTGTACTTGAAGCCGCCGTCGCGGGGCGGGTTGTGCGACGGGGTGACGACGACGCCGTCGGCGAGACCGCTCGTGCGGTCCCGGTTGGCGCGCAGGATCGCGTGGCTGACCGCCGGGGTCGGGGTGTACCGGTCGGCGGCGTCGACCAGGACGGTCACGTCGTTGCCGGCGAGCACCTCCAGCGCGCTGGCCCACGCCGGCTCGGACAGCGCGTGGGTGTCGCGGCCGAGGAACAGCGGCCCGTCGATGCCCTGCCCGGCGCGGTACTCGCAGATGGCCTGGGTGGTGGCGAGGATGTGCGGCTCGTTGAAGGCGGCGTCGAAAGCCGAGCCCCGGTGGCCCGACGTCCCGAACGCCACCTGCTGCGCCGGCTCCGCCGGGTCCGGCTCGAGCGTGTAGTAGGCGGTGACCAGCGACGCGACGTCCACGAGGTCGCGGGGCTGGGCGGGCTGACCGGCACGGACGTCGCTCATGCCCCGATCCTCGCCCCCCGCCCGGCCGGTGCGCGACCGGCGCCTGGGGACGCGTGCCCTCCGGCTCACCCGCACGGGGGAGCGGGCCCGGCATGCGTTCAGCCCGGCGCCCGCGGGACCCGATGGGAGGGGGTGACCAGTGACCACTCGTCCACCGGCGGCAACGAGGCCGTCCTCGCCTCGCTGCTGCGCCTGCCGCACGCCGTCCTCACCGCGGCCGCCTCCGACGGCGTCCTGGTCCCCATGCCCGCCTCGGTGCCGGTGACCGCCGACCGGGTGCTCCCCGTGCCGCCGGACCGGGCGACGATGCTCGACCTCGTCACCCCCGCCGACAGCCTGACCGTCGTCGCGGCCTGGGAGCGCGCCCTGGCGACCGGTACCGGCTTCGCCACCGTGCACAGCCGCAAGGACCCGGGGCAGGCGCTGGCGCTCACCTTCATCGACCTGCGCCCCGAGCACGGCGTCCTCCTGGGGGCGCTGGACGTCCTCGATAGCTCGGCGGTCGAGGACGTCTCGACCGCCCCCGCGTGGGCCTCGGTCTCCCGGACACCGCGGACCGCGGTCGTGCGCAAGAGCGGCCTCGCGGTGATCACCGCCGTCGACGAGCGGACCACCCGCATGCTGGGCTGGACCGCCGAGCAGATGGTCGGTCAGCGCTCGTCGGAGTTCGTCCACCCCGACGACCAGGAGCGGGCGATCGGCAACTGGCTGGAGCTGCTGTCCACGCAGAGCACCCAGCGCGTCCGGCTGCGGCACCGGCGGGCCGACGGCACGTGGGCGTGGCTGGAGCTGGAGAACCAGTACCTGCCGGCCGACGACCCGGCGGACGCCGTCGTCGTCACGACGATGAACGACATCTCCGACGAGATGGCCGCCCACGAGGCGCTGCGCCAGCAGGAGCGGCTGCTGCGCCGGGTCGCCGAGTCCCTCCCGCTGGCCATCGTCCAGCTGACCGCCGACCGCTCCGTCGTCTTCGCCAACCCCCGGTTCGACGCCCTCGTCGGACGGCCGGACGGCGACCGGCTCGCCGCGCTGGAGGCCGTGGTGCGGGACGCCGACCGTGCCGCGCTGGCCGCCGCGCTCACCGCCGCCATCGAGGAGGGCCGGGACGGCGAGCTGGAGGTCTGCGTCGAGTCGCCGGCCGGCGGGACGCGCACCTGCGCGGTGGGGGTCATCGCCCTCGGCGACCGGGAGGGCACCCCCGGCGCGCTGCTGTCCCTGGCCGACGTCTCGGCCCAGGTGCGGCTGCGCGAGGAGCTCACCGTGCGCGCCACGACCGATCCGCTGACGGGCGTCGCCAACCGCGGCGCGGTGGCCACCGCGCTCGACGAGGCACTGGCCGAGTCCGGCGAGACGCTCACCGCGGTGGTCTTCGTCGACCTGGACGGGTTCAAGCCGATCAACGACGTCCACGGCCACGACGTCGGGGACGAGCTGCTGCGGTTGACCGCCGCTCGGCTGACCGAGGCGGTGCGGCCCGACGACGTCGTCGGCCGGATCGGCGGCGACGAGTTCCTCGTGGTGAGCCGGGGCCACGCCGCCGAGGAGACGGCGCTGGCGCTCGCCGACCGGATCCGGACGGCGCTCGCGGAGCCGGCCACCCTGCCGCAGGGGACGGTCCCGCTCAGCGCCAGCGTGGGAGTGGCCTGTGGCCGGTCCGGGGGCGACGCCCTCTCTCTCATCCGGGACGCCGACCAGGCGATGTACCGCGCCAAGCACCGGGGACGCGCCGTGCCGGTGCTCGCCGGCCGCTAGGAGGCATCGGGAGCTCGGCCCACGTCCCGACGCCCGGGACGTGGGGTTCGCCTCCTATGCCCCAGGCGGGCCGGCCTGCGTCCCCCGCTCGCGCAGCAGCCGGGCCGGCGCGCGGCGCGCCCAGGCCTCCTCCAGCAGGTCGGCGACGAGCTCCTCGGGAGCCGCGGTCAGGTCCACGTGGACGCCGGACAGGCTCTTCCCCCACCACAGGAGGCTGCACGGCCCGCCCTCGGCCGCACGGGCGGCGGACTCGTCGAGGAGCACGTTCAGCTCCGTCTCGCTCCACTGGGTGGCGAGCTGCCCGCCCGGCGTCAGCCGGAAGGCCCGCCTGCCGTGGTGGTCGACCTCGATCACCTCGGGCAGGGCCAGGGCCATCGCGCGGACGTCGTCGGGGGTCACGTCCGGGGTGCTCCGCGGTAGCTGCCGATGCTCCAGCTGTTGCCCTCCGGGTCGCGCACGGAGAACTCCTGCCCGCCGTGGGGCGGCGACTGCAGCGGCCGCAGGACGTCGGCGCCGGCTGCCCGCACCCGCGCCCACACGCCCTCGACGTCGTCGGTGACGACGTAGGCGCCGGCGGTCTGCGCGTGCCAGTCGCCGTCGTCGCGGACCGAGCCGAGCATCACGCCGCCGCCGGGCGGCCAGGCCAGCTCGGCGTGGACCACCAGGTCGCCGTCGCGGACCACGAGGGACTCCTCGAAGCCGAGCACGTCGACCAGCCAGCGGATGAGGGCGGGGGCGTCTGCGGCCCGGAACGCGGGCCAGACGGTGGGCGCGGGGGCGGTCTGCTGCTGGATCGTCATGTCCCCGAGCCTGCCGGGCCCGGTGCCCACCGGTCTTGGACGATTCCGAACTCGGCCTCGAGCCAGCGCAGGGGCGACAGCCCGGCGAACGCCCGCCAGTCCCGGGTGAGGTGGGACTGGTCGGCGAAGCCCGTCGCCGCGGCCAGCCCGGCCAGGTCCGGTGCACCGCCGGCCGCCACCCGGGTGGAGAGGGCGCGGCGGGCGCGGTCGAACCGGACCACGCGCGCCGCCTCCTTCGGCCCGAGTCCCGTCTCGGCGCGGAACCTGCCCGTGAGGTGCCGCTCCGACCAGCCCACCCGCCGGGCCAGCTCGGCGACCCGCAGCCGCCCGCTCGAGGCCAGCGTCAGCCGCCAGGCCTCGGCGACCTCGGCTGCCGGGTCCGGCCGGGGCACGGCGACCCGGCCCAGCACGGCGTCGGCGGCGGCGAAGCGGGCCGGCCAGTCGGGGGCCTCGCGCACCCGGTCGACGAGCTCCCTCGCCACCGGCCCCAGGACCGCGTCGAGCGGGCAGTCCAGCGACGCCAGCGCGCCGGCGGGCAACCCCAGCAGCCGGCGGGCGCCCAGCGGCGTGAGGGACAGCTGGAGCCCCGCCTGCCGGCCCGGGTGGGCGATGAGCGCCGCGCTGGTGTGCAGGCCGCCGACCATCGCCTCGTAGCGGCCGGGCGCCTGCGCGGGGTCGGGGTGGGCGGCGATCTCCAGTGGGTCGTCGAGGGTGACGATCAGCGTCAGGGTGGGGGAGGGGAGCCCTCGGTGGACACCGGGCTCGAGACCGTCCTGGGCGTAGCCGACGGCCTCGGCGACCAGCCCGCGCAGCGGCGCGGGCGGCCGGTGCACGACGAACTCGCTGGTCACCCGGCCAGGATGGCAGCCCGCCGCCCCACCCGGTCCGGTCCCGCGCGCCCTCACCCCATCGGAGGGGCTCTGCCTGCGCTGACCTCGCCGTATGCACCGCCGGGTCCGCGGACGCTCGAGGGAGACGCCTGCGGGACCGATCCGGATGACATGGCACTCCTCGCCCGAGGTCAACGACACGCTCGGGCACTCCTGGGGCGACCAGCTCCTGCGCCAGGTGGCGCCCCGGGTGCAGTCGGTGCTCCGGGCCGGGGACACGGTCGCCCGGCTCGGTGGCGACGAGTTCGCCGTGCTGCTGCCCGCGGTCGACGGGGTGGCCGAGGCGGAGCTGGTGGCCGACCGCATCCGCGCCGCCCTCCACCGCCGCTTCGACGTGGACGGCGTGGCCCTCGACATCGAGGTGAGCATCGGCATCGCCGCGTCGCCGTGGCACGGGACGACCGGCTCGGACCTCCTGCGGCACGCCGACATCGCGATGTACGTGGCGAAGGAGTTCAAGTCCGGCGCCGTCGTCTTCGACCCCGCCGAGCACGTCGCCCCCTCGTCCCGGCTGACGGTGCTGGGTGACCTGCGCCGCGCTGGAGCACGACGACGAGCTGCTGCTGCACTACCGGCCCAAGTACGCCATGGCCGACGGCCGCGTGGAGGGCTTGGAGGCGCTCGTCCGGTGGCAGCACCCCGAGCGGGGGCTCGTCCCGCCGGCCGAGTTCATCCCCGTCGCCGAGGGCACCGGGCTGATCCTCGCGCTGGACCAGATGCACCGGTGGGCCGACGCCGGCTCCCGGCTGCCCGTCGCGGTGAACCTGTCGACCCGGTGCCTGCTCGACGCCTCGCTGCCCGACCTCGTGGCCCGCCTGCTGGCCCGGCACGACGTCCCCGCGGCGCTGCTGCGGCTCGAGGTCACCGAGAGCGCGGTCATGGTGGACGCCGCCCGCTGCCTGGACGTCCTCCAGCGCCTGCACGCCCTCGGCGTCCGCCTCTCCATCGACGACTTCGGCACCGGGTACAGCTCGATGGCGTACCTGCGACGGCTGCCGGTGGACGAGCTGAAGATCGACCAGTCCTTCGTGCTGGGGATGACCGTGACCGAGCAGGACGCCGTCCTCGTCCGGACCGCCATCGACCTCGCGCACAACCTCGGCCTGACCGTCGTCGCCGAGGGCGTCGAGGGGCCCGAGCACGTCGCCGCGTTGCGCGAGCTCGGCTGCGACATCGCCCAGGGCTACCACTTCGCCCGGCCGATGCCGGCCGGGGACGTCAGCCGGCTGCTGGCACGGACCGCGGTGGAGCCGGCCGGCCGGCGCGGCTGAGCCGGTCAGTCCTCGACGGACGCCAGGAACCTCCGCACGGTCTCGAGGAAGACCTCCGGCTGCTCGGAGTGCACCCAGTGCCCGGCGCCCTTGATCCGCACGAGCCGGGTGCGCGGGAAGAGCGCGTCCATCCGCTCCCGGTCCCGCGGGAGCACGTAGTGGCTGTCGGCCCCCGCGATCCACAGCACCGGGCCGTCGTAGGTGGCGCCGGGAGGCGGGTCGGGGAAGCCGCGCAACTCCTCGAGGTCGCGGCCGAGCAGCTCGAGGTTCAGCCGCCAGCGCCAGCCGCCGTCGGCACCGACCCCGTCCCGGACGAGGCTCTGCAGCAGGAAGGAGCGCACCATCCGGCTGGGCACCGCCTCGCGCAGCGCGGCGTCGGCCTCGTCGCGGGTCCGCAGCCGTTCGACGTCCACGGCCTGCATCGCGGCGATGAACGCCGCGAACGGGGAGGCCTCCTCGTCCGGGTCGTCGGTCCGGCCGCCGGAGACCGGGTACTCGACGGGGGCGATGTCGACGACGACGAGCCCGCGCAGCAGCTCCGGCCGGCGCAGCGCCAGCTGCATCGCCACCTTGCCGCCCATCGAGTGGCCGACCATCGTCGCGGGCTCGCCGTAGGACTCCAGCTCGGCGGCCACGAGCCCGGCCATGTCGAGGTAGTCGACGCGCTCGGTCCAGGGCGAGTGCCCGTGGTTGGGCAGGTCGAGCAGCGTGACCCGGTGCCGGTCGCTGAGCCCCTTCGCGATCGTCGTCCAGTTCCTGCCCTGGCCGAAGAGGCCGTGCACGAACACCACCCGCGGCCCGGCCTCACCCAGGGTCCGCGCGTGCAGCCGTTCCTCGGCGTCGGCGGTCACCGGGCGATTCCACCAGATCGCACGGCCTGGTCCGGGCCGGGTCCGGACCGGGTCAGCCGGTGAGGGTCAGCTGCGTCGCTCCGCTGACGCGGTCCCAGGTGATGGACCCACGCTGGAAGTCGGTGCGCCGTCCGCCCTGGACCTCGTACTCGCCGCTGACCGGATAGCCCAGCGGGCCCAGCTCCCACCCCGACTGCGCCCACCGCTGCCGGATCGCCCCGTACACCTCGTGCGCACCCGTCCACGGGTGCCAGTAGATCGACCCGCCCCCGGACCCGGAGAAGTGGTTGAACCGACCGACCCCGTCCGGCGTCCCCCGCTCACCGGTCACCGGGTAGTTGAGCGGGCCCAGCTCCCACCCCGACTGCGCCCACCGCTGCCGGATCGCCCCGTACACCTCGTGCGCACCCGTCCACGGGTGCCAGTAGATCGAGGCGCCCCAGGACCCCGAGTAGTGCTGGAACCGACCGTTGCGGTCGGGTGCCACCGTCTCCCAGGTGACCGGCCCACCGAGGAGGGAGCGGTCCTGGCCGAGCGCCCGGTAGCGCTGCTCGACTCCGGACCAGGCGACCGAGACCCCGAGGCGGCGCCCGACCTGCTCGCGCTCGGCGATGACCGGCCAGACGTTGGCCCGGCACCCCTGCAGGGAGATGGACTGCTGCTGCATCACCGACGCGGTGCGGCCGGGGGCCAGGCAGTCGGTGTGCCCCATCCCGAGCCAGTGGCCGACCTCGTGCAGGATCACGTAGCGCTGGTAGAGGTCCAGCCCGTGGGGCCAGGCCTGGGTGCCGGAGCGCCACCGCTCGTCGTTGATGTAGACGTTCCGTCCCACCCGGCAGCTCCACTGCGCGCTGCACCCGGGGGAGGCGTTCGCGACGACAGCGGGGGAGGCGAGGATCAGGTCGAAGTCGCTGGCACCGGACACCTGGTGGAACGCGAGCGTCCCGCCGAGGCTCCAGCCCCGCGGATCGGTCAGCGCATCACGGGCCACGGCGGCGAACTGCCCGACGTCGGCCAGCACCGACCCCTGCGAGATGACCCGGTAGGTCACCGTGCGTTCCTGCGCGTGCGCCGGCGCCGTCGTGGGAGCCAGCACGACCATGGCCAGGAGGACGGCCAGGAACGTGGCCGCGAGTCCGGCAGTCGGCCGGGCTGCCGACGCGATTCGTCCGGGCATCGGGCACTCCTCCTCCGCATCGGGAACGCGTGCCGGAACGTAGTGCCGTCGCGGTCCCTGCTCCAGTCCTTCGACCGCGGAGCGCCTGCTCGGCCGACTGCCGGCTCCCGCCTAGCGTCGTCGGCCGGACGACAGGGGAGCACTCCATGCCCGGACGGCGCCGCCGCACGACGACCCGCGCGAGCACCAGCACCACCCGCACCGCGACGAAGCGGCGCGCGCCCGCCCGCCGCGCGGCGAAGCCGGCGCCCGACCTGCCGACGGCGGGGCCCGGGGAGCGCGTGTGGGTGCTCGCCGTCCCCTTCCGGGCCCCCGCCCCCGGCGCCACCTGGCACCCCGGCCTGCAGGCGCACGTGTTCGTCGGCCCGCGGCTGCCCCCGGAGCTGGCCCCCTACGACCCGCCGCCGTACACGCTGGAGCGCTTCCTCGAGGACGAGCTCAACGACGAGCCCCGCCCGCTGCCCGCGGCGAAGTCGCTGGAGCCGCGCGAGGAGCAGTGCACCGGCGCGGACGCCGTCATCGCCTCCGCCGCGGCCGGCCACCGGGTGTTCCTGCTCGGCGACGACCCCGGCGTCGGCAAGACTGGGACGGCGATCATGGCCGCCCGCGAGGTCTGCGAGATGCGCGGCGGCGACCGGGTGCTCGTCGTCGCCGACCGCCCCGCCGCGATCACGATCCCGCACTGGACGCGGTCGATCGCCGGCTTCGGCGACGGTGACCTGCGCTGGTGCGTCACCACCTGGGACCGGCTGGCCAAGGTCGCGTCCCTGCTGAGGACGGCGCCGCAGTTTGACGTCGTCATCGGCGACGAGGCCCACATGGTCCGGCACACCACCACGCAGCGCTGGAAGCACTGGAAGTCGGTCTCCGGCGCCGCCCGCGTGAAGGACGCCCCGTTCGTCATCGCGGCGACCGCCACCCCGGCGCACACCCCGCTCGAGCTGCCCTACCTGGCGCCGCAGTTCGCCGCCCGCGCCGGGGAGCCGCTGCGCGCCTGGGCCGACCTCCCGGCGAAGCTCGCCGAGCACGGGTTCCACGTGGAACGCGGCCGCTACGGCTGGGCCTGGACCGAGGACGCCGACGAGCGCCGCGGCGACCTCGCGCGGCTGCAGGAGTGGCTGACCGCCGGCGACCCGCCCGCCGCGCTGCACCGGTCGGCCCCGTGGGGCGCGGTGTCGGTGGGCGGCGCCGCGGTCGCGCTCACCCCCGCCGAACGGGCGAGCTACGAGGCCGAGTGGAACGAGTTCCGCGCGGAGATGCAGCTGGCCCGGAAGGGCCGGCAGACCGCCCGCGGCCGCGCGGCCCTGCTGCGCTTCCGGCAGAAGGCGGGCCTCATCCGGGTACCCGCGACCGTCGACTGGGTGCGGGCCCAGGTCGAGGCGGAGCGGCAGGTGGCGGTGTCGGTGGAGTTCGTGGAGACCGCAGCCGACCCGATCCGCGAGGCGCTGCTGGACGCGGGGATCGCCGTCGCCGGCATCTACGGCCGGGACCGGTTCGACGTCGAGGCCGAGCGACTGCGGTTCCAGACGGGCGCGGCCCCGGTGTGCGTCTTCACCGTGACGGCGTCGATCAGCCTGCACGCGGGGGAGCTGCTGCCCGGCGGCGCCACGGCCACGGCCACCCCCCGCGTGGGGCTGTTCCACCAGCCCCGCTTCTCCGGCATCCAGGCCCGGCAGGTCACCGGCCGCACCCACCGCGACGGGCAGACCTCGCCGTGGCGTGTCGCCTTCGCCGAGGACACCGTCGAGGAGCAGGTGGCCCGCGTGATGGTGGAGCGGCTGGCGGTCAGCGGGTCCACCGCGGGCGCGGACACCTCCTCGCTGCAGGAGATCGCCGAGCTGCTCGACGCCGACTGGCTGCCCGGCACGGCCCTCACCGACGCCTGACGCGCGGCAGCGGCCACCACCCGGCGGCACCCGAGGGCGCGCCGTCAGCGGCGGCCGGCGCCGTCCCCGTCCGGTGAGGTGTGTCGGTGCAGCGCGGGAGGATGGGCCCGTGCGTCGAGAGGCCAGCGTGCTCCACCTGGACCTGGACGCGTTCTTCGCCGCCGTCGAGCAGCGTGACAAACCCTCGCTGCGGGGGCGGCCGGTGGTCGTCGGCGGGGTGGGCGGCCGCGGCGTCGTCGCCACCGCCTCCTACGAGGCCCGGGCCTACGGCGCCCGGTCGGCGATGTCCACCGCCGAGGCCCGGCGTCGCTGCCCGAGCGGGACGGCGTTCCTCGGCGGGCGCTTCGGCGCGTACCGGGCCACCTCCGACGTGGTGATGGAGCTGCTGCGCGAGGTCTCCCCGCTGGTCGAGCCGGTCTCGATCGACGAGGCGTACGTCGACCTCGCCGCCGCCGAGGGACCGGACCTGTCGGTCGACGGTGTGACGGAACTGGCCCGGGGGCTCAAGGAGCGGATCGCCGCCGCGACCGGCGGGGTGACCGGGTCGGTGGGCATCGGCAGCTCGAAGCTCATGGCCAAGCTCGGCTCCGAGCTCGACAAGCCCGACGGCCTCGTCGTCGTCCCGCCCGGCACGGAGCTGGAGCTGTTGCACCCGCTGCCGGTGACCCGGCTGGGCGGCGTCGGGCCGGCCACGGCCGAGCGGCTGCACGCGGTCGGCGTCCGCACGGTCGGCGACCTGGCCGCCCGCTCGCTGCCCGACCTCGTCGCGCTGGCCGGCCGCGCGCACGGCACCGGGCTGTACCAGCTGGCCCGCGCCGAGGACGACCGCGCCGTCGTCCCGGATCGGGAGATCAAGTCCGTGTCCGCCGAGGAGACCTTCGAACGCGACCTGACCGACCGGGCCGTGCTCGGCCGGGAGATCGACGCGATGGCCGCCCGGGTCGGCGGGCGGCTGCGCGCCGGGGCCTGGTCCGGCCGCACGGTGACGCTCAAGCTGCGCCGCTACGACTTCACGACGCTCACCCGCTCCCAGACCCTCCCGCAGCCCACCGACGACGACCGGCTGATCGCCGGCATCGCCCGGCGGCTGCTCGACGAGGCCGGGACGGCCGGGGGCCTGCGCCTGCTGGGGGTCGGGGTGTCCGGGCTCTCGCTGTACGCGCAGGGCGACCTGTTCTCGCTCGGCCCCGACGCGGACGAGCCGGCCGGGGCCGACGACGTGCCGGCCGCCGCGCCCGAGCCGGAGCCCGACCTCCCCGCCGAGCGCCGGTGGTGGCCGGGGCAGGACGTCCGGCACGACGAGCTCGGCGCCGGCTGGGTGTGGGGCCGCGGGATCGGCCGGGTCACCGTGCGGTTCGAGGGGCCGCTGACCCCGCCCGGGCCGGTGCGCACCTTCGCCGCCGACGACCCTGCGCTGCACCCGGCCGACCCGCCGGACTGGCGGGCCGCGACGATGGAGCCGTGAACACCGGACAGAGCGCCCCCGAACCGAGCGCCTGGGTGCGGATGACCGAGGCCGACCCCGGTCACTCCGCCGCGTACGTGCAGCGCTTCCGCACGATGGCCGGGCAGGGCACCGACATCGTCGGGGAGGCACGGCTGGTCGACGCGATGCTCCCGCGCGGCTCCCGGGTGCTCGACGCCGGCTGCGGGCCGGGCCGGATCGGTGGGCACCTCGCCCGCGCCGGTCACGACGTCGTCGGGGTGGACGTCGACCCGGTCCTGATCGCTGCCGCCGAGGAGGACCACCCCGGCCCTCGCTGGCTGGTGGGCGATCTCGCCGAGCTGGACCTGCCCGACCGCTTCGACGCCATCGTCTGCGCCGGCAACGTCGTCACCTTCCTGGCGCCGAGCACCCGCCGGGAGGTGCTGCGCCGGTTCCGCGCCCATCTCGCCCCCGAGGGCCGGGCGGTCGTCGGCTTCGGTGCCGGCCGCGACTACGCCTTCGACGAGTTCCTCGCCGACGCGCGCACCGCCGGGCTGGCGCCGTCCGTGCTGCTGTCGACCTGGCACCTGCACCCGTTCACGCCCGACTCCGACTTCCTCGTGGCGGTGCTGACCGTGGCCTGAGCCCAGCCGGTCAGCGGAGCTCGACGACCCGGCCCGAGCACCGTCAGGTCGGCGTCGAGCCGGACGACCAGCCGCTCGCCCGGCGGCGAGGTGAGGCGGGCGGTGAACCGGCCCGCGTCGTCGGCCTCCACGGTCTGCACCACCGCGCCCGGATGCGCGTCCAGCGCGGCGCGGGCGACGCGCGGACGGCGAGCTCGGCCGTCAGCTCGGGCGGCGCGGGCACCGGCCGGCGGACCCACGGATGGGCGCCGATCCGCTCACGGGCGGTGGGCGGGGTGAGGCTGCGCGCCATGGGAGCTCCTCCGGTGTCCGGCCGCCCTCGTCGGTGCGGCACGGATCCGAGGCTCTGCGGCGCGCCTGTGACCTCCCTGCACGCCAGGTGCGGGTCGCCTCTCAGGACGGCGGGAGGGCGAGCGCCAGCGTCAGCTCCAGCACGGTCTGCGGGTCGTCGAGGCGGGTGCCGAAGAGCTCCCGCAGCTGCCCCATCCGGTAGCGCACGGTCTGTGGGTGCACGAAGAGGTCCGCGGCGACCGCGTCGCGCCGGCCGTGGTGCAGCAGCCAGGAACGCAGCGTCTCGGTGAGCTTCTCGCGGGCCGTGTCCCCGACGCCGGCCAGCGGGGCGAGCACCCGGGCGCGCAGATCGGCCAGCGCGGTCGCGTCGGCGCGCAGGACCAGCTCCGCCAGCCGCTCCTCGGTGTCCAGCGGCGCCGTCCCCTCGGCGCGCATGCCCAGCTGCAGGGCCCGCTGCGCCCGCGCGTACGACGCCTGCGCCTGGGCCCACGGCCGCGGCGGCCCGATGACCGCCTCCTTGCCCTCGAGCGCCGCCACGAGGGCGCCGCGCCCGCGGCGCTCCGCGTCGGGGACCAGCAGCACCACGCGCTCGGGGCCGGGACCGGCGTCGGGTGGCTCCTCCGTGCTGACCAGGGTGCGCACGTCGAGGGCGGACAGGGCGGCCCGGGCGTGCGTCTCCGGCAGGAGGACGACGGTCAGGGTCCGCGGGGGCAGCCACTCCGCCCGCTCGGCCGCCGGGGTCAGCTCGTGCAGCGGGCGCCCCGCCAGCAGCACGGTCGCCAGCCGCTCCAGGTGCCGACGGCGGGCCCGGCCGGTGGAGGCGAGCTCGTCGGCGTGCCCGGCGACGCTGGAGGCCGACAGCTGGTCGATGTAGGCGAACACCAGCTCGGCGAAGCGCGCGAGCCCCTCCGGTGACATGCCGGCGGCGACGGCGGCGCTGCTCATGTGCCGCCAGGAGACCCGGGCACCGACGCGGAAGGCGGCCAGCAGCGCGTCCATCGACCGGCCGCTCCGGGCCTCGCCCCGCCCCAGCGCGTACGCGCCGTCGAGCGCGGGGCCGATGGGCCGGCTCGGGTCGGCCCCACCGGTGGCCAGGCTGAGGAAGCCGCCGAGCGCCAGCTGGACGGCGCGGTCGATGGTGCGGCCCATGTCCCCGCTGAAGGCGTCGGCGTAGCTGGGGACCTCGACGACGATGGTCGCGATCGTGGACTCGGCGACGGCGGGCAGCTGCTCCGTGAGCGCCGCCACGACGTCGGGCGGGAACGGTGAGTCCTCCTCGGCCACGACACCTCCTTTGTCTCCTGCGAACAAAGTATGCCGCCCGATTCACGTCCGGGGCACAGGTAGTTGACCACGGTATTGGGAAACCTCGAGACATGACCGTGATGCAGCCGAGTCCTTCCTCGACCCGGCCCCGGCTGACGGCGCTGCGCGACCGCGTCCTGAGGCTCGCCGAGCTGGCGACGACACCGCTGCTGCCGCAGGACTACCTCGACATGGTGGACCCGCTGCGCTCGGGCGCGGCGCTACGCGGCCGCATCGAGGCGGTCCACCGGGAGACCCGGGACGCGGCGACCGTCGTGATCCGCCCTGGCCGTGACTGGCAGCCGCACGTCCCCGGCCAGTACGTCCGCATCGGCATCGACGTCGACGGCGTCCGCCAGTGGCGGGCGTACTCGATCACCTCGGTGCTCGGGCGGGCCGACGGCTGCTTCACCATCACGGTCAAGGCCATCCCGGACGGGAAGGTCAGCAACCAGCTGGTGCACCGCACCGAGCCGGGCACGATCGTCCAGCTCGACCAGGCCACCGGCGAGTTCGTGCTGCCCCGGCGGACCCCCGACAAGGCGCTGTTCGTGACGGCCGGCTCCGGCATCACGCCGGTGATGGGCATCCTGCGCAACCTGGCCGACGACGTGGCCACCGACGTCGTCCTCGTCCACTCGGCGCCCACGGCCGACGACGTCATCTTCGGCGCCGAGCTGCGCGAGCTGGCCGCCACCGGCCGCATCCGGCTGGTCGAGCAGCACACCGACACCGACGGGATGCTCGACGCCGCCAGCATCGCGGCTCTGGTCCCCGACCTGGCCGAGCGCGCCACGTGGGCCTGCGGGCCGCTGCCGATGCTCGAGGCCCTGGAGCAGTACTGGGCCGACGCCGGCGTGGCCGATCAGCTCTACACCGAGCGGTTCCGCCCGGCGATCGTCGCCGGTGACGGGGAGGGCGGCACCGTCACCTTCACCGAGAACGGGACGACGCTCGAGGCCGACGGCTCCACCCCGATCCTCGACGCCGCCGAGGACGCCGGCGTCCTCATGCCGAGCGGCTGCCGGATGGGCATCTGCTTCGGCTGCGTCCTCCCCCTGCGCGAGGGCGCAGTCCGCGACCTGCGCACCGGCGAGGTCACCACCGCCGTCCCCGGCGACGGCGTCCTCGTCCAGACCTGCGTCAGCGCCGCCGCCGGCGCCTGCGCGATCGACCACTGAGCGCGGGCCGGCCCACCGCCGGCCCGCGCTCCACCGACCACCGATCCACCACCGCGCCCAGCAGAGGAGCCGGACCATGACCGTCATCCAGAAGAAGTCCGACAACCCGATCGACCACCTGTCCGCCGAGGACGTCGAGCTCCTGGGCAAGCAGCTCGACGCGATCCGCCAGAGCGTCCTCGACGACCGCGGCGAGTCCGACGCCCGCTACATCCGCACGGTCATCGACGTGCACCGCAAGCTGGAGCTCGGCAGCCGCGCCGTGCTGCTGGCCTCGGGTTTCCCGCCCGCGTGGGTCCTCGGCACGATCGGCCTCTCGGTCGCCAAGATCCTCGAGAACATGGAGATCGGGCACAACATCCTCCACGGTCAGTGGGACTGGATGCGCGACCCGAAGATCCACTCCACGACGTGGGAGTGGGACATGGCCAGCCCGGCCGCACAGTGGAAGCACTCGCACAACCAGCTGCACCACACGTACACGAACGTGATCGGCAAGGACAACGACCTCGGCTACGGGATCATGCGGGTCGACGAGGACCAGAAGTGGGTCCCGGCCTACCTGCTGCAGCCGGTGTGGAGCTTCATCAACGCCTGCTTCTTCGAGTACGGCATCGCCGCCTACGACCTCGAGCTCGGCAAGGTCATCGCCAAGGGCCAGACGAAGGACCCGGAGTTCCGCCGCCGCGCCAAGGAGGTGCTGCGCAAGATCGGGCGCCAGGTGCGCAAGGACTACGTCGTCCACCCGCTGCTGTCCGGCCCCAACTTCGTGCCCACGCTGGCGGCCAACTTCGTCGCGAACGTCGTCCGCAACCTGTGGTCGAACTCGGTCATCCTCTGCGGGCACTTCCCCGAGGGCGTCGAGACCTTCGAGAAGCGCTCGATCGACGGCGAGACCAAGGGCGAGTGGTACGTGCGCCAGATGCTCGGCTCGGCCAACATCTCCGGCAGCAAGGCCATGCACCTCATGACCGGCAACCTGTCGCACCAGATCGAGCACCACCTGTTCCCCGACCTGCCGAGCAACCGGTACGCGGAGATCGCGCCCAAGGTGAAGGCGCTGTTCGAGGAGTACGGCCTGAACTACCACGAGGCGCCGCTGCCCCAGCAGGTCTACTCCGCCTGGCACAAGATCTTCCGGCTCTCGCTGCCCAACGGCTGGCTGGACAACACGACGCCGAAGAACCTCCCGTCACAGCTGGT
Organism: Trujillonella endophytica; assembly: GCF_019799905.1. GTDB lineage: Bacteria > Actinomycetota > Actinomycetes > Mycobacteriales > Geodermatophilaceae > Trujillonella > Trujillonella endophyticus_A. The sequence goes on along the minus strand of NZ_JABGCI010000001.1, from coordinate 192,030 downwards.
GAAGCTGTGGAAGATGTCCACCGGCTCGAAGACGACCCGTCGTCAGCTCCTCCAGGCCGAGGCCGCCTGACGCACCCCTTCCCGGTGGCCCGGAACGCACCGCGTTCCGGGCCACCGGCGTTCAGACCAGCTGCAGCTGCCGGTCCGCATGGCGCACGGTGACCCGCTGACCCCACGAGAGGGTCAGCCGGTCGGCCTCGAGCCCGTCGCCGAAGACGACGAGGCCGTCGGACTCCACCGACAGCTCGAGCGCTCCGCCGGCGTCCAGCAGCCCCTCGGTGCACGTCGTCCCGGTGGCCGGCGAGGGCCACGCCTCGCGGACGAACCAGGCCAGCTGCGGGTCGCTCGGGGCGGGCAGCGGCAGTGCGCTGTGCCGCTCCAGCCAGGCCGACCGGCACCAGCCCGTCGCACCCGTGCCGGTGGAGACCAGCACCCCGGACGACGCCTGCCGCTCGGGCCCGCCGCCGGGGGCGGTGAGCCGGTACCGGGCGGTCTGGTGCGTGGGGGAGCCGACGTACACCTCGTTGAGCGCCCGCAGCACCTGGCCGTCGTCGCTCGTGGCCTCCACCATCGTCAGTGGAAACGCCCGCGGCCGGTCCCGCAGCAGCGCGGCGACGTCGTCCGGCCGGTGGCGGACCAGCACCCCGGCGTTGCGCCCGGGCTCGGGGTCGACGCCGATGACCGGCTGGCCGTCGAGGTACTTGGCGACGTTGGCGACCAGCCCGTCCTGCCCCACGGCGAGGATGACGTCGTCCGGCGCGAACAGGAAGCGGGACAGGTCGGCCCGCTCGACGCTGCCCCGGCGCCAGTCCACCGGGATCCCGGCGGTGGCAGCGGCCAGCGCCCGGGTCTGCGCGGCGTCCCGCTCGGCCACCTCGGCGATGTCCCGGCCGCGCGTACGCAGGAAGAAGGCCGCCTGCGCCGCCGTGCCGTGCCGGGCCACCAGCTCCCGCAGCTCGGTGCTGCGGGAGACGACGACCACCCGCGGGGCCAGGCTCACCGGGCACCGCCCAGGCGGGCCAGGACCGGGGCCAGCAGGTCGGGGGTCAGCACCAGGCTGTCGACCTTCGGCAGGTTCCTCGCCAGCTCCCGCGCGGCGATCGCGAGGAGCACGTCCGCGGGGATCTCGGCGTGCGCGGCCAGGTACGCCGCCGTCGCCTCACCGCGAGCGGCGCCGGCCAGGCGCTCCGCGTCCGCCCGCACCTGCGCCGACCGCTGGTCCCGGAGGGCCTGGGCCTCGCTGGCGACCTCCGCGGCGGCCGCCGCGTGCTCGGCCTCCCGCCGGGCGTTGACGCCCCGCTGACCGACCAGCTCCTCCTCGCGGCGGGCCAGCTCGATCTGGTTGGCCAGCTCGTTCTCGCCGATCGCCCGCTCGCGCTCCACCGCCAGCGCCCGGCGCTCGTAGGTGGCCCGGTCGGCCTCCTGCTGAACGCGCTCGCGGGTGGGCGTCTGCAGGGCGCGCTCGACGTCGGCCTCGGGGCGGACGGCGACCACGCGCACCCCGATGACGGCGACGCCGGTCTCGGCCAGCCGCAGGTCGGCGGCCAGGCCGCGCTCGACCGTCTGCCGGATCGGCGCGACGCCGCGGGTGAGGGCAGTCGCCAGGTCGATGGTGGTCAGCAGGTCCAGGGCGTGCTGCTGGGCCGACTCGGTGAGCAGGCCGGCGACCTGGTCCAGCGGGGTGCCCAGCCAGCGGCCGGTGCCGGGGTCGATGGAGAAGTCCACCCGGGCGGCGGCCAGCGTCGGGTCGACCACGCGGAAGGTCAGCGTCATCTGCACCGTGACGTCCTGGAAGTCCGCCGTCCGGGCGTGGAACAGCAGCGGGAGCTCGCGGTCGTCGACGGGGACCTCCGAGAGCACCGCCGACAGGGGCCGGAACCAGAAGCTGGCGCCCGTCGCACCCTGGACGACCCGGCCGTTGCGGACGTGCAGGACGTGCGCCGTCGCGGTGCTGCGCAGGTGGCGGACGAAGGGGTAGCGGGTGATGTCGGCCATCGGAGTTCCTTCCCTGTGACGCGTTGTCGTCGGATTGACGATAAACGGGTCCCCCGCTTGTCGTCAAGCTGACGATTTCTCGGTAGGGTGGGCGCGTGGCCGGCTACGACCCGAGGACGTTCCCCGCGGTGGCGGTGACGGTGGACCTCGTCGTCCTCACGGTCCGGGACGGCGGGCTCTGCGTGCTCGTCGTCCGCCGGGGGGAGGAGCCGTACGCCGGGCGCGAGGCGCTGCCCGGCGGGTTCGTGCGGCCCGACGAGGACCTGCTGGCCGCGGCGCAGCGGGAGCTGGCCGAGGAGACCGGCCTGACCCCCGGCGCCGCGCACCTGGAGCAGCTCGCGTCCTACGGCGCACCGGACCGTGACCCGCGGATGCGGGTGGTCACCGTGGCGCACCTGGCCCTGGTCGCCGATCCGCCGGACCCGCGCGCCGGCAGCGACGCCGCAGCCGCCCGGTGGGCGCCCGTGGCCGAGGTGTCCCCTGGCCTGGCGTTCGACCACGACCGGGTGCTGGGCGACGGCGTGGCCCGGGCGCGGGCGAAGCTGGAGTACACCGCGCTGGCGGCGTCGTTCTGCCGCTCCTCCTTCACGGTCGCCGAGCTGCGGCGGGTCTACGAGGCCGTCTGGGGGCGGCCGCTGGACCCGCGCAACTTCCACCGCAAGGTCACCAGCGCGGCCGGCTTCCTGGAACCGACCGGGGAGACGACGACGCGGGACGGCGGCCGCCCCGCCCAGCTGTACCGGCGGGGACCGGCCGCCGCCCTGCACCCGCCGCTGCTCCGAGCGGAGAACTGACCCGTTCGCTCCACGTGGAACACGCCGGCGGGCGACTCGGCCGGCGGCGCCCGCGCCGTATCCGTGCCGTGTCCGTGCGACGGACAGCGGCGCTCACGGCCGCCGCCGGGAAGCGTCGGCGGGGACCCCTACGGTGCCCGCCGTGACCGGTGCCGTGACCCAGCCCGCCGACCTGGATGTCGTCCGGTCGTCCTACGACCGGGTGGCGGACCGCTACGTGGCGACGGGCATGGGGGACCTGACGCCGCTGCCGTGGCTGCGCGGGATCCTGGCCGCGTTCGCCGAGGACGTCCGGGAGATCGGTCCCGTGCTCGACGTCGGCTGCGGTCCGGGGCTGGTCACGGCCCACCTGGCCGGACTCGGTGTGGACGTCTCGGGGGTCGACCTGTCGCCGCGGATGGTCGACCACGCCCGCCGGCTGCACCCCGGGCTGCGGTTCGCGGTGGCCTCCGCGACGGACCTGCGCCTGGCGGACACCTCGCTGGGCGGCGTGCTGGGCTGGTGGTCGCTGTTCAACCTGCCGCGCGACGTGCTGCCCGGGGTGCTCGCCTCGTTCGCCCGGGCCCTCCTGCCCGGCGGGCAGGTGCTGATCGGGACGCACGTGGGTGAGGGGGACGTGGTGCGTACGGAGGCGTACGGCGGGGTGCCGGTGTCGTGGACAACTCACCTGTGGCAGCCGGAGCGGCTGGCCGGGCTGCTGCGGGACGCGGGCCTCGAGCCGGTCGCCGAGCTCCGGCTGCCGGCCGACGCCTCCGGGCACCCCCAGGTGCTGCTGGCTGCGCGCCGTCCCCGCTGACCGGGCTGCGGTCGGATCTGTCCCGACCGCAGCCCGCGTCAGTTGGCCATGTCCACGAAACGGCTGTAGTGGCCCTGGAAGGCGACCGTGACGTTCGCGGTGGGACCGTTGCGGTGCTTGACCAGCATGATGTCGGCCTCGCCCGCTCGCGGGGACTCCTTCTCGTACATGTCCTCGCGGTGGATCATCATGACCATGTCGGCGTCCTGCTCGATGCTGTTGTGGACGGCGAACCCCTCGGCGACGAAGTTGTGGCCACCCAGCACCGTCGCGTCGTAGACCTCTTCGACCGACCCCTGTTCGATCGACACGATCTCGTCCCACAGCAGGTCGTTGACCGCCTGGATCTCCAGCTCGGCGTCATCGAGGACCGCCGCGATCCGGCCGAGCCGCTCACGGCTCGGCGCGTGCTTCCACATGCTGCTCCCGCAGAAGGACGAGTCCATGGCCGCTGCGAACGCGCGGTGGCTCATGCCCCGCTCCTCGAGCACGTCACGCACCCGGTCCCAGACCTGCACCGGCACGGTGTCGACGTTCGTGTTGCCAGAGAGCTCACGCACGATGGCGAGCAGCCGCTCGGCCGACTCGCCCCGCGCCCCGTGCACGCCGATCTCGCCGAGGAAGCGGCGCTGGTCGTCGCAGCCGCTGATGTCCAGGGTCCAGCCGTCCCGGTAGCCGGTCTTGCACACCCGCCGCACCCGGCAGGAGATGCCGAAGCGCAGGAGCAGCCGCGAGACGTCATCCACCAGCTGACGGCTCGTCGAGGCGTAGTAGACCCGGCCACCGCGGCCGTTCTTGTTCACGGTCACGGATCCGTCGGTGGCCCACAGGTGCCGCAGGAACAGGGCGATCTGCTTCTTCGGCAGGGAGAACACCGGCTGCGGCACGAACTTCTCGTGACTCCGGAGACCGAACAACCCCAGTTCGTCGAGCCAGGCGGCGATCGGGTTGCGCTTGCCGTGCGTGAGCCGGAACGGCGCCGGCAGGAGCAACGTGGTGCACCGCGCGGCCTCGTACTCGTCGCGGACGGCCACCACGCCGAAGTGCAGGGCCGCGGTAGAGACCGCTCGAAGGTTCGCCTCGTCGATGGAGGCGTAGCGCAGCGGCTGTCGCTTGACGAAGCTTCCGTCGCCGATCAGGTGCGCGAGCATGACCACCTTGTCGTCCTCCCAGACCGTCATGCGGTCCGGTGCGGGGACATGCCGCGGCACGGCGATGCGGTCGCCCGGCGCGAGCTCACGGATCGGCCGGAACCCGTCGTAGGTCAGGAACGGGTGGTTGGCCGTGGCCCGGACCGTCTTTCCCGACGAGGTCGTCACCTGCAGCACCGGCTTCTGACCCGTGGAGAACACGTGCGTCAGGTGGCGCCGGACATAACGCAGGTTCTCGTCGAGTGACCACACCGGAACGTCACGGGCACCGCTCGCGAAGAGCTCGCCCATCGTCGTCTCGGCGCCCGTGTCAGCGCGGAGGATCCTGGTGTCCGCGGGGAGGCAGCCGGACTCGCGGAGGTCGGAGAGCATCGGCTTCTTGTCCTGCCGCTGCTCAGAGCCTCGGTTCAGCTGCGACATCGCGATGACCGGGCACTCGATCTCCTTCGCCAGCAGCTTCAGTGCTCGGGAGAACTCCGAGACCTCCTGCTGACGGCTCTCGACCCGCTTGCCCGACGTCATCAGCTGTAGGTAGTCGATGACCACGAGCTTGAGGTCGTTGCGCTGCTTGAGCCGCCGGGCCTTGGCGCGGATCTCCATCATGGTCATGTTCGGCGAGTCGTCGATGTAGAGCGGGGCGTCGGCCACCTCACCCATCCGGCGGGCCAGCTTCGACCAGTCCTCGTCCGACAGCGTGCCGGCGCGCATGTGGTGCAGCGGCACCTTCGCCTCGGCCGACAGCAGACGCATCGTGATCTCGTGCTTGCTCATCTCGAGCGAGAAGATGACGGTCGCCTGGTGGTTCTTGATCGCGGCCGATCGGGCGATGTCCAGACCCAGCGTCGAGTTGTGCGTCGGGATGAAGCTGCGGCCGGCGAGGAAGAGCGAGTCCTCGGCCCCCACCTGGATGCACCGCACCGGCACGCTGGCGATGGGCCGGACGTCGGTGATGAACCGGACCCCGCGGGCGGTGAACGTGCGTGCGCCGCGCTCCTTGTGCAGGAGCTTCTTGCGCTCCAGACGGAACACCTCGTCGTCGGTGCTGAAGGTCAGCGTGAAGCAGGTCGAGGACTCCTCGCTGCGACCGCGCACCCGCTTGGTGCTCATGCGCACCCGGTGGCCGAGGCCGGCGATGAGCTCGCGCGCATCCTCGGCCAGCCGGCGGTTGGTCACCGCCAACTGCACGACGCCGCCGGGAGCGACCGTCCCATCGGTGTCGAGGAGACCGGCCAGCAGCGCCCGCCGTTGGGCGACGGACGCCCGGAGGTAGGCGGTCGGGATGTGCTTGTCCCCGAGTACGCCCAGCCGCCGCAGCAGAGCCTTGACGGTGCCGTGGTCGTCCCGGCAGGCCTGGCACTGCGCCATCCCCGAGGACGGTCCCCCACAGTCGGGGCACTGCGCCGCTCGGCCGACGGCGCCGCTGGCGCGCAGGCGGCCACCGCACGTCTTGCCACAGGTCTGCACCTGCGACGTCCGCGGAACGAACATCTCGCCGCACATCGGGCAGGCGCGTGGGCTCACCGTCTCCCGCGGCAGGTGGAGGGAGTACCGCAGGGGCACGCCGGTCGGCTCCGCCACGAGACCGTCCGCCTCGATGCAGACGGCGATCTCCGGGTCGGTGCTGGTGAACTGGGCCGCGGCCGAGGTCCCGTCGCCGAGCCACACCCCGAGCGCGTACGGCGGCACCGGGAGGTCGGCCTCGGGCAGCTGCAGCGGCTCAGCATTGGTCACCGAGTGGTTCAGCCGGGCGTCCTTCGTGGGGCACCGGACGGTCCGGGCGATCTCCTCGGTGGTGCGGACCTCCGCGAACGTGCGCTGACTGCGGTAGCGGTTGTAGCCGGTACGCGCCTGCTGGGCGGAGCGACGGCTGGCGCGGGTCTCCGTCAGCCACTGGTGCTGCGCGTCGGCGACGATCACCGACCCGTCGGAGAAATGCACCTCGTAGCACGGCCGGTCGGTCATCACGTCGGTCGCGGCGACCACCGTCGTCGGCCGCCCGTCGGAGCCCAGCACCCGGTCCCCCACCGCGATCTCACCCATCGTCGTCCAGCCCGTGGGGGTGGCGATCGGGGTGTCGAGCGCCAAGGCCTTGCCCACACCGGGACGAGCCGCGATGACGATCATCTGTCCGGCCTGGAGGCCGTTCGTCAATTCGTCCAGATCACGGATTCCCGTCGGCACTCCACGGCTGACCCCGCCGCGGCTGGCGATGGCGTCGAGCTCGTCCATCGTCGGCTGGAGGATGTCCTCGAGCCGCGAGTAGTCCTCGCTCATCCGCTTCTCGGTGACGTCGTAGATCTCCTGCTGGGCGCGGTCGACGATGTCGTCGACGTCGCCCTTGCCGCCGGCCGCGCCGTAGCCCAGCTGGACGACGCGCGTGCCCGCCTCCACCAGCCGCCGCAGCACGGCCTGCTCGGCGACGATCGCCGCGTAGTAGCCGGCGTTGGCCGCGGTCGGCGTCGAGGCGATCAGCGTGTGCAGGTAGACCGCGCCGCCCATCTTCGACAGCTGGTCGGTGCGGTTGAGCTCGGCGGCGACCGTGATCGCGTCGGCCGGCTCCCCGCGGCCGTACAGGTCGAGGATGCAGTCGAAGACGATCTGGTGCGCCGGCCGGTAGAAGTCGTTGCCGTGCAGCTGCTCCACGACGTCGGCGATCGCGTCCTTGCTCAGCAGCATCCCGCCCAGCACGGACTGCTCCGCCTGGACGTCCTGCGGCGGCTGCCGGTCGTACGCCGGCGCCGTCGCCTGCGGCCGGCTGAAGTCGTCGGCCACCGCCACGTCGGTCCCCCATCCACTCCCTGGCGCACCCCGTCGCAGACCCCGGCCTCGTGGCCGGGGTCCGGTGGGGGAGCACCAGACGTTCGTCACCGTCTCGAACGTGCGTTCGAGACCTTCCTACCGCGAGGCACCGACAGTCCTGGTCGGGCGGGTAGTCGGGGAGGACGTTAGGAACGGCGGACCGGTCCGTCCAACACCGGTGTGGGCGGCGTTCTGCACAACTTGTGGACAAGTCGGTGGACACAGGCGTGTCGACATGTGGAGACAGCGGGGGACGCAGCGGGCGCCGACCGCGTATCCCGCGGCTGACCAGCAGCGGGACGACTCACCGGGTGTGGACGGGAGAAATCCGGGAGAACTCGCCGTGTCGCCCCTCGGCGTGTCGCCCGTCCGCCGCATCCGTCCCACGGGTCACTGCGCCGGTCGTCGTCCACAGGATCGGCGTCCGGACGGGCGATGCGCGGTGACCTCCGGCACGCGGGCCGAGCGGCCGCGTCTGCCCGCCGGACCCGCCGCGCCGCCCCCCGAGGGTGGCCGGCGGGTGCCGAGAGCCGTGGCGGGCCGCTCAGCGGTCCTCTCGTCCCCGGAGACGCCACGAGGGGCGCCGGACCGGAGTCCGACGCCCCTCATGGGCTCCCCTCCCGGGGATCGTGCGTCAGGCGGCGACGACGTCGATCGTCAGCGTGCTGGCCACCTCGGGGTGGATGCGCACGGTGACCTGGTGCTGGCCGGTCGTCTTGATGCTGCTGGGCAGCTCGATCCGGCGGCGGTCCAGCTCGGGACCGCCCGCGGCGGTCACCGCGGCGGCCACGTCGGCAGTGGTGACGCGCCCGAACAGGCGGCCACCGTCACCGGCGCGGGCCGGCACGCGGACGGTGAGCCCGGTGAGGCGACCGGCCACGGCCTGCGCCTCCTCGAGGCTGCGCACGTCGCGGGCGGCACGCGCCCGGCGCAGCGACTCCACCTGCTTCTCGGCACCCCGGGTGGCGGTGATGGCCAGCCCGCGGGGCAGGAGGTAGTTGCGGCCGTAGCCGCCCTTGACCTCGACGGTGTCGCCGGAGGAACCGAGACCGGTGACCTCCTGCGTCAGGATCAGCTTCATCGTGCTCATGGTCAGCGCGCCGTGGAGGTGTAGGGCAGCAGCGCCATCTCGCGGCTGTTCTTCACGGCCACGGCGACGTCACGCTGGTGCTGGCTGCAGTTGCCGCTGACGCGGCGGGCACGGATCTTGCCGCGGTCGGAGATGAACTTCCGCAGCAGGGTCGTGTCCTTGTAGTCGACGTAGGTCGCCTTGTCCTTGCAGAACTGGCAGACCTTCTTCTTGGGCTTGCGCACAGGGGGCTTGGGCACTGGGTTCTCCAGGTACGACGTGGTTCAGGAAAGAGGGAGGGGGATCAGAACGGGGGCTCGTCGGACGGGCCGGCGGGCGTCGACCACGGGTCGCTGGCGCCACCGCCACCGCCACCGCCGCCACCGCCGCCGCCCCCACCGAAGCCGCCGCCGCCACCGCCGCCACCGAAGCCGCCGCCACCCTCACCGCGGGAGGCCTTGGTGACCTTCGCGGTGGCGTAGCGCAGCGAGGGGCCGATCTCGTCGACCTCCATCTCGATGACGGTGCGCTTCTCGCCCTCCTTGGTGTCGAACGAGCGCTGCTTGAGCCGCCCGCTGACGATGACCCGCGAACCGCGGGTGAGGGACTCGGCGACGTTCTCGGCCACCTGCCGCCACACGTTGCACCGGAGGAACAGCGCCTCGCCGTCCTTCCACTCCTGCGACTGACGGTCGAAGGTGCGGGGGGTCGAGGCCACGGTGAAGTTGGCGACCGCGGCACCGGACGGCGTGAACCGCAGCTCCGGGTCCGACGTCAGGTTGCCGATGACGGTGATGACGGTCTCGCCGGCCATGGTCAGTGGACCTCGGGGCGCATCAGCTTGGTGCGCAGGACCGACTCGTTGAGGTTCAGCTGCCGGTCCAGCTCGGCCACGGCCGCGGGCTCGGCGTTGATGTCGATGACGGCGTAGATGCCTTCGAGCTGCTTGTTGATCTCGTAGGCCAGCCGGCGGCGGCCCCAGATGTCGACCTTGCCGACCGTGCCACCGGAGTTGGTGACGACGGTCAGGAACCGGTCGAGGGAGGGCGCGATCGTGCGCTCCTCGAGCTCGGGGTCGAGGATGACCATCAGTTCGTAGTTGCGCATGGAGAAACCCCACCTCCTCTGGTCTCGGCGGCTGCAGTGGATCTGCAGCAGGAGGGTCGTACATGCGTCGCGCGCTCCGGCTCCCGTGGGAACGGTGGTCGGAACGCGCCACCGGGAAGGGTACCAGCGGGGTCGCCGACGCCCCCCGCCCCGTCCACAGGCCGCCACGGCCGCGGGCAGGACGTGCGAGGGCCGCCGGCCCCGGGAGGGACGGCGGCCGCCGCAGGTGCTCAGCGCGAGCGGCGCGAACCGCCGAACCGGGCAGCCAGCTGCGTGCGGACCAGCGCGGCCGTGGCGGCGGCCAGCGCGACCACCGCGACCAGGGCCAGCAGCGGGAGGGCGTCCGTCCGGGCGCCGGGGTCGGCGCTGGTCGCGCTCTCCTCGTGGAGCGCGCCGTCGAGCCCGGACAGCCGGCCGAAGACCGGGACGGAGGCACCGTCGTAGCCCTCGGCGCCCCCACCCGACCCGTCGGCGGACGCGGCGCCCGGAGCCGCCCCGGAGGCCGGGGTGGAGCGGGTGAGGTCGAGGACCCGGGCGACCGAGCCCGTGGGCGACATCGCCGCGGCCCCGGTGCCGGTGTCGTAGGCGTACGGCCGTCCGTCGACGCCCGAGGGACCGGCGGCCGGCGGCAGTGCGGCGGGCGGCGGCTGGACCGCCGGAGGCCGGACCTGCGGCACGACCTGCGGGACGACGTCGGCCAGGCCCGGGACCAGGGTCGGGACGTCGACGACCGGCAGCTGCGGCAGGTCGACGCCGGGCAGGTTCGGCAGCGGCAGTGTGGTGACGACGAACGGCGTGGGCACCGGCAGCGGGGGCAGCAGCCGCAGCGCCGCGTCGGTCAGCGCCGAGGTCAGCGAGGCGTTGCTCTGCAGCCGGTAGGTGTAGCCGATCAGGCAGACGTCGACGATGCCCGGCAGCGAGCAGTCCCGGTCGATGGTCTCGTCCCACGAGACCCCGGGCGGCAGCACCCGCGTGCCCGACGGCATGGTCAGCGTGACCTCGGTCCGGGCCGTCACGCTCACCAGCGTGGGCAGCAACCCGCCGCCGCCGACCTGGACGGTCTTGTCCTGGATCTGGTTGGTGAAGCGCACCGTGTCCCCGTCGTCGACGGAGACGTACGGCGGGGTCAGGTCACGGACGAGGACCTCGACCAGGGGGTCGACCCGGCCGTCGGGATCGGCGCTCGCGCTCGGGGCGACGAGCACCGCGCCCAGCATCGCCAGCCAGAGCAGGAGCGCACCGGCGACCCCGCGCCGGGCACTGCGTCGGATCCCACCGGTCGCCATCGCCCTCGCACTCCCCTCCGTCGAGCTGCTGCGGAGTGACCCCCGTTCAGGTGCAGGAACGATCATGTGTGTCCCGGGTTACGGCCACACCTCGTCGTACCCCCGAACTACTGTCCGGACCGTGGCGACCCACCCGATCGGCGTACACGTCGGCCCCGGCCTGACCGCGGAGAACGAGCTGCTCGACGGCGGGCCCGTCGCCCGGGCGGCCGAGATGGACGCCGACGGCGTCCAGGTCTTCCTCGCCGACCCGCAGGACTGGAAGGCGCCGAAGCCCCGGCCGGACGCCGACGCCCTGCGCGAGGGTGAGGTCACCGTCGTCGTGCACGCCCCCTACGTGCTCAACGTGGCCTCGACGAACAACCGGATCCGCATCCCCAGCCGCAAGTTGCTGGGCCAGCACGCCCAGGCGGCCGCCGCCGTCGGCGCCCTGGGGCTGGTCGTGCACGGCGGGCACGTCCTGGCGGAGGACGACCCCGCCGTCGGCGTCGACAACTGGCGCAAGACCTTCACGCGCCAGGGGGAGGCCGGCGGCTTCGCCGTGCCGCTGCTCATCGAGAACACCGCCGGCGGCGGCAACGCCATGGCCCGTGACCTCGACGCGCTGGCCCGGCTGTGGGAGGCGGTGGGGGAGTTCGGCGCGGGGTTCGTGCTCGACACCTGCCACGCCTGGGCGGCCGGCTGGGACCTGGAGACCGCGGTGGACGACGTCCGCGCGATCACCGGCCGCATCGACGTCGTCCACCTCAACAACAGCCGCGACCCCGCCGGCTCCAGCCGGGACCGGCACGCGCCGCTGGTCGGCGGCGAGATCCCGACCGACGTGCTGCTGGGCGTGGCCCGCACCGCCGACGCCGCGATCGTGCTGGAGACCCCCGGCGACGCCGCCGCGCACGCCGAGGAGGTGGCGCTGGTCAGGTCGGCGATCGGCTGAGCGACCGGCGTGCGCGGCGGGGAGCCGGCAGCGTCACGACGTCGGCGCTGCGGTCGAGCACGCCACCCGCCGGGTCGTCGACGCCGGGCCAGCTCGTGCGGACGACGTCGTGGTCCGGCCGCCAGATCTCGCGCACGACCAGCGCGATGAGCACCACGACCGCGAGGTCGCGGGCCAGCACGCCCAGCCAGAACCACTCCTCGTCGATGCCGCGGTTGGCGGTGCCGAGGTACCAGAGCATCGTGACCACCCACACCAGCGCCTCGACGGCCTGCCACAGCAGCAGCGAGCGCCACCGGGGTCGGGCGAGCACGGCGAGCGGGAGCAGCCACAGCGAGAACTGGGGGCTCCACACCTTGTTCAGCAGCAGGAACCCGGCCACGAGCAGGAACGCCACCTGCGCCACCCGCGGCCGCACCGGTGCGGCCAGGGTCAGCCACGCGACGCCCAGCCCGTAGGCCAGGAGGACGGCGGCGACGACGGCGTTGAGCACCGACGGCGACTCCCCGTCGGCGAGCGGACCGTCGAAGGCGCGCCCGTCGGTGAGCGTGAGGACGAGGTTCCACAGCGTCTCGGGATTGGCCGGCCGGGTGCGGCTGAAGGTGAAGAACGTCGCCCAGTTGTCGGTGGCCAGCAGCGCCACAGGCAGGTTCACCGCCAGCCACGCGGCGACGGCCGCCGTCGCGGTGCGCAGCCAGGGCCGCCACCGGCCGGCCCGCAGGCAGAGCAGGAACAGCGCGCCCAGCACCAGCAGCGGGTAGAACTTCGCGGCCACCGCCAGGCCGAGCAGGACGCCGGCCAGCACCTGCCGCTGCCGCGCCCACGCCCACATGCCCAGCCCGGTCAGCGCGACGGCGAGCAGGTCCCAGTTGGTGAAGGCGTGCACCAGCAGCAGCGGGGAGAGGGCGACCATCGCGGTGTCCCAGGGCCGGCGGCCGGAGAGGGCCAGCACCGTGCGCACGACGACCAAGGACAGCAGCGCCAGCAGCAGGCAGGTGACGACGTAGTAGACCTGCACGTCGGGGAACCCGGGCAGCAGGCCGGCGTCCCCGGAGACCTCGCCGTACGCCCGCGCCAGGGCCGCCGACACGGCCATCAGCCCACCCGTCAGGACGGGGTACTCGACGGCCGAGTCCAGGTAGGGGACCGCGCCGTCGTCCAGCCCGTGCGCGCCGAACAGCGGGACGGCGTCGTTGTAGCAGAAGTGGGTGTACTGGAGGTGCCCCTCCCATATGCCGGAGGAGCAGGGTGCCTGCTTGACCCAGGCCAGGGCGAGGACCACCGAGGCGAAGAGCAGGCAGACCCGCAGCGGCGTCCAGAACAGGGCCCGGCCGGTGACCGCGTGCCGTCCCCACGGACCGCCGACGGCCTCGCTGGCCTGACGGACCACGGGGTCGTCCCAGGTCGGCACCAGCCGGTCCGGACGGTCGGGCAGGGCCACGTCGACCCCCGCCCGGAACGGCACGGACCCCCCGGCAGCAGAGCTGTCCGAGGGGTCCGTGGGGTGCGCGGTGCCGGTCACGGCACCAGTCTGCCGGGCGGCCGGTGGGATCAGCCGCCGCCTTGGAGCTGCTGCTGCTGACCGCCGCCGTTGTTCCCGCCGCCGGGTTGCTGGCCGTTGCCCGGCGCGGCGGTGCCCTCGACGACCGGCGGGACGACGGGCGACGACGACGTGGTCGGTGCCGGGGCCTGCGAGGTGGTCGGTGCCGGGGTCTGGGAGGTGACCGGTGCTGGGGCCTCCGACGTGACCGGTGCCGGGGCCTGCGAGGTGGTCGGCGCCGGGGCCTGCGACGTGACCGGCGCCTCCCTCGTCGCCGGGGCGCTCTGGGTCGCCGGCGGGCCCTCGCGGTCGGCGTCGATCACCGGCTCGTCGGGCAGCGGCTCCTCCGGCGTGCCGGCCAGGACGGCGTCCATGAACTGCTGCCAGATCTCACCCGGCAGCCCGGAGCCGTAGATGATCGAGCCGGCCGCGTTGCGGATCGGCGTGCGCTGGTCGCTGCCCATCCACACGGCCGTGGACAGCGACGGCGTGTAGCCGACCATCCAGGCGTCGGAGTTGTCCTCGTTGTTCAGCCCCTGGGTACCGGTCTTGCTGGCCACGGGGCGGTCGCCGTCCAGCGAGCGCCGCGAGTAGTCGGCGACGCCCTCCAGTGCGTACGTCGTGTCGCTGGCGACCTCGACGGGGATGACCTGCTCGCCGGGGTCGCCCCCGTACTCCAGCAGCACCGCCCCGGAGGTGTCGGTGACCCGGGCGACGAAGTAGGGGGTGCGCTCGACCCCACCGGCGGCGAGGGTGGCGAAGCCGTGTGCCTGGTCGATCGGGCGCATCTCGTACTCGCCGATGCCGATCGCCGACCCGGTGAAGCCGTCGGCGTTGGCCAGCGTCGTCTGGCCGGCGAGCCCGCCGTCCTGCCACGTCTCCGGCAGGCCCGCGGCGGCCAGCGCCGTCGCCCGGACGTTCTCCGGCCCGACCTCGTAGGCCAGTCCGTAGTACGTCGTGTTCAGCGACCGGGTCATCGCCTCGACCAGCGTGCAGTTGCCGCACGAGGCGCCACCGGAGTTGCGCACCGGGGCCTCGCGGTCCGGGAACTCCTGCGGCGAGGAGCCGTCCCGCCGCGACTGCACGCCGATGCCCTGCTGCAGGGCCGTGGCCAGCACGTAGGGCTTCATCGACGACCCCGGCTGGCGCTGCGCCTGCGCGTAGTCGTTGCCGGTGCCGTTCGCACCGCCGTAGTACGCCCGGACGGCGCCGGTCCGCGGGTCGATGGCGACCAGCGCCTGCCGCAGGACCTCGACCGGCTCGCCCGCCATGACGTCGTTCACCGCGGCGATGGCCGCGTCCTGCTTCGGCTTCTCGATCGTCGTCGTGATCCGCAGGCCACCGGCGAGGATCTGCTGCTCGGTGTAGCCCTTGGCGCGCAACTCGTCCAGCGCCTGGCCGACGATGAGGCCCTCCGGGCCGCCCGGGATGCCGAGGTTCGACCCGGCGCGGGGCAGCACCAGTGGGTACTGCGCGGCGGCGCGCTGCTCCCCGGTCAGCCAGTCCTCCTCCACCATGGCGTCGAGGACGCGCTCCCACTTGGTCAGCGAGCTCTCCGGGTTGACCTCGGGGTCGTTGTTGGAGGGGTTGCGGATGAGGACGGCCAGGACGGCACCCTGCGCGGCGGTCAGCGCGCTGGCCGGGACACCGAAGAAGGTGTTGGCCGCGGCCTCGATGCCGTAGGCGCCCCGACCGAAGTAGATGGTGTTGAGGTAGTTCTCGAAGATCTCGTCCTTCGAGTACTCGTTGTCCAGCTTGATGGCCAGGAAGAGCTCCTGGAACTTGCGGCTGAAGGTCTGCTCCGACGTCAGGAAGGCGTTCTTGACGTACTGCTGGGTGATCGTCGACCCGCCCTGCGTCGAGCCGCCGGTGACGTTGTTCCAGGCGGCCCGGACGATGCCGGTGAAGGAGATGCCGGGGTCGGAGTAGAAGTTGCGGTTCTCCGCCGCGAGGATCGCGTTGCGGGCCGGCTCCGACACCTGGTCCAGGGAGACGTTGGTGCGGTTCTCGTCGCCCAGGCGCGCCATCTCGGTGGTGCCGTCGGCGTAGTAGACGACCGTCGTCTGGGCGTTCTGCACGCTGCTCGGGTCGGGCACCGCGGTCGTCGCGTAGACCACCCCGACGAAGACGGCGAGCAGCACGAACATGCCCGCCACCAGGCCGGCGAAGATCTTCAGCCGACGGCGACGGCGCTGCTTCTTCGTGCGGACCGGCCTGCCCTTGCGCCCGCCGCTGCCGCCGCTGCCGCGGCCCCCGCCTCCGGAGCCCGGGGGCCGGCCGCCGCCGGAGCCGCTGCCCGGTGGGCGGTTGCCGCCGGAGCCCGACGAGCCGGCGCGCGACGCCGTCGTCCGGGCCCGGCCGTTGCCGCCGGGACGGGCGGGGGGAGGCCGGCGGACCGAGCCGGCCCCGGGGACCGGTGACGTCTCGTCGTGGGAGGGCACGAGCGAGCCCCTTCCTGACAGTCGAGTGGGAGCGGGACGGGTACGTCCCACTACCCAGAGTGGCGTGTTCAGCTGTGAGAGCGGGGGAGGACCCGCGGCGAGGCGACGAGCGTCACCGTGGACGCCGTCCCGGTACGACGACGCGACCAGCGGAGAGCTGCTCCTCCGCCGCGGCGCTACTCCGTCGCGACCCGCCGGCTGCTGCGGCGTGGCTGGCGACCCGGACGTGGTTCGTTCCCGAGCACGTACGAGCAGTCCAGGTGGTTCCAGCCGCACGCGCGGCACACCTCGACCTCGTAGACCGAGAACTGCTCCTGCATCGTGTCCATCCGCGCCAGCTCGGCGTGCGTCTTGGCCTGTCCGGAGACGTGGCCGAGGGAGTCGCCGTAGACGTAGCTGACCGTGGTCAGCCGGTGCCCGCGGCAGACCGGGCAGGGCTGCTCGGTCGGATCGCCGTGGTAGCGGGCCGCGCGGGTGAGGTACGGACTGGCGTCGCAGACGTCGTACAGGCTCGTGCGCCCGGCGTGCACGGCCGCGAGGACAGCTCGCCGCTGCAGCGTGTAGTCCACGACAGACCGTCGTCCGGGCACCGGGCCAGGGTACGCACGCAGCCCTCCCCGCGGTCGGCCCGCGGGCGACCCGGCGGGCACCGCGTGCCCCCGGGAGTGACGACCGGCACGCCACTCACGGGTGAGCCGCAGTTGCCCTGGAGTTCACTCCCCGATGTATCGTATCGATACATCGACCGGCAGAGGGGCTGGGGGGCGGAGTGCTCGAGTTCGCCATCCTTGGCCTGCTGCAACAGTCGCCGATGCACGGCTACGAGCTGCGCAAGCAGCTCGCGTCCGTGCTCGGAGGACTGCGCAGCATCTCCTACGGCTCGCTGTACCCCGCGCTGAAGCGGCTCCACAAGGCCGGGCTCGTCACCACCGTCGAGCCCAGCCCCGGGGAGCTGCTGCCGGCAGACGCGCCGGCCCTCACCGGCCGTCGCGGGAAGGTGGTCTACACGATCACCGCGGAGGGCAAGGAGCGCTTCCAGGAACTGGTCAGCCAGGCCGGCCCGGAGGCGTACGACGACGGAGGCCACTTCGGCGTCCACCTGGCCTTCTTCCGGCACACCGCCGCGGACGTGCGGCTGCGGATCCTCGAGGGCCGCAGGCGCACGGTCGAGCGGCAGCGGGAGGGCCTGCGGGCCTCACTGGCGCGGACCCGCGAGCGCGTCGACCGCTACACGCTCGAGCTGCAGCGCCACGGGCTCGAGTCGGTGGACCGGGAGGTCCGCTGGCTGTCGGAGCTCATCGACAAGGAGCTCACCGACGGCGAGCCCACAGACAGAGGGCACCGGGACGCCGCCACCGGAGACGACGGCCGCGCGCACTGACCGGTGCCCCGGGGCGGACACCCGCCCCACACACACGACGGACCTGCGGGTCCAACGGAGAGAGGAAGCTCATGGGAGCCGTGAAGGTCGCCATCGTCGGCGTCGGCAACTGCGCCGCGTCGCTCGTTCAGGGCGTGCACTACTACCGGGACGCCGACGAGAGCGCCTCGGTCCCCGGGCTGATGCACGTCCGGTTCGGTGACTACCACGTCTCGGACGTGGAGTTCGTCGCCGCCTTCGACGTCGACGCCAAGAAGGTCGGTCGCGACCTGTCCGAGGCGATCGTCGCCAGCGAGAACAACACCATCAAGATCACCGACGTTCCGCCGCTGGGCGTCCCCGTGCAGCGCGGCACCACCCTCGACGGCCTGGGCAAGTACTACCGGGAGACCATCGAGGAGTCCGACGAGCAGCCGGTGGACGTCGTCGCCGCCCTGCGCGAGTCCGGTGCCGACGTGCTCGTCTGCTACCTGCCCGTCGGCTCGCAGCAGGCCGCCGAGTTCTACGCGCAGGCCGCCCTCGACGCCGGCGTCGCGTTCGTCAACGCCCTGCCGGTCTTCATCGCGGGCACCAAGGAGTGGGCGGACAAGTTCACCGCCGCCGGCGTGCCGATCGTCGGAGACGACATCAAGAGCCAGGTCGGCGCGACCATCACCCACCGGGTGCTGGCCAAGTTGTTCGAGGACCGCGGCGTCCAGCTCGACCGCACCATGCAGCTGAACGTCGGCGGCAACATGGACTTCAAGAACATGCTCGAGCGCGAGCGGCTGGAGTCCAAGAAGATCTCGAAGACCCAGGCCGTCACCAGCCAGGTCGACCGGGACATGGGCAAGGACAACGTCCACATCGGCCCGTCGGACCACGTGCCGTGGCTCAGCGACCGCAAGTGGGCCTACGTCCGGCTCGAGGGCCGCGCCTTCGGCGACGTGCCGCTGAGCCTGGAGTACAAGCTCGAGGTCTGGGACTCCCCGAACTCGGCCGGCATCATCATCGACGCCGTCCGTGCCGCGAAGATCGCCAAGGACCGCGGCATCGGGGGCCCGATCCTGTCGGCGTCGTCCTACTTCATGAAGTCGCCGCCGGTGCAGTACGACGACAGCCAGGCCCGCGACGCCGTCGAGGCGTTCATCCGCGGCGACATCGAGCGCTGAGGAACGGCCCCGCTGCCCTCCACCGCTCGCACCCTCGCGGCGGGCCCCTGCAGCGGGGCCGTTCCAGCACGTCGGCAGGGCCCGTCCTCCTCGCGGGGGGCGGGCCCTGCCGCGTCCGCGCGTGTGCCACCCGACGCCGGTCCCCGCGCTGCCTACGCTGACCGCATGCCGCCCCGCAGCCGTCCCCTGCTGGCCGCGGGCACCGTCGCGGGGATGGCGCTGGCGTTGCTGGCCGGCTGCTCCGGCGACGAGCAGCGGGAGGCCGGCGACGCGGTCACCGAGGCGGAGGCCGACGTCCTCGCCGGTCTGCTGGCGGGCAACACCGACGAGGGTGGGGCCGACTTCGTCGTCACCGCCCCCTTCGGCGAGGACTCGCTGCTCACCCTGACCGGCGAGGTGGACTACGGCGACGCCGTCGGGCGGGCGCAGGCGGTCACCCGCCACGGCGAGGGCGGTCCCGACGAGGTCCGCACGGTCTTCTTCACCGCGGACCAGATGTGGTTCGGCGACGTGCCCGGGCTGACCGAGGCGCTCACCGCCGCCGGTCTGCCGCCGGCCGGCTACCTGCGCCGCTCCACCGCCCTCGCCGGCGGCGAGGAGCCCAGCGCTCCGCTGACCGACGTCCTGGTCCGGCTCGTGCTGAACCTGTCCGCGCCGCAGGACGACGACCCGGGCGCCTTCCGGGGCGGGGACTACACGTGGGAGGGCCAGCGCTCCATCGACGGCCGGCTTAGCACGGTCTTCGCCTCCCCGGCGGGCTGGAGGGTGGCCGTCGACAGCTCCACCGAGCTGCTGCTGCAGTTCGTGACGCGGCTGCCCGGTCACGAGGCACCGGTCACGGTGTCGCTGACCGACCACGGCCCGCGGGACATCTCGCCGCCGGCGGCGGAGGAGACGGTGGACGGCGCGGCGCACCCGCAGCTGCTGGCGGCCGTCGGCCTCTGACCGGGCCCGGACATGCGGGAAGGGGCGGCCTCTTCCCCAGACCGCCCCTTCCCGAGGTCGAATCTAGCAGAGGACGCCCGCCGGCGCTTCCCTCAGTTGGCGCTCGGGTCCGCCGGTGCAGTGGACAGCACCGCGAGCCGGCCGGTCTGCCGGCCCATGACCCGCCGCCACAGCTCCGGGCCCGAGAGGTCGCTCAGCACGTCGGTGGAGCACCCCGGGACGCAGGCCCAGGCGCCCTCGGCCACCTCGTCGGCCAGCTGGCCGGGCGACCAGCCGGCGTACCCGGCGAACACCCGCAGGCCGGTCACGTGGTCCTCCAGCTCGACCGGGTCGGCGTCCAGGTCGACCAGGCAGACCTCGTCGGCCACGCGGCGCAGGCCGCTCTCCTCGTCGAGCAGCCCCGGCGGGCTGGTGGCCAGGCAGAGCGCGGTGTCGGTCTCGCACGGGCCGCCCACGTGGAACACCCCCGGATCGACGGCGAGGTCGCACCAGCCGGGCAGGACGTCGCGGATCTCGACCTGGCTGGGCCGGCCCAGCACCACGCCCAGCGTGCCGGTCTCGTTGTGGTCGAGCACGTAGACCACGGTGCCGGCGAAGGTGGGGTCGGTGAGCGTGGGCATCGCCACCAGCAGCGACCCGGGCCGGACGTCGTCGACGGAGCCGGTCGACAGCGACGGCACCGCATCGGGGCGGCGCCGCCCGGTGGCGGGCCGCGCAGGCCGCGCGGGCGGCCCGGAGTCGGGATCGGGCGGGGAACTCATCGTCCTCAGTGTGCCCCACCCGCGCCCGCGGTGACCCGTCGAGTCGCGCCGCTCGGGACGAGCGGCCCGGCGGTCACTGGCGGACAGGGGCGCCGACCTAGGGTGACCGCGTGCAGCAGGCGCCGAGCCGGGTCCGGCAGCTGTTCGCCCGGCCGGACTTCCGGCGCCTCCTGACGACGAGGCTGTCCTCCCAGTTCGGGGACGGCGTCTTCCAGGCCGCGCTCGCCGGCACGGTGCTGTTCAACCCCCAGCGGGCCGCCGACCCGGCCGACGTCGCCGCGGGTTTCGCCGTCCTCCTGCTGCCGTACTCGCTGGTCGGGCCCTTCGCCGGGGTGCTGCTGGACCGGTGGAGCCGCCGGCAGGTGCTGGTGCTGGCCAACCTGGTGCGCAGCGTGCTCGTCCTGGTCGTGGCCGCGCTCGTCGCGGGCGGGGTCGCCGGCGTGCCCTTCTACGTCGCCGGCCTGCTGGTGTTCGCGGTCAACCGGTTCCTGCTCGCCGCGTTGTCGGCCGGCCTCCCGCACACCATCGAGCAGCGCTGGCTGGTGTCGGCCAACGCGTTCTCGACGACGGCGGGCACGGCGGCGTCGGTGGTGGGCGGCGGGGTGGCCGTGGGCATCGCCTCCCTCGTCGGCTCCGGCGACGCGGCGTACGCGGTGGTGGCGGCCGCCGCGGCGCTGCCCTACGTCGCGGCGGCGGTGGTGGCCGGTGGCTTCGCCCGGGGTCACCTCGGACCCGACTCCGCGCTGGGCACCGCGCGGCTCGCCGCGGGCGACGTGCTCCGCGGCATGGTGGACGGCGCCCGCCACGTGTTCGCCATCCCGCCGGCGGCGGCCGCGCTCGCCGCCATCGCGGTGCACCGGGTCTGCTTCGGGTTCCTGACGCTGATGACGCTGCTGCTCTACCGCAACACCTACGAGGCATGGGGGCCGCTGCTGCCGACCGGCCTGGCCGGGGTCGGGCAGGTGCTGGCCGCCGGTGCCGTCGGCGCGCTGCTCGCCGCCGCCGTGACGCCGCGGGTGGTCCGGCGCATCGGCAAGCCGCGGTGGTCGACCCTGCTGCTGGCCACCGGCGGCGTGGGCCAGGTCGCGCTCGGGGTGCCGTTCCTCCCGCCCACCGCCGTCGCCGGGGGCTTCGTGCTCGGCTTCGTCGGGCAGGGCGTCAAGATCTGCGTGGACACGACGCTGCAGGAGACGGTCGACGACCAGCACCGCGGCCGGGTCTTCTCGGTCTACGACACCTTGTTCAACATCACCTTCGTCGCCGCGGTCGTGGCCGGGGCGTTCCTGCTGCCGGCGTCCGGGGTCTCGTACGGCGTCCTGCTGGGCATCGGCGCCGCTTACCTCCTCACCGCCCTCGCCTACGCGGAGTGCCGTAGACGAGGATTCCTGCACGCTCACACTCCGCTCAGGTGATCGAGGCCGCGATCTCCCGACCGCAGTCCAGTGGACTGCTCCGGAGCCGGCGCACCGGGTACCGGAGGAGCAGCAGGCCGGTCGACAGGACCGCGTTCTGCCGCACCAGGTCTCGCGCCCAGCCCTCCGCCGACACGTGGAACGCCGCGCCATCTGCCTCCACGGCCACACCCTTAGAGCGCCACAGCGCGTCGACGAAGTAGGTGCCGGTACGTGTCTCGACCGCGGCGCCCCACTCCGGCTCCGGCAGGCCCGCCGCGAGGACGACGCGGCGGAGGTCCGCCTCACCCACCGACCGCATCCCACGACGCGCATCCGACAGCGCCTGCCGCAGCCACCGCGTGAGCCGCCCTCCCAGTCGAGCGGCTTCGGCTTCCAGGCCTGCGACCGAGCAGAGGCTGCGCTGGACGACGTCGGCGACGATGTGGTCGACGTCCCCACGACGGCGGGAGGTGACCGCGGCGTCCACGGCGGCTCGAGCAGGCGGCGCCAGCCTGAGTCCGCTGTCCTGCGTGACCGGGTCCACCGGACGACGGCTCTGGTGGACGACGACGAATGCCCGTGACGAGACGTGACGCCCGTGGCGTGCGGTCACCTCGACGAGCCCGCCCTCGACCGGCATCTCGTACTCCCCCCGGACACCAGCGGCTCGCCCCGTACCGGACAGTTCCCCGACGCGGCAGCCATGCGCCAGCAGCGCGCTGCGGTGGGACAGCACGGCGCCCGGGCCCGCGTAGTGGAGCGCCGCCAACCACCGCTCACGACGGGTCAACGGGCCCGAGTGGCTGACGAAGACGCCGGGCAGGGGTTCCTGCCACCGCCCGGCGGCCACAGCGGTACGGAGCCGGTAGTTGCTCACACCCGCAGCGCTGAGCGCCTGGCGGGGCGTGACCTGCTCTCCGTCCAGGGCGATGGGTTGCATGCGCACCGGCGCAGGCTGCCGTGCACCCGCCGAACGCTGCCGGCGTCATCCACAACGGAGAACCAGAGGCGAGGTTTTCTGCACCCTCGCACTCCACTCAGGTCCCGCGGGTGGCCCACCAGGCGAGGAGTTCGGCCTCGGCCTCGTCGCGGTCGAGCGGCCCGCGCTCGAGGCGCAGCTCCTTGAGGTACCGCCAGGCCTCGCCGACCTCCCGGCCGGGCCCGATCCCGAGGAGCTCCATGATCGCGTTGCCGTCGAGGTCCGGCCGCACCCGCGCGAGGTCCTCGGCCTCCGACAGCTCCGCGATCCGCTTCTCCAGCGACTCGTAGGTCGCCGCCAGCGTCGCCGCCCGCCGCTTGTTCCGGGTCGTGCAGTCCGAGCGCACGAGCGTGTGCAGCCGGGGCAGGAGGTCCCCGGCGTCGGTGACGTAGCGACGCACCGCGGAGTCGGTCCACTCGCCGCGGCCGTAGCCGTGGAAGCGCAGGTGCAGGAAGGTCAGCCGGGCGACGGCCTCGACGACGTCCTTGGGGTAGCGCAGCGCCGTCAGCCGCTTCCGCACCAGCTTGGCGCCGACCACCTCGTGGTGGTGGAAGGAGACCCGGCCGCGGGCCTCGTGCCGGCGGGTGGCCGGCTTGCCGAGGTCGTGCAGCAGCGCCGCCAGCCGGAGCACGAGGTCCGGGCTCTCGACGTCCTCGCCGGCCGCCGCCAGCTCCCGCTCCCGCGCGATCGCCTGGTCCAGCACGGTCAGCGAGTGGGTGTAGACGTCCTTGTGCTGGTGGTGCTCGTCGATCTCCATGCGCAACGCCCCGAGCTCGGGCAGGACGACGTCGGCCAGCCCCGTCTCGACGAAGAGCTCCAGCGCCGCCCGCGGGGAGTCCTGCAGCAGGGTCTTCGACAGCTCGGTCTGCACCCGCTCGGGCGTGATCCGGGCGAGCTCGCCGGCCATCCCGGTCATCGCCTCGACCACCTCGTCGTCGGGCGTGAGCCCGAGCTGGGCGACGAAGCGCACCGCGCGCAGCATCCGCAGCGGGTCGTCGGCGAAGGAGTCGGCCGGCGTCCCCGGGGTGCGCAGCCGCCGCGCCAGCAGGTCGCCCAGGCCACCGAACGGGTCGGTCACCGTGCGGTCGGGCCCCAGGGAGACGGCCATGGCGTTCACCGTGAAGTCGCGGCGGACGAGGTCGTCGACCAGCGACGAGCCCCAGGCCACCTCGGGGTTGCGCGACTCGCGGTCGTAGCGGTCCGCGCGGAAGGTCGTGATCTCCAGCCGGACGCCGCGCACCTCGGCCCCGACGGTGCCGAACGCGATGCCCTGGTTCCACGTGGAACCCGCCCAGCCGCGCAGCAGCTCGAGCGTCTGCTCCGGCCGCGCATCGGTGGTGACGTCGAGGTCGCCGGGCACGCGCGGGGCGCCGGCACCGGCGGCCAGCAGCGCGTCGCGCACCGAGCCGCCGACGAGGTGGGCCTGGAACCCGGCGGCGGCGAAGCGCTCGCCCAGCTCACCGAGCACGGGGGAGACGTCGACGAGGTCCCGCACGGTCTGCTGCACGGCGTCGGGCACGGCGGCGTCGGGCACGACGGCGACCTCCCCGGCGACGGAGGGAGCCGACGGACCCGATGCACCTGTCCGACTCCGCGCCACGGTCCGCTCCTCGCTCGTTCCTCGCTGCGATGCTCCCGCGGCTGTCATCGGACGTATCGGGGGGTGGGCGGACACGACGAGCCAGGGTAGTGCCGCGGCCGACGGGCCCCGGCCGGGCTCCGCGCCCCGGTCCTCCACCGCCACCGCGGGAGCGACGCTCCCGGGGCCGACGCCCGGCGCGCGCTACCCTGCAGGCATGGCTGGGACGGGCGGGCGCGGGCGCCCCGGCCGCCGGTTGCGCCGGGTCGACGAGACCTCCGCCGGGGGCCTGGTGGTCGCCGACGACGGGGTGACCGGGCCCCGGGCTGCGCTGATCGGCCGCACCGACCGCCGCGGACGGCTCCTCTGGTCGCTGCCCAAGGGGCACATCGAGGCAGGCGAGACCCCGGAGGACACCGCCGTCCGCGAGGTCGCCGAGGAGACCGGGATCATCGGCGAGGTCCTCGCTCCGCTGGGGATCATCGACTTCTGGTTCGTCGCCGACGGGCGGCGCGTGCACAAGACGGTGCACCACTTCCTGCTCCGCGCGATCGGTGGCGCTCTGTCCGACGCCGACATCGAGGTCACCGAGGTGGCGTGGGTCCCGCTCGAGGAGCTGAGCGACCGGCTGGCCTACGCCGACGAACGGGCCCTCGTCGAGCGCGCCCCGGCGCTGCTCGCCGACAGCGCGTGAGCCGCGGCCCCTCCTTTGAGCTCGGGCACGGCACCGGACGCCGGGGCACACGCCCCCACCGCCGCTCGGCGCTGGTGCGGCTCCTCCTCGCCGTCCTGCTGGCCCTGCCGGTGCTCGCCGGCCTCGGGGGCCCGGCGGCGCCGCCCGCCGCCGCGGCCCCTGCCCCCGGCGACGACGGGGACGAGGACGACGGGGATCGCGAGGCCGACCGCCCGGTCCGCATCGAGATCACCGCGATGGACTCGGCGACCGTCGCGCCGGGTGGCCTCATCACACTGCGCCTGGAGCTGACCAACACCGGCGAGGAGAGCCTCACGGGGCTCGAGGTGCGGCTGCAGCGGGGCGAGGTGCTCCACTCGCGCGCGGACCTCCTGGCCGCCGACCCCGACGACGCGACCGAGGCGTTCGCCGCCTTCCTGCCCATCGCCGGCACCCTCGCCGCCGGCGAGTCGCTGTCGTACACCTACGTGACCACCACCACCGACCTCGCGCTCGGCGAGGACGGCGTCTACCCGGTCCTGCTCAACCTCAACGGCGTCGGGGCCGACGGGGACCAGCGACGGGTGGGCGAGGTGGCGACCTACGTCGTCCAGCAGGGGCTCCCGCCGGCGGGGACGACGGGCGTCGCCTGGCTGTGGCCACTGATCGAGCCGACCCACCGGGACGCCGCCGGCCGCTTCCTCGACGACGACCTCGCCGACGTCGTCGCCACCGGTGGCCGCCTCGACCGGGCGCTGGCGGCCGTGGAGCGGCTCCCCGACGTCGCGGGCCCGGGCGGGGGGCCCCAGCCGGTCGCCGAGGTGACGCTGGCCGTCGACCCGGCACTGCTGGAGGGCCTGGCCCTCATGGCGGAGGGCCCCTACGAGGTCGGCTCGGGCGAACCCGGCGAGGGCACCGAGGCCGCCGGGGCCTTCCTCGACCGGCTGCGCGCCGTGGCCGCCGACCACCCGGTGGTGGCGCTGCCGTACGGCGACGTCGACCTCGACGCCCTCACCACCGCCGGGCTCGCCGAGGTCGCCGCGCGGACCCTCCCCGGCACGGGGACCGCCGCAGCCGTCCCCGCGCTGCCCGAGGCGGCCGGTCCGCCGGTCGACCAGCGGGGCGCCGGCGTCCGGATCGTGCGCGCCGTGCTGGGGGTGGAGCAGCCCCGCTCGGACCTGGTGTGGGCGGCCGGCGGAACGCTGCAGGGCCAGACGCTCGGAGTGCTCCGGGACGGCGGGGTCTCCAACGTCGTCGTCAGCTCGACCGGCCTGGCCGACGGCGCGGCAGCGATCGGGCTGGGGACGGCCGGCGCGGCCGCGCGGACGCCGCTCGCCGAGGGCACGACCGGCCTGGTCGCCGACGCCGGGCTGAGCGCGCTGGTCACCGGCGCCGAGGCCACCGCGGGCGGCACCCGCGTCGCCGCGCAGCGCTACCTCGCCGAGCTGACCCTGCTCGCCCGCCAGCCCGGCGGGGACCCCCTCGCGCCGCGCACCGTGCTGATCGCGCCGGACCGGCAGCTCGACGCCGACCCCGACGGGATGGCGGAGCTGATCGCCGCCACCGCGCAGGTGCCCGGACTCCGCACGGCCGGCCTCGACGAGCTGCTCGCCGGACCGGTCGCCGACACCGGCGGGCTGACCCCGCCGGCGATCCCCGCGCGCCTGGACCCCGGCGTCCTCACCGACGTGCAGGCCGCGGTCGGCGTGCGCGACGACATCGCGGGGGCGGTGCTCGGCGACGCCGACGCGGCGATGGCGCCCTACGACGCCGCCACTGCGCGCGCCACGTCGGTGGCCTGGCGCGGCGACCCGCAGCGTGCCCAGCGGGCCGCGGCCGACCTGCGGAGCCGGCTGGACGGTCTGCTCGACGAGGTCACGCTGCTCTCGCCCGCGGACGGCACGTACAGCCTGGCCTCGCGTGACGCCCCGCTCGTCCTGACCGTGCAGAACGACCTGCCGTTCGCCGTGCAGGTCGTGCTGCAGGTGCGCGCCCAGGGCGGGGTGGGGCTCTCGGTGGAGGACATCGGCGTCCAGCAGCTCGCCCCCGGCGAGCGCACCACGCTGCAGGTGCCCGCCGAGGTGAGCCAGTCCGGCCGCTTCACGGTCACCGCCCGCCTGACCACCCCGGACGGCGGCGCGCTGGGCAGCCCGGTGGAGCTGCAGGTCACCAGCACCGCCTACGGCATGATCTCGCTGGCGATCACCATCGGGGCCGCCGCCCTCCTCGGCCTGCTCTTCCTGCGCCGCCTGGTGCTCTTCGTGCTCCGCCGCCGGTCCGGCGCGGCCCGCGACGGCGAGGACGACGAGCCGACGCAGGCGCCCGAGGGCGCGGCCGTCCCGCTGCCCCCCACGCGGAGCCCGGTGTGAGCGGCGACCGCCCGGTGGGGGAGCAGGACCGGCCGCCGCTGCCGCCGGTCCCGCCGCCCGCCCCGCCCCGCCGGCCCGCCACCGACGGGCGGGGCCGGCCCGCCGAGCACCCGCGTGCGCGGGTCCCGGCCACGCCGCTGCCCCCGCCGCCCTACCCGGTGGTCCCCGACTCCGGCGGTCCCCCGGCCGACCGCGGCCCGCGCTCGGTGTCCCAGCCGTCGGCCCGGCCGCCGGGCCCGCCGCCGAGCCCGCCGTCCGGACCGCTGCGCCCGGTCCCCCCGCCGGCGGTCCGCCGCGACCGCGGGCCGGTGCCGAACCGGCCGCTGCCGCCGGTGCCCCCGCCCCGCCCGCGGTTCGTGCCGGGTCCGGAGTACACCCAGCTCATCCCCGTCCTGCCGGCGGTGCCGCGGCGGGTGGACGAGACCGAGGCGGAGGTCGAGGCCCGCGAGGGCGCCCCGGGTGCCAGCAGCGGCATCCTCCGCGCCGCCGGGACGATGGCCGTGGCCACGCTGGTCTCCCGGGTGACCGGCCTGCTGCGCACGATGGTCCTGGCCGCGGCGCTGGGCGTCGGGCTGGTCAACGACGCCTACAACACCGCGAACACGCTGCCCAACATCGTCTACGAGCTGCTGCTGGGCGGCGTCCTGACCTCGGTGATCGTGCCGCTGTTCGTGCACGCCCAGGAGCGCGACCGGGACGACGGCGTGGCCTACGTCCAGCGGGTGTCGACGATCGCCGTCGTGGGGCTGACCGTGGTCACCCTGCTGGCGGTCCTCGCCGCGCCCGTGCTCACCCGGCTGTACGGGATCGAGGGAGATCCCGAGCAGGTGCGGCTGGCGAACTGGCTGGCCCGGATCCTGCTGGTGGAGATCGTCTTCTACGGCATCGGCGCGCTCGCCCAGGCGGTGCTCAACTCCCGGGGGGTGTTCGGGCCGCCGGCATGGGCCCCGGTGCTCAACAACGTGGTCGTGATCGCCACCGGCATCGTGTTCATGTCCGTCGCCGACGGGGACCTCGGCCCCGGCACCATCAGCAGCGGCCTGGTGTGGCTGCTGGGCGGGGGGACCACGTTCGGCATCGCGGTGCAGGCCCTGGTGCTGCTGCCGCTGCTGCGGCGGGCCGGGGTGCCACTGCGACCGCGCTGGGGCCTGCGCCAGACCGGGCTGCGCGAGGCCGGCTCCCTGGGCGTCTGGGTGATCGCCTACTCCGCGGTCAGCGCGGTCGGCGTCGCCGTCGCCACCCGGATCGCGAACGCCGCCGGTCGCGAGGGCGGGCTGGGGTCCAGCGCGTTCGCGATCTCCAGCCTGCTGTTCCAGATGCCCTACGGGATCATCGGCGTCGCGCTGCTGACCGCGCTGGTCCCGCGGATGAGCCGGGCCGCCGCCCGCTCCGACATCGACGGCGTCGTCCGTGACCTGTCGCTGGGCACCCGGCTGTCGGCGCTGGGCCTGCTGCCCATCGCGGCGGCGCTCACCGTGCTCGGTCCCGCGCTGGCCACGGTCGCGTTCGCGCGCGGCGCCACGAGCGTGGCCGAGGCGCACCAGATCGGGGTCGCTCTCGCGATCGGCGCGTTCGGGCTGCTGCCCATGGCGGTGACCCTGCTGCAGCTGCGTGTCTTCTACGCCATGAAGGACGCCCGGACGCCGACGCTCATCCAGCTCGGCATGGTCGCCGTCCGCGTGCCCCTGCTGGCGCTGGTGCCGACGGTGGTCGACGCCGAGCACGTGGTCGCCGGGCTGATGCTCGTCACGAGCGTCACCTACGTCGCCGGCTGGGTGCTCGGGCACGTCGCGCTGACCCGCCGGCTGGGGGGTCTGGACAACCGCTCGACCCTGGTCCCCGTACTCCGCGTGACCGCCGCGTCGCTGGTGGCTGCACTGGCCGGCTGGGGAGTCACGATTGTGTCTCGAGACGCGCTCGGGGAGTCCGTCGCGGGTTCGCTCGGCACCCTGCTGATCGGTACCGTGGTCATCGGAGTCGCGGCCGTCGGCGGCATGCTGCTCGCCCGGGTACCCGAGGTGACCGGACCGCTCGCCGCGGTCCTGGCTCGCCGAGGGCGCGGGTGACCGGCGGCCGGGTGCCGCGGCTCCCGCAGCGGAGCGTGCGCGCCGCAGGCGACGAGGAGACGGAGGGGCTGCGGCGATGACGTCCACCGTCACCGGTCTCCCCGACCGGTACCGGCCCCTCGACGAGGTCGGACCGGAGGAGGCCACCTCCACCGGTGTGATCCGGTGCTGGCGGGCCAAGGACCGGGTGCTCAACCGGGACGTCGCCATCCGCGTGCACACCCCCGGCGGTCCGGCCGCGCGGGCCTGGATCGGCCGGGCGCTCACCGCCGGCGGGCTCGCCACGCCCGCGCTGGCCATGGTCTACGACGCGGCCGAGGGCAGCGGGGACACCGCCGCCCCCAACGGGGCCGCCTACGTCGTCAACGAGTGGATCGAGGGGAGCACGCTCGCCGAGCGGCTCGCCGAGGGCCCGATGTCCGAGCGCGAGGCGCGCACGGTCCTGCGCCGGCTGGCCGAGGGCGTCGCGGAGGCGCACCGGGTCGGCCTGGCCGTCGGAGGCATCGGCCCGGAGACCGTGGTGCTGCGCCCCAACGGCCTTGTCGGGCTCCGTGCCGTCCCGGCGGCCTCCGGGAGCATGCAGGGCGACATCGCCGCGCTCGGCGCGCTGCTGGAGTTCTGCCTCACCGGCCGGCAGGCCGGCCGCCCCGGTCCCGACGGCCGCCCGGAACAGCCCCCCGTGATCCCCCAGCCCGACCTCGCCGCGCTGGTCCGCCGCGCCCGCTCCACCGAGCCCGGCGCCGGGCTGTCGAGCGCCGCCGCCATGGCCGCGCTGCTGGCCCAGCCGCCCCGTCCCAGCCAGACCGCCCACCTGGTGCGCGACCCCGACGAGAGCGACAGCGGCTGGCTGCGCCGGCTGCGCGACCGCCGCGAGGACGAGGACTACTACGACGAGGACGAGGACGTCCCGCAGCGGCTCGGCATCACCGGGCTGCCCCCGGCGCCCGGCACGCGCGCCGACGACGACGACGACCTGCACCTGGACACCGCCTTCGCCGATGACGACGACCAGGACGCCGGGCCGCTGGACCACGACCCGGACGACGACCAGCCGGCCCGGCGCAAGCTGCTGATCATCGGTCTGCCGCTGCTCGCCCTGGCGATCGTCGTCCTGCTGGCCTGGTGGTTCGGCAGCAACGTGCTCTCGGTCGCCGACTCGAGCGACGGCTCGGAGGGCTCCACCCCGCCGTCGTCGGCCGCGCCGCAGGACCCGACCACCGAGGCCGGCCCGCCCCCGGCCGACGTCCCGCCGGCCACGATCACCGCCGCCACCCTGTTCAACCCGCAGGACAGCGACCCCGAGAACGAGGCCGCCGTCCCGCTCACCTTCGACGGCGACCCCACGACGGCGTGGTCGACGGTCACCTACCGAGGTTCGCCCGACTTCGCCGGGCTCAAGGACGGCGTCGGCATCGTCTACGACCTGGGCAGCGAGCAGGCGCTCGCCGCGGTCACCGTCACCACCACCACGCCGGGCGCGACGATGGAGGTGCGCCTCGGCGGCGGGCCGGGCTCCGACCTCGCCGAGTGGACCGTGGCCACCTCCGGGACGATCCAGGGCACCACGGAGCTGGTGTTCGACGAGGCCGTCGCCACCCGCTACGTGCTCGTGTGGGTGACCTCCCTGGCCGAGGGCGACGGCGGCTTCTCCGCCGACATCGCCGAGGTCGCGCTGCGCCCCGCCGGCTGAGCGAGGAACCGGGATCACCCAAGCGGAGGGCCCGCGCGCGGAATGCGGCCCCTACGATCCGGGTTGTGCCGCCTGTGACGAACGACCACCAGCCCAGCCCCGGCCCCGCGGTCACCACCGAGGTGCACGACCCGGTGATCCCGCCGGCGGAGCACGACGGCATCCGCGACCTGATCGTCATCGGGTCCGGGCCAGCGGGCTACACCGCGGCGATCTACGCCGCCCGGGCCAACCTGCACCCGCTCGTCTTCGAGGGCTCCCAGTTCGGCGGCGCCCTGATGACGACCACCGAGGTCGAGAACTTCCCCGGCTTCGCCGAGGGCGTGCAGGGCCCGCAGCTGATGGACGACATGCGCACCCAGGCCGAGCGCTTCGGCGCCGAGCTGGTCGCCCGTGACGTCAGCGAGGTCGACCTCACCGTCAACCCGAAGATCGTGAAGGTCGGCGACGAGGTGCACCAGGCGCACGCCGTCATCGTCGCGACCGGCTCGAAGTACCGGTACCTGGGACTGGACAACGAGGCCCGGCTGCTGGGCCGCGGCGTCTCCGCGTGTGCCACCTGCGACGGCTTCTTCTTCCGCGACCAGGACATCGTCGTGGTCGGCGGTGGTGACTCGGCGATGGAGGAGGCCACCTTCCTCACCCGCTTCGCCAAGAGCGTGACCGTCGTGCACCGCCGGGCCGAGCTGCGTGCGTCGAAGATCATGCAGAAGCGCGCCCAGGACAACGCCAAGATCCGCTGGGCGCTGGGCAAGCAGGTCGCCGACGTGCTGGGCGAGGACACCGTCTCCGGTGTCCGGCTCACCGACGTGGAGAGCGGTGTCACCGAGGAGCTGCCCGTGGCGGGCGTCTTCGTGGCCATCGGCCACGACCCGCGCAGCGAGCTGTTCGCCGGCCAGCTCAAGCTGGACGACGAGGGGTACGTCCAGGTCGAGCACCCGACGACCCGGACCAACATCGACGGCGTCTTCGCCTGCGGCGACGTGGTCGACCACATCTACCGGCAGGCCATCACCTCCGCCGGCACCGGTGCCGCGGCGGCGATCGACGCCGAGCGCTGGCTCGCCGAGACCTTCGACGAGCGCTGAGCAAGGACCCTCCTGCCCCCCGCCGCTCGCACGCACGCGGCGGGCCCCTGCAGGAGGCCGTGCCGCGGGCATACGCGGCCACTCCCCGGGGTTGGAGATCCCGGGGGCCACGACTCCACGCCAGACCACCAGAGGGAGAACGACCATGGCAGGCAACACCGTGACGGTGACGGACGCGAGCTTCGCCGACGAGGTGCTGGGCAGCGACAAGCCCGTGCTCGTCGACTTCTGGGCGGAGTGGTGCGGTCCGTGCAAGATGGTCGCCCCGGTGCTCGAGGAGATCGCCGCCGAGCACGGCGACAAGCTCACGATCGCCAAGCTGAACATCGACGAGAACCCGCAGATCGCCCGTGACTACCAGGTCATGTCGATCCCGACGATGACGGTGTTCCAGGGCGGCAAGCCGGTCAAGAGCATCATCGGCGCCAAGCCCAAGGGCGCCATCCTGTCGGACCTGTCCGACTACCTGTAGGCCGCCTGCGCCTCCACGGGGCGCGGACGCAGCGTGATCCAGGGCTCACCCGGCCACCGCGCCGGGTGGGCCCTGACGCGTCCGGTCGCCGGGCGGAGGCCCCCCGACGGGCCCGCGGAGGTCGCGGGGACGACAATCGACACACGATGGCGAGCAACGACGGCATGTACCCCCTCCGGCCCGGGGACCGCGGCGCTGCGGTGGCCGACGTCCGGGCGGCGCTGCGCAGCCTCGGCCTGCTGCAACCGGCGACGGCGGACGACGGCGAGGCGGTCTACGACCACGCCACCGAGCTCGCCGTCCGGCACTTCCAGCAGGTCCGCGGGCTGAGCGTCGACGGTCAGGTCGGCGAGGAGACCTACCGCGCGCTCTCCGAGGCCCGCTGGTCCCTCGGGGACCGGCTGCTGCACCACGACCCGGTGCGCCCCATCCGCGGCGACGACGTCACGAGCCTGCAGGAGCGGCTGCTGGAGCTCGGCTACGACGCCGGCCGCGCCGACGGCATCCTCGGCCCCGAGACCGAGGCCGGCCTGCGCGCCTTCCAGCGCGACTACGGACTGACGGCGGACGGCACCTGCGGGCCGGCCACCCTGCGCGCGCTGCGGCAGCTGGGCCGCAAGGTCACCGGCGGCCGCCCGCAGCTGCTGCGGCAGAGCGCGTCCATGGTGGAGAGCGGCCCGCACCTCATCGGCCGGCGGATCGTCATCGACCCGGGGCACGGCGGGGACGAGACCGGCTTCACCGCGGGGGAGACCACCGAGGCCGACCTCGTCCTGGACCTGGCCTCGCGGATCGAGGGCCGCCTGGCCGCCGCTGGGGCGACGGTCTACCTGACCCGGGGCCGGGGGCAGAACCCCACCGCGGCCGAGCGGACCGCCTTCGCCAACGACGCCCGCGCCGACCTGTTCCTGTCCCTGCACACGGACGCGCACGGGTCCGAGCACGCCCGCGGGGTGGCCAGCTACTACTACGGCACCGGCTCGGGGGCCTCCTCCACCGTCGGGGAGCAGTTCGCCCACCTCGTGCGCCGCGAGGTCGTGGCCC
The DNA here is from genome assembly GCF_019799905.1 of Trujillonella endophytica. GTDB lineage: Bacteria > Actinomycetota > Actinomycetes > Mycobacteriales > Geodermatophilaceae > Trujillonella > Trujillonella endophyticus_A. The sequence continues at coordinate 158,526 of NZ_JABGCI010000001.1, read as the reverse complement.
GGACCGGCCTGATGGACCTCGGCGGCTACCCCAAGACCTGGGACCTCCTGCGGATGACCCGCATGCCGGCCGTGCGGCTCGACTGCGGTTACCTCTCGCACCCGGTGGACCGGCTGCTGCTGCTGGACGCCCGCCTGCGCGGCACCGTGGCCTCCGCCGTCCTCGCCGCCGTCCAGCGGCTCTTCCTGCCCGCCGAGGCCGACCCGCCCACCGGCACCTTCGTGCTGCCGGCCCGGAAGTAGGCGGCGACACCCCGGTCCTCCGGACCCCACCCGAGCCGAGCCCCCGCCGGACCCTTCCGTCACACCCCGCCGTGTCGGACAACTCGGTGGAGGCGCGTCCTTACACTCGACAGGTGGCCACTCTCCCGCCCGGTGTGCCCCCGGGCACCGGCGCGAACGCGCACCCGCACCCGCACTCCCCGGTCGTCCCCCGCCACCCGCGGCTGGACCCCCTCGCCGACCGGTACGCGGCACGCACCCACGGCATGAAGACCTCGGAGATCCGCGCGCTCTTCTCCGTCGTCAGCCGCCCCGAGGTCGTCTCGCTGGCCGGCGGGATGCCCGCCGTCACCGCGCTGCCGCTCGACGCCGTCGGCTCCATGATCGGCGAGCTCGTCACCGGCATGGGCGCCCAGACGCTCCAGTACGGCTCCGGTCAGGGCGACCCCCGGCTGCGCGAGCGGATCTGCGACGTCATGGCGCTGGAGGGCATCACCGACGCCTCCCCGAGCGAGGTCGTCGTCACCGTCGGCTCCCAGCAGGGCCTGGACCTCGTCACCCGCGTGTTCTGCGACCCGGGGGACGTCGTCCTCGCCGAGGGCCCGTCCTACGTCGGCGCGCTCGGGGTCTTCCAGGCCTCCCAGGCCCGCGTCCGGCACGTGCCGATGGACGACGACGGCCTCATCCCGGAGGCGCTGGAGCAGGCGCTGCTCGAGTGCCGCGCCCAGGGCGACCGGGTGAAGTTCCTCTACACCGTGCCCAACTACCACAACCCCGCCGGCGTGACCCTGTCCGAGGAGCGCCGGGTGGCGATCATGGACATCGCCGACCGGTACGACCTGCTCATCGTCGAGGACAACCCCTACGGCCTGCTCGGCTTCGACCGGGAGCCCATGCGGGCCCTCCGCGCCCGCAACGCCCAGCGGGTCGTCTACCTCGGCTCGTTCTCCAAGACCTTCTCGCCCGGCCTGCGCGTCGGCTGGGTGCTGGCCCCCCTCGCCGTCCGCGAGAAGCTCGTGCTGGCCACGGAGGCGCAGGTGCTCTGCCCGCCGTCGCTCACCCAGTACGCCGTCGCCCGCTACCTGGACACCCAGCCGTGGCGCGAGCAGATCAAGATCTTCACCGAGCTGTACCGGGAGCGCCGCGACGCCTGCCTGGAGTCGCTCGAGGCGATGATGCCCGCGGGGACGACGTGGACCCACCCCGACGGCGGCTTCTACGTGTGGCTCAAGCTGCCGCACGGCCTGGACAGCAAGCTCATGCAGCCGCGCGCGGTCAACGCGCACGTCGCCTACGTGCCGGGCATCGGCTTCTACGCCGACGGCGGCGGCCGCGAGTACATGCGGCTGTCCTACTGCTACCCCGAGCCGGACCAGATCCGCGAGGGCGTGCGCCGGCTGGCCCGCGTCATCGAGGCCGAGCTGGACCTGCACTCCACCTTCGACTCCGTGGACACCGGCACCTTCCGCGCCGTGTCCGCGCCCATCCCGTGGCACGAGGCCGAGAACATCGTCGGCCCGGCCAACGGCAACCGCTTCGAGGACGGCCGAGCATGACCGAGCCCGCTGCACCCCCGGCCGCGGACGCCGTCCGGGCCGCCGACCCGCTGCGCGTCGTCGTCCTCGCCGGCGGCCTGACGTTCGAGCGGGAGGTCAGCCTCTCCTCGGGCACCCAGGTCGCCGAGGAGCTGACCCGCGCCGGGGTCGACGCCGAGCTGCGCGACGCCGACGCCGAGCTGCTGCCCGGCCTCGCCGCCGCGCCGGCCGACGCCGTGTTCATCGCCCTGCACGGTGCCACCGGTGAGGACGGCTCCCTGCGCGCGGTCCTCGACCTGGCCGGCGTCCCCTACGTCGGCTCCCCGGCCGCCGCCTGCCGCCTCGCCTGGGACAAGCCGGCGGCCAAGTCGGTCGTGCGCAGCGCCGGCGGGACGACGCCGGACTGGGTGGCGCTGCCGCACAGCACGTTCCGCGAGCTCGGTGCCGGCGCCGTCCTCGACCTCATCGTGGCGCGGCTGGGCCTGCCGCTCATGGTCAAGCCCGCCTCCGGCGGCTCCGCGCTGGGCGTGCAGAAGGTCTCCCGCGTCGAGGACCTGCCCGCAGCCATGGTCAGCTGCTTCGCCTACGGCGACACGGTCATGGTGGAGCGCTTCGTCGAGGGCACGGAACTCGCGATCTCGGTCGTCGACCTGGGGGAGGGGCCGCAGGCGCTGCCCGCGGTCGAGCTCGCGCCCGCATCGGGTGTCTTCGACTACACCGCGCGCTACACGCCGGGGCTCACCGAGTACCACACCCCGGCACGGATCCCGGACGACGTCGCGCAGCGGGCCGCCGAGGTCGCCGTCACGGTGCACCGGGAGCTCGGGCTGGCCGACCTCTCCCGCACCGACGCCATCGTCGACGCCGACGGCCAGGTGCACTTCCTGGAGGTCAACGTCTCCCCGGGTCTCACCGAGACGTCGATGTTCCCCATGGCAGTGGAGGCCGCCGGGCACGACCTCGGCGAGCTCATCGCCGCCCTGCTCACCCGCCGGGCGCAGGCCGCACGCTGACGAAGGGCCCCCTGCCCCGCCCTGCGGGGGGCCTTTCCACTGTGACGAAAACCCGCCAGGTCAGGCTTCCGGGCGGCGGCCCGTGATGTCGGGAGCCATCTGGCCGATGATGCGCTGCAGGTCGTCGACCGAGCCGAACTCCACGACGATGCGCCCCTTGGCCCGGCCGATCTGGATCTTCACCTTGGTCTCGAACGCGTCGGACAGCCGGCCGGCGAGGTCCTCCACGCCGGGGGCCACGATCCGGCGGGTCCGCCGGATCGCGGCCGGCTGCTCGGCGGCGGCCATGGCGACCGCCTCCTCCGTGGCCCGCACCGACATGCCCTCGGCGACGATCCGGGTGGCGAGCGCCTCCTGCGCCTCGGCGTCGGCCAGGCCGAGCAGGGCGCGGGCGTGCCCGGCGGAGATGACGCCGGCCGCCACGCGGGTCTGCACCTTCACCGGCAGCTTGAGCAGCCGGATCGTGTTCGTCACCTGCGACCGGCTGCGGCCGATCCGCTGGGCCAGCTCCTCGTGGGTCGCGCCGAACTCCTCCAGCAGCTGCTGGTAGGCGGCCGCCTCCTCCAGCGGGTTGAGCTGGACGCGGTGGATGTTCTCCAGCAGGGCGTCGCGCAGGAGCGCGTCGTCCTCGGTGTCCCGGACGATGGCCGGCACGGTCTCCAGCCCGGCGGCGCGGGCCGCCCGCAGCCGCCGCTCGCCCATGATGAGCTCGTAGCCGGTCCGGCCGTCGTCGAGCGTGCCCTCGCGGACGACGATCGGCTGGAGCAGCCCGAACTCGCGCACGGAGTGGGTGAGCTCCTCCAGCGCCTCGTCGTCGAAGACCTGCCGCGGCTGCTTGGGGTTGGGGACGACGTCATCGACGGCGACCTCGCGGAGCTGCGCCCCGGGGACGCCCACCGTCTCCTCGACCTGCCGGGCGACGGTCTCGGCCACGCTGTCCGCCGCCTGCGCGGCCTTGGGCAGCAGGTGGACCGGGGACGCCTCGGTCGTCGCGACGCTCGCGGCGGCGGGCTCGTCGTCCAGGGGGAGCGGTGACTGCTCCACGGGCGGGGCGCTGGTCGGGATGAGCGCCGCGAGCCCCCGGCCCAGGCCACCACGCTTGTTCATCGGGAGGACTCCTCGGAGGACGGGGCCGGCGCGGTGCCGACATCCACGGTGGCCGCATCAGTGTCGGGGAAGGCACGGGGTGGCAGCGGCGGGGGATAGCTGGCGCGCACGCCGTTGGGCCGGCCGTCGGCGAGCGGTCCGAGGTCGACGCCGCGCTGGGCGAGCTCGCGGGCCGCGTCCACGTAGCTCGTCGACCCGCGCGAACCCGGGTCGTAGGTGAGCACCGACTGCCCGTAGCCGGGCGCCTCGCTGACACGCACGTTGCGGGGGATGACGGTGGGGAGGACGAGGTCCTTGAAGTGGTTGCGGACCTCGTCGGCCACCTGGTCGGCGAGCTTGGTGCGGCCGTCGTACATCGTCAGGAGGATGCTCCGCACGGAGATCCCCGGGTTGAGGTGCGCGCGCACCAGCTCGATGTTGTTGAGCAGCTGCCCCAGCCCCTCGAGCGCGTAGTACTCACACTGGATGGGGATGAGCACCTCGTCGCCGGCCACCAGCGCGTTGAGCGTCAGCAGGCCGAGCGACGGCGGGCAGTCGATGAGGACGTAGTCCGGCCGCTCACCCTCGGGGAGCGCCTGCAGGTACCCCTCGATCGCGCGCCGCAGCCGGTACTCGCGGGCGACGACGGAGACGAGCTCGATCTCCGCGCCGGCCAGGTCGATCGTCGCGGGCACGCAGCGCAGGTTGGGGCTGGCCGACGTCGGGTGGACGACCTCGACCAGCTCCCGGTCGCCGACCAGCGCGTCGTAGATCGACGGGGTCCCGACGCTGTGCTCCACGCCGAGGGCGGTGCTGGCGTTCCCCTGCGGGTCGAGGTCGATGACGAGCACCCGCAGCCCGTAGAGAGCGAGGGCGACCCCGAGGTTCACCGTCGAGGTGGTCTTCCCGACCCCGCCCTTCTGGTTGGCGATCGTGATGACCCGGATGCGGCCCGGCCGGGGGAAGGGCTCCTGGTTGGCCGCGTGCAGCACGCGGGTGGCGCGCAGCGCCTCCATCGCGATCGGGCTGTCGAACTCCTCGCCCGAGGCGGAGAACTGGGCCATGGCCGCCTGATCGGCGGCGAGACTGCTCCGCAGCCGCTGGCCCGGGTCATTCATCTCCGGTCCTTCCTGCGTGTCGTTCCACGTGGAACACGCGCGTCCTCACGCTGCGCGTTCCACGTGGAACGGTGGGTCTCCGAGGACGGACTCACCGTCGTCCACGCGTCATCACCACCACGGTAGTGGCAGCGTCCCCCCACTCCGCACCGACGGCCCGGGGGTGGACGTCCCGCATCCCGGCGGCCTCGAGCTCCGCGAGCATCCCCGGCAGGTCGGCGAGTGCCCGGGCCCCCACCAGCGCCACCAGCGAGGCGCCGGGCCGGAGCAGGCCGCGGCACCACGCCACCAGACGGGGCAGGGGTGCGACCGCCCGGGCCGTGACGACGTCCACCGGCCCCACCGCGGCGATGACCGACCGCTCCTCCGCCCGGCCACGGACCACCCGCCAGGGGCTGCCCAGCTCGGCGACGGCCTCGGTGAGGAAGTCGACGCGCCGGGCCATGGGCTCGACCAGCGTCAGCACGACGTCGGGACGGGCCAGGCCGAGGGGGATGCCGGGCAGGCCCGCCCCACTGCCCACGTCCACCACACGGGCCCCGTCCGGCACGGCCTCTGCGACGGCGGCGCTGTTGAGGACGTGCCGCTCCCACAGCCGGGGGACCTCCCGCGGGCCGATCAGGCCACGGGTCACCCCGTCGTCGGCCAGCCGGGCCACGTAGGCCTCCGCGCGCGGCAGGGCGTCCCCGAACACCTCCGCGGCGAGCGCCGGGGCGGGTGGGGGAGCGACGTGCGCGGCGGGCGTGGCGGACGGGGCAGGCCCCGCCGGTCGCTCGCCACTCGACGTCATCGCCCCGCTCCCGGGCGGCGCTGCGTTCCTCGCCCGCTCAACGGTCGGGCAGGACCACGACCCGGCGGTTGGGCTCCTCGCCCTCCGACTCGCTGTGCACCCCCGCCACGCCGGCCACGACGTCGTGCACGACCTTGCGCTCGAAGGGGTTCATCGGCGCGAGCCGCTCCGGCTGCCGGCTCTGCGACACCCGGCCGGCGGTCTCCGCCGCGAGGCTGGTGAGGTCCGCGCGCCGCCGGGCGCGGTAGCCGCCGACGTCGAGCATCAGGCGGCTGCGCACGCCGGTGGACTGGGCGACGGCCAGCCGGGTCAGCTCCTGCAGGGCCTCGAGGACGGCGCCGTCGGCGCCGACGAGGTCGTCGAGCCGGCCGCCCACGATGGCCACCGACGCGCGGTCGCCCTCCACGTCGAGGTCGATGTCGCCGTCGACGTCCAGGATGTCGAGCAGCCGCTCGAGGTAGTCACCGGCGACGTCCCCCTCGCGGACCAGCAGGTCGTCGGCCGGGCCGTCGGTGTCGTCGTCCCCGGCCGCCTCGACCAGCGAGTCGGCGTCCGCCGGTCCGGGATCGGGCAGCTCGGTGTCGGTCCCCGGTGCGGCGGTGTCCGTGGCCGAGGTGTTCGGTGCGCTCATGAGGGGTCTCCTCCTGTGGGTGCGGGCGGCCGGGGCGTCCCCGGTGGTCTGGTGCGGCGCCGGGCGTGCGGCGCCGGTCGCTCAGCGGCGCTTGCGCTTGCCGCGGCTCGCGGAGGCCGAGCTGCCCCCGCCGCCGGAGGCGCTGCTCCCGCCGGAGGCGGTGCTCCCGCCGGAGGCGCTGCTGCCGCCCGAGGCGCCGCGGTCACCGGCGGACGGCGGGGCCGCGCCGTTGTTGCTGCGGTTCGCGGAGCCGTCCGCCACCGGGGCGGCCGGGGCCGGCGGGGTGGCCGCCCCGGGCGGGGTGGCCGGGCGGCCGCCCTTGCCGCGGACGGGCTTGGCACCCGGCTTGGGGGCGAGCGCCTTGGGGTCGATGGCCGGCTTCTCGGCGGCCTTCTTCGCCAGTGCCGCCGGGGAGTTGGGCGGGGGCATCTTGCGCAGGATGTAGAACTGCTGGCCCAGCGTCCACAGGTTGTTGGTGAACCAGTAGAGGAGCACGCCGATCGGGAAGAAGAAGCCGGTGACGAAGAGGCTGATCGGCATGCCGTAGAGCATCAGCTTCTGGATCATCGCCGCCTGGCCCTCGACGGGGCCGGAGCGCGCCATGATCTGCCGCTGCGTGTAGTACGTGGTGGCGCACATGATCACCATGAGCGTCAGCGCGACCGCGCGGATGCCGCCCTGGGTCACCCCGGGCAGCGCCAAGAGCTCCTCGGCCTTCTGGCCCGCCATGTTGAACGACGAGGAGATGGGCGCACCGAACAGCTCGGCCTTGGCGGCCTGGTCGGTGAGCGTGTCGTTCCAGCTGTAGAGCCCGTCGCCCCCCGGCCGCAGCCGGCGCAGCACGTGGAACAGCGCCAGGAAGATCGGGATCTGCGGCAGGATCGGCAGGCAGCCGGCCAGCGGGTTGACGCCGCGGTCCTTGAACAGCTGCTGCTGCGCCTGCGCCATGCCCTGACGGTCGGACCCGTACTGCTTGCGCAGCTTCTGGAGCTCCGGCTGGATCTCCTGCATCGCCCGCTGGCTCTTCACCTGCTTGATGAACAGGCGGAACAGCAGGACGCGGATCGTGACGACGAGCATCACGATCGACAGCGCCCAGGTGATGCCCGCGGCCGGGTCGAGGAACGTGGAGAACAGTGCGTGCCACTGCTTCATCACCCACGCGATGGCGGTGTACAGCCAGTCAAGCAACGCGAGCCTCCTGCTGCGATGACCGGCGGGTGGCCGGCGGGGACGTCGGGTCGCGTCGCGACCGGTCGGAGCCGGCGGCGGGCGCCGCACTGCCCGACGAGTGGTGCGTCCGGAGGGTTCCATCGGTGCCACCGCGCGGTGGCACCGGGTCGAACCCGCCGGGGTGCCAGGGGGCGCACTTCAGCAGGCGGCGTAGTGCCAGCCAGCTGCCGCGGCCGGCGCCGTGCTCCGCGATCGCCTCGGCCGCGTAGGTGCTGCAGGTGGGCACGAAGCGGCAGCGGGGCGGGAACGCCGGGCTGATCGCCCGCGAGTAGAAGGCCACAACGGCGAGCAGGGCCCGGGCGACCGGTCCGCGGCGGGGTGCGCTCATCGCGGGCGCACCCGCGGGTGGAGCACGCGGTCGAGACCGGACACGAGGTCGGCCCGCAGTTGCTCCGAGGTGGCCTCCGCGGCCTCCGGCCGGGCGCGGACCACGAGGTCCGCGGTCGGGGGCAGGCGGTGCAGCTCCTCGCGGACGACGCCGCGCAGCCGCCGGGTCACCCGGTGACGGACCACGGAGTTGCCCACGGCCCGGCCCACGACGAAACCCGCCCGAGGGCCGGCCCCCTCGGGCGCCGGCCCCGGACGTTCGGGGAGGAGGTGGAGCACCATGGTCGGTCGCCCGGCACGTCGGCCCGACCGGACGACCGCGGTGAACTCCGGACGCCGGCGCAGGCGGGCCTGCGCGGGCAACACGTCAGGCGGAGAGCTTCTCGCGACCCTTGCGCCGACGGGTGGCGATGATGGCCCGTCCGGCGCGGGTGCGCATACGCAGCCGGAAGCCGTGGGTCTTCGACCGACGACGGTTGTTCGGCTGGAACGTGCGCTTGCTCACGGAGTACTCCCACTACACGACATCGGCGGTGCACACCCGCCGGTGGGCGGGCACGCGCGGGGCGAGGGCGGCGCGGCTGCTGCCGCTCCGGACTCCCCCCGGAAGCTGGTCGACCGGGGCTGCTGCCCACGGTGCACACCCGGCGCGGAGCGCGCCGAGGTGCCGCGGACGTGCCACGGACTCCGACCAGCATAACCGAGGGCGGCAACCGGCCGGGTGTCCGGTTCCACCCCGACCGCGCATGCTCTCCCTACACCCGGTGCCGACCGCGGCGCCGCGCCGTGCCCCCGTGTGCGACACGCCCGGCGACGCGCCGGGGCGGCGTCCGCCCGTCGTTGCCCGCCTGTGGATGAGGCTGTTAGCGTCGCCGTCGCTCCGGCCCGGTTCTCCCGGTCCGGCCGCACGGGCGGACCGATCGGTCCGTCGCCCGCCCCACCCGTCCACCCGCCCTTCTCCTCAGCCCCGACCAGCGGAGACGCTGCTCGCTGGACCAGCCTCCGGAACTCCGGTCGCCGTCCGCTGCCGGTCGTGCACAGCCTGTGGACACCGGTGTGGAACGGGTGTGTCCGGATGTCCACGACGCGCCCCGGGGCACGGTGGGTCTTCCGCCCGGGACGCGGGGTGCCGGAGCACCCCGGCCGGCCGCGGGAGCGGCTGCCGGACCCATCAGCTCGAGGAGGACACGGTCAATGGCCGATGCCACGGTGGACCTGCCCACGGTCTGGGACCAGATCCGCGGGCGACTGGCCGCCAGCCTGTCTCCGCAGCAGAACGCGATGCTGAACCTGACCCGCCCGCTGGGTCTGTTCGAGGACACCATGGTGCTGGCCGCGCCGAACGGGTTCACCCAGGCGGTGCTCGAGTCGCGCATGCGCCGGGTGCTGGCCGAGGCGCTGTCCGAGCAGCTGGGCCGCGACATCCGGGTGGCCGTGCAGCTGGAGGACGCACCGGCCGAGAGCCCCCGCGAGCCGGACCCGGAGGACCTGCCCACCCGGCGTCCCTGGTCGGCGGCCGAGGCCTCCCGCCTGGAGGAGGACCAGCAGACCCGCGATCGCACGGACGACGGCCGGAGCGCCTTCGGCGTGCGGGCCGACGCGCCGCCGGCCTGGGAGCGCGAGCCGGCCGTCCCCCCGACCGAGCTCCCGCCCGGGCGTCCGCCGGCCCGTCGCCGGCGTGCGGCGGAGCGCGACTGGGGCGGCGGCGACGAGGCCGCCGTCCTCCCCTTCGAGTTCGACGAGCCCACGGACGCCCGCGACGACGACGCCGACCAGGCCGGCGGGCGCGCCCGCCGGGCCGCGCGGGGCGGGGGTGAGGCCGTCTCGCTGTTCGGTGGCGACCGCCGGCCGGCGGGCTCGGACCCGGGGCTGAACTCGAAGTACGTGTTCGACAGCTTCGTCATCGGCAACAGCAACCGGTTCGCCCACGCCGCGGCCGTCGCGGTCGCCGAGGCGCCGGCGCGCGCCTACAACCCGCTGTTCATCTACGGCGACTCCGGCCTGGGCAAGACGCACCTGCTCCACGCGATCGGGCACTACGCGGCGCGGATGTTCCCCAACGTCAGGGTGCGCTACGTCAGCACCGAGGAGTTCACCAACGAGTTCATCAACCTGGTGCACTCCGGCCGGGCCGAGGAGTTCCGCCGGCGGTTCCGCGACATCGACTTCCTGCTGATCGACGACATCCAGTTCCTCGAGCGGGCCGAGCGCACGCAGGAGGAGTTCTTCCACACCTTCAACACGCTGCACAACGCCAGCAAGCAGATCGTCATCACCTCCGACCGGGCGCCGAAGAAGCTGACGACGCTGGAGGACCGGCTCCGCACCCGCTTCGAGTGGGGTCTCATCACCGACGTCCAGGCGCCGGACCTGGAGACCCGCATCGCGATCCTGCGCAAGAAGGCCTACGGCGAGCGGCTGCAGGCCCCCGACCAGGTGCTGGAGTTCATCGCCAGCAAGGTGCAGACGAACATCCGCGAGCTCGAGGGCGCGCTCATCCGCGTGACGGCCTTCGCGAGCCTCAACAAGCAGCAGGTCGACCTGCCGCTGGCCGAGCTGGTGCTCAAGGACCTCATCAGCGACGAGCAGGGGCCGCAGATCACCGCGGCGATCATCATGGCCGCCACGGCCGAGTACTTCTCCGTGACGATGGAGGAGCTGCAGGGCGCCAACCGCAGCCGGACGCTGGTGAACGCCCGCCAGATCGCCATGTACCTGTGCCGCGAGCTGACGGAGCTGTCCCTGCCCCGGATCGGTGCCTCCTTCGGCGGCAAGGACCACACCACGGTCATGCACGCCGTCAAGAAGATCACCAACCTGATGAGCGAGCGCCGGGCGACGTACACGCAGGTCACCGAGCTGACGGCCCGCATCAAGAGCCGCGCCAGGAGCTGAGCGAGGCGCCCGTCGCCGGCCGCGGGACCGCGGCCCCGGCGCCGTCCCCGTCGTCCGCCGCGGCGGGGCTGCCGACGTCGCCGTCCACAGGCAGCGGGACACGGCTGTGCGGTCATCGAGCCGTTCCCGTGCGGTGATCGACGGTCGCGGGGCGGTGACCTCGGTCGACACGTCGATCAGTTGTCCCCAGGGATGTGCACAGGTTGGGGAATCCCGGGCGGAACCGGTGTGGGCGCGCCCGTCCGGGTGGATCCGGGCGGCCGCGCCGTCGTGGCTGTCCACCGCGGTGGATAAGCCTGTTGACCAGCGACTTCGACATCTCCCGGCCACCTCCGTGACGGCTCGGGTCCAGGTCGCGCGGGCCGGCAGGGGGATTCCCTGGGGACGGACCCGGGAGAGAGCAGGGACAGGGGGTGGACGACGGCGCCGGCCGGTTGACAACCCCGGAGTTGTCCACGTGTCGACACCGACGACGGCGTCACCGCGCACAGCGGGCCCACATGTCGACTTCGGCGCTGACCTGGGCGGACGGCCTCGATCCCCAGCTTCCACACCTGTGATGACGAGGATGAGGGAGTTATCTCGAGGGATCCTTGAACCACACTCTGGGTGGGGACGGCCCGCTGGCAGGGCCTCGCGGGGCGTTGCACAGCAGTGGAGCAGCAGGGTCCGACAGTCCGCCGGGACCCGTTCGCGGGACAGCGGTTTCCCCCCGACCCGGTGCGCACGGCACGATGGGGGACCGCACCGTCGTCCGGCCGTCGGCCGGTGCCGTGGTGCTCCCGCAGTGGACGACGAGCAGGGGTGGGTCAGGTCATGGAGTTCCGGGTGGCGCGAGAGGTGCTCGCCGATGCCGTCGCGTGGACGTCGCGGAGCCTGCCGGCCCGGCCGTCCGTGCCGGTGCTCGCCGGGATCCTGCTGGAGGTGGACGGCAGTCAGCTGTCGGTCTCCGGCTTCGACTACGAGGTGTCCGCCCGCGCGGAGGTCGACGTCCAGGCGACCGAGAGCGGTCGCACGCTGGTGCCGGGCCGGCTGCTCGCCGAGATCACCCGCGCCCTGCCGCCGCACCCGGTCGACATCCGCGCCGAGGGCCCGCGACTGGCGATCACCTGCGGCAACGCCCGCTTCAGCCTGCCGACGCTGCCGGTGGAGGACTACCCGTCCCTGCCGTCGATGCCGTCGGCGGCCGGGGTGGTGGAGAGCGACGTGTTCGCCGAGGCCGTCGGCCAGGTCGCCGTCGCCGCCGGCCGCGACGACACCCTGCCGATGCTCACCGGCGTCCGGCTGGAGATCGACGACGACCGCGTGACGCTCGCCGCCACCGACCGCTACCGGCTGGCCGTGCGCGAGTTCTCCTGGCGCCCCGACACCCCTGGCCTGTCGGCGGCGGTGCTCGTGCCGGCGCGCACGCTCGCCGACGCCGCCAAGACCCTGACCAGCGGCCCCGAGATCGTCGTCTCGCTCTCCTCGAGCGGCAGCGGCGAGGGGATCCTCGGTCTCTCGGGCAAGGACCGGCAGACGACCACGCGCCTCCTGGACGCCGAGTTCGTCAAGTACCGGGCGATCATGCCGACGGAGTCCCACGCGTACGCGACGCTGCCGGTGGGCCTGTTCACCGACGCCGCCAAGCGCGTGGCGCTGGTCGCCGAGCGGGGCACGCCGCTGCGCTGCGAGTTCACCCCCGGTCAGGTCACGCTCCGCGCGGGCGGCACCGACGACGAGGGGCAGGCCGAGGAGCGCTGCGACGTCGAGTTCGACGGCGACCCGCTGACCATCGGCTTCAACCCGTCGTTCCTGCTCGACGGCCTGGCGGCGGTCCACACCCCCCGCGCGCGGATGGACTTCACCAGCCCGCTCAAGCCCGCGGTCCTCTCGGGGGTGGCCGAACCGGCCGCCGACGAGGACGGCGCCGCCCCGCCCGCGGAGAAGGGCGCCGACTACCGGTACCTGATCATGCCGGTGCGGCTGCCCGGCTGAGGCCGGGCCCAGGTGTCCCGGGTGTTCGGCCTGGGCACCGCACCTGCGGGCACCCGCACCGTCGCGGAAGCCACGGGAGACGTCGGTCGATTCGCGACAGGAAGGACAGCGCTCGTGCAGCTTGGACTGGTGGGACTGGGCAAGATGGGCGGCAACATGGCGGAGCGCATCCGCCGCGCCGGCCACGAGGTCGTCGGGTACGACCACCACTCGGAGAAGCGGGACGTGACCAGCCTCGAGGGGCTGGTCGGGGCCCTGCAGGCCCCGCGGGTGGTGTGGGTGATGGTGCCGGCGGGCGAGCCCACGAAGTCGACCGTCAAGGAGCTGGCCGAGCTGCTCGAGGCCGGCGACGTCATCGTCGACGGCGGCAACTCCAAGTACACCGACGACCAGGTGCACGACGTGATGTGCCGCGAGAAGGGCATCGGCTACATCGACGCCGGCGTCTCCGGCGGGGTCTGGGGCCTGGAGAACGGCTACGCGCTGATGGTCGGCGGCACCAAGGAGGACGTCGCGAAGGTCCAGCCGGTCTTCGACGCGCTCAAGCCGCCGTCCCCCACGGACGAGTCCGGCCAGGCCGTACCGGGGGACGCGGGCTTCGTGCACGCCGGCCCCGTGGGCGCCGGGCACTTCTCCAAGATGGTCCACAACGGCATCGAGTACGCGCTGATGCAGGCCTACGGCGAGGGCTACGAGCTGCTGGAGGCCGTCGACCTGATCGAGGACGTCCCGGGCGTCATCAAGTCGTGGACGCAGGGCACGGTCATCCGCTCCTGGCTGCTGGACCTGCTCGTCCGTGCGCTGGACGAGGACCCGCGCCTGGACCGGATCCGTGGCTACGCGGAGGACTCCGGCGAGGGCCGCTGGACGGTGGAGCAGGCGATCGAGAACGCCGTCCCCATGCCCACCATCGCCGCGTCGCTGTTCGCGCGCTTCTCCTCGCGGCAGGACGACTCCCCGACCATGAAGGCCGTCGCCGCGTTGCGGAACCAGTTCGGCGGGCACGCGGTGCAGGCCGTGCGCGACCAGGCGGCCGAGAGCCCCGCCTGAAGGACCACCTCTCGCCCCGCGCCTCGCGAGCCCGGCGCGGGCCCCTGAGAGGTGGCCGCCCGGTCCACCAGTGAACGATCCGACGGGGAGGCTGGCGGGGTGTACGTCCGGCACCTCCAGCTCGGGTCGTTCCGCAACTGGGAGCGGGTCGACCTGGCCCTGGGCCCGGGCCCGACGGTGTTCGTCGGCCGCAACGGCGAGGGGAAGACCAACCTGGTCGAGGCGGTGGGCTACCTGGCGACCATGAGCAGCCACCGGGTCAGCTCGGACGCCCCGCTGGTGCGTCACGGTGCGGAGCAGGCGGTGGTCCGCGCCGCGCTGCGCCGCGACGACCGGGAGCTGCTGGTCGAGATCGAGGTGAACCCGGGCCGGGCCAACCGGGTGCGGGTGAACCGGGCACCGCTCGCCCGGCCGCGCGAGCTGCTCGGGCTGGTGAAGACGGTGCTCTTCGCCCCCGAGGACCTGGTGCTGGTGCGGGGCGACCCGTCGGACCGGCGTCGGTTCCTCGACGAGCTGCTGGTCAGCCGCACCCCGCGGCTGGCCGGGGTGCGCAGCGACTACGAGCGGGTGCTCAAGCAGCGCAACGCCCTCCTGAAGACCGCCCGCCTCGCCCGGGGCGGGGCGCTGGCCACCCTGGACGTCTGGGACGGCCACCTCGTCGACCTGGGCAGCCAGTTGCTGGCCGCGCGGCTGCGCCTGGTCGCCGACCTCGTGCCGCACGTCGCCGCAGCCCACGCACAGGTGGCCGGCCCGGACGCCCCGCTCGCCGGGCTCGGCTACACGAGCACGGTGCCGCTGGCCGGGGACGGCGTGCCGCTGGCGTCGGGGATGCCGCTGCCCGACGTCGCCGAGCTGGCCAACGCGCTGCGCGAGCGGGTGGCGGAGCGGCGCCAGGACGAGGTCGACCGCGGCATGACCCTCGTCGGGCCGCACCGCGACGACCTGGTCATCTCGCTGGGCCCGGTTCCGGCCAAGGGCTTCGCCAGCCACGGCGAGTCCTGGTCGCTGGCGCTCGCGCTCAAGCTCGGCTGCCTCGCGCTCTTCCGGGCCGACGGCGAGGAGCCGATCCTGGTGCTGGACGACGTCTTCGCCACCCTCGACACCGACCGGCGTGCGGCGCTGGCCGCCGTGGCGCGGTCGGCGGAGCAGACGCTCATCACGGCCGCGGTGCTCGACGACGTGCCCGCGGTGCTGCGCGGCACGCGGGTGCAGGTGGCCGGGGGCGCGGCGTTCGTCGTCGAGGAGAGCAGCGAGGTGGTCCCGTGAGCGAGGAACGACCCGGCCGGCCGAGCGACGTGGCGCGGGCGGCGCTGGACGCGGCGCGCGCGGCCGCGGCGGCCCGGCCGCAGCCCACCCGGCGGCGGATCGCCGGTCCGCGCCGACGCTGGACCCCGGCCGGCCCCAGCGCCGACGACCCCCAGCCGCTGGGGCGGCTGGTCGACTCCCTGGTCAGCGACCAGGACTGGACGGCGCACACCCGGGTGGGGAGCGTCTTCGGCCGGTGGGACACCCTGGTCGGGCCGGACATCGCCGCGCACTGCCGCCCGCAGTCGCTCAGCGAGGGTGAGCTGCTGGTGGTCGCCGAGTCCACGGCGTGGGCGACGCAGCTGCGGCTGCTGGCGCCGACCATCCTCGCCCGGCTGCGCGCGGGGGTGGGCGGGGACGTCGTCACGCGGTTGCGCGTTGTCGGTCCGACGGCCCCCAGCTGGAAGAAGGGCCCGCGCTCGGTGCGCGGGCGGGGCCCACGCGACACGTACGGATGAGGCGGCTCCGCCAGGAGCGGGCCCGGGAGGACGGCGAGATGACCGGCGAGTTGACCGGCGACAGGACGGGGGAGCGGCGATGAGCGGCCCGCAGGACCGGGAGGGCTTCGACGAGCGCGAGGGCAGCGGCTGGCGCGAGCCGGCGCACCTCGGCGACGACCCGCAGGGCGGCGCCACCCCGCCGCCCGCCACGCCCCCGCCCGCGGACCCGCCGTCGGCCTCTCCGCCGCCGGAGCCGGACCGGCCGGCCGGGGACGCCGGCTGGCAGCCCCCCGGCTGGGAGCTGCCGGCGGCCGAGCCCGCCCGCCCGCGCGAGGCCGGCCACGAGCCCTGGCAGCAGGAGCAGGCCGGCCCGCAGGCGCCGCCGCAGGAGGCGCCCGCTCGCGGTAGGGGGCTGTTCGGTCCGCGCCGGCCGCGCTCGCCGGGCGAGGTCGAGAAGGTCTTCGCCTACCAGGGCGACACGGTCGGCGCGCAGGGCTGGGCGCTCCAGCAGGGGTGGGAGATCTCCGACGGCACGGGACCGAACGACGCCGGGCTCGCCGTCCTCATCGCCACGGCGCCCACCCGGCTCACCCGCGACCACCGCCCGGCGGGGGTGATGCGCGGCCGCTACGGCAACCTCGACCTGGTCGCCTTCGACGTCGTGTACGCCGACACGCGCCGGGTGGTCCCGGAGTACGCGGTCACCGCCGCGCCGGTGCTGGCGACCCTCCCCGGGCTGCGGCTGTCCCCGGCGCGGTTCTGGAGGCACCGCACCGGCGGCCTGTTCCCCATCCCCAGCGGGGACGCCGAGTTCGACTCCCGCTGGGTGCTGCTGGCCGCGGAGGACACCCCGTCAGTGCGCCGGCTGGTCGGCGACCCGACGGTGCGGGGCCTGCTGCTGGGCAGCGACGACGGTGACGAGTTCTGGTCGGCGCCCGTCGGTCAGCCCGGTGCCCTGACCGGCGGCTACGTCGCCGCCATCCGGCCCGACGGACAGCGCCCGGAACTCATCGAGCACCACGCGCGGCTGCTGTCGGCGGTCGTCGGCGCGCTCGCCGCCGCGAGCTAGGCGGGGATCCTGGAGCCGGAGGCCCGGATCCCGGAGCCGGAGGCGCCGCCGGCCGCGAGGGCAGCGGCCGGACCGCGGGCGGGGTTGCGGCAGCTGCTGCCCCTGCTGCGGCCGCACCGGCGCGCGCTCGCGCTCGCCGCGGGGCTCTCCCTCGTGGGGGCGGCGGCGTCCCTGGCGCAGCCGGCGCTGGTGAGCCGGGTGATCTCGGCGGTCGGCGGCGGCGGGACGCTGCTCCCGGTGGTCACCGCGCTGGTCCTGGTGCTGGTGGCGGCCTCGGTCCTGGGCGCGCTGCAGTCCTACGTGCTGCAGCGGGCGGCCGAGGGCGTCGTCCTCACCACGCGGCGCACCGTCGCCGACCGCCTGCTGCGGCTGCCCGTGGCCGAGTACGACCGGCGGCGTACCGGGGACCTCATGTCGCGGGTCGGCGCCGACACGACGCTCCTGCGCGCCACGGTCACCTCCGGGATCGTGGAGGTCGCCGGCTCGGCCGTCGTCGGGGTCGGCGCGCTGGTCGCGATGGCGATCGTCGACGTCTGGCTGCTGCTGGTGACCGTCGTCGCGGTGTCGATCGGGCTCGCGGTCGCCGTCTCCACCAGCCGCCGGGTGCGCCGGCTGTCCCGGGAGGCCCAGGAGGAGGTCGGCGCGATGAGCGCCGCGGTCGAGCGGGCGCTGTCGGCGGTGCGGACCATCCGGGCCAGCGGCGCCACCGCCCGCGAGGTGGCGGTGGTGGACGCCAGCGCGATCCGCGCCTACCGCGCGGGCGTGGCGGTGGCCCGGCTGCAGGCGCTGGTGCAGCCCGCGGGCTCGATCGCCGTCCAGGGGGCCTTCCTGGCGGTGCTCGGCCTGGGCGGCTACCGGGTCGCCTCGGGCTCGATCGCCGTCGGCGACCTGGTCGCGTTCGTGCTCTACCTGTTCCTGCTGGTCATGCCGCTGGGCCAGGCCATCTCCGCCTACACCCAGCTCCAGACCGGGCTCGGCGCGCTGGCCCGGATCCAGGAGGTGCTGGCCCTCGACCCGGAGGAGGACGCTCGTCCCGAGCGGGGTGGCGCCGTCGCCGCCGTCCCCCGGGTGCCGTCGGGCGGCACACCCCTGCTGGAGCTCGACGAGGTCTCGTTCGCCTACCCGGACGGGACGCCGGTGCTCGACCGGGTCTCCCTGGCCGTGCCCGCCGGGTCCCGGGTGGCGCTGGTCGGGCCGTCGGGCGCCGGGAAGTCCACGGTGCTGGCGCTGGTCGAGGGCTTCTACCCGCTGACCGGCGGCGCGATCCGCTGGGCCGGCACCGACGTCCGCGACCTGCCGCGGGCGGCCCTGCGCGCCCGCCTGGGCTACGTGGAGCAGGAGGCGCCGGTGCTGGCCGGCACGATCCGGGACAACCTGCTGCTCGCCGCGCCCCACGCACCCGAGCACGAGCTGTGGGCGGTGCTGGCCGACGTCGGCCTCACCGCGGTGGTGCAGCGCTCGCCCCGCGGCCTCGACGTCCCGGTGGGGGACGACGGCGTGCTGCTGTCCGGCGGCGAGCGGCAGCGGCTGGCCATCGCGCGCTCGCTCCTGGCCCGGCCGGCGCTGCTCCTGCTGGACGAACCCACCGCGAGCCTCGACGCGCGCAACGAGGAGCTGCTCCGGCGAACGCTGGCCGCCGCCGCGGCCGACCGTGCGCTGCTGGTGGTGGCCCACCGGCTGTCCACGGTGGTCGACAGCGACCGGATCGTGGTGCTGGACGGCGGCCGGGTGGTCGCGTCGGGCACGCACGGCGAGCTGCTGGAGACCAGCCCGCTCTACCGCGAGCTGGCCGCCGCCCAGCTGCTCGTCTAGACCGCCGGGATCAGGTCACCTGAACCCGGCATGTCCTCCCTCACGGTCTGCGGTGCGGGAGGACGCGTCGCGGTGCGGGAGGACGCCGCTCAGGCCGCGCGGGCCTCGCCGGCGGGCCGGTGCCCCTGCTCGGCGGCCCGGCAGATGTTGCGGATCATGCTGCCGAAGACGAACCCGTGGAACGGCGCCACCGACCACCAGTACGCGTGCCCGGCCAGGCCCCGGGGGTGGAAGGTCGCCTTCTGCCGCAGCTGCGCCCCGCCGGACGCGGTTCGTTCCACGTGGAACTCCAGCCAGGCCAGGCCCGGCACCCGCATCTCGGCCCGCAGCCGCAGCAGCTCGCCGTCCTCGACCTCCTCGACCCGCCAGAAGTCGAGGGCGTCGCCGACGTACAGGTCGTTCGGGTTCCGCCGTCCCCGACGCAGCCCCACGCCGCCCACGGCCCGGTCCAGCAGGCCGCGCAGCTCCCACGCCAGCGGGAACGAGTACCAGCCGGTCTCCCCGCCGATGCCCTCGACCACCCGCCAGAGCGCTTCCGGCGCGGCGTCGGTCTCCCGGGTGCGCTCGTCGAGGTAGAGGCTGCCGCCGGCCCAGTCCGGATCCGTGGGCAGCGGGTCCGAGGGCGCACCGGGCACCGAGGCCGACGACCACCGGGTGGCGACGTCGTGGTCCTTGATCCGCTGGATGGCCAGCCGGACGGCCTCCTCGAAGCCGAGCAGGCCCCCGGGCGGGTCCGGCACGTAGCGGGCGATGTCGTGCTCGCCGACGACGACGGTGTTGCGCAGCGACTCCACCAGCGGCCGGGCGATCGGCGCGGGCACGGGGGTGATGAGACCGACCCAGTGGCTGGACAGCGACGGGCTGAAGAACGGCACCGGCAGGATCCGCCGCCGCGGCAGCTGCGCCACCACCGCGTACCGCGCCATCATCTCGGCGTAGTCCATGACGTCGGGTCCGCCGATGTCGAAGCAGCGGTGCACGTCGGGCGGCAGGTCCGCGGAGCCGACGAGGTAGCGCAGCACGTCGCGGATGGCGATCGGCTGGATCCGGCTGTGCACCCAGCGGGGGGTGACCATGACCGGCAGCCGCTCGGTCAGGTACCGGAGCATCTCGAACGACGCCGAGCCCGACCCCAGGACGACGGCGGCGCGCAGCACCGCCGTCGGCACCCCGGACCCGAGCAGGACCGCCGCCACCTCCGCGCGCGAGCGCAGGTGCGGGGACAGCTCCTCGTCGTCCGGCGCGAGCCCGCCGAGGTAGACCAGCCGGCCGACCGCGGCCTCGCGCGCCGCCCGTGCCATCACCTCGGCCGTCCGGCGGTCGGTCTCCTCGAACGCGGCGCCCTGGGCGAGGCTGTGGATGAGGTAGTAGACGACGTCCACGCCCGAGCACGCGGCGGCGACGGCCGCCTCGTCGGTCGCGTCCCCGCGGGCGACCTCCACCCGGCCCGCCCAGGGGAGGTCCCGGAGCTTCTCGGGGGACCGGGTCAGCACCCGGACCCGGTGGCCGGCGGCGAGCAGCTCGGGCACCAGCCGGCCCCCGATGTAGCCGGTGGCGCCCGTGACGAGGCAGGTCCTGGGGGTCGCAGCGGTCTGGGCCATGGGGCCGAGTGTCGGCGTCCCGGACGGGTTGCGCCGCCTCGCCTCCGGCTCGCGGCCACCGGCCTGATCTACGTGCTGGTGTCCATCTCGGCGATCGCCCTCGTCCCCGCCGACCAGCTCCCCGACCCCGACAACCCGCCGCTGCTGGCGGTGGTGGAGGCGCGGGCGCCGGACTTCCCGCTGAGCCTGTTCGGCGTCATCACGATGTTCGCCGTCGCCACCACGGCGCTGATCGACATGCTCATGGCCAGCCGGCTGGTCCACGGCCTGGCGCGGGAGCGGGTCCTCCCTCCGCTGCTGGGGCGGGTGCTGCCCGGCCGCCGGACTCCGTGGACGGCGATCCTGTTCACCACCCTGCTGGCCTTCGGGCTCATCACCTTCGTCGGCGAGGTCCCGGCCCTGGGCGGGACGACGGCGCTGCTGCTGCTCGTCGTCTTCACCGTCGTCAACGTCGCCGTCCTGGTGCTGCGCAGGGACCCGGTCGACGCCGACCACTTCCGCACGCCGACGATCCTGCCCGTCGTCGGGGCCCTGGCCTGCGGTTTCCTCGCGACGCCGTTCTCCGGGCGGGCCGCGGAGCAGTACCGGATCGCCGGTGTCCTGCTCGTGATCGGGGTCCTGCTGTGGCTGGTGACCGTCGCCGTGAACGAGCGCGCGGGCGGCGGGCCGGCCGGCTTCCACCCGTCCCACCTCAGCGGCGACGCCCCGCACGGTCCCCGGAACTGAGGCAACGAACCGTCCTCCCCACCCCTCGCAGGCTCGGGGCGAGCCTCTGGGCGCGGCCGGGCCAGAGGCTCCCGGACGGCGTGGCGACCCCGGGGGCGGTCCGGGTGGTGGCGGAGGAGCCGGGAGTGGCGCAGGAACGCGCTGAGGGCGTGGACGGCGCAGTTCCTGTCGTCCCACCCGGTAGTCTGGGAGGCGAACACCGCCAGCAACCGGCTCAGCGCCTCCCTGTGCCCCCGGAGTGCCCCACCGCAGTGGTGCGCCCGGGACGCCTGTTGCGCGACAGAAGGGTCCCACGTGGTCGCTCGACCGAAGACCGACAGCACCACCGACAACGGCTACTCCGGCTCCTCCATCACGGTCCTCGAGGGCCTGGAGGCGGTGCGCAAGCGCCCGGGTATGTACATCGGTTCCACCGGTGAGCGCGGCCTGCACCACATGGTGTGGGAGGTCGTCGACAACGCGGTCGACGAGGCGCTGGCCGGCTACTGCGACACCGTGCGCGTGACGCTGCTGGCCGACGGCGGGGTCCGGGTGGAGGACAACGGCCGCGGCATCCCGGTCGACATGCACCCGGTCCAGAAGCGGCCCACCGTCGAGGTGATCATGACCGTCCTGCACGCGGGCGGGAAGTTCGACGGCAAGAGCTACGGGGTCTCGGGCGGTCTGCACGGCGTCGGCGTCACCGTCGTCAACGCGCTGTCCACCCGCCTCGAGGTCAACGTGTGGACCGGCGGAGCCGAGTGGCGGCAGAGCTACGCCTACGCCAAGCCGGGCCCGCTGGAGAAGGTGGGCCCCACGCAGAAGCGCGGTACCGCGATCACCTTCTGGGCCGACGGCGACATCTTCGAGACGACGACCTACTCGTTCGACATCATCAACCGCCGCCTGCAGGAGATGGCCTTCCTCAACAAGGGCCTGACCATCGTCCTGCGCGACGAGCGGCCCGGGCACAGCAAGGCCGAGTCCGGGATGTCCGACGAGATCACCCTCGCCGAGGCCGCCCCCGAGGCCGGTCACGAGGCCGAGGCGTTCGAGCCCACCGAGGTGACCTACCGCTACGACAGCGGCCTGGTCGACTACGTGACGCACATCAACCGGCGCCGGACCCCGATCCACAAGTCGGTGATCAGCTTCTCCGCCGACGGCACCGGCAAGAACGACACCGCGATGTCCCTCGAGGTCGCGATGCAGTGGTCGGACGCGTACTCCGAGTCGGTGCACACCTTCGCGAACATCATCAACACGCACGAGGGCGGCACCCACGAGGAGGGCTTCCGCGCGGCCCTGACCTCGATCGTCAACCGGTACGCCGTCGAGAAGAAGCTCCTCAAGGAGAAGGACGAGAAGCTCACCGGCGACGACATCCGCGAGGGTCTCGCCGCGATCGTCTCGGTCAAGCTCGGCGATCCGCAGTTCGAGGGCCAGACGAAGACCAAGCTCGGCAACACCGAGGTGAAGGGCTTCGTCCAGCGGGTCTGCAACGAGCAGATCGGGCACTGGTTCGAGGCCAACCCGGCCGAGGCCAAGACGATCATCACCAAGGCCTCGTCCGCCGCCCGGGCCCGCCGTGCCGCGCAGGACGCGCGCAAGCTGGCCCGCAAGAGCCTGCTCTCGGTCAGCGGGCTGCCCGGCAAGCTGGCCGACTGCCGTTCGACCGACCCGCGCAACTCCGAGGTCTACATCGTCGAGGGCGACTCGGCCGGCGGTTCGGCGAAGTCCGGCCGCGACTCGATGTTCCAGGCGATCCTGCCGATCCGCGGGAAGATCATCAACGTCGAGAAGGCGCGCATCGACCGGGTCCTCAAGAACACCGAGGTCCAGTCGATGATCACCGCCTTCGGCACGGGCATCCACGACGAGTTCGACATCTCGAAGCTCCGCTACCACAAGATCGTCCTGATGGCCGACGCCGACGTCGACGGCCAGCACATCAGCACCCTGCTGCTGACGCTGCTGTTCCGCTTCATGCGTCCCCTGGTCGAGGGGCAGTACGTCTACCTGGCCAAGCCCCCGCTGTACAAGATCAAGTGGGGTGGCAAGGTCGGCGACGAGTACGCCTACAGCGACAAGGAGCGCGACGCGGTCGTGAAGGCCGGCGCCGAGGGCGGTCGCAAGGTCAAGGACGAGATGATCCAGCGGTTCAAGGGGCTCGGCGAGATGAACGCCAGCGAGCTGTGGGAGACCACGATGAACCCCGAGACCCGGATCCTGCGGCAGGTCACCCTCGAGGACGCCGCCGCTGCCGACGAGCTGTTCAGCATCCTCATGGGTGAGGACGTCGAGGCCCGCCGCAGCTTCATCACCCGCAACGCCAAGGACGTCCGCTTCCTCGACGTCTGAGTCGAAGGACCCCCTCGCCCCCCACGCTCGCTCCGCTCGGCGTGGGCCCCTGCGAGGGGGCCGGACCGAACGGTGCCCACTTCCGTGCGACCGATTGTGAGATCTGAACCGTGACGGAGACCCCTGCCCGCGACCGCGTCGAGCCGGTCGACCTCCAGCAGGAGATGCAGCGCAGCTACATCGACTACGCGATGAGCGTGATCGTGGGCCGCGCGCTGCCCGAGGTGCGCGACGGCCTGAAGCCGGTGCACCGCCGCGTGCTGTTCGCGATGTACGACCAGGGCTTCCGCCCCGATCGTGGCTACGTGAAGTGCGCCCGCCCGGTCGCCGAGGTGATGGGCAACTACCACCCCCACGGGGACTCGGCGATCTACGACGCCCTGGTGCGGCTGGCCCAGCCCTGGTCGATGCGGTACCCGTTGATCGACGGCCAGGGCAACTTCGGCTCGCCGGGCAACGACCCCGCGGCCGCCATGCGCTACACCGAGTGCCGGCTGACGCCGCTCGCCATGGAGATCCTGTCCGGCATCGACGAGGAGACCGTCGACTTCCAGGCCAACTACGACGGCCGGACCCAGGAGCCGCTGGTCCTGCCGGCCCGCATCCCGAACCTGCTGATCAACGGCTCGGCCGGCATCGCGGTCGGCATGGCCACCAACATGCCGCCGCACAACCTGCGCGAGGTCGCCGAGGCCGTCTTCTGGATGCTCGAGCACCCCGAGGCCGAGGCGGAGGAGGCCCTCACCGCCTGCATGGAACGGGTGAAGGGGCCGGACTTCCCGACGCACGGCCTGATCGTCGGCCGCGAGGGCATCGAGGACGCCTACCGCACCGGCCGGGGCTCGGTGCGCATGCGCGCCGTCGTCACCGTCGAGGAGGACGCCCGCGGCCGCGTCCAGCTCGTCGTCACCGAGCTGCCCTACCAGGTGAACCCGGACAACCTCGCCGAGTCGATCGCCGAGTCGGTCAAGGAGGGGCGCCTCCAGGGCATCAGCGAGATCGCCGACGAGTCCTCCGACCGCGTGGGCCGCCGGCTGGTCATCACCCTGCGCCGCGACGCCGTCGCCAAGGTGGTGCTGAACAACCTCTACAAGCACACCCAGCTGCAGACCTCGTTCGGCTGCAACATGCTCTCGATCGTCGACGGCGTCCCGCGGACGCTGCGCCTCGACGAGCTGGTGCGCCAGTGGGTGAACCACCAGATCGAGGTCATCCAGCGGCGGACCCGCTACCGCCTGCGCAAGGCCGAGGAGCGCGCGCACATCCTGCGCGGCTACGCCAAGGCCCTCGACCAGCTCGACGCCGTCATCGCCCTCATCCGCAACAGCCCCTCGGCCGACGCGGCGCGCAGCGGCCTCATGGAGCTCCTCGAGGTCGACGAGATCCAGGCCGTCGCGATCCTCGATCTGCAGCTGCGCCGGCTGGCCGCCCTCGAGCGGCAGCGGATCATCGACGAGCTCCTCGAGATCGAGGCGCGCATCGCCGAGCTGCAGGCGATCCTCGACTCGCCCGAGCGGCAGCGGCAGATCGTCCGCGACGAGCTCGCGGAGATCGTGGAGAAGTACGGCGACGACCGGCGCACCAAGTTCGTGGCGAACGAGGGCGACGTCTCCATGGAGGACCTCATCGCGGAGGAGGAGGTCGTCGTCACCATCACCCGCACCGGCTACGCCAAGCGGACCAAGAGCGACCTCTACCGGTCCCAGCGCCGCGGCGGCAAGGGGGTCATGGGTGCGCAGCTGAAGCAGGACGACATCGTCGACCACTTCTTCGTGGGCTCCACCCACGACTGGATCCTCTTCTTCACGAACAAGGGCCGCGTCTACCGCGCCAAGGCCTACGAGCTGCCCGAGGCCAACCGCACCGCCCGTGGCGCGCACGTGGCCAACATCCTGGCGTTCCAGCCGGACGAGAAGATCGCCCAGGTCATGCAGATCAAGGACTACGGGGTCGCCCCGTACCTGGTCCTGGCGACGGCGCGGGGCCAGGTGAAGAAGACCCGGCTGACCGACTTCGACTCCCCGCGCAGCGGCGGCGTCATCGCCATCAACCTGCGCGAGAACGACGAGCTGGTCGGCGCGGCGCTGATCGACCAGGACCAGGACCTGCTCCTGGTCACCCGCAAGGCGATGTCGATCCGGTTCAAGGCCGACGACGCCACGCTGCGTCCCATGGGACGCGCCACCGAGGGCGTCCGCGGGATCTCGCTCAGCGCCGACGACACCCTGCTCTCCATGATGGTCGTCGAGGAGGGCGTCGACGTCCTCGTGGCGACCGAACGCGGGTTCGCCAAGCGCACCGGCATCGAGAACTACCCCAACCAGGGGCGTGGCGGGAAGGGCGTGCTCACGGCCGACCCGAAGGCCCGCAAGGGCTCGCTGGTCGGAGCGCTCGCCGTGGACCTCGGGGACGAGCTCTACGCCATCACCTCGGGCGGCGGCGTGATCCGCACCCCGGTCAACGGCGTCCGGCACAACAAGGACCGCGCCACGATGGGTGTCAAGCTCATGAACTTGCCGGAGGACGTCTCCATCGTGGCTATCGCGCGTACGACGGACAACGACGAGCCTGAAGCCTAGGGTGGGAGCAGGGCCGGAGGCCCCGGGTGCCCGCGCGTGCGCGGACCCCGGGAGGAGCCGGCCCGCTGACCACGATCTGACCGGCGCTCCGGGCGCCTCCGGGTGCCCGGAGCGAGCCGAGGGCGGAGCAGCGGCGACGGCCGCTGGGGAGCGGAGACCAGTATGAGCGACCGGACGCAGGGTGCGGTGCAGACCGGTACCCGCCCCGGTGAGGCCCCCGACGCCCCGACCGCCGGAGTGCCCGGAGGTGCGCCGCCCACCGGTGGCGCCCCGCTCGTCAGCGGCCAGGCTGGGCCTGCGACCGGCGGGCCCGGGACCGGTGCAGGCCCCGCGGTGGGCCGCAACGGTTCCGCGCGCCCGGCCGGCGGCAAGGGCAAGGCGCGCGGTCCCCGTCGCGCCCGTCTGCAGCTGCGGCACATCGACACGTGGTCGGCGCTGAAGATCTCGCTGGTCCTGTCGATCGCGCTGTTCTTCATCTGGATGGTCGCCGTCGGCATCCTCTACGGCGTCCTCTCCGGGCTCGGCGTCTTCGACTCCGTCAACGAGCTCATCGGACAGGTGGGCAGCACGTCCGCCGACGAGGAGGTCGTCAGTGACGCGATCACGCCGGGCATCGTCTTCGGTGGCGCGGCCGTCATCGGCGCGGTCAACATCGTGCTGATGACCGCGCTGTGCACCGTGGCGGCGTTCATCTACAACCTGTGCTCCGACCTCGTCGGCGGCCTCGAGGTCACGCTCTCCGAGCGCGACTGAGGAAGGACCCCCTCGCCGGTGCGGACGACCGGCCAGGTACGCTGTTCGAGGTCCACGGGCCTGTAGCTCAGGCGGTTAGAGCGCATCCCTGATAAGGATGAGGCCGGAGGTTCAAGTCCTCCCAGGCCCACCCGTGTGCCGGTCCGCCGGCGTCCACCGGTCCCCGCGGCCCCTGCCGGACAGGGGCCGCGGAGTCCTTCGAGGAGGAGCCGCGTGATCAAGAGAATCGCCCTGGTCGCAGCGGCGGCCGCCGCGGTGGCCGCCGTCCGCAAGCGTTCGACGGGGAGCCGCGAGGCCGACCTGTGGTCGGAGGCGACGACCGGCCCGCAGGCGGTCAGCACCCCCACCACCCGCTGAACCCGGCCGGCGGGCCCGCCGCCGGACGTCAGGGGACGTAGCTCAATTGGCAGAGCACCGCCTTTGCAAGGCGGGGGTTAGGGGTTCGATTCCCCTCGTCTCCACTCCTTCTCCACCATGGTTGACCTGCGGTTTCGCCGAATCCGGCGGCACTTCGCGGAGCAAGGATTCGGGCTCAGTCCGCGAAAAGTCCGCAGAAGTCCGCACGGTCGCGGACCGCAGGGCGTCCAGCCGGTCGGCCACGTCGTCCAGGTCGTCGTCGAACAGGTCGGCGTAGCGGTCCAGCGTCATGGCCGCCGAGGCGTGGCCGAGCATCCGCTGCACGGCCTTGACGTTGGCGCCGGCCTTGATCGCCAGCGAGGCCGCGGTGTGCCGCAGCTCGTGCGGGGTGAGCCCGGGCTCCCCGAAGGCGGTGGCGGCGGCGTCGAACCAGGCCGAGCGCGCGTTGCGGTTGCGCAGCACCGCCCCCTGCGGAGACGGGAAGGCCAACTCGTCGGGCGGACGGGTCACCACCGTGCGGGCGAGCTCGTCGGCCAGGAACCGCGGCAGCGGGACCGAGCGGCGGGCGTGCGTCTTCGGCGTGCCCCAGGCCAGCGTCTTGCCGTCGACCTCGGTGACGGCCTCCTCGATCAGGACCCGCCGGCGCAGCAGGTCGAAGTTCCGCACCCGCAGCGCGGCGAGCTCCGACCAGCGCAGCCCGCAGTAGCCGAGCACCAGGACCGCGACCCGGCCGGGACCGGCGGCGGCGGCGAGCGCCTCGAGCTGCTCGGCGGTGAGGTACCGGCGGCGCTGCTGCTCCAGCGGCGGCAGCGCCACCCCCAGCGCGGGGTTGACCGCCAGCCGCCGGTCCTTGACGGCGAGCCCGAGGATCCCGGACAGGACGCCCTGCGCCTTGCGGACCGACGCGCCGGCCAGTCCCCGGCCCGAGAGCTCGGCCAGCCAGGCCTGCACGTCGCCGAAGGTCACCCGGATCAGCGGCACGGTGCCCCACCGGGGCATGACGTGGGTCTTGAGGACGTCGGCGTAGCGGGCCCGAGAGGTGGGCTTGAGATTGATCTTCCCGGCCAGCCAGACCGGCGCCAGCTCGCCCACGGTCAGCCGTGCCCGCTTCGGGTCGACGTAGGTGCCGGTTTGCACGGCCGCGGTGACCTCGTCGAGCCAGCGCTGGGCGTCGACCTTCCGCCTGAAGTGCCGGGCATGCTCCTTGCCCTGCTCGTCCCGATAGCGCGGCCGGTACGTGCCGTCCGGCCTGCGGGCAATCGACGCCATCACCAACCATCTCCTTCGTCTTCGACGGCGCAGCTGACCCGATCGCTGTCCCCGGTGGAGGTCCGTCGGTGCCGGCGACCGGTGACCTGGGCTGGGGCTGCCCGTCAGGAGCGGCGTACCACGGACAGCGCTTTGCGGGCGCAACCCGCCGTCATCTGTGGATGGAAACAACGCTGTGGACGGCCGGTCGGGATCCGGTCCTCGAACCCACGGCGGGGACGAGGGCCACCGGCGCTGCTCGTCGCGCCGATCCACCTGGCGATGGCGTCAGTCCGCTGGCGACGACCCCACGTTCGCGGCACTCGTCACAACGAGTTGTCGCCACCGCTGTACCGCCGCATGGCCAGGCGCCTGCAAGTGCGCAGGTCCGCCGGTGCAAGAGGTGTGCAGCTCATGATCTTGTTGCTTCTGCAGTGCCTGAGAGGAAGCACGGCCGGAGGTCCCCAGCTGCGATGTCCACGGGGGTGGCTTCGGTGGTTGCAGTCTCCGGAGCCAGGCAGGTCCGACCGCACGCCCAGTTCCACTGCGGAAGGCGGCTCGACGGCGGACTGTGGCTCCGACCCGCCCCCAGCGGGACGAAGGTCGACACGCGAGCCAGACGGAGGCCGCCCATGGACCCGCTGCCTGGAGACGACCCCGTGGCCGCCGAGCTCGTCGATGCTGTGCGGGACGGGGACGTGTCCACGCTGCAGCGGCTGCTCGCCGACAGGCCGGGACTCGCTTCGGTGCGGATCGCCGGTCTGGACGGCTGCGCGCGCTCGCCGCTACACGTGGCCTGCGACTGGCCGGGGTACTTCCCGAACGGGGCGGCGGTGGTGCGTCTGCTGTTGGCAGCCGGCGCCGACCCGAACGAAGCGGTGTCGGGCGCCGGGCATGCGGAGACTCCGCTGCACTGGGCGGCCAGCAGCGACGATGCGGACGTCGCCGAGGCACTGATCGACGGCGGCGCCGACCTGGAAGCCCTCGGGGCGTCCATCGCCGGGGGTACACCGCTCGATGACGCCGTCGGATACGGATGCTGGCACACGGCGAGGCTGCTCGTCGCCCGTGGCGCACGGGTCGACAAGCTGTGGCACGCCGCCGCTCTAGGACTGCTCGGTCGGGTCGAGGAGCTGGTGGACGGTCCGCCGGTGGCCACGCAGGACCAGCTCGACGAGGCGTTCTGGCAGGCCTGTCACGGCGGCCAGCGCCGAGCCGCTGTCCCGCGGTGCCGATCTGAACGCGGTCCCTGGCTACACCGACCGCACGCCGCGCGACATCGCCGGTGACCCCGACACGCGCCGAGATTCCTTGGTGACCTGGTTGAGCGAACGGGGAGCCGCCGCCCACGGCGAGTGACGGTTGTCCGACCGCGCCGTACCTGCTTGGCCCGGGGAGGACGATCGCGGACGTGGACGTGACCCTGCTGTTCTTCAAGGGCTGCACGAACTGGCGCGAGGCTCACACGCGACTCCAGCAGGCGCTGCACGAGGTCGGCGCGCCGGAGATCACGGTCACCCTGCGTCGGGTGGACAGCCCGGCCGAAGCCGAGGAGGTGTCCTTCCGCGGCTCGCCGACCGTGCTGATCAACGGGGAGGACCCCTTCGCCGACCCGTCCGCGCCGGTCGGGTTGTCCTGCCGGGTCTACCGCACCGCGAACGGGGTCGTGGGCCTCCCGTCGGTAGCCACACTGGCCGCCGCACTTGCCGCCGCTCGTCAGCGGTAGCGCCGCTCTGACGCAGGCGGCGGCAGGCGCGCTCGTCGGACCCGGCGACCGGCGCGGGCAGCCATACTCGCCGCTCGAGACCGGAGAAGGTGGTGGGCCGGTGCACGCACAGGAGACGGGTGACTGGGACGGCGGCGTGCGCTGCTGGTGCTGCGCGGAACTCCAGCCGGCCGAGGACGTCGTGCACCTCGGGAACCACCCCGAGGTCGCAGTGTGTCTGGAGTGCGCACATGTCCTGCATCAGCGGGCTCGTGCGGTCGAGGACGCGCGGCATCCGTCAGCGGCGTCCCGAGCGCGGGACGGGCTGCGCGCTGTCCGGCGGCTCGTCATCGCCCAGCGCTGGCACGAGAAGCCGGGAGTCGGCCCGGTGCTCCGATGGCTGGGTGCGCGCCTGCCGTGAGTCAGCGCCGCCCGCCTCCGGCGCCCCGAACCGCAGAGCGAGCGCAATCACGACACAAGACCACGCCGGGAGTTGCAGCGAGCGCCGTCACCTGACGGCGGGGATAGACCCCGCCGCAACAGCCGCAGCGACGCAACCCCGGTAGGTGGCCGAAGGCAGCCGGCAACGCAAACATGAATGCATCCTCGCGGGCCGGTAGCGATCGGCCAAGGGCGGTGCCGGACTCCGTAAGGGGTCGAGCCCTGCGCGGGACTCCCGCAACGGGCTCGAGCGGCGCCTCACTGCCGCCGAAGGACTTAGGCCTGCGGCAGCTCTCGGCCGTATGTCATCGGCGTGCGAGCCCCTACCCGGCTGACAGCGTCGAGATCGGTTGCCCAAGGCGCGGGACTGGAGAAGTACTGGAGGACGAACAGGCGTCCTCCCCACAGCCGGTCATCCGTCCACGGATCTTGGGTCTTCACCGCCGCCGGGATCACCGCCCAACCCGACACGGTCGAGGAGGACGTGCGCGCCGCGCTGACCAAGGTCCAGATCGGCGAGGTGGACGCCGCGCTGGTAGACGCCTCGCACGCGTGCAGTGGGCCGGCTTCAAGGACAGCCACAGATCCCTTGATGGGGTTGGCAGATGTGGAGTGCCTGTGGGAGTGAGCTCTGGGCGGACCTCAGTCCGCACAGAGTCCGCAGACAGTCCGCAGAACAGTCGAATGTGGCACGAAGTGTCCGATGCCAGTCAACTGCATCGTTCCAGCTCAGGGGCCGTTTTCAGTCACAGCCCACCGCGCCAAACCACTCCGAAGTCGAGTTTGCAAGGCGGGGGTTAGGGGTTCGATTCCCCTCGTCTCCACTCCTTCTCCACCATGGTCGATCTGCGCTCTCGCACTGACCGGGCCTGCGGCCGAGAGGATCGTCGCGGAGGTCGGCCGCACCCGTGCAGTGCTCCCTGACCGGCCCCGTCGAGCTGTCGGAGCGCTGAGCGGACGTCTCAGCGCGCGTCGAGGACCTCGCGCAGCCGTGCGGCGAACGCCTCCGGCTGGCCGTGCTGGCCGAACTCGCCGCCGAGGAACCCACCGTGGTTGCTCGGGAAGACGGTGATCTCCTGGCCCAGCGCCTGAGCGGTCGCGACCGCGGTCCGCCAGGTGAGGGCGTCCTTCGACTCGATGCCGGCAGCGACGACGATCCGGCTCGGTGCCGCCATCAGCGCCGGCACGTCGGGCAGGAAGGCGGTGATCGCGTCGGAGTCGTGCGACAGCAGAGGGTCGCCGCGCGAACCGTCGTCCTCGACAGGGAGGCCGTAGGCCGCCGGGTCCGCGGCGGCGGTGGCCGAGAAGTCGTCGGTGAACTCGCCCTGCCACGAGGTGAGCGCGATGAAGGCCGCCATGCCGTGCCCCCAGCCCTTGGCCTCGTAGACCGCCTGCACCGCGCGAGTGGCGGCGATCGCGCGGTCGGCGTCCGGGAGGACGTGCAGCAGCGGGGGCTCGTGCGCGACGAGCGTCGTCACGTCGTCCGGATGCGCCCCGACCAGGGCCAGCGCCGTGACCGCTCCCCCGCTGCTGGCGAACATCTCCACCGGCCCGCCGACCGCCTCGATGATGCGGTGGACGTCGTCGGCGTGCTGCTGGGGCGTGTGCGTGGTCCGCCCGTCGGTCCGCGTGCTGCGACCCAGGCCGCGCGGGTCGTAGGTGACCACTGTGCGGTCGGTGAAGTGCCCCGCGAGCGTGCCGAAGCCGCTGGCGTCCATCGGTGCCCCGACGAGGAACAGCGGCGGCCGTCCGTCCGCCGTCGCCAGCGGACCGCGGACGTCGTAGGCGAGCGATGCCTCAGGCGTGTCGAGCGTGCGGGTGGCGATCATCGTGGTCATGGTGCTGCAGACCCCGCCCGCCCGCGGATCTCATCGCCCGATCAGCGGGGGCAACTGACGGCGCTGCGCGACCAGCCGGCCGGTGGAGTTCCAGATCCGGCAGAGGGGAGGTCGAGCACGTACTGGCCCGAGGTCGGGCTGATGCCCCGGCCGTGGACCGGGTCCGCGGGGCATCGAGAACACCGGCCTGTGGACTCAGCGGATCGATGACGTCAGCCCTGCCGCGCAGGACGAGACCCGGGCGGTCGGCCGAGCCGCCGGTGACCCCTGTCTGCCCGGGGGTCCACCCGGGGCACGGCAGCGGTCAACGCCGGGCCTCCGTGTCGGACGCCTCGCCGGCGGCGGGCCCGGGTCGGGCGTCCGTGCGCCGCCACAGCGGTTCGACGGTGGCGAGCTCGTCGTCGGTCGCGGTGCGGAAGGGAGCCGTGGCCGGCGCGGGCAGGGCGCGGCGGTCCTGCCCGCGGGTGGCCCGGAGGCTGAGCCAGACGGACCCGCCGATGATGGTCGCGATGACGGCGAGGGAGACCGTGGTCGGGACGTAGTAGACGTCGACCTTGAGCAGCATCTTGATGCCGACCCAGATCAGGACGAGGGCGAGCCCGGTCTTGAGGTGGACGAAGCGGTGGATGAGGTCGGCGAGCAGGAAGTACATGGCTCGCAGGCCCAGGATCGCGAAGGCGTTGGCGGTGAAGACGAGGAACGGCTCGTCGGTGACGGCGAAGATCGCCGGGATCGAGTCGACGGCGAAGATGATGTCGGTGACCTCGACGAGCACCAGCACGGCCAGCAGCGGCGTGGCCAGGAGCGCGCCGCCGCGACGGATGAGCAAGCGCTGGCCGTGGTAGGCGTCGGTCATCGGCACCCAGCGGCGGAACAGCCGCAGCGCCTTCGACCGCTCGGGGTCCAGGTGCTCGTCGCGCTGGCGGATCATCCGGTAGCCGGTGAAGAGGAGGAACGCGGCGAACAGGTAGAGCACCCAGCCGAAGCTGGCGATGAGCACCGATCCGCCGGCGATGAACAGCCCGCGGAACACCAGCGCGCCGAGGACGCCGAGGAAGAGCACCCGGTGCTGGTACTCCCGGGGCACCGCGAAGTAGCTGAAGATGATCGCCCACACGAAGACGTTGTCCACGGCCAGCGACTTCTCGATGAGGTATCCGGCGAAGTACTGCTGGCCGAGCTCGGCGCCGTACGCCGCCCAGATCCACCCGCCGAAGGCCACACCGATCGCCACCCACACCGCCGACCACCCGGCGGCCTCGCGCACGCCGATCACGTGTGCGCGCCGGTGGGCGACGAGGTCGATGGCCAACATGGCGACGATGCCGCCGAGCACGGCGAGCCACAGCCAGAACGGGACGTCCACGAGCACTCCTCCGGTCGATGTGCGTCAACCGGAGGTCTCTCCCGACCGGCCGTGGTGAGCCGGTCCGCCCCGCCGGGCGCCGATGAGGCGCCGTGGTGACGACGAGGCGTTCAGGGGTACTCCCCTCCGCGAGAACAGTGAAGCACGATTCGCGTATTCACCACCACCTGTTGGCGCGGGACGAGGTCCGCAGGCGGCCATGGCGCCTGCCGGTCACGTCCGGCCGGCCCCACCGGGGCGGGAGCACCGCGCCGGACGAGGAGGGTCGACCTCAGCCGGAACCGGCAGCGCCGGGGGCGTCGGTGGTCGGGTCCCCGCTGACCAGCGCGAGGAAGTCGCCGACGCGGACGTGCTGTTCGAGCGAGTGCCGGAAGCGGGCCTCACCGGCGATGGTGTAGCTGTTGCGCCGGCCGATGCGACGCCGGACGACGTACCCTGCCTGCTCCAGGTCGCGGACGATCGCCTGCACCGCGCGTTCGGTGATGCCGACCCGGGCGGCGATGTCGCGCATGCGCGCGTCAGGGTCGGCGGCCAGCCCGACCAGGACGTGACCGTGGTTGGACAGGAAGGTCCACCCACCCGATGTCGGTGCGGTCATGCGAAGCACGGTACGCACGTCGGCGATCGAGTCGGCACACGCAGTCGTCCGCGGAGACCCCCGGCTCTCCCGCCCGATCCGCGGTCCCGCCCCGTACGACTCAGGGCAGGGGGAGGGCCGCCGCCACCTCGGCGCCCCGGGCGTCCATCGCCGGGGCGTCCTCCGGGAGGACGACGCCCGCGGCCACCAGCTCGGCCACCGCCTGCTCCCACCGCGCCACGTACTCCGCGCGCGAGCGGTAGAGCTGGGTGACGAGCGCGTCCGGGTACGCCCGCCGGCCGCCGAGGACCGGGGCGCTCCCGGTGCCCCCCTTCCGGCCGCGGTGCTCCGCCACCGGCACGGCCAGCTCCGGCAGCCGGATGCCGCCCCAGGCGTTGCCGCCCTCGCCACGCACGATGCGCGTGGTGGGCCGGCCCGCGAGCGTGATCCGCGGCTGCTCGGCGGGCGGCTCCCCGTCGCCGACCCACCGGTGGACGGCGCGCAGGGCCGCCTCGTGCACCGGCCGCCAGCTCACCGGGTTCGGCCCCCAGCCGCCGTCGGGAGGCGGCGCGACCGTGTGCCCGACGCCGTGAGGCGCGCCGGTCACCTCCCACACCCGCCGCAGCGGGGTGTCGTGCAGCGCCAGCTCCGCCGTCGCCGTCACCTCGAACTCGCTGTTGACCACCAGGACGGGCACGTCGAGGTCCTCGCGCACGGTCGTGCGGCGGTAGAGGGGATCGGCGTCGGCGTCCAGCTGCGGCGCCCGCCCCTCCCAGACCGACAGCAGGAAGGCATCGACCACCCGGTGCCGCGGGTGCACCGCGTTGGCGTAGGCGCACAGCCGCATGGCCGACTGCGAGCCGCCCAGGGCGATCACCCGGGCGACCTCCAGTCCGCCCAGCGGGTCCACCGCGCCAGACCGCCGGGGGCCCACGGCCGCCGCCGCCGCGGAGAAGATGTCGAAGCACGCCGGCTCCCCGGGGTGCAGCAGCCGGCCGTACCGCTCCGGGTCGGCGTCGAGCAGCGGCGCCCGCCGGGCCGCGCGGCTCCGCCGGCTCGGCGAGCCGTACAGGCCGGCGATCTGCGCGCTCACCCCCACCCAGGCGTGGCCGCGGTAGACCTCGCCCGCGGTGGGGGCGGGCTGCTCGACGCCCGCCGAGACGTTCTGCCACTCGAGGAAGACGGTCCCGGTGAAGGCCGCGGGGTCGGCCGGGCGGACGACGAGCACGCGCGTCCGGTACGGCGCGGTCGCCACGGGCAGGGCCTGCCACCGCCCGTCCGCGCTGGGCGGCGCGTCGTCCGGGTGCGCGTAGGCCGTGGCCTCGCCGGCGAGGACGAACTCCTCGCACACGTAGGCGTGCGCCGCGAGGACGTCGGCGGGGGGCGCACCGTACGGCGGCCGCGCACCCGCGACCGGTCCCTCGACCTCCACCGCCGGCTCGGTCCGCATCAGCACGACGATAGGACCGCAGGGCCCGCGTGTCCGCCCGTGGGCCGGGCCTCGGCCGCAGCCGCGGGCCGGAAGACCTCCCGGGTGCCCCGCGACCTGCTCGGCGGTGGGAGAGTGGAGGTCGTGACCGAAGCGACCTCTCCCGCCCGGCGTGCCGTCCTCCACACGAACCACGGGGACATCACCGTCGACCTGTTCCCCGACCACGCGCCCAAGACCGTGGCCAACTTCGCCGACCTGGCCGAGGGCCGCCGCGAGTGGACCCACCCGGCCACCCGCCAGAAGACCACCGACCGCCTCTACGACGGCACGGTCTTCCACCGGGTGATCTCCGGCTTCATGATCCAGGGCGGCGACCCGCTCGGTCAGGGCATCGGCGGCCCCGGCTACCAGTTCGGCGACGAGTTCCACCCCGAGCTGGCGTTCGACAAGCCCTACCTGCTGGCCATGGCGAACGCCGGGCCCGGCACCAACGGCTCGCAGTTCTTCATCACCGTCGGCCCGACGCCGCACCTGAACCGCAAGCACACGATCTTCGGCGAGGTGGCCGACCAGGCCAGCCGCGACGTGGTCGACAAGATCGCCACGACGAAGACCGCGCGCGGGGACCGTCCGGTGGAGGACGTCGTCATCGAGTCGGTCGAGGTGCAGCGCAGCTGACCCAGCCGCCCGTCGCCGGGGGCACGGGCTGGGGCGAGGAGTCCCGGCCCGTGCCCCCGCCGGCCACCTGCTACCGGCACCCCGACCGGACCACCGGGGTCTCGTGCGGCCACTGCGGCCGACCCATCTGCCCGGAGTGCATGACCTCGGCCTCGGTCGGGTTCCAGTGCCCGGAGTGCATCCGCGAGGGCCAGGCATCCGTGCGCACGCCCCGCCGGACGCCGCCGGCGCGCGCGGCCGGACGACGGTGGGGCGTCGTCACCCTGACGCTGATCGCGCTCAACGTCGCGGTGTTCGTCGCCACGGCCGTCGCCGCCGCGGTCGACGGGTTCAGCCCGTTCGACAACCAGCGGTCGGAGCTCTTCGCCGACCTCCAGCTGGCACCGGTCCTCGTCCAGGCCTTCGGCGAGGACTGGCGGATCATCACGTCGGCCTTCCTGCACGTCGGACCGGTGCACCTGGCGTTCAACATGCTGGCCCTGCTGCTGTTCGGCTCCGAGCTGGAGCGAGCGCTCGGCCGCTGGCGCTACCTGGCCGTCTACCTCGTGTCGGCCCTCGGCGGCTCGGTCGCGATCCAGCTGTTCGGGGAGCCGTTCCAGTCGGTGGCGGGGGCCTCCGGCGCCATCTGGGGTCTCATGGGCGCCTTCGGTGTCCTGGCGTTCACCAGCCGCGGCGACGTCCGCGGCATCGTCACCCTCCTGGCCATCAACCTCGGCCTCAGCATCGTGATCCCGGGCATCTCGCTGCTGGGCCACCTGGGCGGCCTGGTGGCCGGCTTCGTCGCCGCCGGCATCGTCGTCCTGGCCCGGCGGCGCACCGAGCTCCAGGTGCTGGGCCTCATGCTGCTGGCCGCCGCCCTGGTCATCACCGCGCTCACCGCGTCGACGCTGGGCGTCCTCGACTTCTGAGCAAGGGTCGGAGACGGGCGGCGAGGACGGCGTCCCGCTCAGGCCGGGCGGGACGCCTCGAGCGCACGGGCGACGTCTGCCGGGTCGCTGCCGAGCTCCCAGCGCCCGAGCAGCACCAGCACGCCGGCGTCGTCCACCCCGGCCGCGGTGTCCAGCTCGAGGAGCCTCGAGCGCAGTCCTCGTCGCCGGGCCTCCCGGACCTGCACGCGCAGCAGCGACCAGGGCAGCTCCACCCGGCCGGTGAGCGTGCGGACCACCACTCCCTCCGGCACGGCCGCCAGCCGTGGCCGCAGGAACGCCGAGCGGGCGGCCAGTGCCAGCAGGAGGACGCCGGCCGCCCCCACGAGCACGCGGCCGACGGGCTCGAGCAGCAGTGCGCCCGTCCCCAGCACGGCGCCGCCTGCCGCCAGCGCCACGACGATCCCCGGACGTGCCGACCACTCCACGTCCCCAGCCTGGACGACCCCCGCACCTCCCCGCACCGGCGGGTGTCCGCAGCGGAACCGTTGGGTGACGCTCCGTCGCAGGTCAGCGGCCCGTCAGCGGCCGGTCCGCAGCCGCCTTGTCGACTTCTCCACAGCTGGGTACACAGCTGGGGACAGAAGCACAGGGCTGTAGTTACTCGGGCATCCTCCCCGTCACACCCGCCTCACGTCCTACGAAAGCGCAGGTCAGCGGAGCGCAGTCGAACATGCGTACTCCACATCCGGTGGACAACCCTGGGTATTCAGCGCCGAGTCGACCTGTGGACAGCCGCGGACGCTGTGCACATCCCCAGGCCCGGCTGGGGAGAAACGGACGAGGCCCCCGTCCCCAGGGGGACGAGGGCCTCGGCGCGGGTTCCTCCCGGCTACCGCCAGCGCATCGACATGACCAGGCCGGCGACCATCGCGCCGAACCCGATCGCGAAGTTCCACGCGGAGAGGTCGACCATGAACGGGATCTCGTCGCCGGCCACGTAGTACACGACGATCCACAGCAGGCCGAGCAGCATCAGCCCCACCATCACGGGGGCGTACCAGCGCGGGCTGGGCGCCACGGCGCGGGCAGCGCCGGGCTGCAGGGTGCTCGGGGGAGGCGTGTAGGCCGACTTCTTGCGCACCTTCGACTTCGGCACCGCTGCTGCTCCCTCCGGACGCCGGGCGGCCTCCGCCGGCCGGCTCTGTCCCCAGCCTAAGCTGCGGGGAGCAGGCGGTGGGTCACCGACGCCGGTCGACCGCCCCCGGTGGGGGAGTCCGCCGCCACCGGCGAGGAGGTGCCTCATGATCGCTGACCGCCTGCGCGGCGCGCTGAGGCTGTCGCGGGGTCGGCTGCGGGGCCGTCGCGCGGCCTGGGCGGCGCTGGTGCCGGTCGTCGCGCTGGCGGCGGGCCTGCTGTTCGCCACGTCCGGCCAGACCGCGCGCGGAACCGACCTGCGCGGCGGGGAGGTCATCGAGCTCTCGGGGCTGATCAGCCAGCGGCGCGCGGCGCTGACCCAGCAGTCCGCGGAGGCCCAGGAGCTCCAGGCGCAGATCTCGCGGGTCACCGACCAGGTCGCGACGCAGGACGGTGCGGTGGACGCCGTGCGCATCGAGGCGGAGGGGCTGACGCTCTCGGCGGGGATGGTCCCGCTCAGCGGCGCGGGGGTGCGCATCACCCTGGACGACGCCCCGCGGCGGCCGGACGGCTCGCTCCCCCGCGGCGCCCGGCCGGACGACGTCGTCATCCACCAGTCCGACGTCCAGGCGGTGGTCAACGCGCTGTGGGCCGCGGGGGCCGACGGCGTGGCCATCATGGACCAGCGGCTGATCTCCACGAGCGCCGTCGTCTGCGTCGGCCCCGTGCTGCTGCTGGAGGGACGGACCTACTCCCCGCCGTTCCGGATCGACGCGATCGGGGACGTCGAGGCCTTCGAGGAGCAGCTGTCGGCCTCCCCGCAGGTTGCCGTGTTCCGGGAGGCCGTCGCCGCCTTCGGGCTGACGTTCTCGGTGCGGCGGGCCGAGTCCGTGGAACTGCCGGCGCACAGCGGCATCCCGGACATGCAGCACGCCACCCCCGTCCGGTGACAGGTGGGGGACGGGGCCCCGGCTGGTGTACACAGGGGTCGTGAGCAGGCCCGTCCTCGTCGTCGACAACTTCGACAGCTTCGTCTACAACCTCGTCCAGTACCTCGGTCAGCTCGGGGTGCGCTGCATCGTGCGGCGCAACGACGCGGTGACCGTCGACGAGCTGGCCGATCTCGACGTGGCCGGTGTGCTGCTGTCCCCGGGCCCCGGCACCCCCGCCGACGCCGGTGTCACCGTGCCGATGGTCCGGGCCGCCGCCGAGGCGGGCACGCCGGTGCTGGGCGTGTGCCTGGGCCACCAGGCCATCGCGGAGGCCTTCGGCGCGGAGGTCGTGCGGGCGCCGGAGCTGCTGCACGGCAAGACCAGCCAGGTGGTCCACGACGGCGTCGGCGTCCTCGAGGGCCTGCCCTCGCCGTTCACCGCCACCCGGTACCACTCGCTGGCCGTCGATCTCGCCACGGTGCCCGACGAGCTCGAGGTCACCGGGCACACGCCCTCGGGGATCGTCATGGCGCTCCGCCATCGGGCGCTGCCCGTCGAGGGCGTCCAGTTCCACCCCGAGTCGGTGCTCACCGAGGGCGGGCACCAGATGCTCGCCACCTGGCTGGCCGCCTGCGGTCAGGCGCCCGACCCGGCCCTGCTGGAGGCCGCGGCCGCCGGCGCGCGTCGGCTGTCCACTGTCAGCGCCTAGCGCCCCGAGAAGCGGAAGAGGGGCTCCACCCGGCCGGGTGGAGCCCCTCTCTGTGCGTCGTGGCAGGTGGTCAGCCCGTCGGTGGACTCGTGGTGGCGGTGGTCGGGGTACGGCCGACGGTGATGGTGACCGTCGAGCCGGGTTCGACCTCACCGTTGGCCGACGGGCTCTGCGAGACCACGATGCCGACGTCGCCGGGGTCGGTTGCCGGGACATCCCGGACGTCGACCACGAACCCCTCGCGCTGCAGTGCCGCCGTCGCGGCTGCCTCCGGCTGGTCCTCGACGTCGGGCACGGTCACGGTCTCGGGCGCTGCCGGGCCGCTGGAGACGCGCAGCACGATCGCGCTCTCGGCGGTGGCCTGCGTGTTGGCGGCGGGGTTCGTGCCGAGGGCGGTGCCGGCCGCGGCGTCGTCCTCCACCTGCTGGACGGTGATGTTCGTGAAGCCGGCGGCGCGGAGCGCCTGGGTGGCTGCGGCCTCCGTGCCGCTCACGGGCGGGATCGGGGCGTCACCGTCGGACACCGAGAGCAGGATCGCCGTGTCGAGGGCGACGACGGCGCCGCGCTGGGGGTCGCTGGCGATCACGATGCCCTCGGGCTCGAGCGAGTCGACCTGATCGGTGTCGACGTTGCCCGTGAAACCGGCGGTGTCGATCGCCGCGCGGGCGTCCTCCAGGGTCTGACCGACCAACGCGGGGACCACTGCGGTGTCGGGGGCGGTGCCGACGGTCAGGTCGACCTCGGTGCCCTCCGGGACCTCGGCGCCGCTGGCCGGGTCGGTGGTCAGGACGGTCCCGACCTGGGACTCGTCGGAGACCTCCTGCGGGGTGATGGCGCCGCCGACGAGGCCGGCACCCTCGAGCGCTGTCACGGCTTCGGCCTGGGGCGCTCCGATGAGGCCGGCCGGCACGGTGACCTGCGTGGGCCCGGCCGCAGGCTCCTCCTCGTCGCCACCACCGAGCAGCAGGGCGATGCCGACGACGGCGCCGATGAGCACGAGCGCGCCGACGACCGCGGCGATGATCCGGTTGCGCTTGCGCTTCCGGGCGGCCTCGTCGTCGCCGTCCCAGCGACTGGCGCTGTGGCCCGGGGGGACCGCGCCGATCACGGCGGTCCGCTCGGCCTCGCCCAGGACCGGCGTGGCCTCGACCCGCTGGCCGGCCAGTGCCCGGAGGAGGTCGTTGCGCATCTCGGCGGCCGACTGGTACCGGTTGGCCGGGTTCTTGCTCATCGCCTTGAGCAGGATCGAGTCCAGCTCCGGCGGGATGTCGTGGTTGATCGACGACGGCAGGCGCGGGTCCTCGCGGACGTGCTGGTAGGCCACCGACACGGGCGAGTCGCCGGTGAACGGCGGCGCCCCGGTGACCAGCTCGTACAGCAGGCAGCCGAGCGAGTACACGTCGGAGCGGGCGTCGACGCCCTCTCCGCGGGCCTGCTCGGGGGAGAGGTACTGCGCCGTGCCGATGACGGCCGCCGTCGAGGTCATCGTGGCGGCCGAGTCGGAGACCGCACGGGCGATGCCGAAGTCCATGACCTTGACCGAGCCGGCCGGCGTGATCATCACGTTCCCGGGCTTCACGTCGCGGTGCACGATGCCGTTGCGGTGGCTGAAGTCCAGGGCGCCGCAGATGTCGGCCGCCAGGCTCATCGCCCGCTCCGGGGGCAGCACGCCCTCCCGGCGCAGCACGTCGCGCAGGGTGTCGCCCTCGACGTACTCCATGACGATGTAGGGGGTGTTGCCGGTGGGGCCGCGGTCCTCGCCGGTGTCGTACACGGCGACGATGGCCGGGTGGTTCAGCGACGCGGCGGCCTGCGCCTCGCGGCGGAACCGCACCTGGAAGGAGGGGTCACGGGCCAGGTCGCTGCGCAGCACCTTGACGGCGACCTCACGGCCCAGCCGCGTGTCCCGGCCGCGGTGGACCTCCGCCATGCCGCCGCGGCCCAGCACCCCGCCGATCTCGTAGCGCTCACCGAGCACCGATGGGGTGGTCATCGCAGGTCCTCTCGGGCCGTGGGGGGAGTCCGGCCGCCGCGAGCGGGGCCGTCCGCCAGCGTATCCACCGGCCGGGAGCCGCCGGTCACGGCGCGTGGGGGCTCGATCACCCGCTCGTACCCTCCGCCCCAGCGGGCCCGGCAGCCCCGGGGTCGTCCGGCGCCGGCTCCGTGGACGGCGCCGGGGGCAGCGTGCTGCCCTGCGGGGTCGGGGGCGGCGAGACCGGCGGGGACGAGCTCACGGACGACGAGGAGGCCGACGAGGACGACGACGAGCTCGAGGACGACGAGGACGCCGACGAGCTGCTGCTGGCGGAGCTGGACTGCGTGGGGGCGGTGGGCGCCGGAACGCCCCCGTCGTCGTCGTCGCCGTCGTCCTCGCCGGTGTCGGTCTCCGGCGGCGACCAGCCCTCGGGCGCGAAGTAGAGGACGATCGGCGCGTCGACGGGGACCTGGCCGCCGGCGGGCGTGACCGCGGCGACCTCGTCCGGGCCCAGCTCCTGCCCGTACTCGACCAGCTGCTGCTCGGAGGCCTCCTGCCGGGTGACGTCGGCGAAGCCCTGTTCCGCGAGCGTCGCGGCCGCCTCGTCCACGTCCTCCCCGAGGAGGGCCGCGACGTCCAGCGGCAGCGTCGCCGCGGGGCCCGACGTGGCGGCCGCCGACGACGACGGGGCGCTGCTGCTGCGGCTGGCCGCGGTGCCGTCGCCGTCGCCCTCGCCGCCGCCGCTGAAGACGATCCAGAGCAGCCCGGCGAGCAGCGCGAGGCCGACGAGCGCGGCGACCAGCCACACCCAGCGGCGGTCCCGGCGGGTGGGCCGGACGGGCTCGGCGTCGTCCCACGGGTCGCCGCCGGCCGGCGGGCCCTGCAGCGGCGGCATGGGCCGGGCGGAGGTGTGCGTCCCGGTGACCGCCCCGGCGGCGGCCAGCGGTGCGGCGTCGAGCACCTGGGTGCTCGGCTCCTCCTCCGGCTGGGCCTCCGCGGGCATGGTCACGACCTGGGTGGCGGCGGCTGCGGCCACGGCCATGCCCGTGCCGGCGGGTGCCCGGCTGCCCACGGCGGCGGCCACCGCCCGGATGGCCGCGGCGAAGGCCGCACCGTCCTCGAAGCGGTCCTCGGGGTGCTTCTCCAGCGCGCGCTCCAGGAGCTGCCGGACGGCGAGCGGCACGTCGGCGGGCAGCGGCGGCGGTGGCCGGTTGATGTGGGCCAGCGCGATGGCCACCTGGGAGGTGCCGTCGAAGGGCCGTGACCCGGTGAGGCACTCGTAGCCCACGACGCCGAGGGAGTAGACGTCCGAGGCGGAGGTGACCTCGAAGCCCTGGGCCTGCTCGGGGGACAGGTACTGCGCGGTGCCGACGACCATGCCGGTGCGGGTGAGCGGCGTCGCGTCGCGCGCGCGGGCGATCCCGAAGTCGGTCAGCTTCACGACGCCGTCGGGCCGGACGATGAGGTTGCCGGGCTTGATGTCGCGGTGCACGACCCCACCGGCGTGGGCGGCGGAGAGCCCGTCGGCGGACTGGCCGAGCACGTGCAGCGTCCAGTCGACGGGGAGGCGGCCCTCCTCGTGCAGGATCGTCACCAGGGGCTGGCCC
This sequence comes from Trujillonella endophytica, assembly GCF_019799905.1. GTDB lineage: Bacteria > Actinomycetota > Actinomycetes > Mycobacteriales > Geodermatophilaceae > Trujillonella > Trujillonella endophyticus_A. Next base: position 115,157 of record NZ_JABGCI010000001.1, on the reverse strand, counting down.
TCGACCAGCTCCATCACGAGGAACGCCAGGCGCTGGCCGGGGTTCCGCTCGTCCTCGGTCTCGCCGTAGTCGTAGACCGACGCGATGTTCGGGTGCGTCAGGGCGGCGGTGTGCCGGGCCTCGTTGCGGAACCGGGCCACGAAGCTCGGGTCGCCGGTGAACTCCGAGCGCAGCACCTTCGCCGCGACCACCCGGTCCAGCACCCGGTCCCGGGCCCGCCACACCTCGCCCATGCCGCCGGTCGCGATGGGGGAGGTGATCTCGTACCGCCCGGCGAGGACGGTCCCGGTCGACAGTGCCATCAGCCGCCCTGACCCTCGAGGTAGGCCTGCATCACCTGACGGGCGATCGGTGCGGACACGTCGCCACCCGTACCCCCACCGTTGGCCACGAAGACCGCCACGGCGATCTGCGGGTCGTCGGCGGGGGCGAAGCCGATGAACCAGTTGTGGTCGGGGCCGGCGTTCTCCGCCGTCCCGGTCTTGCCGGCCACCTCGGTGCCCGGGATGCGGGCCGCCCGGCCGCTGCCGTTCGCGACGACGCTCACCATCATCTCGGTGAGCCCTGCTGCGACCTCGGGCGAGACGGGCTCGGAGAGCTCGTCGGGATCGGTCTGCTCGATGACCGTGGAGTCGGGCGCGCGCAGCTGGTCGACCAGGTACGGCGTCATGAGCGTGCCGTCGTTGGCGATCGCGGCGGCCACCATCGCCGCCTGCAGCGGGGTCATGACGACGTCCTGCTGGCCGATCGAGCTCACCCCCAGCTGGGCGTCGTTCTCGATCTCGCCGACGCCGCTGCCCGCCGTCTCCAGCGGGATCTCCAGGCCCTCGCCGTCCATGCCGAACGCCTCGGCCATCTCCCGGATGCGGTCCTCGCCCAGCTCGATGCCGAGGAGGGCGAAGGCGGTGTTGCAGGAGATGGTGAGCGCGTCGATCAGCGGCTGCTCCCCGCTGCTGCTGCACCGGGAGCCGCCGAAGTTCTCCAGGGTCGTGGAGGTGCCCGGCAGGGTGAGCACGTCCGGGGCGGGGATCACGGTGTCGGGCGTGTACTCGCCGCTGGACAGCGCCGCCGCCGAGACGACCACCTTGAACACCGAGCCGGGCGGGTAGTTGTCGTTGATCGCCCGGTTGAGCCGGGGGTCGGGGTCGGCGGCCTCCAGCTGTTCGGCGTAGTCGCGGATCGCGGCGCCGTCGTGGCTGGACAGCAGGTTCGGGTCGAACGTCGGCGTGCTGACCATCCCCAGGACCGCCCCGGACGAGGGGTCGAGCGCCACGACGGCGCCGGTGACGCCCTCCAGCCCGGCGAGGGCTGCCTCCTGCACGGCCGGGTCGACGGTGAGGACGACGTCGCCGCCGGAGGGGTTGCGCCCGGTGAAGATGTCGCTCAGCCGCTGGGTGAACAGCCGGGCGTCGTCGCCGGTCAGCACCTCGTTCTCGGCGCGCTCGATCCCGCGGGCGCCGTAGAGGTAGGAGTAGTAGCCGGTGACCCCCGCGTAGAGCGGCCCCTGGGGGTACTGCCGCAGGTAGGTGAGGTCGTCGTCGGTGGCCACCGACGTGGCGATCTCGGTGCCGTCGACGACGATCGAGCCGCGCTCGCGGTCGTACTCCTCGACGATGACGCGCCGGTTGCCCGGGTCGGCGCGCAGCTCCTCCGAGCGGACCACCTGGATGTAGTTGACGTTGACGATCAGCAGCGTGAACAGGACGAGCACGCTGATCGCCACGCGGCGCAGCGGGGCGTTCACGGGTTGACCACCTCCGTGGGCGCGTCGACGAAGGTCGCGCGCGGCGGGGTGCCCGGCGGGACGGCCGGGGTGGCGGGCCGGCGGGCGGCGTCGCTGATCCGCACGAGGATGGCCAGGAGGGCGAAGTTCGCCACCAGCGACGAGCCGCCGTAGGCGACGAACGGCGTCGTCAGGCCGGTCAGCGGGAGCAGCCCGGTGACCCCGCCGAGGACGACGAACACCTGCCAGGCGATGGCGAACGCCAGCCCGGCGGCGAGCAGCTTGCCGAAGGCGTCGCGGACGATCAGCGAGCTGCGCAGGCCGCGCTCGACCAGGACGAGGTAGACGACGATCACCGCGACCAGGCCGAACAGCCCGAGCTCCTCGCCGATCGCGGCGGCGATGAAGTCGCTCTTGGCCACCGGCACCTCGTCGGGGCGCCCGCCGCCGAGGCCCGCCCCGAACAGGCCGCCGGTGCCGAGCCCGAACAGCGACTGGACCAGCTGGAAGCCGCCGGTGTCGCGGTAGGCGAAGGGGTCCAGCCAGGTGTCGACGCGGACCTGCACGTGCCCGAACAGCTGGTAGGCGAGGAACGCGCCCGCGCCGAAGAGCCCGACGCCGATCACCAGCCAGCTGGAGCGCTCCGTGGCGATGTAGAGCATCACGACGAAGATCCCGAACAGCAACAGGGAGCTGCCCAGGTCGCGCTCGAAGACCAGGACGAGGATCGACAGCATCCAGGCGACGAGCACCGGGCCGAGGTCGCGCGCGCGGGGGACCTCGAGCCCCATCACCCGCCGGCTGGCCAGGGCGAGGACGTCGCGTTTGTCCACCAGGTACGCGGCGAAGAAGATGATCAGGCAGATCTTGGCGAACTCACCGGGCTGGATGCTGAAGCCGGCGAGGCGGATCCAGATCTTGGCGCCGTTGACCGACGAGATCGACGCCGGCAGCACGGCCGGGAGGGCCAGCAGCAGGAGGCCGATGAGGGCCAGGGTGTAGGCGAACCGGGACAGCAGCCGGTGGTCGCGGACGACGAGCAGGACCGCGACGAACAGCGCCACCCCGAGCGTCGCCCAGACCAGCTGGACGGGCGCGTCCTCCCGGGTCGCGGTGGCCCCGACCTGGTCACCGGCGAGGTCCAGCCGGTGGATCATCGTCAGCCCGAGGCCGCTGAGCAGCGCCACCGCCGGCAGCAGCAGCGGGTCGGCGTACGGGGCGAACTTCCGCACGACGAGGTGCATCACGGCCCACAGGGCCGTGAACCAGCCCCCGAAGGTGGCCAGTTCCGGGCGCAGCGACCCGGTCAGCGTGATGTCGACGACGGACTGGGCCGCGAGCGTGATGACGACGGCGAAGGCGAGCATGACCAGCTCGGTCCCGCGCCTGGTCGGGACCGGGTCCGGCGAACCGCCCGCTCCGGCCGACCGCGGGTCGGTGGACGGGCCGGCCATCACTCCGCCTCCCGGCAGTCCTGTCCCGTGCCGGACGACGAGGAGGACGCGGAGGTCGTGGACGCGGAGGTCGTGGGGGCGGCGGAGGTCGTGGGCGTGCTCGTGCCGAACGGGTCCGGGGACCCGTTCGGCGCGCCCAGGGGCGCGTCCGGGGCGAGCGGGGACGGCGTCGCCGGCGCCTCGCTGGTGCTGGGCGCGGGCTCCTCCCGCTCCTCCGCGCACTGGGGGAGCGACTCCTCGCGCAGCATCTCCACGCGGTCGTCGGCCGCCTGCCGGTCGTCGACGGTGATCCCCTCGGTGACCTTGCCGCGCAGGTACTGGCTGAGGTCGGCGACGGCGATCCCGCTGTCGGTCTCCTCGCGGTACAGGTCCACGCCCAGCACCGAGGCGTTGATGCCGCGGAACACGGCGACGGTCTCCGAGTCCTCGTCCACGCCGACGAACCAGTGGTCGAGGACCCACGCGTAGGCACCGACCCCGGCACCGGCGAGCACGACGAGCGCCGCGAGCGCGAACCACCAGCGGCGGCGGCCGCGCCGCCGGTCCCGCGGCGGGGCGGCGGCCATGGGGGCGGTCGGGGGCGGGGTCGGCGGGGGGTCGGCGAGGGCTGCCCGGCCCGCCGCGGAGCCGGGATCGACCGCGCGCTGCCCGACGTTCGCCCCGGCGGCGCCGTCCACGACCGGCTCGAAGAGCACGCCGGAACCGTCGTCCTCGACCACGTCGGCGACGATGACCGTGATGTTGTCGGGGCCGCCGCTGCGCAGCGCCAGCTCGATCAGCCGGTCCGCGCAGGTCTGCGGGTCGGGGTCCAGGAGGGTGTTGGCGATCGTCTCCTCGCTCACCACGCCGGACAGGCCGTCGGAGCACAGCAGGTAGCGGTCGCCGGCGCGCGCCTCGCGCATGGAGAGGTCGGGGTCGACGTCCTGGCCGTTCAGCGCCCGCAGCAGCAGCGAGCGCTGCGGGTGGTGGTTGGCCTCCTCCTGCGTGATGCGGCCGTCGTCGATGAGCGTCTGCACGAACGTGTCGTCGTGGGTGATCTGGGTCAGCCCGCCGTCGCGCAGCAGGTAGGCGCGCGAGTCGCCCACGTGGCACAGCGCGAGCCGGCCGCCGGCGAACAGGACGGCGGTGAGCGTGGTGCCCATGCCCTCCAGCTGCGGCGACTCGCGGATCACCTCGCGCAGGTGCTCGCTGCCGTCGAAGACGGCGGCACGCAGGGCCTGCAGCATGTCGCTGGGCGGGGCGTCCTCGTCGAGGTGCTCCAGGGCCGCGATGACGACCTTGCTGGCCACGTCGCCGGCGGCGTGCCCGCCCATGCCGTCGGCGACGGCGAGCAGGCGGGGGCCGGCGTAGACGGAGTCCTGGTTGTTGCCGCGGACCAGGCCGCGGTCGGAGCGGGCCGCGTAGCGCAGTACGAGGGTCATCGGAGCCGGCCCCCCTCGGCGTCGGAGCCCGTGGGTCCGCTCCCGCCCGGCAGAGCCGGTTCGGTCAGGGAGCCGCTCACGAGCGCAGCTCCAGCGCCGTCTGGCCGATGCGGATCGGCTGGCCGTTGGCCACCAGCAGCGGCCCCTGCACCCGCTGCTGGTCCAGGAAGGTGCCGTTGGTGGAACCCAGGTCCTCGACGTACCACTGGCCGCCCCTGTTGGTCAGCCGGGCGTGCCGGGAGCTGGCGAAGTCGTCGGTGAGCACGAGCGTGGAGTCGTCGGCGCGCCCGATGAGGATGGGCTGGTCACCGAGGGTGATCCGGGTGCCGGCGAGCGGGCCTGCGGTCACCACGAGCGTCTTGGGTCCCTTCTGCTTGCGCCGGCCGGGAGCGGCGGCCCGCGGCGGAACGGCCGCCACCCGGCCCGTCCGGCCCCCGAACAGGTCGGCCCGCACGACGCGGAACGCGGCGAAGATGAACAACCAGAGCAGCAGCAGGAAGCCGAACCGGAAGATCTGCAGGACGATCTCGGCCGTCACGGCGTCGCCACCCCGCCGGCGCGCGGGCGGGGCTCGCCCCTCATGCGCCGTCCTGGCGGTAGACGAGCACGGAGTGGCCGATGCGGATGACGTCGCCGTCGGCCAGGGCCTGCCGGGTGACCCGCCGGCCGTTGACCAGCGTGCCGTTCGTGGAGCCGAGGTCCTCGACGAACGCCGTGCCGCCGTCGAGCACCACGTCGACGTGCTTGCGGCTCACGCCGGTGTCGGGCAGCCGGATGTCGGCGTCGGTGCCGCGGCCGATCACGTTGCGGCCCGTGGTCAGCTCGTGGCGGGTGCCCGGCCCGTCGACGAGCAGGACGTGCGTGACGCCGGGCTTGGAGCCCGCCCGTCCGACGACGGACGACGGGTGCTGGCGGCCGGTGTCGGTCGCCATCCGCCCGCGCAGGGGCGGCAGCGGGGGCACGCCCTCGCCGGCCAGCGGGGGAGCGGCGGGGATGCTGACGGCGTCGGCGCGCGAGCCGGGCCGGGCCGGGTCGGCCACGTGCGAGCCGACCTCGAAGACGCCGGTGGGCAGCGACTCGTCGAGCTCGAGGCGCACCTGCACCTCGCCGAACAGCTGGTAGCCCTCGGTGGCGACGTGCTCGGCGACCATGTCGGCGAGCTCCGCGGCCAGCTGCTCGGACCACTCGGCCAGGTTGTCGAAGTCCGCGCGCCCCAGCCGGACGTCGAAGACGTTCGGCGCGAGCACCCGCCCCTCGCCCATGACGGAGCGCTGCTCGTCGGCCTCGCGGGTCAGCGCCTTGGCGATCTCGGCGGGGTGGACCTTGCCCTTGAACAGGCGGGCGAAGGCCAGCCCGACCATCCCCTCGAGCCGCCGCTCGAAGCGCTGCAGCACACCCACAGTCGCTCCTCCAGGCTCGTTCGACGCGGACGTCCGGTCCACCGGTGATCGTAGCCGGGGACGCGGCGACGGACCGGTCAGGAAGGCGCGACTCCCCGGGGGCGGATCGCCGGCTCACCCCCGGCCGGGAGCTCCGGCCGCGACTGCTAGTGTTCTCGTGCGTCCGGGCAAGTGGCGGAATGGCAGACGCGCACGGTTCAGGTCCGTGTGTCCGTGAGGACGTGGGGGTTCAAGTCCCCCCTTGCCCACCAGCACGACGAGCCGGCCCCCTCAGGGGCCGGCTCGTCGTCGTTCCGGGGGTCGTCGGCAGGGATCAGCGCGTGGCCTTGACCGCCAGCACGGGGCAGTCGGCGTCGAGCAGGATCCGCTGGGCCTGGCTGCCGAACAGCAGCTTCCCGGTCGGGCTCCGGCGGCGCATGCCGATCACGACGAGGCTGGCCCCGACGCGCTCGGCGGCGTCCACGACCTCCTCGGCGGCGTCGCGGCCGCGCACCAGCTGCTCGATCTGGAACTCGACGCCGGCGGCCCGCAGCCGCGCCCGCAGCCGCTCGACCTCGCCCTCGTCGAGGAACTTGGGGTCCCTGCTGGCGTCGCTGTCACCGACGTTGACCAGGTGGAGGGGCTCGCCCCTGCGGTCGGCTTCCTCGAGGGCCGTGTCCAGCGCGGCCTGTCCTTCAGCACTCGGCGTGTAGCCGACGACGACGGTCATGCGGCGCAGCATAGGGAGGACGCGGCTCCCCGGGTCGCCCGCGAGGCGGCGTCAGCGGGACACCTTCACCGCCAGCACCGGGCAGTCGGCGTCCAGCAGGACCCGCTGGGCCTGGCTGCCGAACAGCAGCTTCCCGGTCGGGCTCCGGCGCCGCATGCCGATCACGACCACGCTGGCCCCCACCCGCCCGGCCGCGTCCACCAGCTCCTCGGCGGCGTCCCGGCCGCGCACCAGCTGCTCGATCTCGAAGGCCGCTCCGGCGAACAGCAGCCGGTCGGCCAGCCGCATCCGCTCGCCCTCGTCGAGGAAGCGGGGGTCGTTGGCCGCGTCGGGCAGGCCGACGTTCACCACCAGCAGGGACTCCCGGCGCCGGTCGGCCTCGGCCAGGGCCGCCTCGAGTGCGGCCTCCCCGACCGGGCCCGGCACGTACCCGACGACCACCGTCATGGGCGGAGCCTAGGGAGCTGACGGGGTGCCCGCACGGGGCGGCGGCGGGAGCTCAGGACGGCAGCTCCCGCCGGCCGCCCGTGCCGCCGCGTCCCTCGCTCAGCGTCTGCGCGAGCAGGACCGCGCCCCACGGGCCGACCACCCAGATCGGCCACGGGTAGTGCCACTCGCCGGAGGCCAGCGAGGTGATCAGCCAGATGCTGGTGACGACGACGGCGGTGGTCAGCCAGCTCGTCCAGGCCGCCGCCCGGGTGCCGCCCCAGGCCGCCCAGCCCCAGCCGCCGGTCGCCCAGTGCCCCGGGCCGAAGGAGCCGGCGACGGTGGCGCCGGCCGGTGTCGTGGGCGCGAGCTCGGAGGCGCGGGCCGGCTGCAGCGGGGGGAGGTCGGTGGTGAGCGCGTCCAGCTCGCCGTAGGTGCGGGAGGCGTAGGCGCGGGCCAGCCGGTCCTCGTACTCGGCGACCGTGAGCCGGCCCGCAGCCATGTGTTCGCCCAGGAGGCCGGCCACGGCGGAGCGGTCGGTGTCGGCGGCGCGCAGGTGGGGCTCGGGCATGGACCCAGTCTGGCCGCCGCGATCGCCGTCCCACCACTGACGGACGTCACCACTCCGGCGTGCACATCCGCGGATCCGCCTGCCCGGCTCAGCCGGCGGCGGGCACGGCCTCGCGGGCGAGGTGCCGGCCGATCACCATCCGCTGGATCTGGTTGGTGCCCTCGAAGATCTGCATGACCTTGGCCTCGCGCATGTACCGCTCGGCCGGGTGGTCGCGCGTGTAGCCGGCTCCGCCGAGCACCTGGACGGCGTCGGTCGTCACCTTCATGGCGGCGTCGGTGGCGACGAGCTTGGCGACGCTGGCCTGCCGGGCGTAGGGCTTGCCGGCGTCCTTGCGCCGGGCGGCGGCGAGGTAGGTGGCACGGGAGGACTCGACCGCGGCGGCCATGTCGGCGAGCAGGAACGCCAGGCCCTGGTGGTCGACGATCCGCCTGCCGAACGCCTCCCGCTCGCAGGCGTAGGCGACGGCGAGGTCGAGGGCGGACTGGGCCAGGCCCACGGCGACCGCGCTGACGCCGAGCCGCCCGGAGTCGAGGGCAGCGAGGGCCATCCCCAGGCCGCGCCCGGGCCCGCCCACCAGCCGGTCGGCGGGCACGGCGACGTCGTCCAGCCGGATCGCGGCCGTCGTGGAGGCGGTCAGCCCCATCTTCTCCTCCGGCTTCGCGGCGGAGAACCCGGCGAGTTCGGGGGTGAGGTGGAAGCAGGAGATCGCCGGGTCCCCGTCGTCCGGCGTCCGGAGGAACGTCGAGTAGAAGTCCGCGTGCCCGCCGTGGGTGACCCAGGCCTTCTCCCCGGAGGCGGTCCAGCCGTCGGCCGAGGCCTTCGCGGACGCCCGCATCGCCGCGGGGTCGGAGCCGGCGTGCGCCTCGGAGAGGCAGTAGGCGCCGAGCAGCCCGCCGCCCACCATCTCGGGCAGCCACTCGCGCCGTTGCTGCTCGGTGCCGAAGCGGTCGACCGGGAAACACGCGAGGGTGTGCACGCTGATGCCGAGGGCCACGCTGGCCCATCGCGCGGCGAGCTCCTCGACCACCTGCAGGTAGACCTCGTAGCTCTGGCCGCCGCCACCGACGTCCTCGCCGAAGGGCAGGCCGAGCAGGCCGGCCTCGCCGAGCAGGGTGAAGACCTCGCGGGGGAACCGCTCCTCGCGTTCGTACGCCGCGGCCCGCGGCGCCAGCTCGGCGTCGGCGATCTCCCGGGTCAGCGCGATGAGGTCGGCCGCCTCCGTGGTGGGCAGCTCGCGGTCGACGGGCACGGGGCCTCCAAGCGGGGGAACAGTACTCACGACGGTACGCCAGTACTGTTCGTCGTCCTGGAGGATGCTGTCGCGCCGAACCCGGGAGGTGGCATGTCCGCGGAGGTGTGGACGACGTCGGGCGAGCGGGTGCTCACCGCCCGCCAGGCCCAGCTGCTCGACCAGCTGGAGGAGCTCTTCCTCGCCGAGGGGTTCGCCTCCGTCACGCTGGACGACCTGGCGGAGCGGCTGCACTGCTCCAAGAGCACCCTCTACGCGCTGGCCGGGAGCAAGGAACAGCTCGCCGCGCGGGTGGTGCGGCACTTCTTCCGCCGGGCCGCGGCGGCCGTGGAGGCGCAGGCGGTCGACGAGGACGACCCGGCGCTGCGGGTGACGGCCTACCTGACCGCCGTCGCGCAGGCGCTGGCCCCGGCCGGGCCCGCGTTCCGCCGCGACCTGGAGCGCTTCGAGCCGGCACGGGCGGTCTACGAGCGGCACACCGCGCTGGCCGCCGACCGGGTCCGCGAGCTGGTCGACGAGGGCGTGGCGGCCGGGCGCTTCCGGCAGGTGCACCCCGCGCTGGTCGCCGACACCGTCACCACGCTCATGTTCCGCATCGGCCGCGGGGAGACCGGCCGGGCCACCGGGCTGTCCGACGCCGCGGCGTACCGCGAACTGGCCGCCCTGCTGCTGCACGGGATCAGCCTGTGAGGATGCGGCCGTGACCTCCTCCACCTGCCTCGTCGGCCCCGCCGCCTGGGACGACCCGGAGGTGCAGGCCCTCACCGCCGCCCAGCAGGCCGAGCTGCGCGCCCGGTACGACGGCGACACCGAGCCGGGCACGCCGCCGTCCGCCGCCGACGTCGCCGTGTTGCTCGTCGCCCGGGACGCCGAGGGGACGCCGGTCGGCTGCGGAGCGCTGCGCGAGCTGGCGCCCGGCGTCGCCGAGATCAAGCGGATGTACGTCGTCCCGGAGGCGCGGGGCCGGGGGATCTCGCGGGCCGTGCTGACGGCGCTCGAGGCGGCGGGCGCCGAGCGGGGGTGGACGACGCTGCGCCTGGAGACGGGGCCACGCCAGCCGGAGGCCATCGGGTTGTACGAGAGCGCCGGCTACCGACCGATCGGGGCGTTCGGCGGCTACGTCGACGAGCCCGACGCCGGCTGCAGCCTCTACTACGAGCGGGTGCTCGACCGGACCTGACGCGGCGCGTGAACCGGTCGTGGCCGTGCGGACATGAGGGGGTGTGACCAGCCCACCCCTCGCTGCCGGAGCATCACCGTCCGTCACCGCGTCGCCGATGTACCGCGCGGCCGGGCCTCCGGACCCACCCTCGGACGCCGTCCCGCTCCGCGCGTGCGCCGACGCGCTGCCGACCGACACCGAGCTCATGCGGCTCTCGGTCGACGACCCGGAGCAGTTCGCGCCCCTGTTCCACCGGCACGCCACCGCCGTCCACCGCTACCTCGGCCACGCCGTTCGTCGTCGAGGCCCCTGGCACCCTCAGCCGGGAGCAGGTCCTGCAGACCGTCGAGCAGGTGACCTACACCCCCTGACCCCTCGACGAGATCTGCACAGTGGTCGCCATCGCGGGCTGATGGTGGCGACTGTGCAGATCTCGTCGGTCCGTCGGTGGGGTGCGGCAGGCTGCGGCTCCCGTCGTCCGACACCTGGAGGAGCCCGTGGGCACCGTGGTCCGCATCCCGTTCGAGGTCACCGGCTGGGAGCCCGAGCCCCTGTCGCTGGGGGAGTCCGGCCCCGTCGCCTTCGGCCGGGTCACGCTGCGCAAGACGTTCTCCGGGCCGCTGACCGGGACGAGCGTGGTCGCCATGACGTCGGCGACCGTGGGGGAGACGCCGGCCGGGTACGTCGCGCTCGAGCTGGTCACCGGCAGTCTCCGGGGGCGTACCGGCACGTTCGTCCTCCAGCACTCGGGCGTGGTCGACGGCGCCGACCAGCGGGCGACCGGCGTCGTGCTCCCCGGCACCGGCACCGGGGAGCTCGCCGGCCTGCGCGGCACCGTCGAGCTGACCCACGACGAGTCGGGTGCGGTGCTGACCCTCGACCACGAGATCGGCTGACCGCCCCGGGGTGTGGTGGGCTGGGGCGCATGAGCGTGCCCCCCCACACTCCCTGGCCCCCGGTCGAGCCGGTCGACGTAGAACTGGTCAGCGGCGACGCCCGGCTGGCCGTCGACCTGCGCGGCGGCGGGATCCGGGCGCTGACCTCCGGCGGCTGGGACGTCGTCGACGGCTATGCGTCGGGGACGATCCCGGCCGGGCGCCGCGGCGGGGTGCTGCTGCCGTGGCCCAACCGGCTGCGGAACGGCCGCTGGAGCTGGGCCGGCCGCGACCTGCAGCTCGACGTCGCCTCGCCGGACTCGCCCAACGCCGCGCACGGGCTGCTCTCCTGGCAGCCGTTCGGCGTGCTCAGCCGCTTCTCCGACACGGTCACCGTCGGCACCACGGTCGAGCCGCGCCCCGGCTATCCCTTCCGGCTGCTGGTGGCGCTGGACTACGCGCTCGCGCCGCAGCGGCTGGCGGTCAGCGTGCGGGTGCGCAACGCCTCGGCGGAGCCCGCCCCGTTCGGAGCCGGCATGCACCCCTACCTGGCCGTCGGCGGGGCGGACGACGGCGCGATCGGCGACGCGGAGCTGCACGTGCCGGCGCGGACGGCGCTGACCGTCGACGGTGGCCTGCCCGCCGGCGAGCGGACGCCGTTCGACGGCGCGGTGGGCCGCATCGGCGAGCGGGCGATCGACACCCCGCTCACCGACCTGGACCGCGACGAGGAGGGCTGGGCACGGGTGAGGCTGAGCGGCGCGGCGGGCGCGGTGGAGCTCGCCGTCGACCGGTCCTGGCCGTGGCTGCAGGTCTACACCGGCGACACGCTGCCGCCGGGTCAGCGCCGCCGCAGCGTGGCCGTCGAGCCGATGACCTGCCCGCCGAACGCTCTGGCCGACGGGGTCGACCTCGTCGTGCTCGAGCCGGCCGGGACCTGGTCGGGCACCTGGACGCTGTCCTGGACGCCGGGGAGCTGACGTGCGCGTCGCCGAGCTCTGGCGCTACCCGGTGAAGTCGCTGCAGGGCGAGCGGGTCGATGTCGTCGACGTCGGCCCCGAGGGGCTGGCCGGGGACCGCCAGTGGGCGCTGTTCGACACCTCGACGGGGCTGGGACTCACCGCCCGCCGGGTGCCCGAGCTGCTGTTCGCCTCCGCGCGGCTGACCCCGGACGGCGGCGTCCAGGTGGTGCTGCCCGACGGCACGGTCGCCACCGACGACGCCGTCCTCTCCGCCTGGCTCGGGCGGCCGGTGACCCTGCGTGCGGCGGGCCAGGTGACCGGGCTGCGCCGCTACGAGAACCCGTTCGACGTGCGCGACGGGGGCGAGTACGACTGGGACACCTTCGACGGCGCGCGCGGCGCCTTCCACGACAGCAACCGCACCCGGGTCTCGCTGGTCTCGACCGCCACGCTGCGCGACTGGGACCGGCGGCGGTTCCGCGCCAACCTCGTCCTCGACGGGGCGGGCGAGGACGAGCTGGTCGGTTCCCGCGTGCGGCTGGGCGGCGCCGAGCTGGACGTCGTGCAGCCGGTGGCCCGCTGCGTCATGGTGACGCGGCCGCAGCCGGGCGGCATCGGCCGGGACACCTCGGTGCTCAAGACGGTGCACCGCGAGCGCGGCGGGATGCTGGCCGTCGCTGCCCTGGTCCCCCGCCCGGGCGTCGTGGCCGTCGGCGACGAGCTGACGCCGCTCGGGGGAGGATGACCGGCGTGCGCACCGTCTCCCTCCGTCCCGGCGAGGACTCCATCCGGCTCGGTCAGCTGCTCAAGCTCGTCGACGCCGTCCCGACCGGTGCGCAGGTCAAGGACGTGCTCGTGACCGGCGCCGTCCGGGTCAACGGGGAGCCCGAGGACCGGCGCGGCCGGCAGGTGCGCAAGGGCGACGTCGTCTCGATCGAGGGCGTCGACGACGTGACCGTCGGGTGACGGCCCCGACGGGTTCCACGTGGAACCGGGCCGGGACGGCGGCGTGGCGGGCGCCGCGCTGGCCGGCGGAGCTGCCCGGGCCCGACTTCGCCGCCGTCCGCGCGGAGTTCGACGTCCCCGAGGAGTTCCCGGCGGAGGTGCTGGCCGAGGCCGACGCGGTGGCCGCCGCCCCGCCGCTGCCCGACCTCGACGCCACCGACCTGCCCCTGGTCACGGTGGACCCGGCGGGCAGCCAGGACCTCGACCAGGCCGTCCACCTGCGCCGGGAGGGCGACGGCTACCTGGTCGGCTACGCGATCGCCGACGTCGGCGCCGTCGTCCGCCCCGGGAGCGCCCTCGACGCCGAGGCGCGACGGCGGGGCCAGACGCTCTACACGCCCGACCGCCGCGTCCCCCTGCACCCGCCGGTGCTCTCCGAGGGCGCCGCGAGCCTGCTGCCCGGACAGGAGCGCGCGGCCGCGCTCTGGACGATCCGGCTGGACGGCGACGGCGAGGTGCTCGACGCCGACGTCCGCCGCGCCCGCGTCCGCAGCCGCGCCCAGCTGGCCTACCCGGACGTGCAGCGCCGGGCCGACGCCGGCGAGCTGCCCGACGCGATCGCCCTGCTCCCGGAGCTGGGCCGGCTGCTGCAGGAGCAGGCGCTCGCGCGGGGCGCGGTGGAGCTCGGCACGCCCGAGCAGCAGGTGGAACGCACGCCCGGCGGGAGCTGGACGCTCACCACCCGCGGGGACCTCCCGGTCGAGGGCTGGAACGCGACGATCTCGCTGCTCACCGGCCGGTGCGCCGCGGCGCTCATGCTCGACGGCGGCGTCGGCCTGCTCCGCACCCTCCCGCCGCCCGCACCGGAGGCGGTCACCGCGCTGCGCCGCATCGCCCCGGCCCTCGGCGTCGACTGGCCCGCGGGCGCGGCTCCCGGCGCGGTGGTCGCCGCGCTCGACCCCGCCCGCCCCGGGCACGCCGCGTTCCTCGAGGAGGCCGCGGGGTTGCTGCGCGGTGCCGCCTACACGCCGTTCGACGGGGCGCCCCCCGAACAGGCGGGGCACGGCGGCGTGGGGGCGCCGTACGCGCACGTCACCGCTCCGCTGCGCCGGCTGGTCGACCGGTTCGGCACCGAGGTGTGCCTGGCGCTCGCGGCCGGCCGGGAACCCGACCCGGCGGTGCGGGCCGCCCTGCCGGAGCTCCCCGCGCTGATGGCCGCCTCCGACCGGCGGACCCGCGCGGTCGAGCGGGCGGTCGTCGACGCCACGGAGGCGCAGCTGCTGCGGGACCGGGTCGGCGAGCTGTTCGACGCCGTCGTGGTGGACGCCGAGGGGTCGCGCGGCACCGTCGTCCTCACCGATCCGGCGATCCGGGCGCGCTGCGCCGGGGAGCTCACCCCGGGGACCCGCGTGCAGGTGCGGCTGGTGGAGGCCGACGTCGAGCGGCGGTCGGTGCGGTTCGAGGCGGCGGGGAGGATGAGCGCATGAGGATCGCCGCCGTCCAGCACGACATCGTCTGGGAGGACCGGGAGGCCAACTTCGCGCGCCTGGCGCCCCAGGTGGCCCGCGCGGCGGCCGCCGGCGCCGAGCTGGTGCTGCTGAGCGAGACGTTCTCCACCGGCTTCTCCATGACGCCGGGCATCGGCGAGCCCGAGGGCGGGCCGTCGTCCCGCTTCCTGGGTGAGCAGGCCGCCGAGCACGGCGTCTGGGTGGCCGGCAGCTGCCCGGAGATCGCCCCGGACGGCTCCCTGCCGTTCAACTCGCTCGTGCTGGCGGGACCGGACGGAACGGTCCACCGCTACCGCAAGCTGCACCCGTTCACCCACGGCGGCGAGCACGAGCGGTTCCGGGCCGGGGAGGGCCCCCTGACCGTCGAGATCGGCGGCCTGCGGATCACGCCGTTCATCTGCTACGACCTGCGCTTCGCCGACGTCTTCTGGCGGGCGGCGCCCGACACCGACGTCTACCTCGTGACGGCGAACTGGCCCGCCGCGCGCCGCCTGCACTGGCAGACGCTGCTGCAGGCGCGCGCGATCGAGAACCAGGCCTACGTCGTCGGCTGCAACCGGGTCGGGGCGGCCGGGGACGGCACCGGGCACGCCGGTGACAGCCGGATCGTCAGCCCGATGGGGGAGCTGCTGGCCACCGCGGCCGGGGTGGAGACCGTCGTGCTGGCCGACGTCGACGCCGCCGAGGTGGCCGCCACCCGCGACCGGCTCCGCTTCTTGCCCGACCGCCGCGGCTGACGGGGTCCTCCCTCAGTAGGAGAACGTGACGGCGTGGTCCTCGCCGATCCACTGCCACATCGGCACGGTGCCGCCGAGCTCCGCGTTCGGCAGCAGCACGCCCTTGTCGAGGGCACGGGCGTCGAAACAGGTGGGGCACACCAGGTACCGGCCGCCGGCAGCGGCGTAGCGCTCCAGCAGCGAGCGCAGCGGGGGACAGCCCTCGCACGCGGTGCCGATGGCGAAGCCGTCGGTGGCCAGCCGGACCGCCTCCTTGGTCAGGAACATCAGCGTCTCCCGTCCCTGCTCGGCCGCACCGACCGAGACCAGGAAGGCGACGGTGACCTTCTCCGGGTCCTCCAGACCCGTGGTGAGGCTGATGACTGCCTTGTCCATGACCGGCTCCCCTCGATGGGCAGCACGACTGCTCGTGCTGGTCCGAGAGAGTACGAACGATCGTGCTAATTTGTCTGCGTGGTGGACGACGGCGGGACGACCCCCCCTGCGCGCCGCACACGGGCCGACGGGGAGCGGACACGCGGCGCGATCCTGCGCGAGGCGGTCTCGCTCGCGACCGTGTCGGGCCTGGAGGGCCTGTCCATCGGGGACCTCGCCGGCGCGCTCGGGATGAGCAAGAGCGGCCTCTACGCCCACTTCGGGTCCAAGGAGGCGCTGCAGCTGGCCACCGTCGAGGAGGCCGGCCGGGTCTTCTCCGCCGAGGTCGTGGGGCCGGCGCTGGCTGCGCCCCCGGGTGTCGCGCGGCTGGTCGCCGTCTGCGAGGCCTTCTTCGTCCACCTGGAGCGGCGGACCTTCCCCGGCGGCTGCTTCTTCGCCGGTGCGGCCCTCGAGATGGGCACCCGGCCGGGTCCGGTCAAGGAGCGCGTGGCCGCGTTCCAGCGGGGGTTCGTCCAGCTGCTGCGCGAGGTCGCCGCCGATGCCGTCGCCCGCGGTGAGCTCGCGGCCGACGAGGACCCCGAGCAGCTGGCCTTCGAGCTCAACGGCGTGATCCTGGCCGCCGACGCGAACTTCGTCCTGCACGACGACCCGCACGCGCTCGAGGTCGCCCGCCGGGTGGTGCGCCGCCGCCTCCGCGCCCCCGCCCGATGACGGGCGGGGGCGCGGGACGGGCCGGCCTCAGCGGGCGGGGGAGCCGCTCTGGTCGACGACGATCTGCTCGCGCTGCACCTGGTCGGTGACCTGCTCGGTGCCGGTGACGACCTCGGTGCGCAGCCGTACCCGCTCCACGGGGACCACCTCGACGGAGACGACCGGCCGCTCGGCGTGCAGCACGATCTCCTCGGGCAGCGCGCCGCCCACGGCAGGGATCGGCGAGGTCGTGGGTGCGGTGCCCGAGGCGTCCCCGGGAGCGACCAGGGACTCGCCGGGCCCCGGGTCGGGTGCGTCGATCGGCACCTCCTCGATCCGGATCTCCTCGCGCCGGATCGGCACGGTGATCTGGACCTCCTCGGTGACCACGTACTTGACCAGCCGTGCGCGGGTGGCGGCCACGCGCTCGGTGGAGACGAGCAGGCGCTCCTCGCTGCGCACCATCCCGCCGTCATGCGCCGGGGCCACGGGAGGCGGCGGGGGCACGGCCGCCGCCGGGATGGGCGTCTCCGCGGTGGCCGGCTCCGAGGACGTCGTGGCCACCGGCATGCCCGGGGACGTGCGCGGCGCGACCTCCGGGGTCGCCGGCAGGGCGGTGTCCAGGCCGTAGTGGCGCCGCAGCTCGGCCTCGTCGGAGGGGTCGAGGTGCTCGCCCGTCAGGTGGGGGGCGGTCTTCACCGCGTCCTTGTTCACGTGCAGGCGCAGTCCGCCGTCGACGTACGCGGCGTCCACCGCCGGGACGATCGAGTGCTTCGTGCCGAACAACCCCGTCGTCACCGCCGCCCAGGTGGGCGCTCCGGTGCGGTCGTCGACGTAGAACTGCTCGACGGTGCCGATCTTCTCGCCGTCGGGACCGTAGGCCGGGCTGCCGATGGCGGCCGATACCTCGCGCTCGCTCAGCATGGGTTTGCTCCCCTCGCGCGGACCGTCCGACGTCGGACGGTGCTCCCCACCAGCGTGCCCACCAGCAGGGTCGCCTGAACATCGGGCAGCGGGCGCCGTTCACTCCGGTGGCCTACCGTCGCGGGGACCGGCGGCCGGAGGACCCGGGGCCAGCGAGGAGGACGACGCAGTGGGCGGGCACGTCGAGGTCGAGCGCAAGGTCGAGCCGGGCCCGGACTTCGTCCTCCCCGACCTCACCGCGGTCGAGGGCGTGGCGGCCGTCGGGCAGCCGGTCGAGCACCGCCTGGACGCCACCTACTTCGACACCGCCGACCTGCGGCTGGCCCGGGCCCGCGTCACGCTGCGCCGGCGCACCGGGGGCACCGACGCCGGCTGGCACCTCAAGCTCCCCGCGGCGGGCGCCGCGCGCGAGGAGCGCCACCACCCGCTGGGGCCGCGCCGCGCCGTGCCACCCAAGGCGGTCCTGGAGCCGGTGGTGGGCATCGTCCGCACCGCCCCGGTGACCGCGGTGGCGACGCTGGCCACCACCCGCGTGGTGACGACGGTCCTCGCCCACGACGGCCGGGTGCTGGCCGAGGTCGCCGACGACACGGTGACCGGCACCGCGCACGCGGCCGGCCCCGGCGCCGCCGCCACGGTGACCCGCTGGCGGGAGCTCGAGGTCGAGCTGGTCGACGGCGACGAGTCGCTGCTCGACGCGCTCGTCGACGCCCTCGTGGCCGCCGGCGCCGCGCCGTCCGACTCGCCGTCGAAGCTGGCCCGTGTGCTCGAGGGCCGCCTGGCGCCGGAGGCCGCGTCCGACGGGGGCAGGGCGGAGAAGGGCGGCAAGGGCGGGGGCGGCAAGGGCGGGGACGGCAAGAGCAAGGACGGCAAGGCGAAGAAGGGCGGCAAGGGGAAGCGGGCCCCCGCGTCGCGGCCGGAGCCGACCGCTGCGGACGTGGTGCTGGGCGCGCTGCGGACGCAGGTCGAGGCCCTGCAGGCCGCCGACCTCCTGGTGCGGACCGGACACCCGGACGGCATCCACGACCTCCGGGTCGCCTGCCGGCGGCTGCGCAGCACCCTGGCCGCGTTCCGGTCGGTGCTGGAGCGCACCAGCACCGACCCGCTGCGCGAGGAGCTCCGCTGGGTCGGCAGCACCCTCTCCGCGGCCCGGGACGGCGAGGTCGCCCTGGCCCACCTGCGGGAGCTCGTCGACGCCCAGCCGGTGGAGCAGGTGCGCGGACCGGTCGTGGCCCGGCTGCAGACCGCCGCCGTGCAGGACGCCGAGGCGGGCCGCCGCAAGGCGCTGCGCACGCTCGCCGACCGCCGCTACCTCACCGTCCTGGACTCCCTCGACGCCCTGCTGACCGCGCCGCCGCTGGCCGAGGGCGCGGGTGACCCGGCCGGGCCGGCGCTCGCCCGGGCGATCCGGCGGACCGGCCGGCGGCTGGCCGAGCGGATCGAGGTCGCCCGCGCCGACACCGGCGGGACCCCGCACGAGGACTCCCCGCTGCACGACGTGCGCAAGGCGGCCAAGCGGGTGCGGTACACGGCCGAGGTCGCCGTCCCGTTGCTCGGGGAACCCGCCGAGGCCCTGGTGGCCTGCATGAAGGAGGTCCAGGAGGACCTCGGCGCGGCCCAGGACACCGTGGCCACCCGGGACTGGTGCCTGCGGCTGGGACGCGCGGCCGACGCGGCGGGGGAGACCACCTGGACGTGGGGCCGGCTCCACGCCCTGGAGGAGTTCCGGGCTGCCGCCCGCGCCGCGGCGTTCTGGCGGCAGGAGCCGGGGCTGCGTCCGGTGCTGCGCGCCGCCGCGAAGTAGCGGCGAGATCCCCGGAACGAGGAGAAGGACCCCCGTGCCCCCCACCACTCGCGGGCTCGCGACGGGCCCCTGCCCGGGGGCCGTGTGTCCCTGATCGGTCTGCTCGGCTTCGGCACCGTGGTGCTGCTGGCCATGGCGCTCCTGCACGCCTACCTGTGGTCCCGCCTCGTGCGGAGCACGACCCGGCCGGGCCGCACCCGTCGCCGGCTGACCTGGGTGCTGGTCGTCGTGGCGGTGCTCCCGGTCGCCGCGCTGCTGCTGCGCCGGACCCTGCCGCTCGACGTGGCCGCGCCACTGGACTGGGTGGCCTACACCTGGCTCGGCACGGCGTTCTACCTGTTCCTGGCCCTGCTGGTCCTGGAGCCCGTGCGTCTCGCCCTGCGCGGCCGGACGCGCCGGCCGGCGCCGACCCCGGTGCCCGTCGCATCGGTCGCGGGGGCTGCGGCCGGGCCGTCCCCGGCCGAGGAGGACCGGGATGGGCAGGAGACGGCGCCGGATCCCTCGCGCCGGCTCTTCCTCGCACGGGGACTGGCCGCGACCGCCGGCGTGGCGGCGCTCGCCACCGCCGGCACCGGGCTGTACCTGGCCAACTCGGCGCCGGTGGTCCGGCGGGTGCCGATCACGCTGCCCCGGCTCGACCCGGCGCTGGACGGCCTGCGGATCGTCACCTTCTCCGACGGCCACCTGTCGGCGACCTACGGCGGCCGGCGCTTCGAGCGTCTGGTCGAGATCGTCAACGAGCAGCGCCCGGACGTCGTCGCCATCGTCGGCGACCTGGTCGACGGCGACGTCGACGAGCTGGCCGGGGAGGCGGCACCGCTGGCCGACCTGGTCAGCGAGCAGGGCGTCTTCTTCGTGACCGGCAACCACGAGTACTTCGTCGACACCCGGGCCTGGCTGCGGCACCTGCCCACCCTCGGCGTCGAGGTGCTGCGCAACGAGCGGGTGCCGATCCGCCGGGGTGCGGCGTCCTTCGACCTCGCCGGCATCGACGACCGGACGGCGGCGCGCTCGGGCCTGGCCGGGCACGGCGCGGACCTCGACGCCGCGCTGGACGGCCGCGACGAGGCCGTCCCGGTCGTGCTGATGGCCCACCAGCCCGTCCAGGTCGAGCAGGCGCGCGCGGCCGGCGTGGACCTGCAGCTGTCCGGACACACCCACGGCGGGCAGCTGTGGCCCTTCGACTACGCGATCCGGCTGGACCAGCCGTCGGTCGAGGGGCTGTCCCGGCACGGGGACACCCAGCTGTACGTGACCTCCGGCGCCGGGTACTGGGGGCCGCCGATGCGGATCGGCGCGCGGCCGGAGGTCACCGTGGTGGAGCTGCGCGCCCCGGGCCGGTAGGGCGGGTCAGACCGGACGCTCGCGCAGGGCTCTGACCGTCCGCAGGACGTCGTCACAGACGTCGCCCAGCGGACGCCGGCCGCCGGCCGCGGCCCAGCGCATGAGCATCTGGGTGCTCGCCGTGAACAGCGAGAAGACGGTGAGCTGGATGGCCAGAGACGTCTCGTCGCAGCGTGCGTGGTCGAGATACTCGATGACCTCGGCGCCCGCAGCCCGCTCGATCTCCGCGGCCCGGAGCTGGAGGGAGCGCGTCCGGCAGACGATCCGCCACTGGCGGAGCAGCTCGGCCTCGGCCTCCCCGTCGAAGGCGGTCAGCCACGCACGGATCGCGCCCTCCACCCGCTCGGTGATGCTCGCGCCGGCCGTCCGCGGATCCAGCAGCGGGACGATGTCGTCCAGCTCGGCGGGCTGCAGGACGATGCGGTCCTTGCTGGGGAAGTGGGCGTAGAAGGTGGGGACCGAGACCTGCGCGGTGGCCGCGATGACCCCCACGCTGACGGGGTCGAACCCCTGTTCCTCGAACAACCGCATGCCGACCTCGTAGATGCGCCGGCGCGTCTCGGCGCGCCGCCGACTGCGCGGGTCCTGGCTCACGACGGGCAACCTCTCACGGCGGGGGTCCTCGCGGTGCACATGTTGCCCCGGGCGGACTCGTCCTGCCGCTCACGTCCGGAGCGGTGGTCCAGGAACCCACGAGACGTCCCAGACGACATGACGTCCGGATGTCTGCCTCACGTACCGTCGGCTGGTGGCGAGCGCCGAGTCGGGACCGAAGTACCTGTCGGTCCGGGAGCACCTGCGCCGCCGGGCGTCGGCGCTGCCCGAGCACACGCTGCTGCCTCCCGAGCCCGTGCTGTGCGCGGAGTACGGGGTCAGCCGGATCACGCTGCGCCGCGCCGTCGACGGCCTGGTGGCCGACGGGCACCTGGTGCGCGAGCAGGGCCGGGGCACGTTCGTGACGCGGCCGGCCATCCGGCACGAGTACCGGGAGAGCTTCGTGCACCGCATCGCGGGCTGGAGCTCGGTGATGGCCGAGCAGGGTGCGCAGGTGGGCACCACCGTGCTCACCCAACGCGTCGTGCCCGTCCCGGTCCCGATCGCCCCGGAGCTCGACCTGCCGGTCGCCGCCGACGTCGTGGAGCTGGTGCGGCTGCGCAGCGTCGACGGCGCGCCCAACCACGTCGCGCACAGCTTCCTGCCGGCCGCCCGTTTCCCCCGCGCCGCCGAGGCCGACCTGGACGACGGCTCGCTGTACGACTTCCTCCGGCGGGAGTACGACGCCGACCTGGCGCACGCACGCATCGTCGTCGACGTCGGCACCGCCACCCCGGAGGAGGCGGAGCTGCTGCGCATCGTCGCGGGCTCACCCCTGCTGGTCGTGCGCACCACCGTGCGCAACAGCGGCGGGAGCCCGCTGGTGCACAGCTACTCGCGGCTGCGCCCCGACGTCAGCCGGGTGGAGTTCGAGGTCTCCGTCACCGGCCGGTGAGCGCCCCGCCCCCGGACCCGGTCGCGGGCCCCGTGCGAGGCTGGACCGGTGACGACGGCGACCGGCAGCCGCGACGTGCCCGAGTCGCGGGACGTCGTGTGGCGGGCGCTCGCCGTCCTCGCGCCCTACTGCCCGGTCTGCGACGTCTCCTACGTCGTGGCCGGCAGCGCCGCGCCCGGGCGGGGCACCCGCTTCGTCTGCGTGCCCGGTGCGCTGGCCGAGGGCGAGGAGCCGCGGGCCGGCGCCCCCGAGGGGGAGATCGTCGACTGGCGGCCCCGCCGGGCGGTGACGACCCGGCTGGAGCTCACGCCCGAGACCTGGACGACGCGCATCGAGCTCGACGACGCCGAGGGCGGGGGCACCCGGGTCACGATCACCGTCGAGCACGAGCCACGGGGCGGGAACCGCCTGGTCAACCGGCTGCAGCGGAGCAGCATGAGGCGACTCGTGCAGTCCACCGTCGACGACGAGCTGGCCAAGGTGCCCGACCACGTGGCGCGGCTCGCGGGGGGCTGACGAGGATCCGGCTCCCCCCGGTCGGGTGACGTCCGTGCATCACCGGCACCCGGCACGGGTATGAGGGCTCGCACCAGGCGCCTGATCGGGGGTGACGGCGCCTCCGGTGCTCCGGCCACAGGCACCCGGCGACCCCGCCGGACCGTCCGGGCCGGACGGACTGAAGGAGACAGCGTGTTCCAGATCCTCGGCGTCATCGTCATCGGCGCCATCATCGGTGTCCTCGCCCGTCTGCTCCTCCCGGGCAAGCAGCACATCAGCATGATCGCGACCGTCGCCCTCGGCGTGGTCGGCGCCATCATCGGTGGGCTCATCGCCCACGCGCTCGGCTGGGGTGAGATCACCGAGCTGAACGTCGGTGGCTTCATCCTCGCCGTCCTCGCCGCCCTCCTGCTGGTCGGCCTGTACACGGGTGTCGCCGGTCGGGGCCGCAACCGCGCCGTCCGCTGACCCAGCCGGCCGCCGGGGGACTCGACGCTCGACTCAGAGGTCGATCGAGTCCCCCGGCGCCAGCCGGCCGTACGGCGTCGGGGTGCCGGGCCCCCGCTCGCCGAGCAGGCCACCGACCACTCCCAGCCCGGTGTCGTTGAGCAACCCGTCGTGCACCGCGTACGCCTGGTCGGCGTCCACCGCACGCACGTAGTCGATCACCTCGGACGTCTTCGACCAGGGCGCATGGACCGGCAGGAGCAGCGTGCTCACCGGTTCGCCCGGGACCGTCAGCGCGTCCCCCGGATGGAAGACCAGCCCGCCCACCAGGAACCCGACGTTGCCCACCCGCGGGATCTCCGGGTGGATCTCCGCGTGCAGCTCGCCGTGCACCGTGACGTCGAAGCCCGCGACCGTGACCGCGTCACCGTCGCCCACCACGTGCACCCGGCTCCCCAGGCCCTCCAGCTGACGGGCGACCGAGCCGTTGGTCCACACCTCCAGCGCCGGGTCGGCGTCCAGCGCCGCCCGCAGCGGCTCCGGCGCGAAGTGGTCGACGTGCTCGTGGGTGATGAGCACCGCGCTCGCGCCCCGCAGGGCCTCCGGATCGGTGAAGGCCCCCGGGTCGAGGACGAGGCGGCGGTCGCCCTCGCTCAGGACGACGCAGGCGTGCCCGTGCTTGGTCAGCTCCATGGCCGCATCCTGCCGCGCCCGCCGGGGCACCGCCGGGCCACCGCCGGAGCGCGGCCGGGCCACCGCCGGGGGACGGCGGGCTCACCCGGTGGGGTGAGATGCCGGCGCCACGACTGTGCCCGGCGCCACGTGCAGCCGACCTTGGGAGCATGACCGCCGCCGTCGCCCGCGCCACCACTTCCGTCGCCGCCCGCAGCCGGGCCCACGGCCCCACGGCCGCCCTGTGGCACGCCGTCGAGGTCCACCGTCACCCCAGCGAGGTCGACGGCGCCTGCGAGCTGACCTTGTGCGGCTCTCTCGCCCGGGTCGACGTCGAGCAGTCCTGGCCGGTCGCCGAGCGCGACGTCTGCGTCACCTGCGTCGTCCTGTCCTCCTGAGCGGACCCGGACTGCCCCGGGCCTCGCTCAGCGACCGGTGAAGACCGCCGGACGCTTCGCCAGGAAGGCCTCCACCGCCTCGCGGTGGTCGGCGCTGGTGCCCAGCGGCGTCTGCAGCCGGGCCTCCAGGGCCAGCGTCTCCTCCAGCGAGTCGGTCGCGGCCGTGGCCAGCACCGTCTTCACCGCCCGGTAGGCCGCGGTCGGGCCGGCGGCCAGCCGGACGGCCAGCGCCCGCGCCTCGTCGGCCACCTCGTCCGCGGGGACGACGCGGTGCACCAGCCCCCACTGCTCGGCGGTCTCCGCCGGGAACGGCTCGGGCAGGAGCAGCAGCTGCGCCGCCCGTGAGCCACCGACGCAGTGCACCAGCCGCGACGCCAGCGCCGAGTCGCTGGACAGGCCGATGCCGGTGAACGCGGTGGTGAACTTCGCCCCCGCCGCGGCCACCCGCAGGTCGCCGGCGAGCGCGATCCCCAGACCGGCGCCGGCACATGCGCCGTTGATGCCGACCACGACCGGCACCCGCAGCCCCGACAGGGCCAGGACCAGCGGGTTGTACTCGTCGGCGACGATCGACAGCGACGTCTCGGCGTTCCCCCGCAGCGACTCCACGTGCTCGGCGAGGTCCTGGCCGACGCAGAAGGCCCGGCCGGTACCGGTGAGCAGCACCGCGCGGACCGACTCGTCGGCGGCGACGTCGGTGACCACGGCCAGCAGCTCGCGCCGCAGGGCCGAGGTCAGCCCCGGCTGCCGGAGCGTGATCGTCGCGACGCCGTCCGCGTCCTCCCGGGACACCGTGCTCGCCATCCGTCGTCCTCCCGCGCGTCGTCCCCGGCCCGCGACCGCCGCGGACCCGGGCGACACCCTGCCACGCGCCGGCGGAGAGCCTCAGGCCCCCCGATCCCGCAGCTCGCGGCGGAGGATCTTGCCGGTGACGGTCTTGGGCAGCTCGTCGATCACCTCCACCTGCCGCGGGTACTTGTAGGCGGCCATCCGCTCCCGGCAGTGCGCGATGAGCTCCTCCGGGGTGGCCTGCGCCCCCGCCCGCAGGCTGACGTACGCCTTGACGGTCTCCCCGCGCTTCTCGTCCGGGACCCCGACGACGGCGGACTCGCGCACCGCCGGGTGCTCGGCCAGCACGTCCTCGACCTCGCGCGGCCAGACCTTGTAGCCCGAGGCGTTGATCATGTCCTTCTTGCGGTCGACGATGAACACCCACCCGTCGGCGTCCATGAAGCCGACGTCCCCGCTGCGCAACGCCCCGCCCGGCAGCCCCTCGGCGGTCTCCTCCGGCTTGCCCCAGTAGCCCGCGACGACCTGCGGGCCCTCGGCGACGATCTCGCCGACCTCGCCCAGCGGCAGGTCGCGCCCGTCGTCGTCCTGGATGCGGACGATCGTGTTCGGCGCCGGCGTGCCCACCGACAGCGCCCCCGAGGTGGGGTCGACCGGCGAGGGCGAGCCGAAGGGCGTCACGGTCATCGGCGACGTCGTCTCGGTGAGCCCGTAGGCGTTGTGCACCTGGACGCCGGTCGCGTCCCGGAACGCCTTCTCCGCCGTGGGCGAGATCGCCGCGCCCCCGGAGTAGACGGAGGTGAACGAGGCGAAGTGGTCGCGGGTGAAGCCGGGGGCGTTGAGCAGGGCGTTCAGCGCGGTGATCGCCCCGATGGTGAACGCCGGCCGGTGCTCCAGCAGGGCGTCGAGCACCACCTGCGGCTCGAAGCGGTAGGCCAGCACCAGCGTCGCCGGCACGAGCATGCTCACCGCGACGTGCCCGATCAGCCCGGTGATGTGGAACAGCGGGGCGACGCCGAAGATGGCCCCGTCCCGCCCCGCGTGCACCCAGTCCCGGTAGACCTGCGCGGTGAAGACGACGTTCCGGTGGGTGTTCATCGCGCCCTTGGGCACCCCGGTCGTCCCCGACGTGTAGGTCAGGAACGCGACGTCGTCCGGCCCCAGGTGGACCGGGGGCGGCACCTGCCCGCGGTACCGCCCGGCGAACTCCAGCAGGTCCTCGGTCCCCTCGTGCCGCTGCCGCCGGGTGCCGGCGAACAGCCGCTCGTCGCCGCGGGTCTGGAAGTCCAGCTCGCTGGTGGTGAGGACGAGGCGGACGTCGGTGTCCGGGACCACGTCGCGGGCCACGTCGCCGAAGAGCGACTCCAGCGCGAGCAGCACCGTCGCGCCCGAGTCCGCCAGCAGGTACGACAGCTCGCGCGTCCGGCTCATCGGGTTGATCGACACCATGACGCCGCCGGCCTTCCAGGTCGCCACCATCGCGATGACGAACTGCGGCACGTTCTGCAGGTAGACGGCGAGGCGGTCGCCGGCGGAGAAGCCCGACGCCAGCAGCCCGGCGGCCAGCGCGTCGCTGAGCTCGTCGAGTTCCCGCCGGGAGACGCTGCCGTCGAAGTAGCGCAGGGCCACGCCGTCGGGGTCCCGCTCGACCCCGGCCCGGAACATGCTCAGGGCGTCGCCGAACTCGATCTCGTAGTCGGCGGGCTGGTCGCCGTAGCGGGCCAGCCACGGGCGCTCGTCGTACGCGCTCACGACGACGCCTACTTGATGGCCAGCGGGTTCGCCGGCGAGCCGGCGGCCAGGTGGACCTTGAGCGGGGCGGCGGCCCACAGGAACGTGTACTGCCGGTCCTCGGCACAGTCGGCGGCCAGCGCCTCGAGGTCGCAGATCTCGGTGAGCGCGACGCCCAGGTTGCGCATCAGGGCGCAGTGCAGGGGCAGCGCGGTGCCGTTGTTCGGGTCGTAGGTGACCTCGTTGGCGATGGTGTCGGTGGCCAGGTTGGGGATCTCCATGTCCTGGAACCAGCGCACCAGCTCGGGGCTGTAGACGAGGCCCGGCTCGTTGAAGCCCTCGTAGAAGGCCTCGCCCTGCTCGTGGAACAGCTGCAGGAAGTTGGTCCGGATCACCAGGACGTCGCGCTTCTCGATCGTCACGCCCTGGGCCTCGGCGCAGGCCAGCAGGTCCTCGTGGGTGAACGTCTCGCCCTTGTCCAGGGTCGGCTTCCCGCGGAAGCGGGCCATGTCCAGCAGGATGCCGCGGCCCACCACGCCGCGCTGCGCGATCGGCTCGACGCTGGCCTTGTCCATGCCGCCGACCGTGGTGCGGGCGTCGAAGCCGTTCCAGATCTTGCCGCCGTACCAGACGTGACCGAGCGCGTCGTACTGCGTGGAGCCCTGCAGGAACGCGTTGATCTTGTCGTCGGCGTAGTGCAGGCCGCCGGGGAACTGCGGGGCGTCGGGGGAGTCCCACGTGGACTCGTCGAGGACCTGGGTGCGCTCGGCGGGGGTGCGGCCGGGCCACACCGGGTCGCCCTTCGGGTCGCCGATCAGCCGCTGCAGGGTGAACACCTTCCCCTGGCGCACGTGGCGGATCCCCCGCATGACCTCGTCGGCGGTCAGGTAGTTCAGCGAGCCGAGCTCGTCGTCGGCACCCCACTTCCCCCAGTTGGTCGGGGAGTCGGCCAGGACCTCGGTCATGTCGGGAACGTCGGGCACGTCGATCTCCTCGTCGTCGAGCGCAGTGGATGTGTCCACGGTCACAGCCCGGCGGGGACCGGGGCAAGGGCCTGCGGCGACGACGGTTGGCCGCTGCAACGTCGCCGCAACGTCCGCCGCTCTCCGCCGGGCGGTCGCGGGCACCGCCTGGATCGACCGCGCGACAGGAGGTGGACCGCAGGCCTCCTCGGCCGTGTTCGCCTGCCCGCCGGGCGTGCGCGACGACGCCGCCCGGTGGGGGCGCGCCCCCGGGCACGGGGGGTCGTCCCCCGGGGCGGGAGGGTCCGACCGGGGGGTTGCCGTCGCCTGGGAGGATGTGTGAGGGCGAGCGGGCGTGGACACCGGTGGACAGGGCACCGGCGCCTCCCGATCGTGCACGAGGCAGTTGGCGAGGGGGACCACGGTGGTGGAGCCGGGGCGGCGGGACGTGGGCGAGCGGTACGAGCTCGGCACGCTGATCGCCTCCGGTGGCATGGGCCAGGTCTGGCGCGGCACCGACGTGCTGCTGGGCCGGCCGGTCGCCGTGAAGGTGCTGCGCAGCGAGTACACCGGCGACCCGACCTTCCTCGCGCGCTTCCGCGCCGAGGCGCAGCACGCCGCCGGCCTCTCGCACCCCAACATCGCCGGCGTCTTCGACTACGGGGAGACGCAGTCGGAGCACGGCGAGACGCTGGCCTACCTGGTCATGGAGCTCGTCGAGGGCGAGCCGCTCTCGGCGGTGCTGCGCCGCGAGGGCCGGCTGGACACCGAGAGCACCCTGTCGGTGCTGCAGCAGACGGCCGCCGCCCTGGCCGAGGCGCACCGGGTCGGGCTGGTCCACCGCGACGTGAAGCCCGGCAACATCCTGGTCGGCCCCGACGGCAGCGTGAAGATCACCGACTTCGGCATCGCCTGGTCGGCCGGCAGCGTGCCGCTCACCCGCACCGGCCAGGTCATCGGGACCCCGCAGTACCTCTCGCCGGAGCAGGCCGAGGGGCGGCTGGCCACCCCCGCCAGCGACGTCTACGCGCTGGGGCTGGTCGGCTACGAGTGCCTGGCCGGCCGCCCGGCGTTCGACGGGGACAACGCCGTCACCATCGCGCTCAAGCAGCTGCGGGAGGAGCCGGAGCCGCTGTCCGCCGAGCTCCCGCTCGAGGTCCGGGCGCTCGTCAGCCGCGCGCTCGCCAAGGACCCCGCCGCCCGCATGCCCGACGGGGCGGCCTTCGGCGCGGCGATCGCGGACGCCCGGGCCGGGCGGATGCCGGCCGCCGGGGTGGGCGACACCGGCCTGCGCGCGGCGCCGCTCGCGCCGCCGCCCCCGGCGCCCGGCGACCCGGCTCCGGCGCTCCGTACCCCGCCGCCGCCGGCCCGGCGCCGGGCCGCCGCGCTGCTGGTCCCGCTGATCGCGCTGCTGCTCGGCGCGGCCGCCGCTGCGGGGGTGTTCCTCGCGCTGTCCGGGCCGCCCCCGTCGACCCCGGTCGCCGTCGCGCAGACCCAGGAGGCGGGCACCCTCGTCCTGTCCGCCGGGAACTACGTGGGCCGGCCGGTCGAGGACGTCGCCGCCGAGCTCTCCGCCCTCGGCCTCAGCGTCTACCGCCTCCCCCAGATCACCGACGACGTCGAGCCCGGCACGGTGACCCGGCTGGAGCCCACCGGCCGGGAACTCGAGCAGGGGGACGACGTCAGGCTCTGGTACGCCGTCGCGCCCGAGGAGGACGACGACCGTCCCACCGGCGGTGGCGGGACCGGTGCCGGGACCGGCGGCGTGACCGTGGCCGGCGGAGACGACCCCGAGCCGCCGGTCGGCGAGGTCGTCCCCCCGGCACCGCCGACGTCCGCCGAGCCTCCCGCGACCGCCGAGCCCACGGCGTCCGGGTCGTCGGCCCCGACCACCCCGGGGCCGACGACCACGCCCACGGCGACGCCCACGGACACCGCCTCGCCCAGTGTCACCACCACGCCTCCGACGACCACGGCCGAGACCCCGCCGGGCACCACCGCGACCGCGACCCCCTGACCCGGTCGGGTGGTTCCGCGCCGCCCGAGCCGGTCCCGCGTTTCCCGCCGACCCTCCCGGGGGCACCATGGCCCGGAACGGGGACGGACGACGGGAGTCTGCGGAGTGGGTGGACCGGTCCGTCGCGTCCTCGGGGACCGCTACGAGCTGCAGCAGCTGCTGGCCACCGGCGGCATGGGCCGCGTCTGGCGGGCCCACGACCGGCGGCTGGACCGCACGGTGGCCGTCAAGCTGCTGCGCAGCGAGTACACCGACGACGCCGTCTCCCTGGCCCGGTTCCGCGCCGAGGCGCAGGTCTCGGCCCGGCTGGTGCACCGCAACATCGCGGCGCTGCACGACTACGGCGAGGCCCCCGGCCCGGACGGCGAGCTTTCGGCCTACCTGGTGATGGAGCTCGTCGAGGGCGAGTCGCTGGCCGACCGGCTGGCGCGCGAGCCGAGGCCGCCGTTGGAGGTGGTGCTCGACGTCGTCGACCAGACCGCGGCTGCCCTGGCCGCGGCGCACGCCGCGGGGGTGGTCCACCGCGACGTCAAGCCGGGCAACGTCCTCCTCGGCGCCGACGGCGTCGTCCGCATCACCGACTTCGGCATCGCGTGGACCGCCACCAGCGCCCCGCTCACGCGCACCGGGCAGGTCGTCGGCACGGCCTGCTACCTGTCGCCCGAGCAGGCCGCGGGGCACCACGCGACCCCGGCCAGCGACGTCTACTCCCTCGGCATGGTGGCCTACGAGTGCCTGGCCGGGCAGCGCGCGTTCGACGGCGACAACCCGGTGCAGATCGCGCTGCGCCAGATCCGCGAGACCCCCGCCCCGTTGCCCGACGACGTGCCCGCGAACGTGCGCCGGCTGGTGGACCGGACGCTGGCCAAGGACCCCGCCGACCGTCTGCCGGACGGCGCGGCGGTGCGCGACGCGGTCGCCGACGTGCGCGCCGGCCGCCGGCTCGCCCCGGTCCCCGTGCGCCCGACGCAGGTGCTGTCGCTGCCGGCCCCCCGGCCCGGCCGCGGGCGCCGGCTCGTGGCACCGCTGACCACCCTGCTGGTCGGTGTCGGCCTCGGCGTGGGCCTGCTGCACCTGACGACCGGGGCGGACACCGTCCTGCCGCCCGCGGCGGCCGTCGACAGCGACGTGCCGGAGGAGGCGGAACCGGGGGTCGAGGTGACGGCAGGGGAGTTCGTCGGGCGCCCGGCCGACGAGGTGGAGGCCGAGCTCGTGGGCCGCGGCCTGCTGGTGACGCGGGAGACGGAGGAGACCGCGGCCACCGCCCCCGGGTCGGTGACGGCGGTCGGGCCGGCCGGTGTGCTCCCCGCGGGCACGCTGGTCACCCTCACGGTGGCGGTCGCCCCCGCTCCGGCTCCGGCTCCGGGGACGGCTCCCGCCCCCGGGACCGCGGTCGTGCCGGGGACGCTCGCCGCGTCGCCCGTGCCCCCCTCACCGGCCGTGCCCGCGCCCGAGCCGGCTCCGCCGGCGCCGGCCTCCGGCGGGACCGCGGCCGGTGGCGCGGGAGGCGGGGACGGCGACGGGAACGCCGGCGGCAGCCAGAACGCCGGCGGCAACGGCAACGGCAACGGCGGCGGGAACGGGAACGCCGGCGGGAACGGCAACGGCAACGGGAACGGGAACGGCCGGGGCTGACGTCTCCGCAGGCGGGCCGGTGCGGCCAAGTCCTCCTATGGTCGACCCGTGGGTACACGCGCGGGCATCGTCGTCACGGGCACCGAGGTGCTCACCGGCCGGGTGGCCGACCGCAACGGCCCCTGGCTGGCCGAGCAGCTGCGGCAGCGCGGGGTCGACGTGGCCGCGGTCGTGGTCGTGGGCGACCGCCCCGAGGACCTGCGGGCCGCCCTGGACTTCCTCGCCGGGTCCGGCACCGACCTGCTGATCACCTCGGGCGGCCTGGGCCCCACCGCCGACGACCTCACCGCGCAGGTGGTCGGCGACTGGCACGGCCGCCCGTCGGCCGTCGACCCGGAGCTGGAGTCGCGGATCGCGGCGATCGTCGCGCGGCTGACCGCCCGGCGCGGCTGGCGGGTCGACCCGGAGGCGCAGGCCGCCGGCGTCGCCAAGCAGGCTCGGGTGCCCGACGGCGCGACGGTGCTGGAGCCGGTCGGGACGGCGCCCGGGCTCGTCGTCCTCCCGGCGGAGGGGCGCAGCGGCCCGCCGGTCGTCGTCCTCCCCGGTCCGCCACCGGAGCTGCAGGGCATGTGGCCGGCCGTGCTGGCCGCCGGACCGGTGGCCGGGGTCCTCGCGGCGGGCGCGGAGCTGCGGCAGGAGACGGTCCGGCTGTGGGGGACCCTGGAGGCCCAGCTCGCCGCCACCCTGCGCGACCACGACGCGGAGCTGGCCGGCCTGGAGATCACCACCTGCCTGCGCGACGGCGAGCTGGAGATCGTCACCCGGTTCGGCCCGGATGCCCAGCTGGCCTACGACCGGCTCGCCGCCCTGCTCGCCGAGGAGTACGGGGACACGGTGTTCTCGACCGGGCCGACCCTCGACGACCTCGTCGCCGGTGCGCTGGAGTCCCAGGGACGCACCATCGCCACCGCCGAGTCGTGCACCGGCGGGCTGCTCGTCGGCCGGCTGACCGAGCGTCCCGGCTCCTCGGCCTGGGTGCTGGGCGGGGTCACCGCGTACGCGAACTCGGCCAAGGAGGCGATGGCCGACGTCCCGGCGGCGATGCTGGCCGAGCACGGCGCGGTGAGCCCGCAGGTGGCCCGCGCCCTGGCCGACGGCGCCCGGGCACGCTTCGGCGCGGACGTGGGTGTCGGCATCACCGGCGTCGCCGGGCCGGGCGGGGGGACGGCGGACAAGCCGGTGGGCACCGTGCACCTGTGCGCCGCGGGTCCGGACGGCGTGGTGGCGCGGTCGGTGCGGCTGCCCGGGTCGCGGTCGGCGGTGCGGGAGCGCTCCGTCGTCCTCGCGATGCAGATGCTCCGCGAGCTGCTCCTCGGCGGGCCCCCGGCATGACGACGACGACGCTGCACGCGACGGGTCCGCTGCCCCCGGACGAGGTGTGGGCGCGGTACGAGCTGCTGGACCGGTGGTCGGAGTGGGCGCCGCAGATCACCGGCGTCGACTGCGCGCAGCGGGTCCTGACCACCGGCGCCCGCGGCTGGGTGCGCGGACCCCTCGGGGTGCGGCTGCCCTTCACCATCGAGGCGGTCGACCCGGCGGCCCGCTCGTGGTCCTGGACCGTGGCGGCCGGACCCGTCCGGGTGCACCTGGACCACTGGGTGGCCCCGGGCCCCGACGGCGGCGCCACCACCGGCCTGCGCACCTCCGGCCCCGCGCCCGTCGTCCTGGCGTACGCGCCGCTCGAGCAGTGGGCGATCCGGCGGCTGGTGCGCTGAGGGGTTCCACGTGGAACCCCGGCCCCTCCTACCGTCCTCCCCATGAGCGGCACCCACGAGGTCACCAACCAGGCGCCCCCGCTGACCGGCCACGACCCGATCGCCGGGGACGCCGCCCTGGCCGAGGCGTGCGTGCGGCACGCCGACGCCGCGACCCTCGACTCCCTCGCCGGTCTCGGCGCGCTCGCCGGCAGCGAGCAGGCCCGCGAGTGGGGACGGCTGGCCGACGAGAACCGCCCGGTGCTGCGCACCCACGACCGCTACGGCAACCGGATCGACGAGGTCGAGTTCCACCCGGCCTGGCACGAGCTCATGCGGACGGCGTTCGCCCACGGCCTGGCCGGCGCGCCGTGGGCGGACCCCTCGCGGCACGCGCACGTCCGCCGCGCCGTCGGGTACCTGGGGTGGACGCAGGTGGAGATGGGCCACGGCTGCCCGGTGACGATGACCTACGCCGCCGTCCCCGCCCTGCGGGCCGCCCCCGAGCTCGCCGCGGTGTACGAGCCGGGGCTGACCGGCACGGGCTACGCATTCGGCCTCACGCCGCCGGCGGACAAGCCCGGGCTGGTCGCGGGCATGGGCATGACGGAGAAGCAGGGCGGCTCCGACGTCCGCTCCAACACCACCCGCGCCGTCCCGAACGGCGACGGCTCGTACGCGCTGACCGGCCACAAGTGGTTCACCTCGGCGCCCATGAGCGAC
The DNA here is from genome assembly GCF_019799905.1 of Trujillonella endophytica. Lineage (GTDB taxonomy): Bacteria > Actinomycetota > Actinomycetes > Mycobacteriales > Geodermatophilaceae > Trujillonella > Trujillonella endophyticus_A. Next base: position 81,820 of record NZ_JABGCI010000001.1, on the reverse strand, counting down.
CTGTTCCTCGTGCTGGCGCGGCTGCCGGAGGGCGTCTCCTGCTTCCTGGTGCCGCGGGTGCTGCCCGACGGCAGCCGCAACGTCTTCCGGCTGCAGCGGCTCAAGGACAAGCTCGGCGATCGGGCGAACGCCTCCGGCGAGGTGGAGTTCGACGGGACGACGGCCTGGCCGGTGGGGGAGCCGGGGCGAGGCGTACCGACGATCATCGAGATGGTGAACTCCACCCGGCTGGACTGCGTGATCGGGTCGGCCGCGACGATCCGGGCGGCGCTCACCCAGGCGCTGCACCACGCGCGGCACCGGTGGGCGTTCGGCGCCCTGCTGGTCGACCAGCCGCTCATGCAGAACGTGCTGGCCGACCTGGCCGTGGAGAGCGAGGCGGCGACGGCGCTGGCGATCCGGCTGGCCGCCGCGGTCGACGCGGGGGAGACGGCGTTCCTGCGGCCGGCCGGGGCCGCGGCGAAGTTCTGGGTCTGCAAGCGCGCGCCGGGCGTCGTCGCGGAGGCGCTCGAGGTGCTCGGCGGCAACGGCTACGTGGAGGAGTCGGGGATGCCCCGGCTCTACCGGCAGGCGCCGCTGAACTCGATCTGGGAGGGCTCGGGGAACGTCATCGCGCTCGACGTGCTGCGGGCGCTGGGCCGCTCGGCGGAGTCCCTGGCCGCGGTGGGCGCGGAGCTGGAGGCGGCCCGCGGCGCCGACGCGCGTCTCGACGCGGCGGTCCGGCGGCTGCACGCCGAGCTCCGGGACCCCGACGGCCTGGAGCTGCGCGCCCGCCGGGTGGCCGGCCTGCTGGCGCTGTGCCTGCAGGCCTCGCTGCTGCTGCGACACGCCCCGGCCGCGGTCTCCGACACCTTCTGCGCCACCCGGCTGGGCGGCGACTGGGGGGCTGTGCTGGGCACTCTCCCGGCCGGGACGCCGGTGGGCCGGATCGTGGAGCGCGCGGTCGTCGCGCCCATCTGACACAGCACTGCCCGGGACCCCGGCGTGCCACTACTCTCGGAGGTGCGTCGGACTCCGTGCCGTCGTGGGCCCGCTGCCTCCCGGCACGACGGGCCCGGAGCACGGAGCCGGGCTCCGCAGGGGGAGAAGGAAGCGGGCGAGTGCACGGAGACGACGGCGCAGCGATGCCTGCGCAGCGCGACCTCTTGGCGACGGTGCCCGACGCCGTCTACCACCTCGACCGCGACTGGCAGATCACCTACCTGAACGCCGCCGTGGAGGAGCTCGTCCTCCGCCGCGCCGAGGACCTCCTCGGCCGCGACCTCTTCGAGGCGTTTCCCGCGCTGCGCGGCTCCGAGATGGAGCTCCAGCTGACGGCGGTGCTGACCGACGGGGAGCCGCGGCGGTTCGAGTTCCACTACGAGCCGGTCGACCGCTGGTTCGAGGTGCGGGCCTTCGCCGACCCGCTGGGCCTGTCGGTGTTCTTCCGGGACGTCGAGAGCGAGCGCCGCGTCCGCGACGAGCAGGCCGCGGAGATCCGCCGGCTGAGCTCCGTGCTCGACGCGCTGCCACCGCCCACCGTCCTGCTGGACGACGAGGGGCGGATCCTCACCGTCAACCGGGTCTGGGAGCAGCAGGCCGAGCAGGCGCAGGAGAAGGGGCTGCGGCCCGGCCTGGTGGGCAAGGACTACCTGACGGTGATGGCCCAGGGCCTCTCGCCCACCGACCTGCGCGAGATCTCCGCCGGCATGGGGGAGCTGCGCGAGGGGACCGCCACCACCTTCGCCCACGACTACGTCTTCCCCCTCGGCGAGGAGCGGAAGTGGTACCGGCTGCAGGCCGCCCGCGTCGAGGACAGCCCGCAGGTGGTGGCCACCCACACCGACATCACCGAGCGGGTGCGTCACCTCGAGGCGCTGGCCTGGCAGGCCACCCACGACGACCTCACCGGGCTGCCCAACCGCGGCCGACTGCTGGAGCTGACCAGCGAGTCGCTGAGCGAGGACCCCACCCGCACCGCCCTGCTGTTCCTGGACCTCGACGGGTTCAAGACCGTCAACGACTCGCTGGGCCACGAGGTCGGCGACCAGCTGCTCCAGGAGGTCGGCGCCCGGCTCGCCGGGCAGGTCCGCCCCGACGACGCCGTCGGCCGGCTGGGCGGCGACCAGTTCCTCGTCCTCGCCCGGGAGTGCGACCTCTCCGAGGCGGCCGCGCTGGCCTTCCGGCTCCAGCAGTCCTTCGCCCAGCCGTTCGTCGGCGAGGGCATCTCGGTGCCGCTGTCGGCCAGCATCGGCGTCGCCGTCGGCCAGCCCGGGCAGCGGCAGGCGCACCAGCTGCTCAGCGACGCCGACGCCGCCGCCTATGCCGCGAAGGGGTCGGGCCGCGACCGCATCCACCTGTTCTCCCCGGGGCTGCGGGACGCCGCCCGCTGGCGGCTGGAGGTGGCCAACGCCCTGCGCGACGGCGCCCTGGACCAGCTCGTCGTCCACTACCAGCCGGTCGTGCGGGTCGACACCGGCGCCATCGACGGCGTGGAGGCCCTGCTGCGCTGGCAGCACCCCGAGCGCGGCCTGCTGACCCCGGACGCCTTCCTCGCGGTGGCCGAGGAGACCGGCCAGCTCATCCCGATCACCCGGTGGCTGCTCGGCGAGACCACCCGGCAGGCCGCCGCGTGGGCCGCGGACGGGCTGGACCTGCGGATGTCGGTGAACATCAGTGCCCGGCACTTCTCCGCCGAGACCCTCGTGCGCGACGTCCGCGTCGCGCTGCACGACTCGGGCCTCGCGCCCGACCAGCTGGTGCTGGAGCTGACCGAGACCAGCGTGGCCGAGGACCCGACGCGCGCCGAGGACCAGCTCTCGGTGCTGCGCAACTCCGGCGTCCGGGTCGCCATCGACGACTTCGGCACCGGCTGGTCGTCGCTGGCCCAGCTGATGGCGCTGCCGATCGGGACGCTGAAGATCGACCGCTCCCTGCTGTTCGCCGCCCAGAAGCTGGCCACGGGCGGTACGGGCGCGGTGCTGACCGCGATCGTGGCGCTCACCCGCACCCTGGGCATCCGCTCGGTCGCCGAGGGCGTGGAGACCGCCGAGCACCTGCAGATGGTGCGCGAGGCCGGCTGCGACCTGGCGCAGGGCTACCTGCTGGCCCGGCCCATGCCGGCCAGCGAGGTGTGGCAGTGGGCCGGGCGCGTGCGCGCGGCCGGTGGGGACTCGTGCGCGCTGGCGCTGGCCGGCTCCCTGCGCTGAGCGGGCCGCGGCAACGGCGGCGGGCCCGGTCGCCGGGGGGCCCGCCGGAGGCCGTCGTCGTCCCCCCACCGCCTGCGCGACCGGCTCCCGTGCCGACGGGGCAGACTGCCTCCGTGACCGATCTGCTCGAGCCGGCGACCGCCGCGGACGTCGAGGCCCCGGAGGGGCGGCCCCGCCCGGCGCTGGACCTGCTCATCTGGGACGCGCCGAACATCGACATGACCCTGTCGACGGTGATCGGCGCACGGCCGACCGCGGCCTCGCGCCCACGCTTCGACGCGATCGCCGCGTGGTTCGTCGAGGGCGCCGGTGGGGTGGGCGGGGGTGACACCGCACCCGACGCCCCGGACGTCGAGGCCTGCGTGTTCGCCAACATCCCGCCCGTCGTCGGCAGCATGCGCGGCTGGGTGGAGGCCCTGCGCGGGTTCGGTTACGCGGTGTTCGCCCGGCCCAAGACGCAGCCGGACGACGACATCGACCAGGACATGCTCGACCACATCGCCGTCCGCGCGCACAGCCACCGGCTGCGCCGGCTGGTCGTCTTCTCCGGGGACGGCCGCAACTTCGCCGAGCCCCTGGAGGAGCTCGTCCGGGCGGGCACGCAGGTCACCGTCGTCGCCTTCAGCGAGGTGGCCGGGTACGCGATCGGCTCGGAGCTGCTCGAGTTCATCGACATCGAGGACGTGCCGGGAGCCTTCGCCGTCCCGCTGGACCGCGTCCGGCTCGACGCGCTGCCGCCGGACGGTGCCTGGCTGCGGCCGACCAAGGGCCTGCGGGAGTTCGTCAGCAGCTACACCGCCCGCCGCAGCGGCTGAGCCCGCAGTCCTCCTCCGCGCGCGTCGCTGTCCGTCACCGGGACGCCGAGCGGCTCACCCGCGCGAGGGGTGCGGCGTCCAGCGCCTCAAGGAGGGTGCGTGCGGGTGCCGATGGACGGGTGTGCCCGCATCCGCCATCCGCCGCCTCGTCGGCGCGCTGCTCCCCGGCGACCCGCCGGCGGAGGACAGTGCGCGCGCCGAGAGCCGCGAGCCCGGCGGGGACGCCGCGGCCGAGGCGGAGGTCGAGGCGGAGGTCGAGGCGCTGATGATGCAGCGCGCGCGGATCTCCGGGCTGGTCATCGGCCTGGTGGCGGTCGTCGTCTTCCCCGCCTGGTCGCTGCTGGACTTCTACCTGGAGCCGGCCCTGGCCCCGCGGTTCCTCGCCGTGCGGCTGCTCGCCGACGTGCCGATGCTGGCCGGCCTGTTCCTGCTGTGGCGGTCCCCGCTCGGCCGGCGCCGGCCGGAGCTCCTCACGCTGGCGATCCTCGCCCCCGTGCAGATCACGGTGGCCTGGATGGTCGCCCACGTGGAGAACACCGAGTCCTACGCCTCGGGCCTGCTGCTGGCGATCTACGGCGTCGGCGGCATCCTGGCCGCCCCGGTGCGCTGGACGGTCGGGCTCGTCACCCTCACCTGGAGCGCCCTCGGCGCCGCCGTCCTGCTCGCCCCCCGGGGGATCCCCGACGTCGACGTCGCGGCGGTCGTCGTCTGGCTCGCCACCGCGACGGTGGTCGCCACGGTCACCCACGCCGTCCGCCACACGCTCGGCTTCCGCGAGCTGACCACCCGCGTCAACCTGCTCCGCGAGCGGGAGCGCACCCGGCTGCTGCTCGACCGCCTGGAACGGCTCAGCCACGAGGACCCGCTCACCGGCCTGGCCAACCGCCGCCGCTGGGACGCCGAGCTCACCGCGGCCTGCGCCGGGTCCGGCCCCGGCGACGACCCCGTGGCAGTCGTCGTGATCGACGTCGACCACTTCAAGCAGGTCAACGACCGGCACGGGCACGCCGGTGGCGACATGGCGCTGCGCGAGGTCGCCCGCCTGCTGATCCGCCGCGTCCGCGCCGGGGACCTGGTGGCCCGCCTGGGCGGTGACGAGCTCGCCGTCCTGATGCCGGGCTCGGACGCCGACCGGGCCACCGAGCTGGCCGAGGCCCTCCGCAAGGCCGTCGCCTCCCTGGTCCCCCCGGGCTTCGACCGCGGGGAGCTGACGCTCTCGCTGGGCGTCGCCGCCGGGAGCGGGCTGACTCCCGCAGAGCTGATGAGCCGGGCCGACGAGCGCCTCTACGTCGCCAAGGCCACCCGGAACGCCGTCGGCACGCCGCTGCCGCTGCCCCGCGGGGCGAACGAACTCGCCGCCGAGTCCCGCTGACCGCCCGCTGACCCTCCGGGGTGACACACCCCCCGCCCGACGGTCGCGGCAGTTCCGGAGACAGCTACCTTCGCCTCCCCGGACCTCCGGGACCCGAGCACCGCCTGGAACCACAGGAAGCAGCCATGAGCGATCCCGACGTCGACCACCCCGTGGCCGACACCGCCTCCGACGTGACGTCGGTGGGTCGCGGGCTCTCGGTCAACGCCCGGGTCGAGACCGCCGACGCCTCCGCGATCGTCGTGCGCCCGTCGGTCGGGGACTACGTCGGGCAGGACGTCGTCACGGTCGGCGAGGAGGTCGAGGTGTTCTGGCAGGGGCCGTCCGGTGGCCGGGCCCTGCGCGCCGTCGTGACCCGCGTCGAGTTCGGCGCGGTGCCCCGCTGGTACCTGTCGGTCACCGAGCCCGCGGTCGACCGCCAGCGCCGCATCGCGGTGCGCTGCCGCGTCAGCGTGCCCGTGACGGTCACCACGCGCGGCGTGGACCTCGCCGGCGAGTCCCGCGACCTCAGCGAGGCCGGCGTGAGCGTCCTGGTCGAGGGCTTCGGCAACACACCGGAGCCCGGCACCGCTCTGGGCGTGACGGTGCACCTGGAGGACGGCGCCTCCTGGTACCGCGGCGAGGTCGTCCGCGTGCAGTCCCGGGGCACCGACTGGCTCATGAGCCTGCGCTTCCTCGACCCCGCCGAGCGCGACCAGGACCGGCTGCGCCGCCGCGTCTTCCGGGAGCTGCGCGAGGAGCGCGCTCGCAGCGCCGTCGACTGAGTCCCCGGCCGACCGCCGCGGGCCACCGGATGCCCACCCGAGCTCAGCGCGGCAGGTCCGTGGGCACGCCGGCCGGGAGCCACTGGAACCGCCGGCGGATCTCCGGCGGAGCCGCCGCCAGCTCCCGCTCCACGGCGGCGCGGCCCTGCCGGAAGTGCTTCCCCGGGTGCGGGCCCACGTCCGGCAGCACCTCGCGGACCCGGCGCTCACCCCGCGGACCATCGCGGCCGCGCACAACGTGTCGGTGCGTCAGCTGTACCAGGCCTGCGCCGCGGCCGGGTGGAGCCTCGAGCAGTGGGTGATCGAGCAGCGGCTGGAGGACGCCCGCGCCCGGCTCACGTCCCCGGCCGGGTTGCGCCGCTCGATCGGCTCGACCCGGCCGCTCCTGCGGCTTCGCCGACCCCAGCCACTTCACCCGCCGCTTCCGGCAGGCGTACGGGATGACCCCCTGGGAGTGGCAGCGTGCGGCGACCGCCGCCGGTGGTCTCCCGGGCGACAGCGCCCAGGGGTAGTCCGCGGCCGATCGGGGCACTCCTGCGCGGTGACGCTCCCCGCACGGCTGCCCGACGCGCTCCGAGACGTGCGCGACCGCGTGGCCGCGGCGCCGCTGGGCCTGGCCACGGCCGGCCGCGACGAGGCCCGCCGCACCGCCCGCGCGGTGGTCGACCAGATCGACGACTACCTGCTGCCCCGGCTGCGCGACCTGGACGCCCCGCTGCTCACCGTCGTCGGCGGCTCCACCGGGGCGGGGAAGTCCACGCTGGTGAACAGCCTGGTCGGTGTCCCGGTCACCGCCTCCGGTGTGCTCCGCCCGACCACGCGCTCGCCCGTCCTCGTCTGCTCGCCCGGCGACGCCGCGGCCTTCGCCGGTGACCGCGTGCTCCCCGGCCTGTCCCGGGTCACCGGCGGCCCGGGCGGCGCCGGCACGCTGGAGCTGGTGACGCACGAGGCGGTGCCGGCCGGGCTCGCCCTGCTCGACGCGCCCGACGTCGACTCCGTCGTCGCCTCCAACCGCGACCTCGCCGCCCAGCTGCTGGGCGCCGCCGACCTGTGGGTCTTCGTGACCACCGCCGCCCGCTACGCCGACGCCGTCCCCTGGGACGTGCTGCGCACCGCGCAGGAGCGCGGCACCGCGCTGGCCGTGGTGCTCGACCGCGTGCCCCCCGAGGCCACCGCGGAGGTCGCCCAGGACCTCGCCGGGATGCTCGAGCGCGCCGGCCTGTCGGCCGCGCGGCTGTTCGTCGTGGAGGAGCGGCCCCTGGTCGGCGGTCTGCTCCCCGATGAGCAGGTCGCTCAGCTGCGCGGCTGGCTGCACGCGCTGGCCGCCGACCGGGAGCAGCGCGCCGCCGTCGTCCGCCAGACCCTCACCGGCGCGCTGGCCAGCCTCGAGGGCCGGGTCGCGGCCGTCGCCGCCGCCGTCGAGGAGCAGGACCGCGCCGCCCGGGAGCTCTGGGCGGCGGCGCACGCCGCCTACGCCGACGCCTGCTCGACCATCGACGACGGCGTCCGGGGCGGCGCCCTGCTGCGCGGGGAGGTGCTCGCCCGCTGGCAGGAGTTCGTCGGCACGGGCGAGTGGATGCGCTCGCTGCAGAGCTCGGTCGGCCGGCTGCGCGACCGGCTCACCGCCGCACTGACCGGCCGGCCGACCCCGGCCGACGACCTGTCCGGCGCCCTGGAGACGGGCGTGGCCACGCTGCTGCGCGCCGAGGCCGACCGCGCCGCCGAGCGCACCACCGGCACCTGGCGGGCCCTGCCCGGCGGGTCCGACCTGCTCGGCGAGGAGGCCGCCGCGCTGTCCACCGTCTCGCCGGACTTCCCCGAGGCCGCCGCGGCACAGGTCCGCGACTGGCAGGGCGCCGTCCTCGACCTCGTCCGCGACCTGGGCGCCGACAAGCGCACCCGCGCCCGGCTGATGTCCTGGGGGGTCAACGGCGCGGGGGCGGTCGTGATGGTCGCCGTCTTCGCCTCGACCGGGGGCCTCACCGGCGGCGAGATCGCCGTCGCCGGGGGGACGACGGCGGTGGGCCAGCGGGTCCTCGAGGCGGTGCTCGGGGACTCCGCCGTCCGCTCGCTGGCCGACCGCGCACGGGAGGACCTGCTGGAGCGGGCCGACCGGTTGCTGCAGACCGAGCGCGACCGCTTCGACGAGCGGATCGCGGCCGCCGCGCCCGCGGAACACGCCGCCGAGGGGCTGCGGCAGGCGACCGCCGGCCTCGTCGCCGCGGTGCGGACCGGCCGATGAGGGCTCGCGAGACCCCGCTGGCCGACCGCCTGACGGCCCTGCGGGAGGCGGTCGACGTCGCCGCCGAGCGGCTGGAGGGGCCGGAGGAGGCAGCCGCGGTCGGGCGGGCGCGCTCCCTCCTGGCCAAGGCGGGCGCCCGGACGGCGCTGGGCGAGGCGACCGTCGTCGCGCTGGCCGGCGCGACGGGCAGCGGCAAGTCCACCCTGTTCAACGCCCTGTCCGGGGCCGAGGTGAGCAGCCCGGGCGTCCGCCGCCCGACCACCGGCGTCGCGCACGCCACCGTCTGGGGCGACGAGCCGCAGGACCGGCTGCTGGACTGGCTGGAGGTGCCCCGGCGGCACCGGCACCCGCCGGACCCGGCGCTGGACGGACTGGTCCTCCTCGACCTCCCCGACCACGACAGCATCCGGCTGGAGAACCGGCTGGAGGTCGACCGGCTGGTCGGCCTGGTCGACGTGCTGGTCTGGGTGCTCGACCCGGAGAAGTACGCCGACGCCGCCGTGCACGAGCGCTACCTGGTGCCGCTGGCCGGGCACGCCGGCGTGCTGCTCGTCGTCCTCAACCAGGTCGACCGGCTCGACCCCGCGGCGGCGCACGCGTGCCTGACCGACCTGCGCGGCCTGCTCGACCGGGAGGGGCTGAGCGGCACGCCGCTGCTCGCCGTCTCCGCGCGCACCGGCGCCGGCCTCGGCGAGCTGCGCACCGACCTCGCCCGCCGGGTCGCCGCCCGCAAGGCGGCCACCGAGCGGCTGGGCGCCGACGTCAGCGGTGCGGTCGCCGAGCTGCGGAGCTGCTGCGCCGGCGACGGCGCGGGCGCCGGCAAGGCCGTCCGCGCGGACCGGGAGCGGCTCACCGACGCACTCGCCGGCGCCGCGGGGGTCCCCGTGGTCGGCGCGGCGGTGGAGCGGTCGGTCCGCCGGGACGGCGCCGCGCGCACCGGCTGGCCGCTGGTGCGCTGGGCCCAGAAGCTGCGCCCCGACCCGCTGCGCCGGCTGCACCTGGGCACCGGGCAGGGCCCCGGCACCCCGGACGGCGTCCTGGCCCGCACCTCGCTGCCCACGGCCGGCGCGGTGCAGAAGGCGGCGGTGTCCACCGCCGTGCGCGCCGCCCGGGAGACCGCGGGCGCGGGCCTGCCGCGGCCCTGGGCCGACGCGCTGCGCCGCGAGGTCGAGGTCTCCGAGGAGCGGCTGGCCGACCGGCTCGACGCCGCCGTCGCCGGCACCGACCTGGGGCCCGACCGGACGCCGCTGTGGCAGCGCGCGGTCGGCGGCCTGCAGTGGCTGCTGGCCGCGGTCGCCCTCGTCGGGGTGCTGTGGCTGCTGGCGCTGGTCGGCCTCGGCCTGCTCCAGCTGGACGACGTCGTGCCGCTGCCGCGGGTGGAGGGCATCCCCCTGCCGACGCTGCTGCTGCTCGGCGGGCTGCTGGCCGGTCTCCTGCTCGCGCTGCTCTCCAGACCGCTGGTGCACGCCCGGGCGCGGCGCCGACGACGGCGGGCGGAGCTGCGCCTGCGGGCGGCCGTCGCCGCCGTCGGCGAGGAGGAGCTGATGGCGCCGATGGCCGACGTCCGCGCCGACCACGACCGCTTCGCCGCGGCGCTGGCCAGAGCGCGCTGAGCTCGGCGGGGGCCGGCGGCATGACCGGGCTCGCGCCGTCCCTCGTCGTCCGCGGCCCCCCGGGGGCTGATCAGTCGCGGGGGAACTGGGGGGTGCGGGGCTCGGGCACCTGGTCGCGGCCGGGGTGCACCGAGCGCAGCCCCGAGGGCAGCCGCGACCACACGTGCTTGCGGCCGGGCCGGGACTCCCAGCCGTAGTCGACCGAGAGCTGCGCGACCAGGTGCAGCCCCATGCCGCCCAGCGAGGGGTCGCGGTCCACGGCGGGGACCGGCGGCCGGTCGGGGGCCTCGTCGCTCAGGTCCAGCAACCAGCCCTCGTCGTTGGCGACCACCAGCGCCCGGACGGCGCCCCCGCCGTGCCGCAGCGCGTTGGACGCGAGCTCCTCGAAGACCAGCAGCAGCCCGTCGCGGGCGTCCTCGGTCGAGGTGGTGGAGACCGAGGGGTGGGCGATGCGGGCCCGCAGGTCCGACCGCACGCGGGAGACGACGTGCATGGCATCCAGCTGCCAGTGCCAGACGTCGCCGGCCACGGAGGGCACGGGTGACTGCGGCCACGCCACCTGGCCCATCGCTCCCCCTCGCGTCCGCTCCGCCGGGCGCCGGCACGGTCCCCGGCGGCCCCCATCCTGACCGACGCCGCCCGGTCTCGCAGCGGAGGGGGCGGCCGGAGCGACGACGGCACCGCGTTCCCGCCCGCGCCGGGGTGGTGCAGGATGCGCGCATGGACTCGCTGCTGCGCGACCTGAGCCGGGTCGTCCTGGCCGGCCGGGCGCTCGGCGCGGTGCTCGAGGAGATCACCGCCATCGCCTCGCGCGGCATCCCCGGCGCCGAGGCCACGTCGATCACGCTGGTGCGCGGCGACAAGGCCTTCACCGCCGCCTACCACGGCCAGATGGCGATGGACGCCGACGAGCTGCAGTACGAGCAGGGGCACGGGCCCTGCCTGGACGCCGGCCGGGGCGGGGTCGTGCTCCGCATCGACGACATGCGCAGCGAGCCGCGCTGGCCCGACTACGTGGCCCGGACCGCCCCGATCGGCGTCCGCAGCTCGCTGTCGATCCCGCTGCCGTACCAGGGGGGCGCCATCGGGGCGCTGAACAACTACTCGACGGAGCCGGCGGCCTTCGCCTCGCCGGAGTCGCTGACGGCCGGCCTCGACGTCGCTGAGGTGGTCGCCGTCGCCGTCGCGAACGCCGAGGCGCACCACCAGCTGGGGGAGCAGGCCCGCCACCTGCGGATCGCCATGGAGTCGCGGGCCGTCATCGAGCAGGCCAAGGGCGTGCTCATGGCCCAGCAGGGCGTCGACGCCGAGCAGGCGTTCGAGATCCTGCGCGCGGCCTCCCAGCGGGCCAACCGCAAGCTGCGCGACGTCGCCTCCGGCGTCGTGGCCTCCACCCGGCCCGGCGACTGAGCCCGGGCGGTCGGTCCCGGGCCGTCAGCCCCGGCCGGCGAGGTCCACGAGCCGGCTGACGAGGAACTCGACCGCCGCGGGGCTGTCGACGCGCTCGGCGACGTGCACGGCGGTCGGCGAGCCCGACGGCGCGCGGCGGTCGACCAGCGTCTGGCCCCGCGACGCGCCCAGGCCGGTGTCGACGACGACGTCGCGCGGCACCGTCGTCAGCGTCCCGGGGACGACGGCCTCGGTCACCGCCAGCGCGTCGTGCACCACGACGCCGTCCACCCCGTAGTTCTCGCGGGCGTGGTCCATGTACTGCCGCAGGATCGCCCCGGCCGTCTCGCCGATCGGACCGGCGGCCGCGAAGCGGGCGACGCCGTCCTCGCCCAGCACGGTGGGCAGCGTGACGTCCAGGCCGACCAGCACCGTCGGCACGGGGGAGGAGAACACGGCCTGCGCCGCCTCGGGGTCGGCCCACGCGTTGAACTCCGCGGCGGCCGTCACGTTGCCACCGGCCCCTGCGGACCCGCCCATGACGACCAGCCGGCCGATCCGGTCGGCCGCCTCGGGGTGGACGGCCAGCAGCAGGGCGATGTTGGTCAGCGGGCCGATGGCGACCACGGTGACCGGCTGCTCGGAGGCCAGCAGCAGGTCGGCGAGGGCCACCACCGCCGGCCGCGGGTCCAGGGCGGCGGGGGAGGGCGGCAGCTCGACGCCGCCCAGCCCCGCCGCGCCGTGCACGTGGCCGGCGCGCTCGGCCATCGGGTGCACGAGCGGGCCGCGCGCCCCGGCGGCCACCGGCACGTCGGACCGGCCGGCCAGGTGCAGCACCCGCAGCGCGTTCTCCGTGGTCCGTGCCAGGTCCACGTTGCCGTGCACGGTGGTGACCAGGCGCAGGTCCACCTCCGGGCTGGCCAGCGCCAGCAGGATCGCGACCGCGTCGTCGATGCCGGGATCGGTGTCGATCACCAGGGGGGTCGGCTGCTCCACGCCCCCATCCTGGCCCACGCCGGTCAGGCGCCCGCGCGGTCCTCCCGGCGGGTGGCCGCCCGGCTGACCAGGTACGGCACCCGACCGACGGCGAGCAGCTGGGCTGCCCGCAACGGTGTCTGCCGGCGGCCGGGCAGCACCCGCACCAGCGCCGCCGGCGACACGAGCGCGCCCCCCCGGGGGCCCGACACGCGGGCGCGCCACGGCGGGTCCCGGGACGACCGACGCCCCGATCGGCACGTCCCACGCTCAGGACGGCGCTGCGTGTCGACAAGGGACCGCCGCGGGGGAGGGGTCACCGGCCCCCTCCGGGACGGCCCGCAACGGTTCGGTCACGCGGCCCCGGGGAGGTGTCGCGACGAGCCGGTCCGCGGCCCTCCACTGCCTACCTTTCTCCTTGTCCGCAGCACCTTCCCCCGCTGCTGCGGCCACTACTTCACGGAGGACACCATGGCGATCGGACGGACCCCCGGGTCCTCGTCGCCGTCCCCCGACGAGGGCACGCTGAGCGGACTGCTGGCGGTGCTGGAGCGCGCCGAGGCGCGCCCGTCGGCGGGGCGGCCGCGCCCCCGCCGCGCCGTGCTGCACGCGTCGCCCCGGGCCCGCGGCCGGCACGTCCTGCCGATGGCGCGACCGGTCCTCCCGCCCCGGCCCCGCCCGTCCGCGCCGGCGGTCGTCCCCGCCGTCGTCCCGGCGCGCCCGGCCACGCCGGCCCCGGTGATGTGGCGGCCGGCCACCGGCCGACCGGTCGTCCAGCCGCCGGCCGCACCCCGGCGGCAGCCCGGCCTCGCCCGCCGGCTGGCGCTGTGGGGCGCCGGCCCCGATGGCGCCCACCTCGCGTGGAACCGGCCCGTTGCCGTCGCCGCTGCGCCGATCGCCACCACCCCGCCGCCGACCACCCCGCCGCCCGACGGCCCGGCGGCAGCCGGTCCCGCGCCCCGCGCCGGTCTGGTCGGCCGACTGCGGCGCGGCGTCCGCCGGCTCGCGCTCTGGGGCGCCGGCCCCACCGGCGCCCACCTGGCGTGGAACGTCCCGCCCCAGCCGCGGGTCTACAGCCTCAGGCTGCCGCCCCTGCCCGCTCGCACGGCGCCCGTGCGGCTCACCGAGCTGCCGAGCACCCCCACGATCCAGCCCGCGGCGTCTTCCCCCGCCGCGGCGCTCGTCCCGGCCCCCCGCCTCCGGGCGGCCGGTGTCCACCTCCGGGCGACCGCCCGGCCACCCCGGGCGTCGCAGCCTCGGGCATCGGAGCCCACCGGATGGCCTGCCGTCCGACCGGAGCCCTGCCCCGCACTGCCAGCGCCGTCCGGCTGGCCGGTCCGGGAGACCGGCGGACTCCGGGTCGGTACCCGGAGCCCCGACCGCGCCAGGACGCGCGGCGACCCGCCGACGTGCCGGATCCGGGGACCCTCTCCCTGACCGGCTCCCGACAGCACGACCCGGCCGACCCGGCCGCCGTCCTCCCGGCACCGCCCCGCCACGACCGGTCGCTCCCCGCGACCGCGACCGGCGACCCGCGTCGCCGACTCCTCCTCTCCCTGGCCGCACGCCAGGCGCCCCCGGCCCACCCCCGACGGTGCAACGCCCGCACCGCCCTCCGACCGCACCGCAGTTCGTACGCGCCTCGACCTCCCGCCGACCCTGCCCCGAGCAGTGGCGCGCGGACCCTCCAGGGAGGCGCAGACGACCGACGGTGCGCTCGGCGAGGGCGACGCGGGACCGTCCGGCGGGTGGACGACAGGTCCAGCCGGTACCCGTGGACGGGTCTCTGACCGGCTGCCCGACCTGGCCGCCCGGCGCCGACCGTCCGGACCCGGGACAGCACGAGTCGCCGCAGACCGGTCGCCGCCGCCCCGGTCGCCGGCAGCGGGAGGGGGCACGGCCCAGGGCACCGGCCCGCGGACGCACCGTCGTCCGCACCCCGCAACCCCCGGCGGGCGTCCGCCCGGGGTCCCGATCGCACCGCCTGCGATCGGGACCCCCGGGCGGCGCCCGCCGCCCCCGAGCGCCGCACGCCGGTGTCCTCCCGCACACCGGTTGGCCGGAGGCAGAGGGGTGTGGGAGAAAGGACGGGATGAACGAGGAGGCCGCGCCGCGGTGAGACCACTCCCGCCGCGGTCCGCCCGCGAGGAGGGCCCGCCGGGGGCCGCGGACGCCGCCCAGCGGCTGCGCCTGGAGCTCGCGGTCGAGGCCGCGGGCATCGGCAGCTTCGACTGGGACCTCGTCACCGGCGCCCTGGACTGGGACGACCGGCTGCTGGAGCTCTTCGGCTACACCCGCGAGGAGTGGAGCGGCCGGATCGAGGCGTTCACCGCCCGGCTGCACCCCGACGACGTCGAGGCCACGATGGCCGCCCTCCAGCACGCGATCGACACCTGCGGCGCGTACGACGCCGAGTTCCGCGTCCTCCTGCCCTCGGGCGAGACCTACTGGGTCCGCGGCCGCGGGCGGGCCCTCTGCGACGAGGGCGGCACCGCCGTCCGGCTGCTCGGCGCCGGCTACGACACCACCAGCGCCCGCGCCGCGGACCTGCACGTGGCACGGGTGCTCGAGGCCATGAACGAGGCCTTCTTCTCCCTCGACCGCGACTGGCGCTTCTCCTACGTCAACCGCCGGGCCGAGCAGGTGCTCGACCGCCCGCGCGGGGAGCTGGTCGGCGGGAACGTCTGGGAGCTGTTCCCGCACGCCGTCGGCAGCGACTTCGAGACGCACTACCGCGGCGCCGTCGCCACCGGCCAGGAGCGGGTCTTCGAGGCCTACTACCCGGAGCCGCTGGACGCCTGGTACGAGGTCCGGGCCTGGCCCACCCCGGACGGCCTGTCGGTGTACTTCCTCGACGTCACCGAGCGCCGCCAGGCCGAGACGATGGCGCGCGAGGGGGCCGCCCGGCTGCGCGCGCTGGCCGAGATCAGCGCGGCCATGGTCGACCAGCTGGGCCGTGTCCAGGACGAGCGGGCCGCGCTGCAGCGCGTCTGCGAGGCGGTGATCCCGGTGTTCGCCGACTGGGCCATCGCCACGCTCATCGACGAGGACGGCCGGACGCACGACGTCGCCAGCTGGCACGCCGACCCGGCGCTGCGCGCGACGACGGCCAGGTACGCCGAGCTGCGACTGGTCTCGCTGCAGGACGACGCCCCGGTGCTGCGGGCCCTGCAGTCGGGGCAGGCCCTGACCGTCGACGACGTCGGGGCCGCCATCCGGCAGACCCTGCCCCCGGGCGAGGTGGTCGAGCTGTTCGACCGGCTGGCCCCCCGCACGGCGCTGACCCTGCCCATGACCGCGCACGGGCGGACGATGGGCGCGCTGAGCCTGTACCGCTCCGGGGGCGGCCGGGCTGCGGACGCCGACGACGTCGCGGCGGCCCGCGAGGTCGCCGAGCGCGTGGCCCTCGCCCTGGACAACGCCCGGCTGCACGACCAGCAGCGCCGGCTGGCCGAGGAGCTGCAGCGCAGCATGCTCACCGCGCCCCCGCGGCCGGACCACGCGCAGGTCGTCGTCCGGTACCTCCCCGCGGTGGAGGCCGCACAGGTCGGCGGCGACTGGTACGACGCGTTCCTCCAGCCCGGGGGCGCCACGATGCTCGTGATCGGCGACGTCGTCGGCCACGACATCGCCGCGGCCGCCACGATGGGCCAGCTGCGCGGCCTGGTGCGGGGGATCGCCTTCCGCGAGGGGGCGAGCCCGTCCACGGTGCTGTCCGACCTCGACACCGCCGTCCACGGGCTGGAGATGGACACGATGGCCACCGCGATCGTGGCCCGGATCGAGCAGGACCCCGAGCAGCGCGCCGCGGGGACGACGACGCTGCGCTGGTCCAACGCCGGTCACCCGCCGCCGCTGCTGCTGCACGGCGACGGCACGGTCGAGGAGCTGTCCGGCGCGCGGGCCGAGCTCATGCTCGGGGTCGACCCGGACGCCCGGCGCACCGACTCCGTGGTCACCGTGCAGCGGCCGGCGACCGTCCTGCTCTACACCGACGGGCTGGTCGAGGCCCGGGACCAGCTGCTCGACGAGGGCATCGCGGCGCTGCGCGAGGCGCTGGTCGACCTCGCCGACCGTCCGCTGGAGGAGCTGTGCGACGGGCTGCTCGCGCGGCTGCGCCCGCACGGCGTGGCCGACGACGTCGCGCTGGTCGCCGTCCGGCTGCACCCCGAGGACCGCCCGCGCCCGCCGGAGGCCGGCCCGGCGCACGTCCCCCCGGTCCCCGGCGCCTAGTCCTCCACCCGGCCGTCCACCCGGCCCGCCGGCCGTCCCGACCGGAGGACGGCGCGGACGACGAGCCCGGCGACGAGCGCCCAGAACGCGGCGCTCACCCCCGCGATGGCGGTGCCGGAGGCGGCCGTGGCGAAGGCGACGACCGCGGGGAGCCGCTCGTCGGGCTCCGCGAGCGCCGCCTGCAGCGACGCGGCGAGCGTGGCCAGCAGGGCGAGCCCGGCGACCGCGGGGACGACCCCGTCGGGGGCGAGCGCCACGAGCGCGGCGAACCCCGCCGAGGCGATGCCGAGCAGGACGAGGACGGAGCCCGAGGTGACGCTGGCGATCCAGCGCCGGGAGCGGTCCTCGCCCGCCTCGGGCCCGGCCGCGAGCGCCGCGCTGATCGCCGCGAGGTTGATCGCGTGGCCGCCGGACGGTGCGCCGAGCACCGTGCCGACGCCGGTCACGAGCATCGACCGCCGCCAGGGCACGTCGTACCCGAACCCCTTCATCACCGCGACACCGGGGACGTTCTGCGAGGCCATCGTCACGAGGTAGAGCGGCAGGGCGATGCCGAGCATCCCGCCGAGGGTGAACGCCGGCGCCGTGAACTCGACCCGCGGCACCAGCGTCGCGGGGTCGATCCCGTCCCCGGACGCGGCGATGGAGACGCCGATGACCACCGCGGCGGCGAGGAAGGCCAGGGGTGCCGCCCAGCGCGGCAGGAACCGCAGGGCCAGGAGCCAGACGACCACGACCGGCGCGACCGCGAGCGGGTCGGTCGCCAGACCGGTGACCGGTCCCAGACACAGCTGGAACAGCACGCCGGCGAGCATCGCCTGGGCGACCGAGGTCGGGATGGCGGCGATCAGCGCGCCGAGCCGCGGCACGAGGCCGGTGAGCACGATCAGCACGCCGGTGACGAGGAAGGCGCCGACCGCGGCGGGCCATCCGCCGTCCACGGTGCCGGTCGCGGCAAGCAGGGCCGCGCCGGGCGTCGACCAGGCGACGGTGATCGGCATCCGGGTCCACCACCCGAGCAGGACGCTGGACAGCCCCATGAGGACGCTCACCGTCAGCAGCCCGCTCGCCGCCTGGCCGGGGTCGGCGCCGACGCCCGCGAGCCCGCTGAGGACGACGACGAACGCGCTGGTGAAGCCGACGAGCGCCGAGACCACGCCGGCGGAGATCGGCTGGGCACGAGCTCCGGGACGGGCGCTCATCGGGCGGGACCTCCTACGGCAGGACCGCCCAGACGTGCTTGGTCCCGTCCTGCACGTACCAGCCGTGTGCGCTGGACAGCTCCGCGATCAGGTACAGCCCCAGGCCGCCCTGGCTGGGGTCGCGCCCCACGGCCGGGGTCGGCGGCTGGTCGGCCGCGGCGTCGGAGACCTCGAGCAGCCAGGCGGAATCGGCACGTCGCACGGCGGCACGCACCCGGCCCCGGCCGTGCCGCAGCGCGTTGGAGGCCATCTCGTCGAGGGCCAGCACCAGCCGGTCGCGCAGCTCCTCGTCGACGGTGTCGTCCAGCAGTGCACGGACGTCCCCCCGCATCCGGGGCAGCTGGGCGATGCCGGAGAGGTCCCACGAGCGCCCGTCCGTGGCGGACGGCGGGGTCGCCGAGGGCCAGAGCTGCCCGGCCGACTCCCGTGTCACGCCTGTGGTACCTCGCATCCTCGATGCCGGCCGCGCCGCTGGACCGAACACTCGCGTATGCGCCGCCACGGGGGCGCCCAAACCAGAGGTGACCGGCATCACTGCATGGGCCGGAGGGCGGCCAGGTGGTCGGCCACCCGCGCGGGGTCGCGCATCACCGGGCCCATGACCGCGATCCCGTGCGCGCCGGCGCGCAGGCAGCTCGCGGCGTCCTCCGGCGTGACCCCGCCGAGGGCGTACACCGGCGGTGCGCCGGCGACCAGGCGCGCCAGCCCGTCCGGCCCGAGCGCCGGCCCGTACCCCGGCTTGGACGACGTCGGGAACACCGGGGACACGAACACCCAGTCGCAGCCCTCCGCCGCGGCGCCGGCCACCTCGTCCGCGGAGTGGCAGGAGCGCCCGACCAGCGCCGGTCGGGGCGACGGGAAGCCGTCGGCCGCCGACAGGTGCACGGCCGCCCGCCCGGCCGAGCCCGCCAGGCCCGCGACGACGAGCAGCCCGCCGACCGGTGCCAGGACGGCGGCGAGCTCGTCGGCGAGGGCGGCCCGTTCGTCGGCCGGCAGGTCCTTCTCCCGCAGCACGACCGCGCGGGCTCCTGCCCCGACCGCGGCGGCCACCACCTCGGGCAGCGGCGCCGCGGCCTGGGTGCGGTCGGTCAGCACGAGCAGCCGTGGCAGGCTCGGCTGCCGGCCGGCGCTCCCGCTCACAGCTCCGGCAGGCCCTCGAACTGGGTGGAGGCCTCGGCGTGCCAGCGCCGGGGGATCCGGCCGGCCGACCGCGCCAGCCGGCCGGCCTCCACCGCGTGCCGCATCGCCCGCGCCATCCGCTCGGGGTCGCGGGCCCGCGTGACGGCGGAGGCGAGCAGCACCGCGTCGCAGCCGAGCTCCATGGCCAGCGCGGCGTCGGACGCCGTGCCGATCCCGGCGTCGAGCACCACCGGCACCGGCACCGCCTCCCGCAGCAGCGCGATGGCGTGCGGGTTGCGGATGCCCAGCCCGCTGCCGATCGGCGAGCCCAGCGGCATGACGGCGGCGCAGCCCGCGTCGGCCAGCCGCCGGCCGAGGACCGGGTCGTCGGTGGTGTAGGCGAACACGCGGAAGCCGTCGTCCACCAGCTGCTCCGCGGCGTCGAGCAGCTCGACCGCGTCGGGCAGCAGGGTGTGCTCGTCCCCGATCACCTCGAGCTTGACCCAGTCGGTCCCGAACGCCTCGCGGCCGAGCCGGGCGGTGAGCACCGCCTCGCGGGCGGTCCGGCAGCCGGCGGTGTTGGGCAGGAGCCGGACGCCGCACCGGTCCAGCACCTGCATCATGGCCGCCTCGGCCGAGGCCTCGACCCGGCGCAGCGCGACCGTGACGAGCTGGGTGCCGGAGGCGCGCACCGTCCGCTCCAGCGTGTCCATGCTGGTGATCCCGCCGGTGCCCAGGACCAGCCGGGACTCGAACGTCTGGCCCGCCAGCTCGAAACCGTCGAGGCCCCCGTGCAGGGGCCCGCCGCGAGCCTGCGAGTGGTGGGGGGGACGGGGGTCCTCACTCATGTCAGCCTCCCGCCGTCGGGGCCAGCACCTCGAGGACGTCCCCCGCGCTCAGCCGTGTCGTCTCCCACGCGCTGCGCGGCACCACGTCGCCGTTGCGGGCGACGGCCACCCGGCCGTGCCCGCTGCGGTGCGCGGCGACCAGCCGGTCGACCAGCCCGCTCACCGTCGCGTCGTCCGGGACGTCGGTCCCGGCGCCGTTGACCGTCACCTGCATGCGAACCTCTCTCCGCCGAAGGGGGCGGCGAGCGCGGGCACCTCGCCGGAGACCAGCAGGTCGGCCAGCAGCTCGCCGGTGAGCGGGGTGAGCAGCACCCCGTTGCGGTGGTGCCCGGCGGCCAGCAGCAGCCCGGGCAGGCCGGAGGGGCCGAGCACCGGCGCGTTGTCCGGGGTGCCCGGCCGCCAGCGGGTCAGGGTCTCGGCGAGCTCCAGCTCGGTCACGCCCGGGACGACCTCGATCGCGTCGTGCAGCAGGTCGTGCACCCCGCCGGCGGTGACCGTGGCGTCGAAGCCGCGCTCCTCGACGGTCGCGCCGACGACGAGGCCGTCGTCGCCCTGGGGCACCAGGTAGACCGAGCGGCCGCGGACCAGCGCGCGCACGGTGCCGTCCAGCAGCCCCGCCGCCCCGCGCAGCCGCAGGATCTGCCCCTTCACCGGGCGCACCGGCACGGCCGGTGTGCCGGCGAGGTCCCCGCTGTGCGGGCCGAGGGCGAGCACCACGGTGCCGGCCCGGACCTCCGCGCCGTCCGCCAGCGCGAGCCCGCGGGCCCGGCCGGCCTCGGTCAGCAGCCCGGCCGCGCGGGAGCGGAGCAGCCGGACGCCGGCGCCCTCGGCGGCGGCGAGGAGCGCCGGGTGCAGCGCCCGGGGGTCCACCGAGAGGTCGCCGGCCACGTGCAGCGCACCGCGCACCCGCGGGCTCAGCGACGGCTCGCGGCGCCGCACCTGGCGGCCGAGCAGCCGGTGCACCTCGAGCCCGAGTTCCACGTGGAACCCCTGCAGGTCCGCCAGCACCCGCATGTCGTCGTCGTCGAAGCCGACCACCAGCGTGCCGGCGGTGCGCAGCGGCACCCGGACGCCGGTCGCCGCGGCGAGCTCGTCCAGGAAGGCCGGGTAGCGCTCCAGCGAGGCCAGGCACAGCCGCAGCAGCGCCTCCTCGCCGTAGCCGGCCTCGGAGACCGGTGCGAGCATCCCGGCGGCGGCCCACGAGGCGCCGCTGCCCGGGGCGTCGTCCACCACGGTCACCGACAGCCCCCGCTGCGCGGCCCGCCACGCCACCGACAGCCCGATCAGCCCGCCGCCGGCGACCACCACGTCGGCGGCGGTCACCGCGCGGCCCGCCTCCGGCGCAGCGCGGCGGGCAGGCACAGCAGCGCGGTCAGCACCGTGGCGACGGTGAGGCTGATCAGCGAGGCCGACCAGCCGTTGGCCGGGTCGATCCCCAGGTCCTGCTGTCGGGCGGCCCACCACGCCGTCCACCCCGAGCCCGGTCCGCCGAAGAAGGTCGGCAGGGTCAGCTGGTAGGCCACGAAGCCCGCCGCCCAGGGCAGCAGCAGCGCCGGACGGGTCGGGGCCGTCTCGGAGGTGTCCCAGGCGCCGCGCGGGGTGAGCGCGTAGGCCACGGCGAAGACGCCGACCAGCGGCACGAACACCGCGCCGATGAGGAAGAGGAACGGCTCGTAGGCGGCGATGTCGAAGGTCAGGGCGAGGGTGGTCGCGACGGCGCCGACGACGACGGCGAGCACCCGCCGGTCGGCCCGCGGCGCGACGTTCTGCGCGGAGACCGCGGTCGAGTAGAGGTTCGCGAACGCCTCGTCCAGCTCGACGGCGACCAGGACCAGCACCGCGAGGGCGCCGAGCGGCACGGCCAGCAGCGCGTCCACGACGTCCAGCCCGGAGCTGCCGTAGGCGGCCAGCGCCAGGACCCCGAGGGTGAACATCACGACCGTGGCCAGCCCGTAGCCGATGCTCGCGCCGGCGAACGCCGCCCGGCCGCTGCGCACGTGCCGGGTGTAGTCGGCGGCCAGCGGGAACCAGGAGATCGGCAGCGCGATGACGACGTCGGCGGCGGTCCAGAAGGAGCCGGCCGCGCCGCCGGTCGCCTCGGGCAGCGGCTCGAGCAGGATCTCGACGTACAGGTAGACGATCGCCGCGGCCGCCGCCCATATCGCGTAGCGGGCGAGCAGCCGCACCACGCCCAGCGGGCGCAGCGCCATGAGGGTGGCGAGCACCCCGGCGGCCAGGACGAACGGCCAGCGCGGGGCGTCCAGCACCCGGGACGCCGCCTCGGCGATGATCACGATCTCGAACGTCGCCCAGCCGACGCACTGCACCAGGTTGAACGCCGTCGGCAGCCACGAGGTGCGCCGGCCGAGCAGCCCGCGCAGCAGCACCATCGCCGGCACGCCCTCGCGGGCACCCGCGGCGGCGCCGATCCCGAGCAGCAGCGCCCCGATCACCGCGCCGACGACGACGGCGCCCAGCGTCTCGGCCAGCGGCCGGCCGGGCAGGACGACGAAGACCGCGGCTACCGGCAGCAGCAGGCTGACGCCCAGGTTGCCCCAGAGCCCGAGGGTGTCGCGGAGGCCCAGCGTGCGCTCGGGCCGCTCGGTGAGGGTGAGGGGCGCGTCCCCGGACGAGTTCCTCGACGAGGACGCGCGGACGACATCGGAGGTGCTCACGACCAGCTCCCTACGCCGGCATTACCCGGACAGGTTCCAGCGGTCGGCGGCGCGGTGCTCCGGAGGAGGAGCCGCCCTCTCAGCCCGGTTCGCCCGAGCTCCCGCGCGCCCGGCCTCGCCGGGCGCGGGGCCGACTGTAGCCCCGCCCGTACTGTCGCGCCGTGCCCACGGCCGACCTGCTCCGCGACCACCCCGCCGGCTGGGAGCGGGCCACCCGCCACCCCTTCCTGCTCGGCGTGCGCGACGGCACCGTCCCCGCCCGCGCCTTCGACACCTGGCTCGCGCAGGACCACCACTACGTCGGCGACCTGCTGCGCTTCCAGGCCCGGCTGCTGGCGCGCGCCCCGCGCCCGGCGCAGGCCGTGCTCGCCGCCGGGACGGTCGCCCTGGTGGAGGAGCTGGCGTGGTTCGAGGAGCTGGCCGGGCGCCGCGGCCTCGACCTCGACGCGCCCCGGCTGCCGGCCACCGCGGCCTACGCCGGGCTGCTCGAGCGCCTGGACGCCGCCGACGTGCCCACGGCCGTGGGCGCACTCTGGGCGATCGAGCGCGTCTACCTCGACGCGTGGACCGCCGCCGCGCCCGGTGCGCCGGAGTACGCCGAGTACGTGGCGCACTGGACGACGCCGGGCTTCGCGGCCTACGTCGACGGGCTGGCGGCCGCCGCCGACGCGCTCGGCGGCCGGCACGACGACGTCGTCCTGACGGTGCTCGACGCGGAGGTCGCCTTCTGGGACATGGCGCTCGGGGACGGCGCCCCCGGGGACGCCCGGTGAGCCTGGCCCGCCGCCTCTGGGCGGACTCCGCCGGCCTCGCCGCCGCCACCCTCGAGCACCCGTTCGTGCGGGGCCTGGCCGACGGGACGCTGCCGCACGAGCGGTTCGCCGGCTACGTCGCCCAGGACGCGTTCTTCCTGCAGGCGTTCGCCCGCGGCTACGCGATGGCCGTCGTCCGCAGCCCCGACCGGGCCGGGCTGGAGGCCTTCGCCGACCTCCTGGCCGGGGTCCGCGAGGAGCTGCGGCTGCACGACGGCTACGCCGCCCGCTGGGGCATCGACCTCGCCGCGGTCGAGCCGGCGCCGGCGACCTCGGCCTACACCGACTTCCTGCTCGCGACCGCCGCCACCGGGGGGCTGGGGGCGATCTGCGCGGCGATGACGCCGTGCATGCGGCTCTACGCGCACCTCGGGCAGGCGCTGGCCGGCCGGTCCGCGGAGGCCCACCGAGGACCCTTCGCCGAGTGGGTCACCGCCTACGCCGACCCCGGCTTCGAGGCGCTGGCGGCCACGCTGGAGGAGCTGCTCGACCGGTACGCGTCCGGCACCCCCGCCGTCGTCCGGGCGTACCGGCGGGCGATGGAGCTGGAGCTGGCCTTCTTCGAGGCGGCCTGGTCCGGCTGACCGCCGTCCTCCTGGCTTGCTACGTTCGGCCGTGACACGGGGTGCCCGCGCACCGGGCTGAGAAGACACCCGTCGAACCTGCCCAGGTCATGCTGGCGAAGGGATGTCACTCCTGTGGACGTCGACGCGCTCGCGGCCGCTCGTGCCGCACTGCTCGAGACCGGCCCGCTGGTCCACTGCCTCACCAACACCGTCGTGCAGACGCTCACCGCGAACGCGCTGCTCGCGGTGGGCGCCGCGCCGGCGATGGTCGAGGCCCCCGAGGAGGCCGGCGACTTCGCGGCGATCGCCTCGGCGCTGCTGGTGAACGTCGGCACGGTGCACGGCCGGTCCGCCGAGGCGATGCGGGTCGCCGTCCGCTCCGCCGACGCGGCCGGGACGCCGTGGGTGCTCGACCCGGTGGCCGTGGGTGGCCTGCGGTACCGGACCGACCTGGCCATCGAGCTGGCGCTGGGCGGGCCCGCGGTGGTGCGGGGCAACGCCTCGGAGGTCATGGCGCTGGCCGGCACGGGCTCGGGCGGGCGCGGCGTGGACTCCACGGCGACCACCGACGACGCCCTGGAGGCCGCCGTCGCCCTCAGCGCGCGCACCAGCGGGGTCGTGGCGGTCAGCGGGCCGGTCGACGTCGTCACCGACGGGGCGCGGGTGATCCGGGTCGGCGGGGGATCCCCGCTGCTCACCCGGACCACGGGCGCCGGCTGCGCGCTCGGGGCGCTGACCGCCGCCTACGTCGCCGCCGCCGGCGACCGGCTGACCGGTGCGGTCGCCGCGCACGCGCACGTGGCCCTGGCCGCCGAGGCCGCCGCCGGGGTCTGCTCGGGCCCGGGCACCTTCCCCGCCGCCTGGGTGGACGCCCTCGACGCCGTCACCCCGGACGACCTGCGCCGGGCGGACGTCCGGGACGCGTCATGAGGACGGCGTTCGACCCGACCCTCTACCTGGTCACCGACACCGTCCTCTCCCGCCCGCGCACCGTCCCCGACGTCGTCCGGGCGGCGGTCGCCGGTGGCGTGACGGCGGTCCAGGTGCGGGACAAGGACGCCTCCCGCCGCGAGCTGTACGCGCTCACCCGCGCCGTGCGCGAGTCACTGACCGGGACCGGCGTCGCGCTCTTCGTCAACGACGCGGTGGACGTCGCCCTGCTCGCCGGCGCCGACGGCGTGCACGTCGGCCAGGACGACCTGCCGCCGGCCGAGGTGCGCGCGCTGATCGGCCCCGACCGGCTGCTGGGGCTCTCCGCGGGCAGTCCGGCGGAGATGGCGGCCACGCTGGCGCTCCCGCCGGGCACGGTCGACGTCGTCGGCATCGGTCCGGTCTGGTCGACCCCGACCAAGCCCGACGCGGGCACCGGGCTGGGCCCGGACGGGGTGGCGGCGCTGGCGGCGCAGGCGCGGGCCGCGGGGCTCCGGTCGGTCGCGATCGGCGGCATCGACGCCACGCGGGTGGCCGCGGTGACCGGGGTGGACGGCGTGTGCGTCGTGTCGGCGATCTGCGCGGCGCCCGACCCGGCTGCGGCGGCGCGGGAGCTGCGGTCGGCCCTGGCGCCGGCGGCGGGGGCTCCGGCATGACCGCCGTGGCGCTGACGATCGCCGGCAGCGACCCCAGCGGCGGCGCCGGCATCCAGGCCGACCTGAAGACCTTCAGCGCGCTCGGCGTCTACGGCACCGCGGTGCTCACGGCGCTGACCGCGCAGAACACCTGCGGCGTCACCGGGGTGCACGCCGTCCCGGCGGCGTTCGTCGGGGAGCAGCTGCGCACGCTGCTCGACGACGTGCCCGTGGGCGCCACCAAGCTCGGGATGCTCGGCACCGCGGACGTCGTCCGCGAGGTGGCGGCGGTGCTGGCCGAGCGGCGGCCCGGGCCGGTGGTGTGCGACCCGGTGATGGTCGCCACGAGCGGGGACCGGCTGGTCGGCCAGGACGCCGTCGACGCCATCCGCGCCGACCTGCTGCCGCTGACCGCGCTGGTCACGCCCAACGTGCCCGAGGCGGCCGCGCTGCTCGACGGGCCGCCGGCGGACTCGGTCGACGGCCTGGTCGGGCAGGCGCAGGCCCTGCTGGAGCTCGGACCGGCCGCGGTGCTGCTCAAGGGCGGGCACCTGGGCGGGGAGGAGAGCGTCGACGTCCTGGCCTCCGCGGAGGGGACCGTGGTCACCCGGCGTCCGCGGGTGGCGACGTCGTCCACGCACGGCACCGGCTGCACGCTCTCCTCCGCGATCGCTGCCCTGGTCGCGCGCGGGGTCGGCGGTCCGGGGGCGTGGGAGCCGGTGGTCGAGCAGGCCCGGGACTACCTGCAGGAGGCCCTGGCGGCGGGGGAGTCCCTCGGCGTCGGCACCGGTCACGGCCCGGTGCACCACTTCGTCCGCTGGTGGCCGCCCGCCTGACCTCCCCTCCCTCGACGAGATCTGCACACTCGTCGGCATCAGCGGCTGATGGCGACGAGTGTGCAGATCTCGCGGGGGAGATCAGCTGGCGAAGCCGATCAGCAGGTGGGCGTTGAGGCCGATGATCAGCATGGCCACGATGGAGCCGACGACCGTGGTGATCCGCCGGTTGACCCAGCCGCCCATGAGGTCCTTGCGGCTGGTCAGCCACAGCAGCGGGACGAGGGCGAACGGGATGCCGAAGCTGAGCACCACCTGCGACCAGACCAGCGCCGTGGTGGGGTCGCCGCCCAGCACGAGGACGGCCAGCGCGGGCGCCAGGGTGATCAGCCGGCGGGCGAGCACCGGGATGTGCCGGCGCAGGAACCCCGCCATGACGACCTGCCCGGCGTGGGTGCCGACCGACGAGGACGCGAAGCCCGAGGCCAGCAGCGCGAGGGCGAAGGCGATGGAGGCACCAGCGCCCAGCTGGTCGCCGAGGCCGGCGTGCACGGACTCGAGGGTGTCGGCCTGCTCCCCGCCGGTGAACAGCTGCGCCGCGATGACCAGCATCGCCGCGTTCACCAGGCCGGCCAGCCCCATGGCCAGCAGGACGTCGAGCCGCTGCGCCTTGAGCAGCCGGCCGCGGCCCTCCTGGGTGCGCCCGGCGGTGACGGCGTCGCCGTAGCGGCCCGGGGTCAGCGCCGAGTGCACGTAGATCACGTGCGGCATGACGGTCGCGCCGAGGATCCCGGTGGCCAGCACGAGGCTGTCGGGGCCCTCGAAGCTCGGGACCATCCCGCCGGCGACGCCGCCCATGTCCACGCCGGACCCGATGAGCGTGTAGAGGAAGCCGCCACCGATCACCAGCAGCAGCCCGGTGATGACCCGCTCGAAGGGCCGGTGCCCGCGGGACTGGGCGCCCAGCAGCAGGAACGCGACGACGGCGGTGATGATCCCGCCGATCGGCAGCGGCACCCCGAACAGCAGGTTCAGCGCGACCGCACCGCCGACGATCTCGGCCAGGTCGGTCGCGATGGCGACCGCCTCGGCCTGCACCCACAGCATCCGGGTGACCGGGCGCGGCATGCGCTCGCGGCAGAGCGTGGCCAGGTCACGGCCGGTCGCCAGCCCCAGCTTCGCCGTCAGCGACTGGATGAGCATCGCCATGAGGTTCGCCGCGACGATCACCCACAGCAGCGTGTAGCCGAAGGCCGCGCCGCCGGAGAAGTTGGTCGCGAAGTTCCCCGGGTCGACGTAGGCCACCGCGGCGACGAACGCCGGCCCGAGCAGCGGCCAGATCCGCCGTCGTCCGGGCGCCGGTGGCGGGGTCGGGCGGGGGGTGCCGACGAGCGTCGTCGGCAGGACGGCGGCCTCGGTCTTGGAGAGGTACACGGCGGCCTCGCAGCGGGGGAGCAGGTGGGTGGTCGCTCCTCGTCCTGCCCGGCGCGGGTGACACCCCCGGGCCATCCGGTGGCCCGCGCGGGCCGAGGTGAGCCTGGCCCGGCAGAGGCTCGCGGGGACAGGTACTTGAACTCTCATCTAATCCGGCGCACCATGGGGCCACACCACCCGAGGAGCCCGCCGTGCCCGTCCAGCGCCTGAACCACGCCGTCCTGTACGTCCGCGACGTCGACCGCAGCGTCGCCTTCTACCGCGAGGTGCTCGGCTTCCGGCCGGTCATGGAGATCCCCGGCCGCGCGGCCTTCCTGCAGGCCGAGGGCTCGACGAACGACCACGACCTCGGCCTGTTCGGGATCGGAGAGCGCGCCGGCGCCTCCGAGGCCGGCCGCCGCACGGTCGGGCTCTACCACCTGGCGTGGGAGGTCGACACCCTCGCCGAGCTGGCCCGCGTGCAGGACGCCCTGCTCCAGGCCGGCGCGCTGGTGGGGGCCTCCGACCACGGCACCACCAAGGCGCTCTACGCCCAGGACCCCGACGGCCTGGAGTTCGAGGTCTCCTGGCTGGTCCCGGCCGAGCTCATCACCGCCGAGACGCAGGAGGCGCGGGCGCGGATCGGGCGCCTCGACCTGCCCGGGGAGATCGCGCGCTACGGCGCCGACACCCGCGGCGGCGTCGGCGTCTCCATCCCCGTCTGACCGGAGTCGCCCGGGAGCGGTTCCCGCCCCCGAGCGACTCCGATGGAGGATCTCTCCCCGTGCAGCCCGATCCGCTCCTGCAGCCCGTCGAGCTCGACGCCGGGATCGTGTGCCTGCGGGCCTGGCGTGCGACGGACCTGGACGACGCCTGGGCCGCCTTCCAGGACGAGCAGATGCGCCGGTGGGGCGGCCTGCCCCTCGCCACCCGCGAGGACGCCCTCGCCTGGCTGGTCCGCCGGCTGGAGCCGGCGGCCGACCGGCTGAGCTGGGCCGTCGTCGACGCCGCGACCGGTGCGCTGGCGGGCTCGGTGGGGTTCTCCTTCGTCGACCCCGGCGAGGGGCAGGCGATGGTCGGCTACTGGACGGCGCCCGCCGCGCGCGGCCGAGGGCTGGCGGCCCTCGCCGTCGACACGGCCTGCCGCCGGCTGTTCGCCACCACGAGCGTCGACCGGGTCGAGCTGTTCCACGCCATCGCCGACCCCGCGTCGGGCCGCGTCGCCGAGAAGGCCGGCTTCACCTGGGAGGGCCGGCTGCGCCGTTCGCACCGCTACGACGGCGTCAAGCTCGACCAGTTCCTGTGCGCGCGGCTGGCGGACGACCCACCGCCCCTGCCCGCAGGGCCTGGGCTCAGCAGCCGCAGCTGACGGAGGCCGGGGCGGTGAGGGGGTCGACCGCGGGGCGGTGCACGCCCTCCGCCGTCTCGACCGGCAGCCCCTCCCGCGCCCAGTACTCGAAGCCGCCGATCATCTCCCGCACCCGGAAGCCCAGGCCGACGAGTGCCAGGGCAGCCCTCGTCGCGCCGTTGCAGGCCGGTCCCCAGCAGTAGGTCACCACCGGGACGGACCGGTCCAGCTCGGCGGCGGCGCGGGCCGGGATCTCCCGGCCGGGCAGGTGGACGGCGCCCGGCACGTGCCCCTGCGCCCACGACTCGGCGCTGCGGCTGTCCAGCAGCACGGAGCCGGGCGCGCCGGACTCGAGCGCGGCGTGCACGTCGCTCACGTCGGTCTCCACGGCGAGGCGTCGCGCGAAGTGGGCCGCGGCGTCGGCGGGGTCGGTCGTCCAGTCCAGGCTCACGGCTCGATCGTGGCGCCCCCGGCCGGCCGGCACGAGGAGCCGGACTGCCGCCGTCCGCGCCGTTCCTGCCAACGGAGTCGTTCGGGTGCGGGAACCGCCCCCGAGCGGTCCCGTCAGCGGCGGCGGGGGACGTCCAGCGGCACGGCCAGGCCCTCGGGCGCCGGCGCGTCCAGGGCGGCACGGACGTCGTCCCGCTCGGGCGCGAAGCCCGCCCCCGCCAGGACGACGTCGCGCACCAGCGTGTGCCACACCCCCGACCGGCGCACCATCGAGTGCCCGCCGGCGATGGTGAACCGGGCGATCCGCGCGCCCGCCCGCTTCGCCCGCACGGCGTAGTCGGCCGACAGGCCGGCCGGCACCCAGCGGTCGGTGCGGCCGTGCAGCAGGACGGCGGTCCGGCCGCGCAGGTGCCCGACCGGCTCGCCCGGCGGCGTCCACGGCGCCAGCCCGCAGACGGCGGCCACCCCCGGCTCACCGCCGGCGCGCAGCACCGCCCGGCCGCCCATCGAGTGGCCGACCAGCACCACCGGCACGTCGTCCCCGTGCTCCTCCCGGATCCGGCCCAGCGCCCAGCGGACGTCGGCGAACGCGTCGGCGGCGAGCCCGTTCCAGCCGGCCACCCGGTAGCGCAGCAGGTAGGTGTCCAGCCCGCGGGGAGCGACGCCGCGCCGGACGAACTCCTCGATCGTCCGCATCCGCAGCAGGGACAGCGCCCGCTCGCGCGGCGGCTGCACGCTCTCCACGGTGCCGCCGTGGCAGAACAGCGCG
The DNA here is from genome assembly GCF_019799905.1 of Trujillonella endophytica. Classification (GTDB taxonomy): domain Bacteria; phylum Actinomycetota; class Actinomycetes; order Mycobacteriales; family Geodermatophilaceae; genus Trujillonella; species Trujillonella endophyticus_A. The sequence goes on along the minus strand of NZ_JABGCI010000001.1, from coordinate 51,686 downwards.
ACGGCGCGGGTCGGCACCGGCGCTGCCGCGTGCTCCAGCGCCGGCTGCCGGGTGGACGTCGTCACCGTCAGTCGGGGTCCGGGGCGAGGCGGACGACCATCTTGCCGGTGTTGGCCCCGCGCAGGAGGTCGAGGAAGGCGGGCACCGCCTGCTCGAGCCCCTCGTACACCGTCTCCCGGGCCACCAGCTCCCCCGAGCGCAGCCAGCCGGCGATCGCGTCCGTGGCCTCGGCGCGCAGGTCGCCGTGGTCGCTCACCAGGAAACCCTGCAGCGTCAGCCGCTTGCCGACCAGGAGGCTCATGTTGCGCGGGCCCGGCGGCGGCTCGGTGGCGTTGTAGCCGGAGATCCAGCCGCACAGCGCCGCCCGGCCGTGTACCCGCAGCGCGCCGATGGCGGCCTCCAGGTGCTCGCCGCCGACGTTGTCGAAGTAGACGCTGATCCCGTCCGGGGCCGCCGCGCGCAGCTGCCGGGACACCGGGCCGTCGTGGTAGTCGAAGGCGGCGGTGAAGCCGAGCTCCCCGGTCACCCAGGCGATCTTCTCCGGGCTGCCGGCGCTGCCGACCACCGAGCCGGCGCCGCGCAGGCGGGCGAACTGGCCGACCAGGCTGCCCACGGCCCCGGCGGCGCCGGAGACGAAGACGTCGTCGCCCTCGGTGAAGGCGGCGACGCGGAACAGCCCCGCGTAGGCGGTCAGCCCCGGCATGCCGAGGACGCCGAGGAAGTGGGTCGGGGAGACGCCCGCCAGCACGGGGAGCACCTGGACCGCCCGGGCGGGGAGGACGGCGACGTCGCGCCAGCCGGCGTCGGCGAGCACCAGCGCGCCGACCGGGACGTCGGGCGAGCAGGAGTCGACCACCCGGCCGACCGCACCGCCCTTCATCACCTCGCCGACCTCCCACGGCGGCGCGTACGAGGGCTCGGGGCGCATCCGCCCCCGCATGTACGGGTCGACCGACATCGCGATCATCCGGACGACGACCTGGCCGTCGGTGGGGTCGGGGTGCTCGACCTCGACCAGCCGGAAGTCCGCGGGCGTGGGCTCGCCGTGCGGGGTGGCGGCGAGGTGCCACTCGCGGGCGGGGACGGGCACGGGGCGACCTCCGGGACGTGCGGACGAGGGACCTCGTCGATCCTCCACGGGCCGCGTCGGCGGCGCCGTCCGGGGTGGCGCCGCGGGCCTAACCTGGGGACATGTCGTTGTTCTCCCGGTACAAGACCGAGCCCGTGGCGCCCGAGGACGCGCTGCCCGGCCGCCCCGACGCCCTCCCCCTCGTGCCGGAGACCCATGCGGTCAACGGCAACCGCATCCAGCCGCCGTTCCCCGACGGCATGCAGACCGCCGTGTTCGGTGCCGGCTGCTTCTGGGGCGTGGAGAAGGTGTTCTGGCAGCTGCCGGGCGTCTACTCCACCGCCGCCGGCTACGCGGGCGGGTACACGCCGAACCCGACCTACGAGGAGGTGTGCTCGGCGCGGACCGGGCACACCGAGGTCGTGCTGGTCGTCTTCGACCCCGCGGTGACCTCCTACGAGCAGCTGCTCAAGGCGTTCTGGGAGGACCACGACCCGACCCAGGGCATGCGCCAGGGCAACGACGTCGGCACCCAGTACCGGTCGGCGATCTACTACGCGGACGCCGAGCAGGAGGCCGCCGCGCGGGCCACCCGCGAGGCGTACCAGGAGCGGCTGAGGGCCGCGGGCTACGGCGAGATCACCACCGAGATCGCCCCGCTCGGCGACTTCTTCTACGCCGAGGACTACCACCAGCAGTACCTGTACAAGGTGCCCAACGGCTACTGCCCCGTGCACTCGACCGGCGTCTCCTGCCCGGTCGGCCTGCCCGGCGTCTGAAGCCGTGGAGGTCCTGCGCACACCCGAGGAGCGCTTCGTTTCCGTCCCGGACTTCCCGTACCCGGTCGGTCACGTCACCTTCGCCGGTGGCCCCACGGTCGGCGGCGAGGCGCTGCGGATGGCGTTCGTCGAGGCCGGTCCGCCCGACGGCGAGGTCGTCGTCCTGCTGCACGGCGAGCCGTCGTGGTCGTTCCTCTGGCGCCGCGTCATCCCGGCGCTCGTGGACGCCGGGCTGCGGGTCGTCGCCCCCGACCTCATCGGTTTCGGGCGCTCCGACAAGCCGGCCGACCGGGCCGCGTACACCTACGCCGCGCACGTCGAGTGGGTCCGTGAGGCGCTGTTCGAGGGCCTCGAGCTGCAGGACGTCACGCTGGTCGGGCAGGACTGGGGCGGCCTGATCGGGCTCCGGCTCGTCGCCGAGCACCCCGACCGGTTCGCCCGGGTCGTCGTCGCCAACACCGGGCTGCCCACGGGCGACTCCCCGATGAGCGAGGCGTTCCTGGCGTGGCAACGCTTCTCGCAGGAGAGCCCCCGGTTCGACGTCGGGCGGATCGTCGCCAACGGGTGCGTGAAGCCGCTGCCGCCCGAGGTCGTGTCCGCCTACGACGCGCCCTTCCCCGACGACTCGTACAAGGCGGGGGCCCGGGCGTTCCCGGCGCTGGTCCCGACGAGCCCGGACGACCCGGCGGCCGCGGCGAACCGGGCGGCGTGGGAGGCGCTCGCCCGCTGGGACAAGCCGTTCCTCACGGCCTTCTCCGACTCCGACCCGATCACCGGCGGCGGCGACGCGGTCTTCCAACGGGCCGTCCCCGGGGCCCGCGTCCGGCCGCACGTGACCCTGGCCGGGGGCGGACACTTCCTCCAGGAGGACGTCGGACCGGAACTCGGTCGGGTGGTGGCCCGCCTGGTCGGGGCGACCCCGCCCCGGTGACCGGCGCCCGCGAGGAGCTGCTGGCGCAGCTGCGCCGGGACCCCGACGTCGAGGCCCCCGAGCTGGTCGCCGTCGACGCCACCGACCGGCTGCTGCTCGACGAGGCCGCGCCGCTGCTCGCCGCCGCGGGCCCGGGTGAGGTGGTCGTCGTCGACGACTCGCACGGCGCCCTCACGCTGGGCGCCGTCGCGCTGCACGGCGTCCGAGACCCGCGGGTGCACCAGGACCTGCGCGTCGGCGAGCTGGCGCTCGCGGCGAACGCCGAGCGGACCGGGCTGGCCGGCACCTACCGCTCGCTGCCGCTGGACGGCGAGCTCTTCGCCGGCGCCCGCGTGGTGCTCGCCAAGGCACCGAAGGCGCTCGACGCGCTCCGCGAGCTCACCGAGCTGGCCGCCGCGTCCGCCGCGCCCGAGGTCACCCTGCTCGTCGGCGGGCGGGTCAAGCACATGACCCACGCGATGAACGACGTCCTGCGGCTCGGGTTCACCGAGGTCTCGGCGAGCCTGGCCCGGCAGAAGTCGCGGGTGCTCGTCGCCCGGAGGCCGCGCGCCGGCGTCGCGCCGTCGTTCCCCCGCTGCCGGCGGGACGACGCCGCGGGCCTGACGGTGTGCGCGCACGGGGCGGCCTTCGCCGGCTCCCGCGTGGACGACGGCACCCGCGCGCTGCTCCGGGCGCTGCCCGGTGCGGTGCCGGACGCCACCACCGCGCTCGACCTGGGCTGCGGCACGGGTGTGCTCGCGGCCGCGCTGGCCCGCGACCGGCCGGGGCTGACGGTGCTCGCCTCCGACCAGTCCGCGGCCGCGGTGGCGTCGACCACGGCGACCGTGGCGGCCAACGACGTCGCCGGCCGCGTGCGGGTGACCCGGGACGACGCCGCGGCCGGCGTCCCGGACGGCAGCGTCGACCTCGTCGTCTGCAACCCGCCGTTCCACCTGGGCACGTCTCTGGTCACCGCGGCGGCCGACCGGCTCTTCGCCGCGGCGGCCCGCGTGCTGCGCCCGGGCGGCGAGCTGTGGACCGTGCACAACAACCGCCTGCCGCACCGGGCCACGCTGCGCCGGCTGGTCGGACCGACCCGCGTCGTGGAGTCCGGGCGGCAGTTCACGGTGACGGTGTCGAGCCGACGATGACCCCGGGTTCCGGTACCGCGAAGTGCTTCACGGTCGAGGCATTTCGGCTGTAGTCGCTCCACGATCGGCCGATGTAGCCGCCAGGTGCCGCATCCGCGGCGTCGCCCCCGGCCTCCCGGAGCCCCCGCATGGCGCGCTACTGGTCCGACCGCCCCCTCGGCGTGAAGCTGGCGGCCCTGGTCGCCGCGGGCGCGCTGGCCCTCGCCGTCTTCGCCGTCGTCACCCTGCGGGCCCTGGCCGGTACCGGGGAGACCGCGGACGAGCTGCTGGCCAGCTCCGAGGCGGTCGAGGACGCGCTGCTCAGCGACATGATGCACGACGCCGTCCGCGGCGACGTCCTCCAGGCGCTGGTCAGCGCCGGGGCGGGCGCCCTGTACGAGTCCGCCGTCGCCGACCTCGCCGAGCACGACGAGTCGTTCCGCGGACTGCTCGTGGAGATCCGCGCCGACGCCCTCAGCCCCGAGGTCCTCGCGGCGCTGGACGAGGTCACGCCGGAGGTGGAGGCCTACCTCGCCTCGGCCGGGCAGATCGTCCGCCTCGCCGGCCCGGACCTGCCCGCCGCCCAGGCGGCGTACCCGCAGTTCGCGGACGCCTTCTCCGTCCTCGAGGAGGAGCTGCCCACGCTCGGCGACGCCGTCACCGCCTTCGGCGACGCCGCCGCGGCCCACTCCGCCGACCAGCGCGACACGGCACGGACGCTGGCGATCGTCGTGGCGCTGGCCGGGGTCGTCGCGCTGGGCCTGCTCGGCTGGCTGGTCACCCGCTCCGTGGTCGGGCCGCTGCGCCGGGTCAGCGTGCTCGTCGACGCCCTCGCCGACGGCGACCTGCGCGGCAGCGCGGGCGTGACCAGCCGCGACGAGGTCGGGCGCATGGCGACCGCGCTCGAGGCCTCCATGAGCAGCATGCGCGCCGTGCTCACCACGATCGGGGACAGCTCCACGACGCTGGCGTCGGCGACGGAGGAGCTGTCGGCCTCGGCGCAGGACCTCGGCCGGCTGGCCGGCGAGTCCTCCGCGCAGTCGGAGGTCGTCGCCGGTGCCGCCGGGCAGGTGTCGCGCAACGTGCAGACCGTCGCGGCCGGCTCCGAGCAGATGGGCGCCTCGATCCGGGAGATCGCCCAGAACGCCGCGGAGGTCGCCCGGGTCGCCGGCCAGGCGGTCGGCGTCGCCGACGCCACCACCGAGACCGTGGCGAAGCTGGGGCAGTCCTCGCAGGAGATCGCCGGCGTCGTCAAGGTGATCACCGGGATCGCCGAGCAGACCAACCTGCTCGCCCTCAACGCCACGATCGAGGCGGCGCGGGCGGGGGAGTCCGGCAAGGGCTTCGCCGTCGTCGCCAACGAGGTCAAGGAGCTGGCGCAGGAGACGGCCAAGGCCACCCAGGACATCACCGCCCGGGTGGCGGCCATCCAGGGCGACACCGAGGGTGCCGTCGTCGCGATCCGGCAGATCGCCTCGATCATCGGCCTGATCAACGACTCGCAGAGCACCATCGCCGCGGCCGTCGAGGAGCAGACCGCGACGACCACCGAGATGAACCGCAACGTCGGGGAGGCCGCCGCCTCGGCCGGTCAGATCGCCGAGAACATCACCGCGGTCGCCGGCGCCGGTGCCGCCACCACCCGCGCGATGGACGACGCCCGCGCCGCCATCGACGAGGTGGCGCGGATGGCCACCTCGCTCCAGGCGTCGGTGGGCCACTTCCGGTACTGAGCGACGACCCGCTGCGGTGACGAGATCTGCACACTCGTCGCGATCAGCGACCGATGGTGACGAGAGTGCAGATCTCGTCGAGGGACGCCGCCGTTCCTAGTGGGCGGGGCGGGCGCTGCGGCGGCGGACCGGCTCCTCGGCCGACCAGGGGAAGTCGATCCACCGGTCGGTGTGCCGCCAGACGTAGTCGCAGCGCACCACCGACCGCGGCTTCTCGTAGATGACCGCCGTCCGCACCTCGGCGACGTAGCCGGTGCAGAAGTCCCGGACCAGCTCCAGCGTCTTGCCGGTGTCGGCGACGTCGTCGGCCACCAGCACGTTCGCGCCGGTGATGTCGACCTGGTCCAGCGTCGGCGGGAGGACGACGGGGAGGTCGAGCCGCTCGTCCACGCCGGTGTAGAACTCCACGTTCATCACGAAGAGGTTCTTCACGTCCAGCGCGTAGCCCAGCGCCCCGCCGAGGAACAGCCCCCCGCGGGCGATCGAGAGGACGAGGTCCGGCTCGAAGCCGTCGGCGGCCACCTGCTCGGCCAGCTCGCGGCTGGCGGTGCCGAACAGCTCGTAGGTCAGGATCTCCCGCTCGGTCACGGGCGCCGATCGTGCCAGGGGCAGCCGGTACTGGGCACGCCGAGACCGACACGGCAGGCTGTGGGGATGGCCACCCCTCCGCTCCTCCGCCGTGCGCTGCCCTGGCTCGCGGGGGCCGCGGCCCTCCAGGGCGTCGCGGCCGTGACCGGGTGGGTCCTGGCCCGCCGCACGGACGAGGGCGACGACTCCACCGCGGGCATCCGGCGGCTGCGGGTCATGGGCGGCGCCGAGCTGCGCCCGCACCACCCGGAGCTCTCCCGGGTGCGGCTGGACCTGGTGATGGCCGGGGCCGAGGTGGACCTGGGCCGGGTGCCCCGGGTGCCGGGCGGCGTCGACGTCACCATCCGGGCGTACCTGGCCGGCGCCGAGGTGCGGGTGCCGGCGGACTGGCGGGTGTGGGTGCACTGCGCCGGCATGGGCGGGGTGGACGTCGACCCGCGGCTGGACCGCACCGACGACGAGCGCGGCGCCGACCTGCGCGTGCACGCCACCGTCGTCGCCGCGGGGATCACGCTCGAGCCGGCCTGATCGCTCAGCAGAAGCCGGGGGTGCCCTGCCAGGCGACCTCGGCCGCGGGCACGTCGTCGCGCAGCACCGCGCCCTCGATGAGCCCGTAGGGGCGGTCGTCGGCGTGGTACACGGTGTCGGGGTTGTCCAGGCCGAACGCCGAGAGGTCCTGCAGGAAGTGGTGCTTGTTCGGCATCGACATCCGCACCTCGGCGATCGCCGGGAACCGCTCCAGCACCGCCTCGCCCATCGCGTAGAGGGTCTGCTGCAGCGCCAGGGAGTGGGTCGCCGCGAACGTCTCCAGCAGCGTCGTCCGGACGCCGGTGAACAGGTCGTCCCAGGGCAGGTCGGTGCCGGTGCACCGCCAGCGGGCGGTGACCGCCGTGGCCAGGACCCGGTCCCGCGTCTCGGCCAGCGTCGTGTACGCGTCGCGCGGGAAGCCCCAGAACTCCGAGCCGGTGGTCTTGAGGACGACGAGGTCGCCCAGCCCGGCCAGCACGTGGACGTCCTCCCCGTCCACCGTGACCACCGCCGTCCGCACCTCGCCGCCGGGCCGCCGGAAGGCGTGGTCGTGCGGGGCGCCGCCGACGGCGATCCGCTCCCAGCCGTAGGACTCCACCGCCACCCGCGCCCCGGTGATCCACGGGTACGAGCCGGCGAAGTGCCGGGCCAGGCGCAGGCCGAACGCCTCGGGGGAGCCGATCCCGTCGCGGGCGAAGGCGAAGACGGTGTTCTTCTGCGCGTCGGTGGTCAGCACGTGCGCGTTGTCGCCGGCGGTGTGCGCGGCGGTGAAGTCCCCGCGCAGGGCACTGGAGACGTTGAGGTCGACGATCTCGTGCCGGGGCGAGCTGCGGTCGACCGCGACGACCCGCACCTCCGCCTTGCCGTACTGGTTCGCCCCGAGCCTGATCGCCATGGCCGGGACTGTTGCACGTGGAACGTGCCGGAGGAGTTCCGTCGCTGTTACGCCGACGGATCTCCTCCGCTCAGCTGCCCCGGTAGGTGGAGTAGGCGTACGGGGAGAGCAGCAGCGGCACGTGGTGGTGGGCGGCCGGCTCGGCGACGCTGAAGGTCAGCGTGACCTCCGGCCAGAACGCGGGCGCCCCCCGCTCGGCGAACCAGGCGCCGGTGGCGAAGACCAGCCGGTGCGGCCCGAGGGCGGTCGCCTCCTCGGTGAGCCGGCAGCGGCCGTCGGCGTCGGTGACCCCCTGCGTGACCAGCTCGTCGCCGGCGAACAGGCGGACGGCGACCCCGGCCGCCGGCCGTCCCGCCACGGCGTCGAGCACGTGCGTGGAGACGCTCACGAGACGAGCCCCCGCACCCGCAGCTCGGTGATCTGCGCCAGCTGTTCGGTCACCTCGGCCTGCTCGTCCTCCGGGTCGGCGTCGAGCCGGCGGCGCAGCTCGGCGAGCATCTCCTCCGGCGACCGCCCGGCCGCCCGGACGAGGAAGACGTGCCCGAAGCGCTCCTCGTAGGCCCGGTTGCCCTCGACGAGCGCGGACCGGGTCGCGTCGTCCGCCCCGCCCATCGCGGACTGCTCCCGGCGGGAGGACTCGGCCTCGGCGGAGGACCCGGAGACCCGGTCGCCGATCCGCGGGTGGGCCGCCAGCGCCATCGAGACCTCGTCCCACGACAGGCCACGGGCGACCTCGCCGGCGCGGCGCACCAGCGTCTCGACGTCGGGGTACGGGCGCCCCGCGGCGATCTCCGCGGCGAAGCGTGCCGCGGCGTTACAGGCCCGCAACGACTCCACGGCACGGTCAGCGGGCCCGGAGTTGAACGCGTCGAGGCTGGCCACGGTGAGAGGATGCCAGCCTCCCCGACCACAGGAGGCCTGATGACCGACGTGCGCGTGGTCGGACCCGACGTCGACCGGGCCGGGGAGGTGCTCACCCCCGGGGCGCTGGCGTTCGTCGGCGGCCTGCAGCGCCGCTCCGGCGCGCTCGCCGAGGACTTCCCCGACGTCCTCACCCTGCCCGCCTACGAGCTGGTCCGAGGATGAAGGACCCCCGCGCCCCCCACCACTCGCAGGCTCGCGGCGGGCCCCTGCGCGGGGGCCGAACCGACCGGAGCTGCGCCGTGACCCTGCCCGAGGACGTCTACGCCGAGCTCGACCGGCGGCTGGCCCCGGTCGACGTGGCCCGGCTCGCCGCGTACCCGGGCGCGCGGCCCGGGCGGCAGCCGGTGCACACCTGCTACGTGCCCGCCGACGCCGTCGTCCCGGGGCTGGCGGCGGCGTGGGGTGCGGCCGCGCTCGCGGCGCTCGACGAGCACGGCCTGCCCGACCTCGGCTCGGTGCTGGGTTGCGCCCCGGCGCTGGTCGAGCAGGTGCTGCCGCGGGTGCGGGCCAAGCTGGCCGCCGAGCCGGTCGAGGACCTGCGGGTCGACGCCGAGGACGGCTACCGCGGCCCGCCGGACCGGGAGGACGACGACGTGCTGGCCGCCGCGGCCGCCGTCGCCGCGGACCTCGCGGCCGGGACCGCCCCGCCGTCGATCGGCGTCCGTGCCAAGTCGCTGGAGGAGCCGACCCGGCGGCGCGGCGTCCGCACCCTCGACCTCGTCCTCGGCGTCCTGCCGTCGGGGACCCGGGTCACCGTCACCCTGCCCAAGGTGACCGAGGTCGAGCAGGTGCGCGCCTTCCTGCCGGTGCTCGACGCGCTGGAGGACGCCCACGGCCTCGCCCTGGACCTGGAGCTCCAGGTCGAGACGCCGCAGGCGGTGCTCGGCGCGGACGGCGCGGTGACCCTCGCCCGCATGGCGCACGCGGCCGGCCCGCGGCTGATCGGCCTGCACTACGGCACCTACGACTACAGCGCCGCGCTGGGCATCGCCGCGGCGCACCAGTCCTCCGACCACCCGGCCGCCGACCTGGCCAAGGACCTCATGCAGGTCGCGGTGGCCGGCACCGGCGCGGTCGCGGTCGACGGCTCCACCAACGTGCTGCCCGTGGGCCCCACGGCGGACGTGCACGCCGCCTGGCGGCTGCACGCCGGGCTGGTCCGCCGGGCGCTCGAGCGCGGGCTCTACCAGGGATGGGACCTGCACCCGGCCCAGCTGGTCACCCGCTACACCGCCACGTACGCCTTCTTCCGGGCCGCGCTGCCGGCCGCCGGGGCCCGGCTGGCCGCCTACCTCGACCGGGTGGACGGCGGGGTGCTCGACGAGCCGGCGACCGCCCGCGCCCTGGCGGGTGTCGTGCTCCGCGGCCTGGACTGCGGGGCACTGGACGAGGCGGAGGTGGCGGCGGCCACCGGGCGCCCGGTCGCCGAGCTCGCCGCCGTCGGGGGCCGCCCCGCCCGGTGATCGTGACCGGACCGTGACGGGACGGGCGGTGGTCGGGCAGACTGCCGCGTCGCAGGGTGACGCGCCGGCCCGGGGGGGCCGAGGAGCCCGGCGCACCGTCGTCGTCCGGACGAGGAGAGGACCCGTGTCCGTGCTTCCCGCGCTGCCCGCACTGCCGGCCGCCACCGCCGTCGAGCTGGAGTTCGACCGCCAGGTGCACGCGCTGGTCGCCACCGGCCTGCCCGCGATGCTCGGGCTCGCCGAGGAGTGCTTCCGGGCCTGCTGCGAGCCGCTGCGCGACGCGCTGCCGGCCGAGCCGGGCGGGGACCGTGTGCCGTTCGTGGTCGTCGTCCCGGACGTGCCGGCGCTCGACGTCCTGGCCACCGTGCAGACGGCGGACGGCGGGGGCTCCAGCACGATGGGGCCCGACGAGCTCGCGCGCTCCCGGCCGCTGCCCGAGCTCGGCGTGCCGCCGGTGCCCTACCTGCTGCTCGACGTGGACACCGGGCCCGACACCCGCGACCTCCCGCCGCGGGAGGCCGCGCCCCGGCTGGCCGCGGCCGGCCGGACCCCGCTGACCATCGCCGAGGGGCTGGCGCTGCTGGTCTCCGACCCGGGCGTGCTGCGCTCGCGCGGCTGCTACGCCCTGCTCGGCTGCCGCGCGGACGACGCCCGGGTGCCCGTCCTGTCGGTCAGCGGCCGCCGTCCGCTGCTGGGCTGGAGCGACGGGACCGCTCCGCAGGCGTGGCTCGGCACCGCCTCCTGCGCGGGGCGGGTCACCGGCGGACCTGCCGTCCCCGAGGTCCGGGACTGACCCCGGGTCGCCCGGGCGAGTCCCCCTCCGGTCGACCTACGATCCTCTGCGTGATGAGCCGGTGACGGAGAACACCCCGCGCCGGAGTCTGTTCGCGGGCGGCGGCGAGCTCGGCGCGGCCATGGCCGGGCGCGACTGGTCCGGCAGCCCGCTGGGTCCGCCCGAGACCTGGCCCGCGGCGCTGCGGAACACCGTGCGGATCATGCTCACGTCCCGGTTCTCCATGTGGGCGGCCTGGGGCCCGGAGCTGTCGTTCCTCTACAACGACACCTACCAGCGGGACACGCTGCAGGCCAAGCACCCCTGGGCGCTGGGGCGGCCGGCCGCCGAGGTCTGGGCCGAGATCTGGCACGACATCGGGCCGCGCATCCGGTCGGTGCTCGAGACCGGCGTGGCGACCTGGGACGAGGACCTGCTCCTCTTCCTGGAGCGCAACGGCTACCCGGAGGAGAGCTACTTCACCTTCTCCTACAGCCCGCTGGACGACGACGACGGCCGCACCGCCGGGATGCTCTGCGTCGTCACGGAGACCACCGAACGGGTCGTGGGCGAGCGCCGGATGGCGACGCTGCGCGACCTCGCCGCCGCGCTGGCGCCGGCGCGCACCCGCCAGGAGGTCCTCGACGCCACCGGCGAGCAGCTGGCCGCCAACCTCGCCGACCTGCCCTTCAGCGCCGTCTACCTGTACGAGGACGACGGCACCGCGCGCGTCGGGGTGTCCGCCGGCATCTCCCCGGACCAGGGGATCCTGCCCGCCGTCATCGGCCCGGAGGACCCCCGCCGCGCGCGGCTGCGGACCGAGCTGCGCGCGGGGGAGCCCGTCCTGATCGAGGGCCTCGCCGAGCGGTTCCCCGACCTGCCCACCGGGGCCTGGCGGCAGCCGCCCGAGCGGGGTGTCGTGGTGCCCCTCACCGCGTCGGGGCAGGGGCCCGGGGACGTGACCGGCTTCCTCGTGGTCGGGCTCAACCCGCACCGCCCGTACGACGCCGGCTACCAGGGTTTCCTCGACCTGGTCGCCCACCAGGTCTCCACCAGCGTGGTCAACGCCGACAGCTACGAGGCCGAGCGCGAGCGCGCCGAGGCGCTGGCCGAGCTGGACCGCGCGAAGACGGACTTCTTCAGCAACGTCAGCCACGAGTTCCGCACCCCGCTCACCCTGATCATGGGGCCGGTCGCCGAGCTGCGCGCCGCGCCCGACCTCTCCGCGGCGCGGGTCCGCGAGGAGCTCGAGGTGATCGAGCGCAACGGCCTGCGGCTGGGCAAGCTCGTCAACACGCTGCTCGACTTCTCCCGGCTGCAGGCGGGCCGCATCGAGGCCCGGTTCGAGCCGGTCGACCTCGCCGCCACCACCGCCGAGCTCGCCAGCGTGTTCCGCTCCGCCGTCGCCCGGGCCGGGCTGACCTACGAGGTCGACTGCCCGCCGCTCCCCGAGCCGGTGCACGTCGACCGGGACATGTGGGAGAAGGTCGTCCTCAACCTCCTCTCCAACGCCCTCAAGCACACGTTCGAGGGCGGCATCACCGTCCGCCTGCGTGCCATGGCCGACGGCGCCGTCCTCACCGTCGCCGACACCGGGACCGGCATCCCCGCCACCGAGCTGCCCCGCCTCTTCGAGCGGTTCACCCGGGTCGCCGGCGCCCGATCACGCTCGGGCGAGGGCAGCGGCATCGGCCTGGCGATGGTGAAGGAGCTCGTCGGCCTGCACGGCGGCACGGTGACGGCGGAGAGCACGCCCGACGTCGGGACGACGTTCACCGTGACCCTGCCCACCGGCACCGAGCACCTGCCGGAGGACCGGCTCGCCCCGCCCACGCCCGACGCGCCGGTGGTCTCCCGGGCCGCCACCCCGTTCCTCACCGAGGCGCTGCGCTGGCTGCCCGCGGCCGACCCCGCCGACGCGGCCGACCCGGCCGACCCGCCGGCGGAGCCGGAGGACGCGCCCCCGGCATCGGCGGGGCGCGTCCTGGTCGCCGACGACAACGCCGACATGCGCGACTACCTGCGGCGGCTGCTCAGCCCGCGCTACGCGGTCACCGTGGTCGCCGACGGGCAGGAGGCGCTCGACGCCGCCCGCGCCGCCCCGCCGGACCTGGTCGTCAGCGACGTGATGATGCCGCGGCTGGACGGCATGGCCCTGCTGGCGCAGCTGCGGGCCGACCCGCGCACCTCCCGCGTCCCGGTGCTGCTGCTGTCGGCGCGCGCCGGCGAGGAGGCCGCCGTCGAGGGGCTGGCGGCCGGCGCCGACGACTACCTGGTCAAGCCGTTCGCCGCGCAGGAGCTGCTGGCCCGGGTCGGGGCGCACGTGCACCTGGGCCGGGCCCGGCGGGAGGCGGAGGAGCGCTTCACCGCCATCGCCGACCTGGCCCCGGCGCTCATCTGGGTGTCCGACCGCGAGGGGCGGCGGGTCCTCGTCAACGCCGGCTGGACCGACTTCACCGGCCGGGAGGTCGGCGCCGAGCTCGGCGACGGCTGGCGGGCCGGCGTCCACCCCGACGACCGCGAGCGCTACCGCCAGGTCGTCGCCGAGGCGACCGAGGCAGACCGGGGCTGGGAGGTCGAGTTCCGGCTCCGCCGGGCCGACGGCGCCCACGCGTGGCTGCTGGAGCGGGCGGTGCCCATCGGCGCGGGCCTCGGTGCCGCCGGCCACGTCGGCATCTGCACCGACATCAGCGTGCGCCACCGGGAGGCCGAGCGGCTCGGGCTGCTCGCCGAGGCCGGGGCGGTGCTGGACCGGGAGCGGACCGTCGACGGGCAGCTGTCCGCGCTCTCCCGGCTGCTGGTCGACCGCCGGGTCGCCGAGGTGTGCACCGCGCGGGTCGTGGGCGAGGAGGGCGGCCTGCGCTTCGCCGGGATCGCCGGCCTGGACGCCGCCGCCGAGGCCGCCGTCGCGAGCCTGTCGCCCGACTCCGGTCTGGGCCCCGACGTGGTGCGCACCGGCCGGACCGCGATGAGCCCCCGGCTGCCGTGGCCGCCGCCGGAACGCCCGGACCTCCGCGAGACGCTCGCGGTCGGGTCCGGCATGGCGGTGCCGCTCTCGGTCGGTGGGCGCGTGCTGGCCGTGCTGGGTCTGGCCCGGCGCCCGGACTCCCTGCCCTACGACGACGAGGACCGCGCGCTCGTCGAGGAGCTCGCCGCCCGGGCGGCGCTGGCGGTCGAGAACGTCCTGCTGCTGGCCGAGGAGCGCGCCACCGCCCGGCGGCTGGAGGTGCTCCAGCGGGTGACGGCGGAGTTCTCGGCGGCGACCACGCCGACGCAGGTCGCCGAGCTCGCGGCGCGCACGCTGGAGGACCTGGCGGTCGGCGCGAGCCGCGGCGCCGTGCACGAGCTCGACGCCTCCCGTCGCAACCTCGTCGCCCTGGCCGTCCGCGGGGGCAACGGCCCGGCCGACCGCGAGGCGTGGGCCGTGGTCCCCCTGACCACCCCCGTGGCGTTCACCACGGCGGTGGTGGAGAACCGGGCGATGTGGATCGAGGACGTGCCCGACGACGTCCACGAGCGGGGCGGGATCACGTCCGGGCAGGCCCGCAGCGTGATCTCCGCGCCGGTCCGGGCCGCCGCGGCCCTGCCGCTGACCGCCGGCGGTCGCGTCTTCGGCGTGCTGAGCGTGGGCTTCCCGGAACCGCGCCGCTTCCCCGCCCGCGAGCGCGACCTGCTGCTGGCGGTGGCCGAGCAGTGCGCCCAGGCGCTGGACCGGGCCCGCCTCTACCGGGCGGAGCGGGACATCGCCACGACGCTGCAGCGCAGCCTGCTGCCCACCGAGCTGCCCCGGCTCGCGGGGCTGGCGCTGGCCGCCGAGTACCTCCCCGGCGCCGTCGGCAGCTCCGCGGGCGGGGACTGGTACGACGTCGTGGAGCTCGACGGGGGCCGCATCGCCATCGCCGTCGGGGACGTCGTCGGGCAGGGCCCCTCGGCCGCCGCGGTCATGGGACAGCTGCGCAGCGCCCTGTCGGCCGCGCTGCTGCAGGGCTGCCCGCCGGCGGCGGCGCTGGAGCTGCTCGACCGCTTCGCCGCGCGGCTGCCCGGCGCGCTGGCCTCCAGCGCCGCCTGCCTGGTGGTGGACCGTGGCGCGGGCCGGGTCCGCTGGGCACGGGCCGGTCATCCGCCGCCGCTGCTGGTCACCGGCGAGGGCGTCACGCTGCTGGACGGCGCGGGCTCGGGTTCCGTGCTCGGGGTGCCCGACCGCCCGCCGTACACCGAGGGGTCGGTGACGGTGGCGCCCGGCACGACGCTGGTGCTCTACACCGACGGCCTCGTCGAGCGGCGGGGCGAGGCCCTCGATGCCGGCCTGGCACGGATCACCGACGCCGCCCGCCGGCACGCCGGGGCCGATCCCGGCCGGCTGGTGCAGCACCTGCTCGCCCACGTGCTGCCCGACGACGACCGGCCCGACGACGTGGCGGTCATCGCCGCCCGGGTCATGCCGGCGCCGCTGCACGAGCGGCTGCCGGCCGATCCGGCCCGCCTGGCCCGGATCCGCCGCACCGTCACCGGCTGGACGACGTCCGCCGGGCTCCCTCCCGACACGGTCGACGACCTCCAGCTGGCCCTGGGCGAGGCGCTGGCCAACGCCGTCGAGCACGCGTATCCGGGCCCCGAGCGCGCCGGGGAGTGCGAGTACTCGCTGGAGCGCCAGCCCGACGGCGCGGTCGCCGTCCGGGTGCGCGACGACGGCACGTGGCGCCCGGTGCCGGCCGACCGCGGCTTCCGCGGCCGGGGCATCGAGATGATCAGCGCGCTGGGCGTCGACGTCGGCATCGGCCCGGCGGACGGCGGCGGCACGGAGGTGCGCTTCCGGGTGGTCCCGCCGCCGCCGGGCGACGGAGGGCACCCGGGAGCCGGCCCGGACCCGCTCCTCCCCGCGTGTGCCGGCGGGGACGAGGCGGCGCTGGCAGTGCGGCCCGGCCCCGCGGGTCCGCTGCTGGAGCTCTCCGGCGAGCTGGACATCGCGGCGGTGAGCCGGCTGCGGCCGGAGGTGCTCGCCGCGGTGGCGCAGCCGGCCGAGGAGGCGGTGCTGGACCTGCGGGCGGTCGGTTACCTGGCCAGCGCCGGGGTGGGCCTGCTCCTGGAGGCGGCGACGGCCGCGCGGCGGGCCGGCGGCCGGGCGCGGGTGCGGACGGCGGCGGGCAGCGCGCCGGAGCGGGTGCTGCAGCTGTCGGGGCTCCCGGCCGACCTGCTCGAGCCGGGGGACTGACCTCCAGGGCTCCTCCGGACGGGTGGCGCCGCGGACGGGGCCGGTTTCGTGGTCGGCCGCATCGGGCAGGGGCGAGGAGGACCACCTGGCGACTCTGCCAGGTCGATGCCGCACAATGCTCTCCGGTCGGCCGGTGAACCCGGCCCTGCACGTGTCGAGGGACGGGTGGACGCAACGGCTGAGGACGGCGTGGCCACTGCCGCGCTGCCGGCTCGCGGCTGGGCCGCGGCCGCGGCCGGCCACGGCCACTCGGCCGCCTTCTACGACGACCCGGCGACCCTGCTCGCCGCCACCGTGCCGTTCCTCCAGGCCGGCCTGGAGGCCGGCGACCTGGTCTGCATGTCGGTCCTGCCGGAGGTCGGCGCGCTGATCGCGGAGGAGCTCGGCGAGCGGTTCGGTGCCGTGGAGCGCGACTCCCGCCTCAGCCTGCTGGGCGCTCGGGGCCCCGACGCCTTCATCGCCACCCGCAAGGCGATGCAGCGGGCCATGGCGACCGGCAACGGCCGGCTGCGCGTGCTGGGCGAGCCCGGCCTCGGCCACAGCGACGTCGACCCCCGCGAGGCCGTCCGGTTCGAGGCCGCGGCCAACGCCGTCCTGGCCGGTGCCCCCGCCTCGGTGCTGTGCGTCTACGACCGGCCGGCGCTCGACGACGAGGTGGCCGCGCACATCTCCGCGGCGCACCCGCAGCTGACCGTCGGCGACACGACCTACGACAACCCGCGGTTCCGGGAGCCGGCCAGCTTCATCCGGTCGCTGCCCGTGCCCCATGACCCGGTCGAGGACACCCCGCCGGTGCTCGCGGTCGAGGGCATGACCGTGCTGCCCGAGCTGCGGGGACGTCTCCGTGCCGCCCTGGGCGCGGCCGTCGCCGACCGGGAGCTGCAGGACGACCTGCTCCTGGCGGTCAGCGAGGTCGCCGCCAACGCCTTCCGGCACGGCCGCCCGCCGGTGTCGGCACGCCTCTGGGGCGACGGCCGGCGGCTGGTCTGCACCATCACCGACTCCGGGCGCGGCTACGACGACCCGCTGGCCGGCTACCAGCCCGCCCACGGCGAGGACCTGGCCCACGGCGGCATGGGCCTGTGGCTGGCCCGCAAGCTGTGGGACTCCGTGGACCTGCTCGCCGACGGCCCCGGGCTGACCGTCCGGCTGAGCACCTCGCTCGGCTGAGCCCCGGACGCGTCGCCTTGATCCGGCGGCTCCGCGCTGATCGACTGACCCGGTGATCGTCGTGACGGCCGCCGGGGGCCGGACGGGCACCGCCGTCGTCAGGGCGCTGCAGGCCCGCGACGTGCCGGTGCGCGCGGTGGTCGGGCGCCGCGGGCCCCGCCCGGAGCTGCAGGCACTCGGTGCCGAGGTCGTGGTGGCGGAGCTGACGCAGCCGATCTCGTGGTCGGCGGTCCTCGCCGGGGCCGACGCGCTGTACCTGATCTGGCCCAACTTCGACCCGGACGAGGCCGAGGGCGCGGCCGCCCTGTTCGGAGAGGCGCGGCGGGCCGGGGTGGGCCGGGTGGTCTACCACTCGGTGCTCCGTCCCCAGGCCCGCGCGATGCCGCACCACGCGGCGAAGGACCGCGCGGAGCAGGCGCTGGACACCGCGGGGGTCACCTGGCGGGTGCTCCAGCCGTGCGCCTACGCGCAGAACCTGGACGAGGAGGTGCAGCGGGCGGTCGAGACCGGCGTGCTGCGCAGCACCTGGGGCCTGCGGACGGCGCAGTCGCTGGTCGACCTGGGCGACGTCGGGGAGGCCGCCGCCGTGCTGCTCACCGAGGAGGGGCTGGACGGCGGCACGTTCGAGCTGGCCGGGCCCGAGCCCCTCACCGCCCCGCGGCTGGCCGAGCTGGTGGCGGAGGCGGTGGGCCGCGAGGTCCTCGCCGACGACGTCGTCCCCGCGGGCGACGTGCCCGTCTCCTACCGGGCGCGGTGCCGGCGGACGATGCTCGACCACTACCGGGCGCACGGTTTCACCGGCAGCCCACGGGTCGCCACCGCGCTGCTGGGCCGGCCGCCGCGGACCTACGCCGACCACCTCGCCGACCTGCTGGGTGCCGGCGCGTGAGCGGACCGGCGGACGCCGTCGACCTGATCCTCGAGCAGTGGGCGCGGGAGCGGCCGGACCTGGACTGCTCCCCGATGGGGATCATCGGCCGGATCACCCAGCTGCAGCGCGAGGTGCACCTGGCGCAGCGGGCCACCTTCGCCCGGCACGGCCTGGACGCGCCGTCGTTCGACGTGCTGGCCGCGCTGCGCCGGGCCGGGCCGCCGTACCAGCTCACTCCGACGGCGCTGATGCGGACGGCGCTGGTCACCTCCGGCGCGATCACCCAGCGGCTGGACCGGCTGGAGGAGCGCGGGCTGATCACCCGCACCCGCAGCGAGTCCGACGGCCGCGGCGTCGTCGTCACGCTCACCGCTGCCGGGCGGGCCGCGCTGGACGCCGCGCTGCCCGACCACCTGGAGACCGAGCGGCGCCTGCTGGCCGGGCTCACCGACGACGAGCTCGCCCAGCTGGCCGGCCTGCTGCGCCGGTTCCTCGTGACGCTGGGCCGGCTGCCGCAGCACCCCTGAGGTCGCTCAGCCGATCGGCGGGACGTCGTCGGGCTGCAGGTCCGGCCGGGTGCGCACGAAGCGCAGCGGGTGCCGGAAGACGCCCGCCTGCAGCGCGGCGTCCGCGCTGACCTCGACGACGACGTCGGGCCGCACCCGGGTCAGCGGGACGCTGAGCCGGCCGCCGCCGAAGCGGCCGGTGCCGATCCGGTCGGGCCACGGGTGGTCGGCGCCGGCGGGGACCAGGACGGCGGCCAGCTCCTCGGCGGCCGCGGGGGTCAGCGGGCTGGTGCGGCCGACGACGACCAGCTCGCCGTCCCGGTAGCGGGCGGCGACCAGCTGGCTCGGCCGGTCCAGGGACCCGATGACGCCGCCGGCGAGCACCTCCGTGGTCTCCCACGACTTGACCTTCACCCACTCCCGCCGGCCGGGCGCGTAGCGGGTGCCGGCGCCCTTGGCGACCAGCCCCTCCACCCCGGCGGCGCGGAAGTCGCGGGACCACTGCCGCGCCTCGGCGGGATCGGCCGTGAGGGGGGACAGCTGCAGCGGCGGCGCCCAGCGCTGCGCGAGCCGCTCGAGCTCCGCGCGCCGCTGGCGCAGCGTGCGCCGCCGCAGGTCGGCTCCGCCGGTGGCCAGCAGGTCGAACGCCACGTAGGACGCGGGGGCTGCCGCGACCTGGGCGGCGATCCGGCCCGGGGCGGTGACCATGCGCTTCTGCAGCAGGCCGAAGTCCAGCCGGTCGTCGTGCCAGATGACGACCTCGCCGTCGACGACGGTGCCGGCGGACAGCTGGGCGAGCGCGGCGGCGGCGACGTCGGGGAAGCGGTCGGTGAGGTCGCGCCCCTGCTTGGACCACAGCCGGGTGCTCCGCGCCGTCCGGACGACGACCAGCCGGTAGCCGTCCCACTTGGGCTCGTACACGCAGCCCCCGGGCAGCGCGCCGGCCGCCGGGAGGCTGCGGGCGGGCTTGGCCAGCTGGACGGCGACCGGACCGGCGAGGTCGGGCGGCAGGTCCGGCAGGCCGGGGACGGTCAGCGGCACGACGGCCAGCCTGCGGGCTCCCCACGCCCCCCGCTGCGTTCCCGGGGACCGGATCACCCGTTCGGTGGAGGGTCGCCACGCTCTGCGTCGCCGCCGGTCAGCGGCACGAGCCGCGCCCGGGGGTCAAGTCACGATCGGATCGCGGCCGGGGTCAGTGCGCTCCGGTGAGGCGGCCGGTGTGCCGTTCGTAGCGAGCCGCCGAGTGCCCCTCGAGGCCGACGATCTGCACCCGCTTGCCGCGGGTCCCGTACTTGTGCGTGATCGCGTCGAGGGCTGCCACCGTGGAGGCGTCCCAGACGTGGGCGTCCGACAGGTCGATCACCACCTCCGCGGGGTCGTCGGCGTACTGGAACTGCGTGTACAGGTCGTTGCTCGACGCGAAGAACAGCGCGCCGTCGACCGTGTACCGGGCGGTGCCGTCCTCGACGACACGATGGACGTCGACGAGGTGCGCGATGCGCTGGGCGAAGAGCACGCAGGCGACCAGGACACCGACGCCGACGCCGATCGCCAGGTTGTGGGTCACCAGGGTGACAGCGACGGTCGCCAGCATCACCGTCGTCTCGCTCTTGGGCATCCGGTGGATCGTGCGCAGGCTGTGCCAGTCGAACGTGGCGATCGACACGAAGACCATCACGGCGACGAGGGCGGCCATGGGGATGATCGCGACGACGTCGCCCAGGACCACGACCAGCAGCAGCAGGAAGACGCCGGCGAGGAAGGTCGACAGCCGGGTCCGGGCACCGGACCGCACGTTGATCATCGTCTGGCCGATCATGGCGCAGCCGCCCATGCCGCCGAAGAAGCCGGTGACGATGTTGGCCACGCCCTGGCCCCACGACTCGCGGGTCTTGTCCGAGTGGGTGTCGGTGATGTCGTCGACCAGCTTCGCCGTCATCAGCGACTCCATGAGCCCGACGAACGCCACGCCGAGCGCGTACGGCGCGACGATCGTCAGCGTCTCCCATGTGAGCGGCACGTCGGGCAGCGCGAGGAACGGCAGGCTGTCGGGCAGCGCGCCCTCGTCGCCGACGTCGGGCAGCTCCCAGCCGGCCAGCACGGTGAGGCCGGTGAGCAGGACGATCGCGATCAGCGGCGCCGGGACGGCGGTCGTGAGGCGGGGGAGCCCGAAGATGATCGCCAGGCCCGCGGCCACCATGGGGTAGACCAGCCACGGGACGCCGAGCAGGTGCGGCACCTGCGCGCTGAAGATGAGGATCGCCAGCGCGTTGACGAAGCCCACCATGACGCTGCGCGGGATGAACCGCATCAGCTTCGCGACCCCGGCGGCGGCCAGCAGGATCTGCACGATCCCGCCGAGGATCACCGCGGCGATGAGGTGGCCGAGCCCGTGCTCCGCCACGAGCGGCGCGATGACCAGGGCGATCGCCCCGGTGGCCGCGCTGATCATGGCCGGGCGGCCGCCGGTCAAGGCGATGACGACCGCCATGGTGAACGAGGCGAAGAGCCCGACCTGCGGGTCGACCCCGGCGAGGATCGAGAAGCTGATGGCCTCGGGGATCAGCGCGAGGGCGACGACGAGGCCGGCGAGCACCTCGGTGCGGGCGACCCGGGGGGACAGCCAGGCGGGTCGGGTCGGGCGCAGCGAGAGCAGGGCGGGTGGCACGTGGGTCCACTCTGCCGCGCCGCCCGCCCCGGGCGTGAGCGCGCGGGGTTGCGACGTCGGTCACGGCGGCTGGCGCGGACGCCGTCCCGGGTGTTCGGTTGAGAGCGCAACCAACGCCGTCCCGAGGAGCACCCGTGTCCCGTCCCGTCCTGCAGGTGGTCGCCGCCAGCACCCGTCCCGGCCGGAAGGGCATCGCGATCGCCCGCTGGGTCGAGGAGACGGCGCGGGCGCACGGCGGGTTCGACGTGGAGCTCGTGGACCTGGCCGAGGTGGGCCTGCCGCTGTTCGACGAGCCGAACCACCCCCGCCTCGGGCAGTACGTGCACCAGGCGACGCGGGACTGGAGCGCCACGGTCACCCGGGGTGACGCCTTCGTGTTCGTGACGCCGGAGTACAACCACTCCTACCCCGCGTCGCTGAAGAACGCGCTCGACCACCTGCACGCCGAGTGGGCCGACAAGGCCGCGGGGCTGGTCTCCTACGGCGGGGTGTCGGCGGGCCTGCGCGCGGCGACGGCGCTGAAGCCGGTGCTGGCCGCCCTCCGCGTGCACCCGGTGCCCGAGGCTGTGTCGATCCCCTTCTTCCCACAGTTCCTCGGCGACGACGGCGTCTTCACGGCCAACGCCGAGCTCGAGGCCGGCGCCAAGGCGATGCTCGACGAGCTGCTCCGCGTCACCGGCGCCCTGCGCTCCCTCCGCGCCGCCTGATGGAGGACCCCGGTGCCCCCCACCGCTCGCTCCCTCGCGGCGGGCCCCTGCACCGGGGCCGTCAGAGGCGGTCGAGGAGGAGCAGCGACCAGGCCGCCAGCGACGGGCCGTCGGTGAAGCGGCCCTCGCGGACCATCGTCCGCAGCTCGGCCTCGGGGACGAGGGCGTGCCGCATGTCCGCCTCGGTGGCCTCCCGGGCGGTCGGCCCCGGGGTCAGGTCGGTGGCCAGCCACACGTCGAACTCCTGGGTCGACATCCCGGACGCGAGGTCGAGGTGGCCCAGGTGGCGCACCGTGCCCGCGCGCAGGCCCGTCTCCTCGGCGAGTTCGGCGCGGGCGAGCTCCTCCGGCGTCCCGTCGCTGCCCTGGCCCCACGTGCCCTGCGGGAACTCCCACGCGCGGCGGCCGACCGGGTGGCGGTACTGCTCGACCAGCCAGAAGCCGTCCCGCTCCGCCGGGAGGACGATCGCGAAGTTAGGCTTCTCGACCACGCCGTAGACGCCGGTCGAGCCGTCCTCGCGCTCGACGGTGTCCTCGCGCACCCGGATCCACGGGTTGCGGTAGACCTCGCGGCTGCTCGTCGTCCTCATGCCCTCGTCCTCATGGCCTCGTCCTCATGGCCCGACCCTCGCAGACCGGGGACCATGGAGGGTGATGACCGACCGGAAGCCCACGGGGCTCTCCTTCGAGACGTGGGTGGAACAGCAGATCAGGCAGGCGCAGGAGCGCGGGGCCTTCACCGGCCTGCCGGGCGCGGGGGAGCCGCTGCGGATCGACCCCGAGCAGACCGCTTACGACTGGGCACTGGCCAAGGCGCGCCGCGAGGGCGTGGAGACCGCGGACATGCTGCCGCCGGGTCTGCGGCTGCGCCGGGAGCGCGACGAGCTGCCCGGGCGGGCGGCGCGGCTGACCCGCGAGGACGCCGTCCGGGCCATGGCCGAGGACTACAACGCGCGCGTCGAGGCCTTCTGGCGCCGACCGCAGGAGAGCCGGTGGGCGCCGGTGCCGGGCCTGGCCGACGTCGAGGCGCTCGTCGAGGGCTGGCGGCGCGACCGCCCGCCGCCGGCCCCCGAGCCGGAGCCGCTGCCGCAGCCACCCCGGCGCCGCTGGTGGCGCCGGGGGGGGTGAGGCCGGGGTCAGCCCGGCACCCGGTCCAGGAAGCCGAGCACCGTGCGGATCCGGCCGTCGCCGTCGACGACCGCGACGTCGAAGCCGGTGATCGGCGGCTCTGCGCCCTCCGGCCCCAGGTGCCACGTGAAACGCACCTGGTCGTGGTGGGCGTCGGCCGGGCCGGCCAGCCGGAAGACGAACCCGGGGAACTGCTGCTGGACGGCGGCGATGGTCGCGTCGATGGCGTCGCGGCCCTCCGCGTCCACCAGCGGATCGGTGTACCTGGCGTCGGCGGCGAAGACCTCGTCGACGGCCGCCCGGCGGGCAGCGGGGTCGATCTCGTTCCAGGCGGCCAGGTAGCGCTCGGCGTGGGTGGGAGTGGCGGTCACGGGGTTCTCCTCTGGGGTGGGTGGTTCACGGACGGCGGAGGGCGGTGAGCTGGAGCGCGGCGAAGCCCGCGACGACGGCGGCCTGCAGCAGCACCCAGGCCGTGCCGACGCCGGTGAGCGCGAAGCCACCGGCGACGACGAGAGCGACGCTGCCCACCGCCCACAGGACGTTGGCGCCGATGACGGCCTCGGTGGCGACCGGGGACACGACCGGACGGGCGGCGACGAGGGCGAGCCCGCCGGCGTAGACCAGCAGGAAGGCGCCGAGCCCGCGCAGCGCCCCGGACGGGACACCGAGCAGGTCGTCCAGCAGGGGAGCGGCGAGCAGGTAGGCGGCGCCGTTGGCACCGGTGACGGCGGCGTCCAGGCGGAGCACCAGCCGGAGCAGGTCGAGGGGACGACGGGTGGCGGTGGTGGATGTCATGCCACGACCGTGGCCAGCCGAGGGAACGGCGTCGATTACCTGCCGGGTAAGGGACAGCGCACCCTGGCCTCGCTAGCGTCCGCGGCGTGACCACCGCCGTGCACCCGCCCGTGGGACGACTGCTGCGCGACTGGCGGCAGCGCCGCCGGCTCTCCCAGCTCGACCTCGCGAGCGAGGCCGGGGTGTCCACCCGGCACCTGAGCTTCGTCGAGACCGGCCGCGCGCGGCCCAGCCGCGACATGGTGCTGCACCTGGCCGAGCAGCTGGAGGTGCCGCTGCGGGAGCGCAACGAGCTGCTGCTGGCCGCCGGCTTCGCCCCCGCCTACGGGCACCGCGACCTGGACCACCCGGACATGGCCGCGGTCACCCGCGCGCTGGATCTCGTGCTGACCGCCTACGAGCCGTACCCGGCGCTGGTCGTCGACCGTGCGTGGGAGCTGGTCATGGCCAACGCGACCGTCCCCCTGCTGGTCGAGGGGGCGGCCGCGCATCTGCTGGAGCCGCCGGTGAACGTGCTGCGGCTGAGCCTGCACCCCGAGGGGCTGGCGCCGCGGATCGCCAACCTGCCGCAGTGGCGCGGGCACGTGCTGCACCGGCTGGGCCGGGAGGCGCACCTGACCGGCGATCCCGGGCTGGCCGCGCTGCACCGGGAGCTCTCCGCGCTGCCGGGCACCGTGGACCGGTCGACGCCGGACGGCATCGTCGTCCCGCTGCGGCTGCGCACCGGCGACGGCGGCGTCCTGTCGTTCGTGAGCACCGTGACCACCTTCGGCACCGCCGTCGACGTCACCGCCGCGGAGCTGAGCGTCGAGGCGTTCCTGCCCGCCGACGCGGCGACCGCCGAGGCCCTGCGCCGCAGGGCGGGCTGACCGGCTCAGTCCTCCCGCTCGGCCTCTTCCCTCTCCTTCGCCTCCAGCTCGCGCGTGGCCATCCCGCCGTGGCCACCCTCGTCGTGCTGACCCGGGCGCAGGTTGTTCGGCTCGTCGGCGTCCTCGCGCGGTTCGCTCATGGGACCAGCCTGCCCCGCCCCGGGACGCCCGGCCACGCGTCCGGGGGTACTCCCCGCATCGTCGTGCTCTGAGTGCACCGGGAGGCAGAGCACAGAGAATCCCTGTGCTCTGCGTCCACGGGTACGCAGAGCACGACAGCGCTGGGGGGGAGTTCCTAGAGGACGTCGAACTCGTTGAACGCGGCCCCGCCGGACAGGCGCGCGTAGCCGGGGCCGCGGTCGAAGAACGGCTCGTCGCCGGTCCGCGCCGCGCGCAGCTCGTCCCGCAGCGCCGCGGTCGCGTCCTCGTCGGCCGAGCCGTCCTCCCGTACGACCACGCCGTAGTCGGCGCGGGCACCGGCCACCGACACCTTGCGCCACGCGATGTCGCGCAGCACCTCCCCGACCGGCCGCTCCAGCGGGTCGCCCCAGCCGCCGCCGCCGGTGGTCCGGATCCGGACCACCGTGCCGGCCGGGAGCGGCTCGGCGTCGGCGAGGGCGTCGACCTCGCGCTCGTCGGGCCCGCCCGGGTCGACGGTGATCGAGAACGGCCGGCCCGCCCTGCCGCCGTTGACGCCCCAGCAGGCGAGGATGGAGCGGTCGGCGATCGACATGAAGTGCGCGTCGCGCAGCACCCGGATGTCCTTCTCGTACCCGCAGCCGCCGCGGTACCGCCCCGGCCCGCCGGAGTCCACCGCCAGCCCGAGCCGCTCGACCCGCAGCGGGAAGCGGGACTCGGTGAACTCCGTCGGCAGGTTCCGGGAGTCGGGGACGACGTGGATGGTGTCCTCGCCGTCGGCGTAGTACCGCCCGCCCGAGCCGCCGCCCAGCACCTCGCGCATGAGGTACGGCTGGCCCGCGGCGTCGGTGCCGTAGACGCCGGTGTAGCGGATCGTCTCCTGGTCGGCGGGCATCCGGCCGCCGGTCGCCTTCGCCAGCACCCCGGCCAGCACACCCAGCAGCCGCAGGATGACGAACGTCCGCGCGTTGGTCGGCGCGGGGAAGATCGGGGTGAGCAGCGTGCCCTTCTCCGGGAAGCGCATCTCGATCAGCGGGACGACGCCCTCGTTGACGTCGAGCTGCGCCATCCGCTCCGGCGTCGCGGCGAGGTTGCGCAGCACCGGCGCCAGCCACTTCTTCAGGAAGTTGCCGTCGGCGTAGTCGCCGCAGTGGTTGATGGGGCCCTTGGCCTGCGGCCCGGTGCCGGTGAAGTCGATGACCAGCGGCACCTCCGCGGAGGAGTCCATGGTCAGCGTGATCCGCTGCCGGTGGAGCTGGGGCTCCTCGACGCCGTCGTGCTCGGCGTAGTCCTCCCAGACGTAGGTGCCGTCGGGGATCTGCGACAGGATCTCCCGCCGGTACACCTCGGTGGAGTTGGCCAGGACGGCCTCGAAGCAGGCCTCCACGGCGGCCACGCCGTACCGGTCGAACAGCTCGCCCAGCCGCCGCGCGCCGGCCAGGCACGCCGAGCACTCCGCGTCCAGGTCCGCGGCCAGCGAGTCGGGCATCCGCGAGTTCCGGGTCATGATCTTGAGCGCGCTCTCGTTGGGCACGCCGCGGTCCCACAGCTTGATCGGCGGGACCATCAGCCCCTCCTCGAACACCGACGTCGCCGCCGACGGCATCGAGCCCGGCACCGAGCCGCCGATGTCGTCGTGGTGGCCGAAGGCCTGCACGAAGGCCACGACCTGCAGTTCGGGCCCAGCCTCCCCGTCGACCGACGCGAACACCGGAACGGTCACGCACAGGTCGGGCAGGTGCCCGATCCCGCCCTCGGAGAGGTAGACGTCGTTGTGGAAGAAGACGTCACCGACGTTCATCGTCTCGATCGGGTAGTCGCGCACCACCGGGTGCACCAGCGCCGAGTACGAGCGGCCGGTGAGCTTGCGCAACTGCCGGTCGTGGATGCCGGCACGGAAGTCGTGCGCGTCCCGGATCATCGGCGAGCGCGACGTGCGCCCGATCGCCGTCTCCACCTCGCGCTCGATCGCGGCTAGGGTGCCCGCGACGATCTCCACGAGGACGGGGTCGGCGTCCACCTTCTGGGTCTCGGTCACGCCGCGTCCTCCCTCGTGAGCAGCAGGTTGCCGTAGGTGTCGACGGTGGCCGCGAAACCGGGGTGCACCGGCACCGTCGAGCCGAACTCCTCGATGACGGCCGGTCCGGCGACCACGTCGCCCGGGGCGAGCCGCGTCCGGTCGTAGGTGGGGGTGTCCACCCAGTCGTCGAAGAACACCCGCCGCGAGCCCGTGACGGCCCGGTCCGTCCCGCCCTCGCCGGGAGGGAGCTCCACCAGGTCGGGACGGCGGATCGGCCCGATCCCGCTCACCCTCAGGTTGACCCACTCGACCGCCTGGCGCGGGTCGGTGGCGAAGTCGTAGCCGTACAGCCGGCGGTGTGCGGCATGGAAGTCCTGGCAGGCCTGCTCGACATCCGCTGCGTCGAGCCCGCCGTCCGCCACGGGGACGCGCACCTCGAACGCCTGGCCGACGTAGCGGAGGTCCGCCGTCCGCTGCATGCGCTGCTCGTCGCGGGGGAAACCCTCGCCGTCGAGCGCGTCGCGCGCCTTCTCCTCGAGGCCGGCGTACACCGACCGCACCCGCTCGAGGTCCAGGTCCGCATGCCGGGAGACGACGGTCTGCACGTAGTCGTTGCGCACGTCGACGGTGAGCAGCCCGAACGCGCTGACGTTGCCGGGGTTCGGCGGCACCAGCGTGCGGGGGAGGCCGAGGACGTCCATCAGCCGGCAGGCCAGCAGCGAGCCGGAGCCGCCGAAGGTGGTGAGCGTGAAGTCGCGGACGTCGAGGCCGCGGGCCACGGTCACCTGACGCAGCGCGTTGGCCTGGTTCCACGCGGAGATCTCGAGGATCCCGGTGGCGGTGCGCTCCAGGGACAGGTCGAGTTCCTCGCCGAGCGCCTCGAGGCCGGCGCGGGCCGCCTCCACCGACAACGGGATCTCCCCGCCGAGCAGGTGCGGCGGGATCCGCCCGAGAACGACGTGCGCGTCCGTGACCGTGGGCCGGTCACCGCCGTCCGGGTAGCAGATCGGGCCGGGATCGGCGCCGGCCGACTGCGGGCCGACCTTGAGCGTGCCCTCGGGCGACAGCCAGGCGATCGAGCCGCCGCCGGCGCCGACGGTGACGACGTCGATCATCGGGATCTTGCTCGGGTAGGCGCCGACCGAGCCCTCGGTGGTGAGCGTCGGCTCCCCGTCGACGACCACGGTGACGTCGGTCGAGGTGCCGCCGCCGTCGCAGGTCAGCACCCGGTCGAAGCCGGCCGCGCCGGCGATCAGCGCCGCGCCGAGCGCTCCCGCCGCCGGGCCGGAGAGCATCGTGGTGATCGGCTGGTGCACGACCTCCTCGGCCGACAGCACCCCGCCGTTGCTCTTCATCACGTAGAACGGCACCCCCGGCGCGATCTCGTCCAGCCGGGCGCGGATGTTGGTGACGTAGGCGCCGACCCGGGGCTTGACCGCGGCGTCGACCAGCGTGGTCACCGACCGCTCGTACTCCCGGTACTCGCGCAGGACCTCGCTCGACAGCGACACGACCGCGCCGGGCAGTTCCTCGTGCAGCACCTCGAGCATCGCCCGCTCGTGGGCGTCGTTCGCGTAGGCGTGCAGGAAGCAGACGCCGACCGTGGTGATGCCGGCGTCGCGGAAGAAGCGGGCGGCGGCGACGGCGTCGTCCCGGTCGAACGGCCGCACCTCGGCGCCGCTCACGTCCAGCCGGCCGCGGACGGTGCGCACCAGGTCGGCCGGCACGATCCGCGGCGGCTTGACCCAGAAGTAGCTGTTGCCGTAGCCGTCGGGGACCGACTGGCGGGCGATCTCCAGCACCGACTCGTAGCCCTCGGTGGTGATGAAGCCGATCCGGTCGATCTTGCCCTCGAGCAGCTGGTTCGTGGCGACCGTCGTCCCGTGGCTGACCGCGGTGACCGACTCGCCGGTCAGGCCCATCAGGTCGAGCACCTTGCGGACGCCGGCGAGGAAGCCCTCGGCCGGGTCGGCGGGGGTGGAGGGCGTCTTGGTGGTCGCCGTCCGCCCGGTCTCCTCGTCGACGGCGACGACGTCGGTGAACGTCCCGCCGGTGTCGATGCCGATGCGGATCCGGCGCGCGGCGTCCATGGGCAGAACCTTAGCGATGAGACACCGTCGGCTGAAGCCCGCACCGGTCGGCTCAGGCGTACTCGACGGCCTTGAGCCGGACGCCCCGGAAGGCCGCGAGCCGCTCGGCCTGCTCGTCGACCGCGCTCCGCAGCGCCGCCGTCGGCCGTGACCACGGCTCGACGGCGACGGTCAGCGACGACCCGGCCTTGCGCGGCCGCCACGTCCCGGCGAGCGCGCCGCCCGACAGCACCGCGCCCGGGCGGCCCAGCACCGGCCACATCGCCTTGCGCCGCTCCTCGTCGGGCACGAGCAGCTCTCGGTCGCGCGCCTGCAGGAACAGGTCGAAGGGCCCGAGCAGCCGGGTGACGTCAGGTGGGTCGGCGGCGAGGGCGTCGGCGTCCAGCGTCCAGCGTCGCTCGCCGTCGACGTCCACCTCGACGGCGTCGGCGGGCCAGCGCGCCCGGACGTCCTTCACCGGGGCGTCGAGGTAGCCGGCGACGTGCTGGGGCGTGGCCGGCCCGAGCAGGCGCAGGTACGCGCGCACGACGTCGAACCGCTCGGGCACCGTCTCGGCCGGGACGAGCCCCGGCACCGGCTGCAGCACCGGCGGCGAGGTGCCCGGCTGCAGCTCCAGCCCGGCCCGCAGGGCGGCCAGCCGGAACGTCTGCTCGTGCGGGTGGATCGCGTCGCACGGGCGGCAGTGGCGCAGGTACGGCTCGTCGAGGACCGTCGACAGCCGCCCCGACATCTCGCCCTTGACCATCGGCTCGGCGACGATCGAGCGCATCGCGGCGGCCACGATGTCCAGCCCGGCCAGCACCGGGATGCCGGCCGCCTTGAGCGGCTTGGCGGCGTCGAAGACCCGTTTGGCGGCGTCGGCCTCGGAGAACGGCGCGGTGGCCGCCGCCACCGCCGGCAGGTCGGCCCGCCGGTAGAGGTGCGGCGCCCCGCGGATCGTCCAGACGGTGGCCAGCTCGGCGGCCTCCGGGGTGACCCCGCGCAGTGCGAGCGCCCAGAGCCCGCCGTCGGGCCCGGTGTCCTGGACGCCGATGTCCAGGACGGCGGTGTCGTCGACGGTGCCGGTGTCCCGGTCCAGCTGCTGCGCCCGGATGCGGGCCCCGAGCGCCTGGCCGGCGGTCGCGGAGAGCGTCATGCCGCCGACCGTAGGGCCGATCGGTGCCGGCAGCCGGCCGCGATCAGCCGCCGTGCGCCGCGACCGACAGCTCCTCCCACTCCCGCCAGGTGGCCAGGCGCCGCTCG
The DNA here is from genome assembly GCF_019799905.1 of Trujillonella endophytica. Classification (GTDB taxonomy): domain Bacteria; phylum Actinomycetota; class Actinomycetes; order Mycobacteriales; family Geodermatophilaceae; genus Trujillonella; species Trujillonella endophyticus_A. Next base: position 21,480 of record NZ_JABGCI010000001.1, on the reverse strand, counting down.
TACTCCTTGGTGGCCATCGCCAGCGGCGCCCTGCCGAAGAAGACCCGCAGCGGGGGCTCCTCGGCGTCGACGAGCCGCAGGACGGCGGCCGCGGTGGCCGCCGGGTCGCCGGCCGACTGCGCGGCCTTGGCGCGGGTGGCGGTGACCTTCTCCCGGAAGGAGTCGTAGGCGGCGTCCGGCTCGGCGTGCCGGGCCGACGAGCCCGACCAGTCGGTGGAGTACCCCGCGGGCTCGATGATCGTGACCTTGATGCCGAACTGGGCGACCTCGGTGGCCATCGACTGGCTGAACGCCTCCAGCGCCCACTTCGAGGCGTTGTAGATGCCGATGTTGGGTAGCGCCACGATGCCGCCGATCGAGCTCACCTGCAGCACGTGGCCCGAGCCCTGCGCCCGCATCAGCGGCAGTGCGGCCTGGGAGATCCACAGCGCGCCGAAGAGGTTCACGTCGAACTGCGCCCGCGCCTCGGCCTCGCTGACCTCCTCGACCATCCCGAACTGCCCGTAGCCGGCGTTGTTGACCACGACGTCGAGCCGGCCGAACGTGTCGTGCGCCTGCCGGACCGCGGCGGCGTCGGCCTCGCGGTCGGCGACGTCGAGCTGCAGCGGGAGGACGGCGTCCCCGTACCGCTGCACGAGGTCGTCGAGGGTGGCGGTGTCGCGGGCGGTGGCCGCGACGCGGTCGCCGCGCTCCAGGGCGGCGGCGGCCCACTCGCGGCCGAAGCCACGGGAGGCGCCGGTGATGAACCAGGTCTTGGACATGGCTCCCTCTCTACCCCCGCTCCTCCACCTCCGCCCGTGCGAGCCGCCGCCGGTGCCCCCGGGGTCCCTACGCTGGCCCGGGTGCCGGGCCTCGAGGTCGTGTTCCGCCCGCTCGAGCGCGCCGACCTGCCGCTGCTGGCGCGCTGGCTGGCCGAGCCGCTCGTCGCCCGGTGGTGGGCGCACGACCCCTCGCCGGAGGCGATCGAGACCGACTTCGGGCCGGTGCTGGACGGCGCGGACCCCACCGAGGTGGAGCTGGCCTGCGCGGAGGGGCGGCCGTTCGGGCTGCTGCAGCGGTACACCTTCGCCGACAACCCGGAGTACGTCACCGAACTGGCGCCCGTGTACCCGGTGCCCGACAGCGCCCTGAGCATCGACTACTTGATCGGGGAGCCGTCGATGCGCGGCCGGGGCGCCGGCGCGGCGGCGATCGCGGCGTTCGTGGCGGAGGGGTGGGCGCGGTACCCGGCCGCCCGCGACGTCGTCGTCCCGGTGGCGGCCGGCAACGTCGCCTCGTGGCGGGCGCTGGAACGGGCCGGCTTCACCCGCGTCGCCGAGGGCCCGCTGACGCCGGACAACCCGGTCGACCCGCCCGACCACGTCGTCTACCGGATCTCCCGCTGACCGCCGGCCGATGACTTCGGCCCGGGGCCGCGGTCTGCCCTGACGCCGCCCGCACCGCGCGGGCGGGGGAGGGAGAGCCGTGCGCCCACTGGTGGTCACGATGTTCACGAGCATGGACGGCGTGGTGCAGGCCCCCGGCGGGCCCGACGAGGACACCTCGGGCGGGTTCCGGTACGGCGGCTGGCTGGTGCCGCACTTCGACGAGGTGCTCGAGGCGCAGATGCAGGCCTGGTTCGAGCCGGCGGGCGCGTTCCTCCTCGGCCGCGGCACCTACGAGATCTTCGCCGGGTCCTGGCCGCAGGTGCCGGCCGACGACCCGATCTCGAAGGCGCTCAACGGGCTGCCCAAGCACGTCGCCTCGCGCACGCTGACCGGCCCCCTGGAGTGGGCGCACGCCCGGCTGCTGGAGGGGGACGTGCCCACCGCGGTGCGGGCGCTCGAGGAGAGCGGCGACGGCGAGCTCCAGGTGCACGGCAGCGCCGGCCTGGTGCAGACCCTGCTGGCCGAGGACCTCGTCGACGAGCTGCGGCTGGTGGTCTCCCCGGTGGCGCTGGGCACCGGCAAGCGGCTGTTCGGAGACGGCATCCGCGCCGGCACGTGGCGGCTGACCTCGTCGTCGGCCACGCCCGCGGGTGTCCTCCTCTGCGCCTACACCCGGGCCGGCGAGCTGAGGACCGGCTCGATGGGCCCGGAGTACGACTGAGCGGCGGGCGCCAGGGCCTCGGCCGGCCCCGGACGGCCGAAGAACCAGCCCTGACCCAGGTCGACGCCCAGGGCGAGCAGGGTGTCGGCGTCGTCGGCCGTCTCCACGCCCTCGGCGACGAGCGTCGCGCCGCAGCCGTGCCCGAAGGTGACCAGCGACCCGACCAGGGTGCGCAGCACCGCGTCCTCGCCCACGCCGGCGACGATGCTGCGGTCGAGCTTCAGCACGTCCGGCGAGGTGACCACGATGTGCCGCAGCGAGGAGAAGCCGGCGCCGACGTCGTCGACGGCCAGCCGGAGGCCGGCGGCCCGGAACGGCAGCAGCACGGTGGACAGGGCGTCGTAGTCCTCCACCGGGTCGTGCTCGGAGAGCTCGAGCAGCACGCGGGACAGCGGCAGGGTCGCGAGCAGGTCGGCGAACCGGGGGGTCAGCAGCGTGGCGGGGGAGACGTTCATCGCCACGTAGCCGTCGACCCGGTCCAGGTGGGCCGCGGCGCGCTGCAGGGCGAGGATCTCCAGCTCGTGCCCGCGGCCGACGCTGTGGGCCTCGGCGAAGACGACGTCGGGTGCCTTGGCCCAGGCGGCCGGGAAGCGGCTGAGCGCCTCGGCGCCGACCCGGGCGCCGGTGGCGAGGTCGACGATCGGCTGGAGGACGACGGTCGGCCCGCCGCCGGCGACGACGGGGTCGAGGCGGGCGTCGATGTCGCTGCGCCGCTCCTGGTCGCGCACCTCGGGCTCGACGAGGACGGCCGCGGCGCCGGCGAGGACGTCCATGAGCGCCCGGTCCCGCTTGCCGAGCTCGGGGTCGGAGCTGAACCCGAACGCGCAGAAGGTGCCGTACAGGGTGCCGTCGCTGAGCCGGACCGGGGCCGAGACGTAGCTGCGGATGCGCGGGATGCGCGCCGCCGGCAGCGACATCGCGAGCGGGGAGCGCCGCACGTCCGGGATCACCGCGGGCAGCCGCCCGTCGATGATCGCCTGGCAGAAGGAGGTCTCCTGGACCACCTTCGCGCCCTCGTGCACGAGCACCGACGCGGGCGCGGACGCGTCCACGACCTCCAGGTGCTGCGTGGTCCCGTCCAACCGGCTGAGGAAGGCGACGCTCATCCCGAGGGACGAGCGCGCCGTGCCGAGCAGGTCGGCGATCTGCTGCTCGGCTGCCGAGCGCTGGTGACGCACGTGGGACCCCTTCCGGAGGTGACTCCCCTCCATCGGCATCCGTGGCGCACAACTGAACCGCGTCACCCGGAGGAGCCACTCCGGCCGGCGGCGGCGACGCGCCGGGGCCCGCGCCGCCCGGCTCGCGGGCGCCTGTCACAGTGCTGAGTTGGTGGTACCAACCACCGGTCGGCGGGCGGGGAGGGACTCATGGGCCGGGAGGCGGCGGGACGCACCTCGCACCGGGTCACCTTCGTGGTGCTGGCCGCGGGCCTGTGCGCCTACTCGCTGCTCCAGTCGATGGTCATCCCCGTGCTGCCGGTGCTGCAGACCGAGCTGGGCACGACGCAGGCCGACATCACCTGGGTGCTCACCGCGAACCTGCTGGCCGCCGCGGTGGCGACACCGATCGTCGGCCGCCTCGGCGACATGTTCGGCAAGCGCCGCATGTTCGTCTCGGTGCTCCTCGTGCTGAGCCTCGGCTGCCTGCTGTCCGCGCTGGCCGGTGCCATGCCGCTGATGATCGCCGGCCGGGTCCTGCAGGGGGTCGGCGGCGGCGTCATCCCGCTCGGCTACAGCATCCTGCGCGACGAGTACCCCGAGGGCGGCGTGGCGACGGCGATCGGTGTGCTGTCCTCGCTCATCGCCGTCGGCTCCGGCCTGGGCCTGGTGATCGCGGGGCCCATCGACTCGGCGCTGGGCCTGGACTGGCTCTTCTGGCTGCCGATGGTGGTCGGGGTGCTCGCGGCGGCGGTCGCCTTCCGGGTCGTCCCGGAGTCCCGGGTCCGGACGCCCGGGCGGGTGAACTGGGGGGCGGCCCTGCTGCTGTCCGCCTGGCTGGTGTGCGTGCTCCTCGGGGTCAGCCGCGCGACCTCGTGGGGCTGGGGCTCCCCGCCCGTGGTCGGCCTCCTCGTCGGCGGTGCGGTGCTGCTCGCGCTGTGGATCACCGTCGAGTCCCGATCGGCGCAGCCGCTGATAGACATGCGGATGATGCGGCTGCGGGCGGTGTGGACGGCGAACCTGATCGCCCTCCTCGTGGGCCTGACGATCTTCGCCGCGTTCGCGTTCATCCCGCAGTTCCTGCAGACGCCGCCCGAGGCCGGGTACGGGTTCGGCGCCTCGATCGGCGAGGTCGGGCTGGCGCTGCTGCCGCAGACCGCGGCGGGGTTCTGCGCGGGCCTGGTCGCCGGGCGGCTGGGGCAGCGCTTCGGGCCCCGCAACGTCGTCACCGCGGGCACGCTGCTCACCGCGCTCGCCTACGCGCTGGTCACCGTCGCCCACGACGAGCACTGGCAGCTCGCCATCGCGTTCGTCCTCATGGGCTTCGGCGCCGGCGTCACCCAGGCGTCGATGGCGAGCATCGTCGTCACCGCCGTCCCCCGCGAGCAGACCGGTGTCGCCAGCGGCATGAACGCCAACATCCGCACCATCGGCGGCGCCATCGGCTCCGCCGTCATGGCCACCGTCGTGACGTCCACCGCGCCGCCCGGCGGGCTGCCCACGGAGGGCGGCTACACGACCGGCTTCCTGCTGCTCACCCTCGGCATGGTCGCCGCCGCGGTCGCGACGCGCGCCATGCCGGACACCGGCCGTGCCCACCGCCGCCGCGCGCCGGAGGCCGCGGCGCCGGGCCTGGCGCCCCTGCCGAGCGACCCGTGAGCCGGCGTCCGGCCGGGTCCTCGCACCGGCTCACGTTCCTCGTCCTGGCCACCGGGATGACGGCCGGGGCGCTGCTGCAGTCGCTGGTCATCCCCGCGCTCGCCACCTTCCAGGAGGCGCTCGACACCACCCAGGCCGACGCGACCTGGATCCTCACCGCCACCCTGCTGGCCGCGGCGATCGGCACACCCATCGCCGGCCGGCTCGGCGACATGCTCGGCCGCAAGCCGGTGTTCGTCGCGGTCCTGTCCGTGACCGCGGTCGGGTGCCTGCTGTCGGCGGTGGCCACCTCGCTGCCGCTCATGCTCGCCGGCCGGGTCGTCCAGGGGCTCGGCGTCGGGGTGCTGCCGCTCGCCTTCGGGATCGTCCGGGACTCCTTCCCCGCCGCGCGGCTGGCCGGCGCGATCAGCAGCCTGGCCACGCTGGCCGCCGTCGGCTCCGGCGCGGGTGTCGCGCTGGCCGGCCCGATCGTGAGCGCGTTCGGCATCTCGGGACTGTTCTGGGTCCCGCTGGTGCTGCTCGTCGTGTCCATCGCCGCGGCCGTGGCCTTCCTCCCGTCGGGCGGCAGTCGCGCGCCCGGCGGGGTGAGCTGGACGGCGGCGGTCCTGCTGTCGGCCTGGCTGGTCTGCCTCCTGCTCGGCCTGAGCCGCGCGCCGCAGTGGGGGTGGGCCTCCGGCCGGGTGCTGGGCCTGCTCGCGGGGGCGGTGCTGTTCCTGGCACTGTGGCTGCTCGCGGAGTCGCGGGCCCGCCACCCCCTGGTCGACCTGGGCATGATGCGGCTGCGCGGGGTCTGGACGGCCAACCTCGTCGCGTTCCTGGCCGGGGTGGGGATGTACGCCTCGTTCGCGTTCCTGCCGCAGTTCCTGCAGACGCCGCCGTCGGCCGGCTACGGCTTCGGCTCGACGGTGAGCGAGTCCGGGCTGGTCATGCTCGTCCAGACCGGTGCGTCGTTCGTGACCGGGCTGGCGGCCGGGCGCCTGGCGTCGCGGATCAGCTCGCGGGGTCTGCTCCTGGTCGGCCTCCTGACCGGGGCGGTCGGCTACGGGACGATGAGCCTCGCGCACGACCACTTCTGGCAGGCCTGCGTCGCCGCGGTGCTGATCGGCATCTGCTTCGGCGCCTCCTTCGCGGCGATGGCCAACCTCGTGGTGGCCGCGGTCCCGCCGGAGCAGACCGGCGTCGCGAGCGGGATGAACGCCAACATCCGCACGGTCGGCGGCGCGATCGGCTCGGCGCTGATGTCGACCGTCGTCACCGCCCACGCCGGCGCGACGGGGCTGCCCGCCGAGAGCGGCTACACCGTCGGTTTCGGGATGCTGGCGCTGGCGACCCTGGCCGCGGCCGGCGCGACGCTGCTCGTCCCCCGGGTCCGGCGCGATCCGCTGACCCACAGCGAGCCCGACGTGCCGACCCGCCACCCGCAGGCCGCCCTCGTCCCCGGCGGCACGGTCGCCGGCACGGGCGAGGAGTAGCTCACACCGGCGTCCGGGACCCGGCGGGGCACCGGACGGGCCCGTATCTTCGGTTGCGCCCGGCAACCACTGGAACGGGCGACGAGAACAGAGGACCACCAGCCCCGTGACCCCGGACACCGCTCCGCCGCGCGCCCGCTACCAGGTGACCTACGCAGTCATCGCGGTGGGCGTCATCTCGTTCGTCCTGCTCCAGTCGATGGTCAACCCGGTGCTGACCACCCTCCAGCGCGAGCTCGACACGACGCAGGCCGACGTGGCGTGGGTGCTCACCGCCAACTTCCTGTCCGCGGCCGTGTGCACGCCGATCCTGGGCCGGCTGGGCGACATGGTGGGCAAGAAGCGGGTCTTCGTCGGCGCGCTGGCCGCCCTCGCCGTCGGCAGCCTGCTCGCGGCCCTCGCCACGTCCCTGCCGCTGATGATCGTCGCCCGCGTCGTCCAGGGCGCCGGCGGCGGTGTGCTGCCGCTGGCCTTCGGCATCATCCGCGACGAGTTCCCGCCGTCCCGGGTCCCCGGGGCGGTCGGCACGATCTCCTCGCTCATGGCGGTGGGCGCCGGCATCGGCACCGTCGTGGCCGGCCCGATCGTCGACGGCCTGGGCTACCACTGGCTGTTCTGGCTGCCGATGATCGCGGTCTCGCTGGCCGCCGTCGGCGCCCACCTGGTCATCCCCGAGTCCCGGTCGCGGACGGGCGGGTCGATCAACCTGGTGGCGGCCCTGCTGCTCTCCGGGTGGCTGGTCTGCCTGCTGCTGTCGGTCACCCAGGCGCCGAAGTGGGGCTGGACCTCGCCCGCGGTGGTCGGGATGCTGGTCGGCGGTGCGGTCCTGCTGGTCACCTGGATCACCGTCGAGACCCGCGCCCGGCAGCCGCTGATCGACATGCGGATGATGCGGATCCGCGGTGTCTGGACGGCGAACCTGGTCGGGCTGCTGTTCGGGGCGGCGATGTACGCCGGCTTCGCGTTCATCCCGCAGTTCCTGCAGACGCCCGAGATCAGCGGCTACGGCCTCGGCGCCTCGATCACCGTGTCCGGGCTGGTCCTGCTGCCCCAGGCCGCGACGTCCTTCGTCACCGGGCTGGTCTCGGGGCGGCTGGTGGAGCGGTTCGGGTCGAAGGCGGTCCTGATCGTCGGCGCGCTCTCCTGCTGCGCCGGGTTCGGCCTGTTCGCCGTCGTGAACGACACGCTCTGGGAGGTCGCGGTCATCGGCATGCTCATGGGCGTCGGGTTCGGCCTGGCGTTCTCGGCGATGGCGAACCTCGTGGTCGCGGCGGTGCCGTCGTCGCAGACCGGCGTGGCCAGCGGCATGAACGCCAACATCCGGACCATCGGCGGCGCGATCGGCACCGCCCTGCTGGCCAGCGTGGTGACCTCGAGCCTGCAGGCGACGACCGGGCTGCCGGCCGAGTCCAGCTACACCACGGCGTTCCTGCTGGCCGCCGGCGGTCTGCTGCTCGCCGCGCTCGCCGGTCTCCTGGTGCCCGCCGTGCGGCGTGACCCGCGGACCCACGAGGAGCTGCAGGCGCCGCTGCGCCACCCCCAGGCCGGCGTCGTCCCGGCCGCCACGCTGGTCGGGGACGGCCGGGAGTAGCCGGCGCCCGCGCACCCGTGCACGAGCGGCGAGGCGGACGTAGGGTCCCGGGACCGGGCGCGGAGGCGCGCCTGGTCGGACACCGGGAGCGCATGGCACGTGTCGTCGGAGCGGATCCCCAGCCAGCGCGGGCCGGCGCAGGTCGACGCCATGGACACCGGGCTGCTCCGCGCCGTCGCGGCTGCCACCGAGGCGCTGCTGTGCGTCGTCGACGCCGACGGCCGGATCCTGCTCGCCAACCCGGCGCTGCAGCGGTTCACCGGGCGGACGCCGGGTGAGCTGCTCGGCAGGCGCTTCACCGACGTCTACGTCGTCCCCGAGCACGTCGCGCTGGCGGAGGACGCCGTCGCCCGCGCGATGGCGACCGGCCGGGCGCATCCGCAGGAGGGGGACTGGCTGACCGGCTCGGGGGAGCGCCGGCGGATCTCCATGCGGAACACGGTGCTCACCGACGACGGCGGCCGGCCGTACGCCGTCGCCTGCGTGGGGGTGGACGTCACGGACGAGCACCAGCGGGACGCGGGCCTGCACCACCGTGCCGAGACCGACCTCCTCACCGGCATGGCGAACCGGGGCGTGCTGTTCGACGTGCTGCGCATCCACCAGGACGGCGGGGCCGGCTGCGGGGTGCTGTTCTGCGACCTCGACGACTTCAAGGCCGTGAACGACGACCACGGGCACTCGGTGGGGGACCGCGTGCTCGCCGAGGCCGCCGCCCGTCTCGCCGCCGCGGTCCGTCCCGAGCAGCTCGTGGCCCGGTTCGGTGGTGACGAGTTCGTCGTCGTCTGTCCCGGCGCGGCCGAGGAGGACCTCGTGCGGCTGGTGCAGCGGGTGGCCGCGCGCATGGACGCGCCCTTCGCCGGCCCGGCCGGCGCGCTGCGCATCGGCGTCAGCATCGGGACGGCGGTGGGGCGGCCGGGCGAGACGCCCGACGAGCTCGTCGCCCGGGCCGACCGGGCGATGTACGGCGCGAAGACCCAGCGCCGCCGGCGCTCGGCGCGCGACGAGCCTCCGGCGCCGCTGCGCTGACCCCGGTCAGCCCTCGAGCAGGCCGGCCTCGTGGGCCAGGATCGCCGCCTGCGTGCGGTTGGACAGGTCCAGCTTGGCCAGCAGCCGGCTGACGTAGGTCTTCACCGTCGCCTCGCTGACGAACAGCCGGCGGGCCAGGTCGGCGTTGGACCCGCCGCCGCCCAGCAGGACGAGCACCTCGCGCTCCCGGTCGGAGAGGTCGGCCACCCGGCGCAGCGCCGCGATGCGGCGGGGCGCGGCGCGGCGCTCGACGTAGGAGTCGATGAGCGTGCCGGTGACGGCGGGGGACAGCGACGCCGTCCCGTCGGCCACGGCCCGCACCGCGGCGGCGATGTCGCGGGGCGGGGTGTCCTTGAGCAGGAAGCCCGCGGCGCCGGCGGCGAGCGCGGCGTAGACGTACTCGTCGAGGTGGAAGGTCGTGAGGACGGCGACCTGGGGCGGATCGGGCAGCGCCAGGATCTGCCGGGTGGCCTCGAGCCCGTCGAGCACCGGCATGCGGATGTCGGTGAGGACGACGTCGGGGCGCAGCTCCCGGGCCGCACGCACGCCCGCCGCGCCGTCGCCGGCCTCGCCGACGACCTCGAACCCGCCGCTGGCCTCGAGCACGGTGCGCAGCCCGAAGCGGACCAGCTCCTCGTCGTCGACGAGCAGCACCCTGATCACGGAGCCGCCCGGGCCGCTCATGCCGGCAGCACCGCCTCGACCGCGAAGCCGCCGTCCAGGCGCGGACCGGCGTCGAGCCGGCCGTCGAGGGTGCGCACCCGCTCACCCAACCCCACGAGGCCGTAGCCGCCCGACGGGACGTCCGGAGCCGGCTCCCGGGCCGGCCCGTTGACCACGCGCACCGCCAGCTCGCCCGCCCGCCGCTCGACCGCCACGCAGACCTGCGCACCGGGCGCGTGCTTGGTCACGTTGGTGAGCGCCTCCTGGACGATCCGGTACGCCGCGCGGCCGACCGAGGGGTCGACGGCGACCGGGCCGGGTGCGCGCAGCTCGACGTGCATCCCGGCCGCCCGGCTCTGCTCGACCAGCGCGTCGAGGCTCTCCAGACCCGGCTGCGGGGCCAGCGGAGCGCCCTCGTCGGCGCGCAGGACCCCGACCATCTGACGCAGCTCCTCCAGCGCCTGCCTGCCCGCGGACTGCACGTGCGCAGCCAGCTGCTCGACCCGCTGGCGGTCGGCGGCGGCGACCTCGATCGCGCCCGCCTGCAGCACCATGAGGCTCACCCGGTGCCCGACGGCGTCGTGCATCTCGCGGGCGATGCGCGTGCGCTCGGTCAGCACGGCCTCGCGCGCCATCAGCTCGCGCTCCGCCTCCGCCCGCGCCGCCCGCTCGGTGAGCGCGGCCACGAGGGCCGCGCGGGTGCGCTGCCAGACGCCGAGCGCGCCGGGCAGGACGATCACCAGCGCGACGCCGGCGATCCCGCCCACCCACTGGTTCCAGCCGCCGAGCGTCCACGGCTGGGCGACGGCGACGCCGCCGACGATCCCGGCCCCGATCCGCACCGGCCAACGGTCGACGTAGCGACCGACCGCGTAGGCGGTGATCACCATCCCGGCGGTCAGGGCGGGGCTGACCAGCGAGACCGCGGCGCTGAGCGCGAAGGGCAGCAGCGGCGCCCGCCGGCGGAACAGCAGGAGCAGCAGCGTCAGCACCGCGGCGCCGAGGCCGAGGACGACGTCGCCGACGATGCGGGCCTCGGGCGTGGCCGCCCCGGCGACGACCGTGCCCAGGCTGAGCAGGGCGAGGAACGCCTCCAGCCAGATCGACCGCGCGCGCAGGCCGGGCCACAGGCGGTCCCGGAGCGTCATGCGGCGAGCGTATTTCCGCCGACGGCGCCGGCGGGTCGGCCGGTCGTCGCGGCCGACGTCATCTTTCGGATGACGCGGCAGCGACCTCCGGAGGCGCGGAGTCGCTGCTCGCGGCCGACGCGGGGCGTGCGGTCCGGCGAGCAGATTCGTCGCCGACAGACCGAACCCCCTCGGAGGCAGCGATGATCACCGTCCACGGACTGACCAAGCAGTACGGCACCCGCACCGTCGTCGACGACGTGTCCTTCACCCTGGAGCCCGGCACCGTGACCGGCTTCCTCGGGCCGAACGGCGCCGGCAAGAGCACGACGATGCGGATGATGACCGGCCTCGTGCCGGCGACGTCCGGCACCGCGCTGGTCGGCGGCCGGCCCTACGTCGAGCTGCCCAACCCGGGCGCCGTCGTCGGGACCCTGCTCGACGCCTCGGCCGTGCACCCGGGCCGGACCGGCCGGGCCCACCTGCAGCTGCTGGCCGCCGCGGCCGGTGTGCCGGCCGCCCGGGCCGACGAGGTGCTGGCGCTGGTCGGCCTGGCCGACGCCGCGCGACGCCGCGTCGGCGGCTACTCGCTGGGCATGCGGCAGCGGCTGGGCATCGCCGGCGCGCTGCTGGCCGACCCGCCGGTGCTCGTGTTCGACGAGCCGGCCAACGGGCTGGACCCCGAGGGCATCCGCTGGATGCGCGACCTGCTCCGCGGCCACGCCGCGCGCGGCGGCACGGTGCTGCTGTCGTCGCACCTGCTCGGCGAGGTCGAGCACACGGTGGACCGGCTGCTCGTCATCGGCGGGGGCCGGATCGTGGCCGACGGCTCGGTCGTCTCGCTGCTCGGCGCCGAGGGGACGGCGGTGCGGGCCACGTCTCCGGCGGCGTTCGCCGCCGCGCTCGAGGCGGCCGGGTTCGCCGTCCAGCAGGGGGACGACGGCGCGCTCGTCGTCCCGGGCGCCGACCCGGCCGCGGTCGGTGCGGTCGCCGCCGCCGGAGGCCACGTGCTCGTCGACCTGCGACCGGTCGAGCGCGCCCTCGAGGACCTCTTCTTCTCCCTGACCGCCTGATCCCGCCCGTTCCCCGCCCCTCTCCCCGGCCCCCCGACCCACCGACGCACCGACCCCCCTGGAGTCCGCCATGACCGCCACCCTCGCCCCGGAGCACACCGTGACCACCACCGTCCCCACCCCGGCCCGCCCCGCCGTCCGTCCGGGCGCCGCCTCGCCGGCCGCCCTCGTCGCCATCGAGGTGCGCAAGTCGCTCTCCACCCGCTCGGGCAGGGCACTCGCCGCCGCGTCGGCGTTGCTCGCGCCGACCGCCGCGCTGGTCGTCTCGGCGGCGAGCGACGGGACGCTGGGCTCGGTCACGGGGCCGATCGGCGTCATGGGGATGCTGACCGGGCTGGTCCTCCTCGCGCTGGGCGTGCTGTCGACCGCCGGTGAGTGGACCCACCGCACGGTGCAGACGACCTTCCTGCTCACCCCGCGGCGCGGCCGGGTGCTGGCCGCGAAGGCGGTGGCCGTGGCGCTGCTGGGAGCGGCGTTCGCGGCGGTGTCCACGGCGCTGTCGGTGGGCGTCCTGGCGCTGATGGAGCAGGGGATCGTGTGGGACGGCGCCGGCCAGGCCGTGGCCGCGGCGGTCGGCGCGGGGACTGCGTTCGCCGTGATCGGTGCCGGGACCGGCGCCGCGCTGACCAACACCCCCGCCGCGCTCACCGGCCTCTACCTGGTGATCCTCGGCGCCCTGCCGGTGGTGCGGACGTTCGAGCCGGAGATCGGCTCGAAGCTGGACCCCGCCGAGGCCGTGCTGGCGCTGGCCCAGGGCGACGCCGTGGCGCGGTCGGTGCTGGTCGTGGCCGCCTGGACGGTGGTGGCCCTGGTCGCCGGCGCCGTCGTCACCCGCCGCCGCGCCGTCGCCTGACCCTCCGCCGCGCCGCTGCCCGACCCCTCCGCCGCTGTGCACCTGTCCTCCTCTCGGACGTGTCGAGAGGTGGACAGGTGCACACGTGCGTGCGGCGGCCGCGGCCCTGGACGACAGCTGGATCCCGGACCCGGCCCTATCGGCTCCCCGGCAGCCGCGTCCGGTCCGAGTACGTGCTCACCGAGGCCGGCTACGACCTGCTGCCCCTGCTGGCCGCGATGTCGGACTGGGGTGAGCGGCACCTCGGCTCGACCACGCAGGCCGACGTCGTCTACCGGCACGGCGGCTGCGGCGGCCGGGTCACCGCCCGCCTCACCTGCGAGTGCGGGGCGCAGATCGCTCCGCGGGAACGGGTCGTCGCCCAGGTCAACCGCTGACCGGGCCCGTCGAACAGGAGAGCTCCATGGCTGCCACGCCCCCCATCAGCCCCCCGACCACCACCGCCCTGCCCACCACCACGGACGGCACCTTCGCCGCCGACGTCCTGGCCGGCGCCACCCCCGTCCTCGTGGAGTTCACCGCCACCTGGTGCCCGCCCTGCCGGATGATCGCGCCGGTCCTGGCCCGGATCGCCGAGGAGCAGGCCAGCCGGCTGCGGGTGCTGGCCCTGGACGTGGACGAGAACCCGGAGACGACGCGCCGCTACGGCGTGATGGGGATGCCGACGCTGGCGTTGTTCGTCCGGGGCGAGCTGGTGACGACGGTCGTCGGCGCCCGGCCACAGGCGATGATCATGCAGACGCTGGAGCCCCACCTCGCCGCGGCGGCCGCCTGACGTCGCAACGGAACGCGACGGTCCGACTCCGGGCGGTTCCGTAGCTCGCGATGCCGTCGGGCAGACTGGCGACGTCCGACAGCGCAACGGGGAGTGTGCGAGGAGGCCGCCATGACCGAACCGACCGAACCGACGCGATCGACCGAGCCGGCCGGGCCGGCCGTTCCGTCGGGGCCCTCGCGACGGGCCTACATCCTGGGCACGCCGTTCTGCGGCTCGACCGTCTTCGGCCAGGCGCTGGGCGTCAGCCCGGCGGTGAGCTACCTGGGAGAGGTCGACCGGCTGGTGCAGTTCCCCGGGACGATGTTCGCCGAGGAGCCGGAGCCGACCTGCCACCACTGCGAGCTGCTGGGCCAGCCGTGCCCGGTGTGGACCGAGGAGCGGGTGGCCGCCGCGCGAGCGCTGCCCTACGGCCGGTTGATGGACTTCTTCGAGTCGGAGATCGACGGCTCGGTGATGCTCGACGGGTCCAAGCACCCGCACTGGCTGCGCTCGGTGATGGACGACGAGCCCGTCGACCGGGACCGCACGGTCGCCTTCGTCGCCGTCCGCTCGCCGTTCGCCTTCTGCAACAGCTACCAGTTCCGCACCGGCTGCCCGACGTGGCAGGCGGCCAACGTCTGGCGGGACGTGTACTACGACGCCATCCGGCTGGTCACCCGCGCCGGGCTGCCCTTCATGGTGGTCCGCTACGAGGACTTCGCGCTCGACCCCGAGCCCGAGCTCCGCTCGGCCTGCACGCTGCTCGGCGTGCCCTACGACGCGGCCATGCCCTACTTCCAGAAGCGGCCGACGCACGACGTGGGCGGCAACTACAGCGTCTTCGCCGCACCGAGGGAGCCGGCCGACCAGTTCTCCAGCGACGCGTTCCGCGACCGCCTGCCGGAGCCGCTCGCGGAGCGCGTCGAGCAGGACCAGGCCTACTGGGACTACTGGGGCAAGCCCTTCGGCGGCTGGGTCGACGACAAGTGGCAGCGGAGCCTCACCGCGGCCGACGTCGAGCAGGTGCTGCAGACCCCCGGCCTGGCCGACGTCGCCAACCTCCTCGGCTACCAGCTGACCGCCGAGGTGCAGGCCTGGCAGCGGCGGCAGACCGCGCTCGAGGCGGAGCGGACGGCGGCCGCGGCGTCCGCGCCCGAGGGCGCACCGCAGCCGAGCTGACGCCGGCCGGGACGTGATCACGATCGCGTTCCGGAATGTCCGCGGTCCGGTGGGTGTCCCCACCAGTCGTGGACCTCTTCTCCCCGGTGACCCTGGGCGACCTCGTGCTGACCAACCGCGTGGCGATGGCCCCGCTGACCCGCATGCGCTCCGGCGCGCTCGGCATCCCGGGTGACCTCGTCGCCGAGCACTACGCGCAGCGCGCGAGCCTCGGGCTGATCGTCACCGAGGGGACCTACCCGGTGCACGAGTCGCAGGCGTTCGTGGGCCAGCCCGGGATCGTCACCGACGAGCAGGTGGCCGGCTGGCGGCGGGTGGCCGACGCGGTGCACGCCCGCGGCGGGCGCGTCGTGATGCAGGTGATGCACGGCGGGCGGGTCACCCACCCGGAGATCAACGGCGGACGGCGGGTGGAGGCGCCCAGCGCGATCGCGATCGAGGGCGAGGCCCGCACGGCGACCGGCAAGGTCCCCTACCCGGTGCCGCACGCGCTGACCACCGACGAGGTGCGCGAGCGGGTGCAGACCTTCGTCGACGCCGCGCGCCGCGCCGTCGAGGCCGGACTGGACGGCGTGGAGCTGCACGGTGCCAACGGCTACCTGCTGCACGAGTTCCTCTCGCCGGCGTCCAACCGGCGCGACGACGAGTACGGCGGCTCCCCGGAGAACCGGGCGCGCTTCGTCGTCGAGGTCGCCACGGCCGTCGCCGACGCGGTCGGCGCCGGACGGGTGGGCCTGCGGATCTCGCCCGAGCACGGCATCCAGGGGGCGCTGGAGACCGACCGGGACGACGTCCTCGCCACGTACGGGTACCTCATGGACCGGCTCCGGCCGCTGGGGCTGGCCTACCTCTCCGTGCTGCACCGCGAGCCGGCCGGCGAGCTGGTGCAGGAGCTGCGCCGGCGCTTCGACGGGCCGCTCATGGCCAACAGCGGGTTCGGCTCGATCACCACGCGGGACGAGGCGGTCGCACTCATCGACCGCGCGCACGCCGACGTCGTCGCCGTCGGGCGGGCCGTCATCGCCAACCCCGACCTGGTCGAGCGCTGGGCGGGTCGGCACCCGGAGAACGAGCCGCAGCCGCACCTCTTCTACGCCGCCGGCGCCGAGGGCTACACCGACTACCCGACGCTCCGGGCCGGCTGACCTCGCGCGCTCGGACGGCGCGCACGGAACGCCGCCGTCCCCTCCCCACGGGTCCACACTCGCCTGGCCGGAAGACACCCGGCGAGCTGGTCCTGACAGCACGGAAGGGGATGGTCATGGACCGCACGAGTGGATCGGCCGCGGCACCCGCGGCCGGGATCGACCGGAAGTACGACGACGAGGCGCCCGCGCGCGACCGCACCTGGGACCTCGTCGCGGGGGCGGCGGGGCTGCTCTTCTTCGCTCTGGTCATCGCGAGCTTCTTCACGCCGGAGACCCCCATGGCGGACGACGGCGGTCAGGCGATCGCCGCCGACATCGCCGCGGACCGCACCGGGCACCAGTGGTCACTGCTGCTGGCGTTCCTGTCCGACATCGCCTTCCTCGTCTTCCTCGCGGGGCTGTGGAGCAGGCTGCGCCGGGCCGAGGGCCGCGGGGGGATGTTCGCCGGACTGCTGGCGATCGGGGGCGCGGTGTTCGCCGCGGTGATCATGGTCTCCGAGGGTCTGTACCTGGCCATGGTGACCGGCACCGCTCAGATCGCCGAGGACCCCGCCGTCTTCACGACTCTCGCCGTGCTCAACGACTGGGTCGGCTTCGCGGGCATCCCCGCCGGGGCGGCCCTGTTCCTCGGGGCGGCGGCTGCGATCGTCAGCACGCACACGCTGCCACGCTGGCTGGGCTGGTGGGCGGCCCTGGTCTCCGTGCTGCTGATCGTCAGCCTGGGCGGCGTGTTCCAGGAGGACATCGACGACGCCGGCCTGGCCTGGGCGGCCTTCGCGGCGTTCATCCTCATGATGCTGTGGGTCCTGGCGGCGAGCATCGTGCTGCTCGTGCGGGCCGGCCGCTCCGCGTCCCACCGGCGCGAGGTCGCCGCCGGCTGACGACGACCGGTGTGGGGAGCGTCCGTGCGCGGGACGCTCCTCACGCCAGGTGGCCGTCCTCCAGGCGCAGCACCCGGTCGGCCGACGCCACCACTGCCGGGTCGTGGCTGGCCACGAGCACGCCCGCGCCACCGGAGCACGCCGCCCGGAGCACGCCCAGCACGGTGCCGGTGAGCTCCTCGTCGAGGTGTCCGGTGGGCTCGTCGGCCAGGACGAACGCCGGACGGACGACGAGCGCGCGGGCCATCGCCGTGCGCTGCTGCTCGCCGAGGGAGACCTCGCCGGGCAGGCGGTCGGCGAGGTGGTCCAGCCGCAGCGCGGTGAGGACGCCGGCCGCAGCCGCCTGCGGGTCGCCGTCCCCGGCGAGCCGCGCGGGCAGCGCGACGTTGCCCGCGACGGTGAGCTCCTCCAGCAGCCCGAACTGCTGGGGGACGACGGCGACGCTGGTCCACGGCGCGGCCCCGGCGTCGGCCACCCCCGGCACCTCCACCGCGCCCGAGTCGGGGCGTTCCCATCCCAGCAGGCAGTTGAGCAGCGTCGACTTCCCCGACCCCGAGCGCCCGAGCAGGGCGACCAGCTCGCCGGGTGCGACCTCGACGGTCACGCCCCGCAGGGCGTGCACCTCCTCCCGGCCGCGGCGGTAGGACTTGTGCAGGCCGGTCCCGCGGAGGGCGGTGGTCACGCCGTCGCGCGACCCCGCGAGCCCGGTCACGTCGGCTCCCGCAGGACGACTCCGTCGTCGGTCACCTCGAGCAGCGCCCGCCGGTCGGGGAAGCGGGCCAGGGCGTCCTCGGGCAGCTGCACCCGGCCGTCGCCGTCGATCACCGCGAGCCGGCGGCCGGCGACCTCCTCGTGCGCGACCGTGCCGGAGCGCAGGTGCACCACGCGGTCGGCCGCGGCGGCGGCGAGCGGGTCGTGGGTGGCGAGCACGACCGTCGTCCCGGCCCGGGCGAGGCCGCGCACCGCCTCCAGCAGGTCCGCCGTCGTGCGGCTGTCGAGCTCGCTGGTCGGCTCGTCGGCGACGAGCAGCGCGGGCCCGCCGGTCACGGCCTGGGCGAGGGCCAGCCGCTGCTGCTCCCCGCCGGAGAGCTCCGCGGGCAGGTGGCCGGCGCGGTGGGCCAGCCCCAGCCGGTCGAGCAGCTCCGCGGCGTCGTCCCCCTTCGTGCCACGCAGCCGGGCGGCCGTGGACAGGTGCTCGCGGACGGTCAGCTGCGGCGAGAGGTTCTGCGACGGCCGGGCGAACACGTAGCCGATGGACCGCCGGCGCAGCGCCCGCAGCCGGCGGGTCGAGAGCCCGGCCAGCGACTGCCCGGCCACCTCCGCGTGGCCGGCGGTCGGCCGGTCCTGCGCGGCGAGGATGCGCAGCAGCGAGCTCTTGCCCGAGCCCGAGGGGCCGGTGATCGCGGTGATCCGCCCCGTCGGCACCACGACGTCCACGCCCTTCAGCGCGTGCACCTCGCCGCTGGGCGACCAGTAGATGCGGACCAGTCCGTCACACCGCGCCGCGACCGCCTCACTGGGCATCGCGCATCACCCGCCCGCCGTCGACCTGCCGCGCCGCGCGGCCGACGAGCAGCGCGCCTGCGGCGGTCGCGAGGGCAACACCCCCGGCGACGGCCGCGAGGGTGCCCCACGGGACGGCGAACAGCGGCCCGGGCAGCACGTCGGGCACGGGGTCGAGCAGCCCGACGAGCAGCGCCGACGCCGGCAGCGCCACCGCCACGGCGAGGACCGCGCCCAGGACGGCGAGCAGCCCCGTCTCCAGCGCCGCGGCGCTGTGCTGCGAGCCGGCGCCCATGCCCATGCGGGTCAGCAGCACCGAAGCCGCGGCCCGCCGGCGCTGCTGGGCCACGGCCTGCAGCGCGAGCCCGGTGAGGCCGAGCAGCCCGGCGAGCGCGGCGACGGCGCGGAGGTGGCCGAAGGACCAGGTGCGGGCGTTGAGCTCGGGCCGGGCGGCGAAGTCGTCGGCGGTGATCACCTGGTCGGGGTCGAACGCCCAGCCGGCCGCGGTGAGCGCGCCGAGCAGCGGCGCCGACTCGCCGCGGGCCCACAGCTCCTGGTCCAGGAACGTCTCCGGATCGCGGCCGGCGGCGCGGATGGCCGCGGCGAACCCGTCCCGGTCGGCGACGAGGAGCGGCCCGTCGGTCGTCTGGCCGGGGAAGGCGGCCACCCGGCCGACCACCTCCACGGGCACGGCGTAGACCCGGCCGAACTCGGCCACCAGCTCGGCGCCGAGGTCGCCGGGGAAGGGGCCGGCGAGCAGCACGGGCACCCGGTCGCCGCTGCGGTCGCCGAGCGCCGCGGCCAGCTCCTGCAGCGGGCGGTCGGACAGCGCCGGGTCCCAGCGGACGACGTCGGTCAGGTCACCGGGGCGCACGGCCAGGACGTCGACGGTCAGGCCGCCGGGCGTCAGGTTGAGCTCGGCGGCCCGCTCCACGACCGTCGTCCCCTCCGGCGAGGGTCCGACGTCCTGCACCCGCCGCAGGATCGGGACGACGACGTCGCCGGCGGCGGCCACGGTCGCCTTCGCCTCGATGGTGCGGGCCGCGGAGTCCGCGAGGGCGCCGGCCTGCACGACCAGGGCCAGCGCCAGGGCCGTGGTCACGACGACGAGGCGGACGGCGCCCCGCCCGGCGGCGACGCGGGAGAGGGCGAGGAACGGCGCGGGGCCGAGCCGGCCGAGGCGGGCCCGGCCGCGACGCCCCAGCCGGGGGAGGAGGGCGGTGACCGCGCCGGCGACGACCACGGTCGCGAGCAGCGGGAGGACCAGGGGCAGCAGCTCGACGTCGCCGCGGGTGTCCCGGTCGCCGGTCAGGACGAGCGCGCCGACCGCCACGGTGACGCCGGCGGTGACGGCCACCCACGGGACGGCGCGGCGGGGGCGGCGCCCGACGACGTCCATCTGCCGGACCGCCCCCGCGGTGACGACGAGGACGGTGACGAGCACGGCGCCCGCGCCGATCACGAGCGCCGTGCCGGCCCACGTGGCGACGCCGTCCGGCAGGTCGGCCGACGGGCCCAGCCAGCGGACCAGCAGCCGGCCCGCCGCCCCGCCGGCCGCGGCGCCGACGACCGTGGGGAGCACCGCCTCGCGGAGGGCGATGCCGGCGGCGCGGGTGGGGGAGAGCCCGCGGACCAGCAGGGCCCGCAGCTCCCCCTCGCGGCGGCGGACCCGCTGCCCGGCCCAGGCGCCCACGAGCACGAGCGCCGCCAGGGCGCCGCCGACGCCGACCGCGGTCACCGGCGGGACCAGCAGCTCGACCGTGCGGTCGACGGTCCCCAGTGCCGCCGGGAGCCGCGACTGCGGCGCCGGCGGCGAGAGGTTGCCGGCCGCCGCGGCGCGGGTGACGTCGCCGCGCGGTGTGACCAGCGCGGCGCGCAGCCGGTCGATCCGGTCGGCGGCGCTGCGGGCGGGGTCGACGTCCAGGTCCTCGGCGAGGGGGAGGAACCACTCGAGGAACAGCCCGCTCTCGACCTCGTCGGCGATCTCCAGGACGAGCGCGCGCGGGGCGATGACCGCGGCGGTGGGGTGGACCGGGTCGTCCAGACCGCGGTACCGGGGCTGGACGAGGAGCGCCTCCTGGCCGGACCAGTAGTCGGTCAGCGGGAGGGCCGGCTCGGTGTAGACGCCGCCGATGGGCAGTTCGACGGGGGTGCCGCCGGAGGCCTGGCTGGTCAGGACGTCGCCGGGCCCGAGTCCGGTGAGCTCGGCGAGGCGCTGGGGGATGAGGACGGCGTCGGCGCGGGGGGCACCCGCCACGAGGTCGACGTTCTCCTCGGCGCCGGTCCGCGAGAACAGCAGCAGCCGGTTCAGGCCGGTGGGGGTCGGGATGAAGGCGGTGTCGCGGACCCGGACCAGCGAGCGGGGCGGGTCCAGGCCGAGCCCGGCGGCGGTCTCGGTGAAGGCGTCGTCGAGACGGCCGGCGAGGCTCGCGCGGGGCGGCTCGGGATCGGTGGGGTCAGCGATGGTGGTCGAGACGAAGGTGGTGCCGATCTCGGCGGTGGTCCGGCGGGCCCGCTCCCGCTCCCAGCTGCCCTCCTCGGACGAGCCGACGAGCAACGGGACGGAGACGACGACCGCGGCCAGCACGGCGACCAGCACGGTCAGCGCCAGGGCCTGGCCGGGCAGGGGCAGCAGCGCGATCCGCAGTCGACGCACGGCGCGCCGCGACCGGGACGCCGACGCGCGCATCCGGGGAACCTAGTGGCGGTGGCGGCCGGGGAGCCAGCACGACTCCCGGCCGCCGTCAGCGCCGTGGCGCGGTGGCCGTCGTCCACGTCAGGCGGCGGCGAGCGCCGTACCGGCGTGGTCGACGGCCAGGCGGCGTGCGAGGTCGCGCTGGGCGAGGAGTGCCCAGACGACGAACTCGAGGTCCATGCGTTCGCCGTTGACGTGCAGGGCGTCGGGCAGCTCGGGCGCGGCGTCGGGGAAGAGGAGCCGCGAGATCGAGGCGTTCCCGGTTCCGGCGGCGGCGTTGGTGGCGGTGGCGGTGGCGGTGGCGGTCGGGCTCCGCGGGTCGGCGGAGGCGGGGGTGGCCGTCGTTCCCGCGGGAACGTCCGGTCGGCGGGCGCGGAGCCGGTCGATGGGATGGACGCCGGCGAAGGCGCCGCCGGTGTCCGGGTCGGCGGCGGGCTCGTCCAGGTGGCCGGTCAGGCCGGTCAGGCCGGTGGTGAAGGCGGCGTCGGGTCGGCCCCAGACGCGGCGGCCGTCGGGGGTGAGGGCGATCAGCTCGCCGTCGCGGCGGTGCAGGATCAGGTCCTCGTCGTGCACGAGGCCGTGGTCGGCGTCGCACAGCAGCGCCA
>NZ_JABGCI010000019.1 GCF_019799905.1 Trujillonella endophytica | reverse complement strand
CGATCAGCGCCAGCCACGCCGCCGTGGCCGCGGCCAGCCGCACCGCTCCGCTGGTGATCCGCCGCGCCAGCTCCTCCAACGGCAGCCCCGTCCTCCCCATCGCCCCTCCACCTGATCGAACGCGTGTTCGCATGATGGCGGAGGGGGCCGACAGTTCCCGCAGGTCGACGGCCGGCGGCGTTCCCGCGGGAACGCCGAGGGGTCAGCCGCGACCGCGTGCGGAACGGGCTGCCAGCCGGCGTACCAGGCTCGGCGGCACGATCCGGGTGGCCGCGTAGATGCCCTTGTAGACCGCGCCGGGGATCGACAGCACCCGGCCGCGCGCGAGGTCGGCCAGGGCGTCGTCCACGACCCGGTCGGCGTCCAACCACAGCCAGGCGGGGCCCGAGCGCTCCTGGCCGAGCCGCTGGTGGAACTCGGTGCGGGTGTAGCCGGGGCACAGGGCCATGACCCGCACCCCGTGCTCGGCGGCGCTGAGCGCCAGGCTCTGGGTGAGCGTGGTGACGTAGGCCTTGCCCGCGCCGTAGACCGAGCCCCGACCGGGGAGGAAGCCGGCGATGCTCGACACGTTGACGATCGATCCGGAGCCGCGCTGCTGCATCCCCGGCAGGGCGGCGCGGGTGAGCGCCAGCACGGCCCCGACGTTGACCTCGAGGTTCGCGGCGAGGACGGCCGGCGGGGTGTCGACGAACTCGCCGGGCGTCGCGTAGCCGGCGTTGTTGACCAGCAGCTCGACCGGCGCGGCGTCGCCCGGTTCGGCCAGTCGCAGCTCCACCCGACGACGCTGGTCGGGATCGGAGAGATCGGCGACGAGGACGTCGGCGCGCACGTCGCGGTCCCTGCGCAGCCGGGCGGCCAGGGCGTCCAGGCGCTCGCGGTCCCGGGCGACCAGCACGAGGTCGTGACCGTCGGCGGCGAGGCGCTCGGCGAAGGCGAGACCGATGCCGGAGCTCGCCCCGGTGACCAGGGCGGTGGAGCGGGGGCTCATGCGCTGGAAGGGTACGGACGGTTGAGCGGCGCATTCCGGGTAGGAGGTCCTCGTGGCTGAGGTGCAGGGACGGTGCGACGAACGGTTCTCCGGCGTCCGGGAGGCGCTCGCGCGCCGGCTCGACGGCGACGAGCTGGGGGCGTCCGTCGCGGTCGACCTGGACGGCGAGACCGTCGTCGACATCTGGGGCGGGTACCGGGACGAGGCGCGGACGACGCCGTGGACGCAGGACACGATCGTCAACGTCTGGTCGACGACGAAGTGCGTGCTCTCACTGGCCGCGCTGATGCTCGTCGAGCGCGGTGAGCTCGACGTCGACGCGCCGGTGGGCGACTACTGGCCGGAGTTCTGCGCCCACGGCAAGAAGGGCGTGTTGGTGCGGCACCTGCTGTCGCACACGTCGGGGGTGCCGGCCTGGGAGCAGCCGTTCTCGGTGCGCGACATGTACGACTGGACGACGGCGACCGAGCGGTTGGCGGCGCAGCGCCCATGGTGGGAACCGGGGACGGCGTCCGGCTACCACGCGGCCAACCAGGGCTTCCTCGTCGGCGAGGTGGTCCGCCGGATCACCGGCGAGACGTTCCGGAAGTTCGTGGCCGACGAGATCGCCGCCCCGCTGGGCGCGGACTTCCAGGTGGGCGCGCGCGAGGCCGACGTCGACCGGATCGCGCCGCTGGTGGCGCCGCCGCGCGCCGAGCCGGCCGGGGAGATCGACCCGGCGTCGATCGCGGTGCGGACGTTCACCGCGCCGGTGATGTCGGTGAAGGCGACGACGACGCCGGAGTGGCGGGCCGCCGACCTCGGCGCGCTGAACGGGCACTCGAACGCGCGCGGGGTGCTCGACGTGCTGCGGGTGCTGTCGCTGGGCGGGTCGGTCGGCGGCGTCCAGCTGCTCTCGCCGGAGACCATCGACCTGGTGTTCCGGCAGCAGTCCGACGGCGAGGACCTGGTGCTGGAGGCGCCGTTCCGGTTCGGGATCGGCTACTGCCTGGGCTCGCCCGTCGTCCCCTACGTTCCCTCCGGGCGCACCTTCTTCTGGGGTGGCTGGGGTGGCTCGCTGGCCGTGATGGACCTCGACCGCCGGCTCACGATCACGTACATGATGAACGCGATGGCGCCGGGTCTCATCGGCAACGCTCGGGCCGAGGCCTACGTGAACGCGGTGTACGCGGCGCTGGACTGACGGGCGGCGCCGCCTCGTCGTCGGCCGCTGGTCAGCGTCGGGTGCGACTGGCACCCTCCCAGGCATGAGCTCGCGATCCTGGATGTCGCTGTGGTCCAGGCATTCGGCGCTGTCCATCGCATCGGAGGGTTCGTTCCTCTCGATCGGCAGTGTCGGGTCCTTCGCCTCCATCGCCAGCGTCGGCTCCTCCACGTCGCTGCTCTCGGCGGGCAGCTGGATGTCGGTCGGTTCCGCCCTGTCGGCCCAGTCGGTCGGGTCGGTGCTGTCCTGGCGCTCGATCGGGGCGGTCCGCGGAGCCGGCGCGGTGGCCGGGGCGGTGTTCCTGGGCCTGGTGATGGCGGGGCGGCGTTGACCGCCTGACGCTGATCGCGCCGCCCCACCGGGTTCACGCGGCGTCGAGCGTGCGGAGTGTCGCGTCGAGCGCCTCGACGAGGAGCCGGAAGCTCTCGTCGACCGACGTCGGCAGGCCGAAGCCGCCGTTGCGCTCGAGGTCGACGAACCCGTGGAGCGCCGAGCGGACGACCCGGATGCGGTGGACGTCGCCCGCCTCGACGCCGTAGCCCGACAGCGCGGCGACGACCGCGGTGACGGCATCGCTTGCCGCCGTCGTCCACGCGTCCGAGTCCTGCGGGCGCTGGCTGAGCGGATAGGTCCCCGGGCGCTCGCGGGCGAACCGGCGGTAGCCGTCGGCGATCGCCTCCAGTGCATCGCGGCCGGACCGGCCGCGGGACGCTGCGCCGAGCCGTGCCGCCAGCTCGGCCGTGGCGGCGACCCCCACCCGCGCGAGGAGGTCGTCGAGCCCGCCGACGTGCTTGTAGAGGCTCGGCGTCGCGACCCCCAGCTCACCGGCGACGCGGGCGAGGGTCAGCGCCTCCACCCCGTGCTCGTCGATCAGCGCGCCGGCGCGCCGCACGACGACGTCGGGATCAAGGCCGGCGCGCGGCATCCACCGCTCCCTCCAGGAACGCGAGGACGCGCGGCGCCACCACGTCGGGCGCCTCCAGCATCGGCGCGTGCCCGACCCCCGGCACCACGAGCACCTCACTGCCGAGCTGCTGCGCGACCCAGTCGGCCTCCGCGCGCGGGTCCTCCCAGTCCGGGTCGGCGCCGCCCATCACCACGAGGGACGGCGCCGTGACCTGCGGGATCCAGGGGGCGACGACGTCGTGGTCCGTGCGGGTCGTGGCCTGGAACGCCGACCACCGCCCGGGACGGGTGAGGAGCCGCGTCGTCGTCGCGGCGCGGGTGCGGGCCTCGTCGCCGAGCCCCGGCCAGAGCTTCGCCGCGTACAGGCGCCACACCACGGGTCCCCACGGGCGGCTCAGCAGCACGCGCAGGCCCAGTCGCGCCGCCGCTCCGGCGCCGTTGCGCACGAAGGGGCCGAGGAGGACCAGGCCGGCGACGGCGTCCGGTCGGCGTCCGGCGGCGATGACGGCAGCGGCGGCGCTCATGGAGGCGCCGGCCAGGTAGGCGGGCCCGTCGCCGAACGCGTCGATCGCGGCGAGGAGGTCGTCGGCGGTCGCCTCGTCGCCGTAACGCGGAAAGCCGGTGTCGCTGTCGCCGTGCCCGCGCAGGTCGAGCAGGGCGACGCGGAAGCCCGAGGCGACGAGCCGGTCGGCGAGGGGGCGGTAGGCGTCGCGGGTGTCGCCCATGGCAGGGGAGCAGACGACGAGCGGCCCGGAGCCGCGCACCTCCGCGGCGACCCGGCGGCCGTCGACGGCGAAGTAGCTAATGTCCATAGCTATAAAGCTAAGAGCATTAGCCAGGCTCGTCAAGAGGGTCGTCGTGCGCCGGGCCCAGGGAGACGGGCACCTAGACTCCCGCCATGCCCGAGCCGGCGCCGTCGCTCGACCCCGTCCAGCTCGGCGCCTACTTCGATCTCATCGAGGTGACCAGTCTGCTGCGGCACGCGGTGGACAAGCAGCTCCGGGAGGCCGGCGGCCTCAGCTACGTGCAGTTCCAGCTGCTGGCCCGTCTCGGCGACTCGCCGGCGGGCAGCTCCCGCATGACCGACCTGGCCGACGGCGTCGTCTACAGCCGCAGCGGCCTGACGTACCAGGCAGGCCTGCTGGAGACCGCGGGCCTGGTGGTGCGCGCCCCGTCGCCGGACGACGAGCGCGGCATCACCGTCACCATCACCGACGCCGGACGCGCGCGGCTCGCCGCGGTCTTCCCCGGCCACATCGAGCTGATCCAGGACCTCCTCTTCGAGCCGCTCTCGCGCGAGGACGTCGCGGCACTCGCCGCCCTGCTGGCTCCGGTGCGCGAGCACATGCGCTCGGCGCCGCCTCGCTCCGCAGCGCCTCGTCGTCGCAAGAGCCCCGAGTGACGATCCCGCCGTCCTGACCGCAGAGGTCGCGACGGCGGCGTGAGTACGTGCGGCACAGCGGGACGACGTCCGCGGTGCTCTGCCCCGGCCGTCCGTGGTGCCGACGATGCGCCGCGGCCGTGAGCGCTTGCTTCGAATTCGAACCCGGGCTACCGTCCGGCCAGTGCTTCGGATTCGAAGTACGCAGCTGACCGAGAGAGCGAGTCCCGCCATGAAGGCAGTCCGTTTCCACGAGTTCGGCGCGCCCGACGTCCTGCGCTACGAGGACGTGGAGCAGCCCGTCCCCGGCGCCGGAGAGGTGCGCATCCGCGTCGCCGCGACGACGTTCAACGGCGTCGAGGGCAACATCCGCGCCGGCTACATGCAGGGCCCCATCCCGGTGGCGCTGCCCCACACCCCCGGCCTCGACGTCGCCGGCACGGTCGACGCGCTCGGCGAGGGCGTGGACGGCGTGACGGTCGGCGACGCGGTCGTCGGCTTCCTGTCGATGGTGGACGACGGCGCGGCCGCGGAGTACGTCATCGCACCCGCCGGCATCTTCGCCCCGGCGCCCACCTCCATCCCGCTGGCGGACGCGGCGGCCCTCCCGGTCGTCGGCCTCACCGCGTGGCAGGCGCTCTTCGACCACGGCGGACTCACGGCCGGCCAGCGCGTCCTGGTCAACGGCGCCGGCGGAGCGGTCGGCGGCTACGCCGTCCAGCTGGCCAGGGCTGCCGGCGCCCACGTCATCGCCACGGCCGGCCCGCGCAGCAGCGAGCGCGTCCGTACCGCCGGTGCCGACGAGGTCGTCGACCACACCGCGACCGACGTGACCACGGCGGTCTCCGAGCCGGTCGACCTCGTGCTCAACCTCGCGCCGGTCGAGCCGGAGCAGCTGGCCGCGCTGGTCGCCCTGATCCGGGACGGCGGCGCCCTGGTCAACACGACGGTGTGGATGCCGGCCCCCTCCGACGAGGAGCGCGGCGTGCGCGGGATCGACCTCTTCGTCCGCAGTGACGCCGACCAACTGGCCGAGCTGGCCGCACGCGTCGACCGCGGCGAGCTGCGCGTGGACGTCGCCGAGCGGGTGCCCCTGGCCGAGCTGTCGGCGGTCCACGCCCGGGCCGCCACCGGGGAGTTGCCCGGCAAGGTCGTCGTCCTCCCGACCGGCGTCTGACGGCCGGTCCGCGGTTCGTCAGGCGGCTCCGTCGACCGGGAAGTCGCTGAAGACGAAGCTCATCGTGTGCCCGCTGGAGGGCCAGTTGGGCGCGGTGAGCGTCTGCGGCCGGCTCGCGTCGCCGCGGGGCAGGTTGGTGGCGGTGATGGTGCCGTCGGCCTCGGGTGAGGCGGGAAGGTAGACGTCGATCCCGGTCTGGAAGGGCTGCTCGCTGAAGTAGGGCAGCGGCGCGAGGGTGGTCTCGCCGGGCGTGGCGGCGTCGTCGTGGACGTGCAGGCCGATGCCGTCGTTGCCGACGAAGTCGGTGATGACGTCGACGGGCTCGCCGTCGTCCACGCCGATCTCCAGGACGTCGGCATCGCCCTCGGAGTGCCACTCGCGCATGCGGGTGATGACGAGCGCGCTGTGGCCCTCGCCGGTGTTGGTGTTTGTCCGGACCGGACCGTCGGGCTCGGAGGACAGCAGCCGGACGAAGGCGCTGCTGCGGATGTAGGGCTGCAGGTACAGGTGGTGGACGACGGGCGAGGCGTCGCTGCTCAGGGCGTACTCGTAGTGCGCGCCGTTCTCGAGCCCGATGGGGCCGAACTCGCCGTCCGGGCCGAGTTCGACGCTGGCGTGCGGCTCGTCGCCCGTGCGGGCGCCGGTGTCGGGCTCGATGGCCCAGATGTCGAGCGTCGCCTCGCGGCCGGTGTTGGCCGGGAACTCGACCGCTCGGCCGGAGATCTCCACGGGGTCGTTCTGCGGCACGATGTCGACCACCTCGGGTGCCTCGCCGACGAGGAACTCGTACTGCGCGGCGAAGGACTCCGCCGAGGTGGCGACCTCCACGTGCGTCTGCCCGGGGAACTGGGGCTGGGTGGGGGCCAGGCAGGGGACGACCGTCGGGCACTCGCGGCCGTCGATGGCGACGTACTTGGCCACCTTGGCGGCCTGGGCCGGGTCGGACAGGAACAGGTTGGAGACGGCGGTCCCGCGGGAGTGGCCGATCACGTAGACCTGCTCGACGCCGAACTCGGCGAGCGTCTCGTCGACGACCTCGGTGAGGCCCGCGGCGTAGGCGTCGATCTCGAGCCCGGCGCCGTCGTGGTCGTAGGCGACGATCCGGTCCTCGGGCCAGCCGTTGGCCACGAAACGCATGGCGTTCGACTCGATCTGCTGTGCGGAGCCCGCGAAGCCGTGCACGAACACGATGGGAAGGGCGACGTCGTCGGGGAGCGGGGGCAGCGGATCGGTGCCCTGCGGGGTGCTCGCCGCGGTGGAGCCGCTCGTCGCCGACGCGTCGTCCCCCCCGTCCGAGTCGGAGGTGCAGGCGGCGACGAGCGCCAGCAGCAGCGGCACGAGCAGGGCCGCGCGCACCGGGCGCCGGCCGTGCGTGCGGGGGTGTCCGTGGGCAGCATCGATCACGGGAGAGCCTCCAGGTCGGGCGGTGGCGTGAAACTACTGAGCGATTCGTTTCAGCACCAGTGCGCGAGACCGACGCACGGACTGGGGTCGGCCGGGTCCGTGCTGTGCGGCTGTGCGCGCGTCCCCGTCGTCGAGGTCGCGGGAGGTGCGTTCGTGCACACCCGTCGTCGCGGACTCCAGCGTCAGCGGCGGCGGCCGAGGAGGTAGCCGAGGGCGACCCCCCAGGCGGTGAGCAGGCCGCCGGACGCGGCGCCGACCAGGAACGAGCGCAGGTCGAGCTGGGCGCCGGCGGTCGCGGGGGAGGCGGCCGGCCGGCCGGTGAAGACCTGCGGGGCCGGGGACGTCCCCGCGGGAACGCCTTCCGCGGCGGGCGCGGCCGTCGAGCTGACGGCAGCCGAGCTCGCACGCTGCTCCTCGCCCGACGGCACCGCCGGGACCGTCGCCGGCGACGTGAGCTCCTGGTCGATCGCGGTGAAGAACTGGCCGGCCATCCGCTTGGCGACGCCGGTGATCATCCGCTGGCCGACGCCCGCCACCGGACCGCCGATCACGGCGTCCGCGGAGTAGGTCAGCGTCGTCGTCCCACCGTCGCCGTCCTCGGCGAGCGAGATCAGCACCTTGGCCCGCGCGTTCCCCGGCGCACCTGCCCCCGACGCGTGCATCACGTACGACGTCGGCCGCTGCTGGTCGGTCAGCCGGACCTCACCCGCGTACGTCCCGCGGATCGCGCCGACGCCCACCGACACGTTCATCCGGTACTCGTCGTCCCCGACCCGTTCCAGCGACTCGCACCCCGGGATGGTCCGCGCCAGCACCGCGGGATCGGTGATCACCGACCACACCTGGTCCGGCGAGCCGTGCAGCACCGCAGAGCCGTCGAGGTTCACGCCGTCACATCCGCTCTGCGGCCCGAGGCCGCCGTCCGTTCGTGGTCCACAGACCGCATCACGTCGTACAGCTCCGTCGGCGAGATCGGCATGGCCGCGATCCGCCGTCCCGTCGCGTCCTCGATCGCCGAGGCGATCGCCGCCGTCCCCGGGATGACCCCGGCCTCGCCGGCGCCCTTGATGCCCAGCGGGTTCAGCGGCGACGGCGTCTGCTGGTGGTCGATCACCACGTCCGGGATCTCCGACGCGTAGGGCATCAGGAAGTCCATGAACGACGCGTTCTGCAGCTGCCCGTCGGCGTCGTAGGCCATCCGCTCGTACAGCGCCCCCGCCACGCCCTGCGCGACCCCGCCGTGCACCTGGCCCTCGACGATCATCGGGTTCACCACGTTCCCGCAGTCGTGCACCACGGCGTACGAGACGACGTCGATCTCCCAGGTGGCAGGGTCGATCTCCACCACCGCCGCGTGCGCGCCCGACGCGAACGTCGACCGGATCGGCGAGTAGTAGTCCCGGTGCTCCAGCCCCGGCGCGTCGCCGACCGCGACCGGCGGCTTGTCGTCGGAGCCGGCCCGCGCGAACTGCGT
The DNA here is from genome assembly GCF_019799905.1 of Trujillonella endophytica. Taxonomy (GTDB): domain Bacteria; phylum Actinomycetota; class Actinomycetes; order Mycobacteriales; family Geodermatophilaceae; genus Trujillonella; species Trujillonella endophyticus_A. The sequence goes on along the minus strand of NZ_JABGCI010000019.1, from coordinate 21,156 downwards.
CGCCTGCTTCGCCGCCTCGTCGAACGCGTACCGCAGCGGGTTGGACAGGACGGCGACCGTGCGCAGCGGGATCGTCGCGCCGGGGGTCCCGCGCACGCCGACGACGCCGTCCTCGATCTCCAGGTCCGCCGGGTCGGCCTCCAGCACCTCCGCGGCGATCCGCAGCGCCTTCTCCCGCACCCCGCGGGCGGCCAGCGCGATGGCGTTGCCGCTCATCACCGCGGCGCGCGAGGCGAAGGTGCCCACCGCGTACGGGAAGCGGCGGGTGTCGCCGGTGGTCACCTCGACGTCCTCGATCGGCACCCCGAGCTCGGAGGCGACGATCTGCGCGAACGACGTCTCGTGCCCCTGCCCCTGCGACGTCAGCCCCGTCGCGACCAGCACCTTGCCGCTGCCCAGCACCTGCACGTGCCCGCCCTCGTACGGCCCGGGCCCGGTGCCCTCCACGTACATCGCCATCCCCGCGCCCAGCAGCTTCCCGCGCGACGCCGCCTCGGCCCGGCGGGCCTCCATCGCATCCCAGCCCACCAGGTCGGTCAGCTTGGACAGCAGCCCCGGGTAGTCGCCCGAGTCGTAGATGACCGGCCGGCCGTCCTGGAACGTCAGGTGGTGGTCGTAGGGGAACTGGTCGGCCCGGATGAGGTTGCGCCGGCGCACCTCCGCGCGGTCCAGGCCGAGGACGTCGGCGATGCGGTCCATGGTCCGCTCCATCGCGTAGCAGCCCTGCGGCCGCCCGGCGCCGCGGTACGGCGTCACGATCACCGTGTTCGTGTAGACGCTCTCCACGACCACCCGGTACACGGGGATGGCGTACGGCCCGACCAGCTGGGTCGCCGTCACGATCGGGATGATGATCCCGTAGGGCGTGTACGCGCCGTTGTCGTGCCAGGCGTGGACGTCGAGCGCGGTGATCCGGCCGTCGTCGTCGAACCCGACGGTGATCTCCTGCCGCTGCTGCCGCTCGTGGGCGCTGCCGATGAAGTGCTCGCGCCGGTCCTCGGCCCACTTCACCTCATGGCCGAGCCGGATCGCGGCCATCGGCACCAGCAGCTCCTCCGGCCACGGGTGCATGATCTTCACGCCGAAGCCGCCGCCGACGTCGGGCGCGATCACCTCGACGTCCTCCAGCGACAGCTCGAGCTTCGCCGCGATCGCCGCCCGCACGGACGTCGACGCCTGCGTGCTCGAGTAGACGCGCAGCGACGAGTCCGCCGGGTCCCAGCGCGCGTGCACGCCCTTGCCCTCCAGCGGCATGCAGGCGCTGCGCTCGATGTACTGCGTGAAGGAGAGCGTCCGGGCGGAGCCGGCCAGCGCCGCCTCGACGTCCCCGGTCTCCTGGTGGTGCCGCGCCGCGACGTTGTCCGGGATCTCGGCGTGGACGGCGTCCCTGGCCTCGCGGGCGGCGTCCACCCCCACGATCACCGGCAGCTCCTCGTAGCCGACCACGATCCGCTCGGCGGCGTCCTCGGCCAGGTACCGGTCGGTGGCGACCACCATGACCACCGGCTCGCCGACGTGGTTGACCTCGCCGTTGGCCAGCGGGTAGCCGGTGCGCGGCGCGTGCAGCTGCGGGTGCGGGATGAGCACCGGCAGCGGCTCGGCCATCGGGCCGGTCAGGTCCTCGTAGGTGTAGATCGCGACGAGGCCCTCGACGTCGAGCGCGCCCTCGACGTCGATGCCGGTGATCCGGGCGTGCGCGTGCGGGCTGCGCACGAAGGCGGCGGCCAGCGCGTGCGCGCCGATGTCGTCGAGGTAGCGGCCCTTCCCGACGATGAGGCGGGCGTCCTCGCGGCGGCGGACCGGCTCGCCGAACAGCTTGGTGGTCACCAGGCGCCGTCCCCTCCGCCGAAGTGGCCGGTGTGGTCGGCCTCCGCGGGGCGCATGGCCGCGGCCGCGTGCCGGACGGCCTTCTTGATGTTGGCGTAGCCCGTGCACCGGCAGAGGTTGCCGCCGACGATCTCGTCGACCTCCTCCTCGGTGATCTCCGCCGACCGGTCCCGCGCCTCCAGGCCCGCCGCGATGGTCACGAGGAAGCCCGGCGTGCAGAAGCCGCACTGCAGCGCGTGGCACTCGCGGAACGCCTCCTGGACCGGGTGCAGCACCTGACCGCCCTGGTGGTCGTCCCGGGCGAGCCCCTCGACCGTCGTCACCGACGCCCCGTCCACCTGGACGGCGAACACCAGGCACGAGCGCACCGGCGTCCCGTCGACGAGCACCGTGCACGCCCCGCAGACGCCGTGCTCGCAGCCCACGTGCGTGCCGGTCAGCCCGAGGTCGTGCCGCAGCGCGTCGGACAGCAGCCGGCGCACCGGGAGCGTCGCTTTCCGTGGGACCCCGTTGACCGTCACGGTGATCGAGCGCTCGGTGTCCACGGAGGTCATGCGGCGGTCCTCTCCAGTGCTTCGGCGGCGGCTGTCCCGAGTGTCCGCTCCGTCAGCACCCCGACGAGCAGCCGCCGGTAGTCGGCGCTGGCGTGCAGGTCGCCGTCCGGGTCCACGAGGGTCCGGGCCAGCTCGCCGGCGGCGGCCCAGTCGGCGGCGTCGACCGGCCGGCCGTGCACCGCCTCGGTCAGGTCGACCACCTCGGGCACCAGCCCGACGGAGATGTAGGACGCCCGCACCGCCTCGACCCGGCGGTCGGCGTCGAGCGTGACGACGACGCCCGCGCCGCACACCGCGTAATCGCCCTTGCGCCGCGCCACCTCCGCGAACGCCGTCCCCGACCGCGGCGCGAGCGCCGGGAAGAACGCGTCGACGACGACCGCCGGCCCGTGCACCGAGGTCTCCAGCGGCCCGACGAAGAGGTCCCGCCAGCCGACCGTCGAGCGGCCCGCCGGCGTCGCCACCGTCACCGACCCGTCGGTCAGCGCCAGCACCGACGTCATCTCCCCCGAGGGGTCGGCGTGCGCGATCGAGCCGACCGTCGTCCCGCGGTTGCGGATCGCCGGGTGGGCGACGTTCGCCGTCGCCCGGGCCAGCAGCGGCTGGACCCGGGCGGCGGCGTCGTCGTGCAGCAGCGCGGCGTGCCGGACCAGTGCCCCGACCCGGACGCCGTCCCCGGTGGCCTCGACGCCGTCGAGGCCGGGCACCCGGTTGATGTCCACCAGCGTCGCCGGCGCCGCCAGCCGCATCGACAGCAGCGGGATCAGCGACTGGCCGCCGGCGAGCACCTTGGCGCCGTCTCCCTCGGCGGCGAGGACGTCGAGCGCCTCGTCGAGGGAGCCGGGGTCGGCGTACCGGAAGGGTGCGGGCTTCACCGGTTGCGCGACCCCTTGCGCGGTGTGGCGGAGCCGGTCGCCCCCGGACGCCCGACCTCGTCGACCGACGACGGGTCCGGCGACACCTCGCCCTGGTGGCCCAGGGTCGTCCCGGCGGCGGGGTGCGTGCCCTCGCGGGCCAGCGCGGCCTTCATGTCCGCCGGCGCCAGGGCGCGGGCCACGTGCCAGGCCGCGACCGCGACGATCGAGCCCAGCGCGATGCCCGTCAGCGAGAAGTCGTCGGTGAAGGACAGCGTGACGTTGCCGATCCCGATGATGATCCCCGCGGCCAGCGGCACGAGGTTGATCGGGTTGGCGAAGTCGACGCGGTTCTCCTTCCAGATCTTCGCGCCGAGCAGGCCGATCATCCCGTAGAGGACGACGGTGATCCCGCCGAGCACGCCGCCGGGGACGATGCTGATCAGCGCGCCGAACTTCGGGATCAGACCGAGCAGGATCGCGACGATCGCGGCCACGTAGTACGCCGCGGTCGAGTAGACCCGCGTCGCCGCCATGACGCCGATGTTCTCGGCGTAGGTGGTCGTGGGGGACCCGCCGACGGAGGTCGCGATCACGGTGCCGACGCCGTCGGCGAACACCGCGCGGCCCATCATCGGGTCGAGGTCGCGCTTGGTCATCTCCGCGACCGCCTTGACGTGCCCCACGTTCTCCGCGACGAGCGCGATCACGGCGGGGATCACCAGCAGGCTGAACTTGAGCGAGAAGGACGGCGCGGTGAAGTCCGGCAGCCCGAACCAGTCGGCGTCGCCCACGGCGTCGAAGTTGATCCGGTCGCGGGTGGTCTCCGACCCGTCGGGGGAGTTCGGGTCGAACGAGGTGATCTGGCCGGAGGTGGCGTCCAGCAGCACCGAGAGCAGGTAGCCGAAGACCAGGCCGAGCAGGATGGAGATGCGGGCGATGAAGCCCCTCAGGGCCAGCGAGGCGACGATGACGAAGGTCATCGTGGCCAGGGCGACCCACTGGTCCTGCGGCCAGTAGATGGTGGCGGCGACCGGAGCGAGGTTGAAGCCGATCAGCATGACCACCGCACCGGTGACCGCCGGCGGCAGGACCCGGTTGATGAGCCCGAGACCGGAGAAGTGGATCAGCAGGCCGACGAGGGCCAGGACGACGCCGGCGACCAGGAGGGCGCCGACGACGTCCCCGCTGTCCCCGTCGTTGAGCCGGATGGCCGCGACGCCACCGACGAAGGCGGCGCTGGTGCCGAGGTAGCTCGGCACCTGGTTCTTGACGATGAGCAGGAAGACGATCGTCGCGATGCCGCTCATCATGATCGCGAGGTTGGCGTCCAACCCCATGATCAGCGGGAAGACGAAGGTGGCGCCGAACATGGCGACCACGTGCTGGGCGCCGATGCCGGCGGTGCGCGGCCACGAGAGCCGCTCGTCGGGGGCCACCGCCTCGCCCAGCGGCGGGGTCTTGCCGTCTCCGTAGAGCTTCCAACCGAACGCCATCGACGGGCTCCTCGAGCTCTCCATCCCAGTGGGGACCCGGGCGTCGACCGTCCTGGCCGGGCCGGGGAGGGTCCATCTGACACCCGCGGTCCGGGCAACGGAAGTAGCTCAGTGCTAAATCGTTATTGCCGGCGACGGGACGCCGGGTGTGCCGGGAGGGGCGCGCGGGGCGCGTGAGGCCTGCCTCCCGCGACCGGGAGGGACGCGCGGCGCGTCGAGGTCGGCGACGGGGCCGCGATGCCGGAGGGTTCCGTCCCATCACCTCCGCGGATCGGCAGGGCACGACGGCACTGCTGACTCTCGACGAGACCGGGCCGGCGTCCGGAGACGGTGGGCCGGCGCGGACCCGGGGCCACTGGTGGGCCGCCGGCCTCAGTGCGGCCGCCGCCGCCCTGGTGTTCGTGGCCGCCCACGACCGGCTCACCGACGACGCCCTGATCACGCTGTCCTACGCGCGGACGCTGGGCCTGCACGGCGAGTGGGGGATGATCCCCGGGATCCGGTCGAACTCGCAGACGAGTCCGCTGAACGCGCTGCTGATGGGCGGCCTGACCGCGGTCGTCCGCTCCGTCATGCTCGCCTGCGGACTGCTGTGGGTGGCCTCGATGGCGGCCGTCGGCGGCTTCACGCACGCCGTCGCCCGGCGGCTGGGCGCCGCTCCCTGGGCCGGCGCGGTGGCGGGGGTCCTGCTCGCGGGCTCCCCGCTCATGGCCTCGACCATCGGCCTGGAGTCCTCGCTCGCGGCCGCGCTGATGGCCGCCGCGGCATGGGGACTGGTGGACCGGCGGGTCTGGGTCGTCGGGCCCGTGGCAGGCCTGTTCGCGATCACCCGGCCCGACCTCGCGGTCTTCGCGGTGGTCGCCGTCCTCCTCGTCGGGCGGAGCTGGTGGCGTGCGGCGGGTGCGGGGCTGCTGGTCGTCCTGCCCTGGTGCGCCTTCGCCTGGTACGTCCTCGGCTCCCTGATCCCCGACAGCTTCATGTTCAAGACCGGCACCGTCTGGCTCGACCGGGCCGGCGGCGACGAGTACACGGCCTTCACCATGCTGAACGGCCCCCTGCTGTACCTGCACTACCACCCGGTCGAGACGGTCCTCTCCCTCGCCGTGGCCGCGGCCGGGATCGTCGGCTGCGCCTGGCTGGCGCGGTCCGGGGGGCCGGCGCGGCGCGTCGCGCTGCTGCTGGGCGTGGGGTCCCTCCTCTACTGGCTGGCCCTCGTGGCGGTCGACCCCGGCCCCTGCCACTGGTACTACGCACCCCCGATGGCCGCGCTCGGCATCGGCGGCGTGCTGGCCGCCGCCTCCGTCCCGCTCGGCAGGCAGCAGCGCCTCGTCGGGGCCGCGGTGGTGCTCGTCCTCGGTTTCGCGGTGGTGGCGGCAGGCCGGCCCTTCCCGGTGTCCGGTCCGGAGATCAGCCCCAACTACGCCACGGCGGCGGACTACGCCGCGATCGCCGCCGGCCTGCCCGACGGGCCGGTGGCCTCCCCCGGGGAGATCGGCGCCCTCGCCTACCACTGCGACGGGCGCTGCGTCGTGCTCGACCCGTTCTCCGACGAGGGCCTGGCCGCGCCGATCATCCGGTACCAGGTCGACCAGGCCGGGGACGGCCTGGTCGGCGCGCTCCTCCGGTGGAACTACACCCACTACGACCCGGCCCCGCCCGTCGAGGTCACCCGCCAGCTGTGGTTCCGGGACGGCGCCAACGCCCGGCCGACCTCGCCCCCGACGCGCTCGTGGCAGATCGGCAGCCGGTGGCACCCCGACGGCGAGATCACCCTCAACCCCGTCGACCGGCATCCCTGGATCGTCGAGTGATCCCCGGATCGTCGGTGACGTCGCCGAGATAGCTCACCACTGAGACACCTCCGGCGGTAGCGTGCGGCCCGTGAGCTCCCGGCACGTCTCGTTGCGCAGCGGCGTCTACGCCGACTCGGTCCGGTTGATGCAGGTGAGCCGCGACGTCGGTGCCCGCGACGGCGTCACCGCCGTGCTCGTCGCCATGGCCACGCCGCTCAACCTCGAGCTGGCGACGGGCATGGGGCTGGCCCCCGACGAGCCCGCCTCGCCCGAGCAGCTGCTCGTCGCGATCGCCGCCGCCGACGACGCCGCGCTGGCGGCCGCGGTGGCCGCGGTCGAGGCCGCCCTCGCCGAGCGCCAGCGCAGCACCGCCTCGGCGCAGACCGTCCCGGCGCGGACCGTCGGCGCCGGGCTGGACGCGCTGTCGGAGGACGGCCCGGCGCTGGCGATCGTCAGCGTCCCCGGCCCGTACGCCGTCGCCGAGGCCGCCGACGCCATCGCCGCCGGCCAGAGCGTGCTGGTCTTCTCCGACGGCGTGCCGGTCGAGCACGAGGTCGCCCTCAAGCGCGCCGCGCACGACGCCGGCGTCCTCGTCATGGGCCCCGACTGCGGGACGGCGATCGTCTCCGGTCTCGCGCTGGGCTTCGCGAACGTCGTCCGGCGCGGGCCGGTGGGCCTGGTCGCGGCCAGCGGGACCGGCGCCCAGCAGGTCTCCTGCCTGCTCGACATGGCCGGCGTCGGCGTCTCGCACGTGCTCGGCGTCGGCGGGCGGGACCTCTCCGAGGCCGTTGGCGGGCTGGCCACCCTCGACGCGCTCGCCGCGCTCGACGCCGACCCCGCCACCGAGCGGGTGCTGCTGGTGTCCAAGCCGCCGGCGCCGTCGGTGGCCGCCCGGGTCGCCGAGGTGGCGGGCACGCTGTCGGTCCCCGTCCGCTCGGCGGCCCTGAGCGCGGAGACGCCGGACCTCACCGCCGCCGTCGAGGCGCTGCTGGGGGACCTCGGCGTCGCCGTCCCCGCCTGGCCGTCGCGGCCCGGAGCGGACGAGCAGGCCCGGCCCGGCGCCGTCCTCAAGGGCCTCTACTCCGGCGGCACGCTCGCCGACGAGGCGATGCTGCTGGCCGCGCCGGTGCTGGGCGACGTCCGCTCCAACACCCCGCTGCGGCCGGAGCTCGACCTCGGCACGGACCTCGCCGCCTCGGGGCACGTGGTCGTCGACTTCGGCGACGACGCGCTCACCGTCGGCCGCGCCCACCCGATGATCGACCCGACGCTGCGGCTGGAGGCGATCGACCGGCTGGCCGCCTCCGGCGAGCCCGCGGTGCTGCTGCTGGACGTCGTCCTCGGGTACGGCGCCGACCCCGATCCGGCGGGCGCGCTGGTGCCGGCGCTGGCCGCCGCCCGGGCGCGGACGACGCTGCCGGTGGTCGTCGCCCTGATCGGGACGGAGGCCGACCCGCAGGGCTGGAGCCGCCAGGCCGACGCCCTCGCCACGGCCGGCGCGCACGTGTTCGCCTCCAACGCGCAGGCCACCCGGCACGCGCTCGACCTGCTGGGAGCGGTGCGATGACCCTCGGCGACCTGCTCTCCGGGCCACCCGCCGTGGTCGCGGCGGGCGTCGACGTCTTCTCCGCGTCGCTGCGCGCCCAGGGCGCCGACGTGCACGACGTCGACTGGCGCCCGCCCGGCTTCGGGGACCCCGCCGACCTCGCCGCGCTGGTCCTCGACCCGCGCCGCGCGACGGCGAACCGGACGGCGGTCGAGCGGGTGCTCGCCGCGGGCTCGGTGCTCACCGACGTCCGCCCCGCCCGCGAGGTGCTGGGCCTGGCCGACCGGACGATCCTGCACGCCGGGCCGCCGATCGCGTGGGCCGACGCCAGCGGCCCGCTGCGCGGCGGGCTGATCGGCGCGACCCTGTTCGAGGGCTGGGCGTCGACCGTCGAGGAGGCCGAGCGGTTGCTCGCCGCCGGCGAGATCGCGCTCGACCCCTGCCACCACCACTCCGCGGTGGGCCCGATGGCCGGCGTCACGAGTCCGTCCATGTGGATGTGGTGCCTCGAGGACCCGGTCCAGGGCGGGAGGGCCTACTGCAACCTGAACGAGGGCCTGGGCAAGGTGCTGCGGATGGGCGCCTTCAACGACGAGGTGCTCACCCGGCTGGCCTGGATGCGCGACGTCCTCGGGCCGGTGCTGGCGGAAGCGGTGCGGTCGATGGCCGAGCCGCTCGACGCCAAGGCCGTGCTCGCGCAGATGCTGCAGATGGGCGACGAGGGGCACAACCGCAACCGGGCCGGCTCGCTGATGGCGCTGCGCGAGCTGTCGCCGGCGGTCGTCGGGCTGGCCGAGTCGTCCGGCCGCGCCACCAGCGATCTGGCCGCCGTCCTGCGGTTCATCGGCGGCAACGAGCACTTCTTCCTCAACCTCGGCATGCCGACGGCCAAGCTGGCCATGGACGCCGCCCGCGGCGTGCCCGGCTCCACGATGGTCACCGTGATGTCGCGCAACGGCACGGAGTTCGGCATCCAGACCGCCGGCACCGGTGACCGCTGGTTCACCGGACCCGCGCAGACGCCGGTGGGGCTGTTCCTCGGCGACTACGGCCCCGACGACGCCAACCCCGACATCGGCGACTCCGCGATCATGGAGACCTACGGCGTCGGCGGGTTCTCCATGGCCGCGGCGCCGGCGATCGTGCGGTTCGTCGGCGGCACCGTCCCCGACGCGCTGGCCACCACCGAGCGGATGTACCAGCTGACGCTCGCGGAGAACCCGGCCATGGCCATCCCGATCCTCGGCTTCCGCGGCTCGCCGACCGGCATCGACGTCGTCTCGGTGGCGCGCACCGGCTGGCTGCCGCAGATCAACACCGGCATGGCCGGGCGGGTGGCCGGCACGGGGCAGGTCGGCGCGGGGCTGGTGCAGCCGCCGCAGGAGTGCTTCGAGCAGGCCCTGGCCGCGCTCGCGGAGGAGGCCCGAGCCTAGGGCTGGTCGCGGACGCGCAGCGCCAGGACGGCGACGTCGTCCTCGCGCCGGTCGCCGAGGCCGGCCAGCAGGCCGTCGCAGACGTCGTCCAGCGGCCGCCCGGCCTCCCGCCGCAGCCCCTCCAGCAGCGCGCCCAGGCCCTGGTCGAGCGAGGCGTCACGCCGCTCCACCAGGCCGTCGGTGTAGAGCACCAGGGTGTCGCGGGGCGTCAGCAGCACCTCGTGGTCGACGCGGACGGCGTCGTCCGCCAGCCCCAGCAGGCGGTCGACCGGGCGCTCGAGGAGGGAGGCGGACCCGTCGGCGGTCACCAGCGCCGGTGGCGGGTGGCCGGCGTTGGACCAGCGCAGCAGCACCCCGCCGTCCGGCAGCCGGTCGTCGAGCGTGGCGACGGTGATGGTCACCAGCGCGCCGACGTCGAGGTCGAGCAGGGCCCGGTCGAGGGCGGTGAGGACGGCGGCCGGCGATCCGACCACCGACTGCGCCAGACCGCGGAGCAGGCCGCGCGCCTGCGCCATCGTCGCCGCGGCGCGGGCGTCGTGCCCGGCGACGTCCCCGATGACCACCATCGTCGTGCCGTCGGGCACCGCGAAGGCGTCGTACCAGTCGCCGCCGATGTGCGCGCCGAGCGTCGCGGGCCGGTAGCGGGCCGCCGTCGACAGCCGCGGGAGCTGCGGCGGGTCGGTGAGCAGGCTCCGCTGCAGTGTCTCGGCCAGCTCCAGGGCGGCGCGGTCGCCCGCCTGCGCCGCGGCGAGGCGGGACGCCTGCAGCTCCCGGCGCTGGCGCACCGTGCAGGCGGCCACGGCGGCCGCGGCACCGATCGCGACGAGCACGAGCCGGGCGAGCTGCGTGGGTGCCGCCTCGTCGGTGTACTGCCGGTCGTAGATGCCGAGCAGCGCCGCCGCGAGGAGGGCGGCCAGCCCGTAGGCCGTGGTCGCCCGTCGGCCCAGCACGACCGCGGCGAGCATCGGCGAGACGACGGCCAGTCCGAGGACGACGTTCTGGGGACCCGCCCCCAGGTCGATCCCGGACACGACCAGGAGGGCCAGCAGCGGCAGGGCGTGGGGGCGCATGGAAGAGGGATGTGCCACGGCGCCTCTCCTCCGACCGGTGCGGCCGGACGGCCCGCCTGCCGGCGCCGAGGGTAGTGGCTGCCGTGCCGCGCCCGGGGGACGAGGCTCAGGCGCGGGCGCAGGAGAGCAGGTCGTCCAGCGTCGCGCCGAAGCCGGCCGGGTCCGCGACCGGTGCCGGGAAGGGGACGCGCAGGTCGTAGTGGGAGGCGGGGCACTCGACCCGGAAGAGGACGCCGAACCGGTCCACGCCCAGCAGGTGCACGCCGTCGTCCTCGCCGGCCCACAGCCGGACCCGGGCGGAGAGCTCGGCCAGCGGGCGGGCGTGCTCGCCGAGCAGACCCACCTCGTCGCCGGCCAGTGGGTCGGGGCGGGCCTCGGTGAAGTCCTCCGGGTCGATCGGCGTGCAGGTGCCGTTCTCCTCGAGGAGCACCTCGGCCACGTCCAGCCGCAGCAGCGCCGCGGTCAGGCCCACGTCGAGCAGCACGTCGGCGGGGCACGCCTCGGCGAAGTCCAGGACCAGCGCCGCCTCCTCCCCCTGGGGCACCGGTGTCAGCCAGCCGACCAGGTCCAGCCGCCCGCGCAGGGGGTCGCGCAGCGGCAGGGGGGAGCGCCGGGTCACGGTGACCCGCGCCGGCAGGTCGCCCAGCGGCGAGCGGCGCACGGCGGCGGCGAGCCCGCCGGACCGCGGGACGACGAGGAGCACGTCGCCGGCGGTGGTCGTCGTCGCGGCCAGCAGCGGCGAGGTGCCCTGACCCAGGGCGTGCACCGAGGCCGCGGCGCAGGTCGCGACCGTGCGCGCGCGCTCGGCGGGGGTGGGGGCGTCGGCGGTGCGCCGCTCGGTCCGGGTCGTTCGGCGTGCGGTCATCGGCTTCCCTCGCGGCTCTCGTCCGGTAGTAAGGTGAGCCTAACCAAACCGGAGGTCCCGTGAACACACCTCGCCCCAAGGTCCGGCTGAGCCGCCGGCTCGGGCTGCCCCTCACCCCCAAGGCCGTCTCGTACTTCGAGCGCCGGCCGTACCCGCCCGGCGAGCACGGCCGCAAGCGCAAGCAGGCCAGCGACTACTCGACCCGGTTGCTGGAGAAGCAGCGGCTGCGCGCCCAGTACGACATCAGCGAGACGCAGCTGCGGCGGGCGTTCGACCGGGCCAGGCGGGCCGGCGGCAAGACCGGCGAGGCGCTGGTCCAGGACCTGGAGTCACGGCTGGACGCGACCGTGCTCCGCGCCGGGTTCGCCCGCACCATCTACCAGGCCCGCCAGTTCGTCACCCACCAGCACGTGCTGGTCAACGGCCGCCGGGTCGACCGCCCGTCCTACCGGCTGCGGCCCGGCGACTTCGTGCAGATCGCCGAGCGATCGGCCCCCAAGGAGCCGTTCCGGATCGCCGCGTCCGGTGCGCACGCGGACCCGCCGTCCTACCTCGAGGTCCGGCTCGCCGACCTGGTGGCGCGGGTCGAGCGGACGCCGTCGCGCGAGGAGGTCCCGGTCGTCTGCGAGGAGCAGCTGGTCGTGGAGTACTACTCCCGCTGACGGGCACCGTCCCGGGATTGACGTCGTCCGGCTGAGCAAGCGGCTGTCCTCCGTGCTGCGGCACCGGCCCGGCGATGTCGGCCTCACGCTGGACGACGCCGGGTGGGTGGACGTCGAGGACCTCCTCGACGCCCTGGCCGCGCACGGCCGCGCGGTGACCCGCGCGGAGCTGGAGCACGTCGTCGCCACCAACGACAAGCGGCGCTTCGCCTTCGACGACACCGGCACCCGGATCCGGGCCAGCCAGGGGCACAGCGTCGCCGTCGACCTCGGCCTGGCGGCGGCCGAGCCGCCGCCCGTGCTGTTCCACGGGACGCCGGAGCGGAGCCTCGCGGCGATCCGGGCCGAGGGGCTGCGGCCGGGTAACCGGCACGCGGTGCACCTGAGCCCGGACGTCGCGACCGCCCGCGCGGTGGGGGAGCGGCGCGGGCGGCCGGTCGTGCTCGCCGTCGACGCCGCTGCGATGGCCGCCGACGGCGCGGTCTTCACCCGCTCGGACAACGGCGTCTGGCTGGTCGACGCCGTGCCGCCCCGGTACCTGACCGTGGTCCGAGGAGGCGCTCAGGCGCCCGCGAGCAGGTCCTCGGCGCCGGCGGAGAGGGTGTCGCGGGCCGCCCGGGCGTCGCCGAGGTAGCCCGCGACCATCGCGCCGTCCCGCAGCATCACGTAGCGGCGGGCCGCCTCGTCCGGGGCCGGGTGACCGGCCGTCCGGCAGGCCCGGCCGACGGTCCCGGTCAGCCACGCGCGGTGCTCGGCCACCGCGCGGTGCACCGGGTCGGCGGGGTCGGGGTGCTCGGCGGCGGCGTTGATGAACGCGCAGCCGCGGAAGCCCGGCCGGCACAGCTCCGTGCCGATGGCCTCCGTGAGCCGGCGCAGTTGGGCGACGGGAGCTGGGCGGCATCGACCAGGCCGCCGCCGACGACCTCGTCGAGGCGCCCACCAGGTGTGCCCGTACTCCAACGCCACCCGCGGCAACGTGCCCGTCGCGCTCACGGCCACCGTCGCCTAGGCGCAGCCCCGGGCCTCCCTCGCAGGCCCAGGGCGCGGCCCCGGCCGAGGCTCGTCCCGAGCCTGCGAGGGATGAGGAGGACGGGGTCTCAGGCCTTGACGATCGCGGCGACCGGGCCCCCGCCGGACGGGCCCTGGTGCACCGCGGCCACGGACACGAACACCGCGGGGTCGCCGGTCACCGACGCGGCCACCCCGCCGACGGTCGCCTTGATCTGCCGGTGCCAGAAGACGTCGGAGTCGTCGAGCATCGCGTTGCGCCGGCCGCGCACGTAGCCGGTCGGGTCGGCCTCGCACTTGAGGAAGACGTTGACCAGCCGGTCGCCGAGGTCGCTGACGTGCGGCCGCTCGGGCAGGTCGAGACCTGCCTCGCGGATGGCGTCCCAGATGCCGTCCTGGTCCAGCGCGTCCTTCATGACCGAGTGGCCGATCCGGTAGTTGCCGCCGTGCCCGCGGGCGTTGCCGACGACGACGATCTGCGCCCGGTCGAGCTCGACGCCCGAGGAGCAGGAGGCGACCGCGCTGAACAGCGACAGGTCGCGCATGACCTGCTTCTGCTCCGGCATCTCGATCTCGCCGAGCGCGACCGCGATGCCGAGGGCCGTCGTCCCGTTGGAGAGGTCCATCGAGCCGTGCGGCTCGTCGTAGTAGGTCTCCTGGCCGCGGGACTTGGCGTCGCGGATCGTCTCGATCGTCAGCAGCGGCGTCTTGGTCTGCACGTAGTGGACGTCGGCCGGGTCGGTGATGCCCGCGGCCTCCATCGCCTTGCGCACGCCGTCGGCGACCTTCTCCACCATCGCGATGCGGCCGATGTCCTCGGGCAGCAGCACGTCGCTCATCGCGTAGCCGACGGTCAGCCGCGGCTCGTCGGTCTTCTCCACGGCGTCCTCGGGGAGCGTGGCGAAGATCGTGGCGTGCGGGCTGATGACGCCGTCCGTCCCGCCGGACCAGACGATCGGGATCTCCCCGACCTCCTCCTTCGACCGGCTGCCCTTCTCCAGCAGCACCTCGCGGAACGCGCGGTCGGCGATGATCCGGGTGTAGTCGTTGACGCCGCCGTTGCCCTCGGTCTTGCCGATGACGGCGACGACCCGGTCGGCCTCCATGACGCCCTCGTCGATCAGCTTGGCCAGCTCGGAGGCGTCGCTGACGTTGTGCAGGGGGACCTTGCGGACCTCGATCGGTGCGGGCACGGGGCTACTCCTCGGTTCGGTTCAGGCGTGCAGGACGGTGCCGACGTCGTCCCCGGTGACGGCGTCGGTGATGTGCTCGAGCGTGGTGACGACGGCGCGCTCGCCGCCATCGGCCACGAAGCGCAGGACGGCCTCGACCTTCGGGCCCATGCTGCCGCGGGCGAACTCGCCGGCCGCGGCGTGCGCGCGCAGCTCGGCGGGGGTGACCCGGCCCAGCGGACGGGCCGCCGGGGTGCCGAAGCCGACCATCACGTTCGGGACGTCGGTGGCCAGGACGAGGGCGTCGGCGGCGACGTCGCGCGCCAGGACCGCCGCGGTCAGGTCCTTGTCGATCACGGCCTCCACCCCGCGCAGCGCGGGGCCCTCGTCGTCGGCCACCGGGATCCCGCCGCCGCCGGCGCAGACGACGACGAAGCCGGCCTCGGCCAGCGCGTGGATCGCGGGGCCGTCGACGACCGACAGCGGCTCGGGCGAGGCGACCACCCGGCGCCACCCCCGCGGTCCGCGGTCCTCCCACGTCTGCCCCATCGCGATGAACCGCTCGGCCTGCTCGCGGGGCAGGAAGCGGCCGACCGGCTTGGACGGCGCGGCGAAGCCGGGGTCGCCGGCGTCGACGAGCGTGCGGGTGACCAGGGCGGCGGTGCGCTGCGGCACCCCGAGGGCGGCCAGGGCGGCGTCGAGCTCGTCGGCGAGCGTGAAGCCGATGGTGGCCTGGGTCTGGGCGACGTTCCAGTCCAGCGGCACGGGCGGGACCTCGTGCGCGGCCAGCTCGTTCTTGACCAGCAGGTTGCCCACCTGCGGGCCGTTGCCGTGGGTCAGCACCACCTCGACCCCCGCGGCGACCAGCTCGGCGACGTGCCCGGCCGCCACCGCGAGGGCGGCGCGCTGCGCGGCCGGGGTGGCCGAGCCGTCGGGCCCGGTCATGGCGTTGCCCCCGAGCGCGACCACGGCACGGCGGGGGAGGGTCACCCCCGCGACCCTAGCGACAGATGCCTCAGCGCTGAAGTATCCGCGGCGGACACAGCCGCGGATGCCGGCGTTGAGGCGCGCCGCCTGGCGGGTGAGGTGCTCGCGTTCGGGCAGGTCGGTCGCTGCTCGCGCGGCCTCGGCGTAGAGGCGGGCCGCGGCGGCCGGGTCGCCGTCCCGCTCGGTCAGGTACGCGGCGACGGCGGCGTACCGCGGCAGGGCGGGGTCGAGCTCGGCCAGGGCGGCCAGACCGGCCCGCGGGCCGTCGGCCTCGCCCACCGCCACGGCCCGGTTCAGCCGGGCCACCGGGTTGCCGGTCAGCCGGACCAGCTCGTCGTACCACTCGACGATCTGCACCCAGTCGGTCTCCTCCGCCGTGCGCGCGTCGGCGTGCAGGGCGGCGATGGCCGCCTGCGCCTGGTACTCGCCCAGGCGGTCGCGGGCGAGAGCGGCCTGGAGGACGTCGACGCCCTCGGCGATCAGCCGGGTGTCCCACCGGCCGCGGTCCTGCTCGGCGAGGGGCACGAGGCTGCCGTCGGTGCGCGTCCGCGCCGGGCGCCGGGCGGAGTGCAGCAGCATGAGCGCGAGCAGGCCGGCCACCTCAGGGTGCTCGGTCATGCCGGCCAGCTGGCGGGTGAGCCGGATCGCCTCGGCCTCGAGGTCGACGTCGCCGGAGTAGCCCTCGTTGAAGACCAGGTAGAGCACCCGCAGCACCGTGCCGACGTCCCCCGGCCGGTCGAACCGGACCCCCGAGACGGTCCGCTTGGCCCGGCTGATGCGCTGGGCCATGGTCGCCTCGGGCACCAGGTAGGCCTGCGCGATCTGCCGCGTGGTCAGCCCGCCGACCGCCCGCAGCGTGAGCGCGACCGCCGACGCCGGGGACAGGGACGGGTGGGCGCAGAGGAAGTACAGCCGCAGGGTGTCGTCGACGACCTCGGCCGGCCCCGGCGCCGGCTGCTCGTCGACGCGGATCTCGCGCCGGCGCCGGGAGGTGTCGGCGCGGACGGCGTCGAGGAACTTGCGCCACGCCACCGTGACCAGCCAGCCCTGCGGGTCGCGCGGCGGGTCGGCCGGCCACACCCGAACGGCCTCGACCAGGGCCTCCTGGACGGCGTCCTCGGCCGCCGCGAAGTCCGCTCCGCGGCGGCCGAGGACCCCGATCACGGTGGGGACGATCGCCCGCAGCAGGGCCTCGTCCACCGGTCCGCTCACTCCGTGATGGTGGGGGCAGCGCCGAGGAAGGGGCGCACCTCGAGCCACTCGTGGATCGGCTCCCCGTTGGCGCCGGGGGCGGCGGACAGCTCGCCGGCCAGCTCGATCGCCCGCTCCTGGCTGTCGACGTCGATGATCATCCAGCCGGCGATCAGGTCCTTGGTCTCCGCGAACGGACCGTCGGTGACCGGCGGCTTCCCCTGACCGTCGGAGCGGACCCACATGCCGTCGGGGGCGAGCGCCTGACCGTCGACGAACTCGCCGGTCCCCTCCAGCCGGTCGGCGAAGTCCTGCATGTACTGGACGTGGGCGGTGACCTCCTCCGGCGTCCACCGGTCCATCGGGACGTCGTTCACGGCCGCCGGTGCGCCGCGGTAGTGCTTGAGCAGCAGGTACTTGGCCATCGTCTTCTCCTCGGTGAAGTACGGCCCATCCTGGCCGTGACACCCCGGGGACGGAGCCGCGCGCGGTTCCTCGACATCCCCCGGCGAGGAAGTTCGCGGAGTCGTCCGGCCGGTGTGCTCAGCGGCGCCAGAAGTCGAACGGGTCCCGGCCGGGACGGAAGCCGGCCGACTCGACGACGTCCACGGCGAGGTCGAACCGCTGGCCGACGGCGCCGGGCTGGTGGGCGTCGCTGCCGAAGCTGATCGCCTCGCCGCCCTCCTCGCGGAACCAGCGCACCTGGTCGACCGACGCGAGCGGGCTGCTGGTGTTGACCTCCAGCGCCCGGCCGGTCCCCGCCAGCGCCCGGAAGACCGCCCGGTACTCCTCCTCGTAGTCCTTCTCCGCGTACCGGTGCGTGCCGCCGGGCCAGTACCTCCGGGGGAAGTCCACGTGCGCGAGCACCTGGAACACGTCACTGGACTCCACCATGTCGACCACCTCGGCCAGGTACCGGCGCATGGTGCCGTCGGCGTCCTCCCACAGCAGGTGGCCCACCCCGTAGAGCCGGCCGTTCTCCGGGAGCGAGTGCAGCGACCCCAGCACCCGGTCGACCGGGCCGTTGCGCAGGTGGGCGGCGATGCTCGCGGAGAACAGGTGCGGCTCACCGGCCTCGATGCCCGACCAGATGCGCAGGTCGGGGAACCGCTCGCGGACCTCCGCGAGCTCGGCGAAGTAGCCCTCCACGTCGATCTCGGCGTGCCGGGAGGCGTGCCGCTCGACCAGCCCCTCGTCGGTGGCGCGGTCGTCGGGGTCCCAGACGGTGAAGTCCAGGTGCTCGGTGAAGGCGATGGCGGGCAGCCCGAGGGCGATGGCCCGCTGGCACGCGGCGGCCATCGTCGAGGTGGAGGCGGTGTCCCACGACCAGCCGGTGTGGACGTGGTTGTCGGGCGGCGGCGTCTGGTCCTCACGAGGCGGCATCGCCGTCCATCCTCCCGCGCGGCTCTCCACAGGGCGCCGCGGGATGTCGGCGCGGGTGCCTACTGTCGGGCCCATGACCACAGCTCCTGTGTCCCGGCCCCCTGCAGGGGCCCGCCGCGAGCCTGCGAGTGGTGGGGGGCAGGGGGTCCTGTCTGTGGCCGCCGAGGCCCTGGAGGTGCTCCGCGAGCTGACCGGCCGGCCCGACGCGGAGTTCCGCGAGGGGCAGGACGCCGCCGTCTCCGCGCTCGTCGAGCGGTCGCAGCGGGCGCTCGTCGTCCAGCGCACCGGCTGGGGCAAGTCGGCCGTCTACTTCGTCTCCACCGCGCTGCTGCGCCGCCGCGGCGCCGGCCCCACGCTGCTGGTCAGCCCCCTCCTCGCGCTGATGCGCGACCAGGTCTCCGCCGCGGCCCGGGCCGGCATCCGCGCCGTGGAGATCTCCAGCTCGAACGTCACGGAGTGGGACGACATCGCCGCCCGCCTGGCCGCCGACGAGGTCGACGTCCTGCTCGTCTCCCCCGAACGGCTGACCAACCCCCGCTTCCGCGAGGAGCAGCTGCCCGGCCTGGTGGCCCGCTGCGGCCTGGTCGTCGTCGACGAGGCGCACTGCGTCTCCGACTGGGGCCACGACTTCCGGCCCGACTACCGCCGCATCCGCGACCTGCTCGGCACGCTGCCCACCGGCACCCCGGTCCTGGCCACCACGGCGACGGCGAACGAGCGGGTGGTGGCCGACGTCGCCGAGCAGCTCGGCGCCGGGGGCGTGGAGGTGACGACGGTCCGCGGACCGCTGGCCCGCGACTCCCTGCGTCTGGGCGTGCTGCGGCTGCCCACCGACCGCGCCCGCCTGGCCTGGCTCGCCGCGCACCTGGCCGACCTGCCGGGCAGCGGCATCGTCTACACGCTGACCGTCGCGGCCGCGGAGGAGACGGCGTCGCTGCTGCGCGACGCCGGTCACGAGGTGCGCGCCTACACCGGCCGGCTCGACGACGCCGACCGCAAGGACGCCGAGGAGGCCCTGCGGGAGAACCGGGTCAAGGCGCTCGTGGCCACGTCCGCGCTCGGCATGGGGTTCGACAAGCCCGACCTCGGGTTCGTCGTCCACCTCGGGGCGCCGTCGTCGCCGGTCAGCTACTACCAGCAGGTGGGCCGCGCCGGCCGCGCCGTGGAGCACGCCGACGTGCTGCTGCTGCCCGGCCCCGAGGACCTCGCGATCTGGCAGTGGTTCGCCACGTCGTCCATGCCGCGGGAGGACCACGCGGCCGCCGTCCTCACCGCGATGGCCGACGGCAAGGCGTGGTCGGTGCCCCGGCTGGAGACGGTCGCCGACGTCCGCCGGTCGCGCCTCGAGCTGCTGCTCAAGGTGCTCGCCGTCGACGGCGCGGTCGAGCGGGTGCAGGGCGGTTGGCGGTCCACCGGCCGGCCGTGGGTCTACGACGCCGACCGCTACGGCCGGGTCACCCGCACGCGGGAGGCCGAGCAGCGCGCGATGATCACCTACGCCAGGCCGGTCGACGAGGCGCAGTGCCGGATGGCCTTCCTGCAGGAGGCCCTCGACGACCCGACCGCGGCGCCCTGCGGTCGCTGCGACGTCTGCGCCGGCCCGTGGTACCCGACCGAGATCCCCACCGGTGCGGCCGAGGCGGCCTCCGCGGCACTGGACCGGCCCGGCGTGGAGCTCGCGCCGCGGACGCAGTGGCCCACCGGCGCGGACCGGCTGGGCGTGGGCGTGAAGGGCAAGCTGGGCGCGGGCGAGCAGGTCGACCCGGGCCGGGCCGTCGCCCGGCTCACCGACCTGGGCTGGGGTCAGCGGCTGCGCACCCTGCTCGGGGACGACGGCGTGGGCGGCACCGTGGTGCTGGACCTGGAGGCGCCGGGGATCGAGGAGGACCCGGACGCCGCGTTCGACGTCCCGGTCCAGCGGTCGATCAGCGACGTCCCGCCGGACGAGGAGCTCCTGCGCGCGTGCGCCCGGGTGCTCGGCGCGTGGGACTGGGCGGAGCGGCCGGCCGCGGTCGTCGCGATCCCCTCCCGCCGCCGGCCGCGGCTGGTGACCGGCCTCGCCGAGGGGCTGGCCCGCCTGGGCCGGCTGCCGTACCTGGGGGAGATGTCCCTGGCCTCCGGCGGGCCGACCGGTGGCCCGGGGGGCAACAGCGCCTTCCGGCTGGCGGGCGTGTGGCAGCGGATCGTCGTCGGGCCGGAGCTCCGCGACCGGCTGGCCGACCTCGGCTCCGTGCCGGTGCTGCTGGTGGACGACCTCGCCGACTCACGGTGGACGATGACGGTCGCCGGCAGGGAGCTCCGGCAGGCCGGCGCGTCGCGCGTACTCCCCTTCGCGCTGGCTCTCACGGCCTGAATCCACAGGTTTTCGAACAGCTGTGCGAAACCTCCGCTAGCCTGTGCCCATGGCGCTCGCCCATCAGCCCTCGATGTGGGACCTCGCCGAGGAGCCGGCGCTGACACCGCTGGCCGGTCGGGTGCAGCGCCATCCCCTGAGCCGCGGCGCGTGGGTCGACCACCTGCCCGCGTGGGTGACCGGGTCGGAGGCCGTGCTCGAGGTGCTGCTGGGGGACATCGGCTGGCGGGCCGACCGCCGGCAGATGTACGAGCGGGAGGTCGCCGTCCCGCGCCTGCTGCGCTGGTACGGCGTCGAGGAGCCGCTCCCGCATCCGCTGCTCGGCGCGGCGCGCGCGGCGCTGAACCGCCACTACGGCCCCGAGCTGGGCGAGCCGTTCGTGACCGCCGGCATGTGCCTGTACCGCGACGGGCGGGACAGCGTGGCCTGGCACGGCGACCGGCTCGGGCGGGCGCGCTCGGCCGACACGATGGTCGCGATCCTGTCCCTGGGGTCCCCGCGGCCGCTCATGCTCCGGCCCGTCGGCGGGGGCGAGAGCCTCCGCTTCCCGGTCGGTCACGGCGACCTCGTGGTCATGGGCGGCTCGTGCCAGCGCACGTGGGAGCACTGCATCCCCAAGACGGCCAGGCCGGTCGGCCCCCGGGTCAGCATCCAGTTCCGCCCGCGGGGGGTGCTCTGAGGGAGGTCGGAGGTTCCGTGGCGAGGGCCACGGGGACCCCCGTGCACGACCCCCTCGAGGTCGTGTACTGTCCTCTCTGCACCAAGCGAGAACGGACCGGGCCGCCAGCCTGGTCAACCGCCGGAAGCGCCCCCAGAGGGTCCACTGTTGCGGAGCTTGGTGTACAGTCGAGACACCGCCTCGAACGAATGCCTGAAAAGGCCCGAGTACGAGCGCGTCCGTTCCTTGAGAACTCAACAGCGTGCCGAAAGTCAGTGCCAAGTATTACCCCGTGCACTGCGCA
>NZ_JABGCI010000173.1 GCF_019799905.1 Trujillonella endophytica | reverse complement strand
GATAAATATGGCTCTCAAAATCGGGAGGTTGTGCAACATAGACTTCCTCCGAAATGTAGCCATTTAAGAAAGCACTTTTCACATCCATTTGATAAAGTTTAAAATCTTTATGGCATGCAAAAGCTAATAACATACGAATTGCTTCTAATCTAGCTACCGGGGCATATGTTTCATCATAGTCTATGCCTTCTTGTTGATTATATCCTTGTGCAACAAGCCTAGCTTTGTTTCTAATGATATTACCATCTTCATCCTTTTTGTTTCTAAAAACCCATTTGGTTCCTATAATAGATTGATTTGATGGTCTTGGGACTAGTTCCCAAACTTGATTTCTTTCAAATTGATTAAGTTCCTCTTGCATAGCAATTATCCAAAAATCATCAAATTCGGCTTCATTAAAATTTTTGGGTTCAATTTGAGAAACAAAAGCCATATTAATACATAAATTTTTGAGTTTAGAGCGAGTACGTATACCAATAGAAGGATCACCAATAATGAGATCTTTGGGATGACTTGATTTGAATTTCCATGCCTTTGGAAGTTCTTGTGAGATGTCATCCACAATGCTTGTTCCTTCTTCTTGATTCTCCTTTGGGGCTTGAACTTGTACATCTTCATTTAGTTCAAGATTCTCCATTTCCTTTTCTAAAGGTGCTTCATCTTCATCTAA
>NZ_JABGCI010000172.1 GCF_019799905.1 Trujillonella endophytica | reverse complement strand
AAAAGAACCGCGTTTACCAATTTCGCCATAATCATTTCCATCATTTATTAATTTAGTTAAGCTTAAGAATTAAGCCTGTATTCGTTCTTATAATAAAGTTATAAATTACTTAGTTAATCCATTAATTAACGAATATAAACTCAAATTTAAAACTATAATTCATAAAATTATAAGGATTATACCACCTCGGCATTGCCGAGGTGAATAGTCAGAGGAAAACCTATCATCTCAAAGGAATAGTTGGTTAATCAGGGGGAAGTCTACCTAAAGGTTGTATCCCTTTCCACCGTTCCGTGGTTAGGAATCATCTTAGTATAAGAAATATTTTTTAAGTTTTAAGTATTATATATTATCCTCACTTTTTATTATACCTTACGGTAGGTATACTCATAAATTTTAATTAGATCATAGAGGGTCACGATTAAGTACATCTTTAAGTGATCTTATATCTACAGCATAATTAGGTTTAAAATACCTCTTATTTATATTTTTTATTATAGAGAATAGTGTTATACCTGAGTCTATTTAATAATTCATCGTTTTAATACTACTGTAAAGGATTATAATATGAAGTAAATATACTTTCCACACCCAAGGGAGGTGGAACAATGGAATAATTACTCAATAGGTGTTTTTTTTTAAGTAAAAATATCTTATCTTATATATTTAGAT
>NZ_JABGCI010000171.1 GCF_019799905.1 Trujillonella endophytica | reverse complement strand
TCTTTGTTTTTTAAACTCCGGCTTGTCCACAAATACAGTAGGTCGGCCCTAGATCCATGTGACTTACTTTACTATTAAATTCGATTTGGATTGCGTTAGGTTGGACTTTTTAACCGGGCTCATGTCATGATTTTGACTCTAAAAATTCACCAGAATTAAGTAGGTAAACCAAAGAAGTATCACTAATTCTTTGATTGTGGATAGGAAAATTCATATATAATTCATCTACGAAGATTAATGAGGAAAAATAGGTTTGTGTATCCGAGATTGGAAAAATATCGATTGGATCCATTGAAATGCGTTTTTGTTTTCCGTTTTATGCTCTGCTCTGGACGATCCCCGTGAGCGAGCTTATGGGAATGATTTTCTTTCGATGAACCAAGCAACCGGCCAGTTACAAACAACAAACAATACAATAATGAGGAAATGAAAACTATACAATTTTTGTATTTGAATCATTTTATTTCATTTAGGGCTATAGGGCTATACGGACTCGAACCGTAGACCTTCTCGGTAAAACAGATCAAACTTATTATTATCAAAATGATTCGAACTGTTTCAAAGACCCAACATGCGTTTTTTTTTTTGCATTGGGCTCTTTCATTAACTGATATAAATATCAGTTAGTCCACCATATTTTTTCTTGACAGAAAGATAAGGAGATGGCTCCATGC
>NZ_JABGCI010000170.1 GCF_019799905.1 Trujillonella endophytica | reverse complement strand
AGATGTATTTGAATGTCAAAAGCTGCTCATGTGTATAGTCACATTTGTAATCCTCATACCTGAGACACCACTGGTTATCTTATGTATGAATTACTAGAGTTTGATAGTATCTTGTACACCTTTATTCATGAGGATGTAATCGGTGCTCATTGGCTTTAGTAAGTTGTATATGAAGATAGGTGAGTGTGCAATAGGGGATCACCACCCTTAATATCAAAGGGAGAATGTCACAGTTAATTCACAAATAATAACTCAATGAAGTCTTTGGCCAAAGCAGAAGGTAACCAAGGAAAAGTGTTTTCATGGGTTAACCTAATTGAGTTTATATTTTGGTGAATGGCTAACACAGGATTAAGTTAGGGTTTGACATGAATCCATACCCGAATAACTTAATCGTGACATTATTTGGTGAAGGATTATTTATTACACGAAGGGTTCATTTATATTCGTATATTCACCCACACCTAGGGCACGTCATGATATGTTGCTAGATGTCACTCATGACTAGTGTAGGCCTAATGATAAGTGTTATCATTGAGGGCAAAATTGGAATAGTTTCAATTGAACCAAAAATGGAAAGTTTCTATTTTGGGAAACATGCGATGTTCCCGAGCCACTACTAAGTTGGGGTGAACCCAATGGGTCACACACATAAGGGCTTAAGTGATCTTCTT
>NZ_JABGCI010000169.1 GCF_019799905.1 Trujillonella endophytica | reverse complement strand
TGCCTGACCTTCTTGTCGAAAGATCCTGCCATGCGTGCTTGGTAAAGCTCAATGCTCTGTAAAGCTTCGAGCCGTCTCTCATCGAGATTGTCCAGCTCTTGGAGCCTCAATTTGACATTGCTTTCTTGCGTCATGTCATTTTGTAGAGACACCCTTAAGGAAGGAATTTGTACCTCTAAAGGGACAACAGCTTCGCATCCATAGACCAAGGAGAATGGTGTGCTATGGGTTGGTCCTCGAACGGTGGTTCGATAGGCCCACAAAGCTTCAGGTAGTTTGTCGCCCCAGTCTCTTTTGTGACTAGAGACCATTTTCTTGAGGATTTTGCAGAGTGTCTTGTTGAAGGCTTCTGCAAGTCCATTCGCCGCCGGATTGTACGGAGTTGAAGGACAACTTTGGATTTTGTATTTGTCGCAGAACCTGTAGAATCTGTGATCTCGGAATTGTGGTCCGTTATCATGGACGAATCTTTTAGGTATCCCAAAGCGACAAATGATGTTGGTGCGCAAGAATTGAAGGACTGATGAGGTCTTCATTTCATTGAGCGCAAATGCTTCTGACCACTTGGAGAAATAATCCGTAGCGGCAAAGATGAAGCGATGACCTTTACTTGATGGAGGGGAGATAGGACCTATGATGTCCATACCCCAGGCTTCGAAAGGCCATGAGATCGCTG
>NZ_JABGCI010000168.1 GCF_019799905.1 Trujillonella endophytica | reverse complement strand
GACCTTGAAAAGTTCGATGGTAACAATTGTCCTAAAGCCCATCTGAAGATGTACGCCCGAGCTATGCAACCCCGTGGAGCCGATGATGAACTCATGGCCCAACTTTTCCAAGAGTCCCTTACCGGATCGGCCCTTCGATGGTTCTTATCGATGGACGAAGCCCATGTAAAAACCTGGGAGGATGTGTGTAACCAGTTCACCGATCACTATAAGTACAATAATGAAGTGGATGTGACCCGTCGAGATCTCGAGACCACTAAGCAAGGAATTCATGAATCCTTCTCATCCTACATCACTCGCTGGAGGCAAAAGGCTTCAAGAATGACTACCCGGCCCACCGAAGAAGAACAAATCCAAATGGTAGTCAAGAACCTATTACCCGCCTACCACAAACACCTATTCGCCCACTACTTCCCTAGCTTCAAAGCCTTAATCGGGGCTGGAACCCAAGTCGAGGATGCCCTATACAATGGATCTCTCAAAACCGAGGAATACAATAAAAACCGTAGGCCCGTATCCACAACCTACAATAAGCCCACTGCTGAAATCAACAACATACCCCAACCCATCCATACATTCGCCCTCAAAGCTGACCCACCACGCCAATTCGCCGAGCTCTATATGCCTCCCGAAAAGGTCTTTGAAAAACTAAAAGCCCGTAACCTAATCACTCCACT
>NZ_JABGCI010000167.1 GCF_019799905.1 Trujillonella endophytica | reverse complement strand
TCCTACGATCAGGGCTTGGTACTAAGCTGCATTGTTTGAACATGGTTCCAGTAGCGAGAATGCGTGCGGAATCATGTATTTGTCGGGACTGACAAAGAGGACGCCAATTCCCGATATTTGTTTTCCCTTTTCATTTGTCCTGGTTGCACCATCGAAGTACATATGCCAGGAGGCATTTGATAAGGAAGTTTCCACGCTGTAGACAGCTTCGTCTGGGAGGTCGTCCCTGAGTGGAGAGTCTTTAGGCAATGGATGCTCTGCAAGAAAGTCTGCTAGAGCTTGACCCTTGATTGCTTTTTGTGGTACGTACCTAATGTCAAATTGTGACAGAAGGATGGACCATTTTGCCAGTCGGGCATTGAGAGAACCTGCTTTTGTGACAAGGACCTTTAAGAGGTTGATCCTCGAAATCAGGTACACTGTGTTTGACAGCAGGTAGTGACGCAGCTTTTGTACGGCGAACATCACCGCTAGGCATTCTTTTTCGACTGGAGAGTAGCGATGCTCTGCACCAACCAACATGCGGCTGAGGTAATATAGAGCAGCTTCTTTTCCCTCGTCATTCTCTTGTGCAAGTAGAGCGCCCAGAGAATGGTCAAGGGCTCTTGTGTACAAGAGGAATGGTTTTCCAATTGTTGGGGCAGCCAACACTGGAGGTTTGGTCAGGTACGACTTGATGTC
>NZ_JABGCI010000166.1 GCF_019799905.1 Trujillonella endophytica | reverse complement strand
TTGTTGCCGATGATCATGGAGCGAATTCTGGCTCTCATGTTGTTTCGGCAGATGTCGACCAGCGACGCTTGTGGCAACACATCTGAGCATTTGTATGCCATTGCTTTCCACTTGTGAATGAAGTCGTATGTAGACTCATTCTCCCCCTGTTTCAAGCTGCAGAGCTGAGCCATAGTAACAGGATGATCCTCACCTTTGAAGTGAGTCAGGAAGCGTGTCTCGAGCATGGCCCAGTTTTGAATGGAATCCTCCGGAAGAGTGGAGTACCAGTCGAAGGCCGTACCTTTTAGGGTACTTGCAAAGAGGCGAATCTTGAGTGCGTCTTGATCCGCGATAGCTCCTGTCAGGATCTTAAAGTGGATGACGTGCTGTCTGGCTGATCCTTTCCCTGTATATGTTTGGAGAGTAGGATGTTTGAATTTTGTGGGGAACGGGACCGAGTCCATCCATAAAGGATATGGTGGCTTGATCCCATGCTCTTTGAGTATATCCTCTTCTTTGGCTTTGGCGAGGATAGTGTCTACGTCCTTTTTGGTAAGGGCGCGGGACTCATTTTCTTCTCCCTTTTCCTCTTCATCGTGAGGATTCGGAGGAGGTTCATTGTTCGCCTGATTTTGGAAGGCGAGGAGGAGGTTTTCCATCAGAGTTTCGATCCTCTGTTGGCCTTGTTCCAACTGCTGGA
>NZ_JABGCI010000018.1 GCF_019799905.1 Trujillonella endophytica | reverse complement strand
GCGGCAAGGTCGTCACCTCCCGCTGGCTGGACCCCAGCCACGGCGGCCTGGACCTCGGCTTCCCGCAGAACGTCTGACCCCCGCGCCGCTGCCGGCCGAAGTCACTCCTCCGGCGGCGGCGCGGGCGGGAACTCGCGGACGACGGTCGGCTCGCCGAGGAAGAAGGTCGGGTAGATCTCCAGGGTCAGCGAGTCCAGGAACCGCGGGACGTCGATGTCCGGCGACCGGAGGAACGCCTTGGCGTGCTCGACGCTCGGGAACTCGAAGACGTTCATCACCTCGCGGCCGTCGTCGGTGGCTCGGAGGACCCACTGCCGGGTGGCGCCGAGCCGCGCGAACTTGTCGGCGGACCGGTCGATCTGGGCCGTGTACTCGTCGTAGTCCGGTACCGGGAAGATCGTCACCAGGTAGACCATCGCGCCGCTCCCTCGCTCGGTGTTCACGTGCCCTCCCGACGGTCGGGCGCCAGTCGTCCCCGGCTCCGGGGGCCGTGCTGCTCCTCCAGCAGCGCGCGCACGTGGACGGCGCAGCGCCCGCAGTCCGTGCCCGCCCCGCAGGCGTCGGCGACCTGGCGCACGGTGCGCGCGCCCTCGGCTATGACCGCCCGGACGGTCGTACTGCTCACCACCCGGCAGATGCAGATGTACATCGCGGCACCGTCCCGGCTCGAGGACGACCACACCGTCGTCCCGGGGGCATCCAAACGCGTCCCCGGCTTCGCTGCCTCCCGGACGGCGCGCACGGTCCGGCCGCCCGCGCAGGTGCGACCCGGTGCGCCGGGGACCGAGCCGATGCGGAGCCGTGTGCGGCCGGCCCGGTTTACGGCACTGCCGCGTCTCATCCTTCTGGGTCGGCCTCCGGTTGCGGTTCCGGTGAAACCCTGCGCAGCGACTACGCTCGGACGCATGACGAGTCCAAGCCGCTCGCGCGAGGCCGGTGGCTCCCCGAGGCCCATCAAGCGGGGCGCCAAGGTGGCCGAGGCCCTCGCGCAGGAGATCGTGCACGAGATCGTCTCCCGCAAGCTGCCGCCGGGGACCCTGCTGTCGTCCGAGGCGCAGATGCTCGAGGACTACGGCGTCGGCCGCGGCTCGCTGCGCGAGGCGCTGCGGATCCTCGAGGTGCACGGTTTGATCACGATGAAGCCCGGCCGCAACGGCGGCCCGATGGTCATCGAGGTCGGCTCGCGCGACTACGGGCGGATGTCCAGCCTCTTCTTCCACATCGGTGGCGTCACCTTCCGCCAGCTCGTCGAGGCCCGCCTGGCCCTGGAGCCGATGATGGCCCGGCTGGCGGCCGAGCGTCGCGGGCAGGAGCTGGTCGGCGCGCTCGCCGACCCCGAGACCACGCGGGTCGAGGACGACAACGAGTACTTCGACGCCACGACGGACTTCCACAAGACGGTCGCCGCCATGTCGGGCAACCCGGTGCTCAACCTGATGAGCTCCTCGCTGGAGGAGATCTTCCGCGACCAGGTCAGCAGCCTGCTGTCACCGAAGGACGAGCGCAAGCACGTCCTCGAGGTGCACACCGCCATCGCCGACGCGATCGCCGAAGGCGAGGCCGACGCCGCCGAGAAGCTCATGCGCGAGCACATGCAGGAGTACGCCGACTGGGTCTACGCCGGTCACCCGCAGCTGATCGACGCGGTCATCGACTGGAAGTGAAGGACCCCGGTGAGGACCCGGCCGCCCCCCGGCACTCGCGAGCTCGCGCCGGGACCCTGCGGCGGGGCCACCCGCTGGGCGCGCCGGGAGGACACGTGGCGGTCGCGTTCAGCGGCCCTGCCACTGCGGGGCGCGCTTCTCGGTGAACGCGCGGGCGCCCTCCTGTGCGTCGGCCGACGAGCGGATCGGCTCGTAGATCTCCCACTGGCGGGCGAAGGCCTCCGCGGCCGGCCACCCGGGACCCTCGGCGAGGATCCGCTTGGTGCCCTGCACCGCCAGCGGCCCGTTGCCGGCGATCTGCTGGGCCAGCTCCAGGGCCGCGGTCAGCGCCTGTCCCGGCGGCACGAGCCGGTTGACCACCCCGGCCGCGTGGGCGTCGGCCGCGCTCACCCGGTCGCCGGTCAGCGCCCACTCGGTCGCCTTGGGCAGCCCGGCCTTGACCGGCAGCCGCAGCAGCCCGCCGCCCCCGGCGAGCAGCCCCCGCTGCACCTCCGGCAGCCCGAAGAACGCGTCCTCGGCCGCGACGATCAGGTCGCACGCCAGCGCGATCTCGAAGCCACCGGCCAGCGCCGGGCCCTCGACGGCGGCGATCAGCGGCGTCGTCGGCGGGCGCTCCACCAGCCCGGCGAACCCGCGCCCGGGTACGGCCGGCTTCTCCCCGGCGAGGAACGCCTTGAGGTCCATCCCGGCGCTGAACACGCCCCCGGCGCCGGTGATCACGCCGACGAACAGGCTGTCGTCGGAGTCCAACTGGTCCATGGCCGCGCCGATGGCCTGCGCGGCGGCGGTGTTGATCGAGTTCTTCGCCCGCGGCCGGTTGATGGTGACGACGAGGACGGCGCCCTGGCGCTCGACCAGGACCTCGGGCTCGGCGGCGTCGGGAGCGCTCACTTCGGCTGCATCCGGATCGCGCCGTCCAGCCGGATCGTCTCGCCGTTGAGCATCGGGTTGTCGATGATGGCCATCGCCATGCGGGCGAACTCGTCGGGCTGCCCGAGCCGCCGCGGGTGCGGGGTCATCTCGCCCAGGGAGTCGCGTACCTGCTGCGGGAGTCGGGCGAGGATCGGGGTGTCGAAGGTGCCCGGGGCGATCGTGGCCACCCGGATCAGCTTGCTGGCCAGGTCACGGGCGGCCACCAGCGTGAGCCCGACGATGCCGGCCTTGGCCGAGGCGTAGGGCAGCTGGCCGATCTGTCCCTCCCACGCCGCGACCGACGCGGTGAGCACGCAGACACCGCGCTCGCCGTCGACCGGCTCGTGCTTCGCCATCCGCGCGGCGGCCTGGCTGAGCACGTTGAAGGTGCCGATGAGGTTGATCCGGACGATCTGCTCGTAGAACGCCAGGTCGCCGGGGTTGCCCTCCTTGTCCACGACGCGCATGGCACCGCCGCGGCCGGCACAGTGCACCAGCGTGCGCAGCGGCGCGAGCTCGTCGGCGGCGGCGACCGCCGCGGCGACGGCCTCGGGGTCGGTCACGTCCGCGGCGACGAACGTGGTCTTCCCGCCCAGCTCCCTCGCCACCTCGGCGCCGGCGGAGGTCGGCAGGTCGACCAGGACGGTGGGCACGCCCTTCTCGACCAGGCGGCGGGCGGTGGCGAGGGCGAGCCCGGAGGCCCCTCCCGTGACGACGGCGGAGCCCGACGTGACGTCCATGCTCAGTTCCTCCCTGCGCTCAGGTTCTCGATCACCAGTGCGTTGGCCATCCCGCCGGCCTCGCACATCGTCTGCAGCCCGTACCGCCCGCCGGTGTCCTCGAGGAAGCCGAGCAGCGTGGTGGCCAGCCGGGCCCCGGAGGCGCCGAGCGGGTGGCCGAGGGCGATCGCGCCGCCACGGGGGTTGAGCTTCTCGTCGGGGATCCCGAACTCGGCCTGGAACGCGAGCGGCACGGACGCGAAGGCCTCGTTGACCTCGAACGCGTCGATGTCGGTGACCGACAGGCCCGAGCGCTGCAGCAGCTTGTGGGTGGCCGGGATGGGCCCGGTCAGCATCATCAGCGGGTCGTCGCCGACCACCGCGGTGGCCGCGATGCGCGCCCGCGGGGTGAGGCCCAGGGCGGCGGCGCGCTCCTCGCTCATCACGAGGAGCGCGGCCGCGCCGTCGGTCAGCTGGGAGGAGTTGCCGGCCGTGATCTTCCAGTCCAGGTCGGGGAAGCGGGCCGCGTGCGGGCTGCTCGCGAAGGCCGGCTTCAGCCCGCCGAGCTTCTCGACGGTGGAGCCCGGCCGGATGGACTCGTCGACGGAGACCACGCCGTCGGGCGTGGTTATGGGGACGATCTCCCGGTCGAAGGCGCCCGATGCCGCGGCCGCGGCGGCCCGCTCGTGCGAGGCGGCGGCGAAGGTGTCGAGCTGCACCCGCGACAGCCCCCACTTCTGCGCGACCAGCTCCGCGGAGATCCCCTGCGGGACGAGGCCGGGGGAGTAGCGCTCGGTCACCCGCGGGCCGTGCGGGTCGGCGTCCCCGCGCGCCGAGCCCATGGGCACCCGGCTCATGGACTCGACGCCGGCGGCGACGGCGATGTCGTAGGCGCCGGCGAGCACGCCCTGGACCGCGAAGTCCAGCGCCTGCTGCCCCGAGCCGCACTTGCGCTCGATGGTCACCGAGGGCACCGACTCCGGCCAGCCCGCGGCGAGCACCGCCTGGCGGCCGGGGGTCGCCGACTGCTCGCCGTTCTGCCCGACGCAGCCGACCAGGACGTCGTCGATCGTGGCCGGGTCGAGGTCGTTGCGGGTCGCCAGTGCGCTCAGCACCTGGGCCAGCAGCTCCACCGGGTGCACGCCGGAGAGGGCGCCGCCGGCCTTGCCGCGTCCCATGGGACTGCGGACGGCGTCGACGATGACGGCAGGAGGCATGGGGGGTGTCCTCTCGGCAGCGGGTGTGGCCGTTGACACCCTAACCATGAATACCAATAACATGGAATGCGCCGGCGGGTGCTCAGTGCCCGGCGGACCGATCCTCGCAGCGGTGCCGGGGTCGTCGCAGAGGAGAGGACCGCAGATGTCGTTCGACCTGCCCGAGCACCACCAGCAGCTGCGGGAGCGGGCCCGTGCGGTCGCCGACTCGGTGCGCGACCAGGCCGGCGAGGCCGACGCGGCCACCGACGTCCACCCCGGGATGCGCGACGCGCTGCGGGCGAGCGGCCTGGCCGGGCTCACCGTCCCCGCCGCCCACGGTGGGGAGTCCGAGCAGGTGGACTCGCTGGCGGTGACCGTCGTCCGCGAGGCGTTCGGCGGGGTCTCGGCGCACCTGGACTCGCTGTTCGCCATGCAGGGCATCGGCAGCTACGCCCTCGCCGTCGGCGCCAGCGAGCGCGTGCAGCAGGAGTGGCTGCCCCGCGTGGTCTCCCTCGACGCGATCGCCGCGCTGGGCCTGACCGAGCCCGACGTCGGTTCGGACCTCAAGTCGATCACCACGACGGTGGTCGAGAAGGACGGCGAGCTCGTGCTGAACGGGCACAAGTCGTTCATCACCAATGCCGGCGCGGCGCACTTCTACAGCGTGCTGGCCAAGGAGGACGAGGGCTTCTCGCTGGTCTTCGTGCCCGCCGACACCCCGGGCGTCTCGGTCGCGCCGGGGCCGGACCTGATCGCGCCGCACATCATCGGCGAGGTGCGCTTCGACGACGTGCGCGTCCCGCTGGACTCCCGCGTCGGCCTGCCCGGCCAGGCGTTCCCGATGGTCCTGCAGACCCTCGCCACCTTCCGTGTCTCGGTCGCCGGCTCCGCGGTCGGGCTGGCCCAGGCCGCGCTCGACGAGGCCGTCCGGCACACCACCGGCCGCGAGCAGTTCGGGAGCACGCTGGCCCGGCTCGGCCCGATGCCGCAGATGCTGGGCACCTGCTGGATGGAGATCGAGCAGGCCCGGTTGCTCACCTACGCGGCCGCGACCCGCGCGGCCGCCGACCCGCTCGGCGCGCTCAACTGGTCGTCGATGGC
Organism: Trujillonella endophytica; assembly: GCF_019799905.1. Classification (GTDB taxonomy): domain Bacteria; phylum Actinomycetota; class Actinomycetes; order Mycobacteriales; family Geodermatophilaceae; genus Trujillonella; species Trujillonella endophyticus_A. The sequence goes on along the minus strand of NZ_JABGCI010000018.1, from coordinate 34,814 downwards.
CAAGGTCGCGGCCACCGAGACCGCCGGCCGCGTCGCCGACCGCTGCGTCCAGATGATGGGCCGCTTCGGCGTGGTCACCGGCTCGACGATCGAGCGGCTGTACCGCAACGCGCGGCCGATGCGGATCTACGAGGGCGGCAACGAGGTCCTGCTCGGCCAGCTGGCCAAGACCCTCACCCGTCCCGCCCGCTGACCCGGCTCCGGCCGAGAACCCAGAGAAGAGGCCCGTCATGGTCGCCGTCGGCATGCTGCTCTCCGACGTCCCGTCGTCCGTCAGTCCCGCCCAGCAGTTCGACGACGTGCGGCGGATCGTCGAGGCCGCCCAGCGCAACGGGATGACCTACATCGCGATCGGCCAGCACTTCCTCTACGGGGAGCTGCGCTGGCTGCAGCCGGTGCCGCTGCTGGCCCGGCTGGCCGCCGACTGCGACCGGGACACCAGGCTGGCCACCCAGATCATGATCGCGCCGCTGTACCACCCGGTGATGCTCGCCGAGGAGCTCGCGACCCTGGACGTCGTCACCGAGGGCCGGCTCGTCTTCGGCGCGGGCATCGGCTACCGCCCGGAGGAGTTCGAGTACCTCGGCATCCCGTTCAAGGAGCGCGCCGCCCGCACCGACGAGATCCTCGAGCTGCTGGTGAAGCTCTGGACCCAGGACGAGGTCACCCACTCCGGCCGGTTCTGGCAGCTGGAGGGCGTCCGGCCGCACCTCAAGCCCGTGCAGTCACCGCACCCGCCGATCTGGGTGGGCGCGCAGAGCGTCGCCGGGGCCCGCCGGGCCGGTCGCTTCGGCGACGCCTTCCCGGTCACCCCGGAGGCGACCTACGACGAGATCGCGGAGCGCTTCGACGCCGTCCGGGAGGGGTTCGCCGCCCGCGGCAAGCCCTTCGGCCCGCAGCCGGTCCGCCGCAATGTGCTGGTCGCGAACTCGCGGGACGAGGCGATCGTCGAGTACGCCCGCGTGGCCAAGGGCAAGTACCTCAGCTACGCCGAGAAGGGCATGGCCAAGGCCGGGACCGCGGCGGACCTCGACGCGTCGTTCGTCGAGTCCGTCGCCCAGCACGCCGTGCTCGGCACGGACGCCGAGGTGATCGCCTCGCTCACCGAGCTGTGCACCCGGTTCCCGGTCGACCCGCTGCTGCTGCGCCCGCAGTGGCCGTCGATGAGCGCCGACGAGACCATCGCCGCCATCGAGCGGCTCGGCAAGGAGGTCGTCCCGGCCATCCGCGCCCTGCCGACGCCGGCGCCGGAGATCCTGCCCGCGCCGGCGGGCGTCTGACCACGACCCGGCCTCCGGTCGGGGACGCAGCGAGACAACCAGGAGGAGTCATGGCTCGGTTCGACGGGAAGGTCGCGCTGGTCACCGGCGGCGCCCGGGGGCAGGGGCGGTCGCACGCGGTGCGGCTGGCCGCGGAGGGCGCCGACGTCGTCGTCGTCGACGTGGCCCGCCAGTTCGACTCGGTGCAGTACGCGATGTCCACCCCGGAGGACCTCGCGGAGACGGAGAAGCTGGTCCGCGACCACGGTCGCGAGTTCCTCGGGATCGTCGCCGACGTCCGCGAGGACGGTGAGGTGGACGCCGCGGTGAAGCAGGCGGAGGAGCGGTTCGGGCACATCGACCTGGTGTGCGCCAACGCCGGGATCCTGCCCTCGACCGGCCCGCACGCCCAGCGGCTCAGCGCGTGGCACGACACCATCGCCACGAACCTCTCCGGCGTCTTCTACACGCTGCGCGCGGTGACGCCGGGGATGGTGCAGCGGGCCCGGGGCGGCGCCATCGTCCTCACCGGGTCGACGTCCAGCTTCCGGGGCGTGGCCTACAAGCTCGACATGCTCAACCCCGGGCACATGGCCTACGGCGCGGCCAAGTCCGGCGTCCTGGCCCTGATGCGCAACTACGCGATGGCGCTGGGCCCGCACGGCATCCGGGTCAACACGATCATCCCGGCCGGCGTGCAGACCCCGATGATCCAGAACGAGTTCTTCACCAAGGACCTGCAGGCCGACGCCCCGCCCGGCTGGATGGCCAACGTCATGGAGCGCGGGCCGGTGGAGCCGGGGGACATCTCCGACTCCGTGCTGTTCCTGCTGTCCGACGAGGCCAAGTACGTGACCGGGACGGCGCTGCCGGTGGACATGGGCACGCTGCTGATCTGACGACGCGCCGGCCCGGCGCACGTGCTCCACGGCTCCGGCCGCCGCCCCTCGTGGGTGGTGGTCGGAGCCGTCGTGCGTCCGGGTGGGGGCCTCGCCGCCAACAGTGCGAAACATGCGCAGGGAGTCTGGCGCGTCGACGTGGGGTGTGCCTACGGTCACCACGCCGGATGGGCCGTGGGGGCGGCCGCCGGTGGTCCCGTGAAGCGCAGTCGGGCGGGCCGAGGGCATCAGTGCCTTCCTCGAGACCGAGGTGATCCAGGGCATCTGAGCCGGGCCGACGGCTCCGGTCCCGTCCCTCGTGGACGGGTCCGGAGCCGTCGTGCGTCCGGACCGGGGCCGCGTCGCGGGCCGGCGCGCCGGCCTCGGACACGGCTCGGCAACGACCCTTGCCCCGAACTGTGAGCACAGTTACAGTCGCTCAACCCTGCACATGATTACAAGCCTTCAGGAGTGACCATGACCAGCGGTGTTCCCATCGGCCGGCGCCGGGCCCTGAGCGGAGCCGGCGCCCTGCTGCTCGCGGTGGGTCTGGCGGCCTGCGGCTCGCCCAGCAGCGGGGGCGGCGGCGGCGGCGGCGACGGTGGTGGCGGCGGCGAGGGCCTGCCGGACACCATCAAGATCATGAACATCCGTGCCCTGACCGGCCCGGTCTCCTTCGCCGGTCTGGCCGCCCAGCAGGGCATCGACCTGGCGCTGGCGGAGATCGAGGAGGACGGACTCCTCGGCGACAGCACCCTCGAGGTCGACAGCCGCGACAGCGCGGCCAGCGCGCAGGAGGCGGCGAGCTTCGCCAGCCAGGCCGCGGCCGACACCAGCTTCACGGCGATCATCGGCCCCGAGGCCAGTGCCCAGGCGCTCGCGGTCTCGCCCATCGCCCAGGGCCAGGGCATCCCCGTCGTGTACGTCCAGGCGGGCAGCGAGGGCGTGCTCACCGGTGACTTCACCTTCCGGATGACGCCGCCGGCGGAGTCCTACTTCGAGATCGTCGGCGACTACTTGGAGCAGCAGGGCGTCGCGACCGCTTCGGTGCTGATCAACACCGGCAACCCGACGCTCGTGCAGCTGGGCGAGGACACCATCCCGGCGCTGGGCGAGGCCCACGGCTTCGAGATCGTCAGCTCCTCGGGTGTCGAGACCACCGCGCAGGACTTCACGAGCCAGGCGTCGTCGATCGCCGGCGCCGCGCCGGACGCGGCCTTCCTCATGGTGCAGGGTCCGCAGGCGCCGGTCGCGATCACGCAGCTGCGGCAGGCGGGCTTCGACGGCGAGATCATCGGGATGAGCGCCATGGGCGCCGGCAACCTCCAGTCGGCAGGCCAGACGGCGGAGGGCGCCGTCTGGCCGGCCAACTTCAACGCCGGGCAGTCCGACGAGAGCTCGCAGACCTTCGTCGAGGCCTTCCAGGCGGAGTACGGCGAGGAGCCGACCAACTACTCGGCCGAGGCCTACGACGCGATGTGGTTCCTCGCCCGCGCGATCGCCGAGGCCGACAGCGCCGACCGGGGCGCGGTCCAGCAGGCCATGGCCGACCTCGCCGCCGAGGGCTTCGACGGCGCCCAGGGGTCCGTCACCTTCGAGGGCAACGACGCCCGCGTCTCGGGGGTGCTCGTCCGCTGGGACGGGGCGGCCGAGGTCCCGTTCGAGCTCGGCGAGAACTGACCCAGGTCGGACGCCGGTGCCGGCCGGGACCCCCGGCCGGCACCGGCACCACCGCTAGGAGCTGACATGGCGCAGGACGTCCTCAACGCCCTCACACTGGGCTCGCTCTACCTGCTCTTCGCGCTCGGCATGAGCCTGGCCTGGGGCACCATCGGCATCCTGAACTTCGCCCACGGGTCGATCTTCATGTTCGCCGCGTTCTCGGCCCACCTGATCGTGCGCGAGGTGTCGCTGCCCATCCCCGCGATGATCCTCCTCGGCGCGCTGGTCGGCGCGGCACTCTCGGTGCTGCTGCAGGTGCTGGCCTTCGAGCCCATCCAGCGACGGGCCAAGGACCACCGCAAGGCCGAGCTGCAGATCCTCGTCGGCGGCATCGGGATCGCGATCATCCCGCTGGCCATCGCCCAGCGGATCACGAAGAGCGTCCCCTTCGGCTACTCGAACGGGGCCTTCTCGGTCAGCACCTACGACCTCGGCTTCGTCCGGGTGTCGAACATCCAGCTGCTCATCCTCGTGACCGCCCTCGGCCTCGCCGGTCTCATCGGCTGGTGGCTGCGGGCCGCCCGCCCGGGTCTCGCGCTCCGCGCCATCGGCGTCGACTCGGAGGTCGCCACGATGATGGGCGTCGACCGCCGGCGCCTCGCCCTCCTCACCATGGCGGTGGCGGGCGGTCTGGCCGGCCTGGCCGGCGTCCTGCTCACGTACTACCTCGGGTCGATCGCCCCCGAGACGGGTGACGCGTTCCTGCTCAAGGCCTTCGCCGCGATCATCCTCGGCGGCGTCGGCAGCATCCTCGGCGTCGTCGTCGGCGCCATGGTCCTGGCCGGCATCGAGACCGTCGTCCTCGTGACGACCGACGGCTCGTGGACGCCGGCGATCGCCTTCGGGCTGATCTTCCTCATGCTGCTCGTCCGGCCGAACGGACTCTTCGGCCGTCAGGAGGTCCGCCGCACATGAACACCTGGTGGCTGTCCAACCAGATCCTCATCCAGTCGACGTTCATCAGCCTGCTGCTGGCGTTGTCCATCCAGGTCCCGCTGCGGGCCGGTGTCTTCTCCTTCGCGGGCGTCGGCAGCTACGCCATCGGCGCCTACACCGCGGCGATCCTCACCATCCGGTACCAGGTGCCCGGCATCGTGGCCATCGGCGCCGGCGTGCTCCTGGCGGCCGTGGTCGGCTACCTCCTGGCCCTCCTGGTGGCCCGCCTCGCGGGCCTCTACCTGGGCATGGCCACGATCTCCTTCGCCCTGCTGCTGGGCGTACTCGCCACCAACGGCGGCGACCTCACGGGCGGGGCGACCGGCCTGTACGGCGCGATCAGCACCGTGACCACCGAGCACGTCATCGCCGTGGCCGTCGTCGTGATGGTGCTGCTCGCCGCCAGCGAGCGCGGGGCCTTCGGCCGGAAGGTCGACGCCGTGCGCGAGGACCCGCAGCTCGCGGTCTCCCTGGGGGTGAACGTGATCGGCGTCCGGCGGATGGTCTTCGTGGTCAGCGGTGCGCTCGGCGCCTGCGCCGGGGGGATGAACAGCCTGCTGCGGACGACGGTGTCGCCGGAGACGGTCGGCTTCCACCTCGTGGTCACCGCGCTGACGATGATCATCATCGGGGGTGCGCTGTCCTGGGCAGGGGCCGCCATCGGCGCGGTGATCTTCACCTGGTTGCCGAGCCTGCTGCACACCGTGGGTGAGTGGCAGCTGCTCGTCTACGGCCTGCTGGTCGCGTTCGCGGCCGTCTACGTGCCGAACGGCCTGCTGGGCCTGCTCCAGACCGGCTGGCGTCGGCTGCAGCGGCGGGGCCGGCGCATCCCGGCGGAGGGCGCCGCGGCGGGGACCTCGGTCACCGCGGCGCAGGACCCGGAGCAGGAACTCGCCGCCCTGGGCGGCCCGACGGGGGAGGCCCGACCGTGACCACGACGCAGGACCGCGGCGCGTCGGCCGCTCCGGCCGCCGGGACGACGGTGCTGGAGACCGTCGACGTGGCGGTGCACTACGGCGGCATCAAGGCCGTCGACGGCATCGACATGAAGCTCGAGACAGGCCGGATCCTCGGCATCCTCGGGCCCAACGGCTCAGGCAAGAGCACGCTGCTGGGCGCGATCACCCGGCTGGTGCCGCTCACCCGGGGGCGCGTGCTGCTGGACGGCGAGGACTACGGCCGGACCCCGCCGTCGAAGCTCGCCCACCGCGGGATCGCCCGGACCTTCCAGACGGTGCGGCTGCTGCCGGACCTCCCCGTGCTGGGCAACATCCAGCTCGGCGCGGACCTGCGCCTGAACCGGGCCACCCGCTGGCGCGAGCTCGTCCGGCGCAGCGTGCCGGAGTCGGTGACGGAGGCGATCGAGCGCACCGGGGTGGGAGACGTCCTCGACCTGCTGCCGGGGGAGCTCTCCTACGGCACCGCCCGCCGGGTGGAGATCGCCCGGGCCCTGGCGTCGCGGCCCCGCGTGCTCATGCTCGACGAGCCGACCGCCGGGATGAACCAACCCGAGCGGCTGGAGGTGGCCGACCTCCTGCGCAAGCTCCGCGACGAGGGGCTCACGCAGCTGCTCGTGGAGCACGACGTGCAGATGATGGTCGACACCTGCGACCGGCTGCTGGCGATGAACCAGGGGAAGCACGTCGCCGAGGGTGCCCCGGCCGACGTCGTCCGCGACCCCGCCGTCCAGGAGGCCTACCTGGGGAAGAGGTGGAACCGTGCTGCAGATCAGTGACCTGCACGTCCGCTACGCGACCGCGGAGGCGGTCCGAGGGGTGTCGCTGTCGGCGACGCCCGGCCGGGTCACCCTCGTGCTCGGCGCCAACGGCGCCGGCAAGTCGAGCACCCTGCGCGCGGCCGCCGGCCTGGTGAAGGCCCACGCCGGGCGGGTGGAGCTCGACGGCGCGGACATCACCGGGCTCGCGCCGCACAAGATCGTCCGCCGCGGCATGGTGCTCGTGCCGGAGGGGCGGCGGGTGTTCGCGCCGCTGACCGTCGAGGAGAACCTGGTCCTCGGCGGGTACACCGCCAAGCGGGACGCCGCCGACCGGGTGCTCCGCCGGGTCTACGAGATGTTCCCGATCCTCGAGCAGCGGCGCGCCGGTCAGGCCGGGCTGCTGTCCGGCGGCGAGCAGCAGATGCTCGCCTTCGGCCGCGCGCTGATGTCCTCGCCGCGGGCGATCATGCTCGACGAGCCGTCGATGGGCCTGGCGCCCACGATGGTCGAGTCGGTACTGGGCGCCGTGCGGGACATGGCCGAGTCCGGGATCGCCGTCCTGCTGGTGGAGCAGAACGCCGACATGGGGCTGGAGATCGCCGACGACGTCGTGGCCATGGCCCGCGGCGAGGTCGTGTTCAGCGGTCCGGCGTCCCAGGCGCGGTCCAACGCGTCGGTGCTGCGGGCGTTCCTCGGCGAGGCCGCGCTGGTCGAGTGACGGGCGGGGCGCCCGGGGCTGGTCCAGTAAACCTAATCATGATTAGCTATCGTCCACGGACGACGACGTCGGCAGGGGAGACATGCGGACCTACACGGACCTGGTGCCGGCCTTCGCGGACCAGGATGACTGGACCCTCGCGACGGTGCTCCGGCACCACGCGGACCGGCGCCCGGACGCGGTGTTCCTCGACCTGCCGGAGGAGGGGCTGACCCTCAGCTACGCCGAGTCGCTGGCGCAGGCGGAGTCGGTCGCCGACCGGCTGGCCGAGGCCGGCGCCGTCGCGGGGGACCGCGTGCTGATCGTGGCGGCCAACTCGTCGCAGTTGCTGCGCACCTGGCTGGGCACCGGCGTCGGAGGCACCATCGAGGTGCCGATCAACACCGCCTACGAGGGCATGTTCCTCGAGCACCAGATGACCGTCGCGGCGCCTCGCTGGGCCGTCATCGACGACGTGCAGGCGGCGAAGTTCCTCGCCGTCGCCGACTCGGCGAAGGTGATCGAGAAGTTCTGGGTCGTCGACACCGGCGGCCGCGAGGCCGCGCTCGAGCTGCTCCGCGGCGCCGGCTGGGAGGCGGCGCCGTGGGAGGAGCTCGCGCAGGGCGCCCGGCCCGGTGCGGAGTTCAGCACCCCGCCGCCGCACGCGCAGGCGTCGATCTTCTTCACCTCCGGCACGACCGGCCCCTCCAAGGGCGTGGCCATGCCGCACGCGCAGATGTACTTCTTCGGCCAGGAGGTCGTCAGCCTCCAGCGGCTGACCGCCGACGACGTCTACTTCACCTGCACGCCGCTGTTCCACGGCAACGCCCAGTTCATGGCGGCCTACCCGGCACTCATCGCCGGCGCCCGGCTGGTGTGCCGGCCGAAGTTCAGCGCCAGCCGCTGGGTGGAGCACCTGCGGGTCTCCGGCGTGACCGCCACCAACCTCATCGGCGTTATGATGGACTTCATCTGGAAGCAGCCGGTCAAGCCGGACGACGCCGACAACGCCCTCCGGACGGTGTTCGCCGCCCCGACGGCCAGCTCCATCGTCGAGGAGTTCAAGCAGCGCTTCGGCATCGAGGCCTTCACCGAGGTCTTCGGGCTCACCGAGACCAGCGCGCCGATCCTGTCCCCGTACGGCGAGCCCCGGCCCCCGGGCGCCGCCGGCCTGCAGGCCGCCGACTGGTTCGACGTCCGGCTGGTCGACCCCGAGACCGACCGCGAGGTCGCGGTCGGCGAGGTCGGGGAGCTGACGGTCCGGCCCAAGCACCCGTGGACCTGCTCCATGGGCTACTACGGGATGCCGGAGAAGACGGTCGAGGCCTGGCGCAACCTGTGGTTCCACACCGGTGACGCGCTGCGCAGGGACGCCGACGGCTGGTTCTACTTCGTCGACCGCTACAAGGACGCGCTGCGCCGCCGCGGCGAGAACATCAGCTCCTACGAGGTCGAGCAGGGGCTGCTTTCGCACCCCGCCGTCCTCGAGGTCGCCGTCATCGCGGTGCCCGCCGACTCCGAGGCCGGCGAGGACGAGGTCATGGCCTACGTCGTCGCCAACGCCCCGGTCCAGGCCAGCGAGCTGTGGCAGTGGTGCGAGGGCCGGATCCCCGCCTTCGCCACCCCGCGCTTCATCCGCCTGGTCGACGCGCTGCCCAAGACGCCCTCGGAGAAGGTGCAGAAGGCGCAGCTGCGCGAGCAGGGCATCACCCCCGACACCGTCGACCGGCTGGCTCCCGCCGCCGTGGCCCGCTAGGAGCACCGCGTGGACTACACCGAGGACCAGGTCCACCGCGACATCCGCGAGGCCGTCCGGGCCATGTGCAAGGACTTCCCGGACGAGTACTGGATGGAGCACGACACCTCGCACGAGTTCCCCTGGGAGTTCTACGAGGCGGTGCAGAAGGCGGGCTGGCTGGGCCTGACCATCCCCGAGGAGTACGGCGGCGGCGGGCTCGGCGTCACCGAGGCGGCGATCGTCGAGCAGGAGATCTCCGCCTCCGGCGCCGGCATGGGCGGCTGCAGCGCCGTCCACATCGGCATCTTCGGCTACCACCCGATCATCGAGCACGGCTCGGAGTCGCTGAAGCGCCGCTTCCTGCCCCAGGCCGCCAGCGGCGAGCTGCACGTCTCCTTCGCCGTCACCGAGCCCGACGCCGGCACCGACACCACGAACATCTCCACCTTCGCCCGCAAGGTCGACGGCGGGTACCTGGTGTCGGGCAAGAAGGTGTGGATCACCAAGGCGCAGGAGTCGCAGCGGATGCTGCTGCTGGTCCGCACCGAGCCGCGCGAGGCGGGGGCGAAGCGGACGGCGGGCATGACGCTGCTGTTCGCGCCGATCGACCGGGAGCGGGTGCAGATCCGGCCGATCCCCAAGATGGGCCGCAACGCCGTCGACACCAACGAGCTGTTCATCGACGACCTCTTCGTCGCCGACGAGGACGTCGTCGGGGAGCCCGGGCACGGGTTCCGCACCATCCTCGGCGGGCTCAACGCCGAGCGGGTGATCAGCTCCAACGCCGCGCTCGGCCTGGGGAAGGTGGCCCTGCGCCGCGGCACCCAGTACGCCAAGGAGCGTGAGGTGTTCGGCCGGCCGATCGGCATGAACCAGGGGATCTCCTTCCAGCTCGCCGAGGCGCAGATCCGCCTCGACGCCGCCGAGTCGGTCGTGCAGAAGGCCGCGTGGATGGTCGACCGGGGGCTGCCGTGTGGCCGGGAGGCCAACGCCGCCAAGTTCCTGTGCGCCGAGGCCGGCTTCTACGCCGCGGACGTCGCGCTGCAGGTGCACGGCGGGTTCGGCTACGGCAAGGAGTTCCACGTCGAGCGGTACTTCCGCGAGGCGCGGCTGATGCGGATCGCCCCGATCAGCCAGGAGATGGTCCTCAACTACACCGCCGAGCACGTGCTCGGCCTGCCGCGCAGCTACTGACGGGGGAAGCGCCGTGGTCCCGTACCGCTCCATCCTCTTCGTCCCCGGGCACAAGCCCGCGTGGATCGACAAGGCGCTGGCCGCCGGCGCCGACTGCATCGTGCTCGACCTCGAGGACTCGGTGCCCGCCGACCTCAAGGTGGGCGCCCGGGAGACCGTCGCCGCGTCGATCGCCGCGGTCCGGGCGAAGGACACCCGGGTCGGCCTGTTCGTCCGGGTCAACCCGCTGGACACCCGGCTGACCGGCGGGGACCTCGAGGCCGTCGTCGTCCCGGGGCTGACCGGGGTCTTCGCGCCGAAGATCAGCGTGGCCTCGGACGTGCTGCGCTACGACGCGCTGCTCGACCACTTCGAGGAGCGCAACGGCGTCTCGGGGCTGGAGTACATCGTCCCGGTCGAGATGATCGGCGCCATCCAGAACGCCCGGGAGATCGCGCTGGCCTCGCCGCGGGTCGGCGCGATGATCGGCCCGACGGCCGAGCACGCCGACATCGCCCGCGCGGTGGGCTACCGGTGGACGCCGGAGGGGGAGGAGACCCTCTACCTGCGCAGCCGCATCCTGCTGGCCTGCCGGGAGGCGGGCATCCACCCGCTGACCGGGCTGTGGGAGCGGCTGGAGGACCTCGCCGGGCTCAAGGCCTTCGCCGAGAAGGGCCGCCAGCTCGGCTTCCGCGGGATGATCGCGATCCACCCCTCGCACGTCGCCACCGTCAACGAGGCGTTCACGCCCACGGCCGACGAGATCGAGTTCCACGAGGGCCTGGTCGCCGCCTACGCCGAGGCCGCGGCCGCCGGGCACGGCGCCGTCCGCTACCGGGGCGTGCACATCGACAAGGCGCACGCCGACACCGCGCAGGAGTGGCTGGCCCACGCCCGAGCCACCCCGGGCGGCGCTCCTGCCGAGGACGTCCGCCCGGCCCCGGCCGACCGGCTGGGCATCGACGCCCCGGAAGGCGGCCGCTGACATGCGCGGGCTGTACTTCGAGGAGTTCGAGGTCGGCCGGGTCTACCGGCACCCGTTCACCCGGACCGTGACCGAGTCCGACAACGTGCTGTTCACGTCGCTGACGATGAACACCCAGCCGCTGCACCTGGACCACGAGTTCGCCAAGGGCACGATCCACGGCCGGCCGCTGTTCAACAGCCTGTTCACGCTGGCGCTGGTCGGCGGCTTCCACGTGCTGGAGCTGACCTTCGGCACCACACTGGGGAACCTGGGCTACGACAGCGTGAAGTTCCCGCACCCGGTCTTCCACGGGGACACGCTCCGCGGGGAGACGACGATCCTGGACAAGCGGGAGAGCAGGAGCCGTACCGACAGCGGGATCGTCTGGTTCGAGCACCGGGGCTACAACCAGCACGACGAGCTGATCATGGTGTGCACCCGCGTCGGCCTGATGTCGAAGTCCCCCGAGCACGGCGGGAGCAACCCGGTGGTCACCGGTGAGGCGCCCGCTGCCGTCACCACCGCCGACGAGGAGGCGCGAGCATGAGCGACACCGACCTGCGGAACTGGGTCCCCACCACCCGCGAGCTGCTGATCGACGGCCGGCTGGTGCCCGGCGAGGGCCCGACGATCGACGGCCTCAACCCGGCCACCGAGCAGGTGCACGCCACGGTCGCCACGGCCAACATCGAGCAGGTCGACCAGGCCGTGGCCGCCGCCCGCCGGGCGTTCCCGGCCTGGGCGGCCGCCTCCCCCCAGGAGCGCAGCGCCGCCATCCACCGGCTGGCCGACGTCTTCGAGAAGCACACCGAGCGGCTGACCGCCTCGATCGTGAACGAGGTCGGGACGCCCGCCGGCTTCGCCGAGGCCATGCAGGTCAAGCTCGGCATCGTGCACCTGCGCTGGCAGGCCGAGGCGGCGCTCGTCGACCGCACCGTGCAGCTGGGGGAGTGGCACGACCCGGTGCTGACCCACTCCGAGGTCGCCTACCGGCCGGCCGGGGTGGTGGCCTGCATCACCGGCTACAACTACCCGATCAACCTCGCCGTCTTCAAGTTCGGCGCCGCGCTGGCGGCCGGCTGCACGACGGTCCTGCTGCCCTCCCCGCGGACCCCGCTGACCACGCTGTGGATGGGTGAGCTGTTCGAGGAGGCCGGGATCCCGGCCGGCGTCATCAACGTCGTCATCGGCGACGGCCCCTCGGTCGGCCAGCACCTCACCACGCACCCGTGGGTCGACCGGGTCTCCTTCACCGGCTCCGACGCGGTCGGCGCGGCGATCATGGAGCAGGCCGCGCGCGGGCTGAAGGGCGTCACCCTGGAGCTCGGCGGCAAGTCGCCGAACATCCTGCTGCCCGGCATCGACGCGGCCGCGCTGGCCAAGGACATCCACCTCCGGTGGGCGCGCAACGGCGGTCAGGGCTGCGCGGCGCTGGCTCGCATGCTGGTGCACGAGAGCCTGGTCGACGACTTCCTCGGCGCCTCCAAGGAGGCGTTCACCGCGCTCAAGGTCGGCGACCCGTGGGACAAGACCGTCAACATCGGGCCGATGATCCGCGAGGACCACCGGCAGCGCGTCCAGCGCTTCATCGACGACGGCTTGGCCGACGGCGGCCAGATCGCGCTGGCGCTGGACACCCCGGTGCCCGACCGCGGCTACTTCATCAACCCCGTCGTCTTCACCGGCCTGTCGCACGACAACCGGCTGGTGCAGAACGAGGTGTTCGGGCCCGTCGGCGTCGTCGTCCCCTTCTCGACCGAGGAGGAGGCGATCCGGCTGGCCAACGACACCGCCTACGGCCTGGCGGCCAACATCTACACCCCCGACGTCGAGCACGGCCGCGCGCTGGCCGCGCAGCTGCGGTCGGGGACCGTCTGGGTCAACGGCGGGGGCAACATGCGCCCCGACGCGCCCTTCGGCGGGTTCGGCCTCTCCGGCGTCGGCCGCGAGATCGGCGAGTGGGGCATCCGCGAGTACCTCGAGGCCCAGCACGTGCAGTGGCGGCCATGACCTCGGCCGCGACCACCCCGCCCGCACCGCAGCACCCGAACGACCGAGCACCCGAGGGGGAGCCATGACCGGCAGCACACAGGGAGCCCCGCCGCTGGCGGGGGTCACGGTCCTGGAACTGGGCACGATGTATGCCGCACCGACCGCCGGCCGGATGCTGCGCGACTTCGGTGCCCGCGTGGTCAAGGTGGAGGACCCGAGGTCCGGTGACTTCGCCCGCCAGTGGACGCCGCAGTTCGAGGGGTTGTCGATCGGCTTCGCGCGGCTGAACTCCGGCAAGGAGTCGATCGGCATCGACCTGCGCCGCACGGAGGGCCGCGACCTGGTCCGCCGGCTGGCCGCTCAGGTCGACGTCGTCGTCGAGTCGTTCCGGCCGGGCCGGCTGGAGGACTGGGGGCTGGGCTACGACGTGCTCTCGGCCGACAACCCGGGTCTGGTGCTCACCCGCGTCTCCGGCTTCGGCCAGACCGGGCCCTACCGGGAGCGGCCGGGCTTCGGCACCGTCGCCGAGACCGCCAGCGGCTACGCCTACATCAACGGGTGGCCGGAGACCCCGCCCACCTCGCCGCCGTTCGGCTTCGCCGACTCGATCGCCGGCCTGTCGGCGGCCTTCGGGACGACGACGGCGCTGTTCAACCGCACCCGCACCGGCACCGGCGACGTCGTGGACGTGGCGCTCTACGAGCCGCTCATGTTCATCCTCGGCGACCTGATCCTGAACTACACCGCGAGCGGCTTCATCCAGCAGCGGGTCGGCAACGGCTCGGGCTCGGCCTCCCCGCGCGGCATCTACCAGGCGAGCGACGGGCAGTGGCTGTCGATCGCCGCGTCCAACCAGACGATCGCGATGCGGCTGTTCGACGCGATGGGCCGGCCGGACCTCAAGGACGACGAGCGGTACGCCACCAACGTCGCCCGGATGGCCAACAACGACGCGCTGCAGGAGATCGTCGCGGCCTGGGTCGCCCAGCGGCCGCGCGACGAGGTGCTCGCCGACCTCGACGAGCACGAGGTCGTGGCCGCCGCGGTGAACGACGCCAAGGACATCGTCGAGGACCCGCACTTCCGCGAGCGCACCCTCGTCGACCTGGCCGGCACCGTGCTCGGCAAGGCGCTGGTCCCCGGCCCCGTGCTGCACATGGGCAGCTACGCCGGCCCGACCTACGACGGCGTCCCGTCGATCGGCGAGCACACCCACAGCGCCCTGACCGACCTGCTCGGCATGTCCTCCGACGAGCTCGAGGCGCTCGGCGCGGCCGCCGTCGTCGGGCCGACCCCGGTCCCCGCCACGTGACCGCCGGCGGCCCCGGCAGCGCGCCGGCAGCCCGGCCGGGTCCTGCCGTCGACCTGTCGGGTCGCGTCGCGCTGGTCACCGGCGGCAGCCGCGGGCTGGGCCGGGAGATGGTGCTCGGCCTGGCCGCGGCCGGCGCGGACGTCGTCATCGCCAGCCGGGACCTGGACAGCTGCGAGAAGGCCGCCGCCGAGGTCCGGGAGCAGACCGGCCGGCGGGCGCTCCCGGTGGCCGCGCACGTCGGCCGCTGGGACGCCCTCGACGAGCTGGTCGACACCGCCTACGGCGAGTTCGGGCGGGTCGACGTCCTGGTCAACAACGCCGGGATGTCGCCGGTCTACGACACCGTCGCCGACGTCAGCGAGACGCTGTTCGACAAGGTGCTCGGGGTCAACCTCAAGGGCCCCTTCCGGCTCGCCGCGCTCGTCGGCACGCGGATGGCGGCGGGCGAGGGCGGCTCGATCATCAACATCAGCAGCACCGGCGCCGTCCGGCCGCGGGCCGACATCGTGCCCTACGCCGCGGCCAAGGCCGGGCTGAACGCGGTGACCGTCGGGCTGGCGCACGCCTTCGGCCCGGCCGTGCGGGTCAACGGGATCATGTGCGGCACCTTCTTCACCGACGTGTCCGCCGCCTGGGACATGGAGGCGTTCACGAAGCGCTCGGCGACGTTCGCGATGGGCCGCGGCGGCGAGCCGCACGAGGTCGTCGGCGCCGCCCTCTACCTGGCCAGTGACTGGTCGTCGTTCACCACCGGGGCGGTGCTCACCGTCGACGGTGGGCAGCCCTGACCGAGAGCCCTGACGGAGGAGGCAACCCGTGATCATCGACGTGCACTGCCACGCCTGGCCCGACGCGCTGGCCGAGCGGGCGCTCGGCCCCCGCGTCCCGCAGCTGCCCCGCGTGGGCGACGGCAAGATCTCCACCCTGCCCGGCGTGCTCGCGGCCTCCGGCGTGGACCGGGGCGTGCTGCTGGGCATCGCCGACACCGCCAAGTACGTCGACGGGACCAACCGCTTCGTCGGCCGCAGCCGCGGTGGCTCGCTGTTCGGCTTCGGCACCGTGCACCCGGACCTGTCGGTGGACGAGAACCTGGCGAGCCTGCGCCGCAACGACATCCGCGGCGTGAAGCTGCACTCGCTGTTCCAGGGCTTCGCCTACTCCGACCGGCGGGTGTGGGACATCCTCGAGGGCTTCGGCTCCGACATCGCCGTCATCGCGCACGTCGGCGCCGGCGGCGACAAGGAGAGCAACGAGCGGGCGACGCCCGGGATGATCCGCGACATCGTCCGGCAGTTCCCCGACCTGAAGATGGTCGCCTGCCACTTCGGCGGCTACCACAAGCTCGAGGAGGCCGAGGCCGACCTGCTCGGCGAGAACGTCTACCTCGAGACCTCCTGGCCGCCCTCGCTGGCCACGCTCGCGCCGGAGAAGGTCCGGGAGATCATCGGCAAGCACGGCGCCGACCGGATCGTCTTCGGCTCCGACTGGCCGATGGCCGACCCGGCGAAGGAGATCGCCGCGATCAAGGCGCTCGGTCTCTCCGACGAGGTGACCGAGGGGATCCTCGGCGGCAACTTCGCCCGGCTCATGGGCATCGACCCGGACGCGCCCGCGCCCGGCCCGGTGGAGGAGGCGGAGTGAGCGACGAGTCGGGCGACGTCCTCGTCGAGCAGCGCGGCGACGCCACCTGGATCACCCTCAACCGCCCCGACCGGCGCAACGCCTACGACCCGGTGATGGCCGAGGCGATCGTCGAGGCGCTGGAGGCCAGCACCCGCAGCCGTGCCGTCGTCATCACCGGCGTGCCCGGCAGCTTCTGCGCCGGCGGCGCCCTGACCGGCCTGGCCGAGCCGGACGTGACCGCCATGCGCGGGCTCTACCGCGGCTCGCTGCGGCTGTTCGACGCGATCCGCAACCACCCCCGCCCGGTGGTGGCGGCGGTGAACGGACCGGCCGCCGGTGGCGGCAACGAGCTGGTCATCGCCTGCGACCTGGCCATCGCGGCGGAGTCGGCCACCTTCGGGCAGACCGGCCCCCGCGTCGGGAGCGCGCCGGTCACCGGCGCGACCAACGTGCTCGGCGTGCAGATCGGCGAGAAGCGGGCCAAGGAGATGGCGTTCCTCTGCCGGCGCTACTCCGCTGCGCAGGCGCTGGAGCTCGGCCTCGTCAACCGGGTGGTCCCCGACGACGAGCTGGTCGCCGCCGTCGACGAGCTGGTCGACGAGCTCTCGCGGCTCTCCCCGCGCTACCTGGAGATCGCCAAGGTGAGCTCCAACGTGTGGTGGAACGCCGCCCGCGACTCGTTCACCACCGGCCTCGGGATGCTGGTGCAGGCCATCGGCAGCCCCGACATGGCCGAGGGCGCCCAGGCCTTCCTGGAGAAGCGCCGGCCGCAGTTCCCGCCGCCGGACGCGTGAGCGAGCGGATCCGCCGCAGCGAGCCGGCCCCGGGCGTGGCCCTGCTGACCCTCGCCCGGCCGGAGAAGCTCAACGCGATGGACGAGCAGTTCTTCGCCGAGCTCACCGCGGTCATGCGGGGCCTCGGGCAGGACGACGGCGTGCGCGCCGCCGTGCTGACGGGGGAGGGGCGGGCCTTCTCCGCCGGCGGCGACGTCGCCACCTTCCTCGACCTGGACGGCGGCGTGGCCCGGGTCCGCCCGCACCTGCGGCGGGTGGTCGACGCGTTCACCTCCGTGGAGCGCTGCGCCGTGCCGGTGGTCGCCGCGGTCAACGGCCTGGCCTTCGGCGGCGGGACCGAGCTCGTGCTGGCCTGCGACGTCGTCCTCGCGGCGGAGTCGGCGCGGTTCGCCCTGAAGGAGCCGACGATGGGCCTGATGCCGACCTACGGCATCGTCCGCGGGCCGGAGGTGCTGGGCCGGAACTGGACGCGGCTCCTGGCGTTGACCGGGCGGGAGATCTCCGCCGGGGTCGCCGAGCGCATCGAGCTGGTCCAGGAGGTGCACCCCGACGGGGAGCTGCTCGACGCAGCCGTCGCCCTGGCCGCGGAGATGGCCGCGCACTCCGCGCTGGCCGTCCAGGTGGCCAAGGCCCATCTGAACCGGGAGGCCCTCACCGGCTTCGCCGAGTCGATCGAGGCGACGGCGCTGCTGTTCACCACCGACGAGCACCGCGCGGCCGCCCGCGCGTTCCGCGCCGCGCGCGGCGACTGACGGAGGAACGATGACGAGACTGCAGGGGAAGGTCGTGCTGGTCACCGGCGCGGCTCGCGGGCAGGGCCGGGCGCACGCGGTGGCGTTCGCGCGCGAGGGCGCCGACGTGATCGCCGTCGACCTGGACGGCGACATCGAGTCGGTGCCCTATCCGACCGCCCGGGCCACCGACCTGGCGGAGACGGTGGCGCTGGTCGAGGCGTTGGACCGGCGGATCGTCGCCCGCACCGCCGACGTCCGGGACGGCGCCGCGCTGGCCGCTGCGGTCGCCGACGGGCTGGCCACGTTCGGGCGCATCGACGTCCTGGTGGCCAACGCCGGCGTCTTCTCGCAGGCGCCGTTCTGGGAGCTGACCGAGCAGCAGTTCCGCGACGTCCTCGAGGTCAACCTGCTCGGCGTCTGGCGGTCGATGACCGCGGTCGCGCCGCACATGATCGAGCGGGGGAGCGGGTCGATGGTGCTCGTCTCCTCGGTCAACGGCCTGCGCGGCAACCCCGGCGCGGCGCACTACGCCGCCAGCAAGCACGGCGTGCTCGGGCTGATGAAGAGCGCCGCGCTGGAGCTCGGGCCGCACGGCGTGCGGGTCAACGCGATCTGCCCCGGCCTGGTGGACACGCCGATGACCAACTGGCCGGGGCTCTACGACAAGATGGCCGGCCGGCCGGGCGGCACGCGGGCGGACTTCGAGTCCGCCGCCCTGCACTACGGGATCCTGCGCGGCCAGGGCGCCCTCGGCCCGGAGGCCATCGCGGACGCCGCCGTCTGGCTCGCCTCCGACGGCGCCCACGGCGTCACCGGGCAGGCGTTCCCGATCGACGCCGGCCACCTGGCGATGCCGGGCTTCAACCCGTCGCCGGTCCGCCCCTGACGCCCGGCGCTGCACGGCACCGCCGCGTGCGGTCGCCATCCCGACGCACGGGTCCCGTCGGCGCCGCGTGCGAGCATCGCCGCCGTGCTGGAGGAGCGACGCATCCCGACCCGCTCGCCCGAGTGGCGGGAGCTCTCCGGCCGCATCCAGGTGGCCATGGAGCTCACCTCGCGGCTGAACGCGCTGCCCTTCGGTGAGGTCGCCGCACGCCGGGCGCTGCTCGGCGAGCTCTTCGGCGCCCCGCTGCCGGAGACGGCGCTCGTGCACCCGCCGTTCTCGTGCACGCACGGCCTCGGGATCTCGCTCGGCGAGCGGACTTTCGTGGGTCAGGGCTGCACGTTCCTCGACCTCGGCGGGATCACCATCGGCGACCGGACGATGATCTCCCCGCGGGTCACCCTGGTCACCGAGGGACACCCGGTCGAGCCCGCCGAGCGGTACGAGGCCCTCACCGTCGCGCCGATCGTCATCGAGGCCGACGTCTGGATCGGCGCCGCGGCCACCGTGCTGCCCGGGGTGACGATCGGGCACGACTCGGTCGTCGGGGCCGGTGCCGTCGTCGCCCGGGACGTGCCACCGCTGACCGTCGTGACCGGCCCGGGACAGGTCGAGCGCCGGACCCTGACGCCGGCGCCACGCCGGGAGGCCTGAGCAGGCGCCGTCCGCCGCCGGGGTCACGCGGTGCGGCGCGGGCCGGTCGCGGCTCAGCCGCGGTAGGTGTCCCAGGTCGGCGCCGTCTCCGGGTAGTCGGCCGTCTCCGGCTCGGTGCCGGGCCAGCGCATCCGCTCGGCGCTGCCGAAGCTGGCGGCCATCCGGTCGGCCGGGACGGCGTACATGAAGGTGATCGACCGCCGGGCGAACAGCCACCGGCCGTCGACGTAGCGGTAGGCGTCCTCGTAGCGGTAGGAGGCCTGGACCAGCGTCCGGCGGGTGGCCAGCTCCGCGTGCCCGTGCGACCAGCCCGCCGCCGTCCCGTCGCCGTGCAGGTGCACCACGCCGGGGTGGGCGGTGTGCAGCATGGTCCGGTACGTGTCGAAGCTGGCCACGTAGGCGGCGCGGATCGCCGCCGCCCCGGCCGCGGGCACCCCGCGGCGCTCGAAGACGCCGTCGGGCGTGTACATCGCCACGAGCGCGTCGATCGCGTGGTCGTCGACGGCGCGGGCGTAGAGCACGCCCAGGTCGCGGATCGCCTGCAGGTCGGCCTGCTCCCGCACCACCCGCGCCAGCGCCGCCCAGTCCTGCCCGGGCAGCTCCGGCACGGTGGTCAGCGCGGCGGTGACGGCCGGCAGGTCCAGGCTCACGCCGCGGCCCCCTCCGGGGTGGGCAGCGTGCGCAGGACGTCCATGAGCACGGCGGGGATCGTCGCCTTGCCGCCGTCGGTGGTCCGGCAGACGAACGTCATCGTGCCGTGGGTGACCACCTCGTCGCCGCGCAGGAAGTCGAACCCGACGGTGTAGGACGACGACCCGACGCGGTCGAGGACCAGCCGCACGGTCAGCTCGTCGAAGACCCGCACCATGGCCCTGTACGTGCACTCGGAGTGCACGCCCACGGTCATGAACCCGTGCTGCTCGGCGAGCTCGCCGGACCGCAGCCCATGGGAGTACAGCCAGGTGCTGTAGGCCCGCTCCATCCACGGGTAGTAGATGGCGAAGTAGGCGATGCCCACGGTGTCGCAGTCGCCGTAGGACAACTGGAAGCTCAGCGGGGAGTCGCTCACGAGAGCACCACCGTCGCCGTCCCGGAGACGACCGCCTCCCCGCCCACCCCGCCGTCGACGACCTCGAGGACGACGTCGCAGTCGGCCAGCCGGGCGCCGTCCTCCTCGCGCAGCGCGGTGACCGTGGCGCGCACCCGCAGGTGGTGGCCGGCCAGCACGTTGCCGAGGAACCGGACCCGCAGCCGCCGGAGCCGGTCGGGGCCGCCGGCCCAGGCGGTCACGGCGTTCATGACGTAGCCCATGTTGAGCGGGCCCTGGTTGATCGGACGGTCGCCCATGCCGAGGGCCTGCAGCGTCTCGACGTCCCAGTGGATCGCGGTCGGGTCCGACAGCAGCGCGGCCATCGTCTTCATCTTCTCGGCGCTGACCGAGGGCACCTCGTACCCCGGCAGCTCGGTGCCGACCTCGACGGCCGCGGCGGTCATGCGTCCCTCCGGGGGAAGACGATCGAGTTCCAGCAGGTGGCCACGTGGGCGCCGGCCCTGCCGTCGTCCGGGGTGGCGTCGTGCAGGTCCATCGAGTAGCCCACGATGTCGAACGCGCCGGTGCGGCGGCCGACCTTGCGCTGCGCCGACACGATGCCGCCGCTCACCCGGTAGCTCGCGCCCACCCGCAGCGGCCGGTGCAGCGTCGTCTCGTGCTCGCCGAACACCGGCCCGTCGGCGGCCGTGGCGCCGAACCAGGAGAACAGCTCGTCCCAGGTGATGCCCATGGCGCCGGTGGCCGCCATCCACGCGAAGAGCGGGTGGGCCACCTGCTCGCCGCCGGCCTGCAGCGACGGCGGGTCGGCGAGCACCGTGTCGGCCAGGAGCCAGGCCCGCCAGGGGGAGACGGTGTACGTCCCGCCCGGGAAGGCCCGGCCCACCTGTCCGTCGAGATCCGCCTCGGCGAAGCCCACTCAGACCCCCCGGTCGCGGTCGGCCCAGTACGGGTCACGCAGGTTCCGCTTGAGGATCTTGCCGGTCGGGGCCTTGGGCAGCTCGCCGACGAAGTCCACCGAGCGCGGCTTCTGGTAGCTCGCCAGGTGCTTCTTGGCCTCGTCGATGATCTCCTGCTCGCTGGCCGTCTGGCCCGGCTTGAGGACGACGACGGCCTTGACCGTCTCGCCCCACTCGTCGTCGGGGACGCCGAACACGGCGCACTCGAGCACGGCCGGGTGCTGGTTGATGGCCTCCTCGACCTGCACCGAGTAGATGTTCTCGCCGCCGGAGATGATCATGTCCTTGGCGCGGTCGACGATGAAGACGTAGCGGTCCTCGTCCCAGGTCGCCATGTCGCCGGTCCACATCCACCCGTCGTGGATGGTCTGCGCGGTCAGCTCCGGCTGGTTGAGGTAGCCGATCATGTTCTGCTCGCCGCGGACGACGATCTGCCCGGCGGTCCTCCCGTCCTGCGGGACGTCGTGGCCTCTCTCGTCGACGACCCGGATCTGGGCGGTGAAGCCCTCCCGGCCGCAGGACCGCAGCCGCTCCGGGTGGATGCCGTTGACGGCGTTGATGTGGTCCTCCTGCGAGAGGAAGGTCATCCCCGCGCCCTCGGTCTGCCCGTAGCCCTGGATCATCGTGCACGGGAAGTTGTCCATCGCCGCGCGCACGACCGACGAGGGCATGGGTCCGCCGCCGTACTGGAAGTTGCGCAGGCTGGACAGGTCGTAGCTGGCGAAGTCCGGGACCGCCATCATCCAGTTGATCATCGTGGTGATGCCGAGGAAGGCCGAGACCTTCTCCTCCTGGATGACCTCGAGGGCCTGCTTGGCCTCGAAGTTGACCAGGACCAGCGGGCAGCCGTGCCGGTTGTAGTTCATCGCCAGCACGATCGGGATGTGGTACATCTGCCCGGTCAGCATGTAGACGTCGGTGGGCACGATCCGCTCGGCCACGGTCTGCGCCAGCATCATCGCCCCCGCGCTGCGGTGGGTGTGCATGGCGCCCTTGCTCTTCCCGGTGGTGCCGCCGGTGTAGAGGATGAAGAACGGGTCGTCGTCGAGCACGGAGGAGACCCAGAGGGGCTCGTCGTCGCTCGCGGACTCCACGAACTGCGCGAACGTGCCGTCGCTCTTCTCCCCGAACTGCAGCCAGTTCGGGACGTCGACGTCCCGCTGCAGCTGCTCGATCGCCTCCCCGAACTCGTCCTGGCTGATGATCACCTTGGGTGACGCGTCCCGGACGATCGTGGCGAGCTCCTCGCCGGCCAGGCGCCAGTTCAGCGGCTGCAGCACGAGCCCGGACCGGCCGGCGGCGAAGTAGAGCGCCATGAACTCGGCGCAGTTGCGCGAGAGGACGCCGAACCGGTCGCCCTTCTCCAGCCCGAGGCCGCGCAGGCCGTTGGCCAGGCGGCGGACGAGGGCGTCGAACTCGGCGTAGGTGAGGCGCCGGTTGTTCGGCACGTCGATGACGGCCTCGTTCCGCGGGGTCAGTGCGGCCCACTTGGCGGGGATCAGTCCCTGGTTCATGTGACCCTCTCTCGTCTCGGTGGGCTGTGACCGGCCCCACAGCGCATGTGACTGGGCGAACCATATGCATGTTTGACTCCGGACGCCAGTCCCCGGG
This sequence comes from Trujillonella endophytica, assembly GCF_019799905.1. GTDB lineage: Bacteria > Actinomycetota > Actinomycetes > Mycobacteriales > Geodermatophilaceae > Trujillonella > Trujillonella endophyticus_A. The sequence goes on along the minus strand of NZ_JABGCI010000018.1, from coordinate 12,117 downwards.
CGTGCGCAAGGCGCCGCCGACACGCACCGGTACCGGATCACGGTGCCGTCTCAGTGGAGCCGGTCCATTGACAGCGGCCACCAACCCTGCATTAGATGCGCATCGTTATCCACGTCACAACCACGTCGCATCCGCCGGTCCCGTGCCGCCGTCCCCCGCCCGGGACGACCCGCCGACCGGCGTGGCTCCACCGCACCACGACTGCACCGCCGCACTCGTCCGAATCGGAGACCACGCCCATGAGATCGCGTTCCCTCGTCGCCGGCACCGCCGTAGCGGCCCTGTTGCTGACCGCCGCCTGCTCCGACTCGGACGACGGGGGGTCGGAGAGCAGCGGGGGTGGCGGCGGCTCCTCCTCCTCCGGCGGGCGACTGGGCGACCTGCCGGTCCTGGAGCTCACCCCCGAGATCGAGGAGGCCGCCACGAGCGCGGCGGAGGCCGCGGGCGAGCCGGTCGAGCTGCCCACGCAGACGATCGGCTACATCTCCTACGGCGAGGCCATCCCGATCTCCGCCCGCCTGACGCAGGGCGTGCAGAACGCCGCGGCCGCGCTCGGGTGGGACGTCGAGGTGTGCGACGGCCAGTCCACGCCGCAGGGTCAGCTCACCTGCGCGACGAACTTCGTCAACACCGGCGTGGCGGCGATCCTGACCAACGGCATGCCGCAGTCGTCCATCGCGCCGGCCCTCACCCAGGCCGAGGCGGCCGGCATCCCGGTGATCAACATCGGCGGCTTCATCGGCCAGGAGGACCTGTTCGACGGCTCCATCTACCCGGACGAGGCCCAGTTCGGCGAGGTGCTCGGCGACTGGCTGGTCGAGGAGCTGCCCGACGGCGGGGAGATCGCCACGCAGACCTTCCAGGCCGACTTCGTCATCCAGCGGCTCGAGGGACTCGACACGTCGCTGGAGGGCACTGACGTGACGATCGGGGACACGTTCGACGCCGACGCCGCCAACCTGATCCCCGGCGCGCAGCAGGCGGTCTCGTCGTCGCTCAACGGCAACCCCGACATCCAGGCCTACTACCTGACCTTCTCCGGTTCCGAGATCGGGGCCGCGCAGGCCATGCAGGTGCTGCGGCCGGGCGCCCAGTTCCCGGAGCGGCCGATGATCCTGACCTTCTACGCCAACCTCCCGACCATCGACCTCATCCGGGCCGGTCAGGTGGACGCCGCGGCGGAGAACACCCACGAGTGGATCGCCTGGGTGGCCATGGACCAGCTGGCCGAGTTCTTCGGGCGGGACACGCCCATCTCGACGGAGCCGCGGCCGGACTACGGCGACGGCCTGGAGTTCTGGCAGAACTTCGTCGTCGACGCCGAGAACCTGCCCGACGAGGGCGAGCTCGCCCCGCCGCCGGTGGACTTCGAGGGCTTCTTCACCACGAAGTGGTCCACCGAGTTCACCAACCTCTCGGAGTAGCAGCCCAACCCCCGGGGTGCGGCCGTCCGGCCGCACCCCGGGTCCATCCCGTCGAGGGACCAGCCCGTCGAGGAGCAGCAGTGGCGACAGGACAGACGGACGCACCGGCCGGGGGGGACCCCGGACTCGTGGGCGCGGGCACCGCGGCGAGACCGGCCACCGGGCCGAAGGGGGCGGGCGGGGGTGTCCGCCCGCCGGGCCGTGGACGTCCCGGGTGGGTCCAGGTCGTGGCCCGCGGAGGCGTGCTGGTCGCGCTCCTGCTCGTGATCGTGGCGTTCGGCATCGCCCGCCCCGACACCTTCCTGACCACCAACAACCTCAACGCGATCCTGCAGCAGGCCGCGGCCCCGGCGATCCTCGCCATCGGGCTCACGGTCCCGCTCGCGCTCGGGGAGTTCGACCTCTCGATCGGCGCCATGGTCGGCCTCGGTGGGGCGTCGGCCCTGGCCCTCATCACCCTGCACGGGGTGGCCTGGCCCGTCGCGGTGCTCCTCGCGCTCGGCATCGGCCTCCTGGTCGGCCTCGTCAACGGCGTCTTCATCGCCTACCTCGGGGCCTCGTCGTTCGTCCAGACCCTCGCCATGGGCGTCATCCTGCTCGGCGTCGAGTACCTGTTCACCAACCAGCAGACGCTGTTCAGCGGGGTCCCGCAGGGCTATAAGGACCTCGGGCAGAGCGACGCGATCCTCGGCGTGAACATCCAGATCTGGCTGGCCCTGCTGGTCGCCGTCCTCATGTACCTGTTCCTGGAGCAGACCGAGACGGGCCGGCGCATCTACGCCGTCGGGGGGAACCCGGACGCCGCCCGCTTCGCCGGCGTCTCGGTGAAGCGGCTGCGCGTGCTCGGCTTCGTCATCGTCGCGGTCGCGGCCGTGATCACCGGCATCCTGATCACGGCCCAGGGCGGCTCCTCGCAGCCGAACGCCGGCGTGCCGTTCCTGCTGCCGGCCTACGCGGCGGCGTTCCTGGGCTCGGCGACCTTCCGGCCCGGGACGTTCAACGTCCCCGGCACGGTCGTCGCGGTGCTGTTCCTCGGCGTGATCCAGACCGGTCTGCAGATGCTCCAGATCGCCACCGCGTGGATCAACATCATCCAGGGCGTCGTGCTGATCGCCGCCATGCTCATCAGCCGGCTCGAGCGGAAGCACGCATGAGCACGGCGGCGGCGCCCCGCGCCGGGGTGCCGGTCATCGAGGTGCGAGGCCTGCGCAAGACCTACCCCGGCGTCCTGGCCGTGGACGACGCGTCGTTCTCCGTGGCGCCGGGCGAGGTGCTCGGCCTGGTCGGCAAGAACGGTGCCGGCAAGAGCACCGTCATCAAGATGCTCGCCGGGCTGGTGACGCCCGACGAGGGCGAGATCCTGGTCGACGGCGAGCCGACCGTGCTGGCCTCCTCGCACGCCGCCTCGGTGCTGGGCATCTCCGTGGTGCACCAGGAACTCGCCCTGGTGCCGCGCGGCAGCGTCGCGGAGAACGTCTTCCTGGGGCTGCCGTACCCGCGGCGGGCCGGGCTGTTCGTCGACTGGTCCGCGCTGCACCGCAAGGCCGGCGCGGTGCTGGCACGGCTGGGCCTGGAGGTCGACCCCCGCGCCTCCGTGGACGGGCTCAGCGTGGCGCAGCAGCGGATGGTGATGATCGCGCGATGCCTGGCGTGGGACGCCCGGGTCGTCGTCCTCGACGAGCCCACCGCGTCGCTGACCGACGACGAGATCTCCCACCTGCTCGAGGTCCTCCGGCAGCTCGCCGATGCGGGCGTGGCCATCGTCTACGTGTCGCACCGCCTCGAGGAGGTGCTGGGCGCGACCGACCGCGTCGTCGTCATGCGGGACGGCTCGGTCGTCGCCGACCTGGTGACGGCGACGCTGACCAAGCAGACGCTGGTCGCCGGCATCACCGGCGAGGCGAAGGCCGACGAGAGCCAGACCGTGCACGTGGACCGCGCCGGCCGGCCCCCCGGCGCCGAGCTGCTGCGCGTCACCGGCCTGACCCGGGCCCCGGCCCTGCACGGCGTCGACCTCACGCTGCGCGAGGGGGAGGTCCTCGGCCTGGCCGGCCTGGTCGGCGCCGGTCGGACCGAGCTCGCTCGCGTCCTGTTCGGCGTGGACGCCCCCGACAGCGGCACCATCACCGTGCGCGGGAAGGACGTCGTCCTGCGCTCGCCGCGCGCGGCGATGAAGGAGCGGATCGCCCTGCTGCCGGAGGACCGCCGCCACCAGGGCAACGACACCGCGCGGAGCATCCGCGAGAACACCTCCCTCCCCACCCTCCGCCGGCACCGCGGCGTGAGCTGGCTGCCCCGGCCGAGCGCCGCCAGGGAGCGGGCCGTCAGCGAGGAGATGGTCGGGCGGCTGGGCATCAAGGCCCGCGACACCGAGGTCGCCGTCGGCACGCTGTCGGGCGGCAACCAGCAGAAGGTCGTGCTGGCCAAGTGGCTGGTGCACGGCGCCGACGTGTTCGTCTTCGACGAGCCGACGGCGGGGATCGACGTGGAGGGCAAGGCCGACGTCTACGGGATCGTCGGGGAGCTCGCCGACCAGGGCAAGGCCGTCCTGTTCATCTCCTCCGACCTGCCCGAGCTGGCCGCCGTGTCCGACCGCGTGGTCGTGCTGCGCGAGGGCCGCGTGGTCGCCGAGCTGACGGGCTCGCAGGTCAGCGAGTCGCAGATCCTCCACCACTGCTACGGCGGGGCCGACGCGGCGTCCGCCTGAGGTCCGGCCGCACCGTGCGGCCGGCGAGAGGGGAGAGCACGTGCACCAGCGGTTCCAGGGGAAGGTCGCCCTCGTCACCGGCGCGGCCCGGGGGCAGGGGCGCAACCACGCGGTCCGGCTGGCGCGGGAGGGCGCCGACGTCGTGCTGGCCGACGCCTGCGCCGACGTCGCCACCGTGGGCTACGCCCTGGCGACCGAGGCCGACCTCGCCGAGACGGTCCGCCTGGTCGAGGCCGAGGACCGGCGCGCCGTCGCGGGGCGCGTCGACGTCCGCGACGGTGCGGCTCTGCGCGAGCTGGTCGACCGCGGGGTCGCCGAGCTCGGCCGGCTCGACGTGGTGGTGGCCAACGCGGGCGTCGGTGGCAGCGCGCCGATGGCGGAGATGTCCGACGAGACGTGGCAGGACATGATCGACATCAACCTCACCGGCGTCTTCAAGACGATCCGGGCGGCCCTGCCGCACCTGTCGGCGGGGGCGTCGATCGTCCTCACCGGATCGATCGCCTCGGCCAAGGGGCTGCCGAACAACACCCACTACACCGCGGCCAAGCACGGCCTCATGGGGATCATGCGGGCGCTGGCCAACGAGGTGGCTCCGCAGGGCATCCGGGTCAACTGCGTCAACCCGACCAACGTCGACACGCCCCTGCTGTTCAACGACGCGATCTACCGGCTGTTCCGGCCGGACCTGGAATCCCCCGGCCGCGAGGACGTCGTCGACATCATGCGGGGCATGCACGCCCTGGACACCGGTTGGGTCCAGCCGGACGACGTGAGCAACGCCGTGCTGTTCCTCGCCTCGGAGGAGGCCCGGTTCGTCACCGGCGTCGCGCTCCCGGTCGACGCGGGCGCGCTCGTCCGCTGACCGACCGCCGGACGGCGAGGGGGGAGGCGCCGCGCCGGCGCCTCCCCCCTCGTCGTGCACGGCCCGTCAGTAGGGCAGGTCGAGCTCGATGTGCCGCTTGGTGAACCGCCAGGCGCCGTCGGCCTCCTTGACCAGCTCGTCCTGGTACAGGGCGGTGGACAGCAGCGTGGCCTTGCCGTCCTGCACCGAGACGAGCGTCAGGTACGACTCGACCGTGGCCGCGTCGTCGGTCTCCTTGCGGACGGCCAGGTTGGTGGTCACGTGGCGGCGCTGGTCGGTCTGGCTGGCGAGGCTGTCGGTCATCAGCTTCATGACGGCCTCCTTGCCCTCGAAGGGGCCGATGAGGTCGCCGCCGGCGATGCGCATGGTGAGCGACGCGTTGTCGGCGAAGGTGTCGGCCATCTCCGTCATGTCGTTCTGGTCGTAGGCGATGGAGTAGCGGTTGAGGACGTTCTCGATGTCTCCGCGTGCGGACATGGCGACTTCTCCTGGGCGCGGGGCCGACGGCGTCGCCGGCCGGACGATGTGATCGGCATTACCCTATGCATGGTTACCCTGTTTGACCAGAGCCCCGGACGCGGCAGGCGCAGTCCGGGGCTCCGGGTCTGTGGGGCCCCTCGGGGGCCGATCCCCTAGGCGGCGGGGGAGACGTCGAACTCCACGAGGAGGCTCTCGACGCTGCGGGTGTAGAGCCCGACCTCCTTGGGCGTGAAGCCCTCCTGGTAGCGCAGGTTCGGCAGCCGGTCGAGGACCAGGTTCAGCGCCACGGTCATCTCCTCACGGGCGAGCAGCGAGCCCACGCAGAAGTGCCGGCCGAGGATGAACTGGACGTGGTTCGCCCCGCCGCTGAACGCCTTGCTCACGTCGAGGTCGGGGCGGTGGATGTCGAAGACGTCGGGGTTCGCGAAGTGCCGCTCGTCCCGGTTGGCCGACGCCAGCATGAGGATGCAGGTGGCGCCGACCGGGATCGTCGTGCCCTCGATCTCCACGGGCTGCTCGGTCTGCCGCATGATCATGTGGACCGGCCCGGTGTAGCGCAGCGTCTCCGCGATCACCGCGTCGGCCAGGCCACGGTCGGCGCGTACCGCCTCGAGCTGGTCGGGGTTGTCGAGCAGGTTGCGGACCATGCTGGCGATGGCCTTGTCGGTGGTCTCGCCGCCGGCGACCAGGAGAAGGCTGACGAACGCCTTGATCTCCTCGTCGCTCATCTGCTGCCCGTCGACCTCGGCCCGGCACAGGCGGGAAAGCAGGTCCTCGCCGTCGCCGGTCCGCCGCTCCCGGATGATCGGGAGCATGTACTCGCGCAGCTCCTCGCGGGTCTGGTCGGCGCGGGCGGTGACCGCCGGGTCGCCCGCCAGGTTGTTCAGGTGGGCCATGATCGAGTGGTACCAGTCGTGGAATCGCTGGTGATCGCTCTTGGGCAGGCCGAGCATGTCGACCATCACGTTGATCGGGAACCACGTCGTGAACTCGGCGACGATGTCCGCCCGCCCGCGGGAGGCCAGGTCGTCCATGAGCTCGCCGGCGGCTCGGGCGACGGCCTGCTCGACCAGCTCGGCGGCGTTCTGCGTGATGATCGGGAGGAACGCCTCGAGGCCCTTGCCGCGGAAGAACGGGTTCAACAGCGCCCGGTGGGTCGCGTGCTCCTTGCCCTCCATCTGCAGGATGGTCCGGCCGTGGATCGGCTCCAGCTGCCAGTCGTAGTTCTTGCTGGAGTACGCGGGGCTGCGGAAGGCCGCGGAGACGTCCTCGTACCGGCTGATCAGCCAGCTCTGGGTCGCCTCGTGGTAGGTGGCCGGGTGGTGGTCGCGCAGCACCTTGTGGAACGGGTACGGGTCGGCGATGTACTCCGGCGACAGGATGTCCGGTGCGGGCGGGGCGGCGGTCGACTGGCTCATGCGGGGCGCTCCTGGGCTCGGCTGACGCGTCGGTGCGTAAACAGGCTCACCATATGCAGGTTGTGGCGTGGACCACAACCGGCAGCGGGCGCCGCCGCGAGGAGTTCTCGCGACGGCGCCCGCTGGGCGGAGCGGGACGGCTACTTCACGTAGGCGCCGGCGTCCACGGGCAGCGTCACGCCGGTGACGTAGCGGGCCTCGTCGCTGGCCAGCCACAGGACGGCGTTGCTGATGTCGACGCTCTCGAGCCACGGCACCGGCAGCGCGTTGAGGCTCATGAAGCCCGGCATCGCCTTCTCCTGGCTGGGCTCGGGGTCGCCGGGGGAGAACATCGCCCAGGTGCCGGGGTTCTGGATCATGATCGTGTCGACGTTGGTCGGGTGGATCGTGTTCACCCGGATGCGGTGCGGGGCCAACTCGTTGGCCAGCGTGCGCATCAGGCCCACGATGCCGTGCTTGGCGGCCACGTAGTGACCCACCTGCTGGATCCCCTTGAGGCCGCCGATCGAGCTGGTGAACGCGATCGAGCCGCCCCGGTCAGCCTCGATCATCGAGGGGATGGCGACCTTGGCAGTGTGGAAGACGCCGGTCAGGTTGACGTCGATCATGTCCTTCCACATCTCGCCGGTGATCTCCCAGGCCTTGCCATAGGTGGCGATGCCGGCGTTGGCGACGACGACGTCGACCCGGCCGAGCTCGGCCAGGCCCTCGTCGAAGGCCGCCTGTAGCCCGTCGAGGTCCCGGACGTCGGCCTTGCGGGCGACGATCCGCCGGTCCAGCGCCTCGACCGCGGTGACGGTCTCGGCCAGCTCGTCCTCGGTGGCCAGGGGGTAGTACGGCGTCACCGTCGCGATGTCCTCGCAGATGTCCACCGCGATGATGTCGGCGCCCTCCTGGGCCAGCCGGATCGCGTGGCTGCGGCCCTGGCCGCGTGCCGCGCCGGTGATGAAGGCGACCTTGCCCTCCATGCGTCCTGCCATGGCGTGCGCTCCTGTTCTCCGGTCTCCCGGGGGTCCCCGGCCGCGGCGGTGCGGCTCGGTCGGTGCTGCTGGGGTGGGTGCGCTCAGCTGCGGGCGGACGCGGCCGACACGCCCTCGGGCACGGCGCCCGGCGGCAGCCGCCGCTCGCCCGGGGTGAAGGTGGCGGGGATCCGCTGCCAGCCCTTGTTGACGCCCTGCCGGGGGTAGCGCTTGAGCCCGGAGAGGTCGACCTCGTAGTCGGGCATCCGCTCGAGGACCTGCTTGAGCATCTCCTTGGCCATGCGCTTGCCGAAGTGGGAACCGGCGCAGCGGTGCACGCCGACGCCGAAGGAGACGTGCCGGTTGGGCCACCGGTGGATGTCGACCTCGTCGGGGTCGTCGAACTGCTTGGGGTCCCGGTTGGCCGAGGACCAGGCGAGCAGTGCGCGGTCGCCGACGTGGACGTGGCTGCCGTGGAAGTCGGTCTCCTTGACCACCGTGCGGGCGAGCGCCTGGGTGGGGGAGAAGTAGCGGAGGAACTCCTCGATCGCGCGGTCGAGCAGCGACGGGTCGTCGATGAGCTCCTGCCGGACGTCCGGGTGCTCGTAGAGCCACACGAGCGTCTGGCTGACCAGCGAGGCCGTCGTCCCCACGCCGCCGCTGACCAGCAGCTCGACGATGGAGAAGACCTCCTCCTCGGTGATCGGCCGGCCGTCGACCTCCTGCTGCACGAGGTAGCTGATGACGTCGTCGCGCGGCTCGGCGATCCGGTCGGCGATGGTCCGGCGCATCTGCTCGGTGCCGTACGGGAGGTCGACCTCGACGGCCTGCTTGTACAGCGGGCTGTCGGTCGGCTCGGCGAGCGTGGCCTGGTGCGAGCGGGCGTAGATCTGCCAGTCCTGCACCGGCAGGCCCAGCCAGTCGATGGTGCAGATCGCCGGCACGCCGATCACCTGCGCGAGGTCGGCTTCGCCGGCCTCGATCAGCTCGTCGATGAACCAGGTCGTCCACTTGACGATCATGTCCTCGACCTTGGCCACCGCGGCCGGGGAGGCGACGGGGTTGACCACCTTGCGGAACGAGCGGAACTCCGGGGGGTCGAGCTCGATCGGGATGTGGAAGTGCATGGGTGTCTTGGGGATGACGACCGACAGCCCCGGGCCGCCGTACTGGTCCAGGCGCCGGGAGGAGAAGACGTCGTCGTCGCGGGCCGCCTCGAACACCGAGTCGTAGTCGCTGAGGACCCAGAACCCGCCGTGGTTCTCCGTCCACGCCACCGGTGCCGTCTCGCGCAGCCGGCGGTAGCTGCCCACCGTGTCGTCGGCGTGCTCGGCGGAGTGGTGGTCGAAGTCGACGACGGGGCTGCGTTCGGTGCTCATGGGCTGTGGTCCTCGTCTCTGTCGTCCTGCTCACCTGTGATAATGCTTATCCTAGTTTGTGCCTGTCAACGTCCGGCCGCGATGGTCGCGCCGGCCCGCCCCGAGGGGGAAGCGATGCGAGTCTCGGTCGACCTGGACGTCTGCCAGGGCCACGGCGTCTGTCACATGAGCGCGCCCGACGTCTTCGAGCTCGACCCCGACGACGCCCACGCCATCGTGCAGCTCGACCCGGTCCCGGCCGCGCTGGAGCGTGACGCGCAGACGGCGGTCTCCGCCTGTCCCGAGCGGGCCATCGCGCTCCAGGACTGAGGGCGGGGTCGCTCGCGGCTCACGAGGGACTGCTGCCCGCCGGGGCGGGCCGCGTCGGGAGGTCCGCCGGCCGGCCGGCCTCCGGCGGGCGGACCCACCGGTGGACGACGAGGAAGCAGAGCCCGCAGCACGTCATGGCCGTGACGGTGACCGCCCACGAGGCGTCGTAGGAGCCCGTGGCGTCCGCCGCCGCGCCGAACGCCAGGGGGGAGACCAGCGCGCCGAGGTAGTAGCCGCTGGACATGACGGCCGTCGCGCGCCCGACCGCGTGCGGGGCCCGGTCGATCGCCACGCCGTGCGCGAACCCGGAGCCGACGAGATCGGCGAGGATCGCGACGACGGCGCCCACGACCAGCAGGGCGAGCGCGAGGTGCGAGCCGGCCCACACGAGGGCGGTGCCGACGACGGCGGTCGCGGCGACCCCCGCGGCGGTCAGGGCCCGGCGGCGCGGGCCGGCCCGGTCGGCCCGGCGCGCGGCCAGCACCATGACGACGGCGCCCAGGCCGGTGCCGGTGGCCGAGATCGCCCCGGCGGTGCCCCGCGAGACCCCGGCGTCGACGAGGGTGATGACCAGCCAGGAGAACAGCGGCTGGGAGCCGAGCACGTAGAGGAACGACGCCCCCACCACCCAGCCGAAGCGCCTCGGCAGCGGGCCGGCGGGGGTGTCCGAGGCGTCCGCCCGGCCCGCCCGCACCCGGGGGAGCAGCACCGCCCCGGCGGCCGCGTTGACCGCGAGCAGGGCCGCCATCGCCAGGGCGACCCCCTCCCACCCGATCCGGCCGGCCAGCGGGAGCCCGGCGAGCGCGAGCACCGTGGCGCCGGCGGGGATGCCGGCGGTCTTCACGGCGACCGCCGTCCCGGCCTGGTCCGGGCGCGAGACCGAGGTGACGGCGACGCTGGTGCCGGCGTTGGCGAAGGCGTAGCCCGCTCCGGCCAGGGCGCTGGCGACGGCGAGCGTGCCGAGGCCCGGCCACAGCGCCGCCGCGGTGAGGGCCAGCGCCACGAGGAGCTGGTCGCCGACGATGCAGACGCGCGCCCCGAGCGGGTCGATCACGCGGGAGACCACGAGCGAGGTGACGCCCGTGGCGCCGTAGAAGAGGCCGACCAGCAGGCCGAGCTGCGCGCCGGAGAGCTCCAGGCTGGCGCGGACGTCGGGGCCGAGGTAGCCGACGAGGAACGTCGGGGCGCACCCGAGCCCCATCGCCGCGGTGCAGACGGCCAGGACCGCGGCCCGGCTGGCGGGCGGGCGGGGTCCGGCCGCACGGGTTCCGCTCATCGCTGGTAATGCTTATCCTAGTTTCGGCCGCAGCGGAACACCGGTCCCGTGACGCGCCGTCTCCCCTGGAGGAAGCACCGATGAGGGACGCCCCATGACCGACACGATCGCCGTCCTCGGCGGGACCGGCGCGCTGGGGCGCGCCCTCGCCCTGCGGCTGGCCCACGCCGGGCACCCCGTCGTCCTCGGGTCGCGGGACGCCGCCCGCGCTCGGGCCTCGGCCGCGGAGCTGCGGGAGACCCTCTCCGCCGCCGGGGTCGAGGCCCGCCTCGACGGCGCGGCCAACGAGGACGCGGCGGCGGCCGGGGAGATCGTGCTGCTGGCGACCCCCTGGGACGAGACCGGGGAGAGCATCGCCGCGCTGGCTCCGGCGCTGGCCGGGCGGCTGGTCGTCTCCTGCATCAACCCCCTGGGGTTCGACGCGAAGGGCCCGCACGGCCTCGCCGTCGCCGAGGGCAGCGCCGCCGAGCAGGTGGCCGCGCTGCTGCCGGCCAGCACGGTGACCGCCGCCTTCCACCACCTGTCGGCGCCGAGCGTGGCCGACCTCGACCGGGACCTCTCCGGCGAGGACGTCCTGGTCTGCGGGGACGACGCCGCCGCCCGCGCGCGCGTCGTCGAGCTCGCGGCCGCGGTCACCGGCCGCCCCGGCGTGGAGGTCGGGGCGCTGCGCCAGGCGCGGGTGCTCGAGCCCTTCACCGCCGTGGTCATCGCGGTGAACAAGCGCTACCGGACCCGCGCCGGCGTGCTGATGACCCACGTCGACCCGACTCGCCCGGCCCCCGCACCCAAGGCCGCTCCGCAGGCCGCTCCCCAGGCCCCGGCATGAGCGGTGCGTCGCTGACGCTGGCGCCCGCGCCGCGGTCGGAGGCCGCCGAGCAGGTCCGGCTGGAGGTGCGCGAGTTCCTCGCCGCCGAGCTGAATGCCGGGACCTTCACGCCGCACGCCGACACCTGGCTGTCCGGGGTCGACCCCGGGTTCTCCCGCAAGCTCGGAGAGCGCGGCTGGCTGGGCATGACCTGGCCGAAGCAGTACGGGGGCCACGAGCGGACGGCGATGGAGCGCTACGCGGTCACCGAGGAGCTGCTGGCCGCCGGTGCGCCGGTGGCGGCGCACTGGATCGCCGACCGGCAGTCCGGGCCCAACCTGCTGAAGTTCGGCACCGAGGCACAGCGCGAGTCGCTGCTACCGCGGATCGCGGCCGGCGAGTGCTTCTTCGTCATCGGGATGAGCGAGCCGGACTCCGGCTCCGACCTGGCCTCGATCCGGACGAAGGCCACCCGCGACGCCAACGGCGACTGGG
>NZ_JABGCI010000165.1 GCF_019799905.1 Trujillonella endophytica | reverse complement strand
TGTTCGTGGTGCCGCGGTTGTTCGAGTTGCAGCACGTGCACGAGGAGATGGACACCGCGTGGGGGCTGCCGCTGGTGCGGCTGCGCCGGGCGACCTACCGCAGCCGGGCGTGGCGGGTGAAGCGGCTGGTCGACGTCGCGGTCTCCGGTGCGGCGCTGCTGTTCCTGGCCCCGGTGATGCTGGCGTTGGCGGTGGCGGTCCGGCTCGACGGCGGCCCCGGGATCCTGTTCCGCCAGGAACGGGTCGGGGTGGACGGCCGGCACTTCCAGGTGCTGAAGTTCCGCTCGCTGCGCCCGGCCACCGACGAGGAGTCGGCCACCCGCTGGAACGTCGCCCACGACGACCGGCTCAGCCCGCTGGGCCGGTTCCTGCGCAAGAGCTCACTGGACGAGCTGCCCCAGCTGCTCAACATCCTGCGCGGGGACATGAGCCTGGTCGGCCCGCGCCCGGAACGGCCGCACTTCGTGCACCAGTTCCGCGCCGCCTATCCCAGCTACGAGGCCCGCCACCGGGTGCCCTCGGGGCTGACCGGCTGGGCCCAGGTGCACGGCCTGCGCGGGGACACCTCGATCGCCGACCGGGCCCGGTTCGACAACTACTACATCGAGAACTGGTCGCTGTGGCTGGACGTGAAGATCGTCCTGCGGACCGTCTCGGCGATGCTCCGCGGCACCGGCGGCTGAC
>NZ_JABGCI010000164.1 GCF_019799905.1 Trujillonella endophytica | reverse complement strand
AAAATAGAGAAATTTGAAGTAATATCAATCAATTTTTATTCTTAATTAATTTATTTTAATTTTTTATATCAATTGTTTGTGATTAAATAGTATAATTAGTATAAAGGAATTACATATGTTTTGTAATCATAAGAAAATTGTTCAATTCAATTATTATACATTTTACTTCTTTTAAAAGCATTCAATCCCCTTGTATTGTCCGAAGTTATCAGGGTCATATCTATGAGCCGTAAATAACTGGAGTCGAACCAAGTAATGACTTTTTAACAGAAAGTAGTTATACCTTTTAACTATATTTACTATATTTACTTATACACAACTTACACAACTTACACAACTTACACAACTTTTAAATCCCATCATTTAATATAAAACTTATAATCTTTTATATGTAATCTTTATTTTTCTACTTAATGAACAAGCTAGTCTTGAACTAACGTAAATGCAACCTATGCTTCAAATTTATTTATTATTCGTCCCATTATACAACTTACTACTTAAAACTTAATGAACAAATTTTTTGAACAAGCTAGTCTTGAACTAACGTAAATGCGACCAAATCACACTATTTTTCCGGTTAAATTATTGTTCATTTCTTATTTTTACAGGTCGCTTCGCACTATTTTCCAAGTTATTCCGTAAACTCCATTATTTTTATAAGTTATTTCATAACTTCACACTATTT
>NZ_JABGCI010000162.1 GCF_019799905.1 Trujillonella endophytica | reverse complement strand
CTGAAAGGCCTGAAAGTATTCGAACACCAGTCATCACAGATGACACTATTATTCATAATACCTTTACTCTAGTATGGAATTTGGCCGTTCAGTTACAAATGAAATCAGCTGAAGTTCAGGCCAAAACAAATGAAGTCTGGTCCTTGCAACAGGAGGTTGCACTTTTCAAGAGATTGCATCTAAAGTCTCACAAAGACTTGCAATCAAAAAGGTCTCAAATAAAAGATCTAAAGAAATCTATGAGACATCTCGAATCGAAACTTGCAGATATGGAAAAGCAGAAGGAACAAAGCAAAACAGTACATCAAAAGCATCCAACACAAAGTATATAAACAAGATGTACTATTATTCTCTTCTTTTCCCAATATTGTAACATATATGAATATTAATATATATCTCTTTCTTGCATGTTAGTAAAAGTACTCTTACATAGATAACATTCAGGGAGTGTGCAACATACCAGTTTCTAGTCGGCTGAGTAACCCTAGATGCGTTCCACAGAAAGTCATCCGCCATGAGGTTGGACTTACACTACCAGACAATTCCGTCTCTCCGGTCACACTAATGTTCATTCCGGTTCCGCAATGCCGCTCAACTGGACAATACTTTCAATCTACACCAAGTCTATGTTCCACTTCTTAAGTAAAATTAGTTTCCTGGGCTGATGGAGACATCTTCCCTGAAAT
>NZ_JABGCI010000161.1 GCF_019799905.1 Trujillonella endophytica | reverse complement strand
TGATGAGATTGGACATCTCATCTGACAAGGTTGCAGTACTTTGATCACTATAAGATAGTGTGATTTGTCTCGATCATCAGAATGGAAGATTCTGGATCATAGTACTGGTACATTGGATGTATTGAAGGACCATGAGAAGCACCTTAAAGAACACTGTCTATACATTAAGGTCTGCTCTCATAATTCCCTAGCAATAGGCTCTCAATCCTGAGATGTTGATGAACTCAAGTTTCTATCTATCCATTTGCTTTGAGTCACCAATGAGTGAGGCCAATTGTAGGTCAACACCTCGGTGGTTTGGGTACGTGGTAGTAGAGCTGTGGGAACATTTAATGGTCAAGATGGAATCTATCTTTAATATCCCCTTGTGCCAATTAATGGATTTATCATTGGTAAGTGTACACCCATTCCGATTAAGAGTTAATTGGAAAGGTACCATGATCATTATAATTAATTGGGGCTCAAGGATAATAAGATGTGGATCTAGTTTGGAAGACAGGTCCAATTGATCCATGGATATTGATGGAGGGGCCTACTTGTGGTAATGAGGAAGTTTAGGGTCTTCTATGTAATATTCCTAAGACTGGAGTGCAATTGCATTTATATAGTGGAGTTATTTGCAATTAACTGTGGGCCCGGATTACACATGAGATGTGGGGTCGCGGTGTCCTAGTTGGAGCCAGCTTT
>NZ_JABGCI010000160.1 GCF_019799905.1 Trujillonella endophytica | reverse complement strand
TTTGAGCGGAGAATAGAGATATTCTTGATATTTGTAATAAAAAAAAGTAACCAACTGTATAATTTAATTAGAATAATAACTTTTTATAATGAAATTATAGTATAGTAATTCTAGTTATAAAGTTGAACATTTGTTTATTATATTTATTATATTATAATGAATAATGAGAATGAATAATGATAAGTCGTCTCTCGAATTGCCAAATATTCCTATTTTCCATTATTCCAATCAAATCCATTTTAAAGATTAGAAATCAACAAAAGAAAAAGTAAGTGGACCTGACCCATTGAATCATGACTATATCCACTATTCTGATATTAAAATTCGATAGAGATGAGATTGGAACAGTGGGTCTTTTTTTATTTCATTTCTTTGGACTCCGCAAGAATTTGTCGATATTTCCGATTAAATCTTCTTGTTCCTAGATGATCCAGAGGAAGAAATTGCTATTCCGTTCCTCCACAGAGAAACGTTTATTCCAAGTCACAACATAAGAGCCATTTTCAATATCTTTCTTTGATTCCAGAACAAGTTCTATATAAGATTTAGATATATATCTACCAGACCGTGGATTTATATACCAAATATTTCCATATCGACGCATCAAATGTTTTTGTTCCGATAATGTGATGGAGAATGGATGCGAAAAAGAGACTTTCATTTCCAGTTTCCTATTATTTAATATTGT
>NZ_JABGCI010000159.1 GCF_019799905.1 Trujillonella endophytica | reverse complement strand
TTTATAGAAAAAGCAAACCAAAAGAGGAAAGGAGGAGAAAAGCAAGGAGGTAAGTGCTAAAAATTAGCAAACTTCCTAAAAGAAAGGGAGATTTGAGATATTCTCTCCTAAAGAGGAGATTCTAGAGAAATTCTCACCAAAAAGAAAGGGGATTTGAGAAACTTTCTCCCAAAGAAAGATACTTTGAGAAAATCTCTCCCAAAATCAAGGAAACTTGAGAGATTCTCTCCAAGTAAGGATATTTTTAGATATTCTCTACACAAAGGGATATTTTTAGATATTCTTTACAAAAATGACACCACATGAGATCTAAGCCATCTTTAAAAGCTTAGGGTCCCATGGGTTAGCCCATATGAGCCAGGTTTGACCACCTAGGCACTAAAAGTGGCTTTTAGTCAAAATTTCTCTTACCAAGAGCATACAAAAATGGTTCCATGCCTCTTTTGAGTTGATTGGACCATACAAAAATTTCCAAGCCTCATGAGCTTCCAAAAATCCAAACCATCCCACCTCATGAACCAAATTAAGCCAAAAACCTTGAAATTGACATTCCACAAAAAAACCCAAAACCACTCCAATGGACCCAAAATTGTCCCAAAGAGTGACCAAAAAACCAAACCATGGTCCCCTAGCTTGCCACATATAGATTGTTAGATCACAAGGCCAGAACCAAAAAACCAAATCCTGAC
>NZ_JABGCI010000158.1 GCF_019799905.1 Trujillonella endophytica | reverse complement strand
ATTCCCTTTTTCATACATAATCTTTATTAAAATTTTCTAAATATATTTTATCTTTTAAATCCTTTTAAGTAATGTTTATTATCCTTTCAGATTTATCAAAAACTTATTTAAAATTATTCTTTCTTTAAAATTCTTTTAAGTAATCTTTATATAATTTTTAGTTTTACTAACATTAATAAAATTCTTTATTCTTAATAATTCATTATTCATTTTTAATTTAATTCTATTTATTAAATTTTATCAAAATTTATTTTTATATTACTTGTCTTTTTAACTTTCTTTTTATCTATTTAATTCTTATTCTATTGTTAAAATTCATTCAAAAATACAATTCTTTATCTTTAGATTTGTTAATATTCTTTTTAATAATACGTTTTCGGGTAATCTAAAGTTTTTCGCTCTATATATCTTAATGATATATAATAAACAATTTGAATATATTAAAATATTTTTAATAATAAATATATTGAATAATAAATAAAATATTATAATGCAAATTTATTTTGCGTTAATTTACTTAACTTTTTTTAATTTAATTTTTTTAGTCTCCTACGGGAGTGAATTTCTTTTGATTTTTATTATATTTCTATATCTTTGGAAATACTTTGTATTTCTAGGTTAAGGAAATATTTTTAACTATTAGTTATTTCTAATTAAAGAATATATTTAATTCTTTATTTTTATTTTAAAAT
>NZ_JABGCI010000017.1 GCF_019799905.1 Trujillonella endophytica | reverse complement strand
GTCAGCGGGCAGGTCGACCGCGACCGTTGCCATGCCCTCCCGGGTCGAGGGGTAGATCCGCACGTCCGCGGTCTTCTGCGCCTCCTCGCGCCTCTCGTCCACCCCGACCGAGTCCACCGCGGCCAACAGCGCCTGCGTGCGCTTGCGGAGCTTCCCGACCGACAGCTCGACCGCCTCCGGCAGCACCTCCGCCTCCACCCGCCGCGCCACCTGCGGATCGGCGTGCTCCAGCACCTCGGCCAGCACCTTCGCCCGCGGCTCGTCCAGCACACCCTCGGCCAATGCACCGAACGTGCCGGGCAGCCGCTCCCGCCAGGTGAACGCGCGCACCACCAGATGCGACGCCGTCCCCCGGCCGCAGTTCAGCACCATCGACAGCTCCGCCGGGAGGAACTCCGACACCCCCGGCAGGTCCACACGCGCCGCCCACGATCCCCGCGCAGCCTCCGGCGGCAGCTCGGCCTCCGGCGAGTCCTCGGCCAGCCCCAGCACCAGCTCCGCCTCGTACGCCGCCAACCGAGCCCGCTCAGCCACCAGCTGCTGCAGCGCCGACGGCTTCTCCGCCCGCGTCAGGACACCCACCGGCAAGCGCGGGACCTCGAGCGCCTGCTCGAGGAACCAGCCGACCAGCGCAGCCTCGACGGCTGACTCCTGTTCGGCCTCTCTCTGCACGATCCGAACATACGTTCGAGGTCCGACAGTTCCGGCCGGAACGGACGGTGGACCCCCGCCGCGCGGACGCGGGCAGCGCGGACGCGACGGCGCGACGGCGCGACGGCGCGACGCGGACAGGGACACGGACGGCGACCGGCGTCCCCGCGCTGTCAGGTCCGATCGAGCAACGTCCGCAGGACCGACTCCGCGTGAGTCCACAGCAGGGCCCCGCCGACGTCGGCGAGCTCGTGCTGCCGCGCCCCCGGGATGCGCCCGGCGAGGGTGGCGCCGCGGTTCGGGGAGTGCACCGGACTGCTGTCCAGGACGCCGTACCAGAGGTCCGTCGGCACGGAGATGGCCGCCGGGTCGAAGGACCAGCGGCGCATCGTCAGGACCGTGTCGGTCGTGTAGCCGTCGGGGCCCTGGGCGAACGCCTCGTCCATCGCCCGCCGGTATGCCGCGGCGAAGGCCGGCGCGGTGTACACGGCGAGGTCGGCCTCGGAGCTGCCCGCCATCACCATGTCCCACATCGCGTCGGTGCGGGCCAGCCCCGCGAAGGCGGTCGCGGCCGCCGCGGGATCGGCGTCCGCCAGCCCGACCAGAGCCTCCACCTCGGGGACCAGTCGCGCCCGCACGTCCGGGTGGCAGAGCTCGTCCGTCCCCGACACGACCGCCACGGCCGACACCGCCCCGGCGGCGGCACACGCCAGCGCGAACGGCGCCCCCTGGGAGAAGCCCACGACCGCGGGCCGCCCGAGGTCCCGGTCCGCGGCGAGGGCCGCGACGTCCTCCGCCCAGGACGCGAGGTCCCGGCCCGGGAGCGGGTCGGAGCCGCCGAGCCCCGGGCGATCGGCCGACACCAGCCGGACCTCCAGACCCATGAGGACGTCGGTGCCGAAGCCCAGCCAGCGGCTCGTCGCCGCCCCCGGGCAGAGGAGCACCGGGCGCCCGCCTGCCGGCCCCCACTCGCTCCACGCCAGGCGCCGGCCGTCCGGCAGGCGCGTGATGCCCTGCCGCTCCGGCGCCGCGGTCCCGGTGCGGTCGACGTCGTCCTCGCTGCGCACGGCCGCGGATCATGGCACGTGTGCGGCGCCCCCGGTACGGGCGCGCGCACGCACCTCAGCGCAGGTGGTGCACCTCCTGTAGTCCGTGCACCGGGGTGGGGATGCCGACGTGACGGGCCTTCAGCTGGAGCGCCAGGTACAGGGAGTAGTGCCGCGACTGGTGCAGGTTCCCGCCGTGGAACCAGAGCGCCTCCTGCTGGGTGGGCTTCCACATGTTGCGCTGCTCGCCCTCCCAGGGGCCGGGGTCCTTGGTGGTGTCCGAGCCCAGCCCCCACACCTTGCCGACACGGTCGGCGACCTCCTGCGAGATGAGATCGGCGGCCCAGCCGTTCATCGACCCGTAGCCGGTGGCGTAGACGACGAGGTCGGCCGGCAGCTCGGTGCCGTCCTCGAGGACGACGGCGTCCTCGGTCAGGCGGGTGACCTGCCCGTGCACCAGCCGGACGTCTCCGTTGGCCACGAGGTCCGCGGCGCCGACGTCGATGTAGTAGCCGGAGCCGCGACGCAGGTACTTCATGAACAGCCCGGAGCCGTCGTCACCCCAGTCGTGCCAGAACCCGGCCCCCTCCAGCCGCTCGTAGAAGTCGGCGTCGCGCTCCCTCATCTGCTGGTACAGCGGGATCTGGAACTCGTGCATGATCCGGTACGGCAGCGAGGCGAAGGTCAGGTCCGCCTTCTCCGTGGTGACGCCGTTGGCCACCGCCTCCTCCGAGTAGAGGGCGCCGAGGCCGATCTCCATGAGGCTGTCGCTCCGGACGATGTGCGTCGACGAGCGCTGCACCATCGTGACGTCGACGCCGTGCTCCCACAGCGCCCCGCAGATGTCGAACGCGGAGTTGTTGCTGCCGATCACCACGACCCGCTTGCCCGCGTACGCGTCCGGGCCGGGGTGCCGCGAGGAGTGCTGCTGGTCGCCGCGGAACACGTCCTGTCCGGGGATCTGCGGCACGTTGGGCTTGCCCGACATGCCGGTGGCCAACACCAGGTGTGCCGGGCGCAGCGTCAGGGCCGCACCCTCGCGCTCGACCTCGACGGTCCACTCCCCCGTCTCCGGGGAGTACGACGCCGAGGTGGCCACGGTGCTCGACCAGTAGGGGATCTCCATGACCCGCGTGTAGGACTCGAGCCAGTCGCCGATCTTGTCCTTGGGCGCGAACACCGGCCAGTTGTCGGGGAACGGCACGTAGGGCAGGTGGTCGTACCAGACCGGGTCGTGCAGGCACAGCGACTTGTAGCGGCCGCGCCACTGGTCCCCCGGCCGCGGGTGCTTGTCGATGACCAGGCTCGGGACGCCGAGCTGGCGCAGCCGGGCACCGAGGGCGATGCCACCCTGTCCGCCGCCGACCACGAGCACGTAGGGCTGCCTGGCGACCCCGAGCTCGGCCGCCTCTCGCTCCCGCCGCTCCAGCCACGTCTCCCGCCCACGGTTGATCCCGTGCTCGGCGCCCAGCGGGCGGCGGTCGCCGCGCGGCTCCTCGTGGCCCTTCAGCTCGTACATGGTCGTCAGGAAGGTCCACGCCCGCGGCTCGCCGTCCTCCTCGACCAGCCGCACCAGCCCCTTGCCGCGCCCGACGGCCGTCTCGAAGGTGAACCAGGCGGTGGTGACGCCGTCGGCCTCCTCCGGCGGCTCGCTGACGGCGAACCGGGTCGGGTCGGTGCGGTCCAGCGTGGCGGTCAGCAGCCCGGTGACGCCGGCCCGGTCCTCGACGGTGGTGATGTTCCAGGTGAAGGCGATCAGGTCGCGCCAGAAGCTCGTGGCCGCGAACAGGCCGGCGGCACGCTCGACGTCGCGTGCCGCGAGGGCGTCGCCGAGGGCGGCCAGCCAGGACTCGGCCCTTCCGGCGGTCGTGCCGGGAGGCGCGTCCAGGGTCTGCGTCATGCGTTCTCCTCACTAGGCTGTGACGCGCAGCACACCGTCCCGCGACGCGGCGCGGGAGCGTTGCACCGGATTGCAGGAGGGATGCCGGTGGGCGACTTCGGCGCGATCGCACCGGGCACCGACCTCCCGTCCCACGCCCGCGCCCTGCGGCGCGTGCACGACGCGGTGCTCGGGGGCGGCCGGCCGCCGATGCGGCCGCGAGCGGTGGTGGCGCGGTCGTGGCAGCGGGTGCTCGGCACCGGCCTGGACCCCTCCGCACCCAACGCCCGGGACCCGCTGCCGGTGGCCGAGCTGGAGCGCCGTCGACGCGAGTCCCCGCTGGAGTCCGTCATCGGGGAGCTGCGCCAGTTGCTGGGCGGCGTCGCCGACGCGTCCCGGTTCCTCCTCGTCGTCACCGACGCCGACGGCGTGGTCCTGTGGCGGGAGGGCGCGGCCCGCGTCCGCCTGCGGGCCGACGACCTCGGCTTCAGCGAGGGCGCCCGCTGGACCGAGACCGCGGTGGGCACCAACGCCATCGGCACGGCACTGGCCGAGGGCGCCCCGGTGCAGCTCTTCAGCGCCGAGCACTTCGAGCAGGCCCAGCACCCCTGGTACTGCACCGCGTTCCCCGTGCACGACCCGCGCACCGGCGACCTGCTCGGCATCGTCGACGTCAGCGGCCCGGCGCTGACCCTGCACCCGGCCCTGACCGCGCTGGTCGAGACGGCGGTACGGCTGGCCGAGGCCCAGCTGTGGCGCCACCACGAGCAGCGGCTGGAGCGGCTGCGGCGCTCGGCGGAGACGGTCCTGGCCTCGGTACGCGGGCCACTGCTGCTGGTGGACGAGCACGGCTGGGTGGCCTCCCACGTGGGCGTCGCCGTCCGCGACCGGGTCGAGGTGCCGCGCGCCGGTCGCGCCCTCGCCGTCCCGGGGCTGGGACTCTGCACGCCGGAGCGGGTCGGCGAGGGGTGGCTGGTCCGCCCGCGCGACACCGGCCGGACGATCGAGGCGACGCTGGACCGCACCGGTCCGCCGGTGCTGCAGGTCCGCGCGGACGGCGAGCCGTGGCGGGCCGCGCTCTCCCCCCGCCACGCCGACCTGCTCGGCCTGCTGGCCGCCGCGGGCCCGGCCGGGCTCTCGGCCGGGCAGCTGTCCGCCGCCCTCTTCGGCGACGCCGACCACGTGGTGACGGTCCGGGCGGAGGTGTCGCGGCTGCGCCGGGTCGTCGGCGCCCTGGTCGCCACCGCTCCCTACCGGCTGGCCGACGGCGTCCGGCTGACCGTGCAGACCGGCGCCTGACCGGCGAGCACCGGGTGTTCATCCCCCCGCCACCCGGGACATCGACATGCGTCGATACGATGCCTGTCGATGGACGACGTCAGGACACCCATGGACGACACCCCCGCCTGCTGCCCCCCGGTGGACGGCACCGCGATGAGCACCGCGCGCGCCGCCGAGGTGGCCGCGCTGCTCAAGGCCCTCGCCGACCCGGTCCGGCTGCGCCTGGTCAGCCTCATCGCCTCGACCGGGACCGGTGAGGCCTGCGTCTGCGACCTCAACGAGGCCTTCGAGCTGACCCAGGCCACGGTCAGCCACCACCTCAAGGTGCTCCAGACCGCCGGCGTGCTCGAGCGGGAGAAGCGCGGCGTGTGGGCCTACTACCGGGTCCGCCCCGAGGCGCTGGCCGCCGTGGCCGACGTCTTCAGCTCCCCCGCCCTGGCCGGGGTGCGCGCGTGAGCGACATGGTCGGCGAGACCGCCCGCGGCGGCGTGGACGCCCCGGTCCTGCAGCGGCTGTCCACCCTCGACCGGTTCCTGCCGGTGTGGATCGTCGCCGCGATGGCCGTCGGGCTGCTCCTGGGCCGCCTCGTCCCCGGGCTGGACGACGCCCTGGACGCCGTCCGCGTCGGCGACGTGAGCCTGCCGATCGCGATCGGCCTGCTGCTGATGATGTACCCGGTGCTGGCCAAGGTCCGGTACTCCGAGCTGGACCGCGTCACCGGCGACCGGAAGCTGCTCGCCGCGAGCCTGGTGCTCAACTGGCTCGTCGGCCCGGCGCTGATGTTCGCGCTGGCCTGGCTGCTGCTGCCCGACCTGCCCGAGTACCGCACCGGCCTGGTCATCGTCGGCCTGGCCCGCTGCATCGCGATGGTGCTGATCTGGAACGACCTCTCCTGCGGCGACCGCGAGGCCGCCGCCGTGCTCGTCGCGATCAACTCCGTCTTCCAGATCTTCGCGTTCGCCGCGCTCGGCTGGTTCTACCTGCAGGTGCTGCCCGGCTGGCTCGGGCTGGAGACGACGTCGGCGGAGTTCAGCGTCTGGGCGATCCTGCTCAGCGTCCTGGTGTTCCTCGGCATCCCGCTGGTGGCCGGGTTCCTCACCCGCACCCTGGGCGAGCGCGCGAGGGGCCGGGACTGGTACGAGAGCCGGTTCCTGCCGAAGATCGGGCCGATCGCGCTCTACGGGCTGCTGTTCACGATCGTCATGCTCTTCGCCCTGCAGGGCGACGCGATCACCTCCAACCCCTGGGACGTCGCCCGGATCGCCCTGCCGCTGCTGGCCTACTTCGCCCTCATGTTCGGCGGTTCGTTCCTGCTGGGGATGCGGCTGGGCCTGGGCTACGCGAAGACGACGACGCTGGCGTTCACCGCCGCCGGAAACAACTTCGAGCTCGCCATCGCGGTGGCCATCGGCACCTTCGGCGTCACCAGCGGCCAGGCGCTCGCCGGCGTCGTCGGCCCGCTGATCGAGGTGCCCGTCCTGGTCGGGCTCGTCTACGTCGCCCTCTGGGCCGCCCGCCGGTTCTTCCCCGGCGACCCCACCGTCCCCGACCCCGTGAGGAGCGCCCGATGAGCGCCCACGACGAGCCCGTCTACGGGCTGCTCACTCCCGAGGCCACCCTGCACCGCTACGCCGACCAGCTGGCGACGCGCTTCACCGGGGTCTTCACCCGCGAGACCATCGACCGCTACGTCTTCGAGTCCTACACGGCCCTCGCCCGGACGGCGAAGGTCACGACCCACCTCCCGGTGCTGACCGAGCGCTTCGCGAGCGAGCGCCTCACCGCGCTGGCACAGGCCAAGGGCGCCATCCAGGACGACACCTGCGAGATCCTCTTCGTGTGCGTCCACAACGCGGGACGCTCGCAGATGGCGGCCGCGCTCATGGCCCACCACGGGGGCGACCTGGTGCACGTCCGCTCGGCCGGCTCGCAGCCGACCGCGAGCATCGACGACGCCGTCGTCGAGGCGATGGCGGAGGTCGGCATCGACCTGGGCGGCGAGTTCCCCAAGCCGCTCACCGACGACGTCGTCCGCGCCGCGGACGTGGTGGTCACGATGGGTTGCGGCGACGCGTGCCCCGTCTACCCCGGCAAGCGCTACCTCGACTGGCAGGTCCGCGACCCCGCCGGTCTCTCCGCGGGCGAGGTCCGGGCCATCCGCGGGGACATCGAGGCCCGCGTCCGCACCCTGCTCGCCGAGCTCCACCCCGCCGTCGCTCCGCAGTGACCGCGCCGGCCCATCGTCCTGGAGGAGAACCCACCGTGTCCGACAAGCCCAGCGTGCTGTTCGTCTGCGTGCACAACGCCGGCCGCTCCCAGATGGCCGCCGGCTGGCTCCGGACGCTGGCCGGGGACGCCGTCGAGGTCCGCTCGGCCGGGTCCGTGCCGGCCGACCAGGTCAACCCCGCCGCCGTGCAGGCCATGGCCGAGGTCGGCGTCGACATCACCGACCAGACCCCGAAGGTGCTCACCACCGAGGCGGTCGAGGCCTCCGACGTCGTCATCACCATGGGCTGCGGCGACGCCTGCCCGATCTTCCCCGGCAAGCGCTACCTGGACTGGGCGCTGGACGACCCGGCCGGCCAGGGGGTCGAGGCGGTGCGCCCCATCCGCGACGAGATCGAGGGCCGCATCCGCGGCCTGCTCACCGAGCTCGGCGTCCCGGTCCGGGCCTGAGCCGGAAGCCGGCGCCGAGCACCCCTCAGGAGCAGATGCCCGCGCAGGTCATCCGGGCCAGCCACCGGCCGACCGCCGCCGGGTCGTCGACGTCGACCGACCGCATGGGGGCCAGCGAGGTGGCCCGCACGACGGCCAGCGCGATCCACTCCTCGGCCTCCGCGGCCGAGACTCCCGGCCGGAGCTCCCCCGCCGCCGCGGCCCGAGCGACGTGCGGGCGGATCATCCCGGCGGCGCGCTCCCGCTCCCGGCCCGAGCGCAGCGCCATGTAGGTGGCCAGGCTCTCGTCGCCGGCGGCCACGTGGGCGCCGACCCGGTAGCGCGCCGACGTCCCGGCCAGCACCTCCCCCAGGGCGGCGACGGCGTCGGTCAGCGACCGGGCACCGGCCACCAGCCGCTCGAACTCCGCGAGATCGCGCTCGTGCTCGTACTCGCGGATGCCGGTGAACAGCGCGCCGCGGTCGGCGAAGTAGCGGTAGATCGTCGCCCGGGACACGCCCGCGGCGAGGGCGACGTCCTGCAGCGTGGTCTTCGCGCGGCCGTACTGCGCGGTGCACCGCATGCCGGCCTGCAGGATCCGGTCGCGGGTCTCCGGATCGGTGCCGGCGCCCGCGGCCGGGCGGCCCTCGTCGGACTCGGCGGTGCTCACGCCGTCCAGTCCAGCACAGTCCCGCCCGTCGTCCCCACGGACGGCGCGGCGGCCTCCCCCTCGGAGGGAGGCCGCCGGCCGGATCAGCCGGGCAGGATGCGGCGCAGGACGCCCTTGGCGGTCGAGCCCGCGCGGTAGGACTGCACCAGCCACGAGTTGCAGACGACGTTGGCCCCGGCGAGCGCGGGGACGGCGAACTGGGTGATCCGCTGCCGTCGCTGCCACTTCTGGATCTCGGCCGGGGTGCCCGCGGTCGGCAGGGTCGCGTCCTTCACCTCGAGCGGCGTCCCCGCGCGTTCGGCCTCCTCGGCCAGCGCCCCGATCCGGCTGCCGCTGTAGGCCGCGTAGGCGCTGGCCCCCGCGCCGGCGACCGCGAGTCCCGCCTTGAGCGCGCCGACGGTGGCGAAACCCTCCTGCAGGGCCAGCCGCCGCCCGCCGACCTGCGTCAGCCGCAGGCCGGCCAGGAGCGTCGCCCCGATCCCGGCGAACTGGACCGGCTGGAACCGGCTCCACGCCGAGCTCGCCACCCGGACCCGGTCGATGCCCTGCGTCAGGTCGCTGCCGGACTTGTTGACCCCGGCGATGCCCATCACCGTCCCCCCGAGCCAGAGTGCGGACCCGAGGTCGTGCACGGCCTGCGCGACCCAGTGGTTGTCGGTGTCGGTCATGTGTCCCCCAGACGGTCACGGGACGACGTCGTCTCCGTCGCTGCCGACCGGGCCTACCCGCCGCCGCCCGAGGACAGTCGCCGCGCCGGAGCCGGAGCGCGTTCACGGGTCGTGCCGGTACCCGGTCACCCAGAGCCCGGGCAGCACCTCGCGGTCGCGGGTGCGCACGAAGCCCAGTCGCCGGTAGAGCGCCCGGGCCGGGGCGTTGTCCCGCCCGGTGGCGACGAGGGTCGGCCGTTCCCCGGCGGCCGAGAGCACCGACCGCACCAGCGCCGATCCGAGCCCCCGGCGTGCCGCCGACGTCGCCACGACCAGCCGGTGGACGTCGACGAGGTCCCCCTCGTCGGTCCACGCCACCGCCCCTGCCAGCCGGTCGTCGAGCAGCGCCCCCGTCCAGCGCAGCGGCGCGGCCCGCAGCGCGGTGAGGTCCTCGCGCAGCGGTGGGATGCGGTGGTCGCCGATCAGCGCCGCCTCGACGGCGTAGGCCTCGCGCTGCAGCCGGAGCAGCTGCACCGCGACCCCCGCGTCGCCTGCCGGGTCGAGCGGGCTCAGCCGGACGCTCACCGGGACGCCGGCTCCTCCAGCGGCAGCCGCACCTGGAACCGGGTGTCGCCCGGCCGGGACTGCACCCGCAGGTCGCCGCCGTGCCGGTTGACCACGATCCGCCACGAGACGTCCAGCCCCAGGCCGGTGCCCTGGCCGACCGGCTTGGTGGTGAAGAACGGCTCGAACACCCGGCGGCGCAGCTCCTCGGGGATGCCCGGACCGGTGTCGGCGACCTCCACCAGCGCGGAGTCGCCGTCCCGCGCCGTCCGCAGGGTGAGCGTCCCCGAGCCCTGCATCGCGTCGAGCGCGTTGTGCACGAGGTTGGTCCACACCTGGTTGAGCTCCCCGGCGTAGGCCGGCACCCGGGGCAGCGAGCGGTCGTAGTCCTCGACCACCGTGACCCCGGGAGCGATCTTGCCGCTCATCATCGTCAGCGTGGCGTCCAGGCCGACGTGCAGGTCCGCGGCCTGGTGCGGGGTCCGGTCCATCTGCGAGTACTGCTTGGCCGCGTCGACCAGCGCCGAGATCCGCGCGGTGCTCTCCCCGATCTCGGCGACCAGCGTCTCGGTCTCGACGGTGTAGGCCAGCCACTGCAGCGCCGCCGGCAGGAAGGACGGCGTCACCGCGTCGGCGACCCGCTCGAGGTCGTCGGTCCCCAGCCCGGCGGCCACGAACACGCCGGCGAGGTCCCACGCCCGCTCGACGTCGCGCTCCTCCAGCCAGTCGCCGAGCTCGTCCTCGAGGTCCGAGCGCTCGACCGCCCCGAGCTCGGCGGCCGGGCCGATCCGCGCGAGGAAGTCCTCCTGCAGGGTGGTGAGCGCGCCGAGCATCTCGCCGGGGATGCGGCCGTCGGAGAGCTTCGCGAGCTTGAGCCGCATGCCGGCCATCCGCTCGCGCAGCGCCGCGGTGGCCCGGGCGGCGGCCGCGGCCGGGTTGTTCAGCTCGTGGGTCAGGCCCGCGGTCAGCTTGCCCAGCGCCAGCAGCCGCTCCCGCTGCCCGACCAGCTCGGCGGCGTTGCGCTGGCCGACGAACATGCCCTCCAGCAGGTGCACCGCCATCGGGTACCACTGCCGGAAGACCTGGGCGAACGGCCCGGCGGGCAGCGCCAGGAACCGGCAGTCGGTGACCGCACGGACGGTCCCCGGGTACACCTGGGTGATCCGGTCGCCCGCGTAGAACTGGACCGCGCCGGAGTAGACCCCGCGCGAGTCCGTCCGCACGGTCTCGACCTCGCTGCCCCCGACCAGCCGCCCCATCGTCATCGTCCCGTCCAGCAGGACGAAGAAGCACTCGGCGGGCTCGCCCTCGACCGACACGTCGGTGCCGGCGGGGCAGTCGACGACGTCGCCGTTGGCCGACACCCAGGCCAGCTGCTCGTCGTCCAGGTGCTCGAAGAGGAACAGCTCGCGCAGCTCGCCGGGGGTCAGGCGGGCCGCCGTGGGCCCGGTCGAGGGCGCGGTCACCGCTCCCCCAGGTACCGGTGCACCAGCGTCACGGCCATGGCGCCCTCCCCGACGGCGGAGGCGACCCGCTTGACCGACTCGGCCCGCACGTCGCCGGCGACGAACACCCCGGGGACGCTGGACTCCAGGAACCACGGGTCCCGCTCCAGCGCCCACCCGCGCGGCCGGTCGCCGTCCTCCAGCAGGCCCGGGCCGGTCGGGATGAACCCCCGCTCGTCGCGGACGATCACGCCGTCCAGCCAGCCGGTGCGCGGAGCGCCGCCGATGAAGACGAACAGGTGGCTGGCCGGCACCGTCTCCCGCGCGCCCGTCTGCTCGTGCTGCAGCGTGAGCGACTCCAGGTGGTCGGTGCCGTGCGTCTCGGCGACGCTCGTGCAGGTGCGCACGCCGATCGTCGGGATCTGCGCGATCTGCTCGATCAGGTAGTGCGACATCGAGGCCTCGAGGGAGGGCCCCCGCACCAGCATCGTCACCGACCTCGCGTACCGGGAGAAGAACACCGCGGCCTGACCGGCGGAGTTGGCGCCCCCGACGATGTAGACGTCCTTGTCCGCGCACGCCGCCGCCTCGGTCAGCGCGGAGCCGTAGTAGACGCCGCGGCCGGTGAGCGCCTCGGCCCCGGCCACGCCGAGGCTGCGGTAGGAGACACCGGTCGCGAGGACGACGGCGTGCGCGGCGATCGTGGCGCCGTCGGCGAACCGCAGCACCCGCTTGGGGCCGTGCGCCTCCAGCGCGACGACGTCGCGGGTGAGCAGCACCTCGGCGCCGAACCTGCCGGCCTGGCGGCGGGCGCGGTCGGCGAGCTGACCGCCCGAGACGCCGTCCGGGAAGCCCAGGTAGTTCTCGATCCGGCTGCTCTGCCCGGCCTGCCCGCCGGTGGCCTCGCGCTCGACCAGCACGGTGCGCAGCCCCTCCGACGCGCCGTACACCGCGGCACCCAGGCCGGCCGGGCCGCCGCCGACGACCACGAGGTCGTAGAAGTCCTCGCGCGGGTCGACGGTCAGGCCGACGACGGCGGCCAGCTCGGCGTCCGTCGGGGCGCGCAGCACCTGCCCGTCCGGGGTGACGACGACCGGGACGTCGTCCGCGGTCGCCCCCGCGGCCTCGAGCAGCCGCTGCCCCTCGGGCTCCTCGACGCTGAACCAGCGGTAGGGGACGGCGTTGCGGGCCAACAGGTCCCGGGCGTGGGACGAGGCCGGCGACCACCGGTGCCCGACCAGCTTCACGTCCTCGGCCGCCGCCGCGGGGCTGGCCCTCCAGGCGTCGAGCATGGTGTCGACGACCGGGTAGAGCTTCTCCTCCGGCGGGTCCCACGGCTTGAGCAGGTAGGCGTCGACGTCGACCAGGTTGATCGCCGCGATGGCGGCGTCGGTGTCGGCGTAGGCGGTGAGCAGCGCCCGGCGGGCCCGGGGGAACAGGTCCATGGCCCGCTCGAGGAACTCGATGCCGTTCATCTGCGGCATCCGGTAGTCGGCCAGCAGGACGGCGACCGGCTCGCCGCGCAGCTTCAGCTCGCGCAGCGCCTCCAGCGCCTCGGCGCCGGACGACGCCCGCACGATGCGGCAGTCCTCGCCGAAGCGGCGGCGCAGGTCGCGGGCGACGGCGCGCGACACCTGGGGGTCGTCGTCGACGGTGAGCAGGACCGGGCGGCTCATCAGGCGGCCTCCTCCGAGCAGCAGGGGCAGAGGCGCCCGGCGACGTCGGCGGGCGGCCCACGCTAGCCCGCGACCGGTGCGTGCCGACAGGCTGTCGCCGGAACGGTGCCCCGGCCTACGGTGGCCGGCGTGACCGTGCCAGGCATCGACCCGTCCGTCCCGCCCAGCGGCCCCGGGTGCGTGGAGTGCGAGGCGACCGGCGGCTGGTGGTTCCACCTGCGCCGCTGCGCCCGGTGCGGCCACGTCGGCTGCTGCGACTCCTCGCCCTCCCAGCACGCCCGTGGGCACGCCGCGGAGTCGGGGCACCCGGTCATCCGCAGCTTCGAGCCCGGCGAGGCCTGGTTCTGGGACTTCACCGCCGACCGGCCGGTCCGCGGCCCCGAGCTGGCCCCGCCGCAGGCCCACCCGCTGGACCAGCCCGCCCCGGGACCGCGCGGCCGGGTGCCGGCCGACTGGCAGGCGCACCTGCACTGAGCCGGGCCGGTGTCGTGCACCGGCCCGGCCCGCACCGTCAGAGCCGGCGCTCGGGGTGGTCCGGCACGTCCGGGTCCACGGGACCGTCGAGCAGCACGTCCTCCTCGATGAGCACGGGCGGCTGACCCGCGACGTCCCGTTCGACTCCGACGGTCTCCACAGGCACGGCCTCCACCTGCACGGCCTCCACCTGCACGGCCTCGGCCTGCACGGGCGGCACCGGCGGCGGGACCGCCGCGGCCTCCGGGCGCTGCTCGCCCTGGCCGCCCTTCGACGCGGCCGCGGCCACACCGGCGGCGGCCACGCCCGCGACGGCGGCCACCGCACCGGCGACCGCCTTGCCGGAGAGGCCGGCCTTGCCGCTGTCGCCGTGGGAGCCGACCGCTGCCCCCGCCCCGGGGACGCCGACGTCGAGGTGCTCGTTGATCGCGCCGCGCCAGGCGCCGCTGGCGTAGCCCTCGCTCTCCACCAGCGCCTTGAACCGCTCGAGGTCCGAGGTCACCTGCCGGCCCACGACGCCGAGCGCGTCGCCGGCCTTCTCGACCAGGCCCTCGGGCTCGTACTCCAGCTCCAGGTGCACGATCGTCGAGTTCTCGCCGGCCGCCTCGAACCACACGGCGCCGGCGTTGGTCGCACCGCTGGTGGCCGCCCACGCGATCTTCCGGTCCGGGACCTGCTCGAGCACGGTCGCGTCCCACTCCCGGCGGACGCCGGCGATCTCGGCGACCCAGTGCAGGTGCGCGTCGTCCAGCTGGCGTACCTCGCGGACACCGCCCATGAAGGCGGGGAACTCCTCGAACTGGGTCCACTGGTCGTAGGCCGTCCGCAGCGGGACGTCCACCTGCATGGACTTCTCGACCTTCGTCGTCACGGCTGTTCTCCCTGGGGTCGGGGGCTCCGGAGAGCAGGACCACCCCGGCATACCCGTGCCCGGTGACCCGATACGCGGACCGAGGTGCAGGCTTGCGGCGTGCCGCTCCCCCTGCCACCCGTGCCCGCCCGCGTCGTCGCCGCCCCGATGGCCGGCGGTCCCTCGACGGTCGCGCTCGCCGCGGCGGTCGGTGCCGCCGGCGGTCTCGGGTTCCTGGCGGCGGGCTACCGCACCGCGGACGCGGTCGCCGAGGAGGTCGGCCGGCTGCGCGCCGCGACACCCGCGCCGTTCGGCGTCAACGTCTTAAGCCCGGTCGCGGTCGTCCCGGCCGAGGCCGCCCGCGTGTCCGCGTACGCCGAGCTGCTCGCCCCGCGGGCGGCCGCCCGGGGCGTCGCCCTCGGGGAGCCCGTGCACACCGACGACGCGCACGACGCCAAGGTCGCCGTCCTGGCGCAGCTGCGGCCCGCCGTCGTCTCCTTCGCCTTCGGCGTCCCGCCCGCCCGGTCGATCGACGCGCTGCACGCGGCGGGCGTGCCGGTGTGGCTGACCGTCACCTCGCCCGGCGACGCGCGCGCCGCGGTCGCGGCCGGGGCCGACGCCCTCGTCGTCCAGGGCTGGGAGGCCGGTGGCCACCGCGGGGGCGGCACGGACGAGGAGCCCGCACAGCTGGGCCTGCTCCCGCTGCTGGCACTGGTGCGGCGGGTCACCGACCTGCCGCTGGTCGCCGCCGGCGGCATCGCCGACGGGCGGGGCGTGGCGGCCGTGCTCGCCGCCGGTGCCGCCCTCGCCCAGCTGGGGACGGCGTTCCTGCGCGCCCCCGAGGCCGGGACGGCGCCCGTGCACGCCGCCGCCCTCACCGAGGACCGGCCGACCACGGTGACCCGGGTCTTCACCGGCCGCTCCGCGCGGGCGCTGGGGAACCGCGCGACCTCCGAGCTGGCCGGCCACGCGCCGGCCGCCTATCCCGAGGTGCACGCGCTCACCGCGCCGCTGCGGGCGGCCGCCCGGGCGGCGGGCGACGCCGAGGAGCTGCACCTGTGGGCGGGCCAGGCCCACGTGCTGGCCGAAGCGGTACCCGCCGCCGACCTCGTGCGCCGGCTGGCGGCCGAGGCGCGGGAGGCCCTGGCGGCCGCCCGGTCCTAGCCGCCGAGGGGCCGGCGCGTGCGGCGCCGGCCGAAGGTGCCGCGGATCCGCCGCCAGCGGTTCGGCGTCCGCTCGGCGTCCAGCAGCTGGGTGTCGGCCAGGACCTGCCCGACCGGACCGAGGTCCGGCGGCTCGAAGGGCACCAGCGACCGCCCGGCGGGCCGGCGCAGCTCCTCGATCGCGGCGATCAGCGAACCCCCGGCCCGCTCGACCGCGGCGGCGACCTCCTCCGGCGCGACGTCGAGGTGCTCGCCGAGCAGCCGGTCCCGCATGCCCAGCACCGTCGCCGCGAGCGCCTCGCGCTCGGACGAGTCCTCGTGCACCTCGATGCTGACGTCGCACTCGGTGTCCAGGCCCATCGAGCGGTTGTTGAGGTTCGACGAACCGATCCGGAGGAGCCGGTCGTCGACGACGGTGACCTTCGCGTGCACGTAGATCGGCCGCCGCGAGGCGGTGACGGGCACGTAGAGCCGGAACCGGCCGTACCGGTCGGCCTCCTCCACGAGGGCCAGCAGCGCCGCCCGGGCGGTGCCCATGGCCTTCTCCTCCAGCCACCCCCAGGCCTCGTGCGGGTTGACCACCACGAACTCCGGGCCGTCGGGCTCCTGCAGCCGCGCGGCGATGGCCTCGGCCACCCGGCGGTTGGCGAAGTACTGGGTCTCGATGTAGACGGTGTCCCGCGCCCCGGCGATGACCGCCAGCCACAGCAGCTCGATCTCGTGCACGAGCGGCGTGCCGCCGTGCTCGGGCCGGGTGCGGGAGATCGCCACGTCGACGTCGGTCAGCAGCGGTTCGACACCCTCGGGCCAGCAGGGCTGCACGCCCGACACCGGCTCCAGCCGCTCCCCCCTGCCGCTCTCCCACCGTTCACGGGCGAGGTCGCCGAGCGCCCGCGCGGCCGGTCCGGACACCAGGCTGGTGACGTCGTGCCAGGGCCCCATGTCCCGGTGGGAACCGGGCCGCGCGCGGCGGCGGGAGGAGTCGGGGTGGTCGGTGGTGTCCCAGCGGTCGGCGGTGACGTCGATGCCGCCGGCGAAGGCCAGGCAGTCGTCGATCACCACGATCTTCTGGTGGTGCGCGCCGCCGACCGGGTGGTGGGTGTCCACCGTGAAGGTGAGCCGGTCCGGCGTGCGGCGACCGAGCAGCACGATGGGCGCCAGCCCTCGCCCCAGCCCGTACACCATCCCGAGGTCCCACATCAGGACGCCGATCTCGAGCTCGGGGTTGGCCCGCACGGCCGCCTCCAGCACCCGGCCGAGGCGGTCGTCGCGACTCCGGCCGGGGCTGCGCGGGTCCATCCGGATGCGCGGGTCGAAGTCCCAGCCGATCAGCAGGACCCGGCGACGGGCGCCCAGCAGCGCCTGCTTGAGCGTGGCGAAGTAGTCGGCGGCGTCGACGAAGACCGCGTACCGGTCCGCCCGCTCGATCCGCCAGCAGGTCTCGTCCGCGACGAGCAGCCGGTCACCCGGTGCGGGGACCGTCGCCGGGCCGGTCCCGGCCTCGGCGTGCGGCGCCGGGACCCGGAGTCCGGGCGAGGTGGTGGTGCCGGAGCCGTCGGGGTGCACCCCGGCATCCTGCCCCGTCTTCGCTCGTCACAGCGCCATCCACCACTCGTCCGGGGCGTCAACCTGTGGTTGACGAGCCTCGAACGTCAACCTACGGTTGACGACATGACGCCCCCGCTGCAGATCCCCGTCCGGCTCGACGACCTCATCGCCTCCATCCGCAAGGTGCACACCGATCCCCTCGAGCAGCTCTCCGACGCCGTCCTCGTCGCCGACCACGTCGCCGACATCGCCGACTCGCTGATCGGCCACTTCGTCGACCAGGCCCGCCGCCAGGGCGCGTCCTGGACCGACATCGGCCGCAGCATGGGCGTGACCAAGCAGGCCGCGCAGAAGCGCTTCGTCGGCCGCCTGGGCCAGGAGTCGCCGATGGACCCGAAGGAGGGCTTCAACCGGTTCACCCCGCGGGCGCGCGAGGTCGTGGTCGCCGCGCAGGAGGAGGCGCGCGCCGCCGGAGCCGTCGAGATCTCCCCCGCGCACCTCGTCCTCGGCCTCCTCGCCGAGCCCGACGGCATCGCCGGCCGGCTGCTGGCCGGCGCGGGAGCGACGCCCGAGCGGGTCCGCGAGGCCGTCACCTCCACCCTGCCCGCCGCCTCCGGCGCGGAGGTCCCCGCCCTGATCCCGTTCGACGACGCCACCAAGGCGGCGCTGGAGGGCACGTTCCGGACGGCGCTGCGGCTGGGGCACGACTACATCGGGACCGAGCACCTGCTGCTGGCCCTGCTCGAGCAGGAGGCCGGCGCCGGCCTCCTCACCGGGCTCGGCGTCGACGCGGCCCGCACCGAGGAGCAGGTCGTCGCCCTGCTGGGCTCGCTGCAGGGAGGGACCGACGGGGCCTGACGACGGCCGGCAGCGCCCGGCGCCGGACCGTGCGGATCGGACCGACCGGACGCCGGACCGGCTGCGGGAGTCATCCCGCCCGGTGTCGCTCCGCCAGTCGGCGGAGGACTCCCCCGTGAGCTCCTCGAGCAGCGCGACGCCGTCAGGTCCTGCGCCGCGGGGGGTCCACGAGCCGCTGCACCGTCGCGCGGGCGCCGCGCGTGCGCAGCGACGTGAGCGCCTCCCGATAGGCGGCGGCGAACCGCTCGTCGGAGGCGAGGTCGCCGAAGACGTCGGGATCGGCCAGGAACGCCAGCGGCTCGGCGGCCTGCCGGTCCGCGCGGGCGCCCAGCTCCGTGGCCCGCGGATCGACCAGCGCCAACGGCAGGCCCGCGTCGTCGGCCCCCTCGGCGGCCCGCGCCCAGCCGGCCAGCACCGCGGCCGACCGGCGGATCTCCCCGCCGCGGGTCAGGTTGTCGCGCAGCACCGGCAGGAGGAACTGGGGGACCCGGTCGGAGGCGTTCTCCCGGATCCGGTCCAGGGTGTCGCGGACCTGCGGGTTGGCGAAGCGGCCGACGAGGTCGGCCTTGTAGCGCCGCAGGTCGATGCCGGGCACCGGGGCCAGCGTCGGGGTGGCCTCCTCGTCGAGGTAGCCGCGGAGGAACTCGCGGAACAGCGGGTCCTGGCAGGCCTCGTGCACGTACTCGAGGCCGGCCAGCCGGCCCAGGTGGGCCAGCACCTGGTGGCCGGCGTTGAGCAGCCGCAGCTTCATCAGCTCGTAGGGGGCGACGTCGGCCACCAGCTGCACGCCGACGTCCTCCAGCGGCGGGCGCCCGCCGGGGAAGGCGTCCTCCAGCACCCACTGGGTCCACGGCTCGCAGACCACCGGCCAGGCGTCGTCCACGCCGAACCGGTGGACCAGCTCCGCGCGGTCGGCGTCGGTGGTCACGGGCGTGATCCGGTCCACCATCGAGTTGGGGAAGGCGACCTCGGCCGCCATCCACTCCCCCAGCTCCGGATCGCGCAGCGCGGCGAAGGCGGCGAAGCTGCGCCGGGCCAGGTCGCCGTTGTGCGGGATGTTGTCGCAGGAGACCACCGCGAACGGCGGCAGGCTCCGCGCGCGGCGGCGGGCCAGGGCCTCGGCGACCAGGCCGAACGACGTCCGCGGCGCCGCGCCCGGCCGCAGGTCGGCGACCACGTCGGGGGCCTCGGCGTCGAACTCGCCGGTGGCCGCGGAGGTGTTGTAGCCGCCCTCGGTGATGGTGAGGGAGACGATCCGCGTCGTCTCCGCGGCCATCCGCTCGACGACCGCCTCCGGGTCGTCCGGCGCGAACAGGTACTCGACCACCGAGCCGACCACCCGGGCGTCGAGGAAGCCGTCGGGGTGCTTGACGACCAGCGTGTACAGACAGTCCTGCGCCGCCATGACCGCGGCCATCCGGCGGTCGCCGGGCAGCACGCCGACGCCGCAGATGCCCCACTCCGTCGCCTGCCCGGACTCGAGCAGGCGGTCGACGTACAGGGCCTGGTGCGAGCGGTGGAACCCGCCGACGCCCAGGTGCACGATGCCCGGCCGGACGGCGGCGCGGTCGTAGCGGGGCGTCCACACCGACGGGCCGAGCGTGGGCAGGACGGACGCACTCAGCCGGGACATGCCTCGGCCCTTACCCAGGCGCGGGTCCCGACACGGAGGCCTCGGTCGGGGGACCGACCGGGTTCCGATCCGCCGTTCGCAGGTCCACCATGAGAGGTCCTCGCAGTGTCCCCGTCCCACCGACGGAGGTCCCCGTGACGACATCGCCGCTCGCCCGCCCGACCGGTTGCGGGGTGACGTGACCACCCTCGTGCCCCGGCCCATCGTCAGCCGGCCGGGGCCGACCCGCGTGGCCGCGAAGGGCTCGCGGCTGTCGAACCTGCTGCGGACCACCGACCACAAGACGATCGGCCTGATGTACCTGGTCACGTCGTTCGTCTGGTTCTTCGTGGGCGGGCTGATGGCGATGCTGATGCGCGGCGAGCTGGCCCGGCCGGGCCTGCAGTACCTCTCCCCGGAGCAGTACAACCAGCTCTTCACCATGCACGGCACGATCATGCTGCTGCTCTTCGCGACGCCGCTGTTCTTCGCGTTCGCGAACCTGATCATGCCGCTGCAGATCGGCTCCCCGGACGTCGCGTTCCCGCGGCTCAACGCCCTGTCGTACTGGCTGTTCCTCTTCGGCGGTCTCATCGCCGCGGGCGGCTTCCTCACCCCCAGCGGCGCGGCCGACTTCGGCTGGTACGCCTACGCGCCGCTGTCGGACGGCGTGCACACCCCGGGCGCCGGGGCGACGCTGTGGTTCACCGGCCTGGCGGTCGGCGGCCTGGGCACGATCCTCGGGGCCGTCAACTTCATCGTCACGATCGTCTGCCTGCGCGCGCCGGGCATGACGATGTTCCGGATGCCGATCTTCACCTGGAACACGCTGGTCACCAGCCTGCTGGTGCTCTTCGCGTTCCCGATCCTCACCGCGGCGCTGCTGGTGAACCTCTCCGACCGCAACCTGGGCTCGCTGGTGCTCTCCCGCGAGAACGGCGGCGCAATGCTGTGGCAGCACCTGTTCTGGTTCTTCGGCCACCCCGAGGTCTACATCATCGCGCTGCCGTTCTTCGGCATCATCACCGAGGTCATCCCGGTCTTCAGCCGCAAGCCGTTGTTCGCCTACAAGGGCATGGTGGGGGCCACCATCCTGATCGCCGTCCTCTCCGTGGCGGTCTGGGCGCACCACATGTACGCCACGGGGGCGGTCCTGCTGCCGTTCTTCGCCTTCGCGACCTACCTGATCGCCGTGCCGACCGGGATCAAGTTCTTCAACTGGA
Organism: Trujillonella endophytica; assembly: GCF_019799905.1. Taxonomy (GTDB): domain Bacteria; phylum Actinomycetota; class Actinomycetes; order Mycobacteriales; family Geodermatophilaceae; genus Trujillonella; species Trujillonella endophyticus_A. The sequence continues at coordinate 29,083 of NZ_JABGCI010000017.1, read as the reverse complement.
TCGGCACCATGTGGCGGGGGCAGCTGACCTTCGAGACACCGATGCTCTGGTCGCTGGGCTTCCTGGTCACGTTCCTGCTCGGTGGCCTCACCGGGGTGCTGCTGGCCAGCCCGCCGCTGGACTTCCACCTCAACGACAGCTACTTCGTCGTCGCCCACTTCCACTACGTCGTCTTCGGCACGGTCGTGTTCGCCGCCAACGCGGGGATCGCGTTCTGGTTCCCCAAGATGTGCGGCCGGTTCCTCGACGAGCCGCTCGGCAAGTTGCAGTTCTGGCTCACGTTCGTCGGCTTCCACGGCACGTTCCTGGTCCCGCACTGGCTGGGCGGGGAGGGCATGCCGCGCCGGTACGTCAACTACCAGGTGGGCGACGGCTTCACGACGCTGAACGTGGTCTCGACGATCTTCTCCTTCGTCCTGGGGGCGTCGGTCATCCCGTTCGCCTACAACGTCGTCAGGTCCTGGAAGAACGGGAAGCTGGCGGTGCGCGACGACCCCTGGGGGCACGGGAACTCGCTGGAGTGGGCGACGTCCTCGCCGCCGCCGCGGCACAACTTCGTGTCGATCCCGCGGATCCGCTCCGAGCGCCCGGCGTTCGAGGCGCACTACCCGCACCTGATCGAGCGGCTGCATGAGGAGGCCCACGTCGGGAGGCGGCACGAACCGTACGCCGGGGCCATCGGCGGCACCGCCGGCCCCCGTCAGGGCCCGAACGACCCCGACCCCACGTGAGCGGTGCCGCCGTGGACGCCTCCGACGCCGAGGTGCTGACCGAGCTGGAGCAGCACCTGCTCGCGCCCGGCGCCCGCCGGGTGCGCCGCCGGTTCTGCGCCGCGACGGCGGTGGCGGTCGCGGGGACCGTCGTCGGTCTCGCCGTCGTCGGGCTCGCGGTGCTGCCGGTGCTCCACCTCGGCCTGGTCACGGCCGGGCTGGTCCTCGTCTGCCGGACCACGGACCCGCCGGCCCCTCCCGCCGCCCGCGGCCCCGGCCGTCCGCGGTCCCGGGCCCGCCGGCGGGCTCAGCCGCTCGGCTGCAGCACGAAGTCGTAGCTCGCCTCGAGCCACGGGCGGTCACAGCTACCGCCGTCGGGCGTGGGGCCGGGCTCGCGCCGCTCGAAGCGGACGACGAGTTCCTCCTTGGTGCCGAAGACGACGTCGCTGTCGAGGTACTCCGCGCCCTCCTGGAACAGGTGGGTGATCAGCGGCTCGAAGCCGGGGACGTCGAGCAGGAAGTGGACGTGCGCCGGGCGGAAGTGGCTGATGGCGGTGCGCGCGATCAGGTCGCCGACCGGGCCGTCCATCGGGATCGTGTAGCCCTTGGGCGCGATGGTCCGCACGCAGTAGGTGCCGTCGTCGCGGGTGCGGTAGATCCCGCGCAGCCGGGCCTCGTCCAGCCCGGCGTGCTGCGACTCGTAGAGCCCCTCGTCGTCGGCCTGCCAGACGTCCAGTCGCGCCTCGGGCACCGGTGCGCCGGCGAGGTCGCGGACCTGCCCGTGCACGTAGAGCGGGACGCCGTCGAGGCCGTCGGACATGTCCCCGCCGAAGCCCAGCTCCGGCGACCCCGCGATGTGGAAGGGCCCGAGCACGGTCGCCGGGGTCGCGGGCGGGTCGAGCCGGTGGTTCATCTGCACGACGAGCATCGACAGGCCGAGCACGTCGGAGGCGAGGATGAACTCCTCCCGCTTCTCCGTGCTGATCTGGCCGGTGCGGTTGAGCCACTGGACGGCGGCCAGCCACTCCGCCTCGGTGAGGCGGACCTCGCGGGCGAAGTCGTGCAGGTGCCGCACCAGCGCGGTCATGACCTCGGCCAGCCGCGGGTCGCGCGCGGTCCGCCAGCGCTGCACGGCCAGCTCGGTGATGTTGTCCTCGGTGACGAGCTCCATCGCTCCTCCTGCGGGATCGGTCACGGGATGAGTACCTGTCTGCGGGTCGCGCGGCCGGTGGCCTGCCGCTGCCACGCCGCCGCGACGTCGGACATCGGCAGTTGCTCGGCGTCCACGGCCAGCGCGCCCTCGGCGGCGTGCCGGAGCACGGCGGTGAGGGCGTCCCGTCGCTCGCCGGGGGTCAGGGCGACGTTGGTGTGGCCGAGGATCTCGGCGGACCGGCTGCGCAGCACCGCCGAGGAGAACACCGCCGTGTCCCCGGAGGCGCCGCCGAGGTTGACCAGCCGCCCGCCGGGCGCGAGCACCCGCGCGGCGGCGGTCGCGGCGGCGCCGCAGACCGGGTCGACGACGACGTCCGCGCCGCCGTCGAGGGCCCGCTCGAGCGCCGCGGTCAGCGCGTCGACGTCGTCGGCCAGCGGGACCACGGCGTCGGCGCCGGCGCGCTCGGCCCGCTCGCGCGCCTCCGCCGAGCGGCAGACGGCGACCACCCGCGCGGCGCCGAGGACCCGGGCGGCACCGACGGCGACCTGGCCGACCGCCCCGCCGCCGCCGAGCACCAGCACCCGCTCGCCGGGCCGGAAGCGGCCGCGGACGGTGAGCGCGTGCCACGCCGCCACCGCCGACATGCCGAGCGCCGCCACCGCGGCGTCGGGGAGGTCGGCCTCGATCGGCACGACCATCTCGTCCGGGGTGGCGCAGCGCTGCGCGAGGGTGCCGTCGGCCGGCGCCCGGCCCGCGGCGGTCTCGACGAACACCCGCGTGCCGGCGGCGAACGACGCCGACTCCTCGACCACGCCGACGCCCTGGGTGCCCGGGACGTAGGGGCACGCGGGCGCGCCGAAGTACGACGTCCCGGAGGCGCACAGCAGGTCGAGCGGGACGACGGCCGCCGCCGTCACGGTCACCAGCGTGCTGCCGGGCGGCGCCGCCGGGTCGGGGTGCTCCGCCCAGCCCGGCGTCGTGCCGGGCGTGCGGAGGACGGCGGCGCGCACGGCGTCAGCCCTCCGCCGGCCGGAGCGGGTCGGGCACGTACGGGTCCGGCGCCACCGACCGGTTGTTGAGGTCCACGGCCAGGAAGACGTCGTTGGCGACGGGGTGCCGCAGCTCCTCGGCGAGCTGGCCGATCAGCCCGGCGGTGCGGGCCAGCAGCGCGAACCCGCGGAGCAGCTCCAGCGGCAGCCCGAGATCGGCCAGCGCGGCGCCGCAGACCCCGGCGCCGTTGAGCGGCAGCGTCCTCCCGAGCACCTCCGGGTGCACCCGGCCGATCGCGGCGAACAGCGCCAGGTGCGGGCCGACCAGGCCCTCCTCGGCGGCGATCTCGAACAGCCGCGGGGTGCGCGGGTCGCCGTCCTTGTGCACGTGGTGGCCCAGGCCGGGCACGAACCGCCGCGCCTCCCGCTGGGCCCGCACCGTCTCCAGCGCGAGGGCGTCCCAGCCGGCGTCGTCGGCCGGCAGCTCGGGCGCCGCGGCGAGGACCTCGTGCAGGAACCGTCCGCAGTCCTCGGTGACGCCGAGGAAGCGGGACCCGCCGCCGAGGAGTCCGGCGGCGAGCGCGCCCTGCACCGAGTCCGGCGCGGACAGGTAGGTCAGCCGGGTGACGATCGCGGTCGGGGTGAAGCCGTGGTCGGCGAGCGCGGCCAGCACCGCCTCGAACACCCGGGTCTCCCCGGCGGTGGGGCGGCGCTGGGTGGCCAGCCAGAACGCCAGCTCGCCGAAGCCCACGGAGCCCATGACGTCGCGGGCGAGGTCGGAGCCGAGCAGCGTGATCGTCTCGCGGGTGGAGGCCCCCAGTGCCGTGGGGTACTCGGGTGTCCGGTGTTCCGGGGTGGTCACGACTCCCCCTGTGGCTCGGCCAGCCAGCGGCGGATCTCGTCGCCGTGCTCGTCGACGCGCGGCGGGGGCAGCCGGTAGCTGGCGGCGGTGTCGGAGAACCGGATGGGGTTGCGGATCGAGGGCACGGCGTCGGCCCCCTCCCCCACGACCACCACCGGGTCCAGGCCGACCTCCTCCGCGAAGGCGACCCCCTGGTCGACGGTGTTGATCGGCCCGCACGGCACGCCCGCGCCGATGATGTCGCGGAACCACTCCATCTTCGTGCGGGTGCGCAGCCGCTCGACCAGGAGCGGGCGCAGCTCGTCGCGGTTGGCGTTGCGGTCCTCGTTGCGCAGGAAGCGCGGGTCGGCGGCGAGCTCCGGCAGGCCCAGCACCTCGCACAGCTTGCGGAACTGGCCGTCGTTGCCGGCGGTGATGATCAGGTCGCCGTCGGAGCACGCCATCGGCTCGTAGGGGAACAGGCTCGGGTGGCTGTTGCCCATCCGGAACGGGACGACGTCGCCGGCGACGTAGGCGCTGGTCTGGTTGACCAGCCCGGACATCGCCGAGGCGAGCAGGTTGACCTCGACGTGCTGGCCCCGGCCGGTCTCGTGCCGCAGGTTCAGCGCCGACAGGACGCCGATCGTGGCGTGCAGCCCGGCCATGACGTCGAAGACGGCGACCCCGGCGCGGTAGGGGTCGCCGCCGGGGTCTCCGGTGAGGCTCATCAGCCCCGAGATGGCCTGCACGATCAGGTCGTAGCCGGGCAGCGCCCGCCCGCCGGGGCCGCTGCCGAAGCCGCTGATCGAGGCGTAGACGACGGCGGGGTTGGTGGCGGCCACCGCGTCGTAGTCCAGGCCGAAGCGCGCCAGCCCGCCGGGCTTGAAGTTCTCCACCACGACGTCGGCGCGGCGGGCGAGCTCCTTCGCCGCGGCGACGTCGTCGGGGTCCTTGAGGTCCAGCGCGACGGACCGCTTGTTGCGGTTGACGCCCAGGTAGTAGGTGGAGACGTCCGCGCCGTCGACGGGACGGACCGGCGGTGCCCAGGTGCGGGTGTCGTCCCCGCCGGGGCCCTCGACCTTGACCACCTCGGCGCCGAGGTCGGCCAGCAGCATGGTGGCGTACGGGCCGGCGAGGATGCGGGAGAAGTCGGCGACCAGCAGCCCGGTGAGTGGCCCCCGCGCGGCGCCGGCGGTCCCGTCGGGAGTCATCTGCGCGGGTGTCCCTCCGCCGTCGGTTCCTCCTGCGCGCCGCTGAGCGGACGCCCGTCCGGCGCAGTCTCCGGGCCGTTCGGAGCGGCTGTCAACCGCTGACGAGCATCCGCCGGAACGGCTTGACAGGCGCTGCCCGTGCCGCCACGGTGACGCCATCCCGCGCGCCGTCCGTACAGCGGACGGGCGTCCGACACCGTCGTCGTGCTCGTCGAGGAGGATCCCCGTGAGCGACCCCAGCAGCGAGACCGGCCGGCCCGTCGTCCTGCGCGGCGGGACCGTGCTGCCCGTGGACGACGCGGGCAGCGTGCTGCCCGGCACCGACGTCCTGGTCGAAGACGGGCGGATCGTCGCGATCGGCCCCGCGCTCGACGTCCCCGAGGGCACCCGGGAGATCGACGCCTCCGGCGGCATCGTGATGCCCGGGATGATCGACACCCACCGGCACATGTGGCAGACCGCGATGCGGGGCTACGGCGCCGACTGGACGCTCACCCAGTACTTCGTCTGGTACTACCTCGAGCACGGCAAGAAGTTCCGCCCGCAGGACATCGCCGCCGGCAACCGGCTCGCCGCGATCGAGTCCCTCGACGCCGGCGTGACGACGACGGTCGACTGGTCGCACAACCTGCAGGGCGTCGAGCACGCCGAGGCCGCCCTCGACGCGCTCCGCTCGGTGCCAGGCCGCTTCGTCCTCGCCTACGGCAACATCCAGGCCGGGCCGTGGGAGTGGACCGCCGACCCCGCCGTCCGGTCGTTCCTCGAGCGGCTGCGCGACGAGCGCGACGACATGATGGGCGTGCAGCTCGCCTTCGACGTCACCGGCGACCCGGCGTTCCCCGAGAAGGCGGCCTTCGAGGTGGCGCGTGAGCTGGGGTTGCCGGTCACCACGCACGCCGGCGTCTGGGCCGCGACCAACGACACCGGGATCCGGCAGATGTACGACGGCGGCTTCATGACGCCGGAGACGACGTACGTGCACGCGGCCACCCTCACCGCCGACAGCTACCAGCGCATCGCCGGCACCGGCGGCTCCATCTCCGTGGCCACGGAGTCCGAGTGCAGCGCCGGGCAGGGCCACGCCCCCACCGAGCAGGTGCTGCGCTACGGCATCCCGGTGTCGCTCTCGATGGACACCAGCGTCTGGTGGAGCGGCGACATGTTCTCCGCGATGCGCGCCACGCTCAACGCCGACCGGATGTCCGAGCACATGGACGCCCACCTGAAGGGCGAGACCATCACGCACCTGCGGCTGCGCGCCCGCGACGTGGTCGAGTGGTGCACCCGCGGCGGCGCGCACGCGATCGGCCGGGACGGCGACCTCGGCCGGCTCGAGGTGGGGCGCAGGGCCGATGTCGTCCTGCTCAAGAACGACCGGTCGCCGGTCTCGTTCCCGCTGCTCAACCCGTTCGGGCACGTGGCGTTCCAGGCGCAGCGGGCCGACGTGCACACCGTGCTGGTCGACGGGCGCGTGGTGAAGTCCGACGGCGAGCTGGTCGGGGTGGACCTGGCCGCCGTCCGCCGCGAGGTCGAGGACACCATCGACCACCTCCGCGGCGAGATCGGCGAGGAGGCGTGGCAGGCGGGGATGTTCCCGGAGGCGCCGGCCGCCGAGGCCGAGGTCCTCGACAACCCCTACCAGTACTCGGACTACAAGGACGAGTCCAAGCGCGCCGGCGGCGAGGACCGGGTCCTCGGCCGGTGACCGGACGGGGCGGACGCTGATGGCGGGGCGAGGCGCCGGGCCGGAGTTCGTCGAGGCCCTGGCCCGGGGGCTGGACGTGCTGGCCTGCTTCGGGCCCGCCGCCCGCACGATGTCGCTGTCGGAGGTCGCGGCGGCCGCCGGCCTGGCCCGGCCGACGGCGCGGCGGCTGCTGCTCACCCTGACCGAGCTCGGCTACGTGCGGTCGGACGGCGGCGGGTTCGCGCTGACGCCGCGGGTGCTGGACCTCGGCATGGCCTACGTCGGGTCGCTGGGCCTGTGGGACGTCGCCCGGCCGCACCTCGAGGAGCTGGTCGCGCGCACCGGCGAGTCGTCGTCGATGGCTCAGCTCGACGGCTCGGACATCGTCTACGTCGCGCGGGTGTCGGTGCCCAAGCTCATCGCGCTGCGCGTGGAGATCGGCACCCGCTTCCCGGCCGTGCAGACGTCGCAGGGGAAGGTGCTGCTGGCCGCGGTGCCCCCGGAGGAGCTGGCCGGGGTGCTGGCCCAGCCCAGCCGGGCCGGGCTGCCGCCGTACATCGGCACGACCGAGGAGCAGCTGCGCGAGGAGCTGACCGGCGTGCGGGCGCGGGGCTGGGCACTGGCCGACGAGGAGCTGGCGCCGGGGGTCCGGTCGGTCGCGGTGCCGGTGCGGGACGGCACGGGCGCCGTCCGCGCGGCGATGAACGTGACCGTGCACGCGGCGGAGACCTCCGCCGACCGGTTGCTGGGCGAGCACCTCCCCCTGCTGCTGCGCACCGCCGGCGAGGTCAGCGCCGACTGGGCGCGCTGGCAGTCCCGCCCGCACGTGGAGCTGCCGCGCCGCGACGCCGGCACCGCCTGACCCCTCGACGAGATCTGCACACTCGTCGGCATCAGGCGCTGATGGTGACGAGTGTGCAGATCTCGCCGGTCAGTCGACGGCGGCGACCGCGGCGGCCAGGCGGGTGCGGGCGCCGGCCAGCGACGGGCCGTACCAGGTGAGGTCGCGGCCGGAGACCAGCGCGGCGGGCAGCCCGGGGAACGCCTCGGGACCGTCGTCGGCGGTGAACCGGTAGGGCTCGTCGGGCAGCAGCACGGCTGCGGCACCGGCCGCGCGGACGGCCTCCGGGGTGGTGTGCGGGTAGCGGTCCTCGCCCCCGCCGAAGACGTTGACCAGCCCGAGCCGGGCCAGCACGTCGCCGGCGAAGGTGCGCGGGCCGACCACCATCCACGGGTCGCGCCAGATCGGGACGGCGACGCGGAGTCCGCGGACCGGCGGCGGCTCCGCCCAGGCCGCCGCGCCGTCGGCCAGCCAGGTCGGCTCCTCCACCGCCAGCGCCTCGGTGAACAGCCGCCGCAGCGACGCGATCGCCCCGTCCACCGACTCGATCACCGTCACCCACACCGGGATGCCGGCCGCGCGCAGCCGGTCGACGTCCAGGCGCCGGTTCTCCTCCCGGTTGGCGACGACGAGGTCCGGCGTGAGCGCGGCGATCGCGGCCCGGTCCGGGTTCTTCGTCCCCCGCACGCGGGTCACGTCGAGGCCCGCGGGGTGGGTGCACCAGTCGGTGGCACCGACCAGCCGGTCGGGCACGGTGACCGCCAGCGCCTCGGTCAGCGACGGCACGAGGGAGACCACCCGCCGCGGCGGCACCGGGAGCGGCACCGCCGCCCCGAGGTCGTCCGCGACGGCGCCCATCAGTCGCCGAAGTCGCCGGCGGTGCGGCGCAGGTCGCGCAGGATGTCGATGAGGTCGCGCATCCGGTCGTTGCTGAGCTCCGGGGAGGTGAAGACCTCGTTGATGCGGGCGGTCGCCTCGGCGGCCAGCGCCCGGCCGGCGTCGGTGATCTCCACGAGGACGCCGCGGCCGTCCTCCGGGTGCGGACGGCGGCGCACCAGCTCGGCGGCCTCCAGCCGGCTCGCCGCGTTGGTGACGCTCGCCGGGTGCACCTGCAGCCGGGCGCCGGCCTTGGCCATGGGCAGCGCACCGGTGCGGGTGAACGACAGCAGCATGAGCAGCTCGTAGCGGGCGAAGGTCAGCTGCAGCGGCCGCAGCACCTCGTCGACCCGCGCCTGCACGATCGCCTGGGCGCGCATGAGCGAGGTGACCGCCTCCATGCCGACGGCGGCGGAGCCCCAGCCGTGCTCGCGCCAGTGCCGGGTGGCCTCCGCGACGGGGTCGAAGGGCAGGGACGGCGTGCTCACGGCGGTCATCCTCCCGCAGCCGCTCCCTCACACCGCGCGGGCACCGCGACCGCCGACGCCGCGCGCCCCGCCGTCCTCACACCGACCGCCGGTACCGGCCACCCACCTCGAAGAAGGCGTCGCTGATCTGCCCGAGCGAGCAGACCCGGACGGCGTCCATCAGGGCGTCGAAGACGTTGCCCCCGCTCATCGCGACCTCGCGCAGCCGGGCCAGCGCGGCCGGGGACTCGGCGGCGTGCCGGGCCTGGAAGTCCTCGAGCCGCGCCAGCTGCGACTTCTTCTCGTCCTCGGTGGCGCGCGCCAGCTCCACGGGCCCCGGCGGCTGCTCGTCGCGGCGCGGGTCGAGGAAGGTGTTGACGCCGATGATCGGCAGGCTGCCGTCGTGCTTGCGGTGCTCGTAGAGCATCGACTCGTCCTGGATCCGGCCGCGCTGGTAGCCGGTCTCCATCGCCCCGAGCACGCCGCCGCGCTCGGCGATGCGGTCGAACTCCTCCAGCACCGCCTCCTCGACCAGGTCGGTGAGCTCCTCCACGATCGCCGAGCCCTGCAGCGGGTTCTCGTTCGCGGCCAGGCCCCACTCGCGGTCGATGATCATCTGGATGGCCAGTGCCCGGCGGACCGAGTGCGCCGAGGGCGTGGTGACCGCCTCGTCGTAGGCGTTGGTGTGCAGGCTGTTGGCGTTGTCGTAGATCGCGCACAGCGCCTGCAGCGTGGTGCGGATGTCGTTGAAGTCCATCTCCTGCGCGTGCAGCGACCGGCCCGACGTCTGCACGTGGTACTTCAGCTGCTGCGCGCGCGGGCCCGCGCCGTAGCGGTCCCGCATGGCCACGGCCCAGATCCGCCGGGCCACCCGGCCGATGACGGTGTACTCGGCGTCCATCCCGTTGGAGAGGAAGAAGCTCAGGTTGGGCGCGAAGTCGTCGATCGCCATGCCCCGGGCGAGGTAGGCCTCGACGTAGGTGAAGGCGTTGGCCAGCGTGAAGGCGAGCTGGCTGAGGGGGTTCGCCCCGGCCTCGGCGATGTGGTAGCCGGAGATCGAGACCGAGTAGAAGTTGCGCACCTGGTGGGCGATGAACCACTGCTGGATGTCGGCCATGCAGCGCAGCGCGAACTCGGTGGAGAAGATGCAGGTGTTCTGCCCCTGGTCCTCCTTGAGGATGTCGGCCTGCACGGTGCCGCGCACCGTCGACAGCACCCGGCCGCGGATCTCCTCGACCTCGGTGGCGTCGGGGTCGCGGCCCTCGTCGGCGCGGAACCGGTCCAGCTGCTGGTCGATCGCGGTGTTCAGGAACATCGCCAGGATCGCCGGCGCCGGCCCGTTGATGGTCATGGACACCGACGTCGTCGGGCTGCACAGGTCGAAGCCGGCGTACAGCTCCCGCATGTCGTCCAGCGTCGCGATCGAGACGCCGGAGGTGCCGACCTTGCCGTAGACGTCGGGGCGCAGCTCGGGGTCGCGCCCGTACAGCGTCACCGAGTCGAAGGCGGTCGACAGCCGGGTCGCCGGCTGGCCCTCGCTGAGCAGCCGGAACCGCCGGTTGGTGCGGAACGGGTCGCCCTCGCCGGCGAACATCCGCGCCGGGGCCTCCCCCTCGCGCTTGACGGGGAAGACCCCCGCGGTGAACGGGAAGGCACCGGGGAGGTTCTCCCGCCGCAGGAACCGCACGAGCTCGCCGTCGTCCCGGGTGCGCGGCAGCGCGACCCGCCGCACCTTCGTCCCGGACAGCGTCTCCCGGGTGAGCGGGACGGTGATGTCCCTCCCCCGGACCGTGTAGGTCAGCTCGTCGCCCGCGTACTGCTCGACGACCGACGGCCAGCGCTCCAGCAGGTCGCGCACCCCGGGCTCCAGCTCGGTGGCCTCGGCGGCCGCGCGGGCGGCCTCCGCCGCCTCCCCGTCCAGGACGGCGGCAGCGGTGCGCAGGTGCTGGCGCCGCCGGGCGAGCTCTGCCTGCTCCTCGGTGGCCCGGTGGTAGCCGCGGACGGTCTCGGTGATCTCGGCCAGGTACCGCGCCCGGGCCGCGGGGACGACGCCGGCCAGGGCGCTGGACGCCCGGACGTCGACCGGCGGCAGCGCGCCCTCGGCCACCGCGAGCCCGCGCTCGGCGAGCAGCCCGCGCAGGTGCTGGTAGAGGGCGGTCACGCCGTCGTCGTTGAAGCGGGCCGCGCTGGTGCCGAACACCGGCATCGACTCCCACGACTGCCCGAAGGCCTCGCGGTTGCGCACCAGCTGCCGGGAGACGTCGCGGCGGGCGTCCTCGGCGCCGCGGCGCTCGTACTTGTTCACGGCGACGACGTCGGCGAAGTCGAGCATGTCGATCTTCTCCAGCTGCGACGCGGCCCCGAACTCCGGCGTCATCACGTACAGCGAGACGTCGCTGAACGGCACGATCGCCGCGTCGCCCTGCCCGATGCCCGGCGTCTCGACGAGGACGAGGTCGAATCCGGCGGCGCGGACGGCGGCCAGGACGTCGTCCAGGTGCTCGGGCACCTGCGCGCCGGCGGTGCGGGTGGCCAGCGAGCGGAAGAAGGTGCGGTCGCCGTCGACCGTCTCCTCCAGCGCGTTCATCCGGATCCGGTCGCCGAGCAGCGCTCCCCCGCCGCGCCGGCGGGTCGGGTCGATGGCCAGGACGGCGACCCGCAGCCGGTCGCCCTGGTCCAGGCGCAGCCGGCGCAGCAGCTCGTCGGTCAGCGAGGACTTCCCCGAGCCGCCGGTGCCGGTGATGCCGAGGACCGGCACCGTGCGGGCAGCGGCCGCCTCCCGGAGCCGGGCGGCGAGCTCCGGCGCGCGGCCGGACTCGAGCACGGTGATCGCGCGGGCCAGCGCGGCGGGGGAACCGGCGAGGACGGCGTCGGCGTCCGGCGCGGTGCCGGCCAGGTCGACGTCGCAGGTGCGGATCAGCTCGTTGACCATGCCGGGGAGGCCGAGCCGGGCGCCGTCCTCGGGCGAGAAGATCCGCACCCCGCGCTCGCGCAGCAGCGCGATCTCGTCGGGGACGATCACGCCTCCCCCGCCGCCGAACACCTGGACGTGGCCGGCGCCCGCGGCGCTCAGCCGCTCCCGCAGGTAGCTGAAGTACTCGACGTGCCCGCCCTGGTAGGAGGAGACGGCAACGCCCTGCACGTCCTCCTCCAGCGCGGCCCGCACGACGGCGTCCACCCCGCGGTCGTGGCCCAGGTGCACCACCTCGGCGCCCTGGCTCTGCAGCAGCCGGCGCATCACGTTGATCGCCGCGTCATGGCCGTCGAACAGGCTCGCGGCGGTCACGAACCGGACCGGGTGCACCGGCACGTGCAGCGGCGGCCGGGCAGGAGTCGGCTGAGCGGTCACGGCGGGCTCCAGACGAGATGCTCGGACGTCCAGCTACCAGGACCCGACGATCGTAGCGCAGGTAGTTGGACGTCCATGGATCTGCGCTAGGGCGTTGCGCACCGCGGCCGCCGCCTCCAGGCCCAGCTCGGCCACCGACACCTCGCGCATCTCCACCTTGCGGATCTTGCCGGTGACCGTCATCGGGAAGGCGTCCACGACCTTGACGTACCGCGGCACCTTGTAGTGGGCCAGCTTGCCGGCGCAGAACTCCCGCAGCGCCTCCACGGTCAGCGGCTCGGCGCCCTCGCGCAGCCGCACCCACGCCATGAGCTCCTCGCCGAACCGCTCGTCGGGCACCCCGATCACCTGCGCGTCGACGACGTCGGGGTGGGTGTACAGGAACTCCTCGACCTCGCGCGGGTACACGTTCTCCCCGCCGCGGATCACCATGTCCTTGATCCGGCCGACGATGTTCACGTAGCCCTCGGCGTCCATCACCGCGAGGTCGCCGGTGTGCATCCAGCGGGCGGCGTCGATCACCTCGGCGGTCTTCCCCGGCTCGTCCCAGTAGCCGAGCATCACCGAGTAGCCGCGGGTGCACAGCTCCCCCGGCTCGCCGCGCGGCACGGTGAGCCCGGTGCCCGGGTCGACGATCTTGACCTCCAGGTGCGGGTGGACGCGTCCGACCGTGGAGGTGCGCCGGTCCAGGTCGTCGTCCGCGCCGGTCTGGGTGGACACCGGCGAGGTCTCGGTCATCCCGTAGCAGATGGTCACCTCGGTCATGCCCATCTCGGCGACCACCCGCTTCATGACCTCCACCGGGCACGGCGAGCCGGCCATGATCCCGGTGCGCAGCGACGAGAGGTCGTAGGAGGCCACGTCGGGCAGCGCCAGCTCCGCGATGAACATGGTCGGGACGCCGTACAGCGAGGTGCAGCGCTCCTCCTGGACCGCCCGCAGGGTCGCCGCCGGGTCGAAGCCGGGCGCCGGGATCACCATCGTCGCGCCGTGGCTGGTGGCCGCGAGGTTGCCCATCCCCATGCCGAAGCAGTGGTAGTAGGGCACCGGGATGCAGATGCGGTCGGCCTCGGTGTAGCCGCAGCCCTCGCCGACGAAGAAGCCGTTGTTGAGCAGGTTGTGGTGGGTGAGCGTCGCGCCCTTGGGGAAGCCGGTGGTGCCCGACGTGTACTGGATGTTGATCGGGTCGTCGGCCGACAGCTGCGCCCGCCGCTCCGCGAGCAGCCCGCGGTCCGCGGCGCGGCCGGCGGCGAGCAGCCGGTCCCACTCCGGGTCGCCGAGGAACACCACCTCGCGCAGCGCCGGGCACTCGCCCCGGACCTCGGAGACCATCGCCCGGTAGTCGCTGGTCTTGAACTCGGGCGCGCTGACCAGCACCGAGATGCCCGCCTGCTGGAGCACGTAGCGCAGCTCGTGCGTGCGGTAGGCCGGGTTCACGTTGACCAGGACCGCCCCGAGCTTCGCCGTGGCGTACTGGACGAACGCCCACTCCGCGCAGTTGGGCGCCCAGATGCCGACCCGGTCGCCCTTGGCCACCCCGAGCGCGTCGAGGCCGAGCGCCACCGCATCGACCTCGGCGGCGAACTCCGGGTACGTGAACCGCCGGCCGGTCGCGCACTCGACCAGCGCCTCCCGGTCCCCCACCCGGGCCACGGTGCGGTCGAGGTCCGCGCCGATGGTGTCGCCGAGCAGCGGCACGGACGACGTCCCGCTGGCGTAGGAGGGCAGGGGCGGCTGGGTGGTCATGGCACGGCCTCCGGGGCGGGACGGTGTCGCTGTCCCCGCCACCCTCCCGCCGTCCCCCGGCCGCCACCACCCACGCTCGGGGGGAGCCGGGAAGGAGGACGGGGCCCGCGCGGTTGCCCCTGACGAGCACCGCCGACGAGAGGTACCCGTACACCGTGTCCGACCAGTCCCTGCCGCTGTCCGTCCTCGACCTCGCCCCGATCGCGCCGGGCCAGACCGCCGGCGAGAGCATCGCCGCCAGCGTCGCCCTGGCCCGCGCCGCCGAGGAGCACGGGTACCGGCGGGTCTGGTACGCCGAGCACCACAACATGCCGACGATCGCGTCCTCGGCCACCAGCGTGCTCATCAGCCACGTCGGCGCGCACACCAGCAGCATCCGGCTCGGCGCCGGCGGCGTGATGCTGCCCAACCACTCGCCGCTGACCATCGCCGAGCAGTTCGGCACGCTCGACGCGATGTACCCCGGCCGGATCGACCTGGGCCTGGGCCGCGCGCCGGGCAGCGACCAGAACACCATGTACGCGCTGCGCCGCGACCACACCTCCTCCGACCGCTTCCCGCAGGACGTGCTGGAGCTGCAGGCCTACCTCGCCGGCGAGACCCGGGTGGCCGGCGTCAACGCGGTGCCCGGCCGCGGCTCGAACGTCCCGCTGTACGTCCTCGGCTCGTCGATGTTCGGCGCCACGCTCGCCGCCGCGCTGGGGCTGCCGTACGCGTTCGCCTCGCACTTCGCGCCGCAGATGCTCGAGCCGGCCGTCGCTGCCTACCGCAGCGAGTTCCGGCCGTCGGCCCAGCTGGACCGGCCGTACGTGATCGCGGGGGTGAACGTGGTGGCCGCCGGCACCACGGAGGCCGCCCGCGCCGACGTGGCCGCGGTCCGCCGGCGGCTTGCGACCGGGCTGTTCGGCCGCGGGCGGGACCTCTCCGACGCCGAGGCCGACCTGCTGCTGAGCGGCGGGGCCGCCGTCCACGTCGACGGGATGCTCACCCACACCGCCGTCGGCACGCCGGCCGAGGTCCGCGACCAGCTGACCGCCTTCCGCGAGCGCGCGGACGCCGACGAGCTGATCGTCGCCTTCCAGTCCCCCGCCCCCGAGCGCCGGCTGCGCGCCGTCGAGCTGACCGCGGAGGCGATGGCCTCGGTTCCGGCCTGACCGGCCTCACCCGACTCAGGGGAGGCGCTCGGCCAGCCGCACGGTGACCGTCTCGCCGGGGGTCTTGCCCAGGGCCTCGCGGACGTCGGCCTTCAGCGGGAGCTTGTGCGTGCCGTCGCCCAGCGCCATGAACGACGCCTGGAACGGGTGCCCGTCGACGGTGCCGCGGACCCGGACCAGCCCGCGGGTGCCGAAGTACTCGGCGGAGCCCGGCATCTGCACGTAGGTCCAGCCGCCCTTCGCCGGGCTGCGCACCAGCGGCGCGGTGAACTCGACGTCGACCGGGCCCGGTCGGTGCGCGGGGCCGGTGTTCGCGGTGTCGGTCATGACGGCTCCTCCCCCGGACCGCCACACGCGGACGGACCCGGCGTCAGGAGAGACCGCCGGGCCGTGCCGAACTCATCGCCGGACCGGGCTGCGATGACTGTCCTCCCGGCGCTCGTGCTCTGCGTACACCTGCACGCAGAGCACGGGCGTGCGGGAGGAGGCAGAGCGCCGACCGCCTCCGCGGCCGGCTCAGCCGGCGGCGAGGACCTCGTCGAGGCGCTCGTAGCCCTCGACGACGCCGACCTCCATGCCGCTGGCCACGAAGGCGTCGCGGCCCTCGAAGGAGTCCACGAGGGAGGTGGAGGTCAGCCGCGTGCGGCCGCCCGGGAGTTCCTCGAAGACCATCCGCTCCAGCGCCACGCCGTCGGGCATGCCCTCCCAGGTGAAGGTCTGCACGATCAGCTCGTCCGGCCGGACCTCGTGGAAGCAGCCGCGGAAGGCGTACTCCTCGTCGCCCTGGGAGTGGACGTAGCGGTAGGAGCCGCCGGTCCGGCAGTCCCAGGAGTCGACCCGCATCTCCAGGCCACGCGGCCCGTTCCAGCGCTTCACCAGCTCCGGGTCGGTGTGCGCCCGGAACACCTTCGCCGGCGGGGCGTCGAACTCGCGGGTGATCCGGACCATCGGGACGTCCGGGTCGGAGACGATCTGCGTCTCGCGCTTCGTCGTGGTGCTCATGGCCGTGCTCCTCCTTCGGGTGGGGTGGGGCTGTCGTCGGTGGGGAGGGTGGGGGTGACACCGTCCGGCATCGATGCGAGGACGTCGTCGAGACGGCGGTAGCGCTCCTCGGCGGCACGCCGGTAGCGCTCGAGCCACTTCGTCATGAGGTCGAACACCTCGGCCTCCAGGTGCACCGGACGGCGCTGCGCCGACCGGCTGCGGCTCACCAGCCCGGCCTCCTCGAGCACGCGGACGTGCTTGGAGACGGCCTGCAGGCTGATGTCGTAGGGCGCCGCCAGCTCGTTGACCGTCGCGTCGGCGAGCGTCAGTCGCGCCACCATGTCCCGGCGGGTGGGGTCGGCCAGGGCCGCGAACACCCGGGACAGCGGGTCTGCCGCCATGCCGACCTCCTCATTGCTCAACCAACCGGTTGAGAACGAGGTTAGGGCCGACGCCGGACCGTTGTCAACCGCTCGGTTGAGGAAGCCGGGCCCCTTCCGGCGCGCGCCGTCGGGGTCGACGATGCGCCATGGGCACGACCCGGACACCGGTCACCACCGCCGAGCACCTCGCCCTGACCGAGGCGGTCACGGCACGCAACTACGCCCCCCTGCCGGTGGTCGTCGCCGAGGCCGAGGGCGCCTGGGTGACCGACGTCGACGGCCGCCACTACCTCGACTGCCTGGCCGGCTACTCCGCGCTGAACTTCGGCCACCGCCACCCCGCCCTGCTCGCCGCGGCGCGCGAGCAGCTCGAGCGGGTCACCCTGACCGGCCGCGCTTTCGGCAACGACCGGCTCGGCCCGTTCTGCCGCGACCTGGCGGCGATGGCCGGCATGGACCTGGTGCTGCCGATGAACACCGGCGCGGAGGCGGTGGAGACGGCGGTCAAGGTCGCCCGCCGCTGGGGGTACCGGGTGAAGGGGGTGCCCGACGGCCGGGCCCGGATCGTGGTGGCCGACGGCGGCTTCCACGGGCGGACGACGACGATCGTCGGGTTCTCCACCGACCCCGTCGCGCGCGACGGCTTCGGCCCGTTCACCCCCGGCTTCGACGTCGTCCCCTACGGGGACGCCGACGCACTGCGCGCGGCGCTCACCCCCGACACCGTGGCGGTGCTGATCGAGCCGGTGCAGGGCGAGGCCGGCGTGGTCGTGCCGCCGCCGGGGCACCTGCGGGCGGTCCGGGCGGCCTGCGACGAGGCCGGCGTCCTGTTCGTGGCCGACGAGATCCAGTCCGGGCTCGGCCGCACCGGCGCGACCTTCGCCTGCGAGCTGGAGGGCGTCGTCCCGGACGTGTACGTCCTCGGCAAGGCCCTGGGCGGCGGCATCCTGCCGGTGTCGGCGGTGGTCTCCCGGGCGGACGTCCTCGGCGTGGTCACCCCCGGCAGCCACGGCTCGACCTTCGGCGGCAACCCGCTCGCGGCGGCGGTGGGCTCGGCCGTGGTCCGGCTGCTGGAGACCGGCGAGTACCAGGCCCGGGCCCGCGAGCTCGGTGCCCGGCTGGCCGACCGGCTCGAGCCCCTGGTGGGCTCGGGCGTCACCGCGGTCCGCACGCGGGGGCTCTGGGCCGGCGTCGACATCGATCCGGGGCTGATGAGCGGCGCGGAGGCCTGCCGGCGGCTGGCCGCCCGCGGGGTGCTCACCAAGGACACCCACGGCTGCACGATCCGGCTCGCCCCTCCCCTCGTGGTGACCGCCGAGGGGCTCGACTGGGCGGTCGAGCAGCTGGCCGCCGTCCTGGCCGGGGCCGGCGACCGCCGGGCGGCTCAGACCGCGGGGTCGAGCCCGGCGTAGATGCTCAGCGCGTTGCCACCGAGGACCAGCGGGACCACGTCCTCGGGGATGTCCAGCGCCGCGATCGCGCGGGCGTTGGCCGCCTGGCCGGGGACGCCGGGCCAGTCGGTGCCGTAGACGAACTTCCGCGCCAGCCGCCTCAGGTCGTGGCGGTGGTAGTACTCGGGCAGCCGCCGGGGCGGCAGGCCGGACAGCTCGATCCACACGTTGGGCCGGGAGATCGCGAGGAACGCCGCGGCGTCGTACCACCAGCCGCGGCCGCCGTGGGCGAGCACGACCTTCAGGTCGGGGAAGTCGCGGACCACCGGGTCCAGCAGCACCGGGTCGGCGTACTGGTTGGTCGAGCCGGGGAAGCTGCTCGTGCCGCAGTGCACGACCAGCGGCACGTCGCGCTCGACCAGCACCGCGTACGCCGGGTACAGCATCGCGTCGTCGGGCCGGAACCCGCCGTGCACCGGGTGGATCTTCAGCGCCGCGGCGCCGAGGTCCAGCTGCCGGTCGAGTTCCTTCGCGATCGGGTGGTGCAGGTGCGGGTTGACGTTGGCCACCGGCCGGAACCGCCGCGGGTTGTGCTCGACGAGCGGCAGCAGGTCGTCGAAGCGCTGGTAGCCGGTGGCCTTGGGGCTGTACTCGCAGAAGAGCAGGGCGACGTCGACGCCCTCCTCCCCCATGTGCGCGTCCAGCGCGGCCGGGTCCGGGGTGCCGTCGGGGCGCCAGATCTCCTCGAGGATCCCGGGCCGGCCGAACTGCCGGGCCCAGTCGATCCACGCCGGGGCGAGGGTGTCGAGGAGGGGGACGTGGACGTGGGCGTCCACCAGGACGTGTCCGTCGAGCACGGGTTCCGACCGTAGCCCGTCAGATCCAGCGCGGCAGCGAGGGCAGCGGGCCGTCGGACCGCAGCCCCTCCCCCGCCGTCCGGCCGGTGATCCACCCGGCCGCGGCCGGGAGCGGCCCCGCCACCGCGGGCCCGCCGCCGCCCCACTCGCGGCCGCCCGCGAACACGGTCACCTCGGGCACGCTGCCCTGCCGCGCCCAGGTCTCGAACACCTCGTCGACGACGGCGGCGAGCACGCCGCCCGGGACGTCGGCGAACTCCACCCCCGCGTCGAGGTCGACGGCGTGCACCCAGACCTCGCGCGCACGGATCCAGAAGACCTCGCTCGCCGGCACGGTCCGGCCCTGCATCGTGCGCACCTGCGCCGTCCACGCCTCCTCCGGCATCGCGGCGACCGCGTCGGCCAGCCGCCGCGTCGCGCCGAGCACCTCGGCGTCCAGGGCGGCCGGGCCGAGCGCGGCCCGCCGGGCGATCTCGGCGTCGCGCTCCTCCATCGAGGCGTACATGGGCGTCTCGACGCCGGTGCGCGCCCAGGTGAGCAGGTTGGTCAGCGCGTCGGCGTTGCCGGCGACGTGCCCGAGGAGGTGCGCGCGGGTCCAGCCGGGCAGCAGCGACGGACCGGCGTGGTCGGCCTCGACGAGCCGGCCGAGCGCGGTGCCCAGGGCCTGCTCCCCCGCCGTCCACCACTCCCGGGCGGTCATGCCTGCTCCGCCACGCAGGTGTTGCGACACTCGCCCAGCCCGGCGATCGCGGTGGTCAGCACCGAGCCGGGGGCGAGGTAGCGCGGGGGCTTGCGCGCGTGGCCGACCCCGCCGGGCGTGCCGAGGGCGATCACGTCGCCGGGGCGCAGCGTGAGGATCGTCGACACGTAGGCGATCGTGGCGGCCGCGCCGAAGACGAGGTCGGCGGTGTTCGCCGACTGCACGACCTCGCCGTCGACGGCGCAGGTCAGGTCCAGCCCCTCGCCCGCCTCGTCGGGGGTGACCAGCTCCGGCCCGAACGGCGTCGTCGCCTCGAAGGTCTTTCCCTGCAGCCACTGGAGCGTGCGGTACTGCCAGTCGCGGGCGGTCACGTCGTTGAGCACCGAGTAGCCGGCGATCGCGGCGGCCGCGGCGGCCTCGTCGGCGTGCCGCACGGTGTCGCCCAGGACGACGGCGAGCTCGCCCTCCCAGTCCACCGCCTGCGACGCGGCGGGGAGCACGACGTCGTCGTACGCGCCGACCAGCGCCTCGGCGTACTTGGCGAACAGCGTCGGGTGCTCGGGGGTCTCCCGGCCCATCTCGGCGATGTGCGCGCCGTAGTTGATGCCGACGCAGATGATCTTCCCCGGACGCGGGACGACCGGCGCCACGTCCAGGCCCGCGCGGTCGTGGGCCGGCCCGTCGGCGGCCTCCGCCAGGGCCCGCCAGCCCGGCACGGCGAGCAGCTCGCCGACGTCGGCGTGCCCGGTCTCGACCGCGCGGTCGCCGTCGACCCGGACGGCACGGGTGCCGCCGGCGGTGCGGATGGTGGCCAGGCGCATCAGTCGTCCTCCTCGGGATGGGCGGCGAGCCGGACCCGCAGGTCCTCCCGCAGCGCCTTCTTGTCGATCTTGCCGACCTTGGTGGTGGCCAGCTCCCCGACCAGCTCCAGCCGGTCGGGCCACTTGAAGCGCGCGACGCCCACGTCGGCGAAGGCGGCGCGGACCGCGTCGAGGGTCAGCGCGGCGCCGGGCTCGAGGACGGCGTAGACGCACACCCGCTCGCCCAGGTCCGGGTCGGGCATCGCCACCGCGGCCACCTGGGCGACCTCGGGCAGCGTGTAGACGACGTTCTCGACCTCCTCGGCGCTGATCTTCTCGCCGCCGCGGTTGATCATGTCCTTGTCCCGGCCCTCGACGACGAGGTTGCCGTCGGGCCGCCGCCGGACGACGTCGCCGCTGCGGTACCAGCCGTCGGGGGTGAACGCGCGGGCGTTCTGCTCGGGCGCCCGGTAGTAGCCGCGCGGCGTGTACGGGCCGCGGGTGAGCAGCGCGCCGGCGACGTCGTCGGGCAGGTCGCGGTCGTCGGGGTCCACGATGCGCACCTCGTCACCCTCGCTCATGGGCCGGCCCTGCGTCGTGCAGACGACGTCCTCGGGGTCGTCCAGCCGCGTGTAGTTGAGCAGCCCCTCGGCCATGCCGAAGACCTGCTGCAGGGTGGCGCCCAGCACCGGCCGCACCCGGCGGGCCACCTCGTCGGCCAGCCGCGCGCCGCCGACCTGGAGCACCTCCAGCGACGCGACCTGCCCGGCACCGGCCTCGGCGGCGTGCGCCAGCCAGCGCTGGGCCACCGCCGGCACGGCCGCGGTCGCGGTGACACCCTCCGCGGCGATGGTCGCGAAGGCCCGCTCGGCCTCCGGTGAGTCGAGGGTGACCACCCGGCCGCCGGCCAGCAGCGCGCCGAGGATGCCGGGGCAGGCCAGCGGGAAGTTGTGCGAGGCGGGCAGGGAGACCAGGTAGACCGTGCCGGGGCCGAAGCCGCAGACCGCCGCGCTCTGCCGGGCGTTGTAGGAGTAGTCGTCGTGGGTCCGGGCGATGAGCTTGGGCAGCCCCGTCGTCCCTCCGGAGAGGAGGAAGACGGCCACCGAGCGGCTGCCCGGCTGGTCGGCGTCCCACCGCGCCCGCTCGGCGGCGGCGTCCTCCGGCGGCGCGCACAGGACGGTGAGGTCGCTGTGGCCGGGGACGACGTCGTCGCCGACCACGAGGACGTGCCGCAGCGTGCCGGAGGCGGCCGCCAGCTCGGCGGCCATCTGCTGGTGGTCGAACCCGCGCAGCGTGCCGGGCACGGCCAGGGCGGCGGCCTCGCTGTGCTCGGCCAGGTAGGCGAGCTCGGCCTGCCGGTGGGCCGGCAGGGCCATCACCGGCACGACCCCCGCCCGCAGGCAGGCCAGCGTGAGGACGACGAACTGCCAGCAGTTGGGCAGCTGGACGACGATGCGGTCCTCGCGGCGCAGCCCCAGCCCGTCGACCAGCCGGGAGGCCAGCGCGTCGGCGCGGGCCATCAGCTCGGCGGAGGTGAACCGGACGTCGCCGTCGACCAGCGCGACCTGGGCGGGGCGGCGGTCGGCCACCTCGTACAGGTCGGCCCCCAGCGACCGGCCGCGCCACCAGCCGCGCTCGGTGTACTCGCGGGCCAGCTCCTCCGGCCACGGCACGGTGCCCTCGGCGATCGGGGTCGCCGTCGTGTGCTCGACCACGTCAGTGCGCCTCCTCGCGCGGTCCGGCGGCAGGGACGACGGTCACCACGGCGTCCAGCGCCAGCAGCCCGTCGGCGGTCACCCGCAACGGGTTGACCTCGACCGCGTCGACCTCGGGATGTGCGGTCAGCAGGTCGCCCAGCGCGGCCAGCACCGCGCCGATCACGGCGCGGTCGGCCACCGGGCCGCCGCGGAAGCCGTCGAGCAGCGCGCGGCCGGCGAGCTCGTCGGCCAGGGCGCCGGCCGTCGTCGCGGTCAGGGGTGCCGGGGCCACGGCGACGTCGGCCAGCGCCTCGGCCACCACGCCGCCCAGCCCGAGCAGCACCGTGGGCCCGAAGACCGGGTCGCGGGTGGCCCCCGCGATGAGGTCCGGCCCGGGCGGGGCCATGGACTCGACGAGGAACCGGGTCGCGCCCGCCGCCTCCAGGGCGTCGAGGGCGGCGTCGAGCGCGGCGGCGTCGCGGACGCCGAGCACCACTCCCCCGACGTCGCTCTTGTGCGTCACCGCGGCGTCGAGCAGCTTCACCGCCAGCGGGGCGGGCAGCTCCGCCAGCGCCGCGTGCGCGGCGGCGCGGTCGGCGCAGGCCCGGCGGGGCGGGCAGGGCACGCCGAGGCCGGCCAGCAGCGTCTTGGCCTGGTCCTCGTCGAGGTCGGCGGGGATGGGGGCGGCGGCCGGCCGCACGGGAGCCGACTCGGGAGCCGCGGCCCGTCCACGAGCGTCGTCGACCAGCGCGGCCACCGCCGCGGTCAGCGCGGCCGGGCTGGTCAGCGCCGGCACGCCGAGCTCGCGCAGCGCCCGGCGCTGGGGCACCACCTGCTCCGGCGGGCCGCCCAGGCCCACCACGAGGGGGCCGGCGCCGGCGGCGCGCACCGCGGCCGGCAGGTCCAGCGCGTCGGGCTCGGAGAGCGCGTAGGCGCTCACCAGGTCGACCGCCGGGTCGGCCGAGACGGCGGCCAGCACGTCGGCGAAGCCGGGCCCCGGCCGGCCGGTGTCCACCGGGTTGGCCTGGTAGGTCAGCGGCGGCAGGAGCTCGGCCAGCCGGGCACGGGTGGCACCGGTGACCGGGGGGACGGCGACGCCGCGGCCGCGCAGCCCGTCCACGTGCAGCAGCCCCGGACCCGCCTGGGCGGTGACCACGCCGACGCCGGGATCGGCCGCGGGCGCCAGCCGCAGCACCGAGAGCGCGCCGACCGCGTCCACCAGCTCCCGCTCGTCGTCGACCAGCACCGCGCCGGCGGCCCGCAGCGCGGCGCGGGTCGTCCGCCACGAGGTGGCCAGCGCGCCGGTGTGCGAGCGGGCGAACTCGGCGACGTCGTTGCGCCCCACCACCAGCGCGACCACCGGCACCCGCGCGGTGGCCGCGCGCACGGCGGCGACCAGCGCCGGCCCGTCGGTCACCGACTCGACGTGCAGCGCCACCGCCCGGGTGGCCGGGTCCGAGACCAGGTGGGTGAGGACGTCGGCGGCGGTGACGTCGACCGCGTTGCCCAGCCCGACCGCGAGCGAGACCCCGAGGCCGGCCTCGGCCAGCAGGAACGCGAGCGCGTGGTTCACCCCGCCGCTGGCCGCGACGACCGCGACCGGGCCGCTGGCCACCGCGGCGGCGCCCGGGACGAAGGAGGCGGTGAGCCCGCGGCCGGGCGCGAGGAAGCCGGAGGTGTTGGGTCCCAGCAGCGCGACGCCGCTGTCGGCGGCCGCGGCGACGAGGTCGGCCTGGAACCCGACGCCCGGCCCGCCGGCCTCGGCGTAGCCGCCGGAGCAGACCAGGGCGGCACGCACCCCGCCGGCGGCGGCGTCCGCCAGCGCCTGCGCCGACACCGCGGCGGGGACGCAGAGGACGGCGAGGTCGAGCGGTCCGGCAGCCCCCGCGGCGTCGGCGACCGAGGCGTAGCGGCCGGCGGCGGGGTCGACGTCGCGGGCGTTGACCCCGGCGACCGTGCCCGGGAAGGCGGCCAGCGAGCGGGCCATCACCGCGCCGAGCTTGGCCGGGTCGCGCGAGGCGCCGACGACCGCGATCCCGCGCGGGGCGAACAGCGGCGCGAGCCGGTCGCCCCTCTCAGGCGTGGGATCCCCTGCCCTCGTGTCCGGCGCGGAGACGGGGGCATGGGATCCGATGCCGGGGAGAGGGCCGGTCACGGGGCGGCGACCAGGTCGGTGCGGCCGGAGAGGACCGCGGTCAGCCAGACGTCGGGGTCGGCGTCCTCGACCAGCAGCGCCGGGACCCGGTGCTCCAGGCGGGCGGCCTCGCACAGCAGCCGCCGGGTCAGCGGGGTACCGCCGGAGACCGCGACGAGCGCCGCGCCGGCCGCCGCGCCCCGCGCCACCGCGGCGAGGGCGTCGGCCATCCCCGCCTCCTCGTCGGGCGCGGCGACCGCCAGGCCCCAGGCCTCCCCCGCCGCCGCCGGGGCGTCGGCGCGCAGCGGCAGCGGGCCGTCCGGCAGCGCGACCGCGCCGTCCCGCAGCTCCACGACCCGGCCGGGCAGCCGGCGGCCGGCGACCTCGCCCGGGCTCTCCAGCGGCCCGGCGCCGTGCTCGGCGGCCCAGGCGCGGTGCACCTCGTCGACGAAGCCGGCGTCGCGCCGGCGCAGCTTGGCGTCGGGCAGGCTGCGGGTGAAGAAGTGGTAGGCGAACTGCCACGGCGGCATCGCGTCGTGGCTGCGGCCGAAGTGCTCCCACCAGGAGAGGCTCGGCCGCGCCGAGTCCTGGATCCGCGCCACCTGCGGGCGGCGTACCTCGGCGTAGCCGGCCAGCGCGGCGTCGACGTCGTCCCCGTGCCGGTCGAGGGCCGCGACCAGGGCGATCGCGTCCTCCATCGCCATCTTCGTGCCGGAGCCGACGGAGAAGTGCGCGGTGTGCGCGGCGTCGCCGAGCAGCGCGATGCCGGTGCCGCCGGCCCGGTGCGTCCAGCGGGCGGTGCGCAGCGTGCGGAAGTTCGCCCACCGCGAGTTGTTCACCAGCAGCGGGGCGCCGTCGATCTGCGGCGCGAACAGCTCCTGGAGGTAGTCCCTCGTCTTCTCGTCACTCGGCCCGGGCGGCTGGGTGACGTCGAACTCGTCGAGGCCGGCGGCCCGCCAGGAGGCCTCGTCGGTCTCGACGATGAACGTGGAGACGCCGTTGCCGATCGGGTAGCCGTGGACGGCGAAGACCCCATGCGGCCCGCGCTCGTGCACGAAGGTCAGCCCGTCGAACGGGTACGTGGTGCCGAGCCAGACGAACTTCGCGGTCGCGGTCTCGACCGTCGCGCCGAAGACCTCCGGGAAGCGGTTGCGCAGCCGGGAGTTCGCCCCGTCGGCGGCGACCACCAGGTCGTAGCCCGCGGCGAGCAGCTCGTCGGGGGCGGCCTCGGTGTTGAAGCGGACGTCGACGCCGGTGCCGATCGCCCGCTCCTGCAGCAGCCGGAGCAGGGTGCGCCGCTCGACGGCGGCCATGCCGTTGCCGCCGCAGGACAGCCGCTGACCGTGCAGCCGCAGCTCGATCGGGTCCCAGTGCACGCCGTGCTCGGTGAGCGCGGTGCGCAGCACCGGGTCCGCCGCGTGGATCTCCGCCAACGTCGCGTCGGAGAAGACCACGCCGAAGCCGAACGTGTCCTCGGCGCGGTTGCGCTCGAACACCGTGACCTCACGGGTGGGGTCCGAGCTCCTGGCCAGAGCGGCGGCGAACAGCCCTCCGGGGCCACCACCGAGCACCGCGATCCGCATCGATCCCCCTGGGGACGGGTGCCGCCCCGACCTCCGGCCGAGGCAACATGTGTCACTTGCTTGACGGGCGGCTCGATGATGGCACACATTACTGTCGTCGCGACAGAGGCACTCGCCGCCGGATCGGAGGCGCACCGACGTGAAGCCCCGCTCGGTCCTGTTCGACCTCTACGGTGACCACCTGCGCTATCTCGGGGGTGCCGCCCGCATGCAGGCTCTCGGCGAGCTGCTCGGCGTCTTCGGCATCGGCGAGAGCACTGCCCGCGTCGTGCTCTCCCGGATGCGCCGGGAGGGGTGGTTCGCCACCCGCCGCGACGGCCGGCAGACCGTCTACGAGCTGACCGAGCAGAGCTGGCGGCTGCTGGACGAGGGCCGCGCCCGCATCCTCGACCGCGGGCACGCGGAGTGGGACGGCGAGTGGCGCATGGTGCTCTACGCCGTCCCCGAGGCCGAGCGTGCCGAGCGCGAGCGGGTGCGCCGGGCGCTGTCCTGGCTGGGCTTCGGGCCGCTGGCGCCGTCGGTCTGGCTCAGCCCCCACCCGCGACTGAGCGCCGCGGAGGAGACCCTGGCCGGCACCCCGGCCACCCGGGTGGAGCTGCTCACCGCCCGCAGCCACGGCCGCGAGGCCGACCGGCGGATGGCCGCCCGCTGCTGGGACCTCGACACGCTGGGCCGCGACTACGCCGAGCTGGTGACCGAACTGGAGAACCTGCCGCCCGCCGCCGAGCTCGCCACCCTGCCCGGCGCCGAGGCGCTGCGCCGGCGGATCGGGCTCATCTCCGCCTACCGCCGCTTCCCCTTCCGCGACCCGGACCTGCCCGCCGAGCTGCTGCCCGAGAGCTGGCCCGGCGCCCGCGCGCACGCCCTGTTCCTGGCCGCCCACGAGGCGCTCGAGGGCCCCGCCGACCGGTACGTCCGCGAGGTGCTCGACCGGCACGACCCCTGACGCGCTTCCCGGCGCGCCACCCGCGGCCGCCGGCCCTCGACGAGGAGGAACGGACATGGCGGACTTCGTCCTGCAGCACGGCGCCTGGCACGGCGGCTGGTCCTGGCAGCCGGTGGCCCAGCGGTTGCGCGCCGCCGGCCACCGGGTCAGCGCGGTCACCAGCCCCGGCCTGGGGATCGACGACGACGCGCGCGGCGTCACCCTCGCCGACTGCGTCGAGGCACTCGTGGCCCACGTGGAGTCGACCGACCGCCGCGACGTCACGCTCGTCGGCCACAGCTGGGGCGGCTACGTGATCGCCGGCGCGGCCCCGCGGCTGGCCGACCGGCTGGCCGGCGTCGTCTTCTGGAGCGCCTTCGTGCCCGAGGCCGGCCGCTCGCTGAACGACGAGGTGCCCCCGGCCTACCAGGAGCTCTTCGCCTCGCTGGCCGCGGCCTCGGACGACGACACCGTGGCGCTGCCGCTCGAGGTCTTCCAGAACGGCTTCATGGACGACGCCGCCCCCGCCACGGCTGCCGTCGTGCACTCCGTCCTGCGCCCGCAGCCCTACCGGACCTTCACCGACGAGCCCGTCGGCGGGAACGCCTACCGCGACCTCGGGGTCCCGCTGCACTACGTGTACTCGACCGGGGACACGGCCCTGCCGCCCGGCGAGTTCGCCTGGACGCCGCGCTTCCCCGACCGCATCGGGGCCACCCCGGTCACCGTGCCGGGCAGTCACGAGTCGGTGTTCACCCGGCCGGCCGAGCTGGCCGAGGCACTGGCCCGCGCGGCGACCGGGACCGAGGACGCCTCGGCGTGACAGCGCAGGCCACTCACAGGACGATGAGAGCCGGATCACACCGGACCGATCCACATCAAGGAGCGCCATGACCGACCGACCGGGCGTGCCCGCCCGCGAGCTGTCCGACGACGAACTCGAGCGCCAGGGGGTCCACGCCCATGCCATGCGGCACTGGGTCTTCCTGCACGGCACCGCCGACCAGTTCCGCACGCACACCGAGCGGATGCTCGAGCTCGAGCAGGAGTACCTCCGCCGGCACCCGCAGCGGACCTGGCAGGGCGCCGGCGGCGACGTCGGCGCACCCTCGCGCGACGACCGCATCCGCGACCTGGTGCAGACCTTCTCCCGCGCGGTCACCGCGTTGCTCGACGAGGAGCCCGCGCCGGCGGCCCCGACTCCCCGCCGGGACCCGGAGGAGGCACAGGCGGCGCTGCTGAAGCGCTTCGCCGAGGCCCCCGGCGGGCGCCTCCACAAGCTGGAGGCGCACCAGATCGCCCGCCAACTCGCGCCCGACAACCGCCTCGTCGCCCACCTCTACCGACAGGACCCGCCGCTGCTGCAGGCCGAGAAGGACGTCCGGGTCATCACCGAGGCCGGCCGCGCATGGCTGGCCGACCACCCCGTCCCGGCGTAACGCGGAGCGGACCGTGTCAGTCCTCGCGGGCGAGTTCCGCCCACGCCGCCTGGGCCCTCGGGGCCCAGGCGGCGTGCCGCTCGCGGAAGACCTCCGCGGCGCGGTTGCCGCTCCACCGCGGCGGGAGGAGCTCCCGCGGCAGGCCGGGGTCCAGCAGCGGGAAGCGCCGCCACTCCTGCACGAGCCGGACCTGCGCGACCAGTGCCTGCCGGTCGGTACGGGGACGCCGACGGCCGACCAGCTCGAGGAAGTCCTCGTAGCGCGCCTCGATGTCGTCGAGGTCCCAGGCCGCGCGGGCGAGGGAGCGCTCGTCGCCGACCCCGCCGGCGCCGGCGACGAAGGTCCAGCTGCCGGTCAGCAGGCCGAGGTCGACCAGGGCGTCGCGCACCTCCCGCTCCCGGCCCGTCCAGGGCGTGACCCAGGTGCCGGCCGACGGCGAGCCGAGCCCGGCCCACCCGAGCTGGGTGCGCAGCCGCTGCCGCAGCGCGCGGTTGTTCTCCGGGACACCGACCAGGGCGACCAGCCACCGGCCGTCCCACTGCCGCTCGTCCGTGGCGAAGCCGTAGATCCGCTCGCTACCCTCCCGCAGGAGGCGGGTGCCGGCGGGGGTCAGCGACCAGCGGGTCTCCCGGCCGACCCGGGACGAGGCGATCCAGCCCGAGTCCGCCGTCCGCATGATCGCCTGGCGGGCGGCCTTCTCGGCGACGTCGAGCTCGGCCAGCAGCTCGATCAGCGCCGCCGTCCACACCGCACGGCCGGTGGGCAGCACGAACTCGCCGAGCACGGTGAGCAGCAGGCTGCGCGCACTCGCGGCCCCCAGCTCCTGACGGCGTGTGACGAACGGCTCGTCGACTGCCTCCACGTCCACCATCGTGGCATCCCCACCCCCTGCGCCCGCGTCCCCCGGACGACGGAGGCCGGGGTCGGCAACGACTCGGTAACGGTGCGCCCTCACCTACTGTGGCGCTTGACACAATCAAGTGCGCTCTACAGCATTCTCCAGAACAGACGTGTAGCTGTAGCACGTCCGGACCCCTTGCGGAGACCCCCATGGCCCTGCCCGACCTGTCCCGCCGTCAGCTCCTGGGTGCCCTGGGGGTGGGGGCCGGCGGACTCGCACTGAGCGCCTGCGGCGGCGGGAGCCTCGGCGGGGACGACGACGACGGCGG
>NZ_JABGCI010000156.1 GCF_019799905.1 Trujillonella endophytica | reverse complement strand
TTTTCTTTGAGGCACCTCAAGATGAATGATAGTTTTCTGAGGGCTACCACCTACTTTTGGGACGACAAGGTACACATTTTTAGGTTTCAATTTGATGAGTTATGTCCCATTTTTGAAGATTTTTGCGTTCTTTTCGGAGTTAAACCCATAGGTCCTTTCGTTTATCCCACTGTTAGGAGGTGTTACTTAGATACCTTAGTTAATCTTTTAGAGGTCCCTAAGTCCTCCATTATGAGTTTTATTCATGGGGGATTTATTAATTTGGAGAGCTTGGCTTGTGCTTTTCTTCACTACGACGCACGGGTCTCTTTGACTAAGCCTAGGCAACATGCCTTAGCCATTTGTCTCTTAGGTCGGTACCTTTTGGCTAGTGGTTCGTTGTTGGTTCCTATCCAACTTTGCGAACTACTTCTTCCCCTTTCTGAATCCAAAAATATCGTGCCCATGGTGTTAGCTGAGACCTTGAATGGTTTGGATGCGGCTCGTCGAGGTTCGGCATTTACACTTCAAGGTAGCCCCTTACTTTTACAAATGTGGCTTATGGAACGTTTGAGTCTCTTGCATCCGAGTCACTACCCGAATTACAAACCTTCCCACTATTGCACACGTCGATTGGATTTGCCGGACGCCGAGTCAGTAAGGGATTGGGTCTTTTATCTATATAAAGATGCCAGTGAGAACATTCGATGGGAGATAGG
>NZ_JABGCI010000155.1 GCF_019799905.1 Trujillonella endophytica | reverse complement strand
TGGGTGGATTGCTCAAATACTCCTTGATAGTATCGAACGCCTTTTGACAGTTCTCGTTCCTTTCTTTCGGAGCTCCCTTCTTGAGTAGCTTGAAGATAGGTTCACAGACCATGGTTAACTGCGAAATGAACCGACTGATGTATTGAATTCGGCCGAGAAAGCCCCTTATTTCTTTCTCCGTCTTTGGTGGCTCCATTTCCTGTATGGCCTTGATCTTTGTAGGGTCTACTTCGATGCCTCGCTGAGTGATCATGAAACCGAGTAGCTTTCCTGCGGTAACTCCAAAGGCGCATTTCTGTGGATTCAAACGGAGGTTGTATTTTCTGGCTCTTTCCAAGAATTTTTGGAGGGCTTGAAAGTGTCCTTCTCTGTCTACGGATTTCACTATCATGTCGTCCACATATACCTCGACTTCTTTGTGAATCATGTCATGCAATAGAGTAGTAGCTGCTCTTTGGTAAGTAGCCCCGGCATTCTTTAGACCGAAAGGCATTACCTTGTAACAGTACGTACCCCATTGGGTGATGAAAGAAGTCTTCTCCCTGTCTTCTGGTGCCATTTTGACTTGGTTATAACCGGAGAAACCATCCATAAATGAGAGGAGGGCATGGCCTGCAGTATTGTCTACGAGCTCATCGATATGAGGTAATGGAAAGTCGTCTTTAGGGCATGCCTTGTTCAAGTCTCGGAAGTCGACGCACA
>NZ_JABGCI010000154.1 GCF_019799905.1 Trujillonella endophytica | reverse complement strand
CCGGGAGTCGGAATCTCGAGCCGTTAGATGTGGCATCTCACGAATGATGGGGCGGCTCCTGTCTGACCATTTTCGCAGGCAACGGAGCCCATTCGCTCGGTTTGGGCGCTCGGAGGCTAATTTTCTAAGTTTTAAGTTAACGTTCACAATCAAACAAACGTTTTAGCTTTTTGAGCAATCCGGGAGTCGGAATCTCAAGCCGTCAGTTTCGGCAAGTCACGAATGACGGGGGGCTCGTGTCCACTCAGTTTCGCTGGCAACGGATTCAGTTCGCTCGGTTTGGGCGTTCGGAGGCTAATTTTCTAAGTTTTAAGTTAACGTTTAAAGTCAAACCAACGTTTCAGCTTTACGAGCACTCCGCGAGTCGGAATCTCGAGCCGTCAGTTCTGGCAACTCACGATTGATGGGGGGGCACGAGTCCGTCCATTTTCGCAGGCAACGGAGCCCATTCTCTCGGTTTGGGCGCTCGGAGGCTAATTTTCTAAGTTTCAAGTTAACGTTCAAAGTCAAACCTATGTTTCAACTTTATGTGGAATCCCGGAGTCAGAATCTCGAGCCGTCGGTTCCGGCAACTCACGAATGATGAGGGGCTCGTGTCCCTCAAGTTTTGAAGGCGACGGAGCCCATTCGCTCGATTTGGACGCTTGGAGGCTAATTTTCTAAGTTTTAAGTTAACGTTCAAAGTCAAACCAACGTTTCAGCTTTACG
>NZ_JABGCI010000153.1 GCF_019799905.1 Trujillonella endophytica | reverse complement strand
AAAGACGGTTTGCCGGAAAGCGCGAACCGCGTCAAAAATCCCAGCCTCCTTCAGAATGGCGCCGCCAATCTGCAGGATGTGTTCAGTCCATGACTCCCAGTATGAGTCAGCACTGAAACGGCCGCGAAGCCGAAAGGGGCTCACCCAATTGCTGCCGTCACCGCTGAAGATACCAAGGCCCACCGGTCTCAAATCGACTGATGGATGATCAGAACCTTGGTAGCCACTGGCCGGCATCAACATGTCCAGACGGACAGGCGACTTCTCTGCATAACCGGGAGGTCCGCCAACAAAAACACCGGTCTTGACCACATTGGTCCTCTTCACCCAGCTTGGAGGATCTTCTCTCTTGGAGCATGTGGGAGAAAGACTCATGATCGAGATAGTACGATCAAAAGTCGACCGGGTGGAAATGGTTCTCTCCTCACCATTAGCCGTGTAAGAGAACTGAAAGCATCTCCTTTGGAATGACGAGTCGTCAGGGACCGCGTCACCAAAGAAGAAGGTAGGCTTGGGCACAATGCTCTGATCGTCCATGACCCAAGGACGATTGCTTACCATAATCTTGTAAAACTCCTCACCCTTGAGAGCGATCAGTCGCTGCCTCATCTCATCTCGGTTGAGCGAGTCACATTCTTCCAAGTTCGTCTCCACATAATGAACCTCTTCCCAGGCCTGCTGTATGGCCGCATTGGAAGATCTGGCAGACC
>NZ_JABGCI010000152.1 GCF_019799905.1 Trujillonella endophytica | reverse complement strand
TTATACTAATTATACAGCAAACAATTTTAAGTTAATAATACAAAATAATTTTAAGTTAATAAAACAAAATAATGTTATAAAATTATTTAATATTCCATAATATTACTTAAGAAATCTTCTACATTAACAGATTCAATTTTAATAGGCATCATAGAATGACCAACACCACATAATTCTGAACACATACCATAGAAAACACCATTTCTATTAATAATAACAGATAGCATATTTAATCTACCAGGATTAGCATCAATTTTAATACCTAATGAAGGAACAGCGAAATCATGAATAACATCCATAGAAAGAATAATAAATCTAATATGAAGATTAGTAGGAACATATAATCATAGATCAACATCTAATCATCTCATTTGACCTAATTCTAACATTTCATCATTTAATAAATAAGAATCAAATTCAATAGTTTGATTAGTAAGAGTATTTAAGAAATCAGATAATTCATATGATCAATATCATTGATAACCAATAGCTTTAACAAGCATAGCAGGTAAAACAACTTCATCATTTAAATATAATAAAATGAAAGAAGGAGAAGCGATCATTAATAAGATTAAACAAGGGAAAATAGTTCAAACAATTTCTAAAACCATACCATGATTTAAATATTTCATAGAGAAATGGTTATTATATTCGTTAAAATTAACAACAGCTGAAGAAATCATTCAACAAACTAAAACAACGATTAATAAGATAT
>NZ_JABGCI010000151.1 GCF_019799905.1 Trujillonella endophytica | reverse complement strand
GGGGAGGACGGCGGTCATGGTGGGTCTCCGGGGTTCGGTGGAGCGTCTGGGCGGACGGCGGATCAGCGGGCGGTGGCGGCGCGCTGGGTGCCGGTGAAGACCAGGCTCAGGGAGCTCGACTTGCCCTGGAAGGTGTTGTCGGCGGCGGTGGGCAGGCTGATGGAGAAGGTCAGGTAGTCGGTGCCGCCGGGGTTGAGGCTGTTGAGGCCGGTCAGGGTGCGGTTGCCGATGACGGGGCCGGCGAAGCGCTCGGTGGTGGTGCCGGCGCAGGTGTAGGTGGGCGCCTGGGCGGTGCCGCCCTGGGTCCAGGCCTGCGAGCAGGACCGGACCTGCAGCTGCAGGCCGTTGGTGGTGTCGGTGTTCAGGACGCTGGAGGCCGTGGCGGTGACGCCGAGGGAGACCGTCGACAGTGCCGAGGAGCCGGTGTTGCTGAGGGTGACCGCCCGGGTCATCGAGTCGCCGGGGACGAAGTTGGTGGTGGTGGCGGGGATGGCGAACCCGGGGTTGGCCAGGTCGATGTCCACGGTGCCGGAGGCGACCTCGGTGGAGATCGGGGTGGTGGAGTCGGTGAAGGTGCCGAAGGTGCCCAGGCCGGCAACGGCGGCGGCGGCACCCAGGACACCGAGGGAGCCCAGGACCTTGCGGGCGGTGCGCTTGTTGCGGGTGGCGGTCATGTCGTTCTCCTGCGGGGAAGAGCCGGGGCGGGGTGTCCCGGCTG
>NZ_JABGCI010000150.1 GCF_019799905.1 Trujillonella endophytica | reverse complement strand
TGTATTTATGATTTTTTCATTATTAATTATTACAAATATTTTTGGTATGTTTCCAATGGGAACAGCGATTAATTCTCAGTTAGTATATACAATTGGAATTAGTACAGGGATTATTATTGGTACAACATTATTAGGTTTAAAATTACATAAAATGAATTTCTTTGCATTATTTTTACCAAATGGAGCACCAGTAGCAATGTTAATTGTATTATTTTTTATTGAATTATTATCATATTCATCAAGAGCTATTTCATTAGGATTAAGATTAGGAGCGAATCTATTATCAGGTCATTTATTAGTAGAGATTGTAGCATCATTAATTTATACATTTGGAAGTTTATCATGATTACTAATGTTATTAGGATTTGGATTATTTGGATTATTAACAATGATTTATTTATTAGAGTTAGCGATTGCAGTAATTCAAGCATATGTATTTACAATTTTACTAGTGAATTATTTAAAAGATGTAATTATGTTACATTAATAAAGAGTTCCCTTATAAGGTAAGCTTAAGAGTAATAAGAGAAAATTTAATATTTTCGAGTTTAAAATATCAAGAATAAGTTGCCAGAGTGGTCGATTGGGTCATATTTGAGCTATGAATCGTAATTTACGACAGGAGTTCAAATCTCTTACTTATTAAAAGATATAAAAAATTAAAGATAAAAATTTAATTATATTTAGTTAAAAATTGATTAACATGGAAATTACTCGT
>NZ_JABGCI010000149.1 GCF_019799905.1 Trujillonella endophytica | reverse complement strand
GGATTGTGGCCCAAGATTTTATCAGGCCTATCTTGATTATGGAGAATGGTCAAGTTCCAACTTCTTGTGCTAGTACACTTGTGTGTATTGAATGGGACTGTCTTGAGGTGATTGTTTTATACTGATTTGTAAGACAATTAATACCTCATGGTTATTATGAGTACTTATGCTCTTAATCCCGAAATATTTGATAGGCACATACATTTAGTGTTAGTTATTTTGATTCACAAAGAGTGAGATCTTTTATTGGTCAATTAACTCAGTGAGTTGGGTAACGACATTAAATGTATGGTGAATATTAATTATTAACGGAATCCACGTCCTGTTATAGGGATTGATGATACCCCCTTGAGGATACTTATAAGTTTTGATTATGTCAAACCCTGCAGGTGGATTTTGTATCCGACATATCAAATAAGTTAAGTGGAAGGTCTCAAGGAGATTAATAGATGTTGATTAAATAAAATTGTCAGTAATTTAATTTAATCAACGGGTGTCTGTAATCTTAACGTGGGGAGATTAATAAGTATTTAATAACAGAGAGCTCAAAATATAATTTCGAATAAGATAGGGAGTGCAATTATAATTCTTTAGTGGAGTGAATTATAATTAACGTAAATAGGTATTTTTAGTATTTACGTTGGGAGCCCAATTCTTATTTCTCTTTGGTCCCTGCCGTAGCCTATAAATATTACACGTTTGGCAGCTATTAGGTCAGACGAAT
>NZ_JABGCI010000016.1 GCF_019799905.1 Trujillonella endophytica | reverse complement strand
AAGGTCATGGGCGGCAACCTGAACAAGCTCTTCGGCTTCGCGGCCGACGACAAGGTCATCGCCGCCTGAACGCCGGGCCCCGCCCCGGGGCCGTGACCCGCTGCTGAGGCGTCGGCCGGACGAGCTCGACCGTCCGGCCGGCGCCTCGGCCGTGTCTGCACCACGAACCCATCCGATCGGACCGACCCCGGCGAGGGCGCCGGGCGGAGAGGCGGCGCGTCCGCATGGCGGAGTACAAGTTCATCACCACGGAGTCCTACGACGACGGTGCGATCGTCCGGATCAACCTGAACCGGCCGAAGCAGCGCAACGCGCAGAACCGCGGCATGCTCGTCGAGCTCGACGAGGCGTTCGTCGCCGCGGAGGCCGACGACCAGGTGCGAGTGATCATCCTCGGTGCCGAGGGCACGATGTTCTCCGCCGGCCACGACACCGGTTCCAAGCAGTCCATGGCCGAGTACCTGCCGGGCCCCGACCGGCACCCCTCCATGCAGATCAACGGCGGCACCCGGCTGGGCCCGGAGAAGCTGTTCCTGCAGGAATGGCACTACTTCTTCCAGAACACCCGCCGGTGGCGCGACCTGCGCAAGATCACCATCTCCGAGGTGCACGGCAACGTCATGTCCGCCGGGCTCATGCTGATGTGGGCCTGCGACCTGATCGTGGCCGCCGAGGACGCCGTCTTCTCCGACGTGGTCGGCCAGCGGCTGGGCATGTGCGGCGTGGAGTACTTCGCCCACCCGTGGGAGTTCGGCCCGCGCAAGACCAAGGAGCTGCTGCTCACCGGTGACTCCATCGACGCCGCCGAGGCGCACCAGATGGGCATGGTGAGCAAGGTCTTCCCGCGCGAGGAGCTCGCCGACGGCACGCTGACGCTGGCCCGCCGCATCGCCGCCCTGCCGACCGTGACCTCCCTGCTCATCAAGGAGTCGGTCAACCAGTCGGTCGACAACATGGGCTTCCAGAACGCGCTGAAGGCCTGCTTCACCCTCCACGAGCTCAACCACGCCCACTGGTCGACCATCCACGAGGACGGCTACCCCGGCGCGCGCCCCGAGGACGGCATCCAGGGCACCATCCAGGCCGAGAAGAAGGCCAGCGCGAACGGAGTCCAGGCGTGAGCGAGACGGCCGCCCGTCCCACCGTCGACGACGTCCTGCGCGTCCTCCAGCTCGAGAAGGCCGGCGAGGGCCGCTATGAGGGGCAGTGCCTCGCCACCGAGGGGCCGGTCGTCGCGGGCGCGCAGATGATCGCGCAGGCGATCGTGGCCGCGACCGCCGAGGCCGGCGGCAAGCGCGTGACGTCGGTGCACTCGACCTTCGCCCGGACCGGACGCGCGGACCAGCCGGTGGCACTGGAGGTGGACCGGTTCCACGAGGGGCGGTCGCTGGCCAGCATCACCGTGACGGTCAGCCAGGGGGAGCGGAAGCTGGCCCGCTCGCTGCTGCTGCTCGGCGCCGACGAGGCCGACGTCATCCGCCACGACAGCGAGCCGCCGGTGAGCGGCGGTCCGGACGCGGCCGCGGCGCAGGACAGCTACCTGGTGGGCCACGAGCAGCGCACCGTGGGCGAGGTCGACCTCTTCGATCCCGCCCTCGTCGGCCCGGCCGAGCTGCAGTACTGGTCCCGCTGGGCCACCGACCGCACCGAGCGGGACGTCTCGCAGGCTCTGCTGACCTGGGCGAGCACCAACTCGTTCATCGGCACGGCCATGCGCCCGCACGAGGGGGTCGGCCTGTCCCGCGCCCACCGCGACCTGTCGACCGGCGTCCTGAGCCACGCGCTGTTCTTCCACGACGACGTCGCCGCGGGGGAGTGGTTGCTGTACTCGCTGCGGAGCACGTTCACCGGCGGCGGCCGGGCCTTCGGCGTCGGCGAGGTGTTCACCGAGGACGGCCGGCTCGTGGCCACCTGCACGCAGGAGTCGATGATCCGGCCCATGTCGGGTGGTTCCGGGCTCTGACGACGTGGTCCCGGCGGCCGGCCGCCGCCGGGACTGTCGATCCGGGCTGTCGGCGCGCCCCCGTGAGCTCGTGTGGCTGCGCTGCGTCACGACACCCGCACCGCCGGTGCGACACCCCGATCGTGCCCGATCTGTGATCAGCCGCGGTGTCCCGCCGCCCTCGCCCGTCCCGCACTCTCTGACCACCGGGGCACGGGGGACGGGCCGCGGTGGGGAGTCCAGAGGGGGACGCGATGTCGCTGCGAGCTGCGGCCCTGGTCGCACCGGGAGCCGAGGGGTCGTCGTCGGGAGCCCCCGACGGCGGCGGCGCCGTCCCCGGGGGGCTCGACGGGCTGCTCAGCACGGCCCCGTGCTTCCGGGGCGCCCTCCGCGGCTACGACCGGATGCAGGTCGACAACTACGTCGCCTGGGCCGAGGCGGAGATCGCCCTCGCCCGGCGCGAGAGCGACCACCTGATCAGCCGGTACGCGGCCTGCTCCGCCGAGCTGGCGAACGCCCGCCTCCGCCTCGCGCAGACCGCCCGGGAGCGCGCCGAGCAACCGCGCGCGGACCAGGTCCAGCAACTCCTCGTGCGCGCCGCCGAGAGCGCCGCGGCGATCACCGCGGCTGCCGCGGCCGAGGCGGAGCGCATCCGGGACGAGGCACGCGAGGAGGCGGAGGCCCGCCTGGCCAACGTCGCCGGCCTGCGTACGGCCGCCGAGGCTGTCCGCGAGGAGGCGGCGACGGCGCTGGCCGAGGCCCGGCGGGAGCGCGAGGCCGCCGAGGCGGCGTGGGCGCAGGAGGTGGCGGCACTGCGGGCAGAGGCCGCCGAGGCACGCCGGCAGCGGGACCGGGCGTGGGACTCGCTGGAGCAGCTGCGCGAGCACGTCGGCGCGGCTCTCGAGGTGGTCACGGCCGGGGTCCCGGCACCGCTGACGGTCGTCGCCGTCGAGCGGCAGCCCATCGCCTCCTGAACCGCTCGGGCGGCCGCACGACGGCGACGGACGTCACCCAGGGTCGGGGCGGCGGGCCGCTCGGGGTCCCTGGGACCGCTGGGGCGAGATCCGTCACGCAGCGGATTCGCCGTCCGGCATTGTCACGGGCCGGTAACGGACATACCGTGTCCCCGTCCGGCCGGTCGTCTCGTCCCCATCCGGGGAGTTCGGCTGGACGCCGCCGAGTCGTGCCTGCCTTCGCGGGCGCGAGCCGGGGACCCACCGCAGTACTGGGGTGAATCCCGCCGCCGAGCACTGCTCGGAGGTGGGTAGGGCGTCTTCCCTCCCGAACCCGTCAGCTAACTCGGTAGGCGGCCACGGAAGAAGTGGAGAGTCTCCGCATGCCCTGCCTCCGGGCTCCCGCGGCCCGCAGGTGCCGCCGACCGCGCGTCCAGCTCGCGTAACCGGTCCCCAGCACCTGCTCCGCCCCCGGGTCGGCGCCTCCCGCGCGCCCGGGTCCCGAAGACACCAGCACCGCCCGTGCCTCCCCTCCGACGGGGTGGGTGTCGCGTGCGCACTCTCCCTCGGAGTTCCTCCCGCATGTCCTCGCAGCACACCGCCCGGTTCCGCCGCTCCAGCTCGCCGCTGGGCCCGCGCCGTCCCGGATTCCTCCTCGCCGCAGCCGCCGCCGGCGGCATCCTCGTCAGCGTCATGGCCACCGGTGAGGCGCCGGCGTCCGCCGACGCTGCGCCCGTGCCCGAGTCGGTGAGCGTCGCCCAGGCGCTCGGCATCGACGACGTCGCCCCCGCTGCGGCCAGCTCCCCCGACCTGACACCGCTCGGCGACCTCGCCGCCTCGCGTTCCGAGCGGGGCGCCCAGGCGGTCGGGGCCGCGCAGGCGCAGCAGGCCGCCGACCAGGCCGAGCTCGACCGGCTGGCCGCCGAGGCCGCCGCCGCGGAGGCGGCCGCGCGCGCCGCCGCGGAGGCCCAGGCCGCCGCCGAGGCCCAGGCCGCAGCGGAGGCCGCTGCCGCCGCCGAGGCGGAGGCCCGGGCGGAGGCCGCTGCCGCGGAGGCCGCGGAGGAGGCGGAGGAGGCCGCGAGCGCGCCCGCCCCCGCCCCGGCGCCCGCGCCCTCGTCGTCCTCCGGTGGCGGGCAGGGGTCGTTCAAGGACTACGCCCTGGCGCAGGTCGGCAGCTCGTCGGAGTTCTCCTGCCTCGAGCGGCTCTGGGGCCGGGAGAGCGGCTGGAACCCCAACGCGCAGAACCCGACGAGCACCGCGTACGGCATCCCGCAGTTCCTCAACTCCACGTGGGCCGGCACCGGGATCGCCAAGACCAGCAACGGCTACCGCCAGATCGACGCCGGCCTCATCTACATCGAGAACCGCTACGGCAGCCCCTGCGGCGCCTGGGCCCACTCGCAGTCCACCGGCTGGTACTGAGGTGCGGGGCCCGCGAGGGCCCCGCACCCGGTGGGTGATGGACTGGCCGGCGTGAGTTCCGCCCCGGTGCCCGCCGGCTTCGTCCGCGCCCAGACGGCGGTGCGCCGCCCGTCCTCGGTCCCCGAGGTCCGCCTGCACGTGGCCGACGACGTCGTCGCCCTCTGGGAGGCGATGGAGGTCTCGGCGGGCGGCGCGGGGGACGCCCCGCCGTTCTGGGCGGCCGCGTGGCCCGGCGGTCAGGCCCTGGCCCGCTTCGTGCTCGACGCCCCGGAGCTCGTCGCCGGCCGGGCGGTGCTCGACCTCGGCTCGGGGAGCGGGCTGGTCGCCGTCGCGGCGCGGCTCGCGGGCGCGACCCGGGTGCTGGCCAGTGACGTCGACCCGTTCAGCCGGACGGCGATCGGCGTCAACGCCGTCCTCAACGGCGTCGCGGGCATCAGCGTGCTGGGGGACGTCCTCGGCCACCCGGTGCCCCCGGTGGACGTCGTCCTCGCCGGCGACGTCTGCTACGACCGCGTCATGACCGAGCGGGTGCTGCCCTTCCTCCGCCGGGCACGGGACGCCGGGTGTGCGGTCTACGTCGGGGACCCCGGGCGGCCCTACCTCCCGCATGACCGGCTGGCCGAGGCGGCCGTGTACGAGATCCCCGAGACGGAGGGCCCGGGGCTGCGCCGGACGACGGTCTGGCGCCTGCCCTGACGGGGGAGGGGTCGACTCGACGCGGCGTCGAGAGGCTCGACGACCGATAGCGTCCGGTCCATGGCCACCCCTGATGCCGGCACCGACCGTGGCCGGCGGGCGCGCCGGCCGTCCGGCGACGACCGCGAGCGGGCGCTGCTGGCCACCGCGGAACGCCTGCTGGAGGAGCGGCCGCTGGCCGAGATCTCCGTCGACGACCTCGCCCGCGGGGCCGGGATCTCGCGCTCGACGTTCTACTTCTACTTCGCCTCCAAGGAGGCGGTCGTCCTCGCGCTGCTGGACCGGGTGGTCGCCGAGGCGCGGACCGCCCGCACCGCCGCGCTCGCCGGGGCGAGCGGTGCCCGCGACGCGTGGCGTGCCGCGCTGGTCACCGTGCGCGACACCTTCCGCGACCACCGCGCGATGACCGCGGCGGCCACCGAGCTGCTCGCGGCCAGCCCCGAGGTGCAGACGCTGTGGTCGGCGGTGATGGAGGACTTCGTCGCGGAGACGGCCGCGGCGATCGAGGCCGAGCGGGCGCGGGGCGCCGCGCCGCCGGGGCCGCCGGCGCGCGACCTCGCCGTCGCCCTCAACTGGATGAACGAGCGGGTCATCCAGGCCTCCGTCGCCGGCCGCGCACCAGCGCTGGCCGAGGACGACCTGGTCGACGTCCTGCTCACCGTCTGGCTGCGCACCATCTACGGCTCGGACGACGTCCCGGCCTGAGCGCAACCTCCCCGTCGACAGGTCGTTGAGCTGGTCGACACTGTGTCGACAACGACGTCGGCACGGTGCACGATGCAGGGAGACACCACGGAGAGCGGGAGCCCGATGACTGCAGAGCACGTCGACGTCCTCATCGTCGGGGCCGGCCTGTCCGGCATCGGCGCGGCCTGCCACCTGGAGCAGGAGCGCCCCGGCACCAGCTACGCCGTCCTCGAGGCCCGTGGGGCGATGGGCGGCACCTGGGACCTGTTCCGCTACCCCGGCATCCGCTCGGACTCCGACATGTTCACCCTCGGCTACTCGTTCCGGCCGTGGACCGACCCGCAGGCCATCGCCGACGGCACCTCGATCCGCCGCTACATCGAGGAGACCTCGCGCGAGTACGGCGTCGACGCCAAGGTCCGCTACCACCACCGCGTGCTCGGTGCCGAGTGGTCGTCGGCCGACGCGCTGTGGACGGTGACCGCCGAGCGCACGGACACCGGTGAGCAGCTGACGTTCACCTGCTCCTGGCTGTCGGTCTGCTCGGGCTACTACCGCTACGACGAGGGCTTCACCCCCCGCTTCGAGGGCGCGGAGAGCTTCCGCGGGCAGGTCGTGCACCCGCAGCACTGGCCCGAGGACCTCGACGTCACCGGCAAACGGGTCGTCGTCATCGGCAGCGGCGCGACCGCGGTCACGCTGGTGCCCAGCCTCGCTCCGCAGGCCGAGCACGTGACGATGCTGCAGCGCACGCCCACCTACGTCGTCTCGCTCCCGGGCCGGGACAAGCTGGCCGAGACGCTGCGCCGCCGGCTGCCCGAGCGCGTCGTCTACCCGGTCGTGCGCTGGAAGAGCGTCCTGGTCTCGATGGCGTCCTTCCAGCTGTCCCGCCGTCGGCCCGCCCTGATGAAGAAGGTCCTGCGCAAGGCCCAGGTCCAGCAGCTCCCGGCGGGCTTCGACGTCGACACGCACTTCACCCCGCCGTACGACCCGTGGGACCAGCGGCTGTGCGTCGTGCCCGACGGCGACCTGTTCCGCGTCCTCCGGCAGGAGCAGGCGTCGATCGTCACCGACCGGATCGCGCGGTTCGACGAGACCGGCATCGTGCTGGAGTCGGGCCGGCACCTCGACGCCGACGTGATCGTGACGGCGACCGGCCTGAACCTGCTGCCGATCGGCGGCATGACACTGACCGTCGACGGCGCCCCCGTCGACCTGTCGGAGACCGTCTCCTACAAGGGGATGATGATCTCCGGCGTCCCCAACTTCACGATGACGATCGGTTACACCAACGCCTCCTGGACGCTGAAGGCCGACCTGGTCGCCCGCTACCTCTGCCGGCTGCTCGCGCACATGGAGCGCACCGGCCAGGACATCGCGACCCCGCTGGCCCCGGCCGACCCCGAGCGCGAGCCGTTCCTCGGCCTGACCTCCGGCTACGTGCAGCGCAGCCTCACCGCGCTGCCCAAGCAGGGCGGCCGGGCGCCGTGGAAGCTGTACCAGAACTACGTCCGGGACCTGGTGCTGCTGCGCCGAGGGCCGGTCCAGGACGAGGGCATCCGCTTCTCGCGCACGGAGCCGGCGCGCGTCCCGGCGGCCGCCTGATGGACGCCTACCGCTTCGCCGGGGGGACGGCGGTCGTGACCGGCGCGGCCAGCGGCATCGGCGCCGCCCTCGCGCCGCTGCTGGCCGCCCGCGGCAGCGACCTGGTCCTCGTCGACCGAGACGCCGAGC
Source organism: Trujillonella endophytica (assembly GCF_019799905.1). GTDB lineage: Bacteria > Actinomycetota > Actinomycetes > Mycobacteriales > Geodermatophilaceae > Trujillonella > Trujillonella endophyticus_A. The sequence continues at coordinate 61,399 of NZ_JABGCI010000016.1, read as the reverse complement.
GGCTGGCCGGGGTCGCGGCCGCGATCCGGTCGGCGCACCCGGCGGTGTCGGTCGCCACCGCCGTCGTCGACCTGGCCGACCCGGAGGCGACCCAGCGGGTGGCCGACGAGCTGGTCGCCGCGCACCCGGGCACCACGCTCCTGGTCAACAACGCCGGGGTCGCCCTCGGCGGCCGCTTCGACCAGGTGACCCTCGACGAGTTCGACTGGGTCATGCAGATCAACTTCTCCGCGGTCGTGCGGCTGACGAAGGCGTTCCTGCCGACGCTGAAGGCCCACCCGGGGTCGCACGTCGTCAACGTGTCGAGCCTGTTCGGGTTGATGGCGCCGGCGGGGCAGGCCGCGTACTCGTCGAGCAAGTTCGCCGTCCGCGGGTTCACCGAGGCGCTGCGGCACGAGCTCGCCGAGGACGGCGTCGGCGTGACCAGCGTGCACCCCGGCGGGATCCGCACCCGGATCGCCGAGACCGCCCGCGTCGCCAGCGGGGTCGACGCGGAGGAGGCCGCTGCGGGCAAGGCCGACTTCGCCAAGTTGCTCACCTTCCCCGCGGAGAAGGCGGCGGAGCTGATCGTGCGGGCCGTGGAGCGGCGGAGACCGCGCCTGCTCATCGGCGTCAGCGCGAAGGTGCCCGACGTCCTCGTCCGCGTGGCGCCCGGCGGCTACGGCCGGCTGCTCGCCGCCGTCACGCGGCTGGCCGGGAGACGTCGCTGACCACTGCCCGACGGCGGGCCGCCCGACGGGCCAGCAGGGTGTAGCCGACGACGTTGGCCCCGAGCGCGACCGTGTACATGCCCACCTGGACGGCGGGGGAGTGCACGTCCAGCCCGACCGGCGAGAAGACGTAGTGGCCCAGCCAGCCGCCGGAGAAGCCCGGGGCACCGGCGTCGGCCCGGAGGGCCAGCTCCAGCTCGGTGAGCGGACAGTCGAACCCACCCAGGTTGACGGCGAGCACGGCGGCGGCGAGCGGCGCGTGCACCCGCACCAGCCAGGGCCGCTGCACCGCGAACAGCGAGCCGGTGATCATGAACGCGACCACCAGCGCGTGGACGACGGACACCAGCGCGGCGAGCAGCACGCGCCCAGGGTGGCACGGCGGCGGCGGGAGCGGGAGAGACTGGGACGGCGAGCCCGCGGCGGTCGGGCCGGAGGAGGCACGGTGAGCGAGCAGGAACCGGCCGGCGGGCGCGTGCCCCGGTCGATCGAGGACTTCGTGACCCAACTGCGCGGGTTCACCGACCGCGCCCGCGGGCTGGCCGCCGGCGCCGTCCCGGGCGGCTTCTCGCTGCCGAAGCTGCCCTCGCCGCCGGGCGCCATGTCGGCCGCCCAGCTGCGGGCCATCGACCAGGCCGTCCGCGGGCAGCGCAAGCAGATCCAGGGCATGGTCGCCCAGCTGCAGGCCTTCGACGAGCAGCTGGCGGTGTTCGAGCGGCTGCTCGACCCGCTCGTCGAGTGGAGCGGGACCTGGGCGCGGCTGGAGAGCGCCGTCGCCGACCTGGTGCGACCTCCCACGACGCCGCCGGGCGACGGCGCCACGCCGCCGACGCCCGGCTGAGCTGGGAGACTCCGGACCCCGGGCGCGCGCCGCGTGCCCGGCCGACAGCGAGGAGCGCACATGGCCGGCCGGTACGAGTACAAGGTGGAGGAGCTCCGCGAGGGGATGCTCGGCGGCAAGATGTCGGGTGACAAGCTGGAGAAGGTGCTGAACGAGCACGCCCGCGAGGGGTGGCAGCTCAAGGCGATCACCTCGGTCGAGGTGAAGGGCCGCATCGGTCCCGGCGGGGTCGAGGGCGTGCTGGTGACCTTCGAGCGGCCGACGACCTGACCGGAGCCTGACGGGAGGGCCCGTGACACCCGACGTGGACGACCGGGCCGTCCTGCACGCCGACTGCTCGCGCTGCGCGGCGCTGTGCTGCGTCCTGCCGCCCTTCGCCGCCTCCGCCGACTTCGCGATCGACAAGCCGGCGGGGCGGCCGTGCCCGAACCTCGCCGGCGACGACCGGTGCCGCATCCACGAGCAGCTCCCCGAGCGGGGCTTCCCCGGCTGCGTCGCCTTCGACTGCTTCGGCGCCGGCCAGCAGGTGGTGCAGGTGACCTACCGGGGCCGCGACCCGCGGGCAGAGCCCGAGGCGCTCGCCGTCCTCGACGCCATGCGCCAGCTGTCGGAGCTGCTCTGGTACCTCGCCGACGCCCTGGCGCGGCCGGCCGCGGCGCCGCTGCACGCCGAGCTGGCCGCGGCCCGGGACCGGGCACGCGCACTGCGCGAGGCCGGCGCCCGGGAACTCGCCGCCCTGGACACCGGGGCGCTGCGCCGCGACGCCGGGGCGTTGCTGAGCGAGGTCAGCGACCGGGTCCGCCGCGGGCTGCCGGGGCCGCGCACCGACCGCTCCGGCGCGGACCTGGTCGGCGCGGCCCTGCGGGGAGCCGACCTCCGCGCCGGCTGCCTGCGCGGCGCCTACCTGATCGGCGCCGACCTGCGGCGGGCCGACCTGCGTGGGGCCGACCTGCTGGGCGCCGATCTCCGCGCGGCCGACCTGCGCGGCGCCGACCTGCGCGACGCGCTGTTCCTCACCCTCCCGCAGGTCGCCGCTGCCCGGACCGACGGCGCCACCCGGCTCCCCGAGGGCCTCGCGCGGTGACCGCGGGGACCTCCGCGGCCGGCGTGCTGGCCCTCTTCGACACACTGGAGCCCGTCGCGCCCGAGGAGCTGGTCGGCCGCTGGCGGGGCGCCGAGCTGCCGACGGGCAGCAGGCTGGACGGGCTGCTGACCCTGCACCGCTGGTGGGGCAAGGACGTCGTCGACCCCGAGACCGTGCACCCGCTGCTGTTCGCCGACCGCCGGGGCGTGCCGCGGCCGGTGGCGCCGTGGCCGGCGCCGCTGGGACTGCTCCGCCGCGCGCCCGGGCTCGCGCGGACCCCGGTGGCGCGGAGGGGCTTCGCCGCCGTCCGGCCGCTGCTGCGGGCCCGCCGCCCCGGTGCGCGGGTGCGCACGGTCGTCCACCGCGGGGTGGGGACGGCGGCGATCGTCTACGACGCGCTGCCGATCGTCGACGCCTTCCGCCGGGTCGACGGGCGGACGCTGCTCGGCCTCATGGACATGCGCGGGCTGGACGAGCCGTTCGCCTTCGTCCTCACTCGCGACGGGGCCGCAGCAGCCCGGTGACCATCTCCACCCGCGACTGGGCCGACCGCAGCCCCGACACGATCGGCAGCAGGTCGTCCCCGAGCCGGCGGAGCGTCTCGGGGAGCGTGTCGACCACCGGGTCGTCCAGCACCTTGCCGACCCGGATCAGCCCCGGCTTCAGCGCCCGCACCGGCTCCTCCAGCTCCTCGACGAGGGCCTCGAGCCGCTCGGCGGTGCGCTGGGCCGACGCGATGGCCGCCGTCGCCGTCCGGGTGGCGGTGATCAGCTCGCGGACGGCGCCGTTGAGGTCGGTCAGGGTGCGGGGCAGCGAGGCCAGTGCCTCGGTCTGGGTCTGCAGCAGCGAGACGAGGTCGGAGAGCCCGGGGATGCGCGGCAGACGGAAGGGTTCCACGCCGCCACGGTCGGCGTCCCGGGGCGTCGGCGCAAGCCGGCCCGCCGTCAGCCCGGCAGCACCTCGCGCCACAGCCGGCCCGCGGCCCGGCCGGTGCCGATGTCGGCGAGGCCGCGCAGCGCGTGGATGTCGTGCAGCGTGCCGGCGGCGCCGCCGAGCAGCGCGAACACGCCGACCCCGGTGGCGAGCATCGACGGGTTCGGCGGCGGCATCCCGTTGGGCCGGACGAACGTGATCTTCCAGGGCTGCCCGGCCGCGGTCAGCTTCACCCCGCCGCCGAACCACCACCACGGCCAGGAGACGTCGGTGACCTGGCGCAGCGCGACGTCGAAGACCGGCTCGTCGCCGGTGAACGTCAGGCCCCGGCGGTCGGTCGCCAGGTAGCCGGGCACGTTGCGCAGGCCGCCGATCAGCCAGGCAGGGCTGATCAGCAGGGACGACGGCGGGGTCACGGGCGGCTCCTCGGGTCCGGCGGCGAGGGGTCAGAGCGCCTTGAGGATGTCCTCCACGCGCTCGCGGGCGTCGCCGAAGAGCATCCGGGTGTTCTCGCGGAAGAACAGCGGGTTCTGCACGCCGGCGTAGCCGGTGTTCATGGACCGCTTGAACACGATGACCGTGCCGGCCTCCCACACCCGCAGCACCGGCATCCCGGCGATGGGGCTGCCGGGGTCGGCGGCCGACGGGTTGACGGTGTCGTTGGCGCCGATGACCAGGACGACGTCGGTGGCGGCGAGGTCGTCGTTGACCTCGTCCATCTCCAGGACGACGTCGTAGGGCACCTTGGCCTCGGCGAGCAGGACGTTCATGTGGCCGGGGAGCCGGCCGGCGACGGGGTGGATGCCGAAGCGGACGTCGACCCCGCGGTCGGCCAGCTGCCGGGTGAGGTCGGCGACCGGGCCCTGGGCGTGGGCGACGGCCATGCCGTAGCCGGGGGTGATGACGACGGACCGGGCGTCGATGAGCAGCTCGGCGACGTCGGCGGCGGTGATCTCGGTGTGCTCGCCGTCCTCCCCACCGCCGACGGCGGCCGCGCCCTCGTTGCCGAAACCGCCGGCGATGACGGAGATGAAGGAGCGGTTCATCGCCTTGCACATGATGTAGCTCAGGTAGGCACCGGAGGAGCCGACCAGCGCGCCGGTGATGATCAGCAGGTCGTTGTCGAGCAGGAAGCCCGCCGCGGCGGCGGCCCAGCCGGAGTAGCTGTTGAGCATCGAGACGACGACGGGCATGTCGCCGCCGCCGATCGAGGCCACCAGGTGCCACCCCAGCGCCAGCGCCAGCGCGGTGAGCACCGCCAGCACCGGCAGGCTGGGCTCGACGACGAAGACGACGGTCAGCACGACGAAGAGCGCGAGCGCGCCGAGGTTCAGCCAGTTCTTGCCCGGCAGCACCAGTGGGTTGCTCTTGATCCGCGCGGACAGCTTGAGGAACGCGACGATCGACCCGGTGAACGTCACCGCGCCGATGAAGACGCCGATGGACACCTCGGCGGAGTGGATCTCCACCGCCAGGCCCAGCTCCTCGGCCTCGCCGGCCGGGGCGCCCTCGACGGACAGGTAGCCGTTCCAGCCGACCAGCACCGCGGCGAGGCCGACGAAGCTGTGCAGCAGGGCGATGAGCTCGGGCATGCCGGTCATCTCGACCTGACGGGCCCGCCAGATGCCGAGCGCGGCGCCGACGGCCATCGCGGCGACGATGGCGATGATCGCGGCGGCCTCGAGGTCGTCGGCGGCCAGGGCGACCGTGGCGATCAGCGCGAGGGCCATGCCCGCCATGCCGTAGGTGTTGCCGGCCTTGGCGGTCTCGTGCTTCGACAGGCCCGCCAGGCTCAGGACGAACAGCAGGCCGGCGACCAGGTAGGCGGCCGACGAGGCGGTGGTCAGGCTCATCGGGCACTCCCCGCGGACGTGCGGGCGGGGCCGCGGGTGAACATGCCGAGCATCCGGCGGGTGACGGCGAAGCCGCCGAAGACGTTGATGCTGGCCAGCAGCACCGCGATGAACGCGAGCACGGTCACGACGCCGCTGATGTGGCCCAGCTGCAGCAGCGCGCCGACGACGATGATCCCGGAGATCGCGTTGGTGACGCTCATCAGCGGGGTGTGCAGGGCGTGGTGCACGTGCCCGATCACGTAGAACCCGACCACCACCGCGAGCGCGAACACCGTCAGGTTGCCGACCAGCTGGTTGGGGGCGAACGCGGTCAGCAGGAACAGCACCGCCGCGCCCAGGCCGACCAGTGCCGACCGGCGGGCGGGGGACATGGCCGGCTTCTCGGCCTTCACCAGCGGGGCAGGGGCGGGCACCGCCGGGGCGGCCGGCGCGGCGGACACGGCCACCGGTGGGGGCGGCCACAGCACCTCGCCGGACCGGACGACGGTCATGGCCCGGATGACGACGTCGTCCATGTCCAGCACCAGCTGCCCGTCCTTGGCCGGCGTCAGCAGCTTGACCAGGTTGACCAGGTTGGTGCCGTAGAGCTGGGAGGCCTGGGCCGGCAGCCGCCCCGGGAGGTCGGTGTAGCCGATGATCGTGACCCCGTTCGGCGTGGTCACCACCTGGTCGGCCACCGAGCCCTCGACGTTGCCGCCCTGCCCGGCGGCCATGTCCACGATCACCGACCCGGGCTTCATGGACGCGACCATCTCCGCGTTCAGCAGCCGCGGGGCGGCCCGGCCGGGGATGAGCGCCGTGGTGATGACGATGTCGACGTCGCGGGCCTGCTCGGCGTACATCTCCGCCGCGCGCTGGTTGTAGTCCTCGCTGGTGACCGACGCGTAGCCCGTGCCGCCGCCCGGTTGGGGCTCGTCCGCGGGCACGCCCACGTACTCGCCGCCGAGGGAGGCGATCTGGTCGGCGACCTCCGGGCGGACGTCGGTGGCCCGCACGATCGCGCCGAGGCTGCTGGCCGCCCCGATCGCCGCCAGTCCCGCCACGCCGGCCCCGGCGACGAGCACCTTCGCCGGCGGCACCTTGCCGGCCGCGGTGACCTGCCCGGTGAAGAACCGGCCGAAGGCGTGCGCGGCCTCGATCACCGCGCGGTAGCCGGCGATGTTCGCCATCGAGGACAGCACGTCCAGCGACTGCGCCCGCGAGATGCGGGGGACGGCGTCCATCGCCAGCGCCGTGACGGGCCGGGCGGCGAGCGCGGTGACGAGCTCCGGGTCCAGCGCGGGGGAGAGGAGGCTGACCAGCACCCCGCCGTCGCGCAGCATGCCGATCTCGGCGGCCGAGGGCTTGGCCACGTGCAGCACCACCTCGGCGCCCCACGCCTCGGCGGCCGACCCGATGCGGGCGCCGGCCTCGGCGTAGGCCTCGTCGGTGTGGCTGGCCGCGAGCCCGGCGCCGGACTCGACGAGCACCTCGTGGCCGAGGTCGCGCAGCTGGCGCACGGTGATGGGGGTGGCGGCGACGCGGGTCTCGCCGGGGGATGACTCGCGGGGGACTCCGATGAGCACGCGCACTCCAGTGCAGGTCGGTCCGGCGGCGGTGCCGGGAGGTGCCTGGGGACGAGGAGGCCGCGCAGGCTGGCGGGTCCGTCCCGGGATTCCTACCAGCCCCAGCCGTCACAGGCGGCTGTCGACCCTGTGAGGAGCAGCACGTCGGGGGACCGGACCTCCCCCGACGGGGTGGTCGGGCACGCCCTGGGGTCCAGCTGCCGGGCGGAGGGGTCGTAGTCGGTAGTGCAGCTGGAGCAGCCGGCAGCACCGAACAGCACGTGCAGGACGGAGGCAGGACCGTGACAGCCACCCCCGCGGCCACGGCCGACCCCAGGGTGGCGCCGGAGATCGTGTCGTCGGTCTTCTACGGCGCCGCGGTCAGCAACAGCCTGGCCCTGTTGGTCGCCGAGATGGTGGACGACGTCCCGCGGATCTCGTGGGGCAACGAGGGGGCGATGCACCTCCTCGGCTACGCGCTGGAGGACCTCCGGGAGCTCCCGGTCGCCCACCTGCTGCCCTCGCTGCGCGGGGCCGAGCTCAGGCTGCTGCTGCGGCGCGAGCGCACCGCCCGCATGAATCTGCCGATCCGCACCGCGAGCGGCGTCTTCACCGAGTGCGTCGTCCTGTGCACCCCGACGCCCACCGGGCGGATGTGGAACCTCCGCGTGGTCTCGGCGGACAACGAGCAGGAACGCGCGCTGCGGGCGACCGCGGACGCCCACGAACGGCGTTTCGCCACCCTGACCGAGCGCTCGCCCGTCCCGACCCTGCTCTCGGAGCAGGGGATGCGGCTGGCGCACGTCAACGACGCGTTCTGCAGCCTGGTCGGGCTGCAGTCCGAGCAGCTGCTCGGGACCGGCTGGATGGCGTGCATCCACCCCGACGACCTCGACCACGTCATCGAGCAGGTCGCCGTCGTCCTCGGCGGCGGGGACGGCGAGGCGCACGCGCGGCTGCTGCAGGACGACGGCAGCGAGCGGCGCACCGTCATCCGCTTCGCCCACCTGTTCACCCCCGGGGTCGGCGCCGGCTTCGTCGGCACCATCGAGGACATCACCGAGCGCCTGGCCTTCGAGGCGCGGCTGGCCCACCAGGCCAACCACGACCCGCTGACCGGGCTGCCGAACCGGACGCTGCTGGCCGGCCACGTGGCCGAGCGCTTCGTGCGCGGGCAGACGGGCCTGGCCTGCCTCTTCCTGGACCTGGACGACTTCAAGGTCGTCAACGACTCCCTGGGGCACGCGGCCGGCGACGGGCTGCTGGTCGAGGTCGCGAACCGCCTCCGCGCGGTGGTGCGCCCCGGTGACCTGGTCGCCCGCTTCGGCGGGGACGAGTTCGTCGTCGTCTGCGAGGACGTCGACGAGGACGACGCGGTGACCCTGGCCGAGCGCATCGGCACCGTGCTGGCCGAGCCGGTGCGGCTCGGCGGCGTCGACGTCCGCCCGCACGCCAGCGTCGGGGTGACCGTCCAGGCCGACGAGCACGGCTGCGCGGAGGACCTCATCCGCGACTGCGACATCGCGATGTACCAGGCGAAGAACGGCGGCAGGGGCCGGATCACCGTGCTCGACCAGCAGGCCCGCGCCGAGGCCCGGGACAAGCTGCGGCTGGTCGCCGACCTGCGGGACGCCATCGAGCGGCGCGACATCACGCTGCTCTACCAGCCGATCTTCGGCACCGCCGACGGCCTCTCGACCGCGGTGGAGTCCCTGGCCCGCTGGGAGCACGCCGAGCGCGGGCCGATCAGCCCCGTCATGTTCGTGCCGCTGGCGGAGGAGAGCGGCCTCATCGGCCCGCTCGGCGCGCTGGTGCTCGACGAGACCTGCCGGCAGCTGGTCGAGTGGGACCGCCTGCTGGGCCGCGACGGCCCCTGCCGGGCCAACGTCAACGTGTCGGCACTCCAGCTGGACGACAACCTGCGCGACCTCGTCTTCGAGGCGCTCGAGCGGCACCGGCTGCACCCGTCGCGGCTGTCCATCGAGATCACCGAGTCCGCGCTCATGAAGGACCCGGCCGCGGCACGGGCGGTGCTCCAGCAGCTGCGCGACCTCGGTGTCGAGCTGGCCATCGACGACTTCGGCACCGGCTACTCGTCGCTGGCGTACCTCCGGCACCTGCCGGTGGACTGCCTCAAGGTCGACCGCTCGTTCGTCGCCGAGCTCGCCGAGGGGCACACCGAGATCACCGCCGCCGTCATCGCGCTGGCCGGCAGCCTCGGGCTGTCCACCGTCGCCGAGGGGGTGGAGACGGCGGAGCTGGCCGACCAGCTGGCCCGCATGGGTGCGACCTACCTGCAGGGCTTCGGCCTGGCCCAGCCCATGAGCGGTGCCCGTGCCGCGGCCTGGTTCGCGCTGCGGGCGACGGAGCCGCGCCCGTGACCGTCCTGACCTTCCCCACCCCCGGAGCCGACGTGACCGCCCCCCAGCTCAGCCCCGTCCCCCTCCTGGCCGCCGCGCCCTCCTTCGACCTGGACCGGGTGCTGGCCAGCATCGACACGATGGCCGCGCAGAAGCCGGTGGCCGCGCAGATCGTGGCGGTCGCCAACTCCGACGACACGAGCGCCCGCGTCCTGGCCGACATCCTGGCCGCCGACGTCGCCCTCGCCAGCCGCGTCATGAAGCTGGCCAACAGCGCCTACTTCGGCATGCGCGGACGGGTCGCGTCGCTGCAGCTCGCGGTGACCGTCGTCGGCTTCACCACGGTGCGGACCATGGCCACCGTCGCGCTCACCGGCCTCGACGACGAGTCGCGGCTGCCCGAGGACTTCTGGGCCGGCACGACCAGCGTCGCGCTGGCCGCGTCGCTGCTGGCCCCGCGGTTCGGCGAGCGGCCGCAGGACACGCTGTGCCTCGGGCTGCTGGCCCAGGTGGGCGTCGCGCTGCTGCACCACAACGACCCCGAGGGCTACCGCGAGGTGATCGCCGAGGAGCCGACGTTCGCCGGGCGCCGGGCCGCCGAGGTGCGCCGCTACGGGATCTCCGGGACGCGCCTGACCAGCGTCGCGCTGGAGCAGTGGGGGTTCCCGCACGGCATGGTCGCGCCGCTCATCGCCCTCGACGACCGGAGCTCGGCCGACGGCGCCCTCCTGCGGGCCGCCTTCGAGGTGGCGGCCCGGCTGACCCAGCCGGGCTACCAGCCGGTCGACGTCGCCGGGCTCACCGACGGCCAGCTGCGCGAGGACGCCGTCGGCCCGGTGCTGGAGCAGGTCGCCCAGGACGCCGACGACCTCCGCAGGGCGATGCTCGACGGCTGAGGAAGGACCCTCCTGCCCCCCACCCCTCGCGAGCTCGGGGCGGGCCCCTGCAGGAGGGCCGAACGGCCGGCGACCCCGAGGGGGACGCCGGCCGCTCCGTGCAGGTGCCTCAGGCGTCGACGCCCGCCCCGGGGGCGTACGGCTCGCCCAGGGGGTCGATCGTCGGGTGGTCGCCCACCGTGGCCGCGAGCCGGTCGAGGGCGAAGTCGCCGTCGCCGAGCACGTGGTCGATCGCGGTGAGCCGGCTGGTGTAGTGCCCGACCTTGTACTCCGCGGTCACGCCGATGCCACCGTGCAGCTGGATGGCCTCCTTGCCGATGTGCCGGCCGGCGCGGCTGGTCTGCAGCCGGGCGCGGTCGGCGGCGAGGACGACGTCCCCGCCGGCGTCGGCGACCATGCTCGCCCACAGCGCGGTGCTGCGGGCCAACTCCAGGGACACGTACATGTCCGCGGCGCGGAAGGTCAGGGCCTGGAACTTGTTGAGGGTGACCCCGAACTGCTTGCGCTGCGTGAGGTACTCCGACGTCGTCCGGAGGGCCGTGTCCATCGCGCCGATCGCCTCGTTGGCGTAGGCGATCCGGGCGAGGGCGAAGCCGCGCTCGATGGCCGCCGCCTGGTCCGCCGCCTCCGCGCCGAGCAGGCGCGCGGGCGTGGACGCGAACGTCACGTTGGCCGCGCGGCCGCCGTCGTGGGTGCGGTAGCCGGTCCGGGTCAGGCCCGGGGCGTCGCCGTCGACGACGAACAGCGCGGTGCCGTCGCCGGTGACGGCGCTGACCACGAGGACGTCGGCGCGGGCGCCGTTGAGGACCGGCTCCTTGACCCCGGTGAGGGTCCAGGAGTCGCCGTCGGAGGTGGCGGTCACGCCGGCGGCCGACGCGCTCCACCGGGTGCCGGGTTCGGCGTGGGCGAACGCCAGGACGCTGCTGCCCTCGCTCAGCGGGCCCAGGAGCTCGGCCCGCTGCTCGGCGGTGCCGACGGCGGCGACGAGGCCACCGGCCAGCACGACGGCCTCGACGAACGGCTCGGGCGCCAGCACCCGGCCGATCTGCTCGGCGACGATCGCCACCTCGATCGGACCGGCGCCCATGCCGCCGTCGTCCTCGGCGAAGGGGAGTCCGAGGACGCCCATCTCCGCCAGCCGCGCCCACGTCTTCTCGTCGAAGCCGGGGTCGGTCTTGGTCACCTGACGGCGGTGCTCGGCGTCGCCGTAGGCGCGCTCCAGGAGGCCGCGGACGGCCTCGCGCAGGTCGTTCTGCTCGCTGTCGAACTCGAAGTCCATGTGTGGTCAGAGCCCCAGGATCGTGCCGGCGATGATGGTGCGCTGCACCTCGTTGGAGCCTCCGTAGATGGAGACCTTGCGGTAGTTCAGGTACGCGGGCACGGACACCCGTGCCTGGTCGGGCACCTGGGAGCCACCGTCGGCGAACGAGGCCAGCGACAGCGGGCCGGCGATGTCGACGAGCAGCTCGGTGGCCGCCTGCTGCAGCTCCGAGCCGCGCAGCTTGAGCACCGACGAGGCCGGGTGCGGCTTGCCGTCGGCGGAGTTGGCCACCACGCGCAGGGCGGTCAGCTCCAGCGCCAGCAGCTCGTTCTCCGTCTCGGCGATGCGCCCGGCCATCCGCGGGTCGTCCAGCAGCGTGCGGCCGCCGACCGTGGTCGAGCGGGCCAGCTCCTTGGCCAGCTTCAGGTAGTACTTGGTCGTGCCGACCCGGGCGATGCCGACCCGCTCGTTGCCGAGCAGGAACTTCGCCATCGTCCAGCCCTGGTTCTCCTCGCCGACGAGGTTCTCGGCGGGGACGCGGACGTCCTCGAAGAAGACCTCGTTGACCTCGTGCCCGCCGTCGAGCAGCTCGATCGGCCGCAGGGTGACGCCGGGGGTGTCCATCGGGAAGAGCAGCAGCGAGATGCCGCGCTGCTTCTTCTCCGCGGTCGGGTCGGTCCGGCAGAGGCAGAAGATCCAGTCGGCGTGCTGGCCGAGGGTGGTCCACGTCTTCTGGCCGTTGACGATCCAGTCGTCGCCGTCCCGGACGGCGGTGGTGCGCAGCGACGCGAGGTCGGAACCGGCGTCGGGCTCGGAGAAGCCCTGGCACCACCAGATGTCGAGGTTGGCGGTCTTGGCCAGGAAGCGCTCCTTCTGCTCCTGGTTGCCGAACTGCGCCAGCACGGGGCCGATCATGCTGGTGTTGAAGGCCAGCGGCTCCGGCACGCAGGCCAGCTGCATCTCCTCGCGCCAGATGTGACGCTGCAGCGGCGTCCAGTCCCTGCCACCCCACTCCACCGGCCAGTGCGGCACGGCGAGCCCGGCGGCGTTCAGTGCCTGCTGCGCCCGGACGTAGTCGGCCTTGCCGACGTGCCGGCGGGCGGCGACGGTGTCCCGGATGTCCTGGGGCACCTGCGTGGTGAAGAAGGTGCGCATCTCCTCCCGGAACGCCTCGAGCTCCGGGGACAGCTGCAACCGCATCGGACCTCTCTCCTGACGTCGGCCGCCATGGCCGACGCCGTCTCGTGCGTGGTGACGACGACGATCCCACACTCATTACCGGCGAGTAGGGCGGGCCGGGTTCCCACGCCCGCGGGAACCCGGGGGCCGTCGTGGCCGTTCCGGCGGACATGGAGCTGACCTGCCCGAAGTGCCACGGGACCATGCGGACCTACGAGCGCAACGGCGTCCACGTCGACCAGTGCGGCGAGTGCCGTGGCATCTTCCTGGACCGGGGTGAGCTGGAGAAGCTGATCGACGCGGAGAACGCGTGGCACGGCGGCGGCGGGACGCCGGCCCCTCCCGCGGAGGGCCGCTACCGCTCCGACCACGACCGCGACGAGGACCGGTACCGGCAGGAGCACCGGGCACCGGCCGCCGGTGGCCTCGGCGCGGTCGTCGGCGAGGTCCTCGGGCAGGTGCAGGGCCGGTCCCACTCGAGCAGCTCCGGCCACTACGGCCAGCCCTACAAGAAGAAGCGCAAGGAGTCGTTCCTCAGCGACCTCTTCGGCTGACCCGGCCGGTCAGGGCGCGGCCCGTTGCTGGGCCGTGCGCTCCGCCGCCCGGACGGCGAGCCGGCGGGCCAGCGGGTCGGCCAGCCGGGGAGCGAGGGGGCCGAACACGGCCAGCACCAGCACGTAGGCCGCGACGGTGGCGCCGAACTCGGGCACGACGGCGCCGCCGACCAGGCCGGCGATGATGAGGGAGAACTCGCCGCGGGGCACCAGTGCCGCCCCGGCGCGCAGGCGACCGGCCGGGCCGACCCCGGCCCGGCGTCCGGCCACCCAGCCGGTGGCGACCTTGGTGAGCACGCCGACCGCGGCCAGCCCGAGCGCGGGCAGGAGCACCGCGGGCAGATCGTTCGGGTCGATCGACAGCCCCGCGAAGACGAAGAAGACGGCGGCGAACAGGTCGCGCAGCGGTCCGAGCAGCGGGCGCAGCCGCTCGACGAGCTCGCCGGAGAGCGCGATGCCGAGGAGGAACGCGCCGACGGCGGCCGACACGTGCACGGCCTCGGCGCCACCGGCGACGAGCAGCGCCAGCCCCAGGACGCTGAGCAGCAGCACCTCGTCCGAGCCCGTGCCGATCGCGCGGTCGAGCACGTGGCCGTGCCGCAGGGCGACGACGAGGACGAGGGCGAGGACGCCGAGCGCGACGGCGATCGACGCCGCGGCGCTGGCTCCGCCGGACGCCGCGACGAGCGCGGTCAGGACCGGCAGGTAGCCGGCCATCGCCAGGTCCTCGAGGACCAGCACGCCGAGCACCGCCGGCGTCTCCCGGTTGCCCAGCCGGCCCAGATCGGTGAGGACCTTGGAGACGATCCCGGACGAGCTGATCGCGGTGACCCCGAACATGGCGACCGCGGCGGTGGGCCCCCAGCCCAGCAGGAGGGCGAACGCCGCGCCGGGCAGGCCGTTGAGGAGCAGGTCGAGGACGCCGACGGGGGCCTGACGCCGCAGGTTGGTGACCAGCTCGCCGGCGGTGTACTCCAGGCCCAGCACCAGGAGCAGCAGCACCACCCCGACGTCCGCGCCGGCCTCGATGAACTCCTCGGGGGCGTCCAGCGGCACCAGGCCCCCGGTGCCGAAGGCCAGGCCCGCCAGCAGGTAGAGCGGGACGGGGGACAGGCCGACGCGGCCGGCGAACCGGCCGAGCACGCCCAGGCCGAGGACGACGGCGCCGAGCTCGACGAGCAGCCGCGCCGCGTCACTCACGCTGCGGGACCTCCAGGGGTGCGGATGGGCGAGTGGGTCACGGGGCCGGCCGGGTCAGGGGGAGCGCAGCAGGTCGCGGACCCGCGCCACCCCGTCGGCGGTGCCGACGACGATCAGCCGGTCACCGGCCTGGAAGCGGAAGTCCGGCCGCGGGGAGGCGATGGCCTCGCCGGCCCGCAGGACGGCGACCACGGACGCGCCGGTGCGGGTGCGCAGCGCCGTGTCGCCCAGCGTGGCGCCGACGTACGGGGAGCCGGGCAGGATCGGCACGCCTTCCGTGGCCAGCCCCGACACCTGCTCGCGCAGCCGGGACAGCCGCTCGGTGATCCGCGGGGCGCCCAGCAGCTCCGCCACCGCGTCGGCCTCCTCGGCGGTGAGCTCGACGGTCGCGGCGGCGGCGTCGGGATCGACCTCGTCGTAGAGCACGACGTGACGTGCGCCGGTGGACTGCGAGACCACGCCGATCCGCCGTCCGGACGCGGTCACCAGGTCGTGCCGGAGCCCGATCCCCGGCAGGCGGGTCTCCTCGACCTCCACCGCCGTCCCCTCTCGCCGTCCGTGGTCGTGCGGCGTCAGGCTAGAGGCGCGGGCGTGGGGTGCCCACGGGTGGGGCAGGGAGGCGGGCGTGTTCGACGTCGACTGGATGGGGCTGCTGTGCCGGGCGGTCCTGCGGGAGCGGACCGGGGAGCTCGTCGCCGAGGCCTGCGCGTGGGCGGTGGGGCTGTCGGACCGGCCGCACCACCTGCGCCGGCGCGGCCGGCTGGTGGAGACCGGCGGGACGATGGGCGACCGGGTGGCCACCGGTCAGGCGCTCAGCGGGGACGAGGACGGCCGGCTCGACCTGGGTGACGCCCGCCCGGGGAGCTTCGCCGACGCGCTGAACGCCGTCGGCCCCGACGGGGTGGTCTACGCCGACCGGTTCGACCGCGAGGTGATCGAGCCCTTCGTCCTGGCGACCTGCGTGCAGGCCGCCGAGCGGGCCCGCGACACCCGGCCCGGGGACTGGGCCGACCTGCTCGACGACCTCGGCGAGGACGGCACCGACCTGCCGGGTGTGGTCTCGGTGGGGGAGTGGGAGGTGCCGTTGCGGATCGAGGCCGAGCACCTGGTGCTGGCCGCCCTCGGCGCCGTCCCGCTGCTGCAGGTGGAGGCGGAGGGGCTCCCGCTGTCGCTGGTCCGCCGCGCGGAGGCGCTCACCCGGGAGGCGGCGGCACCGCCGGCCGCGGCTCCCCCCGCCGACGACGTGGCCGCCTCCGGTGCGGTGTTCCTCGCCCGCGCGGCGCTGGCCGGGGCCGGGGTGCCGGAGCCCGTGGGACGGGAGGACGCCGACCGGCTGCTGGCCCTCCTGCTGGCCGAGGACATCGAGCCCGACGAGGTGGCGGCCGTGCTGCCGCACCTGCCGCTGGCTCCGGGCACGGCCCAGGCGGTGCTCGCGCTGCTCGCCGCCGGGCGCTGAGCTCCCGCGCAGGCGGGGCCCTCGGTCCCTGGACGGCGCCGGAGGGGGCTGCCAGCGTGGCGGCTCCTGGGACATGCGCCGCCGCGACGCTCGCGAGGAGGCCGGACATGACGTTCGGGAACGAGGGATACGCACTCGCCGCGGGTGACGGGACGGGCCTGTGGTTCTTCAACGGGCTCTACACCGTGAAGGCCGGGGGACCGGAGACCCAGGACGCCCTGACGGTGATCGAGGCGCACATGCCCTCGGACCTGGAGGTGCCGCCGCACGTGCACCACCGGGAGGACGAGGCGTTCTACGTGCTGGACGGCGAGCTGACCATCACCTGCGGCGTCCGGACGTGGACGGCGGGGCCGGGTGCGTTCGCGCTGCTGCCGCGGGAGATCCCGCACTCCTTCTCCGTGTCGGGCGGCGAGGAGGCCCGGATGCTCCAGCTGTCGTGGCCGGCCCAGTTCGAGCGCTTCGCGGCCGACATGGGCGAACCGGCCGGCGCGATGACCCTGCCGGAGCCCCGGGAGGTCGACGTCCCGAAGCTGCTGAGGATCGCCCCGCAGTACGGGATCGAGATGCTCCCGCCGCCGTCCTGACGCGGTCAGCCCGCCGGCGCCGGCCGGCGCGGGAGCAGCAGGGGGACGAGCGCGGTCACCAGCGCGACGCCGCAGCCGGCCAGCGCGATCGTGGTGTAGCCGCTCGCCGAGGGGAACGCGGCGCCGTCGGGGGTGGCCGCGGCCAGCACGGCCGCGACCACGGCGCTGCCGGTGGAGAAGCCGACGTAGCGGAGCACCTGGTTGAGGCTCATCGCACTGCCGGTCTCCCGGGCCGGCACCGCGCTCACGACCAGCGCCGGGAGGACGGCGAAGCAGCCGCCGACGCCGAGGCCCGCCACGGCCATCACCCCGGCCAGGGCCCACAGGCTCCCGGGCGTCAGCGCGTACAGACCGAGGGCCAGGGCGAGGACCAGCGCGCTCAGGGGCAGCGTCACGTGCGGGCCGGTCCGGTCGGTGAGCGCCCGCGCCGCCCGGCTGGCCGCGACGCTGACCACCGAGAAGGGCACGAGCACCAGCCCCGCTCCCACGATCGAGGCGCCGAAGCCGTACCCGGACGCCCGCGGCGTCTGGGCGAAGACCGTGACCGAGGCGAGCAGCAGGTAGTTGGCGAGGCCGATCAGCAGCGACGTCAGGTGCGCGGTCGCCGCCGTCCGTCCCCGGGCCAGCCGCAGGTCCACCAGCGGGGCGGGGACGCGCAGCGACCAAGCTGCCCAGCCGGCCGCGGCGAGGACGCCGACGGCGGTCAGGGCGAGCAGGCGGGGCGACGTCCAGCCCCACGAGTCGCCCTCGCCGAGGACCAGCAGGGCGGCCGCGAGGGCGGCGCCGAGCAGCACCGCCCCGACGGCGTCGATGCGGCGGGGCGGCACGTCCGGGGACGGCGGCAGCACCAGTGCCCCCGCGCCGAGCGCCAGCGCGCTGACGGCGGCGCCCAGCCAGAAGGCGGCGTGCACCCCGCCGAGGTCGGCGACGAGGCCGGCGACCGGATAGCCCAGGCCCACGCCGGCGACGACGGTGATGGAGAGGGCGGCCACGGTCGCGCCCTGCTGGGCGCCGGAGAGCGCGTCGCGGGCGGTCGCCATGGCCAGCGGACCCAGCCCGAGCCCGATGCCGGCCAGACCGCGGCCGGCGAGCAGCCAGCCGAAGCCGAGCGGGAGTGCGGCCAGCACGCTGCCCACGACGACGACGGCCAGGGTCGCCAGGACCACGCTCCGCCGGTGCCGGCCGTCGCCGAGCCGACCCAGCACGGGGGTGGCGACGGCGCCCACGAGCAGGCTGATGGTCAGCGACCACTGCGCGTCGTGGACCGGCACGTCGTACACGTCGGCGATCGCCGGGACCAGCGGGGCGCCGAGGCTGCTGATGACCGCGACGACGGCGACGCAGAAGACGAGGACCGGGGCGAGGGCGCGCGAGGCCGTCCGGGGGGCGAGGGTCTCCTCGGCGGGTGCGGGGCTCACCCCTCGATCGGCAGGCCGGTGTAGTTCTCGGCCAGCTCCCGGGCCGCCGCCTCGGAGGAGCAGACCCGGCGCAGCTGCGACAGCTGCAGCTGGCTGTCGAAGTCGTCGCCCGAGGTGTGCAGCATCGACGTCATCCACCAGGAGAAGTGCGTGCACCGCCAGACCCGGCGCAGCGCGGTGTCGGAGTAGGTGTCCACCAGGTCGGTCCGACCCTCCTGCAGCAGGCGCGTGAGTGCGGTGGCCAGCAGCGTCACGTCGGCCACGGCCAGGTTGAGGCCCTTGGCGCCGGTCGGCGGCACGATGTGGGCGGCGTCGCCGGCGAGGAAGAGCCGGCCCCGGCGCATCGGGGCGCTGACGAACGAGCGCATCGGCAGGATCGACTTCTCGGTGATCGGACCGGTGCTGATGTCCCAGCCGTCCAGGGCGAAGCGGGTCGCCAGCCCCTCCCAGATCCGGTCGTCGGACCAGTCCTCGATCTTCTCGGCCGGATCGACCTGCAGGTAGAGCCGGGAGACCTTCGGCGAGCGCATCGAGTACAGCGCGAAGCCGTCGGGGTGCCAGGCGTAGATGAGCTCGTCCGTGGCGGGCGTGGCGTCGGCCAGGATGCCCAGCCAGGCGTAGGGGTAGGTGCGCTCCCAGACCTGCGCGCCGGCGGCGCCCGCGGCCACGACCGCCCGCGAGGGGCCGTGGAAGCCGTCGGTGCCGGCGACGACGTCGCACTCCAGCACCTGCGGGTGTCCGTCGGCGTCGGTGAACCGGATGCGTGGGGAGTCGGTGTCGACGTCCTCCGGGACGACGTCGGAGACCTCGAACAGCAGCGGCGGGCCGCCGTCGAGCTGGGCGGCGATCAGGTCCTTGGTGACCTCGGTCTGGCCGTAGACCCACACGGTGCGGCCGCACAGCTCGGGGAAGTCCAGCTTGTGCCGGGTGCCGGGGTACTGGAGGTAGATGCCGGAGTGCTCGAGACCCTCGCGGCGCAGCCGGTCGCCGACGCCGGCCTCGGTCAGGGTGTCGACGGTGTGCTGCTCGAGGATGCCGGCGCGGATGCGGGCCTCGACGTAGTCACGGGAGCGGTTCTCCAGCACCACGGAGTCGATGCCCTGCAGCGAGAGCAGCCGCGAGAGCAGGAGTCCGGCCGGGCCGGCGCCGATGATCCCCACCTGAGTGCGCACGGGCCGAGTGTGACCGCGGCGACGCTCGAGGGGGAACCCGGACCTCCCGTTCAGTGGAAGTCGCGGACGCGGGCCAGCTGCCGGCCGATGCCGCGGGCGGCCACCTGCAGGACCGGCGCGAGCCGGGTGACGTCGCGCCGCGAGCTGGGGACGACGATCCCGAGGGCCGCGGCCACCACCGTCGTCCCCTCCACCTGGACCGGGACGGCGACCGAGTGGGTGCCCAGGGACATCTCCTCGGCCGTGCGGGCGTAACCGCGGCGGCGGACCTCGGCCAGCTCGCGGCGCAGCCGCCGGGGGTCGACAACGGTGTGCCGGGTCTGCCGGGTGAGCGACCGCAGCACCTGCTCGACGACCTCGTCGGGGGCCGAGGCGAGCAGCACCTTGCCGACGCCGGTGGCGTGCAGGGGGAGCCGGCTGCCCACCGTGCTGACCACCGGCACCGACTCGCGGCCGGAGATCCGCTCGAC
The DNA here is from genome assembly GCF_019799905.1 of Trujillonella endophytica. Taxonomy (GTDB): domain Bacteria; phylum Actinomycetota; class Actinomycetes; order Mycobacteriales; family Geodermatophilaceae; genus Trujillonella; species Trujillonella endophyticus_A. The sequence continues at coordinate 41,878 of NZ_JABGCI010000016.1, read as the reverse complement.
GTAGAGCGCGGTCGGGCCCTCCCGGACGGCGAGGTGCACGGTGTCGCGGGTGGCGGTGTGCACGTCGAGCAGGAACGGGGACGCCACCGAGCGCAGCTCGGCCTCCACGGGGGCGAGCAGGCCGAGGTCCCACAGCTTGTGCCCGACCTCGTAGCGGCCGTCCGGGCGCCGGGCGAGGCCGCCCCAGTCGGTGAGCTCGGCGACGAGCCGGTGCGCGGTCGACAGCGGGGTGCGCGAGCGCTCGGCGATCTGGGTGAGCGTCAGGCGGGGGCTGTCCGGCCCGAACGCGTCGAGGACGGCCAGGGCGCGGGAGGTCACCGACCGGCCCGGCGAGGAGGCGCCTCCGGCCACGTCGTCGTCCTTCCGTCCAGTGGGAGCGAGAGCTTGGGCAGCGTAGTTGCCCGGCCTACGTTCTCGGCATGACGCGGAGCACATCCGACGGCGGCAGCGAGAGTGGGCTGGTCCTGCCGCGCTACCTGCAGGAGGACCCCGCCCTGCGGGTGCCGGTCGCGTTCCCCGACTACCGCAGCACGGGCCTGCGGGCGCCGCTGCGGACGCCGGTCGACCTGCCGCACCGGCTCACGGAGGTCACGGGGCCGGTCCTGGGCGCCGACCGGGTCACCGCGGCCGACGCCGACCTCACGGTGCGCACCGGGGGCGAGGCCGTGGGGCAGCGGATCCTCGTGCACGGCCGCGTGCTCGACAGCGACGGTCGTCCGGTGCCCGACGCGCTGGTGGAGGTCTGGCAGGCCAACGCCGCCGGCCGCTACCGGCACGTCGTCGACACCTGGCCCGCCCCGCTGGACCCGCACTTCGACGGCCTGGGCCGGGTGGTCACCGACAGCCTGGGCCGGTACGAGTTCCTCACGGTCAAGCCCGGCGCGTACCCCTGGGGCAACCACCACAACGCCTGGCGGCCGGCGCACATCCACTTCTCGCTGTTCGGCCGGGCGTTTCCCCAGCGGCTGGTCACCCAGATGTACTTCCCGGACGACCCGCTGTTCGGGCAGGACCCGATCTTCAACGCGATCCCGCCCGCGGCCCGGCACCGGGCGATCAGCCGCTTCTCCCTCGAGCGCACGCAGGACAACTGGGCGCTGGCGTTCGAGTGGGACATCGTGCTGCGCGGGACCGGGCAGACCCCGTTCGAGACCGACGACGACGGGGACGTGGCGTGATGACAGCCGAGGGAGCATCGCAGGGAGCGCCGGCGACCGAGGAGCGGATCGAGGCGCGGAATCGCGCGGGAGGCATGGCGTGAACGCCCGCATCGACCCCCTGGACGTCCCCGCCGACCCGCCGGGCCCCTTCCAGCCCCGCTCCGGGCAGCGCGGCAGCGGCTTCCTGACCGGGCCCCTCCGGCTGGGCACCACCCCGAGCGCGACCGTCGGCCCGTACCTGGCGATCGGACTGACCTGGCCCGACGGCGAGCAGGCCGCCGCCGAGGGCACCGAGGGCGGCTTCTGGATCCGCGGCCGGGTGTTCGACGGGGCGGGCGACGTCGTCCCCGACGCGATGGTCGAGACGTGGCAGGCCGACCCGGACGGCCGGTTCCCGTCGCCGGAGGACCCGCGCGGGCCGGCGGCCTACCCGGGCTTCCGCGGGTACGCCCGGGCCCAGACGCTCACCGGCGAGTTCGCCGTCTTCACCCTCAAGCCGGGCCGGGTGCCCGACGGGGAGGGCGGGTTGCAGGCGCCGCACATCGACGTCTCGGTGTTCGCCCGTGGGCTGCTCGACCGGGTGGTCACGCGGATCTACTTCGCCGACGAGACCGAGGCCAACGCCGAGGACGCGGTGCTCCGGTCGCTGCCCGACGACGCCGCCCGGCAGACCCTGCTGGCGACGCCGGCCGACGACGGCTACCGCTTCGACATCCGGCTCCAGGGTGAGCACGAGACCGTCTTCTTCGCGGTCTGAGCGTGACCGGGACGGGGCTGGTAGGCAGAGCGGCGTGAGTGGTCTCCTCGACGGCACCTTCGCGCGGGGCGATGCCGCGGCGGCGGTCTCCGGCGACGCCTGGTTCCGGTCCCTGCTGGCCGTGGAGGCCGCGCTCGCCCGCGCCGCCGCCCGCACGGGGCTGGTGCCCACCACCGCCGCCGACGCGGTGGCCGCGGCCTGCGCGTCGCCCGCCCGGCTGGACCTCGCGACCGTCGTCGCCCGGGCCGCCGATGCGGGCAACCCCGTGCCGCCGCTCGTGCGTGCCCTGTCCGACGCGGTGGGGGAGCGCGACGCCGTCGCGGTGCACGTCGGCGCGACCAGCCAGGACGTCGTCGACACCGCGCTGGTCCTGATGAGCCGGGACGCCATCGGGGCGATCGACGCCGACCTCGCCGCGGCCGCCGGGGCCGCGGCGGGGCTGGCCCGGGCCCACCGCGACGACGTCCTCATGGGGCGCACGCTCATGCAGCAGGGCCTGCCGACCACGTTCGGCCTCAAGGCCGCCGGCTGGCTCGCCGCGCTGGACGGGGCGCGGCTGCGGCTGGCCGAGGTGGTCGCCTCGCTGCCGGTGCAGTACGGCGGCGCCGTCGGCACGCTGGCCGCCAGCGGGGGTGCCGGGGTGGCCGTCCGCGCGGCGCTGGCGGAGGAGCTGGGGCTGACCACGACGGCCGTGCCCTGGCACACCGTGCGGCTGCCGATCGCCGACCTGGCCGGCGCCCTGGGTGCGGCGGCCGGGGCGGTGGCGACGGTCGCCGTCGACGTCGTCCTGCTGGCGCAGTCGGAGGTCGCGGAGGCGGCCGAGGTCAGCGAGACGCGCGGCGGGTCGTCGGCGATGCCGCACAAGAACAACCCGGTCGCGGCGATCTCCGCCCGCGCCTGCGCCCGGCGGGCCCCCGGCCTGGTCGGCACGCTCCTCGCCGCGATGGAGCAGGAGCACGAGCGGGCGGCCGGCGCCTGGCACGCCGAGTGGCCCACGCTCACCGACCTGCTGACGACGGTCGGGTCGGCCGCGTCGTGGCTCGCGGAGTCGCTGTCCTCGCTGCAGGTGGATCCCGCCCGGATGGCGGCGGCGGTGACAGCCGCCGCGGAGGGGCCGCTCGCCGCCGCGCTGGCCGACGCGCTGACGCCCTCGCTGGGTCGGGGCGCGGCCCACGACGCGGCCGCGGCGGCCACGCGGGAGGCACGGGGGAGCGGCCGCCCGCTGGCCGAGGTGGTGCGGGCACGCACGGACGTCGACGCCGCCGCGGTGCTCGCCGCGGCGGGGCTGGACGGCGCCGGGCCCGACGTCGGCGAGGCCGGCGCCCAGGTGGACGCGGCGCTGGCCGAGCACGGCGCGCTGACGGAGGGGGAGACGTGACGGCCGTCGAGGTCGCGTACACCGAGGACGGGGCGCGCGACGCGCCCGTCGTCGTCCTGTCCAACTCCCTCGGGGCCACCCGCGGCATGTGGGACCCGCAGGTGCCCGCGCTGGCGGAGCGGTACCGCGTAGTCACCTACGACACCCGTGGGCACGGCGACTCCCCGGCGCCGGCCGGGCCGTACGCGCTCGACGACCTGGTGGACGACGTCGTCGCCCTGCTCGACCGGCTCGGCGTGCGCCGGGCGCACGTGGCCGGGCTGTCGCTGGGCGGGATGACGGCGCTGCGGCTGGCCGCCCGGGAACCGTCGCGGGTGGGGCGGCTGGCGGTCCTGTGCAGCTCGGCCAAGGCCGATCCCCAGGGCTTCCGCGACCGCGCCGCTGCCGCCCGCTCGGGCGGGACGGCGACGTTCGCGCCCACCGTCGTCAGCCGGTGGCTCACCCCGGCGTACGCGGCGTCGCACCCTGCGCTGGTGGCGCGGCTGGAGGCGATGATCGCCGGGGCGGACGACGAGGGATACGCGGCCTGCTGCGAGGTCGTCGCCGACCTGGACCTGCGCGCGGACCTCGCCCGCATCACCGCGCCGACCCTGGTCGTCTCGGGCGCCGAGGACCCCGCGCTGCCCCCCGAGCACCAGCGGCTCATCGCCTCCGGGATCGCGGGCTCGGAGTTCCTGTCGGTGAGCCCCGGCGCGCACCTGGCGAACCTGGAGCGCACGCTGGAGGTCACCGGCGCGCTGCTGGCGCACCTGGACGCCGGAGGACACGCATGAGCGACGACCTGCCCACCACGGACGCCGAGCGCCGGGAGGCCGGCATGCGGACCCGGCGCGAGGTCCTGGGCGACGCGCACGTCGACCGTGCGGTGGCGAGCACGACCCCGTTCACCGCGGGTTTCCAGGACTTCATCACCCGCGTCGCCTGGGGTGACGTCTGGCAGCGGCCGGGGCTCACGCGCCGCGAGCGGAGCATCGCGACCCTGTCGATCACCGTCGCGCTGCGGCACTGGGACGAGTTCGCCCTGCACGTGCGCGCCGCGGTGAACAACGGCCTGACCGACGACGACATCGCCGAGGTCCTCCAGCACGCCGCGGTGTACGCCGGGGTGCCGGCGGCCAACCACGCCTACAAGGTCGCCGGGCCGATCCTGGCGGAGCTGCGAGCCGAACCCCCCGACTGAGGAGACGATCCGATGGCACTGCTCGAGAGCGGCGACTGGCACGGCAAGATCTGGACCGGTGCCTGGACCGACGGTTCCGGCGGCACCTACGACGCGGTCGAGCCGGCGACGGGCGACGTGATCGCCCCGGTCGGCAGGGCGACGCCCGCGGACGTGGAGGCGGCTGCGGCCCGCGCGGCCGAGGTCCAGCGGGAGTGGGCGGCGGCGCCGTTCGAGCAGCGCGCGCGGGTGCTGCGCCGGGCCGGGGAGGTCCTGGAGGCGCACGCCGACGAGATCAGGGGTTGGCTGGCCCGGGAGTCCGGGGCGATCCAGCCGTTCGGCGACTTCCAGGTGCACACGAGCGCGCAGGAGTGCTTCGAGGCCTCGGCGCTGCCCTCGCACCCCTATGGCGAGCTGCTGCGGACGGGCTCGCCGCGGCTGTCGTTAGCCCGCCGGGTGCCGGCCGGCGTGGTGGGCGTGATCGCGCCGTTCAACGTGCCGACGATCCTCGCGATCCGCGCGATCGCGCCGGCGCTCGCGCTGGGCAACGCCGTCGTCCTCAAGCCCGACCCGCGCACCGCGATCTCCGGCGGGGCTGTGTTCGCCCGGGTGTTCGAGGAGGCCGGGTTGCCCGCCGGCGTCTTCCAGGTGCTGCCCGGCGGGGCCGACGTCGGCGAGGCGCTGGTGGTCGCCCCGCGGGTGCGGGTCATCGCCTTCACCGGCTCGACCCGGGCGGGCCGGGCCGTGGGGGCGCTGGCCGGGCAGCACCTCAAGCGGGCCCACCTCGAGCTCGGCGGGAACTCGGCGCTGATCGTGCTGCCCGACGTCGACGTGACCGCCGCCGCGTCCGTCGGCGCGTGGGGGACGTTCGCCCACCAGGGCCAGATCTGCATGGCGACCTCGCGGCACCTGGTGCACGAGTCGATCGCCGAGGAGTACACGCAGGTGCTCACGGAGAAGGTGGCCGGGCTGCCGGTCGGCGACCCCTTCCGCGAGCAGGTGGCGCTCGGGCCGCTGATCGACGCCGGGCAGCGCGACCGCGTGCACGGGCTGGTGACCGCATCGGTCGAGCGGGGCGCCTCGGTGCGCACCGGCGGGGAGTTCGACGGGCTGTTCTACCGGCCGACCGTGCTCGCCGACGTCACGATCGACCACCCGGCGTACGCCGAGGAGATCTTCGGCCCGGTGGCCCCGGTGACGCCGTTCTCGTCGCTGGACGAGGTCGTCGGGCTGGCGTCCGGCACCGAGTACGGCCTGTCGCTCGGGATCCTGACGCGGGACGTCTACGCGGGCCTGCAGCTCGCCGAGCGGATCCCCTCGGGGCTGGTGCACATCAACGACCAGACGGTGAACGACGAGGCGGTGGCCCCGTTCGGCGGTGTGGGTGCGTCGGGCACCGGCTCCCGGCACGGCGGGCCGCAGGCCAACATCGAGGCCTTCACCGAGACGCAGTGGGTCACGCTGCGCGGGGACCTGCCCGGCTACCCGTTCTGACGGGAGCGGCGCCGGGGCTCGAGCTCAGCCGGTCCGACGTCCGGGCGGTCGCCGGCTTCGCGGTGGTGTGCGCGCGGTCCGCACTGGCCGTCTACGAGGGAGCGCGGCCCGGCGACCGGCGTCCCCGGGCCGCCATCGACGTCGCGCAGGCGTTCGCGGACGGCGGCGAGCGCACGAAGGCGATCCGCGACGCGGCGTGGGCGGCACACCGGGCGGCCCAGGAGACCCGCGACGCGGGACGGGCCGCGGCGAGCGCCGCAGCCCGCGCGGCCGGGGACGCCGCCGGTGCCGCCTTCCTCCACCCCCTGGCGCAGGCCACGCAGGTGCGGCACGTCCTCGGCTCGGCCGCCCACGCCGCACGGGCGCTCGAGCTCGCCGCGAGCGACGACCCCGCCGCCGCAGCAGACCACCTCGCGCGGCTCCGGGACCTCGCGCCTGCGACCGTGGTGGACGTCCTGCGGCGCTACCCCCTCGCCCCGGCCGGGGGTGGCCGCGTCGGGGAGCTGCTCCGCCGGCTGGACGCGTCCCTGCGGTGACCCGGCGCCTGCGGTGACCCGGCGCCGGGGTCACCGGCCCCGGGCCGGTCGGGCGGTCCGGGCCTCCTCGCTGACCAGCCGCGGCCGCCCCGCCGGGACACCGACGGCGAGCTGGGCGAGGAGCAGCACCAGCAGCAGCACGAGCCCGGTCCGCCAGCCGCCCGTGGCCTCGTGCAGCAACCCCACGACCAGAGGTCCGGCAGCAGCCACCAGGTACCCGACGCTCTGCGCCGCCGCCGACAGCCGACCGGTCTGGGCGACGTCCCGGGTCCGCTGCAGCACCAGGGTCATGGCCAGCGGGAAGCACATGCCGGTGCCGACGCCGTACAGCAGCGCCCACAGCACCGGTGCCGCCGCAGGGGCGAGCAGCAGCCCGACCAGGGCCGCGGCCGTCGGCACCGTCGAGCCGACCACCCAGCCGACCTGCCCGGGGCGGCGCACGGCCAGCGGCGGGAGGACCAGCGCGGCCGGCGCGGTGAGCGCCGCGCCGACCGCGACCAGGCCGCCGGCGGCGACGGGGGAGACGCCCGCCTCGTCCTCCAGGACGGCGGGCAGCCAGGTGAGCATCGCGTAGAAGGCCAGCGACTGGAGGCCGAAGTAGGCCGTGACGGCCCGCGCCACCGGGTCCCGGAGGATCCCCGCGCGGGGACCGGCCGCGGCGGGTGGGGGTGCGCTCCCACCCCGCCGGCGGGCCAGCAGGACCAGGGCCAGGGTCGCGACCACGGCGGGAGCGGTCCACAGCGCCAGCGCCCCGAGCGCGCTCCCGGACGCGTCGGCCAGCGGCTGCACCAGCCCGGTGCCCAGGGCGGCGGAGAAGCCGATCGAGGCGGTGGTCACCCCGACGACGGTGGCGCTGCGCCGTCCGTACTCGGCCCGCGCCGCCGCGGGCAGGAGCACGTTGCACACGGCGATCCCCCCGCAGAGGACGACGGTGCCGGCGAACAGGCCCGGGGCGCCGGCCAGCCGCAGGAGGACCCCGGCCACGATCGCCCCCGCCCCGACCAGCACCGCCCGGTGCACGCCGGATCGTGCGGCCAGCAGGGGCGCCACCGGGGAGAGCAGGCCGAGGCAGACCAGCGGCAGCGCGGTGAGCACCGCCAGCGCCGCCCCGCCCAGCCCGAGCTCGTCGCCCAGCTCGCCGGTGACCGGACCGACCGCGGAGAAGGGCCCGCGCAGGCACAGCGCCATCAGCACGAGCGCCACCGCGGGCCAGGCGCTCGCGGGGCCGCGGCTCACCCCCGCAGCCGCAGCGGCTGGCCCGGTCGCAGCTGCGCGCAACGGTCGACGTCGGCGTCGGCGACGTAGCCGATCACCGGGTAGCCACCGGTGACGGGAGCGTCGGCGAGGAACAGCACCGGCAGGCCGGACGGCGGCACCTGCAGCGCGCCGCGGACCATGCCCTCGCTGGGCAGCTCGCCCTCGCGCGCCCGGCGCAGCGGGACGCCGTCCAGCCGCAGTCCGACCCGGTTGCTCTCGGCGGTGACCGCCCACGGCTGCGAGGTCAGCGCGGCCCAGGCGTCGTCGCCGAACCAGTCCCGCCGCGGCCCGGGGGACACCCGCACCGTCACCTCCCCACCGGCGGGGTCCGGCAGCGCGGCCAGGTCGACCCCGGGCATCGGCTCCGCGGCGGGGCCCACCGGCAGCACGTCGCCGACGGAGACGACCGGCGGACCGAGCCCCGAGAGCAGGTCGGTGGACCGCGACCCCAGCACCGGCTCGACCTCGATGCCGCCGTGCAGGCCGACGTACGTGCGCAGCCCCGTCTCCGGCGGCCCCAGCCGGAGCTCCCGTCCCGCCGGCAGGGGCACCGGCGCGTTGTGCGCCGCGGTGCCGGCGCACCGCGCCCCCGTGGTCACCACCAGGAGGTCCGCCTCGGCGCGCAGCGCGAGCCCGCCGTACGTGACCTCGAGCAGGGCGGCACCCGGGTCGTTGCCCAGCAGCCGGTTCGCCAGCGCGGCGGCGCCGCGGTCGGCGGCCCCGGAGCGGCCGATGCCCAGCGCGCCCTGGCCCGGGCGTCCCCGGTCCTGGACCGTGGTGAGCGGTCCGGTGGCCAGCACGGTGACGGCGCGGCTCATGCGGACACGAACCGGACCCGCACACCCGGGCGCAGCAGCGCTGCCGAGTCGCGGTGCAGGTCGAAGACGGCGACGTCGGTGCGGCCGACGAGCTGCCAGCCGCCGGGGGACTCCCGGGGGTAGACGCCGCTGAACGGCCCGGCCAGCCCGACCGCGCCGGGCGGCACCTTCGTGCGCGGGGTGTCGCGGCGGGGCACGTCCCACGGGTCGCCGTCGGGGGTGCAGTAGCCGAACCCGGGGGCGAAGCCGCAGAAGGCGACCGTCCAGCCGGTGCCGGTGTGCCGCCGCACCACCCCGTCGGGGTCCACGCCCCACAGCGCGGCGACGTCGGCCAGGTCGGCGCCGTCGTAGTGCACCGGCAGCTCCACCGTCTCCCCGGTGCCGGCCCTGCCCTGTCGTGGCCGGACCCGGCGGACGGCGGCCTCGACGTCGGGCACCGCGACCACGGCCGGGTCGGTGACCAGCAGGACGGTCCGGGCCGCGGGGACGACGTCCACCACGCCGTCCAGCGGCTCGTCGACCAGCGCGGCGTAGAGGCCGAGGACCGCGTCGAGGTCGTCGAGCTCGACCAGCAGCGCGGTCGACCCGCTGGGCAGGACGCGCATCACGCGGCGGCGGCGAAGGGGGCCAGCACGACCCCCGCGCCGGTCAGCGTCTCGCGCACCCGCCGGGCGATCGCCACCGCGCCGGGGGTGTCGCCGTGCACGCAGATCGAGTCCGGCCGCAGCGTCAGCGACCCGCCCTCGACGTCGGTGATCGGCTCGCCGGTGGCCATGGCCAGGCAGCGGCGGGCGATCTCGTCGGCGTCGTGCAGCACGGCGCCGGGCAGCCGACGTGAGACCAGCGTGCCCTCGGGCGTGTAGGCGCGGTCGGCGAACGCCTCGGCCACCGTCGTCAGCCCGGCCTCCTCCGCTCGGCGCAGCCAGGCCGAGCCGGGCAGCCCCAGCACCGGCAGCGTGCGGTCGTACTCGGTCACCGCCCGCACCACGGCCGCGGCCTGCTCCTCGTGGCCGACGATCGTGTTGTACAGCGCCCCGTGCGGCTTGACGTAGCGGACGCGGGTGCCGGCCACGCGGGCGAACGCCTCCAGGGCGCCGATCTGGTAGAGCACGTCCTGGGTGAGCTCGTGCGGCTCGACGTCGACGAAGCGCCGGCCGAACCCGGCCAGGTCGCGGTAGGCCACCTGCGCACCGACCGCCACGCCGGCGGCCGCGGCCTGCTCGCACACCCGGCGCAGGATCACCGGATCACCGGCGTGGAAGCCGCACGCCACGTTGGCGCTGGTGACGACCCCGAGCAGCGCCTCGTCGTCCCCGAGGGTCCACTGACCGAAGCCCTCGCCGAGGTCGGAGTTGAGATCCATGGCGGAGATCATGGTGCCGCTCATCAGAAGAGCTCGATGACGGGCTTCACCGAGTTGGCCGCCAGGTAGAGCGTGACCAGCCAGGCCGCCCAGCCGATGACGAGCAGCCAGCGGGGGTAGCGGTAGCCCCCGAGCAGGTCGCCGCGCCGGGTGGCGACGTAGAGCAGCACCGCGATGCCGATCGGCAGCAGCAGCCCGTTGAAGGCACCGGCGAAGACCAGCAGCGTGGTGGGCGCGGCCTCGGCGATCACGAAGATCGACGTGCTGAGGGCGATGAACCCGACGACGAGCAGCGTGCGGGTGCGGTCGCTGGTGCGCTCGCGCGAGGTCAGGAACGACACCGAGGTGTACGAGGCGCCGATGACGCTGGTGATCGCGGCGGCCCAGAGGATGACGCCGAACACCCGCAGGCCGACCTCGCCGGCGGCGGCCTCGAACGCGTTGGCCGCCTGGTTCTCGTCGCCGAGGTCGGTGCCGGCGGAGACCACCCCGAGGATCGCGAGGAAGAGCACGACCCGCATGACGCCGGTGACGACGATGCCGGTGATCGACCCGCGGGTGATGTCGCGGACGTGCCCCGGCCCGGTGACCCCGGAGTCCAGCAGCCGGTGCGCGCCCGCGTAGACGATGTAGCCGCCGATCGTGCCGCCGACCAGCGTGGTGACGGCCAGGAAGTCGACCTCGTCGGGCCACACCGCGTTGCGCAGTGCGGTGCCGACCGGCGGGCTCGAACTGAGCGCGATCCAGGTGGTGAGGATGATCATCGCCACCCCGAGGACGACGACGATCCGGTCGACCGCCACCCCGGCGCGCTTGCTGAGGAACACCCCGATGGCGACGACGGCGGAGATCGCCCCGCCGATGCGCGGCTCGAGACCGAGGAGCGCGTCCAGGCCCAGGCCGGTCCCGGCCACGTTGCCGATGTTGAACACCAGCCCGCCGACGACGAGGAAGCCGGCCATCACCCAGCCCAGGCCGGGGAGCACCAGGTTGCCCAGCTCCTGGGCGCGGCGGCCGGAGACGCCGACCACCCGCCACACGTTCAGCTGCAGCGCGATGTCGATGAGGATCGAGATCAGGATGGCGAAGGCGAACGCCGCACCGAGCTGCACGGTGAACGTCGTCGTCTGGGTGATGAAACCGGGTCCGATGGCCGAGGTGGCCATGAGGAACATGGCGCCGAGCACCGTGGAGCGGGTGCTCGCGGCCATGCGCCCGCCGGACGGGGGACCGGTGGTGGCGGTGGTGGTCGGGGTGGGGCCGTCGGCCGGGCTGTGCGACATCGGCGCTCCTGCGAGGCATGTCGTCGGGGGGCGCCCGGAGGCGGCTGCTGCGCCCGGGCGACTCCTCCGACGCTAGGACCGACCCCGGCGACCGGCAACGCGAGGAGCGGGCCACTCCTGCATCCACACCTCGCCGGGCCGCAGCGCCGCCCAGCGCCGGCCCGCCGCCCGCAGCGCCTCGGCCGCCGCCGCGAGCCGCACGGCCGGGATGCCGGAGCCGGCCACCTCGCCCGGCAGCACCTCGGCGCCGTCGGCCAGCCGGTGCACCAGGTCGGCCAGCGCCTCGGCCTGGCCGATCGCGGCGGCTCGTTCCCGCTTCAGCCGGTCCGAGCGCTCGGTCGCGTGCGGCGGACGGCGGCCCGAGACGTGCCGCACCGTCCCCCAGACGGCGCCGTCAGCGACGCAGCCCCAGATGCCGTCGCGCACGCCCAGCTCGGCTTCGACGAGGGCGTGCACGAGGTCGTGGGGGAGGGCGTCCCCGCCGCCGGCGCCGCGGATCGAGAACACCACGCCGTCGTCCCGCTCGACGAGCGACTCCACGGCGCGGCGGTCGGCCATCCGCCGGAAGATCAGTCGCACGTCCTCCAGGATGGCGGCGACCGCCAGCGGTTTCTGGCTCAGGCGAGGGCGCACGCCGGACGGGTCATGCCTTGACGACGTCGTAGCGGACGCAGACGAACTCCCCGTTGACCGCCCACTCGGTGCGGACCAGTTCGACGTGCCGGGGGAGCAGCGGGGCCCCGGCGCCGATGGTGACCGGGGCGATGGAGACGACGACCTCGTCGAGCAGGCCGGCGTCGGCGAACTGGCCGGCGAGGTCGCCGCCGCCGACGACCCAGACGTCGCGGCCCCCGGCGGCGGCCACCATCTCCGTGTGGAGGGCGGTCAGCGCCTCGGGGGTGTCGGCGGCGGTGATCCGGATGTCGGCGCCCGGGTGCGGCTCCAGGTCCTGCCGGTGGGTCAGCACCCAGGCCGGCATCGAGTAGGCCCACGACTCGGGCTCGTGCTCCCGGACCCAGCGGTAGGTGCTCGACCCCATCACGATCGCGCCGACCCGCTTCTCGAAGTCCGCGTGGTTCATGGGGCCGTTCTGGTCGATCTGGCGGGAGAGCAGCCAGTCCAGCGAGTGGTCGGAGGTGGCGATGAAGCCGTCGAGCGTGGTGGCGGTGTTGTAGACGGTGCGGGTCACCGGTTCCTCCCTGTCAGCGTGGGGCACGGGTCAGCCAGTCGATGGGGTCGCCGGTGTCGACCTCGACGCCGGCGTCGCGCAGCAGGTGGCGGACGAGCAGCCGCCGGTGCGCGGAGTAGGTGAGGACGTGCGCGACGACGCTGCCGAGCACGAAGGTCTCCGGCGGCTCGCACAGCGCGTCCACCAGCCGGTCGCCCCAGGCGCCGCGGCGGGCGATGTCGCGGACGGCGGCCAGCCAGCGTGGTGCGACGTCGTCGTGCCGGGCGAGCAGGGCGTCCGGGTGGTCGGCGCCGCGGACCGGGTGGTCGGCGCCCTCGATCGAGGCCAGCCACACCTCCTTGCTCCACACCAGCGTGGACAGCAGCGCGGCCACCGACTCCTCGGCGCCGTCCCACGGCAGCACCGACCAGCCGGGCAGCCGGGCACGCCGGTACGCCTCGTCGTCGAGCTGCTTCGCCGTCTCGATCAGCACCCGGACGTCCTCCACGTCGTGGTGGACCATCAGCGCGGCCACCTCGTCGGGGGTGCCGCCCCGGGCCTGCTCGTCGGCCATCCACAGCGACATCGGCGGGTGGAAGTGGATGCCGTTGGGGGCGGGCAGCCAGTGCGCGTCGCGGGTGCGGGGGCCGCCGTCGTGGAGGCTGCCGGGGGAGCGCCCGTAGGCACGGGTGAACGCCCGGGCGAACCCCTCCACCGAGTCGTACCCGGCGGCGAACGCGGTCTCGGTGACGCTCGCGCCCTCGCGCAGCTGCCAGGCCGCGCGCTCGAGCAGCACGCGGCGGCGCAGCGCGACCGGCGGCTCGCCGGCGCCGCGGGTCACCTGCCGGCTGAAGTACCAGGGGCTGGCGTACGCGTCGCCGGCCATGTCGGGCAGCGTGCGGTTGTCCTCCTCGAGGACGGCGTCGATCAGCTCGCGGAGGCGGTCGCGCCCGGAGGACGAGGCATGGGTGGAGTCGGCCACGGGGAGAGTCTGGCGAGGAGACGCGTCCCCGCGCCCGACCGTTCTTGCCCTCTGCGCGGGCGGAGCCGTTGACGCCCGGCGGCCCCTTCGGGAGGGTCGGACGGCCAGCGGCAGCCCGACCCTGCCCGGAGGACGCCATGACCCTGCTGGGACCGGCACGGGGTGACCGGATGACCGCGCTCGGCTCCACGTACACGACCAAGGCCGGCGCCGAGGTGACCGGTGGCGCCTACTGGCTGGTCGAGGAGGAGTTCTGGGGGGAGACGACCCCGCTGCACCGGCACAGCAGCGCCGAGGAGGCGTTCTACGTGCTCTCCGGCCGGGTGGCGGCGTGGTTGGAGGAGACGGAGATCGAGGCCGGACCGGGGGCGTTCCTCCTCGTCCCGCGCGGCACCCCGCACGCGCTGCGCCGGCTGGGCGACGATCCGGTGCGGATGCTCACCGTGGTCTCCCCGGCCGGGATGGAGGGGTTCTTCGCCGCGGTGGAGCGCATCGGGGAGGAGTCGCTGCTGGCCGAGCCGGAGCTGCTGGTCTCCCTGGCCGCGGAGTTCGGGACGGAGGTGCTGGGCGAGTACCCCGGCTGAGTCACGGACCCGGCGGCCGGCGTCAGGCGCGCGACCGCGCGTAGCGGGCGGGGCTGGTGCCGAGCACCCGGCGGAAGTGCCGGGTCAGGTGCGCCTGGTCGCAGAAGCCGACCACCGTCGCCACCTCGGCGGGCGGCTCGCCGGCGAGCAACCGGTGCCGGGCGGCGTCGACCCGCCGGCCGATGACGTACTGGTGCGGCGGTAGTCCGAACGCCCGGCTGAACGCGCGGACCAGCGAGTCGGGGTGCACGCCGAGCAGGTCCGCCGCCGTCCGCAGGGGCAGCCCCTCGGCCATCGTGGCGTCGAGCAGGTCCCGCAGGTCCTCGGGGACGGCCCGCCGGGCGGGCGCCGCCGCACCCGCCGGCCGGCTCCGGAGGTGGTCGGCGACCCGGCCCAGGACGAGGGCGAGCCGGCTCTCGGCCTCCATCTCCTCGCCGCGGGCGGCCAGCGCCCGGTGCAGCTGCCCGACCCGGTGGGCCAGCAGCGGATCGGGGAGGGCGGGACCGTCGACGGCGCGCCCGGTGAGCTCCGGCGGCACCAACGAGGGCTCGACGTAGACGACGCGCTTGCGGAAGCCCGCGTCGCCGACGGCGCGGCCGGTGTGGGCGACGTGCGGGGGCAGCACCGTCACCTGCCCCGCCAGGGCGCCGTGCTCCCGGCGGCCGAGGTCGTACCGGACGGCCCCGGAGTCGACGAGCAGCAGCGTCCACTCGTCGTGCGTGTGGGCGGGGTAGGCGTGCGCGACGAACCGCGCGTGCAGCACCTCGCTGACGCCGGGCACCGACGGGCGCCAGGCCCGCACCCGCTCCACCCGGGCCGGGTCAGGAACGTCCGAGACCGCACCTCCGCACCGGCCCAGTGTGGTCCGTGCGCGCCGGCAGGTCGCCGGCGGCGGAGCGGAGGGACCCATGACCGAGCCGGTGCGCTTCGACACCAAGATCGCCGTCGTGCTGCGGGACGACCTCGCGGGCTGGCAGCGGCTCAACGTCGTCGCCTTCCTCGCCAGCGGCATCGCCGGTGCCGTGCCGGAGCTGCTCGGCGAGCCGTACGCGGACGCCGACGGCACCGGCTACCTGCCGATGTTCCGGCAGCCGGTGGTGGTGCTCGAGGCCGACGGCACGGTCATCGGCGCGGCGCGGCGCACGAGCGG
Organism: Trujillonella endophytica; assembly: GCF_019799905.1. Taxonomy (GTDB): domain Bacteria; phylum Actinomycetota; class Actinomycetes; order Mycobacteriales; family Geodermatophilaceae; genus Trujillonella; species Trujillonella endophyticus_A. The sequence goes on along the minus strand of NZ_JABGCI010000016.1, from coordinate 26,789 downwards.
GCCGTGGGTCGCGGCCTGCCGGTCAGCGTGTTCACCGAGGAGCTGTTCGCCACGGGCCACGACGCGGCCAACCGCGCGGCGGTCGCCGCGGTGCCCCGGGGGGAGCTGGCGCTGGTCAACTTCGGGGTGCACGGGCCGCGCAATGCGATCGACAAGGTGGTCAAGGGCGCGCGCATGCACCCGTGAGCCGGGACCATGGGGGCATGGCCAGTCCCGCCGAGCACCGCGCGCAGTACCGCGCCGGCCTGGCGGTGCCGACGTCGGGCGCCGCGCCGGGCCACACGCAGGCCAACCTCGTCGTCCTGCCGCAGGACTGGGCCTGGGACATGCTGCTGTTCGCCCAGCGGAACCCGCAGCCGGTCCCGGTGCTGGAGGTGACCGACCCCGGCTCGCCGGGGACGGCGCTGGCGCCCGGCGCCGACCTGCGCACCGACCTGCCGCGCTACCGGGTGTGGCGGGACGGCGAGCTGGTCGACGAGCCGACCGACGTCCGTGACGTGTGGCGCGACGACCTGGTCGCCTTCCTGATCGGCTGCAGCTTCAGCTTCGAGACGGCACTGCTGGACGCCGGGGTGCCGGTGCGCAACATCGAGCAGGGCCGCAACGTGTCGATGTACCGGACGTCGGTGCCCTGCCGTCCCGCCGGCCGGTTGTCGGGGCCGCTGGTCGTGTCGATGCGGCCGGTGCCCGCGGCGCTGGTGCCCGCCGCCGTCCAGGTGACCGCCCGGATGCCGCAGGTGCACGGGGCGCCGGTGCACGTCGGCGCCCCCGACGCGCTGGGCATCGCGGACCTGGGCGCGCCCGACTACGGCGACCCGGTCGAGGCCGAGCCCGGTGACGTGCCGGTGTTCTGGGCCTGCGGTGTGACGCCGCAGGCCGCCGTCCTCGCGTCCCGGCCGCCGCTGGCGATCACCCACGCGCCGGGGCACATGTTCGTCACCGACGTCCCGGACGCCGTCTACCGGCTGCCCTGACGAGAAGCCTTCCGCCAGACGGAAGGGGTCTCGGTCCGGCGCGGTGACGGCGGTCACCCTGGGATCGGATGGAGTCCGAGCCCGAGGAGCGAGCATGACGTCGATCGTCCGCGACCAGTGGTACGTGGCCGCCTACGGCCGAGAGATCGGGCGGGAGCTGTTCAGCCGCACGATCTGCGGGGAGTCGATCCTGTTCTGGCGCACCGAGGCCGGTCAGGTCACCGCGATGAGCGACCGCTGCGTGCACCGCCGCTTCCCGCTGTCGGAGGCCCCGAGCCACCTCTCCGGCGACACGGTGGTCTGCGGCTACCACGGCTTCACGTACGGGGCCGACGGCGTCTGCGTCGCGGTGCCCGGCCAGACGCGGGTGCCGCGGACGGCGCGGCTGAAGAGCTACCCGGTGGTCGAGCAGGACTCCTTCGTCTGGGTCTTCGTCGGCGACCCGGCCGGGGCCGAGACCACCCGCATCCCCCGCGCGCCGTGGCTGGACATGGCCGGCTGGACGACGGTCTCGGGCATGGAGCCGCTGGCCGCCCGGGCCAGCCTGCTGGTCGACAACCTCATGGACCTCTCCCACGAGACCTACCTGCACGGCGGCTACATCGGGACCCCCGAGGTGGCGCAGACGCCGATCACCACCGAGGTCGACGACGAGGCCGGGATCGTCTACGTCAGCCGGCACATGGCCGACGCCGAGTGCCCGCCCTTCTACAGCAACAGCACCGGCCTGCAGGGGCGGATCTCCCGCTGGCAGGACATCGAGTTCACGCCGCCGTGCCTGTACAAGCTGCACTCCCGGATCGCGCCCGTGGGCTCGGTGCCGAACGACGACGGGAGCGACCCCGACGCCTTCCACGTGGAGGTCGTCTACGCCATCACGCCGGAGACCGAGCACTCCACGCACGACTTCTGGGCCGTGGCCCGCGACTTCGCCGTCGACGACGAGGGGGTGTCGGCCTTCCTCGCCGAGAACAACCGCACCGTCGTCCTCCAGGACGTCGTCGCCCTCGACAAGCTCGAGCAGGTCATCGCCACCGAGCCCGACGGCTATCAGGAGCTGTCGATCAACATCGACACCGGCGGGCTGGCCGCGCGCCGGATGATCGCCCGCCTGGCCGGTGCCGAGGCGGCCGCCCCCGCCGCCGCCCGGTGAGCGCCGACCTGTCCACCGGCTCGCTCGGCGGGGACGCCGTGCTGCGGGTCGAGTGGCTGCCCGGCTCGGACCGGCTGCGCGGCCGGTGCCACTGCGGCGCCGAGGCGCAGGGGGAGGACCCCGCACTCATGTGGGAGTGGCTGCTCGCCCACCCCGACCACCCCGCCGGCGGACCCGGCGTCCCCCCGCCGCAGGCCGAGCTGCCGCCGCCGCCCGCGCACCTGATCACCGAGCCGCGTACGCGTGTGCCCGCGCTCGTCTAGGAGGAGCCCCGCGTGACCACCGACGCCGAGCAGGCGCTGCGCGTCGACCGCCGGACCACCGGGGCCGAGGGGGTCGTCGTCCTCGACCTGCGCGACCCCGCCGGTGCCGAGCTGCCCGCCTGGGAGCCCGGGGCGCACGTCGACCTCGTGCTGGCCGACGGGCTGGTCCGGCAGTACTCGCTGTGCGGCGACCCCGCCGACCGCACCCTGTGGCGGGTGGCGGTGCTGCGCGAGCCCGAGGGCCGCGGCGGCTCCGTACACGTGCACGAGCAGCTGGTCGAGGGCGCGACGGTCGGCGTCCGCGGGCCGCGCAACCACTTCCCGCTGGCCGAGGCGCCCCGCTACCTGTTCGTCGCCGGAGGCATCGGGATCACCCCGATCCTGCCGATGCTGCGGGCGACCGAGGCCGCCGGCCGGGAGTGGGAGCTGCACTACGGGGGCCGCAGCCGCCGCTCGATGGCGTTCCTCGAGGCGCTGGAGGACGCAACGGGGGAGCGGATCACCCTGCACCCGCAGGACGAGGTGGGCCTCATCGACCTCGACCGCCTGCTCGGCGTGCCCCGGCCGGACACGCTGGTCTACTGCTGCGGCCCCGAGCCGCTGCTGGCCGCGGTCGAGGCCCGCTGTGCCGCCTGGCCCGAGGGCGCCCTGCACGTCGAGCGGTTCACCCCCAGGGACGCCGGCGAGCCGGTGCGCTCCGACGCCTTCGAGGTCGAGCTCGCCACCACCGGCGAGGTGCTCACGGTGCCGCCGGAGAAGTCCGTGCTGCAGGTGCTCGAGGAGGCCGGCGTCGACGTCCTGTCCTCGTGCACCGAGGGGACGTGCGGCACCTGCGAGACCGGGGTGCTCGGGGGAGAGGTCGACCACCGCGACTCGCTGCTGACCCCCGCGGAGCAGGCCGCGAACGACACCATGTTCGTGTGCGTCTCCCGCGCGGCCGGCCCGCGACTCGTGCTCGACCTCTGAGGAGCGTCCCCTGAGCGCCGACCGGACGGCGGGGGGCAAGGTCCTGGCCGTCCTCTCCGCGTTCAGCCGCGAGCGGCCGGCCCTCACCCTGTCCGAGCTCGCCCGGGCGACCGGCCTGCCGCTGTCGACCGCGCACCGGGTCGTCGCCGAGCTGCGCGACTGGGGCGGGCTGGAGCGGGGGCCCGACGGCCGGCTGCGGATCGGCCTGCGGCTGTGGGAGCTCGGTGCGCTGGCGCCGCGCGGGCTGGGCCTGCGGGAGGCGGCGCTGCCGTTCATGGAGGACCTCTACGAGGTGACCCATCAGAACGTGCAGCTGGCCGTGCGCGACGACACCGAGCTGGTCTTCGTGGAGCGCTTCGCCGGCCGGGACGCGGTGCCGGTGCACACCCAGGTGGGCGGCCGGTTCGCCCTGCCGCCCACCGGTGTGGGGCTGGTGCTGCTGGCGCACGCGCCGGCCGAGGTCCAGGAACGGGTGCTGGCCGGTCCGCTGCAGCGGCACACCCCGCACACGCTCACCGACCCGCGGCAGCTGCGCCGGGTGCTCGCCGAGGTCCGGCGCACCGGCGTGGCCGTCAGCGACCGCCAGGTCACCACCGACGCCGTGTCGGTCGCCGCGCCGATCACCGCGGGGGACGACGTGGTGGCGGCGCTGTCGGTCGTCGTCCGCGGGGAGTCGCCGGCCGCCGTCCGTGCGCTGACGCCCGGCGTCCGCGCCGCCGCCCGGGGCATCTCGCGGACGCTGGGCCCGACGGCGGCGCGGACGTGGCCGGTGGTCCCCGGCGACGGCGTCAGCGGCTGAGCGCGGGCGCCGCGGCGCGCAGCTCGTCGAGCAGCGCCGGCCCGGCCGGCGCCCAGCCGAGCTCGGTGCGCGCGCGGTCGCCGGTCGCCTGCTGGTCGAGCAGCAGCGCCGCGCCGAACAGGCCGAGCCGGCCGACGGTCTCGGCGGGGGAGGTCCCCACCACGTCGCCCCCGGACGCCGCGATCCCGATCTCCCGCACGGTCGGGTTGTGCCCGCTGACGCCCAGGTACCAGCTGCCGGCCGGGGCGACCCACAGGGCCAGGGAGTAGAGCCGGCCGAGGTCGCCGGCGTGCACGGTGGTCCAGTGCTGGTCCCCGCTGCCGGGGAGGACGAGCGCACCCTCGGGCGTGCGCGGCGCGCCCCCGATCACCGCGGCGGCGATGCCGGCGCCCGGGGCGTGCACGATGCCGGGCGCCAGCACGACGCTGCGGACGCCGGTCGCGGCGGCCGCCCGCACCCGGGCGTCGAGGGGCACCCGCCAGGCGGTGAGCTCCGGCGGGTCGGCGGGCGTCGCCTCGTCGACCTCGCCGTCGCCCAGCACCCACGCGCCGCTGGTGTGCACGTACGGCTTGCCGGTCCCGGCGAGGGCGGGCAGGACGGCGTCGAGGAGGGCCGCGTCGACGGCGGCGCTGCTCTCGTCGCCGGGGGACGCGGTGTGCACGAACCCGTCGGTCGCGCGGGCGGCCGCGGCGAGCAGCCGGCCGTCGGTGAGGTCACCGCGGACGACGGCCGCGCCGGCGGCGGTGAGGCGAGCGGCCGAGCCGTCGCTGCGGGCCAGCGCAGAGACGGTGTGGCCGTCGGCGAGCAGGGCGGTGAGGACGGCGGAGCCGATCAGGCCGGTGCCGCCGGTCAGGAAGACGTGCATGGGGTCGGTCCTCTCAGGGGGTGGTGGTGCGGGTGGGGGTGGGGGTGGGGGAGCGCTGGGCCAGGACGACGGCGGCCAGCGCGAGGGTCATGCCGGCGAGCTGGAGGGGCGACAGCACCTGGCCGAGCAGCACCCAGCCCGCGGTCGCGGCGACCACGGGGGAGAGCAGCGCCAGGAAGCTGACCCGCGCGGTGGGCAGCGCGCCGACGCCGCGCAGCCACAGCACGTAGGCCAGCGCGGTGTTGACCGTGGCCAGGTAGAGCAGGCCGCCGACCTCGCCGCCGGTCAGCGCGGGCGGCAGCCCCTCGAACGCCAGGGCCAGCGGCAGCAGGAACAGGCCGCCGGCGGCCAGCTGCCAGCCGGTGAAGGCGAGCACCGGGACCGGCCGGCCCCACCGCTTGGTGAGGACGACGCCGGTGCCCATGCTCGCGGTCCCGGCCAGCCCGGCGACGACGCCGACCGGGTCGAGGGCGACTGGGCCGGTGACGACGATGAGCCCGACGCCGGCCACGCCGAGCAGGCCCAGCAGCAGGGTGCGCCCGCGGAGCCGCTCGCCGAGGAGAGGGACCGCGAGCACGGCGACGAGCAGCGGCTGGGCGGCGCCGAGGATCGCCGCGACCCCGCCGGGCAGCCGGTAGGCGGCGACGAACAGCAGCGCGAAGAAGGCGCCCATGTTGAGGACGCCCAGCACGGCCGCCTTCCACCACCAGGCGCCGCGGGGCAGGTGGCGGCCGATGGCGACGAGCAGCAGCCCGGCGGGCAGTGCCCGCACCGTGGCGGCGAGGAGGGGGCGGTCGGGCGGCAGCCACTCGGTGGTGACCACGTAGGTGGTCCCCCAGGTGACGGGGGCGAGGGCCGTGGCGAGGGTGAGGGTGAGGAGGCCGAGCCGGCGGGTCGTCGGGACGGCCACCGGCGCGGGCAGAGCGGCAGTGGCGGTCATGACGGCGATCGTTCGCCTCCATGTATCTCGATGTCAAGATACTTGAGCGCGTGTTTCTCGGACCCGTACAGGTGTGCGATGCTGAGCGCATGACCGAGCGGGACGGCGTCGACGCGATCGTCGAGCAGTGGGCGGCGGAACGGCCGGACCTGGAGACCGACGCCATGGCGGTCTTCGGCCGGATCTACCGGGCCGCGCGGATGGCCGGCGACGCGCAGGAGCGGTTCCACGCCCGCTTCGGCATCACCCGGGCCGACTTCGACGTCCTCGCGACGCTGCGCCGCGCCGGCGGCGCGGACGGGCTGTCACCCGGGCGGCTCACCGCCGAGATGATGCTCAGCAGCGGGGGCATGACCAGCCGGCTGGACCGGCTGGAGAAGGCCGGGCACATCGTGCGCACGGCCGACCCGGCCGACCGCCGGGCCCTGCGGGTGCGGCTCACCGACAGCGGGCGGTCGCTCATCGACGAGGCGGTCGGCGCCGGGCTGGCGCAGCAGCAGCGGATGCTGGCCGACCTGCCGGCCGCCCGGCTGCGCCGGATCGCCGACGACCTGCGCGACCTGCTCGCGTCGGTGGAGAGGCACGCCGCCGAGGACTGACGGCCCCGCTGCAGGGGGGCAGGAGGTCCTCCTTCAGACCTCCTCGACGGCGAACGAGTTGGTCGGGGCGACGAACTCGTCCTGGGCGGCGACCAGGAGGATCTCCCGGGAACCGGCCGCCTCGGTGGCGGTGAGCAGGCCGTGCACCGAGGCCGCGGCGCGGGCCAGGGCCTCGGCGGCCGAGCGGGTGTCGAGCCAGTGGGCGAGGAACAGCGCGGCGATCGCGTCCCCGGCGCCGTTCACCGCGACGTCGAGCCGGGGCGTGCGCACCCGCCAGTGCCGGCCGCCGGCGGAGGCGAGCAGGTCCACGGCGTCGTCGGGGGTGTCCTCGGCGACCAGGGAGGTGGTGAGCACCACCGACGGTCCCAGCGCCTGGACGGCGGCGACCGCCTCCTTCACCGACCGCAGCGACCTCGTCGTCGTCCCCGAGAGCAGGTCCAGCTCGTAGTGGTTGGGGGTGACCAGGTCGGCGGCGGGCACGGCGACCTCCCGCATGAACTCGGGGATGCCGGGCCGGACGAACACGCCCCGGCCGACGTCGCCGATCACCGGGTCGCAGCAGTAGACCGCCGCCGAGTTGGCCTCGCGCACCCGCGCGACCGCGCCCACGACCGCGTGGCCGATGTCGGCCGAGCCCAGGTAGCCGGAGAGGACGGCGTCGCAGCCGCCCAGCACCCCGCGCTCCGCGATGCCCTCGACGACCTCGTCGACCGCCTGCCCGTCGAAGACGCGACCGCGCCAGAACCCGTAGCCGGTGTGGTTGGAGAACTGGACGGTGTGCACGGGCCACACCTCGATCCCCAGCCGCTGCAGGGGGAACACCGCGGAGGAGTTGCCGACGTGGCCGTAGGCGACATGGGACTGGATCGACAGGACGGCGGTCATGGCCACGTACCGTGCCACAGTGCTCGTCCGCGACGCCGTCCCCATCGACGCCGCCCGGTGCGCCGAGGTCTACGCGCCCTACGTCACCGACGCGGCGATCTCGTTCGAGGCCGAGCCGCCGTCGCCTGCCGAGATGGCGGAGCGGATCGCCCGCGCGCAGCTCCGGCACGCCTGGCTGGTCGGGGAGTCCGGCGGCCGGGTCGTCGGGTACGCCTACGGCGGGGAGTGGATGTCCCGTGCGGCGTACAGCTGGTCGTGCACCGTCAGCGTCTACCTGGAGCCCGGCCTCCGGCGTACGGGCGCCGGCCGGGCGCTCTACGAGGCGCTGTTCGCACGGCTGGCCGACCGCGGGTACCGCACCGCGCTGGCCGGCGTCACGCTGCCGAACCCGGCCAGCGAGGGCCTGCACCGCGCCCTGGGCTTCGCGCCCGTCGGCGTCTTCCGCGGGGTCGGCTTCAAGGGTGGCGCCTGGCGCGACGTCGCCTGGTTCCAGCGCGCGCTGACCGAGGACGGCGGTCCGCCCGCGCCGCTGCGCTGACCGCGGGAGGTCACCGGCAGCCGGCGTCCACGAGGACGGCGGTCGCGGCCGCCCCCAGGGCGTCGACCTCGGTGGCCAGCCGCCGCAGCGGCACCGGCGCCCCGGAGCGCAGCAGGGCCGTGAGGCGGGCGGTCGCTCGGCCCACCCGCTCGGCGGCCGGCCGCTCGTCCTCGCCCAGCAGACCCGTCACGTCGAACGGCTCGCCGAGCTCCGCGCACAGACCGGGCAGCCGGCGCAGCAACTTCGCGCACCCCGCGGCCAGCCGCCACCACGTGCCCGGGGCCAGGCCGGCGGGCGCACGGGAGCCCGCGTCGGCCCACCGCAGCAGCCCGACCACGTCGGCCCACACCGCGTCGGAGACCACGCACGCGGCCGCCGAGCAGCCCGGCTTCCGGTGGGCCAGCACGGTCGCGTGCGCGGTCGCGGGGTCGAAGAGCCAGTGGCGTCCGTCCATGCGCCGAGGCTGGCCGACGAGGGTGGACGCGACCGGTCAGTGGGCTGGGAGCTCCCTGGCAGCAGACCGGTGGACGCCGCAGCGGTAACGAGAAGTGGTCGCGGACGTCACCGGGGGGACACGTGCCCCCGTCAGTCTCCTCACCGAGCGCCGGCACCGCCGGGACCCCGCAGCGAGGAGCTCCGCATGAAGATCGCCCTGCTGACGTACTCGACGGAGCCCCGCGGCGGCGTGGTGCACACCCTCGCCCTGGCCGAGGCCCTGGCCCGGGCCGGCGCAGAGGTGACCGTGTGGTGCCCCGGCCGGGGCGGCGACGAGGGGTTCTCCCGGCCGGTCGACCCGGCCGTGCGGGTGCGGCTGGTGCCGTTCCCCGACCGGCCGGGGGAGGACGTCGGGGCGCGGATCCTCCGCTCGATCAGCGAGCTGGGCATGGCCTTCGCGACCGCGGGGGAGCGCTACGACGTCGTCCACGCACAGGACTGCATCAGCGCCAACGCCGTCCCGGACTGCGTGCGCACCGTCCACCACCTCGACACGTCCACCACCGCGGAGCTCGCCGCCTGCCACGAGCGGGCGATCGTCACGCCGCGGGCGCTGTTCTGCGTCTCCGCGGCGGTGGCCGCGCAGGTGCGGGCCGGGTGGGGCCGGGAGGCGACCGTCATCCCCGACGGGGTCGACGCGGCCCGGTTCGCCGCCGCCGCCGGACCGGGGGGCAGCGCTGCCCGTGGCCGGTGGCGGGCCCGCCTGGGTCGCTACGTGCTGGCCGTCGGCGGCATCGAGCCGCGCGAGGGCACGCTCGACCTGGTGGAGGCCATGGCCACGGTGCAGCTGGTCCGGCCCGAGCTCACGCTCGTCGTCGCCGGGGGCGAGACGCCGTTCGACCACCGCGCGTACCGGGCGGTGGTCGATGCCCGCGCGGAGGAGCTCGAGGTCTACCCGCTCGTCCTCGGACGGGTGCCGCACGACGAGCTGCCCGGCCTGGTGGCGGCCGCCGACGTCCTGGCCTGCCCCTCGACCGGGGAGGGCTTCGGCCGCGCCGCGATGGAGGCCGGGATGGAGGCTCTGGCCGCCGGCGTGCCGGTCGTGGCCCGGGACCTGCCGGTGCTGCGCGAGGTCTTCGGCGGCGCGGTCGGGTTCGCGGCGGGGCCGGCCGGGTTGGCCGCCGGCCTGCTCGCCGCCGGCGCCCCCGATCCGCCGCGGGCCGCGGCCGGCCGGGCGCTGGCCACCCGGCACAGCTGGGACGCGGCCGCGCTGGCCCACCTGGACCGCTACCGGTCGCTGGCCGGCACGGGGTCGAGGGATCCCGTCGTGGTCTGAGCGCGTCGCGCGATACCCGCCGGCCCGGGATCGACACAGGCAACCCTTGCCTCCGTTCTCCCCGATCGCTGGCAGAAGTGGGAGTGGAGACGAGGCGCCCCGGGGCCGATATCCCAGCGTCGGACCGAGCCGGGTCGACCGGCGCCGGGCAGATGCTTCGGCAGGGGACGGGGGGTGCAGGGTGCAGGGGTCGGGGCCGGTGCGGGACTGTGGGACCGACCAGCAGGAGACGACCGGTCCGGCGTGGTGGCTGGTCGACGGGGCCGACCGCGTGGTCGCCGGTCCGTACGCAGACCAGGGCGAGGCGGTGTGGGCGACGGGCCCGCTGAGCCCCGAGGGCGGCTGCGCCGGTACGCCGGCCTACGGCACGCGGCGCGGGAGCGGCCGGCTGGCCCGGCGTCCCTCACCGGAGGACCGGGCGTGGCTGGCCGACCTCTCCGGCGAGCTGGAGCGGGTCGGCGAGGAGTGGGACCTGCTGGTCGACGACGCCTCGCCGCTGGTGGGGCTGCTCTGCCAGCTCGGGGCGTCGCTGGTCGAGGTCGGTCTCCCGCTGCACGACTGCAGCGGCCGCACGGCCACCCGCTCCCGGGGCGGGGTCTGCCTCACCCCGAGCCCGCTGCAGGACGGCGTCGTCGTCGCCTGGAGCCAGCACCTGCGCACCACGCGGGAGGCCCCGCGGTCGCCGGAGACCGAACGGTGGCTGCAGGAGACGATGAACCGGACCCTGGACGCGCTGCTGACCGGGCTCGGCTTCACGACCGCCCCTATGGGCTCGGCCAGCGCGGCGCTGGTGACCGGCCGGCGCGGTGCGCTGGAGGCGTCCGGCAGCGACGCGGGGGACGCGGCGGGCGACTAGCCCGCGTTCGTCGCGGTCAGGTGCGCGCCCAGGTTGCGCAGCGCCTTGCGCAGCTGGCCGGTGGCGAACCGGATGATCAGGCCGCCGACGAAGCCGGGGCTGGTCTCCTGCGCCATCGTGTACTCGACCCGCGTCCCGGTGCCCTCGGGCGTGAGCCGGAAGTCCTCGGCGAGCGCCCGCACCGCCGGCAGGCCGGCCTCGTCCACCCGGAACGACCACCGCCGGCCGGGCTCCCAGACGAGGATCGTCTCGAGGAAGCGGGAGCCGCGGGCGAAGACCTCGCGCTGCGAACCGACGCCGTGCGGGCCGGGCGTCACGTAGCGGCCGGCGTCGGTGAAGCCGGGGAACCACGCACCCCACCCCGCCGGGTCCTCGGCGAGCGCCGCGAAGACCGCGTCCGGCGAGGCGGGCAGCACCTCGGTGACGGTGACGCGGTGCTGGGCGGTCGCGGTGAAGTCCGCGTCGACGGCGCGCAGAGTCCTGGGCATGGCGGGAACGGTAGAGGGGTCTCGTTACGGTGCCTGACGTGGAGCCCGCCGCGACCGATCCCCGCCCCTCCCCGTCACCGGCCGCGGGTCCGCTGCGGGGGACCCGGGTCGTGGAGCTCTCCGGCCTGGGCCCGGTCCCGTACGCGGGCATGCTCCTGGCCGAGCTCGGCGCGGACGTGCTCCGGGTCGACCGGCCCGGCGGTGGCCGGGTCCTGATGCCCGCGGACCGCGAGCTGCTGCACCGCAGCCGGCCCTGCGCGGCGGTCGACCTGAAGCACCCCGACGGACGCGACCTGGTGCTGCGGCTGCTGGCCGACGCCGACGTCCTCGTGGAGGGCCTGCGCCCGGGCGTCACCGAGCGGCTGGGCCTGGGCCCCGACGACGCGCTGGCCCGCAACCCGCGGCTGGTCTACGCCCGGATGACCGGCTGGGGCCAGGCCGGTCCGCGGGCGGCCGAGGCCGGGCACGACATCAACTACCTGGGGCTGACCGGAGCGCTGCACGCCGTCGGCCCGGCCGAGCGCCCGGTGCCGCCGCTCAACATCGCGGCGGACTTCGGCGGCGGGTCGCTCTTCCTCGTCGTCGGGGTGCTGGCCGCCCTGCTGGAGCGCGGGGTCAGCGGCCGCGGCCAGGTGGTCGACGCCGCCATGGTCGACGGCGCCAGCTCCCTGGTCACCATGGTCCAGGGCATGCTCGGGGCCGGGCTCTGGCGCGACCGTCGGGAGGCCAACCTGCTCGACGGCGGCGCGCCGTTCTACACCACCTACGCGTGCGCCGACGGCCGGTTCGTGGCCGTCGGCGCCCTGGAGCCTCAGTTCCACGCCCGGCTGCTCGAGGGGCTCGGGCTGACCGGCCGGCTGGGCGCCCAGCACGACGTCGCCGCCTGGCCGGAGCACCGGCGGGTGATGGCCGAGGTCTTCGCCACCCGCACCCGGGACGACTGGGCCGCGCACTTCGCCGGCACCGACGCCTGCGTGACCCCCGTGCTCGGGCTGACCGAGGCGCCCCACGACCCGCACCTGGCCGCGCGCCGGAGCTACGTCGAGGTCGACGGCGTCGCGCAGCCCGGGCTCGCCCCGCGGTTCTCCCGGACCCCCGGCGCGGTGCGCAGCGGTCCCCGGCTCCCCGGCGAGGACACCCGGGCGGCGCTGACCGCCTGGGGGATCGCCGACGACGAGGTGCAGCGCCTGCTCGCCGGCGGCGTCGTGACCCAGGCCGGGGAGAGCGCGTGACCGCCGCGGAGGGGAGCCCGGCGCTGGACGAGCTGCTCACCGTCCGCGAGCTGTCGGCGGACCGCTGGGCGGCCGACGCGCTCGCGTCCGGCCGGCACAACGGGCTGTACGGCGGGCAGGTCGCGGCGCAGGCCCTGGTGGCGGCCGCGCGGACGGTCGCCGGCGAGCGCGCCCCGCACTCGCTGCACGGCTACTTCCTGCGCCGCGGGGACGCCCGGCTGCCCGTGGTCTTCGACGTGGAGCGCGACCGCGACGGGCACTCGTACTCGGCGCGCACCGTCGTCGCCCGGCAGGAGGAGCGGGTCATCTTCCGGATGGCCGCGTCGTTCTCCCGGGCGGAGGAGGGGCCGGACCGGCAGGCGGTCGCGATGCCGGAGGTGCGCGATCCCGAGGAGTCGCACCCGCTCCCGCCGATCCTGGCCGGCGTCGAGGTCCGGGACCCCGACCCGAGAGCCGAGCGGCAGCACCCCATGCGGACCTGGGTGCGCGCCCCGGCCACGGCGGGCGCCGACCCGCTGCACGCCGCGGCGGTGCTCGTCTACGTCTCGGACCTGTTCAGCGGCCTGGCCTCCCTGATGGGTCCCCGCGTCCGCTCGATGGCCAGCCTCGACCACGCGGTGTGGTTCCACCGTCCGGTCCGGATGGACGACTGGGTGCTCATGGACCACGTCGGCACCTCGGTGGCCGCCGGTCGCGGGTGGTACACCAGCACGCTGTTCGACCGCTCCGGCGCCGCCCTGGCCAGCTGCGCGCAGGAGATGGTGATCCGCGAGGCCCGCGGGCCCGAGGCGGGCGGCTGACCCTCGGCCCGTCGAACGCCGAGGTCGCCGCAGAGCCCGGGTCGGCTCGTTACCCTCGACCGGTCGCGGTGGGCGGCAGGCGGGATGCGGGGGTGCGGTGGAGATCCCGGTCGGATCGGTCGTCGGCGGTTATCGGGTCAAGCGACTGCTCGGGGCCGGCGGCATGGGCGCCGTCTACCTCGCCGAGCACCGGTCGCTGCCGCGGGACGTCGCGCTCAAGGTGCTGCACGCGGGCCACGCCGTCCACCCGGAGTTCCGCGCCCGGTTCCTCCGCGAGGCGGAGCTGCTCAGCCGGCTGGACCACCCCCACATCGTCGACGTCCAGGACCGGGGGGAGGACGGCGGGCTGCTCTGGATGACCATGGACCTCGTCCCCGGGCCCGACCTGGCCGCGGCCGTGGCGGAGCGGGGCGCCTTCCCGCCCGGGGAAGCGGTCCGCATCGTCGAGCAGGTGGCGGCGGCGCTGGACCACGCGCACGAGCGGGGCCTGCTGCACCGGGACGTCAAGCCGGCGAACGTGCTGCTCAAGGGCGACGCCGCCGGGGGGCCGTGGGCGATGCTGACCGACTTCGGCATCGCGAAGGACGTCGGGGCCGCCGCGGGGCTGACCCGCACGGGACACGCGCCTCCGGCCACGTACGCCTACGCGGCCCCCGAGCAGCTGACCGGGGCCCCGCTGGACCGTGCTGTCGACGTCTACGCGCTCGGCGTGCTGCTGTTCGAGCTCCTGTCGGGGCGGCGGGCCTTCCCCGGCGAGGATCCGCTGTCCCTGATGTACGCCGTCGCGTCCGGACCCGTCCCCGACGTCCGGGAGGCCCGGGCCGACGTGCCGCCCGCGCTGGCCGCGGTGGTGGGGCGCGCCATGGCGAAGGATCCCGCCGCCCGGCCGAGGACCTGCGGTGAGCTGGCCGCCGCGGCGCGCGCGGCACTCCCCGCGCCGGCGCCACCGACGGCCACGGACCGCTCCGCCGTGCCGCCTCCGCCCGGACCGGCCGGGACTCCTGGACCGCACTCCGGCCCCCCGGCCGATCCGCCGACCCGGGAGTTCACGCGGCCGCGGGGACCGGCTCCCGAGGAACGGTCACCTCGGGTCCGGCGCGGAGCCGTGCTCGCCGCGGCCGTGGTGGTCCTCGCGGCGCTGGTGGCCCTCGCCCTGGTGATCCCGTGGTCCGGCGACGACGGCGACGACGGCGGCGGAGACGCCGCGCCGTCCTCGGTACCGGGTGCGACGGATGCCGGGAGCACGGCGACGGAGGGCGAGGCCAACTCCTCCGTGGCCACCGTGTCCGTGGGCACCTGCCTGGACGCGGCAGGAGCGACGGCCGGGTGCGACACGCCGCACGAGGCGGAGGTGGTCGCGATGGGCGCGTGCGAGCCGGGGTCGGCCTTCGGATACCTGGGCGGGGCGCCCGCTCAGGACGTCCTGCGCACCGACCTGGGGCTGCAGTCGGCCACGGTCGCCGGCCAGGAGGTCTGCGTCCTCACCGGCCCGGGCGCTCCCTGGTCGGCGTCCAACCAGGACGTCCTCCTCGGTCGGGCGGGCGACGTCTGGCGGCGGTGCGGGGACGAACTGGGGCGCGAGACCCCGTGCGACGAGCCGCACACGACCGAGGCGGTCTTCGAGGGGACGGGCGCGGAGGAGCTCGCCTGCGGGGCGCGGGCCGACGACTACCTGGGCAAGCCCTTCGACCAGGTCGCCGACCGTCTGCGACTGGTGGTGGCCGGGACCACCTGCGTCGTGGAGGTGCGGGGCGACAACGTGCTCACCGCGTCACTCCGCCGCCTGGGGCCCAGCTCGCTGCCCCTCGAGGCCGGCGGATAGCCGGCTCGTCAGCGCACCTTCGCGTCGACGAGCACGGCGGTCACCGAGTCGCTGCAGCCCGTGGCCAGCTCCTCGTTCAGGGTCACCTGGATCTTCAGGGCGTTGACGCCGTCGACCGGGACGGTGAACGGCTGGAGCTGGTTGAACGGCACGGTCCGGATGTCGATCTGGGCGTTGTTCCCGATCACCTCCACGACCACCTCCTGGTCCGAGGCCGCGGAGTCGTCGGCCTGGCCGACGGAGAACTCGAGCTGGTCGAAGTTGTTCTGCAGGCGCATCTCGAGCTCGAACGCGGAACTGCAGCCTCCGACCTCGACCCCGATGCCCTGCAGGTCCTGCTGGCCCGCGATGTCGTAGCGCTGCTCCGTCCAGTCCGGACGCGGCTGGAAGAAGTCCGCCAGCGTGAGCCGCCGGCCGGCGTCCTCGGTGCCCAGCGGGCCGCCGCTCGTCGTGGTGGCCGGGGCGGTCGTCGTCGCCGGCGCCGAGGAGGTGGCGGTGGGGCGCGCGCTGCTGCTGGTGGCGGGAGAGGTCGTCTCCTCGCTGCTGGGGGCCGCGCTCGACGAGCTCAGCGGGGAGCTGCTGGTGTCTCCGCCGCCACCACAGCCCGTTGCCGCGCCCAGCACCGCGAGCGTGAGGAGAGCCCCGCCCACCCGACGTCCTACGACCATCCGACTGCTCCCCCGTGACCCGACCCGCTCCGACAGTGCGGCGAGAGAGTAGAGCAGGGCCGGCCCGGCTCCGGGACCGAGCAGGGGTGTGGCGGCAGATCGGTATCGGAACGCGACCAGGGCGTCCCGCTGCGGCCCCCCGTGCCTCAGTCGACGCGGGTGAGGCCGGTCCGGTACCGGCGGGCGTTGGCCACGTAGAGGGCGACCGCCTCGTCGATCCAGGCGCCGGTGCCGGCGCCCTCGCGGATCCGGGCCGGCACGCCCAGCGCCCGGCAGTCGGGTGGGACGACGGTGTCCTCGGGCACCAGCGCACCGGCGCCGACGAGGGCGCCGTCGCCGATCACGACCCGATTCATCACGACGGAGTTCGAGCCGACCAGCACCCGGTCGCCGACCGTGCACCCCTCCAGGTGGGCCAGGTGGCCGACCACGCAGTCGGCGCCGACGACCGTCGGGTGCTCGGCGGTGGTGTGCAGCACCGTGCCGTCCTGGATCGAGGTGCGCGCGCCGACGCGGATGTCGCCGAAGTCGCCGCGCAGGACGGCCTGCGGCCAGATGCTGACCTCGGGTCCGAGCTCGACCCGGCCGATCACGGTGGCGTCGGGGTGCACCCACGCCGTGGGGTGGACGACGGGCGCCACGCCGTCGAGTGCATAGAGGGCCATCAGCCGGCGAGCGCCCGGATCGTCACGCGTCGGCGACGAGCTCGGTGTCGACGCCGACCTTGCCGACCTTCGACGCGCCGCCGGGGCTGCCCAGGGGGGCGTCGCGGCCGGGCAGCGGCTCGATGAAGAAGCGCCGGTTGTCCGCGATGTGCGGCTCGTTCTCCTCGGTCACCCGACGGTCCTGCGCGATCGCCTCGACCGGGCAGACCGGCTCGCACGCGCCGCAGTCGATGCACTCCTTGGGGTTGATGTACAGCTTCCGGTCGCCCTCGTAGATGCAGTCGACCGGGCACTCGTCCACGCAGGACATGTCGGTCGTGTCGATGCACTCGCTGCCGATGACGTAGGGCACGGGGGCTTCTCTCCTCGGGAGGACGGGACGGGCGGGGCGGACGACGGGCGGTCAGGCGGGGACGGGTGGGGCGTGCCCGTCGGGCCGGGCCGTCATGCGGGGCTCCCGGGTGCGGTGGCGGTGAGGTCGGGCTGGAGCCGGTCGGGCCGGGCGTTCTCGAGGCGCTCGAGGGCCAGCTCGCGGACCCGGAAGCGCTGGAGCTTGCCGGTGGCGGTCTGCGGCAGCTCGTCGAAGACGAGGATGTTGCGCGGCCGCTTGAAGGCGGCCAGGCCGTCGCGGCAGAAGGCGACCAGCCCCTCGGTGGTGACGCTCGCTCCGTCGGCGAGGACGACGCAGGCCACCGGCTTGTCCAGCCCGGTCTCGTCGGGCACCGAGACGACGACGACCTGGCTGACCTCCGGATGGGCGCGCAGCCGCTCCTCGACCTCGGTGGGGGAGACCCAGATGCCGCCGGCCTTGATGATGTCGTCGGTCCGGCCGAGGGAGGAGTAGTAGCCGTCGGCGCTGCGGACGTAGGTGTCGCCGGTTCGCACCCACTCGCCCTGGAAGACCCGGCGGGTGACGTCCGTCCGCTGCCAGTAGCCGGTGGCCGCGGAGCTGCCCGCGACCCAGAGGTTGCCCGGGGTGCCGTCGGGGACGGGGTTGCCGTCGTCGTCGACGATCTTGGCCGCGTAGCCGTCGACGACCTCCCCGGTCGCCCCGGCGCGGGTGCGGCCGGGCCGGCCGCTGATGAAGATGTGCAGCATCTCGGTCGAGCCGATGCCGTCGAGCATCTCCACGGAGAACGTCGTGGTGAACCGCTCGAACAGCGGGGCCGGGAACGCCTCGCCGGCCGAGACGCAGGCCCGCACGGTCGCGAACGCGTCGGTGGGCAGGCCGGCGTTGACCAGCGCCGCGTAGAAGGTCGGGCCGGCGAAGAACAGGGTGGGGCGGTGCTCCTGGAGCACCCGCAGCGTGCCGGCCGGGCTGGGCCGCGAGCGGTCGAGCACGGTGGTGGCGCCGACGGAGAACGGGAAGGTCAGCGTGTTGCCCAGGCCGTAGGCGAAGAAGAACTTGGCCACGGAGAAGGTGACGTCGTCCGGGCCGATCGCCAGCACGTCGCGGGCGTAGGTGTCGGCGGTGTCACGCAGCGAACCGTGCCGGTGCATCGCGCCCTTGGGCGTGCCGGTGGTTCCGGAGGTGTACAGCCAGAAGGCGGGGGAGTCGGCGACCGTGGGGTAGGGCTGCGTCACCTGCTCCAGGGCGTCCGCGCCGGCGGCGACGAAGTCGTCCCAGCTGCGGACGCGGGCGTCGGGCAGCGGGGGCAGGTCGGCGGGGGCGTCCGCGGCGGTGCTCATGAGCACGACGTCGGCGAGGTCGCGCTGCCCGGTCAGTCCCTCGGCGAGGCCGGCGAACTCGGCGCTCAGCACGACCACCCGGGCGCGGCTGTCGGTCGCCAGCCCGGCGATGTCCTTGGGCTTGAGCATGGTGCTGACCGGCACCGGCACCGCACCGATGCGCAGCCCGGCCAGGAACGCCGTCAGCAACTCGGGGGTGTCCCCCATGCAGAGCAGCAGCCGCTCCTCGGGCCGCACACCGGAGGCGACGAGTGCCGCCGAGAACCGGGTGACGGCGTCGTCCAGTTCGGCGTAGCTCAGCGTGCGGACGCTGCCGTCGAGGTCGATCGCCGCGATCGCCTGCCGGTCAGGAGTCGCGCGGGCGTGCCGGGTGACCAGCCAGTCGGCGGCGTTGAACGGCTCGGGCCCGGCGACGACGGAGGCCGGCGCCGGTGTCCCGGTGTCGGTGCGAGCGGTGTCGGGCGGAGCGGTGTCGAGGGTGGCCACGGTGCACGTCCCTTCTCACGGCGACGGCGAGATCTGCACACTCGTCGCGATCAGGCGCTGATGGCGACGAGTGTGCAGATCTCGCGGAGGGAGAGCCCGCTCAGAAGCGGACGTAGTCGTACTCGACCGGCAGGGAGTTGACGCCGACCGACGGCGGGGAGATCCAGCCGGCGAACTTCCCGGGCTCGTGCACCGGCGTCATCAGCTCGGCCACGCGGGCGCGGTCCTCGGCACTGGGCAGCCACTCGGCGGCCCGCTGCTCCCAGGTCGCCGCGTCGAGGATCTCGCCGGTGGGCGAGACGGAGTGACCGGCGAAGGCGCCGACCTTCCGGTTGAAGCCCTCGTGCGGCAGGCTCAGCCGCTGCTCAAGGCCGGCGTCCTCCAGTTCCTGGTTCCAGCGCTTGACGCCGTTGACGCAGTCCGCGGCGTACTCGTTGCGCAGGTCGAGGTTGAGCGCGGTGAGCATCGGCACCGTCTTGGTGGCCATCCGGCCGTCGGTGATCACCGGCACGTCCATGGTCAGGTCGTGCAGCAGGTGGTCGTCCTTGCGGCGGGTCTCCATCCACCGGCCCTTGAGCCCGGCGGTGTAGTACGCGGCCGCGTTGGACGACGTCTCCGCGCCGAACAGGTCCATCGACACCGAGAACTGGAAGTTGAGGTACTTCTGGATGACCGACAGCGGGATGCCGCCGTACTCCCAGATGTCGTCGGTGCCGTGCTGCTTCATCAGCTCGGCGGTCCGCTGCACCGTCCGCTGCACGCCGGTCGTGCCGACGAACATGTGGTGCGCCTCCTCCTTGAGCATGAACTCGCAGGTGCGCGCCAGTGGGTCGAAGCCGCTCTCCTTCAGCGTGCCGAGCTGGTACTTGCCGTCCCGGTCGGTGAAGTACGTGAACATGAAGAACTGCAGCCAGTCGGTGGTGTCCTCGTTGAAGGCGCCGAGGATCCGCGGCGAGTCGTAGTCGCCGGAGTTCCGCTTGAGCAGCTGCTCGGCCTCCTCGCGGCCGTCCTTCCCGAAGTAGGCGTGCAGCAGGTAGACCATCGCCCAGAGGTGGCGGCCCTCCTCCACGTTGACCTGGAAGAGGTTGCGCATGTCGTACAGCGACGGCGCGGTCATGCCCAGGTGGCGCTGCTGCTCGACCGAGGCCGGCTCGGTGTCGCCCTGGACGACGATCAGCCGGCGCAGGTCCGACCGGAACTCACCGGGGACCTCCTGCCAGGCCGGCTCGCCCTTGTGCTGGCCGAAGTTCACCTTGCGGTCGGGGTCGCGCTCGGCGAGGAAGATGCCCCACCGGTACTCCTCCATCGGCACGCGGTCGAAGTGCGCCCAGCCGTCGCGGCCCACGGCGACCGCGGTGCGCAGGTAGACGTCCTGCGTCGGGATGGACGGGCCCAGGTTCTTCCACCAGTCCAGGAACTTGGGCTGCCACCCCTCCAGCGCCCGCTGGAGCTTGCGGTCGCTGGCGAGGTCGACGTTGTTCGGGATGCGCTCGCTGTAGTCGATCTTCGACAACGGCCCGGTGGGCGCGGGGGCCTCGCCGGTGACCGTGCCGGTCTGGGGAGTGGACTCGGTGGTGGTCATGGTCAGACCCGCTTCCTGTCGTAGTCCGCGCGCTTGCCGGTGCCGTAGCGGCGGAGTGCTCCTTCGGGGCCAGCGGCGTTGGGCCGCTGGAAGATCCAGTTCTGCCAGGCGGTGAGCCGGCCGAAGACCTTGGTCTCCGGGGTCTCCCGGCCGGCGAAGCGGAGGTTGGCCTCCATGCCGGTCAGGGCGTCGGGGGAGAAGCTCGCCCGCTCCTCGATCGCCAGGCGGACCTCGTCCTCCCAGTCGATGTCGTCCGGGGTGGCGGTGACCAGGCCGAGGGAGTCCGCGTCGGCCGCGAGCAGGTCCCGGCCGACGGCGGCCTCGGCGGCGGCCAGCTCCTCGGCGCTGCCGAGGAAGCGGACCTGGAGCCGGGTCATGTCGTTGCCCATGGGCAGCAGGCCGGTGTTGAAGGCGTTCAGCCGGAGGACCGCGGCCGGCTTCGGCTCGTCGTCGTCCTCGAACTGGCCCTCGAGCATGTACTGCCGGTCGGCGGAGAACGCGATCTCGGCCAGCGACCCGACGAAGCAGCTGCCCGGCTCGATCAGCGCGAACAGGCTGCGAGAGGTGGTGTCCAGCCGCTTCACGGTCCGCTTGTAGAAGCCGATCATCTCGTTGACCAGCCAGTGCTCGCGGCTGCCGAGGAGGAGCTCGTCGTAGCCGGCGGCGGCCGCGGGGTCGCCCTCGCTGCGCAGCAGCCACGTGCCGATGGACTGCTCGTTGCTCCGCAGGTGCAGGATCGCGTCGTCCAGCTGGCGGGTCATCGCGAGGAACCAGGCCGCGTCGCCGGAGCCCTGCAACTCCTCGACCGACGCCGGGACGGCGGCCGGCCCGAGCACGGTGATCGTCGCGGTGCCCGACTCGCGGTCGAGGACGACGCGCACGTGCTCGTAGCGGAAGCCGTCCCCGGTGGTCTCGCGCTGCAGCGGCGTCAGCACGATCCCCTGGGCGCCGGCGCCCGGGCGGGTGGAGCCGGCGGCCAGCTCGGCGGCGCGGCGGGACACCTCCGCGTCGAAGTCGCGGGCCTTCGCGACCGCGTCGACCAGCCGCCACTGCACGGCGCGCTCGCCGCGGATGCCCTCGGCGGTGGTGGAGAAGATGTCGGCCAGGTCGCGGCGCACCCCCCGCTTGTCGACCACGCGGGTCAGGCCGCCGGTGCCGGGCAGCACGCCCAGCAGGGGGACCTCGGGGAGCGAGACGGCCGAGGAGTTGTCGTCGACCAGCACGATCTGCTCGCAGGCCAGCGCCAGCTCGTAGCCGCCACCGGCCGCGGTGCCGTTGACCGCGGCGACGAAGGGCAGACCCGAGTTGAGGGTCGCGTCCTCGATGCCGTTGCGGGTCTCGTTGGTGAACTTGCAGAAGTTCACCTTCCAGGCGTGCGGCGAGGCGGCCAGCATCTTGATGTTGGCGCCGGCGCAGAACATGCGCTCCTTGCCGCTGGTGACCACGACGGCCTTGACCTCGGGGTGCTCGAACCGCAGGCGCTGGACGGCGTCGTGCAGCTCGATGTCGACGCCGAGGTCGTAGCTGTTCATCTTCAGCTCGTAGCCCGGGACCAGGCCGCCGTCCTCGTCGACGTCCAGGGTCAGGGTGGCGATCTCGCCGTCGACCGACAGCCGCCAGTGGCGGTACTGCTCGGGCGAGGTCTGGAACGAGACCTCGACGGTCGCGGCCGGCTCCGAGACGGGGGCGGGGCCCTCCGCTGTGGTCGCCTGGCGGTTCTCCAGCGTGGTCACGGTGCCTCCCAGAGGGACGGAACAGGCGCAGGGGATCCCCGCCGGCCTCGTGTGCCCATCCTGACGTGCTACAGCAACAACGGCAAGTGGTGAGCGTTCTGTAGATCTGTGTGCCAGGTCACCATCCTAGGCCTGCCTCGGGGCCGGTGCAGGGGAGGGTGGGTGGCAGGGTCCCCGATCCCGGGGCTCGGCACGGCGATGGCGGATCGCTGACCTGCCCCGATGCAGGCGGGGAGGCGGCGCGCCGCGAGTGGGCGGCACCCCGGAGGAGGGCCCGGGCGGCACGCAGCGCAGGCGGTGTGGTTCTCGTCACTCGGCGCTGGGTCAGAAGCGCTGGGTCAGAAGAGGTGGAGGTACTCCCGCTGCTCCCAGTCGGTCACCGCGGCCTCGAAGCGCGCCACCTCGGCCCGCTTCACGCCGGCGTAGTGGTCGACCAGCGCCGGGCCGAGCAGCTCCCGCAGCTCGGAGTCGTCGTCCAGCGCACGCACCGCCTCGGCCAGGCTCGTCGGCAGCCGCGGCGCGTCCGTGGCGTAGGGCTGGTCGGCCGACGGGCCGGGGTCCAGGGCGCGGTCGACGCCGTCGAGGCCGGAGACCAGCTGGGCGGCCATCGCCAGGTACGGGTTGGCGGCCGGTTCCCCGGCACGGTTCTCCACGTGCAGGTCGCCCCGCCCGGCCGAGCCGACGACGCGCAGCATCGCCGCGCGGTTGTCCTGCGCCCACAGCACCCGGTCCGGAGCCATGGAGTGCGGCTGGAACCGCTTGTAGCCGTTCACCGTGGGGACGGCGAACACGCAGCCCGCGCGGGCGTGCCGCAGCAGGCCGGCGAGGTAGCCGGAGCCGACCGCCGACAGGCCGCCGTCCCCCGCGAACGCGTTCGAGCCGTCGTCGAGCACGAGCGACTGGTGCAGGTGCCAGCCGCTGGAGCAGGCCTCCGGCAGCTGCGGCCGGCACATGAACGTCGCCAGCAGGCCGGCCCGGCGGGCCGCCGACCGGACGGCGCCGCGCAGCAGCACCATGGTGTCCGCCCCCGCCAGGCCCGGCAGCGGGGCCGTGGTCACCTCGACCTGGCCCGGCCCGAACTCGACCTCGAGGGTGCGCAGCGGGATGCCGAGCCGGCGCAGCGTGCGGCCGAGCTCCCCGAGCAGGGGCTCCAGCGCGTCGGCGCGGTCCTCGCTGAGCAGCTGGTAGCCGCGGTCCACCGGGGTGACGCCGCGGGCGCGGCCGGGCGCGCCGGGGCGGTTGACCTCGAGCGGGTCCAGCGGCGCGTCGGAGTCGGGCCGGAGCAGGTGGAACTCCAGCTCCAGCCCGGTCACCAGCCCCAGGCCCCGCCCGGCGGCCCGGTGCAGCGCCGTCCGCAGGGTCCCGCGGGGGTCGAAGGGCACCGGGGCGCCGTCCTTGAGGCGCAGGTCCGACAGCAGCCAGCCGGTGTGCTCGGCCCAGGGCAGCACCCGGAAGGTGGTCGGGTCGGGGACCATGACGACGTCCCCGGCGCCGCCCATGCCGGGCACGCCGACCCCGCCGTCGGGGGCGAAGGCGCCGTAGACGGTGCGGCCGGAGGTGTCCTTCGACAGCAGGGTGCTCACGATGGGCACGCCGTCGGCCAGCGCGCCGGGCAGCTGGTCGGCCGCGATCGTCTTGGCGCGCACCAGGCCGTGCAGGTCGACGAAGCCGACGCGGATCCACTCCAGGCGCTCGACGTCGACCCGCTCGACGACGTGCCGGGCGGCGTCGCGCTGCTCGTCGGTCCAGTCGCCGTACCGCTCGACGAAGCCCGGGCGGCTCACCGGCCGGCCTCGGCAGTGGCCGGCCGGGCACGAGGGGCCAGCTGCGTCGGGTCCTCGGGCTCGGCGCCGTCGGCCCGCACCCCGGCCGGGCCGGTCCGCAGCGCCTCCGTCCACTCCGCGGCCCAGGGGCTGGCCGCACGCAGCTCGGCGATCGCCTCGGCCCAGAAGTCCTCCCACGCGCCCGTCGGCCCGATGCCGTCGAGCGGGATGGGCCCGCGGCTCTCCACCTCGGCCCTGTCGTGCAGCAGCGTCTGCGGGTCCCCGCCTGCGGCGACCGCGTCGATGGCCGCCATGAGCATCCGACGGTAGGTGATGATCGCCCGGTCCGAGCGGCTGAGCTTCTCCCGGGTCCGGTCGTGGATCGGGCCCTGACCCTCGACGGCCATCTGGTCGTGCACGTTGATGTCCGGGCCGAGGCCGGTGTAGGTCGTCGTCCGCTGCTCCTCGGGGTCGAACAGGTAGTTGTTCGACCGGTTCCGCACCGGCCGGTAGTCCGGCAGCGTGATGCCCTCGAGCCGCTGGGCGCGCATCGTCGCCGCGTCCACCGGGGCGTCGAGGCTGGTGAACATCGCGTACCAGTAGCAGGAGACGTCGTCGACCGGCACGTGCCACTGGGTGATCGACATCGTCGACGACAGCGGGATGGTGATCCCGTGCGGGAACACCTGGTGGGTGATCCGCACGTGGGTGCGGCTGCCGTCCTGGCCGTCCTTGTCCAGCGTCCGCAGTGCGACGATCCGCTGCCCGTAGTCGGTGCGGGCGTTGAGGATCTCCGGCCGGCCGTACTCCCGCAGGATCCGGGTCATCGGCAGGTCGGTGCCGAGGCTGGCGCCGCGGAACTGCTTGCCGTAGCTGTCGGCCGGGTCCTCGTCCTCGGCGAACCGGTGCAGGTAGGAGGCGTGCGCCGGGTCGATGCCGACCTCCAGCGCCTGCAGCCAGTTGCACTCCAGCAGGCCCTTGAAGGCGAAGGTGTACTCCGCGGGGGCGGCGAAGCAGTCCAGGGCCGGGAACTCCGGTGGTTCGCCGGGACCCAGGTAGCCCCACACGATGCCGTTGCGCTCACGCACCGGGTAGGCGGTCGTGCGGACCTTGGCCGCCAGCGTGCTGTCCTCCGGCTCCGCCGGGGTCTCCAGGCACCGCCCGTCCCCGGCCAGCAGCCACCCGTGGAAGTAGCAGCGCAGCCCCCCGTCCTCCAGCCTGCCGAGGGCGAGGTCGGCGCCGCGGTGCGGGCACCGCCGGTCGATCAGGCCGAGCCCGCCGTCGTCGTCGCGGAAGAGCACGAGGTCCTCGCCGAGCAGCCGGAGGGGGACGACCGGGCGGTCCCCGCCGAGTTCCTCGGCGAGCGCCACCGGCTGCCAGTACCGCCGCATGAACTCCCCGGCCGGTGTTCCCGGCCCGGTGCGCGTGATCCGCTCGTTCTCCGTGGCCGACATCGCCATGACGACACCCCTGTCCCGATCGCGTCGACGTCCGGTAGTGTTCGATTACCGAACGACTGTTCGTTGCTGTGTCCACTCTCGACCATCGACGTGGGAGGCGCAATGCCGCGGCTGACGGAGCAGGCGGCCGGTAGGCGCACGTCCCGCGAACTGGAGGGCGGCGCGGCGCCTGCCGACTTCTCGGAGGCCCTGGCCCGCGGGCTGGCGGTTCTCGAGGCCTTCGGGGGTGACGCTCGCCTGTCGCTGGCCGATCTGGCCCGGCGGCTGGACCTGCCGCGGGCCACCGTGCGCCGTGCGGTCCTGACGCTCGAGCACCTCGGGTTCCTGCGCGCCGAGGGCCGGGCGTGGGCGCTGACCCCGCAGGTGCTGCGCCTGGCGACGGCCTACCTGGACGGCAACACCGTCAGCCGGGTGCTGCAGCCCGCCTGCGAGGCGGTGATCGCCGAGCTCGACGCCCCCTGCTCGGTCGCCGTCCTCGACGGGGGTGACGCAGTCATGGTGGCCCGGGCGGTGCCGCAGCAGCTCATGGCCGTCGGGGCCGGCATCGGTTACCGGGTGCCGGCAGTGCACTCGGCGCTGGGTCGGGTGCTCCTCGCCGCCCGGCCGGCGGCTGACGTCGAGGCGGTGCTCGACGCGCGGGTCGGCGACCCGGCCGAACGGACCCGCCTCCGGAGGCTCGTCGACCGGGTTCGGGAGCAGGGCTGGGCGTACGTGGCCGACGAGGCGGAGCCCGGCCACCAGGCGGTCGCGGTGCCGCTGCAGCGGTGGGACGGGGTGGTGGTGGCCGCCATGCACGTCGGCGCGGGAACGCACACCAGGCCGGTCGAGTGGATGACCGGCCGGGCCCGGGACCACCTGCTCGCGCGGGCCGAGGAGCTGCGCCCGTTGCTGCTGTGACCCGCCCGGACGCGGTCAGGACGAGGGCTGGGCATACCGCCCCAGCTCCTCGACCACGGAGTTGATCAGCGTCCCACCCTCGTCCACGACCTCCCGCAGGTACATGATCTGCTCGGGGTTCTGCCCCTCGAACGTCCAGGCGCCGCGCGGGCTGTCGTCGACCTCCCCGAGGCCGTCCAGTGCCTCGGCGAGGGCCTCGCCGTCGAGGTCGCCGGCCGCGGAGACGGCCCGGTCGAGCACGTTCGCGGCGTCGAAGGCCTGGACGGCGTAGACCGTCGGCAGTGAGCCGTAGGCGTCGGAGTAGGCCTGCACGAACGCCTGGTTCGCCTCGTTCTCGGCCTCGGTGGAGTAGTGCAGGGTCGTGCGGACGCCGACCGCCGAGGGGCCCTGCCCCTGCAGCACGCTGCCCTCGGTGAGGAACCCGGAGCCGTAGAGCGGGATCGAGCCCTTGAGGCCGAAGTCGTCGTACTGGTTGACGAACGTGACGGCCTCCCCGCCGGCGTAGAAGACGAAGGTCGCCGCCGCCCCGGACGCCTGGATCTGGGAGAGGAACGGCTGGAAGTCCTGCGTGCTGCCGAAGGGGGTGAGGGCCTGGCCGGCGATCGTGCCGCCGGCGCCCTCGAACGCGCGGGTGAAGTTGGAGACGGTCTCCTGCCCGGCCGAGTAGTCCGGCGCCATGACGTAGACCGCTCCCAGGTCCTGGGCGGCGAGGTACTCGCCCATCGCGACGGGAGCCTGCGCGTTGGCGAAGGAGACCCGCCACACGTAGTCGTTGCGGTTCGCCCCCGTGATGGCATCGGCGCCGGCGTTCGCGATGATGAGCGGCTTCTGCTCCTCGGCGAACAGGTCGGCCACGCCGAGGGCGGTGGCGGAGTTGACGATGCCGACGACGACG
>NZ_JABGCI010000148.1 GCF_019799905.1 Trujillonella endophytica | reverse complement strand
CCGCGGACGTGCGGATCTACCCCTCGACCCGGGAGGGCATGGCAACGGTCGCGGTCGACCTGCCCGCTGACGAGGCAGCCGCGGTGCACGACGCGTTGAGCCGGTACGCCGGGATGCTCAAGGCCGACGGTGACGAGCGGCCGATCGGGCAGCTGCGGACCCGGACGTTCGTGGACCTGGTGCTGCGGCCGTGGGACACCTCCCGTCCGCCGGTCACCGCGCACCTGCAGGTCGTCGCGGCGCTGTCCGCGTTGGCCGGAGAGCCCGCCGAGGCCGGCGAGGTGTCGGGCCTGGCGATCACCACCGGCCACCTGCGGGAACTGCTGCGCCGCCTGGACGCCCTCGGCGTGCAGCCGCCCGAGGGCGGCTCGGTCACCCTCGGGATCACCGACGACGAGGGCGCACTCCGAGCCACCGCGACGCTGGACCAGCTGCGCATCCTCGCCCGCCGCGGCTGCCCCGACCACCCCGCGGCGCAGTGCGGGTGTGCGGTGCTGGAGCGGCCCGAGGTGGTCGACCGGTACACGCCGAGCCGGCCGCAGCAGCGGTTCGTGCACACCCGCGACCGCACCTGCCGCTTCCCCAACTGCGGTCAGCGGGTCGGCTGGGCCGACGCCGACCACGTCGTCCCGCACGCCTGCGGCGGCGCCACCGACTGCGCCAACCTGTGCTGCCTGTGCCGCAGCCACCACCGCCTCAAGACCTTCGCCCGCGGCTGGCACTTCCA
>NZ_JABGCI010000147.1 GCF_019799905.1 Trujillonella endophytica | reverse complement strand
ATCGGTAATTTTTCCAATCTCGGCTAAACAAACCCATTTTTCTTCATTAATCTTCATAGGTGAATTACATATGAATTTTCCTCTTTTCCTGCCCACAATCAAAGAATTAGTGATACTTCTTTGGTCTACCCACCTAATTCTGGTGAATTTTGAGAGTCAAAATCATGACATGAGCCCGGTTAAAAAGTCCAACCTAACCCCAATCGAATCTAATAGTCAAGTAAGTCACATGGATCTAGGGCCGACCTACTGTATTTGTGGACAAGCCATAGTTTGAAAAAGATCTTTGGTAAGTTTCATTATAAACATTGTCAAATAGGCTTTTTTCTTGATATACCTTATCTAGCAAAGCACAAACCAAGTAGTCTTCTCTTTCCGTATCCAATCAATAAAAGTTCCTATATCTGGATTCTAATAATCCAATCTAATAAAAAAAATATATCAACACCAATATACTCTAAATCCTGAGATGGAAATTCCTAGGCATTCTCCTACATCTACTCTATTCTAAATCATTAAGAGAGACAAAAAGAAGACAGCCCTCCTATTTTTTAGGATTCTAGACATAAACATAAAAAAAGAGAAAATAGAATAAAAATGGATTTCAATTCATTTCTAATAAATTCGAAAAATCGAATTCGAAATTCGAAACAAAAAATGCGAATTAATTCGATTTTGAATTCCTTTTCTTTATTCTTTAGAGAGAATCCAAGGCGAAGTGAAAGCG
>NZ_JABGCI010000146.1 GCF_019799905.1 Trujillonella endophytica | reverse complement strand
GCACCTGCCGTGCGCGCTGCTGCATCGGCCGTCGGTGCGCGCTGCTGCGTCGGCCATGCGCGCTGCAGCGTCGGCCGTGCGTGCGTGCAGCCGCGTCGGTCGTGCGCGGCTGGCCGTGCGTGCGTGCTGCTGGCACGGTCGTCCACGTTTCGTTTCCTCAAAACTCGGACGTTTATACCCCGGATGTGGGAAACGATGGTCGGCACCAACTCCTACCATGTTGTGGCAATGCGCCGTCGGTCCGGTCGGGCCGCTCGGACGCCCACGGTCGATTTCGTCGTTTTCGGACGTTTATACCCAGGAGGTGAGAAACAATGGTCGGCACCAACCCCTACCTTGTTGTGGCGTTGCGACGTCGGTCCGGTCGGTGCACGGTCTGTCCGTGCTTGCTGCTGCCCCTTTCGTGTGCTGTCTGTGGTTGCTTGAGTGCTGCTGTGCCGTTCGTCCGTGCTGCAGCGTCGGTCGTCCGTGCGTGCTGCAGCGTCGGCCGCGCGTGCTGCTGTGTCTGCCGGCCGTGCACGCAGCTGCGTCAGTCGTCGGTGCGTGCTGCTGCGTCGGCCGTCCGTGCGTGCTGCTGCGTCGGTCGTGCTGTGCGTGCGTGCGTGCTGCTGCGTCGGTTGTGCTGTGCGTCGTGCGTGCTGCTGCGTCGGTCGTGCTGTGCGTGCGGGCGTGCTGCAGGGCCGGTCGGCCGTGCGTGCTGTTGCGCCGTTCGTGCGTGCTTCTGCGCCG
>NZ_JABGCI010000145.1 GCF_019799905.1 Trujillonella endophytica | reverse complement strand
CGCTGCTACTATGGTAGCAGCGGGAATTTTTCTTGTAGCTCGGCTTCTTCCTCTTTTCATAGTCATACCTTACATAATGAATCTAATATCTTTGATAAGTATAATAACAGTATTATTAGGAGCTACTTTAGCTCTTGCGCAAAAAGATATTAAGAGAAGTTTAGCCTATTCTACAATGTCTCAATTGGGTTATACGATGTTAGCTCTAGGTATGGGGTCTTATCGAGCTGCTTTATTTCATTTGATTACTCATGCTTATTCGAAAGCATTATTGTTTTTAGGATCCGGATCAATTATTCATTCAATGGAAGTTATTGTTGGATATTCTCCAGATAAAAGTCAGAATATGGTTCTTATGGGCGGTTTAACAAAACATGTGCCAATTACAAAAACGGCTTTTTTATTAGGTACACTTTCTCTTTGTGGTATTCCACCTCTTGCTTGTTTTTGGTCCAAAGATGAAATTCTTAATGATAGTTGGTTGTATTCACCGATTTTCGCAATAATAGCTTGTTCCACGGCAGGATTAACTGCATTTTATATGTTTCGGATCTATTTACTCACTTTTGAGGGGCATTTAAACGCTCATTTTCAGAATTACAGTGGTAGCTCGTTCTATTCAATATCTCTATGGGGTAAAGAAGTGCCAAAAACGATTAAAAAAAAATGGAGTTTATTAACTTTATTAACAATGAATAATAATGAAAGGACTTCTTTTTTTTCGAAGAAGACATATAG
>NZ_JABGCI010000144.1 GCF_019799905.1 Trujillonella endophytica | reverse complement strand
CATGGATCCGCCGCCGGAATCATGGGATCATCATCCGACGCTTCAAAATCGTCAACCGGCCGATCAAGAAAGTGCACTTTCTGCCCGACTGATCGAGAAATCGACTGGACAGATGTCGCCGGCTCGTTGATATTAACCAAAATTTGAAATTGCATGGTCATCCGATGTCGATCAACATCAAGATCCATCGATGATCATCGCCAAAAGAATTCCAAAGGACGCGGCGCGGCCCGTGACTCTTCAAGCGACCGGGAGACCATTTAATGCTGTTAATTGACTTGTTTATGGCAACTTATTGCAGTCATTAACTCATTATTTTGGACGGCCCAATCAGAAGCAAGCAAATGGGAGTTACAAGTCCAAGTAATCATGACATTAATTCATGAAACTCCCATCATCATGGAGATTTAAAGGCGATTAAATGCCCTCATTCTCCATCGGCCAATCACAATCAAGGAAAAAGGAGTTACCAAATCAAGAAATTAAAAACTTGTAACTCCTCCCATCATGAGCATTAATACCATAAATGCTCATAAACTCTCCTAATGGCTACCAAATGCCTATAAATAGGAGGCCATTCCAAGGGAAAAGGGTCCAGAAAAATTATCCAAAAATCCTCCGAAAAATCCGAGAAAAATCCAAAACCTCTGCAACAAACTCTCCTCTATTGAAGAAAACTCTGCTGCAGCAAACTCTATAAGGTGATCAAAGCCCCTTGGGGGGCCACCCCCCCCAAGGTCACCT
>NZ_JABGCI010000143.1 GCF_019799905.1 Trujillonella endophytica | reverse complement strand
ATTAGTTTCTGATTATTACCTCCTGCTTTAGTATGTCTATTAGCTTCTACTTTAGTAGAACAAGGTGCAGGTACCGGCTGAACGGTTTACCCACCTACTAGATGATTTAGGGAATCATTATTGTGGGTTAGACTATCAAACTCCGGGGAAGTCCTAAAGTTTCTGATACCAAGCCATAGTGGAAATGCTATGAGTGGATGAAGTAATTACTCATGTACGGTAACAAGTCAGAAAATGATTGAAAAAGAAATGGATTATCGCGGATCTAAATCAGAATTTTATTTTTATTCTGTAAAAGAGCAACGAGTATACGGTAGTCAATATAATAATATATTAGTTAAATTATGTAATAAATTTAATCTAATTTATTTATATTTAAGATGTACTCTAATGGGTCTCGAAAGAGATTATCAGATCAAAACCCTTTCTAACCAAATTCTAAAAAAAAATTCTAAATTCAAACAACACAATATCTTTAATATGATTATACCTCCTTATGTTTCACATACCAATATGAAATTCATTAGTAAAAGGAATTATTCTTCAACTCACGAGAATAAAGATCTTTCTTGAATAATTACTGGTCTTGTAGATGCAGAAGGATCATTTATGATCAGAATTAGGAAAAATAGTAAATATAGTATAGGATGGAATATCTCTCCTGTCTTTTCTATTTCTTTACATAAATCAGATCTAACTGTATTAAAAAAAATAAAATATTATTTTAATGATAAAGGTCTAATA
>NZ_JABGCI010000142.1 GCF_019799905.1 Trujillonella endophytica | reverse complement strand
TTCTGAATCACTATTCTGAATCAATTATCAATATCTGCTTAACAACTATTTGCAGTATTTTTGTGATATTGATTTGAGTACATACTTTATTATTATATGAGTCTCATATTTCCCAAATATCTATCTCATATAAATTCCTTCCAAAACCCATTTTGAATAGAATTGAATTCCTATAACGATTATGGAATTCTTAATACTACTTTAGTATTTAAAGTGTGTACTTATAAAGAAAATGATTGATGACTTTCTTGCTCCCACTAGTCCTTTTAAAAACAAGGTACTTTATGTATTAAACCCTTTAATTACATAAAATTCCTTTTGTTGTTTTATAAAGGTACAATTTTTAAACTAACATGGAAACAATGTTTTCTAATAACTCTTTATTTGAGAAAACATACTTTAAAAGTTTATTTGAATTATCCCATATTATCAAATAATCTTTAAACTCTATCGTTTAACATTTTAAGGTCAATAAGTGATATGAGATTAAATCAAATATTCTCAATATTCTTCTTTTAGTTTTACTTCATAATAATCATTTGAACTTTTCAAATATCTATTATTCATGAAGTATATAAGCTAAAAGTCAGGGTTTATACATCTTATGTATTATCCCTTTAATCTCCATATACACTTTCATATTTATTCATTCATGGCATTTATAAAGAATTAAGAACTTTAAAATAATTGCCAGATAAAATCAATAATATCTAATATTAAAGATTAAACTATTTCAAAAGAATAT
>NZ_JABGCI010000141.1 GCF_019799905.1 Trujillonella endophytica | reverse complement strand
TTTTCTTTAAAAAAAAAACTAACCTGCTTAGTTTTAAAACTTGGTACTTACCATACTGAAAACACCAAATGAAAATACTCAACACACACTACATTGCTTTCATTCAAGAATTTCTTCTCCTAACTTTTACCCCTGGGCTTCCTAAGCTGCGCAAGAACAGAAAACTTTAAGGCTCAAATTAGGTGCTAGTGGCAATGTAATATTGAAAAATTTAAGTTCAAATTTCAAAGATGGCCTACAATCATTTCTTAAAAGCTGGTATAAATTTTCCACTTTCCACGAATTTTTTAAATACTTGACATAATTTATTCTCACCATTCAACCAAAACAAATGATTAATGAGACTATTCAACGGAAAATACTGCGTTTTCGAAGAAATTGTTAAGAGTACTTGTAAAATAAAATAACCCTCCAATAAAAGAATGGTTCAACAACTCACAATTGTTACATGTCTCCACTATTATGCCTCAAGATTTCCAACCAATGTTCACTAATCATTTAAAAACATATTCATATGGCTAATAGTGCAGAAAAATTCTAGATTTGATTACAAATCATGAGTTAATCCAGAAGATAGTAAATAAAACTAAAACTTAATTTACAAGTTGAAGCAGTAATATTCATAACTAAAGACTTCATCATATGCATAAAACACAGAATTACTTATGATATTTATGAGATTTTTTTTTTTTTTTTTTTTTTTTTTTTTTTTTTTTTTTTTTTTTTTTTTTTTTTTTTTTATTTTTTT
>NZ_JABGCI010000015.1 GCF_019799905.1 Trujillonella endophytica | reverse complement strand
CACCGCGATCTCAAGGTCGCGGTGAACGGTTACCTGGCCAGGCTCGACCCCGACGGCCCCGAACCCGACCCCACCGAGGAACGCAGCATCCACCTGGTGCAGCACCCCGACGGCAGCTGGACCGTTCAGGGCACCCTGGACGCGGTCGGTGGGCAGAAGGTCGCCACCGCCCTGGAGTCGATCTCCGCCGCCGGCCGGTGCGCCGGGGACCTGCGCACCCGCGCCCAACGCAGCGGGGACGCGCTGGTGCAGCTGGCCGACCTCGCGCTGGCCTCCGGCCGGCTGCCGGTGCTGCGCACCGTCAAACCGCACGTGATCGTCACCGTCGGGCTCGCCGACCTGGCCGACCCCGCCACCGGACCGGCCGCCGCGACCACCGGTCTCGGGGCGACGATCTCCGCCGCCCGCGCCCGCTGGCAGGCGTGCGACGCCAACATCACCCGCATCCTGCTCGACCCCGACGGACTCCCCCTCGACGTCGGCCGCGAACAACGCGTCGTCCCACCGCACATCCGCAAGGCCGTCGAACTCCGCGACACCCACTGCGTCTTCGCCGGCTGCGAGGCCCCCCGCTGGTTCTGCGACGTCCACCACCTCGTCGACTGGATCAACGGCGGCCAGACGTCACTGGAGAACTCCGCGCTGCTCTGCGAACGCCACCACACCAAGGTCCACCACGGCTTCCGAGTCGAACGCGACGACACCGCACCCCCGGGCAGCCGATGGCGCACCTACCGCCCCGACGGCACCCCGATCGTCATCCCCCCGCCGCCGGTCACCTGACCACCCGCAGCACGCCGATCCGCGGCCCACCCGGCCGCGGGGCACGGGCGCGCGCCCGTGAGGGGCCGGCCCCCGCCTCACCCCTCCGGGGGAGGAGTGGTCAAGGGCGCCCGGCGCGCGGCCGTTCCACGACGGGTGAGCACTGACGCGCGGACCAGACGACGACCCACCCGGCTGACCCGTTGGACGGTGCGTGGGGCCGGCACGGGCCTCGCCGCCCTGATCGCGATCGGGCTCGCGCCAGGCGTCGCCGTGGCCGCCCCGAGCGACGCGGAGGTCGCGCAGGCGCAGGCCGAGCGCGACGCGGCCGCCGCTCAGGTCGGGCAGCTGAGCGCACAGCTCGCGGCCGCCGAGGCGGCCGCCACCAGGGCCGGTCAGGACGCCCAGATCGCGTTGCAGGACTACGAGATCACGCAGGCCGCTCTCGAGGAGGCGCGCGCCGCGCAGGCCGCCGCGCAGGCCGCCCTCGACCAGGCCCGGGCCCAGCTCGACCAGGGGCGCGCCGACGTCGCCACCTTCGCCCGCTCCAGTTACATGCAGGGCAGCACCGCGCCGGGCATCACCGCGCTGATGACCTCCGGCGGTCCGGCCGAGCTGGTGGAGCGGGCGGCCCTCCTCGAGGCCGCCGGAACCCACCGTGTGGACGTCGTCGGGCAGCTGACGGTCCTGGAGCAGCAGGCCACCGCCGCCGAGGTGGAGACGACCGCGTCAGCCGCACAGGCCGAGGAACTCGAGGCCCAGGCGGCCGACCAGCTGGCCAGCGCGCAGGCGCAGGAGATCGCCGCCCGTGAGCAGATGGCGGCGGTCGCCACGCAACGGGCCGAGGTGGAGGAGCAGCTCGCCGCCGCCGAGGCCGAGTTCGGTGAGCTGAGTGCCCAGCAGGAGGCCGCCGAGCAGCAGGCCGCCCAGCAGTTGGCCGCGCAGCAGGCGGCGCAGCAGCAGGCGGCGCAGCAGCAGGCGGCCAACCGGCCGGCCCCGAGTGCGCCCTCCCCGGGGACCGCTGCCCCGGCTCCGCAGTCCCCCCGGCCGCAGCCGGTCAGCCCTGCGCCGGCGCCCCGTCCGGTGACCACCCCGGCTCCCATCCAGACCACGGTGGGCGCTCCGTCCGCCTCGGCCGCGCAGCGGGCGATCGACGCGGCGACGAGCCAGATCGGCGTCCGCTACAGCTGGGGCGGCGGCGGCAAGAACGGCCCCAGCAACGGCATCACGCCGGACACCGGCGTCTACGGCTTCGACTGCTCCGGACTGATGGAGTACGCCTACTGGCAGGCCGGCATCTCGGTCGGCGGGGTGAGCCGGGACCAGTACTGGATCAACCGGGGCCGGACCGTCGCGCGCGCCGATCTCATGCCGGGTGACCTGGTGTTCTGGGCGTCGAATCCCGGCGACTACCGGACGATCTACCACGTGGCGCTGTACCTGGGCGGCGGCCGGGTCGTGCACGCGCCGGACCGTGGCGACGTCGTCAAGGTGGAGTCCATGTGGTACGGCAGCCAGTACTTCGGTGCGGTCCGCCCCACCGGCTGAGTGACGACCACCGCCCGAGAACGCAGCAGGGCCCCGCGCAGCAGCGCGGGGCCCTGTGACGTTGGGGCGTCGGGCAGCCACGGGGGGAGCTGCCCGACGCACCGGCGAGGTTAGCAGTCCTCTCGCCGGACGGGCAGGGGAAGTCGCGTCGTGTCGCTGCGCGGCTGTCGCGACCGGTCCGGGCCGCAGGTGTAGGACACTGGGCCGCGAACGGGCACGCCGCCCCGTCGCCGGTCTCTGCGAGGCCGGGCACCGGCACGAACAGGGAGCGCAGTGAGCCAGGCCGCCAGCACCTCCTCCGACATCCCCCAGGGCGCGACCGCCGTCGGCGTGCAGCCCGTTCCCCCCGCTGCCGACGCCGCTCGTCTCGAGCGCGCGCTGTTCGAGATCAAGCGGGTCATCGTCGGCCAGGACCGGCTGGTGGAGCGGATGCTCGTCTCCCTGCTGGCCCGCGGGCACGTGCTGCTGGAGGGCGTCCCCGGCGTCGCGAAGACGCTGGCCGTGGAGACGCTGGCGACCGTCGTCGGCGGGAAGTTCGCCCGCCTGCAGTTCACGCCCGACCTCGTGCCCGCCGACATCATCGGCACGCGCATCTACAAGGCCGGCCAGGACGCGTTCGACACCGAGCTCGGCCCGGTCTTCGCCAACTTCGTCCTCACCGACGAGATCAACCGCGCGCCGGCGAAGGTGCAGTCGGCGCTGCTGGAGGTCATGGCCGAGCGGCAGGTCTCGATCGGCGGCGTGACCCACCCGCTGCCCGACCCGTTCCTCGTGCTGGCCACGCAGAACCCCATCGAGTCCGAGGGCGTGTACCCGCTGCCCGAGGCCCAGCGCGACCGCTTCCTCATGAAGGTGCTCGTCGACTACCCGACCCCGGAGGAGGAACGGGAGATCATCTACCGGATGGGCTCCACGCCGCCGGTGGCCGAGACCGTCCTGGGGCCCGACGACCTGCGCCGCATGCAGCGCACCGCCTCGCAGGTGTTCGTGCACCACGCGCTCGTCGACTACGTGGTGCGCCTGGTGGTCGCCACCCGCGCACCGCGCGAGCACGGCATGGACGACGTCGCCTCGTGGGTGTCCTACGGCGCCAGCCCGCGCGCCTCGCTGGGGCTCATCGCCGCCAGCCGCGCGCTGGCGCTGGTCTGCGGCCGGGACTACGTCCTGCCGCAGGACGTCCTCGACATCACCGTCGACGTGCTCCGCCACCGGCTGGTGCTCTCCTACGACGCGCTCGCCGACGGCGTGCCGGCCGACCACGTGGTCAAGCGGATCCTGCAGACGGTGCCGTTGCCGCAGGTGACCCCGCGCCAGCGCGCGGGAGGCTTCGGGCCGTCGGTCCCGGGCGGGCCCACCGTGCCGGGCTTCGGCGGTCCGGGTGGCCCGGCCGGTCCCGGCCCGCAGTTCGGTCCGCCCGGCGTGCCCGGAGCGGGGCCGCAGTTCGGCCCGCCGGCACCCGCCTCGGCGCCCCAGCCGCCGCGGCCGCAGGTCCCCGCCGCCCAGGGTCCGGGCGGTCCCGGGGGCCCCGGCGCTCCCCAGGCGCCCGGCTCCAACGGCTACGGGCGCGGGCCGCAGTCGGCGTGAGACTCCGGCGCAGGGCCGCCGCCGAGGCGGCGCCGCCCGAGCGGGACGCCGCCGAGGCGCCCCGCGACGAGACATCGGACGGCGACGGCGCCGGCCCGGACACCGGCCGGACCGACGACGCGACGCTCGTCCCCGGGATGGCCCACGAGCCCGAGCCGGAGCCGACACCCGGGTCCGGCCGTGCCCCGACGCCCGGTTCCGGGATCGACCCCGGGCGTGGTGACGGCGCCCCGCCGAACTTCGCCGAGGGACCGGCCGACGTCCTGCTCCAGCGGCTGGAGCTGACGATCCGCCGGCGCCTCGACGGGCTGCTGCAGGGCGACCACCAGGGCCTGGTCCCCGGCTCGGGCTCGGAGGCCGGCGACTCCCGGACCTACCACCCCGGCGACGACGTCCGCCGGATGGACTGGCCGGTCACCGCGCGCACCCAGGTGCCGCACGTCCGGGAGACCATCGCCGACCGCGAGCTGGAGACGTGGGCGGTGGTCGACCTCTCCGCCAGCCTGGACTTCGGCACGGCCAACTGCCAGAAGCGCGACCTGGCCATCGCTGGGCTGGCCGCGGTCAGCCACCTGACGGTGCGCGGGGGCAACCGCCTCGGCGCCGTCGTCACCACCGGCGAGCGGGTCGACCGCTACCCGGCCGCCCCGGGTCGGCTCGCGGCCGACCGGCTGCTGCGCTCGGTCGTGGCGACCCCGCGCGCCAGTGGGGGACGACGCGGCGACCTGGCCGCGGCGCTGGAGTCGCTGCGCCGTCCGCCGCGACGCCGCGGGCTGGTCGTGGTCGTCTCCGACTTCCTCGGCGACAGCGACTGGGAGCGGCCGTTCCGCCTGCTCTCGGCGCGGCACGAGCTGCTGGCGATCGAGGTCGTCGACCCCCGGGAGCTGGAGCTGCCCGACGTCGGGCTGCTGACCGTCGTCGACCCGGAGACGGGGGAGACCCTCGAGGTGCCCACCGGCGACGCGGAGTTCCGCGCCCGGTTCGCCGCCGGGGCCGCCGCCCAGCGCCAGACGATCGCGCGCACCCTGCGCCGCGCCGGCGCCGGGCACCTGCAGCTGCGCACCGACCGCGACTGGCTGATGGACGTGGTCCGATACGTGGCCGACCGCCGGCGAGCCGGCAGTGGAGGGGCTTCCCGATGACGTTCCAGGCTCCGGGCTGGCTGCTCGGACTGCTGGCGGTGGCCGCGCTGGTGGCGCTGTACGTCGTCCTGCAGCTGCGGCGGAAGAAGTACGCCGCGCGCTTCACGAACGTGGCGCTGCTCGGCACGCTGGTCCCCAAGCGGCCCGGCTGGAAGCGGCACCTCGCCTTCGGGCTGGTGGCCCTGGCGCTCGGGGTGCTGGTCGTCTCCCTGGCCAAGCCGAGCACCGAGGTGCGGGTGCCGCGGGAGCGGGCGACCGTGATGATGGCCGTCGACGTCTCGATGTCGATGGAGGCCACCGACATCGAGCCCACCCGGTTCGAGGCGATGCAGGTGGCGGCGAAGGAGTTCGTCGACGTCCTGCCCGAGCAGATCAACCTCGGCCTCGTCGCCTTCTCCGGCACCGCGACGACGCTCGTGACGCCGACGACCGACCGCGGCCAGGTACGCGCGGCGATCGACAACCTGGACCTGGCGGAGGCGACGGCGA
Source organism: Trujillonella endophytica (assembly GCF_019799905.1). GTDB lineage: Bacteria > Actinomycetota > Actinomycetes > Mycobacteriales > Geodermatophilaceae > Trujillonella > Trujillonella endophyticus_A. The sequence continues at coordinate 80,452 of NZ_JABGCI010000015.1, read as the reverse complement.
TCGGCGAGGCGGTGTTCACCTCGCTGACGGCCATCGCGAACTTCCAGACGGCGCTGGGGGAGACCGAGGAGGCCGTCCCGGCGAGGATCGTCCTGCTGTCCGACGGCACGAACACGCAGGGCCGCCCGACCACCCAGGCGGTCGACTCGGCCATCGACGCCGAGATCCCCGTGTCGACCATCGCCTTCGGCACCGACTACGGCACGGTCGAGATCGAGGGCCAGTCCGTGCCGGTGCCGGTCGACCGGGCGGCGCTGGAGGAGATCGCCGAGGAGACCGGCGGCAGCTACAGCGAGGCGGCCAGTGCCGAGGAGCTGGAGGAGGTCTACTCCGACCTCGGCAGCCAGATCGGCTACACGACCGAGCCCCAGGACGTCAGCTACTGGTTCGTCCGCGGCGGCGTGCTGCTGGCGCTGCTCGGCGCCGCGATGAGCCTGCTCTTCACCAGCCGCCTCCTCTGAGCGGAGGGGATCCGTGGGCGTCACGCCCACGGATCCCCTCCGGGCACTCATCGGGAGGGGTCGAGGACGAGCTTGCCGGTGGTGCGCCGGGAGCGGATGTCCTGGTGGGCCTCGCGGACGGCGGACAGCGGATACCGGCCGCCGATGACGGGGCGCAGCGCGCCGTCGTCGACGAGCTGCAGGAGCTCGGTCATGGCGTCGTCCATCATCTGCGGCCGCGCCATGCAGTGGGCCAGCCAGAAGCCGATGACGGCCCGGCTCTTCTGGAGGAGCATCCCGGGCGGCACCGACTTCGTCTCCTCGCGGGCCGCCATGCCGTAGGTGACCAGCCGGCCGAACGGGGCGAGCGCCGAGAGCGAGCCGGAGAAGACGTTGCCGCCGGTCATCTCGAGGACGATGTCGACCGGCCTGCCGCCGTTGGCCTCCCGCAGCGCGGCGGTGAACGCCTTGGGGTCGTCGTCGGCCAGGGCGGGGTCGACCGAGGCGTCGGCGCCGAGCTCCTCGGTCAGCGCGCGCTTCTCGGCGCTGGAGGCGGTGGCGATGACGCGGCCGGCGCCCCAGCGGCGGGCCAGCTGGACGGCGAGGGAGCCGACGCCGCCGGCGCCGGCGATCACGACGACGGTCTCGCCGGCGGCCAGGTGCGCGCTGGTGCGCAGCAGGTGCCACGCGGTCGCCCCCTGGAGGACGACCGACAGCGCCTGCTCGTCGGTGACGCCGTCGGGCACCGGCCACGTCAGCCGCGGGTGCGCGGCCACCTTCTCGGCGTACCCGCCGCCGTCGAGCAGGCCGACCACCCGCGGACCGCCCCCGGCAGGCGTGCCGACGAACTCCGCACCCGGGATCAGCGGCAGCGTCTGCGGGGCCAGATAGGAGTTCTCGGCCTGATGGGTGTCGGCGTAGTTGATGCCCGCGGTGGACACCTCGAACAGCTGCTCGCCATCCCCGGGGACGGGGTCCGGGAGGTCGACGACGTCGAGGACCTCGGGGCCACCGAACTCGGTGATCTGAACTGCGCGCATGGAGAGGACGCTAGGGGACGACGCCGGCGCAGCGGTACGCGGCCGAGCGCCGCCCCCGATCCTCTGCGGAGGCGCTTGGGCCAGGGGTCCTTCCCACGGCGAGCGCACTGCAGCCACTCGTCGATCGAGGGCGGCCATACCGTCACGCCGTGCACTCCGCTGGTACCGACCGCCTCCTCTCCTGTGCCGCTTCTCGGCATGCAGAGCGGGAGTCCGGCGCTGACGCCGAACGCGACACGGATGGGTGCCCGCCACTCGGCAGTGATCGCCGTCATCGTTGACGCATTCCGCGCACGGACGACGGATGCGGTACGGCCGCACGACGTGTGATTCGCGCGCCACATGCGGGTGGCAACCGTCGTACGTCGAACGTATGTTCGAAGCATGCCACCGACGCGGCCACTGCTCCACGGTTGCTCCCTCCATGGGCGCGCGCCCCAGGTGTCGGATCCCGCCGGGGGTGTGTCATGACGATGCCGACGCTGCATCGGCCCCGGGAAGGCGCCCGTTTCGTCCTCTACGACGCCGGGCGGCAGCACACGCCACCCATCCCTGTGCCGCTCGAGATCGACGAGGACCTGCCGGCGGGCTGGCGGCGCGACCCGGCGCACCCCCGCCGCGTCCACCTACCAGATCCGGGCCGCTGTCCGCACGGCTCGTTCCCCCGGTACGCGGCGCGGAACTGCTGTGCTCGCGGTCGGGGGACCGCGGACACCGGACCGGCGGTCGCTCGCCAGCCGCATCGGGCCGCTTGCCGGGCGGTCGGCGACGCCGTCGACGATCTGGGCTGGGGCCCACGATCACGGACTTCGAGCGCGTCCGGTCCGAGGAGTGTGCTGGCCGAACGCCATGCAGGGTGACGACGAACAGCAGACGTGCAGCCGCTCGGCCCAGGGCGACACGAGCCGAGGCCCACCCGACGTCGACATCCGGCCAGGCCTGGAGGCGTGCCGCTGCCAGCGGTCGCCGATAGTGCAATCGGCGGCGGCCGGAAGTCGCTGAGAAACGACGATTGAGCGTGGCCGCCCTTGCTCATGTCAGTTCGACGACTGCCGGTGGTGTGTATCCGCATAGTTGATGCCCGCGGTGGAGACTTCGAACAGCTGCTCACCGTCCCCCGGGGTCGGGTCGGGCAGGTCGACGACGTTGAGGACCTCGGGGCCACCGAACTCGGTGATCTGGACTGCGCGCATGGGGGTGAGGCTATGACCTGCTCACGCCCGAACGTCGTTCCGGCCAGCCCCGCGCGGTTGCCGGGCGCTGCGGCCGCGACGTGGTGGTGAGCCGCCGGACGTGGTCGTCGGCCGGCTCGACACAGCGGGCGGACAGGGGGCGCCTGTAGCCCCACCGGTGGTGGCGGGCTCCCCATCGCTCGCGCAGGCGGCTGCCAGGCCGCGGGTCAGCTGCCGGCGAGCCGCTGCAGCCGGGTGGTCAGCGCGGTCCGCCGGTCGGCGTTGCCGTGCAGGTCCACGTACCGCTGCCCGAAGCTGGCCAGCAGCGTGTCGTCCAGCCGGCGCACGGCACCCGGGGGGTAGCGGTAGTCCATCCGGGCGGTGATGCCGCTGTCGTCGGCGCCGCGCAGCACCTCGCCCAGCTCCACCAGGCTGGTCACGCCCAGTTCGAGCAGCAGGCCGGAGATCCAGGTGTAGTGATCCGGGCGCGACCAGCCGGCGTCGGCGTACTGCCCGGCCAGGAACGCAGCCAGTTCCCGGGGCGCGATCCGAGGGTCGTCGGGGTCGGTGTCGTCCGCCTCGTCGCCGGGAGCTGGTGCCCGAAGGCGCTCGCGGATCGCGGTGAACTCCTGATCGGCCAGCTCCAACAACCCGGCGGCCAGGGTGAACCGGCGGTCGAACTCGGAGGCGTGCTCGCCCGGCACCGTGCCCTTGTAGCGGATGTCGTGCTCGAACTCAGCCCATGCGTGCTGCAGCACCGTGCGCACCTGCACCTGCACCACGCGTCCGGCCAACTCCGGCAGCTCGGCCGCCCGACCCGGGTCCACGCCGATCAGCAGGTGCCGGCTGGAGTAACCGAACCGGCCCTGCTGCGCGGTCCGCCGCCCCATGTCGCGGTCGTCGATCACCCGCACCTGCGCGGCGAGCAGCTCGGCGACCGCCTCCACGTCACTCTGCACGTAGGTGATCACCCGCACGCCGATCTGGTCGGTGATCTCCCGCGCCGGGTCTGGATAGACAGGCACGCCGTCGACCGCGCGAGCCGCCTTCTCCGCGAACGAGGCGATGGTCTTGGTCCGCCCGGTCACCGACAGGTAGTTGATCCCAGCGTCGTCGAGCAGTCCGGTGACGAGCGCGAGCGCCTGCGCCCCGGCGACCAGGGTCTCGGGCCGGCCGTCGGCGTACGCCTGGATGGCCTGCTGCACCCGGTCGGGCGGGGGTGCGGCGACCCGGGGGCCGGGCTGGAGGTCCGGCGGCAGGGTCGGGGTCACGATGGCGCCGCCGGCCGCGTCGCCGTAGGTGGTCACCTCGTCCGGGCGCCGAACGGCGATCCATCCCACGTAGGCGCACACCACGGCGTCGACCTGGTCCTCCGCCACCCGCAGCTCGCTCTTGCGGGTGGCGGCCTGCACCTGCTGGCGCAGCGCGGCGAACGGTGCACCGAGCTCGAGCTCGACCACCGCGCCCAGCAGGTCGATGAGCAGTAGTAGCTCCGCGCGCATCTGCTCGAGCATCCGGCCCGGCTTGTTCTTGTACTTCAGCGTGCGGCCCAGCCGGAACAGCGCCACCGTCGCCGCGTGCGGGTAGACCTCGATCGCCCGGCGGTCGCGGCCCGAGCGGGGGTCGAGGTCCAGCCCCAGGCGCCGGCCGATCCGCCCTCCGCGGGTGTCACCATCGGTGAACTCGGGTTTGCCGGTGTTCGTCGGGTGCGCCCCGGCCTGGAACCTCGCGAAGTCGACGTTGAGCGCCCGCTCAGCGGCCCGGTTCCCGGTGGCGTTGGTGACCACCAGCGGGGCGTCGATCGCCACGATGCACGGGCCGGCGGTGAACGGGGCCAATGCGGTCTCTATCTGCTCGTCGGTGCGCACCGCGCTGACGTGCACCAGCCGGCCGGCGTCGTCCAGCACGGCGAGGCCGGTGGGTTGCTTGAGCCCCCAGGCGAGGTCGATCCCGATGTGGTGCACCAGTTCAGCTTGCCCTGCCCCGCACCTCGTCGAGGCTCGTCCCACGGGATCTACCTGGCGTGTGCGTGTGACGGTCTGCCCGAGGTCGCTCGGATGAGCGCCGACCCACTGGCCGGCCCGTTCTCCGGGTGCAGGAAGGCGAGAACGCGGACCAGCTGCGCGGAACCGTCACGACACCGACTTGCTGCAGGCGTGGCTCCCGCCGGACGCCCGCCCGCGGGCCGTCACCTGCCTGGTCGACGAGCCTGCGGGACGCGATCAGGCCGATGATCGCGAGGGAGCCGATGACCGCATCGCCGACCTGCACGTCGTCGCAGCGACGCGGATGCGCACCTGCCCCGTGCCGGGCCCTGGTGCTGGGAACAGCGGGCCATGGCGGACGCGCGGGCGGCATCGTGGTCCAGGTCAGTTGCGAGACAGGCGGTGATGGGTGTCGGCGTAGTTGATGCCCGCGGCGGAGACGTCGAACAGCTGCTCGCCGTCCGCGGGGACAGGGTCGGGCAGGTCGACGACGTTCATGACCTCGGGTCCACCGAACTCGGTGATCTGCACAGCACGCATGCCGGGGACGCTAGGGGATGCCTCGACGGCGCGACGAAGCGGTTCACGGCCGGCCGACCCCCAGCTTTCCGCTCTGGCCGCGAAGGTGGCGCCGCGGTGGCCCGCCGGCCGGACGCAGCGCGTGCTCATCAGGTCCCCCCTATTCAGAGCGGGAAGCCGCGGTGGGTCATCGTCATCAGCGCGATGGCAGCCGCAGCGACGAGATCGACGACGGCGCAGAACAACGGCCACCACCGAGTGTTGGCTACGAAGGCAGTTCGCTGCTGCCAGAGGTCTTTGAGACCGTGGCCTGCCAGTCCGGCGACGATCAGCCAGGCCGTTCCGGTCACGGCGACCGCGGCGATGACGATGAAGACGGAAGCGACGCCGGTCTCGATGGCGATGACCGTCCACCGCCCATCCGCGACGCTGAACCCCACGTACACGGCTGCGATGAGCGTGAGCCCGAACGCGTAGACGGTGGCGGGGGTCAGCCACGGGAAGCCCAACGGCGACGCCGCCTGCAGGCCTCCGAACACCACGCCCCACGCCGCTGGGGCACGTACCAGGCGAGCCGGCATGGTTGCCCATCGCGGTCCGGCTGTCGGCCGATGTCGGCGCGCGACCACGGCGGCTCTCTGGGCACCTGGTCCGTGTGCCGGCCGGGCGGATCCGGTCACGGTTCCGACACCGCTGAGCTGGTCCGCGTCGCCTGGACTACGTCCTCGATGGCGGCGACGCTGTGGTCTGAGTCGTCGGCGTCCAGCAGCAGTGACGTGTGCGTCGCCGGCACGAGCCGATGGCTGCTGGTGGGGGAGAGCTCGGCCAGGGCGGCCTGGGCGTCCCTCCAGCCCGCCTGCCGGTCGCCGGCGCTCGCGGTGACGACGACCAGAGGCATGCTGCCGACGTCTTCCAGGGCCTGTGCCTGCTCGAAGAGTTCGGGGTAGGCCGCCACCTCATCACGCTCGGCGCGCAACTGCCGCGTGCCCCAGGCGGATGAACGCAGCTGCGCCTGGTCCGCGGAGGGGAGGTCCGCCGGGACGTCGGAGGTCAGGAGCGGGCCGGCACCGAGGCGCATCAGGGTGGGCAGCAGCGCCGTGGACCGCCGCAGGAACGCGTAGGCCCCGGGGTAGTCGGGTAGCGCGGTGAACTGGTGCGGGCTCGAGGAGTCCAGGAGGACCAGGCCGGCGACGTCGTCGGGGTACTGCGCGGCATAGACCATCGCGTACGGGCCGCCCACGGAGTGCCCGGCCAGCACGTACGGGCCGGGCTCGCCCGCTCGGCGCAACAGCGTGTGCAGGTCGGCGGCCACCTGCACGCCGTCCTTCGGTCCGGGCGCGCTGTCGCTCCACGCCTGACCTGCCCGGTCGTAGGAGCAGACCCTCGTCGTCCCGGCGACCGAAGGCTGCACGAGTCCCCAGGCGGCGGATGCCTCACCCATCCCACCCAGCAGCACGACGGTGGGGCCGCCCGAGCCGGTGCAGGACAGGTGCAGCCGGTGGTCCCCGACGTCGTACAGCTGCCCGGGCATGGGCGGCGGGTCACCGGCGAACGCAGCCCGCAGTGTCGCCGCCCCCCCGCCGACGGCGCAGACGACCAGCAGGACCAGGGCGGGGGAGAGCAGCACGAAGGAAGCCCGCGAACGCATCGACCGAACGGCACGAATCGTGGTCCAGGACGCGAGCGCCAGGAGGAGGGGTGGCCAGACCCAGCCGGCAGCGGTCAGTACCCGGTCGCCGGGTGCGAGGACCAGCACCGCCGCCCCGGCGGCCCCCAGCCCGGCCGCCGGCACCGTCGCCCAGCGCTGCGGCCGGTCAGTCCACGCCACGGATCCGAGCGCCAGCGCGGCCCACCCCAGCGCGAGTCCGAGCAGTCCTGTCCCGGTGATCACGTGCTCGGGCGCGCCGGCCGCGACGCCGAGCGCCAGCGCGGCCGCAGCGAGCGGGCCGACGGCGACCGAGAAGGCCGCCAGCCAGGCCAGACGACGTCCCGATGCCCGGGCGGTGCTCCTCGGAGGCGCACCATGGGCGAGTCGGGTCGACAGAGGCGGGGCTGCGGTCTCGGGCACACCCCGACAGTGGGCTGCCTCCTGCGATGGCACCAGGACACGGCCTTGACGATTCCGGCCATCCCGCCCCGTACGGTGACCGGATGACCGGACTCGACGTCGCGGTGGTGACCTTCCCGTCTGCGCAGATCCTCGACGTCACGGGTCCGCTCGAGGTGTTCTCCAGCGCCACCCGCCTCGTGCCCGGGGCGGAGTACCGCACCCGAGTGGTGAGCACCTCGGGCGGTCCGGTGCAGGCCAGCTCCGGGCTGTCGTTCGACACCACCCCGCTGCAGGACGTCTCCGGGCCGGTGGACACGCTCGTGGTCGCCGGAGGCCGGGACATGGACGAGGCCTGCGCGGACGAGGAACTGCTGGGCCACGTCCGGCGGCTGGCTGGCAGCGCCCGGCGGATCACCTCCGTCTGCTCCGGCGCCTTCGTCCTGGCCGCCAGCGGACTGCTCGACGGCAAGCGAGCTACCACGCACTGGGCGGAGTGGCAGCAGCTGGCGACCGAGTACCCACAGGTGTCGGTCGACGACGACGCGATCTACGTGCGCGACGGCGACGTCTGGACCTCCGCGGGCGTGACCGCAGGCATCGACTTGGCGCTGGCGATGGTCGCCGACGACCACGGTGCCCGAGCGGCGGCGGCGGTCGCGCGGCACCTGGTGGTCTACCTGCGGCGGTCCGGCGGGCAGGCGCAGTTCTCCACGATGCTGGCCGCTCAGGCAGCGGAGAGCGAGCCGGTGCAGGAACTGCTGGCGTGGCTGCCCGACCACCTCACTGACGACCTGTCGGTGCCCGCGTTGGCACGGCGCGTCCACCTGTCCGAGCGGCAGTTCAGCCGGGTGTTCAAGGTCGAGGTCGACGTGACACCCAGCGAGCACGTGGAGAGGCTGCGGATGGAGGCAGCCTGCCGGCTCCTCGAGACGACCAGCCACGCCATCGACCACATCTCGCGCACCTGCGGGTTCGGGGCGCCGGAGACGATGAACCGCGCGTTCCGTCGCCGGCTGAACACCACCCCGGGGGACCACCGACGCCACTTCGGGCATCTCGCGGCGGAGTAGCTCACTGCAACGGTCCTCTTCGGCTGCGAAGTCGGACCGGTGGCGTCGCCCGCGTCTCGGCTTCCGTGGTGGCGCCGGGCCAATCGCGCCCGGCGCTCGGTCTCCGGCACCGTGCGCATGATCGTCAGGCCGGCTCGCGTTCCGTCCCGAGGGAGGGCATCACCTCGAGCAGGGTGCGGTGGATGTAGGCGAGGTCCGGGTCGGCCCACTCCGTGGGGTCGGCGTCACCGTCCACGGCGTCCCAGTCCAGCTCCGGGGCCGCCCCGTGCCGGTACACCCACCACAAGTTCCCCCACGGGTCGACCATCCGGGAGAAGACCGTCCCGAAGAAGTCCGTCGGCTGCGTGACGACCCGCGCGCCGCGCGCCATGGCCCGGGCGAGGACGCCCTCCACGTCGCTGACGTAGATCTGGGTCAGTTGCGGGAGGACCGGCCAGCCCCGCTTGCGCTCGCCGAACATCAGCGTGGTGCCGCCGATCGCGAGCTCGGCGTGAGCAGCAGCCCGCCGACGTCGACGGTGCGGGCATCGAGGTGCTCCTCGCCGCCGAACACGTCCCGGAGGAAGGCGATCAGCCCGTCCGCGTCGGAGGTGATGAAGAACGGATTCACGGTGGAACCCGGTCCGGGTCGGCGCGTCGGTCATGGTCGTCCTCCTGGCGACGGCTGTCTCATCCGGTGTCTCCACGATCGCCGGAAGGCCGTTCGGAGGGCCACTCACTGCTGTCGCGTCCCGCCCTGTTCCAGCTGCTGTACAACATCGCGATGTTCGTGCCCGGGGGAGTGCTGCTCAGGCGCTCCTTCCAGTGGTCACCTCCTCGGATCCTCGTGGCCGCACTCCTGGCCTCCGCGGCCATCGAGACGGTCCAGGGCACCGGGATCCTCGGGCTGTACGACTGCGCCTACCGCGTCCTCGACGTCGACGACGTCCTGACCAACGTCTCCGGAGCGCTGATCGGGGCTCTGCTGGCGCCCGCGGTCGTCGTGGTGCCGCGCCCGGGCCACGCGGGCGCGCACACGGGTCGATCCGGCGCGCTGCGCCGGGTGACCGCTGCGTCCGTCGACCTCTTCCTCGTGGGCCTCATCGGCGGCAGCGACCTCGTTCGGGTGGGTGCCGCCCTGCTGCTCGTCCTCGTCGCCGTCCCGGTCCTGGCCGGGGGCGCCACACCGGGCCAGCACCTGGTACGCGCGGCGGTGGTGCAACAGGACGGCCGCCCCGCGGCACGGACGGCCCTGGTGCTGCGCGGGATCCTCATCGGGGGCGCGTGGTTCCTCGTCACCGTCTTCTCGCGGTGGACCGGTGATCGGGCCGTGGACCTGCCCGGGCTCGTCGTCGTCGCACCGCTGGTCGTCCAGGCCGGCCTCGTACTGGCGGTCATCGGCAGCGTGGCCGTGCGACGGGACAACAGGGCACCGCAGGATCTGCTCACCGGGACCGAGCTGCACGTCAGGCCCCGGACCCGCGAGGGCGCGGCCGGAGCGGACGACGGACCGACGTGAGCTCACGTCAGTCGCCGGACCCCGGTGGTGGTGTCGGGTCGGGTCCACCGACCTCGGTGACCTGGACGCAAGGGGGCGATCCGGCGACGTGGTCGCCTGACGCGTACGACGTCGCGCCGCCCTCGCGGCTCAGCTCACGGGCAGCGCTGCGAGGCGGGCGGCCAGTTCCGCGTTGCGACGCAGGAACGGCACCCATCCGTCGGGCGCCCGGGTGCCGGGCACCGTCCGGGTGCAGGTCTCCTGCTCCCAGGCACGGAGTCGGCCGTCGCGGATCCGCAGCCGGACCAGGACGTCGTCCCCCCAGACGGTGACGTCCTCGTCCCCTCCCTCACCGGGCGCGCTGACCCGCTGCGGCGCGACGACCCACTCGACCGCCTCGATCTCCTGCTGGAGCCGGGCCGCGGCCTCGTAGGCCTGCGCCCCGGCCGCGGCGACGCGCCGGGCGGTCAGCGCCGCCAGTGCGTCGGCGACCGCCGCCGGCTCGCGGTCCAGCACGGACGCCACGGCGCTCGCCAGCTGGGCCACGGGGGCGTGCTGCCCGCCGCGCAGCCGCGCCAGCTCCCGCTCGCCCGCCGTGCGGGTCGGGCCGGCGTGGCCGAGCGGGTACAGCCGCTCCAGTCCCGACACGGCCAGCTTCACCTTGCGGGCCCCGAGGTAGGGCCCGAAGAAGCGGACACCCGGAGCCGGCCGGTGAGCGGTGGCGAGGCCGAGACGCGGCGCCTCCGGCGAGGGGTCCAGGCAGATGCTCACGGGCATCTCCAGGCCGCCGACGATCCGATTCCACGGGGGCAGTGACCGCTCGAGCAGGTTGCGTTCGGCCCAGGCGGCCTCGTGCGCGGAATCGCAGACGAGCGCCTCGATCCGGGCGACCCGGGGCATCATCCGCCGCAGGTGGCGGCGGTCCCGGAGATCGCCCCAGTAGGAGCTGACCCGGCGGCGGAGCTCCCCGGCCCGCCCGACGTACAGCACACGCCCGCTGTCGTCCCGGAAGCGGTACACGCCCGGAGCGGCCGGCAGCGCGGCGACGGCGGCCGGTCGGGGAGTCACGCCCCATCGTGCGCACGGTCCCGGAGCTGGCGGCGGCGCCACGCCCCACGGCCCCCAGGAGCCCCACGGGTCACGTCCGGGTCGATGCTCCGGACGCGCCGATCGGGACCTCAGGTCACCGGGTGGTCTGCGCCTCCCGACGCGGGAGCACCCAGTCGGGCCGCACGTAGTGGCAGGTGTAGCCCAAGGGGATCTTCTGCAGGTAGTCCTGGTGCTCCGCCTCGGCCTCCCAGAACGGGCCGGCCGGGGTGACCTCGGTGACGACCTCGCCGGGCCAGATGCCCGAGGCATCGACGTCGGCGATGGTGTCGAGCGCCACGCGCTTCTGCTCCTCGCTCGTGTGGAAGATCGCCGAGCGGTAGCTCCGGCCGACGTCGTTGCCCTGCCGGTCCTTCGTCGACGGGTCGTGGATCTGGAAGAAGAACTCCAGCAGCTCCCGGAACGAGATCACCTCGTCGTCGAAGACGACCTCGACCGCCTCGGCGTGGTCACCGTGGTTCCGGTACGTGGCGTCCGGTGTGTCGCCGCCGGAGTACCCGACCCGGCTGGAGACCACCCCCGGGCGCTTGCGCAGCAGCTCCTGGGCGCCCCAGAAGCAGCCGCCCGCGAGGACCGCTGTCTCAGTGGTCACGTGTCCCTCCCTCTCTGTCCGGCAGGACGTGAACACCGTGAGCCGTGCCGGTGATCCCTCCGGCTCCTCTCCCGCGGTGCTCCGGTGGTGAGACACCGGCCGGGGCTACGGGGTCGGGACGCTCAGGCGGGCGCCCACAGGTCGCAGTTCGCGTCGGCGGCCACGTCGACCGGCCTGACCCCACCCGCCGGGGCGAGGTCCAGCCCCTGGACGTCGGCGGGGGCGGAGTACGGCTCCCAGTCCGGCACGCCGCGTCCGTTGGGGTCGCCGCTGGCGGCGAAGTTGGTCCAGTACCGGACCATCGTCGTCGACAGCTCCTGCTGCTCGGGGGTGAGACCGTCCCCGAACAGGCCCGGGAACAGGAAGGGCAGCTCGGCGGCGTGCTGGGCGCCCTCGTCGTAGCGGTCCGCCGGGAAGGAGAACGGCGGCCCCGAGAAGTCGAACAGCGGGTCCGCGGTCTGGTCGCGGAACTGGTATGCGTAGACCGCCGACTCCTCCCCGCCGGCGAGCGTCCCGTAGGCGTCGACGTGCTCGCAGGTCGACAGTGGGCTGCCGGTGTCGCTGACGACGGCGGCGAGGACCCGCAGCGGAGAGCCGTACTCCGCCAGCGGGTAGCGGCGGGCCACCTCGGCGGCGCGGTCCCCGAAGCGGGCGGCGAGGACGGCGTCGTAGTTCGCCGGCTCGAGCAGGGTCGGCAGCTCCGCCGAGGGGAGCCGCAGCGGGGTGAACAGCGTGTTCTCGTCCTGCAGGTTGCCGTGCACGACCGGGACGCGGTTCCAGTCGCCGGAGGCGATGGCGTCGCCCGGCTGCAGCGGGAGCGACGAGCCGCCCACGACGAACTCACCGCCCGCGGCCGGCCACGCCGTCAGGAGGGACTCGGCGGGGGCCGCCTGCAGGCAGTCCACGACGGCCTGGCCCGTACCGGTGCAGCTCACGGCGCTCGCCACGCCGGCGCCGACCTGCTCGGCCTCCTCCAGGGTGGAGTACTCGGCGGTGCAGGTGTAGCTCTGGGCGATCGCCTTGTGGAACAGGCCCTCGGCGCTGGGGGAGGCGAGCTGGGCGCACACCGAGGACGCGCCGGCCGACTCGCCGAACACGGTCACGTTGCCCGGGTCGCCGCCGAAGGCGTCGATGTTGGCCTGCACCCAGCGCAGCGCGGCCTGCTGGTCGAGCAGCCCGGCGCTGCCGGAGCCGACGTCGCCGATCGCCGCCGACAGGTCGCCCTGGGCGAGGAAGCCGAGCGGGCCGAGGCGGTAGTTGATGGTCACGACCACGACGTCGCCCTCGAGCGCGAGCGTGCTCGCGTCGTAGTTGGAGCCGCTCCCGGTGCGCCACGAGCCGCCGTGGATCCACACCATCACCGGCAGGTCGCCGTCCGAGGCGTCGAGACCGGCGGGCGTCGTCACGTTCAGGAACAGGCAGTCCTCCTCGGTCGAGGCGGTGGGGTTGGTCGCGCCCGCAGCCTGGGGGCACGGACTGCCCGGCGCGGTCGCATCCCGCGTCTCCTCCCACGGCTCCGGGGGCTCCGGCGGCCGGAAGCGCAGTCCGGCGACCGGCGGTGCGGCGTAGGGGATGCCCTGGAACGTCCGGTACGCGTCGTCGACGACCGTGCCGCGGATCTCGCCGTCGGCGGTCTCGACGACCTCGGACACCTCCGCGCGGGCCGCAGAGCCGTCGCGTGTCCCGCCGTCGCCGGTCCCGCCGGTGCCGGCGTCGTCGTCGCCGCTGCAGGCGCTGAGGGCGAGGGCCCCCGCGGCGAGCACGGCACCCACGCGGACCGTGAGCGAGGACCGGCGCAGCCGCCGGTGCACGGGTGTGCGCAAGGGGACCTCCCACTGACCGGCCGGCGCACGCCTGTGTGAGCCCGACCACGGCGCAGAAACAGTAGCGGCATGTGTTTCACCGTGGGGCCGGGAGGTCGGGTGCGATCCGCCCGCCTACCTCCTCCTCGGCGCGGGTAGGCGGTCGGTGTGTCCGACTTCGAGATCACCGCCCTCGTCCTGGCCGAGCACGAGATCTTCCGGCGGGAGTTCTCGGCACTCGAGGACCTGTCCGGTCCCGAGCTCGCCGCCTCGTGGGAGGAACTGCAGGCCAAGCTGGAGGTGCACGCCGTCGCCGAGGAACAGCTCTTCTACCCGTTGCTCGCCCAGGAGGCGGACGGCGAGCAGGAGACGGCGGAGGGCGTGCACGACCACAACGAGATCCGGCACGCCGCGGCCGCCGTCGCGGAGCAGGAGGTCGGGAGCGAGGCGTGGTGGGAGGCGGTGCGCACCACGCGGCAGGTCAACGCCGATCACATGGCCGAGGAGGAGACGGACTTCTTCCCGCCCTTCAAGGAGGCCGTCGACGACGAGCAGCGCGAGGCCCTGGGGATCCGCTGGCTGGCCTTCCACGACGAGCACGAGGAGGCCGAGGGGCTGTCGGGCGAGGACGCGGAGGTGGCCGAGGTGGTCGCGACCGAGGTGCCGGAGGGCGACCCGTCCCTGTGAGCGCGGGCGCCGCTCCGTAGCGTCCACGTCGGACTGGCGGACCGGCCCGAGCCGGCCCCGTCCACCCACGCCACTCGCCCCAGGAGGAGCCCATGCCGACCACGGTCAAGGCCTACGCCGCCACGTCACCCACGGCGCCGTTGACGCCCGTGACGATCGAGCGCCGGGACGTCGGCCCGCGTGACGTGCGCATCGACATCCGGTACGCCGGCATCTGCCACTCCGACATCCACACCGCCCGCGGGGAGTGGGGTGCCACGAACTACCCGATCGTCGTCGGCCACGAGATCGCCGGCGTCGTCGCCGAGGTCGGTGCCGAGGTGACGCGGTTCGCCGTCGGGGACCGGGTCGGCGTCGGCTGCATGGTCGACTCGTGCGGGGAGTGCCAGTACTGCCGGCGCGGGGACGAGCAGTACTGCGTGAAGGGCAACATCCAGACCTACGGCGGCGTGGGCAAGGACGGCGTGCCGACCCAGGGCGGGTACTCCCAGGCCATCGTCGTCACCGAGGACTTCGTGCTGCGCATCCCGGACGGCCTCGAGCTCGACGCCGCCGCTCCGCTGCTGTGCGCCGGCATCACCCTCTACTCCCCGCTCAAGCACTGGGGCGCCGGGCCGGGCACGCGGGTCGCCGTGGTGGGCCTCGGCGGCCTGGGCCACATGGGCGTGCAGCTCGCGCACGCCCTGGGTGCGGAGGTCACCGTGCTCTCGCAGTCGCTCAAGAAGCAGGAGGAGGGACTGCGGCTGGGTGCCGACCACTACCACGCGACGAGCGACCCGGACACCTTCCGCCGGCTGGCGGCCTCGTTCGACCTCGTCATCAACACCGTGAGCGCGTCGATCGACATCGACGCCTACCTGTCGCTGCTCGCCGTCGACGGGACGATGGTCAACGTCGGCGCACCGGAGCACCCGCAGTCGGTCAGCGCGTTCTCCCTGCTGATGCGGCGGATCTCCTTCGCCGGCTCGACCATCGGCGGCATCCGCGAGACGCAGGAGATGCTCGACTTCTGCGCCGAGCAGGGCATCACCGCGCTCATCGAGACGATCGGCGTGGAGCAGGTCAACGAGGCCTACGAGCGCGTGCTCGCCTCCGACGTGCGCTACCGCTTCGTGATCGACACCGCCACGCTCGCCTGAGTCCGACGGCCGCGCGACGGCGGGGCCGGACGACGTCGGGAGCGCCGGCCGGCACCAGCCGTCAGGCGGCGTCGGTGCGCGCGTCGTCCAGGTAGGCGCGGACGGCCGGCGCGGGGACGCGGAAGGACCGGCCGACGCGGACGGCGGCCAGCTCGCCGCCGTGCACGAGGCGGTACACGGTCATCTTCGAGACGCGCATCATCGCGGCGACCTCGGCCACGGTCAGGAAGGTCACCGCGGGGCGAGGAGCGGGCTGCCCGGCGGCCGGTCGCGGCGCCCCGGCGTGGGGGACCGGCGGGCGGGCGGCCATGGGCCGCTGACCCATCGTGCCGACGCCGGGGTGCTGCCGGAGGCCGGCCGGACGGGCAGGGAGCTGGCCGTAGGCCGGACGGGCGGGAGCCTGAGCGGGGGAGCGCTGGGGGAGGGTCACGTCGGTTCCTCTCGAAGGTGGTCCAGGACGCGCTACCGGCTCGCCGTAGGCGACGCTGCGCGTTCGTGCTGGAACCGACAGTAAGGGGAGTGACGAGTGCGATGCGAGGGGACAGGAGACGAGACGGACCGTTCCCCTTAGGCAGTTGTTGCCCGTGGTCCCGGCGCGTCGGGGGTGTTGCGCCAGGTGACACGCGGGATGCGTGGGACACCGGAGCCGCTGTGCCGGCGTGGGGTCAGCCGGCGCCGGTCGGGGTGGCCGCCAGCCAGCTGAGCAGACGACCCCGCGACCAGCAGCGGCCGAGGGCCTCGACCCGCGCGCCTGCCCCGTCGAACACGGCCAGGCCGACGATGCTGTGACCGGAGGCGGGGCGGTCCCCGAGCGTCGGGACCGCCGGGGCGACCCCCACGCCCTCGGCCGACACCCACGCCACGGGCCGGCCGGCCGCCGCTTCCTCCAGGCGGCGCAGGAAGCGCAGGCGGCGCTCGGGCGGGACGCGGGACAGCGCCCACGTCGTGGTGACGACGGGCAGGGCGTCCGCGGGCACCCGGGCGAGCGCCTCGGGCAGCACCTCGGCGGGGTCGCCGCGCAGCAGCAGGGGAGGGGCGGTCGCCGCCAGCGCCATCTCCGCCTCGAGCGCCGCTCCCCGCTCGGGCCGGTCCGGAGGAACGCAGGCGCGCAGCCACCGGGCGTCGTCCTGGTCGGTCACGTCGAGCGGATCGCGGTCGACGCCGATCCGGGTGGCGACTCCGGGGATCGCCCGCGCCGGGACGGGGCGGTCCCCCACGACCGAGCAGGAGAGCTGCACGGGGGACGTCGGATCGCCCAGCGTCGGCCCGGCGCCGTACGCGATGCCGACCCGGTCGACGGTCAGGTTCAGCCCTGCCGGACGGCCGACGTCGACGAGCCCGACCGTGGCCGCGCCCACCCGGCGCGCCGCCTCCGCGACGGCCGGGTACAGCACCGCGCAGCGGCCGGTCTCGTCGGTCCGCGGCTCCCGGCGCGCGGCGACGGCCACGACCGGCCCGGTCATCCGCAGCAGCGTGTCGACCGCCGCGCCTGCTGCGGCGTCGCCGTCTCCGGCGGCGAAGGCCGCGGCGAGCGTCGGCGCACGGCCGGCGAGGACGAGGTCGTGCAACCCGGCGAGGACGACCCGGGGGTGGCGCCGACGCGCCGGTGCGGTCCCGATGGCGCGCAACGCCTCGCCGGACCCGCTGATCGCGAGGGCGATGCGCGCGTGCAGTGCCGACCCCTCGCCGCCGGCCTCACCGAACCGCCGGTACGCCTCGGTGAGCGAACGGGCCTGCTCCACGGGACGGTGCCTCCTGTCGGTCGGTCTCCTGGCGACCGTCATGGAAGCAGGTGCTCCGGCACTCCGTCGGCGCGGTGATCGCCCACGCCCACGCGGGGCGCCTCACTCGTGGGAGCAGGATCGCCGCCCCGCGCTGCAGGGGAGTGCGGAGGCGGCCGATGTCCCCGGAGCACCGAGCAGAGAGGGGGACACCGTGATCGTCCGATCCAGGGCCGCGGCTCCGGCCAGCCCGCTGACCGTCATGAGCGAGATCTCCGAGGTCCTCGACCACCGGAGCGCGGCGGGGCGGCCGTCGGTCACCACCGCCGTCTCCGACCGCGTCGCCCTCGGCATCGCCGACATGTTCCGGAGCACCACGCCGTCCGGTCAGGTGATGGAGCGGTTCGCCCGGTCGGGCACCGCCGACAGCGCCGAGCTGCTCGACGCCGCGCGCATGGAGCAGGGCTTCGCCTCGGCCGAGGGCCACGCCGCCTTGCACTGCCTCATCGGCTGGGTGCAGAAGCAGCTTCACTACGGAGCGCTCGCCCGCTGAGGGCGTCCAGCTCCGCGAGCGAGCGGAGCACCGCGGGGGAGGAGCGCAGGGCCGCGGGGCGCCCGGTGCGCTCGGCGACCTCCAGGTGGTCGAGCAGGATCTCCAGCCCGGACGGCGACAGTGCGGTCACCGACCCGGCGTCGATCGTGGCGACCCGCGCCGGCTCGCGGCCGTAGCGGCGCACGAAGTCGGTCACCGCGGCGGAGTCCACCTCCCCGGCCAGGCACAGCACCCCGCCGTCGCTGCTGTTGAGCAGCCGGACGACGCCCCGGGCCGTGCGCAGGCCGGAGGCCGTGCCGGTCACCGGTCCGCCCCCCGCCGCGGATCGGTCGCCCCGTCGACGCACGAGAGCCCGGCGACGTCCCAGCCCGCACGCGCCGCCCCGGCGACGTAGGCCGCCTCGAAGAAGTCCAGCACGGCGGCGCGGGGGTCCGGCGCCGCCCGTGCGTCGTCGTAGGGCAGGACGGCGAGGTGGCTCGCCCCCCGCTCGAGCCAGTACGCCCCGCCGGGCAGGGGGTCCTCGGCCAGCCCCGCCGGCTCGGGTGCCGTGTAGGAGTA
The DNA here is from genome assembly GCF_019799905.1 of Trujillonella endophytica. Taxonomy (GTDB): domain Bacteria; phylum Actinomycetota; class Actinomycetes; order Mycobacteriales; family Geodermatophilaceae; genus Trujillonella; species Trujillonella endophyticus_A. Next base: position 62,541 of record NZ_JABGCI010000015.1, on the reverse strand, counting down.
GAAGGCCGGGTCGGGGAAGGTCGGGTCCCCGAACCAGAAGCCCGAGCTGACCACCTCGCGGCTGTAGGCCTCGCGGGTGACGGAGTCGGCGCCGTCGGGGTGGTCGACGACCCGGTCGGAGAACCGGGTGAGCGCCAGGTCGAACGTGTGCCAGAAGTGGTGGACCGGGCTCGTCTTGCCCGAGAACCGGCCGGCGAACTCCTCGAGGACCAGGCCGACCTGGCTCAGCACCTGCCAGTAGCGGGTCACGGCTCCCGGGTCGTACGTCGCGTGCTCGGTGTCCTCCGCGAACGGCCGTGCGGCGTCGGGCAGGTCGAACGGGCGGGCGTCGGAGATGTCGACCGCGACGCCGAGGTCGGCGAGGGCCGTGGTCAGGTCGGCGTGGACGGCGGCGACCGAGCGGCCGACGAGGCTGGAGGAGACCCGCCGGCCCTCCACGGTGCTCACCTCGAGCCGGTGGTCGACGAGGTCGAGGTCGATGGTGAAGGTCGGGTCCAGACCCATCGGCCGGGTGGTGATCCCGCGGCCTGTGACGTGGAACGGCACGTTCCACCAGTGGTTGCGCCGGGGGCTGACGAGCAGGCGCACCCGACCGGCCATCTGCGCGACCCGGTGCACGGTGGCCAACGTGTCCGACCACTCGGCGTAGGGGATCGCGGGGAACAGCTGCACGGGCGGGCCTCTCGGGTCCGGGGCCGGCCGGGACCGGCGGCCTCCGGCCCCAGTGTGCCGCTGCCCGCTCAGTCGCAGACGGCGACCGCGTCGATCTCGACCATGAGGTCCGCTTCACCCAGGGCGCTGACGCCGATCAGCGTCACCGGCTTGACCGGGTCGATGCCCAGCCGGGCGGCGGCGCGCCCGGCTCCCTCGCCGAACGCCGCGAACTTCGACGGGTCCCAGTCGACGACGTACACGGTCAGCTTGGCGACGTCGGCGAACGACGCCCCGGCCCCCGCCAGTGCGGTCGCGACGTTGAGGAACGCCTGCTCGGTCTGCGCGGCGAGGTCACCGGGGCCGACCGGCCGGCCGTCGGCGGTGCGGGCCACCTGGCCGGACAGGTAGACGGTGCGCGTGCCGCGGGCGACCGCGACCTGGGCGTACACGTCGGGGACGGGCAGGCCGGCGGGGTTGATCAGTTCGATGGACATCGGTGCCTCCTCGGGGTGGGTGGCGGAAGCATTGCATAGCAATGCCATGTAATGTCAAGGCCATGCCGAGGACCGCCGACCCCGACGTGCGCCGCCGCCTGGTCGAGCGCGCCGCCCGGATGCTCGCCGACCGCGAGCCGGTCACCCTGCGCTCCCTCGTCGAGGGCACCGGTGCCTCGACGATGGCCGTCTACACCCACTTCGGCGGGATGCCAGGGCTGTGGCGCGCCGTGCGCCAGGAGGGCTTCACCCGGCTGCACGAGCGGCTGGCGGCGGTGCCGCGCACCGCCGACCCCGTGCACGACGTCGCCGCCCTCGGCGTGGCCTACGCGGCCAACGCGCTGGACTCCCCGTCGCTGTACCGGGCGATGTTCGACGCCGTGGCCGAGCTCGAGGACCCGGCGGCCGCCGACCGCGGCCTCGCCGTCCTCGTCGCGGCCGCCTCCCGCGCCCGGGAGGAGGGGCGGTTCTCCGCGGACGCCGATCCGGCCGCGGTGGCGACCCGGCTCTGGCTGGCCGGCCACGGTCTGCTGTCGCTGGTCGTCCAGGGCGTGCTCCCGCGCGACGTCGTCCCCGAGCACTCGGCGGAGACGGCGGTGGCGCTGCTCACCGCGGCCGGCGACGACCCGGCCGCGTGCCGAGCCTCGGTCGTCCGGGCCTGGGAGCGCGCGGGGACCTCCCGCCCCCGCGTGCGACCACGGCCCGGGCACTAGGTTCAGAGGCCGACACGGGGAGCGTCGGCACAGGGGAGTGGCACGTGAGCAGGTCGGTGCTGGTGACCGGCGGGAACCGGGGGATCGGCCTCGCCATCGCCCGGGCGTTCGCCGAGCAGGGGGACGCCGTGGCGGTGACCCACCGCGGCAGTGGCGCACCCGACGGGCTGTTCGGCGTGACCTGCGACGTGACCGACAGCGAGGCCGTCGACCGCGCGTTCACCGAGGTCGAGGAGCACCAGGGCCCGGTGGAGGTCCTGGTCAGCAACGCCGGGATCACCCGCGACGGGCTGCTGATGCGGATGAAGGAGGCCGACTTCACCGACGTCGTCGACGCCAACCTCACCGCCGCCTACCGGGTGGCCAAGCGCGCCACCCCGAAGATGGTGCGGGCCCGCGCCGGCCGGATGGTCTTCGTCTCCTCGGTGGTCGGGCTGCTCGGCTCGGCCGGGCAGGTCAACTACGCGGCGAGCAAGTCCGGGCTGGTCGGCCTCGCCCGGTCCCTCGCCCGCGAGCTGGGCGGCCGCGGCATCACCGCCAACGTGGTGGCGCCGGGCTTCGTCGAGACCGACATGACCGCGTCGCTGCCCGAGAAGCGGCAGCAGGAGATCCTCGGCCAGGTGCCGCTGGGTCGGTACGCCTCGGCCTCGGAAGTGGCAGCGGTCGTGACCTTCTTGGCCGGCGAGGGCGCCGGCTACATCACCGGGGCGGTCGTCCCGGTCGACGGCGGACTGGGGATGGGGCACTGATGAGCGAGACGGCTGGCGACACGGGGCAGGGCACGGCGGGAACGGCGGGCACCGGCCTCCTCGCGGGCAGGAAGATCCTGGTCACCGGCGTCCTCACCGAGGCGTCGATCGCGTTCGCCACGGCGCGGCTCGCACAGGAGCAGGGCGCCACCGTCGTCCTGTCCAACTTCGGCCGGGCCCTGTCCCTGTCCCGGCGGATCGCCAAGCGGCTGCCCCGGGAGGCGCCGGTCATCGAGCTCGACGTGACCGATCCCGAGCACCTGGCGAGCCTCGCCGACCGGCTGCGCGAGCACCTCGGCGACGACGCCGTCCTCGACGGGGTCGTGCACTCGATCGGCTTCGCACCCCAGGAGGCGATGGGCGACGGCTTCACCGAGGTCGCGTGGGAGCACGCCGCCACGGCCTTCCACGTGTCGACCTGGTCGCTGGCCTCGCTCACCCAGGCCTGCCGGCCGCTGTTCGGCGAGAAGGCGTCGGTGGTCGGGCTGACCTTCGACGCCTCGGTGGCCTGGCCGGTGTACGGCTGGATGGGCGCGGCCAAGGCCGCCCTGGAGTCCACCTCCCGCTACCTGGCCCGCGAGCTCGGGCCCGAGGGCGTGCGGGTCAACCTGGTCGCGGCGGGGCCGCTGCGCAGCATGGCGATGAAGTCGATCCCCGGCAGCAACCAGTTCGAGGAGGCCTGGGAGGGCCGCGCGCCGCTGGGCTGGTCGGTCACGGACACCGAGCCCGCGGGCAAGGCCGTCGTCGCGCTGCTGTCGGACTGGTTCCCCGCGACCACCGGCGAGATCGTGCACGTCGACGGCGGCTTCCACGCCGTCGGCGTCTGAACGCATCCGCACCGAACCCCGCAGGCGAACCCCTCCCGTGCCCCTCGCGACCGACGTCGACCTCCACCCCGGCCAGGCCCCCGACGACGACCCGTCGCTCGCCGTCCGCAACAACGGCGGCGCCGAGCCGGCGGCGGAGCCCGCGCCGCCCGGCCGGCGCGAGGCGCTGCTCGTGCTCTCCTTCGGCGGTCCCGAGGGCCCCGACGACGTGATGCCGTTCCTGGAGAACGTCACCCGCGGCCGCGGCGTCCCGCGCGAGCGGCTCGAGGCCGTCGCCGAGCACTACCTGCACTTCGGCGGGGTCAGCCCCATCAACGAGCAGAACCTGGCGCTGATCGCGGCGGTCGAGGCCGAGCTGCGGGACGCCGGCGTCGAGCTGCCGGTCTACTGGGGCAACCGCAACTGGGCGCCCTACGTCGAGGACGCCTGGCAGCAGATGGCCGACGACGGCATCGAGCACGTCTACGTCTTCGCCACCTCCGCCTACGCCTCGGCGTCCGGGTGCCGGCAGTACCACGAGGACGTCGCCCGCGCCCGTGCCGTCGTGGCGCAGGACCCCACCGCCCCGGCGCCACCCACGGCCGAGAAGCTGCCGCACTACTTCGACGCCCCCGGGTTCGTCCGGGCCAACGTCGACGCCCTGGCCGCGGCGCTCGACCAGCTGCCGGAGGGCGTCCGCGACACCGCCCGGCTGGTCGCCACCGCGCACTCCATCCCCGACGCCATGGCCGCGGTCGCCGGGCCGGACGGCGGCGCGTACCAGGACGAGCTGCACGCCGCGGCCCGGGCGGTCGTGGACGCCGTCGACCCCGGCCGGCACTTCGACCTGGTCTGGCAGAGCCGCAGCGGCCCGCCGTCGGTGCCGTGGCTGGAGCCCGACGTCAACGACCACCTGCGCACGCTGGCCGCGGCGGGGGAGACGGCGGTCGTCGTCCTCCCGGTCGGCTTCGTCAGCGATCACCTCGAGGTCGTGTGGGACCTGGACAACGAGGCCCGGGAGACCGCGGCCGAGCTGGGGCTGACCTTCGTCCGGGCCGGCACCGCGGGCACCCACCCCGCCTTCGTCGCCACCGTGCGGGAGCTGCTCGAGGAGCGCCGCGCCGGCGGCCTCCCGCGGCTGGGCACGAACTGCCCCGCGGCCTGCTGCTACGTCGCCCGGCCCCAGACGGGTGCGACCTCGCGGCGGTAGCGCCGCCCGAACACGCGGGTCAGCACGAAGACCACGGGGGCCGGGACGGTCCGGCGCAGGTAGGCCCGGTGGTCCTCGCGCATGCCGTCGGTGACCCAGGCGAAGAACTGGCCGGCGGCGGTGGGCGGCTGGGAGCGCAGCTGCTTCTCGACCTGCTTCCAGCCCGGCTCCTCCATGTGCCCCCGCACCACCGGCTCGACCTCGGTCTCCTCGTGGTCCAGATGGGTGTCGACCACGGCGCGGGTCCGCTCGACCGAGGCCTGGGCCGCGGCGAGGTCGGCAGCCGATCCGCTCGCGGCGAGGGCCGCCAGCGCCGCGTCGGTCCCGGTCAGGGCCGCCGACATGGCGGCGTGCTCGGCCGCCATGGTCGGCAGGAGGTCGGGCACGAGCCCCCGCTGCGCCATCCACGGGAAGACGTGGGTGTCCTCGCCCTCGTGGTGGTGCGTGAGCTCCCGACGGAGGTTCGCGAAGGCCCGCGCCAGGTCGCGCGCCCGGGCGAGGTCGCCCGCGGGCAGGGCCGCGAGGGCGTCGGCCAGCCGGTCCAGGTCCCGGCGCACGGCGCCGTGGATCACCGTGTTCATCGTCATCGCGGCGGTCATGCCGGCGGACCGTAGACCCGGCGGCACCCGCCCGGCAGGGGCCGTGGGCTCTGTCCCGGGACCGCCCTATCTCGGGACGGCGTTGTAGGCGGCCGTGAGGGCCTCGCGGACGGCGTCGGACAGCGGGCGCAGCGCCTCGTCACGAGCCGCGGCCTGGGTCCTCGTGACCGCGGCGCCGGGAGCGTCGGACATCGCGAGGTCGAGCACCCGGGCGAGCCGCTGCGCCCGCGCCAGCACCGACAGCGCGAGGGGGTCGATGTCGCCCGGCATGCCCGGGGCCTGCGCGGGCCGTGCCAGCCCCGCCAGCAGCGCCGGCACCTCGGGATGCCACCGGGCCAGGTCGAGGCCGGCCAGCGTGCGTGCGGCGTCGCCCACGGCCAGGTCGAGGGCGCCCGACGCCGCCCGCAGGGTGCCCTCGACGGGCGGCGCCGGCGGGAGCACGCCCGCCAGCGGGAACGCCGTCCAGGCCACCATCTCCGTGCCCAGCGGCTGCGGTACGAGCGCCAGGGTGTCGCCGACGGCCGCCTGCCCCGCCTCGAGCGCCAGCTCGGTCAGACCCGCCGCCCGGGGCAGGCCGCGCACGTCCCCGGGCACGGGCAGCGCCAGGCGGAAGCGGCGCTCGCCCAGCCCCCGCAGCGCCGCCAGGGCCTGCGCCAGGGGCACCGCGCCGTCCGTGCCCGGCATGCCCGTCACCGAGGAGGCCCGGTCGCCGGTCAGCGCGTCCAGCGCCTCGTCGAAGGAGCAGCGGCCCGACAGCCAGGCGGTGGCCCAGGCGGCGAACCGGCCGGCGGGGAGATCGTGCACGCCGCGAGGCTACGGCGGGCCGTGCCGGCGCCCCTGCGCGGCAACGGTCGCGCATCATGATCGCGAGAAGCGTTCCTGGCCGGCGCCGCGGGTGCGACAGTGGCGGTGTGGATCCCTGGGTGCTCTGGCTCGTCGCGGCCGGACTGTTCACGGCCGGTGAGCTGGCCGGCGGTGACCTGTTCCTCCTGATGCTCGCCGGTGGCGCGCTGGGCGGGATGGGCGTGGCGCTGCTCGGCGGTGCCTTCCTGCTGCAGCTGGTCGGGTTCATCGTCGTCAGCGCCGTGCTGCTGGCGCTGGTGCGCCCGCTGGCCAAGCGGCACCTGGTCGACCGGACGCCCGAGCAGCTCGACGGCGTCGCCACGCTCATCGGGCGCACCGCCCGGGTGAGCCAGGCGATCGACGGGCACGGCGGCCGCATCCAGCTGGGCGCCGACGAGTGGACCGCCCGCAGCCAGTACGGCGGCGAGCGCTTCCCCGTCGGCGCCACCGTCCGGATCCTCCAGGTCGACGGCGCCACCGCCGTCGTGGGCGACGCCCTGGAGCTCGAGTGACGTCCCGTCCGACCCCGACCGAGGGAGACCTCCTGTGACCCCCGCCCTGATCGCGCTCATCGTGGTCGCGCTGCTGGTGGTCTTCGTGATCGCCAAGAGCGTGACGATCGTCCCGCAGGCGCAGGCCAAGGTGGTCGAGCGGCTCGGCCGCTACAGCCGCACCCTGTCCCCCGGCCTGTCGATCCTGGTGCCGTTCATCGACCGGGTGCGCGCCACCATCGACCTGCGCGAGCAGGTCATCTCGTTCCCGCCGCAGCCGGTGATCACGGCCGACAACCTGCAGGTCGGCATCGACACCGTCCTGTACTTCCAGGTGACCGACCCGCGGCTGGCCGTGTACGGCATCGCGAACTACATCACCGGCATGGAGCAGCTCACCACCACGACGCTGCGCAACGTGGTCGGTGGCCTGAACCTCGAGGGTGCCCTGACCGGCCGCGACGGCATCAACAGCCAGCTGCGCGACGTCCTCGACGGCACCACCGGTCCCTGGGGCCTGCGGGTGGCCCGCGTGGAGATCAAGGCGATCGACCCGCCGGCGTCCATCCAGGACTCCATGGAGAAGCAGATGCGCGCCGACCGTGACAAGCGGGCGATCATCCTGACCGCCGAGGGCGCGCGGCAGTCGGCCATCACGACCGCCGAGGGCCAGAAGGCGGCGGCCATCCTCTCCGCGGAGGGCAAGAAGCAGGCCGCGATCCTCGAGGCGGAGGCGGAGCGGCAGAGCCGCATCCTCAAGGCCGAGGGCGAGCGGGCGGCCCTGTACCTCCAGGCGCAGGGGCAGGCGAAGTCGATCGAGACCGTCTTCCAGGCCATCCACGACGGCAAGCCGGACCAGGGGCTGCTGGCCTACCAGTACCTGCAGACGCTGCCGCAGATCGCCCAGGGTGACGCCAACAAGATGTGGATCGTGCCCAGCGAGTTCAGCAAGGCGCTGGAGGGGCTGTCCCGCCTGGGCGGCGCGGACGGCGACGGGCGGTCCTGGATGGACGTCGAGCCCTCGGCCAACGGGGGCGCGCGGCCGACGTCGGACATGGACACCAGCGGCTGGATGGAGTCGCAGCTGCCCTCGGCCGCCGAGCAGCCCGAGGCCAAGATCGAGCTGTCGAGCATCACCGACACCCTGCCCTCGGTGCCGACCCCGCCGCCGCTGTCTCAGGTGACCGACGACGTCCGGGCCAGCGGCCCGGCCGCCGACCCGGCGGTCCGGCAGCAGTTCGGCCCGCCCGCCGACGGGCGGCAGTAGCCGGCCCGGCCGCGACGCCGGTGGCCCGGGACCGAACCGGTCCCGGGCCACCGGCGTCCTGCGCTCAGTCCTTGAGCAGGCCCTCGCGCAGCTTGGCCAGCGTCTGGCTGAGCAGCCGGGACACGTGCATCTGCGAGATGCCGATGTCGGCGGCGATCTGCGACTGCGTCATGTTGCCGAAGAACCGCAGGATGAGGATCCGCCGCTCGCGGGCCGGGATCGTGGCCAGCAGCGGCTGCAGCGATTCCCGGTACTCCACGCCCTCGAGCGCGGCGTCCTCCTCGCCCAGGGTCGCGGCGAGGGTGGGGGAGTCGTCCTCACCGGAGAGGCGCTCGTCCAGCGAGCTGCTGCGGTAGGCGTTCGCGACGGCGAGACCCTCGAGCACCTCCTCGCGCGGGATCCCCAGGTGCTCGGCGAGCTCGCTGGGGGTCGGCGCGCGCCCGTTCTTCTGGGCGAGCTCCCCGACGGCGGAGTTCAGCGACAGGTGCAGCTCCTGCAGCCGGCGCGGCACGCGCACCGACCAGCCCTGGTCGCGGAAGTGCCGCTTGATCTCACCGGTGATCGTCGGGACGGCGAACGAGAGGAACTCGACGCCGCGGGTCGGGTCGAACCGGTCGATCGCGGCGATGAGACCCAGCGTGCCGACCTGCAGGAGGTCGTCGAAGGGCTCGCCGCGGTTGCTGAACCGGCGGGCGAAGTGCCGCACGAGGGGCAGGTGCTCCTCGACGAGGATCTCCCGCAGCCGCTCGCGGCGGGGGTCGTCCTTCTCCAGCGACGCCAGCTCGGCGAACAGCGGCGCCGTCCGCTCGGCGCGCCGGCGGTTGTCCGACACCGGCACGACGTCCTCGACCTCCGCGCGGGGCGCGGGGACGACGGGGACCTCGACCTCGGCCTCGTCGACGGCGTCCTCCGCGGCAGGGGAGTCCGCGGCGTCCGGCTCCTCGGCGGCGTCGGCGTCGAGCACGGGGTCGATGTCGCTCACGTCGTCGGTGGCGGGGTCGGATCCGGGGACGGTCTCATCGCCGCGCAGGGTCTCCTCCTCGGCGGTCGTGTTCCCGGTGGTGGCCCCCGGGGTCACCGCGCGACCGAGACGTTGCGGTCCGAGCCGCCGACCGGGGTCGGGTTCTGGCCCGGGAGGAACTTGTCCACGGAGATGAGAGCCACCGCCGTCGCCGAGCCGTTGCCGGCGGGCACCTCCGCCTGCGTGGCCGGCCGGGCGTCGACGTCGTCGACCAGGGTCTGCAGCACCGCCCACCCGAATCCGTCGCGCGGCACCTCGGTGCCCTCGGCGGTGGGCACCCACGCGTCGATGTGCAGGCCGGTCCGCGTGGTCTCGAAGACCACGGTCAGCGGCTGCTCCGGGAGGCCGATCGCGGCGAGCGTGGCGCACGCCTCGTCGACGGCCAGGCGCAGGTCCTCGACCGAGTCCAGGTCGTAGTCCATCCGGATGGCGAGGTCACCGGCCATGGCCCGCACCGCGGGCAGCTGGGTCGGCGTGGTGGGCACCCGGAGTTCCAGCCGTTCGGCTCGCCGCCCGTCCTGCGCGACGGCACCCCTGCGATCCACCATGCGTCGTTGCTCCTCCGTGCTCGTCCTGACCGGCCACCGCGGCGGCACCGGTTCCGGGCCCATCCTGCCCGAAAGGCGCGCCCGGCCGGGGCACGGTGCGGCTCCGGTCGCGGCGCCGACCGCTCCCACTACCCCGGCGGCACCCCGCCAAACCGCTCCTCCGGCGCGGTTGCCGGGCCCCAGGGCCTGGTGTGCACTGGCCGGAGATGGACACCAGCCAGGGCGCCCGAGCGCCGGACCGCTCGCCCGCCGACGACCGGGGACCGGCCGCGCTCGTGGCAGCGCTCGAGCACGCCCCCGCGGCCATCTACTGCCTGGCGGGTGCCGGACTCCAGCCGGTGTGGGCCAACGCGCGCGCCCGCGAGCTGGGCACCGACCGCTCGGAGCTGCCCCAGGTCGCGGGTCGCCCGGTCACCGAGCTGGCCGCCGAGGCCCTGCGCAGCGGCCGGACCGAGACCGTCACCGGCCTCCTGGGCTCCGCCGGCCCGGCGGCCACCCTGGTCGTGCAGCCGCTGTCGGTGTCCGGCGAGCCGGGCGTGCTGCTCGTCCTGGAGGCCGGTACGCCGGCCGCCCCGGCCGCCGAGCCCCCCGGCGCCGACCTCGTCGAGCAGGCCCAGTCCGCGCTCCTGCCGCCGTCCCTGCCGCTGCTGCCCGACATCCGGCTGTCCGGCAGCTACGACCGGGCGACCGCCGAGGGCGCCGCGGGCGGCGACTGGTACGACGCCGTCCCCCTCGGGTCCGGCCGGCTCGCGCTCGTGATCGGCGACGCCGTGGGCGCCGGGATGCCGGCCGCGGGCGCCATGAGCCGGCTGCGCGGCGCGATGCGCTCGATCGCGATGCGGGACCCGTGGCCGGCGGCCGTGGTGACCGCCCTGGACGAGTTCGCCGCGCAGATGGAGGACGTCGAGGGCGCCTCGGTGTTCTACGGGGTCCTCGAGGCCGGCACCGGCCGGCTGACCTATGCCGCCGCCGGCCACCCCGCGCCGCTGGTCGTCGGCCGCGACGGCAGCACCTCGTTCCTGGCGCTGGTGCCGCGCCCGCCCCTGGGCAGCGTGCCGGGCACCCGCACCGAGGTCTCCCACGCCGTGCTGGAGAAGGGCGCCACCCTCGTGCTGTTCTCCGACGGCGCGGTCGCGGCGTCCGGTCCGCCGCCCACCCGGGGTCTCACCCGACTGGCCGAGGTCGCCCGTTCGGTGGTCGCGGGGAGCACCCCGGCCGACGACATCGGCTCGGCCGAGCTGGCCGCGGCGGTCGCCGCGCTGCTCCCCACCCCGGACGGCCGTCCCGACGACATCGCCGTGCTGGTGGCGCACCGGCTCGCCGACACACCCGCACCGCTGCAGCTGGACCTCCCGGCCGTCCCCTCGTCGCTGCCCGCCGTCCGCCGGAAGCTCGGCGCGTGGCTGGACCACCTGGGCATGGGGGAGCAGGACCGGGTCGGGGTCATGGTGGCGGTGGGGGAGGCGGCGGCGAACGCGGCCGAGCACGCCTACCGGGACACCGGGGCCGGGCCCATGCACGTGTCGGCGTCGGTCGACCTCGACGGCGTCCTCACCGTCACGGTCCGGGACGAGGGCAGCTGGCGCCCGCCGGACCGCGATCCCGGCAGCCGCGGGCGCGGACTGCTGATCATGCGGCAGCTCGTCGACGGCGTGGTGCTGCAGGGCGAGGACGGGACGACGGTCACCCTGCGGCTGCGGCTGCGCCGCGTCCCCGACGACGAGATCCGGCAGGCACCCGCGGGGAACACCGCCGAGGTGGTCGTGGACCGCACCGGCGACCGGCCGGTGGTGCGCGTGTCCGGCGAGCTCGACCTGCTCAGTGCCGAGCAGCTGCGCATCCGGCTCCTGGAGGCCAGCCACGGCGGCACCGGCCGCGTCGAGCTGGACCTGGTCGGCGTGAGGCTGTTCAGCAGCGCCGCCGTCCGCGTGGTCCTGGCCATGGCGCGGATCGCCCGCGACGAGGGCTGGCAGCTGGTGGTCCACGCCCCCGACGGCGGGGTCACCCGGCACGTGCTGGAGATCAGCGGGCTCTCGGGGCTGGTCGACATCCGCTGAGCGGGTGACCCGCCCCGGCCGCCCGGTTTGGGGAACGGCACCGGTGCGCATCCACCGGGGGTGAGACTGCGGCGCAGCGACGTGCACGGCCCGGGCTGGCGGCGCCGGCGCGCCGGCCGGGGGTTCTCCTACACCGACGAGAACGGCGTCCTCATCAAGGACGAGCGGCTGGACCGGGTGCGCGCCCTCGCGATCCCGCCGGCCTGGAAGGACGTCTGGATCTGCCCGTGGCCCAACGGTCACATCCAGGCGACCGGGGTGGACGTCGCCGGCCGGCGGCAGTACCGCTACCACGACCAGTGGCGGGCCCGCCGGGACGCGGAGAAGCACGAGCGGGTGCTGGAGATCGCGCACCAGCTGCCCGACGTGCGCGACGCCGTCGTCGGCGCGCTGCGGACCCGCGGGCTCAACCGCGAGCGCGTGCTGGCGTGCGCGATCCGGCTGCTGGACCTCGGCGCCTTCCGCGTCGGCAGCGAGCAGTACGCCGAGGACAACGGCACCTACGGGCTGGCGACGCTCCGCCGCGAGCACGTCTCCGTCCGCGGCGAGCGGACCTTCTTCTCCTACACCGCCAAGGGCGGCATCGAGCGCGAGGTGGAGATCACCGACCGGCCCACCGCCACGGTGGTGCGGCAGCTGCTGGCGCGGCCCGAGGGCACGGGCGCGGGGGACGAGCTGCTGGCCTACCAGCTGGAGGACGGCACCTGGCGGGACGTCAAGAGCAGCGACATCAACGCCTACCTCAAGGAGATCAGCGGCGCGGAGATCACCGCCAAGGACTTCCGCACCTGGACGGCGACGGTGCTCATGGCCGCGCAGCTGGCCGAGGCCCCGCCGCCGAAGTCCAGGACCGGGCGCAAGAAGGTCATCAGCACGGCCTACAAGGCGGTGTCCGAGCAGCTGGGCAACACGCCGGCGGTCTGCAAGGCCAGTTACGTCGACCCGCGGGTCGTCGACCGGTACGAGCACGGCGAGACGGTGGGGCCGGCGCTGCAGGAGGCGGCCGGGGCGGACAACGACCGGGACGCCCAGCGCGTCCTCGAGGCCGCCGTCTGCCAGATGCTGCACGCCTGAGAACGCGACGAGGCCCCGCCGGAGCGGGGCCTCGTCGTCGTCGGACGGGTGCGGGCCGTTCGGCCCGCGGCGATCAGCGGGCGCTGCTGTCCACGATGGTGAACAGGTCGATCAGCCCGGTCACCTCGAGCGGCCGGGTGACCGCACGGGTGGTGGCGACGAGCCGGAGCTCGACGTCGCGGCTGCGCGCCGACTTCTGGGTCTCCACGAGCACGGCCAGGCCGGCGGATCCGAGGAACTGGACGCCGGACAGGTCGATCACGAGCTCGCGGGGCTGCTGCTCCAGCTGGGTGTCCAGCGACGAGCGGAGGACCGGCGCGGTGAACGTGTCCACTTCGCCGACGACCGTCACCGTGACGACGCCGTCCTCACCCGTGGTGGTGGAGAGCGTGATCACGTCGTCGAAGGGGGCCTCCGTGCCCTCGTTCGGCACGTCGGACTGACCCTCGGCGGGCAGGTCGGGTGTGGTCACGGACGAGCTCCTCTCAACGGCAGTGCCCGGCGGCACGACCGCGCGGTCAATCTACCGCCGTGCGGGACGCCGGTGTCGGCGCCCCCGGGCACACGCCCGGTCGGCGGTGTCCCTGCTGGGGTGACCCAGCACGGGTCGCGGCTGCCTGCTCAACCGCGCTTACAACGTAGACAACCGGGTCAAGCGCCGCCAACCCGCCGTCCGGGTGACCCCGGACGGCGGGCGGGAGGAGGGCTGCGGGCCTGGAGGAGGGGCTCAGGAGTCGATGACGTGCATCGCCGCCTCCTCCGGGCCCTCACCGCCGACCGCGTCGTCGGCCGTGGCCTCGACGTCGTCGGCGGTGGTGTTCGTGCCGGAGTCGGAGAACGGGGAGGTCGAGGTGTCCTGCTCCAGCTGCATGCTCGCCCGCTGCGGGTCCTCGGCGGCCCGGACGCCGGGCTGCACGTCGGGCACCTCCCGGGCCAGCCGGCCGTCGAGCGACTCGCCCTCGGCCTGCTCGAAGGCGGTGGTGCCGAAGTCCAGGGACGCGCCGGGGCGCTCGCCGGGCAGCGGGGCGAACTCCGGGTCCTCGTTGTACGTCTGCGTGGGCGAGTCGTCCTGGGAGACCTCGGGGATGCCCTCGTCCTCGGGGTGGACGTCGCGGGCGGTCTGGCCCTCGGGGGTGGTCACGGGCTGCTGCCTCCTCCTGCGCGCGGCGGCGCGCTGCCTGGTCGGCGGCCGGTCGGTCCGACGGCCGCGGTCCCTCCCCGCCTACCCGCAGTCCCCGAGACCATGCGGCGGGCGGGCCGGCGCGCGGTGACCTCCGGCATGGGTCGGCGTGGAGGGGTCGCGGGGGCGATCCGCGGGTAGCGGGGCCCCATGGCGATCGTCGACGACCTCCAGCGGGCTGCGGCCCCCCTCCGGCGATGGGTGCGGACCCAGGGGAGGGAGTACTCACAGGGCGAGCCCCGCCCGCTGGCGGGGGACCTCGGCGCCATGGGCGTCTACATGGGGCTGGTCACCGCGGGAGTCGCGGCCGTGCGGGCCTCGGGCCGGGAGCTGCCCGAGCGCATCCCGCCCGGGGACGTCGCCCTGCTCGCCGTCGCCACGTTCCGGCTGGCCCGGCGGATCGCCAAGGACCCGGTGACCGCGCCCCTGCGCGCGCCCTTCACCTCCTTCCAGGGACCGTCCGGGCACGCGGAGGTCGCCGAGGAGGTGCGCGAGCACGGGGGGGTCAAGCACGCGGTCGGCGAGCTGCTGACGTGCCCGTTCTGCCTGGCCCAGTGGGTCGCCACCGGCCTGGTGTTCGGCTACGCGACCGCGCCGAGGGCCACGCGGCTGGTCGGGCTCACCATGACGCTGGTGGCCTCCTCCGACGTCCTCCAGTTCGTCTACGACGCCATCCAGAACGGCGGCCTCGAGCCGGCACCGGGGGACGACCCGCAGGGCGTCGACGCGTAGGCCGTGCCCCGTCCGGGGGAGGGCGGCGTCGTCGACCTGCCGTCGGCCGTACCGCGGGCCTATCCTGCGGTTTCGAGTGTCCAGGGGGCGGGAGGAGGCGCGGCGTGCGGTCGATCTGGCGAGGTGCGGTCTCCTTCGGGCTGGTCAGCATCGGCGTGAAGCTGTACTCCGCGACCGAGGACAAGGACATCCGGTTCAACCAGGTCCACGCCACCGACGGCGGCCGGATCAAGTACAAGCGGGTCTGCTCGATCGACGGCGAGGAGGTCGAGTACTCCGAGATCGCGAAGGGCTACGAGCTGCCCGACGGCCAGCTGGTGATCCTGACCGACGAGGACTTCGACGAGCTGCCGCTGTCGTCGCGGCGGGAGATCGACGTCCTGCAGTTCGTGAACCAGGACGAGATCGACCCGATCCACTTCGAGAAGACCTACTACCTCGAGCCGGACGGCCCGGCGACCCGCCCGTACGTGCTGCTGCGCGACGCCCTGGCCAACGCCGGCCAGGTCGCCATCACCAAGATCGCGCTCCGCCAGCGGGAGTCCCTCGCCGCCCTGCGGGTGCGCGACGACGTCCTGGTGCTGCACACCATGCGCTGGCCCGACGAGATCCGCCGTCCCGACTTCGGCTTCCTCGACGAGGACGTCACCGTCCGGCCGCAGGAGCTGCAGATGGCCGAGGCGCTCATCTCCTCCATGTCGGGCGCCTTCGACCCGCACGAGTTCACCGACGACTACCGCGAGGCCATGACCGCGCTGCTCGAGGCCAAGCAGACCGGCGGCGAGGTGCAGCCGGTGCCCGAGACCGCGGACCCGGGTGCGGCCGTGGTCGACCTGATGAGCGCCCTGCGGCGCAGCGTCGAGAAGGCGCGCGGCGGCAGCGCCGACGAGGAGCCGGCCCCGGCGAAGCGCGCCCCCGCCAAGAAGGCGACGGCCCCGCGGAAGGCGGCCGAGGAGGACGAGGCCCCCGCGAAGCCGGCCGCCAAGAAGGCGCCGGCGGCGAGGACCACCGCGGCCAAGACCCCGGCGGCCAGGAAGACCACCGCCGCGAAGAAGGCCGCCCCGAAGAAGACGGCGACGGCGGAGAAGACGGCCGACGCGGCACCGGCCAAGCGGACCCGCCGCAGCGCCTGAGGTGGTCCGACCCGAACCGCCGCCCGTGCCCGCGCCGATGCTCGCCACCCCCGGTGAGCTGCCCCCGGCAGCGGAGGACGACCGCTGGGGGTACGAGTTCAAGTGGGACGGCGTCCGCGCCGTGTCGCTGGTCCGCGACGGCGGGCTCGGTCTGTGGGCGCGCAGCCGCACCGACATCACCGTCCGCTACCCGGAGCTGGCCCGGCTGCCCGCCGCGCTCGCCAGCCGCGACGCCGTCCTGGACGGCGAGGTGGTCGCGCTCGACGCCCTCGGCCGGCCGGACTTCGGGGCGTTGCAGGGCCGGATGCACCGCACCGGCCCGGAGGTGCGCCGGATGGCGGCCGCGGCGCCGGTGACCTACCTGGTGTTCGACCTGCTCGCCCTGGACGGCCGCACCCTCACCGGCCTGCCCTACGAGGAGCGCCGGGCCCGGCTCGACGCGCTGCAGCCGTCGGGCGAGCGGTGGGTGGGCACGCCGTGGTTCCGCGGCGGCGGGGCCGACGTGCACGCCGCCAGCCGGGAGAACGGGCTGGAGGGCGTGGTCGCCAAGCGGCTGGACAGCGTCTACCGGTCGGGGGTGCGCGCGCCGGAGTGGCGCAAGGTCAAGCACCTGCGGATGCAGAGCGTCGTCGTCGGGGGCTGGCGGCCCGGGCAGGGCCGACGGGCCGGCGGCGTGGGCTCGCTGCTGGTCGGCGTGCACGACGACGACGGCCGCCTGGTCTACGCAGGGCACGTGGGCACCGGGTTCACCGACGCCGCCCTGCGGGAGCTCGACGGGCTGCTGACGGCGCGCGCGGGCACCCCCTTCGCCGACGCGCTGCCCCGCGAGGTCACCCGCGACGCGCACTGGGTGGAGCCGGCTCTGGTCGGCGAGGTCGCCTTCGCCGGGTGGACGACCGACGGCCGGATGCGGCACCCCTCCTGGCGCGGGCTCCGGGACGACCTCGACCCGGAGGAGGTGACCGAGGAGTGGCAGGGGTGAGCCGCCGCCAGCGCGTGCGGGTCGACGGGCGCCAGCTCGAGGTGTCGAACCTGGAGAAGGTGCTCTTCCCGGAGGTCTCGTTCACCAAGGCGCAGGTGATCGACTACTACGTCCGGATCGCGCCCGTGCTGCTGCCGCACCTGTCCGGCCGGCCGGTCACGTTCACCCGCTGGCCCGACGGTGTCGAGGGGCAGGCCTTCTTCGAGAAGAACAGCGCCCGGCACGCCCCCGACTGGGTCCGCCGGGTGACGATCCCCAGCCCCGGCAGCTCCAAGGGCCGCGAGACGCTGGACATGGTCGTCCTGGAGACCGTCGCCGACCTCGCCTGGGCGGCCAACCTCGCGGCGCTGGAGCTGCACGTGCCGCAGTGGCAGGTCGGCAGCAGGCTCCAGCCCACGCTGCCGGACCTGCTCGTGCTCGACCTGGACCCGGGTCCGGAGACGGGGATCGCCGAGTGCTGCCGGCTGGCCGAGCGGCTGCGGATGCGGCTCGTCGCCGACGGCCTGGACCCGGTGGTGAAGACGTCGGGCTCCAAGGGCATGCAGGTCTACGCGCCGATCCGGGTCACCGACCGCGAGCACCCCAGCCGGTACGCGAAGGCGCTGGCGCAGGAGCTGTCCGCGGAGACGCCGGACCAGGTGGTGTGGCGGATGGAGAAGGTGCTCCGGCCCGGCAAGGTGCTCATCGACTGGAGCCAGAACAACCCGGCGAAGACGACGGTCGCGCCCTACTCGCTGCGGGCCCGGCCCGACGCGACAGTCTCCACCCCGATCGGCTGGGACGAGGTGGACGCCGTCAACGAGGGCGCCGACCCCGGACTGCTGCGCTTCCGCACCGAGGAGGTGCTCCACCGGGTCGAGGACTACGGCGACCTGTTCGACGTCGCCGACCGCACCCGGGCCCGGCTGCCCGCGGGCTGAGGGGAGGGTCTCTGGGACGATCCACCCCGTGCTGCCTGCCGTTCCCGCCGACCCCGCCACCGCGGACGCCGGCCGCCTCGTCGTCCGCTGCCCCGACCGGCCGGGCATCGTCGCCGTCCTCTCCCGGCTCCTGGCCGACGTCGGGGCGAACATCACCGACTCGCAGCAGCACTCGTCCGACCCGACGGGCGGCACGTTCACCCTGCGCCTGGAGTTCGTCCTCGCCGACCTGGCCGAACGCCGGCCGCAGCTGGAGGGCGCGCTGGACCTGCTGGCCCGGCAGTGGCAGATGACCTGGCGGCTCACCGAGGCGGCGCACCGCCCCTCGGTCGCGGTCTTCGTGAGCCGGACCGACCACGTCCTGCAGGAGCTCATCTACCGGGTGCGCGCCGGGGACCTGCGGGCCGACATCACCGCCGTCGTCTCCAACCACGCCGACCTCGAGCCGGTGGCCCGCGGCGCCGGGATCCCGTTCCACCACGTGCCGGTCACCCCGGGCACCAAGGCCGAGGCCGAGGCCCGCGCGCTGGAGATCGTGGGGGACGTCGACCTCGTCGTGCTGGCGCGCTACATGCAGATCGTCTCGGCGGAGTTCTGCAGCCGCTTCCCGGAGCGGCTGATCAACATCCACCACAGCTTCCTGCCGGCCTTCGTGGGCGCGAACCCCTACCAGGCGGCGCACGACCGCGGCGTGAAGCTCATCGGGGCGACGGCGCACTACGTGACCCCGGAGCTCGACGCCGGTCCGATCATCGAGCAGGAGGTCGCCCGGGTCGACCACCGCGCGACCGTCGAGGACATGCGCCGGGTGGGCCGCTACGTCGAGCGCCAGGTCCTCGCCCAGGCCGTGACGTGGCACGTGGAGGACCGCGTCATCGTGGAGGGCGACCGCACGATCGTCTTCGCCTAGGTGACGCTCCTCGGCTCCCTCGGAGGGGCCCGGGGCGAGCTTGCGAGTACCGGGGGGCGAGGGGGTCCGTCATCTAGTCCCCGCGACGCTTCTCCTGCTCGGCCAGGAAGCGCTCGAACTCGTCGGCGATCTGCTCGCCGCTGGGCACCTCGCCGCTGGAGCCGAGCAGCCCGGTGTCCCCGTGGACGGCGGTGAACTCGTCGTACTGCTGCTCCAGCGCCGCGACGACGGCGGTGTTCTCCGGCGAGCGCCCGATCTGCTCGTCCACCTCGGACCGGTTGGCCTCCGCGGCCTCGCGCAGCGCCTCGGTGGGCAGGTGCAGCCCGGTCAGCTGCGCCAGGTGCTCCACCAGCGTCAGCGAGGCCGCCGGGTAGGTCGCCTGGGCCAGGTAGTGCGGCACGTGCGCCGCCACGCCGTAGGCGTCGACCCCCGCCTGGCCCATCCGCAGCTCCAGCAGCGCGCCGACGCTGCCCGGGATGCGGACCTGGCCCCAGTAGACGGGGTAGCTCTCGATGAGCTGCCGCCGCGTCGCGTGCGCGGTCATCGTCACCGGCCGGGTGTGGGGGACCGGCATCGGGATGGCGTGCAGCGCCACCACCGAGGTCACGCCCAGCCGCTCGACCAGACCGTGGACGGCGGCGACGAACCGCTCCCACGCGAAGTCGGGCTCGGCCCCGTGCAGGAGCAGGAACGGCTCGCCCGCGTCGTCCTCCAGCGCGTACAGCACGATCTCCGGCAGCGTGACGTCGGCGTAGCTGTCGCCGGTGAAGGTCATCCGGGGCCGGTGCGCGCGGTAGTCCACGAGGGCGTCGGCGTCGAACCGGGCGATCACCTCGTGCGGGAGGCTCGAGAGCAGGTGCGCCCCGGCCAGGGCGCCCGACCGGGCGGCGTCGAAGTCGCCGGCCAGGTCGTGCACCAGCACCAGCCCGCGTCGGGCAGCCGACGGGTCGGAGTGCTGGGCCAGTGAGCTCTCCCGGTCCAGGAAGGGTCCGGCCGCGGGCAACAGCTCCACGAGGTCCTCAGGTCTGCGCGCCACGGGGTGCTCCTCTTCGACGACGTCACCATCCTGAGCCCCGTGAGGGGGCGGGGCATTCCCGTCGTCACGCCGTGGTGTCGTCCTCCGGTGCCGGGCCCCGGTCCTGGTCGGGCGGCTGCACGGCTTCCGCGGCCAGCGTGGCACCGGACCCGTCGCCGACGACCTGGGTCCTCATCCCGTCGTCGGTCACCTCCGGCGACTTCCCGTCCAGCTGGTCGCGGGTGTACCGGTAGACGACGGCGATGAGGGCGGCCACGGGGACGCCGAGGAACGCCCCGGTGATGCCGGCCAGGCTGGCCCCGGCGGTGACCGCGAGGATGACGACTCCGGGATGCAGGTTGAACCCGCGGCCCTGGATGATCGGCTGCAGCACGTTGCCCTCGATCTGCTGCACCAGCAGCACGATGAGCAGCACGATCAGGGCGACGTTGAAGCCCTCGTCGACCAGGGCGATGAGCACGGCGAAGGCGCCGGCCACCACCGCACCGATGATCGGGACGAACGCCGCGAAGAAGGTGATCACGGCCAGCGGCAGCACCAGCGGGACGTCGAGGACCCACAGGCCGATGGCGATGAAGAACGCGTCGAAGAAGCCGACGAGCGCCTGCTGACGGATGAACTCCGACAGGGTCGACCAGGCCTTGGCCGACAGCGCGGCCACGTGGGGGGCGGCCCGGCGTCCGGTCTGCGCGGCCAGCCACGGCACCCAGCGGGTCCCGTCCTTGAGGAAGAAGAAGACCAGCACGAGGGCCAGGAGGAGGTTGATGAGGCCGTTGCCGATGGCGGTGGCACCGGTCGCCGCGTATCCGGCGATGTCGCCGGCGCGCGACTGCAGCTCGTTGATCGCGTTGTCGACCGTGTCGCCGATCTGGTCCTCGCCGAGGTTGAACGGCGGGCCCTGCAGCCACTCCTGGACGTCCTGGAGGCCGGCGCCGACCTGGTCGGCGAGGGTCTCGACCTGATCCACGACCTGGGGCGCGATCACCGCGATCAGGCCGCCGAACGCGCCTATGGCGAGCAGCAGCACGACGGCGGCGGCCAGCGCCGGGGGCCAGCCGTGCCGGCGCAGGAAGCGGGTCGGCGGCCACAGCACGGTGGTGATCAGCAGGCCGAGGACGACCGGCAGCAGGACGACCCACAGGGCGCCCAGGACCTCGCCGAGCACGTAGATCGCCAGGACGATCAGCAGCAGCTCCGCCGAGAAGACCGCCAGCGTGCGGATGCCCTTCTGCAGCTTGGGACCGCGCTCGTCCGACGGCGCGGGCGCGGTGGTGGCGGCCCCGGGCACGTCGGTGACGGCGGGCGCCCTGTCGGCGGACGGCGGACGTCGCGGGAGCAGCCTCATGGCTGCCATCGCAGCACAGACGGCGGGAGCTCACCGGGCGACCAGCGGAGGCGTCGCCCTTCCGTGACCTCGCACCTCCCGGACGCGTTCCCGCACTACCGTGGCCGCATGCCCAGGACCGCCACCGCCGACCGGGTCGACCGGGACGCGCTGCTCGCCTTCCTCCGCCCCCGGCACAAGGCGGTGCTGCTCACCCGCCGCTCCTCCGGCGGGCCGCAGCTCTCACCGGTCACCTACGGGGTGGACGCCGAGGGGCGCGTCGTCGTCTCGACCTACCCGCAGCGGGCCAAGGTGGCCAACGCGCGGCGCGACCCGGCCGTCTCCGTCTGCGTCCTGTCCGACGACTGGGACGGCCCGTGGGTGCAGGTCGACGGGACGGCGGAGGTGCTGGACCTGCCCGAGGCGCTGGAGCCGCTCGTCGAGTACTTCCGCTCGATCAGCGGGGAGCACCCCGACTGGGACGAGTACCGGACGGCGATGACCCGTCAGGGCAAGTCGCTGCTGCGGATCACGCCCGAGCGCTGGGGCCCGGTCGCCACGGGCGGCTTCCCGGCCGAGGTGCTCGACAAGCTGCCGGACTGACCGCAGGCTCGGCGGCGTGCCGTTCGTGATCGGCCTGGCCCGGAGCCGGCACGCGACCGAGCCGCCGGCCGGGCTGCTGCGCCGGTCGGGCCGCCCCCTGGCGCTGCCCTCGGGCGAGGACGCCGTGGTGGTGACCGACCCGGGAGCCGCCGTCGACGCGGTGCTGCGCCTGGTGCGGCAGGGCGGCTGCACCATCGGGCTCGGCGCCGGGCCGCTGGACAGCCGGGCCGGCGGACCCGCCGTCCTCGCCGCGGCGACGGCCCTCGCGGCGGCGGCGCGCCGCCCGGGCCGGCTGGCCGTGCGCGGGGTGCAGCCGGCCGAGGCGCTGGACGCGCAGGCGGTGCTGACCGCCCTCGCCGCCCTGGTGGCCCGCCGCAGCCCCGCCGCGTGGGCCGCCGTCGACCTGCTGACCGCCGGGCGCACGCAGGCTGCCGCGGCCGCCGAACTCGGGGTGAGCCGCCAGGCGGTGGGGCAGCGGCTGGCCGTGGGCGGCTGGGACCTCGAGGGCGACCTGCGCCCCACTGCGGCGCGGCTGCTGGCCCGCGCGGAGTCATGACCGGCCTCACGGCGGACCCGGTCACCCGGGGAGGGGAACGCGGAGGAAGCGGGGACGGTAGAGCTGCGGATCGGCGAGGACGGCACCCAGACTCAGGTTGTTCTGGCTGTACGACACCACGACCGACCCCGGCTCGTGGAGCAGGTCGGGGTGGGCGAGCGGCATGTAGCGCAGGGTCCCGGTCGCCGCCTCGGAGGGGATGTGGGCGACCACGGACCGCGCCATGAAGGGCCCGGTCGGCGCGGGGGCGGACCAGATGGTCAGGTCGGTGCCGAGGAACTCGTCACGCTTGCTGACGGCGTACCAGCTCCCGCCCTCCTCGAACACGCTCAGGGTCTGGGAGACGCCCCCCCAGTTCCCGATGAGCTCCACGGCCGTGCCCGGATCGGCGCCCCAGCTGGCGCCGTCCCAGTACTCCCAGCGGTCGTGGCGCAGCAGGTCCGGTGGACGGACGCGGGCCACCCGCAGCGAGAAGCCGTATCCCCAGGTGGGCGGTCGGGCCGTCCCGTACAGGTACAGCCAGCCGTCGGCGACGGCGGTGGCGGCTCCCCACACCGGTCGGGTGACGTCGGCCTCGTCCGCGCCGAGGTCCCGCACGTGGAGGAGTCTCGGCGCGTCGCCAGGCGGCACGGCGAAGACCGCGAAGGAGGGCCCGAGGATCTCGAAGTGGAACAACCCGAGCGCGCCGTCTCCGGTCGACCGCACCCGCTGCAGCGTCACCCCGACGAGGTCGAGGCCGTCGCCGCCCAGGCGGACCGCCGACATCGGCCAGTACCCGACGTCCTCCCGGTCGGGGACGATCGCGCCGTCGCCCGCCGGCAGGACCACGCGCGCGCACAGGCCGTCGAGGACCAGCATGGAGTTGCGCACCACGCGCGAGCCCGTGAACGGCGTGCTGCGGAGGGTGTCGGCGTAGACGAACAGCCGGCGGCCGTCCCGCAGGAGGACGCTGGCACCCACGTCGGCGCCCTGGAGATCCGGCGTGTGGAGGGTCTCCTGCATGAAGGTGTTGAGTCCGGCGACGGAGTCCATCGGGCCGGTGACGAGGCACGGGCCCTCCCTCGTGCCGGCGGGGGAGAGGACGGGGACGAGCACCGCTGTCAGGAGCAGCGCGACGGCGAGGGGGAGGAGCACCCGCGCCTGCCACACCTGCTCCACCGGCCCTCCCGTCCCCCGAGCCCCGCCGGCTCGATTGTGCCCGGCCGCGGACGGCCGCGGACGGCCGGTGGACAGGAGCCCCGCGCCTGCCGCGGCACGGGGACCGCCTGCGGGGGCGTCGCACTGCGGGGTGATCATGCGGCGGCGAGAATGAGCCGGTCCCCGTCGGTCAGTCCTGGAGGTCTGCGTGTCCGAACCAACTCCGCCCGGGCCCCCCGCGGCCGGCGCGATCCGCAACGCGGAGCTGCTGGGCATCTACGTCAACGACCACCTGGCGGCGGCGACCGGGGGCGTGGAGCTCGTCTCCCGGATGCTGTCGCGGCACGGCGGCACCCCTTACGAGGCCAAGCTGGAGCAGCTGCTCGACGAGTTGCGCGAGGAGCGGTCCGCCCACGTCGCCATCGCCGGGGCGCTCGGCATCCCCGTGCGGTCCTACAAGCAGGTGGGCACCTGGGTGGCCGAGAAGCTGTCGCGCGCCAAGCTCAACGGACGGCTCCTCTCGCGCTCCCCGCTCAGCGACCTCGTCGAGTTCGAGTTCATCGCGACCGCCGTCCTCGCCAAGCGCGCCGGCTTCGAGACGCTGCTGGAACTGGCCGCCGTCGACCCGCGCCTGGACCGGGCGGAGCTCGAGCGGCTGGTCGCCCAGGCCGACGACCAGCACAAGTGGCTGGCCGACGCGCGCCGCGAGGTGGCGGCCCGCGTCTTCGGCGGCCGGCCCCAGGCCGCGGACGACGCCGCCGACACCTGAGCTGCCCGCGCCCGGGCCGGCTGGTAGGCAGGGCGCATGTGCCACGACGTCGACAGCCGTCCGCCCTCCCCGCCGCGTTCCGGTGACGTCGCCGAGCGCGGCCTGCTGACCCTGACCTCGGCCGACGGGACCGAGTTCGACGCCGCCTTCGCCGCACCGGCCGGGGAGGCCGGCGCGGGCGTGGTCGTGCTGCCCGACGTCCGCGGCCTGCACCCGTACTACGTCGCGCTGGCCGAGCGGTTCGCCGAGGCGGGGTTCCCCGCGGTCGCGGTCGACTACTACGCCCGCACCGCCGGCCGGGCCGGGCAGGGCACCCGCGACCAGGACTTCGACTGGAAGGCGCACATGCCGCAGGCGACGGCCGAGGGCATCGACGGCGACACCGCGGCCGCGGTCGCCTACCTCCGCGGACGCACCCGTCCCGACCTCCCGGTGATCACGGTCGGCTTCTGCTTCGGCGGCAGCAACGCCTGGCGCCAGGCAGCGGGCACGCTGCCGCTGGCCGGCACCGCCGGCTTCTACGGGCGGCCGCAGCTGGTCGGCGACGCGGCCGGCTCGGCCCACCTGCCGGTGCTGATGCTCATCGCCGGCGACGACATGGCCACCCCCGTGGCGGACCAGCTGGCGCTGGCCGAGACCATGCGCGCCGCGGGGGCGGACGTGGAGACGGCGGTCTACGACGGCGCCCCCCACTCGTTCTTCGACCGGTCCTCCGACCAGTGGGCGGAGGCCTCCGCGGACGCCTGGCGGCGGGTCCTGGCGCTGCTCGACCGGGTGGCCGGGAGTGCCGCGGCGGGGCCGGCGTCGTGACCGGGCCGCAGCGCGCGATCGACCCGGAGGTCATCGAGCTGGCGCACCGGGTCTTCGACCTGGCGCGCGGCGGGCACACCGAGGAGCTCGCCGCCCACGTCGACGCCGGCGTGCCCGCGAACCTGACCAACGACAAGGGCGACACCCTGCTGGTCCTCGCCGCGTACCACGTCCACCCGGACACCGTCGCGGCGTTGCTCGCCCGTGGTGCCGACCACGGCCGCGTCAACGACCGCGGGCAGACCGCGCTGGCCGCTGCCGTGTTCCGGCAGTCCGCCGAGATCGTCCGCGCCCTGCTCGACGCGGGCGCCGACCCCGACGCGGGCGGCCCCAGCGCCCGCGAGACGGCCGCCTTCTTCACCCTGCCGGAGATGACCGCGCTGCTGGACTCGTCCACCCGCTAGGACCGGCCCCGTCGTGACACCCTGAGGAGGGGCCGCGGCGCAAGGTGTGCCGAGCGGGCGGTGCGGGGCGCCGCACGGGGGAGAGCGGAGAACAGATGGTGGCCCGACCCGAGCTGCCGGGGGAGCGGACCGGACGCGGTGGCACCACCGCCTCCGCACTCGCCGCCGACATCGCCGACGCCTCCGCGGAGGCGTCCGCAGCGGCCGCCGCGCGCCGCGCGACCGAGTCCGCGGGCGGGCCCGGCTCCCCGGTCGGCAACGGAGCCCCGGCCGGCACCGCGGCGCCCGCCGCGGGCGAGGTCGGCGCCGCCGAGGTCTATCCCGCCGAGACCGGTCCGCAGGCGCAGGAGAGCCCCGCTGCCGGGGGCATGCCGCGCTGGCTCGTGCTGCTCGCCGGCGGGGCGGCGGCGACGATCGCGCTGGGCGGCGTCCGCACCCTGGCCTGGCTCATCGGGCCGGTGCTGCTGGCGCTGGTCATCGTCGTCGCCCTCATGCCGGTGCAGCGCTGGCTCCTCCGGCACGGCTGCCCCCGCTGGATCAGCGCCACGGTGCTGCTGCTGCTCGTCTGGTCGATCCTGCTGTCGTTCGTGGCGCTGCTCGTCGTCTCCGTCGCCCAGCTGGCCGCGCTGCTGCCCGACTACGCCCCCGAGTTCAACGCCCTGCTGCAGTCGGTGCAGGACGACCTCAACGACGCCGGCGTCGTCTCCGGCCAGCTGTCGGACCTGGTCGCCGAGATCGACTACGGCCAGCTGGTCGGGGTGGCCACCGGGCTGCTGTCCAGCCTCACCGAGGCCGCCACCACCCTGCTGCTCCTGCTGTCGGCGCTGGTGTTCCTCGCCATCGAGTCCGGCGGGTTCGGCCGGCGCCTCGCGCTGATCGCCGCCGAGCGGCCGCACCTGCTGATCGCGATGGGCCTGTTCGCCCGCGGCACCCGCAGCTACCTGCTGGTCAGCACCGTGTTCGGGTTCTTCGTCGCGATCGGGGACACCATCGCCCTGATGATCATCGGCGTGCCGCTGCCCCTGCTCTGGGGGTTGCTGTCGTTCATCACCAACTACGTCCCGAACATCGGCTTCGTCCTCGGGCTGCTCCCGCCGGCGCTCCTGGCGCTGCTCGACGGCGGCTGGTCGGACATGTGGGCCGTCGTCATCGTCTACGCGGTGCTGAACTTCGTCATCCAGACGTTGATCCAGCCCCGCTTCGTGGGCGACTCGGTCGGCCTGTCGATGACCGTCACCTTCATCGCGCTGCTGTTCTGGGGCTGGGCCCTGGGTGCCCTCGGCGCGCTGCTGGCGATCCCGCTGACCCTGCTGGTCAAGGCGCTCCTGGTCGACGTCGACCCGCGGGGCCACTGGCTGGACGCCCTGCTGCGCGAGGAACCCCGGGCGCCCAGGACCAGCCGGGCGCGGCAGCGCGCCCAGGCCCGCCGCGCCGCGCTCGCCTCGGTGCGCGCCCTGCACGTGCCGCGGCCGCACGTCCCGCGCCCGCACCGGCGCTCGCAGAGCGGCGCGGAGCAGGACTGACATGGCGGGTCAGGAGCTCGTCGTGATGGTCGGCCTGCAAGGGGCGGGGACGGCCCGCTCGCAGGGGCCCGGCGCGAGCTCGCGAGCGGTGGGGGGCGAGGGGGTCCTTTCGCACTGGCCGCGAGCCCGGCGACGCGAGACGCGCCAGCAGCGGGTCGTGGCCGGGCTCCTGGCGGACGGTCGCAGCGTGGTGGTCGACAACACCCATCCGTCGCCGGCGGAGCGCGCGCCGCTGGTTGCCGTTACCCGCGCGGCCGGCGTGCCCGTGCGGGCGGTCTGGCTGGACACCCCGGAGGACGTCGCCCGTGCCCGCAACGCCACGCGGGAGGGTCCGGCCCGGGTGCCCGAGGTGGGCCTGGCGGCCACCCGATCGCGGTTCACGCCGCCCTCACCGGACGAGGGCTTCGACCGGGTGGACGTCGTGTCGGACCCGGTCGCGCGCGGCGTGCCCGCGCTCCTGCCGAGGCCGGTGCTGTAGACACATCAGGCCAGAGTCCCCCCACCCGGAGGTCCCCGCCCCATGCTGGCCAGCATCGGCTACGCCGTCGCCTACACCGGCGTGGGCATCGCGCTGCTCGTCCTCGGCTTCTACGCCCTCGACCTGCTCACGCCCGGTCACCTCGGCCGGCACATCTACGAGCACCGCTCGGTCAACGCGGCGATCACCCTCGCCGCTGGGTTCCTCGGCCAGGGCGCGATCACCTTCGCCACCATCTGGACGAACGCGACCAGCGGCTTCGGCGAGGCGCTGGGCTACACGGTCGTGTTCGGCATCCTGGGCGTGCTGCTGCAGGCCGTCGCCTTCGTCGTCCTCGACCTCGTGACGCCCGGCCGCCTCGGCAGCCACCTCGTCGAGCCGCAGTTCCACCCCGCCAGCCTGGTGAGCGCGGCAGCGCAGCTGGCGGTCGCGGCGATCATCGTCGCCAGCATCTGGCCCTGACGCCTCAGGCTCCCGCTCATCCCGGACCGGCCGGATGACGCAGTGTGCAGACGTGCACTGGACTCATTCGCGCGCACCGCGCCGTGCCCCGGATCGTTGCCGCGTAGTAGCTGCAGAGGGGTCTCCGAATCCCGGCGCTGCAGCCGGAGGTGGTGCTGCTCGCGTTCGACGAGCTCGGCCGCGACGTGGCCGCCCCTGCCGCGCCGTACGCCGGTCCACCCAAGGCGGTACGCCCCGCGGGTGGGCCGGACCCTTCTACCGCGAACTGTCGTCACGTCAGGTCCTCGCTCTGAGGTCGGTTGGCCGTGCTGCGGACCGCCACCAGGAGCCGGCCGGCGAAGCTCCGCGAAATGGCCGTCAACGACCGGAGGCTGCAACAACTGTCCGCCTGACCGGCAGGCGCCGGCCGATGCCGGCACTGTCCCTTCGTGCAGGCGTATCCGGAGAAGGTGGAGCTGTCGGACCTGGGGCCCGGTATCGGCCCGTCCTCGGTCCGACCAGCAGCATCGCCTTAAGATCCTCGCGCTATTGGACGACGACCTCCTGCAGTCGCAGCTCACCCAGCTGCCGTAGAGGCGAACTCGAAGGGGGCCGGCTATGACCGAAGTCGTGCTGTTCCGTCGCGCGCTCGGGCGAACGGCCGGCGTCAAGCTCCTCGCGCGCGGCCGTACGGCGACCGAGTCCATCCCGGCCGATACGGCCGCCGTGGACGACCGCGCCACCGCGTCGCAGGCGGCTGGGCCGATCCGGCGCGGCGAGCTGGTGCCCATGGGTGCACCTCATACGAGCAGCGCTCCGTGAGCGGTCCAGTGGAACCGGAGACGGAAGGCCTCGCAGTTGACGGCGCAGCCGCCACCTCGGGTCGAGATCGGCCACTTGTCCCGGACGGCGAGCTACGACCGGTAGGCGGCGACTGGGAAACGCTCGCGGTCGCCGACCCGTACTGGGCCGTGCTGGTCGACCCGGACTACAAGGGCAATCGCTGGCCGGTCGAGGACTTCCTGGAGTCTGGTCGCGCCGACTGGGCTGCGCAACGCGAGTGGCTCGCATCGCTGGGCATGCCCACCACGGGGGCAAGGGCCCTGGACTTCGGTTGCGGCGTGGGTCGCGTGACGTTCGCCATCGCGGACTCGTTCGACTCCGTGGTGGGTGTCGACATCGCCCCGTCCATGCTGCGCACCGCGACCTGGCTCGACACCACCGGCGGACGTTGCCGGTTCGTCCAGAACGGGGCCGCAGATCTGTCGGCGGTCGACGAATATGCGCCATTCGACCTCGTGCACAGCGTGATCGCCCTGCAGCATGTGCCTCGTCAGTTCATCGCGGGCTACATCGCCGAATTCGTCCGGCTGTTGCGCCCCGGTGGCGTGCTCACCTTCCAGCTGCCCGAGCGGCCGCAGCTGTCGGTGCGTGGGCTCGCATTCCGTTACCTGTCCCCGAAGTTGACAGGCTTCGTCCAGCAGCGCTTCCTCGGCTATCCGGCCCCCATGCGCATGAGTGGCATGCGCGCCGATCGCGTACGCGAGGTGCTGCACGCCGCCGGGGCAACTCTGCTCGCCACCCGGCGGGACAACGGCTATGCCGGGTACTGGCACAGCAACCGATATGTCGCGATGAAGACCGGAGGCTCCCCCTGAGCGGCCCGCGCCCCGTTCCCGGGCTGGCGCTCGAGCCGTCCGCTTCCATCACGCAACGACCGATCTCGCGTCGCGAGCTTGACCTCAAGCGTCCTGATCCCGGTACGCAACGATACGGCCCGGCCGGAAGTGCATCCCTCCTGGACCGCAACGCTCGCGGCGTAGCTGCCAATCGCCGTAGAGAGGCGGCCGGAGCGCCGCCCCGTCGCCGACACGGCATCTGATTCGCTTAGGCCGCGGGCCTCGGCATCACGGTGCCGGTCGCCGGCGTCATCACCACGGCGAGCCTCGTCTCATCACCACGGCGAGCCTCGTCCCGCTCATGATCCGCCGTCCGGCGAGTCAGCCGCCCTGAAGCGCAGCTCTCCTGGTCACGGGCGTTGCGCCGTGGGCAGCATTCGAGAACCGGTGAGCATCCCGTCAGTCATCGGGATGCGTTCACGCTCTGCCGGCCGCGGTTCTGAGCGCAGCCAGCTGGAAGCCGGCGAGGGTCATGACCGCCGCACCGGTCGGCCCGTTATCGCTCAGGACGGAAGAGGAAGTTGTTGACGTAACCGGCGGTCATGACCATGTTGGCCAGCAGCCCGCGGCCCCTCACCGTCCCAGCCAGTGAGCGCTGATCGCGCTCGACGTCGAACTCCGTGAACGGCACCCAACGGCGCCGGCGCAGGAAGCTCGTGGAATAACCGAATCCCTCGACCAGCGCCACGACCTCGTCCACATTGGTCGGACGGTCGTCATGGGCCTCGACCTCGACCAAGAGTACCGGGCGGTGGGTGTTGATGGTGTCGAGCGCCCCTTTCAGCACCTGCGCCTCGTGACCCTCGACGTCAATCTTGATGAAGCCGATGGCGTCGGGAATGTCGACGCTGTCCAGCGTGCGCAGCTGAACTGTCAGATCCGTGGGGTCGGGGAACCCCGGTGTGTGCAGCGTAGAACGGCCCTCGCTACCCGGCCCTCCGGATGGCACGTGCAGCACCGCCTCGCCCGCTGCGTCGGACAGGGCGAGGTTGTGCACCGTCACGTTGGCCGCGCTGACCGACTGCAGGAACTGCGCGACATGCGGAACCGGCTCGAACGTGTGAACTGCCGTCGCGCGGCGCGACAGCCAGTATGTCCACGGTCCCCACCAGCCGCCGACGTCGACCGCGGCCTTGTCGGACGGGACGAATTCGCGCAGCCGGCGCAACTCGCTCTCGGACATCCGGTACTGCATGGCGATCAGGCGATGCCGCGTTCTCGGCGGCAGGACTGCGAAGGTGGAATTGAGGGCGCCCATGGAACTCCGAATCGCAGCAGCTGGGCCCGGTGAGGGCCGATCGAGCGTGACCGTACCGCGCCGTCGTTCATGGAAAGGAGGAAGGATCAATCCGCAGGAGCCATTCGGGCTGCGGGGCAGGAGCCCGTGGAAAGCCGAAGCACCGCGGTCCTGCCCGCCACGTCGGGACCAACGGCGCTCTTGGTCCTCGACGGGCTCCGGACGTCGTCCTGCGGTGCCTGCCACCCGGCGCGAAGGCGTTCGACAGCCGGGACGGCTGGCGGCGCGATCGGGTCAGGCAGTGTCGATGCCCAGCTCGGCCAGGCCGTTGTCCGGGGCAAGGGGAGCCGCGGGCCCGGCCAGCATGAGCCGGTTGTCGACCAGCTGGAGCGACTTGGCGGGCATCCCGACGCGGCGCAGGACGGCCGTGGCGGCGGGCTCGTCGCACCCGTTCAGCACCACGGCGGTCCGGTCGCCGAAGTGCACCACCTCGTCGACGGCGCGCAGCTGGTGCTCGACGTCGGGTTGCCGGTGCGTGGACACCGCGAGGACGGCCATGTCCGACCGTGCCTCCCGGTGATCGACGGACTGATGCGGCGTGACCTCTGACATCCGTGCCAACTCGCTGTGGATGATCCCCGCCAGGAGGTTGGCGCTGCGATCCCAGGAGAAGCACCCGGCCCAGGTCCGACAGGTGTCGGCCACCGCCTGGGCCCGCGTCGGGTCGGCGAGCTCGCGCAGTGCGCGGACCAGCGCCGAGCCGAGGTGGCGGGACTCGTCGACGAGCCAGCCGGTCTCACCGTCGAGGACCGAGTCGCGCACCCCGGGTACCCGCAGCGCCAGGCAGGGGACACCCCAGGCAGCTGCCTCGAGGATCGTGCAACCCCAGCCCTCTGCCTGGGACGTGGACGTCGTCAGCCAGCCGCACGCGAGCAGCTCGTCACGGGCCTCGTCCGACACCCGCCCGTGGAACGTGACGATCGACTGCAGGCCCAGTTCCTGCGCGAGACTCTGCAGGCGGGCCCGGTCCGGCCCGTCCCCGACGATCTCCACGCGCAGTCCCGGAACCTCGTCGGCCACCATCCCGAGGTGGCCGAGCAGCAGGTCGATGCGCTTGTGCGGCACGAGGCGGCTGACCACGACGATGGTCGGATCAGCGGCCCGGCGTCTGCGCTCGGCCGGTAGGGGGACCGTCCCGTTGGGGACGACGAAGATCGGGCCGCGATAGCCGAGCCGGGAACGCAGCTCGTGACGAGTCGAGGGGGACACGGCGGCGATCGGCCGTCGGCCGTACACCCGACGCGCCGCGGACCCCTCCAACCACCGCCCCAGCGCTGCCATCGGGGCAGAGAAGTGCGTGGCGAACTGGTCTTGGTGCACGTGGTGGACGATCTGCACGATCGGGGTGCGACGGCCGGCGAACAGAGGCGAGAAGAAGGGGATCCCGTTCTGGCAGTCCACGATCGCGTCGAAGTGGCCGCGGAGCCGCAACAAGCGGGCCGCCACCCGCGGATAGACCGAGAGGACCCCGCCCGCACGCATGATGTGCATGCCGTCGAGCCGGTCGCGCGCGGGCTGACCGGGCACCGCCGCGGTGAGCCAGGTGACGTGGGCGCCGGATGCGACCCAGCGCTTCCCGATCTCGTGCATGTACTGCTCGGCACCCCCGGCGAGAGGATGGCGGACGTCACGCCAGTTGAGGACGAGGAGTCGCGCGCCCCGCAAGGCGTCCGAGTGGTCGGTCACAGCGCGTTCCCGACGGCGTAGCGCTGCAGCTGGAGGACTGCGCGGAACGCCGACATGCCGTCTCGCAGCGGCGAGAACGACGATCCGCTCGCATGACTCCAGGCGACGGGGACCTCCACGATGTCCAGCCCGGCCCCCTGCAGGTGGTGGAGCAGCTCGACGTCGAAGGCGAAGCCCGAGGTCCGGCAGCTGACCAGAGCGGGCACGACCGCCGCGCGGTCGAAGAACTTGAAGCCGCACTGTGTGTCCTGGACACCGTCGACCAGGCTGCGGGTCATCAACCGGAACGCGGCTCCACCCAGCCGCCTGCTCGCCGGCTGCGTCTGCACGAACTCCGCGCCGGCGGTGTACCGGGATCCCACGACAGCTGCCGCACCTGCCTCGAGGTGCTGCATCGCGATGGACAGGGTCTCCACCGGCGTGGCGAGGTCGGCGTCGAAGAAGCCCACGAAGCGGGCGCGGCTCCGCAGCAGGGCCCGGCGGACCGCGGCGCCCTTGCCCGGCCGTGCGCAGCCCACCAACTCGACCGGCACCTTGTCGTCCGATGCGCGGATGTGGGCCCGGACGACGTCAGCGGTCCCGTCGGAGCTGCCGTTGTCGACCACCACCACACGCGAGCTCCAGGACTGTTCGCCCAGGAACTCCACGGTGCGCTCGAGGGTCCGGGGCAGCCGGCCCGCCTCGTTGTACGCCGGGATGGACACCTCGAGGTCGACCACCGGAGAGCGGCTGGGCAGCGGCTCCACGGAGTGCGGCACAGATGACGCCGTCCGCTTGCCGTGCACGGGCACCAGAACCGGACGCCCGAGCGGGGAGCGGACGCCCACTGTTGCGGCGCCCAGGGGAGCGCTTCGATTCATCTGACGGTTCCTCCGTGCAGGAGTCGGCCGAGAGGCGACGGCCGGTGGGCGGGCTCGGGGGACGGGGGACGGCGGTTCCGGGTGGCCGACGGGGCGCGTCGGGCCACCACGTGCGGTGCGCCCGCGTCGACTCGGGGAACCGGCCCCCCACTGCCCTCGGGTCGTGTCCGACGGAGACGGGTGCCCCGAGACGCACGGTCGCCTCGCGCCTCGAGCGTTCCGGGCGGGGAACCGGAGCCTGCGGACGACGAGCTGCTCCCGCGATCCACGAGGACGCGCGACGAGCCTGCGTCCGGCACGGTCACGGCGCACGTCGCGGAGCGCGTGGGGCAGCGAGCCCCGGTCTGGTGTGGCACGTCCCCGCCCTTCCGGCTGTCGGGGACGGCGACGATGACTGCGCTCCCCGTGATCGCGCAGGCGTCAATATGAAGTGCATCTCGTCACTGGGTCAACTCCTGGCCGCTGATTCGGACGTCCCCTGGGGCCTCATGGCCTTGCCGACACCGGACTGGGGCTGTCGTGGCGCTGCATCGTCGGATGATCTGCCGGAACGCCCCGGTCCGCTGTGACGTAAGTCACTTGCGGTGTGAGTGTGCCTCTGTGCGGTCCTTCGGCACGCTGCAGCGCCGGCCCTCGAGGCGCTCGACGCGGTCAGCACGGGTAGCCGCGCCGCGGATGCTCACCGTGCCGCGGGCCCGGCCAGCGCCACGGTCAGCCGTCGGATGCGTTGGTCGGCCTCGCCGGCGACCTCCTCGGACGCCGGCCAGGACCAGCGAGCGGCCGTCCCCACGGCGCCCGTACGGTGTCGGGCGAGCATCTGCGAGAGGACCGGCGCCGGGCGGCGCCGGCAGGAGAAGGAGCGACATGACCGACGCACAGCGCCGCGTGGCGATCGTGACCGGCGCGGCCCGCGGGATCGGGGCCGCGACGGCGCAGCGGCTGGCTGCCGACGGCTTCGCCGTCGCCGTGCTGGACCTCGAGGAGTCGGCCGGCAAGGGCACCGTCGAGGCGATCGAGGCCGCCGGTGGGCGCGCCCTGGCCGTGGGCGCCGACGTGAGCGACGCCGAGCAGGTACAGGCCGCCGTCGACCGGATCGCCACCGAGCTCGGCCCCCCGGTCGTCCTGGTGAACAACGCGGGCGTCACCCGCGACAGCATGCTGTTCAAGATGACCGACACCGACTGGGACCTGGTCATGAACGTGCACCTGCGGGGCGCCTTCCTCATGACGCGAGCGGCCCAGAAGCACATGATCGACGCCAAGTGGGGCCGGATCGTCAACCTGTCCAGCACCTCGGCGCTGGGCAACCGCGGCCAGGCGAACTACTCGACCGCCAAGGCGGGGCTGCAGGGCTTCACCAAGACCCTGGCGATCGAGCTCGGCAAGTTCGGGGTCACCGCCAACGCCATCGCCCCCGGCTTCATCCAGACCGAGATGACCAAGGCGACCGCCGAGCGGCTGGGCGTGGGCTTCGAGGACTTCATCCAGTTCAACGCCTCGCAGATCCCGGTCGCCCGGGTCGGCCAGCCCGAGGACATCGCGCACCTCGTGTCGTTCTTCGTCAGCGAGGGTGCCGGGTTCGTCTCCGGTCAGGTCGTCTACGCCGCCGGCGGCCCGAAGGCCTGACGCGCACGCCGCCCTCCTCCTGAGGGCGGGACCACACCGACGACACCGGCCGGCGGGCAGACCAGCCCGCCGGCCGGCGTTGTCCCCACCGTGACGACCTCTCCGCTGCGCCTCTGCGTCCTGGGTGACTCCATCGCCTACGGCACCGGTGCCGGCCGGGCCGACGACGCCCTCGGCCCCCGCCTGGCCACCGCGCTGCGCGGCGACGGCCACGACGTCGCGCTCACCGTGCTCGCCGTCCCGGGTGCCGTCTCCGCCGACCTGGCCGCGCAGGTGCGCCGAGCCGTGCCCGCGGCCGACCTCGCCGTCGTGGTGGTCGGCGCCAACGACCTCGCCCGCCTGGTGCCGCCGGAGCGCGCCGCAGCCGCCCTCGGCGACGCCGTCCGGGCCCTGCGCGCCGCGGACACCGACGTCGTGGTCGTGCCGGCCCCCGACATGTCCAGCATCCCGTTCGTGCCGCCGGCGTTCCGGCCGGTGGTGCGCGCGGCCTCCGCGCAGCTGCAGCGACGCCAGGAGGAGGTGGCGACCGCCGCGGGGGCGCGGGTCGCCGCCGTCGCCGCGCACGTGGGCCGCTCGTTCGAGACCGACCCGGGGATGTTCGCCGCCGACCGCTTCCACCCCTCGTCGGCCGGCTACGCCGCGATCGCCGCGGCCCTCGCCCCGTTCGTGCTCGACGCCGCGCGGGAGCGCCGGGACGGCGCCGCGGCCTGAGCGCCGCGGCCTGAGCGCCGCGGCGAGTAGGGCTCGAGCTCAGGTCGAGGTCGAGGTCACCACAGCGACACCGACCGCCGGAAGATGCCGGCGATGTCGTCGGCGTCCACCGGCTTGGGGCAGGTGGCCAGCAGCCGCTGCTGCTTCATCGTCCCCTCGACCAGGTCGGGCACGTCGTCCTCGACGTAGCCGACCGCGCCGATGCCCCCGGGGATGTCGATGTCGCGCATCAGCGCCAGCAGGACCCGGGGGAGGACCTCGGCCGGCTCGCCGCCGCGGTCGGCGCGCGGGTCCAGCAGCTCGGCGGCGCGCAGGTGCCGCTCGGGTGCGGCGTCGAAGGTGAACCGGAACGCCTCGGGCGCGGTGAGGGCGACCGACATCCCGTGCGGCACCATCGGCTCGTCGGCCGGGTAGCCCTTCGGGTGGAAGTCCCGCACCCGCCCGGCGATGGGATAGGCGTTGGCGTGCGGGACGTGCACGCCGGCGTTGCCGAAGCCCAGCCCGGCGAAGGTCGCGGCCATGGCCATGTCCGCACGGGCGGCGTCGTCGTCCCCGTCGCGCACGGCCCGGCGGAACGACGTCGCCAGCAGCGACAGCGCCTTCTCCGACCACATGTCGGCGATGGGGTTCGCGCCGCAGTAGGGCACCCGCTGGTCGGGCCGCTTGCGCTCGAAGGTGTCGTAGGGGCGCGCGGTGTAGCTCTCCAGCGCGTGGCAGAGGATGTCCATGCCCGAGGAGGCCGTCACGCCCGACGGCTGGGTGCGGGTCAAGGACGGGTCGATGACCGCGAGGGTCGGCCGCAGCCGCGGGTGGCTGATCCCCGTCTTCACCTTGAGGGCCAGCACGTCGAGCACGCAGATCGTGGTGCTCTCCGACCCCGTGCCGGTGGTGGTCGGCACGGCGACCAGCGGCTTGAGCGGGTTGACCGGTGCCCGCCCGCCGCCGACCGGGGCGTTCACGTAGTCCATGAGCTCGCCGGGGTTGGTGAGGAGCAGGTCGACGGCCTTCGCGGTGTCGATGCTGGAGCCGCCGCCGACGGCGACGAACGCGTCCCAGGGGCCGCTCGCGCGGGCGGCCGCGACGGCCGCGGCCAGGCTCTCGTCGGTCGGCTCGACGTGGACGCCGTCGAAGACCTGGGCCTCGATGCCGAACTGCGCCATCTGGTCGGCCACCCGCTGCGGGGAACCGGTGGCCGCGACGCCGGCGTCGGTGATGACCAGCACCCGGCGGGCGCCGGTCTGGCCGAGGTCGTAGCCGACCTCGTCGGCTGCGCCGACGCCGAACTTCAGCTGGGGCGCGCCGTAGGTGAACACGCTCTCGGGGCCGGCCGGGGCTGTGATCGGGGTCATGCCCCGATGGTGGCCCGGCCGGGCGGGCGGGGCCACCGGCGCGGTGGCCCCGCCGCGGCTCACGAGGTGGGCGGCTCGTCCTTGCCGGCCTCCTCCAGCTCGTCGGCCTCCTCCTTGGTCTTGTGGACCGCCTGGTCGGCGTGCTCCGGCGGGCCGTAGACCGTGTAGAGGACCAGCGGGTTGGGTCCGGTGTTGACGAAGTTGTGCTTCGTCCCGGCCGGGACGACGACGAGATCGCCCTGGACGACCTTCTTCGTGGCGCCGCCGACCTTGGCCTCGCCGGTGCCGCTGACGAACGTGAGGATCTGGTCGATGTCCTCGTGGACCTCCTCGCCGATCTCCCCGTCCGGCGGGATGGTCATGATCACGAGCTGGGTCTTCTCGCCGGTCCACAGGACCCGGCGGAAGTCGGCGCTCTTCTCGGCTTCGGTGGCGATGGTGTAGTGGATGACGGACGCCATGGACGGCTCCTCTCGTCGCGGTGGCACTGCTGCCTGCCGTCGGTGACGGCAACGTCGTCGTCCTGCCCGGTGCGGCGGCCGGTTACTCGCCCGGGTGACGCGGCGTACTGCCATCGGGGCCGCCCGGCGACCGCCCTGTAGCCTTCGCACGGCCGTGAACGCAGAGGTTAGGAATCTGGTGCAGAACTCTCCGTCGACGTCCGCCTCCGAAGGAGGCTTCCCGCAGGTCTGGGCCCGCGCCGAGGGCATCGGGGGATGGTTGTCCAGGGAACAGGGGCAGCTCCTCGACGAGCACGCCCGAGCGCTCCCCGACGGCGCGCACGTCCTCGAGATCGGCTCGCACCAGGGGCGGTCCACCGTGGTCCTGGCCACCGTGCTGCGCGGCAAGGGCGGCCGGCTCTACGCCGTGGATCCCTTCGTCGAGGGCAAGAAGTTCGGTGGCAGCAAGACCCGCGACACCTTCGAGCGGAACGTCGCCGAGGCAGGGGTGTCCGACACCGTCGAGCTGGTCTGCGCCTACTCGACGAAGATCCGGAGCTCCTGGACCAAGCCGTTCCAGCTGCTGTACATCGACGGCAAGCACGACTACTGGACGTTCTCCGACGACCTGAAGTGGCGGGTGCACCTGCCCGACGGCGCCGCCGTCCTCGTGCACGACTGCTTCTCCTCCACGGGCGTCACCCTGGGCGTGCTGGCCCACGTGCTGTTCGCCTCCGACCTCCGCTACGAGCGGCGGGTCGGCTCGATGGCGGTGTTCCGGGTGGCCAAGCCCAGCCGGGCCGACCGGATGCGGATCCTCCGCGAGCTGCCCTGGTGGGTGCGCAACGTCTTCGTGAAGGGCGCGATGCGACTGCGGCTGCGCCCGGTGGCCCGGCTGCTGGGGCACGACTCGCCCGTCGACGTCTACTGACGCCGGGCCGCTGACGCACGCTCGCGGTGGCCGGTCGGGGCCAGCCACCGCGCAGCGTCACCGAGGCCGGACGGCCCCGGCGGCGTGGCTGCGCCACAGGCGGAGCACTCCCGTCACGACCAGCAGGACGCTGGCGGACAGCGCCGCGCCCGCGACGGTCAGCACCGTGAGCCGATCCGCGGCGACGAGCAGCTCCACGGCGGATGCCTCCACCACGACCGCGCACCAGACGGCCACCGCCGCCACCCGGTCAGCCGCCGCGATGCCCGAGTAGAGCAGCAGCTGGGCCACCGCGAGGAGCATGCCGAGGAGCGCGAAGATCCAGGTGGCGCCGCCGAGGGCGACCCCGTACTCCTCGCCGCCGACCAGCGGCAGCGCCCGCGCCCCCAGCAGTGCGGTCGCGGCGGTGATGACGATCCCGACCCCGGCGACCAGGGCGACGGCCGCAGGCATCACGCGACGGCGGGCGCCGGCGTCTGCCAGCCGCGGCAGCAGCACGACGCTGACGCCCTGCGGCAACCAGAAGGCGACCTTGGCGAAGATGGACGCCACCGCGTACTCGCCGACCAGGTCGGGCGGCAGGTGGTGGCGGGCCAGCAGGACGTCGAGGTTGACCAGCAGCACGAGTCCCAGCAGTGCGCCGGACGCACGCGCCGCGGCCAGGAGGTGCGGACGCAGGCCGCGCGCGAGGCCCGGCCGCCCCGTGATGAACCAGCCGAGCAACGCGCTCACGGTGCACCCGAGGGCCATCCCGATCAGCGCGGACTGCGGGGTGCCGCCGACCAGCAGGCCGGTGATCCCGCTGCCGGTCTTCAGCACGCCGAACAGCCCGGTGACCACGGCCAGGCGCCCGTAGCGGCCGGACCCCTGCAGGAGGCCGTCGTAGCCGCCGACGATCGTGTGCGGGATCAGGACGGCGACCAGCCACAGCACAGTCGAGCCGTCGAGGTGCAGCAGGGCGACGAGCGGACCGGCGGCGAGGAGCCCGAGCACGCCGACCGAGACCGCGCCCACGAGCGTCGCGGCGTGCAACCGGGCCATGACCAGGCGCTGGCCGGCGGGACGACGCCCCAGGGTCAGGGCGGCGGCGGTCTGCAGGCCGGTCATCGGCACGACCCCGATGAACAGCACCCCCAGCAGGGCGGCGAGCTCGCCGTAGGCCTCGGGTGCGAGCAGCCGGGCGGCCACGACCGTGAAGACGTAGGCCAACCCGTTGATGCCGAGCAGCGCCAGGGAGACCATGGCCGCCGGGACGGCCGCCTGGCGCCGGACGAGCCGGCCCGGAGGGGCGGACGGGGGCGGCTCGTCCGGCGTCGTCCCGACGTCCCCGGACGGGGCCCCGGCCGCCGTGGCCTCGACCCGCGCGCTGCCGGTCATGCCATCCCGGTCCGTCGAGTCGTCGCGCCGTCTATCCTGCCGTCCGTGAGGTCTCCCAGGTGCCGGACGTCGTGGCCCCGGTGAAGAAGCAGCTCGTGGCCGTCCTCGTCG
This sequence comes from Trujillonella endophytica, assembly GCF_019799905.1. Taxonomy (GTDB): domain Bacteria; phylum Actinomycetota; class Actinomycetes; order Mycobacteriales; family Geodermatophilaceae; genus Trujillonella; species Trujillonella endophyticus_A. Next base: position 23,010 of record NZ_JABGCI010000015.1, on the reverse strand, counting down.
CGCTGCTGACCGGTGCCGCCGTCGGCGCGGCCGGGGTCGTCGCCGTCGTGGCCTCGCACCAGCCCGATCGCGACGCGGTCGAGCGCGCTCGCGAGGTCGGCGAGGGCGAGCTCCGGGTCGGCGCCGGTCGCGGCTGAGTCACGGACCGACCGGGCGAGGACGGCGGCGAACGAGCGCACCGTCTCCGGCCACATCAGGGACGCGGCGTGGCGGGCGGCCTGGACCCCCATCGCCTGGCGGGTGGCGCCGTCCTCGAGCAGGTGCCGGACGGCTGCGGTCATCTCGTCGAGGTCGTCGACGAGCACGCCGCTGACCCCGTCGAGCACCGACTCGCGCAGTCCGCCGGACGAGCGGTAGCCCACGGTCGGGACCTCGTGGCCGCCGGCCTCGTTGACGACGAGCCCCCAGCCCTCCTTGATCGACGGGCACACGTGCACCCAGGCCGACGCGAGGAGCTCGTGCTTGTCGTGCTCGTCCACGAAGCCGGCGAAGACGACCCGCTCGGAGACGCCCAGCCGCTCGGCGTGGGCACGCAGCTGGTCCTCCCACCAGCCGTCCCCGATCACCGTCAGGCGCAGGTCCGGCCAGCGGTCGCTCAGCCGGGCGAGGACCTCCAGGGCGTGCTCGACCCGCTTGTGCGGCACGAGCCGGCCCAGCGCGACGAGCTCCGGGGTGGGGGAGCGGCGCGTCTTCACGACCGGGAACGGTTCGATGCCGACGGGGACGACGGTGATCCGATCGGCGTCGATGCCCAGGCCCGTCATCTCGGCGCGGGTCGCCTCGGAGATCGTGACGTAACGGGACCGCCGGTAGATCCGTGGGGCGACGAGCGACTCCATCCACCACCCGATGCGGCCCATCACCTTGCCGAAGACGATCGGCCACTGCTCGCGGTGCACGTGGTAGACGACCGCGGTCACCGGGCCCCGGCGGACCAGCGTGCTGCCGAAGGGGATCCCGTTCTGCACGTCGACGACGAGCCGGGGTCGGGTGCGCCGGACGAACGCCAGGGCGCGCGGGTAGACGCTGAGCCGGCTGCCACGGCGGATGATGCGGACGCCGTTGACGACCTCCTCGGCCGGGGCTCGGTCATGGGCGGCGCAGAAGAGGGTGACGCGCAAGCCGGCGGCCGCCAGGCCCTCAGCAACCGCGTGCACGTAGCGCTCCGACCCGCCACCCTCCGGGTGGCTGAGGTCGCGCCAGTTCACGAATAGGACGTCGACGTCCACGGGTCGGTCGGGCACTCGGGGCACATTAATGCACGTGGGAGACTCCATCGAACCTCTGGCGGTACTCACTACTCGGATGGAGTGCATGCATGGACCGATCGGCCACCCTCGCACGGTCGGTCACCCTGTTCAAAGCCTTCCGGCTGGAACAGGGTGACCCCGAGCACTTCTACCGCATCCTGGCGGCCGACTCGATCGCCCAACTCACGCACTGGGTGGACCTCGAGGGAACCACGGTCCTCGACGTCGGGGGTGGGGCCGGCTACTTCGCCGATGCCTTCCGGGAGGCCGGGGCGACGTACTTCGGGCTGGAGCCCGACGCCGGTGAGATGACCGCCCGGGGCGCGGCAGAGCCCGGCACGGTGCGGGGGAGCGGCGAGGAACTGCCGGTCCGGACGGGCGCAGTCGACGTCTGTTACTCGTCGAACGTGCTCGAGCACGTGCGCCGACCGTGGGTCATGGCCGACGAGATGGTCCGGGTGACCCGGCCGGGCGGCCTCGTGTACCTCTCCTACACCCCGTGGTTGTCGCCGCACGGCGGGCACGAGACCGCGCCCTGGCACTACCTGGGTGGGCACCGGGCACGCCGGCGGTTCCGCCGGCAGACGGGGGCCGAACCGAAGAACCGCTTCGGGGAGTCGCTGTTCGCGGTCTCGGCCGGTGGGGCGATGCGGTGGGCGCGGTCCTGTCCCGACGTCGAGCTGCTCGCCGTGCTCCCGCGGTACCACCCGTGGTGGGCGGGATGGGTGGTGCGGGTGCCGGGCCTGCGCGAGTTCGCGAGCTGGAACGTGGTCCTGGTCATGCGCCGGCGGTGACGACGAGGGTCCACCTCCTGCGGCGGGGACATCCGGTGACGGGGAGTGATCGCTTCGGAACAGCGGGAGGAGTTCTCCCCCCGCCCGGCGTGAATGTGCCCCGGGTGCGCTGTGCATTTCGTCACGCGGCGTGATAGCAACCCCAGGCGAATACGTCCCGGCGGGGCTGGGCTGTCCCCGGCGAGGAGAGTTGCATGCAGGCACGGGCCGTGGGGCTGACCCTGGCGGGACTGGGAGGCGGCGCGCTCCTGGTCGCTCTCCTGGTGCCCGCAGGGTCCCCCGCACCCGTCGCCGTGCTGCACCTCGACGAGCCGTTCGAGGCCGTCGCGTCGGGAACGGGCGTCACGTTCCTGGACCCGGTGACCCTCGAGCAGCGCACGGGTGAGGACGTGTCGGTGTCGGTCCGGGTCCAGGGGGACGCCGACTCGGGCGTCGCGGATCCCGGCGACGCGAGTGGAGGGACCGCGGTGCTGACCTACGACACGACCAGCAGCGCCGCGGACGGGACGCTGATCTCGACCGCGACGACGACGGTGTGCCTCGACCGGCGCACCGCGGAAGCGGCCGACTGTGCGGCGGAGGCCGTGGACGGTCGGTCGACCGACGTGCAGGGTCTGGTGCTCGCCTTCCCCCCTGCCACGCCCGAGCGGGACCGGATGATGTGGGACAGCACCGCCGCGGCGGCCTTCCCCGTGCGGTTCCTGGGCACCGAGCGCTTCCGCGGCCTGGAGGTCCAGCGGTACGAGCACGTCGTCCCCGAGCAGGTGCTCCGCTCGCTCACCGTGTCCGGCCGGCTGGTCGGGTCGGCAGTGGAGACGGCGCCGGTCGACATCGTGTACAGCGCGACGCGCGCGCTCCTCGTCGAGCCGGTGAGCGGCGTCGTCGTGTCGACGGACGAGGTCCTGCTGACGACTCTGCGATCCCCGGACGGCGCTCCGGGCGCGGTGCTGCTCGGCGGGGCGTTCGCCCTGTCGGAGGAGAGCGTCACCGACGCCGTCTCCCGGGCGCGGCAGGTCCTGGACCGGCGGGAGGAGTCCGGTGCCGTCGTCCCGTGGGCGGCGGGGGGAGCGGGCGTGGTCCTGGTGGTCCTGGGTGGGCTGCTCCTCGTGCGCGGCCGCGCGGTACCGGTCGAGCAGGCAGGGGACGGGGCCGTCCGGCAGCCCGTCCCGGTCGCCTGAGCACCGGCAGGGCCTCCGACATGGCGACGATCCGTCTCGAGGAGCCGACCGGCTCGGCCGCTCCGCGCCCGGCTCCTCCCGCGTTGCCGGCGCAGCGCGAGCGCACCGGGGCCTGCGGGCTCCTGTCCCGCCATCGGCTGGCACTCGTGTGCCTGGGCTTCGTGCTGCTGTCGGTCCTCCAGCAGCCGGGCAAGGTGGTCGGCGACACCAAGCTGGACCTGGCGGTGGACCCGATCGGCTTCCTGGGCCGGGCGCTGACGCTCTGGGAGCCGGAGGGTGCGGCGGGGCAGCTGCACAACCAGGAGTACGGCTACTTCTTCCCGATGGGGCCGTTCTTCGCGCTGGGGCGCGTGCTAGGGGTGCCTCCATGGCTGACGCAGCGGCTGTGGCTGGCCCTGCTGCTCAGCGTGGCCTTCCTCGGTGTGGTGGTCCTGGCCCGGAGGCTCCGGATCGGCACCCCGGCCACCGCGCTGGTCGCCGGCATCGCGTACGCCCTGGCGCCGCGGATGGTCACCGCGCTGGGTGCCACCTCGGTCGAGTTGATCCCGATGGCGCTGGCGCCGTGGGTGCTCGTGCCGCTGGCCGGGGTGGCACGGCACGGTTCGGCACGCCGAGCGGCCACCCGCTCGGGTCTGGTCGTCTTCTGCATCGGCGGGGTGAACGCGGTGGCCACGGTGGCCGCTCTGCCGCTGGCCGCGCTGTACCTGCTGACCCGCCCGCCCGGCCCACTGCGCCGTCGGCTGATCGGCTGGTGGGTGCTCGCCGTGGGGTTGGCCACCGCCTGGTGGGCCGGGCCGCTCCTGTTGCTGGGCCGCTACGGCACGCGGTTCCTGGACTACACCGAGCCGGCGACGGCGACGACGGGGCCGACCGACGTCCTGAGCGTGCTGCGCGGCACCTCGCACTGGGTGGCGACCCTGGGCTCCGCCAACGGTCCGGTCTTGCCTGCGGGCTGGTCGCTGGTGCACGACGCGGTGCCGGCCGCGGGCACGGTGGTCCTGGCGGCCGCCGGCCTCGCCGCCCTGTGCCGTCGTGACCTGCCGGAACGGCGGTGGCTGGTGCTGGCCACGCTGACCGGGGCGGCCCTGGTGTCGATGGGGCACCTGGCCGAGGTCGACGGCCTGTGGGCGGGTCGGCTGAACGACGCCCTGGACGGGCCGCTGGCGCCGCTGCGGAACGTGCACAAGTTCGATCCGGTGCTGCGACTGGCGCTGGTGCTGGGCCTGGCGCACCTGGGGGCGGTCCTGGTGCGGCACAGCCGTGGGCGCGGAGCGGTCGGCGGGTCCGTCGCAGGCCCGCGGTCGGCGTCCGCCGTTCCGGCGTTCTCGCGCGCCCTCCTGGCCGCACTGACGCTGGGGCTGGTGGCCACCGCGTCCCCCGCGCTGGCCGGACGACTCGTGCCGCCGACGGGCTTCGAGGAGGTGCCCGGCTACTGGCGGGAGACGGCGGCGTTCCTCGCGGCCGAGCAACCGAGCGGGCGGGCGCTGCTGGTGCCGGGCTCGTCGTTCGGCACGTACGCCTGGGGGACGACCGGCGACGAGCCGATGCAGCCGCTGGCGGAGTCGCCCTGGGACGTCCGCAACCAGATCCCCCTGACCCCGGAGGGGCACATCCGCATGCTCGACGCCGTGGAGGGGAGGTTGTCGCGCGGCGAGGGGTCGCCAGGACTGGGTCCCTTCCTCGCCCGGGCCGGCATCTCCCACCTGGTGCTGCGCAACGACCTGGACACCCGCACGGCCGTGGCCCGCTCGATGTCGGTCCGGCAGGCCCTGGCGGACTCGCCGGGGATCACCCCGGTGGCCGAGTTCGGACCGGTCCTGGGCGAGGACGCGACGAGCGAGGGCCCCGTGGTCGACGCCGGGCTGACCGAGCCGGCCCCTGCGATCCAGGTCTACGCCGTGTCGGACGCGGCCCCGCTCGCCTGGACGGCTCCGCTGTCCTCGGCGGTGAGCGTCCACGGCGGCCCGGACGCGGTCCTGGCACTGGAGGACCGCGGTCTGGTCACCGACCGGCCCACGGTCACCGCGGGGGACGGGAGCGGATCGGCGGGTCCGGTCATGCTCAGCGACGCGTGGGTCCGCCGGGAACGCAACTTCGGCCGCATCTCCGGCGCCACCTCGGCCGGCCTGACCCCGACCGACCCGCTCCGGCTGGACACCCCCGCCCGCGACTACACGGCGCCCGAGCTGGCCGGCGGTGAGGGAGCGGTCGCCTACTTCAACGGGAGCCTGTCGGCGTCCAGCTCGGCGTCGGACCCCGACGGCTTCCAGGCCCCCCAGCTCGACGCCCAGCCGTGGTCGGCGCTGGACCGGGACCTGCTGACGGCCTGGCGGCCGGCGCCGTGGAGCGACGACGCCGCGCCGTCCTGGTGGCGGCTCACCACGGAGGAGCCGTTCTCGTCCACGAACGTCGTCGTCCGGCTCGGCGCCGTGCTGGGCGCCGAGCGTCCCGCGCAGCTGCGGCTCACCACGGACGCCGGTGAGCTCACGGTGCCCGTGGAGGACACGAGCGAACCCCAGGTCCTGCCGCTGCCCGCGGGGCCGACCACCTCCCTGACCATCGGCTCCGTGACCGCCGCCGACGCCCCGGGAGGGACCGGGCTCTCGCTGGCCGAGGTGGACGTCCCCGGGGTCAACGTGCAGCGGACGGTCGTCGCCCCGCGACCCGAGGAGCCGGTCCAGGTCTACGCCTTCGACGTCTCGGCCGGCCGCTCCGGCTGCGTCGTCGACGCCGGGGGGACTCCCCGGTGCGCCGCCACGCTCGTCGACGCGGCCGAGGAGAGCCTCGTCCTGGACCGGGTCTTCGACAGCATCGGGACCGGGGACTACGAGCTCACCGCAACGGGGCTGCCGCGGCTGGGGCCCGAGTTCGACGCGATGCTGTCGCTAGTGCGGGGCGCTCCCCGGACGGAGGCCAGCAGCTACTCGCTGTACGACCCGCGGGCCAGCGCAGCGGCGGCCGTCGACGGGGACCCGCGGACCACGTGGCTGGCCGCCAGCGACGACCACCGCCCGACGCTGACCCTCACCTTCCCGGAGGTCCGCACGATCGACTCGCTGCGGGTCGTCACGAGCCCGGAGGCGGCGGCCGCCGCCCCGACGGCGGTGACCATCGACGACGGCGGCCTGCCCCGCACCGTGCGGCTGGACGACGACGGCGGTGTCCGGTTCGCGCCGGTGGAGACCGATCGGCTGTCGGTCACCTTCGAGCTGCCCGAGGTCCGGGAGTCCGTCGACCCCGGGACCCTCCGGCAGCAGCGGCTGGGGGTCGGCGTCAGCGAGCTGGAGATCGGTGGTCCGAATCCGGTGCCGGCGCCGGGGACGGAGGTCCCCCTGCCCTGCGGGACCGGGCCGGACGTGCAGGTGGACGGGGTGGTGCTGCAGACCGCGGCGACCACGACACTGGGTGCGCTGACGGCGGTCCAGCCGATCCCGCTGGAGGTCTGCGCCGGCGTGCCCGAGATCGCCCTCGCCGGCGGGACGCACCGGCTGCAGGCCCGCGCCGGCCTGCTGCTCATCGCGGACTCGGTCACCCTCACGCGCACGGGCACCCCGGCGGAGCCCGCTCCCGGCGGCCGCACGCCGGCGGAGCGGAGCCGCTGGGACGCCGAGCACCGCAGCGTGGAGGTGGACGCCCGCAGCGAGCCGACGCTGCTGGTGGTGCCGGAGAACACGAACCCCGGATGGACCGCACGGCTCGACGGCGAGGAGCTCGAGGCCGTGACGGTCGACGGGTGGCAGCAGGGCTACGTGCTGCCGGAGGGACCTGCGGGGTCCGTCCGGCTCGACTTCGGCCCCGGCGCCGTGTACCGGCTGGCCCTCGCCGGAGGTGCCGGGGCGGTGCTCCTGCTCGCGCTGGTCTGCGTCCTCCCCGCGCGCCCGTCGAGGGCCCTCGGATGGGGGCGCCGGTCCACCGCCTCCGCCGCGCGCGTGGCAGCCGGGGCCGTCGTCGCGGTCGCGCTCGGGATGGCACTGATCGGCGGGGTCGTCGGCGTCGTCGCCCTGGTCGTGCTCTGGCTTGTGGGCCGGCGCGCCGGGCGGCGGCGGGGGGTCGTCCTCGGCGCCGTGGCCGCGGGGTCGCTCCTCGCCTCGGGCCTGCTGCTGCTGACCGAGCCGGACGGCACGGGCACGGCACGGCAGGTGCTCGCGGTCGCGGCGCTGGCCGCGGTCGCCGCCGGTGCCCTGCCGGTCCGCGGGCCGTGGCGGCTCCGGCGGAGACCACGTACCGCGACCCCTGCGGTCGGCTGACCCGCGCCGCGTCGGGGCTCCGCGCTCGTCCTGCGCCGCCGGGCCCGAGCGTTCCCGTACCCTGACGAGGCTGTAGGGCGCGAGTCGTCGCGGCGAGAGGAAGTGCATGCGGGCACGTGTCGTCGGGCTGACCCTGGTCGGCCTCGGGGGCTGTGCGCTGGCCGTCGCCCTGCTGGTCCGCCTCTGGCTCGCCCCGGCGCCGGAGGAGCTCGCCCTGGACGCGTCCTTCGAGACCGTCGCCGTGGGCGAGGCGACCTATCTCGACCCGGCCGGCCTCGTGCCGCGCACGGGGACGGACGTCTCGCTCTCGGTCCGGGTGCGGGGCGACGCCGCGTCCGGGGACGCCGACGGGGACACCGCCGTCTGGGTGTCCGAGGCGACCACGAGCGACGGGGACGGCACGCTGATCGCCACGAGCACCACGGTCGCCTGCCTCGACCGGCGCAGCGCAGGGGCCGTGGCCTGCGCGGCCGGTTCGGTCGACGGCGAGCCCGTCGACGTCACCGGCCTGACGCTGGCGTTCCCGCCGGACACCCCGCAGCGCGACCACGACGTGTGGGACGGGACCGTGCGGCAGTCGCTGCCTGCCCGGTTCACCGGCACGGCGGAGGTCGGTGGACTCGAGGTGTACCGGTTCGAGCAGGAGGTCCCCGAGCAGGTGGTCGGCAGCGTCACGGTGCCCGGCGCGCTGTTCGGCGAGGACGACGGCGGGACGGTCGCCGCGGACGTCGTCCACAGCAACGCCCGCACGCTCCTCGTCGAGCCGGCCAGCGGAGTCGTCGTCAGCTCCGAGGAGGACCCGCGCACCGTCCTCCGGGGCCCCGGCGGGAGCTCGGGGCCGGTCCTGCTCGCCGGGACGTTCCGCTCCTCCGACGAGTCGGTCGCCGACGGCGTCGCCCGTGCGCAGGAGGTCCTCGACCGGAGGTCCCTGACCGGGTCCGTCCTGCCCTGGACCGTCGGCGGTGCCGGCGCGGCGCTCCTGGTCCTGGGCGTCCTGCTCGTCGCCCGCAGCCGGCCGGCGGCCACCCCCAGCGTGGAGGACGAGCCCGTTCGGGTCTCCGTCCCCACCGCCTGAGCCGGGCGAGGCAGACCCCATGGCGACGGTCGTCACCGACACGCCTGCCGGTGCCCCGGCGGCGGACGCCCCGGTGCCCGGCGAGCCGCGCGCGCCGCTGCGGACGCGGGTGTCCGGGCTCCTGTCCCGCGGTGGGCCCGCGCTGGTCTGCCTCGGCTTCGTCGTGCTCGCGCTGCTCCAGGCGCCGGGCCGGATCGTCGGCGACACCAAGCTCGACCTCGCGGTCGACCCGTGGGGTTTCCTGAGCCGCGCGCTCACGCTGTGGGAGCCGCTGGGGTCGGCCGGCCAGGTGCAGAACCAGGCGTACGGCTACTTCTTCCCGATGGGGCCGTTCTTCGCCCTGGGGGACCTCACCGGCCTGCCCCCGTGGGTCGTGCAGCGGCTGTGGTGGGCGCTGCTGATGAGCGTCGCCTTCCTCGGCGTGCTGGTGCTGGCCCGCCGCCTGCGGATCGGCACGCCCGCGACCGCCCTCGTCGCCGGGATCGCCTACGCACTGGCCCCTCGCATGCTCACCGCGATGGGGGAGACCTCGGTCGAGCTCCTCCCCATGGCGCTGGCGCCCTGGGTCGTCGTCCCGCTGGCCGGGGTCGCCCGGCACGGGTCGCCGCGGCGTGCGGCGATGCTGTCGGGGCTGGCCGTGTTCTGCGTCGGCGGCGTCAACGCCGTCGCCACCGCGGCGGTCCTGCCGCTCGCGGTCCTCTTCCTGCTGACCCGGCCGGCGGGCCCGGTGCGCCGCCGGCTCATCGCCTGGTGGGTGCTCGCCGTCGGCCTGGCGGCGGCGTGGTGGGCGGGCCCGCTGCTGCTGCTGGGCCGCTTCAGCCCGCCGTTCCTCTTCTACATCGAGAACGCCCAGGCCACGACCGGGCCGACGGACGTCCTCAGCGTGCTCCGCGGGACCTCCCACTGGATCGCCGAGCTCGCGACCCCGGCCGGCCCGACCTGGCCCGCGGGCTGGTCGCTGGTCAACGACGTGCTGCCGGCCGCCGGCACGGTCGTCGTCGCGGCGGCTGGCCTCGTCGCGCTGTGCCGCCGGGACCTGCCCGAGCGGCTCTGGCTGGTCCTCGGGTTGCTCGCCGGCGTGGGCCTGGTCTCGCTGGGCCACCTGGCCGCCGTCGACGGGCTGTGGTCCGGGCCGCTGCACGACGCCCTCGACGGCGCGCTGGCCCCGCTGCGCAACGTGCACAAGTTCGACCCCGTGCTGCGGCTGCCCCTGGCGCTGGGCCTGGCCCACCTGGGCGGGGTCCTGGTCCGCCGGGCCCGGCGCCGACGGGACGCACCGGTCGGGCAGCGGGGAGCGCCGCGGCTCGCGCGCACCGGCTCGCGCGCCGTCCTCGCCGTCGTCGTCCTCGCGCTCGTCGCCGCCGTCTCCCCGGCCCTGGCCGGCCGGCTGGCGCCGCCCGCCGGCTTCACCGAGGTGCCCGGGTACTGGCAGCAGACGGCGGACTTCCTCGAGGCCCAGCAGCCCAGCGGGCGGGCGCTGCTCGTGCCGGGTTCCTCCTTCGGCACCTACCAGTGGGGCGGGGCCAACGACGAGGTCATCCAGCCGCTGGCGGAGTCGCCGTGGGACGTGCGCTCCTCGATCCCGTTGAGCCCCGAGGGCCACATCCGCGTGCTGGACGCCATCGAGGAGCGGCTGGCGCTCGGCGAGGGCTCCGAGGGCCTCACCCGCTTCCTGGCCCGGGCCGGCATCTCGCACCTGGTGCTGCGCAACGACCTGGACTCCGGCGACGCGCGGTCGACCCGCTCGGTCCTGGTGCGCCAGGCGCTGCGGGAGTCGCCGGGCATCACCGCGGTGACGTCCTTCGGCCCCGTCGGCACGTCGGCGGCCGTCGCCGACGGCCTGGTCTACGACGCCGGGCTGGACGAGCCGGCGCCGGCGATCGAGGTCTACGAGGTGGCCGACCCTGCCCCGCGCGCATGGACGGCGCCGCTCTCGGAGTCGGTGACCGTGCTCGGCGGGCCCGAGGCGGTGCTCACCCTGGAGGACCGGGACCTCGTCACCGGCCGGCCCACCATCATGGCCGGCAGCCCCCAGGCGGTCGCGCCGCCGATGGTCACCGACGCGCTGCTGCGCCGGGAGCGCAACTTCGGCCGGCTCGCCGGGGCCACCTCCGGGGGCCTCACCGTCGAGGACCCGCTGCGGCTCGACGCCCCGGTCCGCGACTACGTCGTCCCGGCCGCGGCGTCGGCCGAGAGCGTCGTGCACTACATCGGTGGCACGCCCACCGCCTCCAGCTCCGCCTCGGACCCGAGCGGCTTCGTCGCCACCCGCATGGACACCCAGCCCTGGTCGGCCGTGGACGGCGACCCGACGACCGCCTGGCGGCCGGCCCCGTGGGACGAGTCGGGCGAGGCCCCGTGGTGGCGGCTGACCACCGACCGGCAGTTCGTGGCGACCACCGTCGTGGTGTCCCTCGGTGAGGAGCCGGGCGTGGCCCGGCCCACCGAGCTCCGCCTGGCCACCGACGCCGGCGAGGTCACCGTGCCGGTGGCCGACACCGGCGAGGAGCAGGAACTGACGCTGCCCCCCGGGTACACCACCTCGCTCACCATCGCGGCCACGACGCCCGACGACCCGGAGGCGCTGGCGCTGGCCGACGTCCGGATCCCGGGCGTGAGCGTGCAGCGCTCGGTGCTCGTGCCCGAGTCGGCCGAGCCGGTGACCGCCTACGCCTTCGACGCCGAGCGCGGCCGGCCCGGCTGCGTCGTCGACGCCTCGGGCGCGCCGCTGTGCGCCGGTGCGCTGGCCACCGGGTCGGAGGAGCCGATCTGGCTGGACCGCACGTTCTCCGTGGCCGCCTGGGCCGACTACGACCTCAGGGCCACGGCGGTCGCCCGTCCCGGCGCGGCGCTGGACGAGCTGCTCACCTCGGTCCGCCGGACCATCCCGGTCACGGCCAGCAGCTCTGCCGTCGACGACCCTCGGGGCAGCGCCGTCGCGGCCATGGACGGCGACCCGGCGACGGCGTGGGTGTCCGCGGGCGACGACCGGCGCCCCAGCCTCACGCTCACGTTCCCCGCGCCCCGCACGGTCGACTCGCTGCGCGTGGTCACCGCTCCCGGGCTGGCCGCCTCGGTGCCGACCGCGGTCACCGTCGACGACGGCGGCGGCCTCCTCCGCACGCTCCGGCTGGCCGACGACGGCACCGTCTCCTTCGCGCCGGTGGTCACCGACCGGCTGACCGTCACCTTCGACCTGCCCGACGAGCTGCGGTCGGTCGACCCCGGCACCCGCTGGGAGTCGGCGGTGGGCATCGGCGTCAGCGAGCTCGAGGTCGGCGGGCCCAACCGGGCGACCGACCCGGAGACCCCGGTCTTCCTGTCCTGCGCGAGCGAGGGCGGCCCGACGATCCGGGTCGACGCGGCGGTCATCCGGACCGAGGTCAGCACCACGGTCGGCGAGCTGCTGGCCGGCGACCCCGTGCGCACCAAGCCGTGCGACGCCATCCCCGCGCTGCGGCTGCCCCCCGGTGAGCACCGGGTCGTCTCCCGCAGCAGCCCGGCCTTCGCCGTCGACTCGCTCACCCTCACCCGCTTCGGCCGGCAGGTGAAGGAGACCGACGGCGTCCGCGAGCAGGCCGAGGTGGGCCGCTGGGACGCAGAGCACCGCACCGTCGAGGTGGCCGAGCGCAGCGAGCCGACCCTGCTCGTGGTCCCCGAGAACACCAATCCCGGCTGGACGGCGGAGCTGGACGGCGAGCGGCTCGAGGCGGTTCCCGTCGACGGCTGGCAGCAGGGGTACGTCCTGCCGGCCGGCCCGGCGGGCACGGTCCGGCTCGACTTCCCGCCGGGCGCGGACTACCGGACGGTCCTCGCCGGTGGCGCGGCGGCCGTGGCGGTCCTCCTCGTGCTCGCGGTGCTGCCCGTACGGCGGCCGGTCCGCGGCGGCCCGCGCCGGCGGTCCGGCCGGCTCGCGGGCGCGGCGGCGGTGCTGGCGGGGCTCGCGGTCGTGGTCGCCGCAGCGGTCGGCTCGGCCCTGGTCGGTGGGGTGTTCGCCCTGGCCGCGGTCGCCGGGCTGTGGCTGGTCGGCCAGGTCAGCGGCTCCCGCCGCTCGGCCGTCCTCGGGACCGTCGCCGCCGGCGCGATGCTGGCCGCCGGCGGGATGCTGCTCGCCGACCCGGACGGCACCGGGACGGCCCGGCAGGTGGCGGCCCTCCTCGCGCTCGCCGCGGTCGTGGCCGGCGTCCTGCCCGTGCTGTCGCTGCGCCGGCGCACCCCGGGCAGCGGTGCGCAGGCGCGGTGAGGTCGGCGTGATCAGGCACCATGGGGGCGTGTCCCGCCGTCGCGCTGCCCTCCTGCCCGTCGTCGGGCTGCTGATGGCCGGCTGCCTGCGGCTGGAGGCGCCCGAGGGGGAGCAGGTCTCGGGGGAGCCGCAGTCGGCGCTGGTGGCCGTGTCCCCGGCCGCGTCGGCGGCCACCGCGACGCTGGAGCCGGAGTGCCCCGCGCCGGAACCCGGGGCGGTCCTGACCGCCGACGACTTCAACGAGGCGTTCGAGGAGCTCGACCTCACCCACTGGCAGTCCGCCGACCTCGGGGCCAGCGCGGGCCTCGCCGACGGCCGGGTCGTCTGGCTGTGGGGTGACACGATCCGGGCGGAGGAGGTCCTGCCGGAGCTGCCGCGCATGGTCGACAACTCCATGCTCGTCACGTCGGGCACCTGCATCTCGCAGCTGGTCACCGAGGAGCGCGGCCCGATCCTGCCGCTGGACCCCAACGAGCTCACGGTCTGGCCGATGTCGGTGCTGCGGCTGGAGCCGGGCCCCGACGAGGCGGCCGACGTGACCGACGTCGTCGTCGTCCTCTGCTCCCGGGTGCAGCGCGGGGACCGGATGTGGGACTTCGTGGTCCGGGGGACGACGGTGTCGGTCTACACCGTGGGTGCCGACGGCGTGCCCCGGCTGGACCGGGCCGCGCAGCTGACCGCCGACTCCGCCGACCTCGACTCGATCCACTGGGGGGCGGCGTCGGTCCTCGACGGGGACTGGATCTACCTCTACGGCACCCGCAGCACCGGCGAGGCCTTCACCTACGGCCACGAGCTGTACGTCTCCCGGCTGCCGGCCGCCGACGTCATGGACGGCTCGGCGCTCGAGTACTGGGACGGCACGAGCTGGCAGGCCGACAGCTCCCGCTCCGCACCCATCCTGAGCGCCCTGCAGGGGGTGTCGCAGACCCTCTCGGTGGAGCTGGTCGACGGGAAGTGGGTCGCCTACTCCAAGCTCGGCGGGGACATCGAGGACCAGGCGGCGATCTGGGTCTCCGACCTCCCCGCCGGGCCCTTCTCCGCGGGGCGGCCGGTGCTGGACTCGCCGGGCGGCCTGCCCGAGGGGGGCCAGGACCCGGACAGCGACGTGGTCGGCTACCTGCAGTACACGCCGCTGGCGCACCCCGACGTCCCGACCGCGCCCGGGTCGATGCTCGTCTCCGTCTCCCGCAACGTCACCGACTACGAGCTCCTCCTGGACACCCCGCAGGTGGGCCGCCCGCTGTTCGCGGAGATCCCGCGCCCCTGACCCGGGGGCCCGCGGTGGGCGAGGTCACGGCGCACGGCGGAAGATCCGGGCCCCGGCAGGTGTCTCCCCAGGGGTGAGCCCACCGCCGGCGTCGCGCGCCCACGCCGTGTGGCTGGTCGCCCTGCTGTCCTACGTGGTGGCGGTGTTCCACCGCGCCTCGCTGGGCGTCGCCGGCCCCGAGGCGCAGGAGCGGTTCTCCGCCGGCGCGTCGGCCATCTCCCTGTTCGTGGTGCTGCAGCTGGCCGTCTACGCCGGGATGCAGGTGCCGGTCGGCGTCGCCCTGGACCGGTTCGGCTCGCGGCGGCTGATCGTGGCCGGGGGCCTGACGATGGCCGTCGGCCAGCTCGTGCTCGCCGTGGCCGCCAACGTGCCGACCGCCGTCGCCGCCCGCGTGCTGGTCGGCGCGGGCGACGCGATGACCTTCATCAGCGTGCTGCGCCTGGTCGGTGCGTGGTTCGCCGGCCCCACCGTGCCGGTGATCACCCAGCTGACCGGCATCCTCGGCCAGCTCGGCCAGGTGCTCGCGGCGTCCCCGCTGGTCGCGCTGCTCCACGGCGTCGGCTGGCGCAGCACCTTCCTCGGCGCGGCCGCGGCCGGCGTGCTCGTCGCGGTCCTGGTGCTGGCGACCCTGCGGGACGCCCCGGCGGGCGTCGTCCGGCCGGCCGCACCGGGCATGGCCGCCGTCCGGGAGGGGCTGACCGCGACCTGGCGGGAGTCCGGCACCCGGATCGGGCTGTACACGCACCTGGTCACCCAGTTCTCCGGCACGGTGTTCGCGCTGCTGTGGGGTTATCCGTTCCTCACCCTCGGCGAGGGGCTGGCGCCGGGCACGGCCGCTGCCCTGCTCACCCTGCTCGTCCTCGTCGGCATGGTCGTGGGCCCGGTGCTGGGCCGGTTGTGCGGGCGCTGGCCGCTGCGCCGCTCGACGCTGGTCTTCGCGATCCTGGCGGCGACGGTCGCCGGCTGGACCGTCGTCCTGCTGTGGCCGGGGCGGGCACCGCTGCCGCTGCTCGTCGTCCTGGTGGTCGTCCTGGGCACGAACGGGCCGGGGTCGATGATCGGTTTCGACTTCGCCCGCACCTGGAACCCGGCCGAGCGGCAGGGCAGTGCCAGCGGGGTGGTGAACGTGGGCGGGTTCGTCGCGTCGCTGCTCACCATCCTGGCCATCGGCGTGGTCCTCGACCTGCTCACGCCGGGGAGCTCGACGGCCTACGACCGGGACGCCTTCCGGGCGGCCTTCGCCGTGCAGTACCTGTTCTGGGCCGTCGGGGCGGTCGGCGTCGTCCGCCACCGCCGGCTGCTGCGCGCCCGGCTGGCCCGCGACGGGGTCGTGCTGACCCCGCTGCGCGTCGCGGTGGCCGCCCGGCTGCGCGGCGGAGTCGCCCGCCGCTGACCGCGGGTCGCGCCGGACGGGGCGGGGCTCCAGGATCGGCGCGTGGACGTGGTGGTGGGACTGGACGTGGGGACGACGTCGACGAAGGCGGTCACGGCGGGGACCGACGCGCGGGTCCGCGACCTGGTCAGCGTCGCCTATCCGCTGCAGGTGCCGGAGCCGGGCCGGGCCGAGCTCGACGCGGCCCGGCTCGCCCGGGCCTTCGTGGAGGCCCTCGTGGGCGTCGCCGCCGCCGCGCGGGAGCGGGGTGACCGGGTCGTGGCCGTCAGCCTGAGCGCGGCGATGCACGGCCTGGTGCCCATGGACGACGACGGCGCCCCCCTGGGCCCCCTGGTCACCTGGGCCGACGACCGCGCCGCGTCCCGGGCCGCCGCGCTCGTGGCCGACGGTCGCGCCGCCGGCCTGCACGAGCGCACCGGCACGCCCGTCCACCCGATGTCCCCCCTGCTCAAGCTCTCGTGGGAGCAGGCCTCCGACCCCGATCGGGTCGCCCGGGTCCCGCGGTGGGGCGGGGTCAAGGAGCTGCTGGTCGCGACGCTCGTCGGCGGGCCGCACGCCGTGGACCGCTCCTGCGCCTCGGCCACCGGGCTCTACGACATCCGGACGCGGCGCTGGGACGCCGAGGCGCTGCAGATCGCCGGGGTGCGCCCGGAGCAGCTGGCCGAGGTGCTGCCGACGACGACGGTGCTGCCGGGGCTGCGCGCGGAGGTCGCCGCGGCGACCGGGCTGCCCCGGGAGACCCCGGTGGTCGTCGGCGCCTCCGACGGCGTGCTGGCCAACCTCGGCGTCGGCGCGGTGCGCCCGGACGTCGCCGCGGTGTCGCTGGGCACCAGCGGGGCGCTGCGGGTCGTCGTCCCGGGTCCGACGGTGGACCCGGGCCACCGGCTGTTCTGCTACGCCCTCACCGACGACGCCTGGGTGGTCGGGGGAGCGGTGAACAACGGCGGCTCGGTGGTGCGCTGGGCCGCGCAGGCGCTGGCCGCCGGTCCGGACGTCGGCGCCGGCGGGCCGGAGGGCGAGGCCGCCGACGACCTCGACGCCCGGCTGCTCGCGGAGGCCGAGGGCGTCCCGGCCGGCAGTGCCGGGCTGCTGTGCCTGCCCTACCTGCTGGGGGAGCGGGCGCCGTGGTGGCGGTCGGGGCTGCGTGGCGCCTACCTCGGGCTGCGCCGGGAGCATCGTCGTCCGCACCTGGTCCGGGCGGCGGTGGAGGGCGTCTGCCAGCAGCTCGCCCTCGTCCGCGACGCGTTCGACGGAGCCGGCCTGCCGGTCCGGGAGGTGCGCGCCACCGGCGGCGCGGTGGCCTCCGGGCTGTGGGTGCGCACGCTCGCCGCCGCCCTCGACCTGCCCGTGCGCGTCGCCGACTCCCCGGAGGGCACCGGCCTCGGCGCCTGCCTGCTGGGCTGGCACGCCCTGGGCGCGCTCCCGGACCTCGACGCGGCGACGGCGCTGGTCGACGTCTCCGAGCCGGTGCTGCCCGATCCCACCGACGCCGCCCTCTACCGCAGGCTGCGACCGCTGGTGGAGCGCTCGACCACGGCCCTGACCGACGTCCTGACCGAGCTCGACGCCCTCGACGACACCCCGTCCGAACCCGCCCGTTGAACGGCGCCGACTCCGCTCGCCGGGAGGGCCGCGGAGGAGCAAGGTGAGGGCATGAGAGGGATCGTGCGAGCCGCCGTGGCCGGAGCGGGGGCGGTCGCCGCCGTCGCCGTCCGGGACCTGCTCCAGCGGGAGCACACCGTGCTGCGCAACTACCCGGTGGTCGGGCACGCCCGCTACCTGCTGGAGGCGATCGGCCCGGAGCTGCGCCAGTACCTGGTCGCCGGCAACGAGGAGGAGCGGCCGTTCACCCGTGACCAGCGCCGCTGGGTCTACGCCTCGGCGAAGAAGGAGAACAACTACTTCGGCTTCGGCACCGACAACGACCTGGAGCACACGAGCGGCTACCCGGTCATCAAGCACAAGACGTTCGGGTCCGCGGTCCCGCCCTCGCACCCTGCGTCGGCCGAGGACGTGCCGCTGCCCTCGGCGAAGGTGCTCGGCGGGCCGCGGGGGAGGCGGCACGCCTTCCGGCCGGCGTCGGTGGTCAACGTCTCCGCGATGAGCTTCGGCTCGCTGTCGGGCTCGGCGATCCAGGCGCTGAACCGGGGCTCGGCCCTGGCCGGCTGCCTGCAGAACACCGGCGAGGGCGGGCTGTCGGTGCACCACCGCCACGGCGGGGAGCTGGTCTTCCAGATCGGCACCGCCTACTTCGGCTGCCGGGACTCCTCAGGCCGCTTCGACCTCGACCGGTTGCGCGACCTGGTCGCCGGCGCGCCGGTGCGGGCCCTGGAGGTCAAGCTCAGCCAGGGCGCGAAGCCCGGACTCGGCGGGGTGCTGCCGGCCGCGAAGGTGTCGGCCGAGATCGCCGCGGCCCGCGGGGTCCCGGTGGGGGAGACCTGCGTGAGCCCGTCCCGGCATGCGGAGTTCTCCGACGTCGACAGCATGCTCGACTGGGTGGAGCTGCTGGCCGCCGAGACCGGGCTGCCGGTCGGGATCAAGGCCGCCGTCGGCGACATGGGCTTCTGGGACGACCTGACCGAGCTCATGGCCACCACCGGCCGCGGCGTGGACTTCGTGACCATCGACGGCGGCGAGGGCGGCACCGGCGCCGCGCCGATGGTCTTCGCCGACTCGGTGTCGCTGCCCTTCCAGCTGGGGTTCGCCCGCGTCTACGCCGCCTTCGCCCGGCGCGGCCTGCACGAGCAGGTCACGTTCATCGGGGGCGGCAAGCTCGGCCTGCCGGGTGAGGCCGTCGTGGCGTTCGCCCTGGGCTGCGACATGGTGAACGTCGCGCGGGAGGCGATGCTCGCCATCGGCTGCATCCAGGCCCAGAAGTGCCACACCGACACCTGCCCGACCGGCGTCGCGACGCAGAACGCCTGGCTGGCCCGTGGCCTGGACCCCGCGCTGAAGTCGGTGCGGCTGGCCAACTACGTCGCCACGCTCCGCCGGGACCTGCTCAAGGTCGCCGAGGCGTGCGGCGTGGAGCACCCGGGGCTGATCGACACGAACACGGTGGAACTGCTCGACGGGAAGACGTCGTCCACCCCGCTCGGGCAGGTCTACGGGTACGAGCCCGGCTGGGGTCTGCCGTCCGCGGCGGACCGGGCCGCGATCGCCCGGATCATGCACGGCGAGGCCCCGCAGGGCGGCTCGGCCCCCGCCTCGGAGGACGCGCAGGGCTGACGGGCCCCCTTCAGGGCCCGTCCGCGAGCCTGCGAGCGGTGGGCGGCAGGGGTCCTTCGGCTATGCCTGGCCGCCGAGCAACTGGTCGAAGGGGACGAAGTCGGCGAAGGGGTCGGCGGGGGACGCGGCCCGTGCCGGCCGCCCGGCGACCAGGTCGGCCAGCTCCCCGGCCGCGCGCCCGATGCGGGGGGCGAGCGAGCCGCCGTCGCCGTCGGCCCAGTCCTCGGCCGCGGCGAAGACGGCGGTCGGCACGGTGATGGCGCGCAGGTGTGCGAACAGCGGCCGCATGGCGTGCTCGAGCACCAGGGAGTGCCGGGCGCTGCCGGCCGTCGCGCCGAGGAGCGTGGGCTTGCCGGTCAGCGCGTCGGGGTCGAGCACGTCGACGAAGGTCTTGAACAGGCCGCTGTAGGAGGCGCTGAACACCGGCGTCACCGCGATCAGGCCGTCGGCGCCGACCACCGTGTCGATCGCCGCGCGCAGACCGCCGGCCGGGAAGCCGGTGACGAGGTGGTCGGCGAGCTCGCGGGCGTGCTCCCGGAGCTCCACCACCTCCACCGTGGCGTCGTCGCCCCGCTGCCGCAGGGCCTCGACGGTCGCCACGGTCAGCCGGTCGGCCAACAGCCGGGTCGACGACGGCGTGCCCAGGCCCGCGCTGACGACGGCGAGCGTGCGGGTGGCAGGCGGTGGTGTCATCGCGCCGCCACCTCCGCCGGGGCCTGCACCGAACGGGCCGCCTCGACCCGCGAGGCGTGCGTGGGGGCGTCGGGTACGTGGGCCGGCTTGAGCGCGGCGAACTCCCGGCGCAGCACCGGCACGACCTCCTCGCCGAGGAGGTCGAGCTGCTCGAGCACCGTCTTCAGCGGCAGCCCGGCGTGGTCGAGGAGGAACAGCTGGCGCTGGTAGTCGCCGACGTAGTCGCGGAAGCCGAGCGTGCGCTCGATGACCTGCTGCGGGCTGCCGACGGTCAGGGGCGTCTCCCGGCTGAACTCCTCCAGGGACGGGCCGTGGCCGTACACCGGTGCCTCGTCGAAGTACGGACGGAACTCGCGGACGGCGTCCTGGCTGTTCCTCCGGACGAACACCTGGCCACCGAGGCCGACGATCGCCTGGTCGGCGTCGCCGTGGCCGTGGTGGGCGAAGCGGCCCCGGTAGAACTCGACCATCCGCTGGGTGTGCTCCTTGGGCCAGAAGATGTGGTTGGCGAAGAAGCCGTCGCCGTAGTACGCGGCCTGCTCGGCGATCTGCGGGCTGCGGATCGAGCCGTGCCAGACGAAGGGCGGCACGCCGTCCAGCGGCCGCGGCGTGGAGGTGAAGCCCTGCAGGGGCGTCCGGTACCGGCCCTGCCAGTCCACGACCTCGGTGTCCCAGAGCCGGCGCAGCAGCGCGTAGTTCTCCACGGCCAGGGGGATGCCGTCGCGGATGTCCTTGCCGAACCACGGGTAGACGGGGCCGGTGTTGCCGCGGCCCATCATCAGGTCGACCCGGCCGCCGCTGAGGTGCTGCAGCATCGCGTAGTCCTCGGCGATCTTCACCGGGTCGTTGGTGGTGATCAGCGTGGTGGACGTCGACAGGTGCAGCGTCGACGTCTGCGCGGCGATGTAGGCCAGCGTGGTCGTGGGCGAGGAGGAGAAGAACGGCGGGTTGTGGTGCTCGCCCAGTGCGAAGACGTCGAGCCCGACCTCCTCGGCCTTCTTCGCGATGGCGACCACCGCCTGGATCCGCTCCGCCTCGCTGGGGGTGCGGCCGGTCGTGGGGTCGGTGGTGACGTCGCTGACGGTGAAGACGCCGAACTGCATGGGACTCGCCTCGCGGGTTGAAGGTTCAACTACCGGCCCGTGCAACGGGGCGGGGGCCGGGGCCATTCCCGGAGGACCAGGAGGAGGGCTCAGGCGGCGGGACGCGCGAGGGCGCCGCGCACGATGTCGAGGAAGTCCTCGAGCGGGATGCCGTCGGGAGCCTGTCTGATCTCCACGTCGACCTGGGCCTGCGCGAGGACGAGCCCGCCGACGAACTGGGCGAGGTGGCGCGGGTTGCCGGCGCGGACGGTCCCGTCGCGCTGCCCCTCGCCGATGGCCTCGGCGTACGCCTCGAGCACGGCGCGGAACGAGGTGCGGTCGACGTCGGCGTCCAGGTCCACGCCCATCGACGTCAGCGTCAGCCGGGCCTGCCGGGGGTGGCCGCGCAGGTCGTGGACGGCGGCGCGGGCCATCTCGACGACCTTGTCGATGCCGCTGGCCGCCGCCTCGGCCGAGGCGCGGAAGGAGGTGCCCAGGGACGTCGCGTGCCGCTCGAGCGCGGCGGAGTAGAGCGCGTCCTTGTTGCGGAAGAAGTTGTAGATGCTCCCGACCGAGAAGCCGCACCCCGCCGCGATCTGCTCCAGGCTCGTGCCCTCGTAGCCGCGCTCCACGAAGAGCCGCTCGGCGACGTCGAGGATCTCGCGGCGGCCGCTCTCCAGTCGCTCGAGCCGGCGGCGCTCCCGCGCCGTCGCCGCCGCGTCCAGCGGAGCAGGCGCGCCGGTGTCGCCGCCCACGGGCGCGCCGGGTCGCTGCGTCTCCGTCTGGGTGCGGGGGTCGTACCCCGGGACTGCCGGCACGGCTCGAGTCTGCCAGGCGGAGGGGAGGACTGAGGGAGTTTCAGGGCATTGAAGGTGACTCAGGACACCACTACGTTCGGGGTGCCCGGTGCGGTGGCGTGCCCGGCCGGAGCACCCCTGTCCCCCAGCCCGCCCTGGAGACGACGAGGAGAGGCCCGTGCCGAGACGGCTCGACTTCCCGGTGTTCGACGCCGACAACCACATGTACGAGACCACCGACGCCTTCACCAAGTACCTCCCGGAGGAGTACGCGGGTCTCGTCAAGTACGTCCAAGTCAACGGCCGCACCAAGATCGCGCTCAAGAACACGATCAGCGAGTACATCCCGAACCCGACGTTCAACAAGGTCGCCCCGCCCGGGGCGCAGGAGCTCGAGTTCCGCGCCAAGAACCCCTCGTCCAAGCACGTCCCGGTGGGCGGTGCGGCGCAGTTCATGGAGAAGGAGGCCGGTGATGCCCCGGTCGCCGGGCTGCCGCGCTACATCGAGTCTCCGCCGGCGTTCTTCGACCCCGGGCCGCGGCTGCAGCTGCTGGACGAGCTGAACATCGACCGGGCGATCATGTGGCCGACCCTGGCCAGCCTGTTGGAGGAGCGGCTGGCCGACGACCCGGAGGCCACGCACGTGATGGTGCACGCGCTCAACGAGTGGATGCACGAGCACTGGACCTACGACTACGAGAACCGGATCTTCCCGACCCCCGTCATCACGCTCCCGCTGGTGGACAAGGCCATCGCCGAGCTCGAGTACGTCGTCGAGAGGGGTGCCAAGGCCGTCCTCATCCGGCCGGCCCCCGTCCCCGGCTACAACGGCCGCCGTCGCTCCTTCGCGCTGCCGGAGTACGACCCGTTCTGGGCGCGGGTCCAGGAGGCCGGCATCCTCGTCGGGATGCACTCGTCGGACGACGGGCAGCAGCGCTACCTCAACGAGTGGGAGGGCCACGTCGGCGAGTTCCTGCCCTTCGGGCAGAAGCCGTCGGGGTTCTCCAAGATCCTCGGGGCGCAGTACCGCGGCATCAAGGACACGGTGACGTCGATCGTCGGCCACGGCCTGGCCACGCGGTTCCCGGACATCCGCTTCATGCCGGTGGAGAACGGCAGTGCCTGGCTCAAGCCGCTGCAGACCACCATGGAGAAGGTCTACTCCCGCAATCCTGGGGCCTTCGACGAGGACCCGCGGGTCGCACTGAAGCGGTCGATCATGATCCACCCCTTCTTCGAGGAGGACATCCTCGGCGTGGTGGAGGCGATCGGTGCCGACAACGTCGTCTTCGGGTCGGACTACCCGCACCCCGAGGGCCTGCACGACCCGACGAGCTTCGTCGACGAGATCGCGACCCTGCCCGTCGAGGACCAGGCCAAGATCATGGGCGGCAACCTGAACAAGCTGCTCGGCTTCCCGGCCGACAGTGGCGCGCTGGCCGCCTGAGCGGCATCACCGGCCGGGTCGCGGCCCCGCGGCCCGGGCCAGCTGCCGCCTCCAGCCGCAGGTCGCGCCCAGCCGGTGAGCGAGTGTCGCAGAACACTTCGACAGTTGTCATTGAATCGCATTCAAGATCTTGAAAGTGACTCAGGACACTGCTAGCGTGCAGGAGCCGCCGTTCTTCTGCGCGCCCTCCCAGGTCGATCGCCCCGACCTGGCGCCCGATCCGACGAAAGAGGAGAGGACCTCGTGTCCCGACGACTCGACTTCCCGGTGTTCGACGCCGACAACCACTTCTACGAGACCACCGACGCCTTCA
>NZ_JABGCI010000140.1 GCF_019799905.1 Trujillonella endophytica | reverse complement strand
GAATAGATATCTTCATTTTTTTGTTCATCATTCGAGTTGATGAACTAAATCAGATAGTTATATGAGTGAAAGAAAACAGCTTCTAAATTCGCAGTAAAAAGATTGAGTCTCATTTCCTATGTACAAGGGTTAAGCAGAAGTAAACATAAGCAGTAGAGACTGTTTACCCCAAGATTAGTTGATTGGTCATCATAGCTTGAAGCGGGTTCAAAAGATTAACTGTATGGGGTTTTCACTATCATTTGTATGTATTACCATACATGTATTACCATAACAGGGGATTGAGAAAAAAATGAGTGGATGTGGATGGTTAGGAACACAAAGGTACATAAAGGATTAGTAATGGAGATTATGTAAATTATCCAAAGGGACATTTCTGCATAAAAGGAATACTAATTGGGGCTTTAAGTTGGTAGAAATGATCAGGCAGTACTCCCCAGCATTCCGATCCAGAGTATGCCCCTATCCACCAATTAAAGAAATGACTATCAGGAACGAAATAATCCTTTACTTTTTTTTTAAAGTCCCCTTTTGAGAAAGAAGAATAGCAACGAAAAAAATAGAAAGAATGCAATTCCAATAAAATAAAAAAAAAGAGATTTTTTTTTCTTTCTTTCCTATATCCATATTCATAGAGATTGAATTCTTGTCATAACTAATGTAATGTCTAATTCTTTTTCGTAATCAAAAACGATGGGTTGAAATATCTATGGATATTGCTACAAGGAGTATTTTATTGAAGGATTAA
>NZ_JABGCI010000139.1 GCF_019799905.1 Trujillonella endophytica | reverse complement strand
GCCTAGCTTGCGCCCGCCCCATAAATAGAGGTTATCCGGTCGCCGTTACAGCAAACATAACATTAGAATATGCATAGGCTCCCAAGCCTCAAAGTTGCGCCGGCCGAACAGGTCGGTCATTCGCCCTTTTGACTTGCCTGCGCCCAATTTTATATAATTTCAGTGTAATACTTTGTGTCGGGCATTGCGTTTCGAACGCTGGGGTTCGTTCGTCAACCCAACGCTGGCGAAAAGGTCATCGTGTCGTGCGGGCCCAAGCCTTGCTCCAACATCTCATTTCAACGGTCTTTGTGTCGGGCACTGAGGTTCGAACGTCGGAGCTCGTCAACCCGTGCCGGCTTGCTTTGCGCCCGCACCGTAAACAGAGGTTACCCACTCCTCGTGTCGCGTTGCGCCAACGTATCGAGTAAATATGCATAAGAACAAGTAATTTGCATCTCTACGCCTTTTTCCCAATATCTCATTTCAGTGTCGGACTTTGTGCCGGCAGTGCGATTCGAACGTTGGAGTTCGTTCGTCAACCCGTGTCGCTTTTCTTGAGCCCGCAACGTAAATAGATCATACCCACTCCTCGTGTCCTGCGAAGCCACAGTAGAGTACAAGGCCATCCTTGACGTGGCACGCCTGACGAACAAGTCATTGTTCGCCTCTGCGCCTTGTGCCTCAATTATCCATAACAGTGGACTTGGAGTTCGTCAACCCCCGCCGCCTTCCTCGCGCTCTCTCGTCTCGGCCTTGACGTCGACCT
>NZ_JABGCI010000138.1 GCF_019799905.1 Trujillonella endophytica | reverse complement strand
TAAAACTCTAATTAAGTTAATTAGGAGTTTTACTTAAGAAAAGGTACTTTTACATTCATATGAGATATGATGGTTTTGTTTTAAATGAGATTTAAAAGATTGTTATTATTGTTATGAGATAATAATAATAATAATATTGACTTTAATTAATTAAATGCCATTGCCATCATTGCCTTTCTTTTATTGTTGTTTTTATTTATGCAATGTGTTTGTATAAATATGAATGGATAATTATGGACTCAAGACCAATTAAATGAGATGTGATTGGCCGCATTAGATGTGTTTGGATTATTTTAAGGGTTATATTTAAAGTTGTTTAAATTTAGTGATGTAATTAATTTGGGGCTTGCATGCCTCTTTCCCTCTCAATCCCTATGTATCCCCTATCTCCTTAATCCCCTTCTTTCTTTTATTTTAAATGTAATATTGGATACTTGGTGGAGCATGGTGGACTTGAGGTGCATGGTGGAGTCTTGTACGAGAGGAAAAGACAAGTACTTGAGAAGGACTTGACGAGGACTTCAAGACTTTTCGAAAATCTTTTAGTCTTGATGTAATAGTTGCATTATTTTAATTACGATCACTTAACCCTCATTATAGACCTAGGGTTCATCTTTTTGGCTCAAAGAATGAACCCACCCTAAAGTCCATAATTAATCCAAGGCCCATTAATATATGAGATGTATGTTTGGTAGGGGCCTTGACCTAATTTATTATATGTTCAAGATGATTCCACCATAGCCTCTAGGA
>NZ_JABGCI010000137.1 GCF_019799905.1 Trujillonella endophytica | reverse complement strand
GTCATTAAAGTTTGGGCCAGTCAAACGGTTGTCATCAAGAATACGAGAGAGAGGGTTTAAAGGTGCCATCTACAACAGAAAATAATATAAGTTTCATATTAATAAAACATAAAATTTTTGGTCTTTAATTTCTATGTTTCCTCCCACTATTTTGTTCAAATCCCATACACCCTAAGATGAGACTTGGGAATTTCAAAAATGAATTTCCATAGCAGGGATTGGGGTCCCATTAAGAATTAGTAACCTCACATGTTAGTTTCTTGGATACTAACCCTTAATGAGTGGATAACTCTTTATCCTAATGCTTCACCTAAGCAAATTCCAATCATCCTTTAGCCTCTAAAATCGTAGTATCCTCACATAATAGTTTCTTGGATAGTACATTTTAGTCAAGTTACACCTACCATTCACATGAGTATGGTCAATTGAATGTGGCATCCCTCACATGTTAGTTTCTTGGTAAGCCCCATTATCGCACCTCATGATATCCTATATGTAACAAGCCGGTTTGAACCTTCACAATGAATGTGTTCCCACATATCTGCAGCCAAACACATCCACCATAAAGACTCACCTGTCTTGTAATGGTAGGAGGCTAGGATAAAGCCCAAGGCTTCTTCCTTACAACTTGATTTTATGAAAATAGGGGTTTTGTAAAAGAGGGTCTCATTTTCATAAATTATCCATACATCGCATGCATCAAAATTATATATCAACATATATAAATAAACAGGTTTAGACCCACTTTTATTATTAGT
>NZ_JABGCI010000136.1 GCF_019799905.1 Trujillonella endophytica | reverse complement strand
GTGCATACGGCAAGGGGTGAGTGGCATGCCAACTGCCAGCGACAAGGCATGGGTGGGGGGGCATGCGCCCAAGCCGTGGCACAGCCCGCGACAAGCCATGGTGGCAAGGCGTGCATACGGCAAGGGGTGAGTGTGGCATGCCAACTGCCCACTTCGTGGCACTGCCCAAGCACAAGGCGTGCCTACGGCAAGGCATGGCGGCGCATGCAAATGACCCACGGCATAGCATTGCCCAAGCACAAGGCATGGCAGCAATGCGTGGCCACGGCAAGGCATTGTGGCACGCAAACAGCCCACGGCGTGGCAATTGGCAGCAAGGCGTGCGCCCACGGCAAGGCATGGTGGCACATGCAAATGACCCACGGCTTAGCATTGCCCCAGCACAAGGCATGGCAGCACATGCAAACGACCCACGCCATAGCATTGCCCGAGCACAAGGCATGGCACCAAGGCGTGGCCACGGCAAGGCATTGTGGCACGCAAACAGCCCACGGCGTGGTAATTGGCAGCAAGGCGTGCCTACGGCAAGGCATTGTTGGCGCATGCAAACGACCCACGTCTTGGCATTGCCCAAGCCCAAGCCCAAGGCGTGGCAGCAAGGCGTGCCCACGCCAAGGCATGGTGGCGCATGCATGGACTGGCCAAGCACAGGGCATGACAGCAAGGCGTGCCCACGGCTGGGCACTGTGGCACACAAACAGCCCACAGCGTGGCAGCAAGGCGCGCCCACGGCAAGGCATTGTGGCACATGCGTGGGCTGCCCAAGCACGGC
>NZ_JABGCI010000135.1 GCF_019799905.1 Trujillonella endophytica | reverse complement strand
GAAAGAGTTCGGGGGGGGGTCGTTTCATTTTTGGACCTTGGACGAATAGGTTCAAGAGATGAGAGAATTAAGGATACCCACCAGAAAGACTAATCCAATCCATAATGATGTACCGGAAAATACAACATTTTTATTACTTGACCAACCATCAGGAGAAGCAAATACAACGGGTACACTAATCAGTAAGATTGATGAAGTAGCAATTAATGCAAAAACAGCCAATTGGAAAGCAATAGTCATGCTTCTAATCCTCCAAGCTACCAACAAAAGAACTATACCATTTGATCCCTCTATCAGTCGAAAAATTGTAATAAAATGCATCATGGAGGGATTTTACCATGAATCCATTGATTCTATATGACTTATCACCATTTTTTTTTTACCACTTTATTCGGACATGGGGTCGAGGGGGACTTTTTTTTACTTCACAAATGGACATGCTGAATCTTGCATCAATCTATATATACAGATTGATCGACCATATACAGATAGATCGACCCATAGATTCATACCTGATATCTTTCTACAGATACTGATGGTATGAACTCATATGGCCATGTTCTATTTGGGGGAATAAAAAATAAAATAGAAATTGTCTTTCGGAGAGATGGCCGAGTGGTTGATAGCTCCGGTCTTGAAAACCGGTATAGTTCTAAACAAAGAACTATCGAGGGTTCGAATCCCTCTCTCTCCTTTTGCTCGGTGAATCGATTTGTTTCTTTATTGGTTTTGTCCGGCCCGGTAGGGAATGGCTCGGCTAGGTGGGATAGCCG
>NZ_JABGCI010000134.1 GCF_019799905.1 Trujillonella endophytica | reverse complement strand
CAGTCCAAGGTTGGGCGTGGCTAGCCCCCGACAGCGCAGGGCGGTGCATGCTTGTAGCTCTCGGCCGTCGCATGCATTGCCTAGGCGATCCTAGCCAACCTGTCCCGTTCGAAAAATTGTTGCTCGATAAAATGTTGCTTCTCCCCCCTCCCCCCACGCGAGTCCCTACGTTGAATTTTTTTCACGCACAGCGGTGCTCGTGCGGCCTCACTCAATGCTTCCGTCAATTCGTATGGCTTAACACCCACATGAGTTGCGGCGGTTTGAGGGGGGTTGTGCTGAGTGTACGTGATGGCGTGTGAGTGGTTTTCGGTTTATGAGGGTTGGCAGGCTCCCTGCTAGTGCAGCGAACTGTCCTCTCATGACTCTCTTCAATGCATGCCTCAAGCCTTGTATGGGCGTTGGGCGCTGCTGTGGGTTCCTGTGTTGCCTACCTATCGAAGGAATTGTCGCCCGATCTCTGTCCCATTCCGTTTAGCGCTGCTCTGTGGTGCGAAGCGGACCTCGAAGTAGTTCTCGTGTTCCACGCTCTCGCCACTATTCGGTGGTGCGGGCATGGCCCATGAGTTCCTACTCGTACTCTCGGATGCGGAAGCTTGTGAGGGCACGGGGCCTCGGTCCCTATCTTGCCCAAACTATGCGTTCGTCGCTAGACACGTACGACAGCCGTGCCCGCCTTGACCTCTCCGGCCCTGTCGGTTAGGCTCATGCGGCGCCGGCGTCGCACAGGATGCTACCTGGTTGATCCTGCCAGTAGTCATATGCTTGTCTCAAAGA
>NZ_JABGCI010000133.1 GCF_019799905.1 Trujillonella endophytica | reverse complement strand
AGTTTTATCTGCAGCAGCTGCTTATGATCTGGAAATTGAGCAGATGGACGTCAAAACGGCATTCCTTCATGGGGACTTGGAGGAGGAAATTTACATGAAGCAGCCTGAGGGGTTTGTTGCCAGAGGTAAGGAGAACTTGGTTTGCAAGTTGGAGAAATCCTTATATGGGCTGAAGCAATCTCCTAGGATGTGGTATCAAAAGTTTGACAGCTATGCTCAACAGATTGGTTTCACTCGCAGTCATGCCGATCATTGCGTTTATGTGAAACGTGAGGGTGAGTTGTTTGTTATTCTTACCTTGTATGTGGATGATATGCTTTTGATAGGGAATAGCACGAAGATGATCAGGACTGTCAAGGATCTCTTGGCAAAGCAGTTCGAGATGAAAGATCTTGGTGCAGCGAATTTTATCTTAGGCATGCACATAAGGAGGGATCGGGCAAGACGACGACTTTGGCTTGGACAAGAGAGGTATATTGAAGGTGTCTTGAAGAAATTCAATATGACGGATTGTAAGCCAGTCGGGACTCCTATGTCAGTGGGAGTAAAATTATCTGCAGAACAGTCTCCACAGAATGAAGAGGAGAGGGAGCAGATGGCATCTATTCCATATGCGAGCGCGGTAGGAAGCTTGATGTATGCAATGGTGTGCACTAGACCGGATATTGCTCAAGCAGTGGGAGTTTTGAGCAGGTACATGTCTAATCCTGGCAAGGAGCATTGGATCGCTGTGAAAAGGGTTTTCAGGTATCTTCGTGGCACTTCAAAGTATGCTGTAT
>NZ_JABGCI010000132.1 GCF_019799905.1 Trujillonella endophytica | reverse complement strand
GCACGAGCATATGGACACAGCCTACGAAATCATGATGTCCTTGTCAGAAATGTTCGCAGACAAGAGCAAGCCAGCTAGGCAAGCTGCTATAAGGACCATCATGATCACTAGAATGGCTGAAGGAACACCCGTCAGAGATCATATGCTCAAGATGATGGATTGTTTCAATGTAGCTGAGATTCTAGGGGCTGAGATTGATGGAGAGAGTCAAACTGACATGATTCTAGAAACTCTGCCGGATTCCTTCAATCAGTTCAAGCTCAATTTCAATATGAGCAAGATGGACATGACCCTTTCGGAGTTAATGAAGGAACTCCAGGCGGCAGAGGCCATCATGAAACCCAAGGCCCAAGCTCACCTTTTCCAGTCTTCTTCTAAACTGAACCCGAAAGGGAAAAAGATTAAGAAGAAGCAAGGTAAGGGAAAAGGACAGAAAAAGGGCAATACTGGTGGTAAAAAGGACAAGGGTACAGATGCAAAGCCTAAAGGGAAATGCTTCAAATGTGGCCTCAAAGGTCATTGGAAGAAAGATTGTCCCAAGCTCCTAGCTAAGAAAGGTACTTCTTTTTCATTCTACATTGAAACCTGTCTTGTGGTTGATTCTACTGACACATGGATAGTAGACTCTGGAGCCACTAATCATATCTGCAATTCGTTATAGGGGTTTCAGATAATGCGGAAGATTGAAAAAGGGGAGCTTGCTTTTAGAGTTGGAACTGGAGCTAAAGTTTGGGCGGTTGCAGTGGGAAATGTTTCATTACATTTTTCAAATAATAGGATTTTAA
>NZ_JABGCI010000014.1 GCF_019799905.1 Trujillonella endophytica | reverse complement strand
CCGCTCGGTGAACAGGTCGTGCCGCTCGGTCATGTGGGTGTCGGCATCGACGACCCGGATTCCTTCGGCCAGCTGTCCCATGGGTGCCTCCTCGCGCAGCGAGCACCCTGGGCACCCGCGCGCCTATGTCTCGGGATGGACGCGTCCTCGACACGGCGGCGCGATGTCGCGCCCGGCCGTGTGACGGACGCTACGGACGGCGGCCATGGATTACAACAGTTGATTTAAACCGCGTCCGGCGCGCTGTCTCGCCCCGCTGTGCACCTCTCCGCGTCACGACCGGCAGGAGCGGTGGACAGGTGCACGAACGCCGCTCACCCCTCGGTCGAGACGGGGGCCAGCCAGAGGCCGAGCAACGCGTCGACGATGCCCGTGGCGGCCTCGTGCCAGGTGGCCCGCGGCGTCGGCCGCCCCTCGGCGAGCGCCCGCTCACGGTCGGCGCAGCCGTGCACCAGCAGCTGGACCTCCATGGCGCGCCGCTCCTCGTAGACCGCGGGCGGCAGGTCGGGCACGCAGCTGCGCAGGCCCTCGACGACCCGGCGCAGGGCCGTGGATCCGGCGCTGTCCTCCATCGCCAGCTCACGGAAGGCAGGATCGGTCACCACCTGCGCCCGGAAGCGCGCGAACCAGGTCGGGTCACCGAGCTCGGCCAGGTGGTCGGTCGAGGGACGCACCAGGCACGCCACCCAGTCCCGCAGTCCGGGAGCGGCCCCGAGCCCGTCGACCATCTCCCCGCGCCGCCGCTCGATCGGCTCGGAGTGCGTCCGGATGACCGCGCGCACGAGGTCGGCCTTGACCCCGAAGTGGTAGCCGACCGCGGCGCTGTTCCGCTGTCCGGCGGCCTCGCTGATGTGCCGGTGGGACACCGCCCCGATGCCGCGCTCGGCGAAGAGCCGCTCGGCCGTGGCGAGGATCACCTGCCGGGAGGCGTCGCCGCGCTCCATCCGGACCCGCCGGCGCGGCCCGGCCTCCTGCGCGCTCGCCACCGGCCGAGCCTAGCCAGGCCCGGTCCCCGCTGGGCGGGCGCCGCCCGGGACCACCGGGACGGCGGAACGGGGGTCAGCCCGGCGTGCGCTCGGCGGCCAGCCGGGACCGGTTGATCTTGCCGGCGCTCGTGCGCGGCAGCTCGTCCACGAACTCGAAGGCCTTCGGCACCTTGGGCCCGGACAGCCGCTCCCTGCACCACGCCCGCAGCTCGCCGGCCGACGGCGGGACGGCGGGGTCGCGGGGCTCGACGACGGCGTGGACGGCCCGCTGCCACTCCGGGTCCGGGACGCCGACCACCGCGACGTCGGCCACCTCGGGGTGCTCGGACAGCGCGGTCTCCACCTCGGCCGGGAACACGTTCACGCCCCCGGTGACGATCATGTCCTGGCGGCGGTCGGCGATGTACAGGAAGCCGTCCTCGTCCAGCCGGCCCATGTCCCCGAAGCTGCGCCACCCGCCGTCGACCGGCGCGGGGGTGTCGGCGCCGAGGTAGCGGAAGGGCTCGACCACCCCCGAGCGCAGCCGCAGCCAGATCTCGCCGATCCCGCCCGGCGGCAGGTCGCGCCCCTCGGCGTCCCGGACGGCGACGTCGCAGTCCGCCCCGCGCCCCGTCGTCCCGGGGTGGGTGAGCCACTCGACCCCGGTGCAGGCGACGATCCCCAGGCCCTCGCTGCCCCCGTAGGTGAACATGAAGCGCTCGGGCGGGACGAGCTCCAGCCAGGTGCGGGTGACCCACTCCGGGAGCACCGCGGCGCCGTAGACCACCCGCCGCAGGCTGGAGAAGTCGCGCTCCCGGACGCCGTCGAGCCGGGCGATGCGCTGGAGCATCGTCGGCACCATGATCGCCGCGGCGACGCGGTGCCGCTCGATCAGGTCGACCACGCGGGCGGCGTCGAAGCGCTCGACGAGCACCACCGGGTCCCCGCCGAGCAGCGTCAGGAAACACGAGGCGAACCCGTTGGTGTGGTACAGCGGGCAGACGGCCAGGACCGACTGGCCGGCGTCGATCACGGTGGTCACGGGCACGTAGCGGCCCGGTGACGGCGCGACGATGATCTTCGGCGTCCCGGTCGAGCCCGACGTCGCGATCAGCCGCGCGTGGGGCGGCACGGGGTCCCCGGGGGGCGGGGTGTCGTCCTCGTCCGTCGTCGCCCGGACGTCCTCGGACGTCACCGTGCCGGCGGGCGCGTCGGGCCAGTCCCCGACGAGCAGGCGCGGCGTCGCGAGGGCCAGCAGCCGGTCGCGTTCCCAGCCGGGCAGCTCCGGCCGCAGCGGCAGGACGACGGCGCCGAGCTTCCACGCCGCGAAGACCGTGACCACGTGCTCGTGGTCGCTCGGCAGACCCAGGGCGATCAGGTCTCCCTCGCCCACCCCCGCGCGGGCCAGCCGGTGCGCGATCTGGTTCGCCCGCCGCTCCAGGGCGACCCAGCCGTACTCCCGCTCGGACCCGTCGGCGGCGGCGACGACCAGCGCGGTGGCCTCCCCCAGGTCCCCGGCCAGCTCGGTCAGCCTGCGCCCGTACGGGATCCCCTCGTCGGCTCCCACTACTCCCCCTCGTCCGCGCCGCACCAGCGTGTCGACCCTCACACGGGAAGCCTTTCCGGTCCAACGTGGCAGCCCGCGGCGCGTGCGACCATCGACCGGCCGCAGAAACGCCCAGCCGTCCTGGCTGCACATGCTGGAGGACCGGTTGCCGGCTTCGGACACGAGGACCGCCCGCGGGCCCGGCTGGATCACCGCCGCGCTGCTGCTCGGGCTGTTCACCACGACGTTCCCGTCGACGATCCTCACGATCGCCGTGCAGCCGATCGCCGAGGACCTGGGCTCGCGGCCCTCGACGGTCGTCTGGGTCACCACCGCGCCCCTGCTGGCGGCCGCCGTCACGACGCCGCTGTTCGGCCGGCTGGGCGACATCTTCGGCCACCGGCGCGTGTACCTGACGGGGATCGTCGTCGCGACGGTCTTCGCGCTGGGCAGCGCGCTGGCGTGGGACGCGACCAGTCTCATCGCCGCCCGCACGCTGTCCCAGACCGGCGCCGCCGCCACGATGCCGACCGCGGTGGCGCTGCTGTTCCGCGCGAGCCCACCCGGCCAGCGGGTGCGGGCCAGCGCCCGGATCGGCGCCACGACCTCGGCGGCGGCGGTCATCGGGGTCGTCGTCGGCGGGCCGCTGGTCGACCTGATCGGCTGGCGCGCGATCTTCGTCGGCCAGGTCGGCTTCTGCGCCGTGGCTCTGGTGCTCTCGGTGCTGCTCACGTCGGCCGACCCGCGGGGGCGGGCGCGGACCTCCCTGGACGTCCCGGGGGCGCTGGCGCTCGCCGTCGCGACCCTCGCGCTCACCCTCGGGGTCAACCGGCTGGCCGTCTGGGGGCCGACGCCGGTGCCGATCGCCTGCCTGGTGATCGCGCCCCTCGCCGTCTGGGCGCTCGTGCTCGTCGAGCGGCGGGCGGCCTCGCCGCTGCTGCCGCTGCGCGTCCTCGGCTCCCGCAACGTCCGGGTGATCACCGGCGCCAGCGTGCTGGTCGGCGCCGGGTACATGGGCAACTTCGTCGTCACCCCGCTGTTCCTCCAGGGCGTCGTCGGGCTGACGGCGGCCGTCACCTCGCTGCTCACGGTGCCCCGGGCGTTGTCGATCCTGCTGGCCTCGCCCACCGCGGGCCGGGCGGGCATGCGCTTCGGGGAGCGCCGCGTGATCCTGGTGGCCGGTGCGGCGCTGACCGTCGTGCTGGCGTCGATGGCGGCCGGCGCCTGGGCGTCCTCCCTCGTCGTCGTGGCGATCGCCATCGCGCTCAGCGGGTACGCCTCGGGCTACCTGAACCCGGCGCTGCTGTCCGCGCAGGGGGCCGCGGTCGACGAGCGTGACGTCGGGCTGGCCGCCTCCCTCCAGCAGACCGGGTTCCAGGTCGGTGCCGTCGTCGGCATCGGCCTGTTCACCGCGCTCGCCGGCGACGCGACGACGGCCGGGCCCTTCGCCCTGGTGTTCCTGCTCACCGCGGCGTGCGCGCTGGTCGCGACGCTCGTGCTGCTGCGCATGCGGGACCCGCGGGACCCCCGCACCGGGTCGGGATCGCCCGTCGGGACGGCGCGCGACGAGGTCGATGCCTGACCCCACCGGAGCCCGTCGGGTGGTGCACCATGCCGCCGTGCCCACCACCTCCCCCGCCCTGCCGCACGAGGTCGTCGTCGAGGGCGTGCCGATCCGGTACGGCGTCACCGGCAGCGGGGAGCGCGCGCTGGTGCTCGTGCACGGCCACGGCGCCCACCACGTCTGGTGGCACGCCGTCGTCCCGCTGCTGGCCGACCGCTGGCGGGTGGTCACCCTCGACCTCAGCGGGCACGGCGACAGCGGGCACCGTGACGGCTACTCCGGGCAGCAGTGGGCCCGCGAGGTGGTGGCGGTCGCCGATGCCGCCGGCGCGCAGCGGCCCGTGGTGGTCGGGCACAGCCTGGGCGGCCGGGTCGCCGTCCTGGCCGGGGGTCTGCACCCGGACCGCGTCGCCGGTCTGGTGCTGCTCGACTGCGGGATCCTCATGCCCGACACCCTCCGCGGGCGGACCCTCCCGCCACCCCGGCCGTCGAGGGTCTACCCGACCCGCGAGGCCGCCGTGGCGGCCTTCCGCCTCGCGCCGCCGCAGCCGGACCCGCCGGCCGAGCTGTTCGCGCCGGTCGCCGAGTACTCGGTCCGCGCCGTCGAGGGCGGGTGGACGTGGAAGCACGGGGGCCAGCAGTTCCCCACGCTCTACGACGAGCACGTGATGCACGCGGCGACCACGCTCACGGTGCCGGTCGCCTACGTGTCCGGCGGCGCGAGCCTCGTGGTGGACGACGCCAAGGCCACCGAGGTCGCCGGGCTGCTGCCCGGCGTCCGCACCGCGCGGGTGCCCGGCCTGCACCACCACCTGGTGCTGGAGGACCCGGCCACCTGCGCCCGGCTGATCGACGAGCTGGCGCTGCCGGTGCACTGACCACGGGCGGACGGCGGAGGGGCCGGTGCGGACTGTCGTCCGCACCGGCCCCTCGCGTTCCCCCCGACCCGTCGCTGCGTCCCCCCGTGCATCGCAGATCCGGGTCCTCCGTGGTGCTGTCGTGCCGGTCGGCGGCTGCGTCCCCCCGTGCGTCGCAGTTGCCGACCGTGTTCCGCTCCTCGCCGGGCCCGGCTCCCCCCGACCAGCTGCTCCGTCCCCCCGTGCATCGGAGTCGCTGGTCGATCCGGGCCCCGCGAGGGGCAGGCTCTAGCGCGCGGCGCCGTCCCGCTGGACCGCCGTGAAGGTGAAGTCGAGCGCGCTCGAGGCGCCGGCGACGGCCTCGTCGGGAGCCGTGGCGGGCAGCGTCGCGGTGAGCAGCAGGTGGTCGACCCCGCCGGGCGCGAGGCTGTCGACGGCCGGCAGCGCCTGGTCGAGCAGGATCCGGCCGGAGTAGAGCGTCGTCGCGGTGCCCGCGCAGCTCCACACGCCGCCGGCCTGCGCCCAGTCCTCGGAGCAGTCGCGCACGGTCAGCTGGAGGCCGTGGACGGCGTCGGTGTCCAGGGCGCTGGACGTCGTGGCGTGCGAGGCCAGCGAGACCCGGGACAGGGCCGTGGTGCCGTCGTTGACCAGGTCGATCGGGCTGCTCTCCGAGTCGCCGGCCAGGAAGCCGCCGTTCGGGAAGAGCGAGAGCGTCGCCGCGCCGGCCGCCTGGCTGAGGTCGATGGACAGCACCCCGGTCGCGGTCGTGGTGACCACCGGGCTGGTGCTGTCGGTGAAGGTGCCGTAGGTGGCGAGACCGGCGACGGCGCCGGTGGCACCCAGGACGGCGACCGAGGCCGCCACGCGGGCACGGTTGCGGCGCCGGCGGGTGCTCGGAGCGGTCTGGCTGGTCACTGCGGTCTCCCTCGGTCCCTCCGTGTCGGCGGGCGTTCCCGGCGACAGGACAGACTCTGGAGGTCCAACCGCAGGCGTCCCGCCCGGAACCCGCAAGGTCCGCGCAAGATGCGGTGAGCTGCGAAAACGCCTTGCCGACGTCCCTACCGTCGGCTCCGTGCCCACCTCCTCCCCCCACGTGCCCGTGCACCGCCCCGAGGACGGCGAGCTCGTGGGCGGGCTGTCCGCCGAGCGGCGCGACGGCGCCGACGTGTGGGTCGCGCACACCCTCTTCGGCACCGAGCTGGCCGTGTTCGCCGAGCGCGACGAGGCGACCGCGTTCCTGCACGGGCGCGGGCTGGCCCTGCTCGCGGAGCGCTGGTGATGGTCCTCGCCGGAGGAGGGCTGGGTCCCCGTGGTCCTGGTCGAGGCCCGGCCCGACGCGGTGACCGTCCGCGCCGAGCTCGACCCGGCGGCACCCCCGGTGACCGTCACCGGGTCCCGGCTGCGCGGACTGGCCCGCACGCCCGGCTGAGGAAGCGCGGCGCCGGTCGCGGCGTTCACCGACCGTGGGCAGCAGCCGGGACGTCGAGGTGGTGGTGATCGGTGCCGGCCAGGGCGGCCTGAGCACCGCGTACCACCTGGCCCGCCTCGGCTTCGCCCGCGGGAGCGGCTTCGTCGTCCTCGACGGGGACGGCGGCCCGGGCGGGGCGTGGCGGCACCGGTGGCCCTCGCTCACCGTCGGCACGACCCACCGCGTGCACGACCTGCCCGGCCTGGCCTTCCCCGGCCGGGGCGAGCAGCCCGCCGCCGAGGCGGTGCCGGCCTACTTCGCCGAGTACGAGCGCCGCTTCGCGCTGCCGGTGCACCGGCCGGTGCGGGTGACCGCGGTGCGCCGGGCCGGCGAGGACCCCGACGGGGGCTTCGTCGTCGAGACGCCGGGCGGCGACTGGTCCGCCCGCGCCGTCGTCAACGCCACGGGCACGTGGACCCGCCCGTTCGTCCCCCGCTACCCCGGGCAGGACGCCTTCCGGGGGCGGCAGCTGCACACGGTCGACTACCGCTCGGCGGCCGAGTTCGCCGGGCAGTCGGTGGTCGTGGTGGGCGGCGGCGCCTCCGCGGTGCAGCTGCTGGCCGAGATCAGCGAGGTGGCGACGACGACCTGGGTGACCCGCCGGCCGCCGGTCTGGCGGGAGGGCCCGTTCGACGAGGCCGCCGGCCGCGAGGTCGTCGCCCGGGTGGCCGCGGCGGTCCGGGAGGGCCGCTCCCCGGGCAGCGTCGTCGGCAACACCGGCCTGGTCGTGTCGCCGTGGCTGCAGGCGGCCCGGGAGCGGGGCGTCCTCGACCGGCTGCCGGTGTTCGACCGGATCACCCCCGACGGCGTGGCGTGGGACGACGGCCGGTCCGTGCGTGCCGACGCGATCCTCTGGGCGACCGGGTTCCGCGCCGCCGTCGCCCACCTCGCGCCGCTGCACCTGCGCGCGCCCGGCGGGGCGATCCCGGTCGACGGCACCCGGGTGGTCGGCGAACCGCGGCTGCACCTGGTCGGCTACGGCCCGTCGGCCAGCACCATCGGCGCCAACCGGGCCGGTCGCGCCGCCGCCGTCGACCTCGCCGCGCAGCTGCACCCGGTCCGCGCCGCGGCCTGACCGCGACGGCCGGCCGGACCGCGCTCAGGAACCGGCGTCGCGGACGCCCGGCACGCCCACCCTGCCGTCGGGGACCTCGCCCGCGGAGGAGACCCGCGCCTGCCACCGCGCGAGGCGGATGCGCACGAGCCGCACGTGCCGGGCGGTGACCCGCTCGGCCTCGGCCGCGTCGCCGCTGATGATGGCCCGTGCGATCTCGTGGTGCTCGGCCACGGACAGCGCGGCGTACTCGGGGTTGGCCCACCCGCTCGGGAAAGCCAGGTTCGTCCGCGAGGACCAGGCCGCGATGGTCTCGCAGAGGACCCGGTTGCCCGCGACCCGGTGGATGTAGGAGTGGAACTCGCGGTCGAGCTCCATCAGCGCCGACTCGTCGGCCCGGAACGGCGGCGCGACGGCCCGGTCCTGCTCGGCCAGCATCTCCTGCAGGCGGCGCACGTCCGCCTCCGTGAATCTCGGGGTGGCCAGCCGCGAGGCCAGCGCCTCGAGCGGCTCCTTCACCTCGTAGATCTCCATGAGCTCGCCGCGGTCCAGCGCGACGACCTGTGCCCCTCGGTGCGGCAGGTGGGTGGCCAGGCCGTCGTGGATCAGCCGCTGCACCGCCTCGCGCACCGGACTGCGGCTGAGCCCCATCTCGCGAGCGAGCGCCGAGACGCTCAGCGCCGTCCCCGGCGGCCGGCCGCCGGCAAGGATGCTGCGGCGCAGCTCCCGGTAGGCGAGGTCCGCCAGCGAGCCGCCGATGTCCGGCCCCGCCGAGGAGACGTGCCCCACCGGTGGCGTCGCTGATCGTCCGGCCATCCGTCACCCTCCTCGGGCTTCGCGAAGGCGCAGCATAGCGCTGCATGCAACGCTGCACCGGTTGCTCTCAGCCAGCCGCTTCAGCGGCGGAGGCGGCTCGAGGGCCGCGGCGTCTCCTGCAGCTCGCGCACCGGGTTGCGTGCAGCAGCGAGTGCCGCGCCGACGACGGGAGCGCCCTCGGGGTCGGTTCCCCACGGCCGCCTGTTGGCCTGCGGGCACGTGCGTCGCCCCGCACCACGAGCGTGCGTAGTCCGTAACGCGGAGTTGACCTGTCAGGCGTCCACGCGACATCGGCCGCGTCTTGACTCGCGTCCTGCAGGCAGTTGCATGCAGTCCGCGCCGGTCCGACCCAGGGACGCCTCGATGACCATCACGCTCACCCCGCGATCCGACGACCTGGTGGACGCCCTGACGGGCGTCCTGGGGACCGACCGGGTGGTGCGGGACCGGACGAAGATCGGCCGCTACCTCCGCGACTTCTCCTGGTACAGCCCGATCCTCGAGTCCGCGCTCGCCGACACGACGGTGACCGCGGTCGCCAAGCCCGGTTCCCTCGACGAGCTCCGCGAGACGGTGGCGGTCGCGGCGCACCTCCGGGTCCCGCTGACCATGCGCGGCGCGGGCACCGGCAACTACGGCCAGTCCCTCCCCCTGGAGGACGGCCTGGTGGTCGACGTCAAGGGCGTCGCCGGTGTCCTCGCCGTGGAGGAGGGCCGGATCGCCGTCCTCCCCGGGACGACGATGAAGACGGCGGAGGAGGCGGCCCGCGCGACCGGGCAGGAACTGGCCGTGATGCCGAGCACCTACCGGGTCGCTACGGCGTCGGGCTTCATCTGCGGCGGGTCCGGCGGTATCGGCGCCTCGGCGCACGGCGACCTGTGGAGCGGCAACGTCCTCGCCGTCGAGCTGCTCACGGTCACGGAGGACCCGCAAGTCGTCCGCCTCGAGGGCCAGCAGGTCAACGCCGTCCTGCACACCTACGGCACCATCGGGGTGATCACCCGCGTCGAGCTGCGGCTGGTCCCCCGGCACGAGTACGTGGCCTCCTACGTCGCCTTCACCGACCTCGGCGACGCCTGCGCCTTCGGCTGGGACCTGGTCGACTCCGCCGTCCACACCCGGCTGGCCTCGGTGCAGGAGGCCCCGATCGGCCGGATGTTCACCCCGCTCGCCGACGCCCTCGACGACCGCACCCACGTGGTGCTCGTCTGGTCCGACGGGGACGACGACCCGCTGCTGGACGAGCTGGTCGACCGGCACGGCGGCACTCGCACGGCGTGGCCGGCCGACGCGCCCCACATCACCCAGTTCCCGTACAGCCACACCATCCTCTGGTCGCGCCGGGCCGACCCCGGCTCGTCCTGGCTGCAGTGCGAGTACGCGGCCGACGACCGCGGGCGCTTCCTCGAGCAGGTGCGTGCCGTCACCGCGCGCTACCCCGGCGTCTTCCTCCAGCACATCGAGGTCAACCGGTCCCGGGAGGGCGGTGTGCGGTGCATGGGCATCCCGCCGCTGATGGGGCTGCCGGACCACACCGCGGCGTTGGACGCCCTGATCGAGTTCTGCGCCTCCATCGGCGTCGTCGTCCTCAACCCGCACAGCTACGTGGTGGAGGAGGGCGGCTTCGTCGGCGACGTCGCGGAGACCCTCGCGCTCAAGGACCGCTGCGACCCTCACGGAATCCTCAACCCCGGGAAGCTGGGCGCCAGCTTCTTCGCCGCCCGTGACTCCGCGCCGGGTGCTGCCGCGCGCGACCTGCGCGCCCCCGAACAGCTCGACGACTGACCCGCTCTCGCTCAGCGACGAGTCGAGCCCTGCTCCGCCCCGGTCCCTCCCCATCCCTCCCGACCCGAGGACCCCTCATGAGATCCGGCACCCCGCGGCGTACCGCCACGTCCCTCGCCCTCTCCTCCGCCCTCGTCCTGGCCGCCTGCGGAGAGGAGGACCCGGCGCCGGCAGCGGCCACCGAGCTCATCGACGCCGAGCGCTGCCAGCAGAACCAGGACGCCGGTCCGATCACCTACCTCTCCTCCTTCGACCTGGGCGGCAGCGTGGCGATCCTCAACGTCCTCGCCGCCGAGGAGCTCGGCTACTTCGAGGACCTGTGCCTCGACGTCGAGCTGCAGCCCTCGGCCGAGAACAACGCCCAGCTGCTCAGCGCCGGCACGGTCCAGATCGCCGGGCTCGGCAGCGCGAGCGACGCCATGACGGCGATCGCCAACGGCGCACAGATCACCGGGGTCGCCACCTACGGCGCCGTGGGCCAGGTCGCCCTGATGACCCGGGCCGGGGAGGTCCAGTCGCTCCAGGACCTCGAGGGGATGACCCTCGGCTACAAGATCGTGATGCCCGCACAGGTGCGGGCGATGTTGGAGAGCGAGGGGGTCGACCTGGGCGGGGTGCAGCTGGCCTCCGTCGGATTCGACCCGATGATCCTGCCCAACGGCGACGTCGACGCGCTCACCGGCTACCTGGACAACGAGCCCGGCGTCCTCGAGCGAGCCGGTGCCGACGTCGACGTGTGGGTCCCCGCCGAGCACGGCGTCGAGGGGACGTTCTCCGTGGTCGCGGCCAACACCGAGTGGGCGGCCGACAACCCCACCGCCGTGGAGGACTTCCTCCGGGCCTCCTTCCAGGCCTACTCGTGGATCGAGGAGAGCGAGGGGAACCTCGACGAGGCGATCGGCTGGGCCGAGGGCCGGGCCGCGTCGGGCTTCAACGCGGTGAACCAGAAGGCACGCTGGCAGGCCGGCGCCGAGCTCATCGCCGACAACCTCCTGGAGGGCCACGGCCTGGGCCATCACACGCCGGAGCTGTGGGAGCCCGAGGCCGAGCTCATCGTCCGCTACGACATCGTGGACGCGCCGGTGGACCCGCAGGACTCCCTCACGACCGACTACCTGGACGCCATCTACGAGGGGTCGGAGCTCATCTGGCCGGCCACGGGGCGGTGACCCGGTGCCCACGTTGACCGACACGGGCATCCGGGTGCGTGGGGTGTCCCGGTCCTTCCCCGGCTCGGGCGCCGACGTCCTGGTCCTCGACGACATCGACCTGACCATCCGTCGCGGCAGCTTCGTGACCTTCTTCGGCCCGTCCGGCTGCGGCAAGACCACGCTGCTGCGCATCCTGGCCGGACTGCAGTCGCAGGACGAGGGCGACGTGACGCTGTTCGGGCAGACCCCCGCCCAGGCGGCCCGGGACAAGAACATCGCCTGGATCCCGCAGTCGTCGGCACTCCTGCCCTGGCAGAGCGCCCGCCGCAACGCGGACCTGTCCCGGCGGGTCAACCGGAGGGCCGGCCGCCGCGCCGGGCAGACGCGCGAGCTCGGGGACCCGATGGAGGTGCTCGGCCAGATGGGGCTGGCCGCCGCGACCGACCTGCGCCCCGACCAGCTGTCGGGCGGCATGCGGCAGCGGGTGTCCCTGGCACGCGGCTTCGTGCAGGACGCGCCGCTGATGCTCATGGACGAGCCGTTCTCCGCACTCGACGAGCTGACGCGCGAAGAGCTCCGCTACCAGCTGCTGGACATGTGGGAGCGCCACCGCAAGACCGTCGTCTTCGTGACCCACTCGGCCACCGAGGCGGTCCTGCTCTCCGACACGGTCGTCGTGATGTCGGCCCGGCCCGGGCGCATCCACACGGTGATCGAGGTGGACCTCCCCCGGCCGCGGGCCGCGGGCATCGAGGACGACCCCGGGTTCCGCCGCACGGTCGCCCGCCTCCGGGCGGCCGTCGCCGAGGGGCGTGGCGCGTGACCGCCGGGGTCACGGCGGCGCGGACGGAGGCGCCGACCCTGGCCGGGGTCCCGGCAGTACCGCGCGCGCCGCGACGACGGCGGCGGACGGCCGGCTGGCCGAAGCGGGTGCTGCCGCCGGTGGTCACCTTCGCCGTGCTCGCCGCGCTGTGGGAGT
The DNA here is from genome assembly GCF_019799905.1 of Trujillonella endophytica. Classification (GTDB taxonomy): domain Bacteria; phylum Actinomycetota; class Actinomycetes; order Mycobacteriales; family Geodermatophilaceae; genus Trujillonella; species Trujillonella endophyticus_A. Next base: position 99,672 of record NZ_JABGCI010000014.1, on the reverse strand, counting down.
GGGTCGCCACCGTGCAGACGAGCGTGCTCCCGGCGCTGCCGGACGTGGGTCGCAGCCTCGTCGACGACCCGGAGTTCTACCTGGGCAATCTCGGCTACACGATGAGCTCGGCGGCCATGGGCTTCGTCATCGGCATCGGTGTGGCGCTCGCGCTGGCCGTCCTCATCGTGCACGTGCCGCTGCTGCATGCGGCGCTGATGCCGGTCGCCGTGCTGGTGCACGCGACGCCCGTGCTGGCCGTCGCGCCCGCACTCATCGTGGCGTTCGGGTTCGGCAAGCTGCCGCACATCCTGATCGTCGCGCTGATCACCTTCTTCCCGATGCTGATCAACGCCATCGCGGGCCTGCGGTCGGTGCCCGGCGAGATGCTCGACGTCTTTCGCTCGATGGCGGCGACCCGCACGGAGGTGTTCTGGCAGCTGCGCCTGCCGGCCAGCCTGCCGTTCCTGTTCGCGGCCGGGAAGACGTGCGCAACGCTCGCGATCATCGGTGCGATCGTCTCGGAGTTCACCGGGTCGGTCGAGGGCATCGGCGCGGTCATCATCACGTCGACGAAGTACCTCGACCTGCCCCAGATGTGGGCGGCCATCTTCCTGTCCGCGCTGGTGTCCCTGGTCAGCCTCGGCGCGGTCGGCGTGGTCGAGCGCCTGGTCGTCCGCTGGCAGTGACGCCTCGCCTGCCGCTCCCCCGTCCCCGCTGCCCCAGGAGAGACCCATGACCCCCGTCGCGTCCCCCGACCTCGTGCCGGTGATCGAGATCAGCCGCTTCGTCGACGGATCGGACCTCGTGACCGCTCCCCGGCAGATCCAGCGGGCGGCCACCACGACCGGTTTCTTCCAGATCGTCGGCCACGGCATCGACACCGCGTACTTCGACGCGGCCTACCGCGTCGCGGAGTCGCTGATGTCGCTGCCCGAGGAGGTCAAGGCGACGCTCGGGTCGCCGTCCGGTCACCCCTACCGGGGTCTGATGCGCAACTACGACAGGACCGGCGGCCTGGTGTCCGAAGGCTTCACCGTCGCGCGCTTCGACGGTCCGGAGGACGCGCGGGCGCACGGCATCGCGGAGGAGCACCTCCCCTTCTTCGCCGAGAACGTCTGGCCGCCCGTGGACGGGTTCGCCGAGGCGATGGGCGCGCTCAGCAGCCGTACCCGGGCCGTCGGGCGGCACCTGATGCGCGCCTTCGCCGTCGCGCTGGACCAGCCCCTCGACCACTTCGACGCGGCGCTGGTGCTCGACACGACGACGTCCACCATCCGCTCCTACCCCGCGCACGGGGACCCCGGGCGGACCGACGAGGCGGTCATCTTCGACTCCCACTTCGACGGCGGGATGCTGACCCTGCTGCACCAGCGCGGCACATACGACGGGCTGCAGATCCTCGCCTCGGACGGTGAGTGGTACACCGTCCCGACGGACGACGCGGCGTTCGTCGTCAACATCGGCGAGCTGATGTACCGCTGGACGAACGGCCGCTGGCCGGCCACCCGCCACCGGGTCGTCGCCGCTCGCGACCCTCACAGCTCCCGCTTCACACTGCCCACCTTCTTCAACGCTTCGGTCGACACCGTCGTCGCGCCCCTGGAATCCCACATCGGGGACGAGGGCCCGCTGTTCGAGCCGGTCACCGTCCGGGCCTGGCAGAGCCGGCACCTGATCACCAGCCACCGCGAGCGGGAGCACACCACGGCCACCGCCGCGTCCGAGGCCTTCGTCGCGCGTCTCGCCGACGCCGAGTCCGTGCAGGCCTGACCCGGTGGGGACGCCGTACCCGCTGCTGCCCGTGGACCACCACGGGCTGGAGACCACGCGCATCGACGAGGACGTCGAGGACCACCTCCGCCTCGGGATGCGGCTCGTCCGCTGGGGTCTGCACGGCCCGACCGGGAAGCGGATCGCGATGCTGCGCGCCGGGCCGGCCAAGCTCGAGCTGATCGAGGTCGCCACGCCCACCGGGGCCTGGGTGCACACCGCCTTCCTCGTCTCCGACCCCGCCGATCTCCCGGCCACGCACGCGACTCTCGTCGGCCGGGGGCTGACGTCCGAGCGGGAGCCGTTCCCCATCGCGGCGGCGCTGGCGGAGAGCTCGTTCCTGCGCACCCGCGGTGGCCAGTCCGTACAGCTCATCGCCTACCACCCGGGGAGCCCGGACACGGAGTGAGCGGGCTCCCCCCAGGGAGCACTCCCCTGAGGGACGGATGGGGGTCGGGTCAGGGCGCTCCCCGATGTACCGGGCGGCTCCCGGCCGACAGCCTCGACCCCATGACCTCCACTCCCCCCTCCGGGTCCGCGTCGTGATCGTCGCCGACGCCCTCACCAAGACCTACGGCACCCGCACCGCCGTCGACGGCATCTCCTTCACCGTCGAGCCCGGCCGGGTCACCGGCTTCCTCGGCCCCAACGGCGCCGGCAAGTCCACGACGATGCGGATGCTCCTGGGCCTGGACCGGCCCACCAGCGGCAGCATCACCGTCAACGGCCACCGCTACACCGACTCGCCCGCGCCGCTGCGCGAGGTCGGTGCCCTCCTGGAGGCCCGCGCCGTGCACCCGGGCCGCACCGCCCGCAACCACCTGCGCTGGCTGGCCGCGAGCAACGGCCTGCCCGCCTCCCGCGTCGACGACGTGCTGGGCCTGGTCGGCCTGGAGAGCGTGGCCGACCAGCGGGTCGGGCGGTTCTCCCTCGGCATGGGCCAGCGCCTCGGCATCGCCGTGGCCCTGCTGGGCCACCCGGCGGTCATCGTCCTCGACGAACCGGTCAACGGGCTGGACCCCGAGGGCATCCGGTGGGTCCGCACCCTCGCCCGGGAACTGGCCGCCGAGGGCCGCACGGTGTTCGTCTCCAGCCACCTCATGGCGGAGATGGCGCTGACCGCCGACCACCTCGTCGTCATCGGCCGTGGCCGGGTGCTCGCCGACTGCCCGACGGCGGACTTCATCGCCCGGCACGCAGCAGCGCACGTGCGGGTCCGCAGCCCGCAGGCCGGCGAGCTCGCCGCGGTGCTGCGCCGTTCCGGCGCCGACGTCGCCGCCGAGGACGGCGAGCTGCGCGTCCAGGGCCTGGACACCACCGGCGTCGGCGACCTCGCCGGCGCGCACGGCCTCGTGCTGCACGAGCTGACGCTCGTCCACTCGTCCCTGGAGGACGCCTTCATGACCCTCACCGCCGACAGCGTCGAGTACGGCACCGTCTCCGCGGGGGCCGCGCGATGACCGCCGCCCTGGCGACGCCGCCGACTCCGACCCGGGCACCGCGGCCCGGCCCCGGCAACGTGCTGCGGGCCGAGTGGATCAAGTTCTGGTCGGTGCGCTCCACCGCCTGGTCGGTCGGGATGCTCTTCGTGCTGGGCGCCGGGCTCACCGTGCTGGTGTGCGCGACCAGCGCCGCGGCGCTGGCCGACAGCGAGATCGACGAGGCGCCGGGCTCGTTCATCACCTGGGGGCTGATGATCGCCCAGGTCACCGCCGTCGTGCTCGGCACGCTCGTGGCGACCAGCGAGTACGGCACCGGGATGATCCGGGCGACCCTGGCCGCCGTCCCCCGGCGCGGTTCGGTGCTGGCCGCCAAGGCGATCGTCCTCACCGGCACGCTGCTGGTCGCCGGGACGGTCACCGCCTTCGCCGGCTACCTGGGCGGCAACGCGTTCCTCTCCGCCGAGGGCATCGGGCTGGCCCTGGACGACGACGGCGTGCTGCGCGCGCTGTTCGGCAGCGGGCTCTACCTGGCCGGGCTCGGGCTGCTGTCGATGGCGGTGGGCCTGCTGGTGCGGCACACGGCCGCGGCGCTGTCCACGGTGCTCGGGCTGGTCTTCGTCGTCGGCAACATGGCGTTCCTGCTCCCCGGTACGTGGGGCGAGTGGGTGGCGAAGGTGCTGCCCGGGAACGCCGGCTCCCCGGTGGCCACCCCGGTGTCGTTCAACCCGGACCTGCTGGAGCCCTGGCCCGGCTTCGCGGTCTTCGCCGCGGAGGTGACCGTGCTGCTGGTGGTCGCGGCGGTGGCCTTCCGCCGCCGGGACGCCTGAGACAGGGCCTCCTCCCCCCACCACCCGCGAGCTCGCGGCGGGATCCTGAGGGGAGCCGGGTACGCGGTGCGAGAGTGGAGCGATGACCGCTCCCGATGACCTCACCGCCGGCCGCGACCGCGCCGACGAGCTGCTCCGCCGCCTCGCCGACGACGAGGCCGGCGGTGGAGGCGCCGCCGAGGCCCTGCTGGAGGAGCTCACCGAGGTGCGCGACCTCGCCTTCCTCGGCGCCGGTCTCACCGCCATCGCCCGGACGGAGGGGCGCGCGCTGCCGCCGGCGCAGCGGGCACAGGCCGCCACCCGGCAGGTGCACCTGGGCGTGATGCGGGACCGCGCCCGCACCGACCCGGCCGGGCTCCGGGTGTGGCTGCGGCGGGCGGCCGAGGAGGTCCTGCTGCTCCGCCGGCTCCGCGAGGCCGCCGACCGCCTCGCCGGCTAGGGGACGCGCGAGGCATCGGATCCCACACCCCCGTCCGGAGCACTCCGACGCGGGTATGGGATCCGATGCCTACGGCGGCGGGGTGACCGGGCGGGCGGCGGCCACGGCCAGCGGCAGGGAGGCGGCGAGCAGGGCGGCGACCAGCACGTAGGTCCACGACAGGCCGAGCCCGCCGGCCACCCAGCCCAGCGCCAGCGCGCCCATCGCGGTCCCCGCGTCGAACGAGGCGTTCCACATGGCGCTGGCCGCCGTCGCCCCGCCGGCCCCGGCCCGGGCGAAGGCCGTGAGCAGCGTCAGGTTCTGCACCGAGCCGTAGCAGATCCCGAACAGCGCGGCGGCGGCCAGCAGCCAGCCGTCGCCCCCGTCCAGCCCGAAGCCCAGCAGCGCCATGCCGACGGCGCCCACCGCCAGACCCGCCGGCAGCAGCACGCGGGTGCCCAGCCGGTCGGCGAGCACGCCCACCCGCCACCGCGCCAGGGCGGTGGTGACCCCGAGGAGCAGCAGCGCCACGGTCGCCAGGACGCCGTCCGGACGCTCGATCGGCAGGAAGGTCACCACCCCGCCGCCCGCGAGGGTGACGACGAGCAGCACGCCCGACGGCGCCAGCGACGCGCGGACCGCCCGGCCGGCCGCCCCACCTCCGGGGGAGGGCGCCACGGGAGCCGAGGCACGCATCAGGGCGGGCAGGAAGAGCAGGCCCAGCAGCGGCGAGGCCGCCAGCCACGCCAGCCACGCCGCGTGCCCCGCGAGCACCAGCGCCACCCCGGCCGGGACGGCGACCAGGTTGGGCAGGGCGATGGCCAGGCCGTACAGGCCGATCGACTCGCCGCGGCGCTCCGGCGGCGCCACCGCCGCGGCCAGCAGGGCCCCGAGCACGGTGATGATCCCGAAGCCGATGCCGCGGACCGCCGAGAGCCACGACAGCCAGAGCAGCCCGTCGTCCAGCGCGTAGAACGGCGAGGGCAGACCCATCGCGACCAGGCCCACGGCCAGCACCGGGCCCGTGCCGAAGCGGGCGGTCAGCGCGGGCACCGCGGCCTGGGCGGCGATGGTCACGACGAGGAAGACCGCCGTCACCACCCCCGCGGTGGTCTCCCGCGCACCGCCCACGACGGCGTAGGTGGGCAGCGACGCCAGCGTCAGGCAGTAGCTGGCGAAGCCGAGCACGGTCACGGCGAGCAGGGCCTGCATCGCCGGCTCCCGCAACAGCGACACCCGCGCCGTCGTGCCGCCGTCCATCGTCCTGCCTCCTCCACGTGGGCGCCGTCGCCCGTCGAGCAGCATGACCCGCGCGTCGTCGTGGCCGTCGCCGGGGTAGGCAGCCGGCGTGCCGCTGCTGACGGTGGGCCACGGCCCCGAGTCCCGCGAGGTCCTGGGCCCCCGCCTCACCACCGCGGGGGTCGAGCAGGTCGTCGACGTGCGCCGCTTCCCGGGCAGCCGCAGCAACCCCGACGTCCGGCAGGAGGCGCTGACCGGGTGGCTGCCCGGCCTGGGCATCGGCTACCGCTGGGAGGAGCGCCTCGGCGGACGGCGCCGGCTGCCGGTCGGCGGGCCGGTGGTCGACGGGTGGTGGACCGTCGGGCAGTTCGCCGCCTACGCCGCCCACACCCGGACGCCGGAGTTCGCCGCCGCCCTCGACGAGGTGCTCGCGGCGGCGACGGACGCCACCGTCGCGGTGATGTGCAGCGAGAGCGTGTGGTGGCGCTGCCACCGGCGGCTGGTCGCCGACGTCGTCGTCCTCGCCCGCGGCCTGCCGGTCGGCCATCTCATGCCGGACGGCCGCGTCGCCCCGCACCGGCCGGCCGAGGGCGCCGTCCTCGGCGCGGACGGCCTGGTGCGGTGGCCCGCCGGCAGGGAGGCCGGGTGACGCCGGTCAGGACATGTGCGGGTAGCGGTGGTCGGTCGGCGGGACGAAGGTCTCCTTGACGACCCGGGTGCTGGTCCAGCGCAGCAGGTTCTGCGCGGCGCCGGCCTTGTCGTTGGTCCCCGACGCCCGGCCCCCGCCGAAGGGCTGCTGGCCGACGACGGCGCCGGTGGGCTTGTCGTTGACGTAGAAGTTGCCGGCCGCGAAGCGCAGGAACCGCTCGGCGTGCGCGATGGCGGCCCGGTCCTGGGCGATCACCGCTCCGGTCAGGGCGTACGGCGCCACCGATTCCATCTGGGTCAGCACCGTGTCGTAGTCGGCGTCGTCGTAGACGTGCACCGCGAGGACCGGCCCGAAGTACTCGGTCGTGAACACCTCGTGGCCCGGATCCGTGCCCTCGACGACCGTGGGGCGGACGAAGAAGCCCTCGGAGTCGTCGGCGGTGCCACCGGCCACGATCGACAGGGCCGGGTCGGCCTCCACCCGGTCCAGCACCCCGGCGAGCCGGTCGAACGACCGCCGGTCGATGACCGCGCCCATGAAGTTCGACAGGTCGGTGACGTCGCCCATCGACAGGGACTCGGTGGTGTCGACGAGGTCGTCCCGCAGCCGCGCCCACACGCTGCGCGGCACGTAGGCGCGCGACGCCGCCGAGCACTTCTGCCCCTGGTACTCGAAGGCGCCGCGGACCAGGGCGGTGCGCAGCACGTCGACGTCGGCCGAGGGGTGGGCGACGACGAAGTCCTTGCCGCCGGTCTCGCCCACGACCCGCGGGTAGCCGCGGTACGAGGCGATGTTCTCCCCGACCGTCCGCCACAGGTGCTGGAACACCCGCGTCGAGCCGGTGAAGTGGATGCCGGCGAGGTCGGGGTCGGCCAGCGCGACCTCGGAGACGGCGACGCCGTCCCCGGTCACCATGTTGACCACCCCCGGCGGCAGCCCGGCCGCCTCCAGCAGCCGCATGAGCAGGTGCGCGGCGAACTGCTGGGTCGGCGCGGGCTTCCACACCACCGTGTTGCCCATCAGCGCCGGCGCGGTCGGCAGGTTGCCGGCGATCGCGGTGAAGTTGAACGGCGTGACCGCGTAGACGAAGCCCTCCAGCGGGCGGTGGTCGATGCGGTTCCACGTGCCCGGCGAGGACTCCGGCTGCTCGGCCAGGACCTGGCGGGCGAAGTGCACGTTGTAGCGCCAGAAGTCGGCCAGCTCGCAGGCGCTGTCGATCTCGGCCTGCTGCGCCGTCTTGCTCTGCCCGAGCATCGTCGCGGCGTTGAGCGTCTGCCGCCACGGGCCGGCCAGCAGGTCCGCGGCCTTGATGAACACCGCGGCGCGGTCGTCGGCCGAGAGGTCCCGCCAGCCCGGGCCGGCCTCCTTCGCGCAGCGGACCGCGTCCTGCGCGTCGGCGTGCGTGGCGTGCGCCGAGGTGCCGAGCACGGCGGCGTGCCGGTGCGGCTGCACCACGTCGAAGCGCTCGCCACCGCCCATCCGCTGCTCGCCGCCGATGGTGCCGGTCAGCTCGAGCGGCTCGGCGGCGAGCTCGGCGAGGCGCTCCTCCAGCTCCGCCCGCTCGGCCGACCTGGGGGCGTAGGTCAGCACGGGCTCGTTGCGCGGCGGCGGGACGCGGGTGGTGCCGTCCATGGGGGCCTTCTCTCTCGGGGCTGGTCGTTCAGGAGCGGGTGACGAGGGAGCGGAGGAAGAAGCGGAGGTTGGCCGGCCGCTCGGCCAGGCGGCGCACGAGGTAGCCGTACCAGTCGACGCCGTAGGGCACGTAGGCGCGCACCCGCACGCCGGCGGCGGCCAGCCGGGCCTGCTCGGTGGAGCGGATGCCGTACAGCATCTGGACCTCCCAGGAGTCCGGCGCCCGCCCGTACTCGGCGGCCAGCCGCTGGGCCAGCGCGACCATCCGCGGGTCGTGGCTGCCGACCATGGGGTACCCGCCGCCGCGCATGAGGACGCCCAGGCAGCGGGCGTAGGCGGCGTCGACGTCGTCCTTGTCGACGTGCGCGACCGACGGCGGCTCGTCGTAGGCACCCTTCACCAGCCGCACCCGCGATCCGGGGACGGCGAGGGCGGTGGCGTCGTCCTCCGTGCGGAACAGCGCGGCCTGCAGCACCGCGCCGGTGGCGGGGTGGTCGCGGCGGAGCTCGGCGAGGACCCGCAGGGTGGCGTCGACGGTGGCCGACTCCTCCATGTCGAGCGTCACCGTGGTGCCCAGCGCGGTCGCCGCCTCGACCACCGGGCGGACCAGCTCCAGCGACAGCTCCTCGCCGCCCGGCAGTGCCTGCCCGAACGCCGAGAGCTTCACCGACACCTCGGCGGCGGGGCCCAGGCCCAGCGGCGCGAGCCCCTCGAGGGCGGCCAGGTAGGCGTCGCGGGATCGCCGGGCGAGCGCGGGGTCGGTGACGGCCTCGCCCAGGTGGTCGAGCGTCACGGCGATGCCGTCGGCGGTGAGCCGGCGCACCGCGGCCAGCGCGTCGTCCAGCGTCTCCCCGGCGACGAACCGGTCGACGACGGAGCGGGTGACCGGCACGCCCACCAGCGCGCGGCGCAGCGCCGGCCGGCGGGAGGCGGCCAGCAGCACGGCCTTCGAGCTGAGCACGGGCACCTCCGGGGACGGACGGGGCGACGCCGTCGACGCTAGGTCCGCGGAGCTCCCCCGGACCAGGGACGGACGTACGGAGTCCGCAGCGGTGGGACGGCGGCGGCGCGCGCCGTGACGGTGGTGATGTGCAACTGGTTGCGCCCCACCGACGAGCCCACGGCGTCTCGGTGACCTACGCTCGGGGTCGCGGATGGCTGGAGGAGGAGAGGCGTTGCCTCGAGACACCGGGGGCGACGCCGACGTCCTCAAGGTGCTGCGGTCGGCCACGGCCACCGAGCACGAGCGGGTCGAGGACTCCCTCGGCCTCATGGACCCGGAGCTCACCCGGGAACGGCTGGCCGCCGTCCTCGAGCTCATGCACGGGTTCTGGCTGGCCGCCGAGGAGGGGCTCGACGCCTGGGCCGGGCGGGAGCCCGGCGACGCCGCCGACCTGGCCTGGGCCCGGCGCCGACGCGCGGCCCTGTTCGCCGCCGACCTGGCGACGCTGGGCTCCACCGGCGACTCCCCCGCCCGGCCGGAGCTGCCTCCGGTCCGGGACACCGGGGAGGCGCTCGGCCGGCTGTACGTCCTCGAGGGCTCCACCCTCGGCGGCACCTTCATCGACCGGCACCTCGCCACGCTGCCGGACCTCTCCGGCGGCGTCCGGTTGCGCGCCTTCAGCCCCTACGGCGAGGACACCGGGCCCATGTGGCACGCCTTCCGGCGGGCCGCCCGGGCGCACGTCGAGGGCGGCGGGGACGCCGACCGCCTCGTCGGCGCGGCCCGCACCACGTTCACCGTCCTCGCCGACTGGTGCGAGCCGGCCCGTGCGGCGGCCGGGGCATGAGCGGCGACCCCGTCATCGAGGCGGACGTCGAGCTGCTCCCCCCGGGGACGCCGATCGACCTGAGCAACTGCGAGCGCGAGCCGATCCACGTGCCCGGCAGCATCCAGCCGCGCGGCGTGCTGCTGACCGTGGACGAACCCGGCCAGGTCGTGCAGCAGGCCTCGCGCAACCTCGCCGAGCTCATCGGCGTCCCCTGGGAGGCCGCGCTGGGCCGGACGCTGGCCGAGGTGGTCGGCCTGCCCGCCGCCCAGGCGATCGCCCGCTCCGTCAGCGCCTTCGGCGACCTCCGCGACCGCAACCCGGTCGAGCTGACCCTCGACGTCGACGGCGGGCCGGTGCCGGTCGACGCGATCCTGCACCGCACCCTGCTGCGCGGGGCCGACGACGGGCTCGACGGCGACCTGCCGGCCACCGCCCTGGTGGTCGAGCTCGAGCCGGCGCGCGGGCCGCGCCCCTTCTCGTTCCCGAACACCTACCAGGCCGTCCGCGGCACGGTCGGCGAGCTCAACCGGGCCTCGTCGCTCCAGGAGCTCTACGACATCACCGCACGCGCCGTGCGCGCGCTGACCGGCTTCGACCGCGTGATGGTCTACCGCTACGACGCCGACTACAACGGCGAGGTCGTCGCCGAGGCCAAGACGGCGGAGCTCAACTCCTTCCTGGGCCTGCACTACCCCGCGTCGGACATCCCGGCCCAGGCCCGGGCGCTGTACGAGAAGAACTGGGTCCGGCTGATCTCCGACGTCGACTACGAACCCGCGGGGATCGAGCCGGCAGCGCACCCGGCGACCGGCGAGCCGTTGGACCTCACGTACTCGACGCTGCGCAGCGTCTCCCCCATCCACGTCGAGTACCTGCGCAACATGGGCGTGCGGGCCTCGATGTCGATCTCGCTGCTGCGCGACGACAAGCTGTGGGGCCTCATCGCCTGCCACCACTACGCCGGCCCGCACGCGCCGCCCTTCGCCACGCGCGCGGCCGCCGAGTTCCTCGGCTCGACGCTGTCGCTGCGCCTGGTCGACCGGGCGTCGGAGGAGGAGGTCCACCGGGCGCTGCAGGTGCGCTCCACGCTGGCCTGGCTGACCGCCGCGACCCTCGACGAGGACCGCACCCTCACCGACACCCTGCTCGGGTCGCCGAGCCTGCTCGACCTCCTGCCGGCCGACGGGGTGAGCGTGTGCCTGCAGGGCAGCTCCGGCACCCGCGGCGCGCCGCTGCCCGACGGCCTGGCCGCCGCCGTGGTCGGCTGGGCCGCCGAGCGCGGCGAGGACGTCGTCGCCACCGACTCGCTGTCCTCGCTGGCGCCCGAGCTGGGCGCCCCGGTCGACGTGGCCTGCGGCGTCCTGGTGATCCCCCTGCCGGAGGGGCAGCACCTGCTGTGGCACCGCGGCGAGACGGTGCAGCACAAGGACTGGGGTGGCGACCCGCACAACAAGGCGATAGCCGAGATCGAGGGCGACGAGGTCCGGCTCAGCCCGCGGAAGTCCTTCGAGCGGTGGCGGGAGACCCTCCGCAACCGGTCCGAGCCCTGGACGCCGCAGGAGATCGCCGAGGCCACCGAGCTGCGCACACACCTGCTCGAGGCCCTGTACGCCCGGCAGCGGAGCATCGTGCGGGCCGCGGAGACGCTGCAGCGCAGCCTGCTGTCCGAGCCGCCCCGCCGTCCTGACCTGCAGGTGGCCGTGCGCTACGTGCCGGCCACGCGGGAGGCCCAGGTCGGCGGTGACTGGTACGACGTCTTCACCCAGCCCGACGGCTCCACGGTGCTCGTCATCGGCGACGTCGTCGGCCACGACATCGACGCCGCCGCGGACATGGCCCAGCTGCGGAGTCTCCTGCGCGGCATCGCCTACGACAGCGCCGCGGGGCCCGCGCAGGTCCTGGGCCGGCTCGACGCCGCCATCGAGGGGCTGGGCCTGGGTGCCATGGCGACCGTGCTGGCGGCGCGGCTGACGCCCGCGGCGGACGGCGGCATGTCCGTGCGCTGGTCCAGCGCCGGCCACCTGCCGCCGGTGGTGGTCGGCCCGGAGGGCGCGGCGCGGCTGCTCGACGGCGGCCGCCCCGGCCTGCTGCTCGGCGTCCGTCCCGGCACGGAGCGCACCGACGCCGAGGCCCTGCTGCCCGAGGGCTCCACGCTGGTGCTCTACACCGACGGCCTCGTGGAGACCCGCGAGCAGCTGTTCGACACCGGCGTGGCCCGCCTCCGCGACGCGGTCGGCGAGCTGCGTTCGGCGCCGGTCGAGGACGTCTGCGACGGCGTCCTCGCCCGGCTGGTCCCCGACGGCGCCGAGGACGACGTCGCGCTGGTCGCCGTCCGGCTGGGGTCACCCGGCCGCCCGGCCTGAGCCGGGCGGCCGGGGAACCGTCCGCCTCAGCCGGGCTCGGGGGCGCTGAAGTCGGCCTCCAGGCCGTCACCCTGGGCGCCGCCCTCGGCCGGGAGCGGCACCTCGTCCTCGGCGGCCCGCAGCTCGGCCTCGTTGTCGGGCCGGTCGCTGCCGTCGGCGTCCCGCTGCAGCTCCGCGAGCAGCTGCTGCTCGTCCGGCCGCAGGTCACCGCCGCCGAGGCGCTCGCCGGGTGCGCCGGCGTCGGATCCGGTGGCCATGCCCGAGTCGGGCAGGTCGGGCTCGGTCATGTCGGGGCTCCTCAGCGGGGGAAGTTCGGTTCGAGGCGCGGCACGATCTGCATCTCCGGCACGAACGCCGCCGGGTGCAGCGTCACCAGGTAGCGGACCATCTCGGCCACCGCCGACGGCGGCATCATCAGGTGGGACGGGATGCCCCACTGCTCCATCATCGGGGTGTCCATGGCCGCCGGGACGACCGCCTGCACCCGGCACGGGAACGGCCGCTCGGTGCCGTCCTCGGCCCGCGCCGCCTTCTCGCGCAGCTCGCGCTGGATGCACCGGGTGGCGTTCAGGAAGCCGGCCTTGGAGCCGTTGTAGGCGATCGCGCCGCTGCCGGAGGTGATCGCCGACAGGCTCACGATGTGGACGACGTCGGCCGTGCGCCCCTCCGGCAGGTGCTGCACGCGCTTCATGAACTCGCTGGTGAGGAAGACCGGCCCCTCGCAGTTGACCGCCTGCACCCGCTGGTAGTCGGCCAGGTCGATGTCGGTGATGTACCCGGGCCGGTCGATGCCCGCGACGTTCACGAGGACGTCGAACGCGTCCCCGTGCTGCTCGAACAGCTGCGCGACCACGGCTCTGCGGCTGGCGTCGTCGGTGACGTCGAGGGCGACGACGTCGGCCTTGCCGCCTGCCTCCCCGACCAGCTCCGCCGTCCGCTCGCTGCCCGCGGCGTCGATGTCGGCGATCGCCACGTGCGCCCCGGCCTCGGCCAGGGCGAGGCAGGTCGCGCGACCCAGCCCGCTGGCACCTCCGGTGACCAGGGCGACCCGCCCGTCCAACGACCCACTGCCCGACATCCACGCCTCCGTCTCGTCGCGCGCCCCGATGATCACGGCGCCCCCGCCACCCTCGCTGATTCCGCTGCTGTTCGCAGTTCGGCCCCCTCCCGGGGCCCGCCCCGGGCTCGAGAGGGGTGGGGAGGAGGTCCTCCGTCAGACGGGGTGGGTCCACACGTCGGCGAGGGTGACCGTCTCCAGCGACCGCTGCTCCAGCAGGGCGACCAGCTCGTCGAACACCGTGGTCACGGTGGCGTGGTTGGCGTGGCCGATGACGATCGACTGCGCGGCGAACCACTGCCGGGCGGCGGCCAGGAGCTCGTCGGGGGTCAGCACCCGGTGGTCGGCCAGCGTGCCCTCCCACATCGCCACGGTCGGGTGGCCGCAGTCGGCGGCGATCCGGTCGATCCGCGCGTCGTGGGAGCCGTAGGGCGGCCGGAAGAAGGGGGTCTCCCCCGCGCCGAAGACGTCGGCGAGGAACCGCCGGTTGCGGGTGATCTCCTCGGCGACGGAGGCGTCGTCGAGGGTGCGCAGGTCGGGGTGGCCCCACGTGTGGTTGCCCAGCGCCACCTGACCGGACTCCACGAGCGGTCGCAGCGCGCGGGCGTTGTCGGTCCAGGAGCGGTAGCGGCCGTTGGGGAAGAACGTCAGCCGCAGCCCGGTGTCGGCGGCCAGCTCGGCGAAGGCCCCGACCACCGCGGAGCTGACGCCGTCGTCGATGGTGAGGGCGAGCCGGGTGCCGGTGCCGGGCAGCCGGTCGACCACGCCGATCGGCGGGGGCAGGGTGCCCGGCGGCTGCACGGGCGGCGACGGCGTCGCGGCGGCGGGCCGCACTGCTCCGGGGATCCACGACGTCGGCTCCGCCACCAGCTCTGCGGTGCCGCGGCCGACCGCGGCCCCGAGCACTCCGGCGGCCATCAACAGCACGAATCCGCGGCGGTCCACGCGGCGGGACGTTAGGAGGGCACCTCCGCGCGCCCCGCCAGCGACACCCCGGCGCCCGCGCGCCCGCCACGCGCGGTCGCCCCCCGGCTACGCGCTCGCCGGCACGAGGAGCCTCCCGGTCTCCGGATCGCTGCCGGGTGGTTCAGGTGGCCGGGACCAGGCCCGCGGCCTCGATGAGCCGCGCCTGCTCCCGGCACCACGGGGACCAGCCGTCGCCCTCGCTCTCCTGCCGGCGGCGGAAGGCCGGCCACTCGAGCAGCTCCCAGTCGCCGACCTCGGTGGGGTCCGGCGCCGGCGTCCCGGTGAACCGGCCGAGGTAGACCGGGCAGATCTCGTTCTCCACGACGCCCCGGAACTCGGCGCGGTAGCGGTAGCCGGGCAGCGCCGGCCGCAGGTCGACGACCCCGAGCCCCAGCTCGAAGCCGGCGCGGCGGGCGATCGCGGCGCCGTCGTCCTCCTCGGGACCGGGGTGGCCGCAGACCGTGTTGGTCCACATCCCCGGGAAGGTCTGCTTGTCCGCCGCGCGCCGGGTGACCAGCAGCCGGCCGTCGTCGGCGAACAGGTAGGCGGAGAAGGCGCGGTGGAGCGGCGTCTCACCGTGGTGGACCAGCGGCTTGGGCATGCTGCCGATCGCCGTCCCGTCGTCGTCGACCAGCACGATCAGCTCCACCGTCACGGCTCCAGTGTCCCCGATGTCGAGCGCGCTCGGATGCCCGCGTCGATGAACCGAGCCCCTGGCCGAACCACGCCTCGTGGAGCCGTGCGGCTGCGCCGGCAGGACCGGGCACTGGAGCTCCGCACCGGCCGCTCCGGCGTGCGGACGACGGCCACGCTCCCGGCGGACCCGGCGCGGCCGGCGTCACTCCTCGCACGCCATGCCGTCGGCGGAGCTCCTCGACGAGGTCATGGCGATCCGCACCGCGCGCGGCCCGGCCCGCCTGACCGGATGAGGGGGTCCGGCACGCTCGTGCTCTGCGTACCGGAGTACGCAGAGCACGAGCGTCGGGGGAGGTACCTGCCGGCCCACCCGGCTGGCGGACCCGACCGGCCGGGGGCAGGGTCGCGGCATGGACAGCTTCCGCCGCGCGGGCATGGAGTTCGACGTCCGGGACTCCGGTCCGGCCGACGGCGAGCCGGTGGTCCTGCTGCACGGCTTCCCGCAGGACTCCTCCGCCTACGACCGCCTGGCCCCGGTGCTCCACGGCGCGGGGCTGCGGACCCTGGCGCCCGACCAGCGGGGCTACTCCCCCGGTGCCCGCCCGGTCGGCCGCGCCGACTACCGGCTGCGGGAGACCGCGCAGGACGTGCTGGCCCTGCTCGACGCCGCCGGGCTGCAGTCCGCGCACGTCGTCGGGCACGACTGGGGCGGCGTCGTCGGGTGGGCGCTGGGCGCCTGGTACCCCGAGCGGGTGCGGACCCTCACCGCCCTCTCGGTGCCGCACCCCGCCGCGATGGCGAAGTCCCTGGTCACCAGCGACCAGGGGCTGCGGTCGTACTACATGGCGCTGTTCCAGCTGCCCGTCGTCCCGGAGCGGCTGCTGCTGGCCGGCGGCGGGGCGGCGCTGCGGAAGACACTGCAGCGCGGCGGGCTGCCGGACGAGGCCGTCGACCGCTACGTGCGTCGGATGCGCGAGCCGGGCGCCCTCACGGCGGCGCTCAACTGGTACCGGGCCCTGCCCTTCGGCGCCCGGGACGGTGTCGGGCGGGTGCGCGTGCCCACGCTGCACGTGTGGAGCACCGGCGACGCCTTCCTCGGGCGGGCGGCCACCGAGGCCACCCGGCAGTACGTGACGGGGCCCTACCGGCTGGAGGTCCTCGAGGGTGTGACGCACTGGATCCCGGAGCTCGCGGCCGAGCGCACGGCGGAGCTGGTGGTCGCGCACGTCCGGAGCCTCGGCCCCACCTGAGACCACCCGGCCGACCGCGGGAAACCGCTGGCCGGCACCCGGAGGATGGTCGGCGTGACCTATCCGGCCAGCCCCCGCACCGTGCCCACCCGACTGCGCGAGCGCGTCGGCTACGACCGTGCCGCGGTCCACGCGGTCCTGGACGAGGCCGTGCTGTGCCACGTCGGGTTCGTGGTCGACGGCCGGCCGGTCGTCCTGCCGCAGCTGCACGCCCGCGTCGACGACCGGCTGTACCTGCACGGCTCCACCGGCGCCCGCGCCCTGCGCCGGGCCACCGACGGCGGCCTCGACGTCTGCGTCACCGTCACCCTCGTCGACGGACTCGTGCTGGCCCGCTCCGCCTTCCACCACTCGATGAACTACCGCTCGGTGGTCGCGCTGGGCACGGCGACCGTCGTCACCGACCCGGAGGAGAAGTCCGCCGCGCTCTCGGCGCTGGTGGACGCCGTCGTGCCGGGCCGTTCCGCCGGCAGCCGCCCCGCCGACCGGAGGGAGCTGGCCGCGACCACGGTGCTGGTGCTGGCGTTGGAGGAGGTCTCGCTCAAGGTGCGCACCGGCCCGCCGTCCGACGACGCCGAGGACCTGGAGCTACCGCACTGGGCGGGGGTCCTCCCGCTGAGCACCGTGGCGGGGACGCCGGAGCCGGCGCCCGACCTGACCGCCGGGATCACCGTCCCCGACCACGTGTCGGACTGGCACCGCTGGTCGGCCCCACCGGGGAGCCCACCGCGGGCTCGCTGATGGGGCGAGCGAGGCCTTCGATCAGGCCACGTGGTGGGCGGCGGGACCCTCCACGACGCCCACGGGGACGCCGCGCGACTTGGCGGCGGACGTCGGGATGCGCAGCGGCACGGTGCAGCCGGAGCAGTGCACGCTGTCGCCGGGGAGGACGTCGGTCTCGGTGGCGGCCGAGCAGTGCGGGCACGACACGTGCCGCCGCTCCTGACCGGTGACCACGCAGCGGATCTCGAGGTCCAGCATGCCCAGCCGGAGGGCCGCCTCGCGGGCCGCGCGGACGTCGGCCTCGGGGCCGGCCAGCATCAGCCGCCACCCCACGTGCGCCGACGTCACCAGTCGCTCCAGCTCGGCGAGGCTCACCTCGTCGGCCCGCTGGGCGGCGGCCCACGTGACCGGCGTGTCCGCGGGCGCCCGCTCGATCCAGCGCCGGACGACGCGCATGCCCGCCGCCTGGAAGCCCAGCATCCCGATCGCGCGGGCGGAGGGGTCGACCGGGAGCTCGGGGGATGCCCCCGCCGTCGAGGACGCCGATGGCATGCGATGCGACATGGAGGCTCCGGGTGGTGTGACGGACGACGAGTGGACCCCACGCTAGGGACCAACGGCCCTGCAGGAGGTTACCGGATCGTTACTTCACGTCCACAGCTGTACCCGACGAGTTGCGGCGGCGCATGGCGAGCCCGGCCCGGGGGCATCCACCGGGATGTCATCGCCCCCGTCATCCCCTGGAGGACCCATGTCGACCGCCCGCCGAACCACCCCCCGACGCTGGCGCACCGCCGCCGTCGGCCTGGCCATCGCCGCCTCCGCCTTCTCGGTCGCCGCCTGCGGTGACGACGTCGTCGACGACGACGTGCAGCAGGACGTCGAGGAGGGCGTGGACGACGTCGAGGAGGGCGTGGAGGACGCCACCGACGGCAACGACGACGACGGCTGACCCCCGCCCGGCCGGCCGGCTGCCCCCCACCCGCGGGCGCAGCGGCACGGTCGGGGCCGCCGCCGCCGGACCTACGGTGTCCGGCATGCCGGACGCCCCCGATTCCGACCTGCCGCGGGACATCGGCCGGCCGGCCACCGGCGCGCTGCTCGCCGCCGGCTACACCCGGCTCGAGCAGCTGGCCGGGGTGCCCGAGCGGGAGCTGGCCGCGCTGCACGGCGTCGGTCCGAAGGCGATCCGGCTGCTCCGCGAGGCGCTGGGCGACCGCGGCCTCACGCTCGGCTGAGGGGTGGACGCCGCCGCGCGCGGGTAGCGGCAGACCATGGCCGATCTCTCCCCCGGACACCTGCAGGGCCTGAAGGTCGCCGTCACCGGCGCCAGTGGCAACGTCGGGACGGCGCTCCTGCGACGGCTGACCGACCCCGCGAGCGGCGTCGCCGAGGTCCGGGGACTGGCCCGCCGGCAGCCGCCGGACGTCGCCCCCTACACCGGTCTCGACTGGCACCTGACCGACATCGGCCACCCCGCCAGCGAGGACGAGCTGCCCGACTTCCTCGCGGGCATGGACGCCGTCGTGCACCTGGCCTGGGCGCTGCAGCCCGGCCGGCACCCCGAGCAGCTGCACGCGGTCAACGTCGACGGCACCTACCGGGTGGCCCGGGCCGCCAGCCGGGCCGGCGTGCCGCACTTCGTGCACATGTCCTCGCTCGGCGCCTACACCGCCGGGGCCCGCGACCAGGAGGTGCGCGAGGACTGGCCGACCACCGGTATCCCCAGCTCGCAGTACAGCCGCGACAAGAGCTCGGCCGAGCGGGTCGTCCGCCAGGTCCTCGGCCACCGCTCGGGTACGACCCTGACCGTCGTCCGCCCGACCCTGGTGCTGCAGCCGGAGGCGGCCAGCGAGATCGGCCGCTACTTCCTCGGGCCGCTGCTGTTCGCGGCCGCCCGCGCGCTGCCCGGCGCGGTGGCGCAGGTGCTGCCCCTGCCGCTGCCCGCGCTGCGCATCGGCCTCGTGCACGCCGACGACGTCGCCGACGCGCTCGTGCGGATGCTGGACCGGCGGGCCCCGGGTCCGTTCAACCTCGCCGCCGAGCCGACGCTGGACGCCGACGGGCTGGCGCGAGCGCTCGGGACCCGCCGGGTGCCGGTGCCCGCGTTCGTGCTGCGCGCGGCGCTGACGGCGGCGCACGCGGCGTACCTCGTGCCCACCGAGCCCGGCTGGCTGGACCTCGGCCTCGGCGCCCCCGCGCTGGACACCACCCGGGCGCGCACCCAGCTGGGCTGGTCGCCGGCGCACCTCGGCGACGCGGTGCTGCGCGAGTTCGTCGCTGCCCTGGGCCGCGGCGACGGCGCCCCCGGCCCGCTGTTCTCCCCGGCGGGGGGCGCGGAGCTCGACCCGGCCGGCGACAGGACCGGCGGCTGAGAGCAGGACCTCAGGTCACGACGTCGTCGCGCGCCCGGATGATCGCGCGCAGCCGCTGCTCCACCGGTTCGGCGGAGTGGTCGTCGGTGAACACGTAGTCCCGCCGGCGACGGATCGCGTCGACGACGTTGGCCGCCACCTGCTCGGCGGTCACGGTGCCGTAGGGGTTCATGCCCGTCCGGATGGCACCCGGCATCACGACGCTGACGCCGACCGGCGCCCCGAGGGCCGCCAGCTCCGCGCGCAGCACGTCCGACAGCCCCAGCAGCCCGTGCTTGGCGACCGTGTACGGCCCCAGCTTCGGGATGATGTCCACGGCCGCCATCGACGCCGTGTTCACCACGTGACCCTCCTCGCCGGACGCGAGGATCCGCGGCACGAACGCGCGGATGCCGTGGATCACCCCCCAGAGGTTCACGTCGAGCACGCGGTGCCACTCCTCGAGCGACAGCTCCCAGGAGTTGCCCCGGTTCACGATGCCGGCGTTGTTCACCGCGACGTTCAGCCCGCCGAAGCGGTCGACGACGGTCCGACCCAGCCGCTCGACCGCCTCCGGGTCGCGGACGTCCACGGTCTCCGCCAGCACCTCGGCGCCCGCGGCGGCCAGCCGATCGGCGTGCCCGCGGACGGCGTCGCCGTCCAGGTCGCCCATGACGACGCGCATGCCCTCGGCCACGAAGGCCTCGCTGACCGCCAGCCCGATGCCGCTGCCTGCCCCGGTGACCACGGCGACGCGTCCGTCGAGGCGCTGCATGCCGGCGCCCGCTCCGGTCACGGGATCCCGCCGTCGACCCGGATGGTGGCGCCGGTGGTGTAGCTGGAGGCGTCGGAGGCGAGGAAGAGCGCCGCGCCGACGACCTCCCGCGGATCGCCGGCGCGCTGCAGCGCGTGCGCCGGGAAGATCCCGTCGCCGGTGCCGGTGTGCGCCGCCCACTCCGGGTGCGCGTCGGTGGCGTGCGGACCGGCCATGAGCGTGTTGACCCGCACGGTCGGCCCGAGCGCCAGCGCGAAGGACTCGGTGAGGGAGTTCAGCCCGGCCTTGGCAGCGGCGTACGGGATGATCGCCCCGTTCGGCCGGATCGACCCGGTCGAGCTGACGTTCACGACCGACCCGCGGCCGGCGGCCACCATGACCTCGCCCACGAGCGTGGTGAGCCGGAACGGCCCCTTGAGGTTGAGGGCCACCACCGCGTCGAACAGCTTCTCGGTCACGTCGCCCAGCCGGTCGTAGACGGGGGACATGCCGGCGTTGTTGACGAGGACGTCGATCCGGCCGAACCGCTCCATGACCGCGTCGACCAGCCCGGGGAGCTGGTCCCAGCGCCCGACGTGCACGCCGTAGGGCAGCGCGGCACGGCCGGTGGTGCGCTCGATCTCCGCGGCCACCTCCTGGCACGACTCCGGCGTCCGGCTGGCGACGACGACGTCGGCACCGCACCGGGCCAGGCCCAGCGCCATCTCCCGCCCCAGCCCGCGGCTCCCCCCGGTGACCAGGGCGACCCGGCCCGTGAGGTCGAACAGCTCGTCGGCGTACCCCACGTCAGCGATCTCCTCTCGGGACGGGTACCGGCGGCACGGACGCCGATCAGCCGCGGTAGTCGCTGCTCTCGGCGAGCTCGGCGGCGTCCGCCATCATGGAGAGCGCGATGGGGCCGAAGGCCGCCCGGGTGGAGCCGGGTGTGGAGCGCTGGAAGCCCTGCTCCAGGACGATGGCGTGCTTGAACTTGATCAGCACGTTGTAGTAGTCCATGTCGTCCACCTGGCGTCCGGCGCTGGTGGAGAAGTGCTCGAGCAGCTCCTCGCGGCCGGGCATGCCGCGCAGGTCCACGTACCCCTGACCGCCCTCGGGCGCATCCGGGTCGTCGGGCCAGCCGCCCACGACGAGGGCCAGGTCGAGCTTGGGGTCCCCGATCGTGCCCATCTCCCAGTCGATGATCGCGGCGAGGCGGGCCGGGGCTCCGTGCCGGTACATGACGTTGGCGAACTGGTAGTCGCCGTGCATCAGGCCCGGCACGAAGTCCAGCGGCCGGTGCGCCCGCAGCCAGGCCGCGGTCTCCTCGAAGCCCGGCAGCTGGCGGGCTCCCTCGATGCGCTGGAGGAAGGTCGTCCAGCGGTCCACCTGCCGCTCGTGGAAGCCGTCGGGCCGGCCCAGACCCTCCAGACCGGCGGCCCTCCAGTCCAGCCTCGACATCAGGGCGATGCCCTCGACCAGCTGCAGGGCCAGCCCGCGGCGGGCGGTGAGGTCGCGGCCGAACGGCTCGGGCCACCTGCGGTCGACCATGTTCATCGGCGACCAGCCGTCGACGAAGCCCATGAGGTAGAACGGCCGGCCCAGCACCGAGGAGTCCTCGCACAGCGCCAACGCAGGGGTGTGCGGGACGTCGGTGCCGTCGAGCGCCTCGATGATCCGCCACTCGCGGACGATGCCTTCGTCGCGCTGGGCCGGCGCCGAGGTCGGCGGCATCCGCAGCGCGCCGTGGACCTCACCCCGGCGGATCTCGTAGATCTCGTTCTGCGCGCCGCCGGAGACGAACCGGTGCTCCAGCGGCGCGCCGACACCGAGGCCCTGGGAGTCCAGCCAGGCGCCGAGCCGGTCGACGTCCAGGGTCTTGGTGTCCTCCTCCACCGCGCTCATGCCTGCGCCACCAGGTCGGCCTCGGGCTGCACGGCCTCGACCGGCCGGTCGTCGGGCTGTCCGCCGCCGGGCTGCCCGCCGCCGGACTGAACGGTGCCCGGCCACGGGTAGTCGGTCTGCACCGACGGCACGGTCCCCTCGAACGGCTCCGTCGGGGAGGCGTTGGGGGCGGTCATCCCGAACTTGGCCAGCGCCGCCGCCCGCTTGGTCGGGAGGAACGCGCTCGGGTTGCCCTGGACCGGGGTGTAGTCGCGCAGCACCTGCCGGGCGACGGTCACCTGGTGCACCTCGGTCGGACCGTCGACGACGGCCATGATCTCGGCGCCGAACATCATGTGCGCCAGCGGCATGTCGCTGCTGACCCCCAGCGCCCCGTGCAGGTGCAGCGCCCGCTGCGCGATGTCGTGGTAGACCCTCGGCATCACGGCCTTGCAGGCGGCGATGTCCTTGCGGACCTTCCGGTAGTCGTTGTACTTGTCGATCTTCCACGCGGTCTGCAGCACCATCAGCCGGAACATCTGCAGCTGGGCCCACGAATCGGCGATGTAGCCCTGCACGAACTGCTTGTCGGCCAGCAGCGTGCCCTGCGTCCGGCGGCTGATCGCCCGCTCGGCCAGCATGTCCAGCGCCTGACCGGCCTGGGCGATCGTGCGCATCGCGTGGTGGATCCGCCCGCCACCGAGCCGGGTCTGGGAGATCACGAACGCCTGACCCACGCCGCCGAGCACGGAGTCGCCCGGGACGCGGACGTCGGTCAGCCGCAGGTCGGCGTGCAGCGCCTCGTCCTCGGTGTCGAACGCCAGACCGACGTTGCGCTCGATGCGGATGCCGGGGGTGGTGGCCGGCACCAGGAACATCGTCATGCTCTTGTACGGGTCGGCGTCCAGGTCGGTCTTCGCCATGACGATGAAGAACGACGCGGTCTTCGCGTTCGAGGCGTAGTACTTCGCGCCGTTGAGGACCCAGTCGTCCCCGTCGCGGACGGCCTCGGTGGTGAACTGCTTGGGGTCCGACCCGCCCTCGGGCTCGGTCATCGCGTAGCAGGAGAAGATCTCCCCCTCCAGCAGCGGCTGGAGGAAGCGCTGCTTCTGCTCCTCGGTGCCGTAGTGCGCCAGGATCTCCGCGTTGCCGGTGTCCGGCGCCTGCGTCCCGAAGACGATCGGCGCCCAGCTCGACCGGCCGAGGATCTCGTTCAGCAGCGCCAGCTTCACCTGGCCGAAGCCCTGCCCGCCCAGCTCCGGCGACAGGTGGGTGGCCCACAACCCCTGCTTCCGCACCTCGGCCTTCAAGGGCAGGACGACCTCACGGGCCCTGCCCCGCAGCGGGTCGAACATCTGCATCGGGAAGGCCAGGTCGAGCGGCTCGACCTCCTCCCGCACGAAGCGGTCCGCCCAGTCCAGCTTCTCCTGGTACTCGGGGTCGGTCTCGAAGTCCCACGACATGGCGTCTCCCTCGGGGCGGCTGGTGCACCCGACCATGGCAGTATTGCGTTCTAGCCGTCAAGAACGACATTCTGGCGGGGCGTCGACCGCGCGATCCGCCGTCCGCAGCGTGCCCGCTCGACCAGCGCAGTGGGCGGCGGCGCGACCAGGCCGGGAGAGGTGGCACACATGGGCGAGGACGTCCTGGGGCGCGTCGTGCAGCGCGCCCTCGCCCGGCGCGGCATGACCTACGAGGAGGAGGTCCGCCGTCTGCTGGACGCCGGACTCGAGGTGATGGTCCGCTGCGGGACGTCGGCCAGCCCGCGGGTGTCCGACATCGTCGCGGCGGCCGGGCTGTCCAACGACGCCTTCTACCGCTACTTCCCCTCCAAGGGCGCGCTGGTCGCGGCCCTGCTCGAGCGCGGTACGGAGCAGCTGCGCAGCTATCTCGAGCACCAGATGGCCAAGGAGTCCATGCCCGAGGGGCGGATCCGGCGCTGGGCGGAAGGCGTCCTCACCCAGGCCAGGGGCGACGTCGCCGCGACCACGCGTGCCGTTCTGTGGAACGCGCCCACCGCCGGCAGCGGCGCCCCCTACGGGCGGCACTTCGCCAGCCAGGTGCTGGCCGCGCTGCTGCAACCGGAGCTCGTGGCGCTGGGCAACCCGGCACCGGAGAGCAGCGCGACGCTCGTGACCTACGCGACGCTGGGCGCACTGGCCGAACACGTGTGGTCGGGGACGACGCCCTCGTCCGCCGAGCTCGAGCAGCTGACCGCTTTCTGCCTCACCGTGGCACGGTCGGACGCGGGCGCGCCCGACAGGTGAGGCGAGTGCCCGCCCCGGCGGGACACGACACGGCCGGCGGACGCGGACGACCACCTGCCGAGCCCTTCCTCGCCGTCGCGGACGTCGCCGATGCCCGGGGCAGCTCCCTCCCGCACGCGCAGTGGTGGCGGACGTGTGAACTCCCGACGTCGCCCTCGACCCGGCCGCGACGACGGCCTGACCCTGACCGGCCGCCGGCCCGTCCCGGCGAGTCACGGGCCTCTTGGCGGGCCGTGTGACCGATGTTACAGTTGATTTAAATCAAGTGTTTTAAACGACGCCGTGTCGCCCGGTCCGTGAGGCACCGGGCGACCGGTCGTCGGCCCTGCTCTGCGCAGCTCCCGATCGCCCGACGCCCGCGCTCGACCACGAGGAGACCCCGACATGAGGACGACGACCCGGACGGCGGTCGGCGCGACCTGCGCCCTGCTGATGGCCCTGACCGCCTGTGGCAGCGACGACGAGGAAGGCGGAGCCGCCGCGAGCAGCGGTGGGGGCGGCGGCGGCGGCTCGCAGACCGTCAAGGTCGGCATCCTCACCCCGCTGAGCGGCCCGGCCGCGGCCACCTACGGCACCAACGCCCGGACCGGGATCGAGGCCCGCCTCGCCGCCTACGCCGAAGAGGGCGGCGAGTGCGCCGACGTCGAGTTCGAGCTGGTCGAGGCCGACGACGCCTCCAACCCGGCCGGATCACTCGCCAGCTCCCAGCGCCTGGTCCAGCAGGAGGACGTCTACGCGATCCTGTCCACCAGCCCCTTCACCTTCGGCGGGATCCAGTTCCTCACCACCCAGGCAACCGAGATCCCCGTCCTGGGCGACGCCACCGACCAGAACCCGGCATGGCGCGAGCCGGGCAACAACCTGTTCCAGTCCCAGGCCGTGCCCGACCCCACCCACGTCTTCGGCCAGCTCGGCGAGTACCTCGCCGCGATCGGGGGAACGAAGTTCGCCGGCGCCTCCTTCCCCGTCCAGGCCTCCCAGGCGGCCCTGGAGGCAGCCGCCGAGTCCGCCGAGGCGGCCGGACTGGACGTGGGCTACACCAACACCGAGGTGCCCTTCGGCACCGCCGACGTCGGCGCGATCGTGCTCGGCATCCGCGACTCCGGCGCCGACGTCCTCTACCTGCCGATCACCTTCGACACCGCCCTGGCCATCGTCGAGGGCCTGCGCCAGGCCGACGTCGAACTCAAGGGCATCCTGGCCGCCACCGGCTACGGCAACGACCTGCTGGAGTCCGCACCCGCCGTGGCCGCCGCCCAGGGCGTCAGCTTCTCCGTCGGCTACGCCCCCGCCGCACTGGAGACCCCGGCCACCGAACGCCTCGCCACCGCCGTCCGCGACCAGGGCGTGGAATCCGGCATCCCGGCCTACGCCATGGCCTCCGGCTGGTTCAACGCCGACCTCCTGCTGCACGGCCTGGAACTGGCCGGCTGCGACGCCACACGAGCCGACTTCGTCGCCGCACTCGACCAGGACGCCACCTGGGACGCCGGCGGCCTCTACCCCAACCCCATCGACTACACCACCGCCGACATCGACCAGGTCTGCCAGTACTTCGTCACCCTCGAAGGCGAGGAGTTCGTGCCGGTCGAGGACGCCTCGCCGGCCTGCGGCGAGCGCATCGACACCTGAGCCGCAGACGCCTGATCCCCGGACCGGCCGCCCGACGGGCGGCCGGTCCGGGCACGGGCAGGACTCAGCTGCGCGGCATCCCGGCGGCGCGGAGCAGCCCGCTGCCGACGATGACCCGCTGCACCTCGCTGGTGCCCTCGTACAGCCGGTACAGGCGGGCGTCGCGGTAGAAGCGCTCGACGGGCGTGGTCCGCAGGTACCCCAGGCCACCGTGCACCTGGACCGCGCGGTCGGTGGCCCGGCCGACCATCTCCGAGCAGTAGAGCTTGGCCGACGAGGGGCCGACCGAGGTGTCCTCGCCCGTGTCGTAGCGGGCGGCGACGTCGCGCACCAGGGCGCGGCCGGCGATGAGCTCGGTGTGCATGTCGGCGATCAGCGCCTGCACCAGCTGGAAGCGGCCGATCGGCGCGCCGCCCTGCTTGGCGGTGGCGGCGTAGGCGACCGACTCGTCGAGCACCCGCTGCGCCATGCCGACGCACATGGCCGCGATGTGCAGCCGCCCGCGGCTGAGCACCGTGAGGGCCTTCGAGTAGCCGCGACCCTCCTCCCCCACCAGCGCGTCGGCGGGCACGCGCACCTCGTCGAAGAACACCTCCGACGTCCAGGCGCCGGACTGCCCCATCTTCTTGTCCCTGGGCCCGAGCGAGACGCCGGGCGCCTTCGCGTCGACGACGAAGCTGGAGATGCCGCGTCCCCCGCGCTCGTCGGGGTCGCTGCGGGCGAAGACGACGAACAGGTCGGCGATCGGGGCGTTGGTGATGTACCGCTTGTTGCCGCTGATCACCCAGTCGTCGCCGTCGCGGCGGGCGGTGGTGCGCAGGCCGGCCGGGTCGGAGCCCGCCTCGGCCTCGGTGAGCGCGAAGGAGCCGATCAGCTCGCCGGCCGCCAGCCGCGGCAGGTACCGCTGCTTCTGCTCCTCGCTGCCGAACTTGGCGATGACCTGCCCGGCGATGCCGTTGTTGGTGCCGAACAGCGAGCGGAACGCCGGCGTCGTGTAGCCGAACTCGAAGGCGAGCTCGACGTCCTCCTTCATGTCCACGCCCAGGCCGCCGTACTCCTCGGGCAGCGCGTACCCGAACAGACCCATGTCGGCGATGGCCCCCCGGAGTTCCTCGGGGATGCGGTCGTCGAGGTCGATCTCCTCCTCGCGCGGGAGGACCACCTCCCGCACCAGCTGGCGCACGGCGTTCCGGATCTGGCTGAAGTCCTCGGCGTCCACGGGCCCATCTTGACGGAGGAGATCTGCCGGCGTGACGCCGGCAGATCCCCTCCACGTCGTCAGGCCAGCGCGTCGAGGCGCTGCACGTCCTCGCCGGAGAGCGACAGCCGGGCCGCGCCCAGGTTCTCCGTGAGGTGGTCGACGGACTTCGTGCCCGGGATCGGGAGCACGACCGGCGACTTCTGGAGCAACCAGGCCAGCGCCACCTGGGACGGCGTGGCGTCCAGCTCGCGGGCGATGTCGGCCACCGGGCTGTCGGGGGCGGCGAGGTCCCCGGTGGCGATCGGGAACCACGGGATGAAGGCGATGCCCTCGGCGGTGGCGAAGTCCAGGACGTCCTGGGACTGCCGGTTGGTCAGGTTGTAGAGGTTCTGCACGCTGACGACGTCGACGATCTCGCGCGCCGCCCGCAGCTCCTCGACCGAGACCTCGGAGACGCCGATGTGCCGGACCTTGCCCTCGTCCTGCAGGTCCCGGAAGACGCCGAGCTGGTCCGCCAGCGGCACCTCGGGGTCGATGCGGTGCAGCTGGATGAGGTCGATCCGCTCGACCCGCAGGTGGCGCAGGGAGAGCTCCACCTGCTGGCGGAGGTAGGCGGGGCGGCCGACCGGCGTCCAGATGCCGGGGCCCTGCCGGGTCAGCCCGGCCTTGGTGGCGACGACCACGCCCTCGGGGTACGGGTGGAGCGCCTCGGCGATGGTCTGCTCGCTGACGAACGGGCCGTAGGAGTCGGCGGTGTCGATGAAGTCGACACCCTGCTCGACGGCGGCGCGGACGACGCGCAGCGCGCCGTCGCGGTCGGCCGGCTCGCCCCACACCCCGGGGCCGGGCAGCTGCATGGCGCCGTAGCCGAGCCGGTGGACGGGGAGGTCCCCGCCGATGGAGAAGGTGTCGCTGAGCTGTGCGGTGGTCATGCCGTCTGCCAGCACGCCAGCCCGCGCGGCTGTTCCCCGCAGCGTGTTCGATGGTCGTGTGAGCCAGGCGAAGAGGGGCGAGATCGTCGTGCTCCGGCACGGGCAGACCGAGTGGAGCCGCAGCGGCCAGCACACGGGGGTCACCGACCTCCCGCTGCTGCCCGAGGGCGAGGAGAAGGCCCGGTCGCTCGGTCCGCGGCTGGCCGACCGCCGGTTCGCCGAGGTCTGGACCAGCCCGCTGGAGCGGGCCCGGCGGACGGCGGAGCTGGCCGGCCTGACCGCCACCGGCGTCGACCCGGACCTCGTGGAGCTCGACTACGGCGGCTACGAGGGCCGCACCACCGCCGAGATCAGCGAGGAGCTCGGCCGGGAGTGGTCGGTGTGGCGGGACCCGATCGTCCCCGGCGACACCCCCGGCGAGACGCTCGGGCAGGTGGCCGAGCGGGTCGACCGGGTGCTGGACCGCGCCCGGGCCCGCCTGGACGACGGCGACGTCGCCCTGGTCGCGCACGGGCACGTGCTCCGGGTGCTGACCGCGCGCTGGCTGGGCCTCGGACCCGAGGCCGGCGCGCTGCTGGCACTGCCGGCCGGTGCCTACGGCGTGCTCGGGCACGAGCACGCCCGCCCGGTGCTCAGCGGCTGGGGACTCTGACCTCGTCCGACTCCGGCTCCGTCTCCGCCTCGGGCTCCAGCACCTCGGGGCGGCCGAAGAACCAGCCCTGACCGAGGTCCGCGCCCAGCTCGGCGACCTGCTCGGCGGCCCGCTCGTCCTCCACGCCCTCGGCCACCACCTGTGCCCCGACCCGGTGCGCGGCCTCCACCACCCAGCGGACGATCGTGCGGGCGCCCTCGTCGGGCAGGGCCTGCACGAGCGCCTTGCCGAGCTTGACGACGTCGGGGCGCACCGTGGCGAGCAGCTCCCGGCTGGCCCACCCGGCCGCGACGTCGTCGAGCGCGACCCGCCAGCCCAGGGCCCGGTACTGCTCCAGCACCGAGAGCAGGTGGCCGTGCTCGGCCACTGCGGAGGGCTCGGCCACCTCGATGACCAGCCGCTCGGGCGCGAGGCCCGCGTCCTCCATGAGCTGCCGGGTGCTCTCCAGGTCCGCCTGCGGCCGGTGCACCGACGTGGGGTGGGTGTTGACGAACAGGTCGGTGTCGCCGAGCCACGGCGCGGCACCGGAGACCGCGCACTCGCGCCCGATCCGGTCCAGGCGGGGCAGCCAGTCGGCGGACTCGGCGACGAAGAACAGGTCGCCGCCACCGATCTCCCGGCCGTCGGCGAGGCCCCGCAGGAGGGCCTCGTGGGCGACGACGGCGCCGCCGTCCAGCGCCACGATGGGCTGGTAGACGCTCCACAGCTCGGCCTCGGCCAGCACGCCGACCTCGGCGGTGATGCCCCGGCGGGCCAGCTCGACGGCGAGGGTCGGCGCGGTCAGCAGCCGGGTGACCAGGGCGGTGTACTCACCGGGCGGGTCGGTGGCCACCCGCACGGCCTCGGCCTCGGCGGTGGTCAGCTCGCGGGAGAGCCGGTCGAACAGCAGCTCCACCCCCAGCCCCTCGCGCTCGTCGGTGAGGTCGAGCAGGGACTCGGTGCGGTAGACGTTCAGCCCCACCGCGCGGGCGACGCCGGCGATCGCGGGCAGCGCGCTGTCCACGGGGCTGGCGAGCAGGAGGCGGGTCGCCACCTGGGGGAGGTCCCAGGTCTCCCGCCGCCGGTTCGTGCTGATGGTCCTGGGCACGCCAGCAGGATGACCGACCCGGCCGTCCGTCACCGACAGGCGCGCGGGATGCGCCCGGGTGGGCGACTCGGCCACGGTCGGGTGAGCCGAGATCCGGAACTTCCCGGCTTGAGTGTCTAAGGTTGTGCACATGGCAGTCGTCACCTCCCCCGATCCCGTGCGCACGAGCCGCGGCGGTCGACCGCGCGACCCCAGCCGGGACGGGGTGATCCGGGAGGCGATCCTGCGACTGCTGGGCGAGGTCGGGTACGGCGCCCTGACCATGGACGCCGTGGCCGCGGAGGCCGGCGTCGGCAAGGCGACGATCTACCGCCGCTGGCGCACCAAGCAGGACCTCGTCGTCGACACCATCGCGGTGATGAACCAGTCGCTGGCGACACCGGTGGACACCGGGTCCCTCGAGGGCGACGTGCAGGCGATGGTGCACCGGATGGTCGACGTCATCAACGGACCGGTCGGCACGGCGATCCGCTCCCTGCTGCCGACCATGCAGCACCAGCCGGCGCTGTTCGAGGCCTTCCGCACCGGCCCGCTGGCGGCCTGGCGCGACTCGTACGCGCGCATGTGGGCGCAGGCGGAGGCGCGCGGGGAGCTCACGAGCGGCGGGGAGCACGCACTGCTGGCGGAGACCACCACCGCCCTGCTGGTCCAGCGCTGGCTGCTCACCGGCGAGCCGGTGACGCACGAGTACGCCGACGACGTGCTCGAGGCGGTCGTCCTGCCGATGGTGCGCACCCAGCGCCCCTGAACCGGGCGGGTCACCAGCCGAGCGTGCCCGGCTCCCCCTTGAACGGCCCGGCGACCTCCGGCGTGATCCACCCGCCGTAGAAGTCGCCGGCCTGGGCGCGGACCGCCACGCCGTCGACCCGGGCCGCGTCCACCCGGCTCGGGTAGAAGGCCACGGCGCCGCGCAGGTGCTCGTACCCCGGCGTCGGGCGCTCGTAGGACCAGCCGACCGCGGGCACGCGCCGGCCGTCCACGACGGCGTCCCAGTAGGTCGCCATGCCCTTCCACTCGCACCACGAGGCGCCGTCCCCGCGCTCCAGCACGCCGCTGACGACGTCGTCACGGGGCACGTAGTAGACCGGCGGGTGACTGGTCTCGCAGACGCGGACCGCGCGCGACGTCCGTGCGACGACCCGGCCGCCGACCTCCACCTCGACCAGCCGGCCGGTGACCTCCGCCGACGGCGGCCGCGGGTAGTCCCAGACCGACTCCTGCCCGGGCCCGACCGGGTCGCGGCGCCGTGCGGGCATCGCCGGCGTCAGTGCCTGCGCCCGCCGGTGATCGCGCGACGGTCCCTGGTCCGGCTGCGGACCGAGTTGACGACGACGACGGTGACGAACAGGCCCACCGCGCCGAGGGCCGCCTTGCCGGCCGGGGACTGGAGGAAGCGCACCACGGCGGCCTGCCCCTGCGCCTTCAGCCGGGTGGGGCTGCTGCGGAAGGCCAGCTGGTCCAGCGTGGCCGCCAGCGACTCACGGGCGGCGTCGATCTCCAGCTGGATCTGTCGAGGGTCGCGAGGCACGCCCACAGCCTGCCAGAACGCCGCCGGACCGGCGCGCGGCCACCGAAAGCGGTACCCGCACGGGCGACCCCTTCCGTAGAATCCGCGACCGCGCGGGAGTGGTGTAACGGCAGCCACGCCAGACTTAGGATCTGGTGCCTTCGGGCGTGCGGGTTCGACTCCCGCCTCCCGCACCCAGCCCGTTCCGCCGGCGCGGGCTACGCCCGCACGGCCGCCGGCGCGGTGAGGACCTCGGCGCCGTCCTCGGTGATCGCGATCGTGTGCTCGCTGTGCGCGGTCCGGCAGCCCGTCGCGCTGCGGAGGGTCCAGCCGTCCGCGTCGGTCACCAGCTCGGCGGTGTCGGCCATGGCCCACGGCTCGAGCGCCAGCAGGAGCCCAGGGCGCAACCGGTATCCGCGCCCGGGTCGCCCGGAGTTCGCGACGTGCGGGTCCTGGTGCATGGTCGAGCCGACGCCGTGACCGCCGAACTCGGTGTTGACCGGGTACCCCGCCTCGCCGAGGACCGTGCCGATCGCGTGGGAGATGTCCCCGATGCGGGCGCCGGGCCGGGCCGCGGCGATCCCCGCGCGGAGGGCGCGCTCGGTCGCACCGATCAGCGCGACGCTCTCCGCGGACGCCGCGTCGCCCACGACGAAGCTGATGGCGGAGTCCGCGACGAGCCCGCCGAGGGAGACGGCGAGGTCGAGCGACAGCAGGTCACCGTCGGCGAGCGTGCGGTCGTGCGGCAGCCCGTGCAGCACGGCGTCGTTGACCGACGTGCAGATGTGGTGGCCGAACGGCCCGCGCCCGAAGGACGGCGCGTAGTCGACGTAGCAGGACTGCGCTCCGGCCTCGGTGATCATGTCCCGGGCCCACCGGTCGACGTCGAGCAGGTTCGTGCCCACCTCGCAGCGGGTCCGCAGCGTCTGCAGGATGTCGGCGACCAGGGCGCCCGCCGCCCTGGCGCGGGGCAGCTGCGTCCTGTCCAGGATCTCGATCATCCGCACCTCTCCGTCCAACCGATAACTATCCCGGCAAGAGTATCCCGGTACTAGAATCGGGCCATGGTCCGGTTGCCGCTCACCCCCGCAGAGGTCGAACGCGGCCAGCGCCTCGGCGCCCTGCTGCGCCGTGCCCGGGGACAGGGATCGATGCTCCACACCGCGCTGGCGGCGGGGGTCTCGCCGGAGACCCTCCGGAAGATCGAGTCCGGCCGGGTCGCCACCCCCGCCTTCTCGACCATCGCGGCGATCGCCGACGTCCTCGGCCTCTCGCTCGACGCGCTGTGGGCGGAGGTCAACCGGTCCGACGGCGGGGCGGGGACCGCACGGGCCGACCGCAGCACGGGTGAGCTGCTGGTCTCGTAGCCCGGCGCCCGTTGCGGCCGACCGACCGACCGGGGCACGCTGCGGCCGCATGGGCCTCTACAGCCGGTGCGTCCGCCCGCGCCTGCTCGACGCCACCCTCGGCGAGCGCGTCACCGGCGGGACCCGCCGCCGCGTCTGCGCCGGCCTCACCGGGGACGTGCTGGAGATCGGCTACGGCTCCGGCCGCAACCAGCCACACCTGCCGGCGGCGGTGACCGGCGTCTGGGCGGTGGAGCCGTCGGCCGAGGCCGTGCGCCTGGCCCGGCGGCGCCGGGAGGCCTCCCCCGTCCCGGTCGTGGTGGCCGGCACGGACGCGCGCGCCCTGCCGTTCCCCGACGACCGCTTCGACTCCGCCCTGTGCACCTGGGTGCTCTGCGGCGTGCCGGACGCGCACCTGGCCCTGGCCGAGGTGGCCAGGGTCCTGAGGCCGGGCGCGTCCCTGCACTTCGTCGAGCACGGCCTCTCCCCCGACCCCGACGTCGTGCGGTGGCAGCGACGCGGCAACGGCCTCAACCGGGCGCTGGCCGGATGCCGGCTGGACAGCGACATCGCCGCCCTGCTGGCCGGCTCACCGCTCACCGTCGTCGACCTGCGCCGCTGGGACGAGCCCTCCGCGCCCCGCGCGGCCGGCCACATGTACGAGGGTCGCGCGACCGCCTGACCTGCCCGTTCTCATCGCCCGCCGTTCCGCCCCGGGACGGGAGGGGCGGCCGGGGCGGGTGGGACGCGCCGAGTTGCGGATGGGTGAACCGTCCGCGCGCCGCGCAGACGGAACTGCTCGGTTCTGCTTGCGTGTGCCCGACGTGGCGGGGGCGCTCGCGCTGGGGCGGACGGGGGGCGGGCGGGATGACGGGGATGGTGGTCGCGCCGAGGCGCAGCTCGGAGTGGGCGTGCGGCGAGGCACTGGAGACGGCGGCCAGGTACGTGCAGACCGTCCGCG
Organism: Trujillonella endophytica; assembly: GCF_019799905.1. Classification (GTDB taxonomy): domain Bacteria; phylum Actinomycetota; class Actinomycetes; order Mycobacteriales; family Geodermatophilaceae; genus Trujillonella; species Trujillonella endophyticus_A. The sequence goes on along the minus strand of NZ_JABGCI010000014.1, from coordinate 66,372 downwards.
AGGCGCCGACCGCGGCGGCCCGGGCGCGCTCGGCGGCCTCCCGGGACGGCGTCGCGGCCGTCCGGACGGTCCTGCGCCAGCTCCCCGACCGCGAGGTGTCCTTCAGCGACGCCCCCGCCGGCCACGAGCTGCGGACCTGGTTCCGGCCCGACCGCCGGCTGCCGTTCAACCGCGCGCCCGTCGCCGTCCTCGAGCTGCCGGCCAGCCAGGCCGAGTACCTCAAGGGCCGGTCGCGGCAGGCGCTGCGGACCAACCTGAACCGCGCGGCGGCCGAGGGGCTGCACTGCGCCCCGGTGGAGGACGCCGGCGAGCTGCACCGGGTCGCGTCCGCCATCGCCACCCGGCGGGACACCACCCCCGACACCCTCGTGCGACCGGGCCAGCTGCCCGAGCGCGACCGGCTGTGGTCGGCCGCCTTCGACGCCGCCGGCGAGCCGGTGGCCCTGTGCCAGGCGGTCGTCGACGAGGACCGCGCCGGGCTCGTGCTCATGGTCACCGCCGTCGGCCATGTGGCGGCTCCCCTGGTGCGCTACGCGCTGCACGCGCACCTCACCGGCCGGCTGGTCGACCGCGGGGTGTCCACGCTCGCCGTCGGCGGCTCGATGCTGCTCACCAGCACGGGCACGCGGTACTTCCAGCAGCGCACCGGGTTCGTCCCGGTGCACCTGCGGGCGGAGCCGGCGACGACACATCGCCCGGGTCCGGCGGGGGCCCGGCGGAGGGCGCGCGCGACCGTCGTCCTCAGTTGACGAACCGCTCCCGGTAGTCCTCGCCCGGCTCGTAGGCCACCCCGGCGGCCACCAGCTCGTCGATCTCCCGCTGGGACAGCCCGATCCCGTCGAGGACCTCCCGGGTGTGCTGGCCCACCAGCGGCGCCGGCCCGGCGATGCGGCCCGGCGTCTCCGAGAAGTCGATCAGGTGCCCGAACTGGCGGGTCCGGCCGAGCAGCGGGTGCGCGTACTCGGCGACGAGCCCCAGCCGCACGTTGTCGGCGTCGTACAGCGGTGCGACGCCCCCCTGGGTGTCCAGCGGGAGCTCGCAGGGCACGCCGGCGGCGTCCAGCGTCCGCTTCCAGTTCCACGAGGTGCGGCGGGCGAAGGCCGCCCCGAGCGCCGTCTCCACCTCCTCGCGGGCGTCCGCGCGGCGGCCGGTGAGGTCCTCGGCGCCCACGGCGGCGCACAGTGCCGACCACTGGGCGTCGGTGGTCGCGCACACCTGGAGGTACTGCTCGTCCTGGCAGCGGTAGAGCCGGTAGCCGGGGCCGATGCCGTGCAGCCCGGCGTCCAGGTGCGGCCGCTCCCGGGGCACCCCGTCGACGAGCAGCGCGTCCGAGGCGAACACCGCGCCGCCGTCCAGCAGCGACGTCCACAGCTCCTGTCCCTCGCCGGTGCGGTCGCGGTGTGCGAGCGCGAGCAGCACGCCGACCACCGACAGCACCGCGTTGGCCTGGTCGGTGAAGCCGAACCGGACGTAGAGCGGGCGCTGCCCGAGGTGCACCGCGCCCTGCTCGAACTCGATGCCGCCGCTGGCCTGGTAGAGCGGGTCCAGCCCACCGGAGTGTGCGAGCGGTCCCTCGGCCCCGTACGCGAACGTGTTGCAGTAGATGAGCGCCTCGTTCACCGCCCGGCAGTCGGCGTAGCCGATGCCGATCCGGTCGGCGACGCCCTTGGTCATGTTGTGGTGGACGACGTCGGCGGTCCGCACCACCTCGAGGGCGATCTCCCGGCCGCGCGGGTCCTTCAGGTCCAGGGCGAGCGACCGCTTGCCGCGCTGGCAGCCGTTGAACGGCGCCTGGGCCATCCGCATGGCGTCGCCGCCCACCGGCTCGATCTTCACGACGTCCATGCCGAGGTCGCCGAGCAGCATCGGGCCGAAGGGGCCGGCCAGGTACTGGCCGAAGTCCACCAGCGTCAGACCGCCGAGCGCCGTCGGCTGCGCCGGGCCGCCCGACGGCGCCAGGTCGATCCGCTCGGCGCCCCACCCGGAGGCCCGGATGGCGGCGCCGTGCTCGTCGAGCCGGGGGCGCGGCGAGACGATCGCGCCCGGTGTTCCGCGCAGGTGGAGGGGCACGCCCAGCTGCGTGGTCGGGCCCAGCTCCGGGTCCACCACCGCGGCCACCATCTCGTTGGCGGCCAGCTGCGGGTGCGGCTCGGCCAGCGCCTGCTCGGCCGGGACGATCGGCTCGCAGGCGTGGTTGTGCTCACGGAGCACCGCGGCCAGGTCGGCGACCTTCCAGGTGGCGAACGCCGCGGCGCGCTCGGCGTGCCACCTCTCCCGCTGCTCGGCGGGCGCGGACGCCTGCACGTAGGGGTGCGGCTGGTCGATGCCGAGGATGTCCTCCACCGACCGCGTGGGCGTGAGGCCCGACAGCACCGACAGGTGGATCCAACCGTCGGCGGTCTGCCAGATCATCCCCTGGTGGATGCCGGGCGGGTACGTCTTGGCCATCACGTCGTGGAAGGCCGGCGCCCAGTGCTCGACGTCCTGCCAGATCTGCGTCGTGTAGAGGAACAGGCCCTGCAGCAGCGACGTGCGCACGTGCTGGCCCCGGCCGGTGCGGGCGCGCTGGTGGAGCGCGGCGAGGATGCCCATCGGCGCGAGGAACACGGCGCCGAGGGTCGGGGTGGGCGCGTGGTTGTAGACCGGGCCCATCCGCCAGCCCGGCTGCTCGGCCTGCGCTCCGCCGGCGGCCTGCACCAGCGCGTCCCAGCCCGGGCGCTGCTCGTTGCGGTGGCCCACGGGCCAGGCCGGGACCGAGCAGTAGACCAGCGCCGGGTGCCGCGCGGAGACGGCGTCGTAGCCGAACCCGAGGCGGTCCATGACCCCCGGCCGGAAGGCCTCGACCAGCACGTCGGCGCCGGACAGCAGCTCCTCGAACACCGCGGCGTCGGCGGCGTCCTTGAGGTCCAGCGCGATCGAGCGGCGGCTGCGGTGCCAGACCGCGCTGCCGTGGTAGCCGCGGAAGGGGTCGCCGCCCGGCGGCTCCACCTTGACGACGTCGGCGCCGTGCTCGGCCAGCATCGTGACCCCGACGGAGGCGCCCGGGCCCCACGTCAGGTCGAGGATCCGGATGCCGTCCAGGGCGGTGCCCGCGGGAGTCGTCACAGGCGGAGTGTGTCGGCGGTCACTCGTCGACACAATGCTCGCGGGCTCGTTACCGTCAGGCTCTCGATAGGGAGGACGACGATGTCCGACGATGCCGCCGCCTGGGCCCAGGCCGGGCTGGCCTTTCGCGTGGCGGAGGGCGTGGCCTGGCTCGTCCTCGACCGCCCGCAGGTCCGCAACGCGATCCACCACCCGCTGCGCGACGCCCTGCTCGCCGCGATCGAGGAGGTGCGCGCCGACCCGGACATCCGGGCCGCCGTGGTCACCGGCTCGGGCAGCGCCTTCTGCGCCGGGGCCGACCTCATGTCTCCGCCGCACATCGAGATCCCGCCCGAGCGGCAGCGCGGCACCCTGGCCAACGTCGCCCGCGAGGACGGCCGCCGGTTCGGCTGGTGGCGCCTGGCCCGGGCCATCTGGGAGAACGAGAAGCCGTTCGTCGCCGCCGTCAACGGGCCCGCCTACGGAGGCGGCTGCAACCTGGCGCTGGCCTGCGACCTCGTCCTCGCCGCCGAGTCGGCCCGGTTCAGCGAGGTGTTCGTCAACCGCGGACTGCCGCTGGAGGGGGCGGCGGCCTTCCTGCTCACCCGGTCGCTCAGCCCGGTGCGGGCCAAGGAGATGGCGCTGTTCGGCGACCCGGTCGACGGCCGGACGGCGGCCGAGTGGGGCCTGGCCAACCGCTGCGTCCCCGACGACCAGCTGCTCGACCTGGCCGGCGACTGGGCGCGACGCCTGGCCGCGGGGCCGACCATCGGCATCGGGCACGTGAAGGGGCAGCTCAACGACGCGCTCGAGCAGACGATGGAGCAGGTGGCCAAGCAGGAGGTGACGCTGCTCGGGCTCGGCATCGGCGGCGACGGGCAGGAGGCGATCCAGGCGTTCCGCGAGCGCCGGCAGCCGCGGTTCACCGGGCGGTGAGCGGACCCGTGGGCGGGAAGGTGCTGGTCGAGCGGCACGGGCACGTCCTGCTCGTCACCATCAACCGGCCGGAGGTGCGCAACGCCGTCGACGGCGAGGTGCACATGACCATCGGCCGGCTGCTCGACGAGGTCGAGGCCGATCCGGAGGTCCGCGTCGTCGTCGTCACCGGAGCCGGGGACCGGGCCTTCTCCGCGGGCGCCGACCTCAAGGCCACCGCCCGCGGCGAGACCGTGCTGCCCCCCGGCTTCGAGCACTGGGGCTTCGCCGGCTGGGTCCGCCACCCCATCAGCAAGCCCACCATCGCCGCGGTCAACGGCGCCGCGATGGGCGGCGGCGCGGAGCTGCTGCTCTCCTGCGACCTCGCCGTCGCCGCCGAGCACGCGGTCATCGGGCTGCCCGAGGTGAAGATCGGGATGATCGCCGCCGACGGCGGACCCTTCCGTGCCCTGGCCCAGCTCCCGCAGCGGATCGGGATGGAGCTCGTGCTGACCGGCGACCCCATCCCCGCCGCCCGGGCGCTGGAGCTCCACCTGGTCAACCGCGTCGTGCCCGGCGACCAGCTGCTGGGAGCCGCGCTCGAGCTGGCCGGCCGGATCGCCGCCAACGCGCCCCTGGCGGTGCAGGCGAGCAAGCGCATCGCGCTCGGTCTGCGCGACGGCGAGCGCCCGGCCGAGCGGCCGCACTGGGAGCTCACCCGGGAGCACGCGCACGAGATCGCCGGCTCGGCCGACGGGAGGGAGGGCGTGCGCGCCTTCCTGGAGAAGCGCCCGCCGGTCTGGAGCGGACGGTGAGGATCGGGATGCCGCTCTCCTACAGCGGCGGGTTCCTGGAGGCGGCCGCGGTCGTCGGCGACTACGAGGCCGCGGGGCTCGACATCGTCTTCGTGCCCGAGGCCTGGTCCTTCGACGCGGTCAGCCAGCTCGGCTACCTCGCGGCACGGACGACGACGCTGCAGCTGGCCGCCGGCATCCTGAACGTGTACTCCCGGACGCCGGCGCTGCTGGCCATGACCGCGGCCGGGCTGGACGCCGTCTCCGGTGGCCGGTTCACCCTCGGCCTCGGTGCCTCCGGCCCCCAGGTCGTGGAGGGCTTCCACGGCGTCCCCTACACCGCGCCCCTGGCCCGCACCCGCGAGGTCGTCGACGTGTGCCGGACGGTGTGGCGGCGCGAGCCGCTGGTGCACGACGGCCCGCACGTGCAGGTGCCGCTGCGCCCGGAGCGGGGCGGGAGCGGCCTGGGCAGGCCACTGACGCTGATCAACCGGCCGGTCCGCGAGCGGATCCCGCTGATGCTCGCCGCGCTGGGCCCGAGGAACGTGGCGCTGGCCGCCGAGCTGTTCGAGGTGTGGGAGCCGGTCTTCTACCTGCCCGAGCGGGCGCCCGACGCCTTCGGCGAGGCACTCGCCGAGGGCACCGCCCGGCGCGACCCGGCGCTGGGCCCCCTCGACGTCGTCGCCGACACGCACCTGCTGGTCACCGAGGACGCCGCCGAGGCGGAGCGCGCCCTGCGGCGGGTGCGGCAGCACCTGGCCCTCTACATCGGTGGCATGGGCGCCCGGGGCCGGAACTTCTACAACGACCTGGCGGTCCGCTACGGCTTCCCCGACGCGGCACGGGAGGTCCAGGACCGCTACCTCGGCGGCCGCCCGCAGGAGGCCGCCGCGGCCCTGCCCGAGGAGCTCGTCCGCGGTGTCTCCCTGGTCGGTCCGCGCGGGTTCGTCGCCGAGCGGGTGGCGGCCTTCGCCGAGGCGGGGGCCACGACGCTGAACGCCGCCGCGCTCGGGGAGGACCACGCGACCCGGCTGGCCTCCCTGACGACCCTCCGGGAGCTCGCCGGCTGATCCGGCGACCCGCCGCCCGACGGCGGGCTCAGGAGAGCCGGACCCGCAGCTCCAGCTCCGTCGAGGGCAGGGCGGGGTCGTCGGCGTCCACCACGGCGAGCAGGTGCACCTCGTCGCCGCTGACGCGCCGCAGGGCCAGGCCCTCCACCTTGTGCACCCGCCCGTCGGTGCGCGGCATCGGCGCGAGGTCCACCACGCGCTCGTCGTCGACCAGGGCCAGGGCGGTGGCCACCACGGGGCCGTCGTCGACGGCGTTCGGGGTGTCCTCCGCCGCGGCGCTGAGCAGGGTGCGACCGTCGGGCAGGGCGACGGCGTCGGTCACCGCGAGGCCCACCCCGTCGACCTCGCCGAGGGCGTACCGCCGCACGGCGCCGGCCGGGACGTCCGCCGCGTCCAGCCGGCCGAGCACCGCGCCGACGAGGGCCTCCAGCGGCACGTCCACGCTGGCCGAGGGGACGCCGGCCGCCAGGTTGCCCCGCTGGAACCAGCGCACCGTGTCGCCGTGCCGGCTGCCGCCCTCCAGGTTCAGCTGGTCCAGCGGCACCCCCACCACCTCCGCGACCCGGGAGTAGAGCCGGGTGAGGTCGGCGGCGACGGCGGTCGGCTGCCCGGCGTCCAGGCGGACCAGCACGCCCCGCATGCGGCGCGGTGACGAGCCCGAGCCGAGGGCCAGGACCGCGGGCCTCCCGTCGACCTCGGCCGGGCAGGCCACCTCGAGATCGGGCTTGAGGTGCTTGGTCCCCGCGGCGGAGCTGAAGCGGTCCAGCCCGTCCACCGGGGGCAGCAGGCGCACCGGGGTCACCGAGCCCTCCCGGCGCCACGCGGCGGCGGTGGCGTCGTCCTGGACGACGAGCCAGCCGTCCCCCAGCGGCGCCACCCCCGAGGCGGCCGTCACCGGCGCCCCGTCGTCGAACCTCAGCTCGCCGGTTCCGTCCACGAAGACCTGCACGTCCCCGCCTGTGCCCGCCCGGGGGCGCCCCCACGCGCCTGCGGGGTCACCGCTGCGCGGCGGTGCCCTCCACCGAGTGCGGGAACGGGTCGCCGTCGGGCGCCCCGACGGCGGCGAACAGCGGCAGCGCCGCCGCTGCGCCGATCACGGCGAGGGACGACAGCAACTTGCTCAGCAGCGACGGCACCGGCCGATCCAAGGCGACGGCGCCCGCCCGGCGGAACCCCCCGCGACCGATCTCCGCCCGATGTGGGGACACCGCCGGGGCGGTCCGGGACTCAGGAGCCGACCAGCGCCCGGTGCAGCACGGCGATGAGCTCGGTCCGCGTGATGATCCCGACCAGCCGGCCGTCGTCGTCCACCACGGGCAGGTTGCGCAGCCCCCGGTCGGTCATCAGCTCGACCAGCTCGGCCACGGGGGTGTCCGCGGCGACCGTCGTGACCGGGGTGGTCATCACCTCCGAGACGGGGTCGAACTCGACGACGTCCCGGTTGAACAGGTCGAACACGGTGATGATCCCGACCACCCGGTGCTCGGCGTCGACCACCGGGACCGCCTTGACGTGGTGCTGGTTGATGACCATGCGCGCCCGGTAGAGGGTGTCGCCGGGCAGCACGCTCTTCACGTCGCGGGCCATCAGCGCGCCCACCCGCAGCTGCCCCAGCCGGCGGTCCAGTGCGTGCGCCTCGGCGTCCCGGATGAGGGCGACGACGTCGCCGGGCAGCACGTCGAGCCCGCGGTCGAGCCGGGCGATCGCCCGGGTGACGTCCTCGGTGGAGACGCCGACGCGCTCGCTCGGGGCGGCGTCGGTGCCCTGCGGCGGGGGCGGCGGCGGGGGCACGTGCGGGTACGGGCGGCCGGTCAGGTTGTTGACCAGCGCCCCGACCGCCAGCAGCACCACGGTGTTCACCCCGACCGGCAGGACGGCGAAGGCGTAGCCCTGCTCGGCCACCGCCGACCCGCCGACCGCGGCGAACAGCGCGCACGCGCCACCGGGCGGGTGCACGCAGCGGAGCAGCATCATGACCGCGATGGCCGCGCCGACCGCGACCGCGGCGGCGAGGGCGACGTCGTCGACCAGCCGCCCCGCGGTGACCCCGACGAGCGTGGACAGCACGTTGCCGACCAGGAGCGACCACGGCTGGGCCAGGGGGCTGGCGGGGGCGGCGAACAGCAGCACGGCCGTGGCGCCCATCGGCGCGACGATGAACGGCAGCGCCTCGGGGCCACCGGGGAGGACCCGGGCCGCCAGGGCGGCGAGGGCGATGCCGAGCAGCCCGCCGAGGCCACCACGGACGACGTCGGCCGGCCGGTAGCCCACCGGTCCGGGGCGCAGGGAGGCCAGCCAGGCGCGGCGGTCGGCGTACACCGGTCGTCCTCCCCCGACGGCTGCGTCGCCGTCACCCCGGGGACCCTAGCCGGGCAGCGCGGTACGCGATCGGTCACGCGTCCCCCGTTCGGGTCTGCTGCGGCGCCCGGGGCTCGGGAGAGGGACGGGGGGCTGCCGACGTTGCCGGCATGACTGCTGCCCAGCCGCGTCCGCACGCCTCCGGCCGCCACCGCGCGCCCGAGTCGCCCGGCGAACCCCGCCTCCTGTCGGCAGCCGACGTCCGTGCGGTCTGGTCCCGGGTCGGCCGTCACCCGGCCCCCGAACCGGAGGGTCGTCGCGCCGGCCCGCTCAGCGGGCTCCCGGCGACCGCCTGAGCTCTGGACCGGCCCCCCGACGACGGCCTCCCCACCCGGAGGGGGGAGGAGGCCGTCGTACGACTACAACAGGGCGCGGTGCCTGCCGAACACGATCAGGTGAACGTTGCACCCAGGCGGCTGACCGGTGAGAGGGACGACCGGTGACCGTCGACCACCCCCGTCACCGGCTCCGGCTGACGCACCCGGGCCTCCGGCGGCTCCTGCCCGTCCTGGTCACGCTCGCGGCCGTGGGCCTGGCGGCCGTGCTGGCCCACGGCGTCACCTTCGGCAGCTTCGACGATCCGGCCACGGCCGGCCCGGGCGTGAGCATGGCCCGCATCTCCATCAACCTGACCACTCCCGGCGGCCCTCCCGAGCCGTTCCAGGGCACGGGCTTCTACCCCGGGAGCGTCGTCCGGCAGGACGTCGCCCTCAGCAACAGCGGCGGGTACCCCCTGACGTCGGTGCGGCTGCTGACCTCGGCCGGCACGCCGAACGTCCTCACCACCGACCCGGTCAACGGCCTGCAGATGACGCTCACCTCCTGCCTGTCCCGCTGGGACCAGAACCGCTCCGGCGAGTACTCGTGCGGGAACTCGCCGACCCTGGTCTACCGCGGCCCCTACATCGTGGACCAGACGCTCACGGCGCTCGGCAACCTCAGCGTCCAGACGCACATCCTGATCGAGGTGGCCCTGCCTTCGACGGCCGGCAACGAGTTCCAGGGCCTCAGCACCGTGCTGGGCATGGAGTTCCGTGCCCAGCAGGCTCCCGGGAGGGTCCGGTGAGGTCCGCCGCGCGCAGGTGGCTGGCCCGCCGGGTCCCGGTGCGGCGGCGCGACACCGTGACCAAGGTGCTCGCCTCCCTCGCCGTGCTTGGCATTGCCGGCGCGGTCGCCGGCCTCGGGACCTACGGCGCCTTCAGTGACGCCGCCCCGGTGACGACGAGCGTGCAGTCGGCCCGGGTGGACCTCACCATCGGCGTGCCCAGCGGCGGCGCGACGATCCCGGCCCCGGCGAGCAACTTCGTCCCGGGCGACTCCATGACGCGGGCGGTCGACGTGGTCAACGTCGGCACCGTCCCGGTCGCCGCGGTGACCCTCGCCGTCACGACCAGCAACTCGAACGCGCTGGTCACCAACGCCGCCAACGGCCTCCAGCTGACCGTCCGCCGGTGCTCGCAGGCCTGGACGTGGAACGGCTCGACCTCCGCGCCCGCCTACACCTGCGGCGGCACGGAGACCACCGTGCTCAGCGGGTCCCCGCGCGGCAGCGCCACCGTCATCTCCCCCGGCAGCGCGACCCCCGGTGGCCGCGACCACCTCGTCTTCACCCTCGCCATGCCCACGACCGCCGGCAACACCTTCCAGGGGCTGAGCACCGTCGTGAACCTGACCTTCACCGGCACGCAGCTGCCGGGCGCCCCACGCTGACCGACCTGGAGACCACCATGACCGCCCGGCGCCCACTCGTCCTGCTCGCCGCCACCGCCGCCGTGGTGGCCGGGGCCGCGCTCCCCGCACAGGCGCTCTTCGAGGGCGTGGTCACCCACAGCGGGAGCGTCAGCACCGCCACGGTCGCGCCGCCAACCAACGTCCAGGTGACCACCACGTGCGACAGCACGACCGCCACGGTCACGGTCACGTGGACAGCGAGCACCAACGCACGCCGGACCGGCTACCGGGTGACCCTCACCAGGCCCGACACGACGCCGCTCGTGACCGACACCGCCGTGACCGAGACCTCCGCCACGCTCACCGCGGACCGCACCGCGGTCGAGGGCCGGGGCACCGTCACGGTCGCCACGCTGACCAGCACCACCTGGACGGGCCCCTCGGCGCCGACCCCGCCGGTTCCCTGCCCGGCCGACGCGCCGCCGCTCGCCAGCACCAGCACGGCGACCGACCCCGGAGCGGTGCCGCAGTGACGCCGGCCCCGGTCAGCCGGCGGCCGACGCCCCGAGCGCCTCGGCGACCACCGGGACCAGGGCCGCGAAGGCCTGGGCCCGGTGGCTCCGCGCGTCCTTCTCCGCAGGGGAAAGCTCGGCGCTGGTGAGCTCCAGCCTGTCCGGCACGAACACCGGGTCGTAGCCGAAGCCGTTCGTGCCGCGCGGCTCGCGGACCACCCGGCCGCGCCACTCCCGCTCGAGGACCCACTCCCCGCCCTCCGGCGTCACGAGCGCGGCCGCGCAGACGAACGCTGCGCCGCGCCGCTCGTCGGGCACGTCGGCGAGTTGGGCCAGCAGCAGGGCGGTGTTGGCGCCGTCGTCGCCGTGCCGTCCCGACCAGCGGGCCGAGAGGATGCCCGGCATCCCGTTCAGCGCGTCGACGGTGATCCCCGAGTCGTCGGCCACGGCGGGCAGACCCGTGAACCGGACCGCCTCGCGCGCCTTGAGCAGCGCGTTCTCGGCGAACGTCGCGCCGGTCTCGGGCGCCTCCGGGTACTCCGGCACGTCCCGCAACCCCACGACGTCGACCCCCGGGACGGCGTCGGCCAGCAGCCGCTGCAGCTCGGCGAGCTTGCCGGCGTTGCGGGTGGCCAGCACGAGCCGGGTGGTCATGCCGCCAGCGTTCGCTGCTGGAGCGCGGTGAGCTCCGCGCACCCGGCGACGGCCAGGTCGAGCAGCGCGTCGAGCGTCGGCCGGTCGAACACCGCGCCCTCCGCCGTCCCCTGGACCTCGACGAACCCGCCCTCGCCGGTGCAGACGACGTTCATGTCCGTGCCCGCCCGCACGTCCTCCTCGTAGGCGAGGTCCAGCCGCGGCTCGCCGTCGATGACACCCACGCTGACCGCCGCCACCGACTGCACCAGCGGCGCCGGCTTGGCCAGCTTCTTGCGCTCCCCCAACCAGGAGACGGCGTCGGCGAGGGCCACGTACGCCCCGGTGATCGCCGCGGTGCGGGTACCGCCGTCGGCCTGCAGCACGTCGCAGTCCAGCGCGATGCTGTTCTCCCCCAGGGCGGCGAGGTCGATCGAGGCCCGCAGGGAGCGGCCGATCAGCCGGCTGATCTCGTGCGTGCGCCCGCCGATGCGGCCCTTCACCGACTCGCGGTCGCCGCGGGTGTGCGTGGCGCGCGGCAGCATCGAGTACTCGGCGGTCACCCAGCCCAGCCCCGAGCCCTTGCGCCAGCGCGGCACGCCCTCGGTGACGCTGGCGGCGCACAGCACCCGGGTGCGGCCGAACTCCACGAGCACCGAGCCCTCGGCGTGGTCGAGCCAGTTGCGGGTGATCGTCACCGGGCGGAGCTGGTCGGCCGCGCGGCCGTCGGGGCGGGGCGTCTGGGCTGGGGCCTGCGGGGCGGGAGTCACGTGGATCGACAGTAGTGCGCCGCGCCCCTGCACCCGAGACGGCGCAGGAGCACCGGGCGCGCTATCCGTGCAGCGGATGGGGCTCGTGCGGCGGCGAGCCGACCATGCCCTGGATCTGCTCGATCCCGCCGGCCTCGGCCACCTGGACCTCCCGCTGGTCGCTCATCCACAGGTCGAGACGCTGCTCCCTCGAGTTCCACTGGATGTCGAGGACGTGGTCGGAGTTGATCCAGCGGTCGTCCGTGTGCGGCGTGGAGCCGCCGATCTCGATCCAGGCCATGTCCCGCTCCCCGCTGACTCGTGACGGTGCGGGGAGTGTCGCCCGACGCCGGGCGCGGAGCCGGCCGCGATGCGACCCGGAACGCCGCGATGTCATCGTGACGCCATGCGTTCCGAGCTGCGTGCCGTCCGGACCGGCGGTGTGCCCGCCGTCGTCGACCTGACCGACGAGTGCGCGGAGTTCGTCCGCGCGGAGGGCGACGGGCTGCTCCAGGTCTTCGTGCCCCACGCCACCGCGGGAGTGGCGATCATCGAGACCGGGTCGGGCAGCGACGAGGACCTGCTGGCCCAGCTCGACGTCCTGCTGCCCCGCGACGACCGCTGGCGGCACCGGCACGGCAGTGCCGGTCACGGCCGCGACCACGTGCTCCCGGCGTTCGTACCGCCGCACGCCACCGTCCCGGTGCTGGAGGGGCGGCTGCAGCTGGGCACCTGGCAGCGGATCTGCTTCGTCGACACCAACCAGGACAACCCGCAGCGGCACGTGCGCCTGACGTTCCTGGCCGGCTGACCGGGGTCCGGTCGGGGCCGCCCGGCGTGGATCCGGCCGGCCCGGCACGGCAGGATGCGCGGCATGACCGACACCGCCCCTCCGGACGCAGCCGCCGTCCGCCTCTCCCCCGGTGACCCGGCACCGGACTTCACGCTGCCCGACGCCGACGGCAACCCGGTCTCGCTGTCGTCGTACCGCGGCCGGCGGGTGATCGTCTTCTGCTACCCGGCGGCGCTGACCCCGGGATGCACCACCCAGGCGGTGGACTTCACCGCCGCCGCCGGCGAGCTGGCCGAGGCCGGGCTGGACATCGTCGGCGTCTCCCCCGACCCGCCGGCCAAGCTGCTGCGTTTCCGCGAGAAGGAGCAGCTCGGCATCACGCTGGTCTCCGACGTGGACAAGGCCGTGCTGCGCGCCTACGGGGCGTTCGGCCCCAAGAAGCTCTACGGCAAGGAGGTCATCGGGGTCATCCGGTCGACCTTCGTGATCGACGCCGAGGGCCGGATCGAGAAGGCCGCGTACAACGTCAAGGCGACCGGCCACGTGGCCAAGCTGCGCCGGGACCTCGGCCTGGGCTGACCCCACCGCCGGATCCCTCCCGACGCCCCGCCCGGAACCGCCGGGCGGGGCGTCGTGCTGTCCGGCAGGCGCCGGTGACCGGCTCCGGGCGTCCCGGGTGGACGTCCCGGCGGATCGGGACGGCGGTCCCTCGTGCTCGGGTCGCGCCGGACGCCAGGGTCGGGAGGACGAAGCCACCGACTCCGGGAGAGGCCCCCGATGCTGCGCACCACCGCCACCACCACCCGCCTGCTGGCCGCGGGCTGTCTCGCCGCCGCGCTGGCCGCCACCGGCTGCAGCGCCGACGACGGCGACGACACGGACACCCCGGCCGCCGGCGACACGACCGAGGCGGGGGCGCAGAGCGCCGACCTCGCGGCTTTCTGCGCGGGCGTCGTCGACTACGACGCCACCCCCGAGCCGATGGGCGGCGAGACCGGCGAGCCGAGCGCCGATGACGTCGCCGCGTACGGCGAGGCGCTGGCGGAGCCGGTCCAGGCGATCCTCGACAACGCCCCGGCCGCGGCCGCGGACGCTGCCGCCACGCTCCACCACCTCCAGCAGCAGCTGGCCGACGGCGACGCCGGCCGCCTGTTCGAGCCCGACGTCGTGGCGGCCGTCGGCGCCATCGAGAGCACGGTCGCCGACGAGTGCGGCCACACCGCCGTCACGGTGCGCGCCGTGGACTTCACCTTCGAGGGGGTCCCCGCCGAGCTCGAGGCCGGCATCACCACGTTCGTGATGCCGAACGAGACCACGGCCGGCGAGGAGCACGTGATGCTCATCGCCCGCGTCGCCGACGGCCGGACGCTGACGCCGGAGCAGTTCGTCGCCGACCCCGAGGGCTCGTTCGCGCAGCTCGAGCTGCTGGGCGAGACGTACGCACCGGCGGGCGCAACGGGCGGGGTCACGCTCGACCTGCCGGCCGGCGAGTACCTGCTGATCTGCCCCGTGGCCCACGACAAGGCCAGCCCGCCGCACTTCATGCTCGGCATGATCTCGGCCGTCACGGTCGCGTGAGCCGCGGTGCGCCTGGGCCGGCCGGCGGGATCAGCCGCCGGGAGCTGCTCGGCGGCGCCCTCGCCGTGCTGACCCTGCCGGTCCTGAGGGGCTGCACCGGCGACCGGCCGGCCCGGCCTCCCGCCGCGTCGTCGTCCTCGCGCCCTGCCCCCGCGCGGGCCGACGACGGCACGCCGATCGTCCCCGTCCCGCCGCTGGCGGCGTCCACCGTGGACGCGGACGGCGTGCGGGTGTTCCAGCTGCGGGCCCGGGCCGGCACCACCGAGTTCCGCCCGGGCACCGCGACCCCGACCTGGGGGTACGAGGGCGCCTACCTCGGGCCCACCCTGCGGGCTCGGCGCGGGGAGACGGTGCCGGTGGAGGTGGTCAACGAGCTGCTGGAGGACACCACCCTGCACTGGCACGGCATGGAGCTCCCCGGCGCGGCCGACGGCGGCCCGCACGCGCCGATCCCCGCCGGTGGCTCCTCGTGGCCGACCTGGACCGTCGCGCAGCCCGCCGCGACGCTCTGGTACCACCCGCACCCGCACGGCTCGACCACGGTGCAGGTGCTCCGCGGGCTGGCCGGTGCCTTCCTCGTCGACGACCCCGCCGACGGCCCCGCAGCGCCGCCCGGGCTGCCCGCGGAGTACGGGGTGGACGACGTCCCGCTGCTGCTGCAGGACCCGCGGTTCACCGCCGACGGGCGGATCGACGAGGACCCGCGGACGGCGATCGGCCCGCTCGGCGACGCCGTCCTGGTCAACGGCGTGGCCGGGGGGTGCCTGCCGGTGACGACTCCGCTGGTGCGGCTGCGGGTGGTCAACGCCTCCCCCGCCCGGGTCCACGCCCTCGCCGCCGCGGACGGACGCGAGCTCGTCCTGGTGGGCACCGACGGCGGCCTCCTCGCCGCGCCGGTGCCGGTCCGGTCGGTGCGCCTCTCCCCCGGCGAGCGGGCCGAGGTCGTGGTCGGCCTGGCACCCGGTGAGCGCCTCCGCCTGGTGTCCGCGCCGCCGGACCTCGGCCTGCTCCCCCAGCTCGCCGCTCCCTACGGCGCCGCCGGGACGCTGCCGCTGCTCGAGCTGCGGGCCGCCGCCGCGCTGCGCCCCTCGCCGGAGCTGCCGGCCGTGCTGGCCGACGTCCCCCCGCCCGACCCGGGCGTCGCCAGCGGCGAGCGGGCCTTCCAGCTGTCGGCCGGCCGGATCGACGGGCGGACCCACGACCCCGCCCGCATCGACCTGCGCGTGCCGCTGGGCGCCACCGAGATCTGGACGGTCACCAGCGGGCACGAGCAGCCGCACAGCTTCCATCCGCACGGCGTCCGCTTCCGGGTGCTCTCGGTCGGCGGGGCTCCCCCACCGCCGGAGCTCGCCGGGTGGAAGGACACGGTCTACGTGCCCCCGCGCACCCCGCTGCGGCTGCTCGTGCACTTCGCCCAGCCCGCCGACGAACGGGCGCCGTTCATGTACCACTGCCACGTCCTGTGGCACGAGGACCAGGGGATGATGGGCCAGTTCGTGGTCGAGTCCCCGTGACCGGTGTGACTGCTCAGGCGGTGGGCGTCCGGAGGACGCCGGTCACCAGCGCGTCCACCACGGTCGTCGCGGCCTTGAGGTCGGGGTCGCGGGAGACCATGACGTCGGAGTAGAGGAACGACTCCCCCAGCCGCACCACCGCGAAGGACAGCAGCGGGATCGGCACGTCGGAGGTCAACCCGAGCGCCTCGACGTCCCGCTCGAACAGCGCGGTGTAGGCCTCGACCAGCCGGGGCTGGACCCGGCCGCGCGGGTCGGTGAGGACCCGCAGCGCGGTGGTGGGCTCGTCGTCGATGAACCGGCGCAGCGAGGGCGCCGTGCTGAGCACGTTGCGGAAGTCCTCGGCGATCGCCAGGCTGCGCAGCCGGCCGGCGGGCTCGGCACCGGCGGGCCGGGTGTCGTGGGCCTCGGCGGCACGCTGCAGGGTCCGCTCCGCCAGCCACCACGTCGCCTCGCCGAGGACGGCGTCGCGGCTGCCGACCCGCCGGAACAGCGTGACCCGGGAGATCCCGACCTGGGCCGCCAGGATGGCCATGTCGAGCCGCTCGCCGGCGAGGAGCGTGCGCGCCGCCCGGTGGATGATCTCTTCCGGGGGCGCGATCACCGGCCGAGCGTAGGGCGACACGAGGCGCGGAGGGCGGGCGAACCGGCGCTCACGCACTCCACGTCCCCGGCCGGGGCTGGCAGGTGGGCGGGCACGGGTAGCCGTCGTCCCACGGGAAGCGACCGTCCTCGTGCGGCCAGGCGAGCTGGTAGGCGGGCACCGAGTGCTCGGGCGGCCGGCGGTACCAGCGGTTCGCGCCCAGCACCACGTCGCCGGGGTTGGGGCAGGTCTCCACCACGAGCGCGCGCTCCCCGTCGTCGTGGAGGAGCAGCTCACCGGGGACCAGGTCGCGGCCACCGGCGACCAGGCCGGCCGCCCACTGCAGCATCCGGTGCGCTGCGTCGGCGCCCACCCCCGCCACGACCAGTTCGGGGTGGCCCAGGCCGAACAGGCCGATGGTGTAGCCGAAGGCCGGTTCTCCCGGCTCCTCGCCGGGGCCGACGTACTGCACCGCCCAGCGGTGCTCGCGGATCACGGCCGCGAGGTGGGCGTCCTCCTGGTCCAGCCAGGCGGTGGTCTGCGGGTCGAGGGACATGTCCGCAGCCTGTCCGCCGGGCCGACGTCCCGCGGACGCCCGGCGGCCGCCCTGTGGACGGCGTCCCTGCTGTGGACGGCGCCCCGGGACCGTCGGCTACGTCTGCACGGGCAGCAGCTGCTCGGCGAACTCGTCCACGAAGCGGTCCCAGGGGCCGGGGTGGCCGGCCGGGCGGACGACGAACTTGCTCACCCCGCCGGCGACGTGCTCGTCGATCACCCGGCGCAGCTCGTCCCAGCCGTGCGGCACGAGCGTCCGCGGGTCCGTTCCCGGCCGCCGGGCGGCGACGACGGCCAGCAGCCGCTCGTCCGCCCCGTCCAGCACGACGGGCAGGCTCATGCCGTAGTGGTCCTCGTCGACCTCCCGCCCCGCCTCCGCGGCGGCACCACGGATGACGCGGACGGCGTCGGCGGCCTCGGCCGGGGTGAGGAAGCTGCCCAGCCAGCCGTCGGCCAGCCGCCCCACGCGCCGCAGCCCGGCCGGCGCCGAGCCGCCCAGCCACAGGTCCAGGGGCCGCTCGGGCAGCAGGCCGACCGACGCTTCCTCGACGTCGAAGAACTCCCCGGAGGCCGTGACCCGCGGTTCGCTGAGCAGCCGCCGCACCAAGGTCAGGGACTCGTCCAGGACCGCGCCCCGCCGGCCGGCCGGCACCGGGAAGAAGGCGCGCTCGGCCTCGCGGGCCGGCTGGAGCCCGAACACCGGCAGGATCCGGCGCGGCGCCAGCCACGCCAGCGACGCCAGCTGCTTGGCCACCAGCACCGGGTGCCGGCCGGGCAGCACGCTCACCCCGGTGCCGAGCTTGAGCCGCCGGGTCCGCGACGCGGCGTGCGCGAGCCCCACCACCGGGTCGACCACGGGCGCGGACACCTGCTCGGAGAACCACAGCGAGTCGACCCCCACCTCCTCCAGCCGGTCGACGAGGGCGGCCAGGTCGGCCGACGTCGCAGTCGGGCCCAACCCCAGGCCGACGCGGACCTTCACGCCGGTTCCCCGCCCTCTGCCGCCCTCCTGGCACGGGCACGACGGCGGCCCTCGTGCATCGCCGCCACCCGGGCGACGGGGATGGTGTGCCCCTCGGCGACCAGGTCGGCGGGCAGCTCCTGCGGTGCCGGCAGCGCCTCGGCCCAGGGGTCGCCGGTGCCGAGCAGCTCGGCCGCCGTCCGCACGGTGATCCGCCCGGGCTCCGCCGCGGGCAGTGCGGCCCAGTCGACCGGCGCCGAGACCGGCAGGCCGGGGCGCACCCGGGGGCTGTAGGCGGCGACGATCGTCCCGGTGCCCGACCGGGTGGAGTCGACGAACACCAGCCCGTGCCGGTCCTCCTTGATGTAGGCGGTGGTCGCGACCTGCGGGTCGAGCGCCGCGGTGCGCGCGGCCAGTGCCCGGGTCGCGGCCGCGGCGTCGACCGGGTCGGCACCGCGGACCGGGACGACGACGTGGACGCCCTTGGACCCGCTGGTCTTCACCGCCCCGGCCAGGCCGGTGTCGGCCAGCGCCCGCCGGACCAGCTCCGCCGCGGCGACCACGCAGGCGAAGTCCCCGTCCTCCGGCGGGTCCAGGTCCAGCACCAGGCCGGTGGGGTGGGTCTCCCCGGCCGGGAGGAAGGGCACGTGGAACTCGACGGCCCGCTGGTTGGCCAGCCACAGCAGGGTGCGGCGGTCGTCGCACAGCACCTGGTGGATCTCCCGCGAGGTCGACGCCGACCACACCGGCACGGTGCGGACCCAGTCCGGCGCCCCCTTGGGCACGTTGCGCTGCATGAACGGCGCCGCACCGGGGCGCACGCGCATGACCGAGAGCGGCCGGCCCGCCAGGAGCGGCACGAGCCGGTCGGCGAACGCGTCGAGGTGGTCGACGAGGTCGCCCTTGGTCACCCCGAGCCCGTCGCCGAGGGGTGAGTCCAGCGAGGTCAGCCGGACGCCGTCGCGTTCGTCGTCCACGGGCCCACCGTGCCCCGCGTCGCAGCGCCGGGCAACTACACCTCGTACGTCGCGCCGGCCCGCACCAGCTCGGCCGCCGGGAACACCGACCGGGCAGCCGCCAGCTGGGCGGCCGCGTCGACCCAGGCGGGCACGTGGGTGACCAGCAGCCGGCGCACCTGCGCGGCGGCCGCGAGCTCCCCCGCCTGCCGGCCGGTCAGGTGCAGCGCGGGCGGCAGGTCCGGGACGTCGGGGTGCGCGGCCTCGGCCAGCAGCACGTCGGCGCCGCGGGCCAGCTGCGCCACCCGGTCGCTGGGCCCGGTGTCACCGGTGTAGACCAGCGAGCTCCCGTGCGCGGTCAGCCGGACGGCGTGGCACTCGATGGGGTGCTCGGTCCGGGCCGTCTGCAGGGTGAACGGCCCCAGGCGCGCGGTGACCGCGGTGGGGACGAAGTCGAAGACGTCACCGAGCGGCTTGCCGCCCTCCTCGCACATCACGGACAGCCGCCGGTCGGCGCCGGGCGGCGCGACGAGCGGGATCCGGCGCCCCGAGCTGCGCCCCGACCACCGGTGCCAGACCACGAACGGCGCGACGTCCATGCAGTGGTCGGCGTGCAGGTGGGTGAGGTAGACGGCGTCGACGTCGTCCGGGTCGACCACGCCCTGCAGCGGGCCGAAGGCGCCGTTGCCCAGGTCGAGCAGCACCCGGAAGCCGTCGTGCTCCACGAGGTAGCAGGAGGCCGCCGACTGCGGGCCCGGGCCGCTGCCCGAGCAGCCGACGACCGTGAGCCTCACTGGAACCCCCGTGTCCGCACGTTGCGTGAGGCTAGTGGCCCCGCTGCGGGGCGCCGCGTCGAGCTCGCGGGAGGGAGGACCTCCCGCCCCCCACCGCTCGCGAGCTCGCGGCGGGACCCTGCGGGGAGGCCACGGAGGCGGGGTCCTCCATCAGGCCCAGAGCTGGCCCTCGAGAGCCTCCGTCGCCTCGTCGAGCGTGCCGGCGTAGGCGCCGGTCGACAGGTACTTCCACCCGCCGTCGCAGACGATGAAGACGATGTCGGCCCGGCGGCCGGCGGCGACCTCGCGGTCGGCGACGCCGAGCGCGGCGTGCAGGATCGCGCCGGTCGAGATGCCCGCGAAGATGCCCTCCCGCTCCACCAGCTGGCGGGTGCGGTGGATGGCGTCCTCGGGGCCCACGCTGAACCGCGAGTCCAGCAGCGACGCGTCGTACAGCTCGGGGATGAACCCCTCGTCGATGTTCCGCAGGCCGTAGACCAGCTCGCCGTAGCGCGGCTCGGCGGCGATGACCTGGACGTCGGGCTTGTGCTCGCGGAAGTAGCGCGAGCAGCCCATGAGGGTGCCGGTGGTGCCCAGGCCGGCGACGAAGTGGGTGATCGACGGGAGGTCGGCGAGGATCTCCGGGCCGGTGCCGGTGTAGTGCGCCTCGGCGTTGGCCGGGTTGCCGTACTGGTACAGCATCACCCAGTCGTCGTGCTCGGCAGCCAGCTCCTTGGCCATCGCCACGGCCTGGTTGGAGCCGCCCGCGGCGGGCGAGCTGATGATCTGGGCGCCGTACATCTCCAGGAGCTGGCGGCGCTCGACCGAGGTGTTCTCCGGCATCACGCAGATCAGCCGGTAGCCGCGCTGCCGGGCGACCATCGCCAGCGAGATGCCGGTGTTGCCACTGGTCGGCTCCAGGATGGTGGCGCCCGGCGTGAGCGAGCCGTCCTTCTCCGCCGCCTCGATCATCGCGATCGCCGCGCGGTCCTTGATCGACCCGGTCGGGTTGTGGTCCTCGAGCTTGGCCCAGATCCGGACGTCGGGGGTCGGCGAGAGCCGCGGCAGCCCGACGAGCGGGGTGCCGCCGAGCGAGTCGACGAGGGAGGCGAAGCGGGCCATGGGGGCTCTTCCGGGGAGTGAGGGGACGGACGGCGCGGCGGGCTGCCTCAGCAGCCGCCGGCGACCGCCGGGAGGATCGTGACGGAGTCGCCGTCCTTGACCTGGGTGTCCAGCGCACCGGTGAAGCGCACGTCCTCGTCGTTGACGTAGACGTTGACGAAGCGGTGCAGCTTGCCCTCCTCGGTGACGAGGCGGTTCTTCAGGCCGGGGTGCTGGCCGTCGAGGTCGTCGACGAGGGCGCCGAGCGTGGCGCCGTTCCCGTCGACGGTCTTGGCGCCACCGGTGTGGGTGCGCAGGATGGTCGGGATCCGGACCTCGATGGCCATGGCGTGCGGTTCTCCTCTGAGTCGTGCTGGGCTGGCTGCGGGCGCCGCTGTAGGACGGCCGGGGGTGGTGCGTCCGGAACGGGCAACGCCGGTTCACCGTCGAGGATTCCGGGGCTGCCGCGTGGCCCTCCTGCACGGGCCCGCCGCGAGCTCGCGAGCGGTGGGGCAGGAGGGTCCTTGCTCAGTCGTAGACGACGGTGGTCGGCGAGTGCCCGAACAGGTAGGACTCGACGACCTCGACGTCCTCCTCCGTGACCTCGCCGTCGACGATCCGGAAGCTCCGGAACTCGACCTCGTCACCGGCCAGGCCGGTCTGCTCGGCGTGGTGCCGGGTGGAGACCAGCACGTAGTGCGCCTCGGGCTCCGAGGCGTAGCTGATGTCGGTGCGCGAGGGGTAGGCCTCGGTCGCGGTGTGCGAGTGGTAGATCACCACCGGCACCTCGTCGCGGTCGTCCATGTCCCGGTACAGCCGCAGCAGGTCGGCCGACTCGAACTCGTAGAACGTCGGCGAGCGCGCCGCGTTGAGCATCGGGATGAACCGCTCGGGCCGGTCGCTGCCCTCGGGACCGGCGACGACGCCACAGGCCTCGTCCGGGTGGTCTCTCCGGGCGTGGGCCACGATGGCGTCGTAGGTCGCGCGGTCGATGCGCAGCACGCCCCCGAGTCTAGGCGGCCCGTCCGGGACGGGTCCGCCGTCCTCCGACCGGGGGACACCGGACGACGTGGGCGACGCCGCATCCGTGGCGCCGATCACGCCCGCATCGAGGGGTTACGGTTCCGTCCCGTGCTCGTCGACATCGTCCTCGCCGCCGTGGTGGCGCTCCTCGCGCTGCCGGCGCTCTTCCTCGGCGGCCGCGGGCTGCTGCGGCGGGACGGCCGCTTCAGCGGCGACCCCGGCACCGACCGCGCCTCCGTGGTCGTCGTGGTGGTGCTGCGCGTGGTCGCCCTGCTGCTGCTCGTGGCCACGGCCGGGCTGACGCTCGTGTCGACGATCGGTGCGGCGGTCAAGGACGTCGACCTGCACGGCTTCGTCTACGTGTTCTTCGTCCTCACGGTGCTGCTCGCGCTGCTGGTGCTGCTCACCTTCGGCCGGCGCGGCCCGCGGCGAGCGAGTCGACGAGCGACCCCTGCACGGCGGTGAGCCAGTAGTACACGGCCAGCTGCTGGTCGGACTCGCTCACCAGTTCCTCCGGCGGCTCGGTGTCGGCGCTGATCCCGAGCCGGGTGCCCAGGGCCAGCCGCAGGTCGTTGGTGGTGCGCAGCCACGCACCGGCCTGGTCGGCGTCCAGCCGCAACGTCCCGCCCCCGGTCGGCAGGGTGGCGCGGACGGTGGCCAGGTCGTCGGACTTGCCCGCCACCAGGCTGGTACGCGTCAGGTCGCGGTACTCGGCCGCCAGCCGCGGGTC
This sequence comes from Trujillonella endophytica, assembly GCF_019799905.1. GTDB lineage: Bacteria > Actinomycetota > Actinomycetes > Mycobacteriales > Geodermatophilaceae > Trujillonella > Trujillonella endophyticus_A. Next base: position 44,019 of record NZ_JABGCI010000014.1, on the reverse strand, counting down.
GCCCCGGTGTCCCTCGGGCAGCAGCCGGGCGACCACCTCGTCGTCGGCGTCCTCGGCGTCGGTGAGCAGCTGCTCCAGCTGGTCCAGCAGCAGGCCGACGATGCCGGCCTCGGCGGCGTCGAGGTGGGCGACGCACTCCTCACCCTTCCTGCGGAAGGGCTTCATGAGTCCTTCTGGTAGCTGGCCCACAGGCCGTAGGCGTGCAGGCGGCTGGTGTCGTGCTCCATCCGCTCGCGCGGCCCGGAGCTGACGACCGCCTTGCCCTCGTGGTGGACCTGCAGCATCAGCTCGGTCGCCTTCGCCTCGTCGTAGCCGAACAGCTCCTGGAAGACGTACGTGACGTAGGTCATGAGGTTGACCGGGTCGTCCCAGACGACGGTCACCCAGGGGCGGTCGAGGTCGTTGTCCTCCACGACCACGGTCTCCGGGGACCGGGTGGGAGCGAGCGGTCCGGCCACGCCCCGAGCTTAGGGCCCCGCCGCCCGACGGGTCCTCCCGCACCGGCCCGCCTAGGCTCGGGAGCCATGCCGACCGGAACCGCCCTGCTCACCGACCGGTACGAGCTCACGATGGTCGCCGCCGCACTCGCCGACGGCACCGCCGAGCGCGACTGCGTCTTCGAGGTCTTCTCCCGTCGGCTCCCGCACGGCCGCCGGTACGGGGTGGTCGCCGGCACCGGCCGCCTGCTGGAGGCCCTGCCGCACTTCCGGTTCGGGGACGACGAGCTGGCCACGCTGCGCGCGCAGGGGGTGACCGACGCCCGGCTCCTGGACTGGCTGGCCGACTTCCGCTTCAGCGGCGACGTCGACGGCTACGCCGAGGGCGAGTTCTTCTTCCCGGGCTCGCCGGTGCTCACCGTGCGCGCGTCGTTCGCCGAGGGGGTGCTGCTGGAGACGCTGGCGCTGTCGGTGCTCAACCACGACAGCGCGATCGCCTCGGCCGCGGCCCGCATGATCGGGGCCGCCTGCGACCGGCCCTGCATCGAGATGGGCTCGCGCCGCACCCACGAGGCAGCCGCCGTCGCCGCCGCCCGCGCCGCCTCGCTGGTCGGCTTCGCCTCCAGCTCCAACCTCGAGGCCGGCCGTCGCTACGGGGTGCCCACGACCGGCACGAGCGCGCACGCCTTCACCCTGCTGCACGACGACGAGGCGTCGGCCTTCCGCGCGCAGGTCGCCACGCTCGGCACCGGCACGACGCTGCTGGTCGACACCTACGACGTCGAGCAGGGCATCCGCACCGCCGTCGAGGTCGCCGGGCCGGAGCTCGGCGCCATCCGGCTGGACTCCGGCGACCTGCCCACGCTCGCCTCCCACGCCCGCGAGCTGCTCGACTCCCTCGGCGCCACCCGGACGCGGATCATCGTCACCAGCGACCTCGACGAGTACGCGATCGCCGGCCTGATGGCCGCCCCGGTGGACGGCTACGGCGTCGGCACCTCGCTGGTGACCGGGTCCGGCGCCCCGACGGCGGGGATGGTCTACAAGCTGGTCGAGCGGGACGGCGTCCCGGTCGCCAAGCGGTCGGAGGGCAAGAACTCGGTCGGCGGCCGCAAGCACGCCGTCCGCCGGCACGACGCGGCCGGCACGGCGACCGCGGAGATCGTGTCCAGCCGGCCGATCGACCCGGAGGACGGCGACCGCGAGCTGGTCCTCGAGCTCGTCCGCGACGGCCGGGCCTGCCGGGAGCTCTCCCCCGCGGACGCGCTGGCCGAGGCCCGGGAGCACCACCGGGGGGTGCGCGCGACGATGCCCCCGGAGGCGTTCGCCCTCTCCCGCGGCGACTGCGCCATCGAGACGACCCACCAGTGACGACCGCTCCGACCGGAGGGAACCCCATGACCCGCGCCCTGCTGGTGATCGACGTGCAGAACGACTTCTGCGAGGGCGGCAGCCTGGCCGTGTCCGGTGGCGCGGACGTGGCCGCCGCGATCAGCGAGCACGCCCGGACGGCGGCCGGCGAGTACGCCCACGTCGTCGCGACCCGTGACCACCACGTCGACCCGGGCGGCCACTTCTCCCCCACGCCGGACTTCGTCGACAGCTGGCCGGTGCACTGCGTCGTCGACACCGGCGGGGTCGAGCTGCACCCGCGGCTTGACCGGGAGCCGATCGAGGCGGTGTTCGACAAGGGTGAGTACGCCGCCGCCTACTCCGGCTTCGAGGCCCGCTCGGAGGGGACACCGCTGGCCGACTGGCTGCGCTCGCGCGGGGTGGACGCCGTCGACGTCGTCGGCATCGCGACCGACCACTGCGTGCGCGCGACCGCCCTCGACGCCGTGGCGGAGGGCTTCCGCACGCGGGTCCTCCTCCCCCTCACCGCCGGCGTCTCCGAGGCGACGACGGAGGCCGCGCTGGACCAGCTCCGCACGGCCGGCGTCGAGCTCAGCGGAGAGGTCCACCGCCCGGCCTGACCCTTTGGCGGTGTTCCTCGTGCTCTGGCGGTCCTGCAACACCGTCAACGCACGAGGAACACCGCAAGAGCCGCCTCACAGGGCGTCGAGGACCTCGTCCCTCGTGAAGCCGAGCACCTGCAGGACGGCGTCGAGGTAGGGCTGGTTGAGCGCGGCGTGCGCCTGCTCGCGGACGACGGGCTTGGCGTTGAACGCGATGCCCAGGCCCGCGGCGTTGAGCATGTCGAGGTCGTTGGCGCCGTCGCCGACCGCGACCGTCTGCTCGAGCGGGATCGCGTACTGCTCGGCGAAGCGGGCCAGCGCCCGCGCCTTCCCGGGCCGGTCCACGATCTCGCCGACCAGTCCGCCGGTCAGCCGCCCGTCGGCGACCTCGAGGGTGTTGGCCGCGGCGAAGTCCAGCCCGAGGCTCTCGGCGAGCGGGTCGGTGATCTGGGTGAAGCCGCCGCTGACGATCCCGCAGCGGAACCCCAGCCGCTGCAGCGTGCGGATGAGGGTGCGGGCGCCCGGGGTGAGCACCAGCGCCTCGCGGACCTCGTCGAGGACCTCGACCGGCAGGCCGGCCAGGGTGGCGACCCGCGCGCGCAGCGACTCGGCGAAGTCGAGCTCGCCGTTCATGGCGGCGGCGGTGATCGCCGCGACCTCGGCGGCCCGGCCGGCCCGCGCGGCGAGCTCGTCGATGACCTCGCCGCGGACCAGCGTGGAGTCGACGTCGAGCACGATGAGGCGCTTGCTCCGGCGGGCGAGGCCCACCTGCTCGACCGCGATGTCGGTGCCGGTCCCGGCGGCCACGGCAGCCAGGACGGTCCGCAACGCGGTCGCCTCCGCCCCGGACACGGTGAGCTCCAGGCTGGTCACCGGGTAGTCCGACAACCGGCGGATCGCGTCGATGTTCCCGCCGACGCCGGCGATGGCCGTGGCGGCTCCGGCGACGGCGTCCGGCGTCACCGGGCGGCCGAGGAGGGTGACGTGGTGGGGCCGGTCCCCGGCGGGCACCTCGGCGGCGGGTCCGGCCGGCTCGACCCCCACCTGCATCCCGGTGTCGCGGGCGACCTGTCCGGCGAGCTCGGTCAGCCGGGCGACCAGCGACGCCTCGCCCGCCGCGTCGCAGCCCGGGCCGGCGGCGACCACGATGCCGAGCACCAACTGGCCGCGCACGACGACCTGCTCGACGTCCACCACCTCCACCGCGGGCGACCCGTCACCCAGCGCCGCCAGCGCCGTGAACAGGCGTGCGGTGACGCCGGGCCGGTCGGGGCCGCTGACCGTCAGGACGGCGCCGGGCCGGGACGAACTCACCGGGTCGAGCAGAGGGGGTGCGGGGTCCAGCGACACGCGGTCATCGTGCCGCACCGCCGACGGCTCCCCCGCCACCGGGCCGGGACACGGCGACGCCCCGCCGGCCGGAGCCGACGGGGCGTCGCTGGGTACTGCTACCGGGCCGGACGGGGCCCGTCGATCAGGTCGGGTCGGGGTCGTTCGGGCCCTGACGCCGGCCGCTGGTGCCGCCGATCTCCGCGGCGTACGGCTCGTGCCGCTTACCGACGTGCGCCTCGCGCTGCAGCCGCTCGACGAGGTGCGGGTAGTGCGCCTCGAACGCCGGGCGCTCCGAGCGGATCCGCGGGATCGACACGAAGTTGTGCCGCGGCGGCGGGGACGACGTCGCCCACTCCAGCGAGTTGCCGTGGCCCCACGGGTCGTCGCGCAGCGCGAGCTTCCCGTGCTTCCAGGACCTGACCACGTTGTAGACGAACGGGATCAGCGAGGCCCCGAGCACGAACGAGAAGATCGTCGAGACGACGTTCAGCGTCGTGAAGCCGTCGATCTCCTGGTAGTTCACGTACCGGCGCGGCATGCCCTCGCCACCCAGCCAGTGCTGGACGAGGAACGTGCCGTGGAAGCCGATGAAGGTCAGCCAGAACTGCAGCTTGCCCAGGCGCTCGTCCATCATCCGGCCGGACAGCTTCGGGAACCAGAAGTAGACGCCGGCGTAGGCGGCGAACACCACGGTGCCGAAGACCACGTAGTGGAAGTGCGCGACGACGAAGTAGCTGTCGTTGAGGTGGAAGTCCAGCGGCGGGCTGGCCAGCAGCACCCCGGTCAGACCACCGAGGAGGAAGGTGACCAGGAAGCCCAGCGAGAACAGCATCGGCGTCTCGAAGGTGATCTGCCCGCGCCACATGGTGCCGATCCAGTTGAAGAACTTGATCCCGGTCGGCACCGCGATCAGGTAGGTGGTGAACGCGAAGAACGGCAGCAGGACCGCGCCGGTCGCGTACATGTGGTGCGCCCAGACCGCCACCGAGAGGATCGCGATCAGCAGCGTCGCGCCGACCATGCCCTTGTAGCCGAACAACGGCTTGCGGCTGAAGACCGGGATGATCTCCGTGACGATGCCGAAGAACGGCAGCGCGATGATGTAGACCTCGGGGTGGCCGAAGAACCAGAACAGGTGCTGCCACAGCATCGGCCCGCCGTTCTCGCGGGAGAAGATCAGCGAGCCGAGGTTGCGGTCGGCCAGCATGCCCATGATCGCCGCGGTCAGGATCGGGAACGCGAAGAGGACCAGCAGGCTGGTGACCAGCGTGTTCCAGGTGAAGATCGGCATCCGGAACAGGGTCATGCCCGGCGCCCGCAGGCAGACGATGGTGGCGATGAAGTTGACGCCACCGAGGATCGTGCCCAGGCCGCTCACGGCGAGGCCGGAGAACCACAGCGTCGCGCCGGCGCCCGGCGAGTGCACCGCGTCCGACAGCGGGGCGTAGGCGTACCAGCCGAAGTCGGCGGCGCCGCTCGGGGTGAGGAAGCCGGAGACGGCCATCAGCGAACCGAAGAAGAACAGCCAGAACGACAGCGCGTTCAGCCGCGGGAACGCGACGTCCGGGGAGCCGATCTGCAGCGGCATGATCAGGTTCGCGAACGCGAAGAACAGCGGCGTCGCGAACATCAGCAGCATGATCGTGCCGTGCATGGTGACCAGCTGGTTGTACTGCTCCGGCGAGAGGTACTGCAGCCCCGGCTGCGCCAGCTCCCCGCGCATCAGCATGGCCATCAGGCCGCCGATCGCGAAGTAGGCGAACGAGGTGACCAGGTACATCAAGCCGATGGTCTTGTGGTCGGTGGTCCGCAGCAGGTTGGAGAGCCGCGACCCCTTCTCGACCTCGCGAGCCGGGCTGGGCCTGCTCACGATCGGAGCCGGTGCGATCGTCACGCCGCGATCGTAGACCGTGCTCCGGACGGACCTCGCGCCGACGCCGGGGGCGCGCCGGGAGGCGACCGCAGCGGGTGCGGGCGTGACCGGGACGTGATCGAAGACGTGACCAACGTGTGATCGTCCAGCGGTTTCCGGGCACGCCGAACGGGGGATCAACCAGTCAAGTCACCGAGAGCGTCAGCCCCCGGTCGGCACCACCCTCGACCTGCCACGGAGGTACTTCATGGACCTGCTCTGGAACATCATCGTCCTGCTCGTCATCGGCGCCATCGCCGGCTTCATCGCCCGCGCCGTCATCCCCGGCCGTCAGTCGATGAGCATCCCCATGACGATCGCGCTCGGCATCATCGGGTCCCTCGTCGGGAACCTGCTCGGCAGCCTGATCTTCGAGCCCCACAAGTTCGAGCTCGGCACGTCCGGGATCATCGGCTCGATCATCGGTGCCATCGTCGTGCTCGGGATCTACGTGGCCGTCAAGGGCCGCAGCCACCGCGGCGTCACACGCTGACCGACCGGCCGCCCGCGGGCGGCCGTCGGTGAACAGGAGGGCCCGGCCGACTCGGCCGGGCCCTCCTGCGTTCCCCCGTCAGCCGGCGCGCCGCCAGGTCCCGACGTCCACGGACACCGTCACCCGGACCGGCTCGGGCAGACCGGCCAGACCCGCGGCCAGCACCGGAGGGCTCAGGTGCCGCGCGTGCGGCCCCATCCCGACCAGGGTGGCGACGGCGGCGTGGGACAGCTCCAGCACCTCGCGGTGGCCGGTCGTCGTCAGGTGTGCCAGGTGCGGCTCGAGCGTCGTGGCCAGCCGGACGGCCTTGTCCGGATCCACCCGGAGCAGGCCGAGCGGGCCGACGAGCTCGGCGAGGTGGTCGGGCGCCGGGGTCACCACCACGAGCCGGCCCCCCGGCCGCAGCACCCGGGCGGTCTCGGGGCCGTTGCGCGGTGCGAACACCCCGAGGACGCGGTCGACGGCGGCGTCGCGGACCGGCAGCCGCGCCCACGCGTCGGCCACGACCGCCAGCACCCGAGGGGAGGCGGCGGCGCGGCGGGCCGCGTAGCGGGAGGCATCCAGGACGACGCCGACGGCGTCGGGCAGCCGGTCGAGGACCGCGCCGAGGTGGTGGCCGGTGCCCCCGCCGAGGTCGAGCAGCGCCGTCGGCCGCTCCCCCGCCAGCACGGCGTCCCCGAGGGCCCGGCTCACGCCGGCGAAGGCGCCGGAACCGAGGAAGTCGACCCGGTCGGCGACCATCTGGGCGGAGTCGCCGGCCGCCGGTGTCCGCCCGGCGGCCAGCAGCGTGACGTGGCCCTGGCGCGCGCGGTCGAACGCGTGCCCCGCCGGGCAGCGCAGCCCGGTGTCACCGGGCACCGGCGCCAGCGGCCCCGCGCACACCGGGCAGGCGAGCAGGGCGACCGCGGCGGCGGGGAACGGCCGCCGCCCGCTCATCTCGGGACCGGGTGGAGCGTGACGTCGTGCAGCGCGCCGTCGGCCGCGACCGCGGTGAGGAAGGTGCCGTGCGGCTGGCGCCGGCGGTCGGTCGGCGAGCCGGGGTTGAGCAGCCGCAGGCCGGTGGCGGCGGTGGTGTCCCACGGGATGTGGCTGTGGCCGAACACCAGGACGTCGTCGTCCGGGAACCGGGCCGCGCACCGGATCTCGCGCCCCTTCGCGTCGCCGGTCTCGTGGACGACGGCGAGCCGGACGCCCTCGACCTGTGCGCGGGCCACCTCCGGCAGCCGCTGCCGCAGCGCCCCGTGGTCGTTGTTGCCGTACACGGCCAGCAGCCGCCGGGCGCGGCGCTCGAGCTCGTCCAGCAGGGCGACGTCGACCCAGTCCCCCGCGTGCACGACGAGGTCCGCCGCCTCGATCGCGGACCACAGCACCGGAGGGAGGTCCCGCGACCGCTTGGGGACGTGCGTGTCGGCGATCACCACCAGCGAGACGGGCACACCCCGATGGTCGCAGGCCGATGGCTCGCTCGTCCGGCCGGCGGACGACCCGGGCGGGTGCGCCGGCGCCGCGTTCCGGACTCCGCAGTGCGGCGTCCGCGCACCCGCCCGGTCGCGCGGTGTCAGCGATCGGACGAGGTGCTCAGGGACCGGAGGCGGGCGTTGTAGGCCTCCAGCTCGGCGTCCTCGGTGCGGTCGGCGGCGCGGTCGAGGCGCCGGGCCCTGCGGTCCTCCGAGTTCATCCAGGAGAACAGCACGACCGCCAGCACCAGCGCGGTGGGCAGCTCGCCGAAGCTCCAGGCGATCCCGCCCGCGACCCCCTGGTCCCGCAGCGGGTCGACGCCCCAGCCGGCCGGCGGCTCGGCGAAGCTGTCGACCACCAGGCTCGTCGCCATCATCACCGCGACGCCGAAGAAGGCGTGGAAGGGCACCGGCGCCATCAGCTCCAGCATCCGGCCGCCGTGCCCGACCGAGCGGGGCCACGGGTCCTGCGCCAGCACGGGCCCGAAGAACAGCAGCCCCACGACGACGAAGTGGGCGAGCATGAACTGGTGCCCGACGGGCGAGGACATCAGCCCGTCGAACAGCGGCGTGAAGTAGATCCCGTAGAGGCTGGCGATGAACAGCGGCACGGTGAACAGCGGTGAGGCGACCGCCCGCGCGAGCCGGCTGTGCAGCCCGTCGAGCAGCAGCGCCCGCGGCACCCCGGCCAGCCCCCGGCCGCGCGGCAGCGTGCGCAGCGCCAGCGTGACCGGCGACGCGCACAGCAGGAGCAGCGGCGTCAGCATCGACAGCACCATGTGCTGCGTCATGTGCACGCTGAACAGCACCATGCTGTACCCGTTGAACCAGGTGCCGGTCACGGCGTACAGCGACACCGTCCCGGCGATCCAGGACGCCGTCCGCCACCAGGACCAGGTCACGCCGGTGCGGCGCAGCCGGACGACGGCGACCAGGTAGAGGACCAGGCCGAGCACGCTGAGCACCGGCAGGACCGACCAGGCCTCCAGGTGCGGCAGGAACAGCCGACCGAAGGTGGGCGGCTCTCCCGGCACCCACATGCCCGAGTGGTGCCCGTGGTCCACCGATGCCTCCGATCGCTGCGCCGTCGCTCCCCACTGTCCCACTCGATGACGTGCCGGAACGGCCGCCCTCCAGGGGCCCGCGCCGAGCCCGCGCGGCCTGGGGGGTCCTCAGTCGTGGACGGGCGCCTCGTGCTCGGCGTGCGTCGCGGCCTCCAGCTGGAACGTGCAGTGCTCGACGTCGAAGCAGTCGCCGAGGCAGGCGCACAGGGCGTCGAGCACCCGGCCGCCGTGACCGCCCTCCAGGGCCTCGTCGGTGACCACCACGTGGGCCGAGAGCACCGGCAGCCCGGAGGTGATGGTCCAGGCGTGGAGGTCGTGCACCCCGAGCACGCCGTCGACCTCGAGCATGTGGGCGCGGACCTCGTCGATGTCGACCCCCCGCGGCGCCGCCTCGAGCAGCACGTCGAGGGCCTCGCGCAGCAGGGACCACGCCCGCGGCAGCACCAGGCAGCCGATGAGCAGCGAGGCGACCGTGTCGGCCGGGGTCCAGCCGGTGGTGGCGATGACGCCGGCGGCGACGAGGACCGCGACCGAGCCCAGGGCGTCGGAGAGCACCTCGAGGTAGGCGCCGCGGATGTTGAGCGACTCCCCCCGCCCCCGGTGCAGCAGGGCCAGCCCGATCAGGTTGACCACCAGCCCGGCACCGGCGGCGAGCAGCATCACGCCCGCGTGCACGTCGGGCGGGTCGCCGATGCGGCGGGCGGCCTCCACCAGCACGTAGGCGCCGACGGCGAGCAGCAGCAGCCCGTTCGCGACGGCGGCCAGGATCTCCACCCGCTGCCACCCGAAGGTGCGGCGTCCGCGCGGGGCCCGCTGGGCCAGCGTCACCGCGCCGAGCGCCAACGCGATGCCGAGGGCGTCGGTGGCCATGTGCGCGGCGTCGGCGAGCAGGGCCAGCGAGCCGGAGACGACGGCACCGACCACCTCGGCCACCAGGACCGCGACGGTGAGCCCCAGGACGACGGTCAGCCGGCTCCGCTGGCCGGCCGCCGCGGTGCCGTGGGCGTGGGCGTGGCCGTGCGAGGCGTGGTCGTGCCCCATCAGCGGCTCACCTCCCCGGCGTCGTGCACACCGGCGAGTGTGCCGCACCTGGTCCCGCCCGGCCCCCGTGCGGGGGCGCGCCGCGAGCCTGCACGGGGCCGTCCGTCAGATCTGGACGCCACGCTCCCGCAGCCACGGGACCGGGTCGACCCTGGTCCCGTTCAGCCCTCCGAGGTGCACCTCGAAGTGCAGGTGCGGGCCGGTGGACTGCCCCCGGTTGCCCAGCAGGGCGATGGTGTCGCCCGCCCGGACCACCTGGCCGGGCTCGACCAGGATCCGCTCCATGTGGCCGTAGACGGTGACGTCGCCGTTGTCGTGCTGGATGTAGACGGCGTTGCCGTAGCCGCTCGCCGGGCCGGCCTCGAGCACGATGCCGTCCATCGCCGCGTACTCGGGGGTGAGCATCGGCGCCGCGAGGTCGATGCCGGCGTGCAGGGTGCCCCAGCGGGCACCGAAGCCGCTGGTGAGGCGGGCGCCCTGGACGGGCAGGACGGCGTCGGGGCGGGCGTTCTCCGCGGCCACCGCCGCGAGCCACTCGGCGGCCTGGCGGTCGGCCTCGCTCTGGGTGACGGCGGCGGCGAACCGCTCGAGGTCACGGGTCGTCCGGCTGGCCGCCAGCTCGGCGAGCTGCTCGGCCTCGACCTGGACGGGGACCGGCGGGGCGGTGCCCTCGATGCCGAGGGCGCGCGCCACGCTGACCGACTCGTTCTCCGGCTGCGCGGGCTCGGCCTGCGCCGCGGTCTCGCCTCCGGTGACGACGCCCAGTCCGGCCGCCACGACCAGCGCGGCAGCGAGGAAGAGGGCGGGACGGCGGCGGGCGAGCGCGGCGCGGTGCCGGCCGTGACCGGCCACGACCACCGGCACCGGGCAGCGCTCGGCGTCCGCGTCGTCGGCGTCCGTCCCGTCGGCCGCGGCGCCCTCGGCGGCGACCTCCCCGGGGACGACCACCTCCACCGGCGGCACCTCGCCCAGACCGGCCATCGCGGTCGCCTCGGCCAGGCCGGTGAGGTCGGCCAGGTCGTCGGGGCCGGCCAGGTGTGTGGCGGACCGGGGACCCTCGGCCCGGGGCGCACCCCGTCGTGCCGTGGCCCGGTCGCGCTCCGCCGGGATGGTCGGGGGGACCTCCGCCCCGGTCGCGTCGGGGCGCCGGAGAGGCGACTCCCGCGGGCCGTCGAGGGGGGTGCCGGAGCCCGGAGCGGGCACCGCCGCCTCGTCGAGGTCGGGGTCGTGGTGGAGCTGGGACATGCACCTGTCTTCCGCAGGGGACAAGGACGTGTTGCGTGTGGTCCGGGGAAGGAACGGGGGCCATGTAAACACGCCGTGACCGGTTCGTGATCTGAGAGGCGGGGTATGCCCTCTCAGTTCTGTGGGATTGGCCACGGAGCTGCACGGTTGTAATTCGACGTTCCGTCGAACTCGCTTCACCGACGGTGAGCGACGCGCCGGTTGAGCGTTGAACGAGGCGCGAACGGCAGATGACCGGGCAGAAGGCTCTGGTCGGACCTGCCGACGACGACTAAGAGGAGCCCCCCGCATGCGCGCAGTGACCTGGCACGGCCGAGCCGACGTCCGGGTGGACACCGTCCCCGACCCGACGATCCAGGAGCCCACGGACGTCGTCGTCGAGGTGACGTCCAGCGGCATCTGCGGCTCCGATCTGCACCTCATCGAGGTGATGGCGCCGTTCATGAGCGTCGGTGACGTCATGGGCCACGAGCCGATGGGGATCGTCCGCGAGGTCGGCAGGGACGTGACCGCCGTCAAGGCCGGCGACCGCGTCGTCGTCCCGTTCAACATCTCCTGCGGCACCTGCTGGATGTGCTCGCAGGGGCTGCAGTCCCAGTGCGAGACCACGCAGAACCGCGACCAGGGCTTCGGCGCCTCGCTGTTCGGCTACACGAAGCTCTACGGCCAGGTGCCCGGCGGGCAGGCCGAGTACCTGCGCGTGCCGTTCGGCAACACGCTGCCGATCAAGGTCCCGGACGGCCTGCCCGACGACCGGTTCGTCTACCTCTCCGACGTCCTGCCCACCGCCTGGCAGGCCGTGCAGTACGCCGCGGTGCCGCCGGGCGGCACCCTGCTCGTGCTCGGACTCGGCCCGATCGGCGACATGTGCACCCGCATCGCCCACCACCTCGGGATCGAGAAGGTCTACGCCTCCGACGTCGTCCCGGAGCGGATCGCCCGGGCGACCCGGCGCGGCACCCAGGTCATCCGCTCGACGGAGCAGTCCGAGGTCGTGCAGGCGATCCGGGACGCCACGGACGGCCGCGGCGCCGACGCCGTGATCGACGCCGTCGGAATGGAGGCGCACGGCTCCCCGCTGGCGAGCCTCGCCCAGAAGGCCACGGCGATCGTCCCGGACGCGATCATGGAGAAGGTCATGCAGGTGGTCGGCGTGGACCGCATGGCCGCGCTGAACACCGCCATCGAGGCCGTGCGCCGGGGCGGCACGATCTCGCTGTCCGGCGTCTACGGCGGCGCGACCGACCCGATGCCCCTCATGCGGATGTTCGACAAGCAGATCCAGCTGCGCATGGGGCAGGCCAACGTGTGGCGCTGGGTGCCCGACATCCTGCCGATCCTCACCGAGGGCGACCCGCTGGGCGTCGACGACTTCGCCACCCACCACGTGCCGCTGGAGCAGGCTCCCGAGGCCTACGCCAACTTCCGTGAGAAGAAGGACGGCGCGGTGAAGGTCCTGCTCACCCCGTGAGCCCCCCTGGAGGGGATCCGGAGGCGTGCGGCCTCCGGATCCCCTCCGCCGGGACGACGGCGTAGCGGGTGACCAGCAGGTCGGCGACCGCGTCCAGGGTCGCCCGGGTGGCCGCGGTGTCGCGGTCGACCAGCCACGTCGTCGTCGCGCCGTCCACCACCGTCACCAGCAGCCGGGCGGGCTCGGCGACCGGCCCGCGCCACGCCGAGCCGGTCAGGGCGGCCGTCCGCTCCAGGAACGTCGCAGCGGCCGCGGCGTAGGCGCGGTACTGGTCGCGGGCGACCGGGCGCAGCGCCGGGTCGCGCACCGCGTGCAGGGTCAGCTCGAGCATCAGCTGCTCGGCGCCGGGGTCGGCCTCGAGGTGGGCGACGTAGGCGGCCGCGGCGGTCCGCAGGCAGCCGGTGAGCCCGGCTCCGGGGTCCAGTGCGGCGGTGGCGGCGGCCACCTCCCGGCCGACGACCCGGCGCACCAGCTCGGCGAGCAGCTCGTCCCGGGACGCGAAGGCGTAGTGGAAGCTCGCCAGCGACATCCCGGCCTCGGCGACGACGGCGCGGGTGGTGCCGGCGGCGAGCCCGTCGCGGCCCATCACGCGCAGGGCGGCCTCGACCAGCGCCGCCCGCCGCTCCGCGACCGCCAGCCGGGGCACGTCAGTCCCGCCCCGGGGCGCGGCCGAGCACCCGGTCCAGGTGGGCGTTGGCCAGCACCCCGGTCGGGTCCAGCCGGTCGCGCAGCGCGGTGAACTCGCCGAACCGCGGATACCGGCCGGCCAGCTCGGCGGCGTCCAGCGAGTGCAGCTTCCCCCAGTGCGGCCGCCCGCCCACCGCGCACGCGATGGCCTCGAAGGTGCGGAAGTACTCCCCCGGCTCGCTGCGCGCGGGCACGTGGACGGCGACGTAGGCGGTGTCGCGGCCGTACGCCGTGGACAGCGGGACGTCGTCGGCCGCGGCGACCCGCAGCTCGACCGGGAACGGCACCCGCCAGTCGCTCGCGTCGACCGCCCGGCGCAGCTCCGTGAGCACCTCCGGCGCCGCCTCCCGCGGGACGGCGTACTCCATCTCCCGGAACCGGACCCGGCGCCGGGAGACGAAGACGCGGTGCGCGGCGTCGGTGTAGGTGCGCGCACCCAGCGCGCCGGCCGAGAACCGGGCCAGCGGCGCGACCAGCGCGGGCACCCGGCGGCCCGCGGCGACGACGGCCGCGAGCCCGGCGTTGGCCAGCACCTCGTCGGCCCAGAACGCGCGCAGCCGGGGCAGCGGCGCGACGTCGGTCAGCGGCACCCGGGTGTTGCGCTTGGTGAGGCACCGGTCGGTGTGCGGGAACCAGTAGAACTCGACGTGGTCGGCCGACGACATGTACGCGGCGAACCCGTCCACCAGCTCCGGCAGCCGGGCCGTCCCCTCCTCGGCGCGCAGCGCGAAGGCCGGCACCGCCTGCAGCGTCACGGTGTCGAGCACCCCCAGCGCGCCGAGGGAGATCCGGGCGGCGGAGAAGACGTCGGGGCGTTCGGTGGCCGAGCAGCGGAGCACCTCACCGCCGGGGGTGACCAGCTGCAGGCCGCGCAGCTGGGTGGCCAGCCCGCCGAATGCGGCGCCGGTGCCGTGGGTGCCGGTGGACACCGCCCCGGCGACGGTCTGCCGGTCGATGTCACCGAGGTTGGTCAGCGCCCGGCCGCGGGCGGCCAGCTCGGCGGTCAGCCGGTACAGCGGCATCCCCGACTGGACGGTGACCAGCCCGGTCGCGTCCACGTCGAGGAGGGCCGCGTGCCGGTCGAGGGCCAGCGCGTGGTCGTCGGGCCGGGCCACGGCGCTGAACGAGTGGCCGCTGCCCAGCGGGCGGACCCGGCGGCCGGCCGCGGCCGCGGTGGTCAGCGCCGAGACCAGCGCGTCGGTGCCGGCGGGCCGCAGCACGGGGACGCCGTCCGCCCGCTGGTCGCCGGCCCAGTTGCGCCAGCTGCTGCGCTCCGGCACACCGCCTCCTCGGGATCGGGGCGCAGCTTACTGGGACACTTGACCCACTTCCTCGCGGCGCAGCATGCTCCGCTCCCGTGAGCCGTCCCGCCAGCAGCGCCGATCCCGCCCGCTCCCGGCTCGACGCGGCGACGGCCGACCTCGACCCGCCGCTGGCCGTGCTCGACCTGGACGCCCTCGACGCCAACGCCGCCGACCTGGAGCGACGTGCGGGCGGGCGGCCGATCCGGGTGGCGAGCAAGTCGGTGCGCTGCCGCCCGGTGCTGCGCCGCGTGCTCGCCCGGCCCGGCTTCGCCGGCGTGCTGGCCTACACGCTCGCCGAGGCCCTGTGGCTGGCCGGCGACGGGGACCCGGTGTCGACCGACGTCGTCGTCGGCTACCCCACCGCCGACCGGGCGGCGCTGCGCCGGCTGACCGCCGATCCGGCGCTCGCCGCCCGCATCACGCTGATGGTCGACTCCCCCGACCACCTGGACCTCGTCGACGCGGTGGCCCCCGCGGGGAGCCGGCCGGCGGTCCGGGTCTGCCTGGACCTGGACGCGTCGCTGCGCGCGGCCGGCGGGCGGCTGCACGTCGGCGTCCGCCGGTCGCCGGTGCACACGCCGGAGCAGGCCGCGGCGCTGGCCCGGGAGGTCACCGGGCGGGCCGGGTTCCGGCTGGTGGGGCTCATGGCCTACGAGGCGCAGGTGGCCGGCGTCCAGGACGCGCCCCCGGGCCGGCCGCTGCACGGGCTGGCCGTCCGCCGGGTGCAAGCGATGTCCGTCCGGGAGCTGACCGGCCGGCGGGCCGCCGCGGTCGCCGCGGTGCGCGCGGTGGCGGAGCTGGAGTTCGTCAACGGCGGGGGCACCGGCAGCCTGGAGACGACGGCGGCCGACCCCGCGGTGACCGAGCTGGCGGCCGGGTCGGGGCTCTACTCCCCCACGCTGTTCGACGGCTACCGCGCCTTCCGCGGCCGCCCCGCCGCGCTGTTCGCCCTGCCGGTGACGCGCCGCCCGGCACCCGGGACGGTCACCGTCGCCGGTGGTGGCTGGATCGCCTCGGGGCCGCCGGGTGCCGACCGGCTGCCCGTGCCGGTGCACCCGGCCGGGCTGCGGACGATCGGCACCGAGGGCGCCGGCGAGGTGCAGACGCCGCTGCGCGGACCGGCCGCCGACCGGCTGCGGATCGGGGACCGGGTGTGGTTCCGGCACGCCAAGGCCGGGGAGCTCGCCGAGCACGTCGACGTCCTGCACACGCTCGCCGGGGAGCGACTGACCGGCGAGTACCCGACCTACCGGGGAGAGGGCCGCTCGTTCGGCTGATGCCGGCGACCCGACCGTCCGTGCCACGATGGAGAGCGTGACCCGTCCGACTCCACAGCGTGACGCCATCCGGTTGCTCTTCACCGACCTCGAGGGCTTCCACAGCGCACAGGACGTCTACGCCAAGCTCCGGGCCTCCGGCGGCAAGGTCGGGCTGTCGACGGTCTACCGCGCCGTGCAGTCGCTGGCCGACGACGGCGAGCTCGACTCCAT
The DNA here is from genome assembly GCF_019799905.1 of Trujillonella endophytica. Classification (GTDB taxonomy): domain Bacteria; phylum Actinomycetota; class Actinomycetes; order Mycobacteriales; family Geodermatophilaceae; genus Trujillonella; species Trujillonella endophyticus_A. Next base: position 28,131 of record NZ_JABGCI010000014.1, on the reverse strand, counting down.
CCGCACCGACAGCGGCGAGCAGCTCTACCGCCGATGCAGCAGCCAGCACCACCACCACCTGGTGTGCCGCTCCTGCGGCCGCACCGTGGAGGTCGCCGGCCCCGCCGTCGAGCGCTGGGCCGACGACGTGGCCGGCGAGCACGGCTTCGCCGACGTCAGCCACACGCTGGAGATCTTCGGCACCTGCGCCGAGTGCCGCGCCGCGGGGAACTGACGCTCAGGCCGGTCCGAGCACCGGGGGCGGACCGAACCGGCGACCGCTGCACGCAGCTCGGCGGGCACCTGCCTGCGCGGGTCGTCCGAGGGCCCGCCCCCGGCGATCCACCGGCACAGCACCCCGGCCCGTCCGGCCTCCTGCGCGCCGGACAGCCACACCGCCGCGCCGGCGTGGCCGGTGTCGCCGTCGCGGTGCGCGATCCCGGCCAGGGCACCGAGCGCGCAGCGGCCCAGGCAGCCCGACGTGACCAGTGGGTGGAGGTGATCGGCACGTACGCGGCGCCGGTGCCCCACCCGTCCCACGGCTACCCCCAGGCGGTCATCACGCCGGTGTCGGTGCGGCCCGTCGACCCACCCGCCGACACCTACGCGGGCTGACCGCGCCCGCGCGCCGGGTCAGGCCGAGGCGGCCTCGACGGCGGCGGTCAGCGCCTCGGCGGTCGGGGCCTCGAGCGGCTCGCCGTCGACGAGCACCCACGGGGTGCCGGTGAGCCCGTCCCGGCTGGCCCGGTCGGTCGCCGCCGCGACCCAGTCGCCGAAGCGGAGGTCGCGGATGCCGGCGGCGACGTCGTCCCCCGTGGCGCCGGCCTGGGCCGCCAGGTCGATCAGCTCGTCGTCGGACAGCCCGGGACCCCCCTCGGCGGGCTGGCGGGCGAACAGCAGCTCGCTGAGCTCGGCGAAGGCGCCGGCGCCGGCCGCGTCGGCCACGACCGCGGCGGCGTTGGCGGCGCGGGTGGAGTACTCGTCGTCGGACAGCCGGTCCAGGATGGCCACCGGCCGCACGCGGACGCGCACCTCACCGGCGGCGACGAGCTCGTCGATGGTCCCGGCGGCGTCGGCCTCGAAGACCCGGCAGGCCGGGCACAGGTAGTCCTCGTAGACGTCGACGGTGACGGGCGCGTCAGCGGGCCCGCGCGCGAAGCCGGTCTCCGCGGTCCCCGCGGCGGTGTTCGCGGGCGCCACCGCGCCGCTGGTGTCGGTGCGGGCGGACTGGACGACCACGGTGACGACGACGGCGACCAGCACGGCCACCGCCACGGCGACGGCGGTGACCAGCTGGACCCGCCGGCGACGGCCGGCCTGCTCGGCGGCGAGCTCGGCGGTCCGCCGCGCGGCGATGCGGTCCCGGGCGGCCTGCCGGCCTCGGGTCGGGGTCCGGTCAGGTGTCGTGGGCATCGGGTCCTCCTCGGGGGGTGGCGGCGCGGTCGAGCAGCGCCAGCCGGGTCCGGGGTCGCGCGACGAGCAGCAGGGAGCCGGCCAGCAGTGCGACGTCGCGGACGATCTCGCTCAGGTAGGCCGTCCGGTCCGCGTCGACCTCGCCGCCGTCGCCGAAGCAGCCGCAGTCGATGGACAGGCCGCGCGCCCACGCGGAGGCGACCGCGGCGGTGAACCCGGCGAGCAGCAGCGCGGAGACCACGGCCGCCGGCCGCACGAAGGCGCCGGCCAGCAGCAGCACGCCGACCGCGACCTCGAGCACCGGGAGCCCGAAGGCGAGCAGCGGGACGAGCGCCTCGGGCGCCAGCTGGTACGCGCGCACGGCACGCTCGGCGGCGGCCGGGTCGGGCAGCTTGAGCAGCCCGGCGACCACCCACACCCCGCCGAGCACGAGGCGGACGGCGGTCCCTCCCCAGGGGAGGACCGCCGCCGCGTCCCGGCGCCGCGACGGCGCCACGGCACCACCCATGATCAGCTCGTGCGCCGGCGGGCGGCCAGTCCCAGCCCGAGCCCGGCGGCCCCGGCGAGCAGGCCCGCGATGCCGACGACGAGCGCGGTCACGGTCAGTCCGTTGCTGCCGGAGTCGTCGTCCACGCCCGTCCCCGTGGCCGAGGACGCCTCGGACACCGTCGGGCCGTCCGCGTCCGCACCGTGCGCGCCGGTCCCCTCGCCGGTCAGGGTCAGGACGGGGGCCGGGCTCTCCGGCTCCTCCTCGCCCTCGACGGTCGGCTCGATCCAGGCCTGCTCCGTGCCGTCGTCGTAGGTCTGGATGGCCGGGAAGGTGAGCGAGTCGACCTCGGGGACCGGTCCGGCACTGATCGAGAAGGTCTGGTACTCCCCCGGCCCGATGCCGGCACCCGGGTCGGCGGTCCAGGTGATCTCGGTGACGGCCTCGGTGATCTCGGTGCCGTGCACCTCCACCGCCGGGTCGATCGGTCCGGTGGTCGTCGTCGCCGTCCATCCGGGGACCGGCTCGACGCTCACCGAGGCCAGCGGGGTCTCCGCGGGGACCTGCACGCGCAGGGAGATCGTCGACGCCGTGTCGCTCTCGTTCGGCACGCGGAACGTCATCTCGCCATACCCGCCGGGGGCCGCGTCCGTGGAGGACACGCGCACGTGCGCCGACGCGGAACCGGCCCCCGCAGCCAGGACTGCAGCCGTCGCGACGGACGCGGCGGCGAGGACACGGAGGGGGCGAGCGGGCACGGGCAGCTCCTCGGTCGTCCGCCGGCCGGCCTCCTGCCGGATCCGTGCGGTGCTGCAGTAGTCGTCCCGGCCCGGCCCCCGGTTCCCGGTCCGGCCCGGCAGTGACCACGATCACCGGGAGCCGGGTCCCCCGACGCGACGGGACCCCCCACGGCGTCGCCGTGAGGAGTCCCGGGGGCGGAGCGGCGTGCCGTCAGCCGGCGACCACCGCGATCTCGTTGGGGGTCACGTCGAGCTCACCGGTGGCGAGGACCTCGCCGGTGGCCAGGTCCACGGCGTGGACGGCGTTCGCCGCCGGCTCGGTGACGTAGGCGATCCCGTCGTGCACCTCCACCGCCGGGTGCGCGTCCTGCCACTCCTCCGGGCCCTCCCACGGCTCGATGACCGGGTGGCTGGCCAGCAGCGCACCGGTCCGCTCGTCGAGCAGGTGCAGGTTGCCGTCCGATCCCAGCAGCACCGCCTCGTCCTGCGGGCCGCGGGCCAGGTCGCGGAAGGTGTACTGCACCCCCGCGGGCAGCGGCACGACCTGCAGCCGGTCGGCCCCCGTGTCGACCAGCGTGATCGCCGTCAGCAGGTAGCCCTCGGCGTCCGGGTCGGCGTTGTGGTCGCCGAGGGCGATCGGCGAGGTCTCGCTGGTGAAGACGTTGCCGGTGCGGCCGTACGCGCCGGGGGCGGCGAGCTTGGTGAACTCCCCGTCGTAGACCAGCACGCCGTCCTCGCAGCCGAAGACGGCGACCTCGCCGGCGGCGGTGCCCTCGCCGTGCACCCCGGGGCACTCCTCCGAGCGGGCGATCTCCTCGCCGGACGGGTCGAGCACCCGCACGCCGGTCCGCTCCTCCTCGGTACCGAGGGTGGACAGCAGGGTGCCGTCCTCGAGCTCGATGGCGACACCGTGGTGGGCGACCTCCGAGGTCCACTCCTGCGTCTCGGGCAGACCGTCGGCGGTGAGCAGGTCGGCGGTCTCGAAGGAGGTGATGTCGCCGGTGCCGTCGGCGAACAGCACGGTGCGGTCGCCGTGCACGACGACGTGGCCGGCGGCGTCGGCGGGGAACACGTCGTCGGTCAGCTCGGACTCGCCGGCGTAGGAGGTACCGCCGTCGGTCCAGACCCCGGTGTCGAGGACCCGGAACCCCTCGTCGGTGGTCACCAGCGCGTGCCGGCCGTCCCCGGCGGCGTTGACCCGCAGGAACCCGTCCATCTCGTGGTCGCCGACGACCTCGAGCGTGGTCGCGTCGAGCACGAGGACGCCGCCGTCGTAGGTGAGCGCGAGGCGGGGTTCCGGCGCGGACACCTCCTCGGCGGACGCGGCGAGGGACGTGTCCGCCGGGGAGGAGGGGCCGGCCGCGTCGTCGGTGTCGGAGTCCGAGGAGCAGGCGGCCACGAGCAGCCCGGCGGCGCCGAGCGCGGCCAGGCGGAGGGGCGAGGGTCGGGACGTCGTCATGCGAATGAGCCTAACGGGAATGATTCCCATTCTACCAAGCGGGTCAGCGGAGGCCCCCGACGATGGCCTCGGTGTTGGCGCGCATCATCCGGAGGTAGGTGTCGGCTCCGCCGCCGTCCGCCGTCAGCGACTCCGTGAACAGCGGCACGACGGCCACGTCCACCCCGGCGTGCTCGGCGAGCACCTCGACCAGCCGGTCGGGCTGTGCGGAGTCGGCGAAGACCGTGCGGACCCCGGCCGCACGGATGGTCCGGGCCAGCTCCTCCAGGTCGCCGGCACTGGGGGACGCCAGCGTGGAGCCACTGGGGATGACCGCACCGACCACGGTGAGGCCGAACCGGTCGGCCAGGTACCCGAAAACGTGGTGGTCGGTCACGAGCTCGCGCCGGTCCGCGGGGATCTGCGCGAACTGCGCCGACATCCAGACGTCGAGCTCGGCGACCTCGCCGCGGTAGCGCTCGGTGCCGGCGGCGAGCCGGTCGCGGTCGATCCCGTCGACGTGCTCGGCGAGGGCGACCGACAGCTCGTCGACCACGGCGAGGACCTGCTGCGGGTCGGTCCAGAAGTGCGGGTCGAGGCCGGAGTCGTCCTCGCTGACCCACTGGACCGGGTCGACCGCGTCGCCGGCCTCGACGACGGGGACGCCGTCGTCCCGCGCGGCCTCGACGTGCGCGAGGAGGCCCTCCTCCAGTCCGAGGCCGTTGGCCACGAGCAGGTCCGCCTCGCGCATGCGGGCCGCCTCCTGCGCCGAGACCTCGAACGAGTGCGGATCGGCCCCCGGAGGCATGAGCGTGCGCACCTCGGCCTGGTCACCGACCAGCTCGCCGACGACGTCCCCCAGGATGTTCGTGGTGACGACCACCAGCGGACGGTCGTCGGTGGCGCCCGTGCAGCCGGCGACGCCCCCGGCGATCAGCAGCAGCCCGGCCAGCGCCGGCAGGCCCCGCCTCATCGGCCCGTCTCCGCGAGGTGGGCGGGAGCGACCTCGGCCCGGAACGTCCGGGCCAGCCGGGCGCCGTCGGCGTAGTCGACCTCCAGGAGCCGACCGCTCCCGGGGTCGTTGACGTAGGCCCGGTCGGCGTCCACCTCGAGGACCACGTCGTCGAGCCGGTCCATCGGCAGCAGCGGCTCGGTGGCCGCCGTCGTCCCGCCTCCGGGGGTGAGGACGACGACCCGCCCCGTGGCGTCGACGCCGACCACCCGGTCCTGGTCGTCGTCGGCCGCCACGGCGCGCACCCACGGCGTCTCGGTCGGGATCAGCTGCCAGCTGCGGGCCCGCGTGTCGAGCAGCCAGACACCTCGTTGCCCGGCGGGCGCCGCCACGGCGGGCCGGCCCGGCCGGTTGGCGAAGTGGGTGGCCCGCTCCCCGGCGGGCACCGCAGCCGGGTAGGGGATGCGCTCGAACGCGATGCCGCCGTCGGTCTCGGTGGCGAGCACCGCCCCGTCGGTGCAGGAGACGACCACACCGACGCGCGTCGCGGAGCCGCCCCGCGGCTCGGCGCACGCGGCCTCGACGCCGGGCAGCGGCTCGCCGTCACCGTCGAGGCCGACGACCGATCCGGCCGTGGTGGCGACCAGCCGGTCGCCCAGCGGGACCAGGGCGCCGTCGTGCGGCTCACCGCGCAGGCGGGCGACCTCCCGCACCTCGCCCCGGCCGAGGGCCGCCCGGTCGAGCACCACACCCGTGCCGGTGTCCGGTGAGAACAGCGCGGTCAGCGTCTCCGACGACGAGGCGCGCACCTCACCGCTCCAGTCCAGCGAGCCCACCACGCGGGCCGGCGCGCGGTAGTAGTGCACGTGGTCGCCGTGGTCGACGGTCCAGGTGCCGGTGTCCACGACGGTCAGCTCGCCGGCCGGCTGCGAGGCGGCGAACAGGAAGCGGCCGTCGCCCGCGACCGCGGCGACTCCGCCGACCTCACCGAGCGTCGCCGACTCCCCGGTCAGCAGGTCCACGCCGTGCACGGACCCCGCCTCGTCGAGGTAGGCCAGCTGCAGCTGGGGCTCGCCCAGCTCCTCGGCGCCGGCGACGTAGCCGTGGCCTCCGGGCGTGGCCGCCGCGCCGTCGGCCGGTTCCGCCGGGTCGGTCCCGCACCCGGCGAGCAGCAGGGCGGCGGCACACACGGGGACGCCGCGCGCGATCGGTCGTCGTCGGGTTCGGGCGAGGCGGTGCACGGGACCTCCAGGGTCGGTGGTGTCGGTGAGGGGAGCGGTTCGAGCCGCGGAGGCGTCAGCGGGACAGCACGGCCCGCGCGGTGGCGGACAGGGCGACGAGGGCGACCGCGCAGGCGGCGATGGACGCGCCCCCGGCGGTCCCCGCGTGCCAGGACAGGAGCAGGCCGGCGAGCACGGCGGCGGCACCGAAGGCGGCGCCGACGGCCATGGTCGAGGGGAGCCGGCGCGTCCACTGGGCGGCCGCCGCGGCGGGAGCGAGGAGCAGCGCCACCACCAGCAGGGTGCCGAGCGCCTGGTACGAGGTGACGACGGCGGCGCTGACGGCCAGAACCATCGCGACGTGCGCCAGGCGGGGGCGGAGCCCGAGCGTGGCCGCGGTGCGGGGGTCGAACGCGAGCGCCACGAACGCCCGGTGGAACGCCGCGCACACGGCGACGAGCACGACCAGGGTCACGGCCAGGAGCACCACGTCCGACGAGCGGACGGCCAGCACGTCGCCGAAGAGGATCGACGTGACGTCGGTGGCGAACGACCGGGACCGCGACACGATCACCACGCCGAGGGCCAGCATCCCCACGAACAGCAGGCCGATGGCGGTGTCGGCGGAGAGCCGCGCCCGGCGGGCCACCACGCCGACCCCGACGCTCATCACCCCGGCGCTCAGCGCGGCGCCGAGCAGCGGCGGCCAGCCGGCGAGCGTCGCCAGCGCGACCCCCGGCAGCATGCCGTGGGCCAGCGCCTCGCCGAGGAAGGCCATGCCCCGGACGAGGACCCAGGTCCCGACGACGGCACAGGTCACCGCCGCGAGGACGCCGCCCAGGAGCGCGCGCTGCATGAACGGGAGGGCGAAGGGGTCGAGGAGCCAGGACACCCGGCGACTGTAACGGGAATGATTCTCACTCCTGTTAGCGTGGTGGCATGCCGGACACCGCCGTCGACGTCGAGGACCTGACCGTGCGCCGCGGGGAGGTGCTCGCCCTGTCCGGGATCACCGCCCGGCTGCCGGTCGGTGCCGTGACGGCGCTCGTCGGCCCGAACGGTGCCGGGAAGTCCACCCTCCTCGACGTCCTCGCCGGCGTCCGTGAGCCGACGTCGGGCGGGGTGCGCGGGCTGCGGGGACGCACCGTGGCCTACGTCCCGCAGCGCAGCGCCGTCCCCGACCAGCTGCCACTGACCGTCGCGGACACCGTCGCCATGGGCCGCTGGCGGGAGCGGGGGCCGTGGCGGCGGCTGCGCGCAGCCGACCGGGCGCTGATCGCCGCAGCAGCAGAGCGACTCGGCCTCGTCGGACTGCTGGACCGGCCGCTGTCCGCGGTGTCCGGCGGCCAGCGTCAGCGCGCGCTCGTGGCCCAGGGACTCGTCGCCCGCGCCGACGTCCTGCTCGTGGACGAGCCGACGGCGGGAGTGGACACCGCGACCCAGCTCGTGCTGCTGGACGCCCTGGCGAGCGAGGCCGCCCGCGGCGTCGTCGTCGTGCACGCCACCCACGAGACGGCGGCCGTCCGGTGCGCAGACTGCGTGCTGGCGCTCGCCGGCGGGCGCGTGGACACACCGGAACCACTCCTGGCCTGACCCGCCCCGGGGAGGACGGGCCGGGCCGGGAGGTCAGCCCTGCCGCTGCAGGGCGGCGGACAGCTCGCGCAGCTGGGCGAGCTGCCAGTCGACGAACGAGAGCCCCTCCTCGGGCACGGACTCGGTCACCTCGACGACGGGCACCCCTGCGTCCTCCGCGGCACCGCGGAGCTGCTCGGGGACCCCGCCCTCGGTCTGGGTGTTGTAGAGCAGGACGTCGACCCCGCCGGCGCCGAGGGCGTCGGAGAACTCCGCCACGTCGCCCGGCGCCGGGTCCGTCTCGTTGCTGGCGGACTCCCGGTAGCCCTCCGGAGTGACGTCGGTCAGGCCGATCGCCTCGGCCATGTACTCGAACACCGACTCCGTGGCCGCGTAGGTGCGCCCCGCCGCGGCCGCGCGCAGGGCGTCGACCTCGGCCAGGTAGGGCTCGAGCTGCTGCTGCCAGGCGTCGGCCCGCTCGGCGAAGTGGTCGGCCGCGTCCGGCGAGAGCTCGGCGAGCTCGGCCGTCAGGGCCTCGGCGGCCTGCTGGACGGAGTCGGGCGAGTACCAGATGTGCGGGTTGACCCCACCGTGCCCGTGCTCCTCCTCGTCCTCCGCGTGCTCCTCCCCCTCCTCCTCGGCGTGCTCCTCGCCCTCGACCCCGACCACCTCGGCGAGGTCGAGCACGACCGGCGCCGGATCGACGTTGCCGGCCGCGTCGGCGGCCCAGTGGTCGTAGTCGGCACCGTTGAGGACGACGAGGTCGGCCTCCTCGAACGCCGCGATGTCACCCGTCGTGGGCTCGAAGTCGTGCGGGTCGACGGCGACCGAGTCGATCACCGTGGTCACCGACGCACACTCCCCGCCGAGCGCCTCGACGACGTCGCCCCACTGCCCGACGGAGACGACGACGTCCACCACGGCGCCGGGGCAGGCATCGGCATCGCCGGAGCTCGTGGTGGGCCCGCCGTCGTCACTGCCGCACGCGGCGAGGACGAGGGTGGTGGCGGCGGTCAGGGCGAGGGCGGCAGGGCGGGTACGGCGGCACATCTAGGTCTCCACGCGGTAACGGTAATGATTCTCGCTCCCATCATGCAGCACCCCGGCTGCCGAGGGCCACCCGCCCCCGCACGGGCGTTGTGCACCCGGTGCCGGGCAGGGTCCGGAGTGGTCACCTGGCGCACAGCGCCCGCGCTGCCGTCAGCGGGCCCGGACGACCCGGGTCTCGTCGAAGACCGGCTCGGCCGACTCGTAGACCCGGCCGTCGGCGCCGAAGACCAGGAACCGGTCGAAGGAGCGGGCGAACCAGCGGTCGTGGGTCACCGCGAGCACGGTCCCCTCGAAGGCGGCCAGCGCCTCCTCCAGCGACTCGGCCGACAGCACGTCGAGGTTGTCGGTCGGCTCGTCGAGCAGCAGCAGGGTGGCCCCCGACAGCTCGAGCATCAGCACCTGGAACCGGGCCTGCTGCCCGCCGGACAGGGTGCGGAACAGCTGGTCGCCGGAGTCGGCCAGGCCGTAGCGGCGCAGCGCCGCCATCGCCCGGCCCCGGTCGACGCCCGGCCGGCCCGGCTCGCCGTGCCACAGCAGGTCCACCGGCGTGCGGTCCAGCCACTCGGGGTGGGCGTGGGTCTGGGCGAACAGTCCCGGGACGACGCGCGCGCCCAGCCGCCACGAGCCGGTGTGCGCCACGTCCTGCCCCGCCAGCAGCCGCAGGAAGTGCGACTTCCCCGCGCCGTTGGCGCCGAGGACGGCGAGCCGGTCGCCGTAGAAGACCTCCACGTCGAACGGCTTCATGAGGCCGGTCAGCTCCAGCTGCTCGACCGTCACCGCGCGGACCCCCGTGCGGCCGCCGCGCAGCCGCATCGCCACCTGCTGCTCAGCCGGCGGCTCCGGCGGCGGACCGGCCGCCTCGAACTTCGCCAGCCGGGTCTGCATGGCGTGGTAGCGGTTGGCCATGTCCGGCGAGTTGGCCGCCTGCTGCTGCATGGTCCGCACCAGATCGACCAGCCGCTGGTGCTCCTCCTCCCAGCGGCGGCGCAGTTCGGCCAGCCGCTCGTGCCGGGACGACCGGGCCGCGTGGTAGCTCGTGAAGCCGCCGCCGTGCACCCACGCCGTCCCGCCCTCGACGGTGACCACCCGGTCGGCGACCCGGTTGAGCAGCTCGCGGTCGTGGCTGACGAACAGCACGGTCTTGCGGGTCTCCAGCAGCCGCTCCTCCAGCCAGCGCTTGCCCGGGACGTCGAGGTAGTTGTCCGGCTCGTCGAGCAGCAGCACCTCGTCGGGTCCGCGCAGCAGCGCCTCCAGCGCCAGCCGCTTCTGCTCCCCGCCGGAGAGGGTCGACAGCTCCCGGTACTTGCACCCGTCGTAGGGGACGCCCATCGCCCCGACGGTCACGGTGTCCCAGGTGACCTCGGCGTCGTACCCGCCGGCGTCGCCCCAGTGCGCCAGCGCCGTGGCGTAGGCCATCTGGGTCGGTTCGTCGTCCGCCTCCATGAGCGCGAGCTCCGCGGCCTGGACGGCGTCCCAGGCCGCGCGGACGGCGGGCGGCGAGAGGTCGACGAGGAAGCGCTGCACCGTCGTGTCGTCGCGGACCGACCCGATGAACTGGCGCATCACGCCGAGCCCGCCGGTCCGGGCGACGGCGCCCTCCTCCGCGACCAGGTCACCGGCGATGATCCGCAGCAGCGTGGTCTTGCCGGCGCCGTTCTCCCCGACGAGGGCGGCGCGGGCGCCGTCGCCGATCCGGAAGGACACGTCCTGCAGCAGCACCCGTCCGTCGCTCAGGGTGTGCCGGATCCCGCTCACGTCGACGTAGCCCACCCGGACAGTCTCCGGGCCCGGACAACCGGGTTTCACCCGGTGCGCAGCACCACCTTGCCCAGGGCCCGGCGCTGCTCCAGATCGGCGTGCGCGCGGGCGGCGTCGCCCAGCGGGTACGGCGTGACCAGCGGCCGCCACGAGCCCGCCGCCACCCGGTCCAGCGCCCGCCGGGCGAGTCCGGGGATGCCGCCGGGCAGGGCGTTCATCCGCGGGCCGAGGGACCAGCCGGCGGTGATCCCGAGCCGGACGACGTCGCCGGTGTCGAACCGGGTCGGCGCGCCGGAGGAGTATCCGAACAGGACCAGGCGGCCGCCGGGTCGCAGCAGCTCGAGGGCGCACCGCCCGACCGCCCCGCCGACGCCGTCGTAGACCAGCGTGACCCCGCCGGTCTCCTCCCGGACGCGGTCGTCCCAGCCGGCCCGGCCGTAGTCGACGACGAGGTCGGCACCCAGCTCGGCCAGGCGCGCGGTGCGCTCCTCCCCCCGGGCGGCGGCCACCACGGTGGCCCCGTGCGCGCGCGCCGCCTGGACCAGCAGCCAGCCCATCCCGCCGGCGGCCGACGGCACCAGGACGACATCGTCGGCCGACGGCGGTTCCAGCTCGAGCACGCCCAGCGCCGTCCGGCCGGTGCCGACCGCGGCGACGGCGTCGGCCGACGGGACCTGCTCGGGGACGACGAACAGCTGCCCGTCGACGGCGGTGACGGCCTGCTCGGCGTAGCCGCCGGGGACCGGCCCGAGGTGGGCGACGACGCGCCGTCCGAGCCAGGCCCGCTCGACGCCGTCGCCGAGGTCGTCGACCACCCCGGCGACCTCGCGCCCGGGGATCGTGGGCAGCTCCGGCCGCGGCAGCGACAGCGGGCCGGGATCGCCGCGGCGCAGGGTGGTGTCGACCAGGTGGACGCCGGCGGCCTCGACCGCGATGCGGACCTGCCCCGGCCCCGGGGTCAGGTCGGGCAGGTCGTCGAGGACCAGCCGGTCGGGGGCGCCGTACTCGTGCAGTCGGATGGCTCGCATGCAGGTGAGGCAACCGCCTCACGTGCACTCGAGGTCAAGCGGACCGGTCCTCCGACTGCAGCCGGGCGCGGGCCAGCCGCTCGACGAGCTCGGGCAGCGCGGTCGCGGGGACGCCGCTGAGGTCACGGCGGCTGTTGCGGACGACGGCGCCGATGACCTGCGGGCGCAACGTGGTACGGAACTCCTCGGTCAGCCGTACCACCGCCTGGTCGATGGCGTCGTCGTCGTCCAGGGTCCGCGCCAGTGCATGGGTCACACGTGACTCCTCGTACCGAGGCCGTCCGGATCGTCGCTGTTGCAATCCGGCGCCCGCATACCGTGACTCGGCGAGGACGCGCAGAACAGGGACCAAGGGCCCGGGCCCAGGTCACGACCGGGTCAGGTCGCGAAGTAGCCGTTCTCCCCGGCACGGGTCGACGCGACCGCGTCGCGCACGAGGGCGGCGAGCTCGCCGGCGTCCACGCGGTCCAGCGAGGTGAACCGGACACAGCTCTTGCCGCAGGACACCTTCCCGAGCCGCTCGGCCCGGGCCTCGGCGATGTACTCGCCGTCGACCACGGCGCAGACGTACAGGGACAGGTGCCGCTTCTGCGCGGCCAGGGCGACCAGCGGCCACGTGGTGGCGACCTTCGCCGAGCGGGGCCTGTAGGGCATCAGGCCGTACCCGAGCATCTGCCCGGAACCGGCGCCCACCAGCTGGCGGTCGATGTCCGGGGCCGCCCCGGTCACCAGGGCGTCGACGCGCCGGAGCTCCTCCTCGCGGTCGCCTGCGGCGGCGAACCAGGCCTCGATCCCGTCGGGCTCGGTCATCGCCTGTTCCCTCAGTCGAGCACCAGGGACAGTGCGGTCGCGACCGCGGCCAGCACCATCGCCAGCACGACGACGGCCGCGACCAGCCGCCGGCGTCGCTCCGCGTCCGGCCCGCCCGCCCCACCCATCCCCATCACGAGCGGAACGGTACCGCCGGGCACCGTCGGTCAGGGCCGGCGGCGCCCGGAGAGGACGGTGTCCAGCGCAGTGCCGGCGGGCGTCTCGCGGCCCACCTGGGCCAGCCGGTCCACGTCGAGCAGGGCCGCCACCGGGGCGAACCGCTCGACGCTGTGCAGGATGGCCGGCTCCTGCGGGCCGCCCACCCCGCGCGCCACGTTGTCGACGTCGTGGCCGAGCACGAGCAACCGGCCGCCCGGGCGGAGCCACGCGACGGCGCGCCCCAGCAGGTCCTCGAGGTCCGGGGGCGGCAGGTGCAGGTAGGCGACGAGGACGAGGTCCACCGGCTCGCCGGGCCCGGGCCACGCCAGGACGTCGGCGGTCACCCACTCCACCCGCTCGGCGCCGGGGCGCTCCCGGCCGCGGGCGAGGCCGGTCGCCGAGAAGTCGACGGCGGTCACCCGCCAGCCGAGGCCGGCCAGCCACAGCGCGTGCCGCCCCTCCCCCGCAGCCAGGTCGACGGCCGTCCCCGGTGCGGCGTCGGCCAGCAGCTCCGCGACCAGCGCGTTCGGTTCTCCCGACCACTGCTGGCGCTCGGCGTAGCGGTCGTCCCAGGCCTGCGCGTCCACGCCGTCGATCCTGGCAGGCCGATCGTCGTAGCCGCCTGCGAGGCTGCGGCCATGACGACGTCACCGCGGGAGCTGGCCCTCCTCCGCCTCGTCGCGCAGCGCCTGGCCGGACCGCCCGCGGCGGACGCGACCACCGCCCTGCGCGGCCTGCTGTGCGCCCAGGGGCAGGACTACCCGGGGGCGCTGACGTCGGTGGCGCTGCGGAGCCGGGGCCGCTCGCGGGCGGAGGTGACGGCCGCCCTCGACGCCGGCGAGATCGTCCGTTCCTGGCCGATGCGCGGCACCCTGCACCTCCTGCCGGCCGACGAGCTGCACTGGCTGCTGGAGCTGTGCGGGCCCCGGGTGCTGGCCGGCGCCGCCAAGCGGCGCGCGTCGCTCGGGCTCACCGAGGCGGACGTGGAGCGCGGCCGGGAACTGGCCGGAGCGGCACTCGCCGGCGGCCGCCGGCTGGGCCGCGCGGCGTTGCTGGAGGCGATCGCCGCGGGCGTGGACGTCAGCGGCCAGCGCGGCTACCACGTGCTCTGGTACCTGGCCCAGACCGGGACGCTCGTCCTCGGCCCCACCGAGGACGGCGACCAGTCCTACGTGCTGCTCGACGAGTGGGTGCCGCGGCCGCGGCGGCCGTCCGGCGACGAGGCGCTCGCCGAGCTCGCCCGCCGCTACCTGACCGGACACGGGCCGGCGAGCGACGCCGACCTCGCCCGCTGGGCCGGGCTGACGCTGACGGCCGTCCGCACGGGCATCGCGGCGGTGCGCGGCGAGCTGGCCGCGGTCGAGGTGGAGGGGCGCGAGCTGCTGATGGCGCCCGACCTGCCGGACCGGCTGGCGTCCTGCCGCGCGGAGGTGGAGGACGCCGTCCTGCTCCTGCCCGGCTTCGACGAGTTCGTCCTCGGCTACGCCGACCGCACCTGCGCGGTGCCCGCGGAGTTCGCCGACCGGATCGTGCCCGGCGGCAACGGCATGTTCCGGTCGACCGTGGTGCACGGCGCCCGCGTGCTGGGCACCTGGCGGTGGAAGGGCACGGGCAGGAACCGGGCGGTGACCGCCGAGCCGTTCAGCACCTTCCCCGACGTGGTGGCCGCGGCGGTCCCGGAGCTCGCGGCCGCGCTCCCCTGACGTGCACGGACACCGCCGCCGGACGAGGGTGGGGTCATGGAGACGACGGCATGAAGTACGTACGCCTGGGCAGCACCGGTCTCGAGGTCTCGCGCATCTGCCTGGGGATGATGAGCTTCGGCGACCCGGAGCGGGGGACGCACCCGTGGAGCCTGCCGGAGGAGGAGAGCCGGCGGCTGATCGAGAAGGCGCTGGCCTCGGGCATCACCTTCCTCGACACCGCGAACGTCTACTCGGCCGGCTCCAGCGAGGAGATCACCGGCCGCGCGATCCGCGACTTCGCCGAGCGCGAGGACGTCGTCCTGGCGACCAAGGTGCACGGCCGGATGCGCCCGGGCCCCAACGGCGCCGGGCTGTCCCGCAAGGCGATCCTGGCCGAGCTCGACGCGTCGCTGCGGCGGCTGGGCACCGACTACATCGACCTCTACCAGATCCACCGCTGGGACCCGCGCACACCGATCGAGGAGACGCTGGAGGCACTCGACTCCGCGGTGCGCTCGGGCAAGGTGCGCTACCTGGGCGCCTCGTCCATGTGGGCCTGGCAGTTCAGCAAGGCGCTGTACCTCGCCGGTGAGCACGGGTGGCACCGCTTCGTCTCGATGCAGGACCACTACAACCTGCTCAACCGCGAGGAGGAGCGCGAGATGCACCCGCTCTGCGCCGACCAGGGCATCGGGGTCATCCCGTGGAGCCCGCTGGCCCGCGGCCGGCTCACCCGCGACCGGGACGAGGCCACCGCGCGGTCCGAGACCGACGAGTTCGGCAAGAAGCTCTACGACGAGAGCTCGGACGCAGGCATCGTCGCGCGGGTCGCCGAGATCGCCGCGGAGCGCGGGGTGTCGCGCGCGCAGGTCGCCCTGGCCTGGGTGCTGAGCAAGCCGGTGGTCTCCGCACCGATCGTCGGGGTCACCAAGGACGCGCACCTGGACGACGCCGTCGCCGCCGTCGACCTGGAGCTGACCGCCGAGGAGATCGCCCGGCTGGAGGAGCCCTACCGGCCGCACGAGGTCGTCGGCTTCTGAGGAGACGTCCGCCGTCCTCCGCCGGTGGCCATGCCGGTGGGCAGGGACGGAACCTCCGCGAGGGATCCACCCGGCACGCTCGTGCTCTGAGTGCAGGAGTACCCAGAGCACGAGCGTCCGCGGGAGCACCTGTGCGGGCCGCGCCCCGCGGGACACCGGGCGGACTCAGGCCTCAGCGCGAGAAGAGGCGCGCGAAGAAGCCCTTCTCCGCCGGCTCCCAGCCGGCGGAGGCCAGCAGGTCGAACAGCGGCTGCTTGATCCGCGAGGTCTCGAACGAGTAGCTCCAGGTGTGACCGGTCTCGCCGTGCGAGGTCGCGCGCAGCGCCGCGCCGCCGCCCCACTGCTTGCCGACGGACTTGCCCCGGAAGAACTCCTTCCGCCCGGAGAAGCCGACGGTGCCGTCGCCGCGCAGGCCGCCCTCGGTCTCGCTCCCGGTCTTCCGCTCGACGAAGTCGTAGGTGCCCGTGGCCTCGTCCAGCGTGACGGTGATCGAGTAGTCCACGTCGATGGTGCCGCCGGCCACGAGGGTGGAGTAGCTGACGTCGGCGACGTCCCAGGTGCCGATCACCCGGTTCCCCTCGCACGTGTACCGGAACGGCTGTCCGGGCGGATTCAGCTCCGCGGCGATGCGGGCGCAGGTCTCGGCGATGCTCGGCACGGCGGGCTCCGTTCGGTCCGGGGACGTCGGTCTCGGCCGCGCAGTCTGGACGACCCCGTCGGGCCGGACCAGACCACGGCGCGCGGCGGACCGACGTCCCCGCCGGAGGTCACGCGGGGTTGGCGGGGTCCGCTCGCTCGACGACGAACACCGGGATGACCCGGTCGGTCTTCTCCTGGTACTCGGCGTAGGGCGGGTAGGCCGCGACCGCGCGCTCCCACCACTGCGCCTTCTCCTCGCCGTGGACCTCGCGGGCCACGCCGTCCCACGGCTCCGGCCCGTCCTGGACCGTCACCTGGTCCGGGTACGCGCGCAGGTTCGCCCCCCATGCCGGGTCCTTCGGGGCCCCGCCCTGCGAGCCGACCATCGCGTAGGCACCCTCGTGCTCCACGCGCATGAGCGCCTGCTTGCGGACCTTCCCCGACTTCGCGCCCCGTGTGCTGAAGATGCACACCGGCAGACCGGTGTCCAGCAGCGTGTTGGCCTCGCGGCCGCCCGTGGCCTCGTAGCGCTCGACCTGGTCGCGAACCCAGGCCTCCGGGCTCGGCTCGTACTCCCCCTCCAGCGGCATGACCCGAACCTATGCCGGGTCGCCGCCTCCGGCTCGGTGAGCGGGCCAGCCGGCGGAGTGGTCGACCGTGTGCGGCACGAAGAAGCTCAGGTTGTCGGTGACCAGCCCCTCGCTCTCGCGGATGCCCAGCCCGGCGGGCTCGCCGTCGACCACCCATGCCCCGAGCACCGGGTGGTGCGAGCCGTCGACGCCGGCGAAGTCGGGCAGCGGCGCGAACTCCTGGACGACGAAGCCCTCGGTCCCGTAGCGGCCGGGCATCTCGAACGCCACCTGCCCGTCGCGCACGATCGCCACGTTCGCGCCCTCCCGGCCCCACAGCGGCTTGCGCACGTACGTCCGCCACGCCGACGGCATCTCGTCGGCGAAGTAGGCCGGCAGCAGCAGCTGGGAGAGCACCGGGTCGCTGCCGAACATCTGCCACAGCACCGGCAGCAGCGCCTTGGTGCTCCACAGCATCTTGTAGGCGGGCTCCACCCACGTCGTCCCGCCGGGCCGGGCGGCGTCGGCCAGGACCGAGGGGCCGAACTCGTCCTCGACCAGCCACTCCCAGGGGTAGAGCTTGAAGACGACGTCGAGGTGGCGGCCCTGCGGGTCGTAGAACCGGCCGTCGCCGTCGTCGAGGACGATGTCCTCGACGACCAGCTCGATCGCCTCGTACCCGGCCTGCACCACGGTGTCCATGAGGTAGGCGACCGTCATCCGGTCCTCCCCGGACTTCTCCTCGCTGGTCCACGCCAGGTGCACCCGCGGCCGGATCCCGGTGCGCCGCTCCCAGCGGACCAGGTTCCGTTGCCAGGCCGCGACGAGCTTCTCGTGCAGGGCGTTCCACTGGTCCGCACCCTGGCCGGTGAACAGGTGCCAGTTCCACTGGGTCACCGCCGACTCGACCAGCCCCGTGGGGGTGTCGGCGTTGAACTCCAGCAACCGCGGCGGGCCCGTGCCGTCGTAGCGCAGGTCGAAGCGGGCGTAGACGCTCGGCGGCTCGACCTCCCACGTCCGGCGGATCTCCGGCCGGGCCATCGGGGGGATGCCCATCCGGTCGAACAGGTCCCGCTCGATGACGTGGTCACCGGCCGCCTCGCACATGGAGAACAGCTGCGAGACCCAGCCCTCGAGCCGCTCGACCTCCGCCAGGGTGAAGTCGTAGAACGGGCCCTCGCGCCAGTAGCTGCGGACGTCGCCGCCGGGCAGGCCCGTCCGGTTGTAGACCAGGCCCTGCGACTCGATCTCGGCCTCCCACCCCGGCCGGACGACGCCGCTCTCGATCCTCCTCAACTGCCGGAGCCGGCGCCCGCACGGCCGCCCGTGCCCGACCCGATGCCCCCGCTCACGCGGGTGCCGCCGGTGACCTTCCCGGATGCCGGGAGGCCGGCGTTGCGCCGGGCGGTCGCGTCGCGCGGGTCGATGCGCTGGCCGCCGCCGGGGAGCACGGTCCCGGGCGACAGCCCGCGCCCGAAGGCACCGACGTAGAGGAAGAACAGACCGCCGCCGCCGGAGTAGCCGTCGTCGCAGAAGTCGTCGTCCACGATCTCGCCGTCCTCGTTGGTGCAGTAGGCGACCTGCTCCTCCTCGTCGTCGTCCGTCCCACAGCCGGCCAGGAAGCCGGTGGCCGCGGTGGCCAGCACCGTCGTGGTCAGGGCGCTCTTGACGCGGTTGGAGACCGCCATGGACCCTCCCGGGCTCGTCGAGACTCCCCCGACCCTAGTTGACGACCCCCGTCGCCCCCGCCCCTCGCAGCGTCGGGGCGGGCCCCCGCGACGGGGCCGGGTTACCGTCGCCCGATGGCCGAGCCGACCGGACCCGCCGACGACCCCGCGACCCGGATCGCCGCCGGCTACGCGACCACCGGACCGGCGCTGGAGCTCGGCGCGGTGGTCGTCGACGGGCAGCCGCACCCCGGCGCGCGGGTCCGCGTCCCGCTGGCGATGCTCAACCGGCACGGGCTCGTCGCCGGCGCGACCGGCACCGGGAAGACGAAGACCCTGCAGCTGATGGCGGAGCAGCTGTCGGCGGCCGGGGTGCCCGTGGTCGTGGCCGACCTGAAGGGCGACCTCGCCGGCCTCGCCCGCCCGGGAGCCGGCGACGACCGCGTCCGGCAGCGGGCCGCCGCGACCGGGGACACGTGGACCCCGACCGGCTTCCCCGTCGAGTACCTGGCGCTCGGCGGCCTGGGCACGGGCGTCCCCGTGCGCGCGACCGTCACGGACTTCGGCCCGGTGCTGCTGTCCCGCGTCCTCGACCTCAACGCCACCCAGGAGAGCTCGCTCGGGCTGGTCTTCCACCACGCCGACGCCGCCGGCCTGCCGCTGCTCGACCTGGCCGACCTGCGCGCCGTCCTCACCTGGCTCACGAGCAAGGAGGGCAAGGCCGACCTGGAGGGGCTCGGCGGGCTGTCCAAGGCGACCGCGGGCGTGATCCTCCGGGAGCTGATCGGGCTCGAGGACCTCGGTGGCGACGTCTTCTTCGGCGAGCCCGCCTTCGCTCCCGGCGACCTGATCCGCACCGCCGCCGACGGCCGCGGGCTGATCAGCGCGGTCGAGCTGCCCGCCGTCCAGGACCGCCCGGCGCTGTTCTCCACCTTCCTGATGTGGCTGCTCGCCGAGCTGTTCGAGGAGCTGCCCGAGGTCGGCGACCTGGAGCGGCCGAAGCTGGTCTTCTTCCTCGACGAGGCGCACCTGCTCTTCACCGGAGCGAGCAAGGCGTTCCTGGAGGCGGTCACCCAGACCGTGCGGCTGATCCGCTCGAAGGGCGTCGGGGTCTTCTTCGTGACGCAGAACCCCACCGACGTCCCGCGACCCGTGCTGGCCCAGCTGGGCAACCGGGTGCAGCACGCGCTGCGCACCTTCACCCCGGAGGACGCCGACGCGCTGAAGAAGACCGTGAAGACGTTCCCGCGCAGCGAGGACTACGACGTCGCCACGCTGCTGACCTCGCTCGGCACCGGCGAGGCAGCGGTCACGGTGCTCACCGAGCGGGGCTCGCCGGCCCCGGTGGCCTGGACGATGCTGCGGGCCCCGCGCTCGCACATGGGCACCGTCGAGGCCGCCGAGCTCGCCGCGGCGGTGGCCGCCTCGCCGCTGCAGGCCCGCTACGGAGTCGCCGTCGACCGCGAGTCCGCCCGGGAGCTGCTCGCGGCCCGGCTGGCGCCGCCCCCTCCCCCGCCGCCGTCCGCCCCGCCGGTCCCCGGGCCGCTGCCCAGCCCGTGGCCGGAGATGGAGTCGCCGTCCCGGCCGCGGCGGGAGCGGCGCCCGGACGGCGGGGACCTGATCGGCTCGGCGCTGGGCTCCTTCGCCCGCTCGATGGGCAGCGCCCTCGGCCGGGAGATCACCCGCGGGCTGTTCGGCACCCGGCGGCGGCGTCGCTGAGCGGGCGGGACGGCGCGTCCGGCGATAGCGTGCCGCTGCCGTCCCGATCTCCTCACCGGAGGATCCGATGACCGCCAAGCAGCCGAACGAGATCGCGCAGGTCGCGGCCGAGACGGGCGCCAAGAAGGTGCATCGCAGCTGGGACCGCGTCCTGGTCAGCGCCTTCCTGGCCGGCGCCTACATCTCCTTCGGCGCGATGGTGGCGATCACCGTCTCCTCCGGCCTGGACCCGGAGACCTGGGGGACGCTGCCGACCCTCTGGACCGGTGCGGCGTTCACGCTCGGCCTGGTGCTCGTGCTGATCGCGGGCTCGGACCTGGCGACGGGCAACATGATGCTGGTCCCGCTCGGGGCCATGCAGGGCCGGATCACGGTCGGCGACGTCGCCCGCAACCTCACCCTCGTGCTGCTGGGCAACCTGCTCGGCGCGCTCTTCGTCGCCTACTTCCTCGCCGTGTCGACGGGCGTCATCGGCGACGCGGACAGCTCCGGATCCGCCGCCCTCACCTTCGAGCGGCTCGGCCAGATCGCGGAGGGCAAGACCTCCGGCCACACGGCCTGGGAGATCTTCCTGCGCGGCGTCGGCTGCAACTGGCTGGTCTGCCTGGCGGTGTGGATGTCCCTGTCGTCCACGAGCATCTCGGGGAAGATCCTGGCGATCTTCTTCCCGATCATGGCCTTCGTCGCGATGGGCTTCGACCACGTCGTCGCCAACATGTTCTTCCTGCCGGCCGCTATCTTCGCCGGGGTCCCGGACGTCGGATGGGGCGACACGGTGCTCAACTGGCTGCTGGCCGGCGCGGGCAACCTCGTCGGCGCCGTCGTCTTCGTGTCGACGTCCTACTGGTACCTCTTCCTGCGCGACAAGCCCGCCGAGGTCCCCGCCAAGGGCGGGGAGGCTGCCGAACGCGCATGACCGGCGCCCCTCCGGGGCAGTCGGAGGGCCGCCGGCGGCCGCCGGCGGACGGCGCGACCAGGAGGACTGCCACCGATGAGGTACCGCGAGGGTGGGCGCCTGGACACGTCCGGCGTGCAGGACCGGCGCGGCCGGGGCGGCATGGGGGGCATGGGCGGCGGCCGCGGCATGGCGGTCGGCGGGGGCGGGCTGGGCGTGGTCGGGATCCTCGTCCTGGTCCTGTTCCAGGTGCTCGGGGGAGGCGGCGGGGGTGGCGGCGCAGCCGCCGGCGCCCTGGGCGGACAGCTCGGTTCCCTCGGCGAGGGGCAGACGGCGGACAACGGCGCCCTCGAGCAGCAGTGCCAGACCGGCGCCGACGCCAACGAGTCGGTCGACTGCGCCGTCGTCGCCGACATCGAGTCGATCCAGGACTACTGGTCCGGCGTCCTGGGCGACCGATACGTGCCCACCGACACCGTCTTCTTCTCCGGCCAGGTGCAGACCAGCTGCGGCGGGGCGACGAGCGGCTCCGGGCCCTTCTACTGCCCGGCCGACCAGCTCGTGTACATCGACCTGTCGTTCTTCGAGACCCTGCAGGAGCAGTTCGGCGCCGAGGGCGGGCTGTTCGTCAACGCGTACGTGATCGCCCACGAGTACGGACACCACGTGCAGAACCTGCTCGGCTACAACCGGCAGGTCACGCCCGGCGAGACCGGCCCGGAGAGCGGCACCGTGCGGCTGGAGCTGCAGGCGGACTGCTTCGCCGGCAGCTGGGCCAACCACGCCGAGACCGTGCCCGACGAGTCCGGCGAGCCGCTGATCGCCGAGATCACCCAGGACGACATCGACCGCGCGCTGGACGCCGCCGGCCGGATCGGCGACGACTTCATCCAGCGCGAGCTCGGTGGCGGCAACGTCGACCAGGACGCCTTCACCCACGGCTCCTCGGAGCAGCGGCAGCGCTGGTTCACCACCGGCTACGAGACCGGCGACCCCGGTCAGTGCGACACCTTCGCCACCGACGACCTGGGCTGAGCGGGTCCGCACCTCCGAGGCCCGCGGTGCGGTCGCCGGTGCCGCGCTGTGGCGCGGCACCGGCGGCGACCCGGCGGCACCCGGCGCGGGAGGCGCCGACGGGGGACGTGAGGATGCCCGCATGGCGGAGCCCCTGACGACCGAGCACCCCACGACCCAGCACCTCACCCTCACCCGCGACGGCCTCGGCCCGGGCGTCGCCGTCCTCACCATCGACCGGCCGGCCAAGCGCAACGCCATGACGTCGGGCATGTGGCGGGACCTGCCCGCGGTGCTCGCCGGGCCGGCGGAGGACCCGGACGTCCGCGCGCTCGTCGTCACCGGCGCCGGCAGCAGCTTCTGCGCCGGCGCCGACATCGCCGACCTGCTGGGCGGCCCGGACGCCGACGACCCCATGGCCGCGCTCCGCCGCGACAATCTCGCCGCGCAGGCGGCGCTGCGCGACTTCCCCCAGCCGACGATCGCGATGGTCCGCGGTCACTGCATCGGCGGCGGGGTGGAGCTGGCCACCTGCTGCGACCTCCGCTTCGCCGACGAGACCGGGGTCTTCGGGGTCACCCCGGCCAAGGTCGGCATCGTCTACACGCCCGAGTCCACGAAGGCCCTGGTCGACCTCGTCGGGCCCGGCCTGACCCGCTACCTGCTGTTCAGCGGCGAGCTCGTGGACGCGCCGACCGCCCTGCGCACCGGGCTGGTCGACCGGCTCCTGCCGCCCGACGAGCTCGAGCCCGAGGTGCGCCGCTTCGCCGGCGTCCTGGCGTCGCGGTCGGCCCTGACCCAGCGGTCGACCAAGGAGGTGGTCGCCGCGCTGCTCGCGGGCGGCGACGGCCGGCCGGAGGCCGCCCGCTGGTACCGCGAGACGATCGCCGCCGGTGAGCTGGCCGAGGGGGTGGCGGCGTTCACCGAGCGCCGCTCCCCCGCCTTCCCCTGGCGGGCGACCTAGACCGCCAGGGTCTGCTCCTCGGCCTCGACGGCGGCGTTCCACTCCGGCTTCTCGGCCTGCCAGCGGTCCTCGGTGCGGCCGATCCGCCAGTAGCCCGACACCGACAGCTGCTCGCGCGGCACCGCGAGGGTGTTGCGCAGCCAGCGGCGCAGCTCGCGTACGGCGCCGGCCTCGCCGTGCACGAACGCCTGCACGCTGCCCTCCGGCAGTGGCGCGGAGAGCACGGCCGCCACCAGCGCCGTCCCGGGGACGCCGTCGCCGCGGTGCACCCAGGTGAGCTCGACGTCCTCGGGCAGGTCGAGCGCCTGCTCCTCGGTCCCGTCGGCGACCTCGACGAAAGCCAGGGCACGCGCGCCGGGCGGCAGCCGCTCGAGGGAGGCCGCGATCGACGGCAGCGTCGTCTCGTCGCCCACCAGCCGGTGCCAGTCCACGTCCGCATCCGGCGTGTAGGCGCCGCCCGGGCCCAGCAGGACCACGCTGTCCCCGGGGCGGGCGGCGGCGGCCCAGGGTCCGGCCAGGCCGACGTCGCCGTGCGTCACCACGTCCAGGGTCAGCTCGCCGGCCGCCTCGTCCCACCTGCGCACTGTGTACGTGCGGGTGCAGGGCCACAGCTCACGGGGCTGCTCGGCCTCGACGACCGCCGGGTCGAACGGCGCGGCGTACGGCGCCCCGCCAGGCGGCAGGACCAGCTTCACGTAGCTGTCGGTGTGGACGGGGGAGAACCCGGACAGGCCCTCGCCGCCGAGCACGACCCGCACGAGGTGGGGGGTCACCCGGTCGGTGCGGACCACGGTGGCCTGGCGGGCGGCGCGCCGGCGGCGCGGGGTCGGGTCGGCCATGACGGCTCCAGTCGACGTAGGAGAGGCTCACCTTACCCAGGCGGCCCCAGCACCCCGCTGTTTCGTCCGTGATCAGTCGGGTATCGGCTCAACCGCAGGCCGGTGGCCCACTCAGACACGGTGGGACGACTAGGCCGGCGCCCACCGCGGGGTCGCCGGCTCGCCTCCCACCATCGTTCCCGAGGTCGCGTCCCCGCGACCGGTGGAGCCGTGTCCGCAAGGGCCCGCACGGACGCGACCCGGTCGCGCCCCCGACAGGGGCAGAACCGGGCATCGCATGCCCCGACCACGACCCATGCCTCAGGAGGACCGATGACCCACTCCATCGACACCCCGTTCCCGCCCCCGCCCCCGACCGCCGGGACGGGCGCGACCAGCCCCTCCGCCGGCGCGACCAGCCCCTCCGCCAGCGGCGCCCCGTCCACCACGGACGTCGCCAAGGACGAGGCCCGCAACGTCGGCCAGACCGCCGCGCAGGGCGCCAGCCAGGTCGCCTCGACCGCTGCCGACCAGGCCAAGGAGGTCGTGGCCGAGACCAAGGCCCAGGCCCAGGACGTCCTCGCCCAGGGCCGTGACCAGCTGCGTCAGCAGGTCGTCACCCAGCAGCAGAAGGCCGGGCAGGGCCTGGCCGGGCTCGCCGAGGCACTGCGCGGGATGGCGGAGGGCAACGCCCCCGCTCCCGGACCGGCGCAGGACCTGGTCAAGCAGGGCGCCAGCAAGGTCCAGGACTTCGCGACCCTCCTGCAGAACCGCGAGCCGGCCGACCTGCTCGAGGACATCCGCTCCTTCGCCCGCCGCAAGCCGGGCGCCTTCCTCCTGGGCGCGGCCCTCGCCGGCATCGTCGCCGGCCGGCTGACCAGCGGCGTCAAGGCCGCCCACACCGACTCGGGCCCGAGCTCGTCCGGTGGCAGCGGTACGTACCGCACCCCCACGAACTACGTCGACCCGGCGCCGGCCTACTCGGGCTACACCGAGACGACCGGCACCTACACCGAGACCACCACGGGCTACGAGCCCGGCTACGAGACCACCTACGGCACGACCGGCGCCCCGGTGCCGCCCCCGCCGTACGGCACGGTCCCCCCGGCCGGCAGCGTGGTCCCGCCGAGCACGCCCTCGGGCTGGGACGACCCGTCCCGTCGTCCGGGCGGGGTGGTCTGAGCCATGACGTCCCCCTACTCGGGCGCGACGCCGGCGTCGTCGGCCGGCTACGGCGACCCGCAGGCGAACTACGCCGTCACCCCTGACGAGTACGGCGCCCACTCCGGTCCCCCGGTCTCCGGTGACATCGGCACGCCGATGACCGCCAGCGGGCACCCGGACGTCGAGGGCACCTCGGTCGGCCAGCTCATGGGCGAGGTCGCCAAGGACCTCTCGACGCTCATGCGCCAGGAGCTCGAGCTGGCCAAGGTCGAGGTCAAGGCCGAGGCGACGAAGGCCGCCACGGGTGCCGGGCTGTTCGGCGCCGCCGGCTTCGCCGGCTACATGGTCCTGATGTTCCTGTCCATCGCCCTCTGGTGGGCGCTGTCCCACCTCGTGGGGCACAGCTGGTCGGCGCTCATCGTCGCGATCCTCTGGGGGATCGTCGGCGCCGTCGCCTTCCTGATGGGCAAGAAGAAGTTCAAGCAGGTCAACCCGAAGCCCGAGCGGACCGTGGAGACCCTCTCGCAGGTCCCCGGCGCCCTGAAGCCCAACTGACCCGCGGCCCCCGGCCCACACACACCTGGAGACACCAGAGATGACCACGAGCAACGACCCGGACGTCATCCGGCGGCAGATCGAGGAGACGCGGCGCGAGCTCAGCTACGACGTCGACGCCCTCAACGAAAAGGTCAACCCCGCGCGGGTCATGGACCGGCGCGTCACGGCGGCCAAGGGCCGCATCACGCGAGCCAAGGAGAAGGTGATGGGCAGCGCGCACGACACCACCTCGACCGCGCAGTACCGCGCTCAGAGCGCCGCGGGGTCGGTGCAGGGTGCCGCCTCGAGCGCCGCGGGGTCGGTGCAGGGTGCCGCCTCCAGCGCCGCGGACTCGGTGCAGGGCGCCGCGCAGCAGGCCGCGCACGCCGTCCAGCAGGCCCCTGACCAGATCATCCGGCAGGCCCAGGGCAACCCCCTCGCCGCCGGTCTGATCGCCTTCGGTGCCGGCTGGCTGGTGTCCAGCCTCCTGCCCGCCACGCAGAAGGAGCAGCAGCTGGCCCAGCAGGCCGAGACCGCGTTCCGCGAGAACAAGGACGCGCTGCTGGCCCCCGCCAAGCAGGCCGCGCAGGAGATCGGCGAGGAGCTCAAGCCGGTCGCGCAGAACGCCGTCGAGGAGGTCAAGTCGACCGCCACCGACGCGGCCCAGACCGTCAAGCAGGAGGGCCAGTCGGCCGCCTCGGACGTGCAGGGCCAGGCCCAGCAGTCCAAGCAGACGGTGCAGAGCCAGACCGGCAAGTAAGAACCACCCGCACGACAGCGCGCCCCGCCGGGACTCCCGGCGGGGCGCGCTGTCGTGCGCGACCGGCCGTCCGTCACCTGGACGGGTGAGGCGCGGACGCGCGAGCTGCAGGAACGTCCCCGGGGCGCCGACGTCGACGGTGAGGACCACCGACCGACGGGAGCACCACCGTGGAGCAACCGGCACCCCGCGTGCTCGTCGCCGACGACGAGGACGACATCCGGGGCCTGGTGCGCCTGGCCGTCCGGCGGGCCGACTGCACCGTGGTCGCCGAGGTGGCCGACGGTGCCGCGGCCCTGGTCGCCGCCCGGGAACACGTCCCGGACCTGGCGGTGCTCGACGTCTCCATGCCCGGCGCCACCGGGCTGGAGGTCTGCACCACGTTACGCGCCGAGGCGGCCACCGCCGGCGTCCGGGTGCTGCTGCTGTCGGCCGGCGCATCGGCCGACGACGTCGCCCGCGGCCTGGCCGCCGGTGCTGACAGCTACCTCGCCAAGCCCTTCTCCGTCGCCGGTCTCGTGGCCCGCGTGCGCGAGCTCACCGCGGGGGTCTCCGCGTGACCGCCGTCGAGGAGGCGCCGGTCACGGCCGACGAGGTCGCGGGGCTGCGCGCCGAGGTGGCGCGGCTGACCGACGAGCGCGACGCCCTGCGCGCCCAGATGCAGCACCGGGACGGCGAGCTCGAGGTCGCCACCCGGATGCTCGCGGCCCGCGCCCAGACGATGACCAGCGTCATCGACGCGGTCACCGAGCAGTCGATCATCGGCACCGACCTCGACGGCGTGGTCCGCGTCTGGAACCCCGGCGCCGAGAAGCTGCTCGGTCTCCCCCGCGCCGACGTCGTCCGCCGACGCCTGATCACCGACTTCCACCTCCCCGAGGAGCTGGCCGGCGCCGGCGGCGGCCTGACCGCACTCGTGGAGCTGGCCCGGGTCGAGGGCCGCGACGTCCGCGACTGGACGTACGTGACGGCGACGGGCGAGGAGCGCACCGTCTCGGTCGCGGTCACCCCGCGTAGCGACGACTCCGGCGAGCACGCCGGCTGGAACTTCGTGGCCACCGACATGACCGAGGTCCGGGCCTCGGAGCGGCTCAAGGACCAGTTCGTCGGCCTGATCAGCCACGAGCTGCGCACCCCGCTGAGCTCGATCCTCGGCTACCTCGAGCTGGTGCTCGACGACCCCGACCAGCCGCTCACCGACGAGCAGCGCTCCCACCTGGGCACGGTCGAGCGCAACGCACAGCGCCTGCTGCGGCTGGTCGGCGACCTGCTGTTCACCGCTCAGGTCGAGGCCGGCCACTTCACGCTGCAGCCCGAGGACGTCGACCTCGCCGGCGTCCTGCGGGCCGCCGAGGAGACCGCCCGCGTCGCCGCGGCCGCCGGGGAGGTCCAGCTGGACCTGGTGCTGCCCGCCGGCCGCGTCACCGTGCGCGGGGACGCCGTCCGCCTCGGGCAGGCCTGCGACAACCTCGTCTCCAACGCCGTGAAGTTCACCCCCGCCGGCGGCCGGGTCACCCTGGCGCTGCAGGCCGGCTGGCGGGCCGCCGACGGCGGGTTCACGGCCGAGGAGCGTCCGGGCACCACGCCCGTCGCCCGGATCGCCGTCAGCGACACCGGTTACGGCATCCCCGCCGCCGAGCTCGACCAGCTGTTCACCCGGTTCTTCCGGGCCTCCACCGCGCGGCGCAACGCCGTCAAGGGCGTGGGCCTGGGCCTGTCGATCACCCGGACGATCACCACCGCGCACGGCGGCACGCTGGACGTCGCCAGCGTCGAGGGCCAGGGCACCACCTTCACCCTGACGCTCCCCCGCTGACGGAGGACCCCGTCCCGGCTCCGTCCCGAGGCTCGTGCCGCTTGCGAGGCATGAGGAGGACGGGGTCCTGCCTGGGGCCGACCGGGGTGACCTCCGCGGCATCGTTGCGCTGATCTTGCGGATCGCGGGCGGGGAGGCTGCGGTTACCGGCCCAGAGTCGTTCCTGCCAGCCGGGACACCCCGCCCCGGCTCTTCCCCGCAGGAGAACGACATGACCGCCACCCGCAACAAGCGCACC
>NZ_JABGCI010000131.1 GCF_019799905.1 Trujillonella endophytica | reverse complement strand
CACTGACCCTTGATCTGGCAGATGATGAGGGCTGAGTCCCCGTATACTTCTAATTCTTCTATCCCCAATTCTAAGGCTGCTTCCAATGCTAGGATGCATGCTTCGTACTCGGTTATGTTGTTTGTGGCCTCGAAACTGAGTTTAGCTGCTAGAGGTGTGAAGACATCGTCGGGGGAGATCAACAAAACTCCGATACCAAAGCCCCTTTTATTTGCAGCTCCGTCGAAATATACCTTCCACGGCTTCTTTTCTATTTCCATAATCTCTTCATCCGGGAATTGGTGATTGATCGGTCCAACTGGCGAAGACGGACATTCTGCTAACTGATCGGCTATCGCCCTTCCCTTCGTCGATTTCTGAACCACATACTGTATATCGAACTCGGATAATAACAACAACCATCGGGCCGTTCTGTAGGATAAAGCTGGCTTTTCTAGTAAGTACTTGAGAGGATCCATTCGGCTGATCAACAGAACTCGAAACGATAGCATGTAATGGCGGAGCTTTTGAGTTGCCCATACCAAAGCCACGCACGTTTTTTCCAATGGATCATAGTTCGCTTCGTAGTCTGTCATCTTCTTACTTAGATAGTAGATGGCGTTTTCTTTTCTCGACTCCTGAAGATATTGAGCCAACATAGCTCCCATCGCGGTTTCGGTGGCCGTTAAGTACAACAAAAGCGGTTCACCTTGCCGAGGGGGAACTAGTATGGGTGGATTGCTCAAATACTCCTTGATAGTATCGAACGCCTTCTGACAGTTCTCGTTCCATTCTTTCAGAGCTCCCTT
>NZ_JABGCI010000130.1 GCF_019799905.1 Trujillonella endophytica | reverse complement strand
AGGAACCTTTCTCAATACGGTGAGCTGTTTCTCATTAGACTATTTACCTTATCACAAATAGTCTGACTCTTAATAAAGAAAATTATCCCGTTCCGAGATCTAGTAGCATTGGTAAGATGGTTAAGTCCCCCAATTAATTTTTGTTAAATTTCTCTCAGATGACGAATGTCATCTTAATAACGAGGATACTAGGAGCTGTACTAAGATAATATTATATTAAGGCTATACTTACATATATTTCGTGGAAAACCAGCTATCTTCGCACCAGATTTGTCTTTCACCTCATATCACGCCTCATCAGATGTTATTGCAACAACAACCTGTTCGACCTATTTTAATTCGTCTGGACGTAATAAGATCGTGCGATTTCGGGTTTACTACAATTAACTATATTACTCACTTAATATTAGAGTTATATTTGATATAGATTCAATTTTTTTACAATAAAATTTTATTTTATTTTGCTAATTGTAGTAGCTTACTGACCCATTATGCAAAAGGTATTTGACAAACATTTTTATTGTTTATCCATGCTTATAAAACCACCATTTTCATACTTTCCCTTACGGTACTTTATATGCTTATTGATCTGTATTTAGCCTTAGAGTTTGTTACTCTTTATTCATACATTTTTACACATACTACTTATTTGAGGCTTTGTTTATTTCGCTCACCACTACTTTAAACATCTCTGTTGATTTATTTTCCTTAAGGTACTTAGATGTTTCAGTTCCCTTAGTCACTTATTTATGGTTTCCCTTTGGTTTTAATAGAGGATGAAAAGATCGG
>NZ_JABGCI010000129.1 GCF_019799905.1 Trujillonella endophytica | reverse complement strand
TGAAGAATCTTCTGAAAGTATGACTCAGGAAGCCAAGGCTAAAAATCCGAAGTCCAAGAAGATCTCCGTTATGCGAGAGAATTTGAGGGAATTCTTCGCGAGCACAGACGCCATTTGTTCTGACATTGCGCTGCGGAGGGATCTCGCCATTTACCTCACCTATTGGTTGGGCGAGGCTGTTTTTGCTGGAGGAGATGGAACGCACATCAGGCCGCATTGTATTTTTCCGGCTTGTCAGATGGCGTTTGGAGAGCAGCTTGCTTTGGTGCCTGCTCTTTACTCCTACTTGTGCACCGAACTGCAGGCTGCTTCTTTCCTGGTTCGGCTTGGGCTCCCTATTAACAGGGTATTTTCAGCCCACATTTTCTATTCGTGGTTCGTATACCACTGTCCCGGCTTTCACTGTTTGGGTGATGCACAGGATGATGACCCATTCATGATTCGGTTGGCTAGAGGGACAGCCGTTTCCGAATCACTTCTGTCTGCCCGTTTGAGGATCCGACGGTTCAGGGACGTCGAGATGGGGCAGTCTTCAGTCAAGCTTTCTCCGGGTTTGCGGAAGAAGGCTTTTGATTTTGGTGTCTCCCGCGATTCCACCAGGGCAGGGTCGGGAAGACACTATTCTTTGACCAACGCAGAGAGGGGATGGCTTTTCAACATACGTGTTGGCACTATGGTGTACCGCAGACATCTTTTTGTCGACCTCCAGCCGTATGTTCCTTCTCGCTTTGCGTTGCAGTTGGGCTTCTCTCAAGGCGTTGTAGGAGCGCCTTCGAGCATGGTGAAGCGC
>NZ_JABGCI010000128.1 GCF_019799905.1 Trujillonella endophytica | reverse complement strand
TGGGCCTGCACTAGTCATGAGTGACATCTAGTAATATGTCATGACATACCCTAGGTTATGTGAAGGTAAGAACCGAGTGAACCCTTCAGTTACAATTAATCCTTCTATCAAACAATGCCCCCGTCAAGTTATATAGGAATGGAAGTCTCTCAATCCCTAACATTGACACTTGTAATAATTCTCAAAATATTAACTCAATTTAGGAGACTCAAGAAAACATTTTTCTTTATTCCTATTGCATTGGCCAATGACTTCTTTGAGTAATATCTTTTAGAATGATCCTAGGCATTCCCTCTCTTTACTGAGAGTAATAGATTCCTTATTGTACACTCACATGTCTCCATGTAAGTTCCATTAGGGCCAATAAGCACATTACAAATTCCATGGTTAGGATATGTATTTTGTACTATCAAACTCTAGTGGCCCATACACAAGACAACCGTGGTGCCTCAGGTCTAAGGATTATCAAAATGAATATAACTATGAGATGCTATTGACAGGCAAGTAAAACTCCATATAGCAATCTCATTATTTGATCACGTTCAGTGTACTTGTTCTCTAACAAGCACCCACAAGTTTGTTATAGTGTCCATACACAAATGGCTTGAGACTAGCCATCCTCCCATTTGAGCTAACATAACTTGTGCTAGTCTAACCGGTTTATTAATGCCCAATTAATAAACCTATAACTAGGAACTTTAGGATATATGCATATGAGAAATATAAGTCTCATATCTCTCAACTCTTGAGTTATTATATTTTCAAACATATTATCCTTGGACTTATCATGAA
>NZ_JABGCI010000127.1 GCF_019799905.1 Trujillonella endophytica | reverse complement strand
AGAGACCTAAATAGTGGAATGGGCATGGCCCTAACCACTTGGTATATGCAAAATATTAGAATGATATTAGGGCCATGGCCCTAATATCAAAATTAACATTTTGTAACTACTTTGATTATCAAAATAATATATGAACAGAATTTTAACTATCCTAACTAACTATCACGCAAATATATAACTAACAACCTAGTAGTTATTCTAACTAACTAGCATACATATATATATTCTAACAACCTAGTAGTTATTCTAACTAACTAACATGCATGCAAATATACTAACAATAATTAGTTATTCTAACTAACTATCATGCACATATATATTATGACAACCTAGTAGTTATTCTAACTAACTATTATGCATGCAAATATACTAACAATAATTAGTTAACCTAACTAACTATAATGCATGCAAATATACTAACAATAATTAGTTAACCTAACTAACATGCATGCAAATAATATTCTAACACCTAATTAGTTATCCTAACTAATTAGTATGCATGTAAAACAACTAATTAGCTACTCTAACTAATTAGAAGGCAAAAATATATATGATTAGTAATTAGTCATTTTAACTAACTATTATGCGTGAAAATAATTAGCTATCCTAACTAGTTAATATGCATGCAAATAATTCTAGTAAACTACAAAGCATGCAGAAATTAATTTAATGCATGGAAAATGCTCCTAATCCTCTAGCATGTTAATATGCATGAACTAAACAAAAATAATGCATGAAATCCTAATATTATTGATGCATGCAGATCGCTCCTACTCCTCTAACATGTTTAAAGAAA
>NZ_JABGCI010000126.1 GCF_019799905.1 Trujillonella endophytica | reverse complement strand
AGGTAAACAGTATCTTCACTGCTATTCCAATTTCACTGAGCCTCTGGTGGAGACAGTTGTTGTATCATTACCTCATTCATGCGGGACCATATTTAGTGGCCAAGGTATTTCGCTACATTACAATCCTCAGGATAAGACTGCTATTCACAGGAGACTTGAAAAATGATTCAATTAAAACATTTATTTATCCTCCTGCAGGGAGCAGAGTTCACACCTTATACAATTATTTAGACATATTAGCAAAGTGCGGTGTTTTAAGTAAACAGTTGTACAACTTAGTCTTTATTGAATCTCTCTACTAGGTCAAGAGCTACTTTTTTGCCGAGTTCCTTCACCAGAGTTCACTCATACGCTTTCATATTCTCTACTAACATACCGGGGTCGGTCTACATTACGGTATTAATAAGTTTTTTTCCTGTACTAATATAGTACTATATAATATTAGTAAAATTTTACTTATTTAGTTTCTCCTATCATTAGTCTAATTTTAGTCAAACTTAATTTAAGGGCCGTTCTTTTTTAGTAAAACCTTATGTTTTAAGCGATGAAGTTTTTACTTCATTTACGTTACTCATGTCAGCATTCGCTATCTAATTTTTTTTATTTATTAATTACTCTGAATTAACTTATTTTGTGTTTATATGATATATATATAAATATTTCATTAGATGTTCCACTACCATATAATCATACCAATGAAAAATCATTGGATATATTTATGTATGAGCACGGTAAATACATTAGATCCGTTATATTATTTAATAATTATATAAAAAATTCTACACCAGTGCATTGTTAC
>NZ_JABGCI010000125.1 GCF_019799905.1 Trujillonella endophytica | reverse complement strand
TGATGAAGAGGATGGAAGAGTGCTACAACCCATACACTCAAAATCGCCAATTTCCCAAGTAGATTATGAATTCTTGCTAAGCTCCTAGATATGGAAAACTGTCCGAGCATCATCGTGTGCTTTCGCTTCACGTAGATTATCAATCCTTGCTAACCTCTTGTTATGCAAGTTCATGATTGTCTCCATTTTGAAGACAGGATTTTCATATCTAAAACACGTATAATTTTTGAGGTTGCTCCTGTTTGGCATTCTGTCAACCAGGATGTTTGGCTGGCTTTACATTCAAGGTGCTTCTCCAAGACTCCATATTCTAGACTGGATTCTTGGAGATGATATTCTCCCGCAACCAATGATAAAATTGTACGTTACAGCTCCACATCTTTAGATACTTCATCATCCGACGACAATGAAGTTCTAAAGATTTCACATCAAGGAATGAAGCATCTTGGTCCGACTTGCTGATCTTTCAGTTCAAGTTCTCTGCTGTGGAAATTTTGTATATAGTTTTTTTTATTTATTGATAATATCGGTCACCACCAGCGCAAAAGAATGAAATATCCAAGCAACGTGCCAACTAATTGGCAATACCATGTTATGGGTTGTATTTTTTGAAAATGGTGAGTTGATATCTCTGCTAGAGAGTAATAGCTCCCGTTAAAGGGGGGATTCTTCGAGAATCCAGTGTTTAGTGAGGAAGAACCTTGCACGTCACTCTTTGTGATTTTCCAATTTATTTGGAAGTCTTCGATATATAGATCGGGAGCCAATTCGTGTAGTCTGAGTGTTATCGAAGCTAGACACATAT
>NZ_JABGCI010000124.1 GCF_019799905.1 Trujillonella endophytica | reverse complement strand
GAAGGTGATTGTCAGCGAAGCTGCCATTGTTAGTTTTTGAAAAACCTTTCTGAAACAAGACCGGATCCATTAGTAATCACAAGAATGTGGTGATCATAAATGGAAATAAACTATGGTTTTTTCTTTTCAATTTGCTCGAGGGGACAAGGCCCGGCCCAAGCAAGATGAAGAAGGCAAAAAGCCATAGAGTATACAATTGTTCTAAACGCAAGTATGAAAGGCTCAGAGTGAGCGTTCCAGTGACTGCTAGAAGCAATTGTGAACCTTAATTCAGATTACCGAGGAGCAAGGCTCACTCGAGGCAAAATGATATAAGGTTGGGAGTACAAATGTGTCGGTCGCGAATAAAGTAGACTCAAGAGGGCGTACTAGCACCGCTAGGCACAGATGTTGTAAATCGCATCCTTGAAATGGACACGAGATGGGATTTTTTGAAAGGTCAAGGTTGGGTTCATAAAAGAGAGCAAATGGCACTCCGATCCGAAAACGTGCTCAACATTTCTGCGAGCACAGAGTCCGAAAGGGAAATAACCAGAATTTCTCGAATGTGGACCCAACAATGACGGACGTTTTTTTTTTTTTGAAAAGTCAGGATCAGATTCATCAAAGAGAGCAAATGACGTTCCAACCCAAACACGTGCTCAACATTTCTGCGAGCACAGAGTCTGAAAAGGAAGAGATCAAAATTTCTCGACTTTGAATCCAAACGTGACGGAAGTTTTTTTTTTTTTTTTTTTTTTTTTTTTTTTTTTTTAGTTTTTTTGGGGGGAAGAGGGTTTTCGTCCCAACAACCTGTGCAAAGTTT
>NZ_JABGCI010000013.1 GCF_019799905.1 Trujillonella endophytica | reverse complement strand
CACCGCGATCTCAAGGTCGCGGTGAACGGTTACCTGGCCAGGCTCGACCCCGACGGCCCCGAACCCGACCCGACCGAGGAACGCAGCATCCACCTGGTGCAGCACCCCGACGGCAGCTGGACCGTCACCGGCTCCCTCGATGCGGTCGGTGGGCAGAAGGTGGCCACCGCCCTGGAGTCGATTTCCGCCGCCGGCCGGTGCGCCGGGGACCTGCGCACCCGCGCCCAGCGAGCCGGGGATGCGCTGGTGCAGCTGGCCGACCTCGCGCTGGCCTCCGGCCGGCTGCCGGTGCTGCGCACCGTGAAGCCGCAGGTGATCGTCACGGTCGGGCTCGAGGACCTGGCCGACCCCGCCACCGGACCCGGTGCGGCTGGCACCGGTCTCGGGGCGACGATCTCCGCCGCCCGCGCCCGCTGGCAGGCGTGCGACGCCAACGTCACCCGCATCGTGCTCGACCCCGACGGGCTGCCGATCGACGTCGGCCGTGAACAACGCGTCGTCCCGGCGCACATCCGCAAGGCCGTCGAACTCCGCGACCAGAGCTGTGTGTTCGCCGGCTGCGAGGCACCGCGCTGGTTCTGCGACGTGCACCACCTCGTCGAGTGGATCTTCGGCGGCCAGACGTCGCTGGAGAACTCCGCGCTGCTGTGCGAACGGCACCACACCAAGGTCCACCACGGGTTCCGGGTCGAACGCGACGACACCGCACCCCCAGGCCACCGATGGCGCACCTACCGCCCCGACGGCACCCCGATCGTCATCCCCCCACCGCTGGTCACCTGACCACCCGCAGCACGCCGATCCGCGGCCCACCCGGCCGCGGGCACAGGCGCGCGCCCGACGGGGGATCCAGTGCCGGCACCCGGCGACGTGCGCCCTGAAGGCGGCTTTGGTCACTGCATCTGCGGCGAAGCGCCGCTTTCGGTCACTGTTCAGCCATTGGAACCAGACGAGGGACACGGGCACCCCGTCACTTCCCGCTCGATGTCCCTTGTTGGGCCGCTCAGAGACAGTCGGGTAGCCACTGGCCCGTGTGAGGGCACGCTCGTGGACGCGTACTCGCCTTAGCCGCCGTCGTCCGAGGCATGCTGATGCCGTGGCCGGGGAGTCGGACGCGTTCCAGGGCGAGGTCGTCGTTCCGGACGTGATCGGGATGCTCGTGGACGAGGCTCGGTCTGTGGCCGAGGCAGCCGGGGTCGTGCTCGCCCCGCCGGACGCCGACGGCCCACCGCTCAGCGCCCTGACCTGGCGTCTCCCCGTCATCGTGACGAGTCAGGATCCGCCCGCCGGGACGTCGATCCGCCGTCACGGCTCCGTCGTGGTGACCTGGGACTCCAGGACGAGTGGTGTGCGGGAGCCGCGCCGCCCGCTCCCACGATCCAGGCCTGATGTCGCGGAGCGCGACACGGGCGACGACCGGCTCGACAGACGATGACCGTGTCCCACGTGGGCCGTGGGGACAGCCGGCGTCGACGTCCGTCGGGTCGCCAGACCGGACGCACCGGGTGAACGGCCGCGGGACCCGCCGGAAGGCATGCCGGGACGCTCCCCACCGCTGGGCGCCGGGCGCCCGTCGCTCCGTGCGGGCTCCGAGTCCACCGATGAGTTCCGCCGGCCGGGGCCGTCACGAGGGCGTTCCCCGTCGAACCACCGTCTGGAGACCCACCATGCCCACGCCCGCACACTCCGGCCGCACGCTCCACGTGCAGCTCCCCGTCGCGGACCTCGAGCGCAGCACGGCGTTCTTCGCGCGGCTCGGCTTCGGCTTCGACCCGCGGTTGAGTGGCGGGACCGCCGCCTGCATGCCGGTCGGCGAGCAGGCCGTCGTCATGCTGCTCGACCGCGAGACGTTCGCGCAGTACGCGCACCTGCCGGCGGGCCATCCCACCACGCACACGCAGGCGCTCTACGCCTTCGGCGTGTGCACCCGCGACGAGGTCGACACGGTCGTCGACGCCGCGCTCGCCGCGGGCGGCCGCGAGGCGGACGGCCCCGAGGACCACGGCTCCATGTACACCCGCAGCTTCTCCGATCTCGACGGCCACCCCTGGCAGGTCGTGTGGATGGACGCGGCGGCGCAGCAGGGCGCCGATGAGTCCCCCACGCAGGACGCCGTGGCCTGACCGTCCGTCCGGGCGCGGGGTCGCTCCCGCCTGCTAGCCGGGCCGCTGTTCCTGCGTCCGGTCGTCGCGCCGGTCGGTCGCCGTGTCCGCGGGGGTGCCCTCGCGGCCGGCGCCGGCGGGCCGGCCGCCCGAGCTGCCGTGCCCGAGCCGGCGCAGCAGGGCGGCCACCTCCGCGGCGGCCGACGTCCGCCCGCCCCCCTCGGGCATCCGGGCGGCCACGTCCTGCAGGACCTCGGCCAGGCCGCGCTCCTCCTCGTCGAGCAGGCCCCGGTAGGACGGGTCGAGCAGGTAGCCGGTCGGCGGCGTGGACAGGCAGCCGACGAGGTCCATGAGCACCTCCAGCCGCCGCGCGGCGTCGGCCGGGGAGGCGTCGGCCGGTGACATCGCCACGGTCGTGACGTCCTGCTCCCACAGCCGGCTGCGCGCCGGGTCCTCCCGCAGCGCGAGCACCGTGCCGGCCCGGCGTCCGCCGTCGTGCCCCCGGGCGGCGCGGCGCACCTGGTGGGCGATCCGGATCAGGTCGTCGTCGAGCATCGACGTGCCCACGAACAGCACGTGCC
Source organism: Trujillonella endophytica (assembly GCF_019799905.1). Taxonomy (GTDB): domain Bacteria; phylum Actinomycetota; class Actinomycetes; order Mycobacteriales; family Geodermatophilaceae; genus Trujillonella; species Trujillonella endophyticus_A. The sequence goes on along the minus strand of NZ_JABGCI010000013.1, from coordinate 116,243 downwards.
GCGTCAGCAGCAACGAGTGCAGCACCCCGGCCAGCGCGGCTCGGGTGTCACCGAACTCCAGGTACTCCTCCCGGGTCAGCACGACGCTCTCCGGGTGGGCGGAGTCCCCGTGCAGCTTGAGCAGCCACGGCGCGCCGGGTGTGGGCTCCTCGAACGGCAGCACCCTCAGCTCCCGCCCGATGTCGGCCGCGGCCAGCTCGACCAGCGGGTCGTAGTTCGTGGTGACGAACTCCTGCACCGGCAGGTCGGCCACCAGCGCGTGCGCCAGCGCATACCGGCCGGGGCCGAAGCGCTCCGCGATGAACGCCTCCATCCGCTCGCGCCCCAGCTCGCGCGCCAGCAACGCGGCCGAGTCCTGCGCGGGCAGCCGGGACAGTCCGGCGCGCAGCTCGCCGTCCAGCCCGGACGCGGCGGCCAGCTCGTCGAGCAACTGCTCCCAGGTGGGCAGGCCGGCAGCGGCGCTCACGCCGGCGCCGACGAAGAGTGCCAGCTGCCCGCGGCGCGCCATCTCCCCGAGCTCCTCGGCCACCCGCACCAGCGGCCCGGGCAGGTCCCACCCGCCGTCCTCGCCGCGCCGGACCCGCTGGGCCGCGGCCAGGTCACTGGGGCCACGCAGCACCAGCGCGACGTCGAAGCGGTGCTCGGCGGCCGCCTCCCGCAGCACCGGCAGCAGCTGCCGCAGCAGCTCCCCGCGGGCGCCGGCCGCCCCGCCCCACCCGGTGCCGAGGGCGGGCAGGCCGACCAGCCGCCGTGCCCGGCCGTGCCTCGGCCGGTCCACCGGACGCGCGGCGACGGCGGCCAGCGCCCGGCGGGCGCCGTCGAGCAGCCAGGGCAGCCCGCGCTCCTCGTCGTCGACGGTGTCGACCAGCCACACGTACGGGTCGCCCGGCAGTTCGAGCACCCGCTCGTCGCCCGACCACTGCAGCCCCAGGCAGAGGCCCTCGGGGTCCTCGGCGGTCACGAGCTCCGCAGGCACCAGCGGCCGCCAGCTCGGCCCGACCCGCAGGTCGCGTCCGGTCGGCACCAGCACGTCGTCGCAGGACAGCCGTGTCAGGTCGCCCCCGACGACGAAGACGTGTCCCTCCACGACCACCGTGTCTACCCCGCCCGGCGGCGACGGAACGGCGCCACAAGTCCGGCGCCAGCACGGCCCAGGAAGTGCCGCCGAGGGTGGGTCCATGAGATCCCGACCCCTGCCCGCCGCGGGCGCGCTGCTCGCGGCGCTGCTGCTGGCCGGCTGCACGCAGACCACCGCCGGTCAGGCCACGCCGCGGGCCGACGACGGTCCCCGTGCCATCCCCACGCCGTCCGTCCGCCCCGACGTGGGCACCGTGCCCCTGCCCGGGTCGCCCACGGAGAACGGGGGCGCCGCGCTCCTGGGGTCGCAGGGCGACGACGAGGTGGTGGGGGTGCTGCGCCGGCCGTCCGACGAGGGCGGGTACCTCGGCACGGTCGTCTCGCTCGGGCTGCTGACCCCCGACGGCCCGGGCACCTCCCCCGGCGAGCCGGAGGTGCTCGACGAGGCCGTCGTCCCGATGGTCGGCGACGCGGTGATCCCGCGGGCCGTGGCAGCCGTGCCCGGTGGCGGTGTGGTGACCGCGGTCGACCTCGTCCTCCCCGGCGGAGACGACGACTCGAGCGCGGTCCTGACGCGCTGGGGCGCCGCCCTCGTGCCTGTCGGCGAGGAGCTGGAGCTCGCGCCGGACGAGGAGGTGTACAGCACCACCCACCAGGTCGCCGTCCTCGACGACGGCACCGCGGTCGCCGCCGTGTCCACCGGGCGGGTGGCCGGCGCCGAACTGCGGTTGGTGGCGGTCGCCGGCGACGTCGTGTCGACCGTGGCGGAGCTGCCGGACGCCATCGACCCCGGCGGGCTGGCCGTGGACCGCGCCGGCGGGTCGGCGTACCTGGCCGTCCGGGAGCGGGGCTCGGCGAGCGCGGTGCTCGTCCTCGCCGACGTGGCCGCGGGGACCACGGACACGGTGGACCTGTGCCGGTTCGGCGCGGTGGACGACGTCGCGGTCGCAGCGGACGGCGGCGCCGTGTGGGTCAGCGGCGTCTGCGACGACCAGGCCGTCGTCTGGGCGGTGAGTTGAGCCGCACCCTCGAGTCCGGCCCGCCGCGCCCGGCCGCCGTCCTCAGCGGGGGATGCCGCACCCGCCGCCGGAGCACGCGCAACCGGCACACCCGGCGGGCTGCGGCGGCGCCGGCCGGGCGGCCGCGGCGCGCAGCCCGGCCGAGCCGGTCACCATCACCAGCCCCAGGACGGCGACGCCGAACGCCGTGACCAGCGTCGCCCCGCCTCGCGCCCGGTCCCAGTCGGTGGCCAGGCCGGTGCCGACCAGCAGGACCGTCACCAGCGCCGACCAGACCAGCACGACCAGGCCCCCGCGGCGGGCGGCGCCGCCCCGGGCCAGGAGGACGACCGACGCGGCCAGCAGCGCCAGCGGGGTCGCGGCGAGGAGGACCCACCCGGCGAGCGCCCCGGGCACGGCGGCGACCGCGAGCGCGGCTCCCCCCGCGACGGCCGTGCCCGCGCCGAGCCCGCGCGGCCGCTGGTCGAGGCCGTCCCGTGCGGCCACCAGCACCGCCCCGCGGACGACGGCGAACAGCCCCAGCGCCGCGAGCAGCAGCCGGGCGCCACCTGAGGCCCAGAACGCGGCCACTCCGGCCACCAGCAGGAACGCGACGCCCAGCGCCAGCCACCGGGGCCAGGCCCGCCGGGCCACCGCCGGGTCCGCCTGCGCCGCCGTCGTCGCCGTTCCGCTCACCACGGCCGTCAGTGTCCCCCACACCGCGCGCGCCGCGGCGCACCACCGTCCACCGCACCGGAGGACCCTGGTGCCGCGGCCCCCGGCCGGCCACCCGGTCGGCTGACCTGCCCGCTCTCGCCGGGCGGGGAGAACCGCGTTGTGCCAGATTCGATGCACACGGGGGGCCTGAGAAGAGGGGTACGGGATGAGCGTCGGGTCACCGATGAACGCGGCCGACCGGGCGGGCAACAGCGACGCCCTGGAGAACCTGGCACGGGTCGGACTGATCGCCTACGGCGTGGTCCACCTGCTGATCGCCTGGCTGGCGCTGCAGCTGGCGTGGGGCATCGGGGGTGGCGGGTCGGCCGACCAGTCCGGCGCCTTGCAGACGCTCGCCGACTCCACCCTCGGCAAGCCGCTGCTGTGGATCGTCGCGATCGGGATGATCGCCCTCGCCGTGTGGCAGCTGGCCGAGATCCTGCGCTGGCGGCGCGGGCTGTCGTCGTCCGGCGAGGAGCGCAAGAAGGCCGTGAGCAAGACGGCCAAGTCGGTCGCGAAGGCGGTGGTCTACATCGCGCTCGCGGTCCTGGCGATCCGGTTCGCCACCGGATCCGGCGGCTCCAGCTCCGGGCAGCAGCAACAGCAGACGGCCGGCGTCTTCGGCTGGCCCGGCGGCCGGTGGTGGGTGGGCCTGGCCGGCCTCGTCGTGATCGGCGTCGGCCTCTACCTCATCTACAAGGGCGTCTCGAAGCGCTTCATGAAGCAGCTCGACCTCGGGTCGGCTCCGGCCGGCACGCGGCGGCTGGTCGAGAAGGTGGGGCTGATCGGCTTCCCCGGCAAGGGCATCGCGCTGGGTCTGGTCGGCGGCCTCCTCGTCTACGCAGCCGTCACCTTCGACCCGGCCAAGGCCAGCGGGCTCGACGGCGCGCTGCGGGAGGTCCTCGACGCCCCGTTCGGCCGGTTCCTGCTGACGCTGGTGGCGCTCGGCATCGCGGCGTTCGGCGTCTTCTGCCTCATCCGCGCGAAGTACCCCGAGCGCACCTGAGCTCCGGGCCGCAGGATCGTCGCGTGCCTGCCGCCCGCACCCTGCTGAGCCGCGTCACCGGGGCGGTCGAGCGCGCCCGCGACGTCACCGACCACCCGGTGCTCGAGGCGATGGCCCGCGCCGGCCTGATCGCCTACGGGCTGATGCACCTGCTCATCGCCTGGCTGGCGGTCCAGATGGCCCGCGGGGTCGGCGGGGTCGACGCCGACCAGACCGGCGCGCTGCAGACCGTCGCCTCCGGGCCGGGCGGCCGCGTGCTCCTGTGGGCCATCGGGCTCGGGCTGCTCTCCCTCGCGCTGTGGCAGGCCGGCGAGGTGCTCCTGTGGTGGCACGGGCTCTTCGACCCCGCCCACCGGGTGCGCACCGCGGTCGTCTGCGCCAAGTGCCTGGCCAAGGCCGCTGTCTACGCCGTCTTCGGGGTCACCGGGCTGCTGTTCGCCGCCGGCGCGGAGTACCAGGCCGACGAGCGGCTGCAGGAGCTGACCGACGACGCGCTGCAGGTGCCCGGCGGCACGTTCGCGGTCGAGGCCGTCGCCGTCGCCGTCGTGGCGGTCGGGCTCTACACCTTCTCCCGCGGCCTGACCGGCGGCTTCATGCGCGACATCGACCTGCCGGCCGCCCCCGACCGGTGGGAGCCGGTCATCGAGGTGGTCGGCCGGATCGGGTACCTCGCCAAGGGGGTGGCGTTCGCCCTGGTCGGCGTCCTGCTCTGGCGGGCCGCGGCGTCGGCCGACGTCTCCACCGCCACCGGCCTGGACGGCGCGATGACGGCGATGGCGGGCACGGGCGCCGGCCCGTGGCTGCTCGGCGCGGTCGCGGCCGGCTTCGCCGCGTTCGGCCTGTACGCCCTCGCCCGCGCGCGGTACCCCGACCGCGACCCGTCGTCCTGACGGGCCGCGGTCGGGGGCACTGCCTCAGTTCTTCGGGCCGCCGGCGACGTAGAGCACCTGGCCGGAGACGAAGCCCGCACCCTCGCTGGCGAAGAAGGACACGGCGTGCGCGATGTCCTCCCCCTGCCCGACGCGGGCCACCGGGATGGCCGTCGCCCGCTCGGCGGCGTAGTCGTCCCACGACCGGCCGAGGCGCTCGGCGGTCGCCCGCGTCATCTCCGTCTCGATGAGACCGGGGGCGATCGAGTTGGCGGTGACGCCGAACTTGCCGAGCTCGATCGCGAGCGTCTTGGTGAAGCCCTGCAGCCCCGCCTTGGCGGCCGCGTAGTTGGCCTGACCCCGGTTGCCCAGCGCCGACGTGCTCGACAGGTTGATGATCCGCCCCCACGTGGCGTCGATCATGTGCTTCTGCGCCGCGCGGGCCATGAGGAACGAGCCGCGCAGGTGCACCGCCATGACGACGTCCCAGTCGGACTCGGTCATCTTGAACAGCAGGTTGTCGCGGGTGACGCCCGCGTTGTTGACGAGCACGAGCGGCGGGCCCAGCTCGGCGGCGATGCGGTCGACCGCGGTCTGCACCTGGTCGGCGTCGCTCACGTCGGCGCCGACGCCGAGGGCCGTGCCGCCGGCGGCCTCGATGGCCTCGACGGTGCCCTTGGTGGCCGACTCCTCCAGGTCCACGACCGCGACGGCGAACCCGTCGGCGGCCAGGCGGAGGGCGGTGGCGGCACCGATGCCGCGGGCGGCGCCGGTGACGATGGCGACGCGGGGGGACTCGCTCATGCTGACTCCTGCTCTGTCAGAGACGGGGGGATTGGATCACACGCGCTCGAAGAGGGCGGCCAGGCCCTGCCCGCCACCGATGCACATGGTCTCCAGGCCGTAGCGGGCCTCGCGGCGCGCCATCTCCCGGGTCAGGGTGGCGAGGATGCGCCCACCGGTGGCGCCCACCGGGTGGCCCAGCGAGATGCCCGAGCCGTGCACGTTCATCCGCTCGAAGTCACCGTCCGTGAAGCCCCACTCGCGGGTACAGGCCAGCACCTGGCTGGCGAAGGCCTCGTTCAGCTCGATGAGGTCGACGTCGGCGAGCTTGACGTCGGCCAGCGCCAGCGCCTTCGCCGTGGCGGGCACCGGCCCGATGCCCATGGTCTTGGGCGGCACGCCGGCGACGGCCCAGGAGACGAGCCGCGCCAGCGGGCGCAGGCCGAGCTCGGCGGCCTTCTCCGGAGAGGTGACGACGCAGACGGCGGCGCCGTCGTTCTGCCCGCTGGCGTTGCCGGCGGTGACGGTGGCCTCGGCGTCGGCCTTGCCCATGATCGGCCGCAGCTTCGCCAGGGTCTCGACGTCGGCGTCCGGGCGGATGTGCTCGTCGCGGTCGACGACGGTGTCGCCCTTCCGGCCCTTCACCGTGACCGGGACGATCTCGTCGGCGAAGACCCCGGCCTCCGCCGCGGCGGCGGCCTTCTGGTGGCTGCGGACGGCGAACTCGTCCTGCTCCTCGCGGCCGATGCGGTACTCGCGGCGCAGGTTCTCGGCCGTCTCGATCATCCCGCCGGGCACGGGGTGGTGCTCGCCGCCGGCGGTGACCCGGCCGCGGGCCAGCCCGTCCTGCAGCAGCACGCCGGGGCCGGCCTTGACGCCCCAGCGCATCGCCGTGGAGTAGAACGGCGCGTTGCTCATCGACTCCGCGCCCCCGGCGAGCACGACCTCGGCGGCGCCGGTCTGCACCGACATCGCCGCGTAGAGGACCGCCTGCAGGCCCGATCCGCAGCGCCGGTCGATCTGCAGGCCCGAGGCGGTCACCGGCAGGCCGGCGTCCAGCGCGGCGACGCGGCCGATCGCCGGCGCCTCCATCGTCGGGTAGCAGTTGCCGAGCAGGACGTCGTCCACCGACTCCGGCGGGAGACCGGTGCGCTCGATCAGCGCACGGATGACCGTGCTGGCGAGGTCCTGCACCGGGACGTCGCGCAACGACCCGCCGAACCCACCGACCGGCGTCCGCAGGGGCTCACAGATGACGGCATCACGCACGGGGGACCTCCTCGACGACGGCGACGCGGGCAGGTCGCCCGGACGCCCTGAGTGTCCACCGCCCCGTCCGGGGCGGACCGCCGGGCCCCCGGCGGGACGGGGGCCGGCGAGGAGCCGGTCGCGACCGGGGCCGGCTGAGGTGCTCGTCAGGCGACGCCGACACCGGCGCCGGGCTGGACCCGCTCGACGCCCAGGACGCTCTCCAGGCCGGTGACCTGGATCGGCCGGAGCACGGCGCGGGTGGCCACGAGCACGCGCAGCCGGACGCCCAGGGCCTGGGCCCGCGCGTGCGCGGTGACGAGGGCGTGCAGGCCGGCGGAGTCGAGGAAGGTGACCCCGGTGAGGTCGACGACCACCTCGGCCGGCTCGGCGGCCAGGAGGGAGTCGATGCAGGCGCCCATCCGGGGTGCGGTCGAGCAGTCGACCTCGCCGGCGACGACGACGCGGGCACCGGCGTCGGTGCGCTCGGTCGTCACGGTCATGAGCTCGGAGGGCGGGGAGCCGGTCCATGTTGTGGTCACGAGACGCCTCTCGAGGGGGCGGGCCCGTACGGAGAACCGCCACCCAGGGGGTGCGGCGCGGCGAGGAGCTCGGCGGCGGTACAGCGGCTGACTGTTGAACCGCGCGACCCACGCTACGGACGCGACGCAGCGGTGACAAGGGTGCGAGGAACGCGTCACCCGGCGGGGATCGCCCGGCCGTCTGCCGGGCGGACGATACTGGGCCTCGTGCGCAGACGACTGGGGATCGCGATCGCCGCCTGGGCGGTCGCCACGGCGGCGGCCTTCCTGCTCCTCGACCCCGTCCTCGCCGCCGCCGTCGCGATCTTCGGCGGCGCCTCCGCCGCCCTCGCCGTCGCCGCCGCCGACTGGGACCGGCACTCCAGCTACGAGGAGCGCGAGATGGAGCGCGCTCGCCGGCGCAAGGAGAAGTGGGCCCGGAACGCCGACGTCCGGGCCCGTGACCGCGCCCGGTGGGAGGCCCACCAGGCCCGCCGGGCGGAGAAGGCCGGCGGCGGGGACGCCGCCGCGTAAATCACTGGACGCCGGCGGACGGCGTCCCTAGCGTCCTCCCCATGCGCTCCTGAGCCCCCCAGCAGAGCCCCGCGGGTCGAGCCGAGCTCCCCGCCGTCGCGCTCCGGCGCGTCCGCCACCACCCCCTCGCACGGCTGCCGGCTGCCCTCGTGCCCGGCCCGCACCTCCCCGGAGGTCCCCTTGTCACGCCCTCTGCACGCCCTCCCCTCGTCGGCCACCCAGGCACGCGACGGCCTCCCGGCTCCGGACGTCGCCGACTTCGAGCGCCTCGCGCACGTCGTCCTCTCGGCGCCGTCGTCCGCGCTCGGGCCCGTCCTGCGCGCCCAGCTGCCCGGCGGCGCCGGCGTCCGCTGGCTAGCCTCGGCCGGCCTGTCCCCCACCACCCGCGTCGCCGAGCTCACGCCCGAGCTCTGGCTGTCGCTGTACCGCTGCTGGCGGACCACCGGGCGGGTGCCGTCCGGTGCCCCGGGCGGCGGAGGGAAGGGCGGCCGGCCCGCGACCCATGGCCACGCGCCGGGCGCGCACGCGATCCCGCGCTGGAAGTAGATCCGCCACCGAGACCCGCTACCGCACCGTCCCCCACCCGCCCCGGCCCCCCCTGGCTCCTCGAGCCAGGGGGTGCTCGCGTCTCAGCCCCCGACGCCGTCCTCGGCGGCCAGCACCGCGGCCCGGTCGGGCTCGGCGAACGCCTCGGCCAGCGCCTGCCGCAGCGGCCACGCGCCGGTCCGCCACGCGAGCGCCCGGCCGAGGGCGGCGGGGCTGCCGTCGACGGAGTCGCACTCCTCCCCCGGCCACCACGGCACCGGGCGGCCACCGGCGGTCAGCCGGTCGTGCACCCCGACCTCCCCGGGCAGCTCCGGCACGCCCAGCCGGGCCGCGGCCAGCGGCGCGCCCAACAGGTCGGCCCAGCGGACCGTGCGGTCGGGACGGCCGTCGACCGCAGCGGGGAGCTCCTCGCTCGCCAGCGGCAGGTCGAGCAGCTCGGCCACCGGCCCGGGAGCGCCGGCCGCCGGGACGACGGGGCCGTCGACCAGCGGGTACAGCCACGGCAGGTCGAGGACCAGCACGCCCTCGCGCTCGGGGTCGGCGACCCGGTCCGGCGCCACCCGGACCCGCGCCGGCGGCGCGACGTCCAGCCCGTCCAGCGCGGCGGCCAGGCGCGCGTAGACCGTGCGGAGGACGTCGGCCCGCACCGTCCGCGCGGGGTCGCCGAGCCGGTCCAGGAGGTCCACCGCGGCGTCCGGGTCGGCCAGCACGTCGTCGACCGTGGCGGGGGGCGCGAGCAGGTCCAGCACCTCCGGCGGTGCCTGCGCCGCTTCGTACAGTCCCTGGAGCTCCGCGCCGTCCGGCGCCCGCAGCCGGTCGGGGCGCCGCCCGTCGAGCACCGGGGAGCCGCGCAGCCACCACCGCAGGTAGCCGGGGACGACGGCACCGCCGAGCGGCACGTCCGCGCGGGTCTCCGCGGGCAGCGCGGCCAGCAGGGGCAGGGCGCGGGCCCAGTCGGTGACCAGCTCCAGGTCCCGGACGGCGGTGACCGGTGGCCAGACCGGCGGCGGCGCCCCGGCCGGCAGCCGGTCCAGGACGGCGTCCACCCACTCCCCGGCGGCGTCGACGTCGAGCTCCTCGGGGTCGTCGGCGCGCACCACCGCGAAGGAGTCGAGCACCCCCACGGCGCGCAGCACGCCCGGGTCGTGCGCCGCGGCGGTCGCCGGGTCGAGCACTCCCAGCGCGCCGTCGGCGAGCACCGCGGCGAACGGCGACCCGGGCAGCAGCAGCTCACCGGCCGGCGCCCAGTCGCCGGCCGCGTCCGGCAGCGCGAGCTCGGCCAGCCACGGCAGCTCGCCGGGCGCCGGGGTCGCGGCGGCGACGAGGGCGAGGACGGCGTCGGCCAGCGCCGCGGGCTCCTCGTCGGGGTCCTCGACCGTGTCCATCGAGGCCTCGACGGCGGCCCGCACCGCGGGATCGGCCAGCACCGAGGCGGCGGTGGCCGGCCGGGCGCCCAGCCGCTCGAGCAGCCGCCGGGCCGGAGCGGGGCCGGACGCCTCGGGATCGGCCAGCCGCAGCCGCAGGGGACCCAGGTCGGCCACCGGCAGGCCCGCCTCCGGCAGCAGCACCCCCGCCGGGCCGTACGCGGTGCGCCCGTCGGCCAGCGGCACCGGCAGCGCGCCCAGCTCCTCGGTCTGCGCGCCGTCCAGCGCGGCGTACAGCTGCGCCCACCAGGACGCCGGGCGGTCGACCCCGGTCACCGCCTCGACCACCTCGGCCGTGCCCACGCGGCGCACGCCGAGGGCGGCCAGCGCCGGGGCCTGTGACCGGCGGGACCACTCGTGGGGCAGCAGGCCGGGGACGACGTCGACCAGCGCCGCCACCCGCTCGGGGCTCGGCTCGGCCAGTGCCGCGGCCCGCGCGGGGAGCTGGCGGGTGCCGGGGTGCCCCGCCGGCGGCAGCCAGGCCGTGCCCTTCAGGCGGTCGAGCACGGCGGCGCCCAGGTCGGCGTCGAGCGCGGCGGCGGCCAGCCCGACGCGGGGCACGAGAGCCAGGACCGCCGGGTCACCGTCCGCCCGGTCCGCCAGTGCGGCCACCAGGTGGGCGTAGGTGCCGGCGGCGGCGGCCACGAGCGCGTCGGTGACCGGGCCGGGGAGCACGTGCCGCCGGTCCGGGCCGAGCGGGAAGGGGGCCAGCAGCCGCGCCGGCAGGGAGAGCGGCTCGTCGCTGGGCGTCGGCGCGTGCACCGCCTGCGGGAGGGGCAGCGGCACCGGGCGGCCGTCGTCGTCCAGCGGCACCGCCCAGGTGACGGTGAACGCGCGCCGGTCGCGCTCCTCGACCGCGCGGTCGGCGAGCAGCGCCGCGGGCAGCTCGCCGGAGCGCTCGGCCAGCCGCCACGTCGTCGTCCGGGAGCCGTCGGTGAGCCGGGCGGTGTCGCCGGCGCGCGCGCAGCGCAGCACGCGGGCGGCGCCGTCGACGACCACCTCGACCTCGGCCAGGCCGGGGAGCGCGAGCAGCAGCTCGGCGGTCAGGTCCTCCAGGGCCGCGCGCACCGTCGTCCGTGCCCCCGCGCGCAGCGGCAGCACCACCTCGGTCGCGTACCCCTGCGGCGGGGTGCCCTCCGCCGGCCAGGGCAACCGCAGCACCGGCACGCCGCCGTCGCGCCGGGCGACCTCCCCGGCCAGCGCCGGGACGGCGGTCACCTCCGCGCGGGTCCGGGACGCGCTGAACCGCACCCCGCCGGACGTGGAGACGACGGCCGGCTCGTCGGACACCGCCAGGACGGCGGCGAAGCCGACGCCGAATCGGCCGACGCTGCGCGCCTCGTCGCGCTTGGCCGAGGCGCGCAGCGTGGCCAGCCCCTCCACCCCGGCGGCGTCCAGGGGCGCGCCGGTGTTCGCGGCGCGCAGGACGTCGCGCTCGCCGCCGGCCAGCTCCAGGCGGAGCCGGCCGGGGACACCGGCCCGGGCCGCGGCGTCGGCGGCGTTCTGCGCCAGCTCGACGAGCAGCCGGTCGCGGTAGCCGCCGCGGACGAGGTCCTCCTCGGCGTTGGCGTCCTCGCGGAACCGGGCCGCCGACGCCGACCAGCCCGCCAGCACCCGCTCCCGCACCTGCGCCGTGGCGAAGGGGTCGGGCGGGTTCGGGTCGGCCACGGCGCCAGCATGGCAGCGCGATCCGGGGCCGGGACCGTGCGTGCCGGACGCCTCCGCGCGGGTACTGGACGGCGGTGACCGCCAGCGCCCCCTCCCTCGCCTCGGCCATCGACCTCTCGCAGTACCGGCTCCAGGCCCTGCCCGACGTCGACTCCGACGAGGACTGGGACGACGACGGCGAGCTGTACGGCCCCGACGGGCGGCGGGTCGACACCTGGCGCGAGGACTACCCCTACGACGAGCGGCTCCCGCGCGGCGAGTACGAGCGGGAGAAGCGCCGGCTGCAGATCCAGCTGCTGCGCTTCCAGAACTGGGTCAAGGAGACCGGCCAGCAGGTCGTCGTCGTCTTCGAGGGCCGCGACGCCGCCGGCAAGGGCGGCACGATCAAGCGCTTCACCGAGCACCTCAACCCACGCGGCGCCCGGGTCGTCGCGCTGGACAAGCCGTCGGAGCGCGAGCAGAGCCAGTGGTACTTCCAGCGCTACGTCGCCCATCTCCCGGCCGCCGGCGAGATCGTGCTGTTCGACCGCTCCTGGTACAACCGCGCCGGCGTCGAGCGGGTCATGGGCTACGCCACCGAGGAGCAGTACGACCGGTTCATGCGCCAGGCGCCGGACTTCGAGAAGATGCTGGTCGACAGCGGCATCACGCTCGTCAAGTTCTGGTTCTCGGTGTCCCGGCGCGAGCAGCGGACCCGGTTCGTCGTCCGCCAGCTGGACCCGGTGCGGCAGTGGAAGCTCTCCCCCACCGACCTGGCCTCGCTGGACCGGTGGGACGACTACACCGCCGCGAAGGAGGCCATGTTCGCGGCCACCGACACCCCGTGGGCGCCGTGGACGGTGATCAAGAGCAACGACAAGAAGCGGGCGCGGCTCGAGGCGATGCGGTTCCTGCTGTGCCGCTCGGAGTACGAGGGCAAGGACGACGCCGGCATCGGCCGGCCCGACCCGGCCATCGTGGTGGCCGCCGCCGACGTCCTGGAGTCCGACCGGCAGGCGCTGGAGGTCGCGGAGGCGGCCGCCGGCTGAGTCAGCCGGGTGCGCCCGCCGTCGTCATCGGCAGCAGCGCGCCGGCCTCCACCTTGAGCTGCAGGCCGGTCACGTAGCGGGAGGCGTCGGAGGCGAGGAACAGCACGGCCTCGCTGATGTCGTCGGCGTCCAGCGTGGTCACCGGCATCTTGTGCATCGACGCGAAGCCGGGCTCGGCGTCGGCCCGCGTCGGGTTCTCCAGGTCCGGCCGGAACATCCGGTACATCATGTCGTTCTGCAGCATCGGGGTGTCGGTGTTGCCGGGGTGGACGGCGTTGACCCGGATCGACCGCGGCGCGAGCTCGGCGGCCAGGTCGTGCACGAAGCGGGCGACCTCGCGCTTGGCGAACGCGTACCCCGCGGCGCCGCCACCGCCCGAGCCCACCCCGGCGGGCATCATCGCCGCCATCGAGCCGGTGCAGATGATCGAGGCCCCGGCGGACAGGTGCCCGAACGCCACCTCGACGGTGTTCACCACGCCCACGAGGTCCACCGAGACCGCGTCGAACCAGGCGCGCGAGCCGCGGCCGGCACCCAGCGGGCTGATCCCGGCGTTCGCCACGACGACGTCCAGACGGCCGAGCTCGGCGACGCCGGCGTCGACCGCTGCGGCCAGCTGCGTGCGGTCGCGGACGTCGGCGACCCGGGTCACCACCCGCCGGTCGAGGGCCTCCACCAGGCGGGCGGTCTCCGCGAAGTCGGCCTCGGTGGCCATCGGGTAGTCGACCGACTCCATCTGGGCGCAGATGTCGACGGCGATCACGTCGGCGCCCTCGCGCGCCAGCCGGACGGCGTGCGCGCGGCCCTGCCCCCGTGCCGCTCCGGTGATGAACGCGACCCTGCCCTGCAGGCTGCCCGCCATGGTCGGACTCCACTCCGTCGTGCGCCGGTCTTACGAGACGTAGCGGATTGTTATGGCGCCGGCGGGGTGGTGTCCAGGGCGGCGGGGGGATCGCCGCGGACGTCGCGGAGCAGGCCTCCGAACAGGACGTCGAGCAGCCCGTCCGCCTCGTCGGCGGTCGGGGCCCCGGTGCCGGCCAGCACGCGGTAGAGCAGGGTGCCGAGGAGGGCGTCGGCGGCCGCCCCGAGGTCGGCGCCGGCCCGCAGCCGCCCCTCCGCCACACCCCGGTCGAGCCGGCGCACCAGGGCGTCCCACAGGGGTCCGGTGACCTCTCCGTAGAGGCGGGTGCCGTCCCTCGGGCTGTCGGACGCGGCCGCGGCCAGCCCGCGGACCACCGCTGCCGAACCGGGGTCGGCCAGCCAGGACCCCGTCCGCCGCAGCCAGGTCCGCAGGTCGGCCACCACGTCCCCGGTGTCGGCCGGCGGCCCGTGCCCGGGCAGGAGGTGCCCGGCCAGCGCGGCCTCGGCGACCACCGCCGACTTGGCCGCCCAGCGCCGGTAGACCGTCTGCTTGCCGACCCCTGCCCGCGCCGCGATCGCCTCCATCGTCAGCCGCTCGTAACCGCCGGACACGACGAGCTCGGCGGCCGCCCGGAGGATCGCCTCGTGCACGCGCGGACTGCGCGGCCGGCCACGCTGCTTCGCAGGCACGGCGGGAGCGTAGGCCCGCCGGTGCCTCCGGCCGGGCTCCCCGGCTCACCCCTACGCGCCGGTAACTTCGGCGGTAACGTGCGGCACATGTCGCTCGCCGAGCAGCTGGACACCGTCACCGCGTCCACCGCGGGCACGGTCGACCGGCACGCCACCGCCCAGACGTTCGAGTCCACGAACCCGGCCACCGGCGCGGTCGTCGGGGTCTTCCCGGTCCACGACGCCGACGCGGTCACCGAGACCGTCGCGACGGCCCGCGCCGCCGCCCGCACCTGGGCCGAACTCGGTTACGACGGCCGCCGCACCCGGCTGGCCGCCTACCGCGGCTACCTCGCGCGCCGCATCCACGAGCTGGCGGACCTGGTGCACCGGGAGAACGGCAAGACCCACGCCGACGCGATCCTCGAGATCACGCTGGCCATCGACCACCTCGCCTGGGCCGGCAACCACGCCCGCAAGGTGCTCGGCCCGCGGCGCGTCCCGGCCGGGATGCTGGCGGCCAACCACGCCGCGTACCTGGAGTACCAGCCGCTCGGCGTCGTCGGCGTGATCGGCCCGTGGAACTACCCGGTGTTCACGCCGATGGGCTCGATCGCCTACGCGCTGGCGGCCGGCAACGCCGTCGTCTTCAAGCCGTCGGAGCACACGCCGGCCATCGGCGCCTGGCTGGCCGCCGCCTGGCGGGCGGCCGTCCCCGACGCCGCGGACGCCTTCCAGGTGGTGACCGGCTCCGGTGAGACCGGCGCCGCCCTGTGCGGCGCCGGCGTGGGCAAGCTGGCCTTCACCGGCTCCGCGCCGACCGGGCGCAGGGTCATGGCCGCCTGCGCCGAGACGCTGACGCCCGTGCTCATGGAGCTCGGCGGCAAGGACGCGATGATCGTCGACGACGACGCGGACGTGACGGCCGCGGCCGACGCCGCCGTGTGGGGCGCGATGAGCAACGCCGGGCAGACGTGCATCGGCATCGAGCGGGTGTACGCCACCGAGGCCGTCTACGACCGGTTCGTCACCGAGGTCACCGCGAAGGCCCGCGACCTGCGCCCGGGCTCCGACGACGACGCCGCCTACGGGCCGATGACGATGGCCTCGCAGACCGACGTCGTCCGCCGCCACGTGGACGACGCGGTGGGCGCCGGGGGCCGGGTCCTCGCCGGCGGCACGGTCGACGGGCGCTACATCTCCCCCACGGTGATCGTCGACGTGCCGGAGACGTCGGCCGCCGTGTGCGAGGAGACGTTCGGCCCGACGATCACGATCACGCGGGTGCGCGACGCCGAGGAGGCGCTGGAGCGCACCAACGCCAACGCGCACGGGCTGGCCGGCTCGGTCTACTCCGGGTCGCGGGCGCGGGCGATGGACCTCGCCCGCCGGATGAAGAGCGGCATGACCTCGATCAACTCCGTGCTCACCTTCGCCTCGGTGCCGGCACTGCCCTTCGGCGGCGTCGGCGAGAGCGGCTTCGGCCGCATCCACGGCGAGGACGGGCTCAAGGAGTTCACCCGCGCCAAGGCGATCACCCGCAAGCGGTTCTCCCTGCCGGTGGACCTGATGAGCTTCGGCCGTCCCGCGCAGGCGACCGACGCGCTCGCCCGCGTCATGGGCCTGGTGCACGGGCGGCACCGCTGATGGGCGACAGCGTGTCGAGCGCCGAGTACGACGTCGTCGTCGTCGGGGCCGGGTCGGCGGGCTGCGCGCTCGCCGGCCGGCTGACCGAGGACCCGTCGCTGCGGGTGCTGCTGCTGGAGGCCGGCGGGTCCGACGACGTCCTCGAGGTGCAGATCCCCGCCGCGCTGTACAAGGTCTGGCGCACCCGGCGGGACTGGAACTACTCGACCGAGCCGCAGCCGGGGCTCGTGGGGCGCCGGCTGTTCTGGCCGCGGGGCAAGCTGCTCGGCGGGTCGTCGTCGATCAACGCGATGATCTACATCCGCGGGGCGGCCGCCGACTACGACGAGTGGGCGCAGCTGACCGGGGACCCGTCGTGGTCCTACGAGCACGTGCTGCCCCTGTTCCGGCGGATGGAGGACAACGCCCGCGGGACCGACCGGTTCCACGGCGCCGGCGGCCCGCTGCGGGTGGAGGACCCCCGCTCGCCGCACGCCTGGTCCCGGGCCGCGATCGAGTCCGCCGTGGCCGCGGGCCACCCGCGCAACGACGACTTCAACGGCGCCGACCAGGAGGGCGTGGGCCTCTACCAGCTCACCCAGCGGCGCGGGCGGCGCTGGTCGGCGGCCGACGCCTACCTGCACCCGGTCATGGACCGGCCGAACCTGACGGTGCTGACCGGCGCGATGACCACCCGCGTGCTCGTCGCCGGCGGGCGGGCCACCGGCGTCGAGTACCGGCGCGGCGGGCAGCTGCACACCGCGCACGCCGCCGCCGAGGTCGTGCTGGCCGGCGGCGCGGTGAACTCCCCGCAGCTGCTCATGCTGTCGGGCATCGGGCCGGGCGAGCACCTGCGCGAGGTCGGCGTCGACGTGGTGCACGACCTGCCCGGCGTCGGCGGCGGGCTGCAGGACCACCCGCTGGTGCCGACGATCTGGCACACCCGGTCGGGCGAGTCGCTGTTCCGCGCCGAGTCGCCCGCGGGCTACGCCAAGTGGTTCGGCGCCCGCCGCGGGCCGCTGACGTCCAACCTCGCCGAGGCCGGTCTCTTCACGCGGTCCCGCCCGGACCTGGAGGCCCCCGACCTGCAGTACCACTTCCTGCCGGTCAAGTTCTGGCGGCAGGCGGAGGTCGACCCGGACGTCGACGCGTTCACCGCCGCGGCGGTGCTGGTGCGGGTGCACTCGCGCGGCTCGGTGCGGCTGCGCTCGGCGGACCCGGCGTGGGCGCCGGCCATCGACGCCGGCTACCTGACCGACGAGCGCGACCTGGACGCGCTGGTCTGCGGCGTCGAGAAGGCCCGCGAGATCGCCTCGGTCGGGCCCCTGGCCGACGTCCTCGCCGAGGAGTGGTCGCCGGGCGGCGCGGTGCACACGAGGGACGGGCTGCGCCAGGCGGTCCGCGACACCCTCGAGTCGCTGTACCACCCGGTGTCGTCGTGCCGGATGGGCACCGACGACCAGGCCGTCGTCGACCCCCGGCTGCGGGTGCACGGCGTCGACGGGCTGCGCGTCGTCGACGCCTCGGTCATGCCGACGCTCGTGCGGGGCAACACCAACGCCCCGACGATCATGATCGCCGAGCGGGCCGCCGACCTGATCGCCGGCCGCAGCGTCGACCCCGCCCTGGCCGCCACCGCCTGAGCCGGCGGGGTGCGGCGAGGGCTGTCCCCCGGGAGCCGGCCGGAGCATGCTCGGTGTCCGCACGGGACCGGGCGAGAGGAGCCGTGATGGCACGTACCCCGCAGGAGATCTTCGACCACCACGTGACGGCGATCGGGGCGGCCGACCTCGACGGGATCGTCGCCGACTACGCCGAGGACGCCGTCCTCGTCACCCCCGACGGCGTGGTGCGCGGCCGGGACGGCATCCGCGAGGTCTTCGCCGGGCTGCTCGGCGAGATCCCCGACGCCGACTGGGACATCCCCACCCGTCACCACGTCGGCGACCTGCTCTTCATCGAGTGGACGGCGGTCGCGGAGAAGGCGCGGGCGGAGGGCGTCGACACCTTCATGTTCGAGGGGGACTCGATCCGGGCGCAGACGGTGCGTCTCCCCCTGGAGCACACCGCCTGACCCCGCGGTTGGCTTCCGGCCTGGGGATCAGCTTGCCGGTCGATCGCGGACGTTGCCGGCAGGATCGCGCCGGCAACGTCCGGAAGACGTCGGCATCGTGGAACCGGCCCGACGCCGTCGCTCAGCCGTGGGCCTGGTCGGCGGCGGCCGCCTGCGGCTCGGTCGGCAGCGCGGTGGGGACGGCGGGGGGCGGGGTGCCGCGGGTGATCGACACCGACATCAGCGCCGCGAGCAGGCAGAGGCCGGCGGCCAGCACCCAGGCCAGGTCGTAGGAGCCGGTGACGTCGCGGATGACGCCGCCGCCGAAGGCCGCGAACGCCGAGCCGAGCTGGTGCGCGGCGAACACCCAGCCGAAGACGACCGGCGCCCGGGTGCCGAAGTGCTCCCGGCACAGCGCGAGCGTCGGCGGCACCGTGGCCACCCAGTCCAGGCCGTAGAAGACGATGAACACCACCATGCTGGCCTGCAGGTCCGGCCCGAACAGCGCCGGGAGCAGGAACAGCGAGGCGCCGCGGAGCCCGTAGTACGCCAGCAGCAGCAGCCGCGGGTCGACCCGGTCGGTCAGCCAGCCGGAGAGGACCGTGCCGGCGATGTCGAAGATCCCGACCAGCGCCAGCAGGCCGGCCGCCGTCGTCACCGGCATGCCGTGGTCGTGCGCGGCCGGGATGAAGTGCGGCTGGACCAGCCCGTTGGTGGACAGCCCGCAGATGAAGAACCCGCCGGCGAGCAGCCAGAAGGCGCGCGAACGGGACGCGGCGACGAGCCCCTGGACGGCGGTCCGCGCCGCGCCCGCGCGGACCGGGTCGACGTCGTCGGCCGCCGTCCCGCCGTAGGGGACGGCGCCCACGTCGCGCGGCCGGTCCCGCAGCAGCCACGCCACCAGCGGGACGACGGCCAGCGCGGCGCCCGTCGTCCCCAGTGACGCCGCCCGCCAGCCCCACCGGGCGTCGATCCAGGCGACCAGCGGCAGGAAGACCAGCTGGCCGGCGGCCCCGCCCGCGGTCAGCACGCCCGACACCAGGCCGCGGCGGGCCACGAACCACCGGCCGGTCACCGTCGCCACCAGCGACAGCGCCATCGACCCGGCCCCCAGGCCCACCAGCACGCCCCACAGCAGGACCAGCTGCCAGCTCGCCGTCATGAACACGGTCAGCCCGCTGCCGACGGCGACGAGGAGCAGCGCGCAGACGACGACGCGACGGATGCCGAACTTCTCCATCAGCGCGGCCGCGAACGGCGCGGTGAGCCCGTACAGCGCCATGTTGATCGCGACCGCGAACGAGATCGTCGACACCGACCACCCGTACTCGTCGCGCAGCGGGTCGATGAGCACCCCGGGCACCGCGCGGAAGGCGGCCGCGCCCACGAGGGCCAGGAACGTCACCGCGGCGACCCACCAGGCGGGGTGGATCCGCCGCGTCGTCCCGGCGGGGGCGCGCCGGGGCGCGGCGGTGCTGGTCACGGCGCAGAGCATCGCCCGCGCCGACGGCGCTCCACGAGTGGCCCGACGGCCAACATGTGCAAACATCCGGCCATGTCGCAGGGTCCCCGCCCCGATCGCCACGAGGTCGTCGTCCTCGCGCTGCCGAACTGCATCGCCTTCGAGCTCGGGCTCCCCCACCGGCTGCTCGGCTCCGCCGTGGACGCCGCCGAGCGCCCGCTGTACCGGGTGCGGGTCGCCACCCTGGACGGCGGGCCGGTGCGCACCTCGGCCGGGTTCAGCGTGCTGCCCGAGCACGACGCCGCGGTGCTGGCGGCGGCCCACACCGTGGTCGTGCCCGGCGTCTACGGAGGGCCGGCCATGACCGAGGGCGCCGTGCCCGCGGAGCTCGCGGCGGCACTGCGCGGTGCCGCTGCCGGCGGCGCCCGGCTGGTGTCCATCTGCACCGGCGCGTTCGTGCTCGCCGCGGCCGGGCTGCTCGACGGGCGGCCGGCCACCACGCACTGGATGCACGTCGACGCCTTCCGCCGGCACTTCCCGACCGTGCGGCTGGACCCCGGCGTCCTCTTCGTGGACGACGGCGACGTGCTGACCTCCGCCGGCAACGCCGCGGGCATCGACCTGCTGCTGCACCTCGTGCGCCGCGACCACGGCAGCGACGTCGCCAACCGGGCCGCGCGGCGCAACGTCGTCGCCCCCTGGCGGGAGGGCGGGCAGGCGCAGTTCGTCGAGCGGCCGCTGCCCGAGTCCGACGGGGCGGGCACGGCCGCCACCCGCGCCTGGGCGACCGAGCGCCTGGGCGAGCCGCTGACGCTCGCCGAGCTGGCTGGGCACGCCCGGATGAGCGTGCGGACCTTCACCCGCCGCTTCCGCGAGGAGACCGGGGTCTCGCCGCTGCGCTGGCTGGCCGCGCAGCGCCTCGCGCTGGCCCGGCAGCTGCTGGAGTCCACCGACGCCTCGGTCGACCGGGTGGCCGCCGACGCCGGCTTCGGCACCCCGGCGTCGCTGCGCCAGCACCTGCGGGCGGCCATCGGGGTGGCGCCGAACGCGTACCGGCGCAGCTACCGCGGGGGCGCCGTGGCCGGTGCGGGGGCCGGTGCCGGACCCGGTGCGGCGGCAGCTGTGACCGGACACTCCCCCCGATGAGGGACGCGCTCCCCGTCGCGTCTGGTTGAGTGGGGGTGTACCGGCGCCGATCCGCTGCTCAACCGGAGCGGCTGGAAGCGACGTCGGGCTGAGGCTGCGCCACCGAGGTGCGCCCGGCTGTCCGACGTCCCGCTGACGACGTGCGCGCCCGCCCTGCTCCGTGCAGGAGCGCCGGCCCGCGCCCGCGCCGGGGTGCTCGTGCGGCCACTCGATCGTCGAGGAAGTCGTAGATGAGCTCCGCCCAGAACACCACCGCCGGCACGCCCGCCGGGGACGGCCGCCCGCGCCGCCGTCGCGGCGGCCGTGGCCGCGGCACCCGCCCGGACGGCGACCAGAGCCAGGCGCAGGGCCAGGCGCAGGCCACGTCGCAGGGCTCGGCGCCCGCCGCGCCGCGGCCGGCCGCCGCGCGCCCCGTCGCCCCGGCCACTCCCGTCGTGCCCGTCGGTGACGTCGCCACGGTCCTGCCGACCGACACCACCTTCGAGGCGCTCGGCGTCCCGGCGCCGCTGGTCGAGGTGCTGACCACCAGCGGCATCACCGCGCCGTTCCCGATCCAGGTCGCCACGCTGCCCGACACGCTCGCCGGCCGCGACGTGCTCGGCCGCGGCCGCACCGGCTCGGGCAAGACCCTCGCCTTCAGCCTGCCGCTGGTCGCCCGCCTCGCCGCCAGCGACAGCCGCCGGGCGCCGAAGCGGCCCCGCGCGCTGATCCTGGTGCCGACCCGCGAGCTGGCGAACCAGGTCGCCGCCGTCGTCGACCCGCTGGCCACCGCGCTGGGCATGCGCACCACCGTCGTCTTCGGCGGCGTGGGCCAGAACCCGCAGGTACAGGCGCTGGCCGCCGGCGTCGACGTGCTCATCGCCTGCCCCGGCCGACTCGAGGACCTCATCGGGCAGGGGCACGCCGACCTGTCCGCCGTCGAGATCACCATCCTCGACGAGGCCGACCACATGGCCGACCTGGGCTTCCTGCCCGGCGTGAAGCGGCTGCTGGACCGGACGCCGAAGGTGGGCCAGCGGCTGCTCTTCTCCGCCACGCTGGACAACGGCGTCGACGTCCTCGTCAAGCGCTACCTGTCCAGCCCGACGACCCACTCGGTCGACCCGGCCGTCGCGCCGGTGTCGACGATGACCCACCACGTGTTCCGGGTCGACGCCGCCGACAAGGGCGAGATCGTGAAGCAGCTCGCCTCCGGCCTCGGCCGCAGCGTGCTGTTCATGCGCACCAAGCACCAGGCGAAGAAGCTGGCCAAGCAGCTCACCGCCGCCGGCGTGCCCGCCGTCGACCTGCACGGCAACCTCAGCCAGAACGCCCGCGAGCGGAACCTGGAGGCCTTCAGCACCGGGGAGACCCGCGTGCTGGTCGCCACCGACATCGCCGCCCGGGGCATCCACGTCGACGACGTCGCGCTGGTCGTGCACGTCGACCCGCCGGCCGAGCACAAGGCCTACCTGCACCGCTCCGGCCGCACCGCCCGCGCCGGTGCCGGCGGCATCGTCGTCACCATCGCCACGCCCGACCAGGCCGGCGAGGTGCGCCTGCTGACCCGCCAGGCCGGGATCACCCCCGAGGTCGCGGCGATCAAGCCCGGCGCCCGGGAGATCGTCGCCCTGACCGGGCCGGCCGCGCCGTACGTCGAGCCGGCCCCGGCGCCCGCGCCGCAGCCGCAGGGCACCGGGGGCGGACGTCGTCGCCGGTCCGGCGGCTCCGGCACCCCCGGCGGCTCCGCCGCGGCGTCCTCCGGCGGCCGCGGCGGCGCGGCGGCGACGTCCGGCGGCCGGGGCGGCGCCTCCCGCAACGCCGGCCCGGCGCGCACCCGCGCCGAGCTGGCGGCCCGCGCCGGCACGCACTCGGCAGCGGCGATCAGCGGCCGCTCCCGCCGCGGCGGGCGCTGACCTGCCGGGTCGACCGGCCGGCCGTCGCCGGCCGGTCGCCCCGGACCTCGGAGTGGTGGACGCCGGGAGCGGGGTGCAAGGTGGTTGAGTCCTGTACCACCGTCCAGCTCCGAGGTGTCCCATGCGTCTCCTGCCGATCACTCTCGCCGAGATCGGCCCCCGCCTCTCGGCCGGGGCCTTCATCCTCAACAGCGGTCTGGGCAAACGCAGCGCCGACGACGCCACGGCGGCGCAGCTGCACGGGTTCGCGTCGGGCACGTACCCGTTCCTCAAGGACGTCGACGCCCGGCAGTTCGTCTCGGGTCTGGCCGCCGCCGAGATCGGGATCGGTGCGGCACTGCTCACCCCCTTCGTCTCCACCGCCGTCGCCGGCGCGCTGCTGACCGGCTTCTCCGGCGGGCTGCTCGGGCTCTACCTCAAGACCCCGGGCATGCGGAAGGAGGGCAGCCTCGCGCCGACCCCGGAAGGCCTGGCCGTCGCCAAGGACGTCTGGCTGCTCGGGATCGGCGTCGGGCTGCTCACCCGGGGCTTCGTCGACCGCACCCCGCGGGTCACCGTGAAGAAGGCCCGCAAGCAGGCGGCCAAGCAGTCGAAGCAGGCCGTCCGGGACGCGCGGCGGGTCGCCCGCGCGGCATGACGGACAGCCCCCACTGAACCGCCGGCCGGGGCGGGCGCGAACGCCGGGTACCGAGGTGCTCGTCGCCGCAGTCGTCGCGTTCCCCCGTGACCTGGTCCCGACCAGGTCACGGCTGTCCGGGAGAACCCTGGACGAGGGTTCCGGCGAACTGCTTGAAGGTCGCAGGATCTCGGTGTGGAGGGGGCGCCGCCCGGCGCCTCCCCCCGTCATCGAGGAGGATCCCGTGACCCGTCCGACCGGCTCCACCCGCCGAGCCCGCAGCGTGCGGGCCGGCCTCCTGGCCGCCGCCCTCGGCGTCCTCTCCGCCTGCGGCGGCATGGACGACGACGGCGACTCCGCGGCCTCCTCGAGCAGCGCGGCGACGTCGTCGTCCAGCGCGGCGGAGACCACGTCCAGCGCCCCCACTGCCGGGAGCACCGCCGAGCAACCGGCCGGGGGCATGCTCGGGGTCACCTCCGTCGACTTCGGGTTCGAGCTCGACTCCTCCGAGCTGGCAGCCGGCGAGTACACGATCGAGCTGACCAACGGGGGCAGCGCCAGCCACGACCTGGTGGTGGAGAAGGACGGCGAGGACGTCGACGGCACCGACATCGTCGGCCCCGGCGACTCGTCCTCGATCACCGTCATGCTGGAGCCCGGCGAGTACGTCTTCTACTGCTCGGTCGGCAACCACCGCTCCATGGGCATGGAGGTGACGGTGACCGTCACGTGACGGGCACCGTGACGCAGAGCCGGCGGACGGGCGCGGGCACCGGCGCCGCGATCGCGCTGCTCCGCCTGGCGGGCGCGGGGCTGCTGGCCGCCGTCGCCGGGATCCACCTGTACCTGTGGCAGGACGGCTACGACGCCATCGACGTGATCGGGCCGGCGTTCCTGCTCCAGGCCGTCCTCGGCTTCGGCGGGGCACTGCTGCTGCTGATCGCCCCGCCGCGGCTCCTGGTCTGGGCCGCACTGCTCGGGCTGCTGTTCGCGGCCGGGTCCCTCGGGGCCCTGCTCCAGTCCACCTACGGCGTGCTCGGCCTGGAGCCGGGGATGTTCGACTTCGTCGAGTCCGACGTGGCGCCGCTGTGGCAGGAGACCTTCTGGGTCGAGATCGCGGCGATCGCCGTCCTGCTGGTGCTCACCATCCTCGCCGCCCGCCGCCGCCGCGGCTGAGGCGAGGGGATCCGCCGGGACACCCCGGCGGATCCCCTCCTCTCAGGCGCCGCTGGAGAAGGCGGCGTCGAAGGCCGCCGCCGGCGGGTCGAACGCGAGCCGGCGGACGAACGCCAGCGCCTCGGGGGCGCCGACCAGGCGGTCCATCCCGGCGTCCTCCCACTCCACCGAGATCGGCCCGTCGTAGCCGATCGTGTTCAGCATCCGGAAGCAGGCCTCCCACGGGACGTCGCCGTGGCCGGTCGAGACGAAGTCCCAGCCGCGCCGCGGGTCGGCCCACGGCAGGTGCGAGCCCATCCGGCCGTTGCGGCCGTTGCCCACCTGCCTCTTCGCGTCCTTGCAGTCGACGTGGTAGATCCGGTCGCGGAAGTCCCACATGAAGCCGACCGGGTCCAGGTCCTGCCACACGAAGTGGCTGGGGTCCCAGTTGAGCCCGAACGCCTCGCGGTGGCCGATGGCCTCCATCGTCCTGACCGTCGTCCAGTAGTCGTAGGCGATCTCCGACGGGTGCACCTCGTGCGCGAACCGCACCCCCACCTCGTCGAAGACGTCGAGGATCGGGTTCCACCGGGCGGCGAAGTCGGCGTAGCCGTCCTCGATCATCGACTCGGGCACCGGGGGGAACATCGCCACGGTCTTCCAGATCTTCGACCCGGTGAACCCGACGACCGTCTTCACGCCCAGCCGCGCGGCGGCGCGGGCCGTGGCCTCCATCTCGCGGGCCGCCCGCTGCCGCACCCCCTCGGGGTCGCCGTCGCCCCAGACCCGCGGGTTCACCATGCCGCGGTGCCGCTCGTCGATCGGGTCGTCGCAGACGGCCTGGCCGTTGAGGTGGTTGGAGATGGCCCACACCGACAGGCCGTGCTTCTCCAGCAGCGCCCGACGGTCGGCGACGTAGGCGTCGTCCTCCGCGGCACGGACGACGTCGAGGTGGTCGCCCCAGCAGGCGATCTCCAGGCCGTCGTACCCCCAGTCGGAGGCCAGCCGGCACACCTCCTCGAAGGGCAGGTCGGCCCACTGGCCGGTGAACAGGGTGACGGGGCGGGGCATCGGTGCTCCTGTCAGATCTCGGTGAAGGCGGACTCGTTCGCGGCGCTGCGCTCGACGGCGTCGAGCACCCGCTGCACCTGGAGCCCGTCGGCGAAGGACGGGGTCGGGTCGGCGTCCTTGGCGATCGCGGTGACGAGGTCCACCACCTGGTGGGTGAAGCCGTGCTCGTAGCCGAGACCGTGGCCGGCCGGCCACCACGCGCCCACGTAGGGGTGCTCGGGCTCGGTGACGATGATCCGCCGGAACCCGGCCCGCTCGGCCGGATCCGTGCCGTCGAAGAACTCCAGGACGTTCATGTCCTCGAAGTCGAACGCGAGGCTGCCCTCGGACCCGTTCAGCTCGATGCGGATGCCGTTCTTGCGGCCCAGCGCGAACCGGGTGGCCTCGAAGGTGGCGACGGCGCCGCCGGAGAAGCGGCCGAGGAACAGCGCCGCGTCGTCGACGGTGACCTCGCCGACCCCCTCCCCCGCGACGCCGGACAGCCCGCCGCCGGACGCCGCCAGCGGCCGCTCCCGCACGAAGGTCTCCATGAGGCCGCTGACCCCGGTGATGCTCTCGCCGGTGATGTGCTGGGTGAGGTCGACGATGTGCGCCCCGATGTCGCCGAGCGCGCCCGAGCCGGCCTTGTCCTTCTCCAGCCGCCAGGACATCGGCGCCATGGGGTCGGCGATCCAGTCCTGCAGGTAGGCGGCGCGCACGTGGCGGATCCGGCCGAGCCGGCCCTCGGCCACCAGCTGGCGCGCCAGCGCGACCGCGGGCACCCGGCGGTAGGTGAAGCCGACCATCGAGCGGACGCCGTGCGCTACGGCGCGGGCGGCCGCCTCGGCCATCGCCTCGGCCTCGGCCACCGAGTTGGCCAGCGGCTTCTCGCACAGCACGTGCTTGCCCGCCTCGAGCGCGGCGATCGCGATCTCGGCGTGGGTGTCGCCGGGCGTGCAGACGTCGACCAGGTCGACGTCGTCCCGCTCGACCACCCGGCGCCAGTCCGTCTCCACGTGCGCCCAGCCGAGGCGGGCCGCGGCGTCGGTGGCCCGGGCCCGGTCACGGCCGGCGAGGACGGTCAGCTCGGGTCGCAGCGGCAGGTCGAAGAAGTGCGGGGCGGTGCGCCACGCCTGCGAGTGGGCGGCGCCCATGAAGGCGTGGCCGATGAGGCCCACGCCCAGGGTCGGCCGGTCGGATGAGGTCATGAGGGGCTCCCGGGGTGGGGTGGAGTCGCTGGGTGACACGGTGCGCCACCCAGCGACTCCGACGCAGGACGGGTCAGGACTCGAACGCGGCGTCGAGGAAGTCGTCGACGTTGTCCGCGGTGACCACCGGCGCATTGAGCACGATCGTCCGGGGCACGCCCTGGGAGTCCAGGTCGGACACGCTCTTGCCCTGGGCCACGAGGCGGGCCAGCCGGACACCGTCGGCCGCCTGGGTGTGCGGGTAGATGACGGTCGCCTGGAGGACCGAGTTGCCCTCCTGGATCGCCCGCATCGCGTTCGCCGAGCCGGCGCCGCCGACCATGAAGAACTCGTCGCGGCCGGCGTTCTCGATCGCGGCCAGGACGCCCACGCCCTGGTCGTCGTCGTGGTTCCAGATCGCGTCGATCTGCGGAGCGGCCTGGAGCAGGTTGGCCGCCTCGCTCTCGCCGGACTCGACGGTGAACTCCGCCGCGACCCGGTTGCTCACCTCGAGGCCGCAGTCGGCCAGCGCGTCGGCGAAGCCCTGGCTGCGGTCCTGGGTGAGGGGCAGCGAGTCGATGCCGGCGATCTCGGCGACCACGGCGTCGGGCTGGTCACCGAGCTGCTCGCAGATGTAGGTGCCGGCGGAGACGCCCATGCCGTAGTTGTCGCCGAGGATCGTGGCGCGGGCGGCGAACGGGCTGTTGAACTCGCGGTCGACGTTGATGACCGGGATGCCGGCCTCCATCGCCTCGAGTGCGACCGGGGTCAGGGCGTCGCCGTCGAAGGGCAGCAGCACGATCGCGTCGACGCCCTCGTTGATGAACGTCTCGACCTGGGCGATCTGGGCGCTCACGTCGTTCGTGCCCTCGGCGACGATCAGCTCGACGTCGCCGTACTCCTCGTCGACCGCCCGGGCCGCCTCGGTGATGCCGGCCATCCAGCCGTGGTCGGCCGCCGGCGCCGAGAAGCCGATGCGGACGCTCTCGCCCTCGTCGTCGTTGTCGCTGGCGGCGTTGTTGCCGCCGCCGCCCGAGCTCTCCGGCTCGTTGCCGGTGCAGCCGGCGACCAGGGCACCCGCGCTCATCAGGGCGGCCGCGGTGAAGGTCATCCGGCGGAAGGGACGCTGCCTCGCTGCAGACATGGGGATCTCCTCGGGGGTGTTCGCCGCCCTGGCTGGGCCGCCAGGTCGTCGTGCTCGTCGGCTCTACGGGGGGTGGTGCCGGGTCTGGCGGGCGGGGAGCCCGACGTGGTGGTGCTGGCCGGGGTGCGGCGGCGCGGGGCCACCGCACCCCGGTCAGGTCGGAGTCGCGCCGGGGCGGGCGCCGCCGGGGCCGCCCGGGTCGCTGGTGCCGCCGGACACCGCGCCGGCGGGGCTGCCCTGGAGGACGGCGCCACCGGAGGAGGACGCGCCGTCGCCCGGTCGGCGGAAGGTGAAGCTCCCGGTGGCCAGCCGCTGCTGGAGCAGGACGGCGGCGACGATGATCACGCCGCGGGCCACCGCCTGCGCCGAGCTGGACAGGTCGTTGAGCGTGAAGACGTTGCCGAGCGTGAAGAAGATGATCACGCCGAGGACGGTGCCGACGATGGTGCCCCGGCCGCCGATCAGCAGCGTGCCGCCGATGACCACCGCGGCGATCGCCTCCAGCTCCCACAACGTGCCGTGCGTGGAGCTGCCGGTCGTCGTCCGGCCCATGATCATCACGGCCGCGATGCCGCAGGTGATGCCCGAGAGCACGTAGAGCTTCACCGTGTGCCGCTGCACCCGGATGCCGGCGAGCCGGGCGGCCTCGGCGTTCCCGCCGACGGCGAAGGTCCGCCGTCCGAACGTGGTGCGGTTCAGCAGGACCCAGCCGGCCACGGAGACCAGGGCGAAGATGATGACCAGCGTGGGGATGCCCAGCACGTCGCCGGAGAAGAAGTCGAGGAAGGCGGTGTCCCGGACGATCTGCGTGCGGCGGTTGGCGAGGATCTCGGCGAGACCCCGGGCCGCGGTGAGCATGGCCAGGGTGGCGATGAAGGCGGCGAGCTTGCCGTAGGCGATCACGACGCCGTTCACCAGGCCCGCGACGGCGCCGACGACGAGTGCCGTGACGACCATGACGATCCAGTGGACGTCCTCGGCGAGCTGCTGCGTGGCCAGGGTGGTGGCCCACACCGACGACAGCGCCGCGATGGCGCCGACCGAGAGGTCGATCCCGCCGCCGATGATCACGAAGGTCATGCCGATGCTGACCACGCCGACGATCGAGGCGCCGCGCAGGATCGTCAGGACGTTGTCGACGTCGGCGAAGCGGTCCCCGGCGGTGATGAGACCGACGATGCAGAGGATGACCAGCGCGACGACCAGGCCGAGGTTGCGGCCCACCGGCCCGGACATCAGGCCCGGTCCCCTGTCGCCCCGGCCGTGCCCGGCCGGTGCCGCGATGACGCCCGGCGACCCTCCGGTCGTCGCCGTGGTGCTGCTGCTCATGCCACGTCCCCTTCGTGCTGCATCGTCGCGGACACCGGGGCGCCCCGGTGGGCGGTCCCCTCCA
This sequence comes from Trujillonella endophytica, assembly GCF_019799905.1. GTDB lineage: Bacteria > Actinomycetota > Actinomycetes > Mycobacteriales > Geodermatophilaceae > Trujillonella > Trujillonella endophyticus_A. The sequence goes on along the minus strand of NZ_JABGCI010000013.1, from coordinate 87,567 downwards.
TCACCAGGTCGAGCACCCGGTGCTCGTCGAGCGCGTCGGCGCGCTCCTCGGCCACCACCGCGCCGTCGGCGACGACCAGGACGCGGTCGGCCAGCCCGAGGACCTCGGGGATCTCGCTGGAGACGACGACGACGGCGACGCCCCGGTCGGCCAGGTCGCGGACCAGCGCGTAGATCTCCGACCGCGCGCCGACGTCGACACCGCGGGTGGGCTCGTCGAGGAGCAGCACGCGGCACTCGCGCAGCAGCCAGCGGGCGAGGACGACCTTCTGCTGGTTGCCGCCGGACAGCGTGCGGACCTCGCGGTCGACGTCGGCGGGGCGCACGTCCAGGGAGCGCACCTGCTCGGTCGCCGCGGCGCGCTCCGCCCCGCGGGCGAGGAAGCCGCCGCGGGCGAACCGGGCCAGGCTGGAGATGCTGATGTTCCGGTAGACCGAGTCGCCGAGCAGGAGCGCCTGGCTCTTGCGCTCCTCCGGCGCCAGCCCGACACCGGCGGCCACCGCGCCCCCGACGTCGCCGTTGCGCAGGCGCCTGCCGCCGACGCGGACGGTCCCGGTGGTCGCGCGACGGGCGCCGAACACCGTCTCCAGGATCTCCGAACGCCCGGCGCCCACCAGCCCGGCGAGCCCGACGATCTCCCCGGGCCGGACCGTGAAGGAGACGTCGGCGAAGCTGCCGCGCAGGCCCAGCGCCTCCACCTCGAGCAGCGGGGGCTGATCGGAGGCGACCCGGGCCCGGCGCTCCGGGAAGACGTACTCGATGGTGCGGCCGGTCATCAGCGTGATGACCTCGCGCGTCGGGGTCTCCCGGGCCGGCAGGCCCGTGGCCACCGTGGCGCCGTCCTTGAGGACGGTGATCCGGTCGCCGATCTGGCGGATCTCCTCCAGCCGGTGGGAGATGTAGACGACGGCGACGTCGTGGGCCGTGAGGTCACGGACGACGGCGAAGAGCCGCTCGACCTCCTCGTTGTCCAGGACGGCGGACGGCTCGTCCATGACGATCAGGCGCGCGTCCTGGGACAGCGCCCGGGCGATGCTGACCATCTGCTGGGAGGCGGCCGAGAGCGAGCCGACCTCCGCGGTGGGCCGGATCTCGGGGTGACCGAGCCGGGTGAGCAGCCGGGCGGCCGCCGTGTTGGCCACCGCCGGCCGGCTGATCCCGAACCGGGACTGCTCGCGGCCGAGGAAGATGTTGTCGGCGACCGTGAGGCCGGAGACGAGGTCGAGCTCCTGGTAGATCGTGGCGATGCCCAGGCTCATCGCGGCCTGCGGGCTGCCGAGCGTCACCTCGTCGCCGCGCCAGGTGATCCGGCCGGCGTCGGGCTGGTGCGCCCCGGCGAGGACCTTGATGAGCGTCGACTTCCCCGCTCCGTTCTGGCCGAGCAGGCAGTGCACCTCGCCCGCCCGCACGTCCAGGTCGACGCCGGCGAGCGCGCGGACGCCGGGGAACGTCTTGACGATGCCGTGCATCTCGAGCAGCGGTGCCTGCGCTCCGGACGGTGCCACCGGACCTCCAGCGGATCGGGCGCCAGCGCAGCGGACGACCCGACGATGCCGGGCACTTCTGCTCAACGCTGACCATTAGTGCGTGCAGGCGTGAACATATGGGCGGCGTCACAACCGGGTCAAGCGTCGGGACGGGAGTTACCGAACCGCAACCTCCGCCGGATGCGGGCGGGCCGGGAGGGGCCGGGGGTGCCCGGCCGCGTCTCCGCAGGTCAGCGGGCGAGCGCCTGGTGGACCGCGTCCTCGTCGAGGAAGCCCTCGATGGCCATCAGGGCGGCGCCGATGCGGCCGGAGAGGTCCGGCGCGGCGCTGACGGTGATCTCCAGGGACCGCGCCGCCAGAGGCATCGAGCGCCGGTAGACCGCCTCGCGGATCCCCGCCAGCAGCGGGATGCCCGCCTGGGCGACCCCGCCGGTCATGACGATGCGGTGCGGGTTGAAGAAGTTGACCAGCGCCGCGAGCACCGTGCCGATCGTGCGGCCGGCCGCCCGGACCAGTTCCAGGGCGGGGCCGTCGCCCTGGGCGGCGAGCTCGACGACGTCCCGCGTGGTGCGCACCGGCAGGCCCGCGGCGAGCGCGTCCCGCAGCAGGGCGCCCCCGCCGGCGAGCGCCTCGAGGCAGTTGACGTTGCCGCACCGGCAGAGCACCTCGCGCCCGTCGGGCTGGGCGACGTGGATGTGGCCGATGTCGCCGGCACTGCCCTGGGCGCCGCGGTAGATGCTGCCCTCGACGACCACGCCGCAGCCGATGCCGGTGCCGACCTTGACGACGAGCACGTCCTGGTCCGAGCCGGCGACACCCATCTCGCCCAGGGCCATGACGTTCACGTCGTTGTCGACGAAGACCGGGCAGTCGTAGCGGCGGAAGGCGTGCGGGATCGGGTGGTCGTGCCAGCCCGGCATGATCGGCGGGTGGGACGGCCGCCCGGTCGAGAACTCCACCGGGCCCGGCACGCCCACGCCGACGGCGCGGACGTCGGTGGCGGGGAGCCCCGCCTCGGCCAGCACCTGCTGGGCCAGGCGGTCGGCCTCGGCGAGCACCGGTCCGGGGCCCTCGGCGATGTCGATGGCGTGCCCGGCGGACGCGATGACCTGCGCGGAGAGGTCGGTGACCGCGACGTCCACGCTGGTCACCCCGAGGTCGACCGCGAGCACGCAGCCCGCCCGGCTGTTGAACTGCAGCAGCGTCGGCGGCCGGCCCCCGGTGCTCCAGCCGCGGCCGCCCTCCTCCAGGAAGCCGGCGGCGATCAGCTGGTCCACCCGGGCGCTCACCGTGTTGCGGGCCGCTCCGGTCAGGGCCACCAGCTCGGCCCGGCTCCGCGCGCGGCCGGTGCGCACGTGGTGCAGCAGCGCGCCCGCCGAGGCGGAGGTGGAGGCCATGGCGTCATGGTGACACGCCCGCCGTCCCGTCCCCGCCGCCTGCGCGATGCGCCTCCACCTGCGCCGTCCGCAGGAGCGCGGCGACGGCGTCCGGGTGCGTCTGGACGGTCATGTGCACCCCGCCGGGGAGCTCCACCAGCTCGCCGCGGGGCGCCGCGGCGGCCACGGCGGCGGCGAACGGCGCCGAGCACAGCCGGTCCCGGCTGCCACGGACGACGGTGACCGGGACGGCGACCTCGCGCAGCCGGGCGGCCACCGGGTCCGGCGCGGCCCGCCGCCACAGCGCGGCCATCGCGCGGGGACCGGTGGTCAGCCACTGCGCCAGCACCAGCGGCCCCTGCCACCAGGGCTCGGCCCAGGCCGTGGCCAGCCAGCGGGCGGCCAGCCCCCGCACCGAGCGCAGCCGCGGATCGGTGGTCGGACCGAGCAGGACGACGGCCGCGACCCGGGGGTCGACAGCGGCCGCGGCCACGACCTGGCAGCTCTGCGAGTGGCCGACCAGCACGACCGGCCCCGTCCCCAGCGCCGCGCGCAGCCGGTCGGCGAGCCCGTCCAGGGTGGGCACCGGGCCCCGCAGCCCCATCCCGGGCAGCAGGACGACGTCGGCGTCGACGCGCGCCCGCAGCCGGGCCGAGGAACGCCGGTCGAGCCCGAGACCGGGCACCAGGACCAGCCGCGGGGGACGCATCCCCCCGGTCTACCGGCCCTCCTCCCCCGACGCGATCCCGACCGTGACCCCGGGCCGTGATCCGGGCCCCTGATCCGGGCCGTGATCCGGGCGGTGGTCCGCGTGAGCGGCGGACGGGCGGGTACGGGTCCGGTGTGTCCCGAGTCGCCCGGGTCGACATCGGGCGGGACCCCAGATGAGTGGGAGGATGGAGTCATCATGACGACATCACGAGCGGCCACCTCGGCGGACGGCAGCGCCGCAGCCACCACCACGTCCGGGCGACCGCGCGTCGTCATCGTCGGCTCCGGCTTCGGCGGCCTGTTCGCGGCCAAGGCGCTGAAGAAGGCGCCGGTCGACGTCACCCTCGTGGCCAAGACCAGCCACCACCTGTTCCAGCCGCTGCTGTACCAGGTGGCCACCGGCATCCTCAGCGAGGGCGAGATCGCCCCGGCCACCCGGGAGATCCTGCGGCACCAGAAGAACGCCCGGGTCGCGCTGGGCGAGGTCATCGACATCGACCTGGCCGCCCGCACGGTCACCTCGAGCATCCTGGGCCGCACCACCGTGCACCCCTACGACGAGCTGATCGTGGCGGCCGGTGCGGGGCAGTCCTACTTCGGCAACGACCGGTTCGCCGAGTTCGCGCCGGGCATGAAGAGCATCGACGACGCGCTCGAGCTCCGCGGCCGGATCTTCGGCGCCTTCGAGCTGGCCGAGATCGCCACCTCGCAGGAGGAGGTCGACCGGCTGATGACGTTCGTCGTCGTCGGCGCGGGGCCGACCGGGGTGGAGATGGCCGGGCAGATCGCCGAGCTGGCCCGCCGCACCCTGAAGCGGGACTTCCGGAACATCGACCCCACCCAGGCGCGGATCATCCTGCTCGACGCCGCCCCCCTGGTGCTGCCCAGCTTCGGCGAGAAGCTGGGCGACCGCGCCCGCCGGCAGCTCAACGGCATGGGCGTGGAGGTGCAGCTCGGGGCGATGGTCACCGACGTCGACGCCGACGGCCTCGAGGTCAAGGACTCCGGCGGCGAGATCCGCCGCATCCCCGCCGCCACCAAGATCTGGGCCGCCGGAGTCCAGGCCTCGGGCCTGGGCCGGATGCTCGGCGAGCAGTCCGGGGCCGAGGTCGACCGCGCCGGCCGCATCTCGGTGCAGCCCGACCTCACGCTGCCCGGGCACCCCGAGGTCCACGTCGTCGGCGACATGATGGCGCTGGACAAGCTGCCCGGCGTCGCGCAGGTCGCGATCCAGGGCGGCCGGTACGCGGCGAAGGCCATCACGAACCGGATCGAGGGCAAGCCCACCGAGAAGCCCTTCAAGTACTTCGACAAGGGCTCGATGGCGACCATCTCCCGCTTCTCCGCGGTGGCCGACATCGGCAGGTTCAAGTTCGAGGGCTTCATCGCCTGGGTGCTGTGGCTGGTCGTGCACCTGATGTACATCGTCGGCTTCAAGAGCCGCATCACGACCGTCTTCCACTGGCTGATCAGCTTCCTGGGCCGCGGCCGCTCCCAGCGCGTCGCCACCCAGCAGCAGGTCTACGGCCGGCTGGCGCTGGAGCAGCTCGGGCCGGAGTTCTCGGCCGCCAAGACCGGCGGGCGCAAGAACACGGCAGCCGCCGCGCAGGAGGACGTCACCGAGCGCCAGTCCGCCTGACGCGACCCGCTCGGCCCGAACCGGCCGCCGCCTCCCCGGGCGGCGGCCGGTCGTCGTCTCAGGCCGGCCCGAGCCAGGTGTCGAGCGCGGCGGTCACCAGGTCCGGCGTGACGACGTGACCGCCGTCGAACTCCACGTAGGTCACGTCGTGGCCGGCGTCGCCCAGGTCACGGACCACCCGGCGGCCGCACCGGTCGATCGGCAGCACCCGGTCGCCCGTGCCGTGCGAGATCCAGACCCGCGGGCGGCCGGTCACCCCCGGCGCGGCGACGAAGCCCGGCGAGAAGGCCAGGACGGTGTCGAACAGGTCGCCGTTGGCCAGGCCCAGGGACAGCGCGTACGAGGCACCGTCGGAGAACCCGGCGACGGCGATGCGGTCGACCGGCTGCCGGGCGAAGACCTGCTCCAGCGCCGCATCGAGGACGGCGACGTCGCGGCCGAGCCCCCCGGCGAGCAGGTCCCACGTGCTCGCCACCGACGCGGGCGCCAGGACCAGCGCCCCGCGCGCGGTGGCGAGCGCCCCGACGGCGGCCACGCTCTGGGCCGCCGAGCCGCCCGCGCCGTGGAAGTGGACGAGCAGGGGTCGGGGTCCCGGTCCGCCGGGTGGGACCAGCAGCCTCGCCTCGGCGTGCGGGCCGAGGTCGAGCGTCCGATCGCCCTCCGGGTACGGCAGCGCCGCCGGAGTGGGCACCGGGCGGCTGTCGAGCCGACCCCCGGCCGCGCGTCGCGGGGCGGTCGCCATCAGACGGCGTGCGCCGCGGGCGGCACGTGCTCGCCGGCGCGCTCGAGGTGCAGCGGCCGCAGGGGCGTCGTGTCCTCCAGGTAGAGGAAGGCGTCGTAGCGCTCGGCGAGCACCGTGGGCACGTAGTTGCCCCAGCGTTCCCGCTCCGGCCGGTAGACGACGCCGATCGCCCGGTGGTCCAGCCGCAGGTCCAGCTCCGGCGGGCGCGCTCCCCCGCGCGGCCACACGAGCAGCGCGTCCTCCCCCACCTGCTGGTGCAGCAGCGCCTCCAGACTGCCCGCCCGCGCCTGTGGCACCGCCATCCGCTCCATCTGCTCGCCCCAGCCGCGCCCGGCGATGACGCCGCCGCGGTGGCCGCCGAAGCCGACGAGGACGACGTCGTCGGTGCCGTGCCGCTCGCGCAGGAGCTGGCCGACGTTGGTCATGCCCTCCGCCGCCATGTCGGTGGCGCGGGCGTCCCCGATGTGCGTGTTGTGCTCCCACACCACCGCGCGCCGTCCGGTGTGCTCGAGCAGCCGGTCGAGGGTGTCGGCCATGTGCACGTCGCGCACGTTCCACGACTGCGGCGAGCCGGCGACCATCGCCCGGTAGTAGCGCTCGGCGTCCACCACGACGGACGCGTTCTGCTCTGCGGCGAAGCGGGCCTCCGGGTCGTCTCCGTCCGCGAGCCTCCCCCGCTCCTCGCACAGGGAGTGCAGCAGGTCGACGGCGGCCCGCTCGCAGCTGCTGGGGGCGAGGCGGCTGGCGAAGGCGTACTCCGCGCCGTCCTCACCGAAGGGCTCGAAGCAGCGCAGCGCCTGCCGTGCGGCGTCGGCGTGGTCCGGCTCGTTCTCCTCCAGCCAGGCGACCAGCTCGTGCATCGAGTCCCACAGGCTGTAGACGTCCAGGCCGTAGAAGCCGACCCGGTCGGCCTCCGCCCGCCGGGCATTCGTCGCACGCAGCCAGCGGCAGAAGTCGACGACGTCGTCGTTGGCCCACATCCACGTCGGCCACCGGGAGATGGCGTCGAGCGCGGTGCGTGGGTCCTCGTCCGAGCCCGGCCGCAGCCGGACGCTGCGGTTGACCCGGTAGCAGTCGGGCCAGTCGCCCTCGACGGCGACGAAGCCGAAGCCCCGCTCCTCGACGAGCCGGCGGGTCAGCGCCGCGCGCCACGCGTAGTACTCGTGGGTGCCGTGGCTGGCCTCGCCGATCGCCACGACGCGGGCGTCGCCGATCCGCTCGAGCAGCGGATCCAGGTCACCCGGGTCGCGCAGCGGGCCGGCCAGGGCACGCAGGCCGGCGGTCATGCGATCAGCCGGCGGAACCGGGCTCGGCCATCTTCGCGTGGCCCGCGGACTTCAGCCGGTCCGGCAGCACGCTGTTGGCCGCGGCCTGCGCCTTGGTGAGCAGCGATCCGGCGACGACCTTGTCCTTGCCGGCCATGAGCGCCTCGTAGCCCTGCTTCGCGACCTGCGCCGGGTCGTCCTTCGGGCCCTGGCCGAGCTTGGTGTCGAGCAGGTCGCCGCGCTCGAAGAACTCGGTGTCCGTGGGCCCGGGCATCAGCGAGGTGACCGTGACCCCGGTGTCGCGGAGCTCGGTGGCCAGCGCCTCGGCCAGCGACTGCACGAAGGACTTCGAGGCGTTGTAGACCGCCTGGTACGGCCCGGGCATGGTCGAGGCGATCGACGAGGTGAACAGCACCTTCCCCTCGCCGCGCGCGGCCATGTCGCGGATGAACAGCTTCGCCAGCCGGTAGGTCGCGGTGATGTTCAGGTCGATGATCGACTGCTCGTCCTCGATCGGGTTCTCGACGAACGGCCCGCCCTTGCCGACCCCGGCGTTGAGCGCCACCGCGGCGACCGGCCGGCCGGTGGCGGCGACCGCGGCGTACAGGCCCTCGACGCCGTCCCTCGAGCGCAGGTCGGTCCGGACGGCGGCGACGTCGACGCCCTCGCCGCGCAGCTGGTCGGCGGCGGCGTCCAGCTCGGCGTCCTCGGCGTTGACCACGAGGTCGAAGCCGTTGCGGGCGAACTGGCGGGCGAGTTCGAGCCCGATGCCGCTGGAGGCACCGGTGACGACGGCGAGGGGGCGTGAGGTCATGGCGGTCCCGATACCCGACGGGCCGGCGAGGACACGCCACCGGGAGCCGCTGTTCGCCCTCGGCGGATCGTTCCCCCGAGCGGCCCGCGGCGGCGTTCACTGGGTCGTAATCGTGTAATCGGCATCGGGAGGTCGCCGTGGACCAGGACACCACCGCACTCGACGCGTACTCGGCCACGGTCACCGCCGTCGCCGCGGAGCTGGCGCCGCACGTCGCCGCCCTCCAGGTCACCGCCCCCGGCGGGCGCGGGGGCGCCGGCTCGGCGGTCGTCGTCCCCGGGGACGGCCTGCTGGTCACCAACGCGCACGTGGTCGGCCGCGCGCGCACGGGCACCGCCGTCTTCGCCGACGGCACCGACAGCGCGGTGGACGTCGTCGGCGCCGACCCGCTGTCGGACCTGGCCGTGGTCCGCGCCCGGGCCGCGGTGCCCGCCCCGGCGGTGCTCGGGGACGCGGCGGCGCTGCGCGTCGGCCAGCTCGTGGTCGCCGTCGGCAACCCCCTGGGCCTGGCCGGCTCCGTGACCGCGGGCGTGGTCAGCGGCCTGGGCCGCTCGCTGCCCACCCGCGACGGCCGGACGGCGCGGGTGGTGGAGGACGTCATCCAGACCGACGCCGCCCTCAACCCCGGCAACTCCGGAGGAGCGCTGGCCGACTCCGCCGGCCGGGTCGTCGGCATCAACACCGCCGTCGCGGGCTGGGGGCTGGGGCTGGCGGTGCCGGTCAACGACACGACGCGGCGGATCCTCGCCGCCCTGGTCGCCGACGGGCGCGTGCGCCGCGCCTACCTCGGGCTGGTCAGCAGCCCGACGCCGCTGCCCGCGGCGCTCGCCGCCCGCACCGGCCGCCGGCGCGGGCTGCGCGTGCTCGACGTCGTGCCGGGATCGCCGGCGGCCCGGGCCGGGCTGCACGCCGGCGACCTCGTCCTCGAGGCGGGCCGCTCCCCCGTGGCCGAGGCGCAGAGCCTGCAGCGACTGCTGTTCGCCGAGGCGATCGGCGTCCCCCTGCCCGTCACCGTGCACCGCAACGGCGCCATGGTCGACGTCGTCGCCGTCCCCACGGAGCTCACCGGCTGAGTCCCACCGGCCGCCCCGGTGCGGTCGAACCGTCGGCGGCCCGGCGACCGAACCCCTCCGGGACGGCGTCCCCCGATCGGGGCGGTCCCGGCACCCGACCTGCAGAACCCCGTCGTTCCGGTCGATGCTTGTCCGGGACACGGAGGGAGGGGACGTGCACGGAGACCGGGCCACCGGCGTGGGGCTGCTCGCGCTGCTCTACGGCGTGAGCGGTCTGCTGTGCGCCGTCGGCGCGCTCTGGCCGATGTCACGGCAGACCCCCGTGGCCCTGCTGGGCGGGCTCGCCGTCGTCGGCATCGGCGCGTCGGCCGTGCTGTGGCTGCGCCGGCACCAGCTCCGCGACCGGGCGGTGCACGCGGCGCTGGGCATGGTCAGCCTGCTGGTCGGCACCCTCGCCTGGCAGTCCGCCACCGCCGCCGGGGTCGTCGGGCTCGGGCCCGCGATGGTCGCCGTCGGCGTCTTCACCGGTCACTTCCTGCCACCTCGCGCGGCCCGCGTGCACGTCGGGCTGCTGCTGTGCTGCACGACGGCCGGCGCGATCGCCGCCGCCCCCTCCGACATCACCGCCCCGTGGCTCACCACCGTGGTGACGGTGGTGAGCCTCAGCGAGGCCCAGCTGCGCATCTCCGCCCAGCTGCGGCACGCCGCCGGCACCGACCCGCTGACCGGGGTCGCGAACCGCCGCGGCTGGGAGACCGGGGCCGCCCGCCACCTGGCCCACGCGCTGCGCATCGGTGAGCCGCTGACCGTCGCCGTCCTCGACCTCGACGACTTCAAGGCGGTCAACGACGAGGAGGGGCACTCCGCCGGCGACGAGCTGCTGCGCACGCTGGCGCAGGCCTGGGAGCGGGAGCTGCGCGGCGCCGACCTGCTCGGCCGCCACGGTGGTGACGAGTTCGTGCTCTGCCTGCCCGGTACCGACGTCGACTCCGCCCGTGAGCTGGTCGCCCGGCTGCGTGCGGGCCACCCGGCCCGCTGGTCGGTCGGAATGGCCGCCGCCGGCCCCGGCGCAACCCTCCGCGGCCTGCTGCGCCGCGCCGACGAGGAGCTGTACCGGGCCAAGCGCACCCGCGCCCGCTGACCCCGCTAGGGACGGCGCCAGTCGTCCTGCCGCAGGTGCGAGCCGGCCATGGGACCCATCTGCAGCATCCCGCCGTCGACCGCCCAGGAGGCGCCGGTCACGTAGCCGGCTCCGGGCGAGGCGAGGAACGCCACCACCGCGGCGACCTCGCGGGCGTCGCCGGGACGGCGCAGCGGCACCCCCGGCCGTGCGTGCCCGGGCGCCAGCGGGTCCTCGTCCTCCTGGCCGGTCATGGCGGTGGCGATCTCCCCCGGCGCGACGGCGTTGACCGTGATGCCGTGCTCGGCCAGCTCGAGCGCCGCCACCTTGGTGAGCAGCCCGAGCCCGCCCTTGGCTGCGCAGTAGGCCGCCGCCCCGACCCGCGGCGCGACCTCGTGCACGCTGGTGATGTTGACGATCCGGCCACCCCGGCCGGCGGCGACCATCCGCCGCGCCGCTCGCTGCAGGCACAGGAACGCGCCGTCCAGGTCGGTGGCCAGCACCTCCCGCCAGGTGGCGAGGTCGAGGTCGAGCAGCGGCGTGGTGTGCCCGGTACCGGCGTCGTTGACCAGGACGTCGAGTCCGCCGAGGGCCTCGGCCAGCTCGTCGACGACGTCCGCGGCCTCCGGCAGCCGGGCGAGGTCGAGCGGGCGGAGCTCGGCCCGCCGCCCCAGCGCCCGCACCTCCTCGACGGTCGCCTGCCCCGCCGCCTCGTCGCGGTGCCAGGTGACGCCGATGTCGTGCCCCTGCTCGGCGAGGGCGACCGCCACGGCGCGCCCGATCCCCGACTCCGATCCCGTGACCACCGCGACCCGGTGGCTGTGCTCCGTCATGACCGCCCCGTCCTGGGCTTCCCCGTCATGGCCCAGACGCTAGTCAAAGGACCCCCTCGCCCCCCACCGCTCGCGAGCTCGCGGCGGGCCCCTGCGAGGGGGCCATCCCCGCAGCGCGGAGGAACCGCTCGCCCCAGGCCCGCGCCCGCTCGACGAGCTCCGGCGGCTCGAGGACGGTGAAGTCGGCCTCGGTCACCCCCAGGGCGAACAGCGCCCACTCCATCGCGTCGGACTCCATCGACACCCGGCTGCCGCCCCGCCCGTCGTCGGTGACGGTGGCCCACCGCCCGATCCGGGCGCGGACCTGCTCGGCCGGCGCCCGCACGAGGGCGGTGACCGGCGTGCCCGGCCGCATGCCGAGTCCCGCCTGCACGAACGCGACGACGTCGTCGGCGGGAAGCCGGCGCGGCGCGAACCGGGCGCCGGTGACCCGCGGGGCGGCCAGCCGGTCGAGCCGGAAGGTCCGCCAGTCGCCGCGGCCGGTGTCGTAGGCCACGAGGTACCAGCGGCGGCGCAGCGGGACCAGGCGGAAGGGCTCGACCAGCCGCTCGCTGCACTCCCCGCTCGCCGCCGTGTAGTCGAACGACAGCCGGACCGTGTCCCGGCAGGCCTGCGCGACCGTGGTCAGGACGGCGGGGTCGACGGCGGCGTCCCCGCCGGTCCACGGGACGGCGGCGGTGGCCGCGGTCAGCGCGTCGACCCGGCGGCGCAGCCGGGGCGGGAGCACCGGGACGACCTTGGCCAGCGCCCGGACCGACGACTCGGCCATCCCGGCCACGGCCGCCTGGGCCGCGGCCTGCAGCCCGACGGTCAGCGCCACCGCCTCCTCGTCGTCGAGCACCAACGGCGGCAGCGAGGCGCCCGGTGCCAGCCGGTAACCCCCCGCCACCCCCGGGGTGGCCTCGACCGGGTAGCCCAGGTCGCGCAGCCGCTCGACGTCCCGGCGCAGCGTGCGCAGCGAGACCGCGAGCCGCTCGGCGAGGTCCGCCCCCGCCCAGTGCCGGCGGTCCTGCATCAGCGAGAGCAGGCGGAGGGTGCGGTTCCCGGTGTCGGCCACGGATCGAGATCATCCGCCATTGCGGCCAGCAACTGTCACCGATGGTCGCGAAGCTCATCCCATCGGATCCCGACGGCGAGAGGCACCAGTCATGACCAGCTCCACCAGCACCCTGACCCGCGAGCGCGCCGACCTGCTCGAGACGCTGCGCAGCCACCGGTGGTTCCTCCGGTACACCGTGCAGGGCCTGACCGAGGAGCAGGCGCGGCAGCGCACCACCGCCAGCGAGCTCACCCTCGGCGGCCTGGTCAAGCACGTCGCGCACACCGAGTCCGGCTGGGCGGACTTCATCGAGCACGGCCCCTCGGCCATGGCCGGGCCCGAGGACCCGGAGCAGATGGCGCGCTGGCAGGCGGAGTGGCGGATGGAGCCGGGCGAGACGCTGGCCGACGTGCTGGCCCGCTACGACGAGGTGGCCGCCCGCACCGACGCGCTGGTCGCGTCGCTGCCCGATCTCGACGCCGACCACCCGCTCCCGCCCGCCCCGTGGTTCGAGCCGGGCGCGCGCCGCTCGGCCCGCCGGGTCTTCCTGCACATCGTGGCCGAGACCGCCCAGCACGCGGGGCACGCCGACATCCTGCGGGAGTCCCTGGACGGCCAGAAGACGATGGGCTGACGAGGTCCGCGACGCAGTGGGTCAGGTCGACCACTGCGTCGCCGCCTCGATCACGCACCGCCACGACCACGCTCCGCCACGCCGCGCGACACCACCGCCTGACGGCCCTTGAGCGTGCCGGTTCCCGGAGAGCAGGGTGCCCCCCGTCCAGAGCACCTGCTCACCGACCCACGGGGGACGACCCGAGGGGAGAGTCAGATGAGGCGATGGAAGGGTGCCGCGGTGGCGGCGGCGAGCGTGGCACTGGTGGCGCCGGCGGCCGGCGCGAGCGCGACAGGTGACGGGCACGGCGGGGCCGACGGGCACGGCGGGGTCGGCACCGTCGCGGAGGGGCTGCAGGGTCCGCGACAGCTCGACGACCTGTACGAGGGACACCTCCTGGTCGCCGAGTCCGACTCCGCGGAGATCTCGGCGGTCCACGTCCACGACGGCACCGTGGAGACGGTGCTGAGCCTCGGGGCCCCGGGGGCGGTCAACCCGCAGGGCGTCGGCTACGAGCCCGGCGTGCTGGTCGTGGCGCTGGGCGAGACGGGCGGCGGCCCCGAGGAGGGCCCGCCGCCGGCGATCACCCTCCCGCCGGCCGGCACCCCGGTACCGAGCTGCCGGCACACCGACGAGGTCCCGGCCGGGCCCGCGCTGATCGTGGCCGAGCCGCACGGCGGCGTCGTCGTCGCCTGCGACCTGCTGCTCTACGAGCTCGTCGTCAACCCCGACGGGCAGAGCCAGGTCGACGCGCAGAACGTGCCCGTGGACTCGCTGTCCAACCCGTACGCGGTCCTCGTGGAGCACGACCGGGTGCTCGTCGCGGACGCCGGCGCCAACGCCGTCCTGTCCGTCGACCGCGCCACCGGCGCGATCAGCACCTTCTTCGTGCCGCCGCTGGTCACCACCGGCGACTGCGCGGGCGCGGAGAACAACCCGGCCATCGGGCACCACCCCGAGACGGTGGGCTGCGACCCGGTGCCCACCGGGGTCGTGCGGGGGGACGACGGGTACGTCTACGTCAGCACCCTCGGCGCGCTGACGCCCGGCGCCGGGCGGGTGTACGTGCTCGACGAGTGGGGCTACGAGGTGCGCCGGATCGAGGGCCTGAACCCGATGACGGGGATCGCCGTGGACCACGACGGGACCGTCTACGTCTCCGAGCTCTCCGGCGACGTGCCCGCCTTCCCGCCGCCGGCGGGTCCCGTGGGCCGGATCGTGCGGATCGCGCCCGACGGGCACCGCACCTACGCGCAGGTCGTCCTGCCACAGGGCCTCGAGTTCCTCGACGGCTCGCTGTACGCCTCCGCGTCCAGCCTCGTCCCGGAGGGCGGGCAGGTCGTGCGGATCGGCGACGACGCGTTCCACGCCGCGCCCACCCCGTAGCGGCGGGGCGCGACGTCGGTGCCCGGCGGGGCTCGAGCTCCGCCGGGCGCTCCGGCGTCAGGTCTCCTCCAGCTCCTCGACTCGGGCTTGGGCGCGGTCGCGGGCGGCGGCCGCGTCGCGGGCCTGGCGCTCGGCCGTCGTGCGGTGCCGCTCGGCGCGGCGCAGCTCGGCGGCCACCTCACCGGCCTCCTCCTCGGCCCGGGCCAGCTCGGCGGTCAGCTCCTCGACACGGGCCCGCAGCTGCTCGTGCCGCTCGTCGAGCTCTCCGGCACGGTCCCGCTCCTCGGCGGCGCGGGCGGCGGTCTCCTCGGCCAGCGCCGCGGCGGCCGCCGCCTCCTCCCGCGCCTCGGCCAGCTCACGCCGGTGCCGCTCCTCGGCGGCGCGGCGGGCGGCCTCCTCCCGCTCGCGGCGGCGCTCCTCCTCGCGGGAACGCCGGTCGCCGTCCCCGGCCGGCTCGCGCCGCCTGCGCGGCGGTGCGGCCGCCGGCTCGCGCACCACCCGCAGCTGGGGCCGGACGCCGGTGACCCCGCCGAGCCCGCTGTAGGACAGCGGCGAGGTCAGCCGGCCGCTCAGCACCGCCTCCCCGGCCTCGGGGTCGGCCATGGCGGCGCGCAGCGTCTCCTCCACCTGCCCGGCGACGGAGGTGCTCACCGCGTGCCCGCGCTCGCGCGCCCGCGCGGCCGCCTGCCGGGTCAGCGCCGAGAGCAGCTGCCCGCGCTGGGTGTTCAGCGCGCGCAGCTGGTCACCGGCGAGGGAGTCCTGCGCCTCCCGCAGCAGCGCCCCCAGCTCGGTCAGCGCCTCGATCTCGTCGCGGTGTGCCCGCACCAGCACGTTGACCACCCAGGCCGCCGTCGACGGCTTGGGCAGCGCGCCGACCTCCTTGGCCAGCGCCCGGTCCCCGGCCGCACGGGCCTCCTCGACCCGGGCGCTGCGGGCGGTCACGAACTCCTCCGGGTGCACCGCGTACAGCTCGTCGGCGACGTCGTCCAGCTCCACGCCCGCACCCTCCCGTCCGTCGCCGCGTCCGCCTGCGACCGGCCGCCCGATCGCCCCGAGTTCCTAGCACCACGCGGCTCCGCCCGCCCGCCCGAACGGCGGTGTGACCCATCTCCGACCGCGGGGACCACGACCGGGAGCCGCCGGTCGCGCAGACTCCTCTCCCGTGTCCGGACCCGTGACCTCGACGCCTTCCGTGCCGTCCTCGCCGCCCGCGCCGTCCCCGTCGGCCGTCGGGACCCCGGCCCGGGAGATGGGCACCGGCCTGCGCCAGGCGCTGGTCGTCGCGCTCGCCGTGGTCAGCGGGGCGACCGACGCGATCGGCCTGCTGGCCCTGGGCGGGGCCTTCACCAGCGTGATGACCGGCAACCTGGTCATCCTCGGCGTCTCGGCCAGCACCGCCGACGGCGCCCTGGCGATCGCCAGCGGCGGCGCGATCGTGGCCTTCTGCATCGGCGTCTGGGCGGGGGCCCGGATCGCCGGGGCCGCGCGCCCGGGGGACGTGGTCTGGCCCCGGGCGGTCACCCTGGGGCTCGTCGTGGAGCTGGTGCTGCTGGTCGGCTACGCGATCGGCTGGTGGGTCAGCGGGAGCGAGCCGGGCCCGGTCCTGACCCAGGTGCTGCTGTTCGCCATGGCCGCCGCGCTGGGCATCCAGAGCAGCACGGTGCAGCGGTTCGGCGTCAACGGGTTGTCGACCACCTACCTGACCGGCACGCTCACGACCGTCGTCATGAAGCTGGCCTCGGGCACGGGCCTGCGCGAGGTCCGGGGCAGCCTGGAGATCCTGTCCGGCCTGGTGGTCGGCGCCGCGGCCGGCGCGCTGCTCATCGAGGTGGCCCCGATGACCGCGCCGGTGCTGCAGCTCGGCTGCCTGGCCGGCGTCCTCCTCGTCGCCGTGCTGGTCACCCGCCGCCGGGCCTGACGCTCAGGCCGGCAGCCCGCCCACGAGGTCGAGCACCCGGGCCCACAGCTGCTCGGTGGCCCGCGGGTCGTACTCGCCGGCCAGGGAGGGGTCGGTGAACAGGTGGCCGCTGCCCGGGTACGTCCAGCGCGCCAGCGGCGCACCGGACGCCTCGACCGCCGCGACGAGGGCCGCCTCCCACTCCCGCTGCGCGAACGGGTCGCCGTCGGTGCCGTGCAGCTGCACCGGCACGCCGCCCGGCCACGCGTCCGCGCCGAGCAGCTCCAGGGGCAGGGCACCGGACACGAGGACCGCGCCGGCGACCCGGCGCCGGGTCGCCACGTACTCGGCCATGCCCGCGCCGTTGGACCAGCCCAGCACGACGAAGCCGTCCGGCAGCCCGGCGACCGCGGCCTCGGCGCGGGACATGAGCTCCGGGAAGCCGACCCGCTCGACGTACTCCCCCGCAGCCTCGTAGTCGTCGAACACGCGGCCGTCGTACTGGTCGACGACGAGCACCTCGTGCCCGGCGGCGCGCAGCCGGGCGGCCGCGTCGAGCACCCCCGGCCGGACGCCGAGCGCGGAGTGGAAGACGGCGATGCGGGCCATGGCGGGCTCCTCGGATCGGGTGAGTTGTACGCTGTCCAATATAGCTGGACGGCGTACAGTACGCCACCGTGGACCCCCGTCGCACCCCCGGCCAGCGGGCCGGCCTGACCCGCGGGGCGGTGCTGGCCGGGGCCCGGGCACTGCTCGCCGAACGCGGCCTCGGAGCGCTCACCATGCGCGCCCTCGCCGAGCGCCTCGGCGTCCGTCCCAACACCCTCTACAGCCACGTCGCGGACAAGGACGCGCTGCTCGAGGAGCTGGTGGACGACGCACTCGCCGTGGTCCCCGACCCGGCCGGTGACGCGGACTGGCGCGACGAGCTGCACCGGCTCATGTCCGCGAGCCACCGCGCTCTGCTGGCGGCGCCCGAACTGGTGCCGGTGACGCTCGGCCGCGGGTCGCGGGGACCCCAGGCCCAGCGGCTGGGCCGCGGGGTGACGGAGCTGCTGGCCCGCGGGGGCGTGACGGGTGCACCGGCGCGTGAGGCACTGCGCGTGCTCGTCCTCTACACGATCGGGTTCGCCGCCTTCGAGGTGCGCCCGGGTTTCCCCGATGCCGACCCCGACGAACGGCGCACCGAACTCGGGGGCACCTACGACCGCGGGCTGCAGTGGCTGCTGGCCGGCATCGCCGGGGGACGCACGGGGAGCGGCTAGGCGCAGCTCTCGTCCTCGCCGCCGAGCACCGTCGTCAGCGAGAAGTCGCCCGCGAGGGTGTACGTGCCGGGGGCCGGGGCGCGCAGGGTGACCCAGCCGTCGTCGGTGGGCGCGAGGCAGGCCGTCGTCTCCGGATCGGCGGTGCTGCGCGCCACCAGGTAGCGGTTGGGCCGGACCTGCACCTGGTGCGCCCCGGTGTCGGGGACCGTGACGACCAGCTCGGCGGGTGAGGCGGAGACCAGCGACAGCGGGGCGGGCACGATCGGGCTGGCGTCGTCGACCCGGTAGAGGGTCCAGTGCCGGTCGGACCAGACCTGGGTCAGGTAGGGCAGGCCCGACCGGACCAGGTCCTCCTCCGGCCGGTCGCGCGTCACCGGGTCCGCGGCGACCGCCACGTAGGCGACGGCGTTGTCGGCGAGCCAGTGCCGGTAGCCCCACGCGTCCTCCCCGCCCGCCTCGAAGAAGGCGGCGTTGCGGTGGTTGTCGGTCTGGTCCTCCCAGCCGCGCGCCAGCGCGACCTCCGACCCGAGGACGTGGGAGCCGGCCCGGGACCAGTTGTCGACCAGCTCGACCCGGTGCCCGTCGAGGTCGGGCCGGTCCAGGAGCTCGGCCCGCAGCGCCGCGTAGTCCTCGGCCCGGTACCCGTCCCCGAGCGCGGCGACCTGGTCGTTGGCGGCCGCGTAGACCGTCCAGGCCAGCGCCGGCGCGAGCACCAGCAGCAGCGGCCGGCGGTCCCAGCGCGACCAGGCGAGGACCACGCAGGGCAGCACGAGGTAGCCGAACCGGCCCATGTTCGCCCCGACGCCGCTGGGCACGACGAACAGCACGACCGCGGCGGCGGCGGCCAGCGGCGGCAGCCAGCGCTGCGGCGTCCGCCAGAGCGCCGGCCACACGACCAGGGCCGCGCCCGTGGTCAGGGCCAGCGTGGTCCACGGGAACTGGTAGGCGCCCGGGGCGCCGAAGAGGGCGAAGGGCACGGCGACGCCGGCGGCCGCACCGGCCAGTGCCGCCCGCACCGCGGGCGACCGGGAGCCGCCGCGGGCCAGCAGCGGCACCGCCACCAGGCCGGCGAAGGCGGGCGCGAGGGGGCTGGCCAGGCCGGAGACCGCCAGCAGCAGCCCGCCGGCGACGGGGTACCGGCCGCGCAGCGCGAGGACGGCGGCGAGCGCGATCGCCGCGCCCACCCCGAAGGCCACCCGCCCGGCGAGCAGGTTGCTGACGGCCGCCGCGGCCACGGCCCACCGGAACAGGACCGGGTGCGCCAGGCCGCGGGAGAGCGGGAGGGACAGCGCCACGACGGCCAGCGGGGCGAGGAACACCAGCGCCCGGGAGCCGACGGCGAGGGACAGGAACGGGACGAGCGAGGAGTAGCTGCCCGGCGAGATGCCGCCGTACCAGCCGAACCAGTAGGTGAGGCCGACGCCCGCGTCCGCCGCCTGTTCCCGCGCGAGCGCCGCCTGGAGGTCGGCCAGGGGCGGGTCGAGCAGCCACATGGCCCCGACCGCTGCGACGGCGGCCAGCAGGGGGCCGACGGACCGCACCCACGGCCCGGCCGCGCGCCGTCCGGCCACGGGCGGGCCGGCGAGCGCGGTCACGCGGGGACGGCCGGTGCCCGCCGGTCGCGGATCTGCCGGGCGCCGAGGAACACGACGGCGGCGGCGAAGGCGAGCACGGCGAGACCCGCCACGACGTCGAGCAGGTAGTGGTTGCCGGTGGCCATGACCGAGACGAAGGTGACCAGCGGGTAGAGCACCGCCAGGACCCGGACCCACGTCCGGCGGACCAGCGCGAAGACGACGATCCCGCACCACGCCGCCCACGCGCAGTGCAGCGAGGGCATCGCGGCGAACTGGTTGCTCACCATGTCGGGGCCGGGCGAGCCGGAGGTCGACCACCAGCCCCACGACGAGGTCGCGCGCATGACGTCGACGAACCCCTCGGCGGCGGGCATCAGCCGCGGCGGCGCCGTCGGGAACAGGTAGAAGCCCACCAGCGCGAGGAACGTCGTCGCCACCCACACCGTGCTCGCCAGCCGGTAGTGGGCCCGGCGCCGCCGGTACAGCCAGATCAGGACGACCGGCGTGAGGTACAGGTGGAACGAGGCGTAGTGCAGCGCCATCACCGCGGAGAGCACGTCGGAGCCCGCCGTCCACTCGTTGAGCGGACGTTCCCACGACAGCCACAGGGAGTCCTCGAAGGAGAGGATCGCCGCCGCGGTGTCGTACGCGGTCGTGCGCGCCTCCCAGGTCACCCCGTTGCGGATGCTCGAGTAGAACTCGTACAGCCCGTACAGGAGGACGAACTCGAACCACCACGGGACGCCGGCCAGGCGGCGCAGGCGGTGCGCGCGAGCGGGCGGAGCCGGTGCGGGGGGCGCGAGGGCGGTGTCCACCGCGGTGCGCAGGGCGGCGAACCGGTCCGCGGAGACCCCGGTCCCGCTGACGGCCACTGTGTCGGTCACGCCCGGTCCTCCTCGCCTCGTCGCGCCCTGTCTGTATCGGCCGCCGGGGCGCCGCCCGTGACCGTCCCGTGACCGTCGACGTCGTGCGCCCCCCGGTGTCCACACGGGGCGGGGACCGCCGCGAGGGCGCCGCACGCGCGGGCCCGACCCGGCAGGCCGGGGACCGCTCGCGGGCAGTGGACCGCCCTCCGTACCGCACACCGCGCCGGGTCCCGAGGACGTCGGCGCAGCGAACGGTCACCCTATGCGAGGACCCCGCGTATCGGTGAGCAGCGCGTTCCCGGCGATCGCGTCCTCGGCGGCACACCCGGTGGGCGTCACGCGCAGTCGCCGGGCGGGTCCCCCAGCGCGGCGGACACGGAGAACTCGCCGCGCAGGACGTAGCGCCCGGCGTGCGGCGCACGCAGCGTCACCCAGCCGTCGGACGTGGCCGCCACGCAGGCCGTGACCCGCGGATCGGCCGTGCTGCGCGCGACGAGGTACTGGTTCGGCCGGATCCGCACGGCGTGCGCCCCGGTGTCGGGCACCTCGAGCACCATCCGCGCCGGCGAGATGTCGAGCAGGGTCAGCGGCGCGGGGACGATCGGCGCCGGGTCCTCGACCCGGTAGAGGGTCCACCGCCGGTCCGACCACACCCGCGTCAGGTAGGGCAGGCCGGTCCGGATCAGCTCCAGGGGCGCCCTCGTGCGGAAGGTCGTCAGCGGGTCGGCCGCGACGGCGACGTAGGCGACGGCGTTGTCGGTCAGCCAGTCGCGGTAGTCGCCGGCGTCCGGCATCTCCCGATCGAAGATCGCCGCGTGGTACTCCGCGTCGGCCTGGTTCTCCCAGCCGCGCGCCAGCAGCACCTCGGGGCCGAGCCGGTGGGAGCCGACGTGACTGCGGTTGTCGAGCAGCTCCACCCGGTGGCCGTCGAGGTCCTCCCGCGCCAGCAGGGCGTGCTGCAGCGTCGCGTAGTCGTCGCCGCTGTAGCCCTCCGCCAGGACGTCGGTCTGGTCGTGCACCGGCACCTGCACCAGCCAGGCCAGCGAGGGCAGCAGCGCCAGCGCCAGCCGCAGCCCCCTCCAGTGCGACCACGCGAGCACGACGCAGGGCAGCACGAGCGCGAAGAACCGGCCCAGGTTGGAGCCGACACCGGTGGGCACGAGGAAGAGCAGGACCGTCACCGGGACGGCCACCGGCACCAGCCAGGCCTGGCCGGTCCGCCGCAGCGCCGGATGCGCCGCCAGCGCGACGACGGCCGCCCAGCCGAGCGCGTGCCCGGGGAACGGCTGCCAGCCGGCCGCGCCGAACGCGACGACCGGGACGGCGACGCCGGCGGCGGCACCCAGCAGGACGCACCGCACCCGGGGCGACCGGTGCCCGCCGGACGCGAGCAGGGGCACGGTGGCCAGCCCCGCGAAGGCGGGCGCCAGCGGGGTGGCCAGCCCGGAGACGGCCATCAGCAGGCCACCGAGGACGACGTGCCCGCGCCGCACCGCCAGCACCGCGGCGACCGCGATGACCGCGCCCACGGCGAAGGCGACCCGCCCGGAGAGCATGTTGCTCACGGCCGCGGCGCACACGCACCACCGGAGCAGCTCGGGGTGCGCGGTGCCCCGCGACAGCGGCCCGCCGAGGGCCGTCGTCCCCAGGGTGGCGAGCACCAGGAGGCCGAACGAGCCGACGGCCAGCGAGAGGACGGGGACGAGGGAGGAGTAGGTGCCGGGCGACAGCCCGCCGTACCAGCTGAACCAGTACGTGACCCCGACACCGGACGCGGCGGCGCGCTCGCGGGCGATGGCCGCCTGCAGGTCCCCCACGGGAGTGTTCAGCAGCGCCATTCCGACGGCGGCCGCGGCCGCGGCGAGCAGGGGTCCGGCGGCGGCGAGCAGCCGCCAGGGGCCGGGCCGGCCCTCCGACGGGCCGTGCCGGCCGGTCGCGGGGCGAGCCGCGACCGCGGTCACGCCGTGGCGACCGTCGTCCGCCGGTTCTGCAGCTGACGGGCCCCCACGAGGACCGCGCCGCCGACGAGGAGCAGCAGGACCGCTCCGGCGACCACGTCGAGCAGGAAGTGGTTGCCCGAGCCCATGACGACGAAGAAGGTGCTCAGGGGGTAGAGCACCCCGATGACCCGGACCCAGGTACGGCGCACCATCACGACCAGCACCATGCCGCACCAGAGCGCCCACGCGCAGTGCAGGGACGGCATCGCGGCGAACTGGTTGCTGATGGCGTCACTCGCCGGCGCGCCGGAGGCCGGCCACCAGCCCCAGCTCGCGGTCTGGCTCATGACGTCGACGAAGCGCTCCGAGGGCATCAGCCGCGGCGGGGCGGTCGGCATCAGGTAGAAGCCGAGCAGGGCCACCGCCGTCGTCGCCATGAGCGTGCCGCTGACGACGCGGTACTCCGTACGCCTCCGGCGGTACAGCCAGACCAGGACGGCCGGCGTGACCAGGAAGTGCAGCGTGGCGTAGTGCAGCGCCACGACGGCGGCGAGCGCGGCGGAGCCCTGGACCCAGTCGTTGAGCCCCCGCTCCACCGCCAGGTCCCAGGCGTCCTCGAGGTGCAGGATCGCGGTCGCGTTCTCGAAGGCCAGCGCGCTGACGTCCCCGACGCTGTTCCGGACCAGGGAGTAGATGCCGTACAGGGCGGCCAGCAGCAGGATCTCCGACCACCAGGTCAGCCGCGACGGGCGACGCAGCCAGGTGCCGGGCGCGGATGCCGGCGCGCCGTCGAGGTCGAGGGCACCGAAGCGGTCCCCGGACACGAACGACCGTGATCCACGGACGATCGCCGTCTCGGTCACGCCTGCCTCCCCATCTCCTCGTCCTGCAGCTGTCGACGTCCCCATCGGCGGGTCGGCGCCCGGTCTTGACCATGCGGGGCCCCTCCGGGGCCGGCTCCGGCTCCCGGCTCACCCGGACGGGGGTCCCCCGCGGTGTGCCGGCCGGCGCGGCGCGACGCACGGGGCGACCGCGCGCCGGCCCTGGGGCCGGCGACGTCCTCCGGGAGGCGAGCCGTCGACACCGCGCCCGGCACCTTACGCACCGACCGGCCGAGCCGTGAACAGGTCTTTCCCGCGCGGACGAGCGGCCGCGCGGCCCGCCACGGCCCCGGTCGGCTGACCCCTTGCGCCCGTCCGTCAGTTATCGCTAACGTTCGCAACTACTGACGGACATCGAGCGAGAGGCAGGCGGTCATGGGTGCTCCGGTGGCGTTCTTCGAGGTCAGCAGCCCCGACTCCGAGCGGGCGCAGCGGTTCTTCGGCGACCTCTTCGGCTGGCGGGTCGCGGCAGATCCCGAGATGGGCGGGTACGGGCTGGTGGACACCGGCGCCGGCCAGGAGGCGATCGGCGGCGGCATCGGCCCGGTCGAGGACGGCGACACGGCCGGCGTCCGGATCTACGTCCGGGTCGAGGACCTGGAGGCCACCCTCCAGCGGGCCGAGCAGCTCGGCGGCGCGCGGCTCGTGCCGCCGACCGACCTGCCCGGCGGCTACGGCAGGTTCGCCCTGTTCGCCGACCCGGACGGCAACACCGTGGGGCTGTGGGGCTGACCGATGCCCTCGCGAGCAGCCGCGGCGGCCGGGGAGCCGCTGGACGAGGCGATGCGCGCACTGGCCGAGCCGCGTCGCCGGGCCATCCTGCGCCTCGTGGCGCACGACGAGCTGGCCGCCGGCGAGATCGCGGCCGCGTTCGAGGTGACGAGGACGGCGGTCAGCCAGCACCTCACCGTGCTGAAGGGCGCCGGCCTGCTCACCGAGCGGCGGGACGGCACCCGGCGGCTGTACCGGGCGCGACCGGAGGGCCTGGCCGGGCTGCGCGAGTTCCTGGACGACATGTGGGCGTCGGCGTTGGATGACGCCCGGCGCCTGGTGGAGGCCGACCGTGCCGCCCGCGAGCGCTCCGAGGAGGAGATCCGATGACGTCGGGGAGGGAGCTCCCGAGCGCGACGGTGCTGCCGCTGCGCCGGCCGCCGATCCGCCAGTCGACCGTGGTCGCCAGCGACCGCGCGCACACCTTCGAGGTGTTCGTGGCGACGATGGGCGCCTGGTGGCCGGTGGAGCCGTTCTCCGCCGGCGGCGGGCGGGTCCGGGACGTGACGTTCGAGCAGCGTCCCGGCGGCCGCGTCTACGAGACCTGGGACGACGGCAGCACCGTCGACTGGGGCACCGTGCGCACCTGGGAGCCGCCGCACCGGTTCGCGATGAGCTGGCTGGTCACCGGGACCGCGACCGAGGTCGAGCTGACCTTCACCGCCTTGGGCGCCGCCCGCACCCTCGTCGCGGTCGAGCACCGCGGCTGGGAGGCGCTGAGCGACGCCGAGCTGACCGACGACTGCGCCCTCCCGGGCGGCTACGCCGGCGGCTCCTTCACCCGGGGGTGGGCGACCATCCTCGGCTCCTTCGCGGCCACCCTCGGTGCGCCGCCCGACACCCCTCCCGAGGACCCCCGATGAGCGACAAGCAGTACTTCCTCTACAAGCTCCTGCCCCCGCGGCCGGACTTCGCCTCCACGATGAGCCCGGCGGAGGCCGCGGTCATGCAGGCGCACGGCGACTACTGGGACGGCCTGCTCGCCCGCGGCACCGCGGTGGTGTTCGGCCCGGTCGCCGAGCCCACCGGCGCGTGGGGGCTCGGCGTCCTCGAGGTCGACGACCCGGCCGACGCCGAGCGGGTGCGGGAGGGCGACCCGGCCGTCACCTCGGGGACGCTGACCGCGGAGCTGCACCCGATGATCTCGGCCTTCGTGCGGCCCTTCGCGGCGGCGTAGGCGGGGGGTCAGATCTCGATCTCGGCCTGCACGCGCGGGATCTCGGCCGGCAGCTCGCGGGCGAGGAAGCCGAGGCCGCCGATGGCCGCGGCCAGGCGCTCCCCCGCCCGGCCGTGCAGGTGGGCGGCCCAGACGGCCGCCTGGTCCGGCTCGGCGCCCCGCGCCAGCAGCCCGGCGGTCACGCCGGCGCGGACGTCACCGGAGCCGGAGACCCCCAGCCCGGCGCCGCCGCTCTCGTCGCGCCAGAGGGCACCGGAGGGCGAGGCGACCCAGGAGACGACGCCGCCCACCGCGACGGTGACCCCGGTCTGCCTGGCCAGGTCGAGCGCCGCCCCGGCCAGGTCGTCGGAGACCTCGTCGGCGTCCCGGTGCAGCGTGAGGGCCAGCTCGCTGGGGTTGGGGGTGAGCACGGCCCGCCCCTGCAGCCGCCCCAGGCAGCCGGGGTCGGCGGTCACGCTGGCGATGCCGAGGGCGTCGAGCACCACCGGGCACTCCAGCGTGGGCAGCAGCCGGTCGGTGAGGCGCTGGGCCTCCTCGACGTCGGTCATGCCCGGCCCGATGAGGACGGCGGAGGCGCCCTCGGCCAGTCCCTCCAGGCGGTCGACGCCGTCCGCGGCGAGGGCGCCGCCGGGCGTCTCCTCCAGCCCGCGGACGAGCGCCTCGGGCAGGGCGACCGACAGGATGCTGGCGACGCTGGCCGCCGTCGCCACCTGGAGCTTGCCGGCCCCCGCGCGCATCGCCGCCTCGGCTGCGAGCAGGACAGCGCCGGGGACCTCGGCGCTGCCGCCGACGATGAGGATCCGGCCGCGGGACTCCTTGCCGCCGGTCGGCGAGGGCAGCCGCCAGGAGCGCAGCAGCTGCGGGGTGACCAGCTCGTGGTCGCGGTCAGGCACGGCTGACACCGGGTTCCCCGGTCACGGGCTCCTCCTCGGTCACGGGTTCCTCGGCGCGGGTGAGGTGGTCGACGGCGTTGGCCTCGGCGAGCCGCAGGGCGCCGTCCGGGCCGGCCTCGTACCGGGTCACCGAGCAGTTGGCGATCGGGTCGCGCTTGTCGAGATCCAGGAGCTCCTTCTCGCTGAGCTCCTCGAGGACGTAGCGGAAGACCATGATCACGGCCTGGTGCGACGTGATCAGCAGCCGCTCGCCGGGCCAGTGCAGCTCCGCGGCGAGCAGCACGCTGCGGATCCGGAGCGCGACGTCGGCCCAGCTCTCGCCGCCCGGCGGCCGGTAGTAGAACTTGCCGAGCAGGTCGCGCCGCCGGGCCTCGTCCGGGTACTCGGCGCGGATGCCGGCGCCGGTCATCCCGTCGAAGGCGCCGAAGTCCCGCTCCCGGAGCCGCTCGTCGTAGCGCACCGGCAGGTCGAGCCCCGCCGCGGACACCGCGGTCCGCAGCGTGTCGGCCGCCCGGGTGAACGGCGAGCTCAGCAGCACGGTGGGCCGCTGGTCGGCGGGCAGCCCGCGCAGCCAGGTGCCCACCGCCTCGGCCTGGCCGCGGCCGGTGTCCGACAGCGGGACGTCGGGGTCCCGGACGTCGAGCTCCAGCCGCGCCGCGCCGGTCTGCCCGGCGGCGGCGTCGGCGACGTTGCCCTGGCTCTCCCCGTGCCGGACCAGCCACAGCGTGCTCGGGCCCGGGTTCGCAGGCATGCAGCTCCTCGTTCGTCCGTCGCCGTACGCGCCGACGACCGTGCGGCGCCGTGGGCCCCTAGCCGCTGCGGGAGCGCGTCAAACGACGGCGGGACCCCGCCGGGCCGGTCACCGCGGGCCGGGCTCGTCGCCCCCGACGGTCACCCAGTACTCGGTGCCGCGGTACAGGAGTCCCTCGCGGGTCTCCCAGAAGCCCGCGCAGCGGAACACCTGGTCCGGCGCGGCGACCTCGACCTCGACGGCCGCGACGCAGGGACCGCCGTCCACGACCCGCAGCACGCGCAGCTCCCCCCACGGCTCGGGGTAGTCCACCTGGAGGGCGAGGACGCGGTCCCTCCCGGTGAACACCTCGGCGGTGGCCGGCATCCGCAGCTGCACGTCCGGGTGGAGCAGCGCCTCGGCGGCGGACCAGTCCCGGGCCTGGTAGCGCTCGTGGAGCCTCCGGATCAGGTCCCCCGCGTCCTCCGGCCGGGTCTCCCCCGGGGTGCTCACCGGCCGGTCCTCCCTGGACGTGCGGCCTCGGCGGTCATGTCCGCATCGTGCCCGCCGAGCCGGCCGACGACGGCGGAGGCACCTCCGGCGCACCGAGGGCGGCCGGCAGGCGCACCGTGACGCAGAGCCCGCCGCCGGGGCGCGGGGTGGTGGTGAGTGTCCCGTCATGGGCCCGCGTGATGCTCTGCACGATCGCCAGACCGAGGCCGACGCCTGCGTGGTCCCCGCGGATGCGCTCGCTGCCGCGCTGGAACGGTTCGGTCAGTGTCGAGACCAGCGCCGGCGTGAGCTCGGCGCCGGTGTTCTCGACGGTGAGCGCGACGGACCCGGGGTGGCCGGCCGTGGTCACCCGGACGGTTCCCCCGGGGACGTTGTGGACGACGGCGTTGTGCAGGAGGTTCGTGGTCATCTGCAGCAGCAGCGCGGGCGAGCCGCTGGTGGGGCTGACGTCGCCGGAGGTCTCGACGGTGAGGCCGCGTGCCTCCGCGAGCGGGAGCAGCGTCTCCGTGGCCTCCTCCGCGACGAGGGACAGGTCGACGGGCTCCCGGGTGAACGACTGCTGGTCGGCGCGGCTGAGCACGAGCAGGGCCTCGGTGAGGTCGATCGCCCGGGCGTTGACGTGGTGGAGGCGTTCGACGAGCTCACCGACGTCGCGGTCCGGGTCGTCGCGGGCGACGTCGAGGAGGGTCTGCGTGATCGCCAGCGGGGTGCGCAGCTCGTGGGAGGCGTTGGCGGCGAACCTCCGCTGCTCGGCGACGTGGGCCTCGAGCCGGGCGAGCATGGTGTCGAAGGCGTCGGCGAGCTCGCGGAACTCGTCCCTGCGGCCTTCCAGCCGGATCCGGTGGGCCAGGGATCCGCTCGCGGCCATGCGGGTGGCGTCGGCGATGCGGCTCACGGGGGCGAGCATGCGGCCGGCGAGGAGCCATCCGCCGAGGAGGCCGAACACCAGCAGGAACGCCATCGCTGCGGTCGCCTTCGGGACGAAGGCGTCCAGGAGGTCGGACCGGTTCGGGATGAACAACCCGGGGCTCGGCGGGCGGCCGCCGGTGCCGGGCTGGGAGACGCCCGCGGTGGTGGTCACCTCGGGGACGTAGCGCAGCAGGAACACCCACACGGCCGCGAGCAGCAGGGCACCGGCGAGCAGGAGGAACCCGGCGTAGCTGAGGGTGAGCCTGAGGCGGACGCTCGGACCGGGCGCCCTATCCACCCTCGCCCGCCTCGCCCCGGGCGCCTGCGGCCGTGTCGATGCGGTAGCCGACGCCGGCCACGGTGGCGATGACCCAGGGGTCGCCGAGCCGCTTGCGCAGTGCCGAGACGGTGATGCGCACGGCGTTGGTGAACGGGTCGGCGTTCTCGTCCCATGCCCGTTCGAGGAGTTCCTCGGCGCTGACCACCCCGCCCTCGGCGGCGACGAGGACGTCGAGCACGGCGAACTGCTTCCTGGTCAGTGCGACGTACCGGCCGTCCCGGTGGACCTCGCGGCGGAACGGGTCCAGCCGCAGGCCCGCGATCTGCCGCACGGGCGGCCGGTTGTGCGCGCGGCGGCGGTCGAGGGCCCGGAGCCTGAGCACCAGCTCCCGCAGGTCGAACGGCTTCGTGAGGTAGTCGTCGGCGCCGAGCTCGAACCCGGAGGCCTTGTCGTCGAGCCGGTCGGCAGCGGTGAGCATCAGGATCGGCATGCCGCTGCCCGAGGCGACGATCCGCTGGGCGATGGCGTCGCCGGAGGTCCCGGGGACGTCGCGGTCGAGGACGGCGATGTCGTAGGTGTTGACGCTCAGCATCTCCAGGGCGGTGTCGCCGTCCCCCGCGAGGTCGGCTGCGATCGCCTCCAGGCGCAGCCCGTCGCGGATGGCCTCTGCCATGTAGGGCTCGTCCTCGACGACCAGCACGCGCACGCCGCGAGGCTACGAGCCCGGACCTATCGCGGGCGTAACGACAACGCCATACGTGCCGGCAACGGCGCGCCGCCTGCACTGACGCCATGAGGCGAACGACAGCAGCACGATCGAGGCCCCGCAGGACGGCCAGGCGCACCGCCGTCGGCCTCGCCTGTCTCACCGCGGCGGTCGCCGGGACCCTGCTCTCCCCGTCGGCGACGTCGTCGGTCGGCGCGTTCCTCGACGGTCCCGGAGGGGCGGCGGCCGGGGCCGACGGTCAGGTCACCGTGGACGACGGCGTGCTCCCGGCCGGCGTGACCGTCTTCGACGACGCGTATCCCGGCGTGGCCCGGCTCGATCCCGAGCTGCTCCGGGCCCTGCGCGCAGCGGCGAGGGAAGCCGCCGACGACGGCGTCGAGTTCTCCGTCACCAGCGGCTGGCGGTCCGCGGAGTACCAGGACCAGCTCCTCCGCGAGGCGGTGGCCGAGTACGGCTCCGTCGAGGCGGCCGCCCGGTGGGTCGCCACCCGCGAGAGGTCCGCCCACGTCTCCGGGGACGCCGTCGACATCGGGCCCTTCGCGGCCACCGCGTGGCTGTCGGTGCACGGCGACGAGTACGGGCTGTGCCAGATCTACGCCAACGAGCCGTGGCACCACGAACTGCGCCCCGAGGCGGTCGAGCGGGGGTGCCCACCCATGTACGCCGACCCCACGCACGATCCGCGGATGCAGCGGTGACCGGAACGACGACGGTGGCGGAGCGGAGGATCTCCGCTCCGCCACCGTCGACGGCCTCACCTACCGATCAGCTGCAGCCGCTGGTGGAGCCGCAGCCCTCGCAGACGTAGCAGCTGCCGGCCGGGCGCATCTTCGTGCCGCAGGTCATGCACAGCGGCGCGTCGGTGGCGGTCCCGGTCACCAGCTCCAGCAGCTCGGCGGAGCTGTGGGCCTCCTTGATGTCCTTCTTGGCCTCCGGCTTGGCGGGCGCCTCGGTGGGCACCGAGCCGCGCAGGGCCTCGACGTCGACCTCCTCCTCCTCGACCACCGCGGCGGTCGAGGCGGGGGTGTCGTAGCCCGACACCTGGGCAGCCCGCTCCTCGGCGCTGAAGATGCCGAGGTTCGCGCGCTTGTCCACCGACAGGTGGTCCAGGGCCAGGCGCCGGAAGATGTAGTCCATCACCGACTGGGCGATCCGGATGTCCGGGTCGTCGGTCATGCCGGCCGGCTCGAAGCGCATGTTGGTGAACTTCTGGATGTAGGTCTCCAGCGGCACACCGTGCTGCAGCGCGATCGAGATGCCGATCGAGAAGGCGTCCATGACACCGGCCAGGGTCGAGCCCTGCTTGCCCAGCTTGAGGAAGACCTCGCCGAGGCTGCCGTCCTCGTACATGCCGGCGGTCATGTAGCCCTCGGCGCCGGCCACGCTGAACGACGTCGTCATGCTGGTGCGCTTCTTGGGCAGCCGCTTGCGCACGGGGTGCGACATCGCGCCGGCGACCGGAGCGGCCTCGACCGGCGCCGCCTCGTCCTTGGTGCCGTCGTTCTTGCCCTTGCCGCCGGACAGCGGCTGGCCGACCTTGCAGTTGTCGCGGTAGATCGCCAGCGCCTTGAGGCCGAGCTTCCAGCCCTGGAAGTAGATGTTCTCGACGTCCTCGACGGTCGCCGTCTCCGGCATGTTGACCGTCTTGCTGATGGCGCCGGAGATGAACGGCTGCACCGCGGCCATCATCCGGACGTGGCCCATCGGGGAGATGGCCCGCTCGCCCATCGCGCAGTCGAAGACCTCGTAGTGCTCCGGGCGCAGGCTCGGGGCGTTGACGACGTGGCCGTGCTCGGCGATGAACTCGACGATCGCCTCGACCTGCTCGTCCTGGTAGCCCAGGCTGCGCAGCGCCCGCGGCACGGTCTGGTTGACGATCTGCATGGAGCCGCCGCCGACCAGCTTCTTGAACTTGACCAGCGAGAAGTCCGGCTCGATGCCGGTCGTGTCGCAGTCCATCATGAAGCCGATGGTCCCGGTGGGGGCCAGGACGGAGGCCTGCGCGTTGCGCCAGCCGTTGTCCGCGCCGATCTCCAGGCACTCCTGCCACTGGGCGGTCGCGACCTTGAGCACGTCGGCGTCGTCGGCACCGACCGGGCGGATGGCGTCGTTGGCCGCGGCGTGCTTGCGCATCACCCGGGCGTGGGCGTCGGCGTTGCGGGCGAAGCCGTCGTAGGCGCCGACGATGCCGGCCAGCTCGGCCGAGCGGCGGTAGGCGGTGCCGGTCATCAGCGAGGTGATCGCCGCGGCCAGCGTCTGCCCGCCGCGGGAGTCGTACGCGTGTCCGGTGGCCATGAGCAGCGCACCGAGGTTGGCGTAGCCGATGCCCAGCTGCCGGTAGGCGCGGGTGGTCTCGCCGATCGGCTCGGTCGGGAAGTCGGCGAAGCAGATCGAGATGTCCATCGCCGTGATGATCAGCTCGACGGCCTTGACGAAGTTCCGGGAGTCGAAGGTGCCGTCGTCCTTCAGGAACTTCATGAGGTTCAGCGACGCCAGGTTGCACGAGCTGTTGTCGAGGCTCATGTACTCCGAGCACGGGTTGGACGCGTTGATCCGGCCCGTCTCGGGGTTGGTGTGCCAGTCGTTGATCGTGTCGTCGTACTGGATGCCCGGGTCGGCGCACTCCCAGGCCGCCTGGGTGACCTTGCGGAACAGCGCCTTGGCGTCGACGGTCTCGAGGACCGACCCGTCCATGCGGGCCCGCAGCCCGAAGTCGGTGCCCTCCTCGACCGCACGCATGAACTCGTCGGAGACGCGGACCGAGTTGTTGGCGTTCTGGTACTGGACGCTGGTGATGTCCCGGCCACCGAGGTCCATGTCGTACCCGGCGTCGCGCAGCGCGCGGATCTTGTCCTCCTCGCGCGCCTTGGTCTCGATGAACTCCTCGATGTCGGGGTGGTCGATGTCGAGGACGACCATCTTCGCGGCGCGGCGGGTGGCGCCACCGGACTTGATGGTGCCGGCCGAGGCGTCGGCCCCGCGCATGAAGCTGACGGGGCCCGAGGCGGTGCCGCCGGAGGACAGCAGCTCCTTGGAGGAGCGGATGCGGGAGAGGTTCAGGCCGGCGCCGGAGCCGCCCTTGAAGATCAGCCCCTCCTCGCGGTACCAGTTGAGGATCGAGTCCATCTCGTCGTCGACGGCGAGGATGAAGCAGGCGCTGACCTGCTGCGGCGCGCTCGTGCCGACGTTGAACCAGACGGGGCTGTTGAAGCTGAAGTACTGGTGCAGCAGCATCCAGGCCAGCTCGTGCTCGAAGACCTCGGCGTCGCCCTCGGTGGCGAAGTAGCCGTGCTCGCGACCGGCGGCGCCGTAGGTGAGCACCACCCGGTCGATGAGCTGGCGGAGGCTGGTCTCGCGCTGCGGGGTGCCGACGGCGCCGCGGAAGTACTTCGTGGTGACGATGTTGGTGGCGTTGATGCTCCACTCGGCGGGGAACTCCACGCCGCGCTGCTCGAAGTTGATCGAGCCGTCCCGCCAGTTGGTCATGACGACGTCACGACGCTCCCAGGTCACCTCGTCGTACGGGTGCACCCCGGGGGTCGTGAAGACCCGCTTGACCTTCAGCCCCTTCCCCCGCGCCGGCGCCTTGGCAGCGCGACGCGTGCGGCCCGACAGGCGGTCCTCGGTCTCGGTCACTGAGCTCTCCCTCTGGTTGTGGCTGTGCTGGTGAGGCGGCGGCTTGGGAAGGGAGCCGCACTCTGTTCTAGCGGGTGGTACTGACAGTTCTCAGGGGACGGCGGCCGTGCCGTCGGACGTGTTCTGGCTGCGGCTCCCACCCCGCCGGCGGCCGACGGGCTGCTCCGGCTGCATGCCGGGCAGCGGCAGGGTCCCGGCGGTCAGGTGCCGGGCCCGGAGCTCGCTGATCTCCTTCTCGAAGTCCTCGAGCGAGGTGAAGGCCCGGTAGACGCTGGCGAAGCGCAGGTAGGCGACCTCGTCGAGCTCCCGCAGTGGTCGCAGGATCGCCAGCCCCACCTCGTGGGCGGGCACCTCGGCCGCGCCGGTCGCCCGGATCGCGTCCTCCACCTGCTGGGCGAGCTTCTGCAGCTGGTCCTCGTCGACCGGCCGGCCCTGGCAGGCCCGGCGCACCCCGGCGACGACCTTGCTGCGGTTGAACGGCTCGCTCACCCCGCTGCGCTTGACGACGGCGAGCACCGCCTCCTCCACCGTGGTGAAGCGGCGCCCACAGGCGGGACAGGACCGGCGGCGGCGCGTCGTCGCGCCCTCCTCGGCCTCGCGGGTCTCGATGACCCGACTGTCCGGGTTGTGGCAGAAGGGACAGCGCACGACGGTTCCCCCTCCCCGGTCCCGCACCTCCCCGGTCCGCCCCGCGAGGACGACCGGGCGCCCCTCCGGCGGGCCCTCTGTGGACCCTCCTGGGGACAACCGGTGCACATCCCGGGGAAGAGCTGAGGACGCCCTGTGGACGGACTTACATCGGTGCAACTACTAGATGTGGGGGAACCCTAGGCAGGTCCCCACTAGATGTGCAAGCGCTGTCGCGCGTGGCGTGTTCCCGCGCAACCCGCTCGTGACCTGCGGACGTCAGACACACCACCCGTCACACGGACACGCCGACAAAGGCCGTCCGCGGCGTGCGCGACGACCCTCGTCGGGTGTAGGGCGTGTCGGCCGGCGCCCGGGCGCGGGTCGCCGACGTCCGTCAGCGGGCGACGGCCGAGGAGGTGCTCCAGGACCACGCGGCCACGTCGTCCAGCCGGATGGGCCGGGTCAGCAGGTCCGGCGACGCCCCCTCGGCGACGTCGTCGCCCGCGCGGTGCCGGCCACCCGGCGCACGGTGGCGGCCAGGGGCCTCCGCGGCGCGGAGAGGCACGGGGGCCCCGGCGGACTCGGCACAGCGCACGACCGGCAGCTCGGCCGTGAGGTCGCTCCCGTGTCGGCGCCGGCGCACCACGGCGCGCGCGGGCAGGCCGGCCGCCAGGAGCCCGCGCAGCTCCACGCGGCTCATGACCACCGTCGCGGCAGGCGGCTCCGGCGACGACGCCGCCGCTCCAGGGGCCTCCGGCAGGCGCACCTCGTCGAGACCGACCCGCCGCTCCTGCGCCCCACCGGGGAGGCTGACGCGCACCTGGGCCGCACACCTCCCGGAGTCGTCGTGCTGCCAGCCGAGGACGGCGCCGGGCCGCCAGGCGTCGTCGACGAGGACCTCCGCGTCGAGGGGCTGGGCGATGGAGGCCACTGCTCGGCGGCGCTGGTCCATGGGCACGACAGAACCGTAGGTCGGGTCCCCCCGCTCCCCGGCGGAGGACACCGCCCCGAGGCTTGACGAACATCGGCGGCAGGATCGTCGAGGCACCACACGCCGACTCGCCGCTCAGGGCAGCTCGAGCACCTGGCCCGGGACGACGGTGGCGCCCTCGAGGTCGTTGAGGTGCTCGATCGCGTCGACGACCGCGCGGACGTCGTCCCCCGACCCGGCCACCTCCGCCGCAATCGACCACACCGTGTCGCCGGGCTGGACGACGACACTGCTGCCCCCGGCGAGCTCCAGCTCACCGTCGGCGCCCAGCACCGCCGAGAGGACGAGGAACGCCAGGGCCAGCGCCGCCACCGCGAGCGCCGTGAGCGCGCACCAGCCCCGCCGGGTCAGCCGCAGGGGCCCCTCGCCGGCAGCGACGGCGTGGACGGCGCCGGCCCGCACCGGCGACCCACCGCCGGACAGGCGGACCGGGCGTGCCCCGGGCCGCACCGCGTCCCGCCGCGCGGGCGGTGCACCGGCCACCGGACCGACCGGACGAGCCGGCCCGCGACTCCCGCCCCGCTCCCCCACCGGCCGGACCGGCCCGGCGACCCGCAGCCCCGTACCCCCGCCGGCCGACCCGACCTCGCGCCCTGTGCCCGCCACCCCAGTGCCTCCTCCGCGACCGCCACCGCCCCGCGGTGACCGAACACCCGTTCGAATCGAACAGCTGTGCGATGTCTACCGCACGACGCCGACAGGAACCACCCGACACCCGACGACTTCGAACATGTGTTTGAGGACGGCGCCCCGACGCGCTACGGTCCGAGCGGGCACCGCCCGTCGCCGGCCGCAGGGAACGCGTCCGATGCCGACGGGTGGACGGACGAGTCGTGGCGACACGGCCGGCGAGGAGGAGACGTGGCGGGCACGAGCGGGACGTCGGGGGGACGCGGCGGCGCACGCCGCGGAGACGGCACGGTGACCGGCACGGCGGTCGGCACCGCGCCGGCTCCGGCCGGGGAGGTCCGCACCTTCCCCGACCGCAGCGAGGCCGGTGACGGCCTGACCCAGCGGCAGCGCCGCGTGCTGGAGGTCATCCGCGACTCGATCGAGCGCCGCGGCTACCCGCCGTCCGTGCGCGAGATCGGGGAGGCCGTCGGGCTCTCCTCGGCGTCCTCGGTCGCCCACCAGCTGTCGGTGCTGCAGAAGAAGGGCTGGCTGCGCCGCGACCCGAACCGTCCGCGCGCCCTCGACGTCCGGCTGCCGGGCGAGACCGTGGTCGGCGGCGGTGCGGCGGCCGCGCTCCCGCCGGTCGCCGACGACACCGCGAGCCCCGTGCCCACCTACGTGCCGCTCGTCGGGCGCATCGCCGCCGGTGGCCCGGTCCTGGCCGAGCAGGCCGTCGAGGACGTCTTCCCCCTCCCCCGCGAGCTCGTCGGCGAGGGGACGCTGTTCATGCTGCGCGTCGCGGGTGACTCGATGGTCGAGGCGGCCATCTGCGACGGCGACTGGGTCGTCGTCCGCCAGCAGCCGACCGCCGAGAACGGCGAGATCGTCGCCGCGATGATCGACGGCGAGGCGACGGTGAAGACCTACAAGCGCAAGGACGGGCACGTGTGGCTGCTGCCGCACAACCCGGCCTACGAGCCGATCCCGGGCGACGACGCGACCGTGCTCGGCCGCGTGGTGACGGTGCTCCGCAGGGTCTGACCCGCCACGGGCGGCGGCCGGCGCGTGGTCAGCTGCGGGAGACCCCACCCGGGGGCGCGCCGCGCCGGCGCGCCCGGCCCAGCAGCCAGACCACCACGGTCGCCACGACCGCGGCCACCAGGCCCGCGGTGACCGGGGAGACGCCTTCCTCGGTCTCGGTGAGCACGTCGGTGAGCGACCCGTCCGGGGCGCCGGTCGCACCGGCCGGCGCGGTCACCGTCGGTACCGCGACGACGGTGACGGCGCTGGGCAGTCCCTCGCTGGCCACCACGAGGGAGACCCCGTCGGCGGAGAAGCTGATCGCCTCCCCCTGCGGGGAGTCCGGCAGCGGGATCCGCACGGGCTCGGCCGCGAGGGCGGCGGCGACGTCGGAGCCGGCCAGCGGCCAGACGTAGGCGTCGGTGTAGGTCCGCAGTGCCAGAGCGTGCCCGTCCGCGGCCACGGCACCCCCGGTCACGAGGAGCTGACCGGCCCGGCCCACCGGGCCGCCGGGGGTCCCGGTCAGCGTCAGGTCCACCGAGGCCACCTCGACCAGGCCCACGGTCCCGTTCGCCTCCAGCGCGGCCACCGGCCGGAACACGTCGCTGGAGCCCAGTACCTCCTTGGTCACGATGTAGGGCGTGCCGTCCGGGGCGAGCAGCAACGCCTCCGCGTCGTGCGGTCCGTCGGGATAGCGGAGCCGGTAGACGCTGGTGGTGTCGTCCGGGCGGAGGGCGATCAACGCGATCGTCTCCCGCGTGCCGGTGTTGTCGCCTGTGTCGGCCAGCCACAGCGTCCCGTCCGGCCCCACGGCGAGGTCCTCGGGGTCGTAGGGGTCCACGGCGGCGGTGTGCACCGCGGTGACCCTGCAGGCGGGGTCGATCACGTGGACGGCGATCTGGTCGCCGCCGTCGTTGATCGCCAGCATCGTGCCGTCGGCGCCGACCACCAGGCCCGAGAGCTCGGGCAGTCCCGGGTCGGTGATCTCGCACTGCACGACCGGGGGCGCGACCTCCTCCGCATGCGCCGCCGGAGCGGCGAGCGGGACGGCGGTCAGGACGGCGGCGCCCACCAGCACGCGAGCCGCCCCGGCGCGGTCACGACAACAGCGGGCCCGCTCGCGCACCCACCCAGCGTGACAGGACGAGCGTGTCCAGTGCGTGAACCACGCCCAACAGCAGCACGCCCACCGCCGCCCCCACGACGGCGTCGCTGAGCCAGTGGAAGTCCAGGGCGATCATGGCGAGGGTGCACAGCACGGGCCCGACGACCGCGAGCCCCCAGAAGAGCCGCTGGGCCCACGGCGCCATGCCGTACTGCGCGGCTTGCCACCGGGCCACGCCCCACAGCAGCACCGCGTTGGCGAGGTGCCCGGAGGGGAACGACTGGCCCTCGGGGTGGTGCAGGAAGTCGCCGCCGTGGCCGGGGGCCGTCCGTCCGATGGCGTACTTCAGGCTGTAGACCGCGACGGTGAGCAGCACCAGCGCGACGACGACCCGCAGCAGCGGCCGGATGGTGCGGTGCCGCCCGCCGAGCCAGCCGACCAGGCCGACGAGGACCAGGAGCATCGTCCCGCGCCCGCCGATCTGCGTCACCCAGTAGAGCGGGCCGTAGGCGTCGGTGTCCCGCAGCCCCCAGCCACCCACCGTGTCGGAGATCCACCCGTCGACGTGCTGGGTGAGGCCGCCGGCGAGGAGGTCGACGGTCAGCACGACGCCGACGACCAGCGCCACCGCCAGCGCCCACCACGACGGCCGTCCGATCGTCACGACGGGCGTGTGCTCCGGCGCCGGTGTCCCGGCGGCCGGGACGCCCGGCGACCGACGCACCACGCCACTCGTCACCGGCTCACGGTACCGGGGCCGTGACCCCGCCGTGACCTCGACGGGACGGGAGACGCCACGCGGAGGCCTCGCGCCGTTCAGGCGACGGGTGCGGAGAACTCCCCGAGGGCAGCGGCGAGGGCGCCGTCGACCCGGGCGTTCAGCCGCGTGCCGCCGTCCTCGTGGCTCTCGCTGAGCACCTCGCCGTCCCGGTGGACCCGGGCGACGAGGTCCCCGCGGTCGTAGGGGACCAGGACGTCGACCTCCGTCTCCGGGTGCGGCAGCCGCGCGGCGACGACCTCCCGGAGGCGGTCGATCCCCTCCCCCGTCCGGGCGGACACCCAGACCGCACCGGGCAGCGCCTGGCGCAGGGTGAGCACGTCCTCCTCGGTCATCGCGTCGACCTTGTTGACGACGATGAGCTCGGGGACCGATCGGGCGTCGATGTCCTGCAGGACCACCCGGACCGCGTCGACCTGACCGAGCGGGTCGGGGTCGGAGCCGTCGACGATGTGCAGCAGCAGGTCGGCGGCGGCCACCTCCTCGAGCGTGGACCGGAAGGCGTCGACGAGCTGGTGCGGCAGGTGCCGGACGAACCCGACGGTGTCGGTGAGGGTGTACTCGCGGCCGTCGGGCGACTCGGCCCGGCGCACGGTCGGGTCCAGCGTGGCGAACAGGGCGTTCTCCACCAGCACCCCGGCGCCGGTCAGCCGGTTGAGCAGGCTGGACTTGCCGGCGTTGGTGTACCCGGCGATCGCCACGCTGGGGACGGCGTTGCGGTCGCGGCTGGACCGCTGCGTCGCCCGCGCCGTCGACATGTCCGCGATCTCGCGGCGCAGCTTGCTCATCCGCGAGCGGATGCGCCGCCGGTCGGTCTCGATCTTCGTCTCACCGGGGCCGCGGGTACCGATGCCGCCACCGCCGGCGACGCGGCCACCGGCCTGCCGGGACAGCGACTCACCCCAGCCGCGCAGTCGCGGCAGCATGTACTGCATCTGCGCCAGCTCGACCTGGGCCTTGCCCTCCCGGCTGCTGGCATGCTGGGCGAAGATGTCGAGGATCAGCGCGGTCCGGTCGACGACCTTCACCTTGAGGATCTTCTCCAGCGCGTTGAGCTGGCCGGGGGTGAGCTCGCCGTCGCAGATGACGGTGTCGGCGCCGGTGGCGGCCACGATGTCGCGGATCTCGATGGCCTTGCCCGACCCCACGTAGGTACCGGCGTCCGGGGTGGAGCGCCGCTGGCTGACCGCCTCCAGCACCTGCGAGCCGGCCGTCTCGGCCAACGCGGCGAGCTCGGCGAGGGAGCGGTCGGCGTCGGCCTGGGTGCCCTCGGTCCAGACGCCGACCAGCACCACGCGCTCGAGGCGCAGCTGGCGGTACTCGACCTCGGTGACGTCGGCGAGCTCGGTGGACAGCCCGGCGACGCGGCGCAGCCCGCTGCGCTGCTCGAGGTCGTAGCTGCCCGCGGTGTCGTCGGGCTCGTCCCACTGGCCGGCCGGCGCCGGGCGCACCGTCTCGTCCGCGGGCGGGGTGCTGCCCTCCGCGCGCTGGGCCCGGTCCTGCGCGTCGGCGAGCACGGCGCGGTTCTGTGCGGTCGTCATCGGGTCCAGCGTGACACGCGCGTCGGCGCGGGGCACCTGAGTTGTGGCTTCTGTGGAGGTCGCTGCTCGTGTCATCGACGGGTACAACACCGGCCGGCCCCGCATGCATCCCGAACCGGACGGGGTACGGCAGCGGGACGCCGATCGACGAGGAGGCCACCCGTGAGCACCAGCAGCGACGCCGACATGGAGGACCCGGGCCGCGACCCGGCCGGGCTCGACGTGCCGCGCAACCCGTTCGGGGGCGCGGACCAGGACACCGGGCAGGGAAGACCGCGCGGCACCGGCAACGTGGGGCCCGCCGACAAGCCCGAGGCCCCCACCGACGAGCCGGAGACCCGGGCCGACACCCCCGACAACCCCTGAGGGGCGGTCAGCCGGCCCCGGGGGCGGTCAGCCGGCGAGCCACTCCCGGGTGAGCTCGCCGGCCGCGACGACGACGGCCGGACCGCGGAGCACGGTGGTGTCGGGTCCGACGTCCACCGTCAGCCGGCCGCCGGGGACGTCGACCACGACGGTCCCGGCGGCCGCGCCGTCGGCCACCAGCGCGGCGTAGGCCGCGGCGCAGGCCCCGGTGCCGCAGGAGCGGGTCTCCCCCACCCCGCGCTCGTGCACGCGCAGCCGGACGTGGGCATCCGTGCCCTCGTTGTCGCGGCCCCCGCCGGCTCCCCGCAGCAGCGTCACGAGCTCGACGTTGACGCCGTCGGGGAACAACGCGGCATCGAAGCGCGGCGGCGCGGTGAGGTCCAGCGCGTCGAGGTCGGCGTCGGTGAGGCAGACCAGGTGCGGGTTGCCCATCGACACGGCCAGGCCCTCGAAGCGCTGCCCGGCGAGCTCCGCCGCGCCCCGGCCGAACTCCCGCGCCGGGCCCATGTCCACCCAGTAGGTGCCGTCGTCGCCGGCGCCCACCCGCCGGGGCCCGCCCCGGGTGCCGACCCACACGCCGTCGGCGCACGCGGCGCGGTCCAGCAGGCCCTCGGTGACCAGCACGTGCAGGAACAGCCGGATGCCGTTGCCGCACATCTCGGCCAGCGACCCGTCGGCGTTGCGGTGGTCCATGAACCACTCGCAGCGGGCGAGGTCGTCGCCCAGCACGTCGGCGGCGTCGGGCACGTGCACGGTGCGCACGACCCGCAGGACGCCGTCCCCGCCGAGCCCGGCGCGGCGCTCGCACAGCCGGCGGACCATCGCGGCGTCCAGCCGGCTCTCGGGCCAGCGGTCGCCGTCGGGGTCGGGGAGGACGACGAAGTCGTTCTCCGTGCCGTGCCCGACCAGCACCCGCGCGCTCACCCCCCGATCGTACGGGCGGCCAGCAGCTCCCCCACGGCGTCGGCCAGGTCGGCGCGGGCGGCGTCGAACCACGTGGTCGCGGCGTCGCGGCGGAACCAGGACCGCTGCCGGCGGACGAACCGCCGGGTGGCGACGACGGTGCGCTCGCGGGCCTCCTCGGCGGTCAGCTCCCCGTCGAGCTGGGCCAGCACCTGCGCGTAGCCCAGCGCCCGCGAGGCAGTCGGCCCCTCCCGCAGGCCGTCGGCGGCCAGCGCCTCCACCTCGGCGACGAGGCCGGCGGCCCACATGCGGTCGACCCGCCGCGCGATCCGCTCGTCGAGCTCGGCCGGGTCGCGGTCCAGCCCCACGACGACGGCCGGGTAGTGCGGCCGCGGCTGGGGCAGCGACGCGCGGAAGGGGCGGCCGGTCAGCTCTCCCACCTCCAGGGCGCGCACGATGCGCCGGCCGTTGCTGGGCAGCACGGCCGCGGCCGCGGCCGGGTCGACGTCGGCCAGCCGGGCGTGCAGCGCGGCGGGGCCGACGTCGGCCAGCTCCGCCTCGAGCCGGGCGCGCAGCTGCGGGTCGGTGCCGGGGAAGTCCAGCTCGTCGAGGACGGCGCGCACGTACAGGCCCGAGCCGCCCACCAGCAGCGGCACGACGCCGGCCGCCCGCAGGCGGTCCACCTCGGCGCGCGCCCGGTCCCGGTACCCGGCGACCGACGCCGGCTCGCGCACGTGCCAGAGGTCGAGCAGGTGGTGCGGGACGCCGCTCCGCTCGGCGAGGTCGGGCTTGGCCGTGCCGATGTCCATGCCGCGGTACAGCTGCATGGAGTCGGCGTTGACCACCTCCCCGCCCAGCCGCTGCGCCAGGGCGACCGCCAGCGCGGTCTTGCCCGTCGCGGTCGGGCCCACCACGGCGACCACCGGCGGCGCCGCGGTCGGGACCGCAGCGGTCACCGCGCCGTCCAGGAGGCCACCAGGTAGCCGACGCCGAACGGGGCGTCGTCGTACCGCAGCTCCGCGGCGACCTCGCGCCCGCCCACCGCACGGCCGACTGCCCGCCAGACCGGCACGCCGGCGGCGAGCAGCCGCTCCCCCTCCGCCTGGTCCAACCCGGCGAGCGCGGCGGCGTCCCCGGCGGCGAGCGCGGCGGCGACGGCGGCGTCGAAGGGAGCCGCGGCGTCGTCGAGGTAGCCGGGCGCCTTCACGCTGCGGCGGGCCGAGCCGTCGCCGAGGGCGAGCACGCCGACGGCGCCGGGCAGCTCCCCCATCACCGTCTCCAGGTCGGCGGCGGCCACGCCCAGCCGGAGCCCGGCGTACCCGGCCTGGTCCAGGAGCCAGGCGCCGATCGTGAGCGCGGGCGGCGTCCGGCGTCCCCCGGGGCGCACCCGGCCGGCGAAGGCGACCTCGAGGTCGAGGCCGACGCCGCGCAGGTCGCCGGCGTCGCCCTCCCCGTAGCGCCCCTCCGCCGCGGGACCCACCACGACGACGGCCCCGGGCGCGGTCGCGAGCAGCGCCTCGACGGCCTCGGTGCACGCCCGGCGCAGCGCCGTCGTCTCCGGCGCCGCCCGCCCCTCCACCGCCGGGAGCAGCAGCGGCGGGCTCGGGCAGAACGCGATCGACAGCGGCGGAGCCGGGTCCGGGGCGGAGGATCCGGCCTGTTCAGTCGTCACGGCAGCAGTGTCGCCGATGCGACGTGGGACACTGCGGTGCGTGTCGAGCACGGAGAGCCCCGTAGACGGTTCGCAGCAGGTCCCCCCGCCCGACGAGGCCGGTGAGGCCACCGGTTCCGGGGCCCCCGGATCGTCGATCCTCGCGGCCGAGCCCGCCGGGTCGGAGGCCGTGGCGCCGGAGGCCGGGACGCCTGCGGCGCCGAGCCCCGGCGACGCGGAGCTGGCCGACCCGACGGCGGCGGTGGCCGAGCCGGCTCCGGCCGAGGAGGCCGCGGTCCCCGAGCCGGCTCCGGCCGAGGAGGTCGCGACGGCCGAGCCGGTTCCGGCCGAGGGGGCTGCGCTCGAGACCGGGACGACCGAGGGGACCACCGAGCCGGTCACGCCGGGGCCGATCCCCGAGGAGGCGGCCGCCTCGCTCGCCGGTGCGCCCGCCCCGGGCGACGTCCCGGCGCACGCGGCCGGCGAAGCGGCCACCGCACCGGCCTCGGACCCCACCGCCTGGGGGCGCGTGGACGAGGACGGCACGGTGTACGTCCGCACCGCCGACGGCGAGCGCGCCGTCGGGTCGTGGCAGGCGGGCGACCCCGCCGCCGGGCTGGCCCACTTCGGGCGCCGCTACGACGACCTGGCCACCGAGGTCGGGCTGCTCGAGGCGCGGCTGAAGGCGCACACCGGCAACCCCGGCGAGATCAAGACCAAGGCGCAGGCACTGGCCGAGCAGATCCCCACGGCGACCGCCGTCGGCGACCTCGACGGCCTGGCCGCCCGGGCCCGGGCGATGGTGGAGACGGCCGACGCCGCGGCCGCCGAGTCGCGCGCGGAGAAGGCCGCCCACCGCGCCGCGCAGATCGCGCGCAAGGAGACCCTGGCCGCCGAGGCCGAGCAGATCGCCGCCGAGTCGACGGCGTGGAAGGCCGCCGGCGACCGCCTCAAGGCGATCGTCGAGGAGTGGAAGACCATCCGCGGCATCGACCGCAAGACCGACGAGGCGCTGTGGCAGCGGTTCGCCGCCGCCCGCGACGGCTTCGGCCGCCGCCGCGGCGCGCACTTCGCCTCGCTGGACGCGCAGCGCGGCGAGGCCCGTGCGGCCAAGCAGGAGCTGATCGCCGAGGCCCAGCGGCTGTCGACGTCCACCGAGTGGGGCCCGACCAGCGCGGCCATGCGCTCGCTGATGGACCGCTGGAAGGCGGTGCCCCGGACCGGCCGGGACGGCGACGACGACCTGTGGAAGCAGTTCCGCGCCGCCCAGGACGTGTTCTTCGCCGCCCGCACGGAGTCCGACAAGGCCCGGACCACCGAGGAGGTGGCCAACCAGCAGGCCAAGGAGGAGATCCTCGCCGAGGCCGAGAAGCTCGACCCGAGCAAGGACCTCCGCGGGGCCCAGAACGCGCTGCGCAAGCTCCAGGAGCGCTACGACGCCATCGGGCACGTCCCGCGGGGCGCCATGCGCACGCTGGAGGACCGGATGCAGGCGGTCGAGCAGCGCGTCCGGGGCGCGGCCGACGCCGGCCGGGTGCGGACAGCGCCGGAGAACCCCATGGTCACCTCGATGCGCGCCGCGGTCACCAAGGCCGAGGAGCAGCTGGCGAAGGCCGAGGCGGCGGGCGACGCACGGCGGATCTCCGAGGCGCAGGCCAACCTCGCCACGCGCCGGGAGTGGCTGGCCGAGGCCGAGAAGGCCGCCTCCCGCCGCTGACCCGGCACCGACCGCACGACGCCCCCGCCCGGACCCCGGGCGGGGGCGTCGTCGTCCGGCCGTCTCCGGCCGCGTGCCCGTGCAGCCGGGTGCCTCAGCAGCCGCTGGTGAGCACCGGGAGGGGGGCCGGGACGCCGATCCTCGGCATGCCGAGCGAGATGCCGGGCGTGCTGGGCCGCGTGCCCGCCTCGCTCGCGTCGCCGGCGCGGGTGCGCCGGTGCGACAGCAGGGCACCGTCGGCCATGAGGTGGTGCGGCGCGGCCTCGGTCACCACCGTCTCGACGACGTCGCCGGGACGGATGCCGTCGGCCGCCGCGAAGTGCACGAGCCGACCGTCACGTGCCCGGCCGGACAGCCGGCCACGGGCGGCGTCCTTGCTGCCCTCGCCCGCCGCCACGAGCAGCTCGACGGTGCGGCCGATCTGCGCCCGGTTCTCCGCCCAGCTGATCTCGTCCTGCAACGCGGTCAGCCGCAGGTAGCGCTCCTGGACGACCTCCTTGGGCAACTGGTCGTCCATCTCGGCGGCCGGGGTGCCGGGCCGCTTGGAGTACTGGAACGTGAACGCGCCGGCGAAGCGGGCCTGCCGGACCACCTCGAGGGTCTGCTCGAAGTCGGCCTCGGTCTCGCCGGGGAACCCGACGATGATGTCGGTGGTGATGGCGGCGTCGGGCATCGCGGCGCGGACCCGGTCGATGATCCCGAGGTAGCGCTCCTGCCGGTAGCCACGGCGCATCCGGCGCAGGACCTCGTCGGACCCGCTCTGCAGCGGCATGTGCAGCTGGTGGCAGACCGCCGGGGTCTCGGCCATGGCCGCGATGACGTCGTCGGTGAACTCGCGCGGGTGCGGGCTGGTGAAGCGCACCCGCTCCAGCC
Organism: Trujillonella endophytica; assembly: GCF_019799905.1. GTDB lineage: Bacteria > Actinomycetota > Actinomycetes > Mycobacteriales > Geodermatophilaceae > Trujillonella > Trujillonella endophyticus_A. Next base: position 43,278 of record NZ_JABGCI010000013.1, on the reverse strand, counting down.
CCTCGATCCGCCCGGTCGCGCGCAGGAGATCGGCGAAGGCCCCGCGGTCGCGGAACTCGACGCCGTAGGCGTTCACGTTCTGGCCGAGCAGCGTCACCTCCAGCACGCCCTGGTCCACCAGCGCCTGCACCTCGGCGAGGATCTCGCCGGGACGGCGGTCCTTCTCCTTGCCCCGCAGCGCCGGGACGATGCAGAACGTGCAGGTGTTGTTGCAGCCGACGCTGATCGACACCCAGCCGGCGTAGGCGGAGTCCCGCTTGGCCGGCAGCGTCGAGGGGAACACCTCCAGCGCCTCGGCGATCTCCACCTGCGCCTCGGCGTTGTGCCGGGCCCGCTCCAGCAGCGCCGGCAGCGCCCCGACGTTGTGGGTGCCGAAGACGACGTCGACCCACGGCGCGCGCCGCACGATCTCCCCGCGGTCCTTCTGCGCCAGGCAGCCACCGACGGCGACCTGCATCCCGGGCCGGGCGTCCTTGACCGGCCGCAGGTGCCCGAGGTTGCCGTAGAGCCGGTTGTCGGCGTTCTCGCGGACGGCGCAGGTGTTGAGGACGACGACGTCGGCGTCGTCGCCCTCCGCGGCCGCGGCGTACCCGGCGGCCTCCAGCAGGCCCGCGAGCCGCTCGGAGTCGTGCACGTTCATCTGGCAGCCGTACGTGCGCACCCGGTAGGTGCGCGCGGCAGCCGGGGTCGCGGGGGGCGGGGTTGCGCTGTCCATGTCGCCGACGAGGGTACGGCGCGGCTCCGCCGTCCGGCTTCGTTACCGCTTCGTGACGGCATCGGTCACCCGCGGTGACCGCGCCGCCCTAGTGTCTCGGAGGGTGACCGACCGCCAGAACGGACGTCCTCTCGTCCAGCTCGCCGGCGTGCAGAAGTGGTTCGGCGACCTGCACGTCCTGCAGGACATCGACCTGTCCATCGACGCCGGCGAGGTCGTCGTCGTCATCGGGCCCTCCGGCTCCGGGAAGTCGACGCTGTGCCGGGCGATCAACCGGCTGGAGCCCATCCAGCAGGGCGAGATCCGCATCGACGGCGAGCTGCTGCCCGAGGAGGGCAAGGCGCTGGCCCGGCTGCGGGCGGACGTCGGCATGGTCTTCCAGAGCTTCAACCTGTTCGCGCACAAGACCGTGCTCGAGAACGTGATGCTCGGGCCGGTCAAGGTGCGCCGCCGCTCGAAGGCCGAGGCCGAGAAGCGGGCGCGCGAGCTGCTGGACCGGGTGGGGGTCGGCAACCAGGCCGACAAGTACCCCGCTCAGCTCTCCGGCGGCCAGCAGCAGCGCGTGGCCATCGCGCGCGCCCTGGCGATGGACCCCAAGGTCATGCTCTTCGACGAGCCGACCTCGGCGCTGGACCCCGAGATGATCAACGAGGTCCTCGACGTGATGACGTCGCTGGCCCGGGACGGCATGACCATGGTCGTGGTCACCCACGAGATGGGCTTCGCCCGGCGTGCGGCCAACCGCGTCGTGTTCATGGACGGCGGCCGGATCGTCGAGTCCGCCGATCCCGAGACCTTCTTCACCCGGCCCACGTCGGACCGGGCCAAGGACTTCCTCTCCAAGATCCTCACCCACTGACCTCCGCCCGACCCGAGAGGAGCACGTCCATGAGGTTCCGCCGCACCACCACCGCCATGACCGTCGCCGTCGCCACACTCGCCATGGCCGCCTGCGGCAGTGACGACGACGGCGGCGGCGACGCCGCCGAGCCGTCGGTCGCCGAGACGCCTGAGTTCGAGGCGGGCACCACGATGGCCGAGCTCGCCGAGCAGGGCAGCATCCGCGTCGGCACCAAGTTCGACCAGCCGGGCTTCGGCCTGGAGAACCTCGAGGGCGAGGTCGAGGGCTTCGACGTCGAGGTCGCGAAGATCATCGCCGGCGCGCTCGGCATCGAGGAGGGCGACATCGAGTTCGTCCAGACCCCGTCGGCCGTCCGCGAGGAGGTCCTGGAGGGCGGCGAGGTCGACATGGTCGTGGCGACGTACACGATCAACGACACCCGCCGCGAGCGGATCTCCTTCGCCGGCCCGTACTACGAGGCCGGCCAGCAGATCATGGTCGCGTCCGACAACGACGAGATCACCGGCCCCGAGTCGTTCACCGACAACCCCGACGCGACCGTCTGCTCGGTCACCGGCTCGACGCCGTCGGAGAACATCCGCGAGTACCTCGCCAGCGACGACCAGCTGGTCCTGTTCGACGAGTACTCGCAGTGCGCCGACGCCCTGGGCAACGGCCAGGTCGACGCGGTGACCACCGACAACGTCATCCTGCTCGGCTTCGTCTCCGAGTCCGACGGCGACTTCAAGCTCGTCGGCGAGCAGTTCACCGAGGAGCCGTACGGCATCGGCATCCCCAAGGGCGACGTCGCCTTCTGCGAGTTCATCAACGAGACGCTCGCGGACAACGAGGAGGCCTACGTCGAGGCCTGGGAGAGCACCGCCGGCCAGGTCGAGGGCACCGAGACCCCCGAGCTGCCCGAGCCCCAGCCCTGCTCCTGACCCGCTGAGCGCTGCGGCCGGCCACCTCGGGGGCCGGCCGCAGCGCCCTGTCCCCGACCTCGTCCCGGCCCGGAAGGAGTGCGCGTGAGCCCGGTCCTCGACAACCTCGACCTGTACGTCGAGGGCTTCCTGACCTCCCTGGGCATCTGCCTGCTGGCGATGGTCGGGTCCCTGCTGCTCGGCGTCGTGATCGCCGCCTGCCGGGTGTCGCCCGTCCCCCCGCTGCGGGCGTTCGGCCTGTTCTGGGTCACGACCTTCCGCAACACCCCGCTGTCCCTGGTCCTCTTCTTCTGCGCCTTCGGCCTGCCCGAGCTCGGGATCAATGCGAGCTTCTACGCCTTCGGCATCACCGGACTGATCCTCTACACCTCGGCCTTCGTGGCCGAGGCGGTGCGCTCGGGGATCAACTCGGTGCCGGCGGGCCAGGCCGAGGCGTCGCGCTCGCTGGGCCTCACCTTCGGCCAGAGCCTCCGGCACGTGGTGCTCCCGCAGGCCCTGCGCACCGTCGTCCCGCCGCTGGGCAGCGTGGTCATCGCGATGTTCAAGAACTCGGCCGTCGTCGGCGCGTTCGGCGTCGGCGGTGACCTGTGGAGCACCGGGCAGACGCTGACCAGTGCCCGGGGACTGGAGACGCTGCCGATCTTCGTCGGCGTCGCCCTCGGCTACCTGGCCATCACCCTCCCGGCCGGCGCACTGCTGCAGCTCGTCGAGCGGAAGGTGGCGATCGCCCGATGAGCGAGCCGGTGCTGTACGACGCCCAGGGCCCGAGGGCCCGGCGGCGCACCCTGATCGGGACGGTCGTGGGGGTCCTGCTGCTCGCGCTCCTCGTCTTCGTCGTGGTGCGGCGTCTCGACGACCGGGACCAGTTCTCGATGGAGAAGTGGGGCCCGCTGATCGACCCCTCCAACGAGGCCTTCGACGCGGTCTGGCGGCTGATCCGCGAGGGCATCGTCAACACGCTGAAGGCCGCCGCGGTCGCCATGGTCCTGTCGGTCGTCCTCGGCACGCTGATCGCCGTCGCCCGGCTGTCCCTGGGCCGCGTCGGCCGGATCCCGCTGATCGGGCTCGTGGAGCTCTTCCGCGGGCTGCCGGTCGTCGTGCTCGTCTACTTCGGTGTCCGGGTGCTCGACGACGTCGGCGTGGACCTCAGCGGCCTGCCCGGCGGCCAGGTCTTCTGGGGGCTGGTCATCGGCCTGACCGCGTACAACATGGTCGTCTTCGCCGAGGTCATCCGGGCCGGCGTCGCCTCGCTTCCGCGGGGCCAGCGGGAGGGGGCGCTGGCGACCGGCCTCACCAACGGCCAGACGATGCGGATCGTCCTGCTCCCCCAGGCCTTCCGGGTCATGCTGCCGGCGATCATCAGCCAGCTCGTGGTGGTGCTCAAGGACACCTCGCTGGTCACCTTCGTGGCCAACTTCGACGAGCTGCTGAGCCAGGGCGAGAGCATCCAGCGCAACCTGGACAACCCCATCCAGGTCTTCGTGGTCATCGCGGTCCTCTACATCGCGATCAACTACACGCTCGGCCGGCTCGCCCAGTTCATCCAGGCCCGCCAGGCCCGGAGCGGCCGCGTGTCGGGCACGACCGTGGCGACGGCCGCCGCGACCGGTCCGGCACACGTCGGGCAAGGCGCCTGACGTCCCTCGCGGGGACCCGACACGGACGCGGGCGGAGCCGATCGGGGCCGCGCCGGGGCGGACGGGACGGGTGGGGCGGACGGGACGGACTCCGGTCACGTCCGGTGGGGACACGGCCGAGTAGACCGTCGTGGACACCGCACTTCGCCCAGCCGTGCCGCTGCCCGCGGTGACACGGCCCTCCGACGGCCAGCCGGACGCCGCCCAGGAGTTCGTCAACCGGGTCCGCGCCGCCGCGCCCGAGTTCGCCCTGGCCGCCGGCGCCGAGACCGCCGTCGTCCGTGAGGTCGTGCCGCCTGCGCGCCACCGCCGCTCCCGCTGCCGGCTCGTGCTGCGCTTCCCGGGCGAGGTCGAGGTCGACCTCACCTTCCTGGGCCCGGTCAGCCGCGGCCCCGCCATGACCGAGGACACCTTCGACGCGCAGGTCCAGGCATGGCTGGGGAGCGACCGCAGCAACGAGCAGGCCTGGCTGGTCTCCGACGACGAGTCCCCCGACGGCCTGGCCGTCGACGTCACCGCCTGGGCCAAGCTGGAGACCCCCGAGGCGGTCTGACCCCGAGGCGGCCCTCCCAGGCGGTTCCGGCTCGACGCCGGGCCGCGCCGGACGCCACGACGGCCCCGCACCCTCGCGCGAGGGTGCGGGGCCGTCGGTCGTCCGGGGGTCCCGCGGTCGGAGGTGCGACTGGCCGCCGCGGGACCGGGCGACTCAGGGGAGGAACGCGTCCAGGCCCAGCTCGGCGTGACCTGCGCCGGCCTCCTCGTCGTCCCGGTCGGCGTCGAGCGCCTCGCGGACCACGATGCCGGCGAGCCCCGAGCCGTAGCCCTTGCGGGCCAGCATCCCCAGCAGCCGGCGGTGGGCGGTCTCCCGGTCGAACCGCCGCAGGCTCGACACGCGCCGGGCGACCAGCCGGCGGGCGGCGTCCCACTCGTCCTGGTCGTCGACGGAGGCGAGCGCCTCCTCGGCGTCGTCGGCGTCGACGCCCTTGGCGCGCAGCTCGGACTGGAGCGCGCGGCGGGACAGGCCGCGGCTGGTCTGCCGGGAGTCCACCCAGGCGCGGGCGAACGCCGCGTCGTCGATGAGCCCGACCTCGCCGAGGCGGTCGAGGACCGCCGCAGCCGCCTCGGCCGGGACCTCCTTGCGGGCGAGCAGCTCCTCGAGCTGCCGCCGCGTCTTGGCCGTTCCGGTCAGCGCGCGCAGGCAGATGTCGCGCGCCCTAGCCTCGGGATCGCGATCGGCGTCGGCCGTCTCCTCTGGGGTGGCCGCCGCGTCCCCGTCCGCGGACGCGGCGGCCCTCCGGCGGCCACGGGGAGGCCCGAAGCCGCCGCCACCGAGACGACTACCCACCGGCTCAGAAGTCGGGGGCGTCGACCGCGGCCGGCGCGTTCACCTGCGGCCCGATGCCCAGCTTCTCCTTGATCTTCTTCTCGATCTCGTCGGCGAGGTCGGGGTTGTCCCGCAGGAAGGTGCGGGCGTTCTCCTTGCCCTGGCCGAGCTGGTCGCCGTCGTAGGTGTACCAGGCGCCGGACTTGCGGACGAAGCCCTGCTCGACGCCGATGTCGATGAGGCCGCCCTCGCGGCTGAACCCGGTGCCCCAGATGAGGTCGAGCTCGGCCTGCTTGAACGGCGCGGCCACCTTGTTCTTGACGACCTTGATCCTGACCCGGCTGCCGACCGCGTCGGTGCCCTGCTTCAGGGTCTCGATGCGGCGGACGTCGAGGCGGACCGACGAGTAGAACTTCAGCGCCCGGCCACCGGTGGTGACCTCCGGGGAGCCGTAGACGACGCCGACCTTCTCGCGCAGCTGGTTGATGAAGATGCACGTCGTCCCGGAGTTGCTCAGCGCGCCGGTGATCTTGCGCAGCGCCTGGCTCATCAGCCGGGCCTGCAGACCGACGTGGCTGTCGCCCATCTCGCCCTCGATCTCGGCGCGGGGCACCAGGGCGGCCACCGAGTCGATGACGATCAGGTCGAGCGCACCGGAGCGGATCAGCATGTCCGCGATCTCCAGCGCCTGCTCACCGGTGTCGGGCTGGCTGATCAGCAGCGCGTCGGTGTCGACGCCGATCGCCCGGGCGTAGTCGGGGTCGAGCGCGTGCTCGGCGTCGATGAACGCGACGATGCCGCCCGCCGCCTGCGCGTTGGCCACCGCGTGCAGCGCGACCGTCGTCTTGCCGGAGGCCTCCGGGCCGTAGACCTCCACGACCCGGCCCCGGGGCAGCCCACCGACGCCGAGGGCGATGTCGAGGGCGATGGAGCCGGTCGGGATCACCTTCATCGCGACCTCGGGCGAGTCGCCCAGCCGCATCACCGACCCCTTGCCGAACTGCTTGTCGATCTGGGCCAGGGCCATGTCGAGGGCCTTGTCGCGGTCGAGCGTTGCCATGGTGCTCACCTTCGGGAAGTCACGGTGTCGTGTGTGTCGAGCGGGTCGATGCCGACGCTAGGGGCGAGGGCTGACACTTCCGGGGGACCGACCGGACCTGTGGAGGAACACCCGGCCTGTGGACCCACAGTAGGGCGAACACCTGTTCGACCGCCACCCTGACACGCGGACTCCCCCAGCCGCCCCACGCGCCTCCGCGGCGCCGCGGCCCGGATCGGATCAGCGCAACCCGGAGCGGGCTCAGCGGTCCTTGCGCGGGACGTCGTACTCGTCGCAGATGGCCAGCCAGACCTGCCGGGTGGACACCCCGGCCTCGAGCGCGTCCAGCGCCGTCCGGCCGCCGAGGGCGGAGAAGACGTGGTCCCGGGTGACGCTCTGAGCCCGCATCGAGCCGAACTGCTCGTCGAGCCGGGACCAGAACTCCTGCAGGCGCACACCCCGACGCTAGCGCGCGGGCGCCGCCCCGATGCCGGCGCGCAGCCGGCGGGCCAGCGCCGCCGGGTCGTCGGCCGCGATGCGGATCTCCTCCACCGGCTCGTCGCCCGCGCGGCGCAGCGGGAGCACCCGGGGCGTCCGCAGCTCGACGTCCAGCTGGGTCGAGGCGCCGACGGCGACGGACACCGCCCGGCGCCGCCCGTCGGTGTGCAGGTGCACCGTCCGCGACCCCTCCACCGAGCGCCGCCGCACGCGCACGGCGGCGATGTCGGCCCAGGGGACGACGACGTCCACCGACGCGCCGTGGCGGACCCGCAGGCCTCCGTCGTCCACCGTGTGCGGCGCCGTCCGCAGCGAGGCGAGCATGCCGAGCATCCACAAGACGCCGTAGACGCCGGCGACGTCGAGCACCAGGCGCACCGTCTCCCACGGCACGACGACGTGGACGACCACGACCTCGATCGCCGAGACGACGATGAACACCCAGAGCACCGGCGTGACGGCGCCCGCGTAAGGGAAGGACTCGGCCCCGGGGCGGACGTCGGGGCGGCGGCGCAGCCACCGGTACAGGGCCCGCCACATCCCGACCTCGAAGACCACGGCGCGACGCAGGAGGTCGAGGGCGGCGCTCACGACGCCACCCCCGACACCAGGGCGCGCAGCCGGTCGAGCACCTCGTCCAGGCCCGCCACGAGGCACTCGAGCCGCTCGGGCGCGAGCCCGCCGAACAGCTGGCCGGCGAGCTCGGCCTGCCCCGCGCCGAACTCGTCGACGAGGCGGGCGCCGCGGTCGGTGAACGACACGAGCGTGGCCCGCCGGTCGGTGGGGTGCGGCTCGCGGGTCACCAGCCCGCCGTCCACCAGCCCGTCGACCAGGCCGGTGACGTTGCGCGGGGTCACCCCGAGCGCATCGGCGAGCGCGCGCTGCGTGCTCGGCCCGTGCTCCCGCAGGTGCCACAGCAGGGTCGCCCGGGGGACCGTCAGCCCATGCGCGGCCAGCCCCTCGGCCATGTCCCGGCCGAGCAGGACGGTCACCTCCAGGAGTCGGTCGAGTGCTCCCACCGCCGCAGCCGGCATGGTGTAGTCCCTTCATCGTGAAGTGACTTCACCATATACCGTCGGGCCTAGGCTGGGTGCGTGCTCACCACCGGGTCATCGGCCCTCGACACGGTCCTGGAGATCGGCATCGCCGTCTGCATGCTGCTGATGCTCGTGCTGCTCTGGCGCAACTACCGCGGCCGCTGACGGCGAGGGCCGGGCCCCGGCCCTCCCCAGCAGCAACGCCGCGACCAGCGGGAGCACCAGCGCCGCGCTGACCGTGGCCACCAGCCCGTACCCGCCCCACGCCAGCAGCGGCCCGCCGACGACGCCGGCCAGCGCCGCGCCCAGCCCCATCAGCAGGTCGGTGCCGCCCTGGGCGGTGGGCCGCTGCTCCGGTCCGACGGCCTCGGTGACCAGCGTGGACCCGGCGACCAGCCCGCACGACCAGCCGAGGCCGAGCAGGAGCAGCCCGGCACCCAGCTGTCCGGCGTCCGCCGGTCCGGCCGTGCCCGACAGCGCCGCGGCGGCCAGCAGGAGCGCCGCGGCGAGCGCCACGACCGCGCGTCGCCCCACCCGGTCGGCCAGCCACCCCACGAGCGGGGAGAACAGGTACATGCCGGCCACGTGCACGCTGATGACGACGCCGATCAGCCGCAGCGTCGTCCCCTCGGGGCCACCGGCGTGGCCCATGTGCACCGGGGTCATCACCATCACGCCGACCATCACGGCGTGGGAGACGACGACGGCGGTCAGCCCCAGGCGGCCGCCCGGGTCCGCCCACACGGCCGCCAGCGCCGCCCTGGTCGCCTGCCGCGGTCTGCCGGCCGGCGCCGCACCGGCGCCGCGCAGCTGCCGGGCCAGGAGCAGCGGGTCGGGCCGGAGCAGCACCAGGAACAGCACGGCCACGAGCAGGAAGACCACCGCCGACAGGGCGAAGCCGCCACCGAGCGCGGGCAGGCCCAGCGAGACGCCCAGGTCGGCGCCCGGGCCGGCCAGGTTCGGGCCCAGCACCGACCCCACCGTGGTCGCCCACACCACCATCGAGAGGTCGCGGCCGCGGCGCTCCGGGGCGGCGAGGTCGGCGGCCGCGTAGCGCGCCTGCAGCGCGCACGCGGTGGCCGCGCCGAACGCGAAGAGCCCCGCCAAGAGCAGCGGCAGGGAGTCCAGCTCCGCGGCGAGGACGGTGAGCACCGCCCCGGCCACGGCGATCCCGAACCCGACGGCCAGGCCCGCGCGGCGGCCGGACCGGTCGCTGATCCGGGCCAGGGGCACGGCCAGCACCGCCGACCCGAGGACGCCGGCGGTCTGGCCGAGCCCGGAGGCGGAGTCGCTGCCGGCGACGTCCCGGGCTAGCAGGCCGCCGAGCGTGATGCCGATCGTGACGCCCAGCCCGCTCAGCGCCGTCCCGCTGCCCAGGACGGCGACCGTGCGGCGCTGCAGCCGCGGGAGGTCGGGAGGCGTCTCCATCGCGGGTCAGAGGCCCATCGAGCGGCCGATGATCTCCCGCATGATCTCGTTGGTGCCGCCGTAGATGGACTGCACGCGGGCGTCGCGCCAGGCGCGCGAGACCGGGTACTCGTCCATGTAGCCGTAACCGCCGTGCAGCTGGAGGCAGCGGTCGGCGACCTTGTTCTGCAGCTCCGACGTCCAGTACTTGGCCATCGACGCGTCGACCGCCGAGAGCTCCCCCGCGTTCAGCCGGCGCACGCACTCGTCGACGAAGGTGCGCGCGATCGTCGTCTCGGTGCGCAGCTCGGCGAGGACGAAGCGGCTGTGCTGGAAGCTGCCGACCGGCCGGCCGAACGCCGTCCGGGAGGTGACGTACTCGACCGTCTGCGCCAGGACCGTCTCGGCGGAGGCGACGGCGGTGACCGCGATCGACAGCCGCTCCTGCGGGAGGTTGTCCATCAGGTGCGCGAAACCGCGGTTCTCCGTGCCGAGCAGGTTCTCGGCCGGCACGCGGACCTCGTCGAAGAAGAGCTCGGCGGTGTCCTGCGCCTTGAGCCCGACCTTCTCGAGGTTGCGGCCGCGGGTGAAGCCGGGCATGCCGCGCTCGACCACCAGCAGGCTGGTGCCGCGCGAGCCGGGGGCCTCGGGGTCGGTGCGCGCGACGACGATCACCAGGTCGGCGTTGATCCCGTTGGTGATGAAGGTCTTGGCGCCCGACAGCACCCAGTCCGAGCCGTCCCGGCGGGCCGTCGTGGTGATGGCCTGCAGGTCGCTGCCGGTGCCCGGCTCGGTCATGGCGATGGCGGTGATCAGCTCGCCGGCGCAGAACCCGGGCAGCCACCGCTGCTTCTGCTCGTCGGTGGCCAGGTCGCGCAGGTAGGGGCCGACGACGTCGTTGTGCAGCGTGAACCCGACGCCGGACGCGCCGATGCGGGTCAGCTCCTCGTCGACGACGGCGTTGTAGCGGAAGTCGCGCACCCCGCCGCCGCCGTGCGCCTCGTCGAGGTCCGTGCCGAGCAGGCCCTGCGCGCCGCCGGAGGTCCACACGTCGCGGGGCACGATGCCCTCGGCCTCCCACTGCGCGTGGAACGGCGCGACCGTCTTCTCCGCCCACGCGCGCACCGTCGCGCGGAAGTCCTCGTGGTCGGCCTCGTACAGCGTGGAGCGCATGGCCGCAGTGTGCCGCAGCCCACCGACGCCGCCCGGCGACACGAACGGGCTACGCCCAGGGCGGACGGAACGGTTGCGCACGGCGGAGTGTCGTACCCCGGGGTGACACTGGCGGCGTGTCCGCTCTCGACCGGTTCTCCGAGGCCACCCGCGCCTGGTTCACGGGTGCCTTCGCCGAGCCGACCCCGGCACAGGAGGGCGCCTGGACGGCGATCAGCTCCGGCGGGCACGCCCTGGTCGTGGCACCGACCGGGTCGGGCAAGACGCTGGCCGCGTTCCTGTGGTCCCTCGACCGGCTGGCCAGCACCCCGCCGCCGGAGGAGGAGATCCGCCGCTGCCGCGTCCTCTACGTCTCCCCGCTCAAGGCGCTCGCGGTCGACGTCGAGCGCAACCTGCGCGCGCCGCTGACCGGCATCGGCCAGGCGGCGCTGCGGCTGGGGCTGCCCCGGCCGGAGATCACCGTCGGCATCCGGTCGGGCGACACCCCCGCCGAGGAGCGCCGGCTCTTCGCCCGCCGCCCCCCCGACATCCTCATCACCACCCCCGAGTCGCTGTTCCTGATGCTCACCAGCCAGGCGCGGGAGGCACTGCGCGGGGTCGAGACGGTGATCGTCGACGAGGTGCACGCCGTCACCGACTCCAAGCGCGGCGCCCACATGGCGGTGACCCTCGACCGGCTCGACGAGCTGCTGGAGCGCCCGGCGCAGCGCATCGGGCTGTCGGCGACCGTGCGGCCGATCGAGGAGGTCGCCACCTTCCTCGCCGGCGGGCGCCCGGTGGAGGTCGTGGCACCGCCGTCGCGCAAGCAGTGGGACCTCTCCGTCGTCGTCCCGGTCGAGGACATGAGCACCCTGGGCCAGCCGACGGGCGAGCTCGACGGCTCGGCCGCGGGCAACCAGCCACGGAGCTCGATCTGGCCGGCGGTCGAGGAGCGGGTGCTGGACCTGGTCGAGGCCTCGCGCAGCACGATCGTCTTCTCCAACTCCCGGCGACTGGCCGAGCGGCTCACCAGCCGGCTCAACGAGCTGGCCTACGAGCGGCAGACCGGCGAGCCGGTGCCGGCCGGCTCGACCCCGGCGCAGCTGATGGCCCAGGCGGGCGCGGGCGGCGGTCTGCCCGAGGCCTTCAAGCCCGTGGCCGCCGCGCACCACGGCTCGGTCTCCCGCGAGCAGCGGGCCGTCGTCGAGGAGGCGCTCAAGTCCGGGCAGCTCCCCGCCGTCGTCGCCACCTCCAGCCTGGAGCTCGGCATCGACATGGGCGCGGTCGACCTGGTCGTGCAGGTCGAGGCGCCGCCCACCGTGGCCGCCGGCCTGCAGCGGGTCGGCCGGGCCGGGCACCAGGTCGGTGCGGTCAGCCGCGGCGTGCTGTTCCCCAAGTACCGCGGGGACCTCGTGCAGTGCGCGCTGGTCGCCGAGCGGATGAAGGCCGGCGCGATCGAGTCGATCCGCTTCCTGCGCAACCCGCTCGACGTGCTGGCCCAGCAGATCGTCGCGATCGTGTCCGAGAAGCCGCGCACGGTCGACGAGGTCGGTTCGCTCGTCCGCCGGTCGGCGCCGTTCGCCGGGCTCCCCGACTCCGCGCTGCACGCCGTCCTCGACATGCTGGCCGGCCGCTACCCCTCCGACGCGTTCGCCGAGCTGCGGCCCCGGCTCACCTGGGACCGGGTCACCGACACCCTCACCGCCCGCGGCGGCGCGCAGCGGCTGGCCGTCACCAGCGGCGGCACCATCCCCGACCGCGGGCTGTTCGGCGTCTTCCTCGTCGGCGGGGAGACCGGCGGACGGCGCGTCGGCGAACTCGACGAGGAGATGGTCTACGAGTCGCGGGTGGGCGACGTCTTCCTGCTCGGCTCGTCGTCCTGGCGGATCGAGGAGATCACCCACGACCGGGTGCTGGTCTCCCCCGCCCCCGGCCAGCCCGGGAAGATGCCGTTCTGGCACGGCGACGCCCCGGGCCGGCCGCTGGAGCTGGGCCGGGCGCTGGGCGCCTTCCTCCGCGAGGTCGGCTCGGCCGGTCCCGAGGCCGCGGCGGAGCGGGCCCGCGCCGCCGGGCTCGACGAGTGGGGCGTGGTCAACCTGCTGGCGTACCTGGCCGAGCAGAAGGCCGCCACCGGCCACCTGCCCGACGACCGCACGCTGCTCGTGGAGCGCTTCCGCGACGAGCTCGGCGACTGGCGGCTGGTCGTGCACTCCCCCTTCGGCGCGCAGGTCAACGCGCCGTGGTCGCTGGTGCTCGCCGCCCGGCTGCGCGAGCGCTACGGCGTCGACGTCGCCTCGATGCACTCCGACGACGGCATCGTGCTGCGGCTGCCCGACACGACCGGCGAGCCGCCGGAGGCCGACCTGGCCGTCCTCGACCCCGACGACGTCGAGCGCGAGGTGACCGCCGAGGTCGGCACCTCCGCCCTGTTCGCCAGCCGCTTCCGCGAGTGCGCCGCCCGGGCCCTGCTGCTCCCCCGCCGCGACCCGCGCCGGCGCACCCCGCTGTGGCAGCAGCGCCAGCGCGCCGCCCAGCTGCTCTCGGTCGCCAGCGAGTTCGCGAGCTTCCCGATCACGCTCGAGGCCGCCCGTGAGGTGCTGCAGGACGTCTACGACGTGCCGGGCCTGGTCGAGCTGATGCGCGACGTGCAGGCGCGGCGGGTGAAGGTCGTCGACGTGCAGACGCAGACCGCGTCGCCGTTCGCCACGTCGCTGCTGTTCGGCTACGTCGGTCAGTTCCTCTACGAGGGCGACGCGCCGCTGGCCGAGCGGCGCGCGCAGGCCCTGGCCCTGGACACCGGCCTGCTGGCCGAGCTGCTCGGCCGCTCGGAGCTGCGCGAGCTGCTCGACGCCGAGGCGCTCACCGAGGTTGAGACGGAGCTGCAGCGGCTGCCCGCGACCCGCCATCCCCGCGACGTCGACGGCGCGGCCGACGTGCTGCGCGTCGTCGGCGACCTGACGCCGGCCGAGGCGGCCGCGCGCGGCGTGCCCCCGGAGTGGCTCGACGAGCTGGTCGCCGCCCGGCGGGCGATCGTGGTGCGGATCGCCGGCGAGGAGCGGCACGTCGCGATCGAGGACGCCGGCCGGCTGCGCGACGCGCTCGGCACCGCACTGCCCGTCGGCGTGCCCGAGGTGTTCACCGAGCCGGTGACCGACCCGCTGGGCGACATCGTCGGCCGCTACGCGCGCACCCACGGCCCGTTCCAGCCCGACGAGGTGGCCCGCCGGCTCGGTCTCGGCGTCGCCGTCGTGACCGCCACCCTGCAGCGGCTGGTGGGCACCGGCCGGCTGGTCACCGGCGAGTTCCGGCCCGGCGGCAGCGGCCAGGAGTGGTGCGACGCCGACGTGCTCCGCTCGGTGCGCCGGCGCAGCCTGGCCAAGCTCCGCCAGGAGGTCGAGCCGGTGCCGATCGGCACCCTGGCGCGGTTCACCCCGGCGTGGCAGTCCGTGGGCAGCCGGTTGCGCGGCACGGACGGCGTCCTCGCGGTGGTCGAGCAGCTCGCCGGCGCCCTGGTGCCGGCGAGCGCGCTGGAGTCGCTGGTGCTGCCGTCCCGGGTACGCGACTACTCCCCCGCGATGCTCGACGAGCTGACCAGCGCCGGAGAGGTGCTCTGGGCCGGCGCCGGCGCGCTGCCCGGCAACGACGGCTGGGTCAGCCTCGTGCCCGCCGACGTCGCGCACCTGCTGCTCCCCGAGCCCCTGGAGCTGCCGGAGGAGGGCGGCTACGGCGCCGCCGTCCTCGACGGGCTCGCCGGCGGCCAGGCGATGTTCTTCCGCGGGCTGTCGGACCTGGTCGGCGCCACCGACGACACCGCGCTGGCCGACGTGGTCTGGGACCTCGTGTGGTCCGGCCGGCTGACCAACGACACCCTCGCCCCGCTGCGCACCCGGCTGGGCGCGGGCGGCACCCACCGCCGCACGCCCGCGCCGCCGCGGGCCCGGGTCGACCGCACCCGCTACGGCCGTCCGCGGCTGGGCCGGCCCGCGATGCCGACCCGCAGCGGGCCGCCGACCGTCGCCGGCCGCTGGTCCCGGCTGCCCGAGCGCGAAGGCGACCCGACCCGCCGCACGACGGCGCGCGCGGAGGCCCTGCTGGAGCGGCACGGCGTGCTCACCCGCGGCGCGGTCATGGCCGAGCAGGTGCCGGGTGGCTTCTCCGCCGTCTACCCGGTGCTGCGGGCGTTCGAGGAGAACGGCCGGGCCCGGCGCGGCTACTTCGTCGAGACCCTCGGCGCCGCCCAGTTCGGCACGCCCGGGTCGGTCGACCGGCTGCGCGGCTTCGCCTCCCCGGACCGCGCGCCGGCGGGCACCGTCGTGCTCGCCGCGACCGATCCGGCGAACGTGTACGGCGCGGCCCTGCCCTGGCCCGACCGGCCCGACCCGGCGTCGTCCGACGACGACCCGGGCACCGCGATCGACCTGGGCGAGGGCACCGGGACCAAGCGGGCCAGCGGGCACCGGGCCGGCCGCAAGGCCGGCGCGCTCGTCGTGCTGGTCGACGGCGACCTGGTGCTCTACGTCGAGCGGGGCGGCAAGACCCTGCTGTCGTGGACCGAGGACGAGCAGGCGCTCAAGGAGGCGGCCACCGCGCTGTCGGGCGCGGTCGCCGCGGGCGCGCTGGGCCGGATGGTCGTGCAGAAGGCCGACGGGGCGTCGGTGCACGAGTCGGGCCCACTGTCGGCGGCGCTGCAGGCGGCCGGGTTCGCGGCGACCCCGCGAGGTCTCCGGCTTCGGGGCTGAGTCGGCACCGGTCCGGTTGCGCCGGGCGGGCCGGTGCCACCGGCGCGGGGGAGCAACGCTCCACCGCCGCCTGCCCGCCGATCCCACCCGGAGCGGTCACCGACCGGCGTCACCGGCCCGCGCAGGGGCGCGTGAGCGGCTACCGTCCCGGCGGGCCGGCCTGGCCCGCTACCCGGGTGACGGCACGCCGTCCTGTCGAGAGGCGCCCATGTCGGAGATCCCGGTCGAGCCCCCCTCGGTGCTCGCGACCCCCCGGTCCGTGGGCGACGCCTTGCGCACCGCGGGATACCTGCCCGACGAGACGATCGCCGGGACCGTGCACCTCGCCGCGGCGCTGGAGAAGCCGGTGCTGGTCGAGGGCCCGGCCGGGACGGGGAAGACCGAGCTGGCCAAGTCCGTCGCGCTGGCCACCGGCGCGAGGCTGATCCGGCTGCAGTGCTACGAGGGCCTCGACGAGGCCAAGGCGCTCTACGAGTGGGACTACCGCAAGCAGCTGCTGCGCATCCAGGCCGGAGGCGCCGGCCGGTCGGACACGGAGGGGTGGGAGGACGTCGAGGGCGACATCTTCAGCGAGCACTACCTCCTGCGCCGGCCGCTGCTGGAGGCCATCCGCGCCGAGGACGACGTCGTCCTGCTCATCGACGAGGTCGACCGGCTCGACGTCGAGACCGAGGCGCTGCTGCTCGAGGTGCTGTCGGACTACCAGGTGTCCATCCCGGAGCTCGGCACGATCACCGCCCGCCGCCGCCCCCTGGTCTTCCTGACCTCGAACAACAGCCGCGAGCTGTCCGAGGCGCTCAAGCGCCGGTGCCTGTTCCTGCACGTCGGCTACCCCTCCCCGGAGCGGGAGCGCGAGATCGTGCTCAGCCGGGTCCCGGGGATCTCCGAGCGCCTGGCCGGCCAGGTGGCGACCGCGGTCGCCGCCCTGCGCCAGATGGACCTGAAGAAGCGCCCGTCGGTCTCGGAGACCCTCGACTGGGCACGGACGCTCCTGCTGCTCGGTGTCGAGAGCGTCGACGGCGAGGCGCTGCTGCGGCACCTCAACGTGCTGCTCAAGCACCAGAGCGACATCGAGTCGGCGCGGACGCGGCTCACCCGGGACACGAGGCCACGGTGAGCTCGGACCTCCCGCCGGTCCTGCTCGTGCACGGTCCCGGGTCGTCCTCCGCGCACGACGGGCAGCGGACCGGCGACGTGGGGACCGCGGGGCGACCGGCGTGCTGACCGCCGTGGAGGGCCTGGTCGCCGAGCTGCGCCAGGTCGGCGTGCCGGTCCCGGTGAGCGCCGTCGTGGACGCCGCGCGCGCGATGACGCGCATCGACGTCCTCGACCGCGGCGAGGTCCGGGTGGCCCTGCGCGCCGTCCTCGTGAAGGACGCCGGACACCTCTCGACCTTCGACACCGTCTTCGACACGTTCTTCGCACTGCAGGAGCAGCCGGTCGACGGCGAGGAGTCCGACCGGGTGACCGGCGGGAGCGAAGACGACGGAACCGATGCCCGGCCCGGCGACGACGGGGACGGGGACGGCGGCGCCCGAGGGCAGGGCGGTGCGCCAGGTGGCCTCCAGCACCTGGACGACGATGCCCTGCGCGACCTCCTGGTGCAGAGCCTGCGGAAGGAGGACGCGCCCCTGCTGCGGGCACTCGCTCGCGTGCTGGTCGACCGGCACGCCGCCGTGAACCCCGCCCGGCCCCAGGACATCGGCTACAACCTGTACCGGGCCCTGCGCATGATCGACTCCAACGACCTCGTGGCCCGCCTCGTGGCCGCGGCGGATGCCGGTCCCGACGGGGACGGGGTGCCGTCCGAGGTCGCAGAGCTGGCGGCCGAGACCCAGGTCCAGACGCTGGGCCTGGCGCTGGAGACCGAGATCCGTCGTCGCCTGGTGGTCGACCGGGGGGCGGAGGACGTGGCCCGGACGCTGCGGACGCCGCTGCCCGAGAACATGGCGTTCCTGGGCGCGTCGGCGCTGCAGGTCGCCGCGATGCGCCGGGTGCTGGGACCGCTCGCCCGCTCCCTCGCCGCCCGGATGGCCGATCGTCGTCGGCACCACCGCCGCGGCCCGCTCGACGTCCGTCGCACCGTACGCACCGCCATGAGCACCGGCGGCGTGCCCATGACGCCGGTGTTCCGCCGCCCGCACCCGGCGAAGCCGCAACTCGTCGTCCTCGCCGACATCTCCGGGTCGGTGTCGACCTTCGCCACGTTCACGCTGCAGCTGATCCACGCGCTGCGCTCGGAGTTCACCTCGATCCGCAGCTTCGCCTTCGTCGACGGCATCGAGGAGGTCACCGACCTGGTCGACCGGGCCGGGGACCCGACCGAGATCGCGCGTCTGCTCAACGAGGCCGGAGCCGGCGTCTGGCTCGACGGGCGCAGCGACTACGGCAACGCCCTGTCCGGTTTCGCCGAGCGGTGGGCGTCCCAGCTCACCCGGCGCACGACGGTCCTGGTGCTCGGGGACGCCCGCAGCAACGACCACGACCCGAGGGTCGATGCGCTCGCCACCGTGCGCCGGGCGGCGGGAGCGGTGCACTGGCTCAACCCCGAGCCACGAGGCTCGTGGAACACCGGCGACTCGGTGATCGGCCTGTACGCCCCGCACTGCGACACCGTCGTGGAGTGCCGCACCATCCGCGACCTGCGGGCCTTCACCGAGCGGCTGGCCGCAGCGGGCGCCTCAGTCGCTCCCGGGGTGCAGCCGGCCGCAGAGGGCGCTGGACAGCGCCGGCATGACCGCGGAGCCGAGCACCATCACCACCACGCACACTGACAGCAGCAGCCACGCCGGCAGCGGCCACCCCGACACGTGCGCAGGTCACGAGGATCAGCGCCCTGGGTGCAGCCACCCGCGGAAGGCGCGGGTCAGCGCCGGCATGACGACGTAGCCGAGCAGCAGGACCACCACGCAGGCCGACAGCAGCAACCGCGCGGGCAGCGGCCAGCTCGACACGTGCGGCGTCACCAGCAGCTGGAAGCCCAGGGTGATGACGAAGACGCCCAGCACGGTCAGCACCGTCGTCCGCCAGCGCGGTCCGGGCTGGGACGGGCGGGTGAAGAAGCTGTCCAGGCCGGAGACGCGCGAGACCCGCTCGCCGTCGACCATCTCCTGCATCCGCTCCAGGGCGGCCCGCCGCTGCGGCGAGCGCTCCCAGGCGGCCAGGGCGGCGTCGTCCCGGAAGCGGTAGACCAGGTGGTACTCCGAGCTGCCCGGTCCCGGCTTGAGCAGCGTGCCGCCGAGGTTGCCGGGGAACTCCTGCGCGACCCGCAGGACGTCGGCGGCCCACGCCTCGAACGCCTGCCGGCGGTGCGGCCGCACCACGCGCGCCGCGGTGACGGTGACCGGCTCGGGGCGGTGCCCGACCACCTCGGGGCGGGCCAGGCGGGCGCGGACTGCAGCGAGGGCTGGCACGCGAGGTGCAGCGCCGAGGCTGCCGCGGATCGTCCCGGGTGTCGGCGGGTTCACACCGCCCGCCAGCAGCGTCGATGGCCGGCGGGGACACTGGGGGCGTGCCCGAGGGAGACACCGTCTGGCTGGCGGCCAAGCGGATGAACCAGGCCCTGTCCGGGGCCACGCTGCGCCGTGGCGAGCTGCGGGTGCCCCAGCTGGCCGCCACCGACCTCGCCGGCCGGACGGTGCGCGAGGTCGTGCCCCGCGGCAAGCACATGCTCATCCGGCTGGCCGACGGCTGGACGCTGCGCACGCACTACCGGATGGACGGCAGCTGGCACGTGTACCGGCCGGGGACGAAGTGGCGGGGCGGTCCGGCGTTCTCCGTGCGGGCGGTGCTGGCCACCGACGAGTGGGAGTGCGTCGGCTACCGGCTGCACGACGTCGCCCTCGTGCGCACCGAGCACGAGGACCAGCTCGTCGGGCACCTCGGCCCCGACGTCCTCGGCCCGGACTGGGACCTCGACGAGGCGCTGAGCCGCCTGCGCGCCCACCCCGACGAGCAGGTCGGCGTCGCGGTCCTCGACCAGCGCAACCTGTGCGGCCCCGGCAACCTCTACAAGGTCGAGGCGCTGTTCATGACCGGGGTGCACCCGTGGGCGCGGGTGGCCGACGTCGACGACGCCCTCGAACCGCTGGTCACGCGGGCCCGGACGTTGATGCTCGCCAACCGCGACCGCTCTGAGCAGAGCACGACCGGGGACCTCCGCAAGGGGCAGGACCACTGGGTCTACGGCCGCAAGGGGAAGCCCTGCCGGCGCTGCGGGACACCCATCCTGATGGGCGACCAGGGGCCCGAGCTGCAGGAGCGGGTGACCTACTGGTGCCCCCACTGCCAGGCCGCGAAGAGCCCGATCGACCCTCTCGCCCGGACCGGCGAGCCCGGCCGCCCACGCCCCGTCGCCACGCCCGGATAGACGGACGCGGCGGCCTCCTAGGAACCGGAGACCGCCGCGCAGCGCAGGTGGGTGCCCGGGGACCGGGCGTCCGCTCAGGCCTGCTCGGGCCGCTGCACCGGCTCGGCGACGGGGGCGGCGTCGGGCTGACGGATCGTCTGCCCCTCCTCGAGGGCGGCCGCGGGCGCCTGACCCCCGGAGATCGCCTCGGGCCCGCCACCCATCGAGGCGCGGATCTGGTCCAGGCGGGACGCCCCGGCGACGTCCAGGGTCGCCTTCTGCACCTCGAGCATGCGGCCCTCGACGGAGGTCTGGGCGAGCTCGGCCTGACCGAGGGCGTTGGCGTACCGGCGCTCGATCTTGTCGCGCACCTCGCCCAGGCTGGGCGTGTTGCCCGGGGCGGACAGCTCGTTGACCTGGCGCAGCGAGTCGGCGACGTGCTCCTGCATCTTGGCCTGCTCGAGCTGGCTCATCAGCTTCGTGCGCTCGGCCAGCGTGGTCTGCAGCCGCATCCGGCTCGTCTCGACCGCGCCGCGGGCCTGCTCGGCGGCCTGCAGCGCCTCGTCGTGGCTGCGCTTGAGGTCCTCCATCGACTGCTCCGCGGCCACCAGCTGCGTGGCGAAGGCCTGCGCCGCGTTCTCGTACTCGACGGCCTTCGCCGCGTCGCCCTTCGCCCGCGTCTGGTCGGCCAGGACCAGCGCCTGGCGGGCGGAGGCCTGCAGCTTCTCCACCTCCCCGAGCTGGCGGTTCAGGCGCATCTCCAGCTGCCGCTGGTTGCCCAGCACCGCGGCCGCCTGGTTGGCCAGGGCCTGGTGCCGCTGCTGCTCGGACTCGATGGCCTGGGCGATCTGGATCTTCGGGTCGGCCTTCTCGTCGATCTTCGCGTTGGCCGACGCCGTGAGGTACTTCCACATCTTCACGAACGGGTTGGGCATGGGTCCTCCGCTGTCAGTCGCCGGCGCGTACCCCGCGGAGGCATCCGCGTGGGCACGGCGATCGTCGTCCCCCCCATCGTCCCAGGTGCGCACGCTCCCCAGCCACCGAAGGCCGTGCGACCGTGCCGCGGCTACGCTCGGGCCGTGGTCGAGGGCGAGCCCAACCTGACCGTGCTCGGCGAGCTGGTGGTCGACATGCTCCCCGACCCCGGGGCCGGTGCCGGCCCGCACGGGACGGCGCCGCGCTACGTCGCGCACCCCGGCGGGAACGCGCTGAACGTCGCCGTCGCGGCCGGCCGGCTCGGCGCCCCGGTCACCCTGCTGGCGCGGCTGGGCACCGGGCCCCTCGCCGCTCCTCTCCGCCGGCACGCGGAGCAGTCCGGTGTCGACGTCAGCCGCTTCGTCACCGCGAGCGAGCCGGTGAGCCTCGCCGTCGTCGGGCTGGGACCGGACGGGTCGGCGGACTACGGCTTCTCCGTCGCCGGGGCCGCCGACTGGCAGTGGACCGACGAGGAGCTGGCCGCGGCGTTCCCCGGGACGACGGCGGTGCTGCACGTCGGGTCGATCTCCAGCTGGACCCCGCCTGGCTGCGACGCGATCGCCCGCCTGGTCGAGCGGGTCAGCGGCCGGCTGCTGGTCAGCGTCGACCCCAACATCCGCCCGATGCTCGCCGAGGGCCCCGTGGGCGCCTCCCTGGGCAACACCGCGGACGCCGTGCGGAAGCGGCTGCAGCGCCTCATGGCCCACGCGGACGTGGTGAAGGTCAGCGCCGAGGACTTCGACTGGCTCCACCCCCGCGCCGACCTCGACCTCGGCACCTCGGTGTGGGCGGAGCGGGGTCCCGCGCTCGTGCTCATGACCGACGGCGGACGCCCGCTCCGGGTGGCCCGGCCCGGCCGGCCCCTGCTGCACCGGGAGATCCCGCAGGTGCCGGTCATGGACACGGTCGGGGCCGGCGACTCGCTGGCCGCGGGCCTGTTCGCGGAGCTGCTGCGGCGCGGCGTCCGCACCCGCGCCGCCCTGACCGAGCTGACCGACGACGACCTGCTGGAGGTGGTGGACACCGCGGCGCTGGTCGCCGCGCTCAACTGCACCCGGGCCGGCGCCGATCCGCCGACCCGGGACGAGCTCGGCGCGGCCCGCGGCCGACCCACCTGACGGGCGGGCCGGCCGCGGCCTCCGTCAGGCCGCTCCGGCCCGGGTGGCGCCGCCGGTCGTGCCGCCGCCCGTGGTGCCACCGCCCCCGGTGCCACCGCCCCCGGTGTCCCCGAAGCCGCCCACGGTCTGGCCCGTGCTCTGGGCGTGTTCCACCTGCTCGAGACGGTCCTCGTTGGCCATCTCGGTGAGCCGGGCGCCGGCCTGCGCGTCGCGGGTGAGGTTCTCCCCGGAGTGCGGGTCGAACACGTGGATCTTGCGGGAGTCGAGCCAGAACTCGGCCTCCCGGCCCTCCCGGATGCGGCTGGTCGAGTCGATCGACACGATCGCCTGCGTCCGCAGCTCCTCGGAGTCCAGCTCCCGTGACAGCTCGCGCAGCTGCTCGCGGAGCTGGTCGGGCGCCTCGTAGGGGATGTACGCGAACTGGGAGTCGCCGAGCCACTCGGTGACGTCGACCCGGGCCCGGAAGATCGAGCCGAGGGGCCGCTTGGCATCGTCGACGAGCGTGGCGTCCTCGAAGTACTCCGGGCGGATGCCCACGAGGAGGAGGTCGCCCTTGCCGCGCACCGCGGCGGCGCGCTTCTCGTCCAGCTCGATCGGCCCGAACGGCGTCGACAGCCGGTTGCCGCCCTCCAGCGACGCCGGCAGGAAGTTCATCGGCGGCGAGCCGATGAACCCGGCGACGAACAGGTTGACCGGCTGCTCGTAGAGCTCCCGCGGTGAGGCGACCTGCTGGATCTTGCCCTTGCGGAGCACGCAGACCCGGTCGCCGAGCGTCATGGCCTCGGTCTGGTCGTGGGTGACGTAGACGGTGGTGATGCCCAGGCGGCGCTGCAGCCGGGAGATCTCCGTCCGCATCTGCCCGCGCAGCTTGGCGTCGAGGTTGGACAGCGGCTCGTCGAAGAGGAACGCCTCGGCCTGGCGGACGATCGCCCGGCCCATGGCGACGCGCTGCCGCTGACCACCGGAGAGGTTGGCCGGCTTGCGCTCGAGGTGTTCCTTGAGCTCGAGCACGTCCGAGGCCTCGTTGACCCGGCGGCGGACCTCGTCGTCGGGGGTCTTGGCCAGTCGCAGCGGGAAGGCGATGTTCTCGAACACCGTCAGGTGCGGGTACAGGGCGTAGTTCTGGAAGACCATCGACAGGTTGCGCTCGCGCGGCGCGAGGTCGTTGACCCGCTTGCCGCCGATGACCATGTCGCCGCTGGTGATGTCCTCGAGGCCGACGATCATCCGCAGCAGCGTCGACTTCCCGCAGCCGGAGGGCCCGACGAGGATCATGAACTCGCCGTCGGCGATGTCGAGGCTGACGTCGTTGACCGCCGGGAACCCGTCGCCGTACTGCTTGACGATGTTGCGCATCTCGATGGAGGCCATCAGTTCTCGTCCCCTCGGGAGGTCGGTGGGGTGCAGGGCTGGAGGATGAGGGACATGGCGCGCGTCATCCCTTGACCGCGCCGTTGGTGAGGCCGGCGACGATGCGCCGCTGGAAGAGCAGGACCAGGACGACGACCGGGATGGTCACGATGACCGCGGCCGCGGCGATCGGCCCCGTCGGGTTCTCGAACTGGGACGCTCCGGAGAACAGACCCAGCGCCGCGGGCACCGGTCGGGCCGCGTCCGTCGAGGTCAGGGAGATGCCGTAGATGAAGTCGTTCCAGGCGATGAAGAAGGCGATGATCGCCGTGGTGAAGACGCCGGGCGCCGCCAGCGGGACGATGACCTTCCGGAACGCCTGCCAGGTGGTGGCGCCGTCGACCTGGGCCGCCTGCTCCATCTCCCAGGGGATCTCGCGGAAGAACGCCGACATCGTCCAGATGGAGATCGGCAGGGTCAGCGAGAGGTACGGGATGATCAGCCCGGGCCAGGTGTCGTAGAGCCCGATCTGCCGCCAGACGTTGAACAGCGGCGTGACGATCGAGATGACCGGGAAGATCGCCACGACCAGCGCGGTCGACAGGATCAGCTTCTTGCCCGGGAAGTCCAGCCGGGCGATGGCGTAGGCCGCGAACATCGCCAGCAGGCACGAGATCGCCGTCGCGATCAGGCAGATCCCGAAGCTGTTGCGCAGCGCCGGCAGGAACAGGTCCTTGGAGCCGCCGGTGAGGATCTCGCGGTAGTTCACCAGGGTGGAGTTCGTCGGGAGGAACTGGCCGTTCGTCAGGTCCGACGGCGCCTTCAGCGAGACCGAGACGATCCAGGCGATGGGGAACAGGCAATAGATGAGGATCGCGACGCCTGCGACGATCCACCAGGTCTTCTCCCGCCGGGACATCAGCCTTCCCCTCTCGCCGAGGCCAGGTCGACCTTGAAGCCCTTGATGAACAGCCCTGCCAACAGCACGACGCACAGGAACAGCAGGACGGAGACGGCGGACCCCAGACCGATCTCCAGCCGGGAGATCGTCTGCCGGTAGGCGAGGAACGACACCGACTCGGTGTTGTTCGCCCCGTTCGTCATGATGAAGATGCTGTCGAAGACGCGGAACGCGTCCAGGGTGCGGAACAGCAGGGCGACCATGATCGCCGCCTTCATGTTCGGCAGCGTCACCTTCCACAGCCGCTGCCACCAGCTCGCGCCGTCGACCTTCGCGGCCTCCTGCAGCACCTCCGGCACCTGCGCCAGGCCGGCCAGCAGGAGCAGGGAGATGAACGGCGTGGTCTTCCAGATCTCGGCCAGGCAGATCACCAGCAGCGAGGTCCCCTGGCCGCCGAACCAGTCGGTGTCGGCCGAGACGCCGGGGATCCAGGCGAACCAGCTGTTCACGAATCCCGTGTCGATGTCGAAGGCGAACTGCCAGGCGAACGCCGAGACGACGGTGATGACCGCGTACGGGATGAGGATCGCCGCGCGCACCACCGGGCGGATCGAACTCAGCATCTTGGCCATGACCATCGCCAGCGCGAACCCGAGGACGAGCTCGACCAGGACGGTGATCACGGTGATGAGCATCGTGACGCCCAGCGCGGTCCACCACAGGTTGTCCGAGAGGATGACCCAGTAGTTGGACAGGCCGTTGAACGACCGGTTGTCCGGGTCGGTGAGCCGGTAGCGGAACAGCGAGTCGTAGGCCGCCTGCGCGATCGGGTAGGCCGTGACGGCGAGCATCACGAGGAACGCCGGGCCGGCCAGCATCCAGCCGAGCTTGCGCTCGGCTCTCGACCGGTCGCTGATGGTCCCGTGTGGAGCAGACTTCGGTTGGGTCTTCTCCACCGGGGGGAGCGTCGTCTGGGTCATAGCAGCTGGTCTCCTGCCAGGACGGCTTCCATGAGTGCGGTGGCCGATTGCGGTGTCGAGTTCGGATCGACCGACGCCGGCGGGTGGAACTCGCGCTGGACGACGCCGGTGATCTCGCTGTAGTACGGCGACTGCGGCCGGGGGGCGGCCAGCTCCAGCGACTCCCGGATGACAGGGGCCTGCGGGAACACCTCGAGGACCTCCGGGTCGTCGAAGACCGACGCCAGCGATGCGGGGTTGCCGTTGGTCGTGAAGTAGTAGGCCTGGTTCTCCTCGGACCGGATGCACTCAGCTGCCTCGAACGCGAGGTCGACGTTCTCGCTGAAGGCGCCGATGCCGAGGTCGATGCCGCCCAGCGGAGGCGCGGCGGGGGTGTCGGCGTCGACCCGGGGCCAGACCGCGGCGCCGATGTCGTCGAGCACCGCCTGGTCCAGGCCGCCGTCCTCCACCAGACCCTGCGCCAGCGTCCACACGAACGGGTAGTTGACGGTGAACCCACCGCGGTCGCTCACCACGCCGTTCGCGCCGGCGAGCTCGTCGTCGGTGGAGAAGGCCGCGCTGACCTGACCGGAGTCGGCGACCGCGCGCATGATCTCGGTCGCGCGCCGTCCGGCCTCGGAGTCCAGCCCGAGGACGATGTCCTCGGGCGCGTCGGCGCTCTCCTCGATGATGGAGCCCCCGGCGGACTCGACGAGGCCGTTCAACCACACGGTCAGCGACTCCGCCCGTGCGCCCTGGGCCCCGATGAGCACGTCCTGGCTCTGAGCGGCCTCGATGACCTGGTCCCAGGTGACCGGCTGAGTCATGTCCAGACCGGCGGCCTCGGCGACCGACGTCCGGTACCAGAGGATCTGGGTGTTGGCCCAGAAGGGGACGGCGACGACCTCGTCGTTCCACGTCGCCCCGTCGATCGCGCCCTGGACGACCCCCTCGGTGACCCGGTCGGCGAGGTCGTCGGGGACGTCGGCGAGGAAGCCGGCCTGGGCGAACTCGGCGACGAACGGCGGGTCCAGGCTCATGATGTCGATCGAGGAGTCCTCGGCGGCCAGCCGGCGGATCAGCTGCTCGCGCTGCCCTGCCGCAGCGTTCGGCAGCACGGAGGTGGAGATCTGGTAGGCGCCGCCCGAGGCCTCGCTGCACCGAGCGGCGATCTCGGCCTGGCCGCCGCTGTCGGGGTTGATGTACCAGTTCAGCGTCGGCGGACCGCCGTCGTCACTCCCGCATGCGGCCAACGACGAGGCCAGCACCAGCGCGGCCGCACCGCCGCCCAGACCTCTGCGTCTCCGGTTGGACACCCGACATCGCCTCCGTTCCGGCGAGCTCCGCCGATCACCGTCCCCGTACCGTGGCCCGGCTCACAGCCGTCCGCAAGTCGGCTGTCACCGGCTCGTGATCCGCCGCATCTCCGGTGGTCAGGGGCGGTTCACGATGACCGACGGCGTGGTCAGCTCCTGCGGCGTACGCGGCAGCACGGTCGTGTAGTACGAGCGCGCCGCGCGAGTCGTCCCGACGTCCCGCCCCGCCTGCTCCGACAGGAACCAGCGGTGCTCGAGCACCTCGTGGAACACCTCGGCGGGGGCCAGCCGGCCGGCCAGGTCCGGCGGGATGGCGTCGACCACCGGCTGGTACACCTCGGCCAGCCAGCGGTGGGCGGCGACGGTCTCCGGCACCGGACCGCCGGTCTTCTGCTCCAGGTAGGCGCGGAACGCGCGGATGTCGTTGAGCAGCCGCCGCGCCTGGCGCTCCTGCACCTCGAGGCCGGTCAGCCGGAACAGCTCGCGGCGGTTCCCACCGGGCTCGGAGACCCGGGTCTCCACGCGCAGCCGCACCCCGTCGGCGGTGTCCAGGAGCTCCACCTCGCCGACGTCGAAGCCGAGGTCGTTGAGCCGCTGCAGGCGCTCGGCCACGCGGTAGCGCTGCTCACCGCGGGAGAAGACCTCCTCCCGCGTCACCTCCTCCCACAGCGCCGTGTAGCGCTGCGGCAGGCTCTCGGAGACGTCGATCGGGTCGATGCCCTCGGGCAGCAGCCCGCCGGCCCGCAGGTCCAGCAGCTCGCCGCCGACGCGCTCGCGGGCCAGTTCCACGTCGTACATCCGACGGCCGGCGGACAGCGAGGGCCGGCGGTCGACGGTCTCGGCATCGACCAGGTAGGCCGACAGGGTGCCCGCGTCGAGCCGGAAGAGCGTGTTGGACAGCGAGCAGTCGCCCCAGAAGATGCCCGCGAGGTGCAGCCGCACGAGCAGCACGACCATCGTGTCCAGCAACTGCTCGGCGGAGTGGTCCCCGGTCGGCCGCGAGAAGAGGTACCGGTAGGACATCGAGTACTCGAGGTACCGGGTGACCAGGATGGCCTGCTGCTCGTGCGGCCGGTCCACGCAGATGCCGAGCACCGAGACGGCTGGCAGCCCCTCCTCCTCGAACTGGCTCAGCAGCGCGTACTCGTGGCGCGCCAGCGGTTCGGCGATCTCCTTGAGGGCGTACACGCGCCCCTCGGCGGCGACGAAGCGGACCACGTGGCGGGAGATGCCGCGCTGCGGGACGTCGAGGGTCAGCTCGGGGTCCCACTCCTCCAGCGGCAGCTCCCAGGGCAGGGGCAGCAGCGAGGCGCCGTCGGTGGCCGGGGGTCGGAAGAGGTACCGCAAGGCGTGCTCCCCGGTTCCGAGCGCGCCGGCCGCTCCGGTGCGGCACGGCGGGGGACCCACCATGGCACGGCTCCCGGCCGACCGCACGGACCGGGGGCCCGGCTCAGCCCGGCGGCAGGAGGAGCGCCAGCCGACGTGCCTGCCGGCGGCGGGCCGGCGGGTCCGCGGGCTGCGGCACCAGACCGAGCAGCCACCGGCCGATGACCTCGGCGGTGTCGGGATCGGTCTGCAGCACCGCCGCGAGGGACCCCGTCACGTCCGACCACCGCTCAGGGCCGGCCCCGAGCAGGGCGACGAGGAGAGCGGGGTCGGTGCGGCCCATGGTGCGGAGCACCGGGTGGTCGGCGACCGCGTCGGCCACCAGGACCAGGGCCTCCGCCGGCGGGAGGGAGCCCGCCTCCTCGGCCAGGCGCCGGAGCTCGGCCGACAGCAGCGCGCGGACGACGTCGTCCTTGGTGCGGAAGTGGTTGTACAGGGTCGCCTTCGCCACGCCCGCGGCGGCGGCGATCGACTGCATGGTGGTGTCGCGGAGCCCGGCCGCGGCGAAGGCGACGGCGGCACCGCGGAGCAGCCCGGAGCGCGTGCGGCTGACGATCGGACGACTCACGCCCCGATCATGGCCCTCGGGGAGGGATCCGCCGGAAGCCGCCCGACGGCGGGCGACCTCCCTCAGGCGGCGAGCGAGACCGCCTGCCCGCGGCGCAGCGCCGCGCGGGCCGGCTCGGGCTGACCAGCACCGACGAGGGCCAGCGCGGGCTCGGCCGCCGGGGCGTCGGCGGCCTCGGCCGCCGGGTCCGCCGCCGGGCGCGCACCCGCGGCGGTCGGCGGGAGGGGGCGCAGGTCGCCGTCGGCGCCGCGCAGCACGGAGCTCACCTCGGCGAGCAGGTCGGCGAGCTCCAGGTCGAGGGCGTCGCAGATCGAGGCGAGCAGCTCGGAGGAGGCCTCCTTCTGGCCGCGCTCCACCTCCGAGAGGTAGCCGAGGCTCACGCGGGCGACTCCGGAGACGTCACGGAGGGTGCGCCGCTGCCGCAACCGGTGCCCGCGCAGGGTGCTGCCCAGCTGGGTGCGCAACAGCGTCATGGCCGTCTCCTGTCCTGCCTGTGCGGAAGCGGCGGCACCCCGGGGGGAGCCGTGCGCCCACGGTACGCGGCGCCGGAGACGGGAGCCCGCCCATCCCAGCGGCGTCCGCTCATGGCGTAACGCCGTGATCCGGCCGGTCGTTCCGTCCCTGTCCCGGGACGACGGCCGCCCGCGAGGGGCCCCGCGCCGAGCCCGCGAGGCGTGGGGGTGGTCCTCCCTCAGGCGGCGGTGTCGGTCCGCTCGCCCGACTCCCCCGCGCCGGCGGCGGCACGACGCGCGGCGGCGGCCCGCATCGCCCGGGCGCTGGTGCGGCGCAGCGTGATGGCCCGGACGACGTAGTCGAAGCCGGTGACCAGGGTGATCACGAGGGCGGCGGCCATGACCCACCAGCGGGCCGAGGCGAGGAGACCGGTCAGCGGCAGGATGTAGAGCGCGATGGCGAGGGCCTGGACGACGGTCTTGGCCTTGCCGCCGCGGCTGGCGGCGATCACCCCGTGCCGGATGACCCAGAACCGCAGCAGGGTGACCCCCACCTCGCGGACCAGGATGGCGACGGTCACCCACCACGGGAGCAGCGCAAGCACGGACAGGCCGATCAGCGCGGTGCCGGTGAGCGCCTTGTCGGCGATGGGGTCGGCGAGCTTGCCGAACTCGGTCACCTGACCCGTGCGCCGGGCGATCATCCCGTCGTAGCGGTCGGTGATGATGGCCAGGCCGAAGAAGACCGTGGCCCAGTACCGCTGCGTGTCGTCGAGCCCGCCGTCGGTCAGCAGCAGCACGGCGAAGACCGGCACCACCGCCAGCCTGAGCACCGTGAGCGCGTTGGGCACGTTCACCAGCCGCACCGACTGGACCGGCGTCGCTGCCGGGTCGGGGGCCAC
Organism: Trujillonella endophytica; assembly: GCF_019799905.1. Classification (GTDB taxonomy): domain Bacteria; phylum Actinomycetota; class Actinomycetes; order Mycobacteriales; family Geodermatophilaceae; genus Trujillonella; species Trujillonella endophyticus_A. Next base: position 13,673 of record NZ_JABGCI010000013.1, on the reverse strand, counting down.
GTCGCTCACGGCGGTCAGTGCCCCGCCTCGACGAGGGCGGGGACGGTCGCGGCGGCGACCAGGTCGATCCCGTCGGTGGCCACGACCTCGGCGAGGAGCAGCTGCCCTGCGAGGGCGTCGGCGGGGACGCCGGTGACCGTCGTCGTCCCGTCCGCGTCGGGGTCCTGGTGCGCGGCGTGACCCAGCCAGACGCCGGCACCGTCGATGGCGGAGAGGTCCTCGGTGAGCAGCACCTCGACCAGGTCGCCGACGCGGTCCTCGGCGCGCTGGGCGGTCAGCTCCTCGACCAGGTCGGTGATCCGCCGGACGCGCGCGTCGATCTCGTGCTGGTCGAGCTTCCCGGGCAGCCGCACGGCTTCGGTGCCCTCCTCGTCGGAGTAGCCGAACACCCCGACGGCATCCAGGCGGCCCTCGACGAGGAAGCGCTCGAGCTCGGCGACGTCGTCCTCGGTCTCCCCGGGGAAGCCGAGGATGACGTTGGTGCGGAACCCCGCGTGCGGCGCCAGCTCGCGGGCCCGCTCGATGATGCGGAGGAAGTCGTCGGTGCCTCCGAAGCGGCGCATGCGGCGCAGCAGCGACGGGGACGAGTGCTGGAAGGACAGGTCGAAGTAGGGCGCGACGCCTGGCGTGCCGGCGATGACCTCGAGCAGCCCGGGGCGCAGTTCCGCCGGCTGCAGGTAGGCGACCCGCACCCGCGCGATCCCCTCGATCGCGGCCAGCTCCGGCAGCATCTTCTCCAGCGTGCGCAGGTCGCCGAGGTCCTTGCCGTAGGACGTGGAGTTCTCGCTCACCAGCACGAGCTCGGTGACGCCCTGACCGGCCAGCCACCGCGCCTCGGTGAACACCTCGGCCGGGGGGCGGGAGACGAAGGCGCCGCGGAACGCCGGGATCGCGCAGAAGGCGCAGCGGCGGTCGCAGCCGGAGGCGAGCTTCAGGGCGGCGGTGGGCCCGGTGGCCAGCCGCCGGCGCTGCACCCAGCCGTGGCCGGGGATCGACGGCGCACTCTCCGCGACCACGGCGGCGGTGCGCTCGACCGGGCTGATCGGCAGCAGCGTCCGCCGGTCGCGCGGGGTGTGCGGCACCAGCGGGCGCCCGGCCAGGACGTCGTCGAGGCGGTCGCCGATGGCGGAGTAGTCGTCGAAGCCCAGGACGGTCGCCTCGGGCAGCGCGCCGGCGAGCTCGGAGCCGTACCGCTCGGCCATGCAGCCGACGGCGATGACCTCGGCGCCGGAGTCGGTGGCGGCGAGGATCGCGTCGACCGAGTCCTTCTTGGCGGACTCGATGAAGCCGCAGGTGTTGACCAGCACGGCGTCGGCGCCCTCGGCGTCCTCGACGAGGGAGTACCCGTCGGCCGCCAGCCGGCCGGCCAGCTCCTCGGAGTCGACCTCGTTGCGGGCGCACCCGAGGGTCACCACCGCCACCGTGCGGGCAGGGCGGGGCGGGGGTGTCACCCGGCCATCGTAGTCGCCGACTCCACGGCCGTCGGGTGGACGTGGGGTGACGCTCAGCCCTCGGCCCCGGAGCCGTTCCTGAGGAGGAACAGCGTGCCCTCCAGCTCGTCGGGCTTGACGAGCACGTCCCGGGCCTTGGAGCCCTCCGAGGGGCCCACGATGCCGCGGGTCTCCATGAGGTCCATCAGCCGGCCGGCCTTGGCGAAGCCCACCCGCAGCTTGCGCTGCAGCATCGACGTCGACCCGAACTGGCTGGTGACGACGAGCTCGACGGCCTGGACGAGCAGGTCCAGGTCCCCGCCGATGTCCTCGTCGATCTCCTTCTTCTCGCCGGCCGCGGCGGTGAAGACCTCCTCGCGGTACTCCGGCTCGGCCTGGCGCTTGGTGAACTCGACGACCGCCTCGATCTCGGCGTCGGAGACGTAGGCGCCCTGGACGCGGACCGGCTTGCCCGCGCCGATCGGCATGAAGAGGGCGTCGCCCATGCCGATCAGCTTCTCCGCGCCCGGCTGGTCGAGGATGACCCGGCTGTCGGTGAGGCTGGACGTGGAGAACGCCAGGCGCGAGGGCACGTTGGCCTTGATGAGGCCGGTGACGACGTCGACCGAGGGCCGCTGCGTGGCCAGCACCAGGTGGATGCCGGCCGCACGGGCCTTCTGGGTGATCCGGACGATCGACTCCTCGACGTCGCGGGGGGCGACCATCATCAGGTCGGCCAGCTCGTCGACGATCGTCAGGATGTACGGGTAGGGCTGGTAGACGCGCTCGCTGCCTGGCGGGGCGGTGATCTCGCCGCGCTCGACCTTGCGGTTGAAGTCGTCGATGTGCCGCACACCGGTGGAGCGCATGTCCTGGTAGCGCTGCTCCATCTCCTCGACCAACCAGGCCAGTGCGGTGGCGGCCTTCTTGGGGTCGGTGATGATCGGCGTGATCAGGTGCGGGATGCCGTCGTAGGGCGTGAGCTCGACCATCTTGGGGTCGACCAGGATCATCCGCAGCTGGTCCGGGGTGGCCCGCAGCAGCAGCGAGGTCAGCAGCGAGTTGATGCAGCTGGACTTACCGGCACCGGTGGCGCCCGCGACCAGCAGGTGCGGCATCTTCGCGAGGTTGGCGCAGACGAAGCCGCCCTCGATGTCCTTGCCCAGGCCGACCAGCATCGGGTGCGGGTCCTGCTTGGCCGCGGTGGAGCGCATGACGTCGCCGAGGCTGACGGTCTCGCGGTCGGTGTTGGGCACCTCGACGCCGACCGCCGACTTGCCGGGGATCGGCGCGAGGATGCGGATGTTGTCGTTGGCGACGGCGTAGGCGAGGTTCTTGGTCAGCGCGGTGATCTTCTCGACCTTGACCGCGTTGCCCAGCTCGATCTCGTAGCGGGTGACCGTCGGGCCGCGGGTGAAGCTCGTGACGGCGGCGTCGATGTTGAACTGCTCGAGCACGCCGGTGATGGCCTCGATGGCGGCGTCGTTGGCCTGCGAGCGCGCCCGCGGCGGCGTGCCCGGCCGCAGGATCGACAGCGAGGGCAGCGTGTAGTTGCCCTCGACCGGCTCGATGACGAGTTGCTGCGGCTCCTCGATCGGCGGCAGGTCCTCCGGCGGCGCGGTGCGGTCGACCGGCCGGGGCTTCGGCGCCGGGACCGGCGGGAGCCCCGTGGGCAGCTCGGTGTGGTCCGGGGCGGTGGTGCGGGTGGCGTCGGCGGCCTCGGCCAGGGCGGCGTGGTCGATGACGGGCCCGGTGGTGAGCAGGTCCTCGGCCAGCGCGGCCTTGCGCCCGCGCCCCCTGGCCGGCGGGGCCTCGTCCTCCTCCTCGCCGTCCCAGTCCTCGTCGTACTCGTCGTAGTCCTCGTCGTACTCCTCGCGCCCGAGGACGCGGTCCACCCAGCCGCGCAGGCGCTCGGGCACCTGGTGGACGGGGGTGGCGGTGATGACGAGCAGGCCGAACACGGCCAGCAGCACCAGCAGGACGACGGCGACCACGCGCCCCACGCCGGCGGCGAGCGGGGTGCCGACGGCCCAGCCCAGCAGTCCGCCGGAGCCGGGGTCGGTGGTGGCCATGTCGGCGTCGAGGGCCACGACGTGGACGATGCCGACGACGGACGACAGCGCGCAGGCCCAGCCGATGATCAGCCGCCCGCGCGCCTCCGGGCGCGGACCGCGGCGCAGCAGCCGCAGCGCGGCGAACAGCAGGACGACGGGCAGCACGAGCACGAGCGCACCGACGAGGAAGCGGACGCCGTCGGCGAACCCGGAGCCGACCGGCCCGATGCCGTCGGTCCAGGCCGCCGCCCCGAGGACGACGGCGAGGCCGAGCACGGCCAGGCCGACGCCGTCGCGGCGGTGCTCGGGCGCCAGCGGCTCGGTCTCCGCGGGACGGGCCACCGAGCGGGCCAGCCCGCCGGCGCCACGGGCCAGCAGCCCCCAGCCGCCGCTGACCACCCGCCACGCCGACGCGGCCGCACCGGACCCGGACGGCTGCCGGGCAGCGGGCTTCCGCGCGCCGGTGGGACGGGTGGCCGGCTTGCGTCCGCCCTTGACGGGCGGCCGCTTCCGGCTCGCCGTGGACCCCGACCGGCCGCCGGCGGCACCCCGACCGGCCGTGGGGCGGGTCGTCGTTCCGCGCGCAGGCATGCGTCAGACGGTAAGCCCGACAGCCGCCGGGTCCGGGCAGGCGGGCGCACGTGTTGCCGCCCTACGGTCGGGCCATGGTCGATCTCCCGACGGTTCCCTCCGGCAGCTGGCCCACACCGATCACCTCGGCGCTCGTCGTCCGCGCGGCCGCGCGGCTCGGCGAGGTGGTCGTGGACGGCGACGACGTGTGGTGGTCGGAGTCACGTCCCGGGGAGGCCGGCCGGTCCGCGCTGGTGCGCCGCTCCCCCGACGGCACGGTCACCGACGTCCTGCCGGCGCCGTGGAACGCCCGCACCCGCGTGCACGAGTACGGCGGTGGCGCCTGGACGGTGGCCGACGGGGTCCTGTGGTTCACCGAGTTCTCCGACCAGCGGCTGTACCGGCTGGCCCCGGGCGATGCCGGTCCGGTGGCGGTCACCCCGGAGCCGCAGATCCCGTCCGGGGTGCGCTTCGCCGACCTGCGCGTCGTCCCCGGCGGCGTCCTGGCCGTCCGCGAGACGCACGCCGCCTCCGGGGCCGCGGCCGACGTGGTGAACGAGGTGGTGCGGATCGGCGACGACGGCGCTGCGGAGGTGCTGGTCAGCGGGCCCGACTTCGTCTCCGACCCGCGGCTCGCCCCGGACGGCGTCACCCTGTCGTGGCTGCGGTGGGACCACCCCTCGATGCCGTGGGACGCAGCGGAGCTCGTGGTCCGCGCGGCCGACGGCACCGAGCACGTCATCGCCGGCGGACCCGGCGAGTCGGTGGTGCAGCCGGTGTGGGGCGGGGACCTCGCACTGTGGTGGCTCGACGACCGCACCGACGTCTGGTCGCTGTACCGCCGCCGGCCGCACGGCGAGGGGGAGCTCGTCCTCGACGCCGGGGCGGACATCGGGCGCCCGCAGTGGCAGTTCGGGCAGAGCCGGTACGCGCTGCTCGCCGACGGGCGCGTCGCCGTGGCGTACCCGCGCGCCGGGCTGGACCGCCTCGCCGTCCTGGACGACGACGGAGAGCCGCGCGAGCTGGACCTGCCTTACGCCGCCTACGGCCAGCTGCGCGCCCAGGGCACCGCGGTGGTGTGCGCGGCCGGCGGCCCGGACGCCGAGCCGGTGGTGCTCCGGGTCGACGTCGACGGCGGGGAGGCCACGGTGCTCCGGCCGGCGCGGGACCTCGGCCTGGAACCAGCCTGGTTCTCCCGGCCCGAGCACGTCTCCTTCCCCACGCCCGACGGCGGCACCGGGATCGGCACCGCGCACGCGCTGGTCTACCCGCCGGCCAACCCCGACGTCCGGGCTCCCGAGGGCGAGCTGCCGCCCCTGCTCGTCGTCGTGCACGGTGGGCCGACCGCGGCCGCCGTCCCGGTCCTCTCCCTCGACGTGCAGTACTGGACCTCGCGCGGTTTCTGCGTCGCCGACGTCGACTACCGCGGGTCCACCGGCTACGGACGGCGCTACCGCGACGCGCTGCAGGGCCGCTGGGGCGTCGTCGACCTCGACGACGTGATCGCCTGCGCCCGGTACCTGGCCGACGCGGGCCGGGTCGACCCCGCCCGCATGGCGATCCGCGGCGGCTCGGCCGGCGGGTTCACCACGCTCGCCGCGCTGGCGATGCGCCCGGGCACCTTCTCGGCCGGCGCCAGCCACTTCGGGGTCGCCGACCTGGGCGCGCTGGCCCGGGACACGCACAAGTTCGAGTCCCGCTACCTCGACGGGCTCGTCGCACCCTGGCCCGAGCGGGCCGACGTGTACGAGGAGCGCTCGCCGCTGTCGCACGTGGACACCCTCGACACCCCCCTGGCGGTCTTCCAGGGCGAGGAGGACCGGATCGTGCCGCTGGAGCAGGCGGAGGCGATCGTCGCGGCGCTCCGCGAGCGCGGGGTGCCGCACGCGTACCTGCTCTTCCCGGGTGAGCAGCACGGCTTCCGTCGCGCGGAGAACATCCGCGCCGCCCTGGACGGCGAGCTCTCCTTCTACGCCCAGGTGTGGGGCTTCGGCCTCCCCGACGGCGAGGGCATCGCGCCCATCGAGGTGCACCGGGCCTGACCCTCCGCCGGCCGGGGTGAACGGTCCCGGCCCGGCGGACGTATGCCAACGGGTATCGGTCCGGCGGGAGGGGTGGCATGGTGCTGCGGCGACAGCTCCGCGCGGTGGGGCCGCTGGACGTGCGGGCGGCCTACACCGCGCACGGCCCGGAGCTCTACCGCTTCGCGCTGCGGCAGCTCGGTGACGGTGGCGCCGCCCAGGCACCGATGCGTCGACAACCTGGTGGTGACCGCCGTCCGGGTGGCGCCGTGACGCCGCCCCGGACGGGGACTACACCTCGAGGACGGTGGGGATGATCATCGGCCGGCGGCGGTAGGTGTCGCTCACCCACTTGCCGACCGTCCGGCGGATCACCTGCGAGAGCCGGTGCGCGTCGACCTCGCCGTCCTCCAGCGTGCGCTTGAGGGCGTCCTCGACCAGTCGCAGCGCCTCGTCGAAGGCCGCCGGGTTCTGCGAGAAGCCGCGGGTCGACAGGTGCACCGGGCGCACGATTGTCCGGGTCGAGGGCTCCACGACGACGGTGAGCGCGACGAAGCCCTCGTCGCCGAGGATCCGCCGCTCCTGCAGGGACTCCTCGCCGACGTCGCCGACGTTCAGCCCGTCGACGTAGACGTTGCCGATCGGCACGGACCCCACGATGGATGCCTTGCCGTCGACGAGGTCCACCACGACGCCGTCCTCGGCCAGGAGGATCCGGTCGGTGGCCATCCCGGTCTGCTCTGCGAGCGCCGCGTGGGCGCGCAGGTGCCGCCACTCGCCGTGCACCGGCATCAGGTAGCGCGGCTTGGCGACGTTGAGCAGCGTGCGGAGTTCACCGGCCGGCGCGTGCCCGGAGACGTGCACCATCGCCGTCTCCTTGTGGATCACGGTCGCACCGAGCCGGGCCAGGCCGTTGATGACCTTGTAGACGGCGGTCTCGTTGCCCGGGACCAGCGACGACGCCAGCACGATCGTGTCGCCGGCCTCGATGGTCACCTGGTGGTGCTCGCCGCGCGCCATCCGGCCCAGCGCCGACAGCGGCTCCCCCTGCGAGCCGGTGCTGACCAGCACGACCTGCTCGCCCGGCATCTTCGTCGCCTCGTCGAGGGAGACCATGAGGCCCGGCGCCATGCGCAGCAGGCCGAGGTCCCGGGCGACACCCATGTTGCGGACCATCGAGCGGCCCACGAAGGCGACCTTGCGGTCGTGGGCGTGGGCGGCGTCGAGCACCTGCTGGATGCGGTGCACGTGGCTGGCGAAGCTGGAGACGATCAGGCGCTGGGTGGCGCGGCGGAACACGTCGTCCAGGACCGGGCCGATCGCGCGCTCGCTGGTGACGAAGCCGGGCACCTCGGCGTTCGTGGAGTCCGAGAGCAGCAGGTCGATGCCCTCGATGCCCAGCCGGGCGAAGGCGCCCAGGTCGGTGAGGACGCCGTCCAGCGGCAGCTGGTCCATCTTGAAGTCCCCGGTGTGCACCAGCAGGCCGGCCGGGGTGTGCACGGCGACGGCGAGGGCGTCGGGGATCGAGTGGTTGACCTTGATGAACTCGCAGTGGAACGGCCCCGCCAGGTGGTCGTCCCCGCCGGCCACCTCGACCAGCACCGGGTCGATGCGGTGCTCGCGCAGCTTGGCCTTGACCAGGGCGAGGGTGAACCGGGAGCCGACCAGCGGGATGTCCCCGCGCAGCCGCAGCAGGTAGGGCAGCGCGCCGATGTGGTCCTCGTGCCCGTGGGTGAGCACGACCGCCTCGATGTCGTCGAGCCGGTGCTCGATCACGCCGAAGTCGGGGAGGATCAGGTCGATGCCGGGCTGCTCGGCCTCGGGGAACAGGACGCCGCAGTCGATGACGAGCAGCCGACCCTCGAACTCGAGGACGGCCATGTTGCGGCCGATCTCCCCGAGCCCGCCCAGGGCCATCACGCGCAGCCCGCCGGCGGGCAGCGGCGGCGGCATCTTGAGGTCGAGGTGGGGCTGGGCGGTCAGGGAGCTCACAGGGGAACGCCTCCGGCGGCGAGATCGGTGCGCAGCTGCTCGAGCTGCTCGGGGGTGACGTCGACCAACGGCGGCCGCACCGGCCCGGCCGGGAGGCCGAGGGCGTTGAGGGCCGCCTTCACCAGGATGACTCCCTGGGTGCGGAAGATGCCGGTGTACACGGGCAGCAGGCTCTCGTTCACCGCGCGGGCCTTGACCAGGTCGCCGGACTCGACGGCGGCAACCAGCTCGGCGAGCCGGGGGCCGACGAGATGCCCGACCACGCTGACGACGCCGACGCCGCCCATCGCGAGCAGCGGCAGGTTCAGCATGTCCTCGCCGCTGTAGTAGACGAGGTCGGTGCGGGCCAGGGTCCACGCGACGGCCCCGAGGTCGCCCTTGGCGTCCTTGACCGCGACGATCCGCGGGTGCTCGGCGGCACGCACGAGCGTCTCGACCTCGATCGGGACGACGGTGCGCGGCGGGATGTCGTAGAGCATGACCGGCAGGTCGGTGGCGTCGGCCACCGCGGTGAAGTGCCGCAGCAGGCCCTCCTGCGGCGGCTTGTTGTAGTACGGCGTCACGACCATCAGCCCGTGCGCGCCCAGGCGCGCGGCGTCCCGGGCCTTCTCGATGGAGTGCGCGGTGTCGTTGGTGCCGACACCGGCCACGACGACGGCACGGTCGCCCACGGCGTCGAGCACCGCCTCGAGCACGGCCCGCTGCTCGGCGTCGCTGAGCGTCGCGGACTCCCCCGTCGTCCCGGCGACCACGAGACCGTCGTGGGCGCCCCGGTCGACCAGGTGCGCGGCCAGCTGCTGGGCCCCGGCGAGGTCGATCGAGCCGTCCTCGGCGAGCGGGGTGACCATCGCCGAGAGCACACGCCCGAAGGGCCGGGCGGGGTCGCTGGTCATGGGGAGAATCTACCCAGCGGCGTCCGGCGCACCCGCCGCGCGGGGCCGCTCAGCGGCGGTGGTCCGAGACGGCGTAGCGCAGTCCGGTGGACGGCGACGTCGTCCACCCCTCGGCCGGGGTGCGGGACACCACCCGCCAGCCCGTGCCGAGCACCGGGGCGCGGGTGTCCCCCTCGACGGCCAGGTCCACCTCGGTGACGACCGCCCGCTCCGCATGGGGCAGGAACTCCGCGTACACCGTCCCGCCGCCGATCACCCAGCAGTCCGGGTGCTGACTCAGCACCTGGCTCACCGAGTACGCCGGCCGGGCGCCCTCGGCCCACCACAGCGGATCGCCGGTGAGCACCACGTTGGTGCGCCCGGGCAGCGGGCGGAACCGCTCGGGCAGCGACTCCCAGGTGCGCCGGCCCATGACGACGACGGAGCCCGCGGTCAGCCTCCGGAAGTTCTCCAGGTCCTCGGGCAGGTGCCACGGCAGCGTCCCGCCGGCACCGATGACCCGGGCCTGCGCCTGCGCCCAGATCAGGCTGATGGTCATGCCGCCGGGTCCTGCGGGTTCGTCATGGCGCCCGCGGGTCAGACGGCGACGGCGGCGCGGATGGCCGGGTGCGGGTCGTAGCCGTGCACCCGCACATCGTCGGGGGTGTGGTCGAACAGCGACGGCGCCGGGGCGAGCTCGAGGGTCGGGAAGGGGCGGGCCGGGCGGGACAGCTGCTCGCGGACCTGCTCGTGGTGGTTGTCGTACACGTGGCAGTCGCCACCGACCCAGATGAAGTCACCGGGCTCGAGGCCCACCTGCGCGGCGACCATGTGCGTCAGCAGCGCGTAGCTGGCGATGTTGAACGGCACGCCGAGGAACATGTCGGCGCTTCGCTGGTAGAGCTGGCAGGAGAGCCGGCCGCCGGCGACGTGGAACTGGAACAGCGTGTGACAGGGGGCCAGGGCCATGTCCGGGATCGCCGCGACGTTCCAGGCGGAGACGACCATCCGGCGGGAGTCGGGGTCGCGGCGCAGGGTGTCGAGGACGCCGGAGATCTGGTCGACGTGCTCGCCCGACGGCGTGGGCCACGACCGCCACTGCACGCCGTAGACCGGCCCCAGCTCACCGGCCGGCGAGGCCCACTCGTCCCAGATGGACACCCCGTGGTCGTGCAGGTAGCCGATGTTGCTCTCGCCGCGGAGGAACCACAGCAGCTCGACGACGATCGAGCGCAGGTGCACCTTCTTCGTGGTCAGCAGCGGGAAGCCGGCCGAGAGGTCGTAGCGCAGCCGCTCCCCGAACAGGCTGACCGTGCCCGTGCCGGTGCGGTCGGCCTTCGGCGTCCCCTGCTCCAGGACCCGCCGCAGGAGGTCCTCGTACTGCGTGTCGACCGGCTGCCCGGCAGTCCCCACCACGGGTGTGGACCCTACGTGCCGGGACCGACAGGACACACTCTCCGACATGGAGTGGTGGGCCACGCTGCTGGCCGTCGTCGGCGGCCTCCTGCTCGTGTGGGCGCTCCTGCTGGTGCTGCTCTGGCGGGCCCGGCCCGAGGACCTCACCGTGCGCGAGGCGCTGCGGCTGGTGCCCGACCTGGTGCGCCTGGTGCGGCGCCTGGCCCGGGACCCCGGGGTTCCCCGCGGCGTCCGGGTGCGGCTGTGGCTGCTGCTGGCCTACCTGCTCTCCCCCGTCGACCTCGTGCCCGACGTCGTGCCGGTGCTGGGCTACGCCGACGACGTCGTCGTGGTGGCCCTGGCGCTGCGCGCCGTCGTCCGGCGGGCCGGACCCGACGCCATCGGCCGCGCGTGGCCGGGCAGCCCGGCGGGTCTGGCGGTCGTGCTGCGGCTGGCCGGGGCGCGGCTCACCCCGTGACGGCGGTGCCGGCGGCGGCGAGGTCCGGCGCCAGGTCCCCGGCCCCGACGACCACGACCCGCCCGAGCTCGAGCCAGTCGGCCATCAGCCGCAGCTCGGCGGCAAGCTCGGCGGCCACCTCGGCCCGGTCGACGCCCTCCTCACCGTGCACCGCCTGGACCAGCAGGGCGCCGGCCCGGCGGTCGGCCTTGAGGTCGGCGCGGGCGACGAGCCGGTCCCCGAGCAGGAACGGCAGCACGTAGTAGCCGTGCACCCGCTGCGCGGCGGGCGTGTAGATCTCCAGGCGGTACCGGAAGCCGAAGATGCGCTCGACGCGCGGGCGCTCCCAGACGAGGGAGTCGAAGGGGCTCAGCAGCGCGCGGGCGCGGATCCACCGCGGCCGGCGGGCGGCCGGGTCCAGCCACGCCGGGGCGCCCCACCCCTCGACGGCGACGGGCTGGAGCTCCCCGGCCTCGGTGAGCTCCTCGATCGCCGTCCGCGCGGCCGCCGGCCGCAGCCGGAAGTAGTCGCGCAGGTCCCGCTCGGTCGCCACGCCGAGGGCGCGGGCGGCCGTCCGGACCAGCTCCCGGAACGCCGCGGCCGGCTCCGGGGTGGGCGTCTGCAGGACGGGGGACGGCAGGACCCGCTCGGTGAGGTCGTAGACGCGCTCGAACCCCGCCGTACGGCCGCGCGACGTGAGCGCCCCGGTGAAGAACAACCACTCGAGGGCGACCTTGGCCGGGTGCCAGTTCCACATCGTCCCGGGCCGCTCGCGCCGGGTCTCCAGGAGCTCGCTGGCCCTGGTCGGCCCCTGCTCGCGGACACGGTCGAGCACCTCGGCGACGTAACCGGGCCGCTCGCGTTGCAGCCGGACCATGTTCCCCCAGGCGTGGTCCTCGGCCGCGGCCATGCGCCAGCGGAGGAAGGGGTGCAGCCGGACCGGCAGGTACGACGCCTCGTGGGCCCAGTACTCGAACAGCTCGTGCCGCCGGCCGGTGAAGTCGTCGAGCGCCGGCCGTCGGTAGGCGCCCAGCCGGCTGAAGTAGGGCAGGTAGTGCGAGCGGGAGAGGACGTTCACCGAGTCGATCTGGACCACCGCCAGCCGGTCGGTGACCCGCCGCAGCTGCCGGCTGTCCACGGGCCCCGTCGGCCGCGGCTCGGCGAGCCCTTGGGCGGCGAGGGCGATCCGCCGGGCGAGCGGAGCCGGCAGCCGGTCGGCGACGGGGGCGGTCACGGCTGCCGATCCTGCCTGGCGGGTACGACGGACACCGCTCCACCTGCGCCTACGCTGCCCCGGTGGAACCGCCCTCCTTCCCCCGGCTCACCGGCACCGCCGCCGTCTCGGTGCGCCCGGCCCGGCCGGGCGACGCCGCGGAGATGGCCCGGGTCCAGGCGGTCACCTGGCGGACGGCGTACCGCGCGGTGCTCCCGACCGCGGTCCTCGACGAGTGGGACGAGGCGGCCGCGGCGGAGGTCTGGCGGGCAGCGGTGGTCACGCCGCCGACTCCGGCGCACGGGGTCCTGGTCGCCGTCGACGGTGACGTGGTGGCCGGCTTCGCCGCCTACGGACCGCCCGAGGTCGACCCCGGTGAGCAGGCGTCGCACGACGGCCCGACCACGGAGGTCGCCGCGCTGCTCGTGGAACCGAGGTGGGGCCGCCGGGGGCACGGCAGCCGCCTGCTGGCCGCGGTGGCGGACCTGGCGACCGCCATGGGTGCCGCGCGGCTGACCATGTGGGTCCCCGAGGCGGACGACGTGACCGCCCGGTTCCTGGAGTCGGCGGGCTGGGCCCGGGAGGGCTGGGCCCGCACCCTGGACACCGGCGGGGACCCGCTGCGCGAGGTGCTCTGGCACGCGGAGCTGGATGTCCGGGAGGGACGGTGACGTTCGACGGCTTCCCGGACGACGGCCTGGTCTTCTACGAGGGCCTGGAGGCCGACAACAGCAAGACGTACTGGACCGAGCACCGCGCGCTGTACGAGTCCTGCGTGCGGGCCCCGCTCCAGGCACTCGTGGACGAGCTGGCCGACGAGTTCGGCCCGGCGAAGCTGTTCCGTCCCCACCGGGACGTGCGGTTCAGCAACGACAAGACGCCGTACAAGACGCACCAGGGCGCCGTGGTGGAGCCGCCGGGCAGTGGCGCGGGCGCCTGGTACGTGCAGATCTCGGCCGACGGACTGCGCGTGGCCGGTGGCAGCTGGCGCCTGGAGTCCGACCAGGTGGCGCGCTACCGGCGGGCGGTGGTCGACGACGTGCAGGGCCGCCGACTGGCCGGCGAGGTCGCCCGCCTCGCCGGCGGCGGCTGGCAGGTGGGCGGTGACCGCCTCACCCGCACCCCGCGGGGTCTCGACGTGCCCGACGACGGGCGTGCCGACCTGCTCCGGCACCGGTCGCTCAACGTCGCCCAGCAGTTCGAGCCGGCACCGTGGCTGCACGAGCGCGAGGCACTTCACCGGGTCCGCGCTGCGTGGCGCGACGTGGTGGCGCTCAACCGCTGGCTCGCGGACAACGTCGGTGCGACGACGAAGGAGACCCGCCGCCGGTGAGGGCCGGCCACGGGCCGGACTCGGCGTAGCCGATGCCCGGCGGCGCCCCGACTCGCTGACGAGTACCGCCGCCGCAAGCGTGTGCGCCGACGCGGCGCGCCGGGCCGGATCGCGCGGCCTGTGCGCACACACCGGACCCGGGGGACGCCGACTGTGTGCGCTGAAGCCGCAGGATCCGCGTCATGATGCGGCGTCGCCGCACTCGCTCCGCATGTGCCTCGAGAATGCAGAAAGGGCCCCAGCCTGGTGGCTGGGGCCCTTCCTGGGAATGGTTGTCCGGCGGTGTCCTACTCTCCCACCCCGTCTCCAGGGCAGTACCATCGGCGCTGAGAGGCT
>NZ_JABGCI010000123.1 GCF_019799905.1 Trujillonella endophytica | reverse complement strand
GGCCCTGGAATTTCTTGGATCTTCAAAAAAAAAAAAAAAAGATTTTCTAAGTTTCAGTACAAGTAATGATATGGACTGTGAATCATTCAAATGGGGATTCCTTGCTTGAAGATGTTCATTTGTACGTGTATCGTACATATCACAAGACTTGTGATAAGAGAACAAAGGATTCATTTGTGAAAGAATGGAGTGAATGAGAAACATAACGAATTTTGAACCTCTAACGAAAAGAGAGGATAGGATAAATAGTTAGGGAGTCAAATGGGCTTTTTTTTGGGGATAGAGGGACTTGAACCCTCACGATTTCTAAAGTCGACGGATTTTCCTCTTACTATAAATTTCATTGTTGTCGGCATTGACATGTAGAATGGGACTCTATCTTTATTCTCGTCCGATTAATCAGCTCTTCAAAAGATCTATCAGACTATGGAGTAAATGATTTTATCAATGAATATTCGATTCTTTCTTCAACTTGGAATCGATTCACAACAATTCTTTCATTTTTCATATAAAAAATACAGATTCGAGTCGTCCTTAATCATTTGATATAGTATTTTAGTATGTATACGTATGTATATAGGTTTATTCTTCATCCTTTCTGGAGTTTCGATAGAAGGATTCCTTTACCAACGCAACGCAGTCAACTCCATTTCTTAGAACAGCTTCCATTGAGTCTCTGCACCTATCCTTTTTTTATTCTCGCTTTCTGAACCCTTGTGTTTGTTTTCGGAAAACGGGATTTGGCTCAGGATTGCCCATTTTTAATTCCAGGGTTTCTCTGAATTTGAAAGTTATCACTTAGCAGG
>NZ_JABGCI010000122.1 GCF_019799905.1 Trujillonella endophytica | reverse complement strand
AAGGCACTCGCACTCCCCACGCTCGCCATCGCCGCCGCGGCGTTCCCGCTGCTGACGATGACCGGCGCCTCTGCCGAGGACGGCGCGTACAGCTACCAGGCCGACCTGACCCAGCTGAACCAGTCCGGTGTCTCCGGCACCGGGATGGTGACGCTCGACGGCACGACCGTCACGGTCATGATCGAGGCCTCCGGTCTGCTGGCCGGCGCGCCGCACGCCCAGCACTTCCACATCGGGGCGATGGGCACCTGCCCGACCGACGCCGACGACAAGGACGGCGACGGCTTCCTCAGCACCACCGAGGGCGCCCCGGCCTACGGTGCGATCGGCACCTCGCTGACCACGTCGGGCGACACCAGCCCCGACAGCGGCCTGGCGATCGACCGCTTCCCGTCGGATGCGAACGAGTCCTACTCGCGGACCTTCGAGGTCACTGCTGACGTCGCCGCGGCCTTCGAGGGTGGCACCGCCGTCCTCGTGCTGCACGGCGTCGACAAGGACGGCAGCGGCACCTACGACGGCACGGTCAAGAGCGACCTCGACCCGTCGCTGCCCATGGAGGCCACGGCCCCGGCCGCGTGTGGCGCCTTCTCCGAGTCGCAGATGGGCACCGCGCCCAACGGTGGCGCCGAGACCGGTGGCGGCAGCACCGCCGGCGTCGAGCAGGAGACCGCGATCGGCGTGGGCGCAGTCGCCCTCGTCGGTGCGGCTGCCGCCGGCGCCGTCGCGTACCGCCGTCGCCAGGCCACCGACCAGGCCTGATCCGACCGCCGTGCCGCGCGGAGCCCCCTCCGCGCGGCACGGCATCGGCCGG
>NZ_JABGCI010000121.1 GCF_019799905.1 Trujillonella endophytica | reverse complement strand
GTAGCCCCGTTAAATGGTGATTCAACATAGATTCTACGTCTTTGAACCAAGCCAATTTTGGAGCAGCTTTGTGATAATGGAACCAACCAGCAAAAAGCATTAACGCTGCAAAGACCAATGCACCAATTGCGGTACAATAGAGTTGTAATTCACTAGTTATTCCAGATGCTCGCCAAATTTGAAAAAAACCAGAGGTTATTTGTATTCCTCGGAAACCCCCACCCACGTCACCATTCAATATTTCTTGGCCCACTATTGGCCAAACCACCTGAGCACTAGGTCCAATGTGAGTAGGATCGCTTAGCCATGCTTCATAATTGGAAAAACGAGCACCGTGGAAATACATGCCACTCAGCCAAAGAAAGATGATGGAGAGTTGACCGAAGTGGGCACTAAATACTTTTCGAGAGATCTCCTCCAAATCACTGGTATGGCTATCGAAATCGTGAGCATCAGCATGTAAGTTCCAAATCCAAGTGGTAGTATCAGGGCCTTTAGCCAGTGTTCTTGAAAAATGGCCGGGTCTGGCCCATTGCTCGAACGAAGTTTTTACGGGATCCCTATCTACCAAAATTTTTACTTCTGGTTCCGGCGAACGAATAATCATTGAGTCCTCCTCTTTCCGGACAACACATACAAAGAGACCCGCCAATAGTCAAGAAATTAGTGAACCTATGAGAGATATTTATAATTCGTTTTTTTCTCTTCTATCTCCCATGTATCTATTTTCTTTAGTTATTCACTAGAACAATTATGATCTGGAAGTTGATCCGGGGCAAGTGTTCGGATCTATTATGACATAGATATGAGGCGCTCAACGGA
>NZ_JABGCI010000120.1 GCF_019799905.1 Trujillonella endophytica | reverse complement strand
AGTACGCATATTTAGTGTAGTAGCAATAAAGTTAATTGCACCTAATAAACTAGAAATACTAGTTAGATGTAAAGCAAATATAGCTAAATCTACTGAAGGTCCACTATGTGCTTGGATAGCACTTAACATGACTAATCAAATTTATCATGCAAATTCTTTCTTCTTAAATTCATATTTGATCTAATATCTAAAATATTTTTTAATCCTTCACTGGTTAAATGTTCTTTATTTTTAATTAAATCTCCTATTCTTACTCAATCTTTAAAGTCTAAAGATTTTATACCTCATATACTATATTTTTCAAAAAATGGAATAATTATATTATAATTATCTTTGAATGATGTTATTTTATAATTTATACATGATTCTTTATTATCCTTTGTAAGATATCCACAATTAAAAAAATTTATAAACGAATTCATTAAATATTTATCTCTATTAGACTGAGTAACTGCAAAATTTAAGGTTGTTCGGTATCCTACTTTTCTTTCCTTAATTTTATCTATTACAACATTAAAGGACCCTTCTCCTGAAACAAATCCTATAACTCAATAAGCATTAGGTATTTTATTATACTTTAATTCCCTTGGATAAGGTTTATCTAAAGGGATATTTTTAAAAGAATTTAATAATTCTGAATTTAAACCTTTATTTAAAGAATTTTTCATATAGGCTATTTGATTTAAACCATCTAAACTTAAATGTTTTTTATCATTTATTAATCCTATAATCTCTTTAAATATTTTATAATCCGCATATTTTTGAGTCATTAAAGGATATTCTTCAAAATGAGGTATAATAACATTAATAATATCTTTCACAG
>NZ_JABGCI010000119.1 GCF_019799905.1 Trujillonella endophytica | reverse complement strand
CCGATATTGTACGCTACATTCAAATGGGTCTGAGGTTGAATCATATCATTTTTGAATTTGTTATTTCAATGCAAAAAAGGGCGAAGAAAAAAAAAGAAATATTCTTTGTCCAAAAAAAGAAACCTGCAATTTTTTTTTTATTCTAAAGACCCCTTCCCTTTGATTCTATATTTCTATTCCGAAATAATGAATTGAGTTCGTATAGGCATTTTGGACGCCGCTATTGAAATAGCTTTTCTGGCTATATTTTCTGCTACTCCGCCCATTTCATAAAGTATTCTACCTGGTTTAACGACAGCTACCCAATATTCGGGAGATCCTTTCCCCGACCCCATACGTGTTTCCGCAGGTCTTACTGTAACTGGTTTGTCTGGAAATATACGTACCCATATTTTTCCACCACGGCGTGCATTTCGTGTCATTGCTCGTCGCCCTGCTTCTATTTGTCTAGATGTGATCCAAGCGGGTTCAAGTGCCTGAAGAGCATATCTACCGAAACAAATACGATTACCTCGATAAGATATTCCCTTCATTCTTCCTCTATGTTGTTTACGGAATCTGGTTCTTTTGGGGTTATAGTTGATGGTTGTTTCGCAATTCCATCTCTACTACAGAACCGGACATGAGAGTTTCTTCTCATCCAGCTCCTCGCGAATGAAACGATTGAAAAATAGTTAATTAAGATATACATGTATTTAATGAATAATACACTGAATCATGGGATTGGGATTCCTTGATATTTCATCTAATCTATTCGAAATTTGTCTATCGTGTTCTATCGTGTTTGGAGATATAATTAAACATATATTTTTATTTATAGATAATGTCAT
>NZ_JABGCI010000118.1 GCF_019799905.1 Trujillonella endophytica | reverse complement strand
CCGATCTTATGGTTTTTGGTTCTTTTGGACTCTCTCACCTATTTTCCTCCATTTTTGGTTGATTTTTGGGACAATTCAAGTGATATTCAGCCATGGGACTCTTGGTAGAAGGCCTTTGAACCCTTGGATGAGTTTAGGATGGTTTAATCTCAGCCATTGACACCTTTTTGCCCTAGTTCTATAAGTATGCTACTATAGAACTTTAGGGAGGACTTTTGATCATTCTCTAAGACTATTTTCTGAGAAGAGAGGCTCTCTAAGGCAGCAAGGAAGGGGGAGCACGAAAATTCTAAGTCTTTGAAAGCTTTGAAGGCTTAGAGGAAGAGGAAAGGAGCAACAAAGAAGCAAAGGAAGAGGTAAGCATCTTGTCCTTTAATGAGTTTTTGATCAATGAATGCATGCTAGGCTAGTTAAAGTTCTCTTTCATTATTTTTCTATCCTTCTTCTCTTCTTCTCTTCTCCTCTCTTCATGCATGATTGAAAGTAGATGAGTATGTTAGGATTAGGATGTTTTGCATGATTAGTATGCATGCTAGTATAGGCCTTGCATGGTAGTTGATATTTAGAGTATATGTAAATGCATGTTAGAAGTTGTATGTTTGTTAGCATTGTTATCATGTTAGTAAGCATATTAGTTTATGTAGATGCATAATAGTATGTTAGAAAGCATGATAGGATTATTATTTGATGTGATTGCATGATTAGCTTAGTTATTAGGGTTTATCATCATGTATGGTTAAGATTAATTATTTTATGTTAGTAAGTATGCTAGGATTTATTCAAGCATATTAGAATGCATGAATAGGATTGTGGGCATTATAACCCTTTTGGTA
>NZ_JABGCI010000117.1 GCF_019799905.1 Trujillonella endophytica | reverse complement strand
ATTTTTTTTTTGTTTTTGGCGTGAAAGCCAGATTTTTTTTTTGAAAACCGAATTTTGTTTTGTTGGCATGGAAGCCGGATTTTGATTTTTGGCATGAAAGCCGATTTTTTGGCATAAAAGCCGGGTTTTGGCATGGAAGCCAGGTTTTTTGTTTTGGCGTGAAAGCCGGATTTTTTGTTTTGGCGTGAAAGCCAGATTTTTTGGCGTGAAAGCCAGGTTTTTTGGCGTGAAAGCCGGATTTTTGGTTTTCAAAGATGCAAGTATCGACTAAAAGTCGCCTCCCTGCTGAATGGTATTGCAAGTATCGATGGAATGTCGCCTCCTTGCTCATTCGGTTGCGAGTATCGATGGAATGTCGCCTCCCCGCGAAGTTGGGTGCAAGTATCGACTAAGCGTCGCTTCCCTGCTTTTTCTTCAAAAATTTTGTTTTGTGGGTATCGATGGAATGTCGCTTCCCCACGATTTTTGAAATTTGAGGTTTTTTCGAACCTTTGTTTTTTTGTTTTGTTTGTTTTGAAATTTGGGTTGTGGATATCAACTGAGATGTTGCGTCTCCACGATTTTTGAAATTTTGCAAGTATCGACGAGGTGTCGTTTCCTTGCGATTTTGAAATTTTGGAAGTATCGAATGGGGTTCGCATCCTTCCGATTTTTGGGTTTTGCAAGTATCGACTGATCGTCGCTTCCCTGCGGGGTTTTTTGGAAAACCATTTTTTTTGTTTAAAGACACGAGGGTCGTAAATTTTGACTCAAAACCATTTTGGTGGTAAAAGTCGGGGTGGACTAGGGTTGAAATCCCTGGGTCCTGATTTTTGTTTCAAACCATGAATTTTGG
>NZ_JABGCI010000116.1 GCF_019799905.1 Trujillonella endophytica | reverse complement strand
AAGAAGTCTTCTCCCTGTCTTCTGGTGCCATTTTGACTTGGTTATAACCAGAGAAACCATCCATAAAAGAGAGGAGGGCATGGCCCGCAGTGTTGTCTACGAGCACATCGATATGAGGTAACGGAAAGTCGTCTTTAGGGCACGCCTTGTTCAAATCTCGGAAGTCGACGCACATCCTTACTTTCCCGTCTTTCTTAGGTACCGGCACGATGTTGGCTAACCATGTGGGATACTCCACTACTTGCAGAAATCCGGCGTTAAACTGCTTGACCACTTCGGCTTTGATCTTTAGGGCCCATTCCGGTTTCATTCTTCTTAGCTTTTGCTTAACCGGTTTTATGGTCGGATCGGTTGGAATGTAATGCTGAACGATGGCGGGATCGATACCGGGCATGTCTTCATACGACCATGCGAAAGCTTCTAAATTATCTTTTAATAATTCGATCATGTTAGCTCTTTCATGTGTATTTAGAGTGATTCCAATTTTTATTATTTTAGGCAATTCCTCGGTTCCTAAGTTGATTGATTCCAATTCTTCCATATTAGGTTGTGTCTGTCTTTGGTCCCATTGCTTTGACAGCTCCGGGGAGACATCAACCCTTGGATCTATATCCATGCCAAAAACATCCATTGAGGATAGAAAAGAGACGCTGCGATTTGAAGGAAATGAACTTTTATTAATTGAAATCGAAACGACATAGATTTTTATTGCAACTTAGCCTTTACAAGAGGCATAAGTTATAATGGAAATGCTAAACAAGAGAATAAAAACTAGAATAAACTCCTACAAGCTAAAGTCTGACGGTGACGAAGAAGCTTCTTCGAGGACTTCCATGGTTG
>NZ_JABGCI010000012.1 GCF_019799905.1 Trujillonella endophytica | reverse complement strand
TTCGACGACGTCGTCGTCCCGGGGGACATGCTGCTGGGGGAGGAGGGCGCGGGCTGGCACCAGGTGACCGCCGAGCTCGCCTTCGAGCGGTCGGGCCCCGAGCGGTTCCTGTCGACCTATCCGCTGCTGGCGGAGTTCGGCCGCCGCGCGGCGGAGTCCCAGGACCCGGCGCAGCTGGCGGCCCTGGGGCGGATGTCGGCGCGGCTGCTGGCGCTGCGGCAGCTGTCGCTGCGCATCGCCGCGGCCCTGGACCGGGGTGAGCTGCCGAACATCGCCGCGGCCCTGGTCAAGGACGTGGGGACGACGTTCGAGGCCGACGTCGTCGACGAGGTCCGCCGGGTGGTCGACGTCCCGGCGTCGCTGGACTCGCCCGACCCGCTGGGCCGGGCCCTGGCCGAGGCGCAACTCCACCAGCCGGGCTACACGCTGCGCGGCGGTACCAACGAGATCCTCAGAGGGATCGTGGCACGTGGACTGGGGCTCCGATGAGCGATCAGGACCTCCTGGTCGAGACCGTCCGGGACATCCTGGGCGGCCACGAGCCGTTCGTGCTCACCGCCGAGCGGCCGTGGGACGAGCGGCTGTGGACCGCGCTGGCCGAGGCGGGGCTGACCGGCGTCGGCGTCCCCGAGGAGGCCGGCGGCTCCGGCGGCGAGCTCGCCGACGCCGTCGCGATCGTGCGCACGCTGGCGGCCGGCGCCGCTGCGGTGCCCGTCGCCGAGCAGCTGCTCGTGGCCGCGCCGGTGCTGCTGGCCGCCGACCTGGACCTGCCGGGCCCCGACGAGCCGCTCACGGTCGCGATCGCGGACGCGGTGACGGCCGAGCCCTCCGACGACGGCGACGGCCCGGGCCGCTGGACGCTCACCGGCACCGCGACCGACGTCCCGTGGGCGGGGGTCGCCCGGCACGTCGCGGTGCTCGCGGCCGCGCCGGCGGGGATCGAGGGGTCGGTGCTGGCGCTGGTCGACGTCTCGGGGCTCGAGGCGACGCGCGCGGCGAACCTGGCCGGCGAGCCGCGGGGGTCGCTGGTGCTGGACGGCGTGCCGGCGTCGGGGGCGCTGCTGCGGCCGGCGCAGGTCGCGCACCTGCGCGCCCGGTACGCGCTGGCCCGCTCGGTGCAGATCGCCGCGGCGCTCGAGGAGGTGCTGGCCTGGACGGTGCAGTACGCCGGCGAGCGCCAGCAGTTCGGCCGGCCGCTCGCCAAGTTCCAGGCGATCCAGATGGAGCTGGCGGAGATGGCCGGCGAGGTCACCGCGGTGACGGCGATCGTCGACGCCGCCGTGCAGGGCCTGGACCGGGAGTCGCCGGAACTCCCGCTGCTGGCGGCCGCGGCCAAGGTGCGGGCCGGAGCGGCGGTGGAGGTCGTGGCCCGGCTGGCGCACCAGGTGCACGGCGCGATCGGCTTCACCCAGGAGTACCGGCTGCACCACCTCACCCGGCGCTGCTGGTCGTGGCGGGACGAGGCCGGCGGCGAGGCGACGTGGTCACGGTTCCTCGGCGAGGGCGTGGTCGCCGGCGGCGGCGACCAGCTCTGGACCACCCTCACCCGGCTGGGCTGAGGACGGGGCACCCCTCCGCGGGCAGGCGCGGGCGGCCCGCGGAGGGGGCGGACGGGGGAGTGGTCAGGCCATCTCGGGCACGCGCAGGTGGGCGAGCACGAGGTCGAACTCCGCGAGGTCGGTGATGCTGACCTCCATCGCCGACACGAACGTGTCCCGCATGCGCATGGCGTCCTCGCGACTGGCCTCCATCGACGCGCGGTCGTCGAAGGTCACCGCGGACGCGGCCCGGCCGCTGGCACGGTCGAGCAGCAGGCTGACGCTGCAGAAGCCCGGGAGCTCGTCCAGCTGCGGGACGATGGTCATCTTGTAGGCGTCGAGGACGCGGTCGACCTGCCCGGTGTCCGCGCGGCTCCAGATGACGCGTGTGCAGGCGCCCTCAGGAGCCTCGTGCCGGCGGTGCATGACGGCGAACTCCCACTCATGCACCTCCATCTCCCCGCCCATGATCTCGCGGGCCTGTTCCCGCATGCCCTTGACGCCCTCGGCGCTGGCCCGCATGGCCTGTTCGTCGGCCCAGGCGGCGGTGACGATGCAGCGGCCGGACTCCCGGTCGGCCAGCATCGACAGCCCCACACAGCCGTCCATGTCCATCACGGCGGGCATCACCCGGTCGCGGACGTGGGCGATCCCGTCGTCCACGCGCATCCGGTCGGCGTGGATGGTCGTCGTCCGTGCGTACATGCCGCTCCTCCTCAGGGGGGGCGCGGCGGCGCCGGTGCGGCACCGCCGCCCCGCCCACCGTCCTCGCCGTGCGGAGGACGCGACAGGGTCCTGCGACCCCGGTGGGCTCAGCCGCGCAGGTCGAGTCCGGAGACGTCGACGGCGAGGTCGGCCCGGCCCGCCGTCGCCGCGATGAGCTCGGCGTTCGGGTCGTCCACGGCGGCCATCCACGTCCGGGCGTCGTCCGGGCCCTTGCCGAAACGGACGTGCCGGTCGAGCAGGCGGGCACGGCGGGTCGCGTCGTCCAGCGCGACGTACCAGACCTCGTCGAACGCCCCCCACACGTCCGGCCACGGGGGCTCGCCGAGGAGGAGGTAGTTGCCTTCGGAGACCACGACCCGGGTCCCGGGCGGGACGGCGATGCTGCCGGCGATCGGCTGCTCGAGGTCGCGCTCGAAGGCCGGCGCGAAGACCGTCGTCTCCTGCTCGGCGCGCAGCCGGCGCAGCAGCGCGAGGTAGCCGTACCCGTCGAAGGTGTCGGCGGCGCCCTTGCGGTCGCGGCGGCCGAGCGCGTCGAGGGCGGCGTCGGCGAGGTGGAACCCGTCCATGGGGACGCCGACCGCCGGGAGGCCGCGGGCGCTCAGCCGGTCCACCAGCCACTCCGCCAGGGTCGACTTGCCCGCGGCCGGGGCGCCGGCGATGCCGAGCAGGATGCGCGACCGCCGGTGGGTGAGGGCGGCGACCCGGTCCAGGAGATCGGCGGGACTCGGGGACGGCACGGACGGGGTCACGCAGGGCAGCATGCCGCCGGGTCCGCCGGTCGGCGCGGGCGCGTCTCCCGCGGCGCAACAACCGCCGGAATCAGGCGTGGAGTGGGGCCCCGCGGGGAATAGCCGCGCCGATGGACGACGGCCGGGTGGTTGCGCGGGCAGGACGCGCCTGCCCGCAACCCGTGCCGCCGGGTGCCCTGGCCACCTCCGCCGACCGGCTCGACCCGTGGGTCGTCCGGCTGCTCCTGCTGGTCGGTCTGCTCGGTGCGCTCGTCGTGGCGATGGTCGGCCTCTCCTCGTCGGCCCGGGCGGAGGACGGCGGGCTGCTCGGTCCGGCTGCCCCTCTCCCCGCAGTGGATGAGCAGGTGCTGCAGCAGCCGGCGCCGGCCGTGGAGGTCGTGGGGACGCCGGCTGCCGAGGCCGAGACGGAGGTCCTCGCTCCGGTGGCCGAGGCCGCGGCTCCGGTCGCCGCGCCTGTGGCCGAGGTCGTCGATCCGCTGGCCGAGGTCGTCGCGGAGGTCGCGGCTCCGGTCGCCGCACCCGTGGCCGAGGTGGTCGTTCCGGTGGCCGAGGTCGTCGCGGAGGTCGTGACGCCGGTCACCGACGTCGTCGCTCCGGTGGTGGAGGCAGACCCAGTCGTCGACGTGGTGGCGCCCGTGGTCGCACCGGTCGTTGAGGCTGTCGCTCCGGTCGTCGATGCGGTCGCGCCGGTCGTCGCTCCGGTCGTGGCGCCGGTGGTCGGACCGGTGGTCGAGGTCGCCGCTCCGGTCGTCGCCCCGGTTGTCGCGCCCGTCGTGGACGCCGTCGCGCCGGTGGTCGCGCCCGTCGTCGACGTCCTCGTCCCGGTCGTCGCGCCGGTAGTGGAGGCAGTCGCGCCGGTGGTCGGACCGGTGGTCGAGGTCGTCGCGCCGGTGGTCGCGCCTGTTGTCGACGTCCTCGTCCCGGTCGTTGCGCCGGTGGTGGAGGCAGTCGCGCCGGTGGTCGGACCGGTGGTCGAGGTCGTCACGCCGGTGGTCGACGTCCTCGCTCCGGTCGTCGAGGTGGTGGCGCCCGTGGTCACGCCTCTGGAGGCAGTCGTCCCGGTGGTCGACGTTGTGGCGCCGGTCGTCGCGCCCGTTGTTGCCGTCCTCGGCCCGGTCCTGGTCCCCGTGCCGGCACCGCTCGCGCCTGTGACCGACGTCCTCGTCCCTGTCGTCGACGTCCTCGACCCGGTCCTGGTCCCCGTGCCGGCACCGGTCGCGCCCGTGACCGATGTCCGCGCGCCGGCGCTCCGCCCGGTCGTCGACCAGCCCACTCCGCTGGTGTCCTCGCTCGCGCCGGTCGTCGCGCCGGCAACGGGCGACGACGGGTCCCTGCCGTCCGCCCCCGGCGCTGCTGCGGTTGCCTCCGGCCCGGTCGCCGACAGTGGCGAGCCGGCCCGCGGGCCCGCCGCGGACGTGCTGCCGGCCCCCGGCCCGGCACCGCTTCCGGTCACCGTCCCGGCCGTCGCCGATGGCGGCGTGCTGACTCCTGCTCCGGCCCCCGCCCCGGCAGCGGCGACGGCGGACGTCCCCGGCTCCCGTGCCACCGCCTGGTCGACCGTGGACGTCCCCGCCGCGCCGCACGCCACCCCGCCGAGCCGCCCGGACGTCTCGCCGTCCCCGGTCCCGGCGCCCGCGCCGTCGTCCTCGACGACCTCGTCGTCCTCCTCGTTCGCGTCTGCCGACGCCGCTCCCGTCCCCGCGCTGCCCATGCCGGAGCTCGGGAGCGTTCCCGTCGACACCTCGCCGGCCGGTTCGGCCGCCGGGGTGCTCGACGGCCCGGGCACCTCGCCCGACTGACCCCTCCTCCCGGCCGCACCAGGCCGTGAGTCCGCCTCGGCGGGTCTCCCGGCGGCCTGCGGCCAGCAGGAGCGCGGACCGCGCGCTCCCGGAGGAGGACCACCCAGACGCCCCTCGAGTGATCGGCTGCCGCACCGGCCGGTCCGGGCCGTCGGCTCTCCTCCGAGAGCGACGCACCGGCCGGCCGCTGACACCGGTCGTGCCCCCGTCGGCCCGAGAGGGCGGGCCGGAGGCACGAGGTGGAGAGGTAACGGGGGCTGGAGTCACGCACCACGGACGATGCGGCGTCCCAGTGACTCCCGACCTCTCCACCCCGGCCGGACCCCGCACCCTGGATCGAGCTCGGGGCAGGCGCGGCGCCCGGTGCTCGCCGCAGGCGCCCGGCTCCGGCACAGTGACCGCATGAAGTGGCTGCTGGTGGTGGTGCTGATCGCCGTGGTGGTGGGCGTCGCGATGCTGAGGGCGCGCAGCGCCTCCGCCTCGAGGCCCGGCGCCCGGACCCGACGGCGGGACGACCGCACAGGTGCCAGCGGCGCCGGTGCCGCGACCTGGACCGGCGACGGCGGGGCGCACCACGGCGACGGCCGCGACTCCGGCGGCGGTTGGGGCGGGGGCTCCGACGGCGGCAGCGACGGTGGCGGCGGCGGCAGTGACGGCGGCGGGGGAGGCGGTGGCGGGGACTGAGCCCCACCGCGGCCCAGGGTCAGCGGTGGCCGATGCCTCCGGGTCCGTGCTCGGCCGGGACCTCCTCGCCGGGTGCGACCGGACCAGGGGGCGTCCCGTCGCCGAACGGTGACCCGCCCAGCTCCTCGCGGCCGTGCGCCGTCAGCCAGTTCGACGTGTCCGGCCCCATCGGGATGACCTGCGTCGGGTTGATGTCGGCGTGGACGACGTAGTAGTGCTCCTTGATCTGCGGGAAGTCGGTGGTGTCGCCGAACCCGGGCGTCTGGAACAGGTCGCGGGCGTAGGCCCACAGCACCGGCATCTCCGACAGCTTCTGCCGGTTGCACTTGAAGTGGCTGTGGTAGACGGCGTCGAAGCGGGCCAGCGTGGTGAACAGCCGGACGTCGGCCTCGGTGATGGTGTCGCCCATCAGGTAGCGGCGGTCGGCCAGCCGCTCGGACAGCCAGTCCATCGCCGTGAACAGCCGGGTGTAGGCCTTGTCGTAGGCGCGCTGGGAGCCGGCGAACCCGCAGCGGTACACCCCGTTGTTGACCTCGGTGTAGACCCGCTGCATGACCTCGCCCATCTCGTCCCGCAGGTGCTCGGGGTAGAGGTCGGGCGCGCCGTCACGGTGGTGGGCGGTCCACTCGGTGGAGAGGTCCAGCGTGATCTGCGCGAAGTCGTTGGTGACGACGGCCTTGGTGGGGACGTCGACCATGGCCGGCACCGTGATGCCGCGCGGGTACTCCGGGTCCCGTGCGAGGAACGCCTCCTGCAGCCGCTCGTATCCCAGCACCGGGTCGCGTCCGCCCGGGTCGAGGTCGAAGGTCCAGCTGCGCTCGTCGTGGACCGGGCCGCAGATGCCCATCGAGATCACCGGCTCCAGACCGAGCAGCCGCCGCACGATCGTCGACCGGTTGGCCCACGGGCAGGCGCGCGCGACGACCAGCCGGTACCGCCCGGGCTCCACCGGCCACCGGCCCGAGTCGTCGGCCGTGATCCGGTCGGTGATGTAGTTGGTGTCCCGGGAGTAGTCCCGGCCCTGCTCGACGTAACCCGAACCGCTGCTGTCCTCGCTCACGGCCCCAGCGTGCGGGACCCCGGGGCGGGCCGCCACGTCGCCCGACGACGTGATCCGTGCCACGCGCAGGCGGCGCCACGCGTCGCGGTCTCACCCCGAGGGGGGTGCTCGCGGCATATCGCCTGATCAGCACGCCCGTCGGAACCGATCAGGGGGCGTGCTCACCTCACTCCCGTGGCCCGGCGCGGACCTCCGGGGTCCCCGTGACAGGGGCGATGCCCCGCTGGTGCTCGGCTCGCTGTCGGTCCAGGTCCCGGTGCTCACCGGGACCGACACCTGCGAGGACCTCGACCGGCTCTTCCGGCGCTCGCACCGGGTGACCTGCGCGGTGGTCCGCCACCCGCAGCACGAGGACGTCCTCGGCCTGGTCGAGCGCTCGCGCTTCACCGCGATGATGTCCGGCCCCTACGGGTACGGCCGCTCCCTGCACGGCCGGCGACTGCTCGGCGAGGTGGCGCAGTGGGATGCGCTCACCCTGCCGCCGGAGACCAGCGTCGTCGAGGCGGCCAGCCGGGCCATCACCCGCAGCCCCGAACACGTGCAGGACGACGTCCTGGTCGCCGGGGCCGACGGACCGACCGCCGTCCCGATGCCGGTGCTGCTCTCGGCGCTGGCGCGCGGGCTCGCCGACCAGGCGCTGCGCGACCCGCTGACCGGCCTGGCCAACCGGCAGGCCTTCTTCGGCCGGGTCGAGGAGTCCTGCCGGCGCAGTGCCACCCAGCCCGGGCACCGGACGGCCGTCGTCTACCTCGACCTGGACGGCTTCAAGGCCGTGAACGACGCGCTCGGGCACGACGCCGGCGACGCGGTGCTGGTCCTCATGGCCGACGCCCTGCGGGCCGCCGCCCGCGAGGGTGACCTGGTGAGCCGGCTCGGCGGCGACGAGTTCGCCGTCTGCGTCGACCTCTACGGCCATCCCGACGGCGACGAGCTCGCCACGGGCGTCGCGGTCCGGCTGCACGAGGCCGTGCTGGCCGCCGGCGCCACCGTCGAGGGGAGCGCGTCCGTGCGGGTGAGCACGGGCGTGGCGGTGTCCGGGGGAGGACACGTCGACCCGGCCGAACTGGTCCGTGCGGCGGACCTCGCGATGTACACCGGGAAGCGGGACGGCGGCGCGCAGGTCACCGGTCCGGTCCGGCTGACGACGTCCGTGGACGCCGATCCGCTGCTGGGGACCACGGTCGCGGAGGTGGCGGCGCGCGGGGAGCTGGTGCTGCTGTACCAGCCGATCGTCGACCTCGACGACGGCCGGACGGTCAGCGTGGAGGCCCTGGTCCGCTGGCGGCACCCGCGCCTCGGCCTGCTGGCACCCGACGCCTTCCTCCCGGCGATGGCCCGGGCCGGGCAGCTGCTCGACCTCGACGACTGGGTGCTGCGCACCGCCACCCGGGAGTTCGCCTCCTGGCGACGCGAGCGGGGAGCCGGCGCCCGGCCCGTGGCGCTCAACCTCAACGTGACACCGGAGCGGCTGCTCGCCCCCGGGCTGAGGCAGCTCCTCGTCGAGGCGACCACCGACGCCGGGGTCGAACCCGGTCTCGTGCGGATCGAGGTGCCGGAGCAGCTCCTGGTGGACCAGCTGCACCGGGCCGTCCCGCGGCTCACCGGCCTACGGGAGGCCGGGTTCCGGGTCACCTTCGACGACGTGGGCGCCGGCGGTACGTCCCTGCGCCACCTGCGCGAGGTCCGCGCCGACGGCCTCAAGATCGACCGGTCGTACGTCCAGGGGATGCTCACCGAGCCGCGCGACCGGGCGCTGGTGCAGCTCCTCGTCGACTTCGCCGCAGGCACGGGGCTGTCGGTGACAGCCGAGGGGGTGGAGACCCCCGAGCAGCGGGAGGCGCTGCGGGCCGCGGGGTGCCGCTACGGCCAGGGCTGGCTGTTCGCTCGGCCGCGGGCCCTCGCCGACCTGCGGGACACGGTGTCCCCGGGCACGCCGGCCGGCTGACCTCGTCCCCGCCAGCCGGCGGGGAGGCGGGACCGGTGAACGGGGGGCAACGGTGCGGGAACGCCTCGGGGCGTCGGCGGCGCGCCGGAGCGACAGAACGCGACAATCCGGCCATGCAGCTCGACGACGCGGCCGTGACCCTCGTCGGCGGCGCCGCGCAGCGGGGCGAGCTCGCGCTCGTCTACCAGCCGATCGTCGCCCTGGCCGACGAGGCACCGGTTGCCCTGGAGGCGCTGGTGCGCTGGCGTCATCCGCGGCTCGGTCTCCTCGGGCCGGAGTCCTTCCTGCCCCGCCTGGCCCGCGACGGCGAGCTGCACCTGCTCGACGACTGGGTGCTCCACACGGCGGTCACCGAGTTCGCCGCCTGGTCCGGTGCGGCGGCCGGCACCGGGCTCGACGTGAACGTCAGCGGCGACCGCCTGCTGGGTCCCGACGGGCTCGGCGAGGCGATCGGACGGGCCGCCGACACGGCGGGGCTCGGCCGCGAGCGGATGCGCGTGGAGGTCGCCGAGCCCGTCGTCCTCGACTCGCTGGACGCCGTCGTCCCCGTGCTGGCCGGCGTGCGCGCCGCCGGTGCCGCCGTCGTGGTCGACGACGTCGGCGCGGCCGGCACCTCGCCGCGGCACCTGGCCGCCGTCGGCGCCGCCGCGCTGAAGATCGACCGGTCCTACGTCGCCGGGATGCTCGACAGCCCGCGGGACCGCGCCGTCGTGAGCTCGCTGATCGAGCTCGGGGCGCGGGCCGGGGTGACGGTGACCGCCGTCGGCGTGGAGACCGCCGAGCAGGCCGCGGCGCTGCGCGACATGGGCTGCGCCCAGGCCCAGGGCTGGCTGTTCGGCCGTCCCGGGCCCCTGGGCTGAGCCGCCCGGCTCAGCCCAGCCGGGACGTCGTCGCCTCGTCCTCCGCGCCGTCGAAGTAGCGGTCGAGCACCGCGCGGAACACCGGCTCCTCCGGGGCGGCCGCGGCGAACAGCGTCATCGACGAGCGCAGCTTCACCGCGTCGACCGGCCCGAGGACCTGCCCGGCGGTGCGCCCGGCCAGCCCGGTGAGCGCCCGCGCGCACTCCACCAGCCGCGGCCCCAGCACCGGGTGGGCCAGGTAGGCGCGGGCCTCGTCCATGCCGGAGATCGCGTAGCGCTGCGCCATGCCGCTGCGGCCGAGCCCGGCGACCTGCGGGAACACGAACCACATCCAGTGGCCGCGCTTTGCGCCGGCGCGCAGCTCGGCCAGCGCCTGGTCGTGCGTGCCGGCCTGTGTCTCGACGAAGCGCTGCAGGTCGAAGGGATCGCTCACCCGCCGCTCCATGCCCGCCGCCGGACCCCGGCCAACCCCTCCCCGGCGTTGTTGTGCTCTGAGTACCCATGTACTCAGAGCACAACAACGCCGGGAGGCCCATGCCCGCCCGGCCGTGGCCGCTGTCACCGGCGCAGGATGGTTGCCGGGACCAACGGTGTTCGAGGAGGACGCGTGCGGCAGGACGACGTGCAGCAGGGCCGAACGCGGCAGGACCGGCGCGGCCAGCCGTTCGACATGACCGGCATCGAGACGGGCCCGGACGGGATCCGCCGCTACACGGGCCTGCGCCGCAACGTGGTCGCGCTGCTGGTCGACGTCGTCGGGCGGTACCCCGAGCGGACGGCGGTCGTCGAGCTCGGCGCCGGCGCCGTCACCTACGCCGAGCTGCTCGAGCGGGGCCGGCGGGTGGCGGCCGGACTGCGCGCGGCGGGTGTGCGCCCCGGCGACCGGGTGGCGCTGCGCATCGGCAACGGGCTGGACTGGGTCCTCGCCTTCTGGGGCTCGCACCTGGCCGGCGGCGTCGTCGTCCCGCTGAACACCCGGCTGGCCGAGACCGAGGCGCGGTACGTGCTGGCCGACTGCGGCGCCGCGTACGTCGTGCGCCCCGGCGAGCCGTTGCCCGACGCCGATCCGGACGGCGCGCCCGACGCCGACCCGGCGCACACCGACGTGGCCGCGCTCTTCTACACGAGCGGCACCACCGGCCGGCCCAAGGGCGCGATGGTCACCCACGAGAACCTCCTGACGACGATCGAGGACGTGATCCGCTGCCGGGAGCTCGACCGCGACCCGACGCTGGACAACGCCACGCTGATCTCCGTGCCGCTGTTCCACGTCACCGGCTGCTGCTCGCAGCTGATGACGCAGGTCGAGCTGGGCGGCGTCGCGGTCGTGATGCCGCAGTTCCGGCCCGCGGAGTTCCTCGCCGCCATCCCGGAGCACCGGATCACGCTGATCACCAGCGTGCCGACCATCTACGAGCTCGTGCTGCGTCACCCCGACTTCGGTCGCACCGACGTCTCCAGGGTGCGCACGGTGAGCTACGGCGGCGCCCCGATCGCCCCGGAGCTCGTGCACCGGCTGGTCGGCGCCTTCCCGGCCGCCCGCGTGGGCAACGGCTTCGGGCTGAGCGAGACCACCGCGCTGGCCACGTTCCTGCCGCACGAGTACGCCGCCGAGCACGCCGACGCCGTGGGCTTCGCCGCGCCGGTGGTCGACGTCCGGATCGACCGGCCGGACGCGGCCGGCGTCGGCGAGCTGCTCGTCCGGGGACCCAACGTGGTCGCCGGCTACTGGGGCGACCCGGTGCGGACGGCGGAGACCTTCGTCGACGGCTGGCTGCGCACCGGCGACGTCGCCCGCATCGACCGGGTGCCCGCCGGCGGCATCGTGCGGATCGTCGACCGCGCCAAGGACATGATCAACCGCGGCGGCGAGAACGTGTACTCGATCGAGGTGGAGAACGCGCTGGTCGAGCACCCGGACGTCGTCGAGGTCGCGGTCGTCGGCGTCGCGGACCCGGTGATGGGTGAGGAGGTGGGCGCCGTCGTCCTGCCGCGGGACGGGGTGACCGCCGAGGCGCTGGTGCCCGACCTGGTCGCGTTCGCCCGGGGACGGCTGGCCGACTTCAAGGTGCCGCAGTTCGTGCGGGTGCTGACCGGGCCGCTGCCGCGCAACGCCGGCGGCAAGGTGCTCAAGGCGCCGCTGCGCGAGGCGACCGGCTGGATCGAGGTCCCGCGCCGTTAGGGCTCAGCGGGCGCCGGCGGCGGCCGGCTGACGGGCGCCGGCCTCCTCCTGGACGGCGACCCGGCCCAGCGCCACCGCGGTCTCGGTCCGCAGCGAGCCGGCCAGCCACAGCAGCACGTCGTGCAGGCGCAGCCGGGTGCTCCGGTGCCCGAGGGCGGCGGTGGCGCGCGCCTCCAGCAGCGTGAAGGCGGCGGCGTTCGCGCGTAGCTCGCGCAGGACGACCGCGTGCACACCGCTGTCGCCCTCGGCGGTGTGCGACCACAGCTGGCGCCAGGTGGTGACGTCGAGGAGGGGGAACAGCTGCGGCCGGCGGTGGTGCAGCGCGGCCAGCACGTACGGGGCGTGCGGCCCCTCGGCGAGCGTCCGCAGCGCCGCGCCGACCGTGCCCGGCTCGGCGAGCACCGAGGTCTCCTCCTCCGGCAGCTCCCAGAACGCCCGCCCGGCGGCCCGGCGCTCCGCCTGCTCGGCCACCGGCAGTGCCGCGTCGAGGGCGGTGCGGACGGCGGTCCAGCCCTCCGGGTCGAGCCGGCCGTGCAGGCCCTCGGCGAGGAGCACGTCCCGGTCGGTCATGCGGGGCGACGTCTCCGGCGGCTGGCGGTCGAAGCGCTCGAAGGCGAAGGCGCGCACCCGCAGCCAGCGGCCCTCGCGGGCGTTGGGCGCGCGGAAGCGCAGCGGCCGCCGGCCCAGTGCGTAGCCGACGACGGCGGCAAGCGCGTCGTCCGCGCTGATCGGGTCGGGGCCGGTACTGGGCAGGCGCAGAGCGACGTCCACCGGGTTCCCCCTCCGACGACGGCGTCCCGGTCGACGGTACCCACGTTGCGCCGCCCCGGCCGGTCGAGGGATCAGGCCAGGGTGACCAGCGTGGTCTCGCTGACCTCCGGGTCGCAGGTCACCGCCACCGTGGCCGGGCCGGCGACGTCCGGTACGACGACGGCGTCGACGCTCCAGCCGTCGCACAGGGACACGGGCGCGCCGACGTCGCCCGTCCTCAGGTCGACAGCGGTCAGCGCCGTGTCGTCGGACCCGCGCGGCTGGTGCAGCCCGCCGAGGTAGGCGTAGCGGGCCTGCGGATCGACGGCGAGGACGTCGAGTCGGTTCCAGCTCCGGCCGGTCGACGGCACCACCCGCTCGACGGCCACCGCGCCGGTCGCCACGTCCACGGCGAGCAGGCGTACCGCGTCCTCGCCGACCCGGTGCGCGGCCAGGTACAGCCGGGTCCCATCGGGTGCCAGCGCCGTCGCGCTGACGTCGCCCACCTCCGGGTCCAGGTCAGCGGCGACGGGGACGGTGCGCACCGTGCCGTCCGTCCCGATCCGGGTCACCGAGACGGTCTCCCCGCTGTACCCGGCCACGACGACGGTGCCGTCGGGGGCGACGTCGAGGCCCGAGCCGGAGACGGGGGCGTCGTACTCCTGGAGGACCACCTGCCCCCACCCCTCGCCGGCCGTGGGTCGGACGACGGCCAGCGGGCCTCCCGCGCCCTGGTCGACGGCGAACAGCAGCACCGGCTCGCCGTCGGGGCCGACCGCGGCGTCCTGCGTGGTGGTGACGCCGCCCAGTTCCCGCACCACGAGGGAGTCGGTGACCGTGTCGAGCGCGCCGCCGTCGCCCACGGCAGCTGCGGGCGGGCCGGCGCCGTCGTCGGACGCCGAGGTGGTGCAGCCGGCGGACGCGAGCAGCAGGAGGACGCCGAGCACGCGGGTGCAGACGACGGCGGTGCGGGTCACGGGGAGCTCCGGCGGTCGGGGACGGGTCGAGGGGAGACTCGCCCGGCGCGCTTGCGGGGGACTCGCGAGGACCTTGCGTGCCGGAGTCGCCCCATGGGTGCCGTTCCCCGCGAGCTCCTGCGCGCCGCCCTCGCCGTGGCGGTGCCGGCCGCCGGCCCCATCCGCCCGATGAGTTCCCCGCCCGCAGGCGGTCGACCCCCGCATGGAGACGATGCAGCAGGCCCTCGCCGCGGCGGTCGCGGAGACGTCCCGGGTGGTGAGCGCCATCCGGGACGACCAGCTGGCCGGCCCCACGCCCTGCGCGGACACCCCGGTGGCCGCGCTGCTCGACCACCTCGACGGGCTGGCCCTGGCGTTCACGGACGCGGCCCGGGAGCAGGCAGGGGGGAGCCCGAGCGCCTCGGCCGACGCGCTGACCCCGGACTGGCGCACCCGGATCCCGCAGCGGCTCGACGCCCTGGCCGCTGCCTGGCAGGACCCGGCCGCCTGGGACGGCGACGCCGAGGCCGGTGGGGTCACGATGCCGGCCCCGGCCATGGCCGCCGTGGCGGTGGACGAGGTGCTGGTGCACGGCTGGGACCTCGCCGTCGCCAGCGGCCAGGGGTACCGGCCCGACCCGGGCGCGACCGAGGCGGCGCTCGGTTTCGTGTCGCAGGTGACAGCGGAGGGACCGGCACCCGAGGGCCTGTTCGGCCCGCCGGTGCCCGTTCCCGAGGACGCCCCGTTGCTCGACCGGCTGCTGGGCCGCACCGGCCGCGACCCGGGATGGCGCCCGCCGGCGGCCTGACGTGCGCCGGGCGCAGCGCTCCGGCCGCTCGCCGAGGGCGCGGGCAGTGACGCGATCGAGGCCGGCTACCCCGCGCCGGGGACGACCCGCACGAGGAGGGTGCTGCCGTCGCCCGCCCGCAGCTCGCCGATCACGAGGACCGTGCCGTCGGGCGCCACGTGCAGGTCGGACGACCCGTCGACCCGCGGGATCTCCACGGTGCGCGCGACCGTCAGGCCGTCCGGCCCGGGGAGGTACTCCACCAGGACGGTCCTGCCCGC
Organism: Trujillonella endophytica; assembly: GCF_019799905.1. Classification (GTDB taxonomy): domain Bacteria; phylum Actinomycetota; class Actinomycetes; order Mycobacteriales; family Geodermatophilaceae; genus Trujillonella; species Trujillonella endophyticus_A. The sequence goes on along the minus strand of NZ_JABGCI010000012.1, from coordinate 147,458 downwards.
CGCGTCCTGCGTGTCGCTGGCGAGGACGACGATGGAGCCGCCGGGGCCGGCCGTGACGGCGCGGGCGTGACCGTCCGGGCCGGCCAGGGAGCCGGCGTCGAGGGTGCCGAGGAGCTCGTCGGAGGACGACGGGTCCGCGGGCGGCTGGGCCTCCGGCAGACCGCCGACGCCGGGGTGGTCGAGGATGATCGACCCGTCCGTCGCGGACGCGTCACCGGCGGTGCTGCTGCAGGCGGCGGCCGTGAGCAGCGCGGCGGCGACCAACGCGGCGCGGACCGGTCGCATGGAGTGCGTCATGGGAGCAGCGGCGGGCGGCGGTCTTGCACCGCACTGGCGGTCGGCTTGATGCCCGCACGGGCGGGCATGGTCTGATTCCTGCGAAGAGATCCCCCGACGCGGAAGAGGTGCGGTCGTGGCTGAGTCCGGCTCCGGCGAGGTCCTGCTCGAGATCGACGGCGGCGTGGCCGTGGTGACGCTCAACGCGCCCGACCGGCGCAACGCGCTGACCCCGGCGATGGCCCGGGAGCTCAGCGCCATCCTCGAGGAGGTGGACGGCCGCGCCGAGGTCGGGGCCCTGGTGGTCACCGCGGTCGGGAAGTCGTTCTGCGCCGGTGGGGACGTCGGCACGCTCCAGGCCGCCGGCGAGGACCCCGCCCGCCCCGACCTCTACGACGGCATGACGGCCATCTACGACTCCTTCTACCGGCTGGGCCAGGTGGAGGTGCCGACGATCGCCGCGGTGCGCGGCTCGGCCGTCGGCGCCGGCATGAACATGCTGCTGGCCACCGACCTGCGGGTCGTCGCCACCGACGCGCGGCTGCTGGCCGGGTTCCTCAAGCGCGGCATGCACCCCGGCGGCGGGCACTTCGTCATCCTGTCCCGGCTGATCGGCCGCGAGGCGGCGGCCGCGATGGTGCTGTTCGGCGAGGAGATCAACGGCACCAAGGCCGTCGAGCTCGGGCTGGCCTGGGAGGCCGTCGACGCCGACGCCGTCGAGTCCCGCGCCCGCGAGCTGGCCGCCCGCGTCGCCGCCGACCCGGAGCTGGCGCGGGTGACCGTGGGCAACTTCCGCAAGGAGACGGCGACCGCGGTGTCGTGGGAGATCGCGACGCAGTTCGAGCGGCCGGCGCAGATGTGGTCGATGCGCCGGCAGGCGGCGAAGGGCTGACGGTCCCGACGGCGGACCGGCAGGCTCCCGCCATGAGGTTCTCCACCGGTCTGCCCGGCCTGGACCGCTACCCGCCGAGCCGCTACCCGCCCGGGGGCGACGCGTGGCAGGCGCGGCTGGGGATGGCGGACTTCCAGCGCATCGCCCGGACCGCCGACGAGCTGGGCTTCGACTCGATCTCGGTCTCCGAGCACCTCGTCGTCCCCACGTCGCTGGCGCCCAACATGGGCGGGCACTGGCCGCACGCGTTCACCGCGATGGCGTTCCTCGCCGGGGCGACGACCCGGATCCGGGTCAACTCGGCGGTCATCGTGCTGCCGTACCACCACCCGGTCGACCTCGCGAAGGCCGTGTCCACCCTCGACGTGCTCTCCGGCGGACGGGTGACCCTGACGTTCGGCGTCGGCATGGCGCCCGGGGAGTTCGCCGCGCTCGGGGTGCCGTTCGAGTGGCGCGGCGCGGTGATGGACGAGTACGTGGCCGCGATGAAGTGCCTGTGGACGTCGGACGAGCCGGTGTTCGCGGGGGAGTGGGTGCAGTTCGCCGACGTCGTGTTCGAGCCCAAGCCGGTGCAGCGGCCGCACCCGCCGCTGTGGTTCGGCGGGCGGTCGCTGGTCTCGCTGAGGCGGGCCGCCCGGGAGGGCGACGGCTGGGCACCGGCAGGGGGGCTGCTCGGGAAGGGCCCGTGGCTGGAGGAGCCCGAGCAGCTGCCGGCGATGCTCGAATCGGTCGCCGACCTGCGCGAGGGCCGGCCGCTCGGGGTGAACTACCCGCTCATGCAGCCGCGCATCGGGGCCAACCACACGGTGGCGCCGTCGGCCTTCCAGCCGACCAGCGCGCAGCAGATCGTCGACGAGGTGGGCCGGCTCGCCGCGCTCGGCGTGACCCACACCAGCGTGCCCTCGCTCGCCGACGCCCCCGACAGCCTGGAGGGGCACCTCGAGGGCCTGCACTGGATCGCCGACAACGTCTTCCCCGCGTTCCGCTGATCCGGGAGCGCCGGCCAGCCACGATGTCCCTCCCGCTCGCTCGTGCTCTGCCTCCACTGGTACGCAGAGCACGAGCGGGCCGGGAACACCTCCCGAGCGCGCCGCCGGTGCCCGGCCGGGTGGGCACTGACGGGGCGCCCCCGCGAGGCAACAGCGGCGTAACCCCGCGCGCCTAGCGTCGGCGCCCGTGAGCTTCCGGGTCCCCACCGTCGACATCTCCCCGTACGTGACCGGCACCGGTGACCGGGCCGCGGTCGCCGCCGCGTTCGACGGGGCCTGCCGCGAGGTCGGCTTCGTCCAGGTGGTCGGGCACGGGGTGCCCGATGCCGTCGTCGACGGGCTGACCGGCGCCATGGACGAGTTCTTCGCGCTGGACCCGGGGACGAAGAAGGCCTACCGGACGCCGCCGGAGATCAACCGCGGCTACAGCCCGCCGAGGTCGGAGTCCCTGTCCCTGTCGCTGGGGGTGGAGTCCGCGGCCCGCATGAACGACTTCTTCGAGGCGTTCAACGTCGGCGCCTCGCGGTCGACCTACGGCCGCGACGACCTGCCCGCCGACCACTACGCGGAGAACCCGTGGCCGGCGGAGGTGCCCGGGTTCGAGGACCGCGTCTGGACGTACTTCACCGAGGCCCGGCGGGTGGCCCGCACGCTGACCCGGGTCGCGGCGGACGCGCTCGGCCTGCCCGAGGGCTTCTTCGACGGCTACCTGACCCACTCGGTCGACGTCCTGCGGATGAACGACTACGCGCTCCCGCCGGGCACCGTCGACCTGGACGGCGACCTGACCGGCATGGGCGCGCACACCGACTACGGGATCGTCACCGTGCTGTGGGCCGACCAGGTGCCCGGGCTCCAGGTGCTCGGGAGCGGCGGACAGTGGCACGACGTCCAGCCGGCCGACGGCGCGCTGCTGGTCAACCTCGGCGACCTCACCGGCCGGTGGACCAACGACCGCTGGCTGTCGACGCTGCACCGGGTGAAGCCGCCGATCGTCGACGGCACGATCCGTCGGCGTCGGTCGGCGGCGTTCTTCTGCGACGGCGACATCGACGCGGTGATCTCCACGCTCCCGCAGTGCGTCGACGCCGAGCACCCCGACCGCTACCTGCCGGTGACCGTCGAGGAGCACCTGACGGCGAAGCTGGCGGGCTCGCGGGCCGGCGTCCGCAACCCGAACACCGGCCGGGAGACCGAGCGGGTGCTGGCCGGAGAGCAGTAGTCCCGTTCCCGTTCCGTGACCGCTGCAGGCTGCCGATGTAGAGGACATGGCGAGACGACGGCGCATCGGGGACTCCCTCGCGACGCTCGGTGGCGCACGCCCCGAGCTGCTGGAGGCGGCGCCCGGTGCGCGCCCGAGATTCGTGGCCCTGGGCGGCGTGCTGCTGAGCACCGGTGGCCTGGCGGTGCTGTCGATGGCGTTCGCCGTCGCGATGGCGCTGGGCGTGTGGTGGCCGATCGCGCTGCTCGTCGGGCTGGGCTGGGGCTTCGTCGTCGTCAACCTGGATCGGATGCTGCTGGTCGGCATGGCCCACGACGCGTCGGTGGGGCGCAACATCGCCCTGGCGATCCCGCGGCTGGGGCTGGCGCTCGTCCTGGGCGTGGTGATCGCCACCCCGCTGACGCTGCAGGTCTTCCACAAGGAGATCGACACCGAGATCGTCACCATGCAGGCCGAGGCGGCCGACGAGTACCGGACCTCGCTGGAGGCCGACGCGCGGTTCGCCGGCGTGCCGGAGCTGGCCCGGCAGGTCGTCCTCGAGGAGCAGATCGTGGCCACCGGCGGCGCCGCCGACCCGGCCCTGGCCGGGGTGCAGGCCGAGGTCGCCGCCAAGCAGACGGCCCTGGACGAGGCCCTCACCACCTCCCGGGACCTGCAGGCGCGGGCCCAGTGCGAGCTGGACGGCACCTGCGGCACCGGCGAGGCCGGCACCGGGACGGCGTACCAGTCGGCGCGGGCCGCCGCCGACGCCGCCGCGGCCGCGGTGGTCGCCGCCCGGGACGCCCTGGACGACGCCCGCGCGAGCGCCACCGACGCCGCGGCGCGCAGCCTCTCGCTGGCGCAGTCCTCGCTGGCCACCGACTCCGCCCAGCTCGAGCGGCTCACCGCCGAGCAGGACCGGCTGCAGGCGGAGTTCGACGCTGCCAACTCCGGCTCCGGCGGCATCCTGCTGCGGCTCGAGGCGCTGGACCGGCTCAGCGACAGCAACTCCACGCTGTGGGCCGCCAAGACCATGCTGTCGCTGCTGTTCCTCTCCGTCGAGATGCTCCCGGTGCTGGTCAAGCTGCTGCTGAACTTCGGCCCGCCGACGGCCTACGACCGGCTGGCGGCGCTCCGCGACGACGGCGACGTCGAGGTCGAGGAGCTGCAGAAGCAGTCGCGGTTCGAGGTCGCCCAGGCGCAGGAGGAGCTCCTGGTGATGGCCGAGACGGAGCGGGTCGACCGGCAGAAGCAGGCGATCCTGGCCCGCCGGCGCGCCGCGGTGGCCGCCGTCCAGCAGTCACCGCAGGCTCCGGTTCCCGCGGCGGCCGAGGCCGCGGGCGCGCCCGGCGAGGACCCGCTGCGCGCGCTCTGGGACACCGGCCCGATCCGGCTGGCCCGCAGCGCCGCACGGACGGTACGCACCGCGCGCCGCCGTCCCGGCGTCCCCGTCTGAGTCCCCGATCGCCCCGCCGGGCGGCTCACCCCATGGGGCCACGTCCCCCGGCGGACCGTGCAGCACTCGCGCTCCCGCGTCGATGCCCTGACCAGGGATCCTTCGACTCGGGAGCGCTGGGATGGGCTGGTTCTTCGCGTGCGACCACGGCGTGGTCGGACACTGCGCGGTCTGCGGGAGCCTCGCCGTGCCCCGGCGGGCGACCGACGCCGTCCGGCGGCAGGCCGCCGCGGTCCCGAGGGACGACACCGACGCCGGGACCGCCGCGTTGCGGGCCGCGCACCGGCGCGAGCTGACCGAGCTGGCCGACGAGCTCGACGCCGAGCAGGAGATGCGCGAGCGCATCGCCTACGTGCTGGCCCGCGACACCCGGCGCATCGGCTGGTGGCGCCGCCGGGCGGACCGGCTCATCTGACGGAGGACCCGCCGGGGTCCCTCGACGCCCCCGCTCCCCGCTCGGTAGCTTCCCCGGGCGGTCTCCGATGTGACGCGCACCACCGGTGCGCGGTCGGGGCATGAGGAGCACAGCGTGGTGCAGCCGTCCGCGGACGAGTCCCTCGACGGGTTCCGGGCGCGGGTGCGCGCCTGGTTCGCCGAGAACGTGCAGCTGACCGGCGGGGTGAAGGACGAGTCGTTCGACGCCGTGGACGTCGCCCGCCGGTTCCAGGCCGCGCTGTTCGACGCCCGGCTGGCGGGGCTGACCTGGCCGGCCGAGTACGGCGGGCAGGGGCTGACCACGGCGCACCAGCTCGCGTTCAACGAGGCGGCCGAGCCGTACGTCGTCCCCACGATGCCGCTGCTGATCGGGCTGGGCATGTGCGCGCCGACCCTGCTCGAGAAGGGCACGCAGGAGCAGCGCGAGGAACACCTGGCGCGGATGCTGCGCGGCGACGAGGTGTGGTGCCAGCTGTTCAGCGAGCCGGGCGCGGGGTCCGACGTCGCCGGGCTGCGGACCCGTGCGGTGCGCGACGGCGACGACTGGGTGGTCACCGGGCAGAAGGTGTGGACGTCGGGCGCGCACTACTCCGACTACGGGCTGCTGCTGGCGCGCACCAACCCCGACGTCCCCAAGCACCTGGGGCTGACGATGTTCGTCGTCGACATGCGCGCGCCGGGCGTGACGATCCGCCCGCTGCGGCAGATCACCGGCGGCAGCGGCTTCAACGAGGTCTTCTTCGACGACGTGCACGTGCCGGGGGACGCCGTCGTCGGCGAGGTCGACCGCGGCTGGCAGGCCGCGGTCACCACGCTGATGAACGAGCGGGTGTCGATCGGCGCCGGTGGCGGCGGGCTGGGCCGGCGGCTGGGCGGCGGGGAGTTCGCGGCGCTGGCCGACCTGGCGCGGCGCCGCGGCGGGCTGGCCGACCCGGTGCTGCGGCAGTCGCTGGCGTCGGTGTTCGTCGAGGAGCGGCTGCTGGAGCTGCTGTCGAGCCGGATCCGCGAGGACGTCAGGGCCGGCCGCACGCCCGGCCCGCAGGGGTCGGTGGCCAAGCTCGCCGGGGCGCAGCTGGCCCGGCACGCCGCGGAGGTCGGGCTGGAGGTGCTCGGGTCGGGCGGGGCGGCGTGGGAGTCCGACGACGCCGACGCCGAGCGGTGGACGCAGGCGTTGTTGGGCGCGCCCGGCAACGCCATCGCCGGCGGGACGCCGGAGATCATGAAGAACATCCTGGGGGAGCGCGTGCTGGGCCTGCCGCGCGAACCCGCGGTCGACCGGGACGTGCCCTTCCGCGAGCTGCGGGTGGGCGGTGGCCGGTCGTGAGCGCGCCGACCGTGGCCGGTGACCTGCGCGCGTCGGTGCGCGGCTACCTGGAGTCGGCGGCGCCCGAGGCGGAGGTGCGGCGGATCGCGGAGACGCCGTCGGGGTCCGACCCCGCCGTCTGGGCCCGGCTGGCCGACCTCGGGCTGACCGGGCTGGGGGTGCCGGAGGACTTCGGCGGGGCGGGGGCGGGGTTCGCCGAGCTGGGGGTCGTCCTGGAGGAGCTGGGCCGGTCGCTGCTGCCGGCGCCGTTCTTCTCGACCGCCGTCCTCGGTGTCCAGGCGCTGCTGCTGTCCGGCGACGCCGCCGCGCAGGCCGAGTACCTGCCGCAGGTCGCCGAGGGCCGGCTGCGGGTGGCGGTCGGCACGGTGGGTGCCTCCACGGTCGCGGCCGTGCCCGGCTCGCGGGGGTGGCTGCTCGACGGGCTCGCGGACGGCGTGCTGGACGGCGCGACGGCGGACCTGGTGCTGGTGTTCGCCGCCGCGGACGACGGGCCGGCGCTGTTCGCCGTCCCCGCGGATGCCGCCGGCCTGTCGCGGACGCCGCTGCGGACGCTGGACCTCACCCGCCGGCAGGCTCGGGTGGAGCTGCACGCGACGCCGGCCGTGCTGGTGGGCTCGGCGGGGGACGGCGGTCGGGTGGCGGCGGCGCTGCTGGACCGGGCGCTGGCGGCGCTGGCGGCCGAGCAGGTCGGGGGAGCGCAGCGGGTGCTGGAGATGGCGGTGGAGTACGCGCGGACCCGGTACCAGTTCGGCCGGTCGATCGGCTCGTTCCAGGCGGTCAAGCACCGGTGCGCGGACATGCTCATCGACGTCGAGCGGGCGCGGGTGGCGGCAGACGCCGCACTGGCCGCGGTGGACACCTCGGCCGCGGACCTGCCGGTCGCGGCGCGGGTCGCCGGGACGTTCTGCGGGGAGGCGTACTTCGCGGCGGCGGCGTCCAACATCCAGGTGCACGGCGGGATCGGCTTCACCTGGGAGCACCCGGCGCACCTGTACTACCGGCGGGCCAAGAGCTCGCAGCTGCTGTTCGGGTCGCCCGGCGAGCACCGCGAGGAGCTGATGCGGCAGCTGGGCCACTGAGCCGGCACCGCCGTCGCATGACACGTTCAGGTGACGTTCAGGCAGTTCACAGGTTTCTGCGCCTGCCCTGGGTAGTCCACGGCCATGGCTTCCTCTGAGTTCTCCTCCGGCAACGCACCGGACCACACGGTCGGCCACGGTCGACGGACGAACCCCATGGGCGCGTACGTCGCGACCGCAGGTGTCGCGATCTTCACGATCTCCGTCTTCCTCGACTGGTTCACCGTCCCCGACGTGGACGAGGCCGTGTCCGGGTACAACACCGACGGCGTCATCCCCTTCACCGCCTACCTGGGCATCGGCCTCGTGGTGGCGCTGTTCTACGCACTCACCCGGGCGCGCGGCAAGCAGCACCGCGGCCTCACCCTGGCCACCATGGCGGCCGGCATCGCCGCGACGCTCCTGGCGCTCAGCAACCTCTTCAACGCGACCGGCATCCCGGACAGCGACGTCGAGCTCGACGTCTCCATCGGCGTCTGGATCGCGCTGCTCGGCGGCATCGTCTGGTCGATCGGCGCGGGTCTGCTCGCCAAGGAGCCCGAGGGCGACGACGACTGGAACGAGACGCACGCCGTCGGCGGCACCCGCCGGGGCCACTGACCTCCTGACGACGGGAGCCGCAGCGTGGCGGCTCCACCGCACTGAAGCAGCCGCCCGGGCCTCGGCCCGGGCGGTTGTTTCGCGTCCGGGCGCTAGGAAGTGGGTCATGGACACCACGAAGATCCCGTTCGGACAGGTCACCCAGGCGGTGGAGAGCTCCAGCGACCCGGGGGAGATCGCGGCCTTCGCGCTGGCCGTCAACGACGACAACCCGCTGTACCAGGACGGCCGCGCCGTCCCGCCCACGTACGCGGTGGTGCCGGGGCTGCAGCCGTTCCTGGCCTCGGTGCTGCCGCCGGGCCACGAGGCGCTCGCGGGCGGCCGGGGCGCCGGGCACGGCGAGACCGACCTGTACATCCACCGTCCGCTGGAGCCCGGCACCGTGCTGCGGACGACCGGCGAGGTCAGTTCTGCCGTCACCAACCGCGGAGGGCTCAACCTGTTCAACCGCGTCGCGAGCGTGGACGAGGCCGGGGACCTGGTCTACGAGCACTTCTGGTCGGTGATCTACCTGGGCGAGGTGACCGGCGGGGACCAGGGCCGCGAGATGGCCGACCACACGTTCCCGGAGGAGGCGCGGGCGCGGCGGGTCGGGACGATGGTGCTGGCGACGACGGCGGACCAGACCTTCCGCTACGCGGGCGCCTCGGGGGACCGGGCGGTCATCCACGTCGACGACCGGGCGGCCCGGCCCATGACCGGGGACCGCGGGAAGTTCCTCCAGGGCCTGTGCACGCTCGGCATCGCCGGCCGGGCGCTGGTGGCGCTCGCTGCCGGCGGAGAGCCCGACCGGATCCGGCGGATCGCCGTGCGCTTCGCCCGGTACGCGTTCCCCGGCGACGAGGTCACGGTGTCGGTGTACGACGCCGGCCCGGTGGACGGCGGCCGGCACGCGTACGCCTTCGAGGCCGAGTCGGGCGGGCAGACGGTGCTGCGCCACGGCCGCGTGGAGGTCGACGCGGTCTGAGGTCCGACGTCCGATGAGCTTCGCCGGAGGTGCCGGTCTGGTCTGCAGGGACCGACCACCGCACCGGAGGCGAGCACCATGACCGCGACGTACACCTGGGATGTCTTCTGCAGCCTCGACGGCTTCGGCTCGTACGGCGAGGACGGGAACTGGGGTGGCTACTGGGGCAAGCAGGGGCCCGAGTTCCTCGCCCGGCGCCTCGCCCAGTACTCGGAGGAGCAGCGGCTGGTCCTCGGGGCGAACACGTTCCGGGAGTTCGTGGGGTTCATGGGCACGGCCGCGGAGGTGTCCGAGGCCGATGACCCGGTGAACTCCCGGATGACCCACATGCCGACGACGGTGGTGTCGACGTCGCTGCACGGCCCTCTCGACTGGCCGGACGCCACCCTCGTCAGCGGCGACGCCGTCGAGGTGGTGGCCCGGCTCAAGGAGGAGTCCGCGGTGCCGCTGCGCTCGCACGGCAGCCTGTCGATGAACTGGTCGCTGATGGCCGCCGGCCTGGTCGACCGCGTGCAGGTGTCGGTCTTCCCGGTGATCACCGGGGAGACCGGTGCGGATCCGATCCTCGCGGGTGCGGCGGACTTCGACCTCGAGCTGCTCGAGAGCCACACGCTCGACGGTCGCATCCAGGAGCTGGTCTACCGGCCCACCCTGCACGCTTGACCTCGAGTCCACGTGAGCTCCTAGCGTCGGCGTCGACCGATGGAACCGCGGAGGCGAGAGGGAGGCGCAGTGCGCGTCGTACGAGCAACGGCGTTCGGAGGGCCCGAGGTGCTCGGTTCCACGGGAGGCCGGCGATGACGACGGTCCTGGTCACCGGCGCCACCGGCCGCACGGGACGGCACGTCGTCGACGGGCTCCTCGAGCGCGGCGTCGACGTCCGCGCGCTCGTGCGCAGCCCCCGGACCGCCGGGCTGCCGGCTGCGGTCGACGTCCGCCAGGGCGACCTCGGGTCGCCGGAGACCGTGGCCCGGGCCGCGGAGGGCGCGGACGCCGCGTTCCTGCTGTGGCCCGGCTTCTCGGCGGAGGGTGCGGCCGAGGTGGTGACCGCGCTCGCCCGCCACGTCTCGCACGTCGTCCACCTGTCTGCCGCCCGGCTGCAGCGGGACGAGGACGGCGTGGTCGAGGGCGTCTGGGCCGACGTCGAGCGGCTCGTCCAGGCATCGGGTGTCGGCTGGACGTTCGTGCGCGGGGGAGGGTTCGCGGTGCCCAGTGGGCCGAGGACCACCGCGCCGACTTCGCCGCCCGGCCCACGGACCAGTGCGGTTGCCCCCCGGCGTGCCGGCGGGCAGCGTCGGGGTCATGGAGATGCGCACGCTCGGTCGTACCGGCGTCAAGGTCAGCCCGCTCTGCCTCGGCGCGATGATGTTCGGCGAGTGGGGGAACAAGGACCACGACGACTCGATCCGGATCATCCACGCCGCGCTCGATGCCGGGATCAACTTCGTCGACACCGCGGACGTGTACTCGGCCGGCGAGTCCGAGGAGATCGTCGGCAAGGCGCTGGCCGGCGGTCGCCGGGACGACGTCGTCCTCGCGACCAAGGCGTTCAGCCCGATGGGCAAGGACCCCAATCACCGGGGGAGCAGCCGCCGCTGGCTGGTGCGGGCGGTGGAGGACAGCCTGCGCCGGCTGGGCACCGACCACATCGACCTCCATCAGATCCACCGCCCGTCGACGGAGACCGACGTCGAGGAGACCCTCGGCGCGCTGACCGACCTCCAGCGGGCCGGCAAGATCCTGTACTTCGGCTCGTCGACGTTCCTGCCGTCGCAGATCGTGCAGGCGCAGTGGGCCGCCGAGAGGTGGCACACCGGCCGGTTCGTCACCGAGCAGCCGCCGTACTCGATCCTGGTCCGCGGCATCGAGACCGAGGTGCTGCCGGTCTGCCAGCAGTACGGCATGGGCACCCTGGTGTGGAGTCCCCTGGCCGCCGGCTGGCTGTCCGGGAAGTGGCGCAAGGACGCCGAGGCCCCCGACGCCGACCGGCCGAAGGCCTTCGGCGGGGCCATGGCGAGCCGCTACGACCTCGCCGACCCGGTCAACCAGCGCAAGCTCGAAGCCGCCGACGCCCTGGCCCGTCTCGCCGAGGACAACGGCATGTCCCTGGTGGAGATGGCCATCGCCTTCACGATCCGGCACCCCGGGGTGACGTCGGCGATCATCGGCCCGCGCACGATGGACCAGCTGACCGGCCAGCTGCCCGCGGCCGAACTCGTGCTCTCCGACGAGGTGCTCGACGCGATCGACGCGATCGTCCCGCCGGGGACGAACGTCCGGCCTGACGACGCCGGCTACGCGCCGCCGTGGCTCGCCGACGCGTCACAGCGGCGCCGTTGAGCGACGCCGCGCCGTCGTCCGGGCGGCCCCGAGGTGCGGCTCCGCGTCAGGGCCGGGCCGGGTAGCCGGGCAGCCAGCGTGCGACCTCCGCGTCGACGGCGACGGTCGCGCCCAGCGAGCACAGGACGCCGACCGTTCCCATGGCGACGCGCTGCAGCAGCAGGTGCCGCGGCGGGATCGACAGCCGGCGCTGGGTGCGGGACGCGGCGCCGAACGGATCGGAGGCCCGCCGGGTCTGCTCCTGCAACCAGCGGCGGGAGAACCGGTGGGCCGCGCTGCGCAGCGGCTCGAAGTAGGGGTCGAGCAGCTCGTGCAGCGCGGCCGGGCTCACCGTGCCGGGCTGCAGCAGGCCGGCGTCGTCGGCGATGCGGTGCAGGGCCGCCGCGTCGCCGTCCCGGCCGGCGGCGAGCAACGGGCCGAGCCGGGCCGGCCAGCCGTCCGGCAGGGGCTCGCTGGCGCCGAAGTCGAGGACGCCGAGGCGCCCGTCGGGGAGCAGCCGGAAGTTGCCGGGGTGCGGGTCGCCGTGCAGCCGGCCGGCGCGCACAGGAGCCGACGCGAGCAGCCGCACCAGCAGCGTGCCGGCGCGGTCGCGGTCGTCCTGCGCGCCGTCGGCGATGACCCGGGACAGCGGCCTCCCGTCCAGCCAGCGGGTGACGAGCACGCCGTCCGCGGCCGCGACGACCTCGGGGACGGCGATGTCGGGATCGTCGCGGTAGGCGTCGGCGAAGGCGGTCTGCGCCGCCGCCTCGGCGGCGTAGTCCACCTCCTCGACCAGGCGGGTGCGGAGTTCGGACAGCAGTTCCCGGGCGTCGAGGCCCGGGGCGGCGGCCCCGATGACCGGCGCGAGCCTCTGCAGCATGCCGAGGTCGGCGACGAGCGCGTCCCCGGCGCCCGGGTACTGGACCTTGACGGCGACCGGCGTGCCGTCGGCCCGGAGGGCCCGGTGGACCTGTCCGACGCTGGCCGCGGCGACCGGGCGGTCGTCGAAGTCGCGGAGCTCCCGCCGCCAGTCCGTGCCGAGCGCCCGCTCGAGCTGCTGGTGCACCAGGCCCGCCGGCATCGCGGGCGCGGCCTCCTGGAGCTTCACCAGCGCCTCGCGGTAGGGCCCGACCAGCTGGTCGGGCAGGGCGGACTCCATCGCGGACATCGCCTGGCCGACCTTCATGGCGCCGCCCTTGAGCTCGCCGAGCGTGGCGAACAGTTGCTCGGCGGTGCGCTGCTGGACCGCGGCCGTCACCGCCTCCGCGGGGCGGCCGCCGATCCGCTTGCCGAGGCCGATCGCCGTCCGCCCGGCGTGGGCGGCGGGCACTGCGGCCAGCCGCGCCGCGCGGGCGAGGCGGCTGCGGGGCGGCCGGCCAGCGTCGGGGGAGCTCACCGGCGGACGGTAGCGCCGAACGCCGGCCTGGCGGGGGCTACCAGGCGGTGGTCGGCTGGAGGACGGCCTCGGTGAGCGCCTGGGTGCGGAAGTGCGTGAACTGCTGGTACTCGGGGTCGGCGACCATCCTGCTGAACGCCTCGCGGCTCGGGTAGTGGACCAGCAGGACGGCGTCCCACTCCTGGCCGGGCTCGGCGACGAGCGGGGTCGAGCCGTTGCCGATGTAGACGACCTCGCCGCCGTAGCGGGGGAGGAACGTCTCCCGGATCGCCGTCGAGTACTTCTCGTAGGACTCGCGGCCGCCCTCGGCGAAGCGGAGCAGGTTGAGCATGACGACGGGGCCGCCCGGGTCCTCGGCGAGGAATCGCTTGAGGTCGGCGCCGCGGGGGTCGATGGCCATGCGCGGAACGCTAGTGCCGGCCGGCTCCCGTCGTCCTGTGCGGGACGGCGGGAGCGGCCGGCCGGCCGGGCGTCAGACCAGCTCGGGGACCCGCAGGTGGGCGAGGGCGACGTCCATCTCGGCGACGTCCAGGACCCGTGCGCCGACCGAGCCGGTGAACTCCTCCCGCATCATCCGGGTCTGGTCGCGGGCCGCCTCCAGGGCCACCCGGCTGTGGAAGGTGACGGTGCCGACCACCCGGTCCGACGACCGGTCGGCCAGCAGGCTCAGGCTGCGGAAGTTGGGCAGCGTCTGGAGCCGCGGCATGAGGGTGGTCCGGTAGGCGTCGAGGAACTGGTCCATCTGCCCGCTGGGGATCTGCGCCCAGGTGAGCCGGGCCGCGCCGTGGTCGTGCATGGTGTGCTCGCGGTGCAGGACGGCGATCTCCCATTCCTGCACCTCGGGCCCACCGCCGAAGGTCGCGACCATGCGTTCGCGCATGGGGTGCACGAGGTCGGCGCTGGCGCGCATGGACTCCTCGTCGCGCCAGGCCGACGTGGCGATGCACCGGCCGGTGTCCCGGTCGACCAGCAGGGACATCCCGATGGAGCCGGGCATCTCCAGGATGGCGGGCATGGCCTCCGCGCGCATGTAGGCGATGCCGGCGTCGATGGCCGCGGTCGTGCCGCGGATGGTGGTGGATCGGGCGTACACGTCGCCGCTCCTCTCCTGTCGGCGGCGACACCCCGGCGGCGTCGCCGCGCGTCTCAGGGTCCTCGCGTCCGGCCCCGCGGGACAAGGGGGTGGAGTTCTGGGGGCGTGGTGCGGGTTCAGCGGGACGGCGAGGATGGTCGTGTGCCGCGGCGTCGTCGCGGCCAGGTGAGGGAGGAGCGCCATGGCGCCGTCCGGCGAGCACCCCGACCGCTCCGTGCGGCCGATCGAGGAGTCGGTGCGCACCGACCTCACCGGCGCGATGAGCTACGGCCGCTACCTGGACCTGGAGCGGCTGCTGGGCGCGCAGCACCCGGTCAGCCACCCGGAGCACCACGACGAACTGCTGTTCATCGTCCAGCACCAGACGAGCGAGCTGTGGCTGAAGCTGATGCTGCACGAGCTACGGGCGGCGCGGGCGTACCTGGCTTCCGACGCGGTGGGGGCGGCGCTGAAGTCGCTGGCCCGGGTGAAGAACATCCAGCGGACGCTGACCGAGCAGTGGTCGGTGCTGGCCACGCTGACGCCGCGCGAGTACGCCCAGTTCCGCGGGGATCTCGGCAATGCGTCGGGCTTCCAGTCCGCCCAGTACCGGGCGGTGGAGTTCATCCTCGGCAACAAGAACGCCGCGATGCTGAAGGTCTTCGACAGCGAGCCCGAGGCGCAGGCGGCCTTGGCCGAGTTGCTGGACTCTCCGACGCTCTACGACGAGTTCCTCGCGCTGCTGGCCCGGCTCGGGTTCGACGTCCCCTCGCACGTGCTGGAGCGGGACAAGCGCGAGCCGTGGGCCTACGAGCCGGCCCTGGTCCCGATCTTCCGGCAGATCTACGAGTCCGAGGACACGCCGTGGCGGGTCTACGAGGCCTGCGAGAGCCTGGTGGACGTCGAGGACAACTTCCAGCTGTGGCGGTTCCGGCACGTGCTGACGGTCCGCCGCACGATCGGCGGCAAGACCGGCACCGGGGGCTCCTCGGGCCTGGGCTTCCTGCAGCGGGCGCTGGAGTTGACGTTCTTCCCCGAGCTCTACGCCGTCCGCACCGAGATCGGCACCTGACGGCCGACGACGTCCGGGGCGGCGCGCCGCCGCTCACCCGGCCGCAACACCGTCTCCACGCGGCGTGACCGCGCTTGTCGCGCGAGTGCGTGACCGGGTCTTGCTATCTCTAAAACTGAGAGTAATATTCGTTTATGTGAGAACCGCGCCCCCGCTCGTCGCGCCGTTGTTCCGGTCGGACGGTCAGGCTCGCCTGCTCGCCGAGATCTTCCTGTCCGGGGCGGACGAACTCAACCTGAACGAGCTCTCGGACCGTGCCGGGCTGGCGTACGGCACGGTGCACCGAGAGGTGGGCCGGCTGCTCTCGGCGGGGTTGCTGACGGAGCGGCGGGTGGGGCAGGCGCGGTACGTCCGTCCCGATCCGTCGTCACCGCTGACCCGGCCGGTCCGCGACCTGCTGCTGGTGTCGGCGGGCCCGGTCCCGCTGCTCGCTCAGGCGTTGCGCGGGATCCCCGGCGTGCGGAGCGCGTTCCTGTACGGCTCGTTCGCCGCCCGGCTGCACGGGCAGCATGGCGAGGCACCCCGGGACATCGACGTCATGGTCGTGGGGGAGCCCGACCCGCTGGCGGTCTACGCGGCGTGCCAGGAGGTCGGAGACCAGGTCGGGCGGGAGGTGAACCCGACGATCATGACGCTCCACGAGCTCGCGGAGCACTCCGGCTTCCTGAGCCAGGTCCGGGAGAGCCCGACCGTCGCGGTCCTCGGAGACCTGCCGTGGCAGTGACACCGCTGGCGGGTGCCCAGCAGGGCGCCGTCGACGCGCTCGTCTCGGGGCGCCGCCTGGAGCAGGTCCCGGTCGACGAGCGGCGGTGTGCGGCCTTCTTGCGCCAGGCCGAGACGGCGCTGAGCGACCTGCCGAACGTCACCCACGCGCAGAACCGGTACAACCTCGCCTACGACGCCGCGCACGACGTCGGGGAGGCCCTGCTCGCGGCGTACGGCTACCGCACGCGGAACGGGCCCGGCCAGCACGACGCCCTCGGGCGCTTCCTGGCGGCCGTCTTCGACAGCCCGCCGGAGAACGCGGCGGCGCAGCACTACGACCGGATGCGGCGCGAACGCAATCGACAGCGCTACGACGCCCGCCCGATCCCCACGGCAGCCGCTGCTGCCGCTGCCCAGGCGGCCACGACGCTGCTGCGGGCCGGCCGCGCACGGACCGGCGGCTGACCGCCGGCGCCGTGCTCGAACGCGGCAGCGGACAGCCGCGATGCGTGCTGCCGCGTCTGGGGCGCCGAGATGCCGTCATTCGTTGACGTCGGCGATCCCGTTCCCGTTCAGGTCCGAGCCGGGCCCGAAGCACTCCTCGACGGTCGCCGTGCCGTCCGAGCAACGGACCTCGAGGTCGGAGGAGTCGTAGTACGGGTCGTCCGGATAGGCGTCGTCCGGGTCCGTGCAGCCGTACTCCTCGTCGTAGTACCAGCCGCCGGGGCAGCCGCCCTCGGCGTCGATGACCGCCTGCGCCGCGGCTGCCTCGCGGGCGGCCTGCGCCGCCGCGGCTGCCTCCGCCGCCCGCTGCGCCTCGGCGGCCAGCCGGGCGGCGGTCTCCTGCTCGGCTGCCTGCTGCGCCGTGATGGCCGCCTGCGTCCGCAGCTCGGCGGTCGCGTGCGCGGCCGCGGACGAGGAGAGCGACTCCACCTCCGCCTGCAGCCCGTCGTCCGCGGCACGGGCGGCGTCGGAGAAGACGGCGTCCAGCGCCGGAGCGGCGGCGGGCGAGGACTCCGCGCTGCACCCGGTCAGCAGGCGGATGGCGAGAAGGGCGAGGACGGTCAGGCGCACGTGCATGGGATGACCCCCCGGATCAGCGCCATGTCCCCCGTGGACCGCGGCGCTAACGCATCGTGACACGACGTCCAGCCGGTATCGGGACGCCGCGGTCCCCCGTGTGTCCCGGGATGGCAACTCCGCCGCCCGGCGCCGTCCGGGGCTGGGCAATAGCACTGCCGACGGCGAGGCGGTGCTGTGGACGAGTGGTCGGCTCGACCGGCCGCCGTCCTAGCCTCGGATCGTGCTCCCGGAGCTGACGATGGTCCTCGCCGACGCGGTCCTCCGCCGCTCGGTCGGTGAGGACACGCTCCGTCGCGGTGCGGCCTACGCGCGCGAGGGCCGGGTCTTCGACGTCGAGTACCGGCCGGCGGTGCGCGAGGTGCACGCCGGCGTCGCCGGCAGCGGGGGACTCCTCTACTCGGCCATGGCGCGGTTCGACCGGTTCGCCGAGCGATGGCGGGGCGCGTGCAGCTGCCCGGTCGCCGTCGACTGCAAGCACGTCGCCGCCATGCTGGTGGCCGCCCGGGAGAACGGCGTGTCCGCGCCGGCCGAGATCCCGGCGCCCGCCGCCTCGGCCTCGTGGGAACGTGCGTTCGCCGACCTCGTGCCGCAGCCCACCGCGTCCCGCGCGCGGCCGGTCGTGCCGCTGGGTCTGCAGTTCCAGGTGGAGGAGGGACCGGGCCGGCCGGCGTCGGTGCGCCTGCAACCGGTGGTGCCTGGCGCCCGGAGCAGGTGGGTGCGCACCGGGGTGTCGTGGCGGAACCTGCCCTACGAGCACTCCGCCAACCGCGACCCGGCGCACGTCTCGGCGCTGCTCGCCGTGCATCAGGCCTGCCGCGGCAGCGCTGACGGGCCCGGCTACCACTACGGCGCCGAGCCGCCGGTGCTACTGGAGGCGGCCGGGCCCGGGCTGTGGCCGGCGCTCCGGCAGGCGGTGGACGATGGCGTGACCCTGCTGACGAAGCGCGGCGAGCCGGTCCGGGTGCTGGCCGAGGCGGGGGAGCTCGTCGTCGACGTCCGCGAGGAGGCCGGGGACCTGCGCGTGCAGGCGGTCGCCGAGCTGGCCGACGTCCGTGTGCCGACCGGGGCGCTGTTGCTGCTCGGCAGCCCACCGCACGGCGCCGCGCTGGTCCCCGGCGCTTCAGGAGTGCCGGATGAACTCGTCGCGGGCAGCGGGCTCGTGCTCGTCCCGGTGCAGCGGGTCGCCCGCGGCGTCACCGCGTTCGTGGCGGCCGGCGACGTCCGGGTGCCCGCCGCAGACCGGGCCCGCTTCCTGCGCACGTACTACCCGGCGCTGCACCGGGCGTTGCCGGTCCGCTCGCCCGACGCGTCGGTGGAGCTCCCCGAGGTGTTGCCGCCGCGGCTGTGCATCTCGGTCGAGCACGCTCCCGGGCACCGGCTGCGGCTCGCCTGGTCGGTGCTGTACCCGACGGGGGAGGAGGTCCGGCGGCTGCCGCTGGCCCGCGGCGCCGGCGTCGTCCCGGATGGGGGGCGCGACCCGGCCGCGGAGGACCGGCTGCTGCGCGCGCTGCCCCCGCCGCCGGAGCGGCTGCTGCGGATCTGGCACGTCTCCCCGCCGAGGCCGATCCCGACCGCGGAGCTGTCCGGGGTCGACGCCGCCGTCCTCACCGCCGAGTACCTGCCGCGGCTGGCTGGGGCCGGGGTGCAGGTCGAGCAGACCGGCGAGCCACCGGACTACCGCCGGGCCGACGCCGCGCCGGTGGTGCGGGTGTCGGCGACCGACGCCGCCGACGGCGACTGGTTCGACCTCGGCGTCACCGTGACCGTGGACGGCGAGGAGATCCCCTTCTACCTGCTCTTCGCGGCGCTCGCGTCGGGGGAGGAGTTCCTGCTGCTGCCCAGCGGGACGTGGTTCGACGTCCGCCGCCCGGAGCTGGACCGGCTGCGCGCGCTCATCGACGAGGCGCGGGCGCTGCAGGAGTCCGACCGGCCGGGGCTGCGGATCACCCGCTACCAGGCCGGGCTGTGGGACGAGCTCGTCGAGCTGGGCGTGGTCGACGAGCAGAGCGAGCGGTGGGAGCGCGACGTCGGCCGGCTGCTGGAGGCGGAGCCCGCGGCACCGCCGGCGGCACCGGCCTCGCTGGCCGCGCAGCTGCGCCCGTACCAGCTCGAGGGCTACCAGTGGCTGGCGACGCTGTGGGACCTCGGTCTGGGCGGCGTGCTCGCCGACGACATGGGGCTGGGCAAGACCCTGCAGACGCTGGCGCTGGTCTGGCGGGCCGCCGACGCCGGTGAGCTGACCGCGCCGGTGCTCGTGGTGGCGCCGACGAGCGTGGTGTCGAACTGGGCACGCGAGGCCGAGCGGTTCGCTCCCGGGCTGCGGGTGGCCACGGTGACCGGTCGCCGGAAGGGGACGCCCCTGGCCTCGGCGGTGGCGGGCGCGGACGTCGTCGTCACCTCGTACACGCTGCTGAGGCTGGGCGAGGCCGACTACCGGGCGCTGCCGTGGAGCGGGCTGGTGCTGGACGAGGCGCAGTTCGTGAAGAACCACCAGGCCAAGACGTACGCCGCGGCCCGCCGGCTGCCCGCGCGCTTCAAGCTGGCGATCACCGG
Source organism: Trujillonella endophytica (assembly GCF_019799905.1). GTDB lineage: Bacteria > Actinomycetota > Actinomycetes > Mycobacteriales > Geodermatophilaceae > Trujillonella > Trujillonella endophyticus_A. The sequence goes on along the minus strand of NZ_JABGCI010000012.1, from coordinate 128,039 downwards.
CACGCCGGTCGAGAACGACCTGATGGACCTGTGGTCGATGCTGTCGATCGTGGCGCCGGGGCTGTTCCCGCACCCGAAGCGGTTCACCGAGCAGTACCGGGTGCCGATCGAGCGCAACGGCGACCCGGAGCGGCTGGCCGCGCTGCGCCGCCGGATCGCGCCGCTGATGCGCCGGCGCACCAAGGAGCAGGTGGCCGCCGAGCTGCCGCCCAAGCAGGAGCAGGTGCTGGAGGTGGTGCTCGATCCCAAGCACCGCAAGGTCTACGACACGCACCTGCAGCGGGAGCGGCGCAAGGTGCTCGGCCTGGTCGACGACCTCGACCGCAACCGATTCACGATCTTCCGGTCGCTGACGCTGCTGCGGCAGCTGGCGCTGGATCCCTCCCTGGTGGACGACGCCTACGCGGGGATCGCGTCGAGCAAGGCCGACGCCTTCCTGGAGCACCTGCGCGAGGTCGTCGCCGAGGGGCACCGGGCGCTGGTGTTCAGCTCGTTCACCGGATTCCTCGGCACGGTGCGCGCCCGGCTGGACGCTTCAGCGGTGCCGTACGCGTACCTGGACGGGTCGACGCGGGACCGCGACGCGGCCGTCGACTCCTTCCGGTCGGGCGCCGTGCCGGTGTTCCTGATCAGCCTCAAGGCCGGCGGGTCGGGGCTGAATCTGACCGAGGCCGACTACGTGTTCGTGCTCGACCCGTGGTGGAACCCGGCGGCCGAGGCGCAGGCGATCGACCGGGCGCACCGGATCGGCCAGGACAAGACGGTGATGGTCTACCGGCTGGTCGCCGCGGACACGATCGAGCAGAAGGTGCTGGCGCTGCAGGAGCGCAAGCGCGACCTGTTCGCACGGGTTGTGGACGGCGACGACGGCGCGCTGACCGGCCCGCTGACGGCAGACGACATCCGCGGCCTGTTCAGCTGAGGTCCTTGCTCAGAGACGCCACTCCGGCTGGTAGTCGGGGTGGTCGGCGTACGCGACGGCGAGGGCGCGCAACGGGTAGTCGCGCGGGGAGCGGACGTCCCAGCCGGTGCGGTGGGCGTGCAGCGCGGCCCGGTAGTCCTCCACGATGAACCGCTTGGCGGCGCACTCCTCCAGGACGCGGGCCGGGGACCACATCGTCGCGTGGCGGGCGTGGGCCTCGCGGGGGAAGGCCAGGTGGCCGTCGGCGGGCTCGCGGTCCTCGGGCCACAGGCGGATCGTGCTCTCCTCGACCCGCCAGTCGTGATCGGCGTCGACCGCGTCCTCAGCGAACCCCTCGTCCTCCTCGATGCGGGCCGTCAGGAAGTCGGCCAGGTCCATGTCGCGATCCTCCCCGGTCCGGGGACGGCGCGCTCGCGGCGACGGGGTTGGCGCCGAAGGTCGCCATGAGGCGCTCGCGCACGGATGGACCAGGTCGGCGCTGGCGCGCCTCGCAGGTTGGACCTCCCCGGCCGAGGTGGCGATGCAGTGGCCGAGGTCGCGGTCGACCAGGAGGGACAGGCCGACGTTGCCGGGCTTCTCGCCGACGGCGGGCATCGCCTCGTCGCGACATGTACGTGATCCCGGCGTCGATGGCCGCGGTTCTGCCGCGGAGCGTGATGGATCGGTCGTCCACGTCACCGCTCCTCTCCTCTGCCCGGCGACGCCCAGGCGGCACCGCCGCGCGGACCAGGGCCCTCGCGTCGGTGACTGAGAGGAAGTGGTCCGCGGCCCCGTGGTGGACCTCTCCGTCGTGGCGGGGTGGTCACCCGGCGCCCGGTGCGGCGCGCCCGGTTCCGGCAGGCCGCCGACCTAGCGTGCTGGAGCCGGCCGCCTGCGGCGGCCGGTCCGTCCCGAGCAGGAGTGAGCCCGTGCCGTCCCGTGCCGCCCCCGCGCGCCGTCCTTCCGGCGGCGGCGGACTGTTCCGCGTAGCGACGGCCGCGGTCACCGGCTTCCTGCTCAGCGTTGCGGTCAGCTGCGTCTCGGACGGCGAATCGGTCCCCGAAACGGCGCCCGGCGCGTGGCCGTTGACCGGTGTGGACGCCGCGGTGGCGGACATGGCGCGGCCGGCGCTCGCGGTGAAGGTCGAGAACTCCGCGGCCGCGCGGCCGCAGACCGGGCTCAACGCGGCCGACGTGGTGTGGGAGCAGGTGGTGGAGGGCGGGATCAGCCGCTTCGTCGCCGTCTACCACTCCACGCTGCCGCCGGCGGTCGGGCCGGTGCGCTCGGTGCGCCCGATGGACCCGCCGATCGCCGCTCCGCTGCGCGGCCTGCTCGCGTTCTCCGGCGGGCAGGCGCCCTTCATCGACGCTGCGCGCGCGGCCGGCCTGCAGGTCGTGCAGCCCGACACTGGGCCGGGGTTCTCCCGGGTCGGCGACCGGGTGGCGCCGCACAACACCTATGTCGACCCGGCCGCACTGCTGGGCCAGGCCGACGACGGGCACCGGGCTCCGCCGCCGGCGCAGTTCTGGTTCGGTGCGGAGCCGACCGCGGTGGTGGACGGGGAGCCGACAGGCGTCCTCGACCTGGCGCTGTCGGGGATCGCCGAGCCGCGGTGGACGTGGAGCGCCGACGACGCCGCGTGGCTGCGGTCGGAGGGCGCCGCGCCGGCGGTGGAGGCCGACGGCGCACGGCTGCGGGCGGTCAACGTCGTGGTGCTGCGCGTGGACGTCGTCGACACCTCGTTCACGGACAGCGCCGGCACCGCGGTGCCGGAGACGGTGATGGTCGGCGCCGGGGAGGCGCTGGTCGCCACCGGCGGGCACACGGTCGAGGCGGAGTGGTCGAAGGAGTCGGTGGGGGAGCCCGTCGTCCTCTCGCGGCCCGGCGGTGGGCCGGTGGTGCTGGCGCCCGGGTCGACGTGGGTCGAACTCGTGCCGGACGGGACCGGCTCGGTCGCCGTCGGCTGAACCGATCCGTCTGCTTAGGTGCGGGGTGATCGAGCGATGACGCCGTCCGGAGAGCATTTCGGCCGTTCCGTGCGGCCGATCGAGGAGTCGGTGCGCACCGATCTCGCGGGCGCGATGAGCTACGGCCGCTGCCTGGACGTGGACCGGCTGTTGGGCGCGCAGCACCCGGTCAGCGAACTCGGCATCATGACGACCTGCTGCTTATCGCCAGCACCAGACGAGTGAGCCGGGGTAGACCGCCTATCCGTCGGGCTTGGCGGACGGGTGAAGCGTTGAACATTCGGAGGGGTACGCCGACGTGGCAGCTGATGGCTAGGAGGACGGGTAGAACGTTGGCTACTTCGACGGCTTTGCCGATGGAGTAGAGACAGAACCGGAGCTGACCCTGGTGGCGCGCCTGGCCGAGTGCAGACCTGCATGATCGATGCCTCGTACTGGAGTCGCTGAGCGCTCCCCGCCAGGCCCACGTCCTGCGCACTCCATCGGCCGTGACCGTGTGTCGGTCGCTACAAGTCTGCCGGCACCGTAGGTTGACGAGAGCTTTCACGACCGAGGGAGCAAGATATGGCTTTCCAGACTCCGGTGACCGTCGAGGAGATCCTCTCCGGGATCCACGCAAAGAAATACTTGCTCCCGGCGATCCAGCGTGAGTTCGTGTGGGGACCGAATCAGATGCGTCGTCTCATGGACAGCCTCATGCGCGGATACCCGATCGGCTCCTTCTTGCTGTGGCAGGTGGATCCTGCGACGGCTCAAGGCTACGCCTTCTACGACTTTTTAACCGACTACCACGAGAGGGATCATCCGTACGCCACAAAGGCGACTGTTCCGACAGGCCAATCGACAACCGCAATCCTGGACGGCCAGCAGCGCCTCACTTCGCTCAACATCGCCATCTATGGCAGCCACGCGGAGAAGAAGAAGTACGCGTGGTGGAACAGTCCGGATGCGTTCCCCCGGCGGAGGCTGTACCTCAACCTACTCGAGGACCCGGACCACGAGGAACTGTCGCTCCGCTACGACCTCCGATTCTTGACGGATCCCGAGGCGCAGTCCGCTCCTGGGCAACCTGCCAATTGGTATCGCGTTGGGGAAGTGCTCCAGCTGGCGAACTCGGGGCCTGCCCTGCTGGATGCCTTGCGCACACGTGACATCGACTTGAACGACCAAGGGGCCTACCAGCGCCTGTATGCCCTGTATGAGGCCCTGCGAGTGACCAAGCCGATCAACTACTACCTTGAGGCGTCGCAGGACGCCGACAAGGTCCTCGACATCTTCGTACGGGTGAACAGCGGTGGGACCACGCTGTCCTACTCGGACCTTCTCCTCTCTATGGCGACGAACCAGTGGGAGGATCTTGATGCTCGAGAAGAGGTCCGAGCGCTGGTCCAAGAACTCAACACCGGCGGATCAAGAGAATTCTCGTTCTCCAAGGACGTCGTCCTCAAGACAGCTTTGATGGTCGCGGGGATCGACTTGCGCTTCCAGGTCACCAACTTCACTCGCGACAACATGAAGAAGGTCGAGGGTTCCTGGAGCACGACGAGGGCTGCTCTGCTCCGTGCAGCGACATTATTGAGCCGTTTCGGCTTGTCAACCCGAAGCCTCACCGCAGATAGTGTGGTCATCCCGGTCGCTTACTTCTTCGCCTCGAAGGGGCTGGACGACTCCTACCTAGACTCTTCATCTGCGGCGTCGGATCGTGCGCAGCTGCAGCAGTGGGTAAACCGTTCGCTCATGAAGCGCGGTATCTGGGGCTCGGGACTGGACACGACTCTCGGTCGTATCCGACAGGCGATCGACGCCCACGATGGCGCCGGGTTCCCGGTCGAGGCCGTGCAGGCGGAGATGGCGGGCATCGGCAAGTCGCTGGACTTCGAGGCCACCGAGGTGGACGAGCTGCTCGAGCTGAAGTACGGAGGGCAGCGCACCTTCCCCGTGCTGGCGATGCTCTATCCCGGTCTGGACCTGAGCAAGGCCTTCCACGAGGACCATGTGTTCCCCAAGTCGCGGTTCACCCGCAAGCGGTTGGCAGAAGCGGGTGTCGCTGCGGAGGACATAGAGACCTTCATCGACGCCGTGAACCGACTGCCCAACCTCCAGCTGCTCCCCGGCCAGGCAAACGTGGAGAAGCAGGCTGTCCTGCCGAGCGACTGGCTGGCTCAGGCCTTCACATCCGAGGAGCAGCGGCAGATGTACGTCGCCCAGAACGACCTGCAGCTCCTGCCGGGAACCGTGTCGGAGTTCATGACCTTCTACGAGGCCCGCAAAGCGCGGCTCCGCGAGCGACTCCAGCAGCGCCTCGGCGTGAAGGCAGTTGCGCCTGCCTGAGCCACCGGCTGACGTTGGACGAGGTCCTGTCTACGCCCCTTGGAACTGTCTATAGCGCTCCATCAGGCGGTCCACATCTGGACGATCGGCTGTACGAGCCGGAATCTGCATGAGCTGCTTGCCGTGGTGCTCCTGTAGCCCGTGTTGGAGCATTGGGCCATCGATCTCGTCCAGCAGGCGCTGATGTATCTCGACTGTGTAGTCGGGGCGGATGCCCAGGATGTTCTTGTCGAACGCCGCGTGGTGCAGTTTGCACAGGGCGAGACCGTTCACGACTACAGCCTCACCGCGCGGTTGCGAGTCCGGGATAATGTGCGCCGCATCGAGGAGTTCTCTGTGGTTGAGGGAACAGACGGCGCATCGAGTCTCGTACGCGACCATGACTTGGCTGGCGAACACCGGCTGGTGGAGACGCCGGCGCGTCATCGTCAACAGGTAGCGGCGCAGCGCTTCCTCCATCCGACTGCCAGGGCGTACCTGTCGCTGCTCCTCGGTCAGCGCCATGACGAACTGGTCGTGCTCTGGCTCCTCTGCAATTAGGTACACGGGGAAGATGGCGTGGAACAGGCCTGGGCGGATGCCGTAGAACCACATCATCGGCGCCTGAGTGAGCATCGCCGTCCGGAGTCCCTCGTTCTCGGAGGCTCCGCCGTCATCACGCCGGAGCTTGTACCTATGCAGCCCGTCGGGGCCTTCCGAGTCGTCGTACGGTCGCCACGCGGCACCCTCCGGCACGGCGGTCAGGATGCTCAGCGCTGCGGACCACCCCTTGGGCTTGCGGATCCCGCGTCCGGCGTCCACGAGCGGAAAGCGCTCGCCGTCGATCTGGAAGTCGTCCCGCAGCTGCGCGCGGCTGACCGGGACGGTGCCGTCGAGGGTCACCTTGCCCAACCAGTCGAGCGCAGCTGCCCTGACGTACTGCTCCGGAACGGCCCCGTTCATCTCGCCAGCTTGCCTTCACGGTCGGCCGGAGCCAAGAGGAGTCCTACGCATCGGTGTGTCGTCCTGACACGACGGTCGAGGAAATCCGCTTGCTCTGCACCCGTCGCGCGAGTGGGTCTGAGAAGCTCGTCCCGTGCACGATCGCTCGGTCCTGGGACTCTTCGCCGGAATCGGTGGGATGGAACGAGGGCTGCAGCAGGCCGGGTTCGACGGACCAGCCGAGCTGTACGAGTGGTGGGAGCCGGCGCGCTCGGTGCTGGCTCACCGACTGCCCGAGGCGGACCTCAACGGTGACGTCTTGAGGCTCCGAGATCTTCGCGGTGCAGCGATCGTCACTGCTGGATTTCCCTGCACCGACCTCTCCCAGGCCGGACGCAAATCGGGCCTCGAAGGCGGTGCCTCCGGCTTGATCCGTCACGTCCTGAGGCTCCTCCGCAGCTCCCAGCCCGAGTGGCTGCTCATCGAGAACGTGCCGAACATGCTGCGGCTCGGTCGGGGGAGCGCCATAGCCGAGATCACGGGCAGCTTGGAGGCCGCCGGGTACGACTGGGCCTACCGGACGATCGACTCTCGTTCGTTCGGCCTTCCCCAGCGGCGGAAGCGCGTGTACCTGCTGGCGTCTGCAGTCCACGACCCGGCCGCCGTGCTCTTCCGCGAGGACCACCCGTCCGAAGACCCCGACGGGGCTGCGTCAGGGGCCTGGCGGGATAGCGCCTACGGCTTCTACTCCACCGAGGGCAACCGGGGCGTCGGCTGGGCCATCGACGCCGTGCCGACCCTGAAGGGCTCCACGACGGTCAGCATCCCGAGTCCGCCCGCCATCTGGGTGCCTGGCCAAGAGTCGGGACGGCGGGTGGTCAGGCCGAGCATCGAAGCGGCCGAGGCACTCCAGGGCTTCCCGACTGGCTGGACCAGCAGCGCCCCTACACGCGATCGCTGGAAGCTCGTCGGCAACGCGGTCAGCGTTCCTGTCGCGCAGTGGATTGGGGAGGGGCTCCTCGCTGACGACGGGACTCTGTCCGTCGACGGGTGTCCGCGGTCTCCCCGGCAGTCAGGGGCACCGTGGGCTAGGGCGGCTTGTCATGTCGGAGGCAGGACTTGGGACGTCGGCGTCTCAGAGTGGCCGCGTGATCCCGGCTCTAGCTACGTGCACCTGGTGGAGCTGCTCACGCAGCACGGCAGCGAGCCGCTCTCGCACCGGGCAACCAAGGGCTTCCGTGACCGGTTGCGGCAGAGCCGCCTCAAGCACTCATCGGCGTTCATGGCTGCGCTGGGCGAGCACGTCACCCTGACGGCCCCCTGATCCGTGGTGGGCTTGGGCTCATTAGTCCGCCGGGTGCAGGTGCGCGTTGATGCGTGCGACGACGTCCTGAGGCGCCTCGTGCTCCCAGAAGCGCATGACCGTCCACCCCAGTGCCTCTAACTGGGACGTGACGTCGGCGTCGCGAGCCTGGTTGGTCGCGATCTTGTCGGCCCACCAAGCAGAGTTCGCCTTCGGTGAGGTGCCGTGGACTCGACACCCGTGCCAGAAGCACCCGTCGATGTAGACAGCGAGCCGCGCCTTCGTGAAGGCGATGTCGATGGTCCGCCGGCGCTGACCCGGCACGGGCCACGCCACCCGGTAACGCAGCCCGGCTGAATGCAGGAGACGGCGCACGGCCATCTCCGGCCCGTTGTCGCGCTTCCGGACGGCGGCCATCCGTCGCGACATCTCCGAGCTCGACGACCCGGGGTGCGGGCCGGGCTGGGGAGTCCTGGCGCGCACGGATTCGAGGTTCTCACGCGCGAGGAGCAGCCGTTCGGCGCCAACGGTTCGCAGCAGCCACCAGTTAGTGTTCGCATTCGATTCGTAAGGGGGTGCGATCGGTCATGTCTGCAGCACCATTGCCGGAGGAGGGCCAGCTCGTCGATGTGCGAGGAGCCCGCTGGGTCGTCACCGATGTGACTCCTCAGGGCCTTCCACGGTCGTCCGCGGACGACGGCCCGGCAGATCTCCAGCATGCGGTCGGACTGCAGGCGATGGGTGACGATCGGTTCGGCGACGAGCTGCGCGTGGTCTGGGAGATCGAGAGCGGAACCAATCTCGTCCCCGAACAGGGCCTGCCACACACCCTCGAGGTCGAGGAGATCGACGATCCTGCGACCCTCGCGGCCTTCGTCGACGCCTTGCGCTGGGGAGCGGTCACCTCGGCGGACCCGTCGGCCTACCAGGCACCTTTTCGCAGCGGAGCAACGGTGGAGCCGTACCAGCTCGAGCCGTTGCGTCGGGCTCTGGCAGCGCCCCGCACGAACCTGCTGCTCGCAGACGATGTCGGTCTCGGCAAGACGATCGAGGCCGGTCTGGTCGTCCAAGAGCTGCTGCTCCGACACCGTGCACGCTCTGTGATCGTCGTCTGCCCTGCTGGGCTCGTGCTCAAGTGGCGAAACGAGATGGCGGAGAAGTTCGGTCTGTCGTTCGAAACGATCAGCTCGGAGACCATGCGCGACGTCCGCCGGCAGTACGGCGTCCACGCGAACCCCTTCGTCCTGTTCCCGCGAGTGATCGTCTCGATGTCCTGGTTGCCCACTGCTCGCGCGCAGCGGCTCCTCCAGGCAGCGTTCGACGTCGCTCGTCAGCGACCGGCGACCGACGGGTTTGCCTTCGATGTTCTCGTCGTCGACGAGGCGCACCACGTCGCGCCGTCGGCACCGCAGCGGAGTTCCGAGAAGCGCGTCTACGCGATGGACTCCCAGCGAACTCTGGCCGTGCGGGAGCTCGCTCGCATGTCCGAACACCGCCTCTTCCTCAGCGCGACCCCTCACAACGGGTACCAGGAATCCTTCACCGCACTGCTGGAGATGGTGGACGACCACCGCTTCGCTCGCGGCGCCGAGATCGACCGTGTCGCCCTGGGCGAGGTGGCGGTTCGCCGGCTCAAGACGGACTTGCATGACGAGCGCTTCCACCAGCGCGAGGTGAGAGCGCTGCCTTTCGCGCCGAACGAGGACGAGGCTGAGGCCTACCAACGACTCGTCGAGCTCATCGAACGGCGGGAGCGGGCCGCCCGCGCGGGGCAGTCGAACGCATCTGACATCGCGGCGCTCCTGCTCAAGAAGCGTTTCCTGTCCTCGCCCTGGGCCTTCGCCAAGACGGCCAGCGCCTACCTGGAGGCGAGGCGAGACGGCCGTGAGCCAGAGCTTCCGGACTACGACGACGTCATGGGGGAGAACGCCTCCGACGACGAGGAGGGCCGCGCCTCTCAACTGGAGCTGGACACACTGCTCGACACGCGACGAGCACTGCCTGATCTGGCGCAGCGAGACGCGGATGACCTCGAAGCCCTGATCTCGTGGGGGGAGGGATACGAGGCCTCCCCGGACTCACGTCTCCGAACGTTGAGTACGTTCCTGGACGCTGTCACCAGACCCGATGGGACGTGGTTCAACGAGCGCGTCGTCGTCTTCACCGAGTACGTGGACACGCTGGAGTGGATCCAGGCTGTGCTCGAGGGAGTCGGCTACGACTCCAGCCGCCTCGCGGTGATCCATGGGCAGACGCCTCAGGAGGACCGTGAGGACATCCGCCGCCGGTTCAACGCCGACCCGTCGGAACATCCGGTCCGCGTCCTGCTCGCCACGGACGCGGCTGGCGAAGGAATCGACCTGCAGCGCTATTGCCATCGCTTGGTCAACTTTGACGTGCCGTTCAACCCGAACCGCCTCGAGCAGCGCATCGGCCGGATCGACCGCTACGGGCAGACCGAGACTCCCGTCGCATGGCACTTCGTCCCCGCTGAGGGTGGGGCCTCCGCCCTCGCACGGGACATGGACCTCCTGAAGCGCCTCACGGACAAGATGCAGAACGTCCGGGCAGACCTCGGATCTGCCAATCCGGTGCTCGCGCCAGACATCGAGCGTCAGCTTCTCGGCCGTGTGGCTCGCCCCGCCCGCGCGGCCGCGAACGCTTCGCAGAAGGCCGTCAACGACATGCTCAAGGGCGAACGGCGACTCTCCGGTGAGCTGACGCGGATCGCCGGTGAACTCGGCGCCGTCCGAGATCGACTCCACCTCCACCCCGCGAACGTCCGTCGGGTCGTCGACACCGCGTTGTCCCTGCAGCACCAGCCGCAGCTGGTGGAGGTGGGTGACGACCGCAGCGATGCTGCGGTTTTCGAGGTGCCCCGGAGCGTCGGACCGACGTGGCAGCTCGCGACAACGGATCTCGACGACCCCCTCACCGGTAAGCGTCGGCCCATCACGTTCGACGCCGACGTCGTCCTGGATGGCCGGACGGACATCGTGCACACCCACCTGGGTCATCCGCTGGTCCAGCTCGCCACCCGCACGCTGCGCCAGGAGCTCTGGCAACCCGTCCCGTCGATCCACAGAGTGACGGCGGTGGTCGTCCCGGAGCTGCAGGACTCGTTCGCTGCTGCAGTCGCGCGGCTGGTCCTCGTGGGGGCGAGCGGTGTCCGACTGCACGAAGAGGTCTTCCTGGCAGGAACCCGGTTGCGTCGACGGCAGGAGCTCGGCGGGGAGTTGTCCGAGGAACTCCTGGCCGCCACCTTGGACGGTGACCACCTCATGCCTGTGTCGGCGTCAGTTCTGCGGGCAATCGTCCAGCGCTGGAATGCGGAGGCGGACGCGCCCGAGGGCCTGCGAGGCCGCGTCGAGCGCTCGGTAGGCGTGCGCACTGAACGCCGTGTGCGCGAGTTGGTGACGGATCTCGATGCCCGCCTGGAGTCTGACTTGTCACGAGTGGATGGGACTTTCCAGCGTTTCGAGCAGACCCTCACGCGCTCCCTGGCCCGCATGGAACGAGAGGCTCGTGAGGCGGAGGAAACGCTCTTCGAGCCGGATGGGAGCGCCGCGCAGCGGCGTCGCGACATCCGTGAGGTGCAGCGCCGCCTCGACGTCCTGGCCGAAGAGCGTTCGCGCGAGCAGGTAGCCGTGCGAGCGCGCTATGCGCGTCCTGTGCCGCACGTCTTCATCGGTGCACTCGTCCTCGCCCTCACCCCTGATGATGCGGAGGTGGCAGCGTGAGACCGCGTCGGCCACGTCGTCGTACGGAAGACCTGTTCGCATGGCTCGAACTCGTGCTGACGGACGGGCCGTTCCTGTCCCGACCCGCGCTGAAGGCTCAGTTCCCGGCTGGACTGGCACGGCCCGACGACGCCGTCGACGACGTACGAGAGGCATTCCGGTCCGGCTTCGGCGACTGGGAGAAAGCCTGGACCGAGTGGATGCGCGCCGAGGACCGCACGGACGTCGAGACATCGTCCCGGTATCTCGGCCAGCGCGATGCCTGGGTCCAGACCTTCGTGACTGACGTCTTGGAGTGGGGGGAGTACTACCGGACGGATCTGGACGCAGCCGTCACTGCGACGAACCTGGATGCTTCGGTGACGGTCCAGAGTTCGGGTGCGCTCGACGCGGGGGGTGCTCGCGCGGCTCTCGTACTGGTCATCGAGCCGACCGAGGATCTCACCGCGCCGGGTGCCGATGGGTGGACGGCGAGCAGCATCGACCGCGGTGCGGCGCTGCTCCGAGCGTCAGGCGAGAACGGCGGCACCCGAGCGCCCGTGGCCATCGTGACCGACGGACGCTGGTGGTCGTTGGTCTGGCAGAACGCCCAAGGTGGCACGGGATCCGGAATCTTCGACGGGGCACTCTTCCGTGAAGAACCCGATCTGCGCGACGCTTTCTGGGCGCTGGCCCGGCTGACCTCGCTCGCCGGCGGAGCCCGGGACCGCCGACTCGACGCACTTCTTGAGGCCAGCATGGCGAGCGCGGAAGAGATCACCGACGCACTGGGCAACCAGGTCCGCGCGTCCGTGGAACTGCTCGTCCAGTCCTTCTCCGCGTCCCATCTGCACGCCCTTGCCGATGGCTCGGCATCGCCTCTCCCGGCCAACGCGCACGAGGTCTACGACGCCGCTGTCACCTCCATGATGCGCACCGTCTTCCTCCTCTTCGCCGAGGCGAACGAGCTGCTCCCGACGCAACAGCTCTATCGCGAGGCGTACGGCATCTCCGACGTCCTCGACCGCCTCGACGAGCGCCGCCGTCACGCGGTTGGAGTGGAGGGGGACGAGGCACTCGGGTCGACCTTCGACACGTGGCACCGTCTGCTCGCAACGAGCCGGGCTCTCTATGAAGGGGCGACTTTCGAAGACCTCCGCATGCCGGCCTACGGTGGGTCGCTCTTCGACCCGGACCGGTTCCCCTGGCTCACATCGGTGAACGAAGTCAGCGGCGGGCTGCAGGTGCTCGTCGACGACCGGGTCATGTTCCACGTCCTCCGATCCGTCCAGCACGTCGACGTCAACGGAGAGGACCGGCAGGTCTCCTTCCGCGAGCTCGACGTCGAGCAGATCGGCTACGTCTACGAGGGTCTGCTGGGGTACTCCGCTCGGTATACCGATGAGGTCGTCGTCGGCCTCCAAGGTCCGGAGAACGGGTCCGAGCCCGAGGTGGCACTCGAGACGCTGCACGAGCTCAATGACCTAGCGGAGGAGGACCAGGACGACTTCGCCGAGCGTCTAGTCGCCTGGGTGAAGGAGCATCAGCCGGCGGCGAAGAGTCGCACGGTGCGACAGCTCGCCAAGGCGTACGCCGAGAGCGGCGACATCGCGGTCCAGGACGAGGCTCGACGCCGGCTCCGACCGGTCGTCGGTGATGGCGCCCTCGTGGAGGAACTCATCGGCTACTACAAGCTGATGCGCCTCGACCCACGCGGTCTGCCATACGTGGTCCCAGCGGGTGGGCTCGTGGTGGTGGAGACCCGATCCAGGGCTACGTCGGGCACTCACTACACACCTCGGTCGCTGGCAGAGGAGGTCGTGCACCACGCCCTCGAACCCCTCGTCTACTCGCCGGGGCCACTGCAGACGGCGAAGACAACCGAATGGGTGCCCATCTCAGCGTCACAGCTGCTGGACCTCAAGGTCGCTGACATCGCAGTTGGCTCTGGAGCCTTCCTGGTGGCAGCAGCGCGCTACCTCGCTGACCGCCTGCTCGAGGCGTGGGACCGGGAGGGAATCACCCGCGAGGACTCAACTGCCGATCAAAGGCATCACCGCCGAGTCGAGTCCATCCGTGAAGTGATTGCGCACTGCCTCTATGGTGCCGACATCAACCCGATGGCGGTAGAGATGTGCAAGCTCTCGCTCTGGCTCGTGTCTCTCGACCCCGACCGACCTTTCTCGTTCGTCGATGACAAGATCCTCTGCGGCAACTCGCTGCTTGGTCTTTCCGAGCTGCGCCAGCTCCGCGGCCTTCACATCGACCCGAGCGCAGCGCGGCTGCGCGATCCGGGCTTCACCGTCGATGTCGACTCTGCGATCCGCCGCGCGACCGACGTGCGGCACCAGCTCTCGACGCCCGTTTCCGAGGCCGACAGCATGCGCTCCACTCGAGCCAAGCGAGCGCTTCTTGCCCAGCTGACGGAAAACAACCAGGTACTCCGCGCCATCGGTGACGGCATCATCGCCGCAGGGCTCAGTATCGGAGGCAAGCCCGGTCGGCAGCTTGACGCTAAGTACGAAGCGCTCGCATTGTCCCTTATGGATGCGTTCCCTGACGCAGGAGTCGGGGACCGCCGCGGTCTCGACGAAATCCTTGACGACGGATTGTCTCCGAGTGTTAGTAGTGACTTCGAGCGGTGGGAACCGTTGCACTGGGTTATTGAGTTTCCCGATGTGATGATCGATCACGGCGGCTTCGACGCGGTCATCGGCAATCCACCCTTCCTGGGCGGCAAGAAGATCAGTCCAGCAATGGGACAAAACATCCGCCTTTGGTTGGTCAATCAGCTCGCCAGTGGCACCGCTGGCAATGCTGACCTTGTTGCCTACTTCTTCCTTCGAGCTAGCGCCTTGCTCGCCCGTGACCGTGGTCAGCTGGGACTTATCGCTACCAACACGATCGCGCAGGGTGACACCCGGGAGGTCGCTTTGGACCGGTTGGTTTCTGAAGGCCTGGTGGTTCGCCGCGCTGTGCGCAGTGCTTCGTGGCCCGCGCGAGGCGCCAATCTTGAGTATGCGGCAGTGTGGGCGTCTCTTGCGGCAGTCGCTCCGGAGGTACCTCGCGTGGCCGACGGGGTTCCAGTTCCAATGATTTCTTCGCTGCTCGAACCGGAGGGGCGAGTCTCTGGTCCCCCCGCGCCTCTCGTGGAGAACCGGAGGATCGCATTCCAGGGCTCTATCGTCCTGGGGAGCGGTTTCCTCCTGCGGCAAGAGGAAGCGCAGCGTCTTCTCGACCGGAGCCCGCAGAACAGCGAGGTTCTTTTCCCATATCTGAACGGCGAGGACCTGAATTCTCGGCCTGACTCTTCGGCCAGTCGCTGGGTAATCAACTTTAAAGAACTGTCGCTAGACGCTGCAGCCTCCTTCGAGGAGCCCTGGCAAGTGATAGAGACCCTTGTGAAACCGGATCGCATGGCCAAGGACGCCGCTCGCTATCCTCGAATGGTCCACGAGTGGTGGAAGTACTGGAATGCGCGGCCCGGTATGTACGAAGCGATTCAAGGACTCGAAACCGTACTGGTCATTGCGCTAACCAGCCGATCATTGATGCCTCTGCGGGTCCCTAATGGTCAGGTTTTCAGTCATGCGCTGGTCGTGTTCGCGACGGACGACTATGTTGACCAGGCTGTGCTGTCGTCAAGTCTCCATCAGGCTTGGGCGATGATGTACGGGTCGGCGATGCGAAACGATTCTCGATACACACCGTCTAGCGTCTTCGTGACCTTCCCGCGACCGGCGCCTAATGACATTCTGAGAGCTATTGGGCGAATTTTGGACGAGGAACGTCGCGAGATGATGCTGCGCCGACGGCTGGGCCTGACCAAGCTGTACAACTTGGTCAATGACCCAGATCGCTCGGGTGATCGGGATGTTGACCGCTTGCGAGACATTCATGCCGAGTTGGACCGGGCGGTTCTTCGATCTTACGGCTGGGAGGACGTTGCCCTCGAGCATGGCTTCTACACGTATAGGCAGTCGGACCGCTTCACAATCAGCCCTGTTGCTCGCGTGGAGGTACTCGACCGTCTTCTCGAAGAAAACCACCGGCGCTCTGTCATGCAGAGCGGCGCCAAAGGCACGGACGAGGCCGACGAGCTGGATATTGTGGAGGAGGCATGACGCATGCGATGACGACCTCGGCGGATGTTCGGGACGAGCTTCATCGTTTGCTGGTGGCCGATCTGGTCGGACCGTGGGATGGTCCGGCGGAAACGGTCGTCGGAAACCCGCGCGGGCGCTATCTCGCGGGTGCGCTCGCTCCGGTCAAGGTCGACACGACTGTGACTGTCGAAAGCCCGCATGTTTCGGCGACTACGGATGTCGCTGACCTGCGAGCCGTAGAGGCGCCATTGCTGGCCGCGGCGGACGAGGCCAGTGCGGGCGTCCCAGAGGCATCGGACCTCGAAGTGATGGAGTCGGACGATCCGGAGGAGGCCGACGACAAGGGGCCGGCGTCGAAGCTGATCGCCCCCTCGTCGATGGGGCTGCGCTTCCGCATGGCCCCGGGCGGGCCCGGCCTGACGCTCATCGCACGGTGGGGGTCTTACGCCGCGCGCCGGGAGATGGACGAAGACGGGCGCACGCGCACCTACTTCGACCGCACTCCTCACGAGTACCGGATCCCGGTCCTCGCTAGCCAGCTCCTGCCCGGTGCTGAGCTCGACCTACCGGTCCTGGAACACGCAGGGTCCGTCGAAGTTTCCGTCAGCGTCGAGGTGTTGGCGGATGGTGATGGGACCCTCATCGTCGAAGTCGCCCTGCAGAACCGACGAGTGACCGACGGAAATTTGCCGCCACGCCAATGGCTCTTCCAGGCGGAACTGGAGGCGGCCGCCGCTGATGGAAGCAATTCGTTCCTCCCCATCCACGACCCTCTGGATGCCCTGGCGCCCGGGTTGGATGAGGAGGAGCAGCGACTGGAGCTGCTCTACCGGGACCGCCTCGAGTTCGCCGTCGGCAGGACCTGCTCCGCGACCTGGAGCACGCTCCCTCCATCTCCTGACGGTGTATGGCGACGGGATCTAGCCGAGGACTCGCGCTCGGCCAATCGTGTCCGAACCACCTGGGTTCCGACGGCAGAAATCCCGCAGACTGTCGCCTCAGGCGTTGAGGGAACGCTTCTCTCGATGAAGCGGCTCGCGTCGGGCTCCCAGTCCGAGGTCGTCGAGGGTCTCTCGCCTCTCCTGGTCGGTTACAGGGAGTGGCTCCAGCTCCGGCATTCTGACGCGGCTGGGCTTCCGGAGCACCTTCGTACGATCGCGGAGATCGCCATCGAGGACGCCGGCGCGGCCGCGAACCGGCTCGAGGAAGGCCTTACACTGCTCGGCTCGGATTCTGACGTTTTCCGCGCCTTCCAGTTCATGAACCGGGTCATGGCTGACCAGCGAGTGCACAGTCAGGTGGCGCAGGCCCGCTCCGAGGATGCCGCTCTCAGCATTGCCGCCGCGTCCGAGAAGGTGGCCGCCAAGGGGGAGGGTGCCGCGTCATGGCGGCACTTCCAGATCGGCTTCATCCTCATGCAGCTTCATGCCCTGACAGATCCGACGTCCGCTCGCCGCAGCAGCGAGGCCGCCCGCGCGGAGCTGCTCTTCTTCCCGACCGGTGGCGGCAAGACGGAGGCCTACCTCGGGCTCGCGGCGTACACCTTCGCGATCCGACGGCTCCAGGGTGTGGTCGAGTCCCCGGACGGCGTGCTGGATGGTGGAGATGGTGTCGCCGTGCTCATGCGGTACACGTTGCGCTTGCTCACCACGCAGCAGTTTCAACGCGCCACCGCGCTCGTCTGCGCGGCCGAGCTCGTCCGTCGCGAGGATCCGAACACATGGGGGGAGGAACCGTTCAGGATCGGACTGTGGGTAGGCAGCAACGTCAGTCCCAAGTCCTACGACGAGGCTGAGGAGCAGATCGGCAAAGCCATAGCCACCGAAGGGCGCCCCTACGGCGTCACCGTGCTCCAGCTCCAGCGGTGCCCGTGGTGCGGGTCGCCCATCTCGCCCAAGCAGCACATCCGTCTCGACAAAGCCCGTCGCCGCGTGCTCGTCCACTGCGGCGCCAGGCTGGGCGCGGAATGCCCCTTCGCCGATGGCGGCACGGTCGAGGACGGTCTGCCGGTCCTCACTGTCGACGAGGAGATCTACCGGTATCCGCCCAGCTTCCTGCTCGCGACGGTCGACAAGTTCGCCCGTATCGCTCGGGAGGGCCAGGCAGCGAGCCTCTTCGGGCATGTCGCCCAGCGCTGTCCGCGTCACGGGTATCGCCACCCGGACACACCCGTGGCCGTCTGTACTGGCACCAGCCACAACGCGAGCGGCCTCCTGCCCAAGGTGACCGTCCAGGCCGCCGGCCGCCTTCGCCCGCCGGATCTCGTTATCCAGGACGAGCTGCACCTCATCACCGGCGCGCTCGGCACTGCCGTCGGGTTGTTCGAAGTGGCCGTCGACACATTGTGCAGTTGGCAGCGGGGTACAGACGTGGCGATTGCCGATCCCGTTCGACCGCTGGTCGTCGCATCCACGGCCACCAGCCGGAACGCCGAGAATCAGGTGTTGCGCCTCTACGGACGAGGGATCGAGATTTTCCCGCCGCAGGTCATCGACGTCTCAGACACGTACTTCTCCAAGGAAGTGCCCGTGTCGGCCGAGCATCCAGGCCGGCGCTATCTGGGAGTGTGCGCCCACGGAGCCAAACTGACCCTGGCTGAGATCCGCGTCAGCGAAATTGTGCTGCAGGCTGGACAAAAGCTGTTGGATCAGCACGGCGAAGTGGCCGACCCGTACATGACGCTCGTCGGCTACTTCAGCGCTACGCGCGAACTGGCCGGCATGCGCAGGTATCTCGATGACGATGTCACGACGCGGATCACCAACCCGGACAAGGCCAGCGGCTACCCGCGTCGCGGTACCTGGGGGCTGGAGATCGGCGAGCTGACTTCGCGAGTCTCTTCGACAGACATCACCAAGACACTCGACCGGCTGTCAGCGCCGTTCGACCCGGATTGGGACACCACGCAGGCGCACAACGTGCACGCCGCTCTCCGGAAGGCGGACAAAGCGGTTCCCAAGCGAGCAGGAAGCCGGCCCTATGACGTCGTCCTCGCTACGTCGATGCTCCAAGTCGGGGTCGACGTCGGACGTCTCGGCCTCATGCTCGTCGTGGGGCAGCCCAAGAACACCGCTGAGTACATCCAGGCTTCTTCCCGTGTGGGACGCGTGTCGGACAAGCCCGGGCTCGTGGTCACGCTCGCCAACCGCTCCCGTCCGCGAGACATGGCGCACTACGAGCAGTTCGAGCACGACCACCGGACGTTCTACGCCCACGTGGAAGCTCTGTCCGTCACTCCCTACTCGGACAGCTCTCTGGAGCGCGGACTCACGGGTGTGCTCGTGTCGATAGCTCGGGTCCTGGATGTCGGCCGGACGCCTTCGTACTCCCCCCAAGCTGGCG
Source organism: Trujillonella endophytica (assembly GCF_019799905.1). Lineage (GTDB taxonomy): Bacteria > Actinomycetota > Actinomycetes > Mycobacteriales > Geodermatophilaceae > Trujillonella > Trujillonella endophyticus_A. Next base: position 109,449 of record NZ_JABGCI010000012.1, on the reverse strand, counting down.
CGTGGAGCATCACGTCGCGGTTCACCACCCTCCAGAACTTGGTGGAGGTCATCGCCCGGCGAGCGGCAGGTTCTGACGCCGACGACCGCGTGCAAGAAATCAGGAACAAGCTCACCCGTCGACTGGACGCTTGGTACAAGAAGGCGAAGGCCGTGCCCGACATCGACTACACGGGGGCGGGAGGCCTCCTGGTGAGCCCCGAGGAGGGCCCTGCCTTCGGAGACGACGTGTACCTGCGGGTTGCCAACTCGATGCGAGAGGTCCAGCCGGAGATCAGCCTGGTCGTTCGCTCGTACGGCGACCGCGTCGCTGAGCCTGACCCGCCGGGTGCTCCCGGTTGGGTCTTTCCCTCGGACGTGGACGCGTGACGGAGACGGCCGCCACCGACCCCAGTGCGGACACGTCGGGCGAGACCGGTGCCTCAGCTGCGTATGTCGCCACGGCGGACATCGTTGACCCTTTCGAGCACCAGGACGCGGTCAAGCCGAAGAACTTCGGCCGCGTCGGCTCGGTACGGCCGACCGCTCTTCTCTACACCGCCGGTATCGGCGCGTCGGTCGACCTGCCGCACATCGCCGTCATGCCGCAGGGCTTGGACGCCTGGGAGCGGGCCTACGCGCAGATGGGCGGAGCTCTGCAGGTCTTCGAGCCACGCCTGATCGAGGCGGTCAAGGCGCAGCTGGGTCGCCAGGTCCGCGAACTCCGTCGGCCTCCCCGACAGGAGGTGGGACCGCGGGAGGTCCCGCGGCTCGGCGTCCCGGCCACTGCCTTTCCCCGATGGTTACGCTGCACTGGTTGTGATCGCCTGGCTCCGTTCGAGGGCGAGGGCGGTGTCTTCACATTCCTCAACACGATCGGCATGCGTCCTGACCAAGCGCGCTTCGTCCACAAGCAGTGCAAGGGCCGCAACGGCAAGGGGAAGCCTCGGGAAAGCGTGGCCGTTCCGGCGAGGTACCTAGTTGCCTGCCTGAACGGTCACCTGGATGAGTTCCCCTACACCGCCTTCGTCCACGGCTCGCACGGTGGGACCTGGACGTGTGAAAAGGCGCCCGGAGTGACGAATCCCGCCACGAGGCTGCGGATGCTCGAGTGGCGCAGCAACATCGGTCCGGAGGTGCGTGTCACCTGTGTCGCTTGTGGACTGACGCGAAGCATGCGAGAGCTCACGGGGACAGCTGGAGCCGAGCGGATGCCGCACTGCCGCGGACGCCACCCCCACCTCGGGACGTTCGAGAAGTGCACGGCGGAGACGAAGCTCATGCTGCTGGGCGCGGCCAACCAGTGGTTCCCGGCCACGATCAGCCTTCTCGTCGTGCCGGAGAGCAAGGAGCTCAAGGCAGTCGATGTCGCTGTCCGGCTGCAGAGCGTCTCGGCTGAACTGCGGGCGATGGCGACCACCGAGGCGGTAGTGCCCATGTTCAAGAAATTCGTCCTCAAGGACGGTCTAGACCTGTCCGACGTACCGGACGAAACCGTCTGGGAGGCCCTCCAGCTGGCCGCCGGGGGGGCCGAAGACCACGGCCGTACCACGCCGTACAGCCCGATCGAGCTACGTGCACCTGAGTGGCGAACGCTCATCCGTCCGGCGGATTTCGCGAAGCACGCCCGTGAGAGCGACTTCCGAATCCGTGACGTGGAGGTCCCCAGCAAATTGCTCCCAGCCATCGAGACGATCGCGGCCGTCGACCGGCTGAAGAAGGTGAATGCGTTCGTCGGCTTCACTCGAGTCGATGCCTTCGACCGCATCGGGGACGCGCCGGAGCGTCTCGCCCCATTGGCGCGCAAGCAACCGCGTTGGGTTCCGGCGACGGAGGACCACGGCGAAGGTGTGTTCGTCCGACTCCGCGAAGACCTCGTGGACCCATGGGAGGACGCGGTACTCGATTCCGCGCTCTGGAAAGCCCATCAAGAGGCGCACCGACGCAACGTCAGGCGGCGCACGAGCACCTCTGCGGCAATCGCGGACCCAGACAGCCGCCTGGAGCCCCCTCGATACTGGGCGGCTCACACTTTGGCCCACTTGGTGATCCGCCAGATGGCGCTCGACGCCGGCTACGGATCCGCCTCACTGAGTGAGCGGGTCTACGCGTGGCGGCGAACTGACGACTACGAGCCAGCCGCCGGGTTCTTGATCTCTACCACTTCGCCGGACAGTGACGGGACTCTGGGCGGCCTCGTCGAGCAGTCCGCACGCAAGGCGATGGAGCGACTCGTCACACGTGCCTTGACGAAAGCAGCGCGGTGCTCTTCCGATCCCGTGTGTTCTCACCGTGTCCCTCGGGGGCAGGAGGACTTTCTGCACGGCGCCGCGTGCCACTTCTGCACGTTCCTGTCGGAGACCTCCTGCGACAACGCCAATCGGTTCCTCGACCGCAGACTCGTGCTGACCCTCTTCGGGGACCAGGCGGGCACGCTGGGAGTAAATGGGCTGCTCGACGGTCTGACGACGTGAGGGCAGCCGGTCTGGCCAAGCTGGAGCCCCTCAGCGAGCTCCTTGCTCCAACTGAGCTCCGGAGGGTGGCAGACAGCCTGGCGATCGACGGCGTAGCCCGACGCGCGGTACGGACCCTCGCCCCGGATAAACGCGTGGCAGCGGAGGAGCACGTGGGTGCGGTGTTGAGCGCGTTCGGCAATAGGGAGGCCGTTGCAGCAACCCTGAGGGTCATCGCGTCGACCGTAGAGAGGACGCCGTCGCCACCGACGCTGGTCTGGAGCGGACCCCAGCTACCGGGTGACTCGGTGAGGACGACAGCCGCCGTCGTCCGTCTGATCGACGAGGCTGAGGAGTCTGTGCTCGCCTCTACGTACTCCGGCACGGCCACCGCGCCGTTCGTCCAGGCGTTGAGGCGTGCAGCGCAACGTCGCTTGGCGATCACCGTTGTCTGTGATGTGAGTCAACGTCGGGACTGCGCCGAGGAGATTAGGGGGGCAGTTCCGCGCGCCCGCGTGCTCGGCTACTGCGATTCTGAGACCGGCCAACCCCGGATGCAGCACTCCAAGGTGCTTGTGATCGACGATCGCGCCGCCCTGGTCACCAGCGCGAACCTCTCCTACGCCGCAGTTGAGTTGAATCTGGAGACCGGGGTGCTGGTCGACGACGCGGCGTTCGCCAGTCAGATCACCCGCCGATTCGCAGACCTCTTGGCGGCGGGAAATCTGCGAGAAGTGATGTCGGAGTGATTCACGGCAGGCGTTGCCGCTCGGGACCGTGCCGGAAGGCCGTCCGGCCTCTCTGAAGGGTGACTCAGACGGCCCTGTACCTGGCCGGCGAACGGACAGCCGTCGACAGACACGGCGCCCGTGTCCATGCTCTGCTGTCGTCAGATGCGCTACAGCGTTCAGCTCCAGGGACCAGGTCACTGCGACGGCTGAGATGTCTGTGGTTACTGGTCCTGCGAGGCATCCTTTGCGGTGACTCCACGTCGACGCTGGTGGGGAACGTCGTAACGAGATGGCAGGGTTCCGCTCGACCGACTGCGCCCGAGTCGGAGCGACACCCGCGGGGGATCACATGCTCGACACGACGACGGCTGCACCCGTGCCTGCGAGCGGTGACCTGATCCCGCCGGTCGCCGCGGCCGTTGCTCTGCTGGACCTGCCGCCACGGGGTGCTCGCTGGACGACCCTGTCCGCGTGCGTGCTGGACGCCGTCTGGAGCCTCGGCTCGAAGTACGACTCGGTGGTCTCGCCCCTCGTGCACCGTGTGCTGACGCCGGTCGCCGCAGGTCCGCTGATCGCGCCTGAGCCGCCAGCTGTTGACCCGTACTCCTTGGCTCGGTTCCTGGAGCAGTTCCCCGACGAGCAGGCCCTCCTGGCGGTGTCGAACGGCCAGCTCACCTCCACCCGGAACGGGATCACGAAGGCTGAGGCGGCGCTTCGCTTCGCGCAGATCCTCATCGATCACGAGATCGGTGACCTCCTTACGGCTACGGAAGCCCTGGCCGACCCCGCCGCCATCAAGCGAGTGGATCGAGCACTGCGCGCGGTCCCGGGTGACGGGCAGTTCGGAATCCGTCGCAGCTACTTCTGGATGTTGTGCGGCGACGACTACCGCATCAAGCCCGACCGCATGGTGATGCGCTGGCTGGCTCCCTTCGGAGTATCTGATCCTGCGCGAGCACACGCGCTTCTGGTGGAGGTCGCTCAGTGGTTGTCCGCCCGACCGGGCAGCCCACGCATCACGCCATGGCAGGTGGACCACGCGATCTGGCTCGCTGCACGTACTCCGAAGAAGAAGAGGCCGTCATGACCATCGCGCCGGCGCAGACCGCTGACAGCCTCGCCCCGCGGCACCCGGAGCACGGGGCTGAGCAGGCGTACGTCTCCCGGGCCTACGACCTGCTCGACAAGGGCCTGGCCAGCGTCGAGCACACGTACCAGAGCTACCAGGAGGGCAACCGGGCGACGGCGACCGCGCTGCGGCGCGCCCTCGACATCCTCCGGAACTCCCGCGGCTCCGGCCAGCTCGTCTTTGGTCGGATCGACCAGGACGGGGAGCCGCTCTACATCGGTCGGCGCCGCGTTCACGACGAGAGCAAGAACCTCGTCGTCGCCAGCTGGCACGCGCCCGCCGCCCAGAAGTTCTACGAAGCCACACCAGAGGATTCCCGCGGGCTGGATCTGAAGCGAGTCTTCAGCGAGCAGGACCGCGTGCTCTCCAGGGTCATCGACGAGATCACCGCCACGACCGCCGCGGACGTCCTCGACCCGGACCTCACCGGGCCGACTCCGGTCAGCGACGCGCTCCTCGCCGAGCTCGACCGCTCCCGCGACGGCGCCATGCGCGAGGTCGTCGCCACCATCCAGGCAGAGCAATTCCGCATCATCCGCGCGCAGCGGGACCAGGTTCTGGTCGTACAGGGAGGCCCGGGCACCGGGAAGACCGTCGTCGGTCTGCACCGTGCCGCCTGGCAGGCCTTCAACGACGAAGCGCTGCGCCGAGCCGGCATCCTCGTCGTCGCGCCAAGCAGCGCGTTCCTCGCGTACATGAGCGGCGTCCTGCCCTCGCTCGACGCCTCCGACGTCCTCCAGGTCGACCTGCGTTCCCTCTACGCGGGCGAGGCGACGGCGACGGGCCGGGACGCTGCGGACACCGCGCGCGTCAAGGGCAGCGCTGCCATGGCGCTCGTCCTCGAGCGGGCCCTCGAAGCGCGCCGCGGGTGGGACGACGGCGACCTCGAGTTCTCCCTCGGTGGTGCCAGAGCCGTCCTCCCCGGGCCGCGGATCCGCGCCCTCATCGACGACGTCGCGAACCGCGATCTGCCGCACAACCAGGCGCGTGAAGTCCTCAGGCAGGCATTGTCGGCGGCCGCATTCGCCGCGTACACCGAGGCGCAGGCCGAGGCTGGCCGTGCCGTCATTGCCACCGAACCGGCGCTCCGGCGGCTCTCTACCTTCACCAACGCGCTCGACCGGATGTGGCCGACCTTCACCGCGGAGGAGCTGCTGCGCAGCCTCTACGGAACCCAGTCGTGGCTGGTGGAGGCCACCTCGGGAGTCCTGACCCCTGATGAGCGCGCTCGCCTGTTCCGCGAGCCCAGGGCCAGCATCGTCGACGAGCCCTGGACCGTCGACGACCTGTTCTGCCTAGACGAGCTGTCGTTCCTCCTCAACGGCGAGGTCCGCACATACGGGCACGTCGTCGTCGACGAGGCGCAAGACCTCTCGCCGATGCAGGCGCGCGCCCTGGCCAGACGCTGTCCGGAGGGCTCGTTCACCGTCCTCGGCGACCTCGCGCAAGCGACGGGCCCGTGGGTTCGCGATGAGTGGTACGAGCTGACCGACCATCTGGCGTCTACCGCGGCGACGGTCGAGACGCTGACCATCGGCTACCGCGTGCCCGCCCAGGCGCTCGACCTGGCTGCCCGGCTCCTGCCACTGATCTCACCAGGGCTCACGGCCCCCCGTTCTGTCCGCCGGGGGGCCGGCCCACCCACCGTCCACCTGGATGCCGCGGAGCCGGCGGAGGACCGCGCGCTGGTCCTCGCGCAGCTGGACGTCGAGAGCGGGCTGACGACCGCGATCGTGGTGCCCGACGAGTCGTACGACGCCCTGCTCGCGACCTTCCGAGCCGCCGATCCCGCGATCGGGGATGGGGCCGGCGGCGACTTCGGGCAACCGCTCAGCCTCGTGCCGGCCTCGCTGGTCAAGGGCCTCGAGTTCGACTCGGTCGTCGTCCTCAAGCCCACGGATCTGGCCCGCACCACCTCAGACGGCCAGGGACTCCTCTACGTGGCCATGACTCGCTGCACTCAGATACTCCGCCTCGTCGACGGCGACGAACTGCCTGAGGGGCTCGAGCACCTCCTCCCGCCCCGGGAGGTCGTGCCGCCGGACGAGCCGGTCGTCGCGGTCGATGATGGTTCCTCCGACGAGGTTGTCGATCGGTCGGAGCCGGATCCGTTGATCGAACTCATCGGCTCCCTCGACGACGACGACCGACGACTGGTCACCGACCTCGTGCGCCGGCTCCTGCAAGGAGGAATCCATGACACCCTCTTCTGAGCAGATCCCCGAGGCCGGGACAGGAGCAGACCTGGGCCTGCCGGGTCCGCTCGACCGAAAGCTGCGGAAGCAGATCGCCGAGTGGCGCGCAGCCCTGGTGGCGGTCGACGGTCGCCAGCGGCTCGTCTACTTCAAGCACGTCCGGACGGCGTCGCTCGAACTTCACGCGCTGGACCTCGATGGGCTGCTGCGGGTCGCTTCTGCGGGCAACGCTGTCCTGCGTCCCACCCACGAGGAGGCGGTCGACGACGACCGCGGCCGTCTCGCACCCCTCGTCACCTCGACGCGTCCGCACATCGACGTCGGAAACAAGACCGCGAAGGACCTCGCCGGCGCATTGCGCCGCCTCGACCAGGTCAGTCAGAGCACGTACGCGGACAAGGGCTTCTGGAGCCTGTACATCGGAGCGGGCTTCCTCAGCTGGCTCGATCCCGACGACAAGCCGGTCGACAGCCCGTTGGTCCTCGTGCCCGTCGAACTCCGTCGCGAGGGCGACGCCGGTTCGTGGTCGTTGCGGCCGACCGAAGACGACATCGTCGTCAATCCCGCCCTCCAGCTCGTGATGGAGCAGAACCACGGCATCGTCCTGCCCTCGCCCGATGCTGACAACGTCGACATCCGCGCGTACCTGGCGCAGGTCACCGAGGTGATCGCGCCGAAGCGCGGGTGGACGGTGGTCGAGCGAGCCGTCCTGACCAACTTCAGCTTCCACAAGGAAGCGATCTTCCGTGACCTGCTCAACCACGAGCAGCAGGTCCTCGAGCACCCCATGGTTCAGCTGCTCGCCCTCGGGCCGGACTCACCGACGGGGGAGCAGTTCGACTTCGATCCGGTCCACCCGGACGACGTGGACCGCGCCCTGCCGCCCGAGCAGCTGATGAGCATCCTCGACGCCGACAGCAGTCAGCGCCGATGCATCCTCGCCGCCCGGGACGGCCGCAGTTTCGTCATGGACGGGCCTCCGGGCACCGGCAAGAGCCAGACCATCGCCAACATCATCGTCGAGCTCATCTCGACGGGACGCTCCGTGCTGTTCGTCAGCGAGAAGGCGGCGGCACTCGACGTCGTCCGCAACCGACTGACCGACAAGAAGCTCGACCCGTTCCTCCTCGAGCTCCACAGCCACGCGGCGACGCGCAAGCAGGTCGCCGCCGAACTGCATCGCGCCCTCACGAAGTCGCCCCGGGCGACGTCGCGCTTCACCGACGTCGAGGTCTCCACGCTCACGCAGGACCGCGTCCAGCTGAGCGAGCACGCGACTGCGATGAACGAGACCCGCAAGCAGCTCGGCCGCAATCTGTTCGACGTCCTGGGCCGGGTCTCGCAGCTGGAGCCCTACCGCGACGTCGCCGTGCCGATCTCGGCCAGCTGGGCCGACCTGGACGACGTCACGCTCGCGGCGATCCTCGACCGCGCCGCGCGATTGGGTCGCGCCTGGCAGCCCGCGCTCCAGGGCGCGGACTTCCTGTGGCGGGACCTCCGCGGCGCGGAGCGGGGGCGCCTGGACTCGGACGGGTTGCAGCGCTCCGCTCGGCACGCTCGTGAAGCAGTCGAGGCGCTGACGGCCCGGTGCAACGCCGTGGACGAGGACCTCGGGATGAGCTTCGGACGGCGACTGGCCGACGTCCACCGACGCCGCGACGTTCTCCTTCTGGTGGAGTCGCGCCCAGCCGGCTCCCTCGTCGACTGGCTCTCCACGGAGGACGAGGAGTTCTCCGGGTTGGGGCAGCGGGTCGAGCTGCTCAAGGGCCAGGTGGCCGAGTACCGCGACATCAGCTCGCGGCTGCAGCGCGACGCCGGTCCTCGCCACGGCGAGTTGGACAGCGATCGAATCGAGGACCTGGCGAGCCTCCTCGACCCGGCAGCCCTCGGCTGGGTCCCCGGTAGCGCACCGACGGCGACGCAGGTCCGCGAACTCGCACAGTGGCTCGAGGCGCTACCGCACCGGCTCGTCGAGGTGAACCAGAGCACCCAACGCCTGGGTGGGGCACTGGGGTTCGGTGCGGAGGAGCCGACGCTCGCGGTTGCGGCACGCCTCGCCGACCTCGCCGTTCTTGGTGAAGCGACGGCACGCCCGCTCGCGCCGTGGTTCAACCCGAGCGTCCACGCCGCGCTCCGGGAGTCCGAGCGAGTCCTCGGCAAGCTGGTGGCGACGGTGCGAAGCCGGCGTTCGGCGCTGGAGAGCACGTTCACCCCGCAGGCGCTGACCCTCGACCTAGCGTCCCTCGAGCACCGGTTCCGTGAGGTGCACACCGGTCTGCGCCGATGGTCGGGCCAGGCCCGCGCCGATCGGAAGCAGCTCAAGGCCGTGAGCGTGTCAGGAAAGGTCACGCCGGCCGTGCTGGCTCACCTGGGCGAGGCAGCCGAGTGGCAGCGCGCCGAGTACACCCTCAGCCAGGGCGAGGTCGACCATGCGGGCAGCCTCGGGCCGTACTACCGCCGAGTGGACACGGATTTCGGCCGGGTTTGCGCGGCCATCGAGGTGGCACAGCGCGCCGCCCAGCTGGCCGGCGACGACCTCGACGTCAATGCGCTAGCTCGGCAGCTTGGCGCGGAAGGAGAGCCCGACCCGCTGCTCACCACGCTGGGGGCTCGTCTCCAAGCGGACGTCGCCGGGCTGCTGAGCGACATCGGCCAGCGACTCGGCGGTTTCGCGCCGCAAGCGACGAATATGTCGCTGCTGCAGTTCGCGGAATGGGCCGGTCGAGCAGTCCTCGCGCTGACGCCCGGGGTCGAGACGGTCGAGCACGTCGCCGCTGTGACCGACAGGGATGTCTCAGTCCGCGAAGCGAAGGACCTGCTGCGGGTCGCCCGCCATCGTGACGCCAGCGGTGCGGCCATCTTCGAGGCCTACGAGTCGGACGTCGGGGCGCTCGGCTCGCTGTACCAGGGGCTGGACACCGACTGGGCGGCCTTGGAGGAGGCCCTCACATGGGCCGCCCAGGTTCGCGAGCGCCTCGGGGGACGAGTGCCACCGGTCGTCGCCGACAAGGTCGCGTACCCCAGCCTCACCGCATCGGAGCTCCAGCAGCTGCTCGATCGGTGGACCGCCGCGCTCGCGAACCTGCTCGGCAACTTCCTCGAGCCGCGGGCGCACGAACTGGACGCTGAGTTCGCGGCTGACCTCGATGAGACCGCGCCGATGCTGGAAGAAATGGTCGATCGTTCGTCCACCGACATCGACGACTGGGTCGAGTACGTCCAGCTGACCGCATGGTTCGAGGACCAGGGATTGGGCGGTGTCGTCTCCCAGTTGGTCGGTGCGGGAACCCCGCAGGATGACGTGCCGCTGACCATCGAGCGGGCCACCCTGATGGCGTGGGTCCACGCCACCGTTCGAGGTGACGGCCGCCTGGACCGATACCGGGCCAGCGAGCGCGACGTCCTAGTCGAGGACTTCCGTTCCCTGGACCGCCGTCTCGTCGAGGACCGGTACGCCACCGTCGTCTCGCGATGTGCGGCGCGGCGCCCCTCCTCGAACGGCAGCAAGGCCGCGCAGGTCATCACGCGGCAAGCCGCCCTGAAGTCGCGTCACAAGCCGATCCGGCAGCTGCTCGCCGATACGGCATCCCTGGTGCAGGACCTCAAGCCGTGCTTCATGATGAGTCCGCTTTCGGTGTCGCAGTTCCTCCCGGCCGACATGCGGTTCGACGTCGTCATCTTCGACGAGGCCTCCCAGGTGCTGCCGTGGGACGCCGTCAACTGCATCTACCGGGGCGACGCATTGATCATCGCCGGTGACGAGAAGCAGCTGGAGCCGACCAGCTTCTTCGTGGGATCCGCCGACAGTGAGGAGCTCACGGAGGACGACGAGGAAGCCACCGACTCGTTCGAATCGCTGCTGCTGCTCGCGAAGGCCTCAGGTGCACTGCGCAACCTGCCCCTGCTGTGGCACTACCGCAGCCAGCACGAGTCGCTCATCAGCTACTCAAACCACCGCATCTACAACGGCGAGCTGCACACCTTCCCGGGCGCGACCTTCGATGCGCCCGATCTCGGGGTGGAGAGCTTCGTCGTCAAGGGCGTCTACAACCGCGGTACGACGCGCGACAACCCGATCGAAGCCGAGTTCGTCGTCGACCGGGTGCTGCACCACGCGACGGCGCACCCAGATCTGTCCATCGGCGTCGTGACCTTCAGTGCCGCGCAGGAGGACGCCGTGCTGGCGGCCATGGACCTGCGAGCCACCGACGAGCCGGTCCTGCGCAAGCTGCTGAGCGACCACGATCGGCTGGACGGCTTCTTCGTCAAGAGCCTCGAGAACGTGCAGGGCGACGAGCGCGACGTCATCGTCTTCACGATCGGCTACGGGCCGGACGAGTTCGACAAGATGACCATGCACTTCGGCCCGCTGAACCGCCGGAGTGGATGGCGGCGGCTCAACGTCGCGGCCACTCGGGCCCGCCGGCGCGTCGAGGTCGTGTCGTCCTTCCCTGCCGGACGCATCACGACGGAGGAGTTCCCGACGCCGGACCCCGATCAGAACGGCGTCCCGCATCTCAAGCACTATCTGGACTTCGCCGCTCGTGGTCTGCCCGCGCTGGCGGTTGCTCCCCGGGACGACGAGGCGGGACCGGAGAGCCCGTTCGAGGAGGACGTCCTCCAGGTCCTCCGCGGCATGGGCTACGACGTCGAGCCGCAGGTCGGTAGCGCCGGCTACAGGATCGACATGGCCGTCCGGCACCCGGGGCGGGCTGGTGAGTACGTCCTCGGCATCGAGTGCGATGGGACCGCCTACCACTCGGCCAAGGCAGCCCGCGACCGCGACAGACTGCGGCAGCAGGTCTTGGAAGGGCTCGGCTGGCGCCTGCACCGCATCTGGGGCCTGAGTTGGGTGCGGGACCGGAAGGGGCAGATCGAGCGGTTGAGAACCGCCATCGATGCGGCCATCCGTGGCGAGGCGGCTCCGGTTCGCCCGGTCGAGAAGCCGGCCCCGGAGGTGGTCGTCGAGGACGTCGACTTCGAATCGAAGCCTTCGTGGTCCGTGGCGTACCCAACGCGCGCCAGCTACGGGCGTCTGGCCGACGAGACGACCTGGGCTGCGCCGACGTCGGCGGATGCCCGTCCGGCGATGCGGAGGTACTTCGAGCGCGTGCTGCGCGCCGAGGTGCCGGTGCACCACGGCCGGTTGATGGAGTGCTTCCGCAACGACTGGGGAATCGGGCGCATCGGATCCCTGATCCAGCAGAACGTCGACCTGGTGCTGTCGAAGGTGACCGTGGATGGCCGGCGCCTGATCCAGGACGGCGGCTTCTTGTCGCTCTCGGGCGCCGACGTCACCACTGTTCGCGTCCCGACCGACGAAGACGGCGTCCGCAAGATCGGCTGGATCCCGCCGGCGGAGCTCGACCTCGCGGTCCTTTCCCTGGTGTGCGATGCGAGGATGATGGACTCAGCGGACGTGTCGGCTGCCGTCTCCCGACTCTTCGGCTGGCGTCGGCAGGGGCCAGACATCCAGGCAGCGGTCGCAGCTGCGGTCTCCCGGCTCGTGCAAGGTGGCTTCCTCGTCGAGGACTCCGGCGATCTCCGGCTCGGGCGGGAGGCTGCTTCGCGGATCGGTGGAGCAGCCGCGGGCCCGCAGGCGGCGGTCTCGGAGTCCCCTGCCGCTGCTTTGCAGGAGGACCTCTTCGGCTCTGCCGAAGCGGACCAGCTGCTCGCCGCAACGGAACGACTCCTCGAGGCGCGTGCGCGTGCCCGCGCGGACGAGTCGCCGGTCGACTCTCGCCAGGGCCCCGTGAACCCGCCGACGAAGAACTTGCGGAAGTCCTTCGATGACCGGATCCGCGCCGACCTCGCCTACGTGCGGGCCGCGTGTGGCTACGAGCCGGCGTACTTCACCAGTCGCGTGACATCCATCGGTGCATACGAGGCGGTGCGCGAGCTCATGGTGGACGAGGATCCCCGATTCAACTGGCGGCGCCTCGCCAAGAGCGGTCTGCTCCACAAGAGTCCTGAGGCGGCGGTACTGGATGCGAAGTTCCGCGGCATGTTCTCCGAAAAGGAGGTCGCAGCGGCTCGGCAGCGCCTCGAGTCGTTCGGCCTGTCGCTCGACAACCTCTGATCGGAGCATCCGTTGGGGACCTATCAACGCGGCGGACACTGGCGGCGTAGCCGCAACGGTGGCATGCATTGGGTCTCGGGGCACTCGGTCACGAGAGAAGCGCCTGGCTCGCGCCCGAGCACTAGGTGGTCCTCGTCGACGTGGTCTTCGTCGTCGACGAGCTGGCTCCCTTCGAGCAGCCCGTCGCCACCCTCGCAGCCGCAACCGGTGCGAAACGCCGCGCTGCCCTACTCCTCCCGGTGGGTGAAGCCGAACGCGCGATGCCCGGTGTGTGGCGCCGCCGTCTACTTCTGGTCCAACTCGCTCGGGAGTCGCGTCTACTTCGACGAGATGGGACCGCCGTGGCCGAAGCACCCGTGTACCGACGCCCGGGTGGGCGGCGTCGGTTCGGGGTCTGGGGCTGGGTACTTCTGGAAGACGGGCCCTGAACCGACAGCGAGTGCACTCGACTTCCGGCTACGGTTCGCCGCCCCGCCTCCTGAGGCCTTCGAGGTAGAGCGCGTCACTGTCCACGGTCAGGATTCGTGGCTCCATGTCCGCCGACGCGGCTGGGTGCGTCGGCGAACTGTCTTCGTGGTCCCGATGCTGCTCTCGTGGATGCCTGGACACGTCTTCGTAACGGACAGGAAGCTGTCGTTCGTGCACGCAGCCACGCTCGAAGTACTCGAGTTCCCGGCGGTGACCGCGAGGTAGGCGGAGCAGCCGTCCTCTTAGAGCGCTGAGTGACCAGCATCCCTTAGCTCGGCGCGGGAGGTCCCGGGACGGCGGCGTCCGTGAAACCCTCAGGGGGTCTGCACACCGCACCACGGGGGAACGTTGTCGCACTCAGTCCTGCTCGCCGCCGTCCGGCCGAGTGAGGGCTGAGCCGTGTATCGCCTCGACGGACGGCTGGTCCTCAGCCCCAGCGACCTGACCCGGCACCAGGAGTGCCATCACCTCACCGCGCTGAACCTGGCCGTCGCCGACGCCCGGCTGCAGCCGCCCGCCGAGGGGGTGAGCGACCAGACGGTCCTCATTGCCGGCCTCGGCATCGCCCACGAGCTCCGCTACCTGGAGTCGCTGGAGGCGCAAGGACTCGACGTCGTCCGGCTGCAGGGGGAGCGCAGTGAGGCCGCGACGGTCGAGGCGATGCGCGCCGGCGTCGACGTCGTCCACCAGGCGTTCCTCTTCGACGGCACCTGGGGCGGCCAGGCCGACTTCCTCCTCAAGACCCCGACGCCGTCCGACCTCGGCGACTGGTCCTACGAGGTCGCCGACGCCAAGCTCGCCCGCCGCATCACCGTGCCGGCGCTGCTGCAGATGGCCACCTACGCCGACAGGCTCGCCGTCCTCCAGGGGCGCGAACCTGAGCGGATCAGCGTCGTCACCGGCGACGGAGAGGCGCGCCCCTGGCGGCTGGTCGACGTCGCCGCCTACGCCCGCCGCGCCCGCATCCGGCTGGCGACCTTCGTGTCCGACCCGACGCCGACCGGACCCGTCCCCATCGGGCACTGCGACCAGTGCAGCTGGCAGCGGCACTGCGAGGACGAGCTCCGCACCGCCGACGACCTCAGCCTCGTCGCCGGCATGCGCCGCGACCACCGCGCCGTCCTCATCGACGCCGGCGTCGCCACCCTCGAGCAGCTCGCGCACGCCGACGACGACGTCCTCAAGGCCACCGGGATCAGTCGCGGCACCCGCGAACGCCTCCGCGACCAGGCCCGCGAGCAGCTCCGCGGCCGCCAGGCCCAGGCGCCGACCCGCACCCTGCTCGAGCCGCAGCCCGCCCAGGGCCTGCTCCGCCTGCCCGCACCGAGCGCCGGCGACCTCTACCTCGACTTCGAGGGGGATCCGCTCTCCGGCGACGGCGCCGGCCTGGAGTACCTGGCCGGCCTCGGCGACCGCACCGGCCGCTTCGCCGCGCTGTGGGCGCACGACGCCGCCGAGGAGCGCCGGATGGTCGAGCACCTCATCGACCGGATCGTCGACGCCTGGCGCGCCGACCCCGGCATGCACGTCTACCACTACGCGGCCTACGAGGTCAGCGCGCTCAAGCGGCTCACCGGCCGGTACGGCGTCCGCGAGGCGGAGCTCGACCAGCTGCTGCGCGCCGAACGGTTCGTCGACCTCTATCCCGCCGTCCGCCAGTCGATGCGGATCAGCAAGGAGTCCTACTCGATCAAGAAGGTCGAGGCCTTCTACGGGCGTGAGCACACCGGCGACGTCGCCGACGCGATGGCCAGCGTCGTCGAGTACGAGAAGTGGCTCGCCGACCGCGACCCCGCCCGGCTGCAGGCCATCGAGGACTACAACAAGGACGACGTCGACTCCACCCGCGAGCTGCACGACTGGCTGGAGACCCAGCGCGCCGAGCTGGCAGCCGAGCACGGCGAGCTGCCGCGGCCGGTGCTGGCCGCGGTCGACGGGCCGGCGCCGCGGTCGGACGCCGAGGTCGCGGAGCTCGCGCTCGTCGAGCGGCTGCAGGACGCCGGCCACGCGCTGCTCGGCGACCTAGTGCAGTGGCACCGCCGCGAGGCCCGGCCCGGCTGGTGGGAGTTCTACAGCCGCGGCGAGCTCGAGGACGAGCAGCTCATCGAGGACCGGACCGCGCTCGGCGGCCTCTCCGGCGGCGCCGAGATCGGCACCGAGCAGCGCAGCAAGCTCTACGAGTTCACCTTCCCGGCCCAGGACACCAAGCTCTCGGTCGGCTCGAACGCCTTCGACGTCGACACCCGGGTGCGGATCGGCGAGGTGCGCGAAATAGACCCCGTCGGCGGAAGGGTCGTCGTCAAGAGGACCAAGCCGCCCGCGGCGATCCGCGGGCTGGGCCCCGAGGGGCCGCTGGATGACAAGCCGATGCGCGAGTCGATCGCCGCCACGGCGGACGACGTCCTCGCCGGTCGCCGATGCCTCCCGCAGGCGCTGCTCGACCGCGTCGTTCCGGCCGACTGCCGGCGGCTGCCGGGGGAGGAGGCCGGCGACGCCGTCGTCCGGCTCGGTGCAGCGCTCGACGGCCAGGTGCTCGCCGTGCAGGGGCCGCCGGGGAGCGGCAAGACGCGGGCGGCGTCCCGGCTGATCCGTGAGCTGCTCGACGCCGGCAAGAAGGTCGGCGTCACGGCGACGTCCCACGCGGTGATCGGCAACGTGCTGAAGGCCGTCGGTCGGCCGGCGCTGCAGAAGTGCGACGAGCACCAGGCCTGCGGTGCGCCGGGCGTGGAGTGGACGAAGGACGCCGCCGACGTCGAGACGCGTCTGCTCGACGGCTCGGCGCAGCTCGTCGGCGGGACGTCGTGGTTCTGGTGCCGGCCGGGTCTGGCCGAGGCCGTCGACGTGCTGGTCATCGACGAGGCCGGGCAGTTCTCGCTGGCCAACGCCGTCGCGGTTGCGCGGTCGGCTCGCTCGCTCGTGCTCTTGGGAGACCCGCAGCAGCTGGCCCAGCCGACCCAGGCCGTGCACCCGGGGGAGTCGGGGCTCTCGGCGCTGGAGCACCTGCTGGAGGGGCACCTGACCGTGCCGGAGGACCGCGGCGTCTTCCTCGACCGCACCTACCGGATGCACCCGGCGCTGACCGCGTTCGTCTCCGACCTGGCGTACGAGGGGCGGCTGGAGTCGGCGTCCCACCGCGAGCGCATCGCGCTGAACGGCTGGGCCAGCGGCCTCGCGGTCCGCTTCGTCGAGCGCACGCGGGCGTCGGCGGCGGCGTGCGCGGACGAGGCGGCTGCGGTCGCTGAGCTGTGGCGGTCACTGCAGGGGGTCGGCTGGGTCGACGCCGCGGGGGAGCGGTCGACGATCGGGCCCGAGGACGTGCTCGTCGTCGCGCCCTACAACAACCAGGTGGGGATGATCCGCGGGCTGCTGCCCGACGGCGCCCGGGTCGGCACCGTGGACAAGTTCCAGGGGCAGGAGGCGCCGGTCGTCGTCTATTCGATGACGTCGACCAGCGCCGAGGACGCACCGCGCGGCGTCTCGTTCCTCTACGACCTGAACCGGCTCAACGTCGCCGTCTCGCGAGCCAAGGCGCTGGCTGTGGTGGTGATGAGCGAGGAGCTGCTGGACGCCGCGGTGCGGACGCCGGAGCAGCTGCGTCAGGTGAACGCGCTGTGTCGACTCGTCGAGATGGCGACCGTCGTCCTCTGATGGCACTTCGCCCACGAGGGCCGGCCAGCGGGCGGAGTGGCAGGTAACTGTCCCCGAACACCGAAGGCCAAAGACACGTCGGACGTGCGGAAAGGCGGTGCGGCAACTGCGCAAGCTGCACTCGGCTGTGGTGAGATCCGAACCGACGGGGACTCGCGGCCGGCGCTGGGTTGCGGCTCGGCGGTGTCTCCTGCCCGGTCCTTCCACGAGGAGTTGACGTGCAGGCGCAGACGCACACGCCCGGGGTGATCTTCGGCAGTCACATCCGGTATGTCGTCCCACTCTTTCAGCGACCCTATGTATGGGACGAAAAGGAGCAGTGGGGTCCCTTTTGGGACGACGTCCAGGCGCTCGCCGAGAAGGTGCTGGAGACGCCGTCGGGCTACGGAGCTCCTCCGGTGTCCCCCCACTTTCTCGGGGCGATCGTGGTCGACCAGCAGTCGAATCCCTCTGGGTTCATCCAGGTGCGCCATGTGATCGACGGGCAACAGCGGCTGACGACCCTCCAACTGCTCCTGGATGCCGCCCAGGAGGTGACGGAGAAGCACGGGGCGTCTCTCGACGCTGAGACGTTGAAGGTTCTCGTCCTCAACCAACCGCAGGTGACGCAGCATCCAGATGAGATCTTCAAAGTCTGGCCAACGGACCGGGACCAAGCCGCCTTCCGGGCGGCGATGGACAACCACGCGGTCGTGTCGACGGAACTTGCCACCTCGCGGATCGCCAGGGCTCATGCGTTCTTCGTTGAGAAGATCACCGAGTGGTGTGAGCCGACCGGCGATCCGGACAAGTCGGCGGCCCGGCTGAAAGCACTAGCGCAGGCCCTTCACGCCCATCTCAAGCTCGTCGTGATCGACCTCGAACCCGGGGACAACGCTCAGGTCATCTTCGAGACCCTCAACCACCGAGGGTCCCGGCTGCTCGCGGCGGACCTGGTGAAGAACCTGCTGTTCCAGATGGCGCAGTCCCAGCAGCTCGACGTCGCCGCCTTGTACAAGCAGTACTGGAGGCCGCTCGATGAGGACTACTGGCGCGAGTTGACCGCTCAGGGGCGGTTGTACCGCCCGCGCATCGATGTCTTCTTGAACTACTGGCTTGTCATGAAGCTTCTTCGCGAGGTTCCGGCCGACCGGATCTTCATCGACTTCCGGGATCAGGTCGCCATGTCCAGGGCGACGGAACTTCCCGAGCTGCTCGCGGAGGTTGCAGAGGACGCAGCCGTCTTCTCCAGCCTCGACTCCTTGCCGGCCGGGTCGACTCCTGCCCGCTTCTACTACCGCGTGATACGTGCGCTCGACACCCGAGCCGTCATGCCGGTGTTTCTGTGGCTGATGCGATGGTCGGCTTCATACTTGCCTATAGCGCAACGGGACAAGGCGCTCAACGCCATTGAATCCTGGCTAGTACGCCGGACTCTGGCTCGGTTGACCGGAAAGAACGTCAACCTGGTGGTTCTCGAGCTGTTGAAGGCGCTTGACGAAGCTGGCCCAGCCGATGCCGGCGACCGGACGGAGAGCTTCCTGGTCGAGCAAACGGCGGATTCCCGTCTTTGGCCCAGCGACGATCTGGTGAGACAAGCTCTGGCGACCGCACCGGTGTACACCTCGCTCGTGCGTGCCCGAGTTCGGATGCTCCTGGAGGCGCTCGAAGACGATCTGCGGACTGCGTATGGAGAAGGGCAGCCGGCGCCTCGCGAGCTCACCGTCGAGCACGTTCTTCCGCAGGCGTGGCGAGAGCACTGGCCCCTCTCGGCGGATGACTTGGCGGGAGCTATCGAACGGGACCGTCTGCGTCATGTACTCGGAAACCTGACGTTGGTGAGCGGGGGGCTCAACCCGGCTCTGTCCAACCGGCCGTGGACTCGCGAGGACGGGAAGGGGAAGCGGGACTACCTACTCGAGCACAGTGCCCTGAAGCTCAACGCGAAGCTCGTCACCCAGCACACGGAAGCCTGGACCGAAGACGACATCCGCGCTCGCACAGCTGCGCTCACGGACAGGTTGTTGGCGTTGTGGCCGCGCCCTGCAAGTCCTTCCCCTGCAGTCGACACCGCTGCGACGTCCGAAGACGTGGCACCTCAGCCTTCGAGGCAACTCGAGGAGGAAGCGGACGATTCGAGCATGCCGTCTCACACCGGAAAGTACCGAAAGCTGTGGACGTGGCTTCGGGAGCAGGACGGTGATGAGATCCCGTTGGCGTTCGAAGAGGTCGAGGAAGTACTCGGCATCCCGCTACCGCCTTCTGCGCGGCTGCATATGCCGCACTGGTACGGCTACGAAGGAACCGCGCTTGGTCGAGCCATTCGCGACGCCGGTTGGAAAGCGTCGAAGGTAGACTTGCAGGAGCAGCGCGTCGTCTTTGTGCCTGCGCAATCTGACGCGTGACGCGGAGTGGTAGGCGGGTCAACAACGTGTGGGTCCGCTCTGGAGTAGGGACGGCCTCACGACCTCCCCGCCGCAGCGACTACCTGTCCGTCGTTGTCGCGGCGTCGTACTCCTCCTGCGTTTCGCAGGTCGGCGGGTCAAGCCAGGGACACAGCCCGGCCGGTTTTGAGACGGCGGGTGGCTGTGCGGCACTGGTGACACCTGAGGCTGCCTGCGCCTGACCCGCCTCGTGCATGATGACTCGCTGCCCTGTTGCGCGCCTAGCCTCCTCCCTATGTCTGCGACGTCGCCTGACGCGGGTGCCGTCAGCTCGGGAGGAAACAAGACGTGACTGTCGACAGCAATGCCGTACCGGTGTGGACCCTCGCCACCGAGGACGTGAGCGTTCCCGACATCATCGGCAATGAGGGGATGACGCCAGCCCGCCTCGCAGAGCTGAGGACGGTCCTGGCGACCCTCGCGGCTTCTCCGATCGCGACGCTGGAAGCGCATCCCATCCCGGCGTCGCGCGATCGGAGCGGTGGAATCGCGCTGCAAGCTGCCAGTCCGCTGGCGCAGCAGTTATCCCAGCTGGTGTCTCGAACGGCGAAGTCCCCGGCGATGCAGGATGTGGCCACTGGCGGCGAGATCCTCTACCGGATGGTGGTCCCGGCGAAGGTCGCTGCGCAGGTGGGCCAGGGCCTGGTGCGCCCCATGGCAGCCAAGGCGGTCGCAGGAGGCATCTACGGCGATCTGGTGAACTCCGTCGGCATCACAGCCAAGGCTGCGTTCGTACCCGTGACCGGAAAGGCCGCAGCGGCGGGTGCAGCGACCGGCTCCGCTGCGACCGCCGGCGTGGCAGTCGCGAGCGCCGGGGCCCTCACGGTCGCCGCGCCGGTGGTGCTCATGGCCGTCGCGGTCAGTGTCAGCGCCTACGCCGATCACCAGCGTCAGGCGGCGATCGAGCGGATCACCGACCTTTTGGAGCAGTTGCACGAGGACAAGCTGGACGACGAGCGGAGTCAGCTCGGCGGTTGCCGGGACGCCATCGACAAAGCCACCTCGGTCCTACTCGACCAGGGCCGTATCGGCGCGTCCTTGGGCCTCGACTCGGCAGTGCACACGATCAACACGTCGATGGAGAAGACGCGCAGCCGGCTCACCAAGTGGCAGACCGCGCTCGCTGCGCTGCCGGATCGCCCAGTCGAGATAGGAGCCCTGACGAAGGCGTTTCCCGGCATCGATGGCGGCGGTGGCACCTTCCGTGCACACCTGGAACTCGCCCGGCTGGCGATCGCCCTCAAGCGCCGGGTGCTCATCCTCCAGGCTGTCGAGCATGCGCAGCGGGAGGGTGCGGACCACCCCTTCAAAGCTTTCGTCCAGACGTTGCGAGACGACGAGCGTCGTCTCGACGATCTGGAGTCGGGGATCTCGTCGGTCCTGCTTCGGCTGTCGTCTCTCGAACTGAAGCCTCCTGGTGGCTTCCCGAACCTCATGTGGACGCAGGGCGCCGTGAACGACCTGCTCAAGGCGTCCTACCGTCTCCGCGCCCTCGGTGCAGGCCTCGACAGCGGTGCCAGCCAAACGGACGTTGCAATCGAGATCGAACGAGGTAGCGACGGATCCCTGGTGGTGTATCCCGCTGTCGCTGCATGACGACGCCGGGGACTGAAGGGGTGCAACAACTAGCGGCGCGTCACCACGCTTGAGGCGTGACGCGCCTCAAGCCGTGACCACGCTTGCATGAGCCGTCGGGTGGGGAAGTCGAGGCGGGAACTCCGCGCCTGTGGCTCTCGACCGCTCGGACTCAAGAGCAACGGCAGGCGCTGTAGATGCTGAGTCGGATGCCGCATGAGGAGCACAGCGGCGTCTCGTGCTGCGTCCGACTGACTTGAGCCTCCGCCTTGATCTTGGTGATGCGCTTCGGGACCTCCGTCAGCGACATCGCAGCACGAGTCTTGCGGGCCGTCGCCGCGGTTGACCGACGCTCGGTTGCCGATCCTCGGACCGTCGGCGAGCTGCGGGATCCGGGATATCGGGTCCGGAGATGCGCCAGCGCCACAGCGAGTTGGCGTTTAGTCGCGACGATCCCGCGGGCGCGGAGTTGCTCCGCCAGTCGTTTCTTGCCGATGCCGGGGTCTGTGCGCAGCACCTGCCGAACTGCCTCGGCCAGTCGGCTGCCCACCAGCGGGATGATCGGAGGCTTCTCGACTGTCATCGGAATCGGCGATAGTCGAGCGCCTCTGACCGCCGCGATGTGTTCGGGGCGGACAGGCGTCCCGGCTCTGGTCAGAGCGGCGGCGAGACTGCCGTCATCCGCGCCGGGGCTCTCACGGATGGCGACGAGGATGGCATGCCGGAGCGATGCCGAGACCCCGTTCGGCGTCCTTGCCGGAGGGCCACCCGGATACGTCCGGGATGCCGTGTGCTCCTCCGGACGACCGCGCCTCGACTGCGTACGGCGTGCAGGCTGCATGCTCTGCTTGTGCCGGGCGCTCCGGTGCTCAGTTCCTCCAGTCGGCATTCCTGTGGCATGGAGATCCCAGGGCGCTTGATGCTCGAGGACCTCGTCGTCCGGAGCGCCGTCTGACAGCTGTCCGGCATGGTCCGCGAACCAGTCTCCGATTGACCGTGCCACCTGTCCTCCTCCGCGTCGACGGGAGGAGGTGATCACATAGGTCCGACCGGAACAACGGATTCCCCCGCCGAGCGGCGCGCCGCCACTCGAGGGAGTGAGGACGTTGTTGTGCCGTGTCCGGCGCGGTCCTCAGGTGGCGGCGGCGCAGAGCTGAGCAACTGCTTCCTGCAACGCGACCTGCATCGTCGTGTCCGGCAGCCGCTCGGCGACCGCTTGCTCGACGCTGCCGTAGTACCAGAGCAGGTCGTCCCGGCTCGCGTTAAACACCGACCAGAACTCCGGCCCGTAGCGGCGGACGTCGGCGGCGATGCACAGCGCGTTGTGGGTCTTGTCCGCCGCGGTCACCAGCAGCGCGTCGGTCGACTTCGTCGCCAGCCCGGCGATGTAGGCGTCCTTACGCTCCCGCCACGTCCCGCTGCGGTTCCCGTCGGCGTCGAGCCCGTCCGAGCAGGCCCGCACGATGTCGGCGACGGCGTCGCCGAACCGCGCCCGGATGTCGGTCAGCACCCTGCCGCCCTGACCGGCCGGGGCGTCCTCGACCGCGTCATGCAGCAGTGCGGCGATCGCCTGCCCCTCGGTGCCGCCGTGCTCGAGCACCAGCGCGCTGACGCTCATTAGATGCGACATGTACGGCACCTGCGAGCCCTTCCGGAGCTGCTCGCGGTGGTGCCGGGCCGCGAACAGCAGGGCGTCGTCGAACCGCTCGCCCAGTGGACCGGCGCCCATCTCGGCACGGGCCTCCAGCGTCGTCGTCATGCGGTTTCCTTTCCCTTGAGCACGGCGGCCACGATCGTCGCCACGTCCGCCGGCACAGTCGTCGTCCGGGAGGCCTTCTGCGCCGCCAGCCAGTGGCTGTGCACGGAGTCGTCCGTGTCGCCCCAACCCGGGTCCGGCGCCCAGTAGCGGACGACTTCCACCTGCGCAGCGCCAGGCACGCGGGCGGCCGTCGCCCAATCCTTGCCGCCCAGCCGGACCTCGAGCGTCTCCTCGTGCGGTGCGGTCGGCGACCGGGTCAGCACGCTGCGTTGGACACCGGGTACGGCTCCCAGCACGGTCACCAGCAGCGCATCGGAGCCGACCCGATCGCCGCGCGCGCCGATCCAGCGCAATCGGACGTGCGTCGTCCCGTCCCGCTCCTCCTGAGACAGCACCCGGTACTGCCCACCGGTGACCAGCTCCTGCTCCGCTTCCTTGATGCCGGAATGGACCCAGGCCGGGACGGCGGGGAACTCGCCGACCAGCTCGAACAGGAACCGGGTGCCGAAGCCGGCCGCGACGGTGGGGGAGAGGGAGACACCCCACAGCGGCATCTCGATCCGTCCGGACTGCAGCCGCTGCTCGATCTGCGGGTCCTCGTCCGTCTTGGACTTGATGCCGCGGCCGGCGAAGCCGCTGCCCGGCAGCCCGACCGCGGAAGACCAATTGTCGGCGTCCCGGAACGGCGCGGCGTTGACCGAGCGCAGCAGTGCGACGCCGGCGGCGAGGACCTCGGGCGACTGTCGAGCTGCGCGGTCGTAGTCGTCGATGAACGGCGCGGAGAAGTAGTGGCCGACGCCGCTGAGCACGCGCGCCGCGCCGCGGACCGGCGACGACCCGACGTTCTGCCCGCCCTGCCAGAGCGTGCACGCGTCGGCCAGGTCGCCGTCGGCCACGGGCGGCTGGACGGCGGGGCGGGCCGAAGCCGCGTGCCGGGCCTGCATCTCGCGGAGGTAGGCGACGGCGTCCGACACCTCGCGGACGACGAGTGCCACAGCCTCCTCGGTCGAGGCCGCCGTCCCCGCCGTCGTGCCCTTGGCGCCGACCGAGGTGAAGCCGTCGTCGAGAGCCGGCAGGTGCACCGTGCCGTCGGCGCGCAGGTCGACCCACTGCGTGTAGTAGGTGCCGAGGTGCCTACTGCTGATCGAGATGTGCAGCGGGCCGCCGGCAGTCCCCTCGACCCGGACGGCGACGTCCTCGTCGTCCCAGGCGGAGACCTCCTCGGCCACCCGGCGCAGGACCTCCGCGAACTCCATAGAGCTCACGCCGTCACCGCCGCCGGCTGGTTCTTGGCCCACCAGAGGAAGTCGGCGGCGTGGCTGAGGTCGGCAAAGGTGTCGTCCAGCAACTCGACGAGGAGGTCGTTGCTCCACGTGACGAGCCGGCCGATCGTCCAGGACACCTTCTCGCGGGGCGGCAGGTCGAGCCCGTAGACGAGCGAGGCGATCTCCTTCTTGCCGCCGGAGGGAGTCGTGTACTTGAGCATCGGCAGGAACCGGTCCGGCTCGACGATGCACAGCACGCGGGTCAGCAGCGACTCCTTGAAGCCCGTCATCCCGAGTCCCTTGCGACCCTCCACGAGTTCGGTGAAGCGGTCCTCGAGCCGCGTGCCCTCGGGTCCGCGGAGGAGGTACTCGATGGTGGTCCGCAGGCGTGCTGCCGCCTTGTCCGCGCCCATCGCGTTCCAGGCCTCGTTGAAGACGGACATGTTGCCCGGGTGGGCGATGACGGCGTTGTTGGCGAAGGCCTTGAGGTCCTCGGGATCGGCGTCCAGCAACCCGTCGGCGCTGAAGATGGCCTGGTACTTGGCTCGATAAGGCCGAACCCGCGGATCCAGGGTCGGGCGTCGTCTCGAGGAAGGCCTCGATCAGCCGGGTCACGCGCTCACGGGCCTCGGGCCGGACGTCGTCCGCCTTGGGGAAGGCGACCATGAGGCTCTCGTACGTCGCCGCGGCGGGCGCCTTCTGCACCGGGCGGCTCTCTCTCCGCGGATCCACTCGTGGTCGCAGTCGATGCAGCGCACGACGAGTCGTCCGTCGGCGAGCCTGTCGACGCCGTCGAGGTCAGAGCTGTCGCACACAGGACAGGTGATGGCGGGCACGGGTCTCCTCAATCGTTCTTGTCGGCGAGGCGCTCGAGCGCGGCGGTGAAGCTGTTGTTCCAGAGCCCCAGGTGCGGCCAGCGGGCGGCGACGTGTGCCGTCGCCTCCTCGACCGACATCCCCTGCTCGCGCACCAGGTAGCCCCGCAGGACCAGCCCGGTCCGTGAGGCGCCGCCGTGGCAGTGCACGAGGAGCCGGTGGCCCTGGTCGTGCAGCGCCTTCATGTCGTCGAGGACGTCGGCTAGCATGACGTCGAGGTCGGCGTTGTAGTCGTTGTCGGCGATGTAGGCCATCCGGTGCACCGCGTGCGGGAACGGCTCCCCGAGTCGGCACAGCGAGATGACGGCGAAGTCGGTCTCGCTGTACCGGGCGCCGTCTAGGTTGCCGGCCCAGATGCCGGGCAGGACCTCGGCGGGCCCGATCCGTGGGATGACCCCGGGGTCGTAGCTCTGCTGCACGCCGGAGTCGAGCGCCGCGGCGAGCTGCTGCAGGTCGGCCAGTCGCCACACCTTCTCTCCGTGCCCGGGCACCCGGCCGTGCGCCGCCGACGCCCACCGGCTCGGGATGCCGCCCATCCCGTAGACCGCGCCGGCCAGCCCACCGGCGACGCACGCGACCGTGTCGGTGTCGCCGCCGAGGTCGATGACCAGCCGCAGAACCTCGGCGAAGTCCCGGCCGGTCCGCAGCGCCCACACCGCCTGCCCGAGCGTCGGCCACACCGCGCCGTTGCTCTCGGTCGCCTGCTCCGGCGTCCAGTCCGGCGCGAGCACGGTCGTCCAGCGCTCCCGGTGCTCCGGCACGACGAGATCGAGCGCCGCCGGGATCGCCGCCAGCGGGTCGCCGCCGTCCAGCGCCACCCGCATCAGCTCGTGGAAGATCGCGCAGCCCTCGCCGGCCGAGGGGTCACCGTGAGTGAGCGCCGAGATCCGGCGGGCGGCGTCCATCGTCGCCGCGGTGCCGTGCTTCGCGAACCGGACGGCCGCCGGCGTCGTCCGCATCAGCGAGCCGTTGCCGGCCGCGTGCCCAGACCGGGCAAAGTGCTCAGCAGCGGCGACGTCCCACGGCCGCCCCGACGCCAGGACGGCGCGGGTCTGGTTGCCGATGTCCGGCGGGCCGGCCTCGGCCCACACCCGGAACCGGGCGAAGACGTCGGCCTCGTCCAGGCCGCCGCGGTCCACCAGCGACTCGGCGAGCATCAGTGCCATCTGGGTGTCGTCGGTGAACTCACCCGGCTCCCATCCCAGCGGCCCGCCGCCGCACATCTCCGTCTGGGCGCCGCGCTGAGGCTGGGGGAAGCGCCGGGTGAAGGCTCCGGGCGGGCCGAACTCGAACGGTGCACCGAGGGCGTCGCCGACAGCGGAGCCGACGAGTGCGCCGGCGGCGCGGGACGAACGGTGGATCTTCGGGGTCACTCAGGCCTCCGAGGCGACGGCGGACAGGTGGATGGTGCGGTCGTTCCAGCGGACGGCGTCCACGCTCACACGGCCGCCGCCGCGCACGCGTGCACCGAGCCCGGCGGGTCCGGCCGAGGTGAGCGCGGTGCCCTCGACCCGCTCGGCGAACGAGCGGGCCAGCGCCGCGGGGGTGCGGACCTCGGGCCGGCCGAGCGCGTCCATGGTCGCCGCGTGCAGCAGCGCCGACCAGTGCGCCGCCAGCGACCTGCCCGAGTCGAACAGCTCCAGGGAGACGGGCCGCCCGGCGATGCCAACGAGCACGCCGCGCTGGCCGGCGAGCGGCCGCAGCCCCCGGGTGAGGCGCGCGCCACCGGGGCGGTGACGTCGAGCCGGTCGGCCAGGGACTCGGTGGGGGAGAAGCCGACCACCGCGGCGTACCCGTGCACCCGGTCCCAGACCTCGTGCTGGGACTCGATGGCCCGCATCACCCCGACCGGGGCCCGGCGCGCCCGGCACTGGTACTGGTGGACCGCACCGCCGTGCCAGCGGCCCTGCTCGACGCAGACGACCGGCTGGACCGTCGGCCGGCCAGGCGCCAGCAAGGTGGTGGCGGCGAAGGCCCGCGTCTGCCAGCCGCCCTCGAGGAGCTCGCCGGCCAGCAGCAGCGCGGGGCGGTTCCCGCGGTTGGTGACGATCAGCTCCTCGACCACCGGGCTGCCGGCCCGCTCAGCCACTTCCACCGCGGCGGCCCTGCCGGTCAGGTAGCCACCGGACGACGGCGCGCCGTCCGTCCACACCGGGAACAGGGTGAGCGCGCCACGGGTCGTGCCCTGACCGACGTGCAGGCGGACCTCGAGGGAAGAATTCATGGCAACCTCCGTTGTATCGCTCGAACATGAGCGATATGTGCGGGCGACTTCGTCGCTCCGGATGGCCGGGGTGGGCGGAGTGCACACTTACCTCATGTCTGCGTCAATATGGGCGGCATGGTGACCTCGACGTACAGGGACTCAGCCGGGCGCAGGCTCATCGACTATCCGCGTCCCTCAGTCGCCGTGGACACTGCGGTTCTCACGGTCGACGGCGACGAGCTCGTCGTCCTCGAGGTCTACCGCGACGACGCGGGTGCCTGGGCCCTGCCCGGGACCTTCCTCCACGAGGCTGAGCGGCTTCGCGACGCGGTGCTCCGCTCGCTGCGCGACAAGGTCGGCCTGGCCGAGTACCAGCTCGCCGGGGTCTCCATCGAGCAGTTGAGGGTCTTCGACGAGCCTCGCCGCGACCCGCGCGGCTGGGTGCTCTCAGCGACCCATGTCGCCGTCCTCCGGCGGGACCTCCTCGACGCCACCTCCTCGGCCGGGGTAAACCGGCTCCGCCTCCAGCCGGTGGACGCGGCCGGCGACCTGGCCTTCGACCACCCGGCGATCGTCGCGGCCGCCGCGGAGCAGGTGCGCCGGCGGTACGCGGCGCACCCCGACCCGGACGGGCTGCTGGAGGAGCCCTTCACCATCCGAGAGCTGTACGATCTGCACATGGCCGTCGCGCCGCGGACGGGTCCCGGGCAGGCGCGGCCGTCGATCGACACGTTCCGGCGATACATGACGCGTGACGGCCTCATCGAGGACACCAAGCTGACCACGGCGGACCGCAAGGCCGAGCGGGCGGCGACGCTCGGCGCACCGGCCAGGCTGTACCGGCGGGCCGGCGGGCCGCCTGACCTCATCGACGTCCTCGGTGTCCGGCCGGTGCGCCCCGAACGGGCCCGTACGGAGCGTCGCCGCCTCGAAGCCGGCGGCCTGGCCGGCCAACTAGCGGCGGAGGGCGTCGTCCCGGCGATCGTCGACGTCGTCGTCGAGCTCGCCGAGCGGACGCCGATCGTGGCCGCCGCCCGACCCAACTACGTGGCCCTCCATCCGGCCGAGGGCAAGCTTGTGGCGGTGTACGTGCACAAGCGCCGGTTCTCCGTCCCGCTCGACCCGTCCGACGCCCAGGCCTTCGCCGACGAGGAGCCGACCGTCCGGGTGCAACCGGTGTCCACCCGGACATCGCACGCGCACGTCTCCGCCGAGGCGCTCGCCGATCCCGCCGTCCGACGCCGGACCGTGGCCTGGTTGGAGAGAGCCGTTCACCGGGCGCAGGCCTGACGGCGTCACCGACCGTGCCCGTCGATGGTGGGTGACACACGATCGGACGGAAGGGTCTCGCAGCGCCAGGATGCCGGGGATCGCCATGTCAGGCTTCCGCAGCGGCCTCCCGTCGGCGGCCTGCCCAGCCGTCGTCCTCTCCGGGCCACGGCGTGACGACACGGGGAGTGCATGTGCGTATCGGCACCTACAACGTGAACCGTGGCCTGGCTCCGAGCTCGGGCCGCCGGAAGGCGATCGTCTCCTGGATAGACGGTGAAGCTGTTGACATCTGGTTGCTCACCGAGGTGCACAGCAACTGGGCGCCAGATCGGATGGTCGTGTCCCCGCGGCGGGCCGTCGGTCCAGAGCACCAGCGTTGGGCCGGCATCGTCACCGCGCTGCCACTCGGTGAACTCCGGACCAGCGGTGACCCAGACCATGGCGGTGAGGAAGGACTAAGCCTGGCGAGGGTGCGCCTCGACGGTCCGACCCCGTCCGTTCTCGTGGCCTGCTCCGTCCTGCCGTGGAAGGGCGCCGGCCGGTACTGGCCGGGACTTCCGGCGGGTCATGTCGCCGAGTTCCGGCACGTCCTCGACCACCACGTCAGCCGCATCACGGCGGAACGGCTGCCCGACGAGCCGCTGATCTGGGGCGGCGACTTCAACCAGCAGCTGACCGGACCTTTCTGGTTCACGACCGACGCCGGTGCCGGTGCGCTCGGCGAGGCTTTCGCCGCCCTCGGGCTCGTCGCGCTGACCGAGCGAGCCGAGCACCTCAACGGCACCTCCCACGCCATTGACCACCTGGCCGTCAGCGCCGAGCTGGTGGCCGGCGACGACGTCGCGGAGGTCCACCGCCCGGAGCGGAGCGGCGGACAGCTCAGCGACCACGCCGCCTACACGGCCCACATCCGGCCGGCCGTTCCCGCGGTGGGGACGCCCCTCGCCGGCGCCGGGATGGCCTAGCCACCACGCCTGGCGACCACCCGATCCGGTGAACCGGCCGGAGGCCGTTCCGGTTCCTGTCGGTGGCCGCTGCCACGCTCCGCCTCCGCCGTCACCGGACGGTAGGGGACACGGGGAGTTGCATGAGCAGATCAGTGGGGATCCAGACCGGGCGGGTGTGCCCCGAGTGCGGGCGCGAGGAGTCCGTCCCGATCGTGTGGGGCCTGCCGTCGCCCGACCTGTTCGCGCTCGCGAGCGTGGCCTCGTCTCGCTGGGCGGCTGCATGCTCGAGCCGGGTGGGAACCCCGAGTGGGCATGCGGTTCGTGTGGACTTTGCTGGGGGCGCGAGGGTGACGCCACCGCGGACGAGCAGGCGCTGGCCGAGCTGCTCGGTGTCGGCTGGCCGACGTCGTCCGCGTCCTCGGCGCCGACTGGCGCCGTGAGGACGCCGGCGAGAGCAGCGGCCTGCAGTGGTTCGTCAGCGGCGAGCCGGCCCAGGTGGCGGTCGGTGTCGAAGCCGGGCGGTTCGTCCTCGCCCGCCCACTCGTCGACTGGGGCCCGCGCCAGGACGTGTTCCCGCCCGACGGCCACCGGTTCACCCGCGAGGACCTGCTGTGGTTCTCCGCCGAGGTCACCCGGGCCGCCGAGAGCATCGTCGCCGGCCGCCGCCGGTCGTTCCGCTGGTGCCCCACCTGCTGTCGGCCCTCCGCCCCGGAGGGGTTCGACCGGAGCGAGGGGATGTGCGCCTCCTGCCTGGCGGTGTACGAGCGGTTCGACGAGTGAGCCCGGAAGCCGTCACTGCGCTCTTCGACGAGGACGCCGCCCTCCCCGCACGGATGATCGCGTACGAGAGCCCGGCGTCGTGGCACCGCGCCGGGCTGCTCAGCTCCTGGGTGGACGACGCCGGCCGTGCGAATCTGGAGGACGTGCTCGGTGTTCCGCTGGACGGGCAGCTGCTCAGCTGGGCGGCGTGCACCGGGGAGCGAGAGTGCGACGCCGACGTGCTGGACACGCTCTGGGGCGCGGTCGCGTTGCGGCTGCTCGGTCATCACTTCTCGCTGCTGCGCTTGCGGCTCGCCGTCCTCCTGTCGCCGGAGGCGTACTTCGGCGACCCGGCGCTGCGAGCCTGGATCGTGCGGCACGTGCACGTCGTCGGCGTGCCGGTGGAGACGGCCCTCGCCGTCGAGCTCGACCTGCTGGTGCAGCCGCGGTGGCTCCGCTGCTGCGCGCGACGGGCCCGGCGACGCCGGCGCGCGACCGCGAGGCCGCCGTCCGCGCCGTCGTCAACGATCGGCGGAGGCGAGTGGGCGGCGCGAGGTAGCAGCTGCTCGCCGAGATCCGCGCTCGCTGATCGTCGAAGTGCGCGGGCTCGAGTGGCGTCCTGAGGCCCATGTGACGGCTGCGGCCGCCGACGAACCGAAACGCCCGGGTTCTCCGGCCGCCCGTGCCATGGTCCGAACCGGTCGGCCGCGGAGGGGCGCGGTCGCGAACGCGAAGGAGCCGTCGTGACGGTCGCAGTCGTCGACGTGGAGACCCCGCGGTTGTCCCGTCGGACCCCCGCGTGACCGCACGCCTCTTCCCGGACGACCCGCAGTTCGGGTCCCACGCCGAGCGGCGGTTCGTCGCGACGCTGCAGGACCAGCTGCCCGACGACGCCGCGCTGTTCTGCAACATGCGATTCAGCGACCGCTCGCAGGACCGCGAGGCCGACATCGTCGTCGCCTGGCCCGGCGTCGGCATCGCCGTCGTCGAGGTCAAGGGCGGAAGCGTCTCGCTGGACCGGGGGGAGTGGTTGCAGCGGGTCGACGGCGTCGACCGCGTCATCCACCCCGTCGACCAGGCCGTCGCGTGCAAGTACCTGCTGTGTGAATACCTGGCCGACCACCCGCGTTGGTCGGCCGGGCGGCCGCGTACCGCGCACCTGGTCGCACTGCCCGCGACCACGCTGCCCGACGCCTTCAGAGCCCCCGGGCTGGCGCGCTGGATGGCGATCGACGTCGCTGACGTGCCACACGCGGCCGCGCGGATCCGCACGGCGCTGCAGACGGTGCGGGACGAGCCGGACCCCCCGACCGCGCAGGACATCGAGGACCTCGTCGACTGCCTCGCCGGCGCCGCCATCCCGCAGCAACACCTGCTGGCCGAGCTCGCCGAGCGCGAGGCGGCCTGCGACCTCCTGACCCGGGATCAGGCCAGGGTCCTCGACTACCTGAGCGCATACCCACGGGTCGAGATCCAGGGCGGCGCCGGGTCGGGCAAGACCTGGCTGGCGGTGGAGAAGGCCCGCAGGCTGGCCGCGGACGGGCAGCGGGTGGCGCTCATGTGCTACTCCCGCGGCCTGGCGGAGTTCCTGAAGCGGCGTGTCGAGGAGCTGCCGAAGCGGCAGCGACCGGACTACGTCGGCACGTTCCACTACCTCGGCATCGGGTGGGGTGTGCCCGCCGGCTCGGATGACGACAGCGCGTACTGGGAGGAGTTCCTGCCCTCGCGCATGGTGTCGCTCGCCGCGGAGCTCTCGGACGAGCTCAAGTTCGACGCCATCGTCATCGACGAGGGGCAGGACTTCGCACAGAGCTGGTGGGACGCCGTCCTCGCGGCTTTGCGCGACCCCGCCCGGGGATCGCTCTACGTCTTCTCCGACGAGGGCCAGCGCATCTTCGCCCGGCAGGGACGTCCGACCGTCGACCTCCTGCCGATCCCGCTGACGGAGAACCTGCGGAACACCAAGCAGATCGCCGGGACGTTCTCCAGCCTCGCGCCGGAACGGATGAAGGTCCGCGGACGGTCGGGGGTGCCGGTCCGGTTCGTCTCCGCCGCGCCCGAGGACGCCATCGATGCCGCCGACGACGTTGCCGAGGCCCTGCTCGACGAGGGATGGCCGCCGCAGTCGGTCGCCCTGCTAACGACGCACCGCCGACACCCGGTCCAGGCCGAACGGCAGGCGGAGGGCCAGGACGCCTACTGGGCCACCTACTGGGAGGACGACGACCTCTTCTACGGCCATGTCCTCGGCTTCAAGGGCCTCGAGCGTCCGGCCGTCGTGCTTGCCATCAACGGGTTCCGGGACGAGGCGCGGGCGCGGGAGATGCTCTACGTCGGTCTTTCGCGCGCTCGTGACCTGCTGGTCGTCTGTGGCGACCTCGACCTGATCCGGCGCGTGGGCGGAGAGGCCGTCGCCCGTCGCATGACGGGAGCGAAGACGTGACTTCATCTGCGCAGCTGATCGGCGACAACATCACCGAGTACATCGATGAGTGCGCCGGCCACGAGCAGTGGTTGACCGGGCCGGACCCGCTCATCCGGCCGGTGAACGTCCGGACTTCTACATGGCGGCCATGGCTCCAGGATGGGGGTTCGCACCGCCCGAAGTCCTACTGCCGACCCGGCGACGAAAGGCGCCATTCCGTCGCGGTCGCCGTCCTCGACGACCTGGTACCCGGGGCGAACGGGAGGGCAGACGCGCGCATCGCGAGGGCGGATCTGCTGGAGTACTCCCGGCGGCTGGACGACGGCGACGCACTTGTCCGCCTGTGGGTCGCCACCATGATCTGGGGCGCCGGGACGAGCAACGGCCGGGGACCGTGGCGCACCGCCCAAGGGCTCACGGACGGGCGGCTCGTCGACGTGTTGCGCGACACCGCAGAGCTCGTGCGAACCAGCCGGATCACCGAGGCCTTCCATGCCTTCCGCGTGAGGGGATGCGGCGTCTCGTTCTTCACGAAGTGGTTCTGGACCGTCTCGCTCGCTGCGCCGACCTGTCGGCGTGGCCTCATCCTCGACAAGCGAGTCGTCGACTACCTCACTGACATACACCGGGGGTCCGGCGTCAGCAGTCGCGCATGGTGGCGCGACTATCCGGGTTACCTGGCGGACGTGGACGCGGCCGTCATTCGCATAAGCGCGCGGTATCCCGGCATCGACGCCGAGAAGGTCGAATGTCTGCTTTTCGAGAGGGCGACCGGTTCCGATGCAGGCAGGCTCTCGTTGTCCGCCTGGCTCGAGGCCAAGAAGCGCTCGTGACCTGAGCTCGCTGCGGCGGTCAGCTGGCGGCCGGCTGCTGCGTGCTCGCACGTCGACGCGGGGAGACCCACGTCGCGGTCGCGATGCGCAGGCCCAGCCCGTCGACGAAGTACGGATGACGCTTGGCCAGCCGAGCGTGCAGCTTGCGCATGTCGATGCTTTCCAGGACGGCGGGCAGCAGGGTGAAGTCGAAAGCCGCGGACTCCTCCCAATCGACCTGGCGCGTGTAGCCGATCGCCGCCGTGGCGCCCGTCTTCTCGACGAAGGCGAGCAGGTCGTCGTCGGCCGCGGCGAGCGTCTCGCACGAGCCGAAGTAGACGACCCGGTCGGTCAAGCGGCCGGGAGCCAGGTCGGCGATCTCGTCGAGGGTCATGTCGCCGCCTCCGAGATCGATGCCGCCTCGGTGGCCGTGGTAGGCGAGGTATGCGAGCGGGAAGGCGTTGTAGCGCCGCATGGCCCACTTGCCGAAGTAGTGCGCGAACTCTTCCTTCGTCGCCGCGTTGCGGTGGATCAGCCGGCCACCGCGCATCGCCATCAGCATGTCGAGGCCCGGGCGGACGCTGAGCCGGTCTGTCAGCCGGTCCTCCCAGTCGCCTTCGAGGCAGAAGATCCCCTTTGTCGCCATGACATGAGGATGCGCAGCACAGAACGTCGTCCGCAGGAGGCGGCGCGGCAACCGCGACCGGGAGTGGCCGGCGGTGCAGGTGGGATCACCGTGGTTGCGTGACGGGTGCTGACGCCGGGTCCCCCGGGCTGACTTGTCCGACCCCGGTGGGAGGGTCCGTCCGTGCCCCCGGTGCCTCTGGCTCGACTCCTCCGACTCGTCGACTCACCGGAGGCGATCGACGACCTGAGGGCCTACTTCGAGCCGGCTCGCATTCCCGGTACTCCGCCTCGGTTTCCGGGCAGTCGCTTCGACTTCGTCGGTGGTGGCGGTGACCGCCCCGAGGCGGCGAACCGGATCACGTACGACGACCTGGTGGCGGTGACACTCCTAGGGGCTGGTGTCCCCGGTGACGTGGCTCTGCAACTCCTCGAGGGCGACCTCGGGAAGGACATCGCCCGGCTGCTCCGGGACATACCGCCCGACGCGGCGATGGAGGCCCCGTCCGCCGCGGATTTCTTCACCACGGTGTCGCCGGCGAGGGTGGCGCTGGACCTCCTCGAAGGACCCCACGGCATGAGCTGGTTCAGTACCGGCACGCTGCTGGCGCGCAAGCGGCCGCGCCTGCTGCCGGTCCACGACCGGATCGCCCGGTGTGCGTACGGGCGTCTCGATGAGCAGGTGAGCTGGCTGCTCGGAGCCCTTTCGGGCGGCGATCCTCGGTTGCTCGATGGGCTGCTGGCGGCTCGCGAGGCAGCCGGAGTCCCCGATCGAGTCTCGCTGCTGCGCGTCCTCGACGTCGTCGTCTGGATGCGTCACCGGCCTGTCCACCTGGAGAACGGCTGCCCCGGGCTCACCTGACCGCTGCAGCGGCGGGCTCGATGACCGGTGCCGGCCGTCACGTGAGGCTGGGGCTCCGTACGCTGGGCACAGACGAGCAGGGGGAGGACCCATCGTGGCGAGGCACCTGAACGACGAGACGGCCGAGTTCAAGATGCCGCGGCCCGGTAAGCACGCGGCCGAGGACGACGACGAGACCCAGGAGCCTGAGGCCACCCAGCGCTTCGACCCCGGCTTCCGGGACCGGCCCCGCCCTGCTCCTCCCGCGCCGTCGGCCGCCCAGGACCCCAAACAGGGCTGAGCCGAACGCCTCGACAGGCGGGCCGTCTGTCCGGCTGGGCCCGCCGGTCATGGGGTCATGTCCGACGGCGTTAGCTTCGGTGACGCGGATCTACCGCGGACCTACTGCGCGTCTGGCACCCGCGGGCTCAGCCACGGGCAGGCATCCGGGACCACGGCGACGCAGTCCTCCCAGCTCAGCCAGCCGAGGCGACGACTGGCGCCGGCCACCTGGGTGGCGTCGCGGTGCGGCAGGTGGCGGTGCAGGAGCGCGGGCTCGGCCCGGTAGCGGGGGAGCAACGTGCCGTAGAGCCGCGTCTCAGGGTTGCTCCGGAACTGCTCCGGCGTCAGCAGGAAGAGGAACGAGCGCTCGGGATCCCGGGCGGCGAGCGACCCGGTGAGCTTCGGGTGGCGGTCCAGGAGCACGTCGACGTTCCGGGCCAGCTGGTTGCGCCGGGCGTCGTAGGTGGTGTGCGTGGAGATGTCGGAGAGCACCTTGGCCTCGAACACCGCAGCAAACCCCGTGGTCCGCGAGATCAGGACGGCGTCAGCCTTGGTCTGCCCCTCGGCGCGGACCCCGGCGCGGCCGGCCAGGGCCTGCCGCATCGAGGGCATGACCACGGCCTCGTCGGCGTGGGCGCGCAGCCACTCCCGGTAGGACGACGGCGCGGGCAGGTTGACCTCGAAGTAGAGCTCCAGGTCATCGGCGGACCCGAGCAGCGCGTCCCACGAGGTCCCGTCGCCCGGGCCGGCGGGCAGCCCGCGGGCGAACAGCCGGGCGAACGCGCCGACCCGGTCCCCGGACCAGTAGAGACCCATGAGCGCGGCGGCCACCCAGAAGCGCTCGTCCTTCTGCATCTGGTTGCCGTAGGTCTCGAGTGCACGGCGCCGCGATGCGTCCATACCGCCGAGCTGTGCCGCCCGCCGTGCCAGCCGGCCGGCCGCCTCCCTGCTGGACAGGTAGTAGCGCGTGTGCCGGTCGGGGGCGCCGCTGCCGGAGACCTGGACGAAGTGTCGGCCCAGCTCCTCGGCGGTGTACGGCAGGTAGGTCTCGTGGATGACGGTCACGCAGTCGAGGATCGCCCCGATTCCGCGTCCGCCACGCCGACGCGCCGACGGCGTCCCCACTCCGGGGCAGCGGTCCGATGCCCGCCGGTGGGCGCCCTCATCCGATCGGGCGATCCTCCGCGAGGCCCCTCCGAAGAGGGTCGGAACCGTCAGACCACTCCGGGATGCTCGTCCCACGTCATCACGGGGGTGATCGCATGAGCACGGAGGTCGTGCCGCTGTACCGGACCGGGACCGGGGGCCGTCTGCATATCCCCAGCTGCCCGCATCTCGTCGGCAAGGACGTCGTCCAGGCCAGCGACGGAGAGGTCTGCACCCTGTGCGACCGTGAGCTCCGGGGCGAGGGACGCCGGTACTTCGACTCGGTTGCGGAGGCGCTGCCCGAGTTCGGCGCAGCCCGCAGCGACTGGGCGCAGATCAGTCGGCTCCTCGCCGACGTGGAGCACGACCAGGTCTGGATCGTGAACAGCGGCTCGTACATCGCGCTCGGACGTGGCGGCCGCGCGGTCGCCTGGAGCGGCCGGACCTACGTCAACCCGTCGGCCGACGAGTTCGTCGAGCTCCCCGGCTACCGCGGTGGCGGAGGCGGGGAGCGCCGGTCCGGGCTGCGTGGGGCGAGACCTGCGAGAAGCACTTCATCACGCGGTCCCTCAACGGCAGTTGCGAGAGGTGCGACGACTGACCGGCCCGGGGCTGCGCGTCCGCATCCACCGCGGCGCGCACGAGATCGGTGGCTCCTGCGTTGAGGTCGAGTCCGGCGGAGAGCGCATCGTGCTCGACGTGGGCAAGCCGCTGTCGGCGGGGCCGGGAGTGCACGTGCCGCTGCCGGCCGTGCCCGGGCTCGCCGACGGCGGTGACTCGTCGCTGCGCGGCGTCCTCGTGTCGCACCCGCACCTGGACCACTACGGACTCATCGACCAGGTCCACCCGAGCGTGCCGGTCCACACCGGCCGGGAGGCCGCTGCTCTCGTGTCGGCGGCGCGCTTCTTTTCGCCGCTGGTCCCCGAGCTGCGACCGACCGGGTACCTCCGGGACCGGGAACCCCTGCAGCTGGGGCCGTTCAGGGTGACGCCACACCTGGTCGACCACAGCGGCTACGACGCGTACGCCCTGGTGATCGACGCCGGTGGCCGCCGACTCGTCTACACCGGGGACCTCCGGGGCCACGGGCGGAAGGCGCGACTGTTCGAGCGGCTGGTGAGCGCGCCCCCGACGGGCGTCGACACGCTGCTGCTCGAGGGCACGCACGTCCGGGCCGCCGCAGGGGAGACCGGCGAGGCGCCGCTGCCCGCCGAGGCCGACATCGAGACGTCGATGGCCGATACGTTCCGGGCGACGGCGGGCCTGCCGGTGGTGGTGTCCTCGGCGCAGAACATCGACCGGCTGGTCACGGTCTACCGGGCCGCGCGCCGGTCGGGCCGGATCCTCCTGGTCAACCTGTACACCGCGACCGTCGCTCAGGCGCTAGGCCGGTCGACGATCCCGCAGCCGGGTTTCCCACGACTCGGGGTCTTCGTCCCGCGTCGGCAGCGGGTGCTGGTCAAGGAGAGCGGCGAGTTCCACCGCGCCGCCGCCGTCCGCGCGTTCCGCGTCTTCCCCGAGCAGCTGCTCGCCGAGCCAGGTCGGTACGTCGTCCTGACGGGCAGCTCCACGGTGCCCGAGCTGCTC
Source organism: Trujillonella endophytica (assembly GCF_019799905.1). Classification (GTDB taxonomy): domain Bacteria; phylum Actinomycetota; class Actinomycetes; order Mycobacteriales; family Geodermatophilaceae; genus Trujillonella; species Trujillonella endophyticus_A. The sequence continues at coordinate 71,970 of NZ_JABGCI010000012.1, read as the reverse complement.
GCCGGCGGCCAGCTCCGGGACGGCGTCGTCGTCTGGTCGCTGTGGGCCGGCTACCTCGCGGAGCCGAGTGGACGGCGTCTCCTCGGCCAGGCCGCCGGTCACGGCGTACGGGTGGTGCACCACCACACCTCCGGCCACGCGCCCCTCCGCGACCTCAAGCGTCTCGTCGCTGCCCTCCGCCCCGAGCGTGTGGTGCCGATACACACCGAAGGCGCGCACGAGTACACCCGCCACTTCCCGGCGGTGACCCCCCAGTGCGACGGCACGTGGTGGGACGTCTGAGCGCGCCGGACCGGAGGGCAACCATGTCTGTCGAGAACGCCGTCGTGACCCTGCTCGGGCAGGTGCCCGGTGTCTCGCAGATCGACCCCACCACCGATCGCGTCCACTGGATCACCAGCGCCGTCGTGCGGTGCGTGTACGAGGGGAAGCGCGCGGCCGCCGTCTGGTCGGACACCAAGACGCAGGTCAACGCACTGCTCGACCTCGTCGACCTGCACCTGCAGGGCGGATCTGTCGTGGGTGGGACCCCGGTGTCCGCGGACGAGGTCGTGCTCTTCCTCGTCCGTGACGACGCGGAGAGCGAGGCGGAGGGCGCGCTGCGGACCCTCGCCGCGCAGGTGCACGGCCTGACGGTGCATCTCGTGCGGCTGACCAGTGACGCCACGGTGCTGCCCATCGCGCCTGGCGGCGTGGACGACCTGCACGACCACGACAGGTACGCGTACACCGAGTGGCTCGGCTATCTGATGGACCTCGGGCAGCGCCCACCGCCGCTGGTCGACCGGATCCTGGCCGGTGTGCCCCGCCCGGACTTCCGCGCCTACCCCATGCTCACGTCGAAGAACTGGTGGTCTCTCCGCGTGGAGGGCCTGGAGGTCGCGCGGGTCGGTCCCCGCACGGGCCGCCTGGGGATCGGCAGACCAGGGGAGGAACCAGGTCCCGAGCGCACCGCCTGGCTCGAGGTCGTCGAGGAGGGGGAGCTCGAGGTCACCGACGACGACGCCTCCGTCGTCCGGGCCGTTGCGGCCATCAACCGCTTCGCCGACGCCTGGACCGAGAAGCTGGCCGGCGATTACAAGCACAAGGAGCACACGCTCGAGTCGCGCATCCTCCGTGGCGTCGTTCCCATCCGGACGTCCGCGGGCGAGCTCGACCTGCTGCGCACCGAGGGGGCGGCACGGGTCAGCTGGGGCAGCCAGTTCCCGACCCGCTGGGGGTTGCGGGCGTCGCGGAGCGGCAGGTACCTGGACGCTCTCCTCCGCGAGGGTGCGACGCCATGGGCGCTGGAGATCAAGATCGACGGCCAGTCCGGAGTGGCCTCCTACTACCGGCATGCAGTCGCACAGGCCGTCCTCTACCGCGAGTTCATCCGCCGAGCCAGCCACCTCGCGCCCTGGTTCGAGCGGTTCGACCTCGACCACACCGCCTGCCGAGCTGCGGTCGTCGTCCCGGAGTTCCGGGAGGAGCACGACGATTGGCGTGAGCGGCTCCAGAGGGTGTGCGGTGCGTTCGACGTCGAGCTGGTCACCGTGCCGCGGGAGATGGCGCGATCGGGCGGGATCGGCTCGTGAGCGCCGCACCCGACCACCCGGACGTGTCCACGATCGTCGTCAGCCTCCCGGACCTCCTCTGGGCCACGGGCGCGACCACGGTCGAGGAGCTCGCCGAGCTGGTCGACGGGGACTGCGACGCCGACCTGTGGGTCGAGCAGATGGACGACGGGATCGAGATCGGCGCCGGCACCGGCGCCATCGGCATGCTCTACCCGTTCACCGTCGCCGACTTCTGGGCCACCGTCGAGGAGGTCGAGGACGACGAGATCCGTCGGTGGGAGGCCGCCGCCGTCGACGAGTAGGCGCTGCACCGGGACGGGCCTTCTCGTCTCCAGGTGCCCGCCGATATCGGATTCGCGCTCCGCCCGAGTCCGACCGCTGCTCGCGCACCACCGCCGTCGACCGCCCCGCCCGTACGTCGGTCGGGGGAATCCTCGAACGGACCCTCAAGCTCTGACGCCCCGTGCTCGATGGCACGTCATGAGGCATGAACCGGCGCAGGCACACGGGGCGGACGCGGAGACCGAGCTGACGGAGCTCCTGTCGTCCCTCGTCGACGCAGGCGTCGCCCATCCCTGGCTCGCCGCCCTGCTCGGGCTGGCCATCATGGGCCGGCTGGTCCGCGCGATCCGGATCCTCGTCCACGGACGACACGCCAAGGACCCACGGCGGCTCTTCGTCGGAGCCGACCGGTACGCCGTCCTGGCGCGCGCGGGTCACCGCTGCGAGCACCACTCGTGGCTGTTCGGCCGGTGCACGGCGACCGAGCGCCTGCAGGCCGACCACGTGCACCCGCACAGCCGGGGCGGCGCGACCAGCCTCGCGAACGGACAGGCTCTCTGCGGACCCCACAACGAGCGCAAGGCGAACCGGATCCCGTGGACGTGGGAGCTGGACCGGCTGGCGCGCCGCCGCGAGGCCTACGCGCCCCTCGGCGCGTCGACGGCAGTCCTGCGACAGGGCTGACGTGGGGCGGCTGAGGCGGACCGGGTGTGACCGGCGCCATCTCCTCCACCCCTCGCCGACGACCGACACCGCTACGTACCCTCCGTACACGACCGACTACGGAAGGACGCAGGAGTGCCCAAGCACCTGCTCGACGAGACCGCGGAGTTCGCGCTGCCCCGTGCGGGGCGGCACTCGCGGCCGGACGACGACACCCTCGAGCCCACGCTCCGCTTCGACGCCGGGTTCCGGCCGTCGCAGCCGTGTCCCGAGCCGCGCCCGGACGCCCGCGCCCGCTGAGCTCGGCGGGGAGGTTCCCGCCCGCGCGCGACGGCGTCAGGGTGACCGGTTGCCACCGGTGACCTGGGTCCGACACGGTCCAGCGGCCGGCGTTCCGACGGAACGCCGACCGCTGTGCGTCCGAGCCGCCTTCCGCCCCCGGGCCGGACGGCGGCCGCGCGCCGGCGCAGCTGTCCGTGCGGACCCCCGTCGAGCCGATGGAGGAGCGTCTTTCCTCCGGACGCCGACCTCCTGACACCCTCTGCCGCCGGGGTGCCGTGGAGGCGGGTGCGAACCCTGCGGCTCGTGGGACCGATTCGCTGCGCCTGCCCGGCACGGCTCCGCCGGTCGCTGTACGGACTCCACGCACACTCCTCGCATGCGCCTCGCGATCTGCTCCTCCAAGGGCGGTGTCGGCAAGACGACGGTCGCGGCGAACCTGGCCGTCACCCTGGCAGCCTCCGGACGGGTCCTGGCGGTCGACGTCGACCCCCAGGACAGCCTCGGCCGCGCGTTCGGCGTCGTCGCCAAGGGCCCGGACGACAGCTTGGGTGCGCTGCTCGAGGACCCGCCGGCCGATGCGCGCCCGGTGATCCGGCACGACGTCGCCCCCGGCGTGGACCTGCTGCCGTCGCACCAGTCGCTCGAGTCCGTCGCCGTACGGCTGGCGGCCAGCGGTGGACTGACGACCAGCATCCGCCGCGCGCTGCGGCCGCTGTGGGATGCCTACGACCACGTGGTGCTGGACACCCGCGGCGACCTCGGGGCGCTCACGCTCGCCGCCGTCTGCGCCGCCGACTCCGTGCTGACGGTGTTCACCAGCGACCCCGGCTCCGCGCTCGGCGCGGCGAGGGTGGCGGCGTTCGTGGAGCAGCAGCGCGCGTACGAGAACACCTCCGCCGTCCTGCGCGGGGTCGTCTGCGCCTCCTGGGATCCCCGGGGGCGCGCCGCGCGGGACGTGGCCGCGGCGCTCGACGCCAGCGGCCTGCCGGTGCTGCGGGCACGGGTCCCGATGTCGCGCCGCGTGCCCGCGAGCACGCTGGCGAAGCGCCCCGTCGTCCTCACCTCGCCCGCCAGCCCCATCGCCGCCGCGTACGCCGCGCTCACCGAGGAACTCCTCGGGGCCACCGACCGAGGAGTCGCCGCATGACCAGTCCTTCCCGCAGCTCCGATCTGCGCGACGATCTCCTGGCCGACCTGCGCCAGGTTGCTCCTCCGGCGGCTCCCAGCCCGCCGCGGTCCGAGCCCGAGCGCCCTGCGGACGAGGCGCCGACGGCGTCGTCTGTCGATGTGCGGATCGCCTGGCAGCGATGGTCACGGGTGCGCCTGCGGGCCTCCGCGAGCGGGTCGGGCGTCGTCCTCACCGGCGGCCCGCTGCGGCTGCAGCTCGGTTTCACCCGCCCCTGACTCGTCGCCGCGGCCACCCACGACGGCGCCGGGGTGGGTTTGCGGGCCGGCGCGGCGCGCCGCGTGGCTTCCCGGGGTGGGCCGTATGCGTACCGTCGCGGTCATGGCTTCTGATGGCGACGGTCTCCGCGGTACCTGGCGACGAAGCGACGGAGCCCCGGTCCCCTTCGACGAGGCCAACGAGGCGTGGATCGCGGCGGCCCGCGAGGAGCTCGTCGCGACGGCCGGCCGGTACGGCGGCTACCTCACCTACGGGGAGCTGACCGCCCGCGTGTTCGACGCGACCGGGTTCGAGACGGGGATGCAGCCGGGCCGGCTCGCCGCGAAGATCCTCGGCCCCGTCGCGGAGGACGGCCACCGCCGGGGTGAACCGCCGCTGACCTCCCTGTGCGTGCGGCAGACCGGCGAGGTCGGGCCCGGCTACGCCATCGTCCCCCGCCTCGACGGGGAAGACGTGCCGGACGACCTGGACCAGCACGCCGCGGAGGCGCGGCTGCGGTGCTACGAGTTCTTCGGCGCCGAGCTGCCGAAGGGGGGCGGGCGCCCCGCCCACACCGTGAAGGTCGCCGCGGCCCGGGCGCGCGCCCTCAAGCGCGATCCGCGTCCCGTGGCGATCTGCTCCACCTGTTACCTGCAGCTGCCGCCGAGCGGCCGCTGCCCGAACTGCGCACGCTGAGCTCCTCCTCGGAGCAGCGGAGGCCGTCGCCGCAGCAGGGGCCCGAGGTCGTCGTGCGTCAGGACGGCGGCTGGGCCCCGATCACGCCCGCCACCACCGCGGCCGCCGCGTGGCCGTCCTCCACCGCCTCCAGCACGGGGACGCCGGCCCGCCACCCCGCCAGCACGCCGGCGGCGAAGGCGTCGCCGCAGCCGGTGGTGTCCCGCACGTGGGGGACCGGCGGCACCGGCACCTCCCATGCCCCCGCACGCGTCCGCACCCGCGTCGGCGACGCCCCCGCGTGCACGAACACCAGTCCCGGCGCCCAGTCGGGCAGAGCGCCTGACAGCCCCAGCACCTCCGCCTCCGGCGCGTTGCAGAGCAGCAGGTCGGCCTGCAGCGCGGCCAGCAGCTCGACGTACCCGTCGACCCCGTGGCGAGCGATCCGGGTTGCCGCCGCCACGTCGGCGCTCACCGGCACCCCGGCGTCGTGCGCCAGCGCGGCCGCCGCGGCCAGCGCGCGTGGGGAGCGCAGCAGGTCGTAGCCGTCCAGGTGGACGACGGCGGCGCCGGCCACCCACGACGGCCCGACGTCGCCGACCTCGAGCCCGCCCTCGCCGCGGTCGGTGAGCATCGTCCGCTCGGCGTCGGGGTGGACCAGGACCGTCGTCAGCGGTGCCCGGCCGCGGCGCACGACGGCGATCTCCACCCCTCGCGACGCCAGCCCGGCCAGGAGCCCGTCGGCCAGCGGATCGGCACCCGCCCACCCGGCGAGCCGCGCCGGCACCCCGAGCCGGGCCAGTCCGGCCGTCACGTTGGCCGCCGCGCCGCCCGCGGTCGTCGTCCGCACGACCCGCTGCTGACCGCCGACCACCAGCGGCCCGCTCAGCTCCAGCACCTGGTCGGCGACCAGCTTGCCCAGCGCGACCACCGGGCCGCGCCCCGCGGGACGAGGCCACTCCGGCCCTTCGGAGGACGTCACGGCGCACAGCCTGCCGCCTGACCCACATGGAGTAGTCGCAGCCGCCCCGCCGTCCTCCTTCGGGTGACGGCCGTTCACTCCCGCGGTCACGCACGGTAAGCAGAACGCGGTCGGCCGATTCGGTCGAGTTCGTCGTGCACGTGAACGACTCGTGCGGCGGGAGCCGCACGCTGGGGGAGAGATGTTCCGGGAACCGCTGCGCCGGGATCCGCTCGTGGTCGGCTGGGCGCTGCTCATGCTGCTGGGGGGCGTCGTCGCGCTGAGCAACAACACCACGTGGAGTGGCCACCTCGAGGCGGACCGCGTCGCCGGCTTCCTCGTCGACCTGGCCGAGATCTTCCTGTGGTCCTTCCTCGTGCTGCTCCTGCTCGCCTGGCTGCGGGCGAAGGGGTGGCGCGACGCGGGACCGCGCTACCCGAAGCGGGACAAGGCCAACGACCGCGAGGCCACGCTGCCGTGGACCGACCGCTGGATCAGCGACGCGCGCCAGGCGGACGCCGAGCGCCGGGAGGCCCCCGCGGAGTCCACCGAGCCGCCGCTGGTCACCTGCCGGCACGGCGTGCCCACCGGCGGGGAGACGCCGGTCGAGCAGGCGCCGGTGCTGCGTGCCCTGTCGGTGAGCCACAACATCGTCCGCCCCGGCTCGAGCGTGAGCGTCACCTGGTGCTTCGAGCACGCCTCCGACGTCGTCGTCGACGGCCGGCGCGGCTACCCCGCCTGCGGTGAGGCGCTCGCGCGGATCGACCGCACCCGGCCGGTCGAGGTCATCGGCCGCAACCGGCACGGGTCGACGCCGGTCGCGACGTCGGCGGTGGTGGCCACGGCCGTGCCTCAGCTGCACCTGCCCACCGTCTCCGCGCCACCGCCCGTGACCCTGCACCTGGACGTCGCCGCGACCGTCGGCGCCGGCGCACCGATCGCCCGGCGCCTCGACGCCCTCTGGGCCGCCCAGGACGGCGTGCGCCCGCGCAGGCCCGCGCCGACCGGACTCGTCGGCGTGCCGGCCTCGCTGCGCGCGCGTCTCGGCGGGTCGGCGGACGCGCGATGAGGGCGAGGCTCGGCGAGTTCTTCCTGACCGTCGCGGGCGCGAACCGCGACGTCCTGCGCCAGGCGCCCAAGGAGCGCACCAAGCAGATCGCCATGGGCGCGGTCCTGGCGTCGGTGGCCGGGATCGCCGTCGTCTCGGCGACCTACGCCCTCCACCTCGCGCTGCACCTCTGGCTGCCGTTCGCCCTCGTCGGTGGGCTGGCCTGGGGCCTGGTGATCCTCAACCTCGACCGCTGGCTGGTCGTCTCCTCGCCGCGGCTGGCGACGACGTGGGGCACGCTCGGCATGGCGCTGCCGCGCGTGCTGCTGGCGCTGCTGATCGGCGCCGTCGTCTCGACGCCGCTCACGCTCGCCGTCTTCGAGTCCGAGATCGACACCGAGATCCAGGTGATGGCCGCGGAGGACGAGGACGCCTTCACCGAGCAGCTCGCCACCGACAGCCGGTACGCCGAGCTTCCGGCCAAGCGTCAGCAGATCGCCGACCTGCAGGCGGACATCGCCGACGGCGTCACCCAGGCCGACGTCGACCAGGACCCGGCCGTCGCCGACCTCCAGCGCCGCCTCGACGAGGTCACGGCCCTGTACATCGCCGCGCGGGACGCCTACCTCGCGGAGCTCGACGGCACCGGTGGGACCGGCGACCGCGGCCTCGGCCCGGTCACGGAGGCGAAGCGGCTGGAGATGGAGCGGCTGGAGGCCGAGCGCGACGCCCTCACCGCCGAGCTCGCGGCACTCAAGGCGACCACGTTCACCGAGCTCACGGCGCAGGACGAGCAGAACAAGGCCGACCAGCAGGTCGCCCTCGCGGCACTGCAGACCGACGTCGCCGACGCCGAGGAGGCCCGCGCCGCCGAGGTCGCCGCGCACGAGGCCGCCGTCGGCGACAGCGACGGCATCCTCGCGCGGCTGAGCGCTCTCGATCGGCTCGGAGAGCGAGACCCAGCGTTGGCCACCGCGCACTGGATGCTCTTCGCCTTCATGACCGCGCTCGAGTGCCTGCCGATCATCTTCAAGACGATGCTCGCGCTCGCCCCGCCGTCCCTCTACGAGCGCCTGCTCAAGCTCGACGAGGAGCAGACGGAGGAGCGGGTCCGGCTGCGCCTGCAGGCCGAGTACGAGGAGGCCGACGCCCTCGCCCGGTCGGCGCTGGCCGCCGCGGAGGCGCGCGCGGCGCGCACCCTCGAGGCCGAGTCGCGGGCCACCGGCATGGTGCTCGAGGCCCAGCTGGACGTCACCCGCCGGCAGGTCGACCGCTGGCGGGACGACCAGCTGGGGACCGACGACCTGGCGCACGCCGTCGACGACTCGATGGCGGGCATGGCCTGACGGGCCGGCCGGGAGCCGGGGCGCTCCCGGCCTCCGCGCTCAGTCCTCCTCGGCCTCGTCGTACACCCGCACCGGCACCGGCACGGTCCAGAAGCGCTGCTCCCGGGCCCGCTCCAGCAGTTCCTGCAGGCGGTGCCCGCCGAGCCGGATGAGCCGGAACTCCGCCGGGTCGCCCTGCGCCACGTTCTCCACCAGGTACAGCCAGATGCGGTCGGGGTCGCCCTTCGCGGCGATGTACTGGCTGCAGTCGAGCCAGAGCTCGTGGCCGCGCGAGGACGTGCCGTGGGCCTTGACCTCGATGACCCGGTCGCCGCTCACCACGTCGGCGACCCCCTGGCCCCGGGAGTCGCGGGCCGCCCGCCCCTCGGCACGCTCGCGCTCGATCACGTACTCGATCGCCGCGTCCTCGATCTGCTCCGGTCCGCGTACCTCGGTCGTCGTCATCGGGATCCCTCCGGTCGACGTCCCCCGGTCGTTCCGGTCTACACCCGCGAGCGGCGATCCGGAACCCGTACGACGCGAACGGCGCCGGCGGTCCCGGAGGACCACCGGCGCCGTCGCGCACGGAACTGCCGTCAGGCGGCGATGGCGCCCTCGGTCGGCAGGTCCTCCTTCTTGGCGCGGATGAACACGGCCCCCACGATCAGCGCGAGCAGGAGCAGCCCCGACGCCGCCGCGAACGCCACGTGGTAGCCGGTCACCGACGCCTGCGCCTCGGCCGTGGCGGCGAAGGCCGGATCGGTCAGCGACGCCGCGTTGTCCTCGTACCAGCCGGTCACCGACGACGCGAAGATCGTGGTGAGGATCGCCAGGCCCAGCGAGCCGCCGACCTGCTGGGCGGTGTTGAGCACCGCCGAGGCGACGCCGGTGTCACGCGCCTCGACGCCCACGAGCGCGGTGCTGGCCGTCGGCACGAACACCGCCGCCAGGCCGAGGCTGAGCAGCAGCATCGCGGGCAGCACCTGGCTGACGTACGAGCTGTCGTCGCCCGCCTCGATGCGGATCAGCGAGAGCATCCCCACGACGGCCATCACGGAGCCGATGATGATCAGCGGCCGCGGCCCGACCCTCGGGAGCAGCTGCGACACGACGCCCGCGCCCAGGATGATGCCGCCGCTGAAGGGCAGGAACGCCCAGCCGGCCTCGAGCGGGGTGTAGCCCAGCGTCTCCTGGAAGTACAGCGTCAGGAACAGGAACATCGCGAACAGCCCGGCGCCCACCAGCAGGAACAGCAGGTAGGAGCCACCGCGGGTCCTGTCGAGCACCACGCGGAGCGGCAGCAGCGGGTGCGCCGTGCGCGTCTCCCAGACCACGAAGGCGGCCAGCAGGACGACGGCCACGACGAGCAGCGTGATCGTCACCGGGTCACCCCAGCCCACGCCCTCCTCGGCGGCCTTCGTGAAGCCGTACACGAGGCTGACCAGCCCGACCGCGGAGAGCAGCACACCGGGGATGTCGAAGTGGCGGTCGCCCTCGGCCCGGCTCTCCTTGACCAGCGGCACGGCGAAGGCGGCGGCGGCCAGCGCGATGGGCACGTTCACGCCCAGCGTCCAGCGCCACGAGGCGTACTCGGTGAGCACACCGCCGAGGATCAGGCCGATCGCCGCACCTCCGCCGGAGATGGCGCCGAAGACGCCGAACGCCCGCGCCCGCTCCTTGGGGTCGGTGAACGTGATGGTCAGCAGCGACAGCGCGGCCGGCGCCATCAGCGCGGCGAAGGCGCCCTGCAGGGCGCGGGCCAGGTAGAGCATCGCCTCGTTCGGCGCGATGCCACCCAGGCCCGAGGCGATCGCGAAGCCGATCAGCGCGACGATGAACGCCCGCTTGCGGCCCATGAAGTCGGCGATCCGGCCGCCGAGCAGCAGCAGCCCGCCGAACGCCAGCGTGTACGCGGTGACGACCCACTGCAGGTTGGCCTGGCTGATGCCGAGGTCGGCGGCGGCGTCGGGCAGCGCGATGTTCACGATCGACGCGTCGAGGATGATCATCAGCTGGGCGATCGCGATGACGGCGAGAGCCAGCCAGCGCTTGGGGTCGGGGCCGTCGACGGCGGTCCTCGCCGTGGTCGGTTCGTCGGGGATCGCGGCTCCCGGCGGGGTGACTAGTCCTTCAGTGGACATGAGCAGGGGCTCCTTCATGCGTATGGGACGCAGTGGATCGTGCGGATGTGACATCGCCGGACGACGCGCGGCATTGCGCGGCCGCGGCGGGGCGTGGCCCGGCGGTCGGTGCCCGGGTCGCGTCGGTGCGGGGTCGGTGCAGGGAGCTGGGATCAGCTCGTGGCTCGGGCGGGTCCTGCGCCGGCCCAGCGCAGGCAGTCGCTCACGAGCTCCAGGAACCTCTCGTAGGGCTGGTCGGGGTCCCACGCGTCGACCGCCGTGGTGATGGCGGCCATCGCGGTGTTGAGGATCAGGGAGATCCTCACGTCGTCGGCGTCCGGACAGCGCCGGCCCAGCCACTCGCGCAGCTCGGGCTCGAAGCCGTCACAGGCACCCCGCGCCGACCGGCACAACCCCGGCGACTGCTCGAGCAGCCGCTTCTGCAGCGGCAGCCGATCAGCCAGGAGCCGCGCCAGGTTCAGCGCGAGGTCGGTCAGCGCCTCCCAGACTGGCGTGTCGGTACGACAGTTCTCCAGCGCATCTCGCCACTGGCGTACCTCGTCGGGGTCCAGGTCGAAGACGACCGCTTCCTTGCTGGCGAAGTAGCTGAAGAACGTCGTCCGGGAGACACCGGCCTCGGCGGCGATGTCCTCGACGCTCACGGCGTCGAACCCGCGCTCGTTGATCAGGCGCAGCGCGGTGGAGCGGATGGTGCGCCAGGCCGCGAGCTTCTTGCGCTCCCGCAGGCCCATGACGGCGGACACGGGGCAGCGCGCCACATGTGCCGCGTCACCCGTCCTCGCCATGAGCAGGAAGGTAGACCCAAACCTGGACCGAGTACAAGTTCTTACCGCGTACGGGTTTCGTGTTCATGTCACGTTCACCGCGGACAGGCCCGGGGAGGGGTCAGGAGGCGGCCGCGTCGACGCCGTCGTCCAGGGACGCCGGCACCGGGACGGCGTAGAAGCGGTGCTTCGTCGCCTGGTCGAGCATCCGCTGCAGCGGCTCCCCGCCGAGGCGCAGCAGCCGGAACCCGGCCGGGTCGCCCTGGCCGGCGGTCTCGACGACGTAGAGCCAGAAGCGCCCGGGGTGCGCGCGGGCCGCCTCGTAGAGCGAGGGCTCCAGCCAGACGTCCTGGCCGCGGACGGGTGCGGCGGAGACCCGTACCTCGACAATCCGGTCGCCGCTGACCACGTCGCCGGGAGTCCGCTCCGCCCGCACGTCCCGCGCGAGCCGGCCCGCCGCGGCTTCCTGTTCGAGGACGAAGGCGATGGCCGCGTCCTCGACGGCCCGGCGGTCGGCGGAGTCGTCGGGGTCCGGGACGTCGGTGAGGTGCATCGGGGGCTCCGCTCTGCTCCGGGCATCGCTGGCGGAGATGTACACCCGCTGCGACGGCCGGGGGGCGGTGTCCGACGCGGTGTCACGCCCGGCTGCTGAGGCGGAGCGGTCCGCTGTCGTGGGCTGGCGCAGCGTCACGGCGCCCCTGCCGGCCGGACCGGTCGCGCTGGGTGACCGCCGCGGCGGGGCGCCACCCGGCCGGGGGAGTCCGTCACCCGAGCCCGTGGTCCCGGCCGCCGTCGCGGCATGGCCGCCGGCACGAGAGGGGAGAAGAGGCGTCCGACAGCCAGACCCACCCGGGGGAGGGAAACCGTGCCCAGCGACGTCGACCCGATGCCGAGCGCCGGAGTGCGGAGCGCGACCGCCTGCACGCGGCGGTCGGCCGGGCACTCCCCGCACCGCGCCACGATCCTGCTGTGCCACACCGGCGCACTGGCCGAGTGGCGTCCCGTCTTCGTCCTGGGAGTGGAGGACGGCGTCGTCACCCTGGCCGACGGCGACGAGCTGGTGCGCTTCCGCAACCACGACACCGACGCGCTGGTGCGGGCCGTGCGCGACGCGGGGCCGGAGGCGCACCTCAACACCCGCTTCGGCTACCTCTTCCTCGCGTCGTGGCCGCGCGACGCCGAGGCCGTGTTCTCGCTGGGCCCCGCCGACCGGCCCTGCCCGCCCTGCGGCTGAGCGGCCCGGGGAGGCCGGGCGCCCCGGAGCCCCGGTCGCAGCGTGGCGACCGGGGCTCCGGGGACGTGCCTCACCAGGCGGGGCGGCTCGATCCGACGTAGCCCGGCACGGAGCCGGCCCACACCACGGAGACGGGCTTCCCGTACGTCGACGCGTGGACCATCATCCCGTTGCCGATGTACATGCCCACGTGACCGACCGGGCTGTAGAAGAACAGCAGGTCACCGGGCTGCATGTGCCACAGGCTGACCGGCAGGCCGATCCGGGACTGCATCCGCGACGAGTGCGGGAGGGCGACCCCCGCGGCCCGGTACGCGTGCTGGATCAGCCCCGAGCAGTCGTAGCTCGACGGCCCGGCACCGCCCCACGCGTAGGGCTTGCCGACCTGGCCCAGCGCGACGTGGACGGCGGTCTGGGCCGCCGGGGTGCCGGCGAAGGCGGGGACGACGGACGGGACCGCCGCCGGCACCGCCGCGGGGGCGGCCACCGCGGTGCTGGGGACGAGGGCCATGCCGGCTCCGGCGACGAGTGCGATGACGGCGCCTCGGACGGTGCGGGACGTGCGGCGGCGCAGGGTGGTGCTAGTGGTCGTCATGGACGACGGTTTCTCCTCAGGTCTCCGTGTACCGCCTACCGGGTCAGCTGACGGATTCGGACGCAGGAAGTCGCCCGGCCCGCCCGGGACGTGGTCCCGGGCAGGCTTCACCCCAGTGGATCGGTGGGTCCCCGGCCCGGCGCGGCTGGCTGCTCGCGCCCAGTTCGGCGGCGTCCGTGGGTGGCGCCATTACTCGGCGCCGATGTGTGGGCCTCACGGACGGCGGGAACGCTAAGTCGGCCTCCGGGACCTGCCAAACGGAGCCGCGGCGCGGAACACGCCTCGGACGGAACGGTTCCCGGTTCGGCGTGTCGCCGTTCCGACACGCCGTGACGACCTCGCGGCATCGGCGCCGAGTGACCGGCCCGTCACAGGGGCCCTTCCCCGTCCCTCCGCATGCCCGACAAATCGGGACAGCCGCGGCGTGGCATCACCGCACGTGATCGGCGCCTGCAGGGTTGACGGCCTCCGCGGGCGGGCATTCGAGAGGGAATCGACCGAGATCCATCGACGAGAGAAGGGCCGACCAATGGCCGGGATGTTCCGGAAGCTCATCGCCTCGGGCGTCGCTGCGAAGCTGATGCAGGAGGCGCGCAAGCCGCAGAACCAGGCGAAGATCAAGCAGATGGTCGCGCAGATGCAGCAGAAGAGGAAGGGTGGCGGAACGCCACCCGGAGGCCGCACCTACCGCTGACCTCCCGCACGCGCAGCGACCCCCGTCCGGCACCCGCCGGGCGGGGGTCGCTCGCGTGTGCGCCACGTGGCCGCTGCGGCTGTCGTGACGGCCGTGCCGATACCGGTACGTGCCGGGACCGCTTCTCCCGGGTCTGGGCGCCGGTCCGTGTCACGGTGTGCGGGCCATGCAGAGGAGCGGGGGAGGCACTCCCGCTCGGCACGACGCACAGACGGGGATCCCATGTCTCAGCCGCCCTACGGCCCGCCGCCGAACCTGACGAAGACGCCCTCCGGGGCGCCGCAGCAGCCCTACGGCGCACCCCAGCAGCCGTACGGCGCGCCGCAGCAGCCGCCGGCGCAGAAGCCCTTCTACCAGCGGACCTGGTTCGGGGTGCTCGCCCTCGTGCTCGTCGTGGGCACGATCGGCTCGGCGCTGGGGGACGACGACGAGTCGCCCTCGACCGCCGCCTCCGCGTCGTCGTCCGCCGCGTCGTCGTCCGCCGCGCAGGAGCCGACGGTGGCGCCGACCCCGAGCGTCGCGGCCGTCGCGCCCCCCGCCACGACGGCCGCGCCCGTCCCGCCCACGACCGAGGCGGCACCCACCGCCACCTTCGCGATGCCGGACCTCGTCGGGCTGGACCTGCAGACGGCGCAGGACCTCGTGCAGACCAACGGCGTCTTCCTCAGCGTGTCGCACGACCTGCTGGGCAGCCGCAACCAGGTGGTGGACTCCAACTGGGTCGTCTGCACGCAGAACATCCCGGTGGGCCAGCAGGTGAGCACCGACGCCGAGGGCGAGATCGACCTCGGCGTGGTCAAGCGCGAGGAGCGCTGCCCCTGAGCGGGCGCACGCCCACCACGCGACCCCGTCCGGCACGCGCCGGGCGGGGTCGCCGTGCGTCCGGGGGCCGCGGTCAGGGGCGGCCGGCGTGGGCGACCCCGACCTCCGTCGCGACGAGCACGGCCTCGCGCACCGGCTCCCGGTTGTGCTGGTAGAAGTCCGGCGCGCAGCACATCAGCAGCGTCCGGCCGTCCTCGCCGCCGAGCATGCAGGCGTACACGCCCAGGCCCTCCGGCGCGGGCACCGATTCGACGATCTCCCCGCCCGGCGCGATCCGCGCGACCCGGCCGCCGACGGCGTCGGCCGCCCAGATGTGCCCCTCGGCGTCCAGGGCGCAGCCGTCCGGGGCGACGACGAGCTGGCCGAGCACCTCCTCGACGGTCCGTCCGGTGACCTCCCCGCCCAGCGACGCCCACACGCGCCGGTTCGACAGCGATCCGTCCGGCGCGAGGTCGAAGGCCGTGTACCGGTTGCCGAGGGTCTCGCCCACGACGAGGGTGCCGCCGTCCGGGGTGATCACCGATCCGTTGGGGAAGTGCAGCCCGTCGGCCACCACGTGCACCGAGCCGTCGGGGTCCACCCGCTTGAGCGTGGCCGTCGCGGCGTCGCCGCCGCCCATCAGGTCGAAGCCGAAGTCGCCGGTGAACACCCGCCCCTGCTCGTCGACCACGAGGTCGTTGAGGTGCCCGCCGCAGTGCTCGCCGAGGTCGGCGTAGGTGGACAGCTCGCCGTCGGCCCAGCGGAGCAGGCGGTGGTCGGTCATGGACACGACCACCAGTGAGCCGTCGGGCAGCCAGCCCAGCCCCGAGGGCTGGTTCTCCACCTCGAACAGCACGGTCTCCTCGCCGTCCGTCGTCACCCGGCTGACCGTCTGCCGGTAGAAGTCCGACACCCACCAGGTGCCGTCGCGCCAGCGTGGGCCCTCGAAGAACCCGCCACCCGTGAGGACCGTCCGCAGCTCTCGTCCCGTCATGCCGCGGACACTAGGACGGCGGGTGCTCCGCGGCCCGGCGGACGCCGGCGAGCATCCGGCGGACGGCGACCACGTGCCCGCCGCTGCCGACCACGGCCAGCCGGTACAGCCGCCCGTGCAGCCCGGGGAACGCGGCGCGGCTCTCCATCCGCACCCGCGTGCCGCCGTCGACGGCGGCGAGCCGGACGACGATGCCGTACCGGGAGAACCGGTGCCGGCCGGCGACGACGAGCAGCCGCGGCTCCTCGGCCGCCACGACCCGGAAGCCCGGCACGGTGGAGGCGACGTCCGGCCGGTCCCACCCGGACGTCGATGGCGGGTCGCAGCCCAGCACCCGGGCGGCCGCGGCGGCGCCGGCAGCGGCGAAGGTGGCGTGCAGCGTGGCCAGCACGGCCCGCCACGCGGTCGCCGGCGGGGCCGCGACGGGGAGCGCGTGCTCGTCGATCCGCGGCAGGTCGTCGAGCGGCACGCGGTGGACCGTAGGGGGCGGGCGGCTCAGGTGGTGAACTGTTGCTCGCCGATCACCGACAGCAGGGCCAGCTTCTCCGCGGCCTCGGTGCCCGGGGCCGCTGTCAGCACCAGCAGCACCTGCGCCTGGTTCTCGGTGAACAGCGCCTGGCAGTCGACGTCGATCGGACCCAGCTCGGGGTGCACGATCGTCTTGGCGTCCTCGAACCGCTTGCCGACGTCGTGGCGCTCCCACACGTGCGCGAACTCGGGGCTGACCGCCAGCAGCCGCCGGACGATCTCCGCCGCCCGGTCCGTCGACGCCCCGGCGGTCAGGGCCGCCCGCAGCCCCGCCGCCTGCAGCCGGCTCTGCCGTGCGTGGTCGGCTTCCGGGTAGCGCCGGCGGTCGGCCGGGTCGGTGAACCAGCGGTAGTGGGCGCTGCGGGCCAGGCCGGTGTGCCGGGTCTCGTCGCCGAGCAGCGCGGTGGCCAGCCGGTTCTGCAGCAGTGTCTCGGCGAGGTCGGTCAGGACCAGCGCCGGGGTGTCGGCGAGCCGGTCGAACACCCGCTGCAGTGCAGGCGCGACGTGGTCGGTGGGGCGCACCCGCAGCGGCGCGGAGTGCCCGGCCAGCCGGAAGAGGTGGTCCCGCTCGTCGAGGGTGAGGCGCAGGGCACGGGCGATCGCGGCGAGCATCTGCTCCGACGGCTGCGGACCGCGCTGCTGCTCCAGCCGCGTGTAGTAGTCGGTGGACATGGTGGCCAGCGCCGCGACCTCCTCCCGGCGCAGGCCGGCGGTGCGGCGGCGCAGCCCGGCGGGGAGCCCGACGTCCGCCGGCTGCAGCCGCTGGCGGCGGGTACGCAGGAAGTCGGCCAGCTCCGCTCGGTCCACGCCGTCATCCTCCCCGGCCGCCGGAGGGGCATCCAGGGACCGCCGCTCCCTGGATGAGCGCTCTCTGCCACCGCCGTCCGCGGCGGCGCAGGGTCGGGTCATGGACACCATGAACAGCACCGTCTTCGTCACCGGCGGCACCTCCGGCATCGGCCTCGGCCTGGCCCTGCGGCTGCGGGACGCCGGCAGCACCGTCGTCGTCGGGGGACGGCGCACCGACCTGCTCGCCCGCATCGCCGAGGAGCACCCCGGCATCGGCACGCAGCAGCTGGACGTCACCGACCCGGCCTCCGTCGCGGCGTCGGCCGAGGCGGTGACCGCCGCGTACCCCGGCCTCGACGGCCTGGTCACCACCGCCGGGATCATGGAGCCGGAGGACCTGACCGACCCGGCGCACGTCGACGTCGCCGAGCGCACGATCGCCACCAACCTGCTCGGCACGATCCGCAGCATCGACGCGTTCCTGCCCGCGCTGCGCCGGCAGCCGCGGGCCACGGTGATGACCGTGTCGTCCGGACTCGCGTTCGTGCCCCTGCCGCTCACCCCCACCTACAGCGCCACGAAGGCCGCCGTCCACTCCTACACCGAGGCGCTGCGCGTCCAGCTCGCCGGCACCGCGGTGCAGGTGACCGAGCTGGTGCCGCCGGCGGTGCGGACCGACCTGCTCGGCCAGCGCGACTCCGCGCGCGCCATGCCGCTGGAGCAGTTCCTCGACGAGGTCATGGCGATCCTCGCCGCGCGGCCCGACGTCGACGAGGTGCTGGTGGACCGGGTGCGGTTCCTCCGCTTCGCCGAGGTCGACGGGCGCTACGACGCCGTCCTGGCCGGCCTGACCGGCCTCGCCGCCTGACGGGGCCGGGAGGGGGTGCGGGTTCTTGTGCTCTGCGTCCAGGAGTACTCAGAGCACAAGAACCCGCGGAGCCCCTCCCGGCCGCCGGCGGGTGGTCAGTCGCCCTTGACGTTGACGATCTGCCGCAGGGTGTGCCGGATCTCGACCAGGTCGGCGGCGTCGGCCATGATCCGGTCGATCGGCTTGTAGGCGTCCGGGTGCTCGTCGAGGAACGCGTCCGAGTGCCCCCAGGCGATCCCGGCCATCCGCTTCTCGAGGTCCGCCCGGGTGAAGCGCTTCCGCGCCGCCGTCCGGGAGAAGTTCCGCCCGGCGCCGTGCGGGGACGAGCAGAGCGACTCCGGGTCGCCCTTGCCGACGACGACGTAGGACGCCGTCCCCATCGAGCCCGGGATCAGCCCCCACTGCCCCTCGCGCGCGGAGATCGCGCCCTTCCGCGACAGCCACACCTCGCGCCCGTAGTGCTCCTCGCGCTCGGTGTAGTTGTGGTGGCAGTTCACGGTCTCGAGCCGCTGGACGTCGGTCTTGAGGTACCGGCCGAGCTGCTCGACGACGCGGTCCATCATCTCCTCGCGGTTGAGGAAGGCGAACCGCTGCGCCCACCGCAGCGCCTCGATGTAGCGGTCGAAGGACTCCTCGCCCTCCTCCAGGTACGCGAGGTCCCGGTCGGCCAGCTCGATGCCCTTCTCGCGGCAGCGGGCCTGCGCGATCGCGATGTGCTTGCTCGCCAGCTTGTTGCCCACCCCGCGCGAGCCGGAGTGCAGGAACAGCCACACCTGGTCGGCCTCGTCCAGCGAGACCTCGATGAAGTGGTTGCCCGAGCCCAGCGACCCGAGCTGCATCGGCCAGTGCGGCGCGGCGGCGTCGGCCTGACCGACGCCGGGCATCGCCCGCAGCTCCGCGACCCGCGGCTCGGCGGTGTCGGTGAGCCGCTTGTTGTACCTGCCCGCCGACAGCGGGATCGCCCGCGCGATCCAGCCGTGCAGGACGGCGAGGTCGCCCCGTGAGCCGGCAGGCAGATCGCCGGCCTCGAACTGGGTCCGCACCGCCATCATCCCGCAGCCGATGTCCACGCCGACCGCCGCCGGGATGATCGCGCCGTCGGTGGGGATCACCGAGCCGACCGTCGCGCCCTTGCCCAGGTGCGCGTCGGGCATGAGGGCCAGGTGCGGGTGGATGAACGGCATCGCGGCGGTGCGCTCGGCCTGCTCCCGGGTGCTGCCCTCGAGGATCGAGGCCCAGTTGAGCAGCCGGTCGTTGATCTTCTCCATCGTCCTCTCCGTGCGTTCCTGACCGGACACCGCGCCCGGACAGGAGGCGCAGTCAACGCGGTTGTCGGCTCCGGCGCGACCGCATTACCCAGCTCGGCGGGCAGGACGCCCCGGGTGCAGGGTGGGGGAGTGGGACAACGGGAGCCGGCCTGGGTCGAGCACGTCATCTGGTGGCACGTCTACCCGCTGGGCTTCGTCGGCGCGGAGCAGCGACGCGACCCCGACGCCCCGGTCGTGCACCGCCTCGGCCACCTGAGCGCCTGGCTGGACCACCTCGTGGCCCTCGGCGCCTCGGGCATCGCGCTGGGTCCCGTCTTCGCCTCCGAGACGCACGGCTACGACACGACCGACCACCTCCGCGTCGACCCGCGGCTGGGCGACGACGCCGACCTCGACGCGCTGGTCAGCGCCGCGTCCGACCGGGGCATCCGGGTGCTGCTCGACGGCGTGTTCCACCACGTCGGCCGAGGCCACCCCGCCTTCCGGGCGGTGCTCGAGCAGGGGCCGGACGCACCCACCGCGTCGTGGTTCCGGCTGCGCTGGCCCGGCGGTCCCGAGGCCTGGCGGCCCGGCGTCGAGCCCGACTACGACGACTTCGAGGGCCACTCCTCGCTCGTGGCGCTGGACCACGGCGAGCCGGCCGTCGTCGACCACGTCGCCGAGGTGATGAGCCACTGGCTCGACCGGGGGGCGTCGGGCTGGCGGCTCGACGCCGCCTACGCCGTGCCGACGGCGTTCTGGGCGCAGGTCACCGAGCGCGTGCGGGCGCGGCACCCCGACGCCTACCTCATGGGCGAGGTCATCCACGGCGACTACCCGCGCTTCGTCGCCGAGAGCGGCCTGGACTCGGTCACCCAGTACGAGCTGTGGAAGGCCGTCTGGAGCTCGCTCAACGACGCCAACCTGCACGAGCTCGCGCACGCGCTCGGCCGGCACGACGGGTTCCTGCAGCGGTTCGTCCCCTACACGTTCCTCGGCAACCACGACGTCACCCGCATCGCCAGCCGGCTGACCGACCCCGCGCACCTGGCGCACGCGCTCGTCGTGCTGGCGACCGTGGGCGGCACCCCGGCCGTCTACGCCGGCGACGAGCACGCCTTCCGCGGGGTCAAGGAGGACCGCGCCGGTGGGGACGACGCCGTGCGCCCGCCGTTCCCCGCCACCCCGGCGGAGCTCTCCCCGCTCGGCCTGCCCACCGTCGCGCTGCACCAGGAGCTGCTCGGCCTGCGCCGGCGCCACCCCTGGCTGCACGCCGCCCGCACCGAGGTGCTCGACGCCGCCAACCGGACGCTGGTCTACGCGTCGGCGGGGGAGGGCAGCCGGTTGCTCGTCGCCCTCTCCACGGCCGCGGCGCCGGCGACGCTGCGCGTCCCGGGGGCGACGACGGTGCTGGCGGGCAGCGCCGAGCTCCGGGACGGCCGCGTCGTCCTGCCCGCCGGCGGGTGGGCGGTGCTCGGCGCGTGACCGGGCCGGTGACCGTCGCCGTCGACGTCCGCGCGGTGGCCCCGCCGGGCGGGGAGCGGGTCGTCGTCGACGTCTTCGCGCCGCCGCCGGGCGTCGAGCCGCAGCCGGTGCTCTGGTGGCTGCTGCCCGGCGGCGGCATGTCGCGGCGGTACTGGGACCTCGACGGCAGCCACGGCCTGGCCCGGTTCCTCGCCGCCCGCGGGCACGTCGCGGTGACCGTGGACCACCTCGGGGTGGGCGAGAGCAGCGTGCCGGCCGACCCGTACGGGCTCACCCCGTACGTGGTCGCCGACGTGGACGCCGCCGTCCTCCGGCACGTCGCCGCGGGCGTGCGCGCCGGGGACCTCGTCGACGGGCTGCCGGCGCTGCCGGACCTGCGCACCGTCGGCTGCGGGCACTCCGCCGGCGCGGGCCTCCTCGTCATCCAGCAGGCCCGCCACCGCGGCTGCGACGCCCTCGCCCTGCTCGGCTACGGCGGTCGGGGGATGCCCGAGCAGCTCGACGCGGCGCTCGCCCGCTACGCCGACGACCCCGACGGCCTGCGCGGCGCGCTGCCCGACCTGGTCCGCGACCGGTTCGGCACGCCGCTGCCCGACCTCGACCGCCGGCACGGGCGCGACTCGTCGACCGACGACGGCGTCAAGGGCGCGCTCGCCCGCGCGAGCGCGCCGCTGCTGGCGCTGGTCGGGCTGGCGTCGATGGTGCCGGGGAACGCACGCGAGGAGATCGCCGCGCTCGACGTCCCGGTGTTCCTCGCCCACGGCGACCGCGACATCGGCGCACCGCTCGAGGCGGTCGCGCCCGAGTTCGTCGGCACCGGCGACCTCACGCTGTACCGGGTGCCGGACTCCGGCCACCACTCCGTCGCGAGCCCGAACCACGGCCGGCTGTTCGAGCGCCTGCATGCGTGGGCCGCCGCCGTGCTCACCTGAGGAGGCCCCAGTGACCCAGCCCGGCTTCGAGCCCTTCACCGTCGACGTCGCGCCCGCGGTCCTCGACGACCTCCGGGACCGGCTGCGCCGCACCCGCTGGCCCGAGCCGGAGCCGGTCGCCGACTGGTCGCAGGGGGTGCCCGAGGCCTACCTGCGGGACCTGTGCCGGTACTGGGCGGAGGAGTACGACTGGCCGGCCCGGCAGCAGCGGCTCAACCGGTTCCCGCAGTACCGGACGACGGTCGACGGGCTCGGCATCCACCTCGTCCACGTCCCCTCGCCGCACGCCGGCGCGATGCCGCTGGTGCTCACGCACGGGTGGCCCGGCTCGGTGGTGGAGTTCCTCGACGTGATCGGCCCGCTCACCGACCCGGTCGCGCACGGCGGGGAGGCCGCCGACGCCTTCTCCGTCGTCTGCCCGTCGCTGCCCGGCTACGGCTGGAGCGACCGGCCGGCGCGGACCGGCTGGGGTGTGGAGGCGATCGCCGCCGCGTGGGCGGAGATCATGTCCCGGCTCGGCTACGAGCGGTTCGGCGCGCAGGGCGGCGACTGGGGGGCGACCGTCACCCGCGCGCTGGCCGACGCCTTCCCCGACCGGCTCACCGGCATCCACCTGAACATGGTCACCGTCCCGCCCGACCGCGATCCCGAGGGCGGGCTCACCGAGGCCGAGCAGCGGGCGCTCGACCGGTTCGCCGAGCACCGCGAGCAGGGCACGGGCTACTCGACGCAGCAGGCGACCCGGCCGCAGACCCTCGGGTACGGCCTGACCGACTCACCGGCGGGCCAGCTCGCCTGGATCCTCGAGAAGTTCGCCGCCTGGGCGGACTGCGACGACGACCCGGTGGCCGCGCTCGGCGCCGACCGCCTGCTCGACAACGCGATGCTCTACTGGGTCCCCGCCACGGCCGCCTCCTCGGCGCGGTTGTACCGGGAGAGCTTCCGGCGCCCCGCCTGGCCGCCGACGTCGGTCCCGACGGGTGCGGCGATCTTCCCGCGGGAGATCTACACGCCGTCGCGCCGCTGGGCCGAGCGGGCGTTCACCGACATCCGCCGGTGGAGCGAGCTGCCGGCCGGCGGGCACTTCGCCGCCCTCGAGCAGCCGGAGGTCTTCGTAGCGGAGGTCCGCGCCTTCTTCCGCACCGTCCGCTGACGCAGCCCCGTGGTCCGGGCCGCATCGTAGTTACTATGCCGCCGTGGACGTCATCGGTCTGAACCGCGTCGAGCTCGTCATCGATCAGGCGCGGATCCGCGACGCCGTGGCGCAGTTCAACGAGGCGTTCGGGCTGCGGCTGCCCGAGCCCATCCCGATCTCCGGGCACGGCGCGCTGTCGGCCACGGACTTCGAGCGCGGGCTCGAGTTCATCGCCCCCCACCCGGACGACACCAGCAGCAGCGTCGGCCGCCGGCTGGCCGAGTTCGGCGAGGGCCAGCTGGGCCCGCTGGTCTTCGAGATCCGGGACGTCGCGACCGCTCGGAGCTGGCTGGACTCGCGCGGCTTCCGCATCCGCTACGAGTACGACAGCCGCCAGGGCAACGCCGACGAGGCGGAGATGGCGGTGCACCAGCTGCACCTGGACCCCGAGCAGTGGTTCGGCTTCAACGTCACGCTGATGCGCCGCTTCGCCGCCGGAGCCGGCACGGTGGAGCGCAACCGGCAGGCGGTCCTGGCCTTCGCACGCGCGCTCGGCGACGGCGACTTCGCCGCGCTGGAGGAGCTGCTGGCCCCGGACTTCGTGTGGGAGCTGCCCTTCGTCGGCACGACCCAGTCGACCGCGCTCGCCGGCTCCCCGGGCCTGAGCGGCGGGACGCGGGACCGGGCGACGACCCTCGCCGTCCTGCGCGCGACCGTGGCCGGCGCGGTGGACCAGCGGTTCCGGATGGACGTGCACTCGACGACCGCGGAGGAGGACCGGGTGGCCGCCGTCTCCACCGGCTCCGCGGTCATCGCGGCGAGCGGCCGCACCTACGAGAACCGCTACCACCAGCTCTTCGAGTTCGACGGCGAGGGCCGGATCCGGCGCATGGTCGAGTACCAGGACTCGCTGCACTCCTTCGACGTCTTCGTCGCCAAGTGACCGTCGGGCCGGTCACCGGCGGGCCGCTGGCCGGCCGGGTCGCGATCGTCACCGGGGCGGCGCGCGGGATCGGCGCGGCCACCGGCCGCCTGCTGGTCGCGCAGGGCGCGCGCGTGGTGCTGGCCGACGTCGACGGCCTCGGCGTGGAGCGGGTCGCGGCAGAGTTGGGGGAGGCGGCGGTGGCCCGGGACGCCGACGTCACCGACGAGGACGCCGTCGCCGGCCTGGTGACGACGGCGCTGGACGCCTTCGGCCGCCTCGACGTGCTGCACAACAACGCCGTCACGCAGTTCCCGCTGGACACCGACACCGTCGGCACCCCGGACGAGGCCTGGCGCGGCGCCTTCGACATGGTCGTGATGGCCGCGGTGTACGGCTGCCGGCACGCGATCCCGGCGATGATCGAGACCGGCGGCGGGTCGATCGTCAGCACGTCGTCCGGCGCGGCGGTGAACCCGACCGGCTCGCACGTCGCCTACGGGACGGCGAAGGCCGCGCTGGAGACCCTGTCGGCGTACACGGCGGCCAACTACGGCACCCGGGGCATCCGCAGCAACGTCGTCGCTCCCGGGTTCGTGCTCACCGAGGGAGTGCGGGCGATCTTCGACGACGCCGCGGTGGCGCGCTTCGCCGAGGGGGCGGCGGCCGGGCGGGTGTGCACCCCCGAGGACGTCGCGGAGGTCGTGGCCTTCCTGGCGTCCGACGCCGCCCGGTACGTCAGCGGCCAGGTCGTGCGGGTGACCGGCGGGGGAGCCCGGCCCCTCGTCTGGTGACGGGGGCGGTTCCCTCTGCCGGTGTGCACCTGTCCACCTCTCGACGCGGTCGAGAGGTGGACAGGCGCACGACGGCGGCGAGCGTCAGGCCGCGCCCGCTCCGACGACACCCGCGAGCCGGAGCACCTCCGCCGGCGGCAGGTACTGCTCGGTGACCCGCGCCCCGAACGGTGCCAGCGCGTCGGAGATCGCGTTGGTCAGCGTCGCGGGGGCGACGATCATGCCGCCCTCGCCGACCCCGCGGAAGCCGACGCCGCCGTCGACCTCGTCGTCCTCGGGCTCGACGTGCACGATCTCGATCTCCGGGATCTCGGCCGACGTCGGCAGCAGGTAGTCCATGAACGTGCCCGCCATGAACGTGCCCTCGTCGTCGTAGGGGATCCGCTCGTACAGGACCTGCCCGATGCCCTGCGCGACCCCGCCGCGGATCTGCCCGTCGACGATCGCCGGGTTGATGATCCGGCCGCAGTCCTCGACGACGACCCAGCGCTTGATCTCCACCCCGCCGGTGCCGAGGTCGACCTCGACGATGCAGGCGTGCACGCCGCCGGACCAGCCGCTGCCGGTGGTCTCCTCGCCGGTGAAGCGCTCCTCGGCCTGCAGGTTGGCGTCCGTGCCGGGCGGCGCCGTCTGCGGCATCAGGGTCATCTGCCCGGCGAGCCGGGCCAGCGGGATCTCCTTGCCCGGCACGCCCTTCGGGCTGACGACGCCGTCGACGATCTGCAGGTCGGCCGGGTCGATCTCCAGCTGCCCCGCGGCGATGGCCAGCACCTTCTGCCGCAGCTTGCGGGTGGCCACCATGGTCGCCCCGCTGCCCCAGGTCGCGGCGCGACTGCCGCCGGTGCCCAGGATGTTGAAGGGGGTGACCTGGGTGTCGCCGTGGACGACGCGGACCTGCTCGAACGGCACGCCCATCTCGTCGGCGGCGAGCTGGGCCAGCGTCGTCTCGTGCCCCTGCCCGTGCGGCGACTGCGCGGTGAAGACGGTCAGCCGGCCGTCCATCTCCAGCCGCACCCGCGCGGCCTCGCCGCCGGTGAAGCCGCCGTTCGGCCGCATCTCCTTGGGCCCGGGGGCGTTCTCGATGAACGCGGCCATGCCGATGCCGAGGTACCGGCCCTCGGCGCGCGCGGCCTCCTGCTCCCGCCGGAAGCCGGCGTAGTCGATCCGCTCGAGTGCGGTGTCCAGGCAGTGCCGGGTGGTGATGCCGCGGACGGTGGGGCCGGTGACCATGCGGTCGTCGTCGGCACCCTCGAGCAGGTTCCGCCGCCGCACCTCCGCCGGGTCGAGGCCGAGCTCCGTGGCGACCATGTCGATCAGCCGCTCGCGGGTCCAGGTCTCCATGGCCCACGGGCCGCGGTAGGCCACGTAGGTGGCCTTGTTGGTCGCGACGACACGGGTGTCGCAGCGGTACCCGCGGATCTTGTAGGGCCCGGGCATCAGCAGCGAGATGACCCCGGTGAACGACGTCGCCGAGAACGGCATGCCGGGGTAGGCGCCGTGGTCGAGGTCGAGCTCCGCCGTGAGACCGAGGATGTCGCCGTCGTCGGTGACCGCCACCCGCGCGCTGATCCGCTCCTCGCGGGCGTGGCCGGAGGCCATGAGGTGCTCGTTGCGGTCCTCGATCCACTTCACCGGCCGGGCCAGCTGCCTGGCGGCCAGCGCCAGGCAGAAGTCCTCCCGGAAGATGTTGCCCTTGAGCCCGAAGGCGCCGCCGACGTCCTGGGTGAGCACCCGCAGCCGGTCCATCGGGTGGTCCAGCGTGTTCGCCATCTGCAGCCGCAGGCCGTGCGGCGCCTGGGTGGCCGCGTGCAGGGTCAGCTCGCCGGAGCCCGGGTCGTAGTCGGCCACGCCGCCGCGGGTCTCGATCGGCACGTTGGCGATGCGGTGCTGGCTGAGGGTGACCTCGAGGACCCGGTCGGCCGCGGCGAAGGCGGCGTCGACGTCGCCGGCCTCCTTCGTGGCCGTGTGCAGCACGTTGCTCTCCAGGTCGGGGAACAGCGGCGGCACCGACGGGTCCAGGGCGGCCGCGTAGTCGATGACGACGGGCAGGTCCTCGTACTCGACGTCGATCATCCCGGCGGCGTCCTCGGCCAGGTACCGGCTGTCGGCCACGACCATCGCCACCAGGTCGCCGACGAACAGCACGCGGTCGGTCACCAGCGGGTAGATCTCCGGGATGGCGCCCTGGGAGAGGGGGCTGCGGATCGGCTTGCTCAGTGCCTTCATGTCCGCGCCCGTGTAGACGGCGTGCACGCCCGGCGCCGACCGTGCCGCCGACACGTCCAGGTGCGTGATGCGCCCGTGCGGGACCGGGCTGCGCAGGAACGTCGCGTGCACCATGCGGGGCAGCTGCACGTCGTCGACGTAGTGGCCGCGACCGGTCAGGATCCGGCGGTCCTCCACCCGGGGGACCTTCGCGCCGACCATCCTCATCGGGTGATCTCCTCGACCCGCTGCGCGTCGGCGCCGGCGCCGCCGCCGTCCCCGTTCACGCGGCGGACCGCCTCGGCGACCCCCGCGACGATCGACTGGTAGCCGGTGCAGCGGCACAGGTTGCCCGACAGCTCCTCGCGGAGCTCGCCCTCCGTGACCTCCCCGCCCACCCCCGCGCCGTCTTCCAGCAGCGCGACCGCCGTCATCACGAAGCCCGGCGTGCAGAAGCCGCACTGGAAGCTGTGGCAGTCGCGCAGCGCCTCCTGCAGCGGGTGCAGCCGGCCGTCGACCTCCAGCCCCTCGATGGTGCGGATCTCCCTGCCGTCGGCCTGGACGGCGAGCATCAGGCACGCCCGCACCGCGTCGCCGTCCAGCAGCACGGTGCAGGCGCCGCACACGCCGTGCTCGCAGCCGACGTGGGTGCCGGTCAGCCGCAGGTCCTCGCGGATGAGGTCGGTGAGGGTCCGCCGCGCCTCGACGGACCGCTCGTAGGGGACGCCGTTGACCGTCAGCCGGACGGTTCGCTCGGTCATGCCTGCTCCAGGCTCTCTGTCGTACCGGCCCGCTCGGTGGCCTGTCGGAGGGCGCGGGCCGTGAGCGTGGCGGCGAGGTGCCGCCGGTAGTCGGCCGAGCCGTTGAGGTCGCTGCCGGGCTCGAGGACGGCGGCCGCGTCGTGCCCGACCGACGTCCACAGCTCGTCCGACGGGGTCTGCCCGACCAGCGCGGACTCCGCGACCGCCGAGCGCACGGGGAGGGCGTCCACGCCGGCGTAGGCCACGCGGGCCGCGGAGACCCGCCCGCCGCCGCCGAGGGCGAGGGTCGCGAGCACGGTGACGATGCCGTAGTCGCCGCTGCGGCGGCTGAACTGCTGGACCGACCAGCCGGTGCCCGCGGGCAGCGCCGGCACGTGCACGGTCGTCAGCAGCTCGTCGGGCTCCAGCGTGGTGGTGAAGTAGCCGTCGAAGAGGTCGGCGGCGGCGATGGTGCGGCCGCCGGCGCTGCTCCGGGTCTCCACCGAGCCGTCGAGCAGGACCATCACCGCGGGGATCTCGGCGGCCGGGTCGGCGTGGGCCACCGTGCCGCCGATCGTCCCGCGGTTGCGGATGGCCGTGTGCCCGATGCGGCGCACCGCGGCGGCCAGCAGCGGGTTGGCCGCGGCGACCTCGGGGGACCGCTCCACCTGGCGGTGGCGGGTCGTGGCCCCGATGCGCAGCCCGTCCCCGTTCGCGATGGTGGCCAGCTCCGTCACGCCGTTGATGTCGACGAGGTGGCCGGGGGTGGCCAGTCGCAGCGCCAGCAGCGGCACCAGGCTCTGGCCCCCGGCGAGCACCTTGACGTCGTCGCCCAGCTCGGTGAGCAGCGTCAGCGCCTCCTCGAGCGAGCAGGCGGCGTGGTGCTCGAACTCCGCGGGCTTCACCGGCGGGTCACCACAGGTGGCCGTCGGGGGAGGTGTCGGCGAGCTGGGCCTCGGCGCGGCCGCGGATGACACCCTCGTTCCAGGCGAAGTACTCGGCGGAGAGCGCGCCGTCGAACAGGCCCTCGTTCTGCTTCTCGCCGATGCGGATGTAGAAGCGCTCGTTGCGGATGCCGTCGAGCAGCAACTCGGCGACGTCCGCGGGCTGCATCAGGGTGGTGGGGACGCCGTTGTCGCGCAGCCACGCCTCGACGCGAGGGTTGCCCATGCTGCTCTCGGTCAGCGGCGGGAAGAGGACCGCCGCGCGCACGGCCGCCCCGACGTCCTTCAGCTCCCCGTAGAGGGCCTCCATCACGGAGACGACGGCGTTCTTCGTCGCCGCGTAGGGCGCCGACCGGTAGGAGGTCCCCTCGGCCCCGGCGCCGGAGCTGGTGGCGATCACCAGGCCCTCCTCGCCGGAGGCGACCATGCGCGGGACGAACGCCTTGATGCCCCACACCACCCCGAGCAGGTTGACCCCGACGACCCGCTCCCAGGTCTTCGTCTCCGGGTCCAGCAGCGGCTGGGTGCCGCCGATGCCGGCGTTGAGGTGGAGCACGTGCACGCCGCCGTAGGTCTCGAAGGCGACGTCGGCCAGCCGCTGGTTCGCGTCCGGATCCGACACGTCGGCCGGCACGCCGGTCACCTCGAGGCCCTCGCCGCGCAGCTCCGCCTCGGCGGCCCCGACGGCCTCGGCGTCGCGGTCGGCGAGCACGACCCGCATGCCCTCGCGCGCCAGCCGCCGGCCCGTGGCCAGCCCGATCCCGTTCCCGCCTCCGGTGACGACGGCGGTCCTCCCGCTCAGCTGTTCCACCGAGTGCCCCTCTGCTCAGCCGCTGCGCGGCGCGACGACGCTGTCATTGCCAACTTAACCAAGATGGATAGCGATCACTATGGGTTGAGGTGCTTCGATCGCGGGGTGATCGAACTGAGCCGGCCGCTGCCGCACGTGGTCCAGGTGACGCTGCACCGCCCGGAGCGGCGCAACGCTCTCACGCTCGAGGGCTTCCGGGAGCTGGCCGCGGCCTGGGCGGAGGTGGCCGGCAGCGGGGCGCGGGCCTGCGTGGTGACCGGCGGGGCGGACTTCTCCTCCGGCGCGGACCTGGCGACCTTCGGGCGGGACCTGGCCGAGGCCGCCCGGTCGGGCGCGGGTGGCGGCCGGGCGGTCTGGGCGACGGTGAACGCCGCCGTGCTCCGGGACGCCGACCTGGAGGTCCCGGTGGTGGCCGCCGTGGAGGGGGTCTGCATGGGCGCGGGCATGGAGCTGGTCGGCGCGACCGACGTGCGGATAGCGGGGGAGTCGGCGGTGTTCGCCCTGCCCGAGGTGCGGCACGGGTTCATCGCGAGTGGCGGGTCGGTGGCCCGGCTGCCCCGCCAGATCGGCTACGCCGCCGCGATGCAGGTGCTGCTCACCGGGGCCCGGTTCGGGGCGGCCGACCTGCGGGACCGGGGGTTCGTCAGCGAGGTCGTCCCCGACGGGACGGCGCTGTCGCGGGCACTGACAGTCGCCGAGCAGATCGCCGCCAACGACCCGCGGGCGGTCGCCGCGGTCAAGCGGGTGGTCGCCGCGACCCTGCGCGGCTCGCTGGCCGACGCCCACGCCGCGGAGACCCGCGAGTTCCGCGCGCTGACCGAGCGCCCGTGACGCGCCTGCCGGACCACCACCCGACCTCCGCCGGGCCAGCGGTCACCCCGCGATCGTGAGCCGGCCGCGATCGAGGACGACGGTGTCGCCGACCCGGGTCTGGAACAGGCACCCGTCCTCCTCGGTCCACATGTGCACGGTCAGCTCCTGACCGGGCAGGACCGGCGCCGAGAACCGGGCCGAGATGCTGCCGAAGCGGGCCGGGTCGGAGCCGCAGACGGTGTGCAGCAGGGCGCGGCCGGTGAACCCGTAGGTGCACAGGCCGTGCAGGATCGGCCGGTCCAGGCCGGCCTGCCGCGCCAGCCACGGGTCGGAGTGCAGCGGGTTGCGGTCACCCGAGAGCCGGTAGAGCAGCGCCTGGTCCGTGCGGGTCGCATAGGTGACCACGGAGTCGGCGGGGCGGTCGGGCACCGCCCACGGCGTGCTCGGTCCCCGGTCGCCGCCCCAGCCGCCCTCGCCCCGCACGAAGATCGTCGCCGAGGTCTCGTACAGGGGCGCGCCGGTGACCGCGTCGCGGGCGCGGCCCTCGGTCACGATGAGCGCGTCGCGGCCCTTGTCGTACATGCCGGTGACCGACGAGGTGAGGCGGACGCTGCCCTCGGCGGGCAGCTCGCCGTGCAGCGTCACCGACTGCTCGGCGTGCAGGATCGCCTGCAGCGGGAAGTCGCCGAGCGACGGTCCGGCGCCGCCCGTCCCGGTCCAGCCCCCGGCCACGACGGCGAAGGTGGGCAGCACGCGCTGCGGCACCTCGTGGGTGTTCTCGGTGGTGAACTGCAGCTCGTCGAGCGGGTCGGGAGCGCCGGCGCCCACGCCGAGCGCGTAGAGCAGGGCGTCCTTCGACGTCCAGGTGCTCCGGCCGGCGTCCCACTCCTGGCCGACGGCGTCGAGGTCCAGCGGCATCTCAGCGACCCCCGTCCTGCACGTACCCGCTGATGTCGGGGTTGGGTGCCGCCTTCGCCACGAGGTCGGAGACGACGTCGCCGAGCGCTGCGGCGTCCCAGGGCTCGTCGCGCAGCACCTCGGCGCCGATCCGCCACGACTCGACGAGCGCGACCCGGTTGCCGCGGACGTCGAAGACCCGGCCGGTGACCGCCGCGCTCTGCGGGCTCGCGAGCCAGGCGACGACGGGGGAGACGAACGCGGGGTCGAACTTCGTGGCGAGCTCCTCGGCCGCCTCGCCGGTCACGAGACCCAGGACGAGCCGGGTCGCCGCCGTCGGCGCGATCGTGTTCACCGTGACGCCGTACCGGGCCAGCTCCGGTGCGGCGCCCAGGGTGAAGGAGGCGATCCCGCCCTTGGCGGCGATGTAGTTGGTCTGGCCGAAGTTGCCGTAGAGCCCGACCGGTGACGTGGTGCAGATGAGCCGGCCGTCGACGCCGGCGCCGGTCGCCTTGGCCCGGTCGCGCCAGTGGGCCGCGGCGGCCCGGGCCGGGGCGAAGGTGCCCCGGAGGTGCACCCGCACCACCGTGTCCCAGTCCTCGTCGGTCATCCCCGCCAGGGTCCGGTCGCGCAGGATCCCGGCGTTGGCGACCAGGACGTCGAGACCGCCGAACGTGTCGACCGCCAGCCGGACCAGCTCGCGCGCCGCGTCGGAGTCGGCGACGTCGTGCCCGCTGGCGACGGCCTCGCCCCCGGCCGCGCGGATCTCCTCGGCGACGGCCTCGGCCACCGCGGGGTCGCTGCCCGTGCCGTCCGGCCCGCCGCCCAGGTCGTTGACCACGACGCGGGCCCCCTGCCGGGCCAGCTCCAGGGCGTGCGAGCGGCCCAGGCCGCGGCCCGCCCCGGTGACGACGGCCACGCGGCCCTCGCAGATCCGATCCACTGGTGTCCTCCTCGGACGTCCGGTACCGCCGGCCCCGCTGCCGGCGGCTCACTCCGGCGCGGCGGCCCCGGCGAACAGGTCGCGGATCCGCCGCCGCTGCAGCTTGCCCGACTCCGTCCGCGGGAAGTCGGCGACGAACTCGATCCGCCGCGGCCGCTTGAAGGCGGCGAGACCGCGGTGGCAGTGCGCCTCGAGCTCCGCACGCAGGGCGTCGTCGGCCGCGGTCCCGGGGGCCGGCTGGACGACGGCGAGCACCGACTGGCCCCACTCCGGGTCGGGCAGGCCGACGACCGCGGCGTCGTGCACGGCGGGGTGGGCGAGCAGGTGCTGCTCGACCTCGGCGGGGTAGACGTTCACCCCGCCGGTGATGACGAGGTCGGTCCGGCGGTCGAGCAGGAACACGTAGCCGTCGTCGTCCACGAACCCGGAGTCGCCGGCCGTCACCAGGTCCCCGCGGCGGCTCTCGGCCGTCTTCTGCGGGTCGCCGTGGTACTCGAACGACGGCGGCGCGCCCTGGACGCCGAACCAGATGGTGCCGGGCTCGCCCGCCGCGGCCTCCGCGCCGTCGTCCCCCACGATCGAGACCACCATGCCGGGCAGGGGGCGCCCCACCGTGCCGGGCTTCGCGGGCCACTCCTGCGGGGAGACCAGCGTGACCACGCCCTCGGTCGAGCCCAGGTACTCCCAGAGGACCGGCCCCCACTCCTCGAGCATGCGGCGCTTGACGTCGACCGGGCAGGGGGCGCCGGCGTGGGCGACGATCCGCAGGCTGGAGGTGTCGTGGCGCCGGCGGGTCGCCTCGGGCAGCGCGAGGATCCGGTGGAAGTGCGTCGGGACCATGTGCGTGCTGGTGACCCGGTGCGCCTCGACGTCCCGCAGGAACGTCTCCGCGTCGAAGGACCGCTCGATGACGACCGTGTGCCCGAGGTGCAGGAAGCCGACGGCGTGGCTGCCCGGCGCGGCGTGGTACAGCGGCGAGCAGACCAGGTGCACGCCCGTTCCCGGCCGGGCGCCGTACCGGAGGATCAGGCCCTGGGCGCGGGTCAGGGCGGCCTCCGGTGGCACACCGGGGAGGGCCCGCCGCACGCCCTTCGGCCGCCCGGTGGTCCCGGAGGTGTAGGCCATGACCTGGCCGGCGGTGCGGTCCTCCGGCGCCGAGGGAGGGTGCCCGGCGCCCAGCTCGGCGTAGGGCCGCCAGCCGGCCGCCGTGCCGCCGACGGTGAACCGGTGCCGGGGGAGGACCTCCGCGGGGAGCTCCGCGGCCGTGCCGGCGTCGGCGACCAGGACCCGGGCGCCGCTGTCGCCGACGATGAAGGCGACCTCGGGCGGGGACAGGTGCCGGTTGACCGGCACGAAGTACATCCCCACCTGCGCCGTGGCCAGCACGAGCTCGAGGTACTCCGGACCGTTCGGCACGACCGCCGCGACGACGTCCCCCTCGCCGAGCCCCAGGGCACGCAGGTGGTGCGAGACCGCGTTCACCCGGGCGCCGAGGGCCCCGAAGCCGATCACCTCGCCGTCGGGGGTGACCACCGCCGGGCGGTCGGGGTGCCGCCGGGCCACCTCGGCGAGGCCGCCCGGCGCGCTCTCCCCGCCGGACGGGTCTGCGGCCATCGGTGCCCCCTGGACGACGGAGTGGTCGGTCCATCCTGGCACCGCCGCCATCAGGTATGTGATAGCAATGATGGGATCGGTTCGTGCACGGCTGTCCCGGCGGGAGCAGGCAGATGGACGAGGGTGCCAGCAGGGACGAGGTCCTCAAGGTCCTCGCGGACCCCACCCGGTGGCGGATCGTGACGCTGTTCGGCGAGGACGGGGAGCTGTCCTGCGAGGCCCTCCAGGACGTGCTGCCCCTCTCGAAGCCGACGATCTCGTACCACACCAAGGTGCTGGCCCGGGCCGGCCTGATCGACGCGCACCGGCGCGGGCGCCACGTCAGCTACACGCTGCGCGGAGAGGCGCTGCGCGGCGTCGTCCACGACATCGCGACGCTGGCCCCCGGGTGGCGCGGAGCCGAACCGGTGGCCCTCCCCACCTGGTGACCGGCAACCCCTCATCTTTGTATTGATGGGGGTCACCTGCGGTGTTAGCGTCCGGGGGCGGCCCAGGTGGGTCCCGGCCCCGCTCGCGGTACGCCGCCGCCCATCGCCCCTGTCGCCGCACGCGCCGCCGCGGACCGCGGCCTGTACTGGAGGAGTTCCCCCGATGACCGCATCCGTCGAGCAGTCGAACACCGCCGACGTCGGCTCCGATGTCATCGCCCGCCTGGAGGCCCTGGAGGCCCGGGTCCGCGAGCTGGAGGACGTCCGCGCCATCAACGACGTCTTCCGCCGCTGGCACCGCGCCTGCACCGGTGGCTTCAACGGCATCCCCACCCACCGCACGATGGAGGGGATCGACCTGCTCACCGACGACGCCACCATCGAGGTCCAGGGCCTGCACGAGCCCGGCACCGGGCCGACCGGCCGCGAGGCGCTGCTGGCCTACTTCAAGCCGTACCACGGCGAGCAGGGCCTGCTGCCGCGCGTCTTCCAGACCGGTGTCGACTACGGCGTCACGGTCGACGGCGACACCGCCGTCCAGGAGTCGAACCTGATCATCCTGACCGGGTACCAGAACGGTGCCGCCGCCTTCAGCATGTCGCGCTACACCAACACCTACCGGCGCACCGCCGAGGGCTGGAAGATCACCCGGATCGGCCTGGAGCAGGGCTACACGATGCCGATCGACAACCTGCAGACCGCGAAGGAGTACTTCGCCTCCATGCCGCAGTGAGTGCGCTCCCGGCGCCGGCGGCTCCTCCGGAGCGGGCGGCGGCCGGGGGACTGGACGGCCTCCTGCAGCGCGGGGCCGGGCACGGCGCGACCGTGACCGGCCCCGCGCTGTCGTTGCCGGGGGCCGTGCACGGAGGGGTCCCGTAGGGACGCCGCGGCGGCTATAGTTGTAATGATAGTGAGGACGGCGACCCGGTCGGGGTCGCGGACCGCCGACGGGAGTGCGCCGCATGCGGGGACGGGTGTTGGTCCGCCGGCTCGCGCGGGGAGCTCGCCCGTGACGGCCGCCGAGCTGGCCGAGGGCTCCCTCGCGACCCTGCTGCTGGACCATCCGGCGGCCGACGACCAGGCGCTGCTGCACACCGCCACGCGCTCGATGACCGCCGGTGAGGCGCGGGCGGCCTGCCGGGCGTGGGCGGCGGAGCTGCGCGGGCTCGGCGTGACCGCGGGGGACGCCGTCGCCGTCCGGCTGGACAACGCTCCCGAGTGCGTCATCGCGATGATGGCGGTCTGGGCCGCCAGCGCGGTCTTCGTGCCGCTCAACCCGGCCGCGCCCCCCACCGAGATCGAGCACGCCCTGGCCGCGACGCTGCCCGCGGCGATGATCGAGGGGGACGGGACGGGCGGCGCGTCGGTGCGCATCCTCGCCCTCGACGGTGAGCGTCGCCGGTACGACGACGGCACCGCCTTCATCACCTGGACGTCGGGCACCACCGGGCCACCGAAGGCGATCCTGCACACCCACGGCGGCTACCTGGAGCTCCTCGACCGGGTGCTCGGCCCGCTGCGCGCCGGCGGCTCGGACCCGACGCGCAAGCCCTCGCCGAACCTCATCCCGGTGTCCCTGTCGCTGAACTCGGGCATCTACAACTCGCTGTTCGGCCTCCGGGCCGGCGCGCCACTGGTGATCATGGACCGCTTCCGGGCGGACCGGTTCGCCGAGCTGGTCGGCCGCTTCGGCATCCGCTCGGTCGTCCTGCCGCCGGCCGCGATCGCGATGCTCAACGCCTCGGGCATCGAGAGCCTGGCGCCGCTGAGGTACGTCCGCAGCATCACCGCCCCGCTGTCGCCGACCCAGGCGCGACTGTTCCGCGAGCGCTTCGGCGTCTTCGTGCTCAACAGCTACGGGCAGGCCGAGATCGGCGAGGTGATCGGCTGGACCGCCGCCGACGCCCGCGAGCACCCGGAGAAGGTCGGCGCGGCCGGGCGGCCGCTCCCCGGTGTCGCGGTGCGCGTCGTGGGTGCCGACGGCGCGGAGCTGGCGGTCGGCGAGGTCGGCGCGCTGCACGTCAAGACCTCCCGGATGGCGGCCGGCTACGCCACCGGCGAGAAGCTCTCGGCGCGGATCGACGCCGACGGCTACCTGGAGACCGGCGACCTCGCGCGGATCGACGTCGACGGCTTCGTCTGGATCGAGGGCCGCGCCGGGATCCTCATCAACCGCGGCGGCAACAAGGTCTTCCCCGAGCAGGTGGAGGAGGTCCTGGAGCTGGCCCCCGCGGTGGCCGAGGCCGCCGTCGTGGGTGCGCCCGACGAGCGCCTGGGGGAGGTGCCGGTGGCCTTCGTCGTCGACGCCCCCGGGATGCCGCCGGCGCAGGACGCCGAGCTGGTCGCGCTCTGCCGGGAGCACCTGGTGGCCTACAAGGTCCCGGTGGCCTTCCACCACGTGTCGTCGCTGCCCCGCACCGAGGTCGGGAAGCTCCGCCGTCCCGACCTCCCGGCGCTGCTCCCGGACTGAAACGTCGTTCCAGTCCGGCGTTGACCGCCGGAACCGACTGAACTAGCCTCAGTCGACGGATGTGCCCCCGCTCACAGCGAGCCGTGGGCGTCGCCGCGGTCCGCGGACCGGCTCCACCCGACGACCCGGAGGTCGCACCATGACAGTCGCCCTGGACCCGGAGCTCTTCCTGCCCGAGCCGGAGCCGGCCGAGGTCCGCTACACCGTGATCTCCGTCGACGACCACGTCGTCGAGCCGCCGCACCTGTTCTCCACGTGGCTCCCGGCCGGCCTGGTCGAGCGGGGGCCGCAGATGGTCGAGACCGACACCGGCGCCCTGGTCTGGGAGTTCGAGGGCAAGGTCTTCAAGCAGGTCGGCATGAACGCCGTCGCCGGGCGGCGCCCGGAGACGGTCGCCATGGAGCCCTTCCGCCTCGACCAGATGCGCGCCGGCTGCTACGACGTGCACGCCCGCGTCAAGGACATGGACACCGGCGGCATCTGGGCGATGCTGAACTTCCCGTCCCAGATCACCGGCTTCAGCGGCCGGGTGTTCTTCAACGCCAAGGACACCGAGGTCGGGCTGGCCTGCGTGCGTGCCTGGAACGACTGGCTCTACAACGAGTGGTACCTCTCCTACCCCGAGCGGATCATCCCCGGCGGCATCACCTACCTGTCCGACCCGGTCGAGGCGGTGCGCGAGATCGAGCGCAACGCCGCCCGCGGGTTCACCTCGGTGACCTTCCCGGAGCGGCCGCACGCGATCGGGCTGCCCTCGCTGTGGGACCGCGACCACTGGGACCCGATCATCCGGGCCTGCGTGGAGACCGACACCGTGATCTCGCTGCACGTCGGCAGCTCCGGCATGCACCCCTTCCCGCCGGGCGCCCCGATCCTCGAGCTCGGCGCCACGCTCTTCGGGCAGATGTCGCTGGGCGCCTGCTGCGAGTGGCTGTGGTCGGGTTTCCCGCGCGACCACCCGGACCTGAAGATCGCGATGAGCGAGGGCGGCATCGGGTGGGTGCCGATGCTGGTGGACCGGTTGGACAACATCGTCGACCGCTCCGGCTATGGCCGCGGCTGGGCCGAGCGCCCCGCCGACGTGCTGCGCCGCAACTTCTGGTTCTGCACCATCGACGACCCGTCCACGATCGCGCTGCGCGACGTCATCGGCGTCGACCACATCATGCTGGAGACCGACTACCCGCACGGTGACGGCACCTGGCCGCACACCCAGGACGTCATCGAGAAGGCCTGGGCGGGCATCCCCGCCGGCGAGATGCGGCTGATGTGCAGCGAGAACGCGGCGAAGCTGTACCGCCACCCGCTGCCCGCCGTCGTCCTCCCGCTCGACTCCTGATCCGACCCCGACGAGGAGACCCCGATGTCGTTCGTCCCCACCGCGGACAAGCTCATCCCGGAGCTGACCCCCGCGCAGGAGATCGTCGTGCTGGCCCGCACCCTGTGGCGCGAGGGCTACAACGACCACCTCGCCGGCCACATCACCTACAACCTCGGCGACGGCACGCTGCTGTGCAATCCGTGGCTGCTGACCTGGGCGGAGTTCCGGGCGCGCGACGTCATCCGCATCGACCTCGAGGGCAACCTCGTCGAGGGCGACTGGCCGGTGCCGCTGGGCATCCCGCTGCACCTGGAGCTGCACCGCGCCCGCCCCGGCGTGCAGGTGGCGCTGCACAACCACTCGCAGTACGGCACGGTCTGGGCCGACATGGGCGAGGTGCCGCCGGTCTACGACCAGAGCGCCAGCCTCGGTGGCGGCGAGCTGGTCCTGGTCGACGAGTACGACGGCGGCGTGGACAACTCGGCGGCCGCCGCCAAGGCGGTCGAGGCGATGGGCGACGCCGAGCTGGCCCTGCTGGCCGGTCACGGTGTCTTCGTCCTCGGCTCCACGATCCGCGCGGTGCACCAGCGTGCCGTCGCGCTCGAGCAGCGCTGCCGCACCGCGTGGATGGTGCGCGCGACCGGGAGCCGGGCCGGCACCCGCCTGCCCGACTGGTACCTGGAGCGCAGCGTCAAGGCCGACGGCAACCGCTTCCTCGGGTTCTGGGAGTCCAGCGTCCGGGCGGAGCTCACCCGGGAACCGACCCTCCTCTCGTGACGGCCGTCGATGCCGGCGTGCTCGCCGAGCTCGCCGCGTGCAGCACGCCGTCGGTGCTCAACGGCCTCAAGCGGCTCGGCGTCGACCCCGCCGACCTGCAGACCGTCGTCCGGCACGCCGTCCGGTGCACGTCCCCGGAGCTGGGGGTGCGGGTGGGCTTCGCGGCCACCCGCACGGTCAGCACCCGCCGGGCCGGACCGCCGTCGGACCCGGAGCGCACCCGGCTGCTCACCGAGGCGGCCGACCGGCAGCTGCGCGCCCTGCCCGGGCCGGGCTTCCTGGTGGCGCAGAACGTCGGGGACTGGCGCGGGCCGGTGTGCATCTGGGGCGACGTCTCCGCGCACATCAACCTCGCCTACGGCGTGACCGCGGGGGTCACCAACGGCCCGGTCCGCGACGTCCCCGAGATGGCCGCGGCCGGCTTCGCCACCTGGGCCGACGGCCCCGGCACCGGCGGCGGCTCCGTCGACCTCGTCGCGGTGGGGGAGCCGGTGGTCATCGGCGGGGTCCGGTTCCGCGACGGCGACCTGGTGCACGCCGACCTGCACGGCGTCGCGCGGGTCCCCCTGGAACTGGCCGCCGACCTCCCCGCGGCGATCCGCGCGCACGAGGCCGTGGAGCAGCGGGTCATCGCGGCGACGAGGGCGCCGGACTTCACCGCCGAGTCCGTCGCCCGCGCCTGGCGCTCCTGAGGGGAGTCCGCGCGCGGAGGTCGCCGCAGCCGACGGGGACCGCGCGGATGTCTCCGTCGGGCGGTCATGATCGCTAGACCCGCGGTGTGGCCGCCGGAGCCGGGCTGCACCGCGGCTCTCGCGACGACAGCGCGGGTCCGGCGATCCCGCGCGTGGGCGGGCGGGTGGCCGGGTGGTGGGCGGGACGGCGGACGGCGGGACGGCGGACGGCGGCCGGTCAGCGGTAGGTGCCGCCGTTGATCGCCAGCTCGGTGCGGGAGATGAACGAGGACTCGTCGCCGGTCAGGAACAGCGCCCCGGCCGCGACCTCCTCCGGCTCGCCGGCCCGCCCCAGCGCGTGCCGGCCCGGGATGGTCTCGTACGCCGGGTGCGCCGGGTCGAACAGGTACTCGGTCATCGGCGTGCGGATGATCCCCGGGCACAGCGTGTTCACCCGGATCGCCGGGCCCCACTCGTAGGCCAACGAGTGGCTCATCGCCAGGAGCCCCGCCTTCGTCGCCGAGTAGACCGCCATGCCGACCACCGGCCGGAGCGCCGCCATCGAGGCGACGTTGACGACGGTGGCGCTGCGCCCTCGGGTGCGCCCGGCCGCGCGCAGGTGCGGGAGCGCCGCCTGGCAGACGTACAGCGGCCCGGCCAGGTTCACCCCGACCAGCCGCGCCACGTCGGCGGGCGTGGTCTCCTCCGCCGGGCGCTCGAGCAGGATGCCGGCCGCGTTGACGACGCCGTCGACGCCGCCCATCGCCGCCGCGGCGGCCTCGACCGCCGGACCGACCGCCGCCGGGTCGGAGACGTCGGCGGTGTGCGCGGTGCCATCCACCTCCGCGGCGACCCGGGCGGCGCCCTCGGCGTCCCGGTCCAGCACCGCCACCCGGGCGCCCTCGGAGGCGAACAGCCGGGCGATGGCCGCGCCCATGCCCGACGCCGCCCCGGTCACGAGGACCCGCCGTCCGTCCAGCCTCACGACGCCACCTCCGCACGGGCACCGGTCATCGCGAAGCCGCGGTAGCCGTCGGCGGCGACCTCGTCGCAGATCCGGCGGTAGGCGTCGAGCCCGCCGGCGTAGGGGAGGAACAGTCGCGGCTTCCCCGGCACGTTGGTGCCCAGGTACCAGGAACTCGGCGCGTGCCGGTGCAGGGTGAGCTGGGTGGTGGCCTGCACCTGCTCGGTCCACCGGTCCCGCGCCTCCGGCTCGGCCTCGCTGCGGGTGAGGCCGTGCTCGCGCAGGTGCAGCAGGTGGTCGGTGACGAAGTCGACGTGCTGCTCGATCGCGATGACCACCGTGACCAGCACCGACGGGCTGCCCGGGCCGGTGAGCGTGAACAGGTTCGGGAAGCCCGGGACGGCGAGGCCGAGGTAGGTCTGCGCCCCCGGCGCCCACTCGTCGGCCAGCGACCGGCCGCCGGTCCCGCGGATGTCGATGCGGGTCAGCGCCCCGGTGAGGGCGTCGAAGCCGGTCGCGAAGACGACGGTGTCGAAGGCGTACTCCGCCGCCGCGGTGCGCAGCCCGGTCGCGGTGAAGGTCTCGATCGGCTCGTCGCGCAGGTCGACCACGTCGACGTGCGGTGCGTTGAACGCCTCGTAGTAGGCGGTGTCCACGCAGATCCGCTTCGAGCCGATCGGGTGGTCCCGCGGCGTGAGCTTCTCCGCGGTGACCGGGTCGGAGACGATCGAGCGGATCTTGTCGCGGACGAAGTCGGCCAGCAGCCGGTTGGCCTCGAGGTCCTTGCCGGTGTCGACGAAGGTCGCCAAGAACTCGTTGCCGCCCCGCTCCCAGGCCCGTTCGAGCTCCGCGCGGCGCTCCTCGGGCGACACCTCGAGGATGCGCTTGCCGGTCGTCGGGATGACGTGCCCGGCGCGGGTGGTGAAGGTGGCCGCGCGGCGGTCGGCGTAGCCCGCCTCGGCCGCCCGGAGCTCGTCGTCGGTCAGCGGCCGGTTCTGCGCGGGGAGGCTGAAGTTCGCCGTCCGCTGGAACACCGTGACGGAGGCGGCCGTCCTCGCGATCTCCGGCACGGCCTGGATGCCCGAGGAGCCGGTGCCGATCACGGCGACCCGCCTGCCGGCCAGGTCGACCCCGTCCTCCGGCCACTGCGAGGTGTGCAGCGCCTGCCCGGCGAAGTCGGCCAGCCCCGGGAACGGCGGTGTCTGCGCCGCGGACAGCGCGCCGACCGCCGACACCAGGTACCGGCAGGTGACCGTCGTGCCGGTGTCGGTGACCACCCGCCAGCCGGTGAGCTCCTCGTCCCAGGCGGCCGCGGTCACGCGGGTGTCGAACGTGATGGCGGGCAGGACGTCGAGGCGCTCGGCCACGAACCGGGCGTAGCGCTGGATCTCCGGCTGCGGGGCGAACCGCTCGCTCCAGTTCCAGTCCCGGTCCAGCTCCGCGGAGAACGAGTACTGGTAGCTGAGGCTCGGGACGTCGCAGCGCGCGCCGGGGTAGCGGTTCCAGAACCAGACCCCGCCCACGTCGCTGCCGGCCTCGAAGGCGCGCACGGTGAACCCCGCCTCGCGCAGCCGGTGGATCGCGTAGATGCCGCCGAAGCCGGCACCGATCACGACGCAGTCGGTGTCGGGGCAGTCGACGTCCGGGCTCACCGGGCGCTCCCGGAGGCGAGGCCGCGGCGCAGCGCGTCGGTGAGTCCGGCCCGCATGCGGCGGGAGACCGCGGCCTGGGGGAACGCACCGGCCGAGCCGTGGAAGGTGCCGGGGAAGCAGTGCAGCTCGACCGGGACGCCGGCGGCCAGCAGCCGCTGCGCGTACGCGATGCCCTCGTCGCGCAGCGGGTCGAACTCGCAGACCGCGACGTAGGCCGGCGGGAGGCCGGAGACGTCGTCCGCCCGGGCCGGCGCCGCATACGGCGACGGTTCGCCGCCGCCGAGGTAGTGCCGCCAGCTGTGCTCGGCGTTGCCCCGCGTCCACAGCGGGGTGTCGGTGAAGGCCCGCATCGACGGCGTCCCCAGCCGGTCGTCGAGCACCGGGATGTCGAGCAGCTGGAAGGCCACCGCCGGCCCGCCCCGGTCGCGGGCGGCCAGCGCGAGCCCGGCGGCGAGTCCGGCGCCGGCGCTGATCCCGCCCACCGCGACGCGCGCCGGGTCCACGGCCAGCTCGCCGGCGCTCCCGGCCAGCCAGCACAGCGCCGACCAGCAGTCGTCGAAGGCGGCCGGGAACGGGTGCTCGGGCGCGAGCCGGTAGTCCACCGAGACGACGACGGCGCCGGCGTCGGCGGCCAGCCCCGCCGGCGAGGCGAGGTCGGTCGCCGCGCTCCCGGTGACGAAGCCGCCGCCGTGGGCGTACAGCAGCGCGGGGAGGGGACCGGTCGCCTCCGGCCGGGAGACGACGACCGGCACCTGGACGCCGCCGGCCCCGGACACCGCGCGGTGCTCCACGGTCACGCCGGGCGGGGGGACGAACGGCGGGCGTCCGGCCTGCATCGCGGCCAGCGTGGCGCGCGCGGCAGCCGCGTCCGTCACGTCGAGGTCGGGCAGGAGGGGCACCGCGGGCGCCAGCTCGGGGTCGTACCGGTGCGTCATGCAGCGTCTCCTCCGACCCTCGCGGGCCGCGCTCTGCGGAGTGGTGCGGGCCACACGCTACCCGGCCGGCGCCCCAACATGGCAATGATGGACGGTTAGCTCACCTCGCCCGCCGCGCCGCTGCGGATGTCCATCCCCCGCACGGTGAGGCACCGCCCGTCGGACAGCCGCCACTCCCAGCCGTGCACGCCGCAGGTGAGGACGCCGTCGCTGACCGAGCCCACCTGGGTGAGGTCGGCCTGCTGGTGCGGGCACAGCCGCTGGAAGGTCCACCCGTCGACGGTCACGTCCTCCCCGCCCGCGTGCCGGTGCGTCAGCCACGCCTCGAGCCGGTCGAGGCGGACCGGGTCCAGGTTCCCGAGGAAGAGGAAGACCAGCTCGTTCTCCCGGCCGATCCGGCGGGCGGAGAAGCGGCCGGACAGGAACAGGCTGTGCACCCAGTCCGGCTCGCGGACGGCGACGAGCTGCTCGAGCACGGCGCGGTCCACCCTCAGCTCGTAGCGGACCTTCCCGCCGTCGTAGGCGCGCACCGTGCGGCCGGGGAAGTCCAGCAGCAGGTCGACGTCGCCGCGCGCCGCGTCGGTGCCGGTGAGCCGGACGCCGACGCCGATGCCGCCGGCGACGCCCGGCGCTCGGGCCAGCAGTGGCTCCAGCCAC
Source organism: Trujillonella endophytica (assembly GCF_019799905.1). Taxonomy (GTDB): domain Bacteria; phylum Actinomycetota; class Actinomycetes; order Mycobacteriales; family Geodermatophilaceae; genus Trujillonella; species Trujillonella endophyticus_A. Next base: position 29,029 of record NZ_JABGCI010000012.1, on the reverse strand, counting down.
CCGCGCAGCTCCCCGAGCAGGTCGAGGTCCCGCTCCGGGGGAGCGGTCCAGCGCGGCCGGCGCGACTCCCGCAGCTGCGCCGCCTTGTCCGCGTACACCGCCTCGCCCGCCGGCAGCGCGTGCGCGACCGGCATGCCGGGCTCGCGCGGATCGGCCACCGACCCGGGCAGGAGCAGGCGGACGTGGTCGTAGCCGCGCTCGGCCATCCAATCGCGGAACTCCGTCGGGTCGACGTGGGTGCTGCCGCTGTCGGTGCCCAGCCGGTTCAGGTGCGCGAGCTCCTCGTCGAGGAAGGCGGGCGGACCGCCGGTCGGCACGACGTGGGGAGCGCCGAGCTCGCTGACGTACCGCCGCGCGGCGAGGAAGGCGTGCGCGCGGAGGTCGGCGGCGATGGTGCCCTTGGCCTGCTCGGGGAGGTCGTAGGCCATCGGCGACCAGCCCGCCGGCGCCACCTGCAGCAGGTGCACGTCGACCGGCCCGAGACCGGCGACCAGCTGCAGGTCCCGGGGCCGGGCGGCGCCCTGGACGAGCACGGTGGCCTCGCCGTCGGAGAGCCAGAGCATCGCCGTCCCCGCCGGGCCGTCGGTCGGCCGGGTCAGTGCCGGGACGGCGACCCGGAGGCCCCCCAGCTCGGTGACCTGGCCCGAGCGGGTCTCGACGAAGCGGGAGAAGCCGAGGGCGGCCAGCCGGTCGCGCAGCTCGGACGTGGGGGAGTCGGGGAGCAGCACCTGGACGTCCGCCCGGACGCACCGGCGCAGCAGTTCCGGGTCCAGGTGGTCGGGGGCGACCGAGGAGACGAAGAGGACGTCGACGTCGGCGAGCGCCGCCCAGTCGAGGTCCGCGTTGTCCGGGAACGGGGTCCAGGCGCCCAGGTACGCCGGCGTCGTCCACGGGTCGACGAGCACGCTGCCGGCGGCGGTGTCGATGCGCAGGCCGGCGTGGCCGAGCCCGGTGATCCGCACGGTCGCGGCCCTCCTCGTTCCGGGGGGCCGCCCTGAGCCCCGTTCAGGAGTCTGTCACCGGCAGGGCGCACGGGACGACGGAGGGCGGAGGTGCCGCCTACCCTGGGCTGCCCCTCCACCCCGACGTCAGGACGGTCCGCGTGCCCCGAGTCCGCAACGACGAGACGGCCGCCGTGCCCGCGCCCGGGTACGCCGCGGACGCCCCGCCGGTGGTCGACGGCACCGCCCGGACGATCCTCGCGGTCGCCCGGACGACGTTCGCCGGCCTGGGCTTCCACAAGGCGAGCGTGGCCCGGATCGCCGAGGACGCCGGCGTCAGCGTCGGCCTCCTCTACTACCACTTCGCCAACAAGGAGGGCCTGTACCGGGCGGTCTGGTCGGACTACCAGCAGCGCCAGTGGCGGGACACCCAGCAGGCCATCGAGCACGCCCGCGAGTCGGGGGCGACGGACGGCCGCCTGCTGTTCCTCGTCGGCGCCCGCGCCTACCTCAGCCACTGCTGGGACGCCCGCGACATCGTGCACATGGCGCTCAACGGCGACCTGCCGCCCGGCTTCTCGGCCGAGGACCGGGCGCTGAGCAAGTCCTGGCTCCGCGTGCACACCGACCTGCTCGACCTCCCCGAGGGGGTTGCGACGCAGGTGCTGGTGGAGATGGCCTCGGCCGCGATGGGTGGCGCCTGCCGCGCCGTCGCGGCCTGCACGACGCGCGCCGAGGCCGACGTCGTCGTCGACGCCGCACTCGACGTGCTGTGCCGCATGGTCCCCGGCCTGGCGGACGCCCCCACCGCCTGACCGACCCCCCGGTCCGCGCTCCGGAGTGTGTTGAGCGTCTCTCAGCACAATGATAGCCTCGCGACTGAGCGCCGTTCAGTACGGGCGGCTCGATCACGGTGATGCGAGTAAGGGGAGTGGGATGGCCAAGCTGCGGCACGTTGCGATCAGGTGCGACGACCTCGACTGGGGCGCGAAGTTCTACTCGGAGCTGTTCGAGATGGACTTCGTCAGCCGCGTGGGGCCGCCCGGTGACGACAGCCAGGGCGCGGTCTACCTCAGCGACGGCATCGTCAACGTCGCCCTGATCAAGGTGCACGCCGACTACCCGAACGCCAAGCCCGAGGGGATCAACCACATCGGGTTCGTGGTCGACGACGTCGACGCCGCGGTCGCCCGGGCCGAGTCCCTCGGTGCCGTGAGCATGACCGGCAACATGTCCCGCGAGGAGGCGGCGGCCGCCGGTGCCACGTGGGAGGTCAAGATGAAGACCCCCGACGGCAAGGTCGCCTTCGACATCTCCGACCACCACTGGCCGGGCACCGCCGAGCCGGCCGAGGCCCAGGCCGCCTCCGCCTGAGGAAGGCCTCCCTCCTCCCCACTCCTCGCGAGCTCGGGGCGGTGCCCGGGAGGGGGCCGTACCCGCTCCACCGTCACGGCCCCGTGTCCGCACGGGGCCGTGACGCGTCTCGGGGCTCCCGACGACACGCTCGGAGGGGTTGCCGTCCGTCGGTCGCCCACCGCAGGATGACGTCAATCATTTACCTGATGGACTGGAGAGTCAGTGAAGCCTGCTCCGTTCACCTATGAGGCGCCGACGACGCTGGCCGAGGCGGTCGACGTCCTCGGCCGGTACGGCGACGAGGCCAAGGTCCTCGCCGGCGGCCAGAGCCTCGTGCCGGTCCTCGCCCTGCGGCTCGCCCGCTTCGAGGCGCTCGTGGACCTCAACCGCGTCGAGGAGCTCGCCTACGTCCGCGAGGACGACGGCGCGGTCGTCATCGGCGCGATGACCCGGCAGGCCACCGTCGAGGCCGATCCGCTGGTCCGCCGCGCCGTCCCGGTGCTCGCCGAGGCCACCCGCCTCATCGGCCACTTCCAGATCCGCAACCGCGGCACCCTCGGCGGGTCGATCGCCCACGGCGACCCGGCCGCGGAGTACCCCGCGGTGGTCACCGCGCTCGACGCGACCGTCACCGTCGCCGGCCCCTCGGGGCAGCGGCAGATCGCGGCGGCCGACCTCTACGACGGACCGATGACCTCCACCCTCGCCGACGACGAGGTCCTCGCCGCCGTCTCCTTCCCCGTGTGGGGTCCGGGCAGCGGCTTCGCCGTGCGCGAGATGGCCCGCCGGGAGGGCGACTTCGCCACCGCCGGCACCGTCGTCGGCGTGACCGTCTCCGACGGACGGGTCACCCGCGCGGCCATCTCGCTGTTCGGCATGGGGCCCGTGCCGCTGCGCGCCCGCGCGGCCGAGGCCCAGCTGGTCGGCGCCGAGCTGTCCGGGAACGGAGCCGCCGGCCTCGACCTCGCGGCGGTCGGCTCGGCCGCCGTCGCCGACGTCGATCCCCCGTCCGACGTCCACGCGTCGGGCCGCTACCGCACCCGCGTGGCGTCCCGGCTCGTGGCCCGCGCCCTCGACTCAGCCCTGCAGGAGGCCTCAGCGTGAGCGACCCGCACCCCATCACGATGACCGTCAACGGCCAGCAGCGGTCGGCGATCGTCGAGCCGCGCAAGACCCTCGCCGACGTCCTCCGCGAGGACATGCGGCTCACCGGCACCCACCTGGCCTGCGAGCACGGCGTCTGCGGGGCCTGCACCGTCCTGCTGGACGGCGACGCCGTGCGCTCGTGCCTCGTCTTCGGGGTCCAGGCCGACGGCGCCGAGGTCACCACCGTCGAGGGCATCGCCCCGGCGCCGGGCGAGCTCAGCGACGTCCAGGCCGCGTTCCGCGACTGCCACGGCCTCCAGTGCGGCTTCTGCACCCCGGGCTTCGTCGTCTCCATCCACGCGTTCCTCGACACGAACCCCTCGCCCACCGACGCGGAGATCCGGTCGGCGCTGTCGGGCAACCTGTGCCGCTGCACCGGGTACCAGGGCATCGTGGACGCCGTCCGCCAGGTGGTGCGCGAGCGCGCCGGCGGGTCGTCGACCGCGAGCGCGCCGGCCGGCCAGCAGCCGGACGAGGGCCCGCCGACCGAGGGCGTCCCGACCATCGCCGGGCACGCCGTCACGACCCTGCCGAGCGCACCGTGACCGCGACCCGGGCCGGCAGCGGGTCCGGCACGCAGACCGGTGGCACCCAGTCCGGTGTCGGCCGGTTCCTCGGGCAGTCGGTCAAGCGCCGGGAGGACGCCCGGCTCGTCACCGGTCACGGCCGGTACATCGAGGACGTGCTCTGGGTCGACGCCTGGCACGTCGCCTTCCTGCGCAGCCCCGTGGCACGTGGGCGGATCACCACGCTCGACGTGACCGCAGCGAGGGCGCTGCCCGGCGTGCGCACGGTGCTCACCGGCGGTGACCTCAATCCGCTGGTGCACTCCTGGTGGCAGACCGCCATGGGCAAGGACTCGCCGCAGCCGCCGAGGCGGCTGCTCGCCGGGGACGACGTCCGTTACGCCGGCGAGCCGATCGCCATGGTGCTGGCCGAGTCCCGGTACGTCGCCGAGGACGCGCTCGAGCTGATCGACCTCGACATCGACGCGCAGCCGGCGATCGTCTCCGACCACCGCGGCCGGTGGGGCGCGGCCAAGGACGAGGAGCTGGTGCACCCCGAGTACGGCTCCAACGTCGCCTCGACGCTGCCCTATCCGGGGATGCCCGACTCGAACCCGGCGCTCGAGGAGGTCATCTCCTCGGCGGCGCACGTGTTCGAGGAGCGCTTCCACCAGCACCGCTACATCTGCGTGCCGATGGAGACGCGCGGCCTGCAGGCCCGCTGGGACCCGGCGCGCGACCTGCTGGAGGTCGTCTCCTCGACGCAGAACGTGCACGAGGTCCGGTCCACCGTGGCCCGCATGCTGGGGCTCAGCGACGTCCAGGTGCACGCGAAGGCCGAGGACGTCGGCGGGGCGTTCGGGCTGAAGTGCTTCGTCGACAGCGAGGAGCTCGCCGTCGCCGCGGCCGCGTACTCCGAGCAGTGCGCGGTCGCGTGGATCGAGGACCGCAACGAGAACCTGGTCGCGGGCGGGCACTCCCGGACCGAGGACCTGACGGTCACCATGGCCACCGACGCCGACGGGAAGATCCTCGGCATCAAGGGCCACCACGTCGAGGACGTCGGCGCCTACCCGACCTACGGCGTGGGCGGCAACGCCGGCCTGGCGATGATGATGCTGCCGGGGCCCTACGACGTCGGGCAGTACTTCTACTCGGCCGAGTCGACCTTCTCCAACACCTGTGGCATGACCCCGTACCGCGGGCCGTTCCTCATGGAGACCGTCGCGCGCGAGCAGCTCGTCGACATCGCCGCGGCCGAGCTGGGGATCGACCCGCTGGATTTCCGCCGCCGGAACATGATCAAGCCCGAGCAGTTGCCGTTCACGACGCCCACCGGGCTGGTCCTGCAGACGATCACGCCGATCGAGACGCTGGACCAGGCGGCGGAGATCATCGGCTACGAGGACTTCCGCCGGGAGCAGGCCGCCGCCCGCGAGGAGGGCCGGATCCTCGGCATCGGCTTCGCGTCCTACATCGAGGGCTCCCCGGCCTTCGGTGCGGCCGGCGCCGAGCAGGTCACGGTGCGGATGGACATGCAGGGCAAGGCGCTGGTGTTCATGGGCAGCGGCAGCCACGGGCAGAGCGTCGAGACGACGATGGCCCAGGTCGTCGCCGAGGAGCTCGGCATCGACATCGACGACGTCCGGATCGTCCAGGGCGACACAACGTCGGCGCCCTACGGCACCGGCACCGCAGGCAGCCGGACGGCGACCACCTTCGGCGGGGCCGCGCGGATCGCGGGGCAGAAGCTCAAGGAGAAGATCCTGCAGGTCGCCGCGGTGGCCCTCGAGGCCTCCCCGGACGACCTCGAGATCGCCGACGGCGTGGTGTCGGTCAAGGGCACCCCGGGCGCGAGCATCGGCATGGAGCAGGTCGCCGGGATGGCCTACGCGGGCCACACCATGCTCCCGGCGGACATGGAGCCGGGCCTGGAGGCCAAGCACCGGATCCGCAACCCCCCGCTGATGTTCTCCAACGCCGCGCACGCCGCGATCGTCGAGATCGACCGGGACACCGGCGCGGTCGACATCAAGCGGTACGTGGTCAGCGAGGACTGCGGCAACATGATCAACCCGATGGTCGTCGAGGGGCAGATCACCGGCGGCGTGGTGCAGGGCATCGGAGGCGTGTTCTACGAGCACTTCGTCTACGACGCCGACGGCAACCCGCTGACCACGACGTTCCTGGACTACCTGCTGCCGACGGCGGCCGACGTGCCCGACATCGAGATCGGCCACGTCATCACGCCGTCGACGACGCCCGGCGGGTTCAAGCCCATGGGCGAGGGCGGGGCGATCTGCTCGCCGCCGGCGCTGATCAACGCGGTGCGGGACGCGCTGGCGCCCTTCGGCGGGCTGCCCAACGTGCAGCCGCTCACGCCGGAGGTCGTGCTGGACGTCATCGACGGGACCGCCGCTGTCTGACGGCGGGCGGCCGCACTCTGCGGGGCATTTCCGGACGTTGCCGGCGGGATCCCGCCGGCAACGTCCGGAACCGACCCGCAGGGTCGCCGGACCGTCGGCGTGAGCGGCCGGCGAGAGGGCGGCTCGGGACGGGTGGACGGCCGCGTCGCGGTCGTGACGGGCGGCGCCGGAGGGATCGGCGCCGCCGCGTCACGGCGGCTGCACGCCGAGGGCGCGGCGGTCGTCGTGGCCGACGTCCGGGCGGACCGGGGGTGGGCGGTCGCCGACGCCCTCGGCGACCGCGCGGCGTTCCTGCCGCTCGACGTCACGGACGGCGGCGCCTGGTCCGGGTGCATCGAGGAGGCCGAGCGGCTCTTCGGGCCGGTGTCGGTGCTGGTCAACAACGCCGGCGTGGTGCACAGTGCGCCGCTCGGGGAGCTGACCGAGACCGACTACCGGCGCGTGGTCGACGTCAACCAGGTCGGCGTGTTCCTCGGCATGCGCGCCGTCCTCCCCTCGATGCGGCGGGCCGGCGGCGGGTCGATCGTCAACGTGTCCTCGATCGGCGGGATCGTGTCGTTCCCGAACGTCCTGGGGTACGTCGCCGCGAAGTGGGCGGTGCGCGGGATGACCAAGGCCGCGGCCCAGGAACTGGCCGCCGACGGGATCCGGGTCAACTCCGTGCACCCCGGTCTGGTCGAGACGGAGATGACGCCGGCGGACACCCCGGCCGCCGCTCAGGTGCGCACCCAGCCGATCGCCCGGCTCGGCCGCCCGGAGGAGATCGCCGACCTCGTGCTGTTCCTCGCGTCGGACGAGTCGTCCTACTGCACCGGCTCGGAGTTCGTCGCCGACGGCGGCTTCACCACCCGCTGACCCGGCGCGGCGTCCGGGCCCGCACCGCGGGGACCAGGTGACCTGATCATGGCGGTACCTCCCTCGCGGTGCACGGTGAGGGAGGGCGCGCTGCGGTGAGGGAGGACCGCGGCGGAGCGCGGGATCAGCCGCGGGGGAGGCCGAGCAGGCGCTGGGCGACGATCTGCCGCTGGATCTGCTGCGTGCCGCCGTAGATCGACTGCGCCCGCGACCACAGGTACTCGCCGAACGGCCGCTGGTCGCCCACGACCTGCGCCGCTCCGGCCAGGTCCCCGACGACGGCGTACAGCTCCTGCTCGACCCGCGTGGTCAGCAGCTTGTCGAGGGAGCCGCTGGAGCCGGGGTCGGCCGGGTCCCGGTCGACCAGCGAGCGGGCCACGTGCCACGACAGCACCTGGGCGTCGACGGCGACGGCGGCCAGCCGGCGGCGCAGGACGTCGTCGGCCGGCAGGCGCCCGCTGCGCACGCCCTCCTGCGCGGCGGCCAGCACGTTGCCCAGCCGGCCGGTCCAGCCCATGTCGGCCGGGCCGCGCTCGTAGGTGAGCATGTGCTGGGCGATCTTCCAGCCCTGCCCGCGCTCGCCGACCAGGTTCTCCGCCGGCACGCGGACGTCGTCGAAGAAGACCTCGGCGAACTCCCGGCTGCCGTTGGCCAGGGTGATCTCCCGGCGGGTGATGCCAGGGGTGGTCATGTCGACGACGAGCATCGACAGCCCGCGGTGCCGCGGCTGGTCGGGCTCGGTGCGGCACAGCAGCAGGCAGCGGTCGGCCCACATGGCGCCGCTGGTCCAGATCTTCTGCCCGTTGACCACGAATCCGTCGTCGGTCGCGGTCGCCGCGGTCGACAGACCGGCGAGGTCCGAGCCGGCCCCAGGCTCGCTGAAGCCCTGGCACCAGCTCTCCGTGCAGCCGAGCAGACCCGGCAGCACCCGGGCCTTGAGGTCGGGGTCGGCGAAGTCGGCGACCGCGTGCGCGATGTGCCCGATCGGCGGGGGAGGGGGCGCCGCGGCGGCCGCGAGCTCCTCGTTGACCACCGCCTCGTAGACGTCGGGCAGGCCGCGGCCGCCGTAGGCCGCGTCGAGCGAGACCGCCACGTAGCCGGCCGCCGCCAGCGCCCGGTGCCAGCGGTGCGTGGCCGCCACCGCCTCCGCGCTGTCGTGGCCGACGCCCTCGGCGTAGGAGTGCAGGTGCTCGCCCAGCCAGCTGCGCAGTCCCGCCCGGAAGGCGGCGACGTCGGGGGAGTCGGAGAAGTCCACGGTCAGGCACCTGCCGAGAGGTCGAGGTCGGCCAGCACGGCCTGGTGGTGGTGCTCGTCGCCGAAGGAGAGCCGGTCGGTGTGCGCCCGCCGCAGCCACACGTGCACCGGCGACTCCCACGTCATGCCGATGCCGCCGAAGAGCTGGACGACGTCCTCGCACACCGCGACACCCGCCCGGGACGCGAAGGCCTTGGCCACCCGCGCCGCCCGCAGCGCCTCGGCGGCCGGCAGTGCGTCGACCGCCCAGGCCGAGGAGTACAGGGCGCTGCGCGTGGCCTCGACCGAGACCAGGTCCTCGGCGGCGATCTGCTGCACCGCCTGGAACGAGCCGATCGGCTTGCCGAACTGAGTGCGCGAGCGGGCGTGCTCGACGGCCGCGTCGAGGCCCGCCGACATCGTGCCGAGCAGGTCGGCGACGAGCAGGGTGAGGACGAAGGCGTGCAGCCGGTCGCGGTCGTCGTCGGTGGGGGCGCGCAGCTCCAGCGAGGCGTCGTCCACCCGGGCGCCGGGCCGCCGCATCGCGCGGGTCACGTCCGCCGCCGGGAGCGCGTCGCCCAGCGCGTGCGCCGACCCGTCGGCGGCGAAGGCCAGGGTCGCGCCGGCGGCGTCCCAGGCCAGCGCGCCCCCGGCGGCCGGCGCGAAGCCGAGCAGGCGGCCGTCGAGGAGGGGAGCGATCCGCAGCTCCCCGGCGGCGACCTCCTCCAGCGTGTCCGCCGGTGCGCCGAGCGCCTGCAGCTGCTCGGCGGCGACGAGCGTGCCGAGCACCGGGGCGGCCAGCGCGTGCCGGCCCAGCTGCTCGACGAGGACGGCGACGTCGACCGTGCTCGCCCCGAGCCCGCCGTTCTCCTCCCGCAGGCGCAGCGCCGGCCAGCCGGCCTCGGCGATCCGCGCCCAGTCCTTCTCCGACGGCTCCGGCGAGGCGACGTCGCGGGGCCCGCGTCCCCGGTCCCAGCCCGCGGCGAGGTCGGCGGCGAGCGCACCGCAGGACCGCGCGAAGGCCCGCTGGTCCGCGTCCAGCCCGATCTGCATCGCTTCCTCCACCCCTGGTCGGGAGCATCCATCCTATATAAGATTGGGACAGCGCGGGAGGGGGCTTCCGCCAGCGCCGCCGCGATCGAGGAGGAACCGTGACGCATCCGAGCGGCCCCTCGAGGGTCGAGGTGGACCGCGAGCTCTGCATGGGCACCGGCGCCTGCGTCTACACGGCCCCGACGGTGTTCGACCTGGGCGACGACGCGATCGCGCGGGTCGTGGGCGAGGTGGACGGCGCGGACCAGCGGCTGCGGGACGCCGTCGCGGAGTGCCCGATGGGCGCGCTCCGCCTGGTGCCGGCCGAGGAGACGGCCTGATGACCCTCCGCGTCGTGCAGTGGACCACCGGCCTCGTCGGCCGCAACGCCGTCAAGGCGGTGCTCGCCCATCCCGGGATGGAGCTCGTGGGCGGCTACGCCTGGAGCGCCGCCAAGGCCGGTCAGGACGTCGGCGTGCTCGCCGGCATCGACCCGGTCGGCGTCACGGCGACCGACGACGTCGAGGCGCTGATCGCGCTGCGGCCGGACTGCGTGCTCTACATGCCGCTGCAGTGGGAGACCGACCACATGGTCCGGCTGCTGGAGGCCGGCATCAACGTCGTCTCGACGGCGAACTTCATCACCGGCCGCTCCTACGGCGACGAGGAGATGGCCCGCCTGGACGCCGCGGCGCGCACCGGCGGGGTGTCGCTGTACGGCACCGGCGCCAACCCCGGGATGGCCAACACCCTCGGCCTGGCCGCGGCCGCGTTCTGCCGGCGGGTCGACCGGATCTCCGTGCTGGAGTCGGTGGACGCCACGAACTACGCCTCCAAGGACACCTGGGTCTCGCTCGGGTTCGGCGGGCCGCCGGACGCCCCCGGCCTGGTGGACAAGGTCAGGCAGCGGATGCTGGTCTTCGTCGACGCCGTCGAGATGATGGCCGGCGCGCTCGCCGTGGAGCTCGAGGACATCCGCTTCGACGTCGAGTTCGCCGTCGCCACCGAGGACGTCGACCTGGGCTGGATGCAGTTTCCCGAGGGCACGGTCTGCGGGCTGAAGGGGCGCTGGTCGGGCGTGGCCGGCGGGCGGCCGGTCATCGAGCTCGGCCTGCTCTGGCGGCTGGGCTACGCGATGGAGCCGGACTGGCCGGTCGAGCGCGGCTACGTGATCGACGTCGACGGCGTCCCCGACGTCCACCTGCGGGTGTCGGCCGAGAGCGCGGACCTCGCCGACTACGGGGCCAGCACCGCCGACCCCGCGGTCAACGCGATCCCCGCCGTCGTCGCGGCGCCGCCGGGCCTGGTGACGGCCGACCGGCTGCCGCTGGTGACGGCCCGGGGGCTGGTCTCCGGCGGTTGAGCGTCCGGCTCAGAGACGGGTGAGCACCCGGTCGGCGTAGCGGGCGATCCACTCCTCGGCCTCGGCGAGCGTCGCCGTGGTCGGGGCGTTGACCACGAGCTGGGTCGCGCCCCGCTCCCGCAGCTCCGCGGCGAGGGGCACGTGGGCGTCCATCTCCTCCGCCGAGGTCGCGCCCGGCATGGAGTACATGATCCGGTCGGGCGCCGGCCGGCCCTGCTCCCCGGCGTAGGCGTGGAGCTGGCCCACGTAGTCGGCGAAGTCGTCGAGCCCGTCCATGGCGCGGGAGCGCAGCATCGCCGACGACGCGCTCGGGTTGGGCAGGGGCAGCCACCCCGCGCCCAGGTCCACCACGCGGCGCAGGCTCAGCCTGCTGTTGCCGCCGATCCACAGCGGCGGCCCGCCGGGCTGGGGGGACGGCGGCATGGTCACCGTGCCGCGCGCGGAGAAGTGCAGCCCCTGGTGGGTGACCGGCTCGCCGGTCCACGCCTGCCGGAGCACCGGGACCGCCTCGTCGAACAGCGCGTTGCGCTCGTCCCAGTCGACCCCGAGGGCGTGGAACTCCGCCTTGAGGTAGCCGGCGCCGACGCCGAGGTCCAGCCGGCCGCCGGAGAGGGCGTCCAGCGACGCGGTGACCTTCGCGAGGTGGAACGGGTTCCGGTAGGGGAGCACCACCAGGTAGGTGAACAGGCGGATCCGGCTCGTCGCGGCCGCGGCGAAGGCGAGCCCGAGGAACGGGTCGACCGTGTCGTGACCGCCGTGCTCGCGCCAGGCCTGGGACGGCGCCGGGTGGTCGGTCATGGTGAAGCCCGCGAACCCGGCGCCCTCGGCCACGGCTGCCAGCCGGCCGATCGCAGCGCCGTCGTACAGCCAGTCCGGCACGGGGCAGCCGTGGTACGGGGTCCCGTAGACGACGTCCATCCTCGAATCTTATAGAGGATGACTCGCTCAGTCCCTGGTGCTGTGGTCCGGGTCACCGCTAGCGTTCCGAACGGCAGCATGTCGTGCCGCACAGCGGCACGGGGCTCGGGACCGAGGAGGTCACGGCGGGATGCTCACGGACAAGAAGGTCCTCATCACCGGGGCGACCGGCAACGTCGCCCGGTCGATAGCGATGGCCCTGGCGCCTCGGAACGAGGTCTGGTGCGCCGCGCGGTTCTCGGACCCCTCCGCGGCGGCGCCCGCCACCGGACCGGCGGGCTCGGACACGAAGCAGTACGACGGTCCCGGCGAGCGGGCCTCGATGGAGCAGCAGGGGATGCGGACGGTCCGCTGGACGCTCGGGGACCCCGACATGCCGGGCCTGCCCACCGACTTCACGCACGTCCTCAACGCCGCGGTGAACTTCGACCCCCGGCACGACGTCGCCGTCCACACGAACGCCGTCGGGGCCGCGATGCTCATGGCCCACTGCCGGACGGCGGAGGCGTTCGTGCACGTCTCGACCAGCGCCGTCTACGAGCACCTCGAACCCGACCACTGGCACGTCGAGACCGACCCGCTCGGCGGCACCTACGTCCCGCTGCCCAGTTACACGGTGAGCAAGCTGGCCGCCGAGGCGGCGGTCCAGGCGGCGGCCCAGGTCCTGGGCGTGCCGACCACCATCGCGCGCATGAACACCGCCTACGGCACCTCGCGCAGGGGCGGGATCGCCGTCGAGCAGTTCGGGATGATGCTGCGGGGCGAGCCCATCGCGGTGCCCATCGGCCACGACGACTGGTGCTCGCCGATCGACGAGCGGGACATCGCCGCGCAGGCCTCCGGGCCGCTGTTCGACATCGCCTCGGTGCCGGCCACGATCGTGAACTGGAACGGGGACGACGGCGTCTCCCAGCGCCAGTACTGCCAGTACTTCGCCGACCTGGCGGGGATCACGCCGGTCTTCGAGGAGCGCGAGATCACCTGGGACTCCCGCATCGGCGACCCCACCAAGCGGGAGCGCCTCATCGGGAAGTGCACGTACGGCTGGCGCGAGGGCATGAAGCGCGCCATCGAGCACTACCACCCCGGCGTCTTCGGGGCGGCGTGATGACCGCCCTCCGCGTCGACGCGCTGGTGGCGGAGGCCCGGACCCGCACCGGGCTGGCCGACCTCGGCCCGGACTCCTGGCAGGAGGGGCTCACCGCGCTCGTCGACTCGCTGGACGGCGAGGCGGCCCTCACCGCCTCCGGGGAGGCCGTCCTCGCCGAGCGGATCGTCGAGCAGCTCGTCGAGCGGCTCCGGTTCGAGCGCAGCTGGGCCGAGCACCCGGAGATCGCGGACGAGGAGGTCGTCGCCCCGCTGGTCGGCGTCGGTCTCGGCCGCACCGGGTCCACCGCGCTGGGCTTCGTCCTCGCGCAGGACCCGGCCCGGCGGGTGCTGCGCACCTGGGAGGCGTGGATCCCCAGCCCGCCGCCGGAGGCGGCGACCCAGCACGCCGACCCCCGCATCGCGGAGACGCGGGCGCGGATCGAGGCGATGTGGCGGGACTTCCCCGGCTACCGGGAGATGGTGCCGCTGGACGCGGAGGGGCCGAACGAGTGCGTCTACCTCCTCGCCTTCGACTTCCGCTCCCAGCTGTTCGAGTCGTGGGGGCGGGTGCCGTCGTACAGCGAGTGGCTCTTCGGCTGCGACATGGAGCCGGCCTACCGCTACCACCGGCGGATCCTGCAGATGCTGCAGTGGCGGTGCGGGCCGCGGAACTGGTTCATCCGCAGCCCCCCGCACATGCACGCGATGCGCGAGCTCGACGCGGTCTACCCCGACGCCCGGTTCGTCCAGACCCACCGGGCCGTCGAGGCGATGATCCCGTCGGAGGCGGCGCTGTTCTCGTCCCTGCTGACGCCGCTCACCACCGAACCCGACCTGCACTACCTGGGGCAGCACCTGGCCGACGTCCGGGTCGAGTGCCTCCGCCGGCTGATCGCGTTCCGGGACGACGGCAACGAGGACCGGTTCCTCGACATCGGCTTCGCCGACATGCAGGCCGACCCGATGGCGCAGATCCGCCGGCTGTACGGGTGGCTGGGGGAGGAGCTCTCCGACGTCGCCGCGACCCGGATGTCGGCCTGGTGGGACGAGAACTCGCGGGAGCGCCAGGGGTCCCGCCGGCACGAGCCCGAGACGTACGGCGTCACGGCGGACGGCCTGCGCGAGCGGTTCGCCTTCTACTCCGAACGGTTCCCCGCGTTCACCCGGACCTCCCGTGGCTGAGGGGGACACCCGCCCGACCGGCCTGACCTGGCGGCCGGCGACGATCAGCGCGGTCCCCGACGCCGGCCCCGCCGCGGTCGCCGATCTGGTGAGCGGGGCGGCGTGGACCCGCCTCTGCGAGACGCTGCGCACGACGGGCGAGCAGGTGCTGGGCCCGGACCTGCCGGACACCGACCTGGACCGGGCGACCGGCTTCCGCCACCTGCTCGCCATGCTCCGGGTGGGGATCGACCAGGCGCTCGCCACCCCCGAACCCGGGCACCCGAGCCTGGCCCCACCCTGGCGGACCGACGTCTACAAGTACGGCCACGACTGCCCCGACGCCCTCTACCGCAGCGCGCGCATCCGCGGCGACCTCACCTACCGCGTCCGGGGGACGGTCGGGACGGCCCGCTACCTGAGCTTCCAGACCGAGGGACCGAACGGGACGGTCGGGAACCTCCGCGGCGACCAGCTGGCCGTCGGCCCGGACGGGACCGTCGAGCTCTGGGTCGGCCCGCGACCGCGGGAGGGGAACTGGCTGCGGACCACCGGCGACACGGACGCGCTGTTCGTCCGGCAGTTCTTCTCCGACTGGGCGGGCGAGCGCGCGGGGACCTTCGACATCGAGGCGGTGGGCGGACCGGCGAGCGCACCCGCCGACCACCCCGGCCGCCCGGAGCGGGTCGCGGCGCAGCTCGAGGCGCTCGGTACGTGGTTCGCGACGATCACCGGGTACTACCTCGACCGGGAGGTCACCGACCGCGCGGCCTGGCCCAACGCCTTCATGCCCGCCCGCGCCAAGACCGAGGCCGGCGGCGCGCAGGAGATCGTCCTGGGCCACGGCCACTTCGACCTCGACCCGGACAGCGCGCTCCTCGTCGAGGTGGCGCCCGCTCCGGCCCTGTACTGGAGCCTGGACCTGGCCAACCCCTGGCGGGAGTCGCTGGACTACGCCGTCCGGCAGACGAGCCTCAACGACAGCCAGGCGGTCCTCGACGACGACGGCCGCTTCCGGGCGGTGGTGGCGCACCGCGACCCCGGGGTGCCGAACTGGCTGGACACGATGGGCCACCGCTCCGGGGCGATGGTGTTCCGCTGGGTCGTCAGCGACGGCGCCCCCGAACCCCGCTGCACCGTCGTCCCGCACGCCGCGGTCCGGGACCGCCTGCCGCCGTCCACCGTCGTCGTGACCCCGGAGGAGCGAGCGGCGACGATCGCCCGCCGGCGCGACCACGTACGGCGGCGGTTCGCGTCATGAGCATCCGCTTCGACGGGCAGGTCGCGATCGTCACCGGCGCGGGGCGCGGCATGGGCCGCGACATCGCCCAGCTGCTCGCGCGCCGCGGCGCCCGGGTGGTGGTCAACGACTACGGCGGCGCGGCCTCGACCCTGGAACCGGGGTCGATCGACGTCGCCCGGTCGGTGGTCGACGGGATCCTCGCCGAGGGCGGCGAGGCGGTCGCCGACGCCTCGACGGTGGGGACCGGCGAGGCGGCGCGCGGGATCGTGGACCGGGCGCTCGAGGCCTTCGGGCGGGTGGACGTCCTCGTGAACAACGCCGGCGGGTCCGTGGTCGGCGCCCTCGACGCCTTCGAGGACGACGAGGTCGAGGGCGTGCTGCGGGCCAACCTCGTCGGTCCGTACATGCTGATGCGCCGGGTGTGGCCGCACATGCGGGCGCAGGGCCACGGCCGGATCGTCAACGTCATGTCCGGGGCGATGCTGGGCCTGGGGGACGTGGCCCCCTACGCGGCCGGGAAGGCGGGACTGATGGGCCTGGGCGCCGACGCGGCCCTGCAGGGCGAGGCCCACGACATCCGCGTCAACGGCGTCTGCCCGGTGGCGTACTCGCGGCTGGCCAGGGGCGGTCCGCAGGCGGTCGCCGACCGGCTCGAGCAGCACTACCCCCCGCGGCTGGCGGCGGAGGCGGTGGTCTACCTCTGCAGCCGGGAGAACCGGGCCACGGGTGAGGTCTTCCACGCCGGCGGTGGCCGGGTGGCCCGCTACGCCATGGTCCGCAACCAGGGCATCCACGACCCCGAGCTGACCGCGGACCGCCTCGCGAGGCGCTTCGCGGACGTCCGCGACCTGGCCGGCGCCACGCTGCCCGCCCGGGGCGCGGGCCTGCCCGATCCCGCGGAGGGCTGAGCGGTGCCGGACGCGGGCAACAGCAGCACGGTCACCGCGCTGACGGTGCTCGAGGAACTCAGCCTGAACGACGGGGTGGGCGTCAGCCGGCTCGCGCGGCAGCTGGGACTGCCGAAGTCGACGGTCCAGCGGACCCTCTCGACCCTGGAGGGCGCCGGCTGGGTGCGCCGGGACGCCGAGGCCCGGTGGGGGCTCACGCTGCGCTGCGCCGTCGTCGGCCAGCGCGTCATGGAGCGCACCACGCTGACCGAGGTCGTGCGCCCCCTCGTCCTCGAGCTGCGGGACCAGACGCAGGAGACCGTCCGCTGCTTCCTGGTCGACGCCATGGACGTCGTCCTGCTCGACCTGGCGGAGAGCGGGCACGCCGTCCGTGCGGTCGAGCAGGACCTCCTGGGCTCGACGCCCCTGCACGCGACCGCCATCGGCAAGGCCGCCCTCGCCGCGCGGCCCGACGAGCTGGCCGCGCTGCTGGAGCAGCCGCTCGCGCGGGTGACCCCGCGGACGATCACCGATCCGGAGCTCCTGCGGCGCGACGTCGAGCGGGCGGGCCGGCGCGGGTGGGCGGAGACGGCCGAGGAGACGCACCTGGACGTCGGCGGGGTCGCCGCCGTGGCCGAGGTGTCGGCGGACGTGCTGGTCGGCGTGGGCATCACCTATCCGCTGCACCGGGCGTCCGAGGCGACGACGGAGTCCTACGGACGCCTCGTCCGGGCCTCCGCCGACCGGACGGCCCAGCTGATCGGCCCCCGGGTCGTCCGGCGCGCCCGCTGACTCAGCGGACGCCGGGCGCCAGGTCCCGCAGTTGGTCGCGCGCCACCTTCCCGGCGGCGCCCCGCGGCAGGTCCTCGACCAGCCGGAGCCGCCGGGGCACCTTGAAGTCGGCCAGCCGCCCGGCGCACCAGGCGACCAGCTCGGCCGCGCCGGCCGGCTGCCCGGCCCGCGGGACCACGAACGCGACCGGCACCTCGCCGACCCGCGCGTCCGGTGCCGGGACGACGGCGGCCTCGCGCACCGCCGGATGCGCGGCGAGCACCCGCTCGATCTCGGCCGGGTGCACGGTGAACCCGCCGACGATCATCGTGTCGTCGGCGCGGCCGGCGATGCGGACGTAGCCGTCGTCGCCGATCCAGCCGAGGTCGCCGGTGCGCAGCCAGCCGTCGCGCACCGCCGCGGCCGTGGCCTCCGGGGCGTCGAGGTAGCCGGCCATCACGGTCGGCCCGCGGACCTCCAGCTCGCCGACGGTCCCGGGCGGGCCGGCGGGGGAGACGCGGACCTCGATGCCCTCGACCGGCGCGCCGATCGTCTCGCAGACCAGCTCCAGCGGGTCCCCGGGCCGCGTCATCGTGACGACGCCGGTGGCCTCCGTCAGGCCGTAGGCGACGACGACGTCAGTGACGCCCAGCTCGCCGACCAGGGCCCGCACCAGCTCCGCGGAGACGACGGCCGAGCCGGTGACCACCGTCCGCAGCGCCGCCGGCCGGGGCAGCTCGCCCGACCGGACGGCCTCCAGCAGGTAGCCGAGCGCCGCCGGCGGGGCGCTCAGCACGCTGACCGGGACGTCGCGGGCCATCGCCACGAGCGAGGCGCGCGAGACCTCCGGCAGCAGGACGACCGTCGCGCGGGCGGTGAACGGCGAGAGCAGACCGGTCTTGAAGCCGCCGACGTGCGCGAGCGGATAGGTCAGCGGGAAGACGTCGCCCCGCCGCAGCCCGACCGTGGCGGTCCAGCCCGCGGCGCTGGCCAGCATCGGCTGCTGGCGCAGCATCGCGCCCTTGGGCCGGCCGGTGCTGCCGGAGGTGAACTGGACGGCGGCGATCTCGCCCGGCTCCGGCGCGGATCCGCGGTCGGGCGCGCCGCCGTCGGAGCCGCCGGAGGGGATGCCGAGGTGCAGGACGGCGACGGCGGGGTCCAGTCCCGCGACCAGCTGCGTCGCCTCGACCGCCAGGTCCCGGCCGCCCGCGGACGCCGGGGCGAGGAGGAAGCGGCAGCGGGCCGGCTCGAGGATGCCGCGCACCTCCGTGGCGCGATACCGGGGGTTGAGCGGCACGAGCACGCCCCCGGCCGCGACGACGGCGAGCATCTCCACCGCGCAGTCGAGGGTGGGAACGGCCCACACCGCCACCCGGTCCTGGTGCCGCAGGCCGGCGCCGGCCCAGGCGCTCGCGCGCCGGCGCACCGCGGTGTCCAGGGCGCGGTAGGTCAGGCTCCGCGCACCCTCGGCGAGCGCGACGACGTCGCCGGCGTCGCCGGCGGCCGCGGCGAGCAGCCCGGCGACGGAGCTCACCGGGACGTCACCTGCCGGCGGCGGACGCGCCACCCGGCGGCGGTGCGCACCAGCTCGTCGGCGTAGGTGCCCGCCACCAGCACCCGGCCCCCGTCCGTGCTCACGAACCGGAAGCGCGAGGAGGCGGTCGCGGTGTCGCCGTCGACGTCCACCCGGTCCGGCTCGACCTCGTGCCGGGTCCCGCTGCCGGGGCCGCTCACCCCCTCGAGGCGCCGCCGCGTGGCGGCCGCGACCACGGCGTCGAGGCCGGTCTCGAGATCCGCGCCCCAGGCCCACCGCACGTCCGCGGTGTAGACGTCGCGGTAGTCGCCGGGCTCGCCCTCGTCGCCGATCGTCGCCAGCCGGTGGAGCAGGGCGCGGACGGCGGCCGGGTCGTCCGCGGCGAGGAGATCGTCGGCGGAGTGGTGGTCGTCCGCGGTCACCTCTCCACCTTCCCCCGACGAGCCGAACGTCGGCCCGGCCGCCCCTCGCGGGTGGTGCTCCTGCTCCGCGGGTCCGGCAGGACCGGCGATGCACGAGCTCGACCCGCAGAGGCCGGGGCGAGCTCGGGGCGGGCCCGGGGTGGACCGCCGCGGGTCAGTGCCCGAGCCTCCGCCGCGTCCCCGGGTCGGCGTCCTCAGGCGCCGGTCCGTACCGGCATCCGGGTGATCCGGCGGGCGTTGAAGTGCAGCGCGTCGTACTCCAGGTCACCGGCGATCCGGCCGGTGTCGCCGAAGCGGCGCCGCCACTCCTCCAGCATGAGCTTGCCCTGCACCTTGACCAGGTTGAGCCCGATGCACAGGTGGGGGCCGGCGCCGAAGACGAGGTTGCCGGCGTGGTTGCGGGTGATGTCGAAGCGGCGCGGCTCGGGCCACTTGTCCTCGTCGATGAAAGCGGTGGCGAACATCGGCATGACGAAGGAGCCCTTCTCCAGCACCTGCCCGCCGATCTCGACGTCCTCCATCGGGAACCGCGGGATGCCGCCGAACTTGCCGTGCGCACCCCAGCGCAGCACCTCGAGGACGGCGGCCTCGGCCAGCTCGGGGCGCTCGCCGAGCAGGGCCCACTGGTCGGGGTTGGTCAGGAAGGCCTGCAGGGCGAGGGTGTGCAGGTCGACGGCGGTGTCGGCGCCGGCCACCACCAGCGCGATGATCAGGCCGACGATCTCCATGTCGGAGAGCCGCTGCCCGTCGATCTCGGTGCCGACGAGGGTGCCGATGAAGTCGTCGCTGCCGTTGCCCGCCTCCGCGGCGGCCCGGTGCTCGGCGACGGTCCCGAAGAGGTACTCCAGCCCGGGGATCGAGTCGCGGACGTAGGTGTCGCGGTCGGCGGCGTACATCGGGTTCGAGGCGCGGGTGATGTTCCAGCCCAGGCCGTGCTCGAACAGCGACTCGGCCTCGGCCGGCACGCCGACCATGCGCGCGATGGCGCGGATGGGGATCTTGGCGGCGATGTCGGTCGCCGCGTCGAACTCCCGCTGGTCGCCCAGCTCGTCGAAGACGCCGACGATCGAGTCGCGCAGCTTCGCCTCGATCTGGTCCATCACCCGGCGGGAGAAGGCGGGGGCGGTGAGCCGGCGCAGCCGCTGGTGCTCGGTGGGGGCGACGTTGAGCAGCGTGTGCTGCTGGACCTTCTCGTAGAGCGTCCACTCCTCCTCCGGCTTCGGTGCCGGGGCGTTGTCCCAGTCCTGCATGTTGGTGCTCATGCGGGCGCTGCGCAGCACCTCGTGCGCCAGGTCGTGCGGCGACACGAACCACACGCCGAGGTCGGCGTGGAACGCCACCGGGAACTCGTGCAGCAGCCGGTCGAGGGTCGGCCACGGGTCCGCGGCGAACTCCGGCGTGAACGGGTTGTAGACGGAGAAGTCGATCTCCACGCGGTCGGTTCCGGTCGGCGTCGCGGTCATGGGAGCCCCAGTCGTCCACGGCGGCTCGAGCCGAGCCGCGTTCAGGAGGCGGCGCGCGGGACGCGCCGGATGTGAGCTCCATCATGGTGAGGACGGCGACTTGAGTCAACGCCGTTGGCAGAAATGCATACTGGTCCCGTGACCGATCCCCGCGCCGCTCCAGGGGCCCGCCGCGGACGGGGCCGGCCGCCCACGACGCACGCCCAGGAGGCGATCCGGGCGGCCGCCTCGCGGCTCTTCGCCGCCCGGGGGTACAGCGGGGTCTCGGTCCGCGAGGTCGCCGCGGCGGCCGGGGTCGACCCCTCGCTGGTCAACCGGCACTTCGGCTCCAAGGAGGCACTCTTCCTGGAGACCATGGCCATCGACGAGGGCTTCCGCGGTCTGGTCGAGGGTCCCCTCGAGGAGCTCGGGCGGCTCGTCCTCGAGCGCCTGCTCACCCTCCGGGAGGGCGCCGTCGTCACGGCCTACGCCGCGCTCATCGGGGCGATCGACCGCCCCGAGGTGCGCAGCTACCTCCAGGGCTCGGCCGCCCGGCACGTCGTCGGCCCGCTGGCCGAGCGGCTGCGCGGCCCGGACCGCGAGCTGCGGGCCCGGCTGGTCGCCACCCAGATCAACGGCCTGCTGTTCGACCTGCGCATCGGCGACGACCCCTCGCTGGTCGGCCGGCCGGTCGGCGAGGTGCTCGACGTCTACGCGCGGGCCCTGCAGGCGCTCATCGACGACCCGACCGCCTGAACGTCAGGGCCGCCGCACCATCCCGCCGTCGACGAGGACGGTCTGCGCCGTTCCGAACGACGCCTCGTCCGAGCACAGCAGCAGCGCCATGCCGACGAGGTCCTCGACCCGGCCGAACCGCTCGACCAGCTGCGTGCGCACTGGTTGAGGACGACGCCCCCGCCGCGCGCGGCCATCGAGGCGCGGCAGTGGCG
The DNA here is from genome assembly GCF_019799905.1 of Trujillonella endophytica. Taxonomy (GTDB): domain Bacteria; phylum Actinomycetota; class Actinomycetes; order Mycobacteriales; family Geodermatophilaceae; genus Trujillonella; species Trujillonella endophyticus_A. The sequence goes on along the minus strand of NZ_JABGCI010000012.1, from coordinate 7,754 downwards.
GGCGCAGAGCACGGCGCCGAAGACGTTCACGTCGAACAGCCGTCGCCAGTCCTCGAGCGGCGGGTCGCTGCACAGGTTGTAGCGGCCCATGTGGAGACCGGCGTCGTCGACCAGCACGTCGACCCCGCCGAACCGGTCGACGACCGCCGCGGCCATGCGCTCGACCGACGCCTCGTCCGCGACGTCCACCTCGACGGCGGCCGCCCCGGCGGTCGAGCGCGCCGTCGCCTCGGTCCGGTCGCCGTCGACGTCGGCGATCGTGACGGAGGCGCCTTCGGCGGCGAACCCCTCGGCGAAGGCCCGGCCGATGCCCTGGCCGGCTCCGGTGACGACCACCGACCGGCCGCGGAACCGCTGCCGGGTCATCGGCCGACGGCCTGCCGGAACGCCGCGACCAGCGGGCCGAGCACGTCCTCGACGGCGGCCTGCCCGGCCGCGGGCAGCGGCACCTTGCCGCGCAGGTCGGTGTAGCCCGCCTCGACCAGCGGGCCGATCGCGTCGACGGTCGCCCCCACGTCGACCCGGCCGTCGGCGGTGACCACCGTCGGCAGCGTGCCCACGACCTGCAGGTCGCCGGGATCGCGGCCGAGCGCCGCCACCCCCTCGCGCATCCGGCCGACCGCCGCGGGGTCGGCCGCGTCCGGGCCCCAGGGGATCCAGCCGGCGCCGAAGCGGGCGATCCGGCGCAGCACGGCGCCGTGCAGCGTGCCGCTCACCCAGATCGGCACCCCGCCGGCCTGCACCGGCTTGGGCATCTGGTGGATGCCCTCGAAGGTCAGGTGCTCCGACGCGTACGAGGCCCGCTGCTCGCGCCACAGCGTCCGGACGACGTCGAGCGTGTGGTCGAGCAGCTTCCCGCGGCCCTCGAAGGGCAGCCCCGCCGCCTCGTACTCCTCGCGCTGCCAGCCCGCGCCGACGCCGAGGTCCAGCCGGCCGCCGGAGAGGACGTCGAGCGTCGAGGTGGACTTCGCCAGCACCACCGGCCGGCGCAGCGCCGCCACGATGATGTTGGTGCCCAGCCGCACGTCGCTCGTCATGCCGGCGATGACCGACAGTGTCGTCAGCGGCTCCAGCCACAGCCCGTCGGGCCCGGTCGGCTGCCTGCCGCCGGCCGCGCCGCCGATCTCCGGGCGCCCGTACTCGTCGAGGTTCTCGCCGAACACCACGTGGTCGGAGAGCACCACCCGGTCGACGCCGGTGGTGTCGGCCGCGCGGGCCACGTCGAAGAGGTGTCCCCAGTCGCCGGGCGGCTCCGCCGCGTAGGAGGGGAGGCTCAGCGTCAGCTGGGTGGTCATGGGGCTCCCTCGCCGAGGACGACGTCGCGCGGGTCGGCCAGCGGGATGACGCCCTCGTAGTCGATGAAGGAGCGCAGCGTGTTGCCGCCGTCGACGGCGAGCAGCTGGCCGGTGGTCCACGAGGACTCCGGCCCGGCGAAGTACCGGACGGCGGCGGCGACGTCGTCGGGCTCGCCGTGCCGGGCGATCGGCTGCTGCTGCAGGAAGGCCGCCATCATCGGCTCGTTGGCGAACGACCGTGCGGTGGACGGCGTGCGGGTCATCCCCGGCCGCACCGAGTTGACCCGGATGCCGTAGCGGCCCAGCTCGTCGGCGGCGACCTGCACCAGCTGGTCGACGGCGGCCTTGCCCGCGCTGTAGCCGGCCAGGTAGCGGGCCGAGAACGCGGCGGCGGTCGAGGAGATCGCCACGAACGAGCCGGACCCGGCGCGAAGCATCGCCTGCCCGGCGTACTTCAGCAGCAGGAAGACCGGCCGCACGTTGCCGTCGACGTCGGCGCTGAAGTCGTCGTCGCCGTAGAGGAGGACCGAGGACATCCGCGCCGTCCCGGGGACGACGACGGCGATGTGCAGGGCGCCGTCCGCGTCGGCGGCGGCGGTCACCGCGGCGCGGACCGATCCGCCGTCCAGGGCGTCGCACACCGCGGTGTGCACCTGCAGGCCCTCGTCGGCGAGTCCGGCCTGCGCGTCGCGGAGCTTGGCCCCGGTGCGCCCGGCGAGGGTCACGGTCGCCCCGTCGCGGGCCAGCAGCCGCGCGCTGGCCAGGCCCAGGCCGCTGCCACCGCCGACCACGATGGCCCGCTGCCCGGCGAGTGGCGCGGTCACGGGGTGCCGCCCGGCAGGGCGTCGACGGAGCGGGTCTCGGTCCACTCGATCCGCCCGACCCGCTCGGCGATGCGCCAGCCGCCGTCGTCGGTCCGCCGGTAGCGGTCGCGGTAGCGCAGGAACATCACGAGGTCGGTGCCGGCCGCGCGGGACAGGTGGTGGGCGACGCAGTAGACGAGGCCGGTCGCCTCGTCGCCGGTCGCTCCGTCGCCGGTCGCTCCGTCGCCGCTCGCCTCGTCGCCGCTCATCTGGAGGCCCGTCTGGCCGAGGAGGTGGAAGGTGCGGTCGAACCGCTCCGCGAGCCGGGGCGGGACCGCGGCGAGGGCCTCGGTGCCGCGGAGGTCGGTCGACGGACGGTCGCCGTCCCCCGGGTAGTGCACGGCCAGCCGGCCGTCGGCGGTGAACACCGCCGCGAAGGCGTCGGCGTCCCCGTCGTCGGCCGCGGCGGCGTACCGCTCGCTCAGGGCACGGAGGGCGGCGTCCGGGGGAGGGGGCACCCGCTCTGCCTAACCTGGTAATGATTGACCGTCAAGGTGCTGAGGAAGGCGGTCGCGATGGGGTCGGGCGAGGGGCTGGACCTGTCCGGCCGGGTGGCGCTGGTGACCGGGGGCGGGCGGACCGTGGGCCTGGGGGTCGTCGAGGTGCTCGCCGGGCTGGGCGCGCGGCTGGCGGTCAACGACCTCGACGCGGACTCGGCCGAGGCCGCGGCGGCGGGTGTGCGGGCGCGCGGCGGGGAGGCGGTCGCGGCGCCGGCCGACGTCACCGACGACGCCGCCGTCCGCGCGATGGTGGCCGACGTGACGGAGCGGCTCGGGCCGGTCGACGTCCTGGTCAACGCCGCCGGCATCCCCGTGGGGGCCTCCGGCGGGCGCTTCGCCGGGTCCGACCGCGCCGACTGGGACGCCTGGGTGGACCTCAACCTCTATGCGCCCATGCAGACGACGCACGCGGTGCTGCCCGGCATGCAGGAGCGCGGGTGGGGACGGGTGCTGGCGATCTCCTCCTACGCGTCCCGCGCCGCGAGCCGGAACGGGCTGGCGGTCTACGGCGCCGCGAAGGCCGGGCTGGAGTCCTTCGTGCGGCACGTCGCGCTGGAGTCGGCCCCGCACGGCGTCACGGTGAACACGGTGGCGCTGGGCACGATGTCGCACCTGCGCGGGGAGCCGGCGCCGCCCGAGCACGCCGCGGCGATCCCGGTGGGCCGCCTCGGCACGCCCGAGGACGTCGGCTGGACGATCGGCTTCCTGGCCTCCGAGCGCGCGTCGTGGATCACCGGGCAGACGCTGCACCTCAACGGCGGCGCGTACATGGCGTGACCGGTGGCTGGTCTCCGGCAATCCCCTCATCTTTAATACCTTTCGTGACCACTCCCTCCGTCGACGGCCTGACGGTGACGCGTACCGGCCGGGTGCTGCACGTGCAGCTGGCCAACCCGAAGCGCCGCAACGCGCTCACCGACGCCTCGATGCGGGGGTTCAACGAGCTGCTCGAGGCGACGCAGAACGACGAGTCGGTGGGCGCGGTGCTGCTCAGCGGCGAGGGCGGCGACTTCTGCAGCGGCTTCGACATCGTCGGCCGCAACTCCGCCGGCGGCGAGCGCCCCCGGGTCGGGGCCATCCAGCGCCGGCTGCCCTCGCAGGCGCACCGGCTGATCCCGCAGCTGAGCGCCCTCCAGGTGCCGGTGGTCAGCGCGGTCGCCGGCTACGCGGTCGGCCTGGGCATGCAGCTCGCGCTGGCCAGCGACTTCGTCGTCGCCGACGCGACGGCGACGTTCTGGCAGCCGTTCGTCAGCCGTGGCATGACCCCGGACGCCGGCGCCACCTGGCTGACCACCCGCGCCGTCGGCCCGCTGCGCGCGCGGCAGCTGCTGCTGCTCGGCCGCCGGCTGGACGCCGCCACTGCCGCGGAGTGGGGGATCGTGCACGAGGCCGTGCCGGCGGGGGAGGCGGTCGAGCGGGGCATGGCCCTGGCCGCCGAGCTCGCCGCCGGCCCGACCGTGGCGCTGGGCCTGACCAAGGCGCTGATCAACTCCGCCGCCGACGCCACCCTGGCCGCGCAGCTGGGCGCCGAGGGCTTCGCGCTGGAGCTCTCCTCGCGCAGCCCCGACTTCCGCGAGGGGCTGGCCGCCTTCATGGGGAAGCGCCCGCCGGAGTTCACCGGACGATGACCACGAGAGGACCTGTCATGGACGCCGGGGACATGAAGGCAGTGACCGCGACGGAGCGGACCATCCCGGCGATGCTCCTGGCCAGCGCCGAGCGCTACGGGGACATGCTGGCGGTGGCCGACGGCGACGTCCGGCTGACCTACGCCGACCTGCTGGACCGCGCGCTGGAGTTCGGCCGCGGGGCGCTGGCGCTCGGCGTCCGCCGCGGCGACCGGGTCGGGCTGTGGGCGCCCAACACCCACCGCTGGATCGAGGCCTCGCTCGGGCTGCACCTCGCCGGCGCCACCGTGGTCCCGCTCAACACCCGCTACCGGGGGCCGGAGGCGCGGGAGATCCTCGCCCGCGTCCGCGCGCGGTTCGTCGTCGTCCAGTCCGGGTTCCTCGGCTTCGACTACGCGACCGCCGCGCTGGAGGCGATCGACGGGGACGACACCGGCGACGTCCTCGCCGACCTGACCGTCGTCGACCTGGCCGCCGACCGCGGCGACGCCGACCGGCGCCTGATCGGCTGGGAGGACCTGCGGGAGCGGGCCGCGACGGTGCCCCTCGACGACGTCCGGCGGGCGGCCGCCGAGGTCGAGCCCGACGACCTCAGCGAGATCATCTTCACCTCCGGCACGACCGGCCGGCCGAAGGGCGTGCTCATCCCGCACGGGCCGACGCTGGACCTCTACGCCACCTACGCGCAGGTCTGGGGGCTGCGGACCGGGGACCGCTACCTGGTCGTGCTGCCGTTCTTCCACACCGGCGGGAACAAGGCCGGGATGATCGTCAGCCTGCAGCACGGGCTGACCGTCGTCCCCATGGCGGTGTTCGACGCCGACGAGGCGCTGCGGCTGATCGAGACCGAGCGGATCTCGATCATGAACGGGTCGCCGACGATCTACCACGCGCTGCTGGAGAGCCCGCGGCGCGAGCAGACCGATCTGTCGTCGCTGCGGCGCGCGGCGACGGGCGCCGCCGTCGTCCCCGTCGCGCTCATCGAGCGGTCGCGGGTGGACCTGCCGTTCGAGCGGCTGGTCACCGCCTACGGCATGACCGAGTGCATGGGGACGGCGACGATGTGCCGGGACGGCGACGGCGACGAGGTCATCGCCAACACCAACGGCCGGGCCGTGCCGGGTGTCGAGTTGCGCGTGGTGGACAAGGAGGGCCGGGACCTGCCGCCGGGGGAGTCCGGCGAGGTGCTCATCCGCGGCGCCAACGTGACCCCCGGCTACTGGGAGGACCCGGTGGCCACCGCCGCGGCGATCGACGCCGACGGCTGGCTGCACTCCGGCGACATCGGCCACCTCGACGAGGACGGCAACCTCAAGATCACCGACCGGCTCAAGGACATGTTCATCGTCGGCGGGTTCAACGTGTCCCCGGCCGAGGTCGAGCAGGTGCTCGCCCGCCACCCGCTGGTGTCGGAGGTCGCGGTCGTCGGCGTCCCCGACGAGCGGCTGGGCGAGGTGCCCAAGGCCTACGTCGTCCGCCGCCGCGGCGCGGAGGGCACCGTCGAGGAGCTGCTGGCCTGGGCGAAGGAGCGGCTGGCCAACTTCAAGGTGCCGCGCAGCGTCGAGCTCGTCGACGACCTGCCCCGCAACGCCAGCGGCAAGGTGCTCAAGCGCGAGTTGCGCTCTGCATCCGGTGGCTGATCCCTCGGTGGCCGGGCCCTCGGTGGCCGGGCCCTCGGGAGCCGGGACCCCGGCCGCTGGGCCCCCGGGAGCCGGGACCCCGGCCGCCGGGCCCCCGGGAGCCGGGGGCGCCGCCTCGTGGCCGCTGGCGCCGCTGCCGGCAGTGGACGGGGGCGAGGTCACCCTCCCGGTCGGCGCCGGGGTCACCAACGCGACGGGCGTGCTGTTCGGCGGCTGGAACCTCGCGCTGGTCGCCCAGGCGGCCACCGACCTCACCGGTGGGCGGCTGCGCGACCTGGCGCTGAGTCACCTGCGGCCCGTGCGGGCAGGGGAGGACCTCGCGCTCTCGGCCCGGTCGCTGGCGCCCCCCGGCTCGCTGGCGCACGTCGGCGTCCAGGGGCGGGGCCCGGAGGGGGTGGCGTTCACGGCCACGGTGCTCACCGGTCCGGTCGCTTCGTCGCCGGAGGGTCCGCCGCCGCCCGTCGTCCCGGGGCCCGAGGACTGCCCGCCGCGGACCTACGCCTCCGGCCCCGGCACCGGGAGCTCGGTGTTGCTGGACGTCCGGGTGGCGGGTGAGGAGGTCGACCGGGGCGTCGCCAGCCGGGCGCGGCTGTGGGCGCGGGTCGGCTGTCCCGTGGCCGACGACGTGCGGCTCGCGGCGGTGAGCGACCACGTCCCCTACCTGCTCCGCCGCGCCCTGCCGCGGCTCACCGGGATGGCGACGGTCGCCGCCGGCGTGCGCGCGTTCGGGCTGCCGGTGGGGGAGTGGGTGCTGCTCGACGTCGGCCTGGTCGCCGTCGACCAGCGGATCGGGGTGGGCCGGGTGTCGATGTGGTCGGACGGGCGGCTGGTCGGGGTGGCCGAGCAGACCGCGCGGCTGTTCACCCGCCGGCCGGTGGCCTCGTGACCGGCCCGGACCACGGGCTGGCCGGCCGCGTCGTCGACCTCCCGATGATCGCCGGGGTGCCGCTCGACCTCTCGGCGCAGCCGGTGCCGCGTGCGGGATCGGCGGAGGAGGTCGCGCACGCGATGGCCTTCATCGCGTCCGACGCCAGCCGCTACGTGACCGGCACCGGGGCGGCCGTCGACGGAGGAGCGGACGCCTGAGCTGCGCTCTCGCCGGCCGCTGCGCGCGAGAACTGTCGTACCTCGAACATATGTTCGGTCCATGTCGCGGATCGCCGGTCGTGCCTCGCTGGTCGAGGGGCTGCTGGTGGACTGGGTGGCGGAGCAGCCGACCCCGTTGCCGCGGTTGCCGGTGGAGCTGCTGGATCGCGGGCAGACGGCGGCGGAGTTGCAGCGGGTGGTCGAGCGGCGGGCGATGCTGGCGGCGTACGAGGCGGAGCTGGTGCTGGCGTTGGCCGCCGCGTCGCCGGAGCACGAGGATCGGCCGCCAGGGGCCCGCGGGGCGCACCGGTCGTGGGGTGCGGAGCGGCGGCTGCCCGGGGTGTCGGAGTTCTTCACCGCGGAGCTGGCCACGGTGCTGAACTGCGGCCGGGGGACGGCGTCGCATCTGGCGTCGCGGGCGTGGACGTACCGGGAGAAGCTGCCCGGCACCTGGGGCGCGTTGTCGGCCGGGGTGCTGGACGAGTCGCGGGCGAAGGTGCTGGCCGAGGTGCTGGAGCACGCCGCGCCGGAGGTGGCCCGCCGCGTGGAGGCCGACTTGTTGCCGGGAGCGGTCGAGCTGTCGATGCGGCGGCTGCGCACGCGGGCCGAGGCGCTGTTGGCCGCGGTGGATTCGGTCGGGGTGGACGAGCGGCGCGAGGAGGCTCAGAGGTCCGCGGACGTGCGGATCTACCCCTCGACCCGGGAGGGCATGGCAACGGTCGCGGTCGACCTGCCCGCTGAC
>NZ_JABGCI010000114.1 GCF_019799905.1 Trujillonella endophytica | reverse complement strand
AATATTTTCCATACCTTTTTTATAAAACACATCTAATTCCTCATCAATTCTTTTAAATATTGAAATTAAAACTTTATTTCTACTGATAATATGTGTAACAACATCATCCACAGATTCATCATTTAAAGTCATATTTTCAATTTTAATTTGTTTATCTAAATTAGACAATTTATCATCATTAATGATATTACTAATATTAGCAAGTAAAACATTATCATTAAATAAATTATATTCTTTACCCTCTTTTCCAGGCGCAGCCGCTTTTTGATTATACTTCACTTCAGTCGAGAATTTACGGATACTGAGAGTACTACCAACAAATTTATTTCAGTACTTCTCTTTCTGTGTTAAATTGCCAATAAATAGCTCAAATTTATTATTCAATTTAGCAAAATTCGGATATTTGAATCCTCCTAGTGAACTATAATCACTTTTTTTATTATGAAAATCATCGTACAAAAATTGTCTACGACGGTTCTCAGTGTAGACACGATATAAATAATTAGCTCTGTTGAATCAATCAACTCATTGTTCCGTACAACCAATAAAGATCTTAATCAATCAGTCTAATAAAAGTGTAAAAAAATATAAATAGTTTTGTAATTTTGTTCGGGTATAAATATTTTGAATATCAAAGATATTCCAGCCTGAATAAAGAAGAATGCATATCTTACACCCTCAGGTAAAACCACGTCTCCAAAAATGACACAAAGACGTTATCTAGCTCCCTAGCAGAGTCACAATACCTCCAAAAGAGCATTATCCTCCATAGAAGTGAAAAAAAAATTCCCACCAGGTCCCTTGTCCCCCCCCACCTGGTGGGGGTGGGTAATAGGTTCATCCCAA
>NZ_JABGCI010000112.1 GCF_019799905.1 Trujillonella endophytica | reverse complement strand
AATTATTTATATTATTATTCTATTTATATATATCTATTGCCATTTAATATTTGCAAATACTTTATATTATTGAATTTTTATACGTATTTAATACTTGTATAGTATTTGGTATGTGTATGATCTACCATTGACTAACTAACATTGGTGTTAGTTAAAGAATTATGGATGAAGATGTATGGTAGATTAGTAGATATTGAATTGATTAGTAGATGTTGAATTAATTAGTAGATGTTGAATTGATTAGTAGATATTGTATGGATGATTAGTAGATGTTGAATTGATTAGTAGATATTGTATGGATGATTAGTAGATGTTGAATTAAGTAGTAGATATTGAATTGATTAGTAGAAATGATTAGTAGATATTGAATTGATGAGTAGATAAATCATGTGGGTTAATAGCTAACCTTATAATTTCTATCCACCATTCTCCTCCAAATTCCTATAAATAGAGGGGTTGTGTGGGAGACAAATGCATAACATTGAGTAAGAGTTTATACATCTTTTGGGGTTTATCATTGTTGGAGTACTTATTAGTAGGTAAAGTTCTAACTTATTCTTATTTAGTATTCATTTTCGTTTTTCTGACCAGATTTAGTAGAAAAATCATAACTAATTCTAGAAAAATTATTTTACTATGCCGTTTGTTTCTGGAGTTAGTTAACTCATAAATCTATGTCTCATATTAAATTCATAATTTTTAGACTTGTTTAGCTATTTTTCCCGTATTTTCAAAGTGGCTGTTATGCAGCAGGTTTTATAAATACTGTTTTTGTTATAATAGGTTCAAATGAATTTCGGATTTATTTTTATTACATAAGCAGTATTGATAATTTTTATAAACATTCCTATATGAG
>NZ_JABGCI010000111.1 GCF_019799905.1 Trujillonella endophytica | reverse complement strand
CCCAGTGCGCGCGCTGCTGCTGCTGCTGCTGCTGCTGCTCCGTGCGCACACGCGCTGCCCGCACCCATGCCCCGTGCCCCGTGCACGCGCTGCTGCCCACGCCATGGTGCCACGGTGGCCTCCTCTAAAATCAAGCCAAATTCCCGAAATGAGGCTCCATACTAGGCATTGCGAGTCGTGGCATTGCAAGGGCGCGAGGGCGAGGCATGGGATTCCAAGGCACGGCATGGTGAGGGCGAGGCATGGGGATTCCAAGGCACGGCATGGTGAGGGCGAGGTATGGGATTCCAAGGTCGAGGCAAAGCAATGAATGCCTTGGAGAGTCGAGGCTAGGAGTTGGCATTCATCTTGCCTAGGCAAGGAAAAAGCGAGGCGAGGCAAGCCATGGCGTAGCGAGGCGAGGCGAGGCATGGCGTAGCGAGGCGTGGCTTCCTACTTCTCGAAGCGCACTTCGTAGTCCCAAGCATCAACATTAAGCTTTCCTATCTTCCCAATCACATTTCATATTTTTCCCTAATTTTTCACCCTTTTTTTCTATCATTTTTTACTATTTTTTCTATCATTTCCTATTTTTCATGCTTAAAAAATTATTTATTTCTAAACCAAAACCAATATATTTTTATGGTGGACATGTTTAAAACATCCACTCTAATGTTTCCTATTTTTCCAAGCTCATCCCATATTTTTTCCTATTTTTTTACTATTTATTTCTATTTTTCCCTATTTTCCGGCATTTATTAATTCAAGAAAATTAAAATAAATATTTTCCATTGTTGGAAAAATATTCAAGTGCCTTATAATGCTTTTATAAATCATTTTGAACAAGATTTGATGGTTGGTCTTTGTATAATGCCTCC
>NZ_JABGCI010000110.1 GCF_019799905.1 Trujillonella endophytica | reverse complement strand
GATACGCCCACCACCCAAAAGCCTATGCCGCGCGTTCTAATGTTGGCCGGCTCTCGTTTGGTGCTACAAATGCGATGGAAAGCATATCAAACGAAGGAATTCACAAGCCATCATTGTACTACCCTCACAAAAACTAGGCCCTATGGTGGCAATGCCAAAATTGCCTTTGTTTTCCAAATTCCATATTTTTGGACGTGTCTTTTATTTATTTATTTATTTCTTTTTTTTTTTTTTTTGAGTTCTATGCCTTCCAACATCCATATTTTAGTTTAAATAGTTAATGTAATTTTTTTGTGATTTTTTACAATTTTTCCAAGCACATTAAGTATTTATTTCCTATTTTCCCCTATTTTCCCTATTTTTTTAAATATTTAAAACCATTAAAAATTAAAAATAAATACTTCCGGTCCGAGAAAAATTACCAAACTTCTCATGGTGCTTCTATGATTTATTTAGGCCAAGTTTTGACACTCACATGTCCCAAATACCTTACCAATTTCTTATCTTCAAAATGATGTCTCCTCCTGCCACTTCCCCAAATGCATAGAATGCTCTTTAGGGGGGGGTGGGTGCTTGCAATGGGGTGTGCCAAGATTTCAAGGCCGAGCCATGAGCTAGGAATGAGCTTGGCCAACCCATTGCGGCACCGAAAGTTTTTCTTTGTGCTTCTAGCACACAAAAAAACTTTTTTGGCGGAAAATTTTTTTTTTTGCATAGGGGTGCACGCACAGCCCGACTCGACGCTGCCGCATGCTCGCAGGGCTGCAAGCCTAGCGCTTGGTCTAGAGAATGCGGTGGCTCTTTTTGGGATGTGCTTGTCTCGTTGTTGCGCGAATTCGTTGGCGATAGTGTTTCTGCCACGC
>NZ_JABGCI010000109.1 GCF_019799905.1 Trujillonella endophytica | reverse complement strand
ACAACCCGACTTTGAGCTGCCGCACGCTCGCAGGGCTGCAAGCCTAGTGCTTGGCCTAGAGAATGCGGTGGCTCTTTTAGGGTTGCGGTCGTCCCGTTGTTGCTCGAATTGGTTGCGATAGTGCTGTTAGCACAGAAAAAAATAATTTTTGCACGGGGGTGCCCGCACAGCCCGACTCGAGCTGTCGCACGCTCGCAGGGTTGCAAGCCTAGCGCTTGGCCTAGAGAATGCGGTGGCTCTTTTTGGGTAGTGTTTGCACCATTGTTGCCCAAATCGACGGTTGCTTCATAAAAACATTTTTTGCACAGGGGTGCCCGCACAGCCTGACTTGACGCTGCTGCACGCTCGCAAGGTTGCAAGCCTAGCGCTTTGGCCTAGAGAATGCTGTGGCTCTTTTTGGGTAGTGTTTGCACCATTGTTGCATAATTCGATTGACTCGTGGGAAAAAGAATTTCGCGCACAGCGGTCCTCGCATGGCTCGTCCTGATGCGTTCGCACACTCGCAGGGTTTCGCACCATAGAGTTTGCGGCGTGTCTTGGTGGGCAGTGTTTGAGTGTACGTGATGGCGTGTGAGTGGTATTCGGTTTTTGAGGGTTGGCGGGCTCCCTGCTAGTGCAGCGAACCGTCCTCTCACGGCCCTTTTCAGTACTGCCCCAAGTGCTTTTGCATTGGGCGCTTCTGTGGTTCCTGTTTTGGCTACCTTCAAAGGAAATTTTCCCTATCGATGTCCCTTTCTGCTTGGCATTGCGTTGCAGTGCGAGGCGGACAACTAAGTAGCCCTCGTGTTCCATGCGCGCTTCACCATGTTGTGCTGCGAGCATGGCCCATGGGTGCCTGCTCGTTCTCTCGGATGCAGAAGCTTTTGCGG
>NZ_JABGCI010000108.1 GCF_019799905.1 Trujillonella endophytica | reverse complement strand
ACCCAAATAAGCCTCACTCACTGGTATCTGAGCAATTCTTCCTGTTGCTTTTACAGAACTGCCTTCTTGTATCATCAAACCGTCACCCATTAATACAACACCAACATTATTGGATTCCAAATTCAGAGCAATGCCTATTGTACCCTCTTCAAATTCGACTAATTCACCTGCCATTACTTCATCAAGACCATGAATACGAGCAATGCCGTCACCTACTTGAAGTACGGTACCGGTATTTACAATCTTTATTTCTCTATTATATTGTTCAATACGTTCAAGGATAATATTACTAATTTCGTCGGAAGGAATTGTTACCATGATTATTTCTTAATACTTTTTTGGGAGCAAAAAAAAAAAAAATAATGCCTACAGTAGAAAGACTAATCAGTTATTTCTTTCATCGCCCCAAACATACCAATATTAGCACTGATGGTACGTAAATGTAACTCGTTGTTCAAACAACTATTCAGAGTTCCTAGCGCTCCTTGTAAAGCTTGTTGGAAAACCCGTTGTCGGACTTGATTAATCGCCCTTTGTTGTTCAAAATTAATGGTTTCGTTTTTGTAATTTTCTAATTGTTCCAAAGTCTTATAAATTGAATTAATCAAATTCAATTTTTCTCGTTCTATCTCAGAGTATCCATTCACTCGAAACTGATCTGCTTCCATTTCCACTTTCCGTAAGCGGGCCCGGGCTTTTTCCAGCTGTTCAATAGCCCCCCCACGTAATTCTTCTGAATTTCGAATAGTATTCAAGATCCTCTGCTTTCGATTATCTAATAAATCACTTAATGAAAGTAGATTATCTTTCCATTCATTTCAAAACTTCCATGATCCCTTCCCGAACCAAACATGAATCTTTCGGTTCATT
>NZ_JABGCI010000107.1 GCF_019799905.1 Trujillonella endophytica | reverse complement strand
TGTAAGAGTACTTTTACTAACATACAAGAAATAGAAATAGAAATATATATATATATGTTACAATTTTGAAAAAAACAAAAAACAAAAAAAAAAGGAACAATAATACATCTTGTTTAGATACTTTTTGTTGTGCGTTGTTGATGTACTGTTCTGCTTTGTTCCTTCTGCTTTTCCATTCTTGCAAGTTTCGATTCGAGAAGTCTCACAGATATCTTTAGATCTTTTATTCGAGAATTTCTTAATTGCAAGGTCCGCTGAGAGTTTTGCTGTACTTTCTTCAAACGTGCAACCTCCTGTTGCAAAGAACAGACTTCATTTTTTTTGGCCTGTACTTCAGCTGATTTCATTTGTAAACGTATGGCCAAGTTCCATACGTGAGAATATGTATTATGAATAACAGTGTCATCAGTGAAGACTGGTGTTTGAGTACTCTCAGGCTTTCCAGAGGAATTTGGAGTATTGATGATAGGTTGGGAAGTTGAAGTTTTGTCGGGTGTTTGAACCCCAAGTGTGAGATTCAAATTAAGAGCATGAGGGGATGAGGAAGCCATTGAGTGAGTCTAGCAAGTGTTTTCTGAAAATGATTAAGTCTAGATGCATTCACACTCGCAGGTCTCTTTTAAGCAAAATCCTAACATCTGTTTATCTCGATTTGATCTTAGCCGTTCATTCGATCTGAGAAATCTCGGTCGTACGATCGCTCTGTGCGAGACGTGTGGAGGTGTCAGAGAAATCTCTTTTTCTCTGTCGAATCTCCTTCTTTGTCAAAAAGGAGTCTGAAATTGTCTGCCGCGTGAGGATTTTTAAAAAAAAAAAAAAATAAAGTAGCCTTACCGACTGTCAGAGCACAGACGTTTAGCGTCTCTGATTT
>NZ_JABGCI010000106.1 GCF_019799905.1 Trujillonella endophytica | reverse complement strand
AATTAACGGGAATAATTTCAATTAGAGTGAATTTGGGGACAGTCCGTGAAAACTGTTGGACGTTCGATTTAATGAGTTCGGATTGGTTTCTGCGAAATAAGGAATGATATCGGTCCAATAGATGGGCCCCATTGAGCATTCAAAGAGGAATCCTCTATTATTGATAATCGTGAATTCTCATATGGATCGTACTGTACTCCCAGCCCAGACGCGGAGGGTTGGAAAAATTAGAAAACTCGCAGTCCTTCTGCTGCTCAAGCAGTGGTGAAGTAGCACATGCAACATTTGCTCTGTTTATAGCGGCGGTAGAGATGCGGTTTGGATCCACGCTGTTTCTACGTCCTTTTTGTCTCTGGGGGACATATTTACATTATCTTCTCTAATTTCATTGCGTTTTACTCCAAAGTAAGTCAAGACAGTACATGCTCGACCGGAACTTTATCGACATCATCTTGGAATTGGCCTTTGCTCTTTGGCGTATGGGCAAAACGAGGGCCTAACTTGTTTTTTAGCCTGGCTAGCATATGTGGTAGGAGATAAAGTACATGTGATTTTCAACTGAGATCGGCCTCTGCATCAATTTTAGGGCCATGGCTAAGTGTGGTCCTAGACTCAGGCCGAATAACCGAATGCTCCCCCGTCTTGCACTCCAATAGGAGGAGTCAATCCTATAGGGGACGAATTTCTATTAGAGAAGATTTGGGGCCACTCCATAAAAGGGAGGGCGTCAACTTTAACGAGCTCGGATTCTTTTTCAAGATTTCATTCACTCGATCCCTTTTTTCGCCTTTCAAAACACAGAAAACTTATACTAAAATTTCGGTCTTCAGTTTAGTTGTTTGTTTTCCCGGACGAATCATCATCCTCCATTTACG
>NZ_JABGCI010000011.1 GCF_019799905.1 Trujillonella endophytica | reverse complement strand
CGATCAGCGCCAGCCACGCCGCCGTGGCCGCGGCCAGCCGCACCGCTCCGCTGGTGATCCGCCGCGCCAGCACGTCCAGCGGCAGCCCCGCCGTCCCCATCGCCCCTCCACCTGATCGAACGCGTGTTCGCATGATGGCGGAGCGGTCCGACAGTTCCCGCAGGTCAGCGACCCGCGACGATCCCGCGGGAACGCCTCGAGCGCCGACGTCGGTCGTTCCCCACCCGTCGAAGCGGCTCACGCAGGGAGCGCTAGGAGCCGCCGCTTGGCCAGCGCGATCGGCAGCTGGGCGACGAGCGCGGGCAGCAGCCAGGCCAGCGGGCTCCCGGTGGACGCCACGAGCGCACCGGTGACCAGCGCGACGTAGGACCCGCCGAGCAGGTGCGGCTGCAGCGCCCGCCAGTGCGCCCAGCCCCGCCGTCGGGCCGCGGCCCCGGCCAGCGCCAGCGCCGGCGTGAGGACGGCGAAGGCGACCAGCCAGGCGAGCCCCGGCCGGGTCAGGGCCAGCGCCGCACCGCTTCCGGCCACCAGCAGGAGGGCCGCCTGGTAGCTCGCGGCCGCCGTCCCCCCGTGACGGCCGCGCAGGCGCAGGAGCAGCCACAGCGGCCCGAGCAGCAGCCCGGCCGTCCCGGCGGCGACGTGCAGGGCGAGCAGCGG
The DNA here is from genome assembly GCF_019799905.1 of Trujillonella endophytica. Taxonomy (GTDB): domain Bacteria; phylum Actinomycetota; class Actinomycetes; order Mycobacteriales; family Geodermatophilaceae; genus Trujillonella; species Trujillonella endophyticus_A. The sequence continues at coordinate 162,696 of NZ_JABGCI010000011.1, read as the reverse complement.
ATCGGTCACGACCCGACCCTGGCCGCACGAGGAGGCGCGGCGGCAGTGCCGGGTGTCAGCGACCCGGGGTGACGCCCGTCAGCCGGCCGAGTCCTCGCGGCCCCGCGACCGCGCGGACGTCTCGTCCCCGCCGCGCCGGGAGGCCGGCGGGCGCAGGTGGTAGACGCCCGCCTGACCGGGGAGTTCCTGCAGGTCGTACCGGCTGACCACCTTGGGCCCGTCGTGCAGGTGCACGTGGGTCACCGTGGGCAGCGGGTCGCCGTGCCGGGCCGGGCGCACCTCGACGCGGCCGTCGAGCGGGCCGCCGACGAACAGCAGCACCGTGCCGTCGGTCTCCTGCTCGGACAGCTCGCTCCCCCTCGTCGCGTCGGACACCCGGTCGAGGGTAGGCGGACCCGGGCCGTGTGGCCCCTCCTCGCGCCCCTCCTGTGGGCAGGGAGGCCCCTGGGGGCGGGTGTCTCGTGCCCGACACGCTCACGCCGTGCCGCGGCGCAGCCACCGCGCGATCAGCGGGGCGGTGCCGAGCATGACGAACAGCCGCAGCACCTGGACGGCGAGCACGAACGTGGCGTCCGCGCCGCCGTCGGTCGCCGTCGCCAGGACGGCGTACAGCCCGCCCGGGGTGGTGGCGAGGTAGGCGTCGAGCCGGCTGGCACCGGTGGCCGCGGCCAGCACCGCACCGAGTCCGGCGCTGGCGAGGACGACGCCAGCGATCACGGCGAGCGCCAGGGGCAGCGCCCGGCCGATGGTCCGCAGGCTCGCCCGGTCGAAGTTCAGCCCGACGTTGAGGCCGATCAGCACGAAGGCCGTGGCACCCAGCAGCGCGGGCACCTCCGCTCCGCCGGACAGGCCCGAGAGGTCGAGCCCCGCGGCGACCGCGAGCGGGCCGAGCAGCGCGGGCACCGGCACGTGCAGCAGCCGGGCCAGCAGCACCCCGGCCACGGCGCAGCCCGCGGTGAAGAGCAGGCCGACCGGCCACCCCGGCGCGCCGCCGTCCGCCGGGGAGCCGCCCGAGCCGGGCGAGGCGCCGTAGACCGCCGTCGCGGCCACCGGCATGAGCAGGACGATGAGCAGCACCCGCAGGTACTGGAGGACGGCGACCATCCGGTCGTCGGCCCCCAGGTCGCGCGCCATCGCGGTGATGCCCGAGGCCCCGCCGGCGATCATCGCGAAGGCCCCGGTGACCGGGCTGATGCCCGGCTGCAGCCGCAGCACGAGGCCCGCCAGCAGGCTGAGCGCGAGCGTGCCGAGCACCACCAGCAGGACCGGCAGCCAGTCCTGCCCCAGGGCGGCGAGGGTGTCGAGGTCGACCAGCGAGCCGATGGAGACGCCGAGGGTGGCCTGCGCCGCCATGACCGCCGGCCGGGGCAGCGCCAGCCGCCGACTCCCGCCCAGCCCGCGCACCAGGCCGGCCAGCAGGCCGCCGAACAGCGCCGCGGAGGGCAGGCCCAGCGCGCCGAGGACGACGCCGGCGACCACCGCGGCGGCGAGGACGACGACGAGGTCGGCGAGGTGCCTCCTCACCCGCCGGTGATCCGCCGGAGCTCGGCCACGTGCGCGTCGAAGGCCCGCCGGCCGTCCTTCGTCAGCGACAGGCTGGTCCGCTGGCGGGACGCGATGGTCGCCTTGGCGACCTCGACGTAGCCGGCCTCCTCCAGCTGCCTGACGTGCTTGGAGAGGACCGAGTCGCTCACGCCGACCTGGTCGCGCACGGCGGCGAACTCCATCGTGTCGACGGCCGCCAGGAGGCCGCAGATCTGCAGCCGCGGCGGGGGGTGGATGACCCCGTCGAACCGCGGGGTCGTCCCCATGGGTGCGCTGGTCACAGCGACGTCCGCAGGTCGGCGACCAGCTTCCGGCCCCAGTACCGGCTGAACAGGACGACCGCCAGCCCCAGCACGGCTCCGGCCACCACCATCGCCCAGTGCCGGTCGAAGCCCTCCGCCAGCACGAACCCCGCGACGAGCACGGGCAGGACGACGGCCATCCAGGCCGCCATGGCGCCCCAGGTGACGTTCACCCAGATGCCGGTGATGCGCTTGTACGCCGACACCAGCATCCCGAGTCCGAGCAGGAAGACGACCAGCGCCGGGAAGGTCACCCAGAGGGAGTCGAAGGCGTAGGAGGCCAGGAAGCCGAACAGCAGCAGCCCGAGCGTGACGTCGTACCACCACGGTGCGACGACCCGGTCGGCGAGCGCCACGCGGTCGGCGCGGAGGGCGGCGAGATGGGCGGCGGCGGTCTCGCGGTCGACCTCGCTGCTTTCCATGTCGGAAAGCGTGCCCCACGACTTTCCAGGTCGTCAAGTGACGGCCGACTGTCGGCGCGGCCTGCCCCCGTGGTGTGATGACGCCGCCACAGCGACGGCAGTGGAGGAAGCCCGGTGAGATTCCGGCGCGGTCCCGCCACTGTGACCGGGGAGTCCGATCCCATGCGTGCCACTGCTCTCCGGAGCGGGAAGGCAGGGGTCGGACGCTGATCCGGCAGCCAGGAGACTCCCGCCGTCGTCCCTGCCACCTCCGGGCGTGGACACCCGGGGAGAGGACGAGTGTCGTGCTCGGTTCCCCCGCATGAGCTTTCCCTTCAGCGCCGTCGTCGGCATGGCGGACATGCGCCTGGCGCTGCTGCTCAACGCCGTCTCCCCCGCGATCGGCGGCGTGCTCGTGCGCGGCGAGAAGGGGACGGCGAAGTCGACCGCGGTGCGCGCGCTGACCGCGGTGCTGCCGCCGGTGGCCGTGGTGACCGGCTGCCGCTTCGTCTGCGACCCCGCCGCCCCCGACCCGGGCTGCCCCGACGGACCGCACGACCCCGGCGCACCGGCGTCCGCCCGCCCGGCGCGGCTGGTGGAGCTGCCGGTCGGCGCGTCGGAGGACCGCGTCGTCGGCTCGCTGGACCTCGAGCGGGCGCTCACCGAGGGGGTCAAGGCCTTCGAGCCGGGCCTGCTGGCCGCCGCCCACCGCGGCGTCCTCTACGTCGACGAGGTCAACCTGCTGCACGACCACCTGGTCGACCTGCTGCTGGACGCCGCCGCGATGGGCACCGCCTACGTGGAGCGCGAGGGCGTCTCGGTGCGGCACGCCGCCCGGTTCCTGCTGGTCGGCACGATGAACCCCGAGGAGGGTGAGCTCCGCCCGCAGCTGCTCGACCGGTTCGGGCTGACCGTCGAGGTCGCCGCCCCGCGGGACCCCGCCGAGCGCGCGGAGGTGGTCCGCCGGCGGTTCGCCGCCGACGCCGACCCGGCCGGCTTCGGCGCGGCCTGGGCCGACGACGAGGCCGCGCTGGCCGCCCGCATCGCCGAGGCGCGGGCCCGGCTGCCGCACGTCGTCCTCGGCGACGACGCGCTGCGCCAGGTGACCGGGGTCTGCGCGGCCTTCGACGTCGACGGCCTGCGCGCCGACCTCGTCACCGCCCGCGCCGCCATCGCGCACGCCGCGTGGAGCGGGCGGGACGCGGTGACCGAGGACGACGTCCGCGTCGCCGCCCGCCTCGCGCTGCCGCACCGCCGCCGGCGCAACCCCTTCGACGCCCCCGGCCTCGACGACGACACGCTGGAGCAGGCGCTGGCCGACGCCCGCCCCGAGGAGCCCACCGACCCCGAGCCCGACGGCGACGGGGACGGCCCGCCTCCCGAGGGCCCGGCACCCGACGGGACCGACGGCGGCGAGGGCGGCACCGGCCCGACCGACCCGTCCTCCTCGGGCATGGGATCCGATGCCCCCGTCCCCGGCCCCGACACGCAGGCATCGGATCCCGTGCCTCGCGAGGCCGAGAGCGAGGGCGGAGGTGACACCGCCTCCGCGCCGGCTCCCGAGCGGGCCGCCGCGGCGCCGGGCGATCCCTTCCGCACCCGCCGGCTCGAGGTGCCGGGCATCGGTGCGGGCGCGGCCGGCCGCCGGTCGCGGGCGCGGTCCGAGCGCGGCCGCGTGGTCGGCTCCACCCGCCCGGCCGGACCGGTCACCCGCCTGCACCTGGTCGACACCGTGCTCGCCGCCGCCCCGCACCAGCGCGCCCGCGGCCGCAGCGGCCCCGGCCTGCGGATCGCCCGCGAGGACCTGCGCCAGGCCATCCTCGAGGGCCGCGAGGGCAACCTCGTGCTGTTCGTCGTCGACGCCAGCGGCTCCATGGGCTCGCGGGCCCGCATGGGTGCGGTCAAGGGCGCCGTCCTCTCCCTCCTGCTCGACGCCTACCAGCGCCGCGACAAGGTCGGGCTGATCACCTTCCGCGGCGGTGACGCCGAACTGGCACTGCCGCCCACCTGGTCGGTCGAGGCGGCCGCGGCCCGGCTGCGCGACCTGCCCACCGGCGGGCGGACGCCGCTGGCCGCCGGGCTGCTGCGGGCGCACGAGGTGCTGCGCGTGGAGCGGGTCCGCGAGCCGCAGCGGCGGGCGCTGCTCGTCGTGGTCACCGACGGGCGGGCGACCGGCGCGCGCGGCACCGACGCCGTCGGGCAGTCGCACGCCGCCGCGGGGCTCCTGGCCGCGACGGGGACGGCGAGCGTCGTCGTCGACTGCGAGTCCGGGCCGGTGCGGCTCGGGCTGGCCGCGACGCTCGGCGTCCACCTGGGCGCGCAGGCGCTGCGCCTGGAGGAGCTGGCGGCCGAGACGCTGGCCGGCACCGTCCGTTCGCTGCGAGAGGTGGCCTGACGTGCCCCAGGGGAAGGTCGAGGTCGTCCCGCAGGACGGGCTGACCACGCGCCAGCGCCGCAACCGGCCGCTGCTCGTCGTGCACACCGGCGAGATGAAGGGCAAGTCCACCGCCGCGTTCGGCATGGCCATGCGGGCGTGGAACCAGGGCTGGTCGATCGCGGTCTACCAGTTCGTCAAGAGCGCGAAGTGGCGGGTCGGCGAGGAGAACGCGCTGAGCGCGCTCGGCCGGCTGCACGAGCAGACCGGCGAGGGCGGCCCGGTCGTCTGGCACAAGATGGGCTCGGGCTGGTCGTGGTCACGCAAGCACGGCGAGGAGACCGACCACGCCGCCGACGCCGCGGAGGGCTGGGCCCAGATCAAGCGCGACCTCGCCGCCGAGGCACACCGGTTCTACGTGCTCGACGAGTTCACCTACCCGATCACGTGGGGCTGGGTGGACGTCGACGACGTCGTGGCGACGCTGACCGACCGCCCCGGCACCCAGCACGTCGTGATCACCGGGCGGGACGCGCACCCCGCCCTGGTCGGGGCCGCCGACCTCGTGGTCGAGATGACCAAGGTCAAGCACCCGATGGACGCCGGCCAGAAGGGCCAGCGGGGGATCGAGTGGTGACGGCGCCGCGCGTCGTCGTCGCCGCGCCGACCAGCGGGGCGGGCAAGACGTCGGTCACCACCGGCCTGGTCGCCGCGCTCACCGCCCGCGGCCTGGCGGTCTCGCCGCACAAGGTCGGCCCCGACTACATCGACCCCGGCTACGCCGGGCTGGCCGCCGGGCGCCCCGGCCGCAACCTCGACCCCTGGCTGGTCGGCGAGGAGCGGATCGCGCCGCTGTTCCTGCACGGCTCCCGGGGCGCCGACGTCGCCGTCGTCGAGGGCGTCATGGGGCTGTTCGACGGCGCCAGCCACCCGCACGTCGCGCCCGGCTTCGGCTCCACCGCGCACGTCGCCGGGCTGCTGCGGGCGCCGGTCGTGCTGGTGGTCGACGCGAGCGCGCAGGCGCAGAGCGTGGCCGCCCTGGTGCACGGGTTCGCCACCTTCGACCCGACCGTGCGGCTGGGTGGCGTGGTGCTCAACCGGGTCGGCAGCCCGCGGCACGAGGCGATCCTGCGCGAGGCCCTGGACGCCTCCGGGGTGCCGGTGCTGGGCGCGGTCCCCCGGACCGACGCCGTCGGGACGCCGTCCCGCCACCTGGGGCTGGTGCCCGCCGCCGAGCGCTCGGACGAGGCGCTGGCCACCGTGCGCCGGCTCGGCGAGGTCGTGGCGGCCGGGGTGGACCTGGACGGCGTGCTCGCGCTGGCCCGGTCCGCCCCGGGGCTCGACGCGCAGCCGTGGGACCCGGCCGCGGAGGTCGAGGTCGTCCCCGGCCGGCCGCGCGTCGCGGTCGCCGGCGGGCCGGCGTTCACCTTCGGCTACGCGGAGAACGCCGAGCTGCTGGCGGCGGCCGGGGCGGAGGTGGTGACGGTCGACCCGCTCCGCGACGAGGCCCTGCCCGAGGGCACCGCCGGGTTCGTGGTCGGCGGCGGCTTCCCGGAGGTGTACGCCGCGGAGCTGTCGGGCAACGCCGCCCTGCGTGCCGACGTCGCCGCGCACGCCGCCCGCGGACTGCCGGTCGCCGCCGAGTGCGCCGGCCTGCTGTACCTGGCCCGGGAGCTGGACGGCCACCCGATGTGCGGCGTGCTGGAGGCCTCGACCGCCATGGCGCCGCGGCTGACCCTGGGCTACCGCGCCGCCGTCGCCCCGGCCGACTCGGTGCTCGCCGCCGCCGGCACCCGGGTGCGGGGCCACGAGTTCCACCGGACGACGGCGACGCCCGGCACCGGCGCGGCCCCCGCCTGGCAGTGGTCCGGCCCGGCCGGCGCCACCGCCGAGGGCTTCGTGGCCGGCTCGGTGCACGCCTCCTACCTGCACCTGCACTGGGCCGGCAGCCCGCAGCTCGCCGCCCGCTTCGTCGCCGCCTGCGCGGCCCACCACGATCCGCGGGCCATCGACCGATCGGAGCAGCATGCACATCGCTGAGGGCTTCCTGCCGCCGCTGCACGCCGTCGGCTGGACCGTCGCGGCCGCGCCGTTCGTCGTCCACGGCGCCCGGGCGGTCGTCAAGGAGGTGCGCGAGCACCCCGAGAACACCCTGCTCCTCGGCGCGGCCGGCGCGTTCACGTTCGTGCTCAGCGCGATCAAGCTCCCCTCGGTCACCGGCAGCTCGAGCCACCCCACCGGCACCGGCGCCGGCGCCGTGCTGTTCCGGCCGCCCGTCATGGCCCTGCTGGGCACGGTGGTGCTGCTGTTCCAGGCGCTGCTGCTGGCCCACGGCGGGCTGACCACCCTCGGGGCCAACGCGTTCGCCTTCGCCGTCGTCGGGCCGTGGGCGGGGTACGCCGCCTTCCGGCTGACCCGGGCGTGCGGCGGCGGGCTGCTGCCCGGGGTCTTCGTCGCGTTCGTCGTCGCCGACCTGGCCACCTACCTGACGACGTCGGTGCAGCTGGCGCTCGCCTTCCCCGACGCCGGCAGCGGACTGGCCGGTGCGCTGGCCAAGTTCCTCGGCGTCTTCGCCGTCACCCAGATCCCGCTGGCGATCGGCGAGGGACTCCTCGGCGTGCTGCTGTTCCGCGTGCTCACCGTCAACGCCCGGCCCGAGCTGGAGCGGCTGGGCCTGCTGCGGCCGGTCGCCGAGCCGGTCCAGGGGGAGGCCCGATGAGCCGCCGCACGCTGGTCACCGTCCTGCTCGTGCTCGGCGTCGTGGCGCTGTTCGCCGTCCCGCTGCTGCTCGACGGCGGCGCGTCGGAGTACGCCGGCGCCGACGGCCGGGCCACCGAGGTGATCGAGGAGACCGGCTACACGCCCTGGTACGAGTCGGTGTTCTCCCCCTCCGGCGAGGTGGAGTCCGGCCTCTTCGCCCTCCAGGCCGCGCTCGGCGGCGCGGTGCTCGGCTACGTGGTCGGCCGGCTGCGCGGGCGGCGCGCCGGCACCACGGCCACCCCCACGGCCACCCCCACGGCCACCCCCGCGACCGCACCCGAGGCCCCGTGAGCGGTCTCGCCGTCGACGACGCCGCCTGGGCCAGCGCCTGGCGCCGCCGCTCCCCCGGCGACAAGCTGCTGCTCTGCCTCGGCCTGGTCGTCTGCGCGCTGGTGCTGCCGGCGTGGCCGGGGAGCGTGCTGGTCGCCGCGGTGGCCGTCGGGCTCGCCCTCGGGCCCGCCCGGGTGCCGGCGCGGACCTTCGGCCGCGCGGTGCGCTGGCCGCTGGCCTTCCTCGCCGTGGGTGCGCTGACGTCGGTGGTCTCCGTGGACGGCGGCCTCGGCTGGGCACCCGACGCCGCGGCCCGCGCCGGCTCGCTCGTCGGGCACGCCCTGGCCGGCAGCGCCGCCGTGCTGCTCCTGGCCACCACCACGCCGATGGCCGACCTGCTGCCCGCCCTGCGCCGGCTGCGGGTGCCGGCCGCCGTGGTGGAGGTGGCCGGCGTCGTCTACCGCCTGCTGTTCGTGCTGCTGGAGAGCCTGTCGACGATCCGCGAGGCGCAGACGGCGCGGATGGGCCACTCCACCTGGCGCCGGTCCTGGCGCTCCTCCGGCCTGCTGGCCGCCGCGGTGCTCACCCGCTCCTGGGACCGCGCCCGCCGTATGCAGGAGGGCCTGGCCGGCCGGGGCTTCGGGAGCGGCCCGGAGACCGGCCTGCGGGTGCTGCCCGAGGTGCTGCCGTCGTCCCGGCTCTTCCTGGCCTGCTCGGCGCTCGGCCTGGCGGGCATCGTCTCGGCGTCGCTGGCGGTCGCATGAGCCACCGGTCACTGGCCGCCGACGGCCTGGTCGTCGGCTACGAGCGCGGCCGCCGCGTGCTCGACGGCGCCTCCCTCACCGTCCCCGCCGGCCGCCGGCTCGCGCTGCTCGGCGCGAACGGCTCCGGCAAGACGACGCTGCTGCGCTGCCTGTCCGGCGCGCTGGAGCCGGCCGCCGGCGCGGTGCTGCTCGACGACGCCCGGCTGCAGCACACCCGCCGCGGGCTGCGCGCGCACCGGCAGGAGGTGCAGCTGGTCCTCCAGGACCCCGACGACCAGCTCTTCAGCGCCTCGGTCGCGCAGGACGTGTCGTTCGGCCCGCTCAACCTGGGCCTGACCGAGGACGCCGTGCGGGAGCGGGTCGCCGAGGCGCTGGCGCTGCTCGCGGTCGACGGCCTGGCCGCCCGCCCCACCCACCAGCTCTCCTACGGCGAGCGCAAGCGGGTCGCCATCGCCGGCGCGGTCGCCATGCGCCCCTGCGTGCTGCTGCTCGACGAGCCCACCGCGGGCCTGGACCCCTCCGCGGTGACCGAGGCCCTCGCCGCGCTCACCCGGCTGCAGGCCACCGGGACGACGGTCGTGATGAGCACCCACGACGTCGACCTGGCGCTGCGCTGGGCCGACGAGGTCGCCGTCGTCGTCGACCGGCGGGTGGTGCAGGGTCCGCCGGCGGCGGTGCTCGGCGACGACGACCTGCTGGCCCGCGCCCGCCTCGACCGCCCGTGGGCGCTGACCGTCGGCGCCCGGCTGCGCGAGCTCGGACTGCTCCCCGACGGCGCCCTCCCCCGCGACGCCGCCGAGCTGCTCGCCGCGCTGCCCGACCGGCCCGGGGTGCCGACGTGAACGTGGGCATCGGCGCGCGCCCCGGCGTGACCGCCGAGGAGGTGCTCGCCGCCGTCGACGCCGTGCTGCCGGCCGGCGCGACCGGCGTCCGCCTGGTGACCCTCGACGCCCGGGCGGCCGAGCCGGGGATCGTCGCCGCGGCCGCGGCGCGGAACTGGCCGCTCACCGGGCACCCGGCGGAGGTGCTGGCCGCGGTTCCCGTGGCCACGGTCTCCGCGCGGGTCGCCGCCGCCGTGGGCACGCCCTCGGTGGCCGAGGCGGCGGCGCTGCTCGGCGGCGGCACGCTGGTCGTCGGCCGGACGGTGCACGGCCGGGTCACCGTGGCGGTGGCAGTGCGCGAGCTCGCGAGCGCACCGGAGGCACAGTGACGTACGACCTGGACCACCACGGCGACGCCGAGCTCGCCCCCGGGCTGACCGACCTCGCCGTCAACGTCCGCGCCGGCACGCCGCCGCCCTGGCTGCGCGCGGTGCTGCACCGGGCGGTGGACGACGTCGCCGCCTACCCCGACGCCGGTCCCGCGCGCGCCGCGGTGGCCGCCGCGCACGGCCGGCCGCCGGAGGAGGTCCTGCTCGCCGCGGGCGCGGCGGAGGTGTTCGTGCTCGTCGCGCGGGTGCTCGCGCCGCGCCGCGCCGTCGTCGTCCACCCCTCGTTCACCGAACCGGAGGCGGCCCTGCGCGCCGCGGGGCACCCGGTCGAGCGGCTGGTGCTCGAGGCCCCCGGGTACCGGCTCGACCCCGCCGCCGTGCCGGACGACGCCGACCTCGTCGTGCTGGGCAACCCCACCAACCCGACCTCGGTGCTGCACCCCGCCGGGGCGGTGGCCGCGCTCGCCCGCCCCGGCCGGGTGCTCGTGGTGGACGAGGCGTTCGCCGACACGGTGCCCGGCGAGCCGGAGTCGCTGGCCGGCCGGCGGGACCTGCCCGGCGTGCTGGTGGTCCGCAGCCTGACCAAGACGTGGGGCCTGGCCGGGCTGCGCGTCGGCTGCGCGCTCGGCCCCGCCGAGCTGGTCGCCCTCCTCGCCGCCGCGCAGCCGCACTGGCCGGTCTCCACCCCGGCCCTGGCGGCGCTGACCGCCTGCACCACCCCCGCCGCCCGGGCCGAGGCCGACGCCGCCGCGGTCGAGCTCGCCGCGCACCGGGCGGCGCTGCTGGCCGCCCTGCCCGCGGGCGTGGAGGTGGCCGGCGAGCCCCGGTCCTCCTTCGTGCTGCTCCGTGTGCCCGATGGCGCGCGGGTGCGCGCGGAGCTGCGCGCACGGGGCTGGGCGGTCCGCCGCGGCGACACCTTCCCCGGCCTGGACGCCGACCACCTGAGGGTCGCCGTCCGCGACCCGGGGACCTCCCGTGCGTTCGCGGGAGACCTCGCTGAGATCCTTGGTCCCCCGTCCCCGACGTCGCGGACCGCACCCCCCGTCCCGGAGGAGATCCGCTGAGCACCGACCCGACCCCGTTCGCCGGCACGCTGCTGGGCGAGACGATCGCCGCCGTCGCCCCCCGCGACGCCGCGGCCGAGCGGGCCGCCCGCGAGCGGCTGGACCGCATGACCAAGCCGCCGGGCTCGCTCGGCGTCCTCGAGGACGTCGCCGCGCAGCTCGCCGGCATCGCGGGGGCCTGCCCCGCGCCGCTGCCCGAGCCGGCCGCCGTCGCGGTCTTCGCCGCCGACCACGGCGTGCACGCCCAGGGCGTCACCCCGTGGCCGCAGGAGGTGACCGCGCAGATGGTCGCCAACTTCCTGGCCGGCGGCGCCGTGGTGAACGCCTTCGCCGCGCAGCTGGGCGCCGCCGTGGTCGTGGTGGACGTCGGGGTGGCGACGCCCTACGCCGTCGCGCCGAGCGAGCGGCTGCTCCGCCACTCCGTGCGCCCGGGCACCGCCGACCTCGCCGTCGGCCCGGCGATGACCATCGACGAGGCGCGCCGCGCCGTCGAGGCCGGGATCGAGGTCGCCACCGCGCTGGCCGCCGACCACGCGTGCCTGATCAGCGGCGACATGGGCATCGCGAACACGACCGCCTCCGCGGCCCTGGTCTGCGCGTTCACCGGCGCCCCCGCGGCGGCGGCGACCGGCCGCGGCACCGGCGTCGACGACCCGACGCTGGCCCGCAAGGTCGCCGTGGTCGAGCGCGCGGTCGGCCGGCTGACCGGCCGCCCGGGCACGCCCGAGGAGGCACTGGCGGCGCTGGCCGAGGTCGGCGGGCTGGAGCACGCCGCGATCGCCGGCTTCGTGCTCGGCGCCGCCGCCGCGCGGGTGCCGGTGCTGCTGGACGGGGTCATCGCCGGCTCGGCGGCGCTGGTCGCCGCCGCCCTGTGCCCCACGGCCATGGAGTACGCGCTGGCCGGGCACAGCTCCGCCGAGCCGGGGCACGCGCTGGCGCTGCAGGCGCTGGGCCTGCGGCCGCTGCTCGGGCTCGACCTGCGCCTCGGCGAGGGCACCGGCGCGCTGCTGTCGCTGCCGCTGGTGGCCAGCGCGGCGCGGGCGCTGCGGGACGTCGCGACGTTCGACTCCGCCGGGGTCACGGAGAAGTGAAGCCGACCCCCGTCGACCCCCGCAGCGGGGTCGTCTACCCCGTCGGCCTGCGACTGCTCGGCCGGCGCGTCGTCGTCGTCGGCGGCGGACAGGTCGCCCACCGCCGGGTGGCCGGGCTGCTCGAGGCCCGGGCGCTGGTGACCGTGGTCAGCCCGGACGTCACCCCCGCCCTGGAGGCGCTCGTCGCACCGGGCTCGATGAGCTGGGTCCCCCGCCGCTACGAGCCCGGCGACCTCGACGGCGCCTGGTACGCCGTCGCCGCGACCGACGACCCGGCCGTCAACGCCGCCGTCGCCACCGAGGCCGAGGAGAACCGGGTCTTCTGCGCGCGGGCCGACGATCGGTCGGCGTCCAGCGTGTGGACCCCCGCGGTCGGGCGGCAGGGCGACCTGGTCGTCGGCGTGCACGGCGGCGGCGACCCCCAGCGGGCGGTGGGCGTGCGCGACGCCGTCCTCGCCGGGCTGGCCGACGGCTCGATCGCCGACCGCGCCGCCCGCTCGCCCGAGGGCGGCCGGCCGGGCTCGGTCGTGCTGGTCGGTGGCGGGCCCGGCGACCCCGGGCTGATCACCGTCCGCGGCCGGCAGGCGGTCGCGCAGGCCGACGTCGTCCTCGCCGACCACCTGGCCCCGCAGTCGCTGCTGGCGTCGCTGCCGTCGTCGGTCGAGGTGATCGACGCGTCGAAGCTGCCGCGCGGGCGGTCGATGGCCCAGGAGCAGATCAACGCGCTGCTGGTGCAGCACGCGCTGGCCGGCCGGCGGGTGGCGCGCCTCAAGGGCGGGGACCCCTTCGTCTTCGGCCGGGGCATGGAGGAGGTCGAGGCCTGCGTCGCCGCGGGCGTGCCCGTGGAGGTCGTCCCGGGCGTGACCTCGGCGATCGGCGTGCCGGCGCTGGCGGGGATCCCGGTCACCCACCGGGGGCTGACGCACGAGTTCGTCGTCGTCTCCGGGCACGTGCCGCCGGGACACCCGGCCTCGCTCGTGGACTGGGCGGCGCTCGGCCGGCTGCGCGGCACGATCGTCGTCCTCATGGGCGTGGACACCGCGCCGCGGATCGCCGCCGCCCTCGTCGAGCACGGCCGCTCCCCCGGGACGCCGGTCGCCGTCGTCGCGGACGGTTCCACGCCCGACCAGCGCGTCGTCCGGACCACCCTCGCCGCGCTCGGGCAGACGCTGGTCGACGAGGCCATCCGCCCGCCGGCGGTGTGGGTGGTCGGCGAGGTCGTCGCGCTGGGGGCCGGCGCCGAGGCCTGAGCCGGACCCGTACGGGGTCCGCTCAGGCCCGGCCGGACGGCACCGCGCCGGTGGCGCCCGCGACCGCCCGCCGCAGCAGGTCCCGGCGGCGCCGGTGGACCTCCTCGGGCTCGTCGGCGGTGGCCGCGTAGACGTTGCTCACCGGTGACCACGCCATGGACATGGCGATCACCAGCGCCATGACGTCGAACGGATCGCCCGGCACCACCCGGCCGGCCGCCTGGGCCGCGGCGATCGCAGTGAGCTTGCCGGTGTCGAGGCGGGCGGTGTCGGGGACCAGGTGCCCGGCCGGCCGGCGTTCGAGCCGGTGCCAGGTGGCCAGCCGGATGAGGTCGGGCCGGACCAGGTACTCGTCGTAGAGGCGGACCGCCCAGCCGGCGAGGTCGTCGGCGTCGATGGGGACGACCTCGAGGATCCGCTCCAGCGACGCCGTGAAGACGGCGTCGAAGAGCCTCTCCTTGCCCCCGAAGTAGGCGTAGAGCTGGGCCTTGTTCGTCCGCGCCTCGGCGACGATCCGCTCGATCCGGGCGCCCGCGATGCCGTACGCGGCGAACTCGGCCGTCGCCGCCGCCACGATGCGCCGGCGCGTGGCCTCGCCCTTCGCGGTCAACAGCGGCTCGTCGAGCATCTCCGCAGGATAGACCGAACAGTCGGTTTGCCTCGCGGCGCGGCCCCCTACTGTCGCGACCACGAACAGACCAACTGTTCTGTTTGTTCACCGAGGAGAGCTCATGCGCCCCACCTCCGCCCTGATCTCACACGGGCACGGCGTCGTGCCCGAGCCGGGCCCCCTGACCCGCCGGGCCCTCCGCGCGGACGACGTCGCCGTCCGCGTCGACTGGTGCGGCGTCTGCCACTCCGACCTGCACGCGCTGCACAGCCGGCGGCCCGGCGACCCGCCGCTGGTCCCCGGGCACGAGTGCACCGGCCGGGTGGCGGCTCTCGGCACGGAGGTGACCGGACTCGCGGTCGGGGACGTCGTCGCCGTCGGCAACATCGTCGACTCGTGCGGCGGGTGCGCCATGTGCCGGGCGGGCCAGGAGAACTACTGCGCCGAGTTCCCGACGCTCACCTACGGGGGCACCGACCGCCGGGACGGCACCCCGACACAGGGCGCCTGGGCCGGGGAGATCGTGGTCCGGGACCGCTTCGTGCACCCCCTCCCGGCCGGTCTCGACCCGGCGGCCGCGGCGCCGCTGCTCTGCGCGGGCGTGACGGTCTGGGAGCCGCTCCGGGCGGCCGGCGTGGGACCAGGCAGCCGGGTGGCCGTGGCCGGCCTCGGTGGTCTCGGGCACCTCGCGGTGCGGCTGGCGGTCGCCCTGGGCGCCTCCGTGACGGTGCTGACCCGCACCGCGGACAAGGCCGGCGACGCCCGGGCGCTGGGCGCGGACGACGTCGTCGTCTCCACCGACGAGTCGGCCATGGCGGCCGTGCGCGACCGCTTCTCCCTCGTGATCGACACGATCGCGGCGCCGCACGAGCTGGGCCCGCTGCTCCGGACCGTGGCCCTCGACGGGACGCTGTGCTCGCTCGGGTTCCTGGGGCCGGTCACCGTCGAGACGATGGACCTGCTGCTGCGCCGCAAGCGGCTGACCTCGTCGGGCAGCGGGGGGCTGCCCTCCACCCGGGAGCTGCTGGCGTTCTGCGCGGAGCACGGCGTCGTCGCGGACGTGGAGCGCCTGCCGGCCGACCGCATCGGTGAGGCGCTGGACCGGCTGGCCCGCAACGACGTCCGGTACCGCGTCGTGCTCGACATGGCCGGGATCAGCGAGGGCCGGCCGCTTGCCGACTGACGGACCGTGATGGAGCACTGGTGCAACGCATGTAGTACTCCTACTATCGGCGCACACCCACTCGTGCAGTGCCGCTCCGCGGAGGTCCGTCGATGGTCGTGCCCGCCCCCACCGAGTCCGATCCCGTCGTCGAGGTGCGCGGGCTGCGCATGACCTACGGCACCCACGAGGTGCTGACCGGGGTCGACCTCACCGTCGGCGCCGGCGAGGTCGTCTGCCTGCTCGGCCCCAACGGCGCCGGGAAGACGACGACCATCGAGGTCCTCGAGGGCTTCCGGCTGCGCTCGGGCGGCGACGTGCGCGTGCTCGGGGCCGATCCCGCCGCGGCCGACGACGCCTGGCGGGCCCGCGTGGGCGTCGTCCTCCAGTCGTGGCGCGACCACGCCCGGTGGACCCCCCGTCGGCTGCTCACCCAGCTCGGCGGGTACTACGCGCCCTACGCCACCCCGGAGCGGCCGCGGCCGGTCCCGGTCGACGAGCTGCTGGAGACCGTCGGCCTCGCCGCGGACGGCGACCGCAAGATCGTCACGCTCTCCGGGGGGCTGCGCCGCCGCCTGGACGTCGCCGTCGGCATCATCGGCCGCCCCGACCTGCTGTTCCTCGACGAGCCGACCGCCGGTTTCGACCCGCAGGCCCGGCGCGACTTCCACGACCTCGTGCACCGGCTGGCGGACCTGGAGGGCACGAGCATCCTGCTCACCACGCACGACCTGGCCGAGGCCGAGCGGCTGGCCGACCGCATCCTCATCCTCGCCGGCGGCCGGATCGTCGCGGACGGCAGCGCCGAGGAGCTCACCCGCCAGGTCGCCGGCTCCAGCGAGGTGCGCTGGACGCTGCACGGCGAGCGCTTCGTGCACGCGACCCCGGACCCGACCCCGTTCGTCCGCCGGTTGTTCGAGCAGCACGGCGACGCGGTCGCCGAGCTGGAGGTGCACCGGGCCAGCCTGGAGGACACCTACATCGCGATGGTCGCCCAGCACGAGCGCAGCGATGCCCCCGCCGCGCGCCCGCTGGCCGGAGCAGCCCGATGAGCGCCGCGACGACCGCTGGGCCGGCGGCCCGCGCCGCCGTCCGGCTGGGCCTGCACCGCGGCTGGACGGAGTTCGCGCTGAGCCTGCGCAGCCCGCAGGACCAGGCCTTCTACCTCGTCAGCGCCGTGGCGACGCTGGTGTACCTGTGGATCAACCGGGACGACGCCGTCGAGGGCACGGACCTGCTCTATCCCACCGTCGTGCTGCCGAGCCTCCTCGGCGCGCTGCTGGCCTTCGGTGTCGTGATCGGCCCCGCCTACGCCCTGGCGATGGAGCGCGAGGACGGCACGCTGCTGCGGCACAAGGCCCTGCCGCACGGGATGCAGGGCTACGTGACCGGGCAGCTGGTGTACCACTCGCTGGGCCTGGTCCCCTCGCTGCTGACGATCCTGGTGCCCGGTTTCCTGCTCTTCGACGGGCTGATGTCCGGCGGGGCCGCCGGCTGGCTCACGCTGGCCTGGGTCGTCGTCCTCGGCCTGCTGGCCACCCTGCCGTGGGGCATGGTGCTGGGCGCCGTGGTGCCGAGCACGCAGAAGGTCGGCACGTGGGGGATGCTGCCGGTCCTGGTGATCACGGGGATCTCCGGGATCTTCGCGCCGATCCAGGCGCTGTGGGGCTGGTTGCAGGTGGTGGCGCAGGTGTTCCCGACGTACTGGATCGGCCTGGGCATGCGCTCGGCGTTCCTGCCCGACGCCGCGGCGGCGGCCGAGCTCGGCGGCTCCTGGCGGACCGGTGCGACGGTGGCCGTGCTCCTGGCCTGGGCCGTCCTCGGGCTCCTGGTCGCGCCACGGGTGCTGCGGCGGATGGCCCGGCGACAGTCCGGCTCGCAGGTCCAGGCCGCGCGGGAGGCGGCGCTGCAATGGGTCCGGTGAGCACCGACCGCGGCGGCGACGCGGTGTACAACCGGATCGCGCTGCTGCGGGCCGAGCAGGGCGTCACCCGGCGGGAGCTGGCCGACGCCCTCGGCGTCCACTACCAGACCGTCGGCTATCTCGAGCGCGGCGAGTACAACCCCAGCCTCCACCTGGCCCTGCGCATCGCGGAGTTCTTCGGGCTGCCGGTGGAGGTCGTGTTCTCCACGCGCCCCTTTCCGCGGATCAGCGACGCCGCCCGCCCGGGCGAGGGCGATCCCCCGGCGGTGGCCGGCTAGATGTTCGCCCCGTCGGCGGGCGGGTCCTCGGGCAGGGCCGCGGCGACGCCGCTCCCCCCGCCGGCCGCGGGCACGTCGGCGCCGACCGTGTACGACGTCATCGACAGCGAGCCGTAGGAGTAGCCGTCGACCAGCACCTCGGCCGCCGTCCCGGTCGCGGCCGCCATGCCCGCGACGTAGAGCAGCGGCAGGAAGTGGTCCGGCGTCGGGACGGCGAGGTCGAAGTCGCGGTGACCGTCCAGCCGGCCCACGCCCGCCGGGTCGGTGAGCATCAGCTCGCGGGCCGCCTCGTCGAACCGCCGTGCCCAGTCGAAGCCGGCGTCGGGCAGCGCCCGGCTGACGCCGCCCAGGTTGTGCACCACGTTGCCGCTGCCGATCACCAGCACGCCGTCCTCGCGCAGCGGGGCGAGCGCGGCCCCGAGCTGCAGGTGGTACTCCGCGGGCTTCAGCGCGTTGATCGACAGCTGGACGACGGGGACGTCGGCCTCGGGGAAGGCGTGCCGCAGCACCGACCAGGCGCCGTGGTCGATGCCCCAGCTGTCCAGGTCGGCACCCACCCAGGTGGGGGCGACGACGTCGGCGACCTGCTCGACCAGCTCGGGCAGGCCGGGCGCGGGGTACTCGACGTCGAAGAGCTCGGGCGGGAAGCCGAAGAAGTCGTGCACGGTCCGCGGCCGTGCCATCGCGGTGACCGCGGTCGCGTGCACGTACCAGTGCGCGGACACCACGAGGATCGCCCGCGGACGCGGGACCGAGCGGCCGAACGTCCGCCACGCCTCGGTGTACCGGTTCTCGTCCAGGGCGTTCATCGGGTTGCCGTGCCCGATGAAGGCGGCGGGCACCAGGGTCATGACCCCTCCCCTCCTCCGGTCGTCGTGCGGCTCCCTACCCGGCCGGCGCCGGTCGCATCCCGCGGCCGGAGTTGCTGGTGGGCGGCACCCGGCGCAGCGCCGGGGAGAGCCAGCGGGCGCCGGGGCCGTACGTGCCGGCGGCGTCCCCCGGGTTGGAGAGCCTGCACCGCGACAGCGACAGGCAGCCGCAGCCGATGCACGCCGTCAGCCCGTCGCGCAGCTGCTCCAGCGCCGCGATCTGCTCGTCGAGGCGGGCCCGCCAGCTCCCGGACAGCCGCGCCCAGTCCCGGGCCGTCGGCGTCCGGCCCTCCGGCAGCGTGGCCAGCGCCTCGCGGATCTCCGGCAGCGTGAGTCCGACGTTCTGCGCGGCCCGGATGAAGGACAGCCGGCGCAGCACCGAGCGGGGGAAGCGACGCGCCCCGCCCGACGTCCGCTCGCAGGTGACCAGCCCCTCGGCCTCGTAGTAGCGCAGTGCCGACACCGCGACGCCCGAGCGGGCGGCGACGTCCCCGATCGTCATGAGATCCACGGCGCCATCCTCTTGACCTGAAGTGGACTTGAGGCAAGACGGTACGCCGCATGGAGATCCGCACCGCTCTCGTCACCGGCGCCTCGCGCGGCCTCGGCCACGCCCTCGCCACCGTCCTCAACGACCGCGGCTGGCACCTCGTCGTCGACGGCCGGGACCCCGCCCGGCTCGCCGCCGCCGTCGCTGCCCTGCCGCGCCCCGACCTGGTCACCGCCGTACCCGGCGACGTCGCCGACCCGGCGCACCGGGCCGCGCTCGCCGCCGCCGTGCCGGCCCGGCTCGACGCGCTGGTCAACAACGCCAGCGAGCTCGGCCCCAGCCCGCTCCCCCGCCTCGCCGACCTGCCCCCGGAAGCACTGGAGCGGGTGCTCACGGTCAACACCGTCGCCCCGCTGGCCCTCGTGCAGGCCGTGCTGCCCGCCCTGCGTGCCGCCGGCGGCCGCGTGCTCGACGTCAGCAGCGACGCCGCCGTGGAGGCCCATCCCGGCTGGGGCGGCTACGGCGCCAGCAAGGCCGCGCTGGACCGGCTGACCGCCGTCCTCGCCGAGGAGGAGCCGGGGCTGCGGGTGTACGCCGTCGACCCGGGCGACATGCGCACCGACATGCACCAGGCCGCCTTCCCGGGCGAGGACATCGGCGACCGGCCACCGGCGGAGGCCGTGGTACCGGCCCTGCTCCGGCTGCTGGAGGACGACGTCCCGTCCGGCCGCTACCGCGCCGCCGACCTCGTGGCGGTGGCCCGGTGACCTCGACGTTCACGCTGCCGCCCGAGAGCGAGGCGACCGCGCCACCGGAGCGCCGCGGCCTCGCCCGGGACGGCGTGCGGTTGATGGCCGTCCGGCCCGACGGCGTCGCCCACCACCACTTCCACGACCTGCCCGACCTGCTGGAGCCCGGCGACCTGCTGGTGGTCAACACCTCCGCGACGCTGCCCGCGCGGCTCGACGTCCGCCGGCGGGACGGCGTCCCCGTGCCGCTGCACGTCTCCACGACGCTCGACGACGGCGACTGGGTGGTGGAGCTGCGCCGGCCCGCCAACGACGGTCCCGACCTCGGGGCCGAGCCGGGCAGCACCGTGGAGCTGCCCGGCGGCGGCACGCTGCGCCTGCTGGCCGGCCACCCGCATCCCGGGCGCGGCTCCAGGCTGTGGCGGGCCCGCCCCGAGCCGCCGGCCAGTGCCCGCGCCGTGCTGACCGCCCACGGGCGGCCGATCACCTACGGCTACCTGCGCGGCAGGGTGACCCTCGGTGACACGCAGAACGTCTACGCCACCGAGCCCGGCAGCGCCGAGAACGCCAGCGCCGGCCGGCCGTTCACCGACCGGCTGCTGGTGCGCCTGATGGCGCGCGGCGTGCCGGTCGTCCCCCTCGTCCTGCACGCCGGGGTGTCGAGCCCGGAGCTGCACGAGCCGCCCGCGCCGGAGCGGTTCGTCGTCCCGGGGGTCACCGCGCGGCTGGTCACGGCCACGCGGCGGGCCGGCGGCCGGGTGGTCGCGGTGGGCACGACCGTCACCCGGGCGCTGGAGTCGGCGACCGGCGCCGACGGCCTGGTCCGCCCCGCCGCCGGCTGGACCGACCTGGTGCTCGGTCCGGAGCGGCCCGCCCGCGCCGTGGGCGGGCTGGTCACCGGGCTGCACGCCCCCGAGGCCTCGCACCTGCGGCTGCTCGAGGCGGTCGCCGGCCCGGAGCTGGTCGAGCGGGCCTACGACGCGGCGGTCGCCGAGCGGTACCTGTGGCACGAGTACGGCGACTCGATGCTGTTCCTGCCCTGAGTGGAGTGCCGCAGTGCAGGTCTCATGCACTGCGGCACTCCACTCAGGAGCGCTCGGCGGTGTCCTCGAGGAGCACCTGGCGCTCGAACGGGGTCCGCCGCGGGCACGAGGTGCACAGCGCCTCGCCGGGCAGCCGGTAGAGCTGGCAGCACGAGGCCCGCCGGGTGAAGCGCACCGACCGCGGACCGACGTCGACGTAGCGGGGCGCGGGCAGCGGCGCCCCGACGGCCGCCGCCACCGGACCGGCCAGCGCGGTCACGGCACCGACGTCCCCCAGCGCCCGGCCCAGCGCCAGCAGCCGGTTGGCGATCGAGTCGGTGGCGACGGCCCACAGCGGCGCCGGCCGCACCTCCCCGGCCGCGGCGACGGCGCCGATGACCGAGGCCAGCGTCTCGCGCAGCTCGCCGGCCACGTCGTCCCACGGGGCGCTCGACACCGCGGCCACCGGGGTGCCGCCGGTGAGGAGGGTGACCGAGAGGTCGGGCAGCCGGGCCGACAGCGGCACACCGGTCGCCAGCCCCGCCAGCGGCGGGGTCACGAGGACGGCGGACAGCGAGTACCACCACACCGTCGCCAGCACCCGCCGGTCGGCGCTGCGGTACCGGCGGCCGAGCTCCGCGACCCGCTCCGCCGTCCACCCCGCGTCGGCGAGCAGCGGCCCCGGGACGACGGTGCCGACCGGCGGCGCGAGCAGCCCGAGCGCTCCGGCGCCGGGCACGCGTGCGGCCACCGCCGCCTGCCCGCCCTGCGTCACCGGTCCAGTCTGACCGGCCCACTCCGGCACCGTCGCAGCGGAGGCCTCCGGGTCCTACGGTGTGCTCCAGAGCACGTGCGCCGAGGGGACTGGAGGGATCGATGACCGAGTCGACCGAGGTGGAGGGCCGCCGCTTCCCGGTGCCCCAGGAGCTGGCCGCGCAGGCCAACGTGGGGCCCGACGCCTACGCAGAGGCCGAGCGCGACCGGCTGGCCTTCTGGGAGACGCAGGCCCGCCGGCTGACCTGGACCCAGGAGTGGGACGAGGTGCTCGACTGGAGCAACCCGCCCTTCGCGAAGTGGTTCGTCGGCGGCAAGCTCAACGTCGCCTACAACTGCCTCGACCGGCACGTCGAGGCCGGCCACGGCGACCAGGTCGCCTACCACTGGGAGGGCGAGCCGGGCGACACCCGCACGCTCACCTACGCCGACCTGACCCGCGAGGTCTGCCGGGCCGCGAACGCGCTGACCGAACTCGGCGTGGCCGCCGGCGACCGCGTCGCGATCTACATGCCGATGATCCCCGAGACGGTCGTCGCGATGCTCGCCTGCGCCCGGATCGGCGCCGTCCACATGGTGGTCTTCGGCGGGTTCTCCGCCGACGCGCTGGCCAGCCGGCTCGACGACGCCGGCGCCGTCCTCGTGATCACCGCCGACGGCGGCTACCGCCGCGGCGCCCCCAGCGCGCTGAAGCCCGCCGTGGACGACGCCGTCGGCCGCAGCCCGGGTGTGCGCAACGTGCTGGTCGTGCGGCGTACCGAGCAGGACGTCGAGTGGACCGAGGGCCGCGACCTGTGGTGGCACGACGTCGTCGACCGGCAGTCCGACCAGCACACGCCCGAGGCGTTCGACGCCGAGCACCCGCTCTACATCATGTACACGTCCGGGACGACGGCGAAGCCGAAGGGCATCCTGCACACCTCCGGCGGATACCTGACCCAGGTCGCGTACACGCACTGGGCGACGTTCGACCTCAAGCCCGACAGCGACGTCTACTGGACGGCGGCCGACGTCGGCTGGGTGACCGGCCACAGCTACATCGTCTACGGGCCGCTGGCCAACCGGGCCACGTCCGTCATGTACGAGGGGACGCCGGAGACCCCGCACCGCGGCCGCTGGTTCGAGCTCATCGCCAAGTACGGCGTGACGATCCTCTACACCGCGCCGACGGTGATCCGGACCTTCATGAAGTGGGGCGAGGACATCCCCGCCGGCTTCGACCTCTCGTCGCTGCGGGTGCTCGGCTCGGTCGGCGAGCCGATCAACCCCGAGGCCTGGCTCTGGTACCACGAGCACATCGGCGGCGGCCGCTGCCCGATCGTCGACACCTGGTGGCAGACCGAGACCGGCGCCCACATGATCACGCCGCTGCCCGGCGTCACCGACCTCAAGCCCGGTTCGGCGCAGACGCCGTTCCCCGGCATCAGCGCGAAGGTCGTCGACGACGAGGGCAACGAGCTCGGCGACGACTCCACCGGGCTGCTCGTGCTCACCGCCCCGTGGCCGTCGATGCTGCGCACGATCTGGGGCGACGACGACCGCTACGTCGACACCTACTGGTCGCGGTTCGGCAAGGAGGTCTACTTCGCCGGGGACGGCGCCAAGAAGGACGCCGACGGCGACATCTGGCTGCTCGGCCGGGTGGACGACGTCATGAACGTCTCCGGGCACCGCATCTCCACCACCGAGGTCGAGTCCTCCCTGGTGGGCCACCCCGCGGTCGCCGAGGCCGCGGTCGTCGGGGCCACCGACCCCACCACCGGCCAGGGCATCGTCGCGTTCGTGATCCTCCGCGAGAGCGGCACGGACTCCGGCGAGGAGCTGGTGCAGACGCTGCGCAACCACGTCGGCCGCGACATCGGACCCATCGCCAAGCCGCGGCAGATCATGGTCGTCCAGGAGCTGCCGAAGACCCGGTCGGGCAAGATCATGCGCCGCCTGCTGCGCGACGTGGCCGAGAACCGGGAGCTCGGCGACGTGACCACGCTGACCGACTCCTCGGTGATGAACCTGATCAAGGACAAGCTCCCCGCGTCGTCCTCGGAGGACTGAGCAGGGACCCCCTGCGCCCCGCCACTCGCGAGCTCGCGGCGGGACCGTGCAGGGGGCCGAGATGGATCGGGTCCCGGTGTCCCCCCACCCTGGTCGGGGGACACCGGGACGCGCGGACGGCGACCATCCGGCACGATCATGGGGAAAGCACGTGGTGGCCAGCGGGCCGCCGCCCGACCGAGGAGGAGCCACTCGTGGCCCACAGCGCATCCACGACCCCGCCCGCCGGCGCCGAGGAGCCCTCGATCGGCAGCCTCGTGCAGAGCGCGATGGCCGACGTCTCCACGCTCGTCCGCAGCG
Source organism: Trujillonella endophytica (assembly GCF_019799905.1). Lineage (GTDB taxonomy): Bacteria > Actinomycetota > Actinomycetes > Mycobacteriales > Geodermatophilaceae > Trujillonella > Trujillonella endophyticus_A. The sequence continues at coordinate 139,435 of NZ_JABGCI010000011.1, read as the reverse complement.
AGATCGAGCTGGCCAAGGCCGAGATCGGGAAGTCGGCGAAGAAGGCCGGGGTGAGCGTCGCGCTCTTCGCGGCCGCCGGCGTGCTGCTGGCCTTCGCGGGCATCTACCTGTTCGTCGCCATCGCCGAGGCGATCGCCGAGGGCCTGCCCCGCTGGCTGTCCTACCTGATCGTCACGGTCTTCCTCGCGCTGCTGGCCGGCCTGGCCGGGCTGATCGGCCTCAGGATGATGAAGAAGATCGACAAGCCGGAGCGGACCATGGAGTCGCTCAAGGAGCTGCCGGAGGTCATGCACCGCGAGGCCCCCGGCCAGCGCCGCCGCGACCTGCCGACCATCGCCCCCGGCGGGCAGGTCACGCGCCGCGACCCCGACACCTACCTGGTCTGACCCGCGGCCGGTGACGACTCCCGCCGCGGAGCCGCCCGACGCCACCAGCGTCCTGCTGCCGGGCCCCTGGTCGCACCGCGACCTGTCGGCGAACGGCGTCCAGCTGCACGTCGCCGAGGCCGGCGAGGGGCCGCTGGTGGTGCTCCTGCACGGCTTCCCGCAGTTCTGGTGGACCTGGCGCGGCCAGCTGCCCGCGCTCGCGGCGGCCGGCTTCCACGCCGTCGCGCCGGACCTGCGCGGCTACGGGGCCAGCGACAAGCCGCCGCGGGGCTACGACCTGCCCACGGCGGCCGCCGACGTCGCCGCGCTGATCCGGGCGCTGGGCGAGCGCGAGGCGGTGCTGGTGGGCCACGACTGGGGCGCTCTCGTCGCCTGGACGATGGCGGTGCTGCACCCGCGCAGCGTCCGCCGCCTCGTCGTCCTCTCCATGGCCCATCCGCGGCGGCTGCGCGCGGGGATGGCCGACCCGGCGCAGCGGCGGGCGTTCCGCTACTTCCTGGGCGCGCAGCTGCCGCGGCTGCCCGAGCGGCGGCTCACCCGCGACGACGACGACCCGGTCGCCGACCTGCTGCGCCGCTGGTCGGGCCCGGAGTGGCAGCACTCCCCCGACTTCGCCGAGGCGGTCGACCGGTACCGGGCCGCGGCGCGCATCCCGCAGGCCGCCTACGGCTCGATGGAGTACTTCCGGTGGGCCGGCCGGTCGCAGCTGCGTCCGGACGGCCTTCGGTTCGCCCGGCGCATGTCCGCCCCGATCACGGCGCCGACGCTGCAGCTGCACGGCTCGGCGGACACCTGCGTGCTGCCCGCGACGGCGGCCGGCTCGGGTCGCTACGTCGCGGCCGCGCACGAGTTCCGCACCCTGCCGGGGATCGGCCACTTCCCGCAGGAGGAGGTCCCCGAGGTCGTGGCCGAGGCCCTCACCGCCTGGGCCAGGTGACCGGCCGCCCGTGGCGACTTGTCGGACCGGCCCCGTCCAGAGGCTCGTCCTGAGCGGAGCGAAGGACGAGGAGGACGGGGTCCTTCATTCGCAGGGGCCGGTGTCGACCGGGGCGGTCGCGGTCTCCCCGACGCGGGCGGCCTCCGACACCTGCGGGGCGGTGAGGGCGTAGCCGGTGGTCGGGTCGGTGATGGCCGAGGCGAAGACCACGCCGAGCACCCTCCCGCTGCTGTCGAACAGCGGTCCGCCGGAGTTGCCCGCCCGGACCTCGCCGTAGAGGGAGTAGACGTCGCGCTGGACGGTCTGCTGGTCGCGGAAGTCCGGGCCGCTGATGTCGCCGCGGTCGCGGATCCGCGCCGGCCCGACGAACAGCCCACCCCCGCCCGGGTAGCCCATGATGATCGCGTCGGCGCCGAAGTCGACCGGTTCCGGGGCCCAGGCCAGGGCGACCTGCGGGAGGTCCGGCACCGCGAGGACGGCGACGTCGACCTCCGCGTCCACGAACACCGTCGTCGCCTCGTACTCCTCGCCCTCGGCGGTGATGACGGGGTCGGTGACGCCGGCCAGCACGTGCGCGTTGGTCATCACCCGCCCGGGCGCGTAGACGAAGCCCGACCCGTCGATCTGGCGGGAGCACGACGAGGCCACCCCGCGGATCTGCACCACCGAACCCTGCACGCTCGCGACCACCGGGCTGTCCCGCAGCGCCGGGTCCGGCGCCGGGACGTCGCGCACCTCGGTGGGCGTCAGCGGGTCGAGGACGTCGGGCAGCCCGCGCCGCTCGATGGCCACCCGGAGCTGGTCGTACACCGCCCGCACGCTGTCCGGGACGCTCGCGTCGACGGCGCGCACCAGCGCCGACTGGCGCACCTGGCTGGCCACCTCGGGGAACGGTGCGGTGGCCAGCGGGGTGGCCACCATCCACGCCACCAGCAGCACGGCGACCGCCGACAGGGCCGCGCCGGCCACGGAGTCGACGACCTTGGCCGGCTCCCACGTGACGCGGCTGCGCACCGCCCGCCCGATGGCGCCGGCCAGCAGCTGCCCCAGCAGCGCGCCGGCGAGGACGACGACCAGCGCGGCGAACACCCGCGTCACCGGGGAGGCGTCGACGCTGTCGGCCACGGCCCCGGACAGCTGCGCGCCGACGACGGCGCCGCCGAAGAAGCCCAGGAACGACGCCGCGGAGACCAGCAGCCCCTGCCGGAACCCCGACAGCGCGAAGGCCAGCGCCAGCACGATGACGACGACGTCGACGACGGACACGGGCTCAGGTCACCCCGCGACCGTCATCGTGCCGACCTGCCCCAGCTGCAGGTGGAAGCTGCAGTCGAAGGGGTAGTCGCCCACCGGCCCGACCTCGAACTCGATGGTGTCGCTCTCCCCCGGCTGCAGCAGCGGGATGTCCTCCTCGATCGCCGCCGGCCCGGTGTCCGGGGTGAACCGGAAGTTGTGCACCATCTGCTCGGCGGAGTTGCGCACCGTGAGCCGCACCCGGCCGGGCGCCACCGTGAAGGAGTCGGGCTCGAAGACGTAGTCGTCGGGCGTCTCGATGGTGACCTCCTGGACGCCGTCGGGCGCCGTGGTCACCGTGCCGAGGGCCGGATCGCTCGCCGACGGGTCCGCGCCGCGCCCGCTGCCGCCGTCGTCCCCACCGCAGCCCGCCAGGAGGACCAGCGCGGCGGCGATCGCGGCGGCCCTGGTGCCGGGACCCGCCGCGAGCCTGCGCGTGGTGGGGGTCGAGGAGGTCCTTCTCATCGCCCGGGAACCGTACGCGCAGCGGCGTCGCCCCGCTGGTGATCGGCGACCGTCGGCGCGGCGGCGTCCTCGGTGCCGCCGGCGCCCACCGAGCCGGGCACCCCGCCGGGCCGGGTCTTGTCCGGGTCGATCGGCCGGACGTCCGTGGCGTCCCACGGCCGCGCCAGGCCGGCGGCCTCGAGGACGGCCTCCAGCACCCCGGCCGTGAACCCCCAGACCTCCATGTCGGCGACGGCGAAGGCCGGGCCGAGGAAGCCCGCCGGGTGCTTGAGCCGGTACCGGTTGGCCGGGTCGACGAGCTCGGCCAGCGGCACGCGTGCGACGCGGGCCACCTCCTGCGGGTCACCGACGAGGACCTCCGACGGCTTCTCCCACCACGCGACCACGGGGACGACGAGGTTGTCCGAGGGGCCGAGGAACAGCTCCGGCAGCGTGCCCAGCACCCGCACACCGGCGGGGTCGACCCCGGCCTCCTCCTGCGCCTCCCGCAGGGCCGTGCCCACCGGGTAGTCGTCGCCCGGGTCCGCGCCGCCGCCGGGGAAGGCCGGCTGGCCGGCGTGGGTGCGCAGGTGCGCGGACTTCTCGATGAGCAGCACGTCGGGCCCGTGCGGGCCCTCGCCGAACAGGATGAGGACGGCGGAGCGGCGCGCGGTCGTCGTGCGCTCGTGCATGCGGTGCCGCAGCGGGAGCTCCGCGGCGTTGGCCATCAGCCGCTGGAGGAACTCCGGCAGGTCGCCGTCGCCCCGGGCACCGTCGGGCACGGTCACAGCTGCACCCCGAGGTGCTCGGCGACCAGCGCTCGCAGCTCGTCCACCGACGTGACCGGCCCCTGCTTGACGAAGGCGACCGAGCCGTCGGCGGCGAGGAAGACGGTGTGCGGGAGGCTGCGCAGCCCGAGGGCCGCACTCACCTCGCCGTCCCGGTCGAACGCCCCGGGCATCGTGACGTCGCTGTCGACGGCGAACGACGAGGCCTGCGGCACGCCGTCCTGGCTGATGACGCCGAGCACCCGCACGCGGTTCCCGGCGACCTCGGCCAGCTCCTGGACCAGCGGCAGCTCCTCCCGGCACGGGGTGCACCAGCTCGCCCAGAGGTTGAGGACGGTCGGCGTCCCCTGCGCGCGGCCGAGGTCCAGCGTGCCCCCGGTGAAGCACGACAGGCTGATCCCGTCGAGGTCCCCGTCGGCCGCGGGGTCGTCGGGCTGGTCGGGGCAGGCAGCCATCCCGGTGTCGGCCGTCTCCACCGTGAGCCGGCCGGGCGGGTCGTCCGGGCCCTCGTCCGCGGTGCACCCGGACAGGACGGCCACCAGCGCCAGCCCGGTCGCGGCGAGGGCGGCCCTCACTCGGTGTCCGAGGCGGCGGGGGTCTTGACCAGCTTCGTCGCGACCTCGGGGTCGGTCGGGCCGATGCCGTAGGACGGGCACCAGCGGGCCAGCCCGCAGGCGCCGCACGCGGCCTTCTTGGCGTGGCACACCCGCCGGCCGTGGAAGATCACGCGGTGGCTGAACATGGTCCACTCGCGCTTGGGGACGAGCTCGGCGATCTCGGCCTCGACCTTCACCGGGTCCTCCTCCGCCGTCCACCCGAAGCGGCGCACCAGCCGGCCGAAGTGCGTGTCGACGGTCAGCCCCGGCACGTCGAACGCGTTGCCCAGGACGACGTTCGCCGTCTTGCGCCCCACTCCGGGGAGCGTGACCAGGTCGGCCATCCGGCCGGGCACCTCGCCGTCGTACCTCTCCACCAGCGCCTGGGCCAGGCCCAGCGCCGAGTTCGCCTTGGCACGGAAGAAGCCGGTCGGCTTGAGGATCTCCTCGAGCTCCGCGCGGTCGGCGCCGGCCAGGGCCACCGCGTCCGGGTAGCGGGCGAACAGCCGCGGGGTGACCTTGTTGACCATCTTGTCGGTGGTCTGCGCGGACAGGACGGTGGCGACGAGGAGCTCGAACGCGTTGGTGAAGTCGAGCTCGCAGTGGGCGTCGGGGTGGATCACCGCCAGCTCGCGCGCCATCCGCCGGGCCCGCCGGGTGCGGGCGAGCTGCGTCTCGTCGGGGTCGAACGGCGCACCACCGCGGGCGGCGGCGCGGCGAGCCGGCGCTGATCGGGGCGGGACGGGGCGCGCGTAGGCCGGCGAGGACACGCGATCGAGGGTAGGCGGCGGTACCGACGACGCCGACGTGAGACCATCGCCGGCGGCACCGCCCCGGGCATGGACGCCCGACCCAGGGGGTAGCCGGGGACCCCGGGCGCGACCTGCGCCGGCGTCCCCGCAGACCGGAGGAGGAGGTACCGGTGGTCGCCCTGGTCGTGATCTTGTTCCCTCCGCTGCTCATCGCCTTCCTGCTGGTGATGGAGCGCGTGGAGGAGCCGCTGCGCCGGCCGACCACCCGCCGCGAGGTCGCGGAGTTCGTCGACACGGCCACGGCCGGCGAGGTCGACACGCTCCACAACTCCGGGGTCCGGCGCGCGATGGGCCGCTGGCGGCAGCGCCGCCGCGTGAAGCGCGCCGCTCCTCCGCTCGTCTGAAGGAGGACCCGTCCTCCTCGCCCCTCGCGGGCTCGGGGCGAGCCTCGGGACGGGGCCTGACTCACCCGTCGGGGGTGCCGGTTCGTTCCCGATCGGGTGACCGTGCGCACAACCCCACTAGACTCGACCCGAGATCGGCGACCGCTGCCTGGTGCGGCCCGTCGTCGATGCGGATCGCCGTGTGTGCCGAGAGATCGGTCGAGAGGACGCGTAGTGGACGAGGTGCTGGCCCAGTCCGGGCTCTTCCAGGGGCTGTCGGAAGAAGCCGTGACCCCGGTCGCCAGCCGGCTGGAGACGATCACCCTGCCGCGAGGCCGGGTCGTCTTCAACGAGGGCGAGCCCGGCGACAGCCTGTACATCGTCATGACCGGCAAGATCAAGCTGTCCCGCCGGTCGCCCGACGGCCGTGAGAACGTGCTGGCCGTGATGGGCCCGTCCGACCAGTTCGGCGAGCTGTCCGTGTTCGACCCCGGTCCGCGCACGGCGACGGCCACCGCGGTGACCGACGTGAAGCTCGCCCGCATGCCGCAGGCCGTGCTCCGGCCGTGGATCGAGAGCCACCCGGAGATCGGCGAGAAGCTGCTCCAGGTCCTGGCCCGGCGCCTGCGCCGCACCAACGACTCGGTCGCCGACCTGATCTTCACCGACGTCCCCGGCCGCGTGGCCAAGGCGCTGCTGCAGATGGCCGACCGCTTCGGCAGCCGGGAGAGCGACGGCCTGCGCGTCAAGCACGACCTCACCCAGGAGGAGCTGGCCCAGCTGGTCGGCGCCTCCCGCGAGACGGTGAACAAGGCGCTGGCGGACTTCGTGCACCGCGGCTGGATCCAGCTGCAGGGCAAGTCCGTCGTCGTCCTCGACGAGGACCGCCTGCGCCGCCGCGCACGCTGACCCCCTGACGCCACGAGAGGCCGGGCACCCCCTGCGGGTGCCCGGCCTCTCGCGCGTCGTGGACGGCGGCTGTCAGGAGGGCAACGGCACCACGAGCTTGATGCGGGTGCCGTCGGGCAGCACGGCCCAGCGGGCGTCGGCGGTCGTCTCGAACCGCGGGGTGATCGGGTGCAGCGGCTCCGGCGGTGCGCCGGCGAGCACCGCGGCGACGTCGGGGTAGGGCTCCAACTGCCCGAGGGTGTGGATCGTCGGCGGCAGCATCGGCCGCGACCCGGCGGCCATCTCCTGCAGGGCCGCGGACGGCGTCAGCCACACGGCCTCGTCGGCCTCGCCGGACACGTTCCGCGGCTCCTGCCCGTCGGGCACCGCCGCGGCGAAGAACTTGGTGTCGTACCGCCGCGGCTCGTGCGGCGGGGCGATCCAGTGGGCGAAGGGGCGCAACAGGTCCGAGCGCAGCTCGAGCCCGCGCGCGGCGAGCAGCTCGGCGAGGGAGAGGTCGCGGCGCAGCAGGGCCTGCCGCTGCTCCTCCCAGTCGTCGCCGACCGGGTCCGCGACGGAGTTCCCGCCCGCGGGCCCGGCCAGCAGCACGCCGGACTCCTCGAACGTCTCCCGCACCGCGGCGCAGACCAGCTCGCGGGCCAGCCGGTCGTCGCAGCCGAGGGCCGCACCCCAGTCGGCCGGTGACGGACCCGCCCAGGCCACGTCGACGTCCCCGTCCCGCGGGTCGACGGCGCCCCCGGGGTAGGCGGTCATCCCGCCGGCGAACGGCATGCCCCGGGTCCGGCGGAGCAGGTACACCTCGAGACCGGACGTCCCGTCGCGCACCAGCAGTACGGTCGCCGCCTGTCGCGGTGTGGCGGGCCGCGTCCCCGGCCCGGTCACCGGAGTTCGACGGTGAGCTCGACCTCGACCGGCGCCCCGAGGGGCAGCTCGGCGACGCCGACGGCGCTGCGGGCGTGCTGGCCGGCCTCCCCGAACACCTTGCCGAGCAGCTCGCTGGCGCCGTTGACCACCCGCGGCTGGCCGGTGAAGCCCTCGGCGCTGGCCACGTAGCCCACCACCCGCACCACGCGGGCGATCGAGTCCAGGCCGACCAGCTCGTGGATGGCGGCCAGCGCGTTGAGGGCGCACACCTTGGCGTCGTGCGCGGCGTCCTCGACGTCGACGGACCCGCCGACCTTGCCGGTACGGCGCAGCCCGCCGTCGACGAAGGGCAGCTGGCCGGAGGTGAACACGAACTGCCCGCTGCGGACCGCCGGCACGTAGGACGCGACGGGGGCGGCCACCGGGGGCAGCCTGACCCCCAGCTCGGCCAGCCGCGCGGTCCAGCTCTGCGGCTGGGGTGCGGTCACGGCGCGCTCAGCTCGCCGGGCGCTTCAGGTAGGCGACCAGCTGCTCGGCGCCGCCGGGGCCGGGGAGCACGGTGACCAGCTCCCAGCCGTCGACCCCCCACGAGTCGAGGATCGCCTTGGTGTTGTGGATGAGAAGGGGGATGGTGGCGTACTCCCACCGTTGCCGGGCCGCGTCGCTCATGCCACGCGACGCTAGCGCAGCCGCCGCGTCTCCCCGACCCGGGACGACCGCCCGCGCAGGCCCGGACGCCGCTGAGCTCCTACGCTCTGTCTGATGACCACCGATCCCTTCCCCGTGCGCTGCCACGTGGTGTCGGGCAAGGGCGGGACCGGCAAGACGACCGTGGCCGCCGCCCTGGCCCTCGCCCTGGCCGCCGACGGCCGGCACGTCCTGCTCGTCGAGACCGAGGGCCGGCAGGGGATCGCCCAGCTGTTCGACACCCCGCCGCTGCCCTACGAGGAGCGCCGGGTCGCGGTGACCCGCGGCGGCGGCGAGGTCAAGGCACTCGCGATCGACGTCGAGGAGGCGCTCCTGGAGTACCTCGAGATGTTCTACAACCTCCGGCGGGCCGGCCGGGCCCTGCGCAAGATGGGCGCCATCGACTTCGCCACCACCATCGCCCCGGGCCTGCGCGACGTGCTGCTCACCGGCAAGATCAAGGAGGCCGTCACCCGCCGCAAGGACGGCGCCCGCGTGTACGACGCCGTCGTCGTCGACGCCCCGCCCACCGGCCGGATCACCCGGTTCCTCGGGGTCACCGGCGAGATGGCCGGCCTGGCCCGCTCCGGCCCCATCAAGACGCAGAGCGACGGTGTCATGGCGGTGCTCAAGTCGCCCCAGACCGCCGTCCACCTGGTGACGCTGCTGGAGGACATGCCCGTCCAGGAGACCGCCGACGCGATCGCCGACCTCACCGCCGCCGGGCTCCCCGTCGGCTCGGTGATCGTGAACATGGCGACCGAGCCGGTGCTCCCCGAGACGAGCCTGGCCGCCGCCGCGGCGGGCCGGCTCACCGGCGCCGACCTGGCGCCCGCGCTGGCCGCCGCGCACCTCCCCGGCGGGGAGGCGCTGGCCGACGCACTGGCCGCGCAGTCCGTCGAGCACGCCCGGCGGTGGGCCGCGCAGGACGCGCTGCGCGGCGAGGTCACCGCCCTCGGCCGGCCGACGGTGGAGCTGCCCCTGCTGACCGGGCCGATCGACCTGTCCTGCCTCTACGAGCTCGCCGAGCGGCTCGAGGACCACCTGACCACCGAGGTGGCGGCGTGAGCGGAGCGCCCGGCGTGAGCGAACTGAGGACATGGTGAGCGCGGAGGCCACGGACGCCGCCGGGCCGGCTCAGCGTGCTGCCCGGACGACGACCCCGCGCCCGGCCCTGCCCCTGGACCTCGAGGCGCTGATCGCCGACCGCGACACCCGGATCCTGGTCTGCTGCGGCGCCGGCGGTGTGGGCAAGACGACGACGTCTGCGGCGCTCGCGCTGGCCGCCGCGGAGGCCGGGCGCACGGTCGTCGTCCTCACCATCGACCCCGCCCGGCGGCTGGCCCAGTCCCTCGGTCTGGAGGAGCTGGACAACGAGCCGCGGAAGGTGGCCGTCCCGGGGGCCGACGGCGAGCTCCACGCGATGATGCTGGACATGAAGCGGACGTTCGACGACGTCGTCGCCGCGCACTCGACGCCCGAGCGGGCGGAGCAGATCCTCGCCAACCCCTTCTACCAGTCACTGTCGTCGTCCTTCGCCGGCACGCAGGAGTACATGGCGATGGAGAAGCTCGGCCAGCTCCGGGCCACGGACCGCTGGGACCTCATCGTCGTCGACACCCCGCCGTCGCGGTCGGCGCTGGACTTCCTCGACGCCCCCAACCGGATGGGCCGGTTCCTCGACGGCACGATGATCCGGCTGCTGACCGCCCCCGCGCGGGCCGGCGGCCGGGCGGGCATCCGGCTGGTCGGCGCCGGCTTCCTGGTGTTCAGCCGGATCATCAGCAAGATCCTCGGCGGGCAGCTGCTCCGCGACATCTCCGCGTTCGTCTCCGCGCTCGACACCATGTTCGGCGGCTTCCGCGAGCGGGCCACCGCCACCTACGAGCTGCTGCGCCGGCCGGGCACGTACTTCGTCGTCGTCGCCACCCCGGAGCCCGACGCCCTGCGCGAGGCGTCCTACTTCGTCGACCGGCTGTCGGCCGAGGGCATGCCGCTGGCCGGGCTGGTGCTCAACCGCACCCACCCGCCGGCGAGCACCCTGCTGAGCGCCACCCGGGCCGAGGCCGCGGCCGAGGAGGTGGCCGAGGCCGGCGGGGAGGGCGCGGAGCTGGCCGCCGGGGCGCTGCGCGTGCACGCCGAGCGGATGCAGCTGGCGACCCGGGAACAGCGGCTGGCCGACCGGTTCACCAGCGCCCACCCCGAGGTCGGCGTGCGCACGGTCCCGGCCGCCGCCGGGGACGTGCACGACCTCGACGGGCTGCGGGTCATGGCCGCGGAGCTGACCGGCCCCGACGGCGACACGCCGACCGGGGTGCCCCGCACCAGGGTGCTGCCAGCGCGCCGCGGCTGATCCGACCGTCGGAGCGGCGCGGCACCGTACATTCGTCGGCGATGTCGACTACAGCTGCCCCCAACCGCTCCGCCGTCCTGGCGAAGCTCGCGGGGGCCATCGTCCTGGCCGGCGCCCTCGTCGCCGGCATGTTGCTGCCCTTCATCGGCGGCACCGGCCTGGTGGCGCGGAACTCCGCGTCCCTGCTCGACGCGCTCCCGGTCGAGCTCACGGACGCCACACCGGCCGGCAACAGCCGCGTGCTGGCCGCCGACGGCTCGCTGATCACGCTGTTCTACGAGCACAACCGCACTGTCGTCCCCAGCGACCAGATCGCCGACGTGATGAAGCAGGCGCTGGTCGACATCGAGGACTCGCGCTTCTACGAGCACAACGGGCTGGACGTGCAGGGCACGCTCCGCGCGCTGGTGACCAACGTCGCCGCCGGCGAGGTGCAGGAGGGTGGCTCGACGATCACCCAGCAGCTGGTCAAGCAGACGCTGATCGAGACCGCCGAGAGCGCGGAGGAGATCGCGGCCGCCCAGGAGCAGGACGGCACCGCGGGTGTGTCCCGCAAGCTGCGCGAGGCCCGCCTGGCGCTGGCCCTGGAGGAGACCTACTCCAAGGACGAGATCCTCTCCCGCTACCTCAACATCGTGTACTTCGGGAACGGCGCCTACGGCATCCAGGCCGCCGCCCAGGAGTACTTCAGCGTCAGCGCCGCCGACCTGACGCTCCCGCAGGCCTCGATGCTGGCCGGGCTGGTGCAGAGCCCGACCAACGACGACCCGATCAACAACCCGGAGAACGCCCAGGTCCGGCGCGACCAGGTGCTCAACCGGATGCTCGACCTGGACCACATCTCGCAGGAGGAGTACGACGCCATCGCCGGAACCCCGGTGGCCGTCGTCCCGGGCCAGTCGCCGCCGAACGGCTGCATCGACGCGGCGGGCAGCGGGTTCTTCTGCGCCTACCTCGAGCAGTACCTGATCGGCACGCTGGGGATCAGCCGGGAGCTGCTCCAGAACGGTGGCCTGACGATCCAGACGACGATGCGGCCGGACATGCAGGCGGCCGGCAACCAGGCCGTGCTCAACACCCTGCCGATGGGCGACGAGCTGGCCGGCATGTACACCGCGGTGGAGCCGGGCACCGGGCGGGTGCTGGCGATGAGCGTCAACCGGGAGTTCGGCTGCGACCGGCCGGAGTGCGAGTCGGTCGTGCTCAACACCGTGGCCAGTCAGGGCGCCGGGTCCATCTACAAGACCTTCACCGCGGCGGCCGCGCTCGAGGCGGGGTACCCGGCCAACTACACGATCACGACGAGCAACCCGTACACGTCCCGCGTCTACAAGCGGAACGGTGGGACGACCGGTGCCCCGTACGTCGTCTCGAACGCCACGAGCAACTACCCGGGGACGCTGGACATGGAACGGGCGCTGTACATGTCGTCCAACACGTACTTCGTGGCGCTCGAGGACGCGCTCGGCAGCGTCGAGGGCCCCGTGCGCATCGCCCAGCGGATGGGCCTGCACTCCCTCGACCCGGTCGCGGACCAGATCATCGCCGAGAACCGGGGGTCGTTCACCCTCGGCCCCGAGGCGACCAGCCCGCTCGACCTGGCCAGCGCGTACTCCACGCTCGCCGCCAACGGCACCCAGTGCGACCCGCGGCCGGTCGAGCAGGTGCTCGACCGGAACGGCGAGCCACTGCTCGACGACGAGGGCGAGCCGGTCGTGACGAACGAGAACTGCACCGCCCAGGCCATCCGGCCGGGTGTGGCGACCACGCTCAACCAGATGCTGCGCAAGGACGTCGAGCCGGGCAATCCCGGTCAGACGGCGCCCCGCGCCTACGTCCCCGGGCACCAGATCGCCGGCAAGACCGGTACCTCGCAGAACGCCTTCTCGGTGGGCTTCGTGGGCTACACCCCGCAGTACGCCGCCAGCGTGATGGTGCTCAACCCCAAGCGGAACCAGGACGTCGGCGGCTTCGGCGGCGGCAAGGGCGCCGAGATCTGGCACGACGCCATGGAACCGATCCTCACCGGTCAGCCGATGGTCCCGTTCCCTCCGGCCGATCCCGTCGTGCTGCTGGGCAACACCCGTGCGGTGCCGAGCTGCTCGACCGTGAGCGGGTGCCAGTCGGCGCTGACGTCGGCCGGTTTGCGGTTCGAGACCGACCAGGTCGACAGCGAGCGGGCCGCGGGCACGGTGGTCGGCACGAGCCCGCCGGCCGGCGGCCGTGCCGTCCCGGACCAGATCGTCACCATCCTGGTCAGCAACGGCTCCGGCTACGTCGAGCCCGAGGACGAGCCGGAGCCCGCCCCGAGCACCAGCAGCAGCCCCAGACCCAGCCCGAGCACGGCGCCACCGGCCGGTGGCGGGACACCCGGCGGCCTCACCGGGACACCGGGGCCCGGCGGGAACGGCACGCCCCCTCCCGCCGGCAACGGCCAACCCGCCCCGGGCGCCGGTGGCGGCGGATAGCCCCGTCGGACGACCGCCCGAACACGCGCGCCCTGCCGGCCACCGGCGGGGCGCGCGGTCGTTCAGCCGAGCTGGCGGCGGACCTCCGCGGCCACGCGCGAGCCCTCGGCCCGGCCGGCGACGGCGGCGGTCGCCGCGCCCATGACCCGGCCCATGTCCTTCATGCCGGCGGCGCCGGTGGTGGTGATGACGTCGGCGACGAGCGCGGCGAGGTCGGCGTCCTCCAGCTGTGCGGGCAGGTAGTCGGCCAGCACGCCCTCCTCGGCCCGCTCCCGGTCGGCCTGCGCCCCGCGGCCCGCGCCGGCGAAGGCCTCGGCCGCCTCGCGCCGCTTCTTCGCCTCCCGGCGGACGACGGTCTGCACCTCGTCGTCGGTGAGCTCGCGGGCCTCCTTGCCGCTGACCTCCTCGGCGCTGACCGCGGCGAGCACCATCCGCAGGGTGGCGGTGCGCAGCTCGTCGCGGGCCTTCATCGCGGTGGTCAGGTCGGCGCGGAGCCGGCTCTTCAGCTGGTCCGGGGCGGGTTCGGAGGCATCGGGCACCCGTCCAGCCTGACACGGCCCTCCCCCGCTCCGGCCCCGTACCCTGGTCGGACATGCGCTGGTACACCGCCGCCCCTCCCGTGGTGCTCGCCGCCGGAGCGGCCACGCTCGGCTACGCCGGCCTCTACGAGCGGACCCGCTGGACGCTGCGCCGCTTCGACGTCCCCGTGCTGGCCCCCGGGTCGGCACCGCTGCGGCTGCTGCACGTCTCCGACGTCCACATGACCGCCGGTCAGCGCTCCAAGCAGGAGTGGCTGGCCGGGCTGACGGGGCTGCGGCCGGACATCGTCGTCGACACGGGCGACAACCTCGCCGGCCAGGACGCCGTCCCGCCGACCCTGCGGGCGCTGGACGGGCTCCTCGACGTCCCCGGCGCGTTCGTGACGTCGTCCAACGACTACTACGCGCCGAAGCCCAAGAACCCGCTCAAGTACTTCAAGAAGAAGCACAAGCGGGTGCACGGCGACCCGCTCCCCTGGCGCGACATGCGCGACGCCTTCGCCGGGCGCGGCTGGCTGGACCTGACCAACGGCCGGGACGAGCTCACCGTCGACGGGCGCCGGATCGTCCTCGCCGGCGTCGACGACCCGCACCTCAAGCGGGACCGCTACGACTCGGTGGCCGGACCGGCCGATCCGACGGCGGACCTGCGCATCGGGCTGGTGCACGCGCCGGAGCCGCGGGTGCTCGACCGGTTCGCCGCCGACGGCTACGACCTGGTCCTGTGCGGCCACACCCACGGCGGGCAGCTGCGGGTGCCGGGGTACGGCGCCCTGGTCACCAACTGCGGGCTGGACCGGGCGCGCGTGCGCTGGGTGAGCCGGTGGGCGGAGCCGACGCCGGAGCGGCCGAACGGCACGTGGCTGCACGTCTCCGCGGGCCTGGGCACCAGCCCCTACGCGCCGGTGCGCTTCGCGTGCCCCCCGGAGGCGACCCTGCTGACGCTCACCGCGCGCCCGGCCTGAGGAAGGACCCCGCTGCCCCCCACCACTCGCAGGCTCGCGGCGGGACCCTGCACCAGGGCCCAGCAGGAGAGGGCGGTAGAGTGGTCGCCGTACGCCTCGGGGTGTGGCGCAGCTTGGTAGCGCGCGTCGTTCGGGACGACGAGGCCGCAGGTTCAAATCCTGTCACCCCGACACGATCAGGGGCCGCCGGAAGGCGGCCCCTGACTCGTTTCCGGCTCCGTTCCGGTTGGCGCCGCCTGCTTTCGGGCACCGGGGTGTCCGATGACCGAGTGGTTGCTCCTCCTCGCCGCCGTGCTGCTGACCGTGGCGACCGGCTTCTTCGTCGCCGCCGAGTTCTCCCTCACCACGGTCGACCGTGGACGTGCCGAGGAGGCCGCGGAGGCCGGTGACCGGGGCGCCGGCGGCGTGGTCGCGGCGCTGCGCGGCCTGTCGACCCAGCTGTCGGCCGCCCAGCTGGGCATCACGATCACCACGCTGATCGTCGGGTTCCTCGCCGAGCCGGCCCTGGGCCAGCTGCTGCGCGGTCCGCTGGAGGCCGTCGGGCTGCCCGAGGGCGCGCTGACCGGGGTGTCCTACGGGCTGGCGATCACGTTCGCGACCGCCCTGCAGATGTGGCTCGGCGAGCTGGGCCCCAAGAACCTGGCGATCGCCAACCCCCTGAGGGTCGCCGCTGCCGTGGCCCCCGGCATGCGGGCGTTCACCAAGGCGACCGGCTGGATCGTCAACAGCCTCCAGCGGCTGGCCAACGCCATCGTGCGGCGGCTGGGCTTCGAGCCCAAGGAGGAGCTCGACTCCGCCCGGGGCGCCGACGAGCTGGCCGCGGTCGCCCGCCGGTCGGCCGAGGAGGGCGACCTCTCCCCCGTCGCCGCCCGGCTGCTCACCCGCTCGCTGGAGCTGCGGCAGAAGTACGCCACCGACGTCATGACGCCGCGGACCCGGCTGTGGACCGTCGGCTCGGCCGCCACCGCCAACGAGGTCATCCGGGCCGCGACCGAGTCGGGCAACTCCCGCTTCCCCGTCTACGGCTCCGACCTCGACGAGGTGACCGGCATCGTGCACGTCAAGCACGCCGTCGCCGTCCCCGAGGCCGAGCGGGACCGACGGACCGCCGGCGAGCTCGCCGTCCCGCTGCTGGCCGTGCCGTCGGCGCTGCAGCTCGAGCGGCTGCTGGACCTGCTGCGCGAGCAGGGCCTGCAGGTCGCCCTCGTCGTCGACGAGTGGGGCGCCACGCACGGCCTGGTGACCCTGGAGGACATCGTGGAGGAACTGGTCGGCGAGATCACCGACGAGACCGACCAGCCGCTGCGCACCGCGCGCCGGGTGGGCGAGGACTCCTGGCTGCTGTCGGGCTTGCTCCGGCCGGACGAGGTGCGCGACCGCACCGACATCGAGATCCCCGAGGGCCGCTACGAGACGCTCGCCGGCTTCCTCACCGAGCAGCTGCAGCGCCTGCCGGTCGTCGGGGACCAGGTGGCGGTGCCCGGAGCCTGCCTCACCGTGGAGACGCTGGACGGACGGCGGGTGTCCCGGGTGCGCGCCGAGCGGGTGCCGGAGCCGGCCACGGACGAGGACACGGCGGAGGTGGCGGCATGAGCGACGTCATCAGCCTGCTGATCCTGGTCGCGCTGCTGCTGGGCAACGCGTTCTTCGTCGCCGCGGAGTTCGCGCTGGTCACGGTGCGCGCCGACCAGATCGAGCCACGCGCCGACGCCGGCTCCGCGCGCGCGGTGAAGACCCTCGCGGCCCTGCGCAACGTCTCGAAGATGATGGCCGGCGCACAGCTCGGCATCACCCTCTGCTCGCTCGGCCTGGGCGCGGTCGGCGAGCCGGCCGTCGCCCACCTCATCGAGAAGCCGATGGCGGCCGCCGGCGTCCCGGAGGGCCTGCTGCACCCGATCGCGCTGGTCATCGCCCTGTCGCTGGTGACGGTCCTGCACATGGTGCTCGGCGAGATGGTGCCCAAGAACATCACCATCGCCGGGCCCGAGCGCGCCGCCCTGGTCCTCGGCCCCCCGCTGGCGACGTTCTGCCGGCTGCTCAGCCCCGTCATCTGGTTCTTCAACACCACGGCGAACGGCTTCGTGCGGGCGTTCGGCGTGACGCCCACCGACGAGGTCGCTGCCAGCTTCGACGAGGCCGAGATCCGCTCGATGATCACCCAGTCCCGTCGCGAGGGCCGGCTCGGCCGCGAGGTCGGCGAGCTGGCCGCCGGCGCGCTGACCTTCGAGCAGCACGCGGTCGAGGACGTGATCATGCCGATGGAGACGGTGGTGACCGTGCCCCGGACGACGACGCCGCGGCAGCTGGAGGAGGCCGTGGGCGAGCACGGGTTCAGCCGCTACCCGGTGCGCGGCGACGACGGCGCACTCATCGGCTTCGTGCACGTCAAGGACGCCCTCGGCGCCCAGGGCGAGGCGCGGGACCTCCCGATGCCCGCCGACTCCGTCGTCCCGCTGGTGCCGCTGGCTCCCGGCAGCGTGCTGCCCGAGGTCCTCGCCGAGATGCGGACCCAGGGGGCCCACCTGGGCGTCGTGGGGCCACTGGCCGGCCCGACGGGCATCGTCGCGCTGGAGGACGTCCTGGAGCTGCTCATCGGCGACGTGCGGGACGCCGCGGTGGAGCTGTCGGTGCAGACCGCGGCGGCCCGGACCGGCCCGGTGGAGGGCGTGGGCGCCGGGGGAAGATGACGAGGTGACCGCCTCCCCGACGTCCCCCGCCCTCTCCCCGGAGGTCACCGCACGCTGGCAGGCCCGGTTCCGCGCGCCGCGGGTCAGCCTGCCGGACTGGGCCCTGGAGGCACCGCACCGCAACCTGTACGCCTCGGACGTCAGCGGGGTCGTCGAGCAGTACGCGTGGGACCGCACCACCGGCGTCCACCGGCAGGTCACCGACCGGCCCAACGGCACGCTGATCGGCACCCTCTCCCCCGACGGCGAGGCGATCTGGTGGTTCGCCGACACCGACGGCGACGAGTTCGGCGTCTGGATGGTGCAGCCCTTCGGCGGCGGCGAGGACCGGGTCGCGCTCCCGGAGGTGGGTCCGGCCTACCCCGCCGGGCTGGAGATCGGCGACACGGTCGTGGCGGTGGGCCGGTCCACCGACGACGGCAGCGAGCTGTGGCTGGCCCCGGTCGGCGGCGCCCCGCGGGTCGTCTACCGGCACGCCGACCCCGCCTCCGTCGACGCGCTGACCCACGACGAGGACCTGCTGGTGATCTCGCACTCCGAGCACGGCGACCCGCGCTACCCCGCGCTGCGCGTGCTGCGGACCGCGGACACCACCCTCGAGGCGCCCATCGTCGTGACCGAGAAGTGGGACGGCGAGGGCCGCGGACTGCACGCGCTGGAGTTCGCCCCGCTGGCCGGCGACCGGCGGCTGCTGGTCGGCCACGAGCGGCGCGGCCGCGAGGAGCTGCTCGTCTGGGACGTCGAGGCCGACACCGAGACCGAGATCGTCCTCGACCTGCCCGGCGACGTGACCGCCGGCTGGTACCCCGACGGGTCCGCGCTCCTGGTCGGCCACGACCACGCCGCGCGCAGCGAGGTGTACCGCTACGACCTGGCGACGGGCGCCCTGGAGCAGCTGGACACCCCGCGCGGCGTCGTCCGCGGGGCCACGGCCCGGCCCGACGGCTCCGTCGAGCTGGCCTGGTCGTCGGCGGAGCTGCCGCCGGTGATCCGCCGGGCCGACGGCCCGGTCGTGCTGGCCGCCCCCGGCGAGGCGCCGCCGGCCGCGTACCCCGTCGAGGACCGCTGGGTGCCGGGCCCCGGTGGCGACGTGCACGCGCTGCTCGTCCGCCCCGCCGGCGAGCCGCCGTACGCCACCGCGTTCCTCGTCCACGGGGGGCCCGAGGCCGCCGACGACGACTCCTACCGCGCCCGCCGGGCGGCCTACGTGGACGCGGGCTACGCCGTCGTGCACGTCAACTACCGCGGCTCCACCGGCTACGGCAGCGCGTGGCGGGATGCCCTCACCGGGCGCCCCGGGCCGACGGAGCTGGAGGACGTCGCCGCCGTCTACGACGCGCTGGTCGCCGAGGGGCTCCTCGACCCCTCGCGCGCCCTCCTGACCGGCGGCTCGTGGGGCGGGTTCCTCACCCTGCTGGGACTCGGCACGCAGCCCGAGCGGTGGGCCGCGGGCATCGCCGAGGTGCCGGTGGCCGACTACCTCGCCGCCTACGAGGACGAGATGGAGGGCCTGCGCGCCTACGACCGGGCGCTGTTCGGCGGCTCACCGGACGAGGTGCGCGACCGCTACGTCCGCTCCTCCCCGATCACCTACGTCGAGGCGGTGCGGGCGCCGGTGCTCGTGGTGGCCGGCGCCAACGACCCGCGCTGCCCGATCCGGCAGATCGAGAACTACCTCGGCGAGCTGGAGCGGCTGGGGAAGCCGCACGAGGTGCACCGGTTCGACGCAGGCCACGGCTCGCTGGTCATCGAGGAGACCATCCGCCAGGTCGAGACCGCGCTGGACTTCGCCCTCCGCCACGTGACTCCCTGACCGGCGCCGTCGTCCGCACCGGGAGGGTCGTCCGCACCGGGAGGAACGCCACCAACAGCAGGGCGACGAGGAGGAACGAGTCCGCGACGAGCACGCCCAGCGGTCCGCCGTCCAGGTGGTGGCCGGCCCCGGACCGGGCGAACCAGACGGCCGACGACGCGAGGACGCCGACGGTCGCCGCGGCCAGCACGGCCGCGCCGAGGCGGGGGTCACGCCACCGGGAGGCGGGTGCCGGGCTGCGGCCGGCTGCGCGGTCGACCAGGACCACGAGCGCCGGCACGACCCACACCAGGTGGTGGGTCCAGGCGATCGGGCTGACCAGGCAGGTGACCAGCCCGGTGATGGTGACGCCGACCAGGACGTCCCCCGCCCGGGCGGCCCGCACCGCCCGGGACAGTCCCAGCGCCAGGACCGCGACCGCCAGGACCAGCCAGACCACGCGGGAGGGCTCCCCGGGGTCGGCCAGCCTCGCCAGGCCGCCGAGCAGGGACTGGTTGGAGGTCTTGTCCAGCTGGCCGACGCGCTCGGTCTGCCACAGCGTCTCGGTCCAGAACCGCCACGAGGTCCCCGGGTCGACCGCGGCGGCCAGGAGAGTGGCGAGCGCCGCGGTGGCCGCTGCCGTCCCGGCGGCACGCCCGCGACGCGCGAGGAGCAGGTAGACCACGAACAGGCCCGGCGTCAGCTTGACCGCCGCGGCCAGCCCGATGCCCACGCCTGCCCACCGGGAACCCCGGCGGAGCGCGGCGACATCGGCCAGCACCAGCGCCATCAGCAGGAGGTTGACCTGCCCGAAGCCGATCGTCTCCCGGACCGGCTCCAGCACGAACAGCACGGGCACCGCGACCAGCCACGCGAAGGGCAGCGGCCACCCGTGCCTGCGGGCGACCGGGGCCACCAGCCACCACGTGATCCCGGCGAGCACGGCCACGTTGAGCAGCGTGTGCGCCCACAGGACGACGCCCAGCGGGAGGAGTGCCATGGGCAGCACCACCAGGGCGGCGAACGGCGGGTAGGTGAAGCCGTACGGGCTCTGTCCGTACGTGAAGTCGTACAGCGAGCGGCCGCCGAGCCACCAGTCGACCGCGCCGCGGTACACCCGCAGGTCGAAGAAGTCGTGCCACGGGTCGTTGGGCACCACCGCGGAGACGACGGTGGCGACCGCCACGAGGACGGCCACCGCCGCCATGCGCCAGGGCCGCCGGCGGCGGTGGCCGCGCCGCCCGGGGCGCCGGGGGGTCGACGGGAGGACGAGGTCCCCGATCGCGGTCACCCGGGGATCATCGTCTCCGCCGGTGGCCGGGCGCCTACGCCCCGGTGAACGTGCCGCACCACGCGTGCCTCATCGGCGCGCGATCAGCTCCGCGATCTGGATGGTGTTGAGCGCCGCGCCCTTGCGCAGGTTGTCGTTGCTGACGAACAGCGCCAGGCCGCGGCCGCCGTCGACGCCCGGGTCCTGCCGGATGCGGCCGACGTAGCTGGGATCCCGTCCGGCCGCCTGCAGCGGGTTGGGGACGTCGCTGAGCTCGACCCCGGGCGCTCCGGCGAGCAGCTCCGTGGCGCGCTCGACGCTGAGCGGCCGCTCGAACTCCACGTTGAGCGACAGCGAGTGGCCGGTGAAGACCGGCACGCGCACGCAGGTGCCCGAGACCCGCAGGTCGGGGATGCCGAGGATCTTGCGGCTCTCGTTGCGGAGCTTCTGCTCCTCGTCGGTCTCGAACGTGCCGTCGTCGACGACGGAGCCGGCCATGGGCAGCACGTTGAACGCGATCGGGCGCACGTACTTCTGCGGCTCGGGGAAGGTGACCGCCCCGCCGTCGTAGGCGAGCTCGTCGGCCTTGTCGACGACGGCCCGGACCTGCGAGTGCAGTTCCTGCACGCCGGCGATGCCCGAGCCGGAGACGGCCTGGTAGGTGCTGGCGACGATGCGGACGAGGCCGGCCTCGTCGTGCAGCGGCTTGAGCACCGGCATCGCGGCCATGGTGGTGCAGTTCGGGTTGGCGATGATCCGGCCGGTGGCCTTCGCGATGTCGCCGGGGTTGACCTCGCTGCAGACCAGCGGGATCTCCGGGTCGCGACGGAACGCGGAGCTGTTGTCGATCACGACGACGCCGGCCGCGGCGTAGCGGGGGGCCTGCGCGCGGGACGTGGTGGCGCCGGCGGAGAACAGCGCGACGTCCAGGCCCGTGGGGTCGGCGGTGGCGGCGTCCTCGACGGTGATCTCGCCGTCGCCCCAGGGCAGGGTGCTGCCGGCGGAGCGGGCCGAGGCGAAGAAGCGGATCGACGCGATGGGGAGGTCGCGCTCGGCGAGGATCGAGCGCATCGCAGCGCCGACCTGGCCGGTCGCGCCGACGATGCCGATGTGCAGGGGGCGCAGCTGTGCGCTCATCGTCCGGTCCCTCCGTAGACGACGGCCTCGACGTCGGAGCCGAGGTCGAAGGCGTCGTGCACCGCGCGGACGGCGATGTCCACCTCGGTGTCGCGGCAGACCACGGAGATGCGGATCTCCGAGGTGCTGATCAGCTCGAGGTTGACGCCGGCGTCGGCGAGGGCGCCGAAGAACTTCGCCGAGACGCCCGGGTGCGAGCGCATGCCCGCCCCGACCAGGCTCACCTTGCCGATGTGCTGGTCGAAGCGGACGTCGGTGTAGCCGACGGTGTGCTTCACCTTCTCGAGCGCGGCGATGGCGGCCGGGCCGTCGCTCTTGGGCAGCGTGAAGGAGATGTCGGCGAGCTTGCTGGCCTCGGCCGACACGTTCTGCACGATCATGTCGATGTTGATCTCGGCGTCGGCGAGCACGCGGAAGAGCTGCGCCGCCTCGCCCGGCCGGTCGGGGACCCCGTAGACGGTGATCTTGCCCTCGCTGCGGTCGTGCGCGACGCCGGTGATGATCGCCTGTTCCACGCTGAGGTCCTCCATCGAGCCGGCCACGATCGTGCCGGGGAGCTGTGAGTAGGAGCTGCGCACGTGCACGGGGATGCCGTAGCGGCGGGCGTACTCGACGCAGCGGAGCATGAGGACCTTGGCGCCCGAGGCGGCCAGCTCCAGCATCTCCTCGTAGGTGATGGTGTCCAGCCGCTGGGCGTTGGGGACGATCCGCGGGTCGGCGGTGAAGACGCCGTCGACGTCGGTGTAGATCTCGCAGACGTCGGCCTGGAGTGCCGCGGCGACGGCGACGGCGGTGGTGTCCGACCCGCCGCGGCCGAGCGTCGTGACGTCCTTGGTGTCCTGGCTGACGCCCTGGAAGCCGGCGACGATCACGATGGAGCCCTCGTCCAGCGCCGACCGCAGCCGGCCGGGCGTGACGTCGATGATCCGCGCCTTGCCGTGGCTGGACGTGGTGATCACGCCGGCCTGCGAGCCGGTGAACGACCGCGCCTCGTAGCCGTGGGTGCTGATCGCGATGGCCAGCAGCGCCATGGAGATGCGCTCGCCGGCGGTCAGCAGCATGTCGAGCTCGCGACCGGGCGGGTCGCCGGTGATCTGGGCCGCCTGGTCGAGCAGCTCGTCGGTGGTGTCCCCCATCGCGGAGACCACCACGACGACGTCGTTGCCGTCCTTCTTGGCGGCCACGATCCGCTCGGCGACGCGCTTCATGTGCGCGGCTGAGGCGACGGACGAGCCGCCGTACTTCTGGACGACGAGGGCCACGGGTCCACAGGCTACCGACGTCCCGCGCGGGTGACGTGCTTGCGTCCCCGGGGCGGCGCGCGTTGTGATCACCGGGTGGGCGACCCCGAGCACGACCTGACCGACGACGATCCGGAGCGCTGGCTGCTCAGCGCCGAGGAGCGGGGCAACCCGGCGACCGCCGTGCCCGGGTGGACGGCAGGCAACCTGTGCATCCCGCTCGTGCACGGCGCGGAGTACTTCGACCGGTTGGTCGAGGCCGTGGAGCGGCTCGACGAGGGCGACCACCTCTTCTTCACCGACTGGCGGGGCGATCCGGACGAGCAGCTGCGTCCCGGCGGACCGACCGTGGCCCAGCTGTTCACCGAGGCGGTGCGCCGCGGCGTGACGGTGCGCGGGCTGGTGTGGCGCTCGCACATGGACCGGGCGTCGTTCAGCAAGGCGGAGAACCGGTCGCTCGACCGCGAGATCGAGGACGGCGGGGGGCAGGTGATCCTCGACCAGCGGGTGCGCCGCTTCGGCAGCCACCACCAGAAGATGGTCGTGCTGCGGCACGACCAGGACTCGACGATGGACGTCGCCTTCGTCGGCGGGATCGACCTGTGCCACGCGCGGCGGGACGACGCAGACCACCGCGGCGACCCGCAGTCGCTGGCGATGGCCGCCGCCTACGGGCCCACGCCGCCCTGGCACGACGTGCAGCTGGAGATCCGCGGTCCGAGCGTGCACGTGCTCGACACGATGTTCCGCGAGCGGTGGGACGACCCGACGAACCCCGACTCGCACAACCCCCTCGCCTACGTGCGCGACCGGATCCACCACGCGCGGCTGGACGCCGACCCCCTGCCGCCGCAGCTGCCGGCCCCGGCGGCCTGCGGACCGATGTTCGTGCAGAACCTGCGGACGTACCCGTCGCTCCGCCCGCCCTACGACTTCGCTCCGCACGGCGAGCGGTCGATCGCCCGCGGGTACACGAAGGCCATCAAACGGGCGCGGCGGCTGATCTACCTCGAGGACCAGTACATGTGGTCGGGACAGGTGGCTCAGCTGTTCGCCGACGCACTGCGGGCCAATCCGGAGCTGCACCTGGTCGTCATCGTCCCCCGGGTGCCGGACCAGGACGGCGCCTTCGCCCAGCGGCCGCAGTACGTCGGCCGGTGGCAGGCGCTGGAGCTGTGCCGCAAGGCCGGCCCCGATCGGGTGCACGTCTTCGACGTGGAGAACCACGAGGGGACGCCGGTGTACGTGCACGCCAAGGTGTGCGTCGTCGACGACGTGTGGGCCAGCGTCGGCAGCGACAACTTCAACCGCCGGTCGTGGACGCACGACAGCGAGCTGTCCAGCGCCGTCCTGGACACCACCCGGGACCCACGGGAGCCGCGCGACCCCACGGGCGCTGGCGACGGAGCCCGCGTCTTCGCCCGGGACCTGCGTCTGCGGCTGGCCCGGGAACACACCGACCGCGACCCCGACGGCCACGAGGACGAAGACCTGATCGACCCCGACGCCTTCGTGGCGACGCTGGAGGCCGGCGCCGAGGCGCTCGACGCCTGGTACGCCGGGGGGCGCGTCGGCCCCCGACCCCGCGGGCGGCTGCGCCGGCACGAGCCCGAGAAGCTGTCCCGGGTGACCCGGCTGTGGGCGACGCCGGTCTACCGCCTGCTCGACGACCCCGACGGCCGCCCCCTCAAGCTCCGCCTCTCCGGCGAGTTCTGAGCGAACGGACCCGACCCGCCCCACCGCGTCCCGACCGGACCCGCCCCACCGCACACGACGCCCGGCCATCCCCTCCCCGGACGCTTGTGCTCTGAGTACCCCTGTACGCAGAGCACAAGGACAGGCCACGACCCGACCCCCCCGTGCTTGTGCTCTGAGTACGCCTGGACTCACAGCACGAGCACGCTGAGAGTGCACATCTCCGCCGGCGCGCCGGGCCCGCCTCCGTCCACAGGTCCAGCGCGGGCGTGGACGACCACACCGGCTCGGTCGACCATCGTCGGCGTGACCGGACGGTTCGACCTGTGCGGCGCGTTGCGCCGCATCAGGCGGGTCGCCGACGTGTCGCAGCGGGAGCTCGCCGCTGCTTCCGGCGTCAGCCACTCGGCCATCGCCCACGCCGAGGCCGGCCGACGCGACCTCCCCGTAGGGGTGCTGCTGCGCGCTGCGGAACTGGCGGGGTTGCGGCTGGCGCTGCTCGACGCCGCGGGCCGGGAGGTGCAGGGCATGGGCGACGACGCGGTCCGCGACATGGCAGGCAGGCGGTTCCCCGCGCACCTCGACACCCGTCGTTCCGACGAGGGCTGGTGGCACGGGCCGGAGCGGTACAGCCGGCCGCAGCCCTGGTACACGTTCGACCGCGACCGCCTCTGGCGCGACGCCGGGCGGGCGGCGCGGGGTACGCCCGACGACCACCTCCTCCCGCAGCCGGGCGACTCCCCTGCCGACCGGCGAGCGGCGCGGCGGGACGCCCTCCGACGGCAGCAACGGGCCGAGTGGGAGCGGCGACGCGACGCGGGTGAGCTGCCGCCGCTGCCGTCGTGGGTCTGCGACTGTCCGCCGGAGTGCGCCGAGGACGAGGCCGGCACGCGCCCGCTGCACGCCGACGCCTGCGTGTGTCGGTGCGACCTCGGGTGAGCCGCTGCTACCGTGGACCCGTGCGCGGCAGCCTCCTGCTTACCCGCCGCGGCGAGGCCCTCTCCTAGGTCGGCCCCCTCGCCGCGGTGTCCCGCCGTGACCGAGTGCGTCCCCGGCGCCTGCTGACCGCCCCACGGAGCTGAGTCCAGCCCGCGCCCGAGGAGCACCCCCCATGAACGAGAACCACCCCCACGCCCGCAATCCCCAGCAGCCCTCGCCGATGGCGTTCGCCCGCTACGCGCCGTTCACCCCGATCGAGTTGCCCGACCGCACGTGGCCGGAGAAGTCCACCACCGTGGCCCCGCGCTGGTGCGCCGTCGACCTGCGCGACGGCAACCAGGCGCTGATCGACCCGATGACCCCGGACCGCAAGCGCCGGATGTTCGAGCTGCTGGTGCGGATGGGCTACAAGGAGATCGAGGTCGGCTTCCCCGCGGCCAGCCAGACCGACTTCGACTTCGTCCGCCAGCTGATCGAGGACGACCTGGTCCCCGACGACGTCACCATCCAGGTCCTCACCCAGGCCCGCGACGAGCTGATCGAGCGCACCTACGAGTCACTGCAGGGTGCCAAGCAGGCGATCGTCCACCTCTACAACTCGACCAGCACGCTGCAGCGCCGAGTGGTCTTCGGCTCCGACCGCGCCGGCATCGTCGACATCGCCGTCCACGGGGCCCAGGTGGTCCGCAAGCTGGCCGAGCAGATGCGCGACACCGAGATCCGCTTCGAGTACTCCCCGGAGTCCTTCACCGGCACGGAGCTGGAGTTCGCCGTCGAGGTCTGCAACGCGGTCACCGACGTGTGGGAGCCCACCGTCGACCGGCCGACGATCCTCAACCTGCCGGCCACCGTCGAGATGGCCGAGCCCACGGTCTACGCCGACCAGATCGAGTGGATGCACCGCAACCTGGGCAGGCGCGACGCCGTCGTCCTCAGCCTGCACCCGCACAACGACCGCGGCACCGCCGTCGCCGCCGCCGAGCTGGGCTACCGCGCCGGCGCGGACCGCATCGAGGGCTGCCTGTTCGGCAACGGCGAGCGCACGGGCAACGTCTGCCTGGTCACCCTCGGCCTGAACCTGTTCAGCCAGGGCATCGACCCGCAGATCGACTTCACCGACATCGACGAGATCCGCCGCACCGTCGAGTACTGCAACCAGCTGGGCGTGCACGAGCGGCACCCCTACGGCGGCGACCTCGTCTACACCGCCTTCTCCGGCTCCCACCAGGACGCGATCAACAAGGGCTTCAAGGCCCTGGAGGTCGACGCCGCGGCCGCGGGCGTCCCGGTCGAGCAGATGCCCTGGGCCGTGCCGTACCTGCCGATCGACCCCAAGGACGTCGGCCGCAGCTACGAGGCCGTCATCCGGGTGAACAGCCAGTCCGGCAAGGGCGGCGTCGCCTACATCATGAAGACCGAGAACCACCTGGACCTGCCGCGCCGGCTGCAGATCGAGTTCAGCGCGGTCATCCAGCGGCACACCGACGACGAGGGCGGCGAGGTGACCGCCCAGCAGATGTGGGCGGCCTTCAGCAGCGAGTACCTGCCCGATCCCGAGGCGCCCTGGGGCCGGTTCTCCCTGGCCGGGCACCGGCACACCGCCAGCGGCGCCGGGCAGCTCGACGAGATGGTCGTCGAGCTGGTCGACGACGGGGTCCCGGTGAGCATCGAGGGCCGCGGCAACGGCCCGATCGCCGCGTTCGTCGACGCGCTGAAGAGCCTGGACGTCGACGTCCGGGTGCTCGACTACACCGAGCACGCCCTGTCCGCCGGCGGCGACGCCCGGGCCGCGGCGTACGTCGAGTGCGCCGTGGGCGACCGCGTGCTGTGGGGCGTCGGCATCGACCCCAACATCGTCTCGGCGTCGCTGCGGGCGGTCGTCTCGGCGGTCAACCGGGCGCAGCGGTAGTAGAAGGACCCCTCCGCCCCCTACCCCTCGCAAGCTCGCGGCAGGATCCTGCGGAGGGGCCGTCGGAGAACCGGACTCCCGGACGACGAGGGGACATGAGCAGCCCGGGAACGCGCGCGGTGGGACCACCGCCCGATCCCGGGCTGCTGTCCCTCTACGACCGCGCCCTCCCCGAGGTGTACGGCTACCTCCTGGCCCGCTGCCGCTCGCGCGCCGTCGCGGAGGACCTCACCGGCGAGACCTTCCTGGCCGCCGTCCGCGCCGAGGCCGACGGCGGCGGGCCGACCACCGTGCCCTGGCTGATCGGCACCGCCCGGCACAAGCTCGTCGACCACTGGCGGCGGCTCGAGCGCGAGCAGCGCAGCCTGCGGCTGCTGCACGGCGCGGACGAGGTGGAGGACCCCTGGGACGTCGAGCTCGACGCCCTGCGTGCGCACCAGGTCCTCGACGTGCTCGCCCCGCAGCACCGGGCCGCGCTGACGCTGCGGTACGTCGACGACCTCCCCGTCCCCCGCGTCGCCGCGCTGCTGGGGCGCACGGTGCACGCCACCGAGGCGCTGCTCGTGCGCGCCCGGACCGCCTTCCGCCGCGCCTACGAGGACACCGGAGGAGGTGCCCCGTGACCGCCGCCGATCCCGACCGGCCGTTCCGGGCGCTGGCCGGCCCGGGGACCCCGGTGCAGCCCGACCCCGGCTTCGCCGCCGAGCTGCGCGACCGGCTGAGCCGGGCCCTGCTCGGCCAGGCCGCCTCGACTCCCCCACCCCACGCCGACGCACCCGGAGGCACCACGATGTCCCAGCTCGTCCCCTACCTCACCGTCGCCGACGCCCGCGCGGCCCTGGCCTGGTACACCGAGGTCCTCGGCGCCCGCGTGGTCGGCGATCCCTACGTCATGGACGACGACCGCATCGGCCACGCCGAGCTGGAGGTGGCCGGCGCGACGCTGTACCTCGCCGACGAGTACCCGGAGCTGGGGCTGGCCGCCCCGCAGCCCGACCGGGTGGCGGTGAGCCTGCACCTGACCGTCCCCGACGTCGACGACGCCGTGACGCGGGCCGAGGCCGCCGGGGCCACCGTGACACGCCCGCCGGCCGACGCCCCCTACGGGCGCACCGGCACCGTCGTCGACCCGTTCGGCCACCGCTGGATGCTCCAGACGGCGGCCGGCTGAACGGATCGGGGTCAGCGCAGGCAGGGACGCCGCCCGGTCACGGCTGCCCGGCGTCCCTGCCCGGGTGCGGTTCGCCCACGTCGCCCGCGGCGTCGGCCGGTTCGTCGCCGACGGCCTCACCGGGCCGCCGCGGCGCCCCACCCAGTTCGTCGACCATCATCAGGTCCCGGCGGACGTGCCGACGGCGGTACGCCACGCGGCTGATCATGTGCGCGCTCACGGGCGCGGTGAACATCTGGAAGACGGCGACCAGCAGCAGCATCCAGGTCGCCGACCAGCCCTGCAGCCGGATGGCGCCACCCACCATGATCAGGAGCACACCGAGCACCTGGGGCTTGGTGCCGGCGTGCATCCGGGTCAGCACGTCGGGGAAGCGGACCAGCCCCAGGCCGGCCGTCAGGCAGAGGAAGGACCCCAGCAGCAGGAACGCCACGGCCACGCCGTCGGCCACCCCGCTCACGGCGTGCCTCCCGCCCGGACCTCGGCCGCCTCGGGGAGGCCGACGTCCTGCCCGTCGCCCTGCGAGCGCAGCAGCATCCCGCCGATGTACCGGGCCACCGACACCGAGCCCACGAAGGCCAGCAGCGAGACGACGACCAGCACGGGCACCAGCGTGGGATCGCGCTGCAGTGCGGCGTGCACGGCGAGGCCGGCGGCGATGATGACCAGCAGCGTGTCGACCGCGACGACCCGGTCCAGCAGCGACGGTCCGCGCGCCATGCGGAGCAGGGCGAGCAGCGCGCCCCCGCCCAGCATCCCGTAGGTGAGCCAGTAGACGACGGTCACTACCGCCTCCCCTCCTGTGTCGGGACGACGGGGGCGTCGTCGATCGCGGCGAGGTCCTGTGCGCTGCCGAACGCCCGGGTCACGCGCGCCTCCGTGAGCAGGACCGATCGGCGCTGCTGCTCGAGCTGCTCGTCGTCGTCGACGGAGAGCACGTGCAGGCCGATCTCGCGGTGCTCGCGGTCGATCTCGATCACCATCGAGCCGGGCACCAGCGTCACGGCCGCGGTCGTGATGGTGAGGAGGAGGTCGGAGTCGGTGCGCAGCTGCACCCGGACGATCGCGCTGCGGCTGATCCCGCGCGGCCGCACCGTCTGCCAGGCGACCAGCGACCCGGCCCTGATCAGGTCGAGCACGAAGGTGATCAGGAAGACCACCAGCCCGACCGGGTGCACGGACGCCCCGCCGGTGACCGGGGGCAGCGGCAGGAGCACCGTCACCACGACCGCCGCCAGGATCCCGGACAGCAGGTTGGCCCACGACCAGGTGCCCCAGAGGAGGTTCCAGACCAGCACCAGCCACAGGAGCAGGGGCAGCTGGTGCCGCAGCCGGGCCGCCGTCCGCACCGGCGCGTCCGCAACGCTCACGGCTCCTCCCCGCTGCCGCCGAGGACGGCCTCCAGGTACGGCCCGCGGTCGCGGAGGTCGCCGGCCGCCCGGTCGGCGACCCCGTAGAGCGCGCCCGCGACGCCGGTCAGGGCCACGGTGAGCGCGACCATGGTCGCCGTGGCGAGCAGCATCACGTTCGGCAGCGGCTGCAGCGGACGGTCCGCCGTCGCGTCCCCGCGGGGTCCACCGCCGTCCGGGTCGCTGTCCGTCGCGACCGCGGTGTGCCGGGCCCAGGCCGCCCGGCGGGCCGATCCGCGCTCGGCCGTGACCGTGCCGCCACCATCCGACGCGCCGTCCGGCGTGGCGACCGGCGCGGGGCTGAGCTCGGGGCCGGCGTCGACGGCCGCGGCACGGTTCGTGTCAGCCGCGGGCGACTGCGCGGAGGGTCGCCAGAAGGCCCGGGTCCACACCCGGGAGACGGCCACCAGGGTGAGCAGGCTGGTCACCGCCCCGGCCGCCACCAGGGTGATCGCCGGCCAGCTCCCGTCGGCGACGCCGGCCTGCATCAGGCCGAGCTTGCCGATGAACCCCGAGAACGGCGGGATCCCGGCGAGGTTCATGGCGGGCACGAAGTAGAGGACGGCGAGCAGCGGCGAGGCCTTGGCCAGGCCGCCCAGCCGGTCCACCGCCGTCGACCCTCCCTGGCGCTCCACCAGGCCGGCGACGAGGAACAGCGTCGTCTGGATGGCGATGTGGTGGACGACGTAGAAGATCGCGCCCGCCAGGCCCGCCGTGGACGCCAGCGAGATCCCGAAGACCATGTAACCGATGTGGCTGACCAGGGTGAAGGAGAGGATCCGGCGGATGTCGGTCTGGGCGACGGCACCGAGGATGCCGATCACCATCGTCGCCAGCGCGGCCCACATCAGCAGGTCGTCCAGCGCGCCGCCGGGGAACAGCAGCGTCTGGGTCCGGATGATCGCGTAGACGCCGACCTTGGTGAGCAGCCCCGCGAACACCGCGGTCACGGGCGCGGGCGCGGTCGGGTAGCTGTCGGGCAGCCACGCCGAGAGCGGGAAGACGGCGGCCTTGATGGAGAACGCGATGAGCAGCATCGACTGGAGCAGCAGCTGGGTGCCTTCGGGGAGCTCGGCCAGGCGCACCGCCAGCTGGGCCATGTTCACCGTGCCGGTGGCGGCGTACACGAGCCCGATCGCCGCCAGGAACAGCAGCGAGCTGAGCAGGCTCACCACGATGTAGGTGATGCCGGCCCGGATCCGGGGCGCCGAGCCGCCCATGGTCAGCAGGACGTAGCTGGCGGTCAGCAGGATCTCGAAGCCGACGTAGAGGTTGAACAGGTCACCGGCCAGGAAGGCGTTGGCCACGCCGGCCATCAGCACGAGGAACGTCGGGTGGAAGATCGACAGCGGCGTCTGCTCGTCGCCGTCGGCGGACCCCTGCCCCACGGCGAAGACGAGCACGCCGAGGCCGACGCTCGCCGCGACCACGAGCATGAGCGCCGACAGCCGGTCGACCACCAGCACGATGCCCAGGGGCACCGGCCAGCCGCCCACCGAGAGCGCCGCGGCGCCCTCGTCATCGGCGAGGAACAGCAACGCCACCGCCACGCCCAGCACGGCGGTGAGCACCACGATGCTCAGCGCCCGCTGCGTGCGCGGGTGCCGGCCCACCAGCAGGGCACCGGCCGCACCGAGCAGCGGGAGCAGCACCGGCAGCGGTGCGAGGACCGAGATCACGGCGCGCTCCCCCGCGTCGGCGGCAGGTCGACGTCGTCGGAGGGGATCCCGGCATAGCGCGCGGCCAGGACCTCCTCCACCGCCCGGTCCTCCTCGAGGCGGCGCGCGTGGAGGCTGTCGGCGTGCGCGGCCGGCCGGTCCTCGGGTGCCAGGTCGTCGGGGTCGAGCTCGTCGGCGTCCATGCCCTCGCGGGCGGCCACCCGGCGGTCCTCCTCGTCCACGCCGACGACCTCCTGGCGGACCAGCCGCCACGAGCGGTAGATGATCGCGAGCAGGAAGGCGGCGATGCCGAAGGTGATCACGATCGCGGTGAGCACGAGGGCCTGGGGGAGCGGATCGCTCATCTCCTCCGGTTCGGCGACGCCGATGATGGGTGCCTTCCCCGAGGGCCCCCCGCTGGAGAGGACCAGCAGGTTGGTGGCGTTGCCGAGCAGCAGGAACCCGAGCACGACCCTCGTCAGGCTGCGGTCGAGCAGGAGGTAGACGCCGGCGGCGTACAGGCCGCCGATGATCACCGGCAGGACGACGGTGGGGGTCATCGGACGATCACCTCTCCGGGCTCGACGTCGACCGGGTCGTCCTCGTCCTCCTGGCGGTCGAGCTCCGCACCGAGGCTGCGCAGGATGTCCAGGACGAGGCCGACGACGATCAGGTAGACGCCCATGTCGAAGAACAGCGACGTGACCAGCTTGACGTCGCCGAGGACCGGCAGCGTGGTCTGCAGGATCGCCGTCTCCAGGACGTCGGCACCGAGCAGCAGGCCGGCCACCCCGGTGCCGCCGGCCAGCAGCAGGCCGATGCCGAGCAGCAGGCCGGGGTCGACCGGTGCCGCCTCACCGAGCTCGTAGCGACCGCCGGCCAGGTAGCGCAGCACGAGCGCGAGCCCGGCCACCAGCCCACCGGCGAAGCCGCCGCCGGGGTCGTTGTGGCCCGAGAAGAGCAGGTACACGGAGAAGACGACGATCGTGTGGAACAGGAACCGCGTCATGACCTCGAGCACGACCGACCGCCGTTCGGGCGCGAGGGCGACGCTGGCCGCGAGCCACCGTCGACGCGGCGCGCGGCGCGGGCGTCTCGCGTCGAGCTCCGGCCCGTCCTGGTCCAGGCGCGCGACCGCGCCGGTGCGCCGGCGGAGGAAGACCAGGCTCGCGATCCCGGTCGCCGCCACGACCAGCAGCGACACCTCGCCGAGGGTGTCCCAGGCGCGGATGTCGACGAGGGTCACGTTGACCACGTTCTGCCCGCCGCCGAACTCGTAGGCCTGCTCGGGGAAGTCCACCGACACCGGCGTCGCCGTCCGCGCCGAGAGGGCGACGGCGCCCACTCCGGCCATGAGCAGCCCGACCGCGACGGCGATGGCCCCGCGGACCGTGCGCTCCCGCGGCCGGTGCCGCTCCGAGATGTCCTTGGGCAGCTTGCGCAGCACGAGGACGAAGACGACGAGGGTGAGCGTCTCGACGAGGAACTGGGTGAGCGCGAGGTCCGGCGCCCCCTGCACCGCGAACAGCACCGCGAGCCCGTACCCGGTGACCCCCACGACGAGCACGGCCGACAGCCGCTGCCGGATCCGCACGGCCAGCGCCGCCGCGATGAGCACGACCGCGCCCACCAGGGCCTGCACCGGGGAGTCCCAGGCGCGCCACTCCCCCGGCCACGGCGCCCGGGTGAGCAGCACCCACCCGGGCAGGGCGAGCACGACCACCAGGATCGTGCCGAGGTAGGCGGGCAGCGACCCGCGCTGGGTGGTGCCGGTGACGAGCACGGAGAACCGGTCGATCGCCTGCATGGTGTTCCAGTAGCCCTCGTCGGCCGATGCGCCGACGGCCAGCCGCCGCTGCACCCGCGACAACCGGACGCGGACGGCGAACAGCGCCGCGCCGCCGGCGAGGGTGAGGGCCGACAGCGCGAGCGCCGGCTGCAGGCCGTGCCACAGCGCCAGCTCCTCGGCCTCCGGCGCCAGCAGCGGGAGCGTGTCGGCGTAGCCGGCGACCAGCGGCTCCAGCAGCGGGCTGGCCGGACCGGCGAGCAGCCCCGTCAGCGCGAGGACGACCGGTGCGGCGAGGAGGAGCGGACCGGGCGGGTGCGCGACCGCCGTGTCGGCGACCCCGGCCTTGCGGGCGAACGCGCCCCACAGGAAGCGCGCGGTGTACGCGGCGGTCAGGACCGAGCCGGTCACCACCCCCGCGAGGACGGCGATCGCCGCGGTCCGGTCGGGCAGCCCGCCGTCCAGCAGCGCGGTGAACGCGGCCTCCTTGCCGACGAACCCCAGCAACGGCGGGAGCCCGGCCATGGACGCCGCGGCGAGGCTGCCGACCACCGCCACCACGGGCAGCCGCCGCCCGAGGCCGGAGAGCCGGCGCAGGTCCCGCGTCCCCGTCGCGTGGTCGACGACGCCGACGGTGAGGAACAGCGTGGACTTGAAGAGGGCGTGCGCCAGCGTCATCGCGAGACCGGCAGCCGCGAGCTCCCGGCTCCCGGCCCCCACGAGCGTCATGAGGAAGCCCAGCTGGCTGACCGTCCCGAAGGCCAGCAGCAGCTTGAGGTCGTTCTGGCGCAGGGCCCGGTAGCCGCCCACGAGCATGGTGGCCACGCCGAGCCCCAGCACGATCGGCCGCCAGCCCGGGACGTCCGCCATCCCGGGGGCCAGCCGGGCGACCAGGTAGATGCCGGCCTTCACCATCGCCGCGGCGTGCAGGTAGGCGCTGACCGGGGTCGGCGCCTCCATGGCGGCCGGCAGCCAGAAGTGGAACGGGATCATCGCCGACTTCGTCACGGCTCCGGCCAGCACGAGCACGGTGCCGGCGACCAGCAGCCCGCCGCTGCCCGGGTCGGCCACCACCTCCGACAGCAGGTAGCTGCCGCTGGCCTCGCCGATCATGATCAGGCCGACGAGCATGGCCAGGCCGCCGGCCGTGGTCAGGACGAGCGCCTGCGAGGCGGCACGGCGGGCGGCCAGCCGCTGCCCCGAGCCCCCGATGAGCAGGAACGAGAAGACGGTCGTGAGCTCCCAGAACACGTACAGGAGCAGCAGGTCGTCGGCCAGGACGAGCCCGAGCATGGAGCCGGCGAAGGCGGTCATCGTGCCCGCGAAGCGGGCGTTGCCCTCGTCCCCGGGCTCGAAGTACCGGGCGCAGTAGAGGAGGACGAGGGCGCCGACCCCGGTGACGAGCGCGGCGAAGGCGAGCGCGAGGGCGTCCAGGCGCAGGGCGACGTCGAGATCGAGGGCCGGCACCCACGACACCGACTCCCGCACGTCCTCGCCCGCTTCGACGGCGTCGAGCTGGGTGAGCACCCAGCCGAAGGCGGCGGCCGGCACGAGGGCGAGTGCGACGAAGGCCTGCCGCCCCCACCACCGGACGAGCACCGGCGCGAGCAGCGCGGCGAACAGGTGGAGGAGCAGCAGTGCGAGCACGGGTCTCCGGGAGTCGTGGTGTCGGCTCGGGGACCACAGAACGTCGGTCGGACGACGGCCGGCGGTGAGAACGAGTCTACCCGGCGGCCCACTCCGGGCCCCTCAGCCGCCGGGGCGCACCAGCCCGCTCTCGTAGGCGAAGGCGACCGCCTGGACGCGATCGCGCAGGCCGAGCTTGAGCAGCAGCCGGCTGACGTGGGTCTTGACCGTCGCCTCCCCGAGGTACAGGCGGGCGGCGATCTCCGCCTTCGACAACCCCGCGGCCACCAGCGACAACACGTCGGTCTCCCGCTCGGTGAGCGCCGCCCCCCGTTCCTAGCTTCCTCGCCATGACCTCGGACCTGGCGACCCCCGCCCGGCCACCTCCCCTGCCGGAGCCGCCCCCACCGGACGCAGCGCCGCCTCCCGGATGCTGCCGATCGCCGGCGGCGCGCTGATCGCCGGCTCGCTGCTCTACGTGGCCGGCATGGCGACCTCCCCGCCATGGGCTCGCCGTCCGACGCCGACTACATCGCCTCCCTGGCCCGTGACGAGGGGCGGACGACGCTGTCGGCGGTGCTGCTGCACTACGGCAACCTGCTGATGGGGCTGGCCTGGCTCGCCGCGCCCGCGCTGGTCCCGGGGCCGCAGGGGCTCCGTCGCGACGATCGTCGGAGCGCTGATGGCGCCCTGGGCCACGTCACCGTGGCCGGTTTCGTCCTCTACGACTACTGGACCGCCGCGATCGGCCGGGAGCTGCCCGCCGGCCAGGCCGAGGACCTCTTCGGCATCGTCCAGGCCAACCCGGGAGTCGGCGCGGTCGGCTTCGCCACCCTCTTCGGCCTCCTCGGGCCGATCGTCGCGGTCGCCGCGCTGGCCCGCGCCGGCGTCGTCAGCTGGTGGCTGCTGGCCCCGGCGGTCGGCTGCCTCGTCGCCTCCGCGGTGCTGACCTTCGAGCCGCTGCTCTACGCCGGCTTCGCGGTGGTCGGCGCCGTCCCGCTGGCCGTCGTGGGGCTGCGGATGATCCAGCGCCGCCGGGCCGAGGCCGCGGTCGCCGCCTGATCGGCCGTCCGGACGGCCGGGGACCACCTCGTGTCCCGCGACCTCGTGCTCTGCCCACCCCGGTGGGCAGAGCACGAGCGCGTGCGGAGGCAGCGGGCCGGGAGCCGGCCCGCTGCGGGCTCAGCCCTCGGCGAGCTCGGCCGCGGCCAGCCAGTCGGTCTCGACCTGGTCCTTCTCGGCCTGGACGGCGCGCAGCTGGGCGTCGAGCTCCAGCACCCGCCCGTGGTCGGCCGCGGCGGCGGCGAGCTGCTCGTGCAGCTTCTTCTCGTCCGCGTCCAGCTTGAGCATCCGCCGCTCCAGCCGGGCGGCGTCCTTGCGCGCCGCGCGCGCCTCGGCGGCGGAGACCGCCGCGACCGCGGTCGACGGGGTACCGACGGCCCGCACCTCGGCGCCGGCGGCCGAGGTCAGCGGCGCTCCTCCGGCCGCCCGGCGGCGCAGGTACTCGTCGACCCCCCCGGGCAGCTCGGCCAGCGTCCCGTCGCCGAGCAGGGCGACGACCTTGTCGCACACCCGGTCGACGAAGTACCGGTCGTGGCTGACCACGAGCACCGTGCCGGGGAAGTTGTCGAGCAGGTCCTCCAGCGCGGTCAGCGTGTCGATGTCCAGGTCGTTGGTCGGCTCGTCGAGCACCAGCACGTTCGGCTCGCCCATCAGCAACCGCAGCAGCTGCAGCCGCCGGCGCTCGCCACCGGAGAGGTCCCCGACCG
Organism: Trujillonella endophytica; assembly: GCF_019799905.1. Classification (GTDB taxonomy): domain Bacteria; phylum Actinomycetota; class Actinomycetes; order Mycobacteriales; family Geodermatophilaceae; genus Trujillonella; species Trujillonella endophyticus_A. The sequence goes on along the minus strand of NZ_JABGCI010000011.1, from coordinate 102,982 downwards.
GGGTCCACTGCCGGTTGGCCGCGAAGCCGAACCGCTCGGCCAGCGTCGACGCCGAGATCTCCTGGTTGCCGATCCGCGCGATGCGGGCGACGTCCTGCACCGCCTCCAGCACCCGGGCCCGCGGCGGCAGCTCGGTGACGTGCTGCGACAGGTACGCCGCGGCGACGGTCTGCCCGACGACGACCCGGCCGGAGTCCGGCGTCGTCTCGCCGACCAGCAACTTGAGCAGCGACGTCTTGCCTGCGCCGTTCACCCCGACGAGGCCGATCCGGTCCCCCGGACCGACGTGCCAGGTCAGGTCCCGGAAGAGCGTGCGCGGTCCGTTCTCGGTGGGGACGGCGTAGTCGAGACCCTCGACGTCGTAGACGGTCTTGCCGAGCCGCCGCGCCGCGAAGCCCTTAAGCGCCATGGTGTCGCGGGCCGGGGGCTCGTCGGCGATGAGCGCCTGCGCGGCCTCGATCCGGAACTTGGGCTTGCTGGTGCGGGCCGGCGGACCGCGGCGCAGCCAGGCCAGTTCCTTGCGGACCAGGTTCATCCGGCGCTCCTCGGTGACCGAGGAGATCCGCGCCCGCTCGGCGCGCGCCAGCGTGTACGCCGAGTAACCGCCGTCGTAGGCGTGCACGTCCCCGTCGGCGACCTCCCACGTGGTGGTGCAGACCTCGTCGAGGAACCACCGGTCGTGGGTCACGACGACCATGCCGCCGGGCCGGGCGCGCACGTACTCCGCCAGCCAGGCCACCCCCTCGACGTCGAGGTGGTTGGTCGGCTCGTCGAGCACCAGCAGGTCCAGCGGCCGGATCAGCTGCGCGGCCAGCGCCACCCGGCGCCGCTCGCCGCCGGACATCGGGGCGACCGGGGCGTCGAGGCCGAGCCGGTCGAGCTCGAGGCCGGTGAGCACCGACCGCACCGCGGGGTCACCGGCCCACTCGTGCTCGGCGGCGAACATCAAGGACGGGAGGACGACGTCGCGCACCGTCGCCCCCGGCGGCAGCGTGCCCGACTGGTCGAGGACGCCCATCGCGAGGTCGCCGCGGCGGGTCACCCGGCCGGAGTCCGGCTCGTCGGTGCCGGTGAGCAGCGACAGCAGCGTGCTCTTGCCGCCGCCGTTGCGACCGACCACGCCGATCCGCTCACCGGCGGCGACGCCCAGCGAGACGTCGTCGAGGATCACGGTCGTGCCGTGTGCCTTGTGCACCCGCTCGAGGTTGACCAGGTTCAGGGGTGCGCTCATCGGCTCCAGTATCCCTGGCCGCCGCAGGGGGCCCGCCCCGAGCCCGTACGGGGTCCGCTCCCCCCGGGACGACGACGTGCGCCGACACCGCGTCGCCGTCGCCGCCGGGGCCCGCGACCGGATCGGCGGGAGTCGTGACCGCGGGCGCGCCACGCCCGCGGGGCGGCGGGACAGGGGACAGCGGTCCCTGCCAGGACGGGACCGGCGCCCCTGTCCGCCGGGACACCTGCTCACGCAGGGTCGCCGGTGACACCGGCCGTCCACCAGTCGGCCGCAAGACGCGCACAAGCCCCGCCCGGAGGCTGGGTCTCACCGGCCCCCAGCGGGCCCAGCACCAGGAGGAAGCCATGCCCACCGCCACCGCCGCCCACGCCGAGAGCACGCACCACTTCGCCCTGCCGGCGCGACGGTCCGCGGCAGCACATCCGCACCTCGTGGCGCTGGAGACCCCGCCCGCGCCGTCGGCGTCGGTGTGGTGGGCGCGCATCGCCGACGGCGGGCCGGGCTCGCGCGAGCATTCGCTGGTCGCCGTCAACTCCGAGCGCTTCGCCGACGGCACCCCGGTGGACATGACCGCCATCCGCAGCGCCGGGCGCCGTCCGGCCGGCTGGCTCGTCGACGTCCGCTACCGGTCCACCGACGGCGCGGTCGTGCACATCGACGCCTGCGCGGACCTCGCCGGCCGCTCGCCGTCGCTGTGGTTCGCCGAGGTGCACCACGCCACCAGCCCCATCGCGGCGTCCTCCCTGATGGCCTTCACCGGCGGTCCGTTCACCCCGGGCGCCGTCGTCACGCCGCGGGAGGTCGCGGCGGCCGGCCTGCGGATGGCCGACCGCGTCGGGGAGATCCGCTGGTACAACCGCTCGGGCATCGTCGACGCGGTCGCCGTGGCCCCGGAGGTCCGCCGGCGCGGGGTGGCCTCGCTCCTGGTCAGCGTCGCGGAGGCGCTGCGGGTGCTGCGTGGCTGGGCGCCGCTGCGCAGCGACGGCCGGCTCACCGACGCCGGGGCGGCGTGGCTGGCCGACGCTCCCCCCGCCTGGCGCTCCCGGCTGGCCGACCGCGCCGAGGTGCTGCCCGACGAGGACGACGAGGACGACGGCCCGACCGGGGTGGCCCGCCTGCTCAGGTGACGCCCGGCCGCTGACCCTCCCGCCCACCGACCCTCCTGCCCACCGGCCCCCCTGCCCCCGGGGCCGGCTCTCCTCGGGCCATCTCCCCTCAGGCCAGGCGGGTGACCTCGACGGTGACCGTGTGCCCGTTGCTGCCCGCGCCGGAGAAGATGCCGCGGAACGGGGAGACGTCGCCGTAGTCGCGGCCGCGGCCCAGCGTCACGTGCCGGGTGCCGACGTCGACCGAGTTGGTCGGGTCGAACGCGCACCAGCCGCCGTCCCACCACTCCACCCAGGCGTGGCTCTCGCCGGTGACCGTCTGCCCGACCGCGGCGTCCCGCGTGGGGTGCAGGTAGCCCGAGACGTAGCGCGCCGGCAGGCCGAGCGCCCGCAACAGCCCGACGGTGACGTGCGAGATGTCCTGGCAGACGCCCTTGCCGTGCCGCCAGGCCTGCATCGCCGTCGTCTTCACGTGGGTGGCGCCGGACAGGTACTCCATGTGCTCCCGCACGAACCGGCACACCGCCGCGGCCGCCTCGTACGGGTCGAGGTCCCCGGCGACGGCGCGGGCCTCGGCGACCACCTCGTCGTCCACCTCGGTCAGCCCGGTCGGGGCGAGCAGCTCGCCGTACCGGTCCCGCACCTCCCGGCCCCGCAGCACCTCCCAGCCGACGTGCTCGTGGCCGGCGGGCTCGGGCCCGGCCTCGACGATCGAGGTGCCGGTGACCACCAGCTCCTCGTGCGGGGAGTGCAGGTCGAAGGCGGTGACCGTCGAGCCCCAGTAGTCGCGGTAGGCGTACGCGGTGGCCGCCGGCTCGATCTCGAGCCGCGAGCGCAGCGTCGTCTGCCGGCTGCTGCTCTCCGGGGTCAGCCGCGCCTCGTTGTAGGAGGAGCGGACCCGGCCGGCGTAGGAGAAGCGGGTGCGGTGCACCACCTGCAGCCGCCAGCGGGACGACGGCGGGCGACCGCCCTGCGACTGGCCCTGCCCACCCTGGGCCTGCCACTGCCCCAGCTGTGCCTGGAACTGCTCGCTCATGCCACCCCCTCGGGCACCCAGACCTGCGGCGCCTGCTCGGTGAAGAAGCGCTCGCTGACCGCGGCGCTGGCCGCCGAGCAGGTCCGCTCGAGCTCCTCCAGCCGCGCGGGGAGCCGGGAGAGCAGCTCGGGGGTGCTCATGAACTCCAGCAGCGTGCGGGCGCGGCCCACGATCCGGTGCGCCTCCCCGGCGACCCCGATGCGGGTGGCGTCGCGGACCGTGCTGCGCTCCAGCTCGGCCAGGCAGCTCTCGGCCTGGTCCAGCGCCGCGAACACCGACCGTGGGAACAGCCGGTCCAGCAGCAGGAACTCCGCCGCCCGGCTGGAGTCGACCACCCCGCGGTAGGTGCGCAGGTAGGGCTCGTAGGCGCCGGTGGAGCGGAGCACGAGCGTCCAGGACGGCGCGGCGTCCCCGGCCAGCACGCGGGTGGAGATGATCCGGGCGGTCATGTCGACCCGCTCCAGCGAGCGGCCCAGCACCAGGAACAGCCAGCTCTCGTCGCGGCTCATCGTGGAGTCCGCCAGGCCGAACACCATCGCCGAGCGCTCGCGGACGAACCGGAACAGCGAGTGCGGCCCGTACCGGCGCGCCATGGTGCGCTGCTGCGGCAGGGCGTTGTGGGTGACGTTGAGCGACTCCCAGATCTCCCCGGACAGCACCTCGCGGGCGCCGCGGGCGTTCTCCCGGGCGGCCGACAGCGCGCCGACGATCGAGCTCGGGCTGTCCCGGTCGAAGGCCAGCGTGGAAAGCACGCGCTCGGTGTCGGCCTCGTCGGCCGCGCACGGCGAGCCCATCAGCGCCAGCAGGTTCGCGCAGGCGCGGCGCTCGTCGATCCACGGGTCCTCGACCAGCCGCTGGGTGTGCACGTCGAGGATCCGGGCGGTGTCGTCGGCGCGCTCCACGTAGCGGCCGATCCAGAACAGCGACTCCGCGATCCGGCTCAGCACGGCGTCGTCCCCCCTTGCTGCTGCTGCTGGGACTGGCCGACGGCGGTGTCGTTCAGGGGGCCCGGGTCCTGGGCCGGCGGCTGGTCGGGCAGGTCGGCGGCCGTGAACTCGATGCGGGTCAGCTCGGGGGCCGCCGGGCCGGGTTCGCTGGCCGGGCGCGGCCGGCTGAGCACCCAGGTGTCCTTGGACCCCCCACCCTGGCTGGAGTTGACCACCAGTTCCCCCTCGGGCAGCGCGACCCGGGTGAGGCCGCCGGGGAGCACCCACACGTCCGAGCCGTCGTTGATCGCGAACGGCCGCAGGTCCACGTGCCGCGGGGCGATCCGGCCGCCGATCAGCGTGGGGCAGGTCGACAGCCCGATCGGCTTCTGCGCGATCCAGTCCCGCGGCCGGGCGCGGACCTTCCGGGCCAGGTCGGCGAGCGTCCGCTCGTCGGCGCGCGGGCCGATGACGATGCCCTTGCCGCCCGAGCCGTCGACCGGCTTGAGCACCAGCTGGTCGAGGGAGGAGAGCACCCACCCGGTGGTGTCGGCGTCGTCGAGCCGGTGGGTCTCGGCGTTGGCCAGCACCGGCTCCTCGCCCAGGTAGTAGCGGACGAGGTCGGGCACCCACGTGAAGAGCAGCTTGTCGTCGGCCACCCCGTTGCCGACGGCGTTGGCGATGGTCACCCGGCCGGCGCGCGCGGCGTTGAGCAGGCCGGCGCAGCCGATGACCGAGTCCGGGCGGAAGTGCACCGGGTCGAGGAACTCGTCGTCGATGCGGCGGTAGATGACGTCGACCCGGCGCTGGCCGTCCGTCGTCCGCATGCTGACCTGGTTGCCCGCGCACACCAGGTCGCGGCCCTCGACCAGCTCGACGCCCATCTGGCGGGCGAGCAGCGCGTGCTCGAAGTAGGCGGAGTTGTAGACGCCGGGTGTGAGGACGACGACCGTCGGGTCGGCCACGTTGCCCGGGGCGGAGGCCTTGAGCGCGGCCAGCAGGCGGGTCGGGTAGTCGTCGACCGGCTGGATGCGGTGGTCGGCGAACAGCTCGGGCAGCACCTGGCTCATCGCCGCCCGGTTGGTGATGACGTAGCTGACGCCCGACGGCGAGCGCAGGTTGTCCTCGAGCACCCGGAAGTCGCCGGCCTCGTCGCGGACCAGGTCGATGCCGGCGACGTGCACGCGCACCCCGTTGGGCGGCACCAGCCCGTGCGCCTGGCGGTGGAAGTGCGCGCTCGTGGTGACGACGCTGCGGGGCACGATCCGGTCGGCGAAGACCTCGCCGGCGCCGTAGACGTCGGCGAGGAACGCCTCCAGCGCGTGCACCCGCTGGGCCACCCCGCGCTCGATGACGTCCCACTCCTCCGCGCCGATCACCCGCGGCACGATGTCGAGCGGGAAGGGCTGCTCCTCGCCGGCGTGGGCGAAGGTGACCCCGGCGTCGCGGTAGGTCTGCGACAGCACGTCGGCCCGGGCGGACAGCTCCTCGCCGGCCATCGGCTGCAGCGAGGTGAACAGCCCCGCGTAGGCCGGCCGGGGTCGGCCGGCGCTGCCGAACATCTCGTCCCACTGCCGCCCGAGGGCGTAGCCGTCGAAGAGGTCCGCCATGGCGGGGACCCTAGGTCGGCCGTGTGTCCCGCGCGTTTCGACACGGCCCCCTACAGGGTCCCGCCGCGAGCTCGCGAGTGGTGGGGGCAGGGGGTCCTTCCTCAGACGGCGGTGACGATGCCCAGCCAGGGGACCAGCGCGCCGTCGGAGAGCAACCGGCCGACCCGGCCCGACTGCTCCTCCGCCAGGGACCACCGCTCGTCGTGCCCGTGCCGCCGCTCGATCTCGGCGTCGACCTCCGCGGCCCGCGCCGTCCACTCGGGTGGGCTGTCGGAGAGGTCGGCCTCCCCGGTCCGGTCCACCTCCAGGCCGGCGCCGGCGAGCAGGCCGGTCAGCTCCTCCACCGACGGGAACTCGTTGCCCTCCGGGAGCGGCGGGGGCAGCGGCCGGACGGCGACGAAGACGAGCAGCCCGGCCCGGCCGCCGGGCACCAGGACGCGCCGGAGCTCCGCGAGCGCCGCCGCCTTGTCGGGGATCGTGCACAGCACGCCGAGACACCACGCCGCGTCGAAGGAGGCGTCGCGGAAGGGCAGCTCCTGGGCGGGCGCCACCACGGCGGAGAGGCCGAACAGGCGGTGCGCGGCACGGACGGCGCCGATCATCGGCTCGGCGCACACCGGTCGGACACCGCGCTCCGTCGCGAGCCAGCCCGCCGGACCGCCGACCCCCGCCCCGTCGTCGAGGACGCGGCTCCCGGCGGAGAGCTCCAGCCCGTCGGCCAGCCAGCGCAACGCGCCCTCGCTGCCGCTGCCGCGGCACCCGGCAGGGATGGCGTACTCCGGCCCCAGCGTCCGCACCGCCCGCTCGGTCCAGTCCGCGACGGTGTCGAACTCGACCTCCATCGCCTCGTCGGGCAGCTCAACCACCGGACTCCTCCCACACGCGCAGTTCCCTGATGTGGCCGGCCACCTCGGCCTTGACCCGTGCACCCTCGTCCTCGCCGTCGCCGGACGCCAACCCGGAGAGGTTGACGCCGGCGACCCCCGGGATGGCCAGCAGCGCCCGGGCCTCGGCGACCGCGGCCGCGATGCCGGCCTCGCGAGGGTCCGGCGAGGCCAGCACCCGCTCGATCGCGTCGTCGTCCATCGCCAGGCCGGGGAACCGCTGCAGCACACGGGCCGAACGCTCGTCGGTGTAGACGGCGACGGCGGCGATGAACGGCAGCGTGGCACCCGCCGCGCCGGCCGCGGCGACGAACCGGCCGACCTCCGCGGGCGTCCGCACGTGGTTGAGCACGCACAGCTGCGCACCGGCGCGCTGCTTCTGGACGACGCGGGCGGGTCGCAGGTCGACCGGCGGGGCGGCCGGGGACTCGGGGACGGCGACGTTCAGCCCCGCGGACGTGGCCAGCGCCGCCAGCCGCGGGCCGTCCAGGTCGAAGACCTGCGTCGCGCCGGGGCGGACGCCGGGGCCGCGGGCATCGCCGGTGACGCACAGGACGCCGTCCACCCCGAGCGCCGCCAGCCCGGCGACCTCCTGCTCCAGCACCACACGGTTGCGGTCGCGGCAGGCCAGCGTCGTCCAGAGCCGGCCACCGGCCTGGTGCACCTCGGCGGCGACCACGGCCGGCGGGAAGTCGGGCCGGTTGGCGTGCTCGCCCATCAGCAGGCCGTCGGACACGGGGCCGACGACGCCGACCACCCGGCGCAGCGAGTCGGGGTCGTACGGGACGACGGAGAGGTCGGTGAGCACGACCGGGCCGGTGCCGGCGCGGTCGAGCAGGCTGCCCGGCCGGGGTGCCGGCGCGGGGAGCGGCTCGTTCGGCCAGGCGACCGGGGGCTCGCCGACGAAGACGCACCGGTGCTCGGCGACCTCGCAGCGCTCGTCCTGCCGGACTCCCCCGCAGGGGCCGAACACCATCCGCTTCGGGCAGCCCTCCCGGGCGGGCAGGTCGGCGAGGAGGGTGGGGGGCACGGGCTCCACCCTGGCCACTCCCGGCGAGATCCGCAGGGTGAGGACCCCCGTGCCCCCACCACTCGCGAGCTCGCGGCGGGACCCTGCACGAGGGCCGGACGAAGCGGGAACACATCGGGGCCTCCGCGCGCTAGGGTGACCATCAGGTAGTTGAGCTCTCAACTCAAGGAGATCGAGATGCCCGCCATCACCGTCGAGGACACCACCGTCCTGCCCCGGGTCCCCGTGCCCGTCCCCGGCACGGTGCGTCGCCGGGTCCGCTCGGTGACCACCGCGCCGTCCGGCTTCGAGGGTGAGGGCTTCCCGGTCCGCCGCGCCTTCGCTGGCGTGGACCTGCGCGACCTCGACCCGTTCATCCACATGGACCAGATGGGCGAGGTCGAGTACGCGCCGGGTGAGCCGAAGGGCACCTCCTGGCACCCGCACCGCGGCTTCGAGACCGTCACCTACATCATCGACGGCACCTTCGAGCACGCCGACTCCCACGGCGGCGGCGGCACGATCAGCAACGGCGACACCCAGTGGATGACCGCCGGCGGCGGCGTGCTGCACATCGAGAAGCCCCCGGAGCACCTCGTGCTCAGCGGCGGCCTCTTCCACGGCCTGCAGCTGTGGGTGAACCTGCCCAGGGCGCAGAAGTGGGTCGAGCCGCGCTACCAGGACCTGCGCGCCGACGAGTCGGTGCTGCTGACCAGCCCGGACGCCGGGGCCTTCCTGCGGGTCATCGCCGGCGACGTCGCCGGTGTCCGCGGTCCGGGCTCCACCTACTCCCCGATGGCCATGGTGCACGCGACCATCGCCCCCGGCGCGACGCTCGACCTGCCGTGGCGGCCGGACTTCAACGCCCTGGTCTACGTGCTCTCCGGCGCCGGCTCGGTCGGCGTCGACGGGCAGCCGGTCCGCGCCGGGCAGCTCGCCGTCTTCGGCCCCGGCGACACCATCACCGTCAGCGGCGCGAAGCAGCAGGAGTCGCGGACCCCGGCGCTGGACGTCGTCGTGCTCGGCGGCCTGCCGATCCGCGAGCCGATCGCCATGTACGGCCCGTTCGTGATGAACACCAAGCAGGAGGTCATGGACGCCTTCACCGACTTCCAGGCCGGCCGGCTGGGCTCCATCCCGGCCGCGCGGGTCCCGCACGGCGACCTGCGGGGCGAGACCGGCCAGACGCCGGGCGCCTGAGGGCCTCCGACGGCGACCAGGCCCGGGAGACTGAGCCATGAGCAACCTCGACCGCCGCCCGCCCGCCCGTGAACTGGGCGGGCTGGCGGCGACCGCCGCCCATCCGGTGCTGGACCTGCTCCCCGGCAAGGAGGTGCAGCTGGGCGAGAGCACCCGGGTGCGCCGGGTGCTGCCCACCCTCGGCCGCCGGCTGGTGGGCGCGTGGGCGTTCGTCGACCACTACGGCCCGGACGACGTCGCCGCCGGTCCGGGCATGCAGGTGGCCCCGCACCCGCACACCGGGCTGCAGACCGTGTCCTGGCTGCTCCAGGGGCGGGTGCACCACCGGGACTCCCTCGGCAGCGACGTCGAGTTCGGACCCGGCGAGCTCGCGCTGATGACCGCCGGGCACGGGATCGCCCACGCCGAGCAGTCGCCGCAGCCCCACCCCCGTCACCTGCACGGCGCCCAGCTGTGGGTCGCCCTGCCCGACGGCGCCCGGGACATCGCGCCGGCGTTCGAGCACCACGCCGCGCTGCCCGGCTTCACCTCCGACGGGCTGACCGCGACCGTGCTCATGGGCTCCGTCGGCGGCGCCACCTCGCCGGGCACCGCGCACACCCCGCTGGTCGGCGTGGACCTGGACCTGGCCGCCGGCGCCGACGTCGAGCTGCCGCTGGAGCCGGACTTCGAGTACGCGCTGCTCGGCGCCTCGGGCGGGGCCGACGTCGAGGGCGCCCCGCTGGGGCACGGCCAGATGCTCTACCTGGGCACCGGCCGGCGCACCGTCCGCATCCGCGCCGCGGCGCCGGGGAAGCTGCTGTTGCTCGGCGGCGAGCCCTTCGAGGAGCGCCTGGTGATGTGGTGGAACTTCGTCGGCCGGTCGGGCGAGGAGATCACGACCTTCGCCGAGCAGTGGAACGCCGAGCACGAGCGCTTCGGCGTCGTCGTGGGCTACGACGGCGACCGGCTGGCCGCTCCCCCGCTGCCCCCGGTTCCGCTCAAGGCCCGCGGCCGGGAACGCTGAACGCCGTGAGCGACCTCGATCCCCGCATGCTCGAGTTCGTCGCCGGCCGGAAGTGGGGTGTGCTCGCCACGGTCAAGCGCGACGGCCGGCCGCAGCTGTCCGACATCGGCTACGCCTACGACGTCGACCAGCAGGTGGTCCGGGTGTCGGTGACCGCCGACCGGGCCAAGACGCGCAACCTCGAGCGCGACCCCCGCGTCACCCTGCACGTCTCCTCCGACGACTTCTGGGGCTGGGTGGCCGTCGAGGGCACCGCCGACCTCACCCCGGTCGCCGCCGACCCCTCCGACGCCACGGTCGAGGAGCTCGTCGCCTACCACCGCGGGGTGAACGGCGAGCACCCGGACTGGGACGACTACCGCGCCGCGATGGTCCGCGACCGCCGGCTCGTCGTCCGGTTCCGCCCCGAGCACGTGTACGGCCGGCTCCGGGACTGACGGCAGCGGCCGGCGCGCCCCGTCCACGCCGGCCCGCCGTCGTCACTCCTCCGGCTCGACCTCCATCACCGAGAAGGGCGCGCCCCACGGGTCCTCGACGACGGCGAACCGGCCGAACTCCGTGTCCTCCGCCGGGTGGAGCACCTTGCCCCCGCGGGACTCGGCGCCGGCCACCGCGTCGTCGGTGGAGGCGACGGCGAAGCAGACCGACCACCCCGTCGGCAGGCCGGGCTGGGCCGGCCCGATGCCGCCCAGCGGCCGCTCGCCGGTGGCGAAGGTGGCGTAGCCGCCCATGTCGGGGATCTCGTCGAACCGGTAGCCGAAGACCGCGGTGTAGAACGCGTGGGCGGCGGCCAGGTCCTCGACCGCCGCCTCCTCCCACGTCAGGGACCCCGGCTCGTTGAAGACCCGGACGCCGGTGTGCTCGCCGGACTCCCACAGGCCGAAGCGGTGCCCCTGGGGGTCGACGGCGATCGCCATGCGGCCGAAGGGGCCCACCGTCATCGGCTCGAGGACGACGCTGCCGCCGGCCTCGCGCACCCGGTCGAGCGTGGCGGCGGCGTCGTCCGCAGCGAAGTACAGCGTCCAGCCGCCTGGGGACCCCTCCGGCGCCCGCCCCAGGCCGGCGGCGGGTCGGCCGTCGACGAGCGCGTTCGTGTACTCACCGAACTCCGCCATGGGCTCGGTCCACTGCCAGCCGAACAGGCCGGCGTAGAAGGCGGTCGTCGCGGCGGGGTCGGTGGCGTCGTAGTCGATCCAGCACGGCGTGCCGGCCGGCCACGGGGTGTCTCTCGTGGGCATCGCTCCTCCTCCGGTGTGGGGGAGGTCACGGTGCCACCGGGCGCCGACAGTTCCCAGGGTCCGGGCGCCCGGGCCGTCGAGCGGCGCGGGTCAGAACCGGCGGGTGCCGCCGCGCCGGCCTCCGCCGCCGCCGCGCGAGCCACCACCGAAGCTGCCCCCGGAGCGGCGGCCCGACCCCCCGAAGGAGCCACCGCGTCGGTACCCGCCGCCACCACCGCCGCCCCCGCCGAACAGGATGCCGCCGAGCACGAGGCTGCCCAGGTCCGGACCACGTCCGTAGCCGGGACCGGCGAAGCCCCCGCCGCCGTAGCCCCCGCCGCCGTAGCCACCCCCGCCGTAGCCCGAGTTCCACGACGAGACGTCCGACTGGGCACGCTGCAGCGCCTGCCCGGCGAGGGCGTCGGCCTGCTGCGCCTCCTGCAGCGCGCTGACCGGGTCGGTGGCCGCCAGGCCGGCCGCCGCCTGCAGGTGGCGCTCGGCCTCGGCCAGCCGGGTGCGGGCCTCGGGCCCCACGGCGCCGCGCCGGGTGGCGATGAAGTCGCCGGCGGCGGCGACGGTCGAGCGGGCGTGGAGCAGGACCTGGTCCAGACTCGCGGCAGCGCGGCGAGTTCGGGTCTGGGCGTCGCGGGCCACGCCCAGCGCCTGCTCCAGCGCGATGTCGGCCTCCTCCAGCCGGCGCAGCGCGGTGAACGGGTCCGGCAGCGCGCCGCCGTTCGCGACCATCGCCTCGTCGGCGGCCGCGATGGCGGCCTCGGCCCGGGCGATCTGCGGCTGCAGGCCGCTGCGGTCGCCCGAGGCCACGAGCGCCCGCGCCTCGGCGAGGTCCTGCTCGGTGTCCGCACGCGCCGCGGGGATGCGCTGCACCGCTCCCTCCAGGTCGTTGGCCAGCCGCCCGATCGCGTCGAGCAGCTGGCCGGTCTGCACGACGGCGTCCTCGGCGGCCCGGATGTCGCCGACGGCCTCGCCCGGCTTGCCCGCGTCGAGCCCGGCGCGTGCCTCGGCGACCTCGTGCTCCGCCGCGGTCAGCCGCGCCCGGGCCTGCTCCAGGTTGTCGGCCACGGACGCGATCGCCGCGGGCGCGTAGCGCCGCTGCAGCTCGGCCATCCGCTGCTCGTCGGCGGGCAGCCGCCCCTGGAGCGCGGTGATCCGCGGCCCCAGCGCCTCCAGCGCCTGCGGCGCGTTCTTCTCCAGGTCCCGGAGCTGGTCGAACGACTCGGCCTGCTCGTCGAGCCGGGCGTCGGCGGCCGACGTCAGCTGGAGCATCTCGGCGAGCATCGCCCGGGTGGTCGGCTCGTCCTCCGGGATCTCGTCGTCCAGCTGCTGGCGGAGGGTGAACGCGCGGGTGAGCTCCTGCCGGGACTGCGCGAGCGCCTCGGCGAAGCCGGTGACGGCGTCCTCGCCGTACTGCAGCCGCGCGAAGTCCAGGTCCAGCTGCGAGGTCTTGATCGCCTCGTCGAGCTCCAGGAGGGCGGTGCTGGCCTGCGCCTGCAGCTGCTCGGTGGGCACGCCGGCGTGCGGGTCCGGCCGCTCGAGGCGCTTCACCTCCGGGCCGGCCGCCTCCCGGCGCCTCCGGCGCGACCGCGACAGCAGGTACGCCCCGCCGCCCACCGCCGCGATGCCGCCGACGACCGCGATCGTGCCGAACCCCGTCCCGTCGCTGCCGTTGGCCTCGGCGAGGCCCTCGGCGAACGCCTCGGCGCCGCCCGCCCAGTCGCCGTCGCCGAACCGCGGGTCGACGTCGGAGGCGGCGAACTCGTCGACCTCCTCCTCGGTGACGTCGACGTCCTGACCCAGCCCGTACGCGTACTCGCGCTGCGCTCCCGTGGAGACGGCGAGGATGGCGTCGGAGGCGTCCAGGTTCGACAGCGACGCGGTCTGGTCGGCCCAGGCGAACGGGTCCTGCCCGTCGAAGGAGTCGACGAAGACGACGACGAGCTCGATGCCCTCGTCGATCTCGAGCTGGCTGACCGCGTCCTCGACCGCGGCCTGCTCGTCGTCGGTGAGGACGTCGGACCGGTCGTCCACCTGGCCGGCGACGTTCACGGGGGGCTCGGCCAGCGCGGCAGGCCCGGTCAGGACCACCGCCCCGGCGACGGCGAGGACGGCGGAGGACCGGCGGAGGAGCACGACTTCGACCCTACCGACGGCGGGCGGTCTGGGACGGCCGCGAGCGGGTAGGGCCGAGGCCGAACCCGTGCACACGACTCAATTGGAGACGACATGCCCGAGAAGCCCGACCGCATCCCCGCCGCCGACCTGCCGCCGGGCGCGGTGCGCCGCGTCGGCGACTGGGCGGTGGGCAACCGCGGCGGGGCCTACTTCGCCGTCTCCCGCCGCTGCCGGCACCAGCTGGCGGACCTCTCCGAGGGGACGGTCGACGCCGAGGGGTGCCTGGTCTGCCCGTGGCACGCGGCGCGCTACGACGTCCGCACCGGCGAGATGGTCGACGGGCCGAAGGGCTTCCTCGGCTACAAGGGCCCGACGCCGGGCTACACGCAGCTCGTCCGCGGCTACGCGCAGTACCTCAAGCTGCGCGTGCGCCGGGCGCTGCGCCGCGGTGACGACGTCGTGATCGAAGGGTGACGTCCCTGGCCCCCGTGCCGGGGACCACCGCGAGCTCGCGTGCGGTGGGGGCACGGGGGTCCTCCGTCAGGCGTCGATGCGGCGGCGGCCCTCGAACGCCCGCCCGAGGGTGACCTCGTCGGCGTACTCGAGGTCTCCGCCGACCGGCAGGCCGCTGGCCAGCCGGGACACTGCGAGGCCCATCGGCCCGACCAGCCGGGCCAGGTAGGCGGCGGTCGCCTCACCCTCCAGGTTGGGGTCGGTGGCGATGATCAGCTCGGTGACCTGGCCGTCCATCAGCCGGGTCATGAGCTCCTTGACCTTCAGGTCGTCCGGGCCGACGCCCTCGATGGGGCTGATCGCGCCGCCGAGCACGTGGTACTTGCCCCGGAACTCCCGGGTGCGCTCGATGGCGACGACGTCCTTGGGCTCCTCGACCACACAGATCACGTCGTCGGTCCGCCGCGGGTCACGGCAGATCCGGCACTGCTCGGCCTCGGCGACGTTGAAGCAGGTCACGCAGAAGCGCACCTCCGCCTGCACGCGCTGCAGCGCGGCCACGAGCCGGCCGACGTCGGCGGACTCCGCCGCCAGCAGGTGGAAGGCGATGCGCTGCGCGCTCTTGGGCCCGACGCCCGGCAGGCGGCCGAGCTCGTCGATGAGGTCCTGGACGGCCCCCTCGTACACGGAGTGACTCCTGTCCGGTCTCTGCGGCCGTCGCTCAGGCGCCGGGGAGACCCAGGCCGCCACCGAGGCCACCCGCGAGGGGGCCCATCCGGTTGGTGGCCAGCTCGTTGGCGGCCCGGCCCGCGTCGCGGACGGCGGCGACGACGAGGTCCTGCAGGGTCTCCAGGTCGTCCGGGTCGACGGCCTCGGGCTTGATGGCGACCGCGGTCAGCTCGCCGCTGCCGGTCATGGTCGCGGTGACCAGCCCGCCACCGGCCGAGCCGGTGACCTCTTCGTTGGCCAGTTGCTCCTGCGCAGCGACCAGCTGCTGCTGCATCTGCTGCGCCTGCTGCATCAGCTGCTGCAGGTCGGGGGCGCCTCCGGGGAACGACATGTGCCGAGCGTAGGCCCGGGGGACGACGTCCGTGGCAGGCTCGCGCGGGTGCGGCGCGCCGGGACGGTGGTGGTCTCGCTCGTCCTGCTGCTGAGCGCGTGCGGCGGGTCCCCCGGGACGGGCTCCCCGGAGGCGTCGTCCAGCCCGCGGACCGCCCCCGCGTCCCCCACCGCATCGGCGTCGGCGTCCCCCGTCCCGTCGGGGACGCCGTCCCCGGTCACCCCGGCCGTCCCGTCCCCGCCGCTCCCCCCGCCGCCCCCGGCACCGGCGCCGGTCGTGGTGCTCGACCCCGGCCACAACGGCGGCAACGCCGCGGCGCCAGGGGTGATCGGCGCGCCGGTGCCCGACGGCGCGGGCGGGACCAAGGCGTGCAACACCACCGGCACCTCGACCGACGCCGGCTACCCGGAGCACGCCTTCACCTGGGACGTCGCCCTGCGCACCCGCGGCCTGCTGGCCGCCGCCGGCGTCGAGGTCGTCCTGACCCGCGCCGACGACACCGGGGTCGGACCGTGCGTCGACGCGCGTGGGGCACTGCCGGGGCAGGTGGGCGCGGCGGTGTTCGTCGGCATCCACGGGGACGGCGCCGCGGCCGGCGGCCGCGGGTTCCACGTCATCACGTCCTCCCGCGACCCGGCCGGGCCGGCGGTGGCCGCACGGACCGACGCCCTCGCGGTGGCCCTGCGCGACGCCCTGGTCCCCGTGGTGCCGCCGGCGGACTACGTGGGCGCGTACGGGCTCGACGACCGGCCGGACCTCGCCGCCCTCAACCTGGCGACGACGCCGGCGGTCTACGTCGAGTGCGGCAACATGCGCAACGCCGCGGACGCCACGCTCATGAGCGACGCGGCGGGCCGCCAGGCGATCGCCGAGCGGCTCGCGGCCGGGATCCTGACGTTCCTCGGTACGTGACCTGCCGGACCGGCCCGACCTCGGGGCCCCGTGGCACGCGGGGCGAGTGGCGGGCGTTCACTCGTCGATCGGGCGGGCGCCGAGCTGGGCACGCAGCAGCGACAGCGCGGCCTGCTCGGGGTCCACGACGAGCTCGGGCGGCCGGTCGCTCGTGGTCTCCGCCGCGCGCTCGGCCATCAGCTCGGTCGCCTCGGCCGCCTCGGCCACGCGCTCGGCCTCGCGGGCGGCCTCGCGGTCCGGCGGGCCGGCCCGGCCCCCGCCGGTCGCCCGCCCGGCGCCCTCGACGACCGCCTGCACCTTCCACCGCACGCCGAGCAGCTCCTGCAGCGCGGTGCGGACGATCTCCTGGTTCAGGTCGTCGCTGAGCATCTTGGCCAGCGCGGGCGAGGTCATCGCCAGGTGCAGCGTGCCCCCGGTCAGGTCGTGCACCTGGGCCGACTTCAGCAGTGCCTCGGTGGTCCGCTTGTGCTTGCGGACGACGGCCAGCAGCTCCGGCCACACCCGCCGGACGTCGGCGGTGGTGAGCTCGCCGTCCGCCCCTCCGTCGATACCGCCGGGGTTCGCCGAGACCACCGGCGTCGGCTCCCCACCGCGCGGCGCGGGCGCGGACTCCGCGGCCGCCCGGGGCGGTCCGGCGTCGCGGGGGGCGCCGACCCGGGCAGCGGCGGCGCGCGCCTCGGCCGGCTCGGCGGGGTGCGGCCACTCCTCCTCGTCCGTCGGCTCGGGCGGCAGGGGGATGTCGGGCTCGTCGGTGGCCACACGCGGCCGCGGCGCCTCCCGCTCGGGGGCCGGCGGAGCAGCGGCGGAGGCCGCGGCGACCGGCCGGGCCGCGGCGGGCTGGGCCGGGGCCGTCGGCGCGGCCGACCCGGGCCGGGCCGTCTCCGGCCAGTCGTCGTCGGCGGTCGCGGCCGGGGCGCTCGACGCGGGCGTGGGCGCGGCCGGGGTGGCCGGGGGCGCCGCGGCGGACGCGCGGGACGGGCGGACGTACTCCCGGCGGGAGGCCGCCCCCGCGTCGCGCGCCGCCGGCTCGGCTGCCGGCGCCTCGCGGGCGGGCGCCTCGCGGGCGGGGGCCTCGCGCACGGGGGCCTCGCGCACGGGGGCCTCGCGCACGGGGGTCACCTCCCGGGCGGGGGTCTCGCGCACGGGCGCCGCACGGACGGGTGCCTCCCGGACGGGGGCATCGGCGACCGGCCGGCCGGCGTGCTCACCGGCGATCGACATCCGCCGCTCGAGGCGTTCGAGGCGCTGGAGGGTGGCGGCGGCGGCGTCGTCGGTGCCGGGCAGCAGCATCCGGGCGCACACCAGCTCGAGCAGCAGGCGGGGCGCCGTCGTCCCCCGCATCTCGGTGAGCCCGGCGTGCACCGTGTCGGCCATCCGGGAGAGGGTCGCCGAGCCCAGCGCCCGGGCCTGCGAGCTCATCAGGTCCAGCCGGTCCGGCGGGCAGTCGAGCAGCCCGTTGCCGCCGGCGTCGGGGACCGCGTCGAGCACGATGAGGTCCCGCAGCCGGTCGAGCAGGTCGGTGGCGAAGCGGCGGGGGTCGTGGCCGGCCTCCACCACCCGGTCGACGGCGCGGAAGACGCCAGGGGCGTCGGAGGCGGCCAGCGCGTCGATCGTCTCGTCGAGCAGCGCGTCGTCGGTGACGCCCAGCAGGCCGACCGCGGAGGCGTAGGTGACGCCGTCGGGGCCGGCACCGGCCAGCAGCTGGTCGAGGATCGACAGGGAGTCACGGACCGAGCCACCGCCGGCCCGGACGACGAGCGGGAAGACCGTCGGCTCGACCGTCACGCCCTCCGCGGCGCAGGTCTTCTCCAGCAGGGTGCGCAGCGTCGAGGGCGGCACCAGCCGGAACGGGTAGTGGTGGGTGCGCGAGCGGATGGTGGGGAGCACCTTCTCCGGCTCGGTGGTCGCGAAGACGAAGACCAGGAACTCCGGCGGCTCCTCGACCACCTTGAGCAGGGCGTTGAAGCCCTGCGAGGAGACCATGTGCGCCTCGTCGACGATGTACACCTTGTAGCGGCTGTTCACCGGCGCGAAGAAGGCCCGCTCGCGCAGGTCACGGGCGTCGTCGACGCCGCCGTGGCTGGCCGCGTCGATCTCGATGACGTCGAGCGACCCGGGGCCGTCAGGGGCCAGCGCGACGCAGGAGCCGCAGACCCCGCAGGGGGTGGCGGTGGGCCCCTGCTCGCAGTTGAGCGAGCGGGCGAGGATGCGGGCCGACGACGTCTTCCCGCAGCCGCGGGGACCGCTGAACAGGTAGGCGTGGTTGATCCGCCCGGCCTCGATGGCGTTCACCAGGGGTGCGGTGACATGCTCCTGGCCGACCACCTCGGCGAAGGTCGCCGGGCGGTACTTGCGGTAGAGCGCCAGAGCCACGCGGCGAGGTTACGTGCCCGCACCGACGTCCCGTGCCGTTCCCGGCCCGCGGCCGCGGCGGCGGCAGCAGGCCCGGACAAAGCAGGGACCCCCCGCGCACCCGCCAGAGCCCGCTTATCCTTGCTGCCTTCCGGCCCTGGGGAGGTTCACAGGATGACGCCACACGAGGGGTCGGGTGCCACTGTAGAGGAAAGCGGTCGGGCCCTGGCGACGCCGCCCCCTACGCTGGCCAGCATGACGCCCCGGCGCGCTCTCGCCCTCCCCCCGCCCCGCTCCTGACCCGGAGCGCCGCGCACCCCTGACTCCCGTCGGCCCCTGCCCGACGGACGGACCGCCCGTGCTCCGGACCGCCGTCCTCTCGTCCGGAACCGTCCAGGAGCGTCATGTCCACCCCCTCCCCCGTCGCGGCCCCCGGCCGCCGCGACCCCGCCGCGCACCGCCGCCGCGGCTTCCTGCTCGTCGTCCTCGCCGCGCTGTGCTGGGGCACGTCCGGGATCAGCGGCCGGGTGGTCGCCGACCGCAGCGACCTCTCCTCCCTCGACATCGCCTGGTCCCGCCTGGCCATCGGCGCCCTCGTGCTGCTGGCCGCGTGGGCGGTGACCGCCCGCCGGCGCACCGGCCGCGTCGCGGTCGGCCGCCCGGTGGCCGTCCGCCTCGTCCTCGTCGGCGCCGGGCTGGCCGCGTACCAGCTGGCCTACTTCAGCGCGGTCGCCCGGGCGGGGGTGAGCATCGCGACGCTGGTGGCCCTGGGCCTGGCGCCGCTGCTCATCGCCGTCGGGTCGGCGCTGCTCGGGCACGGGCGTCCGAGCGGCACGACGCTGACCGCGCTCGTCGTCGCGCTTGCCGGGCTCACCCTGCTCGTCGGCGTCTCGGCCGGCGCCGACACCGGGACGGCGGTGCTGCTGGGCACGCTGCTGGCCACCGGGTCGGCGCTCGGGTACACCGTCGTCACCCTGGCGAGCGGAGGCGTGCCGGCGGGCGTGCCGGTGACCCTGGTCGGGTTCGGCGGCGGCGCGCTGCTGCTCACGCCCGCGGTGCTGGCCGCCGGGCTCGCCGTCCCCAGCGACCCCTGGGCCGTCGCGGTGCTCGTCTACCTCGGCCTGGTACCCAGCGCGCTGGCGTACGGGCTGTTCTTCACCGGGGTGCGGACGGTGCCGGGCCCGGTCGCCTCGATCGTGACGCTGCTGGAGCCGCTCACCGCCACCGCCCTGGCCACGGCGTTCCTCGGCGAACGGCTGGCCCCCGCAGCGGTCGCCGGCGGCCTGCTGCTGCTCGCCGCGGTGGCCGGCCTGTACGTCCGCGAGCTGGGCCGCGCCCCGGAGGTCGACGGCGGGGTCTGAGATGCGAGAGGACCCCCGGCGATGCGCCGGGGGCCCTCTCGTGCCGAGCGGAGGATGGGAGATTCGAACTCCCGAGGGGTTGCCCCCAACCCGCTTTCCAAGCGAGCGCCATAGGCCACTAGGCGAATCCTCCCGTGCGGGCCCAGACTACCGGGCGCCGCTGCGGCGGTCAGCCGCGGCTCGCCACGCCCCCGCCGGACCGGCACCGGCGGCCGCCGTCGCGCGGCGGCGTGACGTGGCGGTCGTGATCTCGGGCATGGGAGGCTCGGACTCCTCGGCACGGCGGGACGCCGACGATTGAGGGACGGCCTCGTGGGCATGGGAAGCCGGACGGTGCCTGTCGGCGGTCGTCCACCGGAGAAGGGGAGGCGAGCGGGATGAGCGCAGCGGAGCCACGGCCGGAGGTCGTCGACGCCATCGTCGCGGTGCTCAAGGGCGCCGACCCGGCGGACCTGCCACCGGGCGCGACGGCCCGGGAGAAGCAGGCGGCCAAGGACCGGTACCTCACCGAGTTCGCCGCCGAGCGCAGCCACCGCGACCGCCAGACCCAGGCCTGGGAGCTGCTGCTGACCCGCAGCTACGACGAGCCGCCCACCTGGCAGACCCTCTTCGACGACCTCTCCCCCGACGCCGTCGAGGAGCTGGGCACGCTCTACGACGCCCTGCCCGCCGGCGCCCAGGAGGAGTACGCCCGCCGCTTCGGCGTGCCCAGCGCCGTCTGAGCCACGTGCGACACAGGGCTCGGCGCGGGTAGGGGCCTGCTGTGCAGGTCATCGGACCCGGCCACCTGGTGTCGGGGCGCTACCGGCTGCTCGCCCAGATCGCGGGCGGCGGCATGGGCACGGTCTGGCGTGCGCGCGACGAGCTCCTCGGGCGGCAGGTGGCGGTCAAGCAGATCCTCCCGCCGTCCGGCGCGGACGAGAAGGTCGTGCACCAGCAGCGCCAGCGCGCGTTGCGTGAGGGCCGGATCGCCGCGCGGCTGAGCCATCCGCACGCGATCTCCGTCTACGACGTCGCCACCGACGGCGGTTCGCCGTGGCTGGTGATGGAGTACCTGCCCTCCCGCAGCCTGGCGCAGGTGCTCTTCGACGACGGCCCGCTGCGACCGGAGCTGGTCGCCCAGATCGGCGCCCAGGTGGCCGACGCGCTGGCCGCCACGCACGCGGCGGGGATCGTGCACCGCGACGTCAAGCCCGCCAACGTCCTCGTCGGGCAGGGCGGCGACGTCGAGGGCCTGGTCAAGATCACCGACTTCGGCATCTCGCACGCGATCGGTGACGTCACGCTGACCCAGACCGGCCAGATCACCGGGACGCCGGCCTTCCTGGCCCCCGAGGTCGCCCAGGGCACGGAGATGAGCGAGGCCACCGACGTCTTCTCGCTGGGTGCGACCCTCTACACCTGCCTGGAGGGCGAGCCGCCGTTCGGGATGGACGACAACGCCCTCCGCCTGCTGCACCGGGTCGCCGGGGGCTCGGTGCGCCCGCCGTCCCGCGCCGGCATCCTCACCGCCCCGCTGATGACCATGCTCGCCGACGACCCGGCGGCCCGGCCGACGATGCCGGAGGTCCGCGACCGGCTCGCCCGGCTGGCCGCGGGGCGCGACGGCGACCCGACCACCGTGCTGCTGGCCCGCACGCAGCTGCGCCCGGCGCCGGGCCGCACGCGGACGGCGTCCCTGCCCGCCGGCGAGGCCGCCGCCGCGCCCGCGGCCCCGACGCCCCCGGTGGCGACGCCGACCCCTCCTCCCCCCGCCCCGCGGGAGACCGCGCCACGGACGCTGGCGGGCCCGGCGCCCGACCCCTCCCAGGCCCCGCCTCCTCCCGCGGCACCCGCCGCCTCGCCGGCCGTTCCCGGCCGCGCCGAGCCGGATCGAGTGCTGCCGGCGCGGTCCCCGAGCAGCCGGCGGCGCTGGCCACTGCTCGTCGCCGGCCTCGTGCTGCTGCTCCTCCTCGGTGGCGGGGTCACCTGGCTGGTCGCCTCGTCCGGCGGCGACGACGACACCACCACCGCCGACCCGCCGACCTCCTCCGCCCCCGCCCCCACCTCGGCGGAGACCACCGACGAGGTCGCGGAGGAACCCGAGCAGACCGTGGAGCCCGCGCCGACGTCCGTGTCCGCGGAGACCCCCACCACGTCGGCCCGGCCGACCCCGAGCACGTCGGCGTCCCCGCCCCCGCCGCCCGACCCGGTCACCCAGGTCCGGCAGACCCTCGAGCTGTACTACGACTTCCTGCCCGGCGACCCCGAGAACGCCTACGCGATGACCGGGCCGTACCTGCGCTCGCAGGCCAGCTACGGCTACTACCAGGACTTCTTCGGCGTGTGGTCGGAGGTGAGTCTGCTCGGCGTCCGCAACGTGTCGGTCGACGGCGACGTCATCACGGCCACGACCGACGTCGAGTTCGTCCGCCAGGGCGAACGGCAGGTGGAGACCCACGCCGTGCGGTTCGTCCGCGACGAGGACGGGCGGCTGCTCGTCGACGAGGACCTGCCCGTCTGACACCCCGCGACGACGACGACGACGGCGTCCGTCCGGGCTCGAGCCCGGACGGACGCCGCCGTCGAAGTCCTGCTGGCGGTGGCGGTGGGATTTGAACCCACGGAGGCTTGCACCTCACCCGCTTTCGAGGCGGGACCCTTCGGCCGCTCGGACACGCCACCGCCGAAGAGACTACAGCCTCCGCCGGGCGCGGAAGAACGTCCGTAGCAGCGTGGCGGACTCCTCGGCCCGGATCCCGCCGGTGACCAGCGGCCGGTGGTTCAGCCGCCGGTCGCGCAGCACGTCCCACAGCGACCCGGCCGCGCCGGCCTTGGGGTCGTCGGCGCCGTAGACGACGGAGGCGACCCGCGCGAGAACGCTGGCGCCGGCGCACATCGTGCACGGCTCCAGGGTGACGACGAGGGTGGCGCCGGTCAGCCGCCAGCCGTCGCCGAGCACCGTCGCCGCGGCCCGCAGCGCCAGCACCTCGGCGTGCGCGGTCGGGTCGTTCCGCTTCTCCCGCTCGTTGGCGGCCTCGGCGAGGACGGCGCCGTCGGGGCCGAGGACGACGGCGCCGATCGGCGTGTCCCCCCACTCGACGGCGGCCGCGGCCAGCTCCAGCGCGCGCCCCATCGCGGCGTCCAGCACGCCGGCGTCCAGGGGCGGAGCCGCGCCGGCGCCGGTCACCGGTTCTCCCTGCACACGCTCGTGCTCTGCCCATCCTGGTGGGCACGGCACGAGGGGGCGGCGGGGAACACCTCCGGACGCTCGGGCTCTGCTCCCCCCGGTACGCAGAGCACGAGCGTCGCGGGGGCGGTCCGGTCGTCGGGTCCGCTCACCGAGCGGAACCCGTCCCCCGGGCACCGGTCAGGTCCAGCCCCACGAGCTCCGACAGCTCGGCCAGCGCCGCAGCCGGGTCGACCACCTTGATGGTGTGCATGCCCAGCGCCCGGGCCGGCTTGAGGTTGATGCCCAGGTCGTCCAGGTAGGCGCACTCGTGCGCGGGGACGGGGCGGCCCACGGCCTCCGACAGCCGGTCCAGCGCCCGCCGGTAGATCTCCGGCTCCGGCTTGCGCACCCCCTCCACCGAGGACTCGACGACGGCGTCGAACCGGCCCAGCAGCTCCCCGAGCCGGCCGGTGCGCTCCATCGGCGTCACGTTGTTGGACAGCAGCGCCAGGGGCACCCCCGCCGCCTGCAGTGCCGCGACGGCGGTCAGCATCGCCGGGCGCAGCTCCCCCGCGAGGGCCCCCAGCACCCGCCGCGCGTCGAGCCGGTGCCCCGCGGCCAGCGCCTCGGCCTCGAAGGCGTCGACGAAGCCCGCGGTGTCCAGCTCGCCGCGCTCGTAGCGGGCCCACGCGTTGGCGTCGGGGTCGGTGCTGTTCAGCCGCCGGATCAGCCCCTCGGGCAGCCCGGCCTCGGCCTCGTACGCGGCGAAGGCGACCATCGGGCTCTCGGTGAGCACGCCGCCCAGGTCGAAGACGACGGCCGTCACCCGCGGCGCGCTCACCCGGCCACCGCCGCGGCCAGCTCGTCGGCGAAACCCAGCCGGACGGCGATGCGGTCGACCATCTCGTCGGCCCAGAGGTCGTCGGCGGTGACGATCGGCCGCAGCTGGTCGGCGGGCAGCCCGTGGTCGGCGAGGACGTCGAGGTCGCCGCCGGGCCAGCCGGTCTCGTCGTCGTCGAAGGCGCCCTCGGTGTCCACCGCGATGCCGTAGCGCTCCACCACCTCGCTGGCCAGCAGCCACTCCTGCATGGTCGCGTCGGAGATGAAGGCCCGGACCATGCCGCCGGGGCCGTGGCGCAGCACGACGAAGTACAACCGCGAGTCCACGACCAGCACGAACGGTCCCGGCCAGCCCTCGCCCCCGGGCTCGCCGAGAGCCCGCTCGAGCACCGGCAGCTCGTCGTCGGCGTCGTGGGCGAGCAGCTGCACCGACCACCGGTCGCCGGTGCGCCCCACGCGGACGGCGTAGCTCGCCGGGCCCGTGGCCTCCGCCGGGCCGCTCACCGTCGGCGCAGCACGGTCAGGCCGTCGGCCAGCGGCAGCAGCACGGTCTCCCAGCGGGGGTCGGCGGCCAGCGCCGCGTTGAGCGCGGCGATGGCACGGTCGTCGTCGCTGCGCGGCGCCAGCACGTGACCGCCCCGCAGCGTGTTGTCCAGCAGGACGACGCCGTCGGGCCGCAGCCGGGGGTACAGCTCCTCGACGTACGCCGCGTACCCGGTCTTGTCGGCGTCGACGAAGGCGAGGTCGAAGGTGGGCTCGAGCGGCAGCGCGCGCAGCGAGGTCAGCGCCGGGCCCAGCCGCAGCTCGATCCGGTCGCCGACGCCGGCGCGGTCCCAGTAGCGCCGGGCCACCGCGGTCCAGTCCGCGTTCAGGTCCAGGCAGAGGAGCCGGCCGTCCTCGGGGAGGCCGCGGGCGATGCAGAGCGCGGAGAGCCCGGTGAAGGTGCCGATCTCGATCGCCGTCCGCACGCCCAGGGCGCGGGTGAGCAG
The DNA here is from genome assembly GCF_019799905.1 of Trujillonella endophytica. Lineage (GTDB taxonomy): Bacteria > Actinomycetota > Actinomycetes > Mycobacteriales > Geodermatophilaceae > Trujillonella > Trujillonella endophyticus_A. The sequence goes on along the minus strand of NZ_JABGCI010000011.1, from coordinate 78,506 downwards.
TTGCATGAACGCGCCCTGGTCGGACCCGATCTGCATGGTCGCCGAGAGCTCGCCGCGCTCGGCCATCGCCGCGGTCTCGGCGACCAGGTCGGTGACGACGTCGTCGGGCGCCTCGGAGCTGGCCCGTACGTAGTCGGCCATCTGCTGGCTCAGGAGGAAGGGGCGGGGGGTCATGGCACGCGGTGGTGGAGGAGCGTGTGGGACATAGCCTCTGATCATGGCCGACGCCGCTCTCCCGGTGCCCACGATGCCCGCCCCTCCGGTCGGGGTGGTGGGCCTGGGCCAGCTCGGCGGGTCGCTGGCCGCCGCGCTGGTCGCCGCCGGCCGGGAGGTCACCGGCTGGGACGTCGACCCCGAGGCCCGCGCCGCGGCGGCCGGGCGCGGAGTGCGGATCGGCACGGAGCTGACCGGCGTCGTCGTCCTCGCGGTGCCGCTGCCGGCGATGACGGCGGCGCTGACCGGGCTGGCCATCGACCCCGACGCCACGGTCACCGACATCGGCTCGGTGAAGCTGCCCGTGCTGGAGACCCTCGGCGCCGCGTTCGGGGGCCGCTTCGTCGGCGGCCACCCGATGTGCGGCACCGAGCGGTCCGGGCACGCGGCCACCGACCCCGGGCTGTTCCGCGGCGCCCGCTGGGCGGTGTGCCTGGAGCCGGGCACCGAGCTGCCCCGCTGGCTGCGGGTCGCCGAGGTCGCGCTCGCCGCCGGTGCCGAGGTGGTGCCGGCCACCGCGGCCGAGCACGACGACGCCGTGGCGGCGATCAGCCACGTGCCGCACCTGCTGGCCGCCGCGCTGGCCGCCGCCGCGGGCCAGGCCGGTCCGCTGGCCCTGTCGCTGGCCGCCGGCAGCTTCCGCGACGGCACGCGCGTGGCGGGCAGCGACCCGGCCCTCGTCACGGCCATGGTCGGGGCCAACGCCGGGCCCACGGCTGCCGCGCTGGCCCGCGTCCAGCAGCACCTGGCCCGGCCGTGGCCGGAGCTGGTCGCCGCCGGGCACGCCGTCCGCGGGGCCGTGCCCACCGGGCGGCGCACGGTCCGGGTGCCCCTGGACCGGACGGCGCTGCTCGCGCTCGGCCGGGCCGGCGGCGCCGTCACCCGGCGGCTGGCCGCCTTCGTCGAGGGCTGGGTCCCCGAGCGGGACTGACGGTTTCCCCGGCGAGGGCGAGGGGCAGGATGGCGATCATGGACGAGAAGGACCTGCTGAGCCGCATCCACGCCCTGGTCGACGAGGAGCACCAGCTCCGCGACAACGGCGAGCACGACGATGCGCAGCGGGCGCGCATCAAGGACCTCGAGGTCCAGCTCGACCAGTGCTGGGACCTGCTGCGCCAGCGGCGCGCCAAGCGGCAGTACGCCGAGGACCCGGAGGAGGCCGAGGTGCGGCCCGCCTCAGAGGTCGAGGGCTACCTCCAGTAAGGAGAGGGCCTTCCGGTTGGACGGCCCCCGTGGCGGGGGGTCACGGGGGTCCTTCCTCAGGCGGCCGGGCGGGCCGGGCGCAGCTGCGGAGCGCTGAGCAGCGCCAGCTGCCACAGCAGGCGCGCCCGCGGGTCGGTGACCTTGCGGCCGGTCACCGACTCGATCCGCCGCAGCCGGTGCATCACCGTGTTCCGGTGGCAGTACAGCTCGTCGGCCGCCCGCGTCGGCGAGCCGTCGGCGGCCAGGAACGCGGCCAGGGTGTCCAGCAGCACCGTCTGCTCGTCCTCGGGCAGGTCCAGCAGCCCGCCCAGCGACTGCCCGACCAGCCGTGAGCTGATCTCCGGCGAGTTGCTCAGCAGCGCCTCGGGCAGCCGGTCGTCGATCGTCACGACCTGGCTGCTGCCCACCGGCAGGGTCCGGGCGGCGGTCTCGGCCAGCCGGTAGGCCGTGGCCACCCCGGCGGCCCCCTGGACCTCGGCCGAGACACCGACCGGGCCCGCCGCCATCGCCCGCAGCCAACCGAGGACGTCGGTCGACCGGCGGGGCCCGAGCGCCACCACGCCCACCTGGGCGCCGGACCGCTCGCCCCAGACGGAGCGCACCCCGCGCCGGAGCAGGCCCGCGGCCGGGTCGTCGAGGCTGACGGTGCCCTCGTCGTCCGGGACGGCGACGACGGCGAGCAGCCGTCCCTCCAGCGGCATGCCGAGCAGCTCGGAAGCCGAGCGCACGAACGCGGGGTCGCCACCGCGACCGTCCAGCAGCCCGTCGAGCACGTGCCGGCGCGCCGTCTCGTCGACCGAGTCCAGCCGGCGCTGCTCCTCGCGGTAGCCCTCCGCGACCGCCGCGCACTCCACGTCGTTGGTCCGCCACACCGAGCCGGCGACCTCGACCAGCAGGGTGTCGTTCGCGGCGCCGGAGTCGCGGGCGACCGCGAGCAGCGTCTCCCACGTGATCTGCCCGCCCAGCCGGTAGGCGCGCAGCACCGCCTCCAGGGGGATGCCCTGGGCCGCCCGGCGTCGCCCCACCTCGCGGGCCTCGGCGGTCTGCAGCTCCCGGATGCCCCCCGCGGCGCCCACGAGACTGCGGATGCCGCCGGCCAGTCCGGCCCGGCTCGAGCGGCGCAGTTCCACGAGGTCGAGCTCGCGGTACGCCGGCTCGGTCCGCAGCAGGACGTCGACCATGCGGTCGACCATGGCGTCCACCTGGTCGAACAGTCGCGGTGCCACGTCGCCCAGTCGGGCTGCCACCTCTGGCGGATACATGTGCACCGCCCACCTCCTGACGTGCTGCGCTGAGCACAGCCCGGGTCGTCGATCACTGTGCGTCGCGCCCATTGTGACCGCCCTCACCGGCAGGCAATCTCATCGGGACGTAGCCGTGACCCAATCGTCGTCCACCGAGCACCCGGTCGGGCGATCCCCCTCTACCCCCGAGGAGACGTGGGCCCGTGGCGGAACCGCCGCTCGCCAGCACCACCCAGCGACCGGACCGGTCGCCCACCGCGCGGCTGGAGATGACCGGCATCCACGTCGCCTTCGGCGGCGTGACGGCGCTGGAGGACGTCTCCCTGACCGTCGAGCCGGGCCAGGTCCACGGCCTGATCGGCCCCAACGGCGCCGGCAAGACGACGATGTTCAACGTCGCCTGCGGCCTGGTCCGCCCGTCCTCGGGCCGGATCGTCTGGCGCGGCGAGGAGCTCCGCCGCCTGCGTCCCGCGCAGCTGGCCAAGCTGGGCATCGCCCGTACCCTCCAGGGTGTCGGCCTGTTCCCCGGGATGACGGTCCTCGAGAACGTGATGGTCGGGGCGCACCGGCACGCGAAGGCGGGCTTCTTCTCCGCGCTGTTCGCCATCCCCACCGCCGACAAGGACGAGGAGCGGCTGCGCCGGCGGGCCATGGACGCCCTCGCCGAGCTCGAGGCCACCGCGTACGCCGGGCGCTACCCCGGCAGCCTCCCGTACCCCGTGCAGAAGCGGGTCGCGCTCGCCCGCGCCCTGGTCGCCGACCCGGAGCTGCTGCTGCTCGACGAGCCCGCCAGCGGCCTGTCCGAGGACGAGATGCACGAGCTGGGCGAGCTCATCCGCTCCGTGGCGAGCCGGATGAGCGTGCTGCTCGTCGAGCACCACATGGACCTGGTCATGCGGGTCTGCGACCGGATCACCGTCCTCGACTCCGGCCGGCAGATCGCCGTCGGCACGCCCGAGGAGATCCGCGCCGACCCGGCCGTCACCGAGGCCTACCTCGGCGACGACGTGGACGTCGACGCGGACGCCGCCGAACTGTCCACCGGCCGATCGACCGCGCAGGCCGCGGCGGGTACCGAGGAGGCCACCCGTGGCTGAGCCGCACGGCAGCACCGCGGCCGACCTGACCAAGGGCGCCGCCGGCGCCGGGACGGGCACCGCGACCGCGCTGCTCGAGGTGCAGGGGCTGTCCGCCTCGTACGGTCCGGTGCGCGCCCTCGACGGCGTCTCGCTGCGCGCCGAGGCCGGCCGCATCACCGCCGTCCTCGGGGCGAACGGCGCGGGGAAGACGACGCTGCTGCGCACGGTCAGCGGGCTGGTCCGTCCCACCGCCGGTCGCGTGGTCCTCGACGGCGAGGACATCACCCGCGCCCCCGTCGAGGCCATGGTCCACAAGGGCATGGCGCACGTGCCGGAGGGCCGCGGCGTCATCGCCGAGCTGACCGTCGACGAGAACCTGCGGGTCGGCTCGCTGTTCCGGGGCAAGGTCGGCCGGGACGAGTTCGACCGCGTCTACGACCTGTTCCCGCGCATCGCCGAGCGGCGCGACAACCCCGCGCACACGCTCTCCGGCGGCGAGCGGCAGATGCTGGTCGTCGGGCGTGCCCTGCTGGCCCGCCCGCGGATCCTGCTGCTCGACGAGCCCTCGCTGGGCCTGGCGCCGCGCATCGTGGCGCAGATCTTCGGGCTGGTGCGGCAGCTGGTGGACACCGAGGGCCTGTCGGTCCTCCTGGTCGAGCAGAACGCGCGCAGCGCGCTCTCGGTGGCCGACACCGGCGTCGTGCTCAACCTCGGCCGCGTCGTCGTCACCGACGACGCGCGCACCCTCGCCGCCGACGAGGACCTGCGCCACGCCTACCTCGGTTTCTGATCCCTCGTCCCCACCACAGGAGGCAGTCCACTCGTGGAGGAATTCCTCAGCCTCACCCTCGGCGGGGTGGTCTCGGGCTCGGTCTACGCCGCGTTCGCCCTGGCGCTCGTGCTGATCTGGCGGTCCACCCGGATCGTCAACTTCGCGCAGGGCTCGATGGCGGCGGCCACCACGTTCATCGCCGTCGCGGTCATCGACTCGGGGCAGTCCTACTGGGTCGGTCTGGTCGTCGCGCTGCTCGCGGGCCTGGTCCTGGGCGCCGTCATCGAGCGCGTCGTGATCCGGCCGGTCGAGGGCGGGCCCGAGCTCAACGCCGTCATCGTCACCCTGGGTCTGTTCATCGCCATCCAGGGCGCGGTCGCGCTGATCTTCGGCGTCGACCAGCGGGCGTTCGTCCCGCCGTTCTCCAACATCGGCTACGAGGTGCGCGAGGGCTTCACCCTGCTCTCGCTGTCGCCCAACACGATCTGGACCGTCGGCGCGGTCCTGGTGACCATGGTGCTGCTGATCGCGCTGTTCCGGTTCACCCGGCTGGGCCTGGCGATGCGCGCCTCCGCCTTCGGGCAGGAGGTCGCGCGCCTGCTCGGGGTCCGGGTCGGCCGGATGCTGACCCTCGGCTGGGCGCTGGCCGCCCTGGTCGGGGCGCTGGCGGGGATGCTCATCGCCGGCGACGTCTCGTTCATCTCGCCGAACTTCATGGACCAGCTGATCGTGTTCGGCTTCGTGGCCGCCGTGCTCGGCGGGCTGGACTCGCCGATCGGCGCCGTCGTCGGCGGCTTGCTGCTGGGCCTCGCGCTGAGCTACGTGCGCGGCTACCTGGACGACTCGCTGCTGGGCATGGCCGCGCTGGTCATCCTCGTCGTCGTCCTGCTGGTGCGTCCCGGCGGCCTGTTCTCGACCACCCCGGCCCGGAGGGCATGACCGTGAGCGACCTGCAGACCCCCGCGGGGGCGCCCGGCGCCGCCTCCGACGACGCGCCGTCCACGGCGACCGCCGCGGCCAACGCCTCGTCGGCCGCCGCCGGCGGCGGCGGCCGGTCCTTCCTGCCGAAGACCACCCTGTTGCGCCACCTGCTCGTGCTGGCGCTCTGCGCCGTCGGCGCGGTGCTCCTCCTCGAGGGCACCGAGCGCAGCACGAACGACCAGATCAGCCGCATCGCCTTCTACGCGATCGCCGCGGGCGGGCTGACGCTGCTGACCGGCCTCAACGGGCAGATCTCCCTGGGCCACGGCGCGCTCATGGCGGTCGGTGCGTACACGACGGCGCTGCTGCTCGACGTCGAGGACGGCGAGCCGCTGCCCCTGGCGGTCATCTTCCTGATCGCCGTCGCCATCACCGCCGTCGTGGGCGCGCTGGTCGGCGTGGCCGCGGCACGGCTGCACGGGCCGTACCTGGCCGGCGCGACCCTCGCCCTCGCGGTCGGCGTGCCCGGGCTGACGCTGTACTTCAGTGACACGCTGGGTGGCGAGCAGGGCATCAACGTGCGCGCCCCGCGGGCCCCGGACTGGTTCGTCGACGCCATCGAGGCCATCTCCGGCGAGCGCGGGCAGGGCACGAAGTGGCTGGCCTACATCGCCGTGGTCAGCCTGCTGATCACCTACTTCCTGCTGGCCAACCTCATGCGCAGCCGGATCGGCCGCACCTGGCGCGCGGTGCGCGACCAGGAGGTCGCCGCCGAGCTGGCCGGCATCTCGCTGGGCTCGTGGCGCGTACTCGCCTTCGTGGTGAGCGCCGCCGCCGCAGGGCTGGCCGGCGCCGTGCTCGCGATCGTGGTCCGGCTGACCGCGCCGGGGTCGTTCCTGCCCGTGCTGTCGCTGTCCCTGCTCACCGCCATCGTGATCGGCGGGCTCGGGAGTCTCTTCGGCGCGCTGCTCGGCTCGATCCTGCTCGTCTTCCTGCCGGAGTGGGCGCGGGACTTCGGCCTCGAGGTCCTCGACATGGAGTCGGCGCAAGCCTCCCAGGCCGCCTTCGTCATCTACGGCCTTCTGCTGGTCGCGACGATGCTCTTCGCACCCGCCGGACTGGTCGGCACCGTCCGGCTGGCCCTGCTGCGACGGCGCGCGGCGCGGGCGGCTGCCCGCGCCGACGGGGGGTGAGCCCGAGTCACGACGCCGCTGCCTCCACCGTGGCGGGCCCCCGGCCCCGGCCGCCCCGCCTCGCGTGCCGCACCCCACAGACCCCCGGGCAGAGCTGCCCGGGCAACCCACAAGGAGCACCCTTGACGCGAACCTCCCGACGACTCGTGAGCGTCCTGGCCGCGGCGACGATCGCCACCACCATGGCCGCCTGCGGCGGCGACGACGACAGTGGCGGCGGCGGCGGTGGCGGTGGCGGCACTGCCGAGGACAACGAGGCCACCGACCCCGGCATGACGGAGGACTCCGTCCTCATCGGAGCCCACTACCCGCTGACCGGCCCGGCCGCCCCGGGCTACAGCGAGATCCCGACCGGGGTCCAGGCCTACTTCGACTTCGTCAACGCCAACGGCGGCGTCTACGACCGGCAGATCGAGTGGGAGTACCTGGACGACGGCTACAACCCGACCAACACCGGTCAGGTCGTCAACCAGCTCGTCCTCGAGGACGAGATCTTCGCGATGATGGGCGGCCTGGGCACCCCGACCCACAACGCCGCCCTCGACCTGCTCAACAGCGAGGGCGTGCCCGACCTGTTCGTGGCGTCCGGCTCCTCACTCTGGGACAACCCGGAGGAGAACCCGTACACCTTCGGCTGGCAGACCGACTACGAGAGCGAGGGGAAGATCATCGGCCAGTACATCGCCGAGAACCTCCCCGACGCCAAGGTCGGTCTCTTCCTCCAGGACGACGACTTCGGCGAGGACGGCGAGCGCGGCGTCCGTCAGTACCTGGACGACGAGCAGATCGTCGAGGTGCAGACGTACACGTCGGGCAACACCGACCTCGGCGCGCAGATCACGGCGCTGCAGCAGTCCGGCGCGGACTTCGTCATCGGCTTCAACACGCCGATCTACACCGCGCTGTCCCAGCTCACCGCGCTGCGGCTCAACTACACGCCGGAGTGGTTCGTCTCCAACGTCGGGTCGGACCCGCAGCTGGTCGGCTCGCTGCTCGAGCGCTTCTCCTCCGGTGCGGTGACCGGCACGAGCCTGCTCGAGGGCGTCTACACCACCGACTACCTGCCGACGGTGGACGAGGTCGACAACCCGTGGGTCCAGCTGTTCCAGCGGGTGTGGGACGAGTCCGGCCAGGAGGGCGAGCTCACCAACTTCCGCATCTACGGCATGTCGCAGGCCTACACGATGGTGCAGGCCCTGCAGGCGGCCGGCCGCAACCCCACGCGTGACGACCTGGTCGCCGCGCTGGAGGAGGCCGGCGGCGACTTCCAGGGTCCGGCGCTCGCGCCGTTCCGCTACTCCTCGGACCGGCACGCCGGCATCAGCGGCATGTCCGTCAGCCGGATCGGTGCCAACGGCTCCGCTGAGGAGCTGACGCCGGTGCTGGTGACCGACGTCGGTGACGCGGAGATCGAGGAGTATGACGGCGAGGAGACCACCCCGCCGGAGAGCGGCATCCCGGACGAGGAGGCCATCGGCTGACGCTGCTGCGTCGACTGCCGGCGGGCTGTCGGTCCCCTCTCGGGGGCCGGCGGCCCGTCGGCGTTCCGGCGCAAGAACACTCAGGTCTCTAAGTGTGTCCGCAGTTGATCTACGGGTAGGAGCAGCCCGGACGTGCGCCGCCGCGCGTCGGAGCTGCTGAGGAGGACCCGGGATGGCGCACGTGACGCGGACGATCAGGCGCGCGGTGGTGACCGGCGGGGCGGGGTTCCTCGGCTCGCACCTGTGCGAGCACCTGCTCGACCGCGGGGTCGAGGTGGTCTGCCTGGACAACTTCCTCACCGGCTCGCCGCAGAACGTCGTCCACCTCATGGAGCACCCCGGCTTCCGGCTGCTGCGCTGCGACGTCACCGACTACGTGCACGTGCCCGGTCCGGTCGACCTGGTGCTGCACTTCGCCTCGCCGGCCAGCCCCATCGACTACCTGAAGATGCCCATCGAGACCCTCAAGGTCGGCAGCCTCGGCACGCTGCACACCCTCGGGCTGGCCCACGAGAAGGGCGCCCGGTACGTGCTGGCCTCGACGTCGGAGGTCTACGGCGACCCGCTGCAGCACCCGCAGACCGAGGAGTACTGGGGCAACGTCAACCCGGTCGGCCCGCGCGGTGTCTACGACGAGGCCAAGCGGTTCAGCGAGGCGATGACCACGGCGTACCGGTCGTCCAAGGGCACCGACACGGGCATCGTCCGCATCTTCAACACCTACGGGCCACGGATGCGCCCGGACGACGGCCGCGCCATCCCCGCCTTCGTCGGGCAGGCGCTGTCCGGCAGGCCGGTCACCGTCGCCGGGGACGGCTCGCAGACCCGGTCGATCTGCTACGTCGACGACACCGTCCGCGGCATCCTCGCCATGGCCTTCTCCGGCCACGCCGGACCGGTGAACATCGGCAACCCCGACGAACTGTCGATGCTCCAGCTGGCGCAGCGCATCGTGGCGATGACCGGGTCGGACTCCACCGTCGAGTTCATCGACCTGCCGGTCGACGACCCGAAGGTCCGCCGACCCGACACGACCCGCGCCGAGCAGCTGCTGGGCTGGCGACCGGAGGTCCCCTCCGAGGAGGGGCTGCGGCGCACCGTCGCGTGGTTCGCCGAGCAGCGGGAGGCCGCCGCGCGCGCCGCCGGCTGAGGTCGTTCCCGTCGTCTCTCCTCACCGCGCCGTCCCACCTCTACATTGGTACGGGGCGGACAGGGGTCGCCATGAGTGTTCGGACGACGACGGAGTGCATCGATGGGCCGCCACGCCTCGCACAGCACCACCACTCGCCGCGGGTGGCGGCCACCGCTCGGTGTCCTCATCGCCGCCCTGGCCGTCGTGGTGCTGGTCGCCGGCGGGCTGGTGTGGTGGCTCGCCGGCTCGGGCGACAGCGGGTCCGGAGGGTGCGAGGACCCGCAGGCCGTGCGGGTCACCGTGGCCCGCGAGCTGGTCCCGGTGACGCAGGAGCTGCTGTCCGGCGACGCGCTGGCCGACGACTGCGTCACCGCCGACGTCACCGGCGAGGACCCGCTGCAGACGGCCGCCGCGCTGACCGCGGGCGCCGAGGACGTCCCCCACGTGTGGGTCCCCGACTCCTCCATCTGGCCCTCGCAGGTCGAGGGCGGGTCGCTGGAGGCGGTCGGCTCGATGGCCACCTCGCCGGTGGTCCTCGCGACCAGCCGGGCGTCGGCCGCGGACCTGGGCTTCGGGGACTCTGCGCCCGGGTGGCTGGACGTGGTCATCGGTGCGCTGACCGCCGGGCGGTCCGTCCCGGCCGCGGACCTCACGGGGCAGGCCCGGCAGATCGCGATCTCGCTTGCCGTGGAGTTGACCGGCAACGGCGTGGAGGTGTCGGACGAGGAGCTCCAGGCCTCGCTGGCGCTCTCCGAGGCCGGCGCCACCCTCGAGCAGGTGCGCGACGCCGCGGTCGCGGGGGATGCCGACGCCGGCCTGTTCGCCGCCACCGAGCAGGACGTCATCGCCACCCACCTGGCCGGCGACTCCGAGGCCGTGGCCCTCTACCCCGAGGGCGGCTCGCCCTCCCTGGACTACCCGGTGGTGCGCGCCGGCGACCCCGGGGAGCGGCGCGACGCCGTGGACGCCGTGGTGGCCGCCCTGACCTCCGACGCGGCAGCCGAGGCCGTCCGCGCCGCCGGCTTCCGCGACGCCGAGGGCAACGCCCCCACCGGGGCGGGACCGGACACCGGGTCGCAGGAGGAGGCGCCCGAGCGGCTGCTCATGGAGCCCGAGGCCGCGGAAGCGGCCATCGAGCAGGCCAACCGGGTGCTCGCCCCCTCCCGCCTGCTGACGGTCATCGACACCTCGAGGTCCATGGAGGCGCCGGCCGGCACCGGCAACCGGATCACCCTGGCCGTCGACGCGGCGCGCACCGCGCTGGCCCTGCTGCCGGACGAGTTCTCCGTGGGGCTGTGGACGTTCGCCTACCAGGTGGCGGGCGGCAACGACCACGCCGAGAGCGTGCCGATCCGCGCACTGGACGCCGACGTCAACGGGGTCTCCCAGCGGGAGGCGCTGGCCGCGGCGCTGGGGACGCTGCCCGCGTCGCTGACGCCGGGCGGGACGGGCCTGTACGACACGGCGCTGGCCGCCGTCCGGGCCGCCCGGAACCAGTACCAGGAGGGCGCGGTGTCCAGCGTGGTGCTGCTGACCGACGGCACCAACGACGACGACGCCGGCGGCATCTCGCTGCAGGGCCTCGTCGACACCCTGCGGTCGGAGGCGGACCCCGACCGGCCGGTGCAGCTCATCGGCGTGGCGTTCGGCCCCGACACCGACCTGGAGGCGCTGCGCCAGATCTGCGAGGCCACCGGGGGGCAGGCCTACGACGCCCAGGACCCCGGTGACCTGCAGGACGTCCTGTTCGACGCCATCCGCAACCGGTAGCGGGAGGGCGGGGACGCCTCTGGCATCGTCGTGCTCTGCGTACCCCGGTAGGCAGAGCACAGGGGATCCCCGTGCTCTGCGTCCCACCGTAGGCAGAGCACGACGGCGCCGGCACCTCCCTCCGGGAGGGCCGGCCCGGCGGTCAGACCGCGGCGGGCAGGGAGTCGAGCGCCTCGGTGACCTCGTCGACGGTGATCCGGGCCAGGGCGGGGTCGAGCTCGGTGCCCCAGGGGTCGCCGGTGCCGTCGCCGTGCCAGAGGACGACGTGCAGCGGCCCCCGCTCCCCTGCCCTGGCCGGCGGGCCCCACAGCGCGGGCGGGACCGGCCCGAACAGCACCACCGACGGCCGCCGGTAGGCGGTGGCCAGGTGGGCCATGCCGGTGTCGCCGCTGACCACCACCCGCGCGGCGGCGACGAGGGCGGCCAGCTCCAGCGTCGTCGTCGTCCCGGCGAGCACGGCGTCCGGCCCCAGGCCGGCGGCCTCGGCGACCGCCCGGGCCAGCTCGACCTCGGCCGGTCCCCCGGTGACCCGTACGTCGTGCCCGGTCGCGGCGAGGTGCCCGGCGACGGCGGCGAACCGCTCCACCGGCCACCTCCGGCCCGGGAAGGCCGCCCCGGGGTGCACCAGTGCGGCGCCGGTCACCGGCGGCGGCACGGCGGGGACGGCGAGGTCGAGCGCGTCGGGGTCGGCATCGACGCGCAGGCCCTCCGACACCAGCCGGCACCAGCGCCGCACCTCGTGCTCGTCGGCGTGCCAGATCGGACCGGGGTAGCCGGGGCTGTCGAAGGTGAGCAGCCGCTCCGGGTGCAGGTCGGCGACGACGACGTGCGACAGCGGCCCCTTGCCGTGCAGGTCCACCGCGAGCTCCGGCGGCGGGCCGGCCCAGTCGAGCGGCTCGAGCTCGCGCGCGGGAAGCACCTCGTCGACCGCGTCGACCAGTCCGGCCAGCGGCTCCAGGGCCGCGGTGGTGGCCAGCACCAGCCGGTGCCCCGGGACCGCCGCCCGGACCGCCCGGATCGCGGGCACGCCGGTGAGCAGGTCCCCGAGCCCCAGCGGCCGCAGGACGACCGCAGCCGGCCGGTCGCTCACACGCGGGAGCGCTCGACCAGCGCGGTCGTGGAGTGCCCGTCCAGGTAGGGCAGGACGACGGCCTGCCCGCCCCACCTCCGCAGCACCGCGGCCTCGGGCAGGTCCGCGCCGGCGTAGTCGCCGCCCTTGGCCCACACGTCGGGCCGGAGCCGGTCGAGCAGCTCGGCCGGGGTGTCCTCGTCGAAGACGACGACCGCGTCGACGAACTCCAGCGCCTCCAGCACCCGCGCCCGGTCGGCCGCGGTCACCAGGGGCCGCGAGGGGCCCTTGAGCCGGCGCACCGAGGCGTCGGAGTTGATGCACACCACCAGGCAGTCGCCCAGCCCGCGGGCGGCCCGCAGCGTCGCGACGTGCCCGGGGTGGATGAGGTCGAAGCAGCCGCCGGTGGCCACCACCGTGCCGCCCCCCGCGCGCACCCGCGCGATGACCGAGTCCACGCCGGGCTCGGCGACCACGTTGGGCGCCGGGGCGTCGGAGCGGCCGGCGTCCCACGCACTGGCCCCGCCGCGGCCGACGAACGCCGAGGCCGCCGCCACCGCCCCGGCCACCGCCTCGCCGGTCACCGCGCCCTCGGCGAGCAGCAGCGCCGCGGCGGCGGCGAACGAGTCGCCCGCGCCGCAGGGGTCGCCCCCGGTCACCGGCACCGCCGGCACGACCATCGGCGCGCCCTCGCCGTAGGAGAGCAGCGCACCGCGGGCGCCGAGGGTGACCGACACCGCACCCACACCCCAGTACCGGATCAGCGCCTCCGCCCGGGCCCCGACCGCGGCCAGGCCGTCGCCCTCGGCGGCCACGCCGGCCGCCGCCGCCACCCGGGCGGCCTCCGAGCCGTTGGGGGTGACCAGGCGCGCCGAGGGCACCGGATCGGCCCCGCGCGGGTGCGGGTCCCAGACGATCGGGCCACCCGCCGCGGCCAGGGCCTCGCGCACGGCGGCCGAGGCCGTCGTCCCCCGGCCGTAGTCGGCCACCAGCACGGCGGCGGCCTCGCGGAGGACCGTGCGGGCCTCGTCCGGCAGCGCGCCGAGCCGGGCCACGGGGTCGCCGGAGTCGATGCGCACGACGGAGTGGTCGCCCACCCGCACGCGGCGCTTGACCGCCGTCCCGCCCGTCGCGGGGATCTCCACCAGCCGCACCCGGCCGGCGAGCAGCGCGCGCAGCCGGTCGGCGCCGTCGTCGTCGGCCATGGGGGCCACGAGCACGACGGGACGGGACGTCGCAGCCGCGGCGATCACCGCTGCCAGTGCCGCGCCGCCGGGGCGCTCGCGGCTCTCGACGTCCTCCACCACCGGCACCGGCGCGTCGGGCGTCAGCCGGGACGCGGTCCCGACCAGGTCGACGTCCAGCAGCGCGTCGCCGACGACGACGAGCGGGCGCTGGGCGCTCACTGCGCGACCCCCAGCCGCGACTGGGGGATGCGGGCCGGCTCGGCGAGCACCGCCGCGTCGAACGCCGCGCACAGCAGGTGCAGCGCCACCAGGTGGCACTCCTGCACGGTCGCCGTCCACGGCGAGTCGATGCACACGGCCTCGTCGGCCGCGGCGGCCAGGGGGTTGGGCCCCGGCCCGGTCATCGCCAGCACGGTCATCCCGCACTCGCGGGCGCGGCGGGCGGCGGCGACGGCGTTGGGCGAGCGGCCGCTGGTCGACAGGAGCACCACCACGTCCCCCGCCCGGCCGTGCGCCTCCACCTGGCGGGCGAACAGCTCGTCGGCCGGGTAGTCGTTGGCGATCGCGGTGAGCGACGACGTCTCCGCGGTCAGGCAGATCGCCGAGAACGGCGGGCGGTCGGCGCGGTAGCGGCCGACCAGCTCGGCGGTCAGGTGCTGTGCCTGCGCGGCGCTGCCGCCGTTGCCGGCCGCCAGCAACCGCCCGCGGGACTCCCCGCACAGGACGTCGGCCAGCAGCCGCCCCCAGCGGTCGAGGGTGTCCACGTGGCCGGTGACGTCGCGCAGCGCCGCGGTCAGCGAGGACACGTGGTCGTGCCCGGTGAGGTGGGTGCAGACGTCCGGTGAGACGACCTCTGCGGCGGAATGGGGCGCCGCGCTCAGGGGGACACTGCTCATCGGACGACCTCCACGGGGCGCTTCTCGGTGTGCTCGGTTGCGGCGGTCTCCAGGACCTGGCGGTAGACGGCCTCGGTGTCGGCGACGACCCGGGCCCAGCGGTAGCGGGACCGCGCCCGGCGCATGCCGGCGGCGCCGTAGGCCGCCCGGCGCGCGTCGTCGGCGAGCAGCGCGGCCAGCGCCTCGCCGAGCCGCGAGGGGTCGCGGGGCGGCACGAGGTCGCCGGTGGTGCCGTCGACGACGGTGTCCTGCAGCCCGCCGACGGCGGTGGCCACGACGGGCCGCCCGCAGGCCATGGCCTCCAGCGGGGTGATCCCGAACGGCTCGTACCAGGGGACGGCCAGGACGACGTCGGCCGAGCGGATCCAGGCCGGTACGTCGGCGCGGGCCACGGCACCGGTGAAGCACAGCCGGTCCGCGACGCCTGCCTCGGCGGCGACCGCGCGCAGGCGCTGCACCTCGGGGTCTCGGTGCAGCTCGTCGGCCGGGGGACCGCCGACGACGACCAGCTCGGCGTCGGGGACGGCGGCCAGCGCCCGGACGGCGTCGTCCTGCCCCTTGCGCTCGACCAGGCGGCCCAGCACCAGCAGCCGCGGGCGGTCGGTGCGCGCGGCGACCGGCCCCTTCGGCGTGAACACGCCGGTGTCCACGCCGCAGGGCACGACCGACACCCGCTCGCGGGGCAGCCCCAGCCGGCGGAGCTCGAAGACCTCGTCGGAGCAGGTGGCCACGACGTGGCGGACGGTGCGGCACAGCGACCGCTCCAGCTCCACCCGCTGCGGCGGGGAGGTGTCGGCGGCGCCCTGGTGGCGCCGCTTGACCGAGCCGAGGGCGTGGAAGGTCTGCACGACAGCAATGCCCCCCCGCCCCACGCCGGCCGCCGCGACGGAGGCCAGCCCGCTCATCCAGAAGTGCGCGTGCACGACGTCGGGCCGGGACGTGGCCCACTCCCGGCGGAGCACCGAGGCGAACTCGGGCATGTGCCGCAGGAGGTCGTCCTTGGGCAGGTTCTCCGCGGGGCCGGCGGCGACGTGCCGGACGCGGTAGCCGTCCTGGGTGACGACCTCGTCGGGCAGGGCGACGTCGTCCCGGCGGGTGTGCACCGTGACGTCGTGCCCGCGCGCGGCCAGCCCGGAGGCCAGCGCGGCGACGTGGACGTTCTGCCCGCCCGCGTCGACCCCGCCGATCGCGGCCAGGGGCGAGGCGTGCTCGCTCACCAACGAGATCTTCATCGCGTCACCTCTCCGAGAAGGCTGTCCCAGTCCGCGAGGAAGCGGGCCAGGCCGTACCGCTCGAGCGCCGCCACACGGGCGGCCTTGCCGGCGAGCCGGGCGGCGTCCGGGTCGTCCAGGAAGGCCCGGGCGGCCTCCCACAGCCGCTCCGGCCGGGTGGAGACGACCCCCGCCTCGGCGGGCACCGCCTCGACCACCTCCGTGGTGGCCAGCGCGACCACGGGCATGCCCAGGTGCATGGCCTCCAGCAGCGACAGGCCCAGCGACGTCCACCGCACCGGGTGCACGTAGACGCGCCGGCGGGCCAGCTCGGCGTGCATGGCGGCCTGCGGCGGGTCGTCGAACAGCGCCACCCGGTCGGGGTCGAGGCCGTACCGCTCGTGCAGCCCGGTCAGGCCCATGCCGAAGACGTCGACGGGGCCCACGGCGGCCAGCCCGGGCAGCAGGTCGGCGCCGACCGTGCGGCCGCGGCGGACCGGCTCGTTGGTGACGACGGCGGCCCGGGCGAGCTCGCCGGTCCACCGCTCCCCCGGGTCGACGATGCCGTGCTCGATCACCGTCGTGGGCGCCCGGCCGTTGTCGTAGAAGAGCCGGTTGAAGTGCGTGACGTGCGCGATCGGGATGTCGTCGCGCCCGGCCACGGGGTGCCGGGTGTGCGGCACCGGGCCGTCGTCGGGCTCCAGGCCGGGCGCGTTGTGCTCGAGGAAGACGGCGGGCAGGTCCCGGCCGGGCTCGCGGCCCAGCCACTCCCGGCACAGCTCCAGGTCGCGGGTGCGCTGGAGGACCACGACGTCGACCCCGCCGTCGTCGCTGATGTCGCGCAGCTGCTCCGGCGTGACCTCGCGGGCCGACGCCGGCCAGTCCCACGTGCGGGCCCGGCCCAGCCCGTCGGGACCCCGATCGGGCGTGACCGGTATCAGGTACTCGTGCTCGCCCTGGACGAACGCCGTCGTCCAGGAGCCGTGTACGTGCCAGACCAGGACCCTCACGCGGCGATCACCTTCTCCACGGCGGCGACGACGTCCCCGGCGGTGACCGACGACAGGCAGGGGTGGCCGGGCACCGGGCACACGCGGGCCCGGGTGCCGCGGCACGGGGCGTCCTGGTCGCCGAGCAGCACCGTGGGCACCCCGTAGGGCGCCCAGCGCGCGGCCGGGACGACGGGGGCGAACAGCGACACGACGGGCGTGCCGACGGCGGCAGCGAGGTGCGCCGGTCCGGTGTTGCCGACGACGACGGCCGCGGCCCCGTCGAGCAGCGCGGCCATCTCCGCCAGGCTGGTGGCGCCGCCGAGGTCCACGCCGCGGGTGCCGGCGACGGCCGCGGTCAGCGCCCGCTCCCCCGGCCCGCCGGTGACCAGCACGCGGTGGCCGGCGTGGGCCAGGGCCTCGACCGCCTCGGCGCAGCGCTCGGCGGGCCAGGCGCGGGCCGGCACGGAGGCGCCGGGGTGCAGCACGACGTAACCGGGCCGGTGCGACGTCGGCCGCAGCGGACGGCGGACGGCGAGCCGGCCGTCGTCGCCGTCGGGCAGCTCGAACCCGGCCGCGCGGGCGAGCGACAGCGCCCGCTCCGGCTCGGGCAGGTCCACCTCGTCGTCCGGGCCCACCCGGTGCCGGACGTCGAGCAGCGAGCCGGGGTAGTCGACGCTGATCGCGGAGATCCGCGGGACGCCGGCCGCGCGGAGCAGCATCGCCAGGGGCAGCGGCGACTGGTGGAACGAGGTGGAGACCACCGCCTCGGCCGGCGCGAGGGCACGGACCCGCTCGGTGAGGGCGGCGAGGTCGGTGGGGTCCACCGGCGGCGGGTCGCCGAGGATCCACGGGCAGGCCCAGGTCCACACCTCGTCGACCCCGGGCAGCAGCTCGGCGGCCGCGGCGCCGGCCGGGCCGGCGAGGAACACGACGCGGTCCGCGCCGTGCGCGACGGCGCGGACCAGCGGTCCCTGCAGGAGGACGTCGCCGGCGTTGTCCAGCCGGGCGACGAGCACGGTGCCGCGCCGGGAGGCCGTCACCAGTCGCCGGCCAGGACGTCGTCCACCGCGCCGGTCAGCGTCCCCGCGACGTGCGGCGCGGCCTCGACCTCGGCCTTCCGGGTCACGGGGGTGGGCACCATGATCCCGACCGCGCCGGCGGCCGCGGCAGCCTCGACGTCGGCGGCAATGTCCCCGATGACCACGCAGCGGGCCGGGTCGACGCCCAGCTCGGCGCAGGCCGTCTTCACCATCCCGGGCGCCGGCTTGCGGCACGCGCAGGCGTCGTCCGGGCCGTGCGGGCAGTACTGGACGGTGTCGAAGGGGCCGAGCAGCTCCTCGAGCCGGGCCATGCACGCGTCGACCTGCTCGCGGGTGATCAGTCCCCGGGCGATGCCGGACTGGTTGCTCACCACACCCACCCGCACGCCCCGGGCGCGCAGCGCGTCGACGGCCTCGCGCGCTCCGGGCACCGGCTTCACCAGCGCGGGGTCGCCGTTGTACGGGTAGTCGCGGACCAGGGTGCCGTCGCGGTCGAACAGCACCAGATCGGGCAGCCCCCGCCAGCGGCGCACGCCGACGTGCTGGACGAATCCCCGCAGGAAGTGCCAGGTGGCCAGCGGCGGGATGACCGCGCTGGTGGTCAGCATCGTGGTGACCTCGGCCCGGTCGCGGGGGCCGGGCGCGATGCGGGCCCAGGCGAACTCGGCGGTGCCGGCGGCCCAGGCCAGCGCGGCGGCCGCGGCCGCCCGGGGGCGGCGGGCGGCGGCCAGACCCACCGCGGCGACGGCGGCGGCGGTGACGGCGAGGTGCTGCGGGCGGCGGCCGAGCGGGGCGTCGGCGCGGTGCGGGGCGCGCCAGTCGGGCCCGTGCAGCCGGCGCATCAGGACGTCGTCGGCGTTGCCGCCCTGCACCCGGATGCTGACCCGGGGGTCGGTGGGCCGCACCGGGTGGGTGATCCACCGCTCGCCGCGGACCAGCCGGGCACCGGTGTCCATCACGCGCAGCGCGAGGTCGGAGTCCTCCCGGAAGGCGCGGGGGAAGCGCTCGTCGAACCCGCCGACCGCGGCGAGCGCGGCACGGCGGTAGGCGAGGTCGGCGGTGATCCAGCTGCTGGTGGCCAGGCCGGCCGTGCCGCGCTCCCAGTCGGTGGGGCGGCGGTCCTCCGGCAGGGGCACCCGCACGCGGCCCTGGCTGCCGGCGACGTCCGGCGGGAGGCCGGCCAGATCGGTCGCCAGCCGCTGGTACCAGTCGGCGTCGGGGACGACGTCGTCGTCCAGGAAGGCGATCCACTCGGTGCGGGCGACCCGCCAGCCGAGGTTGCGCGCGCGGGCCGGACCCCCGCCGCCGGTGCGGACGACGCGGACCGGCGGCAGGCCCGGCCGGTCCGGGCGCAGCGGCGGGCCCGCGGGCCGGTCGTCGACCAGGACCAGCTCGGCCGGCCGGTTCCCGGGGGCCGCCGCGAGGGCGTCGAGCAGCGCGTCCAGCGACGGCCGGCCGATGGTCGGCACGACGACCGTGACGCGCTCGAGGATCCCTCCCACGAATCGCGTCGTGCCCTACCGATCGGCTCCGAAACACTACGGGCTTGAAGCTTTGGCAAAAAAGCCCTGATCGACGGGGGTGGCCCCCCGTGGCGACCACTCCGGAGGCGACCCGGGCGCGCGGGAGCGCCGGCGAGGCGGGTCAGCGGCGGGAGCGAGTGGCGGCGGAGACCCGCGCCAGGGCGTCGGTGACCACGGGGGCGTCGGCCCCCAGGTGGGTGAGCAGGTGGGTCACCAGGCCGTCGTGCGTGGGCGACGCCTCGCTCAACTTGGCCCGGCCGGCGTCGGTCAGCCGGGCGTGCAGCAGCCGGCGGTCGTCGGCCGCCCGCTCCCGGACGACGAACCCCTCGGTGACCAGCCGGGTGACCGTGCTGGTCACCCCCGCCCGCGAGAGGCCGAGGGCCTCGGCGACCTCCCCCATGCTCGCGCGCTGCCCCGGCGCCTCGGCGATCCGGCGCAGCGCCTCGAAGCCGGTCAGCGAGATGCCGTGCTGACGGTGCAGCGCCGAGTCGACCCTCCGGGTGATGCGGTCGTGCACCTGCACGATGCGCAGCCACGTCTCCTCCGGCCGGGGCGCGGCACCCGGCAGGTCCGCGACGTCGGGGACGGCGGACGCCAGGGCGTTCTCCGGGAGCACCGGTCCATCGTCGCCGAAGTCGGCCTCAGGCGCTCCCGGACGCCGACTGCCGGCTCCGGCGGCGGAGCGCGACGATGCCCAGCCCGCCCGCGGCAACGGCCAGCGTGGCGCCGGCGACCGCCAGCGGCCACGTCGCGTCGTCCCCGGACGGCGCCGGGGTGCTCTGCGCGGCGATCCGCAGGTCGACGGTGACGGTGGTCGACGTGACGGCGCCGACCACCTCGAGGGTCGTGACCCCGGTCGCGGCGCCGGCCGGGATGCGGACGTCCACGGCCACCAGGCCCTCGATGTCGGCCACCGAGGTGCCGAGCTCCGTGCCGTCACCCAGTCGCAGCGACACCTCCTCGCCGGCGGCGAAGCCGGACGCGGTCAGCGTCACGACGTCCCCGGCGGCGACGCTGGAGGCCGACCCCGCGGGGGCCACGGACACGTCGGGGGCCATCTCGGGCATGGGCACGGAGGCCCCGTCGGGCGGGAGGTCGTCGGTACCGGTGCCGGCCGGGCCCTCCGTCGAGCCGGCCATCGGCGGGACCGTGGCCTCGGCGGTGGGCGGCGCGATGGCCGCGCAGTCCTCCTCGGCGGGCCGGGTGAACTCGAAGCCGACCAGCTCGTCGACGTACGCGACGCCGGAGCCGTCGAGGGCGGTGAACTCCAGCCGGCTGTCGATCGTCTCGCCCCACTCGACGTCGCCGGTCCGCAGCTCGACCATCTGACCGGGCCGGAGCTGGACGCGGTCCTCGCCGTCCGGGCGGCGGGTGGTCGCCAGGACGACCTCGTAGGCCACCGTGCCCGCGGTGACCTCCACGGCGACCCCGCCGGGGCGGCAGCTGGGGCCGTGGGTGACCCGGGCGTCGGGTCGGGTCGGGTCGTCGACGGCGAGGGCGGAGCCCGCCGCCGCGACACCCAGAGTGGCCATGCCAGCGAGGAGACCGGCCGCGAGGACCCCGCGCACTGCGGACCTGCGGACGCCCCTCGACGACGCACCTGACGGCACGCAGTTCCCCCTCGAGCAGTCGTGCTGCCGGCAGCGATCGGACGTCGACGCACCGGCTCCCACATGATGGACGCCGTGACGGCTCCTGGACGGTGTGTCACGACGCTGCTGGCGTGTCGGCACGGCGTGTCGACAGAAAGTGCGGGCGGGAGGTCGGGACGGCCCGCGGGGCGGGGACGACCTAGCGTGACCGGCGTGACCTCCGCAGCCGGGACCGGACGCAACCGCCAGAACGAGATCTACCGGGCCGGGGTGTACGGCCGGACGCCTCGGGTGCCGACCGTCGCGAGGGCGCTGCAGCGCGCCGCCCGCCGTCGGCTCGACGCCCGCGCCTACGCGTACGTCGCCGGCGGCGCCGGGGACGAGGCGACCCAGCGGGCCAACCGCGCGGCCTTCGACCGGTGGGTGGTCGTGCCGCGGGTGCTGCGGGACGTGAGCGTGCGCGACACCTCGGTGGAGCTGTTCGGACGCCGGCTGCCGGCGCCCCTGCTGCTCGGGCCGGTGGGCGCGCTCGAGCTGGTCCACCCCCAGGCCGACCTCGCGGTGGCCCGCGCCGCGGCCGGGCTCGGCGTGCCGATGGTGTTCTCCAACCAGGCCTCGGTGGCGATGGAGACCTGCGCCGAGGCGATGGGCGACTCGCCGCGCTGGTTCCAGATGTACTGGTCGACGTCGGACGAGCTGGTGGAGAGCCTGGTCGGCCGCGCCGAGGCCGCCGGCTGCGAGGCGCTCGTCGTCACCCTCGACACCACGATGCTCGGCTGGCGCCCGCGCGACCTCGACCTCGGGCACCTGCCCTTCGCCCTCGGCAAGGGGATCGCGCAGTACACGTCCGACCCGGTGTTCCGGCGACTGGTGGCCGCGCACGCGGACGCCACGCCCGCGCCGGCACGGGCCGGCGCCTCCGCCGAGCGGGACCGCCAGCCCCGGCCGACCCTCGCCGCCGTCCGGGCCCTGGTCGGCATGGCGCGGGCCTGGCCGGGACCGCTGCTGGAGAACCTGCGCTCACCGCTCCCCCGGGCGGCGGTCGAGACCTTCCTGTCCATCTACTCCCGGCCCTCGATCACCTGGGCCGACCTGGCCTGGCTGCGGGAGCGCACGCGGCTTCCGATCGTGCTCAAGGGGGTGCTGCACCCCGACGACGCCCGCCGCGCCCTGGACGAGGGGGTCGACGGCGTGGTGGTGAGCACGCACGGCGGGCGGCAGGTGGACCGCTCGATCGCGGCGCTGGACGCCCTGCCCGACGTCGTCGCCGCGATCGGCGACCGGGCCCCGGTGCTGCTCGACAGCGGGGTGCGCAGCGGCGCCGACGCGCTGGTGGCCGTGGCCCTGGGCGCACGGGCGGTGCTGCTGGGCCGGCCGTTCGCGTGGGGGCTGGGCCTGGCCGGCGAGGACGGCGTGCGCCAGGTCGTCTCCGACGTCCTGGGCGAGTTCGACCTGACGCTGGGGCTGGCCGGGCTGACCTCCGTCGCCGAGCTCACGCCCGAGGTCCTGCGCCGGGTGGACTGAGTCCGGCCGACACGCCGCGCCGGGGTTGACCCCTCGCTGTGGCCTGGGTCACAGTAGCCGTGGGCGGGGGCAGCCGGGAAACCATTGGCCATCCACCGCTGGATGGACCGACCAACGCGGCCAGACCGCCAGAGCCGGCCCCCCGCCCCACATCCCTCCGCGCCGCTCCCGCGTCGGCGCCCGAGCGCGAGCAGACGGCCCCCCGGCGGCGGACACTGGGGCCGTGACCAGCGAGACCAGCACCGTGACCATCCCGGGCATCAGCCGGCCGGTTCCGACCCGGCTCTTCGTCGGCGGCCGGTGGCGCGCCGCGAGCGGCGGGGCGGAGTTCGACGTGCACGACCCGGCCGACGCCTCCGTGCTCGCCCGCGTCGCCGACGCCACGGCGGACGACGCCCGCGCCGCCATGGACGCCGCCGAGGCGGCCGCGGCCGGCTGGGCCGCCACCCCGCCGCGCGACCGCGGGGAGGTCCTGCGCCGCACCTTCGAGGCGATGACCGGCCCTCGGGCCGACGACCTGGCGCTGCTCATGGTCCGGGAGAACGGCAAGACCCTCACCGACGCCCGCGGCGAGCTGACCTACGCGGCGGAGTTCTTCCGCTGGTTCAGCGAGGAGGCGGTCCGCATCGACGGCGACTACCGGGTCGCCCCCGCCGGCGGCACGCGCACCGTCGTCCTCCGCCAGCCCGTCGGCATCTCGCTGGCGATCACGCCGTGGAACTTCCCGGCGGCGATGCTCACCCGCAAGCTCGGCCCCGCCTTTGCCGCCGGCTGCCCGGTGGTGGTCAAGCCGGCCGCCGAGACGCCGCTGACGGCACTGCTGCTGGCGGAGCTGCTCGCCGAGGCGGGGCTGCCCGACGGCGTCCTCAGCGTGCTGCCGACCACCAGCGCCAAGGACGTCGCCGGTGCCGCGATGGCCGACCCGCGGCTGCGCAAGGTGAGCTTCACCGGCTCCACCGAGGTGGGCCGGGGGCTGCTGAAGCAGGCCGCGGACCAGGTGCTGGTGAGCTCGATGGAGCTGGGCGGGAACGCGCCGTTCATCGTCTGCGCCGACGCCGACCTCGACGCCGCCGTGGAGGGCGCGATGGTCGCCAAGCTGCGCAACGGCGGCGAGGCCTGCACGGCGGCCAACCGCTTCTACGTGGAGGACGCCGTCGCCGACGAGTTCGCCGAGCGGCTCGCCGAGCGGATGGGCGCGCTGACCGTGGGCCGCGGCGACGACGACGGCGTGGGGCTGGGCCCGCTGGTCAACGAGGACACCGTCGGCAAGGTCGAGCGGATCGTCCGGGAGACCGTGGCGGCCGGGGCGCGCGTCGTCGTCGGCGGGGAGCGGCCCGAGGGGCCGGGGTGGTTCTACCCGCCGACCGTGCTGGTCGACGTCCCGGCCGGCTCCCCGGCCACGGAGGAGGAGATCTTCGGCCCGGTGGCCCCGATCGTCCGGTTCACCTCCGACGAGGAGGTGCTCGCGCTGGCCAACGGCACCGAGTTCGGCCTGGTCTCCTACGTCTTCACCGGCGATCTCGCCCGCGGGCTGCGGCTGGCCGAGGCCCTCGAGTCGGGCATGGTCGGGCTGAACCGCGGCGTGGTCAGCGACCCGGCCGCGCCGTTCGGCGGGGTGAAGCAGAGCGGCATCGGCCGCGAGGGCGGCCACGAGGGCCTGGCCGAGTACCTGCAGACGAAGTACATCTCCTTCCCGCTGTAGCCGCGGGCCCCCCTTGCGGGCGGCCCCGCCGATCCCGTGGCCGCACGCAAGGGGGGCGCAAGCACGCGGACCGAGTCTCTCCTCGACCCGGTGGACGGCCGCCCGGCCACCCCACCGCCAGCATCGAGGAGCCCGACCCGCCATGCGCACCGCCGCCCGCACCAGCACGACCCTGATCGCCCTCGCCGCCGCCGGACTGGTGCTCGGCGCCTGCGGCAGCGACGACGAGCCCACCGTCGCGGACGTGCAGGACGCCGTCGCCGCGGCCGGCGACGGCGACCTCGCCGGTGCCGCCGGCACCGTGGAGGAGGGCGCCCGGCCCGGGGACGCGGACGCCTGCGCGCTCTACGCCGCGGACGGTCAGGCGGTCGTGGACGCCTACGACCACTACGGCAGCGGCGCCACCGACGACCCGTCGGACTTCTACGCCGCGCTGGAGACCCTGGCAGCCGACATCGACGCCGTGGCGGCCGACGAGGTCTCCGACGTCGTCCTCGCCACCGCCCAGGAGATCAGCGCCAGTGCCGCGGCCGCCGTCCCCGCGCTCGAGGGCGGGGAGGGCGTCGAGGAGGTCGACGCGACCATCGGCGGGCTGGAGACCCTGGCCGACACCTGCGCCGAGCTCGGTCTCTCCTGACCCGGCGGGAGCCGGGTGCCCTCCGGTTCAGGCGTCGGGGCCCGGGGCGCCGTCCCGGGACCCCGGGCGCGACTCGCCGCCCGGACCGGAGGCGCCCTGCAGCGGGGCGATCTCCATGACGTCGACCTCCGGTGCGGCGTCGGCGAGGGCCTCCGCCGGGGACCGCCGCGGCCGGTAGACGACGGTGGACACGAAGAAGAACCGCGCGAGGAAGGCCACGGCCAGCGTGAGCCCCTGCGCCAGGACCGACGGGAACGCCAGGACCTCGACGAGGAACGCCAGCGCCGGCAGCCGCGCCAGGGTGTCGGCGTTGTTGTAGAGCATCGAGTGGAACAGGCGGGTCCACCAGCGGTGGCGGTTGTCGTGGAGGTCGTTGAAGACGAACCGCTCCTGCAGCACGAAGTTGTGCAGGATCGCGACCTCGGTGGCGATGACCGCGGCCGGCAGGTAGTGCAGCCCGGTCTCCCGCAGGAGCAGCCACATCAGCAGCAGGTTGACGGCCGTGCCCAGTGCCCCGACGGCCGCGAAGCGCGCCATGCGGCCCATCCGCAGCGCGGCCATCTGGTAGAGGAACTGGGCGCCGTTGCGCCAGGAGGCCTTGCTCTCGCCGTCGTTGCGCTCGCCGAACGCGAACGGCAGCTCGGCGACGGCCAGGTCGTGCCGGGCCAGGATCTCCAGCAGGATCTTGAACCCGCGCGGGCGCAGCCGGTCGAGGTGCACGGCCTCGCGCCGCACGGCGAAGAACCCGGTCATCGGGTCGGTGCACACCCGGCCGACGCGGCGCGGGAAGCAGGAGCGGGCCAGCAGCGTCGAGCCGCTGGAGACCGCCCGGCGCCAGGACGACGACAGCCCCGAGGAGTCCCCGGCGCCCACGTAGCGGCTGGCCACGACCATGTCGACGTCGGCGGCGTTGTCGCGCAGCAGCGGCACCAGCTCCGGCGGGTGCTGCAGGTCGCCGTCCATGACGACGACGTAGTCGCCGCGGGCGGCCGCGATCCCGGCGGCGACCGCGCCGGCGAGCCCGCCCTCGCGCCCGTCGGGCTCGCGGTGCATCAGCCGCACCGGGAGCGTGCTGGTGCGCGCCACCTCGCGGACGACGTCGGCGGTGTCGTCGTTGGAGTCGTCGACGAACAGGATCTCGGCGTCGCGGCCCGCGAGCGCCTCGTCCAGCCGACGCACCAGCTCCGCGACGTTGCCGCGCTCGTTGAACGTCGGCACCACGACGGTCGTGTCCACGCTCGGCGTCTCCAGGGGTCGGGTCCGGTGGTCGGTGGGCACCGGCCGGCCCTCCTCATCCGAGGGTGTCATGCCCCGGGCGCCGCTCGCGTACCCGCCCGGCGCGGGACTTCACCTCGTCCGCCCCAGGTGCGCCACCGGGCCCGGCACCCCCCGCCGCACCGCACCGCCGGTCATGCCGGCCGAGCCGGGCGCTCGAGGAGCCAGGACACGGCCAGGCCCGCGACCAGGCCCCAGAACGCCGAGCCGATGTTCAGCACCGTCACGTCGGCGACCGTGACCACGAACGTGACCAGCGCCCCGAAGGGCCGGGTACCGCCGAAGGCCGTGACGAACGACGTCTGCAGCACCCGCAGCATCGCCAGCCCGCCGAGCGCGGCGACGAAGGCGGGTGGCGTGCCGAGCATCAGCCCGGTGAACAGGGGCGCGAACAGCCCGAACACGAGCGCGAGCACGCCGCACAGCACGCCGGCCGTGTACTGCCGGGAGCGCTCGCCGGAGGCCGAGAGCAGCGCGTTCGTCGGACCGGTCAGGCAGGTCGACACGGTGCCCACGGCGGCGGTGAGCACCGACCACACGCCGCAGGCGACGGTGATCGCGGTGACCGGCGGATCGTGCCGCGCGGCGCGGAGCACGGCCACGCCCTGCCCGTTCTGCACGACCAGGACGGTGATCGCCAGCGGGACCACGAGCTCCAGCATCGCCTGCGGCGACCAGGCGGGGGCCGTGAACACCGGCGCGGCGAGCACGCCGTCGGCGGTCCCGGGATCGAACCGGCCGGACAGCGCGACGGCGACCGCGCCCACGACGAGCGCGCCGAGCACCGGGGGGACCCGCGCCCCGAGCGCCGGCAGCGCGCTGAGGGCCAGGAAGACGACGACCATCGGGACGGCGACGGCCGCGTCCTCCTGCAGCGAGCGGACCAGGTCCACCCCGAAGCGCAGGAACACGCCGGCGACCATGGCCATGACGATCGGCATGGGGACGAGGTCCATCACCCGCCGCACGAGCCCGCTCAGCCCGAGCGCGGCGATCAGCAGGCCGGTGACGATGAAGGTGCCGACGACCTCCGGCCAGCTCAGGTGCCCCAGCGCGGGGCCGACGAGGACGGTGCCGGGGATCGTCCAGAAGAACGCCAGCGGCTGCCGGTAGAGCCAGCAGGCGAGCACCGTCAGGACGCCGTTGAGGAAGAAGGCGCCGAAGACCCAGCTGGCGATCTGAGCCTGGGAGAGCCCGCCCTGCGCGCCGACCGCGAGGATCACCGCGACCGGGCCCGTGGCGGCGAAGACGAAGCCGACCAGCGCGTTGCCCGCGTACACCGGGCCGGCGTCGCGCAGCACCCGCCCGGGCCCCGGCAGCGGGCGGACCGGCTGCTCGATCAGCCGGCCGGCGGCATCGTCCTCGCTCATGCGCTCCCCTGCCCACCGGCCACGGTGCCGGTCCCCGCGCATCCTCACCTGCTAGCCCGCGTCCGCACCAGCGAACGCGAGAACCGGCCCAACTGAGGTCCGGATCACAAAACGAGGAAAGATTCTCAGTGCCAAGATGTTACGGAGCGCACAGGCACCACCGGCACGAGGAGGACCATGACCACGACCGACGCCGTCGGCGCCCGGGCCCGGGACGCCGTGGACGAGATCATCGGCCAGTGGGGCCGGGTCCGGCCGGAGCTCGACGTCTCCGCGATGCAGGTGTTCGGCCGGCTGCACCGCAGCTTCCTGCTCTACCGCAGCGCGATCGGCGAGCGCTTCACCGAGGCAGGCGCCACCGAGCCCGGCTTCGACGTCCTCGCTGCGCTGCGCCGCTCCGGTGCCGACCAGCGGCTCAGCGCCGGCGAGCTGGCCCGGCAGACGCTGGTGACCACCGGTGGGCTGACGCTGCGGGTCAAGCGGCTGGAGAAGGAGGGCCTCGTGCGCCGGGAGCGCGACCCCGAGGACCACCGCATGGTCTACGTGTCGCTCACCGACGCCGGGCGCGCCCTGGTGGACCGCACGGCCGACCTGCACTTCGACAACATGGCCCGGATGCTCGAGGGCCTGACCACCGAGGAGCGCGAGGACCTCGCCCGCCTGCTCGGCCGCCTCTTCGACTGCCTCCAGGAAGCGACTCCCGGCCTGGAGCTGTCCGCGACTGCCGCCGAGAGCTGACGGTCCCCGCGGCCACGCCACGATCAGGGACCCTGATCGTGCAGCGTCCTCCCCCACCGCGGACGGTGAGGGAGGACGCTCGATGATCAGGTGAGCTGATCGTGGCCGGGGTTCAGGAGCCGGAGGCGCTGCCCTTGATCCCCTGCGCCTCGACCTCGACCTTGAGGCCGGGGTCGACCAGGGCGGCCACCTGCACCAGCGTGGAGCAGGGGAGGTCCCCGGAGAAGACCTCACCGCGGGCCCGGCCGACGGCGACCTTGTCGTCGACGTCGGTGAGGTACACCCGCAGGACCAGGATGTCGTCGACCGCGGCACCGCAGGCCTCGGTCAGCTCGCGCACCCGGCGGAACGTCTCCTTCGCCTGCAGGTAGACGTCGTCCCCGCCGACCGGACCGTCCGGCCCGCCGGCGTGCATGCCGGACAGGAAGAAGTGGTCGCCGTGCACCCGGGCGTTGCTGAACATCCCCGGCCGCGGCGGCTCCGGCACCGACTCCGCGCCGACCCTCATGCCCGTCCCGTCCTCTCGTTGGCCTCGCGGACCAGGCGCTGCCGGGTCTCCAGGAAGTCGTAGGTGGGGTAGAAGTCGGTCTGGAAGACACCCCACGCGCGGCGCTCCAGCTCGACGTTCACCACCTGCAGCAGCCGGGGCGGCAGCCGCAGAGTGACGATCTGGCCCACGCCCATCGCGACCACCCAGGAGACGACCTCGCAGCCCTCGGGCGGGAAGCCGTTCCACCAGTCGACGGCGTCGAGCTTGTCCCGCTGCTGCACCAGGTCCTGCGTCTGGTCGTGCCGCAGGAAGACCGTCAGCAGCATGGTCTCCTCGGCGGGGGCGAGTTGCCCCTCCCCCGCCGAGGCACCCGGGTCAGCCATTCGCCGCGGCCACCAGCTTCGCGGCCTGCGCCTGCGCGTCGGCCCGGTACATCCGGCGGATGCGGGAGACGCCGAGGTCGTGCTGGTAGAGGTGCTCGTCGACGTCGGCATCGGCGGCCAGCGCCTCGAGCACGATGCGGTCCTGCTCGAGCACCGCCCAGTGCTTGGCCTCCAGCCGGGTGCGGTACAGGAAGCGCCACACCTCGCGCTCCCAGCCCTCCACCTTGCGGGTCCGCCAGTGGAAGATCGCGGAGTTGTCCTCGTCGATCGGCGTGGCCATGCCGACGATGCCGAACGTCCCGCCGGGGCCGGCGTTCTGGGCGTAGGGGATCTCCAGGTCGACGTAGTCCATGGCGCCGCGAGCGAATTCGACCCAGTCGAAGTTGACGCCGCGCTGGTCGGTCTTCTCGAAGAAGAACCCGCGGTCGGTCTCGCGGATGCGGAACCGGGCGGAGGTGTCGCCGCCGAACATCGAGTGCGAGTCCCGGTGCAGGAAGGCGCCGTGCATGGGGTCCAGGACGTTGTCCATGTAGAACCGCCACGGCCCGGCCCACTCGGCGAAGTTGGGGAACCACGAGACGGCGGGGTCGGCCAGCCGGTCCGGCAGCACGAACTCGGTCGGCTGCGAGTCCTCGGTGAGCGGCACGAACGCGAAGATGGTGTCCGCGGCCTCGGCGACGCTCAGCGAGACGGTGGCCTTCTTGCCCTCGAGGGCGCAGCCGGGCATGCCGGGCACGGAGACGACCGTCCCCGTGCCGTCGACCTGGACGCCGTGGTACCGGCAGGCCACCCGGTCGCCGAGGTGCTGGCCGGCCGACAGGGGGGCACTGCGGTGCGGGCAGCGGTCCTCGAGCATCGAGATCCGGCCCTGGGCGTCGCGGAACAGCAGCCAGTCGACGCCCAGGCGGGTCACCTTGGTCATCTCGCCCGGGGCGACGAACCGCGACGGCAGGATCGGGTACCAGCGGTCGCGCAGGCCGGTGGCCGCCAACTCCTCGGCCGAGAGCGTGCGGCGGGTGCCGACGACCTTCGGCGTCCGGACCGGCCGCGGGCGGGCCGGGGCGGCGGGTGTGGTGGCGGGCGCGGTGGAGGGGGTGGTCATCTCAGTCTCCCAGTCGGCGCATCTCGGCGCGGAGCGAGTCCGCGGTCCAGGGGCCCCCGTCGGGGGCGTTGAGGCCCAGCCCGTTGAGGCCCTCGACGAGGCCGGGCAGGTCGTGCACACCGCGCCCGAAGACCTCCATGATCGCGCCGGAGAGCTTCATCTCGTACGGGCTGATGGGGTGCGGGTGCGTCTGGTGCTCTTCCAGGTACTGCTCAGGCATGCGCTTCCTCCCTGGCCGGGGGCACGAGGGACGAGAGCCCCTCGGCGATGGACATGAACGCGGTGACCCACTCGGTGAACGAGCGGGGGTTGCTGCGGTGGACCGGGGCGGCGGTGCCGTCGACGATCACCATCACGCCGTTGGGGACGCCGCCGGCGACGGTCTGCGCCATGGAGGTGTCGGTGTCGGGGCGGGGCGCGGCCACGACGACGAGCGTCGGGACCTGCACCTGGCGCAGGACCTCCCAGTAGGCCGGGTCGGCCTCGTCGACCTCGGGGTCGGCGGCCAGGACGCTGACCACCAGCTCGGGGTGTCGCGCCGCCAGCAGCAGCGCCCGCGGCACCGCCGTCCCCGCGGCGAGGACGTGCACCGGGCCTCCTGCCGCGTGCCGGGTGATCGCGCCGGCCGCCTGGGCGAGCCAGTCGTCGTCGCCGGGGTCGCCGTCGGCACCCCACTCGACCGCGCCCAGGGCGTGCACCTGGTCCAGGAACCAGTCGGTGGGCTCGCCGCCGGACCGCAGGCAGAGGACGCCCGCGCTCAGCTCGTCGTCGACGGGCATGTCAGTGACTCCCTTCCGGGGTCGGGATGTGCACGGGCGGGGTGAAGGCGCCCGGCACGGGGTCGAGCGCGGTCACGTCGACCTCGACGAGCACCGGCCGGCGGGCCGCGACGGCCTCGCCCAGCACCTCCTCGAACCGGCCGGGGCCCTGGACCAGCCAGTACGGCATGGCCAGGGAGGCGGCGAGCTTGCCGAAGTCGGGGGTGAACAGGTCCACGCCGGTGACGTCGAAGCCGTTGGCCCGCTGCATGTTCCGCAGGACGCCGTAGCCGCCGTCGTTGAAGACGAGGACGACGACCCACGCGCCGGTGCCGCACAGCGACGCGAGCTCACCGAGGTGCACGGCCAGACCGCCGTCGCCGGCCATGACGACGGTCGGGGACTCCGGCCGGCCGACCGCCGCGCCGATGCCCATGGCCAGGCCCTGGCCGATGCCGCCGCCGAGCGGGAACACGTTGGAGCGCCGGTCGTAGAACTCGAGCAGGCGGTTGCCCCACTGGCTGGACGGGATGGTGACGTCGCGGGCGACGACGGACTCCCGGGGCAGCACCGTGCGCAGGCCGGAGCAGATCTCGGCGTACCCGCCGATGTAGGCCGACAGGTCGGCGCGCACCTGCTCGCGCACCGCCGTCACCCGGTCGGACCAGCCGGCCTCGGTCGCGACCGACGGCAGCCGCTCCAGCAGCGCGGCCAGCACCGCCCGGGCGTCGCCGACCAGACCGACCTCGGCGGGGTACACCCGGCCGACGGCGGCGGGGTCGACGTCGATCTGGACGTGCCGCTTGGGCAGCTCGAGGGCGTAGCTCTTCGTCTCGTTGGACCGGAAGTGGGTGCCGACGGTGAGCAGCAGGTCCGCCTCCGCGAGCAGCGGGGCGACGGCCGGGGTGCTGGCGAAGTTGCCGATGACCAGGGCATCGTCCTCGGGGACGATCGCCCGCCCGGAGTTGCTGGTCAGCACGCCGGCGCCGAGCCGGTGGACGAGCTCGGCGAGCTCCGCGGGCGCGGCGGCCGCGCCACCGCCGACCCACAGCAGCGGGCGGTGCGCGGCGGCGAGCAGCGCGGCGGCGGCGTCGAGGGCGTCGTCGGCCGGGTGCGGCACGGAGGCCGGCCCGGCGGTGTACGGCTGCTGGTCGTCCGGCCGGGCGAGGTACTGCAGGTCCGACGGCCACTCGACGCTCGCCGGGCCGCTCGGCGTGCCCGTGATGGCGGCGATCGCCTCCTCGAGGGTGGCCTCCGCGCGGTCCGCCGACGGGACGGTCGCGGCGAACGCCGAGATCGCCTCCAGCATCTTCCGCTGGCCGGGGAACTCGTGGATGACCCCGCGGGCCGAGCCCGGCGCCGAGGGGTCGTAGTGCTCGCTGTCGATCTGGCCGGTGACGTGCAGGACGCGGCTGCCGGCCGTGAGCGCCTCGATCATCGAGCCGGCGGCGTTGCCCGCTCCGGTGCCGGTGCTGGTGAGTGCGACCCCGATGCGGCCGGTGGCGCGGGCGTACCCGTCGGCGGCGTTGACGACGGCGGCCTCGTGGCGCATCTCGACGAAGCGCAGCTCGCGGGCCACCGCCTCGACCAGCGGCAGGTTGTGCACGCTGATCACGCCGAAGGCGGTGTCGATGCCGTGCCGCTTCATGACGGCGACGAGGACGTCGCCGCCGGTGGGCGGACGTTCGGTGCTGGTCATGAGACCTTCCTTCGGCCGGCCCTCGTGCAGGGCCCCGCCGCGAGCTCGTGAGTGGTGGGGGGCACGGGGGTCCTTACTCAGATGTAGCGGGAGACGCCGCCACCGACGTCGATGGTGGCGCCGGTGCAGTAGGAGGACAGGGGCGACAGGAGCGAGACGATCGGGAAGGCGACCTCCTCGGCGCGGCCGAAGCGGCCCAGCGCGATGCCGCGGTCGGCCGCGATCTCCGCGCTCCACTCCTCGTAGCTCTGGCCGGTGCCGGCCGCCTCGTAGCGGCGGCGCCACTGGCCGGTGTCGACGAGGCCCAGGGCGACCGAGTTGACCCGGATGCCCTCGGGTCCGAGCTCCGCCGACAGCGTGCGGGTCAGGTTGAGCAGGGCGGCGCGGGCCGCGGAGGTGATCGCCAGCCGCGCCTCCGGCTGCTTGGCCAGGATCGCGTTGACGTTGACCACGGAGGCGACGTCGGAGGCGGCCAGGTGCGGGCGGGCGGCGCGGACGACGTTCCACGCGCCGAAGACCTTGAGGTCCAGCTCCTCGCGGATCTGGTCGTCCGTGGTCTCGGTGATGGGCGCCATGAGCGAGCGGCCGGCGTTGCACACCACGCCGTCCACCCCGCCGAACACCTCGACGCCCTCGGCGACCATCGCCTCGACCGACGCGCGGTCGACGACGTCGCAGGAGACGGCGTGCACCTTGCCGGGGCCGGGCAGCGCGCCGACGGCCTGCTGGAGGCGGTCCAGGTCGCGGGCCGAGGCGACGACGTCGGCCCCCTCCTCGACGAGGAGGCGCGTGGTGGCCAGGCCGACGCCGGAGCTCGCCCCGGTGACGACGACGGTGCGCCCGCTCAGCTGCAGGTCCATGTCAGCCCTCCTCCTCGGTCCGTGCGGTCACTGCGGCATCACGAAACCGCCGTCGACGGCCACGACCTGGCCGGTGATGAAGCCCGCCTTGTCCGAGAGCAGGTAGGCGACGAGGTCGGCGACGTCCTGCGGCGTCTGCTCGCGCGGCAGCACGCGGTTGTCGGCGTAGAGCTGGTAGCGGTGGTCCGGGACGGTCTCGGTCGCCTCGACCCGGATCAGCCCGGGGGCCACGGCGTTGACGCGGACGCCGTGCGGACCGGCGTCGCGGGCCATCGTCCGGGTCATCGCCATGACCGCGCCCTTGGAACCGACGTAGTGCACCAGCCGCGGGGAGCCGTAGATCGCGGTGTCGGAGGCGACGTTGACGATCGCGCCCGCCCCCTTGTCCAGCATCTGCGGGACCAGCCGGGCCGCCACCTGCCAGGTGCCGAGGGCGTTGACGGTCATGATCCGGCGGAAGGCCTCGACGTCGAGCTCCCAGAACGCGTCGCCCCCGACCCCGTCGGCCAGGGCGGCGTTGTTGACCAGGACGTCGACGCCGCCCAGCGACTCGGTGGCCTCGGCCAGGGCGGCCACCGACCGCGGCTCGGCGATGTCCAGGTCGAGCGCGTGCACCTCGGCGCCGCCGGCCCGCAGCTCGGCGGCGGTCTGCTCGAGGAGCTCACCGCGGATGTCGCCGAGGACCAGCCGGTCCCCCTGCGCGGCGAGGGTCTCGGCGATCACCCGGCCCAGCCCGCGGGCGGCGCCGGTCACCACGGCCAGGCGGCTCACGGGGCCACCGCCCACAGGTCCAGCACCGCGCGGGCGACCTCGGTGGGCTTCTCGGTGAGCGCGGCGTGCCCGGCCCCGGGGACGACCACGAGCCGGGCACCGGGGATGCGGTCGGCCAGCAGCCGCGACTCCTCGACGCCGGTGACGACGTCGTGCTCGCCGACCAGCACCAGCGTCGGCACCGCGATGGCCGGCAGCAGGGCGGCGGTGTCGGTGTCCGCCATGAAGTCGGCGGCGGCGGCGTAGCCGGGCAGCCGCACCCGCGCCATCTCGTCGCGGACGGCGTCGGCGGTGCCGGCGTCGCAGCGGGGCGCCACCAGCCGCGGGGCGCGGGCGGCGGCGAAGGCCCGGGCGCCCTGCTCGGCCAGCTCGGTGGCGCGCGCCCGCATCGCCGCCGCCTTCTCCGGGGCGGTCCCCGACCCGCGGGTCGAGTCGGCCAGCACGAGGGTGCGGACCCGCTCGGGGTGCCGGGCCGCGACCAGCGTGGCGATCACGCCGCCCCAGGAGGTGCCGAACAGGTCGACCCGGTCCAGCCCCAGCTCGTCCAGCAGCGCCAGCACCCGGGCGGGGTAGTCGACGTCGGCCGGGCCGGCCGGGTCGGCCGACTCCCCGTACCCGGGGGCGTCCCAGGCGATCGCCCGGGCGCCGGCGACGGCCAGCTCACCGGCCAGGCCGGCGCAGGAGGCCGCGCTGCCGCCGATGCCGTGCAGCAGGAGGACCGGGCGGCCGGTCCCCTCGTCGGTGACGGCGAGCCCTCCGGCCAGGCGGGTGCGGGCGGGAGCGGACACGTCAGGCCTCGACCCCGACCCCGAGGCCGGCGCCGTTGTCCTCGGCGACGGGCAGGAAGTAGTCCGGCTTGGCGTCGACGAGCGCGCGGGCCCCGGCGTCGGGGATCCCGGCCATGGCCGAGCGGACCGACGTGCTGGGCGGGCCGGCGGTGCGCCACTGGTCGGACAGCTCCGGGGTGCGGCGCCAGGTGCGGCACAGCCAGGAGTCCTCGTCGACCTGGATGACCTCGGAGGTGTACTCGCAGACCAGCTGGGCGGGGTCGGTGTAGTAGGAGAACGTGTTGTCGCCGGGGCCGTGCCGGCCCGGCCCCCACTGCGGCGTGACGCCGTGCGCCTTGAGGCTGCCGATGCCGCGCATGAAGTGGTCGACCGACGCCATCTCGTAGGCGACGTGGTTGACCGACGTCCACGGCGCCTGGTTGAAGGCGATGACGTGGTGCTCGGGGTTGCAGCGCAGGAACGACATCTGGTGCTCGGACCAGTCGGAGATCCGCATGCCCAGCACCTGGCAGTAGAAGGCGGTGGCGCGGTCGATGTCGACGGTGTTGAGGACGACGTGGGCGAGCTTCTTCGGCAGTGCGGAGTACCCGCCCTGGTCCTGGCGGACGACGGCGTGCACGTCGGCGGCCAGCTCGACCACGCGGCCCTCGGGGTCGACCAGGGCCAGGCCGTAGCCGCCGGCGGCGTCGTCGTACGGGCCGGGCTCGCGCAGCAGGGGGACGCCGAGGTCGCTCAGCCGGCGGGCGGCGTCGTCGATCTCCCGGCGGGTGCCGACGGCGAAGCTGACCCCGCCGAGGGAGTTCTGCTCGGCCTTCTGCAGCTCGAGGACGTGGTGCTCCTCGCCGGTGCCGCGCAGCCAGAAGCGGTCGGTGTCGGCGTCGCTGAGCCCGAGGCCCCACGCCTCGCTGTAGAAGTCCTTCGAGGTCACCGGGTCGGGCACCCCGAGGGTGACCGAGCGCAGGGCCCGCAGCCGGACGACCGGCTCGTCGGCGTAGTGCATGCGGTCGGTGCTCATGACTTCTCCTTGGTGAGGTGCTGGAGCGGCCCCGTCCAGAGGCTCGCCCCGAGCTCGCGAGGGGTGAGGAGGACGGGGTCCTTCATCAGAGGTCGAGGACGAGCTCGCGGCCGCGACAGCGGGAGACGCAGACCATCATCGTCCCGGCGGCCTCGTGCTCCTCCGGGCTCAGGAGGAAGTCCCGGTGGTCGACGTCGCCGCTGATCACCCCGGTCTCGCAGGTGCCGCAGATGCCCTCGGTGCAGGAGGACAGGACCGGCACGCCGGCGTCCTCCAGCGCCTGCAGGACCGAGGTCTCGGGGCCGACCGGGATGCGCTCGCCGGTCGACTGCAGGACGACGTCGAACGCCTGGTCGGTCTCCCCCTCGGGGACGACCCGCTCCGGCGCCTTGAACCGCTCGAGCCGGAGCAGGGCCGGGTCCTCCATCGCCTCGGCGACGGCGTCCATCAGCGGGGTGGGGCCGCAGCAGTAGACGAGCGTCCGCGGGTCCTGGCTGTGCAGGATCGCCTTGAGGTCGGGGTAGCGCCCGTTCTCCTCGTCGACGTGTACGTGCACCCGCTCGCGGGGCAGCGTCTCGACGTCCCTCAGGAACGCCATCGTCTGCCGGCTGCGGCCGGTGTAGAGCATCGCCCAGTCGGCGCCGCGTGCCTCGAGCTCGCGGGCCATGGTGATGATCGGCGTGATCCCGATGCCGCCCGCGATGAGGAAGTGCTTGGGCGCCTCCTCCAGGTGGAAGGCGTTCCGCGGCCCGTCGACGGCGATGTGCGCGCCGACCGGCAGGGCGTCGTGGATGTGGCTGCTGCCCCCACGCGAGTCGGGGGTGCGCAGCACCGCGACCGTCCACCGGGTCGAGTCCGAGGGGTCCGAGCACAGCGAGTACTCGCGCACCAGCCCGTTCGGCAGGTGCAGGGCCAGGTGCGCACCCGGCTTCCAGGTGGGCAGGGCGCCGCCCGCGGGGTCGACCAGCGTCACGCTCGTGATGCCGTCGGCCTCCCAGGTCTTCTGCTGGACGCGCAGCGTGTGCCGCCCGTCCTCGCCCGCGAGGTTCCTCTCCATGCCCGGACTCCCCAGCTCTGTGTCGTGTGGTTCAGGCGCGGGTCAGCGCTTGACGCCGTACATCTCCGACGACGGCGGGTAGGTCGGCAGCTGCGGCTTCGGTGCGCCGATGACGACGCAGAACAGCGCATCGGTGTCGCCCACGTTCTTCAGCGAGCGGGGCACCCCCGCCGGCACGCGGATGAGGTCGCGGTAGCCCAGGACCCGCTTGGCCACCTTCGTGCCGTCCTCGACGTCGTGGACGGCGACCTCGAGCTTCCCCTCGAGGACGAAGAAGACCTCCTCGACGTCGTGGTGGGTGTGCTCGGGGCCCACCGCGCCGGCCGGGAGCTTCATGTTGGAGAAGGTGAAGTGCTCGGGCTGGAGGGTCCGGCTGTCGGCCGAGTGGTCGCCGGTCGCACCGGAGCCGATGTAGCGGATCTGCGCGCGCTTGAAGCGGTCGCCGCCCTGGGCGGCCTGGAAGCCGAGGGCGTCCCAGTCCTCGTACCGGCTGTCGGCGCTGGCGATGCAGGAGTCGATGAGGGTCTCGAGGTCGGTGCCCTGCGCGGTGGTGGTCTGCTCGGTGGTCACTGCGGTTCTCCTCGGATGTGAGTGGTGCTGGAGGGAGCGGGACGGGTTCGGCTCAGTGGGCGCGACCGCGGTGCGCGATCGCCTCGATCTCCACGGTGGCCCCGTAGGGCAGGCCCGCCACCTCGACGAAGCTGCGCGCCGGCCGCGGCTCGGCGAACACCCGCTGGTAGTGGGCGTTGGCCTCGGTGCGCAGGGTCAGGTCGGTGACGAAGTAGGTCGTCTTCACGACGTCCTCCAGGTCCATGCCGACGGTCTCCAGCCGCTCGCCGAGCCGGGCGGTGGCGGCCTCGAGCGCCTCGGTGCGGCCGGGGACGGCGACGCCGTCGGCGTCCACCGACAGGGCGCCGGAGACGAAGGCCATGTCCCCGACGGCGAAGGCCGGGCTGTAGGGGTGCGCGCCGCTGATCTGCGTGCTCGTGCTCATCGCTCGAACCCTCCCGGGGCGCCCCACGCGATCGGGCGTCCGCTGACGTCGACGTAGATGGACTTCTGGTGCATGTAGGAGCGGATACCGTCGCGGCCCTTCTCCAGGCCGATGCCGCTCTCCTTGAGCCCGGTGAAGGGGGTGGAGATGCTGAACTGCTTGTAGGTGTTGACCCAGACCGTCCCGGCCTTGACGGCGCGGGCGATCCGCCAGGCGCGGGGGAAGTCGCGGGTCCAGATGCCCGCGGCCAGGCCGAAGACCGTGTCGTTGGCCTGCTCGACCAGGTCGTCCTCGTCGCCGAAGGTCATCAGCACCGCGACCGGGCCGAAGACCTCCTCCTGGCTGATGGTGTCGCCGTTGGTGACGCCCGTGAGGATCGTCGGGAGGTAGTAGGCGCCGGCGGCGAGCCCGTCGTCGGCGGGGATGCGTCCCCCGGTCAGCACGGTGGCGCCGGCGGCGACGGCGTCGTCGACCATCCGTGCCACGCCGTCCCGGTGGGAGTGGGTGATCATCGGCCCGACGTGGGTGCGCGGGTCGTCGCCGGGACCGACGACGAGGCGCTCGGTGGCGGCGACCAGGCGGGCGGTGAACTCCTCGGCGACCTCGCGGTGCACGAAGACCCGCGAGCCGGCGATGCAGCTCTGGCCGGTCGAGGAGAAGACGCCGTAGACGACGCCGGCCACGGCCTGGTCGAGGTCGGCGTCCGGGAAGACGATCGTCGGCGACTTGCCGCCGAGCTCGAGGGTGACCGGCATGACCTTGCGGGCGGCGACCTCGCCGAGGTGCTTGCCGGTGGTGGTGCCGCCGGTGAAGCTGATCTTCGAGATCCCCGGGTGCGCCACCAGGGCCTCGCCCACGGTGCGGCCGGCGCCGGGGAGCACCGACAGCAAACCGGCGGGCAGCCCGGCCTCCTCGGCCAGCCGCGCCAGGTGGAGGGTCACCCACGGCGCCCAGACCGGCGGCTTGGACACCACGGCGTTGCCGGCGGCCAGCGCCGGGGCGATCTTCTGCGCGTCGCTGGCGATCGGCGAGTTCCACGGGGTGATGGCGCCGACGACGCCCATCGGCTCCCACGTGGCGAAGGTCAGGTACGCGCCGCGGGAGGGGGTGATGTCCCCGACCATCGTCTCCAGCGTCGCGGCCATGTAGCGGAAGGTGTTGGCCGCGCTCAGGCACAGCGCCGTCGTCTCGCCCCGGGTCTTGCCGGTGTCCAGGGTCTGCAGTGCCGAGATCGTGTCGGCGTCGCGCTCGAGTGCCTCGCCGATGCGGTAGAGGACGCGGGCGCGCTCGTGCGGCAGCATCGCCGTCCACCCGGACTCCGCGGCCGCCCGCAGGCCGCCACGCACCGCGCGGTCGACGTCGTCGACGGTCGCGGCGTGCAGCGTGGCGAAGACCTCGCCCGTGGCCGGGTCGACCGACTCGATGAGCTCCCCGCTCCCTCGCTGCCAGCGGCCGGCCACGGGGATCTCGTCCCGCAGCGATCCCTCCAGGCCCGCGGCGGCGGAGGACCGCTCGGCGGCGCTGGGCACGTCCCGTTCGAGTTCCAGCCGTTCGGTCATGGTGTCTCCTTCGGTGGTGCCCCTCTGAGGGCTCATCTTCTTAGCGCTCAGAGATCTGTCTACGAATGTAGGAGTGGCCTGGGCCACGGTCAAGGGATCGGGCCCGTGGACTTCAGGCGATCAGCGGCGGCCGGGCGGTCAGCCCGCTCAGCGTGCGCAGGATCGAGTACGGCACCACGGCACTGGTGCGGGGATTGTCGGGGGTCGGCCGGTTCTGGACCTCGAACACGTAGGTGCCCTGGGACCCCGACGCCTCGATGCGGTGCGTGGTGAGCTCGGCGGCCGGGTCGGCGTGCAGTTCGACACGGACGATGCCGGGGTCCCCGACGGCCAGCGCCAGGGCGGCGGCCACGTTGAGCGACTGGGGGAACAGCCGGGCCGCCTCGGCCGGGGTGCCGGCGAAGACGAGCACGTCCTCGGTGGCCTCCCCGACCCGACGGGTCTCGGCCTCGTCCATCCAGGACTGCACCAGGGCGACCGGCTTCTTGGTCGTCCGCAGGACCGCCCGGTCCAGCCCGCCGACGGCCGCGGCCGAGGCCAGCAGGTCCAGGCCGCCCAGCGCCCCGTGGGTGCAGCGCAGCCGGCCGGGGCCGAACTCGCCGAGGCGGCCGGCCAGCGCGGGATCGAGCAGGCCCGCCACGGAGCTCACGACGAGGTCGCAGCCCGCGGTGAGCACCGGCTCCACCGCCTCGAGCAGGGCGGCGGCGCCGGCGCACTCGACGACGACGTCCGCCGCGTCGATGGCGTCGGCGAGCGACAACCGTGGGACCGGCAGCTCCGGGACCGGCGAGCGGTTGACGACGCACACCAGCGTGGCGCCGTCCACCGCCCCGGCCAGGAGCTCCCGGGCGACCACCCGGCCGATGGCGCCGTGACCCAGCAGGGCCACGCGGAGCCCCGGCCCCGGAGTGCCGGGCGTACCGGCACCCCCCGGGGCGCCGGGCACGGCATCGGCTCGGGCGGTCACGGGACGGTCAGCTCTCGGGGACGTAGGTGTCGTCGGCCGGGTCGTAGCCGTCCTCGAGCAGCTCCTGCTCGATGAGGATGTCGACGACCTCCTGGATCCGGTCGACGTCGGTCTCGGTCAGGAACTCCGGCAGCGCGATCTCCTGCGCGACCTCCGGGGACACCTGGGCGATGGTCGGCAGCCACTCGCGCCACTCGGCCTCCTTGGCCACGATGTCCTCGCCGGCGGCGTACATCGCGCGGGCGAAGGCGGCGACCGTGTTCGGGTTGTCCTCGATGAACTGGTCGCTGGCGATGAAGTTCGAGACCGCCAGGCCGTCGTTCGGGCCGGCCGGGTCGGTCAGGTCCACGATCTCGCGCATGCCCGCACCCAGGGCCGCCGAGGAGAACGGCTCCGGCGAGTAGCCCACGTCGATCGAGCCGGCCTGGACACCCGAGAGCATCTCCGGGAAGGGCACCTCGACGAACGTCGGCTCGACGTCGTCCAGACCCTCCTCGTTGAGGAGGTTCCGCAGGGTGACGTCACCGATGTTGTTGGTGGCGTTGATCCCGATGGTGGCGCCGTCCAGGTCCTGGAGGTCCTGGATGTCCGAGTCCGGGGTGACGTAGACCGAGAGCCCGCCGGGGCCGAGGGCGCTGGTGAGGACGACGGTCTGGATCGGCAGCCCGCTCTGCGCGGCGATCGAGGTCGAGATGGTGTTCGAGAAGCTCATGTCCAGCTCGCCGGTGGCCACGTTCTGCGCGGCCTGCGGCCCACCCTGGACCGGCTCGAGGGTGACCGTGAGGCCCTCCTCCTCGAAGAAGCCGTTCTCCTGCGCCCAGTACAGGGCGGAGTAGTCGGCCAGCGGGAGTGCACCGACGGTGACCTCGGTGGTCTCGAGCTCGCCGTCGGCGGAACCCCCGCCGCCTCCGCCGCCGCTGTTGCTGTCGCTGTCGTCGTCCGAGCCGCACGCGGCCAGACCCAGCATGGCGAACGCGGTCGCTCCCGCCACCACACCACGGAACCTCATGAAATACCTCCGACGTAAGAAGCTGAGCACCAAACGATCAGGACGAGCGTGGCCGGTGGCCACGTCGGGTCCGGCGGTCCGGGGACCGCCGTGGTCAGACGGGAGCGGCGTGCTCCTTGCTCCGGAGCAGGCGGGTGACGTGACCGCGGATCTCCACGAACCGCGGGTCGGTCTTGGTGGCGATGTGGTCGCGCGGCCGAGGCAGGTCGACCTCGATGACCTCGGTGACGACGCTCGGCGGCGCCGACAGCACGATGATCCGGTCGGCGAGGTAGACGCTCTCGTCGATGTCGTGGGTGACCACGAGGACGGTGATGCCGAGCTCGGCCTGGATCCGCATGAGCAGGTCCTCGAGGTCGGCGCGGGTCTGCGCGTCGACGGAGGCGTACGGCTCGTCCATCAGCAGCAGCTTCGGGTGGCTGGCCAGGGCGCGGGCGATCGCCACGCGCTGCTGCATGCCGCCGGACATCTGCCAGGGGTAGAGCTTCTCCTTGCCGGAGAGCCCCACCTCCTGCATGGCGAAGCGCACGCGCTCGGCGCGCTCCTTGGCCGGCAGGTGCTTGATCGGGAAGGCGACGTTCTTGTCCACCCGCATCCACGGGAACAGCGACCGGGAGTAGTCCTGGAAGACCATCGCCAGGCCCTCGGGGACGCCCTTGACCGGGACCCCCTCGAACTCGACGCGCCCGCTGGTGGGCTCGTCGAGGCCGGAGATGATCCGCAGGAGCGTGGACTTCCCGCAGCCGGACGGGCCGACGATGACGCTGATCTTCGAGGCGGGCACCTCGGCGCTGATGCTGCGGACGGCGAGGTTCTCGCCGTAGCTGCGGGAGACGGCGTCGAGCAGGAGCTCGGCGCTGGTCCCGGTCGGGGGCACGCTGGTCTCAGTCATTCTGCTGGGTCGCTCCTCGGTGCCAGGCGAGCGCGCGGCGCTCGATTGCCAGGAAGATGGTGTTGAAGGCCACGCCGAGGATCACCAGGACGATCAGGACGGCCCAGAAGCCGGCGTAGTCGAAGGTGCGCTGCGACTGGATGAGCAGGTAGCCCAGGCCGTTCTCGGACTTCTGCAGCTCCGAGATGATCATGAGGATCAGCGAGAACGACAGCGACGTCCGGATGCCGGCGAAGATCTTCGGGGCGGCCCCGGGCAGGACGATGTGCGTGAGCACGTCGCGCCCCGGGATGCGGAAGACCTGCGCGGCCTGGGCCCGGGTCTGCCCGATCGAGCTGACGCCGTCGATGGTGTTCAGCAGGATGGGCCAGACGACGCTGAAGGCGATCAGGAAGATCTTCGGCGAGTCGCCGGTGCCGAAGAGGAAGAAGAAGACGCCGAGCAGCGCGGGGCTGGGCAGCGACCGCCCGAGGTGCACCAGCGGCTGGAACAGCGCGGTCATCACCGGCGAGATGCCGAGCAGGACGCCGATGACGACACCGACGACGATCGCGATGCCGAGGCCCGCCAGCGCACGGCCGACGCTGGGGAAGAGGTGGTCGAACGTCGCGTCACCCAGGAAGAGGCGGGACGCGTCGCCGGAGAGGAAGTCCTCGACGAACCGCTCGAAGGACGTGAGTGGGTCCTTGACGAACAGGCCGGACCGCTCCCGCTGCGAGATCAGGTACCAGATGCCGATGATCGCGGCGGGGGCGACCAGTCGGAGCAGGACGGTCACCGGCCACGGGAAGCCGGTCCGCAGCGTGCGCCGCGGCGGGGCGGGGACGGCGGCGCGCTCCTCGACGGCCTCGGACTCCGGCGCGCTGAGCGGGACGTGGACCTCTGAGCCCTGCTGGATCGTCACGACTCCACCTCGCTGGCGCTCGGCAG
The DNA here is from genome assembly GCF_019799905.1 of Trujillonella endophytica. Classification (GTDB taxonomy): domain Bacteria; phylum Actinomycetota; class Actinomycetes; order Mycobacteriales; family Geodermatophilaceae; genus Trujillonella; species Trujillonella endophyticus_A. The sequence goes on along the minus strand of NZ_JABGCI010000011.1, from coordinate 35,468 downwards.
CGTCGGAACCGACGCCGCTGCTGTGTCTCTGGGTGATCTCGCGAGCTCGATCACTGGGCGAGCCCCTTCTTCCAGCCGAAGACCACGTCGTCGAGCTTCGCCATGGCGAGGTTCACCGCGACCCCGAGGACGCCGGCGACCAGCGTGGCCGCGTAGACGATGTCCAGGTCGGTGGCGTTGGCGGTGTTGGTGAGGATGTAGCCGCCGATGCCGTCACCCGAGCCGATGAGCAGCTCGGCGCTCACCGCGACCAGCAGGCCGATGGAGGCGGCGATCCGCACGCCGGTGAAGGCGAACGGAAGCGCGCTGGGGATCTTCACCTTGCGCAGGACGGCGAGGTCGCTGTTGCCGAACGTCTTCGCCGTCATCACCGCGGTGGTGTCCGTGCTCCGGACGCCGTACATGGTGTTGAGCAGGATCGGCCAGACGCAGGCCAGCGCGACGGTGAGCGCCAGCGGGAGCACCCCCTGGCCGATGAGCAGCACGAGGATCGGGCCCACGGCCACCGAGGGCAGCACGCGGAAGGCCTCCACCGGCCACTCGAAGGCGAGGAAGACGCTGCGGAAGGCGCCCATCAGGCCGCCGACCAGGACGCCGACGACCGTGGCGATGGCCAGGCCGAGCATCCACTCGCCGAGGGTGAACAGGACGGCGTCCCAGAAGGTGCCGTCCGGTAGCAGGTCGCCGACGCCACCGAGGACGCCGGTGGGCAGCGGGAGACCCGCGACGTCGAGCAGGCCCGAGCGGATGAGCCCTTCCCAGACCGCCGCGGTGCCGACGACGCCGACGACGCCGAGGACGGCTTGCGATCGTCCGCTGAGCGGCTCGTGCAGGAGTTTCACCCGGGCTCCCCCTCCTGTGGCCGGGCCGCCGCCGTAGTGGGGCGGGCCACATCTCTGCAGAGATGGTCGCCGGGAGTTCCGCGAGCCGTCAATAGCTGAGCGCAAAGAGTCTTGGTTATTAACAGATCGGCAACAGGGCGCTGGCAGAGAGTGACCCGGCGCACACCTCAGGGTTCGCGCCCGGCGCCCCGCCCCGACCGGCGTGGCCCCCGCGACCCGGCCGCGGGCCCCCGCGGGCCGGTCAGCGCCCACAGCGAGGCGACGACGAGGGCGCCGGCGAGCGCCAGCAGCGGGGCTGCGGTCACCCCGGCAGCCATGAGCGCGCCACCGGCTGCCGCCGGCGGCAGCCACACGCCCGTGGGTATGCGCCGCGCGGCACGGCCCCGTCGCCGCCGGGCGGCCTCGAACCAGAAGGGCACGGCGATCGGAGGGGCGATGCCGGCCAGCAGGGACAGCCAGTCGACCAGCTCGCGGTGGAAGCCGAGCAGGCCGAGCAGGAGGCCCGCCGTCGTCACCAGCGCGGTGGCCACCCGGGGACGGGCTCCGGTGAAGGTCTTCAGCGCCAGCCCACCGGAGTACGCCGCCGCGATGGCGGGGGCGACGACGGCGACGGCGACGAGCAGGTCGCCCACCCGGACGCCACCCAGCCGCATGGCGGCGACGGCGGCCAGGCTGGCGTCTCCTGCCGTGTCCCCCGACAGGTGCAGGGCGGCACCGACGAGGACCAGCCCCAGCGCGGGGAGGACCAGCGCGGCGACGCAGACCAGCAGGGCCGGGCGGGAGTCCAGCCCTGCGGTGAAGTCCGGCGAGCGGAGCATGAACACCGCCACGTAGCCGACGAACGCGGCCAGGAGCAGCACCGCGTACGCCCCCGAGCCGGCCGCGGGGACCACCGGCGCCCGCACCCGGTCGACGCCGAGCAGGAGCAGTGGAGCCACGAGCAGCGTGAGCACCGTCGTCGACACGGCCACCCGGTTCCAGTACCGGACGTCGCTGAGCGCCAGCAGCAGGACCACGCCGGCGAGCGCCAGCACGCAGACCTGCGCCGGCACACCGACCACCCGGCCCAGGGACTCGCCGCCGATGCCGACGCTGAAGCCCACCCAGCCGACCATCCCGGCGGCGATCAGCAGGCCGATCGCCGTCCGTGCCGGCGCCGACAGGTAGCTGCGGCTGAGCTCGGCGAAGGTCTGCCCGTGCCCGATCGGCGGGCGGAGCCCCAGGCGGCCGTGCAGCAGCAGGAGCGCGGCCATGAGCACCACCGCGGGCACGAGCCAGACCAGCGGCAGCGGCCCGCCCACGTCGGCGAGCTGGGCGCCGAGCACCAGCGCCCCCGGTGAGCTGCCGATGGCCAGCCACGCCCCGACGTACCGCGTCCAGCGGACGGGGTGCGCGACGGTCGGGTCAGCCGGCGGCCGGGGCACCGGCGGCCTCGCTCGCCTCCCGTGCCCGCAGCGCCGCCCACACGCGGGCCGGCGTCATCGGCAACTCCGTCAGCTGCGCCCCGACGGCGTCGGCGATCGCCTGGGCGATGGCCGGGGCGACCGGCAGCATCGTGCCCTCGGCCAGCCCCTTGGCGCCGAACGGGCCCGCGGCGTGGCCCTGTTCCTGGGTGATGGAGGTGAACCGCTCGGGGATGTCCTCGGCGAGCGGCACGCGGTAGAGCAGCGCCTCCCCGTTGAGCAGGCAGCCGTCCTCGAAGCGCATCTCCTCGAACAGCGCCTGGCCCAGCCCGAAGACGGCGGCGCCCTCGTCCTGCCCGCGCGCGCCGAGCTCGCTGATGACGCGGCCGGCGTCGCCGCTGACCACGAGCTGCAGCAGCGTGACCTTGCCGGTGTCGGGGTCGACCTCGACCTCGGCGGCAGCCCAGCCGACCTCCCAGAAGATGCACGGGGCCTCGAGCGGAGCCAGGTCGCTGTTGGTCGCCTTGAAGAAGCCCTCGCCGGTGAACTCGAAGCCGGTGCCGCCGAAGGTGTGCATGATCCACGGCACGAGCGGGTGCCGCTCCCCCGCCGCGTCGACGACCGTCCAGTCCTCGAGGGTGAGGCCGGCCGGGTCGACCCCGCCGAGCTGGTCGGCCGCGAACTGCAGCACCGCGTCCCGGGCGCGCAGCGCGGCCTGGGTGACCGCCGAGCCCATGACCGCGATGCCCGAGGAGGCGTTGGTGCCCTGGTCGAACGGCGAGTGGTCGGTGTCGATCGGCGCGTACCGCACCCGCTCGCGGGGGCAGCCGAGCACCTCGGCGACGAGCGCGGCCATGGCCGAGTGCCCGCCCTGGCCCATCTCGGTGAGCGCGCACTGCAGCAGGACGTCGCCGCGGGTGGTCACCTTGACCCGCGCCTGCGCCGGCTTGTTGACGCCGCCGCCGTCCTTGATGCCGACCGCCACGCCCATGCCGCGGTTGCCCGACCGGTCGCGGTCGGCGTAGCCGATCGCCTCGGCCACGATCCGCAGCCCCTCCTTGAGGTCGGAGTCGATCGGGGTCTCGCCGGGCGCGTAGAGCTCGCCGAGGTCCTTCATGTTCCTCAGCCGCAGCTCGTAGGGGCGCATGCCCAGTCGCTCGGCGATGAGGTCGACCTGCCGCTCGCCCGCCCAGGTCGCCTGGGTGCCGCCGAAGCCGCGGAACGCGCTGGCCGGCACGGTGTTGGTGGTGACCGCCCGGGCGACGGAGTCCAGGTACCGCCAGCGGTAGGCACCCGCCGCGCGGTACCCGGCCTTCTCCGCCACGAGCGGGGAGAGGTCGGAGTAGGCTCCGCCGTCCAGCAGGACCTCCGCCGACCGCGCCACGAAGGTGCCGTCGGCCTTCACGCCGGTGCGGTAGCGCAGGACGGCGGCGTGCTGGCTGCTGGTGAGGAAGACCTCCTCGGTCGTCATGCAGTAGCGCACCGGCCGCCCGCCGGCGAGCTGGGAGAGCCGGACGGCGACCGACTCGGCCCGGATGCCGTGCTTCGCGCCGAACCCGCCGCCGAGATAGGGCACGTTGACGCGCACCCGGTTCTCCGGCAGCCCGAAGACGGTGGCGAGGTCGCGCCGCAGCGGGAAGGGCGACTGCGCCGCCGACCACACCTCGATCGCCTCGTCGGTGGCCTCGGCGACGGTGACGAAGGGCTCCAGGTGCATGTGGTTCATGCGCGAGAAGCGGAACTCGTCGGTGAAGACGTGGTCACACTCGTCCCACGCCGACTCGTCGCCCATGGTGAAGCGGAACTCGTAGGGGACGTTGGGCAGCGGCCGCAGCGCCCCGGAGGCGCCCTGGCCGTAGTGCGGCACGATCCCGAGCGGCGGCTCGGGGAACACCTCCACGGCACCCTCGGCGAGCGCCGCCCCGACGTCGGTCACCGCGGGCAGTGGCTCGTACTCGACCTCGACGAGGTCCAGGGCGGCCAGGGCGGTGCGCTCGTCGACGGCCGCGACGGCGGCGACGGTGTCACCGAGGTAGCGGACCCGGTCCCCGGCGATCACCGGCCAGTCCTTGACGAACGTGCCGACCGGGGCGAGTCCGGCCGCCTCGTCCCGGGTGAGGACGGCGTGCACGCCGGGCAGCGCGCGGGCGCGCGAGGCGTCGACGGAGACGATCCGCGCGTGGGCGTGTGGGCTGCGCAGCACCTTCGCGTGCAGCATCCCGGCGCGGCGGACGTCGGTCGTGTACGTCGCCTGGCCGGTGACCTTCGCCCGGGCGTCGGCGCGGGGCCGGTCGCGCTCGGGCATGTGCCCCTCGCGGGGGGCGAGCCGGCGCGGGTCGGCGGTCACCGGCGGGCCCCCATCCCCTGCTCGGCGCGCAGCTGGGCGGCTCGCTCGACCGACTCCAGGATCATCTCGTAGCCGGTGCACCGGCAGGTGTTCGAGCTGATCCAGGCCCGGATGGTCTCCCGGCTCGGATCGGGGTCCTCGTCGAGCAGCGCCTTGGTGAGCACCAGCATCCCGGAGGTGCAGAAGCCGCACTGGAAGCCGCCGCACTCGGCGAACGCCTGCTGCTCGGGCGAGAGCGCGCCCTCGGTGGCGAGACCCTCGACCGTCCGCACGGCGGCGCCGTCGACGTCGAAGGCGAACGTCGAGCAGGAGGCGGTGGGCGTGCCGTCGACGAGGACGGTGCACGCCCCGCAGACGGCGCGCTCGCAGGAGGTCCGCACGCCCTGGAGTCCGAGCTCGTCGCGCAGCAGGTCCGACAGCACGGTGCTGGTCGGCACCGCGAGCTCGTGGTGGCGGCCGTTGACGTCGACGTCCACCCGGACGGTGGTCTGCTCGTCGGGCTGGGTCACAGCGCGGCTCCTGCCTGGTCGGTGGCCGCCCGGGCGAGCAGCCGGTCGATCTGCACGCCGGCGACGTGCCGGCGGTAGTCCGCGGGCCCGTTGACGTCGGCGACGTGGTCGGGGAGGGCCGCGGCCAGCTCGGCCCCCAGGTCCGCCAGGTCGCGCAGGTCCGCGACGTCCCGCTCGGCCGTCAGCGTGACCGGGCGGGTGCACTCCGAGCCGACGGTCGCCGAGACGGCGATGCCCCCGCCCGTCCGGCGCAGCGCCAGGGCGAGCGTCGTCAGGGGACGCAGGGAGCGGTCGTACCCCGACCAGACCAGGTCCGCGGTGGGGACGACGGCGGCGGTGAGGCACCCCAGCTCGGCGAGGTCGGCGTCCCAGAGCTCGGGCACCGGCAGATTCGCGCCGCCCAGGAACTCCAGCCGGGCGCCGAGGGCCCCGAGGACGACCGGCAGCTCGTAACGGACCCGGCGGGCCATCAGGTTCCCGCCGAGCGTGGCGCTGCGGCGGATGCGGACGGTGGCGATCTGTGCCCACGCCGCGGCCAGGCCGGGGACCGCACCGGCCACGACGTCGCTGCGGCAGCCGGCGTGGTGGGTCACCGTGGCGCCGAGCCGGAGGGCGCCGTCCGCGGCATCGATCGAGCCGAGCTCGGGGACGCCGCGGAGTGCGATGACCACCCGGGGGCTGAGACCCTCCCGGATCCGCGCGAAGACGTCGGTGCTGCCGGCCACCAGCGTGGCACCGGGGTGCTCGTGCACCGCCTCGCGCAGCGCGTCCAGGGACTGCGGCCGGACGAGGAGGAACGGGGCGAGGGCGCGCTGGGACTGGGCGACCAGCCCAGCTCCCCGGGCCTGGGTTCTCATGCTGTGGTCCCGTCGTCGGTGTCGGGTGGTGCGCGTGCCCCGGCAGCAGGTCAGGGCTGGAAGAAGTTCTCCTCGACGGAGTACTCCTCGATGAGGCCCTGGTCCATGAGCAGGTCCGCCACGCGCTGCAGCTCGTCGGCGTCGGCCTCGTCGAAGAAGACCGGCAGGCTCATGCTCGCCGCGACGTCCTCGTCGACCTGGGCGATGGTGGGCAGCCAGGTGCGGAACTCGTCCTCGTTCGCCGAGATGTCCGCGCCGGCGGCATAGATCGCCCGCGCGAAGGCAGCCGTGGTGTTCGGGTTGTCCTCGACGAAGGACGTCCCGGCGACGAAGCCGGCCGCCGGCAGCTGGGACGCCGGCCCGTCGGTGAGGTCGACGACGGTGCGCAGCCCCGCGGCGGTCGCGGCGGACGCGAACGGCTCGGGGACGTATCCGACCTCGATCGAGCCGGCCTGGACGCCGGCGATCATCTCGGGGAAGGGCACCTCGACGAAGTCCGGCTCGACGTCCACGCCCTCGGCGTCGGCGAGAGCGCGGAAGGTGACGTCGCCGATGTTGTTCGTGGTGTTGACCCCGACCGTGACGCCGTCGAGGTCCTCGATCGACTGGACCGGGGAGTCCGGCTGCACCACGTAGAGCTGGCTGCCGTCCCCGATGGCGCTGGAGAGGGCGACCACCTCGACCGGGATGCCGGTGGACTGGGCGATCGTGGTGGAGATGGTGTTGGCGAAGCTGAAGTCCACGTCGCCGGAGGCCGCGCTCTGGATACCGATCGGGCCGCCCTGCAGCGGCTGGAGGGTGACCTCGAGCCCCTCCTCCTCGAAGAAGCCCTTCTCGTCGGCCCAGTACACGGCTGCGTAATCGGCGAGAGGCAGCACGCCGACGGTGACCTCGGTCGTCTCCAGGCTGCCACCGTCGCCCGAGCCCTCGCCGGAGGAGTTCGAGTCCTCGTCGGAACCGCAGCCGGCCAGGGCCACCAGCGCTCCGGTCAGGACAACAGCCGTCGTTCCGCGTACGCGCATCGTCGAACCTCTCGCCGCGCCCGGCCGCGGCCGAGACTGTGTCTTAGCACTCAGAAGTCATGCTGAAAGCAGCTTTGCCACATGCCTCTGAGGGGTCAAGGGTTTGACGAGAAGTGACCGAGGATTTACCTGAGCGTGACCTGGTCCCGGACCGGCTCAGCCGAGCGGGACCGACCAGGCGTCGTACCCGTAGACCCAGTCCGCGTTGCCGGCGGTGCGCAGCCAGTCGTTGCCGCGCGAGCCGATCTGCACGTCGGCGCTGCGGGGCCGGCGGGCGGCCTCGTAGGCCTGGAGCGCGGCGGCGGCGTCGCCCGGCCCGTGCGCGACCAGCGACCGGGCCAGCACGACGGCGTCCTCGATGGCCATCCCGGCCCCCTGGGCCATGAACGGCATCATCGGGTGACAGGCGTCGCCGAGCAGGGTCCGCGTGCCGGTCGACCAGCGCGGCAGCGGGTCCCGGACGTACAGCGCGGACTTCAGCACCGAGTCGCAGGCGTCCAGCAGCGCGCGGGCCTCGGGGTGGAAGGAGGCATAGGCGCGACGCAGCTCCCCGACGTCGCCCGGCGCGGTCCACGACTCCTCGCGCCACGAGTCCTGGGGACGGGTGGCGAAGACGAACACGTCCTCCCCGCGGTTCAGCGGGAACGTGACGATCTGAGTGGCCGGGTCCGGGCCCCACCACTTGGTGAAGGCGCCCAGGTTCGGGACGTCGAGCCGCGCCGCGGGGACGACGGCGCGGTAGGCCACGACCCCGGTGAACTCCGGCTGCTCCGGACCGAACAGCGCCTCGCGGACGACCGAGTGGATCCCGTCGGCGCCGACCAGCACGTCGACGGTGGCCGTGGCGCCGTCGGCGAACTCGAGCACGGTGCGGTCGTCGTCCTCGCGCAGCGCCGACAGCGCGCAGCCCAGGCGGAGCACGCCCTCGGGGAGGGCCGGCACGAGCGCGTCGAGCAGGTCGGCGCGGTGGATGGTCAGCTGCGGGGAGCCGTAGCGCTCCTCGGCGGCGCCGCCCATCTCCAGGCGGGAGGTCTCCTCGCCGGTGTCCCATGTGCGGCTGATCCGGTGCGTGGGCCGGGCCGCCGTCCGGCGCAGCCCCTCCCCCACACCCAGCCCGTCGAGCGCGCGGACGGCGTTGGGGGTGAGGTTGATGTCCGCGCCGACGCGACCGAGGCGGGCGGCCTGCTCGAAGACGACGACCTCCCGGCCGAGGTGCCGCAGTGCGATGGCCGCGGCCATCCCGCCCACGCCGCCGCCGACGATCCCGACCAGCTGCTCGCTCATGGGTCCTCCTCGAGGCCGCGACGGTTCGCTTCCGCCCAGATGTGTAAGCGCTTATATTCTTAGCCTGCCGATGTCTTTCCAGCAAGGCATCCGTCCGGAATCGCAGGGAGGCACCGTGCAACGGGAGGCCGACGAGGTCGACGCCGTGGTGGAGAGCTGGGCGGCGGTGCGCCCGGACGTCGACCCGGCGAGCATCGGCGTCTTCGGGCGGATCGCGCGCCTGGACCTGATGCGGCGGGCCGCGGTCCGCCGGCTGCACGACCGGCACGGCATCACCACGGCCGCCTTCGACCTGCTGTCCCAGCTGCGCCGGGCCGCTCCCACGCACCGGCGCACGACCGGCGAGCTCGCCGAGGCCACGCTGCTCACCTCTGCCGCCACGACGCTGCGCATCGACCGGCTGGAGGCCGAGGGACTGGTGCGCCGGGTCCGGTCCGCCGACGACCGGAGGGTGGTCTACGCCGAGCTCACCCCCGCCGGGCTGGCGCGCATCGACGCCGTCTACGAGGAGCACATCGCCCTCGAGGACCAGCTGCTCGCGGGACTGCCCGCCGGAGAGCGCGCGCAGCTGGCGGACCTGCTGCGCGCGCTCGGCCACTCGGTCGCCGCCGTTCGCCGACACACCGGCGGATGACAGGGTGGTGGGGTGCTCGACGACGACGTCCTCGCCGCCCGGGTCCGCGGGGTGCTCGAGGTACCGCTGCACCGGTGGCTGGGCCTGGAGCTGGCCGATCCGGCCGACCCCCGGGCGGGCGCCGTCCTGCCGGTCGGGCCGGAGTCGCTGAACAACGCGGCGGTGCTGCACGGCGGGCTTGTCGCCGCTCTGCTCGACGTCACCGCCTACCTGCGATTGCTGCCGGAGCTGACGGCCGACGAGAACGCCGTCACCCACGACGCGACGTCCTCGCTGCTGCGCCCCGTGCCCGGGGGCGCCCGGCTGCACCTGCGGGCGGAGCTGGTGCGGCGCGGACGCACCCTGGCCTTCCTGCGGTCCGAGGCCACGGTCGACGGCCGCACGGTCGCGTTCGGCCAGGTCACCAAGTCCGTCGTCCCCGCCGGCTGACCGCAGCGGGTACTCAGTCGCGGACCAGGACGGCGCCCTCGTGCTCCACGACCCGCGGCGCCGGGACGGCGACCGGCGCGGCGTCCTCGTGCCGCAGCTCCGGCAGCCAGCGCAGCCACCGCGGGAGGTACCAGTTGGCGTCGCCGAGCAGCTGCATCACCGCCGGGACGAGCACCGCCCGCACCACCGTCGCGTCCAGCAGCACCGCGACCGCCAGACCGAGCCCGACCTGCTTCAGCGACGTCATGGACAGCGTCACGAAGGTGAGGAAGACGAAGACCATGATCACCGCGGCGCTGGTGACCGTCCCCGCCGACGAGATGATGCCCCGGGCGACCGCCGTCCGGGTGGGCAGACCACGGTCGTGACCCTCGCGGATCCGCCCCAGGATGAAGACGTGGTAGTCCATCGACAGGCCGAAGAGGATCACGAAGAGGAACAGCGGGATCCAGTTCACGATGCCGTCGGTGCGGTCCAGGCCGATGAGGTCGGCACCCACGCCCTCCTGGAAGACCAGCACCAGGGCGCCGTACGCCGCCGCGACGCTGAGAAGGTTGAGGACGATCGCGGTGATCGCGATGGTCACCGACCGGAACGAGACGAGCAGCAGCACGAAGGCCAGCACGAGGACGAACGCGAACACGTAGGGCGTCCGCTCGGCCATGAGCTCGTCGAAGGCCACGGACTCGGCGGTGCCGCCGCTGACCACGGCCGTCACGCCGTCCACCGCGCCGACCGTGGCGGGGACGATGTCCTCGAGGGTCGCGAGCGCGTCGCGCGACGCCTGCTCCTCGCCGTCACCGACCAGCGGCACGCTGACCACGGCGACGGTGCCGGCCGGGTCGGTCTCGACGTCGATCGGGTCGTTCATCTGCCCGCTGGCCAGCGCCCGCTCGCGCAGGTCGGCGAGGGCGGCCTGCACCTCGGGGGCGTCCACGTCCGGCGCCTCGATCACGACCGCGGCCGGTGACGGCCCGCCGGGGAACGCCTCGGTGATCCGGTTGTAGGTCTGGATGATCGGGAGGTCCTGGGGGAGGTCGTTGACGCTCTCGTTGCGCAGGTCCATCGACAGCGCGGGGAGGGCGAGGCCGACGAGGGCCGCCCCGGCGACCAGCGTGGCGACCAGTGGCCGGCGCAGCACCACCCCGAGCACCGCGGGCCAGAACCGGCCGGGCCGGGCCTCCCGGCGGCGGGAGAACGGCAGCCGGCCCTTCTCGACCCGGTCGCCCAGCCACGCCATCATCGCCGGCAGCACGGTCAGCGAGCCGACCACCGAGATGGCGACGACCAGGATGGTGGCCGAGGCCATGCCGGTGAAGGCGGAGAAGCCGGTGAGGAACATGCCGGCCATCGCGACGACGACCGTGATGCCGGAGATCAGCACCGACCGGCCGGAGGTGGCGGCGGCGATGTCGAGGGCGTCGACCGGGCCGGCGCCCTTCGCCCGCTCCTCCCGCTCGCGCTTGAGGTAGAAGAGCGAGTAGTCGACGCCGACGGCGAGGCCGATGAGCAGCATGACGATCTGCGCGCTCTCGTCCACGTGCCAGATCTGGCTGGTCAGGCTGAGCAGCCCGAGCGCGCCGACGAACGCGGTCAGCGCGAACACCAGCGGCAGGACGGCGGCCACGAGCGCGCCGAACGTCAGCAGCAGGACGGCCAGCGTGATCGGGATGGACAGCAGCTCGGCCCGCTGGAAGTCCTCGTCGAGGGTGTCACCGATGGCCACGTCGGCACTGGTGTCGCCGAACTGCTCGACCCGGACGTCGCCGTGGTCCGCGGCGACGGCGGCGACGGCGTCCCGGATCGGCTCGAGGCGCTCGTCGGCCGTCTCCGCGTCGCCGGCGATGTCGAGGGTGACCAGCGCCGAGCGGCCGTCCGCGGAGACGAGCGGCGCCCCGTCCAGCGGGCTGACGACGTTGGTGGCCTCCGGAGTGGCGCGCAGGGCGGCGACCAGGTCGGTGAGCGCGGCGGTGACGGCGGCGTCAGGCACCTCGTCCTCCCGCTGCACCAGGACCATCTCCGAGGCGGGCTCCTCCCAGCCGTTGTCGTCGAGGATCTGCTGGGCCTGCGCGGACGCGCCCAGGCTGCCCTCGGCGTCGGTGACCTCGCCCTGCGGCACGAGCGCGCCGATCGCGAGGGCGGCCAGTACGAAGGTCAGCCAGCCGAGCACGGCCGTCTTGCGGTGCCGGGCGCTCCACCGTCCGACCCGCCCGGCGAGGTTGCCGGATCGCTGCATCGTCGTCTCCTGTCTGTGCGCGGATGTCCGCCGCCGAATCTGCTGGTCGCAGGCGCGCGGACCCATCCCGCCAGCTGGTGGAGGTGGTGTCGGGCCAGCCCGACGTCGGCGTCCGCGCGACGCGGAGCGAGCCTGTCGGGCGCGGGAACGGCCGCCCATCGGGGAGGACCCCCATCCGACCCCGGTTCGCACGGACGTCGGCTGGGGGTCGGCCCTCAGGGCGCGGCCCGCCTGGGTGCGACGTCGAGCGGCGGACGACGCGACGGCGGATGACGCCGCCACCCAGGCACAGGTGGGACGGCGCCCCGCCCGGCCGAGGACCCAGCCGGGCGGGCTGCCGCCGCCCGCGCTCAGCACCCCGGGGCCGGCCGCGGCGGGTCAGCCGACGGCGCGGGGAGCCAGGCGGCGCGACACGTCCGACAGCGTTCCGGCGCCCTCGACCGCCCCGGCGTGGGGCACGACGGTCAGGTGATCGCGCTCTCGTGCGCGACCTGGAGCGCGGTGCGCACGGTGCTGCCGGTCCCCGGGGTGGCGCCCTGTCGCGCGGGGCCCGCTGCGGGAGCGTGGACGTGCGCGGCGAGGAGGTCGCCGGCCTGCACGATGGCGGACGGCCGCTCCCGGTCCCCCGGCGGTCTCGTTACGGCGCCGCGGGGACCGTCGAGGTCGGCGGAGCCGCCTCCTCCGTCGTCGGCGGGGCCGTGGTGGGCGGCGGAGGCGGGGGTGCCGTCGTCGTGGGCGGAGGCGGGGGCGCCGTCGTCGTCTGCGGGGCCGTGGTGGGCGGCGGAGGCGGGGGCGGGGGCGCCGTCGTCGTCTGCGGGGCCGTGGTGGGCGGGGGCGGGGGCGGGGCTGTCGGGGGCGGCGGAGGCGGCGGGGCCGTCGTCGTGGGCGGAGGCGGGGGCGCCGTCGTCGTCTGCGGGGCCGTGGTGGGCGGGGGCGGCGGCGGGGCCGTCGTCGTCGGCGGAGCCGTGGTGAGCGGCGGCGGAGGCAGCGGGGCCGTCGTCGTCGGCGGAGCCGTGGTGAGCGGCGGCGGAGGCAGCGGGGCCGTGGTGAGCGGGGGCGGAGGCAGCGGGGCCGTGGTGAGCGGGGGCGGAGGCAGCGGGGCCGTCGTCGTGGGGGGCGGCGGGGCCGTCGTGGGCAGCGGCGGCGGAGGCGGGACCGTCGTCGACAGGGGTGGGGCCGTCGTACCCGGGAGCGTCGGCACGAGCACGAGGGGAGCGGCGGTGGTCGGCGTGGCGGCCGACGACGTCGCGAACGCTGCGGGCCCCGTGCCCCCGGTTGAGAGGTCGAGCAGGAACTGCGACGCGACGGGAGTGCCCCGGTCCTGCTCCGTGAGGAGCCGGTCGACGATCAGGACGAGGTCCCTGTCCGTCGATTGGGGCTCGCCTGCCTGAGGGGTGACGGCCGCGGGATCCGCACTGGCCGATCCCTGACCGTCCGGCGTCGCCGGAGCTCCATCGGGCGGTGCACTGTCCGCGGGGGCCGCGTCACCCGTCGCCGTCGCCGGCGGGGCCGGGAGCCCGATGGCTGCCGAGACGTCCGTTGCGGCGGGCGCGTCGACGCCGGCGTCGAGGTACAGGAGTCCACCTGCGACGACAGCCACGGCACCCGCGGCCACGCCGAATCGGATCTGCTCGCTGTTCATCCCCGGTCCTTCAACGGCCGCCGCCATCCCACTCGTCACTGCCCTGCGGAAACCTGCCAGGCGAGTGGAACACATTCCGGTTGTGCGCTCCTCCTGCTCGCCTCAGGACGGCGTGACAGCGGGAGGGTGTCCGCGGGCCCTGACGTGACGTCACCGGCTCGTGACGCGCGCTCCCCCGGCGGATGACTCACCGGAAAACGAATCTGCGCGCCTCCCCCGTCGGGGAAGCGCGCAGATCGGTGTCTCAACCAGACGTGCACCCGAAGGGACTCGAACCCCTAACCTTCTGATCCGTAGTCAGATGCTCTATCCGTTGAGCTACGGGTGCCTGTGTTCAGTTGTCGTGCGCGGAGGCTCCGGGATTTGAACCCGGGATGGGGATTAACCCAAACCGCATTAGCAGTGCGGCGCCATAGACCGGACTAGGCGAAGCCTCCCGGGGTCCGAGTCCCCTCGGAACCACCGCGCTAGAGACTACCAGCGCCCCGGGGCGCCCCCGGCCCGGGGGTGCGGGCCGGGGGCGCGTCCGGTCAGGCGGCCAGTGGCTCCCGGATCGCGTCCGGGACGACGTCGCGGCGGCCCGGCACCAGCGTCACCGCGACGGCGACGGCGGCACCGCCGGCCGCGAGCACCAGCGCCCCCGGGATGCCGGCCGGCCCCTCGATGAGCACGCCGCCCAGCGCCGCCCCGATCGCCGACGCACCCGCCGCCACGGTGGACAGCCAGGTGAAGGCCTCGGTGGTCGCCTGCACCGGGGCGATCGAGCCCACCAGCGAGTTCTGCACGGTGAGCGTCGGGGCGATGACCGACCCGCCCAGGAACAGCAGGACCCCCAGCACCCAGGGACTGGAGACGGCGGCCAGCGGCGCGAGTCCGATGGTCGTGCCCACCAGCAGCCAGCGGTACTGGCGGGGCAGCGAGGCACTCAGCACCCGGGCGCCGAACCACAGCCCGCCGATGACCGACCCCAGCGACCAGACCGCCAGCAGGACGCCGGACATGCCGGGCGAGCCCATGTCGTCGGCGAACGCCGGGACGGCCACCTCGATCCCCCCGAAGCCCACCATCAGCGCGGCGCCGCTGATCAGCACGCGCGGCATGCCGGGTGCCCGGACGGTCGAGAAGACGCCGGACTGCACGTGCGCGGCCGGAGCCCAGTCGCGCATCGCGCGGGAAGCGGCGAGGGACGTCGCGCCGGCGACGGCGAGCACCCCCGCCGTCGCCACGGCGACCGCCGGTGCAGCGAGCACTGCGAGCGCGGCCACCAGGCCGGGCCCGATCACGAAGACCAGTTCGGTGGTGGTGGCGTCGAGCGCGAAGGCGGCCGGGCGCACCCGCGGGTCGACGCGGGACCACAACGCCCGCACGGTGCCGCTGACCAGCGGGGTGGCCGCGCCTGCCGCGGCAGAGGCCGCGAGCACCAGGGGCGTCGGCGCGTCGGCGAGGACGACGGCGATCAGCGCGGCGAGCAGCAGCGGGTAGGCGACCGCCTGCGTCAGCAGGATCGGGCGCGGCGAGCGACGGTCGGCCACGCGGCCGAGGACCGGTGCCATCCCCGCCATGGCGATGCCCAGGGTCGCCGCCGCCAGACCCGCCACCGCGAAGGAACCGGTCTGCTCCTGCACCATGAGCAGCAGCGCCAGCGGCACCATGGCCGAGGGCAGCCGGCCGGCGAAGCCGCCGATCAGCAGGGCAGGGGCGGAGGGCAGCCGCCAGACGGAGAGGTACGCGCGCACGGTGGAACTCGTCTCAGCGTTGCAGGGAATGTGTAGGGGGTCATCAAGCGTTGACCACCTACAGGCCACGGTAGCCAGCCGAAGGTAGGCAGTCAAATGAACTACGACACCTACGCGTCGAACGCGGTGGAGCTGGCCATCGACCTGGCCAACGTCGACCGCGCCGGGGACGCGTGGGCGGCGGACTTCCTCGTCGCGCACGACGAGTGGTTCTCCCCCGGATCGGCCCGCGACCTCGACGCCGGCGAGGCCCGCGACGCCGCCGCGACCGCTGACCTGGTGCGGGCCGTCGCCCTCGCGGAGAGCCAGGCCGAGGTGCTCGACCGGATCAACGCCCTGCTGTCGCGCGCCAATCCGCAGCCGTACGCCACCGACCACGACGGCGAGCTGCACCTGCACTACGCCGCGGCGGAGGCCCCGGTGCTGGAGCAGCTGACGACGACGGTCGCCATGGGCCTCTCCCAGGTGGTGGCGCAGCACGGCTGGCAGCGGCTGGGCGTCTGCTCGGCCGAGGGGTGCGAGGACGTCTACGTCGACACCTCGCGCAACGCCAGCCGCCGCTACTGCTCCAACACCTGCGCCAGCCGCTCGACCGTCGCCGCCTACCGCGCCCGCCGCAAGGCCTGACCGGAGTGGATCCGTCGAGATCACGCCGACGGATCCACTCCACTAGCGTCGCCGCGTGAAGTCACCGCGGCACTGGGACGCGCACCTGCACGCCACCATCGGCGCACTCCCCGCCTCTCCCGCGGACCGCTGGCTGCGCCGGCTGTCGACGGCCGCCGACCACAGCAGGCTCTGGTTCGTCGTCTTCGCGCTGATGGCGACGCGCAAGGGCGTGTCCCGGCGGGCGGCGATCCGCGGGGCCGGGTCGCTCGTCGTCACCAGCACGGTGGTGAACGCGCTGCTCAAGCAGGTCTTCGGACGTCGTCGTCCGAACCTCTCCGCGCACGGCGAGCACCGGCTGCTGCGCCGCACGCTGACCACGCACTCCTTCCCCAGCGGGCACTCGGCCTCGGCGGCAGCCTTCGCCACGGGCGTGGCCTTGGAGAGCCCGCTGGCCGGGGCCGCGCTCGCGCCGGTGGCGCTCGGCGTCGGCTACTCGCGCGTCCACGTGGGTGTCCACTACCCGGGCGACGTCGTCGCCGGCTTCGCCGTGGGGACGGCGGTGGCCCTGGCCAGCCGCAGGTGGTGGGCGGTGCGGCCGCGCACGCCCGCACGGGTGCGACCGGCGTTCTCCGCGCCGGCGCTGCCAGGCGGCGCGGGTCTCGTGGTCGCGGTCAACCCCCGCTCGGGCAGCGAGAACTACGACCCGGCGGCGGGGATCCGGGCGCTGCTGCCCGAGGCCGAGGTGCTCGAGATGTCGGAGGACCGGGGCGTCGCCGAGCTGCTGGACGAGCCGGCGCGCTCGGGGCGGGCGAAGGCGCTCGGCGTCGCCGGAGGCGACGGCTCGGTCGCCGCGGCCGCGGCCGTGGCCCTCGAGCACGGCCTGCCCCTGGCGGTGATCCCGGCCGGCACGCTCAACCACTTCGCCCGGGACGTCGGGGTGGAGACCGTCGAGCAGGCCGCCGAGGCAGTGACCTCCGGCAAGGCGGTGCAGGTGGACGTCGCGACGCTCAACGGGACGCCGTTCCTCAACACGGCGAGCATCGGCAGCTACCCGGAGATGGTGCGCCGGCGCGACGCGCTCGCCGGCCGGCTGGGCAAGTGGGCGGCGATGACCGTCGCCGCGGCGCGGACCCTGCGCGTCGGGACGCCGGTGGAGCTCAGCCTCAACGGCCGGTGGGTGAAGGTGTGGATCCTCTTCATCGGCAACTGCACCTACACCCCGCGGGGCCTGGCGCCGGCCTGGCGCCCGCGGCTGGAGGACGGGCTGCTCGACGTCCAGTACCTGCGCGCCGACATCCCGTTCAGCCGCACCCGCGCGGTGCTCGGGACCCTGCTCGGGGTGTCCGACCGGGTGTCGGGCTACGCCGAGTCGCAGGAGGAGGCGGTGCGGGTGCGGTCGCTGTCGGGGCCGCAGCAGGTGGCGTACGACGGCGAGATGGGCGAGGCGGCCACGGAGTTCGAGTTCCTCAAGGGCGGCTCGCTCACCGTCTACTGCCACCGGACGACCTGAGCCGCCACCGTCCCTGCTCCTGCGGTGTTCCCCGTGCTCCCGCGGTGCTGCAGCACCGCAGACACGCGAGCAAGACCGCAAGAGCCCTGCCCATTGCGGGTGTTCCGCGCGCCCCGCCGGTCCTGCAGGGCAGCCGACGCACGAGGTGGACCCGCAATGGCCCCGATCGGGCGGTTGTCCACAGCAGCGGCTGCGCTCGGGATGCGGCTCTGGCTAGTCTCCGCGTTCCGTGAGGACCGGGAGGCGGCGGATGGCGGTGCGGGTCGCCCGGCGGACGACGTCTGTCGTGGCCGCACTGGCCGTCGTCGTGCTGAGCGGGTGCTCCGACGAGCAGCCGGCGAACGCGACCCTGCCGACGACGAGCGCCGAGACGAGCGCGTCCGCCGAGGCCCTGCCACCACTGGGCCCGGCTGATCTACCCATGCCCGCGCAGGCACGGACGCAGGATGCTGCTGGCGCGGAGGCGTTTGCTCGGTACTACATCGACCTCATTAACCGAGCATTGGCCGATATGGATTCGGCCCCTCTGCGCGACTTCAGCTATCAATGCTCCGACTGTGAACGCATTGCCGACGACACAGACCGGGACGCGGCCTCCGGGTATCGTTACGAGGGCGGCTGGCTAACTATCACTGCGATGAGTCCCGCGTTTCGACCGAGCGAAACAGTCGAGGTCGGCTTCGTAGTCGAACAAGCCGCTTTGACCGTCGTTGACCCCATCGGGCAACCCGTCGAAGGACTCTCCTTTCCTCAATACTCGGGCTTACAGTCAGGTCTTATTGCCCGCTGGGACGACAGCAGGAACACCTGGCTAACGACAACGCTCACGCTCGGATGAGGCGGCTGCGGCAATACTTGTCAGCGATTCTGGTGACTGTCGCCGGCGCAACCAGTTGGGGCACCTTTACCGCAGTGGCAGACGAATGCCGAATCGCGTGCCCATCGCCGGATGTGACGATCGGCCAAGGCGCACTCACTGCTACCTTTGTGGACCAGAGCTCGGGCATATGGGTGGCCAGCAATACGCCAGACGTCGATCACCCTTATACGTACCGCTTGCTTACTCCCTGCGGCGCGGCAGAGGAGGCGGGAGAGCCCTGTCAAGACTCTGATGATCGAGCCTGCGACTCCCCGCCGGACCGAGTTGTCCGTGAACTCGTTCTCCAGCAGCGGCGCCTCGTGCTCGCCGACGGCACCGCCGTCGACAACTATCCGGTAGTCCCAGGCACGGCGCCGGGTACGCCGGTCGGGCCGTGGCAGGCGTTCCCGCGGGCGTGCGTCGACATCACGGCGCTGAATCCGGCGCCGACGCCGGACGAGGTGTTCCGCTACTTCGAGCGGCTCCCGCTCCCCCAGCTGCCCACACGCCAGCAGCCACCGGGCGATGCCCTCGTCGGCCTGCCGGTCATCTTCTTCACCGACGGCCCGACCACGCAGACCTACACGCTCGACATCCGCGGCTTCACCGTCGACATCGTCGCCACGGCCGAGAGCTTCACCTGGCACACCGGCGACGGCGCCCACCTGACCAGCACCGACCCCGGCGCCCCCTACCCTGACCAGACGGTCACCCACGACTACGCCTCGGGCACCTACACCGCGTCCCTCACCACCACGTGGAGCGGCACCTTCAGCGTCGACGGCAGCGCGAGCGTCGACGTCCCCGGCACGACGACGACGGACGGCGCCCCTGTCACGTTCACCGTCGTCGAAGCCCGCGCCGTCCTCACGAACCCCCACGACTGACCGGTCCCCGAGGTGACTCCGGTCGCATCGCCGACGGGACGCGGGACCGGCGACCACGACCTACCGTTGGCGTGTGCAACTCTCCGCCGCGGTGGCCGACGTGGTCCGGTCGCTGATCGCCGAGCGGGGATGGTCCGGCCGTCAGCTCGCCCGTGAGACCGGGATCAACCAGGCCACCGTCGCCCGCAAACTGCGCGAGGACAGCCCCTTCGACCTCGACGACCTCCAGCGGATCTCGCAGGCGCTGAGCGTCGACCTGACCGAGCTCATCAGCGCCGCGACGCGACTGCTCCCCTGACGACGGGGGCCGGGGACTCGGACCGGCTCGTGCTCGGCGCCGTGCCGGACGCGCTGGACCCGCACGTCACCTCAGACCCGGCGACGCGCGAATCGCCAGGTCAGGATGGCGGCGACCGCGGCGGCGAACATCATGCCGACGCCGATCACCGTGGTCTGCGTGGTCCCGAGCAGCACCAGGACGGCGCCGACGACGACCACCGCGATCATCTCGACGGCCACGACGAGCAGCAGCAGCCCGAGCAGTGCCTTCCCCATGCCGCCAGCCTGCCCGCCCCGGGCGCCGGCCGACAGGGGCCCTCACCCCTCCGGACCGCTTCCGTTGGTCGAGCGGAGGAGCGTCGACCTCACTACGGTCGGAGGAGGGGTGTTCCGCCCGCTGACGTGGGCATGAGGACACCGACACATCCCGCTGACGGAAGAGGTCTGCACATGTTGGTCCGCCGGATCGCCCGGCCCCTGCTCGCGTCGTCGTTCATCTACGGCGGCGCCGACACCCTGCGCAACCCGAAGACGCGCGTGCCCGGCGCCCAGCCGGTGGTCGACACGATCACCGCCACGGCGGATCAGCAGCTGCCCGTGCAGGTGCCGCGTGACGTCGAGCAGTGGGTGAAGATCGACGCCGGGGTGAAGGTCGTCGCCGGGTCGCTGTTCGCGCTCGGCAAGCTGCCCCGCCTGTCCGCCCTGGCCCTGGCCGGCAGCATCGTGCCGACCACGCTGGCCGGGCACCGCTTCTGGGAGCACGAGGACCCGGATGAGCGCTTCGCGCAGCTCGCGCACCTGCTCAAGAACGCCGGCCTGCTCGGCGGCCTCCTGATCGCCGCCGTCGACACGGAGGGCCGCCCCTCGGTCGGCTACCGCGCGAAGCGGGCGGCGAAGCTCGCCGCCAAGGCGACCGAGGAGAGCTACGAGAAGGCCAGCAAGCGCGCCGCCAAGGCGCAGAAGCAGGCCGAGAAGAAGGCGAAGAAGGCGAAGCGCTGACCGAGCCACTCCCGCCCGCGGCCGCGCTCCGGAGGATCGCCTTCCTCCTGGAGCGCGCCCGCGAGCCCTCGCACCGGGTCGCGGCCTTCCGCACCGCCGCGGCCGTGATCGACGGCCTGGACGACGCCGAGCTCGACCGGCGCATCCGCACGAAGACCCTCACCGACCTGAAGGGCATCGGCCCCAAGACCGGCGCAGCGATCGTGCAGGCGCACCGCGGCGAGGTCCCGGAGTACCTGGCCGGCCTGGAGGAGACGCACGCCGAGCTGGTCCCGCTGGCCGACGACGTCGCCGGGTTCCGCGCCCTGCTGCGCGGCGACCTCCACAGCCACTCCGACTGGTCCGACGGCGGCAGCCCCATCCGGGAGATGGCGGAGGCCGCGATCGGGCTGGGCCACGAGTACCTGGCGCTGACCGACCACTCGCCTCGGCTGACCGTCGCCAACGGGCTGACGGCGGCGCGGCTGGAGAAGCAGCTGGACGTCGTCGCCGAGCTGAACGAGGAGCTGGCGCCCTTCCGGATCCTCACCGGCATCGAGTGCGACATCAACCTCGACGGCACCCTGGACCAGACCGACGAGCTGCTCGAGCGCGTGGACGTCGTCGTGGCCAGCGTGCACTCCGACCTGCGGGCCGAGCGCGCCGTCATGACCGAGCGCATGCTCGCCGCCGTCGCCAACCCGCACACCGACGTCCTCGGGCACTGCACCGGCCGGCTGGTCATCGGCCGCAAGCAGCGCAACGGCACGCAGCGGCCGCGCCCCGAGAGCGACTTCGACGCCGAGGCGGTGTTCTCCGCGTGCGTCGAGCACGGCACCGCGGTGGAGATCAACTCCCGGCCCGAGCGGCTGGACCCGCCGCTGCGGCTGCTGTCCCTCGCCGTGGAGCTGGGCTGCGACTTCGCCATCGACACCGACGCGCACGCGCCCGGTCAGCTCGACTGGCAGTCCAACGGCTGCGAACGGGCGGTGGAGACAGGCGTCCCTCCGGACCGCGTCATCAACACCCGGACGGCCGACGAGCTCCTCGCCCGGCTCGGCTGACCTCCCGGGCGGACGGCGGTCAGGTGTGACCCCGCACGCCCCTGAACAGGTGAAGCACCCCGGGGCGGCGACGGAATCGCTACCGAGCCGTCTCCCTCGTCGGTTACCGTCACCGGCACTGCCAGCACGTCCGTGAGGCACTCGCTTGTGCCGGAGGAGGCCATCGTGAAGCTGTTCGGCTTCGACCCGGCGAAGTATCGCCAGGAGTTCGAGGAGCAGGGCTACGTCCACGTGAAGGGTGGGCTGTCCGGCGAGTTCCTCGAGTACGCGCAGCAGACCGTCTCCCGCGCCCGGGCCGCCCAGGCTCCGCTCGCCGGCCGCGGGCTGGCCGGGGCGAAGGAGCAGTTCGTCTTCGACTTCGACCCGGAGCAGTACCAGGAGATGTTCGGCATGATCGCCGAGCTGACCGGGCTCTCGCCGGACATGACGCTCTCCGAGCGCCACGTCAAGATCTACGAGTCGGACGCGGCGCCCGACCCGATCGCGCACAAGGACCGCTTCGCCTCCCAGATCTCCATGGGCCTGTCCCTCGAGGTGCCGGACGGCTCCTACCTCGTGCTGTTCCCCGAGACCGACACCTGGGTGAACCCGTTCCTGAGCACCGCACTGCGGGACAGCCTCGAGCCGGACCAGTACCCCGAGGTGGTGCTCGACGGCGCCCCCGAGGTCCGCATCCACGACCAGCCGGGCGACGTCATCATCTTCCACGGCTCGGCCCTGTGGCACCTGCGTCGCAACTCGGCGGACACGGTGAACATCTATCTGAAGTTCAACGAGTTCGGCTCCGACCCGCTCGGAGAGGACCCGAGCACGCCCGCCCGCCGGGAGGCCACGCTGGAGGCCCTGCGGTCCTCCTCGGACGACGAGCTGCTCGGCCTGGTGCCGGTCCTCTCCCGGCGCTTCGACTCCATCGCGCTGGAGTCCCGGCGCGAGGGCTGGCCCGAGCGTCGGTTCGCCAACGTGTGGGGGCAGAACCCGTTCCCGATCTCGGACGCCGAGGACCGGGCACTGCGTGAGGCCGACGGCCACCGACCGGTCGAGGAACTCGCACGGCAGGGCCTGGACGTGGCAGCGGTCCGACGGCTGGCTCAGCGCGGCGCCCTGGACCTGCTCCCGCCTCGTCAGTGACGCCGCAGCACGCGGAGGCGTCCCGCGGGGCAACGGTCCCGCGGGACGCCGCTCGGCGCAGGCTCCGCATCGCCCACCTCATCCACTCGTTGGGGCCCGGCGGCGCGGAGAACGTGCTGGTCGAACTCGCCCGGGTCGCCCCGGAGGCAGGTCTGGACCTGCTGGTCATCGGCCTCTCCCCGACGCCGAACCCGGTGCACGCCGACTCCCTCCGGGCGTTGGGGATCCCCGTCGTCCTCCTGGACCTCCCCCGCTGGGATCCGCGTGCGGTGCCCGGGACGGTCACGGCGCTGCGGCGCTTCCGTCCCGACGTCGTCCACACGCACCTCAAGCACGCCGACCTCGTCGGGGCCGGGGCCGGTGCGGTCCTGCGCACGCCAGTGGTGTCGACCCTGCACGTCGTCGAGGACGCCCCGGCCACCGGGCTCGCCCGGTTCAAGCGCACGGCGGGACTCGTCGTGCGCCGCCGCACGGCCGCGCGGACCATCACCCTCTCGACGCGTCAGCGTGAGTGGTACCGGCAGCTGACGGGATCGGATGCAGGGCTGGCGGTGCTCCCCAACGGGGTCACCGACCCGGGACCGGGCGATCCGGCCACGCGCACCCGGATCCGGGCGAAACTCGGAGCCGTCGACGGGCGCCCGCTCATCATGTCGGCGTCCCTGATGCGGCCCGAGAAGGGGCACGACCTCCTGCTCGACGCCGTCGCACTGCTGCCCGGCGGACTGGACCCTGTCGTCGCCCTCGCCGGTGACGGTGAGCTGCGCCCGGCCCTCGAGGCGCGCGTCGAGGCCGATCCCGTGCTCCGCAGGCGGGTCCGGTTCCTCGGCTACCGGGACGACGTGCCCGCGCTGCTGGCCGCCGCCGACCTCGTCCTGCACACCAGTCGCGCCGACGCGCTCCCGACGACGGTCATGCAGGCGCTCGCGGTCGGCGTGCCCGTGGTGGCCACGGACGTCGGCGGCATCCCCGACATCGTCGGAGACGCCGGCACGCTGGTCCCGCTGGACGCAGCCCGGATCGCGGACGCCGTGTCCGGTGTCCTCCTGGACCCCGCGGAGGGCGAGCGCATGGGGTCTGCCGGCCGGCGGCGGTTCGAGGAGGAGTTCACCTCGACCGTCTGGGTCGCCCGGCTCCGCGAGCTCTACGAGACGGTCCTCGCCGAACGAGGCTGAGTCCACGACACCGGGCTCGGGTGAGGCACCGGGCTCGGAACGAACGCCTGGTCAGTCAGCCCGGCGGCGGGCGGGCAGCGGAAGGCCGAGGCCGATGCCGGGGACGCGCCAGCCGCGTGGCCGCAGTCGGGCCAGCGCCCGCTGGGGATCCCGTGTGGCCAGATAGCTCGGACCGGGCCAGGCCGGCATCTCCCCGCGATCCCGAGGCGCGCAGACCGTCGGACCGAACAGGTCGTTGGCCAGGCCGAACAGCGTCAGCCCGGCCTCCTCGACGATGCGGGTCGAGGCGTCCGGGTACTCGTCGTGGTCCTCGAACACGACGTCGCGCACGCGACCGCTGGTGAGCAGGTCCACGGCACCGCGCAGGACCGCCGTCTCGTGCCCCTCCACGTCGATCTTGAGCAAGCCCACCTGCCGCTCCCCCAGGACGTCGTCCAGTCGCGCGGTGCGGACCGCGAGGAGGTTCACGCCGTCCGGCGTGGACCCGGGTACCAGTGAGGGCAGGCCCATGTTGGCGTCGAAGTCCGATCCGCACGAGAGCGTCGCGGTGCCGGCGCTGTCGGACAGGGCGACCTCGTGGGTCTCCACGGGCGCGACGCCGGGACTGCCGCGCCAACGCTCCACGTTGGCGTCGAGGAGCGAGCGGGTGCGGGGATGCGGCTCGAAGGCCAGGACGGCGCCCGACGGTCCGCTCCGCGCGGCGGCGAGGCTGGTGAAGTACCCGATGTTGGCCCCGACGTCGACCACGAGGTCACCCGGGTCCACGAGGCGGTGGGCGACCTCGGTGACACAGGGGTCGAAGACGCCCCCGGTCAGGATGCTGTAGCCGATCGCATCGCCCTCGTGGACCTCGAGCGGGAGGCCCCAGGGGAGCTGCGTGACGACGGGGGGACCGTCGGGGGCACGACGCCCGCGTGCCGTGCGGCGGAGCGCGCGGCCGGGGTGGAAGACGTACTGCGGCTTGTCGTTGAGCCGTGCCGGCAGCAGCTTCACGACACGTCCATACGCTCGACCATGCTCGGAGACTAGGGCCGGCCGTGGCCCGGCCACCAGGCCGTTCGCCCTCCCGTGGCGCGCGGAGGTGCCGCCCGGGGGCGGTCAGGAACCGTCGGTCAGCGCGGGAGCGAGTCGACGACCCGGAGCAGCCGCTCGACGTACGCGTCCGGACTCGCCGCCTCACGGACCACCTCGCGCGCCCGCTCCCCCATCGCCCGCACCGCCGAGCCGTTGGCCGGGTCGAGCGCCCAGCGCAGCGCCTCCGCCAGGGCGCGGCCGTCCCCGGCCGGTACGACCAACCCGGTCTCCCCGTCGACGACGTGGTCCCGGACCCCTGGGACGTCGCTGACCACCACCGGCTTCCCCAGCGCCATGGCGTTCAGGTAGGTCTGCTGCCCCGCGCTGCGGACCAGACCCGATCGCATCGGGACCACCACGACGGCGCTCGCGCGCAGCTGCTCGACGAAGGTCTCGGGTGACACCGGGCCCCAGGTCACGTTGCCCGGCAGTGCCTCCGGCCGCTTCCGCCGAGTCGCGATCGTGACCGGTGCGTCCACCTCCGCCGCGGCTGCGAGGAGGGTCTCGTGGTCGCGCAGCGAGTCGCCGCCGGCGAAGACGCCTTCCCCTCCCGGCAGCGCCTCGGGCTCGTCGTCGGGCAGGGTCCAGTAGAACGGCGTGAAGAAGACGCGTGCGGGATCCACTCCCCAGTCGCGTGGGAAGGATTCCCGCTCACTGCTGGACAGGACGCAGTAGGCCGTCCGCGGCCCGTCGAACGAGCGGAGGACCGCCCGCCGCCCCCTCCCCGGCGTCCAGGTGCTGTCCGTGATGAGCACCGTCGGCGGCTTCCGCCGGCGGGCGAGCAGCGTGGCCGCCACCCGGTCCAGGTACAGGTCCCGCAGCCCGATCCCCCCGTCGAGCACCACGACGTCGTCCGGCGACGCCTGCCCCAGCAACTGCCGGAGGAGCTCCCGCGGCCCCAGCTCGTCTCGGTCCAGCATGCGCGCCCGAGCGGCCCACGCCGGCCGCCGGGGGAAGTGGAGCGTCGTGAGGATGGGGCGCACGGGTCTCTCCTGGGAGTGGGGGCGACAGTCGTCGGACGCAGGCGGTGGCCGCCCGTCACCCCAGGGGTTCGGCCGGGACCCTCGTGCGCGCACGGCGAACCGCCGAGACGAGCCATTCGAGGGCGAGCAGGGCCGCGACGCCGAGTGGGACGAAGGCCCACCGGCGGTCGTAGGACGGCCTGTTCTCCTCGATGACCGGGAAGTAGTCGAAGTCGCGGACGCCGTAGAGCGGACTGATCGCGTTGAGGTAGTCCATCCCGGCTCTCCGGGTCTCCTGGGCCACCGCCGCTGCCAGGCCCGCTTCGGGAGCGGTGGCGGTCACGACGACCAACGCCGACCGCACCGACCCCGTCACCTCCACGGTGACGTCCTCCACGTCCGTACCGCCCGCCGCCACGCGGTCCCGACCCTCGTCGGCGAACCGCGGGTTGGCGAGGATGCCCGCCAGTGTGCGCACGAGGCCGGTCCGGCTCAGGGTGTCCAGGTCGTAGGCCGGCGACTCGGAGCCGCCCTCGTCGACGGCCACGAGCTGCATCGCGGTCGAGGCGGAGAAGGTCCGCGTGGGCGAGCCGGCACCGTTCCACAGCGCGGCAGAGCCGATGACGATGAGGACGATCAGCACGGCGGTCGCGTAGCGGAATCCGCGGGCGGCGGACCTCCCGGACACCGCGCCCTCGAGGTCCGGCTCGGACTCCTCGTCGGTGCCGGGCTGCAGGCCGAGTTCGTCGACCCGGCGACGCGCCCGGATGTCGAGCGCGGCACCGATCGCGGCGACGAACAGGAAGGTGCGGAAGCTCGCCAGGTGCAGGAACACGCTGGCGACCGCCCACCCGGCGAGCGCGGCGAGCACGGCGTTCGACAGCGCCACCGGCGCCTCGCGCGCGACAGCGGGCCCGCCGGCCCGGGCCAGGCGCCTGGCCCGCAGAGCCACGAGGACGGCGCCGCCCAGGACGAGCAGCCAGGCCATGAGCCCGAACAGCCCTCCCTCCGCTGCTGCCTCGAGGTACTGGTTGTGCGGCGCCAGGGGGAGGGTGTCGAGCCCGAGCCGGGTGAGGTAACCCTCGGTGATCGCGAGGAAGTTCCCGGGACCGACACCCAGGACCGGGTTGTCGACCATGACCTCGAACGCGACCTGCTGGGCCGCGAGACGCCCCTCCAGGGACGGGTCGACGACGGCGAGCCCGTCGCTCGTCCCCAGCAACGAGAGGGTGGAGAGGCGGCTGCCGACGCCGGGGATGAGCAGGACGAGTGCCCCGGCCACCGGTGCCAGGAGCACGGACTTGGCCCACTTGCCGCCGGCCAGCAGCGCCCAGACCAGGCCGACGACGAAGGTGGCCAGCAGGGCGCCCCGCGAGCCGGTCAGCACGATGCCACCGCAGATGACTCCGGCGACGCCCAGCCAGGCGAGCTTCCGGACGACGCCGCCGGCCATCTGTGCCAAGGACAGCGCGAAGGGCACCCCGAGCACCAGGACGCGCGCCCAGAAGTTCGCGTCCTCCTGCGGTCCCGCGTGCCGGGCGGTCACGGCGCCCACCTCGTCCACGAGGGGGACGTTGGACAGGCCGAACAGGTCGGTCGCGTTGCCGAGAACGAACTCGTTGACCATCGTCACCGCCGCGAGCAGCGCCAGGGTGAGGGCGATCGCGCGGGCGATGGCGTGGGGAGCACGCCGGGAGACCAGCAGCAGGAGGCCCACGACCAGCGGCCACACGAGGGCCTTCGCGGTCGCGAGGACGGCCGACAGGTTGGTCTCCTGGTTGGCCGCCGGCGTCAGGCTCGGGTCGACGTCCTGGTTCGCCAGGGCGGAGACCGCCTGCGCCATGAGGTAGAGCAGGCAGATGACGACGAGCGGCGACCAGCCCGGACGGATCTCGCCGCGACGCCACGCGACCAGCACGGCGAGGATGGCGAACCCCAGCAGCGCCGTCTCGCCCCCGGGCAGGCCGTTGAGGCTGCCCACGGTGGAGAGGTTGCCCACCTCGGCGACCGTGACGAGGACGAGGACGGCGACCGGGCGCAGCAGGAGCAGAGGTACGGCGAGCACCGCCGCGGCCACCGCGGGCGCGAGGAGCGGGAGTCCCACCGAGGCGGCTCCCGCGAGCGCCGCGAGGCCGACGACGAGACAGCCGCCGGCGGCCGCGACCGCCCCGCTCGTCGCCGCCCGTGTCGGCTCCACAGGAGCCGGCTCAGCAGGGATCTCCGCCGCCGGCCGGTGCTCCCCGACGGGTACGAGGCTCCGCGTCACCGCGCCGACGTCGACGAGACGGGTGCATCCTCACTGGCCAGCACCGGGCTCGGCTCCTCCGTCACCCGGCTCACCGGGTGGCCGTTCGCGCGACTCGCGTCCGCGTCCGGCGCCACCCGAGTGGCCTGGTCCGACGAGGCCCGTGACCGGCCCTGACGCGCCGGCACCAGCCGGCGGGACGGCAGGAGGGCCTGGACGGCGAGGTAGGTGGCGATCCCGGCGATGACCGCCACAGCGGCCACGACGGCCTTCAGCTGGTCGGCGGAGAGGCCCACCTCCTGCGGCGTCCCGTCGGCCGCCGACTGGATGGGGGTGACCTGGTACGGGAACGGCAGCTCGGCGAACAGCGGCGTGGACCGATCCAGCACCGCGTCTGTCGCCGTCTGCGCGGTGGCCTCGTCGCCCGCGGTCCCGGTGATCTCGATGAGCGAGGTCTCCGGGACGACCGTCACCGTCACGGTCGCCGTCTCACCGGCGACATCGACCTCCCCTGCCTGCAGGGCGAGGATCTCGGCGAAGGTCGTCACGATCTGTCCCTGGCTCAGGGTGTCGTAGTAGCTGGCGGCCTCGAGGAGATCGGCGCTGGGCAGGACGACGAGCGTGCTGCTCGCCTCGTACTCGGTCGGCCGGTCCACGTAGAGCAGCCACCCTCCGGCGAGCACGAGGACAGCGACGATCAGACCGGTGGTGAAGGCGGCGGCACGACGCCGCCGGGGCGCGGCGGGCAGGGCCCCGGCCTGCGAAGAGGCGGCGGAAGTCACGGGCCGAGGGTAACCCGGTGAAACGGCCAGATCCGGCTCGTCACGCGTTGTGTGAGCCAAGCATCTCGTCCGTCACGAGATCGGGGGAACGTCGACTCACCCGTTCAGGGCCACCGGGGCTCGGCCGTCAGCGCCCGTCCCACTCGGCGAGGACGCGCAGCCGATCCCACGGGATGTGTGGCATGTCGTAGTAGTCCCAGGGGAACCCGGCGACCTCCGCGTAGAAGTCGCTGCCCTCGGGGGGCGTCTCGAACACCACGGACATCGAGGCCTGCCCGGTGTCCCTGAGGTACGCACCGTGGGTCTGCAGAGCCCGGGCGACGGCGACCTCTCCGGGCGTGATGTTGGGGATGCTCTCCACGTCGATGCTGGGGTCGAGCTGGACCCGGGAACCCTGCGGGACGCAGGGCTCGTGCTCCGACTGTCCGTCGGTCTTGGACGCGGGGAAGCGGTACTCGTCCGGGCAGCTCTTGTTCGATGCGAAGGCGAGGGCGTGGTCGATGCGACCGGCCTCCAGCTCGGACATCCGGACCACGCCGGCCAGCACGTTGATGCCGGCGGCGGTGGCTCCCCCACCCCTGCCCGCACCGTCGCCGCCGATCGGGGCATACGTGCCCCAGCTGGTGCGCCAGTCCCCGGAGGACAGCTGCTCGGCCTGCCAGAAGTCGTAGACCCGGCCCGCGGTCCGGTCGATCACCACCATGGCGCCGTCCGTCCCGGTGCTCGGCTGGGCACCCTCGGGGATCCGCACCGGGTCCTCCTCGAGGGGACAGTCCCCCCAGTCCTCCATGGTGCAGGTCACCGACACCCCCGGGGTCGAGGCGTCTACCTCGTAGACGGGGACCCCGTAGTCCCAGATCAGCGCGTACGCGACGCCGTCCTCGGCGAGGGCCTCGACGAGTTCCTCGCTGTCGTCGTCCAGCGTGGGGTCGTCCGGTATGGGGGTGGTGAACGGGGTGTCGGGCGCGAAGACCGGCCCGTCGACGTACGCCTCCGCCCTCGGCGCCTCGGCCGGCTCGGACGGCTCGGACGGCTCGCCCGCCGTGCACGACGACACGGTCAGGAGCCCGATGGCGACGAGGCCCCACCATGCGCGCACGGCTCTCCCCCCACGCCGCCCCCGGCGGCGTGCGGTTGAGCTGGTCGAGCGGGTGGACATGACGCTCCCCGATGCGGCGGTGGGATGGCGCGCAACCCGCCACCCTCCGGCCACGATAACCGCGACGCGCCACCCGGAGTTCCCGGGTGACGCGTCTGACCTGGCCTCATCACTCTCCGCTGCGATCGAGGACACCGGCACCCGGCGCACGGGTACCGGTGTCCTCAGCCGGGAGCGCTATCCCGCGAGCACGCGCAGCCGAGCCCAGGGGATGTGGGGCATCGTGTAGTAGTCCCCCGAGAAGCCCGCCGCCGGGTACGGGTCGGCCTCACCGAACGGCGCCTCGAACTGGACGCAGAGGTTGGAGCCGCAGTTGTCCCGGTTGATCGCCCCGTAGACCTGCAGGGCTCGGGCCACCGCGCGCTCGCCCGGCGTGATGCCGGGGATCGCGTTCACGTCGATCGACGGGTCCAGCTGCAGGCGCGCACCCTCGGGGATGCAGTCCGACCGCCCGGAGGTGCCGTCGGTCTTGACCGCCGGCGCCCGGAACGCCCCGGAGCACGAGTTGTTCGTGGCCACCGAGAGGGTGTGCGGGATGTTCAGGCTCTGCATCTCGAAGGTCCGGACCGTGCCGCTGAGGGCGTTGAGTCCCGCCCCGGTGGCTCCACCGTGAGGGCCGCTGCCGCTGCCCTCGAGGGGGGCACACGTGGCCCAGCTGGTGGTCCACTGGCCCGTGCCCGTCCTCTGGGCCCGCCAGAAGTCACAGGCCACCCGGTCGACGAGGTCCACGATGATCATGCGCCCGTCGGAGCCGGTCGTCGGCCGGGCATCGGCCGGGATCCGCATCGTGCGCTCCTCGACGTCGCAGACGCCCCAGTTCTCGGTGCACGAGACGCGGGCGGTCGGCGTGCTCGCCACGGCGTTGTACACGGGCTCGCCGTACTCGTAGAGGTTGGCAGTGGCGGTGTTGGGCAGCGTGATGCTGCGGACGATCGCGGCGCTGTTGCGGTCGATCGCCGGGTTGGCGGGGATGGGCGTGTTCCACACGCTGTTCGCCGCGAAGGGCCGGCCGCTGTTCTCGGTCAGCGGTCCCACCGCCGAGCCACCCGCGGCGGGCGCCGGGGCGGGCGCGGGTGCCGGGGCCGGTGCCGGGATCGGGGCCGGGGCCGGGGCGGACTCGGGCGTCGGCGCCGGCTGTGCCGTGTCGGCCGACTCGGCCGGCTCCGCCGCCGCGGCGGGCGGCGCCTCGGCGCTGGGGACGGGCTGCGTGGGCACCGGTGCCGGGCTGGGGGACGGCGCCGCGGAGCGACGCACGGGGACACAGGTGCCGCGGGAGTGCTGGCGGAACACCTCGATCGCGCTGACCAGCGGGACGTCCCGGACGCTCCGCGCTTCGAAGCTCATGAAGCCGTCGTCGACCCGCGCGGTCCACGACCCGGTCCAGGCCTTCAGCGACCCGCGTGCGGAGGCGGCGACGTCCACCCGCTCGGAGCCGGTCTGGCCGTCCTCCACGTCGACCGAGAAGACCCGGCTGCCGCGCCCCCCGGCGCGGCCGTCCACTCCGTGCCACGGCTCGGCGAAGTGCATCCGGACGACGTACTTGCCGGCCTCGTCGACCGGCACCTCGTAGCGGAACTCGCCGGTGCGGTACGTCTGGTACAGGACGTCCGCGCGGGTACCGCGGATGTCGCGCACCTCCGCCGCCGGCTGCGCTCCCCCGGCCTGGAGGGACGGGTCGGCCGACCAGACCCGGCCGTCGACGGTCACCTGCGGACCGCCGATGTTCACGCGGGACACCGCGACGCGGTTGGCCGTGCCGTCCGGGCACCGCTCCGATCCCGCCGTCTGCAGCCCCTCGGGAGCACCGGAGACCCCCGTCGTGACGGCGACCGCCGCGAGAGCGAGCAGCGTGCCGAACCACCGCCGGCGCAGGTGGCGGCGGCGGGCGTGGCGAGGCGGGGGAGCGTGACGCGACATCGGCGATCCTCGAGCGTGCTTCGTGCGGGCGGGGAAGACGTGCAGGGCAGTCGCCAGCAGCGCGAACGCGACGAGCGGCTGCGAGACGGATCGATCCGTCTCAACTGCCGGGTAGCCAGCGACCCAGTCGACGATCAGTCATCGGATGGGCACTCTCAGCAACCTGAGTGACTGACCAAAGGTTACTGATCGATCACGATGTGTCAACGGTAGAAATCACACGCGTGAAGTTCGGATAGGGAGCCGCACCGGGCGCCGTCGTAGCGGCGGAGGCAGCGGCGCGTACCCGCCGGCCGCGTCACACGGGTGGTGGTTCGTCAGGTGCGGGCGCGTCAGCGCCGGGCGACCTTCGTGACCGCGCGCCCGGCGACGTGGGCCGCCCTCTGCAACAGCTGGCGCAGGTCGGTCTCGGCGTCCACGAGCACCCGCGGGATCTCCAGGGGCGCGCTCCGCCGCCCGGCCAGCCATCCGTGGGTGGTCAGCGCGAAGGCGTAGCCCGCCTCGCGGGCCAGCCGCACGGTCTCGTCGGAGTAGTCCTGGGCACGGCCGTTCGGGTAGGCGAGCACGTCGACCGGACGCCGGAAGTGGTCGGCCAGCTCCCGCCGGGAGCCGGCGAGCTCGTGCGCCTGCCCCTCCCTCCCCTCACGGCTGAGGATCGGGTGGGCGCAGGTGTGCGACTCGATCTCGTGCCCGAGCCGGAGGAGCTCCCCCGCCTCGTCCCAGTCCATGAACTGCCGCCCGGGCGGCGGCCCCTCGGGCGCCAGCCGCTGGCGCAGCTCGGCGACCGCCGCGAGCCGGTCGCCGCTGTCGAGGAGCTTGAGCGTGTCGCCGACCGCCCAGGCGGAGTGGCGGCGCGCCGGAGGGCTCGACGTGTCGTGGCGGTCGCCGTTCCAGCGGATCTCCGTCGTCGTGGCGTGGGTGAAGGCCCAGCCCAGCTGCTCCCACCAGACCGGCGCCGATCCGGAGAGGAATCCGGGGACGAGGAAGAACGACGCGGGCAACCCGGCCGCGT
Organism: Trujillonella endophytica; assembly: GCF_019799905.1. Classification (GTDB taxonomy): domain Bacteria; phylum Actinomycetota; class Actinomycetes; order Mycobacteriales; family Geodermatophilaceae; genus Trujillonella; species Trujillonella endophyticus_A. The sequence continues at coordinate 2,887 of NZ_JABGCI010000011.1, read as the reverse complement.
GCAGGACCGGCGCGGCGACCGTGACGTTGTCCAGGTAACCGTCGTCGAAGGTCAGCGCCACCGCGCGCGGGGGCAGCGGCCGGCCCTCGGCGAGGTCGGCCAGGGCGGCGCGCAGCGGGACGACGTTGGTCCAGCGCCGGAGGAACCGGGCCTGCCGCGCGAAGTTGCGCCGCGCCCGCTCCGGGGTCGACCCGGGGAAGCCGCAGGTGGGTTCGATGTTGTGGTAGCCGAGCACCAGCAGCCGGCGGCTCATCCCGTCACCTCCCCCGCACCGGCGGGGCGGCCTGCGGCGCCGATCCCCTCCGGCCGGGCCACCGGCCGCCCGGATGCGACGGCGGCGTAGCGAGCGGCCAGCGCCTCTGCCCACCCGGCGGAGCTGAACAGGCGCTCGGCGCGACTCCGGGCCGCGGCCCCCCGGCGGGCGAGTTCCTCGGGATCGCCGAGCGCCTGCCGCATGGCCTCGACGACGAGATCCGGGGAGGGGCGGGGGAACAACCACCCCGTCTCCCCGTCCACGACCACCTCGGGCACCCCGCCCACGGCGGTGGCGACCGTGGGGACGCCGCACGCGGAGGCCTCGAGGAGGGCTGTCGGCAGCGCCTCCGAGTGCGTCGGCAGCACGGCGAGCGTCACCCGCGGCAGCAGGACCTGGACGTCGTCGCGGGCGCCGGCGAAGACCACGTGGCTCTGCACGCCCAGGCTCCTCGCCAGCTGCCTCAGCTCCTCCTCCAGCGGGCCGTTGCCGATGAGCAGGAGCCGGGCGTCCGGGTGCTCGGCCACCACGTCCGGCCAGGCCCGGATCGCCTCCTCCTGACCCTTGCCCGGGCGCATGTGACCGACCAGCGCGGCGACCCGCGCGTCAGCCGGGATGCCGAACTCCGCGGGCAGCTCCCGCGTCGCGCCGACCTGGAGCGGACGGAACCGCTGCACGTCCACGCCGTTGTGCAGGACGCTCCAGCGTGCCGGTGCCAGGCTGCGGGGGTACTTCGCGGCGAAGCCGTCGTAGGAGCCCTTCGAGACGAAGAGCAGACCGGCCGAGCGGCTGCCGACGGCGACCGCCAACTGCTCCCGCACCGCCTCGCGCCCGCTCAGCGGTCCGGGTACGTGATGGAGGGTGCAGAGCACCGGACGTCGCGCGAGGCGGCCGGCCAGCGGCGCGAGAGTGCTCGCGTCCTCGAGGTGGGCGTGCACGACGTCGCAGCCCGACCTCCGGATCTCCCGGGCCAGACGCGGGACGCCGCCGGGCTGGAGCAGCCGCTCCAGCCCGAGGAACCGCACGGGCAACCCGGCCGCCTCCAGCCGGGGCAGCCACGTGGCCTTGGCGCCCGTCGGGGGTGCGAGGGAGAGCACCTCGAGCTCCAGCCCCACGCGCGGGGCCTCGGCGGCCAGGGTCACCAGGACGTTCTCGGCCCCGCCGAAGTTCAGCGAGTCGATGACGAGCAGGACCTTCACGGAGCGACCTCGCGGGCGTCGGCGTCGCGGGCCGCCAGCGCGCGGTCGTAGACCGCCTCGGTCAGCTCGGCGACATCCGCCCAGGACGCACCCTCGGCCGACCGCGCCCGGGCGGCCTCCCCCATGCGCTGGGCCTCGGCCGGGTCGTCGAGCAGTCGCACGAGCGCGGCCGCCAGGGCTGCGGCGTCGCCGGGCGGGACCAGCAGCCCGGTCTCCCCCGCCTCGATCACGGCGGGGAGATCACCCACCGTGGTGCCGACGGCGGGGCGGCTGAAGGTCCGCGCGAGCTCCACGACGCCGCTCGCGTTGGCGTAGAGGTACGGCGCCGCGACCACCCGGGCCTGCCCGAAGAGGTCCGGGACGTCGCTCATCGGCACGTACCCGGCCCGCACCTCGACACCCCCGGTGCGCTCCGCCGTCCGCTGGATCGCCGCCAGGTCCGTGTCGCCCGACGGGGCGCCCGCGATGACGAGCCGGGCGTCGGGTCGCCGCTCACGGACCAGGGCGAAGGCCTCGAGCAGCACGTCGAGGCCCTTGTAGGCCTGCATGGTGCCGAAGAAGAGGACCACCGGACCGGTCTCGCCCGCCCCGCCGGGTGCGTCGGTGAGGAAGACACCCTCGTCGCCGTGGGGGATGACTGCCACCTCGCCGACCTCCGGCCACGCGGCGGTGAGGTCGGTCGCCGACTGCTCGCCGAGGACGACGATCGAGTCGACGCTCCGGTAGGCCAGGCCGAAGGCCGCCTTCAGGACGGCGCTCTGCTGGAGGACCTCGCCGTTCGCCCGCTGCTCGTTGAAGGGCAGCGGCGAGTGGGCGATGGTGACGAGCAGGGGGCGGCCGCCCCGGCGCCGGCGGGAGAGCCAGGCGGTCGCCACGGCGTCGACCGGGAACCGGACCCCGGAGAACTGGACGACGTCGGGGCGCGAGCGGGCCAGCCGCCTGAGCAGGACCAACCAGGCGAGGTGATAGCGACCGGCGCGGACCAGGCGGCGCACCCGGCGCTTGATCGGCGCGTCCCCCGCACCCTCACTGGCGTGCCAGGTCGGCAGGCAGGGGACGATGCGGAACCCCGCGTGGCGACTGGCGAGCTCGGGACGCGGTCCGGTGAGCAGCTCGACCTCGTGACCGCGCTCCGCCAGCGCCTCGCCGAGCTGGACGGCGAACTGGAAGAGACCTCCCGAGGGACTGAACTCGACGAGCGAGACCTTCAGCGCGGGCAGGGGTGCGCACCTCCTCGGACCGGGACGGCCGGGCGTCGTGTGGTCGTCGATGGGCCCGGAGCGCGGGCCAGCCTAGTCGGGACAGAGCCCCAGGACCCGCAGGTGACGGGGCAAGTCCACCGGATCGGGTGGCGTCAGGCGACGGTCAGCCGCCGGTGCCGCGGAGCATCGCCGAGACGGTCCGCAGGACGATCTTCACGTCCAGCCACAGCGAC
>NZ_JABGCI010000105.1 GCF_019799905.1 Trujillonella endophytica | reverse complement strand
TTTGGATTTATCAGTCTAAGCAGGAGACAATATACCTTGATATTATTGATCATTCTTTGATTTACAGAATCATCCCATCTCAATTGAAAAAGCAAATATCTTTTTAGCAAGAAAGCGAGTTCTGCTTCTGTATTGCTTTTGTATTGCTTTTTCTTTCTACGTTTTTTTATATCTGGTCCTGCATAATCTTCTTCAATATCTTTTTCTTGGTTTGAGAGAACTGACCCATGATCTCTTTGGACTGTGGGTTCTTTTTCTTCTTGATTTCGATTCTCTAATTCAAGAGATTTTTTTTCTATAAGAAGATACCCTTTTTGTTTTTGCTTTCTATTGATGTTTTTATTTTCACTAACATTTTCAGTTCCAGTAAAATTGAAAAGAAGTAATTTGATCGGTATGACCCACGGTTTCATTTTATATGCATTATAAAGTAGCATAAATTCTGGGAAGAACCAAAGTCCCAGATTTGATATGGGACGATTTAGTATTTCTTCATTCATTCCCATCCAATCAAATCTTTTTTGGTTAGATACTTTGATTTCTTGATCTTGATGAATTGTTAAATAAAAAAGGCCTTTCTTATCAATTTTATCAATTATTTGATAATTACTAGTCTTAGTATTTTTATTACTGTTGGTACTAATATCGATATCGATCCAGGCTTCAATATCGACCTTCTTTCTAAGACAAAAATTTAGAATTCTACAATCAAAATATTTTCTATCCGGACTTTTCACCATATCCATAATATCAGCTTCTCCTAGATAATTATTGATAAGGATACCTCCCAGCATATCAAATAATTTGTGTTTATGTGTGTTGTAATTATAATAAATCTCTTGGTTATTATTTACTTGTAATGGTGATCCATAAATATATGAGT
>NZ_JABGCI010000104.1 GCF_019799905.1 Trujillonella endophytica | reverse complement strand
GCCACTTCAAGCATCAGATCTTGTCAGAATCGAACAAAAACTGCAAGGTCACTCAAAACAGCCAAAAGAGAGGTTCACATGAAGTTTCAGGCCATTCTGACATCAATTGGCCTAACTTCACTTCTCGAGCAGCTGAGCAGCAGCTCCCGGCGGCGACAATGTCGAAGACATCAAAACTTCGGTCAGAGCCTACGGATGGTCTCAAAATACATCCAAAGAGCTGCATGTCAAACTTCAGGTCATTCTGACAACGTTTGACCCAGTTTCGATGCTCGGGAACAAAATCAAGCCTACCGGCGGCGGAGCACCCCGGGACCATGGCACCCAATTCGGAGCTTGTGGATCATCTCAAAATGACTCCAGTAGGCTCTCCGTCGAATTTCAGGTCATTCCGACATCGTTTGACCAGAAGTCAAAGCTCGGCCTTTCCCTCGCGGTGAAACAAAGGCAAGCATTTGCATGACCCCAAATGGCTTCGAAACTCAAACGAAAGCCTATGGTTGGTCTTAACTACTGATGGGGGAGCTCTCCGTCGAATTTCAGGTCATTCCGACATCGTTTGACCAGAAGTCAAAGTTCGGCATTTTCCCTCGCAGTGAAACAAAGGCAAGCGTTTGCGGGGCTCCAAACGGCTTCAAAACTCAAACAAAAGCCTATGGTTGGTCTCGTCTACTGTTAAGGAAGCTCCACGTCAAATTTCAGGTCATTCCGACATCGTTTGACCTAGTTTCGACGCTTGACAAAAATCGGCAGTTCACCACGGCAAAGTGTTCGGCTTTTCCGGAAAAATAGGAAACTTTGTGATCTGATTTTCATGGCTTCTCATCAGGTTTTTTCCAGGGAATTTCATCCAATTAGAGAGAGGAAATTCCAATGAAAACATA
>NZ_JABGCI010000102.1 GCF_019799905.1 Trujillonella endophytica | reverse complement strand
CAAAAGAAAATTCTAATAACTAATAAATTGCAATTGCATGAACTTAGATCAATCAAATACTGATATTTTTATGCAATGATTCGGCCTAATGAATTCGTCCATTTAGATTGTATCCATATCCATGTGGGATAATGATAAAGAACAGGAATAAAAGAGTTTACAAAAAATGAGATTCATAAAAAATGGGTTGATTAGGAGAGGGGGAGTCGAACTAGGTATATGTAATCTAATGGCTATAAGCCAACTCTTGTGGATGTTTCGAAGAATGATTCTAGAATCCGATTAAATCTAAGATACGAATAGTTGGTTTACGTTATGGAAGAAACACATGTATATGTGATAATTGACTAGTTATATGAACTAAAGATATATCTAATTTGCCCTACTACTGTCAATTTAGATGGGGATTCCAATAGAAGTCCTTCCGTTTCGTCTGTGATGTGAATTGAATGAATAAAGAGATGACATCAAGAAAAAGAACGAAAA
>NZ_JABGCI010000101.1 GCF_019799905.1 Trujillonella endophytica | reverse complement strand
TTTTTCAAAAAGTAATTTTGTCTGCGTTACCGACAGTTCAAATCAGTCTGAATACGTTATCAGAAAGTCTCGCTTTATCAAAAAGTACACAGTAATTAGTCTGATACACTTCAAATCAGTTTGAATTTCTCAATGAAACGTATATTCAAATTTTTGTATAAATTTGGCTCTCATCTTTCCATCTACTCATCCCATTCTATTTTTCGTTCCTATATCTGAAAATGCAGCATCTCATTTTGATTCATGAAAATCCTCTTCATGTTCTACCATTGCATAAAATTTTTGTTCAATATCTACTCTTAACTCCATTTCTGAAATTCTTTAAGAATGTCAGAAGAAATGCTTTCTTCTATCACTACCACTAGAAACAGCTTTATTTATCCTCATTCACCAAAAATTGGTATTTGCTTCAATCTCCATCGTTACATGTAACAATAGAAGCTATATCACTTTTTGTTATGTGATCCATCTTGCTGGTTTCCTGCTCCTCATAGCTACTTCCCCCAATTCGCCAACTGAGAAATCACCTTCTCAGTTTCAAGCTCTATTATTAAAAGTAGCATTCACAAGAGCTCGTAGCGAAGCAGAGATGGATTATGGGTTATCATTCAGGGACAACAATGGGTCTTTACCATTAACGAAAATCTTTAACAGATTTTTGTTAGGTGAGAAGCCAGTCCGAAAGATGTCAGCCCTACCATGCGCTCACTCTCTTCTGTCATAGTTATCTAAGCTATACAGAAGTTTCTAAGGTGTAGGACAACACCTTGAAAGATGATCCGAAACTAGGGTTTCCTACGTAAGGAAATCTAATCTCACCATCATCATCTTACTTTCCTCATCTCTTTGAGGATATCAGAGGATCATCATCATCATCATGATCTTGTTTATTCTTAT
>NZ_JABGCI010000100.1 GCF_019799905.1 Trujillonella endophytica | reverse complement strand
AATCAAGTAGTGTAGTGATTCAAATGGTTCTTGCCGGATTACACGAAGTTTTTTTATATATACGCCGTACTATGTTTGTCTTCGTCAAGCCCTTTCTTCAATTCAATTAGATGTTAATGTAAATGAACCATAACTATGTAGACCTATTCCTAATAGATTGACCCCAAAATAACATATCCAAATTATAAGAAAGCCCATAGAAGCTACAATTGCGGAATTTTCATCTTGTAAATTTGTATTTGTTCGAGTATGTAAATAAATCGCGAATGTGGTCCAAGTAATAAATGCCCAAGTTTCCTTTGGGTCCCAATTCCAATATGATCCCCATGCCTCATTAGCCCATACTGCTCCTGAAAGAATACCTATGGTTAAAAAGATAAACCCTAGACTAATAATACGATAACTCCAATGATCCAATTGTTGAATCAATTGGGACCTGTAATAATTCCTAGCAGAAAGAAAAGAAGCCTTTCGTAAAACACTGCTTCTTTTCTTTTTATTCATGTATTGAATCTCACCAAAGGAGAATAACTCATTGAATATTATTAAATGATTGCTTTTACCAAAAATCCTTATGTCTTTTCGAAATGTAATGACTAGAAGAGCTACTGATAATAACGATCCACATAAAAGAGCTGCATAGCCCACTACCATCATACTTACGTGCATCATTAACCACTGAGATTGGAGAGCGGGTACTAATATTGCGGATTGATGCATTTCAGTTAAAAGACCCGAAGTAGCAAAGCCTTGGGTAAAAATAGCACTTGGCGTGGTTATTGCACTTAAATGATTTTTATGTTTTTTAAAATACGGAACCATATGAATAATGGATAAACTCCATGAAAGGAAGATTAATGATTCATATAAATCACTTAATGGGAAATGTTGCGAATAAATC
>NZ_JABGCI010000099.1 GCF_019799905.1 Trujillonella endophytica | reverse complement strand
CTTTTTTAAATTATAAACTGATTATATCTCAGAACTTAATTTAGCAAATAGTTTTTTTTATTCATTTAGATGTATAAAAAGAGTCTACCGTTAGTAATAAATATAATTATTAAAATTATTTTTTATTATTTATCAGTGATATGACTACATGACACATACTAATTTATTTGATTATAAAATTTTATATAGGAATTATATTTTTCACCTAATAAAGGATTTATTTTACAATGATTAATTATATTTATTAAAATAGATTTTTTATAAATTTCTAATAAATAGAATTTATTTTTTTTTAATAATATCTTATTAGATGCATTAAAATAATTTTTAATATATTCAATTAAATATAAATCATCATTTTGACCTATAGAAAATGAATGATTATTTGCTTTCCTTAAACTAAAACATCCTTCAGCTTCTATAAATCCAGATAATCAAACATAAAAATAAGAATAATTATTATTTAATTTATAATTCTCAATAATATTTTGAACTATTGATTTGTATAATGATAAATTATCATATTTATTATTTCTATTTTCTAGATATCAATTTATATCATTTTTTATTAAATTTTGTTTTAAAAATTGTAATTGAGCTTGTTTTTTAGAAGTTAATAATGGAAAGTTATCAAATAATTTTATACACTCAATAATCTCTTTTTTATTATTCATAACTCAAATAATAAAAGAATTATTTTTAGTGATATTAACATTACCTCCTATAGTATTTTTAATTAATAACAACATATTTAAATTATTTTTATCATATTTTAATTTAATAACTAATCTAAATTGTAAATTTTTTTTTTTTCAATGGTTTACTTGAATACTACCATCTCCATCCATTAAGCCTACTCAATATTTTTTAATATAATTATCATAATCATACAATAAATTATTTTTTTTATCA
>NZ_JABGCI010000098.1 GCF_019799905.1 Trujillonella endophytica | reverse complement strand
GGGTGGTTTATATATAAATTTTTACATTTATCTATATTTTTATCTGAATCTGAGAATTTCTTGTATTTTCATCTGATCTGTTCATTTTTATACTTTTATGTTGAGTTCAGAATCGATTAGAAATTTTTTTTGTCTTGTTAGTTCAATGTTTTGATTGCGTCGTGCAATCCAATCTCTTTATTTATTTTGATTGCGACTGTATCTACACACCCTAGTTTTTTTTTATTCGGGTTGCTAACTCAACGGTAGAGTACTCGGCTTTTAAGTGCGGCTAGGATCTTTTACACATTTGGATGAAGCAACGGATTCGTCCATACCATCGGTAGAGTTTGTAAGACCACGACTGATCCTGAAAGGGAATGAATGGAAAAAATAGCATGTCGTATCAATGGAGAATTCTGAGAATATTTCATTCTTACCGAATCGGTACAAAGCCCTGTTTGAATTCGTGGAGTGGAACAAAATGAATTCAAAGTTGGGTCGAGTGAATAAATGGATAGAGTCCTATGGCTCCAATTATAGGGAAACAAAAAGAGACGGGCTTCTGTTCTTAATTTGAATGATTACCCGATCTAATTAGACGTTAAAAATATATTAGTGCCCGATGAGGGAAAGGTTTCTCCCATGAGTGGATTATCTATTTTTTTTAATGAATCCTAACTATTAGCTATTCTCCATTCTGGAGTGGAGATGAATGTGTAGAAGAAGCAGTATATTGATAAAAAGCATTTTTTTTTTTCAAAATCAAAAGAGCGATTGGGTTGAAAAAATAAAGGATTTCTAACAATCTTGTTATCCTATAACGAACATAAACCTATTAGCTATTAGATGGAAAAAGAGAGGATAGAGAGTCCGTTGATGAGTTTACCTGTCTCCGAGGTATCTATTCTTTTCTTACTATAATACCTTGTTT
>NZ_JABGCI010000010.1 GCF_019799905.1 Trujillonella endophytica | reverse complement strand
TGTGAAGCGGTCACCAGCTCCCGGACGTGCTCCAGGAGAGAGCCGTCGGGCAGCTCGTCCAGGTCCAGGGAGGCGAGGGCGTCCAGCACCGACCGCAGCTCACCCATGACCCCTCCGAAAGGCTTCGAACGTATGTCCGATTCTAGCCGATTCGCGGCTGCTCCCCCGGCTGAATCCGCAGCTCAGAACGTTGTCCACGGATCTGGGAACGGTCTTGCGTTCCCGTCACGCTGCGCCTCCGCACCCCCGGAGTCCACGGGGCCCGGAGGCCGCGAGAGCAGGCAGGGCGTCAGCGGCCGGTGATCGACGGCCGTCCCCCGGGGCCAGGCAGTGCCGCCGGCTTGGACCGATCACTCCACGCCGGTCGCCGCGACGACGTCGGCGAGGTGGGCCGGCGAGTCGTGGAGGTGTTCCGGGCCGAACGGCGGGAAGTCGATGACGTCGCGCGCTTCCCGGGTCGCGGCGGACCAGTCGTAGGTCAGTGTCACGCAGGTCTCGTCCGGGTGCTGCTCGTGGAACATCGCCATGCGGAAGCGCTGATTGGCGCCGGTGTTGCGTTCGGCGTCCACCGCCCCGTCGACCCGACCGATGCGCACGGGGTCCACCCCCTCGCCGCCGCGGTAGGCGCCGTGGATGTCGGCGTGCGTCCCGGGATCGGCGAGCACGGCGAAGACCGTGGGCGGTGGCGCAGGGATGCGCCTCGTCACGGCCATGCTGTCGGACGGAGTGCGTCGACCGTGGTCTACGTCCGTGGTCGCCTCCATGGAGGGCCCGAGTGACCGGCTAGTTCACCTGGCGCTCGGCGTCCGCCCAGAAGCTCTCCCGCAGCTTGAACTTCTGGATCTTGCCCGTGGCGGTGCGGGCGAGCTCGTCGCGGAACTCCACGCGCTTGGGCACCTTGTACCCGGCGAGCTTCCCGCGGCAGTGGGCGATGATCGCGGCCTCGTCGGCCTGCTCACCCTCGGCGAGGACGACGATCGCGGTGACCATCTCCCCCCACTTGTCGTCGGGGACGCCGATGACGGCGACCTCGGCGACCGCCGGGTGGCTGAAGACGACGTCCTCCACCTCGATCGAGGAGACGTTCTCCCCACCGGTGATGATCACGTCCTTCTTGCGGTCGGAGATCGTGAGGTAACCGCCGTCGTCGATCGAGCCGCCGTCCCCGGTGTGGAACCAGCCCCCTTCGAGGGCTTCCCCCGACGCGTCGGGGTTCTCCCAGTAGCCGGCCAGCACGGTGTTGCCCTGCGCGAGCACCTCGCCGGACTCGCTGGTCGAGAGGCGGGTGCCCAGCGCCGGCACCCCGGCACGCGAGAGCCGCTTGGCCCGCTCCTCCGACTCCAGGTCGTCGTACTCGGCCCGCGGGCGGTTGATGGTCAGCAGCGGGGCGGTCTCGGTGAGCCCGTAGATCTGGTTGAACTCCCAGCCGAGCTCGGCCTCGATGCGCGCGATCGTGCGGGACGGCGGCGGCGCCCCGGCGACGATGACCCGCACACGGTCGCGGCCGGGGACCTCGCCGTCCCACTGCTCGGCGGCCTCCAGGACGGCGTTCCACACCGCCGGCGCCCCCGCCATGACGGTGACGCCGTGCTGCTCCACCCGGCGGAGGATCTCCGCGCCGTCGACCTTGCGCAGCACCACCTGCTTCGCGCCGACGCCGGCCATCGAGTACGGCAGGCCCCAGCCGTTGCAGTGGAACATCGGCAGCGTGTGCAGGTAGACGTCGCGGTCGCTGACCTGCATGTGCATGCCGAAGGTGACCGCGTTGACCCACTCGTTGCGGTGGGTCATCTGCACGCCCTTGGGCCGCGCCGTCGTCCCGCTGGTGTAGTTGATCGTCGCCGTGGCGTCCTCGTCCGGCTCGGCCCACGGCACCGGCTCGGTGTCGAAGCGCAGGAGCTGCTCGTACTCGTCGCCCGTACCGAGGCAGTGCTCGGCGGAGACGCCGCTCAGCGACTCGCGCAGCTCGGGGTCGACCATCAGCACCCGGGCGCCGCAGTGCCCGACGATGTAGCGGACCTCCTCCTGCGACAGGCGGAAGTTGATCGGCACGGCCACCCGGCCGGACGACGGGACCGCCAGGAGCACCTCGAGCAGCCGGGCGGCGTTGTGGCTCACCACGGCGATGCGCTCACCGGCGCCGACGCCGAGCTCGTCGAGCCCCGCCTGCAGGGCGCGGCCCCGGCGGGCGACCTCGCGCCAGGTGACGTCGCCGAGCGACGGAGCGGGCTGGACGGGCTCGTCCACGATCCCGACGCGGTCGCCGTAGACCAGCTCGGCGCGGTCGAGGAAGTCGCGGGTCGTCAGTGGCACGCGCATGGCAGAACGTTAGTGCTCGGCAGCCGTTCCGGCAGGGGTCGCGAACCACCCCGTCGGGCCGACGTCGGCGCCCGCGGCCAGGCGTGGCGCGTACTGGTCGTAGAAGACGCGGGCGGTGAGCTCCCGGCGGCTGCGGACCCCCGCCTTGGTGAAGATCGACTTGAGGTGGTCCTGCACCGTGTAGGCCGACAGGTGCAGCGCGCGGCCGATCGCGGTCGTGTCCACGCCCTGCAGCACCAGCGCGACGACGTCCCGCTCGCGCGGGGTCAGCCCGAAGGCGGCGACCACCAGGGGCACGATCTCCGGCGGCCGCGCCTCCTCGATGGTGACGACGACGTCCGTCGCCACGCCGTCCCGGCCCACCAGCGGTGAGGCGTGCGCGACCACCCAGTGCCCGGACAGGGTGCGCAGCCGCAGCCGCGGGACCGCCGGCCGGCCGTCGGTCGTCGCCCGCCGGGCCGCCCGCACCAGGGTCAGCAGGGCCATCGGCAGCGCCGAGTCCCCCACCGGCCCCCCGCCGAGGTCGGCGATCCGGGCCTCGGCCCCCAGGCTCGCCGAGACCACCTCCCCGCGGGGGTCCACCACCACCACCGCCGGTCCGTCGACCTGCGGCGCCCGGCCGGCGGAGGTGACCAGCAGGCCCGCGCGCAGGCCGGTGGCCAGTGACGGCGCCACGCTGCTGAGGAAGGCCTGGTCCGCGGCCGTGAAGGTGCCGGCCCCGTCGCGGAAGAGGGCCATGAAGCCCCAGGTGCTGTCGTCGGTGCGCAGCGCCAGCCGCACCTCGTCGTCGAAGCCCCACACCGGCCGCATGAAGTCCTGGAAGCGGGGTGACCGGCCGACCAGCCCGTCCTCCTGCGCCGAGAGCGCCAGCACCCCGCCGGGCCGCCGCGCCACCCGCAGGAACGCCGTGGGGTCGTCCAGCTCGTACTCGTAGTGGGCCCACTCGTCGTCGGTGGCGTTCGTCAGGCCGCCGTGCTTGACGGTGCCGGTGATGAGGCCGGTGGCCGGGTCGGCGGTGCCGACGCACCCCGCGACGAACGGCACCGCCCGGCGGAGCACGTCGAAGGCGGTCGCCGTGAAGGTGTCCGCGTCCAGGCCGCTCGCGGCCAGCCCGTCGACCTGCGCCCGCACGCGCTCGGCCAGCATCGTCGTCACGGGCGGCAGTGTGGCCGCGCCGCGGGCCCGCCGGTACCCCCAGGAACCTGGGGGACGAACTCCCCAGGTCGCTGGGATGGGCTGCCCGGCGGCGCGCGGCCAGGTTCGTCCCCATGACAGCTCCTCCCGCTCAGGTCGAGCGGATCAACCCGACCACCTGGAACGCCGCCTTCGGCTTCGACCAGGGACAGCTGCGCCCGGCTCCGGCCCGGCTGCTGACCCTGGCGGGCCAGGGGCCGGTGGACGACGACGGCGCCCTGCTGCACGAGGGCGACGTCGCGGCCCAGCTGGCACTGGCCGTGTCCAACGTCGAGGCCGTGCTCGCCGCCGGCGGCATGGACCTCGCCGACGTGCTGCGGCTGACGGTCTACGCGACCGACGTCGACGCCGTCCTCGCCGCCTACGACGTGCTCGGCGAGCGGCTCGCCGCCGCCGGCGCCACCCCGCCCATGACCCTCCTCGGCGTCTCCCGGCTGGCCATCCCCGGGATGGCCGTCGAGCTCGAGGTCACCGCCGGGCGCTGAGCCCGGTCCCCCGTCCCCCTCTCTCCCCAGGAGTCCGCCATGACCAGCACCGCCGACCTGTCCGCCGCCGAGCTCGAGCTCTTTGTCGCCGGCCCCGTCCTGCTCGCCGGAGACCCCGGGCTGGCCGCCGAGGTCGCTCCCTTCACCACCACCCACACCCCGGCGCCGGCCGTCGTCGTCGGCGCCACCTGCGCCGCCGACGTCGCCGCGGCCGTGCGCTGGGCCGCCGCCCGCGGCCTGTCCGTGGCCGTGCAGGCGACCGGCCACGGGCTCCCCTCGGCGCTGTCGGGCGCCGTCCTGGTCACCACCTCCCGCATGGCGGAGGTGACGGTCGACCCCGCCGCCCGCACCGCCCGCATCGGCGCCGGTGTCCGGTGGCGCCAGGTGATCGACGCCGCCGCCCCGCACGGCCTCGCGCCGCTGTCCGGGTCGTCCTCGGACGTCGGCGCGGTCGGCTACACCCTCGGCGGCGGCCTCGGGCCCCTCGCCCGGAAGTACGGGTTCGCCGCCGACCACGTCCGCCGTGCCGAGATCGTCACCGGCGACGGCGAGCTCCGCACGGTCGACGCCGACACCGATCCCGAGCTCTTCTGGGCACTGCGCGGCGGCAAGGGCAGCTTCGGGATCGTCACCGCGCTGGAGATCGACCTGGTCCCCGTCGCCCGGCTCCACGGCGGCGGCGTCTTCTTCCCCGGCTCGGCCGCCGCCGACCTGCTGCACGCCTACCGCGCCTGGGCGCCGACGCTGCCCGAGGAGACGACGACGTCGATCGCCGTCCTCCGGCTGCCTCCGGACCCGGCGCTGCCGGAGCCACTGCGCGGCCGGACGGTCGTGCACCTGCGGATGGCGCACCTGGGCAGCGCCGAGGAGGGGGCCGCGCTGCTCGCGCCCATGCGGGCCGTGGCACCGGCGCTGCTCGACGGCGTGGGCGAGATGCCGTTCGCCGCGGTCGACGCCATCCACATGGACCCCACCGACCCGATGCCCGTCCTCGACCGCGGCACGCTGCTGCGCGAGCTGACCGCGGAGACCGTCGACGCCCTGCTGGCGGCGGCCGGCCCGGACGTCGACGTGCCGCTGGTGCTGGTGGAGCTGCGGCAGCTGGGCGGGGCGGTGGGGCGGCCCGCGGCCGTCCCGAACGCCGTCGCCGGGCGGGACGCCGCCTTCTCCTGCTGGGTGCTCGGGCCGATGTTCCCGCCGGTCGCCGGCATCGTGCCCGCGGTGGTCGACTCGGTGGTCGCCGCCGTCGCCCCGTGGTCCACCGGCCGGGCGCTGCTGAACTTCGCCGGATCGGTGACCGGCGCGGAGGTCGGGGCCCTGTGGGACGAGGCCGACCGGCGGCGGCTGCTCGCGGTGAAGCACCGGGTGGACCCCGCCGGCCTGTTCACCCACGGCCACGTCGTCGGCTGAGCGGCGCCTCCGCGGCCCGGCTCCCCCCGGGGCCGGGCCGCTACGCGAGCACCAGCCAGAGCGCCGTCCCCACGCCGGCCGTCGCGGTCAGCGCCCGCAGCGTGTCCACGTGCACCAGCCGGCGGTGCACCGCCGGGTCCCAGCCGCGGTCCAGCCGCCGGTGCTGCGGCACGGCGCCCAGCGCGGTCAGCTCGAGGACGATCGCCAGGCAGGCGGCCGACGCGAGGACGGCGAGCAGCGGCGTCCCGGCCGGCCGGTCGACCAGCAGCCACAGCGTGGTGACCGCCTGGCCGGCGAACAGCGGCCCCACCACCCGGGTGACCAGCCGCTGGTGGCGGTGCTCGTAGGCGGGGAACGCCTCCGGCGGCACCATCGTCATCTGCGGGTAGACCACCAGCCGCACGGTCCACTGGAACCCGGCGTAGGCGGCGAACAGCGCCAGGTGGACGGCGAGGAGCGTCACGACGCCCGCTTCGCCGGCTTGCCGCGCCAGGCGAGGCTCCGCGCGTCGAGCTCCCGCAGCAGCGGGTCGCCCTCGGCCAGGATGCGCTCGGCGAGCGCCACCGCCGCGGCCAGCCGCTCGTCGTCGAGCTGGGCGAACGCCGGCGAGCGCCGACGGTCCAGCACGTCGTACCAGCGGCCGCCGACGACCGTGTCCAGCACGATCCGCCCGAAGCAGTGGTCGGCGGTGACCACCCAGCGCCCCTCGCGGGCCCGGCGCGGGAGCTCGCCGAGGACGAGTTCCCGGTAGCGGGCCAGCAGCCGGTCCCGGTCGGTCATGCCGCCAGCAGCCGCGGCAGGGCGGTGCCGATGGGCTCCCGGACGACGAGGCTCGCCAGGTGGTCGTAGGGCGTCGGCTCGGCGTTGACGACGACGACCCGCGCGCCGGTGGCCGCCGCGACGTCGGTGAGGCCCGCGGCCGGGTGCACGCCGAGCGATGTGCCGACGGCGAGGAAGACGTCGCAGTCGGCGGCGGCGGCGACGGCCGCGTCGAGCACGGACGCGTCGAGGGCCTGGCCGAAGCTGATCGTCGCGGTCTTGAGGATCCCGCCGCACACCAGGCACGCCGGGTCGGGCTCCCCCGCGTCGACGCGGGCCAACGCCTGCGCCGTCGTCGTCCGGTCCCCGCAGTCGAGGCACTCGACGGCGTGCACGGTGCCGTGCACCTCCAGGACCAGGTCCGGCGAGGAGCCGGCGGCCTGGTGCAGCCCGTCGACGTTCTGGGTGACCAGGGCCCGCAGCCGGCCCTGGTGCTCGAGGTCCACCAGCGCCCGGTGGCCGGCGTTGGGCTGCACGTCGCCGACCTGCAGGTCACGGCGCATCAGCCAGGCACGGCGGCGGATGTCGGGGTCGGACACGTAGTAGGACAGCGTCACGAGCTTCTCGGCGTCCGGGTCACGGGTCCACACACCGTTCGGGCCGCGGTAGTCCGGGATGCCGCTGTCGGTGGAGATGCCCGCGCCGGTGAGCACGGTGACCCGCCGTGCGTCGCGGAGCCAGTCGGGGACGGCAGCGGGATCGGCGGATGCCACGCCGTCCACCGTAGGAGCGCCGGGGCGCCGCTGCCGCACCGGCGGCGTGGGCCACGTCACGGGTGAGGAAAGGGTCGCCTCACCTGCACACGGGCCCGCGGGGGCTGGGATGATCGGGGGTGGCAACGAGCGCGACGCAGACGCCGCGACGCAACCAGCGAGGGGTAGGCGCAGAAGAGTGGCAGCCAGCAAGGACAGCTTCGGGGCACGGGCGACGCTGAGCGTCGACGGCACCGACTACGACATCTACCGGCTCGACGCGGTCGAGGGCTCCGAGAAGCTGCCCTTCAGCCTGAAGGTCCTCCTCGAGAACCTGCTGCGGACCGAGGACGGCGCGGACATCACCGCCGACCACATCCGCACGCTGGCCGGCTGGGACCCCTCGGCGGAGCCCAGCGAGGAGATCCAGTTCACCCCGGCGCGCGTGGTGATGCAGGACTTCACCGGCGTCCCGTGCATCGTCGACCTGGCCACCATGCGCGAGGCCATGGCCGAGATCGGCGGCGACCCGGACAAGATCAACCCGCTGGCGCCGGCCGAGCTGGTCATCGACCACTCCGTCATCGCCGACGTCTTCGGCACGCCGGACTCGTTCGAGCGCAACGTCGAGATCGAGTACCAGCGCAACGGCGAGCGGTACCAGTTCCTGCGCTGGGGCCAGGGCGCGTTCGACGACTTCAAGGTCGTCCCCCCGGGCATGGGCATCGTCCACCAGGTCAACATCGAGCACCTGGCCCGCGTGGTCTTCCCGCGGACCGAGAAGCAGGACGACGGGTCGACCCGGACGATCGCCTATCCCGACACCTGCGTCGGCACCGACTCCCACACCACGATGGTCAACGGCCTGGGCGTGCTGGGCTGGGGCGTCGGCGGCATCGAGGCCGAGGCCGCGATGCTCGGCCAGCCGGTCTCGATGCTCATCCCCCGCGTCGTCGGCTTCAAGCTGACCGGCGAGCTGCCCGAGGGCGCCACCGCCACCGACCTCGTCCTCACGATCACCGAGATGCTGCGCCAGCACGGCGTGGTCGGGAAGTTCGTCGAGTTCTACGGCGAGGGCGTCACCGCGGTGCCGCTGGCCAACCGCGCCACGATCGGCAACATGAGCCCGGAGTTCGGCTCCACCGCGGCGATGTTCCCCATCGACGAGGAGACCATCACCTACCTGAGGCTGACCGGGCGCCCCGACGCGCAGGTCGCGCTGGTCGAGGCCTACGCCAAGGAGCAGGGCCTCTGGCACGACCCGTCGCGCGAGCCGGCCTTCTCCGAGTACCTGGAGCTGGACCTCGCCACCGTCGTCCCCTCCATCGCCGGCCCGAAGCGGCCGCAGGACCGGGTCGCCATCACCGAGGCCAAGCAGGCGTTCCGCGAGGCACTGCCCACCTACGCCCCCGACGGTGACAGCGAGCCGGACGACGCCGCCGACGAGAGCTCCACCGTCGACGAGGCCGTCGAGGAGACCTTCCCGGCGTCGGACCCGGCCAGCCCGTTCGCGTCCGGCAACGGCGACGCCGGCAAGCCGCACGACGCCGTCACCGGCTCCGGCGACGGCGGCCGCACGTCCAAGCGGACGCGCGTGGTGATGGAGGACGGCACCGAGACCTTCGTCGACCACGGCCACGTCGTGATCGCCGCCATCACCTCCTGCACCAACACGTCCAACCCGCAGGTCATGATCGGCGCGGCGCTGCTGGCCAAGAAGGCCGTGGAGAAGGGCCTCTCGAGCAAGCCCTGGGTGAAGACGACGCTGGCGCCCGGCTCGAAGGTCGTCACCGACTACTACGAGAAGTCGGGCCTGACCCCGTACCTGGAGAAGCTCGGCTTCTACCTGGTCGGCTACGGCTGCACGACCTGCATCGGCAACTCCGGCCCGCTGCCGGAGCCGGTGTCGGCCGCGGTGAACGAGGCCGACCTCGCCGTCGTCTCGGTGCTGTCGGGCAACCGCAACTTCGAGGGCCGGATCAACCCCGACGTCAAGATGAACTACCTGGCGTCGCCGCCGCTGGTCATCGCCTACGCGCTCGCCGGCTCGATGGACGTCGACCTGAACAACGACCCGCTCGGGCAGGACGCCGACGGCAACGACGTCTTCCTGCGCGACATCTGGCCCTCCCCCCAGGAGGTGCAGCGGACGATCGACCAGGCCGTCTCCGCCGAGCAGTTCGGGCGCAGCTACGAGGACGTGTTCGCCGGCACCGAGCAGTGGCAGAACCTGCCCACGCCGACCGGGCGCACCTTCGACTGGGACCCGCAGAGCACCTACGTCCGCCGTCCCCCGTACTTCGAGGGCATGCCGGCCGAGCCGACCCCGGTGCAGGACATCACCGGCGCCCGCACCCTCGCGGTGCTCGGCGACTCGGTGACCACCGACCACATCTCGCCGGCCGGCTCGATCAAGGCCGACTCCCCCGCCGGGAAGTACCTGTCCGAGCACGGCGTCGAGCGGCGCGACTTCAACTCCTACGGCTCGCGCCGCGGGAACCACGAGGTCATGATCCGCGGCACCTTCGCCAACATCCGGCTGCGCAACCAGCTGGTGCCCGGCACCGAGGGTGGCGTCACCAGGAACCACCTGACCGGCGAGACGACGTCGATCTACGACGCCTCCCGCGCCTACATCGACGCCGGCGTCCCGCTGGTCGTGCTGGCCGGCAAGGAGTACGGGTCGGGCTCGTCGCGCGACTGGGCCGCCAAGGGCACCGCGCTGCTGGGCGTCAAGGCCGTCATCGCCGAGAGCTACGAGCGGATCCACCGCTCCAACCTCATCGGCATGGGCGTGCTGCCGCTGCAGTTCCCCGAGGGCCAGGACCGCGAGTCGCTCGGTCTGACCGGCGACGAGGAGTTCTCGATCACCGGGATCACCGCGCTGAACGACGGCACCACGCCGCGCACGGTCAGGGTCGAGGCCCAGCCCGCCAACGGCCAGGCCATCGAGTTCGATGCCCGCGTCCGGATCGACACCCCCGGCGAGGCGAACTACTACCGCAACGGCGGGATCATGCAGTACGTGCTGCGCTCACTGCGCAACGCCGGCTGACCGGCTGATGGACCTGGGCCTGGGCGGCCGCGGCTACCTGCTCACCGGCGCGAGCCGGGGACTGGGGTTCGCGGCCGCCCGGGCCCTCGTCGACGACGGGGCGCGGGTGCTCGTCAGCTCCCGCACCCCCGACTCGGTCGCCCGCGCCGCCGAGGAGCTCGGCGGCGCGCCCGCGGCGTTCGGGACGGCGGCCGACCTGGCCGACGCCGCGGCCGCCGAGCGGCTCGTCACGGAGGCGGGAGACCGCCTCGGCCGGGTCGACGGCGCGCTGGTCAGCGTCGGCGGCCCGCCTCCCGGCACCGTGCTCGACGCCTCCGAGGAGGACTGGCGGGCGTCGATCGACTCGGTGTTCCTGGGCACGCTCCGGCTGGTCCGCGCGCTGGTGCCCGTCCTCGACGACGGCGCCGCGATCGGGCTGGTCCTCTCCACCTCCGTCCGCGAGCCGATCGCCCACCTGGCGATCTCCAACGGCCTGCGCCCCGGGCTCGCCATGACGGCGAAGTCGCTGGCCACGGAGCTCGGCCCGCGGGGCATCCGGGTGTTCGGGCTGCTGCCCGGCCGCATCGCCACCGACCGGATCGTGCAGATGGACCGCCGCAGCCCCGACCCCGACGCCGCCCGGCGCGCCTCGGAGGCGTCGATCCCGCTGCGGCGCTACGGCCGGCCGGAGGAGTTCGGCCGGGTGGCCGCGTTCTGCCTCTCCCCCGCCGCCTCGTACCTGACGGGCGTGATGCTGCCGGTCGACGGCGGCATGCTGCAGGGCCTGTGAGGGAGGACCCCGTGCTGGTCGCCTGCGCGCACGGCACCCGCAACCCGGCCGGCCGGCGGCTGATGGCCGAGCTCGCCCTGGCCGCGCGCGAACTGCGCCCCGGCCTGGACACCACCGCCGCCTTCGTCGACGTCCAGCCGCCGACGGTGACCGACGTCGTCGCCGGCCTCGCCGCGGAGGGCCGGCGGGCCGTCGTCGTCCCACTGCTGCTGTCCGGCGGCTACCACGTGCACGTGGACATCGCCGACGCCGTGCGTGGAGCGGAGGGCGTCGTGGCGGCCCGGCCGCTGGGCCCGGATCCGCGGCTGGTCGAGGTGCTCGCCGACCGCCTGCTCGAGGTCGGCGCCGATCCGCAGGACCTGCGGACCGCGGTGGTGCTGGCCGCCGCGGGGTCCAGCGACCCGCGGTCGGTCGCCGACGTCCAGGGCACCGCGGACCTGCTGCAGCGCTCGTGGGCCGGCCCGGTCACGACCGGGTACGGGTCCGCCGCCCGGCCGCCGGTGGCCGACGCGGTCGCCGCCGCCCGGCAGGCCGGCGCCGGGCGGGTCGTCGTCGCCGCCTACCTGCTCGCGCCGGGACACTTCGCCGACAAGCTCACGGCAGCGGGTGCGGACGCCGTGACCGCCCCGCTGCTGCCCGACGAGCGCGTGGCCGCCGTCCTCCTCGACCGCTACGACGCCGCGCGCGGCTGACGGCGCACCGCTCGGCGGGTCTGGCTAGCGTGGGGCGGTGCGCCGTCCCCGCCGGATCCTCGGCCCGACCGTCCTCGCCGCCGGACTCGTGCTGACCGCCTGCAGCGAGGAGGTCGACGGGACCGCCAGCCCGGCGTCGACCGCTCCCAGCTCGTCGTCCTCGTCCTCCGGCTCCAGCTCCTCGTCACCGATGCTGGACCCGGAGCTCGAGCAGTTCTGCACCGACGGCAAGCAGGTGTTCACGGAGGTGGGCTCGGCCCTCAACGCCGCCGTGGACATGGGCGTCGAGCCGATGGTCGACGCCCTCCAGCAGACCGTGGACGCCTTCGACGCGGTGACGCCGCCGGAGGAGATCGCCGAGGACTGGTCGGCCTCGCAGGACGGCTTCGCCGACCTCCGCGACACCGTCGCGGCGGTCGATCCGTCGGCCCCCGATGCGCAGGCGCAGGTGGACGCCGTCCTCGACGGCGGCGAGACGACGGTGGGGCCCGCGTTCGAGCGGGTGGGCGACTGGATCGACCAGAACTGCCCGAACGGCTGACGGACGCGCGGCGCCGGGAGCAGGATCGTCGCGTGACGTATCCGCAGGCGCTCGTCCCGGTCGGACACGTCGAGCCGGTGCCCCGCCGGGTGCGGGCGTTCCTCGGCCGGCACGTCGTCCTCGACACCACGCGGGCCCGGTACGGCTGGGAGTGGCCGCCGTACCCGCAGTTCCACGTCCCGCGGGCCGACGTCGACGCCGCCGTGCTGGTCGACGAGGGAGTGGACGAGGACCGGCCGCTGGGCCGCGCCCGCCGGTACGGCCTGCAGGCCGACAGGGTCGTCCGGCCGGCCGCCGCCTGGGGCTACGCCGAGGGGCCGCTCGCCGGCCACCTGCGGTTCGAGTGGTCGGCCCTGGACGAGTGGTTCGAGGAGGACGAGCAGGTCTTCGTCCACCCCCGCAGCCCGTACGCGCGGGTCGACGCGCTGCGGTCTCAGCGGCACGTACGGGTGGAGCTCGACGGGGTCGTGCTCGCCGAGTCCTCGTCCCCGGTGCTGCTGTTCGAGACGGGCCTGCCGACGCGCTGCTACCTGCCGCGCACCGACGTCCGCCTCGAGCACCTCACGCCCAGCGACACCCGCACGCAGTGCCCCTACAAGGGCCGGACCAGCGACTACTGGTCGGTCACGGGCGGGCCGGTCGACGTCGCCTGGAGCTACGACTCCCCGGCCGCCGCGGTGCTGCCCGTCGCCGGCCTGGTCGCCTTCCTCGACGAGGCGGTGGACGTGGTGGTGGACGGGGTCCGGCAGGAGCGACCGGTCACGCACTTCAGCCGCTGACGCCGGCCACCGGGGCGCCGACTAGCGTCTGGTCGTGTTCCGTTTCTCGCGCCCGTTCGCGACCGCCCTGCTGACCACCGCCACCGGCACGCTGCTGCTGACCGGCTGCGGCGACGACTCCCGGGGCGACACCGGCGCGGCGTCGACGTCGGCGAACACCTCGTCCAGCGCCGCCTCCTCGGGCAGCGGGAGCGCGGACGCGGACCCGGCCCGGTTCTGCGAGGACGCCATGCAGGTCTTCGGCCGGCTGTCCGAGGCCTTCGAGGCGATCGAGGGTCAGAGCCTCGACGCCTCCGTGCCGGTGCTCGACCAGGCCGTCGACGCCTTCGACGAGCTGGAGCCCCCGGTCGAGATCAGCGACGACTGGCAGGCCGTGCGGGACGGCTTCGCCGAGCTGCGGGACGCCGTCGACGCGATCGACGCGGACGCGGCGGACGCCGAGGCGCAGGCGGAGGCGGCCGTGACGGACATCGAGTCCGACATCAGCCCCTCGCTCGAGCGGGTCGACACCTACTACACCGAGAACTGCGAGACCGACGCCACACCGGCGGGCTGACCCGACGTGGGACCCTGGGGTCGGGCCTCCTCCGGCCCCCGGACGAGCGGCGCCGTACCCGGACAGCGACAAGACGGCGACCTCGGTGGAGGCCGTCGTGTCCTGGCTCGTGCTCGTCCTGTCCGGTGTCCTGGAGTCGGTGTGGGCGACCGCCCTCGGCCGCTCGGAGGGCTTCACCCGGCTGTGGCCCTCCGTGGTCTTCGCCGTCGCGCTGCTGCTCAGCATGGCCGGGCTCGCCTACGCCCTGCGTGAGCTGCCGACCGGGACCGCCTACGCGGTGTGGGTGGGCATCGGGGCCGCGCTGACCGTGCTCGTCGGCATGGTCACCGGCGAGGAGCAGGTGAGCGCCCTGCGGCTGCTGCTCGTCGCGGGCATCGTCGGCTGCGTGATCGGGCTCAAGACCCTGCACTGACCTCCGGGCCGGCGCCACCCGTGCCGTGACCGGTGCCGTCGTCGGCGCCGACGGCGAGCGGCCGGTCCGGGTCCGCCGACCACTGCGACCAGGACCCGGGCCACAGGGCCGCCTCCACGCCGGCCACGGCCAGCGCGGCGACCTCGTGCGCGGCGGTGACGCCGGAGCCGCAGTAGACGCCCACCGTCGCGCCGGGCACGACCCCCAGCGCCGCGAACCGCTCGCTCAGTACAGCGACTGGAGCGAACGTGCCGTCGGCCGCCAGGTTCGCGGCCGTCGGCGCGCTCCGGGCGCCGGGGACGTGTCCGGCCCGGGGGTCGACCGGCTCGACCTCGCCGCGGTAGCGCTCGGCGGCCCGCGCGTCGAGGAGAACGCCGCCCCGCCCCGGCACGGCGGCCGCCTCGTCGGCGGTCAGGGTGGGCAGGTGGCCGCCGGTCAGCGTCACGTCGCCGGCGGGCGGGACGACGTCCCCGGTCTCCAGCGGCCCACCGGCGGCACGCCACGTGGCGAGCCCGCCGTCGAGGAGCCGCACGTCGGTCAGCCCCGCCCAGCGCAGCAGCCACCACGCCCGGGCCGCGGCCAGGCCGCCGCTGTCGTCGTAGGCGACGACGCGGGCGCCGTCGCTGATCCCCCAGCGGCGGGCCGCGGACTCCAGTCGCTGTAACGACGGCAGCGGGTGCCGGCCCGTCGCTTCCGAGGGTGGGTCGGCGAGCTCGGTGTCGAGGTCGACGAACACCGCGCCGGGCAGGTGTCCGGCCAGGTACCGCTCGCGGCCCCGGTCGTCACCCAGCGCCCAGCGGACGTCCAGCAGCACCGCCTCCGCGGGAGAGGCGAGCAGCTCGGCCGCCGGGACGAGGACGGCGTCGCGCGGGCTCACGGGCGGCTCAGCGGACGGCGAGCAGCCCGCGCAGCTCCGTCGTCAGCGCCTCGCGCGCGGCCGGCTTGCCCGCGAACCCCACCGGGGTGATCTGGAAGATCGAGATCTTCCAGCGACCGGTCCCCTCCTCGACGGCGACGAGCGTCTGCTGGCAGTGCAGCACCGGGTCGAGGTCCTCCTCACCGGGCGGGATCACGCCGGCGTGGGCGTGCAGGACGGCCGCGCCGGGCGCGATCTGCCGGACCGACCGGACGAGGCCGACGTAGGTCGCCGTCGGGTGGCTGCTGAACACCCGGCGCAGCTCCGAGGCGATCGACAGGCGACCGCTGGTCTGCGTGCCGTCGTACCCGACGAGGTCCCCGTCGTCGGCGAACGTGGAGGCGACCGCCGCGCCGCTGCGCCGGTTCCAGGCCTCGAGGAACGCGGTGTACAGGGCGCGGATCTGCGCGTCCTGCGGATGGGCTGAAGTCAACGTTCCCCCTTGGTGCGTGTGTGACAGGAGGGACGGTAGTGGTCAGGCCGCGCCGACCGTTCGATGCTCGCCGTCGGCGAACTGGGTCCGGTACAGGTCGGCGTACCGGTGCCCGAGCGCCAGCAACTCCTCGTGAGTGCCCGACTCCACGATGCGACCGTCGTCCACGACGAGGATCTGGTCGGCGCTGCGGATGGTCGACAGCCGGTGCGCGATGACCAGCGAGGTCCGGCCGGCCAGGGCGGTGTCCAGCGCGTGCTGCACCGCCACCTCCGACTCGCTGTCCAGGTGCGCGGTCGCCTCGTCGAGGATCACGACCCCGGGGGCCTTGAGCAGCACGCGGGCGATGGCCAGCCGCTGCTTCTCGCCGCCGGACAGCCGGTACCCGCGGTCGCCGACGACGGTGTCGAGCCCGTCGGGCAGCGAGCCGATGAGCGCGGCGATGCGGGCACCGGTCAGGGCGTTCCACAGCTGCTCGTCGGTGGCGTCGGGGCGGGCGTAGCGCAGGTTGGCGCGGATCGTGTCGTGGAACAGGTGCGCGTCCTGGCTGACCACGCCGATCGTGTCGCGCAGCGAGTCCAGCGTCGCCCGGCGGACGTCCACCCCGCCGACGCGGATCGCGCCGTCGGTGACGTCGTACAGCCGCGGCACCAGGTTGGCGATCGTGGACTTGCCGGCACCGGAGTGCCCGACCAGCGCGACGAGCTGGCCGGGCTCGACGCGGAAGGAGACGCCGTGCAGGACCGCCGTCGGCCCGCCGTGCTCGGGCAGCGACACCTCCTCCAGCGACGGCAGCGAGACGTCGGAGGCGGCGGGGTAGCTGAACGACACGTCGTCGAACTCGACCGACCGGTCGTCGGCCGGGATCGGGACGGCGTCGGGGGCCTCGGTGATCATCGGCGGCAGGTCGAGCACCTCGAAGACCCGGTCGAAGCTGACCATCGCGCTCATGACGTCGACGCGGACGTTGGACAGGGCCGTGAGCGGTCCGTAGAGGCGGGAGAGCAGCAGGGCGAGGGCGACGACGTCGCCGGGGCTCAGCGACCCGTCGAAGGCGAGCGTGCCGCCCAGCCCGTAGACCAGCGCGGTGGCCAGGGCGGCGACCAGGGTCAGGGCGGTGAAGAAGGTGCGCCCGTACATCGCCGACAGCACACCGATGTCGCGGACCCGCGCGGCGCGGCCGCGGAAGGCGTCGGCCTCCGCGGCGGGCCGGCCGAAGAGCTTCACCAGCAGCGCGCCGGCGACGTTGAAGCGCTCGGTCATCGTGGCGTTCATCGACGCGTTGAGCGAGTAGGACTCCCGGGTGATCTCCTGCAGGCGCTTGCCGATCCGCCGGGCGGGCAGCACGAACAGCGGCACCATCACCAGTGACAGCAGGGTGATCTGCCAGGACAGGCTGAACATCACGCCAGCGGTCAGCACGAGCCCGATGACGTTGGAGACGACGCCCGACAGCGTCGAGGTGAAGGCCTGCTGCGCGCCGATGACGTCGTTGTTGACGCGGCTGACCAGCGCGCCGGTCTGGGTCCGGGTGAAGAAGGCGACCGGCATCCGCTGCACGTGCTCGAAGACCCGCGACCGCAGGTCGTAGATCACGCCCTCGCCGATCCGCGAGGAGTACCAGCGGGTGCCCAGCGCGATCGCCGCGTCGACCACCGCCAGACCGGCGATGATCAGCGCGATGCGCACGATGTCGCCCGCGCTGCCCTCGAGCGAGGCGATCCGGTTGATGATGTCGCCGGCCAGCAGCGGGGTCACCACGCCGATCAGCGACGAGCCGACGACGAGCACGAGGAACCACGACAGCTCGCGGCGGTAGGGCCGCGCGATGCCCAGGATGCGGCGGACGGTGCCCTTGGGCAGCTGCCGCTCGGTGACCGACGGGTCGCGGCGGAACGAGCGCATCGCCGCCATGGAGGTCATGTTGTTCAGGGCTGGACCCCCTTCTCTCTCGGCAACCGGCAACCGCCGCCGGGCCCCGGGGATTCCGGCCCCGTGGTCAGGCTTCGGCCGCGGAGCCCCCGAGGGATGCGGCCAGCTCGGCCAGCCGCCGGGTCTGCGCCGCCCGCTCGGCGGCGTCCTGGGTGGCCGGGTCGTTGCGGACGGCGGAGCGCACCAGCGCCGCGGTCTCCCGCACGGCGCCGACCGGCGACGCGGTGAGGACCGCGACCAGCTGGGCCACGGCCGCGTCCAGGCCCTCGCGCGGGACGACCGCGTTGGCGATCCCCGTGGCCAGCGCCTCGGCCGCCGGGACCGGGCGCCCGGTCAGGCAGATCTCCATCGCCCGCGCGTAGCCGACCAGCTCCGCGAGCGTGCTGGTGCCGGTCAGGTCCGGGACCAGGCCCAGCGTGACCTCGGGCAGCCGGAGGCTGGCGTCGTCGGTCATCACCCGCATGTCGCACGCCAGCGCGAGCTGGGCACCGGCGCCGATGGCGTGACCCTGCACCGCGGCCACCGAGACGATCCCCGGCGAGCGCAGCCAGCGGAAGCCGGCCTGGTACCCGCGGATCCGCTCCTGGGCCTGCTCGGCCGGCATCCGCCCCAGCTCGCCCAGCCCGCCGGGAGTGGACGGGTCGGCGCCGAACAGGCTGCGGTCCAGCCCCGCGGAGAACGACCGGCCCTCGCCGCGCAGCACCACGACGCGGACGTCGTCGTCCAGCGAGGCCCCCACGGCGGCCAGCGCCGTCCAGGTGGCCGGGGTCTGGGCGTTGAGCTGGTCGGGGCGGTCGAGCGTGACCGTCAGGACGGCGCCGTCGCGCGCCGTCCGGACCCAGCCGTCGCCGACGGCCGTGCCGTGCTCCCCGGGCGAGCTCGCGAGCTCGCTCACTGCTCCTTCTTGCTGTTGCGGTTCGCTCCCCCACGACTGCGCAGGCTGGCACCGGACTCCGACAGGAGCCGGTGCACGAACCCGTAGGAACGGTTCGTCGAGGTGGCCAGCGAGCGGATGCTCTCCCCGCCGTCGTACCGCTTGCGCAGCTCGTCCGCCAGGGACGTGCGGTCCCCGCCCGTGATGCGCTTGCCCTTGCCGAGGTCCGCAGTGCTCGAGTCGGCCATGACTCCCCTCCGTCAGCAGCCCACCGCGACCTGCGCGGTCGCGACGGCTGCTCGTCCCCTGGGCGCCGCCATCCCACTGACCACGGCATCCCGGCACACATGATCACCCAGCGGCCCCCTGCGCGCGCGGCGAGAGCGGCCGGCGCCGGCCGGCCGGAACCGTCGTCACCGCGGTGCAGGATGCGGGCATGACCGCCGACCCCTCGCCCCGGCACCACGCCCTCGACTACGTCGAGCTGACGGTCTCCGACCTGGACCGGGCCAAGCGCTTCTACGCCGACGCCTTCGGCTGGCAGTTCACCGACCACGGACCGGGCTACGCCGGCATCCGGGGCCCTGCCGGCGGGCCGGACGAGGTGGGCGGCCTGCGGCTGGAGGACGAGGTGCGGACCGGTGGCGGCCCGCTGGTGCTGCTCTTCTCGGCCGACCTCGACGCGACGGTCGAGGCCGTGGCGCGCGCCGGCGGACAGGTCGTGAACGGCCCGTACGAGTTCCCCGGCGGCCGCCGCTTCCACTTCACCGACCCGAGCGGCAACGAGCTCGGCGTCTGGGCGGAGAGGTAGGGCGACTACGCCAGGGAGACGAGGTCGGCGAGCTCCTCGCTCCAGGTGTCCTCCGTGCCGTCGGGCAGGATGATCACCTTGTCCGGGTTGAGCGCGCGGACGGCGCCCTCGTCGTGCGTGACCAGCACGATCGCCCCGGTGTAGGTGCGCAGCGCGTCGAGCACCTGCTCGCGGCTGGCCGGGTCGAGGTTGTTGGTCGGCTCGTCCAGCAGCAGCACGTTGGCGCCCGAGACGACGAGGGTGGCCATGGCCAGCCGGGTCCGCTCTCCACCGGAGAGGGTGCCGGCCCGCTGGTCGACGGTCTCCCCGGAGAACAGGAAGGCACCGAGGATCCGGCGCAGCTCGGTGTCCGTGGAGTCCGGCGCCGACGACCGCATCACCTCGAGCAGGGTGCGGTCCATGTCGATGGTCTCGTGCTCCTGCGCGTAGTACCCGATGCGCAGCCCGTGCCCGGCCTTGACCTCGCCGGTGTCGGGCGTCTCGGTACCGGCCAGCATCCGCAGCAGGGTCGTCTTGCCCGCGCCGTTGAACCCCAGCACGACGACGCGGGTGCCGCGGTCGATGGCCAGGTCGACGCCGGTGAAGATCTCCAGCGAGCCGTAGCTCTTGCTCAGGTGCTCGGCGGTGAGCGGGGTGCGGCCGCACGCGGCGGGCGTCGGGAAGCGCAGCTTGGCGACGCGGTCCTGCACGCGCACGGCGTCGAGCCCGGCGGCCAGCCGCTGGGCGCGCTTGTCCATGCTCTGCGCCGCCTTCGCCTTGGTGGCCTTGGCGCGCATCTTGTCCGCCTGCGCGGTCAGCGCGTCGATCTTCTTCTCGGCGTTGGCCCGCTCGGCCTTGCGGCGCCGCTCGTCGGTCTCGCGGGCGTCGAGGTACCGCTTCCAGCCGAGGTTGTAGATGTCGACGGTGGCCCGGTTGGCGTCCAGGTGCCACACCTTGTTGACGACGGCCTCGAGCAGCTCGACGTCGTGGCTGATGACCACCAGGCCGCTGCGGTGGCCGGCGAGGAAGCCCTTGAGCCAGACGATCGAGTCGGCGTCGAGGTGGTTGGTCGGCTCGTCGAGCAGCAGCGTGTCGGCGTCGGAGAAGAGGATCCGCGCCAGCTCGACCCGGCGGCGCTGGCCACCGGACAGGGTGCGCAGCGGCTGCGCGAGCACCCGGTCGGGCAGGCCGAGGTTGGTGCAGATGCGGGCCGCGTCGCTCTCGGCGGCGTAGCCGCCCATCGCGGCGAACTGGTCCTCCAGCCGCCCGTAGCGCCGGACGGCCTTGTCGCGCTCGGCGTCGTCGGCCGGCTCCGCCATGGCGACCTGGGCCTTGGTGAGCTGCGTCTTGAGCACGTCGAGCCCGCGGCCGGACAGCACCCGGTCGCTGGCGGTGATGTCCAGGTCCCCGCTGCGGGGGTCCTGCGGGAGGTAGCCGAGCTCGCCGGTGACGTCGACCTTGCCGGCGTGCGGCACGCGCTCGCCCGCCAGCGTGGTGAGGGTGGTGGTCTTGCCGGCGCCGTTGCGCCCGACCAGGCCGATCCGGTCGCCCGGCTGCACGCGGAGGTCTGCGCCGCTGATGAGGATGCGGGCGCCGGCACGCAGCTCGAGGCCGGTCGTCGTGATCACTGATCCCAGGGTAGGCGCTCGGGAGCCGTCTGCTCGACCGCAGTGCTGGTGACATCCACTGCACCCGCTGTCCACAGACGGGTGAGCCGTTACCCGTCCGGTGCGCTGTCCGGCCACGATGCCGGACATGACACGACCTCCCGGCCTGCCGTGTCCCGTCTGCGGCCTGCCCGCTTCCGGCGGCGGGCCGGCGCCGTGCCCCTCCTGCGGGCTGCCGGCCGTCGGCGAGGCCGCCCTCGTGGTGGCCCGCATCGGCGCCACCCTCGACGAGCTGACCCGCGACCGCGACCGGCTGCTGGCGACCCTCCGCTCGGCGGCTCCCGGGCCCGCGCCGGTCCCCCGGCCCGCGCCGTTCGCCGAGCCCGCGCCGGTCGTCTGGCCCGCGCCGTTCGCCGAGCCCGCGCCGGTCGTCTGGCCGGCCCCGGTCGCCGGGCCCCCGCCGGCGCCGGTCGCGCCGCGGTCGGTCCGTCCCGCATCCACTCCGCCCACGGGCCCGCCGCCGTTCCCGCACCTGTCCGAGGACGACGCGCCGCCTCCCCGGCGGCTCAGCCCCCAGCAGGTGCTGCTCGGCCTGGGCGCGCTGCTGCTGGTCGCCGGCGCCGTGGCGTTCGTCGCCGTGGCGTGGAACCGCCTCGGCGTCGCGGGCCAGGCCGCCGTCCTGCTCGTGGTGACCGCGGCCCTGTGCGGCGCGTCGGCGTGGACGGCCCGGAAGGGGTTGCGGGCGACGGAGGAGGCGCTGGCCGGTGCGGGCGCGGCGCTGCTGGCCGTCGACCTCGCGGCGGCCCACGCCCTGGGCCTGGCCGGGGTCGACGACGTGCCGCTGCGGCTGTGGACGGCGCTGTCCTGCGCGGTCGTGGCAGCCGTGGCGCTCCTGCTGGGCCGGCTCACCCGCAGCACCATCGCCTGGCCGCTGGTCGCGCTGCTGGCCGCCCAGCCCGTGCCCCTGCTGGTGCTGCCCGAGGGGTCGATCGGCGGACCGGCCGGCGTGGCGGTCCTGCTCGGCCTGGCCGCCGCCGACCTGTGCGCCCTGCTCGTCCTCCGCCCGGTGCTGCGGCCGATCGCGCGGCTCCTCGCGTCGCTGGCCGCCGCGGGGGCGACGCTGCTCGGCGTGCTCGTGGCCTGGGAACGGGGGCCCGCGGCGTCGTGGACCGCCACCGGGCTGCTCCTGGCGGCCTGCGCCGCCGCGCTGGTCGCCCGGCGCCGGCCGGCGCTCGCGGTCGCCCTGCCCGAGGCCGTCCCACTGGCGGGGGGCGCAGCCGCGGTCACCGCGATCGCCGCCACGGGGTCCCTGGACACCCTCGGCCGCACC
Source organism: Trujillonella endophytica (assembly GCF_019799905.1). Classification (GTDB taxonomy): domain Bacteria; phylum Actinomycetota; class Actinomycetes; order Mycobacteriales; family Geodermatophilaceae; genus Trujillonella; species Trujillonella endophyticus_A. The sequence continues at coordinate 144,928 of NZ_JABGCI010000010.1, read as the reverse complement.
GGTCCCGTCGTCGCCGCGGCCCTCGGACTGGCGCTGCTCACCGTCGCGGTGCTGGCGGCCCGCCTCCCGGTCGCGCGGGCCGGCTCGCTGGGGGGCGGCGCGGTGCTGGCGGTCGGCGGTGCGGGCCTGCTGCTGGACGCCGACCGGCTCACCGCGCTCGCGTTCCTCGCCCTGGCCGCCGCGGTCCCCGCCGGCCTGGCCGCCGTCCGGCTCGAGCCGGTCCGCCCTCCGGCGGTGGGCGCCGCCCTCGCGGCACCCGTCGCCGCGGTCCTGCTCGCCGACGCCGGCGGCTCGCTCGCCCCGACCACCACCGGCCTGCTCCTCGCGCTGGTCGGCGCCCTGGCGTTCGGCGTCGCCGCCGCGCGCGCCGACCGGGCGGAGGAGCCGGTGGCCGCGGTCGCCGGTGCGGTGGCCGGTGCCCTCGCGGCGCTCACGACGTCCTCGACCGGGGCCTGGGGGCAGGTCGCGGTCCAGCTCACCGTGGTCGGGGCTGCCGCCGGCGCCTACGGCCTGGTGGCGGGTCGCCGGCCGGTCGTCGTGCTCGCGCTCGCCGACGGCGTGCTGGCGAGCTGGATCGCCGTGGGTGGCGCCGGGGTCGAGACGGTCGAGGCGTACACGCTGCCCGCCGCTCTCGGACTGCTGCTCGTCGCGCTGCCCGGGCTGCGCTCGGGCGCCTCCTCCTGGGCGGCCGAGGGAGCGGCCGTGGGCGTGGCCCTCCTGCCGTCGGCGCTGGTCGTCGTCGCCGAGCCCTCCGCGACGCGACTGGTGCTCGTCGTCGCCGGCGCCGCTGCCGCGACCGTCCTCGGGACGCTGACCCACCGCCAGGCCCCGTTCGTCGTCGGCGCGGGCGCCCTCGTGTGGGTGGCGCTCGGGCGCCTCACGCCGTACGCGCCCCTGCTCCCCCGCTGGATCACGCTGGGCACGGTGGGCCTGGTCCTGCTGGTCCTCGGCGCCACGTACGAGCGCCGCCGCCAGCAGGCTCGGGAGGCCGTCGCCTGGGTCGCGCAGATGCGCTGAGCCCGGTCTGCCGTCCCCGTCGCAGCCCCCTAGCGTGGGCCGGGTGGCGGACCTCTCCTCGCGCGTCCGCCCACCGCAGGTCCTGCTCGCGGTGGGCGCGGTGCTGCTCGTCGCCGGGGTGGCCGCGCCGCTCGGGGAGGGCGGTCCCGCCGCCCGCGCCTGGCTGCTGACCGCGGCCGTCGCCGCCGGCGCCGTCTCGGCACGGGCGTCGGGCGCCGGACTGCGCGGCACCCGCGAGACGCTGGCCGCGACCGCCGTCGTCCTGGCCGCGGTGGGCCTCGACGACGGCGGCCCGCTCCTCGGGGGCAGCCCGTGGGGACCCGCCCTGCTGGCGCTCGTGCTCGCGGGGGTCGCCCGGCTGCAGCCCCGGCCGGTCGCGTGGCCGCTGGGCGCGTGGGTGGTGGGGCAGCTGGCCGCGGTGCGGGCGCTCGCCGACGTGCTCCCCGGCGTGCCGCGCACCTCCGCCCTGCTCGCCGTGGCCGTGGCGGGGCTGACGGTCGTGCTGGGCGCCCGGCGGACGCTCGCCCGGATCGCCCTCGTGACCACCGTGCCGTGGTGGGTGCTCGGTGTGGCCGGCGGCATCGGCATCGCGTGGACCGGCGACGGGTCCGCCTCCGGGGCCTCCGCCGCGCTGACCGTCGCCGCCGCGGCCGGGCTGCTGGTCGTGCGCCTCGAGCCCGCCGTCTCGACGCTGCTGGGCCCGCCCCGTGCCGTGCCCGTGCTGGCGGGGCTCGTCTCCGGCGCGGCCGTCGCGGGCGTGCTGTCGGGCGGACCGGGCAGCGAGGTCGCGGCCGGGTACGCGGGTGTCCTGCTGGCGGCCGCCGCCGCCGCGGTCCTCGACGGGTGGCGGCGGGGGCTGCTGCTGCCCGTGGCCCTGGTGGCCGGCACGACCCTGCTCGTCTGCGCGCTGGTCCAGCTCACCGCCGCCGCGGCCTGGCGGGAGCTCGCCCTGCTGCTCCTGCTGACCGCCGTCCCCGCCGTCGCGGTCGCCCGGTGGCGCCGCGAGGACCGGCCGGCCGCCGTCCCCACCGCCGTGGGGTGCACGGCGGCCGCCGTGCTGCTGGGCATCCCGGCCGGCCTGGTCGGGTCGACGGCCGCCGCGGGGCTGCTCACCGCCCTGTACGTCGCCGCGCTGGCCGGGAGCACCGGCATGGCCGCGGGCACCCGCCGCCCGGCGACGGCCGTGGGCGCGGTCGCCGCGGCCGCCGCGCTCGCCCTCCTGCTCGCGGGCGGGACGTGGCCGCAGCTGGCGACCGCGCTCGCGGTGCAGGGGGCGGCCACGTGGGCCTGGGCTCTGGTGCTCGGACGGCGCTCCGCCCCGGAGGCGGCACCAGGCCGGGCGATCGGCGCGGCCTGGCTGGTCCTGGCCGCCTGGGTCACGGCCGCGGAGGCCGGTGGGACGGTGCTGGAGGCCTACACGCTGCCGGCGGCCGCCGGGCTGCTGCTCACCGCGGGACCGGAGCTGGCGCGGGGCGCCTCGTGGCCGGCGTGGGGCCCGGGCCTGCTGGTCGCCGCAGCGCCGTCGACCGTGCTGTCGGTGGTCCAGCCCGGGGTCGAGCGGCCGCTGCTGGTGCTGGCCGTCGCGGCGGGCGCGATGGTCGGGGGCGCGGCCGCCGGCATCCGGACGCCGCTGCTCGTGGGCGCCGGCACCGCGGTGGCCCTGGCCGCGGGGCTGGCCGTCACGTCGCTGCCGCTGCCGCTGGCCGGAGCACTGCTCGCCGGCGTCGGGCTGCTCGCGCTCGGCGCCCGCCGGGAACTGCGCCCGGTCGGCGGGTTCGCGGCACGGGTCGCCGACATGCGCTGAGCCGGCCCGCCACGGAGGCGGACCGGCCCAGGACGGTGCTGGAACGGCCCCGCTGCAGGGACCCGCGCCGCGCGGGGCGTGGCGTGGAGGGCAGCGGGATCCTTAATCAGACGCGGAAGCCGAGGGCCCGCAGCTGCTCGCGACCGTCGTCGGTGATCTTGTCCGGGCCCCACGGCGGCATCCAGACCCAGTTGATCCGGATGTCGTCGACCAGGCCGGGGCCGGGGCCGCCGGTCAGCGCGGTGCGCGCCTGGTCCTCGATGACGTCGGTCAGCGGGCAGGCCGCCGAGGTCAGCGTCATGTCGATGACGGCGACGTTGTGCTCGTCGACGTCGAGGCCGTAGACGAGGCCCAGGTCCACGACGTTGACGCCCAGCTCGGGGTCGACGACGTCGCGCATGGCCTCCTCGAGGTCCTCGATCAGCGCCGACTTGTAGGCCGGCAGCTCCGCCGACGCACCGTCGGTCGTGGTCGGGTTCTCGGTGGTCTCGCTCACTGCTGTGCTCCCCAGGCTCGGGCGCTGGCGTCCTTGAGGGCCATCCAGCTCATCAGCGCGCACTTGATGCGCGCGGGGTACTTCGAGACGCCGGCGAACGCCACGGCGTCCTCCAGCTCGTCCTCGAGCTTCTCGGCCACCGATGCGTCGCCCTTGCTCGACATCAGGGTCATGAAGTGCTCGCCGGTCTCCAGCGCCTGCGGCACGGTCTTGCCGATGACGAGGTCGTACATCGCCGAGACCGAGGCCTGGCTGATGGAGCAGCCCATGCCCTCGTAGGACACGTCGGCGATGGTGTCGCCCTCGAGGTGCACCCGGAGGGTGACCTCGTCGCCGCACGTCGGGTTGACGTGGTGGACCTCGGCCTCGAACGGCTCGCGCAGTCCGCGGCCGTGCGGGTTCCGGTAGTGGTCCAGGATGATCTCCTGGTACATCGACTGCAGCTGCATCGTCAGCTCACCTCACCCTGGCCAACGCCGAAGAACTGCTGCGCCTTCCGGATGCCGTCGGCCAGCGCGTCGACGTCGTCGTACCCGGTGTGCACGTAGAAGGTGGCGCGCGTGGTGGCGGGGACGCCGTAGCGGCGGACCACCGGCCAGGCGCAGTGGTGCCCCACCCGGACGGCGATGCCCTCGTCGTCGAGCACCTGGCCGACGTCGTGCGGGTGGATGCCCTCGACGGTGAAGGAGATCGCTCCCCCGCGCGAGACGGTGTCCGGCGGGCCGATCACGGTGACGCCGGGGATCTCCGCCAGCTTCTCGAGCGCGTAGGCGGTGAGCGCCTCCTCGTGCGCCTGGACGGCGTCCATGCCGAGCCGCTGCAGGTACTCGACGGCGGCGGCGAGCCCGATAACCTGCGCGGTCATCGGGACACCGGCCTCGAACCGCTGCGGCGGGGGCATGAAGGTGCTGCCCTCCATGCGGACGACCTCGATCATCGAGCCACCGGTGAGGAACGGCGGCAGCGCGTCGAGCACCTCGTAGCGGCCCCAGAGGACGCCGACGCCGGTGGGCCCGAGCATCTTGTGCCCGGAGAACACCAGGAAGTCCGCCCCGAGCACGGTGACGTCGACCGGCTGGTGCGGCACCGACTGGGCGCCGTCGACCAGCACCAGGGCGCCGACCTCGTGGGCCCGGGCCACGATCTCCCCGAGCGGGTTGATGGTGCCCAGGATGTTCGACTGCTGGGTGACGGCGACCAGCTTGGTCCGCTCGTTGACCACCGTGCCGAGGTCGGCGAGGTCCAGCCGGCCGTCGTCGGTGAGGCCGAGCCAGCGCAGCGTGGCGCCGGTCCGCTCGCACAGCTGCTGCCAGGGCACCAGGTTGGCGTGGTGCTCCATCTCGGTCACGACGATCTCGTCGCCCTGGCCGACGGCGTACCGGCGGAAGGCGTCCTCCTTCGCGGTGGCCGCGTTGGACAGCGCGTAGGCGACGAGGTTGATCGCCTCGGTCGAGTTGCGGGTGAAGACGACCTCGTCGGTCCGCGCGCCGAGGAAGCCGGCGATGGTCGCCCGCGCCGTCTCGTAGGCGCCGGTGGCCTCCTCGGCGAGCTGGTGCGCGCCGCGGTGGGGCGCCGCGTTGACGTTCTCGTAGAACCAGCGCTCGGCATCGAGGACGCTGCGCGGCTTCTGCGAGGTCGCGCCGGAGTCGAGGTAGACCAGCCGCTTCCCGTCGCGGACGGTGCGCGACAGGATGGGGAAGTCCGCCCGGATCGCCTCGACGTCCAGCGGCAGGGCCTCACGCTGCGCCCCGGCGGGACGCGAGACGGTCTGGGTCATGACGCAGCAGCCTCCGCGGCGGCCACGTCGGCCGAGTCCTTGACGTAGGCGGCGTAGCCCTCGCTCTCGAGCTTGTCGGCCAGCTCCGGGCCGCCCTCCTCGACGAACCGGCCGGCGATGAAGACGTGCACGAAGTCGGGCTTGATGTAGCGCAGGATCCGCGTGTAGTGCGTGATCAGCAGGACGCCGAGGTCGCTGTCCTCGCGGGTCCGGTTGACGCCCTCGGAGACGACCCGCAGCGCGTCGACGTCGAGGCCGGAGTCGGTCTCGTCGAGGACGGCGATCTTCGGCTTGAGCAGCCGCATCTGCAGGATCTCGTGGCGCTTCTTCTCTCCGCCGGAGAAGCCCTCGTTGACGTTGCGCTCGGCGAACGCCGCGTCCATCTCCAGGCCGGCCATCTCGGTCTTGACGTCCTTGACCCAGGTGCGCAGCTTCGGCGCCTCGCCCTTGACCGCGGTGGCCGCGGTGCGCAGGAAGTTGGACACCGAGACGCCGGGGACCTCGACCGGGTACTGCATGGCCAGGAACAGCCCGGCGCGGGCGCGCTCGTCGACGCTCATCGCGAGGACGTCCTCGCCGTCGAGGGTCACCGAGCCGCTGGTCACGGTGTACTTGGGGTGGCCGGCGATGGAGTACGCCAGCGTGGACTTGCCGGACCCGTTGGGGCCCATGATCGCGTGGGTCTCGCCGGAGCGGATGGTGAGGTCGACGCCGCGGAGGATCTCCTTGGCGTCGTCACCGTCACCCACGCTGACGTGGAGGTCGCGGATCTCGAGCACGGACACTGTTCTCGCTCCTCAGGTGCCGATCGGGGTGTCGACGTCGACGAACACGTCGTCGCCGTCCACGCGGACCGGGTAGACGGGGACCGGCTCGGTGGCCGGCAGGTTGGTGGGGCGGCCGCTGGTCAGGTCGAAGCACGACCCGTGCAGCCAGCACTCGATCGTCGGCGCGCCCTTGAACTCCTCGACGTCCCCCTCGGAGAGGGCGACCTCGGCGTGCGAGCAGACGTCCTCGATCGCGAAGACCTCGCCCGCGAAGCGGACGACGGCGATCGCCTCGGGACCGTTCCCGTCGAGCTCGACGCGCAGCGCGCCGGGATCCTTGACGTCGGCCAGCGAGCAGAGGCGGGCGAAGGCCATCAGGCCTCCACGGGCTGCTCGGCGAGGCCGGGCAGCTGGCCGAGGCGGGCCTCGACGGTGCCCATGAGCCGGTCCTGCAGCTCGGGGATGCCGATCCGCTGGACGACGTCGGCGAAGAAGCCACGCACCACCAGGCGGCGGGCGGTCTCGGCGTCGATGCCGCGCGAGCAGAGGTAGAACAGCTGCTCGTCGTCGAACCGGCCGGTCGCGCTGGCGTGGCCGGCGCCGACGATCTCGCCGGTCTCGATCTCCAGGTTGGGCACCGAGTCGGCGCGGGCGCCGTCGGTGAGCACCAGGTTCCGGTTCAGCTCGTAGGTCTCGGTGCCGACAGCGGCCGGGCGGATGCGGACGTCGCCGACCCAGACCGTGTGCGCCTCCTCGCCCTGCAGCGCGCCCTTGTAGAGCACGTTGCTGCGGCACTGGGGCACCGAGTGGTCGACCCAGAGGCGGTGCTCCTGGTGCTGGGTCTCGTCGGCGAAGTACACGCCGTAGAGCTCGGCGGAGCCGCCGGGCCCGGCATAGGCCACGTTGCTGACCAGCCGGACGAGGTCCCCGCCGAGGGTCACCACGACCTGGCTGACGCTGGCGTCACGGCCGACGACGGTGTCGTACTGGCCGGCGTGGACGCTGCCGGGCGCCCAGTCCTGCACGGACACGAGCGTCACCTGGGCGCCGTCGCCGGCGAGGACCGAGACGCCGCCCGAGTAGCGGGCCGAGCCGCTGTGGTCCAGGACGACCGTCGCCTCGGCGAACGCGCCGACCTCGACGACGACCTGGCCCCAGACGACGTCCTCGGACCCGGTGCCGGTCAGCCGCAGGGTGACCGGACGGTCCAGCTTCGCCTCGGCGGGCACACGGACGACGGCCGCGCCGCCGCTGCGCTGCCGGGTGAGCGCGGCCAGCCGGTCGACCGGCTCGGGCAGGCCCTTGATCAGCGGGTCGTCGGCCTCGACGGCGGTCAGCTCGACGCCGTCGGGCAGGTCGGTGTCCCACTGCAGGTGCGCGTCCGAGGCCGCGCCCTGGAGCAGCGGGCGGATCCGGCGCATCGGGGTGAAGCGCCAGTCCTCCTCCCGCCCGGTGGGGTCGCCGAAGGCGTCCGGGTCGGGAGAGGTGAACCGCTCGGCCGGGGAGCCGGTCGGGGTCGGTCCGCCGTGGCTGTGCGCGCCGGGCGTCGCCTCCCCGGCGGTGCCGGTACCGGCCGCCGGGGTCGTCGGCGGGCCGGCCTGCGCGCCCACGCCGGGAGCGAAGAGCTCGCCGGCGAGGGCGGCCGAGTCGGTGGTCAGGGTGGTCTGGTCGTCCGTACCCGTGTCGTGTGGAGCCGACATCAGCCGACGGCACCTTCCATCTGCAGCTCGATCAGGCGGTTGAGCTCGAGGGCGTACTCCATCGGCAGCTCACGGGCGATCGGCTCGACGAAGCCGCGCACCACCATCGCCATGGCCTCGTCCTCGGTCATGCCGCGGCTCATCAGGTAGAAGAGCTGGTCCTCGCTGACCCGCGACACCGTGGCCTCGTGCCCCATGGAGACGTCGTCCTCGCGGACGTCGACGTAGGGGTAGGTGTCGGACCGGCTGATCGTGTCGACCAGCAGCGCGTCGCACTTCACCGTGGACCTCGAGCCGTGCGCGCCCTCGTCGATCTGCACCAGGCCGCGGTAGGAGGTGCGACCGCCGCCGCGCGCCACCGACTTGCTGATGATGTTCGACGACGTGTTCGGCGCGGCGTGCACCATCTTGGCGCCGGCGTCCTGGTGCTGGCCCTCGCCGGCGAAGGCGATGGAGAGCACCTCGCCCTTGGCGTGCTCGCCGGTCATCCAGACGGCGGGGTACTTCATCGTCACCTTGGAGCCGATGTTGCCGTCGACCCACTCCATGGTCGCGCCCTCGTGGGCGATCGCCCGCTTGGTGACCAGGTTGTAGACGTTGTTCGACCAGTTCTGGATGGTCGTGTACCGGCAGCGCGCGTTCTTCTTGACGATGATCTCGACGACCGCGGAGTGCAGCGAGTCCGACTTGTAGATCGGCGCGGTGCAGCCCTCGACGTAGTGCACGTACGCGCCCTCGTCGATGATCATGAGCGTCCGCTCGAACTGGCCCATGTTCTCGGTGTTGATCCGGAAGTAGGCCTGCAGCGGGATCTCGACGTGGACGCCCTTGGGCACGTAGATGAACGAGCCGCCGGACCACACCGCGGTGTTCAGCGCGGCGAACTTGTTGTCGCCGGCCGGGATCACCGAGCCGAAGTACTCCTTGAAGAGGTCCTCGTGCTCCTTGAGCGCGGTGTCGGTGTCGAGGAACAGGACGCCCTGCTCCTCGAGGTCCTCGCGGATCTTGTGGTAGACGACCTCGGACTCGTACTGGGCCGCGACGCCGGAGACCAGCCGCTGCTTCTCGGCCTCCGGGATGCCCAGCTTGTCGTAGGTGTTCTTGATGTCCTCGGGCAGCTCGTCCCACGTGGCCGCCTGGGCCTCGGTGGAGCGCACGAAGTACTTGATGTTCTGGAAGTCGATGCCGGACAGGTCCGAGCCCCAGTCGGGCATGGGCTTGCGGCCGAAGAGCTTCAGCGCCTTGAGACGGCGCTCGAGCATCCACTCGGGCTCGTTCTTGCGGGCCGAGATGTCCCGGACGACGTCCTCGTTGATGCCACGACGCGCGGAGGACCCGGCGACGTCAGCGTCGGCCCAGCCGTACTGGTAGCGGCCGAGCTGGTCGATCTGCTCGTCCTGGGTCAGCGGCACGGGCTGCTGGGTGCTGGTCATGCGGGCGTCCTCTCCCGGTGGGTCTGGGTGGAGCTGGCGGTGGACGGGGCGCGGGGCGCTCGCCGGTCACCAGGTACAGGGCTCGGGGGATGCGTTCTGTTCCCCGTCCGGATGTGCTCCCGGCCGCCTCGCGAGGGCCCCGGGACGAGTGGTCCGGGGATGTGCGTGGTGCACACCCCGTCGCCGTGGGCGATGGTGGCCAGCCGCTGCACGTGGGTGCCCACGAGCCGGCCGATGACCGCCGTCTCGGCCTCGCACAGCTGCGGGAACTCGGCCGCGACGTGCGCCACCGGGCAGTGGTGCTGGCAGAGCTGCCCTCCGCCGGCGATCGCCGAGGCCGCGGCAGCGTAGCCCTCGGCGGTCAGCGCGGCGGCGAGGGCCTGGGCGCGGTCGACCGGGGCGCCGCCACTGCCGGCCGTGGCCTCCTCGACCGCGGTCGAGCAGCGCTGCTCCAGGCCGGACAGCTGCGCCTCGGCGATCACGCGGACGGCCTCGGGGCCCTGCGAGGAGGCGACGTGCCGGAGCGCGGTCAGCGCCAGGTCGTCGTAGGCGTGCGGCAGGGCGGACCGGCCGACGTCGGTCAGGTGGTGGTAGCGGGCGGGGCGACCGCGGCCCCGCTGGCCACCGCCGGCTCCGGGCGCTCCGCGCCGCTCCTCCACCCGGCCCGTGGCGGCCAGGGCGTCGAGGTGGCGGCGGACGGCCGCGGGTGAGACGCCGAGCCGCCCGGCCAGCTCGGAGGCCGTCTGCGGGCCGTGCTCGAGCAGCAGGGCGATGACGCGGTGCCGCGTGCTCCGGTCCTCGCTTTCCACAACACGAGTGTGACCTATTTACGGGGGGCTGCAACCAAGGTCGGCCTTACCTCCCGCGTGACCTCCGTCCCGTGCGTGACGCACCTCACCGGGCCACGCCGTGCGGCCCCGGGCGGCCGACCGCGGCGGGGACGGACGCCGCTGCGCACCGCCTAGCATCGGAGCGTGCCGGTCCTGCCCGCCTCCTTCTCCGCGACCACCATCTCCCGGGTGGCCCTGGCCAACGCGGTGGCCAACGGGCTCATCGTCGTCACCGGCGGCGCGGTGCGCCTGACCGGCTCCGGCCTCGGCTGCCCGACGTGGCCCAACTGCACCGACGCGAGCTTCGTGCCGACCGAGGAGCTGGCCGGCCACGGTCTCATCGAGTTCGGCAACCGCACGCTCACCGGCGTCCTCGGGATCATCGCCCTGGCCACGCTGGTCGTCGTCTGGCGTTCGCCCCGCCGGGACCTGCGACCGCTCGCCGTCCTGGGCTTCCTGGGCATCCCGGTGCAGGCGGCGCTCGGCGGCATCACGGTCCTGACCGGCCTCAACCCGTGGACGGTCGCGGCCCACTTCCTGCTGTCGGCGGTCCTGGTGGCGCTGATGACCGTGCTCTGGCTGCGCAGCCGCGAGCCCGGCGTCGGCCAGCTGCTGGTCCGCCGCCCGTTCGCCCTGCTGGCCACCGGCATCGCCGCCGTCACCGCCACCGTCCTCGTGCTGGGGACCGTCGTCACCGGCAGCGGACCGCACAGCGGCGACCTCCAGGAGGACGCCGACGGCGACCTGCGGGTCGACCGGATGGGCTTCGACGCCGAGCTGGTGAGCCAGCTGCACGCCGACGTCGTCTTCCTGCTCATCGGGCTGACCGTCGCGCTGCTGGTGGCGCTGTACGCGACCGACACCGCGGGGCGCACCCGCCGGGCCGCGCGCGACCTGCTGGTCGTCCAGGTGCTGCAGGGCGTCGTCGGCTACGTGCAGTACTTCCTGCACCTGCCCGCGGTGCTCGTGCTGCTGCACATGCTCGGTGCGGTCCTCGTCACCGCCTACACGGCCCGGCTGGTGTGGTCGGTGCGCGGTCCGGCGTCCGAGCTGCCGCTGGAGGCGGCGCCCCGCACCGAGGTCCCCGCTGCCCGCTGAGCCCGGGTCACCCCGCGAGCGCTGCACCCCGGGTGACCGATCCGCAGACGTCGTCGGCGTCCCCGGCCGAGGTCAGGCCAGTGCGGCTTCGAGATCCGCCGTCAGCTCCTCGGGGACGACCGTCGGCTCGTAGCGGCGGATGACCTCGCCGTCACGGGCGACGAGGATCTTGGTGAAGTTCCACTTGACCTCGTCGGTCCCGACCGCCTGGGGGCGGACGCGGGCCACGTGCGCGTCGAGTCCCTCCTCCGGGTGCCACTCACCGGGATCGGCGGCACGGAGGTACCGCCACAGCGGGTGCGCGTCCGGTCCGTTGACGTCGACCTTCGCGAACACCGGGAAGGTGACGTCGAAGGCCGCCGAGCAGAACGCCTGGATCTCCTCGTCGCTGCCGGGCTCGTCCGCGCCGAACTGGTTGCAGGGGAACCCCAGCACCTCCATCCCCCGGTCCCGGTGCCGCCGGTACAGCTCCTCCAACCCCGCGTACTGCGGGGTCAGCCCGCACTCGCTGGCGGTGTTGACCACCAGCAGCACCCGCCCGGCGTAGTCGCGCAGCGGGCGGCTCGAGCCGTCGGCGGTCGGGACGGTGAAGTCGTGGGTGTTCAACGGAGGACGTCCTCTCGACGGGTGACGCGGACCTGCGGGGGCCTGCCACGTCCACCCGCGCCCGGCGCGGCCCGCAGTCAGAGCAGCACGTCGATCGCGATGGCGATCGAGAGCAGCGTCATGTGGGTGATCGACACGGTGAACAGGCGCATCGGCCGGTCCGGCACGGAGCTCCGGATCCGGTCCAGCCAGCGGTGCGACTCGACGACGTACCAGGCACCGAGGGCGCCGCCGCCGATGGCGAAGGCCCAGCCGAGGACGGGGGTGATCGAGCCCATGAGCAGGGTCGCCCCGAGCGTGGCCCACGCCCACGCCACGGACTGCCGGCCGACGCTCTCCGGGCCGGCGACCACCGACAGCATGGGCACGCCGGCGCGGGCGTAGTCCTCGCGGAACCGGCTGGCCAGCGCCCAGAAGTGCGGCATCTGCCAGCAGAAGACGATCGCGAAGAAGACGACGGCCGGCCAGTCCAGGGAGCCGGTCACCGCGGCCCACCCGATGAGCACCGGCGCCGCTCCGGGGAAGGCGCCGAAGACCGTGTTGTGCCGGGTCCGGCGCTTGAGCACCATCGTGTAGACGACGGAGTAGGCGAGGATCGCCACGGCGGCCAGCGCGGTGGCCAGCGGCGTGGTCTCGAGCCACAGGATCGCGAGCGACGCCGCGGCGAGCACCCCGCCGAAGACCAGCGCCGAGGTCGGCGAGACGACCCCCGCGGGGATCGGCCGGTTCGCCGTCCGCGACATCAGGCGGTCGATGTCGCGGTCGTACCAGCAGTTGACGGTGTTGGCCGCGCCCGCGGCGAACATGCCACCGACCAGCGTGGCGGCCACCAGCCGCCAGGACGGCCACCCGTCGGCCGCCAGCATCATCGCCGGCAGCGTGGTGACCAGGAGCAGCTCGACGAGCTTCGGCTTGGTCAGCGCCACGTAGGCGCCCACGACCGAGGACAGGCGGCGGGCGGTCGCGGCGGGGCGCTCGGAGACCGCGGTCACCGGACGGCCCGTCGCACGGACGCGGTGCGGGTCTCCACGAGGCGGTCCTCTCCCGACCAGGGGACCTCCGGGGACGGGCCCACCGGCGACGGAGGCAGCACGGGGTCCCTTCGGGCCGGGAGTCGGAAAGCACCAGTTCGAACGGAGCCACTGTAGCCCGCGGCCGCGCCGCTGCCGGGCCCGGATGACTAGGGTCGGACAGGTTGGTGCTGCGGGCGCAGCGGGTAGGGCCGGGTCGCGACGACGGGGTCGGCGACGGCGCGGTCGTCGGTCCGGCGTCGGGGCCGGGGGCCGGCCTGGCAGGTCGCCGCACCGCACACCCGTCCGCCGCCCGGGTCAGGCCCCCCGACCCGGAGCGACCGTCCCGGCCCACCGAGGAGTACCGCCACGATGACAGGCGAGACGAAGAGCACACCTGCCGAGGCCCCGGCCGAGGCGGCCAGCGACACCCCGACCGGCGACCCGCGCCAGCCGCACCCGACCCTCCCCGAGGACTTCGGCGACCTGGACCGCCGCGCCATCGACACCGCGCGCGTCCTCGCGATGGACGCCGTCCAGAAGGTCGGCAACGGCCACCCCGGCACGGCGATGAGCATGGCCCCGACGGCCTACCTGCTGTTCCACAAGTGGCTCAGGCACGACCCGTCCGACCCGAACTGGGTCGCCCGGGACCGTTTCGTCCTGTCGATGGGCCACTCGAGCCTGACGCTGTACGTGCAGCTGTTCCTCGCCGGCTACGGCCTCGAGGTCGAGGACCTGCAGGCCCTGCGGACCTGGGGCTCGAAGACCCCGGGGCACCCCGAGGTCAACCACACCCCCGGCGTCGAGACCACCACCGGTCCGCTGGGACAGGGCGTGGGCAACGCCGTCGGCATGGCGATGGCGGCCCGCCGCGAGCGCGGCCTGTTCGACCCCGACGCACCCGAGGGCGAGAGCCTGTTCGACCACACCATCTGGGCCTTCTGCTCCGACGGCGACCTGGAGGAGGGCGTCAGCGCCGAGGCCTCGTCGCTGGCCGGCACCCAGCAGCTGGCCAACCTGGTCCTCGTCTACGACGACAACAGGATCTCCATCGAGGACGACACGACCGTCGCCTTCACCGAGGACGTCGGCAAGCGCTACGAGGCCTACGGCTGGCACGTGCAGCACGTGGACGACGGCGAGGACCTCGCAGCCGTCGACGCGGCGTTCGCCGCCGCCAAGGCCGAGACCTCCCGGCCCTCGATCATCGTGCTGCGGACGATCATCGCCTGGCCGGCGCCCACCAAGCAGAACACCGGCGCCGCGCACGGCTCGGCGCTCGGCGACGACGAGGTCCGCGCCACCAAGGAGGTGCTCGGCTTCGACCCGGAGCGCACCTTCCAGGTCGACGAGGACGTCCTCGCCCACGCGCGCTCGGTGGTCGACGCCGGCCAGCAGGCGCACGCGGAGTGGCAGGAGCGCTTCGACGCGTGGACGGCGGCGAACCCCGAGCGCGCCGAGCTCCTGGCCCGGATGGGCGAGCGGCGGCTGCCCGAGGGCTTCGCCGAGGCCCTGCCGACCTACCCCGCCGACGAGAAGGGCGTGGCCACCCGCAAGGCCAGCGGCAAGGCCCTGGCCGCCCTCTACCCGGGGCTGCCGGAGCTGTGGGGCGGCTCGGCCGACCTGGCGGAGAGCAACAACACCGCGGTCGAGGGCGAACCGTCGTTCCTGCCGGCCAACCGGCAGACGAAGATGTGGTCGGGCGGACCCTACGGGCGCACGCTGCACTTCGGCGTCCGCGAGCACGCCATGGGCGCGATCATGAACGGCATCGCGCTGCACGGCGGCACCCGCGTCTACGGCGGCACCTTCCTCACCTTCTCCGACTACATGCGCGGCGCCGTGCGGCTGGCGGCGCTCATGCAGTTGCCGGTCACCTACGTGTGGACCCACGACTCGATCGGCCTGGGCGAGGACGGCCCGACGCACCAGCCGATCGAGCACTTCGCGGCACTGCGGGCGATCCCGGGCCTGGACGTCGTCCGGCCGGCCGACGCCAACGAGGTCTCGGTGGCCTGGCGCACGATCCTGGAGAACAACGACCGGCCGGCCGGTCTGCTGCTCTCCCGCCAGAACCTCCCCGTCTTCGACCGCGAGCAGTTCGGCTCGGCCGAGGGCACGGCGCGCGGCGCCTACGTCCTGGCCGACGCGACGGGCGGCACCCCCCAGGTGATCCTGCTGGGCACCGGCTCGGAGGTGCAGATCGCGGTGGCGGCCCGCGAGCGGCTGGAGGCCGACGGCATCCCGACGCGCGTGGTCTCCGTGCCCTGCGTCGAGTGGTTCGCCGACCAGGACCAGTCCTACAAGGACGAGGTGCTCCCGCCCTCGGTCCGTGCCCGCGTCAGCGTCGAGGCAGGCGTGCCGATGGGCTGGCGGGAGTTCGTCGGTGACGCCGGCCGGATCGTCGGCCTGACCCACTACGGCGCCAGCGCCTCCTACTCCGTCCTCTACGAGGAGTTCGGCCTCACCGACGAGGCCGTCGTCACCGCGGCTCGCGAGAGCCTCGAGGCCGCGGCCGCCGGGAACGCCGTCCCGGCCGGCCCGGTCGCCGCCACCGGCGGACTCCCCCACCCCACCGGCGACCGCTGAACCAGCCGCCGGCGCACCGTCCCCCACCCCGAGCACCAGTACGGAAGGCAGCTGTCATGGCCCAGAACGAGAACCTGGCCGAGCTCTCCTCGGCCGGGGTCGCCGTGTGGCTCGACGACCTGTCCCGCGACCGGATCCGCAGCGGCAACCTGCAGTCCCTGGTCGACGAGCACAGCGTCGTCGGCGTCACCACGAACCCGACCATCTTCGCCGCGGCGATCAGCGGGTCGGAGTCCTACGACGACCAGCTGCACGCGATGGCCGTGCGCGAGGTCAGCGTCGAGGAGGCGCTGCGGACCATCACCGCGGCCGACGTCCGCGACGCCTGCGACCTGCTCGCGCCGGTCGCGCAGCGGCAGCCCGGCGACGGCCGGGTCTCCCTCGAGGTCGCGCCCGGCCTGGCCAACGACACCGACGCCACGGCGGCCGAGGCCGCGCACCTGTGGTGGCTGGTCGACCGGCCGAACCTCTACATCAAGATCCCCGCGACGGAGGCGGGTCTGCCCGCCATCCAGACGTCGATCGGCAAGGGCATCAGTGTCAACGTCACCTTGATCTTCAGCCCCGACCGCTACCGGAAGGTCATGGACGCCTACCTGTCCGGCCTCGAGGAGCGGCTGGCCGAGGACCCGGACGCCGACCTCTCGGGCATCGCCTCGGTCGCCTCGTTCTTCGTGTCCCGCGTCGACACCGAGATCGACAAGCGGCTGGAGAAGGCCGGCGCCGACGCCTCGCTGAAGAGCAAGGCCGGCGTGGCCAACGCGCAGCTGGCCTACCAGGCCTACGAGGACGTCTTCTCCTCCGACCGCTGGAAGGCGCTCGAGGCGAAGGGCGCCCGCCCGCAGCGGCCGCTGTGGGCCTCGACCGGCGTGAAGAACCCCGAACTGCCCGACACGCTCTACATCAGCGAGCTCATCGCCCCCGGCACCGTGAACACGATGCCGGAGAAGACGCTGATGGCCTACGCCGACCACGGCAGCCCGGGCACGCCCGTGCAGAAGGCCTACGACGACGCCGCGGCGGTCATGCAGTCGGTCCGCGACGCCGGCGTCGACCTCGACGACGTCTTCCGCGTCCTCGAGGAGGAGGGCGTGCAGAAGTTCGTCGACTCCTGGGACGAGCTCACCGCCTCGGTGAAGAGCGAGCTCGAGGACAAGAAGTAGCACCGCACCGCAGCCGCCCAGGCCGCCGTCCGGTCCACCGCAGCACCGGACGGCGGCCTCGCGACCCGAGGACGGAACCATGATCGTCAACCCGCTGCGCGACCCCCGGGACCGGCGGCTGCCCCGGGTCCCCGACCCGTGCGCCCTGGTGGTCTTCGGCATCACCGGCGACCTGGCCCGCAAGAAGCTGCTGCCTGCCGTGTACGACCTGGCCAACCGCGGGTTGCTGCCGACCAACTTCGCGCTGCTCGGCTTCGCCCGCCGCGACTGGGGCGACCAGGACTTCGCCGAGCTGGCCCGCGACGCCGCGCGCAAGGCCGCCCGCACCCCGTGGCGCGAGGAGGTGTGGGAGCGGCTGGCCGGCAGCGTCCGGTTCGTCCAGGGGTCGTTCGACGACGACAACGCCTTCGACGAGCTCGCCGGCGCCCTCGCCGACCTGGAGAGCAGCCACGGCATCGGCGGCAACGCCGCCTTCTACCTCTCCATCCCGCCGTCGATGTTCCCGGTCGTGCTCAAGCAGATGCAGCGCACCGGCATGGCCGAGAGCACCCCGGACCGCTGGCGCCGGGTGGTCGTGGAGAAGCCGTTCGGCACCGACCTCGCCTCCAGCCGCGAGCTCAACGAGCTGGTGGACTCGGTCTTCAGCGCCGACGACGTCTTCCGCATCGACCACTACCTGGGCAAGGAGACCGTCCAGAACCTCATGGCGCTGCGGTTCGCCAACACGCTGTTCGAGCCGATCTGGAACGGCCACCACGTCGACTCGGTGCAGATCACCATGGCCGAGGACGTCGGCATCGGCGGTCGCGCCGGCTTCTACGAGAAGACCGGCGCCGCGCGCGACGTGCTGCAGAACCACCTGCTGCAGCTGCTGGCGCTGACCGCGATGGAGGAGCCGGTCGAGTTCTCCGCCGAGGAGATCCGCACCGAGAAGCTCAAGGTCCTGCGGGCCATCTCGTTGCCCGACGACCTGGCGAACGCCGCCATCCGCGGGCAGTACCAGCCGGGCTGGCTGGCCGGCCAGCGCGCGCACGGCTACCGCCAGGAGGAGGGCGTCGACCCCGCGTCGACGACCGAGACCTACGCCGCCGTCCGGCTGGGTGTGGAGACCCGGCGCTGGGCGGGGGTGCCGTTCTACCTGCGCACCGGCAAGCGGCTCCCCCGGCGGGTCACCGAGATCGCGCTGGTGTTCAAGCGCGCCCCGCACCTGCCCTTCGCCGACACCGACACCGAGGAGCTGGGCAACAACCAGCTCGTCGTCCGGGTGCAGCCCGACGAGGGGGTCACCCTCAAGTTCGGGTCGAAGGTTCCGGGCAGCGTGATGGAGGTCCGCGACGTCTCCATGGACTTCCTCTACGGCGAGCAGTTCACCGAGGCCAGCCCCGAGGCGTACGAGCGGCTCCTGCTCGACGTCCTGCTCGGCGACGCGACGCTGTTCCCCCGCAACGCCGAGGTCGAGGCCTCCTGGGCCGTGATCGACCCCCTGGAGGAGTACTGGGCCGGCACCGAGCCCTACCCCTACCGCGCCGGCGAGTGGGGGCCGCGCGCCGCCGAGGAGATGCTCGCCGCGGAGGGACGACGGTGGCGGCGGCCGTGACCGTCGCACCCGACCCCCGATCCCGCGCCGCAGCGTCCTGCGCGCCCCACCCGACCGAGGAGATCCGATGACGACCCTCTGGGACACCACCGGCTCCGCCGTCGTCAAGGAGCTGGCCGCGCAGCGCCGGACGGGCGGGGCGGTGCTCTCGGGCGTGGCCCTGACCCTGGTCGTCGTGGCCGACGAGAGCCGCGTCGCCGAGGCCGAGGAGGCGGCGACCGCCGCCGCCGCGCAGCACCCCTGCCGCATCCTCGTGGTGGTCCGCCGCCAGATCGACGCGCCGATGCCGCGGCTGGACGCCGAGGTGCTCATCGGCGGGCGCCTCGGGCCCGGGGAGGCCGTGGTGATGCGGATGTACGGCCGGCTGGCGCTGCACGCCGAGTCCGTGGTGCTGCCCCTGCTGGCGGCGGACGCCCCCGTCGTCGCCTGGTGGCACGCCCCGGCGCCCGAGCGCATGCAGACCGATGCCCTGGCCGTCATCGCCGACCGCCGGATCACCGACAGCTCCATCGCCGAGGACCACCTGCTCGCGCTGCGCACCCGCGCGAACGACTACGCACCCGGGGACACCGACCTCGCCTGGACCCGCAGCACCGCGTGGCGGTCGGCGCTGGCCTCCACGCTGGACGCCGTCGCCGGCCGGCGCGGTGACGTGGTGCGGGTGCACGGCGGCCGGGTGGAGGGCGATCCGGGCAACGCCTCGGCCAGGCTGCTCGCCGGCTGGCTGACGTCCCGCTCCGGCTGCGCGATCGAGGTCGTCGAGGGCCCCCGCCGGCCCGGTCCGAGCGGGGTGGACTCCGTCGTGCTGCAACTGGACCAGGACGAGGAGGTCGCCGTCCGCACCGACCGCCGGGGCGGCGCGGTGCTGACCCAGCCCTACCGGCCCGAGGCCACGGTGGCGCTCCCGGACCGGCCGCTGGGCGACCTGCTCGGCGAGGAGCTGCGCCGCCTCGACCCCGACGAGCCCTACGCCGAGGCCCTCGAGACCGCCACCGGCGTCACCGGGCTGTCCGCCCGGCCGGCGGTGCGCGAGCACGTGTGGTTCGACCCCGCCCGGCCCGACGACACCGACGACGGCAACGGCGGCTCGAACGGGAACGGCGGCGCGGCGGCCGGTGCGCCGACGGTGCCCGCGGACTCCGCGGGCACCGACGACGTCGCCCTCGCCGGCGAGCGCAACGCCGGCGAGCCGGCCGACCCCACGGCGCCGGTCGCGTGAGCGAGCGCGCGAGCTCACGCAGGAGCAGAGCAGCCCGGCCCAGGCGGCCGACGAGCGCCGGCGAGGAGTCCGCGTGAGCGTCTCCCCCGACGAGCTCCCGGTGCCCGACGTCGTCGTCCAGCCCGACGCCGACGTGCTGGCCCGCGTGGCCGCGGCGGCGCTGGTGGCGCGGCTCGCGGCGGCGCAGGCCGTGCACGGCACCGCCTCGGTGGTCCTCACCGGCGGCGGCGTCGGCACCGCGGTGCTGCGGCACGTCGCCGAGCTGGCCGCCGAGCCGGCCCGGGAGCGGGTCGACTGGACCGCCGTCGACGTCTGGTGGGGTGACGAGCGGTTCGTCCCCGCCGACGACGCCGAGCGCAACGAGCGGGGCGCCCGGGAGGCGCTGCTGGACCCGGTGGGCGTCCCGGCGGAGCGGGTGCACGCGATGCCGGCGTCCGACGCCGGGTTCGACACCCCGGAGGAGGCCGCCGACTGGTACGCCGGGCAGCTGGCCGCCGCGGCGCCGGAGGGCGCGACGCTGCCGCGCCTGGACCTGCTGCTGCTCGGCATGGGCCCGGAGGGCCACGTCGCGTCGATCTTCCCCGAGTCACCCGCCGTGCGGGACGAGCGTCCGGTGTTGGCGGTGCGCGACTGCCCCAAGCCGCCGCCGACGCGGATCAGCCTCGGCTTCTCGGCGATCGGCACCGCCGAGGAGGTGTGGCTCCTGGTCTCCGGCGAGGGCAAGGCCGAGGCCGTGGCCCAGGCGCTGGGCGGTACGCCGCGGGAGCAGCTCCCGGCCGCCGGCGTGCACGGCAGGCAGGCCACGCGGTGGCTGCTCGACGCAGCCGCCGCGGGGCGCCTCCGGCAGACCGGGTGACGCGGCGTCAGGCGCCGCGGCGGGCCCGCAGCTTGGCGAGCGCCTCCTCGAGGAGCGCGTCCCCGTCGGCGTCGGTGCGCCGCTCGCGCACGTAGGCCAGGTGCGTCTTGTACGGCTCGGTGCGCGGGGCCGGCGGCGGGGCCGTCTGGTCCTGACCGGCCGGCAACCCGCAGCGCGGGCAGTCCCACAGCTCCGGCACCTCGGCCTCGTCGGCGAAGGAGACCCGCGTCTCGTGCGCCTGCGCGCACCAGAAGGCCACCCGCCGGCGCGGAGCTGCCTCGCCGCGCTCCGCCTCACCCATCGGTCCCGCACCGACCCGCGTGCCCCGGATCGCGTTCCCACCAGCCACGAGCGCCCCCTGGTCTAGAGCCCCGACCCCAGCGGCGCCCGACGCGCCGCCGTCGGGAGTCTAGGGCCTGCGGAGGGGGTTCCAGGTCACGTTTCAGCCCCGGGATCCGGCATTCGTGCAGCGGAGGGCCGTGCCGCGGGTCGGCTCAGACCTTGAGCAGGATCCCCAGGGCGACGACGCAGACGGCCCAGACGAGGCCGGTGAAGACGGTCAGCCGGTTGAGGTTCTTCTCCACCACCGACGAGCCGGACAGCGAGGAGGAGGCGGCACCACCGAACATGGACGAGAGCCCGCCGCCCTTCCCGCGGTGCAGCAGGATCAGCACCACGAGGAGCACGCTGGTGAGCACCAGCAGCACGTTGAGGACGAGCTCGACCATGGGGCCAGCCTAGCCGAGCGGGCGCGGGGCCCTCGTCAACGACCCGGCGGCCGGCCGGAGGCGGGTCAGCGGACGCCGGCGGTGGCCAGGTCGTAGCCGCTGTAGGGCTCCATGACGACGCCGTTGCGCAGCCGCTGCCCGGCGAGCAGCTGCACCCGCGTCTCGACCAGCGGCACGTACGCCGCGGTGGCCTGCGCCGCCGTCGCCACCTCCTGCCAGGAACCCCGCGCCGCGTTCATGTCGGGACCGACCGCGACCGCCGCGTCCACCAGCGAGTCGATCGCCGGGTCGACCAGGCGGGCGTAGTTGGTGTTCCCGACCGGCCCCACCGACCGGCTGTCGACCAGCGGGACGAGGAAGGCCGACGGCGTCGGCACGACCGCCGTCCAGGTCACCAGGACCATGCCGTACCCGCTGGCCGTCACGTTGTCGGGGTTGCCGACGTCCCGGGCGTAGAAGGTCGCCGCCGGGAGCGACCGGACCTCGACCGAGATCCCGACCTCGGCCAGCTGGTCGGCCAGCTCCTCCGCCACGGCGACGCTGGCCGCGACGTCGGGCACCGCGAGGACGGTGCTGAAGCCCTCGGGCGTCCCGCACTCCTCGAGCGCCGCCCGCGCCGCGTCGGGGTCGGCGCCGCTGCCGGACGCCTCCGGCCCGCCCTGGAGGCCCGCCGGCCACAGCCGCGACGTCTCCGTCGCGTGGGCGCCCCCGCCGAGCACCTCCTGCACGCCTCCGCGGTCGATCGCCGCCGCGACGGCCGCCCGGCAGCTCGGGTCGTCCATCGGGGCGACGTCCGTGGGCAGGGCCAGCAGCCGGACCGCGCCGGTGGGCACCTCGTCGACCCGGTCCTCCAGACGCACGTCGCCTCCGGCGTCGGCGTCCACCCGGGCCTCGGTGACCGGCTGGATGCCGATGGCGGAGATGTCGACGTCGGCCGAGCCGGCGAGCAGCGCCTGGTCGCGGTCGATCCCGGAGGGGAGCGTGCGGACGACGACCTGGTCCGGCAGGGCGGTACGCACCGGGTCGGTGGCCGGGTCCCACTCGGGGTTGCGGTCGAGCACGATCCCGGTCTGGTCGATGGAGGTGATCGCGTACGGCCCGGAGCTCACCGGATCCCCGCCGTAGGCCGCGCCGGTGTCCTGGGCGATCGGCACCGGACTGCTGGAGGGCAGCGCGAGGACGACGTTGAAGTCCGGGACGGCCGACCGCAGCCGGAAGGTGATGGTCCGGTCGTCCGGGGTCTCGATCGCCGCCAGACCCAGCCGGTCCGGCGCCTCGTCCTCGTACGGGCCGGGATAGGGGTTCTCCGGGTCGTCGAGCAGGTCGACGACGGTGGTCGGGCCGCCGATGATGACGCCCGAGGCGAAGGTGCGCTCGATGCCGTACTTGACGTCGCGCGAGGTGATGGGCTGCTCGGTCTCGAACCGCACCCCCTCACGGAGGGTGAAGGTCCAGGTCAGCCCGTTGTCCAGGGTGGTGCCGAGGTCGGTGGCCAGGTCCGGCACGAGGGTGTCGGTCTCCCCCGGTACGGAGGACCAGGTGACCAGCGTGCGGGTGTAGAGCCGCATGAGGTTCCACGCGGCCGGCGAGTAGGAGGCCTGCGGGTCGAGGTTGCCGAGGTCGCCGGCGACGACGCGGAGGGTGCCGCCGGCGGCGTCCGACGGTGCCCGGACACCGGTGATCCCGGCGTCGGGGCCGTCACCGAAGACCGGGACCGAGGCGCCGGCGTCCCGGCCGCCGCTGCAGTTGACCACCACCGCGACGACCAGCGCGGCCACGACCGCCAGGCCGACGATCCGGCCGAGGGTGCCGCGCAGCCACGACGGGCGGCGCCGCGCCCCTCGCTCCAGCGTGCTGCTGCCCACTCACCGCTCCCGCCCGGCCACGGACGGCAGCGGTCAGCTGCCGTCCGTGGCGATCCGACAGATCTGCGCGAACTCGTCGGCGTCCAGGCTGGCACCGCCGACGAGCGCACCGTCGACGTCCGGCCCGGCCAGGATCCCGGCCGTGTTCGCGGCCTTCACCGACCCGCCGTAGAGGATACGGACGATCGAGCCCGTCTCCGGGCCGAAACGCTCGGCGAGCCGGGACCGGAGTGCGCCGCAGACCTCCTGCGCGTCCTCGGGTGTGGCCACCTCGCCGGTGCCGATCGCCCAGACCGGCTCGTAGGCGAGCACCACCCGCTGCACCTGCTCGGCGGTCAGGCCCTCCAGCGCGGCGTCGAGCTGCGCGGTGCAGTGGGCGACGTGCCGGCCGGCGCGGCGGACGTCCAGGCCCTCCCCCACGCAGAGGATCGGCACCAGGCCGTGCCGCTGGGCCGCCTGGACCTTGCCGGCGACGACGGCGTCGTCCTCCCCGTGCAGCGCGCGCCGTTCGGAGTGGCCGACCGCCACGTACGTGCAGGCCAGCGCGGCGAGCATCGCCCCGCTGACCTCGCCGGTGTAGGCGCCGGAGTCGTGCAGCGACAGGTCCTGCGCGCCGTAGCCGATGCCGAGCTTGTCGCCGGTGACCAGCGTCTGCACGCTGCGCAGCGCCGTGAACGGCGGGAGGACGACGACCTCGGCCGCGTCCAGCTGCGCCTCCTTGAGGGAGAACACGAGCTTCTGCACCAGGCCGATGGCCTCCAGGTGCGTCAGGTGCATCTTCCAGTTGCCGGCGATCAGCGGCCGCCGGCCCTCGCGCGGGGCGGGCGCGGGGGTGCGGGCCATCAGGCGGCCCCGCCCTCGGCCAGCACGGCGAGACCCGGGAGCTCCCGGCCCTCGAGGTACTCGAGCGACGCCCCGCCGCCGGTGCTGATGTGCCCGTACGCGGCCTCGTCCAGCCCGAGGGTCCGCACCGCCGCGGCGGAGTCGCCCCCGCCCACGACCGACAGCCCGTCGACCGCCGCGACCGCCTGTGCGACGCCGCGGGTACCGGCCTGGAAGGGGGCCAGCTCGAAGACGCCCATCGGGCCGTTCCAGAACACGGTGCGCGCACCGCCGAGCTCGCGGCCGAAGACCTCCACGGTCCGCGGGCCGACGTCCAGCCCCATCCGGTCGTCGGGGATCGCGTCGACGTCGACGACGGAGGTCTCGGCGTCCGCGCTGAACGCCGAGGCGGCCACGACGTCGACCGGCAGCACGATCCGGTCCCCGGCCTCGGCGAGCAGCCGGCGGCAGGTGTCGACCTGGTCGGCCTCGAGCAGCGAGCTGCCGACGCCGTGGCCCTGGGCGGCCAGGAAGGTGAAGCACATGCCGCCGCCGACCAGCAGCCGGTCGACCTTGGGCAGCAGCGCCTCGATGACCGCGAGCTTGTCGCTCACCTTCGACCCGCCGAGGACGACCACGTAGGGGCGTCCCGGGTCGGTGGTCAGCCGGGTCAGGACGTCGAGCTCCCGGGCGACCAGCCGGCCGGCGACGTGCGGCAGCCGCAGCGCGACGTCGTAGACCGACGCGTGCTTGCGGTGCACGGCCCCGAAGGCGTCGTCGACGTAGACGTCGGCCAGGGCGCCCAGCCGGTCGGCCAGCTCCCCGCGCTCGGCGTCGTCCTTCGACGTCTCGGCCGCCTCGAACCGGACGTTCTCCAGCAGCAGCACGTCGCCGTCGCCGAGGGCGGCGACCTTCGCCCGGGCGTCGTCCCCGGCGACGTCGGCGGCCAGCGGCACGTCGACGCCGATCAGCCCACCGAGCCGCGCGGCCACGGGCGCGAGCGAGAACTGCGGGTCCGGTGCACCCTTCGGCCGCCCGAGGTGGGCGGCGACGACGACGCGGGCGCCGCCGTCCCGCAGCGCCTGCAGGGTCGGCAGGCTCGCGCGGATCCGGCCGTCGTCCGTGATGGCCCGGGTCTGCTTGTCGAGGGGGACGTTCAGGTCGGCGCGCACGAGCACGCGCCGGCCCGAGACGCCCTCGGCCAGGAGGTCGTCGAGGGAGCGCATCGTCCGCGTCAGAGCGAGGCGCCGACGAGCTCGACCGAGTCGACGAGCCGGTTCGAGTAGCCCCACTCGTTGTCGTACCAGCCGAGCACCTTGGCCATCGGGCCGAAGACCTTGGTGAGGCCGGCGTCGTAGATGCACGAGTGCGGGTCGGTGACGATGTCGCTGGAGACGATCGGCGCGTTCGTGTACTTGAGGTAGCCCTTGAGCGGGCCCTCGGCGGCCTCGCGGTAGGCGGCGTCGATCGCGTCGGCCGAGGCCTCGCGGGTCAGCTGCACCGTCAGGTCGGTGGCCGAGCCGGTGGGGACCGGCACGCGGACGGCGTAGCCGTCGAGCTTGCCCTGCAGCTCGGGCAGGACCAGGCCGATCGCCTTGGCGGCGCCGGTCGAGGTCGGGACCATGTTGAGGGCGGCGGCGCGGGCGCGGCGGAGGTCCTTGTGCGGGCCGTCCTGCAGGTTCTGGTCGGCGGTGTAGGCGTGGATCGTCGTCATCAGGCCGCGCTCGATGCCGAAGGCGTCGTGCAGCACCTTGGCCAGCGGGGCCAGGCAGTTCGTCGTGCAGGACGCGTTGCTGATGATCGTCTGGGAGCCGTCGTACTTCTCGTGGTTGACGCCCATGACGATGGTCAGGTCGTCGCCGGAGGCCGGCGCCGAGATGATGACCTTCTTGGCGCCACCGGCGTCGACGTGCTTGCGCGCGTCGTCGGCCTTGGTGAAGAACCCGGTGGACTCGACGACGACGTCGACGCCCAGGTCGCCCCACGGCAGGGCGGCGGGGTCGCGCTCGGAGAGCACCTTGATGGTCGCCCCGCCGGCCTTGATGCCGTCGTCGGTGGCCTCGACGTCCTCCGGGAGGACGCCCAGGATGCTGTCGTACTTGAGCAGGTGGGCGAGGGTCGCCGGGCTGGTGAGGTCGTTCACCGCCACGATCTCGATGTCCTTGCCGCTGGCGGCGGTGGCCCGCCAGAAGTTGCGGCCGATGCGCCCGAAGCCGTTGATGCCGACCCGTACCGTCACTGCTGGACCTCCCGAGACCCGTTCGCTGCAGCGGCGGCCGTGCGGGACGCTCGGCCGCGCGTCGGCGGGAGCCTATCGGCCCGCGGGCGGGGCGCTCGCCGCGGTGCGGCGGAGGGGCTCAGCCGACGGGCGTCGCGAGCTCCGCCGCCGGCTCGGTGGCGAGCTCCGGCCGGCCCGCCGCCACGACCACGCAGTCGCGGCCGGCCGCCTTCGCGGCGTAGACGGCGCGGTCCGCGGCCGCGAGCAGCGCCGCCGGGTCGGCACCATCGGCCGGGCCCTCGGCCACCCCGGCGCTGACCGTGACCGAGCAGGGGCCCGAGCCGCTCTCGGCCACGAGGGCGGCGCAGCGGCGGCGGATCTCCTCGGCACGGAGGGCGGCCTCCCGCTGCCCCGCGCCCGGGAGGACGACGACGAACTCCTCGCCGCCGAGGCGGGCGACGGTGTCGCCGGGGCGCGCCGCCCCGGTGAGCACGCCGGCGACGGCCTGCAGCACCCGGTCCCCCACCGCGTGCCCGAAGCGGTCGTTGACCGACTTGAAGTGGTCGACGTCCACCATGACCACGGCCACCGGCGCCCGCTCCGACGCCGCGGTGAGCGCGGCGGACAGCGTCCGGTCGAGGTGCCGCCGGTTGTGCAGGCCGGTGAGCGGGTCGCGGACCACCTCCTCCGCGAGCCCGGCGCGCAGCCGTTCGATCACCGCGACCTGCTCGGCGAGCTTCTCGTTCAGCAGCTCGACGGCGCGCTGCCGCGCCTGCTGCTCGCTGACGTCACGGACGACGACGATCCGGCCCAGGGCGCGACCACGCGGGTCGCTGACCGCGGAGTCGCGCACGTCCAGCCACACCCCCGGCGCCACCTCGGCGACGCGGTGACCGTCCTCCTCGGCCGCCACCCGCCCGAAGACGGTGACGGCGTGCGGGCCGGCCACCTCGTGCAGGACCCCACCGACGATGTCGTCGGCCACGCCGGGGCGCATCCGCTCGAGCATCCGGACCGCGGCCGGGTTCAGGTCGATGACCCGGCCGTCGGGGTCGACGACGAGCACGGCGTCCGGGACGGTGTCCACGACCTGCTCGCGGGCCACGGGCACGAGCCGCAGGAGCCCCAGCCGGAACAGCGCCCAGCAGTCGACGAGGCCGGTGACCAGGAAGAACAGCGGCGTGACGTCCAGCCGGTGCCCGTCGTCCTGCGCGGCGAGGGTGAGGACGTTGCCGACGGTCGACAGCAGGGCGGTCCCCAGGAGCACGCTGACCTGGCTGCGGAAGACCCCCGCCGCGACCCGCCACCGGCGGAACAGGTGGAGGTAGGCGGCACCCAGCAGCAGGTACGACCAGCCGGTGTGCGCCAGGAACAGCGGTCCGAAGACGACCTCGGACGTCGCGCCGGACTCGGGCCTGGCCATCACGAGGGAGTGGGTGGCCGGGAGCGACGCGGCGACCACGAGGACGAGGGGCTCGGCGGCGAGGAGGACGGCCGTCCGACGGGCGAGGCGCCACGACGGATCGCTGACGGTCCGGGCCAGCACGTACGCACCGGCGACGACCAGTCCCACCCCGGCCATCAGCACCGACGGATAGGCGCGCAGCACCGGCTCGGCGTCGAACCGGTAGACGACCGCGTCGGCGGCCGACCAGATCGCGATGCCGGCCATGGTGACCGTGAGCGCGGTGGCGGCCGGCGTCCGGGAGCGGCGCCGCCAGGCGAGGGCCCCGGTGACGACGGCGACGACGGCGGCGCAGGCGAACACCGCCCACCACGACTGCAGCGTCATCCCGGGTCCTCTCGGCCGGCGGGCCTGGGTGCCCACCACTCACCGAGGGTCATCGACGCGCACGGGCCCCGGCTGCACCCACCTCCCCCTCACGAGGGAGGTGGGCGGCCGCTACTAGGTGAGCATGTCGTCGGTGACGACGGACTCCGTGTCCGGGATGCCGAGGTCCTTCGCCCGCTTGTCGGCCATGGCCAGGAGGCGCCTTATGCGACCGGCGACGGCGTCCTTGGTCATCGGCGGGTCGGCGCGCTGGCCGAGCTCCTCCAGCGAGGCCTGGCCGAACTCCAGCCGCAGCCGGCCGGCGACGAGCAGGTGCTCGGGCGCCTCGGTGCCGAGGATCTCCAGGGCGCGCTCGACGCGCGCGCTGGCCGCGACCGCCGCCCGCGCCGAGCGGCGGAGGTTGGCGTCGTCGAAGTTGGCCAGCCGGTTGGCGGTGGCCCGGACCTCGCGGCGCATGCGCCGCTCCTCCCAGGCCATGACGGCGTCGTGCGCGCCCATCCGCGTGAGGAGCGCGCTGATGGCGTCGCCGTCGCGGACCACGACGCGGTCGGCGCCGCGGACCTCGCGGGCCTTGGCGGCGATGCCGAGACGGCGGGCGGCGCCCACCAGCGCCATGGCCGCCTCCGGCCCGGGGCAGGTCACCTCGAGCGAGGAGGACCGGCCGGGCTCGGTGAGCGACCCGTGGGCCAGGAAGGCGCCGCGCCAGGCGGCCTCGGCGTCGCCGATCCCGCCGGAGACGACCGACGGCGGCAGGCCGCGCACCGGGCGGCCGCGCTGGTCGACCAGGCCGGTCTGCCGGGCCAGCCCCTCGCCGTGCTTGGCGATCCGCACCAGGTACCGCACGCCGCGACGGATGTTGCCGCCGGCCAGCACGCTGACGCCGCTGGTGTAGCCGTAGACCTCGCTGATGTCGCGGCGCAGCCGGCGCGCGACCGAGCCGGTGTCCAGTTCGGCCTCGATGACCACCCGGCCGCCCACGATGTGCAGGCCCCCGGAGAAGCGCAGCAGCGCGGTCACCTCGGCCTTGCGCTCGGAGGTCCGTGAGCACTCCACCCGGGAGAGCTCGTCCTTGACCATCGCGGTCATCGCCACGTCGTCCACCCCCGCCCGGTCACCGCTCGACCGTCCGTTCCCCCAGGGGTCATCCCCACCTCGTCCTCCCCCAGCAGTGCGGGAGACGCCATGCCCGGCCCTCGGGTCGCTGCCCTGTCAGGCGCCATGTGCGGCGTCCCCTCCCCCTCGTCCGTCCGTCCCCGCACGGAGCGGTCCGTCCCGGAACCCGATCCTCCCGGTTCCCGGTGCACGATCGCCATTCCGTCAGCCCGCCCCCACCACGTCGGTGAGCGCCTCCGCGAGGCGCCCGGGATCGTGTCGCGGCGCACCCCCCGGCTCCGCGACCGGGGCCAGCACGAGCTCGGCACCGCACTCGCGGACCGCTGACAGCAGACCACAGCGGTCAACCACCGAGTCGACATCGGCGATCACGGTGTGCAGCGCCACACCGCCGAGATGCCCCTGGAGCACCCGCAGGTGCTCCTCCGGTGAGAACCCGTCCGTCTCCCCCGGCTGCGGCTCGAGGTTGAGCACCACGACCACGCGCGCCCGGCTCGCGGCCAGGGCGGCGCGCAGCCGCGGCACCAGCAGGTGCGGCAGCACCGACGTGTACCAGGAGCCGGGGCCCAGCGAGATGACGTCGGCGGCCGCGATCGCCTCGAGCACCGCCGGGTGCACCGGGGGGTCCGCCGGAGAGACGAGGATGTCGCGCACCCGCCCCGGCGTGGACGCGATCGCCACCTGCCCGCGGATGGTGCGCGTCCGCGCGGGGTCGTCGGGGTCGACGGTCTCGACCCGCGCCACCAGGTCGAGGGGGACGTCGGCCATGGGCAGCACGCGGCCGCACGCCCCCAGCAGCTCGCACAGGGTGTCGAGGGCCCGGACGGTGTCCCCGCCGTGCAGCTCCACCAGCCCGGTCAGCACCAGGTTCCCCACCGGGTGCCCCGCGAGGACCCCGGTGCCGCCGAGGCGGTGCTGCAGCAGCGCGGCCATCTCCGTCAGCCGGTCGTCCTCGCCGGCCAGCGCGGCCAGGGCCATCCGGAGGTCCCCCGGCGGGAGCACCGGCATCTCGCGGCGGATGCGCCCCGACGAGCCGCCGTCGTCGGCCACCGTCACCACGGCCGTCAGCTCCCGGGTCAGGCGCCGCCAGGCCCCGAGCGCGGCGGCCAGCCCGTGCCCGCCACCGAAGGCCACCACGCGCGGGCCACCCGGCGGCGCGACCCCGCTCGTTCCGCCCACTACTCGCGCCCCAGGTCGCGGTGCTGGGCCACGGCCTGCACGCCGTCGGCGACCAGCCGGCGGGCGAACTCCTCGGCGATCGCGACGCTGCGGTGCTTCCCGCCGGTGCAGCCGACGGCGAGCGTGAGGTACCGCTTGCCCTCCCGGCGGTAGCCGGGGATGAGCAGCCGCAGCACGTCGGTGTACCGGGCGAGGAAGGGCGCCGCGTCGGCCTGGCCGAGCACGTAGTCGCGCACGTCCGGGTCCTGGCCGGTGCGGGGCCGCAGCTCGGGCACCCAGTGCGGGTTGGGCAGGAAGCGGGCGTCGACGACGAGGTCGGCGTCGAGCGGGAGGCCGTACTTGAACCCGAAGCTGAGCACGGTCGCGGTCAGCGGCGACGTCGGGCCCTCGCGGTCGAACGCGTTCTCCAGCGTGGCGCGCAGCTGGTGGACGTTGAGATCGCTGGTGTCCACCCACAGGTCGGCGTCGCCGGCGATGCCGGTGAGCAGCGCCCGCTCGGCGGCGATGCCGTCGATCAGCCGGCCGCTGCCCTGCAGCGGGTGCTCCCGGCGGTTGGACTCGTAGCGGCGGATCAGCACCTCGTCCCGGGCGTGCACGTACAGCACGCGCGGACGGTGCCCCGCCGACGCCAGCGCCCGGATCGACTCCTGCAGGTCGGTCGAGAAGGCCCGGCTGCGGACGTCGACGACCGCGGCGAAGCGGCGCAGGTCGCCGCGGGCCCCCAGCTCGACCATGGGCTGCAGCAGCGCCGGCGGGAGGTTGTCCACGACGTAGAAGCCCAGGTCCTCCAGGACCCGGCCGACCGTGTTCTTGCCGGACCCGGACAGCCCGGTGACGACGACGACGTCCAGGGGCGCGGTCTCGGTGCCGGTGGGGTCGGCGGAGGGTGCGACGTCGCGCTGCGGTCCCACGCCGCCCTCGGGCGGGGTCGTCACGACGCCACCCCCGCCACGCGGCCGACCTCGGCGGTCCCCCCGGCGTCGGGCTGGAGGGTGCCCCGCTCGGCGGGGCCGTCGGGCCCGAGGGTCGACTCGATCGGCTCGACCTCCTGCGCCGTCTCCTCGATGGCCTCCTCGGCCGTCCCGGCGGGCTCGGCCACCGCGGCCATCACCGCCTCGGCGGTCCGGCGGCCGATGCCCGGCACCTCCGTGAGCTCCTCCAGGGAGGCGGCCCGCAGCCGCTTGAGTGAGCCGAACTGCTTCATCAGCGCCTTTCGCCGGGTGTCGCCCAGGCCGGGGACGTCGTCCAACAGGGAGACCAGCATGCTGGCCGAGCGCTTCTGCCGGTGGTAGGTGATCGCGAACCGGTGGGCCTCGTCCCGCACCCGCTGCAGCAGGTACAGCGCCTCGGAGGTGCGCGGCAGGATCACCGGGTCGGACTCCCCCGGCAGCCACACCTCCTCCATCCGCTTGGCCAGCCCGCAGATCGCGACGTCGACCACCCCGAGCTCGTCCAGCGAGCGGGCGGCCGCCGCCACCTGCGGGGCGCCGCCGTCGACGACGAGGAGGTTCGGCGGGTAGGCGAAGCGGCGCGGCCGCCCCTCCTCCGCGGCGACGCCCTGTTCGTCGCGCCGGTCGGCCTCCTCCTTGAGGTGCCGGGCGAACCGGCGCCGCACGACCTCGGCCATGGCGGCGGTGTCGTCGGTGCCGTGCGTGACGGAGAAGCGCCGGTAGTCGGACTTCTTCGCCAGGCCGTCCTCGAACACCACCATGGAGGCGACGACGTTGGTGCCCTGCACGTGCGAGACGTCGATGCACTCGATCCGCAGGGGGGCCTCGGGCAGCTCCAGGGCCTCCTGGAGCTCGGCCAGCGCCAGGGACCGGGCGGTGAGGTCGCTGGAGCGCTTCACCCGGTGCCGGACGAAGGCCTCCTTGGCGTTGCGCTCGACGGTCTCCAGCAGCGACCGCTTGTCCCCGCGCTGCGGCACCCGCAGGCTGACCCGGCTGCCGCGCAGCTCGCTGAGCAGCTCCTCGTAGACGTCGGCGTCGGCCGGCAGCTCCGGGACGAGCACCTCTCGGGGCACCGTCTCGCCGGACTCCGCGACGCCGGTCTGCTCGTCGACACCGCCGTACACCTGCAGCAGGAACTGCTCCACCAGTTCCCCGGTGCCGATCTCCTCGACCTTGTCGATGATCCAGCCGCGCTGCCCGCGGACCCGCCCGCCGCGGACGTGGAACACCTGGACGGCGGCCTCCAGGTCGTCCTGGGCGAACGCCACCACGTCGGCGTCGGTGCCGTCACCGAGGACGACGGCCTGCTTCTCCATCGCCCGGTTGAGCGCGCCGAGGTCGTCGCGCAGGCGCGCGGCCCTCTCGTACTCCATCGCCTCGGCGGCCTCGGCCATCTCCCGCTCCAGGCGCTTGACCATCGCGTCGGTGCGGCCGGCCATGAAGTCGCAGAAGTCGTCGACGATCTCCCGGTGCTCCTCGGCGCTCACCCGGCCGACGCACGGGGCGGCGCACTTGCCGATGTAGCCCAGCAGGCAGGGCCGGCCGATCTGCCCGGCGCGCGTGAAGACGCCGTTGGAGCAGGTACGGGCGGGGAAGACCCGGGTCAGCGTGTCGAGCGTCTCGCGGATCGCCCAGGCGTGGGCGTAGGGGCCGAAGTACCGCACGCCCTTGCGCTTGGGGCCCCGCATCACCTGCAGCCGCGGGTACTCCTCGTTCAGGGTCACGGCCAGCGACGGGTAGCTCTTGTCGTCGCGGTAGCGGACGTTGAACCGCGGGTCGTACTCCTTGATCCAGTTGTACTCGAGCTGCAGCGCCTCGACCTCGGTGCCGACGACGGTCCACTCGACGCTGGACGCGGTCGTGACCATCTGCCGGGTGCGCGGGTGCAGGCCCGCGACGTCGGCGAAGTAGCTGTTCAGCCGCTGGCGCAGGCTCTTGGCCTTGCCGACGTAGATGACCCGGCCGTTCGGGTCGCGGAACCGGTAGACGCCCGGGGTCTCTGGGATGCTGCCGACCGCTGGGCGGTACGAGGACGGGTCCGGCATGCCGTCCACACTAGGTCGCGGGAGTGACACGCCGTGCCTGCACCGGACCCTTCCGTCCCGCGTGTCCCACCCGCCGGCCCGAGCCCCCGGACGTGCTCCGGCCCCTCGGGGCGCCGCTACTGTCCGGCCCATGCCCCGAGGCGCCCGACTGCCCTCCGCGACCGTGTACGGCATCGACCTGGGCACCACGTACAGCTGCCTGGCGCAGGTCACCGGGACGGGCGAGGCCGAGGTCGTCCCGCTGCTCGACGGCGAGCCGACGCTGCCGAGCGTGGTCCTGTTCGTCGGCCCGGACGACTACGTCACCGGTGAGCGGGCCCGGGTGCTCGCCCGCGCGCAGCCCGACGACGTCTGCACCCTGGTCAAGCGGCGGATGGGCGAGAGCAGCTGGCGATTCGTCAGCCACGGCCGCTCCTGGTCGGCGCCCGCGGTCAGCAGCCTGGTGCTCAAGGCGCTGGTCAGCGAGACGGGCTTCACCGCACCCAGCGCGGTGCAGGACGTCGTCATCACCGTGCCGGCCTACTTCGGCGACGAGGAGCGGCGGGCCACCCGGCTGGCCGGCGAGTACGCCGGGCTGACCGTCCTCGACGTCATCAACGAGCCCACCGCGGCCGCGCTGGCGTACGGGTTCGCCCGCCTCGACGGCGCCGGGCCCTCCGACCGCCTCGAGGAGGTCGCGCTCGTCTACGACCTCGGCGGCGGCACGGTCGACGTCGCGGTCGTGGAGCTGGCCGACCGCCGGCTGGCCGTCGTCGCCACCGACGGCGACCACGAGCTCGGGGGCGCGGACTGGGACGAGAAGCTCGCCGTCCACCTCTCCCGCGCCTTCCTCGCCGCGCACCCCGACGCCGAGGACCCGCTCGACGACAGCGCCGGCGGGCAGGCGCTCGTGCTCTCCGCCGAGCGGGCCAAGCGGGAGCTCAGCGTCCGGGAGGAGGTCGTCGTCCCGGTGGAGCACGACGGCCGCCGCGCCGACGTGCCCGTGACGCGGGCCGAGTTCGAGCGGCTGACCGCGGGTCTGCTCGAACGCACCCTGGAGCTCACGCGGGCCACGGTCGGGGCCGCGCGCGCCCGCGGCGTCGAGCGGATCGACCGCGTCCTGCTCGTCGGCGGCTCCACCCGGATGCCGGCGGTGGCGCAGCGGCTGACCGCCGAGCTCGGCGTGCCGGCGGAGGTGCACGACCCCGACCTCGCCGTCGCCAAGGGCGCGGCGGTGTACGGCCGCAAGAAGCAGCTCGAACGGCTGCTCACCGGCGACCTGGCGACCCGCGGCCAGCTGCGCGACGGCATGCCGCTGGAGTACGCCGCCCCGGACGACGTCGACGCGGCGTGCGCCCGGCTGGGCGACGCCATCGGCCTGACGGCGGCCCAGGTGCGGCGCATGGTGGAGATCCAGGTGCTCAACACCGTCTCCCGCGGCTTCGGCGTGCTCGCCCTGGACCGGTTCGGCGAGCCGGCCACGGTCTTCCTCGTGCACCGCAACGACCGGCTGCCGATCGCCGTCCGCCGCTCCTTCGGCACCGTCCACGACGACCAGCGCGTGGTGACCATCCGGGTCGTCGAGCAGGGCGGCGGCGTCGAGTCCCCACGCCCGGAGGACGCGAAGCTGCTGGCCGAGGCCTCCATCGAGGACATCCCGCCCGGTCACCCCGCCGGCACGGAGATCCAGGTGGTGCTGCGGATGGGCTTCGACGGCATCCTCGAGCTCACCGCCCTGCACGAGGGCCTGGCCGACCGGCCGCTGACCGTGCGCGTGGAGACCGGAGCGGCGCTGAGCCAGGCCGACATCGCCCGGGAACGGGCACAGGTCGGGCGGGTACGCCGCCGGGACGGGTGACCGTGCTCCCGCCCTTCGACGGCAACGCGTACCGCAAGCGGGTGCTCGCCTCGATCGAGGCCCGTGGCGGCCTCGACGACAGCGATCCGTTCGAGGTCTACGACCTCCCGCTGGAGGCCGCCGGGTCGCTGACCGACGACGAGGTGGCCGGCCAGGTCGACGCCGTCTGGGCCTTCTGGCAGAAGCAGCGCGACCACCCCAAGTACCGCGGGCTCGTCACCGCCCTGCTGGCGTGGCACGACCAGTACGCCTCCCGGCTCCGCACCTCCGGCGGCCGGCAGGAACTGGCCGAGCGGACCCGCGCGGAGCGCGCCCGCCGCGACGCCGACCGCTCCGCCGAGCTCGACGCCGCCCTGCAGCGGCTGGTGGAGCGCTTCGGCGGGGTGCCCGCCGACAAGGTCGCCGGGCTGCGCGGGTTGGCCGCCTCCGCCGGCATCGACGACGCCGCGTTCGAGGCACGCCTGGGCCGGCACCGCCTGCTCGGCGCCGTCGACGGGCCCGCTCCCGCCGGGCCGGCCGATCCCGGGGTGCTGCGCCAGGTCCGCGACGACCTGGAGGAGCTCGGCCGCATCGAGGGGGACCGCGTGCCCAGCCTGCACGCCCTCCTCGAGCTCCCGCCGACGGCCGACCGGGACGCCGTCCGGCGGCGACGCGACGCGCTGCTGGTGATCAACCGGCAGCGCCGGCCCGACCGCCGGCGGGCGCTGGTCGACGACCTGCTCGCCGCCGTCGGCCTGCTGCTGGTGGACGGCGACCCGGCGGTCTACCTCGACGCCCTGGCCGGCGACGTCCGCGAGGCGCTCCGGCCGCGGGTCGCCGCCGCGGTGCTGGTCGAGGACAGGCTGACCCCCGACGACGCGCACCACCTCGTGCAGGAGGCGCTGGGCGCCGGGCTCGACGCCGGCCGCGCCGCCGCGGTCGTGACGGAGCTCGCCGCCGAGGCGGGGACGCCGGTCGAGCTGCCCGCGCCGCCGGTCCCGCCGCGTTCCCCCGGTCGCGGCGACTGGCAGGCCGAGGTGTCCGCGGCCCGGGCGGCGCTGCGGGCCGGGCGCCCGGCCGCGGCGCGCCGGCACGTCGAGGCGGCTCTCGCCGCCGCCGGGGAGATGCACCCGCCCATCCGGGCGCTGCGCGACGAGGTGACCCAGGCAGCCGCCCGTGCCGACGCCGCGTGGCGCGTCGTCGCCGACGCCCTCGCGGCCCGCCAGCACGCCGCGGCCACCACGGCGCTCGAGCAGCTGGCGTCCACCGCCGCCGACGTGCCCGGACCGTCCGGCGAGGCGGCCGAGGACCTGCTGCGTGCGTCCCGCGCCACTCTGGCCGGTGCCGACGCCGTACTCGCGGCCGCGCCGTCCGGACCGGAGCGGGAGCGGGCGCTGCTCGCCGTCCTCGACGCCGTCGCCGACCACCCCGCGGCCTGGGCGGAGCTCACCGCGCTCGGCGTCGCGCCGGCCACCGGCGTGCACGTCGTCCCCGCGGCCGGCGGTGCCCGCGAGGTCCGCTGGACGGCGTCCACCTCCGTCGGTCCCGTTGACTACCGGGTGCTCCGCGTACGGCCCGACGGCCGCCGCGAGGTCGTCGGCATCACGCGCGAGTGCGCCCTCGAGGACGGTGGCCACGGCGAGGTCGCGGGCCACGTCGTCGTCGCCACGCGGCTGGGCATCGCCGCCCCGGAGGCGGAGAGCGGCACCCGGCCCGTCACACCCGCGGCCACGCCTGCCGCCGCCACCCCGCCCCCGTCCGCGGCCGCCGCGGCCCCCGGTGCTCCCCCGCCGGGCGCGGTGGTCGGGTCACTGACCGTCGCACCGCACGGGCGCCGGCTGCGGCTGAGCCACCCGGTGCCGGCCACCGGCACCGCCGAGGTCCGCCGGCTCCCGGCCGGGGCGAGCCCGCCGGCGGCCGGCACCGTCGTCGACCCGGCCGCGGTGGGCGCGCTGGTGCCGGCGATGGTCCCGGGGCTCGCCGTCGACGCCCGCCCGCCCGGTCCGGTCACCGAGTACGTCGTCCTCACCCGAACCGGGTCGACCGCGGTGGCCGGGGCCAGCGCGGCCTGGGTCGTGTTGCCCCCGGTGTCCCACCTCGTGGTCGACGGCGGACGGCTGTGCTGGACCTGGCCGGGGGGATGCACGGAGGTCGTCGTCCTGCTGCGTCCGGACGCGCCGCCCGAGGGCCCGGACGACCCCGCCGCCACCCGCCGCAAGGTGACGTCCGGCCGGTACGAGATCGACGGCGGGCTGCCGGTGTCCGGCGACGGGGGCGGCCACGTGGCGCTCTTCCCGTGCCTGCGGATGGGCGGCCGGCTCCTGGTGGCGAGCGAGGCCCCGCCGGACGCGCGGATCGTGCTGGCCTGAGGCGGCCGGTCCCGGCGATGCCCGCACATGCCGGGAGCGGGGCCCGTGGGCCCCGCTCCGGGATGTCTCAGGTGGTGCGGGTGGTCACCCAGCGGGCTGCGAGCGCCGCACGGCCACGGCCGTGGGCACGTGGGCGGCGACGGCGGAGGCGCCCCACGTGACCAGGCGGACGGCGCGGCGGGTGAGCGCCACTGCCGCGAGCAGGCCCACCGGGACGGCGACGAAGTCGAACGCGTCGGCCACCACGTCCTTGGTCACGACGAGGAGCGAGAGCCCGAGGACGGCGAGCAGCAGGGCGGCGGAGAGGAGGCCCGAACCGGGCTTGCTCTTGCCCTGCCACGGCTGCCCGCAGTGGCTCATGTCCGGGTCGCAATCGGGCGTGAGTGCGCTCATCGAGCTCTCCTCGCTGGGGCACAGGGGTACCCCGGTGACGTCGGTCACACGGACCATACGCGGTGCGTGACGATCTTCACAAGCCCGTGAACTGGCTCAGGGTGAACTCGGCACCCTGGGGATCGCGGACCAGCGCGGTCCGCGTCCACGGGTTCTCCCCTCCGTCCAGCACCGTGCCGCCCAGCCGCTCGGCGGTCGTCGCCGCGGCGTCCCGGTCGGCGACGGAGAAGGTGACGTGCCAGTGCGGCGGCTCGTCCCGCCGGGTCGCCGCGACGCCGCCGATGACGTCGGCGAACCCCGGGGGTGCACCGGCCTGGCGCTGGTGGATGTCTGGGTCGACCGTCGCCGCGAGGTGGTCGCCGTACCCGAGCACCTGCAGCATCGTCCCGGCGCCGGGCACGTCGGTGGTCCGCCACCCGAACAGCGACACGTAGAAGGCGGTGGCCGCCGCCGGATCGGGCGTGTGCAGGTCGGAGAAGTTCCACGTGTCGGGCGCGTTGGTCAGCTGCGCGCCGAGCCGACGGCGGGCCTGCCAGAGCCGGAAGGGCGCGCCCTGCGGGTCGGTGCAGCTCGCGGCCCGGCCGCCGGGCCCCGCGTCGGCCGGCGGCGCGGTCACGGTGCCGCCGAGGCCGGGGACCCGGGCCGCCGTGGCGTCGCAGTCGTCGACGGCGACGTAGGTGTTCCAGGTCGCCGGACCGCTGACGGGGGCGACGGCGGCGACGTCCTCCCCCGCCAGCGTGGCGATCAGGTAGGACCCGGGCGCCCCGGGCGGCATCGCCTCGGTCAGCGTCCAGCCGAACAGCCCGCCGTAGAAGCGGGCGGCCTCGGCCGGGTCGGGCTGCTCGGTGTCGATCCAGCAGGTCACGCCGTGCGGGTAGGTCCGCTGCAGCGCCATGGGCCACCTCCTCGGGTCGGTCCCGGGCAGCCTGCCGCCGGGGGGTGACAGGACCGGTCCCCGACGGCGGGCGTGGCCGTTCCGGCGGCGCCGCGCCGGGCGCTGACCCGGCGCGGCGCTCAGCTGGCCTTCTTGCGGACCCGCTTCTTCGGGGCGGCGGCCGCCTCGATCGCCTGCGCGTCGAGGAGCGGCACGAGGTACCGGCCGGTGTGGCTCTCCGGGATCGAGGCGACGAACTCCGGCGGGCCCTCGGCGACGACCGTGCCGCCGCGGAAGCCGCCCTCGGGGCCCATGTCGATCAGCCAGTCGGCGCTCTTGATCACGTCGAGGTTGTGCTCGATGACGATGACCGAGTTGCCCTTGTCGACCAGGCCCTGGAGCACCAGCAGCAGCTTGCGGATGTCCTCGAAGTGCAGGCCGGTGGTCGGCTCGTCGAGGACGTAGATGCTGCGGCCGTTGCTGCGCTTCTGGAGCTCGCTGGCGAGCTTCACGCGCTGCGCCTCGCCGCCGGAGAGGGTGGTGGCCGGCTGGCCGAGCCGCACGTAGCCGAGGCCGACGTCGGTGAGGGTGCGCAGGTAGCGGGCGATCGACGGGATCGCGGCGAAGAACTCCGCGGCCTCCTCGATCGGCATGTCGAGGACCTCGGCAACCGTCTTGCCCTTGTAGTGCACCTCGAGGGTCTCCCGGTTGAACCGGGCGCCCTTGCACACCTCGCACGGCACGTAGACGTCGGGCAGGAAGTTCATCTCGATCTTCAGGGTGCCGTCACCGGAGCAGGCCTCGCAGCGACCGCCCTTGACGTTGAACGAGAAGCGGCCGGGCAGGTAGCCACGCATCTTCGCCTCGGTCGTCTGGGCGAACAGCTTGCGGACCGCGTCCCACACGCCGGTGTAGGTGGCCGGGTTGGAGCGCGGCGTGCGGCCGATCGGCGACTGGTCGACGTGCACGACCTTGTCCAGGTGCTCCAGCCCGGTGATGGTGCGGTGTCGGCCGGGCACCTGCCGGGCGCGGTTCAGCTCGTTGGCCAGCACCGTGTAGAGGATGTCGTTGACCAGGCTCGACTTGCCCGAGCCGGAGACGCCGGTGACGCCGACGAGCACGCCGAGCGGGAACGCCACGTCGACGCCCTTGAGGTTGTTCTCGCGGGCGCCCTTGACGACGAGCTCGCGGCCGGGCGTCGGCTGCCGCCGGACCGCCGGGACGGTGATCTCCTTGCGGCCGGAGAGGTACTGGCCGGTCAGCGACCGCTCGCTGGCCAGCAGGTCGGCCACGGTGCCGCTGACCACGACCTCGCCGCCGTGCTCGCCGGCGCCCGGGCCGATGTCGACCACCCAGTCGGCGACCTTGATCGTGTCCTCGTCGTGCTCGACGACGATGAGCGTGTTGCCCATGTCGCGCAGCCGGATCAGCGTCTCGATGAGCCGGCTGTTGTCGCGCTGGTGCAGGCCGATCGAGGGCTCGTCGAGCACGTAGAGGACGCCGACCAGCCCGGACCCGATCTGGGTGGCCAGCCGGATCCGCTGTGCCTCCCCGCCGGCCAGCGTCGCCGCCGGCCGGTCCAGCGACAGGTAGTCGAGGCCGACGTCGACCAGGAACGACAGCCGTGCCTGGATCTCCTTGAGCACCCGGTCGGCGATGGCCCGCTCGCGCTCCCCCAGCTCGAGGGCGTTCAGCCACTCCGACGCCTCACCGATGGACAGCCCGGTGACCTCGGCGATCGACCGGTCGTTGAGC
Organism: Trujillonella endophytica; assembly: GCF_019799905.1. Classification (GTDB taxonomy): domain Bacteria; phylum Actinomycetota; class Actinomycetes; order Mycobacteriales; family Geodermatophilaceae; genus Trujillonella; species Trujillonella endophyticus_A. The sequence continues at coordinate 105,044 of NZ_JABGCI010000010.1, read as the reverse complement.
TTGACGGCGAGGATCTCGGGCTTGAGCCGCGTGCCGTGGCAGACGGGACAGGGCACGTCGCGCATGTAGCCCTCGTACTTGTCCCGCATGTACTCGCTGTCGGTGTCGTCGTGCCGGCGCTCCAGGAACGGCAGCACGCCCTCGAAGGCGGCGTAGTAGCTGCGCTCGCGGCCGTAGCGGTTCTTGTAGCGGACGTGCACCTGGTCCGGCGAGCCGTGCAGGACGGCCTTCTGCACCTTGGCGGGCAGCCGCTCCCACGGGTCGTCCATGGAGAAGCCGAGCTGCTGGGAGAGGCCGGTGAGCAGCCGGGTGAAGTACTCGTTGCTCATCGAGCCGGCCCACGGGGCGATCGCGCCCTGGCCCAGGCTCTTCCCCGGGTCGGGGACGACGAGCTCGGGGTCGACCTCCTTGCGGGTTCCGATGCCGGTGCACTCCGGGCAGGCGCCGAACGGGGAGTTGAAGGAGAAGCTGCGCGGCTCGAGCGCCTCGAAAGACAGCCCGTCGTCGACGCAGGCCAGGTGCTCGGAGAAGGTGCGCTCGCGGTACGGGTCGCCCTCGGGCAGGTCGACGAAGTCGAGGACGACGAGGCCGCCGGCCAGGCCGAGCGCGGTCTCCACCGAGTCGGTCAGCCGCCGCTTGGCGCTCTCCTTGACGGTGAGCCGGTCGACGATGACCTCGATGGAGTGCTTCTCCTGCTTCTTGAGCTTCGGCGGCTCGGTCAGCGGGTGCACCACGCCGTCGACCCGGACGCGGGAGAAGCCCTGCGTCTGCAGCGAGCTGAACAGGTCGACGTACTCGCCCTTGCGGGCCCGGACGACCGGCGCGAGCACCTGGAAGCGGGTGCCCTCCTCCATGGCGAGGACCTGGTCGACGATCTGCTGCGGGGTCTGCCGGGAGATCGGCTTGCCGCAGTTGGGGCAGTGCGGCTGGCCGGCCCGGGCGTACAGCAGACGGAGGTAGTCGTAGACCTCGGTGATCGTGCCGACCGTGGAGCGGGGGTTGCGGTTCGTCGACTTCTGGTCGATCGAGACCGCGGGCGACAGGCCCTCGATGAAGTCGACGTCCGGCTTGTCCATCTGACCGAGGAACTGCCGGGCGTAGGCCGACAGCGACTCGACGTAGCGGCGCTGACCCTCGGCGAAGATCGTGTCGAACGCGAGGCTCGACTTGCCCGAACCGGACAGGCCGGTGAAGACGATCAGGGCGTCGCGCGGCAGGTCGAGGTCGACGTCCTTGAGGTTGTGCTCGCGGGCGCCGCGGACGACGAGGCGGTCCATGGATGTCCTGTCGGTCGAAGTGCTCGGTCGGTCGGCCGGGGCCGGGATCAGCGGGAGCGCACTGCGCCGCTCACACGGCCGTCGCGGCCGGCGACGGGAGGGGGTCGAAGACCGGCGCGTGACGGCGCCACGGCCGCCGGCGTTCCAGCTCTCCGGCCAGCCAGAGTAGTCGCCTCTCGGACCCCGGGGGGCCGACCAGCTGGACCGCCAGGGGCCACCCCTGGGACCGCCTCCCGGCGGGCACGACGGCGGCCGGCACCCCCGCCAGGTTCCACGGCGAGGCGAACGGGGCCCAGCGGGCGTTGGCCGTCACGTTGGCCAGGAAGCCCCGCTCGTGCCAGGGCCGGGCGGCCAGCGGGGGCCCGCTGACGACGGGGGTCAGCAGGACGTCGATGCCGCCGGTGGAGCCGTCCGCGAAGAAGGCCTCCGTGCGCCGGCGGAACCGCTCGGCGGCCCCGGGCCGGACCAGGCCGAGCCGGCGGACCCACCGGCCCAGGCGGGCGTGGGTGCGACTGCGCGGCTCCAGCGCCGACCGGTCCAGACCGAGGAACTCGGCGTCGTCCTCCGCGCCGGCCAGCCACCGGGCCATCGCGGCGACCGCGGCGTCGGGCGGGATCACCGGGTCGCGCCGGACGATCGTGTGCCCGGCCTCCCGCAGCAGCCCGGCCATGGCCTCCACCGCCACCCGTGCCTCCCGGTCGGCGCGCACGCCGGGCACCGGGGAACGCGTGCTCACCGCGATCCGCAGCGGCCGCCCGGGCTCGGGCAGCGGGCCGGGCTCCTCCCCCGCCAGCACGGAGAAGGCGAGGGCCTGGTCGGCGACCGTGGTGGTGAGCGCGCCGTTCACGGCCATGCCCGACCAGTCGTCCGCCCCGATGCCGCCGGGCAGGACGCCGCGGCCGGGCTTGAGGGTGACCAGCCCGCAGGCGGCGGCGGGCAGCCGCAGCGACCCCATGCCGTCGTTCCCGTGGGCGATCGGGACCACGCCGGCGGCGACCGCGGCCGCGCTGCCGCCGGAGCTGCCGGCCGGCGAGCGGGCGGTGTCCCAGGGGTTGCGGCTGACGGCGCCCGCGGAGTCGGTGGACGCGTAGAGGCAGAGCTCCGGCACGCGGGTGATGCCGACGACGACCGCGCCGGCCGCCCGCAGCCGGGCGACCACCGGGTGGTCCTCCCCCGCCGGGACCGGTCGCCCGGCCGACGAGCCGTCGGTGACCACCTCGCCGGCGACGGCGACGTTGTCCTTGATCGCCACCGGCACCCCGGCCAGCGGCAGGCGGGCCCGATCGGGCGCCGCGTCGACCTCCGCCGCCTCGGCGAGCGCGGCCTCCCGGCGGACGACGCGGAAGGCGCCGACCCGGGGCTCGACGGCCTCGAGGTGCGCCAGGTGGGCGCGCACCACCTCGACGGCGGTGACCTCGCCCGACCTCACCCGCGCGGCGATCTCCGTGGCCGGCAGCCCGACCAGCACACCGGGGGCAGAGCCGGGCAGACCTCCGCTAGCGTCCATGCCGAGGACCGTAGCCGCGGCCGCCGACGGTTTCCGGAGGGAGTCTGGGATGAGCGCCGATCCGTACACCGGGGACGTCGAGGTCGGGGGCCCGGCCGCCGTCCGGGAGCTGCCGGGCCTGGTGGTGTCCAAGCTCGCGGTGGGTGAGATGGACAACAACGCCTACCTGCTGCGGGACGTCGCCAGCGGCGAGGCCCTGCTGATCGACGCGGCCACCGACGCCGAGGCGCTGCTGCGGCTGATCGGGGACGCCGACCTGCGCACCGTCGTCACCTCGCACGGGCACTGGGACCACCACCGCGCACTGCCCGAGGTCGTCGAGGCGACCGGCGCGCTGACCGTCGCCCACCCCGCCGACGCCGGGGACCTGCCGGTGCCGGTCGAGCGCCCGGTCGAGCACGGGGACACCGTCCGCGTGGGCGAGCACTCGCTCGAGGTGATCCACCTCCGCGGCCACACGCCGGGCAGCATCGCCCTGCTCTGGCGCGGCCGGGGCGACACCGGCCCGCACCTGTTCACCGGTGACTGCCTCTTCCCTGGCGGCGTGGGCAACACCCAGAAGGACCCCCAGCGCTTCGGCAGCCTGATCGACGACGTCGAGGAGCGGCTGTTCCGCCCGCTGCCGGACGAGACCTGGGTCTACCCGGGCCACGGCGCGGACACGACGCTGGGCACCGAGCGGCCGCACCTCGCGGAGTGGCGCGCCCGCGGCTGGTGACCCGGCGGGCGCGCGGCCGGGCACGGACGGCGCGGCGGGCGGCTACTGCTGCTGGGCGCGGGCGATCAGGCGCTGACCGAGCGAGCCGGCCTGGCTGTCGGTGAGCAGCTGGGTCTGCGCCTCGACCAGCTTGAGCACCGCCGGGTCCTCCCGGGCGATCTCCGAGGACTGCAGCAGCACGGTGCCCGCGCCGGTGAAGTCGTACTGCCGCTCCTCGCCCGAGGTCCGGCCGAGGGCGCCCTGCAGCATCCCGGCGATGCTGGCCGCCATCCACTGGGCGTCGTGGTGCACCGACGGCGACGGGCAGTCCGCCCAGCCCAGCAGGGCATCGGGGTCGGCGCGGAACGGCGGCTCGACGAAGATGACCGGGCCGTTGGAGGAGGCGATGAACCGGCCGGTCCCGAGCAGCGTGACGAAGCCGGGGACGATCGACTGCTTGAGTTCCAGGCGGGGGTCGAAGGCCAGCAGGTTGCCCGCCTTGATCGTCAGGTTGCCGTCGTCGAGGCTGTAGGAGTTCAGGTCGTAGCCGCGGTCGCCGATCAGCACCTTGCCGCGGCCTTCGGCGATCACCCAGTCCTGCACGTAGACGGGGCTCGAGAAGCGGGCCGCGACCCACGCCTGCGCCGACGCGTAGGCGGTGACCGCCTCGAAGCGGACGTCGCCGTAGTAGGCCAGCATCGCGCCCTTGGTCACGAACCACTGGCCGTTCAGCGCGATGCTGAAGACGTAGGGGTTGACGTTGTCGTCCTCCGGCAGGGTCGCCGCCGTCCACGTCGTCGAGGCGCCGGTCGTCGAGGGAGTGGTCACGTCGGTCCTCAGAACTTCTTCTCGCTGGCCTGCACGTAGACGGTCCCGTGCCCGGTGATCCTCAGCTGGATCGCCTCCCCGGAGCCCCGGCCGACGGCGTCCCGGAGGCCGACCCGCGCCGCGAGGTCGACCGACAGCTGACCGATGTGGCCGACGTATGCCTGGGGGTCGACACCGACGGTCCCGCCGGAGAGTTGCAGCGGGAACGCCCCGCCGTGGGAGAGGAGCGCGACCGCGCCACGCCCGTGCACGTTGGTGGTGAACAGGCCCTGACCGGTGAACGCCCCGCGGACCGCCGAGCGGACCCCGCCCGAGCCGAGGAACTGCACGCTGGTCTGCAGTGCGGCGTCGTGGGCGAGCAGCCGGTCGGCCTCGCAGACCAGCGGCGCGGTGCCGTCCAGCTGCACGATCGTCGCGTGGAGGCCGCGGTAGCCGTAGAGGACGTCGCCCGTGCCCTCGGTGGCCATCATGGGGTTCGACTCCCCCGACATCGCGGCGCCGACGAAGCCGCCCACGCCGTGTCCCTGGCCGTGCACCGGCCGGAAGGTCACCTGGCCGCTGTAGCCGAGCATCGCCCCGCGCCGGGCGAGCACCGGATCGGAGGGGCCCACCCGCGCCCGCACGACCTTGCTGTTGACCGTCTCCAGGGACACCGCTCAGCGCTCCGCGGACTGGACGAGGACCAGGCCGTGCCCGGTGAAACGCAGGGAGAAGGGCTCACCCGTGCCCTCGCCGACCAGCGCCTTCCAGGAGACGCCGGAGACCAGGGACATGCTCAGCGCCCCGCCGGAGCCGACGTAGGCGTCGGGGTCGACCACCAGGTCGCTGCCGGGAGCCACCTCGAGCGCCATCACCGGGCCGTCGGAGACCAGGGCGACCTGCCCGTGCCCGGAGACGGTCGTCGTCGCCAGCCCCTGCCCGCTGGTCATCCCGCGCAGGCCGCTGAACTGGACGTCGAGGCGGAGCCCGTCGGTGTGCGCCAGGATGTGCTCGCTCTCGGCGGTCAGCGTGTCGCCCGCCAGGTCGACCACCATCACGTCGAGGGCGTCCTTGGCCAGGTGGACCCGGCCGGATCCGATGCAGTCCATCAGCGAGATGCTCTCCCCGGCGACGGCGCGCTTGAGCGCCGCGCGCATCCCGCCGCCGCCGCCCATCCCGGAGTTCTTGAACTCGACGTCGCCCTCCACGGCGACCATCGACCCGCTCGCCGCCCGGATGCGCTCCCCGGCGAGCTCCGCCCGCAACGTCCGCTTGTCCGCGATGAGCCGGGCCACGGCGGGTCAACCTAACGGGCGCCCCCGGCGGCCGCCACCCCCCGGGACCCCGGTCAGCCGGCCTCCTCGTCGAACATCGCCACCAGCTCGTCGGCGGTGCAGGCCACGTGCAGCGGCACGACGGAGACCATCAGGTCCGGCCGGCGCTCGTCCACCCCGACCGCCAGGTCCCACGCGGCGCGGGCGGTCAGCGGGCCGAAGCAGGCGTCGTCGCCGTCCTCCTCGACGGCGACCTCGACCAGCCAGGTGTCGGAGAGGTCGGCGGCGAGTTCGGCGAAGTCGGGCTCGGTGCCGTCCTCCGGCTCGGGAGCGTCGGCCTGGACGGGGTAGATGAGCGCCATGCCCGAACGCTAGTGGGCACGGCGGTCGCACCGCGCCCCGACGGTCAGGTCGGCGCCAGCCAGCGCTGCCACCAGCGCAGCAGGTGCTCCTGGCGGGCGATCCGGGACCGCGGCCGACCGGAGCGCGGCAGCTCGCGCCCCTCCCCGGGGAAGACCAGCAGCTCGGCCGGGACGCCGCGGCGCTTGAGCGCGACGAACAGCTGCCGGCCGTGCTCGGCCGGGCAGCGCGGGTCCTCCTCGGCGCAGACGACCAGCGTGGGCGTGGTGATCGCGTCCGCCGTCCCGGCCCAGCCGTCCGGCCCGGGAAGCGCCCGCTCGACGACGGCGGCGGCGAAGCGGCCGGTGCGGCCGAGGAGCAGCGCGCCGAGGCGGCCGCCCCGGGGACCACCGCCCACGACGCCCACCCGCGCGGGGTCGAGCCCGAGGTCCGCGTCGGCGAGGGCGGCGTCGAGGAACGCGAGGACGTCGCCGTCGCCCCGCGGGGGGCACTGCACGACCGCGTGGCCCGCGGTGACCGCCACCTGCACGTCGTAGTGGAGCAGCCAGCCGTCGCCGTCGAGGCGGAGCAGCACCGGGTGCGGGCCGGGGCCCCCGGGCAGGGCCACCCAGCCGTGCACCGGGGGGCCGTCGGGCGCTCCCGCGGTCCGCTCCCGCATCCGGTGCACCCGCCCCGTGCCGGCGAGGGCGCGCCCGAACGCGGTGAGCAGGCGCCGGCGGCCCGGCGTGATGGCGATCAGCTCCCCCGCGGAGGCGTCGTGCCCGACCGTGGCGACGACGACCCCGCCGCCGGCGCCCACGCCGTGCACGGTGAACGGCCCGTCGACCAGCACCTCCGGCGTCCCGCCCCCGAGCGGGACCCGCAGCAGCTCGACCGCGCCGCGCCGCCGGACGCCGAACAGGACGCCGCGCTCGGTGACGGCGGTCCCCGGTGTCGCGTCGCCGCGGGTGTCGGCCGCCGGGTCCAGCAGCGGCTCCAGGTCGCCGCCGCCGGCCGGGACCCGGCACAGCGTGTGCGCGCGGCCGGCGGCGTCCACCCCGTCGGGGCCGAGGTCGGGCACGGCCGTGACGTAGAGGCCCGCGCCGTCCGGCGACCAGGCCGGGCGGCTGCACAGCCCGCGGGTGGTGGTCACCCGCCGCAGGCCGGACCCGTCCGGGCGCACGGCGAACACGTCGGTGCGCAGGTCCCGGTCGGCGGTGGCGTGGCGGGCGGAGACGAAGGCCAGCTCCCCGCCGTCCGGGCGCCAGCAGACGTCGCCGCAGTCGGCGTCCCCCCCGGTGACGACCACCGGCTCCGGCACGGGCGCCCCGTCCTCGGCGACGTCGTCGGGCAGGTCGAGGACGTGCACCTGGCCGGGCCGGTCGCCCGCGCCGTCCTGCCCGGACCGCAGCGAGGTGATCAGCCGCGGGGCGTCGGGGTCGGCAACGGGCCCGGTGGGCGCGGTCCAGGCCAGCCGCCGCGAGTCCGGCGACCACGCCGGCGCCCCGGCCCCGGCGGGCAGGTCGGTGAGCCGGCGCGGCGCGCCGCCCGCCGTGGGCAGCACGTGGACCTGGGGCGGCCCGTCGTCCGCCGTGCCGAGGTAGGCCAGCCAGCGCCCGTCGGGCGAGAACGCGGGGTCGGTGTCCCGGCCGCCGGTGGTGAGTGGGCGGGCCGGCGCGGAGGCGTCGGTGGGCACCGCCCACAGCTGGCTGCGGTACCGGTTCCCGGCCGGGTCGGCACGGGTGACGGCGACGACGGCGATGCGCCCGTCCGGCGCGACGGCCGGCGTGCCCGGCGTCCGCAGCAGAGCGAGGTCGTCGGGGCGCACGGGCGCCGACGCTAGCCGAGGCGCGCCCGCCCGCCCCCGTGCCGGTCAGGCCTCGTCGGCGGTCACCGCTTCGCCGGGCTCCTGCGCCGGTTGCAGGAAGCGGGCGTAGAGCAGGGCCGCGAGGACGCCGCCGAGAACCGGCCCGATCACGTAGGCCCAGACGCTGTCGAAGCGCCCGGACACGATCATCGGCCCCAGCGCCCGCGCCGGGTTGACCGCCCCTCCGGTCAGCGGCCCGGCCAGCAGCACGCACACCGCGAGGGTGAAGCCGACGGTCAGCCCGGCCGCCGCCTTGGGCACCCGGGAGTCGGTGGCGACCGACACGATGGTGAGGACGAGGAAGAAGGTCACCAGGGCCTCGACCACCAGGACCGTGACCGGGCTGACCCCACTGGCGGGCAGTGTCGCGGCCAGGGACGCGTCGTCCCGGGCGGCCTGTCCGTAGGTCGCCCACACCGTGAGGCTCGCCAGCACCGCGCCGGCGAGCTGAGCGCCCAGGTACGCCGGGACGTACCGCCACGGGAAGGCGCCGGAGACGGCGAGCCCCAGTGTCACGGCCGGGTTCAGGTGGCAGCCCGAGATGTGGCCCAGGCTGTTGACCAGCGCGACGAGCGTCAGGCCGAACGCCAGACCCACCGCCAGCGAGTCCGCCACGCCACCGGCGATCGTCAGCCCCAGCGTCGCCGCCACGGCGACGGCGGTGCCGGTCAGCACCAGGAAGTAGGTCCCCACCCCCTCGGCGACCGCCACCCGCGGCAGGTTCTGCGCCGTGCTGCTCCCGTAGAGCCCCTCGGTCATCCCTGCGTGCTCCCGCGTCCGGACCCCCGTGCGGCCCCGCGGTCTGGAGCTGCCCTCCGAGTCTCAGGGCACGGGCCGGAACCCGCTCGTCGGCAGCACGATGCGGCCGGCCGCGGACGGCGGGCCCGCTCCGGCCTCGGCCGCCCGCGCGGCGAACCAGCGGAGGATCTCCTCGCCCGCGGCGATCCCGGCCGAGGTCAGCGCGCTGACGTGCGGAGCGGCCCAGCCGGAGTCGTGGATCTCGCCGTGCCCCGGGCGGACCCCGAGATCGGCCGCGGCGAGGAGGTCGATGTCGAGCAGCGAGTCCCCGGCGGCCAGCGTCGTCGTCGTGCCGGCCCGGGAGGCGACCTCCGCCACGGCGGCCGACTTCGTCAGCTCCCGCGGCACGACGTAGAGCTTGCGGCCCTGGAGGCTGACCACCCAGCCGGCCGGGCCGGCCCAGGCGGCGAGGCCCGGCAGCGCCTCCGGCGGGAGCAGCGCGCGGTCGACGACCCGGTAGCAGAAGAGCCCCGCGGCGGTCCGGGACGGCTTGGCCGTGCCGGGATGGCACGCCGCCTCCAGCACCGCGAAGGCCTCCTCGACCGGCGCCGCCGCGGCGACGACGGCGCGCACCCGCTCGGCCCAGTCCGCGTCGGGCGTCCCGTCCACGAGGATCGCGCCGCCGTTGGCGGCGACGGCGTACCGCGGGGGCGCACCCGGCAGCCGCACACGGGCCAGCTGCTCGGGGGTCCGGGTCGTCACGGGGACGACGACGTGCCGGGCCGCGAGCTCGGCGAGCAGCTGCAGCCCCGCTGCCGTCATGTAGCTGATCGCCCGCCCGTCGAGGTGCTCGACCGCGACCAGCTCCCCGGGAGGGCGCCCGGCGGCGGCCGCCGAGTAGATCAGCGTGCGGTCCAGGTCGGTGGCCACCAGGACCGTCACGCCGCACCCCCGCGGGTGAAGCCGGGCCGGATGATGCCGACGCACGAGTAGGTCAGGTCGTCGACGACCTCCACCTCCACGCCCCGCTGCTCGGCGAGCAGCAGCACGTGGCCCAGCGCGGGGACGGCGTCGCGGCGGACCAGCACCCGCCAGGGCACGCGTCGCAGCAGCACCCGCGTGGTCTCCCCCACCCCGGGCTTGACGAGGTTGACCGCGCCGACGTCGTACTCCTCGGCCAGGCGCTCCACCGTGCGCCAGCCCGCCCAGTCCGGGGTGCGGTCGGCCGCGCGCAGGGCGGGCAGGTCGGCGGCCACCCGCCCGCGGACGGCGGCGAACCGGTCGCTCACGGCGTCCAGGAACGTGGCGGAGACGTCGTCCGCGGCGAGGCCGCCGTAGAACTTCGCGCCGTGGAACTGCCCGGGGCCGATCAGCCGGTCGTTGAGGACGGTGCGCGACACGAGCCCGGAGACCGTGGAGTTCAGGCACGCCGACGGGATGAGGACGTCGTCCCGCGTGCCGTACAGCCGCACGCACCGCCCGGGGTCGGCGAGCACCGCGAGGTCGTCGGGGAAGCCGGCGCCGGGTGCCAGGCCGAGGGCCGCGTTGGCCTCGGAGACCGCTGCCGACAGCTCGCGGGTGATGGCGCCCTTTCCCGTCCAGCCGTCGACGAAGAGCACCGAGGCGGGGTCGTGGTGGGCGGCCAGCCAGGCCAGGGCGACCTGGTCGATGCCGCGGCCGCGGACGATCGAGACCGCCAGGTGCGGCAGGTCGAGCCCGTGCTCGGCCGCCGCCCAGCGGCGCATGAGGATCCCGATCGGCGTGCCGGCCCGGGCCAGGGACACCAGCACCGGCGGCCGCTCCCGCTCGGCGAGGACGAGCTCGGTGACCAGGCCGACGGCGTGCGCCAGGGCGTCCGCGCCGGCCCCCAGGGCGTGCGCGAACAGCTCCTGGTACTCCCGGCTCGGCTGGTACTCCACCGGCAGCGACGCGGCGTAGTGCGCCGCGCCGGACTGCACGGCCTCCTCGCGCTCCTCGATCGGCGCCTCGAGCGGCACGTCGGACAGGTCGGTGAGCAGCCAGCCGACCTCGTCCGGCGCGTACGAGCCGAACCCCGGCCCGCGCAGCGGCTCGGGCAGGGCGGCGGGCCGGGCGCCGGGTCGTGGCAGGACGCAGGGCACGGTCAGGACGGTCACCGGGCCGGCCACGACGGCAGCCAGGCGGTCGCGCAGCTGCGTCGCGGGGCCGCCGGCGTCGTCGACGAGCACCGCGGCGTCGAACGGGGCGTCGCCTGCCGGCGCGGCGACGTTGTAGGCGTACCGCGGCCCGGGCCCGTCGACCGGGGAGTCGGAGCTGTCGAACGCCAGTGCCGTGCGGATCGCGTAGCCCGGGGCGTCGACCGGCAGCACCGGGGAGCGGGTGGTGGTCGACACCAGCACCTCCACCCCGGAGTCCTCGAGCAGGTCGGCCAGCTCGGCGGCGATCCGCGTGGGCAGGTACATCAGCTCCTCGGTGCCGAGCACCAGCACCCGCGCTCCGGCGCGGGTGGGCAGGCCCGGGAGCAGGCCGCGGGCCACCGAGCCGACGGCGGCGTCGAACGGCGCCCGGTCGGTGGCCGTGGACCCGTGGCGGGCGCTCTCGCGCACCCCGTCGGGCCACCGGGCCCCCGCCGGCGCCGGGGAGACCCGGCCCGGCGGCGGCGCGCCGTCCCCCGCGCCGTCCCCCGCGCCGGGCTCCGTCCCGTGGCGGGCGACCAGCTCCTGCCCGCGCGCCAGCACGTCCGCCGGGAGCCGTACCGCGCCGGTGACCAGCGCGACGACGTCGATGCGGACGCCGAGCTCGCGGGCGAGGGCCTCGAGCCGCGTGCGGTCCCCGGCCGACCGCAGGTCGAGCAGGGTGGCGACGACGTAGTGCCCGCGCGGTCCGAGCGCCTGCACGGACCGGACCGTGTCCATCACCGTGTTCCCCGTCGACAGCTCGTCGTCGACGAGGACCAGCGGCCGCGGCGCCGTCAGCAGGCGCGGGTCCTCGGGGACCAGCAGGTGGCTGGGCGCGTGGGAGTGGCTCTCCTCGAACGCGCCGAGGGGTACGGCGCCCGGGACGGACCGCCTGGTCGAGGAGAGGTGGTCGGCCAGCAGCGCGTCGGCGACGGCGGCGCCCAGACCGGTCGCGGTCTCGGCGTAGCCGAGCACGAGCGCGTCGGCACGGTCGGTGGCCGAGCGGTGCTGGTCGCACAGGGCGAGCAGGCGGGAGGCGGCGGCGGGGTCGGCGCCCGTGACGGCCGCCGCGAGCAGCTTCCCCCCGTCGTCACCGATGCCGCTGTCCACGCCGGCCAGCCGGTCGGCGACCAGGGCACCCAGCAGCCGGCCGGCACCGAGGACCAGCCGGGGGTCGGCCGGGACGTGCTTGCCGAGGACCCGGCTGACCAGCAGGTGGGCCCGTCGCGGGTTCCGGCGCAGGGCCATGCCCACCAGGTCCTCGGCGACCAGGCCGCCGATCCCCTGCCCGGACACCACCTCGACGCCCAGCCGGTCGGCCGTCCAGCGGCCGCCCCACCCCTCCCCTGCGGGCTGCGGGTCCCTCACGCCGCCAGCCCGGCGCTGAGCAGGTCGACGAACGACGTGTCCGGGTGGGCGACGCCGAAGACCCGCGCCCGCTCGACGATCCGGGCCGCCCACGCCGCGTGCGGCCTCGACTCGTTCATCTTGTTCCGGTACACCGACGCCGCGACGCCGCCGGACGTCCGGCCCAGCACGTCGAGCGCGTCCTGGTACTCCTCGGACGGGACCACCGACAGCGCGTGCACCGCCGCCACGTGCGAGGGGTGGACGACGGTCTTGCCGACCAGCCCGTTCGCCCGGTCGAGCACGACCTCGCGGATGAGACCGTCCAGGTCGCGGGCGATCAGGCGGGCGCGCAGCGACCGCTCCCGGTGCTCGTCGAAGGGCGTCTCCCGCAGCTGCGGCTTGAACATCCGCTCCGGGCTGGGGAAGTACTCCCACACGGGGCCGGTGATGACGTGACCGGTGCCGTCGGCGCGACCGAACACGTTGACGACGTCGGCGATCACGTCGGCGACGACGCGGATGTCGTAGACGGTGACCTCGCGGCTGCGCCGCAGCCCGTAGACGCCGGAGAGGTCGGTCGCGCCGATCCGCACGGCGAGCACCTGCTCCCGGTGCTCGGCGAGCAGGTCCCGCACCTGCAGCAGGGCGGTGGTGCGGGACTCCGCGTGGGCCAGCTCCGGCGACTCCAGCACGGGCATCACGCGCAGCGTGCACCCGGAGGCCCGCGAGGCCGCGTCGACGGCGGCCAGGAACGCCGGGCCGGTCCGGGCGGTGAACTTCGGCAGCACGAACCCGGTGAGCACCGGGAGCGCGTCGCCGAGCCCCTCGACGAGGGCCAGGACCTGCTCCGGCGTCCGCACCCGCACGAAGACCAGCGGACCGTCGGGCTCCAGCGCCGCGAGGTCCCTCAGCTGCTCGATCGCGTTCGTCTCGGCGGCCTCGACGTCGTCGTCCGCCACGGCGTCCTCCAGGCAGACGACGACGCTCATGACCCCGACCGCCCGCTGGCGGAGGATGTCCTTGGCCAGCGCGGGACGCGTGGCGGGGCAGTACAGCGTCGCGCCGAGGGACTGGGCCAGCACGGCGTTGCCGTCGTCCCGCGTGAACGACGTCGGCGCCACGGAGAACAGGCCCTGCTCGTCAGCGGCGGTCAGGTGGTCGAAGTGACGCATCGGAACCTCGTCGGTCATCCACCGTCTGCTCGGTGGGTGGGCACGGGGTCGGCCGTGGGCCGAAGGAACGGACGCTAGCCGACCCCCGGCGCACCCGGCGGTGGTCACGAGGTGAACAGTCGGGATCAGTGGACGGGCGTCTCGTCGTCGGCCCAGGTGATGAGGTCGTAGCCGTAGCCGCGGGCGATCTCGCGCACGGCGCCGGAGACCGGGTCCAGCTCGGCCCGGAGCACGAACTCCCCGTCGACGACGTACAGCGACACCAGCGCGATCGGCCCGGCGTGGGCTCCGACGTCCAGCGGCACCTCCAGCCGCGCTCCGCCGAAGGTGGTGATCCGCAGGGTCCCGCCCCAGGCCAGTGCGCGGCGGGACTCCGAGTACGCGTAGACCAGCAGCCGCTCCAGGGCACGCGCCTGGCGCAGGTCGACCGTGAGCCGCTCGTACTCACCGCGGGAACCGGAGATCACCGGCCGCCGGGAGCCGGGCGGCGCGGCCGTCAGCCCGGTCGCGGCCCGGACCAGCGACGACGTCCCGTCGGCCAGCTGGTACAGCGCGCCCAGGCGCAGGTCGCCGACCGCCGGCGAGCAGACCGCCTCGACGACCAGCGTCCCGATGCCGGACTGGACGCGGTTGAGGGTGACGACCGGATCGCGCGGGGTGAGGATCGCCCGCCCACCGGGCTGGACGCGCACGGGTGGCCGCCGCGCGGTCGCGGGGCGCCGCGCCGCCGGTGCGGGCGTGCGCGGTGGCGGCGCGGCCGGTGCCGGTGCCGCCGGCGGGCTCCCGAGGTCCAGCGACGACGTCGCGGCGGGGGCCGCCGGTGGAGCCGGAGCCGGCGGGGTGCCCCCGAGGTCCAGCGACGTCGACGCGGCCGGTGGCGGGGACGCCGGGGCATGCCGCGTGTAGTCGATCCGCGGGGCCGCCGGAGCCGGACGCGTGAGGTCCAGCGACGTCGACCCGCCGGCGGACGTCAGCGGTGCGGCCGGCCGGGCCGGAGCCGGCGCGGACAGGTCCAGGGAGGACGACGCCGGTGGACCGGGCGCCGACAGGTCCAGGGAGGACGACGCCGGCGGCGACGGCGGCGGCGGCGGTTCCGCGGCGGCCGACCGCAGGCTGCGGTGGCGCAGCCAGGGCAGGTCGGTGCGGCGGGGCGCCGACTGCGGGCCTGCCGCGATCACAGCGGCAGGCCGAAGTCGGCGGCGATGCCGGCGATACCGGTGGAGTAGCCGTCGCCGAGGACCTTGAACTTCCAGTCGCCGCCGTGCCGGTACACCTCGCCGAGGACGAGGGCCGTCTCGGTGGTCAGCGGCGGCGCGAGGTTCTCCGACCGCACCAGCTCACGACCGCTGCCGGCCTCCCGGATCACGACCGTGATCTCGCGCAGCTGCGCGAGCGTGCGCCGCTGCGCCGTCCCGTCGTTGAGGTAGATCACGACCACGACGCGGGCGATGTCGGCCGGTACGTCGGGCAGGTCGATCTCGACCTGCTCCTTGTCGCCGGCCAGCGCGGTGCGGACCTGGCTGACCGACTCGTCGGGGGAGGTCAGCTGGTTGAAGAAGACGAAGTGCTCGGCGGAGGGCGCCTTGCCACTGCTGTTGCACAGCACGGTGCCCAGCACGAGGTTCTCCTCGAGCGTCCGCTCCGCGCCGGCGTTCCAGGACACGCCGACGACGATCCCCGTCAGGCCGGGGATCTCCCGGGTCAGCGCGACGTTCGCGCCGCGCCGCATGGGTGGCATGTGTCCTGTCCGCTCTCGGGTCGTCCGCTGGGGATGGGGGTGTCGGGTGTCAGACCTCGAGGTCCGAGCGGGAGAACTTCGTGCGGAGGAAGGTCCCCTGCGTCAGGAGGCCGTCGACGTCCTGCTGCTGGCTGGCCTCCAGGACCGCCAGCGCCGCCCCCTCCAGCGCGTCGAGCTGCTCCAGCAGCGACTCCCGTGGGGTGCGGCCCGAGGCCCGGGGGACGTCCACCAGCGACTCGTCGACGGCGAGGTAGGTCCGCACCGTCGTCGGCAGGTAGTCCACCGCCGTGGCCCGCACCGACAGCACCGCGTGGATGTCCAGGGGCCGCACCTCCGAGGTCGCCACGACCTCGGCGAGCACGTCGGTGATCCGCCGGGCGGCGACCACCGCCGCGAGCGGGAGGCGGCCGGCGGAGGCGTTCACCAGCCGGACGACGCCCCCGATCGCCGACCGCAGGGCCTCGGGGCTGTCCGCCGGATCGTCCTCCTGCGGGAACGCCACGGGCGGCGGGGGCGTAGCCCTCCGGAACCACGGCACCGCTGTCCCTCCTCGTCCGCGCTGCGCGCCGGCGTCCGCCCGGCCCCTGGCGGCCCGGCGTCACCCGCCGGTGAGCTCGTTGCGCCGGGTGCGCTCGAGGTACGGCTGGGCCCGCTGGATCTGCCCCTCCAGCGCCTGGACGGTCTGCGCCATCGAGTCGACGGCCTGGGCGCGGAACGTGTCGAGGGCGTCCATGGTCTGGAACACGTTCTCGAAGGCCGCCTGCAGCTTGGCGACGTCGACCGTCGACGACGCCGCCTGCTGGTTGATCGCCGCCCCCTGGATGCGCAGCTGCTCCGACGTCGACTCGATGAGGTTCGACGTCACGGTGTTCAGCGCGGTGATCTGGTCCAGGACCAGCTTCTGCCGGCTGAGCGCCTGGGAGACCATGACCGCGGTCCGCAGGGCCGCGACCGTGGTGGTCTGCGCGCGGTCGACGCCGCGGATGAGCTCGAGGTTGTTGCGCCGGATGAGGTCCAGGGCCATGTACCCCTGCACCGTCACCGCGAGCTGCGTCTGGATGTCCTGCCGGCGCTGCCGCACGGGGAACAGCGCGTCGCTGCGGACGACGTTGGCGTCCTCGGTGCGCCCGGCCGCCTCCAGCTCCGCGATCTTCTGCTCGAGGGCCTGGTCGAGGGCGGTCGCGAGCATGTCGTACTCGCGCAGGGTCCCCATCAGGGCCCACATGTTGGCCTTCTCGGTCTCGATGGCCGCGTTGTCCTTGCGCAGCTCGTCCTGACCGGAGTCCAGGGCCTTGATGATCGCGTTGAGGTGGGACTGCGCCGTCTTGTACTTGTCGAAGTAGCGGTCGATCTTGTCGCCACCCGGCAGCCACTTGAGGACCTTCTTGACCCCGGTCAGGTCGGCCCGGTTGGGGTCGAGGTCGGTGACGGTCCGGCGCAGGTCGATCAGCGTGTTGGACACCCGGGTCTGCGCGTCCCCGCCGCCCTTGCCCATGGCGGCGGCCGGCCGCTCGAGCATGCGGTTGGTGACGGCCGCCGAGGAGCGCATCTCCCGCTCCCCCATGTTCGTGATCGAGCCGACCTTCTCGGCGAAGGCCGGCGACTTGGCGTCCATGGACACCAGCTCGGTCACGAAGGCCTGCGCCTTGGAGCGCAGCTCGACGGTCTTGGCGTCCTCGAGCGGGACGGCCTGGACCGCCTGCTCCGGGGCGACGAGGGCGACCGGCTGCGGCGGGGCCAGCACCAGGGCACCGCTCGCCGCCGCCGGGGCGGCGACGGGCGCGGTCGGGGTGGGGGTGGAGCCGAGGTCGAGCTCGGACATGAGGGGGGAGGCCTCCGGTTCAGAGGGCGCTGGCCATCGCGGGCAGCAGGTCACGGAACGTCCGGCCGGTGGCCGGGATGCCGAGCGCGGTCATCGACCAGCCCGCACCGTCACGGCTGACCTTCGCCATGATCTGTGCGTTGTGCCGGCCCGACCCGCTCAGGTCGTATCGGGCGATCTCGGACTCGTTGGACTCGTCGATGAGCCGGCAGAAGGCGTTCTCGATCTGGGAGAAGTCCTGGCCGGTGAACGAGTTGACGGCGAAGACGATGGTCGCCACCGTGGCCGGCACCGCCGAGAGGTCGACGCGGATCGACTCGTCGTCCCCCTCGCCGGCTCCGGTCAGGTTGTCACCGGTGTGCTGGACGGCGCCGTCCTTGCTGCGCAGCTGCTGGAACCAGACCTGGTCGACCAGCCCGCCCGAGGCGTCGAAGAGCAGCGCGGAGGCGTCCAGGTCGATGGACTGGCTCTTCGTGCCGCCGAAGAAGCCCTTCTTCTTGACGGCGTCCCAGCCCAGCCCCATGCGGACCCGCGTGAGGCTCCCGCCGTCCCGCTTGGCGAGGGAGACCTTCTGGCCCTTGCTCAGGCTGATGCTCATCGAACGCTGTCCTCTCGCGTCGTTCCCCGCGTGGCCGCCGGGTGACGGCCGCGACGCCGGTCGGTCCGGGCGCGGCCCATGCAATCAGGTGACGACCGGCTCGCCCAGTCCCCCGGCCGTGCCGGACCGCACGGTCCTCCGGCCGGGGGACGGCGCGATCAGACGTTGACGCCGAAGTCCCGGGCGATGCCTGCCAGCCCGGCGCTGTAGCCCTGACCCACGGCGCGGAACTTCCAGTCGGCGCCGCTGCGGTACAGCTCGCCGAAGACCATCGCGGTCTCCGTGGAGGCGTCCTCCGAGAGGTCGTAGCGTGCGAGCTCCGCGTTGTCGGCCTGGTTGACGATGCGGATGTAGGCGTTCCGGACCTGACCGAAGCTCTGCCCCCGGCCCTCGGCCTCGTAGATGGAGACGGGGAAGACGACGCGGTCCAGGGTGGCGGGGGCCCCGGCCAGGTCGACCTTGATCTGCTCGTCGTCGCCGGCGCCCTCACCGGTCACGTTGTCGCCGGTGTGCTCGATCGCGCCGTCGGGGCTGCGCAGGTTGTTGAAGAACACGAAGTGCTGGTCCGAGGCGACCTTGCCGTCCGCACCGCAGCCGATGGCCGAGGCGTCGAGGTCGAAGGGCTTGCCGTCGGTCGTCCGGGCATCCCACCCGAGACCGACGGTCACCGCCCGCAGGCCCGGGGCCTCCTTGGTGAGCGAGACGTTGCCGCCCTTGGTGAGGCTGACTCCCACCGCTTCCTCCGTCCCTCGCCGGGCGCTGATGGCCGGCGTCGCTGTTCGTGGCGGCCGTTTCCGGCCCTGTACCGCATCGTAGGTGTGCGGAGTCGGTCGCGGACCACCTGCGGCCGTGCGCCGACCCCTGGCTACGGGAGCAGGAGCCGCTGCGCCCGCGCCCGCTGCAGCCAGCCGGGGTACTCGTTCATCAGCCGGTCGAACAGTGCGTCGTCGCTGATCGCGCTGCTCCCCATGAGGTCCTGCTCCGTGACGGAGAAGAAGTCGGCGTTGTCGGTGTAGCGGTTGTCCAGGTCGTCCAGTCGCTGCAGGTAGCTGAACTCCCGCGGTGAGCCGATGCCCATGAACTGCCAGAACACCGGCTCGTAGGAGGCAGCGCGGATCTGCTTCGTCGCGACCGCCTTGTCGCTGGGGGCGCCGTCGGTCAGGAACATGACGAAGACCGGCAGGCGGTCCGGCAACGGCTCGGACCGTTCCTGGCTGGTACCGAAGTAGTGCGTGCGGACGGCGGACATCGCCGCTCCGTAGCGGGTGTCGTACTCCAGCTTGTGCCGCCGGGTGAGCTCCGCGATGTACTGCTGGTGGCCCTCCAGGCGCAGGCCCTCAGGCCGGTGGACCTGCTTGCCGAACAGGAAGACGTCGACCACGCCGTCGTCGTCGAACCGCAGGCCCAGCGCCAGGACGCGCTCGGCCAGTCGCTGCACCGCGCCGGACCGGTAGAGGCCGCTCATCGACCCCGAGATGTCGAGGACGAGGGCCACCCGGGCGGTGTGCTCGCCGAGCCCGCGCTTCTGCAGGCTCACCCCCGCCGTCTTGACCAGCGAGAGCATCTGCGGCGCCTGGTGCTCGAGCTTCTTCTCCAGGTCGACCAGACGCTTCTTCTCCAGGCTGATGGCCGGGGCGCCCGTCACCGGCGGCGGGGCCGCGACGGGAGGGCCGGTGGGCGGTCCCCAGTCCTGCGGCGGCGCCGGCGCCGGCGCGGCGGCCGAAGGCGGTGCGGACGCCGGCTCGTCGACGGTGACGCCGTAGTCCGTGGCCAGCCCGGCGAGCCCGTTGCGGTAACCCTGGCCGATCGCCCGGACCTTCCACTCGCCGTTGCGCCGGTACACCTCCGCGAAGACCAGCGCCGTCTCGGCGCCGGCGGTCAGGTCGCACCGCACGGCGGCCGGCGCCTCCGCGGCGGCGGCGACCTCGACGGCGAGGCCGCTCAGCGCGCCGAAGGTCCCGGCCCCGTCGAGGGAGGCGCCGATGACGACCTTCTCGACGTCGGCCGGGACCCGGGCGGGGTCGATGCGGAGCTGGTCGACCGTTCCGGTGGCGCGCTGGGACTTGCCCAGGTGCCGGACGGCGCCGTCGCCCCCGACGGGCTGGTTGTAGAAGACGAGGTCCTCGTCGCTGCGGACCTTGCCGTCCGGCCCGCACAGGAGGCCGGACAGGTCCATGTCGGTGCCGGGCAGCGGCTGCCACGTGAGGGTGACGACGATCTCGCCGGTCAGTCCGGCCTGGGCGAGACCCACGTTGCCGCCGGGGACGAGAGTGGTGGTCACGGCTGGCTCACTTGCGGCCGGCCCCCCACTTCATGCCCCAGCCGTAGGCCTGGTCGAGCACGTCCTGGCCCCCGTGGATGTAGCGGACCTCGCGGTTCACCGTCAGGTCGGTGCCGCTGTTGGTCAGCAGCGCGATGGCGCACAGCGGCGCGCGGGGGTCGGACTCGTCGAGGCGCACCTCGATCGGGCCTCCGACGGCCGGGAACAGGGTGACGACGCCGTCGGCCGCGGCCCAGTTCGGCACGCCCTCGTAGATGAAGGCGAAGACCAGCACCCGGCGGATCTCGGGGAGCCGGTTGAGGTCGATGCGGAGGTTCTCCCCGGCGGTGTTGGTCCCGGAGCGGTCGTCGCCGTCGAGGGTGATGATCGGCGGGCCCTGGTTGCGCGAGGCGAACGCCTGGCCGAGCGCCTGGACGACGCCCTTCGAGCCGTCGGTGAACTCGTAGAGGCAGCCCAGGTCGAGGTCGATGCTGCCGCCCTGCGCGGCGGCCGCCATCCGCTTGAAGAACCCGCCGCCACCGCCGGACTGCTGGGCCGGCCGGGCGTTCCAGTTGAGGTTGACCCGCAGCTCGCCGCCGGCCGCGCCGCTCTTGGTGAGCGACACGCTCGGCGCGCTCTTGGTCAGCGTCACCTTGCCGAGGTTCACCGGTGCGCCGGGGGCCTGCGCCGGCGGCGGCTCTGCGCCACCGCCGCCGGACGGCCGCTTCGTGTAGTCGATCCCCATGGCGCGCGGGCCTCCTCGTCGTCGGGCTGGTTGGGTGTCGCCGGTGGAGTGGTCAGACCCGCTCGTGCTGGGCGGTCTCCCCGACGTGGATGTCCTCGATGTCGCCCCGCCGGCGCCGGAGGATCGAGGCGGTGAACGCGGCGCCGATGAACACGACCCCGATCAGGCCGGTGATCAGCTCGGGGATGTGCCACTCCAGGCTGAGCAGCAGGATGGCGGCGAGGGCACCGATCGCCCAGTGCGCGCCGTGCTCCAGGTACACGTACTGGGCCAGCGTGCCCTGACGGACCAGGTAGACCGTGATCGAACGGACGAACATCGCGCCGATGAGCCCGAGCCCGAGGGCGATGATGATCGGGTCCGAGGTGATCGCGAAGGCGCCGATGACGCCGTCGAAGCTGAACGAGGCGTCGAGGACCTCGAGGTAGAGGAACAGGAAGAAGCCGGCCTTGCCGGTGGCCTTGGCCAGCTGGGTGGGGCCGCCGGTGCGCGTCTCCGTGGCGACCGCGCCCCTCTCCGTGCTGCCAGCGGGCAGGCGGGGGGTCTCCTCGTCCGCGATGGGCGCGGCGCCGTCCTCGTCCGCGAGGCCGCTGGACTCGAACAGCGTGCCCAGGCCGTTGACGGCGAGGTAGGTGACGAGCCCGAGGACTCCGGCGACCATCACGGAGGCCCGCTCGTCCTCGGCCGCCAGGAACTCGGCGGCGAGCACGATCGCGACGGCGGCGACGATGACCGCGAGCGCGTCGAGCTTGCCGATCCGGGCGAGCGGCCGCTCGAGCCAGGTCAGCCACGTGATGTCGCGCTCCTCGAACAGCCAGTCGAGGAAGAGCATGAGCAGGAACATCCCGCCGAAGGCGGCGATGAGCGGGTGGGCCTCGTTGAGCAGGTAGCCGTAGGTGCCCGGCTCCTCGGGGTCCCCGCCCTCCAGCGCGAGGTCGACCGCCTCGAACGGGCCGAGGTTGGCGGTGAGGCCGACGATGAGCAGCGGGAAGACCAGCCGCATGCCGAAGACGGCGATGAGGATGCCGATGGTGAGGAAGATCCTCTGCCAGAACTCGCTCATCCGCTCGAGGATCTTGGCGTTGACCACGGCGTTGTCGAACGACAGGGACACCTCGAGGACACCGAGGATCGCGCAGAGCGCGAGGGCCTCCCAGCTCCCGTAGAGGAAGGCGACGACGAGGCTGACGGCGGTGACCCCGAAGGACCAGCCGAAGGTTCGCAGGATCACGTGATTCCTTGCTGTTCAGCGAGCAACGGACAGGGCGCCGCGGCGGCGGAACCCGAGGGGATGGGTCCCGGCATCGGCCGCGGCGCCCGACCGGCGGTCAGCCGACGTTGACGCCGAAGTCCTTCGCGATGCCACTCAACCCAGAAGCGTAGCCCTGACCGACCGCGCGGAACTTCCACTCCCCGGCGTTCCGATAGAGCTCGCCGAAGACCATCGCGGTCTCGGTGGAGGCGTCCTCGGACAGGTCGTAGCGGGTGATCTCGGCACCGCCGGCCTGGTTGACGACCCGGATGAACGCGTTGCGGACCTGCCCGAAGCTCTGCCCGCGGGACTCGGCGTCGTAGATGCTCACCGGGAAGACGATCTTCTCGCACTCGGCGGGGACGGCAGCCAGGTTCACCTTGAGCATCTCGTCGTCCCCCTCGCCCTCACCGGTCAGGTTGTCGCCGGTGTGCTCGACGGAGCCGTCGGGGCTGGTCAGGTTGTTGAAGAAGACGAAGTGGCTGTCGGAGAGGATCCGGCCGTCCGTCCCGAGCATGAGCGCCGAGGCGTCGAGGTCGAAGTCGGCGCCGGTGGTCGACCGGGCGTCCCAGCCCAGACCGACCAGCACCGCAGTCAGGCCCGGGGCCTCCTTGCTGAGGGAGACGTTGCCACCCTTGGACAGACTGACGCTCACGTGCGGTCCTCCTCTTCCGGGTCGTCGCGACCCGCCCCGAGCTCCGGCCCGGGGGTGGGTCCCGGAGCGAGTCGCACAGTATCGGGTCGCACCTGCTGTCTGCGAACGCCGAGCAGGTGCCCGTGGGGCGCGGTTCGGCCGCTGCGAGAGGTCCGGCTCCCGCCGGAGGGCGTCGGTCGCCCCCACCCCGGCCGGCTGCCCGCGGAGCTGGACGGCGACCTCCGCAGCCCGAGCGACGTCACCCGCGCGGCGGGGTGCGCCGGGACTCCCCCGTGGCCGACCGCGCCTGCGCCGGGCCGTGGGCTGCGGTCGGCGGCTCGTCGTGCGGCGCCGGCGCGTCGACGTGGCGTCCGTGCTCGTCCGCACCCGGGTCGCCGGCATGGGTGCGGTGCTCGGCCCCTGCCCGCTCGACGCTCCGGTTCTTCGCCAGGCTGGCCACCGTCGTGACGACGAGCGTGACCAGGATGACCGTCAGCGACAGCCAGGTCGGGATCTCCGGGATCGCCGTGACGTGCTCGCCGCCGTTGACGAAGGGCAGCTCGTTGGTGTGCAGCGCGTGGATGACCAGCTTGACCCCGATGAAGCCGAGGATCACCGCCAGGCCGTAGGCGAGGTAGACCAGCCGGTCCAGCAGACCGTCGATCAGGAAGAACAGCTGGCGCAGGCCCAGGAGCGCGAAGGCGTTGGCGGTGAAGACCAGGTAGGTCTCCTGGGTGAGCCCGAAGATGGCAGGGATCGAGTCGACGGCGAACAGGATGTCGGCGCTGCCGATGGCGACCAGCGCAATCATCAGCGGGGTGATGTGCCGCTTGCCGCTGACCTTGGTGACCAGCCGGTCGGAGTGGTACTGCTCGGTGGTGGGGAGCAGCCGCCGGGTGAGCCGGAGGACGGCGTTCTCCTTGAACTCCTCGTCGTCGTCGTGCCCCCCGCTCCGGGCCTGCGCCCAGGCCGTGTAGAGCAGGAACGCCCCGAAGAGGTAGAAGATCCAGCTGAAGTTCTCGATGGCGGCGGCGC
This sequence comes from Trujillonella endophytica, assembly GCF_019799905.1. GTDB lineage: Bacteria > Actinomycetota > Actinomycetes > Mycobacteriales > Geodermatophilaceae > Trujillonella > Trujillonella endophyticus_A. The sequence continues at coordinate 81,776 of NZ_JABGCI010000010.1, read as the reverse complement.
CGACGAAGATGAAGCCCGTGCGCAGCACCAGCGCGAAGGCGATGCCGAACAGCAGCACCTTCTGCTGCAACTCCCGGGGCACCGCGAAACTGGCCATGATCAGGACGAACACGAAGAGGTTGTCCACCGAGAGACTCTTCTCGGTGATGTAGCCGGCGAAGTACTCACCGCCGTACTGCCCGCCGGCGAACCACAGCACGAGCAGGCCGAAGACGACGGCGATGCCGACGTAGACCGCGGACCAGATCGCCGACTCGCGCAGCGTCGGCGCGTGCGGCGTCCGCACGTGCCCGACGAAGTCGAAGGCGATCATGACGACGATCGCTCCGACGGTGATCGCCCAGACCCACAAGGGGACGTCCATGCAGCGTTCCTCCGGTTGACAGGCAGGTGTCAGTACCGGAGGTCTCTCCCGCCGCTCCTCGTCGGAGCGACCGGCAGCGCCGGAGGTCACGGGACCTCGTGTTGACGACACTGCCGCGCAGGGATACTCCCCTCCACGGTGAGACCCACCTCGACGCACGACGACAGGGTCGTCGCGCAGGCGGTCTCGAGGGGTCCAACGCCACGGGCGCCCGGGGAGTTCCCGGACGGTGTGCGACGTGGTTCAGCTGGGCCGCCTGGACTTCGGCAGGGCGGCGACGATCGCGTCGTAGGAGGCGTCGACCAGCTCGCGGACCTCGTCGTCGGGCACCGGGCCGGTGAAGTCGACGGCGTTCCAGCCGTAGCGCCCGATGTAGGAGCTGACGGTGACGGCGCCGGGGTACCGGTCGCGCCACTCGGCGGCCTCGGCGGCGTCCCGCCCGCACTTCACCCCGACGGTGTCCGGTCCGAGGAACGCGAACGCCTTGCCGCCGACCTTCGCCACCAGGTCGACGTCGCCCCAGGGGTACGTCTCCTGCGCCCCCGGCTTGGCCAGGCAGTGGGCGACGAGGTCCTCCCGTTGCACGGCGTTCCTCCTCAGGCGTGGGCGGCGTCGAGCTGGCGCAGCTCCTTCTTCAGCTCCTGCAGCTCGTCGCGCAGCCGGGCGGCCACCTCGAACTGCAGCTCCCGGGCCGCGGCCAGCATCTGGTCGTTGAGCTGGGTGATGAGGTCGGCCAGCTCGTTGCGCGGCAGGCCCTGGACGTCGATGGCGCCCGCGGGCCCGCCAGCACGGCTCTTGGCCTTCGACGACAGCCCCGGCACCGGCGACTTGCCCCGCGACTGCTGCCGGCCCGAGCCGCCCCGCAGCTCGCCGGCCGCGCCGCCGTCCTCGGCCTCGCGGTAGATGCCGTCGAGGATGTCGACGATCTTCTTCCGCAGCGGCTGCGGGTCGATGCCGTGCGCGGTGTTGTAGGCGACCTGCTTCTCGCGCCGACGGTTGGTCTCCTCGATGGCCAGCGCCATCGACGGGGTGATCTTGTCGGCGTACATGTGCACCTCGCCGGAGACGTTGCGCGCCGCGCGGCCGATGGTCTGGATCAGCGAGGTGCCCGACCGGAGGAAGCCCTCCTTGTCGGCGTCGAGGATCGCCACGAGGGAGACCTCGGGCAGGTCCAGCCCCTCGCGCAGCAGGTTGATGCCGATCAGCACGTCGTACTCGCCCTGCCGCAGCTCGCGCAGCAGCTCGACGCGGCGGAGCGTGTCGACCTCCGAGTGCAGGTACCGGACCTTGATGCCCATCTCGAGCAGGTAGTCGGTGAGGTCCTCGGCCATCTTCTTGGTGAGGGTGGTGACGAGGACCCGCTCGTCCTTCTCCGTGCGCACCCGGATCTCGTGCACCAGGTCGTCGATCTGGCCCTTGGTCGGCTTGACCACCACCTCGGGGTCGATGAGACCGGTGGGCCGGATGACCTGCTCCACGAACTCACCGCCGGTGCGGCCGAGCTCGTAGGGCCCCGGCGTCGCCGAGAGGTACACGACCTGGCCGATGCGGTCGGTGAACTCCTCCCACTTGAGCGGGCGGTTGTCCATCGCCGACGGCAGCCGGAAGCCGTGCTCGACCAGCGTCCGCTTGCGGCTCATGTCGCCCTCGTACATGCCGCCGACCTGCGGCACGGTCACGTGCGACTCGTCGATGACGAGCAGGAAGTCGTCGGGGAAGTAGTCCAGGAGACAGGAGCCGGCCGAGCCCGGGGCGCGGCCGTCGATGTGCCGCGAGTAGTTCTCGATGCCGGAGCAGAAGCCGACCTGCCGCATCATCTCGATGTCGTAGGTGGTGCGCATGCGCAGCCGCTGCGCCTCCAGCAGCTTCCCCTGCCGCTCCATCTCGGCCAGCCGCTGCTCGAGCTCCGCCTCGATGCCGGCGATGGCCCGCTCCATCCGCTCCGGGCCGGCGGCGTAGTGGGTGGCCGGGAAGACGAACAGCTCGTCGACCTCGCGCACGACCTCGCCGGTGAGCGGGTGCAGGTAGTACAGCCGCTCGACCTCGTCGCCGAACATCTCGATCCGGACGGCGAGCTCCTCGTAGACCGGGAAGACCTCGATCGTGTCGCCGCGGACCCGGAACGTGCCGCGGGTGAAGGAGAGGTCGTTGCGGGTGTACTGCTCGGTGACCAGGGTGCGCAGCAGCTCGTCGCGGTCGCGCTCCTCCCCCACCTTGACCTTCAGCGACCGCTCGACGTACTCCTCCGGCGTGCCCAGGCCGTAGATGCAGGAGACGGTCGCGACCACGATGACGTCGCGCCGGGTGAAGAGGCTGTTGGTCGCGGAGTGCCGCAGCCGCTCGACCTCCTCGTTGATCGAGGAGTCCTTCTCGATGTAGGTGTCCGTCTGCGGGACGTAGGCCTCGGGCTGGTAGTAGTCGTAGTAGCTGACGAAGTACTCGACCGCGTTGTCGGGGAACAGCTCGCGGAACTCGTTGGCCAGCTGCGCGGCGAGCGTCTTGTTCGGCGCCATCACCAGCGTGGGGCGCTGCACCTGCTCGATGAGCCAGGCGGTGGTGGCTGACTTGCCGGTGCCGGTGGCGCCGAGCAGGACGACGTGCTCCTCTCCCGCGTTCACCCGCCGGGCGAGGTCCTCGATGGCGGCCGGCTGGTCACCCGAGGGCTGGAACTCGCTGACGACGCGGAACCGCCCCCGGGTGGGCCGCTTGAGGTCGGTCTTCGCTCGCACGCGACGACGGTACGACGGGGGTGTGACAGGACGGCGTCCGTGCGTCGTCCGTGCCGGGTGGGACCGGTCGCCCGGGTGGCGCAGGGCGGGTGCTCGTCAACGGCCGGCCGGCCCGATAGTGTCCCGCGCGCAGGAGCGGTCCCGGCCGGGGACCAGCGCCACCCGGGGTCCCCGGGCGAGGTCGGACCCCGGCGGGACCGCCCCTTCTGCGCACGACGCCCTCCCGGCCACCGGCCGGGAGGGCGTCGTCGTCCCGCCCGTCCCACCGCTCCGATGACGCTCCGTGACGTGTCCCTTCCGACACCACCCGGAGGTGTGCCGGGCACCCCGTGCGGGCACCCGGCAGCCGGAGCAGCATGCCCCGACCTCCCGCCGACGGCCGCGGCGGGAGGCCACCGGCCCCCGGAGACGTCGGGGGCACATCGCAGGAGGACCCGTTCATGACCCAGGTGTGGCCCGGGAGCGCGTACCCGTTGGGTGCCACCTACGACGGCACCGGCACCAACTTCGCGATCTTCAGCGAGGTGGCCGAGAAGATCGAGCTCTGCCTGTTCGACGACGCGGGCAACGAGGAGCGCATCCGGCTCCCCGAGATGGACGGGTACGTGTGGCACGCGTTCCTCCCCGGGATCCAGCCCGGCCAGCGCTACGGCTTCCGCGTGTACGGCCCCTACGAGCCGGAGAACGGCCACCGCTGCAACCCCAACAAGCTGCTGCTGGACCCCTACGCGAAGGCCATCGACGGGCAGATCGACTGGGACCAGGCCTGCTTCGGCTACCACTTCGGCACCGGTGAGCGCAACGACGAGGACTCGGCGCCGCACATGCCGAAGTCCGTCGTCGTCAACCCGTACTTCGACTGGGGCATGGACCGCCCGCCGCGGACCCCCTACAACAAGACGGTCATCTACGAGGCCCACGTCAAGGGCCTGACCATGACGCACCCCCGGGTGCCGGAGGAGCTGCGCGGCACCTACGCGGGCATCGCACACCCGGCCGTCATCGAGTACCTGCAGGAGCTCGGCGTCACGGCCATCGAGCTCATGCCCGTGCACCAGTTCGTGCAGGACGACACCCTGCTGCAGAAGGGCCTGCGCAACTACTGGGGCTACAACACCATCGGCTTCTTCGCCCCGCACAACGAGTACGCCAGCTCCAACGACGGCCAGCAGGTGCAGGAGTTCAAGGCCATGGTCCGTGCCCTGCACGACGCGGGCATCGAGGTCATCCTCGACGTGGTCTACAACCACACCGCCGAGGGCAACCACATGGGTCCCACGCTGTCGTTCCGGGGCATCGACAACCAGGCCTACTACCGCCTGGTCGAGGGCGACGAGCAGTTCTACATGGACACCACCGGCACCGGGAACTCGCTGAACGTCCGCAACCCGCAGCCGCTGCAGCTGATCATGGACTCGCTGCGCTACTGGGTGACCGAGATGCACGTCGACGGCTTCCGCTTCGACCTCGCCTCGACCCTGGCCCGCCAGTTCCACGAGGTGGACCGGCTCTCGGCGTTCTTCGACCTCGCCCACCAGGACCCGGTGGTCAGCCAGGTGAAGCTGATCGCGGAGCCCTGGGACATCGGCGACGGCGGCTACCAGGTCGGCAACTTCCCCGCCCTCTGGAGCGAGTGGAACGGCAAGTACCGCGACACCGTCCGCGACTTCTGGCGCGGCGAGGACGCCACCATCGGCGAGTTCGCCAGCAGGATCTCGGGGTCGGCGGACCTCTACAAGCACTCCGGTCGCCGGCCGGTGGCGAGCATCAACTTCGTCACCGCGCACGACGGCTTCACGATGCGCGACCTCGTCTCCTACAACGAGAAGCACAACGAGGCCAACGGCGAGGACAACAACGACGGCGAGAGCCACAACCGCAGCTGGAACTGCGGCGTCGAGGGGCCGACCGACGACCCCGAGGTGCTGGCCCTGCGCGCCCGTCTCCAGCGCAACTTCCTGGTCACGCTGATGCTCAGCCAGGGCGTGCCGATGCTGCTGCACGGCGACGAGCTCGGCCGCACGCAGAACGGCAACAACAACGGCTACTGCCAGGACTCCGAGCTGACCTGGATCGACTGGGACGACGTCGACGAGGGGCTGCTGGAGTTCACCAAGCGGATCCTGCGGCTGCGGACCGAGCACCCGACGTTCCGCCGTCGCCGGTTCTTCCACGGCCGCCCGGTCCGCCGCGAGGAGGGCGACCCGGTGCAGGACGTCGCCTGGTTCACCCCCGGCGGCGAGGTCATGGAGGACGAGGACTGGGACGCCGGCTTCGCCAAGTCGCTGGCCATGTACCTGAACGGGCACGGCATCCGGGAGACCGACGAGCGGGGCCAGGACGTCCTCGACGACTGCTTCTACCTGGCGTTCAACGCCCACCACGAGCCGATCGAGTTCGGCCTGCCCCCGTCGGAGTACGCCGAGGGCTGGACGGTCGTCGTCGACACCGCCGAGCAGGGCGAGGTGGAGCAGGTCGTGCTCAAGGCCGGGGAGACGCTGACCGTGCAGGCTCGCGCCACCGTCGTGCTGCAGGCCGCCGCGTGAGCGAGGTCGCCGGCCCGCGGGGGGAACAGGACGGGCAGCACGACCGGCGCGCCGTCCCGGCGGCGACCTACCGGCTGCAGGTGCACGCCGACTTCACGCTCGACGACGCCGCCGCCGTCGCCGACCACCTGGCCGCGCTCGGGGTGACCCACGCGTACTCCTCGCCGCTGCTGCGTTCGGCGGCGGGGAGCACGCACGGCTACGACACCGTCGACCACGCCCACATCGACGAGGCCCGCGGCGGCCGCGAGGCGTTCGACCGGTTCGTGGCGGCGCTGCACGAGCACGGACTCGGGCTGGTGCTGGACCTGGTGCCCAACCACATGGGCGTCGGCGACCCCACCGAGGCGCCGTGGTGGTGGGACGTCCTGCAGCACGGCCGCGGGAGCGCGCACGCGGCCGCGTTCGACGTCGACTGGGAGTTCGGCGGCGGCCGGGTCCGCATCCCCGTCCTGGGGTCGGCGGACGACGTGGAGAAGATCGAGGTGGTGGACGGCGAGCTGCGCTACTACGACAACCGCTTCCCGCTCGCCCCCGGTAGCGAGGGCGGCACGCCGCAGGAGGTGCACGACCGCCAGCACTACGAGCTGGTCGACTGGCGGCGCGCCGACTCCGACCTCAACTACCGCCGCTTCTTCGCGATCAACACCCTGGCCGGGCTGCGCGCCGAGGACCCCGAGGTCTTCGCCGCCACGCACGAGCTCGTGCTCGAGCTGGTCCGCGAGGGCGCCGTCGACGGGCTCCGCATCGACCACCCCGACGGGCTGGCCGACCCGAAGGGCTACCTGGACCGGCTGGCCGAGGCATCCGGCGGCCGGTGGACGGTCGTGGAGAAGATCCTCGAGCCCGGCGAGGACCTGCCCGGGAGCTGGGCCACCGCGGGGACCACGGGGTACGACGCCCTCTCCGAGGTCGACCAGGTGCTGGTCGACCCGGCCGGCGAGGCGGCGCTGACCGCGCTGGACACCGAGCTGACCGGGGAGCCGGTCGACTACGCGCAGCTGGTGCACGACTCCAAGCGCGAGGTCACCGACGGCATCCTCGGCTCGGAGGTCGCCCGCCTGGTGCGGAACACGGGCGAGCTCGGGGGGGCGGGAAGCGGTGCAGTCGACGCCGCGCAGCAGACCGAGGCGCTGGCCGAGCTGCTCGCCTCCTTCGACGTCTACCGCAGCTACCTGCCCGACGGCCGCGAGCACCTGGACGCCACCGTGGCCGCCGTCCGCGAGCGCCGGCCGGACCTCACCGCGGCGCTGGACGCGCTGCACCCGGTGCTGTCCTCCGCGGGCACGGAGGCGGCGACGCGGTTCGAGCAGACCAGCGGGCCGGTCATGGCCAAGGGCGTGGAGGACAGCGCCTACTACCGGTGGGGGCGGTTCGTCGCGCTGAACGAGGTCGGCGGCGACCCGGCACGGTTCGGCACGACGCCCGAGGAGTTCCACGAGGCGCAGGCGCGGCGGCTGGAGCGCAAGCCGCAGGCCATGACGACGCTGTCCACGCACGACACCAAGCGCAGCGAGGACACCCGCGCCCGGCTCGCCGTCCTGGCCGAGCTGCCCGACGAGTGGGCAGGCCTGGTGCGCGGCCTGCTGGACCGCCACCCCCTCCCCGACCGGCCGCTGGCCCACCTCGTGTGGCAGAACCTGGTCGGCGCCTGGCCCCTGTCCCGGGAGCGGGCGCAGGCGTTCGCGGAGAAGGCGGCGCGCGAGGCCGGCCGGTCGACGACGTGGACCGACCAGGACGAGGCGTTCGAGGCCCAGCTGCGGACGGTGGTCGACGCGGCCTCCGACGACGAGCGCACCCGCGCGGAGCTCGACGCGTTCGTCGACCGCATCGCGCTCCCCGGCTGGTCGAACTCGCTGACCCAGAAGCTGGTGCAGCTGACGATGCCCGGCGTCCCGGACGTGTACCAGGGCACCGAGCTGTGGGACCACTCCCTCGTCGACCCGGACAACCGGCGGCCGGTCGACTACGACCTGCGACGCCGGCTGCTGGCGCGGCTGGACGAGGGCTGGATGCCGGACGTGGACGACACCGGCGCGGCCAAGCTCCTGGTCGTGTCCCGGGCCCTGCGCGCCCGGCGCGGCTCCCCCGAGCTGTTCACCGGCTACACGCCGGTGACCGCGACCGGGCCGGCCGCGCGGCACCTGGTCGCCTTCGACCGGGGCGGCGCGGTGACGGTCGGGACCCGGCTGCCGGTCGCGCTGGCCGCGTCCGGGTGGGGCGACACCGCGCTGCAGCTGCCCACCGGGGCCTGGCGGGACCTGCTCACCGGCGAGCGGCTGGTCTCCGACGCCGGCGGTCTCGCCGCCGGCACGGTGCTGAGCCGGCTGCCGGTGGCGCTGCTCGTCCGCGCCTGAAGCAGGACCCCGTCCCCCTCACGCCTCGCACGGTCGGCGCGAGCCTCTCGACGGGGCCGAGGAGATCACCGATCCACCACTCGGAGTCACGGGCCGGGGACCGTCAGCGGTCCCCGGCCCGGCACGTCGGAACGCCACCTGCATGTATCCCCCGGCGCCCTCCGGCATGCCCGGCGGCGGCCGCGGACCGCACCTACGGTCGGCGGGACGCTCGGGCGACACCGTCCGGGCGTGAGGTACCGGAACCGCCGAACCCCGTCCGCCGGAGCACCTCCCATCGAGCAACCCAGGACGGGGGCGGGGGACCCACTTCCGACGCGTCCGCGCGTCTCGGGGTGAAGCCGCGCCCGCGGCCGGGAATCCGAATCCCGAACCCGACAGCTCACCTCGCAGGCGGTGATCGGAGGATCACCATGTCCAAGCACCTCTCGACCACGCGCGTCCGCCGCCGTCCCTTCCGGAGCGGCGCCGTGGTCATCGGCGCCGCGGCCATCGGCCTCGGAGTCATGGCCGCACCGGCGACCGCTGCCCCCGGCCACGACTGGAGCGGCGTCGCCCAGTGCGAGTCCAGCGGTAACTGGAGCATCAACACCGGCAACGGCTACTACGGCGGGCTGCAGTTCAGCTCGCCGACGTGGCTGGGTCACGGCGGGGGTCAGTACGCCCCGCGGGCCGACCTGGCCACGCCGGCCGAGCAGATCGCGGTCGCCGAGCGCGTGCTCCTGACCCAGGGCGTCGGCGCCTGGCCGACCTGCGGCCGCCTGCTGCGGCCGGGCACGACCGCCGTCGCCCCGGCTCCGGCACCGGCCCCCGCGCCGCGACCGGCACCGGCAGCAGCGGCACCGGCGCCCGCCGCGGCGCCGGCGCAGACCGGCAGCTACACCGTCCGGCGTGGGGACACCCTCGCGAAGATCGCCCGAGCACAGGGCGTCGAGGGTGGGTGGCGTGCCCTCTGGGCACTCAACCGCGGCACCGTGCAGAACCCGAACCGGATCGTCGTCGGACAGCGACTGGCCGTCTGACGCAGCTCCGGGGCGAGGGCGGGCAGCCGGGGACGACCCCCGGCTGCCCGCCGTCCGGGACCTCGGCGGCGACGTCGAGATCCACGGTTGGCCGCCCCGAGCCCGGGCATGATCGATCCGTTCCGCGCGCCTCACCTCTCCGTTCGCCTCCAGGAGGCCCCTGCATGTCCGAGCCCGTCGAGTTCTCCGTCTGGGCGCCGATCCCCTCGCGGGTCCGCCTGCAGGCCGACGGCGCCGTCCACGACATGCAGCGGGACGACGACGGCTGGTGGCGCGCCTCGGTCGAGGCCGCACCGGAGGCCGACTACGGCTTCCTGCTCGACGACGACGGGACGCCCCGGCCGGACCCGCGCTCGCGACGCCAGCCCGAGGGCGTGCACGGCCTGTCCCGGCGCTACGACCCGGCGTCCCACGACTGGGCCGACCAGTCGTGGACCGGCCGCCCGCTGGCCGGCGGCGTCGTCTACGAGATGCACGTCGGCACGTTCACGCCCGAGGGCACCCTCGACGCCGCGGTGGGCCGGCTCCAGCACCTCGTGGACCTGGGCGTGGACTTCGTCGAGCTGCTGCCGGTCAACGGCTTCAACGGCACCCACAACTGGGGCTACGACGGCGTGCTCTGGTACGCGGTGCAGGAGGAGTACGGCGGCCCCGCGGCCTATCAGCGGTTCGTCGACGCCTGCCACCGGCACGGGCTCGGGGTGATCCAGGACGTCGTCTACAACCACCTGGGCCCGTCCGGGAACTACCTGCCGCTGTTCTTCCCGGTGTTCGCCGAGGGCGCCAACACCTGGGGCAACTCGATCAACCTGTCGGGGCCGGACTCCGACGAGGTCCGCCGCTACATCGTGGACAACGCGCTGATGTGGCTGCGGGACATGCACGTCGACGGGCTGCGGCTGGACGCCGTCCACGCACTGGTCGACGAGCGGGCCACGCACGTGCTCGAGGAGATGGCGCAGGAGGTCGACAAGCTGTCGGTCGCCGTCGGCCGGCCGCTGACGCTGATCGCCGAGAGCGACCTCAACGACCCGCGGATGGTCACCCCGCGGGTGGCCGGCGGCCTGGGCCTCACCGCGCAGTGGAGCGACGACTTCCACCACTCGCTGCACTCGACGCTGACCGGCGAGGGGCAGGGGTACTACGCCGACTTCGCCGACGCCGGCCTCGCCGGGCTGGCCAAGGTGCTCACCGGCGCCTTCTTCCACGACGGCGCGTGGTCGTCGTTCCGGCGGCGGCACCACGGCCGGCCGGTCGACACCACCGCCCTGCCGGGCTGGAAGTTCCTCGGGTACCTGCAGGACCACGACCAGATCGGCAACCGGGCCGTGGGTGACCGGATCTCGGCCTCCCTCTCGCCCGGCATGCTCGCCGTCGGCGCGACCATCGTGCTGACCAGCCCCTTCACCCCGATGCTGTTCATGGGCGAGGAGTGGGGCGCGACGACGCCGTGGCAGTTCTTCACCAGCCACCCCGAACCGGAGCTGGGCCGGGCGACGGCCGAGGGGCGGATCGGCGAGTTCGCCGAGCACGGGTGGGACGCCGACGTCGTGCCCGACCCGCAGGACCCGGAGACGTTCACCCGCTCCAAGCTGGACTGGAGCGAGCTCGACCGGCAGCCGCACGAGCGGCTGCTGGCGGTGCACCGGGCGCTGCTGGCCCTGCGCCGGGCACACCCGGAGCTGGTGGACGCCGACCTCTCGGCCACCGCGGTCAGCTGGGACGACGCCGACCGCTGGCTGGTCGTGCACCGCGGCACGCTCCGGGTGGTGGTGAACCTCGCCGACCGGCCGCAGGAGATCGACCTGGACCGGCGGGCGGGCGAGGTCCTCTTCGCCACCGGGGAGCTGCCCACCCTGGACGCCGAGACCGTGACGCTGCCCGCCGAGAGCGCGGCCGTGCTGACGACCTCCTGAGATGCGCCGCCTGCTGCCGGAACCGGCACCCGACCTCGACGATGCGGCCCTCGCCGACGCCTACGCGCCGCCGGCCGGCCGCTCGCTGCGGGTCAACTTCGTCGGCTCCCTCGACGGTGCCATCGCGATCGAGGGGCGCAGCGGCGGGCTCGGCTCACCGGGTGACAGGCGCGTGTTCCGCACCCTCCGGGCGCTGGCCGACGTCGTGCTCGTGGGCGCGGGGACGGCGAACGCGGAGGGCTACCGGCCGGTGGCCGCGGACTCCGCCGTCGGCACGCTGCGCACCGCACTCGGCCGCCCCGCGACCGCGCCCGTCGCCGTCGTCTCCCGGCAGGTGTCCCTCGCCCCGGAGGACCGGCTGGCCGTGGACTCCACGATCCTGGTCACCTGCGCGGCGGCCGACGCCTCCCGGCGGGCGGCGCTGACCGCGGCCGGCGTGACGGTGCTCGTCTGCGGCGACGACGAGGTCGACCTGCCGCTGGCGCTGGACCGGCTGGCCGAGCGCGGGCTGGAGCGGGTGGTCTGCGAGGGCGGGCCGGCGCTGTTCGCCGCGGCGCTCGAGGCCGGCTGCGTCGACGAGCTGGACCTCACCATCGCGCCGGCGCTGGTCGGCGGGGAGACCCGGCTGCTGCCCCGCGCGCTGGCCGAGCCGGTCCGGCCCCGGCTGACGCAGGTCCTCGAGGAGGACGGCGTCCTGTTCACCCGGTTCGCGCTCGGGAGCTGAGGCGCGGGTCAGTCGTCCCGTCCCCCGTTGCCGTTCCCGTTCCCGTTCCCGCCGCCGTTCCCGTTCCCGTTGCCCCCGCCGTCGTCGTCGTTGCCGCCGTCATCGTCGTCGCCGTTGCCCCCGTCGCCGTTCCCCCCGTCGCCGTCTCCGTCGCCGTCGTCCTCGGTCGGCGCGGGCTCGGGTGCCGGCGGCGGGGCGACGGCATGGCTCACGGTGACCGTGCTCCCGATGGCGAGCTGGCCGACCGGGGTCAGGTCGAGCACCTGGCCGTCGGGGGCGCCGGCGGTGGGAACCGGCCGCAGCTGCACGACCAGCCCGCGGTCGGTCAGCTCCGCCCGGACGTCGGCCACCGGGCGGCCGACGTAGTCGCCGGCGGCCACCCCGACCGTCGTCGGCTCCGCTACGGCCGTCGTGGGGACGCTGGGCGCGGTGCTCGTCGCGGAGGTGCTCGCCGTCGGCTCGGCCTCCCCGGGCGCCGGGTCGTCCCCGCCGGTGAGCGTCAGCGCGAGGACGACGGCTGCCACCGCGAGCGCGGCGAGGACCAGCAGCGCAGCCACCAGACCCCGGCGGGACCGGTGGGCCGGCTCCGACGGCGGCACCGGCGGCGGTCCGGACCGCACGGGCGACGTCCCCGGCGCGGCGAGGGGCATCACCCGGGTGACCGGCGGGGTGGCGGAGCTCGGGCGGGGCGGGAGCACCGCGGTCGCGGCCGGGTCGACGCGACCGGGCACGCCACCGGCCAGGGCGGCGTCCACGGCGTCCCGGAACGTGGCGCCGTCGGGGTAGCGCACGGCGGGGTCCTTGACGAGCGCCTGCTCGATCAGGCCGCGCAGGCGCGCGGGCACGTCCGTCGGCAGGGGCGGGGGCTCGGCGTTGATCTGCATCACGGCGACCTGGACGGAGTTCTCGCCGTCGAAGGCCCGGCGCCCGGCGAGCATCTCGTAGCCGACCAGGCCCAGGGCGTAGACGTCGCTGGCCGGTGTCGCCGGCGCCCCCTGCGCCTGCTCGGGCGAGAGGTAGTGCGCCGTGCCGATGATCTGTCCCGTACCGGTGAGGGGCACGCTGGCCGCCGACGACGCGATGCCGAAGTCGGTGAGCTTGCACGTGCCGTCGGGGGCGACGAGGACGTTGCCCGGCTTCACGTCCCGGTGCACCACGCCCATGGCGTGCGCGGCGCCCAGTCCGGCGGCGGTCTGCCGGAGCACGGAGGCGGCGCGGGCCGGGTCGAGCCGGCCCTCGCGGGCGAGCACCTGCGACAGCGACTCCCCCTCCACCAGCTCCATGACCAGGTAGGCCACGTGCTCGGGCGAGCCGGGCCCGGCCGGCACCTCGCCGTAGTCGAACAGCGTGGCGATGTTCGGGTGGCTCAGCGCGGCGGTGTGCCGGGCCTCGGCGCGGAACCGGGCGAGAAAGGACGGGTCACCGGTGAACTCGCTGCGCAGCACCTTGAGGGCGACGTCGCGGCCGAGCAGGGTGTCGTGCGCGCGCCAGACCTGGCCCATGCCGCCGGTCGCCAGCAGCGACCGCAGCTCGTAGCGGTCGGCGATCCGGCCGGGACCCGGTTGCACGCGTGTCTCCTCTGCTCGGCCCCGGGAACCGGGCCCGGCCCTCCATGCTCGCACGGCCGGGAACGCCACGACGGCGGCCCGGGGGGTCCCGGACCGCCGTCGGCGGGTCTGTCGGTCAGACGTCGGCCGGAGCCGGCGACATGTCCTGCTCCAGGGTCAGGGAGACGCTCAGGCTGGCTTCGTCGCCCTGGACGACGTTGTCGACGTCCTGGTCGAGGCTGACGTCGATCACGAAGCAGGTCACGTCGCCCGCGGCGAGCGGGTAGAGCGGGACGCTGGCGTCGTGCAGCTGGGCCATCGTGTAGCCGGGGGTGATGTTCCGGGCGCCGGCGACCGACGTCTCGGCGTCGCACTCCGCCGCCGACAGGCCGTCGACCTGGTAGACGGCCACGCCGGCGGTGGCGGAGAAGTCGCCCGCGGTCGCCGTCTCGCAGTCGTCCACGTCCGCCTCGGACGCCGAGCTGCAGTCGTCGGCGGCGTCGACGACCGTCCCGACCGCCGTCAGCAGGCCGTCCACCGAGCCGGCGTTCTCCACCGGGAAGGTCAGGCGGGTCGACTCACCGGGGGCGAGGCCGAGCGACTCCGCCTCGGTGGCGATCGACTCGGAGGCGCTGAGCACCAGGGTGCCGGCGCCGGCGGAGCCCGCCGTCCGCCCGCTGTCGGTGAACTCGGCGAAGGTGCCGCTGGCACCGAAGGCGATGAGGGCGGCGCCGCCCATGGCGGCGGAGGCGATGGCGATCTTCTTCACGGTGGGTCTCCTGACGACGGCCCCGTCGGACGAGGGTCTCTCCCGCCGGGCACGGCGCCACGGCTGTCGACGTCGACCCTCGCGGCGGGACCACGCCCCGGACATCGTCAGAACTGGCGATCGCGGTCCCACGGGTCCCCGTTCGCCTCACGAGACCCCGCCGACGCAGCCGTCCCCCCGGGCGGTGCGCGCTCCGCCACGGGAGCTCCCGCGGCGTGGTCTGCTGACGCTCGACCACGGGGGGTCCTCATCATGACCAGCACGGACACGATCGCGACCACGCTGCGGAGCGCCGGGCGACGGCTCGGACACGGGCGGACCGCGACGGTGGCCGCGGCCCTCGTGGCGAGCCTCGCCCTCCTCGCGGCCGCGGACCTCGAGGCCCGGCACGAGGTCCTCGTCGTCCTCTCGACGCTGGGCTTCCTCGCGGCCGGCTGCGGTCACCTGCTCCGCTGGCGGGTCACCGGGAACGACACCACCCGGTCGGTCGGAGCGGGTCTCGTGCTGGTCGGCCTGAGCCGCCCGAGCGGAGTCGTCGCCGAGGCCCTGGTCGACGGCGCCGGGCCCGGCCTCGCCCCCGCCGTCCAGATGGCCGTCCTGGCCCTGGCCGCCGCGACCGTCCTGCGGGCGTTCCCCGACGCCGGCGCCCGCCGGCGGCCCGTCACCGCGGGCCTCCTCGTACTGGCCCTCGGGGGCGCCGTCGCCGTCGGCCTGACCGCGGCCCTGCCCGGACCGGCCCGGCCGACCCACGCGGGCGCCTGCCTCGCGCTCGGCGCGCTGTGGGGCGCCACCGCCGTCGCGGCGTGGCGCAGCGACCAGCTGAGCACCGGCCACCGCCGGTCGGCCCAGGCCCTGGCCGTGGTCGCCCTGAGCCTGTCGGGCATCGCAGCGCTCGCCGCGCTCCCCGCGCTCCTGCCCGGCACCGCGGAGCTCGTGGCGCTCGGGCGCGACGTCGCGACGACCGCCGCCGCGGGCGCGGCCGCGCTCGCCGCCGTCCGCCGGCTGACCGACGCCCTCGGCGGCCAGGAGCGCTACGTCGCCGGCCTGCTCGAGCAGCTCGCGGGCCACGAGCGTCAGCTGCAGCAGGCCCGCGCGTGCCTGCACGACGCCCGCGCCGCCGTCGCCGGCGTCCGTGCGGCCACCTCCGCCGTCCAGGGCCTCACCGCGCCCTCGCAGGCTGCGCTCCGTGCCGACCTCGAGGCGTCGGTCGCGGCCGAGCTCGCGCGCCTCGACCGGCTGCTGCGGCTGCCCGACCGGGCCCCGCGGGTGCGCAGCACCGACCTCGACGAGCTCCTGCGGCCGCTCGTCGTCAGCCACCGGGAGCGTGGGCTCCGCCTGCGCTGGCAGCCGGCCGGCGCTCCTCCCGTGACCGTGGACGGCGACGCGCTCGCCGTCATCGTCGGCAACCTGCTCGGCAACGCCCTCGTGCACGCCCCCGGCGCCGTCTGCGCGGTGACCGTCGACGTGGCCGACCGGCTCACCGTCACCGTCGCCGACGACGGCCCCGGCCTGACCGCGGCCCGGCGGGCCGCGGCCTTCGAGGCCGGCGAGCGAGGAGCCTCGAGCCCCGGCGAGGGCCTCGGTCTCGCCATCTCCCGCGACCTGGCGCGCCGGCACGGCGGCGACCTGGTCGCGGCCGGTGCCCCCGTGGGGTCCCGCTTCGTGCTGACGCTGCCCCTCACCACGGCGCCCGCACCCACCCTCCCCCGTCCGCGCACCGCGGCGGAGGGACGCACGGTGGAGGCGGCCCACGTCCCCTCGCTGGCCGCGATCCGATGAGCGGCGACGCCGCCCTGCTCGTCGACGACCACTCGCTCTTCGCCCAGGCCGTACAGGTCGGCCTCGCGGCGGCGGGGATCCCGGCCGTCCGGGTGGCCCCGACGTCGGCCGCCGCGATCGTCGACGTCTGCCGCGCCGAGGCACCGGCGACGGTGCTGCTCGACCTGCGCCTCGGGCACGACGAGGACGGCGAGCCGATCGACGGCCTGGACCTGGTGGCGCCCCTCACGGAGGCCGGCTGCCGGGTCGTCGTCGTCACCGGCGAGGTCGGGGACGCCACCTGGGGCACCGCCCTCGAGCGGGGAGCCGTCACCGTCGTCCCCAAGGACACCGCGCTCGAGGACCTCGCCGCGCTCGTCCAGGCGGTGCGCTCGGGCGGCCGCGTCCTCGCCGACCACCGCCGGCAGGACCTCCTGGCCGCCGCGCGGAGGGCCCGCACCGAGGAAGCCGAGCGCCTCGCGCCGTTCCGGTCGCTGAGCCCGCGCGAGGCCGAGGTCCTGCAGTACATGGCCGCCGGGATGCCCGCCGCGTCCATCGCGGCGGCGTCCTACGTCAGCGAGGCGACCGTGCGGACCCAGATCCGGGCCGTGCTGAGCAAGCTGCAGGTGTCCTCGCAGCTGCAGGCCGTTGCGCTCGCCCGGCAGTCCGGATGGCTGCGGGACGGACCGGAGCCCGACCGCTGAGGTCAGCGGCCGTCGCTCCCGCCCGCGTTGCCGCGCTGCCCGCCACCCTGGTCGCCGCCCTGGCCGCCGCCCGGCTGCCCGCCGCCCTGGCCGCCGCCCGCGTTGCCCGGCTGCCCGCCGCCCGCGTCGCCGCCCGCGTTGCCGGTCTGCCCGCCACCCTGAGCCGGAGGCTGGACGGGATCGGCCGGTCCGCCGGGGACCACGAGGTGGACCCGTACGGTCCGCGCGTCGCTGAGGCCCGCGCCCGATGCGTCCTGGGCGAGGACGAAGGTCAGGTCGCCCGTCCAGCTGACGCCGGCCCGGAACTGCGTCGACCCGGGGGCACGCGCGACGTGCAGCGAGATCGACGTCGCGGCCGCCGCCGGCAGCACCCCGAGGTCCACCGCTCCCGAGGCGAGCCGGCAGAGGGTCGTCGTCGGCGCGCCGGCGCCCAGACCGGTCACCGTGAGCGCGACGTCGGGGAGGTCCGCGCAGGCGACTCCGGGGAGCGAGAGCCGCAGATGTCCGGTCACCTCGCCGCTGGCGGCCACCTCCAGCGCGGTGCCGCCGGCGTCCTGGGCGTGGACCTGCAGCGGCTGCCCGGTGGGGGACGCCGGCGCCAGCTGCAGGGCGAGGGAGGCCGCCCCGGTCGACGCGCCGACCTCGGCCCGGTCGGTGAAGGTCGCCAGCGTGGTGCCGGCGCCGAGGAGCACCGTCCCGGCGAGGACGCCGCCGAGGGCCCACTGCGTCTTCCGCCTCATGCCGCACTCTCCGTCCGGCGCCGACGGCGCACCGCGAGGAACAGGAACCAGCCGAGCGCCAGGGCAGCGACGAAGGCGCCGCCGGCCCAGATCACGGCCGGGCCGAGCGACTGACCGGCAGCGCGGGTCTCGGTCTGCGTCCGGGTCACGGTCCTGGCCGTCGCACCGTCGGCGTCGACGGTGACCGAGGCGGTGGACCGGCCGATCACGTCCCCGGGCGCGCTGGGGGCGCCGAGCTCGACCGGGGCGGCCGGACCGGCCGGCACGGCTCCGCCGGCCGGGGCGCCGCGGCCGCCTCCCGTGCCGAGGCCGGCCGCCGACGGCCCGCCGGTGCCCGGGGCGACGCCGACGTCGCCACCGGGCGGGGTCCCGCCGGTCGCTCCGCCGTCGGGGATGCCGCCGGTCGCGCCGCTGTCCGTGGTGCCCACGGTCGGGCCACCGGTCGCTCCGCCGTCCGGGGTGCCGCCGGTCGTGCCGCCGTTCGGCGTCCCGCCGGTCGCCCCGTCGTCCGGGGTGACCGTCCCGCCGTCCTCGGGCGCCGACGACGAGGCGTACACCTCGAGGTCGAAGTCGACGGTGTCGGACTGGGCGAGGTTGTTGTCCTCGCCGTCGGTGAAGGTCAGCGCGAGGTCGAGGCAGTCGACGTCGTCCCACGAGGCGGCGTCGTCGACCGTGAGCACGGCGCCGTCGAGGTCTCCGACCGCCGGGACGAGCGGCAGCGACGCGGCCTCGCCCAGCGGGACGCACTGGCCGTCCTCGAGCCGGCCCGCGGCCACCGTGGTGTTCAGCTGTCCGGCCAGCTCCCCGGGGTCCGACCCGGGGTCGACGCCCTCGGCGCCACAGCCGTCGCCGGCCTCCCGTTCGGGCTCGAGGCAGCCGTTCTCGCCCTGGGTCAGCCCGGAGACCGCGACCTCGAGGCGGTCCGGGACCTCGTCCCAGCCGCGGGTGTCGAGGACGACCGGCAGGTCCTGGGTCGCACCCGGGACCAGGCCGCCCTCGGCGACGGCCGGACCGGCCACGGCGAGGACGCCGGCGGTCGCCGCCAGGGCGACGGCAGCGGTGGAGAGGGGACGGCGCACGCAGCGATCCTCGCTGCGGTCCGGACGCCGCCACATCGTCAGAATCGATGATGTCGCGCACCTGCCCGCCCGCGAGACTGGCAGCGTGCCCTCCCCCGTCCCTCCCGCGACGACCCGTGCGGCGCTGCACCTGACCCGCCGGCTCGCGGCGTGGGCGATCGGGCTGGTGCTGCTGGCCGGGACGGCGACCGCGCTCGGTGTCGCGCTCTACCCCACGGTCACCGGCGGCCAGGCGCTCGCCGTCCTGTCGGGGAGCATGACCCCGGGTCTCCCGGTGGGCGGCATGGTCTTCACGCGGGAGGTGGACCCGGCGGCCGTCGAGGTCGGGGACGTCATCACCTTCCAGCACCCGTCCGAGCCCACCGCCCTGGTCACGCACCGGGTGATCGCGGTCGACACCTCCACCGGCGCGCCCGTCTTCACCACGAAGGGCGACGCCAACGACGATCCCGACCGCCGGCCGGTGCCGGCGTCCGCCGTCCAGGGCGAGCTAGCGATCGACGTCCCGGAGATCGGCCGGCTCGTCGCACTGCTGCACTCCCCCAAGGGCGTCGGCGTCCTCGTGGTCCTGGTGTGCGGACTGCTGGCCGTCGCGCCCGGCAAGCGCCCGGAGGACGACGGGCCCGCGGCTCCGGCGCCGCGGGAGGACGTCGACGCGGACTCCGCGCGCACCGTCGTCATGGCGCCCGTCCCGGACGAGCCGATGACCCTGCTGGTCGGGGCGGCGCGCCCGTCGGTCCCTGTCCCGCCACGACCGGTCCGGCTGCTTCACTGACCGGCATGGACCTGCCCGTGCTGCCGCCGGTCAAGCCGATGCTGGCCAAGGCGGCCACGAAGCTGCCCACCGCCGAGGGGCTCTTCTACGAGCCCAAGTGGGACGGCTTCCGCTGCATCGTCTTCCGCGACGGCGACGAGGTCGAGCTCGGCAGCCGCAACGAGCGGCCGCTGACCCGCTACTTCCCCGAGGTCGTCGCGGCCGTGAAGGCGGCGCTGCCGGAACGGTGCGTGGTCGACGGCGAGATCGTCGTCCCGGCCGGGGACCGGCTGCACTTCGAGGCGCTGCTGCAGCGGATCCACCCGGCCGCCAGCCGGATCACCCTGCTGGCCGAGCAGACGCCGGCCACGTTCGTCGCCTTCGACCTGCTGGCCCTCGGCGACGAGTCGCTGATGGAGCTGCCGTTCGCGCAGCGGCGGGCCCGGCTGACCGAGGTGGTCACGCCGAGCGAGCAGGTGCACACCACCGCCATCACCCAGGACCCGGAGACGGCGCAGCGCTGGTTCGAGCAGTTCGAGGGCGCCGGGCTGGACGGCGTCGTCGCCAAGGCCGCCGACCTGCCCTACGGCCCCGACCAGCGGCTGATGACCAAGGTCAAGCACGTCCGCACCGCCGACTGCGTGGTCGCCGGCTTCCGCTGGCACAAGAGCGGTCCGGTCGTCGGGTCGCTGCTGCTCGGCCTCTACAACGCCGAGGGCGACCTCCAGCACATCGGCGTCGCCGCCTCCTTCCCGATGGCGCGGCGCGCCGAGCTGGTCGAGGAGCTGGAGCCCTACCGCGCCCAGGCGCTGGACGGGCACCCCTGGCAGGACTGGGCGAACGCCCAGACGGCCGAGGACGGCGAGCACCGCATGCCCGGCGCGCAGAGCCGCTGGAACGCCGGCAAGGACCTCTCCTGGGTGCCGCTGCGCCCGGAGCTGGTCGTGGAGATCAAGTACGACCAGCTGGAGGGACGACGGTTGCGGCACACCGGCCACTTCCTGCGCTGGCGCCCGGACCGGGAGCCGCGCAGCTGCACCTACGACCAGCTCGAGGTGCCGGTCCGGTACGACCTGGCCGAGGTCCTGTCCGGTTCCGGCGCGGCCGGGTGAGCCGCGCCGGGGACCTCGTCCGCACCGGGCTGCGGGGCATCGGCCAGCTGCTGCTGACCGTGGGCTTCGTGCTGCTGCTCTTCGTCGTCTACGAGCTGTACGTCACCGACATCCTGGCCGGGCAGGCGCAGGACGAGCTGACCGACGAGCTGCGCGACGAGTGGGACGGCGCGGGCTCCGGCGCCACCCCGGCGCCCCTCACACCGGAGGCCGGGGAGCCGTTCGCCTTCCTGCACATCCCGGGGCTGGGCGACGGCTGGAACCGGGCGGTCGTCGAGGGCACCGGCACCGAGGAGCTGGAGCAGGGGCCCGGGCACTACGTCGACACCGCGCTCCCCGGGCAGCAGGGCAACTTCGCCGTCGCCGGTCACCGGGTCGGTCGAGGGTCACCGTTCCTGGACCTGGACCAGCTGCGCCCGGGCGATCCGGTCATCGTGGAGACCGTCGACGCCTGGTACGTCTACCGGGTCCTGGGCGACCCGGCGACCGGCGAGTTCGGCAGCGCGCCGGTACCCGGTCAGCAGATCGTCTCGCCGGACGACGTCTCCGTGATCTCCCCCACCCCGCTGGCCGCGCCCGAGGTCCCGCCGTCGGGCGCCTACCTGACGCTGACGACCTGTCATCCCAAGTACTCCGCGAAGCAGCGGCTGATCGTGCACGCCGTCCTCGAGGGGGGCCCGATCCTGCGGGCCGACGCCCCCGACGGCCCGCCCGCACTGCAGGAAGGCTGAGGTAGGACCCGTGTACTCGTGGATCTGGCGGCACCTCCCCGGCGGGACCGGCAGCAAGGCCTTCCTCGCCCTGGTGCTCGTCGTCGCGGTCAGCGCGCTGCTGCTGTTCGTGGTCTTCCCGCGGGTCGAGCACCTGCTGCCCTTCACCGACGTGACGGTCGACTGAGCACGGCCCCCGTCCCCCGCACCCCCGCGAGCTCGGGGCGAGCCTCCGGACGGGGCCGAGGGCTGACAGGTTCCTTGGTTACCCTCGTTGATCATGCGTGCCTCCCGCGGTCTGCTGGCCGCCGCGTCCGGCCTGCTCCTCGCCCTCTCCGGGTGCACGTCGTCCGGGGAGGGCGACGACGCCGACCCCACCGCCGCTGGGTCCTCCTCGGCGGCCGCCTCGACGACGGCCGCCGAGGAGGTCGAGCCGATCCAGCTGGAGGACTGCACCGACGACATCCTCGGGCTCGGCGTCCCCAACCCGCGCTCGCTCGCCTACGAGTGCGGCTACCTCCCCGTGCCGATCAGCTACGAGGAGTCCGACAGCCGGACGCTGCCGATGTTCGTGCTGCGCGCCCGCTTCCCCGGCCAGACCGAGCGCATCGGCTCGCTCGTGGTGAACCCCGGCGGCCCGGGCGGCTCCGGCGCCGACGCGGCGCTGAGCCTGTCCCAGTCGCTGCCCGAGGACGTGCTGCGCCGGTTCGACGTGGTCGGCTTCGACCCGCGCGGGGTCGGGCTGACCACGCCGGTCGAGTGCTTCACCGCCGAGCAGAAGGACCAATACTTCTCCGACGAGCCGCGGCCCGCCACCGCCGAGCAGCTCGACGCGGTCCTCGGGCTGTACGACGAGGTCGCCGCGTCCTGCGCCGAGGAGTACGGCGAGGCGCTCGGCGCCTTCAACACCACCGACACCGCCCGGGACATGGACCGGCTGCGGGCCGCGCTCGGTGACGAGCAGCTGACCTACCTCGGCTACTCCTACGGCACCACGCTCGGCTCGACCTACGCCGAGCTCTTCCCGGAGCGGGTCCGCGCGCTCGTGCTCGACGCCGCCGTCGACCCCGACACCGACGCCGCCATCGACGCGCAGGCCAACGCGGAGGCCAGCGCGGCCGGGCTCGAGGCCGGCTTCGACGCGTTCGCCGGCGGCTGCACGACCCTGATCTCGGGCTGCCCGGTCGGCGAGAACCCCCGGCAGTTCGTGTACGACCTGCTCGGCCAGGCCGCGCTCGCGCCGATCCCCAGCAGCACGCCCGGCGAGACCCGGGTGGGCACGCCCGGCGTGGTCATGACCGCGGTGACCGCGGCCATGTACGACCCGGCCTCGTGGCCTCAGCTCTCCCAGTCGTTGCGGGCGGCCCAGGCCGGGGACTCCGCCGGCCTGTTCTCGCTCGCCGACAGCTACGCGCAGCGGCAGGACGACGGCACCTACGCCAACCTCTTCGATGCGTTCGTCGCGATCAACTGCGCGGACACGCCCGAGGACGTCTCCTTCAGCCGGGAGCAGGTGGCGCAGCTGGCCGTGGACTGGGGCTTCCGCTACCCGCTGTTCGGTGCCGATGCCGCCGCCGGCCTGTACCTGTGCACCGCCTGGGACGCCCCGCGCACCCCACTGCCCGAGCGGGACGCCGCGGGCAGCGCGCCGATCGTCGTCGTGGGCACCGCCGGCGACCCGGTGACCCCGCTGCCCTTCGCCGTCGACCTGGCCGAGGCCCTCACCTCGGGCGTCCTGGTCACCTGGCAGGGGCAGGGCCACACCGCCTACCCGAGGACCGATTGTGTGACAGGGGCGGTCAACGCCTACCTGATCGACCTGGTCGTCCCGCAGGATGGGCTGGTGTGCCCGGCCTGACGCCGGCTCGCTGACCTCGACGGAAGGGCGTGGATGGCCTCCAGCAAGGACGCCGTGGTCCTGCAGGTCGACGGGCGCGAGGTGCGCGTGTCCAACCCGGAGAAGCCGTACTTCGCCGAGCAGGGCATCCGCAAGATCGACGTCGTGAACTACTTCCTCGCCGTCGGCGAGGGGATCCTGTTCGCCCTGCGCGACCGGCCGACGACGCTGGAGCGCTGGCCCGGCGGGGTGTTCGAGGGCGCGCGGCTGTCGACCCGGATGGACAACACCGGCGACGCGTTTTACCAGAAGCGGGTGCCCAAGAACGCCCCCGACTGGGTGCAGACGGCGCACATCACCTTCCCCAGCGGGCGGACGGCGGACGAGATCGCACCCGACTCGGTCGCCGTCGTCGCGTGGTGCGCCAACCTCGGCACGCTGACGTTCCACCCGTGGCCGGTCGGCAAGGCCGACGTCGAGTCGCCGAACCAGATCCGCATCGACCTGGACCCGCAGCCGGGCACCGACTTCTCCGACGCGGTGTGGGTGGCCCCGCACGTGCGGGAGCTGCTGGCCGAGTTCGGGATGCAGGGCTGGCCGAAGACCTCCGGCGGGCGCGGCGTGCACATCTACGTGCCGATCCAGCCGCGGTGGACGTTCACCGACGTCCGCCGCGCGGTCATCGCCTTCGGCCGGGAGCTCGAGCGTCGCCTCCCCGACCGCGTGACGATGTCGTGGTGGAAGGAGGAGCGCGGCGAGAAGATCTTCATCGACTACAACCAGATGGCCCGGGACCGCACGATCGCCTCGGCGTACTCCATCCGGCCCAAGCCGCACGCCCCGGTGTCGGCTCCCCTGGACTGGGAGGAGCTGCCCGACGTCCACCCCACCGACTTCACCGTGCTGACCATGCCGCAGCGGTTCGCCGCCGTCGGTGACAAGCACGCCGGCCTGGCCGACCACGCCTACGGCATCGAGCCGCTGCTGGAGCTCGCCGACCGGCAGGCCGTGGACGCCGGGCTGGGCGACCTGCCCTATCCCCCGGACTACCCGAAGATGCCGGGCGAACCGATGCGGGTGCAGCCGAGCCGCGCCAAGCGTGTGACCAGCGAAGACGCCTGAGGAAGTCCTGTGGACAACTGGAGCACAGCGCTGGCTCGCCCGATAACTTGCCCTCATGGCGATCCGGCTCGAGGACCTGTTGGCGTCGTTCCAGCGGCACCTGCGGGCCGCCGCCAAGGCACCCAGGACGATCGAGCTGTACAGCCAGAGCGTCCGCTATTTCTGCGACTGGCTGAGCGGCAAGGGCCGGCCGGTGACCTTGGACGAGCTGACCAGGCACGCCATCTCGGCATGGCTGGCCGAGCTCGCCGAGCTCGCCGGGACGCGCGAGCCCGGCACGGTGCGCATGCGGCTGCGCGGGATGCGCCGGTTCTGCCGCTGGCTGGTCACTGGAGGAGGACTGGAGAAGGCTCCGACCGAGGGCATCGAGATCGCGAATTCGCCCGACAAGCCGGTCCCGATCCTCACCGACCAGGAGGTCGCCGCACTGATGAGGACGTGCGCGGTGCCCCGCGGGAAGCCCGGGGTGTTCAGCCGCAGCGTGTTCGTCGGCCGACGCGACGAGGTCGTCCTGCGGCTGCTGCTGGACACCGGCGTGCGGGTGTCGGAGCTGTGCGGCCTGGCGCTGACCGACGTCGACCTGGACCGGGAGATGGCCTACGTCGTCGGAAAGGGCTCCCGCCCACGGGTGGTGCCGTTCGGTGCCAAGACAGCGCAGGCGACCGACCGCTGTCTGCGGATCCGGTCGCTGCATGCCCACGCCCGCTCCCCGCGGCTGCTGCTCAGCCAGCGGGAGACCTCCGGCGCCTCGTGTTCCGGGAGCGGATCGTCGTCGCCCGGGCCGTTGGCCATGTCCTCTCCGCCCGCCACAACCGACCGGTCACGGACCCTGCCGACACCGGCCAGGAGGTCAGCTCCAAGCCGACGACCGCGACACTCAGCGCCTGACGAGCCGTGTGAGATCGCGCAGTGCCGCACCGAACGCGTGCACCTCCTCATCGGTGTTGTAGAAGGCCAAGGACGCTCGCACCGTGCTCTCCACGCCGAAGCGGCGCAGGGCCGGCTGTGCGCAGTGGTGTCCGGACCGCACTGCGAAGCCGCACCTGTCCAGGGCGCGGCCCACCTCCTCGGTTCTCATCCCTTCCACGACGAAGGATGCGACAGCCACCTTGTGTGCCGCGGTACCGATGATCCGGATCCGCGGGATGTCGGACAGCACGTCCGTGAGCAGCCGCGCGAGCCGGTCCTCGCGGGCCGCGATGGCAGCCATGCCGAGCCCGAGGACGTACCGGATGGCGGCGCCGAGGCCGACCGCGTCCCCGACGGACGGGGTGCCGGCCTCGAAGCGAGCCGGCGGGTCGGAGTAGCTCGTGTGCTCGAAGGTGACGTCACGGATCATGCTGCCGCCGCCCTGCCATGGCGGTAGCGCCGCGAGCAGCTCGCGGCGGCCGTACACCGCACCAATCCCGGTCGGACCGAAGATCTTGTGTCCGGAGAAGACGTAGAAGTCGGCACCGAGTGCGGTCACGTCGACGGGCAGGTGGGCGACCGCCTGCGCTCCGTCGACGACCACCGGGATGCCGCGCGCCTTCGCCATCGCGATCATCGCCGCGATGGGCAGCACGGTGCCGAGCGCGTTGGAGACGTGGCTGAGTGCGACGATCTTGGTCCGATCGGAGAGCAGCGCTGCGTAGCCGTCCAACTGCACCTGGCCGGTGTCGTCCACCGGCACGGGCCGCAGGCGTGCACCGACCGACTGCGCCAGCATCTGCCACGGGACGATGTTGGCGTGGTGCTCGAGTGTCGTGAGCACGATCTCGTCACCGGTCCCGACCCTCGAGCGTCCGAGCGTGGCGGCAAGCAGGTTGACGCCTTCGGTAGTGCCACGCACGAAGACGATCTCGTCCGGGCTCGACGCTCCGAGCAGCCGGGCCACCGACGCCCGCGCGTCCTCGTAGGCGTCGGTCGCCCGGGCCGCGAGCGTGTGGGCGCCGCGGTGCACGTTGCTGTTGTCCCGCTCGTAGAAACGAGTCATGGCGTCCAGCACGGCCCGGGGCTTCTGGGTGGTGGCCGCGTTGTCGAACCACACGAGCGGCCGACCGTTGATCCGCTGGTGCAGGGCAGGGAAGTCGGCACGTGCGGCGCCGACGTCGCCGATCCTGCCCCGATCGGTCCGAAAGCGGGACAGTTCGGCCCTACCGGCGCGCGCCGCATCGAGGAAGTAGTAGGTCGGGCTCAGGGGGCCGGTTGCGCCGGTGGCCTCAGTCATAGTCGTGGTACCGGGCCACCTCGACGTCGGTGAGTACGGCGACGGCGTCGTCGGCCATCACGGCCACCGATGAGTACAGCGACAACAGGTAGGACCCGACCGCCTGCTGGTTGATCCCCATCGGGTGGATCGACATGCTCGGCACGCGCGGGTCCTCTCCGGGCAGCCCGGGCTGATGCAGCCCGATGACGCCCTGCCGCTCCTCCCCGACTCGTAGGAGCAGCACCTGGGTGCGATGGGACGCGCCTCGGGCGTCCACGGCCAGCTTGTCGGTCGGCACGATCGGGACGCCGCGCCAGGTGAGGAACGGCGAGCCGTGCAACTGCACCGTGGGCGGCGGGACGCCCCGGCGGGTGCACTCCCGGCCGAACGCGGCGATCGCCCGCGGATGGGCCAGGAAGAAGGCGGGTTCCTTCCAGACGAGGCTGAGCATCTCGTCGAAGTCGTCCGGGGTGGGAGCGCCGAGCCGGGTCGGGATGCGCATGGACTCCGCGACCTGGCCCAGCAGGCCGGTCTGCGGGTCGTTGATGAGATCCCACTCCTGGCGCTCGCGCATCCCCTCGACAGTGAGCCGCATCTGCTGGTCGAGTTGGTCGTGCGGGGAGTTGTAGATGTCGGTGACGCGGGTGTGCATCTGCAGCACCGTCTGCACGAGATTCAGCCCGATCTCCCGCGGCGCGTGATCGTAGTCGACGAACGTGCGCGGGACGTCGACCTCCCCCTCGTGGCCGGACTGCAGGTCCGGCACCCGCTCGCCGAAGTCGTTGACTCCCGGCGGCGGCTGCCGGGCGACCTCGCAGGCCACCCTGAGATCAGCTCGATCCGCGGTCAGCGACTCCCACCTCGAGCGTGTCATCACCAGCAGCGTCACGGGCGTGACTGCGCGGATGACGGGTGTCGGTGCCGGCTCGACGTCGAGCGTCTCCTGGCCGAGGTGCGAGCCGGGGCCGAGCAACGCGCGTCGCACGGAGATGCCGTGGGGGTCGCGGTCGAGTGCCTCGATCTTGCCGGAGACGACGATCACGAGACGCGGCTCACCCGTGCCATCGTGGATCTGCTCGCCGGCGGAGTGCTGCTCGACGCTGAGCGCGTCGGCCATCGTCGCGAGGAAGTCCTCGGCCACATACTGGAGTGCGGGGACCGACCGCAGCGCTGAACCGGTGACCGAGGACTCCGCGCCCTGGTCCACGACCGGCACGAGGCGTGCAGGCGGCGCGGTGACTCGTAACCTGTTGATGCGGAACGTGCCGGCTTCGAGTGCACGCCAGGGCAGGAACTGCACGAGCCATCGGGGACTGCTCCCGATGTACTGCGGAGCAGATTTCGTGGTGTTGGCCAGCAGGCGCGCCGCCTCGGTGGAGAGGCTCTGCTGCGTCAGGTGCGCTTGCTCGGTCACGCGGCCTCCTGCTA
Organism: Trujillonella endophytica; assembly: GCF_019799905.1. Taxonomy (GTDB): domain Bacteria; phylum Actinomycetota; class Actinomycetes; order Mycobacteriales; family Geodermatophilaceae; genus Trujillonella; species Trujillonella endophyticus_A. The sequence continues at coordinate 54,367 of NZ_JABGCI010000010.1, read as the reverse complement.
CTTCGCTTCAGCGTGCTGCCGGGGCAGCCACACCCGGAGGACCGTCTCGCCCGGCAGGAGATGGATGCCGATGTCGCCGCGGTGACGGCCGACGACGATGCGCCGCGAGATGTCGAGGCCGAGGCCGGTGCCCTGCCCGACCCCCTTGGTGGTGAAGAACGGCTCGAAAGCCCGCTCCCTGGAAGTCGGGTCGGTCCACGTCCCCGTGTTGGCGACCTCCACGACGACGCCGTCACCGTCGGGCCGGGTGGACAGCCGCAGCGTGCCGGTGCCGTCCATCGCGTCGAGCGCATTGGTGATCAGGTTCGTCCAGACCTGGTTGAGCTCGGCGGGGATCGCCTCGATGGGCGGCGTGTCCGGTCCGTAGTCCCGCACGACGGCGACGCCGGCCGGCATGCGGTGACGGAGAACGACCAGGGTGCTCTCCAGCCCCTCGGAGATCACGATCTCCTGCACCGAGGCTCGGTCCATCTGGGAGTAGCTCTTGATCGCTCCCACCAGCTCGGAGATCCGGCGCGTGGACTCCTTCACCTCCGAGAGCAGGTTGCTCACGCTCAGCGTGCTCGTCACCCAGACCAGACCGGCGGCAGCAGAGCCCCCGAGTACCTGGGCGAGGCGCTCGCACCAGGCGACGTCGATACCGGCCGCCGCCAGCGGCCCTGCGAGCTGCCAGCTGTCGGCGACGTCGTGGTCGTCCAGCCAGTCGGTCAGCTGGTCCTCGAGATCGGCGAGGGCCATCGGATCCAGCGGGGCGCGAGGCGTGGCCGCGAGTTCGCGCCGCAGAGCGTCCAGCTCCCTGAACTGGCTCGCGGTGACGTCGGTGGCGGCCAGCCCGCCGACGGTGTCCAGCAGTCGCTGGCTCGCACCGTCCAGCGCGTCGACCGCTCGTGCGGCGGCCGCCGCTGGGTTGTTCAGTTCGTGGGCGAGCCCCGCGGAGAGTGTGCCGAGCGCGACGAGCGCGTCGCGCTGTCGTGCTGCGGACTCGACGGTCCGTGCGGTGCGGAAGACCCCCTCGATCAGGTGGGAGCCGAAGGGGTCCAGCGCGTTGGTCCAGGCCTTCAGGTCGGTGGACGAGACGCGCAGGGCGCGCCCGTCGGTGCCGGCGCGGCCGTTCGCCAGGTAGACAGCATGCTCGTCCCACGCGGTGAAGCCCCCGGCCCACTGTCCCGGCTGAGCCATCGCTCCGATCAGGGTCTCCTCGTGGCCCGCGAACCGGATGAGGTCGATCCGGCCCTGGAGCAGCACCCACCAGCACTCGGCCGGGCCGCCTTGCGCCCACAGCTCGTCCCCGGCGGCGAAGACCACCTCTCCCCCTCGAGCGACCAGGTCCCGCAGTTCGTCCTCGGTGACCTTCTCGAACAGGGCGAGGCTGCGGAGGTCCGCTGCGGTGATCACATCGACGCCAGGTAGCGGTGGACGAGATAGACCGTCATGGCGCCCTCACCGACGGCTGATGCCACCCGTTTCATGGAGTCGAGCCGGACGTCGCCGGCGGCGAAGACGCCGGGCATGCTGGCCTCGAGCGCGTAGGGCGCTCTGGCCAGCGGCCACGCCGGTCGATTCGACGCGATCAGATCGGTGCCGGTGACGATGAACCCGTGGGAATCACGCACGACGGCGTCGCCGAGCCAATCCGTCCGCGGCGCAGCCCCGATGTAGACGAACAGCCAGCTCGTCTGTGCCTCCTCAGGAGGGTTCTCCCCGGTCGCGATGGTGATCGCCTGGAGGTGGTCGGTGCCGCGTGCGGCCACGACCGAGGCGCCGAGCCGAACCTCGATGTTGTCGGTCGCCTGTATCTGGTCGACGAGGTACATCGACATCGAGTCCTCGAGCCGGGCGCCGCGCACCAGCATGACGACGCGCTTGGCATAGCGGGCGAAGTTCAAGGCGGCCTGACCGGCCGAGTTCGCGGCGCCCACGATGTACACGTCGTCGCCTTGGCACTGGCTCGCCTCACTGGCCGAGGAGCCGTAGAAGACGCCCCGCCCGGTCCACTCCTCCAGGCCGGGGCTCTGCAGCCGGCGATACGAGACGCCGCTGGCGATCACCACCGCGCGGGCCTCGATGTCCTCGGAACCGGCGAAGCGCACGGCCCGAACCGGGCCACGGGCCTCGAGGCCGACCACATCGCGGGCCAGCAGCATCTCCGCCCCGAAGCGGGTCGCCTGCGCGGTCGCTCGGTGGGCGAGGTCGGCGCCGGACAAGCCCTTGGGGAAGCCCAGGTAGTTCTGGATGGACGCGCTCTGGCCTGCCTGTCCGCCGGGTGCCTCCCTCTCCACCACGACCACGCGCAGCCCCTCGGAGGCGGCGTACACCGCGGCAGCGAGCCCGGCAGGGCCGGCACCGACGATGCACACGTCGTAGAGCGGCTGCTCGGCGCGGGTGCGCAACCCCAGCGCTTCGGCCAGCGCGAGGGTGCTCGGCGCGCGCAGGGGCTCCGCGTCGGGCACGAGCACGAGCGGTAGATCGGTGAGGCCGGCGCCGGCGAGATCGGCGAGCCGCTGCGCTTCCTCGTCCCGCTCCAGCTCGAGCCACTGATACTGCACGTGGTTGCGGGACAGGAAGGTCTTGAGCTCGTGGCTGGCCCGCGACCAGCGGTGGCCCACGACCTTCAGATCACCGGTGTCCTCGGGGCGGTCCCTCCGCCAGTCACCCAGCAGGTCGTCGATGACCGGGAAGAGTCGGTCTTCGGGCGGGTCCCAGGGCTTCTGCAGGTAGTAGTCGAGACCGACCTCGTTGATCGCCGCGATCGCGGCGTCGGTGTCGGCGTAGGCCGTGAGCAGCAGGAACTTGGCGTCAGGGGCATGCTCGCGAGCGCGCGTCAGCATCTGCGTACCGGACATGCCCGGCATCCTCTGGTCGGACAGCACGAGCGCCACCGGACGGGCACGCAGCGCGAGCTCGGCGAGGATCTCGAGGGCCTGCTGGCCAGAGGAGGCCCGCATGATCCGGTACTCGCCGGCGTAGCGCGATCGCAGGTCTCGGCTGATGGAGGCGAGGACCTGCGGGTCATCGTCGACGGCCAGCATCGTTGGCTTGGGCATGGTCCCCCCGGTCCTCCGCCCGGGTCGTCGACCCGTCGCCCTGCGGGACTGTAGCGGCTCCACCTGAGCTGAGCGACCCCGTGCGAGCTGCGCTTTCACCGCACCCGAGCCAGCTGACGGTCGAGCTTTCCCCCGATACAGGAGGTGTCGGCGATCGGGCTGGCCGGGGACGGTGTCGAGCCCAGGCAAGCCGTCCGCGTGGGCCTGCGGACCGGAGTCGTACTGCCCGTGAACCCGACGGCGGTCGCGTGTACGACCGTGACCCCCTGCCGCTCGCCACCGTGCCGGACGCGGAGCTCGATGCGTACCGCCGGCGGCCATTCGACCGGGACCGCAACCGCATCCAGGGCTTCGCCCATCTTCGGTGAGCGTCCCCGCGACCCGGCGCCATCAGCGCGATCACCCGTCCTCGTGGAGCGACTGCAGGAGTACTGGAGTTGTCGTCGGATCCCTCCACCCGCGCGTTCCGTAAGGGCTGCTTCGCGGCAGGAGCACTGGAGGACCGCACCGCAGCGGTGCCCACATGACGGCCGACCGCTCCCTCATCGCGCGACTCGCCCCGCACGAGTCGTGGGCCAGGACGGCCGACCCTGCGGGCTCCAGGGTGACGCACGTCATACCCTTGAGTGAGGGGACAGCCGAATCCCTACCGGCGCTCCCAGCGCGGACGGACGCTTGTCGCGTCCGTCGTCGCATCGTGGGGAGCCGCCGCCATGGCTGACTGGGTCACCCATCTCCCGCAGGTCTGCATCGTTCTGACGGGCCTTGGCCTCGCGGCGCTCGGAGTAGTCGTGCATCGCGACCTCGACCATCGTGCTCGCGACGACGAGGGGCGTGAACCGAGCCGCATACCGATGTGACGCTCGGCCAGCGCCACGAGGACGACGCCGCGGAGGTCCCTCACCCCTCGAGGCGGCCGTCGGTTCCTCGAAGGACGATCTCCGTGAGTCACAGAGGGATCCGGAGGCCCGCATTCCATCCGTCGAGGATCTTGTCGATCCGCGCCCGGCAGTCTGCGACCTCGCTGCGCGCAGTGGGCGTGTCCTTGCGGCGCTGGGCCGCAGTGGCCGCCGCCAGGTCCAGGCGGGCCAGCTCGAACTCCACGAGGAGGACATCCGGGGCGCCGTCCACGGTGATCACGGTCATGATCTGTCTTCGTCACCGACGCTGGGCACGGATGCGTCGGCATCCGCGGACGCCCTTGCACGGCGGACGTGCGTCCCACCGGCGTACAGGCCCGCACCCAGTTCTCGTCGCGACTCGGGAGGCCGGACACGGCCGGCTTCCCGCAGGTAGATCCGACCTCGCGCATCGATGCAGTGCTGGCGCCGACGAGTTGCGACGTCGCGACTGCGCGACCACGCCTCCGAGGTGCCTGAGGACTGCCTCTCTGGGTCGCGGACATCCGGAGCGAACAGAGGTCGGCAGGCCCTGAGCACGAAGGGGCCACCCCCGGAGGCGCACGGAGGGGCCCCGCCAGGATCGGCGGGGCCCCTCGGTGTGCAGTGGACGTGGGGGTCAGGCGGCCAGGGGCTGGCGCCCGCGCCGGTCCTCCTCGATCACGTCGATGAGGACGTCCGGGTGGTTGGTGATGATGCCGTCGACGCCGAGGTCGATGAGCTGGCGCATGCGGTCGGCGGTGTTGACCGTGTAGGGCCAGGTCTCCATGCCGTAGCGGTGCACCATCTCCACGAACGCCGGCGTCACCCGGGTGTGGCTGGGATTGATCTGGTCGGCCCAGGTGGACAACTCGGCCATCTGCGCCTCCGAGGGCGGCCCCCCGAGCAGACCGGCGGGGACCTGCGGGGCCAGGGTGTTGAAGTACCGCATGAACTCCCAGTCGAACGACTGGACCACCAGCCGCCCGGCCCGCGGATTGGCCCGTAGCCAGCCCTCACCGTCGAGCTCGGCCACGATCGCCTCGGCGATGCCGGGGTACAGGGCGGGGCTCTTCACCTCGAGGAGCAGTCCGGCGCGGCCATGCAGCGTGTCGAGCACCTCCTGCAGGGTCGGCACACCGGTGCCGGCGAACTGCGCGCCGAACCAGGAGCCGGCATCGAGGGTCTGGATCTCCGCCAGCGTGAAGTCCCCGACGTTCCAGGGGGCCCGGTCGGGGAAGCGCTCCTCGACATCCGTCGTCCGAGCGAGAGTGGTGTCGTGCATGACGACCAGTTCGCCGTCGCTGGTCATCTGCACGTCGATCTCGACATAGTCGGACCGCATGTCGGCCCCGAGATCGACCGCCGGCAGGGTGTTCTCCGGGGAATAGGCCGACGCGCCCCGGTGGGCGATCACCTCGACGTCACCGGACTGGTTCGCGTGCTGGGGACGCTGGTCGGCGAGAGCTCCGGATGCACCTCCCAGCAGGGAGGCTGTGACGAACAGCCCGGTCAAGCCCATACGTGCGGATCGCTGCATGGCGAGTGTTTCCTTCGTGTCGGGTCCGAGGACGCCGACGACGCTAGGAAGCGGAAGCGACCGGCCCACGTGCAGAGCGCGACACCCTCACGACGTGACGGTTAAGGCCCTCCCCTCGCCATCCCGGGCCGTGCTGCCGTTGGCCGCGAAGGACAGATCGCCTCGATCCAGGCCGCTCCCTGAGGCCCGCTCGACGCCACCACTCCTGCGGGCGTCCCTCCCGGATCGCCCGCCGTCCCGCTGCACGGGCCGACTGCGATCCGCGCGACTCCGCCGCTGATCCCACGCGCGGACAGAGCCCGTCACTGCATCACGGCACGAGAGGCAACGCCGCACACGAGGTGCAACGGGACGTACCCCGATGGGGGCAGGGCGTCCACTGCGCTGTTGGCCGCGGACCGCTCGCGACCGATCAAAGGAACGAGCACGCCGCCGGAACGACCGGCACGGCGTCGTCCGAGCCCTGCCGAGCAGGCATCTGACCGGAGGAGGCACCGATGACCACGCACACCGAGGCCGTCCGGTCCTCCGCTGCCCGGCTGTCGCACGCCCTCGTCGAGGCGACTGCGTCGCTGGTCTGCGTCGTCGACGGCGACGGACGCATCCTGCTGGCCAATCCCGCGCTCGAGCGGTTCACCGGCCGCACCGCCGGCGACCTGGTCCACTGCTTCCTCTGGGACGTCCTGGTCATCCCGGAAGAGGCGGACCTGGCCCGCGCCGCCGTCGCCGCCGCGATGGCCGGCGAGCACCTGATCCCCGCAGAGGTCGACTGGCTGGCCGCGTCCGGCATCCGCCGGCGCGTGGCTCTGCACAACAGCGTGCTCGCCGACGAGACGGGCCGGCCGTACGCCACTGCCTTCGTCGGCTCCGACGTGACCGAGCAACGCGAGCGTGAGGCGCTGAGCGTGCTGGAGGCGACCACCGACCCGCTGACCGGGGTCGGCAACCGGCGCGTGGTCTTCGAGGCACTGCGCATGCATCTGGACGCCGTCACCGGCGCGGGCTGCGGACTGCTCTTCGTCGACGTCGACCGGTTCAAGCAGGTCAACGACGAACACGGCCACGCCGTCGGAGACCAACTCCTCGTGGAACTGGCCGCACGACTCCGCCACCTCGCCGGGCCCGGCGACGTGGTCGCACGGCTCGGCGGGGACGAGTTCGTCCTGCTGGCGCCCGACCGGGATCCGGCGGCGCTCCGCGTCCTGGCCCGGCGCCTGGAACAGGACATGCGGGAGCCGGTGCGGACGAGCGCCGGCGTGATGGCCGTCCACATCAGCATCGGCAGAGCGGTCGGTCACCCGGGCGAGGACCCTGACGAGCTGATGGCGCGAGCCGACCTGGACATGTACGGGGTCAAGAGACACCGGCGGCGCAGCCACCCCCGCACAGCGCCGGCGCGGAACGGCATCCCCGCCTGAGGTGGTGGCGCGGGGCAGGAGGTCGCACGGGACCCTGCGATCGATCTCGACCCGACGGACGGCGTTGACCGTTCACGCAGCGGCAGGGACGTACCCGCAGCCGCGAGGCGCCGGCTCCATGTCCTCGCGCCGTGCTTCCCTCACCGCGGATCCACCACGTCGTCGCTCCTTCCCCCCGCCGGACGCATTCGGTCTCGCCTAACCTCTGTGAAACTGCAAATACACGGGGGCCAGCATGGAGAGACGTTTCAATCCGCCACCGAATTGGCCGGCTCCACCGGAGGGCTGGTCACCGCCCGAGGGCTGGCAGCCCGATCCGGCGTGGGGCCCACCACCGCCGGGCTGGCAGTTGTGGGTGGAGGACAAGCCACGCGGACTGTTCGCGCGACTCGTCGGCCGCGCTCCCGCGCCGAAGCCGCCCCACGCCGGCGAGCCGACACCGCCCGCGGCACCCTCACCCCCTGCGCCACTGCTCGCCGAGCCGCCGACCACGTTCGTCCGCAACCTGCCGCCGGTCCCCCCGTCGAGCCGCCCGGCCGCGACACCGACGCCGGACGACGACACCGCGCCGCCGCGGGACTCCTAGGAGCTCGGTCGTCCAACGCCCCTGACGGGCGAGAGAACAACCACCAGTCCGGCCACAGCGTCGCAGGCCGGCCGCGGGCGTCACGGCCGCGCTGGGCGGTTCGCGCGCGACCGAGCGCGGCGGAGGAGGAGCAGCCAGCCGCCCGACACGCCGACCAGGAGGATGCCGGCTGCCGTGACCACGTCGCGCACCAGCGGAAGAGCGGCGCCGGCGAAGGCGCCGCTCGTGACGAGGGCGCTGGACCAGACGAGCGCGGCCGGCGCAGTGCCGCGCAACATCGTGGCGACCGGGACGCCGGCGGTCGCAGCCAGGCGAGGGGCCAGTGTGCGCGCACCGACGACGAACTGCGCCGTCGCTGCTGCCCACACCGGCCGGCGTCCGATGGCCTCGCGCCACGGCGCAGTCGTGCGGTCGATCAGGCGTCTGGCCGGGGCCGGCAGCCGACGGGACACCACGCCCCCGGCGGTCGGCAGCCCGCCGTCGGACCGATGGAGTGACAGGCGGTGGCCGAGTGCGGCGCCGAGCACGGTGGCGACGGTGACGCTCAGCGCAGTGAGGGGCACCGATACCGCGCCGGTGCCGGCCAGGACGCCCAGCCCGAGGACCAGCGACCCGGCGGGCAGGACCACGCCGACGAGCAGGCCTGCCTCGGCGACCAGCACCAGGGCGACGACCGCGATCGCGGCGAGGGCACATGCGCCGAGCGCGGGCTCAGCCAGCATCGTCACTCCTCCAGGTCGTGGCCGGGTCGCGCTCTCCGGCGCCGGTCAGGCCGGCAGGCGGGGCTCGTGGACCAGGCCGAGGGAGGGTCCCTCGGTCCCGCCGTCCTGGCGGCCGCCGGGGAAGGACACGGCCGTCAGCTGCTCCGACAGCTGCCAGATGCGCTGTGCGTCCTCGGTGCTCCGCAGCCGCCGGTAGAGCTTCTGCTCCGCCGGCGGCCCGCTCAGGTGCCCGAACCGACGGGGGCCGTAGAACAGACGACCGGCGGCGTCCGGGGACGTCGCGGCGAGCAGGGCGGGGAGGGCGGCGGTCTCGGGCGTCCCCGCGATGCCCAGCGCCGACAGCCGTCGGATCAGGCGGATCTCGCGCCCCTCCGCGGCCCGGCCGATCCCGGGCTGGGACGCGAGCAGGTTCGTCGGGGCCACCCCCGGGTGGGAGATGTTGCTGGTGATTCCCCAGCCGTGGGCTCGGCTGCGGCGATCGAGCTCGAGGCCGAACAGGCCCTGGGCGATCTTCGACGAGCTGTAGGCGCGCATCGGGTGGTAGGAGCGCTGCCACTGCAGGTCGTCCCAATTGATGGCGTTGCTGTTCGCGGCCACGCTGACCTGCGATGTGACGCGCGCTCGGCCGGCGCTCAGCAGCGGCAGCAGGTGCGCGACGAGCGCGAAGTGGCCGAGGTGGTTGGTCCCGAGCTGCAGTTCGTGACTGTCGGCCGTCGTCCGGCGTTCCGGTGGCGACATGACGCCGGCGTTGTTGATCAGGACGTCGATCGGGCGGCCCTCGTCGAGGAGGACGCCGGCGAAGGTGGCGACCGACGCCAGTGACGACAGGTCGAGCGAGGCGAGGGTGATGCCGGCCAGGGGGACCCGCGCCCGGATCTCGGAGACCGCAGCCTCGCCCTTGCCGCGGTTGCGGACGGGGAGGACGAGATCCGCGCCGGCCGCGGCCAGGCGGCGGGCCAGGACCAGGCCGATGCCGTCGCTGCCTCCGGTGAGCACGGCTCGCTTCCCCGCCAGGTCGGGGACGGGAATGTCGATCGTCGTGCGGGCCATCGCTGCACTCCTGTCGTCGGTGACGCGCTGTTCGCGCCGTGGCACCACCGTGTCCCGTCCCGCCGCGGGGTGGCAGGGCCTGCCGATCCCCCTCTCCGGACCGGCGAGAGGGGGATCGACAGACCGTGGTTGTGCCGGCGCCGCGCCAGTAGACACAGCTCCGCCGCCTCCGACGGGGCGCACACCACCACCAGGAGGAGACACGTGGTCATCGATCGAGCCGGGTTGGCGGGGTTCCTCCGGGGCCGCCGTGAGTCGCTGCAGCCCGAAGACGTCGGCCTGCCTCGCGGGCCGCGCCGTCGTACCGCCGGGCTGCGCCGTGAGGAGGTCGCCGGCCTCTGCCACATGTCGACCGACTACTACACGCGGTTGGAGCGTGAGCGCGGTCCCCAGCCGTCGGCGCAGATGCTCGCCTCGATCGCGCAGGGGCTGCACCTGTCCCTCGACGAGCGCGACCACCTGTTCCGGCTGGCCGGGCACCAGTCGCCGCCGCGCGGGTCGGGCAGCGAGCACATCAGCCCCGGCCTGCTCCGGATCTTCGACCGCCTCGGCGACACCCCCGCCGAGATCGTCACCGAGGTCGGCGAGACCCTGCGGCAGACGGCGCCGGGGGTCGCCCTCGTCGGCGACGCGATGCGGTACACGGGGCCGGCGCGCAGCCGGGGGTACCGCTGGTTCACCGACCCGGCGGCCCGCGCGCTGTACGTGCCCGAGGACCACGCCCACATGTCGCGCACGTACGCCGCCGGACTCCGCGCGCTCCTCGCGATGCGGGGGTCTGGATCTCGGGCGGCGTACCTCGCCGAGCTCCTGCTGGAGGAGAGCGAGGAGTTCCGCTCCTTGTGGGAGGTCCACGAGGTCGGCATCCACTTGGACGAGGTGAAGCGCTACCAGCACCCCGAGGTGGGGCGGCTGGAGCTGAACTGCCAGACGCTGGTCGACCCGAACCAGGCCCACCGCCTGATGGTCTACACCGCCGTCCCCGGCACCGAGAGCCACGACAAGCTCCAGATGCTCACCGTGATCGGCGCCCAGTCCCTCTCGCCCACCCACGCGGGCGCGAGCGCCGCAGATCCCGGAGACCGACCATGACCCGCTTCCTGCACCGCCTCGGCCGAACGACGGCCGCTCATCCATGGCGCACGCTCGCCGCCTGGCTGCTCGTCCTCGCCATGGCCACCGTCGCCGGCGGCGCGTTCGGCGGCACGCCCCAGGACGACTTCGACGTGCAGGGTGCCCCCGCTCTCGCCGGCATCGAGTCGCTGCGGGAGCACTTCCCCGGCTCGGGCGCGGCCGGCAGCTCCGCTCAGGTCGTCGTGCACGACCCGGCCGGCGGCCAGGTGAGCGACGCCGACGTCGCCGACCTGACCGCCCGGCTCACCGAGGTCGACCACGTCACGTCGGTCGCGCCGCCGCGCTTCTCCGAGGATCGGGACACCGCGCTGCTGACCGTCGTGTTCGACGTGCCGGTCACCGACCCCGACCTCTCCGGCGGCCGAGGTGTCGAGGCGCTGGAGACCGCGGTGGAGGGAGCGGGGGAGGGCCTCCAGGTGGAGCTCGGCGGCCAGCTGCCGAACACGTCGCCCGAGGAGGTGCAGGGCACCGGGGAGCTCGTCGGCGTCGTCGTGGCCCTCGTGCTCATGGTCGCCGTCCTGGGGACGGTCGTGGCCGCCGGGCTGCCGCTGCTGGTGGCCCTCGCCGGCCTCGGCGTCTCCGCGGCCGGGGTCACCCTGCTGGCCGCCGTGACCGACGTCAGCACCACCGCCCCGACCGTCGCGGTGATGGTGGGCCTCGGCGTCGGTATCGACTACGCGCTGCTCTTGGTCTCCCGCCACCTCGAGCACCTGCGCTCCGGCGTCCCGGTCGTCGAGGCCGCGGGGAGGGCGACCGCCGCCGCGGGCCGCTCCGTCGTCTTCGCCGCGGCGATCGTGCTGGTCTCGCTGATGGGGCTGCCGCTGGCCGGCGTGCCCATCTACTCCTCGTACGGCTTCGCGACGGGCATCGCGGTGGTGGCCGTCGCCACGGCCGCCCTGACGCTGGTCCCGGCGTTCTGCGGGCTGCTCGGCCGCCGGCTGCTGCCCCGTCGCGAGCGCCGGGGCCTCCCGCCCCGTCGCCCGCGACCGGTGCGGGCGCCGCTGTCCGCACGGTGGGCGGCCGCGGTCGCCCGCCGTCCGGTCCCGTGGGCGCTGACCGCGTTGCTCCTCATGACCGCGCTCGCCCTGCCGGCCCTCGACATGCGGACCTTCCCGCGGGACGTGTCCAACAACGCCTCCGACAGCACGACGCGGCAGGCCTACGACCTCATCGCGACCGAGTTCGGGGCGGGCGCGAACGGCCCGCTCACCGTGGTGGTCGACCGCGCCGCCGTCGGCGACGAGGGCGTCGCCGCGGCCGCCGCCCAGCTGCGGGCGGTCGACGACGTGGTCGCGGTCACCGGGCCGGTGGTCTCACCCCACGGCCAGGTGGCGGTGCTCGAGGCGCAACCGGCGTTCGGGCCGGCCGACGAGCGCACATCCGCGCTCCTGGAGCAGATCCGCGCCGACCTGGACGGCGCGGAGGTCACCGGCAGCACCGCCATGTTCTCCGACATCTCCGTGCTGCTGTCGGACCGGGTGTGGCTGGTCGTCGGGTTCGTCGTCGCCGTCTCGATGGTCCTGCTGGCCGCGATGTTCCGCTCGGCGATCGTGCCGCTCAAGGCGGCCGCCCTCAACCTGCTGTCCATCGGTGCCGCTTACGGCGTGGTCACCGCGGTCTTCCAGTGGGGCTGGGGCGCCAACCTGATGGGGCTCGACCACGCGATGCCCGTGTCGAGCTGGCTGCCCATCCTGATGTTCGCCATCCTCTTCGGCCTCTCGATGGACTACGAGGTGTTCCTGCTGTCGCGGATCCGCGAGAACTGGCTGCGGAGCGGAGACGCCCCCGCCGCCGTCGTGCAGGGCGTCGCCGGGACCGGACGCGTCATCTCGACCGCTGCGGCCGTCATGGTGGTCGTCTTCCTCGGGTTCGCCACCGAGTCCGACCTCGTCGTCCGGCAGCTGGGGTTGGGCATGGCCGTCGCAGTGCTCCTCGACGCCACCGTCGTCCGGATGGTGCTCGTCCCCGCCACGATGACCGTGCTCGGCTCCCGCAGCTGGTGGCTGCCCGCCTGGCTCGACCGCCTCCTGCCCACCATCGAGGCCGAGGCCGCAGGAGAGGGCTTCGGCGACGGACCCGGGTCAGAGGCGTCCGTCGACGGCCGGCGCCACGACGAGGTGCGCACTCGCGTGCCTGGATGATCGATCCGCCACGGCACCTGGACGCGGCTGTCGCCGACCTCCACCGCCAGGGCGGCGGCGCTCCGGCCGGACCTCCCGAGCGTGCGCGCCGACGCGGGGTGCCGCCCTACGATGCGGGGAGACGGCCGACGCCCGGCGGTGCCTCTCCCCGAGCCGGCCCTGCCCGACTTCACGGTGATGAGGTGTGCGTGGACCAGCACGGCGGAACGGACGCCGCCGGGGCGCCCGACGGGGGGCACCTCGAGGCGCAGCTCGACAGGCGCGTCGGGGCCGCCGCCGTGGTCCGCGACGCGTTCGACCAGCTGCCGCTGATCCTGGCCGTGTACGCCGGGCCCGAGCACTGCGTGGTGGCGGCCAACGCCGCCATGCGGTCCTTCTTCGGCCGCGACGAGCTGGTCGGCCTGCCCATCCGGGAGGCGCTGCCCGAGCTGGCCGGTCAGCACATCTTCGAGCTGCTGGACGAGGTCGCGGCCACCGGCCGCAGCCGGGTGGCCCGCGAGTGGCGGCTGCAGGTGGACCTCGGCGGCACGGGGCAGCTGCAGGAGGTCTACCTCGACTTCCACATGGCGCCGACGACGGGCGCCGACGGGGCGGTCAGCGGCGTCGCCACCTACGCCTACGACGTCACCGAGTCCGTCCGGGCCCGGCAGGCTGCCCAGGAGCAGGCCGCCGACGCGGAGCGGCGGGCGCGCGATGCCCGGGACGTCGTCACCGCGCTGCAGGAGGCGCTGCTCCCCACCGACCTGCCCGTCCTGCCCGGCGCCCGGCTGGCGGCCAGGTACCTCGTCGCCGAGCGCGACCAGGTCGCCGGCGGCGACTGGTTCGACGCGGTACCGCGACCGGACGGCAGCATCGCGCTCGTCGTCGGGGACGTCGTCGGGCACGGGGTCGCGGCGTCGGCGGCCATGGGTCAACTGCGCGCCGTGCTCGCCGACGCGCTGGTCACCGGCGCGGACCCGGCCGTCGCGCTGGCGCGGGCGGACGCGTTCGCGGCCCGGCACCGGCGGCTGCGCGCCACCACCGTCGCCCTGGTCGTGCTCGACCCGGCGACCGGTGCCCTGACCTACGCCTGCTGCGGCCAGCCACCGCCCGTGGTGGTCGGTGCCGACGGGGCGACCCGCTTCCTGACCGAGGGGGGCGGCGACCCGTTGGGCACCGGGCTGCCCGGCAGGACCCCGGCGATGTCCACCGACGTGCTGCAGCCCGGCGAGCTCGTGCTGCTGTACAGCGACGGGCTCGTCGAGCGGCCGCACCGCAGCCTCATCGACGGCATGACCGAGCTGGCCAAGGTCGCCGCCGACGCGGCGAACGGTGCGGCCGTGCCGCTGGGAGCGGGCGCCACCCCCGCCGAGCGGGTGTGCCAGCTGACCGTCGAGCTGCTCACCCGCACCGGCTACGACGACGACGTGTCCACCCTCGCCGCCTACCGGCTGCCGGAGCCCGTCCCGGCTCTGTCGGTCAGCACGACGACCGACCGCGAGGGCATCCGCGGCCTGCGCCGCAGCGTCGACGCCTGGCTGGACGGTGTCGACCCGGCCGCCGAGGACCGCGACGCCGTGGAGCTGGCCCTGTGGGAGGCCGTCGCCAACGCAGTCGACCACGCCTACCCGGCCGGCCGGCCGGGACCGGTGCGGGTGGACGCCACGCTGCAGACCGACGGGCTCCTGGAGTGCCGCGTCACCGACGGGGGCACCTGGCGCGATCCCGACCGCGGCGCCACCCACCGGGGGCGCGGGCTGCTCATGGCCCAGCGCCTCACCGACTCGCTGCACGTGGAGCGCGGCCTGCCGCACGCGGAGCAACCCGATGGCGGCGGCGGGACGGTCGTCACGCTGCGGCACCGGCTGCACCGGCCGGCGATGCTCGGCTCGGACACCGGCAGCGACGCCCGCCCGCCGGTCCGGCCCCCGTTCAGCGTCGAGACCGACCCGGGCCGCCTGCGCGTGGCCGGGCCCGTGGACGTCACCTCCGTCGACGTGCTGGCGCGGCAGCTGGCGGCGGCGTCCCGGGGCGGGGTGCTGTCGCTGACCGTCGACCTCTCCGCGGTGACCCTCCTGGCCAGCGCCGGCGTCCAGGCGCTGCACCTCATGCGCGACCAGCTGGCCCACCACGGCTCCCGGCTGACGCTGGTCGCGCCGGCGGGGAGCACCGCGCGCTCGGTCCTCGACCTCGTCCAGCTGCCCGCCGTCGACTGACCCACCCGTCAGCAGGCCGGGACAGCCGTCGTCGTCACGGGTGTCTCGAGACCTCGTGCCCGGCGCTCGACGTGGGAGGCGGCGCCGTGCTCGCCGGTCTGCGCCGGGAGGCCTGACGGGAACCCTCCCCGCCCCGCCCGACCGGTGCATGCGCCGGTCGGCGAGGCGGGGAGCGAGCCGTCGGGTCAGCGCGTCCAGCGGTGCAGCGACTTCCGGCCCGCGGCCTTCCACGCCTCGTCGAACCGGTCGCGGAACCGCTCGGCGCGGGCCTCCTCGAGCGCGTGCAGCCGGCCGTAGAGGAACGCCGACTCCACCGAGGTGGCGGACAGCCCCAGCGTGCGCAGCCGCTCCCGGGTCAACACCGAGTCCTGGTGCTCCCCCAGTGCCTCCTGCACCGCCTCCATGGCCTCGGCGAACGCCGTGGCGTCCGCACCGAAGACCCCGGACACCGACTCACCGGCGTAGCGAGCGGCCTTGGCGGCCTTCCGCGCGTCGTGCAGCAGCTCCTCGCGCTCGGCTCCGTCCGGGTGGGCGTCGGCCTGCCGGACCAGCTCGCGGACGACGGCGTAGCTGCGGCCCACGAGGCGCGGGAGCACGCGGCCGGCACGGTCCGTGGCCCGCGGCGTGAACGGCGGCGTCGTCACCAGGGCGTCCAGGCTCGCCACCAGGCGGTGGTACCGCTCGCCGTCGAGCTCGGCGAGCACCCGGTCGTGCGCCTCGCGGTAGACCTGCTCCAGCTCCTCGACGGCCTGGCCCGCCGTCGCGGCGTCGGCTCCCTCGTCGGCACGCACGGTGGCGGCCACGCGGTCCCGCATCACCTCGGCGTCGCGGGCCGCGCCGAGCTCGGCGGCCAGCCACTTCAGCTCGCCGCGCAGCGGACGCGCGACCTCGGCGTCGAACAGCGGCTTGAAGGTCGTCAGCGCACTGCGCAGCCGGCGGGTGGCGACACGCATCTTGTGGATGCTGTCGGGGGCGTCCAGCCGGACCGGGAGGTCCTGGGCGCGGATCTGCTCCACCTGTTCGCGGACGTGGGCGAGCACGACGGCGCCGGCCTCCGCCTTCGCCGTCACCTCCTCGCCACGCTTCCCGGCCTTCCGCTTCTTCGCAGAGCCGTCCCGCTTCCTCCCGGAGCCGTCCCGCGTGCCGTCCTGCGCGCCGTCCAGCACCTGGGCGAGCTTGGAGGAGCTCCGGGCGGCCGTGAGCCCCCGCTCCCGCAGCCGGGCGTCGATCGCGTCGAGCAGCTCTGCCGCCCCACCGACGAGCTCGACCTCGACCTCCCGCCAGGACGTCGCCGCGCCGGCACTGTCGGCCTTGCCCGCGGTCAGGAGCCGGCGGGCCGTCACCCGGTCGTCGGCGATCTCCACCAGCACCTGCCCCGTGGCGTCGACCAGCCGGCGCACCGTCCGGTCGGTCGCGATCTCCGCCACGGGTCGCAGGAGGGCACCCCGGGTGTGCACGCGGACCATGCGCCGCAACGACTCCGGGACGGTGCGCCAGGCCCGGCCCAGCGGGAGCCGCACCTCCGAGCGGGCGCCGCCGCCGGCCGGGACCTTGAGGTGCCAGCCCGCGTCGTCCCCGCCCTCTCTCCGGCGCAGGGTGAGCCCCGCGGCGGCGAGCCGGAGGTCGGCGGTGTCGAAGTACGTGGCCGCGAGCTGCTGATGCACCAGCTCGCCCTCGGTCACCGGGCCACCCGGGTCGACGGGCGCGGCCCCGTCGTCGCCATGCAGCACGAGCTCGGTCAGGGCCGGGAGCTCCAGCGCGTCGTCCGCGGCGTACTTCTTCTCGACTTCCAGGTGAACGGCAGGCATACGACAGATGTACCGCACGAAGATGAACAGAGCAGCCCGGCCTCGACGGACGGCCCGGCGGAGGACCGCTGGCACGTCGAGGGCTGGGGGACGTCCAGGTCCCCTCGGAGCACCTCGTGGTCACCATGGGGACTCCCGGTGGGTCACCGTGAGCCGGCGACCGGCCCGTCCGTCTAGGTCGTCGGAGCCGGCGAGAGGGAACGCGCCGAGTCGGCCTGCGCGACGGCGTCCTCGGCGCCGTCGAGCACCTCCAGCAGCACCTGCCCCTGCCGCAGGTGCGCGGTCAGCATCCGCCGGGCGACCGCCAGCAGCTCCGCCGTCTGCGGGTCGGCCAGCGAGCAGATCACGTTGTTGCCGGCCCGCCGGCTGTCGACGATGCCGGCCTTGCGCAGCACGGTGACCTGCTGGGACAGGTGCGACAACTCGAGCCCCGTACCGGCGGCGAGCTCCCCGACGGTCTGCTCCCCCTCGGCGAGCAGCTCCAGGACCCGGATCCGCGCCGGATGGGCCAGCGCCTTGAACAGGTCCGCCTTGGCCTCGGCCAGCGGTCGGCCGGGAGTGAAAGGCATGGACCCATGCTATCGGGGAGGGGCTTGTTAAATGCTTGATAAAGTCATCAAGTACGCAGGTGGGTGACGGTCGGGAAGAGGTGTGATGGCGCGCTGGTGGCGCACCGAGGGCGACAGCGGGGACGAGGGCCAGCCCGCCGACACGCAGACGCTGGAGAGCATGCCGATCGGGCTGATCGAGCTCGACACCGAGTGGGTGGTCCGCTACCTCAACGCCGCGGCCGAGGAGATGATCGGGTACACGCGCGCCGATCTCGTGGGCAGGTCCTACTGGGAGGCGTTCCCGCCCACCGTGGACAACGAGTTCGGCCGTGCCTACCGGGAGGCCGTCGCCAGTGGCGAGCCGCAGACGGTGGACGCCTACTACCCCGAGCCCTTGAACCAGTGGTTCGAGGTGCGGGCAGTGCCGACCAAGCACGGGCTGTGGCTGTACTTCTCCGAGGTCACCGCCCGCCGCCAGGCGGCGGAGCGGCTCGCGGTCCTGGCCCGGGTGAGCGACGAGTTGGTCGGCACGCTGGACGCCCCGGCCGCCGTGGCCCGCATCCCCCGCCTCCTGGTGCCGGCCCTGGCCAGCTGGGCGACGATCACCCTGATCGAGCCCAACGGCAGCCTCCGGGACGCCGGAGGCTCGCACGTCGAGCCGGCGAAGACCGTGCTGGTGCAACGCTTCGCCGCGGCCTCCCAGGAGTCGTCCCCGACCACCGCACCGCTCCTGCGGGCGGTGACGACCGGCGACCTGGTCACGCTGTCGGCCGGGGAGCTGACCGGCCCGTCGGTCGGGACGGTCGCCACCGGAGCCGCCCGGACCGCGCTCCGCGCGCTGGCCCCCGGCCGCCTGACCGTGGTGCCCATCCGCGCCCGGAACCGGGTGCTGGGCGCCCTCACCCTGGGCTACGACAGGCACCGGCCGGCGGATCCTGCCGACGTCGCGACCGGCACCGAGGTGGCCGAACGTGCCGGACTCGCCCTGGACAACGCCCGGTTGTACGAGCAGCAACGGCAACTGGCCCAGGAACTCCAGCGGAGCATGCTCACCGCACCCCCCGAGCCGGACCACGCCGAGATCGTCGTGCGGTACCTGCCCGCCGCCGAGGCCGCCCGGGTGGGCGGCGACTGGTATGACGCCTTCGTCCAGCCCGGCGGTGCCACGACGCTGGTCATCGGCGACGTCGTCGGCCACGACACCGCTGCCGCGGCCTCGATGGGACAGCTGCGGAGCATGCTGCGCGGGATCGCGGTCACCGGGAACGCCGGTCCCGCCACCGTCCTCGCCCAGCTCGACGCCGCGATGCGCCAGCTGCAGCTGAACACCTATGCCACGGCGGCGCTCGCCCGCTTCGAACAGACCCCGGCCGATCGGGAGCGCGGGATCACCCGCATGCGCTGGGCCAACGCCGGGCACCCGCCACCGCTGATCATCCACCCGGACGGCACGATCGCCGAGCTGGCCAGCTGGCGGGGCGACCTCATGCTCGGCGTGGACCCCACCACCGAGCGCACCGAGTCGGTCATCAGCCTCGACCGCAACACCACGGTCCTGCTGTACACCGACGGGCTGATCGAGCGTCGCGACGCCGACCTGGACCGCGGCATGGCCCGGCTGCGGACCGCCGCCGCACAGCTCGCCGACCGGCCGCTGGACGAGCTGTGCGACGAGCTCATCGAGCAGCTGGTCGACACCCGGCCCGAGGACGACGTCGCCCTGGTCGCCATCCGCCTGCACCGTCAGGACCGCCCCCGTCCGGACGAGGCCGGCCCACGGGACGTGCCGGACACCGTCGCGCCCGACCCTGCCTGACGTGCACGCGGCCGTCGGGCCTCCGGACGTCGCCCGTGTCAGCCGGCGGCGGTCGGCACGGCCGTGGCGTCCGCCGCTCCGCCCCGGCGTCGAGCGCGTTGACGAACCAGGCGGACTCGACCATCGGGTCGGTCCTCGACCACGTCGCCTTCTCGGTCAGCCGAAGGAGACCTCCTCGAGCACCACCGCTGTCTCGTCCTTCGTCGTCCTCCCGGCCACCGTCGTCCTCTCCGGCCGTGAACTGCCTGGTCGGGCCGTCACGTCAGGGGCCCGAGGACGCCGGCACTCCGCGATTCCTGACGGCTGGCCGGGATCGGGCGTCGACGACGTCGGGCCGGCCGACCGGTACCCGCCCTCAGAAGACGCTGCAGCCGGCGTCCACCGGCAGGGTCACCCCGGTCACGAACCGGGACTCGTCGGAGGCGAGGAACAGCACGCCGTTGGACTGGTCGACCGGGTCGACCATCCCCACCGGACCGAGGTCGAGCAGGTGGTTCCACAGCATCGGCGCGACCTTGGGGTCGGCCTCGATCGGGTGCGGCCCCTCCGTGGGCTCCATCTGGTTCATCGGGGTGTCGGTGGCGGTCGGGTGCAGGGAGTTGACCCGGATCCGGTGCCTGGCCAGCTCGGTGGCGAACCCGCGCATGAGCCCGACGACGCCGTGCTTGGCCGCGACGTAGGGCACCAGGAACGGCAGGCCCTTGAGTCCCGCGACGGAGCTGACCAGCACGATCGACCCGCCGCCCGCGGACACGAGGTGCGGCACGGCGGCCATCACGGTGTTCCAGGTGCCGGTGAGGTTGACGTCGACGACCTCCTGCCAGATCGCCGGGGTCACCTGGTCGTACGGCGCGATGACGACGATGGCGGCGTTGGCGACGACGACGTCGAGGTGGCCGAGCTCCGCCACCCCCGCCTCGACCGCGGCGGTCAGGCCGTCGAGGTCCCGGATGTCGGCGACCCGGGACACGATCCGGCGGTCCAGCGACTCGACCAGCCGGACGGTCTCCGCGAGGTCGTCCTCCGTGGCCGGCGGGTACTGGGTGTTCTCGAACCCCGCGCAGACGTCCACCGCGATGATGTCGGCGCCCTCCTCGGCCAGCCGCCGGGCGTGGGCCCGGCCCTGACCGCGTGCGGCCCCCGTGATCAGGGCGACCTTGCCCGCCATCCGTCCTGCCATGTCCGTGCTCCTCGTGGTGGTCGGTCGTGCGTGGGCGGGCGTGGTCGTCGGTGGTGCGTGTGCGGGCGGGGCCTCAGCGGGCCGCGTCGGGGTGCCCCGCGTAGGAGTCCTTGAAGACGCCGACGTGCAGGAGCGTCGTGGCGGCGAGGTCGCCGGTCGCGGCGTCGACGATGCGGGTCGACGTCCAGTACGACTCCGTGCGCCGGCTGGCACCCACGCCCTCGAGCCGGTGCTCCAGGCGGTAGTCGTGCTCGGCGAACACCGGACCGGCGACCAGCTGGACCTCCAGGTCCAGGAAGAGCGCGGTGGACGGCGAGCGCACCGGCCAGGGGACGGGGCGCTGGTGGGCCAGGACGCTGATCATCTCCATCGGCACGATCGCCCGCCCCCACGGGGACGTCGCGGCACCCTCGTCGGTGTACCAGGGGTGCGGCTCGGTGATCCGCGCCAGCTTCCCGTCGAGGGAGAAGGGGTAGAGCGGGCCGTGGGGCTCGCCCCGCCGGATGCGCACCGGCTCCGGGTCGGCGGAGACCGCGCCGACCTCGAGCCGGTCGAGGATGAACAGCTCCCCCGGGTCGGCGACGCGGTCGAGGCGGCGGCGCACCTCGCTGCCGGCGCCGGGCTGGCCGACGGACGCGGTCCCGGTGAGCACCGGGGTCCCGTCGTCCCGGGACGCGCCGATGCCGGCCGTGCGTTCCCCGTCGGTGGTGAGCGCCGCCTGCACCTGCTGGCCCTCGACCACCATGGTCCGGAAGTGGGCGCTGAGGCAGCCCGAGGTGAACCACCTGTCGCCCCAGAGGACCACGGCGAGCGGGTCGAACTGGCTGAAGTGGGTGGGCCCCTCGATGGGTGCGCCGGCCAGCCCGAGCGCTCCGGCCGTGGCGGGGTCGTGGACGCTCCGCTCCCCCGCCCGCACCTCCTGCTCGACCAGCATCTGGGCCGGCGAGCGCCACGGTCCCGTGATCGTCACCTGGGTGCTGAACTGCACGCGGTCGTCCCTCCCGGGGATGGCCGACGTCGTCGTCGACCGCTGGACCGTACCGACCACCGGACGCCGCTCAGGCCCGGCCCGCGGCCCGGAGGCCCGGCGTGGCGGGGGCCATCGCCATCGTCCCGCCGTCGATCACGTGCGTCTGGCCGTTGACGTACCGGGACGCGTCGCTGGCGAGGAAGACCGCGAGCTCGGCGATGTCCTCGGGCGTCGCGAACCCGGGCAGCGGCTGGTGGCGGCCGATCGCCTCGAGCATCTCCGGGCGCGGGAACCCGGCGAGTGCGCCCTCGGAGAGGGTGAGCCCGGGGGCGATCGCGTTGCAGCGGATGCCCTGCTCGCCGTGGCTGCTCGCGACGTGCCGGGTCAGCTGGACGACGCCGGCCTTGGCCGCCGCGTAGGCGACCTTGCCGCTGCCGCCGGCGAACGCCCCGGCGGAGGCGTTGTTCACGATCGACCCGCCGCCCCCGGCCACCATCAGCGGGATCGCGTGCCGGATGCCGGTGGCCGTGGCGAGCAGGTTCAACTCGAAGGCGTGCCGCCAGGCCGACTCGGGGGTGTGCTCGACGTCGCGGTCGGCGCGCGCCGTCCCGCCCGCGTTGTTGAACAGCACGTCGAGCCGGCCGAACTCGGCGACGGCCCGCTCCAGCAGCGCGACGACGTCGGCCTCCACGGTCACGTCGGTGCGGACCGCGATCGCGCGCCCCCCGGCGGCCACGACGCGGGCCGCGGTCGCCTCGATGTTCTCCACCGTGCGACCGGCGACCACCACGGCCGCACCCTCGCGGGCCATCGCCACGACGCCGGCGGCGCCGATCCCCGTGCCGCCGCCGGTCACGACGGCGACCTTGTCCTGCAACCGCTGCACGATCCGCCCCTCTCGCCTGCCGGCGCCGCGCCCGGCCGGTCCCTGATCCGCCGGTCATGTCCCGCGAACGCCGTTTCAGTTTCTACGTCATCGGTGCCGCTCGGGGAGCCCCGGGACGCCGCGACCGCACGCGCGGCGGCGCTTCAGGCCAGACCGTTCACCGAGACGCCCGCGGCGCGCAGCTCCTCGACGCCCACCAGCCGGGCGGGGTCCGTCTCGTCGAGTCCGAGGTTGACCAGCGACCGGGCCTCCAGGAGCGGCGTCAGGTCGGTCACGGGGTTGAGCCCCAGCTGCAGCTCCTGCAGCAGGGGCGCGTCGGCCAGTCCGGTGACGTCGGCGATCCGGTTGCCGAAGACGTCGAGGACCAGCAGCGTCGGGATGGTCCCCAGCGGCGAGGGGTCGACGATCCGGTTCCGCCCCAGGCGCAGGGTGTCGAGGCCGGACGCCCCGGCCAGCGGCGACACGTCGGTGACGGCGTTGTCGGACAGGTCCAGCGTCGAGAGCGCGTCGAGGCCGGCCAGGGGGCCGATGCCGGTGACCCGGGCGGCGGCGACGCCGAGGGAGTCGAGCGTGGTCATGTCCGCCAGCGGGGACAGGTCGCGGACCGGGTTCTGCGAGAGCCCGAGGTCGAACAGCGTCAGCCCGGCCAGCGGGGTCAGGTCGCTGACCGCGTTGTCCGTGAGCGTGAGCGTGCCGAGCCGGGTCAGCTCGGCCAGCGGGGCGAGGTCGGCGATCTCGTTCCGGGGGGCGTCGAGGTTCGTCAGGCCGGACAACTGCTCGATGCCCTCCAGCGAGCGGATCGGGCCCCGTGCCGAGGTCTGGCCGTCGCAGTGCAGCTGGTCGATCGCGGCCAGGTCGGCCGCCGACACGGTCGCCGTCGCGTCGTCCAGCCCCGCCGCGGCAGCGACGCACGCGGCCAGTGCCGGGTCGGCGAGGACGTCGTCGACCGGACGGGCGGGCCCGTCCGACGCCGAGCAGGCCGTGAGTGCGGTGAGGAGGGCGAGGGCGGCGCCGGCCGCCCCGCGCCGGGCCGGGGTCCCGTGGGCTCGCAGGATGGGAACCACCTCCGGGTGCGGAGGCTGGATCCGGTACCTCCCTCGCCCTCCCTATCACGCCGCGTCAGGCGGCGGCCTGCTCCCCGCTCTCGACGAACAGCTGCCGCGACACGACGCCGGTGTCCGGGTTGTCGGTGAAGATCCCGTCCACCCCCGCCTCCCAGAACCGCAGCTGCTCCTCGATCGCCCGGCCGTAGTCGTCCGGGGCGGTCCCCTCGCGCAGGTCGGCCGGCAGGAAGGTGTTCTCGTTGCGGAACGTGTACGGGTGCACGAGCAGGTCCACGGCGTGGGCGTCGTCGACGAGCGCCGTCGCCTCCCCGAGCGTCCCGTCCGGGTTCCGCGGGATCACCAGGTTCTTGTCCGGGCCGATCCCCGCTGCGTACTCGGCGATGCCGGCGAGCCCCGCCGGCGTGACCAGGTCGGCGTAGGTGCGCGGGTCACCGGCGGCCACCAGGTCGTAGGGAGCGCCGGTCGCCGACAGCAGCTGGACCAGCGGCACCCGGATGCCGCCCTCCGCCAGCTCCCGCAGGTTGGCCGTCTCGAAGGACTGGACGAACACCGGGGACCGAGGGCGGTCGAGGTGGGCCTGCCGCAGGTCCTCCCGCAGGGGTTCCTCGAGGGAGAGCCCGATCCCGTCGAAGTAGGTCGGGTGCTTGGTCTCGATGTAGACGCCGATGTCCCGGCCCAGTTCTCGGCTGAGCCGCGCGCGGAGCTCCAGGACCTCGTCGAGCGTCGGCACCTGGAAGAGCCCGTCGTAGAGGGTGTTCTCCTCGCGCACGTCGGGCAGCCGCTCGACCGCCCGCAGGGTGCGCAGCTCCTCCAGGGTGAAGTCCTCGGTGAACCAGCCGGTCAGCTGCGCGCCGTCGATGGTCTTCGTCGCGCGGCGATCGGCGAACTCGGCACGGTCGGCGACGTCCGTCGTCCCGGAGATCTCGTTCTCGTGGCGGGCCACCAGGACCCCGTCGGACGTGCTGACGACGTCGGGCTCGATGAAGTCCGCGCCCATCCGGGCGGCCAGCTCGTAGGACGCCAGCGTGTGCTCCGGCCGGTACCCCGAGGCGCCGCGGTGACCGATCACGAGCAGCTCGTCGGACACCCCGCCGTCCTGCCCGGGCGCCGGGTGCGGTGGGGACGCCGCCACGGGCCCGGCCAGGAGCAGAGGGAGGGCGATCACGGCGGCGACCGTGGCGGCGCGCCGGCGTCGGAACGACATGGGGACTCCTGCGGGCTCGGACGACGACCGTCGCCGCCGGCCCGTCGTCCACCTCAGGCGCCGTCGATGACCGACCCGCCGCCGCCGAGGCGAACACGGGGTGAACGCCCGCGGCGCGGTCGGCGCGGACCCGGCGTTCCCCGAGGCCCGCTCGGAGCACGGGCGCACCGCTGGGCCGTTCCGGCGGTCGCCCGTGACGGACGGCCCGCGGAGAGGTCAGCGGACGGTCAGCAGGACCTTGCCCTGGGCGCGGCGCTCGTCCAGCTCGAGCAGCGCCTGCGCGGCCTCCTCGAGCGGGTACTGCGCGCCGAGCACCGGGTCGAGCCGCCCGGCGCGCAGCAGCGGCAGCAGGTCGGCCCACTGCTCCTGCAGGTACTCCAGGCCCGCGCTCATCCAGAACGCGCCCCACCCGACGCCGACGACCGAGATGTTGTTGAGCAGCAGCCGGTTGACCTTGACGGTGGGGATCTCGCCGCCGGTGAAGCCGATGACGAGCAGGCGGCCCTCGACGGCGAGGCTGCGCAGGGAGTCGGTGAAGCGGTCGCCGCCGACCGGGTCGACCACGATGTCGACGCCGCGGCCGCCGGTCAGCTCCTTGACCCGGTCGCGGAAGCCCTCGGCCAGGACGACGTCGGACGCACCGGCAGCGCGCGCGGTCTCGACCTTCGCCTCCGACGACGTCACCGCGATCACCCGCGCGCCCATGGCGGAGGCGAGCTGCACGGCCGCCGTCCCGACCCCACCGGCGGCCCCGTGCACCAGGACCGTCTGCCCCTCGCGGAGCTCGCCGCGCCGGGTGAGCGCGAAGTGCACGGTGAGGTAGTTCATCGGCAGCGCCGCGCCCTGCGCGAAGGACAGGTTGTCCGGCAGTGCGAACACCATGCGCGGATCGGCGGCGACGACCTCGGCGTAGCCGCCGTTGCCCGGGAACGCCGCGACCCGGTCGCCCTCGCGCACGCCGGCGCCGTCGGGGGCGTACCGCACCACGCCGGCGACCTCGGCACCCGGCACGAAGGGCAGCTCGGGCTTGATCTGGTACTGGCCGCGGCTCTGCAGCACCTCGGGGAACGTCACGCCGGCGGCGTGCACGTCCACGACGACCCGGTCGCCGCCGACGGCGGGCTCGTCCACCTCGACCGGCCGCAACGCCTCGGGGCCGTCGAGGGTCTGGATCTGGACTGCGCGCACGGTGGGACTCCCTCGCACTCGGACGGATGTGCCCCCTGTCTAACAGCCCGCCCGGAACGGTCGACGGAGCCCCGGCCCGGTCAGTCCCGCCGGGCGAAGGGCGTGAGGCGGATGGTCTCCGGGAGGGCCTGGAGTGCGGTGACCAGGTCGGAGGGCAGCGGCGCGTTGACGTCGGTCAGCACGTAGCCGAGCTCGCCGCGGGTGGCCAGGACCTGCGCGTCGACGTTGAGCCCGTGCTGGCCGACCAGGGCGTCGACCCGCGCCAGGACGCCGGGCACGTTGCGGTGCAGCACCGCGAACCGCTCCGCGGAGCCGCCGTGCAGGGCCACCGTGGGCAGGTTGACGCTGAGCGTCGTCGTCCCGGCCCGGGTGTAGTCGGCGAGCTTGCCGGCGACGAAGCGGCCGATGTCGTGCTGGGCCTCCTGCGTCGACCCGCCGACGTGCGGGGTGAGGATCACGTTGGGCAGGCCGCGGAGGACCGAGGTGAACGGGTCGCCCTGCTCGCGCGGCTCGTCGGGGAACACGTCCACCGCCGCCCCGGCGATGTGCCCGGACAGGATGTTGTCGCGCAGCGCCTCGTGGTCGACGACGAACCCGCGCGACAGGTTGAGGAAGAGGCTGCGCGGGCGCATCTTGGCGAACTGCTCGGCGCCGAAGAGCCCCGCGTTGCCGCCGCGGCCGTCGACGTGCAGCGTCACGGCCTCCGCCCGCTCGAGCAGCTCGTCCAGGGTGGCGCACGACTCGGCGTTGCCCAGCGCGAGCTTCTCCTCGAGGTCGTAGAAGACCACGCGCATGCCCAGCGCCTCGGCGAGCACCGACAGCTGGCTGCCGATGTTGCCGTAGCCGACGATGCCCAGCGTCCGCCCGCGGACCTCGTGGCTGCCGGACGCCGACTTGTCCCACGTGCCGGCGTGCAGGGCCCGGTCGCGGTCGAGCAGCCGCCGGGCCAGGGCGATGATCTCGGCCAGGGCCAGCTCCACCACGCTGCGGGTGTTGGAGTACGGCGCGTTGAACACCGCGACCCCGGAGGTGGCCGCCGTCGCCAGGTCGATCTGGTTGGTGCCGATGCAGAACGCGCCCACGGCCAGCAGGTCGGGACGGCGGCGCAGCACCTCCGCCGTCACCTGTGTCTTCGACCGGATGCCGAGCACGTCGACCCCGTCGAGGGCCGCGACGAGGTCCTCCTCGTCCAGCGCCCCGCGGAGCGACTCCACCTCGTAGCCCGCGGCCGTGAGCACCTCAGTCGCGACCTGGTCGATGTTCTCCAGCAGCAGTGCCCTCGGCACGTCTCGGCCCTCCTCGACCACGGCCCCGGCCCGCCCTCCTGGGCGCGCTTCGCGGCTTCCTTCTCTCGTCCGATCGACGTCGGCACTGACGGGGACGGAACGGACGGCGTCGCGCCGAGTATTCCGGCTCGCCGATCGACGCGGCGCGGGGCCCGGCCACCGGTGTGCGCCCCGGTCACTCCCCCAGCGCGGTGACCGCAGTGAGCAGTGCCGCGTACGAGGCCAGACCGGTGAGGAACCAGCCGTAGCTCGACCGCCCGGTCGTCGGCAGTTCGTCCTTGAACACGTTGAGCAGGATGGAGCCGGCGAGCAGCGCCGTGAGCAGGGCGACGACGACGGTGCTGTCGGGCGCGAAGAGCGCGTCGAGGGCCCAGCCCGACAGGAGCGCCGCCGCGAGCAGCAGCCGGCCGCTGCGGGGGAACCGCCGGGGGTAGTGCTCCTCGAGCGAGCGGTCGGTCAGGACGAAGTGCAGGCCCATCGCGATCGTGAAGAGCACGGCGAACGCGAGACCCGTCCGCAGCCGGAGGGCCATCGTGTAGGTGATCAGCGCGTTGTAGACCATGAACGACCCGAGGTGGAGCCAGTAGACACCGGCGGGTTCCCTCCCACCGGGGCCGGTCGCGGCCCGCGTCCGCGCCAGCCGCTCCAGACCGTAGAACGCTGCGAAGCCGGCGAGGGCCACGAGGAAGACGCCCAGTTCCAGCAGCGGCGTCGGCTCGACCACGTCACTGAGGGCCTCGCCGATGGCCTCGTTCCCCTCCGCCAGCTCCGGCAGCAGGTGCAGGAACACGTAGGCCACCGCCAGCCCGCCGGCGAACGACCCGGTCACCCGCTCGGGGACGAGCGGCAGCCGGCGGATGCGCGGCGCGGCCACGTGCAGCGCCACCAGGACCAGGGCGATCAGCAGTGCGCCGAGGACGGATCCGGTCGTCCCGAGTTGTACGCCGGACGAGGCCGACGTGGTCATGCGGCGCGGTCGCCGGCGGCGCCCTCGACGCCTTCGAGGGCGGACCCGTCCCCGAGCCGGTCCCGGGACACGACGCTCAGTGAGCCGTCGCTCTCGAGGACGACGGCCGCGACCGAGGTCAGGTCGCCGGCGCCGCCGGCGCGGACCGCCTGGCGGATCTCGTCCATCGACACCCGTTCCGCGCGCAGCGCCCCGGGCAGCGGCGCGCCGTCGCGGAACACCAGTCGGGGCCGCGAGGTCACCACGTCCCGGAAGCCGGGCCGGCGGACCGTCACCCAGGCGACCGCCGACTGGCCCGCCGCCAGGAGGACGAGGGCCACCGCACCCTCGGTCCACGACACGTCGCTGCTGAGCAGGATGGTGGCGAGCACGGAGCCGAGAGCCACGGTGACGACCAGGTCGAAGGCGTTGAGCTTGGCCAGCGTCCGCTTGCCCGCCAGCCGGAGGACGAGGACGACGGTCGCGTAGGCGCTGGCCCCCACGGCGAGGATGCGGCCCAGGTCGGACCACGAGTCGAACCACATGTGCGTACTCCTCCTGACGGCTCCGCCCCGCCACGGCGGACCCGCCGAGCAGGCGAGCAGGCTCCCACGGGCGCCGGCTGGACCGGCGACGCTCCGGGAGCGGCACCACACCGGGCTGACGCCGCCGGCGTCCGGGCCCCACGCGAGCGCCTGTCCCGCGGTACGGGCGGGTACCCCCTGCCGATGTCGATCACGAACCGGTCCGACGACGCGGTGGACCTGCCCGAGCCCGTCCACCCCGGGGGCGGCCGGCCGTGACCGGCTTCCGGCACGCCGGCTCGTTGGTGCGCGCCCGGCTGCGGAGTTCGCTGTGGCCGCTGCCCCTGCTGGCCGTCACGGTCGCGGTCGCCCTGGGCATCGTGCTCCCCCGCCTCGACGACGTCCTCGACTCCGGGGACCCCGGGCACCCCCTGGCCTTCGTCTTCGGCGGCGGGCCGGCCGCCGCGCGGGACCTGCTCGCCGCGATCGCCGGCTCGCTCATCTCGGTGACCGGGGTGACCTTCTCGCTCACCGTCGTCGCCCTGCAGCTGGGCAGCAGCCAGTACTCCCCGCGGCTGCTGCAGACCTTCGTGAGCGACCGGGTCGTGCAGATGACCCTCGCGCAGCTGGTGGGCACGTTCGTCTACGCGCTGACCGTGCTGCGGACGGTCCGCACGGCCGAGGCGACCGAGGGCGAGCAGGCCTTCGTGCCCCGGCTGTCGATCAGCCTGGCCTACCTCGCCACGCTGGGCAGCGTCGCGGCGCTGGTCCTCTTCCTGGGTCACCTGGCGCGGTCGCTGAGGGTGGAGACGATGCTCCGCGACGTCCACGACGAGGCACGGGCCACGTGGTCGCGCGCCCTGGCCACGGACGACGACGGCACCGACGGGGACCTGCCGCGCGGAGTGCCGGTCGCCGTACCCGCCCGTGGCAGCGGCTTCGTCGTCGCCCTGGACGAGGAACGGCTCGTCGCGGCCGCGCGGGACGCGGGCGGCACGCTGGTGCTGGCGCAGCGGATGGGCGACTCGGTGGTCGAGGGGGTGCCGGTGGCCCACGTGTGGCACCCGGCGGGGTCCCGGCCGGCGGACCCGGAGGCCCTCGCGCGGTCGGTGCAGCGGAGCGTTCGGCTGTCCTACGAGCGCGTGCCCGACCAGGACGTCGCCTACAGCCTGCGCAAGGTCGTGGACATCGCCGTGCGCGCGCTCTCTCCCGGCATCAACGACCCGACGACGGCGGTGCACGCGCTGTCGCACGTCTCGGCCATGCTCGGCGAGCTGGTGTCCCGGCCGGCGACCGCCCGGTACCGGCGCGACGTCGACGGCGACCTCCGCCTGGTGGTGCCGCCCTGGACGCACCGAGCCCTCCTGGAGCTCGGGCTCGAGGAGGTGCTGCAGTTCGCCACCGGGCAGCCCGCGGTCCTCCGGCGGGCGGCCTCGCTGCTGCGCGAGGTGGCCTGGCGGGCACCCCGGGGTTCGCTGGCGCCCGAGCTGCGCGAGGCGATGGACCGGGTCGCCGAGCTGGCGGCGGACTCCACCACGGTGCCCCGCCGGGAGATCCAGGAGTGGCGGACCGCCCTGGACGAGGCGTCGGCCGGCCGCTGGCCACCGGCGCCCCCCGGCGAGCCGCCGTCGGCGGACCGCTGACGGGGAGGCAGGAGCACGCGGAACGGCCGGGTCAGCCGCGGCGGACGACGCGCGGCGAGTCGGGGTCCGTCGTCAGCAGGGCGACCTCGCCGGCGCGGCGGTCGCGGACGGCGGCCTGGTTGACGTAGCCCTTGTCGGTGATCTCCCCGACGTCGAGCTGCGGGGGCTCGGTGAGCACGAGCAGCCGCTCGACGTGCTGGGACGAGCCGCTCGCCTCGGCGGCCAGCCGCTCCATCGTGGCTCCCAGCTCCGCCCGCAGGGACTCCTCCGGCACGCCGTCGGCGTCCACCCGGCCGGCGGAGTCGGGGTGCAGCCAGACCATCGCCGTCACGCAGTCGCCGTCCTGGCCGCAGATCACCGCGTCGGTCAGCAGCCCCAGCGACGCCGAGAGCAGCTTCGGCCGCAGCGTCCCCACGCTGACGAACGTGCCGGTCATGAGCTTGAAGTCCTCGGCGATCCGGCCGCGGAACAGCAGCCCGGCCGTGGGGTCGTCGGGGTCGACCAGGTCGACGGCGTCGCCGGTGCGGAGGAACCCCTCCTCGTCGAAGACGGCCGCGGTGAGGTCGGGACGGCGGTGGTAGCCCGGCGTCACGTTCGCTCCGCGCACGCGGACCTCCCGCTTCTCCCCCACCGGGACCAGCGCCAGCTCCACCCCGGGCAGCGGCACCCCGAGGACGTCGCTGCGGGTGATCGGGTAGTGCGCCGAGGTCGCCGCGGGTGCCGTCTCGGTGAGCCCCCACGAGGTGGTCATCTGCATCCGGGCGCCATGGTCGGCGGCCAGCTCCTCCAGGCGGTCCCACAGCTGCTGCGGCAGCGCGGCCGCGGCGAAGAACCCCAGCCGCAGCCGGCTGAGGAACGCCTGCGCGGCCGCCGCGTCCCGCTCCAGGTGCGGCAGCAGGGCGGCGTAGCCCGCCGGCACGTTGAAGTAGACGGTCGGTCGGGCGTCGGCGAGGTTCCGCACCGTCCGCTCGACCAGGGCGGGGGCGGGCCGGCCGTCGTCGATCCACAGCGTCCCGCCGTTGACCAGCACCATGCCGAGGTCGTGGCTGCCGCCGAAGGTGTGGCTCCAGGGGAGCCAGTCGAGCAGCACCGGCGGCTCGACCTCGAGGAAGGGCCAGACCTGGCGCATCTGCTGCTGGTTGGCCGCGAGCATCCCGTGCGTGGTGAGCACGCCCTTCGGGGTGCCGGTCGAGCCGGACGTGAAGAGGATCTTCGCGACGTCCTCCCGCCGGACGGCGGCGCAGCGGCGGTCGACCTCGTCTCCCGGGTCGGCACCGAAGGCGGCGAGCGGGACAGAGCCGGGCAGGTCGCCGTCCCGGCTCAGCACCGGCCGCTCCCTCGCCACCGCCTCGACCGCCGGGGCGAAGGAGGGGTCCTCGGCGACGACGAGGCCGGGCTCGACGAGTTCCACCATCGCGCGCAGCTTGGCGTGGTCCCGGCTCTGCAGGGCGTAGGCGACGCTGGTGGGCACGACCGGCGTCCCCACCGTCATCCCGGCCAGCAGGACCGCCAGGTGCAGCCGGCTGTTGCCCGACAGCACCATCACCGGCCGGTCGGCCAGCCCTCGGTCGAGCAGCCCCTGCGCCAGCCGGTCCACCAGCGCGCGCATCTCGCCCCAGGTCGAGCGCGCCCACTCCTCACCGGCGCGCTCGGCGACCAGCAGCCGGTCGGGCTGCGCCTCGCTGTGCGCGCGGAACGAGTGGACGACGCTCACCGGGTGGTCGGCCAGCGGCTCGGTCGAGCGCAGCAGCAGCCGCCCGTCGGCGCGCTGCTCGGCCTCGATCCGGGGCGGGGCGAACGTCTGCGAGCCCATCGGCGTGGTCCCTCCGGAGCGAGGAGATGTGACCTCCGTCATCCCGCCACGTCCGCACCGGCGGGTCAAGACCGCAGGAGCCGGGGCCCCGCTGCGCCCGGGAGCGCCCATGGCGTGGAATGGGGTCGTGCCCACCACGGTCAAGGCCTACGCCGCCACGTCCGCCACGGAGCCGTTGACGCCCACCACGATCGAGCGGCGGGACGTCGGGCCGCGCGACGTCCGCATCGACATCGCGTACTGCGGCGTCTGCCACTCCGACATCCACACCGCCCGCGGCGAGTGGGGTCCGACGAACTACCCCATCGTCCTCGGCCACGAGATCACCGGCGTCGTCGCGGAGGTGGGGCCGGAGGTGACGCGCTTCCGGGTGGGCGACCGCGTCGGCGTCGGCTGCCTGGTCGACTCCTGCCGCGAGTGCGAGTACTGCCGGCGCGGGGACGAGCAGTACTGCGCCGAGGGCTACGTCGAGACCTACTCGAGCACCGGCAGGGACGGCCTGCCGACCCAGGGCGGCTACTCCCGGGCCATCGTCGTCACCGAGGACTTCGTCCTGCGCATCCCCGATGCGATCCCGCTCGACGTCGCCGCGCCCCTGCTGTGCGCGGGCATCACCGTCTACTCCCCGCTGCGCCACTGGAACGCCGGCCCCGGCACCAGGGTCGCCGTCGTCGGCCTCGGAGGACTCGGCCACGTGGCCGTGCAGGTGGCCGCCGCCATGGGCGCCGAGGTGACCGTCCTGTCGCAGTCGCTGGCGAAGCAGGAGGACGGCCTGCGGCTGGGCGCCACCCACTACGCCGCCACCGGCGACCCGGACACCCTCTCCCGGCTGGCGGCGTCGTTCGACCTGGTGATCAACACGGTCAGCGCGGCGATCGACGTGGACGCCTACCTGTCCCTGGTGGCCGTGGACGGCACGATGGTCAACGTCGGCATACCGGAGCACCCGCTGCCGGTGAACATGTTCTCCCTGGTGATGCGACGCGTCTCCTACGCCGGCTCGAACATCGGCGGCATCCGCGAGACCCAGGAGATGCTGGACTTCTGTGCCGAGCACGGGATCGCCGCGGTGATCGAGACCATCAGCGCGCAGCAGATCGACGAGGCCTTCGACCGGGTCGTCGCCTCCGGGGTGCGGTACCGGTTCGTGATCGACACGGCCACGCTCGACTGATCGACCGACCGGGGGTGCGGTCCCGCGAGGGGACGCCGGCCCGGGCGCGGGCAGTGCGGTCGTCCCGGGTGCCGACGGCGCCCCTGCCACCCCCTCCGGCTGCCTGGGGTGGAGCCGTGAGCAGGACCGGCCGGTGACCGCCGACTCGTCCTTCGTGGTGACCGGCGCGGCGCGGGGTGTGGGCCGGGCCATCGCCGAGGCGCTGGCCGCGGTCGGCGAGGTGGTGGTGCTGGACACCGCCGACCGGCTCGACCGGGAGCACGAGCGGGTCCGGCTCGTGTCCGGGGACGCGCGGGACCCTCGGGTCGCGGCGCGGGCGGCGGCACTGGCCGAGGCCGCCGCTCCACTGGCGGGCTGGGTCAACAACGCCGCGGTCTTCCGCGACGCCGCGCTGACCTCCGCCGGCGCCGACGAGGTGCTGGAACTGATCAGCGCCAACCTCGGCCTGGCCGTCACCGGCTGCCACACGGCGGTGAACCACTTCCTCGCGCACGGCCGCGGCGGGGCGATCGTCAACGTGTCCTCGCACCAGGCCGGCCGTCCGGTGCGCGGCGCGCTCCCCTACGCGACGGCGAAGGCCGCGGTGGAGGGCCTGACCCGCGCGATCGCGGTCGACCACGGCCCGGACGGCATCCGCACCAACGCCGTCGCGCTCGGGTCGATCAGCACCGCCCGGTACGAGGCGCACCTGGCCGAGCACCCGGACGTCGCCGCGCAGATGGCCGCGCTGCACCCGCTGGGCCGGGTGGGCACCGCCGAGGAGGTCGCCGGGTGCGTCGCCTTCCTGCTGTCTCCGGCTGCCGGGTTCGTCAACGGCGCCGTCCTCCCCGTCGACGGCGGTCGTGCCGTGAACGGCC
The DNA here is from genome assembly GCF_019799905.1 of Trujillonella endophytica. Lineage (GTDB taxonomy): Bacteria > Actinomycetota > Actinomycetes > Mycobacteriales > Geodermatophilaceae > Trujillonella > Trujillonella endophyticus_A. The sequence continues at coordinate 20,749 of NZ_JABGCI010000010.1, read as the reverse complement.
CCGACCCCGAGGCACGCTGAGCCGGTCCGGCGAGCCGGCAGAGCACCGTCCCCGATGCGGTCACCGGGTCGGGACGACGCAGAACTCGTTCCCGTCCGGATCGGCCATCCCCACCGCGCCCGCCTCGCCGTGGCCGGCGCCGAGCCGGGTGGCGCCGAGGGCGACCAGCCGCTGGACCTCCGCCTCCTGGTCCCCGCCGGGAGGAGGCGCCAGGTCGAGGTGCAGCCGGTTCCTCCCACTCCGCGGCCTCGGCGGCTCACCGCCCCAGGTGATCTTCGGGCCGCCGTGCGGCGACCGGATGGCGGTCTCCTGGTCCTGGTCCCACACCAGCGGCCAGCCCAGCGCCTCGCTCCAGAAGTAGCCGACCGCCTGGGAGCCGTCGCACGCGAGCGCGCCCACGAAGCCGCACTCGGCGAGGAAGCGGTTGCCCGGCTCGATGACGCAGAACTCGTTGCCCTCGGGGTCGCCGAGCACGACGTGCGCGTCCTCGGGGCCCTGACCGACGTCGACGTGCCGGGCCCCCAGGTCCAGCGCCCTCGCCACGGTGCGGCGCTGGTCCTCCAGCGACGTGCTCGTCAGGTCGAAGTGGGCCTGGTTCCGGCCGGTCTTCGGCTCCTCGGTCGCGAGGAAGCGGAGCCGGAACCCGGTGTCGTCGCCGGGCACCAGCTCGACGTCGCCGGAGGAGTCGGCGGGCGCCCCCCAGCCCAGGACGCCGGCCCAGAAGCGCGCGAGCCGACCGGGATCGTGTGCGGCGACGCAGAGCGCGAGGAGGTCCACCGGCATCCGGCGACGCTAGGGCGCCCCGCCGTCGCGCCGCAACGCGATTGCCGGGCGCCCCGCAGCCGGTCACTCGCGGGAGCGGACGACGTCGACGACAGGTCGGCCGCCGCCGCGACGCCGTCCACGCGCCGTGTCGGTGCACCCGTCGGCGATGTCTCACGCACCGAGGCCTACTCCTGGCATCCGGGGGTACCAGGACAACCGACAGGGCTCTAACAGCAGGGCCTCCGTCCCAGGTGCGGTGTCATCGCGCTGCCTCGGGGGCCGTGGGCCTGTGACGTGACGGCCGAATGCAGACGGCCGAGGCGAGGCACATGGACCAGCAGTTGTGGGCGAACCGGGCGCTCCCCGAGCCCGGTTCCCCGCCGTCCACCATCTGGGCGGCGACACCGTCCGCCCCCGCCGAGCTGAGCACCCATCGGGCGCGACTGCGCGCCGCGCTGCACCGGGCGGCCTCCCCGTCCGACGCGCTCTCCGAGACCGTCGACCGGCTGCTCCTGGCGTTCGAGGAGCTCGCCTCCAACGGCCTGCGACACGGAGAGGCACCGGTGCGGGTCACGGTGACGGCCAGCGCCGACGGCTGGGTCATCGACGTCACCGACGCCGCCGTCGACCGGCCTCCGAGCCCTGCCGTCGGTCGCGACCCCGCGCTGGGCGGTCTGGGCCTGTACCTGGTCGCCCACCTCGCCTGCGGGCACGGCTGGGACGTCCGCGGCGGACGCAAGCACGTGTGGGCGTGCATCGAGCTCGGCGCCCAGCCCGCCTGACCGACCGCTCGGCATCGCGCACGGGCATCGGCGGACCGCCCGGCGTGTGCTCCCGGCTACGCCGGTTGTGTGCCATCGATCCGCTGCCGGAGACTGAGCACATCTGCGTGCCGAGCGACGTCCGTGTCGGGGCCGGATCGCGGACCGGGGGCGGGGAAGGCGGAAGTGGACGAGTCCACGCAGCACGTGGCGATCGACGACCAGGAGGCCGACCGGCTCCGGGGCGAGCTGGCCATCGACGCCGCGGGCATCGGCACCTTCGACTGGGACCTCCTCACCGGGCAGCTCGACTGGGACGAGCGGCTCATCGAGATGTTCGGCTACGACGTGGCCGGCTTCGACCGCAGCATCGAGGCGTTCAACGCCCGGCTGCACCCCGACGACGTCGACCGTGTCGGCGAGGAGCTGCGGGCGGCGATCGAGGCCTGCGGGGACTTCTCGTCGCTGTACCGCGTCTGCCGGCCGGGCGGGGACGTCCGGCTCGTCTCCGCGCGCGGCCGCGTGCTCTGCGACCCCGACGGCACCGCCACCCGCCTGTTGGGCGCGGCCTACGACATCACCGGTCAGCGCGGCGGTGATCTCGGCGTCGCGCGGGTGCTCGAGGCGATGCCCGCCGGCTTCTACTCCCTCGACCCCGAGTGGCGGTTCACCTACGTCAACGCCGCGGCCGAGCGCCTCCTCCAGCGGACGCGCGACGAGCTGCTCGGAGAGGTGATCTGGGAGGCCTTCCCCGCGGCCGTCAACTCCCTCTTCGAGGACAGCTACCGCCGCGCGGTCGAGACCGACCAGCCGGTCTCCTTCGACGCGTACTACCCGGCTCCGCTCGACGGCTGGTACGAGCTGCGCGCGTGGCCCAGCCCCGACGGCCTGTCGGTCTACTTCCTCGAGGTGAACGAGCGCCGGCTGGCCCAGGAACAGGCGCAGCGGGCGGCCGCCCGGATGGAGGTGCTGGCCCGCGCCAGCCGCGAGCTCGCCGGCTCCCTCAGCGGCGACGCCGCCACCGAGCGCCTGCCGCGGCTGGCCGTCCCGGTCCTCGCCGACGCCTGCATCGTCAGCGTCCTCGACACCCACGGCCACCCGCTCAGCGTCGGCACCTGGCACGCCGACCCCGACCGTGCGCCGCTGCTGGGCCGGTCCGCCGCGGCCCGCCACGCGGTCCTGACGTCCATCCCCGTGGCGGCGCAGATCATCCACACCGGCCGTCGTGCCGTCCTGGACGGCCCGGCGGCGCTGGCCGCCACCCCGTCCGGCGACGCGCGCGAGCTGCTGACCGAGCTCGGTCCCACGACGGTCGTCGCCCTGCCGCTGCGCGGGCGGGACCGGACCCTCGGCCTGATGACGCTGCTCTACTCCGGCGACCGGAAGCCGGCCGAGGAGGACATCGCCGCCGCCGAGGACCTCGCCGACCGAACCGGCCTGGCGCTGGACAACGCCCGCCTCTACGGCCAGCAGCGCCAGCTGGCCGAGCAGCTGCAGCGCAGCATGCTCACCGCTCCCCCGGAGCCCGACCACTCCGAGATCGTCGTGCGGTACCTGCCGGCCTCCGAGGCCGCCGCGGTGGGCGGCGACTGGTACGACGCGTTCCTCCAGGAGGAGGGCGCGACGATGCTCGTCATCGGCGACGTCGCCGGGCACGACACCGCCGCGGCGGCGGCGATGGGCCAGCTGCGCAGCCTGCTGCGCGGCATCGCCACCAGCTCCGACGCCGGTCCCGCCCAGGTGCTGTCGAGCCTGGACCGCGCGATGTCCCTGCTCCAGGTGGACACCCTCGCCACCGCGCTCATCGCCCGCATCGAGCAGACCCCCGAGGAACGGCAGCGCGGCGTCAGCCGCATGCGCTGGGCCAACGCCGGGCACCTGCCGCCCTTCGTCATCACGCCGGCGGGCGAGGTCACGGCCGTCGCGGGCCCGCGGCCGGAGATGCTGCTGGGCGTGGACCCCGGCGCCCGGCGTACCGACGGCGTCACCACCCTGGACCGCGGGGCCACCGTCCTGCTCTACACCGACGGCCTGGTCGAGCGCCGCGACGCCGACCTCGACGCGGGCCTCGACCGGCTCCGCGAGGCCCTCGTCGACCTGGCCGACCTGCCCCTGCAGGAGCTGTGCGACCGGCTGATCGACCGCCTCGTCGAGGGGCGTCCCGACGACGACGTCGCGCTGGTGGCCATCCGCCTGCACCGTCAGGACCGACCCCGTCCTGACGAGGCCGGCCCCCGTGACGTGCCCGACGACGTCCCGCCCGAGCCGCCGCCCAACGCCTGACGACGAGGCCCGCCGGACGACACGGCCCGCCGGACGACACGGCCCGCCGGAACGGACGAGGCCCGCCGGAACAGCGGTGGGCCGTCCGGCGCTGCACCGGCCGTGATCGATCCGGGAGCGCGGCTGTCGCTGCTGGACCGGTCCCGCACCCGCGTCGGCGAACCGGATGCCGCCGCGCTCGGGGGCACGGTGGCGCGGGCGGTCGCGGCCGAGCAGCTGGGCTTCGACCGGTTCTGGGTCGCCGAGCACCACGGCGTGCCCGGGGTCGCCGGCGCCGCCCCGGCGGTGCTGCTGGCCGCGGTCGCCGGCCGGACGGCGACCATCCGGCTCGGCTCGGCCGGCGTCATGCTGCCGCACCACCAGCCGCTCGTGGTCGCCGAGCAGTTCGCCACCCTGTCGGCGCTGGCGCCGGGGCGGATCGACCTGGGCCTGGGCCGCTCCCCCGGCTTCACCGCACCGGTGCGCCGGGCGCTGCGCGAGGTCGACCGTGACTTCGCCGCCGATCTCGCCGAGCTACGTGCGTTCCTGACCGGGACGGCGGAGATCACCCTGCACCCGCAGCCGGCCGCCCCCGTGCCCCTGCACGTCCTGGCCACCGGACGCGGCCTGCAGGTCGCCGCCGAGCTGGGGCTCCCCGTGCTCGTCGGCGGACCGCTGCTCGGGATCGCCGGCGATCCCGGGCCTGGGCTGGAGGCGCTGGCCGGCTACCGGCGCGCGTTCCGGCCGTCGGCGCAGCAGCCGGAGCCGCGGGTGTCGATCAGCCTGGACGTGCTGGTCGCCGACACCGCGGCCGAGGCCGCCGACCTGCTGCTGCCCGAGGGGTGGGCCATGGCCCGGGCCCGCACCACCGGGACGTTCCCCGCCCTCGAGCCGGTGGCCGCCGTCCGGGCCGCTCCCCGGACCCCGCGCCAGCAGCAGTACCTCGAGCAGACCGCGGCCTCGGCCGTCGCCGGCACCGCGACGCAGGTCGAGCGCCGGCTCGCCGAGCTGCTGGACCGCACCGGCGCCGCCGAGCTGGTCGCCAGCAGCAGCACCCACGACCGCACGGCCCTCGCCGCCTCCGACGCCGCGCTCGCCGCCCTGTTCGGCTGAGCGGGCTCAGCGGCTGCGGTACAGCCGCGTCGTCAGCGGCAGGAACACCGCGGCCAGGGCCGCCGCCACCGCGAGGGAGACGAGGATCGCTCCGCCGTCCGGGTCCCCGGCCATCAGCGACCGGGACGCGGTCGCCAGGATCGAGATCGGGTTGACGTCGACGAACGCCTCGAGCGGCCCCGGCAGCGTGGCCGGGTCGACGAAGACGTTGGACAGGAACGTCAGCGGGAAGATCGCCATGAAGCCGGCGTTCATGACCGCGTTCGGGGTGCGCATCAGCAGGCCGAGGACCGAGAAGACCCACGACAGCCCGAACGAGAAGACGACGACCAGCGCCAGCGCCGCGACGGCCCCGGGGAAGCCGCCATCAGGCCGGAAGCCCAGGGCCACGCCCACGACGATGATGACCGTGCCGGCGACGACGTAGCGGACGCTGTCGCCGAGCAGCGAGCCCAGCAGCGGCGCCGGGCGCCAGATCGGCAGCGACCGGAAGCGGTCGACGACGCCCTTCGTCAGGTCGGTGTTCAGCCCCACCCCGGAGTAGACGGTCGTGAACAGCACCGACATGACCAGCAGCCCGGGCAGCGTGTAGTCCAGGTACGCGCTGGTGGAGCCCGCGATCGCGCCGCCGAACAGGTAGGTGAACATCAGCAGGAACATCACCGGCGTGACCGTGACGTCGAGCAGCTGCTCGGGCACGTGCTTGACCTTGAGCATCCCGCGCCAGCCGAAGGTCAGCGCGGCCGACAGCGGGCCGGGACGGGCCGGTCGGGGCGTGGAGGAGATGGCGCGGCGGACCGCCGCGGTGTCGGCGGAGCCGGGTGCCCGGGTGGTCGCGGTCATGACGCGTGCTCCTGCAGGGTGTCGGCGGACGGGGACGGCTCGGCGGCAGCGGCCTCCTCGGCGGCATGGCCGGTGAGCGCGAGGAACACCTCGTCGAGGCTGGGCTGCTGGAGCGAGAAGTCGGCCAGTGGCACACCCGCCCGGGCGAGCTCCGCGACGCCGATCGCCGCCCGCTCGGCGTCCGCGCCGGTGGCCGACAGGGCGGACGGTTCCGGTTCCAGCACCACCGTGCCCACGGTGCGCTCGAGGATCCCGGCGGCCTCAGCCCGTCGCGCCGGGTCGAGCAGCCGCACGTGCAGCGACCCCGTGCCGACCGACGCCTTGAGGTGGCCGGGCGTGCCCTCGGCGATGACCCGGCCGCGGTCGATCACGGCGATGCCGTTGGCGAGCTGGTCGGCCTCCTCGAGGTACTGGGTGCAGAGCAGGATCGTCGTCCCCTCGGCCACCAGCGCCCGCACGATCTCCCAGACCTGGTTGCGCGAGCGCGGGTCCAGCCCCGTGGTCGGCTCGTCGAGGAACATCAGCCGCGGGGTGACGACGATGCTCGCCGCGATGTCGAGCCGGCGGCGCATGCCGCCGGAGTAGTGCTTCACCAGCCGGCCGGCGGCCTCGGCGATGTCGAAGGCGTCGAGCAGCTCGTCGGCCCGCTCGCGGGCGGCGCCGCGGGAGTAGCCGAGGAGCCGGCCGAGCAGCACGAGGTTCTCGCGGCCGGTCAGGTCCTCGTCGACCGAGGCGAGCTGACCGGTGAGGCTCACCGCCTCCCGCACCGCGTCGGCCTCGGTCACGATGTCGTGGCCCAGGACCCGGGCGCTGCCCGCGTCGGGCTGGATCAGCGTGGCCAGCATGCGGATGGTGGTCGTCTTGCCCGCGCCGTTGGGCCCCAGCACCCCGTAGATGGAGCCGGCCGGGACGGCGAGGTCGACCCCGTCGACCGCGCGCTCCTCCCCGAACGTCTTGACGAGCCCGCTCGCCTCTATCGCCAGTGCTGTGTGCGTTGTCATCGGCTTCCCTCACCTCGGCACCCGGGAGCATCCCCACTGGGTACGACGGAATGTCCGCCGAGGAGTCATCGGGCGCGAGCGATTTCTCCCGGGGAGGAGGCTCGACCCTCGAGCGCGCTGGAGGTCAAGCACGGTCCCCCCCGGGACGTGCCGGAGCCCGCCGAGGAGGCTGACGCCATGACGACACCGGACACCCGGACCACGGACCTGCCGGCCCTGGGCCGTGAGCTGCTGGACCAGGCCGGCGCGAACGCCCCAGGGCGCGCCGCCCGCACGCTCCCCTCCCCCGGGCCGGGCCTGCGGCAGACGCTGATCGCGCTGCGCACCGGCGCGGAGCTGGCCGAGCACGACAGCCCAGGGACGGCGACCCTGCACGTGCTGCAGGGGCGGGTCCGGCTGGTCGCGGGCGAGGAGACGGTCGAGCTCCCCGCCGGCCGGCTCGGCGCGATCCCGCCGCGGCGGCACGGCCTGCACGCGGACGAGGACGCGGTCGTCCTGCTGACCGTCGTGTCCGGCTGAGCGCCGGGCAGCGGACCGGCCGGGAGCGGCGGGTCCGGACTCAGGCGAGCAGCGCGGCGGCGCGGGCGCCGAGGCGGTGGGCGTGCACGGCGGTGCGCCGGTCCCGGACGACGATCCAGGCGGCGACCACCGCGTCGACCTCGGCCTGCCGGGCGGCAGCCGGGGCGGCGAACGGGGCGGCGAACGGGGCGGGGACCGGGCGACGGACGTCCGCCGTCGGCATGGCGATCTCGGCGATGCGGGCGGCCAGGTCGCCGTCCTCCAGGTCCTCGACGTCGACGAGCGCGACGAGCTGCGGGGCGGTGGCGAGAACGGCGGTGGTGCTCATGACGGGGCTCCCTGCGTGTCCGTGGCCGGTTCCTCCGGCACGGACGACTCTCGGGGCCGCGCCGCAACGCACCCGCCCGGGTTCCGCAGGATCAGCGCAAGAACGTCGGGACCCGGGCGCACGCCCCGCCTCCCCACGGGCACCCGGAACGGCTAGGGTCAGCGACGTCGGGAAGGCCCTGCGCTATGGCAGGACCCCGATGCACCACCGCAGCTAGGAGCGAGCAATGCCCGAAGGAACAGTGAAGTGGTTCAACGCCGAGAAGGGGTTCGGCTTCGCCACCCCCGACGGTGGCGGACCTGACGTCTTCGTCCACTACTCGGCCATCCAGTCCAGCGGGTACCGCTCGCTCGATGAGGGCCAGCGGATCTCGTTCGACATCGAGCAGGGCCAGAAGGGCCCGCAGGCGGCGAACGTCAACCCGCTCTGATCCTCCCGATCAGTCCGCAGCGCCCCCGTCCGGCATCGCCGGGCGGGGGCGCTGTCGCGTCGGGGCGGGTGGGGTGGGGCCTCAGTGGGCCCGCGGCACGTACCCGCCGATGAGCGCGGACATGAGCAGCGCACCGGAATCCGGGCCGACGGCGGACGCGGCCGCGCCCAGCACCCGCCAGCGCTCACGCTCCACCTCGGTCGGCGCGTTCTCCATCCGGGCCGCGACCTGCTCCAGCAGCCGCGCCCACTGCTCCTGCGGCGTGGGCCAGAGCCCGGCCAGCCGGCGCGCCTCCGCGGAGATCCCGGTGAACCGCACGATCTCGCCCGCGTAGTTCGTCAGCGCCTCGACGTACCCGCCGGACACCAGCGCCCGCGCCGCGGCCACCACGTCGGGCTTGGCCAGTCCGCTGGCCGGCACCACCTGCCCCAGGTAGGGGTTGCCCCCGTACTCGGGACCGTCGACCAGCCGGGCGATCGCCCTCAGCACCGGCAGGTCGCGGGTGAACCAGACGTCGGGCAGCGGGCCGTCGGGAGCGGTCATGGAGGGCAGTCTGCCCCGCCCTCCGGGGAGGACGGGGCACCGACCGGTGGCCCCCTCCCGGGTCCCGCGCCGCGCGGAGCGTGACGTGGGGAGGGGGGTCCTTCCTCAGTCCCTGGGCAGGGTGAGCTCCGGCCGCAGGGCCAGGACGACGCCGAGCATGGCGTAGCCGGCCAGCAGGTGACCGGCGGCGACGTAGGGCGCGACGTCCGGCAGCGCGCCCGCCACCGGGATGCAGACCGGCGCCCAGCTCTCGGCACCCAGCGGCCAGAACCGCGCGGCCCCCCGCCAGCGACCGGCGATGGCGATCCGGATGCCGATGGCGAACATGCCGAGCATCGACAGCGGCCAGAAGGCGTCGAGGGCCAGCGCCGCCGGGTGGTCGTCCCAGGCAGGGACGACGATCGTCTGCAGCGACGACAGGATGGCCAGGCCCAGCATCACGTGCTCGGCGTGCAGGAACCCGCGGGCCAGCCGGCCGGTCCCGGTCGCGCCGGTGCGCAGCTGCACCGCGACCAGGGCGACGAGTCCGAACTGGAACAGCAGCCCGGAGATGCCGTAGACGACCAGCCCGGCGCCCTCGGTGTCGCCCAGTCCGAAGGCGAGGATGCAGCCGGCCCAGGCCGAGGCGCCGGCGGCGACGGCCCATCCGGCCCCGCGGACCGCGCGGGGGGAGATCCGCTGCGGCGCTCCCCCCGCCGTGGGGCGGGCGTCGGTGCGGGCGGGGACGGGCGTCGTGCTGAGCGTCATGGGGTCCTCCGTTCGGGCGCCGGCGCCTCGTGCCCCGGCCTGGTGCCACCGTCGGAGGACGGCGTCCCGGGCGCCCAGGGCCCGCTGCCCTCGAATCCGTCCCGACTCCCGTCCCGGGACGCACCGACCCGGCAGCCGGACACACGTCAGCCGGGCCGGTCGGGAGGGCCCGGACCGGCTCGACCGTCCCCGTCCCGGGCGACACGGGACAGCTGCCTCGTGACGCACGGGACACCGGCACGCGAGGATCCCCGGCGTGCAGGCAGGGACCCCGGTGGCCGGGCAGACCGACGAGGCGCCGGACACCGGCCCGGCGGCTCCGGCCGGCGCGGCCCGGACGGCCCCCGAGGCCGCGACGGCCGCGACGGCCGCGACGGCCCCGACAGCCCCGATGACGCCGGTGGTGCCGGCGGCTCCGGCCGGGTCCGACGGGGGCCGCGCGCCGGGTGGCGCACCGGCGGCCGTCCGCCTGGCCGCCTGGACGGTCCTGGCGGTCTCGATCGCCGCCGCCGCCGTGACGGTCGCCCTCGACGTCGCCACCACCGACGCCGCCCGCGAGGAGGCCCTCGCCTCCCCGGGGTGGGTGATCGGCGCCCCCGGGGTGGGCCTCGCCGTCCCCGGCGCGCTGCTGGTCCACCGGCTGCACCGCCACGCGGTGTCGTGGGTCGTCCTCGGGACCGGCCTGCTGTGGGCCCTGGACGGGCTGGCCGGGTCGTGGCTGACCTACGCGATCCAGGACGACCCGCCACGGCCGGGGGCGACCGTCGCCTTCTGGTTCGTCAACCGGTTCGGCGCCTGGCTGCTCATCGGGCTGCCGCTGCTGCTCCTGCTCTACCCGGACGGCCGGCTGCCGCGCGGGCGCCTGCGCGCGGTGGCGCTGGCGGGCCTCGGGCTCACCTGCTGGCTGCCCGTGCTGCTCATGGTGCTGCCGTCGTCGATCGCCGACGCCCGCAGCGGCCCCACGCCCGAGGTGTACCGCGGGGTGGACCTCGACCCGACCAGCCTGCCGCTGCCGGAGTCGGTGGGCCTGCCGCTGCTGCGGCTGGCCTTCCCCGCCGTCCTCGTGGGCATCGGACTGGCTGTCGCCGTCGTGGTGGTGCGGTACCGGCGCGCCACCGGGGACCACCGGCTGCGCATGCGGTGGCTGATGTGGGCCGCCGTCGTCGACCTGCTGGTGATGGCCGCGACGGTGCTGGTGCCCAGCGACCTCAGCTCGATCGCCCTGTCGGTCGCCGTCATCGCCACCGCCGGCGCCATCACGGTCGGTCTCCTGCGGCCGCGGGTGGTCGACATCGACCGGCTCCTCGGCGGCACGCTCGTCTACGGCGGGCTCGCCGTCGCCGTCGTCCTGCTCGACCTGGCGGTGGTGGCCGGCGCCGGTGCGCTGCTCGGCGACCGCCTCGGGGACCAGGACGCCACCCTGCTCGCGCTGCTCGTGGTGACCGGCCTGTACGTGCCGCTGCGCGCCCAGGCGTGGCGCCTCGTCCGCCGCTGGGTGCTCGGCGAGCGGGAGGACCCCTACCGGGTGGTGTCCGCCCTCGCCGAACGGCTGGAGCGCTCCGACGGCGCCGAGGAGCAGCTCATGGCCGTCACCGCCGCCGTCGCCGAGGCGTTCCGGTCGTCCTACGTCGGCGTCGAGGTGGACTCGGCCTCCGGTGAGCGCGTGCTGGCCGAGTCCGGACGGCGCCCGGGCGCGGTGCAGAGCCTGCCCATCGCCTACCGCGGCGAGGAGGTCGGGCGGCTGCTGCTCCCCCGGGACGGCGTCCGCGCCCAGCTGGTCGCCCGCGACGAGCGCCTGCTGGCCGACGTCGTCCGGCAGGCCGCCGCTGCCGCCCGGGCCAGTGCCCTCGCCGCGGAGCTGCAGGCCAGCCGCGAGCAGCTGGTGACCGCCCGCGAGGAGGAGCGCCGGCGGTTGCGCCGCGACCTGCACGACGGGCTCGGCCCCAGCCTGGGCGCCGTCGTCCTGCGCATCGACACCGCCCGCAACCTGGCCGCCGGCCGGCCCGCGGACGCCGACGCGGTGCTGCGGCAGGCCCGCGACGAGGTGGCCGGCGCCCTGGCCGACGTGCGGCGGCTGGTGCACGACCTGCGCCCACCGGCACTGGACGACCTCGGTCTGGCCGGGGCCGTGCGCCAGCAGGCCGACCGGCTGCTGCCGGCTGCCGTCTCGACGACGGTGTCGTCGGGGCCGGGCACCGACGGCCTGCCCGCGGCCGTCGAGGTGGCGGCCTACCGGATCGCGTCGGAGGCCCTGGCCAACGTCGCGCGGCACGCGGCGGCCGGCACGGTCCGGGTGGAGCTGGGCCGCGACGACGCGGGCCGGCTGGTGGTGACCGTGGCCGACGACGGCGTGGGGATCGACCCGGCCGCTCCCGCGGGGGTGGGCCTCGTCTCGCTGCGGGAGCGCGCGGCCGAGCTCGGCGGCCGGTGCTCGGTGTCGTGCCCGCCGGAGGGCGGGACCGTGGTGCGGGCCGTGCTGCCCGTCGAGGGAGGGGGAGCGCCGTGAGCGAGCCGGAGGAGCCGCTGCGCGTCATGGTGGTCGACGACCACCCGGTCTACCGGGACGGCCTGGCGATGCTGCTGGGCTCCGTGCCGGGCCTGACCGTGGTCGGCACCGCCGCCGACGGCGCCGAGGCGGTGGCGCTGGCGCTGGAGGAGCAGCCCGACGTCGTCGTCATGGACGTGCAGATGCCCGTGCTCGACGGCATCGAGGCGACCCGGCGGATCACCGCCGAGAGCCCGTCGATCGGCGTCGTCGTCCTGACGATGACCGAGGACGACGGCACCGTCTTCGCCGCCGTCCGCGCCGGGGCGCGCGGCTACCTGCTCAAGGGCGCCGACCAGGAGGAGGTCGTGCGGGCGATCACCACCGTCGCGGCCGGGGGTGCGGTCTTCGGGGCGGCCCTGGCCCGGCGGATCGCCGAGTTCTTCGCCGCCCGCCCCGGCGGCCCGGACACCGCCTTCCCGCAGCTGACCGCGCGGGAGCGGGAGGTGCTGGACCTGGTGGCCGCCGGCCGCTCCAACGCGCAGATCGCCGCTGCGCTGTTCCTGTCGCCCAAGACCGTGCGCAACAACGTGTCCAACGTGCTCACGAAGCTCCAGGTCACCGACCGCGCGCAGGCCATCGTGCGGGCCCGGGAGGCCGGCCTCGGGCGGTGACCGCGACACCCCTGCGGGTGGCGCGGCCGCCGTACCGTGGAGCCATGACGACGTCCGCCGGGCAGCAGCCGAAGGTCACCAGGAGCGACGCCGAGTGGCGCGCCCAGCTCTCCCCCGAGGAGTACGCGGTCCTGCGCCAGGCCGGCACCGAGCGGGCGTGGACCGGCGAGTACGTCGACACGAAGACCGTCGGCACCTACACCTGCCGGGCGTGCGGGGCCGACCTGTTCACCTCGGAGACGAAGTTCGACAGTCACTGCGGGTGGCCGTCGTTCTACCAGCCGACCGCCGCGGACAACGTCGTCCTCCGCGAGGACCGCAGCCACGGGATGCTGCGCACCGAGGTCCTGTGCGGCACGTGCCACAGCCACCTCGGGCACCTGTTCGCCGACGCGCCCCAGACCCCCACCGGCGACCGGTACTGCATCAACTCGGTGAGCATCCGACTCCGGCCCGATCAGGGCTGACCGCCGACGCGCCCGCCGCCTCCCCCCTGACCTGGGGCGGAGCCCCTACGGTGGCGCGCGTGCTGCCCGAGGACGACGACGAGCCCACGGTCGTCCAGAGCTACGACGAGTGGCGCGCCCAGCTCAGCCCCCGCGAGTTCGCCGTCCTCCGCCGCGGCGGGACCGAGCGGCCGTGGTCCGGGGAGTACGTCGACACCAAGGTCGGCGGCGCGTACCACTGCCGGGGCTGCGGGCTCGAGGTCTTCCGCTCCCGCACCAAGATCGAGTCGACGTCGGGCTGGGCGTCGTTCTACGCGCCGAGCAGCGCGGCCAACGTGCACCTGCGGCCCGACCTCACCGGCAGGTTCCCGCGGGTCGCCGTGCGCTGCGCGTCCTGCCACGGCCACCTCGGGCACGTCTTCGACGACGCCCCGGAGACCCCCACCGGCGACCGGTACAGCATCAACTCGGCAGCGGTCCGCTTCCTGCCGGGGTGACCCGGAGGAGATCCGTGGGCCTCACGCCCACGGATCTCCTCCGCCTCAGGCGAGGTCGCTGACCAGTTCGCCGACGGACTTGCGGACGCCGGTGTAGAACGGCACCTCCTCGCGCACGTGCCGCCGGGCCCGGCTGGCGCGCAGGTCGCGCATCAGGTCGACGATGCGGTGCAGCTCGTCGGCCTCGAAGGCGAGCATCCACTCGTAGTCGCCGAGGGCGAAGGCGGCCACGGTGTTGGCCCGGACGTCCGGGTACGGGCGGGCCTGCATGCCGTGCTCCTTGAGCATGTCCCGCCGCTCCTCGTCGGGCAGCAGGTACCACTCGTAGGAGCGCACGAACGGGTAGACGCAGACGAACCGGCGCGGCTCCTCGTCGGCGAGGAACGCCGGGATGTGGCTGCGGTTGAACTCCGCGGGCCGGTGCAGGGCGAACTGCGACCAGACGGGCTCGAGCTGGCGGCCGAGCGCGGTGCGGCGCAGCCGGGTGTAGGCCTCCTGCAGCACCTCGGCGGTCGGGGCGTGCCACCAGACCATGAGGTCGGCGTCGGCCCGGAAGCCGGCGACGTCGTAGGTGCCGCGGACGACGACGTCCTTGCCGGCGAGCTCGTCGAACAGCCCCTGCAGCTCGTCGGCGAAGGCGGTGCGCTGCTCGTCGGCGAGCGGACGGGCCAGCCGGAACACCGACCACATCGTGTAGCGGATCTGGGCGTTGAGCTCGTTGGCCCGCTTGCCGATGCTCTTCTGCTCGGTCTGCTCGCTCATGCGGCCATTGTCTCCCGCAGTGGCCGGGCGCCGTCCGGGGGCCCGGCTCCGGTTCAGCGAGCGGAGCGGGGATCCCGGTGGGCGTCGCGGCAGTCGCCGCAGGCGGCCATCCAGACCCGGTGGCGCAGGCACCGGGCGGACAGGCCGGTCGAAGGGTGGATGGGGGTCGGGGTCGGGGTGTGCCGGTCGTGCGCGGTGCTCACATCGGATTCAACAGCGCGGAGCACCCCCTGATGCCCCGCGCGACCGTGGCCCCGCCCACGTACCGGTCCACGTCCGAGGCCACGTCCGGGCCGGCTCGCCGCGCCGGGAGCGGCGGTCAGCCCGGGACGACGGCCAGCGGACGGCGGTTGCGGCCCGGCACGCACGCCAGCGCGGCCAGCGCGAGGGCGACGCCGTCCTCGAGCAGCGCCGCCTGCCAGTCCGGCAGACGCGTGCTCGCCCAGCGACGCCAGGCCAGCCCGCCGAACGCCCCGCCCAGCGCCCCGGCGGTCGCCGCGACGGCCGGCAGGGCGGCGTTGGCCCGCTCCCGCTCGGACAGCCGGGTCGCCCCGGCCGCGGCACCGACCAGGCGCGGGACCAGCCCCTGCGGCGCCGTGCGGTCGGGGGCGCCGGGCGACTTGTCCGCCACCAGTTCCCCGACGAGCCCGGCCGCGCCGAGCACGCGGGCCGGCGTCGAGCTGGTGCCCAGCCGGCCCGGCTTCGTGGGGGCGGTCAGCTCCGGCGCGGCGAAGCCCAGCGAGCTGCGGCTGCCGGTCGCGACCCCGAGCAGAGCGGACCGGACGGTCAACCCCGCGCCGGCGGAGCCCCGGGGGATCGCGCGCTCCCGGTCGGTGCGGACGGACCCGAGCACCGCGTGCACCGTCGCGCCGTAGGCGAGGTGCGGCACCGCGTCGGCGACCCAGTCCGCGCGGCTCCAGGTGCGGGGGTCGCCGACGCCGAGGAGGGTGGCCGGGACGTCGCTGGCGGCCATCGCGGCGGCGCCGGTCGCGACCGTCCCGACCGCGCCGGGGAACCGGATCCCCGCCGAGCGGGCAGCGCTGGCCAGCACCCCGGTCGCCAGCCCCGTGCCGATGCCGGCGAGCGCTCCGAGCGCGGTGCGGCGGTCCTCGCGGACCCGCCCCCGGCCGGGCACCTCGACGCCCGCGGTCGCGGCGAGCGCGTCCACCGTCCGCTCCGGTGTGGTGCTGGCCGGCCGGCCGCGCAGGACCATGTCGAGGTGGGTGACGGCGTTGAGGACGGTGGTACCGGCCGCTCCCGCGGCCAGCCCCCGTGCGAAGGTCCCGGGCACCCCCCGACCCTGTCGGGCGAGGGCGGGTGCGGCAAGCCGGCGCGGTCCGGCACGGCGCCCGGGACTCCCCCTCGGCGGGCGCCCCGGGCGCGCGTCGCGCGGTCAGGTGACCGTGAGCGACGTGATCATCCCGAGCACGAAGTGCGGCGGTGCGGCCTCGTCGGCCGAGATCGGGCAGATGAGCAGGTAGTCGCCCGGCGGGAGGTCGAGGGTGATCCCGCCCTGGGCACCAGGTGCGGCGAAGGCGGCACCGAGGACCTCGAGGCGGCCGAAGCTGGCCTCGGGATCGGCCACGAACTCCTCGGGGGTGATCGCCTGCCCGTCGGCCGGCCTCGCCACGAGCATGACGTGCTCCTCGTCGTGGGCGGAGCTGTTCGCCATGAGGAAGTTCGTCTCGCCGGCGGGCACCGTCGGGGGGACCCCCTCGAAGGCGTGGTCGACGGCGGTGACGGCCACGTTGGTGAAGCCGCAGTCGTCGGCCACCGCCTGCTCGATGTCCGCCAGCGCCACGAAGGCCGCCGGGTCCTCGAAGACGGAGCCGTCACCCCCGACGAGCCGGGCCTGCAGCTGCTCGAGGGTGGCGGCGGCGTCCGCCGCCTCGGGCGGCGCGTTGTCGGCGATCGCCCGGACCGGCCCGGCCACCCGCTCGCCGAACGCGCTGACCTCCTGCGGGGACGGCGGCCCCTCGCCGCCGGGGCTCGGCAGCGCGTCGAAGGCGACGACGGCCTGGCAGAAGGCGTCGACGTTCCCGCCGACCGCCGGCGACGAGCCGCCGACGTCCCCGCCCGAGGCGGCCTCGTCGGGGTCGTCGGAGGACCCGCACCCGGCCAGCAGGAGGAGGGTGGCCAGCGCCCCGGCTCCGAGCACCGACGGGCCGGATCGGCGCGGTGCGGCGGCGTCGGCCCGCTCCGCGACGACCGGCTCGGTGCCGGTGTGCGGCCCCGGGCGGCCCGTCTGCGTGGGGGTCAGCCAGGCGTCGACGGTGACCTCCACCCGCCGGCCGATCAGCACGGCGGGGGCACGGATGCCGACGGCGGCGCGGTCGAGGACCGCCGTGGCCCGGACCCGCACCCACTCGCCGCGCAGGCCCGCACCCTCGACGTGGCCGGTGACCGCCAGGGGCGCGCGGGTCCCGCGGACCGACAGCGTCCCCTCGGCGGTCCACCCGCCGTCGCCGGCGGGGACGAACCGGTCGGCCGACCAGGTCATGGTCGGCTCGCGGTCCACGGCGAGGAACCGTGAGCCGCGCAGGTCGGCGTCGCGCTTCGCGAGGCCGGTGTCGACGCCGCGCAGGTCGATCTCGACGCGCGCCCCGACGGGGGTGCCCGTCGCGTCGACGACGAGGTCGCCGGAGCTGCAGGGCATGGTGCCGTGCACGGTGCGGCCCAGGTTGCCGACGGCGAAGCCGACGCGCGTCCGGGAGGCCGAGACCGACCACGTGCCGGCCGCGACGCGGACGGCGCCGAGCGGGGCGGTCACGACCGGACCGCCGAGGGCAACTGGGCGGAGACCACGCGGACGAGGTCGATCCGGTCGGCGCCGGTCAGCAGGGCCGGGTCCTCGTCCGGCAGCAGCGGCGTCGCCATGACCGTGCGCTGCACCTCGTCGTGCGTCTCGCGGCCGGTGGCCAGCCCGACGACGACGACGCGGTGGTCGTCGCTGCGCAGCGCGAGCACCTCGACGAGGCCGTCGATCCCCCGCACCGCGGGCCAGATCCGGTCCCGCCCACCGTGCGCGGCGGCGTCGGCGCGGGCGCGGTCGCCGTCCCCGTTGATCCAGGTGACCTGGGCGAACAGCGGCCGACGTCCGGCGGCCGGGCCGCGCATCACGTCCTCCACCCGGTAGACGCGGTCGGCTCCGGTCTTCGCGGCTGCGTCGGCAGCCGTGTCCGCGTCCGGCCAGAGGGCGAGCACCGTCCCACCGGTGCCGCCGTCGGGGGACGCGAGGACGACGGTGCCGACCGGGTCGGCGCCGCCCGTGACGGCGGTGCCGGATGCGGTGGCCGGCCCGGTGAACGGGTGGATGGTGGCGTACATGGGATCCCCTCCCCGCGGGGACCGGCGGCTCCGGTCCCGACGCGGAGGACGATCCGGCGACGGCGCCGTCGCGACATCCGTGGAACCACGGGACCTCGGTACGTACTGACGCTCCCGGGGCGACGGGCCGGCACGGTTCCCGGCGTGGCCTCCCGCGCGGATACTGCGCGCCATGTCCACGCCGACGACCGGCTCCGGGAGCCCGTTCGTCGGCCGCCGGGCCGAGCTGGCGGAGCTGACCGCGCGGGTCGCGTCGGCGGCCGGCGGCGCCGGCGGCCTGCTCCTGCTGTCCGGCCCCGCCGGCATCGGCAAGACCCGCACGGTGGAGGAGGCGGTCGCGGGTGCGACCTGCGCCGTGGCCTGGGGCCGGTGCGTCGACGACCCGGGGGCACCGCCGCTGTGGCCGTGGCGGCGGGTGCTGCGTGCCCTGCCCGCGGTCTCGGCGGCGGTGGCCGGCGCCCTGGCCGAGGTCGACCGGGCCGGGGAGGGCGCCGACCCCGACGCCGCCCGGTTCCGGATGGCGACGGCGACCGCCGACGCCCTGGTCGAGTGCGCGGCCGGGGCCGGCCTGGTCGTGGTCCTGGAGGACCTGCACTGGGCCGACGAGTCCTCGCTGCGCCTGCTGCGGCACCTCGCCGGTGACCTGCCCCGGTCCCGGCTGCTCGTGGTGGGCACCCACCGCGACCCGGGGGGCGCGCGGACCGACCGGCCCCTCGACGCCGCCCTGCCCGAGCTGCTGCGCGAACCCGGCGTCCGCACCCTGCGGCTGCCGCCGCTCACCGAGGACGACGTCCGCGCCTACCTGCCCGCGAGCGCGGTGACCGCGGACGTCGTCCGGGCGGTCCACCGGCGCAGCGGTGGGCTCCCGCTCTACCTCCGGGCGGTCGCCGGTGCCGCCGACGCGGGGACCGGCGTCACCGACGGGCACACCGAGCTGCGCGCCCTGGTGCGGACGACGCTGACCGCCCTGCCGCCGGCGGCCCTCGACCTCCTCGACGCGGCGGCGGTGCTCGGGGAGGAGGTCGACGCCGGCCCGCTGGCGGCGGTGACCGGGCTTCCCGCCGAGGAGGTGGTCGCGGGCCTGGACGCCGCGGTCCGGGCCGGGGTGCTCGCCGCCGTCCCGGATGCCCCCGGACGCCGACGCTTCGCCCACGCCGTCGTGCGCGACGCCGTCTACGAAGACCTGGCGCCGAGCGTCCGCGAGGAGCTGCACCGCCGGGCCGCGGAGGCGCTCGAGCGGCTCGCCGCCGACGACGACGCGGCGGCCGCGCTGGTGGTCGGCCACTGGCTGCGGGCCTCGTCCGGGCCGGACACCCTGCGCCGCGCGGCCACCTGGGCCCGGCGGGCCGCCGCCACCGCGACCCGGCTGCTCGCCTTCTCCGAGGCCGCGCGCTACCTCGCCACGGCTCTGGACGCGGGCCGGCGGGCCGGCGCGGACGACGAGGAGCGCGCCGGGCTGCTGGTCGACCTGGCGACGGCCGAGTACCGGGCGGGCCGGTTCGGCGCGGCCATGGAGCACGCCCTGGCCGCCTCCGACGCCGCGGCGGCCGCCGGGCGCACCGACCTGCTGGCCGCGGCCGCCCTCGCCGTCCACGACGTCAACGACCCGTCCTTCCCGCCGGCGATGGTGCGGATGTGCGAGCGGGCGTTCGCCGCCCTCGACGGCGACGTCTCCCCCGAGCTCCGCTCGCGGCTGCTCTCCCAGGCGGCCTCCGCCCTGGCCGACGCGGGACGGCTCGGGGTGGCGGCTGCGCACGCGGCCGAGGCGCTCGACCTCGCCCAGCGCAGCGGGAGTCCCGAGGCGGTGCTGGACGCGGTCCGCGCCCGGATGAAGGCCGCCCCGACCGCCCTGGACGTGGACGAGCGACTCCACCTGGGGCGGCTGGCGATCGAGCACGCCGCGGCGAGCGGTCAGCCGCTGGCCGAGCTCTGGGGCGCCAAGTGGCGGATCGACGCCGGGCTCGAGGTGGGCGACATGGACGTCGTCCGGGACGAGCTGGACCGGGTGTCGGCCCTGGCCACGAGCACCCGGCTGCCGATGGTCCGCTGGCACGACCGGCGGCTGCGGGCCTCCCTGGCGGCCCTGCTCGGCCGGTTCGCCGAGGCTGTCGCGCTCAACGACGAGGCCCGGGAGATCGGCGCGACCGAGCTGGTCGGCGACCTGTCCGCCGTCGGCCTGTCGGGTGCCTTCCAGCTGCAGCACTCCCTGGTCACCGGCGACGTGGCGGGGTGGGACCCCTCGCTGCTCACGACGCTGGAGCGCGCCGGCGAGATGCCCGTCGTCCAGGTGTCCCAGGCCCTGGTCGACCTGCTGCGGGGGCGCCGGGAGGAGGCCGCGGCCCGCTACGCGGAGATCCGGCAGCGCATGACCGACCCGGACTTCGTCGCCTCCTCGGGCGTGCCCCTGAACCTGGTGCCGCTGGTGGAGGCGTTCGGGGACGCCGACGCCGCCGAACTCCTGCACGAGCAGCTCGCCCCGCGGCCCCTGGTGGCCGGTGGGGCGGGCGTCTACTGCCAGGGCTCGTGGCACTCGCTGCTGGGCCGGCTGGCGGTGCTGCGCGGCCGGCTCGACGAGGCGGTCGCGTGGTTCGAGGAGGCGCTCGCGGTGGACGCGTCCACCGGTGCCCGGCCGGCCACGGTGCTCGACCGGATCGGGCTGGCCGGGGCGCTGCTCGACCGCGGCGACCGGGCCGACCGCGGCGACCTGGCCCGGGCGGGAGACCTGGCCCGCGCGGCCGCCGCCGAGGCCCGGCGCCTGGGCATGCCCGTGCCGGAACGCCGGGCGGCCGCGCTGGTCGAGCGGGCCGCCCGGGCCGCGCGGGAGGCGGACCCGCTGACGGCCCGCGAGCGGGAGATCGCCGCGCTCGTGGCCCGCGGCTGGACCAACCGCAGGGTCGCCGAGGAGCTCGTGCTCTCGGAACGCACCGTGGAGAGCCACGTGCGCAACGTCCTGGCCAAGCTGGGCGCTGCCAACCGCACCGAGCTCGCCACCCTGGTCGGGCGCTCCCAGCCGTCCTGAGTGGCCGACGCAAGGCCACGTCGGAGGCTGTGGACAGGCCACTGACCTGGGGAAACACTCACTTCGCCTTCGCGAGATCCGCGAGAATCGAACACACATTCGAAGCGGTCAGGAGGGGTCGTGGGTGAGCTGCGGTCGGTGCTGGACGCCCTCGCGTCCCTGGACCTGGACGAGCTGCCCGACGGCTCTCTCCTGGAGCACGTCCGGGAGCTGGTGACCGCTTCACA
>NZ_JABGCI010000097.1 GCF_019799905.1 Trujillonella endophytica | reverse complement strand
AAGATGGAGTTGGGCACTTCATCTTGGTAGAAGCTATAATGAGTAACTCTCCTGATTTCAGGGTGATTTACCTTAGTCACGGGAGGTCCTTCCCGGATTTATCTCATTAGTGCATGTGTCATGCATTGAACAGGACCACTAAAGGTGATATCTCTAAAATAGTACTATCACAGAAAGAGATCAAGTCACCTTATGCTACTGAGTGACCAGTGCTCTTAATCTTGAGCATTTGTGGATGAACTGACGAAGTCAGGTTCTTGTGCTTTAATTCACTATGGGTGAGATTCTTTTTCAGGGGTCAATAGCTCTGTGTTTTGGGTACTCGAGCTTGATTAGTTGGGACGTGCAAATGCAATATGGAATCTATGCCATCGAGAGATGGAATGATCGTCCCCTTAGAATTATCCGATTAATCATCAGAATCTAAGATCTTAGTATATGGATGTTCCATATGGATATTGAACTTGTGGGTCGCTCCCTGGATCAAGAGAATGATATCCGGATGATGATTAAGTCAAGGGTATGAAGTTCTAAGGATGAGATGTAATCAAGAAGGTAGATAGTACATCGGTTAACCTACTTGATTATGGATGTTACATAGAGGGGCATTGTGGTCATTGTACTTGGTAGGTCAAAGACAATCGTCTATTTATGATGAGCTTTATTTGCAATTTAATATTTGTCCCTGGAGTGCAACCATAACTCTCTAGTGGAATGAGTTAAGGTTAAAATGATCCTAGTGTTGCTATGGGGTTAGCATGGACATTTTGGTCATTTTGGAAGCCAAGGGCAAATATGTCTTTTGGTCCCTTCTCTAGCCACTTTCCTAGATTGGCAAGGTTTCCTTAATTGTTTAATTGTGTGGAGAAATAATTGTTGAGTGTAAATTCAAATAGGCCCATGATGGCATACATG
>NZ_JABGCI010000095.1 GCF_019799905.1 Trujillonella endophytica | reverse complement strand
AGTACAACCAAAAAAACCCTACACACACAAGGGGCTACTACTAAATAGAGAGAAAAAAAGGAATAGGGACAAGTGTTACATTCAAAAGGAAGTGAGTAGAAGTTAAGAGAAAAAAATTTTTTGTTGAAAAATCATTGATTTAACTGCTGGCTGTGCAAATTACCCTGTGTTGTGCGCTTAGTAAATATAGAAAAATACAAAAAAAAAAGACTACAGCACCTGAGTTTCGCGTATGGTCTCCCACTACACTACTCGGTCAGGCTCTTAGCGGCTTAAGTACCATTGATCGGACGGGAAATTCTGTTTTCCACTAGATATGGCCGTAGACATTATTTATGTTTTGAAAAAGGATATACTATGAATGAAAATTTTAAAAATTCAAATTGAGTATATTTATAGAATACTACTTGTGAATTTGTTAAATAGAGTCTGGTTTACTCTGATATATGAATTTTTAAGAAGGGGTGTGTGTCTATCTGTGTGTTTTGAATATGGTGCATGTTATGAGCGATGACACAAATATAAATATATCAATATATATACTTATTTTATACTAAAGAAGAGTGAGTTTAATATTTTAAAGAGAATTAAATGCTTTTTGAAGCCTTGAAAAAAAATTGTATGTTAACTATCTGGATAAAATCGAAGCTTTTTTTGTAAAAAGTTAATTTGTAGTGTTGTGTGAACGCAGTAAATATATGTAGAACTCAACCTAATATGATTAAATATTGGGAAGGGAAAAAATATCCAGCTACTATACCTAATATATTATATTTTTCTGCTTACAATTGATATGAAATAATCGAATATGTTTATTTTAAATCAAAATATTTGGAAATAAGGATTATTATAAATTTTTAGCTGTTTTCAGCTTCATTTTTACTTTTTTTAATTTTTGAGAGCTTTTGCTTTATTTCATATATAATC
>NZ_JABGCI010000094.1 GCF_019799905.1 Trujillonella endophytica | reverse complement strand
GTATTATATATATAATATATAATATGGAATACCTAGTTTGCATCCCTCTCCCCTCTTTGAGAGGGGGGGAGGATATAATTAAATATTTATTTAATTAATCAATAAACTAAATAGGTATACTTAACTAATATTTATTTAAGTACTATCAACATTTACCGCTCAGTAAGTAATCCAACAATCCAAAGATTCTTTGCTTTACATTATTTATTACCATTTGTATTAGCTGCTTTAGTAGTAATGCATTTAATGGCATTGCACGTGCATGGATCATCAAATCCTTTAGGAATCACAGGGAATATAGATAGATTACCAATGCATCCATATTTTATCTTTAAAGATTTAATTACAGTATTTGTATTCTTACTTGCATTCGCATTATTTGTATTCTTTTCACCTAATACACTAGGTCATCCAGATAATTACATCCCTGGTAATCCTCTAGTTACTCCAGCTTCTATTGTACCAGAATGATATGGGAAATAAATGTCATTTTAAAATCTTGCTATATACTGGAAATTTTCCCTTAGGGGAAACAATCAGTAGGAAAAATTAATTGATCCCAAATAAACCATTAGGAAAATAGATTCCTTTTATTATATGGGATTATAATACATCCTCAGAGACTACATGCAAGACAATTAACTTAAAAAAAAAAGTTAATTGAAGATATAGTCCAAAATTAAAATTATTACAACATTAATTATAATTCTGATTAGATTGAGATCCTATTATAATACTGTTTACTTCACAACTAGTTTTATTTGCAGCACGATCTACAAAAGGAATAACTCGTTTATCTCCTTCTCAAAGATCTTCAATAATATTACCTGATGAAGTTAAAGATATTTTAATAGGGATTTTATTAGGGGATGCTCATATAGCTAGAAGATCGCCTACAGGTAATTCAAGATTAGTTTATACTCAAACAGCAGTTA
>NZ_JABGCI010000093.1 GCF_019799905.1 Trujillonella endophytica | reverse complement strand
CACATCTTATACCATATTCCACTAAATAGATATCTGTGTTATGATTCAAGTCTAAGTCTTGAAAAAAAAAAAATGGCTGAGATTTGGTCCCATTGGATCTAAAAAATCTTGTTTTTTTGAATAGGAAGAGATAAAGAAGCCATTGCCATTGCCGGAACTACTAGGCCCACTAAAGGCACCAAAACAGAGGGTAAGTCGAGATTTATCATAGAATGGGTACCTCGATTTAATATTTGTACCTGTTATTCTTATATTGTTATAAAGATATCTTATAATAATTAGAATTCATATATAATTATACTATAAGTGAGTATATATAATAATTGAGTATATAATAAGTGCAAGGAATGTAGAACTAAATAAATGGACTTATTCATTTCATTTTTCTACATGAAATATATGTATGATAATCCATTTATTATTCTTCTTCTTGTCTTATAATTTAAAAGAAAGAGTTTCTTACAAATTTCCGAAAGATTCGTTAGAATCCGATCCAACAGGGATTATTAGAAAAAATGGGGATTCTCAGGAGATATAGAAAGATGCAAGACTCTATATCTCTATTTGAATTATATTATATATACATACGTAAGAAGGGAATATGAAATTCGTTTTAGTTGCCTTGCCTAATTTCGCGAAAGGAAAAATTAGCTCTTTTATCTTGTTGATAGAGGCTTGATGATTACTAATCAGGAATATGGGTAAAAAAAAGATCTCGAGAAAAAAACATTTTTCGCAACTTTTGATTCTTTCTATAATTAGATCTTATGTCACCAAAGAAAACTCCATTCTTCGGATTTTGACTTTGATTCCGATAAACTAACTACTTGTTTACCACAAATAAAATAATTGAACTTAAAGCTCTACTTGATTGAATTTTTATTCAAAGGAAAGAAAGCGTGAAGCTGAAATAACTCACTCAAAACGCCTTTTAAAGGATTACGTG
>NZ_JABGCI010000092.1 GCF_019799905.1 Trujillonella endophytica | reverse complement strand
TATACATAGGAAACCTATTACAGATAATGAATTTGGAGCTTATTTAGCAGGTTTAATTGAAGGTGATGATTCTATTAAGACAGAAGGAATAAATATTACTATCGCTTTCTATATACTTGATGCACCTTTAGCTTATTATATAAAAAAAAGAATTGGTTATGGAAAAATCAGTTCTATTAAAGGTAAAAATGTATTAATTTATAATTCAAATAAAGCTGGAGCAATAAAGATATCTAAATTAATAAATGGTCACTTAAGAACTGAAGCAAAATTACAAAAATTTAATGACATGCTTGAACGTATCAATAAAAACTTACAAGATCCGACTGATTTGATAAATAATCCTATTATTCCTCAAAAAATAAATACATCTAATATTCTTGATTCATATTGATTAGCTGGATTTTCAGATGCAGATTCCTCTTTTCAAATAAAGATATTAAATATACAACGTAGAAAATATGGTAAAGAGATGAGATTAAATTATCAAGTGGATCAAAAGACAAGATTTATCTTAGATCAAATTCAAAATGCATTTGGTGGTTATGTCGGATACAGATCTAGTCAAGATACATATTATTACGGTTCTATAAGTTTTGGTAGTGCGCAAAAGGTTCTTAATTATTTTGATAAGTATCATTTATTATCTAGTAAATACCTAAATTATGTTAAATGAAGAAGAGTTTATATACTAATCTTAAATAAAAAACATTTAACAATTAAAGGTATCGCTTTAATTGAAAAAATTAAATCAAAAATGAATTCTTTCTCAAATAGGACATGAAATTTATAATTTTGACGTTTTAGTATTAATATAGGCCTCTTAAATTTACTATATACTGGGAAGTCTAGTTAATATTCTAATAATACAAATATAATTAGTATTAACAAAATTATTTACTACTTTGAATATTTATTTCAAATGTAACAAAGTAAATAATATTTAG
>NZ_JABGCI010000091.1 GCF_019799905.1 Trujillonella endophytica | reverse complement strand
TGGTTCGATAAGCCCACAAAGCTTCATATAGTTTGTCGCCCCAGTCTCTTTTGTGGCTAGAGACCATTTTCTTGAGGATTTTGCAGAGTGTCTTGTTGAAGGCCTCTGCTAGTCCATTCGTTGCCGGATTGTACGGGGTTGAAGGACAACTTTGGATTTTGTATTTGTCGCAGAACCTGTAGAATCTATGATCACGGAATTGTGGTCCGTTATCATGGACGAATCTTTTAGGTATGCCAAAGCGACAAATGATGTTGGTGCGCAAAAATTGAAGGACTGATGACGTCTTCATTTCATTGAGCGCGAATGCTTCTGACCACTTGGAGAAGTAATCCGTAGCGGCGAAGATGAAGCGATGACCTTTGCTAGACGGAGGGGAAATAGGACCTACAATGTCCATGCCCCAGGCTTCAAAAGGCCACGAGATCGCTGTAGGATGTAGCCATTCTGGAGGCATGTGGACATAATCTCCATGAACTTGGCATTGTTGGCAGCGTTTAGCAAATTGCATTGCGTCAGCTACCATGGAAGACCAGTAATATCCTAACCTTTTTATCTGATCGTAGAGCTTTGGACCAGCCTGATGGGCTCCACAAAGACCAGCATGCACTTCTTTGAGGGTTTCTTCAGCTTCTTGTTGTGACAAGCAGCGTAGAAGTACTCCATTGTAGGATTTTCTATAGAGCATCTTTGAAGGAATATCCAAATGAAAGTTTGGGGTTCGTCTTTGAACACTTACCCGTTCTTTTGGATCTTCTGGGAGGATTCCGAACATAATGTAATCAATGAACGGATCCCTCCAATCGCCGATCGGAGGTCTGAGGATAGAGATCCGACTTAAAACCAGTTGGTGGCATTCAGCAACTGCTTCGTGTGTATTGAGAGGAGGGAGAATCCTTCTCTCACACACTGTAACTTGCATGTGTTCTCCTTCTTAGACCGCCATAGAAGCAGCAAGTCC
>NZ_JABGCI010000090.1 GCF_019799905.1 Trujillonella endophytica | reverse complement strand
GCTCTCAGACGAGCTAGGACACGAGTAGAGGCTATCAATGTGATTTCATAACTAAGTTGGTGCGTCCGAATAAAGAGGTTCTGTTTATACGCCTTATTTTGATTCTGCCGATTGAATACAATCAAGTGAAATCGGATTCTGATGCAACGAAAAAAAATTTAAATTCAAAAATGAAATAGAATGGAAAAGATACAAAATAAAATCAATAACGGTGAGTAGAAAAACTTATTAGATACCATTGACTCTGGTATCTAATAAGTTCTACCTACTATTGGATTTGAACCAATGACTCCTGCCGTATGAAAGCAATACTCTAACCACTGGGTTAAGTAGGTCATTTATCATCACAAAGAGAAACAAACGGGACCCATCACGTCGATGGATTATAAATGTAATATTACTTATAAGCAATAGCAATCAAACAGATCAAAGAGTTATGATGTTGGATCATGGAATATTCATCTTGACAAGAAATTATCTACATGATAAAATATGTATCACAAGCACAAGGGCTATAGCTCAGTTAGGTAGAGCACCTCGTTTACACGCGCGCCAATGTTTTTCAGGGGAGTCCATCATGCAATCAAAAGAATTGATCTTTTTGAGAAATCGATGTCTTACTCCATGACTTTGACGGAACAATAGCCTGACAAATGGTTCGGTCCGATTTGGATGCCTATTTAGGTGCCAAATAGAACCCATCATTGATTTGAGATATTGATAAGGTGAATACCTAGTCTATTCAATGCTAGGCATAATGAGTATAAGGGCCTCACAAAAATCTCTTTTCGTCCTATGAACTTTAAGGTGTATGAAGTTTCATATTTGATTCTTTAAGCAGAGCGATAGAGACTCCATTTAACTTAGGTTGATCTAGGCCAAAGGCAGACCTACGTCAAGATAACCCTTCTTTGAAACACTTTGGTAGTGCTCCTGGATCAGAATCAAAATAATGAATCAGAGCGCATGGAGC
>NZ_JABGCI010000089.1 GCF_019799905.1 Trujillonella endophytica | reverse complement strand
GTATGTCACTAATTGGATTTAGTGCAAGTAGGAGATTGTTAGATATGTGCCCTAAAACCAATTGTTCTTTTGAGTTTAGGGTTTTATATTTCATTATATTATCTTGTATGTCTTTATTCATTTATGATATGGCTATTTTATCATGTAAACTTGTGTTTAATTACTGTTCATGATAAAGTCCTTGGATAGTATGATAGAGAGTTATATCTCAAGTGTTGAGATAGAGAGACTTATAACTTTCAAGTACATCTATCCTAAACTAGTTCCTGATCATAGGTTTATATATTTGGACGATTATAAACCGTTAAGATTAGCTCAGGTTTTACTAGCTCCATGGGAGGATGGTGAGTCTCGAACCATCTGTGTAGAGACACTATAGTAAACCTGTGGGTGCTTGTTAGAGAACAAGTACACTGAACGTGACCAATATGAGTACAGCTTATGGAATTCTATTTGTATGTCAAAGGCTGCTCATGTGTATAGTCACAGTTGTAATCCTTAGACTTGAGACACCACGTGTTATCTTATATATGAATTGCTAGAGTTTGATAGTATCTCGTACACCCTTAATCACAAGGATGTAATCGGTGCTCATTGGCTCTAGTGAGTTATGTATGAAGATAGGTGAGTGTGCAATAGAGGATCACCACCCTTAATAAGAAAGGGCGAATGTCTTAGTTAGTTCACAGTTACTATCTCAATGGAGTCTTTGGCCAAAGCAGAAGGTTACCAAGAAAAGTGTTTCAAGGGTATACCTAATTGAGATTATAATCTGGTGAATTAGTAACGCATGATTAAGTTAGGGTTTGACATGAATCCATACCCAACTAACTTAATCGAGACATTGTTTGGTGAGGGATTATTTATAGCACGAAGGGTTCATTTACACGTTCGTATATTCACCCACACCTAGGGTACGTCATGACATATTGCTAGATGTCACTCATGACTAGTGAAGGCCTAATGATAAGAGTTATCATTGAGGGCAAAATTGGAATTGTTCCAATCG